>NZ_VCEI01000033.1 GCF_005860765.1 Dyadobacter sediminis | reverse complement strand
TTGGATAGATATCATTTCAGAGCGCACCAGGGAATAGATCGAAAAAAGCCTGCAGAGCTGTTTGAAATGTGCGCCTAAAACAACTAACAAACCTAAATTAGTGGTCTAACATAATCGAGGTATCATAAACTGCTTCCCAAATTCCATAAGGTGTGGAAAGTGATATAGTTTATGTAAGACCTTTTCTTAGGCCAAATTATATTTGTCGGCAACAATAATTTTATAAGATGGTATACTTCTAATGCTAACTGTCGCCATACTAATTTTAGAATGATTGCTGTGAATTTAAAGAATGTTATGCACGAAGACTTCAGAATTAAAAAACTGTGGTATAAGTATGAATATTTATGTAGAAGTTCTGATGCAGCCTTCAATCTCAATTCCTTCGTGCCTTAAGTAATTATACAGCGTTGCCTTAATCCCAATTCTAAGCTGCTCACAAATTTGCTTCGTTGTATATTTTTTGCTTGTATACAGTGTTGCAGCAAGGCCAGCTAGCTCCTTAGACTTTTTAGTTAAAACCTTTGGCCTACCACCCACGCGACCCCTGGCGCGTGGGTGGTAGGCCAAAGTCCGCTAGATTAAAGTTTCTTTTTCATTCTCTGCAAAGATCCAACTAAGCATATACCAAAGCCGGTCCATTTTGGTGGTAGTATCAATATCTTCTGAAATACTCTGGAAATCCACGCCCATTTCTTTCCATTCCAACATCATCTTGATTAACTCATAAGTCGTTCTTCCGAGACGATCAATTCTCCATACAACGATTACGTCTCCTTTACGAAGCTCGGAAATCATCTTGATATATTCAGATCTATGTATGGAAACACCTGAGATCTTTTCATGACAAATTTTCTCACAACCTGCTTTCTTGATGGAGTCCAATTGTAAATCCTGATTCTGCTCAGTCTTCAAAACCCGAATGTATCCAATCACCATTCCAAATAGTACAGTTTAACGTGGTTGTTTGCATTATATAGTAAATAGTTTTGGTGTACCACTAAAATGAAATTTCAAATTGGTAAATATGGCTATTTTCAGGACTAAATGGGAGGAAAGATTATGAGGCCCGAGAGTACAGTTATACCACCGTATTTTTGAAGAGATTCATAGCTGGCTGGTGCTGGATGAACCTGCGGGCCAAAAGCGCTAATTCGGCATTTTACAGGTTCTTTGCGACAGAGGCCGAGAAGACCGAAGGCCAGCTGATTTACGAACTAGGCAACCGAAGGCTTGACTTTGCTGAATTCCGCGAGCTGCTGCACCAGGTAGCTGTGCAAAATTCAGAAGTCAAGGGCCTTGAAACAAGTGTCAGGGTTTCGCCTGCCGAGCAGCGGACCATGGTTATCCATGCCCACAAGTTGACTTTGCACCAAAAGCAAATCATACTTTTAGGATTTGAGGATATTACCGGTTACCGTCGTGAGCAGCAACTTTTAAAGGAGCGTAAACAGTGGTTTGAAGGGCTGGTCGACAATGCGCCGGTCATGATGTGAGTTTGCCAAGCCGATGGGAAGATCAATTTTCTCAACAAGGCCTGGATCCAGTATACCGGGCAGGTATTTAAAGAAGGTGAGAGCGATTTTTACAATGTCATCCATCCGGCAGACCTTGAAAGCTACCAGGATACTTTTAACGAAAACTTTCCCCGGCAAAGTGAATATAGCATTGAGTACCGCCTGAGAAGAAGCGATGGCGACTACCGGTGGATGTTAGAAAACGCCAAACCCATGTTTTCTTTTGAGGGCAGCTTTACAGGCTTCACCGGCAGCAGCGTCGATATCCATCTGCAAAAAACAATGGCCCAGCAGCTCATCCGACATGTCGATGAAAAGACCCTTGAGCTCAAACTGGCCAATCAGGAACTGACCGAAACAGCTAACAGCTTACAGGCAGTCCTGGACAGCTCACCCGCTTCGATTGCTTTCTTTAAAGCAGTAGAAGCCCAAAAAGAACAGCCTGTTGATTTTACCCTGGTGATCTGCAACCAGAAGTTTTCCAGTGATTTTAGTAAGCCCGCATCTGAACTGGCCGGCATGCCCGCATCCAGTCTCTTTCCTTTTGAATATCAACAGCAGATGAAGCAGGTTTACGCCACAAGCATGCCCTTCTATGCAGAGCACTTGCTGGATGGCCACCCCAAGTGGCTGGCCACTGCCATGACCAGACGTGACCATGGGATCGCCATTACAGAGCTGGACATCACCCTGCACAAAGAAGCGGGCATCCAGCAACAGAGGCTGATGCAGCAGCTTGAAAGCTCCAATGAGATGGTGCAGTCGCTGGCCACTATGAAAGAGTACGTACAGCAGCGCGGCGCGTTTTTAAGGACTTCCTTCCATGATCTGCGCGGTAGCTTCGGGGTCATTGTCGGGGCAACAATGCTTTTAAACGATATGGACACCCAGCAGGAAAAGGACAAAGTCCTGGATATGATGCAGCGGAACCTGATCCAGGTATCGCATATGATGAACCAGATGCTGGACTACTCCCGGCTGGAATCAGGCGAAGAAAAATTGCACCCTGTACATTTCGATGCAGGTGCGCTGCTGACCGAGCTTTGTGACGGATCGCAGCCATTGGCACAAGAAAAAGGCCTTTATCTTCATTTTGAAGGACCTGGTAGCCTTGACGTGGAAGGTGACCAGGTCAAAATCAGGCGTATTGCCCAAAACCTGGTCCTGAATGCTTTAAAATATACGCTCCAAGGCGGGGTAAATGTAAAATGGCGCTCCATTGAGGGTGATCACGATGCTTTGCCGCAGTGGGAATTTGTCATTTCTGACACCGGGCCGGGCTTGCCCGCGCCGCTGCTTGCCAAGATTAACGGTGAAATTCAGTATATGGGTTCCGAAAGCCCGGTAACCCAGGCGAATACAGATGGCCATGGGGAAGGTATCGGGCTATTTATCGTCAAAAAGCTGTGTGAGCTGCTGAAAGCACAAATGCGCGTCAGCAGTCAGGATGGTGCTGGAACCAGGTTCCATATTGTCATTCCCCTATCATATGTGTAACACTTAAACGCCGCTCCACAAAATATAATGTTAAGTCCCTTTTCTCAGCCATTCTGGCATTGAGGATACCTATTTTGAGCCTTATACTTCTGGTCTAACCATGCCGTCGGAAGCCACGTTATTAGGATGCAGGCACATACGCCAATATCCCAGAATAAGTTGTAGGTTCTCTTTAAACTGCTGAAAGCCCGTGGCTTTCCTGTAAAATCCCTGGATCGTGCCTGCATATGCCTGGTTTATTAAAGCCGGATTGTCAGAGGTACTCAAAAAAACAAAAGGGATTGCTTTCTTTTTGAGCACTGGGTCGGATTCGATCCTTTCACGGAGCTCGAGTCCGTTCATAACAGGCATATTGATATCACAAAGGATTAAGAAAGGCTGTTCTTTGCTATCAAGCAGATACCTATAAGCCTGCTGACCGTTTGAAAAGAAGAGACATTGGTTTTTCACGCCAAGCTCTGAGAGAGATTGTTTGACCAAAAACTGATCATCATCATCGTCTTCTACAACGATGATGGGACCGGATTGTGACATGTTAAAGTTGCATGGTGAATAATAGGTGCAAATTACAAAGAAACATTAATTTCCCAGATCAATTGTGAGACGTTTATGACTTCAGGATAAAGATAGCACCTGCTTTATTTGATCAGCCAAAAGCCCAATCGACGCTTGCTTTTGTATAATTTTAAAAATGCCCCGCGAATTCAGCCAGTCTGCCTGGTATGCTGGGTCTGCTCCTGAAAGAATAATAATTTGGGCAGTG
This sequence comes from Dyadobacter sediminis, assembly GCF_005860765.1. Lineage (GTDB taxonomy): Bacteria > Bacteroidota > Bacteroidia > Cytophagales > Spirosomataceae > Dyadobacter > Dyadobacter sediminis. The sequence goes on along the minus strand of NZ_VCEI01000033.1, from coordinate 48,859 downwards.
CTTATACTTTGATGGCTTTTTAGCAAATCCAGGCTCTCTTTTACCGTGGCAGCACCCAACTGCAAGTCAAGAAAAATATAGTCAGGAACGGGCTCTTGTCCCAAATCCACCCTTTGTATAGCCTGCTGGCAGCCGGGCGACAACCAGCAATGAGACGTCGTACCCAATTGGGTAAAAGCGGCCTGGAAAAACATCCCGTCATCATCATCATCATCAATTACCAGGCAAATAAAATTTCGCGCCATCTTTATAATTAAACAAATGAATGTGCAAAATAACTATGCCACTTATAATTTGTTTGCGGGTGGCCGATGCCGGAGAATACGACTATTCAGAAAAGGTAGATTTTTAAACCTTTAACCTTGATCAAATCTTCAAAGATGGCGATGGCGCTGAGATTTGGATATAGCTCATCCACATCCCGCCAACTTGCTACATAAAACCCGCGGTGCTTTTTGCGCTGGGCCGGCATTCTGGCGGCGTGGCCGACAAGGCCGTTGATTGAACAGCATCAGGGAAAAACCATTTAAAAGTTTTGGGAAGATACCTGCCGCTGTTTTCGGGATATATGAACCTAATTGATTGATATTAAAATCCCTACCTGCCCATTGGCTGACCTGCTGCATGACTTTCTCATTAGCCTGATTGATCTTCTCAGGATTTTTGAGAATGCCTTCAATTTTAGAGTAAGCCAGATCAATTGAGAACTATATAGGCGCCAACAATGCAGATCAGAAAAGGCGCCATAAATAGCAAAGCTGTCGCGGTCTGGTGGTTGTAAGGTAATTAAACCATTTGCGGCTCAATACATTTAAAGTCAGTGCCAAAAAAAACCCTGGAAAAAACGGAAATAGTTGCCAGCCAACCACAATCGCAAGGGCTGCGATCATGACCAGGAAAGCTACCTGCCTAAGATGGTTGTTAAATTCTGTCATAGTCAATCAGAGTCTTTTAAGCTGACAAATATTTCAAATTAAAAATGTGAACACCCCCGCATCGACTGCTACGCTCAGATCAATGGGCTTTCCCATATCAATAACCTGATCGTCAACATGCAAGCTGGTATCCTCAAAGTGAATGTCGACTTTGGCAGCATTTAACGATTTGAAAGCGAAGTCGGGCTCGATGCCATTTATTTTACGCTCAATCGCAGCCAGCAGCTCACTTCTCTGATCTTCCTGGATTAACACAACATTTAGCATCCCGTCGGACGCATCAGCTTTTGGGGAAAAGATGATGTTGGGCCCAATCGAGCAAATGTTCATCATCTCGATCCATATGAATTTGCCGCTATACTGCTTTTGATCCACGATAATGCTTGCTTCTTTGGCTTGATAAGTAGCCACTACTTCTCCCAGCTGGGCAAGGGTAAATTTAAGCTTATCCTGTGGCCGCAACTGCTTTTTGCTGCTCTTCATTCTCTTGATTAGCTCAGTGAAAGCCCCAAAACCAATCGATTCAAAACAAACACTGCTGACATCGCCACTAGTCCTGACAAGGTCGAATTGTTTAGCCTCGGCGGCTTCCCAGCCCTCTATCTGCTTAGGTAGTTCTGCTTTTATGTCGAGTGATTTAGAAATATTATTGGCCGTTCCCAAAGGAAAAACAACAACAGGAATTTTGTTGGCTAGCTTTCTCGTTTTTAATCTTTTCAAAACTTTGCCGACCGTGCCATCTCCACCGGCGGCCACTATCAGGTCGGTATCTTTTTTGAAATTTTTATAGCCTTTCTTTTTGGTTGAATAATAGCGGCACTCATATCCGTGTCTTTCGATCAGGGCAACAAGCTCTTTTTTGGAATGCGCCTGGTCGCCTGCTTTGGGATTATGGAATACGGTAACTGATTTCATAAAATTCAATTGGGTTAATATGGATAATTGCAGCGGCTCAGCAAGATTTCAGGAATGGTCGGCTTATAATGTCAGGGCCGCAAACAGCCAGATGCTGGCTTCTGCCCGGTCGTGCGACTCCAAAAACAATCGTTCCATGCTGGCACAGAAACCTTCTTTCAAAGGAAGATAAGTTATGACAGTAGCAATAATAGAGATCATTTTAAGGATAGCAGCCATCCTTGGCGGTGCTTTTACAGTTCTGTCGAAGCTGTTTGGAAGACACGACTCATTCGCGTAAAACGGAAAGGACCGATGTATGAATAGAATTTAATAACCTGATAAGGAGGATTTAAAAAGAATTAGGGAAACGCTAGATAAATAATGCCAGCAAGGTCACCTGATGCATCGTTGCTCATAGAATAAGTCATCTTACAATACTTGACGCTTGTTGTGTCGTTCGTGTATGAGATTATGTTAAATCAATCCAGGTAGAGCTTCCTGAATGAATTCTTGTCACCCGTTCCAAGTTAGGTTATCCTGATAGGCCAGGTCTTTGGCTGGGTTACTTATACAAAAGTGTGCTCAAACGTATTTATTAAAAAATTAACAGGAGGTTAGAAGTATTTTGCACTACTTGCATTATTAAGTGCAATCAATGCTAAAATGGCAAGGTCTATAATTGAGCTTTATGGACGGTGTCTTTGATTAACTGCTCCTCACCCGGCCGGTAATGTTCACGGGTTGTTACCGGCTGGCCTCTACCTTTATTCATGCGCATCTGAAAGACGTCCACCAACAGAGAGAATGCCATTGAGAAGTAAATGTACCCTTTGGGGATTTCGAGCCCAAAACCTTCACTTACAAGCGAGAAGCCAATCAAAAGCAAAAATGACAGTGCGAGCATTTTGAAAGCCGGGTGGCGGTTCACGAAATCGCTTATCTTCTCAGCTGCCAGCAGCATCAATATCACCGTCACAATGACGGCTACATACATGACCCACACTTCTTTTACCATTCCAATAGCTGTAATAATGGAATCAACAGAAAAAACCATATCCATGATCAAGATTTGAGTAATTACCTGCCCGAAAGAAGAAGCTTTAATTTGGTTGCTCTGATCACCCTGCTCGCCTTCCATTTTATGGTAAATTTCCGTAGAGCTCTTATAAAGAAGGAATAACCCTCCTGCTAACAGTACAAGTTCCTTCCCGGAAAACCCTTCTCCAAAAACAACAAACAAGTCCTTGTCCAGTTTCATGATCAGAGATATAATAAGTAAAAGGCCAATTCGCAATACGCCTGCTAGTATTAACCCATATTGGCGGGCCTTCTTTTGCTGGTCTGCAGGTAGTTTTGCAGCGATTATTGAGATAAATATCACATTATCGATACCCAAAACAGCTTCCAGGGCGACTAGCGTCAGTAGGGAAACAATGACTTCAAATTCCATGCTATTGCTGATGTTTATGCAAATTCATATATCTCTCAAAATGTATGCCGCAAGGGAAAGTAGCATCATGGTAAAGGAGTCACCGGAAGCCAGGTTTCGCCCATGACCCAGTCTAGACATAAAACTCATTATGGAATCAATTAAGTCTTTGGTGTATAACATAGCTATTGGGATGGCTATCAATGCTAATTCAGGATTCAACTGCATCCCGAAAGAACACCTGCAAGTCGTTTATAAAACACCTAAGGGCTAAATCGTGATAGGACAATGATATGGACCGCAGGTTGTGATCGGCCGCATGACAGAACTGTTGGCAGACGCAGGATACCCAAATGGTTTTAATTACGAATTCCTTGAACTGAGAAATATCACACCATGGACCCCAGTTTTTGGCAAGTACAAGCCAGAAAAGGGAATGGGTTACCTATGACAGGAAAGAAGACGTTTTTACCTGTACTATGGGTAAAACAATTACCTTTTAAGGGCTTCGATCGAACCGTTGACGGAAAACTAATAAAAAACTACCGAGCTTCAAAAAAGGATTGCAGTCCCTGTGCTCTAAAGGAATCCTGCACGCCTAAGTCCCTGTTTAAAAGAATATTTACGACAGCTTATAAAGATTATTATTACCGAGCCTATGAGAGGCAACTAACTAGGCGCGGGAAACGGATGAAACAGGTCCGGCAAAGTACGGTAGAGCCCGTCTTTGGAAGCCTGGTCCATTATTAAGGATTGAGTAAAATCAATGTTTTAGGGAAAGCCGCGGCACATAAGGTGATGCTGATGGCAGCGACCTGCTTCAACCTTAAAAAGTATCTCACACATTTAAAAAGAAAACCGGTAAAAAGTGAAGCAATAGAGACTGTGGTTCACTTATCGAGTGCATTTTCGAAGTCTCTGAATGCTTTTACACTGAATTTTTAAAGTTCTCCGAAGCCAAATCTTATAACTACCAAAACCTAAAATATCAGGGTAGTTCCGCGACAGCCACGACCGAATAACTATTAGCAAAAATAGTATAGACAAACTTTATATAAGTACCACTTTTCATTTATTGTGCAATTAACAGTTAGCAACATAGCCGTTATGGTTACTGATAATGGTAACCATAGCAGTACTTAACAGATTTAGATGCTTTGATAAAAACATTTGGTAAGACAACGCGGTTAAAAATCTGCATCCTACTGCCTGCTTCGACATTGCTATGAGTTAGTGATTTTCGGCAGCATTTATGCTAGAAGCGTTTTTGTTGCGAGATATTAATTTTTAGATAAGTTGTTAACTCAAAAGCAATTGCCGCCGGGACTGAGAGCGAATTAACACCAAAGCGGATACGGAGATTGAAGAAGGTTTGACCCGTATGAAATATTCTAGGGCAAATCCGGCATGGTAACCTGAGATTTTTCGCGTCGCAGCATATTAAAAACAATCAAACCAAAACTTGACAGCTACTGAGTTCATTAATCACCGTTTGGCCATATATTTTCGATATCTAATTGATAGACAATATCAACCAGGTCTTTTATGGTTTGGTAGGATAAATTCTTTTGTTTTAAGAAAGCTGCCCTTACAGAATCTGAATCTGTTTTTGATAGTCTAATTGTCTTGGCGCCGGCAACATGGATAGATTCAGAAGCGTTTGAGATAATTAACATAAATGTTAAATGTTCCTTATCAAGCCAGCGGCCTGATCCAAGGGTGTGAGGTTCAAATGCAACATAATATTACATTCCTTAACCGGGCATCTAAACACAACAAGTGGAATAGAGCAGAATATCTTCATCTTATACGTCCATTTGCCTGCAAACATCGATTTGACATTTTCAATACTGTTGAATGTTATATAAAGGTCTACGTGCTCATGTGAAGGCCGCAGAAAGCTTTTAGTCCTATTTACATTTGAAAAGTCCGTCATATATGATAAAGATTTACTTCAATTAGAATTGCAGAAGAGAACCGGTTGTATAAAAACATGCCATTTAGATTGTGAGCCGCATTGGAATACACATTTCAGGATAATATTAGCTGTCAAGGCTGCACGTCGCCAAACTATGACCAGTTTAAATCGCAAATTTTTCTTGTTGCTTTGTTTTTCAACATCAAGCGCTTTCTAGTATTACGCTGGAATAGTTAATGGTACGGTTTTTTGGTTTAAGAGGTTATTATCTAACTGCTTGCCCTCAATACGATCTTCACAACGAAGTAGCTTAACCTTGGACAGTTGGATAATCCAGTCTGCATTTATTAACTATCAAACACTTCATCTATGAAGCCATTTCGTCTACTGCACTGTTGTTTATTGATTTCAGCTTGGACGTTAAGTGCCTGCGAAGATCATCCAGATAGCCCTAACGCCGTTTTCCCCGAGCGCATTGATTTTATGGCCGACAGGCAATATCCGGAAGGAATTGCCTACTCATCGCAACTGTCAAAGTTTCTTGTCACCTCCATTCCGTTAGGAAAGATCGGCACTGTCAGCACAGATGGTCAATACTAGGATTTACTGACTTCCCCCGAATTAATCAGCGCTATTGGTATGAAAGTCGCCGGTAACCGCGTGTTTGTGTGCAATAGCGATCGGGGAGTTTCTATCAAAAGTACTCAGGAAAGCTCTTTCCAAACTGCCGAGCTGTTAGTATTCAACCTGGAGACCCGGCTGTTGGAAAGGCGAACCGACTTAGATGCGCTCTTACCACAGCAAGAACGAAATTTTGCAAACGACGTTACGTTGGCCCCTGATGGGACTGCTTTCGTGACTGATTCCTTCTCGCCTGTTATTTATAGGGTTGCCAGTGATGGCACGGCAAATGTATTATTAAGAGATACGCTCAATTTTTCAAGTCCCAATTTTGGTTTAAATGGTATCGTCTACCATCCAAGCGGTTATCTTATCACGGCCAACACAGGGCAAGGGAAGCTTTTCAAAGTGGATTTACAAAACGGGAACCAAGTTTCAGAAATAACGGGTATAAGTCCACTACCTGGTGACGGGTTGACGTTACTGAACAATGAGCTGTATGTGGTTACTGGTGGCAACCGTGTAGCTCAATTGCGGAGCACCGACAACTGGCAAACCGCCTCAATCGTTAAATTTGACGAAGGAGCTTATATAGGGGCGACGACCAGTGTTGCTGTTAACAACCAGATTTACACGCTAAATGCACGTATTGGCACAATCGGTGATGCAAAAGAATTCAGTATTCAGCGGTTTCGTTAGAACACGGCACTAAATATATTAGCTATCTTGTATCAGGCAGTGGATTTTCTGGGCAATAAGCTGTTTTGCCAATCAGCTTACCATTGCCCAGAGCTAACTAATTTCAAGGATGTTGGATTATTTTATGAAGATTTTCATTATCTCGCGGATCAAGACGTAATGCGTTGGCAATTGTCTGGAATACTTGCGATGGTACCATCCAAGATTTTACGTTCGATATTGTTTTGGCTATAGGCCGCTTCTAATCAACTATTATTTTTTGGTGCCAACCGGTGTCACTTTTGGGTTATTGCTTGCTATCAACCTAAACATTCCCGAAATAAAGATGATTGAACCTCAACAGTATTTTTTCCAGGACGACGGACAAATTCCCAATAATACGCTGCCGCTTTTGCTATATAAAAACGCATTTGAGTCGCACGGATACGAAGGTGCGGCCTGGCTGGAAAAGACCTTCGCAGAAAACAACTGGACAAATTCCTGGCGCAACGGCATTTATCCATATCATCATTATCACAGCACGTCGCACGAGGTTTTGGGGGTCTATTCGGGCCATGCGCTTGTGCAACTTGGCGGTGATCAGGGTCAACAACTCAGGATCGAGGCTGGCGATATCATTGTCATCCCGGCAGGTGTAGGACATAAGAACCTGGGAAGCCGAGAGCTAGGTGTGGTGGGCGCATACCCTGATGGCCGGAATTGGGACATCAACACAGGTAAACTTGGCGAACGTCCCGGCACTGATCAGAATATAAAGGCGCTGCCAATTCCAAAGACCGATCCATTGCAGGGTACTAACGGACTTCCAGAAATCTGGCGCGCGATACACAAATAAACTAATGATGTGGTGCTCCATGAAGATCAACACACTTATCCAATTAACCCCTGTAACCTAAATCTGATGGACAAAAGGCTAGCTGACAATCTCAGTTTGAAAGGTAAAACAGCTCTGATCACAGGAGCAAGTCAAGGGATAGGACAAGGCATCGCTCTGGGGCTCGCCGAATACGGAGCAGATATTTTGCTACATTACCGCCAGGACCGGCCCGAAGCTAATGCCGTCCGCAAGGACATTTTAAAATTGGGCGTTAGATGCACGTTGGTCAAGGCCGATCTTTCCAAAACCGGTAGTGTGGCCTCCATCGAAAAACAATTAAATGTTCAGCCCGATATCATGGTCATCAATGCATCGTTGCAAATCCCTAAAAAATGGATAGAAGTGACCCAGCAAGACTTTAATTTACAGATGGATGTAAATGTCAAATCTACAATGCTTCTCATGCAGCGTTTTGTGCCCGCGATGATTGAAAAAGGCTGGGGACGCATTATCACTGTCGGTAGCGTGCAGCAAGTCAAACCCCACCCTGCAATGCTGGTATATGCAGCTAGCAAGGCAGCCGTGCTCAACATGGTACAGAATGTCGCAATGCAGTTGGCCGACAAGGGTGTGACCGTCAACAATGTCGCACCGGGTGTAATAGGAACACCACGTCTGGAACAGGGTGTTCCGCAAAGCGATGAACGCATCACAAAGCGGTTAGAAACACCCCAGGGAATTGTTGGCGAACCTTCCGACTGTGCGGCAATGGTACTGCTCCTGGCCTCGGAAGCTGGGCGGTTTATTACCGGCCAAAACATTTTTGTCGATGGCGGGATGAGCCTTTAATTTAATTATTCCCTTGTCGATTCAGGGAAAATTACATTTAAAGGTGTGTGCCACTTTTGTATACAGTACCAAAAAGAACTATATCAACTCCCATTTGGCGCAAATTGATACAAACTAACCTTTTGAACAAAGTTCAGAAATACCACCGAATAATTAGCCACGATTTTCATGTAGATTTTCTCATATACTAGACGCAAACTATGTAAGGGAGCTTTTAGCCTTGCTATGCTGAGAAACTAGAAGTCCCTGCTTAATCAAGGAACAGTGATTGACCAAAAGCTGCTTTCTTATTGGCCCATACGGTTTGTTTGCTGCAATCTTCATGCAAGTCTAGCCTCTATCCCAAGTCCGTTTCATCTGCCAAACGACAACAAGGTGTTTCAAAATCAAGCCGAGCCGTGTGCGAAAACCTTTCAACCCGGGTTTCAATTTACGAGCATTATCCAGTGGCACGTTTTTATATAATAAGGCAGCTATTGCCAGTCACTTTGGCCCCATATTGATCCGTACCACTGATCAAATCTATTGCATGAACAAATACGCTTATTTTGACCGCGATATCAGCTGGTTGTCATTTAATGAAAGGGTCCTGATGGAAGCTGATAACGAAACTGTGCCGCTTTTGGAGCGGGTTAAATTCCTTTCTATCTATTCTGCCAATTTGGACGAATTTTACCGGGTTCGGATGCCCGTCATGCTAAGGCACCAGCAGCAAAAAGACAATAACGAATATGACCAGGCAAATCAGATCATCGATGGGCAGCAAAGCCGGTTTAGAAGCATACTCTCCCAATCAATTCTTCCTGCGCTACAAAAAAATGGGATAAACTTCTATTACCAGGACGAAATACCGCAGGAACTTTATCAGGATATCACCGAGTATTTTTACTGTCATGTAGCTGGGCTCTTACAGCCGGTATTACTAACTGAAAGCCTTGCATTTTTCCCGGAAAATGATCTTTTGTATATCACTGTAATCTTGGACAACGGGCTGGATACCGAGCAGATCGCAGTGGTCAACATTCCGACCGACCACCTGGACCGTTTTGTCAGCATACCAAAAAATGGGGAAGATCACATCATTTTTTTAGATGAAGTCATCAAACAAAACCTGAAAAGCGTTTTTCCCAAAGCAAGCCATATTGATTCCTTTAATATTAAAATAAACAGGGATGCCGTGCTTGATACCCTGGATGATGACGCTGATGATATAACAGAAATTCTCGAAAGACAGCTGCGTAAACGCAAATATGGTTATGCTACCCGGTTTCTGTACGAACCTGGCCTGCCTGAGCGCCATCTGCAAACCTTGAATGAAACTTTTGATCTCAGCCAGGCAGCAATCGTGCAGGGCGGAAAATACCATAATTCCAAGGATCTGGCTTCATTGCCAGTTCGCAACCCGTCATTATCCTATTTGACATGGCCAGCTGCCCGAAATCTATACGGCACCGATCAACTCATATCACTGTTTGATTCATTAGCACAGCATGACCAGATGGTCCATGCACCCTATCAAAGTTATGACAGGATTTTAAGGTTCTTCAACGAGGCCGCGATTGATCCCCAGACCGAAGAAATCTATACAACCATGTACCGGGTAGCACATGATTCAAAGATTGCCCTTGCCCTGATCAGTGCAGCTAAAAATGGCAAAAAAGTGGTGGTTTTGGTAGAGCTGAAAGCAAGGTTTGATGAAGCCAATAACATCCGCTGGTCCAAAAAAATGAAAGCGGCCGGTGTGAAGATTGTGCATAGTATTAACTCGATCAAAGTACACGCAAAACTTGCGCTGGTCAAAAGAACACATCCGGAAAGTCCGCTGTTGGGCCTGCTTGCGACGGGGAACCTGAATGAAGGAACGGCAAGGTTTTACACAGACCACGTCCTGTTGACAGCCTACCAGCCGATGCTGAAAGAAGTCAAAAAACTTTTCCGTTTCCTAAGCAAGAAGAAAAGGCCAGAAATCACAGACAAAATTACATTTCAGCACCTACTGGTGGCACAATTCAACCTACATACAAGATTTTTACAGCTCATCGACCGGGAAATCGTCCATGCAAAAAACGGCTTGCCCAGCGGAATTACAATTAAAGTAAATAACCTAGAAGAAGAAGTTTTGATCAACAGGCTCTATGAAGCCTCAAATGCCGGTGTAAAGATAAACCTGATTGTCCGCAGTATCTGCCGGCTTGTCGCGGGTGTGCCCGGGCAAAGCGAGAACATCACCGTAAAACGGATCGTTGACCGGTACTTGGAACATGGGCGCATCTTCATATTTAGAAATAACGCAGATCCTGAAATCTATATGGGCTCTGCCGACTGGATGAACCGAAACATTTACAGGCGCATTGAAGTGGTCTTTCCTGTTTATAATGAAACCCTTAAAAAGCAGCTCCTGGAAATGATTGACCTGCAGTTGGAAGATACGCTACAAGCCGTTATTATTGATGACCGCTTGAAAAACATTACTTTAACCGGCGAGAATGGCATCCGTTCTCAGGATGCGATTTATGCTCTTTTATCTGATAAAAAATTGTATGAATAACCTATGATAGATAGGCCAATTTTAATATAGTCGGCGTTCAAGTTCTTGGAAACCAACCGCAATGCCATCCTACATGCAGAAAAAAAGTGCCTTTGTAAACCGGTGCTTACCATTATAATTTCCTTTATATCAATATACTTTTTAAACTTGTGGGCGGGAGATATTCTGTTTATTCAGTAGGAAGTTCGATAGCGGTATATAAAAAGCCCTAATCTACAACTTGCAGATCAGGGCTTTTGTTTTTTGAGATAAGATTAAATGCTATTGACGTCTCGATCACTGTCCTTCCTTACCCCCGTTTTGTCGGAATTAAGATCTTCCACTTCAACCTCCGTGCTGCGCACAGTGTCTTTGATGACTTCTTCACGTTCAGTGACGTCCTTGGTCAATGAAACTTCTTCAACTACAACAGCGGTTTTTGATACGACCGGCACTTCTGCATGCTCGATCAGCTCGATGCTTCTTTCCTTAAATGTATCCAACTCACCGGGTGTGACCAGGCGGTCAACAGGCGTGCGATCTACATGGACATGTTCGGTTTTAAGGGTCACGTTCTCTTGAACTGCTTGCTCTTTGATGCTGCTGGTAAGCCGCACCCCGCCGGTCTGCACTTCCCTTTTGGATATATTGATATCTTCTTCAATGATAGGAATACTTTCATCACTTCCAGAAATGCTTTTTTCACTGGATGCAGTCCTGGAACCATAGAACTGCTTGTCATCAAAATGCTCGTGATTATAAAATCCCTCCGGATGGCTCTCATAAGTAGCTGTGCCAGCAGCAGCAGCTGCTGCAAGTCCTGTAAATGTGCCGCGGATCTGCGATTCGGTTGCAGGTGTGATCATCCCTTTTTGATAACTCGGCAAAGAGCCCAACTTCTGGCTGGTCAATTCTGCCAGGATTACTTCATCCTCTTTTTCATCCAACGTAGCCAATCCAATTGGGACCAGCACTTTTTTAGAATCCAGTCCTAAGTTGTTATCGTCAAGGTCAACAATAATATACAACACTTTTTGAGATTGGGTATCAAAGATCAGCTCATCGACTTCTCCAATTTCGTTGCCTGCTGTATCCCGTACGTCCCAACCCTTAATGTTGGGCTGCCCATCGACGATTTCGTAACCGCTGCCGCCAAGCTCCTGCATGCGGTCAGTATCATTTGAATTTGCCATAATGTTAGTTTTTAATTAAAATCATTTGCTGAACACTTACTTTGCTTTGGCCACTATTTCAACCCTACGGTTCATATGCCTTCCAGAAGCAGTTTGGTTAGTAGCTACGGGATCAGTTTCGCCTTTGGACATAACCGTAATCATGTCAGCAGAAAAACCTGCGTTCTTTACCAGCCACTGTTTTACAGATTCGGCACGCTCTTTACCCAGTTCTTTATTGAGCCCAGCTGAGCCCGTCGAATCCGTGTTACCGTAAATGGCCAGCGCTACACCTTTAAAACGCTTTTCAAGTGAAGCGCTTATTTGTTCTAACTGCTTCTGGGCACTCTGCTGCACTTCATTCTCACCGCTAGCAAAAAGGATATTTTCGCCTAATCCATAGATGGTGTAGTTGTCATCGCCTTTCACCGCAATGGATGTATCGGTAATTTCCTCAAAGTGCGCTTCGGAAGCATTAAAATTGACATTATCCCACTCGGGCAAGGTAACTGCTTTTACATCAGCGGTGCTATCGGTTGAACCCGTAACCACATCCCCATCCTTATTGCAGCCGCGCAATAATGCGATCAGACCGATAACAACGAGTAAAAGTAGTAGCCATATCCACCATGGGCGGCTTTGTTTTGGTTGAACATCTAATTCTGCCATAGTTGATTTAAGTTTAGTTATTAAGTTAATTCAAAGTGTGTTCCTGAAACCGACTTTCTCGTCTGCTTAGTATGTGATCTATTAAACGACCGGCCGCACCGGGCGGTGGTACTTAGAGCAGTTCCCTGCTTAGCACCAAAACGAGCAGCAGCGACACCGATCAATAACCTTAGGAATGTAAAGATTGCGGCCTTTGAAGCCGCCGATGCCGCATCATCTGCCGCTTGACGGGCTTTCACTTCGGCCTGCACTTTTGCCTGGTCCAATTTTACTTTGCCTGATTGAGCTGCTGATCCAGTTATTGACAACCTGTTCTGATTCCGCTCGACTTTTCCCGGTTTGCTTCATGACAACATTGACCGCATCCTGACGGTCTACTTGGTTAATAGTGCTCTGTCCTTCCTTAAAAAGCTTTTTAAGTAACCCGCTGCCATTTCATCCGCTACTTGCGGATTCGAGGCGGCATTCTGACCTGTCGCCTTTGCGCGATCCACTGCATTGCCGCCTTTCTTTTTCCAAGGTGTCAGAACTCAGTGGCGGGTCGCCCGTTTGGCGTAGCACCTGTCCCACTTCACCTTGCTAATTGTCCAGGTCAAAGCCGTTAACTTGCAATTGCTCTTGCACTTTATCAGCTGCACCGGGAACAGCTGATGCTACTGCCGAACTCTGATTATGCATATTAGGATAGATATTTATTTGCTATTAAAGCAGAGATAGCATGTTATACGGCTTAGCCAAATACATAACAGCATTGAATATAATAATTTTCAAGAGCGATGTTCGAAAACGTCATATCAAAACTAAAATCACAAAAACTATTCTCAAAAGTTCTAATATGTGATTATCATCTTCCACAATCAATATTCTCTTCATGACACATCCTTGTAATTTTACATGAAAGCTCTATTTCCATGCCACAAATAAATTCTCCTAATTATTAAATTGGCAGGATAGCAACTAAGCTATTCTGCCAATTTTTGCAAATACTGAAAAAATTCTAGCGAGCTTGTTAACCCAATTTAATCAAGTATTCCCTTTTCAGAGCACCTTCACACAAACCCATTTCGAGCGAAACTGCTTTATGTAACTTTAAATAGTTCTCAACACTACGCATTGCCTCATTTTCAGATTCTGCCCCCGTTACTTTTAAGGTTATACCTGCTTTGACCTGCCCGGATGGGTCAGGATTTTCTATGTCTGCCATCGCTTCTGTTTTTAATGCATAAAACTTATATAAATATCAAGCCAAACATGGTGAGTAAGTTGCCGATAGAAAAGATATATTGTTCTCCAATGTTGAATTAACTTTACAAGACGCTGACATAACCATCCTTATCGATTTTTTACATTTGCTTTTTACTAAGCATTTATTATTTCTGAACACAGCAAGACAACATCGGCTCGAAAGCGGCCGAGTAGCATCATCAAGCCAATTTATGACATCCCTACTTGGCTTGTATCTAGGACTGGCATCTGCCAGGAACGCATAGGCAAACAAATTACCCTATTGTGCTGCTTAAATACTTAAAAAAGTGTTGAAATATTCTCTTGGTCAGATTTCAAAAGGCGCTAAAACTGGTTGGTTTTGTTATAAATTCGGAAGCATCGGCACGTATTGCCTTTTGAGCCAGGTCAGGGTTTGAAGATATTGACATCATTACCGTAGGAATATGGGACAACTTTGAATCTGCTTTTATAGCTATAATCGTTTTTAATCCATTCATTCCACCCATATTCATATCAACTACTATCACCGATCACTTAAATTTACTGCATCTCTCAACATTTCAACTAGCTCCTCGCCCGAATCTGCATCAACTACTTTGACATCATCAGCCGACTTTTCAACAGCTTCCTTAAACAGGTATATGTCATCCTCATCGTCGTCAGCGATAAATACGGATTTATCCTTTTTTACTAAATAATATTTTTTTAACAAAATACGATTAGTGTATTTTAATTTAGAATTAGTCATTATGTTTAAGCGCAGGTTTCTATTATGGCCACAATTCGCTAATCCTAAACTGGTAGATAAAATCAACTGCCCTTTCAACCGCAATTACTGGAAGAGTGCTTTGTTCTAGACATGCGGCCCTGATTTTGCTTGTGTCCCGCTCATTTATCTTAACCACCTTGGAGCTGATGATCATATTATGGTCCGTCGAATCTAAAAGAAAAAGCATGAACATGATTTCCTTACAGCCCAGCCACGAAACGGGCCCCCACGATTTTAATTGAGCGTAATTCAGATGGAGCACAATATTAGATTTAGGATCTGGAAAGATGAATGCAATCACTGCAACTCCACAAATAACTTTAACCTTGCAAACAGGCTCAGAGCACTTCCAATTTCTCCTGTCTACACAGGTCTTTGAGCCGACTCTTACTTCCAGGTGTTTATGGTAAGGTATTGCGTGAAGTATATTATTTTTGACATGTATATAATCTGGCTGTTGCATCGGTTCTAAAGCAGGATATATCACACATTTAATTTTTTGTACTTCGGATTAACTTTCCGCGTCTTCTTTGCCATTTACTGCACTGGTAACTTTTTTATCTTTTGAAAAGCCATAGTCTTTCAACTTCCAGCGTTTCATAACAATTGCTGTGGAGTATCGCTTCAAATGGTAGTCTTCTGGTTCCCCGATTAAAAAGCCATAAGCACGCATGGACGGAATGGCGTCAAAAACCACTTTAAGGACCGCCGTGATCGGTAGTGCTAAAATAAGGCCAGAAATACCAAAGAGCATACCTCCTAAAAGCAGGCCAATCATGGCCATCAGCGGATTAATGCTCACCTTACCACCGACAATATTGGGAGTAAACAAATTTCCTTCTAAAAATTGGACTACCTGAAACCAAAGCACTACCCCGAGTGCGTAGAAGGCGCTGTCCTTGGTGGCCAGTGCAAACAAAGCTGGAAGGATAGAACCAATTGCTATCCCAATATATGGCAAAAGCATTAAAAGTGAGGCAAGTGTGCCAAAGAACCATGCATACTGTATTCCGAGCAGCAGAAGACCAACCGTATTAAGAACGGCCACAATGGCCATTACCGTCACAAGGCCGATCAGGTAGCTTTGAACAACCACATAGATTTTGTCCAGTACCTGCTGGACTTGGTCCTTCGCGACCGATGAGAATGCATGAAAAAAGAATTCACGGAAAAAATCCCTGTAATACATCAGAAAAAAAGTAAATAAGGGCACAATAACTGCCCCGGCCAGAATACCGCCAACAGAACCAAATGCAAGGCTCAAATAAGTCCCGGCATTCGAAACAGCTTTATTTGAAAAATCTTTGATTTGCTGGGTAATTTGGCCCTCCTCTATGCCAAATCTTCTGGTAATCCAAATCTGTATGGTATCAAAAATGGACATAAACTTAACTTGCAGATCCATTCCGCTCGAACCAATCACTTTGACCTGATGGACAATAAACCAGATCAACAAACTAATTAAAAGAATAGCAACTATCACAGCTATCAGACAGGAGAGCGCCCTTTTGACTTTGAAACGTTCTAGGAACCGACTAATTGGAAAAAGCGAAATGGCTAGAAGGATCGAAAACATCAATGGGATCAAAAGGCTTTGCAGCGCATATAACAAAGCAATGATCAGTACAAGGCTCAAAAGCGAAGCTGCAAGTTGAAAAGTAGGATTTTTTGAGTTATTGATTTCCATGGTGAAAATATAATTTTGTAACTAATCAATGTATCATTGGGAGTTATATACGCCCCAGGCGCATTAGCAGCCGTTTGATCTGCCCAAATGCCTTTTTTCTATATAATAGAAATAAAGATAGTAGCACCAAGGTAAACACTAACAGTATTACAAACCCCAGATAGTCACTGTCTACCCAACGGTTTAAAATATAACCTAGAAGTAAAACCACAACGATAACAATTAAAAGGCCTAGTACAGCAATAATGCTATAATAAGTCACAGGCGTGGCCAGATTAGCTATCCAGGCAGTGATTTCATTTTTAACTTCTAAAATCTTTTTGTCGATAAAATTTTTGACTGGCAAAAACAACTTTTGCGCAAACCCGGGCTTCTGAGCACTCCCATCAGCAATCCCGATCGGAGTTCGTTTCTCCGATTCCTTGCGGATAATCAGTACGGCATGCGCATTCGGCGTGATGGATTTGCCACCAGAACGCGCATATACTTTGGTAAATTCAGCGCCGAAATACAGAATAATCGAGGAATAATAAATCCATGTCAAAAGGATAACAATCGAGGCAGAAGCCCCATAAGCAGCACCAAGGTCAGACTGGCCCAGATAGATACTAATAACAAACTTTCCGATGGTAAATAATACTGCTGTAAAAGCCGCCCCAAAGATGCACTCTTTCCAGCGGACATGGCCGTCAGGAAGAATTTTAAATATCACTGAAAATAAAGCAGTAATAATGACAATCACCAAGGCAACGTTCAGCACCGAAAATATAATAACTGAAACCTGTGAGAAATACATTTCCAACCGACTGCTAAGAAGATCAACCAAAGTATTAACCCCCAGGGATACTATCAATAAAAATCCGAGCGTGATCAGGACCGAAAAAGAAAGCAACCGGCTTTTCAGGTATCCAAGCCATCCTTTTTGTGGCTTGGATTTAATAGACCAAATATAGTTGATAGAGTCCTGGATCTCTGCAAATACCCCGGTAGCACCGATCAACAGGGTTATAGTTCCAATGGCCGCAGCAGTCCCGGATTTATTTGAAACCGCCGCATTTTTTATAATTCCCTGTAATTGAAGGGCAGCCTCGCTACCAACAAGTCCCTTAATCTGACCAAACAATTGTCCTTCAAAAGCTTCACGCCCAAAAAAAATACTGACCACGGAAATAAGGACCAGGATCATCGGTGCAAGTGAAAACACGGTATAATAAGACAAGGCAGCACTCAACTTAAGGCCATTATCCTCCATGAATTCTGTGAAGCTTTCCTTTAAGACATCCTTGTAAAAATTTATTCTCGACATATAGAAGTGATTGTTTTACATGATGTTCTTACAGTTTGGGAAAGAATATCATGCCAGGCTATGTTTATATCGAAAGCATCAAATTCACCTTTTGTCGCTCATTTAAATGCTGGAATAATTTTATTGAATCCAGGTTACAACATTAATTTAGGGATATGGGAATAGTTGGCAGTTTTGTACAAAAGAAACTTTACAGCAAGATTTTTAGTAAAGATGGTATCATTAATGTCGGAAATGCTGAACGCATAGGGTCCTTTGTGGCAGGATCATTGATAACCTACTACGGTATCAAAAACCAAAATACCTTGATTGGAAAAGCAGCATCTTTGGTTGGCGGCTTACTGATTGCCAGGGGAGCGAGCGGCTATTGTCCAATTAACAAAACAATTGGTCGCGACACTCATAAGCTCTTGATTTATTGATTTTCAATAACTTATTTTTATTAAAACAGTCTGTTCGATGCAGACTGTTTTAATGAATAGACTATATTACTTACTCAGATTTCGGTATATCACCGGCCATCCGTAATGCACTGGCCAGTGCCATTAGCAATGAGGGCATCTCCCCTTCTGCCCCCATGTCCGGGGCAATCACAATGAGCTGACCTGCCAATGTGCCCATCTGGCTTATTACTGCACCTCCATCCACAGGCTCTTGCCCTAATAATGATTTAAGCTTTTTGAGTCCGTCGGCAATGGGCCTTGTATTTTCAGCCTGATCTAGTGGGATGATCCACTTATCTATGATCTCTACACCCTTTTGAGGTGTGAGCTGCTTTTCTTCACACATCAGCATAGATGTGGTTTCATCCAAAAATCCAGTGGTATCAGCAATATCTTCCATATCTGCTTATTTAAATTTGAAGTGAACTTTCAAGCGGTCATTAATACTATAATTTCGGTCAGCCACTAGATGGTAAGTTGAAGTGATATTTTCGCAAGCATCGCTCGCCTATCATATACGGAGCATTAATATCTACGATGTCCCATTATGGGGTTATTCTTACAGGTGGATTATTTCCTTGCAAACCTTGTCATCCAAAGTAGTATGAGATTGCATTGAACGTCTCCTGTTTGTTGATTCTAAGTAAAAAAGCAAAAGGCCCCGTAAATTCGGAGCCTTTTGCAAAGGTGATCAGTCCGGATTAGCGAAGGTCCTCATCATATTTGCGGTTCTGTGGACTTGAAGGTATTTCTTCAACATCCACCTCAGTTTTGCGAACAGTGCCTTTGACAGTCTCCTCTTTTTCTTCTATTTCTTTTTGAAGGCTCACCTCCTCCACCACGAAGGCTTGTTTTGAAACCACCGCGACTTCTTCGTGCTCGGTCAGCTCGATAGTTCCTTCTTTGAAAGCATCAAAATCAGCCTCTGTTGCGGGTCGGTTTGCAGCCGAGCGTGTCACTGAGACATGTTCCTGACGCAGACGGATGCGCTCTTCGACAGGCCGTTCAATGATCCGGCTTCTCAAACGTACACCTCCTGTCTGCACTTCACGTTTTCCAACCTGCATCTGCTCTTCAATTACAGATATACTTTCCTTATTGTCGTTGACATCAGATATGCTACCTGCTTGTGGTGCAATCAGTGTGTTATCAAAGGCTTGATTCATTTGGCCAAATTCATCCACATCCACCGCGCCATGATCATCAAGTATATCTGCCGCCACTTCTGCTTCCTGATTGGTAAGCGCATGCACAGTTACGACAGTGCCCCTTCGTCCCGCCTTACTAAAACGGTCAGCTTTTTCATCATCGTCACTAAAAAGGTTTTTAAAAAACCCGCCGATCCCATCACTGTCATCATCCAGGCTTTGATCAGCTTTGTAATCAGCTGGTTGGGCAGATAGGTCAACCTGAGATGCTTCGTAGCCATTATCAAGCAAATACTGTTTAGCCTGCTGGGCCTGGCTTTCCTGTTCAAATATTCCGATTACTGTACTGGACATAATTTCTGTTATCTGGTTAGTTGTGAGCCTGCTCTCAATAAATATCTGTGCCAGTATTGGTACGCACAATTTCAACTTCTTGGCGAAGTACAGTTTCATTTACCAGGGCAAGGCTGGTTGTGGTTTGCGGGCAAATATGTATCTCTTCAACCAGCATCAGTCTCTTTTCTGTAACGAGTACCTCTTTGATTACAGCAATAATCGTAACGCCATTCTCATATCGGACTGGGGGTGCTGACTCGACATATTCGTTAATCTGCCTGCGTTCTATAATTACTTTTTGGCAGCTAAGTTCAATCTGTTCGCTTACCGGATCTTCATAATTTTTTTTAGAAACCAGCACCTTTCCCGTTTGTATGGTCTTTTTATCGACAATCAGTACCTCCCTGATCAATGGGATAGACAGGGGCTGGTGTGGTAAAAAGGGTTGAGCGTTAGGCAAATCAGGCTTTTCACTGTTATTTTCTGTGCTCATATCTATGTCATCTATCGGCCCGTGCCTTTCTCTCTAGGGCATCTGTTGGAAATCAAATGTGATCTGTTAAAATATTGTACCGGAAGCACTCTCGATTATTTACGTGTTAAACAACAGATCAGTGTTAAATCTGGGCGGCATGATTGTTTGACAGGACTACTGATGCATCATAACAATAAAAAAACCAGGAAATGAAAATTCAATCCATCTTTATACAGGCAGTTGCTCTTGCTATCTTGGCATTGCCCTTAGCTGCCCAACAGGTTTCAAAGGATTCCTTAGATGCGCTCAAGAATCAAAAGCAATCAATTGAATCAAGTGCAAAGTTAAACGAGCAAAAAAT
The DNA here is from genome assembly GCF_005860765.1 of Dyadobacter sediminis. Classification (GTDB taxonomy): domain Bacteria; phylum Bacteroidota; class Bacteroidia; order Cytophagales; family Spirosomataceae; genus Dyadobacter; species Dyadobacter sediminis. The sequence goes on along the minus strand of NZ_VCEI01000033.1, from coordinate 28,574 downwards.
CGAGCTTGCCAAACTTGAAAACGAACTGATTGAAAAAACAGGCGCAGCAGAAAAAAAAGCAGTAGAAGCACAAAAGTTAGCAGATGAAAACCAGGCATTGGCCGGAAGGCTTAAAGACGACCCGCAGAATAAGAAACTTTCCAACCAGGCATCAAAATCTGCCCGTACCGCCGAAAGGGGAGCTAAATCCGCCCGTAAGGCTGCTGACCAGGCAGAAGAATTGAAAAAAGACATTGAGTCGTTAAAATCAAAAATCGCCGAAGAAGAGACCAAATCCGGCGACTTAGGCATGGCGGGTTCACAAGCCGCCTACCGGCAGGCGTCCGCCCAATCGCAGCCATCAGCATCCACCGAGCAAATCAACAGCTCTTCATCGCCAGTTCGTGTCACTGCGCCCCCAATACCATCCGCCGCAGCACAGGCGAGCGACCAATCTGCTTCCGCTGTGGCCCAAAAAGTAGTCGAATCAACTTATAGGAGCTATCCGCAGCAGCCAGGTCAGCCCACTATTATCATTAACAACATCATAAGCCCCGGCTATAATGGGGTAACCGCCCCTCCGGCAGCAAAGCCTGAAAATGAAAAATCGGAGCTGGCTGACAAAAAGGAATACGAGGATTTCAAGGCATGGAAAAGACAAAACCAGATGCAGTCAAATAACCGTATGGATGAAAAGCAAAGCGGCTTATCCAACAACAATTTGGATGAAGAACAGCAAACGATGGAAAGAAATGAATCACGCTCAGGTGAAAAAATGAGCTTTCGTCAGCGTTTTGGTGAAAAACCGGCTCGTAATTCAGGACTTTGGGTTATTCCTATGGTGGGTGTACATGCCTCTAACTTTAAAGCAGATCTTGGTGAAGGCAAGGCAGATGGCCGTACGGGCTGGAATGCGGGGCTCGATTTCCGGATTCATGCCAAAAGATTTTTCATTCAGCCCGGCGCGCACTATTTCAGCTCCTCAATGCGTATAACCAGTGAGGACAGCATATCCAATGCACCCCTTTTGTCAGGTCCAAGGATACATTCATTGAAAGTCCCTGTGTTGTTGGGCCTTTACCTGACCAAAGCCAATAAAGGCTTTTTCAAGATGAATGTTAAAGCAGGTGCTACCGGGACGTATGTTTTGGCCGTGGATAAAAATGAGCTTGAACAGTTTTCAAAAGATAATATCGAGGAGTATTCCTATGGCCTGAATGCAGGTTTAGGATTGGAGTTCGGGCTCATTACACTTGATTTCTCATATGAATGGGGCATGAGCCCGCTTTTTAAAGATAATAGCATAAAAAATAACGTGCTTCGCGCAACGATAGGCTTGAAGCTGTAAGATATACGGGCGTAGTCAAGGTTCACAAGAAATACATCCGAAAATGTGGCAGGGGTCGTTTCAAGTTGAAACGACCCCTCTTTTTATTCATTTAGGATTTTGAAAATATTTTTCCAGCCGCTTCATGACACCCGTTGCCGTAAGTCCATGCACTATTACAGAAAGGAGCGCAATCAAGGCAGTTACAGACCACAGCTCTTTTGCATGGGTAAAATTTGCCTCCTTTAAAGCAAATGCCAAATAATAGAACGAGCCTATCCCTCGAATGCCATAAAAGCTTATCCCAAGCTTTTCATTAAAATGCAGTGCTGTCCCACTTAGGGCAATCAGGCCCGATAGTGGCCTGATCAAAAACAGAAAACCGACAGCAAACAAAGCCATCTGCCAGCTTACTTCGTCCAATATGCCATGCACCAGGCTTCCTCCAAAAACCAATAGTACCACGGCTACCAAAATACGCTCTGTCTGATCCGAAAAGCTATGCATGTCCTTATGAAAATCGTGGTTGATCTCATAGTTACGGAATGTAACAGCTGCTACAAATACAGCAACAAAGCCATATCCATGCAGCAGCTCTACAATTCCAAATATGGAAAGTGCAGCTGCAACGGCTATAAAACCGTCATCAAGATTGATCCTGCGGCTCTTCTCGGACACATTCAGCACCAGGTAAGCCAGCAAACGGCCAAGAAGAAAACCGAAAATGACCCCGCTGGCAATTTTGTAGATTAAATCGACAAGTACCCACATTGTGAGCCCGGTGGTAATGTTTCCAGCGGAAGATGCTGCAAGCACTATCGCTAGCCAAGTAAAAGGGAACGCCATCCCATCATTCATCCCTGCCTCCGCAGTCAGTGAAAAACGCACATCGTCAGCAGCCCCTTCCTTCGGTGGCCCGACCTGTACATCTGCGGCAAGGACAGGGTCTGTGGGGGCAAGCACTGCACCCAGTAACAGTGCTGATGGCAAACTGAATCCCAAAAATCTCCACGCCAAAAAACCTACTGCTACAATACATAGGAGCATTGTTACGCTGATAAGGCGAAAGGGAATTGCCCAGTTTTTAAATGAAAATGGGCGGTCAATTTTAAGGCCAGTACCCATCAGCGAAACCACGACCACAAGCTCTGTCATATGGATGGTGTAATCCTGATAGAGAACCGGATCTGGCCGGGGGAGCTGTTTTATTAGGCTGTAAACCAGTACGCCTAGCAGCACATAAACTACCGAATCTGAAATGCCTGTCCTGGCAGTGAAGGATGGCATCCATGCCATGCCCAAAATCGCAATTCCGATGATTGTAATAATCAAAATATAAATGTCCATAAAAGCTTGTGTAGTAAAACTGTTCCTGATCCTGTGATCCCCTTTTTTGCGGGACATAATAGCCATTTGTACTACCACCATCAATCCCACATAGAAATAACTGCTTTCTGGCAAATCAAAGTCACATTTGAAAAACATCCAGGCATCACCTATCTGACTTTGGACATCAATAAAATCTTTGGCACGCTATTAGTCTATCATGATCTAAATTAACCAACAGACGATATGAAAACCAATTATGAAAATGTTGACTATGATAGTGATCATCATGAAAGCAGCACAGGTCTAGTTATAGGTATCCTGATCGGCGCAGCAGTCGGGGCATTCGCTGCAATCTTGTTTGCACCTAAATCAGGTAAAGTGTCTTGACCCCTTATTAGTTGGACACTTCTTCTGGAATGGTTGTGTCACAAACCATGGCTTGATCCCATTTTTGCTGGGGTGTCACGAAACCGATTGAACGATGGAGGCGACTTTCATTGTAATGTTTGATGAAACGCTGAATTGTATCTTTGGCCTCGTAATAGCTCGCAAATTGGTTACGCTCAATCACTTCACGTTCTAAAATACTGTGAAAGGCTTCGATGTAAGAGTTCTCCTCCGGCGTTGCAACATGCGTGAATTGTTGCTTTACATCCGAATTTTTCAAAAAATTCCGAACCTTGTGGGCAATGAATTGGCTCCCATTATCATTTCGTAATATTACTCCTTGCAACTGATAAAAATGGTTAACCCGGCGAAGCAAGTTTATTAAATCGAGCTGCCGAATGCTGCTCTGAAACATCCAATCAATAATTTTACGAGTGTAAACGTCCAAAATACACAGCAAATAATAATTGCGGCGTTCACCATGAACCCAAACATATTTTATATCCCAGCACAGGTATTCTAGAGGCTTACTAGCTTCAATACGACGAAATTGAACAAATTCACGCTTTCCACTAGGTCGAATCATTTTGTTCAATAAAAGGCCATTGGCAAGCATAAGTCGGTACACTTTCTTCTTATTGATCAGATATTCTTTTTTCAATTCATGCGTGGCATACTCATACCCAAACGCGTTAAATTCAGTATCAATAAGCTTTTTAATGTGAATTACGACATCTTCGTTAGGCACCAAAGCACCATCCAGCTTCATCGTTACCTGGCTGGCTTTCGCTCCTGGCTTGCCATTTCGAGCTCTATAATAAGATACACTACGGGGTAACTCTAACCACTTACACAGTTCTTTTCGTGTCGTAGATTGCTGGTATTGAGTCATAACGGCTATCTTTTCCTGGGTCCGATAGGAGTTTTTTTTAGCAGTTCACTTTTCACCTCCAGCTCGAGAGCTTGCTTGGCTACTATGCGCTTCAAGCGTTCGTTTTCCTCTTCTAAGATGCGTAGTTGCGGATCAACCCGTGGATATGAATCCCGAAGGCCATCCTTCCCGCTTGCCAAATACTTTTCCTTCCACCTCCTTAAAAGAGATGGTGACAGGCTATACTTTCTACTAACCTCGGAAGGCCCGCTCCGAAGAGATTCCTGTACGATCGAGTACCGGTCTTCGGCACTGAATGTTCGCCGTTGTTTACTCATGATTCCTAAATTAAATGGACTAAACTGTTTTTACAATTTTGTCCAACCATTTAGGGGGCTAAGACACTAAAATGGGTATCGTCTTTAAAGCACTGGATCTGGGTATTGATTCTTCTACTCCGGCAGGTAAGATGGTGATAGGTATTTTTGCATCCCTTGCAGAGTACGATAGGGAAATGATTCTAGAAAAAACCAAAGCGGGACAAGTTCTCGCGAAAGCCAAGGGGAAGCATATTGGCAGGCCGAGCGGAGTAAATGAGGGTAATTTCTTGAAGGTAAAACGCGGCTTTGAAAAGGGGCTTTCCGTTTCCGAAATTGTAAGCTTAACTGGTATTAGTATTTCTAGTGTGAAGCGTTATAGAAAAAAGATAACTGATAGCATTCGAGGATAAACACTCTCCACATACAAATGCCGTATGCATGTGGACAAACCATATCAATCAGTCTAGTACCGAAACCGCTAACGACTCGTGGTAACTTTTAATCAAATAAGAGAAATGGCCTTGACTTTCCCCGAAGTCACCCAGGAGCCACACTTCGAAAAGATTTCTTTCCGGGTGAAGAAGAAGATATTTGCTACCTACGATGAGCAGCTGAAACGGGCGAGTATCAAATTATCAGAGGTTGATCAGAGCGTATTCTGCTCAGGCGACCAGACAGTCATTTTTCCTGTGGATAATAAGTGGGGCAAGCAGGGATGGACGCTGATCGAAATGGAAAAAGTGCATCAGGATCTATTTAAAGATGCCCTCACGACGGCCTATTGTACGGTAGCACCGCAGAAATTGGCTGACTTGGTGAGAATGGATTTATAAGGCAGTGTAACAAAAAAGGCACCGGGATGGGTGCCTTATAATGTAATGCTTATATCGATTATAAATCCAAGCGGGATCTTCTGAGCCTTTCTTCATCTGAAAGGTCCTCAACTTCAACCTCAGTACTACGCAAAGTTTCATTAATTACTTCCTGGCGCTCATCTACGGTTTTGTTCAGGCTCACCTCCTCTACTACCCGTGCTTCCTTGTTTACAACCGGCACTTCCGCATATTCTTTCATTTCAATAGTCCCTTCTTTGAAAGTATCGAAATCTGACTCGGATGCAACCCTGTCGACAGGCGTCCTTTCAACATTTACCTGCTCCTGACGAAGCCGGACGCTTTCCTGAACAGGACGCTCGATAATGCGGCTTCTTAGACGCACGCCACCCGTTTCAATCTCACGCTTTCCAACCTGCAATTCCTCTTTGATTACCGGTAAAGATTCTGTTGGACCTTCCGATCCTATTGAGCTGCCTGAAACGGTATTAAGCGACCTGTTTGGGTAAGGGTCAACTGAATTGTCAGTATAAGAATTTACAGGTACATCGGTAACTGCACCGGGATTTGTCTGGTTTGACTCATAATAGTTAACAGCAGTGTCATTTACATTGACCGCGCCATATTGGTCCAAAATATTTGCAGCTGTTTCCGCGCCCTCCGCACTTGCTGTATGCACCGTGACAATTGTCCCACGTCTTGCCGCTTCTGAGTAACGCCGGGTTTCATCTTCATCTCCGTCAAAAAGATCTTTGAAGAAGTTTCCGATGCGGTCACCAAAATCTTCATTATCTTTTTTAACAGCTGGTACTATCGTATCTGAATCGTATGATGACGTTGTAATATCGACTTCACTGGATGAGAATCCGTTTGCCAGTAAATAACTTCGCGCTTGCTGGGCATCGATTGCTTTTTCGAAAATTCCAACTACTGTATTAGCCATGATTGTTGATTTAAAAGGTTTCAGTTTATTGAATTACGACTTGACATTAAACATCTGTGCCAGAGGCGTTCCTGAAGACGGTCACTTCTTCTTTCCGTAACGTCTCTGTAAAGCTCTGTTGCTCTTGATGATGGTGCCTGGTAATATGCAGTTCTTCTACGAGCATCAGGCGCTTTTCAACCACCAGTACCTCTTTGACAACTGAGACAATGGTCACATCCCCTTCCTGCCGGACAGCAGCCGGGGCATCCTTGACATACTGATTAATCTCTTTTCTCTCCACCCTCAATTCTTCCCTGGCGATTATGCCATTCCATGTCGCCTCTTCTTCCAGGACCCGTTTAGAAACCAGAACCCGGCCCGTTTCAACATTTTCAGAGGTAATGACCAACTTTTCTTCGATGACAGGAATCGTTTGCGATTGATCGCAAGACGAGTCCGTGACAATATCTGTTAGGTGCTGCTTACCGGTAGACATTAATAGCGTTTTTGAAATTTGTCCACGGTTGCCTTTGTCCCCTCAGCTAGCTGATCCACTGTTCCTTTGGCCTTATCAGCCAATCCATCCACGGTACCCTTGGCCTGCTCAGCAACTACGCCTAGTTTTTCTTTTGCATCATCAACTGCTATAGCAGCATTGATTTTGGTATCTTCCCATTGGTTTCGCAGTTTGTCTTTTTGCTGGTTTGCCAGATCTTTCAGCTGTTGACGGGTTTGCTGCCCGGATTTCGGCGCAAATAACACAGCAGCCAATGCGCCGATAGTCGCGCCAACTAGAAGCCCAAGCGCAAAGCCGCCATTAGAACCATCCCTTTCTTCATCATTATTTTTCGAGCCCATCACATATAGTTTTAGTTGAGCAATAGCGTAAACTAAAAATGTGCCAGTGTAAAAATCCAGTACACCACCGCAAACCTATACGCCGCAGGCAGGTTTTGGATAGAAATACGAGAAATGTGACCGTTTGCCTTCAAACTTGTAGTTTTGCCAAATGAATAACCAGTAACAACAAAGAACATGACAAAAGCAGACACGATTTCTAGAATAGCTGAAAAGACAGGGATGCAGAGAGAAGAGATTGAAAATGTTCTCGAGGCATTTTTTACTACCATTAAAACATCTCTTAGCGAAGGGGAAAATATTTATTTCCGTGGTTTTGGCAGTTTCGTTGTGAAGCAAAGAGCAGAGAAAACAGCCAGAAACATAGCTCAAAAATCTACGATCATCGTCCCAGCGCACCAGGTCCCTTTTTTCAAACCGTCCAATGACTTTATCAACCAGGTAAAGGACGGCTCGTCAACAAAATAAGAATTTTGCTGCCTGCAAACTACGTAAATAGCGCATCCACAAGATAAATCCAATGAATGTTTTAGTCGTCCTAGCTCATCCCCGAAGTGAGAGTTTAAGTCATGGGCTCTGTAAGCAAATAGTCAAAATATTACAGCCATTCCATACGGTAACCATACATGATTTGTATAGGGATAGCTTTGACCCTATTTTAAAGGAAAACGAGTTGCTGGACATTAATTATTTCTCCGATGATATTTTGCCCTATTGCCATGCCCTGCAAGCGGCCGACTGCCTTATTATCATTCACCCCAATTGGTGGGGGGCACCACCGGCAATTCTGAAAGGTTGGATAGATAGGGTGATACGCTTGAACGTCGGATACGGGTTTAATGACAACGGAGAAGGGGACCCTGTTAAACTTTTGAAGCTAAGGTATTTTTTTGTGTTCAATACTTCCAATACCAACACTGAAAGAGAGATGGCCGTTTTCCATGACCCACTTGAAAATATATGGAGACATTGTATTGCCAATTTCCTGGGCGTTGAGCATTTTACACGCAGCATGTTTAGCATCGTAGTGTCTAGTACCTGTACAGAAAGACAAGCCTGGATAGATACATGTTGCCAGTTGGTAAAGGACAGGCTACTGATCCCATGATTTAGATAAATAATTGTAGAGCAATGTGCTGAAAACTCAATTAGATACCTGGCTGTAACCTGAATAAGATCTGCATAATGGGCCGGTATATCAAGTCCGGCCCTTCACCAATTCCCTGACCGTCTCGGGCTCCTTTTACCTGCTTTGCCATACATGGCAATTAATGACTTAGGGAATTCATCCCTGCGGATGTAAAACAAACGCATTTTTTCTGCCGACTGTTATTAAATATCCTGGCCTGTAACCCGTTGGTGCTTTCTAGCCTATTCTTTTCCGGGCTCAAAACGTACCGGGCTGGCGCCTGGTTTGGAACATTTTCCCGTATTTGATCAGGGTGAAATACAATAATTCACAAGAAATACCTTTTTAAAGTAGGATCAAGACATCAAAAACAGACCTGTGTTGATCTCTGAATGCAAACACAAGTGAATCAACTCTTGGTATCAATCAAAAATAATAGTGGCAATCGGTATTTAAAATCCTTGCTGGCACATATTGCTGTTTTATTAAAAGCCGCTTTACCAGAAATGAAATTGGAAAAAACACTGGTCTTGCAATCAGGAAGATCGGTGAGAATAACAAGATGTGAATATCTGGTAGAAGCAGGCAAGAGTGAGCTTGATGTTTTGATCAAGGAACCCAATGAAGAGACCTTTCGCCCACTTATCGGCCTTACCCACCCCAAATACTGGAAGCTAAAAAAATGGAGCCGGATCAGTCAATGCTTTTAAAGCTGCGTTACAGTGGCTTGTCTGAAAGTCAGCTGCGAAAACTGATCCAGGAACTAGCAAGTGAATTAACCCATTTAATGAAATGCACTGACTTTGTATAGCGGTCCAGTCGGCCAGAATTTAAGGAAATGTTTAAAAACAGGCCTACTTTCACCCAGCTTTGATGTGCTAAATCTATAAACTAACAACCAAACTTGATTTTGTTGCATATTCATCCGAACTCTCATCGACTGCCCTTCAATCCTATTCGCATTTGTTGATTGGTAACTGCGAAGTAATAATGGTCGCAGATTTAGCATGTCTATCTTCTATGATCTGCATGATGGCCATTTTGGCATGGTTATCCAAAGTTGTAGTCCCCAGTCGTCAAGAAGCAGTAAATGCATCCTTTCAAGCCAAAGCTAATTCCTTCACCCTTTGCAACTTCCTAATTTCACAGCTTAAGATTTTCGCAGCTGATTTCGTTTCGCCTGTAAACCTCTATTGTATCTGTCGCTTTTGCTAACAATGGTTTACACTCTGACTTCGGTGCAAAAAGTATAGCGCCCAGCACACCAACTCAGCCACCTACTCCCAGACGAACTGCGAACCCATGTTTTAAAACTGGCATCCTTTTTTAACCAGGCAAACATATTTCAATTAAAACCTGGTACAATATGCCAATCTCAAAAAAAAGGAAGCTCACTTTGATTCTGACAGGGGTGTTGTTACTGATTATTGCAATCCGGATCGCCCTTCCCTATATCGTGCTCCATTACGCCAACAAGAGTTTGGCTTCGATGAAAGGTTACTACGGCCATATACAGGATATAGACCTGGCCTTGATCAAGGGTGCCTACCGGGTGGACAGTATTTACCTGGACAAAGCTGATACCGTCTCAGGCAAGCGGACCCCTTTCTTTGCAGCTTCTGTTATCGATCTTTCCATCGAATGGAAATCCCTCTTTAAGGGCTCTATTGTCGGGGAATTGACCTTCGAAAAGCCGCTGCTCGTTTTTACAAAAGACAAGGTAGAACCCAAAGAAATTGCCAGGGACTCTGCTGATTTCAAAAAGGTGCTCGATGATTTTATGCCTTTGAGCATCAACCGTTGCGAGATCCGTAATGGCACAGTCCGTTATAAAGACCAGGGTACCACTCCTAAGGTGGATATCCAGATGGATGATCTGCATGTACTTGCCCAGAACCTGCGCAATAGTTATGATTCAACGGCGCTACTGCCGGCCAGCATCGATGCATCCGCGCGGATTTATGAAGGGACACTTACTATGAATGCAAAGCTCAACCCGCTGGCCGACAAGCCCACCTTTGACATGAGTGCAGAGCTCAAAAATACCAACCTGGTCAAGCTTAATGACTTTTTTCAGGCATATGCAAAAATAGATGTCAATAAAGGCCGGTTTGGCCTTTATACCGAAGTAGCTGCCAAGGATAACCGATTTGCGGGGTATGTCAAACCGCTTATTAAAGACCTGGACGTGCTCGGAAAGGAAGACAGGGATGACAATATTTTTAGAAAGCTCTGGGAGGGCATCGCTGGTGGGGTTGGCCAGATCCTTCGCAACCATCCCAATGACCAGGTAGCTACCAAAATACCTTTTGAAGGCCGGTTAGATGATCCCAAGACAAACATCTGGTATGCATTGAGTCATATTTTGCAAAATGCGTTTATCCAAGCCATTCAGCCATCCATTGACAGTGAAATCAGCATCGCTTCGGTAGACAGTCCAAAACAGGAAAAGAAAACCTTTTTGCAAAAGATCTTTTCCAAGGATAAAGACAAGCACGAAAAGAAGGAGAAAAAAGACAAAAAGTAATCTTGCATCAAGTGCACATCTAAATGTGCTGATAACTACTTTTTTGCCGAAGATAGCCTTTTTGCCATACTGTTTCATATTGCCAGCGGTATGTAAATAATACTTTGATTAAGGAACGAATTAGCCTGGATTATGACTGATAAAGAATTAATACTTTTGATCGATGCAGATGACGATGACCAGCAATTCTTTCAGATGGCCGTCTCTGACCTCCCAGTGCCCATCAAATTCCTGTCCTTTAAAGATTGCAGCTCCGCTATCGCCTATTTGAGCAGCCAATCGGACCGTCTGCCCGGGTATATTTTTATTGATCCGGATTTCCCCAGGATCGACTGGGAGGAATGTCTGGGGCATTTAAAAATATTGCAAGGCTTTGGTAACCCACGCATTGCGGCCTATTCCAGCAGGATACCGCTGCACTGGCAGGCAGAGCTCGAACATCAAGGCATCAATAAGCTCATAGAGAAAACCGGCACTATTTCCACCCTTGCACGTCAAATTGAAAGCCTGTTGAAACAAGATCGGGCGTATCTATAACTGGCATGTAGCACCAATAACGCAGGGCTATTAACTTTAAAAAGGTGTTTTTAAATTCGGGATTAAATCCTGTAAAATGTCTTGTCATTTATGTTTATCAACGGTTACCAATTTTTAGCAGAAATACCATTTTTCAATCTGGATGATTATGCTCCTTATAAAGCAGGGGCCAGCATGATCGGAAAACCATTTAAAGTGTATAGCAGACAAAATACTGATATGTTATACTTGCATGATCTAAGTCTGGATTTACTGTTTGCCTTTATGAGAAAAACAGATGCGGTGATTGTCAGCCTGGGCGAATTAATCATTGCATACTATCTTTCTTATCCCCAAAATCATCGATTATTATTTTGATGAGCTGGCCTTACCTCTCAGGGCAGGCAGGTTTCTGATTAGGGGAGCTTAGATTGAAGGTTTGGACTAATAAGCCGGCCTATGATTTGGCAAATGCTGCGGTAGCTGCTAAGGCTATTCCACTTTGTATTACAAGACTTAAAATAGAGGTTCAAAACACTATCTGCCTACTTACATGTAGTATTTGCGACAACCAAAATCTAATTGTATGAAGTGGAATGAACCTTTGTAATTAGGCAAAGAACATCTTACAGATGGCTCTGGCTCCATCTGATAAGATGTTCTTTAAATGTGCAACGCACTTAAGTAATGGCTTTTTAATGGGTTGCCATTACTATAAATTTTGACGGGACAAAAGTGCCTGTAAGTCTAGGATTGTTTGCTTTTCTTCACCAAGTGTATCCTGGATCAATCCCTGGACCTGTTTATACTGTAAGGCATCAGCAAGGAGAAAAATCCCTGAATAAGCCCCTATCCGGTAATTGGCGGCTTTAATTACAGCCAGCACAAAAGAAATATCACATTCAATATCGTTTTGCTGCCCGATACCTTCGCAGGCTTTTTTGAGATCTGCCAACAAGCCTGCCAGCGCTTCACATTCTTTTATTTCTGAGGGCTCATTGATCAATACAAAAACCTGTTTGAGGCGGTTAACATGCTCCTGGGTGTAAGCACGCTCTTTCTTTAATATACTTCCCAGATCAGGAAGGCATGTAGACCTGCCAAGTTGGCCAAGAATGGTTACCCAGGCATTTTCAAACCAGTGCATTTCCTGCAGCTCAGCAGTTAATAGTTGATGTGTTGTCATAAATGTTGAGAATATTCGCAGATTCTCTAATGAAAATTATGCCAATTGATTTAGGGAGAAATTGGGAACGCAAAAAAAGATATAAGCAAAGCGTGTTAGCATAAGTCATATCCCCAAAGCTGCTTTTACCATATTGATGCTTGAACAAACAAAAGCACGCTTGAAGAATCAGTAGGCAATGATGATATGTGTTGACTGACTCTTTCTGCCCCGGAAATGGAAAGTCCGTCCCCATATCGTCAAATCCATAAGGGCTTTGCTTGTAAATAGATAACCGATATGGACGGATAGGGACTGGCATAGAGTTAATGAAAAGAACACGTTGAGCACGCTCGCACTTTATTAACCATTCAAAAATTAACCTATTTACTTATTACTATGGCAGAACTAGATGTTCAACCCAAACGCAGCCGCCCCTGGTGGTTCTGGCTGTTGATTTTACTGGCTATTATTGCACTCATTGCTCTTCTTAGAGGATGCAATAAAGGCTTTGATGATGTTAAAGACGTAGCTGCAAGCACGGATAGCACCACCGATGTTCAGGCCGTCACCGTGCCGGAGTGGGACAACGTGGACTTTGATACTGACAGGGCCACCTTTGATGAGATTACTGATACATCTATTGCCATCAGCGGCGATGATAACTATACAATCTACGCACTGGGCGAAAACATCCTTTTTGCTACTGGTGAAAATCAGGTCCGGAAAAATGCCGAGACCCAGTTGAAACAAATAAGCGCTTCACTTCAAAAACGTTTTGCAACAAATGCACTTGCCGTTTATGGTAATACCGATTCAACCGGATCAGCTGGCCTTAACAAAGAACTTGGCAAACAGCGGGCCGAATCTGTAAAACAGTGGCTGATACAGAATGCAAACATTCAAGCTGACAAGATAACCGTAATGTCCAAGGGGGAGAGTGATCCGGTAGCTTCCAATAAGACGACTTCGGGAAGGCACATGAACCGCAGGGTTGAAATTGTTGTAAAGGCAAAATAATAACCTGATAACACTGTTCTCACAAACCAAAACCAAATCATTATGACAACTGAACATTCAAATAGCGCAGACCGCATGCAGGAGCTTGGTGGCAGTGCCTTTGAGATTGCCGACGGGCAGCCAGATATTAAAGGTTGGGACGTCAAAGACACGGCAGGCAACCAGATTGGGGAAGTCGAAGAATTGATTTTTGATACACAGACCCGAAAAGTACTTTATATCATCGTTGATCTGGATGACAACAAATTGGAACTGGATGGCGGGGAGGTATTGGTACCAATTGGGCTGGCTACCCTGGATGAGAAAGAGGATGAAGTGGTCCTGGCAGAATTGACGGCCCAAAAGCTTGGGGCATTGCCACGATACGAAAAAGGTAAAATCACACCTGCAACAGAGTCGCAGATCCGTATCACCTTTACCGGCCTTGCAGCTGCGGTTGCCCCAGGTGCAGCCACTTACCAGAGCCACCCGGAAGGATTTTATGAGCACGAACACTTCAATGATGATCGGTTTTACGGTTCGCGGGCTACATCGGGCGTAGAAAGCATCCCTGTCATCGAAGAAGATATTTCCATCAGTAAAAAGCAGGTACAAACAGGAGGGGTGCGGCTGACCAGCCGCATTGTAGAGCGTCCGGTTCAGGAAAGCATCGCACTTAAAACTGAAACAGTACATGTAGATCGTATGCCAGTGGACAGGGCGGTAACTTCAAGTGAGCTGGATACATTTCAGGAAAGGACTATCGAGCTAACCGAGCATGCAGAAGTTCCATTGGTCTCAAAAGTTGCTATGGTGACAGAGGATGTTTCCCTGACCAAGCAAGTGGTTGAGCGTGATGAAGTTATTAACGACACAGTGCGTAGTACAAAAGTGGAAGTAGAAAACCTGGACCTGAAAGACCAGCGCTTACCGGATAAGGAAGAATTGAGCTAAGAAGTTCCTGTGCTAAGCAAGCAGGCCCATACAAAATAGGTTGAAACTCTGATTGTTTGGTTTTTGTTGTTATTTGTGTAATCTTGTATAGATTAGTGCACATTTGCATCAAATTGTCCATTTCAGTCATTATGCCAGTAGCAATAATAGAGATTGTTTTAAGTGTTGCAGCAATCCTTGGCGGTGCTTTTACAGTTCTGTCCAAGTTGTTTGGTGGACATGATTCGTTTCGCGTAAAACGGAAAGGCACTGATGAGTGGGTGGAAGTTAATGACCTAAGCAAGAAGGACTTAAAAAGACTTCGGGAAACGCTAGCTAAATAATGCCTGCGAAGTCCCCGATAAGTACAGTCAAAAAATTTGACCTGGAAATATGGATTCCTACTGCCATAATTGGCCTAGCAAATTTTATCCCTTATCCAAGCCTTCAAGGCGTAATATCAATTGTAGCCCCTTTCGGAGGCCATCACCTAGCCAGGTGGATTAAGAGGTTTTTCTTACAAATGGGCGAAAATATACGCCAATAAACTATGTTTTTAGTTTACCAACATAATTATACATAGTTCCGTAAGCAATTCCGAGCCGTTTAGAAATCTTGTTCATCGAAAACCCTTGTTTTTGTAGTTCAAAAATTTCCTGTTGCTGCTGGATAGGCAATGGAGCCGGGAAATACGTTTCCCTTGTTCTCTTGCCCTGGCCATGCCGACTTTGACCCTTTGGCTGATCAGCGAGCTTTCAAATTGTGCCAGAGAAGCCGTCACATGAAATATCAGCTCGCTGGTCGGCCGGCATGAGTATAAATCGATACCCTATTTCTTGTGTTGACACAAGCGTGTGCTGTATTACGGCAATCGAATGCAAGAACATATCAATGCACCCGTTTGGATGTCGAGTTGATCGGTAGGATCGACAAAATATGTCAATGTTCCGGCTATCAAGGTTTATAGAGGGCCAAATCGACAAAGTTCAGTTCGCTCAGATTTTCGATAGTTTTTTGTTTCCTTTTTAACCATTACCTACCTAAATTATGCTCAAATACGGCAATTTTATTCAGGTGCTAATTCAGTTTTTGATCATTGCCTGGGTGATATTTATGATTGTCAAGGCTGCAAACCGGCTAAAACTTTCGTCAAAAAAGGATTAGGTAGTTCTGTTCTGATGAAATATATCTCTCAAAATAAACTATGATTTACCCCAATTTTCTATGAGCAAATTTGTTATCATTCTCCGAAAGAACGGCGAGTTTCAATTTGATTTGAAGGCAAATAACGGTCAAACCATTTTAACCAGTGAGGGTTACAAAGCAAAGACGGCTTGCTTGAATGGCATAGAGTCAGTGAAGACAAACTCATCGCAGGACAATCGTTACGACAAGAAGACCTCTTCGAATGGTAAATATTATTTCAATCTCAAAGCTGCAAACGGCCAAGTAATTGGAAGCAGCGAAATGTATGAAAGCCTTTCGGGTATGAGCAATGGGATTGACTCTGTAAAGAAAAATGCACCAACAGCGACTATAGAGGATAGTAGCGAATTATAACATCTTATTTCACTTTGCTGTTAGTGCTAATAAAAATAGAGCGTCGGAAATCATCAGACTATACACTTAGGCAATGACAGTTAGAGGGGACTTCATTTACTGGAGTTCCCTCGGCTACCAGATTGACGAAAATGACTTGGAGTTTATTCTCCTGCCCATTTTGCACATATCAACCGGCTGGGGAAATACTCCTTTAATGCTGACCCGGATCTTGGAGGCAAGGGTTTGCGGCCATTGAGAAAGCCAAAACTAAACAGTTAGTTGCTTAACGTGTATTTCAGCCCATTTGTAAGAAAAACCTCTCTTTCAAACACTCAGTTGCACAGTGACTGCAAGCGATTGCGCATGCCACGCAAGCATCGATACATTCTTTGAATTGTTGATGTTCCATAAAATTTAAGGTTAGATTGGTGGTTATTTTCTGTTAGCCAGTAGCCAAGTCTGCAAATCGGCTATTTCTTTGTTCTGCTCTTCAATGATCATAGAAGACATTTCTTTCAAACCAGCATCCTTACCCATTAATAAGTGCATCTGTGCCATTTCGGTAGCACTCTTGTGATGCTCGATCATTAAGGTGGCAAAGTCCTGGTCTATGTTCCCATTGATGATTTGAAGGTCAGATTGTTTGCCCATCCGATCCATTCCGTCCATCATTTTCATATGAAAGTCCATGTTCATGGTAGTGGGCTTAGCATTGGCAAGGAAAGAATCAAATTCTGCTATTTCTTTCTGCTGGGCATCAATGATCGCTTGGGCTTTAGCCTTCATTTCGCTACTAGTTCCGGACTTCAATTCCAGCTCTGCCATGTCAATAGCACCCATGTGATGCATTCTCATCATACTTGCATAATCGATATCAGGATCCTGTGTCACTTTCATGGTATGCATTTCATCCATCATCTCATGCATAAGTGTCATCATTTGATTTTCATCATGAGCTTGAATCGAAATTTGATTGTTATCGTCGTCATCCGAGCAGGCGGTTGAAAAGGCTATCAATGCAGCGAGTCCTAAAATTTTGTACGTTGGTTTCATGTGGTTGTTGTTTAAATAAGTGGTTTATTTTGCTGAAATTCAGTGGGATGCATTTAATATATTTATGCCATTATGTGGAAAATTTCCTTAATTAACTTTAAGCAGTTTTGCATTAATAGCAACCACAATCGTGGATGCGCTCATCAGGACTGCCCCCATAGCCGGGCTTAACATAAAGGAAGGGTACAAAACACCGGCGGCCAGTGGTATAGCTATTACATTGTAGCCAATTGCCCAAGCCAGGTTTTGCACCATTTTTCTGTAAGTAGCCCTGCCAAATGTGATCATTTGCACTACATCCATCGGGTCACTATTTACCAGGATAATATCGGCCGTCTCAGCTGCTACGTCAGTTCCGGAGCCAACGGCAATACCCACGTCTGCTTGCGCAAGCGCGGGCGCATCATTGACCCCGTCACCTGTCATTGCTACAATCTCTCCTTTGGCTTGAAACTCCTTGACCTTATCCTGCTTCTGATGCGGCAGCACACCCGCCAGGTAACCGTCCATGTCCAGTTTTTTGCAGACCGCTTCTGCAATCTTGGCATTGTCCCCGGTCAAAAGGAACGATTTGATGTTCATTTTTTTGAGTTCAGCGATTGCCTGAGCTGCATTCTCCCGGATGGTATCGGCAAAAGTGATCAAGCCAACCAGCTTGCCATCGACCAAGATAAAGTTTACCGTGTCAGTGGCCTGGTCTATCTGGTCGGGAATGGCAGGCACTGGTTTATTTTCCTGTGTGAAATAATTAGGTCCGGCAGCTACTATTTTCTTGCCATCCACAGTACCTGTTACCCCAATGCCTTGCATATAATTGAAATCGGTGGACTTGTAAAGCTGCAATCCTTTTTCTTTCAATTTCCTGATTACGCCGTGGGCGATATGGTGCTCGGAGTTTTGTTGTACAGCCGCTGCATACTGTAAAATCTGGTCTGGTGACAGCTGCTCGTCAATGGGTATTATCTGTTGGACTTCATGGGAGCCTTTGGTAAGTGTGCCGGTTTTATCGAAAATGATTGTAGTCAATTTTCGCGCATTCTCAAAGGCAGTGCGGTTGCGGATCAACAGCCCATGCGTTGCAGAAATGGTTGTTGAAATGGCAATAACCAAAGGGATAGCGACTCCCAAGGCGTGCGGACAAGATGTTACCATAACAGTAACCATTCTTTCTAAGGCAAATGCCAGGCTTTGACCACCAGTGTACCAGATGATGAAAGTCGCAACCCCAACTGTAATGGAAACAATGGTTAGCCATCCGGCTACCTTATCTGCCAGGTTTTGGGTACTGGATTTAGCACCCTGGGCAGTCTTGACCATGTTGATGACCTTTTGCAGGTAGCTGTCATTGCCAGCCCCGGTAACCTTGACTTTGAGAACACCATCACCGTTGATAGCGCCGGCAATAACCTTATTGTCTTTCTGCTTTTGAACTGGCACACTTTCGCCAGTTAGCATGCTTTCGTTCACATAAGAACGTCCATCTGTGACCAATCCGTCGGCAGGCACCTTTTCACCTGGCTTGACAAGTAACAAATCTCCTGTGCGAAGGTCTTTTAAAGGTATATCGGTTACCTGATTGTCCTTTTCTACATGGACCACTGATGGAAGTAAAGCAACCAGGGATTCCAGGGCTTTTGAGGCGGCCATCTGCGATTTCATTTCCAGCCAATGCCCAATGAGCATAATATCAATTAGGGTAGCAAGCTCCCAAAAGAAGTCCATCCCTTCCAGCCCAAAAACCACGGCCACGCTATACACATACGCAGTAGTAATCGCAACCGCCACCAGGGTCATCATACCCAGGGTTTTGCTTTTCAGCTCCCGGACAAGGCCCGTCAGAAACGGCCAGCCCCCATAGAAGTATATGATCGTGCTTAGTGCCAAAAGCATATATTGATCACCTGGGAAGGTCCAGTTAAAACCAATCCATTGCTGGATCATATGGGATAGCAAAAGGATTGGCAAAGTAATGACCATGCAAATCCAGAAGCGCTTTAAAAAATCCTCGGTATGGTGGCCTGCGTGTTTGTCATGGCTACTGTCTTCATCGGTGTGCCCGCCGTGACCATGATGCTCATGTTCAACTCCTTTCATTCCGTGCACGGCTTCGGGTTGCTTTTCCGGATGATGCCCGTGGTGGTGGTGATTTTCCATTTGTCATTGTTTATGTGGTACTATGTAAGCTGAGATCTATTGGCTAGTAATTCAAGGTCAGCCCGACACCAAAACCCATGTCGCTGTCATAATGGGCTGTGGCACCTACATACCTGGTAAAGATATACCGAAGGGCGGCCATGTACTCCTTGTCCGTATTGACCATCAGGTTCATCCGCAGACGTTTGGAAACTGGTATATCCATCCGTTCCAATTGAAAACGCAGGTTGCCATCGGTGAATATTTCAGCTTGCGCCGTAACCAGCATGGGCAACATGTAGTTTACTCCCGCGCTAAACACGGACCTTTGATCCTTGGTGTTTCGCTGGCCAAAAAGATTGCTTTCTACTTCATCCATCCCCATTTTTCGGTACCGCCAGTCAAAGCCAATAAATGGCATCAGCCACTGCATTTTCCCAATGTAACGCCCCAGGTGTGTTTCGACTTCATAACCGTGGTGGTCGTGGTAGCCCAGTCGCCACTCACTGCCAATACTCCACCGTGTATTTTGTATCATCGCTTCACCATCGTTGCCGTTGGTGGCAATATCGTTTTCGGCCATGAAATGAAACTCCCGGTCATCGGCAAATAGTTTGCGTTGTGCTAACCGGGGGTTAGGGATCTCAGGATTTGCCGGGGAATTCTCATAGGAGAAAACTGCGCCCATGCCGCTCATCATATGGTAAAGGATATGGCAATGAAAAAACCAGTCACCACTTTCAGTTGCAGCAAATTCAAGTGTGTCAGTTTCCATGGGCATGATATCAATGATGTTTTTCAGAGGTGCATTCACTCCCTTTCCATTGAGCACCCGGAAATCGTGGCCATGAAGGTGCATTGGGTGCCGCATCATGGAATTATTGTAAATGACCATGCGGACGTTTTCACCTTTTTTAATCAGGATCTTGTCACGCTCGGAAACCACTTTATTGTCCATGCTCCATACGTACCGGTTCATGTTGCCAGTCAATACAAAACGGAGCTCTTTTACCGGTGCATCCTTAGGTAAAGATGTCTTTTCAGGCGATTGAAGCATGGCATAATTTAGCGTCGTAATCGTGGACAATGCATTACTGTTGTACATGTTATGACCAGCATGTTCGTCCGCTTTCTTGGTATCATCCATCTTCATGTTTCCCATATCCATGGCTTTGCCTGTATCCTTCTTTTTGCTTTTTAAAGCGCCGGTAATTTCCGGGTACATGACCACGTTCATATCCATCTGGTTCAGGCTCATGTTCATGCCCATATCGTCCAGGTCACCATTCATTTTCATCATGCCGTTCATCATCTTCATTCCCTCAAAGTATTTAAGCCTGGGTAGCGGTGATGCCAGTTGTTTTACACCTTCACCAAGGAACAGGGAAGTAGATTTGGTCCGGTCTTCCGATGTTGCCAAAAACTCATAAGCGGTAGGGGCAGATCCGGGTTTAACAGCTGGAATGGTAACAATCACATCATAAGTTTCTGAAACTGCTATGATCAGCCTGTCTACATCTACTGGCTCTACATCGTTTCCATCGTTAGCTACAACAGTCATTTTGCCGCCTGCATAGGTAAGCCAGAAATAGGTTGAAGCCCCGCCATTTGAAATCCTTAGACGGACTTTATCACCTGGCTTGAACTGGGAAAGCTGGCTTTCATTTTTTCCGTTAATAAGGAAGCGGTCATAATACACGTCACTTACATCCATCGCTGTCATGCGCTTCCATTCGTTTCCAACCTTTGTCTTAAAATACCCCTGACTGATCGCCTCCGAATAGCTTTGGGTTGCGCCCTTTTTTATGGCAAACCAATCACTTGCGTTGTGAAGCATCCTGTGGACGTTTTTAGGCTTCATATCCGTCCACTCACTCAATATGATTGGAACAGTAGGAATGGTTGGTTCTTTTTTCTTGTTCAGGATCATCGATCCATACATGCCGATTTGTTCCTGCAACTCAGTATGGCTATGGTACCAGTGCGTGCCATTCTGAATGATCGGGAATCGGTATAAGTGCGTTGTATGAGGTTTAATCGGCATTTGGGTTAGATTAGGAACCCCATCATACTTATTGGGCAAGAACAGTCCATGCCAGTGCAGGGATGTCTCTTCGCCGAGCTCATTGTGTACATATATTTCGGCAGTGTCCCCTTCTGTAAAAGTCAGGGTAGGCATGGGAATCTGCCCGTTTACGGCGATGGCCCGCTTGGGCGTCCCTGTGAAATTTACTGTGGTGTCTTTAACGTATAGATCATACCGTACTATTTTTTGGCTGTGAACCTGCCCGGAAATAGAAAAAAGGATTGCTACCGCAAAAAGAGCTTTATATATAGGGATTTTAAGAAAATCCATCATGTGTTGTTATTTAAATATGAAGAGAACGCTGTCCTGATGACCATAAATCATTAGCTTACTAGCAGGTAATATTTACATTGCCATCAGGACAGGCGTTATTATTTGAGTGTTTCAGTGGTTTTGCCACAATTCAACATCTGCGCGCCATAATAAGGGTTTTTAATTGTCGACACCTGGCTTAGCCAGTTGGCACCTTTACCTTCTTTGGCCATTGGGCAATGCTGATAATAAACCGCCTGAGAAGGTTTTGCCGACTTAATGAGCTTATACATATTTTCAGAAAGAGAAGAGAAATGGTCTCTTTGGTGGCCTAGATCTTTGGTTTCTTCAATGTGTTCGGCATCGAAATTCAGATCTTTCATGACCTTCATCCAAACCATATGCTGCTCGCTTCCCAGCTCGTCCATCTTAACGGCTTTAAGCGCCTTTACAAGACTTGTTGCTTTCGCAGAAGTGGCATTTCCGTCAGAGCCAACCAGGGCATCCTTCACTGCGTAATAGGCATCTAAGACAGGCTTCAATGGATCGGCATCGGCTGACCCCGCCTTCGCAGCTGTTTCCATGGACGTGGCACCGTGTTCATGGCCACTCATTTTCTTTTGCGCTACCATTTCATTCTTGCTGGCACGCTCGTAGCGGCAGCATTCCTCCAATTTAGCAAAAGCATCATCAGGTGCCAAGTAGCTTTTGTTATCGTAACCAGCCAATGCAATTTTTTTCAGGATTGCATCCAAAGAGGTCT
Source organism: Dyadobacter sediminis (assembly GCF_005860765.1). Taxonomy (GTDB): domain Bacteria; phylum Bacteroidota; class Bacteroidia; order Cytophagales; family Spirosomataceae; genus Dyadobacter; species Dyadobacter sediminis. The sequence goes on along the minus strand of NZ_VCEI01000033.1, from coordinate 6,647 downwards.
TTTTACTATCGTAAGTGATTGCGGCAACCTTCGTTTCCTTATCCCAGTTTGCTTTGGAAATGTTTTTCTCAAATGCAGCAGCTTCAATGCCTTCTTTGCACTGAGAGCATGATCCGGCAATTGTTATATTCTCGGTCGTGACATTTTTGATATCTGCATAGGATAAGAAAGTAGACAGCAATAGCAATGTTGCCATCAATATTTTAATTGATTTCATCAGAATGGAATTTTGGATTTTAAATAAGTTTTTGTCCGAAGTGAAAAGAGCTCCGGAAGGGCGTACCTGTGGCTACAGGGAACTTATCAACCTATATTAGGAGGCATCCACAGTGAAAGATACACTGGCTTTGGGGAAGTTTCTTGGAAGAACCAAGAGGGGGAATTGTCAACAACAGCAAGGGTTTTTTGGATCAACCCTGTCGGCTGGATCTTTAATGCAAAAACAGGAAGAGAGTGGGCGCAATCACAGCCAGATTCATTACAACTATGGCTACATTTCTTATTACTATCCCCTGATCTATGGTTTCGATGCCTGGCGCAGCAGGCCTTTTTATGGGAAGCCACATGCTTTACTTCTCTTTTGATTGGAACGTGCTTGCTGCCACATGCATGACTCACTCCCGCTGGCACCAGCAGGCAAATCATTATCAGCAGTAAAAAAACACAACCTTTCATATTAAAACATACGATTTTGCCCAGGTACAAAGATTGCCTTTTGTTCCAGGTTATTTCTACACAATTACTATGCCAAGTTGTATAATTATGGGATCCTATTATTCCAAAGGTAAATTGTGAGGTTTAGGACTTTTAAAAGCGTGCATAACCTTTTTGATATAAGCTGTATGATGTTGTTGAAATTTTTAACCGCTGCTTTTACTTGTTTTATTTTCTTGGCAAGCTATCCTGATAATACTTTTGAATCCGAACAAAAACTGGCCACAGGTAGCCAGCCGGAAATAAGTGTTGACCGGGAAGGTATTATACACATCGTGTACGGTGTGAAAAATGCCAATGAACGTGACTTGTACTATGTATTTTCAGGTGATGGTGGCAAATCGTATTCTAAGCCTGCGCTATTAGGCAACTTTCCTCAAATGGGTCTTGGGATGGGAAGGGGGCCACAACTTACCACAACAAAGGATTACACGGTAGTCACGGTTGGTGATCATCGTGGAAACTTGTATGCAATCAGGTCTATGAATATAACACATCAATGGTCTACGCCCGTACGTGTTAATGACACAGATACTACCGCCAAAGAAGCATTGTCTAGCATCAGCGCGGGCAATGATAACTTGGTCTATACTGCCTGGCTAGACAGCCGACTTGGAAATAATAATCTATATGGCGCACTTTCAAGAGACGGCGGTTTAACCTGGGGGAAAAATCAATTGATTTACAAAGGAGAGCAAAATGGTATCTGTGAATGCTGCAAGCCGTCAGTTTACATCAGTCAAACAGGACAAATTTCTGTCATGTTCCGAAACAAACTGGATGGTGCCCGTAATATGTATCTGATTTCTTCAACAGACGAAGGGGAACATTTTGGGAAAGCTCAAAAACAAGGTACTGGAAATTATATGATCAATGCATGCCCGATGGATGGTGGAGATTTGACGGTTAATTTAAGAGGTGAAGCTTCCACAGTCTGGCGTCGTCAAATGGAAATTTATCTTGCGCAGCATGGCAAAACTGAAATGAAATTAGGCAGTGGCCGGACACCTGTAATACTTCAAACAGCCAAGGGCAATGCTATTGCCTGGCAGCAGGAAAATTCCATACAATTTAGAAGCCCGGATGGTTTAAGGACGTCATCCTTAGGCAATGGCCAATATCCTAAGCTTGCACTGGCAAAAGATCAAAAAACAGCGATTTGCACTTTTGAGCGAGAAGGGCACATTATAGTAACATCGGTTACTTTGTAGTGCATGGGCAATACAACCTTACAGTCACTTTGCCGGCCCGTTTTTTGCGGCCGCCGCTACCTAATCTTTTAATATTTCCCAAATTGAAAAAAGCGTATTAGCCCGGAGTGTAAGCAGACTATTGTAGATTCAGAATTCTGGTTTTACCTTTTGCTACTAATCGCAACCCCACGATGTCTTAGGTATTTATACAATGTCATTTTAGAGATTTTCAAATCCGCTGCAATTTCATTTACTCCCAACTTACGTTCATTATATAATGTTTGGGCGAGCATAGCCGTTTTTTCTGCTTCTTTGGAAAGCCCCCGGCTACGTCCGCCTTTCCGACCACGTGCGCGGGCCGCATCCAAACCGGATTTAGTCCTTTCCCTGATAAGATCTCTTTCAAATTCGGCCAGTGAAGCAAAAATATTAAAGATCAACCTGCCCTGAGCGGTGGTTGTATCAATATGGTCATTGATCGATACCAGGCCAATCCCCCGCTTTTCAAAATCAGATGTCATTTCAAGCAGATGTTTTAAAGATCGGCCTAACCGGTCCAGCTTGTAAATGTAAATCACATCTCCTTCACGAAGGATCTGCTGCATGGCAGCAAGCTGTGGTCTGTCTGATTTTATTCCGGAAGCCTTTTCCTGAAATATTTTTTCGCAACCTGCCTTTTGCAGTGCATCAAGCTGCATTTCTAAATTTTGATCCTGAGTGGACACCCGAGCATAGCCTATTTTCACCTTTTGTATACTTTATTCCATCTATGAGTATAAATTTAATATACTTTGATTGGTATACAAGTTTATTTTACTATTTTGATAAAATATGACCGGATTATGGTAATTTTTTAAGCTCTAAAATGCTCACCTGGTTTGTACATTCTGAGCAGCGTTTTTTTGTACAACAAAATCTCCTCATGCCAAGAAAAGAATACCTGACTTCCGAAGCTCGGCAACGATTTGACAATCCACCTGTTTTGAGTGTTGATCAGAAAATGATTTTCTTAGAGGCGCCCCAGTGGGCAGCTGATTATGTCAAGACTTTGCATACGCCATCAAATAAAGTTGGCTTTCTTTTACAGGTTGGATACTTCCGGGTAGTCAGTCGGTTTTTTACATCCAACCGTTTCCACCAAAGTGACGTGGACTTTGTAGCGGCAAGAATTTCTGTTGATGTCAATGCTGTACAAATGGATAATTATGAAGGACGGACATCGCTCCGGCACCGGGAAGATATTCTTGGATATTTCGGGTTTGCACCTTTCGAAAAGTCTTCGATTGAAACATTGATTGAAGAAACACAGAGACTGGCACATGTACAGACCAGGCCGTATCTGATTTTCGAAGGGATGGTAGATTTCCTTCAGGCTCATCATATTGAAATTCCTACCTACCAAAGCCTGAAAACAATTTTGGACAAAGCGCTTACCAGTTTCGAGCAAAATCTAGAATCTATTTTAAATAAGTACCTTACTACCGCCGATATTTTACTTTTAGAGCAGCTTCTTGTCGAACACACTTCTTATCAACAGGACAGCAAGAAGCATTTGAAAGTAAAACGATATGAGATTACATTCTTTAAGCGCATCTCTCAATCCATGGAAACCAAACAGATCCGAGAGAGGGTTACCAACTTTGAAAGTTTGAAGATCATGTATTTGCAGCTATTACCGATAGTGAAGCGCTTAAAATTATCTGACACCACTGTTCAGTTTTACGCGGAATACGTTATCAATAACCAGGTAACGCAAATAGCTACACGCAGCACCAATCGTTATCTTCTTTTGATTTCATTCATTATCCACCAGTACTGTATGCTGGGAGATGCACTTATCCTGACTTTGAATAGTGCGGTCACCAATTATGTCAATGGTTGTGAGAACCTGGTTAAGCAGCAGCTTTATCAAAACAGGATGCAGACTGCGCAACTGGTTAGCAGCGTTGCCAACCGGAGCAGCACCCATATTGATGTTTTGGGTGCCATTGAACAAATTATTGCTAACACTACAATAGAAGCCTTATCCAAAGTTACATTGATTGAACTGCTTTTTAAAAACAAACGGCTATCTCAAAAATTGTTACAGGAAGACCAGCAACGCCTCAAAGCATTAAAGGAAGCCACCAAAAAATAAATGACCGGGAGGATTTCTATCAGATGCTTGAAAAAAATGCATCGAAATTGAATGGTAAAGTCAGTGATATCGTAAAAGCATTGATCCCTAGTTCGACTTCATCAGGAAAAGATATCCTTGCTGCGGTCCGGTACTACCAAGAAAAGAATGGTTCTATTATTTCACGCGCAGCTGTACCAACTGATTTTTTAGGAATGGAACAACAGCAGCGGGTATTGACTACGGAAGGAAAATTAAGGACAGGTTTATATAAAGTATTGCTGTTTCAGGAAATCAGGGATAGTATCAAATCCGGAGTACTTCCAATCGATTCATCCTATGATTACCGTAGTTTTGATGAGTATCAAATACCGGTTACGGTTTGGAACAAAGAAAAGGAAAAGCTCATAGAACAAGCTGGTTTGACAGCTTTTGCAGATTCCCGAAAAACTCTCCTCAAATTAAATGAAAAGTTGAATGCCCAGATAAAATTGACAAATGAGCGTATAGAAAAAGGAAGCAACAAACAAGTATACTTTGATCCGGCTGGTGACTGGCACCTGATGAAAGATAAACGATTAGAAGAAGTCGTTGATCTGGAATCACTCTACCCACAAGAATATGTTATTCCATTGGTGGAAGTGCTCTCAACCGTCCAGAATGCGACTGGTTTTATATCTACATTTATTCATAGTGGAATTGATCACATACCCAAACGTCCGGATGAGAATTTGTTCTTTGCAGCGATTCTTGGCTTTGGTTGCAATATCGGTATCCGGAAATTCTCTTTCATGTCCAAAGGAATACGGACAAGTTCTTTGGAGACAACGTCACTCCAGTATTTCTCGCCAGAGACAGTAATACAGGCAAATGATAAAGTACTTGCATTTAGCAATGACTTACCACTTACCGAGCATTTTAGAAAAGATGCTGACTTTATTCATACTTCCAGTGATGGCCAAAAGTTTGATGTTTCCGTTGCTTCACTGGTAGCTTCTCCCTCATTTAAATACTTCGGTAATGGAAGGGGTGTCACCATGTATTCCTTTCTGGACGAAGCTGGACAGTTATTTTATTCAACTGTATTTAGTGCAGCTGAACCCGAATCACATTATGTCCTGGATGGTTTGACCCACAATGAGGTGATCATCCCAAATGCGCATTCAACAGACACGCATGGGTTCAGTGAACCTGTATTCGCAGTAACGGGTCTTTTGGGTATTGAATTTCGTCCCAGGTTCGCAAGGTTTCATCACCAGCAGCTGTATTCAATTGATGAAGCCAGGACATACCGTGAACTGAATTATAAAATTGTTCCCGGTCTTAAAATTAACTTGGTTCACCTGGAAAATCATTGGGATGATATTCTGAGACTTGTTTGTACTATCAAGTTGGGTTACGCTAAGGCATCAACGTTGTTTAGACGTTTAAATTCATATTCTAAACAACACCCGCTTTACAAAGCCCTCAAAGATTTGGGAAGGCTCTACAAAACAGTATACATCTATCAATACATGGATGATGAGTTAATCCGGAAGTCGGTGTCTGGCTCACTTTCGAAAATTGAGAACAGTAATAACTTTTCCAAGGCCATAACCGTAGGCAACAACCAGGAATTGATCTGGGCTACCAGAAAAGAACAACTTATAGCGGAAGGATGTAAAAGGTTGATAGCAAATGCGTTGAACACTTATAATCTGTTGTTGTTATCTGAAAAACTAGTGGCAGTTGAGTCCGAACACGACAGGCAGATCCTGTTGAAAAAAATCCTTGCAACATCTACCCACAGCTGGGCACATATAAACTTGGTGGGAGAATACGACTTCTCCGATGGTAAAGATTATAAAATTTTTAATTTGAGTTCAATTATGGATTTAAATCTAGCCCCTTAGAATCGAATATTCCGGACTTATGGTAAATAAAAATCCTATACGAAAGTCGTGACGGTTTTTCTCCCTTTCTTTAGTTTAACCCTATCTTCATTGCCAGGTGCGCTAATTCAAAAACTAAACTACGCAGGAGATCATATTTATAGATGTAACCGGATGTGATCTCATCTAACATGCGCTCATAAAGGGCAACAACTTGCTCTCGTTGGATATCCGTCAACTCGAAAACGTGATTCCCAGTGGGCTGAAAAACAGGATATTGATTGAATTTACCGTAGTCGTGAAAAAACTCTGAGTTGAATACAAAAAAATAACCTGTCGGAAAGCCAATGGTCTGTTCAAAGCGATAAAGAATTTGGGGATGACCAAATACCAAGGCTTGATGTTTAATTTCTATGTTCTGTTCACCGTATTGAAGTTTACAATTCCCGATGACTAATATCACATTGAAGTAGTCTCGTCGGCGTTGAGCAGTCGATTTGGTAGGAGTAACTAGATAAGATTCGAGGCGAAAAACATTGAAATGCCCAATTGTCTGCCGCATTGAATCGGGGAGCCATTCAAATTTTCGCTGGTAAAACTCTTCAAAACTTTCTGCCTTCACCATGACGAGGTTTTTCTTACAAATGTCCGGAAAACGGCGTTAGTAAACTACGCTTTTAGTTTTGAGGCATAATTTATACACTGTTCTATACGAAATTTCCAGTTGCCTTGAAATAGGGTTCTTCTGGTCCG
>NZ_VCEI01000032.1 GCF_005860765.1 Dyadobacter sediminis | reverse complement strand
CGATGATACTTGGATCAAACCCGGTAAAGTAGGTAGCCGCCACAATACCATCGTAAAAAGACCATCCCCAAAAAGATGGTCTTTTTCTTTGTGCTCCATCCCCGCCCCGGCGTTACATTCAAATACATACCAGCACAACAAAGACGTAACACAGCATCCAAGCGGACTTTTGCAGGGCAGCCAAGTGGCTTGCTTGTTTTTGTACCGGATCAAGCTGGTTGAAAGCCGCTGTTTTTACCTCTGCTCTCCTGCTACTCGCCCGCGTGCTGGGACAGTTTCCCCAACATGCCTGAGTTAAAACGACATTCCGAGCTTTAAACAGAGACAAAGCCCTCTACCAATTATCTTCACTTTTTTCGAATTCCCTGATCAATAGAAATTTACCTTTTTTGTCTTGTATATTATATTGTAACGGACTTTACTGAAATACTGAATTAAAAAAGTTGATATGAAGCCAGATCTTGGCAGATTTAATACAAATATTCATTATCAAAGATCCTGACAAACTTTTCCTAAACTCTTAAAATATGTATTACTTAACTTTTGTAAGGAAAGCTTGCTGCATTCCGAAAATGCTGTACGCCTTTCTTTTTTTCTTTATTACCTTAGCATCCTTCGCTCAGCCAATTGATCTTCTGCTGAAAGGCGGTCATGTAATTGATCCCAAAAACAAAATTGATGCGGATATGGACGTTGGTATTACAGCCGGAAAAATCGTTCAGGTCGCAGCCAATATTTCTGCCTCGGATGCCAAAAAAGTAGTTGATGTAAAAGGTTTGTACGTTACGCCCGGTCTGATTGACATGCATGCGCATGTTTTTAACGGCACCGTTCCCGATGCCTATATTGCCAACGGAGCTACAAGTCTGCCGCCGGATGGCTTCACATTCCGTGCCGGCATAACAACGGTTGTAGATGCCGGATCTTCGGGATGGAGAAATTTTAAAGTCTTTAAATCGCAGACCATTGATCATTCTCAAACACGTGTCCTTGCGTTTCTCAACATTACTGGAACAGGTATGGCAAGCCGGTACGAAGAGCAGGACCTGACGGATATGAATCCGGTTATGACGGCCAATATGATCAAGAAACTTTTTCCAAACGTCATTGTCGGCATCAAGGCTGCGCATTATTGGGGCGGTTATGCACAGGTAGAGAAGGCGGTAGAAGCCGGTAAACTGGCGGATGTTCCGGTTATGGTCGATTTCGGAGAACACAAACCGCCGCTTTCTATTGAAAAATTGTTTAAGGACTATCTACGCCCGGGTGATATTTTTACGCATACTTACGCTTACGGTCCTACTGAACGCGAAGTGGTTGTGGATGAAAACGGCATGGTAAAACCATTTGTGCTGGAAGCACAGAAAAAGGGTTTGATATTCGATGTCGGACATGGAGGCGGTGCTTTTTCGTGGCGGCAGGCTATTCCGTCCATGAAGCAGGGCTTCCGGCCAAATGTCATCAGCACAGATTTGCATACCGATAGCATGAATGGCGGAATGAAAAGTCTGGACAATGTCGTTTCCAAATTTCTGAATATCGGCATGTCGTTGCCCGATGCGATTCTTCGTGTTACCTGGAATCCGGCAATGGCTATAAAACGTCCTGATCTTGGAAACCTGTCAATTGGCTCTGAAGCGGATGTTGCCGTTTTTAACCTAAGAAAAGGTGATTTTGGCTTTCTGGATACAAGAAAACTGAAAATGAAAGGCGATAAAAAGCTGGAAGCAGAACTTACGCTGCGTGCCGGTAAAATCGTTTGGGACCTGAACGGCATCAGCGCAGCATCATGGGAAACTGAAACTGCGGGCAAATAAATGAAAGCGGTCTATAAAAATCTTCTTTGTTTTTTCTTGAAAAGACGACGGATTACTGTGGCCATTTTTCTGTTTTTAAGCAATAGCTTATTTGCTCAGAAATATGAACTGATCATCAAAGGCGGTCACGTTATTGATCCTGCAAATGGCATAAACCGTATCATGGATATTGCGGTAAGCAAAGGAACGATTGCCAGAATAGCCGTTACAATAAAGGATTCTTCTGAAAAAGTGATCAATGCAAAAGGTTTGTATGTCAGCCCGGGTTTTATTGACATCCATACACATGTTTTTGTAGGCACACAAGCGGGCCTTTTTGCAAATGGCGTCAACAGTGTTTCGCCGGACGATTTTACTTTTCGTTCGGGTGTGACGACGGTTGTAGACGCAGGCACGTCCGGTTGGCGAAGTTTTCCTTTATTTAAAAAACAGGTTATTGATCAATCCAGGACAAGAATTCTTGCTTTCCTGAACATTGCCGGCGAAGGAATGACCGGCGCTGAACGGGAAGAAAATACAGAGGATATGGATGCAGATTCAACTGCAAAAATGATCCGGCAATTTCCTGAAATCATTGCCGGTGTGAAAATCGGGCATTACAATGGCAAGGAATGGATGCCGTTTGAAACGGCGCTGAATGCTGCTGGAAAAGCAGGCAAGCCTTTATTTGTTGAATGTCATTTGCCACAGTATACTCTTCAGGAACAACTTTCCAGAATGCGGCCCGGAGATATCATCACGCATACTTTTGAAAACATTTCGGAAAGAATGCCAATCATTGGCGAAGACGGCAAAGTAAGATCGTTTGTGCTTGATGCCAGAAAAAAAGGCATTTTGTTTGATCTCGGACATGGCGGCGCAGGATTCTGGTTTGATCAGGCGGCTCCGGCAGTAAGTCAGGGATTTTTCCCAAATTCCTTCGGAACTGATTTGCACCGTTTCAGCATGAACTCGGCCATGAAAGATATGACGAATGTAATGTCCAAATTTATGGCACTCGGAATGACGCTCGAAGAGGTTGTCCAGACGGCTTCATGGAATGCCGCCAGGGCAATCAGACATAGCGATCTGGGAAATCTGAAAGAAGGAAATCCGGCGGATCTGGTCATCTTCAGTATCAGAAAGGGACAATTCGGATTTATGGATTCTGCGGGAAAAAGCATTCATGGGAATAAAAAACTGGAAACAGAAATGACAATAAGAGCAGGCAAAATCGTGTGGGACCTGAATGGATTAAGTGCTAAAAAACCGGAACAATAAATATGGCTCGTCTTTATAAACTCAAACCAAGGCTTTTGAATAAATTATTGTGCTTCGGAATCATAGCATTTCTGACAACCGGCGCACATCAGTCAGTCAAAAACATACTTCCGGCCGGTGACCCGGATAACGGCGGACTTACAACGCCGGACGGGTTTAAAACCGTTGTTGTAGCCGACAGCACCGGACTTGCCCGCCATATTGCGGTAAATTCCAACGGTGACATTTATGTGAAACTGCGGTATTATGGAAATGGCCAGCAAGGCGGAACAGTGGCTTTACGGGATACGAACAACGACGGAAAAGCGGATATTATCAAAAATTTCGGCAATTACAAAGATCACAGCAGCCTCGCCAACGGCATTACAATCCGAAACGGATACCTTTATTACAGTTCGTCACTGGCTGTTTACCGCAGCAAACTCATTCCCGGCCAGCTTTTGCCTGATGAAAAAACAGAAATGATCCTGAAAGATGATCACGAACACGGCGCACACTGGCATATTACAAAACCCATGGCTTTCGACAGCAAAGGCAATATGTATGTACCTTTCGGAGCGCCTTCAGATGCTTGTCAGGATATGGTAAATTCTCCGGGCGGACAGCCGGGAAGCAAAGGCCAGAATCCTTGTCCGGACCTGGAAAAGCATGGAGGCGTATGGAAATTCAGTGCCGACAAGCTCGATCAGACGCAAAAAGACGGCACCTTGTTTGCGACCGGACTGAGAAGCATTGTGGGTATGAGGTGGAATCTGGCTGATGAAAGCCTGTATGCCGTTGTGCACGGAAGGGATAATCTGCACCTTTTATTTCCGGATCTGTTTTCATCGTGGCAAAGCGCGGTACTTCCTTCGGAGGAGTTTGTGAAGTTAGAGCAGGGTTCCAATATCGGCTGGCCGTACTATTACTATGATCAGATAAAAGGGAAGAAAATGCTTAATCCGGAATATGGCGGAGACGGCAGGAAGGAAGGCGAAGGAAGCAAATACCAGAAGCCGATTATCGGATTTCCGGGCCACTGGGCACCCAATGATGTGTTGTTTTATCAGGGTAACTTGTTTCCGGAAAGGTATAAAAATGGTGCTTTCATTGCCTTTCACGGTTCTACAAACCGGGGACCGTATCCGCAGGCCGGCTATTTTGTTGCCTTCGTGCCTTTCAAAAATGGCGTTGCATCTGGAGAATGGGAAGTATTTGCCGATGGATTTGCAGGCATTGACCCGATTATTAATGTTAGTGATGCCAAATTCAGGCCGATGGGACTTGCAGAAGGCCCGGACGGATCGCTCTACATCACAGATTCCGTAAAAGGCAAAATATGGCGGATTATGTATAAAGGGGACAAAAAGAACTTTGGTGCTCAGCAACTTGCTGCGATGGAAAAGCACAAATTAATGGCGCATATCAGAACGCCCGACGAAGCAGCGGATAATCTGGACATGAAAACCAAAGTTGCAGGCCAGCGCATTTACAATACTTACTGCACGCCTTGTCATCAGCGGAATGGCCTTGGCGACGGAAGCCGTTTTCCGCCGCTTGCCGGTTCCGAATGGGTTTCAGGAAATAAAAGAAGGTTGATTGAAGTGGTTGCAAAAGGACTGGAAGGTCCGATTCAGGTAAAGGGAAAACCGTATAACGACCTTATGCCTAAACATGATTTTCTCAAACCCGAAGAAATGGCACAGCTGCTGACTTTCGTCAGACAGAATTTTGGAAACACGCCCGACCGGGTTACCGTAGACGACATCAACAGAGTATTGAAAAAATAAATTAAAAAGGCTTCGCTTAAAAAATCCGGACTGGAAATGCTTACAATTTTATATCAATCATTGTAATCTGTTCCATTTCCAGTCCGGCTGTTATAGCATCGTGATCTTTGAAGTTGAACACATGCCCGTCCTCTCTGACTTCTTCGATTTTGTCAAAGTCAAGTTCCTGTACAAGCCAGTCTTCCTTTTGAGGTGTCATACTGGAAATAATTCCTTCTTCGGGCATGCCTTTGTCAGGCGTTGAATAAAATGCAGCATAACCATAATTAACATCCACTGCCGGCGACCAGTACGCTTCTCCGACCGTTTGGGAAACCACCGTATAAACCTGATTTTCCAACGCACGGGCACGTGCGCCGACATGAACCCGTGTAGCGCCGCGAATGGTTTCCGTACAGCTGGGCGCAAGGATCAGCGAAGCGCCTTCCGCACTCAGCAGGCGTGAGCCCAGTGCAAATTCCATATCGTAGCAAATCTGGACGCCGAACTTTCCCCAGGATGCTTCAAATACCGAAAGCACTTTGTCTGCGCTCTGAATGCCCCATTCCTCCTTTTCAAAACGCGTCATGAAAAATTTATCCTGATATCCGGCCAGACCGGAAGGCGAAAAAACGTAAACGCGGTTGATGTTTTTACCTTGTTCAATAACCGGAATGCTCGGCGCAACAATAATGACATTGTATTTTTTTGCAAGTTGTTCAAATGTCAGGCAAAAGTCTGCTTTGAGGGAATCCATTTCCAACACTTGCCGGCGAATATCTTTTCTGATCTCACCGGAAAAAATACTGACAAGCTCCATGGCTCCGTATTCCGGAAAAAGCAGCAGCTCCGCATTTTTTTCAGCTGCTCCGGCAACCCATCGTTCCACATGCCGCCGCCATTGGCCAAAACCGTTGTGGGCCGTAATCGGGTATTGTGCGGATGCAATTGTTACGCTCATGCTTTTAAATATGTTTAATCCAGAAAGTCATTTTTTTGGAAGTAGAAACTGCTTCTCCGATATCGGGCCATTCCATTGCTGCATGGATTCCGGGGACATTTATGTAACCGCGCTTTTTCCAGAAAATATCATTAGAACGGTAATCTGCGGGTTTCAAAGGGTGGTTTTCATCTCGTTCCACCGAACAGAAACAGCACATTTTATATTCCTCAAAACTTTGTGCATGTGCTTCCCGTTCATCAAAAAAGCGGTTTCCGAGTCCTATTCCACGGTACTCAGGTAACAAAATACTTTCGCCAAAGTAAAAAACAGCGTTAACGTCAAAACCCGTTTCCGTAAAGGGTTCCGAAATTTCCGCTGTTTCGTCTTTTAACGGAATACAGGTTGTTGCCCCGACCATTTCTTTACCGTCATAAACCGCAAACAAAAAAGATCTTTCAGACTGCGTATACGTTTTCAGGTACTCTTTTTCATATTCCTTTGATCCCTCATACAAATAAGGAAATTCACGGAAAACCGCTATCCGCAATGAAGCCAGATCATCGAAAACTGATTCGATTTCAGCACCTTTTTTTTGTATGTAAGTCAGTTTTTCAGTCATTTCTTGGTTTGGAAACCAGCTCGATCCAGAGCGGCAAGTTATAATATGTAGTTACACGGCTTATTTTTCCTTCTTTTAGTTCCAGAAAAGCGGCGGCAGGAAGCACGTAAGTTTGACCGTACGCTTCCGGCAGGCCTTCTTCTCCTTTTTTATAAATTCCGTTTACCACAAATTCAACGGCAACGCGGCTATCCGCAGGTTCGGTAAAAAAAACCATATCCGTCAGGGTTTCTTCATAGGATTCATCCATTTTCTGGAGAAACTCAGTGAATTTCCCGGTACCGATCCGCACGTCGCCCTGATTGGCTTCATGCCTTACTTCCGGATGGAGCAAAGCAAGCATGCCGTTCCAGTTTTTCTGGTTAAAACTTGTATAATATTGCTTGACGATTTCTAATGAACTCATTTACAGTTATAAGATAAAAATGACACTAAATTCGGATCAGTAATGGCTTAAAGTTAACTGAGATTATCAGTTCTTGAACGAGCTCTTCATTAAATATTCATTTTACTGACTGTTTAAAGCGTTTTGGTACTTTCAGAACAAGAAACCAGAACTACAAATAACCTTGCCGGCCAGTAAATCAAACGCTCCGTCTGTTAAATTTCCCTTGGCAAGCGTATCCTTGCCTTCTGCTCATTGATAATTCCCGCTGGGTATAAGCCTCTTGCGATGAAATGGAGAATTCACTTGCTTGGAGCCAGTTAAACTTATTCATTCACAAAACTTAATTTATCACAATGGTAAAGATTACTAAAAACCTGTCTTTAATGGCTTCTGCCGCATGCTTTTCCACCCTTGTTTTCATGAGTAGCTGCTCCAAAGATGCAGTAACACCGACACCGGAATCGGCCATTAATGAAAGCTCGAATGCAAGAGTTGGCGTGCTTCCAACAGCAACACAAACTAGTGAATTTAAAATTGTTACCGGTGGTCTTAGTCATGGTTCAATAAATGCTCTAAATACCTTACACGGTAGCATTGATCAAATTGATCCTAACTATAAAAAATCTATAAGTTGGGGTTTTCTTGTAAGTTCAAGAATGGACATGAATGGACCTGTCAATAAAGACCCTAAACGGATTACTGATCCCCTAGTTAGAGAATATGTCGTTGGAAAATTTGACCCGAGCGACCCTTCTAGCAAACCAATCAAAACTGGTGAAATAAAAATATTAGAACCATTCGTATATCGAGATATATATTATCGAGCTTTCATTGTTCTGGAAGATGGTTCTACCATTTATGGAAATGTACTTAATTATTTCGATCAAACGCCGATTATTCTTCCTTGGAAATTACAAGCAAATCCGGTAGATGCGAATGGTATGAATATAAGTATCATCAAACAAGGCACCATCCCGGCTGTTGAGTACGGAGTTGTATTAAGCTACCAAAAAACTGCGACTGAGCCAATTAATCCTGAGCCGACTATAGCAGATAAAAAAATAAATGCTTACAAACCGAGCCTTGGTAGTTATATAAGTTATACCCAGGGAAACTTATTATCTATACCTATCGATTTCCAGTACTATCAATTGTACTATCGTCCATATATGAAGTTGCAAGATGGTTCGATCGTCTATGGAAATGTAGCTTATTCAAATAAGAGACCTAAAATCACTTTGAAATAATACTAAATTCTTGAAAAGGTAAATTCCTGCTAGGATGAAGTAGAAAGCAATAATGGGAAGCTACAATCAAGCAGTTTCCCATTATTTCCTGGGTTAGCCAATTATAAATCCTAATACGATTTGGTCCATTTTAAAAAGTGTAGTTGTAAAGTCGTTTCTTCTGAATTATCTAATTGCTAAAAGCCAAAAGCTAACGGCCAACAGCTATTTCTTAAATGGATAACGTGAAAAAGAAACCTGGCCATTTGCATCTTTGGAATACATGGCAACGCAGTTCGCAGCGTAACGTGCATCAAAGTTTTGTTCTTCAGGGACTACTTTTTCAGGAAATGCTTTGCTTTGATCGAAGAAATAGACTTTTGTACTTCCGTATTTTGTGTATGGCATCAAATCACCGTATTTTCTCATTTCTTCCCAAGGCGTATTTTCAACTGTAACGGCATAAATCCGGATAATAGGGCCGGTATTGTTGGCATTCCGGTAACTGGAAACTTCTTTAAAATTTCCTTTCAGATCATTCACGTTGGGTTGTGAAGTGGAATCGTAAATAATATAGCCGGCCAAAACAGCCAGTATGATCAGGAAAATATACTTTTTATTCATTTAGGTAATGTTTGATTATACTTTTCAGGCACATAGATCCATCTGAAAGTGCCGCTCCATTTTTTGAAATAAATTTTCCCATGATAGGAAAATACGCTGCCTTCATCGTGCTCCGAAATGATGCAATCAGGAACAAATGCCGGATTTTCCAGCTTTGAAGATGCATTTCTTACGGCAATATGCTCAAAATGCCTTTCCGGAGCACGCAAAATATATTGATAACCATAATCCAGACTTGCTTCTGTAAAATCAAATCCGATTTTTCTGGCTTGCAATGAATCGACAAAATATTTAAGTGATTGAATTTCAATCCAGTTATCGCCCCAGATGATTTTTTCAGGACTGGAATAAAGAATGCTTTCCTGTTTTAAGTTCAAAAGATTATCGGTATTGATATTTAAATGAAAGCCCGAATTGATAACCGGGAATATTTTTTCAAAAAACCATCTGGTGGATAAAAGCGGATGCGTAACGCTCAGCAAGGCAAATGGCAACGCACAGATCCAGAGTATAATCAATAAAAATCTTGTTAATACGAATTTCAAAACAGAACTGTAAACCAAACCGATAACAGGCGAAATCAGCAGAAAAAACGGAATGTGAAGTCGTGAGCCATAAACCTGATAACTGATAAAAAGACAAAAAACAAGAAAACTGGCAAAAGCCAGACCTGCATACCAACGGGCATTTCTGGAAATATTTGTTAAAAGCAGCAACGGTAGCGAAAGCAGTATGAGCAGCATGCCGATGAAGTTATGCGCAAAATCCTCGTTGAAATTCAGCTTGTTCATCTTGAAATCCATGCCGTAGCCGGATTCATGAAGCGGAACGCCAACCGCTTCGTGTATACTTTTCAGCTGCGCTTCCATAAATGCATTGTACCGGTTTTGCGGCGATATGAAGCCGAGATGCAGAAAGGTATGCTTGGAAACAGATGATATAAAACCGGCCGGATTGCCAAAATCGTTTTTATTGCCGTTAGTCACTGTACCGATTGGCGTTTGGAAAAGTTCGTATGTACGGAGCCAGAATGGCATATTGATCCATAATACACCTAGAGTCAGGTATGCAACTGCATAAGCAAGCGACTTTCTCAGATCCTGCCTGAAAAACATGAAGAAAAACAGGTACAAACCAAAAGGCAAGGCATAAAAAACAAAAGTCCCTTTGGTCATCATACCCAGCGAAACAGAAAGAACAAGCAGAATCAATGCCGAACGGCTGCGGTTTTTTGCATAATCAAAAACATAAAATGCAGAGGCAAGAATAAAAAAGGCAACAACAAGATCGTTCTGCGTTGTCATGGATTCCAACACGACAATCGGCAGGGTAGCGGCAAAACAAAGTGCAATGCGCATGGCAGAACGTGTTCCTGAAAATAGTTCGACCAATAACGAGATATAAGCAAGAATTCCGGCCAGACAAAGCCATTGTACCAGCTGAAAAACACGTTCGTTCCCAAGCAGCAGAAAAGTGTGCAAATGAATATATTCTGAAAAAGGGCTGAACGAAATAGCCCTTTCAATATGCGAGGCATAATGTTCCACGTTCCCGTTTTGTATCCAGTAGCCTAACCTGCTCAGATGATAACTCAGCGCATCCATGTTATTGGGCGGAGCTATAACGGCTACAAGGAATGTAATTCCGGATAGCGTAAAAAGGATTCCTTGCGTAAGTGCGCCGAGGTTTTTCAGGAAAGCTCTTGATGATAAAACCCAGCTTCTGGCAGTTTGCCAGATTTCACCTTCTTGTCTGGATTTTAAATTCTGGTACCAGAAGATTAAAAAGACATTCAGAATGATCCATGCGCTGGAAACAGAAACCGTATTGATCAGATTTACAGCACTGAGCAGCTCGGTTGCCGCGGCAATAAAGAAAAAAATACCGGTCGCGGCAGTTAATAAGGAACGTCGGAACGATTGCAGTGCATCTTTATAGAAAGCCAGATAACAATTGACGGTACTCAGCCAGATTGCCAGCGGAATAAGGAAAATCATCATGCGTTAACGTTGAATCTTATCGTTTTTATCAAAGCCTCAATGTTTGTCGTTTGAGAAACATTGTTGTTCCAGTTTATTTCCCAGACAGGAATTCCATTTACTTCGGCAACCACGATTTTGCAAAAAGCTTCCTGTACGCCTTCAATTACAAACCCTTCCCGCTGCAATGCTCTCCCGGTCCAGAAAACCAGATTTGGTTCTCCGCTCAAAGAAACAGAATTATTTCCTGGCTGAGACTGAATGATAAAAGTACCGGTTGATTTATCAAAGAAAAATCCGGGTCTGGCAAAAGCAGCTTCAAAAGTGCCGTTCAGCACAAGGTCTTCCGGCATTCCCGTTGTTAATTTGCCGTCTTTTTCCATTAACCATAATTTGTCCGCTGCCTGCAAAGCCAGGTCAAGTTCATGCGTGCTCAGTAAAATGGCTTTATGAGTTTGCCGCGCAAGGTGGTGAAGCAGATGCATCATTTCCATCCGGCTGGGCAGATCCAGGTGAGCAGTTGGCTCGTCCAGCAAAATAACGTCCGTATCCTGAGCCAGCGCGCGCGCCAGCATTACTTTTTGCCTTTCACCATCACTCAGCTGATGCATTTTCCGGTCAATGATTTTTCCGGCGCCGGCCAAAGTTACAGCCTGCGAAATTTTCTCTTCGTCCAGCGCATTCAAGGTTCCAAGCCATCCGGTATAAGGCGTTCGGCCAAGCGTAATTACTTCCCGTGCTGTAAGGTTGCCTGCTTCTATTCTTTCAGTAAGAACAAGGCTTAGTTTGCGGGCAAGATCGGCAGGTTTTAATTGTGCTATTCTCTGATTGGCAATGTATATTTCTCCATGTATCGGTGCCTGTAGTCCGCCAAGCGTTCGCATCAGAGTGGATTTTCCGGCGCCGTTTGAACCCAGCAGGCACACAAGCTGGCCTTGCCACAAATCCAGGTTCAGGTTTTCAGAAATAACCCTGAACGTTTTTTTGGATCGGTAACCGATTGTCAGGTTTCTGGTTTCAAGAAGAGAAATGCCGCCGCTCATGAGAAAGAAGAACGAAGATTGTTGCGGCTGATAATGATCCAGATCACAACGGGCGCACCAAACAACGAAGTGACCACGTTGATCGGAATGACGGTCTGCGTGCCGGGAAGCTGCGCAATCATATCGCAGAAAAGCATCAAAACCGTTCCGGCAAGGCAGGTGCCGGGAATCAGTATGCGATGATTGGAAGTTCCGAGCAAAGCGCGTGCAATGTGCGGTATGGCTATGCCGACAAACCCGATTGGTCCGCAGAACGCCGTAATGCTGCCGGTTAACAAACTGGTTCCAGCCATGATAACCAGTCTTGTACGTCCGATTGCAAGCCCCATGCTTCTTGCATAATTTTCACCGAGCAGCATGGCATTCAGGGCTTTGGAAGAAATAAAGGCAAGCAGCAAACCAAATGAAACAACGCCTGAAAGTGCATACAGATGGTATTGCGTAACACCGCCCAGTGAACCGAACGTCCACATGATGTATTCCTGAAGCTGTTCCGGCTGGCTGAAATACTGCCAGATGCTGATGACCGAAAGTGTAATGGTACCAATCATAACGCCCACGATCAGCAGAATGACATTGTCGCGGATTTTGCCGGCAATCAGTAAAATAAGAAATAAAACCAGCCCTGAACCCAGCGAAGCCATGGTGATAATCAACCAGCTTCCCGAAATCCCGAGCTGACTGATGGCATAAATTCCTGCGCTGCTTCCGCCGGCCAGCATAACAGCCGCCACACCCAGACCTGCGCCGGCTGTAATTCCAAGTTCCGAAGGGCCGGCAAGCGGATTTCTGAATAAAGTCTGCATCTGAAGTCCGCTTACAGAAAGTCCGCAGCCGGCAAGTACGGCGGTAACGGCTTTTGGAATGCGGATTTTTTCAATGATAAAAAGCCAGGCTGTGTTTTCGGACTTTCGCTGGAAAATAATGTTAAGTACTTCATCAAAAGGAATTTTCACCGAGCCCAGCATAATATCCAGTATAAAAAACAGAACGGCACAAACTGCCAGCGTCACGAGAATAAGCTTCTGCCTGCTTTCCGCGGTTTTTGGCAATGTTTTTACAGACTGAATACGTTCCGGCATGGCTATTATCTGAGCTGTTTGTAATATACCAGTTGATGATCCGGCAGTAATTCGGGATGCAGGATTTTAATAAGGTCTGAAAGTACAATGTGCGGATTTACGGTCCCGGATTCAAAAAAATCATTGGAGCCGCGCTCGTTTACACGGTTATTATAGCTGTACATTTTTCCGGATTTGAATGCCTTGAAATCGCCATAACGTGAATCCATCGCCAGAATACCTTTTTTCGTGTCATTTTTATCAAAACCTACATTCAGCCAGAAATCAGCATTCAGTGCAAACGGGTACACCGCTTCAAAGTTAAGCGGCAGACTTGCATCCGTTTTGACATCGTTCCAGTGGTAATCCGCGCCGGCATCCTTGAAAAAGCGGGCCATGTAGCTATCGCCGCCCGGCAGGAACCATGCGTCTTTGGTGTTCAGTCCGGAAATGATGGCGGGTTTGTCTTTCACCTTGGCTGCCAGCGAAGCAATGCGGCTATATTCCTGCTCCATTTCCGCAAACTTTGTATTCACTTCTTTTTCCTTGTTGAGCAAAGCGGCAACCACTTTTACCCATTCCGCACGCGCGAGCGGTGTATTTTCAATCCATTCCGAATTGGTCAGTACCGGAATTCCGGCCTGTTCCAGCGTTTGGTAATGATGATTTTTGGCGCCGGGGCTGCCCATGGTCATCAAAAGGCCCGGATGCATTTCAATCAGTTTTTCTTCATTCAGGCCCTGATCGCGGCCAATCTCGGCAATTTTACCGGAACTGATCATTTTAATGACTTCGGGCGAATAGACATACTGAAGATTGGCAAGTCCCGTAAGCACATTTTCCGAACCAAGAAACCCGAGCAAACCGACGTGCATGGATGACATGACGGCCATGCTGCGTACCGGAATTTCGATCAGTTGTGCCTTGGAAAATCCTTCCGGACGTGCAGTGCCGCGTTCCAGCAGCAGGTATTTGGCAGTGTCCGCCGCTTGGCCGGAAGTACCAATGACATTAACGATTTTATAGTGGCTGAAATAATCAATTGTAAAACCTTTGGCATATTTTACCTCCGCCTTTTCATTGTAGTAATTTTTTCCTTCTGCCTTGGAAATTTTTTGTTCAGACTGGGACTCAGAGCAATTACAGCCGTAAACTGTAATTAAAACCAGAAAAGGTAAAGCATTTTTTAACAGCAGCAAACGGATACGCGAGTAATTCATTCAGTTGTATTTATATTCTGCATGGACCGGTTCCTTTTCGATTCTGGCCGGATTTGCCGGTTTGAACGCTGTTCAGGAAAAAGGTCAACTCAAAAATACACTAATATTTTACCAAAAGACCCGAAGCTGTTCATTTAGTTATTTGGCACACTTTTATTGTTTTCCGGATTATGCCAGCACAGCCTCTTTTACAATTTACAGGAAAAAGTATATACTGCTCCGTAGCGGACGTACACATTGATCCGTGGATTCCAGTTGACCTTGCCATTATCACACATGCGCACAGCGACCATGCACGCGGAGGAAGCAGGCATTATCTTGCGCACAAAGACAGCGAGCCTGTTTTACGTCTCCGGCTGGGTGCCGATATTTCATTGCAGACTGTTGAGTACGGTGAAAAGTTCGTGATCAACGGCGTCACTTTTTCACTGCATCCTGCCGGCCATATCATTGGCTCGGCGCAGATACGAGTGGAGCATAAAGGCGAAGTGTGGGTCGCAAGCGGCGATTACAAGCTGGAAGATGACTTGGTTTGTACACCTTTTGAGCCGGTAAAATGCCATGTGTTCATCACCGAATCCACGTTCGGGCTGCCTATTTACAAATGGCGGCCGCAACAGGAAATTATGACGGAAATTGATAACTGGTGGCGGCAGAATAAAAGGGACGACAAAGCCAGCGTACTCATGGGCTATTCGCTGGGCAAAATGCAGCGGATACTCAAAAATATAGAATTGCAGGATAAAGTCCTTTACGCTCACGGAGCCATTTACAGGCTGAACGAGCAACTTCGGGAAGCCGGTTTCGACCTGCCGGAACTTACGCTTGTGACCAAGGATACGGATAAAAAACTGTTCCGCGGATCGCTGATTCTGGCTCCGCCTTCGGTGGACGGCAGTGCATGGATCCGGAAATTTGCTCCGTACTCGCTGGGTTACTGTTCCGGATGGATGGCTTTACGCGGTGCCAAAAACCGCCGCGCCGTGGATCAGGGTTTTGTGCTGAGCGACCATGTGGACTGGCCGGACCTGAACACGGCCGTAAGGGAATCAGGCGCTGAGAAAGTTTATGTCACACACGGCTATACCAGCATTTTTTCAAGATGGCTGAATGAAAACGGCATTGAAGCAGGGGAAGTACACACCATGTACGGCAATGAAGATGAAAATGAGGAAGAAGAAACGGTTCAGGACCAGACAGCCGTAGTGCCTCAGTCAGAAGACGAGGAAACCATTTCCGGAACAAACAACTTAAACGCCCGCATCGGGGACACAGAAGCATGAAGCAATTTGCAGAACTTTTCATGAATCTGGATCGTACCAACAAAACCAATGCGAAAGTGGAGCTGATGAAAAACTATTTTCTCACCGCTTCGGACGAGGACAAACTCTGGGCACTCACTTTATTTACCGGACGCAGGCCGTCTTTCAAAGTAAACCGGACGCAGGTAAAAGAATGGGCTGCGGAAGAAGCCGGCATTCCGATGTGGCTTTTTCAGGAAAGTTATCACAGCGTGGGCGATCTGGGTGAAACAATCTCGCTGCTTTTGCCAAGAAGCCCGATCCAGGGCTCCGACAAATCCCTGACCGAATGGTTTCATTATCTGAACATGCTTCCCGGCATGACGGACATTGAAAAACACGATCATATTATTCAGGCATGGATGCAGTTGTCGCAGCATGAAACCTTTGTATTTAATAAACTGCTGATGGGCAGCTTCCGGATCGGCGTTTCGCAGACACTGGTTGTAAGGGCGCTTGCAGAAGCTACTGAAACGGACTCGAATATCATTGCGCACCGCGTAATGGGCCAGTGGGACCCGCTGAAAACGACTTTTGAAACGCTGATTCTGGATAAAGGTGAAGACGACAATGCTTCGAGGCCATATCCCTTTTTTCTGGCATATCCGGTGGAAGGCGACGTTTCCGGCTTGGGAAATCCGGAAGACTGGTTTGCGGAATGGAAATGGGACGGCATCCGTTCGCAGATCATTTTCAGAAACGGTGAACTGTTTATCTGGACAAGAGGCGAGGAGCTTTCGACCGAGAAATTTCCGGAACTGCATTTTCTGAGTTCCGTTCTGCCTGAAGGAACCGTTCTGGACGGAGAAATTGTGAGCTATACCGATAACAGACCCATGCCTTTCAGCGTATTGCAGACAAGGATCGGCAGAAAAAATCTGTCCAAAAAAGCTTTGCAGGAAGCGCCGGTTGCATTTATAGCTTATGACATTCTGGAAATTGACCGAAAAGATATACGGAGTCTGACGCAGCAGGAACGAAGGACGCAGCTGGAACTGCTTCACCAAAGCATGCCCGCCCAGCCGTTTTTTCTGTTATCGCCCTTGATCGGATTTAAGGAATGGAATGAACTGCACGATCTTCATCCGTTATCGCGCCAGAATGCGGCAGAAGGATTTATGATCAAAAGAAAAAACAGTACATACCAGGTCGGGCGGAAAAAAGGCGACTGGTGGAAATGGAAAATCAATCCGCTGAGCGTGGATGCCGTGCTGATTTATGCGCAGAAAGGCTCGGGCCGGCGTGCGGAGCTGTTTACGGATTATACCTTTGCGGTTTGGGGCGATGACGGAAAACTGATTCCTTTTGCCAAAGCATATTCCGGACTTACGGACGTTGAAATCGGTCAGGTCGATTATTTTATCAAACGGAATGTACTTGAAAAATTCGGCCCGGTAAGAACGGTAAAGCCGGAACTCGTTTTTGAAATCGGTTTTGAAGGAATCAATGAATCGTCCAGGCATAAATCGGGGATTGCAGTCCGGTTTCCGCGTATTTTGAGATGGCGAAAAGACAAAAAAGCAGAAGAAGCGGATACGCTGGAAAACCTGAAAGGGATTCTGGAAACGTACCGATGAAATAATAAATCCGGCAGAAATCAAAACTTATATTCAAACCTTTTGGCAAAATCCCGCGGACATATCATTGTAGAGCAATGGTTTAAATCAAAGAACTGGAAGTGGGCCGCCTTTCAGAAAGAAGCGAGTGCGGCATATCTGAACGGCAAAAGCGGTTTGATCAACGCGCCGACCGGCAGCGGAAAAACGTATTCATTATGGATTCCGATCCTGATCCGGCATATCAATTCCCTTCCTCCAAAACCTCTGAAAACGCGAAAAGGATTACAGGTGCTTTGGATAACGCCGCTCCGCGCCCTTTCAAAAGACCTGCTCCGGAATATGGAAACGGCCTGTCTGGAAATGAATTTGTCGTGGGAAGTGGGCATACGTACCGGCGATACGGCCACGAAGGAAAGAACGAGGCAGAAGAAACAGATGCCGGATGCGCTGATCATCACGCCGGAGAGTCTTCATCTGCTTTTTTCACAGAAGAACAGTTCGGAGGTGTTCAAAAACCTGCATACCGTTGTTGTGGACGAATGGCATGAACTGATGGGCAGCAAAAGAGGCGTACAGACCGAACTTGCGCTGGCAAGACTGCGTAATATCAATCCCGAACTGCAAACGTGGGGCATATCCGCAACCATCGGAAACCTGAGCGAAGCCATGCAGGTTTTGCTTGGAATGAAGTTCAAGGAAGAGAATGCGGTCATTATCAAGGCAAATACGGATAAAAAAATTTTGGTGGAAAGCATCCTGCCGGAGAAAGTGGAGACACTTCCATGGTCGGGATACATGGGCATCAGGCTGGCGGATAAAGTAGTGCAGATTGTAAACCAGAGCAACACGACGCTGATTTTTACCAATACCCGCGCACAATCCGAAATATGGTACCGGACGATTATTGAAAAGTATCCGGAGTTTGCAGGCATCATGGCCTTGCACCATGCTTCTTTGGACCGTGAAATACGTGACTGGGTGGAAGAAGCATTGCACAATGAAAAGCTGAAAGTGGTTATCTGTACGTCTAGTCTGGATCTTGGCGTGGATTTTCGTCCGGTGGATACGGTTATTCAGGTGGGCAGTCCGAAAAGTATTGCACGTTTTGTACAGCGTGCGGGAAGGAGCGGCCACCGGCCGGGCGTAACCAGCAAAATCTACTTTTGTCCGGCCAATGCGCTGGAACTGATCGAGGCGGTGTCTCTACGTGAAGGCGTTGTCAACAATGTGCTGGAAGACAGGCCGCCGGTCGTGCATGCATTTGACGTGCTGGCGCAATGGATGATCACACTCGCAGTAGGCGAAGGTTTTGAGGAACAGCAACTGTTTGAAGAGGTAAGCGATGCGTATGGTTATCAGTATATCAACCGTCAGGAATGGGAATGGCTGCTGGGTTACATTACAACCGGAAGCCCTTCGCTGACCGTTTATGACGAGTATAAAAAAGTGGAGCGGATTGATGGACGCTATGTCGTAAAAAGCCGCCGCATTGCTTTGCGGCATGTGCTGAGCATGGGAACTATCGTTTCCGATACCACGCTCCGGGTGAAATTCCAGCATGGAAAATACCTTGGCGCTGTGGAAGAATCTTTTGTAACGAAGCTGAAACCGGGCGATGTTTTTTTCTTTGGCGGAATGAGCGTCGAGTTTGTCCGGATTCATGAAATGACAGTTACGGTGAAAAAGGCGGAAGGTAAAAAAGGGTTTCTGGTAAGCTGGGCCGGGAGCCGTATGGCGCTGTCATCGCAGTTATCTTCTTTTATCCGGGAAAGACTGGCATCATCCATCGAGAACCCGACGCACGAAAAAGAACTTGCCAAACTGAAGCCCTTGCTTGAATTGCAGCAGGAGCGTTCCATTATTCCGAAAATGGACGAATTGCTGATTGAACAGTGCGAAACAAGAGAAGGATATCATATCTTTATTTTTCCGTTTGAAGGCCGTCTCGTACATGAAGGCATGTCTATTTTGCTGGCATACCGCCTGAGCCGGCTGAAACCGATCACTTTTTCGCTGGCCATGAACGACTACGGTTTTGAACTGCTGAGCGATCAGTATGTAGATATGAAGTCGATTATAAAAGAAACCAATCTTTTTTCTACAGATCATCTTGTCGATGATATTTACCATAGCGTGAATGCGACCGAAATGGCTAAAAGGAAATTCCGGGAAATTGCGTCCATTGCGGGCCTGATGTTTCAGGGTTATCCCGGACAGCATATCAAGACCAAACAGATTCAGGCGTCAAGTTCCTTGCTTTTTACGGTAATGAGCAAGTATGAAGACAATAACCTGCTTGTGAATCAGGCATTTCAGGAAGTGCTGACGTATCAGCTGGAAGAAATACGGATGCGCAAGGCACTGGACCGCATTGCAACGCAAAAAATTATCATCCGGAAAACCATTAAACCAACGCCTTTTTCGTTCCCGATTATGGTGGACAGGCTTCGCGAACAGCTGACTTCGGAAAAACTGGAAGACCGCATCCAGAAAATGTTAAAACAGTACAGTAATGCAGATTGAAATAAGAGGCAACCATTTCAGATTATTATCACAAAAAGCCGTTTTTTGGGAAGAAACACAAACATTACTGATCGGTGACCTGCACCTTGGCAAAATCATACATTTCAGGAAAGAAGGCATTGCCGTTCCGGGGATTGCGGCAGAAAATAATTTTTTAAGGCTGAACCAGCTTGTACAGCACACCGGCGCCGTCCGGATTATTTTTTTAGGAGACCTCTTTCACAGCAAGTACAATTCCGAATGGGAAACGTTCCGCGCATGGCGCGCCGGGCATCATTACATTGAAATGATCATTGTAATCGGTAACCATGACATTCTGCCCGTCAGTCTGTTTCTGGAAAGCGATATGCAGGTTTATATGGAAGATTTCGAAGAAGACGGGTTTATTTTCACACATCATCCCAAAACGGAACTGCGCAGCGACCGGTTTGTATTTGCCGGGCACGTGCATCCCGTTTTCACTTCTTACGGAAAAGGAAGGCAGAGCGTAAGGCTTCCATGCTTTGTCATTGATAAAAATCAGGCGATTCTGCCCAGTTTCGGCGTTTTTACAGGTGGATATCCGGTGAATATAATCAACGGGCGAAAAATTTACATCACCACGGAAACCACTATTTTTCCGGTTTGCTGAGGATTTCCGGCTTACTCTTTACGGAGTTCATGAATGCATTGATTTCCTTGTAACGCCTGTTCAACGGATTTACAAATTGCAGGATCATGGCAACGTGTTTCTTCTTATTCTGGACATGGTAAATTGTTTCCGGCGCATAGGACTTGATGGAAGTTACAAATTTCAGATTGCTTTTTGAAATGGAAGAATACGTACGGCCTCCGCTGTAAATCAGCATGGGCGGCATGGCCGGATGCAGATGAAAAATCGGCGAAGCCTCCTTCCACTTTTCCGGATTGGAAGTAAACGTATTCAGATATGTATGTCTGGATGAAAATTTTTCTTCTTTCAGATAGCCGTACATGTCCAGGCCGGCGGCATCGATGAGAATGGTTCCGGCAATCGGGTTACTGATTTCCAGCTTTGCGAAATACCGATCGTCCGTTGAAATAAGTGCGGCAAGATGGCCACCGGCAGAATGCCCGGACACAAATATCCTTTCTGCATTGCCTCCGGAATGACTGATATTTTCCTTCACCCATTTCACAGCTTTGGCTGAGGCCAAAACCATATCCGAGAAGTCTGCCCCGGGACTAAGCGGATAATCAGCAATGACGGCAACGACATCTTTTTTGGCCCAGTGCCTGCCGAAAATAGCATACTGCGATTTCCGCCCCGAGTTCCAGTTCCCACCGTGAAAGAAAACAAGCACGTTCTTCGGCGTTTCAGTTTTTTTTGGTGCAAATACATTCAGCGACAGTTCAGCATGCGTTTTGTCTGCTTTCTGATAAACAACATTTTTTGAAACCGAAATCCGCCTGAAAGAACATCCTGAAAACAACAGCAAAAACGAGCTGATGGCAAGCTGTAAAAGAATGAATGCAATTTTTGAACTGTAATTCATAAAAAGAACCGGCACTTTTGGCCAAACATACGTCCGCAGGCACAGAAAAGATCATGCTGTCCATTCGGTACCGGTTCTTTTTAAATCAGTTTAATACAACGAGATGCCGGCTTATTTCCCTGATCAGATCTTCTGCTTTGAACGGTTTGGTAACAAATCCGCTGAAATTGCATGCGGCAATTTCAAGGGTTTTTTCCGCGAAAGTATCGGCCGTAAATGCAATTACAGGTATGTGCGCATATTGCTGTAACTGCGTCTGGATTTTCTTCATAGCCGTAACCCCGTCCATAATCGGCATTTGGATATCCATCAGGATCAGGTCAAAGTCACTTTCCTCCAATGCGGTAAGCACTTCCTTGCCATTGTTGCAGATCACAAAATCGGCTTCCCATTTCATCAGCAAATGTTTCAGTAAAACCTGATTGGCCAGTATGTCCTCGGCGGCAAGTATGCGGTATCCTTTAAGCGAAGGCACTGCGTGGCTGTCTGTTTTCTCTTCTTTATAGGAAGTATCGCCTTTTGCAAAATTCAGGATTACGCTGAAAGTCGCGCCTTCGCCCGGCTTGCTGCTGACCGAAATGGAGCCTTTCATAAGCTCGGTAATCTTGCGGGTTATGGTCAGGCCAAGTCCCGTACCGCCAAAGAATTTGGATGCATTGTTGTTATGTACCTGTGAAAAACTGTCGAAAATAAGGCTCAGCTTGTCTTCAGGAATTCCAATGCCCGTATCCGAAACTTCTATTCTGATATCCAGATGATCGCCGTGATCCTGATGCAGGAAAACAGAAATACGCACAAATCCTTTTTCCGTAAATTTCAAGGCGTTCCCTACCAGATTGATCAGAATCTGGTTCAGGCGATAGGCATCGCCCATCAGGATATGCGGTACGTCATCATTTACATGAAATTCCAGTGCAATTCCCTTGTCTCTTGCGCTTACTTCAAAGGTTTTGACCAGATAACCCAGTTTTTCGCGCAGGTCAAACTCGAAGTTTTCCAGCTTGAACTTGCCGGCTTCTATTTTTGAAAAATCAAGAATGTCGTTCAGGATCACCATCAGGTTATCGGCCGAATATTTGATCATTTTCAGATACTGGCCATCCTGCTCCGAAAGATTTCCTGAAAGCAGCAGATCCGTAAAACCGATAATGGCATTCATAGGCGTACGGATTTCGTGGCTCATGGTCGAAAGAAAATCCGACTTGATCCGGGTCGCTTCTTCCGCATCTTTCTTGGCCTGGATCAGTTCCTGTTCTGCCTGTTTGCGACTTGTAATATCGATCGCTGTTCCGAATACTTCCTTGACCGTTCCTTCACTATTGCGCCTGAAAGGTACTTCGCGGGTGATGATCCAGACGTCGGAGCCATTCTTGTGTTTCAAACGAAATTCTTTTTCCACAACCTGCGCATCTTTCACACAGCGCCGCATGTAGTAGTAATGCTTGTAAAACAACCGCTGATCCTGTGTGTTGATGATTTTGGAAAAACCGTTATTGGCATCTACGATCAGGTCATCTTCAGAATAGCCAAGAATTTTCCATATCTGTTTGTTATGAAAGATATTGGTCCATTTTTCAATGTCAATCACATACAGGATATTGGGCGACAAAAGGGCTATTTTACTGATGAATTCCTCTTTTTCCGCCAGTTCATGCTGGGCTTCTTCTCTTCCTTTTTCCACCTCGAGCATCTGGCTCATGGTATGGAAAGTTTTCGTGAACTTCTCCGCATTGATTTCCGACTTCGGGAAATAATCGATGGCTCCGGCCTTCATCATTTCTACGGCAATCCGTTCATCGCCTTGCGAGGTAAGGACTATTACCGGAATGGAAGGGGCAATTTTCTTGATTCTTTTCAGCAATTCCAGGCCGTTTGTCTTAGGCAGCTGATAGTCAAGAAAAATACAGCGCGGCGTCCAGCTGTCGAGCGTCGTCAAAGCATCTTCCGCATATCTGCAGGTGCGGATTTCTTCGACTTCTACATCCGCTTTTTTAATAGCGCGCTTGAATTCCAGAGCGTCAATTTCGTCATCTTCAACCAGCAGGATAGTAAGTGGTGTCATATTGAATTAGAAAGGTGTGTGTAAATTATTCAGGGAATTCGCAAAGTGTCCAGTAATCGTTTAAAGTTGAAACCGCTGCAATAAACCTGTCCATGGACAATGGTTTCAGGATATAGCCTGCAACGTTCAGGTTAAAAGCTTCAATCTTGTCTGCATCTTCATTGGATGTGGTCATCACAAAAACAGAAAGCGAATGCAGGTTCGGATCCTGTCTGATTTCCTTAAGGAATTCAATTCCGCCCATTTTCGGCATATTCAGGTCGAGCAGTGCAACTTTTGGTTTTGGTAAAGAAGATGCAGGCGCACGCAATATTTCCAGGGCCTCAATACCGTTATGTGCCACGATGATCTGGTTTGAAATGTTGTTTTTTTTGAATGCGCGTTTTACATTCATTACATCTACTTCATCGTCTTCGACCAGAAGAATGGACATGGGTAAAGGATTTGAAAGGGACATTTTAAAGTTTCTTTTTAGTTGAGAATCTGTACGGCATGAGTTTATGTGGCGGTATCTTTTTTCTTTGTTTCGTTTTTGGGCCAGGTAAAAAAGAAAGTCGTCCCTTTTGTCATGGTGGATTCTATTTTGATTACCCCTCCTTTTTCATCAATGATTTTCTTGACGATGGCCAGCCCTACTCCGGTGCTTTCCACCTCGTCTCTCGATTGCAGTGTCTGGAAAATGACAAAGATCTTTTCAAAATATTCGGGACTGATTCCGGGGCCGTTGTCGCTTACAAAAAATTCAAGTCCCGATTCCTGTTCTGTCCATCCGACTGTAATCCGGATTTGCGGTTTGTCATTGTATTTGATGCCGTTCGAGATCAGGTTCTGGAGAATCTGCGTCAGCGTAATTTTTTCGGAAACAATTTCAAGCTCCGGATTTCCTTCCATCACGAACTCGATCGGTTTTTTTGTGCTGAAAGTTTCGCAAAGATCATCGACAACGGGTTTTACAAAAAAGCGTTCGCTTGCCGTTTTGATCCTTCCGGCTCTGGAGTACGACAAAATTCCGTTGATAAGGCCCTCCATGCGGTGGACCCTTCCTCGCAAAAGATTGAACTGGTCGCGCGTATCGCCGGCGAGCACTTCGGCAAGGTCTTCTTCTATCCATTCGGAAAGATTGTTGATGGCACGCAGCGGCGCTTTGAGGTCGTGGCTCACTACATATGCAAACTGGTCCAGCTCCGCATTGATCCTTTCCAGATCGCGCATGTAGGATTTTAGTTTTTTTTCGGCATTGATTCTGTCCGTAATGTCAGCAAGGGTGCCTATATGTCCCATAATCTGGTTGTCAAACGAGTTGTGATGGCTTAGTGAAATGCCGAGCCATTTTCTGCTTCCGTCCGCAGTCGTTATCTCAAAAATTCCTTTTACCGCAGCTTCACTGGAATTCAATGTTTCTTCAATACTTTCCTTTGACTCCGGCGCAACCGGAAAGTCCGTAAGCTTTTTGTTCAGACTTTCTGCAACGGAATAACCCGTGATCGTTTCCCATGCATGGTTCAGATAAACGATTTTTCCCTGCTTGTCAAGCTGGATAAGCACTTCCGATATGCTGGCGGCCACGTCCTGCAACCGTTTGCTCGATACGGCGGCCTCCGCGGTTTTTTCCTGCGCAATCCTGCTCAGTTCCCGGTTTGCCTTGAACAGCTCGCCGGAACTTTGTTCCAGAATATGCTCCACTCGTACCAGATCGTCCTGAAACTCTGCATAAGCCTGATGTACAGACAAAAGAAAGTCCTGCAGAGCAGGATCAGCGGCCAGCTTTTCAGGAAGAAATTTCCTAATCTGCCGTTTCAGCAGCCGGTGGTAATTGGTTTCGGATATTTCAGCTGATTGCATCGGTTATTCCCGGAAAGTCGTAATGGTCATGGTCTGGTTGTGCAGTTCGCAGGAAGAATGCCGGTTAAACGGAGCGAGTTCTCCATAGGAATAAAAACCGGTAATCACAGGCTTGCCAAGTACATGCGAAACGCATTCCACTTCTTCTTCGATCATTTGCTTCAATACGAGCTTGCGGCCTACGCAACTGACAAGCAGTGCAAATTCGGGATGATCGAAAAGCCCGTCCGCAGCGGCGTACGCAGCTTCTTCCGCGCCGGTGATCAGTCGGTCGTTATTGGCTTTCATGAGCCTTACAAAAGAGCCTTCCGGAATATCGCCCGCAAAGGTCAGGCTTTTCTCTTCTTCGCTGATTCCCAGGATTGTTCTTACAACGGGCGCCCTTTCTTCATTGTCGCGCATGCTCAGCGGGAACAGCAGTCCCGAAGCGGGAAGGTCTCTGGCTTTTTCGCCGAGAAACGATTTGTAGAGGTCCAGCGCAGGCTGTCCGTCAATTTCATACAGTACATTTTCCTTTGATTTTGTTACAAGCCGGTCGAGCCCGAAACTGTCCCAGCCGCCTTTTGAACCGAATCCGATGGACAGCGTTTCGCCGTAAAAGCCGATTGCCGCCACACTTTCGCTTGCTACGGTGCCGTCCGGCTCCACAACAACCGTTTTCGCAAAATTGGACCCGTCACCGGCCAGACCACCGGTCAGCATGACGTCAGGCGCCAGGAATTCCCTCATGCCTTTTACGAGGTCGGTACCATTTACTTTCAGGCCGTCCGAAACTACAAAAACGTGTTTCAGCCCGTCGGAAGGAAGTTGCATTACAAGCTGTTTTCCGGCTTCAATGCTGCTGTAACCAATGTCTTCCAACTTTATTTTTGAACTTTTAACCGTCGTGTTTTTAAACAGAATTCCCGTAACGATCACTGTATTGTCCCTGACCGATTCATTGACAATTTCTCCGGCCGTAGAGCAGCCCGAGAAAACGGCATTCGGGTATTTTGCAGCGAGTTGGCCAGTAATATCCGCATTGGTCAGCAATGCGCGGCTTCCGAAAACAAACAGCAGATGGGGATCAAATGAGAACGAAACAGCAGTGATGTCAGGGGTATAAACAAACTGTTCTATGTGCATGTGTATAAAGAATTGATATAAAAATTACCGACTCTAAATTTACATAAAAGTTTTATTTAAGCGAATTAATTTTACGTGATGTAATAAATGATTTGTAATAGGTGTAATTTATCCGATAGCCGGAAATGAAATGCCTTTGATCTTCCTGAACAGCTCAACGGCATACAGGTCCGTCATGCCGGAAACAAAATCCAGAACAGTCTGGATTTTCGAAAATTCATCCGTTCTGGACGTAATAAACTGCTTGGGAATCAGTTCAACGAGCTTTCTGGTGTAGTGTGAATTGTTATGAATGTAGGCAGGAATGAATTCTTCCAGCAGTCCGCCCATAACTTTGTAACCGGCCACTTCAATCTGCACGACGGAAGAGTAATTGTAGATTTTGTTAATGGAAATCTTCGTGATTTCCTGCATGACCGAACGGTAAGGTTCACGGATCATTTCCAGCAGTCCGTAGTTGAAATGGCCTTCCAGAATGGCTTCCTGTTCATTGTAGAAGAGTTCGGAGCAGGAACCGATAAGCGTACTGATGGATTTGGCACGCAGAAAGCTTATCCGGGCATCGTCATCCTCAATTTCAGCCAGCCGCGATTCCATTTTCGGATCGTTGCAAAGCCTGAGCAGCAGACTTTCCACTTCCTGATACGACAGGATTTTAAGCCGGTGCGCATCTTCCAGGTCAATGATGCTGTAACAGATATCGTCGGCTGCTTCCACAAGATAAACGAGTGGATGGCGCTTGTAAACCAGCGGCGAATCGCTTACTTTATTCAGGCCCAGTTCGGATGCTATTTTTTGAAAGCCGGCTATTTCAGACTGAAAGAAGCCGTATTTTTTGGTGTAAATACGCGTTTTGTCATGCCCTGCAATGGACTCGCACGGATACTTGGCAATGGCAGCCAATGTAGAATAAGTAAGCGCAAAGCTGCCGTACCCTTTTCCGGCATACGGATGCGTCAGAATGCGGAATGCATTGGCGTTTCCTTCAAAGTTCGCAAGATCAGCCCATTGTGCTTCGCTGACTTTGCTTTTATACGCAAGTCCGGGGCCGTTGGTAAAATAATGTGAAATCGCCGCTTCTCCGGAATGCCCGAAAGCCGGATTGCCAAGGTCATGCGCCAGACATGCCGCCGAAATGATGTTTCCGATTTCACTGATCAGCGGAAGTTTTTCGTCAATGTTCGGATTGTCCGCTCTTAGCTTGTTGTAAAATATTCGTCCGAGCGACTTTCCCACGCTGGCGACTTCCAGACTGTGCGTAAGCCGGTTGTGAACGAAAATGCTTCCGGGCAGCGGAAAAACCTGTGTTTTGTTCTGAAGCCTGCGGAACGGCGAGGAAAAAATAAGCCGGTCGTAATCCCTCTGGAACTCGGAACGCGCCTCGGCCGGATCGGCATTGTATTTATCTTCACTTCCCCAACGTTTTGCAGAAAGCAGTTTTTCCCAGATCATTGTCAAAATAGTTAGCTAAAAACAAATCTAAATGCTTTTTACGATATTCTGATGATCAGGCATATTCTGCAAGGTAGTTTCCTGAAATACAACTCTTTTAATTTTGCCAAGAACAAATTGGGTTATTTTAAATTAGAGATCATATGAAAATCATGGCCTGTTTGCTGTTTCTAAGTAGTTTGATTAGCATTTCTTTTGCTGTGCCTTCCGAAAAGCGGTTTGAGAAACCGGATATGAAAGATGAAAAGCTGGCAAAGCAAATGTCCGAAGCGGCAGGATCATTCCTCAAAACGCTGAATGATGACCAGAAAAAAACAGCTGTTGTGCCTTTTTCCGATCTCTCCAGATTTGACTGGCATTTTACGCCGCGTACAAGAAAAGGACTGGCTTTGAAATATATGAATGCCGCACAGCGCCGTGCAGCCATGGCTATGGTGCAACTTGTACTGAGCCCGGAAGGATACAGCAAAGCGGAACAGATTATTGATCTGGAAAATGTCTTGCGCGTGGTCGAAAGCCGGCCAGCGAATGATACGTACCGCGATCCGGAAAACTTTGCTTTTCTCATTTTCGGTAATCCCGGCAGCAGCGATCCGTGGGGCTGGCGCGTGGAAGGACATCATCTGTCACTTCATTTTTCATCCGTAAACGGCGAAATCACGTATACGCCGAGCTTCATGGGCAGCAATCCCGGCAAGGTGCTGGCAGATGTGCCGCAGAAAGGCAAAAGGATTCTCAAATCGGAACAGGATTTGGCGTTTGAGCTTTTACACAGCATGAATGCATCGCAGCACGAAAAAGCCGTGCTTGCGGAGCAGTCGCCCAATGAAATTTTTACGTCCAACAGCAGAAAAGCTTCTCTTGATAAAATGGAAGGAATCCCGATGAGCGAAATGAACAGCGAGCAGAAAGATCTTTTCAAAAAACTGATTATGGCGTATCTGGACCGATACCATGTCACGCTGAAAAACCAGCAATGGGACAAACTGGAAAAAGCGGACATCGATAAAATTCATTTTGCATGGATGGGCGACAAGGAAGCCGTTATCGGAGCAAACCACGGCCAGTATTACCGCATTCACGGGCCGGGATTTCTGATCGAATATGACAATACGCAAAATGGCGGCAACCACATTCATACCGTTGTAAGGGATCTGGCCAATGACTTCGGAGAAGACCTGCTGCGAACGCATTATGAAAAAGCGCATGTAAAATGATTTAATACCTGTACTTTAGATATCATTTCAGATTCAGGAAATGTTATCAAAAATAAAAGAATGCCCGATCAGCCTGAGAAAAATATAATTCCGCAGCCTTACCGTTACTTCATCATTAACAAACCAGCCAATATGGTTTCCCAGTTTGTAAGCCCGGACGATGTGGGCCTGCTTGGCGACCTTGCATTTGACTTTCCGGAAGGTACGCACGCAATCGGACGGCTGGATAGTAACTCGGAAGGATTGCTGATCCTGACGACAAACAAAAAGGTCACGAACTTGCTGTTTCTGGGAGAAATTCCCCACAAAAGAACGTACTGGGTCAATGTTGCGCATGCGGTCAGTCCGGAAACACTGGAACGGCTACGGAACGGCATCCATATCGAAATTAAAGGCGGAGTTCAGTACCTTACCGCACCCTGCGAAGTAGCGATAATTCAGCGGCCCGGAATGCTTTCGAAGCTCAGAAATGAAGAACGGGAAAATGTGCCCAATACATGGCTTCAGATTTCACTGACGGAAGGCAAATATCATCAGGTCAGGAAAATGGTGCGCACCGCCGGGCATCGCTGCAGGCGTTTGGTAAGAGTAAGTATAGAAGATCTTCAGCTGGACGGACTTGAACCCGGCGGCGTAAGGGAAATAGAAGAAGATACGTTTTTCCGTCTGCTGAAAATCAGTAACTGGAAATCAGCCATTTTCTCCGGTGATCTTGCGCACACACCGCCGGTATAAAACGCGGTTCTTCATCAGCCGGTAAATTTAAATTCATGCATTGATTTAAATCATTTCGGACATCAAACATTTAACGGCATGAACCTGATCGGAAATATCATTTGGCTTGTATTTGGCGGATTTATCGTATTTCTCGAATATATGATCGCAGGATTTCTGCTTTGTGTAACCATCATCGGGATTCCGTTCGGCATTCAATGTTTTAAAATCGGCATGCTTACTTTATTTCCCTTCGGACAGCAGGTGCGTGAAGTTCCCGGTGAAACCGGCTGCCTGTCTACACTGTTCAATATCATCTGGATATGCATCGGCGGCATCTGGATCGCGCTTACGCATCTGATCTTTGGAATACTTCTTGCAATAACCATTATCGGATTGCCTTTTGCCAGGCAGCATTTCAAGCTTATGAGCTTGTCATTTACTCCGTTTGGAAAAGAAATCTACTAGTTATTGTACCAAAATTCAAAGCATGAAAGCTGTTGTCATTACAAAGCCGGGTGCGCCGGAAGTACTGAAAATTCAGGAACGGCCCATTCCGGAAATCGATGCCGATGAAGTTTTAATTAAAGTGTATGCTGCCGGCGTTAACCGCCCGGACGTTTTCCAGCGAAAAGGAAGTTATCCTGCGCCTCCGGGTGCGCCGCAGGATATTCCGGGACTGGAAGTGGCCGGTATCATTGAACAAACGGGCAGCGATGTTACTGACTGGAAAACGGGTGATAAAGTTTGTGCGCTGCTTGCGGGCGGCGGGTATGCGGAATTTGTAAAGGTAAATGCACGGCATTGTCTGCCTATACCGGCCGGGTTCAGCTTTGCCGAGGCAGCATCTTTGCCTGAAACCGTTTTTACCGTCTGGCATAATGTATTCCAGAGAGGCAATCTGCAGCAAGGCGAACATTTTCTTGTGCATGGCGGAAGCAGCGGCATCGGGATCACGGCCATACAGCTTGCAAAGGCTTTCGGTGCAACAGTATTTACAACGGCCGGCTCAGACGAGAAATGCAACGCATGCAAGGCACTCGGTGCCGATTTGAGCATTAATTACAAAGCCTCTGATTTTGAAACAGAGCTGAAAAACCATGGCGTTGACGTCATTCTGGATATGGTCGGCGGCGGTTACATTCCAAAAAATATTCGTTTGCTCAACACGGACGGAAGGCTGGTTTTTATCAACATGATGAACGGAAGCATCGTAAAATCTTCGGAAGATCCGCTGGATTTCAGTCTCGTTATGCGCAACCGGCTCACCATTTCAGGCAGTACTTTACGCAACAGGAATGCGGAATTCAAGGCCGCGCTGACTGCTGAAATCAGAAAAAATGTGTGGCCCGTCATGGAAAGCGGCCGGTTCAAGCCGGTTATTTTTGCCCGGTTCCCGCTTGCCGAGGCTCACAAAGCGCATGAGTTAATGGAAGACGGAAGCCATATCGGGAAAATTGTTTTGGTAGTCGCTGGCGATTAGCTTTTAGCTGTTAGCTACTAGCTTTTAGCTGTTAGCTTCTAGCTGTTAGCTGTTTATTGCTAAATGTTAAAGCCAACCGCTAACAGCCAATCGCTAATCAATACCAAATTTCAATCCGCCCATCAGCCAGCGTCCCGGCATTCTGGAACCCAGCAAGTCGCTGTATTGCGTGTCAAATGCATTGTCGGCCTGAACAAAAACGGCCAGTTTTCTGCTGTAAAACGCATATTCCGCTCTGGCATTCAGCACAAAATATTGCTTTGAAATAGTGGCTTCAATAGCGGCTGCTTCGCGCGCAGCTCTTGCTTTATAAATGCCGTTTACACTAAGGGAAAAGTTTGAATGCTGATAAATTGCTGAAAAATTGGTCAGAAACCGGGCATGCGAAGACACATAGAATGAAGTTACTAGCTTGCCGCTCTTGCTGTCCAGCCACGTCAGGCCGGAATTCAGGATCAGTTTCCGGTTTTCAGTGAAAGCATTTACAAGCTGAAAATCCAGTTCAAGTCCGGTCGTATTTACATTTGCTATGTTTCTGGCCAGACCAAATGTTCCCGTTGGTGAAAGATTGTCTTTTCTAGGCATTTGTGCATAGGGCGTAATCACATAATCGATGAGATCGTTTTGAAGCCTTTGAAAGAATGTACCCGAGATTTTAAGCTGCGTTGCATTGTTTTTGGTCAGGAACCAGTCGGCTCCCGCTTCGTAACTGAACGATTTTTCCGCCTTCAGATTAGGATTTCCGACGTTGCCGCCCGTTACAACAGCTTTGTTATAATTATTAAACCTTTCCGTAAAATCAGCATCGCGGATCGTTTTTCCGGCACTTCCGCGCAGTTGCCAGCTTCCTTTTTTATAGGATACATTCATCTGCGGCACGAACTCCGAACCGATATTTTCGCGCCAGTCCAGACGAACGGACGGACTTACCGTAACGTTTTCACCGATGTTTTGAGACAATGAAACAAATGGTGCCAGTTGATTGATCGCATGGTTTCCGCGGTCGTTGGAAGAAATTTTCCTGTTTTGATAATTGATCCCGCTGATAAGGCTTGTATGCCGGCTTAATGTCTGCTGCCACATCAGCAAACCCTGCCATAACTGCGACTTGCTGCTGTTTGCAATGGCATGCGGATTGAAAGAATATTGATCGTTCACCAATTTGTAACCGCCGCTGAATGAAATAGTTGTTTTATTCTTTTTATAAGCAACCCGAAACTGGTTCCAGGAAGTTTTTACGATTTCACTCGCCGTATCCGATCTGATAACGGTATAAAAATTCTGTGCGGCAAAATCACGGTGATCATAAGAACTTCGTACGGCTGCTTCCCAGTTTGGCGAAATGGCGTAATTCAGAGAAAGTGACGCAGTGTTATTGTTGAAATAGCCTTTGATTCCCCGTTGCTGCACGCCGGAGGCATTATTTGTGATCAGTCCGCCGGAAACAGCGAGTTTGTTCCTTTGGATAAAAGCGCCTGCATTTACATTGAAAAGCCCGTATTCTCCGCCGGTTACAGCTGCATTAACCGTTGTTTTCTGGATGTTTTCCTGCGGATTTTCAGCTTGCATTCTGGCCGCGAAAGTTTTGGTAATGACATGAATAACGCCGCCAACGGCATCGGATCCGTATATGGCGGATGAGGCGCCTTTCAATACTTCGATGCGTTCAATTTCAGAAGCTGAAACCGGAATGTAACTGTTGAAATGCCCCGTATTCGGATCGTTCAGGCGGAGCCCGTCGAGTATTACCAGCACCTGCTGGAACGTGCCGCCGCGCAAGACAATATCGCTTTGTGAACCCATGGGCCCGCGTGCCTGTATTTCTACGCCCGGAACGTAGCGCAGAAGTTCATCAATACTGTTCACCGGAAGATTCCGAAAGTATTCGCCTTTGATCACGGCAATGTTGCGGCCCGTTTGTGACGCCCTTTTTTCCGTCAGGGAAGAAGTAACCGTAACCGGGTCCAGTGCTATTTCCTGCGCTGCGGCTAAATGACAAATCAACAGGAAAATACCTGAAAAAGAGATTTTTATAAAAACAGACTGAATGCTTGGAATGCGCATTGAATACATCAAAACAAGACTTTTTATTACTGAATAAAGATTTTTACCAAACATCTTTTCGCTGATAACCTTTCACTGTTTTCTTCAAAACTAATACCTTGCCGGACTGTTTACATACTCCGGTTTTAATATAATGAGTAGTCCGGTTGAAATTCCTTTTAAAAGCGTCATTCTGCTGGAACGCGGGACGGCAACGCCCGTTTATCTTCAGATTGCACGACAAATGATCAATGCCATTCAGCGCGGGGTTCTGAACAAAGGCGTAAAACTGCCCGGCACGCGTTCACTGGCCGAAATGCTGGACGTACATCGTAAAACAGTCGTTGCCGCGTACAACGAACTCGATGCGCAGGGCTGGATTGAGATGCTGCCGAACAAAGGAACATTTGTGACCGATAAGTCGCCGGTTCTAAAAGCGGGTTCATTGCCTTTCAATGCTGAAAATCTGGTCAGTTATCCCCAAGAAACGGGTTTTTCATTCGAGCGAAGTATGCTGCTCGACAGGCCGGTATCGGTTTCGGGAACGGGGCTGGAATTCACGGACGGGCTGCCGGATGTTCGTCTTGCGCCCATGGACAAGCTGGCAAAAGCCTATTCCAGCGTTCTGAAAAGGAGCAACAACCGCAAGTATCTGAATTATGCGCATGTGGAAGGCAACACGTATTTCCGTGACAAACTGGCCATTTACCTCAACAATACACGCGGCCTGCATATCAGCAGGGAAAATATCATTACGACAAGAGGAATCCAGATGGGAATTTACCTTGCTTCCATGCTCCTGATCCGGAAAGGTGACCATGTTGTTGTGGGCAATCTCAGTTACTATACGGCAAATATGATTTTTCAGCAGGCGGGTGCCAATATTATTTCCGTTCCTGTGGACGATCAGGGGATTTCGGTGGATGCAGTCAGAGAGTTATGCCTTACAAAGTCCATAAGGATGCTTTACATCACGCCGCATCACCATTATCCCACAACGGTCACACTCAGTGCCGGACGCCGGGTGGAATTGCTGAACCTTTCGGTGCAGTACGGATTCATTATCCTGGAAGATGACCATGATTACGATTTTCATTACAACAGCAGTCCGGTTTTACCCTTGGCAAGCGCGGATAGCGCGGGAATGGTCGTTTACGTCGGGTCATTCTGCAAGGCGCTGGCGCCCGGCCTTCGCAGCGGGTACATTGTGGCGCCCCGGAACCTGATTTCGGAACTCGGCAAGTTCCGTCGCATCATTGACCGGCAGAGTGATCTGATGATGGAACAGGCTCTGGCCGAATTGCTGGACGAAGGCGAAATACAGCGGCATATCAAAAAAGCCCAGAAAATTTATCATCAGCGGAGAGATTTGCTGAGTACCTTGCTGACGCAGCATTTGAGTGAATACCTGAATTTTACGTCTCCGCCGGGCGGTCTGGCCATCTGGACGGAATGGCAAAAAGATATTAATCTCATGCGGCTCAGCAAAGCTTGTCTGAAAAAAGATCTGCTGCTGCCGCAAACGCTGCTTTTCCAGACCGGCCAGCTAAGTGCTGTGCGGCTCGGATTCGGAAACCTGAATGAACACGAATTGAACGAAGCCGTAAGTATCATGAAAGAAGTGCTCGAAAACAAACCGTGAACATCGTCCGGAATGGAATTGAAATCAGAAATTATTAAACTAAATTAGGATTTTAACTTGCAGCTGACGGAGGCTGTGTTTTAATTCTGTTTATGAAAAAAAGAACTTTTATAAAATTATCTTCAGCATTAATGGCAGCTCCATTATTTTCACCATTAACCGGCTGGGCAATCGGCGGCAAGCTCAAAAACTGGGCGGGCAATTTGGAATACAGTTCCGACAAGCTGGAAAAAGCCGGATCCATTGCACAGGTTCAGGAATTCGTAAAAAAACATGACAAGTTCAAGGTACTGGGCACACGCCATTGCTTCAATAGTATTGCCGATACCAGAGACCGGTTTATCACGCTTGTGGACATGGAGGATATTCAGCTGGATGCCGCCA
This sequence comes from Dyadobacter sediminis, assembly GCF_005860765.1. Classification (GTDB taxonomy): domain Bacteria; phylum Bacteroidota; class Bacteroidia; order Cytophagales; family Spirosomataceae; genus Dyadobacter; species Dyadobacter sediminis. The sequence goes on along the minus strand of NZ_VCEI01000032.1, from coordinate 57,307 downwards.
ACAAAAAGGTAACGGTGAGTTCGGGTGTGAAATATGGCCGGCTGAGTCCGTATCTCCACGAAAAAGGTTTTGCATTGCATAATCTGGCTTCCTTGCCGCACATTTCCATTGCCGGTGCCTGCGCAACGGCCACGCACGGTTCAGGCGCAAAAAACGGGAATCTGGCCACGGCCGTATCGGCTATGGACATGATTCTGGCAAATGGAGAAACTATTAATCTGAGCCGCGAAAAGGACGGTGAAAAGTTTAATGCGGCAGTCGTGCATCTGGGTGCTCTGGGCGTAGTAACCAAAATCACACTCGATCTTCAGCCTACTTTCACGATGGGCCAGTACGTTTATGAGCATCTTTCCTTTGAGCAGCTGAAAAACAATTTTGAAAGTATACAGGCCAGCGGTTACAGCGTCAGTCTGTTTACAAACTGGCAAAGCAAGGATATTGCCGAGGTGTGGATCAAGCAAAAAATCGAGAACGGCCAGCCTTTGAAAGCGGAACCGGAGTTTTTCGGCGCAAAGCTGGCGACCAAAAACCTGCATCCCATTCCGGAGCTTTCGGCGGAAAACTGTACGGACCAAATGGGTGTGGCCGCGCCGTGGTACGAGCGTATGCCGCACTTTAAAATGGGTTTTACGCCGAGCAGCGGCGTGGAGCTGCAGTCGGAGTATTTTGTGTCTTCACAAAATGCGGTTGATGCCATTCTGGCGATTTCGCGGCTGGGCGACCGAGTAGGACCGTATCTGCTCACATCCGAAATCCGGACGATTGCGGCGGACCATTTCTGGATGAGCCCGTGCTACAGGCAGGACAGCGTGGCCATTCATTTTACGTGGAAACAGGACTGGCCGGCCGTCAGCAAACTGCTTCCTGTGATCGAGAAGGAACTGGCACCTTACAATCCGCGCCCGCACTGGGGCAAACTGTTTACCGTTTCGCCCGACGAGCTGGAAAAGAGGTATGATAAAATGCAGGATTTCAGGCAGCTTGCCAAGGAATATGACCCCAAAGAAAAATTCAGGAACGAGTTCCTGAACCTGAATATTTTCAGGTCCTGAATAACGCTGAAATCTTATGTAAAATACAGCCGGAAAAGGAATGATTCCGGCTGTATTTTTTGTTATACTATAAGTCCATGCACCGGTTCTTTTAGGATCATTTACTGAGTTTTATTCCTTTGTAAATTTTCCAGCAAAAAGCCGCTGTGTAAGAAACAAACGCTCTTAAGCGTTAAGTAAATCATCCAGTTTGCTAAACCAAATTAACATAATGGCAACAAAAATAATAGGCGTTACTTCTGAGCCGGAGCCACTCACTTCGGAAAAGATAACCGAGTTATATATGCATTACTGCCTTGAAAATAACAGAAAACCCGAGTCGGTCTATCTGTTCTGCAAGCAGAACGGAATTGTTGAAAAGGAGTTTTACAAGTTTTTTTCTTCCATTGATTCCATTGAAAAAAGCGTGTTTGTGAGCTTTCACAGAATGGCTGTCAATCTGATCAATCAAAGCGGCGAAACAGAAACGCTTGGTTTCAGGGACAAGCTGCTTACTTATTATTACACGTATTTCGAAATTCTGACCGCCAACCGGAGCTATGTCGTTTTTGATCTGAAAGATGAAAAAGCAAGGCTGCATAACTCTGCGAAACTGCAGGAATTCAAAAAGTATTTCAAAGCGTTCATTACCGAAATAAGCGCCGGTTATCTCAAACTGACCAATGACCGCATCCGCAATGCGCAGCAAAAAGCGCTGGAAGAAGGTGCCTGGGTTCAGTTTCTGGTCACATTGCGTTTCTGGCTGGATGACGAATCCATCGGTTTCGAGAAAACGGACCTTTTTATAGAGAAATCCATCCGCGCAACTTTTGATCTGATCGATATAACGCCGTTTGAAAGTGTGATCGATTTTGGTAAATTTTTGTTTAAAGAAAAAATAAAGTAGGAATGGAGACCATAGACAGCATACCTACTTCCAAAATACAGCGTGCAGGCAAACTGATTTCAACAGGAGTAAAAATAGGAGGCAATTACCTAAAATATTACGGCGAGAAAATCACCAATCCGGAATCGGCGAGGGATAACCTGAACAGTAACAATGCCGAGGATATTTATGACGGTCTGAAAAACCTGAAAGGCAGTGCTCTGAAACTGGCGCAGATGCTGAGTATGGAAAAAAACTTTCTGCCGCAGGCGTATGTGGAAAAGTTTTCATTGTCACAGTTTTCTGTACCGCCGTTGTCTGCACCGCTGGTTGTCAGGACTTTTAAAAAATATTTCGGCAAAGCGCCGCTCGATCTGTTTGATTCCTTTGATGCCAACGCAATCAATGCGGCAAGCATTGGTCAAGTGCATAAAGCAACGCTGAACGGAAAGGAACTGGCGGTAAAAATCCAGTACCCCGGCGTTGCGGAAAGTATTTCAACAGACCTTGCGCTTGTGAAACCCATAGCCATGAAAATGTTTAATATTCAGGCAAAAGATTCCGACAAGTATTTCAAGGAAGTTGAAACAAAGCTTACCGAAGAGACCAATTACATTCTGGAAATTGCGCAGAGCAACGAAGTGGCGCAGGCTTGTGCACACATTCCGAACCTGAAATTCCCGAATTATTATCCTGAATTTTCCTGCGAACGTGTAATTACAATGGACTGGATGAACGGAAAACATCTATCCGAGTTTTGCAAGTCCAATCCGGATCAGGAAACGGCCAACAAAATAGGGCAGGCGCTCTGGGATTTTTATATGTTTCAGGTTCATGAGCTGCGCAAGGTGCATGCCGATCCGCATCCGGGCAATTTCCTTGTCGATGAACAGGAAAATCTGATTGCCATTGATTTCGGCTGTATGAAAGAAATTCCGGAATCGTTTTATGTTCCTTATTTTGAACTTGCCGAGCCGGAAAACCTGAATGACCAAGCATTTTTCCATTCCAGACTGACTGCGCTCGAAATACTGACCAGCAAGGATACACCGGCAGAAACGGTCTATTTTTCAAATCTGTTCCGGGAAATCCTGATGCTTTTTACGCAGCCTTTTCAGTCCGAAACATTTGATTTTGCGGATGAACAGTTTTTCGGAAAACTGGCGGCATTGGGTGAAAAATATGCAAATGACAAAGAGTTGAGGAAAATGAACGTGAACCGCGGTTCAAAGCATTTCATTTATATCAACCGTACTTTCTTCGGCTTGTTCAGCCTGCTTCATGATCTGAAAGCAAACATAGAAACCAGGCAAATTCTGGTATAAAGCATACTTTTGAACGGGACTACGGTTCCGTTCAAAAGTTTATTCAAGATCAGTAACCGCTCTTTACGCTTCCGCTTCGGGCTTTGGTTTCTTCTTTTTTACCAGCCTGAATATATCGTTACTCGCCTGTTCGGGCGTCTGATCGCCAAGCAGGACACCCCATGGTTTCAGGTTTTCCACACGGTCGAAAATGGCTTTCATGATTGCAATGGCCGGAATAGACAAAAACATGCCTGAAAAACCCGCAAGTGCGCCGCCGACCAATACACCGACAATGGAAACCAGCGCATTGATTTTTACCTTGGAAGCTACAATAAGCGGAACAAGCAGGTTGTTATCGATCAGCTGAACGGCTATAAAAACGCCGACAACGCCAAAAATAACATTGATTTCCGGATGACTGATGAAAGTGACCATAACTGCCAGCGCCGTAGCCACCAGTCCGCCGATATAAGGAATCAGATTCAGGATAGCGGCCATAATGCCCAGCAAAATGGCGTATTGCACATGCAAAATCAGCAAACCGATGGAATTAAGAACGGCTACAACGGTAGTTTCCAGCAATAATCCCACCATATAGCTCTGGATAATCGATTTGATTTCCGCAAGCACTTCCAGCACCTGCGCTTTGTGTTTTTCTGCAAAAAGAACCACCATGAAATGCAGCAGCATCGTACGGTAATAAAGTAGTAAAAAGGTGTAAATAGGAATCAGGATCAGTGTTCCGAGCGGTCCGGTTACAATGCCGAGCGTTTCGGTACCCTGAAAGTTTTCAAGTGTTTTGGTCTGTGCATTTTTCAGATACTGTTCCTGCTGCCGGTAACTTACGCTGTATTCATTCCGGATCCAGCGCCTTGCATCATGGTAAAAATCGTTGATGTTTCGTTTTAGCTTCGGAAGTTCTTCCGAAAAATCAGAAATCTGCATGGAAAGCAAAACACCGATGGCGGAAACAATGAGCACGGCAAGCAGTACTGCCAGACTGATGGCTATTACTTTGGGCAAACCAACGCGGACAAGCATGTTTTCAACAGGCCGCAGCAAAACGGCGATCAGCCCGGCAAGTGCCAGCGGAACAAGAATATCTTGACCGAGATAAATTCCCAGCATCAGAATGCCGATCCCAAGTAATGAAAGTGCAAATTTCTGATAAAACGGAGGAGGGTCCAGTGAAGTCATTGCTTGGTTTCAGGTTTAAATTTTATGGGATCAGTGGGTGCTTACAACTTCTTTTTCATGCACACGCTTCTTTCCGAACTGGCAAAATCGCTGTCATCAGCCATTGAGTAGCCCAGTTTGGCGTACAGGGCAATGGCTTCCGGCTGTCCCTTTCCCGTTTCCAGTATGGCATGTTCACAATCGTTTTCTTTTGCCCATTTTTCGAGTTCACCGACGATAGCCGATGCAATTCCTTGGCTCCTGAAAGCCGGGTCTACAAACATGCGTTTCAATTCGATTGTGGAATCGCCGGCCATTTTAAAGCATCCGCATGCAACGGCAACATTTTCTTCCATGGCAAGCACCACAGTCGGCAGTCCGGTAATGCGATTGTACTCTTCATAATCTTCTTTACGAGTGTTATAAATCATGCACAATGCATCGTCCAGCAAGCCGGTCAGTCTTACAAATTCGGGATGTTCACTGTTTGTTCTGTAAAGTTGAATCATAAGTCATGGTCTTAAAACGGCTTAATTTACACCGTCTGTACGAATTACAATGCAAACCCGCTGTCAAGTTTTTTCAGGAAAGTATTGGCATACTTTAAATGTACCTGTTGTTTTTCTTCCGGCATATTGTCAAAAGTGTTGAGCAGCATGCCGATACGCGGGTTCTGGCCGAAAAATTTTCTTTGTTTGTCCATAAACCGCCAGAACAATCCGTCCCAGATCTGCTGCCATTCGCCTTTCTGGAAATCACTCATTTTCATCAGATAATTGCTGCTGCTGATGTACGGTTTGGTGGCCATCAGTCCGCCGTCGGCAAACTGGCTCATGCCGTAAACGTTGGGCACCATCACCCAGTCGTACGAATCAATAAACAGTTCCATAAACCATTTGTAAACTTCATCGGGATCGAATTCGCAAAGCAGCATGAAATTTCCCAGAACCATCAGCCGCTCGATATGATGGCAATAGCCGATTTCCAGGACTTTTTTAATAACGACATCCACAGGTTCAATGCCCGTTGTTCCATTCCAGAATGCTTCGGGGATTTTCCGGGTAAAGCCCCAGTAATTGCGCGTACGTTCGGCTGTTCCTTTTACTTCATAAACGCCCCGCATGAATTCACGCCAGCCGATAATCTGCCGGATAAAGCCTTCCACCGAATTCAGCGGAACATTCCTGTCAGCTGCAAACTTCAATGTTTTTTTTACGACATAGCGCGGCGTCAGCAATCCGGTATTAAGCATGGGCGTAAGCACGCCGTGATGCAGAAAATGCTCGGTCGTAACCATGGCATCTTCATATTTGCCAAATTCTTCAAACCGGTTTTCAAGAAACTGGTCCAGCCATTTTTCACTTTGCGCGGAACTGACCGGGAATCTTGTATTTTCAGGAATCCGTCCGTAGTTGTCTTTGTAATGTGCGTCAGTGTATTTTACAGCTTCGGTATAAAATGCATCTTCTTCAGGGAAACGGATTGGCGGAGGTACTTTTTTTCTCGGGTATTTGACTCTGTTTTCCGTGTCAAAACTCCATTTGCCGCCTTCCGGCTGCTCATTTTCATCCAGCAGAATTTTCAGTCTTTTACGCTGTACCGTGTAGAAATCGGCTTGGAAGTATCTTTTCTTGTTCATGAAGTACAGTTCCAGGTCTTCCTTTGTATTCAGGAACATCGGCGTGGCGTATTCTACAAGCGTTATGCCTGCTTTTTTCACCGCGTTGCTCATTCTTTTAAGCAGCCAGTTATCCGTCACATCCACATAATGAATTTCTGAAATCCCTTTTTCTTTTAAATACGGAATCAGCTTTCGGACGTCGGCATGCTCTTCATGCGCTTCAATGTATTCAACCTGATAATGATTGCTGAGCAGCTGCGCTTTGTAGCATTGCATGGACGCGCGGTGATGAAACAGCTTTTGCTTATGGAAATTGAACTGGTTAAAAAACAGGAATTCCTCAACGAGAACAACGCTTCTTTCTTTATCAACAGCGGGATTGTCCTTGAACAACTGATGTGGGAACAACAACGTAACGGCTTTCATTGAACAGCTTTGTTTTTATTTGAGCGGCATTTATCACTGCAGTATTTCACTTCATCCCACACTTTTTCCCATTTCTTGCGCCACGTAAAACTGCGATTGCAAACCGGGCACATTTTGACGGGTAAATCCGATTTTTTGATCATATTTGAATATTCACCCGCTGTTAAAGGTTAAACGATAATTTTTGTATTGTAAATAATCATTCCCGCAGGCATGCTCAAATGCACTCACGTATATGATTCGATCCGGCGCTGTGATATTATGGCTGTTTGTTCTTTCGGTTTCAGCTTCTTTTGCCCAAAACGGCTTTAAAGTGGTTCCGCTCGGGGTAAAGGGCGGGGTAGAAGACGGAAATTTATCTGCTTACATGCTTGCTCCCCTGCAATCCGACGGCTATGTCTGTCTGGATGCGGGTACTATCCATGCAGGAATTCAGAAGGCTGTTTTCAGCGGCGCATTTAAGGTTTCTGCCGAAGAGGTTCTAAAAAAATATATCAGGGCGTATTTCATTTCACATCCGCATCTGGACCATATTTCCGGAATGATCATCAATTCTGTGGAAGATACGGCTAAAAATATTTATGGTTTTCCGGATTGTATCCGCACGATAAACGATCATTATTTCAACTGGAAAAGCTGGCCGAATATGGGAAATGAAGGAAACAGCCCGGCTTTGAAAAAATACACGTACAAAATCCTGGAACCCGGAATCGAAACAAAGGTTGAACAAACGCAAATGACCGTAAAGGCATTGAAGCTCAGCCATTCAAAACCGGGTGAAAGTGCCGCTTTCCTGCTTGAAAATACCGGAAATTACGTGCTCTACTTTGGAGATACCGGCCCGGACGAGATCGAGAAAACGGATTATTTGCAGCAAATCTGGAAAGTAGCCGCCCCGTTGATCCGCTCCGGAAAACTGAAAGGGATTTTTCTGGAAGTTTCCTACGCCAATGAGCAGCCGGACGAAAAGCTGTTCGGACATTTAACGCCAAGATGGTTTATGAAGGAAATGAACAAACTGGCTGAACTGGCCGGCAAAGACAAAATGCATAAACTGAACGTCGTTGTCACGCATATAAAACCGACAGGAAACAGCGAAGAACAAATCAAAAAGCAGCTCGCATCGGAAAACAAGCTCGGACTGAACCTGATTTTTCCGGAGCAGGGGGTTGGGTTTGAAATCAAGTAGTTTTTTGTCATTTGCTGCGCGTCAATGGGGTGTTGGGTGCTGGATTTTGTCGATTGGTTTTTTTGTCATTTGCTGCGCGTTATGGATTGTTAAGGGTGAAGTTTTTGAGAATTTTGGTCATTCGCTGTGCGTCATCTGTTGTTAAGTTTTGGTTTTTAAGCTAATCGCTAAAAGCTGGCGGCTAATAGCTGACAGCTAATCAAAAAAGCTCCATTTGCGTGTTGGTACTTTGGATGATCGGAATTTTCAGGTTTGTGCCCAGTTCTTCGTTCAGTTTTTTGATGAAATAGCCGGATAGCAATGGCATTGGCTTTTCAAGGTCCTGATGTACGAAGAAGTAAATATTTTCAAGTCCGTTATCAACCCATACTTTCAGGCGCTTTACCCAGTCGTTCAGCCTTGCATAATCGGCCTCGGCATTGATGCTGTTGAACCGGACGAAAGTATTTGCCGTGCTCAGCCGCATATGCAGTACATCCCTTCGGCCCGGTGTGTCGGTAATAAGCTGTGTAATATTATGGTTTTCAAGTACTTCGTGAAGCGGTTCCGTGTTCCATGAGCCGTCAAACCAGCCGGAATGCCTCAGTTCAATGGCAAGTGGAAATCCGGACGGCCAGTCTTTCAGATAATTTTTCAGCGTTTGAAAGTGTGCCGGACTGAAATTGTCGGGAAGCTGAAGAAAAAGCATACCCAGTTTTTCCTGCAGATGGGCTATTCCGTCCAGATACAGATCCGTCACTGCTTTGGCGTCATACAACTTTTTAAAATGGCTTACACTCTGATGAACTTTCGGGAAAAAGCGGAAGTCTGCAGGTGTTCTGTTGTGCCAGCCTTCAATGATATGAGGTGTGAAGTTGGAGTAAAATGTAGCATTCATTTCAATGCAGTTGAAACGGCTTGCATAATACGTCAGTTCATCGCGGGTTCCTTTGGGATAGAAATTTTTCAGGTCGGCGCGGTTCCAGCTCGGGCTGCCGACATATATGTTTGGTTTGCCTTTAAACCCTTTCTTCTGCAAAAGGATTTTGTTTTCGGGTAAATCCGCAGGCATTGTAAAATCAATATTGCCCGGATGCTCAACTTTGCCGAATTTCATATCAAAACAGTTTTAAATAAAAACTGCCTCAAAAATCAGTCCGGCACATGTCCGAAGTGTTCAGAATGGGCTACAGTCAACAGATTTCTTTATACGGACTGGTTCTGAAATGCAATCTGATTTTTGAGGCAGTTATTCAAATAACGTTTTATTCCGCAAATCTATCTTCCGAAATCATCCTGAACGCGTACAATATCATCTTCGTCCGAAGGATTGGACGGATCGGTATGCTGCCATATTTCAGCCACGATTCCCCATTCGTCCACACCGACAAGCCTGTGACGTTCCCCCTTTTTCAGGTCAATAACCGTTCCGATCGGAAGTTGCTGCAATGCGGTTTCCTCGTCTGTATCACTGATCACAATGCCGGCATTTCCACCAATTACCTTCCATATTTCAGCACGGCGATGGTGATACTGCCAGGATAAACGCTTGTTTGGCGCTACAACCAGTATTTTCGGGCTGAGTTTTTCGTAGCCTGCAAAATCCTGAATGGAAAGATGAGGGAAAAAAGTAGCAATGAACTTGGGCGCTTCACTTTCTTCCAGCACAAAAAAACCGCCCCATGGCCGCGAATGATCTTTACTGACAACCGTGAAGCCCTGCTCATCTATAAACTGCTGAACTTTTTCAAAAACAACTTCCTTATCGGCCGTTTCTGTAAATGACTGTATCATACCAATTGTATTACAAATGTGAAAATGTAGAATTTCAAAATTAGAATAAAAAACAAAAAGATGCCCCAAAATATTCAGGGCACCTTTTGAATTATATCTACTAATTTATACTTATTTGTCCCACCAGACACGGGTCAGAAAATCATCTTTGCCCATTCTGGCAACGCCTTCCTTGTAATTGGCTTCATTAACGGCCAGCTCGCTGATCGGAAATATAAGTCTGCGCGGAATAACGCCGCCCGTCAGGTTGCCCGGATAATTTGTCGGTGTCAGTGCAGGAATGCCTGTTCTGCGCCAGTTTGACCAGCCTTCATAATGATTGAAAGTGGAGGCGGTAAGAATAAACATTTCAGAATGGATCTGAGTCAGTTTATTGGCCAGCGTTCCGGCTACGGGATACGGGTTTGCGGTAACGTAAGCCTGCGCATCTGCCGCACTAACAACCCCTGCCGTTGCATCAAAAGCCGCAAGTTGCGTTACAGCAGCTTTCTGTCCGGCTTCGTAGGCATCTTTGGCAGTTCCGGCTGTTGCCCATCCTCTTTCAATGGCTTCGGCAGTAAGGAATTTGGTTTCTGCAAAAGTTAAAAGAATGTTCGGATCGTCGTCGTCATACATCAGGTCGGTCGGACGGGAATAGTTCTTGATGTTTCCGTCGCCTGTTTTTGTAACCAGCCCGTTTGGCCCGCTGCTTTTATCAAGGCCATTCGGCAAACCTTTCTGATTGGCTACCGTTTTGTCACCGTTTGCAAGCTGGGAAATGATGCTGATGCGCGGATCTTTTCGGGCCTTCATCATATCAATCAAAGTTTTCGACCACTGGAAATTATCGCCTTTGATCAAACCGCGTCCGATGCCCAGGTTATAGGAATTCGGGTTGCGGCTCGCTGTCGAACCTTCGGTATGGATAAATTTGAAAGTATCATCGTTGGAAGCCATTAACCCGCCGTCGATTGCCTTTTTTGCCCAGGTCTGAGCCGCAGCCGGGTCTGCTTTCTGCATGCGCATGGCAAGGCGGAGCATCAGCGAATTGGCAGCCTTTTTCCACTTTGAAACATCGCCCTTATATACAAAATCGGCTGCAGTAGGAACATAGGCGGATGCATTCAGTGCAGCGCCGGCTTCATCCAGTTCTTTCAGCATATCCATGTATATGGCTTGCTGCGGATCGTATTTAGGCTTGTAAATCTGACTAATGAATCCTTTTCCGGCTTCTGAATAAGGAACATCGCCATACAAATCTGTAATGATATGCATTTGAAGTACCTTTAATATCCTTGCCATGGAAAGAATATTGACATCTGCAGGATCTTCGGATGCCTGTGAAATGATATCTGCAAGGCTTTTTACAGAATTGACATAGGAGTCAGCAAAATACGCTCCGCTGTTATCCGCATTGTAAGTGTACTTGTCACCTGCGTAGTAGTCATCAACCGATGCAAGCTGCTGAACAATAGTCCCTGAGTAAATGAAATTGCCGCGCCACACTTTATACCCCGGATCGCCCGCCGAGCCTGAGATCTGCAATTGAGCTTGTGCAAGCAAGTAATCCAGCGGAACTTCCGAAGGAGCAGTAGGATTTATATTAATTTCTTCAAAATCTTTGGTACATGCGCCGGCTCCGAGCGTAAGGGCAAGCACAACTGCTATTTTTCGTATCATAAGAATCTTTATAGTCATGTTTTTATAATTTCCTGAAAAGGTCCGGATCAGAATTTCAGGTTAAGGTTCACACCAATACTACGGGTTGTAGGCACGCCGGCAAATTCATAGCCTTGTGCATTACCGTTTCCATAAGTCGATTCCGGGTCGATGTTAGGCGTTTTCTTCATCAGAATTGCAAGGTTTCTGCCCACAAGCGAAACCGATACTCCTTTGAACGGCGATCTGCCGAAAACTCTTGCAGGGATGCTGTAATCAAGTATCACCTGACGAAGCTTGATGAAATCCGACTTGTAAATGAAAGGCTCACCAAAATTGTAGAGGTTTTCATAGTATTGAGTGGCCGGTACACTTACCGTATTGATTTCTCCTTCTTCATTTACACCTTCGCCCACAACGCCTGTTTCACGACCGACAAGTGACTCTTTGGACAAGCCGTATCGTGTAGCCAAAGCATTTGTTCCGGAATAAAGATGACCGCCAAAACGACCATCAAACAAAACAGAAAGACCAACGCCTTTGTATCTGAAATTGGTAGTAAAGCCCATTGTATAGGGCGAGATTCCGGTTCCATAAGGTTTCAAATCACCTTTAAGCGGCAAACCTTGAGCATTATATACGATTCGTCCCTGATCATCCCTTACAAAAGAAGTTGCTTTCAGCAAGCTGAAAGGCTGGCCAACCTGTTGAAATACATAGGCTGTTTGAGAACGGGGATTGTCAACCTGTATACTTTCCAGGCCATCGCCAAGGAAAACTACATTGCTTTTATTGTATCCAAGATTATAGGAAATATCCCAGGTGAAATTTTTGTTTTTAATCAGATCGTAATTCAGCATCAACTCAACTCCGCGATTGGATATTTGTCCAACGTTAAGCAGTACGCTGGTAAAGCCGGAAGTTCCGGAAATAGATGCAGCAACAATATCGTCCTTGGTCTGGCGATCGTAATAGGTAAAGTCAAGACCAAGTCGGTTGTTGAAAAGCCTGTTTTCCAGTCCTAACTCATACGTGTAACTTCTTAGGGGCTGAAGTCCTGCATATGGTACAGTACTTCCATTGATTTGTGCAAGCGGAGATCCAATATGGGCTCCGGAAAGTCCATAGTATAGGGAAAGCCTGTAAGGATTTGTATCGCCGCCTGCTTTTGCCCATGAACCTCTCAATTTGGCATAACTTATTACTGAAGGCAATCTTATAGCTTCTGATAATACGAAACTACCTGCGATGGAAGGGTAAAATAAACTGTTTTTTCCAGGTGCAAGTGTTGAGAACCAGTCATTTCGGCCGGTAACAGTTACATATGCATAGCTTTTGTATGAAAACTCAGCCGAACCGTATACCGAATTGATTCTTTTTTCAATGTAGTTATAAGAAGCATTGCGTGAAGCCGGATTGATATTGGTTATATCATAGAAAAACGGAATGTTAAAACTTGATCCGCTGATATAATCCTGTTTTACAACTTGTTTCATTAAGTTTCCTGCAATCAGCATATTCAGGTTCAGGTCACCAACGAGCTTTCTGTTTATTCCGAAGAGGAGCTCCGAGTTGACTTCCGAAAATGACTGTACGTTTTTGTCAAAACCGCCAAGTGGTTGGTAAGGCGTTCCGGTCGGGGTTATAGCTGTGTAGTTGTAAAAGTATTTGTCAAAACCTACACGCGCTTTTGCATATAACCAGTCTGTGAAATTATACCTTGGTTCAAAGGAGACAATAAAGCGGTCTTTATTATCGTCCTGCTGAAACTGGGTTGCTGCAAAGTAAGCGTTGTCCACATAAATGTTGTCACCCCAAACCTGTTCATAGCCACGATCATCCAGCATACTTTGCTTCATGGTTTCCACACTTAGTGTAGTCGGCATGTTCACCAGGGTGTAATTGGCATTTCCGGGCGAATCGGAAACCCTTGGCCTGTTATGGCTTTTCTCTTTGATGTATTTTACATTAGCCAGTATGCTCAGGTTTTTGCTAAGGGTTCCATTGACATTAAGGGAATAATTCTGTCTGTCAAGCGTATTGTCAGGAATCAGGCCCTTGTTGTTCATGTTTGCCAGAGACAAACGATAAGTAATGTTCTCTGTAGCACCGGTCAATGCAACTGAATTATTGAAAGTGCTTCCTGTTTTGTAGAATTTGGTAAGGTTATCTTTTACAGCAGAATAAGGACGTGAAACACCGTCATACTGAATAACACTTGATCCGTCCAGTTTGGCACCGAAGCTGGAAGAACTCATTGCTTCTTCGCGGGTTGTAGGTTTTACTCCGTTTCTTCCCATTCCATATTCATACTGAAAATCCTTGAACTTGGTAATCAGCAAATCATCCGTAGTAATATTGGAGTTGATTTCTACGCCAATTCCTTTTCCTGCTTTTCCCCCTTTTGTGGTAACAAGAATAGCGCCATTGGATGCGCGCGAACCGTAAAGTGCTGCTGCTGTCGCACCTTTTAATACGCTCATGCTTTCGATTTCCGAAGGGTTCAAGCTTGAAATTCCGTCGCCGCGATCACCACCGCCCCACATTCCGGCTGCTCCGAGGTTGCTGTTATCAATAGGAATACCGTCTATGATAATCAAAGGCTGGTTGTTATTATCTATTGATCCGTTACCGCGCAGTGTTATACGTGTTGATCCGCCGGGGCCGGTTGCTGTACTTGTAATATTCAGACCGGCTACTTTGCCAACCAGTGTATTGGCCATGTTGGTGGAGCGTGCCTGAACCAGTTCTTCGCCTTTTAGCTCCGATACAGCATAGCCCAAGGCTTTTTTCTCTCTTTTAATACCCAAAGCGGTTACAACGACTTCATTTAAAGCGGTGGCTTCCGGTGTGAGTGAAACATTTATTATTGATTCACTGCCGACTGTTACTTCCTTCGAGTTGAAACCAATAAAACTGAAGGTCAGGATTTTGCCTTTTTCAACACTGATACTGTATTCGCCTTTGTCGTTTGTAGTTGTACCGCGGCTTGAACCTTTTACTACAACGTTGACCCCGGCCACTTCTCCTCCAGCTTCTTCGGTGACTTTTCCTGTTACTGTCATTTCCTGTGCATAACTGTGCATGGAGCACACGGAAAGCAGTAACAATACCATAAGTAGTATTCGTTTTTTCATACGCATTATTAAATAAGTAAAATGTAGATAAATGGACTACCTGACAACAGGTTATTATTATAAAATTTGATCAAATATACCAATATCTGTATGTTCCGTATATAGTTATTTTTTATCTGAAAATAACACATTTTTAGCATTTTAATGATTTGATTATGAAATTACGCCTTTGAAAAATGAGCAAATTCAGTGTGACTTAAAGTAGTATACGCTTTATGGCTGAAACAGGGGGGCAAAAGCAGATGTACAAATTCAATACAGCATCAACGCTTTCAGGTATCATCGGGATCTGTACTATTTTTCTCAGATAATAACCGGCTGAATGCTGTTGAGGTACGTTTTGTTCCGGTCAATAAGGGTATTTAACGTCTGCAGTGAAGTGGCTGATCTTAATCCGTCTTCCGGCGTGTTAATTACGTAATCGCAGAGTTTGTCCAGCGTAGAAGTGGCAACATGAAGCCTTGTGTCGGAAGAAGCATAGTAAATGTACACATTCCCGTCATCATCCGGAATCCACCCGTTGCAGAAAACGACGTTCGGTACATCGCCGGTGCGCTCTTCGCCTTCCGGAGCTAAAAAGTAACCTGCCGGCTTATGCGTTATTTTTGTAAGATCCTGTAAGTCAGTCATAAATAGATAGAGTACATACCGCAGTCCGGCAGCCGTTTTCCTGACTCCATGCGCCAGATGCAACCATCCTTTTTCCGTTTTGATAGGCGCCGGGCCGAGTCCGTTCTTGGCTTCATAAATGGTGTGGTACTTTTTCTGATGTATGATATATTCTTTGTCAATTGCTGCATTTTCAATGCTTGCCGATAAGCCCAGTCCGATGCCGCCGCCTGTTCCTGCTTCTATAAAGCCATCCTGCGGACGTGTGTAAAAGGCGTATTTCCCGTCAACAAATTCCGGATGCAGCACAACGTTCCGCTGCTGCGCGGACGGCGTTACAAGATCTTTCAGCCTTTCCCAGTTTTTCAGGTTTTTAGTTCGTGCAATCCCGCATTGCGCTATGGCTGCAGATTCGTCGCCGGGCATTGCACCGGGATCTTTGCGTTCGGTACAGAAAAGTCCGTAAATCCATCCGTCTTCATGCGCAGTGAGTCGCATGTCATAAACATTGCCGTCGGGAACTTCGGTTTCCGGCACATGAACCGGATATTCCCAAAACCTGAAATTGTCAATGCCATTCGGACTTTCGGCAACGGCAAAGAACGATTTCCGGTCATAGCCTTCTACGCGCGCTACGACAATGTATTTACCCTCAAACCGGATTGCCGCCGCATTGAATACCGAATTGACCCCGAAGCGCTTCATGAAGTAAGGATTGGTTTCCGGGTTCAGGTCGTATTCCCAGATAACCGGTGCGTGCGCGCTGGTGAGAACGGGGAATCTGTACCGGTCATAATTTCCGTTTCCGGGCAGGACCTCCACATTCGGTCTGAGCAGCAATGCTTCCTTTTCGGCTGTAATTTGTGCAAGGCGATCCTGAAATTTATTCATGACAGTATTCTATATGTAGGGTAAAATAAAAAGTTAATTCAGCGGCAATTTCCGGTACCATGTTTTCCAGAGCACAAGTATGCAGACCACCAGCACCAAAGCGGAAATACACGTTTGCAAAGGCATCATGAGTATGAAAAATACAGGTAATACAGTAATGGCAGTCTGCGCAACAATTCCGACTGCTACATTGAACAGATCTTTCCTGAAATTCATATCGGGAGCAAAGGAATGATCTTCGCGCCGAATGGCTTCACGCACGGGTTTCCAGAATCCCCACGGCATGACATTCCTGTAAAACTTGGTGAGTACTTCCATATCTGTCGCAGGTGTCAGCAATGATCCCGCAATAGCGCCGGCAGCAGAAACGAGCAATATGGCCGGAAAGTAAAACAATGGCAAAGCGTCCGGAAAAAGGTAAGGAAAGACCATCGCCGAAACAATGCCGGCAAGCATTCCCCAGAAAAAACCGGTACTGTTCAGCCGCCACCAGTGCCATTTCAGTACGTTGGAAGCAATGTAGCCGCCAAACAATGCGGAGACAATCCATTGCAGGATGCTGTTCACATCTTTTGCAAGAAACCCGAGCAGGATACTGATGAACACGACGACTATGCCAAGCAGATAATTCATTCTTGTAACCTGTTTGTTGCTGGCGTTCGGATTTACGGATTTCAGGTAAATATCGTTGACAAGATAAGCCTGCGCTGCATTGAAAGTGCCTGCAAAAGTGCCCATAAAAGCGCCCATCAATCCAATCAGTACCAAGCCAAGCAGGCCGGGCGGAATGTACGTGTTCAGAACTGCGGGCAGAATGCGTTCGAAATCCGTTCCGTTTGCAGAGGAAATGTTGAGGTCACGGTAAAAAAGCAAACCGATTACGGTAACTCCCATGATGAAAAGATAACGCGTCGGCAGCAGCACAACATTCACGATCATGCTCATTAACGCAGCCTCGCGCGGCGATCTGGCCGAGAGGATTTTCTGCATGTCATAATTCGGCGCCGGTCCGGCGAGGCTTGCAAGAATTCCTTTTGCCGACATCAGCGCAAAGAAGTAGCCGAACGGTGAAAAGCCGTCTGTTTCGATTTTTCTGTTTACATCCGAAATGTATCCGTTCCAGTTCAGTCCCAGTTCCTTGCCGAAAAACAGATGATGCCATCCGTCCGGAACCGGCAGGCTGCCGGCTTTATGCAAGGCATTCATGGCAATGCCGGCAACGGTAACGGATACAATCGCCATGATGATATAATGAATGAGATCCACCCACACAATGCTTTTCATCCCGCCCAGCAAGGAATAAAAAACGGTAAACAGAGTAAATACAATCCCGTATGCATGCGGTACGTATTCAGGAGCAATGTGTATAAACGGAACGTAAAGCTGCACCGATTGCCAGGGAATGAATATTTCAAGGAATTTTCCCAGACCAATAAACCCGTAAGTCATGAAACTGATGCAGCTCAGCAATGCAAATGCAACGATTACACGGTGTGCCGGCTGCGCATCAGGCTTGTTGCCAAAACGGGTAAGCATCCATTCGGCCCCGGTGGAGACATTGGAACGGCGCAGCCATATGGACAGGTAAACCATCATGAACACCTGATTGAAAACGGGCCATAACCACGGAAGCCACACGCTTTTAAGGCCATACACAAACATGATTGCGACCATCCACACGGTTCCTGAAATGTCGAACATTCCCGATGCATTGGAAACGCCGAGCATCCAGTAAGGCATGGATTTTCCGCCAAGCAAGTAATCATTTTTGCTTTTTGCCGCCTGCTTTTTAAGTATGACACCGATGATGGTTACCAAAACGAGATATAGGATAATGACAAGCAAATCAATGGATTGTATCTTCATGCGGTCGGATTTTCCGGAATCAGCCACAAACATCTGCAAAAGTATTCGCTGAATCCGTATTTATATAATACTATCTTATCTTGAATTAAATTAAAAACGACTATTTGCTAATTAGTAAATTGCTAAATTGAAGGATTAATTTGTGTTATCTCAATAAAAATCATAAAATTTTGTAATATTTGATTGAATAATATTCTTAATGCAAGCTAATTTTGCATGATACTTTACTTGCCCCCGGTTACCGTACCTGTATATACCTTTAACCTGAATGTCTATGAGTGAAATTTACCGTGAAATTACCCCTTTGACCCAATATGACTGTTTTACCATTTTTGCCAGAAACAAAACGTTCTTTGATTTTCCGCTGCATAATCACGACGAGTTTGAGCTGAATCTCATTATTGGCGGCAAAGGTGTGAAGAGAATTGTAGGCGATCATACCGAAGCTATTGACAATGAAGAGCTTGTGCTTGTAGGCAATAACCTTTCGCATTGCTGGCTGAATCATAATTACAAATGGCAGGAAGGAATGCCCGAAGTGTATGAAATTACGGTGCAGTTTCACCGGGATCTTTTTGATGATAAATTTCTGCGCCGCAACCAGTTATTTTTCATACGTTCGCTGCTGGAAAAATCCTCAAAAGGAATTTCATTCTCCAAGGAAACCATTGAACGCATTGTTCCCCGGCTGAAAGCACTTGTACAAAAAAGCGGGTTTGACTCGATTCTTGAACTGATGTCGATTTTGCATGATCTGTCCGTTTCCAGAAACATGCGCACCTTGTCGAACAGTACTTTTATTGATGAAAAAATCAATTACAACAGCCGCCGGATTGAAAAGGTATTTGCGCATATGCGCGACAATTACGATAAGGAAATAAATCTGGAAGTCGTATCCAAACTGGCGGGAATGTCGGAAGTTTCTTTCAGCCGGTTTATCAAAAAAAGAACGGGTAAAACCTTTATCGAAAGCTTGAACGAAATCCGGCTTGGCCATGCTTCCCGGTCGCTGATCAATACGTCCAATACGATTTCGGAAATTGCGTACAAATGCGGGTTCAATAATCTTTCTTATTTCAACCGGATTTTCAAGAATAAAAACGGCTGCACGCCAAAGGAATTTCGTGACAACTATTCCGGCACGAGGACATTCATATAGAAACAGAAAAGTTCAAATAAAACAAAAACAGAAAAGTTCAAAGCCGGGAACTGCACGATGCCGTGAATCCCTGCTTTGAACTTTTAAGAATGAACTTCCGATCTTTTTAAGACTACACTTTCAGCATCCAGCCAAAAACGTCTTCTTCCTTTCCGGTGCGAAGGTCAGTCAGGTATTTTTTTATTTTATTAACAAACGAATCTTCCTTGATTTCCGGCAATGCATAATCCACGCCCTCGTAAGCGATGCTTGCAAACGGAGAAATAACAACTGCCGTTCCTGCACCAAATGCGGCTTCAAGGCTTCCGTCTTTCAGGCCGTCGATAATTTCCTTTACACTTACCCTGCGCTCCTCAACCGGAATTCCCCAATGCTGCGCAACGGCGACGATGCTTTTACGCGTAATACCGTCAAGCGTTGTTTCGGAAACGTAAGGCGTAACCAGTTTGCCGTTCAGTATGAACATGATGTTCATCGTTCCCGATTCTTCAATATAGGCATGCTCGCGGGCATCCGTCCAGATCAGCTGATCGTATCCTTCCTGCTGTGCAAGCTTGGCAGGATAAAGCGAGCCGGCATAATTTCCGGCGCATTTGGTAGCGCCCACGCCGCCTTCCGCAGCACGGATGTAGTGCGTTTCCACTTTCACGCGCGGAGGCTTGGCATAATACGTGCCAACCGGGCTTGTAAAAATGATAAAATAGTATGAATCAGACGGTTTTACACCAATGTAAGGGTCTGTTGCAAACATATACGGACGAATATACAGCGAGCAGCCGTCCTGGGAAGGAACCCATTCCGCATCCAGGCGCAGCAGTTCAGTCAGGCCGTTCATGAAAATTTCCTCGGGAATCGTTGGCATGCAAAGCCTTTCAGCCGATTTGTTAAGCCTTTTCCAGTTGTCGACAGCACGGAAGAGCAGCACTTCATTATCTTCATTTTTATAGGCTTTCATCCCTTCAAAAATAGCTTGTCCGTAATGAAGGGCAGCAGTTGCAGGGCTTAGCGAAAGGTCGCCGTATGGGACGATCCGGAGATCCTGCCATTGACCTTCGCGGTATTCTGCAATAAACATGTGGTCGGAAATATTCCGTCCGAAAACGAGATTGTTGAAATCAACCTCATGCAGACGTGACTTTGACGTCTGCTGAACCTCAATTTGTACTGTGTCGGCTGTCATGGTGCCAAAAATTTAATTGTAATTGTTCATCTTGACTGATTTCCGCAATTTACTGAATTATTTCAATAAGTTTCTAATATTTAGTACAACAATTATTTTTGAGGCTAAATGCGTGGTTTCCAGGTTACTTCTTCAATATTCAATTCATAAGTCATGGCGCGGCAAAGCATAAAAAGATAGTCGGAAAGACGGTTGAGATAACGGATCACAATTTCTTCGACTTCTTCACCCTGCTGAAGATGAATAACGGCGCGCTCGGCCCGGCGGCACACCGTTCTGGCAATGTGGCCGAAGGAAACGGACGGATGTCCGCCGGGCAGGACAAATGCCCTGAGCGGCGGAACCTGTGAATCAATAAAGTCCATTGCACTTTCCAGTACTGTGACGTCATTTTCGGACAAATCCGGAAGAATGCGTTTGGTCTGGTCCGACTCGGAAGCAAGGTGTGATCCGATTGTGAATAGCCGGTCCTGAATTTCTTTCAGAATGTCTCTCCGGTTTTCATTGACGGGCTGGTCGCGCAGCATTCCGATGTAACTGTTCAGCTCATCAACGGTTCCATAGGCATCGATCCGGACGTGTGCCTTGCTCAGGCGTGTGCCTCCGATCAGGGAAGTGGTGCCTTTGTCACCTGTTTTGGTGTATATTTTCATGATGGTATTTGAAATAAACTTTAAGGTTTTCAATTAGGTTTTGGAAGCTTCCGGGCCTAATTTTGCACCTTATTTTTAATATGGCGAAAAACCTGTTACAGGTTACTTATTCATGAAAGTTACAACATTTGCAATAAAAGTCTGGCGCTGGTTATCCGTTGTGCTGGTAATCGGGGCTTTGATATGGACGTATTCGGTTTTTCCGCAAATGGTTGCGGTCGATTTTTCAGACAGTGGCCTGGCGGAAATTTATCTGGCCAAAGAACATATTTTTTACATTGTCATGGCCTTGTTTCTGGTCAATAATGTGCTGATAGCGAGGTTTGCAAAGCTGGTATCCAATGCCGATCCGATGCATCTTCCCATTCCGAAAAAAAGGATCTGGGCGCAGCATCGTGAAGAACTGAACGAGCATCTGGTGAACTGGTTCAATTGCCTTGTGGCTGCTATCAATACCGTTATCGGTTTCAGTCTTTTTTCTCTCGCAACGATCAACAGCACGAATTATAAAGTAGACGTTTTTGATTTTTCCTGGCTGTATTACATAGGCGTTGCATTGCTTGTAATCGTGCTTCTGCTTCCGTTACGGCTTCTGTCAACGCCTGTTCCCGAGGACAGACTGTAATCTGGTTGTAAGAATGGAAGAATCAAACTTGCAGGAGGCGGCTATGAAAAGCGACTGGCGTTCAGATGCAGAATCGATCCGGCTGGAAGAATTTACATACAGCCTGCCCGATGAACGCATCGCGCGTTATCCGCTGGAAAAAAGGGACGAATCCAGGCTGCTTGTTTACAAAAACGGATTGATTCAGCACCGGCATTTTTACAATCTTCCTGAAAACCTGCCCGCAGAAACGCTTCTTGTATTTAACAACACGAAAGTAATTCCTGCACGGGCTTATTTCCGGAAAGAAACCGGAGCTGTCATTGAAATCCTGCTGCTGCATCCGGAGCTTCCTTCCCGGATTATAAACGATGCCATGCTTGTGAAACATTCCTGCGTATGGGAATGCATGATCGGGAACAAGAAGCGATTTAAAATTCAGGATACGCTTTCAACTGAAATCGAGGTGAACGGAGAAGCTGTTCATCTGGAAATAACATATGCGGATTACGAGCGGAACCATGTAAAACTGTCGTGGGACAAGGAAATCGTTTTTCTGGACATTGTAAAAGCGCTTGGCGAAATTCCGTTGCCGCCATATCTCAATCGAGATACAGAAGAAAGCGACATTCGTTCCTATCAGACGGTTTATGCCAGTCACGACGGAGCGGTGGCTGCGCCGACGGCCGGGCTTCATTTTACTGAAACGGTATTTGAAAAACTGGAATCCAGAGGAATCCGGAAATCTTTTCTGACGCTGCACGTAGGCGCGGGCACGTTCCAGCCGATCAAAGTGGATTCGGTTACGGAACATCGCATGCATTCCGAACAGGTTGTATTTTCCAGAAATTTGATCAATGATTTACTGAAAAGCGTTGAACATATTGTGGCGGTCGGCACGACGTCGCTTCGTTCGCTGGAAAGTCTTTACTGGTTTGGTGTCAAGCTTTTCAGGAAAGAAACGGCTGAGTTTCATATTGAAAAACTGTATCCGTATCCGTTTGAAGAAAGCGAACTTCCGACTGCAATGCAATCGCTTACGGCCATTGCAAATTATATGGATGAACAAAAGCTGGATTCTATCGTAGGCGAAACGGAAATCTTTATTTTCCCGGGTTACAAATTCCGTTTATGCAAAGGGCTTGTAACCAATTATCATCAGCCGGGATCAACGCTTGTTCTGCTGGTGGCTGCTTTTGTCGGTAATGACTGGAAACATATTTATTCCGAAGCAATAGTGCATGATTACCGTTTTCTGAGCTACGGCGATTCTTCTCTGCTCTGGCGGCAGTAATCCGGAATGTTCCTGAGTTAAAGGTTATTTGATAATGCATTCATTTTGGTGTAAATTGTAATACTGTAACTTGGATTTTATGGGACACGCACAGGTTTCTGAACATAAATATTCTGTCAACGAATACTTTGAAATGGAGGAAAAAAGTGAAATTCGCCATGAATATTATGATGGTGAAATTTTCGCAATGGCAGGAACTACGATGAATCACAATGACATTGTAGATAATATCCGGACCCTTTTCAAAGGTTTCTTTCGTCCGCAAGGATGCAGGGTTTTTGCCGAAAATATCAAGGTGGAAGCAATTGAAAACCTTTATTATCCTTATCCCGATGTGATTGTAACTTGTTCGGAAGAAGACATAGCCGGAACGTATGTTGTAAAGAACCCGGTTATTCTGGTTGAGGTTTTGTCCAAATCATCTGCAAGTTATGACCGCGGTTTCAAGCTAAGACAATATAAAAACATTGCTTCGCTTCAATACTTTCTGCTCGTTTCACAGAATGAATTTTACGTGGAACTTTACACGCGTACCAGTCAGAAGGCTGTATGGAATTACCAGACTTTCGATAACAAAGACGATATTATTTATTTTGAATCAATGAATTTCGAAATGCCATTATCTGCAATTTACGACAGCATTGTATTCATTCCGGGTGAAGAAAGCATTTGATTAAAGTCTACTTTACACTTTTAACGGCACTCACTTCTGAAACGCCGTTCTCGCTAAAAGCTTCAATAGCAAAATAGTAAGGAACGCCTACATTCAATGCGCGAAGTTCAAACGTGTTCGGCTCGTCATTCCAGAACTGATAAGTCTGATAAAGCTTGTCCGGAGCAATTCCCCAAAGTACATTATAGCCGGTTGCGCCGGGAACTTTGTCCCATTTCAGATCTGCATTGCGCGTATCTTTTTGTCTGACAGCAGTAAAATTTGCCGGCGTTTGCGGTGCTTTGCCAAACCCGTTTCCAAAAACCCGGAATTCACTGATTGCCAGAACCGGCGAAGCCACATGCGTGTGTTCATACCGCACATAGCGCGCACGCACCGGACGCGGAAGTTCGATGTACGCACACGGGCGGTCGCGTTTTGGTTCCTTTGAAAGATCATATGCAACGTCCCATTTTTTGCCATTTACAGAAGTCAGGATTTTGAACTGCGTATACACTTTTTCCGGATCGTTGGCAAAGATATCAGACTTGTAATCGGTGTAATTTACCTGAACGGCTTTTACTTCCAGCTCGCTCTGCAAGTCAATCGTGAGCGTTTCGCCGGGTTTGTTCTGCTTTGCCGCCCAGAAGGTCCTCGGGTTTTCATCGGTTATTTTAGCCGCTGCCATCGTATCCAGCTCTGACGAAGCCGTTACGGGTTTTTTATAAGAAAGCAGCATCCAGCCGGTAAACAGTTCATCGCCTTTTCCCTGCCACGTTTTGGTTGTCATTTTATGCGGAAAATCACCAAAGCGCGTGTTGGAGAACATTTGTCCGTCTTTGTCAAATCCGGCCGGGTACATCACAATCCTTCTTTCCATAGCCCAGTTCAGGCCGATCCACGAAGTGCCTGTGTTCCAGTAATTGCCGTAATTATCCTGAAAAGTATTGCCGTGTCCGGCGCCGGTCGCAAACCCGCCGGGCTTGTAAGAAACCGGATTGTAAGGCGCATACGTAAAAGGCCCGAGCGGATCGTCGGCCGTGTAAGTGCCATTTGCATACACATTGTATTCTGTGCCCGGCGCGCCGTACTGAAGATAATATTTCCCTTTGTGCTTGGTCATCCATGCGCCTTCGGTAAAAGGTTTGAACGGGTCCGAATGGTTCGGGCCAAAACGTTCCCAGCCGTGTGCATACGGATCAAGCCAGAACATGGCCTTGTACTCGCCTTTGAAAGCAAGTCTTTTGGAATAATCCAGTTCCGAACCGAAAATGGGATAAACATTGGAAGAACCCCAGTACATATACCATTTATCCGTTTCCGCATCATGAAAAAGCGCCGGGTCCCACGGGCCGATGTCTTTGGGCAGACGCGGCGTCCAGCGGTTGTAAAATTCCCAGATTCCTTTTTCGGGCGCCACAGAATATAAAATCGGACGTGACTCAAAAGTAGACTGAAAAAGAAACAGCGTATCGCGTACGGAAACGGCTGCGGGCGCGCACATATCTTCAAACGGCCACCGGTTTGCAGTCAGATATTTCCAGTTAATGAGATCTTTGGAATGCCAGTATCCGCCCGAAATTGTTACGAACAGGAAATATTCATTGCGGCCAGCCACTTTGTGATTGATGATAACCGGATCGGCGCCGGAACGGTAACTGATCTTTTCATTCAACTGCTCAAAGTTGTACTTGTAATCAATGTCCATTGGATTACAATATGTGGTTTGCGCAAAACTGAATGCCGGCGCAAGCAGCAGCAGCATATATAAACCGAAAACCAAACCTGGCCGCATTCGTATCGTTCTGTTGAATTGATTCATATTAATCTTATTATTATGCAAGTTTAAGCAGTTTTGGAGTAATAAGTTCAACAGATTTTCAAAAGCTGAATGGATTGCCGGATTTTAAAACGGATAACCTTTACCTTTGCGCTTCCATTTTTGAAATAAGAACAGCATTTAAAATGACGATTGATTTTACAGAAGAACTGCGCTGGCGCGGCATGCTGCATGACATGATGCCGGGCACCGACGAGCAGCTCAGAAAAGAAATGACTTCCGGCTATATCGGTTTCGACCCGACTGCTTCTTCCCTGCATATCGGGAATCTGGCGACGATTATGCTTCTTGTGCATTTTCAGCGTGCCGGGCACAAACCTTTTGCATTGATCGGCGGCGCAACGGGAATGATCGGCGATCCTTCTTTCAAGGCGGCGGAACGTACTTTTCTGGATGAGGAAACTTTGCGCTTCAATCAGGAAGGAATCCGGAAACAGCTGGAACAGTTTCTTGATTTTGACTGCGGTGTGAATTCTGCCGAAATGGTCAATAATTACGATTGGTTTAAAGACATCGGGTTTCTGCAGTTTCTGAGAGATGCGGGCAAGTTTTTGAGCGTTAATTACATGATGTCCAAGGATTCCGTGAAAAAACGACTGGAAACTGGCATTTCCTTTACTGAATTTTCCTATCAGCTTTTGCAGGGCTACGATTTTTACCATTTATATAAAAACAAAAATGTTCGTCTGCAGATGGGCGGCTCGGATCAGTGGGGGAATATCACGACCGGAACCGAAATTATCCGTCGCAAGGAAGGCGATGAAGAAGGTTATTTCAAGGCTTATGCGCTTACAACGCCGCTTTTGACCAAATCGGACGGTTCCAAGTTCGGTAAAAGCGAAGGCGGAAATATCTGGCTGGATGCCACTAAAACTTCTCCGTATGAGTTTTATCAATTCTGGCTTAACCAGAGTGATGAAGACCTTCCGCGCTATTTGAGGGTATTTTCGTTTAAAAATCGGGAAGAAATCGAAGCGCTGGAAAGCAGCCACGCCGAAGCGCCGCACCTTCGGATCATGCAGAAAGCACTGGCCGAAGAACTGACTTCCCGGATCCATTCCGAACGCGCTTTTCAGCTGGTTTTGAAAGCAACTGAAGTTTTGTACGGAAAAGCTACGCTGGAAACGTTGCAGAGCATTGCGGCGGATGAATTTGAAACGGTTTTTGACGGCGTGCCGCAAACTGAAATTACGTTTCAGGAATGGAATGAATGCGCTAACATTACAGATCTGATTTCGACCGTTACGCACTCAGAAATTTATGCTTCGAAAGGTGAGGCCCGCAGGGCCATTCAGCAGAATGCAGTCAGCGTGAACAAAGTAAAGGTTACTTCCGCAGAACAGCCACTGACCGATTTCAGCTTGCTTCAGGAGCGTTTTCTGCTGATTTCAAAAGGCAAGAAAAATCATTTGATCAAATTGAAGTGATTGGCTTTTCGCTGTTAGCCATTAGCTTGTTAGCTGTTAGCTTTTATCTAATTTCTTTTAATCAATTTCTTATAAATTTTTCGAAGACTCTGTTAAAGCATCTTGCATTGACAGAGTCTTTTTTGTTTGGAATGCGTCTTAGCTGATTTAGTCCTGTTAAGTTTCAACGAAGCAATAGTACTCAGAACTTGTAAAGTTATCTTGGAATCCAGAGCTGTATTCTAAAAGGGTATTTTATGAAAATCGTCAGAAAATCATCTGTATTTGAGCATATTTCGAATTCTGATAAGGCATACTGGAGGTCAAAAACGCCTGAGGAGCGCATAAATGCTGCACTGAAACTGATTCAGTTCGCTAAAAAAATCTACAATGCCAACCCAAATAACAAGCCTTTAACCAATGGAAGCGGAGTACTTAAATCGGATTCGCCTATTGAACGGAACCGGTAATCACCCGCTAGTTTTTCCCGGAAAAAGTATTCAGAATCGGCGATGCAGCCGGATTGTACTGATACGATTGCCACGTGCTGTCCTCGTAAATTTCCACGATCCGGTAACCTTTATAGGCCGTTCCCCAGCTTCCGCCGAAGTGCCCGTCAAAGAAATAGGGTTTTTTGCCATACATTTTTGTGCTGTCCTGATCGTGGTCATGCCCGTTGAAAATGGCCTTTACATTGGGCGTATTTTCAAACAGATCAATGACTTCCTTGCATTCGATTCCATTTACGGTCCATTTTGCCGGCGTGATATGCAGGAAAACAAAAATGCCCTTCTTTTCGGAATACTTGGCAATTTCCGTTCGCAGCCAAGCGGCATCCGGACAAACGTACTCACCTTTTTCGTTGGAAGTATCGCCTACAATAAATGCATATTCACCTTTTGCAAAACTGTGATTCGTTGCATAGCCCCACGTGCTTTGCCAAACGTCCAGCCCCACTTTGTCATGATTTCCGCGACTTACATAGTATGGTACGCGCAGGTTTGCGAGTGTACTTTTAAAGTCGTAAAGTAAAGTCGGATCGTCATGAATCAGGTCGCCGTTGAAAAATATAAAATCAACGCCTTTCTGCAATTTTTCACGGTTTACCCAGCTGATCAGATCGGAATGGAAAGTTTTGAAATCGGTATCCGGCTGTCCGTAATGGCCGTCCGAAGCAACGACAAACCGCATGGAAATTTTTGCAGCGTTCCCACTTTTTTGCCCGGACAAATACGGAATCGCCGGCAGTGCGGGAAGCAGTTTTAAAAAAGACCGTCTCTGGAATTTCATAGTTTGCGAGGTTACGTAAGTTTAGGCCGAGGTATTTTATAATTTCAAAAATAGTTATTCATCACTGATATTTTCTTTATTCTTGCATGATGTTACGGATATTTAACATTAAATAAAACGGAATGGATCGTCTTATTCTGCAAAAGGCTGCATCGTACTGCGCTTATCAGGAGCGGACGCAGGATGAGGTAAAACAACGCCTTAAGAAATGGAATGTATGGGGCGAAGAAGCGGATGAAATCATTGCCGAGCTGATTTCCATGAATTACCTCAGCGAAGAGCGTTTTGCAAAAACGTACGCCGGCGGAAAGTTCCGGGTGAAAAACTGGGGAAGAATGAAGATCCGGCAGGAACTGCACCGCAGAGGGCTCAGCGAATACAGCATTCAGAAAGGCATGAATGAAATTCAGGACGATGCTTACGTTGCCGGTCTGAAGGAACTTTTGGGCAAAAAGAAACTGCTTCTTGCGAAAACAGAAACGGACCCTTTCAAGCTTAAACAAAAACTGGCCAGGTTTGCCCTGGGAAAAGGATACGAAAGTGAGCTGGTCTGGAAGGAAATCGAGAATTTGTAAGTTGTTGAGCCGGCTTTTCTATCACTAAAAATGTCATCCCGAACAGCCGTTCAGGATGACATTTTTTAGTAATCTTTTATAAACCGGATTTTTTAGAAATCGGAGTCGAAAGAAATTCTGTGTCCTGAATCCTTGTCTTTAACGCCGCTCATAACACCGGCTTTCTGATATTCGCCTACGCGTTTTTCAAAGAAGTTGGTTTTACCCGGAAGCGAAATCAGTTCCATGAAATCAAACGGGTTTGCCGAGCCGAATTGTTTCGGGCAGCCCAGACGTTCCAGCCAGAAATCGGCAATATATTCAATATATTGGTTCATTAGATCCGCATTCATCCCGATCAGTGAAACCGGCAGCGCTTCAGTCACAAATTCCTGCTCGATTTTCACCGCATCCAGCATGATTTCAATGACTCTTTCCTGCGGCAGTTGATTGATGATATGCTTGGTATAAAGCAGACAGGCAAATTCGCAGTGCAAACCTTCATCGCGTGAGATCAGCTCGTTTGAAAACGAAAGTCCCGGCATCAGGCCGCGTTTTTTGAGCCAGAAAATAGAGCAGAAAGAACCGGAAAAGAAAATTCCTTCCACGGCTGCAAAGGCAATGATCCGTTCGGCAAAAACGGGGCTGTTGATCCATTTCAATGCCCATTCTGCTTTTTTCTGAACGCATGGAATTGTGTCAATGGCTCTCAGCAAATGGTCTTTTTCATTCGGATCTTTAATGTACGTATCGATCAGGAGTGAGTAGGTTTCGGAATGGATGTTTTCCATTGCAATCTGAAATCCGTAAAAGCATTTTGCCTCGGCATATTGCACTTCGCTCAGGAAATTAACCGCAAGGTTCTCATTTACAATGCCATCTGACGCAGCAAAGAATGCAAGCACATGCGAAATAAAGTGGCGTTCTCCATCATTCAGGTTTTCCCAGTCTTTTTGATCCTGCGATAAATCGATTTCTTCCGCGGTCCAGAAAGAAGCTTCATGGCGCTTGTACATTTCCCATATATCGGAATGTTTGATCGGGAACAAAACGAACCGCAACGGATCTTCAATCAACAGGGGTTCCTGTCTGGTAAGTTCTTGTGACATAATTAATTTGACTATTTACGGGGACCAGAATACATAACGTTTGACAAGCCCTGGCCTGAAAGGCAGGTTTGAAGGAAAACAAATCTACATGCTTTGCGCTGAATATTCAAGGAGAAAGGAATCAAATTGAAATACTTATTTAGAAAAATTCTTGTACTGAATCAGTTAACTTTGAAGGTTCCGAATTGCTGCCCGCAGTGTAGAACAACATTAAAAAAAGTTCATTTAATACGACTAAAATTGAAGATTTCCGGATTTACAATCATCAGAAATGCGGTTATAAACGACTATCCGGTTGTAGAAGCCATCCTGTCCATTCTCCCCGTTGTTGACGAAATGCTCGTCAGTGTCGGCAAAAGTGATGACGAAACACTGGCTTTAATCCGTTCCATTCCTTCGGACAAAATCAGGATCGTCGAGTCGGAATGGGACCTATCGCTGCGCGCCGGCGGCAAAGTGCTGGCCGTGGAAACGGACAAAGCGCTGCGCCAGATTTCACCGGATACGGACTGGGCATTTTATATTCAGGGCGATGAGGTTGTTCATGAAAAATATCATCCTGCCATTCTCGAATCCTGCAAACGCTATGCGGATGATCCGGCGGTGGAAGGACTGATATTCGATTATCTGCATTTTTACGGTACGTACGATTATGTTGGCGACAGCAGAAAATGGTACCGCCGGGAAATCAGGATTATAAAAAATGAAAACAAGCTGCCAAATCCGCAGATTTCGGCATTTCGCGATGCGCAGGGATTTCGAAAAGGCCATACCAAGCTGAATGTCAAGCATTCGGGTGCGGCAGTTTATCATTACGGCTGGGTAAAAAGTCCGGCGCAGATGAAAACGAAAATGAAAAATGTAAGTCGTTTCTGGAACGACGATGCGGAATGGAATAAAATTCTTCAATCTGAAGATTTCTTTGATTACGAAGAATTTGATTCCATCAAGCTCTTTGACGGAACGCATCCGGCCGTTATGGAAGAAAGAATCAAAAAACAGACCTGGAAAGTACAGCTGGACACCTCCAGAAAAAAATTCCGCCTTAAAGATGCCTTGCTTTACTGGTATGAAAAGAAAACGGGCAAACGCCTGTTTGAATTCCGGAATTACAGACTGATATAATGTAAGCGGCAACTACTCGATTTTTTGACCAAATAACATTCCTGAAAATTTAAATCAGATCCATCGTTTTCTTCTGAAAAACCATAAAACGATCAGCGATGAAAGAATCATCAGGAACAGCGAAACGCCAAAACCCCACGGCTCGGCAGTCGTTGGGATATGGTTGTAATTCATACCGAAAATACCCGCAATGAGCGTCGGCGGCATAAAAATGATCGTTACAACCGTAAATATTTTGATAACCTGGCTTTGTTCCAGATTGATAAGACCCATAAATGTATTCTGAAGATACTCCAGACGTTCAAAATTGAAAGTCGTGTATTCAAGCAATGAATTAATATCTTTCAGGATAATGCGTAAATGTTCCTTGCGGTCTTCAGGAAAATACTGACTGCGCAGAATGCCGGAAAGTACGCGCTGTTTGTCAATGCTTGTTTCGCGAAGCACCATCGTGATTTCCTGCAGTGCACTGATCCGGATCAGCACTTCCTGCCTGGCTTTCTGTTCGTGTGTAAGGTCTTTGCTGATGGTCGAAATTTCCCGGGAGATACTTTCCAGATAATCTGCATCGGCTTCAATACGGGTTTCCAGCAAAAGCAGCATAAAATCCACGCCTCCTTGCACGCCTTCCGGACTGACTTTCATTTTTTTAACCGTATCCGCAAAAGTTTTGGAATCGCCGCGCCGGTACGTAAAGAGTACATTATGGTTGAGAATGAAAGAAACCGGGTAATTTTCATAACCATCCCGGTCGATGCGTAGAAAGTTGGAGTTGGCGTTGATTGTTTCATTCTGTTCAAAAAAACGCGAACTGCTTTCAATTTCCACGATCTCCTGAGGCGTCTGAAAACTGATGTTGCATTTGTTCTCAACCCATTCTTCTTCTTCTGCAGACGGTGACTGCAAATCCACCCAAACCAGGTTTTTTACTTTGCCCAGTTCACGAATGTCGTTTTCGCGTTTGATTAATCTGCCCTCTTTATAAAATATGCGTACCATTTTTTAAAGTTGGGAAAAAAGAAAGAAGGAGGAAAGCGGCCGGATGAAATATCTCCTTTTTTACCAAGTTAATTGTAAATTTGCACGATGCAAAATGCCGCTTCCAAAGGAATATTCACGACACAATTCTGGTTACTGGGCCTAAGTTCGTTTCTTTTTTCTTCCAGTTTCAACATGCTCATTCCCGAACTTCCGGGTTATCTTACCAAAATGGGCGGCGCCGAGTACAAAGGTGCAATCATTGGTTTGTTTACACTCACAGCCGGCTTGTCCAGGCCATTCAGCGGAAGGCTTACGGATCGCATCGGCAGAGTTCCGGTGATGGCGTTCGGTTCCATTGTATGCTTTGTGTGCGGGTTTTTATATCCAATTTTTACAACCGTAATGCCATTTTTGCTTCTAAGGCTTGTACATGGATTTTCGACGGGTTTCAAGCCAACGGGAACTTCGGCTTACGTTGCGGACATTGTTCCGGCCAACCGGCGCGGCGAGGCTATGGGCATTCACGGCATGTGCATGGGCGTCGGATCGGCGTTCGGGCCGGCTGTCGGCAGTATGATCAGCATCCATTTTTCGCTGAATGCCCTTTTCTATACTTCTTCTTTTTTTGCATTTCTTTCCATTGCGATCTTGCTCAACATGAAGGAAACGCTCAAAGTAAAAGAACGGTTGTCAGTAAAAGCATTTCAGATTACATGGCGGGATGTTTTTGAGCCGGATGTTTTCAGCCCGGCACTGATTACGTTCCTTTGTTATTTCGGATACGGCGCAGTTTCTACGGTAACGCCTGATTTCAGCGGATACCTCGGTTTGCAGAATCGTGGCTATTACTTCATGTTTTTTACGCTTTTTTCCATACTGATCAGACTTTTTGCCGGAAAAATCTCGGATAAGCACGGCCGTGTTCCGGTTACGATTGCCGGCTGCGCCATCCTGATTATTGCCATGCTCATTACAGGTTATGCCAATTCCATCACGACATTTCTGACCGGTGCTGCATTTTTCGGCATGGCTATGGGCATTCTTTCGCCCGTTCTTTCCGCCTGGACTGTGGACCTTAGCCGGGAAGACAACCGGGGGCGAGCAATTGCCACGATGTTTATTTCGCTGGAAGCCGGCATTGGCCTCGGCGCATTTCTGTCGGCAGCGCTGTTTGCAAATCAGCGGCAGAATTTACAGCTTGTATTTTTCAGTATGGCCGCTTTTGCAGCCGCTGCACTGATTTATGCGATATTCATTTACCAGTTAAAAAAACGCCGTTCCCGTGCTGTTTGACGATACTTACCAAACGATTGTAAAGCCTTGTGAAGGTTTTTACAAAGACAAAGGAAGCAAATTTCTGGCGTATGCTTTTCCGGTTGAAGGTGAACAGGATGCCAAATTTCATCTTGCTGCATTGCACGAACTTCATCCGAAAGCCGTTCATCATTGCTATGCATACCGGCTCGGTTCTGATCGCATGAGTTACCGAATGAGCGATGACGGCGAGCCTTCCGGAACAGCCGGGCGACCAATCCTCAATACGCTTTATTCCAGAAATATAACCAATATATTAGTCGTAGTTGTGCGTTACTTTGGAGGAACTCTGCTTGGCGTTCCCGGTCTAATCAACGCGTACAAGCTTGCAACGGAAGATGCTTTGAATCAGGCGGAAGTCGTTACAAGGAATTTTTTCAGTTTGTATGAATTGACGTTTTCCTACATTCAGATGAACGATGTCATGCGCATTGTAAAAGAAATGGAATTGCCGGTCAGAAGCCAGGATTTTGAAATGGAATGTAAAATGGTTGTTGAAGTCAGGATTACGCTGACGGAGCAGTTTGTAACGCGATGTGGAAAAGTGGAGGCGTTGAATGTGCAGTTGCTTTTAGCTTTTGGAAATTAGCTTTTAGCTATTCGCTTTTTGCAGTTAGCTATTAGCAGTTAGCTTTTAGGAGTTATCTTCAAATTATAAACGAGATCATTTTTATCTGATTTCAGACGACTTTATGGCTGGGAAAAAATACTGATTAAAATCAAACAGGCTTTCACAAACCTTACTCCATATCTTTCAGCATTTTTACAAAGTCATCTTCATATTCTTTAATCGCTTTCAAGAGTTCCTGCAATTCCTTTTCTTCGGGCGATCCTTTTTTTGCCCCGAAAATTTCATCTGCTCTTTCAGAAGCTTTTTCATATTCACCTTCATTGCTGATTTTCATCGTTGTCGTCTTTGTTGTTGAACCGGTTTTTTATCAAAGTTATTTTATTGATCAGTAAAGCACAAAAAAACCGGCCGTTTCCAGCCGGTTTTTTTGCCGAAATGAAAGAATCTAGTAACCGTTGTTCTGTGTCAGCGTTGCTTTTCCTCCAACCTGGCTGTTCAGTATTTCCTGAATTGGAATCGGGAAGTATTCATGTTTGCCTTTGACAAACTGAGAACCTTTCAGATAGGATCTTTTGGTACTTTCTACGGTATAATAGGCATTCATGGTTTCGGCGGCAATTCCCCAGCGGACCAGGTCAAACCGGCGGTTGCCTTCCATTCCGAGTTCAAGGCGCTCTTCAAATCGTACTGCCTTGCGCGCAAAAGCCTGATCGGTCCACGGCGTTGTATATTCTTTGATCACGTAATTGGCCGCAGGCGTGCCGTCCGCATTTTTTACAAATCCTTCCGGTTTTGCTGCTCTTGCACGAATCTGGTTTACATAAGCACGTGCCTTTTCAAGCGATCCGATTTCCACTTCTATTTCTGCAAGCCATAATAAAACCTGCGCATAACGGATCATACGGAAGTTGTTGGCATTCAAACGGTTGTTGGAAGCAAAAGAAGGATCGGATTTATGTGAAACGTGCTTTTTCGGCGAGTAAGGTCCGCCGTAAGTCTGATCCCGGATGTACGCTTTGCCCGGATGCACGCCCCAATCCAGAAAAGGAATTCCGCGGCGGCCAACCGTCCAGTCCAGACGAGGATCAAGGTTTCCTTTGTAAGGCGTAAAGTTCGGGTCCGTAGATTCAATTCCCTGATCATTCGGAATGTCGGTATCGTTGAAAGTATCCAGCAGCGGCAGCCCGTTTGCATCCGTTTTGAACGCATTTGCAAGGTTTACCGAAGGCTGGAAAAATCCGCAGCAGGTTGTAAATGCACCGCCGCTGTACGGATAATTCAGCGTAGAGCCGATGTTCCCGTTTTCACCACCCGCAGCACCGTCGTTTACAGAATACTGAACCTCAAAAATCGATTCGGCATTGTTGTTGGTCGAGGCCTGAAAGTTGTCATGGTATTTGTCTACAAGCCGGTATTTGCCGCTTGCTACAATGGCTTCCAGGATGGTTTTTGCTTCGGCATATTTTTTCTGGAACAAGTAAACTTTTGAGAGCATGGCGCCCGCAGCCCATTTGGTAGGACGGCCCGGCTGCGACTGCGAAGTTGGAAGCACATCATAAGCCGCTTTCAGGTCTTCTTCTATTTTAGGATAAATATCCGTGGTGTTTGGCAGCTTGGTACTTTCCAGATTGTTCGGATCGTACGTTTTTTCATCAATATAAGGAACCATATTGAACATCTTTTTCAGTTCAAAATGATAATTTCCTCTCAGAAAACGGGCTTCTGCAATGACCTGTGCGCGTTCTTCGTCTGTAAAGTCAGTGGCTTTTTCAAGGTTCTGAAGTACATCGTTCGTCCGGGCGATACCGTCGTACATTCCCCGCCATTTGCCACGGAAATAAATGTTGTCAGCGGCAATATTGCCCTGTTCGATCAGGGAGATAGGCGGCTGGTCACCGGCATTGGTGCCTTTGTAAGCATCATCGGAAGCAACGCTGCCATAAACCCAGTTGTCCGCACCGACGTTATAGGAACGGTAAGCGCCCTCGGCCGTTGCCCAGCCGTCGAGCAAGGCATACGCGCCTGTCAGCAATGCATTTACACCTGTTTTGTTCTGTAAAATAGTGGAGCTGAGCGCCGCTTTGGGTTGTACATCCAGAAAGGAATCCGAGCATGAGCTTAATATGCCTAGCGCCACGGATGAGAATATTAATGCAACTTTTTTCATCTCTTGTAAAATTGAATTTCTGTTTTTAAATGATCTTGATCAGTCAAAGTCATCATGTTTAAAAGCTGATGTTCAGGCCCATGATATATTGTTTGGAAGCAGGATAAGAACCGCCGTCTACGCCGATCTGTCTGTCATTTCCTGCTCCGTAATTCCGCAGGTTGATTTCAGGGTCCATTCCGGAGTATTTGGTGAACGTAACCAGGTTTTGTCCCTGAACATAAATCCGGCAAGGTCCGAGTCCCATTTTGGAAAGCAGTCCTTTCGGGAAAGAATACGTAAACTGAATGTTCTTGAAGCGGAAATAAGATCCTTTTTCAAGATAATAATCCGAAGGAAGGATACTCACCTGATCGCTTGAATTCAGCTGCGGAAGAATGGCATCCGTTTTTCCAGGCCTCCACGATTCGTTCAGCATGCGCGTGCTTTTGTTTCCGAAGAATGTAGGGAAATCGGTCCAGTATTTGGTGTAGTTGAAGATTTCATTACCCTGAACGCCTGCGCCGAAAAGGGCAAGACCAAAACCTTTGTAATTCACGTTCAGGTTGACACCGTATGTGAAGTCAGGGTGCGGATTGCCGATGATGCTCAGATCTTTGGTATCAATGACATTGTCTCCGTTCACATCCACAAATTTGAAACGTCCCGCTCTGTTTTCATTGGAACCCAGATTGTTTTTTGGTGCTTTCTGCGCTTCTTCATCGGTCTGGAAAATGCCGTCGTGTTTGTACCCGAAGAATGAAGAAATCGGATGGCCCTGCTGCGTTACGACAAAGTTCTGGATACGTTCGTCATTGATCCCGAAGTATTGCGTGTTCGGATCGCCGTTTGTTCTGGTTACAACGTTGCGGTAAGTACTGACATTGACACCAAGCGTATAGGTCAGATCGCCGTTTGCAGCACTTCCGTTATAATTCAGACCAAGGTCAACTCCGCGGTTGCGCATGGATCCGATGTTCTGGAAAGGTGAAGCAGCCACGCCGGAGGTCAAAGGAGGAGAAACCGGGAACAGCATGTCTGAGGTAGTACGTGTGTACCAGTCGAGCGCAAGGTCAAATGCTCCTTTGAAGAAAGCCGCGTCCAGACCAATGTTGGTGGAAGTCGTTGTTTCCCATTTTGCTTTCTGGTTACCAAACTGAATCAATTCATAACCTGCAATGGCGGAAGTTTTGGCGCCGTTCAAATCATAGAATGACAAAGCAGGGTTCGTAGCGAATTGTGTAAAAGAGTTATAGTTACCGATTTCCTGATTTCCGGTTTGTCCCCAGCCGACTCTGAACTTGGCATAAGAAAGCCATGAAGCAGCGGATTTTACAAAACTTTCATCCGAAACCACCCAGCCTGCGCTCAATGCCGGAAAGTAGGCAACGCGGTTGGCCGCAGCAAACCGGGAAGAACGGTCGCGGCGGATGGTTGCATCAAATAGATATTTGCTTTGGTAACCATAGCTTGCGCGAGCAAATTCGGAAGCAAGTCGCCAGTTGGCAGCACCGCCGTTGTTGGTCTGTACGCCTGTTCCTGCACTCAGGTAACGGTTATCCAGCGCATCTACAAGATAATTGGTACGTGTTGCATCAAAGTTCTCATAATAGTTTTTAATGGATTCCGTACCGGCTATGATATTCAGTTTATGCGCATTGTTCAGTGCAATGTTGTAGGTAAGCGTGTTATACCACGTCCATGTCCATTCGTAATTGTTGGTGGTGGTCAGGCTTTGCGTACTTCTTGCTTCTGCCGATTCAATATCTCTCGGAACGTAATTGCGGTAATTATAAAGGTTGTAGTCAATTCCGAAGCTGGTTTTTGCAGTCAGGTTTTCAAGAATATCCACTTCTGCATATGCATTTCCGAACAGCCTTACTTCTTTCTGCTGATTATCCTTGTTTCTGTACAGCAGCGAAACCGGGTTCACCGAATTGTCCACATCGGTTCCGCGCGTTCCGGCAAAATTTCCGGCTACGTCGTATACCGGCACGATCGGCGGCACACGATAACCGAAAGAAGTAGGATTGCTTTCCGCATTGTTGCCGTTTGGCTGACCCACTCTGGATGCATAACCCACCTGAAAGTTCTGGCCGACACGAATGCGCTTGTTGATGTTGAATTCGGTATTGGAGCGCAAGGTGTAGCGTTTGAAGTTGGTGTGGATCATCAAACCCTGCTGATCGAAATAGTTCAGCGACATGGCATAACGGCCGCTTTCGGTTCCGCCTGAAACACCGATCTGATGATTCTGGATAGGAGCGGGCTGATAGATTTCTTTCAGCCAGTTGGTTCCCTGCTTGTTAGCTTTGGTAATCAGCCATTTGGTTTTGTTGAAATTGGCATTGTTAACATCCGTACTGTAATTAATGTAATTGCCGTTTGCATCCTGCGCAACTTTCGGATCGCCTTCGTACACGCCCGACGGAAAGATATAATCCGGAATTTTCGGCGTTTGGCCGTTTCCGAATTGGGCATGTGTCGGGTAAGTCAGTGTGGTGCCGGCAGGAAACGCGCCGTTTACCATTTTGCTAAGGTTAAGTGTGTTGGTCCTTGCTTCCCAGGTCAAATCGGCGTATTGCTGTGTGTTGAGCATGTCCAGCAATTTTCCCGGACGCTGGGTGCCATAGTAGGTGTCATAGGTGAAAACAGGTTTGCCGATCTTTCCTCTCCGGGTAGTTATAATGACAACCCCGTTACCGGCGCGTGATCCGTAAATGGAAGCAGCAGAAGCATCTTTCAGAATTTGCATGGATTCGATGTCATTCAGGTTCAGCGTGTTCAGCGTATTGGAAACGCCGTTGGCGCCAACGCCTTTTGTAGGAACGCCATCCACAACATAAAGCGGCGAGTTGTCATTGATGGTACCGAACCCGCGGATACGTACCGAAACGCCGCCGCCGGGGCTGTTTTCATTTCCGATTACGACACCCGCTACCTTTCCCTGCAATGCCTGTCCGAGGTTGGTTGCCGGCGTAGTGAGCAGCTGCTTGGCATCCAAAGTGGCAACGGCACCTGTAATTTCCTTTTTGGACTGGGAACCATAGCCGGTTACAACCACTTCGCTCAGGCTCTTGACATCGTCCGTTAACGATACGTTAACCGTGGACTGCGTTCCTACGGTTACTTCTTTTTTTCCGAAACCGATGGAAGAAAATACGAGTACGGCGTCATTTGCCTTTACATCAATGGAATAATTTCCGTCTGCGTCCGTCACAGTGCCGGTAGTTGTGTTTTTTACCTGAACATTGACTCCGGGCAATCCCATGTTGTCCACAGACGAAGTTACTTTACCGGTAACCCGATGTTCCTGTGCATGGACGGACATACTGCCTAACAAGCCAACCAGAAAAATCAAGGCGTACAATACCCTGAAGCGTAAATTTTGTTTCATAAACGAATAGGTAAAATGTGAACAAACAAAAATTAAATAATGACAATATTAGCAGCAAAAATACAAAAAGAGATGACTGTTGAAGCGATTGTTGGTATAATTTCATGAATAAATATTAATATATTATCGGTTACATAGCTTCTGATTCGACCGTTCATACTTGTCGGTTGTTACTTTGAAAACTAAGGAACGCCTTTTGGACAATTAACCCTTATGGCTATACGAGTGTGGATCAAGGCATAAAAATTTGCAACTCTTACCGTATTCTTATCGTTAGACTATATATTCACATCATTCAGGAATCAACCAACATCACGAACCATTATTTTGGAACCATTGAATATAACTGAACTCGCAGGTCAGGACTTAATTGAAGTAGAAGGTGCCCGTGAGCATAATCTTAAAAATATAGATGTCAGTATTCCCCGCAACAAGCTTGTTGTTGTAACCGGAATAAGCGGAAGCGGAAAATCGTCCCTGACTTTTGATACCATTTATGCAGAAGGCCAGCGTCGTTATATGGAAAGTTTTTCTTCGTACGCACGCGGGTTTATCGGGGAAATGGAACGGCCGGACGTTGACAAGATCAGCGGATTGTCGCCGGTCATCAGTATAGAACAAAAAACCACTTCCAGAAACCCGCGATCTACGGTCGGAACGGTAACGGAAATTTATGATTTTCTGCGCCTTTTGTATGCGCGCGCAGGAGAAGCTTATTCCTATGTAACAGGAAGAAGAATGGTAAAACAATCGCAGGACCAGATTGTAAACCAGCTGCAAAGCCAGTTTCTGGGCCAGAAAATCATGCTGCTTGCACCGGCAGTAAAAGGCCGGAAAGGACATTATCGTGAACTTTTCGTTCAGATTGCACGGATGGGTTACACCAAAGTAAGAGTGGATGGCGAAGTGCAGGAAATCACGCCCAAAATGCAGCTCGATCGCTATAAAGTGCATGATATCGAGATTGTAATTGACCGCGTTATCCCGAAAACTGAAGAAGAAGATCCGCAGTCAAGATACCGGCTCAGTCAGTCGGTTGCCACGTCCATAAAACAGGGAAAAGGCGCGTTGATGATTCTTGACGAAAAAGGAGAAACCTATTATTTCTCGCAAAATCTGATGGATCCGGAGTCGGGAATCAGCTATGACGATCCGGCTCCAAATGCATTTTCCTTTAACTCGCCATATGGCTGGTGTCCGACTTGCCAGGGGTTGGGGGTGATTGAGGAAATTACGGAAGATTCTATTATTCCGGACAAATCGTTGAGTATCAATAAAGGCGGCATTGCGCCCATGGGCGAATACCGGGACGCATGGATTTTCAAGCAGCTTGAAGTCATTCTTAAGCCTTTTAAAATTACCCTGGCGACGCCCATTGAGAAATTTCCTGCAGAAGCTATTAAAATAATATTGTACGGAAGTGAAGATGCCGTTGCCGTTGCTTCCAAAAAATATCCGGGAACGGAATGGGAAACCAAGTTTGACGGGATTGTGAACTTCTTGAAAAGGCAGCAGGAAACAGGCAATGATAAAATTCAGGATTGGTTAAAAGACTTTATGACCATCCAGACCTGTCCGGAATGTAACGGAAAACGGCTCAGAAAAGAATCGCTGCATTTTAAAATAGATAAAAAAGACATTGCTGAATTGTCCAATATTGACATCAAAGATCTGGCCGTCTGGCTTGTGAATCTGGAAGACAGGCTGGAAGAACGGCAGCGTGTCATTGGACATGAAGTTCTTAAGGAAATCAGGAAAAGGGTGGGTTTTATGCTGGACGTCGGTCTGGATTATCTGACACTGAACCGCGCACTCCGTACGCTTTCAGGCGGCGAAGCGCAAAGAATCCGATTGGCAACGCAGATCGGTACGCAGCTTACAGGCGTGCTGTATATTATGGATGAGCCGAGCATCGGTCTGCATCAGCGCGATAACGTCCGGCTGATCAATTCACTTAAAAGCCTTCGTGATCTTGGAAATACGGTTCTGGTGGTGGAGCACGATAAAGATATGATGCTTGCTTCGGATTATATCCTGGACATCGGGCCGGGCGCAGGACGTCATGGCGGAAATGTTGTGGGGGCCGGGACGCCGGAGCAGTTTCTGGAAAACGGATCGCTTACTGCGGAATACCTCAGCGGCAGAACGGCCATTGATATTCCGAAAAAGCGCAGAAAAGGAAGCGGAAACGCGATTGTACTGAAAGGATGCACAGGCCATAACCTCAAAAATGTAAGCATGTCTTTTCCCCTGGGAACCATGATCTGCGTGACAGGCGTGAGCGGAAGCGGGAAATCTTCCCTGATTCATGAAACGCTTTTTCCATTACTGAACCATCATTTTTACAAATCAAGAAGGGAACCCTTGCCTTACAAATCCATTGACGGGCTGGAACATATCGACAAAGTAATTGAAGTGGATCAATCGCCGATCGGCCGCACGCCAAGATCCAATCCGGCTACTTATACGAACCTTTTTACAGACATCCGTTCATTGTTTGCCGAGTTGCCGGAAGCCAAAATCCGCGGTTACAAACCCGGCCGCTTTTCATTCAATGTAAAAGGAGGACGCTGTGAAGATTGCGAAGGTGCCGGAATGAAAAAAATTGAAATGGATTTTCTGCCGGATGTTCATATCAATTGTGAAACATGCAAAGGAAAACGGTTTAACCGGGAAACACTGGAGGTCCGCTTTAAAGGAAAATCCATTGCAGATGTGCTGGACATGACGGTGGAAGCTGCACTGGAGTTCTTTGAAAATATGCCCCGTATCCTGAGAAAAGTACAGACGATGAACGATGTAGGCTTGGGTTACATTACACTCGGGCAGCACGCCACCACACTTTCAGGAGGAGAGGCACAACGCGTCAAGCTTTCGGAGGAATTGTCCAAACGAGATACCGGAAAAACGCTTTATATCCTGGATGAACCGACAACCGGGCTGCATTTTCAGGATATCCGGCATTTATTGAATGTACTGCATAAATTGGTGGACAAAGGCAATACCGTACTGATTATCGAGCACAATCTGGACGTCATAAAAGTAGCGGATTACATTATCGACGTAGGTCCGGAAGGCGGTGCACAAGGCGGCCGCATTATTGCCGAAGGAACGCCCGAGAAAGTTTCAAAAGTAAAAGGCAGTTATACGGGGTATTTCTTGAAGGAAGAACTGAAGTAAGGGTGCAGTTTTGCGTGTGGAGAGTTTTGTCATTTTTGGTCAATTATAGTCATGGGTTGGTAATTGTTGTAATGGATTGTCATAGTTAGTCAAGGATTGTTAATTATAGTCATGGATTGTAAGCTATAACAATAAATGACTAACAATGACAATCCCTGACGACAAATGACAACTTCTTGACAATCCCTGACCACGAATGACAATAAAAGACAATCCCTGACTATAAGTGACAATACATGACTACACGTAACAATCCTGCAATTACATCCATTTGCTCAGAAACTGACTGAAACCTTCCTTGTACTGATCACTGACAGGAATGGTGATTGTCCCGATCTGAATCGTGTTTCTGGTTACCGCACTGATCTTGTCCAGATTTACAATAAAGGAACGGTGTACACGCATGAATTTGGAAACGGGCAGTTTTTCTTCAAGCGCTTTCAGGCTTGTGAGTGAAAGTACCGGTTTGGAATCGGATTTCAGATGGACTTTTACGTAGTCTTTAAGCCCTTCCATATAAAGAATATCGTCGTATGCGATGCGGAGCAACTGATATTCCACTTTCAGGAAAAGGTATTCGTCTTTGGGTTCCGCTGGGCCGGCCGACGAAGCTTTTTGCAGAAGTTCCACATACGCCTGCGCTCTGGACGCCGCACGCAGGAATTCTTCATAATTAAAGGGTTTCAGGAGATAGTCAAGTGCGTCCACTCGGAAGCCGTCCAGCGCATATTGGTTAAAGGCTGTTGTGAAAATGATTCTTGGGGCGCGCGTTCCTGATTTTTCAAGAATTCTTGCCAGTTCAATTCCTGTGAGATCCGGCATCTGAATATCCAGAAACAGAATATCGGCCTGCTGGTTCTGAAT
Source organism: Dyadobacter sediminis (assembly GCF_005860765.1). Lineage (GTDB taxonomy): Bacteria > Bacteroidota > Bacteroidia > Cytophagales > Spirosomataceae > Dyadobacter > Dyadobacter sediminis. The sequence continues at coordinate 14,438 of NZ_VCEI01000032.1, read as the reverse complement.
ATACTGCAATGCTTCAACGGCACTGGAATAGCGGCCTTCAAGCGAGAGAAAAGGGGTTTTGTCAATAAAAGCACAAACAAGGCCCAGCGCAAGCGGCTCGTCATCCACCGCAATGCATTTTAGTATACTCATGCCGTTTCCAGTTCCAGATGTACTTCAAATTCTTTGTCTTCCTTGTTTTCAGTCACTTCGAGCTGATATTTTCCCGGATACAATAAATCCAGTCTCCGCTGTGTATTCACCAGCCCGATTCCGTTGCTTTCATCCAGAATGGCTCTTTTATCTGTAAACAAGGTATTTCTTACTTCTACATGAATCTTGTGATGATCCTGACGGATCTGAATGTCGATCCTGCTTGGCTGAACTGCGCTTACACCGTGTTTGAATGCATTTTCGATAAAAGGCAAAAACAACATGGGCGCAATGGAAACGTCATGAAGCGGACTGGGCGGATCCAGATGAACCGTAACTTTATCCGTAAGCCTCAGCTGCATCAGCTGAATGTAATCCTGTGCAAAAGCAATCTCCTGACTCAGTAAAACGGTTCCGTGCTGCGTTTCATACAATACGTAGCGCATCATGCGCGATAGCTTGTGCAATGCTTCCCGTGCCGCTTCCACGTCGATGACGGTGAGTGCGTAAATATTATTGAGCGTATTGAAAAAGAAATGCGGATTGATCTGCGCTTTCAAAAATGAAAGTTCTGAATTGATCTTTTCCTTTTCCAGATTCTGGCGGTATTGTTTGTCAAGCTGCGTGCTGCGTACGGCTGCTATACTCGTACTTAACCCGATAATCATCAAGGCAGTAAGCAATGCGAAATAATCAAGTTTGTCGTGCTGTTTCTTGTCACCGTTTGCTTCTCGCGCAATGCGGAAAGCGCGGTCCATTTGTTCGCCGTGATTGATAAGGATTTTGACCTGTTCAATGACGACTGCAAGCATGATTACTGACACGATATTCAGCAGAATGAAACGTACATATCTGTTTTTCGAAAGAAATCTTGGAAACCAGAAGTAGTAATTAAGGTAAAATATGGTGATCAGCAGCGCAAAAAGAACCGTTTGTTTTATCCAGAAAGACATCGGAAACTGAATTTGCCAGCTTAGCGGTTGCCACATCAGAAACATAACCAGAAAACTCCATCCTAAAAGATGCAGAACAAACGGAGGATATTTTTTAACGTTACGTGAGTTCATTGGGAATTTGTTAGTTTCAATGTGCTTAAACGCAGCATGCATTCACAATCTTACACGGAATATATCAAAGTGCCTAACCAAATCGATCAAAGGAACTCAAATACCGACTGATTAACTGCTGAAATCTATAAAGCTTATTTAGGAAAATGGCAGTATGGCATTTTGCGGCCTGACAAGATCTATAAGTACGCTTTGCCGTTATATTACTGATTCCAAAGATTACTTCGACATCTTAATCGTGTAGAATCACCCGTTGATCGGCACATCCGTCGTTTCTGTCTATTGTCTTTTCATATCACTTAAAATGGTGGTTATTTTGAAATTCGATAATTACATCATTAGAGACCAGAAACCATGCAACTCTTTTTACGAAACTCGCTCTTCATCATTTTTATTGGTTTTACGTCAACGGCTTATGCACAGTTTCCGGGCGGAGGCGGTGATTTCCAGCGCGGAGGCGAAAGACAACGGCAGACCGTAATTCCCGGAACGGCAGAAGATTCACCAAAAGGCAATGGAAAAATCCGGGGTATTCTGGTTGATTCCGTCAGCAAAAAACCCGTTGAATTTGCAGCGCTTGCATTGGTCGATATCAAAACAAACAATCCGATTGACGGAACGACAACGGATGAAAAAGGAGCATTTTCACTCGTCAAAGTGGCTTCCGGAAATTTCAAAATCCTGATTTCCTTCATCGGATATAAAACAAAAACCATTAATGACATTAAAATAGACCGCAAAACGGACCTTGATCTGGGTTCTGTTGTACTGAGTCCGGATGTAGTGCAGCTGAAAGAAGTGGAAGTAGTCGGAATGGCACAAATGGTGGAAGAAAAAGTAGACCGTCTGGTTTATAACGCCGAAAAGGACATTACAAGCAAAGGCGGCGACGCTTCCGATGTCATGAAAAAAGTGCCGATGCTTACAGTGGATCTTGACGGGAATGTTTCTCTGAGAGGAAGTTCCAACGTGCGGGTTCTGATCAATAACAAGCCTTCAACCATTATCGCCACGAGCGTAGCGGACGCTTTGAAGCAGATTCCTGCAGATATGATCAAATCGGTGGAAGTCATTACGTCTCCATCGGCCAAATACGATGCGGAAGGTTCTGCGGGGATTATCAATATTGTTACTAAAAAGAGCACCATTCAGGGCGGGACGCTGAATCTGGATACGGGTATAGGCAACAGAGGTTCCAACCTCGGCCTTCGAGGAAATTACCGGGTTGGAAAAATGGGATTCAGCCTGGGCGGTTTCGGAAGGTTCAATTACAACATGCCGGGCAAATATGAAAATCTTCAGGTTGGTAAACTGAACCCGTTCTCCATTCGCCAGACCAGCGATACGGACAATAAAATGGCTTTCGGTTCCTATAATTTCGGCTGGGATTATGAGATTGATTCCAAAACCTCGCTTTCTGCCGGCGTACGTTACGGAATGAGGAACATGAGAAATACACAGGAACTGTCTACATTCAATACGCAGAGCAGCGGCGCAACAACTACCAATTTCAGGGATGTAAGCACCAAAGATCTTTCCGGAACGTGGGATGTCAATGTGGATTATATCAAAACACTGAGCAAGCCGCAACAGGAACTGAGCATATCAACGCAGTACAGCCGTAACAACCGTACAAATGACTATGATGCCGATGTGTATTCATTGAATAACAATCAGTTGCGCGAACTGCTTGGAATACAGGGAAACAACAATTCCAGTCATAATCAGGAAAGTACAGTTCAGCTCGATTATCAGACGCCGATCAAGGATAATCAGTTGATTGAAGTAGGAGGTAAAGGAATTTTCCGTCAGGTGGTGAGTAACTTCGATTATTACAATACCATTACTACCCCGCAGGCGGCCAGTAACCTGAACTACGATCAGAATGTGGCAGCCGGTTATTTTTCCTATACTTATACGACCAAAAACAAATTTACGGTCAAGGCGGGATCAAGGTACGAGTATACGAGTATTGATGCCTCACAGGGAGAACAAGGCAATCTTAATATTCCGGCGTACAGCAATCTGGTTCCAAGCCTGAATCTTTCCAAAACATTTGCCAAAGGGCAGACATTCAAACTCGGCTACAACCGCCGTTTGCAGCGTCCCGGCATTCAATTCCTAAACCCTAACCGAAATGCAGCCAACCCGCTGAACGTCACCGTCGGCAATCCGCAGCTGAGACCGGAGCTTACGGATCAGGTGGAACTGGGAACCAGCTTTTTCAAAAATTCCCTTTATGTGAATGTTTCCACGTTTGCCCGTTTTACAAACAATTCGATCGAGAGCATCCGTACAACGAGCGAACAAGGTGTAATCACCACAACTTATGGCAACATCGGTTCCAAAAAGAATTATGGTGTCAATGTATTCGGAAATATGACATTTTTCAAGAAATGGCAGGTTGGCGGCGGATTTGACGCATACTATGCAGATCTTTCCAACAACAGCCCCGATCCTTCTTTATCCGCTTCAAACACCGGTTTTGTCGTAAGCGGCCGTTTCAGAACAAGTCTTACGATCCGGAATGGCTGGGGATTGCAGGGCGGCGGATTTATCAGAGGACGGGATGTTCAGTTGCAGGGAAGCCAGGCCGGTTTCCGTATGTATGACCTGGGGATCAAGAAAGATTTTACCAACAAGCGCGGAAGCATCGGTTTCGGAATGGAAAATTTCCTGGCTCCTTCTTTCAAAATGAAAACCAGCCTGGAATCCAGCACCTTTACACAGACGAACACCAATTATTTGTTCAACAGAGGTTTCAGAATTAATTTCTCTTACCGTTTGGGTAAAATGACATTTGTGGAGCAGAAAACACGCCGAAGAAAATCCGTTAACAATGATGACCAGAAAAGCGAAAGCGGCGGAATGGATGCCGGCGGTGGCGGAGGTGCACAAAATGCTCAGCCTGCCATTACAGTACCGGCAGTAAGGCCCGGAGCTCCGGCAATGGCACCAAGAACCGACGGAGCAGGAAGGCCGACAACGCCAATGCAGCAAGGAATGCAAGGTGTAAGAACGGATTCAACTGTAACACCAAACGCAACTTTTACGCCGGACTCTACAGCAAGACCAGCTATTGTTCCAGCAACTCCGGATTCGACTGCAAAGCCGGCCGTTATTCCTGCAATGCCGGATTCGACTGCCCGTCCAGACAGCACAGCAAAACCGGCATTGCCAGTCACACCCGTAAAGCCGGATTCAACGGCACTTCCGGTAAAACCGGCTACGCCTGCGGATTCATTGCCAAAAAGAAACTAAAACATCAATATTCCTAAAAACCTGTAACCAGAAAGCCCGGCAATAAAATGCCGGGCTTTTCTTGTTTTACTCTATCTTTTCGAATTCCATAAATTCTTGATGCAGCTGTGGGTTGTTTTCTTTTATGCTCAAATCCCGAAACGACAGCGAAGCAATCAATGTATTAGTTTGAACAGTACCATTTCCAGCTATTTTATAACTACCCTTTCCGTCTTTCAGGAATTCTGGATCTTCAAAATCTGAGTCTATTTTTAAGACAGAACCGGATGTTTCCAATCCTAATACCAAGACATTTTTTAAAATACGGCTTGTAATTTTAGGTTTCTTGCTGTTAAGATCCGCTGTTAGGTTTTCTTTAACGTCAACATGGCTATCATCAATCTTGGTTATCGTCCATATGCGTGACTCATTTCGTCTGGCTGATTCATCCGGTGTTAGTTGGTACTTGCCAACTAGTGCTTTCATGTCTGGCTTAGGCGCCACATCATGAGATTTATCGGATGAGCATGCAGAAACCAATCCAGCTATTAAAAAGTAAATTAAATAAGTGATCTTTTTCATCGCAGTATATTTATGGTTATCTGCAATGATATGAACTCTTTACTTTACATTTCTACTGCGTTGACCAAGTGGCGATGTTCATTTATCTAACGGGTATTTGCTCTCTAATTTCTTTCAATATCCTTTCAGCGCCTGCTTCCAGTAATTCATCCGCCAATGCCGTTCCCAGTTCTTCAGGAAATTGAGAAGATCCGGTTTGCGTTTTCCGGATCAATTCTTTGCCATCCAGGCTGATGATTCCGCCAGTTATATCAATTTGCTCGCCGTCCAGCGTGGCCATACCAAAAACCGGAATGCTGCATCCGCCCTGAAGACGTTTCAGAAATGCCCTTTCCGTACGCAGACAGGTTTCGGTATGTTTATCATTCAGCAGTTCTTTCAGTATGGATTTTTTTTCTTCGGATAAGTCAACAGCGCATTCAATGGCAACGCTGCCTTGTCCTACGGCCGGTGTAAATTCGTCCAGCAAAAGATGTTCGGCAATTTTATCGTCGTATTCCATTCGGTGAACGCCGGCGTAAGCAAGCAGCAATGCATTGCAGTGGCCTTCATTCAGTTTTCTCAGGCGCGTCTGCAGATTTCCCCGCATGTCCACAATTTGAATATGCGGATAAAAATGTTTTAAAACGGCAATCCTTCTCGTCGATGAAGTTCCGACAACAAATACTTCTCCGCTTTTCAAAGAAAGATTCGTGTCAAAACTGACCAGCACGTCATTGGCTTTCTCTCTTTCCGTATAAGCAATAATTTCAAAGGCTTCATCCAGCTGTGACTGCAAGTCCTTGGCGCTGTGTACGGCTATATCAATGCTGCCGTTTTTCAGCTGATCTTCCAGTTCCTGTGTAAAAACGCCTTTGCTGCCGATTTTGGACAAGGATCGGTTAAGGATTTTATCTCCTTTTGTTTCAATAATGACGATTTCGGTTTCTATTCCGCCTTTTTGTAACTGCGCCTCAACATAATGTGCCTGCCAAAGAGCCAGTTTACTTCCGCGTGTTCCTATTTTTATATGCATGATTCAAAACTTTTTACGTCAGACACCTACGGTATCATTCTCGTCTGTAACAATTTTATCTTCAATATAAGCAACAATAAGTGCTGCAATATCAATCCCGCTGACCTCTTCAATTCCTCTTAAACCCGGTGAAGAATTCACTTCCATGACCAACGGGCCCCGGTCGGACTGAAGCATATCCACGCCTGCTATTTTTATTCCCAATGCTTTGGCCGCAGAAATCGCCGTATGTTCTTCTTCCGGCGTCAGCTCGATCATGTAACCTTCTCCGCCGCGATGCAGATTGGAGCGGAAATCGCCTTCTGCGCCTTGGCGTTTCATGGCTGCAACGACTTTATTTCCAATTACAAATGCCCGTATGTCCGCGCTTTTTGATTCTGCAATGTATTCCTGTATCAGGAAATTTGCTCTTAATCCGTAAAATGCTTCGATTGTGGATTTCGCAGCTTTAATGGTTTCTGCCAGAACAACGCCTACGCCCTGCGTTCCTTCCAGCAGTTTGATAATGACCGGCGGGCCGCCCACCATATGGATCAGTTCATTTACTTGCGAAGGGTTCTTGGCAAATACCGTTTTAGGAATATCAACGCCGGATTTCGCCAGCACCTGCATGCTCCGCAATTTGTCCCTCGAACGCAGAATCGCCTGCGATTTTACGGTTGTAAATATTTTCATCAGTTCCATCTGACGCACAACAGCGCAGCCGAAAGCAGTTACGGAAGTTCCGATCCTGGGAATAACCGCATCGATTCCGGTGATCGGTTTTCCTTTGTATACAACGCTGGGTTTTCCGCCTTCAATCATTACAAAACATTTTATATGGTCAATAACGACTGCCTGATGGCCTCTTTGTTTAATTGCCTCCACCAAACGCCTTGTGGAATAAAGGTCTGGATTAGTGGATAATACGGCGATTTTCATATAAGCTCTGAATAATGGAAATGCGTGGAAGGCAAAAGCAGTAAATCTGCCATTTTAATAAATTTATTTAGAATGCTTTTTAGCCGAAAGATCTTGCTGCGAGACATCGATGATAAAACGGTTTTTCAGGAATTTTCTTCCGAGAAGTACCGGATACCTCATTTTGCGGCGATTGGCGAGTGAAAATTCAGCCCGTATCTTTTTTCCGAAAATTCGAATGCCGGTTTTGATCACATACCGTTTTTCCTCTTTTCCGAAAGAATTGCGGATGACTGTTTCCTTAAAATCGGTAACAGAAAACAATTGCTGCGGCGCTCCTTTCCGGGTATCCAGATAAAAATGCAGCTTTACAGTTTCTCCTTCTTTGACCAGTTTCACTCTCGAACAATGAATGGCAGAAGTGGCCGCACCGGAATCGATACGCACAGGCACTTCATTCCAGCCAAGGTCAGGAAAGTCCACAACGTCCGTAGCTCCGATTGTTTCAAGAGGATTTTTCATCAGCGTTGAAAGAATTGAGCAACGATAAGCGACAAGTCAAGAAAAACCATTTTGGCCCTTACATTTCGCTCAACATGATAATAGGAAAGATTTACTTCTTCAATCATTCTTTCAAGTGCTTCAAAGCTGACCGTTTTGGAAAAATTCTGAACGAAAGTAAGTTCTTCCTGCGGAACACGCAATAATTCGCCCGCACCCGCGCGCCAGACGAGCATATCCCTGAAAAGCCGCAGCCCGTATTCCAGCAATCCTTTCTGCCTTTCCTTGTTCATGACGTCAAAATTATCCGCAAGTTTGACAAGATGTGAAATGTCGTATTTGTAACACGAGCGCATCCATGTGGCAAACCAGCCGGAACGATCATCTTCGGTTTCCTGAACAAGTTTCAAGGCTTCGGAAAGATTTCCGTCGCACAAGTATGCGATCTGGGTTGCTGTTGTTTCATTTACATGTTGCCATTTCAGGAAAGTACGGACTTCATCGTCGGAAAATGCCGGAACTGCGATGCGCTGCGTACGTGAAATAATGGTAGTCAGCAGTTTGTCCGACTGATCGCTGACGAGCAGAAACAAAGTTTTTGCAGGCGGCTCTTCCAGGATTTTCAAAATGGCATTGGCTGACGACGCATTCATGATATCCGGTTTCCAGATCAGCAGAATCTTGTATTCGCCTTCGTACGCCTTAACCGAGAGTTTTCCGAGAATACCGCGTGCTTCTTCTACTGAAATATTGCCTTGCTTGTTTTCCGAACCAATAAAATCCAGCCATTCGGGAAGTATGCGGTATGGATTTTCTATCAGGAATGAACGCCATAAATTTAAAAAAGCCTCACTGTTTTTGCCGTCCGCTTTTTTGGAAGCGGCAACCGGAAAGATAAAATGGAAATCGGGATGGATCAGTTTGCCCATTTTGGAGCATGAAGCACAAACGCCGCATGCATCCGCCTCATTCCGGTTTTCACAGTTTATGTAAGTGGCAAATGCAAGGGCCAAAGCCAGGCCGGCTCCGCCGGGAGCAGAATCAAAAAGTTGGGCGTGAGCAAGATGACTGGTATTTACCGAGCGCCTCAACGTGGATTTTATATGTTCAAGTCCCGGAATATCTTTAAAAAGCACGATTTGGTTAGATTAGTCTTTTATAGATCAACGCAGCAGCCAGTCAGAATATCCGTTGATTTCGGGTTTGTTCAAAAACGGACTGCAAAATATCTTCATCTTCTTTCTTCAAATCAATTCCCCGCCGGATTGCGGTATCTTTTGCAACGGCAAGCGCTTTTTCAAACCGGTATTCCGAAGTTCCTTCCACATGGCCGCCCCACGAAAAGGAAGGCGTATGCTTGGCCTGAAACCCGGAACCGAAAACATTCACGCTTACGCCGACAACCGTTCCGGTGTTGAACATCGTGGAAATTCCGGCTTTGGAATAATCGCCCATCATCAAACCGCAGAAAGTCAGGCCGGTGTCAGCAAGCGAGCCGGAAGCATAACTATGCAGTTTTACATTGCTATGGTCATTTTTCAGGTTTGAATTATTTGTATTTGCACCCAGATTACACCATTCGCCCAAAACTGAATTTCCCAAATAGCCGTCGTGGCCTTTATTGCTGTAACCAAAAATGACACAATTACTTACTTCGCCACCAACCTTGCAGAATGGCCCGATGCTTGTATTCGGCCGTATTTTGGCACCTTGCGCAAGCACAGAACTTTCGCCAATCGCAAACGGACCCTGAATAAGCGATCCTTCCTGAATCAACGCATTGCGTCCGATGTAAACGGGGCCGTTTTCCGCATTGATCACGGCTGCTTTGATCACGGCTCCGCTTTCAATGAAAATCTGGTCCGGATTATAACAATGCGTAAAAGGATCAGTAACCGGTTCAGACTGTTTTCCTGCTGTAATTCTTTCAAAATCAGCTTTTATCTGTGCGCCATTAAGTGCAAATATATCCCATACATTTCTAATGAGTGTAAATGGTTCGGTATAAGTCACCGTATTCATTTGTCCGTATTCATTGGAAGGCTGCCAGTCGGCGGAACTTCTTGCTGCAAGTATTTCACCCTTTTCCGAAAGCAGAACTGTATGCAATGCAAGATCCTGAATTGCTGCGACCAGCTTTTCATCCGGGCATAAACCGCCGTTAATAAAAAGATTGTCATCGGAAGCATTCATTGGAAATTTTGCGTTTAGATACGGTGCCGTCTGGAAAGAAGCAGCCGTTTGCAGCCAATCATTCCACTTTTCGAAAATTCTTTCAATTCCGCAGCGGATTGCTGCAACCGGACGTGTGTATGTAAATGGTAAAAGCTGCGTACGAATTACGGGATCGTCAAACAGAATGGTATGGAGCATGTTTTATACAAGTATGTGCAGCCAAAGTTCGCCCATTTTTCGGACAGGACAAAAAAAGAAGCAGTCTCCTGTGACTTTTATCAGGAGACTGCTTCTTGTAATTATTTTCAAACGGATCAGCCAAGGAGTTCTTAATTAAAATAACTTCAGGCTGAAAAGAAGATTTACGCTTCTTTTTGTTGTCCGTAACGTTTTCTGAATTTATCAACACGTCCGGCTGTATCCACAAGTACGTTTTTACCTGTATAAAATGGATGTGACTGAGAAGAAACCTCAACTTTGTACACCGGATATGATTTGCCATCCTCCATAGTAACAGTTTCATTGGTTTCTATTGTAGAGCGCGTTATGAACTTATAGTCGCTTGATAAATCCCAGAAAACTACTTCTCTATAATTGGGATGAATATCTTTTTTCATTGGTATATGGTATTATGTGTTTCGATACAATTTTCAAAAAGGATTGCAAAAGTAAAAATTCTAATTGTGTAAACCAAGTAAAAGAAGGCTATCTTTTTTGATGTTAACAGGATACGGCGGTTTACACTTCACTAAGCTGCTGTTTAAGCACTTCTATGCCTTTTCTTGCTTCTTTTTCAAAATCGGTATAAACAAAGCATTCTATGGACAATCCGCCTTTGTAATTTATTTTTTTCAATGCGCCGAGATAAGGCCGGAAATCATCCCCTTTTACGCCCGGTGGCGTGCGGTTTTCTTTTTCCGCAATGTGACAATGAACAATATGCTTGCCGTATTTCACGATTTCATCCGGCGATTCGTCTTCTTTGAGCATGTGATAAATATCGCATAACAGTTTCACTTTCGGGCTTTTTACGGCTTCCACGATTTCAACGCCTTCGGCCAGGCTATTGATGAAATTGGTTTCGCCGCGGTTCAAAGGTTCAATGGCAACCGTAACGCCGTACTTTTCAGCAAGCGGCGCCATTTTCCGGGTGAGTTCAATATGCTGCGCCTTTGCCTTGTTGCGGTCGTATCCTTCGGGAATTACGCGGGAACCGCCGCTTCCGAATACAACATATTGTGAGCCGCATTCCTTTGCGCGTTTCAGTACAAGTTCCGTGCGCTGCAGAATGGCTTCGTGATTGGCGTCGGGACCAAGTGTTTTCAGGCTTCCGGGCAGCAGGATTACATACGATTTGATCGGGAAGTTTTCGGATCGCAGCAGTTCCAGATTTTTCGCATACTGCACGTCTCCGTCGGCAGGAATCAGAAAACCGGCGACCGATTCCTCTATATAACTGCATCCGGATTCCCGAAGGAAATCAGCTTTGTCGTAAGCGGCAAAAACGCCCAGTTGCAAGGAATAAAGCGGGTCCGGTTTTTGTGTTGTCAGAACCTGAGCGAATGTTGGGCCGGCAGCCAGACCGGCAACCATGCCGGCACTCTTTTTTACAAAATCCCTTCTTGAAGAAACAGCAGTTTTTTTATCCATAACATTGAAATATTGACACGTTTTTTTATAATAATACCGGCAGTTGAAATAGCAGGTTTTGCAACTAAAAATCTTCTCTGAAAAATAAAGTTTACAAAAAAAATTTTTCAGCAACATTTTTTTTCATTCTAACTAGTTGAACAATAGATAATAATGTTAAAATTTTAATCAGAAAAATTAGGTTGTTACTGAAAAAAGTTTACAAATTTTAATGCTGAAAAAAGTTAAAATTATTTTTTGTGATCAATTTAGAGATACTGTATTCGTAATCGGCTAGCTATAAGAATCTTACTTGAAAGTTAATTTGCATTATCCCTATAACACAAAATTTGCCTCCGGAATGAAGGTTGCGATTCATGTTAATTTAATGTTATTTCAAGAGATTTTAAGGCTTCACGAACTTGAAATTTCAATAGTATACATCACTTACTTCCTTTAAACAATCTACTTATATGTCAATGTATGTAATAAAGCGTGACGGCCGCCGCGAATCTGTAAAATTCGATAAGGTGACGGCACGCATAGAGAAACTGAGCTACGGGCTTGATATCAACTATATTCAGCCGATTGAAGTGGCGAAGAAAGTTGTGTCGGGCATTTACGACGGCGTTACGACTGCCGAACTGGATAATCTGGCTGCGGAAACTGCGGCTTCCATGACCACGAAACATCCGGATTACGCCATTCTTGCTGCCCGTGTTGCAATATCGAATCTCCATAAAAATACATTGAAGTCGTTTTCAGCTACGATGAAGCGGCTTTACACGTATGTAGATTCCAAAACGGGGGAAAATGCGTCACTGATTTCAAAGGAAGTATATGATGTAATCCGTCAGCATGCTTCTCTGCTTGATTCTACTATTATTTATGACCGTGATTATGCCTATGATTATTTTGGTTATAAAACACTTGAAAAATCTTATTTACTGAAAGTAGACGGTAAAATCGTAGAAAGACCCCAGCACATGCTCATGCGGGTTGCTGTCGGAATTCATCAGGACGATATTCAGGCTGCGATTGAAACGTATCATTTGCTTTCGGAAAAATGGTTTACACACGCAACGCCAACTTTATTCAATGCAGGAACTCCGAAGCCGCAAATGTCTTCGTGCTTTTTGCTGACGATGAAAGAAGACAGCATCAACGGAATTTACGATACGCTTAAAAACTGTGCGTTGATTTCACAGTCGGCCGGCGGAATCGGACTCAGCATTCATGACGTGCGTGCAACGGGTACTTATATTAAAGGTACGAATGGACAATCGAACGGTATTGTTCCGATGCTTCGTGTATTTAACGATACCGCAAGATATGTGGATCAGGGCGGTGGAAAGCGCAAAGGTTCTTTTGCTATTTATATGGAACCCTGGCATTCGGACATTTTTGATTTTCTTGATCTTAAAAAGAATCACGGAAAAGAAGAGCAGCGTGCCCGCGATCTTTTCTATGCGTTGTGGATTCCGGATTTGTTTATGAAGCGTGTGGAGGCAAACGATACGTGGTCATTATTCTGTCCGCACGAATGCCCCGGCCTTTCGGATACGCACAGTGAAGAATTTGAAAAACTATATGAAAGATACGAGCTGGAAGGCAAAGCACGTAAAACGATAAAAGCGCAGGATTTGTGGTTTGCAATCATGGAATCGCAGATTGAAACGGGTACTCCTTATATGTTGTACAAGGATCATGCAAACAGCAAATCAAACCAGCAAAATCTGGGAACGATCAAATCATCCAACCTTTGTACCGAAATTATCGAGTATACAGCGCCGGACGAAGTTGCGGTTTGTAACCTTGCTTCTATTGCATTGCCAAAGTTCGTTGAACAAGGTGCGGACGGATACATGCGTTTTGACCATAAAAAATTGTATGAAATTACAAAGGTCATCACACGCAACCTGAACAAAATCATCGATCTGAATTATTATCCGGTACCGGAAGCAGAAAAAAGCAACAAAAGACACCGGCCAATCGGAATCGGTGTGCAGGGACTTGCGGATGCATTTTGCATGATGCGCATGCCATTCGACTCGGATGAGGCGCGCCAGCTGAACAAAGATGTGTTTGAAACGATTTACTATGGCTCCATGGAAGCGTCCATGGAACTGGCCATGCAACACGGTCCTTACGAGACTTGGGCGGGAAGTCCTATTTCAAAGGGAATTTTCCAGTTTGATATGTGGGGTGTCACGCCTGGAAGCAATCGCTGGGACTGGAGCAAGCTGAGAAAAGAAGTAATTCAGTACGGTGTTCGTAATTCCCTGTTGCTTGCGCCGATGCCGACAGCTTCAACAAGCCAGATACTGGGGAACAATGAATGTTTCGAGCCATTTACATCCAATATCTACGTAAGACGCGTTCTTTCGGGTGAATTCGTGGTTGTCAACAAGTATTTGCTCAAAGATCTTGTGAGACTGGGTCTCTGGAATGAAGAGATGAAAAATAACCTTGTCCGTGCAAGCGGCTCGGTGCAGCCGATTCCGAATATTCCTCAGAACATCAAGGATCTTTATAAAACGGCATGGGAAATCAAGCAACGGAGTTTGCTGGACATGTCAGCGGATCGTGGCGCATTCATTTGCCAGTCCCAGTCGCTGAATATCTTTATGGAAGAAGCGAATTTTGGTAAACTTACTTCCATGCACTTTTATGCGTGGAAAAAAGGACTTAAAACCGGCATGTATTATTTGAGGACCAGAGCGGCTTCCGACCCGGTTCAGTTTACTGTAAGCAAGCAGGCAGAAGTTTTGCTGGAGCCAGCAACCGCTGTTGTAACGGAGAAAGAGTTAAATTATGTTCAGTATGCGGAAGAGCATGCAAAGCCTGTTGCGCCAAGAGACAATAAGGCGGATATGCAATGCTCGCTGGACGATCCGGAAGGCTGCGAAGCATGCGGTTCGTAAATAGATCAATAGATTCTATAAAAGGATCCTTGCTTCGGCAAGGGTCCTTTTTGTGTTTTTGGACTCAGAAAGGATTTTATATAAATGCGGTTTGGGGCGTTTTGATGGGGTTAATGGTGAGGAAAGATTGTTTTAAAAAATTTCAGAAAACTTTTCCGTTAAATAAATGTGATTATCAACGGGTTAGGAAATATCTTGAAAAAAGTTCAGCAATATTTTGGTTCTGCACTTGCGTATAAAAGGTTAAAGTTGCACTTTTGCACTCCCAATCGG
>NZ_VCEI01000031.1 GCF_005860765.1 Dyadobacter sediminis | reverse complement strand
TTCCCATTCCGAACAGAGAAGTTAAGCCCGGAACCGCCGATGATACTTGGATCAAACCCGGTAAAGTAGGTAGCCGCCACAATACCATCGTAAAAAGACCATCCCCAAAAAGATGGTCTTTTTCTTTGTGCTCCATCCCCGCCCCGGCGTTACATTCAAATACAAAACGGATCAAGTTAAAAACTTGTGGAGCGCATAGGATTTATCTAGGTTTGTGTTTTTAATCAAACCAGTTTATTTTGGAAAGTTTCCTGCGTATCATTCAATTTCTTTTACCAGAGTTCATCCTCTAAAACTTTGAGTTATCTTCTATCGACCGGCAGGACGGTGTTTTTCACGTACATATCGATGAGAAAAATGAAGATGAGAATGATCCCGAAAGAAAAAATCTACTTTCCAAAGGCTTCTTTTCGACAATTACTGTTCAGGATTTCCCAATTCGAGGCCATAAGGTCTTTCTTCATATTAAACGCCGCAGATGGCTCAATACCAAAAATGGAAAAGTAGTTTATCCAGACTGGACTGAGGTAGCTAATGGAACGCGGATGACTAGTGAGTTTTCCGCTTTTTTAAAACCGGGCCGCCAGGCGAAAATCGGTAGATACCAACCCGAATAATATCAGATCTATTGGAGGGTTCTACGGAGTTGATAGGATAGCATTATTGCGTCAGTACCCCGATCTTCAGAGTGGATTCAAAGGTTGGAATCAGCGAGTCCATGCCAAAAAGTGGCTATTGTTTTCTGAGAATCTAGGGTTTCATTTATCTATTGACGGACCAGCCTTTCACATGGTGAGTTGTACACTATACTCACTAATAAAACCGCCAAAGGCGGCAAAGGGAGCATTATAGCCATCATCGCAGGCACCAAGGCCGAAGCAGTTATTGAAGTCATGCGCAAAATTCCAGAAGCACGACGTAAAAAGGTATCTCAAATTACGCTTGACATGGCTGGTAGCATATTAATGATCGCTAAGAGATGTTTTCCACGGGCAACACGCGTCTCCGACCGTTTTCACGTGCAAAGGTTAGCTATCGAAGCTTTGCAAGAGATCCGAATCAAACATCGTTGGCAAGCGCTGGATCAAGAAAATGACGCCATCCAGGCAGCAAAAGCCGCTCAGGCAGAATATCAGCCAGAAATATTGCCCAACGGTGCTACCGTAAAACAATTACTAGCGCGGAGCAGATATGCATTGTATAAAAAGCCTAATGCCTGGACTGATAGCCAGCAAGAAAGAGCGCAACTTCTCTTTGAACGCTTTCCAGACCTTAAACGGGCATAAAAGTTGTCGATAGAATTAAGCAACATCTTCTCGAAAATTACCAAAAAGATTTATGGGCTCACTAGGCTTGCAAAATGGCATGAAATGGTCAGGCAATCCGGTTTCAAATCATTCAATACCGTCGCCCGTTCAATCCAGAATCACTACAAAACTATTGTCAACTATTTTGACAACAGAAGTACCAATGCATCCGCCGAATCCTTCAACGCGAAGATCAAAGCTTTTAGAAGTCAGTTTCGAGGGGTTCGTAATGTCAAATTCTTCCATTATCGCCTAACTCAGTTATATGCTTAATCCAAGTTGCTCCACAACATTTGGTCTTGATCCGTTTTTATCTTGAACCTGTTCGTCTTGAGAGCTTCCTGTTCTGGGCTCAGCTGCTATCTTCAAAGTTCATTCTAGAAAATTCAAATTTGATTTCTACTGGCTAATAGGGCGAAGCCTTTCTTATTTGTGTTTAATAAGAAATGTACAAGAGAATGATTTTGAAAGAAAAAATTTACTCTCTTAGACTTCTTTCCAATAGTTACTGTCCAAGATTTTTTCATTAGAGGCTATATAAGATTTCGTTATATTTAACGTATCAAATAATCTGATACTAAATAGGAAAGTAGTCTTTAGAGACTTAATTGAGGTAGCTAATGGAACGTTGATGAGTAGTAAGTTTTCAATAGATCGTTGCAAGGATTTTAGTTGATAGTATTCCAAATAACATTTTGGCAATTGTACGGTTTTAAGGTGTTAATGGCAGGGATTGACTTACTTCAATATTTTCATTTCTAAGTCGGTTTCAAAAGTTGGCGATAAAGTCTGCATTGAAATTATGAAGATTTAAATCAAGAGGATAATGCTATTTAGCAAGCAAAAGAATATCAGCTGACGATGCTGGCAATAGCGGTTTGGTAAAACAATACCGGCTCTAATTAGATATACGTTGTACAAAAAGCCTGATACCTGTACTAACAGCCAGAGAGTAAAGCATAACTCTTATTTGAATGTTTCTCTAGTCTTAAAAGGGCAAATGATCAAACAATTGGAACTAAGCAATAATATCTCTACTACTAAAAAATATAAAGGCTCATCAGATTGGCAAAGTGGTATGAAAAAGTCAGGCAGTCTGGCTTCAAATCGTTTCATGCACATTTTGAGATGTAAGAAATACCAAATACTTCCTCAATTATAAGCTTAATTCAAGTTGCTCCATGACTAATGTTCTTGACCTCATAAAATAGAAGGAACCAATACTTAAATACATAGAAAGTCAATATAGCCAGCAATTATAGCATTCCCTTTAATAAGGCTTAAAAACGAGTTATGACTGAAAGTAATTGAATCAAGAGATTGAATTGACAAAGCGAAAAGTTCGGGTATAAAGGAAATGTTTGAATCAGGTTGGTAATTACAACCAGATGATTATTATGTTGAAATCAATGATTTATAAGAAACCAAAGACTCAAAAGCAGATGTATGATAAAGTTAGCTTTGAATGACTTGGAAAGAATTAGTGCTTGTTTCTACTTGGTTATAAGCAGGAACAAGCACCTATATTTTGTATATATGTAGTTACAACGATCAGGACAAAGGATACTTTATAGCGAAAACACATTTAAAGTACTTTTAGCTTCCAGAAATTCCGTTACTGACTTCATAATGCCTGCTGTATCAATGCCACATTCCTTATAAAGTTCATGCGGTTCTCCGTGTTCGATAATGGTATCCGCGATTCCCAGTCTTTTAACCTTGGAATTATATTCTTTATCGGCCATAAATTCAATCACAGCACTTCCAAATCCTCCTTGCAGGCATCCGTCTTCAAGCGTAACAATACGATCGAATGAAGCGAAAATTTCATGTAAAAGTTTTTCGTCCAGAGGCTTTGCAAAACGCATGTCGTATAAAGCTGCCGATATGCCTTGTTTTTCAAGCTGTATGCAGGCTTGTTCAGCATAATTTCCCAAAGGTCCAAAGGATAAAATTGCAATGTCCTCTCCATGTTTCACTTTTCTGCCTTTACCAATTTCTATTTCTTCAAACGGATATTTCCATTGCGGCATAACACCGGTTCCTCTTGGATATCGAATGGTAAAAGCATATTTTCCGGATTGAAACGAATCCAGCTGAGCTGTATACATCATATTTCTCAGCTCTTGTTCATTCATCGGAGAAGCAACGATCATGTTCGGAATACAACGCATATACGCAATGTCGTAAACTCCATGATGCGTGGGACCGTCAGCACCCACAAGGCCAGCCCTGTCCAGACAGAATATAACCGGAAGTTCCTGAATACACACATCATGAATTACCTGATCATACGCTCTTTGCATGAAAGTTGAATAGATATTGCAAAATACAATGTCTCCGCGCGTTGCCATTCCTGCCGAAAAAGTAACTGCATGCTGTTCGGCAATTCCGACGTCAAATGCTCTGTCCGGAATTTCATTCATCATGATGTTCAATGAAGAGCCGGATGGCATCGCCGGAGTTACACCAACGATCTTCGGATTTTGCTTCGCTAATTCTACGATCGTATTTCCAAATACATCCTGATACTTCGGAGCTTGCGGGCTGTCGTAAACTTTTTTCTTGATTTCCCCGGTTATTTTGTCAAAAATGCCTGGTGCATGCCATTTGGTCTGATCCTTTTCTGCCGGGCCGTACCCTTTTCCTTTAACCGTAAGGCAATGTAAAAGCTTTGGTCCGGGAATACTTTTAAGATCCTTTAAAACATCCGTTAAATGACTTATATCGTTGCCGTCAATTGGTCCGAAGTAACGCAGGCCCAATGATTCAAAAAGGTTGCTCTGACGAAGTATGGCCGTTTTCATAACGGTTTCGACTTTCGAAACAATTTCCTGGGCACTCTTTCCGAAATTGCTCATCTTTCCAAGCATATTCCAGACTTCATCCCTCAGCTTATTGTAGGTTTGAGAAGTGGTAATGTCTGTCAGATATTCTTTTAATGCACCAACATTCGGATCAATTGCCATGCAGTTATCATTCAGTATGATAAGCAGATTGGAATCCGTAGCTCCTGCATGGTTCATTCCTTCAAACGCCATTCCGGCTGTCATGGCACCATCGCCAATTACTGCAATATGCTGGCGTTCATAATTTTTTTCCAATGCAGATGCAACAGCCATTCCCAAAGCAGCGGATATGCTCGTAGAGGAATGCCCTACGCCAAATGCATCGTATATACTTTCTTTACGTTTCGGAAATCCGGAAATACCTCCGTATGTCCGGTTTGAATGAAAATCATTGCGTCTGCCTGTAAGGATTTTGTGTCCGTATGCCTGGTGGCCAACATCCCATACAAGCTGATCGTCGGGTGTATTAAATACGTAATGCAGAGCAACAGATAATTCGACTACACCCAGGCTTGCTCCAAAATGTCCTCCGTAAACAGAAACGTTATCAATGATAAACTGGCGTAATTCATTACAGACCTGCGGAAGTTGTGAGCTGTCCAGTTTCCGTAAATCTGCAGGAGAATCAATTTTGGATAATAGTTTTCCAGGTGTAATAAGCATAGTGAGGTTATTAAAATCAGATTATTGAAACCTGCTGAAATACAATTTTACGTAAATAGGGTTAAACCTGATTTTACTTTTGCTGGCTCGCCTTGAACAGCTTTTGCTTCTCTTCTCTTGTAAGACTTTCATAACCGGACCTTGAAATTTTATCCAGAATAGAATCTATTTCAATTTGGTCAGGTGCTTCTATGGTTCCGGAAGATGAAGCGGAATATACGTTCGTATTGCGGTATACCTGCCGTTCGCGGTAAGTAACCTGCATGGAAGGACGCTTTCGGAAAAGGCGTGACCAGCTGTTTACAATGGCATAAATAGGTTTCCCAAGATCCGTTCCATTCTGCAACAGCTTGATAAATACATACCCTATAATGGCTCCGGCAAGATGAGAAAGGTTACCGCCGGCGTTTTCACCAAGGCTTTGCGCCAGAGAAAGTATAATGTAAAAAAGTGCTATGAACTTGATCCGGATCGGACCCAGGAAAATCAGGTTAAAAGTATAATTCGGAAGCAAAGTCGATGCACCAACTGCAACCGAAAAGGCTGCTGCAGAAGCACCCAGCATTCTGGAATCCTGAATCTGCGACTGGAAATAAGGCAGGGCATTGTATAAAACCATGTAAATGACTCCGCCAGCTATTCCGCCAAGCATATAAAGCGCTATAACCCGTTTTGCACCGAGATACTCATCCACAAGCTTTCCAAACCAGTAAAGGAAAAGCATGTTGAATAAAATGTGGAAAATATCTTCATGTGTAAAAAAGTAGGTTAATAATGTCCAGGGCCTGTGTATAAACTCGTTTGTGGAAGCAGGAAGCTTTAAAGTATCAAGAACGGCGTAATATACATTCGAGGATTGAGAGAGCGTAAGAATGATCTTCAGGAGCAGCAGTACCAGAAATACTGCTGTATTGATTAGGATTATCTTGACGAGTGCATTTTCCGATTTAGCAAACTCCCTTTTAACGTCATCTACAATATTGCTCATCTTTCAATAGAAATTTGTTTTTTGCGTACCCCAGTAACGCAGTAATATGTATGCAAATAGCATTCCCCCGATATGTGCGAAATGCGCAACATTGTCTGACTGAGCGTTTTGTATCCCTTCGTATAATTCGTATAATCCATAAAAAGCAACAAAATATTTTGCTTTTATAGGAAACGGAACGAAAAGCAGAAAAAGCTCAGTGTTTGGAAATAATAAACCAAACGCCATAAGTATGCCAAAAATTGCTCCCGAAGCGCCTACCAACGGTGTATTTATCAAACCTTGATAATACGAGTTTACAAAATTAACACTTTGTTGAATATAGCTGGAATTTGTCGGATTATCTTCAAATTTATTTACAAAATCAAGGCTGGCTTCATATATTCCTCTGGCATGTTTGCTCATAAAGTCAACCAGTGCGTCCGGAGTCGGATTTTGTGTATATATTTCAACAGCTTGTCTTACCTGGCTGTTTTCAAAATAATCAATTCCTGAAAACAGAATTCCTGCGCCAATTCCCGTAAAAAAGTAGAAGAAAAGGAATTTTTTGGGACCCCAGACTCTTTCCAGCAGCGGACCAAACATGAACAAACCAAACATATTACCAAGCAAGTGTCCGAAATTCGCATGAAGAAACATGTAAGTTACAAATTGAAAAGGCAAAAAGTCAGGTGAAAAAAGCGACCTTAAGGCAAATCCGTTTGTAAGATTCAGGGCATATTTATCAACTATAAAAAACAAGATATTCAGTATAAGTAAATTCCTTACGGTAGGTGTTATGGCCAACATATTTTATGAAAATCAATGATTTATTTAATAACTGCGCACCTCGTCATTTTGTTCTTCAACCCTTGAATATGCTTGTAAGTTTATCCATGGTGAGCAAAACAATAATTGCTTCGCCCGTCGGCGTCCGGTTCGGGTCCGTTGAGGCAAAAAGCTGATTGATAAGCGTGTGAATTTCAACAAGTGAAAGTTTTACCGCATAACGGATGGAAAAACGCTTCGCCAGCGATCTGGACAGACTTTCAGGTTTGTTCAGTTTTAGATCCGAGTAGCTCTGCTTCAATTGTTCTATTAATTCTTCAAAAAGATCCTGCTCGCTTTCTTCCGGCAAATCTGCCGGGATCCCTCTGATGATCAGTTCATTTGAGCCGAATTCGTCAAACTCGAACCCCAGACTTCTGATTTCCTTTTTGGTTTCATGCACAAGCTGCATGTCAGAATGCGTCAGACGTATGGTTTTCGGAAAAAGAAGCTGCTGACATGCACCGTTCCGGTTTGTAAGCATCTTGCGGTATCGTTCGTAAAGAATGCGTTCATAAGCGGCTTTCTGGTCAATAAGCATGATGCCGTCTTTAACCTGCGAAAGGATAAACCGGTTATGCAGCTGAAAAAGCATGGCATCACTTTCCGGCGCAGAAATGGCTTCGAGTGCCATCCGGTTCACTTTGCTTGCAACTGTTTTTGATTCTTCCTGATACGATGGCCGGGAAGCAGTCGGTGTGTTCAGCTCGAATGCAGCCAGTTCGCGGTTGCGGTCATCCGGGTTCTGTAATCCTTCGAAAAGTTTGTTCCAGTTTGTAAGATTGGATCTTGACTGGTTATTTTCGTCTCTTTTGGACTGTGCAACCCAATCCGGCATGACGGTTCTCGGAATCAGATTATTGTTTTGATCCGAAGGCGAGGTATTTAAAAAATTGGTGTTGCCCTCAAAATCGATGGATTGCGAAAGATTGTAAATACCGACTGCTTTCTTAACTGCAGCCATGACAATGGCGTACACCGATCGCTCGTCATCAAACTTGATTTCCGTTTTGGTCGGATGAATATTGATATCAATATGCGAAGGATCAATTTCTATAAAAAGCACATAGAACGGATGACTTCCTTCCGGTATGGTCCCGTCAAATGCACTGATTACAGCATGATGCATGTAACTGTGCTTGATATAGCGGTCATTGACAAAAAAGAATTGTTCACCCCGGGTTTTTCTTGAAAATTCCGGTTTTCCGATGTATCCGCGAACGCTGATATAAGAAGTGTCTTCCTGGCAGAAAGCCAGTTGTTCCCGGTAACTTTTTCCGTAAATATCCACAATACGCCGTACAAGCTTTCCGGGCATCAGGTTAAACACTTCCGTATCGTTATGGTGCAAAGAAAAACCGACTTGCGGATGCGCCAGTGCTACGCGCTGGAATTCATCCAGCACATGCCGCATTTCTACGGAGTTGGATTTCAGGAAATTTCTTCGTGCCGGAACATTGAAAAATAAATTCCTGACCAGAATACTGGTTCCTTTCAAGCATGCAACTGCTTCCTGCGTTTTTATTTCCGAACCCTCAATCCGGATCAGGGTTCCCAGTTCGTCGGATTCCTGTCTGGTCCGGAGTTCCACTTGTGCAACAGCGGCAATGGATGCAAGCGCTTCACCTCGAAAGCCCATGGTACGTATCCGGAACAAATCTTCTGACTGACGAATTTTGGAAGTGGCATGTCTTTCAAAACACATTCTTGCGTCCATTTCGGACATGCCTGTGCCGTCGTCTATAATCTGGATCAGCGTACGACCGGCTTCCCGTAATATCACCTGTATATAATTGGCTTTTGCATCAATGGCGTTTTCCAGTAACTCCTTCACTACGGATGCCGGTCGCTGAACAACTTCTCCGGCGGCAATTTGATTGGCTATGGAATCAGGTAATAATTGTATGATGTCAGAAGACGGCATGTCGGAATTGCAGTTTACTTTACTATAACAAATAAACAAAAATTTTTTAACAGCCAACGAATCTCATGTGTACGAAGCAAGCCGAGGTAATATTTGTTTAGCTAAATAGTAGAAATAGTTATATTGAATATAAGAATGTTATATAATATGTAAAGGTTTTTATAATAAAGCTTTGTTAGGATTAAAATATTTATATAATTTAGGATACTCAACTCTGATGTTAACAACACGTTCCCGTTATGAAAACGCCTGTTTTTAAAAGGTTCAACTATAATATGGCATTGCAATGGCTGATATTCCTGCCGGTTATTCTGCCGTTGTGTATTGTTTTTGGTGCCTTGCAGGGTATCATGAACATGGTTGAAAAAATGGCGCAACGCATGTGGATTGATATGGAATTATAAAACGGATATACGCTTTAAAAAGAAAGAGCTTGGTATCATACCAAGCTCTTTCTTTTTAAAATTGGTTCCTGTCAGAATTTCCATCTTACAAAAGCTTCCATTGCCTCGTATTCGGCAAGCCCGAGTTCGTCATACAAATGGGCCGTTCCTCTGTTCCGTTCCTCTGCACGCTGCCAGAATTCTCTTGAATCTTCGCCCTGAAATACAACGCCGTCTTTCTGAGACTGATGTTTGAATATTCCCTGGCGTTTTTTCAGAACCTGATCCGGACTCATCGGAACTGCCATTTCTATTTCATAAATATCCCATTCTGCCCAGGCACCGCGATACAGCCATACCCAGCAGTCTTTCATGTATTCTTTTTCTTTCGACCGGTTCAGTGCAGCTTCAATCGCATCCCAGCAAACTTTATGCGTTCCGTGCGGATCGGCAAAATCGCCGGCTGCATAAATCTGATGCGGCTTGATCTCGTCAATCAGGTTTTCTATGATCTGGATGTCTTCTGCGCCGATCGGTTTTTTCTGAACTGTTCCCGTTTCGTAAAAAGGCATGTTCAGGAAATGCGCCTGACTGGTCGGAATTCCTACAAAGCGGCATGTTGCCTTGGCTTCTCCGCGTCGCAGCAAACCTTTTACTTTGCGTATTTCAGGTGTATCAATTTCACTGTCTTTGGTATGTCGCAGAAAGTTCTTTGCATCCAGGAACAACTGGTTTGTTTCTTCATTATCTATTCCAAAACCATTGTTGAAGTCAACGACAAAGTCAATAAAGCGAAGTGCTTCATCATCAGCAACGGCAATGTTTCCGGAAGTCTGATAAGCAACATGCACTTCATGACCCTGATCAACAAGCCGCTGGAACGTACCGCCCATGGAGATAATATCATCATCCGGATGCGGGCTGAAAATAAGCACGCGTTTTTTAGCAGGCAAAGCTCTTTCCGGACGGTAAGTATCATCGGCATCCGGTTTTCCGCCCGGCCAGCCGGTTATTGTATGCTGTAACTGGTTAAATACGTTGATATTGATTTCATATCCGGAGCCATACTGCGCCAGCAGATCACTCATACCATTGTCATTGTAGTCCTTGTCGGTTAGTTTCAGAATCGGTTTGCTCAATGTACGAGATAAATGCGTAATTGCTTTTTTAATCATTTTGTTATCCCAAACGACCGAATCAACTGCCCAGGGCGTCTTGATGCGGGTAAGTTCGGATGCTGCGCTTTCGTCCACAACAAAGGAAACATCCGGATGCGCCTGAAGATAGGATGCAGGATTCAGCTCAGAAACCGGTCCTTCCACCGCTCGCTGAATTACCGAAGCTTTTCTTTCGCCCCATGCAAGCAATACAATGCGGCGCGCGTTCAGAATAGGCGCTACGCCGAGCGTAATGGCTTTGCGGGGAACGTTATGCAGTCCGCCAAATTCCATGGAAGCAGCCACACGCGTGGAATGATCCAGTGTAATCAGCCTTGTGCGGGAATTGATCAGCGCGCCGGGTTCGTTAAATCCGATATGCCCGTTTCCGCCGATACCCAGTAGTTGAAAATCCAGACCGCCAACGGCATTGATCCTGTTTTCATAAGAAGTACAGTAATCTCTCAGTGAAGAAGACGGAACGGTTCCGTCCGGTATAAAATAATTTTCCTTTAATATATCCACATGATCAAACAGCTGTTCTTTCATGAACCGGTGATAACTGTAAATGGAATCCGGTTCCATTTGATAATACTCATCCAGGTTAAATGAAATTACGTTCCTGAAACTCAGCCCTTCTTCCCTGTGCATACGGACAAGAATGGCGTAAACAGTCTTTGGTGAAGATCCGGTTGCAAGGCCAAGCACGCATGGCTTTCCTTCATTTTGTTTCTGACGAATCAGATCTGCAATTTCTCTGGCAACCGCATTGGAAGCTTCTTTTGAATCTGCAAAGATCTGTGTCGGTATTTTTTCATAAGTAATGGGCTGCCCGATTGTTCCGGCAGTACCTTTTGAATGATTGGCAGTCTGCATCAGGATAGTCTGGGAATTTACCGTTTGTTGGCTCATAGATGACGGATATTATTAAGAGTTTATGAATAATACTGATTAGAGAATGATCATATTCCGGAAAAGCACATTATACAAAGTACGATTGGAACTTGGCAAAATGTCAGAAAAAAGACTCAGACACGCAAACGATGGCAAAAATACAATTCATAATGAATTATTATTAAAATAATTTAAAAATAACTTTTGTTCTAAAATACTTGATATAACCCCATTGAGGCTATAAACTGTAATCATAAAAAGCGTGAACAGGACATTTCGGATAAAGTAACTGTTATTATTTTATTCAACAATAAATGCTTGTATTTTTGCACCTTATTCAAGCTAACATCACATCTTTTTCCAGTATATCCCATGTCTACACTCACAAGCGTTGAACGTGACACGACCATTTTTGATCTCATAAACAGAGAAAAGCATCGCCAGGAATCCGGTATTGAACTGATCGCATCTGAAAACTTTACTTCCAGACAAGTGATGGAAGCATCAGGAAGTGTATTGACCAACAAATATGCAGAAGGACTTCCCGGAAAAAGATATTACGGCGGATGTGAAGTAGTTGATGAAATTGAACAGATTGCCATCGACCGTTTGAAAGAACTTTTCGGGGCAACGTGGGCCAATGTGCAGCCGCATTCCGGCGCGCAGGCCAATACCGCTGTATTCCTTGCTTGCCTGAACCCGGGTGACAAAATCATGGGCTTCAACCTTGCGCATGGCGGACACCTTACGCACGGTTCTCCTGTGAACATTTCCGGAAAATACTTTCAGCCTGTATTTTATGGTGTTGAGGTAGAAACCGGTTTGATCAATTGGGACAAAGTAGAGGAAATTGCCCTGAAAGAAAAGCCTAAAATGCTGATCTGCGGCGCTTCGGCATATAGCCGCGACTGGGATTACGAACGCCTGCGTTCCATAGCTGATCAGGTTGGCGCCATTTTGCTTGCCGATATTTCCCATCCGGCCGGTCTGATTGCCAAAGGTCTTCTGAACGATCCATTTGATCATTGCCATATCGTAACGACTACAACGCACAAAACACTGCGTGGCCCTCGTGGCGGCGTTATCATGATGCGGAATGATTTTGAAAATCCGTTTGGCATCAAAACACCGAAAGGACAAACCCGCTTGATGTCTTCTTTGCTGGATTCGGGTGTTTTCCCGGGAACACAAGGCGGTCCGCTGGAACATATTATTGCTGCAAAAGCCGTTGCATTCGGCGAAGCACTCAGCGACGGTTATTACAACTACGCAACGCAGGTTACCAGAAATGCGCAGGCAATGGCCAAAGCGTTTGTTGAAAAAGGTTACAGGATTATC
Source organism: Dyadobacter sediminis (assembly GCF_005860765.1). GTDB lineage: Bacteria > Bacteroidota > Bacteroidia > Cytophagales > Spirosomataceae > Dyadobacter > Dyadobacter sediminis. The sequence continues at coordinate 216,305 of NZ_VCEI01000031.1, read as the reverse complement.
TCCGGCGGAACTGACAATCACTTGATGCTGATTGACCTGAGAACCAAAAACGGCATTGAATCAGGACTTACGGGAAAACTGGCTGAAAATACGCTGATCAAAGCGGATATTACCATCAATAAAAATATGGTTCCGTTTGACGATAAATCGCCAATGATCACTTCCGGTATCCGGGTAGGAACGGCTGCGATGACCACACGCGGATTGCTGGAAACGGATATGGAGCGCATCGTGGATCTGATTGATACCGTACTTGTAAATCATGATCAGGATGCGAAAATTGCAGCGGTGAAAGAAGAAGTCAATAACTGGATGAAACAATTTCCATTGTACATCTGATCTTATATATAAATGTACTGAAACTGCGTGCCGGCTTTCCTGCTGTCACGCAGTTTTAGTTTCTGGCTGTATACGGTGCATTATAGTGTAAAGTCATATATATTCTGTTCTATCAGGTATTCAGTAATGGAAATTTCCGTCTGGTTATAGAATTACACTATAAAGCATATAAAGAATTGTGCTATAACTTGTTTTGACTTCATAAAGTTTTCATAACTTTGCACTCCAAAATCGAATTAATTTATATGAGCAAGAAAAAGACGGACGAGTCCGGGCTTGAAATCATTGAAACTCCGGAAGCACTGGCAGGCAAAATCAATAAGGCAGAGGTTTTTTTTATAAAAAATCGTAAAGTTGTCGTAGGTATCGTGGGTGCTGTATTACTGGCGCTTGTTGCATTTGCCGGATATCGCTTTTATATCGAAAGTCAGGAAGGAACTGCTCAGCAGGCACTTGCAAGTGTAGTTTATGATTTTGAAGCAGATTCACTTCAGAAAGCGCTGAACGGAAGCGGAGGAAATGAAGGACTTTTATCTATTGCTGACAGCTACAAAGGTACGGATGCCAGTAATCTTGCAAACTTTTATGCAGGCGTCGCTTTACTGAAACAAGGTAAATACGACGATGCAATCAATCATCTCAAATCTTTCAGTTCTGACGATTTGCTTGTTCATGCTCGGGCACAGTCGCTGATCGGAGATGCTTATATGGAAAAAAATCAACCGGCAGAAGCCATTTCTTACTACGAGAAAGCGGCGGGTTATGAAAAGAACGAATACTTTACACCGGTATATTTAATGAAACTGGCTATTGCTCAGGAAAAAGCCAGCAAACCGAGTGATGCCATGTCCACTTATAAACGTGTAGTTGACGAATTCCCGCTTTCATCGGAAGTGGTGAACGCAAAGAAATACATGGGATTACTGGAGGGACAGGTCGGCAAATAATGGTTAACCATTTCTGTTTCAAAAAAGGATAAAGCCGACACGGGTTTTATCCTTTTTTTATTTGTTTATATATAAATTGATTCCATCTACTTTCACGGATTTATCCGAAAAACTGATAACTATGTCCAGCGCAGATAAAAATTTAAGTGTTTTCAATACCAACGGTTTACCGGATATCAGTAAAAAAAGATTTGCCATACTCGTTGCAGAATGGAACAGTGAAGTAACAGAAAGGCTTTTTGAAGGCGCATATAAAACGCTTGTTGATTATGGCGCAGCGCCGGAAAATATTGAAAGAGGAAATGTGCCCGGAAGCTTTGAACTTACACTCGGATCGCAATGGTTTGCCCAGCGTCCGGATATTGATGCCGTAATTGCCCTGGGCGTGGTTATTCAGGGCGAGACAAAGCACAATGACTATATTAATCATGCCGTAGCGCAAGGAATCACAAACGTAAGTTTAAAGCTGGATAAGCCCGTTATCTTCGGTGTTCTTACGCCCAATACGATGGAACAGGCGCTGGACAGGGCAGGCGGTATCCACGGAAACAAAGGCGACGAAGCAGCTATGACAGCTATCAAGATGATCGGACTGCATGAAAATATACGGAAAGCCTAGTTGGGCTGAAAAATAAACAATTGTCTTTATCTGAAATTCATTTATTCTATACCTTACACATATGCAAGTCTGGAAATTTGGCGGTACTTCGGTTGGAAAGCCTGAACGCATGCATTCGATCCGTGAACTTCTTAATAATGATCCAAGCCGTAAAATTGTTGTATTGTCGGCTTTGTCCGGATCAACAAATGCGCTGATTGCGATTGGAGAAGCGGCAAAAGCTTTTGATGAAGCACAAGCGAGTTCTTTGATTGAAGATCTGAAAACGCATTACAATCTTTTTATCAAGGAATTATATGCTACTTCCGAAGGGTTGGAAAAGGGACAGGAGATTGTTGATACCGAATTTGGATTTATAAAGTCCCTCGTGGGCATCAAGCCGTTTACAATCAAGCAGGAAAAGGAACTTGTTGCAGAAGGAGAAATACTGAGTACCAAAATGTTTCAGGCTTATCTGGAAGAAAAAGGCGAAAATTCTGTTTTGCTGCCTGCTTTGGATTTCATGAGAATTGACGCAGACGGCGAGCCTGAACTGGCTACGATTGAAGAAAAGCTGGTGACAATCCTGAATCAATATACCGATAGACAGACGATTATAACGCAAGGATTCATATGCAGAAATCCGCGTGAGGAAGTTGACAATCTGAAACGCGGTGGTTCTGATTATACGGCGTCTCTGATTGGCGGAGCAATTCGTGCCGATGAAATTCAGATATGGACGGATATCGACGGAATGCATAATAATGACCCGCGGATTGTAAAACGTACTTTTCCAATCCGTGAACTGACGTTTGAGGAAGCAGCAGAACTGGCTTACTTCGGTGCCAAAATTCTTCATCCGAGTACGATTACGCCTGCCAAGTTGCGCGGCGTTCCGGTCAGGCTAAAAAACACCATGCAGCCTGATGCGCCCGGAACATTGATTGCAAACCAGACTTCTGACCGCGACATCAAGGCGATTGCTGCAAAAGACAATATAACGGCAATTTACATTCATTCTACTCGTATGCTGAATGCCTACGGTTTTCTTCGTAGAGTATTTGAGATTTTTGAAAAATACAAAACTCCTGTCGATATGATTACGACATCGGAAGTTTCAGTATCGGTAACAATTGACAATTCCGAAAATCTGGACAAAATTACTGCTGACTTGCGTGAATTTGCTGATCTTGAAGAACATGACCGTGATCAGAATATCATTTGTATTGTAGGAAATTTCAGTGCTGACAAAGAAGGAATTGCATTAAAAGTACTGGACGCAATGAAAAACATTCCAATACGAATGATTTCGTACGGAGCATCGGAACATAATCTTTCGTTGCTTATCCATTCCAAATACAAGGCAGAAGCATTGAACGTGCTGAATGAGCGTCTTTTCTATTATGAAGATGCAATGAAAGATATTTTTACAGCTCCCTAAGATATGTTACAAACCAGCTTTATACGCGATAACAGAGAACTGACTATCGCAGGATTAACAAAAAAGCATTTTAAAAACGCTGAACAGGCAGTAGACCAGATTATTGATCTGGATCAGAAGCGCAAAGAATTACAGCAGGAACTGGATGAAACACTGGCCAGATCTAATGCAAAAGCAAAGGAAATAGGCGCCTTGATGAAATCGGGCCAGCAGGTAGAAGCGGAAGCTGCAAAAGCGGATACGGCAGCACTTAAAGAACGTTCCAAAGCGCTGGACGAGCAGCATAAAGCTATTGAATTGTCATTGCTTGACGAACTTGTAAAATTACCTAATCTGCCACACGAAAGTGTTCCGCAAGGAAGAACAGCCGAGGATAATATCACTGTGCTGGAAGCAGGAAACAAGCCGCTTTTGCCCATAGGTGCATTGCCGCATTGGGAACTGATCCGGAAATTGGGACAAAACCAGGCTCCGATCATTGATTTCGAACTGGGGAATAAAATTTCCGGTGCGGGTTTTCCGGTTTACAAGGGAAAAGCTGCAAGGCTGCAAAGAGCAATGATCGCCTTTTTTCTTGATGAAGCCGGAAAAGCAGGATATACCGAAGTACAGCCGCCAATCGTCGTCAATTCGGATTCCGGATTTGCTACCGGGCAACTTCCGGATAAAGAAGGCCAGATGTATCACGACGCAGCGGATGATCTTTATCTGATCCCGACTGCCGAAGTGCCGGTTACCAATTTGTACAGAGATGTTATTGTTTCAGAAAACAACCTTCCGGTAAAAAATGTAGCCTATACGCCGTGTTTTCGTCGTGAAGCGGGAAGCTGGGGCGCGCATGTACGAGGATTGAACCGCTTGCACCAGTTCGATAAAGTCGAAATTGTGCAGATTAACCGGCCGGAAAATTCCTATACTGCACTGGACGAAATGGTAAATCATGTAAAAGGATTGCTTGAAAAACTGGAACTTCCTTACAGGATCTTGCGTCTTTGCGGCGGGGACATGGGTTTTACCTCGGCATTGACTTATGATTTTGAAGTATGGTCTGCTGGGCAGGAACGCTGGCTGGAATGCAGTTCTGTTTCAAATTTCGAGACTTATCAGGCAAACCGGCTTAAATTGAGATACAAAACGGCTGACAAGAAAACGCAGCTTCTGCATACTCTGAACGGATCGGCACTGGCATTGCCGAGAATTGTGGCCGCTTTGCTTGAAAACAATCAGCAGGCTGACGGAACCGTAAAGATTCCTTCTGCGCTGGTTCCTTATTGCGGTTTTGATACGATTGAGTAAATTGATTTACACAAATTATACTAAAAAGCCTTTACGAAAGTGAAGGCTTTTTGCTTGGAAAATGAAAACTGTTTTCTGTTTAATCCTGAATTTTTGAAGCGGGTAAAAACGTTTTTCTTTTCGGAAAAGCCAGCCAGATAAAATATCCGGTCAATACGACAATGCTTACCTGCATGATGTAATCCAGAAATCTTTGCTGCGTTGCGGTAATATCTGCCGGCGTCATGTAACAAGGCATTTCCAGTCTCCACCAGAAAGACGGATGAACAACGCAGAGTATGTTGAAAATGATCAGCAGAATGACTTGCGTTCTGCTTTTCCAGTTGATGATGTAAACAACAAGCGGTATGAGAAACAGGAAAATGTAATTGCTGTATGCGCTCTGCTGAACGATCATCATGGTGGCATACAATATCACCCAGATTCGGGAAAGCATCATTCTGAAATCAGCATTTCGCAGCCTTAACGCAGCAATGCATGCAAGTCCAACCGAAATCGCAAGTCCGATCCAGTTCCAGAACTTTTCTCCGACGCCAAGCTGATTGGAAAACAGCGGATTGATCACAGAAGGAATATTCGGAGCACGAAGTGTCTGTGCTTCATCCAGCGGCTGCGTAAATCCCCATCCGACGAGCGGATAAAGCACGGCAATGGATAAAATACCGATTACAGCCATTGGAATAACAAGCCGGAGTTTGTGTTTTTCCAGCATAAAAAGCGGGATCAGAATCAGTACAAAAATGGCTTTGGTCATGAGCAGCCCAAGCGCCAGAATAGCAGCATACCATTCTACTTTCAGTGTTCTTTCGCGTACGTAGTAAGCCAGAATTACAAAAAGCCACATCCAGACATCTTCCTGTGCGCCAATAATGCAAAGAACAAGAGAACCCGGCAGCAAAAGGTACAGGATGGACTTGAAGAGAAATTTTCCGCGTGACTGGAACGGTCTGAAAAAATGGTAGGAAGCAAGCAAAGCTACACCGTCCATAGCTGCCATTGCAAGCACGATCATTTTGGGACTATACCACAATTTCAGCCATATGCCCAGAAAATATGCATAAAGCGGTGAGTACGGCGACCAGAAATCACGGTATACCACTTGCCCGAGCGATGCCTTGCTGGCTTCATCCCAGAAGCCGTTTACATCCGAAGTCGGTTCCAGTCCGGCGATCAGATAAACCAGAATGAACGGAATCAGACGAAGGACAATCCAGCCAATGAGCAAAGTAATTCTGGCAGATTTACTTTCCAGCCATAATGTCAGCGTATTCTGTTTCCAGAGAAGCATCACGATCAGCAGCGTGGAAATCAGGCTGATGCCCAGTTTGGCGATGACTATATTCATGCCGTTACAAGGTTTTCAGGACGTACAGTCTTGCGGTAGGTTTCACGCAGCACCCAGAAGAAGCATAGCACGTTCAGTATCTGCAGAACATATTCAAAAAGGTATGCGGCATTTGCAAACATTGCGAGCGAAGTATAAGCAGGCTGTTTGATATAGACCCAAATAAAAGGCTGGACAACCGTAAGCCAGTTCAGTAATAAAAGAACCGCAACGTGAGCCGTTTTTCTGAGATCAACGATTTCAAAAAGAACAGCCATCAAATACGCGATCACGTAAGCGCCCATTGCACTTGCCTGAAATATCATCATGCAGACGAAGCATGCAATAAAAATCCCGGGCAGTACTTCATTAATATGCCTGTAACGCGCTTTATAAGCCATGTAAGCCGGAATAAACACGGTAAAAAGCAATCCGAACCAGTTGATGAGCGTGGATTTCTTTTCATTGATTGGAATGATCATCTCAATAAAAGGCCTGCTGATGGAAAACAGATTAGGCGTCATCAGTTGTTCGGTATGCTGGATCGGCATCAGGAAAAGGTCGCCGATCTGCCAGTATAAAAATCCGATGGCCGGCAATCCCACCGCCGCCATGACAAGCAGCATTTTGACGGGTTTTTTGGCGACAAGTAACAATGCAGGCAAAAGAAAAATGAAAGTTACCTTGATCGTCAGAAGAGCCAGTGCATAAAGCAGCCCGATACCGACTTCATAATTTTCAGGTTTCCGGATTGTAAACCGCCACATCAGCAGTGCAGCGCCCCAGAACCATACTTCTTCCTGCCCGTCAACAAGAATATACATGAAGCCTGCCGGCAGAAGATAGTATATAATAGCAAGCTGTAAAGCCCTTTCCGTTCTGAATTTGTAGGTTTTGTAAGTAAGCCATAAAATTCCTGATTCCATCAGCACCATAAACAGGACAATAGCACGCGAATTATGCCAGATCCAAACCGGCAAACTGATGATGTATGCGTACAATGGCGCATGGTAAGACCAGAAATCCCGGTAAACAAACCCGCCTTTTTTAGCTGCTTCGGCCTTGTAAAAAAAGAATGGAATATCGCCCCGCGGATCTTCGTTCAAGACCAAAAAAATGCCGATCCAGGGAATCAGCCTGAGCAGGACAAAGCCGAGCAGAAAGATCATTTTCTCATTTTCAATCTGCCATTTTGCAAACAGCGCAGTTCTGCTGACCGTCCAGACAATTGCGAACGTCAAACCGAGATTGATGAGGAGTTTGATATAAAATACAGTAAGAACGGGCATTTAAAATAATATAAATAAAGAAGTTGCTGTGAAAACCGTGTGCGTCAGCAGAGAAATTCAGGCGCAAACTTAAGACAAGTTTTGATGAAAATGAGTAGCAATTATCAAAGATTTAAGCCGTTAGAAAATTGCATGCTTTTGCATGTTCCTTTTAATACGTAAATTCAGTCGTTAGCTGATGTTGTAATCTGAACTGCCATGACCTATCATTCACAACTTACCGGAATGGATTTTAACCTTGGAGAAGAACATCTTGCTGTGCGGGATGCCGCCGCAGATTTTGCCAGAAACGAACTTTTGCCGGGAATCATCGAAAGAGACAATGCCCAGCATTTTGACACTGCACTAATCCGTAAAATGGGTGAACTGGGATTTTTCGGAATGATGGTTTCTCCTGAATACGGCGGCGGCGGAATGGATACTTTGGCTTACGTGATTGCCATAGAAGAAATAGCCCGGATCGATGCGTCAGCAGCAGTTATTATGTCCGTAAACAATTCCTTGGTTTGCTGGGGACTTGAAAAATACGGAACGGAACTGCAAAAGCAAAAATATCTTGTACCGCTTGCATCGGGAAAAATGATCGGGGCTTTCTGCCTTTCCGAGCCGGAAGCCGGATCGGATGCTACCTCGCAGCATACAACAGCCGTTGAGGCTGAAGACTGTTACATTCTGAACGGTACAAAAAACTGGATCACAAACGGCAACACTTCTTCGGTTTGTCTCGTAATAGCACAAACAGATCCGGATAAAAAGCATAAAGGAATAAATGCTTTTCTGGTCGAGAAAGGTCTTGAAGGATTTGTTGTCGGAAAAAAGGAAGATAAAATGGGAATCAGAGCTTCGGACACGCATACTTTGATGTTTTCGGATGTAAAAGTTCCGAAGCAAAACCGGATCGGAGAAGACGGCTTTGGTTTCAAATTTGCAATGAACACGCTGAACGGCGGCCGGATCGGGATTGCAGCGCAGGCACTTGGCATTGCAGCCGGCTCTTTTGACCTGTCGCTCAAATATGCAAGGGAAAGAAAAACATTTGGCAAACCGATCAGTGAACATCAGGCCATTCAGTTCAAGTTATCGGAAATGGCAACCAAAATAGAAGCGGCACGTCTGCTTGTATACAAAGCAGCAAGGCTTAAAGATGAAGGAAAAGATTACGTGATGGCTGCGGCAATGGCCAAACTTCATGCATCAGATATAGCCATGTGGGTGACAACCGAAGCGGTACAAATTCACGGCGGCTACGGATATGTAAAAGAATATCATGTAGAACGGCTCATGCGGGATGCCAAAATCACACAGATTTATGAAGGTACCTCAGAAATCCAAAAACTTGTAATTGCAAGAGAACTCCTAAAATGATCTCTTTCATATGATCAAGACTATTTTATTCTAAATCTTGGATTAAAATCATACCAAAATATCACTTTTTTTCAGTTTTTTGTCAATCTATACTTGTATTAGTTTTGTACAATTTATTAGATTTGTACAAAAATTGCATCAACGGTCAAAAGGCCCTTAAATATATCAAGTATGGAAGACTATAATAAGATTATTGAATCGTTAGGGGTTAAATTTGTAAAGGCTCGCCATATCCGTATTTTACAACCTATTACGATAAAAAACTTTTATGACGTACAAAATTCGTTAACAATTTTGTACGATGGAGAAGTTTCATTTGGATCCGAAGAATCGCAGAAGGTTGAGGAAGGAGATATGCTGTTTATTCCCGGCGGCAAGCATGCCACGGTAACATACGGCAATACGGCGACCGCCAAAACGGTATCGAATGAAGAGTTCATGACCAATCGTGACAACTATATCGAAGGCGGCAATGATCCGGCATTAATCGGAAAATTACCCAATTCATTCGGACTGATATCTTTTGAGGCCAAAGTTTTTGACACTGTTAACTTCTTTACTTCCCTTGATGTTCCGCCGTTTCTTATAAAAAGAGATGATCAGATTGCAATCACAATCAATCAGATATTAACCGAAGATATGCTGGATACGCCCGGAAAAGGCCGTATCATTAAAATAAAAACGGAAGAAGTCGTTATTGAGATCATCCGTTATATCCTTAAAAACAAGCTGTTTGTTGAGCAGTTGGTAACCAACAGCACGTATTTCAAAGACCCTCGTCTGATCGACATTTTTGCCTATATCAAAGACAATCTCGGCGGCGATCTTTCCAATAAAGTGCTGGCCAACGTTGCGAATGTTTCCGAAGATTATGTAGGACAGTATTTCAAAATGCTTACCGGGATCAATCCGCAGGATTACATCGAATATCAGCGCATGGAAAAAGCCGTGGATCTGCTGCGTACTTCCAAAAAGAGCATCCGCGCTATCGGCTCGGATGTTGGCTACAAAGATACAGCTTACTTCTGCCGCCGTTTTAAAATGATGTTCGGGATTCCTGCCGGCAAAATGCGCCGTCGTGAGTCGTTGATGAACGTTTAGCAAAAGTTTTTATATACATGCAAAAAGGAGAACCGGTCAAGTTCTCCTTTTTGCATGTATAACGCTTTTCAGCGGATCGGCGTTAACTGTACCGCCGTTACTTTCCAGATCCCGCCGGATTTGACGCATACGGACATATAAGACATTTCACCCTGATAACGGTTGTTAGCGAGCTTTGCACTTACGTTCCACCGCCCGGTTACAACGGCCACGTTATTGTAAGTGCGTGTCATCGTCCCGGACAGCATGCCGGATTCTATTACAATAATACCTTGTGAAAATGCTTCCTGAAATTGGTTGCCGTTAACGGTTTGTCCCTGAAAATCAGTAACTGTAAAATCAGCTGAAACCAGGTTTTCCAGGCTGCCCGCATCTTCTTCCAGCAATGCTTTAAAAAACAGGTTGGAGCAATCCGTTCCGTCTATCGGCAAAGCACCCGTTTGCGCATTTGTCAGCAATGCAGCTATTGAAAAGGCAAAAGCAAGCAATATAGATTTCATAGCTTTGTAAGTGAAAAATCAGAAAAGTTAAAGTACTGAATCCTGCAAATTACAACGATGATCCGGACACATTGCACTTATCCGATCAAAGATCTTTTTCACTCACGATTATATGTTTAGTTTCGCCTTATATTTAGAAACAAACTTTCAGATTTGATATGGCCAGATTCAACGTCCTGATTTATGTTTTCATACTGATCACTTTTATGAATGCATGCTCTGCACCTCCGGACAAACTGGGAAACCTGGATCTTGAAAAATGGCGCAATGACCGCGGCGCATGCAACAACGTACGTTCAGGTCTTAAACAGGATTTCAAAGCAGTTCAGAACGAGCTGAAAGGTAAATTTGCCGATGATATCGGAAAGATTCTCGGCAGGCCGGATATTCACCAGTTAGGTGAGCGGAATCTTAAATTCTATGTGTACTTTCTGGAAAAAGGAGAGCAATGCAATGATATCAAAACCAGATCGAATGCAGAAAAAGTAATCCTGAAATTCAATGCAGTCGGTCTTTTGTCTGAAATCACTTATCAGACACGCCCGCTGTAAGGGGTTAAAGATAAAATTTCTTGATCCTGATCAGCTGTTCCACCGGTTCCGGAACCATATAGCGGATGGATTTTCCAGTTTTAAGACAATTTCTGATGTAAGTTGCTGAAATATCCAGCAATGGAGCTTCGACGAATTTTACAGCCGGATGATTTCCGAAAATATGTTTTTTTGAATCCGGGCGCGGGTACACGAGCAAGCCGGTATATTCCAGGATTTTGTCATGGTTTTTCCAGTTTGGAAACTGCGCCAGGTTATCTTCACCGATAATCAGTCTGAATTCATGCTGCGGATATTTTTCCTGCATTCTGATCAGCGTATCGATCGTGTAACTTGGCTTGGGCATGTGAAATTCAAAATCCGTTACTTTCAGTGCTGAATTGTCACTGATTGCTCTTTGCACCAGATCGTAGCGGTCAAATTCATGCAGCAGGCTGTTATTTTTCTTGAACGGGTTCTGAGGGCTCACAACAAACCAGACTTGCTCCAGATCCGCAGAAGTGGCCATTGTATTGGCTATAATCAGATGGCCGATGTGAATGGGGTTAAAAGATCCAAAAAATAAACCGATTTTCATGATTGATTTTCTGGATCATTGTGCGATAAAGGACTGGACAAGTTCTTCGGCTTTTTCAAGCGTTTCTTCCAGCATATCATTTTCAAGAACAATATCAAATTCGTGCTCAAAGCTTTGCTCGTAGCGGACTTTGGCAAGACGTGTTTCAAGGGATTCCTGTGTTTCCGTTCCGCGAAATGACAGGCGCCTTTTGATTTCTTCCTCGGAAGTCACCTTTACAAAAACAGCAAGTGCGTTTTCTCCATAAGCTTCTTTCAGCTTCAGTCCGCCTTTCACATCCACATCAAAAACCACATGCTTGCCTTCGTTCCAAAGTCTTTGTATTTCGGCCTTCAATGTTCCGTAATAATTGCCGGCATATACTTCTTCCCACTCTGCAAACTGATCTTCTGCAATTTTTTTCCTGAAATCGGAAAGTGTCAGGAAATAGTAATCTTTTCCGTCCACTTCATAGGTGCGCTTGGTGCGTGTACAGGCAGAAACAGAGAATGCAAGTTGAGTGGTGTATTTATTTAAAAGATGCCGTACAATGGTTGTTTTTCCAGAGCCGGAAGGAGCAGAAAATATGATAAGCTTGCCTTTCACACGAACAGAATTAACTGTTTATTTTTGAGATAATGGTGTCCAGAATACTTTGCGGACAAGGTTTCTTTTGGATTTTTAAGTTGAGCGAATCCTTAATGCATTTTTCTAAACGGTACGATTCGATACAAGGAATACACTTATCCATGTTTGTGCGGAAATGTTCTTTTTCAGCATCTGTGGCCTCATCATCCAGAATAGCCTGAATGACCTTCATGCATTCGGCATGATGCTCACATGTATGCTTCATGGTTTGTTTTTGCGCTTCTTCTGTAACAGAAGGCGTAGTAAGAGATGCGTTCATCTTTTAAATGAAAAATAGAATATGGAATATGTACAGTTGTACCCTATAACCGAATAGGTTATAAAAAAAGTTTCACAACCTATGAATCATATCCCATGGAACTCGCATAACTCTTTAATTTTTCTTTCAGAAGGTTGCGCGCACGGTGTAATCTGGACCTTACCGTACCGATCGGAATGTCCAGAATCTTGGCCATTTCCTCGTAAGTAAAACCTTCAATGTCACACAGAATAATAACCGTTCTGAAATCAACCGGCAAGGAATTCAGTGCGTTTGCAACTTCATCGCCGATCAGTTCCTGTACCGCATCGGCACGCAGGTCTACAGTGTAAGTCGTATCGGATGCTTCTTCCGAATTGTAAGTGGTTTCAACTTCCTGATAATCTACTTTGGATGGCTCTTTGCTTTTTTTACGATAATCGTTGATAAAGCTGTTTTTCAAAATTCTGAAAAGCCACGCTTTCGCATTGGTTCCCTGCTCAAAAGATGAAATAAAACGAAAAGCTTTCAGGTATGTGTCCTGAACAAGATCGTTTGCATCGTCTTCATCCATGGTAAGACGAAATGCGAAGTTGTACATGGAATCAATGTGTGGCATGAACTCGCGGTTAAATACTTCATATCGAAGATCATCCGTGTATTCATTAGTCGTGAGCGTTTCTGACATGGCAACTAACATAGGAATGCTGAATTTACAAAGATTAACAACAGCTCCAAATGGTACAAATTAAATTTGATAAATGGCTCTTTGAAGCTTTTTACAGCCAGTATTTCACGATAAAATCAAAGGAAACGAAACCACTACTTTTACAACATTTTAAACCGGGTAGCTTCCAATCGCAATTACATGTATAAACATCAAATTCCGAGCCAAAAACTTAATCGCGTCAAAATGTCATATTATCGTTTGGAAAAAAGTTCCAGTAAAATTATCAGTAGGGTTGTAAAGAGGGTACTTGCGCCGATTCTTATCAAAGTATAAAGGATCATTCCAAAATAATTCATCTCTATAAAAAACAGCATGGCATGATGCAGAAGTACAAGCGGGAATATATATCCGAGAAAAGCGCCGAAACCCTGCGCGCGGATACCGACTTCGGCCCGTTCCGCACCTTTCGACTTCATTTGGTAATGAATCAGAAATGGACGCAGGTATGCAATAAGCACTGTTGCTGAGGCGTGCATTCCGAAAGTATTGGAAAAAACATCGACAGTAAATCCGATTGCAAAGCCGATCAGCAAAAGGTACATTCTGTCTGTATCTGCAGGAAGAAGCAAAACACCGGCTATGTAGATGAAACAGAATGCATAATTGAAAGCCACCATATTCCGCAAGAAAAAGATCTGCAAAAACAAATACAGCAGGATCATTAAGAAATATTGTATGGCCTCGCGTAAGCTCATTTTCGTTCTATTGTACGTGCTTTAAGATTTTCCTGCTCCCCAAGTTGTTGATTTTGTACCACATAAACGTATGAAAGGTTCCTGAAATCGGTAGACAGGCGCAATATGATATTGTAAAAGGTCTGGTTAGGATGAACCGCTATGCTTTCCACTTTTCCAACCATGATTCCAGGCGGGAAAACGGAGTTCTGGTCGGACGTTACCGCCGAGTCACCTTTGTAAACTTTGGTATATTTTGAAACGTCGACCATATCTATAAAATTCGGGTCTTTTCCCGGCCATTTTGCATATCCGATTTCATTGCTGCGGACGAGCTTGGACGAAACCATGAACTGGGAATGCAGAATGGACGTGACCAGTGAAAAGTTTTCCGAGCAAAAACGGACTTTGCCTACGACACCAGTCGCTGAAATGACGCCCATGCCGGGTTGGATGCCGTCTGCGGTTCCCTTGTCAATAGTGAGTACATTATTGGTCTTGTTTGTTTCATTATCCACTACTTTGGCAACCGTGTAAGTAAAACGTGCTGCAAATGCAGAATCCGGAACGTAGCCGGCCGGCGCATCCGCGGAATTGGTCTGGTTCAGTTTGGTCACAAGCGCGTTCAGCCTCGCGTTTTCTTTGGCAAGGTCTGCATTTACTTCGTCCAGCCGGGTGTATTCCTTGGCAGAATTCGAAAAGGCCAGCGTTTTGGCAACGTAGTAATTGGAAGTATTGAAATAAGTAGCGCCCCAGTACGAATTGCTGCGCACGATAAGCCATACACTGAGTACTTCCAGCAAAACAAAAACCAGGAAAAAACGATTCCGGACTACGAAATCAACGAGTTGGAGCATGGGCTAAAATGTTCACACGCAGTTCATCAATCAAAAATATACTTATTTTTCAACGGATAAACTGTGAACGATCCAATACTACGAAATCAGTACGGGTTTGTATAATTCAAGATTCTTAAGAACTTCGCCGGTTCCTTTTACAACCGCTTTCAGCGGGTCGTCTGCAATGTGAACGGGCAGTTTGGTTTTCTGGGCAATGCGCTTGTCCAGGCCATGAATCAAGGCGCCGCCGCCGGTAAGGTAAATGCCGTTCTTGAAAATGTCGGCTGAAAGCTCGGGAGGAGATATTTCAAGCGCTTTCATCACGCCTTCCTCAATTTTTGAAATCGATTTGTCAAGCGAATAAGCGATTTCACTGTAAGTAACCCGTATTTCCTTGGGAATACCTGTCATAAGGTCACGTCCGCGTATCTGATAATCGTCCAGCGGGATTTCCAGTTCCGGAGAAGCCGAGCCGATGGCCATTTTAATCAGTTCCGCTGAACGCTCACCGATCAGAAGGTTATGTTCGCGGCGCATGTAATCGACAATATCTCTGGTAAAAACGTCGCCTGCAATGCGTACTGACTGTTCACAGACAATACCCGACAATGCAATAACCGCAATTTCCGTCGTACCGCCGCCGATATCTACGATCATAACGCCGTTAGGCTGCGTAATATCTATGCCGATACCAATCGCTGCTGCAATCGGTTCGTGAACCATATAAACCTCTTTGGCGCCTGCATGCTCGCAGGAATCTTTAACAGCCCGTTTTTCAACTTCGGTAATGCCGGAGGGAATACAAACGACCATGCGGTGTGAAGGTGTAAAAAAACGGTTTCCGGTATCGATCATTTTGATCATTCCGCGGATCATCATTTCCGCAGCAGTAAAATCGGCAATTACACCATCTTTTAACGGACGGATTGTTTTGATATTTTCATTTGTTTTTTCATGCATCTGCATAGCTGTATGCCCGATCGCCAGCACTTTTCCGGTGGTTTTGTCCATTGCAATAATGGAAGGCTCGTCAACAACTACTGTATCTTTATGAATGATCAAAGTATTCGCAGTACCCAAATCTATTGCTATATCGCTAGTCAAAAAATCAAACAATCCCATATATTTTATTAAAATTTTCGCTCACTTTGATTTCAGAATGGCAAAATTACAGATAATTACCCACAAACAAAGGCATTTAAAAAATTTCGGTATAGCGTGGTTTTCAGGCCATAAATGGCCCTTAAACATGCATGTAGAATAGAATTTACAAATCCTGTGTACCTTTGTTTTCACTATGGGAATCAGAGCACTTTTAAGTGAGCCGCTGGCTCGGTATATTGTACGTCAACAGCAGGAATGGATTGCAAAAAGTCTTGAAGTTCAGGAAAAATGGAGAAAGCAGCTCGTTGCAAAAGCCGCAGATACTCAGTTTGGAAGAGACCATTTTTTCAGGGATATCCATTCTTATTCGGATTTCAAAGAAGCTGTTCCGGTCAGTGATTACGAAGATCTGAAAGGATATATTGAGAAAATCAAAACGGGAGAAAGCAATGTGCTGTGGCCTGACAAGCCTTTGTATTTTGCCAAAACGTCAGGTACTACTTCCGGTACAAAATACATCCCGATTTCAAAAGATTCCATTTCCAATCACATCAATTCGGCCCGCAACGCCATTCTGACGTATATTGCCGAGACCGAAAAAGCTGAATTCCTGGATAAAAAACTGATTTTTCTTTCCGGCAGCCCCGTCCTGACAGAAACCGGCGGCGTACTGACAGGCCGTTTGTCAGGTATTTCCAATCATCATGTTCCGGGCTATCTGCGCTCCAACCAGATGCCAAGCTACGAAACCAACTGCATTGAAGACTGGGAACTGAAGCTGGATAAAATCATTGACGAAACACTGCATCAGCCGATGTCGCTGATTTCGGGCATTCCGCCGTGGGTTCAGATGTATTTTGACAGGATTACCGAGCGGACGGGAAAAAAGATCAAAGATGTATTTCCGGATTTTTCATTGTTCATCTACGGCGGTGTCAATTTTGAGCCTTACAAAGCCAAACTTTTTGAATCCATCGGAAAGCGGATCGATTCCATTGAACTGTATCCGGCTTCCGAAGGGTTTCTCGCCTACCAGAATTCGCAGGAAGATGAAAGTCTGCTTTTGCTGCTGGATACCGGAATTTTCTATGAATTCATTCCTGTTGAAAACTTTTTTGACGAAAATCCAAAAAGGTTATCCATCGGAGAAGTGGAAATCGGTCGTAACTACGCAGTTATTATCAACAATAACGCCGGATTATGGGGTTATTCGCTTGGCGATACGGTTCGCTTTGTTTCAACAAATCCGTATAAAATACTCGTAACAGGCCGGATCAAACATTTTATTTCCGCTTTCGGCGAGCATGTAATCGGTGAGGAAATCGAAAAAGCACTGCGCTATGCAATGGAACGCCATCCCGAAACGGAAGTTGTGGAATTTACAGTAGCTCCAATGGTAAATTCCGATAAAGGCGGACTTCCTTATCATGAATGGCTTGTTGAATTTGCAGCAATGCCGCATAACAGTGAGCAATTTGCCCGGGACATTAATCAGCGATTGACGGAACTTAATATTTATTATCTGGATCTGATCAAAGGCAATATTCTGCGTCCGCTCGAACTGGTGCCGTTGCGCAAAAACGCTTTTATAGATTATATGCGTGCAAACGGAAAACTCGGCGGACAGAACAAAGTACCAAGATTATCCAATGACCGTAAAATAGCGGATGAACTACTGAAAATGAACCGGTCCTGAAACGGATCTTTAACGTGAAAATGTAAGATGAAGAAGAGAATAGCTATTTTAGGTTCAACCGGTTCCATTGGTACCCAAACGCTGGAAGTTATTGAAGCCAATCCCCAGATTTTTTCCGTATCCGTACTGACTGCACAGGATAATGCCGATTTATTAATTCAGCAGGCAATCAAATTCCGCCCGCTGGAAGTTGTGATCGGCAATGAAAGGCATTATGAAAAGGTCAAAAGCGCTTTATCCTCTATTTTCGTTAAAGTTCATGCCGGTGCTTCTGCGCTGGTTTCCGTCGTAGAATCCGATTCGGTTGACATAGTTCTGACTGCCATGGTCGGTTATGCCGGCCTTTTGCCCACCATTCATGCCATTAAAGCCGGAAAAGACATTGCTTTGGCAAACAAGGAAACGCTGGTTGTTGCCGGCGAACTCATTACAAGTCTGGCAAAACAGTACAAAGTGAATATTTATCCGGTGGATTCGGAGCACTCGGCTATTTTCCAGTGCCTTGTCGGAGAAGCCGAAAATCCGGTTGAAAAAATAATCCTGACAGCGTCCGGCGGGCCGTTTCGGGGAAAAGATAAATTATTTCTGGCCAATGTGACCAAACAGCAGGCGCTTAAACATCCGAACTGGACAATGGGTGCCAAAATAACGATTGATTCTGCAACCTTGATGAACAAAGGGCTGGAAGTAATCGAGGCGAAATGGTTATTTGATCTGCAGGCCGGACAAATAGACGTGATCGTTCATCCGCAAAGCATTATCCATTCGCTTGTACAGTTTGAAGACGGCAGCATCAAGGCGCAAATGGGTTTGCCGGATATGAAACTTCCGATTCAGTATGCCCTGAATTACCCGACGCGCGTAAAATCCGATTTTCCACGTTTCAACTTTACGGATTATCCTTCGCTTTCCTTTGAAAAACCCGATCTGGAAACGTTCAGGAACCTTGCCATTGCCTACGAAGTACTGGAAAAAGGCGGAAATGCAGCCTGTATTGTCAACGCAGCCAATGAAATTGCCGTAGAAGCTTTCCTTCTGGATAAAATCGGGTTTCTGGAAATTTCGGATGTCATTATCGAGAGCGTCGCCAAAATAGCGTTTGTATCTGATCCTTCTTATTCCGACTATGTTCAAACAAATGAAGAAACCAGACGTTTTGCTTCTGATATGATTCAGGTGAAAGTGTAAATGAAAACAATTGCTCTTAAATACTTGTCGGTTGCGCTTGCGAGTACGCTTAAATTTTTCGGAGGTCCTATTACCGGTGTCATTCTCAAACTGGGCTGGATTGAAACGGCTTTGTGCTCTGCCGCCGGAATGATGTTCAGCGTACTGGTACTTACATATCTTGGAAGCGGAATTCAGGAACTGATCAAAAAGAACCGGAAATCGCAACCGAAAAGATTTACAAAGACAACACGCCTTGCCGTTAATATCTGGCAGAAATTCGGGATCATAGGAATTGCTTTTCTGACGCCGCCATTATTTACGCCTTTGTTCGGGCCCATTCTGGCCGTTGCCTTCCGCGTGCCAAGAGCATCTATTTTCTTATGGATGACTTCCAGCGCGCTGCTCTGGGGACTTGCGATTTCCTACATAGCGCACAAAATGACGTTTGTCCAGGAATGGATCAAATAAAGTAACCTTGTTTCAACGGCTGACTTCTTTCTTCGGAGCAGCGTTTTTCTTCATGAAATCTCCTTGCGAGAAGTATTTTTCAATTAGGCAATACATTAATATAAAAAAATAACGGCTTCCCATTTCCTTGATTTTCAGTTTGGAAACGCCATATTTCCGGTTTGTCCAGCTGTTTGGAACCACGGCGTAGTTGTAACCGCGAACCATGGCTTTCAGCGGAAGTTCAATGGTAAGGTTAAAATGCGGCGATAAAAAAGGCTTTATTCCTTCAATGGTTTCCCTTTTATATAACTTAAAAGCATTGGTTGTATCGTTGTATTTGATGCCCATGACAATACGGACTATAAAATTGGCAACCCGGTTGATTACTTTCTTCAAAGCCGGATAATCAACCACTTTGCCGCCTTTTTCCCACCGTGACCCGAAAACGCAGTCATAATCGCCTTCGAGCATTTTGAAATAATATTTTGCAAGGTCTTCCGGATCATCGGACATGTCCGCCATAAATACCGCAACGCAATCGCCCTTAAAACGTTCAAGGCCATATCTTACCGCATAGCCAAACCCGTTAGGACCCGGATTTGTATAATAAACCAAGGTAGGGATCTGAACAGAAAGCTCATCCAGCACCCGGAGCGTTCCGTCTTTGGAATTGTCGTTTGTTACACAAATTTCGTGGGGAATATTGTACTTATTTAATGTATTATGCAGGGAAGTCAGCGTGTCTGTTATGGATTCTTCTTCGTTATATGCTGGTATTACGATGCTTAGCTTCATAGATGTAAAATGGTAAAAACAGTACAAATTAAAGATTATTAATTTTAACTGCCAATTTTTTCCGGTTGGGAGAGTTGCTTGTCATACTCCGCCAGCGTTTTGGAAATGGTGTTGCTGTAACGGTTTTCCAGCCATTGGCCGACGTTTTCGAACATCTCTCTTCTGTTTTTCAAGAAATTCCTGTTGTCTCTGGAATGTACATTGCTCAACCCTGCACTGTGTTTTCTGTATACGCCCATAACCTCGGGCAAATATCTGATTTTTCCGTTTGCAGCAAGCTGAATAGCGACGGCCCAGTCACCGGCGGCTGCTTTTGCATGCCAGTCAGCGAAGTCATTGATCAGAAAATAGTTGCGGTAAAGCCAGCTTGCCGTGGCCATAAACCATTTATCTTCCAGAATATCTTCGATTGTGGAAATTAACTTCTGTTCCGGATTATTGAACAAATGCGGCGCGGAACCGTCTTCGTAAATCACCGTTACATTATGATGGCACATGGCAAAATCCGGATTGGCATCCATGAAATTGACCTGCTTCTGAAGTTTCAAAGGATCCGTCCAGTAATCGTCGCCTTCGCACATGGCCACGTACTCACCTTTGCATGCTTTCAATAGTTGAAGAACGTTGTTGCGTCCTGCAAATTCTCTTGGCTCTTTCGGGCCCTGATTTTCAGAATGCAGGAAAGCCCGGATCCTGCCGGGATTTTCCTGCATGTATTTCTGTATAATGGCCGGAGTTGCATCCGTTGAGGCATCGTCTCCGATTACAATTTCAAAAGGAAAACGGGTTTGCTGCATCAATGCGCCGTCCAGCATTTGTGCAATGTACTTTTCATGATTGTAAGCCGGTACGCAAACGGATACTTTCATCATGTCAGGATTCCGTACTGAAAACCTCATTCAATTGTGCTACGCTAGGAAAACCGGGCGTTACAAGTTCGGTTTCCGGTTTGTAGATGTAAGCCATCGGATAGCCTCTTTCTATGAAAGTCGGCTCGTCCAGATTATTGTAACGCAGCTGCACCGACCAGCGGATATTGCGCGTGATATTGTTTCCGGACTGGTGTATCAAAAAAGCAGAGAAAATAAGAATATCACCGACTTTAAACTCGGTCTGGACAAAATCCTCTTCTTTTAGCTGTGTGGTAATGCCGCCCTGATACCCGGATGTGGAAGATTCCTGTAAGCCGGCTTTATGGCTTCCCGGAATCACCTGCAATGCACCGATATCCGCACCGGCATCCACCATCGGAAACCAGATTACAGCACTGTCCAACGATCCTTGTCCCGTACGCCAGTCCTGATGTGCATCCAGTTTCCAGTGCTTGCTGCCGTCTTTGGACAAAAACCGGCTGTTGAACTGCATGGCTGCCCGCGCGCCGATGATCGGATTGGAAAGACCGACTTCTTTCAGCAGATTTTCAATTTTGGGATCAAGGCCGAGGCGGTGCAGTGAAAAGGTATGCTGAACCGTTTTTCCCGTATTGACAAATGCATTGAAATCTTTTTCAAAAAATTCGAACATGGCATTTTCAAATGCATCGCGGTCATCCACATCCACCGTTTTTCCGGTAACACGTTTAATTTGGGCAGCAAATATTTTTCTTGCGTCAAGGTATATGTTACTGATTACTTCCTTGTCCAGAAAGTTTCTCAAAAGAATAAATCCGTCTCTATTGAATTGTTCCTGAAGTGTGCTCATAATATGATTGCGTCAAGTGATGTTAAAATTGAAAGAATTGCAATAAACTAATTTTCCCAAACAGCATAGGCAAATCCTGCCGTTCCGAAACCATTGCCGTTATATAACAGATATTTTTTACCGTTATGTTCGTAATAGTTGGCATAATCGATCATTTGGTAATCGAAGTCTTCCGGGTTTTCAGATTTGGCAATTCCTACGAGATGATCTTTGCGTTCCCAGTTTGTGCCGTCTGCAGATTCTGCATAGCCAAGCCGGTAACTCTGATTTCTGTCAGTTCGGTAGTCCCGCGTATGACGGTAAGAATAGTACATTTTGTAAATGCCGTCTTCCCTGAATACGCTCGGCCTGCCGACTGCATGCAGGAAATCATCAAAGTCAAGGGTCGGAATGTCGCTGATTTCCCAATGAATTCCGTCTCTGGACGTTGCAGACTGTCCGCGGTAATAGGGTTCCGGATAGCCGTGGATGTACTCACATTTATGTCCGGAAATATACCACATGCGCCAGGTGCCGTCATCGTCAATCAATACCGAAGGCTGAGCCGCCCAAAGCGGGTTCTGAATGCTTCTGTCCATAATTGGGCCGGCAAACATTTTCTTGAAAGACAAACCGCCGTCGCTGCTGACCGCCAGTCCCATGGAAAGCCGGTACGAATTCCACGTCCGGTTCCATCCGGTATAATACAGCCAGATATCGCCGTTTGGCCTGTTTACAAACCAGGAAGGCATGGCGCCGGTTTCGTCATATTCACCCGGGCCGCCCAGTTCCAGAATGGGTTTGTCGTGTATGTAAAGGATCTTTTTGGGATCGTCGTAATCCACATCCAGAAACGTAGGCCGTGACTGGCCTTTTTCGTCGCGGGAAGAAAAATAAATACGAAGGAAATCTTTGTGTTTATACGCAAACGGAACCTGTGCATGTGAAAGGCTGTGCGGCAAACTTCCGTCGGGCTTGTATATTACTCCTTTTTTAACCCACATAAAATGATAATGTTACTGATTAATCAACCGCCTTTTCCGCGCGCAAACGCCAGGTATCCACGAAATCTTTTCCGGGAATCGGCAAATCGATATTGACTTCCGGCGCTTTGGATGTAACCCTGTATTCCATGACGTAAAAGGCATTTCCGAAAACGTAATGCAATTTGAAATTTTCAACATTGGCAGGAACGTCTTCAATCGGGACTTCGGCACGGAAAAGCGGATTTGCTTTCAGTAAAGTAGCATAAGTCGGTGTATTGCGTAACCACGGCGCCACACTTTCATCGCCTACGACCACTTTTCCGCCGGGTCGGACAACGCGGGTAAGTTCGTTGAAAGCTCTTTTTCGCTCCGAAAAAGTATTGATTCCGCCAAAATGAAAAACAGCATCGAACGTATCGTCAGGAAACGGAAGGTAAGAGCCGTTGCCCAGAAAATAATGAACATTTACGTCTTCGGCGGAAAGTTTTTCCTGCGCTCTTTTCAGCATGTTCGGTGAAAGGTCGGAAAGTACCGCTGTGCCGCCCGGCCGGATTTTATCAAGAATCAGCGCAGAATCCTTGCCGGTTCCTGCGCCCACTTCCAGCGCCTTCATGCCGGGTTTCAGCTCCATCAGATCTATAAAGAATTTTCTGGTCGCAGCTTCGTCCGAATGGTTCAAGGTTTCGAAAACCCAGGAAACACCTCTGTCGTAGCGAAGGAAAGCCTGATCATAAAGATATTGTTCACGCGCATCTTCAGGCAATAATTCCTTGGGATAAAGCATATTGACAATGCCGGTTTCGCCTACTTCATATATGGTGCCGTCTTCGCTCGTGAGTGTTTTTCCGTCTTCTGCAATTTTCAGTGCGGTTCCTGTAAGCGGACAAACCAACGATTCTAAAAACTCTTTCTGATTCATTTGTGCTGTGCTGATTGGTACTTAATATGGTCAAAATTACTTTTTTTCTTTGTAACAACATTCAATGTGTACGTCCTTGTTACCAAAAGGAAAAAGCAACTGCCGTGAAATGCAAGCTGCAAAACGCCATTTTATTTCTTATTACCTTTGGTAACGATTTGTTCGAATCGCCATTCTGTCAGAAAAGATTTTATTCAGTATGTCACAGCTTCAGGAAAAAATAAAAGCCATTGCAAAAGATCAGGCGCAGGATATTATTGCGCACCGCCGTCACCTGCACAGCAATCCGGAATTATCTTTTGAAGAATTCAAAACGGCGGTATATGTTGCTAAGGAACTTACTGCAATGGGTTTGCAGCCGCATGAAGGCGTTGCCGGAACCGGAGTTGTCACGCTCATTGAAGGCCGTAACCCGGAAAAAAGGATTATTGCCCTGCGCGCGGACATGGATGCGCTGCCTATTCTGGAAGCCAACGAGGTGCCATACAAATCCACAGTTCCGGGTGTTATGCATGCCTGCGGACACGACGTACATACCTCGTCATTGCTCGGAACGGCGAGAATATTAAACTTGCTTAAAGATGAATTTGAAGGAACGGTAAAGCTAGTTTTTCAGCCGGCCGAGGAAAAGGCTCCCGGCGGCGCTTCGCTGATGATCAAGGAAGGCGTTCTGGAAAACCCGAAGCCTGCCAGTATGATCGGGCAGCATGTGGCACCCAACATTCCGGTTGGTAAAATCGGCTTTCGCGAAGGCATGTACATGGCCAGTACGGACGAACTGTATCTTACCGTGAAAGGAAAAGGCGGGCATGCAGCGGCACCGCATCAGCTTGTGGATCCTGTTCTGATGGCTTCGCATATTATTGTCGCATTGCAGCAGATCATCAGCCGCAACCGCAATCCCGCCAATCCGGCGGTACTTTCATTCGGGCGCTTTATTGCCGACGGTGTCACCAATGTGATCCCCAATGAAGTAACGATTCAGGGAACGTGGCGCTGCATGGATGAAGAATGGCGCGAAGACGGCTTGCGGAAGATGAAAAAGCTGGCCGAAGGAATTGCCGAATCCATGGGCGGAAGCTGCGTATTTGATATTGTAAAAGGGTATCCTTTCCTGAAAAACCATCCGGCACTTACCCAACGCATCCGAACGGCAGCGACGGAATACATGGGCACCGAAAACGTTGTTGACCTTGATCTCTGGATGGCCGGGGAAGATTTTGCATTTTACTCCCAGGTTGTCGATTCCTGCTTTTACAGGCTTGGAACGCGCAATGAAGCCAGAGGAATTATTTCCGGCGTACATACGCCCACTTTTGATATTGATGAAAGTGCACTGGAAATTTCAACCGGATTAATGAGCTGGCTGGCTGTTTCCGAACTTGGTTTTTAAGGAATGTAACGTTTGAACAAACTTTCGATTTTCAGGCTGATAACGCCGAAGATTGCCTCTTTAAAGATTCCGCGCGACATTTTGGAAGCTCCTTTTGTACGGTCTGTGAAAATAATGGGAACTTCCACAATGTTGAAGCCATACTTCCAGGAATTGAATTTCATCTCGATCTGAAATGCATAGCCTATAAACCGGATGTTGTTCAGATTAATGGTTCTTAAAACCTTGCTCGTGTAGCAGATAAAACCCGCAGTCGGGTCCATAATGCGCATGCCGGTGATCATCCTTACGTAATATCCGGCAAAATACGACATCAGAACACGGTTGATCGGCCAGTTTACAACATTTACACCCGTAATATAGCGCGATCCGATTGCAACATCATGACCATCGACTGCGCAGGCATCATGCAGGCGCATCAGATCTTCAGGCGGATGCGAAAAGTCGGCATCCATTTCAAAGACGTATTCATATCCTCGTTCCAGAGCCCATTTAAATCCATGAATATAGGCGGTCCCAAGGCCCAGCTTGCCTTTTCTTTCCACAAGGTGCAAGGATTCTTCAAATTCTTTAAGTAATTCCTTCACAACGGCAGCGGTACCGTCCGGCGATCCGTCGTCGATAATCAGTACATCAAAGGGGTAATTCAAGCTTAATACTTTGCGTATAATGGCTTCAATATTTTCAATTTCGTTGTAGGTAGGGATTACTACAATGCTTTTGTTCACAACAGGTTGGATTTGAATGTTAATGTGTGGTATAGGGAATTAATAACTGTTTAAAACTTGATATTATTATTTTTCTCGCGAAGCGTAATTTTCCTGTTTACTTTTTCATAAATGCGTGTCATCTGCTGCGGATGCGTCATATAATAAGAATAGCTGTTCCGGTAAGCAACGGTGTCCACTTTATGTTTTTTCCAGATATCGTTTTTCAGCTTGTTGAAAATCATGATAGACGAATCCAGCGACCTTAGCTGCAAACGGTTAACCCTGGACTCGGCCAGGTGAATATCTGTGAGAATAGTTGCCATCTGTTCTTCCGAAAGTGTATTTTTCGGCGGCTTTTCATCATCCACACAGCCGGAAAGCAGCATGCCGGTGATCAGAAAAAGGATTAATCTGTTTGTGAAATTCATGGTCGGAGACTTCATAACTCTCAAAATGCCTATCTTTGTTTAGATGCACCGGATGACAAAGGTGATAATTTTTTTGCAAAACTTATGTTTGAACAATTCCTGGGAAAGCTCAGAAAGTACGAAATACGTATGCGAAAAGCGGTGACCAGCGAACGTCACGGCAACTTTCATTCTGTCTTTAAAGGATCGGGCCTTGAATTTGATGATCTGCGTCTTTATCAGTACGGCGATGACGTCCGGGCTATTGACTGGAATACTTCCGCAAAAGGACACGGAACGTTCATTAAGATATTTAAGGAAGATAAAGAGCAGACTGCGTTTTTTATGCTGGATGTAAGTGCATCGCAGCAGGTCGGTGAGCTGAAAAGACTTAAAATCGATATTGCAAAGGAAATCTGCGGCGTACTGACTTTGTCGGCCATTCAGGAAGCTTCCAGAGTGGGTTTGTTGTGTTTTTCGGATCGCAACGAACGTTACATCCGGCCTTCCGACGGCATGAAACATGGTTACAGCGTCATTTCTGAATTGTATAAACTGGTTCCGGAGTCAACAAGAACCAATATTGCAGAAGCCATTCTGGTTGCGCTGAACGTTCTGAAACGCCGCAGCCTGATTTTTCTGATCTCGGATTTTATCGACAATGATTATCAGCATAACCTCAAAGCGCTGGCGCGCAAACATGACCTGATTGTCATTCATTTGTACGATACGCGTGAAGTGAATTTGCCAGGACTGGGTATTATTCCGCTTTATGACGCAGAAAGGCAAAGTACGGTCTGGGTAAATACTTCTTCCCGGCAATACCGTCAGGAAATGGCAAGCCGGTTTGGTAAAAGAAGTGCGGAACTGCAGAAACTCTGTCATCAGAACCGCGCGGATTATATTTCCATCAACACGCAGGAAGATTATGTTCCCGCGCTTATCCATTTATTCAAGGTGAGGCGTTATACCAAAAATGCTGCACAATAGTTATTCAATGGTTATAAAGGAATTTTTGAAGTTCCGGATTTATTTAAAATCGGTAATCCGGAAATGGTTTTTGCCGGAACAAAACTTAACGATTTGCCGGATCCTTATTTTTCTTCTTGTCATGCAGCTTGCCAGCTACGGCCAGAAGCCGTCGGGGATTTTTCTGACCGACAGCGTGGAAGTAGGAAAACCGGTTTATTTTTCGCTGAGCATACGCCATAAACCCAATACCGAAGTTTTTTTTCCGGATACTTCCTTTAACTTTTCCCCCTTTGAAATAATATCAAAAACCAGTTTTGTTTCCAGTACCAATGAAAAAGGAACGCTGGACAGCGCCGTTTATCATCTGGTTTCATTTGATGTTTCCAATGTGCAGTCGCTGCGGATGCCGGTTTATATTTTCAATAAAAAAGACTGTACGGCTGTATTTACCGAACCGGACTCCCTTTTTCTGATCCGAAGCAATGTATTTGAGAAAACAGAAAAGCCGGTTCTTGTGGCCGAAACAGGCTTGTTGCCGCTCAGCAGCCAGTTTAATTTTTCTGTACTCATCGGAAGCGTAGCGCTGATCATCGGGTTTATCGGAAGCATTTACTGGGTTTTCGGACAGGATATTTACAAGCAATGGCAGCTTATAAAATTGCAGCGCCGGCATCTGGAATATCTGCGGTCATTTAACAGGCTGATGCGCAATGCACGTGAAAAAAACAATATCAAAGATGCGGAAAAGGCCATTATCGTCTGGAAAAATTATCTTGAAAGACTGGAAAAAAAGCCTTTTGCAACGTATACAACACGTGAAATCGTTGACAACATGCCCGACGAAGCACTTGCAGAAGCATTGAAAAACATGGACGGCATTATTTACGGTCAGGTTATTTCCAAAAATATGCATACGTATCTGGAAGTTCTCAAAGCCGGAGCCACGCGGAATTATCAGAATAAAAGAAGATTTATTTTGGACAGCCCGGTAATATAGTTTTTTATGGAAGAATGGTATTCATTGAAATGGTTCCGGTATGATGTTCTGAATTCCTTTGAATGGGTTTATCCTTACTTTTTGTACCTGCTGCCGTTTGTGCCTTTACTTTTCTGGCTGCGCGATGCATTGTACCGGAAACACAAGCAGAAACTTGTCATAACCTATAATCCCGTAAAAGGTTTCAGGGACTGGCTTACACTTCTGCGTTTGATCCAGCCGGTTTGTGTTGCATTGGCCATTAGTCTGATACTCGTTTGCCTGGCTCGCCCGCAGATCATTTCAGAACGTACAGACCAGTATTCGGAAGGAATTGATATTATGCTGTTGCTGGATATTTCGGATTCCATGATGGAAAAAGACCTGAGCCCGAACCGGCTGGAAGCGGCAAAAACCGTTGCGAGGCAGTTTATAAAAGGACGTCTTCAAGATCGGATCGGGCTTATTATTTTCGCAGGCGAAGCCGTTTCGCTTTGTCCGCTTACAACGGACTATGAATTATTATACGGTTTTCTGGACGAGATCAAACCGGACATGATCCCGACTCCGGGAACGGCCATCGGAAGTGCGCTGGCCGTGGCTGTAAACCGGATGAGAGATACGCAGGGTGAAAGTAAAGTGGCCATTCTGATCAGCGACGGAGACAATACTTCCGGCAATCTCGGCCCGGCAACTTCGGCACAACTGGCCAATGCGTTCGGTGTGAAAGTTTATACCATTTCCGTCGGGCGGCCTAAAAAAGCAGCGCGGCAGGACAGTACCAATATTTCAAATGCATTCGTTGATGAAAGTGAGCTGAAAAACATTGCCGGCCTGGGAAACGGGAAATATTTCAGGGCAACGGATAATACGGCGCTTGAAACGGTGTTTAAACAAATTGACCAGCTCGAAAAAGTAAAAGCCAGAAACGTTGTATCCCGCGATATCAGCGACTTTTACCGGATTTATCTTTACTGGGCCGTATTGTTCCTGCTGGTGGCGCTGGGAACAAAAAGTACATTTATGACGAATATTCTGGAAGACTGATGCTGAAAGCTTACTATAACATGAATGTCATCGAAGCCGGGCTGGATGAAGTGGGCCGCGGTTGTCTGGCCGGACCAGTTGTGGCGGCAGCAGTAATTTTGCCCAAAGATTACTCGCATTCCTATCTGAACGATTCCAAGCAACTTACAAAATGGCAGCGTATGGAACTTGAAAAAGAAATCATCCGGGAAGCACTTTCCTATGCCGTTGCCGAAGTTGACAATTTTGAAATAGATAAGATCAACATTCTGAAAGCCAGCTTTCTGGCCATGCACCGTGCCGTTGACAAGCTGCATCTGAAACCGGAGCATTTGCTTGTGGACGGAAACCGTTTTACGCCGTATCCGCTGATTCCGCATACTTGTATTATCAAAGGCGATGCGCATTACCTTTCCATTGCAGCAGCTTCGGTACTGGCCAAAAATTACCGTGATGAGCTTATGTGCAGTCTCGCAAATCAGTTTCCGCATTACGGCTGGGAAACCAACGTCGGTTATCCTACAATCCATCATAGAAAAGCACTGAGCCTGCATGGTCCTTGCTCTTATCACAGAATGACCTTTAAGCTGTTCAAAACAGAAGAAAATCAGTCAGTGGAAGAAGCGGAAGATCTGGGCTTTTTGTAAATCGGAACCGTACTGCATGGCTCGCCGAACATCAGGCTCTGAACAACCGGTTTCAGCAAACGGCTTACTTCAACATATGCGGAAACGGGAACCGGTACTTTACTGCAACCTTTTACAACCACGCGTTTTCCCGTAAATTCCTCAGGATTCAGTTTATGGATCGCATCTGTAAACAATTTGCTTTCCAGCGCATCCAGGTCGCCGAAAACGACGGCATTGGCATAAGGTTCCAGCTGAACGGCAAGCAGCATATACGCCCAGGTTGGCACAATCGCATCTTCTGAACAGATGATGGCCACATTTTTTCCCTGATACTGAACCCAGTCATGCGATTTCAGAAATTCGCGGAAATCTTTTTCCCGCAGGATCATTCCCTGCCACAGATTATCTTTTATATCATAAAGAATGCGTTCGCCCGGATGATACAGTTCTTCCAAGTCCAGTGAAACAATGCCACTGACGGCAACGCGGTTTACAATTTCCTGAGTTTCCATTTTACACGATAAATTAGTAAATCAGTAACAACAAAAAAGAAGAGTTTGTTTGCTTGCTGAATGCAGAATTGAGAATTACACTGTCAGGTTCGCCTTTTTGGGTGGAGGCGACATGAAATCTTTCAGATAATACGGTTCAAAAGCAGCTACGTCTTCAAACTGATTAGTTTCAAAAGCCTGAACAGCCAATTTCCCAATGGTAATGGCAGAAGGCCGGATTTCCATTTCCGGAAAAATCGCATTCGGATGTTCCAGCAACAGCGGCTTGCATTTGGCAGCACCGTCGCCAAAAAACACTACTTTATGATCTGTTAACAAATCCTGAAAAGATGCATCGTTCATAATAACAGCTTGCGTTGGCCATACAAAATTATTCTGATCATCAAACACGGCAGCATAAACTTCCATCCGGCGCGCATCAATCATTGGGCAGAGCAAATGTCCGGCATAAAAAGGTGCGACTTGCAAAGCCATGGCTTGCAACGTGTTAATGGCAATCAAAGGTTTGTCCAGTGCATAACAGAGACCTTTTGCCGTGGAAACGCCAACGCGCAAGCCTGTGTAGGAACCCGGACCTTTGGCAATGGCAACTGCATCCAGATCCGCCAAATCGTAACCGCTGTGTTCAACGGCACTTTTAATAAGCGTTGTAAGTATGGATGAAGACGACTTGTCTGTATTGAGATCATAACTCGCCAACAATCCTGAATTTTCATGAACAGCCACGGAACAGCCGCGGATAGAAGTATCAATACTTAGTAAGAGCATAAAAAAGAGAAGCCCGCCTTTGCAGACGGGCCGGAATTATTTCTTTTTGAGAAGCTGGTTGTAACGGGCCGGATCTTTGAACAATGCAAGTGCAGCTTTAACTTCCGGATCTTCATTGAAGGAAGCTTCCCGCATGCCTTTTTCCAGATAATAATGCTTGATGACTTCTTCCTCAAGCACTTTTTTAATCTCCGGCTTGAAAATCTGAAGATCGTTGTCTTTGCTGTGAGAAAGCTTGGATTTTAGCGCTTTAAGCTGATCTTCGATTACTTCAAAGGACTTTTCTTTCTTTGCAGAAGCTTCAAGATCATTCATATCGCGTTCCACCTGCGTAGTGTAGTCGTATTCTTTGTCGCCCAGCCATTTTACAAAAGCTGTATAATCAGCATCGGACAAATGGAATTCTTTTGCGGGCTTGATCGTCGGGTGTTCAAAATGGTATTTTACTGCATAATCAAAGAAAAGGCGATTGCGTCCCAATGATGTGGCCAGCGGAGAATAGGTTTCTTTTTCGGTAAGAATATCCGGCAAAATACCGCCGCCGTCGAAAACAGACCGGCCGTTCGTGGTTTTGAACTCTGTCATCAGCGAATCGGCAATTTTACCAACGCTTCCGTCATCATTCCGGTGGCTGTAATCAATAGCCTGAATACATCTTCCGCTTGGAATGTAATATTTGGCCGTTGTGATTTTCATTTTGGTATTGAAAGAAAGATCCCGTGTGGTCTGCACAAGCCCTTTTCCATACGTTCTCTGTCCGATCAGCACGCCCCGGTCATAATCTTGAATAACGCCTGAAACGATTTCCGCCGCAGAAGCGCTCCGGTTATTTGTCAGCACCACAACCGGAATTTCGGTATCAAGAGCCGGATTGTAAGCGGTGTAGGTTTTGTTCCATTCGCTTACTTTTCCTTTTGTGGAAACGATTTCCTGACCTTTAGGAATAAATATATTGGAAATTTCAATGGCCATGTTCAGCAATCCGCCCGGATTATCGCGCAGGTCAAGCACAACGTGCTTCATGCCTTTTCCTTTCAGTTCCTGAAATGCATTCCGGACTTCACGGGAAGCTGTTGCGGTAAAATCTTTTAAATCAATGTAACCGACATCTTCACTGATCATGCCATAATACGGAACATTGGTTACTTTCACAATATCCCGGTTCAATGAAATTTCCAGCGGTTTCGGAGTGCCGTAACGTTTTACAGTCAGTGTAACGCCGGTTTGGGTCTGGCCTTTCAGCAGTTTTCCGGTATCAAAATCTTCTCTTGTTGAAAGATCAATGCCATTGATTTTAATAATTTCATCACCGAGCTGTAATCCGGCCTTTTGTGCAGGCGTGTCTTCATAAACCATCATGACCGTATGCTTTTTGTCAATGGAACTGACAATCGCACCAATGCCGTTATATTTTCCGGTTGTCATCGTCATGTAATCCTCAATATCATCTTCGGCGTAATAGACGGTATAAGGATCAAGCGAACGGAGCATATCGTCAATGCTGGTTTTGATCAGCTGGTTCGGATTGATCTCGTCCACGTAATAGGCATTCAGTTCTTTGAACAGCGTAGCGTAGATATCAAGGTTACGCGCTATTTCAAATAAGCGGTCATCCTGCCGGAAAGAAACAAAAGTCAGGCCTGCAACTACAGGAATTGCCAGCCAGAAAGAGCGAAGATACTTTTTCATCTATGTTCAGGAATTGGATTGATTTTTCTGAATGGCAGGAGGCAGCTTTTCAAGTCGTTTGAGCGTTTGCTTCATGGCCGTTTCAATAACGTCGTAAGAAGTTATTTCTTTTGCAAGATACAAAAAAGCAATGTAGGAAGGTCTTGATTCCGTGGAGAATGTAAGCAACGATTCTTTGTTGAGCCGGTAAGATTCCTTGCAGCGGCGGCGGATCAGGTTGCGGTCAACGGCTTTTTTAAACTGTTTTTTAGAAACAGAAAATAAAACCTGGGGAAGAGGAGGGGCCTGCGGATCATAAATATACAGTACCCTGAAAGGAAAAAGGTAGAACGTGTGGACCTCCGAACTACCTCTCTTAAAAAGCCGCCCGATTACACGGTGGCTGCATAAGCGTTCATTTTTACCAAATGTTTGTTTCAAGTTCCTGTAGAAGAAAAAAGTGTCTGCCAAGTTTAGAATACCGAACCTGGCAGACATATGAAAGACTGACGTCCTCTACTCAACTTTCAAGCCTTTGATTATTGCTTATGACGTTTTTCGTCTGATACCGTTAGTTTCCAACGGCCTTTCTTGCGACGGCCGGCAACTACTTTACGCCCGTTTGCAGTGGACATTCTTTCACGGAATCCGTGCTTGTTTCTCCTCTTGCGATTCGATGGTTGAAAGGTACGTTTCATCTCATTATCAAATTATTGCGCTATAAATCTCTGTCTACCCGTAATTTGGGCTTGCAAAGGTAAATAAAGAAAACTGAAAAGTCAACAATGTTAAAAAATTATGCTTCTGCCTGCGTGAAGTTATGTAATTTCAAAAACCGTAAAATAATGAGGTGACCCGCCAGAAAAGTGGTATTTACCGCAAGATAATCACCTGACATTTAACTCCTATACTTGCGAATTGGTTGCTGTAAGTTTGTTTGGTAACATAGTAACGAGTAATATGTACTTACAACCTTATGCTTTTCAACTCTCCAAGCTTTGCTCTGTTCTTTCCGGTAGTGTTTGTAATTTATTGGTTTGCTAGCAGGAAAAGCCTGATTTTTCAGAATCTGATATTATTGATAGCCAGCCTATACTTCTATGGATGCTGGGATTACCGTTTTCTGTTTCTGCTGCTGTTCTCTATCGGCCTTGATTATTTCACCGGGTTGTATATCGGACAGGCTACCAAAGTATCAACAAAAAAAATTTGGCTCATCGTCAGTGTGTCCGTGAATCTTTCCTTTTTAGGCGTTCTCAAATACTATAATTTCTTTG
Organism: Dyadobacter sediminis; assembly: GCF_005860765.1. GTDB lineage: Bacteria > Bacteroidota > Bacteroidia > Cytophagales > Spirosomataceae > Dyadobacter > Dyadobacter sediminis. The sequence goes on along the minus strand of NZ_VCEI01000031.1, from coordinate 182,731 downwards.
CCGATTCATTCGCGACAGTACTATCCGGGCTGAACTTCAATGTAACTCCTGCCTTTTTAAATCTCGTTCTTCCCGTTGGAATATCCTTCTATACTTTTCACGGGCTGTCATATGTAATTGACATATATAAAGAAAGAATAAAGCCTGAAAGGAATTTTATAGATTATGCTGTATTTGTAAGCTTTTTCCCGTTGTTGGTAGCAGGTCCTATTGAACGGGCTACGCATCTTTTACCCCAAATCCAGCGAAAAAGAAAATTTGATTACAATCAGGCAATGGATGGATTGCGGCAGGTTCTTTGGGGACTCTTCAAGAAAGTTGTAATCGCTGACAATTGTGCCGAATATGTAAACCTGATCTTTGATCATTCCGATACTTACTCAGGAAGTACATTGCTACTGGGAGCTTTTCTATTTTCAATGCAAATTTATGGAGACTTTTCCGGGTATTCAGACATGGCGCTGGGTACCGCAAGGCTGCTTGGAATTGAACTGCTCCGTAATTTCGCCTATCCTTATTTTTCTCGCGATATAGCTGAATTTTGGAGACGCTGGCATATTTCTCTTTCTTCCTGGTTCCGCGATTATGTCTACTTCCCACTGGGCGGGAGCAGAGGAAGTCTGGGCTTACAAGTGAGAAATACCTTTATCATTTTTCTGTTAAGCGGGTTTTGGCATGGTGCCAACTGGACTTTTATAGCCTGGGGTGGCCTGAATGCAATTTTCTTTCTTCCGCTATTACTTTCGAATAATAATCGTAATCACATAGAAATTGTAGCAAAAGGACAAGTTTTGCCATCTCTCGGAGATTTTTTTAGAATCGTAACCACATTTATCATTACTACATTCGCCTGGATCATTTTTCGAGCCGAGAGCATCAACCATGCAATCTCATACATCGGCGGCATTTTCTCAACTAGCCTGTTTACCGTCCCGCAAATAAAGCCGGGATATCTGCTCACATTAATTGCTGTTTTTATCTGCATTGAATGGCTTGGCAGAGAGGAGCCTTATGCAATTGCCAGACTTGGCTATAAATGGCCTCGCATTATCAAATATGCGTTCTATTACCTTATTGTGATTGCTTTGTTTGTGTTTGCCGGTGACCAGCAACAGTTCATTTATTTTCAATTCTGAAATGAAAATCTTTTTAGCAAAAATTCTTTTCATTGTACTTGTTGGCTGTATTCTGGGCGAAATAATTGCAAGGGTATGGCATTTAAACAGTGACATTCCTCAGCGATATCTGGATAGTCATGGTATTCAGAAATACGTCCCGGAGCAAACCGGATACTGGAAAGGAGGCAGCCATCAATGGCATATTAACAAATTAGGGTGGGCCGGAAAATTTGTTGATAGCAATGACAGTCTTGTGACAATCATTGGCGACTCATTTATTGAAAATTTTATGAATCCTGAAAACTGTCATCAGGATGCACTTCTAAAGAATCATTTTCCGCAGGTGAAATTTTTAGAAGCAGGACGGTCAGGAGTGTCTTTTATCGAGGCGCTGGAAATTGCAGATGAACTGGATTCACTGCATGTAAAGCTGCACTTGATTTATGTAAACAATGAGGATTTTACCGAAAGTATCAGTAATCTCAATCGTCATTCTGACATCATGCAGGTAGATTTGGAACAAGGGAAAATGGTTCCGGCAGTAATGAAGATGCCAGGTCTGAAAAAGATTCTTTACAGTTGCAAGTTCGCCTACTATCTTTACAATCGCTTTGGGTCCAGTAAGATCCTTGTTCCTGGCAGATCTGACAAGAATAAAATCCCAACTACCAAATCAGATCAGAAGGAGCGTTATACTAGCCAGTTGTTAGCATATGTGAAAGAGCATTATCAATTGTCAAACAAAGTTATCATCTTCCATCCTTCGGTATCTAAGGCATTAAAAGCTCAAGTTTTCAAGACCGGCTTCAAAACAATTGCTTTAAATTCGGACAAAGATAAAGAATGGACATTCGTCTATGACCATCATTGGAATTGTTACGGGCATTCTCAGGCTGCTGCCCAAGTGGCCAAACATTTAAAAGCTGGAAGGCTGTTATAAGCTGAATCAAGGCAAAACGCTACCGGGCATCTTGAATTAAGCTTACATCAAGTAAATGCGTAACAAATTTTAAGATACAGGCCGTCATCGATCATTTATAAAAGAACTTTTTCTTGAAATACCACTCTGCGCAGCCGTTATTTACTTCTACAGAAGCCCATGCAGGGTCAAATTTTTCCGATACTATCAGAATGGTATAAGGAACGTTCTGAAGTTTTGGCACATATACTTGTTGTTCCTTTGTATTCTCTACCAATTGTGTTCTGGCGATCATTTCCTTGTTATAGCGCGATGCTCTGCCCGTGATAAGATCCGACCATGCCGATCTGAAATTGAAGTTGCTGAAATAGGAGGTTAAAAAATACAGACCGACAACCCATTGCAGGATGCCCATCCGAGTAGGCAGTGTCATCAGCCCCTTTTTTGAAAGCCAAAAAGCCAGAATAAATACATTATAAGTCCATCCGATCAATGTCCAGAAATTGATAACACACTGACCACGCAAATTTGGCGGCTCTGCTATGGACCAGTAAGATGGAAAATAAGTCAGCCAAAGACTGGCCATAAAAACAAGTATTGAAATTGCAGGATGCATATCAAAAAACCTGAACTCTTCCGGGCGGCGTAAGTTGTACAAACGAGCGGCAAAAGGAATAAGCACGAGTGTAAGCACATACAATGTGGGCGCCATTTGTGAAAAGTTGTGCACCGCCCAAAGCAAACTGCTTTTTGCAGAAAAAATCAGATTGTATTTCAATGCTGTCGGGTAAAGTCCGGATTCTGCCCGTGCGTTATTTCCAGGGGCTGTAACCGACAGCACGCCGAATACCAAAGCAACGAGGCTCAGGATGAATTCTTTGGCAAGGAAGCGTTTCAGATTGATACTATTGAAAAAGAATACAGCACCGGTGATACAAACAAGCCATAAAAGCGTATACTCATTCATTCCGATTAAGAGGATCATTCCTAAACATATAATAATAATTTTGCGCCATGAAAAATCATTAAGATTCCGGAAAAGATAGCCTAGCAGGTAAAGTGTACCAATGTCGGCAAGTGTATAATAATAGCCTGTATACCAATAAAAATATCCTGCAACACTTGGCATTTCAGTGATCATTGCAAAAAGCAGTAAGAAGGCGAACAATGCAGTTTCCCATTTTTCAAACTTGTCCAGTGTAAACCCTCTTACGAAGTAGATAAAGGCATGTACGTAAATAAAAAGCAGGACTATTGGAGCGATTTTATATCCGGAATACGAGCCATAGGCAAGTGGCTGGGTAGACGAAATAAGTGTTCCGACATATCTCCCGGACCAGGTTTTCCAGTAATGTTCCTGATATTTCCAGTAACCTAAGTTATTCACAGCCAACGTATGGCAATAATCATCGGTAGTTGGGAAATTGAAAAAAGAAACAGCAACAAAGGGGAATATCAGAAGTGCAAAGGCTGCGATCAACAATCTGTATCTGTTGTTTCGATTTTCAAGCCAAGTAATTTGGTTCACGGTTATCCTTAATGTAAGATGGTAAAGATGTCTTCAAACCTATGACATTAATCCAAAACACAGCAAGGCTTTAATTTAACGGTTTAAGGGAGTTTTTTACCGGTCATATTACTATCTTGTAATGCTTATAAAATTATAATGCTCATCTAAATTTGACCGGAATGGCTAAAAAAAAAGCACTATTGTTATCCCAAAATACAAACCGTGACTTCACCCTGACGCTTGAACCGGTGAGCGGCGGCATAACGTTGTTCTATGCTTTCATTAATGGTGTCAAAGTAATCCAGTCTGATGGGACAGACAAGAAAACGTGGGCAGGCAAAATTCCGGATGCGCAGGTCAGAATTAAAGTCAGGGTGATCGGTATTGACAATGCATCTTTTACAATCGGCCTTGATTTGCCCGGAACAGCAGACGATCAAAGTCTTACACTGAAATTACAGGGAGGTTATTATGAAACAGAAATTCTTCTTTAGTCTTGTTTTCCTGTTTCCGTTTATAAGTTTTGCACAAGAGGCAAAATTCAGGTTGCTGCCTTATATCAACGGAATGACTTCAATCAGAAACGGTCTGATCGAAGCCGGGCCTGAACTGAACTGGCAAAAACCGGAAAAAGGGAAAACCTTTATGCTGAGGCCGTCCATCCGGCTTCCGCTGACGGATGAAGCACAAAATCTTCTTCAGATTGACCGGTTTACTTCGGAATGGAGAGCGATTATGGCCGTTCAGTTTACCAGGGACAATACGCAGGAATCGGGCCATATTTCCAGGCATTCTTTCGGAGGACAAATAGAATACGGATACACCGGCTTTAAATATTATCCGCTTGGAAATTCGGAAAGTCAGCAGAAAACAGGCAAAACATCTTACGATCTGGAACTGAAATATGTCGGTTTCTTTTCAGCGGGTTCTTCGGGTGCCACGCAGCTTTCGCCGCAGTTCCGGCTGCGTTACGCGCATGACTGGACGGCAGCCGGCGAAACGGGCGTTGTAAATCCTGCAAACAACAATGGCGTTGTTACCGTTTCAGATATGATTATTGATCCGCCCGGCGTTGCCTCGCTATTTTCTCCGGCGTTTTCCCTGCAAATTTATCCAGGAAAAGGCAGTTTCAGTTATTCGCCGGCCGTGTATTATGATTTTACGGGAAAGAGTGATTCCGATAATCCTTTTGGTAACCTCAACCGGCTGAGACTTGAAAGCTGGGTTTTCTTTTATCCCTTACTTTCGGATAATTCAAACGTAAAGATCGGTGTAACGCCGTTTCTGGGCATCCGGATCAAAGGAGACGATCATTTTAACAAAGTAGAATACGGTGGAATGGTCACAATCAAGTTTGGCACAACTTTTCTTCAGTTTTTATAACATTACTTATATACAAGCAAACAGACCAATCAAAAGAGGTGTAAACTTTTTGGTTGTACGAACATTAGTTTCTGTTGATACTGTGTACATTGCATGTAATAAAGTATTTTTGATTTAAGATTCAGTTATGTATTCATCCGTACTCATTGCCGGACAGTTTGTTAATTTGGGTATAAAGGAAAGCAATCCTGTAACGCAGATGAAGTTGCAGAAAATGGTTTTTTTTGCACATGGTCTTCATCTGGCCATTAATAACGGAAATCCGCTGATCCGGGAAAAATTCCTGGCATGGAAGTTCGGCCCGGTTGTTCCGACCATCTATCAGTTATACAAGCAATGGGGCAATGCTCCGATTATCGAAAGAACTTCCATTCTGGTCAATTCAAAGCCGCTTGAATACTTTTCCGAACTTTCTGAATCAGCCCTGGAAGCCATTAACAACACCTGGGAAATTACAAAAGACGTGGATGCAATAACCCTTTCAAACTGGTCTCATTCGCCCGATTCGCCCTGGGCGATTACTTACAGGAATATTGGTGAGAACGGTGTAATTGACGACAACTTGATTAAAAATTACTTTGAGCAGCAAATCCGATCAACCGCAGGCTAATACTCCGAATCCCATTGACAGGAACACCCTGCGAAACTGGGTAACTTCCGCATCGCCTGAGTCCACCGAGCAGGATATCAGTGAAAAAACTTTTCTTACTTTACTCCAGCAAGTAAGCCTTGAAGGGCTTTCTCAAAACATACGGGAAAGAAAAAAGTACGCCGGATATATTTTCTGGATGGTTTCGGTCTGGCTGATTACCGTTGTCATTATTGTCTGGCTGAACGGACTGGGAGAAGTTTACTGCTATAATTTTCTGGACCCGCTGCTGCGTACAGGTGTAAAATACATTCATTTCAGATTCAGTTTGTCCGATACTGTCATAATTACATTAATAACGACGGCGACAGTTAACATAACAACATTTTTTCTGGTTGTGACCAAATACCTTTTCCCGAATACGCCAGAAAAGGATTCCACTTCTGTGACTTGAAGATTTAAGGAACGTATGTAAATTCAATAATCGCGCCCTGATCTGAAATGTCTTTGGGTTTTTCCTGCGTAGGTCCCGATGTAACAGCGGAATTATCTGTAACCAGATAAATCTTTCTGCCGTCTCTTGAAACAGCAACGTCACGATAGCGGACCGGCGCTTTAAAGTATTCCTTTTCATCCGTGACCTTATCACCGGCTGCATTCAGTTTCAGACGGATCAGTTTGCCTTGTTTGAGTGAAGTAACCAGCAGTGAATTTTTCCACTCCGGAATAAGATCCGAAGTATAGGCAGCAATTCCGGAAGGTGCAACGGATTCCCATTCCGCCTTTTTTTCATCACCGGAACGGCTTGCTTCCAGCACTTCTTTCAATCTGCTGTTTTCCGTAGCATTAAAGCTCTTTACAGGATTTTCATAATTTTTCAGCTTCTTGGCATTCAGCTGCTCATTTTCGATCAGCGGATAAGCCGTGTTCCAGATCCCCGGCAGGCTGTCCTTTTCGGTAACGCCGGCCGCAAGTCCGTTGTAATTCCCGTCCGCATAGCCGATAACCAGCGGATGACCGTAATTTCTGCCTTTTTTTATGATATTGATTTCATCATCTGAAAAGGGCCCGTGCTCGGAGGAATAAAGGATTTCTTTTCCATTGATTTTCATGGTAGCAAGTCCCTGCGGATTCCGGTGCCCGAGACTCCATACGGCATTGGACGAACCCGAATGGAAAGGATTGTCTTTCGGAATCCACTGATCAGCCGTTTGTGCGCTTTTATCCGGCTCTGTATTGAACCGCAGGATTTTGCCTTCATAATACCGCAAATCCTGCGCATGGTTTGCTCTTCCTGCATTGGTAAACTGGCCAGCGCCCAAATCGCCGATTAAATAAAACAAATATTCTTTTCCATCCATGGAAGAAATGGCGAGCCTGCCGCCGTTATGATCGTTACTGCTGGAAATGGAATCGCAGATCGTTAAAGCATCATGCAGCTTGTTGCTGTCTTTTTCGTACGTATAACGGACGATTTTGGTTTTGAAGTGAAATCCTCCGTCTCTGGGATCATGTCCGTCACCTGTGCTTTTTTTGCCTTCAAAATCATATACATAGGCAAGATAAACATAAGGTTTTCCGCTCAGTAATGCAGGATGCAGCGCCATACCCATCAGTCCGCCTTGCGGCCAGGGCTTTTTGCCGTCTTTGGAATCGTTCAGCGTGTCGTATCTCGGAAAGGTTTTTTCGGAATTAAGGTCAAGCAGCACATCCATTTTTCCATTGGCCGGATTTACTTTCAGCACACGATACCCTTTGGCTTCGTTGATCCATAAATGATCGTCAGGCCCGTAAATTATATTCCACGGATCGCTCAGGCCTTTGGCAATTATTTTTCTCTCAAATTGCTTATCAACATCTTGCCCCGAGGCAGAAAACAGGCCGGACAAAAGCAGTGAAAGGCAAATGGTAACAAAACGCAGACTGCAAATCGGGAACAGCATATTTCTGAATGATAAATCTTCTTGAATGCAAATGAATTTTTGAAGGAAATGATTTGATCAAAATCATGCCTGAACAGGGCGGCAGCTTTGGCAGAAAAAATTGCCGTAAAAAGAAAAAAGGCCACTAATGTGAATTAGTGACCTTTTGTAGTAGCGGGAGCTGGACTCGAACCAGCGACCTTTGGGTTATGAGCCCAACGAGCTACCAACTGCTCCATCCCGCGGCGTTGAATTGGAGTGCAAATATAGGAAAACTATTTTAATACAATAGCTTTTTGCAAAAGATTTTAACAAAAAATTTTCTGCCGGATATTTCCGGAAGTGCCCGTAAATTGCAATTTGATGAACGGAAAGCCGTAGATTTGCATAATTATCAGGAAGATACAATTTTGAAAAAGCTGGATTGGAAAGGTTTACCGCTCAGGATCAAGCGGAAAATAATTTTCAGCCATTCATTTCCTGAACAGAAAAAAGCAACTTTATGGAAGAAAAACAGGAAACAAATATTTCCCTTCGCAGCCATCGTGCAGGATTTGTCAGCATCATAGGCAAGCCGAACGTTGGGAAATCCACCTTGATGAATGTTCTGGTGGGCGAAAGGATGTCGATCATTACGGCCAAGGCACAAACTACAAGACACAGGATCATGGGAATCCTGAACGGGAAACACGAAGGAATTCCTTTTCAGCTTGTGTACTCGGATACGCCCGGTGTCATAAAGCCTTCGTACAAGCTTCATGATTCGATGATGACTTTCGTAAAAGGTTCGCTGGAAGATGCCGATGTGGTTTTGTTTGTCGCTGAAATAGGAGAGAAGGCCGCGGATCATGAAGTATTGCCGTTACTGCAGCGCGCGGATGCACCGGTCATTCTGGTTTTGAACAAAATAGACCTTTCGAATGATGAACAGGTAAAAGCTAAGATGGAAGAATGGGACAAGCTGATCCAGCCCGCTGCGATTGTGCCTATTTCTGCTTTGCATAATGCCAACATTGCTACTTTGTTTGATGCCGTTATCACGCGTTTGCCGTTTCATCCGCCCTATTTTGATGAAGATGAACTAACCGACAAGCCTGAGCGTTTCTTTGCTTCTGAAATGATCCGGGAAAAAATCTTTCTCAATTACCGCCAGGAAATTCCATACAGTTCCGAAGTTGTAATTACAGAATTCAAGGAAAGGGACGACATCATTGTAATCCGCGCCGAAATTCTTGTAGAAAGAAAAAGCCAGAAAGGAATCATTATCGGAGAAAAAGGGGAAATGCTGAAAAAAATCGGAATTCAGGCCAGGCAGGATCTGGAAGAATTTTTTGGTAAAAAAGTGTTTCTTGAACAACATGTAAAAGTAGAACCGGACTGGAGAAGCAAGGAAAACAAGCTTCGTCAGTTTGGGTATGAAGAATAATTAAACAATTGAATGAAAAACGGTAAAACTTTATCAAACCGTTTGGATCATTATCAAGTAAAAAAATGGCAAATATAATATCAATCGTTGGTCGTCCGAATGTGGGCAAATCCACATTATTCAATCGCCTTACGGAAAGCCGTAAAGCCATTATGGACAATCAGAGCGGCGTGACCCGCGACCGGCATTACGGTTACGGCGAATGGACAGACCAATATTTTACAGTAATCGACACCGGAGGCTACGTTGTAGGTTCGGAAGATATATTTGAAGGCGCCATAAGGGATCAGGTTGAGCTGGCGATTGAAGAGTCAACAGTCGTTTTGTTTATGGTGGATACCATGACCGGACTTACGGATCTGGACAAGGACTTTGCAAATGTGCTCAGGCGATTCAATAAGCCGGTTTATCTGGTGGCCAACAAGGCGGAAACAACGGAACGTTATCAATCGGCAGCGGAATTTTATGAGCTGGGTATCGGCGATCATATTTATGCTGTTTCGGCACAAACCGGATTTGGAACAGGCGAATTGCTGGATGAGGTCATCAAGCATTTCGAAACAGCCGGAGTCGAAAATCCCGAAGAAGGAATTCCGCGCATTGCGATCATGGGCCGTCCAAACGTAGGAAAATCGTCGTTTCTGAATGTACTTACCGGAACAGACAGGAGCATCGTTACGGATATTGCGGGTACCACGCGTGACGCCATCCATACGCATTACAATGCCTTCGGAATGGAATTCATCCTGACGGACACAGCGGGAATCCGCAGGAAATCGAGGGTAAAAGAAGACATTGAATTTTACTCAACGCTGCGTTCTGTAAAAGCAATGGAAGAATCCGATGTCTGTATCATTCTGCTGGATGCAACACTGGGACTTGAAGGTCAGGATCTTAACATCATTGGTCAGGCGGATAAAGCTAAAAAGGGAATTGTAATCATGGTGAATAAATGGGACCTTGTCGAAAAGGATTCCAAAACGGCCGACACTTACAAGAAAGCATTGCTCGAAAGGCTGGCTCCGATGAACTACATGCCGATCATTTTCGCATCCGTTATTGAAAAACAGCGTATTCATCAGGTGATGGAAAAGGCAATGGAGGTTTACAAAAACAAAACCAAGAAAATTTCCACTTCAAAGCTGAATGAAGTAATGCAGGCGGAAATTGAGAAATATCCGCCGCCCGCAAACCGGGGAAAATACATCAATATCAAATATATGATACAGCTTCCTACACCTTCACCGACGTTTGTGTTTTTCAGCAGCAACCCGAAGCATGTGAAAGAACCGTACTTGCGTTATCTGGAAAACCGAATGCGGGAAAACTTCGATTTCTCGGGCGTTCCGATCACCATCTTTTTCAGGGAGAAATAAAATAGGAAAGTCAGCAAAACAAAAAAGCTGTCGGCTATTGCTGACAGCTTTTTTGTTTTATCCCTAAACCTTTACGTTTCAGAAGGTAAAATCGACATTTCATCTTTTTTGTCTGGTGTGCTGCAACGTTTCCATTTAGTTTTACATCTGTTATAAAAAAGGTACCCCGGTTTGTTTCTAAAAACTTTTTCTAAAAAATTGTTAAAAACAAGGTACTATGTATTGCAAGATACCTAATAAAACATATATATTTGTACTGTCAATGAGTTACATCAAATTCTAACCGGAATTTTCTGAAACAATGAAACATACAGCCATGAAAACGATAAAAATATTTATACTTCTAGTTCTTTTCAGCTTTCAGGCTGGAGCCTCCGGTTACTCGCATAACATGTTTGTAGCGCACAAAAAACTGCAGTCCGGAAAAGAATGCAGCAGCCCGAATGAAAGAATCATTGCCAGGAAGGCAAAAGCGTCAAAATTTCATGTAAAGTTGCCGTCAGCAACCGTAAAGCAGCAAACCATTGCATCTTCTTTCAGCAGCATTTCAGATCAGATGACGCTGAATGACAGAATTCTGGAAGCAGGCCCTGCGTCATTTTTTATTGAAGAGGAAAAGGAAACTTATGACCAGACATTTGTATCCAGGCTCGTTGCAATGATACGCAGTACAATCTGCACCTTTGTAGGATCATCAAAATTTTCAAATTCGTAAACACAATACTTCTATCATCAAAAGAAAAGCTGTAACGGTTTATCCCGTTACAGCTTTTCTTTTTTTATCCTACTGTGTTTGTCAGCGTGCCGATCGGCTCAATGCTGATATGCACAATGTCGCCTTTTTGTAATGTAAAGTCATTCGGAGGAATGATTCCGGTTCCGGTCATCAGATAACATCCGTGCGGAAAAGACATTTCGCGGTAAAGATACTGCAGCAATTCTTCCGGCTTTCTCTTCATTTGTGATAAAGTAACTTCGCCGTTAAATACCTCTTCGCCTTCGCGGACAATTGACAAATCAATAACAGTATCGCCGGACAACGCATATTCCGGTACGTACAGACAAGGCCCGAGGGCTGCGCTGCCGGTATATGACTTGGCTTGCGGAAGGTACAACGGGTTTTCGCCTTCGATGCTCCTGGAACTCATATCGTTACCAATTGTATAACCCACAAGTGTTCCGGATTCCGAAGCAAATAATGTAAGTTCCGGTTCCGGTACATTCCATGAAGAATCCCGGCGTATGCGTACTGTTCCGTGATTGCCTACAACCCGCCAGGAGGCGGATTTGAAAAAAAGCTCAGGACGTTCGGCTTCATATACCTTGTCATAAAAACTGGCGCCACCGGCCATTTCCGATTCTTCCATCCGTGCAGTACGGCTTCTGAAATAAGTAACACCGGATGCCCATACTTCCTGCGAACCAATTGGCGCAAGAATTTCCGGCATAGGAATATCGTTTGTAAAAGTCAGCGGAATCAGGCTTTCAATCTGTATTTCCAGCCAATCAAACAGGTTGTCTCTGTTAACCACCAAATCCCAGTCTTGTTCATGCAAACGATAGAAAGTGTCTTCTTTTTCAAGCAGAATGCCGTTTTCTGTTTTATATAACTTCATACATTGCGGATGGTTAGTTCAGATGCAATAAGTCCTGTACTTATTTTCTTTACTCTAAAAAGCAGTTAGCTATAAGCTTTTAGCCATTAGCTACTGGCTATTAGCTGTTATTCATTAGCTTTTAGCTTTGAAACAATCACGAAAATTACATTTTTATAAAATTCTCTTTACTAAATATCTATTTCCTGACAGCTAAAAGCTAACCGCTAACAGCCTTTCAAACCTTGTCTTTCAAAAACGCAGCCGTATAATTATTTTCCAGTTTCAGCATTTCTTCAGGCGTTCCGGCAAAGGTAAGATAGCCGCCGCCATCGCCGCCTTCCGGCCCGAGATCCAGAATCCAGTCCGCATTTTTGATGATTTCCATGTTATGCTCGATAATAATGACGGTATCGCCCTGTTCCACAAGCGCATTGATTGCTTTCAGCAGTTTTTTAATATCGTGAAAATGAAGTCCGGTCGTCGGCTCATCGAAAATAAAGAGCATTTTGCCTTTGTTGGAAGAACCTTTTCCCAGAAATGAAGCCAGTTTCACACGCTGCGCTTCACCGCCCGACAATGTATTGGACGATTGTCCGAGCCTTACGTAACCCAGTCCGACTTCCTGAAGCGGCATCAGTTTTTCTGCCAGTTTAGGTTCTTTTGTCTGAAAGAATTCAATGGCATCATCAACAGTCATGTCCAGGATTTCGGCAACGTCTTTTTCCTGATACCGGATTTCCTGGATTTCCTGCTTGAACCTTTTTCCGTTACAGCCTTCGCACGTCAGATAAATGTCAGCCATAAACTGCATTTCAATTTTCACCTGACCTTCGCCCTGACATATTTCGCACCGGCCGCCGTCCACGTTGAAAGAAAAATGGGACGGTTTGTAGCTTCTGGCTTTTGAAAGCGGAAGATCCGCCATCATCTGCCGGATATAATCGTAAGCTTTGATGTAAGTAACCGGATTGGAACGGGACGATTTACCAATCGGGTTTTGGTCAATCATTTCAACGGCTTCAATGCGGTCAAGATCGCCGGACAGATCGTCAAACCGGCCGACTTCCTCACTGAATTCACCTTTCAGGCGCATCAATGCCGGATAAAGGATTTTCCGGATCAGCGTCGATTTTCCCGAGCCGCTTACGCCGGTCACAACCGTAAGCGCATTCAGCGGGATTTTTACATTCAATTCTTTAAGATTGTTTTCCCTTGCGCCCTTGATTTCAAGGAAATGCAATGATTTTCTTCTTATTGTCGGAACAGAAATGGAATCGTTTCCAAGCAGGAAATCGAGTGTATGCGATTTCACGTCCGAATCGTCGCTGTTGATGTAATCCGAATTTTTCAGCTCCGAAATGTCTTCCCAGTTTCCCTGAAAAACAACATGTCCTCCGCCAGTTCCGGCTTCCGGACCAATATCAATAATCTGGTCTGCGGCATGCATGACTTCTTCTTCGTGCTCCACAACAATTACTGTATTTCCCAGATCACGTAAAGACTGAAGTACGCCGACCAGCCTTTGCGTATCTCTCGGATGAAGCCCGATGCTGGGTTCATCCAGAATGTACATGGAGCCGACAAGCGCACTTCCGAGCGAAGTCGCCAGTTTGATCCGCTGAAATTCACCGCCTGAAAGTGAATTTGTCAGTCGGTTTAAAGTTAAATAACCCAGTCCGACACGGATCATATAATCCAGCCGGTTTTCAATTTCGGTCAGTACGCGTCTGGCAACATCGCGGTCATGCTCGCCCAGTTCCAGCTTTTTGAAGAATGTGGAAACATCCCGGATCGGCATCAGCACAAGATCCGTAATGGAAGCATTTCCGACTTTTACATAAGACGCATCCTTCCGCAGGCGTGAACCGCGGCAATCGGGGCAAGTTGTACGTCCGCGGAAACGCGAAAGCATCACGCGGTACTGGATTTTATACGTTTGCGATTCGAGCTCTGCTATAAACGCATTAATTCCCTGAAAATATTGATTGCCCGTCCAGAGCAGTTCTTTCTGGGCAGGCGTAAGGTCTTTGTAAGGCCGGTGTATCGGAAAATCAAACTTCATGCCGTTGCGGACAAGCGGCACAAGCCATTCATTCATTTTCTCGGTACGCCACGGCGCAATGGCTCCTTCGTAAACGGAAAGGTTTTTGTCAGGAAAAATAAGGTCCGGATCAATTCCCAGCACTTTTCCAAAGCCTTCGCATCTTTTACAGGCACCGTAAGGGTTATTAAAGCTGAAAAGATTTACGGTCGGCTCTTCAAACGTAATGCCGTCCAGTTCAAATTTGTCTGAAAAAGTTTTGGTTATGCCGTTGACAATCCGAACAATACACAAACCTTCGCCTTCAAAAAAAGCGGTTTGCACCGAATCGGAAAGACGGTATTGCGTATCCTCGTCGTCGTGCTTTATGGCGGCGCGGTCAATCAATATAAAAATACGGTTTCCAGCTTGTGAATACTGATCCGAATTTTCCAGAATATCTTCAATGGCGACAACTTCATCGTTCAGGACGATACGTGTATACCCTTTTGAAAGTAAAATGGTCAGTTCTTCGCGCTGCGACCGTCCATCGCGGATCAGAAGCGGCGCCAGTATCATGACGCGTGTTCCTTCTTCCTGTTCCAGCAAATAATTGACAACGTCGGTAACCGAATCTTTTTTCACCAGCTCACCGGAAACAGGCGAGTAAGTCTGGCCGATTCGTGCAAAAAGCAGTTTCAGATAATCGTAAATTTCCGTAGAAGTTCCAACCGTCGAACGCGGATTGCGGGTATTTACCTTTTGTTCAATGGCAATGGCCGGAGAAATGCCTTTTATATACTCCACTTCGGGTTTCTCCATTCTTCCCAGAAACTGGCGGGCATAGCTGCTCAGACTTTCCACATACATGCGCTGGCCTTCTGCAAACAGCGTATCGAAGGCAAGCGAAGATTTGCCGGAGCCGGAAAGACCCGTAATCACCACCAGCTTGTTGCGCGGAATAGCTACATCAATATTTTTAAGATTATTAACGCGGGCACCTTTAATCAGAATGTACTGTCTCGGATCCAGATCATTGAACTGAGCAGCCTCAATCCGTGGTACAGGTAAATGCATCATAGGAGAAAATGAAATAAAATCCGGCACAAATTCGTCAGTGTACCGATCTTTATACTAACCAAAAGTTACGTTATTTAGTTTGTCTTTGTAAGAAGGGAACCGTGCAATGCGCAAATGTTACAGTTTTACTTGATTTGCCTTTACAAAAGTCATTCCCATTTCTTCGGCTTTTTCAAAAATAGCATCGGCCAGATGCCCCCAGTTGGTTACGTCCGACATGCAATCTGAAAGAATCTTTATTTTAGGAGCAAGTTCCGGCGCATATTTCATAAGCTGGCTGATGCTCGTTGCCACGCAATGCGAACGTGCTTCGCCGGCAATGAATAGCTGATCAAAAGCAGCCAGCTCATTCAGTAAATTCCGGTCAAGTTCTGTTTCCGGCGCATTTTCAACAGGAACCTGCGCGCGAAAAATACCGAAATGCTCTGTTAACGGATTGGTTCCTTTGGATATTGCCCTGTATTCTCTTCCGGTGCTGTGCGTCCAGGCCAGAATGGCGCTCATAATGGTGTCATCAAGCGCATTGCCACGCGATCCGGTGAGACAATGTTCCGGCCAGATAAAATGTTTGAATTCACCTTCATTTTCCAGTGTTTCCAGGTATTTGACAACATACTCCTTGTGAAAACGCGGAATCCATTTACCGTCTTTTACGGCCTGCGAAGTAATCAGCGTAAAAGGAGCGACCGTATTTCCGTTCCGGTCTTCCCAGAAAAGCGGATGCGCAATATCCAGCACTTTATGCGTGTCGAGCGTTACAAAAACAGCGTCTAAGTTTTTTCCTTCCAGCGCAATCAGCTGCGCAATGCGCCTGACGTCTTCTTCCGCTCCGGGCACGTATAACGAGCCTTTGGGGTCACAAAAATCAAACTGCGCGTCAATGATCAGTAATGCGGTTTTTTCCATATCGGGCGTTTCGTCAGTAAATTGGCAGGATTATTCTTCCAGTTCCTGCGG
Organism: Dyadobacter sediminis; assembly: GCF_005860765.1. Lineage (GTDB taxonomy): Bacteria > Bacteroidota > Bacteroidia > Cytophagales > Spirosomataceae > Dyadobacter > Dyadobacter sediminis. Next base: position 166,833 of record NZ_VCEI01000031.1, on the reverse strand, counting down.
CAGTTCCAGTTGTTTAGCGTACGTTTTTGAACAAAGGCTGAATACCATTTTAAGCATCCGGTTTGTATCTTTTATATAATCCACGCGGTAATCTTCATCCAGCCTGTTCAGACCGTTCAGGATGGTTTGCGCTTTTTTTGCAATATACAAAGCACAGGTGTCTGCGCGGGAAGAATACGTTCTGAGTATGTCCGGATATTTTTCAAGGAATGTGTTCAGCAGAAACAGGTTAAGTTCGATACCGCCGATTTTGTCCTTCGTAACCTTCACATGATATGAAATATCGCCGCTCAGGTTCCGCAGATCCATCAAAATCCAGCCCGGCGTATTCTGGTTGAAATTAGATATTCTTACAATGCGGCCCATTATTTCTTCGCGGCGTTCGGGAACGGTTGCACTGTCTTCAATAAGCTCAAAATGCAGCCTGTCCGTTAATGTTTTATCCTTTGTAATTAGCCTTAGCAACAGTTTATCCTTTTCTTTGGCAGGCATCTGGATAATTGCCTTTTTAAGCTGATCGGGTAACGCCATTCAAAATCCTTTTGATAACTTTATTTAAATTCCCAAAACCGGGATCCTAACTTTATGTGTCGTTTGCGGCTCAAAGTCTTTTGACAAAAATATCAGATATGAGTAAATATTTCTCAATCAGTTTAACGCTTGCCATTATTTTAGTTTTCGGATTTACGCTTTTCAATAATGTCCTGAATGCACCCACTTTTGACGATTACAATACAACACTGGATTTTATCCGCCGGTTTTATTTTGAAAACAATTCTTTCGGCGGAAAAGTCTCTGAACTATTCAACCGTCATAACGAACACAGAATACTGATTTCAAAAGCTGCGGCTGCCGTTTATTACCGCCTTTTCCATTATATCAACTTTGCGCATCTGATCCTTTTTCAGAATCTGTTTTTTGCCGGGTTCTTTATCTTGGTACTGGCGCTTATGAAGCAGCAAAAGCAACTGGTTTCCGAAACGGTACTTTTTATAACGGCATTTCTGGCCAGTTTGTCTTTCTGGCAGGTTACGTTTTATTACTGGGGCGGCATTCAGCATTATACTGTCTTTTTCTTTTCGTTTTTAAGTCTTTTTCTGCTGAACAAAACGCCGGAGCGGCCGGACGGCAATTTTCTTGCATCCGTGTTGGCTGCGTTACTGGCCGTACTTTCATTTGGAAATGGCTTTATCGTATTATTTCTGGGCGCTTTTTTACTGTTTGCACAAAAGAAGCGGTTCTTGCTTTTTATATGGGGTACGATTTCGCTTGTACTTCTATTCATTACTTTTCTCCCGCGTCCGGAAATCGGCGCTACGGCTCATGCAGCGTTTGATTTCGGATGGATGGCGCGGCTGCTGTTTACTTTTCTGGGCAGCTTTATTTATGTCAATCCGCCGGCAGGTGTGCACATAAACATTATTTTGTGCATGATTACAGGACTTGCTGTTGCAGTTTGCTGGCTTTGGCTTTTCCTGAAAGGATATGCTTTCAGGAATCCGCTATTGTATTGTCTGCTTTCCTTTCCGGTTCTGACGGGCATCATTATTTCCATTTCAAGGTTTGAAACAAAGGCCGCCGGAGGCATAGCGCCACGTTACATGTTTTTTACAGCTGCAATCCCGGTTTTTCTGCTCCTTATTTTTATGGATATGAAAATCATTACAAAAAGTCATCTGAAGTTTATTGCAGCGTTCGGCGTAGTGATTTGGGGAATCAGCTTCCACAATAATCTTTCGGCACTCAAAGACATGAACAAAGAGCAGGTTGCAACCATTATGAAGTGGAAAACGGATCCGGCTACGCCGCTGATTTATTACCGTGAAGCCAAAACCTACTCGGATATTATGTCCTGGGCATTGGCTCACCGTGTCGTAAAACTGCCTGCTCCGGAAAATTATCCAATTGATAAATCATGGTAAAAATGTGTGTTCCGTATTGCGCAAAGGGATGTTTCGCAGTTAACTTGCAGCATTTTAAATCAAATTCTATATACACATTATGATTTCAGTAGCCATGTGTACTTACAACGGGGCAAAGTTTTTGTCTGAACAGTTGAGGAGCATTGCTGACCAGACGCTCGCTGTCGATGAGCTGGTTGTATGCGACGACAGGTCAAATGACAATTCTATACATATTCTGAAAACTTTTGCCGCCACAAGTCCTTTTCCGGTCCATATCCATATAAATGAACAGAATCTCGGCTCAACCAAAAACTTTGAAAAATGCCTGACATTGTGTAAAGGTGACGTTATTTTCCTTTGTGATCAGGATGACTTGTGGAGAGAAGACAAAGTGCAGAAACAAATTGATTACCTGAATGAACATCCGCAAACCGACGCTGTTTTTTCGGACGGACTTCTGATTGACGACAATTCCAAGCCTACCGGAATCACAATCTGGCAGGAAATAGAATTTAATCAGCCGGGACAAAACAAATGGAAAAGCGGAAAGCCGCATGAAATTCTTTTTAACGGGTTTGTCGTCACCGGTGCAACGCTTGCCATCCGGAAATCCTGTCTGGAAAGGCTCATTCCCTTTCCGACGCATGTTCCCGATCTGATTCATGACGCCTGGATCGCCGTTGTACTGAGCCTTGAAAACAAAATCGATTTCATTGCCGATACTTTGATCATGTACCGGATCCATTCCAGCCAGCAGGTCGGGTTCGGAAGCCGGCTTGAAAAAGTGCAGCTGAAAGACCGGCTGCTGCGGGACCGTGAGGAAAAGCTTGTTCCATTAAAAGAAAAGGCAAACAAACTCAACGAACTTTACCTTTTGCTAAGGTCCGTACCCTTTATTCCGAGAGAGAAACTGATCAAACTGTACTTATCGCAAAAGCATTTCAACCGCCGGGCATCTCTTCCGAAAACACGTTATAAAAGACTTACGCCTATTCTCAATCAGCTTGTGAGAGGTTATTACAAATTCAGCAGTAAAGACTGGTGGCTGCCTGCCATTGGCGACTTGCTGGAATAGTTTTCAGGTTTATGAACAGTTCACAAAGTGATCCTTCCGTTGTAGTTGTCATTCCGGTTTATCAATCCCGGTTATCCGAAGCTGAAAAGCTGTCTTTAAAGCAGTGTATGACCGTTTTACAAGGTTACCCTGTAAAAGTTTTCAAGCCCCGGAGCTTAAACCTTGATCACCTGAAAGAACAATATCCTGCCATGGACCTGATCTCATTGGATGACGCACATTTCACCGGCATTGACGCTTATAACCAACTGCTTGTTTCCATCGAGTTTTACAGGTCGTTTCTGCCGTATGAGTACATGCTGATTTATCAGCTGGACGCATTTGTGTTCCGGGACGAACTGATGCACTGGTGCCGGAAAGGATATGATTACATCGGCGCGCCTTCTTTGCACCAGAGCGAATTTGATGCGCTTCCGGAAAGTTCGGCAAATGTATTTTCAGCTGCATTGTCCAGCCGCCGTTACGTACTCAACGGAGGCCTTTCCCTACGCAGGATTCCGTCATTTATCCGTTACCTGAAAATCTACAACCGTTTTTACCCGCCCTGGAAAGGCAATGAAGACATGCTTTTTTCACAGGAAGCTACGCGCCTTTTTCCCATGAAACTGTTTCTGAAACTTCCATCCTGGCAGGAAGCCATGCATTTTTCTTTTGAAAAAAGTCCGGCCGCTACATTCGAGCTTACAAATCATGAACTTCCGTTTGCATGCCATGCGTGGGAACGTTATGATCCGCAATTCTGGACAGCGCATATTCCTGTTAATTAGGGAGTTCGCTGCGTTTAACAATTTTTAACAAACTATCAGAGCCGTTCGGGCGTTTTTTCGGATATTTATTAAAGATTAAATTTTTACAGTCATGAATGTCAAGTCATTATTAGTATTCCTTCTTACTATATGGACTTCCGTCAATACCAGCTTCGGACAAATTACCGAGAGCCCGAAAGTGGACGAGCAGTCTGCGCCATATGTAAAGATCAAGCGCGTGGAGCTTACAGGCCAGCATACGGTTATTTATCTGCAGTTCACGGAAAACAAATCTTCATCTCCACTTATGCCGCAGCTGAAACTGTACGGATTGCCTGATATGAAAAGTCCGGATATGCAAAATATGGGTAAAAACCAGATCTGGCTGGATCCTGAAACGAGATTGTACAAGCCCGGCGAAATTGAGAAAAAGTACAAGCTGATCAAAGCGGAAAATATTCCGACCACAACGACAAAAGGTGTAACGCCGGGAGAAAAGGTGGATTTTGTCGCATATTTTGAAAAGCTGCCGCCGGGAGTTGAAGTGTTTGACTTTTATGAAGGCCGCAGTTCGCAAGGATCACAGACATGGAATTTTTACGGAATTCACATTAAGAACCCTTTGAATAAAACGCCTAAAACGACAGCAAAAGTCGAAAAGCCTGTTAAAAAACCGGTTGAAACGCCTCCTGCCGAAACGGCACCTGTTGAAAAACCGAAACCGCTGAAGAAGGAAACAGAAACTGCAGGTACCGCTGCTGTTCTGAAAGGGACTGTTTACAATATAAAAACCAGACAGCCGGTTGCAGCACAGATTACTTATGTTGAAAAAGGAGATTCACTACAGGTCAAATCCTCGTCGGGCAAGTTCCGGATCGGTATGGACCTTCAGGAAAAATATACTTTGCGCGTGACGGCAAAAGGATATTACGGTTCTTCATTTGAAATTTCCCCGGCGGATTCGGCAAGCCGCAGTGCGTTTGAGCAGGATCTTTATCTGACACCGCTGGCTGTGGGAGAAACGATTACGCTTCCGAATATTTACTTTGAGACTTCCAAGTTTACGCTTTTACCCGAATCATCCAGTGAACTGGATCAGCTTGTGCAGATGATGAAGGACAATCCGGAAATCCGCATCCGCGTGGAAGGCCATACAGACAATGTCGGAGATTTTGACAAAAATCTTGAACTTTCCAGAAAAAGGGCAGAAGCAGTTCAGGAATATCTTTTAAATAAAGGAATTGATTCCGGCCGAATCGAAGCCAAAGGATATGGAGGAACCCGGCCACTGACCAAAGGAAGCGATGAGGAACGCAGGAAAAACAGAAGGGTTGAGTTTGTAATTACGAACGTGTAGTTCCCGATTTCAGCTCTTTATGTAAAAGCTCAGGCTTGAAGGTTTTCCTTTGGGCCTGAGCTTTTCATTTAAAACAATGCAGCAAAAATTATCTTGCCTTGATAATGTTAGTGAATTCTCTTGATTTCAATGACGCACCGCCTACAAGTCCGCCGTCGATATCGGGAGAAGCAAACAGTTCAGGCGCACTTGCCGCCGTTACGCTTCCGCCATAAAGAATAGAAATTTCCTGCGCAACTTCTTCGCCGTATTTCGATGCAATGTGCTGACGCAAAGCTGCGTGCATTTCTTGCGCCTGCAATGCCGAAGCAGTAAGCCCGGTGCCGATTGCCCAGATCGGTTCATACGCAATAACAACCGAAAGCAGCTGCTCGGCAGATAAATGGAAAAGACTTTCTGTGATCTGGTTTTTTACAAATCCGATGTAATCCTCATTTTGTCTTTGTTTGAGCGATTCGCCGCAGCAGAAAATCGGAGAAACGCCATTTTCCAGCGCCGTATTGACCTTTTCAGCCAGCAATTCATTGGATTCATGAAAATACTGACGGCGCTCGCTGTGTCCGATCAGCACATATTCCACACCAATTGATTGCAGCATCTGTGCAGAGATTTCTCCGGTAAATGCACCCGAAACTTTGTCGGAACAATTTTGTGCAGCCAGAGCGAAATTCGGTGAATTTTCTATATATTTTTTAATGACCGTCAGATAAATGGCAGGCGGGCAAAGTATGATTCTGACATCGCCCTGTACTTCGTCCTGAGCCATCGTAATCAGTTCGGAAGTAAGTGCAACTGCCTCATCCAGAACCTTGTTCATTTTCCAGTTACCGGCAACAATTTTTTTACGCATGGGAAAATTTTTATTGTGAAAAAACGTCTATTTACGCAACAAAAGTACCATATTTTCATCATTTACATGATTATCCGTAAATGTTCTGAAAAATTGCAGAAAGTTTGTAAATAGAAAGATTTTTTTGTGTTTAATTAAGGTAAATAGTATTAATTTTACTCTAAATAACCGATCAGGCTAAAATCGGCACTTAGTATGGCGGACGGAGAGAAAAGCAGCAGCAAGCTGCTTGTAACCAAAGGGTTTTTGATGTTAATACAGGAGTTTCGAACTTAGAATTTAAAGAAAGGAGGCCACGATGAAAACGTCTAAGTGGTTTATAACAGCAGTCATATTTTTTACGATCAGCGTATCCTTTGCAGAATCAATAGATGTTCCCCCGGTTTCTGAGGAAAAGTATGGTTATTTTTTGGAAAAAAACCGCAAATCTGCCCGCATCCGCTTTGAACTGCATTCAAATCTGATCCTTTTGTATGCAAAAATCAACGACACCGATTCGCTCCGCTTTATTCTGGATACGGGAGTAAGTTCCATCATCATCACCGATCCCAACGTTCTGAAGCCCGACAAACTCCGGCTGACCAGAAAAGTAAATCTGACCGGCGCGGGAGAAGGCAAGGCCATTGCGGCGCATGTAGCCATTGACAACCGGTTTTCAATGGGCAGGTTAAAAGCCAATCATCAGAATATCGTTGTGCTGGAAGATGATTTCCTGCGCCTTTCGGAGTACGTCGGCGTTCCGGTTCACGGCATTTTCGGCTATGAAATATTCAACAATTTTGTCGTCACGATTGATTTTTCCAAAAAGGAGCTTATTCTGATGCGTCCGGATAATTACCGTTACAAAACAAGCAAAGGCGACAAGCACAAGCTCATTATTGAAGATACCAAACCTTTTACGGATGCCGTAACGCTGTTTGCCGATGGCCGCGAACGCCCGATCCGCGTTCTGATCGATACCGGCGCAGGCCATGCGTTGTTACTGAACAATTCGCCCAAAGAATCCTTCCGGTTGCCGGAAAAAGTGATCCGGGCGCAGCTTGGACGCGGTCTGAACGGCGTGATCAACGGCAACCTTGGCCGGATCGACAAACTGCGGCTCGGACGTTTTCAGCTGAACAATATTGTAGCTTCTTTTCCCGACAGCATTGCATTTGCCTCCAAACTGCATCCCGGCTTTGAACGCCAGGGAAATATCGGGTGCGAGCTGCTGCGCCGGTTTAAAGTCACCATGAATTATCAGGAACAATATATGGTGCTCAAACCCGTAAAAAGCCGTTTGCGTGAGAAATTTGAGCATGACATGAGCGGTATGGAAATCCGGGCAGAAGGAAATGACCTGCATTCCTACATTGTCAATCACATCGTAAAAGATTCTCCGGCTTCGCACGCGGGACTTATGGAAGGCGATCAGCTGCTTTTTATCAATAATCATCCGGCAGAAGAACTGAATGTAAGTGAAATATACAAGCTGATGCAGCGCGGCGACGGCAAAAGCATCGATCTGCTTGTGAAGCGCAGAGGAGATATTTTCTTTACACAAATAATCCTGCGAAGAATGATTTAACTACTTTTAAGCCAAACTAAATACACGGCTTAATTTTGGAACGCCTTATTGTAACAGAAGACGGTTCGCATTCTTTGTACAGCTTCCGGCACAACCAGCAGTATCATTCGTTACAGGGAGCGCTTAATGAGTCGGAGCACATTTACATCAACCTTGGCCTGCGTCCTGTACTGGAAAATGCAGCCGGACCGGTTTATGTTTTTGAAATGGGTTTCGGCACAGGATTGAATGCATTACTTGCATGGAAGCTGGCGGACCAGCTTCGGAAACCGGTTTTTTACACCACCGTAGAAGCTTTTCCCGTACTGCCGGAAGAAGCTTCTCTTCTGAATTACGAAGCACTGACCGGCCAGGCTGGATTTATGAAACTTCATGAATGCGCTTGGTCCGAAAAAAACCGCCTTTCGGAAAATTTCTCATTTCAAAAGGAAAATATCCGGCTTCAGGATTATACTTCGGACGTGCTTTTCGACGTCATCTTTTACGATGCATTTGATCCCCGTGCGCAGCCTGAGCTATGGACTTCGGAAACATTCCTTGAAATTGCATCACGGACAAAGCCGGAAGGCATTCTTGTAACCTATTCGTCCAAGGGTATCGTTAAAAGGGCACTGGCCGCAGCTGGCTTTACTGTAAAAAGGCACAAAGGCCCGGGACGGAAAACGCATGTGCTGAAAGCAACAAAAAATTAAAAGGCATTACAAAAATGGATTATAAAAGCATAGTCAGTCAGGAATTGAACGAAGCACAAAAGGTTCTTGAAAATTTCCTGAACGACCCGGAACAAATAGCGAAAATAGAAGCAGCAGCCGGGCTTATGGCCGATTCGATTATCAATAACGGAAAAATCATTTCATGCGGAAATGGCGGTTCGCACTGCGACGCCATGCATTTTGCCGAGGAACTGACCGGCCGTTACCGCGATAACCGCAAGGCTTTGCCCGCCATCTGCATTTCGGATGTAAGTCATCTCAGTTGTGTCAGCAATGATTATGGTTATGAGTTTGTATTTTCAAGATATATTGAAGCCTTGGGCCAGCCGGGCGACATTTTGCTGGGATTGAGCACGAGCGGAAATTCTGCCAATATCATCCGCGCCGTGGAGGCTGCAAAGGCAAAAGGCATGAAAGTGATTCTCATGTCGGGCAAAGACGGCGGGAAACTTGCCGGCGCCGCAGACATTGAAATCCGCGTTCCGCACTTCGGTTATGCCGACCGGATTCAGGAAATACATATCAAGGTAATTCACATTTTCATGCTGCTGATTGAAAAAATGGTTTTGCAGGATTAATTTTTGCCAAAGATTATTTAAAACCTGAAATTCCGGGAAAAGCGCAAACAACAGCTAACAAAATCATGAACGTACGTCCTTCGGCCATCATTCTCAGTAATAATTCCCTTCTTACCCTGCGTTACTGCTACGGCGACAAGCATGTTTATGCTTTGCCCGGCGGTAATCCGGATTCGGGAGAATGCCTTTCCGATGCGCTTGCACGTGAACTGGAAGAAGAACTTGGGATTACTGCAAAAGTAAATACGATGGTTTTCAGCGGTGAAGTTTTATGGCCCGAACTGGGCCGGGAAACATTGCATATGGCCTTTGAAGCCGATATTATCGCCGGCATACCCGAACTGAATCCGGAACAGACAACAGCGCTTGAAATCGTATGGATTCCATTGAATGAACTGGATACAACGCTCATGTACCCGAACATAGGCACGCATATTGCTGCATTTTACCAGAAAAAAATAAGTCCGGGCCATATTGGAGTTATAGATCAGCCTTACATCCAGTAATTCAGTTTTTCTATATATGCCTTCTGCGTTTCTATAAAACAGAAACATCCCGTACTTTTGCATTTTAAATGGCAGCAGGGTAAATGGAAAACGAAAAGAAGGAGAAATTATCCAACTTCTTAATAAGGCGGGCGGAGAAAGATGTATTGTCAAGAGGACGTTCCATTTATAGCAGTGGCGGGCTGAAAGTCTCCAAACTGGACTATAACGGACCCGGTAACGCTGAATTCAAGGTCAAAAGCGACTATTCTATTCAATATTATCAGATCGGAATCCGTGATTTTCTCACGCCTCAGATAACGACCGAGTGTTCTTGTCCTGATAAAAACGGACTTTGCAAACACCGCGTTGCAGCAATCCTGTACATACTCGATAAAATGCCGGCTATCAAGCAGGTGGATTATGAAATGAGCAGTACGGTAATCGAACTGGCGGAAATCAAGGAAATATATCTCAGAAGCCTTGTGCTGGAAGATACCTGGAAAAACAGGGAATCCATTCAGAAAACGGAAATCATTTCTGCAAAAGAAGGCGAAGCGGAATGCCTTGTCGAGGAAAATGGACAGGAATACACGGTTGGAGTTCAGAGAATTAAAGGTACAAAACAGATACATACTTCCTGTACATGCAACAAGAAGTTGTGGGTTCCGCTGTGCGAGCACAAGCTTGCAGCTTTGCTGAAACTCAGGCAGGAACTTGGCGAGCGTGCATTTGAAGTCATGCGCGATCTGACAGCCGAGAAAAGCAGTTTACTGGCAGAATACGGCTATTCGCTTGAAAACGATATCAAAGGCAAATTCGATTTCAAACTGGATGAAGACGGAAAGCTGAATCTGGTTAAGCTCGATCCCGCGATTCAGAAAATAGGGACTTTTCAGGACTGGAATGCTTTAAAGGAAAGAATACTGCCCGTTCAGAACACATCTTTCAGCGTTACAACTGCTGACGGCAGCCAGGATGAAGAAGACCGTATTTCAATATTTATTTTCTGGCCAAAAGGAAAAGATCACTTGCTGGACATCGGCTTCGGCGTATTTTCTGTAAAACACAGCTCTAAATCCGAAAAAATCACCAACATCCGGAACATAGCCGGCGGATCGAGCCATTACTACACGGCTGACGAAATTCCGGTGCTTACAGAAGCAGACGCCAGGCTTGTGCGAATGGCCAAGCATTGGGAAGAAGGCTTGCAGAAATTCATCCGCAAGCAAGGCTGGGCTTACAATGCGTATCTTCACTTTGACGATGTAAGTGCCGAGCAGCGTTACGAAGCCAGAAATTACGTAGGAAAGCAGCTGAACAGGGTTTTTGGCGATCTGGATCCGGAAAGGCTTTACCTCTCTGACGGCGATTATGTAACCAGCAATAACCAGCTTACACAACTTGACCTGCATCGTGATCCGGTCAAAATTTTCTTTGTACTGACTGAAGACAAAGAATTTATAACACTTAATCCGTATGTGGAGCTGAAAGCCGGCAGTCCGGTGGAATTGCAGAAAGTGGTTGCACTCGACAGTTTCTGGCTGGGTATTTACAATGAAAATATCCTTTTCCGCTGGGCGGGCATCAGCGAAGCAGAAATGGTGGCTTACCTGGGCCAGACGGGCTACAAAATTCGTGTCAAGAAAGAATTTTCGGAAAGCTTTTTGTCAGAATGGATTATTCCGCTTACAGAACAGTTTGATGTTATTTTCCAGACGCGCCATGAAGTACAGTCCAAGCCGCTGAATTTCCTCAAACCGCGTATATTTCTTAAAGAGGACGAAGCCAATTTGCTGATCGTGCCTTCCTTTGTTTATGCAGGTGAAAATGATGAAAATGAAATCGAATTCCTGTATGATCAGCGCCGGACCAAAGCCGGCTTTGAAGACAACCGCATTACGATGCTGGAAAGAAATCTGGAATCGGAGGGCGAGATATGGGAATGGATCAGATCACTGAACCCGGTTTTTAAAAACCAGTCCGGACAACCGTTTTTCTATGTTCCGCTGGATCATGTCATGAAAGAAGGCTGGCTATTCAGCTTTGTGGAAGCAGTCGGGAAAAAGAAGTATGAACTTTTAGGTTTCAAGGACCTGAAGAAAATGCGCTTCAATCCAAACCGCGGAACGGTGAAAGTTACGGCTTCTTCAGGAATCGACTGGTTTGACATGCAGGTGGAAATCAGCTTTGGCGATCAGAAGGTTACATTGGCCGACGCTAAAAAAGCTTTGCTTAAAAAACAGAATTACGTTCAGCTTCAAGACGGCTCTCTGGGCGTACTGCCCGAAGAATGGATCAGCAAACTGGAACCGCTGTTACAGTTCGGAAGGGTAGAAGGAGAACAGATTCATTTGTCGAAAATCCATTTTTCCCTGATTGACGAACTTGTATCGGAAATAGACAATGAAGAAGTTTTCCGGGAATTATGGGAGAAAAAGCAAAAGCTGCTCAATTTCAAGCAAATTCCGAATGTTTCGCTTCCGGAAAATGTCAATGCGACATTAAGACAGTATCAGGAAGAAGGATATAAATGGATTCATTTTCTGGATGAATTTGGCTGGGGCGGCTGCCTTGCCGATGATATGGGTCTTGGAAAAACGCTGCAGATGCTGACATTTCTTCAACAGCAGAAAAACCTGAATCCGGAATATACGAACTTGGTCGTAGTTCCTACAACGCTGATTTTCAACTGGCAGGCAGAAGCTGCAAAGTTTACTCCAGACCTGAAATTATACGTACACCGCGGCATGACGCGCCGCAAAGACATTGCTTTTTTCAGAGATTACGATATCATTCTTACGACATACGGAACCATGCGCAGCGATGTGGAACTGCTGCGGAAATTTGATTTCAACTACATTGTTCTGGATGAAGCGCAGGCCATAAAAAATCCAGATTCACTGACTTCCAAAGCATCGCGGTTACTGCATGCGAAAAACCGTCTGACGATGACGGGAACGCCGGTTGAGAACAACACTTTTGATCTGTATTCCCAATTTGAATTCCTGAACCCGGGCATGCTCGGCCATGCGGATTTTTTCAGAGCTGAATATGCAACACCGATTGACAAATATCAGGACAAAGACAAGGCTGCTGAACTGAGGAAACTTGTTTATCCTTTCATGCTGAAGCGGACAAAGGAAGAAGTCGCTACGGATTTGCCGGATAAAACCGAAACGATCCTGTTCTGCGAAATGGGTAACAAGCAGCGCAAGGTTTATGACACTTTCCGCGAAAGATACCGGCTTGAAATTGCAGAAAAACTGGCTACCGAAGGTCTGAACAAAAGCAGCTTTCTTATTTTGGAAGCATTGCTTAAGCTTCGCCAGATTTGTGATTCTCCATCCATTTTGTCAGGCGATGAAGATTATGGAAACGAATCGGCCAAGCTGGAAGAAATCACAAGGGAAATAGAGGAAAATGCGTCCAATCACAAGATCCTGATATTTAGCCAGTTTCTGGGAATGCTGGATCTGATCCGCAAGCATCTGGAGAAAATAAACATTCCGTACGAATATCTGGACGGGCAAACCGTTGACAGAGCCGGACGGGTAAACCGTTTTCAGAATGACCAGACATGCAGGGTATTTCTGATGAGCCTGAAAGCCGGCGGTGTCGGGCTCAATCTTACGGAAGCGGATTATGTTTACCTTGTAGACCCTTGGTGGAACCCTGCCGTGGAAAGGCAGGCGATTGACCGCACGCATCGCATCGGACAAACGCGAAAGGTGTTTGCATATAAAATGATCTGCAAGGATACCATTGAAGAAAAGATTCTTTTGCTTCAGCAACGCAAACAGGATCTTGCCGAAGATCTCGTCGGAGGTGAATCCGGGTTTATCAAAAAATTAAGTCAGGAAGATATAATGGGTCTTTTTAGCTGATTTAAACCATTGTTCACCCAATTACCCAGAATTTCACTTTCTGGTGAAATATTCAGCAAATCACGGCTTAAAGCTTTGACTGGAGTTTTGACCCGGAGGTACTGTCGGCAGAATTAGACTGAAGCATCGCATACCTTTGGTAATCCGGTTTTTCAACAGCTTCATTTTCATTGATTTCAGGAGCAGTTTTATCGGATATAATCCTATTATTGTAATTTTCTAATGTAGTGTTGAACATATTCTTTGCATTTTCAATTTTGGAAGCTTTATCGCTTGCATTTTTCTCAAACACGCAAAGAGCCAGCAGAACAGATGATATAATTAATGTTTGTCGGTTTTTCATAAAAGGTGTCTTTGTTTTCAATTCCAATTCAGACAACTACTGAACAAAGAGCAATTTTCAAGCCAATTGGTTGGAATGCAGATAAATTAATCCGGACTGCCAAAATGGCCTTAAATCATCATTAAGGCCATTTTTGACTATTCTTTTATCTTATTGAATTATAGCAGTAAATTCAATTTCCACCAGATAATCCGGAGCAACCAGTTTACTGATCTCGTAAATTCCCGTTGCCGGTTTTATATCTTTGAAATACGCACCGTGCGCTCTTGCTATATCGTCAAAATAAATGATGTCCGTTGTAAATATACGTGTCCGGATGACATCGTTCAGACTGGCTCCGGCTTCTTCCAGCACTTTTGCAATTCTTTCAATGATATTGTCGGTTTGTGCATAAGCATCGTTTGCTTTCACTTTTTCACCATCCACAATGGCCACGGTTCCGGCCACTTCAATAACATTCCCGATCCGGACGGCGCGGCAATAACCCATTTTATCTTCCCACGGAGATCCCGAAAGTATATTCTTTCTCGACATAGCAATTGATTTAATTTATGATAAGGATTCTTCTTCTGTAATTTTCTGCTTTTTATAGTTCTTAAAACGGGTCTTCATCTTCCGACAAAGCCAGAGCAAGCCTGATCTGACCGTAATCAAACTGCTCATTAAGCAGCTCAAACAAGGGTTTCAGCGGATCATTTTTGCCAACCTGTATTTCACGTGCCGCCTGCGTTATGGTTGTCAGCGCCTTATGGTCGATCAGTTTTTTCAAATTGATGTCATGGCCGTCTTCTTTCAGCTTGATCAAATGCGAAATGATTGTAACGGCATTGAGTTCTCTTTTTTCGGCAATTACTTTTACAGAATAGCCTTCCTTGTACAAATCCAGTGTTTCAATGTAAGTCATTCCTTTTACGACACGCGTTCCCGGCTTGGTGTTTTCCTTTGCAAAAGCGACAATTTCATTGATAAATGTTTCTCCGTACCTTCTGAATTTTTCGGCACCGATACCGGAAACCGCTTTCATCTGCGCTTCGGAAACCGGCTTTTTCTGTGCCATTTCGGAAAGCGTGGCGTCGCTGAAAACGACATAAGGCGGCACGCCGAGCGCATCGGCCATTTGTTTCCGCATCATACGAAGGCGTTCAAAAAGTGCATCGCGTATGATTTCCTGTTTCGGTTTTTCCTTTAGAACAAGTTCTTCTTCCCGGGCTTTGCGCTCGGCGAGCGGGATAAATTTCACCAGCTCTACCTTGCGTTCGCCTTTCAGGATTTGCCGGCTTACAGGATTCAGTTTAAATGCATGCGCTTCGTCGTAAGCAATATCCATTGCGCCCGAATTCAAAAGCTGACTGATGTATTCGGCCCATTCCTCGCCACGCAGCTCGGTTCCTACGCCGAAAGTCGGAAGTTGTTCGTAGCCATAATGCAGCACATTGCGGTTGCGGCTTCCTCTCAGAATATCGATGAGCATACCCATGGCCACTTTCTGGTTCGTGCGCGCAATGCCTGACAATGCTTTTTGCGCAATGATCGTTGCGTCAAAGCGCGTTCTCGGATTCTGGCAAACATCACAGTTTCCGCAATCTTTGTCAACGGCTTCATTGAAATAGCTCAGTAAAATCCTTCGGCGGCAAATATCCGCTTCTGCATACTGTTTCATCCGGTTGAGCTTGGCATGCAGCAGTTCTTTCTGCTCGGCAGACTGATCTGAATTGTTGATCATATCCTGACGTGTAATGATATCGAGATAACTGTAAAAAAGGACTGTATCGGAAGGAGAACCGTCACGGCCGGCACGCCCGATTTCCTGGTAAAAACTTTCAACGTTGGAAGGCAGATTGTAGTGAATAACCCAGCGCACATTGGATTTGTCAATGCCCATTCCGAACGCAATCGTTGCGACAATAATCTGAATGTCATCTTTCAGGAATTGTTCCTGAACACGCGACCGCTTTTCCGGAGCAAGGCCTGCATGATAAAAATCTGCTTTGAAGCCCGCACTTT
Source organism: Dyadobacter sediminis (assembly GCF_005860765.1). Classification (GTDB taxonomy): domain Bacteria; phylum Bacteroidota; class Bacteroidia; order Cytophagales; family Spirosomataceae; genus Dyadobacter; species Dyadobacter sediminis. Next base: position 151,324 of record NZ_VCEI01000031.1, on the reverse strand, counting down.
GCAAGCTTGCAGCTACGGTTTCCGTTCCTTTGCGGCTGAGGCAGTAAATGATTCCGGGCTGAGAATCGTGTTTATTGATAAAACTCTGGATTTGCTGAAGACGCTTTCTGCCGGGAAGTACCGTCAGACTGAGATTCGGACGATCAAAGCTGGCGACAAAGATTTCTGCATTTTCAATGTTCAGCTGTTTCAGAATGTCGCGGCGCGTAACCCGGTCGGCCGTGGCAGTAAGCGCAATAACGGGAACATTCGGGAAGCGCAGTTTCAAGGTATTAAGCTGCCGGTATTCCGGACGGAAATCATGACCCCAGGAAGAAATGCAATGCGATTCGTCAATGGCAAACAGCGATACATTCCAGTCTTTCAAAAACTCGAATGTATTTCCTGAAAAGAGCCGTTCCGGAGCAATGTAAAGCAGTTTCAGTTCACCAACTTTGGCCTGCCACATCACCTGATCCTGTTCCGAAGAAGAAAGCGACGAATTAAGAAAAGCAGCGTTGATACCATTGCTTCTCAGCGCCTCCACCTGATCTTTCATCAATGCAATGAGCGGCGAAATCACAATTGTAAGCCCGTTCCGGAGAATAGCCGGAATCTGGAAGCAAACGGATTTCCCGCCTCCTGTCGGCATCAGCACCAGACAATCTTTGTCCGCCATAACCGTATCAATAATATCGGCTTGCTGAGGACGAAAGGCATCGTACCCGAAATATTTCTTTAAAACTTCTTGTTTATTGTCCGGCATTGGAAAATCAAAATTCTGTTTTGTTATTGCTTACAGATGAACAAAAATAGCAGGTCAAAACTGATACATCATCTGCATTTTTATTTCACTTCGTTTATTTCCTTCAATTTCGTTGAGCCCCGAACTGATTTTATCCAGATGCGAATACCTTGTTTGCGACCATCGTACCCATAGTTTCAAATGTTTGTCAAGATTGTATCGGACCATCATATAATGCCTTGTTCCGGTATCATAATACGCAGGAATTGAAAATGCATAAAGCATGTCTTTTTCGTAAACATATTGCCGGCTGTCGTAATCGTCTGTATGAAAATAAGCCATTCTGGCGCTCAGTTCCATTTTCCGGAAATGCCAGCTGATATCCTGTAAAACCGTAAAACCCTTTGAAATTTTAATGTAATTCAGACTGCCGCTCTGCAAACGTGTTCGCAATGAAAAAAGCAGCGGAAAATCATATTCAATATTGATCATGGCTGTATGGTGAACAGTTGTCGCAAGCGGAAGTTTGGAAGCATGATTTCCGGGCTGGTTTTTTTGTTTTCTTTTTTCATGAAAAAGCGCGTAAGCATTGAATTTCTTGCTTGGCTTCCAAAGTGCATGCACGTAATAATCCTGTCCGCGGGACGGAGAATCAACCTGATATTTCAGCCACGGAAACCGGAAAAGGTCATAGAAAGCACTGAACTGCCAGCGTCTGTTCGGAGCGTATTTCAGTCCGGCATATACGCCGGTTTCATTGATCGGGCGCGAACCTTCACCAAACGAATTTCCGTAAAATGCATGAAAATGCTTATCGTAATGCCGGGCAAGAAGCGTAAGATCCAGTTTCTTTCCCAAACCTGCTATCATTCCGCCGACTGCGCCCAGCCCGCCGCTTTGCGACCTTGCACCTTCTCCGAAAAAATGAAAATTCTGCCAGCGATAATCACCATGTACGCCGATAATCAGATTCCGTTTTCCTGTAAATTCATAACGATTGTAGGCAGCATCCCGTTTCCTGATCGTCATGCTGTAAAAAGTGTAAAGCATCGTCGCACCGATCTGTCCGTTTTGCGAAGGCATTTTGTACAGCAAATGCATGCCTGCATTCTGCTCGGAAAGGTTGTTGTGCTTTTTTTGCTCGGCCGGCGTACGGTGATAACCCGTTAAAGGCAATGAAGAAGCAACGATTTTGTCAGGCCCGTCCGGAAGGTTGTCCTCTGTTGCATCTCGTTTGACAAAGGAATAAAAAGCAGAAAGCTCCGTATTTTTTCCCGGTAAAACAGTGACTGCTATTCCGCGAAAGAAATTGGCTTCCAGCACGGATGTATACGGTTTTAACCCCAACGTACTTCTGTAACCTGTTCTGATTACTTCCGAACCTTTTCCGAGCGAAAATCCGGCGGCCATGACCAGACCTTGCCCGGCCTGCATCTGAAAATCGCCGATGATGAGATTTTTCAATTTTCTCCGGTTCATCATCTGAATATGGAATGAAGTAAAATCACTACCGAAAATCTGGCGTTTTCCGTTCCACAGCCATAGTTTTTCACCGGCATCTTTCTCCATTGTCAGACCAAAACTGTAAGATCCGGCGCGGGAATTCCGGTATTTCAGATAGCCATTGTACGATTTTCCCTGATACCGCGAAGAAGAAGCGGAACTGGCGGGTAAATAGCCTTTTTGTTTTTCCAGCAACTTTCCGGAACGCAGCATCAGAAAATGCTGCGTGGGGTTTTTAAGCGATTCATGCAAGGAAAGCATGCGCGGCTGAACGGTTACAAACGGAAGCAGCCGGTAAATGGTTGCCAGGTCAAATTCCGGAATGGCCTGCAGTTCATAAAGCGAAAGCAACGGCCCCAGTTTCTCGCGGTATAAAAAGAATGATTGCAGCTGAATATCGGAAAGGATCAATAAAGAAGCCAGCTCGTCATGTGTTACGGAATTCAGATCCAGCGGATTGGCGTAAAGCTGAAACAGGGATTCATAAAGGTCCGAATAGTCGGTGTCTTCGGAAGGATCCGGAAAAAGGTTTTGGATAAACGAATTAATGTCCATTTCCATGCGCGGAGGCTCCTGACCAAACATGCGTGCAGGCACAAGAAAAAGGAAAGTAACCAGACTGTAAAATCCTGCACATGCAGGGTTACAGCAAAATATTTTTAAAGCGTATGCATTTTTATAAAATATAAGCATACGCTCTATATTTTGGTTAAAGATCAGAAGGCTTTCAAACTCAGATCCAGACTTCTCGCCTGATGCGTCAATGCACCGCTTGAAATGCCGGTAACACCCGTTTCTGCCACAGCACGGATCGTTTTCTCATTAATATTTCCCGAAGCCTCCGTTTCAAAGCGGCCGCCGATCCGTTTCACCGCCTCGCGCATATCTTCAATGGAAAAATTATCCAGCATGATGATATCCACTTGTCCGATCCGCAGTACTTCGTCCACTTCGTTCAGGTTCCGGGTCTCGATTTCTATCTTCAGGTTTTTCCCGGTTCTTTCAAGGTATTTTCTGGCATTCGTAATGGCTGCTTCAATGCCGCCGGCATAATCCACATGATTATCTTTCAGCATAATCATATCATAAAGGCCCATTCGGTGATTGACCGCTCCGCCTATTTTCACTGCCTTTTTTTCAAAAAGCCTGAAATTGGGCGTGGTTTTACGGGTATCCAGCAACTTGACAGGCAAATCGCCGATCAGTTTCAGCATCTGATTTGTATAAGTGGCAATCCCGCTCATACGCTGCATCATGTTCAGCACCAGGCGCTCAGCTTTCAGTATCAGCCTTGCATTTCCAGCTACCGTAAATACGATATCTCCGCTTTTGACGGAAGTTCCGTCAGAAAGTAACACATCTATTGCAAGCGGCGGATCATTATAGTAAGCTGCTGTTTCTTCCAGAATAATCAATGCGACATCCACACCGGCCAGAATCCCGTCCTGCTTGACAAGTAATTTTGCGCGGTTCTTTGCATTTTCGGGTACGGAGGAAAGGGAAGAATGATCGCCATCGCCGATGTCTTCCAGCAGTGCAAGCCGGATCAGATCGCGGAGTTCGTGCGGGTTAGTTTCCATAATAAAAAAGTAAATTCAAAAAGTTTGCTGCCTGTATGCCATGTTGTATCTGATGGCAAAAGAGAACACGTTGGCATCGGCTGAAGTCCTTGTTTCTGCGGATTTGACTTTTCTCATCAGATAACGTCCGTCGAGAAATAAATTGTGTGCCAGAGAAAAGCTGAGCCGCAAGTCGGTATAAGTAGTCGTAGCCTTGATTCCCTGAAGAATTTTCTGATTCAGGTCGCCATAGCGTGTTTCGTAGCTCTTTGCAATATTTCCGCCGAAATTGCTATTGCTGCCGAAAGGATCATTTCCTTTTTCTGCATACATCACGGTTCCGTAAGCAGAAAGGCGTGCAGATAATTTATAACGCAGAATGCCAATATATTCCTTAAAGTTGGCGCCGAGCGGATGCGCGAGTGCCTGTCCGTAATGCATGTAGTTTCTTCCGCCGTCTTTGTGCGAGTAAGTATAAGGCCGCGCCATGTTATACTCCGCCTGCAGGTCCAAATTGGGAATTCCGAATGCATCCACATATTTGGCTCCTACCTGAAGACTGTATTTGTTGGTCCAGGATTTACTTCCGTTAAAAAGAAATTTGGTAAGAAATTCGTCCAGAACGAACTGACTGTAAAGCGAAGCTTTTTTACCGATCAGCCAGCGAAAATCAAAGCCCAGAATGGCATTGTCCTGACTTCCGATGTAGGATTCCACATATCTGTAAAAAATGATCGGATTGAGATAATTCAGGTCATAACCGCCGCCGACCGAATCACGGTTGAAAACTTCCGCCTCAAAAACGCCGATGTTGACGCGATCGCCGAGATTTACGCTTAGATGGTGAATTGCCGCAAATTTTTTGCCTCTTAATCCTTCCTTCCACGACTGATCATCCGAATTGATCATGCTTGTCCAGAGATTTGTATAATGAAACCGTCCAAGCTGCGTATCCAGTCTTAAAAACAAGTACGGGCTGCTGTTATTGGATAAAATCATCGAACGGTATCCGCTGCCGAATACATTATAGTCATGGCCAAAACGGACGTTCACACTTCTTAGCGGACGAAATGTGATGTAACCGCGTGCAGATAAAAAATCGACGCCATTGTTCCTCGTTACCTTGGCAAGTCCTTCGCCGGGAAAGCTGTACTGCGGCTTGAAATCATTTACATATGCCGGAAAGCGGCCCTGATTATCGGCTACGTACGTGTAAAATCCCAGTTTTTCATTGATCATTCCCCTGATTTCGACACCTCTGCCTGTAAACCACAAGTTGGAAGTACTGTCCGGATTCTGATCCTGACCGATGAAGTTGGTCGTTGTAAAATTGAAATGAAGGTCAAAGTCCTTGTTGTGAATGCTGTACAGGTCTGCCGGATGTTCAAAAAATTTCCTTTTTTCTCCGGGAGGCGGCGATTTGAACCAGCCCAGCCTTCCAAGACGGCTGTATTGCAGCGAGTCGGTAGCAACCATGTTATCGGCCCATTCCCAGCTGTCCTCTCTAAGATAATCAATTGTTTCCCAGTCCCGTTTGGTGAGATCAACCGTACCTTCCTTAAGAATGGAGTCGGTTAATGCGACAACTGCTTTTCTTTCAAAAGGTTTTACATTGGAGTGAAAACCTTCGGTCAGCTTGCCGCGTTTGATCTCCAGCCGGTCAATCAAATGGTAATAATCATCATTAAGCGGAATAAAAGAGCTTTGCGCATGTACGTACGACAAGGATGTCAGTGTTATCAACAGTATTTGGGAAAGACGGATAATTCCTTGATACATAGGCAAAAAATTTCTACTGGACACATAACTCAGGCATTTGCCCGAAATTTTTCGAATCACTGTTCCAAATTACGTCAATGAATTTGTATTATCTTGCATGAAGTAGTTTAAAATACTGTCATCCCTATGTTTTTACTTACCCAGAAACCTTCTATCGCCGACCATTATCTGGCTGAATTGCGTGATGTGAATTGTCAGAATGACCGGATGCGGTTCCGGAGGAACATGGAGCGGATAGGAGAGTTGCTGGCTTATGAACTTTCCAAGACACTTACCTTTAAAACAGAAAGAGTTGCAACCCCTTTGGGGCAGGCTTCTTCAAGGTCTTTATTGCAGCCCGTGGTTCTTGCTACGATTTTACGTGCCGGACTTCCTCTGCATCAGGGTTTTCTGAATCTCTTTGACAAAGCAGACAATGCTTTTATTGGCGCCTACCGCGGCCATCATATCAATGATGAAGATGAATTTGAAGTAGAAATGGATTACATCACCAGCCCGGACCTGACAGGAAAAATACTGATCCTTATCGATCCGATGCTGGCAACCGGCCGTTCGCTGGAAAAAGTATATCATGCGCTGCTGCGTTTCGGGATTCCTTCTCAAACACATATTGCATCCGTTATCGCCAGTCCCGAAGGCGTGGAGTTTCTCCAGAAAAGAATTCCGCACTGCCGTTTATGGCTGGGCGCCGTGGATCAGAAACTGAACGAACAATATTACATCGTGCCGGGCCTCGGCGATGCCGGCGACCTGGCTTACGGTGAAAAATAAAATCTCTAGTTCAGCAGTTCATCAAACGTAATGGAAACATAATACGTTGAACCGACATGGGCGCTTCCGTATGCCTGAAAGTACGATTTTCCGAAAAGGTTCGTCCCGCCAATTTTCAGAATGGATTTGATGGACGAAACTTTCAAACTCACCTGTGCATCCAGATTGCTTATTGCCGGAACCATTGTGTTTGAAAATAACGGCGCGTCCGTTGAGGTCGGCACCATAAAGCTTGATTCCCAAAGAAATGCCTGCTGATAACGATAGGCAACATTAAACCCGAAAGAGCCCGTACTTGTAATCCTTTTTCCGAAATTCAGGTTATAACGGTATTTAGGCGTGTTGAACTGTGAATATTGCACTTCTGCGGAAGGTTTGAAATCCGTCAGTTCGTTGTTTGCAACATTGCCGCCTGCGTTAAAACCTCTTGGAAATGCGTAGTTCAGTCCGAGCGCAAACCCGCGCGTGGTGATTGTTTCCGATGTGTTCACCGTTCTGGAATAGGCATTGTAACTGCCCACGCCGATTCCGGATTCTACAGGCAATCCCGGCGCCGCAGCTGCGGTGGGCACTACAATCACCGAACCGCCCAGAAAATTTCTGTATTTACTCACATAATAATAAGCATCCACAAACAGCTTTTTGGCAATTACGCCTTTATAACCGATTTCGTAAGAAGCAATCCGTTCCGGTTTTAACTTGGTCGCTTTGTATTTGGGCATCTTTTCCAGTGCATACGCCTTGGCAAGATCGGGAACAAGGCCGGGAACCTGAGCCGCCAGAATACCCGGAAGCTGCGAGGCCAGAACGCCGGGAAGGTTCTGGTTTACACCGGCAGTAATGGCGGCCTGGATCGCTGCAGGCTGGTTCGGGATTTGGCCGGCTGCAACAGCCTGGTTTACTGCTTGTGTAACCTGCGCGGTAACTGCCTGCGTAATGGCAACCGTGGCCTGCTGTGTAACGGCTGCTTTGGCATAATTCGTTGCACTTTCCAGAATAGAAGGATCGCTTGCTATGGCATTTCGGATGGATTCTTCGGATAGATTCTGTCTTAAAATCCCTTTGGAAAGATTATAACGTTCATCAAATTCAGGAAGGCCGCCGATCAGCGTTCCGGCCGGCGTTTTCAGGTCAATATATTGATTTTGTGTAGTCGGAATGCGAAAACCGGTCTGATAAGACAAGCGGATATTGTGCTCGCCGAAAGATGTTACGGCTGAAATACGCGGTGTAAACTGTCCGTCAAAGTTTTCGTTTTTATCATACCTGACAGATCCGGTCAGTTTCAGGTGATTGGAAAGCAGGTTTTTTCCTGCCTGAACAAAAGCACCATATTCATTAATCGGGATAACGCCGTCCCTTCCTTCTTTTGTATCGGCAAACAAAGTTCCCGCCGAACGCAGCTGATACAACCTGTAATTGGCGCCTGCAAGCAGTTCAACAAACCGGACTTCATTTTTGAAATTGTAAAAACCTTCTATATGATAAAGGTTGGTTTTATCCGCAAAGCCTCCGCCGCCGTTGACGATGGCTGTGTTCCGGTATTTGTTCAGCAAATCGTTGAATGCAGCAGTGCCCGGCATCGGCATGTCTTTATCCGCAAACTGGCGGGCGGCAATGTGCGCTTCTGCTTCCGGAACGCCGGAACCCCGCGCCGTTGCAAATGCGCCCACATATTGTCCAAACCATGTACTGTTGGGTTTAGCCTCGTTGAGCATGGAAACGGCTGCAAGGCCGGACAAATACGATTTTCCGGAACGTTCCTGCGTTGTGTAGGCACGCAGCGTGAAATTATCGCCGCGCAGTTCAAGCTTGGCTTGTGTTAAATTGAAATTCCTTAGCGAATAACGCCCTGTGCCGGTATAAACGGTCGTTCCGTAGCCGTAGTTTACTTGTGCAACCGCTTCAACTTTTTCATTGATCCGGTAATGAACGGCCGCATTGGCCTTTAAACTTTTCGTGTTGTAATCCACAAGGTCTTTTTCTCTGTAACCTGTACGGCTTACGAACGTACTCGGAACCAGCCCTACGGCCTGCTGCGGAATGATCCCGTTTGCAGCCAGTGTTCTTGCCACGGAATTGATGTTTGTCTGGATTTCATCGCCGTAAATATTTACCCCGTCATAATCAAGGTCTGTTCCTGCGCCGCGGTTCGGGTCGCCGTTTCCGCCAACGTTGAGATTGGTATAATTGTTTGCTTCCCAGTCTTTTGCTGTTACATAAGACAGATTTGCCTTGAACGCAAGCTTATTATTGAATGCTTTGGCATAACGGATTGTACCTTCCACAAATGGCGTAGTTGCCTTGGAGCGGCTGGATTCATGCATAACGCCGCTTTTTACGTTCGCACTTAATCCCTGATACAAAAACGGACTCTTGCTGTTCATCAGGATCAGGCCGTTGATGGCATTCGGGCCGTAAAGTGCCGAAGCTGCGCCGGGCAGTACTTCCACGCTCTCAACGTCCAGTTCCGACATCCCGATCATATTGTCCAGTGCAAAATTCAGCCCGGGCGCCTGATTATCCATTCCGTCGATCATTTGTACGGTACGTGTATTTCCGGTACTTCCGAATCCGCGCATGTTGACCGATTTGAACAAAACACCCTGCGTTGCAAAGTCGATGCCTTTCAGGTTGGCGAGTGCATCGTAAAAATTGGGCGAAGCCGTTTCCCGGATTCCTCTGATGTCCATCTTTTCAATGGCGACAGGCGATTTCATAACGCTTTCTTCGATTCTGGATGCGGAAACGACCAGTTCTTTTCCCAAAACGGCCTGTTCAACCAGCTTTATACTTAGGTTCGACAATCCGCCTGTAATCTGGATTTCCTGCGTCTGAAACCCGACTGACGAAACGGCAATGACAAACGGCGGCTCCGAAGTGGTGCTCAGGCTGAATTTTCCTTTATTGTCCGTTATGGTTCCGGCTACTTTTCCCTTCACCTGCAGACTTACGCCTGCAAGCGGCTCGCCCGTGACGGATTCCGTTACGTTTCCTTCGATTACAATCTGGGAAAATGCCCGGTTACCGGCAACAACAAGCAAGACCGACAGACAGATTCTTATAATAGTAGAAGTGTATTTCATAGAATTATGAGGAAAGATTTTAGCAATATTGTATAAAGTTATAAAGATTAAATATTAAATTTTATATTCTATTTTTTCTTGAAATATTACTTATTTAACGCGTCTGTTTTATGGATGTCAGCTTGTGCATTCCGCTTAGTATAAGTATTTTAAAAGATAGATCCTTATGCTTTGCAGCTTTCCGCAGGCTCATTCCCTGCTTGCAACAAGCGGTTTGAACCGGGCATAAGTGGCTCTTTATCCTTAGATTTGAACAGATTTTATAGTTTGAATATAAATTGCCTTTCACAATGCAGGATACCTTTGTTATCATTATGGCCGGCGGAGTCGGCACAAGATTCTGGCCTTTCAGCAGGACCCATTTTCCAAAGCAGTTTCATGATGTATTGGGAACGGGGAAAACGCTTTTACAGCAAACTGTTGAGAGATTTCACGGTGTTTGTCCGGTAGAAAACATATACATCGTTACAAGTCTGGAATATAGAGATATTGTAAAGGAACAGGTTCCGTTCCTGAATGACAAACAGATATTGCTGGAACCGAACCGCAGGAACACAGCACCCTGCATTGCTTATGCCTGCTATAAAATCGCATCCAGAAACCCCAACGCCAACGTTGTTGTAGCTCCTGCTGATCATATTATTCTGAAAGAGGACGTTTTCCGGGATACGATCAAAGTGGCTTTGGGCGCAACGCGGAACGAGGATATTCTGGTGACGCTGGGCATTCAGCCAAGCCGGCCCGATACGGGTTACGGCTACATTCAGTACATTCCCGACAAGCTGACCGTAAAAAAAGTAAAGTCATTTACCGAAAAGCCGCATCTGGAACTGGCCATGCAGTTTCTGGACAGCGGGGATTTCGTATGGAATGCGGGCATATTTGTCTGGAATATAAATGCATTCAAAAAGGCACTGAAGAGATTTCAGCCATATACTGCGGAAATATTTGAAGAAGGCAACACGCATTATTACCTGGAAACGGAAGATATGTTTGTTCAGCGCGCATACCAGCATTGCGGCAGCATTTCCATTGATAACGGCATTATGGAAAAAGCGGATAATGTGCATGTGGTTTTAAGCAATTTCGGCTGGTCGGACCTCGGAACATGGAAATCGCTTTATGAAGTATCGGAAAAAGATGAGCATATGAACGTTACTGACGGCAATGTAATCCTTTACGATACAGCTAATTCCATTATCAAAACACCGAAGGATAAGCTGGTTGTCATCAATGGCCTCGACGGTTTTATCGTAGCCGAATATGACGGCGTTCTGCTGATCTGCAAAAAAGAGGATGAACAAAGAGTAAAAGAGTTTGTCGCGGATGCAAAAGAAGTAAACAGCAGGTTCGTTTAGACTGTATGCAAAGCTGCACATTCTCTGTGCAGCTTTCTCTTATTTTTTTAAATTTGTTAAGTGTTCAAACAATTATTTCAAAGATGTCATCAGTCGAATTAAAATCGGAAGTAATCCGTCTTGTGAATGAAATGGACGCTGCATGGATGGAGGATCTGCTGTCTTCAATCCGTGTATTTATTTAGCAGCAGCATTCAAATCATATCGATACTGCTTCCCCCGAATTACTAAAATCTTTAAACGAGTCTCTGATTCAGGCTGGACAAAATAAGTTACTGTCCAATGAAGAAATCATAAAAGAGACCAAAAAGTGGTTTACAAAATAAAATGGACAGAGATTGCCAAGGATAATTATCATGAAATGGTCTCCTACATTTATGATATCTTGGGAGAGACAGTTGCTGAAAGATTCACTGACGAACTACAGTCAAGTTTAGGCAAGCTGGAAATGTTTCCTTTTATAGGCATGCAACGTTCAATATTGTCTTCTGTGAGGAAACTGACAGTTGGTAAACATCATATTCTTTTTTACACTGTAATCGATAATTCCGAGGTTGTGCTTAACGTTCTGGATTGCAAACGTTTCACTTAGACCAAATCCGGACTTTTTACACCACTTTCTTAATCTCAAAAAAGCGGACATCGGCTTTTACATTTTCCAGAATCCGTTGTGAACGTTCCGGGCGTGCGTCTGTAATGAAAACCTGTCCTAGAAAGCCCGTATCAATCAGTTCGATCAGCTTGTGTATGCGGCGGTCGTCGAGTTTGTCAAAAATATCGTCCAGAAGCAGTATCGGCGTTTTTTCCTTTTCTTCTTTCAAAAGTTCAAACTGGGCAAGTTTCAGCGCAATCAGAAACGATTTCTGCTGTCCCTGCGAACCAAATTTTCTCAACGTAACGCCGTCTATTTCAAAAATATACTCATCCTTGTGAACGCCCTTGCCTGTACGCTGCGCATGAAGATCTTTGCTCCGGTTTTTGCGGAACCCGGCCGGAAAGTTCGGATCAGCCACTTCACTTTCGTAAATGACATCGACCTGCTCGTTTCCGCTGCTCAGGAATTCATAATATTTATAGAAAATAGGTACAAACCGCTTCATGAATTCACTCCGGTGTTCGTAAATACGCTGAGATAATATAATGAGCGGCTCGTTATAGGTTTCCAGCAGATCTTCGTCAAGGTAATTGCGTTCCGCAAACAGTTTCAGCAGTCCGTTGCGCTGCGAAAGGATTTTGTTGTAATGTAAAAAGTCGCTGAGGTAGCCGGGCGCAGCCTGCGCCAGAACACCGTCGAAAAACCGTCTCCGTTCCTCGCTTCCGTCCCGGATCAGATCCGTATCATTGGGTTCGATCAGTACAAGCGGAAAAAGGCCGATATGATCGCTCAGTCTTTCATAGTTCTTCTTGTCGGCCATAAAAACCTTGCGCTGGCCGCGCTGAAAGCTGCATGTGATCTGGATGTTTTTGCCGGATTCATGGAATATTCCGTCCAGCACAAAAAAATCATTGGCATGCCGGATGCCCAGCGCATCCTGATTGTGAAAGGCGCTTTTGGTAAGTGTAAGAAAGTAAATGGCATCCAGCAGGTTGGTTTTACCGCTTCCGTTCTCACCGATGAGGCAATTTACACGTTCCCCGAAGGTAAAGGCTTTCTCTTCATAGCTTTTAAAGTATGTAAGGTGAAGCTTTTCTAACCACATGAACTTCTTTGTTATTTAGTTTATGCTTATTTTCGCAAATCATTTGCGTGAGTACGGCAAAAAACAGACTCTGTTCAAACCACTAACTTTAAGACAAAGTTCTGTCTTTATAAACGAGAACCAAATACATGGCCACCGTTACTGAAAATATGGAAGCATCAGCGCCTCAAAAGTTGCAGCATCCGAAGGAACAATATATGTTCTGGTTCGAAAGTATGCTTTTACAACGACGTTTTGAAGAAAAATCCGGCCAGCTTTACGGCCAACAGAAAATCCGGGGTTTTTGCCACTTGTATATCGGGCAGGAAGCCTGCTCATCAGGAGCGGTTTCAGCTTTAAAGAAAGGTGACAAGTATATAACGGCTTATCGTGATCACGGCATTCCGCTTGCGCTGGGTACCGATCCGAAAGCGATTATGGCTGAACTTTACGGCAAGAAAACAGGAACAACCAAAGGAAAAGGCGGTTCCATGCACATTTTTGATAAAGAGAATAACTTTGTCGGAGGACATGGAATCGTAGGCGCACAAATTCCATTGGGCGCCGGAATTGCATTTGCTGAGAAATATAACAAGACAGGAAATCTTTGTATTTGTTATTTTGGCGACGGAGCCATTCGCCAGGGTGCTTTTCACGAAGCATTGAACATGGCCATGACCTGGAAACTTCCTGTGATTTTTGTTGTGGAAAATAACGGTTACGCCATGGGAACTTCGGTTGCAAGGACTTCCAATGTTACCGAGCTTTACACCATGGGCGAAGCTTATGATATTCCTTCCGAACCTGTGGACGGCATGAGTGTGGAAGCAATTCACGAAGCTGTTTCCCGCGCTGCCGAACGTGCACGCAACGGAGAAGGTCCTACATTCCTTGAATTCCGTACGTACCGTTATCGCGGACATTCCATGTCGGATCCGCAGAAATACCGTTCAAAGGAAGAAGTGGAAGAATACAAGCACCGCGACCCGATCGAGCAGATCCGTGCTGTAATCCTTTCCAATAATCTGGCGACGGAAGAAGAACTGGAAAACATTGATAAGAAAGTAAAGGATATCGTTGCTGAATCTGTTCAGTTTGCCGAGGAATCCGAATTTCCGGATCCCAAAGAAGCTTACACCGATGTGTATGTGGAGAACGATTATCCGTTTGTGATGGACTGATCAGATATAAACCAATTTAAAAAAACCCGCCGGATCATTTCGACGGGTTTTTTAAGTAAATTCGGCCATTGACAAACAGGGAATGATCCTGTTTTTACTTTTTTACGTAGATTGAGTTTCAGTAATTATTAATAATATGTCCTTGGATCAGGAATTTGATAACGAAGAAGATGAAGGAAAAGAGATGTCATTTATCGGGCATCTGGAAGAGTTAAGATGGCACGTTATCCGCGCAGCAGGCTCCATACTGGTATTTGCAATTCTGTCCTTTATTTATATTAAAGAAATTTATCATTACGTCATTATTGCTCCTGCAAAGCCGGATTTCTGGACTTACAGAATGCTTTGCAAGCTGGCAGATAAAGTAGGTTACGATGAACTTTGTATAAAAGCGCTTAATTTCAAGTTGCAGGCCATTGGCGTAGGGGACCAGTTTACAATGAGTATGACTTCTTCTGTAATTGCCGGGCTCGTTTTTGCTTTTCCGTATGCTTTCTGGGAAGTATGGCGGTTTATCAAGCCAGGACTTAGACCAGCTGAAAGAAAGTCTGCAAGCGGAGCTGTATTTTATGTAACGTTCCTTTTCTTTTCAGGGGTATTTTTCGGATACTTTATCGTTACGCCTCTGGCGATGAACTTTTTAGCTAATTACACGCTGGATGAATCCATTATCAACGAGTTCAGCCTGGCATCTTACATATCCCTTGTTGCTACGCTTACACTGGCATGCGGCATTGCATTTCAGTTGCCCGTAGTCGTGTTTGTACTTTCAAAAGTAGGCGTGTTGACTCCGGCATTTATGCGGGAATACAGAAAGCATTCAATGATCGTCATTCTGATCGTAGCGGCTGTTATTACGCCTTCGCCTGATATTTACAGCCAGATTCTTGTTGCCATTCCGCTTTTCCTGCTCTTTGAAGTCAGTATTCTGGTTTCTGCAAAAGTGGAAAGAGAAAAGCTCAGGGAAGAACAACGGCTTGCCAAACTTGGAAATACAGAACTGTAACAATTAACCCAGACTAATGAACAATTTACAGACCTCGGCTAATTTGTCGAGGTCTTCTTTTTGGTGCAGGGCGCTTATAACTATGCGTGTTACAGGTGCATCGGTCGGCATCGGGTAAGAAAAGCAGCTTGCCATTATTTTATTTTCGAGCAAATGATCAAACAAAGCGAGGTTCTTGCTGCAAAAAACAGGATAATTGTGAATGCTTTCAAACAACTTGCCTGCAGAAAGTTTTTGTTCAAAGTACCTGATATTCTGGATTAAATCGGAATGAAGCTTTGCATAAAGCAATGTATTCAGCATCATTTTCAAAGCATGCATGTAAGCCGGAGCAGGCGGAGAGGCACCTGCAAACCACGGAGAACGCCGCAATTGATTGATTGTAAGCTTATTGCTCAGAATGACTCCGCCCGGAATGCCCAATGCTTTGTTTAATGAAGAAAGAATAATTTTATTAATACCTGAAATACGGTCCAGACTTTTCCAGAAGCCGCGTCCGTCATCTCCGGTAATTCCAAGTGCATGCGATTCATCGACAATCAGCCATGTATTTTGTGAAGGAGGAAGTACGTTAAAAATGGAAAAATCAAATTCCTCGACCATGGGCGAGCCTGTTGCATCCGTACAAATTACATGTGCTGTTCTTGTAGTGCTGTTATTGATTTCCTGCACAACGTCATAAGCCCAATTTTTCCAGCTTGCAGTTTCAGGCTTAAAATAATTACCCCACAAAGCCGGATGTACACGCGGCGCATAATGATATTTGATCCGTTCCGTTTCTGACCTGCTATGAACCAGATTTTCTATTTCTTTCATAACCAGTTGTCCGGCCCACATTCCCGAAGAAACAATCAATGCAGAAGGAGATCCTGTAAATGCAGCAAACAGTCCTTCTGCTTCATCGTAAACATTTAATTGGAGCGTGTTGTTGCGTGAACTTCCAAAATGGTTTCCATAATTTTCCAGACCATCTTTCAGGAATGTACGAAATGCTTCGTTATGGCCCATTCCTAGATAATCCGTACCGCTAAACCAAAGAAATTTCTCTTCTGCAGCAGTAATTACAGTTCTTCCGGGAAGAGTATTTGTTTTGTAAATGCTCACTGTAAAATTGCCGGAACTCGGTTTTTCAGGCAGGCTCCGCTTCCGTTTTCGCTAACATAAATTACTTTTCCAAAATCAAAATTAACGCCGGACGCCGGATCATTTTTAATCAGTAAAGTGCCATCCATGTCAACATAGTCGAGCAAAGGCAAAAGATGTGCAATGGCGGAAATTCCGACACTGGATTCGGTCATGCAGCCGATCATGGTTTTCATTTCAAGGCTTCTGGCTTCGGAAATCATTCTTCTGGCGGCAGTCGGGCCGCCACATTTGGTAAGCTTTATATTGACGCCATGAAAAAAGCCATGGCAATTTTTTACATCACTTTCAACAATACAGCTTTCGTCTGCAATTACCGGAAGTGCGCTTTCGGCATAAACCAGTTTCATTCCTTCATTATCGTCAGCGGCAAGTGGCTGCTCGATAAATTCCACATCCAGCTTTTTCAGTTCAGGGGCAATCTGAATGGTTTGCTCCGCTGTCCATGCACAATTGGCATCTACACGAAACAGTGCATCAGTATGCTGCCGCAATTCTTTCACTATACGAAGATCTTCGTTGGTGCCTAATTTGATTTTATAAACAGGCCATGGAAGCTCTTTCATCTTGGAAACCATCTTTTCGACAGTATCAATGCCAATTGTAAAGTTTGTGAGCACATTATTTTCAATGGACAATCCCCAGCTTTGATATAGCTTCTGACCTTTCTTTTTGGCAAAATAGTCATGTGCAGCTTCATCCAGTGCACATTGTGCAAAGGAATTGGATTGAAGCATTGGATGCACTTTATCCCACAATTCTTCGGCACTTGCATACGATCCCCTTTCAACAATGTCTCTGACATTTTCCAGTGCTTGAACCATATTGCCAATCGTAATGCCGTAGTATGGATTAGAGGTAGCCTCGCCGTAGCCGCTGTATTCGCCGTCCGTAAGCTCTGCAATCAATGTGGGCTGCACATCCCGGGAATCATGTGCAATGGTGAACGTATGTTTAAGTTCCAGGTTGAAGGTGTGAAGGATCAGCTGCATTGATTTGCTATTTACCGGATGTATTTAATTGCGCATGTCCAGGCCCCATGAAAGTTTACTGCGCAAGGTATTCAGAAAGCTGTCATCAAACATTTTGATCAGTCTGGCTGTAAAATCTGCTTTCCGGATTGTGAGCTGTGTGTTTTCATCGACGATAAGCGACCGCGCATCGAGAGAAATCAGGAAATTGTTGCTTCTGCTCTTTACTTCCAGCTTGATCACGGCCGTATCTTCAACGACCAGCGGCCTTACGTTAAGATTATGCGGGCTGATCGGGGTAATAATGAAATTTTGGGAATGCGGAACAAGAACCGGGCCGCCGCAGCTCAGCGAATATCCTGTCGATCCGGTCGGTGTGGAAACAATCAATCCGTCGGCCCAGTAGGAATTCAGAAATTCGTCGTTCAGATACGTATGGACGGTAATCATGGAAGAAGTGTCTGTCTTTGTGATCGTGAAATCATTCAGGCCGAAATTCAGGCCGTCAAAAACATCCGTAT
The DNA here is from genome assembly GCF_005860765.1 of Dyadobacter sediminis. GTDB lineage: Bacteria > Bacteroidota > Bacteroidia > Cytophagales > Spirosomataceae > Dyadobacter > Dyadobacter sediminis. The sequence continues at coordinate 134,043 of NZ_VCEI01000031.1, read as the reverse complement.
TGGATTCCAGTGTGACCAGTGTTCTTTCGTCAATCCGGTACTGATCATTTTCCAGTGAATTGATGAGGTCCGAAATGCGTTCCGGAGAAACAGTAGCCAGAAATCCAAGCCGTCCTACATTAATACCAATAACAGGAATCTGTCTTTTTCCGATATGGGAAACGGTTTCCAGCAAAGTTCCGTCGCCGCCCATACTGATTACCTCGTCTGCCTGGAAAAGTTCTGCGGGCTTGTCATAAACCAGTTCCGAGTAATGCGGAATTCCGATCTGATCCAGAAACGCACGAAATGGTTTGGAGAGCTGAACTTCAACATTCCGTCGGGACAGTTCATTGAACATGTTTTCAATAAACGGGCGGGCGGACTCATTAAAGTTACGTCCGTGAATTGCTATTTTCATGGAAGAAAAAGTAGATCATCTTGATTCTTCCGAAAGATACGTGACAAATATGCCGATTCAAAGGCAGCGGCATTTACAGAAGCGAAGAATCAGGTTGCAAGATATCTCAAAAGCATATCCAGCCGCTCCTGATCCACACTCTCGATCGGATCATTGGCATGGGCTTCTTCAATCTCGTAACCAAAGCGTTCCAGCGTGGCAATAACCGGCGTAATGTGCGTGCGGTTGAGTTTCAGGGTAAGCCGGGCTTCGTTGGCAGGATTATAGGTTTCTCCCGACGAATAGTAACTGCTGAGGATTTTAGTACCGTTGGATTCGATAAGCCGGCTGATTTCCGAAAGAGAATAGCTTCGTTCAGCAATTTTCAGCACGATTACAGCCCCTTTTTCCTGCACACCCAATTCATTGACAAAGTGTTCAACCAGATCATTGACAAGAATGCTGCCTGCGAAAGTACGGTCTTCATAAAGAACCGGGATAATTAACAGTCCAAACTGGTTGACAAGCCGTAAAAGTTCATAAGGATGCTGGTCTTCAGATGCAAAAATATCCTTGTGCTGAATAATGATTTTGGAAAGGGAATCAGAACTGTCGGCAACGTCGTAAAGAATATCTTCCGAAACAATTCCCTGATAAACGCCTGAATCTGCAACAACCAGCTGCTTCACACTGAATTCGTCCATCCAGTCCAGTGCCATACTTACCGGATCGGTAAGTTTAAGGACGGGAATCATAGGATTGATCAGTGTTGCTGCAAGCATAGCGGAATGTCTTTTTTCGAAGCTATAAAAAAACTATATATGTGTCAACTTTCGTATCAAAAGAAATTTCATTCAGAGTAAGCGGATTTTGTTTTCTTAAGTTTACAAAACCTGAACGGAAATATGCTTTTCAAGAAAACGCTCAAGTATAACATTAAATTCACGCGGATGTTCCATCATAGGCGCATGCGAGCATTTATCGATAAAATATAACTCCGAGCCGGCAATCAGACGATTGAATTCGTAACCGACATGTGGTGGCGTTATGGTATCATTCAGGCCCCAGACGAGCAGCGTAGGAACATTTATCTCATGCAGGTCTTTGGCAAGGTTATGCCGCTGCGCGGATTTGGCGATGCCTACAATACTCATGCATTTGGGAATGCTGGACGTCGTTTCAAAAACTTCATCCACGAGGTCTTTTGTTGCAACTTCCGGATTGTAAAAGGTATAGGCCACGCGTTCCTTGATATAATCGTAGCTTCCGCGCTTTGGGAAAGACCCGCCCATGGAATTTTCAAACAGCCCTGAACTTCCCGTCAGCACTAGCTTGTGTACGTTACTCTGGTTTTTAAGGGTGTAAAGCAGGCCGATATGTCCGCCAAGCGAATTACCGATTACGGTCACATTGCTGAGTTCCTTAAAACGTACAAAATCTTCAAGAAAGGCCAGAAGAGCTTCCAGGCCGGCTTCGCGCGGCGGCAGTTCATAGATTGGCAGCAAGGGAATTATAATGCGGTAACGATCGGAAAAATGCTCAATAATGCCGTCCCAATTGCTTAATGCTCCGAAAAGGCCATGCAAAAGCAGTAAAGTTTCGCCTTTTCCCTCGTCGATAAACTGAAACCGGCCTTCTGCATGTACTGTAAATTTCATTCTGTATACTGTGGTGGATTGATAATGATTACGAAGTTGAAAAACAGAAAAAGAGTTCAACCTATCCTATAACGCATTAAAGAAACAAATGCATGATTTTTATACCCTGCAAAACTAATTATTTTTTTCGTTGAATACGGATTTAACATCATTTACCGGATTTTAATTTCTTGTAAATATTATATTAATAATAACATAATATGATTAATGACATTAAAAGATACAATTTGGCCCGGCACCAGTACCGGCATTTTTGTTATTAAACGTATGGGGTACAGGTATATTCAGGCATCGTTGAACTTCATTCTGTTAGCTACCATATAGCTGCCATTTCATTGCCATACTTCTTGTTTTACTCATCTTAAATTAACTGATTATCAAGTGTAACCAAAATTAATTCAGGAATTATATTTATAAGATTAGAAAAATATTAAAATAAATACTACAATTATGAATTTCGTATTGAAATCTGCAAACCCTGTAACTTTAATAATTTACTTTCTGTGCTTAGCTCTGAATGCATTGGCACAAACGGAAATTCCGCTTTACTCTTCCCAAATTCCCAGTTCCGTCCATGCTCCGGATCAGGAAACGAACAAGGATGATATTATCAGGAACGTCTCGAAACCCACACTTGCTGTCTATTTGCCCGAACCGGAAAAGGCAAACGGAACTTCTGTAATCGTGTGTCCGGGCGGAGGATACGGCGTGCTTGTAATGGATTATGAAGGATACAGAATTGCAAAAGAACTGAACAAATCAGGCATTGCCGCTTTTATTCTGAAATACCGCCTTCCGGATGCCCGCATCATGAAAGACCAGTCTATCGGGCCTTTGCAGGACGCGCAGCAAGCCATCAAAACCGTTCGGGAACGTGCGGGTGAATGGAAAATCAATCCTGACAAGATCGGAATTATGGGCTTCTCGGCAGGCGGGCACCTGGCATCTACCGCAGGAACGCATTATGACAGCACTTTTATAGAAAATCCACGTAAAACCAGTTTAAGGCCGGATTTTATGATACTTGTTTATCCGGTTATCAGTTTGTCGGACAAAATCGGGCACAAAGGTTCAGGCACCAATTTACTGGGCAAGACGCCTTCTGCAGAAAACATCAAGTACTTCTCAAATGAACTGCAGGTGAGTAAAAAAACACCTCCGACTTTTCTGACGCATGCCGGTGACGATACGGTTGTTCCGGTATCCAACAGCATTAAATTTTACGAAGCACTGAACACACACGGAGTACCGGCAGACATGCACATTTATTCCAAAGGTGAACACGGGTATTTGAAAACACCTGCTTTTCAGGAATGGTTTGGTCGTTGCCTGCAATGGATGCAGAGCAATCGGTGGCTGCCGGACAGCAAGTAATCACAAATGCGGGTCTGAAACATGGAACATTCCGGAACGGCAAGTTTCAGCAAACAGATCCTTTTTTAACCGGAAGCAAAAAAAAGAGCTGTAAAAACGTACAGCTCTTTTTTCAAATATCGATTCAGATGCTTAAATCAGGTTGTCAAAAATGCCCGGAGCCAGGCCGAACAGAATCGTAAGAAAAGTTGCTATGAGCAGTATCACCTGATAAAACGGAGCAATCCGGATTTTGATCATATTTCCTTCTCTTAAATAAGAAGCAATGATGACACGGAAATAATAGTAAATCCCGACTGTCGACATCAACACTGCAATTACGGTAATCCACATTATGCCTCTTTCGGCAGCACTGGTGAAAATGAAGAATTTACCCCAGAAACCTGCTGTCAATGGAATTCCGGCAAGAGAAAGCATGGAAACAGCCAGCACAAATGCAAGTACAGGATTCTGTTTTGCCAGGCCGTTAAATGCGTCATAGTGTTCGTTTGGCTGACCTTCAATCGTCTTTTCTTTCGAAACAAGCATCAGAACGCCAAATGCGCAGATTGTAGAAAGGGAATAAGCAAGAGAGTAAAATACAATCGCGTTTTCCGACGGTCTGGAAAGTGCTGTCAAAGCAATCAGTAAATAGCCGGCATGCGAAATACCCGAGTAAGCAAGCATTCTCTTGAAGCTGTTCTGGCTGGTTGCTCCAATGTTCCCGACAAGCAGCGTAAGGACTGCGATAAGTGCAATAATAATCCACCAGAAGCTGTAAATGTTTGTAAAGGAAGTATTCAGCAAGCGGAATAGAGCTGCAAAACCGGCCGTTTTTACGATCGTTGACATAAATGTCGTAAAAATCGTCGGTGCGCCTTCGTAAACGTCCGGCGTCCAGAAATGGAACGGAGCCGCAGATACTTTAAACAGCATTCCGATCAGCAGCAGCAGCAAGCCGGCGTATAAAATGTAAGACTGCGAGCCTGGCTGCATATTGGAAGCAAAACCCTGAATCTGGCTGAGCTCAAAAGACCCCGTTGCGCCGTAAAGCAATGTCATGCCGAACAGCATAAAACCGGTCGCAAAAGCTCCCATCAGAAAGTATTTCAATGCAGCTTCATTGGAACGAAGATTGCGTTTGTTGCTTCCTGTAAGCACATACATGGCAACGGACAAAATTTCCACACCGATAAAAAGCATGATCATATGTTCAAAGCCGATCATCATCATGGCCCCGACAAGCGAAAACAGCATCAGGCCATAATATTCCGCCGGCTCGGAATCGGCGTTATCCTGAAACCCGCCTGAAATAGCCACAATCATGAAAGCAGAAAGCAGAATGATGCCGTTAAAGGACAATGTAAGGTTATCGACCCGGAACATATCGTAAAAATACAGCAACGGCCCTTTGTTCCATTCAATGAAATTTCCGATTAACGCAATGATAAGAAACAGAAGCGTTGCAGGAAGAAGGATATTCTTGGATTTCGAAAAGCCCAGAAAAAGGGTAACGACACCAAGAACAGACAGCAATATAATGGGATACATATTTTTACTTAGTTATTTACCAGTTGTAAAAGCTGACTTACAGCAGGCTCGGTTAATTTCAGAAATGTATTGGGATAAATTCCGATCCAGAAAACCATGATGACAAGCGGCAGCAATACGGCGCTTTCGCTTGCCGTAAGGTCCTGAAATCCTTCCACCCATTTGGATCTCGGCCCGAACATGGATTTCTGAAAAAGCCGCAGCATATAAACAGAGCCTAAAATGATGGTCAAACCTGCAATGGCTCCCAGCCAGCCATCGTAATGGAACACGCTGGACAGCAGCAGAAATTCACCTACGAATCCGTTGGTTAAAGGCAGTGCAACGCTTCCAAGCAACAGGATCATGAAATAGATGCTCAGATGCGGCGTACTTTGCGATATACCGCCAAGCTGATCGAGAAACCTCGTTTTGGTACGGGAATAAATAATATCAATGATAAAAAACAATCCGATTACATTGATTCCGTGTGCAAGCATCTGGATCAAAGCACCTTGCAGGCCATTTACAGAATAAGAAAAAACACCCGCAGCCATCAGTCCGACGTGTGCAAAGGAAGAATAGGCGATAAGGCGTTTCATGTCACTTTGCTGAATGGCAATGATGGAACCGTAAATAATGCCGATTACAGAAAGGATCATGGCCATCAGGCCCCAGCTTTCCATTCCTTGGGGAACAATCGGTAGCAGAAAGCGGATCAATCCGTAAACACCCATTTTAAGCATAATCCCGGAAAGCAGCATCGTGGCCGCAGTCGGCGATTCCGTGTAAGTATCCGGCTGCCAGGTATGGAACGGGAACAAAGGCATTTTGATGGCAAAAGCAATAAAGAATGCCCAGAAAATAAATCCCTGCGTTTGCGGGCTCAACTGAAGCTGGTAAAAAGCCGTAATTTCAGAAGTATGCGTTCCGGGTGTCTGATAATAAAGATAAACCAGCGCCACCATCATGAACAAACTTCCGAAAATGGTGTAGATAAAGAACTTGAAAGTAACCTTGATCCGGTTTTCTCCGCCCCAGATCGCTGCGAGAAAATAAACGGGAATCAATGCTGCTTCAAAGAAAAGGTAAAACAGGAACGCATCCGTCGCTGTGAAAACACCGATCAGCGCAGCTTCCATAAAAAGGATCAAAGCATAAAAAGAAGCCGGTTTTTTATAATCGTGCTTAAAGGCAGAAAGTACAATAAGCGGTGTCAGAAAAGTAGTAAGCAGCACAAGCACAAGGCTGATTCCGTCCAGACCGGCAGCAAAGGAAATCCCTCCTGATGAAACCCAGGCGTATTTAAAACCGAACTGCGTACCCGCAGCCGGATCAAACTGCAGCCACGTCACTACGGCCAGGCCAAGTGTAGCAAGGCCGCCGATCAGCGCAACTGTTTTGGCCAGCCGTTCCCCGGAAAAAAGGGTGATGACAGCGGCTATTACCGGTAAAAGAATCAATAGAAGAGTAAGCATATTTTCAAGTCAACGGTCAGCAGTAAATGGCAAACAGATTTTATTGATAATACTGATCAAAGTAAAAGTTTCCAGAACAATATAAGCGCAATGCCCAGAACCATGGCAAAAACGTAATCACCTGTGGAGCCGGTTTGGGTTTTTCTCAGCAATCCGGAAAGAAAACTGACAAGCCGGGCAGCGCCGTTTACAATCAGATCAATAAAGAATTCACCAAAACTGTAAAGAATATTGGATAATGTTTTGACAGGTTTTACAAAAACGGAATTGTAAAGCTCATCAACATAATACTTGTTGTAAACCAGCCGCTCCAATCCCGATTTTTCATGCGAATCCAGTGCAGGAACAGCTCCTCTTTGTACATACATAACGTAAGCAGCTATGGCTGAAATCAGCGCTGCGGCTACGGAAATGCCCATTAAAATGTATTCTTCGGTATGGGAAAGTTCTGCGGGCATAAATGCTTCCGGGTTGGCCTGACGTGCACCTTCGTACAACGGACTCATGAATTCGGCCAGATGATGCGAGCCGTGCAGTGCAGCCGGCACACCGATAAACCCGCCAACGGCTGAAAGAACCGCCAGAACAATCAGCGGTACAGTCATGGAAGCAGGCGATTCATGCAGATGATGTTCCTGTTCGTGCGTACCGCGGAATGTTCCGAAAAAGGTAAGAAAAAGCAGACGGAACATGTAAAATGATGTCATTAAGGAACCGAGAACACCGATTGCCCAAAGCAGTTTGTTATGCTCGAATACATGCGCCAGGATTTCGTCTTTCGAGAAAAACCCTGCAAACGGCGGAATTCCCGAAATTGCAATGGTCGCGATCAGGAAAGTAAGGAATGTAACAGGCAACTTTTTTCTTAAACCGCCCATGTGACGAATATCCTGCTCATCGGACATGGCATGAATCACACTCCCGGCTCCGAGGAAAAGCAAAGCTTTAAAGAACGCGTGTGTAATGACATGAAACATGGAAGCTGAGTAAGCCATGGCGCCCAGGCCCATAAACATATAACCCAGCTGGCTCACAGTGGAATAGGCAAGTACTTTCTTGATGTCATTCTGTAAAAGGCCGATGGATGCTGCAAAAAGCGCCGTTGCCCCGCCGATGATGCCGACAATTTCCAGCGTTGAAGGCGCAAGCGAATACAGGATATTGGAACGGATCACCATGTAAATTCCGGCCGTAACCATAGTCGCTGCGTGAATAAGTGCCGAGACCGGGGTAGGGCCGGCCATTGCATCCGGAAGCCATGTGTATAGCGGAATCTGCGCCGATTTTCCCATAGCACCGATAAAAAGAAACAGCGTAATGGTGATAATTACCGGATCACCGACACTGAAAGCCGTTGCTTTGCTGAAAACTTCCGAATATTCAACCGAACCGAAAGTGGCAATGATCGTAAAGATTCCCAGCAGAAAGCCAAGATCCCCTATGCGGTTCATAATAAACGCTTTACGGGCGGCATCGTTGTAGTTTGTATTTTTGTTCCAGAAGCCGATCAGCAAATAGGAGCACAGTCCAACGCCTTCCCAGCCGATGAACATAATCACATAATTGGAGCCCAGAACAAGCAGCAGCATAAAAAACAGAAACAGGTTCAGATAAGCAAAAAACTTTCCGAAACCTGCGTCATGATGCATGTAGCCGATGGAATAGATATGGATCAGCGAACCGACGCCCGTAATGATCATCAGCATCAATAAAGAAAGCTGATCGATCTGAAATGAAAAGGGAATGTTCAGGTCTCCGACCGTTATCCAGTCAAAAAGCGGTACAATCAGCGTTTCACTTCCGGATGCAACAAATGCATTGAATGTCATGACAGACAAAACAAAGCTTGCTACAACGGCCAGTGTTCCAATGATACCTACGGCACTTTTGGGTATGTTTGGGAATCCGATTCCGTTGATCAGGAAACCGACAAGCGGTAACAGCGGGATCAGAATAAGTAATGATGCAGACATATTTATTTGTTAATCTTGAATCCTGAGTATTTGTGTCGGGAAATACTTACCACTTAAGTTTATTAAGAAAGCCAATATCCGTATTTCTTGTATTCCGGTAAATCATTACAATGATCGCCAGCCCGACAGCCACTTCTGCGGCGGCAACAGCCATGATAAAAAATACGAAAACCTGTCCGGAAGGATCTGACCGGTAGGACGAAAATGCGATCAGCAGCAGATTGGCAGCATTAAGCATTAATTCCACAGACATAAAGATGATAATGGCGTTGCGGCGGGTCAGTACACCAATGATGCCGATTACAAAAAGTAAAGTACTGAGAATTAGATAACTTTGAAGTGGAATATTCTGAATAACCGCTGGTATATTAACCTCTGGAATATTAGGGTTTGGAATCATATCAGGTTTACCTGTTTGGATATTCGGTTAAAATAATCAAAAATACATTTTCGTCAAAAATAGACATAAATAGCACTTACTCAAATGCGGGCGGATGATTATGTCAGCGCTGGGTCAATGCTCTCAGTTTAATTTCGGTCAGTTTTCTTTTGGTATCAAGCGGAAATTCCCCTTTCATCATCCAATCGAAGAAGGACGGCTCGTTTTTCAGTATATCTGCTACGCGTTTGCCGTTATGTTTACCAAAGTTAAAGATTTCTTCTCCTTTGTCATTGTAAGCCATTCTGCCCGCAAAATCAATTAGTCTGGAAGCCGTAAGATCATGTAAAACGGCCACATCATTTTTAATGGGCTCCGTTTCATTGCCATGCACATCCGTAATCTTGACACCTTCGTAGCGCGCAATCTGTCCCTGAAGAACTTCGAATGTAGCAATGGTATCGGCCTCTGCGCTGTGTGCGTTTGTGAGCGTTTTGCCGCAATAAAACTGGTATGCAGCAGAAAGGTTGCGAGGCTCCATCAAATGATAAATGCGCTGTGCATCCACCGTTTTCCTGTTTTTCAGGTCAAATTCAACGCCGGCGCGCAGAAATTCTTCCACCAGCATGGGAATATCAAACCGATTGCTGTTGAATCCCGCCAGATCACATCCTTCCAGAAATGCGGCTAGGGTTTTGGCAATTCCTTTGAAAGTCGGTGCATCTTTAATATCCTCGTCATAAATGCCGTGAATCAAACTGCTTTCCAGCGGAATGGGCATTTCGGGATTAACTCTGCGCGTACGTATTTCTGTTTCACCGTTTGGCAGCGCCTTTACTACTGATATTTCTACAATGCGGTCACGGACAATATTGACTCCGGTTGTTTCAAGATCAAAAAAAGCAAGCGGCTTTTTCAGACGGAGGGTATGCATAAGGCACTCAGATTTGATTTTCGAGCCGTGAAGTTACGTTTAAACATAAGATAGCGCAAGAAAGAGGTTAGTTTATACTGATTATAAAAAGATTAAAACACTACGGGGGAGGGGATTGTCACGAGTAGTAACGAATCGTCATGTTTGGTCAGAAGTTGTCATTTTTTGTCAGGCATAGTCATGTTTGGTCAGAAGTTGTCATTTTTTGTCATGTGTGGTTATGTCTAGTTATATGGTTATTTTTAGTCAAGAGTTGTCATTTTTTGTCATATATGGTCATGTTTGGTTTGGGATGGATAGAAAGGGTTTTATAGATTTTTGTTGTCAGTTAATTTTTCAAGAAACCTTCAAACTATAATGACAATATATGTCTATAAATGACTTTCATAACCAATCATCCTCTCACAACAAATCCCAACAAATACAATCCCTGAAAAAAATGACTATGAGTGACAATCCATGACAAAAAATGACAATACTTTAACTAACAAGCCTGCTTGTAACAATACATCCCTGCTTGCCTTACTCCATCCAGTCGTATGACTTTGTAACAGCCTTTTGCCAGCCACCATAAAACCTGTTTCTTGATTCTTCGTCCATATCCGGGTTCCAGGTATGCGCTATGGTCCAGTTTCTGGTAAGTTCTTCGGTATTTTGCCAGTAACCTACGGCCAGACCGGCAGCGTATGCGGCACCCAACGCAGTCGTTTCGGCAACAGCCGGAGATACCACCTGTGTGTTCAGAATGTCGGATTGAAACTGCATCAGCAGCTGATTGGAAACCATCCCGCCGTCCACGCGCAGCGAAGCCAGTTTTATACCCGAATCCTGTTCCATGGCCTTTACAACATCAAGCGTTTGATATGCAGTGGCTTCCAGTACGGCACGGGCAATATGTCCTTTGTTCACATAACGCGTAAGACCGGCAATAACGCCTCTTGCATCATTGCGCCAGTATGGCGCATATAATCCGGAAAAAGCAGGAACAAAGTAAGCGCCCCCGTTGTCATTGACAGTCTGGGCAAGCTGTTCAATTTCACTGCTTTGTTTTATAATGCCGAGATTGTCACGTACCCATTGCACCAACGCGCCGGTGATGGCCACACTTCCTTCCAGCGCATATTGCACAGGCTCATTTCCAAATTTATAAGCGATCGTTGTAAGCAGCCCGTTTTCCGAAGTTTTCAGTTCGTTTCCTGTGTTCATCACCAGAAAGCAACCTGTTCCGTATGTATTTTTGGCCATTCCGGGATGAAAGCAGGTTTGCCCGACCAGCGCGGCATGCTGATCGCCCAGATCGCCGGCGACGGGTACGCCCGGCAGGATTTCATTGGTAACATTTCCGTAAACTTCACTGCTGCTCTTGATTTCAGGCAGCATGTTTTCAGGAATGTTGTAAACTGACAGCATTTTCCGGTCCCATTGCAAGGTATGAAGGTTCATGAGTTGCGTGCGGCTTGCGTTGGTAACATCCGTTACATGAATGCCGCCCTGTACGCCGCCGGTGAGATGCCAGATCAGGAAAGTATCCATATTTCCGAAAATTGCTTCTCCTTTTTCTGCATCTTCACGGATGCCATCTACATTTTCGAGCAGCCATTTCAGTTTAAGGCCGCTGAAATAAGTGGAAACCGGCAATCCTGTAATATCCCGGAACTGGTTCAAACCGCCTTCTTTTTCAAATCTGGCAACGAGGTCCGTTGTCCGGGTATCCTGCCAGACGAGTGCGTTATAATAAGGTTTTCCCGTTCGCCGGTTCCAGACTACGGTTGTTTCCCTCTGGTTTGTGATGCCAATGGCCGCAATGTCCGATGCCGTCGCAGACACGTTGATCCGGGCAACAGCAATAACTTCCAGCGTGTTTTTCCATATTTCGGTTGGATTATGCTCCACCCAGCCGGGATGCGGGTAAATCTGTTCATGCTCTTTTTGCCCGACCGAAACAATTTTCCCCTGATGATTAAACAATATACAACGGGTACTCGTTGTCCCCTGATCAATTGCAGCAATGTATTTGGACATAATCGAAAATCTGGATTTTGATTGGTTTTATTTGTAATAAAGCGTGTAATAAGTAAAAATTACCTGATCCTGACAAAAACAGCTGAATAATATTGCAAGCGATGTTACTGAACTTCATACACACATCTTATATTTATAACTGCCAAAAACAGGCTGACACACCACTACGAAATGAAGAATATTAAAATCAGAAAAGGAATACTGTTTATTCTGGCGGCAATCGTTCTTTTTTTTATCGCCGATCTCATTTTTCCTTTCCGGCCTGAAATCCGTTATGCCACGCAGGTTACGGATAATAAAGGCAATATCGTCCATGCATTTCTGAGTGATGACGATAAATGGCGGTTGTATGCGGACATTTCTGAAATTACGCCGCTGCTTCGTAAAACGCTCATTTATAAAGAAGATCAGTACTTTTATTATCATCCGGGTGTAAATCCGATGGCCGTCGTCAGAGCTGCTGCCCGGAATATTTTTTCAGGCCGCAGAACTTCCGGCGCTTCCACGATTACGATGCAGGTGGTGCGTCTTCTGAAACCGCGTCCTCGTACTTATTTTAATAAAGCACTTGAAGTTTTCAGGGCCGTGCAGCTTGAAATGCATTATTCCAAAGCAGAAATCCTGCAGTTCTATCTTAATCTCGTTCCATACGGCGGCAATATAGAAGGAATCAAGGCGGCATCGCTGTTGTATTTTGGTAAGCCGCCGCAATTGCTCAGTCTCGCAGAAATAACCGCACTGACCATTGTGCCTAACCGTCCGTCCAGCCTCAGGCCGGGAACGAGAAATGAAGCCCTTAAAACCGCACGGAACGAATGGCTGAAACGCTTTGAAGAGGATAAAATATTTGACATGAATATAATTCGCGATGCGCTGAACGAGCCGCTGCTTGTAAAGCGGCTGCATGCGCCAAAGCAGGCACCGCATCTGGCGATAAGGCTTAAGCATGAATTCAGTAATCAGCCGGTGATTCAGAGCACATTGAAAATCCAGTTACAAAACCAGGTTGAAGAACAGGTGAAGAATTTCATTAACCGCCGGAAAGTGATGAATATTCATAATGCCGCGGTTCTGGTTGTGAACAATGAAACCATGCAGGTGGAGGCTTACGTAGGTTCTGCGGACTTCAATAATCCTTACGACGGCGGCCAGGTGGATGGCGTACGTGCTGTTCGTTCGCCGGGAAGTACGTTGAAACCTTTGCTGTATGCAACGGCATTCGACAAAGGAATTATTACGCCGAAAACGGTCCTGAACGATGTTCCGGAAAATTTCAGCGGGTATGAACCCGAGAATTTTGATCTGCACTTCAACGGTCCGGTAACGACAGAATTTGCACTTGCCAATTCACTTAATATTCCTGCTGTGAAGGTTTTAAAGGAAATCCAGACTTCGTCGTTAATCGAAAAACTCCGGAAAGTGGGGTTTAAAACGGTGGACAAACAGGCAAAAGATTTGGGCTTGTCGATGATTCTGGGCGGATGCGGCGTAACACTGGAAGAAATGACGAGGCTTTTTGCAGCATTTGCCAATGAAGGAAAACTTAAAAACCTGCGGTATACTTCACAAAGTCCTTCTGATAAAAAAGGCGCTACTTTGATTTCAGCGGATGCATCCTTTCTGATCACCGGAATTCTAACGCAAATAACGCGTCCGGATCTTCCCACCAATTTTGACAATACGTATCATTTACCAAAAATCGCATGGAAAACGGGTACTTCTTACGGCAAACGGGATGCGTGGAGCATTGGTTACAACCGGCGGTATACGGTCGGGATCTGGGTCGGGAACTTTTCAGGCGAAGGCGTTCCGGAGCTTAGCGGTGCCAATACAGCAACGCCTTTGCTGTTTTCGATTTTCAATTCGCTGGATTACAATTCGCCGAAGGGCTGGTATAAACCCACAGCCAATGTTTCTTTAAGAAAAGTATGTGCCGTCAGCGGAAATGTGCCGTCGGAGTTTTGCACCAACCAGATTCTGGATTATCATATTACAGGCGTTACAGGGTATAAAAAGTGCCAGCATCTGCGCTGGGTTTTTACGGATCCGGCCGGAAAAATTTCCTATTGTACGTATTGTCTTCCCGAAAAGAATTTTGAAAAGCGAACGTACGCGAATCTGGCGCCGGAACTCATTGCCTTTAACGAAATGCAGAAAATCCCGTATCCGAAAATCCCTCCGCATAACCCGGCGTGCGAGCGGGTTTTCCATGAAGGCGCGCCGCTGATCGTAAGTCCGAATGAAGGCAGTGAATATTACATCCGCAAAGAAGAACCGCAGCAGCTTCAGCTCGCCTGCCATACGGCCAATGACGTGCAGGAAGTTTTCTGGTATGTCAATGACAAACTAAGCAAAAGAGCTGCGCCGCACGAAGGCATATTTATCAACCCGCCTTTGGGAAGAGTAAAAATTTCATGCAGTGACGACAAAGGCCGCAATTCGGACATCTGGATTGTCGTGAAACGCATGTAAATATCAATAAACAGGTCTTTTGATCAGAAACTCAAAATACTTACAAAGCTGCGCCTTCCGCTTCCTGGTAAATCACCTGAACAAGCGTTTGCCCGACTGCTTTCAAGGTCTTCGGATCAATGTTTTCCATGGTATCCTGCGCAGTATGCCATTGGTCAAAGAACGTTTTGGAAAGATTGTTATGCCTTGTATGAATGATATCGATCATCGGAATATGCGCTACTTTGTTCACCGGCAAATGATCATCTGTAATGGCTGAACCGGTTTCGTCAATAAAATAATTGTTGTAACCCAGCTTGCTGGCCGTATTCCAGACTTCCCGGACAACGCCTTCTGCCATTTGCACCGAATAGCCTTCTTTAAAGAAAGTTGCTCCCTTTGCACCGGTCATATCCAGCAAAACGCCGAAATAAGCTGTATAATCGGGTAAATGCTTGTTGGCCGCCCAATGTTGCGAGCCGAGGCAAAATCCGCTGTATTCCATTTCTCCGGCTTCTTCTGAATTTCCCCAGTCTTCGGCATCAAAAAAGATAATATCCACACCGATCTCCGGTTTTGCTGTCTGTAAAGAAAGTGTACGCGCTATTTCCAGTAAAATCCCGACGCCGCTTGCACCGTCATTGGCTGCCGGAACCGGTTTGGTCTTTTCCGTCGAATCCTGATCTGCAAAAGGCCGCGAATCCCAGTGTGAAGTCAGCAAAATGCGTTTGGCAGCTTTCGGATTGTAACTTCCGATAATGTTCCTGGCATTCAGTTGTTTGCCATCGTATGTTTTGGCAATAAACTTTTGTTCCGTAACCTGCATTCCATACTTTTTCAAAGTAGCAGCCAGATAATCGCCGCAGGCAACATGCGGGTTTGTATTCGGAACTCGCGGCCCGAAATCAACCTGTTTCTGAACAAAACTGTAAGCAGAATCCGCATTGAAATCAGGGCTTTTTACAAGTGCCGGCGCTTGTTCATTGGTTTGCTCTGAACTTTCCTTGGTTTTGCAGCCATAAATGCTGAATACAGCAAGAAGCAGGAGATAAAATCTTTTTTTCATGGAATTATTCTTCGTAGGCCCAGTCGATCCGCACTTTGGTATCACGGATTACAAGCCCCTGGTTTTTAAAATAAGAACGGATTTCATCTACTTTTTCGTAGTTGCGCGACAGTTTATATTCGCTGTACAGTTTCAGCATGCCGTCGAGAATGGCGTAGCCTTCGCTTAATTCTTCTTTCAGGCCAAGTACATCTTCAAAGAAAACAATGAAATTATCTTTCAGCTTCTTTACCGTTTCTTCGCCCAGAGCCGCCGTTTTCAGCTGGCCCATATTGATCATATTGATGTATTTGAGCAAATTGAACAAATTGGCAAATGCGACGGCTGTATTCAAATCGTCGTTCATGGCTGCATAAAAGCCTTCGATTGCCTTTTCAATGTCAGCAATTTTTGCCTCATCCTTTGCTACATCGTCTTCCTGAACATACGCAAGCAGCTTTGCAATGCGCAATCCGTTTGCCAGTTTTTTATACCCTTTATGCGCAGCTTTGAGCGCGTCGTTGGAAAAATCGAGCGTACTGCGGTACTGGCTTTGCAGCATGAAGAAGCGCACCGTCATCGGGCTGTATGCCTGATCCAGCAAGGCATGGTTTCCTGAAAACAGTTCAGCCGGAAGAAAAGAGTTGTTGAGCGACTTGGACATTTTCTGTCCGTTTACCGTCAGCATGTTGGTATGCATCCAGTAACGTACGGGTTCTTCATTGGTCAGCGATTTTCCCTGTGCGATTTCACATTCATGATGCGGAAATTTCAGGTCCATTCCGCCGCCGTGAATGTCAAACTGTTTTCCAAGATATTTGGCACTCATGCATGTACATTCCAGGTGCCATCCCGGAAAGCCCATGCTCCACGGCGAATCCCATTGCATGATGTGTTCGGGACTGGCTTTTTTCCAGAGTGCAAAGTCGAGCGGATTGCGCTTTTCTGCCTGTCCGTCCAGTTCGCGGGTTTCATTCAGAAGATCCTCAATTACCCGGCCTGAAAGCTTGCCGTATTCATTGCCGCCCGCCTGATATTTATTGATGTCAAAATAAACCGAACCGTTTGATTCGTAAGCAGCCCCTTTCCTTATAAGCGACTTTACCGCTTCAATCTGTTCGATCAGATGGCCCGTTGCGGTTGGTTCTATGCTGGGCGGAAGCAGGTTGAAAATCGCAGAAACGTCATGAAAATCATTGGTATACCGCTGCACAATTTCCATCGGTTCCAGTTTTTGCAGCTTGGCCATTTTCCCGATCTTGTCCTCGCCTTCCTCACCGTCGCCTACCAAATGGCCTACATCGGTAATGTTCCTTACATAGCGTACTTTGTAGCCGATGTGCGTCAGATAACGGTACAGAATGTCAAAAGACAGGAACGTACGGATATTTCCGAGATGGACATTGTTGTAAACCGTTGGCCCGCAGACATACATTCCGACGTAAGGAGGTGCGATCGGGACAAATACATCCTTTTTACGGGTTAGTGTATTGAATATTTTAAGAGGCTGGAAAGATTGTGTGGTCATTTAGTTTACTTTCTTTGATTACGGATTCTTCATTTCTTTCTTCGTCAGGCGGGTTTCCACCCAATCTATTATTTTTTCTGCTTCTTCCAGTCCGACATTGGCAATTTTAACACTTTTGGTTCCATCGTAACCCATTGCCAAGTGTAAAACTTCATAAGCAGTGGCAAAATTTGCGGTTACTTTTTTATCCAGGCTACTCAGTTCCTTCTGGTACCATTCTGCACTTTTACGGGTTTTCTTCTTTTTATCTCCTAACAACTCGTTCAACGCAAGCAAAATACCGGTATAAGCCGTGTGCCCTGCAATTTTGACGTATTTTGAATCCTGAAACAACCCGTCCTGTTTTCTTGCGTTGTTTTTGAGAAATCCTTTTGCATTGTCAATGTGCCTTCTTGCTTCTGTAATGGCTTCCATCAGTATGTGTAAATAAGCGTGATATAGCATAACTTATCCGAATGCCAGACCGTAACCTGCTATCCGATTCCTACAAAAATAGCAAATAACCAATGATTGATCCGTACCTGTTCATTCATAAAGCATGCGACAGGAAGGCTATTCGGGCGTTTTGATTATCTTCGCAGCAATTACAGAATAATATTCAAACCTGAAACTAACTTAAAATCAATACAGTACTAATTTATGAGTTTATTAACCGTAGGATCTGTAGCATTTGATGCACTTGAAACACCATTTGGAAAAACAGATAAAATTATTGGTGGTGCTGCCACTTACATCACACTTGCTGCATCTTACTTTACAAAAGAGAACAATCTGGTTGCCGTAGTCGGCGGGGATTTCCCTAATGAAATGATTTCGCTTCTTCAGGATCACGGCGTTAATACGGAAGGTCTGGAAATTGTTCAGGATGGAAAAACATTTTTCTGGTCAGGAAAATATCATGAAGATATGAACACCCGCGATACGCTGGAAACGCAGCTGAACGTCATGGAACATTTTGACCCGATTATTCCGGATTCTTATCAGGGAACAGAATTTCTGATGCTTGGGAACACGGTGCCGGCTACGCAAAAACTGGTAATTGAGCGCATGGCCAAGCGTCCGAAACTGATTATGCTGGATACCATGAACCTTTGGATGAACATCGCGCTGGACGACTTGAAAGCAGTTCTGAAACTGGTGGATCTGATCACGATCAATGATGAAGAGGCGCGCCAGCTTTCGGGTGAATATTCCCTGCGCAAGGCTGCAAAAAAAATCATGGCGATGGGTCCGAAAACGCTGATCATAAAAAAAGGAGAACACGGTGCATTGCTGTTTCAGGAAGACCGCATCTTTTTTGCACCGGCGCTTCCGTTGGAAGAGGTTTTTGACCCGACCGGCGCAGGCGACACGTTTGCAGGCGGATTTATCGGATATCTGGCGAGCACAAACGATATTTCCTTTGAAAATATGAAACGTGCCATTATTTACGGCTCGGCCATGGCTTCTTTCTGCGTTGAGAAATTCGGTACAGAACGAATTGTAAATCTTACGCAGCAGGAAATTGATGCGCGTGTTCAGGATTTTGTAAATTTATCCAGTTTTGAAATACAATAGATTTTTCAGTTGCTAAAATGATGAGGTCTATAAGTCAGAATTAAAATCTTCTTGCTTATAGACTTTTTTGATGCTGTTATCAATGCATGTTTGAAATACACATTAACCCTGCTAAATATTCCATTTGATGATGTTATCAAGAAACGTTACAGGTTTTTTTATCCTGCTTTTTATTGCCTTTTCTGCAAAATCACAGCATCCGAATGCTTCGCCCCAAAGTAAAAACAAAATTGTTGTCATTGCCCACAGAGGAAATCATGTAAAGGTTCCCGAAAATACGATTGCAGCCTGCAAGGAAGCAATTGCCGGCGGAGCAGATTATGTGGAAGTGGACCTTAGAACGACAAAGGACGGACATTTGATTGTAATCCATGATGCAACCGTGGACCGCACGACTAACGGAACCGGAAAAGTAAGTGCCATGACGCTTGCTGAAATAAAAAAGCTTCAGGTATTTAATCAGAACAGAAGAACGCACCATATTCCGGAATTCAGGGAAATTCTGGCGCTTTGCAAGGACAAAATAAACATTTACCTCGACTTCAAAGAGGCCGATGCCGCCGCAACGTGGAAGCAGATTCAGGCAGCAGGAATGGAACATCAGGTCGTTGTTTATGTGAATGATGTAAATCAGCACAAACACTGGAAAAGTACGGCTCCGCATATCCCTTTGATTTCCAGCATGCCCAAAGAAGTAACGGATGTAGAAGGACTGAATGGCTTTTTGAAAAAAACAGAATTGAAAGTTCTGGACAATGTTTCCAATCCCGAAATGATAAAAGCGGCAAATGCGCAGGATATTTCAGTCTGGATGGATGTGCAGCGTCCTGATGAAGGACCGGCTTCCTGGAAAGACGCATTACAAAAAGGTGTTCAGGGCTTGCAAACGGACAAACCTGCTGAGCTGGTTAAATTTCTAAAAGAAAACGGTTATAACTAGTTTACGATCTTGCAGTGCAGGAATAATTCCGGACTTTCTCATAAATCGGGCATTCGGGACTATGTGCGCCTTCGAGATAACCCGTGCTCATCAAAAACTCGCTGACGATTTCACCGCCTGTAAATTTGAACGTTTTCTTAAAAAGCCTGATCCATTCCGCTTTGGTCAAAGTATGATGCGCGTCCAGCCAGTTTTTGAAAGATCCGAATTCCGATTTCAGTTCCAGTATTTTCTGTGCATTGACAATAGCGGCATTTATTTTAAGCCGGTTTCGTACTACGCCCGGATTCTGCATTAATCTTTCCCGGTCTTCTTCATCGTAAGCAGCAATTTTTTCAATTGAATAGTTGCTGTAAGCCGTACGAAAACTTTCCTGTTTTCGCAGCATAAGCGTCCAGCTAAGCCCGGCCTGATTTATTTCCAGGATCAAACGGCCAAACAATTCATTGTCATCATCAATAGGAAATCCGTACTGATGATCATGATAATATTTATTGAGAAGATAATCGGGTTGCTCTGAAACGGTGTTATTGACGTAGTTACAGTAAGACATACACGGAAGATTTGATGTTGATAAAGTTATCTCGCAATTCCAATCTGAACTTCGGTAATGTTATTTTCAGGATTATCAAAGTCCATATTCAGGTAAATTTCACGGTTTTCACCGGATATGATCCGCTTTTGTGTTGCCAGTTCGTTCGCCAGTTCGCCATATATTCTGCCAAGCCCTTGCCAGCTTCCATACAGATGTCCTGCAACGCATTCAAACGGATTTAGGTATTTCAGTTTAAATTCCGAATCGGCAAGTTCGGCTTCCGAATACGACACCGGCAATGCTATGGAAAGATTGAATTCGGTTTCCGGATTTCCGTCCGCACCCTTGTAAATCCAGTAAATGGGACCGGTTACCTCCAGTTTTTTACGATAGGCTTCTTGATATAAACGGTGTGCAACCACGCGCACATATTGCATAATGTTGTTGAAAGAAGTTTCCGTTTCAAAAAATAAAACGTGAATCGGCTGAATGGTTTTTGTCTGCATTGGAACGAAATTAAATTGTTTTATGCAAATGAAACCATCGCCAGTGACAACCCTTTGTCAGTTGCTTTTTAACTCCGCAGGTTTTTTATGTTTTATTTTCCGTACTGTTTTCTGAAGCCAAGGATAACTGATGTAAAGCGCCTTTGTTGCACCGATGCCTATGCCGGCGCCCATTAAAACATCCGCAAGCCAGTGCCTGTTATTTAGAATCCGCATGGACCCGACTGCGGTGGCCGTGCCGTAACCGCCAATGCTGTACAAAACGCTTCGTTCTCCGTATTCTTCATGCAGAATCGTAGCATTGGTAAAAGCCGACGTGGTATGCCCGGAAGGAAAGGAATAATAATCTGTACGATCCGGACGCGGATAACGGACGATCAGTTTCAGGCTTTGGGTTACGCCTTGAGAAATAACATTGGATAAAATGGCCAGAATAACCTGATCGCCCAACGAATGTTTTCCTTTAACTCCTGCAGAAGCAAGTCCGAGGCTTACTGCCGCTGGCGCATACAAGAGGTAATCATCCAGACTGGAGTGAAAAGAAGGATATTTTGAAACCATTTTTTCCTGTAAATGACGGCTGATTTTTCCCTGCGTCACCAATCCGGCAAGCGCAAGCGAAACCGGCGGGATTACGTCTGCTGGCCTGACAACCCAAAGTGTTGAATCCTTTTGGGCGCTGGCCTGCGGAACGATAAAATGGCAGCAGAAAACAACACAGAATATTTGTGTTTTAATAATACGTAAAATCATAGGATTGCTTCACGGACACGCACGAGTCTTTCCAAAAGTCCTTCAAGCTGGTCTAGAGGAAGCATATTCGCTCCGTCTGATTTCGCTTCGGAAGGATTGAAATGGGTTTCTATAAACAGGCCGTCGGCGCCTACGGCAATGGCCGCTTTTGCAATGGTCTCGATCAGTTTCGGTTTTCCGCCGGTCACGCCGGAACTCTGGTTAGGCTGCTGCAGGGAATGCGTGCAATCCATAACGACAGGAACGCCAAAGCTGCTCATTTCCGGTAAGTTGCGATAATCCACAATCAGATCTCCGTATCCGAAGCTGTTTCCCCGGTCTGTAAGGATAACTTGGCAATCCGGATTGATTTCATTGATTTTCTCAACAGCGAATTTCATGGAAGCGCCGGAAAGAAACTGCCCTTTTTTGACATTAACAGCTTTTCCCGTTCTGGCGGCCGCAGCAAGCAATTCCGTTTGGCGACATAAAAAAGCCGGTATCTGCAATACATCCACGTATTCTGCGGCAAGCGCAGCTTCATGCGATTCATGGATATCCGTGACAGTGGGAATGCCGAAAGTATCGCTTACTTCTTTCAGGATTTTTAATGCTTTTTCGTCCCCGATCCCGGTAAAAGAATCAATTTTGGTCCGATTGGCTTTCCGGTACGAACCTTTGAAAACGTAAGGTATGTTTAGCCGTTCGGTAATTGTAACGATGTGTTCAGCAATGCGTAATGCCATATCCCGGCCTTCGATTGCGCAGGGGCCTGCAAGCAGAAAAAACATGGGAGAATCGGCATTTTTTATATTCGCTATGGAAATCATACAATATTTATTTCACGGTTAAAAAACTTTTGCGAAGGTACATTTATCCATAAAGTTCTCCTTACAATTGCCAGATTTCTTGGAACGTATAATCTTTAAACATTTGATTTTCTGCTTTTTTAATCTTGCATGCACTGAATACAATAAATGATATGAACTAAAAAAATTTTGAAAAATTGAACTGAAATATCTTTCTTTGTTGCGATTTTAACCAAAAAGTGATTAGAAAATGTCAGCAATTTCAGAAAGAGTTAAGCAAATTATAGTCGAAAAACTCGGCGTTGAAGAGTCGGAAGTAACACCAGAAGCAAACTTCCAGAACGACTTGGGAGCGGACTCTCTAGATACCGTTGAATTAATTATGGAGTTCGAAAAAGAATTCAACCTTTCTATCCCTGACGATCAGGCGGAGAACATCGGTACAGTTGGCCAGGCTGTTGCATATCTGGAAGAAAACGTGAAGTAATTCGGTTTCACCAGTATCATTTTCTATTTCTGTCCCTATTTTATGAGTTTTAAGAGAGTTGTAATTACAGGAATGGGTGCATTAACACCCATTGGAAATGATGTTTCTACCTTTTGGAAAAATTTGGTTGCAGGTGTAAGCGGAGCAGCACCAATCACGCGTTTCGATGCTGAAAAGTTTCGTACACGCTTTGCCTGTGAAGTAAAAGGTCTGGATATCAACAATTACATTCCTCGACAAGAAGCACGTAAAATGGATCCGTTTGCCCAGTATGCCGTCATTGCAGCAGATGAAGCAATGAAGGACGCCGGCTTTGGCGAAGATACGCTTGATCTCGACAAAGCCGGTGTTATTTGGGGTGCCGGTATCGGCGGTTTGAAAACCTTTGAAGATGAGGTTGTAAACTTTGCTGAAAATGGTAAAACACCCAGATTCAATCCATTTTTTATTCCAAAAATGATTGTGGACAGCGCATCGGGAATCCTTTCCATTCGCTATGGTTTTCGCGGTCCCAATTTCATTACCGTATCTGCCTGCGCATCTGCAACCAATGCCTTGATCGATGCATATAATTATATCAAGCTGGGTATGATGAATGTATGTATTTCAGGCGGTTCCGAAGCGGCCATAACCAATGCCGGTGTCGGCGGTTTCAATGCACTGAAAGCATTATCCGAAAGAAACGACTCTCCTGAAACTGCTTCCCGGCCTTATGACAAGGACCGTGACGGATTTGTGTTGGGAGAAGGCGGTGCAGCCATTATTCTGGAAGAACTTGACCATGCAAAAGCACGCGGGGCTAAGATCTATGCAGAAATGATCGGCGTGGGCATGTCTTCGGATGCTTATCATATTACGGCGCCGCATCCCGACGGTCTCGGCGCACAGATCGTGATGAAAAATGCAGTTGAAAACGCAGGTTTGAAGCCTGAAGATATTGATTATATCAATACGCACGGAACTTCAACACCGATCGGCGATCCTCAGGAAATCAAGGCTATTGAAAAATATTTCGGAGAACATGCCTATAAAATGAACATCAGTTCCACGAAATCAATGACCGGGCATTTGTTGGGCGGAGCCGGAGCCATTGAAGCAGCAGCCTGCATCATGGCAATCAAAGATCAGATCATTCCTCCTACGATCAATCATTTTACGGATGATCCGGATATTAACCCCGCATTGAACCTTACCTTCAATGAGGCACAAAAACGCACGGTCAATATTGCCCTAAGTAATACTTTTGGTTTTGGCGGTCATAACGCATCGGTCATATTCAAAAAGTATGAAGACTGAGTAAACTTTTATACGTGGCAAAGCGAATCCTTTTACCGATACTTTCTCTCTTCCGGGCCGGAAGTGCCGAGGATAAGAAATTTAAGGAATCGATT
The DNA here is from genome assembly GCF_005860765.1 of Dyadobacter sediminis. Classification (GTDB taxonomy): domain Bacteria; phylum Bacteroidota; class Bacteroidia; order Cytophagales; family Spirosomataceae; genus Dyadobacter; species Dyadobacter sediminis. The sequence continues at coordinate 110,356 of NZ_VCEI01000031.1, read as the reverse complement.
GCACATGTAATTGGCGACCGGCCTTCCAATCTTGGCGTTTATCAGCTTGCATTCCGCCATACTTCTGCGTCCAGAGAAACAGCCATAAAAGGTTTCCGCGAGTCCAATGAAAGACTGGAATACCTCGGTGATGCCGTACTCGGAATGGTTGTAGCGGAATTTCTTTTTACCAAATATCCTTACAAAGACGAAGGTTTTCTTACCGAAATCCGTTCCCGGATTGTAAACCGCGAATCGCTTAACCAGATTTCCCGCAAACTGGGGCTGGACCATCTGATCGAATATGACGGCAACCGCCGCGGCATGTCGCCCCGTTCTTCCATGTACGGCGATGCACTGGAAGCGTTTGTAGGTGCCATTTATCTGGACAAGGGCTTCCGCTTCACCAGAACGTTCATTATCAGCAAGCTTATTACCCATTACGATCTGGATAGTATTATCCAGAACAATGCCAACTTCAAAAGCCTCATTATTGAATGGGCGCAGCGTGAAGGAAAGGAAATCCGGTTTGAAATCCTTGAAGAACGCGGAACGCGGCACCACCGCGAATTCATCTCACAAATTCTTGTAAATGACGAGCCATTTGCTACGGGCAACGGATTTACCAAGAAAAAAGCAGAGCAATCCGCCTCTGAACAAGCCTGTGCACTTCTTGAGTTAAGATAAAATGGCTACTCGCCTTTCATTTTGACCTGTATTTTTGCTGAGAATCAGCCATGTTGTCATTGTAAAATGGATTTGCTTCCATTACCAAGACATTGTGTCATGTATTTTCTGTTTTTTCAGGTGAGGAATAAAAGTTGATAATATCAGTATACCGAAAGGGAATTATAAAAACTGAAATTTAGAAACTTAAAATCTTATAAAATGAACACGCTTGTTAAAACACATTTCGCAAATCCTTCTTACCTGAACGGAATTTTCAGAAAAGATCTTTTCAACGAATTTGCTGCTCCTGCTTTTTCGGGAAGCGTTCCGGCTGTAAATGTTGTAGAAAGTAAAGAAGGTTTTCGCATAGAAGTAGCTGCTCCCGGTTTGCAGAAATCCGATTTCAAACTGAACCTGGAAAAAAACCAGCTGACAATCTCGGCCCAGAAAGAAAATAAAGAGGAAGAAAAGAATGAAAAGTACACACGCAGGGAATTCAATTATGTTTCTTTCCAGCGCACTTTCACATTGCCGAATTCAGTTAACGGAGACAAAATTGAAGCAAACTATTCTGAAGGTATCTTAAGCATTGCTTTGCCAAAACGCGAAGAAGCCAAAGAAAAGCCAGCCCGTGCAATCGAGATTGCCTAACTAGCTGATAAATTGAAAAGGCGTTATTTTTATAAATAACGCCTTTGTTATGAACCAAGTTAATAATAAATTGTTTGCTGAACTGGCAGGGTTTTTTAATGAATTATTTAAAGGAATGTCACTGTTAAATAATGTTAAATGAGCCGGATACGGGAATAATTTGTTATTTGCTTTGCGTTATTTATTTACAAAAATAAAACCCCAACATATGTCTATGAAAACAAATTGGAAAGGTTTAGTGTTGGTTGGGTTGATTTCTAGCGCATCAACTCTTGCTGGCTTTAAACTATTAGGTACAGATAGTGACAGAGATGTAATTATTAAGGAAGCTGCTGCGGAATCCATCAACCGCTTTACTTCTACCGGTATTCCGGTGGGGACACCGGGCGATTTTGTTTATGCAGCCGAAGCAACAACTCCGACAGTAGTTCACATAAAATCGACAATCACACGTCAGGCTTCACGTCAGCAGATTCCTGATATTTTCAGGGATTTTTTCGGTGATGAATTTGAAGGCGGTTCCCGTGGCCCGCAATCGTCCGAGGCATCAGGTTCCGGTGTAATCATTTCTCAGGATGGATATATTGTAACTAACAACCACGTTGTGGAAGGTGCTCAGGAACTGGAAGTAACGCTTCATAACAAGAGCAAATTCAGAGCCAAAGTAATCGGTACCGATCCTTCTACGGATATTGCGGTCATTAAAGTGGAAGCCAAAGATCTGCCTGCTGTAACGCTTGGCAATTCTGATGCGGTAAAAGTAGGCGAGTGGGTTGTCGCAGTCGGTAACCCGTTCAATCTGGAATCTACCGTAACGGCTGGTATTGTAAGTGCAAAAGGCCGTGGATTGGGAATTATTGGTCAGTCGAGCCGTCGTAATGGTGTAAAACCTACTGCTGCTACAGCCGGTGACTCTCCGCTTGAATCTTTTATCCAGACAGATGCAGTTGTCAACCCCGGAAACAGTGGCGGTGCATTGGTTAACCTGAAAGGAGAACTGATCGGTATCAACACAGCCATTGCAAGTCCGACCGGAAGTTTTGCAGGTTATGCATTTGCAGTTCCGTCCAGCATTGTTAAAAAAGTCTCAACCGACCTGATCAAATTTGGTAACGTTCAACGTGGATACCTCGGCATTGCGCTTGACGACCTCGACAGCAGAAAAGCTGAAGAATATGGTGTAAAAGTAAATGACGGTGTTTACGTTCGTGAATTTACCGAGAACAGTGCTGCAAAAGCAGGCGGCGTAAATAAAGGTGACGTGATTGTGAAAGTAGATGGAATAAATATACATTCCATTCCTGAGCTTCAGCAGTCAATTGGTTTGCACAAGCCTGGTGACAAAGTGAATCTGACCGTAAACCGTAACGGCAGCGAAAAAGATCTGACTGTAACCCTGCGTAACAGAACCGGCGGCTCAGACATCATCAAACGCGATGAAACGGCTGCTATCATGAATGCACTGGGTGCACAGTTTGGTGATCTGAGTGATCAGGAGAAACAACGTCTTTCCCGTTACAAACTGGAAGGCGGCGTAAAAGTGCTCTCTATTGAAGGTGGTAAATTTGCCCGTTCACAAGTAGAAGAAGGCTTTATCATTACCAAAGTAAATGGAAAGGCTGTTCGTACAGTGAAAGAATTCCAGAGCGCAATTGCCGGAAAGGAAGAGTCCATGGTGCAATTTGAAGGATTGTATCCGGATGCGCCGTACGACATTTATTCCTTTGGTTTCAGATTGTAATATATTCAGTATAAAAGAGAAAGGCTGCCTTGATTTTCAAGGCAGCCTTTCTCTTTTATATGCAATCGGTCAAATGTTGATCAGAGCATGAATTTGAGTTTAACAACTTCTTTCTCGGTTAGGAAACGCCATTTGCCACGCGGCAAGTCTTTCTTGTTCAGTCCTGCAAAAACCGTTCTGTCCAGCTTCTGAACTTCATATCCAAGATGCTCAAACATACGTCGCACAATGCGGTTTCTGCCGCTGTGAATTTCAAGGCCTACGACCATTGCATCCGGCGTGACAATTCCGACTTCGTCAGGGCGGATGAATCCGTCTTCCAGTTCAAGGCCGTGCTGTAAAAGCTCAAAATCTTCATTGGTAATCGGCTTGTCCAGCTCCGCCTGATATATTTTTTTGATGCCTCCGGATGGATGCGTCAGCTTTTCAGCAAGTTCGCCGTCATTGGTCAACAGCAGCAGGCCCGTCGTATTCCGGTCCAGACGTCCAACCGGATAAACACGCTCCGAACACGCACCCTGAATCAGGTCCAGCACGGTTTTGCGCTCTTCCGGATCATCCGTCGTTGTAATGTAATCCTTTGGCTTATTAATCAGTATATAAACCATTTTTTCAGGATTAAGCGACTTTTTTCCGTATTTCACTACATCGGTCAGCTTAACCTTGTAGCCCATTTCTGTGATTGTTTTACCGTTTACAGAAATCTGGCCCGAAGAAATCAGATCATCTGCTTCCCGGCGCGAACAGATGCCTGAATTGGCTATATACCGGTTAAGACGGATTTCTGAATCTTCTTCTTTTTCTTTGCGTTTTGGAGCTGATTTTTTCTCGTATTCCGAAAGGTTATACCGCGGTGCACTTTCAAAACGTCCTACTCTTCTGTCCACGCCGCTGCGGTCTTCTTCGGCAGATGAATGTTCAGCTGACGTCCTGCGCGGATTTTCCCGGTCGGTACGGCTAAAATCTCCTCTTTTTTTAAATTCCGTATTTTCCTGTCTGTCTCTGAATGAATTGCCTGGAGCTGATCTGGATTCACGCGGTTCGTTGCGGTCCGTTCTTTCAAAACGGCTTCTTTCCTGCCTTTCGCCGGAAGGTCTTTCTTTTTGTCCGTAATTTTCTCTTGATCTGAAAGATTCCTGATCCCGGCCGGGCCTTTCATTACCTCTTCTTTCAAAACGGGGTTTGTCAGAATTTCCGGTCGCACGGTCTCTTGGTTCAAATGCACGGTCTTTGGGCGTGAACTCGCGTCTGTCGTTTTCGCCACGGAAATCGTCTTCACGCTTGAAAGGCCTTGGTTTGCCGGAGCCAAATTTGTCCGGTCCGGATTTTGTGAAAGCAGGCTTGTCAAAACGCGGGCGTTCGGAACGGCTTTTTTCGTGATCAAAATTCGGCCTTGCTTTTTGTCCAGCGTTTTCCGGCTTGGAAGCAGCTGTTCTCAGGCTTGACTTTTTGATGCTGGGCTTGCTGAAACGGCTTTCTACTTCCGGACGTGATTTTGTGAATGAACGGCCAGTGCCGTCGTTGCTTTTACGGAAGGTCTTTTGCCCGCCGTTTGAAGGTCGCGAAGCGTTTGCTTCCTTCGGGTTGTTTGTTCTTTTTCTCATTAGGAATGCAGTATCACTACTGGATTTATTTTCCTCTTAACAAATTACCTTGTAACTGAAAGTGATTTTAATTAGCCTTAAAATTGTAATTGCCACTAAAATCATCTTGCCAACGTATCTGATGATCAGAGTACTAAGTGTTTTTGAATTTTAGAATACAAAGATAAGCTAAATTTTTCAAGTAAATTTTTTTGTTTTGGCTATGTCAAAAGTAATAACAGAACGTTTATTAGTACTATTAAGTAAAAGTAGCTGAAATGCCCTTTATGCTTACAACCTTCAATAAAATGAAATAGATATGTCAGTGGAAGTCAAGGAGCAACCGCTATGGAAGCCCGGAAGAAATTTACAGGAACAATCCAACCTCAAAAGGTATATGGATTGGCTTTTTGTTAAAAAAGGTCTTTATTTTCGTTCTTATCATGATTTGTGGGATTGGTCGGTAACGGATCTGGAAGATTTCTGGGAAAGTCTCTGGCATTATTTCAACATCAAGTCACACGATCTTTATCTGGAAGTCCTTCAGAGGCCGCAGTCCGGAATGATCGGAACCAAATGGTTTACAAGATCAAAACTGAATTATGCCGAACATATTTTCAGAAATAAAACAAAGGACCGCCCGGCCATTGTTTTCCAGTCGGAACAATCCGCACTAAAGGAAATTTCCTGGGATACGCTTGAAGCCGAAGTTGCAGCTGTGGCGGCATGGCTCAGACAGCGTGGCGTAAAACCCGGCGACCGCGTAGCAGCAGTAGTTCCAAATATTCCGCAATCTGTAACGGCATTTCTGGCTGTCAATTCCATTGGCGCCGTTTGGTCGTCCTGCTCGCCGGACTTTGGTAAAGCGGCTATTATGGACCGTTTTTTACAAATTGAACCCAAAGTACTCTTCATAGCAGACGGTTATTCTTATAACGGAAAAACATACGACATAACATCATTTGCGCAGGATCTGTCATTTTCACTGCCTTCTGTCAGGGATACGGTTTTAATCAGCAACATCGATTCGGAAACGAAGCCCGAGCGCTTTACTTCCTGGGAGGATATTCTGCACCTTCAGAACTTTGGCATTGACTTTGAGCCTGTTCCTTTTGACCACCCGATCTGGATTTTGTATTCATCGGGAACAACCGCACAGCCAAAAGCCATTACGCACAGCGTAGGCGGCTGCCTACTCGAACATTTCAAGGCATTGATCCTGCATCAGAACGTAAAGCCGGGCGACCGTTATTTCTGGTACTCTACAACCGGATGGATGATGTGGAATTACGCACTGGGTTCTTTGTTGTGCGGTGCAACACTGGTTTTGTACGACGGTGCGCCTGCATATCCTTCTTCGCAGGTTTTGTGGACGCTGGCTGAAAAGGCAAAAATCACGCATTTCGGAAGCGGTGCAAGTTATTTCATCAATTCCATGAAATCGGGCGTAAGCATTGCATCTGAACGGCTCAACAAGCTGGAAACAATCGGCTCTACGGGTTCTCCTCTGCCTGCGGAAGTTTACGAATGGATTTACAGGCAAGTTAAAAAAGATGTGTGGCTCATTTCATTGAGCGGCGGAACGGACGTATGCAGCGCATTCGTAGGCGGCTGTCCTATTCTGCCGGTTTATGCCGGAGAAATCCAGTGCCGTATGCTGGGCTGCCGGATAGAAGCTTATGACGAAAACGGAAAACCGGTACAAAATGAACTTGGAGAAATGGTCATTACGCGTCCGATGCCGTCCATGCCGGTATATTTCTGGAACGATGAAGATGACGAAAGATATTACAGCAGCTATTTCGAAATGTACCCGAATGTATGGCGGCATGGCGACTGGATCAGAATAACTTCCCGGCAATCGGTAATCATTCATGGCCGGTCGGATGCTACTTTAAACCGTGGCGGGGTACGGATCGGAACTGCCGAAATTTACCGTGCCGTAGAAAGCATCGCGGATGTAAAAGACAGTCTGGCCGTGTACCTTGAAAAAGAGAGCGGCGGCGGAACCATATCGTTGTTTGTGGTTCTGGGCAAGGACAAAACACTTACGGAGAAACTGAAACAGCAGATAAAGGAAGTCCTGAGAAGCCAGTACAGTCCGCGGCATGTTCCGGACACGATTGAGCAGGTAAATGATATTCCTTATACCATGAACGGCAAGAAAATTGAAGCTCCGATGAAGCGGATTCTAATGGGCGAAGATCCATTGAAATGCATCAATATGGATACCGTTCGCAATCCTGAGTCTCTGAAGGCTTTTGTTTGATGATATGCATTGATATTCATTTGCTTTAGGCAACCAAAATCGTTTATTTCACGTTAATGAATAGGCTTCCGAAAGCAGGTTTGACACTCACTCCTTTTTAATTCTATTAGAATGAATCCAGAAAATTCCCAGACCCCGATTCGCAATTCACGTTCAGTTGTCCGACTGCCTATCATTATCGGTATTACACTTGCTGCGGGCGTGCTTTTGGGCAGTACTTTTTTCAGCGGCGGACGCAAGCTTTCGGATGTCGCCAAAGGATATGCAAAATACCGCGAGGTTTTGATGCTCGTTGAGAATAATTATGTGGACTCTGTCAATACAGACGAACTGGTTGATTTCTCCATTTCAAAAATGCTGGAAAAACTGGATCCGCATACGGCGTACTTCAACGCAGAAGAGGCAACTGCCGCAAGGTCGCAGCTGGAATCCGGCTTTGACGGAATCGGCGTTGAATTCAATATTTATAACGATACGGTTTATGTAGTGACACCGCTGAGCGGCGGGCCGTCCGAAGCAGCCGGAATACAAAGCGGCGACCGGATCCTTTCTGTAAACAAGGAGAATCTTTCCGGGCCGGGCGTTACCAACGCGCAGGTTTATAAACTTTTACGAGGTAAAAAAGGAACAAAAGTTGATCTGGCCATTGAAAGGGTAGGACTGAACGAGAAAATGAATTTTGCCGTGGTTCGTGACCGCATTCCTACTTACTCGGTGGACGCATCTTATATGGTTGATAATGAAATTGGCTATATCAAAGTCAGCCGTTTTTCGGAAACAACTTTTGATGAGTTCAAATCCGCTTTGAAAACACTGAAAGCAGATGGTTTGAAAAACCTGATTCTTGACCTGCGAGGCAATCCCGGCGGCTATATGGAACGTGCGACGAGTATGGCCGATGAATTTATTTCCGGTGATAAACTGCTGGTTTATACCGAAGGAAAAGACAGCCGGTTTGACAGAAAAACGCGTTCGCATGTGGACGGATTGTTTGAACAAGGCCCGTTGATCGTACTTGTGGATGAAGGAAGTGCATCGGCATCCGAAATTTTGGCCGGCGCTCTGCAGGATCATGACAGGGCTTTGGTCGTAGGAAGAAGATCTTATGGAAAAGGTCTGGTGCAAATGCCGATCAAATTGACGGACGGCTCCGAATTGCGGTTAACAATTTCCCGTTATTACACGCCGAGCGGACGCAGTATCCAAAAGCCGTACGAACTTGGAAAAGGGGAAGATTACAGTCAGGATCTTTCGCACCGGTATGAAAGCGGCGAGCTTTTTAATGTGGACAGCATCAAGTTTGATAAAAGCAAGGTCTATAAAACGGACGGCGGAAGGATTGTTTATGGCGGAGGTGGTATTACGCCGGATATATTTGTTCCGAAAGATACATTGATGAACAGCAAGTACCTGTTTGAACTTTATTCTAAAAATATCATCCGTGAATACGCATTGCGATACGCCAATGCAAACCAGAAAAAGCTGGAAAAAGAAACGTTTAATGAATTCTTGCAAAATTTCCAGATCACGGACGAAATGCTGTCCGATATGGTTAAGGATGCTTCAAAAGCCGGTATCAAGCCCAATGAAAAGGAGCTGAATCTTTCCAGACCGGTTATCGCTTCTCAAACCAAAGCCATTATCGGCCGTTACGTTTGGGGAAGAAAGCAAAAAAACGGATTGAACAACGAAGTCTTTCAGGTTCTGAACCCGATGGACAATGTTTATCAGCAGGCCGTTCATTTATTCAGTCAGGCGGCGCAACTGGAGAAAGGCCAGTTCAGCAGTCTGAATATTCCAAAGAACAAGAAGTAAAATCATTTTGCTTTTTGTCCGATTACAAACGAACTGAATTCTAATAATGTCCCGAATTGCATTAATTACCGGAGCTACTTCCGGAATAGGAAAAGCAACAGCAGAAGTATTTGCCAAATCAGGAATCGATCTTATTCTTTGCGGCCGCCGTCAGGAAAAACTGGATGAAGTTTCCGGAACTGTGTCTTCACAGGTCCGGGTAACCACGCTTGTATTCGATGTCCGTGACAAAGGTGCCGTACTGGCCATGATCGGATCTTTGCCCGACGAATGGAAAAATATAGATATTCTGATCAATAATGCGGGCAACGCACACGGACTTGGCTCGCTCGATGAAGGCGATATGGAAGACTGGGACGCGATGATCGACGGCAACGTAAAAGGATTACTGTATGTTTCCAAAGCCGTCATTCCACTAATGCTCGAACGGGCGAAAGGCCATATCGTCAATATCAGTTCCATTGCCGGAAAACAGACTTATGCAAACGGCACTGTTTATTGTGCCTCAAAAGCTGCCGTGGAAGCGGTAAGTGAAGGAATGCGGCTGGAACTGACGCAGCACGGAATCAAAGTGACAAACGTAGCACCCGGCGCAGTGGAAACTGAGTTTTCGCTTGTAAGGTTTAAAGGAGATGAAAGCCGTGCAGAAAAAGTGTATCAGGGATTTGATCCTTTGCAGGCTGCCGATATTGCAGATGCCATTCTTTATGCCGTGAATGCGCCGGCACGCGTAACCATTGCAGACCTTACGATTCTGGCTTCCGCCCAGTCTGCTGCTACGGTGATTTATAAAAAGCAGGTCTGAACTGTTTAAAAAGATTATTTTGGTTTGCTGCTGTCTTGTAAATATTTGTAAAATCGCAGCAAATCATTTGTTTATTCATTTTCCGGAATTCTCAGAATCAGGTTTGGATCAGGGCAAATGGATAAATAATACGGCTGATCCGGAACGCTGCTTACGCCGGGAAAATCTCCTGAATAGTTTTTCATATCTTCCATGATCTGAAAATGAAGGTGCGGAGGCCAGTCTCCGTTTTCCGGGTATGTTCCAATGGAAGCAAATCGTTCGCCCGATGCAATGCTTTTTCCTGCATACAATCCGTCCAGAGATTGTAAAGACAAATGTCCGTACAAGGTATAAAAGGCGACTTCCTGCAATTCGTGGCATAAAATAATAGTCGGGCCATAATCGCCGTACTGATTGTTGAATGCAAAACTGTGAACCTTTGCGTTCAGCGGAGCATAAACCGGTTCTTCTGAATCCATCCATATATCCGTTCCAAGATGAATGCTGCGCGGGTTTTGTTCATTTGTAAAATGCCGCATGTTCCGGTAAATAACCCGGTTTTCCGCATACCCGCCAATGCCGGTAAATTCATTGCCGGACAAAAGTTTGCTTGATACATATTCTGAAAATACAGCTGTTTCAGACAGATCAAGACGCAGTAATTCTTCATTGCTTTTGGAAAAATCCAGTTTTCTGTACGGTTTCCGACTTCGGACAACGGCATCGAATTCCGGATGTTTTTGAAGAATATCAGTCAGTTTCAGCATAAGGATTTAGGTCAAAAAACAGGTTGTACTTCATGCCCGGCAAATTTTCTCTATTTGGGATCAAGCGCAAATCTGATTCGCTGCAATACATCCTGCATATGATATTTTGTAATTTTATCGCTGGTTTTGGCAACGGAAAGCTGTAATGTCGTTTTCAGGCTTTCAAGATGCGCACGTGCAACAGAAGGTAAATCCGTTTTGTCCAGCTCCACAACGCGTGTAGAATAGCCGTAAGTTATTCCGACAGGAACAGACAACACATTTGCCCTTCCGGGTTTCAAAAGATCGATCAGTTTTTCAGTATAAACTTTCTGAAGGTTTCTGCGGTACAGATCAATGCTTTTTCCGGTTTTTGCTTCCGACCAGATCCCGCTTTCCAGATCAGTAAAAAGATCATCCAGCGTATAGTACTTTGAAGTAAGCCCCGTTTCCATCAAGCGCACCGCACGGTCTCCGGCAAACAGCGACGTAAGCGTATATTCCTGCAAAGCCTTAACCGATTCCACGCCGGTTTCCGGTTTTATCTTGCTTAAAATATTCTGATCCAGCAGCCAGGCAGGCGTTTTAAACAACTGGGTATTTAAAAATTCAATGGCTTCTTTCTGAATGGTTTTCGGAACCGTTTCAAAAGTGGAACCTTCCATGTCATATGTAACGGGATTGTCGTAAATACCACCGACATTCTTGATTACATGCCCGAGATACCTGCGGTACTGCGCTACAACATTGCTGTAAATTTCGTCCAGTTCCTTGTAACTTTCCCCGTCTTCCTTGCTCCATTCAATCAGGTTCGGAAGAATCCTTTTCAAATTTCTGATACCATATTCCGAGGCTTTCATGGCATTGTCGCTCAGGTCTTCTGTCTGGTAACGCGGGTCGTAAGGGCTGATTTCCGTTCCGAAATGCAGACGCGGATCCTTGTAAGCCTCAATTGTCATGGCATTAAGCCGTGCTTTTTCGCCAGATGCACCGCTGCAGTCAGAAATGCTGCTGTAACCCCATTTAATCGCCCATTTGTCATAATCCCCGATTCTCGGAAAAAGATTTGTAATACTGTCTTCGGGCTGCGCCACATAATTGAACCGTGCGTAATCCATAATGGAGGCCGTATGTCCGTGCAGTTCGATCCATTCTTTATCGCGCAGTTTTTCCACAGGCGTTGCCGAACTCGCGCCCATATTATGCCGTAAACCAAGCGTATGGCCGATTTCATGCGACGAAACAAACCGTACAAGCTGACCCATCAGTTCATCGTCGAATTTTTTCTTGCGTGCCTTCGGGTCCACGGCGCCAGCCTGAATGATATACCAGTTTCGAAGCAACCGCATCACATTATGGTACCAGCCAATATGACTTTCCAGGATTTCGCCGCTGCGCGGATCATGCACATTCGGGCCATACGCATTCTGTATATCGGCAGCAAAATAGCGGATTACAGAATAGCGCGCATCTTCCAAGCTCATGGTTGTATCGTTTTCAGGCCAGTATTCGGCACGAATGGCATTTTTCCAGCCGGCAGCCTCAAACGCAACCTGCCAGTCGTCAACGCCGGCTTTCAGGTATTTTCGCCACTTTTTCGGAGTGGCCGGATCAATGTAATAAACGATTGGTTTTTTGGGTTCAATCAGTTCGCCGATGCGCTGACGTTCTTCATCTTCCTCACTTTTTGGTTCCAGCCTCCATCTTACCGCAAACGTTTCAATGTCGGATCTTTGAGATTCTTCTCCGAAAATGGCATACTGGTTCGCAAAATAACCGACACGGCTGTCAAAAGTCCTTTTTTTCATAGGATGTCTCGGAAGCAGAATCAGCGATGTGTTCATTTCCAGTGTAATAACACCCGCATCAAGTCCGGAAGGCAAATATTGACCGATAGAAGGAACCGGCGAAGACGTCAGCAGCTGAGGCGTAACCGAAAAGGTCTTTACCGTTCTGATTTCCGTATTGATCGGGTAAGAACAGATTTTTTCAATATAGGAAGCTTCTTTTTTGAACGAGGTCAATTTGAGCAGTTGCTTGCTGACGGAGCTGAGCGAAAATACCTGATTATCAGAATTGAAAAAGTCGGTTACTTCAACAACCGACGATTTTGCACCGGGCTCTTTCCGGACGGCACGGACTTCAAAAACACCGATGATCGGATCGGAATTCGAGTTTTTAACTGCCTGGAAAATAGGTTTTGTACTGTCCGGGCTGGCAACTGTAATCGTTACAGAGCGCAGCAGCAGGTTATTGTCCATGCCCTTTTCCCAGCGGATCATCTGCCTGTTCACTTCTTCCCCGCCAAAAATACCGCCGCCGGCTGCCGTTTTGGAATACCGCGTAACGGCCATAATATCCCGGTCAAGTAAGGAATCAGGTATTTCAAAATACCATTTTTCATCCATTTTATGCACAGAAATCATTCCTTTCTGGCTAACGGCAATGGTTGTATCAATTAGATCCTTAAAAGCTTTCGGGCTTTTTCTTCGGTCATCTTTCAGCTTGTCTTTTACTGCAGTGGCAACTGCCTCAACGGCTTTATCAATCTTGACGTCCTCCTGTTTCTCATTTTTGTCTTTTTTCTTTTGGGCGTGAGCATCACTAAAATACGCGAGTACCAGACCCGCCAGAAGTAGGTAACGAACAAATCGCATAGAGTTGGTTTAATTAAGCACGTATACAAAAATAAACATTACTTGCAATAACAAGTAATATTAGGTCAAAAGAGAAACTAGTTTGTAGTTAAATATTCAGAAGTTCGGCGAGCACACCTTCTTTCAACGCGTAACTGGAAACCTGTATTTTATTGATGCCGTAATTTTTCAGGACGTAATCCACAAGACAGACTGCCACGACAATCATGTCCACGCGCAGTTCAATCATGCCCGGTATAAGCATGCGTTCCTGATGATTACCGGAAAGTATAGCCGTGTAAATCCTGTAAAATTCTGCTAGCGGAAGCGTAAAATCCGTCTCGTTTTTGGGAGGCCGTGAGTTTGTTCTATACTGATAATCAATGTCAACAAGCGTATCAAATGTCCCGGAAGAGCCGACAAGCTTCACGGGTGCATACTGGTGAACAGCATTCGCAAGCGGGATCAGGTTTTCTTCAAAATAATTGTAAAGGTTCTTTCTGTCTGATTGTGACATCGGATCATTTCGCATGAATTTTTCCATCAGCCGCTGTCCGCCGATTTCAAAGCTTTGCTTCCAGAAAATCTGGTTTTCATTGCCTATAATAAATTCTACACTACCTCCGCCGATGTCCATGATCAGGCAGGGATCATTTCGGAGAGCGGCGCCGTAACGTACACCCTTGTAAATGTATTCAGCTTCCCGGTTGCCGTCGATTACATGAATGGAAATGCCGGTTTTAGTCAAGATTTCTGAACAGAAGTCGGCCTGATTATCTGCATTCCGGATGGCACTGGTTCCAAAGGCAAATGTGTGCTCCTGTTTGACGCCAAAGAAATCCAGCTTTTCCCGGAAATATTCCAGGACGGCAAGTGCGCGGTCACGGGCTTCAGGTGTTATAATGCGCTTGCTGATCCCGCCAAGCCCGATCCGGGCAGGCCTGCTTTCATGAAAAACGGTAGTGGCAGAATCGTTTGTTTTGTCTGTGATGAGGAGATGAAAAGTATTGGTTCCTAAGTCAATAATTCCCAGTCGCGCGTTCATATCGGGCTGTTTAGCGGGTTAGTGGTTTGTATGCCAGCACAATTAATACAAAAATAACCTAATATTAATGACTTATTTCTTGATTTTCTGTTGGATATAGCTTTTCTTTGCAGTCCGATTTCAGAAACCAATTCAAAGAACATTATATTTTATAAGCATGCTTATTATAAACATTAAAGACAACGAATCGATTGACCGCGCTCTTAAGCGTTACAAGAAGAAATTTGAAAGAACTGGTACAATGCGCCAGCTTCGCGCCCGTACTGCTTTCGAAAAGCCATCTGTAAGACGTCGTTTCGAAGTTTTGCGTGCCGTTTACAAAGAAAAAACCTACGGTCATTTAGAAGACTAGTTCTCCGGAATTTGTTTCTGAAAGATCCTGTAAGGAAAAGTTATATCCTATCAGTACAAAAAGAGCAGTCTTGTCACAGATTGCTCTTTTTTGTATGTTAGGGCCATGATAACATTATTTCTGGAATACCTGAAGTTTGAGAAACGTGCAAGTGAGCATACGGTGAAAGCATATCAGACGGATCTGGACCAGTTTCAGAAGTATCTGCTGTTCCAGTATGAATGCAGTACGCCGGAAAGTGCCAGCCCGCCCATGCTCCGGTCGTGGGTTGTGAGCCTGATGGAAGAAAGTCTCAATCCATCGTCTGTTAACCGCAAAATTGCTTCTTTGCGTACTTATTACAGCTTTCTGAAACGCAGGAAAGTGATTTCAAACGATCCTTCCAAAATTCTTTCTGCTTTAAAAACCCGTAAAAAGCTGCCTGCGTTTGTAGAAGAAAAATCCATGGAAATGCTTTTTGAAGAAGCTGCATTTACCGATGATTTTGAAGGAATACGCGATCGTACCATTATGGAACTGCTGTATGGCAGCGGCATCCGTCTTGCGGAAATCGTCAGTCTGGAAGTAAAAGACCTGGATCTGGCGGCTCGGACCATCCGGGTTTTTGGGAAAAGGTCCAAAGAGCGTATTGTTCCCGTTTCCGTTTCGCTGACTGAACTGCTCATCAAATATCTGCAACTGAGAGCACCTTCCGAAGATACGGATTTTCTTATCCTTACAGATTCCGGCAAGCCGGTTTATCCGGTTTTTGTTCAGCGAACGGTAAAAAAATATTTATCTGCTGTAACTACTCTTTCACAAAAAAGTCCGCACGTATTGCGTCATACCTATGCAACGCATTTGCTCAACAGAGGCGCGGACCTGAATGCCATCAAAGAATTACTGGGCCATGCAAATCTGGCAGCAACACAGATATATACGCACAACTCCATTGAAAAGCTTAAAAAAACACATCAGCAAGCCCATCCAAAGGCCTGAAACCCATTTTTTAAGAGTATCTTTGCTTTTATTGCAAGTTTCAGAATATAATTTTGTCTTCAGAATATGAATAATAGTTTCCAGGACGCAGTTGTAACGAAGTACAATATTTTTAACAGCCTTTTTCTGAGTTTGCCTTATCGCGGCATTTTTCAGACAGGTTCGTTGCTTCCCATTCTTACACAACAAAGTGAGACAGGATTTCAGGAAGGGAAATCTCCAAAGGAAATCATTGAGCATTTTTTTTCGGAATTGCTGGAAACTGCTACGCCAAAGGAAAGGGCAGATCTGCTTTTTGCTTTTATTCAGTACATTGAACGGCAAGTAGTGCTTTTCGATTCTGTGGAAGATGCAGCCTTTGATCTTACGCATGACCTGACCGGAAAAGGCTCTGTCAATTATCTGACGGATCGGCTGGACAGTGAAGAACTTAAGAAAAAGCTGCTTGCAAAGCTGGAAGATTTCAGCGTGCGCATTGTGCTTACCGCACATCCTACGCAGTTTTACTCCGGTAAAGTGCTGGGCATCATCAACGATCTTGAAGATGCGATCAAGAAAAACGATTTTACCGAAGTAAATCAGCTGCTTCTGCAACTCGGCAAAACGGCTTTTATCAATCACGAAAAACCGACTCCTTTCGATGAAGCTGTAAGCCTTTGCTGGTTTCTTGAGAATGTATATTACGATGCGATTCCTTCCATTCTTGAAAAACTGATCAACGGCCTGGGCATGAGCGTGCACGACTGGCCTTACCCGAATGTTTACCGGCTTGGTTTCTGGCCGGGAGGCGACCGGGACGGCAATCCGTTTGTAAACCCTGAAATCACACTTCAGGTTGCAGCCCGATTAAGAGAAACGTTGCTGAGAGGCTATTACCGTGATCTGAGAACATTAAGGCGCCGCCTGACTTTCAAGGGTGTGGATGAGGCTGTTGCACTGGCGGAGAGAAAAATGAACAGTACCATTTTCGGGCCGTTTGAGGAAGGGTACAGCAACGCACAGGAACTGATTGATGAGCTGCTGAAATCCCGCGAAGTGCTGGTTTCCAAGCATCAGGGATTGTTTGTGGAGCTGCTGGATAATTTTATCCTGAAACTGAATATTTTCGGGTTCTTTTTTGCCAGCCTGGATGTTCGTCAGGACAGCCGCAAGCATGCAAAAGCGTGGGAAGATATTTTAAAAAGACTTGAAAAGAAGGTTCCTCTGCTGAAATACAGTGATTACGAAAGCTGGGATGAAGCAAAGAAAATTGATCTGCTCCTTTCTCTGAACATTCCGCTGCGTGATGAAGACTACGAAGATGAACTGACAAAAGATATTCTGGGCTCGATCCGTGCTATCAAGACAATTCAGCACAACAACGGGGAAAAAGGGGCACATCGTTATGTAATCAGCAATAATACTTCGGCTTTGAATGTCATGCAGGTTGTGGCTCTGGCCAAAAACCTCATTGCCGATGAAGAAGGCAAGCTGGCGCTGGATGTGGTTCCGTTGTTTGAAACGGTGGACGACCTTGCCAATGCGCCGGGTATTATGCGCCAGTTGTATGAGAATGAATATTACCGGAACCATTTAAATAACCGTGAAAACCATCAGACCATTATGGTTGGTTTTTCAGACGGAACAAAAGACGGCGGTTATCTGAGAGCAAACTGGTCTATATACCGTGCAAAAGAAGAACTGACGCAGGTTTCACGGGAATTCGGGATTAAAGTCACTTTCTTCGACGGACGCGGCGGACCTCCTGCTCGTGGCGGCGGCAATAACCATAATTTCTATTCTTCTCTGGGAAAAGACATTGAGGATAAGGAAATTCAGTTGACCGTACAGGGACAAACGATCAGTTCCAATTATGGAACGGTAACTACGGCCATGTATAATCTGGAAAGGCTTTTTACGGCCGGACTTGAAAATCATTTGTTCAGAGGAAGCAGGGTTGAAGAAGAATTGTCTGAAAACGACAAGGTATTGATTGAACAAATGGCGGAGGCCGCCTATAACTCTTATCTTGATCTTAAAAATCATCCGATGTTTGTAAAATATCTTGACAAAAAGACGCCGCTGCGTTTTTATGGCCAGACGAACATAGGCAGCCGTCCTACCAAACGCGGCAACGATGATGAAGGCTTGAAATTTGAAGATCTGCGTGCGATTCCGTTTGTAGGATCGTGGGCGCAGATGAAACAGAACGTGCCGGGTTTTTACGGGTTCGGAACGGCCATTCAGCAATTGATTGAAGACGGCAGGAAAGAAGATATTATCCAGTTATACAAGAAGTCGCTCTTTTTCCGGACACTGATTGAAAACTCCATGCAGTCGCTGTCGAAAGCATTTTTTCCTGCAACCAAATACCTGCGTGACGAAGAAGATTACACAGAATTCTGGGATAAAATGTACAATGAATTTCTGCTGACACGCGATCTGCTGCTGGAAGTTTCAGCGCAGAAGGAATTGCTTGACAGCAACAACATTACAAAGGTTTCCATCAAAACGCGTGAACGGATTGTCCTGCCGTTGATCACCATTCAGCAATATGCACTGCAGATGCTGGCACAGGATTCCAAAACATTGCCGGTGGATGTAGAAACGTACAATCAACTGATTATGCGGGCTATGTTCGGGATTATCAATGCGGCCAGAAACTCGGCGTAGTTTACGTTATAATAATTAATAAAAGGTCTGCCAGGAAATATATTTCAGGGCAGACCTTTTTCGTGTAAATTCAATCAGAATGACAAAGTTGAACTTAACAATTTTTATATAAACAGCATAGAATTGCGATATTCAGAAACTGTTCCAAGAATGCACTAGAATAGTTTGGATTATTATACGCTTGGTTAATGTAATGTTACTGCTTGATAAATCATTTTGTTACTCCTGAGGTTAATAGTATTTAATTAAAGGTCATGTAGAAACAACCATCGATTAAATTTTCCTGCAATTATTAGTAGACGAATAGTTGAGCGGACTTATAAAAGGTAGTCCTTATTGTCGCTAATCTCAACCGTACTCCGCATGACACATCATTCCGATCAGCGTGCCTACTTTTTCAAAATAGACACGACTATCAAGAAAATCAGGAACGCTTTGCAAAAGCAGCTTACAGAAGCAGGTTTTGACTTGACGGTGGATCAATGGGTTCTTATTGATCATATATTTCGCAAACAGGGAATCAGTCAGAACGAGCTGGCAGAACTTACGTTCAAAGACCCGCCAACCGTTACGCGCATTATCGATCTGCTGGAAAAAAAAGGATTGGTGCAGCGTGGCCCTGCTGCCGGAGACAGGCGCAAGTTTAATCTGTTTCTTACCAAGAATGGAGAAGCTATCTATAATCAGGCTTTTCCTATTGTGGCAGACATTCGCAGAAAAGGATGGGGAAGTCTTAATGACTCCGATTATCAGCATTTTGTCCGTATAATGGACTCCATTTATCAGAATTTTACCTGAAATTCCAGCAAAGCAACTCTACGGTTTTACGATCAAAAAATGCGAAGACAAAAAGGTAACTCTTTGTTTTCGCATTTTTTATGAGCTGCGATGAACCCGGTCATATCATAAAACGGGAATCATTTTTACACTTGCTTAAACCTTTGGCATGTGTTTCTATCTAACCTTTAAAACTGATAACAAATGCTAATTTTGCCGTCAGTTCAGGCCATTTTTAACTTATACCATCATTTATCAAGCCATGAAAAAAACCATTTTGCTTGCAGCACTGATGTTCGGTGCTGTTGTATTCCCTTCTCTTGCACAAATGAATTCATCACAACAAAATCCGGTCCGGAAAATTGAAGTAGCAGGCTTTGCCGAAATGGAAGTTGTCCCCGACGAAATTTATTTCAGTATCTCATTAAGAGAATACTACGAAGATGAAAAAAGCCAGAAAAACAAAGTAATAATCAGCACACTGGAAAAGCAGCTTATCAAAGCGGTTACAGACGCAGGTTTTCCCAAAGAGGCATTGTCAGTCAGCAGCTTGGGCGGCTATCAGAATTATGCGGACAAAAAGAAAAAACCGACTACTTTTCTGGAAAGCAAGGAATACGAACTCAAAGTGGACCGCTCGGACAAGCTGGACGGCGTACTGTCAAAAATAGACAGCCGGGGCATACAATATGCAAATGTTGCCCGTGTGGATCATTCCAAAAAAGAAGAGTTTAAAAAGCAGGTAAAAATTGATGCATTAAAAGCAGCAAAGGAAAAAGCAAATTACCTTTTGGGAGCGCTTGACCAGAAACTGGGACAAGTGCTTGAAGTTCGGGAACTGGACGAAAACGTGTATTATCCGCAACCAATGTTTGCAAAATCAAACATGAGAACCATGGCGATGGCCGAGGCGGATGCTGCTCCGGACAGCGATATTGCTTACCAGAAAATAAAAATAAGTTACCGCATGCAGGCTGCATTTGAAATTAAGTAAAGTAGTTGAACATTGCTGAAATGCAGGCATAACTTTTCTGGGAACCGTTTCGAATCAGTAAGGCACATTTTTTGTAAAGAAATTTAATCTTTAACTAATTTTAAATCAAGTAACTGGAAATCATGAGCATAAATTCAAAACACCTGGCCACATTTATTCTTGGCGCTGCTGCCGGAGTAGCTGCGCACAAATATCTTCAGAGTGAAGAAGGAGAAAAGCTTCTGGAAGATCTGAAGACAAAAGCAAACAATATCAAATCAGATGCAGAAGGGGCCGTGAATAAAGCGCCGGAGTATCTGGATGAGCTGAAAGCCAAAGGATTTGACGGTTTAAAGAGCAGCTTTCCGGAAGCTGAAGCATTTTTTAAAGATCTTTACGAAAAATTTACAGGAAACAAAGGAGCGACTGCGGCTACACCCGAAACAATGCCTATTCCTGACCCGATTTCATAGTTTCAGATAAATTGTTAAGCTGTCCTCGAATCGAAAGATTTCGGGACAGCTTTTTTATGCTTTGAACAAGCCGTTTATCTGCGCATACTGAAGCAGTATAATCGTTTTTGCATCTTTTATTTCTCCGCTTTTCATCATTTCCAGTGCCTGAACAAACGGAATTTCCATAACTTCAATATTTTCCTGCTCCTGTTCTTTTCCGCCGCCCTGACTTACTTTCATATCGTCCGAATACTCAGCTGTGAAATAATAGAGTATTTCGGTCACAGATCCCGGCGACATATAAGCTTCATAAATCTTTTGGACGGATTTGATTCTGTATCCGGTTTCTTCTTCGGTTTCCCGGATAATACAATCCTCCGGATTATCCTTGTCCAGCAAACCCGCACAGGCTTCAATCAGCATTCCGGACGGATTGCCGTTTACATAACTCGGAATGCGGAATTGTCTTGTGAGCAGCACCGTCTGCTTTTCGGTATTGTAAAGCAAAATCGTTGCGCCGTTTCCGCGATCGTATGATTCCCTCGACTGGCGCTCTACTTTTCCGTCCTCACGTTCGTAATCAAACGTGTATTTTTTAAGCGTATACCAATTGTCGGAAAGAATGTCTTCAGAAATGATGGTCACTTTGTTATTATTCATTTGATCAAATTTGATTGTTTATGATTTATTTTGAGCAAAATTAATTAATCCTTTTCATTTTAAAGCAGAAGAATGTATAATTGAGTAAAAGGCAAAACCCTAAAACCGTCATACAGGATTATTTCAAAAATCTGATTACAGCAATCTATGCAACAAGCGTCCTTCTGGATTAAAAAATACAGCCTGAAGCAGCATCCTGAAGGCGGATATTTTACAGAAACTTACCGTTCGGCAGAAATGATTGAAAAGGATGCTTTGCCAAAGCGCTTTAAAGGAGCAAGGTGTTATTCAACGGGTATTTACTTTTTGCTGGAAGCACATCATTTTTCTGCATTTCACCGGATTCAGTCTGATGAAATGTGGCATTTTTACGCAGGTGACGCGCTGGAAATCTTTGTGATTGATGCCGAAACAGGAAATCTGGAAATAATCCGGTTGGGAAATGATCCTGAAAAAGAAGAAACGTTTCAGGCCGTTGTTCCGGCCGGAAGCTGGTTTGCATCCCGTCCGTGTGCCGGAAGTTCCTATGCATTGGTTGGCTGTACCGTAGCGCCGGGTTTTGACTTTGAGGATTTTGAAATGGCAGAGCAGGCAGCATTGCAGGCATTGTATCCGCAGCATTCCGGATTAATCCGGGAACTGACAAGATCCTGAATCAATCCGGAAAAAAGTACGGTACAGGCTAGTAACCTGCGCTTGTGTCATCGCCTCTCGTATCGGAGCCGCCTTCCAGCGTGCCGTCCGGGTTTACAAGGATGCAGTCCATACGGCCAATCGTATTACGCTGCTGTTCAAGAATGTATCCTTTTTCCTGCAATTTCCTGATCGTTCCCTCCGAAAAAGCGTTGGCCTCAAAAGTAGTTTTGTCCGGCAGCCATTGATGATGGAATTTCAGCGCATTTACGGCCTGCTGCATCGTCATGCCATGTTCCAGCACATTCAGGATTGTCTGATATACCGATGTGATAATCGTCGAGCCGCCCGGCGTGCCTACAACCATCAGCAGCTTGCCGCCTTTTTCAATGATCGTAGGTGTCATGGAAGAAAGCATGCGTTTGCCGGGGGCAATGGCATTGGCCTTGTTACCGATCAGTCCGTACATGTTCGGTGCGCCCGGTTTTATGCTGAAATCGTCCATTTCGTTGTTCATAAAAAACCCGCCGCCTTTAACAACAACACGGCTGCCATAGCCTCCATTCAATGTTGTGGTTACCGAAACTGCGTTTCCTTCTTTGTCCACAATGGAAAAATGCGTCGTTTCCAGACTTTCGTATCCCGGAAAGGTGCCGCCCGCTATGGTTTTGCTGTCTGTTGCTTTATCCCAGCTGAAATCATTCCAGCGTTTCTGAAGATAATCCCGGCTCATCAGTGTTTCTGAGGGAATTTTAATAAAATCGGGATCGCCCAGAAATTTCGCCCGGTCTGCATACACGCGGCGCTCGGCTTCGATCATCACCTGAATGGTCGAATCGCTGTGCCAGCCCCATTTACGCAGCGGATGCTGTTCGGTAAGCCGCATCAGCTGCACCAGCGCAATGCCGCCGCTGGACGGAGGCGACATGGTGATTACTTTATAATCTTTGTAATTTTCAGTGATAGTCGGCCGCCATTGCGCATTGTACGCTGCAAGATCTTTTTTGCTGATAATTCCTTCGTTGTTGCGGTTAATGTCTTTAACCAGCTTTCGGGCCGTCTTGCCTGCATAAAATCCGTCCCGGCCTTTCTTTTGTATGCGGCGCAAAACTTTCCCCAGATCTTTCTGAATTAAAACATCACCGGCAACCCATTCTTTTCCGGACGGATTGATAAAATATTTTGTACCCGGATTCAGTTTCAATAAGTCCTGTTTGATAGCATTCAGCCCGCGTGCTTCCCTTTCCGTCTGGATCACGCCTTTTTCCGCCAGATCAATGGCGGGCTGCAAAACGGCTTTCCACGATAATTTTCCATATTTCGAATGTGCTTCCGCCATTCCGGCTACGGAACCCGGCACGCCTGAAGCCAGCCGGCCGAGTATGCTTGCATTCGGGATTACATTGCCGTCTTTGTCCAGATACATGTCCGCATGACCTTTTGCAGGTGCTTTTTCACGAAAATCGATGCTGAAACTCTTGCCGTCTTTATCCCGGAAAACCAGAAAACCGCCTCCGCCGATATTTCCGGCCGACGGATGCACAACGGAAAGTGCAAACTGAACGGCAACAGCCGCATCAATGGCATTACCGCCTGCTTTCAATATATCAACGCCTACTCTGGATGCTTCCGGATGCGCAGAAGCCACCATTCCGTTTTGGGCAATTACGCCTTGCCGGTCGCTGTAGAATGGTTTCTGGTTGGGATCATCCGAAAGAAACTGGTAAAATCCAGTCGATTCCTGAACCGGTTTCTGAGCAGCCAGAAACCCGGGCAACATGCCGGCCAGAAAAAGTAATTGGTAACGTACAGCCATTTCAGTTGTGTTGTAGTGGATGATGTAAGATATTAAATGTCTTTATAAACAGGAATATTATATGTGTTTTATGAAATTTTTCCACAGAATGTTTTTACTGTTAAAATGCATGGATCCAGTTTGGTCATTTTTAATTGCCATTTATACCAATTTGTTTTAGGACCTTGTACTTAACTGCTAACTTTTGAATTCCACAGGAAAAATTCAAGCTTATTCTATACATCATGTCCTTATGAAAATTTTACGGCAGCTTTTGGAAAGTTTTCGATTTGCCCTTCAGGCGCTGAGATCCAACATTACCCGTACCATTTTGTCGCTGCTTGGCGTGACGGTTGGAATATTTGCTATCGTAGCGGTATTTACCATTGTGGATTCGCTGGAAAAGAACATCAAGGACAGTCTGAGCTTCATTGGCGACAAAGTAATTTACGTTCAGAAATGGCCGTGGGGTTTTGGCGGTGAGTACCAGTGGTGGAAATATTTTCAGTGGCCGGAACCGACGTTTGCCGAGTACAAATATTTGTATGAAAATATGGAAAATGCCAGTGCTGTGGCCGTTATGGACTTTCATGGCAGCACAACCCTAAAAAACCGTTCAAACAGCATTATAGCGCAAATCCAGGGCGTTTCGTATGAGTATAATCAGATAGCCGATATTGCAATCGGCGCGGGAAGGTATTTTATCCCGCTGGAAACGAACAATGCCCGAAATGTAGCTATAATCGGTGCAGACATCGGCGAATCGTTGTTTCCGGGACAGGATCCTGTCGGAAAGGAGTTCAAGCTTTCAGGAAATAAATTTACAGTAGTCGGCGTACAGGTTAAAAAAGGAGAAAGTCTTGTGAATTTCGGTGGCAGCCCGGACAAGATCTGTATTATTCCTTTTGCTTCATTTTCTAAATTATTCCAGTCAGGGCGCAGAAATGCGGATATTGTAGTGAAAGCACTGCCCGGCGATGAAGGCATGCTGGAAGCAGAAGCGGAAATTACAGGCTTGATGCGTACCAAAAGAGGAATAAAGCCGAGAGACGGAAATAATTTTTCACTGAATCGTCCCGAAGCTGCCGCAAAGGCGCTGGAAGGACTTTTTGCAGTACTGACGCTTTCCGGCTGGGTAATCGGCAGTTTTTCCATTTTGGTAGGCGGCTTCGGAATTGCCAATATCATGTTTGTTTCCGTAAAAGAACGTACCAATCTCATTGGTATACAGAAGTCGCTCGGCGCTAAAAACTATTCCATTCTTTTTCAGTTCCTGTTTGAAGCGGTTATGCTCAGCCTTGTGGGCGGTGTGGTCGGGATATTTCTGGTATACTTATTGTCATTTGTTCCTGCAGGATCGCTGGAAATTTTACTTACTCCCGGAAATATCATTCTGGGATTGGGAGTTTCCAGCATCATAGGCGTGCTTTCGGGAATAATTCCTGCTTTGCTCGCCGCACGGATGGATCCGGTCATTGCCATTCGTGCAAAATAATGACTAGGAAAAATCAAACTGTTTTGCGAAGTTCGCTTGTACCAAAAAACTGAAAATTACTGTTATGCGTAAATGGGTCATATTCGCCATATTTCTGGCCATTGTGTTTGGAATCCTGTATTACCTTACTTTTGGATATTACAGCGAAGGAAAGCGCGGAGGTTTTGTTACGAGGCTAAGTAACAAAGGGTATTTATTTAAAACCTATGAAGGCGAACTCAGAATGGGCGGCCTTTATGAAGGGGAAGGAACTATGAATTCCCAGCGATGGATATTTTCAGTAAGCAGTAAAAATAAAGATGCCATTGCAAAGCTGGAAGATGCGATTGCAAACGGGCACCGTGTTTCTCTTACTTACGAGGAAAAGTTCTTCCAGCTGCCGTGGAATGGCGATACGCAATTCTTTGTCACCAACGTGGAAGTACTTGACACCGGACGCGGCAGTAATTTTCCGCCCGCTGCTGAAACACCAAAGCAGTTGCCTGCACCGACAGAACTGGACACCAACGCCACTTTATAACTTGCGGGAGGATTAACCTCCCGCTTTTTTTGCCTTGTAATTTTTTCCGGCAAGCCAGTTGATTACTTTTTCACGGTGATCGCCCTGAATCTGTACTTCATGGTCTTTTACCGTTCCGCCGCTTCCGCAAAGTGCTTTAAGCTGTTTTCCCAAAGCTTCCAGATCGGCGTTTGTCCCGATGAAGCCTTTCACAACTGTAATAACTTTCCCGCCTCCTTTGCGGTCGAGCCAAATCCTTAAATCCTGCTGTGCAGGTGACAATGTTTCGGGTTCTTCGTTTCCTGAATCCTGATATTCATAATCGGGATTGGTGGAGTATATAATGCCTTCGCGGTTTTTCTTTGACATAAAACAAATGGATTTAGTGTCTGCAAAACGTACTTTTATTTATAAAAACACCTTAAACGATTACACGTAAGCTTTCGGGATTTATTTTAATTTTAATAAAGTTTGTTTCCAGCTGCATCGGTTCGCCGTCGTAATGGATGACGGGCGGCGCATCCATTTCCACAGACAATTCCGTCATATTCCGGTATTCAATGTAACGTGAGTTTTTAAGCCCTTTGGTAAAAAGCCTGTACGCCAGCGAGGTTCCGTACCATTTCGGAAAAGGCTTTATAACGCATACGTCCAGCAATCCATCCTGAAGACTGGCTTGAGGCGCAACCCAAGCATTGTTCCCGAACTGGCCGGCGTTGGCAAAAGAAAGGGAGAATGCCTGTGTATCAACACCATTTAGCCGCAACGACTGCGGTTTGTAATTCCAGTAAGATTGTACGGAAACCTGAACGTAAGTAGCAAGCCCGCGTCTGCTTTGCTGACTGAACAAATAGCCGACATAGGCATCAAAGCCGATTCCGGCAATGCAGAAAAACGGAATGTCGTTCAGTTGCGCGCTGTCAATGGTGATGATTTTTCCTTCAAAAATCCTTTTAAGCGATCCTTCCAGCGTAAGCGGAAGGCCGAGATGCCTGGCCAGTCCGTTTCCCGATCCCAGCGGCAATATTCCGACCGGCGTATCCGTGCCGATCAATGCGCGCGCAATCTCATTTACCGTGCCGTCGCCGCCAACAGCTACAATGGCTTTCCAGTTTGTTTTTGCAAGGTTTTCCCTTACAATCGCAGTGGCATGGCCGCGCTCTTTTGTAAAAAGAACCGTGGCCTGATTCCCGCTTTTTTCTGCAAAGTTCTGAATCACCTGCCCGATTATTTCCGCTTTTTTACCAATGGAAGTGCCGGAATTGGGATTCAGAATGAAAAGGTAAGGCAGCTTGTCCACAGGTCAGGAAAAAAAGATGAACAGGATGAGCAGAAAAACGAGAATGAACAAATAATAAATGCCATCAATGAACGGATATTTCTGGCGGTCAAGCTTTTTGAATAAATGATCGAACTTGCTCATGCCGGTTGGATGCTGATTTGTAAATACAATCTTTTGGAATGAATCTTTCGTGTATATTTAAAATCAGGATTCATTTTGCAAAAATCGTAAAAAATATGAGAAACTGGCTTTTTACCCTTATTCTGCTCACCACAGCTGTTTCAGGAATGGCGCAAATCAAAAGTAACAGGGAAACTATTTATGCCATTATGGACCGGCAGGCATCCGACTGGAACAAAGGAGATATCGCAGCTTTTATGAATGGCTACTGGGAATCCGACTCGCTGATGTTTGTAGGGAAAAGCGGCGTTACTTATGGCTATAAAGCAACTTATGAAGGTTATCTGAAGCGCTATCCGGACCGTGCTGCCATGGGAACGCTGAAATTTACGTATATCAATTTTACAGAGCCGCAGCCGGACGTTGCTTTTCTGGTTGGCAAATTTCATCTGACACGCCCGGAAAAAGGCGATCTGGAAGGTTACTATACGATTCTCTGGAAAAAAATCAACGGCAAATGGGTCATCATTTGTGACCATACCAGTTAAAGCCGGCTTTGTTCTACGGCTTTAACTGGATGCCAGCTTTCTGATTTTACACTTTTTTAAACAGTAACAGAACATTTACAGCCGGCTTGGTGGTATCTGTTTGAGTGTTTACAACAACCGTCAGGTCCGTAGCCGTTTGCGTAATTTTGAATTCCTCGCTGGCTGATCCTTTGGTCAGAATCAGTTTGTCGCCATCCACTTCCCATTTTGCATCGGTACCAATGGGTACAAACGGTTCAATAAGGGAAACTGCAGCGTCACAGTCTGAAGTCGTGATCGTATTGTTTGCGTTAAAAGTAAGTTTCAGATCGTAAAGACAGGACGGCGCAACGGTCGTCAGGAAAACAAGTGCCGGAATATTGGTGCCGGCTACTTCCGGCGTAATGGCTGTAAGCTGCCATTTGCCTACGATCGGATTGGTATCGGGCAAAACGGGATCCGGATCATCCTTGTCTTTACATGCAGAAAATGCAAGTGCAGTAAAAATGAAAGTCAGTAAAGTAACTCTGCTCAAAGCGTTAATCATTCTTTTCATAAATTATAAATTGTTGATTATTGTGAATTAGGATGCAACTTTAAATTTAAATCAGGAAATCTCAGCTTATAATTTCTGTACCACAAATGAAAGCCTGTGTTTCCATTACAAGATCATATCGTTCTTTTTACAAACAAATTAATCAATTGCTGTGCAGCGGCAACCGGAAGCAGCTCGCCTTTTGTAACTGCTTTCCTTACAGCCGTTAATTTACGCTTAATATCCGGATGATCGTAAAAGTTTTCTTCCAGCATTTGCCGGACAGAATCCTGCATCCATTCCAGACTTTGCAATTGCCGGTTTTTTATAAAAAAGTCATTTTCTGACGTAATCTCATGAAAGCGCTGCACATGTTCCCAGATTTCCGCAATGCCGCTTTCCTCGGATGCGGAACAGCATACAACCGGATTGCTGAAACCTGATTCCGGCTTTGGAAACAAATGAAGTGCATTCCTGAACGCGGCCATCGCCTTTTGTGCCGCTGCTTTGTTATCGCCGTCACACTTGTTTATGGCAATCATATCCGCCATTTCTGTAATCCCTTTCTTCATTCCCTGAAGCTCGTCACCGGCACCTGCCAGCATCAGCAGCAGAAAGAAATCTGTCATGCCTTTCACCAGCGTTTCCGACTGGCCTACACCGACGGTTTCTATCAAAATGACTTCATAACCGGCAGCTTCGCAAAGCAGCATGCTTTCACGGGTGCTTCGGGCCACGCCGCCGAGCGACAAACCGGTTGCCGACGGCCGGATAAAAGCCATCGGATCGTGAGCCAGTTTCTCCATGCGTGTTTTATCGCCCAGAATGCTGCCGCCCGATTTTTTGCTGGAAGGATCAATCGCCAGAACAGCAACGCGTTTTCCGAGTGAAGTAATATGTTTTCCTAACACTTCTATGAATGTACTCTTTCCGACGCCGGGCACGCCTGTAATCCCGATCCGCAAGGCATTGCCTGTATAGGGAAGAACATTCTGAAGAATTGCCGCAGCCAGTATTTTGTCCTCTTGGAGCCTGCTTTCCGTTAAAGTTATAGCCCGGCTGAGCGTGTTTCTGTCGCCTGCCAGAATTCCTTTGGTATATTCATCAACAGAAAGGCGTGGGTGCATGGAATGTTTACTGACGAAAAATCAAAGCCTGTTTTAAACCGTTATTCACAGGCAAAAATCAAACTTTTTATTTTAAAAAAGGCGAAAAGCTGTATATTGCTCGTTTACAATTACATATTTATTAAATCATACGAATGAAACTTTTAATATTTCGCCTCGGACTGTTTGCTATGGGCAGCCTTGGATTCTTCAATGCATTTGCGCAGGAGCCTGAAAAGCCGAAGTATGATGCGCATACGCTTTTTCATCCTCTGTTTAATTTTCAGCCTGGAAATGAATACCGTACAGGAAGCGGTGCGCCCGGCCCGAAATACTGGCAAAACAAGGCCGACTACAAGATCAATGTTGCACTTGACGAAGCAAAAGGCATCGTAAGCGGCGACGTGGAACTGACTTACAAAAACAACAGTCCGGAAAACCTTGAATTCATCTGGCTTCAGCTGGATCAGAATGCGTTCAGCGATCATTCGAGAGGCGGAAGGACTACGCCGGTTACAGGCGGCCGTTTTGGAAATACCGGTTTTAACGGCGGCGATTCCATTCAGGCTGTTTCTGTGCAGCAGGGAAAAGACAAGTTTACACAGGCCGATTACAAAATTACCGATACACGCATGCAGATCCGTCTGAATACGCCTGTAAAAGCAAACGGAGATGTTATTAAAATCAAAATTGCTTATTCATTCAAAATTCCGGAGTACGGTTCTGACCGTATGGGAACGCTGGAAACCAAAAACGGTATTATTTATGAAATGGCACAATGGTATCCTCGTGTAGCTGTTTTCGACGACATTGAAGGCTGGAACCTGCTTCCTTACCTTGGAGCCGGAGAGTTTTACCTGGAATATGGCGATTTTGAATACAATGTTACCGTTCCCTGGGACCATATCGTCGTCGGCTCGGGAGAATTGCTGAACCCGAATGATGTGCTTACGGCTGAACAGCGCAAAAGACTGGCCGATGCAGCAAAAAGTGACCAGACTGTAATCATCCGCAGCGCAGAAGAAGTAACCAATTCGGCAACGCGACCTAAACAATCCGGAACATTAACATGGCGTTTCCGCTGCCTTCAGGCACGCGATATAGCCTGGGCTACTTCCAAGGCGTTCGTTTGGGATGCTGCAAAAATGAATTTGCCGAAAGGGAAAACGGCATTGGCGCAATCCGTTTATCCTGCTGAAGACGGCGGTCTGGACGGATGGGGACGTTCCACGGAATACGTAAAAGGCTGCATCGAATTTTATTCCGGTTATATTCATGAATATACTTATCCGGTTGCGACCAATGTCGCTGGCATCGTTGGCGGTATGGAATATCCTGGAATTGTATTCTGCAGCAGCAAAAGCCGTAAAGACGATCTTTGGGGCGTAACAGATCATGAATTCGGCCATAACTGGTTCCCGATGATTGTGGGTACCAACGAACGTAAATATGCGTGGATGGATGAAGGTTTCAATACTTTTATCAACTTCCTGTCAGCAGATAATTTCAACAACGGAGAATATAAAAGTCCTCAAATGAATGACATGCAGCGGCTCGCACCGATGATTTTCCGTCCGAAAGCAGATCCGATCATGACAATTCCGGATGTTGTACAAGCTGTAAACCTTGGCTGGGAAGCCTATTACAAGCCGGCACTCGGTTTGAAAATGCTCAGAGAGCAGGTTCTTGGAAAAGACCGGTTTGACTATGCATTCCATTTGTACGTTCAACGCTGGGCTTTCAAACATCCTACGCCATACGATTTTTTCAGGACAATGGAAGATGCAGCCGGAGAAGATCTGGGCTGGTTCTGGAAAGGTTGGTTTTTTGAAAATTACAAACTGGATCAGAGTGTGAAAGACGTCAGCTATGTGGAGCAAAACCCGCAAAAAGGGTCTTTTATCACAATAGAAAACCTGGATCGCTGGGCAATGCCGGCCAAGGTGGATATTGAAGAAGTTAGCGGCAAAAAAACCAGAGTGGAACTGCCCGTTGAAATCTGGCAGCGCGGCGGAAGCTGGACTTTCAAAGCATCTACACAGCAGGCTATCCGCTCGGTAACCATTGATCCGGAGCACAGCCTGCCGGACGTTAACCCTGAAAACAATACATGGAAGCCTGCGATGTTTGCAGAGCCGGAAGTGAATTAAATGGCTGTTAGCTATCAGCAATTAGCTTTTAGCTAACGGCACCTGGAAAATGGATTTTAGGAGTTTTCTGAACTTTTATAAAAACAGCTTTAAAATAAATAGCCAGCAGCTAATCGCTAAAAGCTAATCGCAAAAATAAAATCCTTTCAGCATCAATTTGCTGAAAGGATTTTATTTTATAAACTGTTTAAAAACGGATTTCGATTATACCGTAATCAGCATGGCACCGTAAGAGTAGCCGCCGCCAAAAACGGTGATGACAATATTTTCTCCTTTTTTAAACTTGTCCTTATTTTCAGAAAGTGCAATGGCGCAGCCTGCACAGCCCGTATTTCCCAGATACTGAATATTTGAAATGAGTTTTTCCGCCGGGATTCCAAGCGTATTGATTACATTCAGACTGATGCGGTGATTGGCCTGATGCGGGATAAGATAATCAAGGTCATCAATGGTAAGGCCGCATGCCTGCAAAACCTGCTGACTGACTTTCGGCATATAAATACAGGCATTCTGAAATACATCGCGACCGAAAGGCATCACAACGCCGCGCTCGTTCGGGCGCAGTACGACGGCTTCTATCGCTTTCCCGCTTGTGGCTGCACCGCCCGTAATGAGCTTTTTGATCTGCATATCCGAGTCGGTCTGGCGTTCCTTTGAAATCAGAATTGCAGAAGCACCGTCGCCCCATAAATGTCCGGAAACAGTATCCATTTCGTTATAATAAGCCGTATTATGATCTGATACGACAACAATGGCTTTAGATGCTTTGCCAAGTGCGAAATAGCCTTCAACAATTTCGATGGCGTTCAGCAGGGAAGAACAGGCGGATGAAATACTTACAACCGGAATATCCGGGATCTGAAGCTGATATTGAACGGCATGAGCCAATGTAACAATGGTATCATAAGGTGTGTAAGTTGCCCCGACAATCAGATCGATTTCGTTTTTACTGTAAGGAATGCTTTCAAGCAGGGATTCAACGGCCTTGATCGCCATTGTGGTTGTATTTTCATCCTTAGAAGCTTTACGTCTTTCTGAAATTCCGGTACGTTCTACAATCCACTCGTGAGACAGATTGTTAATATTTGTAAAATATTCATTACCAATTACTTCGCTTGGCAAATAATGACTGACTGTATTAATATACATGATTGAGAAGTTGACTTCGCAAGCTACGATTCTATTTGATTCCGAAAGTTAAATATTTCGTAGAAATCGTAGCACTTAATATTTGAACAATTCAATAATAAGTTTTATAAATTATAATCTTTTATGATTCACCTGAATGTTCCAGGATTGTTTGGTAAAATGATAAAAGAACGGCTTCTTCCTGTTTCCAGTTGTAATGCATTTCGACTGCTTTCCGTCCGTTTCTGCCCATTACGGCACTTTTTTCGGGATTTTCGATCAGCCATAGCAGTTTCTGGTACAATATACCGGCATCATAAGGAGAAATACAAAACCCGCATTCCGATTGTTCCACCACACGCCTGTAAAGCGGGAAATCAGATGCAACAACGGGCAATTTCAAAGCCATATAATCAAACAATTTGGTTGTGTAGGAATCAGGGTAATCCGCAACCGGTTTCAGCAGTGCAATGCCGGCAAGCGCATTTTTTGCATAGGAAAGCAGCGTTTTCTGGTCTGTGTACCCGTAAAATATCAGATTCGGGCGAATCTCGGCATAACCCGGCAAACTTGCTGCTTCGTCCGGCTGAAAACGGACGGACCCGAACAGGTGCATTTTAAAATCCGGATACCGGCTTTTCAACTTTGACAATGCCGTAACCAGAACATCAAAGCACCTTTCCATGGAAATCACACCTGCGTAGAAAAATTCCGGTTTGTCATTTGCCGCAAATCTCCGGACACCGTATTCATTAATAAACGGAATGGAAGCATAATTATGAATTATGGCATGCGGAAATGCAAGATTATCGTACTCATCAAGATAAGCGTCTTCCGTAAAAACGCAGAAAAAGCTTTTTCGGGCAAGATGATCAAAAAGCCTGAAAATGGAGCGGAACAGTAAACCATTATTAAACTGCTTGATGCTGAATTTTTTATAAAGGTTTTCCTGCACTTCGTAAATAATCTTTGCTCCAAGCCATTTAAAAAGAAAAGCTGCGGGAATCAGTTCGGGAACAAAAATATGCACCAGATTCGGACGAATACGCAGGCATTTCCACAGCATAACCGGATGACAAAACAGGAGTCTGGACAGCAATTGCCGGAAACAGGGAAGATTAATGAATGCAATATTGCTTTCCTGCTGATCCGGATGTGCATTGGGCAATGCACAGAAAACTTCATAGTGCATGGCCAGTGAAGGCGCAATTTTGTACAAAATTCGCGGGTCTGTTGCCGGATGAACAGCGCTCAGAAGCAAAATCCGCTGCCTGTTCATAGTTCAGAAACAATCGAAATTCCGCTTGCAGTTCCGATGCGCGATGCGCCTGCGTCAATAAAAGCACGAGCTTGTGCATGCGTCAGTATTTCTCCTGCTGCTTTTATACGGACATGCGGCGGCAGTATCATTTTCAGCTTGCGAACGGTTTCTTCATCCGAATGATTTCCTGCCATTCCGGTGGCAGTCACCATGAAATCTGCGCCGGATTCGGCGCAGATTTCAGCAGCCGTGTACAATTCAAAAGAATCCAGAAAAGTCGTTTCCACGATGACTTTGAGCAAGGCATCTTTTTCATGCGTCCGTTCGGAAAGCATTCTTAATTCTTCACGCACGCTCAGATAAGCCATGGATTTGAAGCGGGAAATGTTCATGACAACATCCAGTTCCGTAGCTCCGTTCTGCAAAGCATCACTGGCTTCAGATACTTTTGACCTGGTTGTTGAATAGCCGAAAGGAAAACCGATTACCGTAGCAATTTCAATTTTTACGGGACAAAATTCCAGCATTTCAACGGCATAGGTTACATAAGACGGTGCCACACAAATGGCTTTGAACTGATGGATCCAGGCTTCTTCACAAATTTTGCGGATATCCGTTTCGCTTGCCGTCGGGCCAAGCAGCGTGTGATCTATAAAGTCAGAAATAGGGATCATGATTGTTTTTGCCGGATCTTTTGAAAAGTAAAAACCCCGCCGGTACGACAGGGTTCTATTGCAATTCGTCTGTAATCCTGAATTAAGCTTCGTTTTCTTCCTCCTTAACCGGTTCTGCGGCAGCTTCCGCAGCTGGCTCTGCTGCTGCTTCTTCGGTCTGCTGTACGGCAAAAAGCTCAGGCGTATATTTTGACAATAAATTATACCAGGTTATGATTTTTTTAATGTCGGAAACATAAACTTTGGATCTGTCGAATTCGGGAAGAACTTCATCCAGAAACTCGATCAGTTCTTTTTCAGAAGATGTTTTTACCGGCAAGGCGATTTCTTCGCCGTGTACTTCCCGGATTTTAAGAAAAACATCAGCCAGAGCAACGGATTCTTCTTCGCCATCTGTAAAGATCGAAACATCTTTTAACACCGAAACGCGAGCTGTCGGCCCGATCAGTGTTTTTTCACGTTTTTCATCCAGGCTTTCAACGATTACGCCTGCACGGCTTGGCTTCAGAATCCGGAACAAACCGCTTTTCCCTGAAACATTGGCAATTTCCTTCAACAAATCCATTCCGGTTGATTCTGCTTTTTCACTCATCCTTTCTTAACTATTAGATAGATCTTGATTTTGTGTCGAATGCTATGACTAAATTTTGCGCAAAATAACAGAAAGATTGGCCCTTAAACAACCTTACGGCTACTTTGTATTTTGAAACGACTGGTTATAAGTTTCTATTGTTTCCAGAATCGGATCCCTGCCCTCATTTTTTTCTGCCGAAGAAATGAACATCGGCGGCACTTCTTCCCATATTTCTTCCAGTTTTTGCCTGTATGCCTCCACATTGCTCGCAACCTGCCCGGATTTGAGCTTGTCCGCTTTGGTAAAAATAATATGGAACGGAATGCCCGCTTCGCCCAGATTCGCCATAAAATCCAGGTCTGCGGCCAGTGCGCTGTGACGGATATCAATCAGTACAAAGGTGCAGATCAGGTTTTCACGGTTATGAAGATAATCTCCGATCATCTTTTCCCATTTCTCGCGCTCCACTTTGCTGACCTTGGCATAGCCATAACCCGGCAGGTCGACGAGGTACCACGAATTATTGATCAGAAAATGATTGATAAGCTGCGTTTTTCCAGGCTGCTGCGAAGTTTTGGCCAGCGACTTTTTTTCCACAAGCATATTGATGAGCGACGATTTGCCCACATTGGACCTTCCGATGAAAGCATACTCGGGCAAATCAGGCGAAGGGCATTTCTGATAATCCGAATTGCTCATAACATATCTGGCATCCTGAACTTTCATAAATTTTTTACGTTATTGAGACTGTAAAGTTACTTTTTAAAAAATGTTTTACCGCAATATGCAAACAAGCGGATTCCAAGGCTTTGGATAAAATAAAACAAAAGGGTATTTTCGTTATTGACTAATCAGAACCGAATCAAACCAGATAAATTATGCAAGGGTTAAAAAAAACAGCTTTTCTTCTAATGTGTCTTGCCCTGACTTTCTCAGCTGTAAAGGCGGATGACAAAAACAGTAGTAACAAGGCGGAAGAAAAAGGAATCCAGTTTACAGAAGCAACTTGGGCGTCCATTCTGAAAAGAGCCAAACAGGAGAAAAAAGTAATATTTTTTGATGCGTACACAACCTGGTGCGGACCTTGCAAGTTGCTTCAGAAAAACGTTTTTACCCGTCCTGATGTCGCAGAGGTTTTCAATAAAAACTTCATCAATGTAAAGTTTGATATGGAAAGCGGCGAAGGTCCGGCGCTTGCCAATAAATATCTGCTGGAAGGTTACCCGACATTGTTCTTTATTGATCCGGACGGAAAAATCGTAAAGCAGGTTATCGGTTATCAGAAGCCGGAAACGCTGATTAAAATTGCAAAATCCATCAAGAAAGTACCGGGCGCGGTTTAATGGAAAGCTGTTAGCGGTTAGCTTTTAGCGACTGGCTTTTAGCGTTAATTTTGATTGATGATCTTTACTGATTGTAATACAATACTAGATTTTTAAACAGAAATGCCCTGAATTTCAATGTTCAGGGCATTTTCATTTATAAGCGTACAATCGAATTGTTACTCAAAATAGTTTGGAACGCGGTGGCCGCTGCTTTCCAGAAGCCGGTCTTTTTTAAACAGCATAACGTCCGCTGCAACCATATCGCTCACAAGTGCTTTCAGGTCGTACTTCGGTTTCCAGCCCAGTTTGGTCATTGATTTTGTGGGATCGCCGATTAAAAGCTCCACTTCTGTGGGGCGGAAGTAGCGCGGATCTACTGCAACGACTTCTCTGCCTGCTTCAATCTGAAAGTCAGGATTGTTGCAGCGTACAACTTTGGCGACTTCGTCCACGCCTTCTCCTGTAAATTCAATTTCAATATTAACTTCTGCAAATGCCATTTTTACAAAATCCCGGATGCGGGTTGTAATGCCGGTTGCAATTACAAAGTCTTCGGGTTCGTCCTGCTGAAGAATAAGCCACATAGCTTCTACAAAATCCTTGGCATGTCCCCAGTCGCGTTGCGCGTCCAAGTTTCCGAGATAAACCTTATCCTGAAGGCCCAGTGCAATCCGGGCAACGGCGCGGGTAATTTTTCTGGTTACAAAGGTTTCACCCCGCAACGGTGATTCGTGATTGAACAGAATCCCGTTTACCGCAAACATATCGTAAGCTTCGCGGTAATTTACCGTAATCCAGTAACCATACAGTTTGGCAACGGCATAAGGCGAGCGCGGATAAAACGGTGTGCGTTCGGATTGCGGCACTTCCTGAACAAGTCCGTAAAGTTCGGATGTGGAAGCCTGATAAATGCGTGTTTTCTTGGTCAGTCCCAGAAGCCGGACCGCTTCCAGAATACGAAGCGTCCCGATTCCGTCCACGTTGGCTGTATATTCCGGTTCTTCAAAACTGACCTGAACATGTGACATGGCACCCAGATTGTAAATCTCGTCGGGCTGTACTTCCTGAACAATGCGTATAATATTGGTTGAATCGCTCAAATCACCGTAATGCAGATGGAAGCGGACGTTCTTCTCATGCGGATCTTCGTAAATGTGATCAATGCGCTGCGTGTTGAAGAGTGAACTCCGGCGCTTGATACCGTGTACTTCGTATCCTTTGTCCAGCAGAAGTTCTGCCAGATAAGAACCGTCCTGTCCGGTAATTCCGGTAATTAGGGCTTTTTTCATGATGATCAGTATGTATGTGTGGATAAATGGTATCCGGTTGATTGAGCGCGCAATTTAGTCAAGTGCCGCAAATCTCAGTTGTTTTCAAGCGATGTATTTAGCAGAAGGCTGCGCTTTATTTCTACCCGGTCTGCAAGGATAACGGCAGAAGAATACTGTTCCCGTATGAGTTCCAAGTATTGTTCTGCATCGCTTCGGTACATGAAATCCCCGACTTTCACGCGGTAAGTCGGCTGAGTGTAGGTTACATACGGAAACATATCAGGAAACGTCTGATAAATATAGGATTTGGCTTCATCTGCCTCCTGCCGCACATTTCCTACATAAATCTGGATTCTGAAGCCGTTGATATAACGTATCGATTTGTTCTGCTTTGCCAGCGTATCCAGTACGGTTTCCAGCTTTTTGTTCACATATAACGGTTTGTCGGCGCTTGCACCGGAAGCCGGCTTTGAAGGAACCGGAGTGGTTGCATCCGGTTTCTTTTCCGTTGCAGGTTCCGCCAATTTCGGGCGGGGCCGCACCGTTGCAAGATCTTCCCGGTACTCTGCGGAAGATGTACTGACAACCGTTTTTTTACTACATCCTGAAAGAATGATAATTCCAATATGGAAAGTCCAGAAAAGTTTGTTTTTCAGCAACATACCTATCATTATTACAAATGAGCTTACAAACTTAGTTAAAAATGGATGAATCACCATACTGCGCAATTTTCAATGTAATACCTAACTTTGCCCGACTTATCCGTATTTTCTATGCAAATCCAGACCAACTTTTCACTTCGTCACTTTAATACTTTCGGGCTGGAATCCACTGCACGGTATTTTGCAGAAGTGAGGTCCGTTGATGAATTAACTGAAATCCTGCTGGATCCCGTATGGCAGCAGACGCCAAAATTTATCCTGAGCGGCGGAAGCAATGTCCTGTTCACAAAAGATATGGATGCGCTTGTCATTCATCCGGATATCAGGGGAATTGAAAAAATAAAGGAAGACGATGCAAATATCTGGCTGCGGCTGGGCGGCGGCGTAAACTGGCATGTTTTCGTCATGTACTGCGTTGAAAAAAATTACGGCGGTGTTGAAAACCTTTCGCTCATTCCCGGTACCGTCGGCGCGGCCCCGATGCAGAACATAGGCGCTTACGGTGTTGAAGTTAAAGATGTGATTGTCTCCGTTGAAGCGGTTGCAGTAAATGACGGCACATTAAGGGTTTTTTCAAAAGAGGAATGTCGGTTTGGTTACCGGGAAAGTATCTTCAAAAAGGAGCTGAAAGATCAGTACATTATTACAAATGTAACTTTCAAGCTCAGTAAAAATCCTGTTCTTAACATTGCATACGGAGATATTCAGAAAACATTACAGGAACTGAATGTAACTGAAGCAACCATAAAAGACGTAAGCAACGCCGTCATCCACATTCGCCGTAGCAAACTTCCCGATCCTGCGCAAATCGGGAATGCGGGCAGTTTCTTTAAAAATCCGGAAATTGCCGAAACGCAGTTTTCAGCACTTAAAAACCGTTATCCCGAAATGCCGGGATATCCTGTCAACGACCGTATGGTAAAAGTTCCTGCCGGATGGCTGATCGAAAAAGCAGGCTGGAAAGGTTACCGTGAAGGTTCCATCGGCGTACATGAAAGGCAGGCTTTGGTGCTGGTCAATTACGGCGGCGGCAACGGAAATGATATCAAAAGGCTTTCAGAAAAAATACAGGATTCTGTGGAGGAAAAATTCGGAATCCGACTGAGCGCCGAAGTAAATTTTGTTTAAACAAACACCATGGTTTCCAGAAAATTATACACATCGCTATTTGTTACAGTTTTGTTCCTGATCATCTTTTTACTGAAAGATCGTTTTACCGTAGCATTATATCAGGACGAATTTCATTACTTGCCGACTGCAGTACTTTTCAGTCATGAAATTCTGCCTTCCATTGATCTTCTGAAAAGTTATAATGAATTGAATACGCCGGTTCCGTTCATACTTGGCGGCTGGATTGTACATGCTTTTGGGGGAAATATCCAGTATTTAAGGCTGCTTACTTTTACGACAAGCTTTCTGCTGCTGATGCTGTTTATCTGGAACAGCCCCGATCGTTCAAAAAGGTTCTGGCTTTGCCTTGCGGGCTTGATGGCTTTTCCCAACTATTACCTCTGCAGCGTTTATTATTACACGGATATTTTTGCGCTGTTTTTTGTACTTGCAGGCATTATTGCCTACCTGAAACGCATGCACTTGGGCGGCCTTTTGCTGTTTGTTGCGGCAGTAAGCTGCCGTCAGTATATGCTTGCATTTCCGGCTGCCATCGTAGCTTATGAATTCTGCAATGTCTTCAGAAGTTCATCGAATGTAAG
Organism: Dyadobacter sediminis; assembly: GCF_005860765.1. Taxonomy (GTDB): domain Bacteria; phylum Bacteroidota; class Bacteroidia; order Cytophagales; family Spirosomataceae; genus Dyadobacter; species Dyadobacter sediminis. Next base: position 70,839 of record NZ_VCEI01000031.1, on the reverse strand, counting down.
AGACTTCACAAACCGGCTGCTCATGGAGAAAGTCTGGATCTATTACGCCATTGCGGTTTTAAGCATCATACCGTGGTTTTTACTCTGGAAAGGCCCGGCACCGGCCGAAGTAATGGCGCAGCAGCATTACGATTCCGACAAGCTTGTAAAATACAACTTCGGCTATGTCATGTACGCATGTGTCTGTCTGGCCGTTTATTACGTTATACCGGAAGTTATTTTGACAGGGAAAATAAAGTACTTTGCAAGTTACCCGCGCAGGCATCCTCGTCTTTTTGTATTATTATTGTTATTTACTGTCGTTATCGTAGTGATTTTTCCGGCAAAGCAGGCACATAATCCGTATTTCACCTGGCCATATCTGGGTTACATTGACCAGTTTATGATGACAATCGGGATTTCAGGCCTGATCAAACAGCTGTGTTTCGGATTGCTGATGCTGCTGACATTGATGCGGTTTATTTCACCGGAATTCAATCTTGCGGGGTGGATGATGGTTCTGAACACGTTGCTGCTTGGCAAAGCGCAGCTTTCGTGGGACAAATATTCCCTGCCGGTAATTATGGCTTTATGGTTTCTGACGATGTTCGATGCGCATTGGTCTTTATCTGAAAAAGAAGCGGTTACAAAGCCGGTGACAATAAAATAATTTATACAGAAGTCGAGTTATTGATTTTAAAACAGGATCTGATAAAAGTAGGTCCAGGCATTTATAAACAGTACTGAATGAAATGAATTTTACCAGAACAAAGGTTGTAGTATTTTTTATCCTGCTTGTCACATATGCGGATCATACTTTTGCGCAGCGTGCCTATTCGGTGATTTTTGACCGTCTTCCAAGAGATTTTCAGTTATATGCACGTGATGACAGCAGCTATGCGGAAGTACCGATTTCGGGTATGATCGAAATCCCGGGCTGGGATTATATTTCCGTGGTTACTTACAGAAACAAAGAGCGGTTTGCGTATACAAAAGATTCTTTGCGCTACAACGGTAAAACGACGACTACTTTTGAATTGCTGCCGGTCATCAAAGCTGAAATGGCCGATTATGATTTCGAAGTGTATGCCCGAAACGGGAAAGATTCCATGCAGCTCATCAAACGGACGGATATTGTTGCAGGTGATTTCTTTGTTGTAAGCGGACAATCCAATGGCGCAGCGACGGTTTTTGGTGACTGGTCAAACAAGTATTGCCGTACCATTGCCAGAGTTCCGGACGGAAGCCCGGCCATTACGCCTGCAGATACACTCTGGATTCAATCTGGCTGGTCGTGGACGTATGTCGGCGCATGGGAAATTCAGCTCCAGAGAATGATTCTGGAAGAAGAAGGCATTCCGACTTGTATAATCAACGGATGTTTGCCCGGAAAAAAGATCAGTGAATTTCTGCAGAGAGACAATGCCAATCCTGCCAATCAGAATACACTTTACGGCTCACTTCTTTATCGCGTGAACGTTGCCAAGCCAAGCCGCATCCGTGCATTTGTATGGATGCACGGTGAACAGGAAGTATTCGAGTACATTCCCAATTATGCCACACAGTACGATCAGCTTTATAAATATTGGGATAAGGATTATCCTGCAGTGGAAAAGTTTCTCGTGATGCAGAGTAACGTGATCGTTCTGAATCATGAAAATACAACGCCGGTAGGAGGGCAGATCAGAGACTTTCTGCGGCGCACAAAATACATTTACCCCAAAACAGATCATTTTACGCCCATTGGCGTTCCGGGATATGACGGCGTTCATTACAGCAAGGCAGGATATGAAGAAATTGGACGCAGGCTCTTTGCTTTTTTAAGACCTTCGCTTTACTATTCCACAGATACGAGCAACGTTAGCTGTCCGGATATCATTAATGCTAGGTTTACAAAAGAAAGCAGGAATGAAATCATACTGACTTTTGATGAAGGCCAGGAACTGAAATGGGCCGCGGATACCGTCATTACAGGCCAGAATGGCCAGCCGTTGACACTAAGCCTGAAAGACTTTTTTTATCTGGACCGAGATGAAACCCAGCAGCAGATACTTTCCGGAAGAGTAGAAGGCAATGAAGTTATACTTACGCTGAAAGAATCGTCCAACGCTACTAAAATCAGCTATCTCCCGAATTTTTTCCCTAAAAACCTGCCGGAACCCGGCGGTCTTAAAATCGGATTTTTAAGTGGTCCGTTCCTGCGGAACAAAAGAGGACTTGGCGCATTTTCATTTTACGATGTAGCCATTGATTCACCGCCCGTACTTGGTGTGGAACCAAATAAAAAAGAGCTTTTCTGGCAGGTTTATCCAAATCCTGCAAGCAATCTTTTAACCGTCAATTTCGAGCAGCCGGCTACCGGACAGCTTAATATTTACAATATCAAAGGTCAGCGTTATTATGCTTCGAGATTGAAAGCAGAAAAGAACTTTGCGCTCAATATTGCCATGTGGCCGGCCGGAACCTATATTCTTGAACTGCAAAATTCAGCGGGTGAGGTAATTACACAAAAAATCGTCAAACAATAACCTGTTTATTGTCTGACGATTTTCAAAGATGATGAAAGGATCTAGCTTCCCAGCCCGTAGCGTACAATGCAGTACAATGCGCGGAAACCGTCTTTCCAGTTGATTTTTTTACCTTCTTCGTACGTTCTTCCATAATAGGAAACGCCTACTTCGTAAATCCTGATTTTGGGAACTTTGGATATCTTGGCAGTTACTTCCGGCTCAAATCCGAACCTTTTTTCCAGTAATACAATGTTTTTAAGTAAATCCGCCCGGAACAGTTTGTAGCAGGTTTCCATATCCGTAAGATTCAGATTTGTGAACATGTTACTCAAAGTCGTTAGGAACTTGTTTCCGATCGTATGCCAGAAAAACAGGATCCTGTGCGGACGTCCGCCCATAAAACGCGAACCGTAAACCACGTCTGCATAACCTTCAATAACCGGCTTCAAAAGAATGTTGAATTCCTGCGGGTCATACTCAAGGTCGGCATCCTGCACAATAATATAATCTCCGCTTGCTTTTCGAATCCCGGTATGTAATGCCGCCCCTTTTCCCTGATTAAACTCATGCCTGAAATAGCTCACTTCCAGCTGAGGGTTTTCCTGAATAAACCTTTTGGCCACGCCTTCGGTATTGTCGGCGGAGCAATCATTTACAATCACAATCTCCTTTCTGAATCCACCGATCAGCTCAACGGATTTAAGCTTTTCCAATACTTTCCAAATAGTCTTTTCTTCATTGTAAGCTGGAACTATAACAGATAATTTCATCAGGAATAAACAGGACGGTTATGAATTAAGTATTTCTACAAAAATAACCGAAATAATTATTAATCAAAACATAAAGACGCCGCGCCTAAAAGTCCGGCATCATTTGCCAGTGTGGCGCGTTTTATCGTAATAGTCTGCAAATAATAAGGGGTAAGCCAGTATTTGAAGCGGTCATTGATTGCAGGCAGGATAAATTCGAACGAAGCTGAAATGCCGCCTCCGATCAGAATAGTGGTTATATCCAAAATACGGATCATGGAAACAAGACCTTCACCAAGCAAAAACCCCATTTCATAAAAGACCTGTCTGGCCAGTTCATCTCCGCCGGATGCAGCAGCAACAAGGCCGGTTGTGGAAATTGTACCATCGGCAGGAAGCTGTGTCTGCCCGGTGTAGTTGGCACGCATGGAGTTAGCCAGGTCAAGCAGTTCTTTCTTTCCGATATTTCTTTCCAGCACTTTCCCGTTTTTGGAAGGAACGTGTCCCGGTTCCATGGCATTTCCTCCGCCGCCTTTGAATACTTTTTTATCAATAATGGCCGCGCCGCCGATTCCGGTTCCGAGCGTTACGAAGATGTAATCTTCGGGCAGTTTGTCTTCTCCGAAATAATATTCTCCAAGTGCAGCGGCATTGGCGTCATTTTCAAGATAAAAATCATGGTTTGGAAACCTTGCTTTCAGATCTGGAACAATGGCGATTCCGTCAATTTCGGGAATTGCAGTAATTTCTATCAATGTAGTCCGGTCACGCGTTGTAAGTCCGGGAACACCGATGCCCACTCTTCTGACCTCAGGATATTCAACAAGCTGCAATGCAATGGCATCTCCCAACCGTTCTATAAAATGCCCTGAATTGCGCCAGCTGGCGGTATCGTGACTGTAAAAATTTGAAATTCTTCCATCTGTAGCGTCAACGATCCCCATTTTTACGTTAGTACCGCCCACGTCTATACCGAGGTATTGTTCCATGAAATGAAATATGGGTTTAATAAATAATTTTAAAAATGCGGCAATTTAGTAAAATTGCGTTATTGTTTACTAATCAATCCAAATCTCCAAGCTGTGGACGGATTAAAATTTCTTCCACAACGGCACGGGCAGAAAGCGAATAAGCCGCCCATATGGAGTCGGCAACATCCATGGCGTCCATAAAACGATCTTCCGGCAAATCCGTTCCTTTCCAGCTCTCTGTAAAGGTAGCGCCGGGCAATACGGCCGTCACTTTTATCTGATGAGGCTTCATTTCTTCCCGCAGCACTTTAGTCATGCCCAGCAATGCAAATTTGGAAATGCAGTATGAGCCGCCGTTCGGATATGCCATAATGCTTGCCGTGGAACAGATCGTGAAAATATGTCCTTTTTTGCTTCTCATCATTTCCGGAAGCAAGCTTCGGGTAAGATGGTATGCGCTGTAAACGTTGGTTTCCATCGTTTTTTCAAGCGTTCCTTCTTCTTCGTTATGGATTTGTCCGGGAATAAATACGCCCGTATTATTGATAAGAACTTCCGTTACACGGTTTTTTGATTTTACAAATGCTGTAAACGCATCCAGCTCGCTTCGGATGGAAAGATCAGCCGGTAAATAATACAGTGCGGATGAAGGAAAACGTCCATGCAATTCGCTATGCATTGCTTCCAGGTCATTAGCCTTTCTGGCACAAGTAATTACATCAAATCCGTTTTCCAGAAAACGTTCAATGGACGCTCTTCCGATCCCTTTTGTTCCGCCGGTTATAACCGCTAATGGATTCATTTTTCTGATTGCTTCTTTTTTTGCCTAATTTTCCCGAAAATATTGAATACAATCTAGATATTATGTCTGTAATCGGGAAATACTTTATTTTTTTAGGAACCTTGCTCGGGAAAGGGGAGAAGCTGGCGGTTTACTGGCGGCGGCTGATGGAAGAATGCGTGGGGATCGGCGTAAGTTCGGTATTCATTGTAGCCATTGTCTCCACATTCATCGGCGCCGTATCCTGCATTCAGACGGCCTATAACCTCGTTAGTCCGATCATTCCTGTTTCCACAGTCGCGCTGATCGTCAGGGATATGGAAATACTGGAACTGGCGCCGACGATCACCTGCATCGTACTTGCAGGAAAAGTAGGTTCCAATATCGCCAGCGAGCTGGGAACCATGCGTATCACCGAGCAAATTGATGCGCTGGAAGTAATGGGCATCAATTCAGCTTCCTATCTTGTTCTGCCAAAAGTAATCGCAGCAATGATCACCTTTCCGATGCTGGTTATTTTTTCTGCATTTCTGGGAATTTTTGGTGGATATCTCGCGGGTACGCTGACGGGTGTTATTACGGAACGGGATTTTTTATACGGGATCAGAGATTCCTTTGTGCCGTATAATATATTTTTCATGTGTGTAAAACCATTTGTTTTCGGCTTTCTGATTGCATCCATTTCTTCTTTTAAAGGATTTTATACTGAAGGCGGCGCACTGGAAGTCGGAAGAGCAAGTACGGATGCGGTTACAAACAGCTGTATTTCTATCCTTATTGCGGATTATCTGCTGGCACAGCTGTTATTATAATCCTGAAAAGGACGTCTGCAAACAAGCACAACCAAACTAGAAATGATTGAAGTCGATAATATAGTCAAAGCTTTTAACGGTAAGGAAGTTTTAAAAGGAATTTCTTCTACTTTTCAGAAGGGCGAAACCAACCTGATTATCGGAGGAAGCGGAACCGGGAAAAGCGTTTTGCTGAAATGCATGATCGGGCTTGTGAAACCGGATCAGGGACGCGTACTTTACAATGGCCGCGATTTTTACAACAGCGACAGGGAAACACAGCAATCCATACGGCGGGAAATGGGCGTGCTTTTTCAGGGCGGTGCCCTTTTTGACTCCAAAACGGTGGAGGAAAATGTACGTTTTCCGCTGGACATGCTGACGGACCAGACTATTGAAGAAAAACAGGAAAGGGTTTTGTTCTGTCTTCAGCGCGTCGGACTGGAAGCGGCAGCCAAAAGAATGCCTTCGGAAATCAGCGGCGGAATGAAAAAGCGTGTCGGCATTGCGCGTGCGATTGTAATGAACCCGATGTATCTTTTTTGCGATGAACCCAATTCGGGTCTGGATCCGCTCACGTCTGTAAAAATTGACGAACTCATTAAAGAAATCACCGAAGAGTATCAGATTACAACCATTATCATTACGCACGATATGAACTCCGTAATGGAAATCGGACAAAATATTTTCTTTCTTTATCAGGGCAATAAACTCTGGGAAGGGCTAAATACCGAAATTGTAAAAACCGATGTGCCGGAACTGAAAGAGTTTTTGTTTTCCAACAAGCTGCTGCGGGAAATGGAGAAATAACGCCGGTTATCTTCTTTGTAAAAAAGGGATGTTTTTCCGTTCCATAAAAAAAACAACGCCGGCAAAAGCTGCAAATACAAGCATATGTACAGGAACGGCGATCCAGAGGTCACTGAAGCTGAACAAACTTGAAACATAGATAAGCAATGCCCCGGCTCCGATGTAGCCCAATGCCGAGCCTACTTCGTAGGGTACGGGATAATATTTCTGGCCGTAATAATAACACAGCGAAACCGTTACAAAGCCCGATACGGCAAAGGCAATGGCAAAGCCCAGGTAACCGGTATGGGGCACAAGCACAAAACTCGTTGCCATGGTTATAGCAGCGCCTGTGAGTGTAAGCCAGGTTCCGTACTGTGTTTTGTCCGTAAGTTTGAACCAGGCCGCCATATTGTAATAAATGCCCAGGAAAAGATATCCCGCCAGTAGCCACGGTACAACGGAAAGCCCTTCATGATAAATTTTCTGTTTCAGGAACAACTCGGCGAACAAATCGAGGTTCAGACAAATTCCGACCCACATCAGCACGCAGATAATGATGAAGTACTTGGTCACCTTCGCAAATACCGGCGGCGCATTTTTATCTTCTCCTTTTGAAAAAAAGAAAGGCTCGGCAGCGTATTTGAAAGCCTGAATGGCAAGGTTCATGAAAATGGACAGCTTGTAACACTGTACATAAATTCCGATGGCCTGCTTGGTCGTACGCCCCGGATAAAAATTTTCGGGTAACAGAAACTGGATAAACGCGCGGTCAAAAAGCATGTTCACAACGCCGCCTGCATTCATGATCATAATCGGGAATGCATAAACCCATACGGGTTTGAAAAGCTCTTTACTGAAAACAAATCTGAAATCGGCCAGTTCCTTCCGCAGCATCCAGAAAAAGAACAGGTTGGCAATCAGATTGGCCATAATGATATAATCCGGCGCATGCAGCGGACTGTAAATCACATCAACAAATGGTTTCAGAAAACTCAGGTATTTGCCCGCATGAATATCCCGGCAGATTATCAGAAAAAAGATGTTAAGAAAAATATTGATCAGGATATTGACAACCCTGATCATGACGAATTTCTTTCCTTTTCCTTCCAGTCTCAGCCGCGCAAACGGAATGGAAACAATGCCGTCAATAGCCATTATGATGGCGAACATTCTTACTATGAAGACATTTTCGGGGTATTTTATGAATTCGGCAGCACTTTCGGCAAAGATGAAAAGCAGTCCGGAGAAAAAGACACTGACAAGGATAACAGCGCTAAGAATGAGGTTGTAATATTGCTTCCGGTCGGTTTCTTGTCTTCCATAACGGAAAAAGGCAGTTTCCATCCCGAAAGTGTACAATACAATGGCCAGTCCGGCATAAGCATAAAGCTGGCCTTGTACGGCAATTTGTTCAGGTTCAAAAAGTTTGGTATGGAGCGCCACCAGCAGATAATTCAGAAAGCGGCCCAGCATCGTGCTGATCCCGTATATTGCAGTTTCACTGGCCAGTTTTTTTAAAGCACTCATGATCATTGAGCCGGCGCGCAAGTTACTGGCGCCAACTGTAAATTCAGGTTAAGATAACGTTTGGTAAAAGTATAATGAAGCAAATATAAGGGAAGGAAAAGGGATATCCCGAAATAAAGAGAGCCTTTCTCCGCGATGGAAAAAGGCTCACATTTTAACTCAGGGCATTAATTAGAGATTTCAGCTTTTGACATCTGTAATAATTCTTTCAATTATATTTTCAATGCGTTTCCAGCCTTCGTCGGAATGCAGGTCAACATCAAGCATTTTTTCACGGTAATCGGCAGAAATTGCAAGAAAGTAGATTCCAGCGGATAAAAAGGCGATCAATGCACTTGTATCATTGTAGTTGGGAAGGTCGCCGATTTTTTCAAGAATCTTTTTGGCAACCTGATTTCTGGCGTCTGACAACATCGATTTCCCCGTCCCGATTTCCCACCTGAGCAAGTCCCGCGTTGATTTACGGGCGCGCAGGTCGTTCATAAAAGTATGCATCAGGCTGGTCAGGGCTTTGCTTCGCTCGTCAGGATGCAAATTCGGAATACTTTCAAAGTATTCGGCTTCGTATGTAGAAGTGTACTCGCCTGACTTTACATATTCTTCCATCAAACCATCAACACTATTGAAATATCTGTAAATCAGAACTTTATTAACTCCGGCGGTTCTTGCAATAAGGTTTACGCCGACTTTTTCAGTTCCATGCTGTTCTATCACTTCACCCACAGCTTTAAGGATCTTTCCTTTTGTGCGTTCGCGATCACGCTTTTTGATTTTATCGACTTTCATATGGGTGCCATTTAGGTTAATAAATTATTAATGTAATATTTGATCTGGAAATATTCTATTAATAGACAATATATGTAACCTTTGTTCAATTTTTGTTACTAATCAAAGTATTTAATTTTAAGCTCTAAACTGTTAGTGTCAGTTTAGAATAATTGCGACTGTAATGCATAAAAAAAGAGCTCATTCTGGATGAGCTCTTTAAGAAACTGTTGGCCGACAAGGACTCGAACCCTGAATAAGACAACCAAAATGTCCTGTGTTACCATTACACCATCGGCCAAAACCGTAAACAGTGGTGCAAAAGTAATGCGGGTAATTCAGGTTGTCAAGTTTTTATTGAAAAAAATTTAAATGCTTTTTACTTCCACGCTTCCGGCAATCTTTTTTACCAGACCCTGCAATACCTTTCCGGGACCGCATTCAACAAAGCTTTCTGCTCCGTCAGCAACCATCTGCTCAATGGATTGCGTCCATCTTACAGGCGCTGTCAGCTGCGAAATCAGGTTTTCCTTAATGACCGTAACTTCAGTTGCAGGTTTTGCATTTACATTCTGATAAACCGTACAAACCGGCGGCTGAAACTGCGCTTCATGAATGGCCGCAGCCAGTTCTGCCCTTGCAGGCTCCATTAATGGGGAATGAAAAGCGCCGCCAACCGGCAAAATCAACGCTCTTTTCGCGCCTGCGGCTTTCAGCAGCTCACAAGCCTTTTCCACGCCGGCTACGGTACCGGAAATCACAACCTGGCCCGGGCAGTTGTAATTGGCCGGAACCACTATTTCATCTTTTATGCCCGCGCATATATCTTCAATAATATGGTCAGCCAGCCCGAGAATTGCAGCCATTGTGGAAGGACGCAGTTCACATGCTTTTTGCATGGCGTCAGCCCTTTTGGCAACCAGCGCCAGCCCGTCTTCAAAAGACAAGGCATCGGCAGCAACCAGCGCGGAGAATTCACCCAGCGAGTGGCCTGCAACCATGCTTGGCTTAAAGTCGGGATTGATCTTGGCCAGGATCACGGAATGTATAAAGATGGCAGGCTGTGTAACGTTGGTTTGTTTGAGTTCTTCATCCGTACCTTCAAACATAATTTTTGTTATTTCAAAGCCCAGGATCTTGTTGGCTCTTTCAAAAAAGACTTTCGCCGAATCGGATGACTGATATAGATCAAGCCCCATTCCTTTGAACTGCGAGCCCTGGCCGGGGAAAATATATGCGGTTTTCATGTTAAGAGTATTTTAAGTTATCCACAAGCAAACAAAAAGCCCGGTATGGTTAACCGGGCTACAAAGGAAATACTTGATCTTGAAAGAAAAAACTGGATAGCTCATCTGAGTAACTGCACCCAACCTTTAATGGTTGTCGGAGGGCTATCTTTTTTGGACGACTCAAAATGGATGACGGCTTCATAATAATACTGTCCTGCTGCCAGTTCTTTTCCGGCGTTTGTTTTGCCGTTCCAGTTCACATTGACGTCCTGCGTTTTGAATACCTGCGCGCCCCATCGGTTATATACCTTGAATTCAACGGACTGAACAAAGCTCGGGCATTCGTAAGGCTGGAAAATATCGTTTTTCGAATCGCCGTTCGGAGTAAATACGTTCGGCAGCACAAACATCGGACAATTGTCTTTGCAAACGGTATTGCTCGGGGCACTTTCCGCACCAAACCTGTTCACAGCTGTTACGTAATAACATCCTGCAAAAGAAGTCAGGCCCTGATGATCGTAAGAAGTGGAAAGCGGAACCGGCGGGGTTGTGATTGTAGTCAGCAGTGCCGGAACATCGCCTTCATATCGTGCGTAATATAACCGGTATGCAGCTACATTCGGATCACATTCCTGGCCGTTGACTTCCTGCGGATAAGTCCAAGAAAGATGATTGGTAAAACTCACCTGATCACAAAAGGCGTCCGGATGCGCATTCAGTGAATCGCAGTTCAGCGGATCAATCGCCAGCACCGGCGGGCACGGCTTTGTGGTGTCGGAAGATGATACGCAGAGAATCTGCGAGAAGTTGTAAAGTACCGCCGGCCTGATCTGGCTGTTATTATAAGAACCGACCGTTTCTACTTTATAGCAGTAAGTCGAATCGCTCACAATGGTGGTATTAACCGTTCCGTCAGCAGCGTATTTGTCTGTTCCGTCGTCGGTATAGGTAAATGTTTGCGTGCCTTGTACGCTAACTTCGGCAATGCGGTTAAACGTACCCGGTTTGGTTTTGTCTTCTCTGTAAACCCGGTGTATTCGGTTACTGTTGCTCCACGGAACAATTGCCGACCAGTTCAGTCTGACCTGATTGGGCTGTGCTGCGCCTTGTTCCAGCCGCACACTGCTTGCCGTTTCGGTTTCGTCCATTTTGACCAGCTTGCCGCCTTCTGTATACCAGTATTCCAGTTTGTAGTTATAGGCATTCAGCAGCGTATTCAGGTTTCTGTCTATAAAAAGCGTATCGGGCGCACCCGCTGCAAGGTTGGTATTGATAGAAGCAATTTGTGTAAATGCAGTTCCATTTTGTCCTACGGCCCTGAACAGCCTGTACTGTGCAGGAAGTCCCGCAGTAGCAACCGGCTTGATCCATTTAACAGTAATCACACCTTTGGAATCGCTTGTGGAATCAACAGTTACATTAGTAATAACCGGCATGACCGAAGGCAGGTTCAGGCAGAATTCATCAGATGCAAGGCTTTCCCCTCCGCCGATAAGGCTTCCGGGTTCATTGGCTGTTACGCCGGGACGCGGAAATTCCACTACGATCCTGTAACTGTACGATATGCCGGCGCGCAGTCCGCTGCCATTGTTATTATCCAGATAAGTAGTCTGGTTAACAGGAACCGTTCCGATCCGCTGGTATCCTGAACCCGGAGGAATTCCTGTAAGGCAATCATCTACAATTATATCGGTACAGCCTTCTTTTCTGTAAACGACTATGCGTGCACCGGCAATCTGGCAGCTATAGGCGTTCCACGAAAGTCTGTAAGCAGGGCCTGCCGGATCAGTGGCAGCAACAGCCCGCAATCCCAGCGGTTTCGGTCCGTAAACCCGGATGCTGAGGGTTGTCATATCGGCAAGTTTGCGGAACAGGGAAGGATTTGGCACACCCGCTCCCGGCGCATCTTCCACTTTAAAGAGCACGTCATAAGGTTCAAGCCTGATGTGATTGCAGGAAGTCTGCCATGTAAACTGGCCGGTTACAGAACCGGCAGCACCCTGCTGGGGAACGGTAAATTTGGCAACTTCGGGTGAGACGAGTGTATTTGAATAAACCCCGCCGCTTGTGGTCAGCGTAAGCCTGTCCCCGTTTTTATCCGTTGCTTTTACCTGCTGGTTAATAAGTGTTCCTGCTACCACGCAGATGTCCGGCAAAGGTGTAATAAGTGGCCTGTCATTCCGTGCATCTTCCACAATAATCTGCATGTCTCGCACAATTTCCCCGATCGGGATACCATCCCGCCATTCTTCCACCACAAAGGCAACATTGTAATAACCCTTGACCACAGGAGCATCCCAGATCAGATCGCCGGTCAGCGGATTCATGCTGAAAGTAGCGGGAGAAGCACCGGCTTCTGTTCTGCCCGGTGCGCCGATCTGGTTTGGATCCACATACTGGAGGTTGATTCCTGCTCCGTTTACACCGTATTTCTGTGGTATAAACAAACGGTAAGCAAGACTGTCGCCATCTGCATCAAATGCATTTGGGTTATGAATATAGCGCTGGCCTACCGCTGCAAGATCAATAGGCGCATTAAGCAACACCGGCGTGCGGTTCAGTCCGAAGTTGGCATTGATTTCAAGGATTGTACTTACATAAAAGTTCAGGCCCTGCGTAGGAGGCGGGCCGATGTTGAGAATGCCATTGTTCCGGTTATCTTCTTCAAAAGAAATCCTGTATTGTCCCGTAGAACGGAAAGTATAGTTGATGATGTAAGTGTTCTGGGTTGTATTGTTGCCGATATTGAGAATAGGTTGGACGCGCGGGGCTCTTATAATGTCCGGCGTACCTGTAGAACCGACATTGCCGATTGTAAACCAGGCATCGTTCTGGGCATCGGCAGCATTTTTACCGTTTTCCATGTCAAAATAGGCCGTAAGCTTGATCTCGTATGTTGCGGTAGTAAGAGAAATTCTTCTTGCTGTAATCTCGCCGGCGCGTATGTGTGTCGCCATGGCATCATATCCGGTGCATAGCAGGGTCAGCAAGAAGGAAAATACCAAGAGTCGTAAAGCAGGTCGCATAAGTATCAGAGTCGAGCTAATTAGATGGAGGTTGGCACAATAAAAACCGTCATTTGTCAACCATTTAAATCAACGAAAATTTAAATAAAAATGTGTGCTGGAAGAATGTTATAATTCGTGATTCTGTAAACTTACAAAACAACTCCTAAAACATGTAGATCCGTACCGCACCAATCCTGTAAAAACTTTGTTATACTTCAGATACGCCGAGTCAGTCTGATGGTTGTAAGCCGATTGGTCTTATAACGTTCAGGACCGTCTGCATTCATCTGCAACGGTATGGTTTTTTAAGCATGACCGCGATAATGCCGTATCTCACTAACTCATATACAAAGTGTCAAATTAAGTGGTTTTTATAGGGCGGGCAAATTCTTAATAATCATTATAAATAATAGCCCCATTTATAAAAATAGCTAGGTTTTTTTGCCTTGCATACGTTTGTGATATACCTTTGAAAGGTTCTAAATATACCTAATTTTTGCACTAAAACCATTCGTGTTTGCTATGTCGTGGTTTTCACAAACGTTAACGAGTTCAATCGGTAAAAAACTTCTGATGGCTCTTACCGGACTTTTTTTAATAACTTTTCTGGTAATTCATGCCGGTATCAATGCCATGATTTTTTACAATGACGGCGGAGAAACATTTACTCACTGGGGGCATTTTATGGGAACCAACCCGATTATCCGAACCCTCGAAATCGGTCTGGTTGCCGGATTTCTGATTCACATTATTGACGGGCTTCTGTTATGGAAAACCAACAATGATGCAAGACCAGTCAATTACGCTGTCAACAACCCGTCTGCGAACAGCACCTGGTATTCCAGAAGCATGGGGCTTTTGGGAACACTGCTGCTTATTTTTCTGGTGATCCATACGGCTCATTTCTGGATTCCGAACCGCTCCAACCAGTTTGCAACGGGAGAAGAACTGAATCTGTATCAGATGATGCTCGATCTCTTCAAGAATATCTGGGTTGTACTGATTTACGTTGCCGGATGCTTTTCATTGTACTGGCATTTGCTGCACGGATTTGCAAGTGCTTTTCAGACTTTGGGATGGAATCATGTTAAATATAACAGGTTTGTTTCCCTTATCGGAGTTACTTATTCTATTGTTATTCCGCTTCTGTTCGCTTTAATGCCTATTTCAATCTATTTTGGCTGGGTTCAGTAACATAGCTGTGGATTATCCGTACAGCTTAAATTTATTTCAAATTTTTTGATTAAATAACATTCATATATGGCAACTTCATCTCGTCTGGATGCCAAAATACCTCAAGGGCCGCTGGAAACAAAATGGAGTAAATTCCGTTCCTCTGTTCCGCTTGTAAATCCTGCGAATAAAAGAAATCTTGAAATTATTGTAATCGGAACCGGACTTGCCGGTGCTTCTGCAGCTGCGACACTTGCCGAGCTGGGCTATAAAGTAAAAGCTTTTTGTTTTCAGGATTCTCCGCGTCGTGCGCACTCGATTGCTGCACAGGGCGGTATCAATGCTGCAAAGAATTATCAGAACGACGGAGATTCAATCCATCGTCTTTTTTATGATACGGTAAAAGGCGGAGATTACCGCTCGCGGGAAGCCAATGTGCACCGTCTGGCGGAAGTTTCCGGAAGTATTATTGATCAATGTGTAGCACAAGGAGTTCCTTTCGCACGCGAATACGGCGGTTTGCTGTCAAACCGTTCTTTCGGTGGTGTTCAGGTACAGAGAACATTTTATGCAGCCGGACAAACCGGACAGCAACTGCTGCTGGGGGCTTATTCCGGTCTGCAGCGTCAGGTCGGAATGGGAACGGTGCAAATGTACAACCGTCATGAAATGCTTGATGTTGTAGTGATCGACGGAAAATGCCGTGGTATCATTGCAAGGAACCTGATTACAGGTGAACTGGAAAGACATGCCGGGCATGCTGTTCTGCTTTGTTCAGGCGGATACGGAAACGTATTTTACTTGTCTACCAATGCATTAGGCAGTAACGTAACGGCAGCCTGGAAAGCGCATAAACGCGGTGCTTTCTTTGGAAATCCATGCTTTACTCAAATTCACCCGACATGTATTCCGGTATCCGGCGAGCATCAGTCCAAGCTGACTCTGATGTCGGAATCATTGCGTAACGATGGTCGTATCTGGGTTCCCAAGGCGAAGAATGACAACCGCCCGGGAAATGAAATTCCTGAAGAAGAACGCGATTATTATCTGGAACGCCGGTATCCTGCATTTGGTAACCTTGTTCCGCGTGACATTGCTTCCAGAGCTGCCAAAGAGCGCTGTGATGCAGGTTATGGCGTTGGAACTTCCAAACTGGCTGTATTTCTGGATTTTGCGGCTGCTGTTCAGCGTTATGGACGTGCAGAAGCGAATAAAAACAACATTCACAATGCATCTGATGTGGATATTACCTTGTGGGGTAAAGCGGTTGTAAAAGAAAAATACGGCAACTTGTTCGATATGTACAAGCAGATTACCGGAGAAGATCCTTATGAAGTGCCGATGCGGATTTATCCGGCGGTTCACTACACCATGGGTGGACTTTGGGTGGATTATAACCTGATGACTACTGTTCCGGGATTGTACTCACTGGGAGAAGCAAATTTCTCTGATCACGGTGCAAACCGCTTGGGAGCATCTGCGCTGATGCAGGGCCTTGCGGATGGCTATTTTGTGATTCCTTATACAATCGGTGCTTATCTGGCAAGTGAAATCCGTACCGGAAAAATCTCCACGGATCATGAAGCTTTTGTAAGAACTGAAAAAGAAGTTAAAGACCGGATTGAGAAATTGCTGAGCATTCAGGGAAAAACATCTCCTGAAACATTCCATCGCCGTTTGGGCAAAATCATGTGGGATAAATGCGGAATGGCAAGAAACGAAAAAGGCCTTAAAGAAGCCATTGCTGAAATCCGGCAGTTACGCGAAGAGTTCTGGAAAGATGTGAAAGTAATGGGTACGGCCGGATACTTCAATCCTGAGCTGGACAAAGCCAACCGCATTGCAGATTTCATGGAACTTGGTGAACTGATGTGCATCGATGCCTTGGATCGCAATGAATCGTGTGGCGGCCATTTCCGTGAAGAATACCAGACAGAAGAAGGAGAAGCGTTACGTGATGACGAAAACTACATGTATGTTTCTGCCTGGGAAAATTTAGGTAACAACAAATGGGAACTTCATAAGGAGGAACTCATCTATGAAAATATAAAGATTGCACAAAGAAGTTATAAGTAAGCGTTTTAGCCGGAGTCTCTGATAACGGAGACTTTCGGAAAACCGTTTTGCTTGCAGCAGTAAATTTGTAGTTTGTAGGATAAGTAATCTTAGTAAAAGAATATAGGTATGGAAGGAAATATGAATTTGTCGCTCAAAGTGTGGAGACAAAGTAATAAAGATACAGCGGGCGGTTTTGAAAATTACAATCTCGATAGCGTTTCTCCTGATATGTCGTTTCTTGAGATGTTCGATGTATTGAATGAAAAGCTCGTAGTTGAAGGAAAAGAGCCCATCGCATTTGATCATGATTGCCGGGAAGGAATATGCGGTTCCTGCGCCATGTATATAAACGGCCGTCCGCATGGTCCGTTGAAAGGTGTTACAACCTGCCAGTTGCACATGCGTTCTTTTAACGACGGAGATACGATCGTTGTGGAACCGTGGCGCGCAAAGGCATTTCCGGTATTGAAAGATCTTGTTGTGGACCGGGATGCATTTGACAGGATTATGTCATCAGGCGGTTTCATATCTGTAAATACAGGTAATGCACAGGATGCAAACAGCTTGCCTGTACCGAAAGAAGCAGCAGATGATGCGTTTTCAGCGGCTGCATGTATTGCATGCGGAGCTTGCGTGGCAGCTTGCAAGAATGCTTCGGCAATGCTTTTTGTTTCTGCTAAAATTTCCCAGCTGGCATTGCTGCCGCAAGGACAGGCAGAACGCAGCATCAGAGCGGAGAAAATGGTGGCACAGATGGATGCAGAAGGTTTCGGAGCTTGTACCAACACAGGTGCATGTTCAGCCGAATGCCCGAAGGAAATCAGCATGTCGAATATAGCACGTATGAACCGCGAATACATCGGCGCGAAGTTTTCATCGACAGCGGTGTAAACCGATTTGAAATCCCGATAGGGTTTCAGGATTTTACAAGTTTTTGACCAAACGCAAAACAGGCGGCCCATTCATTGGGCCGCCTGTTTTGCGTTTGATAGTATTGAATAAATTACTTCTTCTTGGTAGAATCCGCCGCAGCAGATTTGTTTGAGCCTTTGTATTCTTTATTCAGGCCGTCAATGATTTTCTGGGTTACGTCCAGAGAAGGATTGGCGAACAGGATTCCACCTCCGAGTGAATAGCCAAGTACATATTCGTAGCCATTTTCCTTGTTGTATTTATCAATATACGAACGGATGTTTTTGTAAAGCTCTTCATTTTTCTTGGCTTCTTCCATGCCCAGCGCCTGCGCAGACTGATCTCTGTATGCAACAAGGTCCTGCTGTTTTTTCATCAGCTGAGCCTCTGTGGAACGTGCCTGCTCCGGCGTCATGGTTTGTGCTTTTTGCTGGAAGAAAGCAACTTCGTTTTGCAATGAACGGCCTTTTGTATTCAGTTCATTTTCCAATTGGAAATTCTTGTTTTCCAGTTCTTTTCGGGTATCCTTGAAAAAATCGTAGTTTTTTAACAGCGAATCAACCTGGACATAAACGGTACGGCGGCCGGGAACCACATTTCCGTCTGCTGCCACGCCTGCATCCGCCGAGGGTTTGCTTGAAAAATGTAAGAAGAATAACACCGCAACTGCAAGCGTAAGCACGATGTTCCAAATTAACGAAGTATTGTTATTCACGTTTGTAAAGTTTTATTGTTTTTTGAACGAGCCGCAAAGATAATGATTTGTGTTTAAGTACCATGAATATCGGCAACGCGCTGTCAATTACATGTTTAATTTCGAGAAGAAGCATGCGGCAAGCGCCCCGGCAAAAGCCCTTTTATCAGAAACCCGGATAATCCCGACAATCCGCCGACCAGCCCGCCGATGAGTGCGGTAACGAGCAACAGTATGTATCCGTTTGAAAGTGAGAGTATTTCTGCAATTCTGTTTGACATGGCGCCGTCAGAAATCAGATGAAGATAAAAACCATACGCCAGCCAAACGAATGCAATAGCAGCAAAACTGGCCAGGAAAGGAGAATTTCCCGGACGCCAGAAATAAACAGCAAACGGAACAACGGCCACAATCCACCACGGCATGAAAAGCTGCATTACAGCTGATATAATAACAATGATAATGAAATTCATATCCGAAATTTATTTCTTGTGTAAAGTCAGGCATTTGGTTAAACGTGAATCGGACCGATCCGGAGAAGACAGAAAAACCAGTTCATTCAATTCGCCGTTTTCCCATTTCTTCAGCATATTCATATAATAAGGACTTCCCGGATTACCCGATTGTCCGCCGGGATAAATGCCGTATGCCTTTGGTTCCGGTCCCAGTTCCACAACCATCCGCCACGACGGGCCGTGCCTTTTTGTAGTTGCATTGACTACGCTGCTTCCGCCGCCTGTTGTAAGCGGAGGTGCATTGAAAGGTTTCAGGCTTCTGCTCAAATGCCTGATTTCCGTTGCTTTTACTTTCGACCATTGCCACGAAGGACTCATAGCGCCATGTCTGTTGTTCAGTGTGTCCAGAGCAGCTTTAAAGCTCGAAAACGCAATATCGGGTAATGTTTCCTTTTCAGGCGTATTCACGTTGTCAAACCACTTTTCACCGGGTTGTTTCAGGACCAGATACATGGTACGGTCGCGGGAAGGAAGTTCCAGCGGCTTGCCGGCAGCGCTGAACTCGTCGTTCCAGATTGCACTGCGCAGTGCCGGCATCCATTCCTCGAAAATAGAAGCCGCAATGGATTCGGGATCGTTCTGATAATCCCAGTTTGCCAGCGTAATGAGTGAAGCTTTTTGTGACGGGGTCAATGCAGCCGTATTCAGAATGTGCAAAAGTTCAGGTAAAATCGTTCGGGCCGTTACATTGTAATTGTCATTCTGAAGTTTTCTCAAACTGTCCGCATTGGCTTTTGACATGGCAGACAAACGCTCGTTGATGCGTATGGCGCGTTCAGAAGGCGAGAAAACCCAGTTGATATAATAAGGATACGACGGATCGGTTGAAGATTGATTGGCGCTGCTTACGAAGCCTCTTTGCGGATTTTTTACAAATGGGTTCTGCCCGGCAGGAATCCAGCCTTGCCAGTCATCCGCTGCTTTACTTCCGTCCAGTACGAATTTTCCCTGATCCTTGTATTTCAAAGGAAGTTTTCCGCTTACCGTAATGGCAATATTCTTACTGTTGTCGGCAAAAACAAAGTTCTGCGCCGGGCCAACGAAATAAGTCATTGCTTTTCGGTAATCATCGTAATTCCGGGATTTGTTCAGTTCATAAAAAGTCAGAAAGGTATTTCCCGGCTCATGTCCGATCCATTTGACAGCCAGCGTAGGAAATTTTCCGGAAGTGTTGTCAGAATCCGTTACCGGGCCATGATGCGTGTAAACAATTTCTTCGCGAACGGGTTCTTTTTCCCCTTTAACATAAATCAGTTCTTCCCGCTTGCGCGTAGGCTTCCATTGATTTTCATACCAGTAAAAATTGCGGGTATCATCTTTAAACCGGATTTTATAAAGATCAAAAACATCTGCGTCCACATTGGTTACGCCCCATGCAATGTCTTTGTTAAAACCAATAATGACAGCAGGAATTCCCGGCAAGGAAACGCCGTAAACGTTTGTTTCAGGAGCATGCAGCTGCACCTGGTACCAGATGGAAGGCAGTGAAAGATCAAGATGCGGATCGTTGGCAAGTACCGGATAGCCGGTTATGGATTTTTCCGCTCCTATTGCCCAGTTGTTGCTGCCGATTCCTTCTATTTCAGGCTCCCGTTCAGGAAGGGAATTTTCAGGTTTTTTGTAATCCGACAAAGAATCAGAGAATCTGGATGCAGAAGTTGCCGCCGGAATTAGAAGCTTTTTGAAATCCCATTTTGTTCCTGCGGGAATAACCGGACTTTCCTGCAGCATGGGATAATCCGGAAAGAGCTGATCTGTTATTTCTTTCCCGTATTTTTCCAGCACATTGGACATATTAACCTCGTTGGATCTTCCGGCAAGATTAAGCGTCATTTGTTCCAGCATGTACATGGTATTGATGGGTTCCCAGCGTTCGGGTTTATAGCCAAGCAACTTGAATTCTACCGGATAATCCCTGCTTGAAAGCTGCCGAATGTAAGCATTTACACCGGCCGTATAGCCCAGCAAAGCCTCTCGCGAACGCGGATCACTCATGGCCAGTTTCAGGTTGGCCTCGGCGCCGTAACCCATTCCGAGGCGTCGGCTTTGCAGATCAATTTCTAAAGTCGCTTTTCCCAGTATCTCCGAAAGCCGGCCGGAAGCCGCGCGCGTCTGCAAGTCCATTTGCCATAAGCGGTCCTTTGCCGTTACATATCCCTGCGCATAATAAAGGTCAAAATCGTTCTCAGCAAAAATATGCGGCACACCCGTATCGTCGTAGCGGATTACAACGTCTTTTTTCAGGCTGTCCAGTTTCAGTACCTCTTCACTTTCCGGATCAACCGGTTTTTCGCCGTTCTGCCAGATACCCGTAAACGGACTTAGAAAAGGACCCAGTGCCGGTGCCGGGCCAAGCGGCCTGTTCAGAATGTAGACGAGAGTAATAGTTGCCAAAAGGGAAATCAGCGCCTTTGCCATTTTAGAGAACAGGTTATATTCATGTTAAAAGCCCGGATTTATTCCGAGACTACTTGTACAATGGCTTCCACCAGTCCCAGGTCACTGTAAAGTACGGAGCGTTCGTCCGGAATTTCGCCTGCCATGGATATTTCGGCAGGAAAATATTTCTGTCGGCCGGGCCTGAAAGCCTTGGCTGTAAGATGCAGTGCATGTACGCCGGTTTCTGCTAGCTGCTTTGCATTGGTGTGATTTACGCCGCCTCCAGCCATGATCTCGATGGATTGTCCGGCTTCCTTGGTCAGTTTTTTCAAAAGCTCGATTGCTTCAATGGCGGAAGGTTTCTGGCCCGATGTGAGGATTCTTTCCGCTCCGGTTGCGATTACTGCTTTCAATGCTTTTACGGGGTCAGGCGTAAGATCAAAAGCCCTGTGGAATGTAACTTTCATCGGATACGCATGATCGACAAGTGCCTTGGTTCTGGCAACATCCACTTGCCCGTCTGCCGAAAGAACGCCGAGTACAACGCCGTTGGCACCAAGCTGTTTGGCAAGATTGATGTCTTTTTTCATGATTTCTTCCTCAAAGACATCATATACAAAATCACCGCCGCGCGGCCGGATCATTACGTAAACCGGAATCTGAACGTGCTTTCTGACTACTTCGATCAGTCCTGCACTGGGCGTGGTACCGCCTTCTCCCAATCCGCCGCACAGTTCAATTCTTCCTGCTCCGCCTGCCTGCGCATTGATGCAGGATTCGAGGGAATAGGCACAAATTTCAATGGTCATAATCTAACTTTTAAAATGATCGGGGAAATTACAAAAAGGTTTTGCGGTAAAGAATCCGAATCCGAATAATTCATGAAACGGGGATTGGTTGCAGCGCCGGAACTTTGCAGGAAACCATTTCCGGTCGGGTTCAAAGCTTGTTTTACAGACAAAAAGAATATTTCCATTTTCCCGTTTTCACTTTGAACAAACTGCTCAAATAAAGAAAGAGATCGAAAGCAAGGATACGTAAAAATGAATTCGCATGGCAGCTATTTAATTGATTTTCAAATGTTTGAATAATTGATTCAAATTAAATTTTTAATAAAGCAATTATTTTTCTTTTTTTTCGCTTTAAGCTTTTAAAAGATGTCAAATTTTTTACTTTTGCAGAAAAGTAAGTAACTATTAATAGGCGAAAATATTATGTACTGGACTCTCGAACTCGCATCATATCTTGAAGATGCTCCCTGGCCAGCTACCAAAGACGAGCTCATTGACTTTGCAATCAGAACAGGCGCTCCGTTGGAAGTAGTTGAAAACCTGCAGGAGCTTGAAGATGATGGTCAGCCTTATGAAAGCATTGAAGAGATTTGGCCTGATTACCCAACCAAAGATGATTTCTTTTTTAATGAAGACGAATACTAGATAAGAGACGACACTGACAAGTGTCGTTTTTTTTGTTTTTATAGTAGGAATATTACAAAACTATTGTTCGATATTTTTTTAAATATGACAAAAGGAATGTATATTGTTAGCGTTATCAATAAGAAAGACAAGGAAATTACCAACAAGTGATTTTGTCATTATTCAGATATCTTTCCATTCCAACTGATGGAGCTTCGATTATTGAAAGAACTGGTAAAGAAAGGGGAGGGTGAGCACGTGGAGTTCAAATTGAAATCCAATCATCCTGAAAAAATTGTCCGCGAAGTAGTAGCATTTGCCAACTCAGGAGGCGGAAAATTGTTCGTTGGTGTTGGAGATGATAAAACCATTAAAGGTCTTAAGGATGCAGAGGAAGACGAATATACCCTTACCAAAGCAATCGACAAGTACATTTTTCCAAAAATAAGCTTTAAAAAAGAAAGAGTTCCCGTTAGCACAGACCGGGATGTGCTGGTGCTGACTATTCCTCGCAGTATTGACAAGCCGCATTATGTTGTGGATGAAACTGGAAACCGTCAGGCATATATACGCGTAAATGACAAGTCTATTCAGGCGAGCCGTGAAATGAAGGAAATCATGCGCCGAGGAAGAGGAGAAAGAGACATCCGTTTTCAGTATGGCGACAAGGAGGAAAAACTGATGAAGCTTCTTGGCGAAAAAGAATCGGTAACCGTTGACCTTTTTGCTTCTTTTGCCGGAATCCCAAGAAAAATCGCATCCAATACGCTTGTTGTGATGGTGCTTGCAAGAATCCTGGAAGTACATCCGCAGGAAATGATTGACAAGTTTACGATGTCAATGGCTTACCAGTCAAATTAAGCGTACTTCCATTTGTAAACAGCAGTCACTTTCCAGCTCTGGTTTTATAAAAACAGCAAACCGGTCATACCAGAATAAAGGCCGTCAGAGTTCTGAGAAATCCTGACGGCCATATTCCAATGTGTTTTATATTCCTTAAAACAAACTGCCTTGAATTTTTCTGGATAAAATGAAAATCAAAGGCCGCATACCTTTCCGGCAGTTGTGCTTTCAGGATTAAGATAACTTAAAAAGGAAGATCGTCCGATTCGTCTTCGGTAAAAGTTGTTACCGGCGGCAAAGAACTGTTTCCGCTGCTTGCCGAAGAAGCATTATTGCTGCTACTTCCTCCTTTGTCCAGTTTCCAGGCTTTCACTTCTGTATACCAGCGCGAATTGTACTCGCGGCTTTCCACATCGATGGAAGCGGTAACGGTTTCATTCACCTTCAGGTTGGCCTGATCTATTTTATCGCCCCACAAGGCGATGCAAACTTTTTTAGGATATTGGGAAGGAATTTCAAGTATGAATTCCTGCTTGCGCCAAGTTCCGTTTTTACCTTGTCCGCTTACTTCCGGAAGCAAGGCAATGACTGTTCCTGTTAACTCCATTTATATATTTAATTTTTAGTGCCTGAAAAGTAGTTTCAAAAGTAAGCTTTTTGAAGTTTGATTGCAACGCCTGCAATCAATCAATCGCCGATGGCCTGTTCAAGGTCTGCAATCAGGTCCGCAACATCTTCAATACCGATGCTCAGCCTGATGAGTGTGTCTTTAAGCCCGGCCTTCAGACGTTCTTCTTTGGGTATGCTCGCATGTGTCATGCTGGCCGGGTGCGTACAGAGCGACTCTACGCCGCCAAGCGATTCGCCCAGTGAAAATACC
Source organism: Dyadobacter sediminis (assembly GCF_005860765.1). GTDB lineage: Bacteria > Bacteroidota > Bacteroidia > Cytophagales > Spirosomataceae > Dyadobacter > Dyadobacter sediminis. Next base: position 46,868 of record NZ_VCEI01000031.1, on the reverse strand, counting down.
TTAAGTTGTTCCATCGTTTTGACGGCTTCTTCATAAATATCTCCGTTCAGCTCAAACGAGAGCATCCCGCCAAAATCCTTCATTTGCCGGCTTGCCAGTTCATGTCCCGGATTTGAAGGGAGTCCGGGGTAATATACTTTTCCGACTTTCGGGTGATTTTCCAGGTATCGTGCCACTTGCATGGCATTTTCACAATGCCGCTGCATGCGGATATGCAGCGTTTTAAGTCCTCTCAAAACGAGAAAGCAATCCTGCGGACCGGGAACTGCTCCGCTGGCATTCTGGATAAAAGCAAGCTGTCTTGCAAGTTCATCGTTGTTCGTGATCAGCGCACCCATCACAGTGTCGGAATGTCCGCCCAGGTATTTGGTAACCGAATGCATCACGATGTCGGCTCCTATATCAAGCGGATTCTGAAGATAGGGCGAAGCAAATGTATTGTCGACTACGCTGTGAATATTGTTTTCTTTGCAGAGGCTTGTTATTTTTCCTATGTCAAGAATTTTCAACAGCGGGTTTGTAGGCGTTTCAATCCAGATCATCTTTGTCTTGTCTGAAAAGGCGTCTGTAATATTGGCTGTTTCACTCATGTCTACAAACCGGAATATCAGTCCGAAAGGCTCAAAAACCTTTTTCATAATGCGGTAAGTGCCTCCGTAAATATCGTTAGTCGCAATAATTTCATCTCCGGGACGGTACAATTTTAATACGGCATCCGTCGCGGCCAGTCCGGAGGCATAGCAAATTCCGTGTTTCCCGTTTTCCAGAGCTGCCAATGCATTTTGCAAGGCTGTCCTTGTGGGATTGTGTGTACGTGAATATTCGTAGCCTTTATGTTTGCCCGGACTTTCCTGCACGTAGGTGGAAGTCTGATAAATCGGCGTCATAATGGCACCCGTTGCCGGATCTGGTTCTACGCCCGCATGTACAGCCTTTGTTCCGAATTTCATAATAATCAGTTGTAAATTGCCACGAATACACCAATACACACGAATCCGGTTAAAACATCCGTGTCAATCCGTGTATTCGTGGCGGAAAAGTAAATAATCCTGACGATAAAGGTAAGATTTTAAAAAACCTTTTATGCAAGCAAGCGGTTATGCGCATACCGGAACAAAGTCATCATTTAACAAAATCATTTTGGAGACATCGTCCCGCAAAAAATTTTCCCTGCCCGTTGTCATAAGCATCTTACTTTCCGTTGTGCCGTTGCTGACCACTTCCCTTGCAACCGTCTGGGCAGTTAACCACGAAAGTATGCTGAGAAGCTGGCCATATGAATGGTGGGTAGGAGTAACACTTGTATTAACCCTTGCATCTTCCCTGGCGCTTACGCCGCCGACATTTCTGGCACTGGTTTACGGATATTTTATCGGATGGACATCCTTGCCATTGCTTTTTGGGCTCAATCTCGGAGCAATTGCCATTATTTACGGCTTGGCCAGTTTGATGCAGGCCTCATTGATCCGCAGTTATTTGGTACAGGTTTATCCACAAACGGCCGGGCTATTAAGAAGATTTCAGAAAAACCAATTCCGACTGATTTTCTTTGCAAAACTTTCACCGGTATTGCCTTTTGCCATCACCAATCTGTTTTTTGCCATGGCAGGCGCACGGTTCAGGCAAGTACTGGTGGGAGGAACGCTGGGCATGATCCCGAGAACCATTCTGGCGGTTTGGGCAGGAAGAGAAGCACAGAATATCCGCTACTTGCTGGAACATCCGAATGAAGGATTATTTACCAAAATTGTTCTGATCGTCTTGATAGTCATTTCCACGCTGGGTATCGGTTACTTTTTCAAGGACAAAAACGGATAAAGTAGCATTCCGGTTTTTTATGCTTTTTCAGGTACGGTCGAAAATTCTGTAATAATCGGGATATGAAAAGCCGGGAAATTGACCGATTGATCTTGCTTTTTTGATATTATCATACTTCTGAACAAAGCGGAATGAAATCTTTGCCCTTCATTGACCTGACTATTGTATTAGCCTATCTCGCAGGAATGGTCGCTGTCGGTATTTACTTTTCCAGAAATAACAGCAATGCCGATCAGTTTACAAAAGCATCGGGCAAAATACCCGGCTGGGCAATCGGAATTTCCATCTACGCTACTTTTCTGAGCAGCAATACCTTTCTCGGCGTTCCGGGAAAAGCGTTCGGAAGCAACTGGAACTCGTTTGTTTTCAGTTTGTCTATGCCCTTTGCAGCATGGATTGCAACACGCTTCTTCATCCCTTTTTACCGGCATACCGGCGAAGTTTCAGCATATACACATCTTGAAAACCGGTTTGGGCCTTGGGCACGCACATACGCCGTTGTCTGCTTTCTGCTAACGCAGCTCGCAAGAATGGGTTCCATTTTCTTTGGGATTGCACTGAGCTTACAGGCATTGACCGGTTATCCGATGTCCGCCATCATGATCGTAGTCGGGATCTGCATCATTTTATACACCGTCATGGGCGGTATGGAAGCAGTTATATGGACGGAAGTTGTTCAGGGAATTATTAAAACAATCGGAGCGCTGGTCATTCTTTATCTTGTCGTTTCCGGCATGGAAGGCGGTTTGATGCGCATTGTCGAAATCGGCAGGGAAAATGACAAATTCAGCCTCGGCAGTTTTCGTCCGGATTTTACACAGTCATCATTCTGGGTGGTGCTGTTATACGGGTTTTTTATGAACCTTAATAATTTCGGCATGGATCAGAATTACGTTCAGCGTTATCACACAACTTCCTCCGTTAAAGAAGCCTCGCGTTCCGTATGGCTTTGCGTTTACCTTTATTTACCCGTTTCGCTCATTTTCTTCCTTTTGGGATCATGCCTGTATGCTTATTATGAGAGCAATCCGCAATTGATCGATATGCTCAAAATGCAGGTTGCCGCTGAAAGACTGCCGAACGGATCTTCACAGCAGATCTCAAATCTTGCCTCAACCCTTATGCCTGCCGATTACGGCGATAAAGTAATGCCTCATTTCATGGTAACAAGTGTTCCGCACGGGTTGCTCGGACTTATTGTTGCCGCCATCATGTCCGCTGCGATGAGCACGATCAGTTCCGGAATGAACGCTTCCGCAACGGTTTTTTCGGTCGATATTTACAAGAAATACATCAAGCCGGATTTAACTTCCACACAATCCATGCGGCTGCTCTACATTGCTACAACAATCTTCGGCTTGCTCGGCATGCTCACCGGCATTGCCATGATCGGCGTAAAAAGCGTGCTGGATGTATGGTGGTTGTTATCCGGAATTTTTGCCGGCGGAATGCTCGGCCTTTTTCTACTGGGAATTATTTCAAAAAACACAAGAAATGCAGAAGCACTGACGGCTACGATCATCGGCATTCTGGTCATTATATGGATGACTTTCTCTACGCAGTTGCCCGAAGAATACGCTTTTTTCAAAAACCCGCTTCATCAGAATATGATTATGGTCGTTGGGACGCTTTCCATATTTTTAACAGGATTATTGCTGACGAAGCTGAAAGGCCGCGTTTCCAGAAATGAAAAATTGCTGCTCGACAAGAATTAACCCGTTTCAAAATCCGGCAATATTCCGGCAAGTAAATTATAAAAACCAGATTCAAATGACACCTGCTGACCATGCCTTGTCCTTGCCAAAAGGATTTATTCCGGTAATGCTTACTCCATTTCTGGATTCCGGAGAAGTCGATTATGAAGGACTGAAACTGCTTACAGAAATGTACATGGAAGCAGGCTGCGCGGGTCTTTTTGCCAACTGTCTTTCCAGTGAAATGTATGAATTGAATGAAGAGGAAAGGCTGCAAGTAACACAAACGGTCGTCAATAAGGCTGCGGGAAGAGTTCCGGTAGTTGCCACGGGCACATTTGGCGGGCCGGTTTCATTGCAGGCCGATTTCGTAAAACGCATTTATCAAACCGGAGTACAGGCTGTAATCATCATTACAAGTTTGCTGGCGGATGAAAATGAATCCGATAAAATTTTCCTTTCCAGAGCAAAGGAATTGCTTGACCTGACAAACGATGTTCCGCTCGGATTTTACGAATGTCCGGTTCCTTACAAAAGGCTGATAGAAAGCGGATTGCTTAAAGAACTGGTTCAGACCGGCAGAATAATTTATCATAAAGACACTTCGCTCGACATTCATGAAGTTACGGATCGCATTAAAGCAGCAAAAGGTTTTCATTTCGGGCTTTACGACGCATATATGGTCAATGCCGTACAGTCGCTGCTTGCAGGCGCAGCCGGCTTATCCTGTATTCAGGGCAATATTTACCCGGAACTGATTGTCTGGATCTGTAAACATTACAATAATTCTGAACGCCAGAATGATGTAAGCCGCTTGCAAAAATTCTTTACAGATTCAATGGATCTGGTGCATACCGCTTATCCCGTCATTGCCAAATACAGTCTTCAGAAAAGGGGTTTTCCCATTTCAACATTTACCCGCCGGAAAGTAGATCCGTTAACTGACGAATTAAAAAGACAAATGGATAAATTGCTGGAAGAAGTTGAAAGTATTCGGCAGGAACTGGACATACCGGATATCTTTGAGAAATACACGGTCAAGTAAATTGAAGGAGCTTTTGGCAATCAACGATCATGTTTTCTCATCCATTCATCGGTAGAATAACGTCCTGATCCGATGATGCTGAATGTAATAACCAGAACAAGCGTCAGCATGGAAAGCCAGAGTTCAGAATTCAGATAGGAAAAGCCGGCCCGGATATTGACGAAGAATACCGCAACGAGCAGAATAGGAATCTGAAAAATAGAAGCTGTTCGTGTATAGCAACCAATTGCAATCAGAAAACCGCCGAAAATGTGCGAAAAAGCAACGTAATGCACCGCCATAACCGACCAGAGATCAATGTTCAGGCTGTGCAGAAGTTTTGTCAGATTTCCGGTATCGCTAATAAAGCTGATCCCTTTACCAAAAAGAAGTACTCCCAGGACAACTCTGAGTGCATCCATATACGCCGGATGATGCGTGTCGCCCCAATGCTCGATTCTGTCAATCATGTTCATAACAATGAAAGTTTTGGTTTCCAGAAAGTTATGATATTAACAGGATTTTGTCAAGAGATAATTTATCTATTCTAAGAGCATTTGGTCTTCATAAAAGCAGCTTTTTTGTTAATCGATCAGCGAAGTATGCTTGGTATCTTTCATTCGTGCATACACGATGAGGGAAATGAAAATACAGATGGTCACATACCAGTAATAGTAACTTTCATGACCAAGGTTTTTGGCCCAGAGTGCAAGGTATTCGGCAGTTCCTCCGAAAATGGCGACAGTCAATGAATAGGGAAGTCCCACGCCGAGCGCACGCACTTCCACAGGAAATAATTCTGCTTTTACAACGGCATTGATGGAAGTATAGCCGCTTACAATAATAAGTGCGGCCATTAATAAACCAAAAGCCGCCCACATTGTCGTGACCTGGCTCAATGTCGTCAGAAGCGGAACGGTAAGCAAAGTCCCTGAAATGCCAAATCCGATCAGTAATGGCCGCCGCCCGATCCGGTCGCTCAGCATTCCGAAAAGCGGCTGCGACAAGGCAAACAGCAGCAATGAGCAGAAAGTGAGCATTGTAGACTGGTCTTTGGACAAACCAACCGTATTTACCAGAAACTTCTGCATGTAAGTGGTATAAGTATAAAATGCAAGCGTTCCGCCCATGGTCAATCCTACAACCGTTGTAAGCGCCTTCGGATGTTTCAGCAGTTCACGCATGGAGCCATTTTTTTTCACATACTCTTCTTTATTCTGAAAAGCTTCGGTTTCATGCAGGTTGCTTCGCAGATAAAGTGCAACCAACGACAATAATGCACCAATCACAAACGGAACCCGCCAGCCCCATTCATGCATTTCCTGATCCGAAAGAAATATTCTCTGAAGAACAAGCTGTAATCCTAATGCAATCAATTGTCCGCCGATAAGCGTGACATACTGGAAACTGGAATAAAAACCACGTCTTTCTTTGGTTGCAACTTCGCTGAGGTAAGTCGCAGAAGTTCCGTATTCTCCGCCAACGCTCAATCCCTGCAGCAGCCGGGCAATCAAAAGCAAAACAGGTGCAGCAATGCCAATGGTATGATAACCCGGAAGAAAGGCGATCAGCAGTGAGCCGAACGACATCAGCAGCACGGACCATGTCATCGCCAGTTTCCTGCCTTTGGTGTCCGCCAGTTTTCCGAAAACATAACCGCCGATAGGCCGCATCAGAAAACCCACTGCAAATATGCCGGCGGTATTGATAAGCTGAACGGTAGGATTGGAGTCAGGAAAAAAGCTGCTGGCAAAGTACAGGGAAAAAGCGGAGTATGCATACCAGTCGTACCATTCGACGAGGTTTCCGGCAGAACCGCCGATAATGGCTTTCAGGCGCCAGTTTGTATCATTTTTCAGTAAATCCTGCTGCATAAATCATCGGAGTGATTCACAAGTTACTTAATTAAAGCACACATCTGCAAACAGGCTTGTTCAACCATTTGCGTATGTCCGCAATTGAGCACAATGTACCGGTTTGGCGGTAACATTTCAGCCAGTTTTTTTACATGGGCAGGTTTCAGGAGCTTGTCGTATTTGCCTGTAAACAGGAAAATGCGAATATCATTTTGAACAGCAGTTTGGTACAAGGCGGGAATGTCAAATTTCAATTTCCTGAATCCGGTCCAGGAATTGTAAATGGTTTGCCTTTTCTGAGGGGTGTCAAGAAGCTGTTGTGTGAACCGGAACAGACTTTTATGAACGAGTCCGGCTTTCTGTAAATATCCCGCAGTACGCAGAAATGTTTCAGGACGCTGCATGGAATGCCGGAAAAGCCATCGTGCCGGCTGAAACCGGGAAGCCAGGTTATAAAGCGGATGTTCTGAAATGCCGTCGGGTGCTATTAAAAATACATTTTCAATCCGCTCCGGAAATGCTTCCAGTGTTGCCAGCGCAAATCTTCCGCCCATGCTGAAACCGGCGACATCAAAATGCAGGATATTATTTTTATCAAGAAATTCGTGAATGCATTCGGACCAGTATTCCTTGCTAATCAGTTGCTTATCTAAAGACTTGCTTTTCCCATGAAAAAACAGGTCAAATGCATAAATTGTATAATGATCTCCGAGATTTTTTTCAAAGGAATCAAAACAGCTGATTCCGTCCTGACCAATGCCGTGAAAAGCAAGCAGTACGTTAGGGCCTTCGCCCAGCTTGTGACAATGAAGTTTCATTGAATGCTATTCATAGGCTTCCCGATGATGCTTTATGCCGGCAATTTCAACAATTCTCAATTTGTCCTCGATCAAATAAAGAACACGATAATCACCAACTCTGATGCGGTAAGTATTTTTTGTGCCAATCAGTTTTTTACATCCGGCAGGACGCGGGTTGCTGGACAAAAAGCCAATACTTTTTACAATTTTCTTAATTTCCGGTTTTTGCAATTTCCGGATTTCCTTTTGTGCAGAAGCAGAAATAATTATTTCATAGCGGTCATTCATCCAGCTTTCCTTCTGCTTTCAATTGATTTACAAATTCGTCAAATGAAATTGTATCTTCAGACTTCCGTTCTTCAACCAGTAAAGCATCCAGTAAATCTTCTACAATCCGGCCATGTTCTTCCAGGCTGATTATCAAATCTGTTTTCTGGCCTTTGTCATTTGTAATATATCTGATTCCTGTCATCTTTTCTCATTTAAAAGTAAGGTAACAAAAAATAAAAAACCTCCAAGCATGCTTCTGATCAGAAGTTGTCCGGAGGTTTTCATTATCATATTACGATTCCATCAGGTATGCTTTGATAAAATCGTTGATCTCGCCATTCAGTACAGCTTCCGTATTGGAAGTCTGGTGGTCTGTGCGGTGATCTTTAACGCGGCGGTCGTCCAGTACGTAGCTCCGGATTTGCGAGCCCCATTCGATCTTACGCTTGGAAGCTTCCACTTCTGCACGGGCAGAATTTCTTTTTTCCAGCTCAATCTGGTACAAACGTGATTTCAGAAGCCGGATGGCAACTTCCTTGTTCATCAATTGCGAACGTTCCTGCTGACAGGCGATAATAATTCCTGATGGCTTGTGGTGCAAGCGAACGGCCGTTTCCACCTTGTTCACGTTCTGGCCGCCGGCACCTCCGGAACGGTATGTATCCCACGTAATATCAGCCATGTTCACGTCAATTTCGATATTGTCATCCGCCAAAGGATACACATATACCGAAGTGAACGAGGTATGGCGCCTTGCATTGGAATCAAAAGGGGAAATGCGCACAAGTCTGTGTACGCCGTTCTCGGATTTCAGGTTGCCGTATGCATACTCTCCGTCAATCTCGAGTGTAACCGATTTTACGCCGGCAACATCGCCATCCTGCAAATCGACTTCACGTACTTTGTAGCCGTTTTTCTCAGCCCACATGATGTACATCCGCATCAGCATGGAAGCCCAGTCCTGCGACTCTGTTCCGCCCGCACCGGCATTGATCTCGATAACAGCCGGCAACTCATCGCCTTCTTCTCCCATCATTTTCCGGAACTCTACTTCTTCCAGTTTATCCGAGAGTTTTTTACCTTCTTCGTCTACTTCTTCTTCTGTGGCTTCATCTGCTTCGTAAAATTCCCAGATGGTATCCAGATCGTCGCGCAATCTGGCAAGCTCTTCATACCCGTTTGTCCAGAATTTCAGTCCGCGGATTTCACGCATTGTTTTTTCGGCACGTTCTGAATCGTTCCAGAACTCCGGCTGAACAGTCTGCTGTTCAAGGTCTTCTAGCTGTCTTTTTCGGTTATCGTAGTCAAAGATACCTCCCCAAAGCCTCTACACGGGCTTTCAAGTCTTTCAATTGCTCTGCTGTCATTTGAAGTTTAAGTGGTTAGTTAAAAATTAAATGTAAATATTAGAAATGATTGCTAAATATTGTTTTAGTCACTTATGGTCATTTTTTGTCAGTTTTAGTCATTGATAATCACTTGTAGTCATTAATAGTTGCATTTAGTCCTTAATGGTTTATTGTGTTTATCAATTACAGCTGGACTTTGCCGGCTTTACCAATTGTTTTGATGTAATTATTGAGCTTTACTGACAATGTTTCGCAAAGTTGACTTAATTCTTCGAATTTTTCTAAGGTAATGAGGTTTCTGTATTTGGCCTTTGTCAGCCATGTCAATGTCTCTCTTAAAGAACCACGGGAATAGAAGCAAAAGTTCAGGTTTTCTTTATAATGATACCGTCCAAAACCTTCTGATATATTGGCCGCAACCGAATCCGCAGACCGTACAAGCTGCTTTCCAAGGGTATCTTTCACATAGTAACTCCAAGGCTCAACCAAACTCCAGACTTCCTCGCCAAGCTGCATGGCCATTTTATAAATCTGCAGATCTTCCAGTTTCATAGCATCATTTCTGTTGTATCACCCGTCAGCTTCCTTGATACGAACTAAAATAGCAGAAGTAACATCAAAACATCCAAACAATCAAAATCCCAAATCCATAAATTAATACATCTTTCAACAACTCCTGACAATCCATTACAACCCACAACTATCCATAACAACTCATGACAACTCATGACTATCCATAACAACTCATGACAACTCATGACTATCCATTACAACTCATAACAATCCATAACAATACATGACAACCACGACAATTCTTTCCATTTACACCCGTTACTGACAATCCTTGACTATCAATGACAATCGCTGCCGATTTCCAGACTATATTTATTACCTTTGCGTGAAAATTTTGTCAACCCATTTCGTACAATAAAAATACCTGAAAATGGCTCAAACATATGATGTGATTGTAATTGGTAGCGGCCCCGGGGGTTATCCGGCAGCCATTCGTGCTTCCCAATTAGGACTTAAAGTAGCAATTGTTGAAAAAGAAAGTTTAGGTGGAATATGCCTTAACTGGGGCTGTATTCCCACCAAGGCACTCCTGAAAAGTGCTCAGGTTTTCGAATACATCAAGCATGCAAAAGATTATGGTATCAATGTAGGTGATTCTTCGGCTGACTTCGGCGCAGTGATCAAACGCAGCCGCGGTGTGGCCGACGGTATGAGCAAAGGCGTTTCTTTCCTGATGAAGAAAAACAAGATCGACGTCATTATGGGCGCCGGTAAAGCCAAAGGAAACAAAACGGTTGAAGTAACAGACAAGGACGGCAACAAAACGGATTATACTGCGAACAAAGGTGTAATCATAGCAACAGGCGCCCGCGCCCGTGAATTGCCGAACATCAAAATTGACGGAAAAAAAGTTATAGAATACCGCAAGGCAATGAGCCTTGATTTTCAGCCAAAGAGCTTACTGGTAGTAGGTTCCGGGGCAATCGGGATGGAATTCGCATACGTGTATGCAGCCATGGGCACGAAAGTTACCGTTGTTGAATTCCTTCCAAACCTTGTTCCTGTTGAAGACGAGGAAATTTCAAAAGAAATTGCAAAACAATACAAAAAGCTCGGCGTAGATACTTACGTGAATTCTACGGTAGAAAATGTTGATACATCCGGAAACGGCTGTGTGGTTTCTGTAAAAACACCGGACGGACAAAAGACGTTTGAAGTGGACGTAGTGCTTTCAGCAGCCGGAATTGTTTCCAACATTGAAAATATCGGTCTGGAAGAAACAGGCATCAAAACGGATAAAGGCAAAATTTCGGTTAACGAATGGTACGAAACCAGCGTTCCCGGTTTTTATGCAATCGGTGACTGTACGCCGGGCCCGGCTTTGGCGCACGTAGCAACAGCAGAAGGAATTATCTGCGCTGAAAAAATTGCAGGCCACAAAACAGAAGCGCTCGATTACGGAAACATTCCGGGATGTACGTACTGCCAGCCTGAAATCGCTTCTGTAGGCTTCACTGAAAAGAAAGCACGCGAAGCAGGTTACGACATTAAAGTAGGCAAATTTCCGTTCAAAGCTTCCGGAAAAGCCTCAGCAGCCGGTGCGACGGACGGGTTTGTAAAAGTCGTTTTTGATGCCAAATACGGTGAGTTCCTCGGAGCGCATATGATCGGAACAAACGTTACCGAGATGATTGCCGAAGTGGTTGTAGCCCGTAAACTGGAAACAACTTCGCACGAAATCCTGCGTTCGATCCACCCGCACCCGACCATGTCAGAAGCTTTAAAAGGAGCAACAGAAGCGGCATACGGCGAAGCAATAGATTTGTAAAAGGCTGTGTAAGCGATTAGCTGTTAGCTATCAGCGGTTAGCTTTTTCTGAAATGAAGTTTTAAAAGCTAATTGCCAAAAGCTAAGAGCCACTAGCCACAATCCAATGCCCGGAACCGCAATGTTCCGGGCTTTTTTGTACATGGAATTTGTGCTAGTTGTTTGGATTTTTTATCTAAATTTTTAGAAACTGACTAGTTAAAATTATATCCGTTAACATTTTACAGCATCGTTATTCTGAAAATATTGAAGCACTTGGACGTTTAAACAAGTTGGCTGGAAAACTTTACCGTTCCAATCCGTTAAACAAAAAAGCGCTTTTTATGGATATCAGCAGTGATGATGTAATGCATCTTCTGAACAGGATTTTGATGTCTGTTACAAAAGAAGTCTACAAGCCGATTTTGAAGACGTTCCGTTTCAAGTAATCAGTTTACCAGATTTAATTACTGAAAAAAAGACAACTGCACGTACCAAAGATCTTGCAGATTTAAAAAGCCAGCAAAATGGACGGTGAAATGCTATAAAAGGTTATTTTTTATGGTTCAAATCACTGTACAAAAATACTCCTTCACATGAATAATACTGGCCATTTAAGTATATGGATTTAAAAATAACCCGAATCCGGTTTTCTGAATTTTGATTGTCGATAAAAAGCCGGGAGGCAGGAACTTCTGTATTGTTTCTCCCGAATTTCTTGTTCAGTTCTTTGATTTTTTTATCAATATCAATGCTGAAAACTTTATTATTCGCTTTGTAAACAGTTAAAATCCTGCCCCGATCTTCCGCTTTGATTTGCCATTCACGGTGTGTTGTAATCGTGGTTTCCACTGCGTCAAAGAAAAACAAATGGTCAAAGCCTTCAATCAAGAAATCTGATTGCATTCCCGAAGCATGGCGTGAAGAATAGGACATGTAATTGTCGAAATCTTCGGCTTTACTGCTTGTGATATGATCCCTTAGCCGGTCTTCTATTGCATTATCCAGTTGGTAATCATGCTTTCGATTTTTTGGCAAATTGGAAAAATAACCCGCAAGTGCTTCCTTGTCGCGCGAAGTAAAATACCGGGCAATGGAAAAAACCTGCTCGTAATCCTCTGCGGGCATTTTTGCTTTTCCTGTAACTTTCCCGTGCCTATCCAGAAGTTTGTATTCGGTAAGCAAATCATGAAATTTTTCGAGCTGACTGTTTTTGGCAACTTGAAAAATATTCCATGGGCCAATTGGCAGTACAAAACAAATAACCGACAGCGTGACCGGAATCCAGCGGATGTCTTCTTTTTTGCCAAACAGAAAATAAACCGTTATTCCAAGCAGCCAGAAGGCAAGTACCGCAACGAGATACCGGTTTTCCGTAATGCCGTAATCATTGATCCGGCGAAAAATCCCGGTAAAAAGCAATACAATCAGCGGCAGCAAGGCCAAGTAAAAACGGTGACTGAAAAGGTTAACCCAGCGTTCATGCTGGTTTTTTCGTAACGGATAAAGCAGCAGCAACGCCAGAATTCCGGCTGTTGAAAATGCAAGTACAAGATAAGCAACGCCGCCTTCCGGCAACTTCCACTGCACAAGAATTTTGCCTGTATAAACGTACAAGATAACGAGGTAAATAACTTCAAGCGGCAAAAGCACATATTGCGTAAATATTTTCAGTCCGGACGGATAATCCGATTGATTTTCCAGACCGGCAAGCGGCTCGGGAATTTTGCTCAGGAAAAAGAGCGTATGAAAAAAAGTGAAAATGACAGTCATCAGATCCTGTTCTATTTGAAACAAAAATTTGATGTTGAACAGAAATTGCACCGTTTCTACCGCAATAAGCAATCCGATATACAGGGTAACGGCGTATAAAGTGGCATTCAGGATCTGAAGAAAAAGCGTTTTATTGAACTGCCAGAATCCGTTGGGTTCATTAACTCCCCAAAACGGCGCAAAAGAGACCAGCAGATGAGCTCCTGCCATGAACAGGAAAAACCGGTATAAATCATCCTGATCGGGTTCGGGTGCAAGCGTAAAGAAGAACAAAGCCAGAAGCGCAGCCAAAATGGCCAGTATTCCGATTTTGACCGGCGTTCTCCATAACCGTCTTTCCGCTGCAAGTTCAACAGCAAGCGTGAGTGGAAGTGCAATAAAAGCTGTATAGATTGCTCTTACGAGCAGGTATCTTGAATTTTTATCATCAAACGCCGTTTCATTATGCCAGATTAGCAAAACGGTTTTAACGAAAATGATTGGTATGATCCACTTGTATCTTGTAAAAGTGTGTAAAAGACTTTTTGCAAGTGTCTGCAGAGAAGGTAATTGAAACATATATTTATGTAGTGTAAGTGCAGTGTTTGTAAAAGAACATATTTTTTATCAAAATAGCATACAACAGTATGTCGTACAATAGGTCATAAATTTTGACGTTATTTGCCAAATCCACGCACCTAATTTCTTCGCATGATCTCTTTCCGCTGGCTGTCTGCCTGTCTTTTACTTGCAAGTGTAACTTCTGTAAATGCGCAGCATTTTGCCCTGAGCAGGCTTTTTTACCCGAATGTTACTTTAAAAGCGGATTATGCCGTTCCTTCGAGCCTGAACGGAACGCAGGATTTCGGAATGACCCGGACCGGATTTCTGGGCATCATTCCGGTACAAAGCGAAGTACAGCTTGGATACAGTCTGAAGAAAAAATTCGATCTCCGGGCAGTTCACACGGTGATGCTGGCGCAGTACAATCAGATTCAGCCGACTATTGACGGCAAGAACAATCCGGAAAACGGCTACAAAACCCTTTCGTTGGGCGTGATCCGTCTGCAGGCGAGTATTAAAGACCGGCTGTGGGTATACGGCGGCGGATTGGGCATCACAGAAACGAACGAAACATTTTTCAGTCCGCAGCCGTTTTTCTGGGGAGGCGCCGCCCGGATGCATATTCTGGGACTGCGTACACAGATTATGTACGGTTCCGTTCTGACTTATAACCAGAAACTGCGTTTCGTTCCGGTTCTTGGCGTTAATAAAGGACTGGGAAAACATTGGCGCGCATCCGCGTTGCTTCCGTTTATGGCCAACGTAAATTACAAAGCGACCAAATGGTTTAATGTGGATATGCTAGCCGGTCTGAATGGTTACAGCGGCGGTTTTCAGGTGCAGACACCCGAAGAGAAAAAGTTGATGCGTGAAAATTACAGGCATATAAAAACCGGGATTTCGGCCAATGCGCATTTGTTTACGGCACTGAATATTTCGCTGGAAGCAGGTGTTTCCACTTTCCGTCAGCTACGAACTTTCAACAGTGCACGGCAAAATCTTTCTTCCGAAAACCCGGCGGTTACGCCGTATATCGGCGCAAGTGTACGCTACATCACAAGCCGCTCCAAACTTTCGTCCAAATTTACCCGCAGAATGGGACTGGGTCAATCGGGAATAAACTGGTAAATAAAGCTGGCATAACGGTTTGTTAAAATAATTTTTCGGCTTCTGCTTTCAGTCGCTTTTTATCAATCGGAACGACTCCTACAAGCTCGCAGACGAGCCCGCCGCCTAAATTTGAAACAGCAGCAATCGTTTTCGGAGGCAAGTTCAGCGCGATGCAGCATGCCGCAATGCTGATGACCGTATCGCCGGCTCCGGAAACATCCGCAATGTGACGGATATGCGCAGGCAGTTTGTGGATTTCTTCCTGATAATCAATAAAGACGCCTCGTTCCGAAAGCGTGATCAATGCGCCGTTTACATGTAGTGTTTCTTTCAATTGCTGCACAACCGACTGCAATTCATCGGGATTATCCACATTGAATTCCACTTTCAGGCCCTCGCGAAGCTCTTTCAGATTGGGTTTAAAAAGCGTGGTATGATGATAGGAGAGGAAATTGCGCTTTTTGGGATCGACAACGGTCGGAACATTTTGCGCGTTGGCAAAGGAAGTGATTTCAGCAATAGATTCCGGCGTTAGAACGCCTTTGTCGTAATCTTCAAAAATAATGACCTGGCAGGAAGGAATGAGTTCTTTGGCTTTGGCAACCAGTTTTTCACTTTCTGCTTTTGATACGGGCTTGTCTGTTTCCGTATCGATACGCACAACTTGCTGAGAGCCTGCAATGATGCGTTCTTTGATGGTTGTAATGCGGTTTTCGCTCCGGATCAGGCCTTCACAGTTCAGGCCTTTGGCGCGAAGGCTTTCCTGCAGCAAATCGCCTGCACTGTCTGTTCCAATAACGGAACATACAATGGCTTCTGCGCCAAGAGATTGCACGTTTAATAAAACATTTCCCGCTCCGCCGAGCCGGTACTCGCGTTTCCGGACATTGACAACCGGAACGGGCGCTTCCGGTGATATTCTTTCTACTTTTCCCCAGACATACGAGTCCAGCATAACATCTCCGATAACCAGTACACGCAGGGAATTAAATGCTTCAAAAACCTGATTAATATCCATTTAAGTTGATACCGCTGTTAATAAATCCAATTGACAAGCCTGAGTACAATTCAGACTCTGGTTACAAAATGCATGCTGGTTATCTGGAATCTTTTGTTCAGATACAGCCTGTGTGCATTTGTCCGTGCTTCGTTAACGCCGGAATCAAGATGAATCTCATTGAAATTTTCCTGCTTTGCATAATTCATGATCCAGTCCAGCAATATTCCTGCATACCCTTTTTTACGGTGTGCAGGAAGTGTGGAAAGGTCATCAATGTAAATATATTTTCCACGGAATAAATTGTAACCTGTTTCAAAAACGGCAATAGCTACCGCTTCGTCTGCCTCTTCAATGAAAATGATCTGCCGGTTATCTGCCAATGTTTTTTGTACCGCTTCGATATAAAGATCGCCGGTGAGCAATGGCCGCAATGCCTGTATCGCACTGCGGCATTTCAGAATATCGCTTTCAGAAGTGACAATTTGAACAGCCGTCATCCTTGCGTTGTGGAAATGGTAAGATTATTCAGGTTATGCCCCATTTTATCTCTTTTTGTCAAAAGATACTTTTCGTTATGCGGATTCGACAAGATTTCGATATTGACGGATTCCATGATTTCCAGTCCGTAACCGATCAATCCCGCACGTTTTTTAGGATTGTTGGTAATCAGTTTCAGCTTTGTAACATTCAGGTCTCTTAGAATCTGGGCACCAACGCCGTAATCCCTGTCGTCCATCGGAAACCCGAGTTCGAGATTGGCTTCTACGGTGTCGCGGCCCATTTCCTGCAATTTGTAGGCTTTCAGTTTGTTCAGCAGACCAATTCCGCGGCCTTCCTGATTCATATAAACAATAACACCTTTTCCGGCTTTGTCCACCATGTCCATCGCAGCATGCAACTGCGGACCGCAATCGCAGCGGCACGATCCGAAGATATCGCCGGTTACGCAGGAAGAATGAACGCGTACAAGTACAGGCTCATCTTTTTCCCAGGTTCCCTTAACCAAAGCCAGATGCAGATCGCCCGTATTAATCTGACGATACGCAATAAGGTCAAAATGGCCCCAGTTCGTAGGCATATCCACACCGATTTCCCTTTTGATCAGCGATTCCTTGCGAAGCCGGTATTCAATCAGATCTTTGATACTGACCAGTTTGAGTTTGAGCCGGTCCGCAATTTCACGCAGTTGCGGAAGACGCGCCATGGAGCCGTCTTCATTCAGGATTTCTACCAGCACGCCCGCCGGCGACAATCCGGCCAGACGCGGAAAATCAATCGCAGCTTCGGTATGGCCCGTACGCCTGAGCACACCGCCTTTTTTAGCCCTTAAAGGAAATATATGTCCCGGGCGGCCAAGATCGGCAGGTTTTGTTTCCGGATTGACAAGCGCAAGAATGGTTTTGGCGCGGTCGCTCGCAGAAATACCCGTCGTACAGCCGTTGCCCAGCAAATCAACAGAAACGGTAAAGGCCGTTTCATGCAATGCGGTATTATTGCCGACCATCATTTCCAGTTCCAGCTCGGCGCAGCGCTCTTCTGTAAGCGGGACGCAGATGAGGCCGCGGCCTTCACGCGCCATGAAATTCACGATTTCGGGTGTGACAAGTTCGGCGGCACAAATGAAATCACCTTCGTTTTCGCGGTCTTCGTCATCGACTACCATAATCAATTCACCTCTGCGGATGGCTTCTATGGCTTCTTCTATGGAATCAAGCACAATTGAGTTGCTATTGTTATTCATTAATAAGGTCGATAAAAAATAGTTTTGTACAAAAACTCGTTTTTACACTGCAAAGGTACAGTGTTAATATTGAAAGTTCTATTTTTGAACCTCCGTTGCATTTAAACAAAGGATTCTCTGGTTCCGTTTCAAAAACCTTTTCCAATCACAGACTCCTGATTTCGGATACAACTTTTACTCAACTTATGAAGATCAGACTACTACTGTTATTTCTCTTATTCGGCATATTCACACTTTTTCACAACGAGGTTTCAGGACAAAATTGCGGAACTACAGGTGGGTTTTCAATCAGCGCAGCGCAAGGCTGTGCGCCTTTGACCATTTCCGTTCAGAATGAAGTGGCCGGCGCAGAGAACATAAGTTATGCTTTCAATTTTGACAGGTCGAAAGGATCGCCGGACGCGGGTGACATTACGCAGGATTCTTCCTATGTTTATACAACGCCGGGTACTTATACCATTTTACAGTTTGGAAGTGCAAACGGAACAGGTTTCAGCCAATGCCAGGATATAGAAGTGCTGGAAACAAGAGCGCCAAAGGCCAATCTCATCAAATGCCCCGACGGAAAAGCGCAATTGTCCATTACCAATGACAGTATTTCAAAATCGTATGACTTTATTGAAGTAAACTGGGGCGACGGTTCAAAGGAGACGGTCACTTTAACGGGCAGCGATAACCTTGTGCTGAATCATACCTATAATGGCGGAAATATCCCGGATATCATCGTAAGCGGAAGATACAATAGCGGACAATGCCAACAAAGTTCGGTTTCCACTACATTCACCGGCCCGTTTGTGCCGCAGCCACTGACGGAAGTCGGAATCCGGACCGTTGAAATGCTTGCGTCCGGAGAAGCCAAAATCATATACGACGGCATGGAAGGCGTTCCGACCGAAATTCTGATGGACAGCGGAAACGGCCAGTTTGCGCCAACGGGTAAAACCAGCCAGTCCGCAGGCTCGCATTCTGTAACCATCGGTAATCTCAATCCTGCACAGATTTACAGATTCAGGCTGTCTTCCACGGATATTTGCGGCAATACAATCGAAAGTCCGATCGTCAGTAGCATGTTGCTGAAAGAAGGCGATTTTTCACTGGATGAAATTATATCCGTTTCGTGGGAGCATCTGACGTTTTCGGGCAGTGTGCTGCAATATCAGCTGGTGCGTAACGGAACGGTGGTTTTTGTCACCTCGGATCAGCTTTCTTACCTGGATACGGATGTAAAATGCGGCATTGATTACGAATATGTGATTGTAGCAGTTGTCTCCGATGATGTGCGTTCGTATTCTGCTCCTGTCCGTCTTCAGCCAAAAACAGTAGCTCCGGAAGTAATCGGTACGGCCAGTGTGACGGTTAAAGATGAAAAAACCATCTCAACGCAAGTTGAACTTACAGGCGAAGGGCTTACAAGCACTTACGATCTGATTGTGGAAAGGGCTTTGCTCGGAAGTACGGATTTTCAGCAGGTTTCACCGTTGGATAATCAAAGTCTGCAGTTTGAAGATTCAGGCGTGAATACAAATGAAAGTTCGTATTGTTATCGCTTTATTTATGAAAATGCCTGTAATGTGCGCGGACCGGACTACAGTTCGCCGGTATGCTCCATATTTCTGGAAAACAGCACTTCCACCATTTCCTGGAACGGGAATTCTCCTTTTACGCAGGGAATAAGTTCTTACGATCTTGTGCAGACGGATGCAACAACCGGAAACGTGCTGGATGAAATTCCAAAGCAGCTGGAAACAAGCCATGCACTGGATCTGGAAGCGCAGTCGGCGTTTTCTTTTCAGGTAAAAGCGAACTCGGCAAGCGGAAATCTGGTGAGTTACTCCAATGTGCTCAATTTTTCACAGAATGCCATTTTGCTGATTCCGGATGCATTTACGCCAAACGGAGATGCGTACAATGAAAGGTTTGAGGTGAAAGCATATTTTGTGACGGATTTCAGTATGTCTGTATTCAACCGCTGGGGAGAAGTGATTTTTCATTCCAAAAATGCCGCGGAAGGATGGGACGGCAATACGTCGGGCGGAAAA
Organism: Dyadobacter sediminis; assembly: GCF_005860765.1. Taxonomy (GTDB): domain Bacteria; phylum Bacteroidota; class Bacteroidia; order Cytophagales; family Spirosomataceae; genus Dyadobacter; species Dyadobacter sediminis. The sequence goes on along the minus strand of NZ_VCEI01000031.1, from coordinate 27,532 downwards.
GCGCCGGCAGGATATTATCTGTACAAAATTGACCTGACGGATGCTGCGGGTAAGGAAGTCAGGAAAGAAGGGAGCTTTTTACTGATCCGGTAATGAACGTGTCTGGATGTAGGAAGTGAAAAGTTAGAAGGAAAAAGGTATAAGTGAAGATTTTAAAGGTTTCTGGATCAGAGGAAATTTGCTCTGGTCATAAACCGGATTTCGTGATGCTCAACGTTAATTTTAATTTTTTGAAAAAGTTATTATTAAATGTTGCACACACTTATGAAATTGAAATTGCTGTTTGTCTTGCCATTATTGGCTTCATACCTGAATAATTCCGTACAAAGCCAGGGTTTATGTGATGTGGGCGGAGGTGGTTTCGGACTTGATAAAAGTGAAGGCTGCGCGCCGCTGCTTGTCAAGATCAGCAATACGGTTCCCGATCCGATTGCGGTGGAATATGTACTGGATTACAAGGGAAATGCCAATCCGGCCTATATAAATCTCTCCTCATACCAGTACAATACGGCGGGAAATTTCACGATTCTTCAGCGGGTATTTCTTTCTTCCGGAAAAATAGCAACTGCATGCCGGAATGTCAAAGTCTATGAAAGTCAGCCAGTTACTGCGCAATATACTTCCTGCGGCGGCGGGAAAGTAAACCTTGTTATACAGGACAACAAGGTTTCTCAGGCATACGATCAATATGAAATCAACTGGGGCGATAACAGTCCTGTCGAGATTGTTGCAAAAGGCGCAGTGATGTCAGCGGAACATTACTATAACAATACTTCGGCAAGTCCGGTTGTAAAAGTAACCGGGCTGTATAGTTCCAATGCATCCTGTACGCGCGGCCGTCCTTATTCAGCAACCGTTTCCTTTAAGCAGGCGCAGCTCAACAGTATTCAGATTAAATCGGTTGAAATGCGCGGGGACGGCTCGATCCGGCTTAATTATCTGGGCATTACGGCCATTCCAACGAGCATTAAACACAGTACGGACGGTGTTTCTTATATTACTGCAGGAACGCGGTCTTCCGGCGGAACGCAGCCTTATGACATCAAAGGTTTGAATGTAAAGCAGGTTTATTATTTGAAATTGTCCTCGGAGGATTTGTGTTCCGGCGAAATGGACAGCAAAGTCATCCATTCCATGGTGCTTTCAGGAAAATCTGAAGACGGAAAAATCGTACTTGCATGGAACCAGTACGGCAGTCCCGACGGGTTCAAAAGCTATGATCTGCTGCGTGACGGAACGGTTATCAAGTCATTTTCATCGGTTTCCGAAGTTACGTACACCGATGAAGATGTGCAGTGCGGAAGTTATGCCGAGTATCAGATTGTCGCCCGGATCAATGACGTAACTTCGGCTTCGGCCCCAATAGGAATCAAGGCAGAAATAGCGGTTCCCAAACCGATTCAGCAGGCTTCGGTTTCTGTCATGAGTGATAATTCCGTAACAATAAAGGCAAATATTCCAGGTTCCGGCCCGAACAGCACGTATGATTTATCCATAGACAAAGCGGAAGCAGGCAGCAGCGTGTTCAAGAAAATCACAACTTTGTATAATCAGAACGAGTACGCTGACCTTTCCGTAAAAACCGCTGAAAAATCGTATTGCTACCGGTTAAGCTATCAGAATTCATGCGGGCAAAAACTGCCGCCAACTCAGCCGATCTGCACAATATTGCTCAAAAATGAATTGACAAAACTTTTCTGGAACACAGAACTTCCGATTTTGGGCGGATTGAAAGAGTATAGCATAATACAAAAAGGTACAAGCGGAACACAGCAGGAAATTCCGGTTCAGAAAAGCCACGGATATTTTATGAAGCTGGATAAGAAAAGTGAGCTGGAATATGATTTTCAGGTTAAGGCAATTTCCAGTGTGCCCGGTTTCGAGAGTTTTTCCAATGTTATCCATTACAGACGGAATGCCGGTGTCTTTGTTCCCGATGCTTTTACGCCTGATGGCGACGGTTTCAACGATGTGCTGCTGGCAAAGTCTGCGCAGCTGAAAACCTTTACCTTCTCCGTATTCAACCGCTGGGGAGAAGTAATTTTCCACTCAAATGCCCTTGCGGATGGCTGGGACGGCAAAATAAACGGTGTCAATGCACCAACGGGTTCATACATTTATAAAGTTACATTCACGGACGATATCAATCAAACTGTTGAAAAAAGTGGTACATTTATGCTTCTGAGATAGGAACCATTTTAATCAAAATGGTCTTATACCAGCGTAAAACTTAACAGCAGCGATATGTTTGGAAATATGGCAGATATGATGGGCCTGATGGGTAAAATGAAAGACCTTCAGTCCCGTATGAAAGAAGCTCAGGATGAGCTGGAAGTAATTACGCAGACTGCAGAATCCGGAGGCGGAATGGTAAAAGCAACGGTTAACGGACAAAAGGAACTGATCGGCCTTGAGCTGGATAAAGACCTGATTAATCCGGATGACAAGGAAATGCTTCAGGATCTAATCGTAGCGGCAGTCAATAAGGCATTTGAGAATATTGAGCCTAAGATCAAAGAACACCTGCAGAAAGCAACAGACGGCGTACTACCCAACATCCCGGGACTGGATCTTGGCGGGTTTATGAAATAAAATGAAATTTAATGGCTTCCACGGTTGCGATTGTAATCCTGAATTATAACGGTCAGCATTATCTTGAAAAGTTTCTTCCATATGTAATCCGGTATTCAGAAGGATACGATATCTGGGTTGCAGATAATGCTTCCACGGACCATTCACTCAGTTGGCTGCACGAAAATTATCCTGAAATCAGGAAGCTTTCGATTCCTGAAAACCGCGGATATGCCGGAGGTTACAATGAAGCCCTCCGGCATATTTCGGCAGATTACTACATACTGCTGAACTCCGATATTGAGGTCACGAGCAACTGGATCGAGCCGGTAATTGCCTTTATGGACTCGGATCAGAACATTGCAGCATGCCAGCCTAAAATCCGTTCCTACGATCTTCCGACACATTTTGAATATGCAGGTGCAGCCGGTGGCTACATGGATTATCTGGGTTATCCGTTCTGCCGCGGACGTATTTTCGATACGCGGGAAGAGGACTCCGGCCAGTATGATGATGAAAAAGATGTGTTCTGGGCCACGGGTGCATGCCTTTTCATAAGGTCCAAAGCATTTCATGAAGCATCCGGGTTTGACGAACAGTTTTTTGCCCACATGGAAGAAATCGACTTGTGCTGGCGGTTGCTTAACATGCAGTACCGGGTTACGTACTGCGGAAAATCAGTCGTTTACCACGTCGGCGGAGGAACGCTTCACAAGTCCAATCCAAGGAAAACCTTTCTGAATTACAGGAACAATCTCATCATGCTTTTTAAGAACCTGCCGAAAGGCCGGCGATGGAAAACGGTTTTTATAAGACTGGTTCTGGATGGGATTTCCAGTGTACGGTTTATGGCCACAGGCGCATGGCCGGATGTAATTGCCATTATCAGGGCGCACTTTGCTTTTTACGGAATGATACCGGCTTTGTTGAAATCAACAAAGAGAACAACTTACCGTGCTCCGTTATATTACAGAAGCGTTGTGTGGGAGTATTTTGTGCTGGGAAAACACAGGTTTTATCAGCTTACAGGAATCAAAAATCCTATAACTCCCAAATAGTGGGACTGTTATGCCTGCGCCAGTGCTGACGGATTTCCATCCAGAAAGCCATGATCAGATACAGGATAATAGGCGAGCCAAAGGTCATGAAGGTTGCATAAATAAAGTACAGCCGTATACTGCTGGCAGGGAAATTAAGCTTTTCGCCCAACTTCGCACACACACCAAATATCTGGTCTTCCACGTAATACCGAAGTCTGTTCATACCTTTTATTGCAAGATTTAATTCATAATTAAGGATTTTAGCTTTGAGATACAATCCAAATCCTGAATTTAATTCAAATTGACTTCCCAAACTGCTTTACCGCTTACTCGTAAGTTTTCAAATTCTTTATTCAAATAAATTGTTTTACAAACAATTTTTGTTTCTTTGTGATTGAAGGTTTTGTAAGTTGTTCATTATAATCAGCATGTCCTGACTAAAAATACCAAAATTTCTTTTGCCAATGGGTTGAGCCTCCCTCAATTATTTGGTAACGTTATAAGAGGTTAAATCTGAAACGCTTGCAACCCCTTTGTATTTTCACCTTATTTCAATTTTTTTATTTCAACTATTATGCCAACAGGTACTGTAAAATTTTTCAATGAAGCTAAGGGATACGGCTTCATCGTTGAAGACGACACAAACAGAGACATTTTTGTCCATGTGACAGGATTGGGAGGACTTACTATCCGTGAAAACGATCAAGTAGAATACGAAGTCGTTGAAGGCAAGAAAGGACTAAACGCTGTGCAGGTAAAAAAGATATAGTTGTATTTTTTTTGCGAAAAGTAAAAATGCCGCAATTCGTTGCGGCATTTTTACTTTTATAACTATTCAACCCATGCTTTTATCTCGTCCAGCAAAGGCATTTTTTCTTCTATTTTAAGCTTCTTCCGCATGCCGCCAAGATCATTGAAAATTTTATTCGGACTGGCTGCTTTCAGCTGTTCAATGGTCAGAATGTTCATTTTTTGCAAAGCCGGAATCCATACTGCAGGCACGCCCGCTTTCATGTAATCCGTTTCTTTGGCCATTTCAGGCTTCTTTTCAGGACGCATATGCGGGAAAAACAGTACTTCCTGAATGCTGGAATTATTGGTCAGCAGCATTGTAAGGCGGTCAATTCCGATCCCGATCCCCGCTGCAGGCGGCATTCCGTATTCCAGTGAACGGAGAAAGTCGTCATCCATTTCCATGGCTTCGTCGTCGCCGCGTTCTTTCAGTTTAAGCTGGTCTTCAAAGCGTTCACGCTGCTCGATCGGATCATTCAATTCGGAATAGGCATTTGCGATTTCCCTGCCGTTAATGAAAAGTTCAAAGCGTTCCACCATTCCGCTTTTGGTACGGTGTTTCTTTGTAAGCGGAGACATTTCAACAGGATGATCAATGATGAATGTGGGCTGGATAATATTTTCCTCAACTTTCTCACCAAAAATTTCATCAATTAATTTACCCTTGCCCATGCTTTCGCTTACTTCCATTCCCCATTCCCGGCACTTTGCACGAATGGCCGCTTCATCCAGTTCGTCCACATTGAGTCCCGTATACTGAAGAATGGCGTCCGTAATGCTCAGGCGCGGGTACGGGCCGGCAAAGTTCAGTTCTTTATCGCCGAACACCGCTTTTGTGGTTCCGTTAACGGCCATAGCTACTTGTTCCAGCACCTGTTCGGTCATCTGCATCATCCACAGATAATCCTTGTATGCCACATACAATTCTACGGTTGTAAACTCCGGATTATGCGTGCGGTCCATGCCTTCATTCCTGAAAAGCTTGCCGAATTCGTAAACGCCTTCAAAACCGCCTACGATCAATCGTTTCAAATGCAACTCCGTAGCGATACGCAGAAACAAATTAACGTCGAGCGCATTATGATGTGTTTCAAACGGCCTTGCTGCCGCACCACCGTGAATGGACTGCAGCACGGGCGTTTCCACTTCCAGCCAGCCTTTCGAATCAAAGTAAGAGCGCATGGTTGTGATAATCCGGGCTCTTTTTATGAAAATATCCCGGACTTCCGGATTTACGATCAGATCGACATAGCGCTGGCGGTAGCGCAGTTCGGGATCGGTGAAGCCGTCGTATATATTCCCGTCTTCGTCCCGTTTTACAACCGGCAACGGACGGAGTGATTTATTAAGGATTTTAAATTCCTGGACATGAACGGAAATTTCGCCCGTTTGCGTAGTAAAAACAAAACCTGTAATGCCGATAATGTCGCCGATATCCAGCAATTTCTTGAAAACGGTATTATAAAGCGTTTTGTCTTCACCGGGGCACAAGTCGTCGCGGCGGAAGTAGAGCTGGATCCTGCCCGTGCTGTCCTGCATTTCGGCAAAGGCCGCACTGCCCATAATACGAAAGCCCATGAGCCTTCCGGCCATGGTTACATACTTGTAATCAATCTTGTTGTTTTCGTAATTCTTGGTAATGTCGGATGCGTAAGTATTTACCACAAATTCTTCGGCAGGATAAGGTTCAATACCTAACCGCATCAGTTCTTCCCGTTTTTGACGACGTAATATTTCCTGTTCGCTCAGTAGCATTTTACAGCAGTAATTAAAATAACAAATGTCTGTATTTCAAAATAGTGCGCCAAATTAGTACATTTTGACGTGAATATCGAAATTAAAGCCGGCAAGATCCTGTATCCAGCAAACGGTATGATTTCTGGCACGTTATTAATGACCTTGCGTATGAGGTATACAGTAACCGGCTGTTCAGTAGTTTAACACATACATCTATTCGTTAAATCCTTCTCCGTTCATGTTTGCAAGAATTTTAAAAATCTTTGGTGTAGTTGCTTTATGTGCGTTCTTTCTATTTGGCGCGGTTGAAATTTGGGTTTACAGAAATAAAGAAAAATTCTTCCGTACGGTCCAGGAAATGGTGAATGAAAACCTGAACGGACACCTTGAAATTGAGGATTTTAAGTTTCGGCCGTTTAAAGGTCAGTTCGGCCTGAACTTTACCATGGAGCATGTAAGACTGACCGACAGCCTTTATCAGATTCATAAAAAGCCATTTCTGGAAGCAGAATACATGCAGGTTGCGCTGGACCTGCAGAACTTTTACAAAGGTGATATCAAGATCAAAAACCTGATTTTACAGAATGGCAGCCTGAAAATGTTTGTACAAAAGGACGGCTACTCGAACCTTACGATTTTCAGGTCCTCGCCGCAGGATTCAACCATTAACCGCGACGTAGGCCATCGGGACGGAATCGTGAAGAAACTTGGAAACCTGAGATTTATCAATTTCGCGGTCAGCTATTCCGATTCTGTCAAAGAAAAATATTACGGTGCCCTTTTTCATGACGCTGTCAACATAACGAATGTCACGGATACCGCTACGAATGCCCGGTTTACCGGATCTGTTTTCTTTGACGGGCTTACATTCAAGCCCCGGAAAGGCGGATTTCTGGTCAAGCAGGAAGCCATGCTTGATCTGGCGCTTTCGTATAATGAAAATACCAAAAAACTCCTGATTGCACCATCTTCACTGGAAAGTGCAACGCATGATAAAATCGGCATTAACGGAGTGTTTGACTTTTCGGACACAACAAGAGCTTTCAACCTGAGTTTCGGCGTAAAGAAAATAGCTGTCAAAAATGCATTGCCGCTCCTGACACGAAGACTTCGGGAACAGCTCGATTCCATTGGTATTCAGGCTACTGTAGATACGCAGGTGAAAGTGGACGGAAAGCTGAACGGCGAACAGCCGCGTGTTGACGTTTTTTTCAAGACGGAGCCGTTCAAATATGAATTGCCTGTCGGCGTACTGCGGAATATGCAGACTACGGGGCATTTTACAAATCAGGCTGATACCGCGCAGTTTCCAAGCATTTACAATTCGCGGATTACTGCTCCGAATGTTGTCGGGATGTTTGAAAAAATACCGTTCAAGTTTTCCCTTGCCATTACCAATTTTTTCAATCCTGTTGCCAAGCTGGACGGCGTCGTTTCTGCCGATTCCAGTAACATGAACGAGCTTCTGGATCCGGTTCGTTACCGGTTTCGCAACGGAACGGCGAAAATTGATTTTCACTTTGACGGAAGTCTCAAGAACTTTTATGATCCCAAAAAAGAACGCTTTAACGGAAAGCTGAGCGGAAAAGTAGCGCTCAATAACATATCCATGGATTATTTGCCGCGGCAAGTAAAATTGGCTAAAATCAAAGGGGATTTTACATTCAATGAAAAAGTACTCGTATTTCCGGCAATCAGCCTTTCCGACGGGCAAAACATGATGTATCTGCAGGGAACTGTCGTGGATCTGGTTCCTTATCTGTTTGGTTCGCCTAGGCTGCTGACAGCCAATGTAAATATCAATATTCCGACCTGGAAACTGAACTGGCTTGAAACCTTGCTGGCGCCTAGAAAAACAATGGTCAAAAGGAAAAAGAAGCTGAAACTTTCGGAGTTGCTGGATGAAGCCATTGATCAGATGCAGGTTGTTGCCAAGCTGGATTCCAAAAATCTTAAGTACCGCAACTTCAACGCCAAAGATGTAAAAGGACAGTTTACAGTTAAAAACAATGCCGTAAGCATCGAATATTTTACAATGAAAGCATTTGGAAAAGGCAAGGTCAGGATTTCCGGCGAAATGGACAATTCAGGCGCAAGCCCTTTGCCGCGACTGGCAGTAAGAGGGAAAATTACAAATGCAGATGTCCATTCGGTCTTTTATTCTTTTGACAATTTTGGCCAGAAAACGTTTACGCACGACAATCTGAAAGGCATTTTGAGTACGGATTTCAATTTCGAATCGAGGCTGAATAACAACGTCCGGCTTGTTCCTTCGACGATGAAAGGAAATCTGCGGATCGATTTCACAAACGGCTACATCATTAATTTTGAGCCTTTTATGAAAATGAAACGGCTTATCTTTAAAAACCGGAATTTTGAACGCGTAAAATTTGCGCCGATCCGGACGGACTTTATACTGAAAGGACAGGAAATAGAAATTCAGCCGCTGGAAATCGAATCCAACGTGCTTACGCTTTACATTGACGGTATTTACAGCTTTGGTACCAAAACAGATATCAACATCCAGATACCGCTCAGCAATCTTAAAAAGCGGGATTCAACCTATGTGCTTGACCCCAATAATGAAGAGAAAAAAGAAGGTTCAAAAATATTTCTCCGCGCTATTGATGAAAATGGCGAAGTGAATATAAAACTGGCTTTCCGCAAAAAGAAAGACAAGGAAAAAGACAAAAACAAGCCGGATGAAATTGAGAAATAGCTTACTGTTCCGTACTGAACATGTAGCCGACTCCTTTCAGCGTTTTGATATATCGGTCGCCCAGTTTTTCGCGCAGTTTACGGATATGCACATCGACGGTTCTTTCCAGCACGTATATGTCGGCGCCCCAGATTTTCTGAAGCAGTTCGTCCCGGCTGAAGACCTTGTCGGGCGTCTGGGCCAGAAAAAACAGCAGTTCAAATTCCTTTTTAGGTAAAACAACAGACTTTTCCGAATCCTGCGTAACCGTATAGTTTTTCCGGTTGATGGATAAATCAAGAATATCGATCTGATCTCCGGATTCTGCTTTTTGTGCTTCACGGCGGAACAATGCGTTGATGCGGCTCATCAGCGCACGCGGCTTGATCGGCTTTGTAATGTAATCGTCGGCACCCACTTCAAAAGCCGCAACTTCCGAATATTCCTCGGAACGGGCCGTTAGAAAAAGAATGTAAGTATTTCTGATATCCGGGTTCTGGCGCAGCATCCGTCCGGTTTCAATGCCGTCCATCTGAGGCATCATAATGTCCAGCAGGATCAGGTCCGGAATGAATGTTCTGGCAATTTCAATTGCTTTCTTGCCGTTACAGGCAGTCAGAACGTTGTAGCCTTCCTTATTGAGATTGTATTCCAGAAGTTCAACAATATCAGAGTCATCATCAACAACCAGAACTTTCGGGGCTGATGAGGCAGATTTAGCGGTGCTCATTGAGTTAATTATTAAAACGCAGCATGAAATTAGCGGATGTGACGTTCAGATTATATGTTTCGGGACAATGTTAACACAAACATAATATCAGCGATAAGTAATTCGGTAAATACTGCCTTGTTCGTTTGTAACCAGCATGTCGGTATTATTCAAAAAGAGAATGGCTTCATTCTGCATTTTCACCAGCCGGAAACAGCCAAGCGGCTTTTTAAAGTTGATTTCATTCCCGCTTACTCCGAATAAAAGTACTTTTCCATAAGTCAGAACAGCAAAAGTTTTACCGTCCGGGCTGATGTCTGCAGAAGTCACGAGCGCATCTATATAAATGCTGTCAACAGGCGAGAGGCTGTGGTTCCCCTTTTCTGCAGGCAGGCGGTACAGTTTTACCTGTTTGTCTTTGGTCCAGTTTTTCGAAAAAAGGTATAGATTTTTATCATGATAAAAAAATGCCTCGCAATCGAATTCCGGTATATCCGAAGCTCCGGATGTACCTTTCTGGGCGGCATATTCAAAAGTGATTTTTTCCGTAGCATTCTGATCGGGCGGAATCCTGTAAATGTCAAAAGACTTTCTGTTTCCTGCGTTATTGCCGAAATCTCCGATATAGATGTTGTTTTCCGGATCTTTTGCCAAGTCTTCCCAATCCATATTTTTTGCACCGGGAACAGTTTTTGTTGAAAGCAATTTTCCGGAAAGATTGAACTCATAAAGTTCTGCTTTTCCGCCACTGTCATTATGAGTCCAGAATGAATTTTCTCCGTTACCTGCAGCAAGCCCCGAACTTTCAGCAGCAACCGCCGGGAGCGTACCGATTTTTTTGATCTGATAATGGGATTTTACCTTTTCGAAATTATTGATGCTATGATCCGGCTGACAAGTACACAAAACCGTTTTTACCGCATACCACAGATACATTAATTTATTCATGAATTCAACATTACGTCCACTCCCAAACAAAGATAGAGAAACACCTGCTTACCTGAAGCTGGCCAGCATACTTGTGGCGCTTATTGCAACGGTGTATATTCTGTTTACATTGCGGGAAACAATCATTCCACTTGCATTTTCAATTTTGCTGGCCATTTTGCTGCATCCGGTCTGTGCATGGCTGGAACGTCACCGTGTGCCGCGGATCGGGGCTATTTTGCTCAGCATACTGGCTTTGTTCGTTGTGATCACCATTCTGGTTTATGTCGTTTCGATCCAGATCGGGAGTTTTGCAGAGGAGCTTCCCAGAATAACTGAAAAGGCAGAAACCATTCTGGACCAAGCGCTTACAATGGGCGAACGCTATCTGAACGTTAGCCGGAGCCAGCAGGTCAGCGAGGCAAAAAAGTATCTGATCAATGCATTGAGCGAAGGAAGGGCCGTTCTGTTGAACACACTGGTTACAACAACGGGAGCCATTTCCACATTCATCCTGATTCCTTTATACATCTTCTTTTTCCTTTTGTACCGCGATTTCTTCAGGCGTTTTGTTCACAAGGCCGTTACCAATGTTTCCAATGATGAACTGAATCTGCTTCTGAAGAAAATCTATGAAGTAATCCAGAGCTATCTTTCCGGATTGTTTCTGGTTATTCTCATTGTCGGTGTTCTGAACAGCATCGGCTTGCTGATCCTTGGCATTCCGCATGCCATTTTCTTCGGATTTCTGGCCGGGTTCCTGATTTTGATCCCTTATATCGGCATACTGATCGGTTCCATACTTCCTGCTTTGCTGAGCATTGTTACCATGGATTCACCGTGGTATGCAGTCGGCGTGATCGGCGTGATGAGCTTTGTGCAGTTTCTGGAAGGAAATTTTATAACACCCAACATTGTCGGGTCGAAAGTGAGTGTGAACCCGCTTGCAGCCATTGTTGCCTTGTTTCTGGGCGGACAATTGTGGGGACTTTCCGGATTAATCCTTGCGTTACCTGTTACCGCCATTCTGAAAGTCGTTCTGGATACGATTCCGAGCCTTGAACCTTACGGCTTTTTACTCGGAGAACCTGTACACGAAGTAGCTGAAGAAAAAGCGGAAATAAGAAGGGAAGGAGAAAGGGTAGGACGGAGAAGGGAAGAACGGAGAGAGGAAGAAACCGATGTAAAGGCAGAAGCAGCTCCGGAATTCAAGAAAAAGCCTTACCGCCGGTACCGCAACAAATCCAAAAAGAAGAATGAATCCGGCAATCCGCCTCCGTCGTCTTCGCCGGCAGCCAATGCGGAAAGCTGATTGCAGTTTATTCGGTTTTCACTTTTTCAACACAGATTCCGACGCTCATGATAAACGGAAGCGGATTCTGGCGCATGGACTGCGAGAGTGTAAACGTGTAAATTCCTGCTTTTCTGAACCTGTAATTTTTCTGAAAAGGGATTTTATGATCAAACAGATCGCCAAGCCCGTGGCCGTACGGTTTTCCGGATACTTCATTGGAAAGATAAACTTCTTCCAGCGTATTGGAAATCTGCTTGTTGTCCGGGCCGATTACATTTCTGGTCAGATATAAATTGTAATAAGGATACTGAAATGCGTTTCTCAGCACGTAATACATGTTGTAAGCACTTACCGTATCCGTTATTTCGACCTTGAAAGAAGGTTTGTTGTTGATATACCAAAGACCGTCCTCAATATTTTCATGCGCTTTATAAACGACATTTTCATTGCATCCTGACAATAACAGGCAAATTAACAACAGCCGGACAAAGGGCAGAAATTTCATTCGGGATTCGGGTATTTGATTCACAAAACAGCTATTTTAAACTTACGAACTTGTCTGCTGCGCAAAATAACGGCTCAGCCACGAGTCGGAAGCACGTATTTTCCATCTTTTCAGCCATTGCGCTTTATTGGCCACCTGATTGTCAAAAATGGTCGTATAAGGCGTAATCACTTCATCCATGACAGCCTGTTTGATTTTTGGCACTGCCATCGTCTGAACGGTATTGTTATCGTCGAAATAAGCCAGTGAACGGTCAAAAAAATCAATGTTCATGCGCTGACCGATTTCTTTCAGCCAATGAACAGAAGTATCAATCGAACATCCGCTCGGCAGTTCATCACTTTCATCCACGGCAATGACTACGAACCGATGCTCAAACACTTTTGCCGAAGCCGTAAGCGGCTTGCCATGCGCTTTCCACTCATCCAGAGAAGCTTTGAGCATTTCGGTAATAATGCCCGCTTCTTCATTGGTTATGGTTCTGTCTGCCTGATAAATCCAGACTCTTGACTGTAAATCTATATCGCTGAATGGAATGTACATAACTTTGTAATTTTTAATTTCCTGAAAAACCGATTTAAGAAAGGCTATTTGCCGGTAATTTAAAACAAGACCGGTAAAAACTAAGTTCTGTTGTTTCGTTTACAAGCCTTCTGCCCGTGCGATCAGTTCGGCCAGATCGTACACTTTTACAGCGTCCTCTTTTTCCTTGTTCTTGACGCCGTCCGTCATCATAACCATACAGAACGGGCAGGCAACCGCAATAGTATTTGCTCCCGTTGCTATTGCTTCCTCGATGCGTTCAATGTTAATGTCTTTACGTCCCGGCTCCGGCTCTTTGAACATTTGTCCGCCGCCGGCACCGCAGCAAAGGCCTTTTGTGCGGCAGCGTTTCATTTCCACCAGATCGGCATCCAGCGCTTCCAGTACATGCCGCGGCGCTTCATAAATGTCATTGGCACGGCCAAGATAGCACGAATCGTGAAAAGTAATTTTTTTGCCTTTGAATGTTTCGCCGCCTTCCAGCCGGACACGGCCTTCATTGATCAGCTGCTGAAGATATTCCGAATGATGAATTACTTCATAATGGCCGCCGAGTTCGGGATATTCATTTTTCAGCGTATTGAAGCAATGCGGACATGCCGTAACGATTTTCTTGATTCCGTACATATCTAGCACCTGAATGTTGGACATGGCGAGCATCTGGAAAGTAAACTCGTTTCCGGCACGCCGGGCAGGATCGCCGGTACAGCTTTCCTCCGTTCCAAGTACCGCAAATCTGATTCCTGCCTTGTTCAGTATTTTTACAAAAGCGACCGTCACTTTTTTGTACCGGTCGTCAAATGCGCCCGCACAGCCTACCCAGAACAACACTTCCGGAGATTCATTGGCAGCAGCCATTTCGGCCATTGTCGGGACCTTGTATGTCAAATCACTCATGAAATTACAATTTAGATGAATGGCTGCTTATCCGGCAGATTTCTGTTCAAGACCTTCCGTCCAGTTAAAGCGGTCTCCGGCATAAAATTTCCACGGAGCCTGATTGGTATCCAGATTCTGGAACATCGTGTTCCAGGAACCGGGCGCATGTGCTTCGTCCATTACCTTGTACCGGCGAAGCTGAAGAATGATATCCAGCGGATTAATAAGCACAGGGCATTCCTGCACGCATGCGTTGCAGGTTGTGCAGGCAAGAATTTCTTCTTCCAAAATGTAATCACCGATCAGGCTTTTTCCGTCATCGACAAATTTTCCTCCGTTGGCCTTCATGTTCCTGCCCACATCTTCGAGGCGATCACGGGTATCCATCATGATTTTTCTGGGAGAAAGCTTTTTACCCGTTATGTTGGCCGGACAAGCCGCGGTACAACGCCCGCATTCTGTACAGGAATAAGCATCCATCAGATTTTTCCAGCTCAGGTCCTGTACATCCTTTGCACCGAAGCGTTCCGGAACTTCGGAAGTTCCGCCCGATGAGTTTTCCAGCCAAAGCATCATTTTTACCTCATTGGTAATTTCCGGCATGTTCTTCATTTCACCTTTCGGGATCAGCCTTGAAAAATAGGTATTCGGAAAAGCAAGAATGATATGCAGATGTTTGGAATAGGTAACATAAACGGCAAATGCAAAGATACCCAGTATATGGAACCACCATGCGGCACGTTCGTAACGGATCAGCGCATTTTCATTCCAGCCTTCAAACAACGGTTTTAAAAACTGGCTAAACCAAAAATTTCCGGTTTTGGGATAATGCGCACTGCCTAAATCCTGCAATACACTGTCGGCAGCGTTCATGGTCAGAATGGCAATCATCAGGACAATTTCAAAGATCAGAATCAGCTTTCCGTCCAGTGCCGGCCAGCCATTCATCTCACGGTGACGAACGGGTTGCAGACGCGCTACTTTCACCACATTTCTGCGAAAAAGAAATACAAGGCAGGCGAGCAACACAGCAACTGCCAGCAATTCAAAAAAGCCGATGAGAACCGGATAAAACGAACCCAGGAACGAAGCAAAAAGACGATGCTTTCCCAAAATTCCATCCAGTACAATTTCCAGGACTTCAATGTTGATCAGGATAAAACCGGCGTACACGGCAAAGTGCAGAATACCGATCAAAGGCTTGTCAAACATCTTTTTCTGACCGAATGCAATGCGCATCATGGTGGAAAGGCGTCGCTGCGGCTGATCGGTAAGATCTTCGGGCCTGCCAAGATTAATTGTAGATTTGATAAGCTGCACCCGCTGAAAAACCATCCAGCCGGCTATTCCAAGCACAACGATAAAGAGTATTTGCTGAATTGCTTCCATTGCAAATGAATTGGTTTCTGGCAAAAGTCATTAGTATGCAAGCATACTACTAACAAATATGGGAAAAATGTAACTGGCTGCAAATGGTTTTCAAACAAAATAATTATTATGGAAAGTTAAAGTCAAGGGAATGAGGTAAGTAGAAAATATAATTGAATAATTTCATAAATATTTCTTCAATTAGTTTGTAAAGCTAAAACAGACTTCTATTTTTGCAGTCCCAAACGGGGCCAACTGAAAGCGGTGATGTAGCTCAGTCGGTAGAGCAAAGGACTGAAAATCCTTGTGTCGGCGGTTCGATTCCGTCCATCACCACAGAATGCAAAGCTAACCGCTTGATAATCTTAAAATTATCGAGCGGTTTTTTGTTTGGTTTACATTCTGGTTTACAGTTCCTGCAAAATTCCAGATTTGCAACTTCAAAGTTTACAGTATTTCCTAATCCAGCTTTCACAAAAGGTTTCAGAAATAGACTGCTGAATCCGGAGCTCTTCCTGTCATTTTCCGACAAAACCATATCACAAACTTTATCATTTCTTACCTCGAAGGAGAAATTTAGCTTTTTCTCACCTCTACACGACATTCAGCAAAATACGCCTATACAGCGTCTAGATGCATTTAATACTAGTTAACGCAAAGTTCATACTTTTTCATACTTGCTTTTCTTGCGCCTTTGCCTCAACATTTGCCATCATCTATCAAAAACAAATGTGCCATGACCAAACTAGTAGTAATTGAGTTTGACGAGTTTAAAAACTTCACCAGACAGGTGATTCAAGAAGAGTTTAAGAATGCTTTTAGCCCAAAGGTTGATCAGGTGTCCGCTAGTGATGAAAGACTCCTGTCACGAGCGCAAATGGCCAAGGAGCTTAACGTCTCCCTAGTGACTCTTCACCAGTGGCAAAAGGACGGACTACCATATCGCAGACTTCACCGAAGAATTTATTTTGTGAAATCCGAGGTATTAAATTACATGTACACAAACCAGAAATCAAAGAAAAAGGGATAATGCCTGATCCGCATTACCCCTCCAAAAAATCTTAACAAAATTAGTATGACAAAATTAGCTGCCTTGAATGGTTTTCACAACCATTTGGAAGGAAAGATTTTACATAAATCTTCATTGAACAACATGGAGGATCTTGCAGTCAATGGAAGGACGCTCGCTCCTCTCAAGAGATTGCTTGGAAATTACATACTTGAAAACTCCGCTGTGATCTTTGCAGCTGAGCGAGGTACCGGAAAAACCTTATTAGGTCTCCAAGCTTGTATAGCCATTTCGTCAGGATGGCCGAAGCTATGGAATGAGCCAATCGAGTACCATGGCAACACGTTGTTTATAAACTGTGAGTTGAGTGAAGACACGATCAGTAGAAGATTAGCTCGGCTGTTTGAAGCACCGCCAGAACAGATAAATTTTTCGACCTATCAGAGTTATGTCTATACAACCAAAAAGGGGTTGGAAGAAGAAGCGCAGGCAATAATTGAAATGTCGAGAATCCACAAGCCGGTATTGATTGTCCTGGACAACTTTAGAGTTGCTTTTTTAAATTCAGATACAAACAATGGAAAGGAAGTCGCAAAAGCCATGCACCTTATTTTAACTCTTCGTGATATGCTGGACACGACAATCATTATAACAGATCATACTCGGAAGCACACAAAGAATTTGCTTACTGACAGTGATCTTCAAAGTGGGTCAGGAGTGAAGTCTGATTTGACAGACAGCGACATGTTTCTTCGCAGAAGTAAGCAAGACATTCAGTATCGTATCCTCAAACGCTCTAAATCTAGGCATTGCGAAGAGACAGATGGGGCAAAGCTGATCCGGCTTAATCCTGATTCTTTATGGTTCGAGTTTGTTCAAGATGATATTGACGAAGCGCAGCACATCGGAGTAGAGTCTATGCCGGTAAAAGAGGAGCAAAAGGACTTAGCCCGTGAGTTGAGGGATCAGGGAAAGACCATAGAGCAAATTGCTAAAATATTAAATAGGGGCAAAGGGACTATCCATCGCTGGTTAAACGAATAGGTGGATATAATGGATTCACATTTTCTCTCACAACCCCTCCAAATTTTATGAGAGGGGATTGTGAGAAAAATGTTCGAGGAAATAAAAAGGCATAGAACGATCTCAATCAAATGATCTGATAATTCCAAAATTCTATTTGTTCCATCCGTTCCGATTGTTCCAAAAGTTCCAAAATTCCATTTGTTCCATCCGTTCCAAAAATTCCATTTTGTTCCAGATGTTCCATTCGTTCCAAAAGTTTCGTTTTGTTCCATTTGTTCCATCCGTTCCGTTTGTTCCATTCGTTCCAAAATTTCATTTGTTCCAACCATTCCAAAAATTCCATTTTGTTCCAGATGTTCCATTTGTTCCAGATGTTCCGTTTGTTCCATTCGTTCCAAAAGTTCCAAAATTCCATTTGTTCCACATTTTTCGCCCAAAATTTTTGCTAAAAATGGAACTCTTTGATTATCAATACTATAGGTGAATTTTTTAGTAAAATGGAACGAATGGAACGTATGGAACATGGAACGGAACGGAACAAGGGCGGGTGAAAAAGAAAAAAAATGAATGCAAAACAGTTGAATCAGCAATATAGCATTGTAGGTTTTTTGAGCCACAACGGCTTTCAACCTGCATCCAAAAAAGGTGATAACTATTGGTATATCAGCATGATAAGGGATCTGGAAGCATATCCTTCATTTAAAGTAGATATCAATAAAAACCTTTGGTACGACCATGGCATCGGGGTAGGAGGCAATCTAATAGACTTAGCCTGCAAAATTTTCAAAATGGAGGACGTAAGAGAGGTGATCAGGTTAATAACCTGTGATTTTTCTTCTTTTCACCCGCAACCAGCAGCGCAGGTTCCAGAGATGCCAAGTAGGAATAAGCTGCGTATAGTGAAGGAAGGTTACATTCAGGATCTTGCCTTGATTGATTATCTCAATACACGGGGTATTTGCATTGAAGTTGCTAACCAGTATTGTACAGAGCTTACCTACTCGAATCAGGGTCATGTATTTCGAGGACTAGGCTTCAAAAACCAGTTAGGCGGTTACGAGCTAAGGAGTAAAGGATTTAAATCCTGCATAGCACCAAAGGACATTACTTTCATTGGAAACGGAGGTAGTAACTTACTTGTCTTTGAAGGTTTTATGGATTTTCTATCATATCTGATGCTGCCTGTTTTTCATGTCAGTAACTCGAGTTACATAATCCTCAATTCTCTTTCTTTGCTTGCTAAGGTATCAGAGCCTTTATCTGCTTACGACTCCAAATTCCTATTTCTCGATAATGATCTATCCGGAACGAAAGCCGCATCCTATATCAAACAGATGTATCCTCGTGTGATAGATATGAGCATGTTCTACTCCGATCATAAGGATCTGAATGATTATTTAACTCAAAACAGAAAGTGTGATGAACAAAAGTGTGCTGCTCCGGCTATATGAAAGAAAGGATCCAAAGCGAAAGCGGATGCTTTACGATCTGTTTAAAGACAGAATCACTATGAACGCCTCCTTATCAATGATAGCAGAACTTATCAATCAGGAATTGGGCGAGAAGGATTTGGTTCAAGCTGCTGATATCAAGTATTGCCGTCATTACTTCAATGGAAAGATTAACGGGTCAGATCCGGTTAAAGAGATTGGTCGATCATTAACCAAGCCACCTTTAATAGATTTGAATTTATCAAAACCTAGTACACCTGCCAACGTACAGGATATTAGCTGGACCGATCCGGACGAAAATAATACAAGTTCAAATTTCCCACGTAAAAGTAAATTTTCTAACAAATGAAAGAGCTCAATTTCATCCTTCAAGCCAAGGGCGGTGTAGGAAAAAGTCTGCTTACCTACCTACTTGGTATAGCTAATCAAAATTGCGAGAAATCCCTTTTTGTGGATTTGGATAGCTCCACTGGTACATCCAGTCGGCAGCTTAAATTTTTAGGAGAATCCCGCACAGAAGCAGTATCGCTGCTTAATGAGAAAGAAGTTTTGGTGAGAGATAATCTGGTTTCTTATATAGAGAGCCTTGTGGATGCTCGATTTGAACTGATTTATTTTGATTTAGGTGCTCCGGAATCTGAGCAGTTCCCAGCACTTCTTGAGCTTGACTTGCCATTCAAGCAATTCGTTGATGAACTGGATTGTAAAGCTAATTTTCACGTAGTTATTGGAGGCGGTGGGGCATACATTCCAAGCATAGATTATCTACAAAAGCTTGTGATTGCCCTGCGTGGTGAATTCGAAGTGACTGTCTGGCAAAGCATCACAACGTTTAAAAATTTTTCAACACTATCTGAAGAACTAAAACGTAACTGTGAAGTATTAGGATTAAGATTTCGAACATTCGGAGATTTTGATCCTGGCTCAAACCTAGGCAGCCAAATTCTTGACGGCGTGAGAAAAGGTTATGGTATTAATGAATACCAGACAGGGGCAAGAATCAGATTAAAAAAGGAACTTAACGACAATTTCAAAGATGAGCTCACAAATAACTAAGGAAGAACTAACCAGAATAAAAGGTAGCTTCCAAGCCAAGTATGGCTACGAAATGGATGAATGGACAGCCGTAATACTGACCGAACTGAATGATCGCTTTGGTAATTTCAGTCAAACGGTTCAGCAGTCCACAAAGGAAATTGGTAATGCAGCTCAACTTATCAAAGGTCAGGTACATGCAGTTCATTTTAAAAATGACAGGCAAGCGTTCTTTTTTGGCTTGGGCAAATTGCTTAGTCCTTCACTCATTGTTTTAACAGGAATCTTATTCATTGCATATTATGTCGGACAGTACGAAAAGTACAACGAGATCTCAAATTTCGTAGAGCAGTATCCCAACTTCAATGCATTTAAGCAAATGATCAGAGTGGCAGATATACGAGAATTTGAATCTAAAAAGTATTTGGTACTACGTCCTGCGGCCAAAGCCAACTCAATAAAAATTGGTAAGGAATATGAGTACCTAAAAAAAGAGAAAGCAGTTATAGTTCTTTTGGAGTCTGACAATCAATAAGTTGCCATTAAATTTATACTTAATTCGACCGGATTCGACCATTTTAGACTTGTTTATACCACCTTCTTTAGGCACTTGTAAGCAAGCCATGTGTTTGTAACTACAATTCTTCTGCTACGCTCCGAATTGCAGTTGCAAACACAACGGTCGTTCCTCCCTTGTCTTGCCAGGGCTCCGCCCTGAACCCCATCAACTTAAATATTTAAAGCAATCATTAGCGCCATGGAAGAAAATTCTCATGAAGATACCCGTCAGTCAAGCCAAGCTAAAAGGGAAAACAAAGACAAAACGATTCCGCTACGCGTCACCCAGCAGGACTACATTAAAATCAAATCAAAGGCTACTCTGGCCGGACTTTCAGTATCAGAATATTTACGCAAACTTGGAACTGGCCATCCGGTACAAGCTCGTTTTGACAAGGAGGAAAAACGGAATCTACAAGGGATTGGAACTAACCTCAATCAATTGGCTGCATTTGCTAATAAGGGTTTTTTCTATCAAAAACCGATCACAGAAGTTTTAGATGAACTTAAACGCATTCTGAAAAAATGATAGCAAAGACAACTATCGGATCTAGTTTCCTAGGTGCTATTAACTATGGCGCTGGATATAGCTTAGACGGTAAAGAGATCGAAGGTAAATCGGAACTTTTGCTGCTGCACAATGTCGTGTCTCTAGATCCACTCGGTATAGCAATGGAAATGCAACAAGAGGCAGCAGGCAGCCGGTGTAAAAGACCAGTATGGCATTCTTCTCTCAACTGGAAACCGGGAGAGAACCCAACCAAAGAGCAGATGATCGAAGCTGCAAATCTGTACTGTTCCAAAATGGGTGCTGATCCTAAAGATCATCAGATTGCAGTTTACCAGCATCATGACAAGCCGCACAAGCACATACATATTTACATCAACCGAGTACCAACAGATGGGAGTAAAGCATTGGAGACTTCGCATAATTATGCGCGTAACGTTCGGATATGTAAGGAGATCACACAGGAACTTAATTTTGCTTTAGTAGAGAAGCTTCAAGAGGGGAAATTGCGGCATGTTGCTGAGAATCAGAAGGAAGCTCAGAAGATTGTTAATTTGGCTATTAAATCAGCTTTAAAGCAGAAGTGTAATAGTCTTGAGGATCTAGAATTACTGTTAAAGGAGAAGGGTATTCAGTGTAAGTTTAAGGTTGAAGAGGGAAAGTTAAAGTATACTAGTTATAGTTATCGGGGTATACCAATTAAAGGGCAGGATGTTGGGTTTACTGCTAAACAATTGCAGTCTAAGTTTGAGGCTAGTTTATTTGCAAAAAGGCAAAGTTACTTGAAAACACTTTATTAGTGTGATTTACAAAAAATCAGTCGAGAAAATTTGTGATCCTCCAAGTAAACCTAGCAGAAGTGCTTTGTACTTAAATTTTTAAAATCATGCTTGATAATAGTTGTGTGCATAAGGATCAAAATTAGGACAAAGCTCATCTACACAGATTTTAAAATAGTGTCCAGATTTACAATTCCTATTACCTTTTTTTGTTTATTCTAATTACATTGAATATTCCTTCGGATAAGTTAATGCCTAGTGAAAGTAATGTTAATACCATTTCTTTAAATTCAAAGTTCTTTTTAAAGCCATCAGACATATTTTGAAAGCCACGAACACAGAAATAAAATGCTGTCAACCAGTTTATGTAGGGTAAACTTGTCTCTTCATCGAGATAGTAAAATGTATAGAGCAGTGATCCAATTACTTCAGTAGCACCGTACCAAAACTGTTGATTGCTATTTCGCCACAAAAAAAGGCATATTCCGCCTGAAATAACGATAAGCATAAACCATATGATACCTAGATTCTTAGCAATAGAAGTATTCGTGTAATATTCAGATGTTGTAAGCGCAAAATACCTAAAAACTATAATTATGATATATAATAAGAAAGGTATTAATAAAAATATTATAACTACTTTGATCCTTTTTATTTCTTTCTGATATTTCTCGATTTCGTTTTTATCACTTATTGATCCATCATCCATATAATCGAATTTTTAATTATCATCCCATTTCATATTTAAAGCCCACTTTGTGTGAGCGCCTATTTTATAAAGGAGTTTCTTTTGACGCCTACAGTGACCTAAGCACTGAATTAAATCTTCGTCTGCCCATTTCACGTAGTCAGTGTCGCCATTTTTTTGTAAGTCTCTGAGCTCACATTCTTGTTCAGGAGTAGGAATCAATTCAAGAATATCGTACTGTAGAATTTCATTACAATTCCAGCCAGGAGTTCGATGAATAGGCGTAGTAAGTGTTCCCTTAAAATAGTAATTAACGTACTTAAAGTTTTTTTGAGATAGTACTGAGGATTTGCCTTCGATCAACTCTTCATAAAATTCTCGCCAATGAGATATTTCCCTATCTTTACCCGAATTAAACCAGTCAATAAACTTCAACGCTTTTCTTGCTGGGACGAAAAGGGCAAAGTCATCCTTCATACCTCCAGAATTTTTTAATTTCAAGTCATCAATTGCTTTAAAGTCATTTTGCAAAATACTTTGAGTTCTGTCAAACCGTTTGTATTTTCCCCCTACTAGCTGGTAGTGCCCAAAATTAAAATTTTTGACTAATAGGTATTTATCATCAATTTTAATAAGGTAAAGGTAGGACATTGAGAATCGTATTCTCTTATTAAAAATTGACAACCATGTCAAATGTAAGGCGAGCTTCAACCTCTTAAAGTTTGTAACAGTAGCAGTTATAATGAAGGTTAATAAGGTTATTACCCCTGCCTGAGTGAATCCAGATTCCCAAAAAGGTTGACTGCTAAGTGCACCAGCACCTATTAATATACAAGATACCAGAACCTCGATGAACAGTTTCATATGATTTTCGGACTTGGTTTGATTTTAGAAAGAACATCCTTGATCGTCTTGTATGTAAGGGCATGCGTTGGATATGCGGCGGCAATTGCTTCTGGGAGCACTCTCAGCCTTATATCGGAAAAAGAAAAGCCTAATCCCCCATTGCGTTCAGGACCTGTTAATTCAGCCAGTTCTTCGAGTTCATGGGCAGCAAGCTCGAAACCAGCAAGGCTATTTTTAAATAGTTGGATCCTTTCTGCTGTGTCCGGCCGTTCAAACTCTAAAATTATTGATGCTCTTCGAATAATTGCTTCATCAATAAAATGTAGCCGGTTGGTGGACATAAAAAGTATAGCTCGTCCCTCTAATTCTCTAATTTCATCTATTTTTTGAATAAGGGTGTTAACAGCAGCTTTTTCTTCCTGATGCATCTGTAATGTTGATCGTGTAGATGCAATGGCATCGGCCTCGTCAATCAATAAAAATGCAATTCTGCGTTTCCCGGCTTGTTTCTTCAGTTCAGCAAAAGCATCGTTTACTAAGTTCCCCATTTGACCATGTAAACCTTCTCCCCTTACTCTAGTGCTGAGTTTGAGAAAAAATCCATCTCTTTTTAATTCTCTCATAATTTTATCAGCTATTGCTTCTGCAGTGACAGTTTTACCTGTACCTGCATCTCCTGCTAAAATTACCAGTGGGTATTTTTCATTTAGTTGGCCTATGATTGGGAGCTCCGTATTGTGAAATTTCTTGCTCCAGGATACTAGGCCCTCTTGGTCAAGTAGTAATTTCAAATTAGAGTAGATCCTGCTGAATTTTTTATCAAATCCAACGAGTCCTTTTGCTCGTTCCTGAATTGTGGAGCTTGGAAGCTCAATTATTTTGTCAAAAATTGATTCCATTTACTTGAAGTTTGTTTTTTGAAGTTCATATCCTTTGCTAGCGTACAATTGTGCATTGCTATTGCTAAGATGTGGAAAACTGTTATCTATTTGAGATGGTGTCCAAAGAATTTTTAATTTATTCTGAAAATGTATTCTTTGATCTTCGGACAGTGAATTCCATTTTGAAGTATATGATAGGATAACCGACAGATGTGTGTTAGAGAGATCTGTCCAATCGTTATTTTTGCCTGCCCGTTCACTTTCAGTAGTTGTGCCAAGACTATTAACGACAAATTTTGAAGCCCGCAAAACCTTATTTGTTCCATCTTCAAGTAAGGTGATATCAACGGAATATAAGTACTCACTTTCTGCAAGTATTAAAATATCATGAAATATTTTATCAACGTATTCCATGGACCATTTTCCTGTTCTTCGAGCAATTGTTCGAATGTCGACCTCACAACCCTCAAAGGTTCTTCTAATATCGAGAACTGTATATGTGCTAGTTTTAGTGGTTGTTCCGTACATCGTTATTTAATGTTAAAGGTTGGTCCAAAAATATATTTCCACTCTTGAATAGTGTCTCCTTCATTGTTTTTTGCTTGCGCAATATTCAAAGTATCAAATGCATCTATTGCCTCATCAACTATTTCTTTCCATTTTATGTCGGTCATTCTTCTAGGTACATTATTTTCTTTATTCGTGTTATCAGCAATGTAGATTGGCGTGTCAAAATTTGTAGGAACAGAATTGATAGAATTTTTAAATGTAATTATGGGGAAGGTAGGAGCACTTAAAAACTGGAAAGTTCTGATAATTCCCTCTTCAATATTTTCTTGAACTCCAAATTGCTCGTCTAAATGAGCTACAATTAGCTCTATGGCAAATGAAGAGAGCCCAGGCTCTTCATCTGTAGGATACAACTCTTTATAGTTTTTCCACCATTTAATGGCTCTAACAATCGAGGTATATGACGGGTTGTTTTTTCTTTTATCTACTGAAAAGGCTAGCTGTCTATTTATGCTCGTTATATATTTTTTTCCACCACGTCTACTAGGTTGCCAAACGTAATCTGCGGGGTCGTCTAGGGGTACTACCGGAACAATATCAATTTGTAAGCCAGTGCCGCTAAACGTAATTGTTACTGATTTAGTATTTCCCTCCGCATCTACGTCTTTACTAATATCTTTTTGAGGATAGATACTTGTCAAATATTCGATGATGAATTCGTATAACTTCTTAAGGTCTTTATGGATATTTCTGTCCCCCGCGACAAAAAGTACTAAGTCAATATCTATTGGATTATCTCCCGTGGGCTTTAATATTGTATGTTTCTTCCATGAGCCAGCAATAATGTATTTAGTGACTTTTAGACCATTTGAACGGTCTTCACTGATTCTCTTTTCTAATTTTTCTTTCAAGTTTTTTACTTGATTTCGATATTTCTCCATGTTTTCAGGATGAAGTTTTATCTTATTAATAAAGTGTTGTAACTGCCGATTTTCTAATTTCATATAGATTTCTGTTTAATTCTATTGTGAACTGGCTTTTTCTAAGTTTAAATCATTTTAATCCCATCGTCAACTAGTCATGCTTTGAAAATATTTTTTGAGAATTAAAATTTGTACTAGTTGCTCCTTAACCTATATACGGAATTGCGTGAATACAGTATAAATGCTTTTTTCACACTTTCTTGTATACTACGTAGATACCCTCACATAATGATAGAAAATTTACAGACATCGGCCGACTTAGACGAGTCAGACGATTATCTAATAGAGTTGATGGGCCTAAAAGACGATTTTCCTTACGAGGCGCTTGACGCCTATGGAAAGATATACAGTCGATACTGGGATATTATGCTTCGTGTGGCAGCTGGAGTCACAAAAGATGAAGATGAAGCACAGGATCTTCTAGCAGACACTTTTAATATCGTTTACAACAAGGCCTCAACGTTTAAGAAGGGTAAAATCCGTAATCCGTCAAATGTGCGGATTTCTATTATGAAGTGGATGACTACAATAATGCAAAGGGTTTTTTATGACTATTACTTGCAGGAGCAGTACAAGAGCAAAGGAATTGACAGTGATTTTGCAGACACTCACATAATTGAGGATGCTCGTGTCATTAAGTATTTGGATGATGATTATGATGATTTTATTGAGAATCTGGAGAAATCAGAATTATTGGATGTTGGATCTGCAATTATTGAGACAGAACATGTTGAGGATTCGCAAAATTTAAAAAACGTCCGCGAGTACGTGTCAAGGTTGTCTGAACGAGATCGAGATATAATACTTACTATTTATAATCATCATATACCCGGGAAATATACACCCAATGAAGTTTTAACTGCCTTAGAAAAGAAGTGGGGGACGACGCGAGAGAATATTCGTAAGATACTGCAGAAATTTCGTGATTCAATTAAGGAGAAACTGCAACCACATATGTTCATACGAAAATAGGCCAATCATGATTGACGATATAAATAATACTGAAGATTTGCTCGATGACGGTATCGACAAGTCCCTGCGAGAATTGGGTTTTATCTTCCCTAAAACAGTTAGTGACTTTTGTCAGCTCCAATTAGATCTTGATGCAGCTAGGAATGATCTGCCTGAGCGTATTAAAGATCCGTATGTTTTTTTACATCGAACCATTGTTGGGAAAAAATCACTTAACAGTGTGATTGAAATGAGACCTGACTATTCTCAAAATTTTGCTCAGGCAGCAAGAGAGGGGAGAGAGATTACAGAGGAGATTAGAAAAAAAATGGTACAAGACAAGCTTAAATCGTCTCAAAGAAAAAAAAGCGAAGGTTAATGCTTTCAAGGAAAAGAGAAATTGAATTATCAGAACTTGCCGAAACGATTGCTGAGCTGTATTGCCCTTCCGAAATCGTCCTTCCTGAGCACATAGCTACAATGAAGGGAATCACATTCAGCAATGGTGACTACGGAAGTGCATTTGATGGCTTAATTGAATTTGAGAACGGCTCTTTTCACATCTTTGTAAATACTAAGCTAGATGGGGATTTGAGGCAAGCTAGACCAAGATTTACATTTGCACATGAGCTGGGTCATTATTTTATTGATGAGCATAGGCAAGCTTTATTGAATGGACGAACCCCCTCGCATCCATCTTATACTAATTTTGCGTCAAAAAATCCTATTGAAATAGAGGCTGATCATTTTGCGGCATCCCTTCTATTACCAGCGAGCAGAGTAAAAAAGGACTGTGTGAAACGTTCATTTAACTTCAGTCTTGTTCAAGATATAAGTCAGAAATATGGAGCTAGCATAACAGCCACGGTTCTCAGGCTTATGACCATTGATAAACATCCCATTATGCTCGTATGCTCTGTTCAAGGTAAAGTTAAATGGTTTAAACACAGTCATGATTTTCCTTTCAAATGGTTGAAGCAACCTTTCGGTTACGTTCCAAAATATACTTTGGCTGGTACTTATTTTAAAAATGGAGAAAAATTTGCCGAAGAGCTACCTATTAGTGCAAATGAGTGGTTTGAATATGTTTCGGATAGAGATCTATCAAGGAATTTTTGGGACTATCGCATTAACTGTGTAAACTTTTGAATCGGGGTTGGGCGAAGCTTATAGCCTGACCCTATTTTCAAAAATAGTCAAAAACTGATTCAGGATCATGCCCCAATTCCGGATGGGCATAGTCC
>NZ_VCEI01000030.1 GCF_005860765.1 Dyadobacter sediminis | reverse complement strand
TTGAACTGCTTTAAAAACTCATCAGTCAACAAATCTTCTGGTCTCATAAACTGTGTTTTGTTAAAAGTAAAAAATCGGAGTTACAAACCCCGATTTAAACTTTACACAGATTTTGAGATAGTGTCGAATTTTTATGAAAAATGTATTTATTCAGATAGGTATAACTTTGTTTTGAGCATTGTTTGGGAAGATTAAGTTATAAATCTTTATCTACAGTCGATGGCAAAGAGCTATCCTGACTTAGCTTTACATTCATATCTAAAGAAAAGCTTTGTATCCCATAATTTTATTGGTTCCTATTTAAGACACTAACAACCAATTTTTTTACTGTCTCCATCTCTTCCGGCTTACTAGCCGCTGCAAACAATGTAAGGCTAGCAAGAGCCTCATTGCTTATGATAGGATCTCCGGATTTAGACTTTAATAAACCATTACTTTCCAGAAATAGTAAGAAACATGCGGCAGCAATACGCTTATTACCATCCACGAAACCATGATTCTTTATAATTAGATATAGTAA
This sequence comes from Dyadobacter sediminis, assembly GCF_005860765.1. GTDB lineage: Bacteria > Bacteroidota > Bacteroidia > Cytophagales > Spirosomataceae > Dyadobacter > Dyadobacter sediminis. Next base: position 401,618 of record NZ_VCEI01000030.1, on the reverse strand, counting down.
TGTGGCCGCCTTCTCTTCTATAGACGGATAAAAGTCAATGTCACCAAAGCCTTTGCCAATTTGTATCAATGCACTTTGAAAACTTCCGTCCTTTTCCTTTCCAAAAACATCAGACTCGAAATCTGCCTTCATGGTTTCAACTATGCGATAGTAGTCTAATATGTCCGGATACACGGCTTCTTTCGTGCTTATCCCTTTAACATCTAATTGTTCATGGTCGTAATCGTCTAGCAACTCCAGTCCCTTTGCAAATTGTCCAAGCCATGCAAAATCTGTTTTGTTGATCTTATCTTCTATTGCTCTGCTCAGTATTCGAATGCCATCTTTGAGGGTTTGAACCTCTTGCTGCTTTTGTGCAAGGCGTTGCTCATTGATTACATAACCTTGAACAAGATAATCCTTTAAGCGCTGAGTTGCCCAGATTCGAAATTTTGTTCCCTGAGATGATTTCACGCGATAGCCGACCGAAATCAGTACGTCAAGGTTGTAAAACTTGGTCGGTCTATCCGCACCAGCAATGTGCAAATTTTGCACATTGCTTTCTTCATCCAATTCGCCCTCCTTGAAGACATTGCCAATATGTTTGGTTATGACACTTCGTTCTCGCATGAACAGCTTACTAATTTGCTCCTGAGAAAGCCACGCGGTACCATGTTCAAACTTTACCTCAACCTGGGTTTGTCCATCACTACTTTGGTAGATTTCGATTTTGCTATCCATAATTAGTAATTTGAGATTCTTCCCTTCAATATTGTGTCTGGACTCATTGCAAATACACGGACACTATTTTCTATTGGAACTGATCCCCAACCTCTAAATGGCAACGTGCTGTCTCTTGCAAGCTCCGCCTTCCAGTTTTTAGGAAGGGGATAGCTAGATGATAGGATGAAGCCAAAGTCTTTCTTTTGAACGACGACGCTCGTATCTATAAATGTGTTATCCTTATAAAAAGACTTGACATTGAAAATATTATTGTCATCATAATTGATACAAAATTCTTTGTCTAGCCGAAATCCATTTAAGCTATCCGCCCTAAACACTAAAATAATTTTATCATTGTGATAAAGCTTAACAACTTCATCCTTATACAGCCTTGGAATAATAAAACTAAGGTTAGAACATTCCTCCGTTGCCTCGTTTTCGTAAACGTCCTTAGATGTACATCCAAAAAAACCTAAGTAAACAATCCACACGATGTGTGCAGCAAATACCCGAATCTGATTAGATATTAATATCAATTTCATTAGTGTCACGATTTATTTGTCAGGAATTTTTTCAGCTCAACAATCAGTGGTTCAGGCAGGTAATCCTCTGGGATATTTTCTGTTACCTTTCTCACGAGCGTGCTTCGTTTTCCTTTTTTAAATGGTGTGAAATTGCGCAAAAGTGCTACAATATCTTCTTGATTGGCATCGAACGGGCTATCCTCCTTAGTACCATAAAAGATGATTTTCATAAGGGCAATAAGCTTAGGCTTGGGGATAAGCGTATAAATGTCAACTTCTTCTTCACACTTTGGAGTCACCGTATTTTCTTCCAACTGTCGATTGACCTCGGCAAGTAGACCTTCTAAAATAGTTTTTTCTTGAACAGAATAGCTTTTTGTCAACCGGATAGGAATTTCATTTGAGAAAAAATCAAGAAACTCAATTTTGTCTGGATAAGCTTCAAAATGATATCGGAAACATCTGAGAGACTGGCTGAAAGTAGCGAGTCTTACCAACTTCGAGAAGATCGTGTTTTCATAAAAGGTTGTACTAGGTTCCGACGAGAAAACTAGATGAAATTCATTTAGCTGATCAACAATATCGTACTTGAAATAAGGAACAAGGGGTATATCATCCCCTTTCATTGCTAGAAAGGTTTCTCCGAATCGCTTCAGTGTCGAGTATTTCCCAATTGGTTTATTACTATCTGCCATAATCACTCATCTTTAAATCGCTCTTTCCAGATCTCGGAAAGCTGATGCGCATATTGTTTTTTAGTTACCTTAATGTATGTTAAAAATGCTTTTTCAGTTCTGTGACCAGTAATCGCCATAATGGCATAACTTGGTGTGCCGGCAAGATACTCATTGGTTGCAAACGACCGCCGGGCAGTATGAGACGTAATTAATGAAAATTTACTTACCTTTTTCTGGGTCCGAACCTTCCCCTTCTTTTCAAATAGAGCTATATCGTCACTCAAATTTGCTTTCTCTCCAATTTCTTTAAGATACTCGTTCATTTTTTGATTGGAAATTGCTGGCGGCAAATGGTTTGGCGTCCGGCCTTTATATTTTTCCATTACTTTCCTGACAATAGGATGAATTGGAATCTCTAAAAATTCGTCTGTCTTAATTGTTTTCATCTTCAGGTATTTGAAATCTGGAGAAATGTTCTCGGCTTGTATCGTAGTAAGGTCAGAAAACCGTAATCCGGTGAAGCAGCCGACAATAAATAAATCTCGCACTTTTTCCAGTCTTGATTCAGCTGATAAGTCAAGTTTCATTAGCAGTTTTATCTCATCTTCATTTAAATAAATTGAATCCACGTCTTTTCGAGGTGTTGAAAATCGGCGACTCTTAAACTCAATGTTGTCATTTTCTTTACGCTCGGTTGCTTCGTTCAGGAAGAACTTCAAAAGCCCGGTATGCTTATTCTGAGTATTCTCATTGTACTTCTTTACCTCGACCATAAACCTTTTGAAGTCATGATAGAAATCTAGCGTAATATCGTTAAAGGCGATGCTTTTCTTTTTTGTATCAGCCTGAAATTCCATTAGCATCTTCAAATGCGAGCGGTAAGTCTTGATCGTGTTAGCATTTTTAAATCCTTCCACTGACTGTATGTATTTGCCTATGAATTCAGCCAGCCCAGGCTTGCCTTTTTGAGGAGCTGCTTCATACTTGTCAGTTCTGATCTCACGCTCAAATAGCGGTTTTAAATCGGCGGGAGTAATTGGCAGCTTTTGGTACAACCGTTGTTGGTATATCTTCTGAATCTCATTTCGCCATCGATCCAAGTTGGCATTAAGCTCCAAATATGCCTCATGACTTGCTTTTGCTTTTTGGTTTTTTGGGTCCCAAGATTTTTGCTTGATAAACTGATTTGTTGAAACAACAACTTGTTCAGTTCCGTAGCGAAAGTATAAGGATATTAAACAATTGCCGTTTGGTTTTGGCTTTTTTAGATAGTATTTTGTTGTAGCCATTAAGCCAGTAACTTAGTTTACACAAATCTATCTTAACTGAATTGGTTTACAAAATGGTTTACAACAAAAATCTTGTTCAAGGTGGCATGTTACTTAACTCAATTTTATATATTTGCCGTTAAGAGCTCTGAATGAGAATATTTTAACGAAAAGATCATGATAGTAAAATCAAAAGGTTCGATTCCGTCCATCACCACAGAATGCAAAGCTAACCGCTTGATAATCTTAAAATTATCGAGCGGTTTTTTGTTTGGTTTATATTTGCCTTAAGATCTTGGATTTACTACTTTAAGGTTCAAAGTTTTCCTCAACCCGGCTGGTTTAAAAGTTTTAGAACAGGCAGTTAAAATTAAAGTGCTTCTTGTCATTTTGCAGCGAAATCGTGCCTGTTCAGGCCAATTCGGGCAGAGGCTGTACATGGGTGCGGAAGTGCCATTCTCCAGTAAGCTCAGGCATTTCAGTATCGTCAGAATAGATAGTCGGTAAAGGTACAATCAGCATGCAATTGAATCTGTCTGCTCAGTTGCTTCAAAGTCGTTGGAATGGAGTTTTTATAAGTATTCCCGGGCTAAAAAAATTTGCGTATATTTTCTGTCATACTTTAACAATTGTACGATAGCTAAATATGTATTTGTATTTAGAGTGCGTTAATCGTCTGTCCGTGCTAGCTTCAACTAATTACCTGCTAAACAGCGACAGGCTATGATTCATGTTACGCAATTTGTTTACGTTCGCAAAGGAAAAGAAGGCATTTTTCATGCATTTGAATCGCAGGTATTGCCTTTGCTTGAACGGCATAATGGCAAACTGCTGATGCGGATCAGGCCCGGCGCAGATCAGTTTATAGCGGGTGAGCTTGATCCTCCTTATGAGATTCACCTCGTCAGTTTTGAAAATGAAGAAGGATTATTGGCATACGGAAACGACGAAGATCGGCAAAAGTGGCTTAGCTTGAAGGATGAATCGGTGACAAGCGTCATAATGGTCAAAGAATAACAATCCCAGACAGTTCAATTCAGGAAAATCTGATTTATCCAATTTCGATTTTCATGTGCCTCGTTTGTAGTGCAGCTGCACCAGTCCGGTGTCAAAACTTTTTGTATGAAGCAGCTTCAGGTCACTCTCGGGCCGCTTTTCCCTGAAAAGCCGGATACCATCACCTATGAAAACAGGAATAATGGAAATAATAAATTCATCGATCAGGCCGCGCTGCAACAATTGATTTACGACTTCTGCACCTCTGTCACAAAATATGTTTTTGCCTTCTTTTAACTGCAATTCCGCCACTAATTCACCAATGTCGCCCGTATAAAAATGCATAGGTCCAATGCTGTCCTGCGGCGTTCGCGTGATAATATAGGTTTCCTTGTCGGCATGAATGAAATCCGGAACATGCTGCATTACCCAGTCATACGTGCGACGACCGACAATTACCGTATCAATCTGCCCGATAAATTCTGCATACCCATAATCCTCCCCTTCTTTCTCAACTTTTCCTAAAAATCCGAGGTCATCGCCCGGCGCTGCAATGTAACCATCCAGGCTCATTGCAATATAAAGCACAAGTTTCCGCATTTGTTTTAATCACAGTTAAATTCATTGCAAGCTCGTGTGAGCTGCATTTTTCAGGCATGCCCGTTTTTTACTGCAACTTATAGAATCAATCGGAATTGACAAGAAAGCGGAATGCCGGATTTTTTGAAATTGATTGAATGGAGTAAAACAGTGTATTTTTTCCTGTGCTTTCCGGTTACATGCTTTTCGGGCATGGCTGCAAATATTGAAGTGAAGACAAAAAAGTCCAGATTTATTTTTCTGTAAAATAAAGTGATATTTGTACTATTCGACTAAATGTCTTTGTGATCAGAAGATATTCGGCGACTTTGTCTTTCCTGTAAACTATTGATAAACAATATGCGTTTATAAGTTCAAAGGATTTAAAAGGTCTTAGTTAAGATGTAAATTTTGCCTTTGTTTATAACTATTTTAATATCATAAAAAAGCTTTGAACAGCAGTTCTGAGTATTGTAAAAGGAAACGATAATGATGCAAATACAAAAATATACAAGGAGAAACCAGCCGAAAGAGCAGCAGGAATTTTCAAAAAACCGCTATTCGGTACTTTATACGCTGAAAGGACAGTACCAGCATGTGGGCTGTTCGTCGCAGGAAGAAGCGCAGCATGTGTTGGGTATGCTGATGACAGATGGAAACCGTATTCCTGTCGGAATTTACGATTCCCAAACAGACTCTTTTGAATGGGAAATTATCGGTCAGTATTTTCATAGCCAGGATCCGATCAGCGATCAGCAGGAACGTCTTCAGGAAATACTGACAATTTCGCGGGCACTTCGACGCCGCGATGCAAGCTGGCAGCCGGGATTTATGCAAACCCCAAGTTTTTTTGCATAAAACCTGGTTTATGCAGTATTAAAAAAGCCCCTGGCAATATGCTGAGGGCTTTTTTGTTGATGGTTAAACGCAACTTTTAATTACCGTCCGGATTTTTCAATACGTACTAAATGCCGGAAATCTGAATGCCTAAAAGCTTGTAAAATTCTTTAAGTATGGCCGGATGCCCGGGCCATGCAGGAGACGTTACCAGGTTTCCATCCACAACAGCCTGATCGGCAGGAATATTTTTCCAGGTGCCGCCGGCAAGTTCGATGTCCGGGCCAATGGCAACATAGGCTGTGAGTGTACGTCCGGTCAGGACTCTGGCTGCAGTCAAAATCTGAATTCCATGACAGATGGCGGCCACTGGTTTGTTTGCCTCAAAAAAATGCTTTGTGATTTCAAGCACCCGTTTGTTGAGGCGGGTATATTCCGGCGCACGTCCGCCTGCAATATATAAGCCGTCATAATCCTCCGGATTTACCTGATCAAAATCGGCAGTGACCGGAAAACGGTGGCCTTGCGTTTCCCTGTAAGTCTGGTCGCCTACAAAGTCATGAACGGCAGTAGGAACCGTATCTCCTTTTTTACGGTCCGGTGCGAACGTATCCACGTCAATCCCGACGGAAAGCATGGCCTGATACGGAACCATGGCTTCATAATCTTCAACATAATCTCCTACGAGCATCAAAATTTTCTTTGACATGATAGTTAAAGTTAATAGTTGAAATAAATCACGCTCCTAAAATTACATACAAAGAAGCTTTTGCACGGCTTTTCTTACAATTGTCATTGCTAAAGTTACAAAGCTGGCTTTTTCAGGCTGGCCTTTTTTGTAAAGTAAAATGCATGAGTATTTATCATCTGCTGAAAGAAATATTTGAAAGGTCAACAATTCAATTTAATCGCATTGAGGCTCGTTACTTAACATTTGGTTAAAACAGCAGAATAAATTTAAGCCTATTTTCGCCAAAAAATAAATCTGTTTCAATCTGGAAAGATCAGGTTTCTGACTTTGATATAAGCCGACTTTACCGCATTTATACGCATGGAAATATGCTCAGATGGATCGGTGAAGACGATGAGCCAGTATTTGCCAGACTTCATCAGCCTTATTTCAAAGTCCTTGTTGAACGATGCATTTTATCATTTTTCATCAGATAGTTTCTGGTCAGAGTTTTATTTGTTTTCTGAATGACCTTATTTTAAAATCCGTCAATTTTTTGTCCGAAACGGCATTGCTTTTATGAAGTTCATTATTCCTGTTTTATTCTGCACGTTTCTTTTCTTCAATGAAACTCTGGCTCAGAATGCCGTTTCTTACACGGCTGCCCAGGCGCACTCGCACAATGATTATGAGCAGAACATTCCATTTCTGCGTGCTTATTATCAACAATTTGGTTCAGTTGAAGCCGATATATTTTTACATAACGACAGTATTTTCGTTGCACATGAAGTCAGTCATATCAAACCGGCAAATACTTTAAAGGAGCTTTATCTAAAACCAATTGCAGCCAGGGTACAGGAAAATAAAGGAAGTATTTATCCGAATAAAAACGCTGGTTTACAGTTACTTATTGATTTGAAAACATCCGCGAATGAAACTTTGCCTGCGCTGATCAGGGAACTTCAGCCGTATGAAAGCCTGCTTGCGCCGAAAGGCACAGTGAAAATCGTGTTGAGCGGCAACATTCCGGATGCAACGGAATTCAGTAATTATCCTTCTTACCTGTTTTTTGACGGCCGTCCGGAAGTTGCTTATACGAAATCGCAGCTGGAACGGATTGGGCTGATCAGTCAGTCTTTTACAAAATATACCGACTGGAACGGAAAAGGCATTCTGACTAAAAATGATAGAACTGCGCTGGAAAAAGTGATCAGACATGTTCATGATCAGGGCAGGAAAATGCGCTTCTGGGCTACGCCGGACCATGTTAATGCATGGAAAATGCTGATGAATCTCGGCGTTGATTATCTGAATACAGACAAAGTGGAAGAGCTTGGACCTTATCTGCGAAACCGGAAAGATGCCGAGTTTACTTCCGAAAAAGTGCATGCGCTTTACAAGCCGACTTACCGGAACAACGACAAACTGAGCAAGGTTAAAAACATCATTCTGCTGATTGGCGACGGTATGGGCCTGACACAGATTTATGCCGGAATGACTGCAAACCACGGCATACTCAATCTAGCGCAGTTCCTGAACCTGGGATTTTCAAAAACCGGTTCTGCAGACAGCTACATTACGGATTCGGCTGCGGGCGGAACGGCCATGGCAACCGGAAAAAAAGCAAGGAATCGTGCCATTGGTGTAGACACCAACAACGTTGCACTTGCCAATTTACCCGATTTAACCGCGTCATTTGGCATAAAATCCGGCATTATTTCTGCCGGTAGCATAACCGACGCAACGCCCGCTGCATTTTATGCACATCAGCCGGAACGCAGCATGGAAGCTGAAATTGCGCATGACTTTTTAAAATCACGCGCGGAAATACTCATTGGCGGAGGATCGGAGCATTTTGAGAAAACGAAAGTGGCGGACACATTGCGCAACCGTGGAGTTCAGGTTTCGTACAACTGGCAGGATCTGGAAAAAATGAAAATGCCGTTTGTGCTTCTGGACAATTCCAGAACCGTTTCCATGCTGAAAGGAAGAGGGAACTTTCTGACAGAATCGTTTAAAAAAGCATCTGAGTCCCTGCAATCCAACAAGAACGGGTTTTTCATAATGGCCGAAGGTGCGCAGATCGATTACGGCGGTCATGCAAACAAAGTACCTTATGTGGTCACAGAAATGCTTGATTTTGATCAGCTTATTGGTGAGGCCATGCGCTTTGCCGACAGCAATGGCGAAACGCTCGTGATCGTCACTGCCGATCATGAAACCGGAGGGCTGACTCTGCTCGACGGCGATCTTCAGAAAGGGTATGTAGACGGAAGTTTCAGCACCAATGATCATACTTCCGTGATGGTTCCGGTTTTTGCCTACGGGCCGCATTCGCTTGATTTTCGCGGTATTTATGAAAACACCGAGATTTTCAGCAGAATCCTGAATATTTTTAAGAAATACAATCAAAAGTAAAACAGCCGAAATGAGTAAATCGGAGTTTTATAAATTGAGATTAATACATTTTACATTTCACAGATACACTTTACTTTTCACCTCCAAAAATCTTACAATCTGTAATTCTGCCGCGATTGTCCTCAACAAACTGGCAAAAGGCATTGATCTGTGAAAGCTGATGCGAAAAGTCAAAAGTCTGATCGTATTCCTCGCTGTAAACATCATTGAAGTCGGTAATCACATACCTCAGTTTTCTGATCCCCTTTGAGCGCAGTGCCGGCAGGTAAAAATTCTGGTGACTTCCGGCATAGGTGCCGGCTTCGTATTTTCCCGTTGTTTTAATATCGACGGCCATGATTTTACCAATTACATCCACATAGCCGTAAAGCAGGACGTCATTGATCTGATATTCGCAATATGCCTGGGTTTTTACCATCGGGCGCGGCAAAAGAGCTCTTACCCGGGCCAGAATGCCGGCGTCAAACAGTTCTTCATTAATGCCTTTAATAGCGGCATCTTCAAAAGAAGTTCCTTTCGCCTGCGCTTCGGTCTGAACTGAAGGAAGCCTGTTAATACGGTCAATAAGTTCTGTTTCTGTTACATACCCTTTTTCAAAACTGTCGTAAGTGTTCAACAGCGTAGGATAAAATTTGTACTTGATAGAGTTGGCATTCATAGCGGGTATATAAAATTTAAATTTTATTGTTTTAATCCTTTACATGGACAAAGCAGAAAACACCTGAAGTGACGTACCTTTTGATAAGTCAGATATTGCTGTAAATAAATGCCATTTCAGTAACAGACCAAGAGTTATTTATTTGTGCATCATTGAGGATAACCTTTGTTTCATTATGCGTCAAAATGCACAGGATATTTTAAAGAAAATTTCTTCAATAAGTATTTCGGGTGCCAAATAAGTTTCATCAGTTACCAAAGTATCAAATGTCCGGTCAAGAGTTTAATTTAAAATTTAATGAGTTGAAGCTGCTTCAGGAAATGGAGCGCGAAGTTCTTTATTTAAAATCCAATCACCTGGAATATGAATTGGAGTTGGCTAAATTAAAATTACTTCATAAAAAGGAAATAGATCATTTAACTGAAAAAATGGCTGATGCAGAGCAGGATGAGAATTCAGAAATATACCAGTTAAAAGCACTTCACAAGAGGGAGCTGGAAAACTTTATGAAGGAAGTTGCATGTACTGATCAGCGGCAATATAAACTTAAAATCGATTACCTGAAATTACGCCATAGAATTGAGCTTCTCGCTGCAAAAAAGAAAAGTGAATCAAAAATGGATGAACTGGAAATGCTTCATCGGGGCGAATTGAAAACTGTGATGAAAAAGCTTGAATACATTGAACAAACACATATACCAAAATCAGATCAATTGGCTTTACGTCATCAGATTGAACGAAATACTTTAATCGAAACATTTGTCCTTGCAAACAAATTGTACAACATAGGCGATATCATTTCGGATCATGCTGGTTCCATTTCGGTTCGGTTGTACTCTTATGTAACTTCCAATAATTCTTTTGAAATGCTTTATAAAGGAATTATATTAACAAAAGACGGAGAACATAGAAAAGACGGTGCGCATAGGTCTGTTCTTGAGTCTGACGTAAAATCCTGTTATCGTCCACTGGCAAATAAGTAAAAGAATATAAGGAGACTTTAAAGGAAATGGCATAAAGCCAATTCTTTTTCAATGCCTTGTATTTTTAAAGCGGTAACTCAGAAAAACAGACAAAAAGCTGAACTTGTCATTGGGCGTATCGCTGTACGAATTACTTTCCTCGGGATTAAGCAGCCGACGTCCCGAAGTTGCATCCATTTTATCCGTTCTCACAAAATAAAAACGGTAATCTATTCCCGTTTTCAAACATTTGAACAGCAGAAAATCCAGAGAAGTACCTAACGGTAAAATGCCTTCACGCGTCTTTTTGATCCCGGCAGGACCTTTGGGCGGACCCCAACGTAAAAACAGAGGATTGCGTGCACTGAGCTTGCTGTTTGTAAACCGCAGCAAACGGTTGTCGTCCATTGCAAATGCATTGGCGCTGAAATAAACAAGTCCGATGCCGCCGTACAGAAAAAAATGGGCATTGCCGGGCTCCAAGCGGCTGAATTGTTCCGTAAGGTTCCACTTTGCCGTCAGTTCCAGTGAATTGTATTCATTAATAAAATAAGAATTGAAAAAGGCCACTTTTTCTCCGCCCAGTTTTCCGGCTGTATAATCAAAATGCAGCGCCAGGTTTTTGTTAAACGATTTTCCCAGACTTATGCCGGTCATTCCCTGCATATCCTGTGCGTTCAGCTCACCGTAAAACTGCGTAAGACCGCCGCGCAGGCTTACTGAAAAAGGAAAATATTCTTTCCGGCCATAACTTTTTTTCCTGCTGATACCGTTGGAATTTTGTCCGTATGAAACTGAAAAGCTGAAAATGAAGATTACTGAAAGTAAACCGTTGCGCATGCAGAAATGATTTAGAATACGCTTATTAGACGCACATTTCCGTTTCCGGTCAGCGCCTAGTTCAAATTAGATTGCAGGACGGTCACTTAACAATAAAATAACTGTTAGTTTTGTTTATAGTTGTATTTACAAAAAAGCGAAATGAGTGTAGTACCCTATAAGCACAAGGACGGAAGCAAAAGAGAGCAGGTGGCAGAAATGTTTGACAATATTTCTCCAAAATACGACCTGCTCAATCATCTTCTGAGTGCAGGCGTTGATATTTACTGGCGTAAAAGAGCCATTAAACTGCTGCGGAAACAGCAGCCGAAAATCATACTGGATATTGCAACGGGCACGGGTGATTTTGCCATTGAGGCACTTTCCCTCAAACCTGAAAAAATAATCGGTGTCGATATTTCAGAAGGAATGCTGGCTGTCGGGCGCGAAAAAATAGCCAAGCTCGGAAAGCAGGATGTCATAACGCTTCAGAGCGGCGATTCGGAAAGTTTGACTTTCTCCAACAATTATTTTGATGCAATTATCGTTTCGTTTGGAGTACGCAATTTTCAGAATCTGCTAACCGGACTTACTGAAATGAACCGTGTGATGAAGCCCGGAGGAACTTGCGTTGTCGTTGAATTTTCCAAGCCGCGCAGCTTTCCGTTCAAGCAGTTTTATAATTTTTATTTCAAATACATATTGCCGCTGATTGGAAAGACGGTATCAAAGGATAGTTCGGCTTATACATATCTTCCTGAATCTGTTCAGGCGTTTCCGGATGGAGAAGCTTTTCTTGAAATTTTTAAAAAAGCAGGATTTATAAATACCAGATGCATACCACTTACCTTCGGGATTTGTTCCATTTACATAGGTCACAAGTAATATTCGGCTTTTTCGGACTGTTGCTGGCAGCCCAGGGAGTACAGGCACAAGGCATCGGATACAGGCGTCGTCATCTGGAATTCTACGATGACAAACCGATTCATTACGGTATTTTATTTGCCGTTCCCTTTACCCGGTTCAATATCACTCATAGTAACGAGTTTGTACCTAAAGATTCCGCTTTTGTAATTCAGTCACCTAATAATGCGGCATTCCGGATGGGTTTTACAATCAATGCTTTTCTGAACGAGCATTTTGATTTGCGTACTACGCCTTCGGTTTCCTTGTATGAGCGGCATGTGAAATTCAGTTACCCGAACGGGACGGATAAAACAGAAAAGCGGGAATCAACCTGGATTGAAGTTCCTTTGTTACTAAAATACAAATCGTTAAGACGTGTAAATTCCAGAATGTATATGCTGGCAGGCGTAACGTTCGGAATAGAAACCAATGTAAAGCGAAACAGGGGCGGAGGCGGCGGCCGGCTGGACACAAAGTCCAGCGACTTTTCAATTGATTATGGAATTGGCTACGAGCAATTTTTTGAATTCTTCAAATTTGCACCGGAACTGCGCTTTTCACATGGTTTGATGAATGTTTTTCAGCCTACAAAAAATTCAGCAGGCATGGGAATAAACCGCTTGTCTACGCACACGGTGACACTCTATTTAAATTTCGAATAAGGATGCCTGATTCTCAATACATTGAAAATTTTTTAGTTTTTTTTCATTAAAAAAGTTGCAGTTACAAATTTAGTCGCACATATTTGCACTCCCAAACGACGGGAAAAAGGGAGTTTAGCTCAGTTGGTTCAGAGCATCTGCCTTACAAGCAGAGGGTCGGGGGTTCGAATCCCTCAACTCCCACAATTGAAAAAGCACTTATGGCGAAAGCAGTAAGTGCTTTTTGCTTTTTATACGCTTGCTAATAGCATTTGCCATTTGCCGCAGCGCGGCTTCCTGTTTGTAGCATTAAGCGTTTCCAAATGCGATTTGGCCCGGCGGGGCCTCCTTATCATCCGTAAACAGGAGGCCCCGCCGGAGCCATGTAAAACCTGCATGAATTTCTTTTGCTATAAACAGGGTGCTCCTCCGGAGCGGTGTAGTTCTTCAGCGTACAAGCAATTTCCATTTTGAGCTCCTACTATTTCCGGCATTTGCCATTTGCCACAGCGCGGCCTCCTGTTTATAGCACTAAGCGTTTCCAAATGCGATTTGGCCCGGCAGGGCCTCCTGATCATCCGTAAAAAAGCTGCCCTGCCGGGGCCATGTAAAACCTGCATGAATTTCTTTTGCTATAAACAGGGTGCTCCTCCGGAGCAGTGTATGATTCTTTAATCTTAATTCAATGCAGAATGTTACTGATAAGTTTTCAAAGCTTCCTTTTCATTCATTTGTTTCAGAACCTTTTTTAGCCCGTTTATATTTACTGTCAGACCTTCTTCTGCATCCGGAGCAGTGTCTTCGTTAATAATTCCAATCGGGCCGTGGTATTTGCTGTTTTTTACAATCTGCATCATTTTCGGTTCTGCATCTCCTTCACCTATAGGAACAACTTTAACCGGATTGCCTTTTTTCAGCCCGGCAAGGTTCAATGCCATCAAATGCGGAACAATCCGGGGGAAAAATTCCGGAAACCTGTCAATCTGTTCTTCGGCATGATGAAAGTTGTAAACGATTCCGATATTCGGTTTTTTCAGGTATCTGATAATTTCCAGCTGATTTTCCGGTTCGCCATACCAGCCGCCATGATTGTAAAGACCAACGCTGCAGCCAATTTCAGCCGCTTTGTCTGCGATATAAGCAATTGCCTTGGCATGCACCTTCACTTTTTCTTCCTGCGTCATGGAATCGATGTCCTCTATGCCGGCAACCATGCACCAGATCTGCGTTTTTACTTGATGACGTTTCAGTAAATCAATGATGATATCCAGATTCTTGTCATTTTCCGGGTTAGGGCCTGAGTATAGCCAGAATGCCTGTAATGCAATATGATGTTTTTCCAGTTCATCCAGCTCCGTATCAAATTCAGGAACGTGCTTTTCGCGCCAGTCATATGCAAGCATTGTAATACCCAGTTTGTTGAGCATTTCTGAACGTTCAGCCGGAGTTCTGTTTTTAACATCATATGGTACAATGCACCATGCAATCAGATTTTCTCTTGCAAAAATGCTGTTCGTTCCTTTTGCATTCTGCGCATTTGAAACAGTTGCAAAAAGCAGAAAAAGACATGCCAGCATGCTTTTTTTGCAAATCATGGTTGATAAACCATTTGAGTCAATTGAATAGGCAACCATGAATAATGAAAATTTAGGTTTATAAATCAGAGCGTAACCTGCGATCCGGTTTCTGCAGAAACGATTCCTGCTTCCAGTACCTGAATGATTTTCAGACCGTCGGCAAAGTCGGGTTTGATTGCGGTATCCTCTTCAATGGCTTTGATAAAATCCGCAACGGCATGAACAAATGAATGCTCATAACCGATAATGTGTCCGGCCGGCCACCAATTCGAGGCATATGGATGCACTGCCTCCGTTGCAAGTATAGTCCGGAATCCCTGCTGTCCTGCTTCATCGTCGTTGGAAAAATACTGAAGTTCATTCATTCTTTCCAGATCAAAAGCCAGACTTCCCTTGCTGCCGTAAATTTCAAAAGTCAGTCTGTTTTTACGGCCCGTTGCAAACCTTGTAGCTTCAAAAGAACCGATCGTGCCGTTTTTGAAAGTGACCATCATTAAGGCAGCATCTTCGACGGTTACTTCGCCTTTTTCATTTTCCTTGGCCGTGGCAGAAAGATTGCCCGAAGTCGTTTCATCCGCAAGCGGTCTTTCTTTGATGAAATGGGCCGTCAGTGCGGAAACCGTTGCAATGTCACCGATCAGATAATGTGCCAGATCTACTGCATGTGAGTTGAGGTCCCATTGCGGGCCGGCTTGTGCCGTTTCTTTTCGCAGCTGCCATGTAAGCGGAAATTCAGGATCAACGATCCAGTCTTGCTGATAAGCGCAGCGCCAGTGGAAAATACGGCCGATTTTACCGTCATCGATCATTTTTCTGGCGTAGGAAACAGCCGGCGTTCTTCGGTAATTATGGTTTAAATAGTGTTTTACTTTATTGTCTTCACAAACTTTCAGCATTTCTTCCGCCTGCCTGCTGTTCATGGAAAGAGGTTTTTCACAAAAAATATGTTTTCCTTCCTTCGCTGCCGCAATGGCTACGTCATAATGAAGCTGCTGCGGAAGTGCAATGTCAATAATATCAATATCGGGCCTCGAGACAAGCTTTTTCCAGTCCGTTTCTGTTTCTTCCCAATGCCATTTTTTGGCAAATTCCTTTAAAGATTCTTCTTGCCTGCCGCATGCTGCTTTCAGTACCGGAACTGCGGGCAGGTCAAAAAACAGCGGCGCCTTGATCCATGCGTTGCTGTGAGCGCGGCCCATAAATTTGTAACCTATAATCCCTACGTTAAGTTGTTTTTTCATTAGTAAAAGAGCCTATGCTTTGTTGCGAAATCTGCAAGATGTAAGTTATTAAAAATATTAAAGTTTTGTTATTGCCCGCAAGATTGTAATTTCCGCTACGAAACACACACTTTACTGATGAAGCAACTTACCCAGAATCTGCGGACGGGCAAAACCGCTCTGCAGGAAGTTCCCGCACCTTTGGTCAGAAAAGGCTGCGTGCTGATCCGGACGCATAAAAGTCTGATTTCAAGCGGCACGGAAAAAATGCTGGTAAAATTCAGCAATGCAAATCTTTTTGAAAAAGCCCGGCAGCATCCTGAAAAGGTAAAACGCGCCGTTTCAAAAATAAAGTCGGACGGCCTTGTTCCGGCAGTCAGAACAATTTACAACAAACTCGATCAGCTGATTCCGCTCGGATACAGCAATGTGGGCACCGTTATAGCTGTTGGTGAAGAAATCCGGGATTTGAAAATCGGTGACCGTGTGATCAGCAACGGGCCGCATGCGGAGATTGTTTGTGTACCCAGAAACCTTGTTGCCAAAGTTCCGGATCACGTTCCCGACGAAGAAGCTGTTTTTACAGTCATTGCTTCTGTTGCCCTGCAGGGAATCAGGCTGCTTTCACCTGCAATTGGTGAAACGGTTGTTGTTACCGGTTTGGGGCTGACCGGCTTGCTGGCTGCTGAAATTCTGCGGCTTAATGGCTGTCGCGTCATCGGGATTGATCCGGATGAACAAAAACGGGCAATTGCTTCCAAAAATATTACCACGCTTAATCCCGACATGACGGATGCTGAAAAGGTTGTCGCCGAACTGACAAACGGCATGGGCGCTGACGGCGTCATCATTACAGCATCTTCCGGCTCAGATAAAATTATTTCACAAGCTGCGCATATATTAAGAAAAAGGGGCAAAATCGTATTGATCGGCGTTACAGGACTGCATCTGAACCGGGCAGATTTTTATGAAAAAGAGCTGACTTTTCAGGTTTCCTGCTCTTACGGGCCGGGACGTTACGATCATGACTATGAACAGAAAGGAATTGATTATCCGCTGCCGTTTGCAAGATGGACGGAAAACCGGAATTTTCAGGCTGTTCTGGAACTGCTTTCTTCCGGTTCTCTGAATGTCAGGCCGTTGATTTCAGAGGTAATTCCATTGGCAGATTTTAAAAGTGTTTATGAAAATATCACCTTCTCAAAGTCTGTTGCCATTATTCTGGACTACCCGAAAGTAGTCAGTAATCATTCGGTAACCCGGTTTTCGGATGAAACGTTTGCCGGCAGAAAAGGAGTAGCCGGAATAATAGGAGCGGGGAATTTTACCAGAACGACAATGCTCCCTTTGCTGAAAAACGCAGATCTGAAGTATATCGCCAGCGCAGACGGCTTTTCAGCGGCAGAACTCGCCCGGAAATACGGCATTCCTTTTGCGACCTGTGATTTCCAGGAAATTTTAAATGACAAGGAGATTGATCTGGTGCTCATTACAACGCAGCATCAGCAGCATGCGGCAATGGTTCTGAAAGCGCTGCTGGCTGGAAAACATGTATTTGTTGAAAAACCGCTTGCTATTTTTCAGGCTGAACTGGATGAAATTATCAATGTCTGGCAAAAACCGGAACCCGGCCCGGTTTCCTTAACAGTTGGATACAACCGGCGTTTTTCTCTGCATGTCCGGAAAATGAAGCTGCTCCTGAAAGACAGCCTTGTGAACGTGATTATTACGGTAAATGCAGGTTTTGTTCCGGCAGAATCGTGGATTCATGACCGTGCAAGAGGAGGCGGGCGCATTATCGGTGAAGCGTGTCATTTTGTTGATCTATTCATTTTTATTACCGGCAGCAGAATAGAAGCCGTTTGTATGAATGCGGCCGGAAATGCCTGCGAAACTTCGGACAATGCAAGTATGCTGCTGAAATGTAAAAACGGTTCAACGGGCGTTATCAACTATTTTTCAAATGGAAATAACGCGTATGCAAAGGAACGTATCGAGGTTTATTCACTCGGCCGTACGCTGATTCTGGATAATTTCCGGACTTTGACGGGCTATGGATTCAGTACTTTTACAAAACTGAAAACGCAGCAGGACAAAGGCCACAAACAGCAATTCGGGCAATTGCTGGAAATGGTCAGAAACGGCGGAGCGCCGCTGATTCCTTTTGAAGAAATTGTCCATACTTCGCAGGTAACTTTTGCGGCCTTGGAAAGCCTTAAAACTTTCAGCTGGGTAAAAATATGATCCGGTTCATCCAAAATATGGGTTTCCGGTATGTATGCTTTCGCATCGGGTATGAAATCCGGTTAAGATCGGGATTGCTGAAACTGCATTTTCCGGTTCATGTAAAGGAAAAATCTTTTTCGCTGGAAAACTGGCGACAGCTTCCCGTTCAGTTTTTCTTTGATCCCGTAAAAATCAATCTGGAAAGAAATACTTCACTTTATCAGTTAAAGGAACGTGCAGGGAAAATTTCGCAGAACAGGTTTTTATACTTTTCCTCCGAATGGCATCATGCAAAGGATTGGCATACTCATCCGAAAACGGGTTTTGCATTCGACTCCAAAAAGCACTGGACAGAAATTCCGGATTTTTCCAGGCAGGCCGGTGATATCAAGTACGTCTGGGAAAAGTCAAGGTTTACGTTTTTATATGATCTGATCCGTTATGATTTTCATTTCCAGGAAGATCAGTCCAAACTTGTTTTCGCATTCATTACGGACTGGATTGATAAAAATACTGTCAATTGCGGACCGAACTGGCGTTGCGGACAGGAAATAACGCTAAGAGTTTTCAACTGGACTTTTGCGGTTCATTATTACAAGTTTTCCGAAACACTTACACCTCAAATTTTCGAAAAAGTGGTGAACAGCATTCGTCATCAAATGCGCCGTGTGGAAGGAAATATCAGCTTTGCGCGCATTGCAGTCCGGAATAATCATGCATTAACGGAAACTTTCGGGCTTTATTTCATTGGTTTGCTATACCCTTTTTTTCCGGAAAGCGGTAAATGGAAAAGAAAAGGAAAGCGCTGGTTTGAACAGGAAATTGCTTTTCAGATTGATGGTGACGGCACATTTTTGCAGTACTCCGTGAATTATCACCGCATTGCAGTTCAGTTACTAACAATGGCTATTGGCATTGCGGAAAAGAATCAGGAAAAATGGCCGGCGAACGTATATACGCTTGCAGAAAAATCACTGCATTTTTTACAGGCTTGTCAGGAGGAAATAACAGGCTGGCTTCCGAATTACGGCAACAATGACGGCGCTTTGTTCTTTCCGTTAACCGATTGTCACTTTCGTGATTTTCGCCCTCAGCTTGCAGCTTTGGCAAGTGCTTTAAAACAGGATCATGCGTATGAAATTGGAAACTGGAATGAAGAAACAAGCTGGTTTTCAGGAGAGAAAAATAAAACTGCAAGTCTGCAAAAAACATCGGAGTACAGAACTTTTGAATTTAAAGACGGCGGCTATTATATTCTGAAAGACCCGTTTTCACTTACTTTTCTGCGTTGCGGACGTTATGGTAAAAGGCCGTTTCAGGCGGATAACCTGCATGTTGACATTTGGGTAAATGGCATGAATATACTGCGCGACGCGGGAACATTTCAGTATAATACCGATGAAAACCTGATCCGGTATTTTGCCGGCACGGCGTCGCACAATACGGTAATGATCGGCGATTTTGATCAGATGCGGAAAGGTCCGCGCTTTATGTGGTTTGGCTGGATCAAAAAAGCTTCGGGGGAAATCCGGTTTTTGAATCCTGATCTGATTGTAATGGAAGCTGATTATGAGGGTTTTTATCACGTTGCAAAAGGAATCCGACATAAAAGAAAAGTTTTCAAAGAAGCCGGCAAGCTGCACTGGATTATTGAAGACAGCCTTGAAAATGTTCCGGCAAATCTGCCCATGAAGCAAATCTGGCATCCATGCGAAAGTTTTTTTGATCATTATGAAATACATGCGCAGGATGAAAAGGGAAACCGCATGGAATATGTAAAAAGCGAAGGCTGGTATTCTGAAAGTTACGGGCAGAAAACGGAAAGTCCTGCGCTTGTCTTTGCAACTTCCGGGAGATTTATACGAACGACAATCAAAGCCTGCAACAAGGGCGGCTAAACACACACGATGCATATACTGTTAATTCACCAGTTTTTTCTGGAAGATTCGGACGGAGGCGGCTCGCGCTGGAATGAAATGTGCAGAATCTGGGTTCGCGAAGGCCATAAAGTTACAGTAATTGCAGGCACGGCGCATTATATGGATTCCGATCCTGGCGGCAATGGAAAGGAATTTATTACGGAGAAATTCAATCGCAATCAGGTTAAAGTGATTCGCTGCCGGATTTCAGGCAACTACAATTCCGGTTTTGCAGGCAGGCTTCGGGGCTATTTTTCTTTTACTTTTTCCGGTATCTGGGCGGGGTTTTTTCATGCAAAAAACAAGTACGATGTCATTCTTGTTACTTCGCCGCCGTTGTTTGCCGGCATTACGGCCGTTGTGCTTTCATGGCTGAAACGTATTCCTTTTGTATTTGAAATCCGTGATTTATGGCCTGAATCCGCTGTTGATACCGGCGTTTTAACCAATAAATTCCTGATCTGGCTTGCTTTCCGGTTTGAAAAGTATTTACTAAGAAAGGCAACGGCAATAAACGTCCTGACGCCGGCTTTCCGCGATGCGCTGATTCATTCAAAAAAAGTAAATCCAGAAAAGATCATTTACATCCCGAATGCTGCCGATTTCAGTATTGCTGCCAAGGTTGCAGGCAATTTTGATCGGGACGCTTTCCGGCGGGCGCAAGGTTTTGAAAACAAGTTTGTACTCATTTACGTCGGGGCGCATGGCGTTGCCAATCATCTTGAACAAATTATTGAAACGGCTGAAATCCTGAAAGGTACAAACGCATATTTCCTGCTGATCGGCGACGGGATGCAGAAGAAAGCATTGCTGCGCCATGTGCAGAGACGAGGTTTGGAAAATGTCGGATTTATGAATACGGTTCCCAGAACGGAAGTGTTCCGGTATATTCTTGCATCTGAAATGGGCATGTCTGTTCTGAAAAAGGCGGATGCTTTTAAAACCGTTTACAGTAATAAAACTTTTGATTACTTCTCATTCCGGAAACCGATTTTGATGGCCATTGACGGAATTTCACGTGAACTTGTTGAAAAGGCAAATGCGGGTGCATTCGTGGAGCCGGAAAATGCCAAGGACTTTGCAGAAAAAATAAGGATGTATATGAACAATCCGGAAATGCTTAGTGAACAGGGCAATAATGGATACAACTACGCCAGAATGCATTTTGACAGAGATGTGCTGGCGCTTAAATATTTGAGATACCTTGAAAATACCGTTTGTAAATAACTGCATTTCCAATCTGCCTTTCAGGGCAATTGAAGCATTGTTTTACATTGAAAAACATGAACTGAAACAATATACAATGGGTTTCCTATTAAAAGAACATCGAATGAAAAATGCAGCACATTTGTTTCCTTACGCCGTTACCGAAAAAGCTTATTCCTATTCGGATTACATGGAGTTGATGGAAAAAGTAGTTTTGGAAAACAGAACAACGGGCTTAAAACAATCTGAAGATTTAAACCATTATACAAGGCTTAATTTGTCCAGAATGCAGCGGCTGAATAAAAAAGTTACGGTTAATGAAGATCTGAAAAAGACCATCGACCGGTTTCAGTTTCCTCAAACCTGGTTTATCCTGACAGAAGCGTGGTGCGGTGATGCAGCGCAGAATATTCCTTCCATTGTAGCATTGGCTTCACTCAATCCTCAGATTACGGTAAAATTGCTGCTGCGGGACGAAAATCCGGAAATAATGGATGCATACCTTACAAATGGCGGCCGTTCCATTCCGAAACTGATTGCTGTGGATGAAAATTTCAATGAGCTTTTTACTTGGGGGCCACGTCCGTCTGGCGCGCAGGAAATGCTGAAAGCATATCAGGCAAATCCGGTGAAGCCTTACATGGAATTTGCAGAGGACATTCAGCGCTGGTATATTTCTGATAAAACGGAATCTATTCAGAAAGAGCTGAAAGAACTTCTGGAAGGTGTTCTGATTGAAAATAAGTTTTAATATAGTTTGCTCTATATTTGTTAAAGGCATTGTCCTGCAAAATGGAGCAGCAAACACTCATATATAATCTTGTCGACCTACTTTAAAAATATATCGGAAGGGATCAGCACAACACTGACGGGCATGCGACTGACGTTGCGCCATTTGTGGAGTGCACGCAAACGCCGGAAACCCGGCGATATCCGTTCGGACAATTTCTATGACCAGCAGGAAGGAATGGTAACGATTCAGTATCCGCTGGAAACGATTCCGATTCCGGATAACGGCCGTTACCGCCTGCATAACGAGATTGATGATTGCATTGTCTGTGATAAATGTGTGAAAGTGTGTCCGGTGGATTGTATCGACATTGAGCCGATCCGGGCCATTGAGGAAGTCGGACGTGCATCGGACGGTTCGCCGATCCGTCTGTACGCTGCGAAATTCGATATTGATATGGCCAAATGCTGCTATTGCGGCCTTTGTACGACGGTTTGCCCGACGGAATGCCTTACTATGACCAAAACTTTTGATTACAGCGAGTTTGATGTGCGGGATATGGTTTATAATTATTCCAATCTTACTGCGGAAGAAGCGGATGAAAAACGCATGCTGCTCGATCAGTTTCAAAAGGAAAAAGAGGCGTTGAAGGCAGTGAAGAAACCGGTTTTGAAGACGGAGGAAAGGGAAGAAGGGACGATGGAGGAAAAACCTGTTATTGCGGCGAGACCGGCTTTTCAGCCCAGAAAACCGGTGGTCATGAAGACGGAGGAAAGGGAAGAAGGGAAGAAGGAGGATAAGCCGGCAGTTGCGGCCAGACCGGTTTTTCAGCCTAAGAAGCCGGTGATTGCAAAAACGGATACACAGGAAAAAAATGAAGACGAAGTTGTAAAAACATCTGCTACAATTAAGCCGACGATGAAGCCGAAAGGGATTTCGGATGAAAATGCGGAAAAGCCTGTTTTGGAAACTCCTTCGGAATCTGCGCCTGCGAAGCCGGCGTTTCGTCCGACGATGAAGCCGAAAGGGATTTCGGATGAAAATGCGGAAAATCTTGTTTCGGAAACTCCTTCGGAAGCTGCGCCTGCGAAGCCTGCATTTCGTCCTACGATGAAGCCGAAGGTTGTTTCGGATGAAAATGCGGAAAAGTTTGTTTCGGAAACTCCTTCGGAAGCTGCGCCTGCAAAATCGGCGTTCCGTCCTACGATGAAGCCGAAGTCGGTTTCGGATGAAAATGCGGAAAAGTCTGTTTCGGAAACTCCTTCGGAAGCTGCGCCTGCAAAATCGGCGTTCCGTCCTACGATGAAGCCGAAGTCGGTTTCGGATGAAAATGCGGAAAAGTCTGTTTCGGAAACTCCTTCGGAATCTGCGCCTGCGAAGCCTGCATTTCGTCCTACGATGAAGCCCAGGACGGAGGTTAAAGCAGCAGAAGCGGAAGCGGATAAAGAAATTAAGGAAGAAATAAAAGAAGATGAGGAAGTTAAGCCAAAAGCAGTTTTTCGTCCGACAATGAAGCCAAAGCCTTCAAAAGAATAACGCTATATTTACAGCCGGAATTTTCTTCATTGATTTTTTGATAAAAATGGAAGCAGCAGCATTTTATGGATTTTCAGTATTGTCAATTGCTGCTGCTTTTTTCATTTTGTTTTCCAGAAACCTGATTTATGCTGCTTTTGCATTGTTTCTGACTTTTCTGGGAGTTGCGGCATTGTACGTTCTTGCCGGCGCCGATTTTCTTGGCGTAGCGCAAATCATGATTTACGTCGGAGGAATTCTGGTTCTGCTTATTTTTGGTATTATGCTTACGCATAAACCGGATAAACGGGATAATGCTACCGCGCATAACAAGATTGAAATACCAACAAAAAGAGAGATATGGGGCTTTTTACTTGGCACCGGATTCTTTGTTTTTCTGGGTCGGATTATTTTTTTATCCGATTTTAAAATGGCCGGAAATTCCAATAACAGCAAATCAACTATAAAAACAATCGGCGTCGAATTGATGACAAGTCATTTGCTCCCGTTTGAAATAGCCGGCATATTATTGCTGGTTGCGCTTGTTGGCGCAGCATATCTTGCACTAAACCGCAACCCTGCATCATGAATATGATTCCGATACAACATTACCTTCTGGTTGGCGCGGCACTGTTCAGCATCGGACTGGCTATTGCCATAACCAAGCGGCATTTTATAGGAATTCTGCTGGGAATCGAGCTGATGCTGAATGCAGTGAATATCAATCTTGTCGCTTTCAGCCGGCATGATCCTGAAAAACTGAGCGGACAGCTTTTTTCTCTTTTTGTGATTGTGGTTGCAGCAGCCGAAGTTACCGTTGCACTCGGTATTATCCTAAGAGTTTACGGCCGTTTCAGAACGGTGGATCCGGATGAAGTAAGTGAGTTGAAAAAGTAAATGGCAGCTCACGTCTGAAATTTTATGAACTGGTTTTTTTTACTTCTGGCTTTTCTGATCGGTATCAGCAATGCGGTGCAATCCGGCGTGAATGCACAGTTGCGTGAATCGCTCAACAATCCGATTCTTGCGGCAGTTACTTCTTTTCTGGTCGGGCTTGCCGTACTGCTGATTGCCTTTGCGTGTTTTAATCAAAGTCCGGTTCCGGGATTCAGCCAGATCCGGCAAATTCCCTGGATTCGCTTTACAGGAGGCATTTTCGGTGCATTTTACATCATTACAGTGATCTTTATTATCCGGGAAATAGGACCCGCCAATATGATTTGTCTGGTTATAGCCGGACAAATGGTTGCAGCCATCACCATTGATCATTACGGTCTGCAGGGATTTGCCGTACATCAGATTACATTGTCAAGAATACTCGGAGTAGTATTGTTGATTATCGGTGTTTATCTGATCCTTAAAAACTAGCTTAAAGCAAAAAAGCAGTCATTTATGAAAATGCTGCTTTTTTGTTACTCAACAAACTGATATGAATTAAGGAATACGGTTAAATACGAACAAATCAACGAAAACCCATTTATTATCTTCCATCTTGCCTCTTTGAATCACCAGCTGGTTCTGCGAACGTCTTTCATAAATGATCCTTACAGAAACATCATCTTTCTCAAATAAAGCCTGATTTTTCTTGGCTTCAATAAAATTGTAACGGTCCGAAACTTCTTTTTCTTCCAGTGCTATCAAGCCCGGTTTGAAATGTTTTACCATGGCAACCGGCCCTTTTTCAGTTTGTTCAAAGGCAAAAACCTCGTAAAGCGCAGGCTTGTCATCTTTGATCATGCGAATGTAACCCATGATGTTATTTCCTGCCGGAGCTGTCCAGGACGCTTCAATCGGGCCGCCGTTGTAATTTCCCAGCCAGTGACCTTCAAGAAAGCTGATGTCATTGAGCGTTCCGGTTTTTGTCTGGGCTTGTGCAAAACCAGCAAATAAAAAGAAAGCAAAGATTAAGCTGTAAGTTTTAATGGACTGTAATTTCCTGAACTGGATCATCTGGATTTAGGTTTTTATTTAAAGAAGCAAGATACGGGAAATACAACTTTCCGTACAAGCATTTTTTTAAATAGACTTACTCGCGGGATCAAGTTTTTGTAAAATGGCATGCTGCAAAGCATTCTGTAAAATCAGGATTCCGGCTTTACACATTCAAAAAAAGCCGCCCTGAATATCAGAACGGCTTTTCTTGAATGAATTTTATCTTTAGTAAGCTCTTTCCAGTTTGCCTTCGTAAGAATTGGAAAATGCTTTGTTAACTACTTTGTTACCGCCCAAAGTCGGGTAATTACCTGTAAAATACCAGTCGCCAAGATGATCCGGACAAGCTTTGTGAAGGTTTTCAACCGTTTGGAACACGACTGAAATCTCCGCGTTCAAATCTTTCGGGCGAATGATTTCGGCGATTTTATCCGAAATTTCCTTATCTGTAAAAGGCTCGTAAAGTGCTTTTACGTAATTGGTATGATACGGATTTTTGGTGGCGATGGAAGTTACGCTTTGTGTATACACATCTTCCAGCAAGTATTCCAGATCACGTTCTTCCAGTAACTTCAGAACCGCACGATAAGCGACAAAATCCTTCATTTTCGACATGTCAATTCCGTAGCAGTCCGGGAAGCGGATTTGCGGGGCAGAAGAAGCAACTACAATTTTCTTCGGACTCAGACGGTCCAGCATCGTCAGAATGCTTTTTTCAAGCGTTGTGCCGCGTACGATGGAGTCATCAATGATCACAACGGTATCTACATTTTTACGCACTACTTCAAAAGTTGTGTCGTAAACGCTGGAAACCATGTCGTCGCGCAGAGCATCGGCCGTAATAAAAGTCCTGGATTTTACATCTTTCGTGACCAGTTTTTCAATTCTCGGCCTGAAGGAAAGCACTTTATCCAGATCGGCTTCAAAAAGAATTCCTTCCATAATCGCCTGTTTCCGCTTTTTGGCAAGGTATTCTTCCAGCCCTTCAATCATTCCCAGAAACGCTGTTTCGGCCGTATTCGGAATGTATGAGAAAATCGTATTTTCAAGATCATAATTGATCTCTTTCAGAATCTGCGGAATCAGCAGTTTTCCGAGTTGTTTGCGTTCGTAATAAATATCCGGATCAGTTCCTCTTGAAAAGTAAATCCGTTCAAAGCTGCATGAGCGTTTTTCAAGTTTCGGCAAGATCGGAAATTCATTATACTCGCCGTTCTTGTCAATGATCAGTGCTGAACCCGGCGTAATTTCCTGGATCTGGCCGTAATCTACATTGAAAGCAGCTTTTATAGCCTGTTTTTCGGAGGCAACCACTACAACTTCATCATCTGCATAATAAAATGCCGGACGGATTCCGGCCGGATCGCGGATGACGAAAGAAGCGCCATAACCTGTAAGCCCGCACATGGCATAACCGCCGTCAAAGTCGCGGCACGATCTGTAAAGCAGTCGCTGAAGATCAATATTTTCTTCTATGACATCGGAAAGTGTCGGATTTTCATAAATTCCCTTGAATCGTTCAAAAACCCTCTGATTTTCTTCATCAAGGAAATGTCCAATTTTTTCCATTACCGTTACGGTATCCACTTTCTCTTTCGGATGTTGCCCCAAAGAAACCAGTTTGCCGAAAAGTTCATCCACGTTGGTCATGTTGAAATTTCCCGCCATGACCAGATTCCGGCTTCTCCAGTTACTCTGGCGTAGCATCGGATGACAGTTTTCAACTTCATTGGAACCGTGCGTTCCGTAACGTAAATGCCCAAGCCAGACTTCACCGGTAAAAGCAAGGTTTTCCTGCAGCCATTTTGCGTCATTGGCGCGGTCCTTGTTGTTTTTTAAACCTTTTCTGAATTTCTTGTGGATTTTGGAAAAGATGTCCGTAAGAGGTTGAGGTTCAACGGACCTGTATCGACTGATATATCGTTTCCCTGGCGGGACATCTATTTTGATATTGGCAACTCCGGCTCCATCCTGTCCCCGGTTTACCTGTTTTTCCATCATGACCGACAGTTTGTGCACGGCATAGAGCGGCGTTTCATACTTGTCGATGTAATATTGATATGGTTTCCTAAGACGGATCAGTGCTATACCGCACTCGTGCTTAATGGCGTCGCTCATAAGAAGAGATATGCGTTAGAAACATTTTTGTTTGCTGGTCTGGAAAGCGTATTCGCTGAATAGTAACGGAACGAATTTGCATTCCTGTTTAGTTCGCTAATAGTACAAAGGTACAAATCCTTTGGCTTAAAAAACTCCAAAACCGTTCTGATTTTTAAATCTTTAATCGTAAAAAACAATACCGGTTAATAAAAACATTGCTGTGATTCTGCACGCGTCTGATCTGGTAATTGTCCGGCACTGCAAAATGCTGTTAATTACAGGATCAGGTTTCGAGTATTGGAAAGATAACTAAATTTGATCAAATGGCTTAATTTAAAATTATGTTGTACAAAACCAGAGGCGTGGCGTTAAGTTACATCCGATATCGGGAATCTTCCATTATTGCAAAAATCTATACCGAAACCTTTGGAATACAGAGTTATATCGTAAATGGAATAAGAAGCAGCAAGTCCAAATCAAACCGGATCGCGCTTTTTCAGCCGCTTACTTTGCTGGATTTGGTCGTTTATCACAGGGAAAAAGAGGATACCGTTCACAGAATTTCGGAAATCAAATGCTACGCGCCTTTTCTGACGGTTCCTTATGACGTGATCAAGTCCAGCCTTGCGCTTTTTATGACCGAAATCCTTGCCAAAACGTTAAAGGAAGAAGAAAGTAATCCGTATCTTTTTCAGTTTATCGAAAATTCGGTTTTATACCTCGACGCAGCCGAAAGCAAGTTTGAAAACTTTCATATTCAGTTTCTTATTCAGCTTGCATCTTTTCTGGGCTTCGGGATAGAAACCATTCAGGATCTGGAAAATGAACTGAAAAGCAATCATTATCCGGACGCGCTGGACGCAGCGGAATACCACGCAACCGAGCAGCTGATCCGGAGCGGATACGGGCTGAGCGTTCCGATGAACAGAAGCCAGCGGATCAGGATTCTGGAAAAACTGCTTTTCTTTTACAAAATTCACATGGATGCGCTTGGAGAAATCAAATCGATGGAGGTTTTGCAGGAAGTGTTGAAATAAAGGGAAATTTGTGGCATAATTTTGATGACGTATACCGCATAATTAAACAAGAAGCCATGAAACATTTTCTTTTAGCCTTCCATTTACTTGTTTCCGCCTTTGCTTTCGGGCAAGTTCCAAAAGGAGCCTGGAAATCGCAGGAGCCGACCGGCAGTACTTCCACACTGATTGTAGCGGACAATTACCTTTCCATCGCGTCATATAGCGTAGGAAATAAATATTTTGAGCGTGCGGAAGGCGGACCTTTTACAATGAGTGGTGACAAAATGACTTATACACCTGAATTCAATTCAGCGGATACTGCAAAAGTGGGCATTCCGGTAGAGTTTACAGTAACTGTAAAAAGTGGAATTTTAACACTCCGGTATGAGGAAGCCATGGTATGGATGCGGGTTGATGATGCTGCTTCTGCTCCGATGGCAGGCGCGTGGCACATTACGGAACGGGCCGCAGAAGGTGGCGAGCTGGTTAAAATTCATCAGGAAGGAACAAGGAAAACGTTGAAGCTGCTTTCCGCAACCCGGTTTCAGTGGTTTGCGATTGATCCGGCGGTTAAAGGATTTTATGCAACCGGCGGCGGAACTTACAAGATTCAGGACGGTAAATACACAGAGAACATTCAGTTTTTTTCAAAGGACAATAACCGCGTCGGCTCTTCCCTGAAATTTGATCACAAGCTGGAAAATGGAAGATGGGACCATAGCGGCAAAAGCAGCGACGGAAAACCGGTTCATGAAATCTGGGAAAAAGTTAAATAAGTGGATTATTATTTAGATTTATTCAAAAGTAATTTGCCGATCTTTTTGAATGATTCTAAATAGCTGTTATATTTGCCAGCGTTTAACAGCAAATGAAATGAGCACTTTTAATTTGAATGAAGCGGTTGTAATTTCTGATGAAAATGATTTTTGTATCAAGTCATTTCATGACAGCCCGGAATGTGTTTTTAAAAAGTGCTGTGAGAAGTATAAGAAAAAAGGAAAGCATTGCAAAAAATGCCCTAAGAAGTAAGGTTTAAGGCATTAAGCTGCTATATAAATATTTGTAAAAATGGAATGCAGGACTGTATTCCATTTTTTTTGTTTAAAATTCAGACTTTTCTTTTCAGTTCAAAGTGCTGGCCTAAGTAAACCCTGCGCACAACTTCATCTTCTGCCAGTTCTTCTGCCGTTCCCTGTTTTAGGATTTTGCCCTCAAATAAAAGATAAGCGCGGTCTGTAATCGACAAGGTTTCATTCACATTATGGTCCGTGATCAGAATGCCGATATTTTTATGTTTCAGCCTTGCGACAATGCTCTGGATATCTTCAACGGCAATCGGGTCTACACCGGCAAAAGGTTCGTCGAGCAAAATAAATTTCGGGTCGACAGCCAGTGACCTGGCAATTTCCGTACGGCGGCGTTCGCCACCCGAAAGCACCATTCCTTTGCTTTTACGGACATGCCCGAGGTGAAATTCCTCGAGCAGTTCTTCCATTTTCAGTTTCTGGTCATTTCTGGAAAGGTCTGTCATTTCTAGCACGGCCAGAATGTTTTCCTCAACGGTAAGCGTACGGAAAACGGATGCTTCCTGCGCAAGATAGCCAAGCCCGAGCCGTGCACGCTTGTACATCGGCAGGCTTGTAATATCCTTGTCGTCAAGATATACTTTTCCGCTGTTCGGCTTGACCAATCCGACGGCCATGTAAAAAGAAGTGGTTTTTCCGGCGCCGTTGGGCCCGAGCAAGCCTACGATTTCACCTTGTTCAACCTGGTAACTTACATTATTATTTACAAGACGAACCCCGTATTTTTTTACAAGGTTTTCGGTTCTTAGAATCATTGTGCGTTTGTTGTGAATGGTTTCTGAAATTGCCTCAATGAATTTTGATGTCTTTCAGAGACAATTGTAACGTTTTTTTATCCCGGAAGTTATTTTCTTCCAGGCAATAGCAGATTGAAAAAGGCTTTCCGCTTATCAAATCAGGATAAAAGCGTGACATACCAAAGCCGATAGCGGTAAACACATCCGAATCATTCTGTTTTACCTCGAATTTAATGTGCTTCTCTTTCATCAGCGTCGGCCTTCCGGCCAAGGTAACATGGCGCGACTCAAATACGGGCGTCATATTGCCCGGCCCGAACGGACCCATCTGCCGGAGAATATTATAGAATTTGGGATTAATGGCTTCCAGTTCCAGCGGCATGTCAATATGGATCATCGGCACGAGCTGGTCCGGAAGAATGCGGCTGCTTACAATATCATTAAAGCGCATCCTGAAAGCTTCAACATTTTGTAAAGGCAATGTAAGTCCGGCTGCGAATGTATGCCCGCCGTATTGTTCCAGCAGATCGGCGCATTCTTCAATAGCCTCATAAACGTCAAAACCGGGAACCGAACGCGCCGAGCCGGCAGCTTTGCCATGCGATTGAGTCAGTATAATGGTAGGACGGTGATATTTTTCGATGCAGCGGCTTGCCACAATTCCGATAACTCCTTTATGCCAGTCTTCCTTATATAGAACGGTACTTTTTGCATCCGAAAAGAAGTCGTCGTTTTCAATCATCAGCAAAGCCTGTTCGGTAATGCTGGTGTCGAAGTTGCGGCGCTCGCTGTTATGCCGGTTTATTTCCTGGGCAAATTCCTGTGCTTCTTCATCCCGTTCCGAAAGCAACAATCTTACCGCTTCCTTGGCATGCTTGATTCTTCCCGCAGCATTGATTCTCGGCCCCAATCCGAAAACGACATTGGTTATATCCAGCGTACCGCTCAGTCCTGCAATCTGGATCAATGCCTTGATTCCTGTTCTGGGCGCTGCATTGAGCCTTTGCAAACCATAATATGCCAGAACTCTGTTCTCACCCGTAATCGGGACAATGTCGGAAGCAATGCTTACAACCAGCAAGTCGAGATAATTGTAAAGCAATTGTGGATCCATGTCATGCTGCATGCAGAAAGCCTGCAATAACTTGAAACCGACGCCGCAGCCTGTTAATTCCTTGTACGGATATTCACAATCATTGCGTTTCGGATCGAGTACGGCTACGGCAGGCGGAAGTTCGGTGCCTGGGCGGTGATGATCGCAAATGATAAAATCAATTCCTCTTTCAGCAGCAACAGTAACTTTGTCAACGGACTTTATGCCGCAATCCAGCGTAACGATTAATTTAAAACCGTTTTCCTTGGCCCATTCAATACTTTGCCATGAAACGCCGTAACCTTCTTCGTAGCGGTCGGGAATGTAATAATCAAGATTGGCGTAAATTCTTTTCAGGAAGCCGTAGAACAATGCGACCGAAGTGGTGCCGTCCACATCGTAATCTCCGTAAATGAGTATCTTTTCTCCGTTTGCAATGGCCGAAGCGATTCTTTCCACGGCAAGGCTCATATCCTTCATCAGAAAAGGATTGTGAAGGTGAGCAAGATCCGGCCTGAAAAAAAGCCGTGACTGTTCAAAATCGTGAATGCCGCGTTGTACCAGCAGACGGGCCAGGGGCAAACTTACATTTAACGATTCTGCCAGTTCCTGAGCAACCTGTTGTTGTTCAGTAGTAAATTCAGTGTTGTGTATCCAGCGTTTTTCAATCATATAGCAAAGATAATCGGATTCTCGCAAGCGTGTATCAAAATCTAATATCACTCCAAACAACAGGAAAAGCTGGTTGAAAGCACTTATCTTTGTGTATTATTAACATACTTTAAGATAAATGCCCCGTCTTCTGGCAATTGATTATGGTTCCAAACGCTGCGGAATAGCTGTAACAGATCCTTTGCAGATTATTGCAACGGCTCTTGAAACAGTTCGGACGCATGATCTTCCGGATTTTCTCAGAAAATATGCAGCACAGGAAAATATTGAGGCATTTATTATCGGGATGCCGAAGAAGCTTGACAATACAGACAGCGAAAATGCAGCAAGGGTCAGCGCATTTATAAAAACCCTTAAAAAATCTTTTCCCGACATTCCCGTTCATACACAGGATGAAAGATTTACTTCTTCCATGGCGCTTCAATCCATGATAGCTGCCGGTTCCAAAAAGAGCGACCGACGGGAAAAAGGGAATATTGATAAAATAAGCGCGACTATTATTCTTCAGTCTTTTATGGAAAGCAGAAGATAGTAAAGCAAGGTTCAAGAATAAATAACTAAAACGAATACAAAATATCCTTTAATAATGATTTATCCTATTATAGCCTACGGCGACCCGATACTCAGAAAACCTACGCAGTTTATAGAAAAAGATTCAGTGGACCTTAAAAAACTGTCGGAAGATATGTTTGAAACCATGCACGCGGCAAACGGCGTCGGGCTGGCTGCTCCGCAGATTGGTATGAACATCCGGGTTTTTGTGGTGGACGGAACGCCGTTCAGTGAAAAAGATGAAGATGACGACGATGAGCCGGATCTTTCATTGACCGATTTTAAAAAGACGTTCATTAATCCCGAAGTGCTGGAAGAATATGGCGAAGAATGGGCGTTTGAAGAAGGCTGCCTCAGCATTCCCGGCATCCGAGGAGATGTATACAGACCTGAAAGTCTGAAAATCCGTTACCGCGATACGGACTGGAATGAGCATACAGAAGAATATTCAGGAATGGCTGCCAGAATCATTCAGCACGAGTATGATCATTTGCTTGGAAAGCTGTTCGTAGATTACTTGCCGACTTTGAAGAAACAGTTTATCAAGAAAAAGCTGACAGATATTTCGAAAGGCAATGTAGATGCAGATTACAGAATGCGGTTTTCCAGCCGTAAATAAAGTTTTACTAGTTTGGTAGAAATATAAACAGGTCTTCTTGCCAATGACTTCAGTTGAGGAGCATAAAACGTTGTCTGCGGCTTTGATCCAGACGGATATTTTCTGGGAGGATGTAACCGCCAATCTTGCCGCGCTTGAAGAAAAAATTGCGGCACTTGAGGAGTCGGTCGATATCATTGTCCTTCCTGAAATGTTCAATTCCGGTTTTACCATGAATACGGCAGTAGCCGAACCCATGGGACTTACAACTACGCGCTGGATGAAGCAGATTGCCATGCAGACCAAAGCACTGACAATTGGCAGCTTTGCCGTGAAAGAAAACGGAAAATTCTTTAACAGGCTGTTTTGCGTTTATCCGGACGGCACGTATCTGTACAATGACAAGAGGCATCTTTTCAGTTTTGGAAAAGAACACGAAACCTACACACCGGGCAATTCCAGACTGATTCTGGAATGGAAAGGATGGAAAATTTGTCCGCTTGTTTGTTATGACCTCCGTTTTCCGGTATGGAGCAGAAATTCATTGTCGCATTATTACGACCTGCTGATATACATAGCCAACTGGCCTGCAAAGCGCAGCCATGCCTGGAACACTCTGTTGCAGGCAAGAGCAATCGAAAATCAGAGTTACGTGATTGGTGTAAACCGGACAGGAACCGACGGAATGGGACTGGAGTATAAAGGTGACTCTACTGCACTGGATTATCTTGGCGAGCCGATTTGCATGTTGTCTTCAGCCGAAACAGAAAAAGTAGCGCATTTTTCCAAACCGGATCTGCTGCATTACAGGGAAACTTTTCCGGCATTGAAGGATGCGGACACTTTCCATGTCACTGTTGAATGATTGGACAAAGTGCCGTATTCTTACTCAATCACTTTGGGCACCATAATGTGAGTGCTGTTTTTTGATGGAGCATTGGATAAAGCTTCTTCCCGTGACAAACTGTTTACACTTACATCTTCCCGCCAGTTATTCACTTCATCCATCATGTGCGTCAGTGGTTCAACACCGTCGGTATTCACCTGATTCAGTTGTTCCATCCAGGTTAGTACCGAATCCATGCTGGCGAGTATGGCGCTCTCTTCTTCAGGTTTGATCTCCAGACGGGCCAGATTAGCAATTTTCTTGAGAGATTCCTGATCAATTTTCATTTTTGTATCGGATGATTAGTATGGAGAAGTAAGATCTTCAATTCAAAATTAAAAGATTTTTACATTATCGTTTTCAGGAAATAGCGCAAATTTTTTCTGAATACCTTTATTACCGATGGATGGTGCAGTTCAATTTTCGGATTATGGCAGATATTTCTGGTATGTTGACGAAATCGATTTAGCAGAAATTTAAAAATTCTTGTTCAGGTACATAGTAGGAGAAAATAATATTTGCTTTTCTAAGTTAATGTTGAAATATTATCAAAATACATCAGATGGTTTGAAAAACATGTTGACAGGCATTATCCTAAAGAGTACAATTACCTATAATTTAGAATAAAATGGATACCATGTTCTTAATCAGCATTAAAACCATATTAAAGGGTTAAATTAAATGCCTTCAAATCTTCAGATAGTACAATTAAGCCAGATCTGTGTGAAAATTATGCGAAAAAAACTGAGGAAATGCTTGCTTTTTTTTAAAAGGAAAACTCATACTTTTGTAAGAGTTGATTATTCAAAACACATTCAAAATTTTATTTTACCAAATCCAGTTTTAACCAAAAGTTTTATTTAATTCACAACCAAAATCTCAATTTAACCTTTAAAAGTAAGTCTGATGGAAAAGAAAGCTACAAGTCCGGCACCAGCTCCAAAACCTGCTGCGGCAGCAACAAAAGGAAAAGGCGGTTTGAACCCGGCATTGGTAATCCCTCTACTATTTGCAATTGCATTGTGCGTTTATCTGTTTGTGTTGGGTGCGCCTGAGCACTTTAAGGATGGCGATCACGCAAAAGGCCCAATCGATGGCGATTATTACGGAATTGTTTACAAAGGAGGCCCAATCGTACCGATTTTGATGACTTGTTTCCTGATCGTATTAACATTTACGATCGAGCGTTTGATCACTTTGAGCAAAGCAAGCGGAACCGGAAGCATTGATTCATTTGTTCGTAAAGTAAGAAGCCTGCTTGACAAAAATCAAATTGAAGAAGCAATTAAAGAATGTGACAAGCAAAAAGGATCTGTTGGTAACGTTATCAAAGCGGGCCTTTTGAAATACAAGCAGTTGACTACAGAAACTGCGCTTGACAAAGAACAGAAACTGGCTGCTCTTCAGAAAGAAATCGAAGAAGCAACTACTCTGGAACTTCCAATGCTTCAGAAAAACCTTACTATTATCGCGACACTTGCGGGAGCTTCAACCCTTTTGGCCCTTCTTGGAACGGTAATCGGTATGATCAAAGCGTTTGCAGCACTTGGTACATCAGGTTCTCCTGACTCTGCTGCACTTGCAACTGGTATTTCTGAGGCCCTTATCAACACTGCATTGGGAATCGGTACATCGGCGATCGCTACGATCTCTTATGCTTACCTGAACAGCCGTGTTGACGATTTGACTTACAGCATTGACGAAATAGGCATGAGCCTTCAATCAAACTTTGCTGCACATTATTAATAGTTCAATGAACTAAAAGATAGTGTAGTTACGTTAATATAAAAAAAACTTATATATTTGTTATGGCAAAAGTAAGACCTAAGAAGCATGCTCCGCATACGGATATGACGGCGATGACAGACGTGGCGTTCTTACTACTGACATTCTTTATTATGACGGCAACTTTTAAATCGAACGATGCGGAGATAACCACTCCCTCTTCGATTTCTCAGATCAAAGTTCCGGATGATGACATTATGATCATTAGTATCGACAAACAGGGCAAGGTGTTCTTTGGAGTTGATGCAAAGCCGGTTCGCGCGGCAATGCTCGAAAACATTGGTCAGTCAAAAGGCATTACATTTACTGAGACAGAAAAAGCGAAATTTGCTCTTCAGACAAGTTTCGGATTTCCGCTGAATCAGTTGAAGCCTTGGCTGAATATGCCGAAAGAACAGATGCCTAACGTAAAGCAGCCTGGTATTCCTGTGGATTCAACAGGTGCCAGTGAATTGGCAGACTGGGTGTATGCTGCACGTAAAGCCAACAGTCAGCTGAGAATAGCTCTAAAAGGAGATAATGTTGCAAAGTTCCCTGTGTTTAAGGATGTACTTTCTAATCTGCAATCGCAGAATATAAACAAGTTCAACCTTATTACAGGTAGCGAACAAGCTCCTGCCGGCTTCACAAACGATTAATAAACAAAAAGTAGAATTTTAATCAGAAGAAAAAATGGCAGCAATTGAAGAATCTGGTGGTGGTGGTAAAGGCGACGGTAAGGTTCGGGGAAAGAAAATGTCAACCCGTGTGGATATGACTCCAATGGTTGACTTAGGATTTTTGCTCATTACCTTCTTTATGCTTGCAACCACCATGTCAAAGCCAACATCCATGTCTTTGGCTGTACCTGATAAAACCGAAGATCAGGAAAAAGATACCGAGCCCTTAAAGGCATCAAAGGTATTGACTCTGTTCATGGGTGAAAATGATGATGTTTATTATCTTGACGGTGTTGCGGCAGACGATGACAAAGCGGAAGCATCTCTGAAAACTACCCGCTACGGATATGATCTGAGGAGTGTAATTTTTGCATCTCAGAAGCGTATCAATGCTGCAAACCCGAAAGACGATAAAGGTAATGAGGCGTTTGTGGTTGTAATCAAGCCGACTCCGGTATCTACTTATAAAAATATGGTGGATGTTCTGGATGAAATGGCCATTACAAAATCAAAACGTTATGCGCTCGTAGACAATCTAACTGACTCAGAGAAGAAGTTGTTGGGAGACAGAATTAAGCCTAAAAACTAGTTTTAAATTAAAAATCAATAAAGCGCCATGGCAGAAATTAGCCCGAATGCAACACTGGATGATATAGTGTTTGCTAATCGTAATAAGGCGTACGGTGCATTTGAACTTCGTAAAGGCTATCGTGCTGACGTTACGAAGGCTACTTTAATCGGAGCTGCACTTTTTGTTCTTGCAATGTTTACGCCGTCAATTATCAATAAACTGACAGCTGGCAAAGAAGAAGAGGAAGTTATGGTTGAAGTGGATTTAATGAATATACCGCCGCCGCCTATTGATCCTGCAGAACCACCTCCGCCACCTCCGCCGCCGGTAGAACAGCCTAAGGTGAATACTGTAAAGTTTTTGCCACCTGAGGTTAAAAAGGATGAAGAGGTTCCGGAAGAAGTTCCGCCTCCAACAGTAGAGGAAATCAAGGAAGCTGTTGTAGCAGACAAAACGATTGAAGGTGATCCGAATGCCAATGAAATCATTGTAGCACCGGAAGCAGTAGCTGCTCCAAGTAAAGGTACCGTTGTTGAAGCTGCTCCCGAACCTGAAAAGGTATTTACGGTGGTAGAACAGCAACCGGAATTTCCAGGAGGTACTTCTGAAATGTACAAGTATCTGGGTAAGAATATCAAATATCCAAGTGCTGCATCAAGAGCGAACGTTTCAGGAAGAGTTTTCATGTCATTCGTAGTAAATACGGATGGAAGTATCCAGGACGTACAAGTACTGAAAGGTCTGGGTTTTGGTTGTGATGAGGAAGCCATCCGTGTTGTGAAAGCAATGCCGAAATGGAAGCCTGGAAAGCAGTCGGGACGTGCCGTTCGTGTGAAGTACAACCTGCCAATTAACTTCCAATTGGAGTAACTCATGAAGGAAAAACCATTGCATGAGAAGATCGGTGATCTAACCTCTGTGTTAATGGCTCTGACATACATAGGAGGAGGGATCTTTTTGATTCTCTCCTCCTTATCATTTAGGCTGTTACCAATTGGTAGTTTACCAAGATACGCATTTGCTGGCATACTTATTTTGTATGGTGGTTACCGCGGTTACAGGGTTTGGAGAAGACGAAATCAGGAGGAATTATGAAATTTTTGTTAGCAGGTTCTTTGTTTTACTTACTGGTCGGTTTGGGCTTGTCAGGCTGCAGTTCCAATTCAGAACAGCTGGATAACCCCAGGCAAGGAACAATTACTATTGCTTCCGATGAATCCTTTAAACCGTTGGTACGAGCATTGACAAATGCTTATGAAGGTATTTATCCAAATGCACATTTTGTAGTTGACTACAAGCCGGAACAACAGGCAATCCGTCAGCTTTTACAGGATAGCGCAAGGATTATATTTTCAACGAGGCAGCTTAATGAAAAGGAGCTGGATATCATCAAAAAGCAAAAAGGAACACAGAAATTTCAGCACATTGCTACGGATGGATTAGCTCTGGTTATCAGCAAGACAAATTCGGATAGTCTGATTACAATGAATGAAATACGTGCGATTTTTGAAGGTAAAATCAAAGACTGGTCGCAATTGAAAGGTGGAAATCAGAAAGGATTGATCACATTGGTTTTCGACAATGCAAATGCCAGCAATCTGAATTTTATTCTTCATAAATTTGGAATAACAAACATTCAGCATTTACGTATTATCTCATCCGGATCGAATGAGAAAGTAATTGAAAATGTAAAAACAAATCCTTTACACCTGGGTTTTATCGGCGTAAACTGGATTAGCGACGGCCATTCGCTAGCATCCGAAGAACTTTCAAAAGGAATTCATGTGATGGGTGTTTCCAAGAAAGCGAACCCGGATTCACTGACTGACTACATACAGCCTTTTCAGGGTGGACTGGAGTTCAAACGTTATCCGCTTTTCAGGGATTTGTATATCATCAGCAGAGAAGGTTATTCCGGACTGGGCGGTGGTTTAATGACTTATATCGCAAGAGATGTTGGAGGACTGATTATTCAGAAAATGGGATTGCTGCCAACTGTACCTTATCCGCGTGAGCTGGAAATAACAACAGGGAAAAATTTTTAGTACTGTAACACAATTTAATAGATTTGGAACTTGTTAATAAAAAACCAAATTTTTTATCATTAAATTAACCGGGTAAAAAATGAACAGAAACATGAGAATGAAATTAGTAGCATTGGTATTTGGATTATTGGCTTTTGTAAACCTGCAGGCACAGTCAGTTCAGGATGGCTTGGCATTAATCCACGGAGAACGTTATAATGAAGCCGGAGATCTTTTCAAAAAATTAGCTGAGGGAAGCCCTTCCGCAGATAACCAGTATTATTTAGGTTATTATTATGTAAAAACAAACCAGCTTGACGAAGCTCAGAAAGCTTTTGAAAAAGGTATTCAATTGGATGAAAAGTCTTACCTGAATCATGTCGGACTTGGCACCGTTGCACTTGGCAAAGGAGACAAAGTAAAAGCGAAAGAGCATTTCGACATGGCTGAAAAGAAAAAAGGCAAAGACGCTCAGGTTCTTTTCAGAATAGGTGAAGCTTACACCCTGTTTGAAAAACAGAATGATCCTGCCGAAGCGATCAGACTTTTGGATGAAGCTATCAAAAGAGACAAAAATCTTGCTGATGCCTATATCGCAAAAGGAGATGCACTGATGCTTCGCAATGAAGGCGGTGCTGCTGTAACAGCGTATGAATATGCTTTGACTGCAAAACCGAATTATGCAGCTGCGCATAACAGCATCGGACAAGTTTATCTGAGAGGTAAAAACTACAATCTGGCGCTTGAAAATTACAAGAAAGCAATAGAAGCAGATCCGAACTTTGCTCCGGCATACAAGGATCTTGCAGAACTTTACTTCTTTGCTCAGAAATACAAGCAGGCAGCAGAAAACTTTGATCTTTATATCCAGAAAAGCGGAAGCACGGATCCAGAAATGAAGCTGCGTGCTGCCCAATTTGCTTTTACGGCTGATGATTATGCCAAATCACTTCAGTTGCTTGAAGAAACAAAAGGCAAGATTAACAACCCGATTACACTGAGAATGTACGGCTGGTCTTATTTCAAGACAAACGAGCCTGACAAAGCAATCCAGAATCTTTCTGAATTCATGAAAGTTGCTCCGGACAAGATTATCGGTGACGATTATAAATATCTTGGACGTGCTTACAATCAGAAAGTAACAGATGGAAAAGGATATGACTCAACCGGTGTATCTTATATCCTGAAAGGTGCTGATATGGACACTAGTAAAACAGAAGCTGCAAACACTTATAAAGAAGTTGCAGCCCTGTACTATGCAGCCAAAGATTTCAAAAATGCTGCTACGACTTACGAAAAGGGAATCTCTCTGGATACGGCAAAAGCAAGTGCGAACGACTACTACTATCTGGGTCTTTCCAATTTCCAGACTGCACAAACTTACATCGTTCCAACTGCTGCGGATTCCAACTATGCTGACAGTGCGCAGATTGCAATGGACAAGAAGAACCTTTATCTGAAAGCGGATTCGATTTTTGCAACCGTAACG
Organism: Dyadobacter sediminis; assembly: GCF_005860765.1. Taxonomy (GTDB): domain Bacteria; phylum Bacteroidota; class Bacteroidia; order Cytophagales; family Spirosomataceae; genus Dyadobacter; species Dyadobacter sediminis. Next base: position 361,366 of record NZ_VCEI01000030.1, on the reverse strand, counting down.
CAAAAACTTCCGGATTGGCCTTATGGTTACTACTGGCGCGCCAGTACGCTTTATAACGCGTATGACAGACAGGAGAACATAGATAAGGGGATTTCTGCTCCATACTATCAGAAACTGACAGAATTGGCAGAGGCCGATCCGGATCCAAACAAATACAAATCTTACCTGAAACTGGCATATGGATATCTGGCATTTTATAACCAGACAACGTTAAAAGATCAGGCAAAGGCCAAAGAATATTGGGAAAAACTCCTGAAAGTTGATCCGGACAATGCGTCGGCCAAAGAGGCACTTGGACTTGCAGTAGCTCCTGCGGCACAATCTGCTGGTGGTAAAACAGCTACTGCTGCTCCTAAGAAAAAGTAATCAGTAGATACATAAAGAAAAGCCCGTCCGGATTACCGGACGGGCTTTTCTTTATGTAAGATGACTTGATTAACCCAATGAGGACAAACGGGCAAAACAATTATTTAAAATTGGCAAATGTAAAGAACTGTAATTATCATAACACCACTGTTTCAAACGTTTTACTTCAGCCGGCATTAACATACGAATCGCTTTTCTGAGTTCTTTTTCAAACAATCTGCGGTCGAAGCTAACTTTTTGCAGAATAATTTTAATGTATTCAAGCATCGAGGCCATGGTATTATGTAGTTTTACGGTTTAGGGATGAAATGAATAGAGGGAATGCGAGAAATAACAGCAATTCCTAATAAAGTTAACGAAAATATTTAATGAAATTATATTTATTATTAAATATTATTTTGTGTTTTTTTGTTACGGCACAAGCGCAAGTGCTTAATGACGCAGCAACTATCGAATTCGGGTCAAAAAATCTTTCTATCGACCAGCCGTTTCTTATATCCGTTGTTTTGCGGGATGCCGAAGTTCGTCCTTCTGTAATCTTCCCTGAAATAAATGGTCTGGAAAAAAGAAGTAAGTCAGCAACAAGTTCCATCAGCACGATTGATGGAAACAAAGTAGTTATACAAACCATAACACAGGAATACTTTGCAACCAAGCCTGGCAATTACCTGATTCCGGATTTTGTAATTACCGCAGGCAACTTCCGGCTGAGTTCCAAAGAAACTATGGTTGTGTTCTCCAAAGGAAATGTAGCGGACAATAATGATCCTGCAAGTAATCAGGCTTCGCTGGAACCGGATCTGGAAGATATAAAAGAGGAGATCATTTTATCCGTTCAGACTGACAGGAAAAACGTCTATATTCGTCAGGGATTTGCATTGCGTATTTCGCTTTACATTGCTGAAAATGCGCCGGTTGAAATGGAGTTTTACAAGTTCAATGACCAGCTTCAATCCATACTTAAGAAACTTCGTCCGGCCAACTGTTGGGAAGAAAATATTGGAATTGAAGAAATTATTAGACGGAAGGTAACCATTAAAGGCCGGAAATATACCGAATACAACATGTATCAGGCCAGATTGTTTCCGATAACGCTGGAAGATGTTGCTTTGCCGTCAATAGGGCTGGACATGCTTGTTACGGACAATTCAGATGCGGTAAATGTAGAGCATAAAGTGGTGAAAGCTTTTTATTCCAGGCCGGTACGGGTTACTGTGAAGCAATTGCCGGAGCATCCGCTGCGTGACCAGCTACCGGTCGGGCAGTACAGCCTGAAGGAAAAACTTTCTGCCGAGCTGGTGTACCCGGGAGAAAGTATCCGTTACATGTTCAAGGTTGAAGGAACTGGAAATATCGCTGCGATACCGGCACCGATATTGCAGACAAATGCTTCTTTTGATATTTACCCGCCGGAAGTAAGCCAGATTATCAAAAGAAGTTATCAGGGTGTAGTTGGAGAAAAAACGTTTGATTACTTTATTGTTCCGGGAAAAGACGGTACATTTCCCCTGGGGCGGTATTTTCAATGGATTTATTTTGACCTTGAAAAGGAAAAGTATGATACGCTGCGCTCAGCCAGGACACTTCAGGTAAAAGGAGAAGATTTCAAATTGTCCACATTGTCACTGAACGGGTCATCCGGTTTGTACGACAATCTGGAAAATCTGGACAGCAGTAAAGAAAGTGTTGATTATAAAAAAATATTAAAGGACATTACCAGCACCATCGTTGTTATTCTTTTAATTGCAATGGTTTGGGTATTCAGAAAGTGATCATTTCATGGGAAGTACATACGGTAAAATATTCAAGATCGCTACATTCGGGGAATCGCATGGAGCTGGTATCGGCGTTATCATTGAAGGATGTCCTGCAGGAATTGCCTTTGACAGTGATTTTATACAAAGCGAACTGACCAGACGCAAGCCGGGACAATCCAGAATTACAACGCAGAGAAAAGAAGCCGACGAGTTTGAAGTGCTGTCCGGTGTTTTTGAGGGCAAAACAACGGGTACACCGATTGCATTGATTATCCGGAATGAAGATCAGCGAAGCAAGGATTACTCGCATATAGCGGCACAATACAGGCCTTCTCACGCCGACTACACTTATCAGGTAAAATACGGTGTCCGGGATTATCGTGGCGGCGGCAGAAGTTCGGCGCGAGAAACGGCTGCCCGCGTTGCAGCGGGTGCGCTGGCCAAATTACTTTTGATGGAAATGGGTGTCAGCATTCAGGCCTATGTATCGCAGGTTGGAAGACTCAAACTGGCTAAAACATATGCAGAACTGGACCTCACAGAAACAGAAAACAATGCAGTGCGCTGTCCGGATCCTGTTATGGCAGAACAAATGTTTGAATATATAGACAGTGTCAGAAAACAGGGCGATTCTGTCGGCGGCGTAGTGAGCTGCGTAATCAAAGGTGCGCCGGCTGGATGGGGAGAACCGGTTTTTGACAAATTGCATGCAGAACTCGGAAAAGCGATGTTGAGCATCAATGCAGTAAAAGGCTTTGAATATGGAAGCGGTTTTGAAGGCGTTTCATTACTCGGGTCACAGCATAACGATGCTTTTTACATAGATGATAATCAGAATATACATACCAGAACCAATCATTCGGGCGGAATTCAGGGCGGAATTTCCAATGGAGAGGATATTTATTTCAATGTAGCCTTCAAGCCTGTTGCTACGATTATGCAAGATCAGGAAAGCATTGATCAGAACGGAGATATTGCTGTTGTTCAGGGAAAAGGACGTCATGATCCGTGCGTTGTACCGCGTGCAGTGCCTATTGTCGAAGGAATGGCCGCACTCGTACTGGCAGACTTTTATCTCCGCAACAAGTCAAGCCGAATCTAAGCAGGCCAGATCTGGAAAAAAGAAATCAAGTTAATAATTAACAGAATTTGTCACAGCTTATGCTTTTTGCGCCTCTGATTTAATGTAAGTACAAGCCAGAGTGTTCCGATAAACACAATGATGAGGCCGCTTAAGGTAACAAAGTTGCTGAGTTGATTTCTTGGAGAATCCAGCGTAGAGCCTGCTGCCAGTAATGCCATACCGGTCAGAAGGATGATTGAAGCATTTCGTAATCCAAGTTTCACTGACAATTAAGTTCGTTCCACAATAGATACAATTCAGAAAATTCCGGTATGAAAATGGATTGTTTAACCGGCTCAATAATCTGGAACATTTCTGGTATTAATAAAAAAATGGCTCAGAACGAGCCATTTTTTTATTGTAAGTATATCAAATAACCTGTGTTTTTCCAGGAATTGCAACAGGGTACAAGCCATCCGGTCCCGGCAGGACTTTCGGAGAAGCATCCCAGGCGAGTTTGTCTGGAAACAGATTAATATCCGAATTAAGTGCTTCGTCCCATTTGATCATTTTTCCTGAATAAGTTGCCATACGGCCCATGATGGCAGTCATCGTGCTTTTTGCTCCGTTTTCCGCATCGGCAAATTTGTATTCGCCTTTGGCAATCGCTGCAAAAAGTTCGTCATGCTCAACCTGATAAGGGTTTTTATCACCTTTATCATCATGCTGATAAATAACGCCACCTTTGTAATCTTTCAGAGCTGTTTTCTTGCCATCGAAGCTGTCTATACGGCCTTTAGTTCCTACAAATGCTTCATCTACTTTATTCCATGTACCTTCAAACTGGCGGCACTGGCTGGAAATAACCGTTCCGTCCGCGTAAGTAAGATCCAATGTATGGTGATCAAAAATTTCTCCATAAGCCTTTCCAGTGCGGACCTGACGCCCGCCCGTTCCCTGTATTGATACGGGATAACCCTTTTTAACCCAGTTTGCAACGTCTATATTGTGAACATGCTGCTCGTTGATATGGTCGCCGCAAAGCCAGTTGAAGTAATACCAGTTTCTCATCTGATATTCCATTTCAGTTTGTCCGGCTACGCGTTCCTTCATCCACGGGCTGCTTCCAACCCAGTAAACCTGACCGCCAACGATATCACCGATTGCGCCGTCGTGAATCCGTTTGATTGCTTCGCGGTAATTGGCCTGATAATGACGCTGAAGACCAACAACAACATTCAGCTTTTTCTTTTTAGCTTCTTCTGCCAGTTCCAGAACTTTACGTATTCCGGGTGCATCCGTTGCAACCGGTTTCTCCATAAAAATATGCTTGTTGTTCTTTACTGCTTCTTCAAAATGAGAAGGGCGGAACCCGGGAGGCGTAGCAAGAATTACAACATCCACATCTTTAAGGGCAATTGCCTTCTGGAATGCATCGAATCCGACGAACTTGCGGTCGTCAGGAACATTTACTTTCGTATTGGTATCTACAACAGTTCCGGCAGCATTTTTGTATTTCTTGGCTGTTAGGTTTTTATAGGATTCATCCAGGCGATCTTTAAAGGCATCGGCCATGGCTACAATCTGTACATTCTGGTTTGTGCTCAAAGCCTGAGCCGCTGCACCTGTACCTCTTCCTCCACAGCCGATCAATGCAACTTTGATGGTTTCATCTACCGAACTGTTGAAGCCGTGACCCGTCAAGGGGTTCAGCAGGGCGCCGCCGGCGATCAGGCCGGATGCTTTCAGGAAATTGCGTCTATTTTGTTCCATTATTTTACATTAAGAGTTTGAATATAATCAGTAATCTTCAATCAGTTTTGGACTGTAATACGCTTTGATTTCCTCGGCAGACGGCGTTTTAACCGGCCTTACCAAGCGGAATCCGACAAAAGATGCGCTTGTCATCCACCATTCGCTTTTAGGAAGCTGGGGATCGAGAATTTTCCATTCCGGTTTTGATGGCGTACGTGCTGCACTGCGCAGGTCGGCAGGCTCATCGTCCCACGATCCGCCGCGAACAGCAGTCGGGTAAAGTTCAGTTACCAGTGCATATGCTTCGCCGGCAGGCTTTTTGGAATAATAATCCGGAATATACTGATCCAGTGTCCATTCCATCACATTTCCGTGCATATCATGTAATCCGTAAGCATTCGGTTTTTTCTGGCCGATTTTCTTGTAAGCTGCATCGCTGTTTTTACGGTGCCATGCATATTCATCCAGTTTGGCGGCGTCATCTCCGAAAGAGTAGGCTGTTTTGGAGCCGGCGCGGCATGCATATTCCCATTCTGCTTCGGTCGGCAGGCGGTAAAAAACACCTGTTTTTTCGTAAAGCCACTTGCAGAAATGAATCGCTGCGTATTGCGTCATGTTAATGGCAGGATAACCCGCTCTTCCCATACCAAACGACATATCGACGTAGGGCGGGCTAGGGCGCGTGCTTGCATCCGTTTTCTGAACACTTTTTTCAGTATCAGGATGGCGTGCAGCCATTTCCTTTTCCATGTTTTTAAAAGTATACAAATCGTAAATATCCCAGATCACTTCGTGTTTCCCCATCCAGAAAGGTTCGATTTTTACTTTGTGCTGGGGACCTTCATCTGCTTTGTGCCCTTTTTCCGAGGCAGGGCTGCCCATCATAAATTCACCGCCCGGAATGGCCACCATGTCATAGACCTGCGGGCTGCCTCCGATTTTTTGTGTATAATTCTTGAAATTAGCGTCTTGCGCTACGACATTGAAACTGAGGAAAACGGTTGAGATTAGGTAAAATAACTTGTTGGACATGATTGAATAACGTGTTCTATGGAACCATATAACTAAATATAAAGAGCAATATTATGGTATTTACCCTATGAAAACGAATTTTTTCTTTGTTGTTTAATATCTGTCCTAACTTTGCAGATATAGAATTTTTATTTTGACCATGAATTATCTTTCAGCAGAAAATATAGCAAAGTCATTTGGTGATCAGTGGCTTTTTAAAAATGTCAGTTTCGGAATAAGCAGAGGGGATAAAGTAGCCCTTATTGGAACAAACGGAACGGGAAAAACGACTTTTCTAAATATTCTTACAGGTAAGATACCGGCGGACGAAGGCGAAGTAAGCATCCGTAAAGACATCCGTGTGGGCTATCTCGACCAAAGCCCTGCATTCGATGAAACCTTGCCGGTTATGGAAGTGATTTTTTCGTCCAATAACCCGATTGCACAGGTTGTAAAAAGGTATGAACATGCCATTGAAACGGATAATCACGATGCGCTTTCGGAAGTAATGGAGGAAATGGACAAGTTCAACGCGTGGGATTTTGAATACAGAACAAAGGAAATTCTTGGCCGTCTGGGCATTCACAATACCGAAAACCTGTACGGAACATTGTCCGGAGGCCAGCGCAAGCGGGTTGCAATGGCCAAAGTTTTGCTTGAAGATCCGGATTTGCTTATTCTGGATGAACCGACCAACCATCTGGACCTGGATACGGTGGAATGGCTGGAAAATTACCTGAATACGTCCAACACCACACTTCTGGTTGTAACACACGACCGTTATTTTCTGGATACCGTTTGCAATCAGATGCTGGAACTGGATCATGGCTCGGCTTATACCTATAAAGGAAATTACACGTATTTTCTGGAAAAGAAAGCCGAACGGGAGGAAATGGAAGCGGCCGGCATTGACAAGGCACGCAACCTCATGCGAAAGGAACTGGACTGGATCCGCCGGCAGCCCAAGGCAAGAGGAACCAAAGCCAAATACCGCGTGGATGCTTTTGAAGAACTGAAGGAAAAAGCAAGCCAGAAGAAATTTGACACCCAGATGGAACTGAACGTCAGGACTTCAAGGCTGGGAAGTAAGATTATCGAGCTGGATCATGTCAGCAAAGGATTTGATAATCGTCAGCTGATCAAAGATTTTGAATATACTTTCCGCAAAGGCGACCGTATCGGGATCGTCGGACAGAACGGTATGGGTAAATCGACGCTGCTCAATATGATCACCGGCGAACTGCAGCCCGACAAAGGCCAGATTACCAAAGGAGAAACGGTTCAGTTTGGTTATTACAAGCAGACGGATCTTGTCTTTAATGAAAATCAGCGGGTTATTGATATTGTAAAAGACGTGGCCGAAGTGGTGCAGCTTGGAACGGGCGAAACGGTTACGGTCGGGCATCTTTTGCAGGCTTTTCTGTTTTCACCTTCCAAACAGTACGATTTTATCTCCAAACTGAGCGGTGGTGAAAAACGCAGATTGCAGCTTTTACTGATCCTGATCAAACAGCCCAATTTCCTGATTCTGGATGAACCTACAAATGATCTGGATATTGCCAGTCTGAACGTACTGGAAGAATTTCTGCTGAACTTTCCGGGCTGTCTTGTGATCGTGTCTCACGACCGGTACTTTCTGGATCGTCTTGTGCAGCATATTTTTGTTTTTGAGGGAGAAGGAGAAATCAGCGATTTTCCGGGAAATTATACAGAGTTGCGCGATTATCAGGATGAACAAGAGGCCGAGAAAAAGAGTACAGCTTCAGTTCCTGCCAAAAGTGTTACTGCGCCTGTTGCAGAGCCGGTAAAAGAAACAGCGCCTGCCACTTCCGTATCTAAGCGGAAACTGAGTTACAAAGAACAGAAGGAAATGGAGCAGCTGGAAACCGAGATTGCTCAAATGGAGAAACAAAAGGTACAATTGGTGGAAAAGCTGAATGCAGGAGGTTCGCACGATGAGCTTGCAAAATGGTCAAGGCAAATAGAGGAAATTACCGGCAGTCAGGCGGACAAGGAAATGCGCTGGCTTGAACTGTCAGAAAATGCCTAAATTTGGCAGGATCAAGTCCATGGCCATCATGGAACCGAGTCGAAAGCATGAATTTTTTATAATCAGGCAATTGCTTGAAATTGATTGGGAACAACAGTTTTAACAACACACGGTTTATTGAATATTCACTTTCCCGAAAGCTAATTGCCAGAACTACTTAGCGTTACTTACAAATGAATTCAGTTGTTGATTTTTTCCAGTATATACTTAATTCCGAGGAGTTGATCCGTACCGGAGGACTGCTGGTCATTACGTTTATTGTGTTTGCTGAAAACGGTCTTTTCTTCGCGTTCTTTTTGCCGGGCGATTACCTCGTGTTTCTGGCGGGCGTGTTCTGCGGAACGGGCATTCTGGGTGTTCCTATTTTCATTTTGTTACTATGCATGTTTACAGCGGCTGTTCTGGGATCACTGACGGGCTACATTTTCGGGAAATACTTTGGCGGAATGTTCGAGAACAAGAAGGATTCTTTCTTTTTCAAGAAAAAACACATTGAAACAACGCGAAACTATTTTGATAAGTACGGAAGCAGAACGTTGATCGTCAGCAGGTTTCTTCCCGTTGTACGTACATTCGCGCCGATTCTTGCAGGATTGGTCAAAATGCCTTTTACTTCTTTCCTGATCAATAACGTAGCCGGCGGCGCAATATGGATCGGACTGTTGACGGGCGGCGGTTACCTTTTTGGAGAACGTTTTCCCTGGATTGTGGATTACGTTCATTACATTATCCTGTTCTTCCTCGCGATAACAACCTTCACCGTTATAAAAGGGTACCTGAATGCAAGAAAAGAAATGAGTTAAACAGCTATTAGCTATTAGCAATCAGCATAGAAAGTTACCATTTGTTAAACAATCAATGACAACAAATGACAATCCTAACTAATTTCAATTGCTACCCGGCATGCATCAATTTTCCCCTTCCTGAAACCATCCGGAATAAGTAATATAATTGTTAGCCGTACGGTCAATAGCAGCATCCAGTTCCGGCGAGACGTCTTTCAGGTATTTCGCCGGATTTCCTGCGTAAATCGTTCCCGGCGGTACTTTTGTTCCTTGCGTAACAATGGCACCGGCTGCGATAATCGAGCCCTTTCCGATTATGGCTCCATCCATCACAATGGCACCCATTCCGACAAGCACATGGTCTTCAATGGTGCAGCCGTGCACAATGGCATTGTGCGCAATGGAAACATAACTTCCGATTGTGGTGGCAAACCGCTGATATGTACAATGGATTACAGCACCGTCCTGTACATTGGAATAATTGCCGATACGGATGCTGTTCACATCGCCACGGATTACGGCATTGAACCAGACCGTACAATGCTCGCCCATAATCACGTCCCCGACTATGGTAGCATTTTCTGCAAACCAGCATGATTCTCCAAAAGACGGATTAAATCCGCGAACCGATTTTATAAGTGCCATGATACCTGACTTTATACGTATGAATGACTGGCATTCTTTTTATGATGACCGTAAAATAGTAAAAAGCTTTTCAGCCTTTTGCTAATCCTGACAGAATAGGTACAAAAAAATAAATATATTACGTTTTTGAATGAGTCATATTGGCCAGTTATATCTTTAATTATGAGTGTTTCAAAAGGAAGCTTGTTAATTGCCAAACCATTTCTTGGAGATCCGAACTTTGAAAGAGGGGTAATTCTGATGTGTGAGCACAATGAACTGGGAAGCTTTGGTTTTGTACTGAACCAACTGACAGACCTTTTCCTGGGCGATGTACTGGAAGAGACCATTTATCAGGACATACCGCTGCATCTTGGCGGTCCGGTCGAAAAAAATACATTGCATTTTATTCACAGAAGGCCGGACCTTATTGCCGGAGGCACTGAAATCATGAAAGACGTGTTCTGGGGCGGGGATTTCAACAGTGTAAAAACACTTCTGAACCTGAATACAATTCAGCCGGATGATGTCCGCTTCTTTATCGGATATTCGGGGTGGAGCGGAGGCCAGCTGGATGAAGAAATACGTCAGGACTCCTGGATTATCACGAACACAACATCGGATTTTCTTTTTACAACAACACCAGGCAATTTCTGGCGTGAAATCCTGAAAAATATGGGCGGAGAGTACCGTTCCATAGCTCATTACCCGATTGATCCGCGCCTTAATTAACCTTTTTTTAAATCAGTTGGCCTGATTGAGACCCTGAACGGATTCATAATCTGATTTGATACGGCTTACTTCTTTGGTCAGGAATGTCTGAAGCTGTTCGTTAAAAATCTTTTTGTCATCTCCGGAAAGAGAAGCATAAAGATCTTTAAGTTCCTGATTAATAGCGGCTCTTTCCTGATCAGAGCCTGCGTTCATGGAGCGGATGTGAAATCTTTTAAAATCAAAATTCGGCATAATGGACAGCAGATTACTATTTCAAAAATATATAACACGTTTTAGCCTCCAAAATTCAATGAAGAATCAATTCTTTTTTGTGATATAAATAAACTTCAAGAATCTGATTCGCGCTCCGAACGAGAAAATCCTGATGAATGTTGATGTAGCATATTTGGTAATTAATGCTTGAAATGAACAGGACTTTCTTTTTTATATTTTTGACGTTTATCCTTGTTGCCATTGACTGGTATTTGTGGCAGGGCCTGAGAATGGTCATCCGTAATCTGAATCCGTTGACACAGCGCTGGATTGGCGGTGCATACTGGGGCCTTACCGCAATTACATTGTTTGCTTACATAGGCATGCAGCTGTTGCCGCCCGACTATTTCAAAAGTACGACCCGGACGTTCATCGTTGCCTTTATTGCCATCCCATACCTTTCCAAATTCCTGGGTGTTCTGGTTTTACTGATTGATGACGCCAGGCGGTTTTTACAATGGGTAACCAGTTTCTTTATTCCTTCTGCCGCACCTGTTTCGCTCGAAACCGGTGAGCCTTCCATTCCGCGATCGCAGTTTCTGGCAACGACGGCTGTTGTCGCAAGCGCCGGATTGATGGGGACTTTTGCATTTGGGATTTTATCCGGTGCGCACGATTACCGCATTAGAAGAGTACGCGTTCCGCTGAAAAATCTGCCGCGGGCTTTTCATGGAATTAAAATTGCGCAGTTATCGGACATCCATTCAGGCAGTTTTTTCAACAAAACAGCGGTCAAAGGCGGAATTGAAATGCTGATGAAAGAAAAGCCGGACATAGCTTTTTTTACAGGTGATCTTGTGAATGACCGGGCCATGGAAGTACAGGATTATATCAATATTTTTGACAAGGTAAAAGCGCCGCTTGGTGTGCATTCAGTTTTGGGCAATCATGATTATGGCGACTATGTTCAATGGTCAGGTGTTCAGGAAAAGGCCGCCAATCTCAGAAACCTGCAGAAAGCACATCAGGTCATGGGCTGGAACCTCATGCTGGATGAAAACCGCGCGATCCGGGTAGACGGAGAAGAGATCGGTTTGATCGGAATCCAGAACTGGGGCGCAGGAAATTTTGCGAAGTATGGCAATCTGGAAAAAGCTTATCAAAATACCGGTGACTTTCCGGTAAAGCTGTTGTTGTCGCATGATCCAAGTCACTGGCAAGCACAGGTTTTGCCAAAATACAAAGACATTGATATTGCATTTGCAGGACATACGCACGGCATGCAGTTTGGTGTGGAAATCGGTAAAGTGAAATGGAGCCCGGTGCAGTACAGATACAAACAGTGGGCCGGATTGTACGAAGAAAATGATCAGTTTTTGTACGTTAACCGTGGTTTTGGTTACTTGGGCTATCCGGGAAGAGTAGGGATTTTGCCGGAAATAACGATCATGGAACTGGTAAAAGCGTAAACATTGAAACCGAAATTCCGCTTATACCGTTTTCAGTTAGAATTGCGTTGAATATATACTTGTTAATGCTGAAATTTGATAAAAATGAAAAACCTTGCACCGCTATTTCTTGTATTTACGCTTTTTTTCGGCCTTCCGGCAGCAAATGCAGCTGGCACTTCCGCCAAAGCTTCCAAAATGGAGATGCTTGGGAAAAAGAAGAAATACAAAGGTTACAAAAAGCCTAGATCCAAAAAAATACTGGGAATTTTCAAACGGAAATCCGATTGCGGATGCCCGAACCACTAATATTACATCAAGCTCAGAATTTGTACATATTCAAGAGTAAGCAATGCCGGTGATCTCTGAAAGATTTGTCTGGATTTGCTTACTTTTGTATTTTAAAAACCATCTTTAACGGCATTGTCAGCCCAAGTTGAATGAAAATTAATCTTCGGAATCAGGATAAATTTGAAAACCGTCATCACGGTAAAGATGAGCAGGAATTACAGGAAATGCTGAATACGATCGGAGCAGCATCTCTGGACGAGTTGATCGGGCAGACACTTCCGCCGGCAATACGTCTGCAAAAACCATTGAATTTGCCAAAACCGAAATCGGAACGTGAATTCCTGCAGGGCATTAAAAAAATAGCCTCTAAAAATGCCATACTCAGGTCCTATATAGGAACAGGTTATTATGATACCGTAACACCCAATGTAATCCTGAGAAATATACTGGAAAATCCGGCGTGGTATACGGCATATACGCCTTATCAGGCAGAAATCGCGCAGGGAAGGCTGGAAATGCTGCTGAATTTTCAGACAGTAGTTACCGACCTTACCGGAATGGAAATCGCCAATGCATCGTTACTCGATGAAGCAACTGCGGCGGCAGAAGCAATGACCATGCTGTACGGCCTTCGTCCTTCTGCTAAAAAGAAAGCAAACACGTTTTTTGTTTCAGAACTTTGCCATCCTCAAACCATTGATCTGATTCATACCCGCGCCAAACCGATCGGTATTGAAGTAATTGTAGGAAATCATGCAAGTGTTGATCTTACGAATGAAAATCTGTATGGTGTTCTGGTGCAATATCCCGCCACAAACGGTGAAGTAATCGATTATACCGATTTTATTGCAGCAGCGCATGACCTGCATATTTCAGTTTGTGTAGCAGCTGATTTGCTGGCATTGGCATTATTAAAATCGCCCGGCGAAATGGGTGCTGACGTTGTAGTGGGCTCTTCGCAGCGCTTTGGCGTTCCAATGGGCTACGGTGGTCCACATGCGGCCTATTTTGCAACGAAGGAAGCTTTCAAACGAAGCATTCCGGGTCGTATCATTGGTGTTTCTGTGGACACAGAAGGAAACCGCGCGCTCAGAATGGCTTTGCAAACTCGTGAGCAGCATATCCGTCGTGAGAAAGCGACTTCAAACATCTGTACGGCTCAGGTTCTTCTTGCCGTTATCGCAGGCGCCTACTCGGTTTACCACGGTCCGGAAGGAATCAAAGCCATTGCAGCGCGTACGCATGGTCTTACGCGTTTGTTTGCCGATACAATCCGGAAGTTCAATTACGAAGTTGTTACGGAAAATTATTTTGATACCGTTACGGTAAAAACGCCTTTAACCAGAAAGTTAAGGGAACAGGCTTTGAAATGGGGTATCAATTTGAAATACAATAAAGAGGAAAGTGTTTCTGTGTCGTTTGATGAAGCCAAAACCTTTGATGACACCATCGCACTTCTGAACGTATTTGCAGAAGTTTCAGGTTTTCAGGGCGAAATGGTTATTGACGAGGAACTGGAAATTTCAATACCCGAAAACCTGGTTCGTACTTCCGATTACCTGACACATCCGGTATTCAATACGCACCATACCGAGCACGAAATGCTGCGTTATCTGAAATCGCTGGAAAATAAGGATTTATCTCTTGTTCATTCCATGATTTCTCTGGGTAGCTGCACCATGAAACTGAATGCAACGGCTGAAATGATTCCGCTGACATGGCCGGAATTCGGTGCCATTCACCCTTTCGCTCCTACCAATCAGGTTGGCGGCTACGCACAGCTTGTAAGTGAACTGAATACATGGCTATGTGAAATTACCGGTTTTGCAGCGATGTCGTTTCAGCCCAATTCCGGTGCTCAAGGTGAATATGCCGGATTAATGGCCATTCGTGCTTATCACGAAAGCCGCGGCGATCATCACCGGAATGTAGCACTGATTCCTTCTTCCGCGCACGGAACAAACCCTGCTTCCGCAGTAATGGCCGGAATGAAAGTAGTGGTCACCAGATGTGATGAAAGCGGAAACATTGATGTGGAAGATCTAAAATCAAAAGCAGCGCAATACAGCAATGAACTGTCGTGCCTGATGGTTACTTATCCTTCAACACACGGCGTTTACGAAGAAAGTATCATCGAAATCTGTTCCATGATCCATTCTTACGGCGGACAGGTTTACATGGACGGCGCGAACATGAATGCACAGGTTGGACTGACAAGCCCGGCGACAATCGGAGCAGATGTTTGTCACCTTAACCTGCATAAAACATTCTGTATTCCGCATGGAGGCGGAGGCCCGGGCGTAGGTCCGATCGGCGTTGCCGAGCATCTGATGCCGTTTTTGCCGGGACATGTTAATTTCAGTACACAGCCGGAGCATTTGCCGGCAGGTGAAGCAGGTGCTGTTTCCGCAGCACCTTATGGCAGCGCAAGTATTCTGACTATTTCTTATGCTTACATTGCCATGATGGGTGGCGAAGGACTTACGAATGCTACCAAATATGCCATCCTGAATGCTAATTACATCAAAGAACGTTTGAGCGGACATTATGATGTACTTTATACCGGCAGCAATGGTCGCTGTGCGCATGAAATGATTCTGGACTGCCGTTCCTTCAAAGCCGTAGGCGTAGAGGCAGAAGATCTTGCCAAACGTTTGATGGATTACGGGTTTCATGCACCAACTTTGTCATTTCCGGTGGCAGGAACTCTGATGATTGAGCCGACGGAATCGGAATCAAAGGCGGAACTAGACCGTTTTTGTGACACCATGATTGCCATTCGCAATGAAATCCGGGAAATAGAAGAAGGCGCAGCCGACCGTGCAGACAATGTTCTGAAAAATGCGCCGCATACGTCAAGAATTTTGCTGAGTGAAAACTGGAACCGTTCTTACAGCCGCGAAAAAGCCGCATTTCCTTTGCCGCATTTACGGTTTAACAAGTTCTGGCCAAGTGTAAGCCGCGTAGACAGCGCTTACGGAGACCGTAATCTGATCTGCTCATGCATTCCGGTGGAAGCTTATTCCGAAGCCGAGGCAAACTGATTTAATCAAATCCGGACATAGAAAAAGGGGAGATACTTGATTGAGTATGCTCCCCCTTTTTTTATGAATGTATCTATCTTTCAGGTAAAAAATCTAGAAATGTCTTTCCCCGATTTCTCTTTTACCCAGCATTACTGCTCCTACCATCGCTACCAGAAGCAGAATAGAAGCCAGCTCGAAAGGAAGCAGATAGTCACGGAATAGCAAATTTCCCAGGCTCTCGATCATTCCGATTTGTGAATCGAACTGATCCGGATTGAACGCCGGGATTGCAGTTTTACGGTAAGCACCAAACAGAATTACAAAAACGGTTCCGCCTACAACAGCAGCAGCAATTTTTGTCAGGTTGTTTTTTGTTTCTTCCTGATCCTGCTTTATGTTTAGGAACATAATTACAAAAAGGAAGAGCACCATAATGGCCCCGGCATAAACGATGATGTTCACCGCCGCAAGAAACTGTGCATTCAGCAGAATATAATGGCCCGACAGTGAAAAAAATGTCAGGATCAGATAAAGCACGCTATGAATCGGATTGCGTGATATAACCACCATTACAGCGCTCAGAATGGTAAGAAATGAAAGAAAATAGAAAAATGATACGGACGAATTCATAATAATTGGCTTTAATGCCGTAATTGGATCAGATCAGGGAATGGCTCTTGGAACTACATTTGTTACTTCTCCGCTGGCTTTTTTCAGGTCCAGAACACGTGCTTCTTCTTTGGTCCATGCCTCGCGTGTGTAGCGGTTATTCATGTCTTCCACCAGCAAATCTTTTCCCCAGATAACCTGATCACGATCAGCAAAGACCGGAATGAATTCATCATGGCGAAGATATACAGCCTGTTTCGGGCATGCTTCCTCACATAGGCCGCAGAAAATACACCTGAGCATATTTACTTCGTACACGGCCGCATATTTTTCTTCACGGTACAGGTTTTCTTCACCCTTTTCACGTTCGGCTGCAATCATCGAAATGGCTTCAGCAGGACAGGCAACGGCACACAATCCGCATGCGGTGCAGCGTTCCCTGCCATCTTCATCCCTTTTGAGAATGTGTCTTCCTCTGAAAACAGGGCCAAGATATCTTTTAACTTCCGGATATTGAATGGTAACTTTTTTAGCAAAAAAGTGCTTGATGGTGATCGCCAGACCAGTTGCAATAGCTGGCAGGTATGCACGCTCCATCAGCGTCATTTCTTTATTGCTTACTTGCTTTGAGCGGTTTGTCAATTGCATAGCAATACATTTTAATTTAATTCAGCCAGGCAGTAATTGCAGGTTTGAGAAACAACACTGCAGCACCTGTAATAATAATATTGAAAATAGCCAATGGAATCAATTTTTTCCAACCCAGATTCATCAGCTGATCGTAACGGAAACGCGGAATGGTCCAGCGTACCCACATATAAAAGAATATAAAGAACAGCGTTTTTCCGAAGAATACCGCAGTTCCGATCAGCGTTGCAATGTTATGGCCTGTCTGGGTTCCAAACGCATCTGTAAGCTGAGTATAAACCCAATCCATTCCGGGATAGTTATAACCGCCGAAATACAGAACGGAAATAATCGCCGAGGAAACAAACATGTTGATGTATTCTGCAAACAGGTAAAAACCCAGTTTCATACTTCCGTATTCCGTATGGTAACCGCCTACAAGCTCTGTTTCACATTCAGGAAGGTCAAAAGGAACACGGTTACATTCTGCGAAAGAACAGGTTATGAAAATAATAAAACCCAGTGGCTGGTAAAAAATGTTCCAGTTACCGCCGTGCTGTTGTGAAACAATTTCACCCAGTGAAAGCGAGCTGCTCATCATCAGGATCGCAATCAGCGATAAACCCATAGCCACTTCATAACTGATATTTTGCGAAGCTGCCCGGATGGCACCCAGAAGAGAAAATTTGTTATTGGAAGCCCATCCGCCGACCATAATTCCGTAAACGCCAAGCGCCACAACACCAAAAACATAAAGTATCCCGATATTGGATTCAACGCCCTGAAGATTTACTTCGTGTCCGTTAAACCGGAATGTGCTTCCGAATGGGATTACGGCACTGGCCAGAAGCGCAGTGAGCATGGCAAGGCACGGACCCGCAATGAAGAGCCATTTGTTGGCAAGTGCAGGAATAAAATCTTCTTTAAAAAACATTTTGCCCGCATCTGCCAGTGGCTGCAGCAATCCGCCCGGTCCTGCCCGGTTAGGTCCCATGCGGTCTTGTATGAATCCAGCTACTTTACGCTCTGCCCATGTAGAATACATCGCAATGAGCAGGGTAAGCACAAAAACAACAAAAATTGTCGCAGTTTTAATTGAAAACTCTATTAAATCCATTTTTTAAACGTAGTTGAATAATTTGTTGTCAGTACTGCATCAATTGTTTTTGGCCAGCAAAGATCTGTGATTTGCCTTGTCATTATTTTCTATGCTCTGATGACGAACAACTTCCTCATCCGTAACATATTCACGCGAATCATCAATTTTCTTATACTGGCTTTCAGCGAGTTTCAGTGCAAAATCAGGATTTTTAACCAGGTCCGAACGGTATTTATTCGTTGAAATAACAGAGCTTCTTTTTACTTTCGTTGGTCCTTCCAGTACCCAGTCACTTGTTTTTTTCTTTTCAAAACGGCACGTGTTGCAGATAAAGTCATTGACCTCACCCCATGTATTTTTTCGTGCAGTAATCCGGATCACTTCTTCGCCACGGTACCAAAGCGTTACTTTTCCGCAGCATTTATCGCAATCTCTGTGCGCATCTTCCGGCTTTGTAAACCAGACTCTGTTTTTAAAGCGGTATGTTTTATCCGTAAGAGCGCCAACGGGACAAACGTCGATTACATTTCCGGAAAAATCGTTATCGATTGCCTTTTCGATGTAAGTACTGATTTCCGATGCATCTCCGCGGTTCATTACGCCATGCACACGCTTGTCTGTAATCTGATCTGCCGTGTAAACGCAGCGGTAGCAAAGGATGCATCGCGTCATATGCAGCTGAACATAAGGACCTATGTCAATTTTGTCGAAAGTCCTTCTGTCTTCTTCATAGCGGGTTTTGGCAGAACCGTGTTCAAAGGCAAAATCCTGAAGGTGGCATTCACCGGCCTGATCACAGATCGGGCAGTCAAGTGGATGATTGATCAGCAGGAATTCAACGATGCTTTTACGGGTATCCAAAACAGCCTGATTGGTGGTGTTTTCTACAACCATGCCTTCCTGAACCTGCGTGATGCAGGATGGAACCAGTTTCGGCATCGGACGCGGATCTTTTGCAGAACCCTGCGCAACTCTTACAAGGCATGCACGGCATTTACCGCCGGATGTCGGCAACGGTTTATAGTAGCACATTGCCGGTGGCACCAGCGCAGATTGAGAAGCATCAGCTTCGGCAATTTTACGTGCAGCCTGCATAATGGTGGTGCCGGGCTCTACTTCGACTTCAATGCCGTCAAAAGTGATTTTTATCAGTTGAGGTTTTATTTCTTCCATGCCAAATAACTATTCACAATTCTATAGTTTGTTTGCTTCATATATATCGAATGAGCCAATTGTGGAATTATACTTTAAAGTAGTTCCAAAATCGTAATTTAGTATATTAACGGGTACACTTCCCTTCTTTGAAATTACATATTTGATTTCCTTTTTCCTAACCATGCTTCGGAACTTGTCGTAATTGAAAGTACCGTTCCGGTCAGCGAGGTAAACGAGATCTGCAAAAGGGATCAGGGCATTCCTGACCAAAAAATGATTCAGAAGATAACCGCCGAAACTTCCTTCTCCTGCTCCGGGGCATACATAAACCCATTCATTTTCCTTTAACTTTTTATCGTGATAAAGATACTCGGATACCTTTCGTTCTTCAATATAGTGGCTTACAAAATTTTCATTGCTGGATGCATTGTACTTCATAAACAAAAATATTGTACAATGCATAAACGCCAGAACAAGGTACAGCGATAATCCGGACCTTAAAAAATCATTGTTGAAAATATGCCGGTTTGCCGCATCACAGGTAAATAAAGTAATCTGCACCACCGCTGTAAGCATATAATCCTGATAATAACCGACGCCTGCACCTATTTTAAAAGCGGTTGTTGTTGAAAATACAAAAAACATAAAACAACATAGAGTCAAAAACAGGTAAAAGTCGGAAGGCTTGTAATAAAGTATGTAGGCACTTACGATGATGTTGATGACAATCAAAGGCGCAAACTGCAATAGCCAGTGCTGAAGTGTCCAGTCATAAAACCAGCCCCAGCTGGCAGAATTCGCAACGCCTCCGATGATGTTTGTAAAAAACAGATCTACGCTGTTGATCGGCAAAAGCAACAGATAAAATCCGAAAACGGCCAGTCCAAAGACAGTCAGCGTAAATAACGTTTTCCATTGCTTTGTACATAACCAGAATAAACCCAGTGAAATGGACAAAATGGCGCCGCTTTGCTTGACAAAAAAAGCCGATACGGCTATAAAGATTGCCACGTACCACCCGTATTGATTTCCGGTACCGCTCAATGCGTAATAAACGCTACAGATAAAAAGGGCAGTCAGCAGCACAAGTAAACTGTCCGGCCGCGATGTAGTCAGAAACCAGAAGCTTAGCACATGAAAAACATACAATGCTGCTAGAATTCCTGCTATTTTCTTTTTTGTAATCCGGAAAATCAGTAAACCTGCAACGGATACAGCCAAAATTGTAAAAACATTTGAAAAGAACCTGCTTGCAAGATATATCTTGTGTACCTCGGCAGCATGCCAGTTTGCCAATTTGCAGAAAAATGCGACCATACAGAAGTAAAGCGGCGTATACTGCGTTAGACGAAAAGGGGCATTTTCCGGATCGCGGTAAATGGCATTTCCGTCAACAAGAAGCTGGATAGGAGCGATGCTGCTGCCCTCGCTTCCGGAAATATCAGGATGATAACTGATTGAAGCCTTGATTTTAATGGCAACAAGAATTACAAAACTGATCAGTCCGAAAACAAGAGAAATTGATAATGAATTGTTTTTAATCCAAAGCAGGGTTTTGTTCAAATTCATTATACCAGTGCCATTTCTCCCTGATATACAGCACCCGGCTGCGACGCTTCCAGCGGATTGGTTATATGCCACATGAATTCGTCCCTGAAATGACGGATTGCGCTGGCAACAGGCCACGCAGCCGCGTCTCCCAAAGGACAGATTGTATTGCCTTCTATTTTCTTGGAAATATCGA
Organism: Dyadobacter sediminis; assembly: GCF_005860765.1. GTDB lineage: Bacteria > Bacteroidota > Bacteroidia > Cytophagales > Spirosomataceae > Dyadobacter > Dyadobacter sediminis. The sequence goes on along the minus strand of NZ_VCEI01000030.1, from coordinate 341,029 downwards.
CAAGCAGATCAATATCGTGCATGCTGCCATGCCCATGCTCGATCCGGTGCAGTACTTTTTCCATCCAGCCGGTTCCTTCACGGCATGGACTGCATTGTCCGCACGATTCATGGTGATAAAAACGGGAAAAATTCCATGTATTTCGTACGATACAGGCTGTTTCATCAAAAACAATAAACCCGCCTGAACCCAGCATGGTGCCCGTTGCAAATCCGCCGTCAGACAAAGATTCATATGACATCAGACGATCTTCGCCATTGGCCGTTTTTGTAATCAGATTTGCAGGAAGAATGGGCACGGAAGAACCGCCTGCAACCAGTGCTTTCAGATAATGTCCTTTTCTGATACCGCCGCAATATTCGTCCGAGTTCAGGAATTCATCAACGCTTAGTCCAAGTTCAATCTCGTAAACACCCGGTTTCTGGATGTGTCCTGATGCAGAAATCAGTTTTGTGCCCGTACTCCGTCCGATTCCAATTGCTGCATACGCATCGCCGCCGTTATTGATAATCCACGGCATATTGGAAATAGATTCCACGTTATTGACGACCGTAGGGCTCTGATATAATCCTTTTACTGCCGGGAACGGAGGTTTGTTTCTCGGATTGCCTCTTTTGCCTTCAAGCGATTCCAGCAATGCCGTTTCTTCTCCGCATATGTAAGCGCCACCGCCGGGCTGAACAATCAGTTCGAGATCGTAGCCGCTTCCCAATATATTTTTTCCAAGAAATCCTTTTGCTTTTGCTTCTTCAATAGCTTTTTCCAGAATCCGTATCACATACATCAGCTCACCGCGGACATAAATGAAAGACTTGTTAGCGCCAAGTGCAAAACTGGAAATGATCATTCCCTCGATCAGCAAATGAGGGATCGATTTCATTAAATGATGATCCTTGAAAGTTCCAGGCTCGGATTCATCCGCGTTGCATACAAGATAACGGGGAACGCCTTCGGGTTTTGCCAGAAAGCCCCATTTCATTCCCATCGGAAATCCGGCGCCGCCTCGTCCGCGCACACCTGATTTTTTTGCTTCTTCCACAACTTCTTCCGGAGTCATGGTTTTTATAGCTTTTTCAACGGCAGTATAGCCTCCCTGCTGACGGTAAACGTCAAAGCTTTCAATACCTGGAATATTGATATGCTCCGTTAATATTTTTCTAGCCATTTGAGGATATTTTCAGCTTACAGCTTATTTACTTAACTCTTCAATGATTTCGTCTATGCGGTCGTTCGTAAGATTCATATAATACTTCTCACGAATCTGAAAAACCGGCCCCCAACCGCACGCCGCCAGACATTCCACTTCTTTCAGGGTAAAAAGGCCGTCCGATGTAGTCTCGCCTGCTCCGATACCCAGTTTTTGCTTCAGATGGCCATATACATCTTCACCGCCCATCAGGCAGCAAGGACCTGTACGGCAATATTCGATGACATGCTTTCCGACCGGATCAAGATGATACATCGTGTAAAAGGTCGCAACCTCGTAAACCTCCACGGGCTCAATACTTAGAATACCAGCCACATAATCCATTACTTCACTGCTCAGCCAGCCCCATTGTTCCTGTGCAACGTGCAGAACAGGCAAAAGAGCTGATTTCTGCCGGCCCTCGGGATAACGTGCAATGATTTCTTTTACTTTTTCCAGTCGTTCCGGTGTAAACGCAACAAGATTAGGGATTTCCGTCATTTCTTAATATAGTCTTTGAAACAAGTTTTCCAACATGAAAACCTTATTGTTTATGGATTGAAGTCCATTTTTTCAGGCATCCAGCTCTCCGGCAATTACATTCAGGCTGCTCATTGTTAAAATCGCATCGGACAATGTGCTGCCTTTACACATTTCAGGATATGCCTGATAATAGATAAAGCTTGGCCGGCGGAAATGAAGCCGGTATGGTGCTCTTCCGCCATCACTGATCAGATAAAAGCCCAGTTCGCCGTTTCCTCCTTCCACTGCATGATAAACTTCTCCGGCAGGCGCATCTATTTCGCCCATTACAATTTTGAAATGGTAAATAAGCGCTTCCATGTTCCTGTAAACTTCTTTTTTCGGAGGAAGGTAATATTCCGGCGCATCCGCATAATACGGCCCTTCCGGAAGGTTGTTGATGGCTTGTTCCACAATTTTCAGACTTTGCCACATTTCCTCATTGCGAACCATGTAACGGTCATAAGTATCTCCGTTCTGGCCAACGGGAATTGAAAAATCAAAGTCCTCGTAAGAAGAATAAGGATTCATGACACGGACATCATAATCCAGGCCGGCAGCACGCAAATTAGGTCCGGTAAAACCGTAAGACAACGCTCTTTCCACTGAAATCGGACCCACGTTTATGGTACGGTCCATGAAAATACGGTTACGGTTCAGCAGCTTTTCAAGCTCTTTCAGAACCGGCGGAAACGACTTGATGAATTCATGAATCTTGCGGATTGCAGTTGTAGAAAGATCACGTTCCATGCCGCCCAAACGGCCCATATTGGTGGTCAGACGCGCTCCGCAAACTTCTTCATAAATTTCATATACTTCTTCCCGTTTCTGCATAACATACAAAAACCCGGTAAAAGCACCCGTATCAACGCCAAGAATGCTGTTACAGATCAAATGGTCCGTGATACGTGCAAGCTCCATCATAATCACGCGGATGTACTGCGCTCTTTTCGGAACTTCCACACCCAGTAATTTCTCTACTGTCATATTCCATCCCAGATTATTGATCGGGGATGAACAGTAGTTCATACGGTCGGTTAATGTAGTAATCTGATAAAATGCTCTTCTTTCAGCAATTTTTTCAAATGCACGATGTATATATCCAATGGTCTGCTCGCCCGAAACGATTTTTTCACCGTCCATTTTCAGAACGTTTTGAAAAATCCCGTGTGTTGCCGGGTGTGTAGGACCCAGGTTAAGCGTAGTCAGTTCCTCAACCAGCTCAGGCAATTCTGTGTTGGGTGAAGGAACATTATGTGGTAACAATTCAATATCTGCCATATTTTAATCAATATAGGTCATCGGCCAAAAAGGGCGTCAATTTTGTCTTCTCGTGTAGCATCTTCCAGCGGAAATTCTTTCCGCATCGGAAAGTAATCCATTTCTTCTATGTTCAGGATACGCCTCAGATTTGGATGCCCGTCAAACAGGATCCCGAAGTAATCGTATGTCTCGCGCTCCATCCAGTTTGCACCTGCAAACAAGCCGGTTGCAGTCGGTATATGAATATCCTGCTCAGCCAGCGCCACTTTGATCCGGATACGGAAGTTATGAACAAAGCTGTGCATGTGATAAACGACTACAAATTCCTTGTCCTGATTGTCAGGATAGTGAATGCCTGTCAGATCCGTCAGGAATATGACCTGATACGTTTTATGATCACGCAAAAATTCGAGAATCGGAATAATTTGTTCCCGGGTAGTTGAAAGTGTCAGCAATCCGTACGGCTCTTCAAAGTCAAAAACCTGATCGCCAAATTTTTCCAAAAGTGCTTCTGCTACCTCCTGATTACTTAGCATAAGGGGTTACTGAATATTATATGATGACAATAGTTGCTGGTACTCATCCGTATTTCTGCGGCGGAGCTTTTCGTTTTGTGCCAGATGCTGGATGTGCATCAAACCGTCAATGATTTGCTCAGGCCTTGGAGGACATCCCGGCACATATACGTCAACAGGAATAATACGGTCTATTCCTTGTAAAACACTGTAAGTATCAAATATGCCGCCGCTGGTTGCGCAGGCACCGACTGCCATTACCCAGCGTGGTTCCGCCATTTGCAGATAAACCTGTTTGACAACGGGTGCCATTTTCTTGGCAATAGTTCCCATCACCATCAGCAGATCGGCCTGACGAGGCGAAAAGCTGGGTCTTTCTGATCCGAAACGGGATATATCATAATGCGCTCCCATGGTAGCCATAAATTCAATTCCGCAGCATGAAGTTGCGAAAGGTAGAGGCCATAAGGAGTAACTGCGCGCCAAACCAATTGCTTCATCAAATGAAGTCGCAAAAAAACCGGATCCGCTATGTCCTTGCGGAGCATCCACTATCGTTACTTCTTTCATAATTTCTCTGTGTTCAAAGTTTGAAGTTTACTCTTCCCAATTCAACACGCCTTTGCGGATTACATAGTAAAACCCGGAAAGAAGCAGTGCCATAAACAACAACATTTCTACAAACCCAAACATTCCTAATCCCTTGAAATTTACTGCCCAGGGATACATAAATATTACTTCAACATCGAAAAGGACGAAAAGAATGGCTACAAGAAAGTACTTGACAGAAATAGGCGTTCTTGCATCACCAACCGATTCAATGCCACATTCAAACGGATCGTCTTTGAGCTTGCTTTTCCGGCTTGGGCCGATCATGTGCGTTACGATCATCGTTCCGCCGATAAAGCCGGCAGCAAGGATAAACTGAACAAGAATCGGCAGGTAATCGGAAGGGAAATAGGTGCTTTTCATAATATATCAATCAACTATATTTAACGTAATCTGAGTGAAAATATGATAATGATTACATTATTTTCAGGTTTCTCAAAATTAGCCTTTGAAAATTTATCAATCAAATTCTTTAGTTTATCTTTTGTCTAATTAGTATCATACTAAATAAGCCCCGCTTTGGCAGGGCTCATTTACGAAAAAGAAGGGTATAATGCCGAGAAAAATGCGTTTATCGGACGACAATCTGTTTGGTAAGACTTTGTCCCTGTCCGGTTACCCGCAAAATATATTTGCCTGTGGAAAGATTGCTTACATCTATTTGCATCCGGCTGTTAAACAATTTTGGCGTTGTATACCGGATCACTCTTCCGAAAAGGTCAAAAATGGTAACTGATGCATCGTTGATATTATCCCGGGCTTCTATGTAAATATAATTGCCCTGACTTGGATTAGGATAAATAACCACTTCGTTCTGTTCATTGGTAATAAATTCCCTTGAAGCTGCATCCGAATAGCATGTAAGTGAATTGTTACCTATTTTAAAAGCTACTTCTGCCTTTGCCGAATAAGTGCCGGTCTTCAGAATTTTGATCAGACTGGCAGTTGTATCACTTTCTGTACCGGGTCTGCGCCATAAGAATTTTTCGTTAAGACCTGCTTCACTGATGCTGGCAGTCACACTGAAAGGTCCAGACGGCTCGATTACCGGCGTAGAAATTTTCGGACGGATAATCAGGGAAGATGAATTTGAATTATCCGAAATGCAGCCAAAAATGTTCTGCGCTTTTACAAAGTAGTTGCCTGCCTCCGCTATTTTTACCGATGCGCCTGTTGCCAGAACAGTGTTAGTCCCTTCTTTATACCAGCTGTAAACATCATTACCTTCGGCAACTGAAAACTGAAAAGAGGAATCGGCACAAGCTTGTTGCTGACCTTGCTGCAAAATCACTGGTATTACAGGCTTGGCTGCATCATCCAGTACAACTACAGACGACAACATGGAATTTCCGACCGCATCTTTAACCGTTGCACGGTAAGTTCCTGCTTTTGTAACCTTGATCGTATTCGTTTTCTCACCCGTATTCCATTCGTAAGATGCAAATCCCGTAGGAAGTGAAATGGAAACGGCATTGTTTTCTGTGACACAGGTTGCGCTTACGTTTGGAACTTTTGCCGGATTAACCGGCGTAACCGTGGAAAAGAATCTGGAATCCAGGCTCTGGTTCCATGCATTTGCAAGGATTGTCAGCGATTCGGTTCCGATGAAATGGGTTCCGTCCGGACGATCCGGTACAAGCGGGTCCGTTTCAGGCCCGGGATAAGTAGGATTGAACGGCGTATCCAGCACAGCATTCTGTGCCGCAACGATGACCGGATTTATACTTGATTCAATATTGGATCCGGCAGAAGTACGGGAAGTACGTGCAATTACCCATGTGATTCTTTTGCCGGTTTCCTGTCCAAGTGTGTTCATGATAAACTGCAGATTATCTCTGTAGTAAGAAGCGGAAGTTCTATAAAGTGCATCGGTTTCACCCTGCATCCACAGAATGGCTCTTATTCCATATTGATTGGCGTAATTTCTGGCGGCTACTCTCAGGTTGGCATACGGCATCTGAGGAGGGTAGACAAAGCCTCCGTATTTATTTACAGTCGGTAATCCTTTTGCGCTGCTCGACCAGTTTTCAATGCCGGTTCCTTCCCATGCCACATTGATAAACACAACCGGAACATTTAGCTTGGCAACCAGAAAATCGCCCAGAATTCCCCAGCACCAGGCTGTCTGGCCGCGTGGAGACATGATGTCAACATTCTGGGTTATTTTGTCAAATGCTGCCGGAACCGGGTCTGTAAGCAAATCCCGTATGTCATTGTTGTAATTGGAAACATATAGCACCCTGTCGTCCTTGGCAGAAGGGCCCGGATAGGCTTTCAGGCCTTGTGCATTTGACTGGCCGGCTATTATAAAAACTTCACCGACACCCAGTCTTGCAAGTACATCGCGTCCGACTACTTTGCCGTCCGAAACGCCGCGGACCTCGATTGTATACCATCCGCCGATCAATGTGATCTGGCCGGAAAAAACGCCTCCTTTCGGAGATTGCTGCAAATCCTTCCATGCGGTTTCTATGCCCTGGCCCGGAATCACAGGAACGGCCCTGATTTCAATTTTATCCATCGGAACACTGAATGTTCCGGATACATCAATTGTTCTTTGCCCTGAAATGTCGCGCTGATAAACAGCCTGAAAAGTGGGTGTTGTTATTTTGATTTGTGCAAATGCTGCGGATGATATCATACACAGCAGCAGTAATGTTTTTGCCCCTATCGGGAGGAATGATATGCTACGCATTTGAAACTTCTGTACAGGTAAATTTCTTATATTCTGAATTATAAAGACAACGAAAAGTGTTCATACTTACTGTTACAAGCGGCCACAAATGTAAATGATTATTTTGCCAAAATAGCACTATTCCATTTTTTTGATTTACATTGAGCTGATATCATTGCATTAATGAACAATTATAAGTTTCTGATTGCCGCTGTAAGTCGCTGAAATTATCCTTATAATATAAATCCCGCTTGAAAGCTCGGATATGTTGAATGATTGCTGCCGGTCAAATTTGCTAACTCTGAAGCTTTTATGAATGATACCGTGACTGTCAGTTATCTGGACTTCTGCATTGGTTATATCCTTTAATATTTCAACTTTCACTATTCCTTCCGCTGCCGGATTGGGATACGCTACAAATCCGGGGCTTGCAGTATCCAGAATAAAGCTGAAAGGCAATGAATAGCCGGAATAGCAGGAAAGTGAAGGACTGTATACAATTGTATTATTTACAGTGTAACTGCCGGATTGCACCGCTTTGAGTGTGCTGCCGGTTTCTGCCAAAGTCGTTCCGTTCAGTTTCCAGTTGTAATTACCTTTATCAAGATTATTTTCAGCTGCAAGGGTGTAAACTCCTGTTTTCCGGATTACCGGTGTCGTAGGCGTTGGTTTTACATCCACAACAATTTCCGGAGAATAGGAAGAGTAACAGCCTTTTTCATCTTTCGTACGTACGGAGTAATTGCCTGAATCCGTTGCCTGAATGACTGTTCCTTCCGCTCCGGTATTCCAGTAAAAAGCACTGCCGTTTGCAGCTTGCAGGGACACAAAGCCTCCGGCACAGAAAATGGTTGATCCCAGTGCATTCACAGTAGGTGTAGCCGGAAGTGGCAGTGTTTGCGTCGAAATGGTGTTACTCCTGTCAGAAAAACACTGGAACTCGTTAATGGTTTGTACATAGTACGTTCCGGCGCCTGTTACCTTTAAAACCTGGGTGGTTGCACCATTGCTCCATAAATATCCCGCAGAATTACTGGATTGCAGGTTAACACTCAGGTTGGCACAAAATTCCGTAGGGCCGTCTGCGGTAATCGATGGAGTGGGTGGAAGCGGGTTTGCAACAACCTGAACAGGAGTAGAGGCCGGAGAAACACATCCGTTTGCATCTTTTGCCGCAATTGAAAAACTTCCAGAATTCCGGACTTCTATTTGCCGGCTGGTTTCGCCATTGCTCCATATATAGGAATACACTTCGCTGCTTTGCAGAATGGTGTAGTCGCGCTGGCAGAATGTTGTCGGGCGCAGGGCTGTAATCACCGGCGTGGCAGGAAGCGGATTTACACTTACTGATATTGGATCGGATGTAGATTCGCATTCATTAACGTCCCGTTGTTTCAGCGTATAGGTTCCGCTTGCAGTAACGGTAATTGATTTCGAAGTTGCCGAGTTACTCCATATATTTCCTGAATCATAACTGGAAGTAAGCATGACATTTCCACCTTCACAAAAAGTTAACGGCCCGTTTACGGCAATTGCCGGTTTCTGGGGCAAAGTATTTACTTTCACAGCAACCGGATCGGAATTCGGGGAGTAGCAGCCAAAGGAATTAACAGCCTTAACAGTGTATTCTCCTGAATTTCTAACAACGATACTGGAAGTATTTGCACCATTGGACCAAACATTGCTGACCTGCGAATTGGATTGCAGGGTAACTTCCCCGCCTTCACAAAATACAAGCTTGCCGGCTGCCGTAATCGCAGGCTTGGCAGGCAGCGGAGAAGATTGCATGGAAATGACCAGTTTTTCAGATATGGCCTCACACCCGTATGCATTGGTTGTCTTTGCAAAGTACTCGCCAGCCGAACTTACAACCAGCCTGTCGCCCGTTGCGCCTGTATTCCATTGTACATTGTCAGATATGCTGGAAATCAGTGTTGCGGTGTTGCCGACACAAATCGGATTGCTTCCTTCGAGTGTAATCGACGGGCGCGGCGGCAGAACGGACTCATTGATCCTGATTTCAGGAGAAAAGATATAGTTTCCTTTGTCATCTCTCGCACTTACGCTGTAAGTGCCGTTCCCGGCCTGAATATTGCCTGAAGTTTCTCCCGTGCTCCATCTGAAGGAATGATAGCCACTTCCTTCGGCATTGAGGCTGAGGAAGCCATTGCCGTTACAAACGGCCGTAATTTTTAACGGACTAATGCCTTTAAAAGGTTCAGAGCGCGAAAAAAAGTCATTATTCAGCTGATTGTTCCATGCTTCGGCTAGTTGTATCAATCCGTCTCCATCAAAGTGAACGCCGTATTCGCCCCCGTTTCTCGGAACCTGAATCAAGTCTGTACTTGGCCCTAAAAAAACATTCGGAACAGAGTTGATTACTTTTTTCTGGCCATCAATTACACGTTTGTTAACGCCGTTTCTGTTGTCCCATGACGTCAGGCTGACCATCCATGAAATATTTTTACCCGACTCGTTACGGCCGGTTTCAATAACCGTTTTCAAATCATTGTAATAAGCTTCGGCACTGGTTCCTGCCTGCACTTCGGATTCACCCTGCAGCCACAAAACGCCCCTTAACCCGGTAATGGGTGTATATCGCTGAACGACAGATCGCAAATTGCCGTAAGGCATGCCGTCCGGCTCGTAAGGAAGCCCCGCAACATAGACTGAATAGGCCGTCCCGTTGATGCTTTGTACCCAGTTTCTTACCGCGCTTCCGTACCAGGCAATATTGTAAAACAATACCGGAACACCGAGTTTGCTGGTAAGCAAATCGCCCAGTTTTCCCCAGCACCAGGCGGATTTGCCTCTGGGTGAAATATTCGAGTTGCTGTTCAGATGGGTAAATTGCGGATATGGCAAATCCTGTTTTGTATTCAGGTCAGTACTGTTATAGTCTATGCAGCTTACACGGTCGTCCTGTGCGCCGGGTGCGCCGTAATCCTGATATCCTTGCCCGTTGGATTGTCCGGCAACCAGAAAAACTTCGCCGACACCTACATGGGGAACTTGGGTTGAACCAATAATCTGATTCCCTTTCCATGCTCTTACTTCCAGATTGTACCAGCCTCCGCGTGCCTCAATGCTTCCGGAATAAAAACCGCCCTGAGGTGCCGTTTTTATAGTGGTCCAGTCAACGGGTTCGCCGCCGTTCATCGGATTAAGTTTTGCTTCTATCCGATCGGTGGATCTTGTATACGAACCCGAGATGTAAATAGTAGCGAAATTGTTTTTATCACGTTGAAAAATAGCACGGTCGGAAGGATAATCAATGCTTATTTGCCCAACTAGTTTTGTAGATATAAAGCTTAACCCTACCAAAAATATGTACGGTAGAAAGTGTTTCATAATGACAGAAAGTAACGGAAATTCTAGCAGATAAACTTTTAGACACACAATATGCATTAAAAGTTGCCTATTTCAAGAAATAATTATTTTACGTGCAACGTCGAATTAATTAGATCCCATATGCTGTCTTTTAATTGTTCTATTCCTTCTTGGGTAATTGCAGAAATGAGGATGGATGGAATGTTTGCAGGGAGCTGCTTTTTCAGTTCAATACGTTCGTCATCGGTAAGAACGTCAACTTTTGAAATTGCGAGAATGCGGTTTTTCTCAAGAAGGGAAGGATTGTAGATTCTAAGTTCCTGAAGAAGCGTTTCGTACTCGGCATTAATATCTTCGCTGTCAGCAGGAACCATAAAAAGTAAAATGGAATTCCGCTCGATATGTCTCAGGAAACGAAGCCCCAGTCCTTTGCCCTGGGAAGCTCCTTCAATGATTCCGGGAATGTCCGCCATTACAAAAGACTTGTAATCACGATACGAAACAACGCCCAGATTCGGAACCAGTGTTGTAAACGGATAATCGGCAATTTCGGGTCGGGCAGCCGAAACTACAGAGAGTAAAGTAGATTTGCCGGCATTCGGGAAACCCACGAGACCAACGTCAGCCAGTACTTTCAGTTCAAGTATGACCCATTCTTCCAGTCCGGGTTCGCCGGGCTGTGCATGCTGCGGAGTCTGGTTTGTAGCAGATTTAAAATGGTCGTTTCCCATTCCGCCACGGCCGCCGCGCAGCAATATAATTTCCTGACCGTCTTCTGTTATCTCAAAAAGCTGTTCTCCGGTTTCAGCGTTTTTGGCAATGGTTCCAAGCGGTACTTCCAGGATAATATCCTTGCCGATCGCACCGGTCCGCCGTCCACCTTCGCCGCCTTTGCCGTCAAAAGCTTTGATATGCTTGGTATATTTCAAATGCAGAAGTGTCCAGAGCTGTGCATTGCCTTTCAGGATCACGTGCCCGCCCCGGCCGCCGTCACCGCCGTCAGGACCGCCTTTTTCCACGTGTTTTTCACGCCGAAAATGCAAAGATCCTGCGCCGCCAGCACCGGACCTGACATTTATTTTGACATAATCAATGAAGTTGGAAGAAGCCATGTGTATAGTGAAACTTTTAGATTATAAAAGGCCAGCCTTTGAAATAGCCTGGGTTATCTGATTAAAAATGTGATCGATTTCACCAATTCCGTCAATTGCAGTGAATTTACCTTGTTCCAGATAATAATCTGCAACCGGTTTTGTCTTGTTATTATACTCCTGAATGCGTCTGCTGATCAGCTCTACATTCTGATCGTCAGGGCGGCCGGAAGTTTTTCCTCTGTTTAGCAAACGTGCAAGCAGCTCGTTATCGTCTACAACCAGTGCGATCATTACGGAAATACTTTCGTTGTACCGTGTCAGCAATTCATCGAGCGCTTCGGCCTGATTTACGGTTCTTGGAAAACCGTCAAATATAAAACCCGGAGCATTGCTGTGCTCTTTCAGTTTGTTATCGATCATGCCGATCACCACCTCATCCGGCACCAGTATGCCATTATCCATCAATGTTTTGGCTTGCAGGCCCAACTCGGTTCCTGCCTGAATTTCGGAACGCAGCAAATCTCCGGTTGAAAGATGGATCAGATTGTACCTGGCAATGATTTTTTCACTTTGAGTGCCTTTTCCGGCACCCGGAGGGCCAAACAGTATAAGATTCAGCATAGTTGCAATGAAAAATGATGTCGCGTTGGGATGGTGATTTCGGCAAATTTACAATTCTTACTAAATGTCAGCCTAATAGTTATGCATATTTTATCAATAAAAATCCCCCGAATCATTTCTGATCCGGAGGATTTTCTGATTGATGAAGCATAAATCAGGGAATTACAACCCTTTTTACCGCACCGTCTTCATTTTGTACAACGGAGACAAACACGGTTCCTTTTGTATTTTTCCGCAGATCGATCTGGCCTACAAATTCACCTTCAAAATCCTTTATTTCTTTTTTTCCTACTTCCTTGCCTTTTGTATCCGTTACCGAAATGGTGATATCCCCTTTCTGCGGTACGGAAAACCGCAGGTTCAAAACGCCGTTATCAGGATTGTTGGAATAAACGTTCAGTGCACGGACGCTGGCGGGTTTGGTTGTTTCTTTGTCCCATATATCACCCATGCGGTTACCAAAACTTTCCACATCTCTCAGAAGCATTTTGGCTTTCGGATTGAAATCCCGTTCAAAATTACGCATGTGCGAACGCAAGGTTTCCGTATTGAAGTTGAACTCCAGATTATCTTTGTCATCGTGGTTCCATGAATATGCCATTGGTTCGCGGTCATCCCTGCGGTCAACAATCACATTCCGTTTTTTGGAAGCAAATTTGTTTCCTTCACCGTCATCAATCGTAATGGAAACCGTCTGATGCTTCTTTTTGTCAACGCCAAGCGAATCCAGCACTTTTTCTACAAATTCATCTTTTTCTTTGGGCGTCATGGGCCCCAGTTCATAGCTTTTTTCAACATTACTGACTTTCCCGTCTGTATCTTCAGAAACTTTAATGCGGATGCTGGTTTTTTTATCTTTAGCGCCGGACTGGGCTTTTACCTCGGAAAACATCAGCATGGCTGCCAGCCATGCAAGTGCGATTGGAATTCTTTGAAAAAATACAGATTTCATAATCAATTTGTTTTGTGAATGAACATATTATAAAATGTTTTGCAGCTGTTTTTCAGCGTTGTTAAATAATGTTAAAAACAAATGCAGGCAGGAGGTATGCGTTAAATTTGTTAACAGCAGAAAGTCGGGAAAACAGGGGACGGTGTTGCACCGGAGAATTAAAAAATTATGACTAGAAGAAAAATTCAGATCATCGTCGGGCTGATGTGCCTCGCATTGATCGGGCTTATTGCTTTTCAATGGTACTGGATCCGGGAAGCAATTGATATACGCAATGATCAGTTCAACCAGAAAGTTTCCGAGTCGGTTCAGGAAGTTGTGCACCGGCTGGAAAAACAGGAAATGATGTATCTTTTGCAGCGGCGGATTGAAACAGAGCAGCAGAAAAGCAAGCTGGACCGCATTGCGCAGCTCAGGAACATGCCTTTTAAAAGAACAGCAGCGGCCAAGCAGCAGACCGTGCAGGAAAATGTGCCGCGTGCAAGGCCCAAATTTGAAGTTGCCATTGGACCAAATGGCGAGGAAATTCATTACCAGATTATTACCGAAGCCGTTCCGACCGATGTACTGAGTCCGAATTTCAGAGTTATGGTGGATCATCAGCGGCGGATCATGGAAGAGTTTTTTCAGGCGCAGCAATACGGCCTTTCCGGAATAGACGAATTCGTGAAGAGGCGAATGGAAGATGAACAGCGTCTCGGAAATGCGTTCCGCGAAGTTTATGACCAGCAAAATGCAAAACAGAAAAATAAAGAAGCCAACAGCCCCGGAAACGATTCTGTAAACCGGCAACCAGCAAACAGACAGCTTGTCCTGAACGGCAAGAATAAAAGCAACCGTCAGAAAAATAGGGCTGTAATCAGTTCCGCCGATCTGGACAGAGCCGATCTTCTGAAACAGGTAATGCAGGACCTCATTTACACAAAAAGGCCGATTGAGCAGCGTGTAAACCGTTTTTTACTGGATACCTTGCTGAAAAAACAACTGGTGCAAAACGGCATAACATTGCCCTATGAATTCGCAGTACGCGGGCCGGACAACAGCAGCCTTGTTTTTTCCACCGCGGATCTGAAACCGGCAGAATGGGAAGAAAAATCGTACAAAGCTTCCCTGTTCCCGAACGAAACCCTGAATGCACAGAATGCATTATACGTGTATTTTCCGGATCAGAAAAAGTTTATTCTCAGTAATATGGGCGTGATGTTCGGCGGCTCGGGTGTGTTGATTCTGGTAATTATGGCTTGTTTTTACATGGCCGTAACCACGATCCTGCGCCAGAAAAAGCTTTCCGATATCAAGAATGATTTCATCAACAACATGACGCATGAGTTCAAAACGCCTATATCCACAATTGCGCTTGCAGCAGAAATGGCGCAGGAGAACTCGATGAAATTGCAGCCGGCGGATTCCGGCCCGCGTTTGGCTCGCTATCTTGGAATTATCCGGGAAGAAAATAAACGTTTGGGAACGCATGTCGAAAAAGTGCTTCAGATGGCTTTGCTGGATAAAGGGCATGTAAAATTGAAAATCAGCGATGCAAATGTTCATGATCTGATCGGCAATGCCTTGAATGCACAAAGTGTACAGATCGAGCAAAAGAACGGGGAAGTCATTCTGGAATTTGAAGCTGATCAGGAAATCGTATCCGGCGATGAAGTGCATATTTCCAACATTCTCAACAACCTTATTGACAATGCCATCAAGTACTCTCCCGAAAAGCTTTTTATTGCTGTCAAAACCACAAATGAAAACAACGGAATAGCCGTTTCTGTTTCAGATCACGGAATCGGGATGAACCGTGAGCAGCAGAACCGTATTTTTGATACTTTTTACAGGGTTCCAACCGGCAACGTACATGATGTAAAAGGTTTCGGACTTGGCCTGAGCTACGTTAAAAAAATGGTCGAGGCGCATGACGGAACGATTGCCGTTCAGAGCAAACCCGGCGAAGGAAGCACATTTACCGTATGGCTGCCTTTGCGTAAAGAAGAACAATAGTTTAGAAATTTCGCCTGCAACGCCTAACTTGCCTTCTTTTTAAGATAGTCAACGCTGGTTTCAGCAATTTCTGGTACTCGAATGATTTCCAAAACATATGCCCCGCAGGAAATAGAAGACAAATGGTATTCCTATTGGCTCGAAAACAGGTATTTCCACTCAAAACCTAACCCGGACAAAGAACCTTACACGATTGTCATTCCGCCGCCGAACGTTACCGGTGTGCTGCATATGGGGCACATGCTGAATAATACCATTCAGGACATACTCGTCCGCAAGGCGCGTATGGAAGGAAAAGAGGCGTGCTGGGTTCCCGGCACCGACCACGCTTCCATTGCTACCGAAGCCAAAGTCGTAGCCATGCTGAAAGAACGCGGCATCAGTAAAAAGGACCTTTCACGGGATGAATTTCTGGAATATTGCTGGGAATGGACGCACAAATACGGCGGCATTATTCTTCAGCAGCTCCGCAAGCTCGGCGCTTCGTGTGACTGGGACCGTACGCGCTTCACCATGGAGCCTGACCTGTACGATTCCGTAATCGACGTTTTTATTGATCTTTATAACAAAGGGAAAATATATCGCGGCCACCGGATGGTAAACTGGGACCCGCAGGCGCGCACAACCGTTTCGGACGAAGAAGTAATCATGAAAGAGGTAAATCAGAGGCTGGTTTATCTCAAATATCCGTTAGTCGGGGAGAATGGAGAAGGGACAATGGAGGAAGGCGTTATCATTGCTACGACGCGGCCGGAAACGATTATGGCGGATGTGGCCATTTGCGTGAACCCGAATGACGAACGTTATCAGCACCTGATCGGAAAGCAAGTTTCCATTCCGCTGATTCATCGTGCCATTCCGATTATTGCCGATGATTACGTGGAAATGGAATTTGGAACGGGCTGTCTGAAAGTAACGCCTGCGCACGATACCAACGATTACGAACTGGGAAAAAGGCATAATCTTCCGATTATTGATCTGCTCAACGAAGACGGTACGCTGAACGAAAGAGCACAGATCCTGGTCGGAGAAGACCGTTTTACAGCACGCAAGAAAATCATCAGGCTGCTGGAAGAATCTGGAAATCTTGTAAAAACGGAAGAATATAAATCCAACGTTGGCCATTCCGAGCGTACGGATGCGGTCATTGAGCCGAGGCTTTCGGAGCAATGGTTTCTGAAAATGGAGGAAATCAGCAAGCCGGCTTTTGAGAACGTCATGAATGACACGATTCAGCTCATTCCTGCAAAATTCAAAAATACATACCGTCACTGGATGGAAAATGTCCGCGACTGGAACATCAGCCGCCAGCTTTGGTGGGGGCATCGCATTCCGGCTTATTACCTGAATGACGGAACGATGATCATTGCCAAATCCAAGCGCGATGCATTGCGGAAAGCGCAGCATGAATACCAGCTTTTTGCATTGACGGAAGAGGATATTACGCAGGACCCGGATGTGCTGGATACCTGGTTTTCATCGTGGCTGTGGCCTATTTCGGTGTTTAACGGGATAAAAGAACCGGAAAATGAAGATATAAACTATTATTATCCTACGAATGACCTTGTTACCGCTCCGGAAATCCTGTTTTTCTGGGTGGCGCGCATGATCATTGCCGGTTATGAATACAAAGGCAATTATCCGTTCAAAAATGTTTACCTGACCGGGATCGTCAGAGATAAACTGGGCCGTAAAATGTCCAAATCGCTCGGCAATTCGCCGGACCCGATTGATCTGATCGCACAATACGGCGCGGACAGTATCCGGACCGGCATGCTGTTCAGTTCGCAGGCGGGAAATGATTTGCCTTATGATGAAAAACTGGTAGAACAGGGAAGGAATTTCGGGAACAAAATCTGGAATGCATTTCGGCTTGTCAAATCTTTTCAGGTTTCAGAAAATACAGAACAGCCCCAAGGCTCGGCGCGGGCAGTAAAGTGGTTTGACAGCAGGCTGAATCAGGTTTTGGCCGAAGTACACGATCATTTTTCCAAATTCCGGATTTCCGATGCTTTAAATACAGTTTACAAGCTTGTATGGGACGATTTCTGCTCGCAATATCTGGAAATGATCAAGCCCGGTTTTGAGCAGCCGATTGATGCAGCCACATACGAAGTCACGCTCGATTTTTATGATCGTCTGATGCGGCTTCTTCATCCGTTCATGCCGTTTATTTCAGAAGAAATATGGCAGAACATCCGTGAAAGAAAAGAGAAAGATTCCATATGTATTGCAGCTTTTCCAAAGCCGAAAGAAGCGGATCAATTCATAATTAATGACTTTGAAATCCTGTTTGAGCTTGTTTCCTCGGTACGAAACCTGCGCAATGCAAAAAACATCAGTCCAAAAATCACATTGCCGCTTGCCGTTCGGACAGAAGCACAGGAGCGTTATCAAAAGCTCGAACCATTGATCCGGAAACTCGCCAATGTGGAAGCGCTTGCGTATGTGAATGAAGAAGGTGAAGGAACTTCGTTCCGTGTTAAGTCAGATGAGTTTTTTGTGAACCTTGCCGGGGAAGTGGACGTAGAAACAGAGCGCGAGAATCTTCAGAAAGAGCTGGATTACACACTGGGTTTTCTGGAATCGGTGAAGAAAAAGCTTTCCAATGAACGTTTTGTACAGAATGCGAAAGGAGATGTTGTTGAGAAAGAACGGCTCAAACAAGCTGATGCCGAAGCCAAAATCGAGACGTTGAAAGAGGCGCTTGCAAGGTTAGTTTAATGTATCGGAATTTTGGGATCATGTTTCAACTCTTTTCAAACAGCGTATAAAGCAGCTCTTGTTTATCCATATTGATTTTGAGAAAATGGCTTCATCTGTATTTCGGATGAAGCCATTTATGCATAGTATCTGGTGACTGCATTTAGTTTTTGTACCTTTGCGGCATGCAAACTACGCAAAACAAATTTGAGCAATTCAAGCTTAACAGGCAATTACTCAACGCCATTGAAGAAGCAGGCTACACAGAACCTACTCCGATACAGGAACAGGCCATACCGCTGGCCATTGCCGGACAGGATATATTAGGCATCGCACAAACGGGAACCGGCAAAACGGCAGCTTACACATTGCCTTTGCTGATGCGGATCAAATATGCGCAGGGCGAACACCCGAGAGCACTCATTCTTGCACCGACGCGGGAACTGGCCATGCAGATTTCCGAAACAATCATACAATTAAGCAAATATACAGACATCCGCACGGTTGTACTTTACGGCGGAGTAGGCCCGAAAACGCAAATAGAAGCGGTTCAGAAAGGAGTGGACATCATTGTGGCTACACCCGGCCGGTTTATGGACCTTTACTTTAAAGAAGAAATCCTTGTAAAGCACCTGAACGTCATGATTCTGGATGAAGCGGATAAAATGATGGATATGGGTTTTATGCCGCAAATCCGCAAGCTGCTGGAAATTATTCCGCGTAAAAGACAGAACATGCTTTTCTCGGCGACTTTTTCGGAGAAAGTAGAACGTTTGTCTTACGAATTCCTGGAATTTCCGACCCGGATTGAAATTACTCCGCAGGCTACAACGGCCGAAATGGTGGCGCAGTCCATGTATGAAGTACCCAATTTCCGGACCAAGATCAATTTGCTGACGAGCTTATTGAAAGATAAGGAAGTTTTTAACCGCGTACTGATTTTTACACGCAGCAAGGAAGTAGCGGGGCTTGTGCACGAGCATTTGCTGGGCCGGGTTGTAAAGGAACAGGAACTGCGTGTAATACATGCCAATAAAGGACAGAATACACGCATAAACGCCATGGAGGCGTTCAGGGAAGGCTCTGTGCGGGTGATGGTGGCAACGGACGTTGTAGCCCGCGGAATTGATATTACCGAAGTAAGCCATGTCATCAATTTCGACGTCCCGCTGATTTATGAAGATTATGTGCACCGGATCGGGCGAACGGGCCGGGCAAATAAAGTAGGCGAAGCAATTACTTTGATTACCATGGCCGATGAATACCATATTCTGAAAATAGAAAAAATGATCCGGATGACGATTCCAAGAAAAGAATTGCCGGAAGATGTGGATATTGCGCCAACGCCTCATAATGAGCGTCAGGACATGTTAAGGGAAATCGACAATCAGAAAAGAAAAGAAGATCCGACCTTTCTGGGCGCTTTTCACGAAAAGAAAAAAACCTTTCACCAGGCTCCGAAATCTGCCGGAAAAACGCAGCAAAACCGCCGGAATGGCACGGGAAGAAGTAAAAGGCGGTAACGCAATACAATTTCAATTAATCCGTTTAACTTGGACAATAGAAAACCTGTTTCTATTAAATTTGTTATGAGAGAATCTGTTGTTTTTTGGATTGCAGTTTTACTGCCTGTTTTAGGATTTGCCCAGAACACGCATCTTGCAAGTGCCAGCCCGAATACCGATACGAATGTTGCTCAGAAAAAGCCGCTTGAACTGAAAGAAAGACGTGTACTTCCGCTTTTTGGGGAAGCAGGCAAAACCTCCGAGCAGATTGATCATGAAATCAAGTTTCTGAGTGAATGTGACAGATCATTTTCAAGCCGGACCGAAGCCAGCAATTTCTTTGCAGCCCGTGCCTGGGAATATCTGCAGGAAGGTGCGCTGGATACTGCCTGTTACCGTTTCAACCTTGCGCATTTGCTGAATGATAAGAATGTGGAGGCTTACTGGGGACTGGGTGTAGTTTCCTATCAGCGGGAAAACTGGACGGATGCCAAGCGCATGCTCAGCCGGGGTATCAACATACAGAATGATAATGTTGCGCTGCTTGTGGATTTGTCTACGGTGGATCTGAAATTATATGCGCTTACCAATCGTAAAGAAGATCTGGACGAAGCCGGAAAATTGCTGAAACATGCAACGGAGCTGGATTCGACTTATGCGCTGGGGCAGTATAATCTTGCCTTATTGCATTACAATCTGAACGAGCCGGAAAAGTCCTGGGAATACCTGCATAAAGGAAGAGCACTGGATTTTTCACTCATGAATCTGGATTTTGTTGAATTGCTGAAAGCCAAAATGCCTGATCCGCAGGGATTTTTCAAGTAAGAATAGTTTTTTAAACAAAAATGGTCTCCGCGGAGACCATTTTCGTTTGATACAATTCAGAAATTTATTTGAAGAAAAATCCGGTAGGAGCCACGCCTACTTTTATGGAGTCAACAAGGCTGCCATCTGTACGGTAACGAACTGCATACCCTGCCTGCGCGTACGAAGGCGTAACTGCTGCATAAATCAGACCTTGCGAAGGATCGACGGACAAGCCGGTAAATAGCCTTTTGATAAATGGCGTGTTCACATCAATCTGCGCATCTGTAATACCGAATTTGTACGTTTCACCGTGGCTTATGTAGTTGGCATCGCTGTAAGAAAGTACAAAGAAGATCGTTTTGCGGTCGGAGCTGAAAGTGAAATTGCTGGCCGATTTGTTCTGGTCTGTACCGATTGCCAGCGTTGCTTCTGCTGTGTTGGTTTCTGTGTTCATGCGGATGGCCTGCGTGCCGGCACTTACCCACAGTTTTCCGTTTGCATCAATCCCGATCGGAGCAGGCGCTCCGTTCAGAGCAATGGTTTTTTCGATTTCGTCTGTGGATGTATTGATCACTGTCAACGTTTTTCCGCCGCCGTAAGAAACAGTACCTACGTAAAGTTTTCCATTGTTGTAAACCAGATTTTCAGGTCCCGAGTTAATGTTGATTTTTTTAACAAAGCGGTTGGACGGAAGTTCTATAACAGCGATGTAACCCGTTTTATAAGAATAATCCGCATTGCTTCCCCAACAGGAAATATAAACCTTGTTACCGGCTGCAACGATTTCGCGCGGATTTTCAATTTCCGAAGCTCCGATGGTCGTTACCGTTTCAAAAGTATTGCTGTTTACAATCACCGCTTTATCCAGTCCCGATCCGGAATTGTCAACAAGTACAACACCGAGGTCGCCGATTTCGGCATAGCCCTGTACGCCGCCATTAAGCGGAGCATTATTGACCATCGAGAAAATATCCGCTTCCGCGGTAGTCTGCTCTCTGGTGAAAAATGAAACGGCCCCGTTATTCTGCGAAAAATTTCCTTCATTGATCACAAATACACCTTGCACATAATTGCCTTTCGGAGTCGGGTCGCTTTGGTTACAGGACCACAGGAAAGAGGACAAAGATGCTGTTACTGCTAGTCTGATTAACTGTTTGTTCATTTTTGATTGGATTTATTAAAAGTATTTTATTTTGGCCGGCTGATTATAGCTGATAATCAAACTTAATGCAAAACTTCTTCCGGGCATGGCATTGTTCCGTACGTTCAGATAAAATGCATCTGAAATATTATTGATCTGTCCCTGAAAACGGATTTTGGCTTTGTTCAGGTGCAAAGTTGTTTCTGCAAGCAAATTGGCAAGCATATAGCCATCGAGATGCTGCGTGTTGTCAAAAGTAGCAAAACGTTTGCTTGTTGTCTGGATCTGGGCAGTAAGCCTTGTACTTCTATGCTGTATAAAAGCAATGAAACTGCCGGTATGAACCGGAACAAACACAAGCTGCTTGCCGATAATATCCAGTGAATAAGCATCATAAGCCTTTTCCTGTGTGCTTTTGTTCAATGCGTAATTAAGATTTGCACCCGATTTCCATTCTGAAGAACTGTTTTTCCATCCGGCCTGCAGTTCAATTCCTTTTGCAAGAACCTGCTGCAAATTTTCCACGCGGTAATTTCTGGAAGCATTCCAGTAAGTCCAGTCTTTGACGCGGTTATGATACGCGGTCAGTGATGTATAAAATGAATGGTGATTATCCGGCAAATAATTCTGCTCCAAACCGATTTCCTTGTTCCAGCCGTTTTCCGGTTTTATGTCCGGGTTGCCAAGATCTTTCCAGAAGCGTTCATTCAAGGTCGGAACGCGGTAGCTTTTTCCAACGGAACCTTTGAGTTTCAAATGGTACTCCGGATTTCTGACAACATAATATTCGGTGCCCAGGGAAGGCGTAAACGGTGGATTGTACCTGGTTACAAAAGCCTGACGCAGATTTACGGAAACAAGCAAGCGCGAAGTTGCCTGCAAGCGGGTCAGCACGTAAAGATCGCTCCTGTTTTCCGAATTCACCGGCGAAACATAACCTGCGACCTGCGCACGATAATAAGTCCATTCTCCGCCGGCTTTTACCTGAATGCTGCTGTTATTGCCAAATGCATAACTGAAATCCTTTTCAAGCCGGTTCGAGAATTTGTCCGTAACGGCATGATCCGGTCTGGAAAGATCACCTTTGGCATAATCGATGATATCGCGTACCCATGCAGTCCGGAAATGGAATGCTTTATGCCCGTACCGGATCATGGTCCGGTATGCTTTGGTAAAAGTCTGTTCTCTTCCTGCGGTATCTTCCGGAGTTAAAGTAAGGTTGTTTTCAGTCAGCCAGACATGCGCTGACAATTCCCGGCCGTTTGCTGACTGGAAAAATAAATCCTGAACCAGACCCCGCTGAAACGTTTCCGAAGGCAGTATGGCATATTTTCTCCGTTCGGTATACGGATAATTATTTTGGATGCGGCCATCGTACACGCTGGTCTTTCCGGAAAATATGTGTTTGGGATGAATGGCTTTTCCGTATTGCGCCGTCAGTTGCGTCTGGCTGTTGTTAAAACTTTCCTGCTGCCTGCCGATGGATAAATGCAAAGACTGCGCAGGCGCTGTGCTTCCGAGCAGTATGCTTCCGCCGACTGCATCCGAGCCTACAATGCTGGCCGCAGAGCCATACTGAACCGAAAGTTCATCAAATCCGGCAACCGGAATCGTTGAAAAGTCCGTTTGTCCAAGGATAGGAGAGTTGATGTTTAATCCGTTCCATAAAACGGCCGTATGATTTGCAGATGTTCCGCGAAAGGAAACGGTGTTTAGCTGTCCGTGGCCATAGTTTTTGAAAGCCAGCGGCGTATACAAGGAAAGCAGATCGCTGATATTCTGAAAACGAAAGTTGTTCAGTGCAGACGAATCCATCTTTTGTACTTTAAGTCCGCTCATAAATCGTTCGGGTGCAAATCCGCGAATGGTTACGGTTTCAAGCCCTACGCTGTCACTTTGCGCCTGAACGTTTTCAGATACAAAAAAGCCGGTAGTGACAGAAAGAATCAGAAGAAGCTTCCGCTTGTTAAACACACAAAAAGGATCATGAATGAGCAAATGCTTTCCGTTCTTCCTCCGAAAACGTACAAACAATAATGGGTTCCGGCAGGTCTCCTGGCTTGTCCTGCTGATTCCGGCGCCTTCCCGTTT
This sequence comes from Dyadobacter sediminis, assembly GCF_005860765.1. Lineage (GTDB taxonomy): Bacteria > Bacteroidota > Bacteroidia > Cytophagales > Spirosomataceae > Dyadobacter > Dyadobacter sediminis. Next base: position 318,018 of record NZ_VCEI01000030.1, on the reverse strand, counting down.
GTCAGAACAGTGGCAATGCAGATAGAACCAGCGTTTGTGGACTTACAGTTGCGGGGACAGCTCCCGAATAAAACGGGATTCCCTATTAAGCCTTACTGCTGCATAAAAGCAGTGTTCAGCACCAAAACGCTGCAAAGGTAGGAAAATGAATTGATTTATGACGTCGGCTTGTCCTTTGTAAGTTGACTCCTGACTTTTCTGCGGACTGTAATGGTTTGATATATGGAGAAACTTAAATTTTTTGCCGGAACTTTTATACTTGTGTTTAACTTTATTCTGGCAAATAACTTCTCATGAAAAATCTGCTTAACTCTGTCCTTCCGATCTTATTGATTCTAGTTTGCCTAACCGGTTTCCAATCCGACAAATCGCTTTCGGGAGCGCAGGGAATCCAGTGGCTGACCATTGAGCAAGCTTATGCCAAAACCAAGACGGAACCAAGAAAGATTTTGATTGATGTGTATACCGACTGGTGCGGATGGTGCAAAGTAATGGACCGCGAAACTTTCAGAAACAAGGCGGTAATCGATTACGTGAGTAAAAAATATTACGCAGTAAAGCTGGATGCAGAGCAAAAACAGCCGATTACGCTGGACAATACAAAATTCGAGTTCATTGCAGAGGGCGGCAGAGGAATTCATCAGCTTGCGCTGGCATTAACGAACAATCAGCCGAGTTTCCCGACAACGGTATTTCTGGATGAAAAATTTCAGATGATACAGCCTTTGCCCGGGTACCTGAAAGCAAAGGAGTATCATCAGGTAATTACTTTTATTGGTGACGGCTATTACAAAAAAGAAGCCTTTGAAATTTACAAATCAAAGACTTACAATGCCATTTATGCTTCAAAGTAAATTAAACCGTTTCTCCTTCCTGCATTCTCTCTGCATTTTCGGCAATTCTTAATCTTTCGATAAATTCGCCGATATCACCTTCCATCACAGCCGGAAGATTATAAACCGTGTAGCCGATCCGGTGATCCGTAATGCGGCTTTGCGGATAGTTATAAGTCCGGATTTTGTCGGAACGGTCACCGCTGCCGACCATGGATTTACGCTGTGAACTGATGGCGTCGTTATGCTTTTTAAGCTCGATTTCGTACAATCTGGAGCGCAGGACGCTTAATGCACGATCTTTGTTTTTCAGCTGGGAACGCTCGTCCTGGCAGCTTACGACAAGACCAGAAGGAATATGCGTAAGTCTTACCGCAGAATAAGTTGTATTTACCGATTGTCCGCCGGCTCCTGACGACTGAAAAGTATCTACACGAACGTCATTCATGTTGATCTGCACATCCACTTCTTCTGCTTCCGGCAACACAGCCACCGAAGCAGCGGAAGTATGGATTCTTCCCTGCGATTCCGTCTGAGGAACGCGCTGTACGCGGTGAACGCCGGATTCGAACTTCATTTTACCGTATACATCCTCGCCTTCCACTTTGCAGATGATTTCCTTGTACCCTCCGTTGGTGCCTTCCGTAAAATCCATAATAGATGAACGCCAGCCCATTCTTTCAAAAAAGCGCTGATACATCCGGAACAGGTCGCCTGCAAAAATTGCCGCCTCGTCGCCGCCGGTTCCGCCTCTTATTTCCAGGATTATATTTCGGCTGTCATTCGGATCTTTCGGGATCAGCAGTTCTTTTATGGATTGTTCCAGTTCTTCCAGTTTCGGAGTAAGCTCGTCCAGTTCCTCTTTGGCCATTTCCCTCAGTTCCTCATCTTTTTCGGTTGCAATGAGCTCTTTGGTACCGGCAATGTCTTTCTGGATTTTCTGATAAGCATGATAATATTCAACAATACGGCCCAGATCCTTGTATTCCTTGCTAATTTTGGAATAGCGTGCAGAGTCGGATACAATTTCCGGTTGTATAATCTGTTGCGAAACTTCTTCGAAACGTTCTTTTATGGCTTCTAATTTATCAATCATCTCGGTAAAAATCTTTGGCATTCCCCATTCGGGGCACAAAGATAGGCAATTTAGATAAAAGGAACGTTTTTCAGGTGTTCGCTGTATCTTGTGAATTTCAAATTGTTACATAACGTTATCATAAAGTATAATTTAAATAAAAGATGAAACTGAAACTGTTTTATGCCGCAGCCATGCTCTGCTTTTTATCTGCATGTGATATGGGCGGCCGCGTGGAAAATACAAAAGAACTTTCCCGGGAAATAAAAGCTTCACAAATCAAAAGGGTTACGAATACGCAGCTTGTTTATACTGCCGACGAATGGGGAAAAAAAATTGCACAGATTGCCGAAAAATCGCTTAAAAACGAATTGGGCAAATCGCCTGAAAAGGCCGGCGAACTTTGTAAAAACCTTTCGTCCATACCCGTAGTTGAAGCGTTGCAAAAGGAATACGGCGTACGCGTGTCACTGGTGGGAAAAGAAGATATTAAAAGTGCAGGCCTGGCTGCGAAGGAACGCGAAGTACTGGAAGCTTATTTGTACAGCGCCGGAAAGAAAATGACCGCCAGCGATAACCTTCAGCAACTGAATGACACGCTTCTGGTTTACAATGCGCCGGTTGCAGCGGAAAGTCCGGTATGCAAAGTATGCATGGCCGGTTCAGATACTTCTTTTGCGGTGTGGCGATTGGTGTTTAACAAAAAAGATATAATCAGGAAGTTGGATGCCAAACAATTGAAAGAGTAGCGTAGCAGAATATTCGGTTAAGTTGTAAAGAAATTTCGTCTGTAATCTGGAATAATTTTTTAACTTGGCCCTGATCTGATACTTTTAAATCAGGAACATTGCTATGTCAGATTTATTGAATAACCCGCTCGCATCTGATGAATTCGATCAGTATAAAATAAACAAGATTATCCCCAAAGTTCTTGAAAACGAGATTTTAAAGGCGTTGTCATTTTATCCTGAACTGAAAGAAACGCACATTGATTTTGTTTTTAAAAAGAACATTAAACGATCGGTAATGCAGGCACAGCCCAAAGTACTTTCCGTATTCGGCAAACACAGGGCTTACAATATCAACATCAGTGCGTTGTTCAGACTTAAAACGTCGGCAATTCCCATTCATCAGCTTCCGTCAAACATCATCATTGGCTGGATCGGACATGAACTGGGCCATATTATGGATTATGAAAACCGGAATATGCCGGGCATGATCCGGTTTGGTGTTGGTTATCTGCTTTCTTCAAAGTACGTACGCGAAGCCGAACGAACAGCAGATACGTATGCAGTAAATCACGGACTTGGAAAATACATTCTTGAAACCAAGCACTTTATACTGAACAATGCAAATCTGTCAGAAAAATACAAACAGAAAATAGCCCGTTTGTATCTTTCGCCAGACGATATTATGGAGCAGGTTTTAAAGCTGGAAACTGGCCAGAATGGAAAAAGCTTATAGATTTTTTTCTGCGAAGGCGGCAAATTCAAGAAAATCTTCTTCTTTCATGACACGAGGAATTTTTACCTGTCCTCCAAGTTTTTTGGTTTCTTCACTCCATTTGTAGAAAATTTCTTCAGGTACGAGTTCAACTTCTACACCTTTGAGTGCTCTGGTTCTTGCAACGTTGTAATTTTTGTTGTTTTCTTTCAAAGTTTTGTCGAGTGCTTCTGCAACCTGCACTTTATCGAGTGACTTATCGCAGCTTATGTACCATTTATGTATGTACTCGTCGTTTCTGTGAACAGCGGCCACAATGAATTCCTTCATGACGGTATCGTACTCTTTTTCAAGTACACGTAAAGCATCATTCATCTGATTTACAGAAAGCTGCGAACCTACAACATTCAGAAAGTGCTTTGTACGGCCGGTAATTTTTATTTCTGCTCTTGCCTTGTCCGTAATTGTAACGGTATCGCCGATCATGTACCGCCATGCGCCTGAAACCGTAGAAATCAGTAAAACATATTCCTTGTCTTCTTCCGCATCAGCCAGTGAAAATACCTTTGCGCCGGGTTTTACAAGTCCGTTCTCATCCACATGGTCGCCATCAAAAGGCACAAATTCATAAAAGATCCCGTTGTCCGGAAACAGGGCCATAGAAGTTGTGTCCGGCCGTTTTTGTATGGCTATAAAGCCTTCGGATGCAAGGTACGTGTCAATGTAGATAAGCGGATGCGCCAGTAATTGTTCAAGGCTTTTTTTGTAAGGCTCGAAGGCCACGCCTCCGGTTGTATACACCATCAGGCTCGGCCATATTTCATGGATGTTGCTGAGCTTGTGATAACTGATGATTTCTTTCAACATCAGTTCTATCCACGCCGGAATACCCGAAATACAGCCTATGTCCCATTTCGGAGCTTCTTCAGCGATTCTCTTAACACGTTCGTCCCAATCGGGAATGTCGGCGATTTCGCGGCCGGGTTTGTAAATTCCGCCAAACCAGGTCGGAAGGTTACTGGCGGAAATCCCGCTGATCTCGCCTTCTTTATGGTCGTCTTTCTCAATCAGGCTTGTGCTGCTTCCCAGCATCAGGATTTGCTTGGTAAAAAAATCGCCGGGCAGGTTGAATGCGCTCAGGCTGGCAATTTCCTGGATTCCTGCTTTCCGGATCGACTCGAGCATGGCATCTGTTACCGGAATGTGCTTGCTGTTGCTTGTTGTTCCGCTGCTGAGTGCAAAATAATTCTGTCCGCCGGGCCAGGTTACATTCTGATGTCCTTCCAGCAAATAGTGCCACCATTCCGCATGCATTTTATCATAGTCATGAACGGGAACTTTGCTTTGGAATGCAGCAACGATATCTTCGCTTTCGAGAATTTCTGTAAAATGATAAGCTTTGCCAAACGCTGTAAGCCGCGCGGTTTCAAGCAGATTTTCAAGTACTTTTTTCTGTGCTTTTACAGGGTCCGGATCGCTCATGATCATACCCGTAAAATCAATCGCTTTTTTGATAAGCTCACCAATAACTGCCATTTGAACCTGGGATAAACTTTAAGAAATATTTTAAGCTGTATACGCTGTTTCAAAAAGTCATGCCGAAGCACAATTGCAAGGTTTAGTCAACTAGCGGACTTTACAGATGATCAGTAGACTTTGTTTCCGGCGGCATGATATATTTCATACCAGTCTTCATTGCTCAGCCTGATTTCGGATGCACTTGCCGCATTTCTGATACGGGATTCCGAAAGTGAACCGATAATCGGCAAAGTGCCCAGTTTCATCAGCCAGGCCACAGCGGTTTGTTCTATGTTTGCGTTGTAGTTTGTTCCGACCTCTTCCAGTTTGGCGCGCAGCCTTACTACTTTTTCATCGGTACCGTTCAGAATTTTACCTCCTGCAAGCGGCGCCCAAGCCAGCGGTTTGCTGAAATTCTGTTTGATAAAATCAATCCGCCCATCTTCAATCGCCGTTGTGTTCATCAGGTTCAGCTCGATGTGATTGGTCACGATCGGAATCCTCAGATAGGATGCAAGCAGCTGGTGCTGAAAAACAGTGAAATTGGCAACGCCGATATGCTTGGCTTTTCCGGATTTTACAATTTCTGCAAGTGCCCCGGCAGTTTCCTCAGGATCGGTCAGAAAGTCACTTTGATGCAGCAGAAAAATATCCACATAATCCGTCTTGAGCCTTTGTAAAGAACCGTTGATGCTGTTGATGATGTGATTATATGAAGTATCGTAATAAGTCAGATAACCGTTTTTTGCTTTTCTTATCCCGCATTTGCTGAAGAGGACAATATCGTCCCGTTTGAAAGATTTGTTCTGGATAATTTTTCCAAAATGTTCTTCAATGGTAAAATCGCCGTAAACATCCGCGTGATCAAAAGTGTTTATGCCCAGATCCAGGCAAAGATTAACAGTTTTTTCGATCTGAGAAGTGGTTTGAACACCTTCATCAGTCCATCTCCAGAAACCATAAACTGCTTCGGACACTTTCGGGCCGGAATCGCTGAGACTTACTTTTTTCATTCGTGCGGGATTTGAATTTTTTGCAAATATCTATTTATCCAATCGTTTATCTTTTACAATCAGATAAAAATCATTTTCGAGGTCAAGGTATCCATAATCGTAAACAAAATAATAGATACTGCCTTTCAAGGTAGGGCGGACGCTGGTTATAAGGTTGAAGTCAAAGCCTTTGTTGACAAGAATGCTTTTAGTCGTTTTGGATTTTTCTTCCGGGCACAGTTCTTCCAGAATCCTGCGGTTTTTACGCAGCTGATTGTTCATGTTACGGATTACATTGTAGGAATCTGAATTCAGCCGGTTGTTGTAGCTGTTCCGGCACATATCGGAGCAGAATTTTTTATCTACCCTTCCCATCAGAGGTTTCCCGCATTCCAGGCAATTCTTCATTCACTGTACTGGTTTAATTTGAATCCGTTTACAGATTCAAGCAGTGTGTATATATAACGACTCTTCGTGCAATATAGTAAAATTCATCTGTTTCGGGCAATCAAAAGCACTGTTTCCGTTTGCAAACGACTGCAAATGTTTTTATATGACTGTAAACAGTTAATAACCGAATCACTTTCCGGCAATCCGCTTCATTTGCATTGTCGATTCACAATGAACGCGTTAAAACAAACATTCATCATTAGTCTTTTATAAACATGAACACAGTGAAACTAATCGGAAACGTTGGCCGTGAAATCAATGTAAAGGAATTTGAAGGCGGAAAGCTGGCTACTTTCTCTTTGGCTACCAATGAAACCTACATCAACAGAAACAAGGAAGAAGTAAAAAATACGGCATGGCATTCCATTGTAGCCTGGGGCCAGCTTGCGCAGCGCTGCGAAACGTTACTTGAAAAGGGAAAAATGATTGCTGTGGAAGGTCGTCTTAACTATCGCCAGTACCAGAACAAAGATGATCAGACCGTAAAAGTAGCTGAAATTGTGGCATTCAAAATTGAAGAAATTGTCAGAGAGCATCAGGAAATGAGAGCCTGATCGGATGTGGCATCAACATTGAACCGAATAAAAAAAGCAACTGATCAGAAGCATGCCACTTGTATGTGAAAATCACCCAAATAGCATGCTTCTGACAAGTTGCTTAAACCAACAGTTCATGTATTTTAAAATAAGCAGCAATCGCTTAAAATCAACTGAAGTCCTTAGCCTTAATATTTGACTTTGTACGCAAAATCTATCTTTACAAAAGCTGTTAGCTATTATCCATCAGCTAACAGCTAATAGCTAACAGCTAAAACATTCAGGCCAGGTTCTTTGCAAGTGCAAGTTTCCAGTTTTCATATGCTTCCTTCGTGGTTTCCCGCAATATCGCATCCGGTTCAATGGTTTTGACAGCCGATAAACCTGTAAAAGCTTCATTCCGGTTTTTGTAATATCCAAGCCCGAAACCGGCTGCGCGTGCGGCACCCTGAGCGCCGTCTGTATTGTAAAGCTCAACCGTTGCACCCGAAATATTGGCAAAGGTTTCCCGGAATACCGGACTTAAAAACATATTTGCTTCTCCGGCGCGTATACGCTTCAGAGAAACGCCGACTGTTTCCATGATTTCCATGCCATAAAACAGTGCAAACACAATGCCTTCCTGCGAAGCACGTGCCCAGTGACTTAATCCATGACGGCTGAAATGCAGCCCTTTGAAGCTGCTGCCCGGATCCTGATTTTCCAGCATGCGCTCTGCGCCGTTTCCGAAAGGAAGACAAAGCAGTCCCGCTGAGCCGACCGGTGACTGTGCTGCAAGATGATTAATTTCCGGGTAAGACAAGTTTCCGCTTAGTAACGTGTTCCGCATCCATCCGTTAAGGCTTCCGGTACCGTTTACACAAAGCAACACACCGTAACGGGCCGCTTCGGATAATGGATTTACATGTAAAAAAGTATTGACTCTGGATTTCGGATCAAACTTGATCTGATCACTTACGCCGTAAACCACACCCGATGTTCCGGCTGTTGCAGCTACTTCGCCCGGTTCCAGAACATTCAATGAAAAAGCATTGTTTGGCTGGTCTCCGGCTCTGTAAGTAACGGGTATTCCGGCACGCAATCCAAGTTCAGCGGCAGCAGTTGCTGTTACAAAGCCTTGCTCACTGAACGTAGGCACTACTTCCGGTAGAATCTGCGGGTCAAATCCGAAATGGCTGAACAAGAAGTCTGCCGGCCTTTTATTGATATAGTCCCAGAAAATGCCTTCGGAAAGTCCGGACGGCGTTGTTACAACATCGCCTGTCATTCGGGCTGCAAGGTAATCGCCGGGAAGCATGAACTTGTGCACTTTTGCATACACTTCCGGTTCATTCTGCTTTACCCATCCTAGTTTGGAAGCCGTAAAGTTGCCCGGTGAATTCAGCAAATGCGGTAAAATATATTCTTCTCCCAATGCTTCCATAGCCTGGTTGCCGACTTCCACTGCACGGCTGTCGCACCAGATAATGGAAGGACGCAGTACATTCATATTTTCATCAACTACAACCAGGCCATGCATCTGATAAGAAATCCCGATTGCACCGACTTCTTTCGGATCAACTGAAGATTTGCTCATGACAGCCTGTGATGCCAGGCAAGCATTTTCCCACCATAGCTCCGGCTGCTGTTCGGCAAATCCGGGTTTCGGAGCAGAAATGGTCATTTCCCTTTCAGGATAAAAGGCAGAAGCGACGACCGAGCCGGAATCTGCATGAATCAAACAAGCTTTAACTGACGAACTGCCTAAATCAAATCCAAGGAAATACATTTTGAAATGCTTTAATTGTTTAAATATAAGTGTTGAAAAGTACAAAATTGATTAAATAATTTCATAAAAAATATTGTTAAGTGTAATATTTACACTTAACTGACTTTGCAAAATCTGTTAAATTTTAGTTTATTTTTCTACTGCCATTTTCTTGTAGAAAAAATTCTGTATTTTAATTAATACATTGAAACCCCTGGAATCATTTTAGGACCTAATTTGTGTTTATCTTGCAGTAACTTCCATGTAGTTTTCAAAAATTAGTAAGTAACACGCATCCTTGATCGGGTATTATGAAAAAAGTTGTACAAATCTTTTTATTTAGTGGATTTATTGTTTTGTTCGCCGGGTTCCGTGTCAGTGATAAGAATTGGGAAAAGCAATTTTCAAAAATAGATAACGAAGTCAGAAAGAACAGCAAAGCTTACGCCACACTGGGTGAAGCAACCAAAAGCATCGGGCACCGCCTGACGGGAAGTGTGAACGGAGAACACGCAGAAGATTATGCATTCAAGCTCCTTAAAAGTTACGGGTTTAAAGATGTCGTTTTTCAGCCTTTTGAAGTTGAGGCATGGATGCGCGATACGGTAACTTTGGCCGTTGCACCCGGCAGTAGCGATAACTTCCGGGAAGTTCCTGTTGTTTCACTGGCGCATTCTCCGGTAGAATCCGATCTTCAGGGTGAAATCGTGGATGTCGGCAATGGTCTGGAAGAAGACTTCGAGGCCGCAAAGGACATGGTAAAAGGCAAAGTAGTACTTGCCAATATTAATCTTGTCGGTGTTACGGATAAAAAGAACCTGCACAGGTCCGAAAAAACGGCCTTGGCTATCAAATACGGAGCAACCGGGGTGATTATGGTGAATGGTGCCCCGGGCAAAATCCTGCTGACCGGAACCGCTTCTGTTACAGGCGCAATCATTTCTATTCCCGCTGTTTGTATTTCCAACGAAAGCGGATCAGAGCTTAGAAAATGGCTGAAAGAAGAAGGCCCGCTGGAAGCGCATATCAATATGCATAATATTTCAAAGCCCATCAAAGCCAGGAATGTAATTGCAACGCTGAAAGGCAAATCAAATGAAAAAGTCATTATCGGAGGTCATCTGGATTCGTGGGATCTGGCAACAGGCGCTATTGACAATGGAATCGGTTCTTTCGCTGTACTGGATATTGCAAGAACGTTCAAGGCCTTGAAAGTAAAACCGGAACGCACGATCCAGTTTGTATTATTCATGGGCGAGGAGCAGGGCTTGCTTGGGTCCAAGCACTTTGTGAATGAACTGAAAAAATCAGGGGAAATAGACAAGGTAAGTTACATGATGAACCTGGATATGACCAACGATCCGAAAGGTGTGAATGCTTTTGGAAGAACGGAAATGAACGAATTTTTTACAACGGTCGGCAATGCCATTCATCAGGTTGATCAGAGTTATAAAAATGAAGCAGCAAACCGTGCCGGGCTTCATAGTGACCATCAGCCCTTTATGCTGGAAGGCGTTCCCATTGCCGGTTTGTCGGGACATCTTGACCCCGAAGTTCTTCAGTGTTATCATGCAGATTGTGATGATTTCAGTCTGGTGAACAAGGAGCAGTTTGAAAATACGGTCCGGATTGCTTCCATGTATCTGTATGCGCTTTCCAATACGGACAAGCTCGCTGTTAAAAAGCTGTCAGATCAGAAGACACGCGATTTCCTGATTTCGCAAGGGCTTAAAGAGGAACTTGTAATTGGTCAGGAATGGCGTTGGGAGCAGTAGTTTTATTCAAAACCTTCTAAATTGCAGTCAAATTTTGACTGCAATGATTGTATTTCCAAATGCCAAAATCAACATTGGCCTGAACATTGTTGAGAAAAGACCGGACGGTTACCATAATATTGAATCATGCTTTTATCCGGTCGGATGGTCGGATGCGCTGGAAATTACAGCAGCCGGGCAATTTGATTTCCAGTCTGATGGAATTGCCATTCCCGGAAACAATGCGGATAATCTTTGTGTGCAGGCATATCATATGCTTGCAGCAGATTATGCATTACCGCCCGTTCAGATGCATTTGCTTAAGGCCGTTCCCATCGGCGCAGGGCTGGGCGGCGGTTCGTCGGATGCCGCTTTCGCCATTAAAGCTTTGAATCAGCAGTTTAACCTGAGAATTTCTTTTGAAAAACAACTGGACTACGCACGTAGATTGGGAAGCGATTGTGCTTTTTTCATTCTTGACAAACCGGCATATTGTTTTGAGAAAGGGGACCGGTTTGAGGAAATTGATCTGAAACTGCGGGGAAAATGGATTGTGCTGGTAAATCCGGGCATACATATTTCAACCATTGAAGCCTATGCAGGAATAAATCCGCAACCCGGCCGTTCAGATTTACGTAATGTATTGCAACAGCCCGTGTCAAAATGGAAAGATCAGGTTAAAAATGATTTTGAAGCAACACTTTTCCCGAAATATCCTCTTTTACAAAAAATCAAGGACGATTTATATGAATCCGGTGCAGCATACGCGGCTATGAGCGGCTCCGGTTCAACACTTTATGGGATTTTTGAGAATGAAAAAGATTTAAAAAAACATTTTAGTAAATTTAAAGTCTGGCAAGGTTTTCTAAGTTGAAATTGACGATTCGGCCAGATGAAAGCAGAACAAAATTATAATTATGGCCGGTCGTTTAAACTTGCTTAAAAACTGAAATAATAAAATGAGCTTAAAACCTACAACTAAATTAAAGGAAAATCCTTTTACAAAGCGGCGTGAGCCTCTTGGCTTCATGCTTTGGCTGGGCGTTGCGGGCAGCTCACTTCTGTTTACTTCTATTTTCATTATTTTCCTTGTCCGCATGCACAAGGAAATCGGTCATTTGGTTGTACTTCCCGATATGTTCTGGTTGAGTACGCTGGTGATTTTATTCAGCAGTATTACGTTGCATGAAGCCAATCTGGCCTTTGTAAACGAGCGTTTTCTGCATTACCGCGTTTTCCTGGGCGTAACGCTGCTTTTAGGCGTTACGTTTATTTTATTACAGGCCAGCGGCTGGGCGGAAATGATCAATTCAGGTGTTTTTAACAACGCCAATACGTCTGTCGGGTTTATATATCTGCTTACGGGATTGCACCTTATTCACATTGCAGCGGGTGTAATTTATTTGCTTCACTTGTTCCGTAAAGCCGTTAAAAACAGATCTTATGTAGATTCGTTTGTTTACAGCGTAAATCCTCCCAACCGGCTGCGTATCCAGCTGCTGACGCGTTACTGGCATTTTACCGGCGCGCTCTGGCTTGCCGTTTTCCTGTTTATAATTATTATTTACTGAGGTTTCCCCGCTTTTGATTTCAAGTTACTGAAAGATCTGATCATCATTGATCGGTATTTACCTGCATCATTTCTTCAGAATCTTGAATTCCACACGACGGTTGCGCTGCTGGCCTTCCGGAGTGTCATTTTTAGCCACCGGAACTGTTTCGCCATAACCTTTGCTGGCCACACGGTCGGGTTCAATGCCTTTGCCAATCAGATATTCCCTTACAGAGTCTGCGCGGTCCTGAGAAAGTTTCAGGTTGAATTCGTCACTACCGGTATTATCCGTATGGCCGCCCAGCTCAATGGTCAGCGTTTTATTTTCTGTCATGGAAAGCGCAATACGGTTCAGTTCGGGAAATGACTCGCTGTTTAAGGTGGATTTTCCCGTTGCAAAGAAAATATTATTAAGTCTTACAATCTGGCCTTCTTCAATCGGGATCAGTTTCAGCGATTTGTTTGCAATTTCCTTAAATCCTTTTTCCCCGTTGTTTGTTGAGTCCGTCAGGTCTATATTTTCTCCTTCTGCGATAAAATCGGGTGCAACGGCCCGCCAGCTGTATTTTTGGCCATATGGCAATACGATTTTGTATTCTCCGGTGGCCGGGTTGGTTGTAGCGGTTCCTACTTCTTCGCCGTCTGCCAGGTTCTCATAAATAATAGTTGCTTCAACCGGCTTTCCTGTTTTGGAGTTGATCACTTTTCCACTGACCATCACAACGGGATCAGCAGTCGGGATGTTGGCAATCGGCGCTTCGGCAGAATCTTCCGCAGCAGGTTTCGGGCTGAGATTGTAACGCACAACATCGCCTTTTCCCTCGGTTTCTTTAAACGAAGTCATGTAAGCATAATCGCCCAGTGCAGAAATCGTGTAATAAGCGTCATACCCATCCGAATTAATGGCCGGGCCGAGATTAACGGGCTTGCTCCATCTTTTCCATGTTTTATCAATCCGCTTGCTGAAATAGATGTCATTGCTTCCCAATCCGCCTTTACGGTCGCTTGAAAAATATATGGTTACGCCGTCCGGCGCTAGAAAAGGCGTTGTTTCGGTAAATTCTTCGGTATTGATTTCCGGGCCTAGGTTCAGCGGCTTTGTCCATGTTCCGTCTTTTTGTTTGAAACTTACATACATATCATCGACCTTGCTGTTCTTTTTTTCACTGAATGACATCACCAATACTTTTCCATCGGTTGAAAGGTACCCGCAGTCAAACTGGCCTTTGCTGATTTTGGAATAGCCCGGAATGTCCAGTTTGTTAGGCGCACCCCAGCCGCGCGACGTTTTTTTGCTCGTCGAAAACCCTCGGGTTTCATAAACTCCGTTCTTGTACGCACCTTTGAGCAACAGCGTATTTCCATCCGGCGTAATGCTGTAAAGACTGTTGTAATCCTCTTTGTTGAGCGGAGGCGGAAGGCGGCGGGCCGGAGTCCATTTGTCGTTTTTAAGTTCCGAAAACCAGATATCCTGGCTTCCTTTGGCCCCATGCGTATTCTGCGGATGGCTGATCCTTGAAAAATAGATCGTTTTTCCGTCCGGAGAAATAATCGGGCTTATTTCATTAAATTCCGTATTTACCGTTTTTCCCAGATTTTCAGGCTGCGCATATACGCGTGCAGAAAGGAGAAACATACAAGTTAAAAATAAGGAAATACGCATTGCTTTGGAAGGATAGGTTAGTGTGGTAAAAGCAACTGTCAACGCTTCGTCAATTAGTTATTGTCTATGTATAACGAGTTATCCAACGGCTTATTTTCCGGATTTGCAAGTCGGAATGCATCCATCTTTTCCAGCAGTGTAATCGGGTCAGCAGCTACAACCAGAAGATCACGGTTTGCTATGTGCAAAAATCCTTCTTCAACCATTTTTTCCAGTTGCAGAAGCAGCAGATCGTAATAGCCGTTAATATTCAGCAAGCCGACCGGGCCATTGAAAATACGCAGCTGCGACCAGGTAAGAATTTCGAACAGTTCATCAAACGTCCCGTACCCGCCCGGAAGCGCAATGACGCCGTCGGACAAAGAAACCATCTTGGCTTTGCGTTCATGCATCGTATCCACAAAATGAAGCTCCGTCAGGGTTTTGTGTGCTACTTCCAGCTTAGCCAGAAAATTAGGTATAATGCCTGTAACCGAGCCATTGTTGTCCATGGCACCGTCCGCAACACGTCCCATCAGGCCCATGTTTCCGCCGCCGTAAACAAGTTTTATATTTCTTCTGGCAAGTTCTTCACCAAGTGCATACGCCGATTCTGCATACACAGGCTTGTTTCCGTGGTTTGAACCACAATATACTACGATAGATTGCATGAAATGCTTGTTTGAAATGGAATACAGGGCATATATCAGAATACAAGAATTTCTTCAGACAGTTTTTTCAGGTCTGTATCACCGAATGTGCCGGAACTCATCAGCAGCAGGTTGGTATTTTCCCATTTCAGAGATTTAAGAAAATCGGTCAATGCTGCCGAATCTGTAAATACTTTCAGGTCATCTCTTTTAAAAGCTGTCCGGATTTCTTCTTCGGTAATGGGTTCAAGCCGTTTGTGTTCCAGCGTCTGAGGATTGTAATAAACAACGGCAACATCGGCGGCATTCAGTTTTCGGCGGTATTGTTTTAAAAATGTCTTGTTCAGGCTACTGAAAGTATGCAGCTCTGCACAGGCGATCAAAGTACGTTCCGGAAACTGTTCTTTCAATGCAGCCGTTGTCGCCTCCACTTTGGAAGGTGCGTGTGCAAAGTCGCGGTATATATTTACGGTAGCTTTACTGCCAAGCAGTTCCAGCCTTTTGGAAGCACCTTTGAAAGTTTGTATAGCCGAATAGAATTCCTCATCCGTAATGCCAAGACGTTCGCAAACGGCCCGCGCACCGCTGATGTTTTTCATATTATGGTTCCCGAAAACAAGAACCGGCACTTCACCAACTTCGGCTGTGACAAGAATTGTCTTGCCGTCAACCACTTTGTAAGGGTGCGCATGGTAAGCAGTACTGACTACATCCGGCCGTTCTTTCCGTCCGATTACGTCCAGCATATCGTCTGTTTCATCAAAAATAATTGCGCCTGCTTTCGGCAGCGAATCGGCCAGCAGTTCAAACTGCTTCACGTAGGATTCCCACGTTGGGAAGACATTGTAATGATCCCATGCAATGCCGCTGATGAGTGCGATATGCGGCTGGTAATGCATGAATTTCGGCGTCGGGTCCAGCGGAGAAGTAAAATACTCGTCGCCTTCAATCACGATCAAAGGTGCATTTTCCGATAGTTTCACCATGTTGTCAAATCCTTCGATCTGAGCGCCTACCAGATAATTAAAAACACGGTTGTTGTAGTTCAGTACGTGAAGGATCATGGAAGTAATTGTCGTTTTTCCATGACTTCCGGCTATCACCACGCGCTGTTTATGCTGGCTTTGTTCAAAAATATATTCCGGGTAAGAATACACTTTGATGCCAAGTTCTCTGGCCTTTGCAAGTTCCGGATTATCCTGGCGTGCATGCATTCCAAGGATTACGGCTTCCAGATCGGCCGTTATTTTTTCAGGAAACCATCCGGTAATGGCCGGAAGAAGGTCATATTTGGCAAGACGGCTGGCAGAAGGCTCATAAATTTCATCATCCGAGCCGCTGACCAGAAACCCTTTCAGATGAAGTTCAATGGCAAGATTATGCATGACGCTGCCGCCAATAGAAATGAAATGTATTTTATGCAAAGATGAAATCTGACCCATTTATAATATTTAGCTGTTTCCGGGCGAAAGTTAGCAAGAATTGACCTTTAGGCAAATTACGCGGTACCCGCTTTTAATATTGTCAGGGCTGTATAAAGAAAAATAAAGGTATAAAAAACCAAATGCGCCTGTATGCATATACAGGCGCATTTGACAAAAAGTTCTTTTAACGGCTTATGCCAGTTTTTTGTACTTGATTCTTTTCGGAGTTGCATCCGTTCCAAGTCTTTTCCGGCGGTTTTCTTCGTATTCCGAAAAGTTGCCTTCAAACCAGTAAACCTGCGAATCGCCTTCAAACGCCAGGATATGCGTAGCTACGCGGTCCAGAAACCAGCGGTCGTGGGAAATAATCACGGCACATCCGGCAAAGTTTTCAAGGCCTTCTTCCAAAGCACGCAAAGTATTTATATCCAGATCATTTGTCGGCTCATCCAGTAAAAGCAGATTGCCGCCTTCTTTCAGCGTCATGGCCAGATGCACGCGGTTGCGTTCTCCGCCCGAAAGCGTTCCTACTTTTTTCTCCTGATCTCCGCCGCCGAAGTTAAACCGGCTTACATAAGCCCTTGCATTGGATTGCTTTCCGCCGATCATGATCCAGTCATTACCGTCCGCAATGCTTTGGTAAACGGTTTTGACCGGATCAAGGTTGTCATGTTCCTGATCCACATAAGCCAGTTCCACTGTTTCACCTACGTCAAAATGACCTGTAAGCGGTTTGAGCTGTCCGGTTATCAGTTTAAATAGCGTTGTTTTTCCCGCTCCGTTCGGACCAATAATTCCGACAATGCCGTTGGGCGGCAGGGCAAAACTCAGATTTTCGTATAAAAGCCGGTCCCCGAATCCCATGGAAACGTTATGCGCTTCAATAACCTTGCTGCCAAGTCGCGGGCCGGCCGGGATGAATATTTCCAGTTTTTCCTCTTTCTCTCTTGCTTCTTCACCCAAAAGCCGCTCGTAAGCGCCGAGGCGTGCCTTGGATTTTGCCTGTCTGCCTTTCGTGCCCATACGCACCCATTCCAGTTCGCGTGCAAGTGTTTTCTGGCGTTTGGACTCTGTTTTTTCTTCTTTTTTCAGACGTTCCTGTTTCTGTTCCAGCCATGAAGTATAGTTTCCTTTCCATGGAATGCCTTCGCCCCGGTCCAGTTCCAGGATCCAGCCAGCGACATTATCCAGAAAGTAACGGTCGTGCGTAACGGCTATAACCGTTCCTTTATATTGTCTCAAATGTTCTTCCAGCCAGAGTACCGACTCGGCATCCAGGTGGTTTGTAGGCTCATCCAGAAGCAGTACATCGGGCTGGCGCAAAAGCAGCCGGCACAATGCAACCCTTCTCTTTTCACCGCCCGACAAGGTTGAAACCAGCGCATCCGACGGCGGGCAGCGAAGCGCGTCCATGGCTACTTCCAGGCGGTTGTCCAGATTCCATGCGTCAGCGGAATCCAGCTTTTCCTGCACTTCCCCCTGACGTTCAAGCAATTTATCAAAGTCGGCATCCTCTTCCCCGAACGCTTCGTTTATTTGATCAAATTCTTTTAAAAGATTCACAATTTCCTGAACGCCTTCTTCCACTACTTCCCGTACCGTTTTGGAAGGATCCAGCTTGGGTTCCTGTTCCAGCATGCCTACCGAGTAGCCGGGCGAGAATACAACTTCCCCCTGAATATCCTTGTCAATGCCGGCAATAACGCGTAAAAGCGTCGATTTACCTGAGCCATTCAAACCTAGAACCCCGATTTTTGCACCATAAAAAAAGGATAAATAGATGTTCTTGATAATATGCCGGTTGGGAGGAATGATTTTGTTAACCCCCGACATTGAGAAAATAATGGTTTCGTTACTCATTTTTTAGTTAATTTGTGCGTAACAAATATCGTTATATATCCCTACACTTAGCAGATAAAAAATTGAAAGAATGGAAAATGCCACATTGAATGATGAATACGGCTACGTTAAAGACAGCAAGGTATTTTTAAAGGGGTATTTGAATTTCCCCGACCGGCAAATTGGAGAAGTAAAGAGAACAGAGCAGGAAGCGATCGATTATTTCAAAAATCGCTTTAACATTGTTCTGAACAAAGTGGAACAACTGGAACAGGAAATTGATGAGGCTCTTAACAAAGGTTCTTATCTGACCAAACTGATCCAGCTGCAACGTAAGCTGACCGGCTTTGATGCACTCGGGGATTTTGTGCCTCTGCTGCGCCGGCTGGAAGAAAAAGAAGAATACCTGAAAAGCTTGATAGAAGTCAATCAGCTGAAAAACCTGGAAATCAAACGGGCGCTGATTGAAGATGTGAAAGTGGCGGCAGCCATTCAGGATTATACCGTTGCAACGGACCAGATACAGGAAATAAAAGCGAAATGGATCCGCACGGGCCCGGTCGAAAAAGAATATCAGGAAGAAGTAGAAACTACTTTTCAGCAAATCCTGGACGATTTTTTCCAGCGCCGCCGCGATTATTTCGATGAACAGAACAAAATAAACCAGCATCGTATCGAAGAATATGAAAAGCTGATCAAAATAACCAAGACACTGAGCTATTCACGCGATCTGGATGATGCATACCAGAAAGCCAGAGAAATACGCAATGCATGGAACAATGTCGGTGAAGTGCCTCCGAAACGTTTTTTCAAGGTAAACAAAGCATACCGGCATTTCCTGAAACTGTTTTACGATAAGTATAACCTTGCCAAAGGCATTGAACCAAAAGTGCGCGTTGATCCGCGTATCCTTGAACAGCAGAAACTGCTTCAGCAAGCCGAACATCTTTTGCGACAGCCGGACATTGTGGAAGCTTCGCAGGAAGCAAAAGTATTGCTGAGCAAATGGAAGGAAATCAAGATACCATTCAAAATGGCAGACAAGGAACTTGCCGAGCGTTTCCGGATGGTTTGCGACAAGATTTTCGAACTAAGTTACCTTGCCCGCGTAATCAGCAGAAAATATCCGGCATTTGAACTGAAAAGCCCGGAAGAACAGCTCAGAACAAAATACCGCGAGCTGGAATGGCTGGCCAAACGTGAAAAAAGCGATCTGGAGTTTGCCATTCTTGAATTTGACCGAACAGCAACCGGCGATCCGGAACAGGACAAACAAGCCGCCGGAAGGATCAATATCCAGAAACGCAAAGTGCAGATGAAAGAGAAGATCCTGTCTGAATTTGAAAGAAAACTGAAAACGATTACCGGGTAACTCACCCGGCAATATTTACGAAACAATATCTTTTAAAGAAGATTTGTTGATAACAAGATTAGACTGAAGTACCCTGGTTTCGAAAGCAGCCGGGGTACTTTTGCTTTCGATCAGATCCAGCAAAAGGGAAGTAGCCTGTTGGCCCATTTCGAAAGAAGGCTGCGTCACCGAGCTTACCGGAGGATCGAGCAGTGAAGACATGGCCAGATCGCAGAAACCCACAACGGCAACATCGTCGGGCATGCGGTAGCCAAGCTGGCGCAATGCCCAGTGAATGCCCATTGTAATCCGGTCGCTGGCCCCGAAAATTGCATCCGGCCTTTCACGCAAAGCCATTAACTGATACGTCCGTTCCGTGCCGCCCGCCTGCGTAATTTCACTATGCAATACCCATTCTTCCTGAAATGCGATGCCGTATTTCTTAAGCGCATCCTTGTAGCCTTCCAGCCTGAAACGCGTAATGGAAACGGGCCTGGGCCCGGCAATGTGCGCAATGCGTCTGCAGCCTCTTTCAATAAGGTGGCTGGTGGCCTCAAAAGCACCTTTGTAATCATCTACACGGACTTTATGCGTTTGCATGGCATCGCTTACGCGGTCAAAAAACACTACCGGAATTCCTTGTTCCTGCAAATGCACAAAATGATCAATGTTCTCGGACTGGCTGGAAATGGCAACGACCAGTCCGTCCACACGGCGGGAGGCAATGTGCCGGGATGCAGCAAGTTCCCGTTCCAGCAATTCGTGACTTTGGTAAATCATCGTATGATAGCCACGGCTGTAAGCAATGTCCTCCACGCCGCCGATTGCAGATGAGTAAAAACGGTTTGCAATATCCGGCACGATGACACCGATAGTCTGCGTGCGGTTTTTGAGCAGGCTTATGGCAATCGGATTTGGATAGTAATGAAGTTTTTCTGCCAGCTCGATCACCTTTTTTTTGGTATTTTCACTGATTTCACTGCTATCCCGAAGCGCACGCGAGACTGTGGATTTGCTGACATGAAGCTGCTTTGCAATTTCTTTGATTGTAATGGAGACCTTTTTCATCTGCTGTTATTGGAATATTGCAAATTTGCCTTTTTACTTATGAAAATGAAACCGGAACTGTTGTTGCACAAATTACTTTACAATCTTCGATGTTCCGGGAAAAACTGCGAAACGGGAACGGTTCCGGGAACGGTTGCGTAAATTTATAGCTTTTTTTCAAGATTAATTTTTGTGAATCAACGAATCTATGTTTAAACTAGATTCAATATGGACGCAATTACTACGGCTTTCACCACTACATTTCCAGGAAATTTTCTATAATTAACTCATCCCCATCTTAATGGAAGCAACATCTTTTACCAGCTCATTGCCGCCTGTTTACTCCCAGAAAAACATCATGGAAAATTTGTTTGGCAAGGTCGTAACATCCGGAGATTACAATGCTTTTCGTGAGTTGTTTACCAATCATTACAGATCGCTTTGTAACTATGCCATGCGCGTTGTAGTCACCCGTGAAATTGCGGAGGAAGTTGTTTCGGATGTATTTGTAAAACTCTGGAAAAATCGGGAGCAGATTGAAGTTCATACCTCTTTCCAAGCTTACATTTACAGGGCGGTACGCAATCAGGCGCTGGATTATCTGAAGCTCCGGATTCACCGGCAGCATGAACGCGAGTCGCTGGATTCAGTACAATGGAACACCATGCATGCAGATCATTTTTCACCTGTTGACGAACTCTCGTTCAACGAGTTTTTTGATCATGTGGAAGGCTGCATCCAGGCTTTGCCCCGTCAGTGCCAGATTATTTTCAGGCTGAGCCGCGAAGAAGGGCTTCGTTACCGCGATATTGCAGAAAAACTGGAAATTTCAGTCAAAACGGTGGAAACGCAAATGAGCCGGGCCCTGAAAGTACTGCGCGAACGCGTTCCGGAGCACAGGCTGGTGGCGTAGAGCTGTTAGCTATTAGCTATTGGCTATTAGCTATTAACTTTTAAACTACTAGTAGTTAATTATTAGCTCTTAACAGACTTTAACTACTGAATTTATAGCTTAATAATTCTGATATAAAAGCGATTGCCAAAAGCTAACAGCTAATCGCTAACGGCTAATCGCTAAAAGCAAAAATATGGCACTAGAACAAACATGGCGCTGGTTCGGGCCGAACGATCCCGTTTCGTTACAAGATATCCGTCAGGCCGGCGCAATAGGAATTGTAACGGCATTGCATCACATTCCTAACGGAGAAATCTGGGAAAAAACAGAAATCCTGACACGCAAAGCCCTTATTGAGCAGGCCGGACTTACATGGTCTGTGGTGGAAAGCGTTCCGGTTCATGAAGCCATCAAGACAAGAACCGGGGATTATGAAAATTACATTCTGAATTACCAGCAGACATTGCGCAATCTGGGCGAATGCGGCATTGATACAGTTTGTTATAACTTTATGCCCGTGCTCGACTGGACAAGAACGGATCTTGACGCGCCCATGAAAGACGGCTCCACAGGTTTAAGGTTTGATGCCGCGCAGTTTGCAGCTTTTGACCTGTATCTTTTAAAAAGGCCGGAAGCCGAGCATTTATATACTTCCGAGCAGAAGCAAAAAGCAAAAAGCTGGCTGGATAACGCGACGGAGGAACATGTCAATAAGCTTGTCAGAAATATCATTGCCGGACTGCCGGGTTCGGAAGAAAGTTTTACAATTGAAGAATTCAGAAAAGTGCTGGATACGTACCGGAATGTAGGCGATCTGGAACTGCGTACGCATTTGTACCAGTTTATTCAGGCCATTGCGCCTGTGGCTGCGGAAGCCGGTATCCGTCTTGCCATTCACCCGGATGATCCTCCGTATGCAATTCTGGGACTTCCGCGCGTCGTCAGTACGGAAAATGACGCCATGCTTTTACTGGAAGCTTTTGACCATACCGCAAACGGAATATGTTTCTGCACAGGGTCTTATGGCGTACGGCCCGACAATGACCTGAGCGGAATGGTTAACCGGCTTGGAAACCGTATTCATTTTATTCATCTGCGCGCAACCAAAAGAGAACACGACGGAAGTTTTTACGAAGCGGATCATCTGGATGGCGACGTGGATATGTACAGTGTCATGAAAGCATTGCTGGCGGAACAAAAGAAGAGAACAGCCGAAGGAAGATCGGATTTAAGAATGCCGTTCCGGCCGGATCACGGGCACCGCATGCTCGATGACCTTTCTGCAACCAAAAGAACAAACCCCGGATATACTGCGATCGGGCGGCTGCGCGGACTCGCGGAATTGCGCGGGCTGGAATATGCAATAGAAAGAAGCGGGTTATAAACATCAAATCAGTGTAGTTCTGCATTATGGAAACGATAGGCACAGCCGTACAAAAAACCTTTATTACCGACGATTTTCTTTTGCGTTCAGAAACGGCGCGTATGCTTTATCATGATTTTGCAAAGGAAATGCCGATCATTGATTACCACTGTCATCTTCCGCCGGACCAGATCGCCGAAAACAGGCAATTTGAGAACCTGACGCAGATCTGGCTATATGGCGATCATTACAAATGGCGTGCAATGCGGGCCAATGGCGTGAACGAAAAGTATTGTACCGGAAATGCAAGTGACTGGGAAAAGTTTGAACAATGGGCTGCAACCGTGCCTTACACGATGCGCAACCCGCTGTATCACTGGACACATCTGGAATTGCTGCGTTACTTCGGCATTGATATTCTTCTAAATAAAGATACCGCCAGAGAAATTTATGAGGAATGTTCGGCCAAACTGAAACAGCCTGACTATGCCGTAAAAAGCCTGCTTGAGAAGATGAATGTAAAAGTGATCTGTACCACGGACGATCCGACGGATTCGCTTGCATATCATCAGCAAATCAGCGGCAGCGGTTTCAACATCAAAGTGCTTCCTACTTTCAGGCCGGACAAAGCCATGCTGCTGATTGATTCGCCGGATGCATTCCGGGAATATCTCGCAAAACTGGAAAACGCTGCGGGAACCGGAAAAATTGATTCCTACGAAAGTCTGCTGAATGCCTTGCACAGCCGACATGATTTTTTTGCTTCCTTGGGCGGCAAGCTTTCGGATCACGGGCTGAACCATATTTATGCAGATTTTGATGATGAAGCGGCAAAGCAGGCTTTCAACACAACTGTAAAAGGCGAACTTGCTACCGAAGCGCAACGGAACGCTTTCAAGTCTGTTTTGCTTTACGATCTTGCAAAGCTGGATCATGAAAAATCATGGACACAGCAATTTCACCTCGGCGCACTCCGGAACAACAATGCGCGCATGCTCCGGGAACTGGGCCCGGATACAGGCTGGGATTCCATCGGCGATTACAGCCAGGCAGAGGCATTGTCCGCATTTCTGAACAAGCTGGATTCCACGGATCAGCTTGCCAAAACGATTCTTTACAACTTAAATCCGGCTGATAATGAAGTAATTGCCGCCATGACCGGAAATTACAACGACGGATCTGTTGCCGGAAAAATGCAGTTTGGCTCCGGCTGGTGGTTTCTGGACCAGAAAGATGGTATGGAACGCCAGATCAATGCACTTTCCAATATGGGTTTGTTAAGCCGGTTTGTAGGAATGCTCACGGATTCGCGCAGCTTTTTATCTTATCCAAGGCACGAGTATTTCCGTCGCATTCTTTGTAACCTGATTGGAAATGACGTTGAAAACGGCGAGCTGCCCAATGATATTCCATGGCTCGGAAAGCTTGTTCACGATATTTGCTATCATAATGCGCGCAATTATTTTGGATTCTGAAACCGTTTTTTGCTTTAAAAAATACATAAAAATAGCCCTGATGAATAATGAGGGCTATTTTTGGTATAAAACGTTTACTTTTACAATTATTCAATTTTTCAGGTTACGGGTTAAATTTCTAATCTGCCCGGCCAACAGCTCAGGATATGGCTCAGATCGTTTCTTTTGGAGAAGTCCTAATGCGGCTTTCCACCCCTGGTTTTTCCCGCTTCGAGCAAGCACGCCAGCTTAATGTTACTTATGCCGGAGGTGAAGCAAATGTTTCCACGGCTCTCGCTTACTGGGGGCATCATACGGCGCATGTTACGCGTTTTCCGGATTCTCCGATTGGCCGGGCGGCAGCACAGTATCTTCATTTTCATGGTGTTGACGTTTCGCACATCATTTACGGAGGCCCCAGAATGGCGGTTTATTTTCTGGAAACCGGCGCTGCCATGCGCGGAAGCCAGATTGTATACGACCGCGCCAATTCTTCACTGGCCGAAATCGATCCGAAGGAAATTGACTGGGATTCTATTCTGAAGGATGCCAAATGGTTTCACTGGGCCGGCATCACGCCTGCATTGTCGCAAGGAGCTGCCGACGCGCTTCTGGACGGTATCAAAGCAGCCAGAAAGTACGGAATAACGGTTTCAGGTGATATTTTTTACCGCGCCAATTTATGGAAATACGGCAAAAATCCCTCTGAAATTCTGCCTGAACTGACTGCCGGAACAGATATTGTGATCGCAAACAGTGAAAATATAAAAGAGATATTCGGCATTGGAGGAAACGATTTTACAGAATCCAGCGTCAATTTACAAAAGGCTTATCCGCAGGTAAGTATGGTTGTAGACACAAAAAGAACGTCTTTAAGTGCTTCACACAACCTTTTGCGGGCTTACATGTGGAGCGGAACCGAACTGCTTGAAACCTCGGACATTGAAATCAATCCGATTATCGACAGGGTAGGAGGCGGCGATGCTTTTATTGCCGGTCTTATTCATGGCCTTATTTCCTTTGATGATCAGCAGAAAGCACTGGAATTCGGCGTAGCGGCTTCTGCCTTGAAACATACGATAGAAGGCGACGCGCTGATCTCGACCGTTGCGGAAGTGGAAGCAATCCGACAAGGCGAAACTTCCGGCAGAATCCGGCGGTAATCGGGAATGTACTTATAAACAAGAAATTAACCAGAAGACAAGCGCATGGACAAGGATACCATATTGATACTTTTGAATGAAGTCGGGATTTTGCCGCTGTTTTATCATGCTGACATTGAAATTGCCAAAGAAGTAATCAATGCAAGTTACCGCGGCGGCGCAAGGGCGTTTGAATTTACAAACCGCGGCGACAATGCATATCATGTTTTTACTGAGCTGGTCGCTTACACGAAAGAAAGCCTGCCGGGACTTGCCATGGGAATCGGGACGATTTATGACGTGGAAACAGCACAGAAGTTCATTGAAGCCGGAGCTGATTTCATCGTTACACCTTGCCTGAACCCGGAAGTTGGCCGTGCCTGTGCCGTCGCCAATATCCCATGGATTCCGGGCGTGTCCACACTGACTGAAATTTACAATGCACAGCAGGCAGGTGCCGTAGTTGTGAAGCTTTTTCCGGGCGATGTGGTGGGTTCTGCTTTTATCAAAGCAATCCGTGGACCTATGCCGAAAGTGAAGATCATGGTTACGGGCGGCGTTCAGCCCACGCGTGAAAGCATCAGTGAATGGTTTGGAGCGGGTGCGTATGCCGTGGGCCTTGGCTCCAATTTGTTTCCGAAAGACGTTATTGCAGAAGCAAACTATTCGTGGATTGAGCAGAAAATTGCAGAAAGCATTGCATTGGTAAAAGAATTCCGCAGCAGTAACTGATATTGGCCGAATTATTCATTTCACGGTCAGAATATCTTTTCAGGCAATATATTTAGGTATTCTGCAGGAACATGATCTGTGAGCCAAACTCCGTTTTCAGACAAATACGATTTCTATTTGTCTGAAAACATTTTTCCTGCAAGTACTTCAAATACAAAAGGTTTTCCATGCCTTGTGCCAACTTTTACAGCTGTATCCATATCAGCGCTTAAATGGACATGATGCCTTTCTCTCTTTAAAATACCTTTTTGCAGAATACTTGCTTTGAATTTCTCGGCTGTTCCATGGAATAAAACTTCCGGCGGGCTTTTGACTTCATAACCAAGATCAACGTTAATGGAATGTCCCTGATTTGCTCTGATCCTGTCAAAAGTTTCATTGAAGGCAAAACGCTTTTTTGAATTGGTTTCAACAATGTGTTTTAGTATTTCAAGGTTTAAAGTCAGATTTGCCTTGTTCACCTTTTTGATCAATATCTTTACATCCGTCCAGCCATTTTCATCAAGTTCTATCCCTGCCGCTTCTGGTTTGTGACAAAGAATCAAGCTAAGGAACTTGCTGATTCGGATATTCTCTCTTTCACTAAGCATTGGATTTGATAACTGCATCGAAAAAATCGTGTACCGGTATGTTTAACGGAATAATCATGATTGCCTATTTTTATAAATATAACCATATTGCCAGTTCAACTAACAGATTTTTGCCTATCTTTTGTGGCGGTAGCGGAAAATTATGTAACTTTTATGCTGGAAACAGTAGGTTATAATTTAAGTTCCGATTGCAGAATCCAGAATTTTAAGCTGTAAGTCAATGCTTGTTACCGCCATTTTTTTATCACTGGTCTTCATCTTACTGGGCAGTATCGTTACTGTCAATAATGCAAAGTACATCTTGTCCGGCTACAACACCATGTCCGAATCAGACAGGGCAAAGATGGATGTTGCTGCATACCTCCGGTTTTTCAAGAAATTTCACCTGTTTCTCGGTATTTCACTTTTAACAGGATTTCTGATCCTGACACGCCTCAATCATAACTGGGCAAGTGCATTCATTATTCTGTATCCTTTGATCGCTTATGCATTTCTGATTGCACGCGGAAATGTTTATTATCACGGTACAAAAGGGCAGAAAGCAGGAACTTACGTCGGTATTGCAATCCTGCTTGTGATTGCCATCGGAACCGGAACAACGCTTTTTTCCAGTTTCAGGAACAGCGAAATCAAGCTTGCAGATGACTATCTTGTCATACAAGGTATGTATGGCTTTAAAATAGAAAAAAGCCAGATTACCGAATTGAATCTGGCTAAGGATACTCCCAAAATTTCCATCAAGACTAACGGTTTTGCAGCGGGAGATTATGCAAAAGGAAGTTTCAGGACTACAGACGGGCGCAATATCAAGCTGTTTGTCAATAAAACGGTAAGTCCGTACTTACTCATCCGTACAAAATCCGAGGAAATCTATTTCAGCTCGGATGAAGTATCTTCCGCCGAAATGTATCTGAGAATAAAGTACTGGACACGCGAGTAATCCATTATTCGGTCATTTCCTGATCAAAACCGGTTATTTTGATTTCTTCTACGGTTTCCGTCATATTTTCTTTTACCGCATCTGCAAATCCCGGCAGTAACGTAAGATCCGTATCCCAGAGCGAAGTATCGCTTAAAACCTGCTGTGCAAGATCAACCGGCGAAGCTGCATTCTTCCATTTTTCATCAAAATAAGGAGCCGAGTCACAGCGGATAAGATATAGCTTTCCGTCACGATCACCAAAATAACTGCCTTCTTTATGGAGGACAGGCTTCATGAATTTGAGATAAGCGGCAAACCCTTTGGCAAAAAGCTGCGGCGCCTTTTCGGATTTTTTGTAATGATGAAGTAAAGTCGGAATATTGCGCATTTTCATTTTGGCCGTATACTGAACCGTAATATCAATAAGCTGATGTCGGATAAACGGATTTCTGAACCTGTCGAGCACCTGATTTCCAAATTCCAGCGCGCGGTTCAGATCCAGTTCATAGGGGATTGCAGGCGCCAGTTCGTTCAGCATCAGGCTGGAGACGTAAGCAGACGTTTCCGGATCCGTCATGCTTTCACTTACCGTATCGTGCCCGTGTAAAAAATTCATTCCCGAAGAAAGCGTATGCGTTCCGTTCAGCAAACGCAGTTTCAGCTCACGGTAAAGATTAATATCCGGTTCAATAATAATGCCTTCGTCCGCATCTGCAAAACTCAGTACCGAGCGTACCTGCGCATCGCCTTCAATGGCCCATAAACGGTAAACTTCGGAAACAATCTGCAGTTCGTCGGTAAAATCCTGTTTTTGCGACAAGGTATTGATTGTTTCAGAATCAGGCTTGCCCGGAACGATTCTGTCAACCAGTGAACTGCAGAAATGATTATGGTTTTCCAGCCATTGAATAAATGTTTCTTCCAGATGATGCCTTCTGGCAAGTTCCAGAACGATTGAGCGTAGTTTCAGGCCATTATCAACAATCAGTTCCGTAGGAACAATCACCATTCCTGCATCCGGAGCGCCTGCAAAAAATTTGTAGCGTTCATATAAATAAGCTGTCAGTTTTCCGGGAAAAGATGCCGGCGGCAAAGCGAAAATATCATCTTCTGTTAACTGAATCCCGACTTCCGTAGTATTTGAAAAAACTATCTTCAGCTCCGGATTTTTTGCGCATTCCAGAATTTCCGCCCAGTTGCCATTTGCCGCCAATGTTCTGCTGATGGAACTGTTTATTATAAATTCATCTACATTACGACCGCTTTCAATTCCTCGTATGACGTGTGAAAAAAGGCTTTTTTGTGTTTCAAATGCATCCGTGCCGCCCTGATTTGTTGATTTTACAACGACGATCCGCCCATTGAAAATCCCTTGCTGATTAGCTTTGTTGACGAAATAATCGGGAAGTCCGCGCAGTAAAACGCCGGTTCCAAACTGAATGATTTTTTCCGGCAATGCAAGTAGTTTCCGGTGTTCGGGCAAAAGTTCAGGACGCTGGTCCAGTAGTTCGGGTGAAAGCTGCGGTAATGACATTTGAAAAAATGATAGGTTGTAATTACTGACGAGATTAAAGAATAAAACCCTTAAGCAAAAAAGACGCCAGATGGCGTCCTTTGCTTAATATATTCGAAAACTTTATTTACCAGCACTCCGGTCAGACGCCCAGCGGAACAAATCCGCTTTCTTCTTTCTCCTTCTTTTCATCTGGAAAAATGAAATTGGTTGCATTTCTGACTTTTTCGGGTAAAAGCGCAATGCCCAGCACTTCATCAATCTGATCTACATAATGGAATGAAAGATCTTTGATATAATTTGCTGGCACTTCCTCCACATCTTTACGGTTTTTAACGCAAAGGATAATTTCCCTGACACCCGCACGACGAGCCGCAAGTATTTTTTCCTTTACACCGCCAACCGGCAGCACTTTTCCTCTCAGGGTTATTTCACCCGTCATGGCAATGTACGGTTTCACACGGCGCTGCGTAAAAATAGAAGCCATGGAGGTCACCATCGTTACACCCGCCGAAGGGCCGTCTTTCGGAACGGCGCCTGCCGGCACATGCACATGGAGATCGTAGTGATTGAAAATCCTGTAATCAATTCCCAGACGGTCCGCATTGGCTTTAAGATAAGACAAAGCGGCAACGGCAGATTCCTTCATCACATCACCCAGTTGTCCGGATAAAGTAAGGTTTCCTTTTCCGCGGCTCAGACTGGTTTCAATAAAAAGAATTTCACCTCCGACCGAAGTCCATGCCAGGCCCGTAACCACGCCTGCAAAATCATTATCCTGATAAAGATCCTTGTCAAAAATTTCAGCGCCCAGATATTTCTCGATCAGTTCCGGTTTTACGGTTTTGGGATAATCCTGCTCCATCGCCACCGACTTGGCAATCTTGCGTACAACCGTTCCGATTTTCTGTTCCAGGTTTCTCACGCCGGATTCACGCGTGTAGCCTTCAATAATGCGTAAAAGCGCGGTATCGTCCAGTTTTATGTCGCTGGATTTCAGTCCATGATCCTTGCGCTGCTTCGGAACCAGATACCGTTTTGCAATTTGCAACTTTTCTTCAATCGTATATCCGGTCATTTCAATGATTTCCATCCGGTCGCGTAAAGCAGGATGAATGGTATCCAGTGAGTTGGCCGTTGCTACAAAAAGAACCTTTGAAAGGTCATATTCCACTTCAAGATAGTTGTCCGTAAAGGAAGCATTCTGCTCCGGATCAAGTACTTCCAGCAATGCCGAAGAAGGGTCTCCACGGTAATCCGAGCTTACTTTGTCAATTTCATCCAGAATGAACACCGGATTTGCAGAACCTGCTTTCTTGATATTCTGAATGATTTTGCCCGGCATGGCACCGATGTACGTTTTTCTGTGACCGCGTATTTCAGCTTCATCATGCACGCCGCCCAATGCCATACGGATATATTCCCGGTTCAGTGCCTTTGCTATGGATTTCCCCAGCGACGTTTTCCCAACGCCCGGAGGGCCGTACAAACAAAGAATCGGTGCTTTCAGGTTGCCTTTCAGCTTCAGTACCGCCAGGTATTCGATAATACGCTCCTTTACTTTTTCCAGGCCAAAATGGTCTGCATCGAGTACTTTCTGCGCTCGCACAAGGTCAAAGTTATCTTTGGTATATTGCCCCCACGGCAAATCGACAAGTGTTTCCAGATAATTCATGGTAACCGGATATTCCGGCGCCATGGGATTGATCCGCTGAAGTTTGTTCAGTTCCTTGTCAAAATGCATGCGAACGGCATCCGTCCATTTTTTCTGGCTTGCTTTCAGGCGGATTTCATCCAGATCGCGCTCCGGACTGTCCATTCCAAGTTCGTCGTGCAGTACTTTGATCTGCTGGCGCAGGAAATAGTCGCGTTGCTGCTGGTCTATATCCGAACTGGCTTTGGTCTGGATTTCCCTTTTCAGTTCCAGCATTTCAATTTCCCGCATCATGAATTCAAGCAGAAGAGTTGCCTGCTTGTGGCCGACTCTTTCTTCCAGAAGTTTCTGTTTGTCTGCCACTTCCACATTGATGTTGGAAGAAAGAAAATGGATCAGAAAAATCGGGCTTTCAATATTATCAAGTGCAATCCTTGCTTCCTGCGGAATTTCAGGGTTCAGCCGCATGATTTTATGCGCGCCGTCCCGTAAAGACTGCAGAAGTGCCTTTGACTCTTTTTTGGTAGAACCCGTAAAGGAATCTTCTATCGAGCGTACTTCGGCGGTAAGATAAGGTTCTTCGCTGATGATGTTCTTGATCTCAAAACGCTGTCTTCCCTGCACGATTATGGTCACATTGCCGTCCGGAAGTGTAATCATTTTCAGAATTTGCGCCACTGTTCCGACGTTATAAAGATCTTCCGCAGTAGGGTCTTCTTTATTGGGAACAGCCTGTGTTACAGCGCCGAGAATTCTAAGATTGATATCAGAATTTCTGTATATTTTTTTAACCAGCCGAATGGCTTTCTGGCGAACAACGGTAACCGGGATCACCATTCCTGGGAAAAGTACTGTTTGCCGGATCGGCAATATAGCAAGTTCATTCGGGAGTTCAAGAGGCTCGTCGGAGCCATCAGGGCCACCAAGAGGGACAATTTCAAGGCTATCCATATCCGAATCGGACATAAGCAGCCGACTATACAAGTCAGAAGGTTCAAATTTCATAGGCGTTCTGTCAAAATGACAGATAATCTTTTCCCAATATATAAATAATGACTTTCAAAAGAAAGGGAATATATAAACAAAATAGCTATGCCACAATCCTTTGTGTCAGCTTTTCAATCTGCAGAAATCCTTTCAAAGCGCATGCACCGTCTGCCCTTTTTTAAATAAGAATGTCTTCTTTTCGGAAGCAAGTTTAAGGTTAGTCATATTGACCTGATCATCAAATACTTCCATTAATGTGCTGTTTTGCAGTTTATAACCGCTGAGCGAACTGTGAAATGGAATTTCAAGATAAACCCATGTTGCATCTTCTTCCTGCTCTTTTCCGATGTACTTGATGGCCAGCGGTTTTTTGCTGCTATCGGTAATCAGAAACGATTTAAGGATGTATTTTTCAACCAGAGGATCATTTTTATCGTCATTTCTGATCACTATACGCTTGTTGTTATTTTCAAGGGTCAGCCCTTTTTCAAGATCATCTGTAAAAATCCGGATGCTTACTTCAAATGCTTTCACCGCCGGATTGTACTGCATCTGCGTTACGCTTACATGATAATCGTGAACAAGGGAAGTCAGCAGAATGATGGAAGAGAATGCAAGAAAAATCAATAAGAAACTTGTTCTCCCTTCCGTCTTTCTACGGTTCCTATTTTTAAAAAACAGCTTTCCAGACATCGTTGAAGATAGCAAAGGCCATAAGGCCAAGTAACAGAACCATTCCGACTTTCTGCGCATTTTCAAGGAACCGGTCAGATGGCTTGCGGCCCGAAATGATTTCGTAAGAAAGTATGACGGCATGTCCGCCGTCCAGCGCAGGAATCGGCAACGCGTTCATAAACGCCAGTACCATGGAAAGAAGGCCGGTCAGATACCAGAATCTGCTCCAGTCCCAAACGCCGCCGAACATGCGGGCTATACCGATCGGTCCGCTTAATGCCTTGGACGGAGAAACTTCGCCCCGAAATATTTTACCGAACCCTTTGATGTTGTTGTAAACGACAGCGAAAGCATCCTGTGTCCCCACAGAAATGGCCTGGCCCAATGAATATTCAACAGCTGTATAGTTCAGCAGACTTTCCGGATAAAAACCGATTGTGCCTTCCGGTGCAACATCTACGGCAAGTGTTTTCTGCGCCGTTCCGCGCTGCACAACCAATTGAGCCTGCTTGCCTTTCAATTGCTGCAATTCGGTCTGCATTTCATTGAAAAAATGAACCGGTTTCCCATTAATTGAAATTACTTGATCGCCTGTTTCCAGACCTGCTTTTTCAGCCGGCGAAGCAGGAATCAGTTCACCGATTTTAAAAGGTTCCAGCGGACGGATGAAGTTTCCTTTTTCCTCGGGATCAGAAAGTTTCTCGATAAAGTTATTGGGAATGTCTATTTCAACTTCTTTGCCATTACGGTTAACGGTATAAGAACTGTTGCTGCCCAGAAATACTTCCGAACTTACAACATCATTGAAATTAGAGAACGGTTTGCCATTTACTTTGACAATCTTATCGCCGGTTTTAAGGCCGATTTCCTGTGCAAGGTTTCCTGCAACAATACCGTATTTGTTTACTTCAGAACTGGAAAGAAATTTATCACCTTCATTATATGCAATGACGATAAAGATAAAAATTCCGACAACTACGTTGACGATAATTCCGCCGAGCATCACGATCAGACGCTGCCAGGCCGGTTTGGAGCGGAATTCCCAGGGCTGAGGTTCTTTGTTCATGGCCTCTGTATCCATGGATTCATCGATCATGCCTGAAATCTTGACAAAGCCGCCAAGCGGAATCGCGCCGATTCCGTACTCCGTTTCACCTTTTTGAATACTGAATATTTTAGGAGGAAAACCAATGAAATACTTTTCAACTCTCATCCCGAACATTTTCGCAGCAGCCATGTGCCCCCACTCGTGCAATCCTACCAAAATTGACAAGCCCAGTATGAGCTGTCCCGCCATTATTAATACTTCCATTCAGGTCTTGTATAATCGTTGTTTGTTATTTAAAAATACCCGGCACTACTAAATGAACTTTCTTGAATTTTCAAAGTTAAAAACGTAAATGTAATGAGTAAAGTTACGCAAAACCGCCGATATCCTTACAAATGCCCGTTTGAGCTGTTGTACGGCCATTTATTTATTCAAATCGATTTCAATTCCCATCATCCGCATAAGTTCCGAAGCATTGAAACTGCGGCATATTCCTTCATGAAGCTGGTAATCGAATTTCAACTTGCCGTTCTCAACGTCGGAGCGAAAATGAAAATTATGAACGTAGTTCTCATGAGCGCCCCATTCGCCGAGTTCCAGATCATGCGTGGAAACCAGTCCGGCGGATTTCTTTTCATGCAATTGCCGGATCAGTGCTTCCGCGCCTTTGTGCCGGTCCACCGAATTGGTTCCTTTCAGAATTTCGTCCAGAAGATAAAAAACAGGCGTTTCATTGTTTTCATTGGCAAGATCCAGCAGCTTTTTTAACCTTTTAAGCTCGGCGTAAAAAGAGGAAGTGCTTTCTTCAAGAGAATCCTGCGTACGCATGCTGCTGAAAACCCGAACGGGCGAACAACTGAATCCGGACGCGCTTACGGCAGCACCCGTTTGTGCCAGCACCAGATTCAGGCCGATTGTTCTCAGGAAAGTACTTTTGCCCGACATATTTGAGCCCGTCACCAGAATCGTATGCCCAGTTCCCCGCATACTGAAATCGTTGCTGATTCTTCTGTTTGCAGGAATAAGCGGATGGCCCATGGACAAAGCATTTATAAAAACTTCGTTTTCCTGCACCACTTCGGGTAAAATGTAATCCGGATTGGCAAATGCATGTCCGCCAAGACTGTTCATGGCTTCTATATCCGCAAGTACATCCAGCCAGTCGTTCAGTTTGGTATGATTGCTTCTTTTCCAGTTTTCAAGTCCGGCCAGACAGTGCAAATCCCAGAGCGTCGGTACTCCGGCAAAAAGGAAAAAGAACGGGTTGTTTTTATAGTCCAGTTTTTCAAAAAGACTGCCGACACTTTTCAGTGCTGCCGAAGATCCCTGTATCAGAGCTTTCCGGGTAAGCCACCAGTGTGAGTTATAGGAAGTAGATTCTGCAATGGCCAGCAAATCCGAATAAGCTGTAAGTGTTTGCCCAAGTGCCGTAGTTTTATCTGTAATCTGCTGAATGACCATCTGAAATCTTCTTAAAATAACCAGATGTACGCCAAGGCTCAGTAGAAGCGGCCAGTAAGGAATAAGGCCGGCAAACACAAAAACCGCAATGAAAACAGTAACAAGCGGCCACCAGCGTAGCCGTAACGTGGAAGCGAGTTCTGCCGGTAGCGTGTCGGAAGCCCATAAGCGAAATGAGCCGATCTGCTTGGCGGCATGTTCGTGCAGTAAAGCCGTTGCTTCCCATAACTGGATAACGTCGGGATTTTTTTTGAACTCTTCGGAAGCCTGCTGGCGCAATCGTATTTCATCGGGAGAAGCAGGATTTTTAAGCCAGGAAGCAAGCCTTCTTGCGCCTTCTTCTGTCCGGGTGCGGTTCAGTAGTTTGTAAAGGGAATATTCGCCGAATATGTCAAGATCGGTGGAATATGCATGATCTTTTTCCTGAAACGGAGTGCCGGTGTCCGTGCGTTTGAATCGGAACTGCAGTCTTTCCAGCTCATCTTCATTAACAGTCTGAAGATTACGATGAAAATCCCGGTTCCGGCGCGCAGCCTGCTGACAGCGCATCAGAACCAGAAAGGCGATCAGCAGAGCGAAAAGTCCTGAAATCCACAAAAGTCCGCCGTTTTTATTCCATAACCAGCCAAGAACAAGCATTCCGGCAAAAACAGCAAGCCTCGCGATGGCCAGAAAATTAAACTTTCGCTGTGCTTCCGCTTCCGCTGCACGGGCTTTTACAAGCTGGTTTTCAAAAAAGTTTTGTGAAGCCGTTTTAACAGATTCCGTAGTGTTTTCCATTAATTGGTTTCAGCGTTTTCAAACTGTAATTTAATAAGATTGGCATAAAGGCCGTTGTCCAGAACCGTCAGTTCCTGATGCGAACCCGATTCGGCAATACGGCCTTCGCGGATTACATAAATCATATCCACTTTACGGATTGTGGCCAGCCGGTGTGCAATGACAATGGTTGTACGGTTTTTCATCAGTTCATCCAGCGCAATCTGAACGAGTTTTTCCGATTCTGCATCCAGCGAACTGGTAGCTTCGTCGAGTATCAGGATTTTCGGGTTTTTCAGAATAGCCCTTGCAATGGCAATGCGCTGGCGCTGGCCTCCGGACAGTTTTACACCGCGCTCGCCGACAATCGTTTCAAATTTTTCAGGAAATGAATCAATGAATTCAAGCGCATAAGCTCTTTTTGCTGCGTCATAAATTTCATCGCGGGAAGCAGCGGGCTTTCCGTAAGCGATGTTTTCGTAAATCGTGCCGCCAAAAAGCATTACTTCCTGCGGAACAATCGCAATGTTTTTACGCAATTCCGAAAGTCCGTACGTATGAAGCAACTTTCCGTCGATCCTGATTTCTCCGGACTGATAATCATAAAACCGCATCAGCAATTGTACAATCGTTGATTTTCCTGCGCCGCTGTACCCGACAAGCGCAATTTTTTCACCTGCATTGATCTGAAGTGAAATCCCTTTCAAAACCGGAAGGTCTTTTCTGGAAGGATAGGAAAAGTGAACGTCCTTGTAAACGATTTGTCCTGAAATCGGACTTGCAACAGCATTCTCTGCAGATTCCAGCGTTAATTCCGGCGTTTCTTCCAGGATTTCAAAAATTCTTTCCGAAGCACCGATTGTTTTGTTGATCTGCGCATACAAGTCGCCCATTCCGCTGATGGAAGCGCCGATAAATGTTGTGTAAAGGATAAATGTAAAAAGGTCTGAGAGCCCGAATTCGCCCGCCTGAACCAAACCTGCGCCATACCAGATCACACCGACGATCCCGCCAAAAAGCGCAAAAATGATAAAAGAAACGAACCCGCCGCGGAAAGTGGCCGCATAAAGTGAAAGGTCTACAACTCTTTTCAAAATGGTTTTGTAACGATTTACTTCCAGCGGCTCATTGGTGAATGCTTTTACAACATGAACGGACTGCAATGTCTCTTCCACCACGACATTTGCCGCGGCCAGTTCGTCCTGCGCTTTTCTGGAAAGCCTGCGCATATGCCGCCCGAAAAATACGGATGCAATCACCAGAACCGGGAAAGTGGCAAGCATAAACAGCGTCAGCTTCCAGGAAGTGTAAAAAAGAATGGAAATGCCGATAACCAATGTAGCAATCTGCCGGAAAACCTCGGCAAGCGTAAAAGATAACAAACCTTGCAGCTGCGAAACGTCCGAAGTAATCCTGCTTGTGAGTTCACCGACCCGCCGCTGTTCCAGGAATGCAATGGGCAGCGTAATGATTTTGGTAAAAACATCGGACCGGATATTGGTCATGGCCAGCTCGCTTACCTTGGTGAAAAGATAAATGCGGAAGTAGGAAAATATGGCCTGACAAATCAGGATGAAAAAAAGGAACAGCGTAATCTGGTTAATCGTATATTTTGATTTTCCTTCAATGACTTCAATAATGCTTCCGATAAGTTTGGGGAAAGCCAGCGAAGTACCAGTGGAAAGCGCCAGAAAAACAAGTCCGATGAAAAAAGTAACGCGGTATGGTTTCAAGTACCGGAAAAGGTCCAGCGTCGTTTTAAGCCCTTGCCAGCTGATTTTCCTTACAGCAAAAGGAGAAGGTTGGTCAGTATTGTCGTTGCGGTCAG
This sequence comes from Dyadobacter sediminis, assembly GCF_005860765.1. GTDB lineage: Bacteria > Bacteroidota > Bacteroidia > Cytophagales > Spirosomataceae > Dyadobacter > Dyadobacter sediminis. The sequence continues at coordinate 281,142 of NZ_VCEI01000030.1, read as the reverse complement.
CCATTACAAATCAGTATAGTGCATTTAGCCGTTTTGCGGGCTATTCGCTTTTCATATCAGGCAGCAAAAGTAACTAATATTATCAAGTATGTGATGCTGCGGTACAAGGCGGAAAATCCTCCGAGAATGAAAGTGCATTTACCGGAATCTGAAAATGCCGTTATGCAACGGTCCTGTTTGCATGCAGCCTTTCACTGCGCCGGTTTTTATACCAGTTCCGGATCAGCTCATTAGCAGGAATTTCAACAAAGGTATTTGCAAAATATGCAAGCAAAACGGCAAGGCCAAGCGCCAGAACGATGGCCGTATAGATATTGAAATGCAGGACTTCCGTAAAAGTTGCAATCAGTTGCAAGCCGGCATATTGATGGATCAGGTAAAGGCAATAGGAAATTTTCCCAAGCTGAATAAGCGGCATCTTATCCAGAAAACGCAGCTTCCCGTAAATAAACAAGGTGAAAACAGCATGGTAAAAAACAAGCATAAAACAGTGCTCCACAGCTGAAATATAATACATGGACTTGCCGCCTTTGCTGTGCAGATAAAAAGAAGCCAATAAGCTGAAAACCATCAAAAGAATGTTTTTAACTGTCTTCTGACCTTTAAAAAGCTGATAAAATAGAATGCCGGAATAAAACAGCGGAAAGTGATTTGCAAGCTGGACTTTGCTGACGACAATTTGATGCAGGCTGGTATCATTTTCCGAGAAAATGTGAAATACAACGATCAGAATAATAAAAGCAAAACCGATGTCTTCAATGCGCTTTAAAGTTCCGGTCATATAAACGGCAAGAATCCAGAGGTAAAAATTTATTTCCACCAGCAAGGTCCAGTACGATCCGTCCAGATCTTTCTCTGAAAAATAAGCCGGCAGCATCGTTGCATTGGCAAGCAATTGTGTGACGCTCAGGTTTTCAGGTTCGTAAACCAGCATGAAAACCGCAGTTACAAGCATGCAGCACCAGAAAGCAGGGTATAACCTTGCAAACCGGAAAACGGCAAAGTCCTGCCAGCGATGGATTTTCTGAATGGTAAGAAATATTACAAATCCGCTGATCATAAAGAAAATATCAACGCCGGTAACGCCAAACCTGAAATCCCAGCCCAGCAAATTCTTGTTACTGCCGGAAAAATGAAAAAGCACTACACTCAACGCTGCAAGTCCGCGCAAGGCATCAAGTTCGGGTATTCTGTGAAAGCTTTGCTTCTGAGGAGCAGAATGCATCGGGAACAGGAAGTGATGTAACTGTCGCCAATTTAAAGATCATATTCTTTAAATGTATTATGCCGGCTTCAATTATGGTAAATTTATTCTTAATTGATTTAGAATAAATTCTGTAAAAAATTATTAAATTTTCTTTGCTGTCAAGCAACCCTTGCTTTGCAATGATCGTATAAGTCAAAAAAAGCGAATAGCATGCCCGAGTATACCTCCGCCGTTCTTCAAGAACTACTCGACGGCTGTTTACAGAGAAACCGTCGTTGTCAGGAGCTGTTGTATAAACAGTTTTATGGCTATGCTATGAGCATTTGTCTGCGCTATACACGCAACCGGGAAGAAGCGAAGGAAATTCTCAACGACGGATTTATGAAGGTTTTTACAAAGCTCGAAAGCTTTGATCCCAACCGTTCATTTAAAACGTGGCTGACGAGGATCATGATCAATACGGCGCTGGACCATTACAGGCATGAAGTCCGCAACAATGTGTTTGATGATGTGGAAACTGCAGATCAGGTTTCCGTAGATGAAACGGTGATCAGTAAACTTTCACACGAGGAACTCATCGGTCTGATCCAGAAACTGACGCCTTCTTACCGGCTTGTTTTTAGTTTATCTGTTATTGACGGCTATACACACGAAGAAATTGCAGAACAACTGAATATTTCGGTTGGAGCGTCCAAGTCAAACTTGTCGCGTGCAAGAGAAAAACTCAGAGAAATGTTATCCAGAATAAACATTGACAATTATGACAGAGTTGCCAGATGACGAACTGGACAAGCTCTTCAGAAAGTCATCCGAAGAGCTTGATCCGCAATTTGATCCTTCAGACTGGATCACCCTGAAAAAACGTCTGGACAAGCAGGACGGCAAAACGCCGGCTGCCTGGTTCCGGAAGTGGTGGCCGTTTGTACTGCTTGCAGTACTGATCCCGGCTGGAATTATAATTTATTCTCTGAACCGGAAACCGGAGGTAAATGAATCGGTGCATGTGCGGGAATTTGGGACGAAAGGAAATACGGAGGAAAGGAAGAAAGGAGGAAGCGGGACGGAGAAAGGAAGCCGGGATGTTGAAAAGGATGAACGCATTTCCGGGATTGATACAAAGGGAGAAAGCAGAACGGAGGAAAGGGATGAAGTGGGCAGCGAACCGTTGATATCAAAAAGTGTGAATTCTGAAATTGCAGCGAAAGATCAATTAAAAACATTGCCCCGGCGCCGGTCTAAGACAGGCGGAGTGTACTTAGAGCCTGACCGCTCAAGAGGGAAAGGAGGCGACGGGGCTTTTTTGAAAAACGGAGGTAAAGCAACTAAGACTAAAACACGTGCCTTGCAAGCGGGTAATAAAAGCAGGCCAACAATAGATGCAAATACGGTTACAGAAAATACGGTTGCGGAAAATAATAATCCGGTTCCTGATAAAAGTGATAAGACCGACTTAACCGATGCCCAACGTACAGCAGAACTTGCCGATAAAGAAGCAAGAATGGCCTTTTCAGTAAAAGAGCTGGGTACAAAAGGATTGTCATGGAAAAAGCCGGATCCGATTGCCGTTGTTATTCCGGAAAAAACAGATTCTGTACGTCCTGCGCCGGTTTCTGATGGAAAGCAGGATCTGGCAAAATGGGCGGTACGCTTCGGGTATTCACCGGATCTGAGTTCAGTTGGTTTAAAGAATTTTTCAAAACCCGGCTCAGCCGTTTCACTGATGATCGAGTACGCATTGTTAAACAAGCTTTTCTTGCAAACTGGGATTACAAGAAGTGTAAAGGAATACAATGCAAAGGCCGGAGAATACATTTGGCCGTACAAATATCCGCCGAAAGTATATCCTGACAATGTAGACGGAACCTGTAACATATTTGAAGTGCCTTTGAATTTTCGTTACGATCTAGCTCAGAATGAAAAATCAAGATGGTTTGCCGGTGCGGGTTCTTCTTCCTATTACATGCAGAAAGAGAAATACGTATATAACTATAAACCGCATGATTATGGCCCTTCCGGATGGAAAGGCAAAACAGGATGGTTTCTGTTCAGCCATATCAATGCATCCGCAGGTTACGAGTACAGGTTATCAAAAAAGCTTTCCATGCTTGCCGAGCCGTATGTAAGGATTCCTGTCAAAAGGGTGGGTTATGGAAAAGTCAATCTGTTTACAACCGGAATCTGGATTTCTGTTCGCTACACGCCCGTTTTCAAATAATGCATAACATACCTAACCAACTATTTTTTACTCGCCAACCAAAACCACTATGAAAGCATCGAAAGAAGAAGGAATGAAAAGAGGGGAATTTCTTAAAAGCCTGGGCCTGAGCACTTCCGCATTAATGGCATTTTATTGTCTGGGAACTACAATGACTGCCTGCGGTTCCAGCACAGATCCGCAGCTGGAGCCGGAACCTGGCTCAGGAACCGGACTTTCAGGAACAACAACCGGCAATGCTGTCAATTTTACGGTTGATTTGACACACACATCTTATTCTTCTTTGAAAACAGCCGGCAATTATAAAATCATCGGAGATGTACTGGTGGCATTTTCAAACGCAAGTTCTTATGCAGCACTTTCGAAAATCTGCACGCATCAGGGTGCCGAAGTTCAGTACAGAAAAGACCAGAATGATATTTACTGCCCAAGTCACACGTCTGAATTTACATTGACCGGGGCCGTAAAAAAAGACCCTGCTACAACACCGCTGAAAGCTTACAAAACAACGCTGTCTGCAGATGGAAATACATTGACTGTTACCGCTTAAATCCTCCTCTATCATGAAATTACTCCGCCTGGTAATTGCTTTTGTTTGCTCCACAAATCTTCTTTACGCCCAGGACGATTTGCTTGGAGAACTGTCCAAACAGGATAGTCTTGCATCATTTCCGGTAACGGCTACTTTCAAGTCCACAAGGATTGTAAACGGCCATTCTGTCGAAACCATGAAAAAAAACCATCTTGATTTCCGTATTTCACACCGTTTCGGAAGGCTGAATTCGGGCGCTTACCAGCTTTTCGGGCTGGATCAGGCGACGATGCGAATGGGGTTTGAATACGGGATTACAGACCGGTTTATGGTTGGTGTCGGCCGGAGCACGTCTCAAAAGGTTTATGACTTTTTTGGTAAACACAAGCTGCTTCAGCAATCGACCGGCGCAAGAAATATGCCGGTATCGGTAACGCTTTTCGGCGGTATGGGCATTGCTACGGTGAACAGGGAACTGGAATTTCAGGATAAAATCTATTATTCCGCACAGGTTCTTATTGCCCGCAAATTCGGTGAACGTTTCTCTCTTCAGCTTTCGCCGTCTTATCTGCACCGCAACCGTCCGGAAATTGCAGGCGATGAGAAAATCCTGCTAGCCATGGGTATCGGCGGAAGGTACAAGCTTTCCAAACGCGTTTCGCTGAACGGGGAGTATTTCTATACGGCCCGCGAAAAAAATACAGTTACGGCTCCATACCACGATTCCATGTCTTTCGGCGTGGATATTGAAACCGGCGGCCATGTCTTTCAGCTGCATTTTACCAATTCGCTGGGCATGATCGAAAAGCAGTTTATCGGAGAAACGACCGGAAGCTGGGGCAAAGGCGATATTCACTACGGGTTCAACATTTCCCGCACTTTCAGCTTTGACAAAAAGAGTAAAAGAGAGGCAGCCAACTGACCATTAACAACCTATGAAACTGCATTTTTTTCGCATGGTTATCATAACCGTGCTCAGTACCGCTTTGTCTTTCGGGCGTGCATTTGCACAAACCGGAATGTATGCGACAACTGCCGGCAACACGCGTTTTTCTTCGGAAACGCCTTTGGAAAACATCAATGCGGAGAACAAAAAGTCGCAGGCCATCCTGAACACGGCCAATAACGAACTTGCAATCCGTATGAACATGAGGGATTTTGTCTTTCCGAACAAGCTGATGCAGGAACATTTCAATGAAAATTACATAGAATCGGAAAAGTACCCGACGGCAACGTTTAGCGGCAAGGTTGACAATGCGCCGGACTATTCCAAAGACGGTCAGTATGATGTTTCGGCTACGGGAAAATTTACCGTTCACGGCGTGACGAAGGAAAGGACGATCAAAGGAAAGATGAAAATAGAAGGCGGGAAAATTACAGTAAGTTCGGATTTTGATGTTGCGGTAGCGGATCACAAAATTGATGTTCCTGAAATTGTCTTTGTTAAAATCGCGCAGGTTATCCGCGTAAAAAGCCAGTATGTGCTGGCGCCTTATAAAAAATAATAATGCAGACTTGCCGGCTTTTCCAGAACGGCAAGTCTGTGAAATTTATCTTCTTCTCCTTTTTCTTGCAGGTTTTCTGTTGCTAACTGTTTTTTTACGGACCGGCGCTTTTTTTACCACTGCTTTTCTAACGGGTTCTGCGATTTCCGCTTCGGTTTCATCATCGGCTTCGTTCAGTTCTGTTCCGCTGCCAGTTGCTTCTGAAATTGCATTTCCGTCGGTATAAGGCAGCTTTGATCCCAATATTTGCTCAATGTCCGAAGTTTTGTCAACCGCTTTCAGTCGGAAAGAATAGGAATACGTTCTGGCCGGAAGCAAGTATTCTTCGTGAACCCTTGGCGACCAGCTGTCATCGCCTCCAAGTCCCATTTGCGCAAGATCAAGATTTACGTAAGTGCCCGAACCGCGTACGAGCGTCGCAGCACGTTTTTTGGCTGCCAGCAATTCCTTGTCCGAATAATCATGAACATTGAAATTAAAAACAGAATCGCTGATCATCAGCAGTCCGGTTGCTTCCTGATTGGTAACAGAAGCCCAGCGAACATCCGTTTTATTTCCGTTTTCCTGCGGTGTGATGTACGGAAAATGTTGTTCGGCTACTGTTCCGGCGTATAATCCTGTTTTTCCGCTTGTTTTGCGGTCGGCATAGGTTTCATGCGGGCCGTTTCCATACCATTGCATTTTATTGAAAGCAGCCGGCATTTCAAACTGCATTCCTACTTTGGCAAAAACCGGCCATTCGCCGTCCGGAACAAATGTATTCCGGATATGAATGTCGCCGGAAGTAAAAACAGTATACACGGTTTGAGTCTTGATTTCTCCTTTTTTGCCTTTAAGCGTTTGCTTTTGCGTAACCTGATATGCCTGCGAGCTGATTTTTCGGCTTTGCAGTTCACCGGCCGTTTTTTCAAGAGAATCCAGCCCGGCATCGCGCCACTGGGCTGCCAAGCTTTTTGCACCGCCGCCTTCATCATTATCTGTCGGAACCCGCCAGAAACTGGCATGAAGCCCGTCTTTAAGCATTTCTTCTTTTTTATTCTTAAAAGAAATCATGCCTGCTTTTTTATCAATGGTTACAGAAAAATCCTGGTTGCTGAGCATCACGCGCCCTGAATTCAACTGCGTAATCCGCAATGGCTTTTCATTATAGAGACTAAGTTCAGGAACTGGCGAGGACGGAACGGCTAAGGGAATCTGGTTCCACGCCACTTCAAACCCTTTCGGCGCCCATGCAGCAGCTTCTTTTAACTGGATAGAAATAGTCAGAAAATACTCGGCATTAGGTTTCAGGTTAGCGGGCAGTTCGTAAGGTATGGAAATCTGCCTTTTCTGCGAAGCCATTACGTTAAGGTCCGGTATTGTGCCGCCTTTACCCAAAATTTTTCCGTTTTCCTGCAAGGTCCAGACCAGTTCAAAATTACTGAGCGTCTGAAAGTCGTATCGGTTATGAACCGTTATCAGTTTGCTGCCGGGTTTCAGAGTATCCGGCGTTTCAATTTTTATGTATTGATAAACCTTTTTAACCTCGTTCAGCTCCGGCTGAGGAATCCGGTCGGGGTTAATGAGTCCGTCGCCGGCATTTGCGCCGTCCATGTAATTGAAGTAATCCCAATACACAGTGCCGTCAGGCTTTTTCAGACGCAAGCCCTGATCCACCCAATCCCAAATGAAACCGCCCTGCATGGTAGGGTTGCTTTCTATTACATCCCAGTAATGCTGAAGGTTTCCGATGCTGTTTCCCATTCCATGCGCATATTCACAGAGAATAAGTGGCCTCGACTTATCTTTTCTGACCAGCTCAATCATATCCTGCGTAGAAGGATACATAACCGAAACGATATCAAAGCTGCTCAGCGTTGTAGGTTTGTAATCTTTCCGGCCTTCATAGTGAATTGGTCTGGTCGGATCGGCGAGATGGATAAAATCGGCCATATCCACAAAGTTCTGCCCCATGCCGGATTCATTTCCCAGCGACCAGATAATTACGGAAGGGTGATTTTTATCCCTTTCGACCATGGCGTTTCCTCTGGCCATAAAGGCCGGTTTCCATTGCGGATTATCGGCCAGAATAATGTTTTTGCTCCATAGTTCATGGCTTTCAATATTGGCTTCATCCATGACATATATTCCGTACTGATCGCAAAGGTTATACCATTCGGAAACATTGGGATAATGCGAAGTCCGGACGGCATTGATATTATGCTGTTTCATAAGCATAATGTCTTTCAGCATCGTTTCACGGCTGATCACGCGCCCGGTTTCCGGATCAAATTCATGCCGGTTAACGCCTTTGATCGTGATCGCTTTTCCATTTACAAGCAACTGGCCGCCTTTTACCTTCACATCTCTGAACCCGACTTTCTGGCTGGCTGCTTCCAGCACTTTTCCGTCCGAATTCATCAGCTGAATCGTAAGCGTATATAAATAAGGCGTTTCTGCATTCCATTTTGCTGGCGACGGAACAGGGATTTCCAGCCTTACGGCTCCTTCCTTAAACGGGGCCAGCGTACTGACCATTTGGCTTACAGGCGTAGCAACTATGGATTTTGCGGCATCATAAAGCGTAAATAAAACCTGATGTGCGCGGATTTCTTCATTACTGTAATTTTTTACAAAAGCACTTATTTTTAAAGCCGCATTTTCATAATCTGCATCCAGGCTTGTACGGACGGAAAAATCGGTCAGGATTACTTTGGGTAAAATCAGCAGATTGACATCCCGGTAAATTCCCGACAGTCGCCAGAAATCCTGATCTTCAAGGTAACTTCCGTCCGACCAGTTAATTACCTGAACAGCCAAATGGTTTGTTCCGGTTTTTACATCCTGTGTTATGTCAAATTCGAAAGGCGTCATGCTGTCTTCATGATACCCGATTGCAACGCCGTTCAGCCATACATAGCAGGCTGACTGCACGCCTGCGAAATGCAGAAAAACTTCCTTGTTTTTGATATCATCCGAAAAACTGAAAGTAGTCCTGTACATGCCTACCGAATTGGTATCGGCATCAATTCTTGGTGGATTTGCTTTAAACGGATATTTGATATTACTGAAAATGGGCCGGTCATACGCGCGTCCTTGCCTGGCCCCGAAAACCTGCCAGTTGGACGGAACAGGAATAGTTTCCCAATTTCCATCCGAAAAGCCAGGATTGAAGAAATTCGGCAGTGCTCTGGAAGGATGAGAAGCCCATTTGAATTTCCACTGTCCGTTCAGTGAGCGTACAAGCGGCGTATTTTTATCACCTGCAAGTGCACTTTTTTCATCTGCATAAGGTATGAAATCAGCATGCGGCTTTTCGGTATTGATGCTGATAACCTGCGGGTCCTGCCATTCCGGTATAGTCTGCGCATGCCCGTAAAACAGGTTGCCAGCCAGAAAGTAGAATAGAAAAAAAAGTCCGCAGCGAACAGATATATGCATATAAAATGATTTAAAAGCAGGTTTTTACCAAACACAGGCTTGATCCGGATGTTCTGAACGCGCCGTTTTTTTGCTAAAATTATGTATATTCAAAAATAAACTGCTGTGAAATGAATATCCGGATAAAGTTTTATTGAATATTGCCATCGATTTTTTGCAGATGTAATTTCCAGATTATGCTTTTAGCTGTTGATGTTGGCAATACAGATACCGTTTTCGGGCTTTACCAGTCCGGAGACTGGGATTATATATGGCGTATGCCGTCGCTTGTTCATGAAAGTGAATCGTATTTTGAGTCAAAGCTCAGGTTGCATTTTCTGGAAGCGGGACTTTGGTACGGCGACGTGGAAACAGTTGTTTTAAGCAGCGTTGTTCCTGACCTGACGCCGGTAATCCACAGAATGCTGCGTGCGTTGTTCGGCAGTGATGTTATTCTCGTCGGCCCGGGTGTTTTTCCTGAACTGGATATTGCTATTGATCATCCGCATGAAATCGGCGCAGATCTTATTGCCAATGCCGTTGCCGTGATGACACGGTATGAGCAGAATTGTGTCGTTGTCGATTTCGGTACAGCACTTACTTTTACTACGGTTTCCAAAAACAGGCAAATTCTCGGCGTTGCCATTCTGCCCGGGCTGGTTACCGCGGTCAAAGCACTTTTTGCAAATACGGCCCAGCTTCCCGAAGTGCCGCTGGTTTTGCCTGACAGCGCCATTGGAAAAAATACAACGCATGCCATTCAGGCGGGCATATTGCTGGGTTACGAAGGGCTTGTCAAGTCCATGCTGCAGCGTATCCGCGCAGAGCTGGGCGGAGAATGCATTGCGGTTGCTACAGGCGGTCTGTCTTCCATTATTGACACGCTTCAGGACGAATTTGTGGAAATAGACCGGAAACTTACGCTGGACGGCCTGCGGATCATCGGTGAGCGCACAAGAGCTTGACGCAATATTTTTTACAAGGAAATTTTTTTAAAATCACCTTCCGGGATTACAGGCAAATCATGCACTTGCTGATTGTAAAGGTATGCCCAGCAATGGATTATCTTTCCATCTGTACGCGTTACAGGAACTACTTTCCGGAGATACAGGCTTTCTTTTTCATCTTCAAAAACGTCTTCGTATTCGTCAAGTTGTTTCAGCAGCTCTTTCTGTTCGGACAATTTGTATATTTCCCCGTATACTTTGGATGGATTTTGTTCAAGATAAACTGCGCCCGGGTACCAGCTTACAAGATACAGCAAGCCTGGAAAATGGCCATCCCCGGCATACTCGGAAGCATCCTGAAGTATCCTGGCAAAAGGATTGTCAAAACCTTTCATCAATGTGCCGTATGTAAAAAGATATTCGGACATGCTGCAGACCGGCTTGTGACCGGGAACAATTTTTCGTATTGATAATTTAGAATTTTCCGTTTATACCTATGATCAGTTAGTTCCGGTTATAGTTAAAAGTGGTATTTTTCTTATATTTACAAATAAAGCTTTTCATCTTATTAATATAAAGTTATGTACGACAAGAATCTTGGTACAAAACAAAAAGCGTTGAGAATCAATCTGGATCGCCGTATTTACGGTTCGTTTGCAGAAATCGGCGCCGGACAGGAAACGGCAGCGTACTTTTTTAAAGCAGGCGGAGCATCGGGCACAGTTGCCAAAACCATGTCGGCGTACGATATGACTTTCAGCGACGCCATTTATGGAACGGAAGAGGGTGGAAGGTACGTGGTGGAATCCCGTTTGATGAAGATGCTGAACCGGGAATATAATCTGGTCGAAAAGCGCCTCTCGGAAAAACGCGGTGCAGACAGTCAGTTTTTTGCTTTTGCCAATACCGTAGTTGCTCTTAACTTTCAGAAAACAAATGAATCGCATGGCTGGATTGGTCTGCAGTTTCAGCTTACTCCGATGGGTCCTACAAATTATGTGGTGATCCATGTGCGTATGCGCGACGATGAGAATATTTTACAACAGCAGGCATTGGGTATTATCGGTGTCAATCTGATGTATGGCTGTTTTTTCTACTACAAATCGCCAGAAACGCTACTGATGTCGCTTATGGACGATCTGACGACGGATCGCATCGAAATTGATATGGTGCGTTTTAGCGGTCCGGATTTTGCCAAGGTTGACAATCGGTTAATGAGCCTTCGTCTTGTTAAAAACGGCTTTACGGATGCTGCCTTGTTCGGCAGTGACGGCGGCGTGTTGCAGCCTTCCGAAGCTTTGTATAAAAAACACATTCTGATGATGCGCGGACGCTTGCGTCCCATTACCAACGTTCACATTGACCTGATCAGCAACGGCCAGAAGCAGTTTCTGGCAGAACCGGATGTGGATGAGTCCAAAGTGGTACTCATTTCCGAACTGACGCTGCATAATCTGAAAGGCGGCGACCGCGATATTGATGAGAAGGATTTTCTGGATCGGGTCGATATTCTTTGTTCGCTGGGCCATATGGTGATGATTTCCAACCATCATGAATATTACCGTCTGGTCGCGTACCTTTCAAGGCTTACCAAACTGAAAGCCGGATTGCTGCTTGGAAGCCCGAGTCTGCAGGATATTTTTGAAGAAAAACACTATGAATTTTTGCCCGGTGGCATTCTTGAATCGTTTGCAACGCTGTTCAGCCGCAAGGTGAAATTGTTTATTTACCCGACTTTACAGCCGGATGGCTCCGTTTACAGTTGTGAGAATTTTGTGGTGCCCGATCATTTGCGTCCGCTGTTTCAATACCTCATCATTAACGATAAAATAGAGGATATCCGGAATTATAATAAAGAACACATGCATATAACCACAGACAGTGTTCTGGAAAAGATAAAAAGGGGTGAACCCGGCTGGGAAAAACTGGTACCTGAAAACGTTGCGCAGATTATCAAGGAAAAGTCACTTTTCGGCCTTCCGAACGAAGATAATTATGCGGATACGGTCAAGCAGATTCATCAGGCTGTCGGAAATCTGTGATTGCTGTTGTGCATGGAAGTGGAGTTTGATTCGTGTGGATTGGTGTATTTGTGGCTTGAAAAATTACAGTATTTTCCACGGTAACCGTTTTTTTGAAACAGTACAAACAATCAAAAAGAGCTGCAAACATCTGTTTGCAGCTCTTTTTGATTGTTTACTTTATATTCTTGCTTTGAAATCAAAGCGTTGAAAAATCAAATGTTTCAAGATATTTGGTCGTGAAGTTTCCGGATTTAAATCCCGGATCATCCATCAATTTAATATGAAACGGAATTGTTGTTTTAATTCCTTCAATAACAAATTCCTGTAAAGCACGCTTCATACGCGTAATGACCTCTTCCCGTGACTGTCCGCTTACAATCAGTTTTGCAATCATGGAATCGTAGTTCGGCGGGATCGTATAGCCGCTGTACACGTGGCTGTCAATCCGGATTCCGTGTCCTCCCGGAAAATGCATATTGGTTATTTTGCCCGGCGAAGGTCTGAATCCGTTAGCCGGATCTTCGGCATTGATGCGGCATTCCATTGCATAAAGCTTCGGCATGTAATTAACGCCAAGAATCGGCTCTCCGGCGGCAACCTTGATTTGTTCCTTGATAAGGTCGAAGTCAGTCACTTCTTCAGTTATAGGATGTTCCACCTGAATACGGGTATTCATTTCCATGAAGTAGAAGTCACCGTGTTTGTCAACAAGGAATTCAATGGTTCCGGCACCTTCATAACCAATGGCCTGAGCACCCTTGATGGCTGCTGCACCCATTTTTTCACGAAGTTCGGGAGTGATAATCGGAGAAGGTGTTTCTTCAACAAGCTTCTGATGCCGGCGCTGAATCGAACAATCCCGTTCGGACAAGTGGCAAACTTTGCCAAACTGGTCTCCGATAATCTGGATTTCAATATGGCGCGGCTCTTCTACAAATTTTTCCAGATAAAGGCCGTCATTCCCAAATGCAGCTGCAGATTCGGTACGGGCATCATTCCAGGCCTTTTCAAATTCGTCCGGCTTGTTGATGATGCGCATTCCGCGTCCGCCGCCGCCGGCTGTCGCTTTTACAATAACCGGATAGCCGATTCCTTCCGCAAGTTTTTTGCCTTGTTCTACCGATTCCAGCAAGCCTTCAGAACCCGGTACAACAGGAACGCCGGCTTTGATCATGGTCGCCTTGGCAGTGGCTTTATCGCCCATCCCGTTTATCTGGGCCGCAGTTGCACCAATGAATTTAATGCCGTAATCAGCACAGATCTGAGAAAATTCTGCATTTTCAGACAAAAATCCGTATCCGGGATGAATGGCATCTGCTCCGGTCACTTCCGCTGCTGAAATAATATTCTGAATGCTCAGGTAGGATTGTCTGCTGGGAGGAGGTCCTATGCAGACTGCCTCGTCGGCAAAGCGGACGTGCAAACTGTCACGGTCGGCAGTGGAATAAACGGCTACTGTTTTAATCCCCATCTCACGACAGGTTCTTATTACGCGCAAGGCGATTTCTCCTCTATTGGCAATGAGTATCTTTTTAAACATGTACTGAATTGAGTTTTACAGATCGTTCATTGCATTATGCAGGCTCAACAAGAAACAAGGGCTGGTCAAATTCAACCGGAGTTGCATTTTCCACCAGAACTTTTACGATTCTTCCGGAAATTTCAGATTCAATTTCATTGAAAAGCTTCATGGCTTCAATGACACATACTACTTTTCCAGGCTTGATTTCATCTCCGACATTGATAAAAACCGGTGTTTCCGGATTGGAAGCCCTGTAAAAAGTACCGATCATCGGAGATTTGATTGTGACTAAATTGCTGGAAGCCGCTGACCCGGAAGCAATCACAGGCTCAGCCGGTGCTGATTGTGTAACCGGTGCAGTCGGAGCCGGCGTTGCTATGGAAGGTGCAGCACTTACCGGTGACGCGGAAGTTACTGATGCCGTAGGAGCAGAGCCGTAACGCTTTACCTTGATTTTCAAATCTGTGGTTTCAATATTCACTTCATCAAGGCCGGACTGGGCAATGAAGTCAATTAATTTCTGAATTTCTCTGGTTTCCATTTAGTCGAATTTAAACTGTGGGGATTGATCCGCTGAGGCCTGCTTATAAGCTTCTTGAAAAGGCCATTTACCTCTCACAGATAACAATATTATGATTTTACTCTTTCAACGTAATCGTAAGTGCGGGTATCAACTTTGATTTTTTCTCCTTCTTGAATGAACAAAGGAACCATAATCCTTGCACCGGTTTCCACTTCAATGGCCTTTTTAGGTGAATTTGCAGTGTCACCTTTCAGGCCGGGCTCCGAGTAAGTAACAACAAGTTCAACAAACGGAGGCAGTTCACATAAAAGAGGGCTGTCATTTTCCGTATTGATCAGGATCTCCACTTCCTGGCCTTCCTTCATCAGATCAGCATTCGTGATCAGTTTGTCATTGATCGAAACCTGATCAAAAGTTTCGGAATTCATGAAATTGAAGCCGGCTTCATCTTTGTATAAAAACTGGAATTTATGTCTTTCAACGCGTACCGGTAAAATCGTAGCGCCGGATGAAAATGTATTGTCAAGCACTTTGCCCGAAGTAAGGCTTTTTAGCTTTGTGCGAACGAAGGCATTTCCTTTTCCTGGCTTGACATGTTGAAATTCAATAACCTGAAAAAGATCATGATTGAAATTTAACACTAACCCGTTACGCAAATCTGCAGTAGTTGCCATTTTATAGTAATTAATTGTATTTTCTAACAGAATTTCAGGCTCAGTAAGCCCATTTTAAATAGATTGATCCCCAGGTAAAACCACCTCCGAAAGCAGCAAGCACAAGATTATCACCTTTTTTAAGCTGTGATTCATAATCCCATAAACAAAGCGGAATTGTTGCTGAGGTTGTGTTTCCGTAATTCTGGATATTCATCATTACTTTGTTCATCCCGACGCCCATGCGGTTTGCCGTGGCTTCTATAATCCGCTTGTTGGCCTGATGCGGAACCAGCCATGCAATATCATCGCCTTTCAGACTGTTTTTTTCCATGATTTCCGCAGAAATATCAGCCATGTTGGTTACTGCAAATTTGAATACCTGCGAACCGTCCTGATAAACATGATGCCATCCCATGTCAATGGTTTCATGCGTTGGCGGGTACCTGCTTCCTCCTCCTTTCTGGTGAAGATACGGCTGGCCCGCTCCGTCCGAACGGATAATGGAATCAATGATGCCATTTCCTTCGGTATTGGGTTCCAGCAGAACGGCACCGGCGCCATCTCCGAAAAGTACGCAGGTTTTGCGGTCTGTATAATCTACAATTGCAGACATTTTATCCGTTCCGACAATGACAATCTTTTTGTATTTGCCGGTTTCAATGAACTGGGAACCCAATGTAAGCGCATACACAAATCCTGAACAAGCCGCCTGAATATCAAAGCTTCCGACATTACGGATACCGACCATATCACAAATCAGATTGGCAGTACATGGGAAAATAAAGTCAGGCGTAGTCGTGGCGCAGATCAGCAAATCTATTTCAGCAGGGCTTGTATTGGTTTTGGCCAGTAATCCTTTTACAGCCTCGGCGCCCATATGTGAACTCCCCAAACCTTCACCTTTGAGTATATGCCTTTCTTTGATCCCTGTACGGCTGACAATCCATTCATCGTTTGTCGCAACCATTGTTTCCAATTCGGCATTTGTCAAAATATAATCAGGCACATACCCTTGTATTCCTGTTATAGAGGCTTTTATATGGGTCATGATAAAGTTAACTATTCAAAATCCGGAAAGATTTTGGTAAAAAGGACAGTATCGTTTTATTCATACAAGCAGTTTTAAGCATTCAGAATCAATTTAATGCCTGCGTAATATGTAAATATGCTTTTGACTTGACTTGCTTGTAAGCCCAGCCGATCATGTTTTTTATGGCCAGCGGTGACGATATCCCATGGGCAATCATAACATTTCCATTCACACCGATAATCGGGCTTCCACCAATGGATGCATAATTTGTCTGATCCACAAAATCATCTTTGAAACCTCTTGTTTTGGAAATTTCATAAAAGGATTCGCCCAGTTTGAACAGCACATTGCCGGTAAAGCCGTCCGTTACAATCACGTCCGCTTTATTGGTAAAGAGATCTTTCCCTTCGATATTTCCGGTAAAGTTAATTCGTTTGTTTTGTTTTAGCAGCGGATAAGTTGCCTGAGATGTTAAAGAGCCTTTCTGCTCTTCTTCGCCGATGTTCATCAATGCAACACGCGGGCGGTCAATCTGAAAAGTATGTTGGGCAAAAATAGATCCTATTTCGCCAAATTGGGCAAGTACTTCCGGTTTGCAGTCTGCATTCGCGCCAATGTCCAGCATGATTGCGTATCCTCCTCCGACCTGCGGAACAAGTCCGGCAATGGCTGGCCTCAGCACGCCTTCAATCGCTTTTATACTGAAAAGAGCGCCTACATGCATGGCTCCGGTGTTACCGGCACTGCAGAATATATCGACTTCTTTTTCTTTCAGAAGCTTGAAACCGGTTCCAATGCTGGAATTCGGTTTTTGGGAAAGCGCTTTGGTCGGATGTTCGCCCATTTCAATAACATCCTCTGCATGAACGATGTCAATATTGACAGGCTTAAAATTTTTCTGGTTAAAAATATCCCAAATTACACTTTCCCGGCCGATTAAAACGATTCTCGCCTCGGATGGTAGTTCAGAAGCGGCATCAATAACCCCTTCAACAATTGCCTGTGGAGCTAAATCTCCCCCCATAGCATCTACCGCAATTTTCATTTACACGCTGTTATTTTAGACAAATAAGTTAGAAATCGAAGGTGTAAATTTAGCAGATGTACCGTAGTAAAAAAGAATTTCGCAACAACTTTTATACGGCTGCTGCGAAATTGATATGCTCATCGACTGAAACTAAACCGTTTTCGTATAGTTCTCAACTACAACTTTACCTCTGTAAACCAAGTTTCCTTCGTGAACGTGTGCACGGTGGAGCTGGTGAATTTCACCTGTTGATGAGTCTGTAGCTAGTTGCTTTCCGGTAAGGAAGTCATGCGCTCTGCGCGAATCGCGACGGGAAGTGGAATGTCTCCGCTTAGGATGTGCCATGATACTTTATGTTCTGTATTGTTTATTTTATTGTAAATCTTTTATTGTTAAAGAAGACTTCAGAATGTTTTAAGCCTGATTTAACATGCAACTTGTTTTATTAATGATCGCCTTTCAGCTTTTTTAATGCTTCCCAGCGTGGATCAATCTTTTCTTCCTCTTCTTCCACATCATCCTCAGAAGTATCTGAAGAATAAACCAGAATGCCGTCTTCATCATCCAGCAGATCTGCTTCGTCTTCTTCCGTGCGAAGGCTCGGATGTATTTTTTTTATCGGAAGCGACAAGGCTATAAAATCAAAAAGATAACGCGCTACGTTTATCCTCGTTGTATTCCTGTTTATAATCTCGATTTCTTCCGTAAGCTCTTCATCATGATCACCGAATTTCAGAATGATCCTTTCATTTGTGTCAATCGGTTCTTCAAACAGTTCAAGGCTCCGGTCACAAATCAAGGTCAAAACTCCTTCCGTATGAAAGTTGAGTTGGATCATGGTCGCCGATTTGTTGAGAACAATATGCGTTTTGAAATGTCCGTGCTCGATCAGGTCCTGGTCCAGTTCCTGAAAAAAAGCATCGCCGGATTCCATGTCATATTCATACTGTTTGTCCTCCAAACCGTAAATGTCTATGTTGTATTTACTTAGCTCTTTCACTTTTTCTGTCAAAAGGATTGCAAAGGTAATGTCTTTCGATTTAATAAAAAAACTATGGATAAATTTTATTGGCTTCAGATCTTCCTAGCGGGATTGCCGAAGTAAGTTGCGCCGGCCGGAACATTTTCAACAACAACGGAACCCGCGCCGATTCTGGCGTTTTTCCCGATTTCAATGCCGGCCACAATTACTGCGCCTGAACCTACAAAAGCGCCGTCGCCCAATCTTACACGATCGTTAATCAGTGCTCCGGTTCCAATTGTGACATAATCGCCGATCAGAACGGAAGTGTCTATAACCGAGGCTGTTTGTACAAGGCAATGATGTCCGATTACGGATCTTGCCCCGATTGTAACTCTTGCAGCAATCAGGTTTCCATGTCCGATGGAAGACATTTCTGAAATGGTAGCGGTGTCGTGAATGGCGTTAACAGGCATTTTCTTGCATTCTTCCAGCAGCGTTTCCACAAGCCGTTCCCGCACGGAACGCTCGCCAATAGCCACAAAAGCCTCGCATTTTGATCCGATAATATTCAGAAATCCGGGATCATCTGTATTTCCGAGAACACTGGTGTCACCAAACTCTTTTCCGTGCAGTTCTTTGTGGTCGTCCAAGAGACCGTATACCAGCACGTTGTTACGTCTGAATATATCCAGCGCCTGAACGCCGAGATCTCCTGCGCCAAAAATTAATACGGGATTTTCCATAATGGTTGTTTAAATACTCAGTTTTGCTTTGTCGCAAAGATTTCAATTGGAACTAAAAAATCAAACCACCGGCGCAATGGCCGTAATCTGCGGAATATCTGATAAAAAGAGGATTTACAGAAAAGTTACCCGAAAAACAAACGGACTTCCGTAAGGTGAAAGGTTCTGCCGGCTGTACGGATCAATCTGATTGTTGTAGCTGAAATTATATAATCCTGTAAAATGGACTTCTTTGATAAACCGTCCGCCGATCGGCAGGGAATAAGCCGCGCCGGCCATCGGAGAAGCAAGCCACTGCCGTTTCTGATAAGAGCCTTCCACATTCAATGCTTCAAATTCAGCAATCACTTTGATCTTCGGAATAACAGCATACATCAAAAATCCCCGTCCGCCGTAATATGCCGTATTGATATCATAATATTTATACCGGAAATACATCAGCGTAGGTCCCAGCCCGACAATCAGCTTTTCTGTCAGTTCATAACCGGCCATGGGCGAAAGATTGATGTTGGTAACCGTTCCAAGGCTTAAACCGAAGCTCCCGCCCAGTCTCAGACGTTCAAGAAACGGCAGTTGACTGAAATCCACGTCTTTCTTCTTCTCAACCGGTTTCGGAGTTTGAACCGGTCTTTCCTCTGTTTCCTGCGGATTGTCATTCCGGAGTGAATCCGGGCGATAATAATCATCGTTCTGCGCCATTAAGGACGGGCATGCGACAGCCGTAAGCAGCATCGTACAAAGCAGTAGGATTTTATTTTTCATCTAAAAAGCGTTTATTTATACTATTGCAACTAGTAACGTAGAAATCCGGAATTTTGGTTTATCTGTGAACTGTGCTTTCTTGTTGCTTCTGTAACCTATCAAATTTATGCATTACTCCATTTCCGTACCCGATCCGCAAAGCCGTTTATTGCATATCATTTATACGATCACACGCATTGAAACAGACTATATTGAAGTTCAGCTGCCTGCGTGGAGGCCGGGCCGGTACGAAATTCAGAACTTTGCCAAAAATATTCAATTTATTGAAGCAGTTTCCGCAACAGGCCGGAAATGCGATTTATACAAGGTAACCAAAGACCGCTGGCGGGTTGGAACGGAAGGTGAAAATGAAATCCAAATCCGGTATACGTACTATGCCAATGTAAGAAATGCCGGAACCAGTTATGTGGATGAAGAACTCTGGTACTTGAACTTCATCAATTTCTGCATGTACACGGAAAGCCGCATTTCGGAGGCTTATACAATTGACCTTGATTTGCCTGAAAATTATACCATTGCCTGCGGCTTGTCTTTAAAAGGTAAAAACAGGCTTTTTGCCAAAGATTTCTATGAACTTGTAGACAGCCCGTTATTGGCCTCTCAAAGTTTACAAAAATGTGAATATCAGGTTGAAAATGTCCGTTTTATGGTCTGGATGCACGGGAATATCCGTCCGGACTGGAAACGCATCGAGCACGATTTTCGGCGTTTTTCTGCCGAACAGATTGCTACTATGGGCGAATTTCCTGAAACTGAATATCATTTTCTGAACCTCATTTTACCAACGGCATTTTATCACGGCGTGGAACATCACAATTCCACCATGATCGTTCTCGGGCCCGATGATGAAGGCGAAGGCATGTATACCGATCTGCTCGGAGTAAGTTCGCACGAGTTGTTTCATGCCTGGAATATCATCCGAATTCGTCCGAAAGAACTTTTACCATACGATTTTACAAAAGAAAATTATTTCCGGACGTGTTTTGTCGCAGAAGGCTGCACAACGTATTACGGCGATCTTTTTCTGAAACGGGCCGGTGTTTTCGATGAGGAAGCTTATCTGATGGAACTGGAAGTATATATGAAAAGGCATTTTGAAAACAGCGCAAATGCCACGCAGTCGCTTGCTGATTCTTCCTTTGACTTATGGCTGGACGGCTATGAAAAAGGCATTCCGGACCGCAAAGTTTCGGTATATCACAAAGGTGCGCTGGCTGCACTGATTCTTGATCTTTACCTGAGAAAAATATCGGATCACAGGCAATCCATTGACAATGTGATACGCTTGTTATGGGTTCGTTTTGGCAAGCCTTTTATCGGGTATTCGTTGCAGGATTATAAGGATATAGCTGAAGAAGTTGCCGCAGAATCACTGGAATGGTACTGGAATGACTGTATTTTCACCAGCGAGCCGCTTGAAACCAGATTGAACGAAGCACTAGAATTTGTCGGGATGCACATGTCCGTTTCTGAAGATAGCCTTGTTCAGTTGCATGTATCTGAAGATCTTCACGGCAAAGCACAAAGGGATAAATGGCTTTCGTCCGTTCAGGTTTTTGAATCTGAAGAATAAAAGTTTTTCTGGATTTACTTGCTGAATACTTCTTTCAGAGCTTCGGGAAGATCGGGATATTTATATTGAAAACCGGTTTCTTCGGCAATGCGTTTGTTTACAAGATAACTGCTGCCAAGCACCACATTCGCCATTTCTCCGAAAGCCATTCTTAATGCAAATGCCGGCACATTGGGCAGCCATTGCGGCTTGCCGAGTGCAATGCATATTTGTTTGGTGAGTTCCTTGTTCGTAACAGGCGGGTTGGCAACTGCATTGTAGGTGTCGTTCCAGCTATCATTTTCCATGGCATGGATATACATCCGGCAAATGTCGTCAATGTGAATCCACGGAACCCATTGCTTGCCCGAACCCAGCGGCGCACCAAATCCGAGCCGGGCGGGTGATGCCATTTTCGGGATTGCCCCGCCGTCCATGCTTAGTACAATGCCGGTTCTTAATTTTACGGTTCGGATACCGAGTTTTGCAACCGCATCCGCCGCTTTTTCCCATTCTATAGTAACGTGAGAAAGAAAGTCGTTGCCAGCGGGAGAATCTTCCGTATTCCGGACATCGCCGCTGTCTTCACCGTAATAACTGCTTCCGGATGCAGATATAAAAGCAGTGGGTTTTATGTTTTTTTCCTTTATTTTTTGCGCAATTAATAAAATACTGTCAGTACGGCTGGAAACAATGATTTTTTTGCGCTCTTCAGTCCAGCGTTCGTCCGCAACGCCTGCTCCGGCAAGATGGATCAGAAAGTCGGTATTTTCCAGCGCATTTTCTTCTATATATCCTTTTGCAACGTCCCATTCAAAAACCTGAACAAACTTTATAGCCTTCTTTTTCCGGCTCAGATAAGCAACGTCGTAGTTTTTTTCAAGAAGAAGTTCAGTAAGACGTTTGCCGATTACACCGGTTCCGCCTGTTATCAATACTTTTTTGCGCATAAAAGAGTACTTTAAAAAAGCATACCATGTCAGGATGCGGAAGCTGCAGCCGTTCCTTCTCCGGGCGCTTCCTGCTCAATGGCTTTTGTAATCCGTTCGATCATGCTCTCAACAGATTCGTCCGGCAGAAAATGCATCGGTGCTTTAAACTGAACCGTCAACTTTGTATTTCGTTTCTTGAATCGCAATCCTTTTTTGTCAAACGCACGTCTGAAACCATTGATCACAACCGGAATAACGATAGGCTGATGTTCCTTGATAAGATGCGCGGTTCCTTTCCGGACGGGCGCAAAAGGTTTGGTCGTACCCTGCGGAAAACTGATTACCCAGCCATGCCCGAGTCCGAGCCCGATTCGGTCCTGTGCGGAATTGTCGAGTTGCCTTTGTACATTTTCTCCGTTGGCGCGCCACGAACGTTCAATCGTGATGGCGCCGCCCATGCTGAACAATCTTGGCAAAATTCCGCCTTTCATTGTTTCTGAAGCGGCAACGTAATAGCATCTTGCACGTGGAGAAAAAAGATAAAAAGGAGGTGAAATCGTATCTTTGTAACCCCATTTGGCCGCGCAGAAAATATGGTAAAAAGCAATTACATCGGCAAAGTAAGTCTGATGGTTGGAAAGAAAAAGCACGCCGTGATCCGGAAGGTCCAGCAATTGATCGCTGCCGATGATCCTGATTTTGTTGACAGCCGTGTAGCGATAATAAGTAAACCAGCCCAGAACAAAGATGAAAAACCTTTTTATGATCAGATAATTGCCAAAAGGATCTTTTTCAAAAATGCCCAAAAAGTCAAGCCCGACCAGCCATGACGGTAAAAGACTGTAATTACTTTTTTTAGAATTCATAGTGTACATGTATTTTCAGCTTTCCTGCTGAACGGCAACTTCGTTTTGAAAAGAAAATTTGCGTACTATTCCGGCGTAATTTATGTAATAAGCACAGTTAATGTAAATATATTTTTTGCATCACCACACGGGTACAAATCTCTGCTTAATTTGGCATGATTCTTTCGTAGAATTCCTTATGATTTTTAGTTTATATCTCCTTAGTAACATTCGATTTTCTGTTTTATGAAAATAAAATTTCAACTGCACATTATTACAAGCTTTATAGTAGCTGCAGGCTTTCTGACAGGCTGTTCCAAAAATCCGGTGACAGGAAAAAAGGAACTTATTTTTATGTCGAAAGAAAAAGAAATTGCACTTGGAGCGGAATCGCATCCCTCCGTAGTGGCCACAATGGGCATTTATGATGACAAAAACCTGCAGGCTTTTATTAATGAAAAGGGAAAGGCAATGACCAAAATTTCTCATCGGCCCGATCTTCCTTATCAATTCTTTATTGTTGATTCTCCGGTTGTAAATGCTTTTGCCGTGCCCGGCGGTTACGTATACTTTACAAGGGGTATTATGGCGCATTTCAATAATGAAGCCGAATTTGCAGGCGTACTCGGCCACGAAATCGGACACATTACGGCACGCCATTCGGCACGTCAGCAAACTTCGCAAATATTGGGGCAAGTCGGATTAATGGCCGGAATGGTGCTTTCCGAAACAGTAAGAGGTCTTGCCGATCAGTCGCAGCAGGCACTTGGCTTGTTAATGCTGAGTTACAGCCGCGATCATGAGACAGAATCGGACAAAATAGGTGTGGAATATTCCAGCAAAATCGGTTACGACGCACACCAGATGGCCGACTTTTTTGGAACACTGAAAAAGCTGAGTGAAAAAAGCGGACAAAGCATTCCAACTTTCCAGTCTACGCACCCGGATCCGGGCGACAGGATGAACAAGGTTGAGAAATTGGCCACACAATATCAAACGGAGCATCCGGCCAAATACAATGTAAACCGCGACGCATATCTCCGTAAAATAGACGGCATTATTTACGGTGAAGATCCGAAACAGGGTTTTGTTGAAAACAACGTTTTTTATCATCCCGAGTTGAAATTGCAGTTTCCGGTGCCAAGTGGATGGCAATATGAAAATACGCCGTCTCAGTTTCAAATGGCTGCAAAAGATGGAAAATCCATGATGATGTTCATGATGGCCGAAGGAAAATCACTCGAGGCAGCAGCACAGGCAACAGTCAAAAATTTCAGTCTGCAGGTTTTGGAAAATAATAAAACGACGATCAACGGCAATCCGGCCATTGTAATGATTTCAAAGCAGGCAGCACAGTCGGAAAGCGGACAGGCGCAAGCAGCGCAGGCTGCGGCAAGTGCGATTCAGGTTGCAAGCTGGCTTATTCAGTACGGAGGAAATATTTATGCCATTCATGGCGTTTCGGCAGTCGGCGATTTTAACAATAATTTAAATCAGTTTCAGTCTGTCGCGCAAGGCTTCAAATCGGTTTCCGACCAGAATATTCTGGGCAGAAAACCGGACCGCATCCGGGTCAAATCGGTGCAGCGCGACGGAACTTTGCGGGATGCATTGAAAGACAACGGCCAGCAGGATAACCGCTTGGATGAACTTGCAATTATTAACGGCATGGATTTATCCGCCAAAGTAACCAAAGGAATGCTGATCAAGACGTTGAGTAAATAAGTAAACAGGCATTAAGCCAAAAAAAGCCTTTGTTATGGGAATCATAGCAAAGGCTTTTTTTGTGTTTTAATCAATCAAATAACTTGGTAAAATATTTCTGACTTGTTACTTCATTGCCTGAATCCGCTGGCAAAATAGCATCAGTTCCCTGAATGTCAGAAAGAGGTCGGCTTGGCGGGGATTGTAGCCGTTTACCTTTTCAGAATTAACAAAGCCACTGTAAATTTCCCAAAGGTTTTCAGCCATTTCAGCCGGACTGCTCATTTCAAGCAAAGTTTTTACTTGTTGGCCATAAGCCAGATACAACGAGTCGTGCGACTCGGGAGTGTGTGTTTTGTTCATCTTTCACGTAATTTTTGGAATGGGAAAAATTAAAAAGTGCCCTGTCTTAGGTGTCCCGCGCCCGTGAAAGCGCTCAGGGGCTTTCGCCTGATCCACACCATAACAGGGCAATACTTGCTAGATTTTTCATATTTCACGCTACTTAATTGGGAATGCGAATATTCGAAAGTAGCGGGAAAAATGCAAGTGGAAACTTTGCCTTTGGATAAGTGAAAGATGCCGATGGCTAATTGAGGCAGAATTCTGGTTTACAAAGAACCCTATTTGCAATTTGAAATGCAAGTAGTTTTGCCAATTTGCCGCGTCTCAGAATGTCAATAATATGAAAATGCCCTGCCTGAGGTGTCCTAATGCACACGAAACGAGGCATCCGGAAGGCTTTCGCCGCATCCGCACCATAGCAGGGCAATACTTGCTAGATTTTTCATTTTACATGTTTTTGTTGGGAATGCGAATATTCAGAAGGTAGGGGAGAAATGCAAATTGAAAGTTAGCCTTTGGATAAGTAAGGTGTGCCGATTGGTAAATTGAATGAAAGTTGAGATCAGGAGATTTCCCAGAGGTTTTCAGCCATTTAAGTCGGACTGTATGTTGGTTGTTCATTGGATAATGTTTTAGGATAAAAAAATGCCCTGCCTAAGGTGTCCTAACGCCATTATCAGCGCTCGGGGGGCTTTCGCCGCACCCACACCATAACAGGGCAATACTTGCAAGATTTTTCATTGTTTCGTGTTTTATTAGGAATGCGAATATTCGAAAAGTGTTTGGAGACATGCAAGTTGAAACTTGGTATTTGGATAAGTAAGGCGTGCCTATTGGTAAATCTCATACAAACTTTTAAACTCTTCTTTACGATTTTCTTAGCTTTGGAGAATGTTCTACAGACGAAAAATCATATTAGCCTTACTGCAAATCTTTGAGGGGAATTTGCCTAAAGTATCCTTGCAAAAGTTACTTTTCCTTTTTACAGAAAAACAAGTAAACCGCAATTATGACTTTGTTCCATACAAATATGGTTGCTATTCATTTTCAGCCAATGCGGATCTTATGGCCATGGTCAGGCATGGACAACTACTCGACAATAAGACAAGTTACACCAAAGTTGACACTGAAGATTACATTAAGTCATTGAATGAAAATGATAAACAGATCTTGATTGATGTCAAGAGTAGTTATGGCAATTTGACAGCAGATTCTTTAACTAAATTGACATATCTGAATTATCAGTATTACGCTATCAACAGTGTAAAAGCAAAGGAAATTTTGACTTGGGAACAACTTCAAAACGTCTTAAAAGCAAAGCCGATAAATGACCAAACAGTTTTGTTTACAATCGGATATGAAGGAATTTCCCTGGAAGAATATCTTAACAGACTGATTAAAAATGATGTGAGAATTTTGATTGATGTCAGAAATAATCCGGTAAGTATGAAGTTTGGATTTTCTAAAAAGCAGTTAAAAACCTTTTGTGAAAATCTGAATATTGAATACATGCATATTCCGGAAGTTGGAATTCAATCGGATCAACGGCAGAAGCTTAATACGCAAAAGGATTACGATAGCCTTTTTGAAATTTATAAGAAACAAAATTTACAAAAGACAGGAAGTCAGCAGGAACAAATTCTGAATTTACTGAAAGAAAAGAAGCGGGTTGCATTAACTTGCTTTGAAGCAAATATTTGTCAGTGCCACCGTAAACATTTAGCAGAAGCAATTACCAGATTTCCTGAATGGAACTATGAATTAAAACATATCTAGAATGGCACTAACAAAGGTTTTGATTACGGTCAAAACTTATCCCACACTATCAAATAAATATGATGAACTGGTTTGCACGGCAGGCTTTCTTGAAAATGGAAACTGGGTTAGAATTTATCCGATTCCTTTTCGGAAACTGCAATATGACAAGCAGTATAGCAAATATGACTGGATTGAAATAGATCTGGAAAAGAACACTTCCGACTTTCGTCCTGAAAGCTACAAGCCAAAATCTATTGATTCACCTTTTAAAATCATAGGAAATATCGATTCCGAAAAAGGCACTTGGCGGCTTAGAAAAGAAGTTGTGCTTAAAAATGTTTATACCAACATGACAGAATTGATTGCCAGGGCAAAAGATCCAAAGCAATGCATTTCACTTGCCGTTTTCAAACCCAAAGAAGTTATAGATTTTACGATTGAGAATTCTGCACGTACTTGGGATAAGCATAAGCTCGAAGCCTTAAAAGCAAAGGCAAGACAGTTGGATTTATTCAAAAATTCAGAAAATCCGTTTGAGGTTGTTCAAAAACTTCCCTTTAAATTTTCTTACAAGTTTACAAGCGAAGATGGAAAGGAAAGAACATTGATGATCGAAGATTGGGAAATTGGTGCATTATACTGGAGAATGCTCGACAAATATGAAGGAAATGAGCAAAAAGCCTGTGAAGATGTGAGGAAGAAATATTTTGACGATTTTGCCAAAACAAAGGACTTGTATTTGTTTTTAGGAACTACAAGAGAATACCATAATGTGGGATTGAATCCATTTATTATAATCGGAACTTTTCATCCGATGAAAACGGCACAATTGAGCTTATTCTAATTCAAGAGAAATATATTTGTTTTTTCAAGAGGAACGACTTTCATTATAATTGTAATTCTCGTTCAATCATCCTTGTAAATTTAACACCCGACGTTAAATTTACAAGGATAAATTGATTTTTAAGCTTGCAAAAACAAGTTTACAGCTTTTCGTATGTAATTACTGAAAAATTTCATTTCAGCATTTCAGTTCCAGTTCTTCACCTGAAATGCAAAACAACCAATGCCACAAGCGCAGGCAAAGCCTGCACAAAAAAAATCTTCTTGCTTGCCGTTAATGCTCCGTAAATGCCGGCTACAATGACGCAGGTCAGAAAGAAAACGGCAATGTAAAAAGCCCAGTTGTGATCCGTAATGAAAAACGTCCAGATTAATCCTGCAGCCAGAAATCCGTTGTACAAACCCTGATTTGCAGCCAATACCTTTGTGGGACTGAAGAGTTCCGGCGTCAGCGAACCCTTAAACGTTTCCTTGCCTTTCGTTTCCCATGCAAACATTTCGATATACAAAATGTAAAGATGTTCAAGCGCAACAAGGCCAACGAGGATTTTTCCAAGCATTTCCATAGGTTTCAGATTAATTAATTGTGAACGGATACAATGCCTTTTCTTTCAATTTTCTACTTCCATCTTTCGCCCAAAACTTTCATCCAGTACCCGCCGACAACAGATCGTGCGCGAAATCCTACGGACTTTCCGTTCACCGTTTCGTGCCAGTCGGAGAGTGGAATGCGGTCGGGCGTTTCCATCGCATATTTGTAAATGGGCTTGATAAGGGCATTAAAATCGCTCTGATTTTGAGCCAGTGTTGCAGTCCAGACAATCCAGTCGGATTTGGAATAAGTTTTGCGGCTGTCGAGCGGCAATCCGAAAGGCTGCTGTTTGGTAAGGTAATAGTTGATTTCTTTTTCGGCAACCGTTGTTGGAAACACGTTCAGTGCAAGCAGCTTATCCCAGACCAGATTGTATTTTTGGCTCCATGAATTTTTGTTATCGAAAGTCAGCGCATAGTGATCACCGCTGTCTGCGAGATCCATCCATTTTGCTGCAAATTCTTTCACCAATGCATTTACTTCCGCTGCTTCCTTGGTGTCGCCAAGCTGCTCGGCCATTTTTGCATAAGAGGCCAGCCCCATAATGGCTTTAATGGACAAGTTTGCATTTCGGGCCAGATGTCCGGCAAAATCATCTGTACAAAGCTGGTTCGCAGGATCAAAACCTTCTTTTTTTAAGTAATTCGCCCACGTTGTAAGTACTTTCCAGTGCTTTTTGGCAAAGTCGTTATTGTTTTCAGCTTTACAAATCGCATAAGTCAGAATGAGCATGTTGCCTGATTCTTCTACGGGCATGTCTTCGCCGTAAGTCTGGCCATTGGCAAGCGGATAGGTTCCAACATCGTGTGCTGCAAACGGCTTTGTCCATTTTCCACTTTCGGAATAGTAAAAGATCGGTTCCATCATTCCTTTCAGCAAAACCGGATTGTAAAGCAGGAACAAAGGCGCAGAAGGATACGTAATGTCCACCGTACCAATGGATCCGTTACTGAAATTTTCCTTTGAAAAAAACAAAGGCGTCCCATCCTGATCGGCAACCAGCTTATGTGCTGCAATCGCCTGGCGATAAGCCAACACGCAAAGTTCGGCATATTCCTTTCCGCCGGCTTTCAATGCATCATCATAGATCGTTTTGTCCGTTTCTGCACACATCTGAAGAATTTTGGAAAAGTCGTCTTCTGCATTTTTCAGCTCGTTCTGAATTGTTTTGTTCCCGTCCTTATTCCACCACGGCCGCAGGTTTTTGCCAAAATACTGAACTGAATAGCCGTCATCATAACCCAGCATGGCATGAAACGACTTGTTCTCACCGGTTACAGCACCGGCATCCAGCACAAGGGCCATGGATGTGGAAGCCGCATTTCCTATTTCCTGAAAGACGTTGTTCAGCTTGCCGTTTTCCTTAAAAATTTGGATAAGATCCGCCGAAGCGCCCATTCTGAAGCTTTTTGCATAGCTTGTAGGTGCGGATAAGTAAGCCTGACCCCAGTCAATACGAACGTCATCTCCTTTGCGGGCAAGTAATTTCTGTTCTTTATTGTTCAGAGAAAGCATCAGCAAGCCATTTGCACTGGCGGATTTTCCTGTAACTTCCTGACTGTAATCGTTCACTGCCCACAAACCTGAAACGGCATGAAGAATCTGAACGTCATGGGCTTTGCCGTCGCTGGATTTTACGTCATATACAACATAATTTACAGGCCTGGAAAGCAGTTCGAGGTTGCTCATAATCAGTGGAGCTACAAACTTTGCAGTCAGATGAACAGGCCCGGCTTCAAATTCGTAAATGGTTTGGGTGGCTTTCATTTCGAATCCGGTTTGCCTCGCAGAAAGAATGATGTTACCGCCTTTCGGTGCTTTTTCATCCACAATGCCAATGTCAATGTAGCCGGGGCCTGCGCCGTTTTTGCAATAAGCGGCCAGCACATTCTTTCCTTTTTTAAGCGATTTACGGGCAGCTTCGCTCATGGGTTTCAGTTCGTAATCACCCGTAAAGCAAGGCGAACATTCATAAGCGGAAATGCCGTTGATATATACTTTTACATCATCGTCATGGAAAATATTCAGGCCGGCTTTTTCCAAATTGGCATCGGTTAATGTAAACTCGCGGCGGTACCATACTTCATTCGGGAAAACGGTTCCGGTTTTCAGCATGTTGTCATTACGGTCTTTGGTGCCAAACGGCGCTTGCCCGGCTTTCCATGCAGCCGAATTGTAGTTTTCCTTAAACCAGTTTTCACCCGGATCAGAAACCGTGTATTTTGCCGTGTAGCCGGTTTCTTTCGCAACAGGAACAATGGTTTTCAGCTGCGGATTGGCAGCTCCGAGAAAGCGGTATGTTTTTCCGTCCACGCGGATGAGGCCATCCATCGGATGCGGTTTTCCGGTCCAGTGTTTGGTAACCGAGCCATTGAGCGAATCACCAAATGACCATACGCTTGTATAAGGATCAACGGTAACAAGCGGAACTGCAGGCGGACGGAAGTTTTGCGCAACTAATGTAAAGGAAGAAAACAGAAGAAATGCGAGCGACCAAAGTTTTGTCATTGGTTTTCAAACGGGTTTATAAGAAGATCACAAAGAACCTTCAAATAAGCCATAATCCTGCAAAATATATCGGCATTTAGTAAATGCTTGGTAAAAATTTAACATGCTGTGAAGACACAGCTGTAATTCTTTACGCACAAATTACATTGCTTTTCCAAATGCATCTTTTCCGCTGTCGAGAAACGAAGCAAATTTGGCTGGGTCCAGATCGTAATTTTTGGGTGCTACGAGCAGGTTTCCATTATGGTCAACAAGGCAGTAATGCGGCTGTGCGTTGTTATTATATTTTACAATCTGAAGATCAGCATTCTGCGCACCGATCGTTTTTTTAACTTTATTGTCGTATTTGGAAGTATACCATTGCGATTCAGGAAGTTCTGTTTTATCATCCACATAAAGTGCAACGATCACGTAATCATTTCTGAGACGTTGCTGCACGGCGGGATCAACCCAGACACGCGCTTCCATTTCGCGGCAGTTTACACAACCATGACCTGTAAAATCGATAAAAACGGGCTTGTTGACCTTTTTGGCATAAGCGAGCGCATCTTTGTAATCAAAGAAACCTTCCAGTTCATGCGGCAAGTGAAAAAGATCGGCATACTTGCGGGCTTCTCCGGAAACAGCCGATGGCGCAATGCCGGCTGTTCTTTTTCCAAGATCAAAATCCAATGTAGACTGCGGCGGAAGATAGCCGGCCAATGCTTTCAGCGGCGCGCCCCACATTCCCGGGATCATATAAACAACGAATGTAAACGTAACAATGGAAAGCAACAGTTTGGGAACACTCACTTTTTCTACAACCGAATCGTGCGGTGTCCTGATTTTGCCCAAAAGATAAAAGCCCAGCATAGAAAAAATCACGATCCAGAAAGCAAGGTAAATTTCCCGGTCCAGCAACCGCCAGTGATAAACCTGATCGGCAATGCTCAGAAATTTCAGAGCCAGTGCCAGTTCCAGAAAACCAAGCACAACTTTAACAGTATTGAGCCAGCCGCCGGATTTTGGCAACGATTTCAGCCATTGCGGGAAAAGTGCGAACAAGGTAAACGGAATTGCAAATGCCGAAGAAAATGCGGCCATCCCGATAATCGGTTTTACAACCGCTCCGCCCGCCGATGCCACAAGCAAACTTCCGACAATAGGGCCGGTGCAGGAAAAGGAAACCAGCACCAAAGTAAATGCCATAAAGAAAACACCCGCATAACCGCCCTGATCCGCACGTGCATCCATTTTGTTCACAAAGCCGCTTGGCAAAACAATTTCAAAAAGCCCCAGAAAAGACAGACCGAAAACGAAGAATATACCAAAAAAAAGTAGGTTCGGAATCCAGTGCGTACTCAGGAAATTGGCAAATGCCGGGCCGTTTAGCCGCGAAACAACAGTTCCGATCAGCGTATAAATAAGCACAATAGAAATGCCGTACATAAATGCTTTCAGCTTTCCTTTCTCCTGATTGGTAAAATAACTGACCGTCATCGGAATAATCGGAAAAACGCAGGGCGTAAGCAAGGCAACAAGTCCGGAAAGAAACGCCGCCAGCGCAAAACCCCATAAGGAAGTTCCTGCAGCAGGATCTTCTGTGCTAAGGGAAGCATTGGATGCCGAGCCGATTTCAGGTGCTTTTGAGGAAGTAGCCGTTTGAGAAGTTGCGGAATCAATGTTTGTCGCAGCAATTTTTTCTATGGAATCCGCTGGGCCGCTGGATGTGGAGATAGCCGGAGAAGTCGTGCTTTTATCCGCCGGCGTCGTAGCTCCGACTGCCGGCTCTGTATTGTTATCAACCGGAGCAGAAGCAGCAACAACCTTTAAGCCTGTAAATTCAAAATCTTCATTTCCCGGAATACACAAACCGGTAACATGGCTGCAAGTCTGATATTCCGAACTTCCTTTTATAACCGGATTGTCGCTGAGCACTTTGATCGTTTGCTTGAAAACGCCTTTGTTTTCAAAATAACGCACATTTCCGCCCCATACTTCTTCAAATTTCGTTTTCGGGTTCTGCGGTTTCAGTTTGCCGACGACTTCAAACGTATTGTTCTTTTCAAAATTGAACGTTGTGAGCATCGGGCCGAGATCCGGGTCGAAATCCGACGAATACATATACCAGTCTTTGTCGATTACGGCAGAAAAGATGAGGTCTACGGTTTCACCTTTTTTGACTTCATTTTTGGAAAATGAATACGTCCAGTGCGCTTTGGCTTTTTGTATCTGTGCAAAAACGGTATTTGTAAAAAGGAGATAAATACCTAATAATAAGAATATACTGCGTTTCATATTGCTGTTCGGGAAATAGGCTGAAGGCGTCAGCTTTGGATAGTCAACGTAATTTTGCCAAAAAAATTCACGAATTAAAATTCCCTTTCTCACCGAATCCCGTTTCTGTTACCTTTGTCGCCTCAAATTCAGAAAAGTAAATCTTATTTTAATGGCTCAGGCTCTTTACATTATAAAAATAGGCGGCAACGTGATTGATAATCCCGCTGCATGTTCCCGGTTTTTAAGCGATTTTGCCAAACTGGACGCACGTAAAATCCTGGTGCACGGCGGAGGGAAAATTGCCACGCAAATTGCTGCGGATCTGCATATTGAAACGCAGATGGTGGAAGGAAGGCGCATTACGGACAAACCGATGCTGGATGTGGTTACGATGGTTTATGGTGGACTTGTCAATAAAAATCTGGTGGCGCAGCTTCAGGCTTCAAACTGCAATGCAATCGGGCTTACGGGTGCTGACGGCGGCATCATACGTTCGGTAAAAAGGCCGGTAAAAAATATTGATTACGGGTTTGTAGGTGATATTGAAGCGGTCAATAATACGCAGATCGATGCATTGCTGAACAGCGGCCTTGTTCCCGTAATTGCTCCGCTGACATACAGCTCCGAAGGTTTGCTGCTGAATACCAATGCCGATACGATGGCTTCTGCAACGGCTGTGGCCATGTCCGCAGGTTATGAAGTTAATCTGGTTTATTGTTTTGAGAAAAAAGGTGTTCTTTCTGATCCTGACGATGACGAT
This sequence comes from Dyadobacter sediminis, assembly GCF_005860765.1. Classification (GTDB taxonomy): domain Bacteria; phylum Bacteroidota; class Bacteroidia; order Cytophagales; family Spirosomataceae; genus Dyadobacter; species Dyadobacter sediminis. Next base: position 247,988 of record NZ_VCEI01000030.1, on the reverse strand, counting down.
GCCGTTATTTCAACTCTGAACCCGCAAACATACGCTAAGTACAAATCGTCAGGCGTTATCAACAAAGGAATGATCCCGAAGCTGGACAATGCGTTTGATGCCCTTCATCATGGTGTAAGAAATGTAATCATTTGTCATGCTCATGATGTGCTTGCATCAGCAAACGGCAATGCAGGAACGCTTATTACTTTATAATCATGTACATTTAATTTGGCTTTTTCGCTTTTTGACGATAATTTAATAATTTTTTTTAAGAAGTAGGGCATATTTAAATAAATTAATTGTTAAGATTGTATTAAATTTTAATACCTCAAATTAATCATCCACTCATGGGAAAAATTTTACTAAGACTTACTATCATGCTGATGGTAGTGAGCAGTCCTGTTTTCGCTCAAACGATTACAGGAACCGTTAAGTCGGGCTCCGACGGCCAATCCTTGCCGGGAGTTTCGGTTCTGATTAAAGGTACCACCAACGGTACGACGACGGATGCAGACGGAAAATTCAGTATTGCTGCTTCTGAAAACAGTACGCTTGTATTCTCATTCATCGGGTACAAATCCATTGAAGCACCGGTAGGAAACAAGACAACGCTGGATGTCGTTCTGAACGAAGACGCATCGCAATTGAATGAAGTTGTTGTAACGGCACTTGGTATTTCCAAGGAACAGCGTGCACTGGGTTATGCCACGGCAATCGTGAACAACGAAGCGCTGATCAAAACGGCTTCGCCAAACTTTGCAACGGCTCTTTACGGAAAAGCACCGGGTGTAACCATCAACGCTACGCCGGGCGGAGCTACTTCCGGTGTGAGTATCAACATCCGCGGTTTCAGCTCCATTACAGGTAACACACAGCCGCTGATCGTTCTGGACGGTATTCCAATCCGTAACGGGGAATCCCGTAATGGTGACTACTGGGGCGATCAGCGTATCCGTGGTAACGGTCTTCTGGACTTGAACCCTGCGGATATTGAGAATATTTCGGTATTGAAAGGGGCATCTGCAGCTGCACTTTATGGATCAGAAGCGGTAAACGGTGTTTTACTTGTAACTACCAAAAGCGGAAAAGGCAAAAAAGGAATCGGTGTTGATTTCAATGCAAGCTACAACGTAGATAAAATTGCTTATTTGCCAAGATATCAGAACGTAAGAGGCCCGGGTTATCCGTTGAACTACAACGATGGTGGCCAGGATGCAGCAGGTTTTATCTACTACGATACCGATGGTGATGGCGTTAAGGAAACAAGAGGCTTGCTGGGTACAAGTGTAAACTTCGGGCCGAAATTCGACGGACAGCCGGTAATGGCATTTGACGGCAAAATCAGACCATATTCTCCGTCTGGGAACAGCTATGCCGATCTGTTTGAAAATGCAAGCAGCTCGAACATCAACTTGTCGATTTCAAAATCAAGCGACAACTCAAACATCCGTTTCTCGTTCACGCGTCAGGATAACGGGATGATCAGCTACAATTCAAAGAACAGCAAGAACATCGCAAACCTGAACGCCAGCTTTAACCTGAACAAAAAGCTGACAACGGATATCATGGTGAACTACGTTAATCAAAATACGCGTAACCGTCCTTTCAAAGTGGATCGTATGATCAACAACTTTACGGGTATGATGAACCGCTTTGAATCTGCTGACTGGTATTTTGACAAATATCAGACAAGTCTTGGCTATAAATACGTAACGGGTACAAACCCAAGTCTTACGCCGGGAGAAAACATTATTTACAATGGTTTCAAAGGTGATATCGCTGACTATATCTGGAACACCAGAAAAAACCAGTCATATGAATACAGTGACCGCGTGATTGCCAGCCTTACACAGCATTGGCAAATCCTTGAAAGCCTGAAACTGCGTGGCCGTATTGCAACCGACTATACATCTGAAAGACTGGAAAACTGGGATTACAGTACTACTCCGCTGGCTTTCGGATATACAGGTGGATTTGGAATGAACAACAACCAGTACAATAATGTATATGGCGATGTTCTTCTTACTTATACCAAGAAATTTTCGGATGACGCTACAATCTCCTTACTGGGAGGATACTCTGCTAACAGGCAGTTGAACACGTTCGTGTCGAGATCGACAAACGGAGGGCTTAGTACAGTAAACTTTTTTGATATTTCTGCCAGTGTAAACATTCCAACTGGTAATCAAACCAGAAGCCGTTGGTTGCGTGATGCCTATATCGGAACGGTAAACTTTGATTACAAGAACATTTTCTTTGTTGAAGGAACAATCCGCAGAGACCGTACTTCTACGCTTGCAACAGGAAACAATGCATTTGTTTACCCTTCTGTGAATGCCAGCTTTGTATTCTCTGACGCATTAAATCTGCCTTCGTTCTGGAGCTATGGTAAGCTGAGAGGTTCCTTTGGTGTTGTAGGAAATTACCCGACGATTTATCAGGCGAACATTGCGTACCAGCAAGGTTCTTTGTCAATCCAGCAAGCTGGCGGACAGTCGGTTCTTTATACGTCAATGAGCTCTGATTATGGAAATGACAAGATTCGTCCCGAGCAGAAACGTGAATTCGAATTTGGTCTTGAAACAAAATTGTTCAACAACCGCATTGGCCTGGACATCGCGTACTACAACGCACAGATCGTTGACCAGATCCTTCCTTTGAGCATTGCTGCAACAACTGGTGCAAGAACCGTTCTTGAAAACATTGGTACTTTACGTAACCAGGGTGTTGAGGTTGCATTTAATGTAAGCCCGTTGAAAGCTAAAACAATAAATGATTTCAACTGGGATCTTACATTAAATCTTTCAAGAAATGTAAACAAAGTTGAAAAGCTGGCAAACAACTCTACTGAATTGCTTCATGCTGATTTTGATGGTAATGCTGCACAAATTCGCTCGGTTGTAGGTCGTCCGATGGGAGATATTTTCGTCCACGGTATATTGAAAGACAGCCAGGGCAGGAGCATTGTAGGTCCGAACGGACTTTACACACTGGATGGTAATAACTGGATTAAAGCAGGTAACGCAATGCCTAAACTGACTGGTGGTTTACTGAATTCATTTAGCTATAAAAACTTTACACTTGACGCGGTGATCGATTTCCGTGTGGGCGGCCATATTATGCCAACCGGTATTAACTGGATGACATCAAGAGGTTTGACAGAGGAAAGCCTTAATGCCATGGATGCAGAGCACGGAGGACTTTCCTATTATGTAAATGAAGACGGGAAAGGTATTGCAACTACCGGAACTGCAGGGCCAAATGGTCAGCCTGTTTACCACGATGGAATGCTGATGGATGGTGTTACGACAACAGGTGAAGCAAATACCAATATTGTTTCTCAGGCTACTTACTACAACAGCACTTATAACTGGGGCGGTCCTCAGTACGGAAATGCGCGTTATGAGCTTTATGTGAAAGAAAATACTTATTTCAAAATGCGTGAGCTTTCGCTTGCATACCGTTTGCCAGCTGTAGTCGGCAGAAAGATTGGGGCACAGAATATCTCAGTTTCTGTATTCGGTCGTAACCTGTTCTTCCTTTACAGAACAATTAAAGATCTGGATGCTGAGCAGACAAGCGTGAGTACAAGATGGTACGAAAACATCAACAATGCTGGTAGCAACCCGTCATTCCGCACCATGGGTGTAATGTTGAGAGCCAGCTTCTAATTTTAATCTGATCCATGACAATGAAAAAAATAGCATCATTCATATTAGCAGGACTTATGTTCTCAGCAGTGTCCTGCAAGGAGTCTGAATTTACAGAAAGGTATACGGATCCTTCCAAACTTGCAGAGTCAAGTGTTGAAAAGCAGTATTCGGGCTTTATGTATGCCAGTAAAGATTATATTCTTCCAGGCTACGGACAATACTTTGTGACTTTAAGAACAACTTTGAGCCGTTATAATCAGGCCGTTGGATGGCCAAACGAATCGGGTCAGTATGTTCCTGCATCTGCAGGTGTTCAGGATATGTGGTTCAACTATTATAACACGTTGGCACAATACCGCGAGCTTGAGAAAGTCTATAATGCAAGTTCGGCTCAGGAGCAGGCTGATAAAAAGATTTTCATGCTGACTGCGAAAGTTTATCTGTACAACTATACGCAGCGTATGGTTGACTTGCACGGTGCGATTCCTTTTACACAAGCAGGTATGTTAAGTACAAACAATGGTGATTATGTAGGTTCAACTGCGAAGTTCGATTCAGCTGAAGAAATTTACACATTGATGCTGGATGATTTGAAGTCAATTGCTACTGAACTGAATACTATTACAGTAAGCTCCAACTACGTCAAACCATTCCAGACTCAGGATTTTGTAAATAAAGGAAATATTACTGCCTGGAAACGTTTTACAAACTCGCTGCGTCTGCGCATGCTGAACCGCGTATCGGCGGCTGCCAATTTTCAAGCAAGATCAAATACTGAGATTGCTGAAATTCTGAATGCACCGGGTACTTATCCGATTGTGGAAACAAATGACCAAAACATTCAGATCAATGTTTATGATATAAATACTGACATTAACTCCAAAGGTTTCCAGGACGGTCTTGCTTCGGGTGGTTGGTATGGTAACACGGCTGGTAAAAAAATGATTGATTTTATGAATGCTACCAGCGATCCGCGTGAAATGTTGTTGTTCGAACCGGGAGAGAATGCAAAAGGTGCTTACATCGGTATTGATCCGCTGGGAACCTCTGCTACACAGACTGCTCTTTTCAACAGTGGCAATGTTGCGATTTACAACCGTTATGTATTAAGTCATAATCAGTTCTTCCCAGGTGTAATCATCAATGCTCCTGAAATTAACCTGATTAAAGCAGAGTACTTCCTGAGATCAGGCAATGATGTTTCTGCAAAAACAGCCTACGAAACGGCAATTTCACAATCGGTGCAATTTTACACTTCGATTGCTGCTTTGAGCAATGCAACACAAGGTACCAAGCCGGCAACACCAACCGATGCACAAATAACGGCTTATCTTGCGAATGATGCTGTAAGCTGGACAAAAGCAACAACACCTGCTGCCAAGCTAGGCCTGATCGCAATGCAGAAATGGCTGCATTATAACGTTGTTCAGCCTTACGAAAACTTTGCTGATATCCGCAGACTGGACATGCCGACATTGCAGTTCCAGGTGGACAATGCCAATAACCAGACTGCGCCTCCTGTAAGATGGAACTATCCGGGCAATGAAGTAACTTACAATCCAACCAATTATGCGGCTGTAAGGGAAAATGACAAACTTACAACCAAGCTATTCTGGGATGTAAAATAATCGGAAACAATAATTTTAATAGTATTACGAAACGGGCCGGCATGATGCCGGCCCGTTTTGCTTTTTGTTGCAAGGCGTTATTGCTTTTTGAAGGAAAGCACTATCATAAAACAGAAATACACAAAAGCAAAATGGCTGAAATTACTTGTGGCACAAGTAATTTCAGCCATTTATACCGATTGAATTTTTTGACTTGAAATTCAGTTCAGGTAATCAGACAATCAGCAATGGCCCTTCAATGCGTGATCGAAGCGAATTATCGTAGGAAATTTCCATATTGGCGTATTCAATGGTAAGTGTCTGCGGCATCGGCGAACGGTAAATCCCGAATTTCCAGTATGGCCCGATTTTATCAGGATAACCAATTTCAATACCCGAGAGATTGATCAGCTCTTCTCCGTTTTTCCACCATTGCAGTTGCCCTCGTGTAGTGGAAAAGCGCGTACGCATTACAATCTTGTGCCAGACTCCACGCGTAAACTGACTGCTTCCTCTGAGGATCGATTTCGGACTCTGCCTGTGCGGGTTGTCCATGGTCGAGCAGGTGAAAACATTCACGGTATCCAGACCATCCATCCGCAAAGCAAGAATTGGCGGTGAATTCACATCGTTCTCGTCGGGACTTGCATGAAATTGTCCGATATAACAGAACTCCGTGGGGGCAAGGTTCAGTGCGTCGCCTTCCGCTATGCGCATGGAAAAAGAAAGCCAGATGTCCTGATCAAAAGGCAGATCTGAGTTCTTCATGTAAAATTCCGAGCGTTCACGGTTCTGGTTGTTTATGTCTCCATACCATACGTCTCCGCTTTTGACCTCAAAACGATAAATGGGAGAGGATTTGTTAATAGCTTTCAGCAATGACCATTTTTTATTGGCATGCTGTGCATTATACATTCTTTCAAAGAAGGTAATCAGCGTGCCGCTTTCGCCAACTTCTGCATATTCCTGCGGAAACAGGTTCTGTGCCGTTTCTTCCTTGCTGATGATGCTTTCATCCGAGTCATAAAAGTTGATCACCTGCGTTACGCTGGCAGAAGTCGGTATTTCATAGTTGCCATCGATCTTGCTTGTCCACTTTCCGCCATCCATTCTTTGTATAAATACATCATGCAGGCCGCTGTTTTCGGGTTTGATTAATGTAACAACATCTGCAGCACGTTTTGCAGGTCTTTCATTGGTACGGATGTAACTGGTTGCCGTCAAGCCTTTTTCTACTTGTACGCCCCAGGCATATATTCCGCTTGATCCGTCGCCCTTGTAAAACTGACGTCCATTCTGTTCTTCCAGACCGATTACTGTAAAAGTATACGGAAGGTAAGTGATAAAAGTAGCAACGCATCTGAACCAGCCGTTATTTACTTTTTGAACCAGTACAGAAGAAAAAATACTGCTTTTATTTCCGACGATACCTTCTGCAATGTCAAAATGAACAGTCAGTCCGTTTACATTGAAATAAGCCCATTTGCGCTCGCCTGCTTTCAGGTAGGCGCTCATGGTGTAAGTTCTTCCTATTTCCGTAGCGATAATCGGGCTTGGAACAATATAATGTGCAGTAAATGAATTATTTTCCTGAATTCTGTATGCCGGATTTTCACCATCCGGCGATTTCCTTCCGCTTTCTTCAACGGTAGCATACTGTTTCCTCCAGTTGCTGTTGATAAGTGTCTGTGAATACGGTACAAGGTTTATTGCTGCCGGCTCAATAAGCACACCTTCAAGATAGGGCCTGTTTTCCGCAGTATTGTAAGTATACCGCAAAGGGTGTCCTGTAGAATTGCCGCCTTGTTCCAGCAGACTGCCGGATATATATAGAAATTTGTCTTCCCGGCCTTCGTAGTTTATCGAATCTCCGTCACTCAGAAGGTAAACGTGCAATCCCGAATTTGTATCAAGATCGGGCATTCCGGTAATGGAAAGTTTCCACCAGCCATTTTCCTGATAACTGGCTTTAAAATCAACTAAATTGGAGCTGGTGGAGATTACCGAACCGGCTGCAAGATCAAATTTGACGCTCGGGTTGCCTCCGGTATAACTTGCAGAACTCGCAAAGCTGAATTGTACGCGACTTGCCGTTCCCGCCTTCAGGAAAACGCTGAGGGTGACAATTTCGCCCTGTACAACCGTTGCGTTCAGTGAAAGCCGGTGTTCTCCCGAACCTTCGGTTTCTATCAGTTTCATGGCATTGCCTGGCCTGTCAATGGCAGAAACATTTTCGGATGTACTGGTGGTGATTCCTACTTTAATCCAGGCGATGCTGTCTAGATCTTCATTAATTGCAAGGCCTTCTTGTCCCGGTTCTGTAAAATGCAAATAACCGTCTGATCCGTAGTATGATGCCTCACTTGCTCTTGAACTGGAAAAATCATTGCTTACATATGCAGGCTCCTGCCTGAAATCAAAAACTTTTATAGGTGTTAACATCTGCCAAAAAAATAATAAAATTATAAATCAGTATACAGTACAGAGTTATAGAATATATTTTACTAAATGTTAAGTTGAAAAGTGTAGTAATATTCATCTGAAGTTCATCATAAATGCGCTGCCAATCACCAATATCTTTCATTGTATTTTCAGAAAGACATTGAAACAACACTTGATAAATTACTTAAGAGTCTATATACAGCTCGGCATTCAAACAACAATCCTGTACTGAATATTGAATTTTCTTACCCAAACTTAATTGAAATCTGATAAAATTCAGGAAAAAACCCGAAGTGTGCGTGTTCATTATAACTGAACGCATTGCAAAGATATTGCTTGCCTGACTTTGCTAAACAATATAATTGGTTCATGCCAAAATTAAACTATTTTCTTTTTTAAATATATTGAAATCTTAAAAAAAGACTGAATGATATACGGAATTGATGCATTAACACGCAATTGTACAGAAGTATAACAAAAGTTTAATGGATTATGAAAAAGCAGAAGAAAGGCTAACAAATATAATTATAATAATTTCTCTGAAGCCGGCATTCTTATATAAATACCATAATCCAAACAGATTAGGTATTAAAGGAAAAATACCGGATTGATCAAACCATTGAATGACGTCGTTTATGGCTCATAATTGTTGCAGACAGTCTTTAAACCTAAAATATTTTTTAATTTTCAGGTGAATTATTTCTACCGTACCAGACAATACGAAGGCTTTTTTGAGTACAGACAGCTATCGGTAATTAACTTTGGTGATTAGAAGTAACAGTAGTTAAAATGGTAAATGGTACAACTAATTACCTTCATTGATTTTAAACAATGGTTTATCGTCACGATGTAAATATTGCTTGCAGCAATTCATCGCTTTTGCCAAATCATTTTAATCCATGCTTATACACCATCATTCCCGGACATTTGGATCAGTGATGCCAAATGCCGGGAATGTATTGTTTACTTACGTTTTGGAAAACTTTATTTGTTTGTTCCTTTTAGTACCAAAGCAGTGACCAGTCCGCCGATGAGATACCAGGCAACGGTTAACGCTTTCGTTGTGTTTGTGCGGTTTACAGGCGCATCGTTCAGGCCGAGCGGTTTTGTGAGGGTTAGTGCGCCGATTCCTGCTGCAAGCCCGATTCCGGCTCCTCGCCACAATATATTTTCTTTTTTACCCTGGCCAATCAGGCTGTAATACAATGCATTGCTTGCAATGTCGGCAGCCAGCGTGGCACCATACAATGCATTGCCTTTGGGAGGTTCCATGCCTGCACTTTCCATAATGTCGGAAAGGGCCTCTTCTCCGACCAGATCCACACGCGGAGCTTTTGGGAAGAGTTGTTTTGCGCTTTCATGCAGGATATTGAGGACAACGGCACCTGCAAGCCCGGCGGAAATATTGTTTATTGCTTTCATAGTCGGTTTTTAACTGTATTTATCCCCATATTTAAAATATTATGCCCTGCCAAAAATCATGTGCTTTGTATTCCGTGCAGATAAAGCCGGATATTTCATAAATTACATGCGTATCAACAGAACTTTCATGATCCGTCTCAGAGCCGTAATGCTGCTGCTTTTCACTTCGGTTGTAACGCTATACGGGTGTAAGGGTTTGAAAGACAATCCTAAATTTGCTTTTGCCGACGGCGTTTACCATTCCCGGGTACAAGGCAAAAGGGCGCAGGTTTACATTGAAAATACTGAAGATTCTGTCATCGTCTATGCGCTGAAAAAAGGCTGGCAGCGACTTTCCCTGAAAGCTTCTTCGCTTCCGAAGCAAAGCTACCCGCAGAAAGCAAATGCAGAAACCATTCGTGCAAACCGGTATTGGCAAAATGGTTTTGATATTGATGTTCTGACTATTCCGCTCAAATTCCGGCCTTCCGTGCAATCCTTTCCCAGACAATTCAGCAATAACCTCAATGGTGCGGTTTACCTTGGTTTCCGAAACGATACGTACCGGCTTTCCTATGACAGAAATCCGATCGGACAGATCAATCAGAAGATTAAACATTACGGTATTTCTGCCGGTGTCATCACCGGACTGGGCGCTACTGCCATGAATCCTTATGTTACCAGCAACCAGATTGCCATTGAATACGATGGCATGATCTGGTCAAAAGGCGCTGCGGTGATTATGGGTATTGACAATTTTACGTTCGGCATCATAGGTGGCATCGATCATCTGCTGGATAAAAACAGCATATACTGGCTTTACAACGGCAAACCCTATCTCGGCCTTGCCGTCGGTCTGAACCTGAACTGAAATGCATTTCAATTCAGGTTTTACAATACCATACACATCGTCTATTCCTTTACAAGTACTTTCTGCTGAACAACTTTGTCCGGGCCGGCCATACGAACTGTGTAAATCCCCGATGCCGGTGTTTTTAAAGGAATACTTACAGCGCCGTTCCTGCCGGAAATCTCTTCTTTCTGTGAAACCTGTCCTTTCGTATTGATCAGTTCCAGCGACTGAAAAGGCTCGTCAATAACCACATTGATCGTACCATTGCTGATTATGGAAGGTCTTACAAAGTTTTCGCTGAACATGCCGGTCATGTTGACGGTAATCATTCGGGAGTATTTGAAAGTATTATCCGTATCAATCATTTTCAGACGGTAGTAGAAGTTTCCTTTGCCTGTATTCCGGTGAAAAAAGGTATAATTCGAGCCGGATAAGGCATTTGCGGCCGGTATAGTTCCTGCTTTTTCAAAACCGATCGCATTGTTGCTGTGTTCTATCTCAAATTCACGGAAATTCCTTTCTTCATTAGTTTGCCAGGTTAATTTTACACCTTCATTGCCGGCGAAACCGGAAAAGTTGAGCAGTGTTACCGGCAGGCCTTCTTCGGTATAAATGTTGTAAACAGCATTGCCGGCTACGGCATATATTTCACCGCTTTCATCTTCACCGATGTCCACAACGCCGGCCAGCGCGGAAGTCTGGTATTCTTTTACAGAACCATCGGCAAGTATCTTGTGAATGTCGCCCGAATAATAATCCATGCCAATGTAGTAGCCATACATAAGCGGGTGTTTCCGGCCTCTGTACACCACGCCGCCAATTACCGATTTTCCTCTTTCGGTACTGTTCGGGTAAGTATAAACGGGTACGGTATAGTTTTCTATCGGTCCGCAGCCGGTTCTGTCAATACCCGGCGTTGCCGCATTTCCTTCATAGCACCTCCACCCGAAATTGGCGCCATTTACGCTTCCATCCGGTAAAAAATTGATTTCTTCCAATGCTCCCTGGCCTACATCGCCGATCCACATACCGTGTTCTTCCCGGTCAAAGCTCCATCGGAACGGATTTCTCAGACCTGTTGCGAAAACTTCATTTCCGTACGGATTATCAACCGGTATTTTGTAACTGCCTGTTTCTCCTGCCGGCATGTTCACGTCGATCCTCAGTATTTTTCCAAGCAGACTGGATGGATTCTGGGCATTTCTGGGAATGTCATTGGCGCCGCCTCCATCGCCAGTGGACAAATACAGAAAGCCGTCATTGTAGCCAAAATGAAGTTCTCCGCCATTATGGTTTCTGTTTACAGGATGCGGTATTTTCAGGATTTCAAAGCGCGTATTTGCATTAATTGTAGCAGCAGAAGAAGTTGCGGCGGTGTATCTTGCCAGAACCAGATCGCCAGCCCGATCTGTGTAATAAGTATAAATGTAGCCGTTTGTTGCATAGTCGGGGTGAAATGCGATGCTCAGCAAACCGCCTTCGCCCTGCGCGCCAACCGTTGAGTCCGGCAAATTCATATTCAGATAAGTGGAAGGCGAAGCCAGTGAGCCGGCCTCGAAAACTTTCACAACGCCTCTTCTTTCGGCAATGAAAATCCGGTTGGAGCCATCGCCGGCATGTACGATCTGCATCGGCGCTGTCAGGTTTGTAATAACGGGCGTCATGTTGATCTTCACGTCAGGAGCCTGTGAAATGGCCTGACTGGCAAGCATTATTGAAAAAAGCAGTAGCAAAAAATTTCGGGAAAATCCAGGAAAGTCAAGATTTTTCATAAGCCGGAAGTTTAAGATGATGAAGAAAATTTAAAATAGTTCTACATGTTCATCTATAACATTGTGCCAGTGGAATCTTGAATCCTTCCAAGGCTTTACTATTGTAAAAAAAGGTATAATATTGAAAATGAGGCCATAAAAAAGCCTTCCAGTCGGCTGACCGGAAGGCTTCTACTGCTTTGCAGAAATTAGTTGTAATGATATTCGCCGGATTCGTTCCGTATAGTCAGTTTCTTCGCCGGAGATTCTTCTACTCTTCCGATTACCTGCGCATCTATTCCGAAGGATCTGGAAATGCTTATGACCTTTTCTGCGTGTGCTTCGGGCAAATAGATTTCAAGCCTGTGGCCCATGTTGAAAACTTTGTACATTTCCTGCCAGCTTGTTCCGCTTTCCTGCTGGATAAGTCTGAACAGGGGCGGTATGGGTAATAAATTATCCTTGATAATGTGAAGGTTATCAACAAAATGTAGAATTTTCGTCTGAGCGCCGCCGCTGCAGTGCACCATGCCGTGAATGTGCGGGCGCATCTCGTCAAGCAATGCCTTTGCCACCGGTGCATAAGTGCGCGTCGGGGAAAGAATAAGCTGGCCTACATTCAGCGGACTGCCTTCAACGGGATCTGTCAGTTTTCTGCTGCCGCTGTAAATCAGTTCGGTATTTATTTCAGGGTCAAAGCTTTCCGGATATTTCTCCGCCAGATATTTTCCAAGTACGTCGTGCCTTGCCGATGTAAGTCCGTTGCTTCCCATTCCGCCGTTATAGGCATTTTCATAAGTTGCCTGTCCGTACGATGCAAGTCCTACAATCACATCGCCGGCTTTTATATTGGCATTATCAATTACTTCGGATCTTTTCATGCGTGCGATCACTGTACTGTTTACGGTAACCGTCCGCACAAGGTCGCCTACATCCGCCGTTTCGCCGCCGGTACTGTATATTTCAACGCCGTAGCTGCGCAGCATTTCCAGGATTTCTTCGGCTCCGTTGATTACCTCGGCAATGACTTCGCCCGGGATGCGGTTCTTGTTTCTGTCAATCGTGGAGGAGTAAAGCATCGGTCCGGTTGCCCCCACACACAGCAGATCGTCCGTGTTCATCACAATGGCATCCTGTGCAATGCCTTTCCAGACTGAAATGTCGCCGGTTTCTTTCCAGTACAAGTATGCCAAAGAAGTTTTGGTCCCTGCGCCGTCCGCATGCATAATGGTGCAGTATTCGGGATCGGCAGCAAGCATGTCGGGGACAATCTTGCAGAAAGCCTTTGGAAAAAGCCCTTTGTCTATTTTTTCAATTGCCTTATGCACATCTTCTTTGGATGCCGAAACGCCGCGCTGGAGATAACGGTCGGTTGTTTTCATCTGAACCTGTTTATTGGTTTTAATCCTTTTAAAGGCACAAAAATAGGCAAAAAGGTGCTTAAACCTTTACTTTAATGAAGATCGCATTTCTTCAGATCAATCAGTAACTTACAGAAAGTATTGAAAATTAATCAAAATATAGAATTAGATATGCTCATAAAAAGTCCTAGTTTTACAAATATCAGCTTAAAATAGTAAAAGCCATACAATCTCCTGTTCAGGGGTTTGAGCGCCGGACCAAAACCATTTTTCATGCCATTTTTAAGTCGTTCCTTTGTTTCCTTTGCCTTTTTCCTGACTGTCACTTCCACTTGCAATCTAGCATGGGCCGGTTCAAAAGCAGCACCGCCGGCGTCTCCTGACAGCCTTCATGCGGTACAATCGCTCGTTTCCTTTGCAACAAAGCATCTGCATATTCCTTACCGCTCGGGTGGCGCTTCCAGGAAAGGTTTTGACTGTTCAGGTTTTGTAAGATACTGTTTTGACAAATGGAATATTTCCCTGCCGCATTCGAGTTCCGCACAGGCAGAGCACGGTGAAACCGTCAAACTGGATGACGCAAGGCCGGGCGATCTTATTTTCTTCAAAGGCAACAGTGCGGCAAGCGAGCGCATCGGCCATGTCGGGATCATCACCGAAGTAGCTCCGGGCTATGTGCGTTTTATCCATTCTGCATGGAAAGGCGGCATTCGCTACGATCTGCTGAATGCCAGCTATTATCAGAAGCGCTTTGTGGCAATCAAAAGGTTGATGGATTGACAATGCTTTGAATTAAAATCCTTTTACTTGTTTTAATGCTGGCAGAAATAAAGGCTGAATCCTGATTTCTTCCCGATTGCTTGTAAATTTGCCGGATCAAAATGATCTTTTACATTACTTATTTTCAAGTATTTTGAAACTCTGGCAAAAGGAAAATACCGTAACTTCTGAAAAAATCGAAAAATTCACAGTCGGAAAAGACCGTGAAATGGATCTTCATCTGGCTGAATTCGATGTTCTGGGAAATCTGGCGCATGCTGAAATGCTGCAGACAATCGGCTTGCTGGCTGCTGACGAACTGGAAGCATTACGCGGCGAACTGAAACAGATTCATCAGTTGATTGAAAATGGCGGGTTTGTCATTGAAGACGGCGTTGAAGATGTTCATTCGCAGGTGGAGCTGATGCTTACGCGAAAACTGGGCGACACCGGAAAAAAAATCCATAGCGGCCGCTCCCGCAACGATCAGGTGCTGGTGGATATGAAATTATACACGCGGGCGCGCCTGTTCGAGGTTGTTCAGGCCACAGAAAAACTGTTTGACGTACTGGCAAGCCGTTCCGAAGAACACAAAAACGATCTGCTGCCCGGCTATACGCATCTCCAGATTGCCATGCCTTCGTCTTTCGGCTTATGGTTCGGCGCATATGCTGAAGCGCTTGTTGATGACGTTATCCAGCTAAATGCTGCATACCGCCTTGCCAACCGCAATCCGCTGGGTTCCGGTGCAGGCTATGGCTCTTCTTTTCCGCTCAACCGGCAGCTTACGACCGATTTGCTGGGATTTGAAGGCATGCATCACAATGTCGTGTATGCGCAAATGAGCCGAGGCCGTACGGAACAGGCTGCTTTAATGGCGATTTCTTCACTGGCCGCCACCGTTTCCAGACTGGCCATGGACGTTTGTCTGTACAATAGCCAGAACTTCAGTTTCATTACTTTGCCTGATGAATTGACAACCGGAAGCAGCATTATGCCGCATAAGAAAAATCCGGATGTGGCGGAATTGTTACGGGCAAAAACCAACCGTATGAAAGCATTGCCGATGGAAGTAACAATGGTTCTGAGCAATCTTCCTTCCGGATATCACCGTGATATGCAGTTGTTAAAGGAAATTCTGATGCCCGCTTTTGACGAAATTCTGGAATGCCTGGACATAGCTGCTTTTATGCTGGAGAATATGAAAGTAAAGCAAAACCTGCTGGACGATTCCAAATATGATCTGCTTTTCAGCGTAGAGCGTGTTAATGAACTGGTGATTAGCGGCGTGCCTTTTCGTGACGCTTACCGGCAGGTCGGAGCCGAAATCGGTGACGGAAGTTACACTGCGCCGCGTGCGTTGAAGCATACGCATGAAGGCAGCATCGGCAATCTGCAGACAGACGAAATCCGTGAGCGAATGAAACGGGAAATTGCTGTATTTGAATATGACAAGGTCAAAAAGGCTCTGGAAGATCTGATCCGCAAATAAGTATGATGCCGTCAGCAAAATTATGCCTGCTTATTGCTGTTTCCATCTGGGTCATGAGTTTTACGGCAAATGTTGAAACTCGTAACCAAACCTCCTTTTTAGAAACTGAGAAAAAGGTTTTAATGCCGGATTCCGCTTCAGAAGGAAAGCAGCTGGCCATGCAGTATTGCCAGCGCTGCCATCTTTTTCCCGAGCCTGCTTTACTGGATAAATATACGTGGGCAAATAGTGTGCTGCCGAATATGGGACAACGTCTTGGAGTAAAATTTCCGGACAAAGACCCGTTTGCAGATCTTCTTCCGGAAGAGGAAAAAGAAATCCGCCGGCTCAACATTTATCCGGATGCTGCGCAGCTTTCCAATGCGGAATGGGAAAAAATCGTAAAATACTACACGCAGGAGGCTCCTCCGGAGCCGCTCCCGCAAAAGCCCCAGCCGCCGGTTTCAGATCAGCTTGCCTTGTTCAGTGCAAGGGAAATCACGGTCAGCGACCATGCGGTTCCCAAAACCACACTGCTGAAATACGACCGGACTTCTTCACAATTATATGTTGGCGACGCGCAGAATGCATTGTATGTGCTGGACAGTGCATTTCGGCTCAGCGATACATGGTGGCTTGATACGCCGCCGACCGACATGGATTTTCCAAGAAATGCACCGCCGTCATTGCTCACAATCGGTATTTTTCCACCTTCTGAACAAAAGCTCGGACGACTGATGTCACTTGAAAAAACGGCCGGTCCGGCCGGAACAAGTTTGAATATTCAGCTTCTGCCAAGGCCTGTACAGTTTGCATCTGCGGATTTGAATATGGATGGGAAAAACGATGCCGTGATTTGCGGTTTTGGAAACCATTCGGGAAAGTTATGCTGGCTGGATAACTTCCAGCCTGAAAAAGAGCATATTCTGAAAAATCTGCCGGGTGCAAGAAAAGTGGAGATTGCTGATTTTAACCACGACAAAAAACCGGACATCATCGCATTGATGGCGCAGGCCAGAGAAGAAATTTCTGTTTTTTATAATCTTGGAAACGGAAAGTTCAGGGAAAAAACAGTGCTTCAGTTTCCGCCTTCTTACGGAATGAGCTACTTTGAACTTGCCGATTTTAACAAGGACGGCTATCAGGATATTCTGCTGACCAACGGCGACAACTGGGACCTTTCTCCGGTTAAAAAAAATTACCACGGCGTAAGGATTTACCTGAACAACGGCAAGGATAATTTCAGGGAAGCCTGGTTTTATCCGCTATACGGCGCAAGCAAAGCCGTAGCAAGGGATTTTGATCAGGATGGTGACCTCGATATTGCCGCAACTTCTTTCTATAATGACCTCGACAATCCGGCACACGGGTTTATTTATCTTTCCAATGAAGGTAAAATGAATTTCAAGGCATCTGCCACGCCTGCTGCTGCTCCCGGCAAATGGCTGACGATGGAAGCTGCAGATTTTGATAAAGACGGCGATGTCGACATTGTGCTGGGTTCCTATTTTCACACGGTCGGCGAAGTTTCCAAACTTGTTTCACACGGCGTGATGTCTTTCCCGCAAATGCTGCTGCTTACGAACACGAAAAAGTAAGGTTGCGTGGTTGATTGATGTAGCTTTTAGCCCTTAGCTTTTGGCGGTTAGCTTGTAGCTGTTATGGAGATGAACGCTTGATGAAAGGCATGTACAGAAGTTCACAGTTTTTATAACATTTTTGATTATTTGCTGTAAATCAGGAAGTTGGTTTACAGGATCAGTTACACTTTTATATTCTTCTAATACTTTACAATTCCGGTTTGAATTTGCCTGAAAACAAAAATGCAGCAGCCGGTTAAGGCTGCT
This sequence comes from Dyadobacter sediminis, assembly GCF_005860765.1. GTDB lineage: Bacteria > Bacteroidota > Bacteroidia > Cytophagales > Spirosomataceae > Dyadobacter > Dyadobacter sediminis. Next base: position 230,861 of record NZ_VCEI01000030.1, on the reverse strand, counting down.
GCATTTTACAAAAGCTTTCCGAAAAATCCGGGAGCTTTTTTGTTATTCAACGATCAGTTTGGATCGCATGATTCCGGATTCGGAAGAAACACTGATGATGTAAATTCCTTTTTCGGCATCATTTCCTAATTGCAGGGAAACATTTGCATTTCCTGTATTGTCCGAAGCCACCGTTTTGCTCTGCAGTATTCTGCCTGAAACGTTGATGACAGAGAAAGTTACTTCTTCATTTGCACCAAAATTCTTTGCATCAATATTAATGTTGCTGCCGAAATTCGGGTTAGGGAAAACGTTGATTTCTCTTTGCGTTATTTCAGGTTCCAGACTGATTTCTGCTTCCTCAGCACCTGTACGCTGATTGTTGTTGTTCACTTTAAAGATTTCGATACCTGCAAGTGCAAGCCTGTTGACATTAGGAGCATACTGGATGTTCAGTACGCCATCGCTAACCGTTGTGTTGAAATCTTTAACCAGTGCCGCTCGGTAACCAACTTCTTTAAAAATATCGAAATCGGATATGATTTTCTGATTTTCCATCGTGGCACTGAATACGCGCGCGCCTTGTTCCGACCAGTAATTTTCCACAAAGTGCATACGGACCATATAATTTCCATTTGCAAGCGGAATATTATATCCGGTTGAAGCCAAGTCTGTCGCAGCCGACAAGTAAGTCTGATAAAGCACATCAATGTCTGTTCCTTTTACATCGCTAAGCGTTACCTGCTTGTCAAGTCTTACAGATCCCGTACGGTAGTTAATGTCATTTTCATAAACATTTCCGCCAATGGTCACGTTGCTGTCCGAGCCGCCTTTAATCCTTTTCACAACGCTTACCGTAGAAGTGCTGTTGTTTGCGATTCCGTAAAGCGGAATGCGGAGCGGCGTATTTGCATTGTTGTAGTTAATCAGCAATTCTGCATTTTTAATTCCGACGCTGCTCGGGCTGAACTTCACGCTTACAGGCGTTGTACCTTGTGCGGAAAGTGTTGTTGTGCCCGGCGCTCCGACGGTGAATTCACTGGCGTTCGGCCCTGAAATTCGTACGCTTTTGATATTGACCACAGGATCCGTTGAACCGTTGGAGTACGTTGTTCCTGTGTTTTTAAGCGTAACGTTTACAGATGCACTTGCGCCCGTTAAGGTCGGATTAAAGTTGACTGCAGAAGTTGAACTGGCCAGATCAGAGTAATTAACTGTTCCCGATTCCGGTTTTACGTTCTCGATGTAATAGATAAGATCCTGATAATCGTAATTGGTCGCCGAGTTGTTGATGTAGTCCACATTCACAAAATAGGCATTCGGGACAACATTTCCGTTGCGGTCAATTACTTTCAAAAACCGGATACCAATCAGATTGCCTGTATTTTTTGCTCTGTCAGACCAGGATGTCGATCCGATTTTGATACCAAAAGAACCGGACGGCGTAAAGGAAGCCTGAGCCAGTTTGGTAGCGGAATTTCTAAGCCTTGGAGACAAAGACTGTCCGTCAAGTTCGCTGTGCGTAAACAAAGTCGTCAATGTGCCGCTTCCTTTGGCATGGTACTTGAAAGATTCAACCGAGGCGCAGCAGCCATGATATGCCGCCATCTGATACACGGTAACAGGCTTGCTCTGATCCGCTCTTACAAAGTAGGAAGCAGGAACTTCATGTGAACTTGGTACCACTGAAGTTCCTTTGATGGATCCGTCATTGGCTCCGTAACCTGTTTTGGATGTAAATCCGAATGCATTGATGATTTCCTGTGCATAAGGCTCGTTTTTGCCTTCGCCCGCTTTCTGGTACAAGCCATGCAATACTACTTTCTTCACCGGTGCATCCTTGTCGTTGCTGTTGATTGTCAGTGTATCATGAAATACTTTAACCCTTGTTGAAGCATCTTTGGCAATAAACTGAACCGTAACATCCACATAATTGCCGCTGCTGATATTCACCGGGTAGGACGGCGAAGTGCTCGTATTGACAGCAGCGATTTTCCAGGCGGAAGTATTGGACAAATTCAGGCTGCTTATAGAAAGCTGTCCTGTTCCTTTGCTGTTTATTCTCAGTTTTACCTTGTCATGATTGGCGTTGTAAGCTGTTGTGTCCGGGCTTGTTCTTCTCCATGGTGTCTGGATCAGTGAAAAAGTAAGCTGGTCGTTGGCCGGGAAGTTATCCAGGTTTTTCAGCACCATATAGCCATTGCCCGAAGGAGCAGGTGGTGAATAGATGCTGAAAGTGTAAGCCTTGGAAATAGTCTGGTTATTGTTGCCATCCGTTGCTCTAACTGTCAGGCTGTAATTTCCGGGTGTATTAACTGTGAATGGAGCTGCGTAATTGGTATAAGCGCCGCCATTGATTGAATATTGGAAAGTTTTCAGGCCCGATCCGCCCGCATCCGCAGCAGTCAGGAATATTTTTGCTTCTTTGTCGTACACACCGGCAGATCTCAGCGTTCCCGTTAATCTCGCACTTGCTGTCGGATTTGTTGCATCTGTAACCGTAGTGGCCGGTACAATGGTAACATAGTTTATTTTACTGTTTAAAGCTCCTTTTGCATCAATGGTCAGCCGGCCGTCGCTAACTTGTACAACAGCCGTTGAAACCCGGAACTTGTTGGAGGAAGAAGGCGTGAAATCAGTGATTGCAGGCAATCCTTCAATATTGATCTGATGATTGCTGTCATAATAATTGTTGTCCCCTACACTTACCGTTACGCGGTAAGTGCCATTGGCAATCACATATTCCCAGTAACCCGGATCTGTATTATTGGCCGTTCCGTTCATGATCAGCAACGAAAGCTGGCTTGCAGTAACGGTTCCGGTTCTTAACCGCGTGTTGGTGGTATAATCAGCAGGCTGTCCGCTAACCGCTGAAAACCAGCCATAACCGCGACCTGCATCAAATGGCAAGCCGTTATCAGCCTTGTAACCGGAAGGAGCAGCGGTGCCCTGCGGACGAAAGTTTATGCTTGCAGTTTGTGCTGCTGCTGCAAGTGAAACCGCAGCAAAATCATCAAACGTATAGGTTATTGCCGAAGAGCCATTGCGGTAAGTTGCAAATATCCCTGCGTATAAATCTCCGCTTGTCAGGTTCATTCCGCTGATGCTTAGTGAAGAGGATGCATACTGGGTTCCGGTGCTCGCAAAATTGATTCCGTCCGTAGAGTAGAAGCCTTCTACGGTTTCAGCCTGCGTATCAACCACCATTCGCAGCGTTACAGTTTGGGAGTTCAGGCCACTGATGGTTTCCGTTCTGCGCTGGTCGGGGTTGGCCGTACCTGAAACGGTGCTGGAAACATCATTGGTTTCCTTTCTGAGCTCGACCTTGTTTCCGGTAATTCCCAGTTTGATAAAAGTCTTGTCGTTAAGCCCGTACCAAAGTCCGGCCTGCTGCGACTGCGTACCATTGTATGGATTGACAAGTTTTACCTGAAGCTGGATTTTTGAAGTCGGGCTGATCTTTGCGCCCAGTACATTCAGTTGATTGTTGTTGGTCAGGTAGTCAATTCCCTTACCTGCAACGATCTGCAGGCGGCCGCTTGCAAGCGTGATTTTAGAAGGTTCGTAGCCCGGTACCGATGCATTGGACGGCGTGCCGTCTACGGCAAGGCGGTTCCCCGAGTAAGCGTTCACGGTTGTAAAACCGGTTCCCTGTCCATTTTTGTCTGCAATGGTTCCGGAAACGGCCGAGTTAAAGGACAATGAAAACGGAAGATTAACGCCAACTGCAGTGCAGGCCAATGTACTTACCGGCGAGCAGCCGTCTGCAAGAAGTTTGTTGTTTTCCGTGGCAGACTTGCTTTGCACGGCAGAAAAAAGCACAAAGGACAGAATGGTCATCAGATGCATTTTTCCGCGTCGGGCAAGTAAATAAAAGGGTTTAATGTACATACATTTTGTCATAATTTGTTATTTTGATTTTGATGAGTAATAATTCATTAAATGTAATTCCGGGCAATTTTTAGTAAGGCAAATTCAATTCAAAAAGGCTAAGTGTGAGGTTAAAAAATGGATTGAATATTTTAGAAATTAATTAAAGATGAAACTTTATTCCGATTTCATTATTCCTGAAAAAGGCCTGAAAATATTAGAATACCAATCTTGTAAACTGGCCGTTTCTAATACTTAAACGACATTTTATATACGCGGGTTGCTTTGTCAAACTATTTATTTTTATCATTCTGAAACATCTTTTCTAAATGTAATCCATATTGGTTTTCTGATTTGCAATGGAAATTTGATTTAATAATTTGAAGTATGTTATAACCAGATCAAAGAGGATAAATACTTGATGAAGAAAATTGCAGCTGATTATTAACTCTTTGTAGTGCTTGAAAGAATGGCTGGCAATGCAGTAAATGATCAATGAACTTTTTACTGTTTATCACTTTACAAATATAAACCCGTTAAACTTAATCGAATTCAAATGATAACAAAAATGCTCAAAAATAATTTTACGGATCGAAAATATTTGCCGGAATGGACAAAATAAAATGTAAGACGGACAATAGCATCTTTTAAATTAAATTCCTTTTCGCCCTCATTTTAATTGTGTGAAACTTATTAGAAAATTATTAAAATTACTCACATGCAATATTGTACATTTTCAAAGTGAGGTTTGAGTAAAAAATTCAGATGCTGCTCTGATTTATATGGATATGCCGCTTAAAATATATAATAATGTTGTGTGAAGATTCTTTTCAAGCTGTACAAGCCAGCATAGTGGCAAATCTCTGATCAAGGTGCCGAAAACTTAAAGACCTCTTACAAACCACAAAGAAAAAGGCTGTTCCGATTTATTCGGAACAGCCTTTTTCTTCGACAAACTTAATTGATAATCACATTAGGGAACTTAGTTCGCGCTAATAGCGGTGACAACGGTATTGTTACTGATATTGCTTTCACCACCGCCAATTTTAAGAAGCGTTGCAGTGACTTTCCGGGTTTCACCACTAGCCAAGGTTGTCTGCCTATGCAGTGTAAAGCCTATTACTGCATTGCCTGCTGCCCCAATGGTAACTCCGGGTTTTGAAGTTATAAAGATATGCTGTGAGTCCTCGATAATATCCCAGTTACTATTTTGGTTGGCCTTTCCACCCAATACTTGGGATATTGTATTGTTTGTTTTCCACGTAATATCAAAGCCGGCTGGTTTGGTAATTGCAAACCTGACAGATTTGTAAGTAGGTTTGCCTTTAACTTCCCATATCGTAACAATAAAATCCCTGAGCTGCGCAACGTTGAAGTTTTGCTCATCCATATCAATGGTTGGTGTCAGATCGGGTTCGCAAAGTGCAGTGTTGACAGCCACGGTTACTTTGGCCGTTGAACTGGCGGTATTATAGCATTGATTTAGTGCGTCATAAAAGAAGGCATAATAAGTACCCGCAGTAACAACAGATGGATTAGTGATCGCCGTACCCGTATGTGCAGCATTGTCAAACCACACGAGCGAAGCACCTTGTTTAACGGGCGGATTGCCGTTAAAGGCGTCGCTTAGGTTTGCGGTATTGATGTTACACCCTATGCTTAACGTTTTTACCGGAACGGTTATCTGCGCATTTCCTGCCCAGCATGGCGGAGCGCAGGCCTTGATAGCAACTTTAACCTCAAAAGATGGATTACTCCAGCATGCAGCATTATCAGACTCGAAAAAAGCATAATAGCTTTTAGAGGTTGCAATAGCAGATGGGTTAAGAACGGTGCCGCCGGTATGATTTGGATTATCATACCAAACTACCTTGCTGCCTGCTGGTGCATTGGTTCCATTAGTCAGTACAGAATTAAGATCCACGGTCATTGCAGGGCAAGTATTTTCTAAAGTCTTATATGCTTGCTTTGGATCCGGCAAAATTTCAGGAGCTTTAGAACCTGCTACACATAAATCTATAACAGCATTTTCCCCGATATCCAAGCTGGCAGCTCCATGAAGAGTGGAGCCTTGAATAAAATGTGCTGTAAAAGTAATCGTGGCCGAATTACTTAGAGCAGTGAAAGGCATCTCCATTTTAATCCATTTATCTCGATTGGCAGCGGTAAATGTAATATTTTGCTGCGCGGAAGTCGCCTCAGTAGGGTCTATTGCAGCTTTGAATGAACCTGCATAGTCACCCATTGGTTCTTGCGGACTTGAATACCGGGTGGTCAGTATGAAGTAGGTCAGTTTATATTGATGACCTGGTACCAAACCATCAATATTCGTGGTTACTCCCTTGTCAGAAGCATATTGGTAATGAGTGTTGATGGAAAGAAAGTTACTAGCTCCTGACGGCAGGGCAGGTATGGCTGTCTGCCAGGGATAGTCCGAGGCTCCTCCCAGATGGGACTGCGTTGAAACATGGATCCGGCTTGGGTCATTGTTCAAAGCAAAGAAACCGAAAGAAGTCTTACCCAGACCTGGTTGATCATCAGTCTTATACATATGTTGAGCCATTGCAAACTCAAAGCTCGCCAGCAGTATGAATAATAGAAAAAATATCTTTTTCATTTTTGTTAAATTAAATCATTCAAGAAATAATGATACTAAGTGTGTTGAAGTTGCTTCTAAGTAAGAATAGGACATGAAGGGGACTGGTGAGTGTAATCCAACCAGTCCCGGATGAGTCCCTGGATCGCTTGTTTACTTTGCAACAATTATTTTATAGCTGTTAATTGCCCCTCCGGTGGAAGTGATATGTACAATGTATATTCCTGCCGGCCAACCTTTTACATTGATGTTTTTGTCAAGGTTTCCCTGCGACTTGTACACTGAGTTTCCAGCTGTATTGGACACGCTGATTTCAGATGCTTTTGACCAGTCAGCCATATCAATGCTTAACAGATCCGATACCGGGTTAGGATAAAGTGCTACTGACGCAGAAGTATCAAAGTGTAATTTACGTATACGGCTATACGCACTGGTTCCGTCTTTATCAATCATGTGCAAGCGATAGAAGTTCTCGCCGGCAAAAGGAGCCTTGTCCACAGCCGAATACGAAATCAGTGATTTGCTTTCACCTTGTGCAGTAACGATCTGGAAAGTCTCCCATTTTTTTCCATCCGCACTTTTTTGCACTTCAAACCGGTCACTGTTTGTTTCTTCAGTCGTTTCCCATTCAAGTAAGGCAGACGCTTCTTCTTTTTGAACCCTGAAATCTGTAAGTGTTACTGGCTGAGGTTCTTCAATGACTTCCATGCCGGTTGTACTGTTATCATTATCGGGATGGTTGCCTACTGTTTGCGGGCCATTGAAAGAGAGCGATGCAGTAATTGTGGAAGACACAGGTGCCAAAATTGTTCCTTTAACAATAACGTGAAATGTTTTTGCCTGCCCGGCTGCAAGATCGATGTTATACAAAAGCTTTACACTATGCAGGTTTTTTGAAACGATTGATAATCCTGTAAGAGGTGTATTATCATCATTTTTAACGTCCACAATATCCAAGTATTCCGGAACTGAAATGGTTGGCCGCAGTTTATTGGCTGGTGCGCTAAGTCCGCCAAATGACTCATTCAACAGCTTTACTGCGATATATCCTTCCTGATTCTTTATAAGTTTATTAGGCTGGCCAAGTATATTGATACTCACATCCTGTGCGCTAAGTTGCTGGCAGAAAATTATGCTGGCAAGCAAAGCTATATTGACAAATGAAAATTTCATCTCGTTAAATTTAATATGTTATTAACTAGTTATTAGCTTCTACGGATGTAACAGTATTGTTGTTCAGGTCGTTAAGATCTCCACCTGAACCGGCTACAATCGTTGGTGTAATGTTCTGGGTTGTATGAACAGGCACACCATCCTTCCTTTTAATATGAAAGCCGATTAATGCCTGACCATTGGCCGGAATGATTACGCCTGGCTTGGATTTAACAAAAATCAGATTATCGTTTTCAGAAAATTCCCAATTGCCATTTTCGTTAGGTGTGATTCCCGATACGTTTGAATTGCCGCTGAAAATCGGATAATTAATATCAAAGCCGCTTAATTTTGTGATCGTAAATTGAATCTGTCCCGAAGTAGCGCCTCCATTGATTTCGGAAACTTTAACAATAAAGTCACGTTCTGTACCTGTAGTAAAGCTGCGATCATCCATTTGCATGCTTGGCGTCAAATCTGTACAAGCATTAATCGTTACCGTAACTCCATTTTCTGATAAGTCTGTATTGTAACAGTTCATAACCGGATCCCAGTAAAATGGATAGTACACGCCTGCGCCTACTGCCTCCGGATTTGCAACTTTGGTCGGATCCGTATGCGTAGGATTATCAAACCAGACAATTACAGTGTTAGGCAATGGGTCTAATGACTCAAGAGCGTCATTCAGATTGACTGTATTTGAATTACATACATTGGTAAGGTTTTTAGTAGTAATCTGAACCTCTCTGGTACCATCAATGGAAGCCGCGCAGAAGCAGTCATCTTTTACCCATACACTGGCCTCCGATTGAGCCGTATTGTAGCAGTTCATAGCCGCATCATAATAAAAAGCATAATAGGTACCCGGACCTACCGATTTCAGGTCTGCGCCACTGATTTGCTTTGGGTTGGTGTGCGTTGCATTATCGAACCAGACCAGCTCAGTTCCTGCCGGTTGATTGCTTACTGTAACCGTAGAAAGATCAAATTTCAAATCCGGGCAACTGGCTGATGCAGATGTCTGGCTTAAAGTTGCCTGTGCAGTGCCTGCTTTACAAACTTGTGGCGGAATACATATGATTTTGTCAACGGTAACGACCGCAGTGGAATTGTTGGTATTGTAGCAATCATTTCCTCCGTCATAAAAGAAGGCATAATAACTTCCTGCTGGCGCTTTGGTAGGATCTGCAACCCAGGTTCCGGGATCGTGCGTTGGAGTTGTATACCATACCAATTCAGCACCTTGCGGAATAGTGCCTGTAAAAGTGCTCGTAAGGTCTCCTGTTTTTACAGGGCAAACTGGTGTAATTTTCGTTGAATTTAAAACTACTTCATTAGTGCCCGACTTGCATAGATCAGTGATGCTTTCAATGATAATGTTTAAAGCTGCATTTTCAACTAAATTTGGCATAGGCGAAATTACTAGTAACTCATCCGTTTTAGTTGCTTCAAAATGAAAATATGACTGATCCCAAGTATCTTCATTTACTATTTGTGTATTTTGCACATTAGGTTGTCCTTCAATGCGTATAGACATGCCACTTTTGTATTTTCCAATAACCTCTTGCGGCACTTTGTTTATAACATACTCACTAGTCATATGTCGATATCCAATTTTATATGGATGCCCTGTAAGCAATCCTGTAATTGGCATTTTAACCTTGGGCAAAATTGGATAATTGGGCTTACTGAAAATAGTTAAAAACTTATTTGCGCCGTCAATCTTAGTTGATGATCCATTACGATACCATTGGTATGCATTCCCTCCCACGTGAGTTGAGCTAGATACAGCTGTTTCGGCAGCCTCAGATATCCAGCCATCTGGCAGTTTATTCAAGCCATAGCTTCCTTGATTCGTAGGCGCAATCTTTGGCTGGGCGAACAGAAGACCATAACTGAAAATCAGCATGGTTAAGATTAGTGTAATTTTTTGTTTCATATCATTTTAATTTAGTTTTTAAAAGCTGAAGTGTGATCAGCTAGATCCAATTTCCTGCAATGATATGATCTATAATTTTATGATATTTACGTACTTACCAACAGGCATATTCTGGTTACCAAGTGGTTATTCTTATGACGTATCTGGGGATTATATCGGGTAAGCTGAGGCAGATAGGATACAGCAGAAGCTGCCGGGATCATCGGATATACGTCCATGCACAGCAAATCTTTGTAAAAGCAGAATAAATTTATTGCTCCGCGAATCTTTTGTGTACGGAGGCTTAAACAATGGCACGTTATTTACATAAAAATATACAGTAACAATTAAACTGTTTAATGTATGCGTTGGCAGGATTTACGAAGAAGTGGAAATGTTGAAGACCGTCGCGGAATGTCCGGCGGCGGCAAATTTGCAATTGGTGGAATCGGGGCAATTATCATGCTGGCAATCGGTCTGCTGACCGGTCAGGATCCCGGTGAGATATTATCGAACATACAAGGAAACCAGACAACAGAACAGGCGCAAACCCGTCCGCCGGGGCCGCGCCCGGATGACAGAACGGCTGATTTTGTATCTGCGGTTCTGGGTAGTACGGAGGATGTCTGGACCGAGATTTATGCAGCCAATGACGCTCAGTATGAAAAGCCGACTTTGCAGATATTTGAAGATGCCACGCAGAGCGGCTGCGGAGGAGCCTCTTCAGCCATGGGGCCGTTTTATTGTCCGGCTGACCACAAAGTATATATCGATCTTGATTTTTGTAATGAACTCAGAAACAGGTTTAAGGCACCGGGAGATTTTGCTGTCGCTTATGTTGTAGCGCATGAAGTGGGGCATCATGTACAGAATACAATGGGAATTTCCGAGCAGCTTCAGGCACAGCGCGGACGCATCAGCGAAGCTGAGTACAACAAACTTTCTGTCAAACTGGAACTTCAGGCTGATTTTCTTGCCGGAGTATGGGCAAACCATGCACAGCAGATGAGCAACATTCTCGAACCGGGCGATATTGAAGCTGCGCTTACTGCCGCCAATGCAATCGGCGACGACAAGTTGCAGAAGGAGTCACAGGGATATGTGGTTCCGGATGCTTTTACGCATGGTACTTCACAGCAAAGAATGTACTGGTTTAAAAAAGGTTTCGAAACAGGCGACCTGAACCAGGGAAAATACGAGGACATAAGGTAATGAAAATCAAAGCCGGGTAATGATTACCCGGCTTCTTTTATGGCCTTGAAAAGCTCGTCTGAAAGTGATTCGACAGAGGCTTGTTTTCTTAAAATTCTTTTGATTCCCAGATTACTTATTGTTTCCTGCGTAATCAAAGGTTCTATTCCGGACAAAATAAATATGCTGGTTTCTTCCAGTTCCGCAGCATTCCTCAGAAGCGGAATGCATTCGTTCGCGTCCATGTAAGGCATATGCCAGTCCATAAAAATGTAATCAGGAACTGTAAAATGATCGTCTTTTAAAATACTGACTGCTTCCGGACCGCTGGAAGCAAAAGTACAGTTCACATCCGGAAAGACCTGTTTTAGTGCATATTGAAACAGTTCCTGATCATCCGTATCGTCATCAATTAAAAGACAAGTTACATTTCCTTCCATGGCATTATGCTGTTAAGCTATTAATATGCATTAGCTCCACAATTTTTATGCCTCGAAAGCCTTTTATAACCATTTTCAGTAACAAACTTTTCAAAAGGATCAATTGGCCGATGCTGCAATGCGCTGCGGAAAACAAAGGCTTGTTTAAATGGCCGGATTTACATCTGAATCGGCCTTTTTTACAGTATTCAGAATAGAAAAGTTATTCTGCTGAACAGAATTTTTTAATTCGTTATGCCTCAACTCCATACCGGATTTTTAATGTCGGAAAAATCTTCCGGATACCGGTCACATGCCAAAAAGTAGACTTGGGATGTCAAAAATTACATTCGGGACAACTTGTGTTTTACAATGCCTGGCGCAAACATCAAATTTGTATCACGCTGGAAGACGGGATACCTCACTCACAGCAGGATAAACTAAATCTGTTAGCCATGAAACATAATTCTACTCCGGATAATTTCGGCTTTTATGCTGAGAGAAAATGCATGTTCCTGCGCTGAAAACAGCAGTATGAAATCCTGAAAATGAAAACAGGCGAGGGTAGTGACCGGCATGCACGTATAACCGCTTCCGTCAGCTGATCGTAATTACAACCAAATTTTATATGCTGTCAATGAAACGTTTGCTGATTGTGTTTTTACTGTTTGCCGGAATGCTTGGAGGATGTAAAAATGATCCGGATAAAATGATTGATGAGCCTCGGGAACCGGAATGGGTTGTTTATAACGCTGCCAATTCCAGGCTTCCCGATAATCAGGTTAATGCCGTTGTCATTGATAAAAGTGATGTTAAATGGATCGGAACAGCCAACGGGCTTGCCCGGTTGGAAGGCACAGACTGGACATTGTACAATCCCGGAAATTCCGGCTTGCCATCAGCCACTATACAGGCACTTGCCGTTGAGGAAAACGGCGCCGTCTGGGCGGGGACCGACAAGGGACTTGCCAGATTTGATGGTACGAACTGGGCAGTTTACACAACAGATAACAGCATGCTGGAAGATAATGCCATTACAAGCATTGTGCATGACAGCCAACGGAAGATAACCTGGATCGGAACGGAAAAAAACCTGGCAAAATTCGATGGCAGCAAGTGGGAAAGCCTTGATCTTGCTGATAACCTGATCATTTCTCTGGCCGTTGACAAAAACGGGGCGCTTTGGGCGGGCACTTTCAATCACTTTGCCTTTATCGGAGGAATCAGCAAGTACGATCAGGGAAAATGGACTGTTTCCCGGCTTGACCTTAAAGGTTATCCTTCCACTTTCCCGTTTGCTCTTGCGGTTGATAATCAGAATGCCGTGCTGGCCGTGTTGGGCGGAACTTCTGTAAAAAGTGTGGTCCGCATCAGTGACGGTTACTGGCAGGAAGTCCTGCGGCCGGTAAAAGCAACCGGTTTGAAAACCATTCTGCTGGAAGGGGATAAAATCTGGGTTGGAGGAAACACGCTTGCACTGTTCGGCAATGCCGATGCCGAATGCCTGACCGTACCCGAATCAGGTTCCAGTATCAGTGCAATGGCACTTGACAGTAAAGGCAGAAAATGGCTCGGTACCGTTTTCGAAGGAATCGCAGTTTATCAGACATCATTAAAACAATAAATTATAACAGCCATGAAAACAACAATAATGAATCCATTTTCCAAAGTTATTACACTTGCAGGCAGCAATGCCACCAATCTTGTACCCGTATATACCCCGGGCAAAGTGCTCTGGCTGGCGGCTCACGAAATAACACATCTTCAGGGTGAGGGAAACTATACTTACATCTATACGCGGCAAGGCAAGAGGTATATCGTTTCCAAAACACTGAAAAATGTTCAGGAGATATTATGTGCAGATCTCCTAAGGGTGCATAAGTCATACGTGGTCAACCCGGAATATATCGCAGCACGCCTGGATGCAGATATGCTGCTGATGAGCTGCGGACATAAAGTTCCTATTGCAAGAAGAAGAATCAGAGAAGTTCAGGAACGGATTTCCATCGGGTACCTGGCCGTAGGATAGCCTTGGTTACTCCGGACCGAATTAAAAAAATAACCAGAAACAATTATTTCGTTTCTGGTTATTTTTTAGCCCAAAAATTCTTTGGGCTAAAATACGTTTGCTGCTGATGAAATCTACTTTCTGAAAGTAAGTTAAAATGATTGTCCGGAGAATTAATTGTTCAGCCCTCTTCCTGTTTTGTGCTGAAGTTCATCAATGCGCTTGGAGGCATCGGCTTTGCTGAGGTTCTCGTCAAATTCAACACCCGCTTCATCCGAAAGTGTTTTAAGATACGACTTTTGTGCACCTGTCATAGGCTCGTCGCCGGTCGTCCATTCATCCGGATCTTTAACCGTGTTTGAACCTTGTATATCCTGGTTTTTGTTTGCAGAATCTCCCTTCTCATCAAACAATTCTTCATTTTTATTACTCATTCAGTATAAACACCAGTAACAGGACGATTGTTCCTGTTGGTCTGGCCTAAATATTGTAAGAATCTGCGGAATAAAATAACTTGTCTTGGATTAGGTATAAATTCGCTTAAAAGTTCAAAATAAATGTATATTGAGAATGGAAGCCGAACAACCATAACAGCCGTGAGTAAGGACGTTGATAAAACGGGTATTTTTGATCGCATGCTGCCATCTGTCGATCAGGGCTATATGCTGTGTAAAATCCTGTACGACCAGAATGAACATCCTTCGGATCTCTTTTTTCTGGAATTCAATGTGCTGCCCAAACGTGAAAATGCTGACAAAAGACCGGAAATAGTCGGAAAGACAGTCCGTGAACTTGCCCCCCGAAGTGCGTCCTACTGGATTGAGAGAGCGGGTTATGCAAGTCGCACAAAACAGCAGACGCATGAAGAATATTATGCCGGTGCCTTACAACAGTGGTTTGACGTTTACTTTCTTTTTACAGGAAGTACAGATAAAGATCATATCTCTGTCATTTTCAGAAATATAACCCGGCAAAAGCAGAAGGAAGCCAGCGTTGCTTTTCTGCTGGAAATGCAGGACAGCATGGCAGGACAGGATACAGCAGAGAAAATCGCGCATGTGGCAGGCGAGAAAATCGGCACGTTTCTGGATATTGCGTTTTGCCAGTTCATACATATAGATTATACTCTTGCTGAGTGGGAGCTTCTTTATCAGTGGTATACAAAAGACGGACAAGTAAATCACGAAATTATATCCATACCTTACTGGCGTGACGAAGCATTCAGACATGCGGCACGTGCCGGCAAAAATATTGTCTTTCCAAAACCGGATAACGAGCCGGAAAAGATCGGAAATGCAGATACGACCGGAACGAAGTTATCCTATATAGCTGTTCCATTTCACCGCAATCATACACTGACCTTTATTCTGGTTGTAGGAAATCCGGCTCTGCGTAACTGGCAGCCTTTTGAAATAAAATTGGTGGAAGAATTGTCTGTCCGAATTTTTCCGCATTTCGAACGTGCGCTGGAAAAATCCGCGATGAAAGAAAAGGAAGCACTTACGCAAATCATAGTTGATACCACAGAACTTGCTACATGGGAATGGAACCTGATCATAGATGAAGTAAGCTGGAACAAGCAGCATTTTCAGCTTTTCGGTATGAAACCGCAGGAAGGACGGGTTAAATCAGAAGCTTTTCTGAACCATATTTATCCTGATGACAAGGAATTTATTACCGCAGAGCTTGCAAAGTCGGTTCATGAAAATGTGCCTTTCAGCGCAGAGTTCCGTATTGTCCGCGATGATAATATCATCCGGTGGATGAGCGGATACGGCCGGGTTACGCAGCAGAAAAACGGAGTTACAACGCATATGAGCGGCGTAATGCTGGATATTACCGAGCGTAAACAAACTGAAACAACGCTGCGCAATAGCGAAGAAAGACTGCGGAAGCTTATCAATGATGTCCACGATTATGCTTTGTTCATGATCAGCGCAGATGGTATCATTACGGAATGGTCGGCAGGTGCAGAAAAGATCAAAGGATATACGGACGAGGAAGCTATCGGGAAACATTTTTCCATGTTTTATACACCCGAAGATATAGCAGACGGCCAGCCTGAAAGAGAACTGGTGAAGGCTATGGCCGAAGGACATGCTGAAACGGAAGGAACACGGGTGCGTAAAAGCGGAGAGAGGTTTCTGGCCAGTGAGGTGGTGACAGCTGTTTATAACATCAGCGGCAAGCTGACCGGTTTCAACAAAATAGCCCGCAGTATTGCAGAGCGCAGGCAAGTGCACGAATCACCGAAGCAGTCTATTGAACAATTCAGGAGTGTGGTCAAAAGCATATCGGAGTACGCCATCATTATTTACGATACCGGCAATTACATTACGGACTGGAACCCTGGCGCGCAGATCATGTTTGGCTTTACGCCCGAAGAAGCAATCGGACAGTATGCCGGTATTATTTACACAGCTGAGGATAAAAAAGCAGGCATTCCGGAAAAGGAAATTTTTGCCGCCCGACAAGAAGGGCGTGCCGTTGACGAGCGTTATCATGTGCGTAAAGACCAGTCAAAGCTGTATGTTTCCGGCATCATGTCGCCGCTTTACAATAAGGACGGCAAGCTGGTGGGATATGTTAAAGTCGCACGTGACCTGACGGAGCGTAAAAAAATGGAACAGGCCCTGAGAGATGCAGACCGCCGGAAAGACGAGTTTATGGCAATGCTCGGACACGAATTGCGCAATCCGCTGGCGCCGATCCGGAATATACTTCAGATCCTCAAGCTGACCTATCAGAATGATGAATCACTAAATTCTTCAGTAGATATGATGATGCGGCAGGTGGATCATATCGTTTATCTTGTCAATGACCTGCTGGATATGAGCCGTATCAACAATGGAAAGATAAATTTCCGTCCCGAACGGACCGATCTGGTTTCTGTTACAAGACGAGCCGTAGAGATGGCTAGGCCAATGTTCCAGAACGGGAACAGGGTACTGGCAGTTCATCTGCCTGAAGAATCTATTTACATTGACGGGGATATTACACGTATTATACAGATTATTAATAATTTGCTGAGCAATGGTGTCAAATATACTTTGGCAGAAGGCAAGGTAATACTTACCTTGAAGCAGATAGAAAACGAAGCCGTCCTGAGTGTAAAGGACAATGGCGTAGGCATTGCCAGAGAACATCAATATGAGGTTTTTGAGACCTTTGTTCAGATCAATGCAACGATTGACCGCTCCATGGGCGGCCTCGGACTTGGGCTTTCTATGGTCAAGCAGCTGGTCGGGCTGCATGACGGCTCTGTAAAAGTAATTAGTGCCGGACTTGGTACAGGAAGTGAATTCATAGTGAAATTTCCTGTAATTGATTAAAATTAACCAACATACACATGTTAACTCCACAGATAAAAGAGAAAAGCGAGGGCCGGCGCATACTGGTTATTGATGATAATCATGACGCTGCAGATACCTTGGCTATGATGCTTCGGCTGACAGGAAATGATGTAAAGACTTGTTACAGCGGACTGGATGGCATAGCGGCTGCCGAAAGTTTTCAGCCGGTTGCCATTATGTTAGACATCGGAATGCCAGAGGTTAACGGATACGAGACCTGCCGGATAATCCGGGAAAAAGAATGGGGAAAATCAATCGCTATTATCGCACTGACCGGGTACGGACAACAGGAAGATATTCAGAAAAGCAAGGAATCGGGGTTTAATGCACACCTGGTAAAACCTTTGCATTTGCCTGATCTTACAAAACTTCTGGATATACTGCTGCCAAAAGCGGAATAACCTTACTTCACGTTATCGAAAATAAATACCTTGCCTGATACAAACCGGAAATTTCATTTTGTCAAAATCGTAAATGCCGGCTTGTAACAGGTTGGTATCATGATCGTTTTTTTAAAATTTAATTTATCGGCTAATAAATAGCAGTTAGCAAACATCCTCGGAAAGTTTTGTTTCAGATTTACATCAATGCTGGAAAGTTGATTATATTTAAAATAATCTACTGTTTATTTCCTAAAACTCAAAATATGAAACTTGCATTTTCCCTGATTGTTTCTTTTTACCTGATGACTGTTCAGGCGCTTTTTCCTGAATATAACAAAAAAGCTGCTCTTCCCGTACAGACAAACAGACAGGCGGATAAACAACCGAAAACAAAGGAACTTCCAAGAATCGCCATTGCAGGCCTTGGCATAGAATCCAGCACATTTTCACCTGCGCTCACCAATGAAGAGGCTTTTCATGCGAAAAACGGAGCTGAAATTTTTTCATCTTATCCTTTTTTAACGGCCGATTCACTGGACCGGAAGCGGGCCAACTGGCTCCCTGCGCTGGTTGGGAAATCGTTGCCGGGCGGTGCAGTTACAAGGGAAGCATATGAATCGCTTGTCAGGCAGACGCTCGATCTGCTTAAAAAGAATGCTCCTTACGACGGGCTTTTCTTTGATATTCACGGAGCCATGAGCGTAGTGGGCCTCGATGATCCGGAAGGTGACCTGATCGTAAGAATCCGGGAGGTAGTCGGTAAAAAGACGATCATTTCAACTTCCATGGATTTGCATGGAAACGTTTCCTGGCGACTGGCACAAAATACGGATCTGATTACCTGTTACCGTATGGCACCGCACGAGGATGCCATGCAGTCGAAGAAACGTGCTGTTGAAAATCTGTTGGCCCGAATGGAAAGCGGAAAAGGCAAGCCTGCATACAAAGCCTGGATTCCGGTTCCGATATTGCTGCCGGGTGAGAAAACAAGTACAAGGATAGAGCCGGGAAAAAGCCTTTACGCGAAAGTTGCGCCCGCATCGGTACAGCCCGGCATTGTGGATGCGGCAATCTGGATCGGTTATGCATGGGCCGATGAACCCCGCAATCATGCCGTCGTAATGGTTACCGGTGATGACAAGGAAAAAGTAACCGGCACGGCTGAACAGCTTGCAGCAAGTTTCTGGAAAGTACGTTCGGAATTCGGGTTTGTAGCGCCTACGGGCACTTTGCAGGAAAGTCTTGACAAAGCAATTGCCAGCCAGAAACACCCGTTTTTTATCAGCGACTCAGGCGATAACCCGACTGCCGGAGGCGCAGGCGATGTAACCTGGACATTAAAGGAAATCCTTGCGCGTCCTGAATTCAAGTCGGAGAACGGGCCTTCTTTGATATATGCTTCCATTTCCGGTCCGGAATTCGTAAAAAGCGCCATTGCTGCCGGGGTAGGTGGCAAGGTGGATGCTTATGCAGGCGCGAAAGTAGATGCCCGGTTTGCACCGCCGATCCGACTTGCGGGTATTGTAGAATCCATTGAGCATGGCGACAAAAATGCAGAAACGGAAGTTGTCGTGAAAGTCGGAAGCGTGCATGTGATCGTTACGCAAAAACGCAAGCCTTATCATAAAGAAAACGACTTCACAAAACTGGGCCTCAATCCACGGAAATCAGACATTGTGGTAGTAAAAATCGGATACCTCGAACCCGAACTTTATGCCATGCGGGCAGACTGGATACTGGCGCTTACGCCCGGCGGCGTAGATCAGAATCTGGAAAGGCTGCCGTACAAAAGGATCAAAATGCCGATGTTTCCGTTCAGCAAAAACATGGCCGATCCGGATCTTTCAGCCAAAATCGTTCCTTCATCAGATGAAATCTAAGTTTGGTAAATGTAAGTAATTACTGGCTTTTGGCTGTCAGCTACTGGCTGTTAGTTTTATAGTTTTAACTTGTTCAACTTGAATTGAACACATGGCATAAGAAAATGACCAGCTGTAAATACAGGTTTCACAACTTGTGTTTACAGCTGGTCTGCTGCTTTATATTTACTATGACTTACATACCTTTATTCCAGCGATTGCCGTAAAAGCGTTTCTGGTTAAAATGTTCATGCTCGTAAAATCCTTCCGGATGGCTTTCGTAAGACGTGGCACCTGCTGCCACCGCTGCTGCCAGTCCTGAAAAAGTATTCCGGATTGCAGATTCTGTTGCCGGTGTTATATTGCCTTTTTCGTATTCCGGCAGTCTGTAAACCTGTTTGGAAGCCAGCTCCGCGATAATTACTTCGTCATCACTTTCATGCAGTGTTGCCAGCCCGATTGGTAAAAGGACATTTTTTGAAGATGGATTCAAATCACTTGCATCCAGATCTACAACAATATATAATACTTTGCGTGATACTTTATCAAAGATCAGTTCCTCCACGTCACCGATTTTACTTCCCGATACATCTTTGACTTTCCAGCCTTTAATGTCAGGCTGTCCGTCTGCTATCTCGAAATCACTTCCGCCCAGTTCTTCCAGGCTGCTGTTTTCTGCTGAATTTTCATGGATGGCCATTGTCGTTTTATTTAAGGTTTTAACCGTTTTTCGTAAGCCGAAATGCGGTTTTATTTTTGTTTCATCACCACAATTTCAACCCTGCGGTTCATTTGTCTTCCTTCTGCAGTAGAATTGGTCGCAACCGGGTCATTCTGCCCTTTTGATTCAACCGAAATCTTGTCATTGGAAACACCGGCATTTTTTACCAGCCAGTCTTTTACCGACTCCGCCCGTTGTTTGCCAAGTTCGGCATTATGGCCTGCTGATCCTGTCGAATCCGTATTTCCGTAAACCGCTACTGCGCCTCCGGTAAATCGTTTTTTGAGAGAAGCGGCTATTTGCTGAAGCTGCTTTTCAGCACCGGACTGAATATTGGACTCGTCTGTTGCAAACAATACATTTTCACCCAAACCGTAAATCGTATAATTATCGTTTCCTCTTACCGTAATGCTGGTGTCTGTAATTTCTTCATACGATGCATTCGGAGAGTTGAAATCTATATTGTCCCAGTTTGGAACGGTTACTGCTTCAATCTTTAAAGTACTGTCTTCAGTGACTACTTCGGTATCGGCTACTTCGTCTTTGCCGCAACTTCTGAAAAGGAAAACAAGTGCAAGAATAACAAGTGCCAGAATAAGCCATATCCACCATGGCGATTTCTTTTTGGGTTGTACGTCGAGTTCTGCCATAATTGTTTCAAACTGTTATTATGAATTAAAAATAAAGGCTTCAGCTTCTGCTGAAGCCTTTTACTGACTTCCAAAATGAAATTGAATTACAGATCCAGTCCTGATTTTCTCAGTCTTTCTTCGTCTGTAAGATCTTCAACTTCAACTTGTGTACTGCGTACGGTATCGCTGATTACTTCTTCTCTTTCGTCCACATCTTTCACAAGGCTAACTTCTTCAACCACGCGTGCTTCTTTGGATACAACCGGCACTTCTGCATGCTCAACAACTTCGATGGTACCTTCTTTGAAAGCAGTAAAATCTGCTTCTGTGGCAAGACGGTCAACAGATGTTCTTTCTACAGATACAAATTCTTCTCTTAACCGGATGCTTTCTTCAACAGGGCGGTGTATGATACGGCTTTTCAATCTTACTCCGCCGGTTTGTACTTCACGTTTTCCAACATGCAGTTCTTCTTTGATAACAGGTATGGCACCGGTACCGGTTATATTATCGCCAACATTTGTTTCTGTTGAATACGTAGAATCGGTCAGATCGGTTGAAAGTGGAGTGCTGCCTGTTACGCCGGCTAACGTCGGATCGATGTAAGCTGTATCGGTTGTCAGTGTGGAACCCGTTGCCAGTGTAGCGTCATCATAAGATGATCTTGAAGTATCCTCGTCCACATCAACGGCTCCGTAATTATCCAGAATTCTCGCAGCCTTTTCAGCTTCATCGGCTGTTCTTGCATGTACCGTCAGGATTGTCCCTCTGCGGCCCGCTTCGGTATACCGGTCCAGATCGTCGTCATCATCGCCGAAAAGGTTTCTGAAAAAGTTTCCGATTCCATCCGATGACTCATCTTTTCTGTGCGTATCCACTGTATAATCTGTTCCTGTTGTTGTTGAAGATGTTTTTATATCAACATTATCGCTTGTAAATCCATTTGCAAGCAAATACTTCTGCGCTTCCTGCGCCTCACTTGTATATTCGAATATTCCTACTACGGTACTTGACATGATCTTGGTATTTTAGGTTGTGGAATGATTAATTGTAATACGGAGTGCTTATAAAATTTTTATGCCAGCCGGGGTTTATCGTATCGGCTGCTTCTTTTCAGAAATCATTTGCAAGTGCCTGAATCTGCAGGAATTATTGGATAATATCATCGCTTTTTTCAGCAGTATAAAGCATTTGGAAGCCTTTTATGTTCTTTCCGGCAGAACCGTAATTCAGAAGCTTTATGCCGTGTATTGTACTGAATACCGGAATACTGCAGACTGTTCAGGTTGCTGGCTCTTCTGTTTGAAGTTGAGGAATGATACTCCCATTTTGCGACTTGTTTTACTTACATCATCGGAAGTAAATATTTATCCGGATCCCGTATCTGATTGGATGGATACTGAATCAGCAGATCGGGAAAATGTCTCTGCTGTCCAGATTTATAATGCAGATGAAAAGCAGGTTTATCAATCCAGGTTAAAGTCTTCGAATACAACGGACATTAAAAATCCGGCAGCAGGCATCTGCCGTGTAAAAGTATCCGGAAAAGGCAATTCGGTTTGCAAGTATATTCAATCGACCTGCAATTGCACTGTACTGGTTCGCATTGATTTTGCATCTTCCTTTCCGGACATCTTCGGAAAGATTTCTTCAACGTTACTATCATATACAGGTATCAAAAACAAAAGAGAACCTGAAAATACATTCAGGTTCTCTCCATCTATGCGTAAGATGCCTCTATGCTTAGTTGCCGTGCATCACCTTCAACGTTTTTGTAAATTCCTCGCAGCTTACTTTAACGAGTAACATTCCTTTTGCATACGGCTGTACATCAAATGTAAACTGATCCGTAGTGTTCGATTTGGTTACTTTTTCTTTAATGAGCGTATTTCCGCGGATGTCAAAAATCTCTACTTCAGGAGTGGTGTTTGCCGGTCCTGTAATACTTGCAACGACCTTTCCGCCACGTATCGGATTTCCAAGAAGTACTGCATCCCATTCCAGTTCCGCTTCCACATCTTTGGTTGGCATTCCCGGATGTAAATAGGAGCCGGTTGTTTCATGATCAATGTAAACCGACAATTCTGTGGTTCCATCTTCACCTGTATACTCAATAATGCATGAATGATCCGGAATCTGTAAATTTCCTTTTTCGCCGGTAATACTGATCACCTGCTTTTTCCCATCTACCAGAAATTGATACTTTCCATCTGGAGTAGGCATGGTTATGCTCAGAGGCCTTGTGCCCGGACCAAGCGGCTGAATCTGTTTCTGCTTTGCAAGCGTTGGCAAAGAGATTCCCGACATGACAGTAGCCAATCCCATGGCTGTCATCTGAATAAATTTTCTGCGTTCCAATGTCATTTTTGATTTACTTAGGCGATTGGTAAAGGTTTAGAAACCCTGGAATAAAGAGATGATGATTTAGTAATTTCCATATTGGCAAATTCAATGGCAAGACTTGCCGGATGCGCATTGCGGTAAATACCGAATTTCCAGTAAGGACCTATTTCGTCCGGATAGCCGATTCCGATACCTGAAAGGTTAATCAGTTCCTTCCCGTTTTGCCAGAACTGAAGCTGGCCTTTTGTCGGTGAGAACCTTACCCGCATGACTATTCTGTGCCATTCCCCTCTCGGAAGCTGCGTAGTGCCCCGTAGTACAGCTTTCGGGTTTTCTCTGTGCGGATTGTCTGTAGTTGCGCAAGTATAAATAGTCATTGTATCTAAGTCTTTCAACCGGAGTCCGAGCACAGGGCTGGAACTCACATCCCTGTCGTCCTCGCTGGCATGGAATTGTCCGATGAAACAAACCTCTCCTGAATCATAATCAAGCGCTTTGCCGGGTAGAATGCGAATGGAGTAAGAAACCCAGATGTCCTGATTGTGCGGAAGGTTTGCATTCTTTTGATAGAATTCCGAGCGCTCTTTTGGTTTTGTGCTGTTTGCATCTCCGGCCCATCTGTCGCCTGAGTTAACCTGTACGCGGAATATCGGTGAAGTTTTGTTTAAAGCCTGCTGCAGAGACCATGATTTGTTAGGTGTCTGGGAATTGAATTCGGTTCCCAGAATCATAACCCGCGTGTTGGTCTCGCCGACACTGGTGTATTCCGCTGGAAAAAGCTGCTGGGCCGTTTGGTCTTTCAGTTCCAGAGGCTGGTTCGGCTTGTAAAAATTAACCATCTGTACCGCATTTTCGGAAGCCGATATTTCAAAATTGTCAGATTGGTTGACAAGCCATGTTCCGCCGTCTTTACGCTGTACAAAAATGTCATTGGTATCTGCACTGGCCGGTTTAGGCAAAACAACCTCATCCGCTGATCTAGTGGCCGGACTTTCCTTGGTACGGATGTAGCTGGTCATCTTTTCACCTTTCTCGAGCTGAATTCCCCAGACTAGGATTCCGCTGTTACCATCGCCGCGGTAAGATGGGGTTGAATTGGAAGGCTCAGGACCAATTTTGGCAGAAGTAGAACTGCTGGCTTTGAATGTAGCAGAGCAGCGGTACCAGCCATTTCCTGCACTTTCTACAAAAACACCAAGGTAACTGGGATTGAAAGTTCCCGCTTTTCCATTGGCAAGGTCAAAGTGAGCTGTGGAACCGTCGATGTTGAAATATGCCCATTTGCGTTCGGAGGCTTTCATGAACGCACTGAAAGTATATATGCTTCCTGAAGATGTAGAGACTGAGTTGGCGGGTGCTATATAATGTGACGAACTATTTCTGTCCTCTTTTAGCTTAAACGCGTTTAAGGTTCCGTCCGGAGAGCGGGTACCGGAAGTGGTAATCACCGAATACTGCTTTCGCCATGAAGAATGATCAAGCAATTGTGAATACCGGATCAGATTTGTTGCTGCTGCTTCAATAAGCGCACCGATCAAAGTAGGTGTGCCGTCCAGGTTATAATTATATCGCAGACCAAGATTGGTAACTACCGTATTAGGTATATATGTAGTCGCATTCGAACCTTGTTCAAATTGCGCTCCCCAGGCAAGCAGGTATTTGTCTTCATTCCCACTGTAATTGATAGAATAATTATCATTTAGCATATAAATATGCAATCCGGATGATGTTCCGAGATCCGGTAAGCCGGTTATCTTCAGTCTCCACCAGCCGTCACCGCTATTACTTGCCTGATAACTAAGTACATTTGAACTTGTAGAATAAAATTTACCGGACGACAGATTGAATTTCACACCCGGATTGCCGCCTTTGAAAGCAGACCCGTTCAGGAAACTGAACTGAACTTTATCACATGTGCCTGCTTTTACATAGATGCTTATCGTAAGTGGCACGCCTTTTGCCACAGTTAAGGAACGAGAGATGCGGTGTTCTCCGGAACCACTCTTTTCTCTGATTCTGTTTGCGGTTTTAGAGCCGTCAATGGTTGTGATAGTGCCTGGGATGGCTGCTGTGGCACCTACACGCATCCAGTCACTTGTTGTAAAATCTTCGCTGTGGGTCAGCATGTTACTGCCTTGCTGATCAAAATGAAGGTAACCATCGGCTCCGTAGAAGGATGCTTCACCCTTTCTTGAAAAAGTCAGGGCACTGTTTAGTGTTGCACCTTGTCTGAAATCAAATTCTTTTAGTGGGGATAATATTTCTGCCATAATTGTGGAACATTATTTTATTTGATAAACAACTATACTGGGGTACGTTGATATGGAATAAATTTTTAATCGACTTGTATAGCTTTTGAATAGGCACAAAGTTTCTGTTACACAAAAGTTTCCAGTCAAGGTTACTTTGTGTCCCGATATAAAAAAACTACTAAATTTTTTAACATTGTAAGGGGTCACTGCAAACAGAAAACGACGTTCTCGTAGCTGTCACAGTATTCTCATTCAGGTCATCGCCGTGTTAAAAAACGCGGTAACAGCCTGACAGCAAATCCGGAAACTTACTGTGAAAAATTATTTAATGTACTTTGTTGATGACAGATAATTCAAACTTTTTATTTTTTCAGGTGCATCACCATAACTGGTTTAACCGATGCTGATAGTTAGATAATCCAACAGGTTATCTATATAGAGGAGTAGACTTATGGTACAAACCTATTAAAAATTTTTAATAAATAGGTTGCCATGACAAATAAAATTTCAGAAAACTCCGAAAATGAAGCAAGTTTTCAGAACTGAAAATGCAATTTTTTGTTCATATAATACAAGTTTATCTTTTGGCATCTTTGGTAACATCTGATTTGTAAAAGCTTGTAAATAAGCATGTTGACTTCGTAAACAAAAGATTGTTTATCTATGGTTAGTCTATCGAGTTCATGTATTATATATGCAAGTATAGAAAGACAAAAATTTTTTTAAATAATTTAAAAAAATTCTAGAATCTGGACGTTTTTCGATGTAGTTTGTTGTCAAATTTCGTTGTAGAAGGAAATAAAGTTTTATATTCCCGTAAACCTAGTTTGTAGAGCAAATTCGCTGTTTTAGCCCTCTTCGCCTTCATCCGAGCCATTGTTTCTTTCTTTTTCCTTGGCGCGGTTAAGCCGGTAAGAAAATGTAACCAGAAACTGCCGCGTGCGCCACAGCGATTCGGATCTTGAATAATAGCCGGCATTTTCAATGATGCTGCGTTGCTTTCTGCTGTTGAGCAAGTCGCGTACACTTGCTGTGACGGTGGCCTTTCCTTTCAGCACATCCCGTGCCAGACCGAGGTCAATGGAATATTGCGCCAGATCTTTTCCCTGTGTGGTTTTTCTTGGTGCCCGGTAATTCAGTGAAGACTGAAAATCAACATTTTTGAATAAAGTTACTCTTGATGAAACCCGGCTTGTCCAGGTATATGTGTCGCTTTTCAGGATCTTGTCATTGTAAATGCCTTCATTGACTACTCTGAAAATATTGGCATTGGCCGTCCATTTCCACCAGTTGAAAGGATCGTAAGTAAGGTTAAATTCAAAACCGTAGGAATCGCCTGTTGACAAATTAACGGGTGTGATTCTCGTAAATCCAGTAGAATCCACCGTAGTGATATGTTCTACAACGCCTAGTCTGTGCCGATAATAAACACTTGATAACAAGGTTCCTTTTTCCATGTTCAGCAAATGTCCGGCTTCAAAGGAATGTGTATATTCAGGATTCAGCAAGGGATTTCCAGCCCTGAAAACGCGTGAATCGCTGAAATTGGAAAACGGAAGAAGATCCCGGAATCCCGGCCGGCTGAGTCTGGAACTGTAACTGAGCTGCAAAGTTTGGGAATCTTCCAGTTTGTACGAAAGATGAAGGCTTGGAAACAGATTAAAATACTTTCTGTGGCTTGTCAGGCCGGTTTTTTTCAATTCCGTCAGGATATCGGAATACTCGACGCGTAAACCTCCCTGAATAAAAAATTTGCCGAACTGGTTGCTGGCCATCAGGTAAGCTGCATGGATCTTTTCATTATATCCCAGCCGGTTATCAAAGTCAGGAAGGATGATCCAGTTCATGTTTTCGTTCTGCTGGTGTACTGAAAAATCATTGTCCAGCAAGCGTATAGAGCTTTTCAGGCCGGTTTCAAATTTCCCGCTCTTGCCGAAAGGATGAATGTAATCCAGCTGAAAAAGCATGTTTTTCTCATCTTCTGTGTTGAAAGAACGCTGGTAAATGCTTGCCGTTTCTCCGGCTGTACTTTCATTGAATCGGGAAGCTTCCGTTTCATCGCTCAGAATGTATTTTGCAACGATGGTCAGATTCTGATCTTTCCTTGCAAAGGTTTTGCTGTAATTAAGCGCGGCTTCAAAATTATTCCTTGGCTCGGTTTCCCTTTCCGTCCGTGTTACGGTTCTGGTAAGATTGTTGTTAAAGTCAAAATCCCTGTATTCCAGTAATGAATGATTGGTATTGCTTGATTTTCTGTAAGATACGCTTCCGGTAAGTGTATTGAAATTATTGATGAAATAATCCATTCCGACCGTAAAATTGTTCGAAATACTGCTTCGGTTTCGTTTGCTGGTCTGCTCGTACACAAAGCTTGTATCTGCACTGTTGTATTCCTGACGCGAATTGCCTCTTCCCGGCCCTTCGCGGTACATGTTTCCGTAACTGGCAATCAGGTTTACTTTTCTTTTTCTGTAATTGATATTGAAAGAGCCGCCGAAGTTGTAGGGATAGCCGCCCGTAGCTGTAAATGAGCCGTTAAGGCCATATCGGATGTTTTTCTTCATAATGATATTGAGAATGCCGACTTCACCTTCTGCATCATATCGGGACGAAGGATTGGTGATGATTTCAATGCTTTCGATCAGGTCGCCGGGTATCTGGCGCAGGGCATCGGCCGGGTTCATGCCGATCATTCCGGATTGTTTTCCATCAATCAGAATCCGTACATTCTGGCTTCCGCGCAGTGCCACGTTGCCTTCCACATCCACTGTAACCGAAGGCATGTTATTAAGAATGTCCGAAGCATTGCTGCCGATATTGCTCAAATCCTTTCCTACATTGAAAACCCGCTTGTCAAGTTGCAGGTCCATCTGGCTTTTTTCGCCTTTTACCACCAGTTCTTGCAATACTTTTGCATTGGATTTCAGAGAAATGATTCCGAGGTCAATGTTCTGGCCAGCAACGTTAACATCGGGAACAATCTTCTCATCCAGTGTCAAGTAAGTGATTTTGAGGAAATAATTTCCAGGTTTTGCCGGAATTGCAAATTTGCCGTTTTCATCCGATGCAAGACCGCCGGAAAGAACCGAATCTTTGGATGTATAAAGCGCTACGTTGGCAAAAAGAACAGGCTGTTTGTTTCCGTCTTCAAGCTGTCCGCCGATTACATATTCATCGGAGGCCTCATCCTGCGCAAGACACGGTGAGAGCAGGAAAGCTGTAAAAGCCAGTATTAACGACAAGATTTTCATAGCAGGATTGATTTGAACAGCCGTTGTACATGATTGACGCAAACAGCAACTGATGGTTTAATCCAACTGGCAAAAATCTGTGCCACAATTATTTAACCTTGAATTTAATTGCAGGAGCCGGCCAGCAGCGGAAAGCCGGGCTTGCACATTCCGGAAGTTCCGAAAACAGGCATTCTGACCTGATTCGTGCAGAAAATCTGTTTTTGATCATCAAAAATACAACCACTTTTGATGCTGAAACTATCCATACTTTTTACGCCGATTTAGTGTATTTGTTCCGTTCGAAATACTTAGGGAATGCATAAAAGTTTGATTATGAAAGATTACAAGCCCGGTTTCCATACAATTCCAAGTATTTTCTTTCAAAAGGATAGCGGTTATCTAATTGGTTTGCACCTGCTGATCCAATCATTTTGAAGAGGCGACAATGAATAATTCTGCTCCGGATACTATGGATTTCTCTTTTTTGACCAACTTGCAATTTGCCGGTTAAAAACCGAAGGTCACCAGCTGATAAATGAGTATCCCTGTTTAATCATTGTCTTTGGAAAGCAAGACAGAACTAAATAGTATTGCAGTTAGAAGTATTGCTTACTAGGAGTTTTGCTGTGATATAAACAGCCAAAGCCATCAAGGACATATTGTAAGATTGCGGCGAAAAGGAATCTGCTTCACTGATACAACTATTGGCGACCCACTCAGGAATCAAGGAACCTGTTCAGCATTTTATTTATAAATGGCTGAAAAACACACGTCTGATTAGAAAAAATAAATACTTAGTCTTCTGCTGATGATTGAAAACGCTACCCGGCCCCGAACAGAGATTTCGCATAAAGTCCAACGGATTTTTGGATTGGACCTGATGCGGGCTTGTTCTATCATAATGGTATTCCTTGCGCATTCGGTACCCATTAACCCTCTTGATACCCTTTTTCCTTTTGATTATCTGTTTATTGGCGTGGAAGCATTTTTTGTGCTCAGCGGATTGCTGATCGGCCGGATTATCCTGAATACGCTGTTCAGGCCCCGGATCAGCTGGCAGTCTGTACGGGTTTTCTGGGTTAATCGATGGCTGCGTACCTTTCCGGCCTATCTGCTGACCTTCGCAATTCATTATTACGTTTCCGATCCTGCACCAAACAGATTGTTTTATTTGGTTTTTGCACAGAATATAATTACCCCGCCGCCCGGTTTTTTCCCGCATTCATGGAGCCTGGCCGTTGAAGAATGGTTTTATCTGCTTTTTCCATGTTTGCTTCTGGCCATAGCGTATGTGCTGAAAAATGATCAGAACCGCCATCGCATTTATTTCACAGGTATTGGATTTATTATCCTGCTCGGGTTGCTGGCAAAGCTTGGATATCATTTGTTGTATTCACAAAATTTTCTTTCCTATCTGCTTGAACATAAGCTGCTTCTTCCGGGCTGGAGGGTTTTTGATACGCCCGCCGGCAACTGGGACAATATGCGGAAAATGGTTCCGTTCCGGATTGATTCCATAGCATACGGATGTCTGGCTGCCTACATGCTGGAAAAATACAGCTTGTCGCAAAAGACCAGAATTTGGCTGCTGGGAATAGGAATAATGGGCATTATATGCTGTTTTCCGATTATCAAACATACCATTGCGCAGGGGAAAGCCAACTTTTTCACGGATGTTTTTCTGCTTCCGCTTTGTTGCTGCTCTTTCGCACTGATGCTGCCGTATGCTGTAACTTGCCCGCGTCCGGGAAAGTGGGCAGCAAAGCTGATTACAACCATCAGCCTCACATCCTATTCCTTTTATCTGATCCATGTATTAATACTTGAACTGGCTGTAAACTATTACCAAAGCAATTTCACAGACGCTTTCGCTCCAAAATGGGCGATCTTTACAGGTGCATATGCCATTATATACCTGGTATCCCTGCTGATGTATAATCTGGTAGAGTTGCCATTCATGAACTACAGAAAAAAGCTTTCTTTCAATTAACTTCTTCATTTTCATTTCTTCCGTAGCCGGCTTTCTTCCGAAAACCGGTTTATACCAATTTGTATCTCAAAAATGTAACTTATGGTTATATACGTTACCGGTATATCAATGCAATCGTTTGCATACTTGATTTAATTCATCAAATTGTATTGCCCGGTTACTTCAAGAAATTCACCGGTGAATTTCACGATTCTGCATCATGCTGTTTTATGTGATCCAGTTTATACAATCCCGTGTGGAAAGAGGACAGCTTTGTTCTATGTTGGTTCCTTTGCAGCATGTGTTTCAGACATCAAATTGTTTTTTGTAATAACCTTATCTGCAGAAATCAGCATCCTTCATTTTCTATGATATTATTGTTCAATCCGTACTTGAAAGTTGATTTAATTTAATAAATTGGCTTGGCTATAAACCCAGTTCCTGATTCAGAAAATCCATGCATTCAACACGTCTTTTTAGCGCCGGAATAATCATTTTCGCGGCACTGTTTTTACCGGCATACGGTCAGCAGGCAAGCCGCGGCAACTTGTATATTTTTGGCGGCTCGCAAATGACGCTAACCGGTTTCCATACTTTTAAGAACAGCAAAAAAGGAATGTTTCCGGGTGTTATCATCACAGACCGGCAGGCACCGATAAGCATTCTTAACTTTGCCGAAAATACATCTCATGCCGGTGCAGGAGAAAATACGCATGTTGATGGCTATGTCCGGAAATATGGTCATACGCCGTTCATTTTCCCGGTTGGTGATAACGGATTTTATGGTCCTTTTGCTGCTTCCGGCAACGGCACCACAGGCGCTTATTATCATGCCGATCCTTCCATAGCAGTTACAAGCAATATAACCGGAGGCAATTATCCTGCATTACCGGCCGGCGCACCGTTTCCGGTAGAAGCAAAAGCCGATTCTCTTCATGCAGTGAGCACAGTGGAATACTGGGATATTGACGGAACTAGTACAACTCCCGTAACACTGACGTGGGACCCGGGCAGTAACCTGGCAGCATTGACGGGCTCAAAGCTGAATCTTCTGACCATTGCTGGCTGGAATGGAGAAAGATGGGTTGCAATTCCGTCGGCTGTGGATTTTACTTCTGTTCTGGGAATTGCCAGTAATTTGTCCAAAGGCTCTATTACGTCCATAATGGCCATCGTCCCCAATCAGTATAAAGCTTACACATTTGCTGCGCGTACCGAAAACTATCCGGGATCTGTAATCCGGTTCTCGGCGGAGCCAAAAGACAATACGGCCGTTCTGAAACTGGATGATAGGGAAAAAGCCAGCACTGATTTGATTGAGATAGAGCGCAGCGTAAAAGGGACAGACTGGGAAAAAATAGGCAGGTTTGAAGCTCCGGACCTGAATTCTGCAGAAAACGGTTATTCTTTTATTGACGATAAAACGGTAAACGGAGAAAATCTTTACAGACTCCGAACTGTAAACCGCAACGGCACTTTTACATACAGCCCGGTAAAAAGTGTAATAATCGAAAAGGGGCTCGACGAAATATCCGTCTTTCCCAATCCTGCTTCAGACCGATTGAAAGTAAGTCTGAAAAATAAGGCCAGATGGAGCCAGATCGAGAGCTTTAAAGTAAGCAATGTCAAAGGCCAGGATCTTACAAATCTGGTTAAGGTACAGGATGAAGAACTTAACCTGGACGGGCTGGTCAACGGAACTTACATTATTTCAGTAACCGAACAATCAGGCAAAGTTTCACATACCCAATTTGTTGTTGCCAGATAAAGTCGGATTGTCAGTTTGCCAAAGTTGATTTTTAAACAATCAATTCTGATAAGTCAGGCTAATGTATCCCGAAGTAACTTTGGTTGTGCAGCCCGGCTGAGGATTTTTGATATCTGCCTTGATGGAAAAACCGATCCGGTCATAAGATGAAATTCCAGCCAGGATGGAGACATTGTAAACGAAGTTTTCGGCATATACCGGCGACAGTCTGTCGCGCGTTCCGGAATTTTCAATCACAACGCCATTCCGTACCAGATCTACAGACAAACTCATTAAAGAAGTGCCCGTACAGCCACTGCTGTTCACCATTTCAAGTCGGGTTCTTACATTATAGTTTCCCGGTTGGCCGACAATAAATCCTTTTTCATCGAGAATCCAGAATCCGCCGCTAAATTGTCTGAAATTTGGGTATGGAATAATTTGTACACTATCATCCTTTAATTCACTTGTATATGCCCCGTCACAAACTCCTCTTGCAGACGGGCTCAGGCTGTTGGAATTTATCAGCTGCCAGCTTGCTCTTCCCTGCACATCGCTTGTAAGTACCCTGCCATTTCCCTGCGATCCGTCCCTGATTGTAACTTGTCCGGTGGATTTGTCTATCCTGAACCTGCGGCCATTGGTTACGCCTTCCACTTCCAGGCTTGCATTGGGATCGACTTTCGTAATGTTGTTCCCGATTTTCAATTGTGCAAATGCAGCTTCGGAAAAAGCAAGCGTTGCCAAAAAGAACGAGCAGAACAGAAAAGTTTTTTTCATCAGAGGGCCATTAATTTTGATAAATCATCTGAAAACCTCCTGCAACGACTTTGGTTGTGCAGCCCGGCTGCGGATTCTTTATATCGGCTTTAATCGAAAACCCGATCCGGTCGCCACCCGAAGCGCCGCCCAGGATGGAAACATTGTAAACGAAATTTTCAGCATATACCGGTGCCAGCCTGTCGTCCGTACCGGAATTCTCAATTACTACCCCGTTTCGGATCAGATTTACCGACAGGCTCATTAGTGAAGTTCCCGTACAGCCGCTGCTGTTTACCATTTCAAGCCTTGTTGTAAAATGATAATTTCCTGGCGTACCGACTATCAATCCAATCGGATCAACGCTCCATTCGCCAATCAAAGATGAAATATTCGGGTATATGATCGTTTGTGCAACGCCATTTTCCAGTACATCGGTGTATGCACCAAAGTAAACAGCTCTTGAAAAAGGGGCAAGGCTGCTTGAATAAACCTGCTTCCAGCTTGCTCTTCCCTGCGCATCGCTTGTAAGTACCCTGCCGTTTTGCTGCGATCCGTCCCTGATCGTAATTTGTCCCGTGGATTTATCTATCCTGAATCTGCGCCCGTTGGTTACGCCTTCCACTTCCAGACTTGCATTCGGATCAACCTTCGTTATATTATTTCCGATTTTCAGTTGTGCAAATACAGTTTCGGAAAAGGCAAGTACCGTCAAAAAGAACGAGCAGAACAGGAATGTTTTTTTCATTATGAACGTGAATAAGGACGATTATTAAAAGTTTGCAAACTGTTTTTTACGGCATGGAATATGGTATTCAATATTATAAAAATAATTGGATTTGCAAGTGTGATTTCTGCAAACCGCATGCAGTAATCTGTGATTTTACATACATCTTAGAGTTTAATTCTGAAATCTTAAACATCGGTTCATTTATCAATGAAATGAAAATGAAGCAGCTAAAACCAGTTGCATGCAAATGCATGGATCAAGCTGCATTTATTCTTTGAATCCCATTCAAATAATTGGTATTCCAAATCTTTGCAAGGTAAGTTGCAAACCGCTTTTCAGCCCCTGTTACTTGATTGCTTAAAGAAATGAGGCGAGTCCAAAAAAACTATTCAAAAGAAAGTAAAAAGTAAAAGCCGTCTTCCGATTCACCTTCGGCTGTAATAATCCAGCCTTGCGAACGGTAAAAGTTTAAAGCTCTTTCGTTTTTCTGAAGGCATTTGAGTGTGGCCGGCCTTGAAATTTTTTCCAGACATGCATTCAGGAGCGACTTGCCAATACCTTTTCCGGTGAAAGCGGGACTAACGAAAAGAGAATGAATGAAATTATCGGGCGGCCACCATGCAATGAATCCAACGGGTACGTTCTGACTGATGGCCACAAGTAAAGTCTCATCTTCGGTCACGGCATCAAAGTCGTGCAGATAAAAAGTGTCAGGATTAATCCAGGGAAAAGCGAACCGGCGTGCCTGCATATAAACCTGCCGCAATTCCTGTGTATGCTGAGGGGCATATTCCGAAATAGCCCAGCATGGATTTTTCATGTATGTATAAGATTTTTGGAAATGACCAAGATAAATATAAATCTGAATTTACTCAGGTATAATTTCAGCAGAATGATCCAGTGCGCAAATGTGCCTTTTGGGCGGGCATTATAAATCAGCCAAAGTTGCATACTTCTGTTCATTATGGATGAAAACGCCGACGGTATGATGCTATTCCTCAGGCCATTTGATTTATGATATTGCGTATATAAGCTACGGTGTGGGGCATTTAAAAAGAAGTTATGGAAAACATTTGTAGTCAGAGTATAAATAAAACATGCTCGCTCTGTAACGAAGATTTGAAAATGCCGGCAATTATCCGGCCTGATCAGCATCATTCCTTTGGAAATGGATTATAAGCGGGGCCGACATTCACAAAAACCGTTCCTGCATTCATTATCAGGTACCAATAGCAGCCATGTGCATGATTAATGCCATTATGGTGACAAAATTGTGGAAGTAATTCAGCTTAAATTCAAAATACTTGTGAAATTCTGGTAAATAAACGGGAATGACATTTGTTGAGTACTGACCCTTGGTATTAGTAATAGTAATAACAATTCAAACTCACGTCAAATTATGATTCTTAGAATGGACCGGCTGCCGATTGAGCTGCCAACACCTAAAAATCCATCGCCCAACGATGCAGCAGCAATACAGGAGTTGCTGGGAGGAAAATTTGGAGAAATGTCGACCTTGATGAATTACACGTTCCAGTCATTCAATTTTCGGGGACGCAACCGACTGAGACCTTTTTATGACCTTACAGCAAGTATAGCAGGCGAGGAGTACAGCCATATTGAAGTTGTATCCTACGCCATTAATCTTTTATTGACCGGAACAACAAAACGTGGGTTTGATCCGGAACCAGGCCCGCTGAAAGAAAGCGTGAATGCCCGTCTTTCCCGTCACTTCATTGCGAGTGGACAAGCTTCTTTGCCAATGGATTCCATGGGCGACTGGTGGACAGGCCAGAACGTGTTCAGCAGCGGTAACCTGAAGCTGGATTTACTGCATAATTTCTTTCTGGAGTGCGGAGCAAGAGCGAACAAAATGCGTGTTTATGAAATGGTTACAGATCCTACTGCACGTGAAATGGTGGGGTTCCTGCTCGTTCGCGGCGGATTACATGTTGTTGCTTATGCCCGGGCGCTGGAAATTCTTACCGGTGTTGCAGTTACCAAGCTGGTTCCGGTTCCGGAACTGAGCAACAAAGCTTTCCCGGAAACACGCAAGTACGAAGAAAACGGCGTTCACAGAAAGTTGTATACATTCAGTAAAGATGATTATCAGCAGGCCGGTCTGGTTTTCAATGGTCCGCACCCTGAAGACGGATTGCCTCTGGAAGTAGTGTTCGGGTCACCCGAAGGCGTGCCGATGCCGGATCTGGAAGAAGAACCGCAACTGAACTCACCGGGCGCAGACGGCATTGATCCTGAAATGTTCCGTGACATTGCCATGAAGCTGGGGATCAAATTCTGATTTCCGGTTAGCAAATGGATTTACAGCGGGCAGGAATCAGAATCCTGCCCGCTGTATTTTTTTAACAGATTCTGAAAACAACCTTAAATTCGTACTTGCAAAATCAAAGCCAACTTATTCTATCCAAATAACGGCCCGTTTTTATAAGCCGGGTGAAAATCATCCTGGTTTTTGAAATGGAAAACAGAAGTTAAATGTAACTTGCCTGAAACACTCAGTCATTTGGTTTTTAACATGTCCAGAAAGATACTCTCAGCACTTTTATTATTGTTTTGTATAACAGCGAAAGCACAGCTTGTTTCGGATTCGCTGCTGATTGAAGGGAGGCAGCGCAGCTTTTTATACAATAAGCCAAAGACCGTCAAACCCGGCGCAAGTCTTGTATTCATTATGCATGGCTCCGGCGGCGATCCGCAGAGTATTGTGAGGCATGCCACGAAACTGGAAGCCATGTCGGAAGCTGAAAATCTGATCATTGTTTATCCTGCGGGTTACAAAAGATACTGGAACGAATGCCGCAAAGCTTCCACAGCTTTGACGAATGTTGAAAATCTGAATGAAGAAGCCTTTTTTGAAGGTATGATTGCCTATTTTAAAAGCAAATTCCATATTAACGAAGCGCATGTCTTTGCCAGCGGTTTTTCCGGCGGCGGACACATGGCTTATAAGCTGGGATTGACAATGCCTGGAAAGATCAAAGCCATTTCCGCCATTGTGGCCAATTTGCCGACGCAGGAAAACATGGATTGTACGC
Source organism: Dyadobacter sediminis (assembly GCF_005860765.1). GTDB lineage: Bacteria > Bacteroidota > Bacteroidia > Cytophagales > Spirosomataceae > Dyadobacter > Dyadobacter sediminis. Next base: position 194,691 of record NZ_VCEI01000030.1, on the reverse strand, counting down.
CAATGAACGTACCCATTCCGGTAATGATTACCAATGGCACAGCCGACCAGACAAATCCTTACAATGGCGGCGAAGTCAATACGCCGGGCGTAACGCTGGGCACCGTACGCGCAACGGAACAATCGTTTCAATACTGGGCAAAGCTGGATGGCTATGAAGGAAATCCGGTCAAAACGATGCTGCCCGATGCAGATAAGAACAATAATGTAACAGTTGAAAAATATACCTATCAACAAAAAGGAAAGCCAGAAGTTACGCTGCTGAAAGTAATCAACGGCAAACACGAATTTCCTACGGACTTTGATGTTTTTGAAGAATCCTGGGCTTTTTTCAAAAGGCAGATTACTGCAAAGAAATAGATGTCTGTCAACAGCAAGTAAAAAGATAAAGGCATTGTCAGCGATGCTACATTTTCCACGTCTATGTAAATCCATGTACCGGGGCTGCCCTGTGCTTCTTTGCAGAAAAATATTCTTACGTGGTCCCAGTTTACGCCTCCGAATGTAGGCGGGTTTTCCCATTCCCTGCTCTGCGGAAAGCCCAGTACCTTGTCTTAGGTGTCCAAACGTTCATAAAAGCACTTAGGGAGCTTTCGCTGATCCTCACCGTAACAAGGCAAAATTTTTGAATTTCTTGATTAAGAAATACTGTGAAATGAAAAGATGAGATTCCTTTTCAGATCCTACATGGGATGAAATTATTTGCTCTTAAATCATAGTTTTGAATTAGTAAAAATATAATTTTTTGTAGAAGCAACGGATTGCTTCCGATGTAAAGAAAATGCATAAAATACAAAGAAAGTAATTGGGTTTTGTGCATTTGCAGTATATATATGTTTATAAATTATCTCCCTTCATTCCTATTCATAAAAGGCAATAGGAATATTTAATGTTATTTTAATTTGGATTTAATGCCATGCTAACCAACACAGGCGCTATTTGTAACCAAGTTTAGACCGGAGCTCAATATTTTATACCTCGTCTTTATACGGTTTTGCCGCCAATGATAAAGTTACTCAGATTCTACTTTTCAATTTGTATTCTTCTGTTGACCGCCTTTGTTCAACGTCATGGAGGTGCAGAGGAATCGGTTTACCTTTCTTCATTGCAAAATTTCAACGTTTCGGCATTTACCGGTAATGCTATTTCAACCGGCAACCTGCATCTGAACTTTAAGCCGGTCCGCTCCGACAGGGAAAGAAAAAGTGCCATCAGTGCTGCTGTGAATGTGGAAGAAAAGGAAGATGAATCGGTTTCTTCCAAAAGGTATATAGCGTTAAGCAAGGGTTTCTATACTGCTTTTTATACGCATACGGCCGGACAATTTTTCCATGGCATCCGGAAAAGCATCTTTCAAGACCGGCATTTTACCTATTTTCCATCCTGCCGGTTTCTGTATCTCAGGCTGAAAGTATTCCGCATCTGATCTGAATCCTGAACAGACGCAACCGGCTGTTTTTCCGTACCCCGGCATGCTGTATCCGGCATATATGCTCAATAAGAATTATCAAGAAAATCATATTGTATTAACTAACAAAATAATGAAGAGGATTCTCATGGCCATGAGCTTGTGTGCGTTGCTGTTCGGCACAAGCTGTGAATCAAAAAAAGAGGAGAAGGAAGAGGAAGTGGAATATTCGGTAACAAGTCCTTTGCAGAAAGATACGCTGGTTACCAAAGAATATGTCGCTCAAATTCACGCCATCAGCCACATTGAGCTGAGGGCTCTGGAAAAAGGGTATCTCGAAAAGATTTATGTGGACGAAGGTCAGTCGGTAAAGAAAGGCCAGCTGATGTTTCAGATCATGCCGATGATTTATGAAGCTGAAACAAAAAGGGCGCAGGCAGAAGCAAACTTTGCCGAAATCGAGTACCAGAACACGAAATCACTTGCAGACAGCAATGTGGTTTCAAAAAATGAACTTGCGCTGGGCAAAGCCAAATTTGACAAGGCAAAAGCAGAGCTTGGACTGGCACAGGCACACTTGGGCTTTACGCAGATCAAGGCACCGTTCAATGGTATTATGGACCATTTTCAGGCAAGGCTCGGAAGTCTTGTGGACGAAGGCGATCTGCTGACAACTTTATCGGACAACAGTAAAATGTGGGTTTACTATAATGTTCCCGAAGCAGAATACCTGGATTACAAAACGCAGATCATTAAAGACGGTGCGCTGAAAGTAGGATTGCTGATGGCCAACAACAAAATGTTTGACCATACCGGCGTGGTTGAAACCATCGAAGCCGACTTTAACAATGAAACGGGTAACATCGCTTTCAGGGCCACATTCCCGAATCCGCAGGGACTTTTAAGACACGGCGAAACGGGCAATATCGTAGTGAAAATGCCATTCAAGGATGCGCTGATCATTCCGCAAAAAGCGACATTCGAGGTTCTGGAAAAGAAATACGTTTATGTACTGGACAAAAACAATGTGATCAGATCCAGGGAAATCACCATAGCAGCCGAGCTGCCACACATTTTTGTTGTCAAATCCGGTTTGGATAAAAATGACAAAATTCTTCTGGAAGGCTTACGCCAGGTACGCGAAAACGAAAAAATACACTCCAAATTCGTGCAGCCTGATTCTGTAATCTCCCATTTAAATCTTTATGCCGAATAACCGGGTATTCTAAAAACACAAAGACATGTTCAATCAATTCATAAGAAGACCTGTATTCGCTATTGTGATTTCGATCATGATCGTCTTTATAGGCATCCTGGCAATTGAGAAATTACCCATTTCCCAGTTCCCGGACATTGCCCCGACAACCGTTAATATTTTTATAGCTTATCCCGGAGCCAGTGCCGACGTACTGGTAAAATCCACGCTCATTACGCTGGAACAGGCGATCAACGGTGTTCAGGACATGCGGTATATCGCTACCGATGCAACCAGTGCGGGGGAGGCAACGCTCAGGATCATCTTTGAGCCCGGGACCGACCCCAACGTTGCCGTTATCCGTGTGAAAACAAGGGTGGACCAGGTAATGCCACTTTTGCCGGAACTGGTACAGCGGGAAGGGGTTATTATTTCGCCGGTTCAGCCGAGTATGCTGATGTACGTCAACCTTTATTCCAAGGAAAAGAGCATTGACGAAAAATTCCTGTTCAATTACGCTACGGTTAAAATGATCCCGGAAATCCAGCGGACCAAAGGGATTGCCAGAGCGCAGATATTGGGTAGCCGCAGATATGCCATGCGTCTTTGGCTGAATCCTGAACGTATGCGTGCGTATAATGTCTCTACGGAAGAAGTCATGAAGGCAGTGGGTGAGCAAAGTATCGTGGGCCGTCCCGGCCGGATCGGGCAAAGCTCGGGTATCGCGGCCCAGTCGCTGGAATACGTGCTTACTTATAAAGGAAGATATGACAAACCGGAAGAGTATGAAAATATCATTATCCGGGCAAATCCGGCGGGTGAAAGCATCCATTTAAGGGATATTGCCAAAGTCGAGCTGGGGAGTGAATTCTTTGATATTTACTCCAACCTGGACGGCCATCCTTCGGCGGCCATTGTACTCAGACAAAACTACGGCAGTAACGCCAGTGATGTAATAGAAGAAGTAAAGAAGAAGCTGGATGTAATGAAAGCCTCCTTTCCTCCGGGCGTGGATTACAAGATCAGCTATGACGTTTCCCAATTTCTGGATGCGTCCATCGAGCAGGTTATTGATACGCTGCGCGATGCGTTTATTCTGGTTGCACTTGTGGTTTTTGTGTTCCTTGGCGACTGGCGTTCTACTTTGATCCCGATCCTTGCCGTGCCGGTATCGTTGATTGGAGCCTTCTTTGTGATCCAGGGTTTCGGACTTTCCATTAACCTGATTACGCTTTTTGCTCTTGTACTTGCCATTGGTATCGTGGTCGATGATGCGATTGTCGTCGTCGAGGCCGTCCATGCGAAGTTTGAAGAAGAGCCGGGTATATCGCCTTACAATGCGGTGAAAAAAGTACTTGCCGAAATCAGCGGGGCTATTATTGCGATTACAGCCGTTATGGTGTCGGTGTTCCTTCCAATCTCATTCATGTCGGGTCCGGTGGGTACTTTCTACCGTCAGTTTTCCATTACAATGGCGAGTTCCATTGTAATCTCGGCCTTGATCGCGCTTACGCTTACTCCGGTGCTCTGCGCCATGCTGCTGCAAAATCATCACGGACATCCGAAAAAGAGAAACGTGCTTACCAAAGCGCTGGACAGCTTCAACCGAGTTTTTGACAGACTTACCGGACGTTACGTGGGCTTGTTGAAAGGAATTGTCAGCCGCAGAGTTGTTACCTGGGCAGTATTGCTGCTTTTCTGTGCCGGAATTGTATTTGTGAACAAAGTCCTGCCTTCCGGATTTATCCCGAATGAAGACCAGAGTACGATCTATGCGATTATCCAGACACCTCCGGGTTCTACGCTTGAAAAGACAAACGAAGTTTCCCGTCGTCTTCAGAGAATCTGTGAAGAAGTAGGCGGAATTGAATCGGTATCTTCTCTGGCCGGTTACGAAATCATGACCGAAGGACGCGGTTCCAACGCCGGTACCTGTCTGATCAACCTGAAACCATGGCACGATCGTGATAAAAACGTGAAGGAAATCATGGAGGAACTGGAATCAAAAACAAGAGGTCTTGGGGCCGTTGTCGAATTCTTTGAACCACCAGCAATCCCGGGTTTTGGTACTTCCGGCGGTTTCTCCATGCGTTTGCTGGATAAAACATCCGATACAGACTACGCCGAATTTGACAAGATCAACAAGAAATTCATGGATGATCTGGCCAAACGTCCGGAGCTTACGGGCTTGTTTACGTTCTTCGCCGCTAATTATCCGCAGTATGAACTGCAGATTGACAATCAGCTGGCCATGCAGAAAGGTGTATCCATCGGAAAAGCAATGGACAACCTCAACATCATGATCGGTAGTACGTATGAACAGGGTTTTACAAGATTTAACCAGTTTTTTAAAGTGTACGTGCAGTCTGATCCGAGTTTCAGAAGACTTCCATCCGATCTCTTAAAGCTGTTTGTAAAAAATGATGCAGGGGAAATGGTGCCTTACTCATCTTTTATGACGCTGAAAAAAGGGCAGGGTCCCAATGAGATTACCCGTTTCAACCTTTACAATTCAGCAGCGATCCAGGGGCTTCCGGCCAAAGGTTATACGACTGCGGATGCCATTCAGGCTATTCGGGAAGTTGCAGCCAAGACATTGCCGCAAGGGTATGACATTGCTTTCGAAGGTCTTTCCTACGATGAATCAATCCGCGGAAATGAGTCGCTTGTTGTATTCATGATCGTACTGGCATTCGTATACTTTGTACTGGCAGCTCAGTATGAAAGTTTCATTATTCCGTTTGCAGTGGTGTTGTCGCTGCCGGTCGGTGTATTCGGTTCGTTCCTGCTGCTGAAATTGATGGGCCTTGAAAACAACATCTATGCGCAGATCGGATTGATCATGCTTGTCGGTTTGCTGGGTAAAAATGCCGTACTGATCGTGGAGTTTGCCGTCCAGAAGCGTCAGCAGGGAGAAACAATCCTGAATGCAGCCATTGAAGGAGCCAAAGTCCGTTTCCGTCCGATCCTGATGACTTCATTTGCCTTTGTTGCAGGTTTGATACCATTGATTATTGCAACGGGCGCAGGAGCGATCGGTAACCGTACAATTGGTGCTTCTGCCATGGGCGGTATGCTGTTCGGTACTATTTTCGGGGTTATCATCATACCCGGGTTATATTATATATTTGGCAGCCTGGCCGATGGCAGAAAAATGATCAAAGACGAAGAAGACAGCTCATTGTCCGAAGGCTTCGTTCATGCGATCGACACTTTCCCTCAAATACAAGAAACTCAAAATGATGCGCAATAACAGAATATTGAATTGGGTCGGGATAGCATTTATAGCCCTGGCTTACAGCGGGTGCAATGCGCCGTCACTGGTTCAGAGAACACCTAACAAATCAGCAATTCCTGCGAGTTACAACAACTCGCAGGACACCGCCAACTCGGCCAGGCTGCGGTGGAAAGAATATTTTACCGATCCAAACCTGGTTGCCTTGATCGACACTGCCCTGAACAATAACCAGGAGCTGAATATTACATTGCAGGAAATCGAGATTTCAAAACAGGAGATCCGTGCAAGAAAAGGGGAATATCTGCCCTTTGTAGGCTTACGTGCCGGAGCAGGAATCGAGAAAGCAGGCCGGTACACGCAGGTGGGTTCCAGTGAGGCCACTACGGAAATAAAGCCGGGAAGGGAAACCCCCGAGCCGCTGCCGGACTTCGTTCTGGGTGCTTATGCGCGCTGGGAAGTAGATATCTGGCACAAGCTACGGAATGCAAGAAAAGCCGCGGTGAACAGATACCTGTCGTCTGTCGAGGGCAAAAACTTTATGGTAACCAACCTGATCTCTGAAATTGCCAATTCCTATTATGAACTGCTGGCAATGGATACGCAGCTGGCCATCGTCAGCCAGAATATTCAGATTCAGACCAATGCGTTGCAGATCGTGAAAATGCAAAAGGAAGCCACCCGCGTAACGGAACTGGCCGTCCGCAGGTTTGAAGCGCAGGTGCTTAATACGCAGAACCGGCAGTATGCCATTCGTCAGCGGATTGTTGAGACAGAAAACAGGATCAACTTTTTGCTGGGCCGTTACCCGCAGCCTATTGCACGAAACAGCCAGAATTTTGACACCATGATGCCGCAAATGATCCGTGCCGGAATTCCATCACAATTGCTGGAAAACCGGCCGGACGTAAGGCAGGCAGAACAAAATCTGGCAGCTGCCAATCTGGACATTCAGGTGGCACGGGCCAATTTTTATCCTTCACTGGGTCTGAATGCAGCTGTGGGTCTGCAGGCTTTCAATCCGATTTACCTTGGCAATGTACCCAAATCACTGATGTCAACGCTGGTTGGCGATCTGGCCGGGCCATTGATCAATAAAAATGCAATTCAGGCTACGTATTACAGCGCCAATGCAAGACAGATCCAGAGTATCTATGATTACGAAAGAACGGTTCTGAATGCATATATCGAGGTTGTAAATCAGCTTTCCAACATCAGTAACCTGGAACAAAGCTACGACACCAAATTCAGGGAAGTACAGGCACTGAACGAGTCGACTACCATTGCCAACCGTCTTTTTACCTCAGCAAGAGCGGATTATATGGAAGTGTTGCTGACGCAACGGGAAGCACTGGAATCCAAATTCGATCTGATTGAAACCAAAATGCAGCAAATGAATGCTACGGTCAATATTTACCGGGCACTGGGCGGCGGCTGGAACTGACGGCACCGGCATGTTTTGTAAATAACTGCTTTCAGGTAATTATTTAGATACAGTTGAAAGGAGTGATTGCGGGAGTTTTAAAAACTCTTTCAATCACTCCTTTTTTGTTGCAGAACCCTTTCGGACGTTAAAAGAAATTACTTTTTAATGCGGTACAGGAACGGAGCTTTATTGGCTGCGCCTGTAAATTTCTTGTCCAGCCGTTCCAGCACGTTCAGGTCCAAAATTTTTTTCTGGAAATTATTCCGGGCAAAGGGCTTGTCAAAAATCGTTTCGTAAAGTTCCTGGACTTCCTTCATGGTGAAAGTCTCCGGAAGCAGGTTAAAAGCAATTAGTTTTTCGTCCAGACTGAGCCGTAGCGCATCCAGCGCTTTTGCAGCAATCGCGTTATGATCCATGATCATGCCCGGAAGTTCCTTTATGTTATACCAGTTGATCGACTCGTCCAGATCCGTTTTCTGAGGCGTTACTTTATTGATATCCACAAGCGCATAGTATCCGACCGAAACAAATCTCCGGGTAAACCAGTCGTATTCTTTCCGGTTGAGGCCATTGCCGGTCAGCCTTTCAGGATTGAGCGAAATCAGTTTATCAATAAATTCCAGGCTGTTTCTGGCGGCTTTTCCAAAAACGTAAAACTGTTCCAGGTAAATTTCCGAGATACCGGTCCGTTCCTGAAGGATTCTGTTGGCAGCAGCGTCGATATCTTCATTCTGATAAACAAAACCGCCCGGTACTGCCCAGAAATCTCCATTGAAATCAAGTTTGGGAACCAGCACTTTCAGTTGCTTTTCATGATAACCGAATATGACGCAATCAATGGAAAGCTGCTGAATGTAGTTCTGTTCACTGGGATGATGCATAGGACAAATTTAAAGAATGAATTTAGTTCAAATATTTTTCTTCCTCGTCAGCCATGGTGATAAAACTGTACCGGAAGTCAAAATTGCAGCATTCATCCTGACCGGCTGCATCGCTTTTGCTGACAATGGAACAATGCGAATGTAAAGTATAAAAATATTTATTGTCTAAATTATAGACAATACTAAAATTAGTAATAGCTTTGTTCAGCCAATAACAGACGGCTTGCTGAAAACCGATAATATAAGGCGTTTGCAATCAGAAAGATATTTTCCGGATGATAGCTGGCAAAACAATTCATGCATATAAATAAGTCCGAAAGAAGCATTTCAATTTAACCAACCATAACAATGAAAAAAGCCAGTATCCTTTTTATCTTTTTGTTCACGGCAGTAGTCTTCAAAAGCTACTCCCAAACAGCCGCCTCAAACGATTTCTTTGCAGGAAAATGGGAAGTTTCAGTCGTTGGAACACCAAACGGAGATTCCAAACTGGTTACGGACCTTGTCAGAAAAGACGGCAAGCTCACCGGCGAGCTCAAAGATCCGACAGGCCAGAATCCGGAAGCATTACCGATCACAAGCATTGTAGAAGAAGGAAATAAGATAACGATTTATTTTACCGCACAAGGAACCGACGTAAGCCTGGACCTTGCAAAAGTAGATGACACGCATCTGAAAGGCTCCGTTATGAGCGGCATGTTTGATGCCAGCGCAGTGAGAGTGAAGGAGTAGTTTGGAAGGATCAGGGGAGGAGGGAGGAAGGTTTTGGACGAGGTAAAATCTGTAACCTGTCTGCATTGAATCAACAGGAAAGCCGCTATCTGTAAAAGATAAGCGGCTTTCTTATTGATGGATTTTTGATCCTTCCTCCCTTTTCCCCTTCCTCCTTTTTCCCTTTATTCCTCAACCAGTACTTTAATAATTTCCGTAGTGGCATCCGAGTTTATTTTCAGAAGATAAATGCCTGTATGCAGGGAAAGACCGGAAATATCGACATCGGTTTTTTCTCCTGCTCTGGCATTTTCAGCAGCTGGAATCGCGTAACCTTTTCCGGACTCATTAATCAGTTCCAGGGAAATCCGGCCGGCGTGCTTTATGGAAATTCCTACTGTAAACTGTTTCTTTACCGGGTTCGGATAAACAGTGGATTCCTGATCATCCTGTATTTCCGGTTGTAAAGTTATTATTTCCTGATTTAACCGGGTATTGCTGTTCACAACAGGAGTAGTCTGAACGAACAGCTGAGGCGGAAAGGAGACGTTTTCCTTGCTGTTAAACACAACTCTTGTATTGCGGTTGTTCGGGTCGGCCAAGAGAAAACTTACTTGCGCATCACCCGCCTGCTGCTGTGCTTTTACATAACTGCTGACATCTATTTCATAATATTTGTAAACACTGTTGACAGCAACATAACCCAGTGAAAGCGTTGATACCACCGGGGCATTGCTTCTGACAATGCCATACTCTGTCCAGCTATCGTCATCTACTCCGTACGCATGTACAGAAATGTCCTTGTTATTTTCATGATTATGGCCATAAACACGCAATTTGGCAGAAGTTATACCCGTATTTGCCGGCAGCTGAAATCGGAGATACGATGAACGCTTTGGCGAAAGTTCACCGACTGTATTCTTGATGTCCAGATTACTTTCAGAGCCGTAATTGGTATTGTTGTAAATGCCGTCACGGATGTAAGCATCCGCATTGGGTTGCAAAGTGAGGCCTGTCTTAATCACTTCAATGGCTGAGACTCTTGGAAGATCCGCTGCTCCGGTAAGAAAATCAATATTGAGCATACCGTCTGTTACATTAACTGTAAAAGTTTCTGCCGTGGCGCGCATGGCTCCGCCGGCTTTGGCAAAAATATCATAATTGGTCAGTTTGCGGACACCTTCCATGTTGACGTGAAATAGTCTGCTGCCTGCTCCGCCTTTCTTGCCCGGAGCGCCATAATAAGTCTCGGCAAAGTGCAGGTATACGCTTACTTCGCCGTTCGCAACCGGAATGTTGTAGCTGAAAGCAGGCGAACAGCGTGCCGTCTGGTAAAGCGGGTCATTGGATGTGTTGAGAATGTCACCGCTTACAGCGGTACTGATGCGGTCAATGCCTGCATAGTACTGATCTGCGCTGAACACCTTTTTTGTAGCAGTAGTAAAAGTGCCTCCGCCTGCATTGATCCGGACCGGAGCTGTCGGCGTAGAGCAATAATATGCTACTTCTTCAGTTGAATTACAGCCGGATGCATTGGAATATACGCCGATACCCTCTGGATTGTTGCTGAGAATGGAGCAGATTGCCTTGACGGAACAAGCAGACAAGTTCTTCGAATCGTGAATGACCAGGGCATCAGCAGTAGTAAGGTTATCCAATCCGTTTAAAGAAGTAAGTCCATTATTACTGTTTATTTCAAAGTAATTGGAAACGGATTTCAGATTATTCAATCCCTGTAAATCGGTCAACATGGGATTGCTGCCAATGTATAAATAACCGGTGGTTTTTGTCAGGGATCGCAGTCCGTTGAGATTCCGGAGCCTATTGTTCAATGAAATGGAAACCTCTCTTGCTACCGTTATGTTTTCCAGTCCGGACAAGCTTTCCAGCATGTCATTTCCTCCCACGGACAAAAAATCGGTAACCGTCGTGATTTTACTGAATGCGTCAATGCTTGTTAAAGAAGGATTGTAAACAATCCGGAGATAAGGCCCAACATTGGAAATTGACTTTAAGCCGGAAAAGTTTGTCAATACCTGATTACTTACAACATTAATCCCGTTCTCTAAGAGTCGGAGGGATTCCAGGCCATTTACATCTCGCAAGGAAGGATTATCAGAAATAGTTAACCGGCCTTCTACGCTTGCAAGTGATCCTAATCCAATCAGATTGGCAAGAAATTCATTATTTGCAATCGTAAGATTTCCGTGAATAGCAGTGATTTCTGAAAGGCCGTTCAGATTTGTAATGTCAATGCCGCTAATTAATACATTTCCTGAAATTATCTTGCAAGCCGGATTTTGTATTTTAAAATCATCAATTTGTTGCTGGCTGGTAAAGGAAGGAGCCTGACAAGACTGGGCGTTGGCGTGTTTAGCAAAGAAACAGATAAAAAAGAGTAGAGCAATTTTCTTCATATGAAATTGAGTTTAAGTAGTAGCATAATCAATAGCCTGCTTCTGAACATTTAATATGGAAGAATTAAACATTCAGCATTCAACATTTTTGAAATACGGAATTATACTGAAATCGTCTTGAAACTACACGTTAAGCCCTTTGCAATGCTTTATAATGGACAATCCGGCTCAGGGAATTTACTATGTTCAGGCAAGATGTGTGTTATGAAGGACTTGTACGCTACCCTGAAAAATCAGAACTCAGGCAGTCAGGGAAATTTACTTGAAAATAGAAAGGTTTTTGTCTGTTTTACGGGTCAGCACGGCATAGGAACTGGGTTTGATTCCTCTTAAATAAGGGATCATGCTCAAAACAGCATATTTGATTTTTGTCATATAAAAGGCCGAATTCTTCTTTTTGTATAAGAGTTCCAGAACCTCATCATCATACAGATAATTTATATCGTTCTGTACCTCAAAGTTTTCAGATTTCAGCAAGAACCGGAACAGCGATGGCGTATAGATATTGATATGGCCATATGCCAGAAAGTGATTGAGTTTCCGGTCCACATAAAATGAAAAATCAATGGGTACTTCAAAAATCTGATATTTGGACACACGCTTGATTTCTCTCAACAACATTCTTTCATGTTCGACATGCTCCAGAACATGCGAGCAGATGACAAGGTCGAAGTGATTATCCGGATATGGAATCTGGTATCCGTCAAATAAAAGTACGTCTTTAAGATTTTTGATATTCTTGGATTTGATCAGCTCGATGCCACTTTCAGAAATCTCAATGCAGTTCAGGTCTTCACAAAAGTTCCATTGCGACAGCCAGTTCAGGATACTTCCCTCACCCGCGCCAACTTCAAGGACATTTTTAAAACGGATTGATTTGGAAAGCGCTACAATATTGAGTGCTTTGTAACGAGCTCCGGTATTACGCCATTTTACTGAATTTTCATCATATTGACTGGAATATGAATCTTTGATATTGTCTGATAGCTGCATGTAGGACAAAACGGATTATTGTTTCAAAATCAGTAAAATAAGCAAATCATTTTCAGATGTGCTATTAAGCAGCGAACTATTCATTTAATATCCGCCAAAAACCTGAATACGTAAGAACTTGCGGGTAGAAATATACTGATTTCAAGGGTGGTGAAAGTAAATTTCCATTCTAAGTTAATAGTTTGTCAATCCTGAATATATTAGTTCGCTTCCAAAATTATTTGCTAATGCCTCATGCATAACTAGATGCTTATATTACAGCCTATGCGCTGTGTTGCATGTTTGAGACGGTATACAAACCAGTAGCGTGCAATTCGGCCGCCTCGCCGCTGCGTAATGGTACCTGCTTTTTCAATAGATTTAAATTGGCCTGCATATTGCTTGACAGGATCTGTAAAATAGTTGGAAGGAACAATAAGCCAAGCGTTAGTGCCAGTGGCAACATGGCCATAAGACCGATTAAGCCAGCAAAACTGATGCAAGTCATGGATATTACCGCCACCTACAAGCCGCATTTGAAGAGGATAAGCAACATAATAGTAAATATGTGCACCAGGAAACCATTTGTGGACCAGCAAGGGAGCCTGCGGACTCATTGTTACTCGTCGAATGTCATCATTCCTGATTTTTTCAAATGCAGGCAAAAGCTGATCCCAACCGTAAATATCCAGTGTGGCATCACCTGAGCCGGTTTGAGGAAATTTTCTAGGGCTCATCGTGCCGGGATAACAGCGAACAAGCAACGGTCCGGCAATAAAAACAAAAACCATGAAACCTATGCAGCTATTAATCAGCCGGTGATAAAAGGGCATAGCAGCTCGTTCTTCCAGCCAAGCGGCAGCCATTAACATAAAGGCTATAAAGCCCGGGCCGCTCCAATGCGGAAGTGTATCGCGAAAAAGCGATAGCACGATCGTGCATATAATAATTGGAATGCCGGACCATAGCAGCAGGCCCATATAAGGTGCAGTCAGAAAAGTCTGTTTGCGGGCAATTGCTTTGCCTGCCATGACGAAGAGGACAATATGTACGGGATTGGCGTACAGGATTTGTCCGATGGTTGTGCGGAAGAAAGATTTAAAATTGATTCCATGATCAGTAATAACAACCCGCTCACTATGAAATCGCAATGTAATAAAGTCATTGTTGATGTTCCAGAAAAGAATTGGTGAAATAAGAAGGAGCGTCAGGAACAGAGATGCATATAAATACGGATTTCTGAGCGATTCCTGTTTTCGTGCTGCAAGAAATGCAAGGAATCCAATCCACAGAAATGCTCCGTGTACCTTGCTCATTATGGCAAGTCCTGTCCAAAGTCCAATCAGTAAAAGATGTTTTTGGGAAACCGCGGCCTTATCTGTGCCTGTGCACCTCAGCATCGAATACAAAGCCGCCAGCCAGAAGACGAGCTGAACAGAATCCGGAAGGATGAAAATACCAGCTATTATGCTTGTGTAAATGGATGTATTATACAAGATCGCAGCAATAATGCCGGTTCGTACATTTTTGATATGGTGACCACATTGCGCGATAAGCCATGTGTTAATGGCAGCGCCGACAATGCCCGGCAGTCTGATCATCAGTTCATTGATGGCATTCAGGTTAATGGTGAAAATGCGAATAAAAATGCCGATGAGAGGTGGGTGGTCGAAATGATTCCAATCTGGAAGTACAGCGTACGTAAAATAGTAAACTTCATCATTGCCAAGATTGATCAGGTGAGCAACAAGGCAACGAATAACTGTAGTCGCCAGAATTAATTGCAACAATGGTCTTTTTGAGAAGCTAAGTAAAGCCATATGCTGTTTTTCAGAACGTGATCATCATGGTATGTTTTACCCAGCCTTTATGCCGGGGAGGTTTGGGCGATAGCCACCATTTGCACAATATGATCCATAACACCATTGCACAAACTCCCAGTATTCTGAAAAAAGTAGTTTCATTTACTTTCCTGTGAAAAGGCGGAATCATTGCGCCTATAGGCGAGGAGTAGTAAACAGGATTGAGAAAAATTGTTGTACCATTACTGTATTTAAAAGTTGCACGTGCATAATGGTCTTGCGGTTTTATCCGATAACTTATTCTATTCGTGTTTTCAATAGTATGTAGTACATTTCCATTTTGTCCTGTAAGGCTGGCGCATTGAGCAGGAGCACTCATTTCAATTTGAATGCTATCGTGATTTACAGTAAGGCTGCGGAGCTGAGGTATGGAGTCATAATGCTGTGTTTCGCTGATGATAACACCATAGCTGTTGCCTGTTTTCAATGCCTGCATGACAGCATCTCCGGAATTGGCAGTAACATTCACAAACGTACACCGGGTACCAAGCCTTTTTTTCGCAATGACATCATGAATGTCGTCATCACCTGCAATGAAGGCTGTCCGGCCAGCCGATAATGCTGCATCCCATTCAGCCGTAGAAGTTGCCGATGGATTAAGTACTTCCATGCAGTCGTAACCGGTGAGCAGCGTCAGGTCTTCGGGCGTGTAGCCCTTGCGCAAAGCCGGATGATTCAGGATAGTTACCGTATTTGCCTCACGAAGACGTTGTATTAAATGTTGTTTGTTATGAGTTGTTTGAGGGAAAATATAGTCGAGCCATACTACATGGCGGCTTCCCAACACGAGTTGATGCGTTTTCTGGATATTATAGCCGTGTTCGTAGGCTGACAAATAATTAACCGAATCGATATTTGAAGAATCAATATCATGGTAATTGGATACGCAATGCATACCGTAATGGAGCTTCTCGTAAGCCTGGTGTACGTCCCGGGCGGTACCATGCCCGTTTGTGATACCTCCCCATGATTTGGAATGTGCGTGAAAATTACATTTAATCCAGTTTTTGGAATTCATTAGCTCATAAGGATTACGAATGATAGTGCCCTGGAATGGCGTAGCAGTATTAAACTGATAGCGCGGGCAGAAGAAATATTGTTGTACCATAAGCCCGACAATGCAGGTACAAAGCACCATCAGTGCAATGCGAAGTTGTTTCATAGTGTGGTATAGATGGTTATCTAATATTGCAGAAGTAGTTGCTTAATAGGTGATCTCAAACATTTCGCAGCATCTCCTGTCAGCTTTGAGGAGCCAAAAAATAATGGCAGAAACAGTTAAGAAAGATCAATTATTCAATCACATTCGGAACTGCCTACGATTACAAAGCCGACTTGAAATTAGATTTTAAACCAGAAGGAACGGTCAACTTTTATCCTGAGGGTGCTTTCACTTACCATACGGATTGTATATGGCATGCAAGTCATAAATTGTTAGGATTGCAGCTCCGGAAAATGTATTAGTTTGAAGTAATTGTAACTGCTTTTAAATATTTTGTTTGCAGGCTAAGTTGAAGAAATTCTTAAATTGGCTTATTAAAAATGAAATAAGTTTTTCTTGTAGCAACCAAATAACCAATTCCGGAGTCTTCTGAAAAAAAGATCTGAAATGAGGAAATTTGTATTCCTGGCATTGGTGCTTCAGAGCTGCTGGCCATTTGAGGTAGGCAGAAGAAGAGATGGTGACTTTCTGGAAGAAGTAGTCAGCCTGAATGAGTTCAATTCGGAGTTCGATGATTACAATTCGGACTTGCCCGATAACAAATCCGGCCAAACTTACCTGACATTTTCCTCAAAGAGAGACAGGAAAGACGTTTTTAACCTTGTGCACTTCCGGGCGGTGTTTAAATACGACAAACAACTGGGCATAGAAATGTACAGGTCCGGCGGATGGCAGGATGCCGTATTTGCCGACTACGGTGGCTTGGAAGGCATGATCAACCGAGCAAACGGCAATTTCAACGTATACGGGCCCAAGACTTTGCTTTTTGACCGGGATATTCAGGGTATTACAACGGAAAGGAATTTCTTTCTGTTTTATGCCGATGATTCCAAAGGTGACATGCAGATCAAATACTTGCGGAACAGCAGCAATGGCATGGAAGGACCTTATGATTTTGACATTCTGAATTCTTCCAAAGATGACGGTTATCCCAGCTTTTCCTATCTCGGAGACAAAATATATTTCAGCTCAAACCGTGAAGGCAACTTCGACATTTACGAGCTCAGCATTCCAAGAGCAGAAAGTGAGCAAGTCACACCTGAAAGTCTTCTTCATCCCAAATCCTACAAACTGCGTAAAGTGGAAGAGTTGTCAAGTCCGTACGATGATAAGTGCCCTTCCTTTCATGATGGAACAATGGTGTTTGTGTCGGACAGGCCCGGCGGCGAAGGTGGTCACGACATTTATTATGCAACTTTTCAAAACGGAAAATGGGGCGCGCCTGTGAATGCCGGAAAGCGGATCAATACTTCCTACAATGAATACCGGCCTATTTTACCAACAATGGATAACTTCAATTATCATTTGATGATTTTCTCGTCAGACAGGCCCGGCGGAAAGGGAGGCTATGACCTTTATATGACGGGGTTGATGAAAAAATGGTATTAGCCATTCAGAATTCCTTTTTTTTCGTCTGAATAGCATCGCAGGAATTCTTGTGCATTTCTGTTCCAATCATTTGTCAGTAGGATCAAAATGCTTCGTGTTCAGGATTTCTATTTTGAATTCGGCTTTCTTTCCATCTGTTTTGTAACACATGGTGACCAGGGATTCGGAAGCTGGCAAAAGAGAAAAAAGTGTATTTTTGCAAAATCAAAGCATTTTTGTCCGGTATCTGTTCTTTTCAGGTACTTTGACGTTAAAGATGTTCAGCTGTTCAACATTACGACCCGGTTTATGTCCATTACCAAAGAGTCCGACTTATCAGGAATGCAAAAAGCAAGCGAGGCGGTAGCATATACATTGAAGAAAATGACAGCCTATGCGCAGCCTGGAATGACGACAAAAGAACTCGACGAGTTTGGCGCAAAAATACTGACCGAATTTGGTGCAAAGTCAGCTCCTCATTCAACATACGGATTTCCCGGATGGACCTGCATCAGTGTGAATAATGAATTTTGCCATGGAATTCCTTCGGATAAAAGAAAATTGATGGAAGGAGATCTTGTCAATATTGATGTTTCAGCAGAACTGAACGGATTCTGGGCGGATAATGGCGGCTCGTTTGTCCTTGGGCAGGATATTCATCATCATCAGAAGCTTGTTAATGCATCCAGGGAAATCCTGATCAAGACTATCAGCCAAATAAAAGGAGGTGTTAAAATAGCCGATATCGGTTATCTGATGGAATCAGAGGCTAAAAAGCATGGCTTTAAAGTCATCAGAAACCTTGCAGACCATGGTATTGGCAGAGGACTTCATGAGCAGCCGGATGAATTGATGAACTTCAGAAACAAATCCGACCACAGACGGTTCAAAAAGAATTCCGTTGTTGCTATCGAGACTTTCATTTCCACCACATCATCTTATGCAGCCCAGCTCAGCGACGGATGGACAATGGTAGGAAATAAAGGCGGGTTTATGGCTCAGCACGAACATACAATAGTGGTAACCGACAATGCGCCGCTGATACTGACGGAAATGAACGGAATTTTTAACTAATAATCTCACACAGCAAGATTTATTCATTCCGAATTTCAATTGCGGTTTCAATCGGCATTCTTACGTCCAGGCATTTACAGGAGTAATCCTGCTTCATAAATATTGCCTTCCTGAACTGATCATTTGCCAAGTTCAGGAAGCACTTCGCTTTTCAAAACCTGGCAAACATAAAGAGTCCCTTCATCTGTTTTTCCGGAAAATCAGATTACCTGCAGGAGTTCTTTTTCTGCTTTGACAACTTCAAGCAGTTTTTCATTTAAACTTTTGTAGGCTTCCATGACCCGCTTTCCTGTCTCTGTCAGAACAGCACCGCCACCATGCGACCCGCCTTTTTGCGTAATCACATAAGGACTGCTTCCTAATGCATTCATGGCATCGACCATCGCCCAGGCTTTTTTGTAGGAAAGCTTCATGGCACCTGCAGCCTTGGAAATGGAACCGGTTTCGGCAATGTGTTCCAGCAGTTCGTAGCGTCCCGGCCCGAAGAACTTTGTGTCATCTACAAAAACCCAGTGGCGTATCCGTATCTCAGTTTTCTTATCCATTTTTTATTCTTATGATCTTACTGCAGGCATAGTCCTGATCTGCAAAGCTAAGGTTTCAGATGCAGACAACACGGGAAAAGAATAATCTGCCGTTTGTCAGAACTGTTTTCAGTGGAAGCAGGCTAAGAATACTGTTGTTTAAACTTTCCGACCTGCTCTTTTCCCGGTACCACCGTATGCTGAGGCACAACAGATGGAGAAACTGACGGCTATCCGGGTGTGAAATCCGTTCAATCGTGCAGAGATCCACGTCCGTTATCAGCTACTCACTCAAAAGATTATGATGTTACTCACTTTTCGTTTGCTACCGCAACAGGAGACAATTTCAATCGTCTATGCCAGGAGTTTTCATGCGGGTATATTCCGGTCAGCAATCAGAAGTTGATATCAGCAGCCGGAAGGCGTTCTGCAGAAGTAATGTACTGGAATAAAATGAATTTACCCGTACAGTCCGGCATCAATGGGCAGCGGTGCAATTGTTGAATCCCAATTCTTTCAAGCGTAAGATTAAGTTTTTTAAAGTAGATGCAACCCCCGTTTTATTTATCCTGTCTAAGCACATGAATGCATAGCAGGTTCCGGATGCAGTACGTTGGCCGGCTGGCGCTGCAATGATCGTATCGCCGGGAATACACACAGGATCTTGAAATTATACTATTTAATTATAAAGCATGTATCCGTATAAAATGTATTTCATAGTCCGGAGCAATGGCGCATGGCGGGCTCCTTGTAAAGTATAAGAAAACCGGGTTGGTCCGGATCCAATCAAAAGTGCTTTTAACCTATGAAAGCTTTATTTTTTTTAATGATAGCGGCAGCTGCTTTATGTAGTTGTAACCAAGTTTCAGATCCCGTACCCGACAACCCTCAGGTTCCTGCGCAGGTGATGCAACTGGTTGAAAATACATACGAGAATCCCCGGAATATGATCTTCACCGAAATCCTGAACAATAAAATTTGGAACGTGGAGCTTGAATCCGGGGCAAAAAGGTACAGCTCCATGCTAAGCCCGGATCATATTCTGGTCGCATACCGGCTTGCGGGAACAGTCGTACCCGACAGCCTGAAAAATCTTCTGAACACGAGCGTCATTGCAGGTGGCACGTTCTCTGATTTCAGGGAACAGGAGTATCATTTGTTTGATAACGCTGACTTTGAAAAAACGTATCTGGCCGACTATCTGTGGAAAGGCAGTTCCTACCTGTTGAAATGGCGGGCTACTGCTCTCCGCGGTCAAGCAACTACGTACACCCTCGAAATGGCATCGGTTCATGCCAGATTCCCGGCTGCCGGATTGAGCGATTTGCCGGAAGCATTACAGCAATATGTTCAGGACAAGAAATTTCAGTTTTCCCGGGCAATCATCTCGATTAGTGCCCGTTCTGAGAAGTCTTACCAGCTTTACCTCCGTAAAAACAACATTGATTTCCAGCTTCTGTTTGATCAGGATTGCAAGCTTTTAGCTGGCTCGGACCAGCCGGTTGATCTGGGAAATGCGGGTGAGTTGCCGTCAAATATAAAGACTTATCTTGACAGCAGGGACGAATACAAGGGTTTTGGCTTTTTGGGCAATTTATCAGGGATAATCAGAAATGAACTGGATGGAGTGAAGAGCTATGTAGTCGGGATTCAGAAGCAAGACGGATCAATTGCCAGGAACCAGGTCTGGTACATTACCTTTGATCAAAATGGAAGCCCGCTGTCCCGGGACTATTTTGTACTCTATTAGAAGGACATTTTATAACCGAATGAAGAGTCAGCCGACCGGGAATTAAATGCACTTCTGATGAGATTTTTTACATGCCGTGATTATGCCTCCCTGACACAGCTGGTCGAAGGATGCCAGCGGGAAGAGCGGCGGGCACAGACAGTGTTCTATGACCGGTACAAAAACAGCTTGAAAGGGGTTTGTCTCAGGTATGCTAAAACAGAAGCCGAAGCCGACGACATTCTGCAGGAAGCATTTATCAGGATTTTCAAAAACATTCGGCAGATCAAACAACCCGAATCAGTCGATAGCTGGGTCAAGTCGGCCGTGATCAGAACGGCTATCAACTATTATCACAGAACCACCAAAAAAGAATTGCTGCATTCGTCCATTGAAATTTCAGAGGTGGAAACGGACGTGAACAATTCATTCAGGATCATTGAGCAGCTGGATACAGACCGCTTGCTGGCTGTTATCAGCAGCCTGCCGGATGGTTACCGGACGGTTATTAACATGCATTTGATTGACGGGTATTCGCATGGAGAAATTGCCCAGATGCTGTCGGTTGCGGAGGGGACTTCCAAATCCCAGCTGCAACGCGGACGCACATTACTGATAAAGAAGTTACAGGAATTAGGAGTCGAATCTTATGAAGTTACCGGAAGAAGAAGCTGATAAAGAGCTGCGAAAGAAGTTACAGGCAAAGTTTGAGAACTTCAATGCACCGGTGAAAGATCAGGTGCGTGCGAATGTTTTTGCAGCTCTGGATAAATCGGATAAAAAGCTTTACTGGACATTCGCAGGAGCTGCGCTGTTTCTGATCGTTGCTTTTCTAGCTGGCGGCAGGTATTGGAACCAAAAGGGGTATGACAAAGTCCCTTTTCCCGTTTCAGGCCAGAACAGGACTGTACATGATCAGAACCGCCAGCCTGATCCGGCTTTAAAAAAAGGCGAAAATGCAGGCAAAGAAACGGAGCGGAGAAGTTTTGAAATACAGGCTGTTCCAAAAGGCATTTCTGGGAAACTGAAAAAGAAACCGGTGCTTCAAAAGCAAAGGCCTGAAAAAGCACTTGACCGCATAAGCAGCCGGAACCGATTGCTGACATCTTCAAAAAGCTCTTCTTTCTCTGAACCGGAAGTATTTTCCCGGTACAAAATGAAAGATTTTACCGCCGTCCGAACCAAAGAGCCAAATACTGAAATGGACAACAAACCAGTGACCGGACCAATTGAGCAGCCAACGGATCTGACATTTTTATCGCCTGTTGATTCGGTCAAACTCGGTATTACTTCAGAGACTTTCACACTTCCACCTATTTTTGAAAATACGAATAGGAAGGCCAGTAAGAAGCCAGGAATTTTATACGGGGTGCATGGCGTTTTTTCTGCCGCCGTCCTTCAGACTTTCCAGCTTGTGAGTCTGAATAATTCGGCTTCCGACCGCGTTCAGAATTTTCAGTTTGCTCCGTTACTGTCTTCCAGGTCATTGTCATACAAGCTGACAGCCGGTCTTGAAAAAAAACGTACTCAGCTTTTGCTTAGTTATCAATATTTCAGAAACTGGAATGAATATGAAATCGGGACGAATCAGGTAATTGCCACGCGTATTGGTGAGCATCAGTACAGCATGTTGCGGATCGGGGAAAAACAGGTGGAAGATGACCGTTCTCACTTGCTGGGTATCGGGCTTCGGCAGCGTTTTGTACTTCCACAGCATATTCTAAAAAATTACAGTGTCAGTCTGGGAATGGATTATGCCCGCATGATAACCGGTAAGCAGAACCTGTTATGGGGTAATCTCGGCTTTTACAAACAGGTTTGTCAGTCCGGCAAAAGCCGTTTTGAAATTGGCCCGTATTTCCAGTACAGCTTTGTGGAACGCAAAGTGGCCGGACAAACCTGGAAGTTCAGACCATACCAGATTGGTATTTCGGTTAATGTGAGGATAAAATGATGCGGAACCAGAATACCTGAGGGCCTGTTCTCAAACTGCTGATGAAAGGACGGTTCGTTAGCCGACATATAAAGTACGGCATCGATCGATAATTTAGATATGTCAATACCAACAAAATGAAGTGAATGTCATAACTCTAAACGAATTAAAAGTAAACTTTACCGTGATTGGAGCCAGCTGATACTTTTAAGAAGCCTTTATGCCTGTAATTCTAATCGGCTCATATCCAACCTTACAGCTCTGGTCCTAATTCGCGGCCGCCTGCAGCTGACCAATCTGCTTGAAAAGATTGTCAACATTCACGGTTTCTTCGTCCTTGGCTGCTTCATCTGCAAAAGCCTTTTCAGCCCGTTCCGGAAATTCTCGTTTCCACAATGATACTTGAGTAGAGTGACTCTCAAATCGGGTAGCCAATTCAGTCAGTGATTGCCGCTCTTTAAGGCTTCAATGGCTACCATTGCCTTAAACTTTGATGTGAATTTTCTGCGGCTTTGTTTCATTTTGTTCATCGGTTTTATGTCAAGTTAATAAACTTAACCGATGGTCTCAATTTTGGGGAGTATTACAGATTGCTAATAGCCATCGTTCTGAACCAAATTCTCATTTTCAATAATTTCTACTTCGGGGATGGGGCCTATGCGGCTTGAATTGGAAAATGGAATGATAGCCTTAAATTGACCGTCCATACGATGAATTTCTCTGTTCAATCTATTAAGGTCGTGAAAGCGGTCCCCTTCAAATGCCAGTTCTTTCCGTCGTTCGGTAATAATTGCCTCTAACAATGCCTGGCCGGAATTTGTATATTGTAAAGAAGGCTCCCGTTCACTTATAAGCAGATTAAGGTACGTTAACGCTTCTTGTTCGTTGCCTATGCGGAAGGCTGCTTCGGCAGCTATCAGATACAGTTCTGATAACCTGAGAATTTTTTTATCATCCCAATCACTATGGCCAGTAGGATACTTGTTTACGATCCATGCCGGATTTTCAGCTGATTCCCTTTTACCCAAAATAAACAATTTTCTGCGGATGTCGCCGGAACCATACAAGCTTGTAAGAGATCCTCCTGCCAACAAGTCTCCATAAGCAGTTTGCTGATACATATAGCCCAGCTCATTAGAGGATGCATTGAGCGATGCATCAGCTGAAACTTCAAAAAGTGTTTCAAGCCGCTGACCAGGTGTTTGTGAGACTGGCGATGACCAGTATTGAATAAATGAAGTATAAGGCAGCAGCTTATATCCACTTTGCCTGATTACCTGACTGGCCAACATCAAAGCCCGTGTGTAATCGCCCATGTAAAATCTTGCTTTTGCGTGAAGAGCGATTGCGGCATATCTGGAAAAGCGAGCTGAGCCTTGATCGGCTGTCATCATTTGTGAAGCAGAATCAAGGTCGGCTGTAATAGCTTTATAAACTTGTTCAATGGTGTTGCGAGGTGGACGTAAAGTTGGATTATCCTGGAATACCAGTGGAATACCCGGCATAGTAGGATTATAGGTGTATGGCCGGGCAAACGTCTTTACCAATGTGAAGTACATAAGCGCACGCAAGGCATAAGCCTCTCCTTTTAACTGCGATATAACAAAATCCACTGGCAGCGTACTATTGATCACGTTATTGGCACGAAGGATCGCAGTATAAGCTTCAAACCATATGGTTCTATATTCGGCATTGTTTGAGGTAATTGTATGCTGTTCAAATGCCTGGTATTTACCTGAATTACGTGTCGAGAGGTATACATTATCAGCGGCAAGATCGCCAATAACCGGAAGGTTACGCCCAAAGAGTCCCGGGCTTCGAAGTTGGGCATAGCATCCATTTAACGCCGTTTCAAGATCCTTAGTTGTCTGTATTGCGGAGGTTGAGGAGACTTCCATATACGGATCAAGTTTAAGAAATCCTTCACCACAAGAGAGTACCAACGGCAGAATTATAAAAAGCAATAAATGAGGAATCTTATTCATAATGAGCCACTTAAAAGTTAGCCTGTAAGCCTGCTGTAAAAGTTTTTGGAATGAAAATATCAAAGTTTGAAGTGCTATTGACATTCGTTTCCGGATCATAAGGGAGATTTTTGTCTGCGGCTTTGGTTAACAAATTTGTTCCCCGGACAAATAATTTAAAACCGGAAAATGCAAACGCCGACAAAATATGGCGTGGTACTTCATAACTGATCGTGACATATCGCAAGCGCAGGTAATTGCCGCGGTACAGGAATCTGCTTGACATGGAGTTGGAAGCATTGTTGCCTCCATATACATATTTTGGCACATCTGTTTGGTCCCCTGGTTTTTGCCAGCGGTTCAGTTGAGCAGCAACAACATTAAAGTTCACATTGGCACCATCGCTCTGGGTATAACTTCCCCAGGCATCCCGGATCATGTTTCCATGGTTAAAATAAAACAGAAAGTCAGTACAAAAACCTTTGTATTTAATAGTTGAACCCAGGCTTCCATAAAGCTTTGAAGAGGCTGATCCCGCCAACGTCAGTAATGCCTCATTGTATGATTTTGTTGTTTTCTTACGGGTAGCATCAGTGTACCAAAGGGGAGCACCGCTTTCTGGGTCAACACCTGCCCATTGTCTCATGTAAAAGGATTGCAGGTCTTGTCCAGAACGGTAAATTGATGTACCCGAAACAATATCGCGGTTACCAGGCAATGAAATTATTTTATTTCTATTCCGAGAAGCATTCAAGTAAATGCTCCATTGAAAGTTTTTTGAATTGGCAACTTGTACAGAAATACTCCATTCGAGTCCCTGGTTCCGAATAGAACCTGCATTGTTTTTATAGCTGTTAAATCCGGATGTTCCGGGAAGCGGCTGGTTGATGAGCAGGTTGGAAGTAATGCGGCTATACCAGTCCAGTACCAATGTGAAACGATTGTTCAGGAGCACCATATCAAGACCTAAATTCAGTGGCTTGTTAAATTCCCATGTGAGATTATTGTTGCCGGGAGTAACTGGGGCGGATCCGGTTTTCCCAAGATAGTTATAAGATTTACCGTATGCATAAGTACCCTGCCAGTCGTAGTTTCCGATGGCTGCATTGCCATTGAAACCATAAGAAAGCCTTAATTTTAATTGATCTATAAACTGAACGGTTTTGAGAAATTCTTCCTTATTAAGCTGCCAGGCTAATCCGGTTGACCAAAAGATGCCTGAGCGCTGCCCGGAGCCGAACCTTGATGATACATCATGCCTGATACTTCCCGAAAACATCCACTTGTGTCTATAGGTGAAATCCAATAAGGCGAACTTGGATAAAAATGCATAATCGCTGTTGCTGCCTTCGGCAGATTGTGATCCGGAACCTGCCGAAGGTATTTGTACTGAAAGGTGAAAAGGCAGGCCATAGACAGATGTTTGATTGAAATAATACATTGATTTCTGTGCTTCGTAACCTGCTGTGACCTGAAAAGAATAGTCAGTAAAAGCACGATGATAGGTCGCAAGATTGCTCCATATCCAATTAAAATACCTTGAATAAGCTCTTGTTATCTTTCCCTGTTCATTGACCTCGTCCCCATAAAAAGGATTGTTGTATTGATCCTCTTCCAGAATGTTATAATCAATACCGATTCTGGATGTAAGTTTAAAGTTTCGGAACAAGTTGTAATCTGCTGTAAAGGATGTAAGTGCCTTCATATTGCTCGTTTGGCGTTTATCCATATCTGCAATAGCAAGTGGATTATACAGGCTGCCGGCCGGGAAATCAGGTGGTGAAACGTTGATCTCGCCTGAGGGCGTACGAGGAGCCAGAGAGGGGCGTAGAAAATAGGCTGCCAGTACAGGGTTAGAAAAAGCCCCGCCGTTGTCTGGGCCATGCTGGCGGGTATGGCTGATATGTATAGAAGTATTGAATGTCAGTCGCTTGCTAGCAGTGTGTGCGAATGAAATGCTGCCTGTGATTCGCCGCAGTCCTGTAGCTATAACGTTGCCTGTTTGTGAAAGGTAACCGGTACTGATATAAAATTGAGTCTTGTCGTTCCCGCCTGTGGCTGAAAGATGGTATTGCCAGCTTTTTCCAATCTGAGTCACTTCACGGAGCCAATCGGTATCGACTGATGGGTTTACACCAATTAATTGATCGACATATTCCAAGGCACCCGCAGCATCAGGATACTGGTTTGGAAAACGGTTTTGGACACCTTCTGCTGTGAGAGATCGCCATTCAGCTGTATTGAGCGGGCGATTTGCCGGGTTGGAGTAAGCCTTGATAGCCAGTCCTGTTTCTGTGCTAAGCCGAAATGAAGTTTTACCGGATTTTCCTTGTTTTAATGTGATGATGATAACACCATTAGCGGCCCGGGAGCCATAGGCCGAAGTAGCAGCAGCATCTTTTAAAATACTAATTTGTTCAATATCATTAATATCAATTCCGGCAATTGTATTGGCATTCGGGTTGTTTCGCGCAAGGACACCTGTGTTAATCAGGATGCCGTTAACTACATACAACGGTTCGGAACCAGCATTGATGGAGCCTGTTCCCCTGATCCTGATGTTTTGAACCGATCCGGGTTGCCCGGAGCCCCCCATGGACTGAAGACCTGCCACCTGCCCTTGCAGTGCTTTATCGATTGGCAGTAGTGGCGTATTGGAAATCCTATCCATTTTTACAGTTGAATAGGCACCGGTTGTTTCTTCAAGAGGAAGTTCGGTATAGCCTGTTATTATTAATTCTTTCAGCTCCGTTGCATCTGTTTTCAGCTGGACATCCAATCTGGCAGTGTCAGTCACCATAATTTCGAGTGTCTTCATTCCAACAGCCTGATAAACAAGTGTAGCACCTAGCTCATGTACCGCAACCCGGTAATACCCGGAGGAGTCCGAAATGACACCTGAGGAAGTACCCTTTACACGAACAGTCACTCCCGCGGCCGGCACTCTGATGGCTGGAATCTCAACTGTTTGTATAGCTTTGGCAATACTGACATGACCGGAAATAAAAATTCCTTGAGCCTGCAACAGGGTAGACCAAAGCATTGTGCCGGCAAGAAGGGCCCATGTAGTCATTATCCGGAAATAGTAGGTAAAAGCTAGCTAAGTAATTGCTTCAACTTCTCGACACCCTGCATGCGATACCGGGGATCAAGGATACCGTTAAAAAACATAAAGTCATGCAAATCAAAGAATGAGCGGTATTGCTGGATGAAGTCGTAAAAGGATTGTACATCTCCATATGGCATTTTTTCATCGTCATTCTGAGCGCGCGCAATTTGCAGTGATTTTCGGCGGGACGGGTGGCAGATACCGATTACAACTGATCTGATTTGTGGGTGGCGTCCATGTAATTCAAAAAAGCGCTGACGAAAGACGTCCAATCTTTCTTTTTGTTCAGATTTAAATTCCCGGCTTGTCCAGATACAGAGGTTCGTGCCCAAATTTAATGCACGACGGAAACTGTTTTCAGAACTACCGAGCGTCCAGAGCTCGGGAAGCAATCCTTTATAAGGCGGCAATACGATACCCTCATTTTTGAAATACTCCTCTTCATTTCGCAGAAGTGAAACCGTTTCATTTACTTTTTTCTCGAATTCATAAAAGGCGTCCTCGTTCTTTTTCCCCGTTGAATGCATGGAAATAGCTTGATAAGGCATACCATTGGCAAAACCTAATTCAATGCGGTTTGGAAAAACACTATTAAAGAACTTGTAAGACGAAGCGATGTGATAAGGGTTATGAATGCAAAGTAACGTTCCGGCAGTACCAATGCTCATGGTTTTTGTGTAACCTGCCAGAACCGGTACAAGATTGGTTGGATTATTATAGGTAAGAGTGGGCTTGGGCATATGATGCTCGCCCAGCCAGAACTTGTCGAAACCCATTTCCTCTCCTGCCACTGCATAATCGATCATGTTTTGTAATTTCAGCATGCTGTTCAGATGAGGCGAGCGCTGTCCAAAGTCCATTAGTCCTATTCGTATTGGTTTCATGGTAAGTCCGTTGATGAAGGTTATGCTACTATCTGAAGAGCCTGACTAATCAGCCGCATGGCAAGGTTCCGTTCTTTTGAATCGACACTATAATTGTACAGGATGAATTCATCTACTCCATACTCTTCCTGATATTCTGCCAGTTTTTCCTGAAAATAGGTGGGACATCCAACCAGATTCAGGCATGGACCAGCTGATTTAAATTTTTCTGCAGTCTTCATTGCCTTTTTCATTGTTCTGTCACAGATGAAGCCGACGACCAGATTGGTTTTGGGGTAAAAGCCATTTGTTACATAGAAGTCCTCTTTTAACTGAGTAAGGCGATCTTTGGCAAATCCCTGTTCGGCATATTCATGGCAAATGGATCTGGAAAGGTTGATTTTCAAATTAATAACCCGCTCATTGGACCGGTATGCTGAACTGGAAAGCGACCATACTTCCGGTACATGGCCTTTATATGGAGGAACAACCACTCCTGTACCGTCCTGATACAAATCGTCTTCATCGCGCAGGTAATGTAGTAAATCAGCGAATTTTTCCTCGAATACCGAACTTTTGTCAAGCGTGTCCTGGCCAGTGGCATACCGGATTGCATGTGCGCTGGGTTTGCCATTTGCAATTCCCAGGTCTATCCGGTTGCCGTAAACATTATTAAGCATCTTGAAAAATGTCGCGATATGATAGGGCGAGTAAAGGTTCAGTAACACCCCGGCTACACCAATCCGGATTTTTTTTGTTGATGCGGCCAGAATCGGCAATACGGCCTGCGGATTCGACCAGGCAAGCGATTTTTGCGAGAAGTGATGTTCGCTGATCCAGTATCTGGTAAACCCAAGCTGTTCAGCCATTTCTGCCGAATGAATTACGTCATCCAGTTTGAGAAGGCTGTTCAGTCCGTTTTCACGGAAACCAAAATCCAATATGCCACATTTCGGCTTTTTCATTGTGCATTAGTTTAAGTCAGTAACCATATTTTTTCCCAATATCCCGGCTCATCCAGTATTCTGTTCATAATTACAAGCCCGGATCCAACAGCTCCTTCCAGAAAGTAGCCTGAGATGTCGGTGTGTAGCATCTGTTCTTCCTCTTTACGAAATTCATCTATTGCTACCTGAATCCAGTAGTCATAGCCCAAGCGATATTCATGTATCCCCGAAATCCTCTGTAGATAATCATAATAATGTGCTATGCCTGTGGCACCATGACAGAAAAGAGAGCCATGGCAACGTGCTATTTCAACGTCTTGTATTGCCAACGTGGCCAGACCTGTTTCGGCAGCTTTGTTTTTCCATTCCGGTTCACTCAACAGGTTACCTGCACGGTGAAGAACGTGAGCTACATTCAGGTCGCCATAGCACCATCGCAATCCTCCTTGATAGCTGCTGGGACCAGTAGGTTCAAAATGACCATTTCGGAGCGTTACCGTATTGGGATATAGCGCATGCCTGCCTTGTTCATAAGTGCCTGTATTGCGATAGCGAAGTAAAAAGCGGATGTATTTCCTAATTAGGGATTCAGTCAGAGGCTGATTAATGTCTGATTCGTAAAGATTAAGCAGAATCAGAATAGTTGCTGCCATGCCGTGTGACAAACCCAGGTTCACTTCTCCAGGCTGAGATATCGGTTGTAAATAAGTATTTCTAATATAAGCTGCTGTTTGATAGTTATACGAAATACCAGCCAGTGTACTTACGTACTTGTTCAGATAGGTATGTACATCGGGGTTTTTGCTGAACCTGTAGTAGAGGTAATGAAACCCGCCTGTACCACCATGCAAAAAATCGGTATCTTCTTTTTCGATCTTTTTCAATGCATTGTCAAACACCAACTGATCAAGGCGGAACAGAAAGTCGTCATACTCGTCCTCTATAAAGCCTTCATTGATTAAAACTTCCAGCGTCATGCCCAGGCCTGCCAGCCCACCTGCAAGGGTTGAGTTCATCAGGTCTGTTGTATTATTGGCAGTAAGATTGCGTAGCAATGTTTCCAGGCGTTGGTAAGCTTCATGCGCGTACCTGCTTTCACCTGATGCACGAGATAGATAGAAATAATAAAGTATTACTCCAAGTTCCCCACGAGATACATTGTTCTGGGTAACGGGGTTTTTGGCAATAAGGCTTGTCAGCTTCGGCAATTGTTCAACCAATCGAGGCGGGCAAATGTTTGTAGTGATATCGAGCATGGTGAGAATAGGTAAATTATTTAAAGCAACCAGATTAGTTCGTCAAAGTTGACCTTACTGGAATGCAGGCCTTTGATCAATCCACAACCAATTCCGATGATGCCTTCACTGAATGCCAGATTGGTATGTGAATGCCACTGATTGTAAGCGGCTTTATAACCTGCATAGCCATCTGCTGATCCGTCAAGCCGAAGAATCTCCGAGTACCAGAAACCAGCTGTTTCCTTAAACATCGTATCGTTCATCAGCTGACTGATATGGTCGAACGCCAGTGCCAATCCTGTGGCGCCAAACAGAATACTTGCATCCTGCACACCAGTGGTACTCTCACTACGACGCATCGAACAGCTTTGCAGGACTGCATGACCCTTCCGAGACCATTCTTTATTTTTAAATGCATTACCAGCCCTGAGCAAGGTATAACCAATGCCCAGATCACCATAGCAAAGAGCCAACCGGCTTTTATGAGGATCCTGAACGATGTCGATAAATTGATAATATTCATTCTGAACACTATGTGCCTCCATGTACGAAATGGTCTCGTGCGCAATTTCCTGCAAGCGACTCGCCGGAAACAGGTTCATTTCAACAGCGCGTGCCATGAAAAGTAAAATTGCTGCTGAACCATGCGGCATTGACAAGTAGGTATTTTCCTTTTTCGGATTTAATCTCGAATTCCAGAAACAACCCTTGCTCGTGCGAATCGCGCTATTCATAATTCCATTTATCAATTCTGTAATAGCAGGCTCTGCCTTTTCGCGGTTGTACTGACAACGGTGAAGAAAATAGAGTCCATAGCCGAGTGCACCATTTACAAACCCGCCAATGTTTTTAATGCTCAACTCATAGCGCATTTTTTGCAACAATATAGTGTCTACATCGTCCAGGAAAGTATTCGGGTCAAGGTCCAGTACGCCTGCCTTATGAAGGTATTGCGTTACTATTCCCAGTTCGGCGAAATCCTGTGGATAGGTTTTGTGCAGATCGCTGTCAATCATATCGCAGGCCTGATCAAATGTTTGCCTTGCCTCGTCCAAAAACTCCTCCTTACCGGAATGCATCGCATAGAGGTAGTT
Source organism: Dyadobacter sediminis (assembly GCF_005860765.1). Lineage (GTDB taxonomy): Bacteria > Bacteroidota > Bacteroidia > Cytophagales > Spirosomataceae > Dyadobacter > Dyadobacter sediminis. Next base: position 163,520 of record NZ_VCEI01000030.1, on the reverse strand, counting down.
GAATACAGACACACCAAGATATCCTCGCGAGAAGCCAAAACTCGTCAACTGCTGCCTGTGTGTGTTTACAGCCTGGCAGATTTCATCAATTTTGCCTGCTGCAACATTGACGGAAATCTTCGATGTCCCTAATAATGTCATTATCGTACGCATTAAGTTCGTGTACAAATGTGTACGCTTACAGGGAGAATAGAGAAGTTTTTAGACCAATGCTTTTATTACCTCGACGAAGGATAAAATGTTGTTTTGGTCGGAAAGGCAATGCACTTGCTGGTATTTATTCATGGTGATAGAGCTCCGGTCGATGATAATTCATGGTTCGTATAAATAATTTAGGTTCCGCTACGCTATATCACAAGTTTGTAACGATTTCGTTCGGGCCCAATCAAGAACGTTATGATTCATTACATCACCATCAATCAATCAATTTATCAATTTATCATGAAAAAGAAAACAGAAACCTCGAAGCTTTCATTGGACAAAGAAACCATCGCTCGCCTGAATGAAGAACAACTCTCTACAGAACAAACACAGGAAGTAGAAGGCGGTGCAACTGCATTTACTGCCGGATCTTCCTGCTGCGGCATTGGCAATACAGGAACTTATACTTCCTGCGCCTAGTGTCACAGAATGTCAGCAAAGGTGTCAAACCCTCTGCTGACATTTTCCTTTCATTTCAACTATCAATCTAAACATTCAAAACAGAAAAGATCATGAAAAAAAAATCAACAACAAGCCGACTTTCTCTTGATAAAGAAACAATTGCTAATCTGAATTTTGAACAACTTTCGGCAGAGCAGACTAATGAAGTACAAGGTGGAGCAACTAACTTCACCGCAGGTGCTTCCTGCTGTGGTGAAAGTACTTACACATCCTGCAATAAATAACCCACTGGTGTTAATTACCACGCTTGTAATCTGTCCGGATATCCAGCAGTAAATGGCAGGGCAGATTACAAGCTTTTTGAAATTCAGCTTACTCATCAGGTTTACATTGTTATGAAAAAGAAATCAAACAAAAATCGTTTATCTCTGGATAAGGAAATTGTTGCGCACCTGAATCTTGAACAGCTTTTATCAGAACAGGCTAATGCAGTTCAGGGCGGTGTTACCTCATTTACGGCTTGTGTATCTTGTTATAATACAATATATCCCTCTAATTGTACTTAGAAGCAGATATTATTGATTAAGTTTATCCTGGATAATTAAACAAAGACCTTAAACCCCCGGCACCATGGCTATTCTTTCCCAGGGTTTCTTTTTATTAAGACGTCCACAACTTCCATTGGACGTTTTCTATGACTTCAACACACGAGTAAATAATCAGCCCGAGCTGTTCGAGCATGAAATTATTCGGTTTTTTTCACAACCGGCGATTCTGGAAGCCATCTATGTTGCGTCGCCCGAGTTGTATGATTCTTTTACCGGTTTGCTGGAAGGAAGGGTGAAGACGGGGATTGATAAGTTGCTGAAGACCTTATACAAATATTTGGTTCGGATGACCTCCCGCAGCACTCCATATGGCTTGTTTGCCGGCTGTACAATGGGACAGTTGGGAGATCAGACCAGCATTGTATTTAATGATAACGAACCATATTATACGCACGCCAGGCTGGATATGAACTATGTAGCAGAAATGACTACTGGTCTTTTGAAAAAAAGTAATATTCGCAGTCAACTGAAATTTTTTATCAATACCAGTCTTTACCGGATTGGAGACACCTATCGGTATGTCGAAAGCTTTCTGAAAAATAAGAAAAGAATGTACATACTGGCATCCGTTGAAGCCAGTATGTACATCGATATGGTATTATCGGTAGCCCGGCAAGGAGCTAGTATTAACGAGCTGGCCAGTTGTATTATATCCGGCGATATAAGCCGGGAAGAAGCAGAGGAGTATGTAAATGCCATCATCGATGCTCAAATACTGGTTTCTGAACTGGAAGCCACCGTTTCAGGAGAAGAATTTTTTCATACAATTATTGGAAAACTGGAAGGACTACAAGGCACAGACGACGATGTATTTCAGTTAAAGAAAATTGCAGGATTGTTACAATCGCAAGAACGGGGAATCAGCAAATACAAGGATGTGGAATCCGTAATTGCTTCCCACTTCGTAACAACCGGCAGCAAGGATTTGATCCAAACCGACTTATTCTATAAAACAAAATCGTGCACGCTTAATGAGCAGGTGATCAGCTCGCTTACAAACGAATACAAAAACATTGAAATACTGGGCCACCGGAATCCACAACCGGAAATGGAACAGTTTAAAAAAAGCTTTTTTGAAAAATACGAATACCGCGAAATGCCATTGCTTGAAGTGCTGGACAATGAAACGGGAATCGGTTATGGTAAAGTCACTGGTGGAAAGGCAGATAACCTGCCACTACTGGATGAAATGCAGTTGCCGGGTATTGTCAAGCCTTTATCCACTGAATGGTCAGCATTGGTGAAGTTCCGGGAAAAGATTTACCAGCAAGCCATTGCGGAAGGTGCACATTCCATTTCCCTGACCGATGCAATGCTGGCAGAGCTTCGGAAGGACATGCCACTTACAAGGACGGCACCAGACAGCTTTTATTTATTTGGTAATCTGATCTCAGATTCTCAGGAGGATGTAGATAACGGCAATTTTAAATTTGCATTTCAAGCGATGGGTGGCCCTTCCGGCCTGAAACTAATCGGACGGTTTTGCCATGGGAACGAGGAACTCACCAAGTGGGTGAAAAAAGCAATCAACGAGGAAGAAGCGTTGCACAAAGATGTTATTTTTGCTGAAATAGCCCATTTGCCCGAAGCCCGCGTCGGGAACGTACTTATGCGCCCGCATTTTCGTGAATTTGAAATTCCTTACCTGGCAGGCTCCTCATTGCCCGAAGAAAAACAGATTATTCCCGACGATCTGATGGTTTCCATATCCGGATCTGGTGAGGTGATATTAAGATCAAAAAGACTTAACAGGCGTGTAATTCCGAGGCTGACCAATGCGCATAATTTTGGAATAGGATTGCCCGTATACCGCTTTCTTTGTGAGCTTGCCTATCAAGTCGATCATCAGTATTTTAGCTGGAACTGGAATTTTCTATCGTCCAATATATTTCTTCCCCGGGTTGAATACAAACACTGGATTCTGTGCCGTGCTACCTGGAATTTTGAGAAGGGATTATTCAGCAAGCTGCTTGGAAAAGATGTTTCGCATGTCAGAGAATGGCATGCGCTAAGGCAAGCTTATCGTATTCCCCGCTTTGTTCAGCTTCGTCAGGGAGATAGTGAATTCCTGATTGACGGTGATTCCAGTATTTCCATTCAGATACTTTGTGATTCAATGCGCAAGTATGGCAAGATTACCCTTACTGAATTCCTGGAAGGGACTGAAAATACGGTTATTGGCGGATACAAAGAAAGGTATGTAAGTGAAATCCTGGTTCCGTTATTACATAAAGATGAAACGGAGCCAGCATTGCAGCCAGCCGAGGTCCGCACGATTAGGCATGATGAAGTGAGGCGTAATTTTATGGCTGGAAGCGAATGGTTGTATGTTAAAATATATGCTGGTACCAAAACGGCGGATCGCTTGCTCACATCGGTAATTAAGCCGTTTGCAGATAGCCTTCTTGCCGATAAAATGATCGAAAAGTGGTTCTTCCTTCGCTTTGCAGATTCTGACGATCATATCAGACTGCGTTTTTATAACGGCAAACAGCCTGATTTCTGGCATATAGTACTGACAGCGCTGAATACGCTGATGGATCCACTGATAGATAATGGAATGGTACAGAAAGTACAAATTGATACATATAAAAGAGAACTAGAACGGTATGGGCGTCATGCATATGAAGAGGTAGAATCCATTTTCTTTGCAGACAGCCAGGCTACGGTATCCTTTCTGGATATGCTTTCGGGAGACGAAGGAGAAAGGTATCGCTGGCTGGTAGGACTGAGAGGAGTAGATATGCTACTCGACGATCTGAACTTTATTCTGGAAGACAAAAAAAAGCTGATGGACAGTTTGCAGGAACATTTTTTTCAAGAATTTCATGGCAATACCCAGCTAACGGTCCAGCTAAACGACAAGTATCGAACGCACAACAAGGATATTCAGAGTTTTCTGAATCCTTCAGATGACGAGAAAAATGGAATTGCAGACGTAATTATCTTGCTTGAAGAGCGTTCCTCCCGTATTCGGGCCAGCATGACTGTACTGTTACCGGCAATGGAAATTCCAATGCGTAATTTTGCAAGCAGTCTTATCCATATGTTTCTCAACCGGCTTTTCGTTTCCAGGCAGCGTGTTCATGAACTCGTCATATATCATTACTTAAAGAAGTACTACGAGTCAAAGCTTGCAAGGAATAAAAACAAGATTGTTAAAGACATTTTGGAAAAGCAGTAACGAATCTGAGTTACTGGATAAAAGTTAAACAGGAAGTATTCTGAAAAATGATAGTCTTGATGATTCTATAAAAGATCGAACTGTGCTCTGAGAGAGTAGTACTGTAATAATTTTTTTTACGCTGATGACCCGGTTTAGTAAATGGCCGGAAGGTACAGATTCTGTTGCTGATTCCATAAGGCTTTATATGGCAAAAAATTTACTTTCAAAAATCGGATGAGTACTGCCTCGGAAAAGGTTTTTGAAATTGCGTAGTAGAAAAAATTGGAATCATTTTCATTGAAATCAGAAACTTTTATTTCAAAAAGATTTAAGTAAAACGCTCAAAATTTTTTTAATCAAAAAGTAATGTATGTAATCACTTTTATATTTAATCAAATAAACTAACAACTCGAATTAATTAGTGATAAATTAAATGATAATTCTCATATTTGTTAGCCGGGATTTAACCATTTAATGGTTATTTCCGGCTTTTTTAATGTTACATTTAGCTTAGCGTTCTATAAACAACTAAAATTTACTGTCCGGAATGAGTTCAAATTTGACGGGTAAAATAAGTTGTCTTATCATCGACGATGAGGAGCCAGCTCATGAAGTTCTCAAATTCCTGATTGCAAAATTATCATGGCTCTCCTACGCAGGAAGTTGCTACAATGCCGTAGATGCATTGGAAGTAATACCGGAATTGAAGCCGGATATTATTTTTCTCGATGTAAATATGCCCGAGCTATCAGGACTCGACCTATTAAGTATTATAAAAGTTCCAAACTCCCACGTGATCATGACCACTGCATATCCTGAATATGCAGTGGACGGTTTTACTTTTGACGTTACATCCTTTCTGTTGAAACCTATCGGTTTCGATCGGTTTTTAAAAGCCGTTACCAAAGTCAGAAAACTTTTAGGTGATAACCAGTCGGCCAGTGAACGAAGCCAGCCATTGGCAGAAGAAAATGCGGTAACTGCAGAAATAAATCCATCAGATACTTCAATGTTTCAAGCAGGCCAGATATCAGATGAATACAAGAGCAATGCCGTAAAGGAAGAATACATGTGGATTCGGGCCGACCGAAAAATGTACTGCATCTGGTTCAAAGACATTTATTTTATTGAAGGGTTAAAAGACTATGTAAAAGTATATTATGCCAATGGAGTACTGGTTACTCTCGCATCTATGAGCTCCATGATGAAAATGCTTCCCTCTCCACCCTTTGTAAGAACACACCGCTCGTATATCGTAAATCGAAACAGTATCAAAATGATTGAGGGAAACATGGTCACCATGCTGAACGGTATGAAAGTTTCCATTGCCGTTTCGCCAACACGTGACGAAGTTTTCAGGCAATTGACAGAAAAGTAAATGCAAGTGGTGAATGGATAGTATCAAAATGAAAGATCCACTGGTAGAAAGGTTGCTATTTCCTCCTACACAAGGGCTAAGAGCCTTCTACCACATCTGTTTCTGGGTACTTTTTATATTACTCCACTATGCATATGCTTTACCTACGCTGGCTCAAAAAGCAGCAGATCCAAGCGTTACACTTGCAGGTTTTGCCTATTTTGCGAAAACGATACCAGAGTATTATATATGCATAGGCATTTACAATGTTCTGCGAAAATACATCCATGGCTTTTTTTTATTTTTCATACTTCTGTTATCGGTAATTCTGCTAAACCACCTGGTCTCAATTCTACTGTTTTTGTGGGTTGATTATGCATTTGGCCTTGAAAAAATGCCTGAGCGGTTCAGGATGTTCGCCCAGATGTATCTTTCCCCTTTCAACTTTCAGGATATTAATTCCTGGCTGGTATTCACCGTTGACTTGTCCGAAGCTCAATTCTTTATTTTGCCGGTTGCATTAAAGATAGTCAAGTACGCTGCAGAGGAGAATATCATAAGGCAAAAAGTTCAGAACGCCGCATTGAGTATGGAGTTAAAGGTCTTGAAATCACAGATTAATCCGCATTTTGTATTCAACGTGTTAAACGCGGCATATGCCAAAATTTTGCCAATCTCGGAAGATGCGGCCGAATACCTGGAAAAGGCTTCTGAAATCCTCCGTTTTTCACTTTACGAAACCACTGACGAGTTCATCCAGCTAGACAAGGAAATCTCTTATCTCAACCGATACGTTGAGCTGGAAACCATCCGAAGCCAGAAGCGCTGCAAGGCCAGCATACAGCAGCATGGCGAAATTTGCGAACAGCATAGCATTCCTACTCTTCTGTTGATTACCCTTGTTGAAAATGCATTCAAACATGGCGTACATGCTACTCGTCATAATTCGTATGTAGACATCCGTATCTATATCCTTCCAGATTCGCTCGAATTCATCATTGTGAACAGTAAACCCCAGCAACCTGTTATGCGAAGTAAAAAAAATGATCGCAGCGGGGGTATAGGACTCGTGAATCTGGCAAAGCGAATGGAAATTTACTATCCAGGTAATCATAAATTTGAAAAGATTGATGCGGACGGAGAGTTCAGAGTAACTCTAAAATTACCACTTTAATAAGCTTTGTGCGATCATATTGGCACTTTGGTCGAAAGGTTACTGCAATTGGTATAAATATATGAATTAATTGAATTTTGCTTATTTAATTTGTATCAACAACCAACCACAAATCTTAGACTTTGAAATGAAAAAAAAATCTACAACTCCCGCCAAGCTTCAATTAACCAAGTTCACCGTTGCGCGTCTCAATGGCTTTTCTTCAGCCGGTAGTGAAGGCAATTTTACCGATTCGGATACGGCTAGCACCATGTTATGTAAAACCATCATGAACTAGAAACACATTTTTGTCGACACATTAAATGCCTTTGTGCCGTAAGTCCGTATAGAAGAACGGCAACGGTGCAAAGGCATTTTTCATGGCCTCCAACATGCTTGGTCGAATTTCTTGAAATAGTCGAACAATCCGGGCAATTCGTCGATAAAGCTGTGAATGATTTAATTAAGCCAGCACCTTTGTATATCAGTTTTACAAAAATACTACCGTTATGAGAAAAAGCTTTGACCAATTCTGGATGGAGTTGCTGGATGGAACGAATCCTGTTCAACATGCTGGGGCAGAGATTCTGAACCAGGACAACTGTGAAGAAGTAAGGGGTGGTGACAGGCCATATATGCCGGTCATCTATGAAACCAAGACTAGTAGAACGGGAATTCGATCAGCAACCTTACTCGAGAAGCTGGGACTCAACATTCATTAAAACAGTAATGACCATGAAAGAAAAAGGACGTTTCTCAATTAATAAACGGGACAGGAAAAGTACCCGTAAATCATTGGAAGAGCTTCGCGATGAGGGTAGTGATCCAATTGATGGCGATCATGTGCAAGGTGGCTGGCTGCAATTTGGTGGTGGTAAAATTGCGAATGACGACAAGAATAAACAGCAGGAATAAAACAGGAATACTAATAGAAAAAGGAATGAATTATGGCATTTCAGAATGGTCTAAGCGGATTGGTTGTCAAGGTGGCAAGTCGGTGTAATATCAATTGCACGTACTGCTATATGTACAATTCGGGTGACGAAAGTTACCGGCTTTTACCAAAAGTGATGACCGAGAACACAGTAAACTGGCTTATTGAAAAGACAATCCAGCATTGTAAAAAATACAAAATCAAAGAGTTCGAATTTATCCTGCACGGAGGTGAGCCACTGTTGGCGGGAAAGGAATTTTTTGAAAGATTCGCCAAAAAAGCACGGCAACAATTGGGAGCTATTGGAGTCAGTGTCCGAATCGGGGTACAGACAAATGGTATAATGATTGATGCCGGTTGGTGCAAGTTATTGAACACTTTATCAATAAACATAGGGATCAGTATCGACGGGCCCGCTTGGTGGCATGACAAGTACCGGATGGACCATCAGCTAAACGGTACTCATGCGAAAACCATCGCGGGCCTGCGTGCTGCCCAAAAGGAACAATGTAAAATTGGTGTATTGTCCGTTATGGATGCAACTTCGAACCCTATCGAAATGTATGATTATTTCAAAGGGCTGAACATTAAGGATCTCGATTTTCTATGGCCTGATCATCACCATGAAAAGTTACCAGAATTGTATCTAAGGAAAGTATCTTCACCAACGTATACACCATTCGGTGACTGGTGGATTACATTGTTTGATTACTGGTTCAATGATAGCCACAACAAGCCAAGAATCAGATTCCTCAACCAGGTGATACTGATGATCCTTGGTGTGGACGCAGGGTTTGAAAGCCTGGGCGGAGAAGAAAACCGGTATCTGATCATTGAAACTGACGGCGAGATCGAAGCCTCGGATTACTTAAAAGCATGTGGCAACGGATTCACCAAAGAAGGGATTAATATAACAACCCACGAACTTTCAGATGCTCTAAATGCACCATTAATGAAAATGCATCGGCAAAGCCACCGTATGCTTGCAGATACCTGCAGGCAGTGTAGTATCAGGGATGTATGTGGCGGAGGGCATATTGCACATCGCTATGGGAATGGCAGAGGATTCAGCAATTCTTCTGTGTATTGTTTTGATCTTATGAAGCTGCTGACCCATATTCAGAACAGGCTTCTAGATCGTTTGTCGGCTGAGACCATCCGTCAGGCACGACTTACCCGGATGTCCTATGCAGATGCACTGGATAGTATAAATGTATAAATACAAAGGGTTATGGCTGGAAATAAATATAAATTCTTTGCGCAGCTGGACTTCATGGATTGCGGCCCTACCTGCCTGAAAATGGTAACTGCTTTTTTTGGGAAAGACTATTCAATTGACTATTTGAGAGCTAATGCATTCGTCTCCCGATCGGGTGTAAGCCTTGCTAATCTGAGTCTCGCTGCTGAAAAAATAGGATTTAAAACGCTGATGGTCCGGATCAATTGCAGCAAGTTAAGCAATGAGGCACCGTTTCCATGCATTTTACATTGGAACCAGGAACACTATGTGGTTCTTTATGATGTAAAGCGTCAATTTTCATTGACAAAAAGAAAATTTGAAGACCGTTATATTGTTGCAGATCCTGGACACGGATTGGTATCTTTGGATAGAGAGGTTTTCCTACGTTGTTGGGCCGGAGGAAATGCACAGGAAGTAGGAGTAGCACTGCTTTTGGAGCCTACTCCCGAATTCACACAGATGGAAATTGAAGGAGACCAGAAACCGAATGCAGGGTTTGGCTTTTTGTTCCAATATCTGGCTCCTTACAAGAAATATCTTTTTCAGGTTTGTCTTGGAATGGTGTTCGGAAGTCTGGTAAGTCTTACTTTTCCATTCCTGACTCAATCTTTGGTTGATTACGGAATACATCAGCACAATATGGATCTGATACACCTGATTCTTGTTGCGCAGCTGATGCTTTTTCTGGGAGGGATCGGTGTTGACATGATCCGGAACTGGATCCTTCTGCATGTAAATACCCGGATCAGCCTTAGCATTATCTCCCACTTTCTAATCAAACTGATGAAGTTGCCAATCAGTTTTTTTGAAAGCAAAAACATTGGTGATATCACCCAGCGGATCAGTGATCACCACCGGATCGAGACTTTCCTGACAAGTACGACCATCAATACATTGTTTTCCGTCTTGAACATTATCATATTTTCTGTTGTACTGGGTATTTACAGCACGCAGCTACTACTTGTTTTCATCATTGGCAGCACGCTATCCTTTGCATGGGTCTTTCTTTTTCTCAAACAACGTCGTGACCTTGATTATAAGCGTTTTCAGAGCATGAGAGAAAATCAGAGCGGTATTTTTGAGCTTATTACCGGAATGCAGGAAATTAAACTAAATAATTGCGAGCGCGCAAGACGGTGGGAATGGGAAAGAATTCAGGCAAAATTGTTTAAAGTAAATGTCAAAAGTCTTAGTCTGGAGCAATATCAGGAGATTGGATCATCATTTTTTACACAACTCAAAAATATTATTGTCACCTATATTTCGGCCACGCAGGTGATCAACAATGAGATATCACTTGGTGTAATGCTAAGCATTTCCTATATAATTGGTCAGCTGAACGGCCCTTTGAGCCAGATTATAGAATTTATAAAAAGTATACAGGATTCCAAGATGAGCCTTGACAGGCTTAGTGAGATCCATAACAAACCGGATGAGGAACTGAATGAGGAATATGTATTTGGAAAACGGAGTGCTATTACGACTTATAATGAAAAAGATCTCAAAGATGCTGTTAATGATATCCGGTTTAACAGCCTTCTCAGCGGTTTTGACGAAGGAATTACGATTCGGAATCTGTCGTTTCGGTATGGAAGCCCTCACGTCCCCTGGGTTTTGAAAAATATCAACCTACATATTCCAAAAGGAAAAGTTACGGCCATTGTAGGGGCAAGCGGGAGTGGAAAATCAACACTTTTAAAACTCCTTCTCAAATTTTATTTTCCGCAAGAAGGAGAAATTATGGTTGACGGCATTGAAATGAGCGATATGCAGGCTAGTACCTGGCGAAGCATGTGCGGAACGGTCATGCAGGATGGCTTTATCTTTTCAGATACCCTTGCTAAAAACATTGCAGTAGATGGTCAGAGAATAAACGAAAGCCGGTTACTTAATGCGGTGGTTACGGCAAATATTCAGGACTATGTGCGCAAATTGCCGCTTGGATTTTCAACAAAAATAGGTAGTGCAGGCTCAGGCCTGAGTGGTGGACAGCGGCAACGGCTTTTTATTGCACGATCCGTGTATAAGGATCCCAGCTATATCTTTTTCGACGAAGCCACCAGTGCTTTAGATGCGAATAATGAAAAGATCATTATGCAAAATCTTGAAAACTTCTTCAAAGGCAGAACTGTCGTAGTAATTGCGCACCGTTTAAGTACAGTAAAAAATGCGGATCAAATTATCGTACTTGACAGTGGAGAAGTGAAAGAAATCGGCAATCACAAGCAACTTTGCGAACGCAAGGGATTTTATTACGAACTCGTCAAAAACCAGCTGGAGCTGGATGCGGCATAAGTAAATTTTAAAATGGCAGATTCAATAGAATATCACCAGCCTAACGATGAGATTCAAGAGATCATCGGACAGGTTCCCAGCGGAGTAGTACGATGGGGCATTACTTTTTCTCTGATTCTATTATTAGTAGTACTGTGGGTGTCGCGGTATTTGTATCTGCCTGTATCTATCAAAGCCACTGCAACCCTGAATGCAAAAGAGCAATATTTCAGGGTAGTATGGATGAAAACCGATCCTGCAGTTGATTACATCGTTCGTGTAACGGAGCATGCATTGGTACAAAAAAATGATACATTGCTTATGGAGATAAATACCCAAACCAACAAAAAAAAGTATTATACATCGACGACCAAAGGCAAGGTCGCATTGTTTAAAGGAACTGAAGAAATGCCACGGGCATCGGTACTCATGGTCATTCCCGAATTTTCGGACTACATAGTGGAACTTAAAGTACCTGTGAGCGGCGCTGGCCAGTTACGAGAAGGACAGAAGGTAATTCTACGGCTTGATGAATTTCCGGAGAGCAAGTATGGATTTCTCATTGGTAAAGTAGCCACTACTATGTTGGTTCCAATTGACAAATTTTACCGGATAAAGGTTACGCTTGATAATGGGTTAATAACAAATATCAATCAACGTATTCCAATGCAGGCAAGTGTAAGCGGTACCGCTGAGATCATTACAGAGAACTCTTCTGTTTTTGACAAGATTTTTAAAAACCTGATCTAAAATCCAGATATTCTGTTAAAAGCCGGCAGTTAAAAGCTGACGGCTTTTTCATGTTCAGCAGTCAATGCTTTTGTTACGGGAAGGTAGTCAAGTAGCCCGAGAAAGATCAACTCCTTTATTTTAAGGTCGGTTCGCTGCTGTAACTGGGCATTTACTTGTTCGTCAATCTGCATACCTTTTTTCGCTCCAAGTAATCTGATCAATGACGCAAGGCTAATGGGCTGGTCTGCCGAGACAAGTATGAAAATAGCCAGGTTATCAAGCAGGCGGTGAGCAATGTGTCTGTATTCAAATGCGAAATCGTAAATCGTTGCTAAATGATAAGGCACATTTTTGGAAGGATATGTAAAGCGTGTCAATGGAATATGCTCTTTAAAACAAATCAGATCATCCAGGCGCTCTGATACTGGTGATTTCAGCAGTTCATCAATTAATGAAAGTCTCTCCTGCTGGTGCCTGTCCAGATTTCGGGTATTATTAAGTAATTTCAGGAATGACCGGTATTTGGAGATCTCAAAGTGGATGATGCTTGAAAGGCCGGCATTATTATTCTTGAAAGTATCGTGAATAGCGTTGCAATTTTCAATTGTAACCTGAAGATCCGGTTCGATGCGGGATATAGCTACATTGCTTTCTGTAAACGGATCAATTTGTGGGAAATTAAATAGCTTGCGGCTGTTGTTGGGAAATCGCTCTATCATTGCGACAACCCTTCTGAAAACAGCCGGATATCGTCTTTTTAATTGAAATTCGACCTGCTTGCAAAAATAAATGTCTTTTTTGTTAGTACCGATCATGTGCGTGAACCCATGACGATTATCCATGCTGTTGGCGATCGTTTCATAACCCTGTGTCAGCGGAGCGGATATCCAGGTGTCTACTTTTTTTTCGTGATGTTGAGCATAATGCTGAAAAAAGCATTCTTCAATCATTGTGTTTAAGAAGCCGGTAGTACCGGCAGCAAAGGTTCGTTGAGACAAATGAGCTTCGTAATAGTCTTTTATTTCATAAAAAAAATTCTTGAAAAATAGCCAGTCGGTGCCGCCTATAACACCCATGTTCACCGCATTGTACTGTTCCAGGCCCTCATTCAGAAAGTAGGGCATTGGTATACCTGCCTCTTTCAACTGTTCTGCAGCAATCTGGTAGCACTGAAAACCATTCTGACTATTTTGAGCAATTAGCGGTTTTTGTCTTAGATGATCAGACAGCCCGTTCCATAGGAAAGCATCTCCATCGACATGTACAAACGGGCCATCAGCACAGGAATAGGAGTACATTTTACGCATTACCCACCAATTTTTGGGATAAATATCACCCAGCCCTTCCTGAGTAATATTTATCCTTGAATAAGGCAATTCCAGCAGATCGACAAGCACTGTCTTTCCTGCCAGATCTGTGTGAAGGGTGACTGATCCGAAGTGATCATGGAGCAGGGATGCGCTGAGTGCCCAGCTCATCAGGTGAAACCGGGGATCGAGCCATCCCCCGTGCGTTTGCTCCGCCGGCTGTCCGGGAATGGTCCAGAAAGTCTGTATAGCATCCATTAGGATTGTATTTGCATTTAAATCTTAATAATAATTGAGTACCTGAGCCAATGCCAGTTTCTTAGATGAAAGCCGTTTTCTTATCGACGAAGTGCAAGATATTGTCCTGTCGTGTTTTTCCGCAGATTGGTATAAGAATGTTTCAAACAAAGTAGTTTTAAAGCTCTTTTGTGCTACCAGATAAAGTAATGCTGTCAACAAAATTCAGTAGCAATGAAAAAGAACTTAACTTTATTAATCGTCTTGGCGTGTTTGGCCACATCGGCGACAGCTCAATTTCAGGTACGAGGAAAAGTTTCTGAAAAGGGCTTACAAGGCGCTGCATATGCAACGATCGCATTGGTAGCAGCCAAAGATTCAAGCATTCAGAAGGGAGCCATTTCTGACGAAACAGGTGCTTTCGGAATCGACAACATACCTGGCGGAAGTTACCTCATCAATGTCCAGTATATGGGGTTCAAAAAAACCTGGTCACCTGTATTTACATTAAGCGATTCAGTGCAGAGCCTGAACCTCGGGAATCTGCCATTGGAAGAAAATGTCGAGAATCTTTCGGAAGTAACGGTAAAAGGCCAGCGCAGTCTGGTTGAGCAAAAAAACGACCGGATGATTCTTAATGTTGAAAAGAGCGTAATTGCAAAAGGTAACAAGGTCAACGACCTGCTTAAATACACGCCTCTGGTAAGAGTATCAAACGACGGAATCAAAGTTGCAAATAAAGGGAATGTGCTGATCCTGGTGGATGGTCGCCAAACAGGTCAAGGCGCTCTGTCGAGCTTTTTGCAGAATTTTTCAGCTGAGGATATTCTCAGAATTGAAGTTCTTACAAATCCTCCGGCCAAGTACGATGCCAGCTTTGGTGCGGTGATCGACATCATTACCAAAAAGAGTCTTGAAACAGGAATGAATGGAAGAATAGCCATGAACTACTCTCAAGGCGAATATGGTCGTTTTACGCCTGATGGTACTCTGAATTTCCGTACGCGCAAATGGAACTTCTTTACCAGCGCAAGCGGGGTGCGAAGTGATTATTACAATGACCAGTTTCTGGAGCGCCAGTTCCCCGGAAGTTCTCTGGGTAATAATGTGAATAGCCTGGACCGCAACAAAGGTCTTTCATCATTTAATGGCATTGATTTCACACCTGGTTCGAATCATTCCCTGGGCCTGCGTCTGAATGGGTCGTGGTCCCAAAAAAATAGTGACATTAAAACAAAAACCAGTTTCCGGGGAGCCTCATCGGCGCTCGACTCTTTACTTCATGTCTCCAACATCGGTAAAGAAAGAGGACAAACCTACGATCTTAACTTCTACTATAATGGTAAGCTGGATAGCACTGGAAAAGAGTTGTCCGTAAACATAACGCAAAGTTTCTTTAACAAATCGTCAGTTCAAAATCTGACTTATCAAAGGCAGGATATTCAGGCAGTGCCGATCGGCAGTCCTACACAGTTGCGCATTACCAATCCGAACGACCAGAAAAGTCTGATTGCCCAAACAGATCTGACCTTGCCATCCAAAACAGGGAAATGGGCGTTAGGGATGAAATATATTGCAATTGGAAATGATAACGAGTTGCGTCAGGAGAATCAGATGGAGGGATTGTACCGCTTGGATACAGCATTCAGCAATGCAGGTGTCTATCGTGAACATACCTATGCAGGATATGGAAGTTATAGCAACTCCTTTAAGAATGGGTGGTCATTGCAAGCCGGGTTGCGATTGGAACAGACCAGACAGGAGCTGGAAAGTTCGGGTTTGAGCAGAAATTATACCGGCCTTTTTCCAAGCTTTGGATTAAACAAGGGATTTGCGAACAAATCCAACTTCAGTATTTCTTATAGCCGTAAAATCTCTCGTCCCAGCCTGTACAGCCTGGTACCATTCCGAACAATCGTGGATCCCTACTCCATCGTAGAAGGTAACCCGTTATTAAAACCTTCGTTTGCAAATACAGCGGATGTTTATTATTCATTTGGCAACATATCACTGTATGCGAATTATACGCATACCAAAGACCTGATATCCGATGTGCTTTTTGCTGATGAGCAAAGCAAGATCTACGTTCAGACGATGGGTAACCTGAACAGCGTTAACGATGCTTATGCCGGGATTAACTGGTCACAGGATATTATCAGTTGGTGGCAAACCAATAGCAGTGTTACCGTTTCGGGAACACAAACGCACTCTCGCATTGCCGATGTGCCCGGGGTGAAGCTCAATGGGTATGGCGTAGTGCTCAACAGCACCAACATTTTTTCGATTGGCAAAGGATTTAAAGCAGAGGTCTTTCTAAACTATAATTCTCCTAACCGTTACACAATATGGAAAACCCGGTCGCTTTATTGGGCATCGTTGAGCCTTAACAAAGAAGTGCTCAAATATGGTAACATCCGGGTGGCTTTCGAAGATATTTTCCGAACACAGATTAACCGCATACACGTGGTGTACGGACCAGTCAACATACAAAGCCGTTTCTACGCTGACTCGCAACGGCTCAGGGTTTCTTTCTCTTACAATTTCGGAAAAAGGACTGTTAAGGGTTCAAAATACAGAACCTTGGGTAATGAAGCCGAAAAAGGCCGGATGGGCGGTAGGTAAGTCACCTTTGAAATCAGCCTATTTTATGAAAAAGCAAGCAGATCTGACAGTTATTTTGACGGTTTGGAAACGTAATCATCTGAGGGAGCAAATAGAAGTGCTTCTAGCTCAGACAGTATTGCCTAAACACATCTGGGTAATTCAGTGTATGCAGCATGTATCTATAACGGATGTTTTAAAGGAATTTCCAGACATAAAATATTTTCGGTCTGATGAAGATCTTAAATACTTTTCGAGATTCAGTATTGGCATTCACGTTCGTACCGAGTTTACCTGGATTCTTGACGATGATATTATACCCTCGTTTAACTGGATTGAGAAATGCATCCATACTTCACGGGAATATAATTCAATCGTGTCCAGCAACGGAAGGATCATTCCCAAAAATGATTTTTATCCGGAAAGATTAAAAGGCCCGAATTATATCAATCAGTTTTTTATCGGCGACAGCAAGTCTGGTGATTCAGTAAACTTGTGCGAGGTTGATACCGTCATTGATTTTCCCTGCAGCAGTTATTTTTTCAGGACTGAATGGATCAGGCATTTTTGGGAAATCTGGCCGGTGACTTTTGAAACGGCTGAGGATATTCATTTTGCCGCAAGCTGCAAAATAAAGGGCGGTATTTCCTGTATCGTTCCGCAGCAAACGTCACGGAATGATACAGGAAATCTCAGGCCGTCTTACAGTCTCGACGAACATGCTTCCTGGAAAAGGGACGGCTTTTCTGAAATCAGATCCAATGTAATACGACATTTTATTGAGCATCAGGGCTGGAAGCCCTTACTATGGTAAATCCCTAGCTTTTTGTGAAATGAAAAAGAGACCAATTACGTTGATTATTCCTTTTTTTGGTCCTGTACCTGCCTGGCAGCCTTTCTTTTTAAAGAGTTGCTATGCCAATAATGACGTATCGTTCCTGATTTTTGCAGATCATATTTGCCCTGGTATTGACCGTAACGTAAGAGTTGTGCAAACTAATCTGGAAGAACTGCGCATCCGGGCAATGAGGAAATTGCAGATGAACGTAAGCCTTGAAAGTGCATATAAAATTTGTGACTTTCGACCTGCATTCGGACTGATTTTCGAAGAATACCTAAAAGATTCCTGGTTCTGGGGTACTTGCGATACGGATATAGTTTTTGGCAATATACGTAAAATAGTGACAGATGAAGTTCTTGCCAATTATGACATAATTACTGCCAAACGAGAATATTTGGTTGGACATTTTACATTATATCGTAACGCAGCTATTACAAACAGACTGTTTCTTGAAAGTGCGGATTACCGTGAAGTTTTTCAAAGTCCTCGGTCTTATGCATTTGACGAATGTAATTTTCTGTGGTGGAAGTTACTGTCAGGCGGCGATATTCTTAGTACCCCATCCCGGATTGAAAGCATGTCTCATGTTGTAAAAAGACTTACTGCAAAAGGTCGTATACGCGCTTATTTTGAATCACATGTAATAGAACAGGACAAACTTTTAGCAAATGGATCTCTCGAGGAATTATCAAACCGGCTGTTTTGGGATAATGGTGTTTTGTACGATCAGGATGACAAAACAGAATACCTTTCATTTCATTTCCATTTTTTGAAAAAAGATCCTGCATTCATTATACCATTCTGGAAGGAAGTTCCAAACGAGTTTCATATATCTCAAAACGGGTTTTCATTAACGACTAAAACATTCGATTGAATAATATGTACCTTAATTATCTGATACTAGCTCATAAAAATCTAGCACAGGTAGACAGGCTCATTGACAACCTCATGGGCGAATCCACCTATGTTTATATTCACATTGATAAACGGGTACCGGCCATCGAAATCAAAAAGTATCGGTTTGCCTCGAGTGACCGCGTAAAAGTAATCAGAAACCGCATAGCCATATACTGGGGTGGATTCAGTATGGTCAGAGCGACACTGAACCTTATGAAAGCAGCCAGTTCGAAAGAAAGGGAGGGATACTATATCTTGCTTAGTGGGCAGGACTTTCCATTACGGTCTAATGAAAACATCTATTCTTTTTTTCAGGAGAATCAAGGAAGTGAATTCATGAATTTTTGGAAGATGCCGTATAAAGGCTGGGTCAATGGCGGGCTTGACCGGATTAAGTATTACTGGTTTGTGGATAAGATTGGAATGTATAACAGTAATCTGTTCTGCCGGTTTCAGCAGGAAAATAATATGGAACGAGCCTATTTCAAAGATTATCCTCCATACGGCGGATCGCAATGGTGGTGTCTTACTCTGCACTGTATACGTTATATGCTGGATTTTATTGAACGGCACCCTGTTGTATGTGATTTTTTTGAAACAACATTAATTCCTGATGAATCATTTTTCAGCACCATACTTCTTAACTCACCTTTTAGTGGAAATGTAGTCAATGATAACCTCCGGTACATTGTTTTTGAAGGTGGGAAACCTCACCCCAATTTACTTGGTATTACCGACTTTTCCCGCATTATAGATTCTGAGAAACTTTGGGCCCGCAAGTTTGATATCAATCACGATCAGTCCGTTCTTACTCAAATAGAAGAGCATATTTCCAAATTTAAAGAGCCATATGTTGACACTCCCTCTACTGGATCAATTTGCAGTAATCAGGAAGAACCTGCCCAAGTAAGATTACAAATGTAATCTACGTCATAACCAGAATTTCGAAGTACTCCCTTCTTTTCGGATCATCAGTTGATCATTGATAATTAAATTCAAGCTGCATTCAGATAGCAATTTACTGGTTTTTTGCGACCGATACCTTGATGCTTTCCGGAATTATAACGTTTGAGAAAATGATTGATTTCTTGGTAAAGGTCAAGACCGTTTTTCTCAGGATTTAGATAGATGTATTTCTGACGCCCGGCGCCCCGGTTGATTGTTCTGAATCACAGTGCTCAATTCCGTTGCGGCAATAAACGCATTATCAGTTGCTCTACTTTTATCATCGCGCGCGGCGTCCGCATCTGTCATTATGCTAAGTGGAAAATTGCAGAATATTACCGATTTTAAAACAGCAAAAAAGGCATGAATCCATCAAAATAATAAGTCAGGAAAAATACTGGCAATTATTTTTCTCGCCACGGCGGCAGACCGCATTATTTGCATAATGCAAAACAAGCTGAGAGTGAAATGATTGTCAAGGGTTCTGCCTCAGGAGGAACTTGTGAAGCCCTTGAAAACCCCAGGGTTAAGCCTGCCTTTGCATTGGTAAATAAGATGCAAAGTCTTTTAAACTAGATTTACCAAAACAATCTGAATTATGATAGTTTGAAACACAAGGAGGCGTCATGCCTAAATTCTAAAAGCATTTATCTAATTATATTATTGTTATTAACCCGCCAATGCTAAATAAACGCAACTGTCAGTATTTGCTCAAGCTAATATAATCTTCCGGAAAGGGCTAGTTTTGTAAAACTGTTGATCAGAAACACTGGTAATAATCTATTGCAACTTTTACTGCAATAAAAACAAAAAAGACTTAACAAAATTTGCTAAGTCTTTGAATTGATGTGGTCTCGTAGGGATTCGAACCCCAAACCTCCTGATCCGTAGTCAGGTGCTCTATCCAATTGAGCTACGAAACCATTTCCGAATTGGACTGCAAAGATATTGAATGCTTTCTTTCAGTCCAAATTCTAGACGCTAAAAATGTCAATAAAGTTCTTAATTATATTATTTGCCCTGAAAATCAGGCTTTTTCTTTTCAAGAAAAGAAGAAATTCCTTCCATTGCATCACGACTTTTCAGCAGTTTTTCCTGATGAGTCATTTCCAGTTGCTGCATTTGCGACAAATCGGAATGAAATGACTGGTTAAAAACCTGCTTGATGGAGCCAATGGCCAATGTCGGTGCGGTGCTGTAATATGCGGCTGCTTCTGCTACCTTTTTGTCAAGGTCACTGGCTGGAACGGAGCTGTAAATTAACCCGATGCTTGCTGCTTCTGGTGCATAAATGCGGCGTCCCGTAGTTGCCAGTTCAAAAGCCCGCGCCATGCCGACCAATCTTGGCAAAAAGAAAGTAGCACCCGCATCCGGCATCAAACCAATCTGTATAAAAAGCAGGCTTAAATAGGCTTCTTCACTCGCAATAACCATGTCACAAGCCAGCGCCAGGGAACATCCGGCTCCGACAGCCAGTCCGTTGAGCCGGCAAATCACCGGTTTCGGAATAGTACGGATGGCATTGATAAGCGGGTTGTAATAAACTTCCAGGATTTCTCCGGCGCTTTTGCCGCGTTCCGACGCTTCTTTCAGGTCCGCTCCCGAACAGAATGCCTTGCCTTCACCGGTTAAAACCAGTACTCGGACGGAATTGTCATCTGCGGCTGCTTTCACTGCGTTGGTGATTTCAGTCAGCAGTTCAGCATTTAGCGCATTGTAAACCTGCGGACGGTTCAGCGTAATGGTTGCAATGCCGTTTTTACTTTCAAATAAAAGGTTCTGATACATAGCCGCAGGAAGTGTTTGTATCAAAAGAAATAGTAAACCGTGATACTACTCACCAGAATGCCGCAAAGAAACCCGGCCAGGATTTGTTTCGGGGTGTGTGCATTCAGATGCAGCCGTGCACTCAGAAGCCAGCCGCCGCATAGAATGGCAATCAGTAATGGATTAAGAAGTCCGTTTTCGCCTGAACGGACAAGCAGTCCGGAAAGCATCCCGATTGCTCCGCCGATTCCGATGGCATGCGCGCTGATTTTCCAGAACAGGCTGATGACGGTAACAAGAACAAGTGAAAGGGTTACACTTCCAAGAATAATGGAAATCTGCGGCGCGAGTTCGCTGACCGGCTGCAAGTGCCAGCCAAAAAGATAAGTTGCAATGGCATATATAAGGGTGCTCGCCAGGTAAGGCAGGCGGCGCTCAGCCAGATCATCTACATGCAGGGAACTGATCAGACCCATTTTCTGAAAATAATAGATCACCACCGCCGGTGCGATAAACGTGTTCAGGAACAGAAGCAGTAAAATGCTGCCCAGAGCCGGAATCCCGAACGCGCTGACGCCTGCAAGTTCCGGTGTCAGGAAAAACAGGGTTGCAAAAAGGTAAGTGGATATGATCAGCGGATGAAACAGGACTGACAGGATTATGGCGATGCGGTTATTCAAAACAGGAGTTCTTTAATGCAGGTTACAAGAAACAAAATTAAGCTGAAAACCAGACTCTGCAACCGTCAGTTCCATCAGAAAAGTAAGTTCGTGCGCCAGAATAGGTTTTCGTGGCGTAATTTGTAATTTTGCGCCTCGTTCGGGAAGCCGGATAAAGTAAAATAAACAGGAAATCACAGCTTGAATCAGATTAAAATGGGACCGTTGCAGATCAAAGAACTATTAAACACTTCTCCTGAGAAACAAACCGTTACGCTAAAAGGATGGGTACGAACAAAACGTGAAAGCAAAAATGCAATTTTTATTGCACTGAATGACGGTTCGACCATTCATAATATACAGGCCGTAGCCGGGCCGGGCCAGTTTTCTGCGGAATTGCTGCAAACGGTTACAACCGGTTCCTGCCTGAAAATAACCGGCCAGCTTGTGGAATCGCTTGGTTCCGGCCAGACGGTGGAAGTTAAAATCGACGATATTTTCGTTTACGGAACTGCCGATCCTGATACTTATCCGTTGCAGCCTAAAAAACATTCACTTGAATTTTTACGGGAAATCGCGCATTTGCGCCCTCGCACCAATACGTTCAGCGCGATTCTGCGGATACGCCATGCACTGGCGTTTGCTGTACACCAGTATTTCAATGACGGAGGTTTTTTCTATCTGCATACGCCCGTCATTACGGCGTCCGATGCCGAAGGCGCAGGAGAAATGTTCCGTGTTACAACGCTGGACCTGAACAAACTGCCCAGAACTGAAGAAGGAAATATCAACTTCAAGGAAGATTTCTTTGGCCGTGAAGCAAACCTAACCGTTTCCGGACAGCTGGAAGGCGAACTTGGCGCCATGGCGCTTTCCAAAATATATACGTTCGGGCCGACTTTCCGCGCTGAAAATTCCAATACAACCCGTCACCTGGCCGAATTCTGGATGATCGAGCCGGAAATGGCTTTCTTTGAACTCGAAGACAACATGGATCTTGCCGAGGATTTTGTGAAAAAGGTGATTACCTATGCTTTGACAAATTGCAAGGATGATCTGAATTTTTTACAAAACCGTTTGACAGAAGAAGAAAAAAGCAAGCCCCAGAATGAACGTTCACTGCCCTTGCTCGAAAAACTGAGCTTTGTCGTGGACAATCCTTTTGAACGCCTGACTTACACGGAAGCCATTGAAATCCTGCTTCAATCCAAACCGCACAAGGAAAAGAAATTCCAGTTTCCGGTTGGCTGGGGAATTGACCTTTCCAGCGAGCATGAAAGGTACCTTGTCGAAAAACACTTTAAGAAGCCCGTAATCCTGACCAATTATCCGAGAGAAATCAAGTCGTTTTACATGAAACTGGACGAAGACGGAAAAACGGTACGCGCCATGGATGTCTTGTTTCCGGGAATCGGCGAAATTATCGGTGGCAGCCAGCGGGAAGAAGATTACGAAAAACTGCTTGGAAGAGTGCACGAAGTCGGCATTGATCCGCAGAATCTGTGGTGGTATCTTGAAACGCGCAAGTTTGGAACGGCACCGCATTCCGGTTTCGGACTTGGATTTGAGCGGCTGGTGCAGTTTGTGACCGGAATGGGAAATATCCGCGACGTGATCCCGTTCCCGCGATATCCGAAAAGTGCCGAATTCTGATTTTGTTACCTTTTTGAAAATTTACGTATTGATTGTGTACATCATGTGAGTTCTAAAAAACACACTTTTGAAAAAGCACTTCAATATTTTAAAAGACAGTACTTCGCTGATTTTGTCAGCGGTACTGTCTTTTGTTTTTACAGCGCATGCGCAGGAGAACTTTCAGATAAAATGGACGATGGATTATACGCAGGCAGGCGTTTCCAGTCATGCCAATTTTACGCCGGCCAATGCCAAACTTGCCGGCGGCGCCAATACATATGCACTGCCAAGCATATATCCTGCTGATAAAGCAATCGTAGCCGCTTATATTGTACGACCGTGGCCGGCAGCATTTTCAGGAGCACGGTACATGGAATTTACATTTACTGCAAATTCATTCAAATACAACATCACGTCCGTTGCCTTTCGCCTGCGAAGGTCGGATACGGGGCCGAAACAGATTAAAATGCGTACAAGCCTCGATGGTTTCACTTCGGACCTGACAACAGCTTCCCTTTCGAATTTTAATGTATTTTATCCTTTCATTCAGCCGGTTTCTTTTCATAACCTTACCGATAACACTTTTTCAGTTCGCATTTACGGCTATAATTCGGGCCATATTACATTGGGTGTTTTATGGTTTGACGAAATTATCATAAATGGTGAAGTGCTGCCGATTATTCTTCCGGTTGATTTCGCTGGTTTCAAGGCCATTCCGGAAGAAGGCAGAGTAAAGCTTTTCTGGGAAACGGCCTGGGAAAAGAACAGTAAGGCCTTCATGGTGGAACGCAGTTCGGATATGAAGGAGTTTTTCCCGATTGCCAATCTGAATGCAGCTGGCGATGCATCCGGCCGGACACAGTACACTTTTACAGATGAGGCGCCGCTGCCGGGAACTGCCTATTACCGTGTGCGCATGACGGATATGAACAATGGTTTTTCCTTTTCAAAAACGCTGGATATAACAGCATTTTCAGAAGCCATTTCGCTTGCTGCCATACCGAATCCTGCTGCGCCGGACAGGATTCGGCTGTACGCACCGCATGTGGATCCAGCGTTTCTGATTCTTACCAGTTCTTCGGGTAAAAAAATCCCTTTTCATATTCAGACAGATGCCAATGACTTCATAAACCTGTTTCCTTTACAGCTTCTTTCGTCCGGATTATTCATTTTGACTTACGAAAAAAACGCGCGTAAAGAACATGTGAAAGTGTTAGTTCCATAATTTAATGTGCTTAATTTGTATTGCAGAGAAGTAAGAAATACCTGTGATATATTTGTCAGCATAGCAACGTATGAAATTTAATGGCCAAAAGCCTATGTTAAAAAAAGTGCAGCCGAAGGTTTGGTGGATAGCGGTAGGAGCTGTTCTGATTTTTCTGATTTCCTGGGGCCTTGTCAGGAAAACAAAGTCTACGCCGGGAGAAAGAGTCGTTGACGGGAAGGTGATTTCGGTACTTGACCCTGTTCCGTTAAAAAATCCGGATGCAGCAACCGCGCTTAAAGTATCCAAAATTGAAGATATATTCCGCAGGAAAAAAAATGCCGGCTTCAACGGAAATGTGCTGATTGTCCAGAAAGGAAAAATCCTTTACCAGAATTCTTTCGGCTATGCGCATATCAAGGAAAAGGATTCACTTAACAGCAATTCAAGGTTCCAGCTTGCTTCTCTTTCCAAACCGTTTACGGCTGTTGCCGTGCTCAAACTGGTGCAGGAAGGACGCGTAAGTCTGGACGATTCCATTCAGCGGTTTTTTCCAGATTTTCCCTACCACGGCGTAAAGGTGGACATGCTTCTGAGTCACCGCAGCGGGCTTCCGAATTATATTTACTCATTTAACGACAGCGTCCGGCATGGAAAAAAATATCCTGACAACCTCGATATCATGGATTGGTACGCCAAAGTAGTGCCTACGCCAACGCCTTATAACCGTCCGGGAAGATCATTCAATTACTGCAATACCAATTATTGTGTGCTTGCAGCAATCGTTGAAAAAGTGACCGGCGACGATTTCGGGAAATACCTTTCCAGCGAAATCCTGCTGCCGCTCGGAATGCTGAACACCTTTCTGGTAACAGATACCACCGAAGCCTCCATGCAAAACCGCACTGCCGGGCATCAGTATGGCCGCCGGCTTGAAAAAGATTATTACGACGACGTTGTGGGTGACAAGGGATTGTACTCGACAACGGGCGATATTTATCGTTTTTACAACGGGCTTACGCAAGGGCTGCTGCTCGATAAAAAGCTGCTCGACGAGGCATTCAAGCCCAGAAGTTTTGAACGTGCCGGCATACGCAATTACGGATACGGTTTCCGGATGCACATCAAAGAAGACCATACGCCGCGCTTTATTTATCATGGCGGCTGGTGGAAAGGGTATAATACGATGCTCTGGGTTTGTCCCGAAGATGAAGCCGTTATTATAGTTCTAGGCAACACATACAACCGCTCGACCTATGATCTGAAAGAAATTCTTGAGGTCATTCATGGCCCTTCCAAAATGGAAGATATTGAGAAAGAGATCTAGCATTGTTTGAATTCGGACACGAATTCAGGATATTTGCCGGAAACAAACGAATTCAAGTTCCTCATGCCCGATTCCGCATACCTTTTACCTGCTTTTCTGCTGTTGGGGCTGCCGTTTCTGGTTTTCATATTATTATGGCTCGGAGGAAAAAAGATTGGCAAGCTTGCCGGCTGGATCGGGGCGCTTGTTACAGCCGCAGGTTTGATAGTCAGTCTCAAATTCGCGGACCCGGAAATGCTTCATATCGTCCGGTTCAGCTGGATTGCAATCGGCAATACTTCCATTGAAATTTCCTTCCGCTTTGATACGCTTACATGCATCATGCTGCTGGTGGTGCATTTTGTTGCGTTGCTTGTTCAGCTGTATTCCATGGCTTATCTGCACGATGACAAAAACCTGAACCGGTATTTTGCATTTATCCAGTTGTTTCTTTTTTCCATGATCGGGATTGTGCTGGCAGAAAGTCTGCTGGTCATGTACATATTCTGGGAACTGGTGGGTCTTTCTTCGTACCTGCTGATCGGTTTCTGGTATTTCAGGCCGCGTGCGGTATGGGCTGCGCAAAAGGCATTTGTGCTGAACCGGATTGGCGACGCTGCATTTCTGACCGGCATTTTAATGCTGTTTTATTACATTGGAACTTCTGATCTTGAAGTGCTTTCCCTGGAAGTCGGTTCAATCAGTCCGGGAATTTTAACAGCAATCGGTTTGTGCCTTTTCGGAGGTTGCATGGGAAAGTCGGCGCAGTTTCCTTTATCCGGCTGGCTGCCGGATGCCATGGAAGGCCCTACGCCGATTTCCGCACTGATCCATGCAGCCACCATGGTCGCGGCAGGTATTTTTTTGCTGGCCAGAATTTCCTTTTTGCTTACGCCGGATGCGCGGCTGGTTATCGCCATTATCGGAACCATCACCATGCTTACGGGAGCCATTAAAGCAACCCGCGAGTGGGACATCAAAAGAGTTCTTGCCTATTCAACCATGTCACAGCTTGGATTAATGGTGATTGCGGCAGGGTTTGGAAGCTGGCAGACGGCTTTTTTCCATTTGACTACGCATGCATTTTTTAAAGCGGGCCTGTTTCTTTCGGCAGGTTCCGTTATTCATGCCGTAACGCCTTCCGAAACGGACGCATCTTTTGATCCGCAGGACATACGCACAATGGGCGGATTGCGCAAAGCATTGCCGATTACTTTTATCTGTTTTACAATCTGTGCGGCAGCATTGGCCGGACTTCCTCTTTTCTCCGGGTTTTTGTCAAAAGATGCGGTTATTTCAGCAGGTTTTTTGTGGGCTGCGGAACATGGAGCTGTCTTTTATATTTTTCCGGTTGTCATTATCCTGTCCGCCGGTTTGACCGCCTATTACATGAGCCGGCAAGTCTGGCTGGTTTTCTTTGGCGAAAAAAGATATTCATCCAGTATTCATCCGCACGAATCTCCGGCATTGATGTGGCTGCCAATGGCCATACTTTCTGCATTGTCATTATTTATCTGGTTTTCCTGGAATCCATTTAATGCATCGGGCTGGTTTTTGTCCTTTATCGGTTTTGAAGAATCAGGTCATTTGGCCTGGGTTCCGGTGATTGCAAGCCTTGTAACTTTTATTTCCATTTTTCTGGCTTACAGGGAAATGAAAAGCAACGATCCTTTTTATGTAAAAGCCGCTTTGACAGATACGGCTTCAAAACCGGGCTGGAACTGGCTCCGGGATTACTCCAATGAGCATTTCTTCATCATTCCATTTTCATTTGTCACAAAGTGGCTTAAAGTTCTTGATAAAAATTACATTGATGCATGCGTCGATGCGGTTGCAAAAGGAAGTGTCATTTTCGGGCATATAACAAGCTGGTTTGACAAAAATCTTGTTGACGGCGTTGTAAATTCCGTTGTATATGTCATTCGCTTTGCAGGACAGGCTGCCCGGAGTTTGCAAAATGGAAAAATCCAGTCTTATTACATTGTAACGGCTGCCGGCGTATTTTTACTGATATTATGGCTGGTTGTCATGTAAGAAGCTGCATTTGGCCCGGCTATTTAACCTAATTTTTGATGATTGACCATATACTCACCTTATTAATTGCAATTCCATTACTGGGCGCGGCGGCCGTGGCCGTCTGGCCGTCTCACCGTCCTGAAAGCTTCCGCGTTATTGCCCTCATCGCGCTTGTTCTGGAAGTGCTGGTTTCTGTTTATCTGTATTTGTCTTTCAATAATCAAAATCCCGGTTATCAGCTCAGTGAAGTTTCGGACTGGATAACGTTGCCGGTGGGTTCGCTGGGAATAGTTTCCGTTGATTATGCGCTGGCTGTGGACGGAATCAGTTTCCCGTTGGTTCTGCTGGCGGTAGTCGTTCTTTTTGCGGGCGTTGTCAGCTCGTGGAATATCATGCAGAAAACAAGGGCTTATTTTGCGCTGTACCTGCTGCTCACCGGAAGTGTCATCGGCTGTTTTCTTGCGCAGGACTTCTTTTTGTTTTACCTGTTTTTTGAATTCATGCTTCTGCCGATGTATTTTCTCATTGGCTTGTGGGGCGGTCCAAAGAGAGAATATGCGGCACTGAAATTCTTTATTTACACTTTTTTCGGTTCGCTGCTCATTCTGATTGTTATGATATGCCTGTACCTTTCGGTCATTGATCCGCTGGAAACGGCGCGGGTTGTCGGCATTCTGGGCATGGAAGATACCGTTCATCCCGATCTCATTCCGCAAATTCAGCAATGGCTTGTTGACGGCAAAATTGCCCCCGAGCAACTCGTGCACACATTTCGTTTCGCGTTCCTTGCTGATCCCGGAAACTACATTCCCGGCTCGTTGCTGGATGCGGCTTCACAATATCTGATCGGAAACATGCCGGTCCGTTTGCTGGCATTCTGGTTTCTGTTCATCGGGTTTGCTGTAAAACTGCCCGTTGTGCCGGTGCATACCTGGCTGCCGGATGCGCACGTGGAAGCTCCCACGCCTGTTTCGGTTGTGCTGGCCGGCATCCTTTTGAAAATCGGAGGCTACGGTTTTATCCGGATTGTGGACGGGTTTTTTCCGGTTGAAGCGCAATATAATATGATCCCGCTTTCAGTGCTGGGCATGATCTCCATTGTTTACGGCGGCTTTAACGCATTGGGTCAAAGTGATCTGAAAAAAATGATCGCGTACTCTTCAGTTTCGCATATGGGTTTTGTGCTGCTGGGAATTTCCGCGCTTACTGCAGAAGGAATTAACGGCGCTATTTATCAGATGGTCAGTCACGGCGTATTATCTGCCATGCTTTTTTTGCTTACCGGCGTCATTTACGACAGGACGCACGACCGTAACATTGATCATTACCGCGGACTCATCGGCGTGATGCCGCGTTTTACGATCATGACCGGAATTGCGTTTTTTGCATCACTCGGACTTCCCGGATTTTCAGGCTTTGTAGGCGAACTTTTTACACTGATGGGCGCATTTCAGTCCAATGCGCTGCCTGTATGGATACCGGCGCTGTCAACGCTCGGGATTGTACTTGCAGCAGCTTATTTTTTGTGGACCTACCAGCGTATGTTTTTTGGTCAATTCTGGTATAAAAATGAAAACAGCCATATCCTGACCGACCTTACCGCACGTGAAATCGGACTGCTTCTTCCGCTTGTATTCCTTACTGTGCTGCTCGGAATACTGCCGGGAATCCTGTTTGATATGACGGGGCCTACTGTGCAGGCATGGCTGGAAGGATTGAGATAAATCCTGATAAATCAGTTATTTTCCAAACAACTGATCAAAGCTGAACCTTCCTTTTTTGGAAAGGGATTCCAGTTTCTGCTGCTGTTCTGCGGTCAGTACCTCGATCATTTCCTGCCTTTTTTCTTCTGCCAGACGTTTGCGGTTGCGGCGTTTGGCGTCGTCGTTTCTGGAAAGCTTTCTTTCCATTCGATTATATCTTCTGTCAATTTTTTTAAGCTGTTTCTGCTGGCGCTTCGACAAGTCGAGTTCTTCTGAAAAACGGCTCATGTTTTTTTCCAGCCTGCGGTTGTTCAGCTTGCTGTTTACGGCCGTTTCTTCCGTTCGGTACGTTTCATCATCAACGCGTGAAGTATTGGAAGTTGCACAGCCGGTAAAACAAAGCGTTGCGAACAGAAAGTACAGCATCAGGGATTTTTTCATGGAGTCAGATCTTTTTGTCAAGAAATAATGGACCCTTATAACGCAGGCGGGCTTTTGAGAAATATATATTCTTTCATTATCCATAAGATTAATATGTTTATTTAAATAAATGTACTTTTGCGGGAAAGTATCAATAGGTTTTTTACCCAACTTTACTGTAATTTAGATTGGCTTTTATTTCAGATTATGCCGCCTTTTCCAAATTTTATTTTCCTATTCCCTTTTTTATCAAATGAAAGATAGTTCTACGTCGCACAGGCTGCTGTCACTCGACACGCTGCGTGGTTTTGATATGTTCTGGATTTCAGGCGGCGAAGAAGTCTTCGCAGTGCTTGCAAAAGTGACAGGCTGGTCGTGGGCCATTCTGATAGCGCATCAGTTGACGCATCCCGAGTGGAACGGTTTTCGCGCCTATGACCTTATCTTTCCTACTTTCCTGTTTATGGCGGGTGTTTCCACACCGTTTTCCCTCGGCAGCCGGCTGGACAAAGGCGTTCCCGCTTCCCAGCTGCTCCGGAAAGTAATTCAGCGGGGCATTATTCTGGTTATTCTCGGTATCATCTATAACAACGGTATTTTCCAGACAGAATGGGAAAAAATGCGTTATCCGAGCGTTCTGGCCCGGATTGGCCTGGCGGGAATGTTTGCGCAGATTATTTATCTGTATACCGATAAAAAAACAAGATGGATTTTGTTTGCAGTAATCCTGGTTACATATTACCTGTTTATGAAATTTTATCCTGTTCCGGGCTGCGGCGCCGGCCTGCTGACCATGGATTGCAACCCGGCCAGCTACATCGACAGAATGGTTATTCCAGGCCGTCTGCACCTCACCATTCACGATCCGGAAGGGCTTGTCTCTACTTTTCCTGCCATTGCAACGGGTTTGATGGGCATTTTTGCAGGAGAACTTCTGAGGATCAATGATGAAATTATCCACCGGAACAGTAAAGTCGTTTACCTTGTAGCCGCCGGTATTGTAAGCTTGCTGCTTTGCCTTGTTTGGGATTACTTTTTCCCGATCAACAAAAATCTCTGGACAAGCTCGTTTGTGCTTTGTGCCGGCGGTTTCAGCACGTTGCTGCTGGCTTTGTTTTACTGGTTTATCGATGTTCTCAATTTCCGTAAATGGACATTGTTTTTTGTCGTGATCGGCATGAATTCCATTGTCATTTACATGATCGGCCGGTTTATCGATTTCTTTTATACCGCGCATGCATTGTTCGGGGGAATCCTGAGTTATTTTCCGGAGCCGGTTGAAGAAATGGGTGCCATTATCGCATATATTATGGTTCAGTGGGCATTTATGTATCTGCTGTTCCGGAACAGACTTTTCCTGAAAGTATAACGGTATCAAGTTTTTCATCCCCAATCCACACATTAGAAATGTCCATTGAAGTTACCAATCTGACCAAGGTTTACGGCAGTCAGCGCGCCGTTGACGGCATTTCATTTTCTTTAAAAAAAGGAGAAATTGTTGGTTTTCTCGGTCCGAACGGTGCCGGCAAATCCACAACGATGAAAATCCTGACAGGCTATCTCAGAGCTACGGAAGGCATTGCAAAAGTATCCGACTTTGATGTCTCCAAAGAACCGATGCCGGCCAGAAGATCGATCGGATATTTGCCTGAACACAATCCGTTATATCTGGATATGTACGTAACGGAATTTCTGCTTTTTTCGGGAAAGCTGTACGGCATGAAGGGCACTTCGCTGCAATCGCGTGTGGAGGAAGTCATTGTCTTGTGCGGGCTGGAAACGGAAAAACGCAAGAAAATCGGGCAGCTTTCCAAAGGTTACCGCCAGCGCGTCGGCCTGGCGCAGTCGTTTTTACATAATCCTTCGGTGCTGATCCTGGATGAGCCGACAACGGGGCTGGATCCTAATCAGATTCAGGAAATAAGAGACGTAATCCGTACAGCAGGCAAGGATAAAACAGTGCTTTTTTCCACGCATATTATGCAGGAAGTGGAAGCATTGTGTGACCGTGTGATCATTATCAGTAAAGGAAAAGTAGTGAACGACAGCTCGCTGCAGGAACTGAGAAATACGGGAAATTCACTGGA
Organism: Dyadobacter sediminis; assembly: GCF_005860765.1. Lineage (GTDB taxonomy): Bacteria > Bacteroidota > Bacteroidia > Cytophagales > Spirosomataceae > Dyadobacter > Dyadobacter sediminis. The sequence goes on along the minus strand of NZ_VCEI01000030.1, from coordinate 131,828 downwards.
AGAAATTTTCAGGAGGCTTACGAGCTGACATATGGTTGCCAGTCAAATAATAAGTGAAGCAATTATTAGAATTGCCTTAAAACTACATTTATTTGGATTTAAAGATCATGTAAAATTGTTATTTTTGTAACTATGGTTAAACCTGGATATGTAATGCCGCATTCCGTTTATCTAAATTCTCCCTCTATAAAGTTCAGTGATTTGTAATATGAAAAATTGGTGGTTCAGCCGGTTTCGCGTTGTATTTAGCATAATTGTACTGGTTATTTTAAGCTCGGTGGTTTCCGCTGCATGGAAACTTATGGCAGTCCGGAGCAGCTTTCTGGTAAAACCCGAAGTTGCTGTTGCCAAAAAGGTTGTTGCCAAAAAAGCCGGAAAAAGGCTGGACCCTGTGCTGGTGCTTCCCGAAAACGAATGGGTGGACAGTACATTGAACGCACTTTCCATAGAGGAAAAAATCGGTCAGCTGTTTATGGTTGCTACCTTTTCCAACCGCGATGAATCGCATTATAAATACATTGACCGGCTGATCAATGAATATCACATCGGCGGTCTGATTTTCTTTCAGGGCGGGCCGGTAGGGCAGGCCCAGCTGACAAACCGGTATCAGTCGCAGACAAAAGTTCCGCTTTTCATCGGCATTGACGGCGAATGGGGGTTAGGCATGCGGCTCGACAGTACGATTTCTTTCCCGAAACAAATGGTACTTGGTTCCATTCAGGACGATGCGCTTGTTTACAGAATGGGCGCCGACATTGCCAGGCAATGCAGCCGACTTGGAATCCAGATCAATTTTGCACCGGTTTCGGACATCAACAGCAATCCGGCCAATCCGGTGATCGGTATACGTTCATTTGGGGAAGACCGCGAGAATGTAACGCGCAAAGCCATTGCTTACATGAAAGGTTTGCAGCATAACAAAGTGATTGCTACGGCCAAGCATTTTCCCGGGCACGGCGATACGGATGCAGATTCTCATTTTACCCTGCCCGTACTGACGCATTCTGCCGAGCAACTCACCGAAACGGATTTGTATCCTTACCGCTCCATGATCGCAGACAGTCTCATGGGTGTTCTGAGCGGGCATTTATACATTCCTTCGCTGGACAGCACGCCTAATCTGGCAAGTTCACTTTCTGAAAAAGTCATTACCGGCCTTTTACGCAAAGATCTGGGTTTTCGCGGACTGGTTTTTACGGATGCCATGAATATGAAAGGCGTTTTGAAAACGGGCAAGGCTGCGGAAGTAAATCTGAAGGCGCTTGTTGCAGGCAATGACGTATTGCTCTATCCTGAAAGTATCGCAGAAACGGTTTCAAAAATCAAAGACGCCATCAATCGCAGGATCATCAGTGAAAAAATTATTGACGACAAGGTAAAACGGATTCTTCAGGCCAAATACTGGGCCGGATTGAGCGAGTACAAACCCGTTGATACCAACAATCTGTACGCAGATCTGAACAGTGAAGGAAGTAAGGAATTGTATAGAGAACTCTGCGAAGCGTCCGTTACAGTAGTCCGGAATGACAATGATATGCTTCCGGTCGGATCGGTTATGGATGATAAAATGGCTTCGGTGAGCATCGGAGAAGGAAGCAGCGCCGCATTTCAGAAAATGCTGTCCACTTACAAGCCCATGCGTTCCTATACTTTTTACGAAGGCCCGTCGTCGCAGGAGCAGATTACGGAAATGCTTGGTTATCTGGAACCTTACAATACGGTTATCGTAGATGTACACGGCATCGCGTACAATCCGCGGCGGAACTATGGCGTAACAGCTGAAATGGCGAATTTTGTCGGTCAACTGAAAGAACGGAATAAGAAAGTGATCCTCTGCCTGTTCGGAACGCCTTACAGCATTCAATTTTTCCCGCAGACCGACGTCCTGATTTGTGCAAACCAGGACGGAAAGGACCAGCAGGAAATTGTTCCGCAGATCATTTTTGGCGCGATGCGCTCGCAAGGCAAATTACCCGTTTCGGTTCTTTCCTACAAATCAGGAACTGGCGTGAGCACAACAGCCATTAACCGGATCGCTTTCGGAACGCCGGAAAGCGTCGGGATGAACGGGGATATGCTCAAAAAAATTGATGAAATTTCAAATGCGGCGGTCAGTAACCATGTATTTCCGGGATGTGAAGTGCTGGTGGCGAGAAGAGGAAAAATCATTTATGACAAACAATTCGGCGGGCTGAATTACAGAACGCCGGAAAAAGTTAATTCGGAAACGATTTACGACCTTGCTTCGCTCACAAAAGTTTCGGCTACTTTGCAGGCAGTGATGCTTTTATATGATAGAAAGCAAATTGAGCTGGATCAGAAAGCCTCTTTTTACCTGCCGGAACTTGCCGGAACAAACAAGCAGAACTTTACTGTCCGTGACTTGCTTTTACACCGGTCGGGCCTGATTTCATTTTATCCTTCTCTCTGGGAACGAACCAAAACGGGCGGCGGCGGATTGCTGCCCGAATATTACAGTTCCAAGTCCGACACGGCCTATTATCTTCAGGTTGCGCCAAAACTGTATGCAAAAGGTGCTTTACGCGATTCGGTATGGAAATGGGTTGTGGAATCGCCGATGAACAACAGAAAGGACAGAGCGGGCAGTTACGGCTATCTTTACAGCGACCTCGGCTTCCTGACCCTGCAAAAGATTGTGGAAAGAGTAAGCGGACAGCCGCTGGATATTTTTGTTTCTTCCAACATTTACGAGCCGCTCGGACTGGCTTATCTTGGCTTCAATCCATTGCATCGTTTTTCAGAAAAACAGATTGCGCCGACCGAGCAGGATTATCGTTTTCGCAGCCAGTTACTGCAGGGGACCGTACATGATCAGATGGCGGCCATTGTGGGCGGCGTCAGTGGACATGCGGGTTTGTTTGGTACAGCAAGAGATCTGGCGGTCCTTTTCCAGATGAATTTATGGAAAGGAAGTTATGCCGGCAAAAGGTATTACGAAGCTGCAACGGTGCCTTTCTTTTCAAGGATTTACGATGAATCGCATCACCGCGGGCTGGGCTGGGACAAGGCTCCGGGCGACGGAAACAGTTCGTATGTGTCTCCACAGGCTTCCATGAACTCCTTCGGACATACCGGATTTACGGGCACAATGGTCTGGATGGACCCGGAAGAAGATCTGCTGTTTGTGTTTCTTTCCAATCGTGTCAATCCTGATGCTGAAAATACAAGTATTACTACGCAGCGTACCCGAAGAAAAATTCATGATATTGTTTATAGTTCACTGACAGAAAGGAAGAGCGAGCTCCCGTAATGGTTGGAAGTGTATTGAAAAAATATCTCTAACTTTACAGTTAAACAGGTTAGTGAAAAGATAGATACACAATTTCATGAAAATTACATTTATTAGAAAAGGGTTTTTTACCTGCATTGCGATTCTTTCAGCGGTAGTTTCATCAATAGCTCAAACCATTACGACCGGAGCCGTAAGTCCGGCTACAATATGTGCCGGAAGTGATATTTCAGTGCCTTTTACGACAACAGGAACTTTTGCTGCGGGTACCGTTTTTATCGTACAGCTTTCGGATGCAAAAGGAGTTTTTCCGGCAACACCTGTGGAACTGGGAACCGGAACCAAATCGCCGCTCAATGCGGACATTCCCGCCACTGCATCTGCAGGAACTGCCTATAAAGTAAGAGTTATCACCAAATCTCCTGCAGTAACCGGAAATGCAAGTCCGGAGCTGAAAATAAATGCACAACCTGCAAAGCCTGTTTCGGATACGGAAATTATCTATTGCCAGAATGAAAAAGCACTGGTCCTGAATGCGATCGGTGCAAGCGGTGCCACATTCAAGTGGTATACAAGTGCCACAAGTTCGAGTCCGCTGAGTGCAGCACCTGTTCCTGAAACAGATGCTGCCGGAACAGAATCGTATTACGTGGCGCAGTCGGTAAATGGCTGTGAAAGTGCCAGAACAGAAGTTAAAGTTATAGTTAAAGCTGCGTCGGCCGTGCCGGAACTGGTTTCCAAAGATGATTACTGCATCGGCGAAAAACCTTCTGCGCTGGTTGCGAATGGAACAGATATCAACTGGTATGATGAAGATGGAAACAAGCTTTCCAAAGCTCCGGTTCCTTCCACGGAGAATGCAGGCGAAACCATTTACTTCATTACACAAACGGAGGCAAACAAATGCGAAAGCCCGGTTTTGAAAGGAAAGATCACGATAACCATTCATTCTTTACCGGCCAATTTACCTGTAATTTCCGATTCGGTTTGTCAGGACAGCAAGGCCAAGAATTATACTTTTACTACCAAACAGGCTACCGGAAACAAGGTGAACTGGTACACTGCACTGACGGGCGGCTCAAACATTGAAACTCCTTCCGTCAGTCTGAAAGCAGCCGACGAATATGTTTTCTATGCAACACAGGAAACCGCGAAAGGTTGTGAAAGTGCCAAGAGAACCATACAGCGAGTTGTTGTAAATGCCTTGCCGGTTCCACCCGTAATTGAAAAGTCTGTTATTGAATACTGCCAGTTTGTACAAGCAAAGCCGTTAACGGCCAAGCCACTTTCCAAGGCGACACTCAACTGGTACGGAACAGATCCGACCGGAGAAAAGGAACTGAAATCGGCGCCTGTACCTTCAACAGAAAAAGGTGGAACTACTTCTTACTATGTTGCGCAGACGCTCGCAGGATGCACAGGAAGTCCGGCCAAAATTGATGTAAAGATCAATACGACGCCCAAACCGCAAACAACTACGTATCTTGCCTATTGCCAGAACGAGAATGCGCCTGTTCTGGATGCAACCGGATCCGTTTTGAAATGGTATCGGGAAGCGAACAGCGGCGAATTTCAGGGCGTGCCGTTTACTCCATTTACCGAAAAAGTACAGGACTATTCATTTTACGTAACACAAACCGGTGCAAACGGATGTGAAAGTCCGAAAGAAGAAATCAAGATTCATATCAAGCCATTGCCTTCTGCAACCATTACCGGAAGCGCAAGCATTGATCTGGGCCAGACGGCATCAGTCACACTGAGATTTACAGGAGACGGTCCCTGGGCTTACGTTTTATCCAATGGTACAACGGATACTACGGACGAGGCTACGCACACCATTACCGTAAAGCCGAGTATAACAACCACTTATCTGGTCACGGAAGTTTCCAATGACTGCGGAAAAGGAATTCCGATCGGAAGCGCGCTTGTAACGGTAAAAGTTCCGACGATCAGCTCCGGAAATCCTTCTGTTTCCACCGTTTGTTCGGGAAAAACCTTTAATGTGCCGTTTCAGCAATCGGGAGAGTTTCCGGCAGAAAATAAATTCAGCGTACAGATTTCCACGGTTAACGACGACAGCCGGTTTTACACAATCCCTTCGGTAGCTACCTCCAGTATCATAACGGCGACATTGCCTGATACAACCGCAGGCGGGCGTTATTTTATAAGAGTGATCAGTTCGGCAGCCAATGAGGATTTTATCGTAAAAGGGAATGTAAGTGCAATTACCCTGACAGCTAACCCGCTGCCCGTAGCCACGTTGTCGGGAGCACAGTCCATTCTGGCCGGACAAAGTGCAAACCTTAAAGTTGAGACTACAGGCAGTGCACCCTGGACATTTACGCTGAATGACGGAGCAAAAGATTCATTGATCACTGCGGCAGGAACGCCTTATAATTTTAAAGTTTCGCCAAGAACGACGACATTTTATACCATAACAAAGGTTACAAATGCCTGCGGAACCGGAAAAGGTGCCGGCTCGGCCAGAATCCAGGTTGATCCGATATTAGGCATTGAACCGCCTGTTGCTGCAGACTGGGTTAACGTTTATCCTACCATTATTGCAGCGCAGTGTACCGTGGAAGTTTCCGGAACCATTTCCGCAAAAGGAGCAAATGTGGAAATTGTAGATTTGAACGGCCGTTCCAGAATGTTTAAAAAAGTCAGTCAAAAAACAACGGAAATGGATTTTTCAGGCTTTCCTTCAGGATTGTATCTGTTGCGCATCCAGAATGGCAATCTTAACACTGTCAAACGCATTATGAAACGCTGAAAGGTTTCTTTATAAAACAGGACGGGACATTTGTTGCAAGATATAAATGTCCCGTTTTCATGTTCAGACCATTTTTAAAATGAATATTCAGGCAGACATTCTTGACAACTTTTTCATGGCCGAAGCGATGCGCCAGGCCGAGCTTGCGTATGAAGAAGGTGAGATTCCGGTTGGCGCAATCGTTGTCATCGGAGAGCGCATCATCGGAAAAGGGTACAATCAGACGGAAAAGCTCAACGACGTAACTGCCCATGCGGAAATGCTTGCGATTACAGCCGCTTCGGATCATCTTGGCGGAAAGTATCTGCAGGAATGTACATTGTATGTTACACTTGAACCCTGCATCATGTGCGCGGGGGCGCTTTACTGGACGCAGATGAAAAGAGTAGTATTTGGCGCCGTGGATGAAAAACGCGGTTACTCCAGACTTCGTGAGAACATCCTGCATCCGAAAACCATGCTGACGCGCGGAATTCTTGCCGGGGAATCGCAGGAGTTGCTGCTTAAATTTTTTAGGCAATTAAGAACATAAACGTTTTTTCTGCTGTTAGCCAACTGTTACGTATAATTTTTATCAATCATTAAACTACACTGAAATGGCATTTACACTTGATCCCTTACCTTATGCTAACAATGCGTTAGAGCCACATATTGATGCATTGACAATGGAAATACATCACGACCGTCATCATCAGGCTTATGTTACCAATCTGAATGCAGCGGTAGCAGGCACTGAGCTGGAAGGTAAAAGCATAGAAGAACTGCTTGCCGGCATCAGCAAGGCACCAGCTCCGGTTCGCAATAACGGAGGCGGCCACTGGAACCATTCTTTTTTCTGGAAAAGCCTTTCTTCAAACGGCGGCGGAGAGCCAACGGGTGAACTGGCAAAAGCCATTGATTCCAAATTCGGTTCATTTTCGGCATTTAAAGACGAGTTCAAAAAAGCGGCTACCGGCCGTTTTGGTTCAGGCTGGGCATGGTTAATTGTGAAAGAGGGCGGTGAACTTGCCATTACATCAACACCGAATCAGGATAACCCATTAATGGATACTGCAGAGGCAAAAGGCACTCCGGTAATCGGACTGGATGTTTGGGAGCATGCATATTATCTGAAATACCAGAACAAGCGGCCGGATTATATCGATGCATACTGGAACGTAGTAGACTGGAAAGCTGCTGATGCTCTTTACGTTGCGTCGAAGTAAGCGTTAAAAGCTGAACAGCATGGCTTACAGCTTGCAAAAATATTTGAATAAAGTCATTGCAAGCTGTAAACCTTTTTATAAGTTTGTGTCCTCAAAACGGAGGTTGTAGCTCAGTTGGTTAGAGCGCCAGATTGTGGTTCTGGAGGTCGCGGGTTCGAGACCCGTCTCCCTCCCTTGAAATAATTCAAAGCCCAAACAAAATGCCTGTAAATCAATGATTTGCGGGCATTTTTGTTTTTCAGATCATATCAAAAAATGCAAAAATTCCTATGTTTCCAGTGAGTCTTTCGTGTAGTTCACTCACTTTGAGAAAAAGACTCACTGGAAACGGCATAACAAATTGATAGCAAGATGTTTACGGCGTAAACATCTTGATTGGCAAGCGTGGTAATTCGATATTTAACCACTTTTAAATGCTTGTGTTATGTTGGAAAAAACATTCGGCCTGCTTTTCTATTTAAAGCCCGTCAGAAATCAAAAAGGAACAGTTCGCTACATCTATCTGCGAATTACCGTCGACGGCAAGGTCGCCGAACTATCTACCAAGAAGTTATGGAATACCGAAAGGTGGAATTCATCAGTCGGACGCCTCGCCGGAAACAAAGAAGATGCCAAGACGCTCAATGCGTATTTGGATATGCTCACTGCCAAAGTTTACCAGGCCAAGAAAATTCTTACAGAGGATGATAAGGAAATTTCTGCGGAAGGGCTAAAAAACATATTGCTAGGAAAGAGCAATGAAACCCGCATGATCCTCGAAGTCTTTGCGCACCATAATGAGCAGATGGAAGCGCTGGTCGGTCAGGAGTTCGCACCGCTCACTTTAAAGCGCTATAAGACCGCGAAAGAACATACCGCCTCTTTCATTAAATGGAAATACAAGAAGGATGACATGGCGATCAAAGACCTGAACTTTGAATTTATCACAGAATTCAACTTTTGGCTTAGGAGTGCCCGAGGTTGCAATCATAATTCAGCGATCAAGTACATGAGTAACTTGAAAAAGGTTGTGCTAATCTGTGTTAATAATAAATGGTTGAAGAAGGATCCGTTCCAAGGTTTTAAGCTGACGAAGAAGGAGGTTGTTAAGAATCCATTGTCGAGGGAAGAGTTAAAAAGGCTCACTGAAAAAGTATTTGAAGTCGAAAGAATCAGCCAGGTGCGGGATATCTTTTTATTCTGCTGCTATACTGGCCTTGCATACGTAGATGTAAAGCAATTGAAGACGACGGATATTGTTGTCGGCATGGATGGGGAGCCCTGGATTGATACCACTCGCCAGAAAACGGATGCGCCTACACGTATTCCGCTGCTAGATACAGCGCTGGAAATTATTGGGAAGTATAATGATCATCCGCAGTGTTGTGCGGCTGGCGTTGTGCTGCCGGTTCTGAGTAATCAGAAAATGAATGCTTATTTGAAGGAGATTGCAACTCTATGCGGGATTTCCAAGACGCTGACTTTTCATATCGCGCGGCATACATTTGCTACCACGGTGACCCTTAGTAATAAGGTGCCGATTGAAACAGTTTCCAAGATGCTGGGGCATCGGTCTTTAAAGCAGACTATGATTTATGCGAAGATTTTAGATGTGAAGATTAGTGAGGATATGAAAGGGTTAAGGGAGCGGTTGAAGAGAATGTGAAAGCTGGTTTCGGCTCTTTGCGTTGAATAATACAAAATGTCGTTACAGCGTTACGACATTTTGTACATGTATCCTAACTTAGTTATAGATGCAATGAAATGCTTGTGCTATTTTACGACACTCATCAATTTGTTTTTTGAAAATTTTAAATTTTACACAGCAATATACTCAAGCAGTAAACTGAAAGTGAATTTTAAAATTATTTAGCCCTGTTTTAATAGAAATATTGTGCAGTATCAAGTTCATTTAAACCGTGGTATTTTTGTAATTTGAAAATGGCTTAAAACTGTTAATTAAGTACTTGTAAAACAACGATTTAATGTTTTGCCATTTTGAAACAGAGCACGTTAAACTGTACTTTTCCCTGCTACAGAGAAATTTTAGCCTGGTGAATGGCAAAGAAGGTAGGTGCAGTGGTCGGCTTTGACTGACTGATCATTACAAACATGGCCGCATTTTAATGCGCCATAAAATAGTGGCTAAGTTTTAAAAATATCGCTGTCACCAAGAACGCTCCTAACAGAAAATAAAGAATCCTTAGCAAGGTAGATGGCTTAGTGGGCTTTGATGCCTTCATCAATGAACGGTACGGGGACTTCACCGGCTTTGTACGATTTGTAATGTGCGGAATGACCTTTTTGCTTTTCATGGCTTTGGGTGCTTGCATGCAAGACTGCAAATATGGTTTAGATCTTATTTGTTTCTGACTACCTGTTGCATGTTTTATTGAGCTAATTTTGCAGTATTATGAGATTAGCTCTTTACATATTAGCTTTTTACACGGTGATACTTTCCTGCATTCCCTGCCAGGATGAAGTATTGCGTGTCTCATACCCGGCCACTAAGGCCACCATTAATGCCAATGCCGATCACCAGGATCAGGGAATTGTTGACCTTTGTTCCCCGTTTTGTATTTGTGCATGCTGCGCCGGCATAACGCTTCAAGATCCCGTTATGTCTTTGCCAGAAGTAGCATCTACTGCTTTTTTTAGTGATAAGGCTTTTACCTATACCGACCGTAATGATGGCGGCGGTCTGACATCAATCTGGCAACCTCCCAGGATTTAGTGTAACCCATTCATTTATGGTTTGCCTTATTGCTGTGGCTTTTTAAGTCACGGTTATAGGCTCATTCTACACAAATTCTAAGTTCAGATGTTAGATAAAGTCATTCATTTTTCAATTCATAATAAGCTTGTTGTTGGCATATTTACCCTGGCCCTTGTCGTCTGGGGGATCTATTCGCTCACGCAGCTTCCCATTGATGCTGTGCCCGACATTACCAACAACCAGGTGCAGATCATCACAAGCAGTCCTTCGCTGGCCGCGCAGGAAGTAGAGCGCCTTGTAACGTTCCCGGTTGAAACAGCCATGGCAACGATCCCGAGCACGGAAGAAATCCGCTCCATGTCGCGGTTTGGGCTCTCAGTTGTGACGATCGTTTTCAAAGACAACATTGACGTTTACTGGGCCCGGCAGCAAGTTTCCGAGCGCCTGCAAAGTGCGGTGGAGCAGATACCACCTGGCGCAGGGTCACCCGAGCTAGCACCAGTTACTACCGGTCTTGGCGAGATTTATCAGTATGTATTGCACACCAAAAAAGGATATGAGAAAAAGTATCCGCCTATGGAGCTTAGAAGTATCCAGGACTGGATTGTCAGACGGCAGCTGTTGGGTACCGAAGGGATTGCTGATGTAAGCAGTTTTGGTGGATTTCTCAAACAATACGAAATCGCAATTGATCCTTTCAAGCTCAGAAGTGCCCAAATCTCGATGAGCGAGATTTTTTCGGCCCTTGAAAGAAATAACCAGAATACGGGCGGGGCCTACATCGACAAAAAGCCCAATGCGTACTTTATCAGAAGCGAGGGGCTGATTGCAAACCTGAAAGATATTGAAAGTATCCAGGTCAAAGAGACTGCAAACGGCCTGCCTGTCCTGATCCGTGATATCGCAACTGTCCAGTACGGCAGTGCTGTCCGTTATGGTGCAATGACGCGCAATGATGAAGGTGAAGTGGTTGGCGGGCTGGTGTTGATGCTGAAAGGCGCAAATGCAGCCAAAGTGATCGGCAATGTAAAAGAAAGAATCCAGCAGATCAGTAAAACGCTCCCGGAAGGTGTGGTGATCGAGCCGTTTTTGGACCGCACAAAACTGGTCAATAATGCCATTGGCACTGTTTCTAAAAACCTGGTCGAAGGGGCGCTTATTGTCATTTTTGTTCTGATACTTTTGCTGGGCAACCTGCGCGCCGGGCTCGTGGTCGCCTCGGTGATCCCACTGGCGATGCTTTTTGCCGTCAGTATGATGAACCTGTTCGGCGTATCGGGCAACCTGATGAGCCTTGGCGCGATTGACTTCGGCTTGATCGTAGATGGCGCTGTTATCATTGTGGAAGCCACGCTGCACCATATTATGGGCAAGAAATATACACACCGGCTCTCGCAGCAGGAAATGGATAATGAGGTTTATGAATCGGCCTCCAAAATCCGGAATTCAGCGGCCTTTGGTGAAATCATTATCCTGATTGTGTACCTGCCGATCCTTGCCCTTGTGGGCATTGAAGGGAAAATGTTCCGGCCAATGGCGCAGACCGTCAGCTTTGCGATCCTGGGCGCATTTATTCTTTCCCTGACCTACGTGCCGATGGTTTCAGCTTTGTTTTTAAGTAAACAAAATGAGCTTAAGCCCAATATTTCAGACCGCATCATAGCCTTTTTTCACAGGCTTTATTTGCCTGCATTAGGCTTCGCCCTACGGCGACGACTAATTGTAGTTTTGACAGCACTGGCACTTTTCGCTGTCAGCCTTTGGATGTTTTTAAATATGGGCGGTGAGTTTATCCCGCAGCTCGACGAAGGTGATTTTGCCGTAGAGCTGCGTGTATTGACTGGCAGTTCCCTTTCTGAATCTATCGACGCGGTACAAAAAGCAGCTGGGTTACTCCGTAAAAACTTTCCGGATGAAGTCATAGAAGTGGTTGGAAAAATTGGGTCTTCCGAAATCCCGACCGACCCAATGCCGGTAGAAGCCGGTGATGTGATGGTTATATTAAAGGAAAAATCTATGTGGACAAAGGCGAAAGGCAGGGAAGAACTTGCTGATAAAATGCAGCAGCTGCTAACTGAATCCATTCCCGGCGTAACATTTGGTTTTCAACAGCCTATCCAGATGCGGTTTAATGAGCTGATCTCAGGGGTGAAACAAGACGTGGCCATCAAGATTTTTGGGGAAGACCTGGATGTATTAGCCCAGCAGGCAGGCAAGATAGGAAAACTGGTGGCATCTGTCGAAGGGGCCCAAGACCTGTATGTGGAAGAAGTAAGTGGCCTGCCGCAGATTGTCGTTACTTTTGACCGTGACCGCATGTCCCAGTTTGGCATCAGCATCCAGGATGCCAACCGCACCATTAATACCGGGTTTGCCGGTAGCAGTGCTGGCCTGGTTTATGAGGGCGAAAAGCGGTATGATCTGGTAGTCAGGCTTAAAAGCGAAAACCGTCAGGCCCTGGAAGACGTACAAGCGTTGTTTGTTACTACATCACATGGAGAGCAGGTGCCACTGAGCCAGATTGCTACCGTCGAGATGAAGACAGGCGCAAACCAAATCCAGAGGGAGGACGCCAAGCGCCGGATAACGGTAGCTTTTAATGTACGTGGCAGGGATGTAGAAAGTATTGTAAAAGAGCTACAAGCCAAAATTGATAGCCAGATAAAGCTTCCTACGGGCTATTACACAACTTATGGCGGCCAGTTCCAAAACTTGCAAGAGGCCAACACCCGTTTAAGTGTTGCTGTGCCAATTGCATTGCTGCTGATTTTTGTGCTGCTCTATTTTACATTTAACTCACTGCGCCAAAGCCTTTTGATCCTTACGGCTATCCCGCTGTCTGCAATCGGGGGCATCTTTGCCCTTTCACTTCGTGGAATGCCTTTCAGTATATCGGCGGGCATCGGCTTTATCGCACTTTTTGGTGTGGCCGTATTAAATGGTATCGTGCTCATTGCCGAATTCAATTCGCTTAGAAAAGAAGGGATGAGTGATTTGAAAAAGGTCATATTTCAGGGAACCGAAACCCGTTTGCGACCAGTACTGATGACAGCCCTTGTGGCATCACTCGGGTTTTTGCCCATGGCTTTGTCCAATAGCTCAGGCGCTGAAGTCCAGCGCCCGCTTGCAACTGTGGTCATCGGAGGGCTTGTTTCTGCGACGCTTTTAACCCTATTGGTACTGCCGGTGCTTTACCTGATTGTTGAAAAGCGTTTTGGTGGTGCTGCCACTAAACAGGCCGGGGCACTTCTGCTTGTTTTTGCTGTATGCAGCTTTTCTGTTCCAGGTGTCCAGGCACAAGATTCCACGCATGTAAGCCGCAAAATTTCTCTTGAAACAGCAATTAGTGAAGCGGCCAGTAAAAACCTGGAAGTGAAAGCAGGAATTTACCAGATCGATTATCAGCGTGCGCTACTTGGGAGTTCTGCTGATATCGCAAAAACGGATATCTCCTGGATGGGCGGGCAGTATAACAGTAACAGGTTTGATAACCAGTTCAATATCTCGCAGACATTGCCCCACCCAAAGGTGGCCAGCAAAAGGAAAGCGTTGTTGTCTGCCCAAATTAACGGCGCACAAGCAAGGCTTGAAGTAACCCAGGCGGAGCTGATCCGGCAAATTAAAAGCAATTATTATCAGCAGGTACTCTTAAAACAACAGCAGCAGTTGCTACAAGGGGAAGGCTTGCGGGCGGACCGGTTTGTAAAAGCAGCAGCCCTGCGCTTTAAAACTGGCGAAACAAGTCAGCTCGAATATTCAGTGGCCGAAAGTGAGCAGGGTGAAATCCAGGCCCGCCTTATTCAAAACCGGGGCAGTTTGCTAGTCCTGCAAAAGCAGCTGCAAATGCTGCTTAACAGCGCACAGCCAGTCGAAGCCCAGACTGACACATTGGTAAGACGTGACCTTGGACAGATACTTGATACTGCGGGGATTAATTCAAATCCCTATTTACAGTACCTAAGCCAGCAAATCGCCATTGAGAAACAGGCTACTGCCGTTTCACGCACCAGCCTGTTGCCTGATTTTAGCATTGGATATTTTAACCAGTCTTTAATTGGCGGGCAAAACATCAATGGTACAGAAGTTTTTTATGGCGCAGGGAAGCGTTTCCAGGGCTTTCAACTAGGTGTTTCTATTCCTGTATTCAGCGGTGCAGCCAGGGCGCGCGTTAAAGCATCCGAGCTTAATGAAAAACTAGCGCAGAACCAGGTGGATCTTGCACGCTTGCAGTTAGGCAACAATTTGCAGCAGGCTATCCAGTCTTATCAGAGCGCAAATCAGAGCCTGGTTTTATATGAACAAAAAACATTGGTTTTAGCAAATGTGATCGCAGGCAATGCCACAAAGGCATATGAAGCGGGCGAGATTGGCTATGTCGAGTTTTCGCAGGCACTGACCAGAGCTTTAAATATCAGGTCTACTTATATGGAGCTGCTTGACAGTTATAACCAATCGGTCATCGAAATTGAATTTCTGGTCTCCGGACAGCAATGACCGGTTTAAAACAATCAATCATTACTAATGATGTATACAATGAAAAATATATTAGTGGTCTTCTTTCTTCTAACAGGCATTTTGGCCTGCGGTAAAAAGCAAGAAGAAAAGCAGCAGGAGCCAGCCCATCAAGACGAAGAGCATCATGAAGGAGAAGAAAGTAATGTCGTTGAGCTGACCAAAGCGCAATATGAAACGGCAGCTATCAAATTGGGCACGGCCAGTACCCGTAATCTGAGTGCTGTTGTGACTGCCAACGGAGTAATTGATATCCCGCCGCAAAACCTGGTGAGCATTTCAGCCCCGCTGGGTGGCTTTGTCAGAAAAACCGAGCTTTTGCAGGGCATGCAGGTTAAGAAAGGACAGGTACTGGCAACCATCGAAAACCCTGATTTTATCCAGATCCAGCAAGACTACCTGGAAACGGAAAGTAAGCTGGAATACGCCCAGCAGGAGTACAGCCGTCAGTTGGAGTTGAGCAAGGAAAATATCAATGCCCAAAAAGTATTGCAACAAGCAACCTCCGAGGTAAAGACACAGAAAGCTCGGTTGGCAGGTTTAAAAGAAAGGCTTATTACGGCTGGCATAAACCTAAATGTCTTACAAAAGGGAACCATTGTCAACAGCGCCGTGATACGTTCACCCATCAGCGGATCGGTCACGACTGTGAATGTGAACCTTGGAAAATACGTGAACCCGACCGATGTGATGTTTGAAATTGTGGACACAGACCACTTGCATGTCGAGCTTTCGATATTTGAGCAGGATATCCCCAAAATTAAACTAGGCCAACTGGTGCGCTTTACAGTCAGCAACAACCCGGGCAAGGAGTACCTGGCCAAGGTATACCTGATCAACCAGAAGATCAATGAAGACCGCACAGTGCGCGTGCATTGTCACCTGGAGAAAGATGATAAGGGCCTGTTGCCACAAAATTTTGTAAAAGCAGTGATCGAAACCGGTGCAAACCCTGTGACTGCGCTTCCAAGCCAGGCTATCGTTGATTTTGAAGGGGAATCATACATTTTCGTGCAGCGTGCCGAAGGTGCCCACACAGACAGTACCTCAAAGGGTGCAGAGTCAGAGGGACTGACTTTTGAGATGGTACAGGTAAGCAAAGGGGTATCAGAAAACGGGTACACACAAATAAAATTCCCGCAGGAATTTGACGACCAAGCCCCGAAGATTGTTCTCAAAGGGGCATATGCCCTTTTATCGAAACTTAAAAATTCAGAGGAAGAAGAAGGCCACTAACTATGAACCAGATTATCCTTGGCAGTATTGCACTTAGCCTGATCCATGCACTGATCCCCAGCCATTGGCTTCCTTTTGTTACGATCGGAAACTCTATGGGGTGGAGCAAAAGGCAGGTCCTGAATACTACATTTTTGGCAGGGGCGGCGCATACATTAAGTACAACCATCTTTGGGTTGATGGTCAGCTTTGCTGGCTTTCAGCTCTCAGAGAACCAAAGTGTTATTGCCAGTAAGATTGTACCCTTGTTTTTGCTGCTCCTGGGACTGTGGTTTGTCATGCAACATTATCGCCATCAGGCACATAGCCATATCGATGAAAAATTGTTGAAATACGGCAGCCACCGAAGGATACTGTTGTCGCTGATGCTGATGATGTTTCTCTCACCTTGCTTTGAGATCAACGCCTATTTTTTGAACGCCGGAGCAATTGGGTGGTATGCGGTTTTGACAATTGTTCTTATTTACAATGTGTTGACCCTTTCAGGGATGATGCTGATGGTAAGCCTGGGAAGGAAAGGGATTAAAAGCATAAACATTCATTGGCTGGAACACTATGAGCAGCTCATTACCGGGCTTACACTTATTGCCCTGGCCATATTAAACTTTATTGTAGAAATTTAAAAGCAGCAATATCATGGAAGAAAACCAAAATAAAGAGCCTGAAAAGCAGGGCCCAGTTGTCGGCGCACTGGCTACCAAACAGCAGCACGAAGGCCATGACCATGCCGAAGGAGAAGAGCATGATGATGATGATACAGGTCATAGTGAAGGGGACGGGCATGATCATGGCGGGCAAGCAGGAAGCGAAAGCCTGATCAAAAGCAGGTGGGCATTATGGCTTAGCCTTTTGATCCTGCTAGGCTTTATTCTTCTAAGCAAAGGCTTTAAAGTCCCTGTTGCTAAGCCCGTCGAGATTGGATTGATGGTCATTGCCTATATCCTGGCTGGCCACAAGACACTGCAAATTGCATTCAGACGCGTCAAAAGAGCCGATTTTTTTAATGAGTTCACGCTCATGACAACGGCAACACTGGGCGCATTTTATATCGGTGAATTTGCCGAAGGGGTTGCTGTCATGATTTTTTACGAGCTGGGCGAGCTCTTTCAGGATTTGGCAGTCAACCGGTCTAAACGCTCTATTAAAGCGCTGTTGGACGTGCGCCCCGACAAAGTGACCGTTAAGAGAAGTGAAGGCAATAAGGTCATTAACCCCTCCGATGCGGCAATTGGTGATATTATCATGGTTAAGCCAGGGGAGAAAGTCGCCCTGGACAGTGAGCTGCTGACCGATTCGGCCAGTTTTAACACAGCTGCATTAACAGGTGAGTCCAAGCCGGATACCAAAGAAAAAGGCAGTGTAGTCCTGGCCGGTATGATCAACCTGGATAGGCCTATCGAGCTGAAAGTGACAACGGCTTTCAAAGATTCAAAGCTTTCCAGGATTTTGGAAATGGTGCAGGATGCGACGGCCAGAAAAGCCCCGACCCAGCTGTTTATCAGCAAGTTTGCCAAAATATATACACCGATTGTCTTCTTTTTGGCCCTGGCCATTACAGTGCTGCCATACTTTTTTGTAGACGATTATGTGTTTAATCAATGGCTTTACCGTGGGATGGTTTTCCTTGTTATTTCCTGCCCTTGTGCACTGACCATATCTATTCCCCTGGGTTACTTTGGAGGTATTGGTCTGGCTTCCCGTAACGGTATCCTTTTTAAAGGTTCTAACTTCCTGGATGTGATGACCAAGGTCGATACCATTGTCATGGACAAGACGGGCACACTTACCAAGGGGGTATTTAAAGTACAGCAGGTTGTCACTGATATGGAAAAAGAAGAATTCCTTTACCTGACGGCATCGCTGGAAAGCGCTTCCACACACCCGGTGGCAAGGGCAGTGATTGAATACCAGCAGGACAAAAAATCGGAAGATCCCACCGAAGTAGAAGAAATATCAGGGCATGGCTTGAAGGGGAAAGTGGCAGGCAAAGCGCTGCTTGCCGGTAATTTAAAACTTCTGGATAAATTTTCAATTTCCTATCCGGGTGATATCAAGGATATCCAGGAAACCATTGTTGTTGTCGCCGTCGATGGCAAGTATGCCGGTTACATCACGATTGCCGACGAGATAAAAGAGGATGCCCCCCAGGCTATCAAAGATATGCATGCCCTGGGAATCAAGACCGTGATGCTCTCGGGGGACAAATCAGTAGTTGCCCAGAAAGTGGCAAAAGAGCTAGGGATTGATGAAGCGTATGGGGACCTGTTGCCAGAAGGGAAGGTTGAAAAAGTGCAGGGCTTTAAAGATGCCGGCAGACATCTGGCCTTTGTCGGGGATGGTGTCAATGACGCGCCGGTTGTCGCACTCGCTGATGCAGGCATTGCCATGGGCGGACTGGGTTCGGATGCCACGATAGAAACTGCCGATGTAGTCATCCAAAATGACCAGCCGTCCAGGATCGTTTCGGCAATCAGGGCAGGAAAAATTACCCGCTCAATCGTCTGGCAAAATATTATCCTTGCCATGTCTGTGAAAGCAGTTGTACTTCTTTTGGGTGCAGAAGGCATTGCTACATTATGGGAAGCTGTCTTTGCTGACGTAGGGGTAGCGCTGCTGGCGATCCTGAACGCCTTCCGCATTCAAGGTAAAAAGATCTAACCTGCTCAGATGCAATAGAAAACCTTCGGCTACATCCGAAGGTTTTTTTTATGCCCAATATTTGCTTTGTAAAAATTTAAACTACCTTTATATAAATTTTAGGCTTATCTAAAATATTGTTAAGAATAATCTAAATGAATAGCCGGTTACTTATTTTTACAATCCTTCTTGAAGCCATTTTAATTATATCCTGTGAGCGTATTACGCCCAGGGTTCCGGCAGACGATCAAATTCTGGATGGTCCCATTGAAGGGCTTACATCTGCGGAAAAGACTCGGTTTTTAGCAGGTGACGTGGCCTTTAATGACGAAATTTTCACTAGCGAAACAGGCCTTGGTTCTGTCTTTGTTGCCACCAGCTGCGGAAGCTGCCATGCAGGTGATGGCAAAGGCACTTTGTTTACAACCCTGACCAGGTTCGGACAAAGCGATGATACAGGCAATAAATTCCTGCACCTGGGTGGGCCGCAGTTGCAGAACCGGGCTATCCCAGGATATACACCAGAAAGTATTCCGGCAGGGGCAACATTTTCCCGCTTTACGCCCCCTGCCAATACAGGGCTTGGCTTTATCGAGATGGTTACCGATGCGGATATCCTGGCAATGGCTGATCCATCTGATGCGGATAAGGATGGAATATCAGGGGTGCCAAATTACGGCGACCTGCCATCTTTTTTGAACCCATTGCCAAATGCAGTCCCCAAAAATGGCAGGTATATACATCGATTTGGTAAGAAAGCTGCTGCATACAGTTTACTGCACCAAACCGTGAATGCTTACAGCCAGGACATTGGTATCAGTTCCTCTTTTGCCCCTTTTGATGTTTATTCGGGTCTTGAAATCGATCCGGAAATTTCAACCCTTACCATTAACAATGTAGTTTTTTATCTGCAAACCTTGAAGGCACCTATCCAAAGGGACCAAAATGATCCGCAGGTCAAGCAAGGGAAGCAAACGTTTATAGAACTGGGTTGCGAGAGCTGCCATAAGCAGACCTTAAAAACGGGTCCTTCCCAGATTTTCGCCCTTTCAAACAAAACCTTTCATGCTTATACCGACCTGCTGCTTCATGAGATGGGCGGCGGACTTGATGACGGTTACACCGAAGGCAGCGCAAAAACTTCCGAATGGAGAACACCACCACTTTGGGGCCTTGGTTTATCGCCTAATTCTCAGGGCGGACAGTATTTTCTGATGCATGATGGCCGGGCAAGAAGTATTGAGCAGGCCATAGAAATGCACGGAGGCGAAGCTACTGGCAGTAAAAACCGTTTCAAACAATTGGCTCAAAGCGAGCAGGCAGATCTCATAAAGTTTTTAAAATCTCTATAAATGGACAGAAAGCAATTCATCAAAGCGTGTGGTATTTCGTGCCTTGGACTATCATCAGCTACCCTTTCACTATCAGGATGCGCCAGCGTTTATTCGGTTCAGGGTGCCGTTTCAGATAAGACCATTTCTTTTCCAAAGGACTCTTTTTTTGAGACCAAAAAGTCAGGGGAGAAAATAGCCCGCCAGGTTGTGGTTGTCAATGTTGACAACCTTAAATTTCCTGTGGCTGTATATGACGATGGTAATAACAAATACACGGCGGTTTGGCTTAAATGCAGCCATCAGGGCAATGAGGTCAGTGTCCATGGCGACTCTTTGTCATGCTCTGCACATGGAAGTGAATACGACCGCTCGGGAAAAGTAACCAAAGGCCCGGCAAAAGAGGATTTGCGCAGGTTCAATGTGCGCAGTGATCAGACTACCATCTTCATTGAACTCGCATGAAGAAACTATTACTACTCTTCATGCTGACCATCTTTGGCCCGGCCCTTTACGGACAAACCGATACGAGCTTTTTCTTTACCCGAGTCAAGCAGGATTCCAGCAAATTGAAGCTCAATATGGACGCCGTCTATAACCGGCCTTTTTTGCAGATGGGAAAGCTCCCTGTTTCCCTGGGCGGGTACCTGGAAGCCAATAGCAGCTATTTTAGTACAGATGGGATCAGTGAAGGCCTCTCTTTTCAATTACCACGGCTAACTATGTTCATGTCGGCGAGTATCCGGCAGCGGATCAAGTTTATGACAGAAATAGAGTTTGAAGAAGGTGGCCGGGAAATCAATATCGAATTTGCTGCGCTCGACCTGGAATTCAATCCGCTGTTTAACCTGCGGGGCGGCGTGATCATGAACCCGATCGGCTCTTTTAATCAAAACCATGATGGTCCGAAATGGGAATTTGTAAGCAGGCCAATTTCATCGACAACCATTATTCCTAGTACTTGGAGTAATGTAGGCTTTGGGCTGTTTGGCAAGTACTCCAAAAAGAATTGGGTGTGGGCTTATGAAGCCTACCTTTCAAATGGTTTTGACGACAAAATCATTAATAACAATCAGAACCGGACATGGTTCCCTGCCAGCAAAGCCAATAGGGAACGCTTTGAGGAAAGCTTTAATGGTGTGCCTTTGAAAACTTTAAAAATGGCGATTAAACACAGAAAAATCGCTGAGATAGGAGTATCCTGGATGGGAGGTGTGTATAACAAGTTTAGGGATGATGGTCTTGTCCTTGATAAAAAAAGGCCCCTTAACTTTATTGCCCTGGATATCAATTCGACTATTCTAAAAGACACTTACCTGAATGGAGAATGGGTTTGGGCTTATGTAGATGTCCCCGATACGTACATCCAGCAATTTGGCAGCCGCCAGCAAGGTGGGTTTTTAGATATTGTCCAGCCAATAAAAAAAGGCAAAATGCTTGGCTGGTCTGAAAGTGTGCTCAACATTGCCCTGCGCCTGGAATATGCAGACTACAATGTTGGAAATTTTCAGGAGCTGGGGCTCAGGATAGCTGATCATGTGTATGCCCTCGTGCCAGCGATCAGCTTCAGGCCATCCGCACAGACCGTAGTCCGGGCCAATTACCGTTATGAAAGACGTACTGATTTATTAAGAAACCCAGCTTCCCAGACTGCTGGGTTCCAGTTTGGTTTTTCAACTTATTTTTGAAACAATGTTCATCCTTGTATAAGCTAACGACAAGTATATTACTCAGATTGGGCTTAATCATTAATTAGTTCAAATGCCACCAGGATAAGGACTTTTAAGCAATAATATTATTAATTTGGAGCAACAACAAGGCTCTCTTGCTTAGGATTATTGGTGAGATATTTTCAATTTATATGCGGAGCATCTAGGACAAAGCCTTAATGCCCTACTTGGCTATATGAAATGGACAGTAAAAGTATTATCACCAAACCCGTTGGGTGAAATAAAATAGTAAGAAAAAGAAAAGTGCATATTGGGTTAATATGCTGAAATTCAGTAGATTAAAGTCACCAAACAAACCCCAATATGCATGTCAAAATAGTAAAAATAGAATTCTTAAAACTATTGAGTCCTTAAACATTTCACTGGATACAAAAAAAGTGGGAAGAAGACCTAAGATGACTGAGTTTCAAGTTATTGCATTGAGTCTTACGGCTGAGTATATGTCACTCGACAGTGAAAATCTATTGTTCCAAATGATTCCAGAAGGTTCCATCGAAAACATTCTCGAAAGAAGTCAATTTAATAAACGTAGACGTAAATTATTTGGCCTGACTGAACGGATCAGGAGCAATCTAAGTCGCAGTTTTGTAGAATTTGAAGACTACTTTGTTGTCGATTCAATGCCGCTTGAAATTTGTAAAATGGCTAGAAGCAAAAGGGCTAAAATTTGTAAGGAAACGTTCGAAACAGCACCAGAAAAAGGTTATTGCGCATCCCAAAACTCTTGGTTTTACGGATATAAATTACACGGTATCTGCACAGTGACGGGTGTTTTTAGTGCAATTGACATAACAAAGGCAAACGTTCATGACATCGCTTACCTGAAAGATGTCAAATCTCAACTATCTGATATGGTGCTACTTGGAGATAAGGGGTATATTTCAAGCCAGCAACAATTGGACCTTTTTCAATCAGTTAATATTCGTTTGAAGACTCCAATGAGAACTAATCAGAAAAACTACAAAAAGCAGCCTTTTGTTTTTCGTAAAACTAGAAAAAGAATTGAGACCCTCTTTTCACAACTCTGTGATCAGTTTATGATCAGAAGAAATTATGCCAAGAGTTTTGAAGGATTTAAGACCAGAGTTCTGGCCAAAATCACGGCCTTGACTTCGATTCAATATATCAACAAATACTTGTTCAAAAGGAACATCAACAATATTAAAATTCAGATTACTTAGTTTCACCCAACGGGTTCACCAACATTAATTATTATCATTTCCAATGCAGCACAAAGTAATGTCTTAGCCTGAAAAAAATAGCTGCCAACATTAACGCGGAGATTACGTACTATTTTCATTATTTCTTGATTAATAACGAATGCTTATACCCGCACCAATTCCGTAATCACTATCATACAAAGCACTGATTGAAAATGTGCGGCTGAAAAAATACCGGAGCCCCATTAAATATTCTTTGTCAGTATTTATCTTACCATCAAAAAATATTCTTGTAGTAATGGGCATATCCCTTCGTTGCAACTGTGCCCGGAAGCGGCCCGTCGGATCTGCCCGGACTTCGGCTTCAACAAAAAAGGGCAAGAGATATATTAAGCCGACTTCAAATTGCCTACGGTTGTCTTTTGTATTCAATTTGTCTTTTGGATCTGTGATCACTTCTTTATTCCTACGATAATCATAGCCTATAAAAGCGGCGAAATAATCCTGTTTGTCAATAAATCGCAACAAGTGGGCTTCCGTTTCGAAATTACCCTTCCAGTTTACCCGCCCTTCAAAACGAAACTGGGTTTTATTATTGGATACAAAGCTTTCGAGAAAGGCCCCATTGGACAGCACATTTAAATCGCCCCACTTGTAAATTGCATTGTCTTCTTTTTTCAGCTCTTTGTAACCGGTTTTTGCAAACTCATTTTGCTCCGAGCCTTCGTAGCTTACAATGCGAGCCATGCCGGCAACCAAATGATATAAAATATGACAATGAAAGAACCAGTCTTTTTCTTCATTGGCTAAAAACTCGATGGTGACTGTTTCCATCGGTTGTATATCGAACGTGTGCTTGAGTGGTGAGTAATCGCCCTGTGCATTTATTAAACGGAAGAAGTGCCCGTGCAGGTGCATTGGATGCCGCATCATCGTGTTGTTAAACATTTTGAACCTCACTACCTCACCCTTTTTTATCATGATGTTATCGGATTTAGAAAGAGGCTTATCATCAAACGACCAGATGTAGCGTATCATGTTGCCGGTAAGCGTTAAGGGAACCGTACGTACTGATAGATTTTCATCAAATGCAGTTGGCTGTATGGAGCGCAGCATATCGTAAGTAAGCGTGCCAGCACTTTTACCGTTGTCCATCTTCATGCCAGCCATGTCTGATTTTTCCGTTGCAGCAGTAGCTTCTTTTTTTGAGCCCATATCCATACCATCCATTTTCGTTACCTCGTCCTCTTTCTTCCTCATATCCATGCCGGGCACTGAGCTACTTTTTTTATCTTCATTGCCCATGTCCATGCCTTCCATGGAGGTTCCTTTTTTACCAGAACCAGCCATATCCATTTTGTTTCTTTCCCTTAACATAGCAAAATAATCCAGCGCAGGAATGTTGGGTGCAGCCACCTTTTTACCACTTCCAAAATAAACCGAACTATAGCCTGAAATATCAGCAGCCGTAGCCCTTAATTCATAAGCGCCTTCCGCAGGAATGGTAATGAGCACATCATACGTTTCAGCAATAGGAAAATCAATCTTATCAATTTTTACTGGCCTTACATCAATACCATCCGCAGCAACGACTGTCATTGGGCCACCAGCAAATTGTATGTTAAAATAAGAACCGGCAGCGCCATTGATAAGCCTTAGTAAAATTGTTTCGCCCGGTTTAAATTCCGGGTACTCGCTTGATTGCCGTCCGTTGGCAAGAAAGGCGTTGTAATACACATCGGATACATCCATCGGCGGCATGCGTCCCCATTCTTGTTTTGCCTTATCGCCTAAGTATCCTTTTACCAATGCTTCACCCCAGCTTTGCACGGAGTTTCTTTTAATGCCATACCATTCGTAACCCGCCTTCAGCGAACGCACAACGGTTGACATGTCTTCGTTAGTCCAGTCAGAGAACAAAATCACTTTTTCTTTTTGAGCCATCTTGTCTGCGGGATAGATAACGATACCTCCATAAAGACCTACCTGCTCCTGAAGCGCAGTGTGCGAATGATACCAGTACGTGCCGTTTTGAATAACAGGAAACGAAAATGTATAGGTACTGCCTGGCTCAATCGGTGGAGTAGTCAGATAAGGAACGCCGTCTGCCTCGTTGGGCAAAAGCAAGCCATGCCAGTGAATAGATGTTTCCTCTTTCATCAAATTTCGAACATGAATAATAGCCGTATCGCCTTTAGTAAAATATAACGTAGGTGCAGGTATGGTGCCGTTAATGGCAATGGCGGGTTTTAATTTTCCTTTTGCAAAAGTTACAAGCGTATCGGTAACATCAAGATAGTAGGCTACGGCTTTACCGGGAACTTTTAATGTTGCTGTTTTTGGCATGTTCATACCATCCATGTTATCACTTCCTTTTTCCTGAGGTTTTGGCATGTCCATACCTTTCATATCCTGCGAAAATGTAGCAGAATAGATTGTCATTACTGCGGCTATTAAAAGTATCTTTTTCATTGTGTAACCTTTATGTTGTTGTTACCAGTTGCCTTATTGCTACTTCATTTACCCTTCAAGCCTGATAAATTTTTGCAAAGTTGAACCTATTTTGTTTACCTGAACTTCTGGGTCAGTCATTTGTTTTTCAATTAAACATCGTTGTGTCACTCACTTGTACTTGCACCGCTTTTCTCATCATTTTCAAACGAACTTGTTTCAAAAACTTATGAAGCAATTGTCTTGACCCCTTATTAGTTGGACATTTCTTCAAGCATGGTTAAGGCGTTTGGCATGGCTTCTTCCCATTTTTGTTGGGGTGTGGTGAAGCCAATGGAACGGTGTAACCTACGCTCATTATAATGCTTGATGAAGCGCTGGATTGTTTCCTTTGCTTCGTAGTAACTGGCGAATTCATTCCGTTCAATTACTTCACGCTCCAAAATACTGTGAAATGCCTCGATATAGGAGTTTTCTTCCGGTGTTGCTACATGCGTAAATTCCTGCCGGACTTCTGAATTTTTTAAAAAATTACGCACTTTGTGAGCAATGAATTGGCTCCCGTTATCATTTCGCAAAACGACGCCCTGCAATTGGTGAAAACTATTCACTCGCCTTAGCAAATTTATCAAATCCAGTTGTCGAATGCTGCTCTGAAGCACCCAATCGATGATTTTACGAGTGTATACATCTAAAATACACAGGAGATAGTAATTGCGTCGCTCACCATGGATCCAGATATACTTAATATCCCAGCAGAGATATTCCAAGGGTTTTGTGGCTTCAATTCGTCGAAACTGAACAAAATCCCGCTTTCCAGCTGGTCGAATCATCTTTCCTAATAGCAGATCGTTGGCAAGCATTAAGCGATATACCTTCTTCTTGTTGATTATATATTCTTTTTTCAGTTCATGTGTAATATATTCATAGCCAAATGCATTGAATTCAGTATCAAGAAGTTGTCGAATACGTAAGGTCACATCTTCGTTTGGTACCAAAACTCCGTCGATTGTCATCGTTACTTGACTAGGTTTTGCCCCCGGTTTACCTTGCCGACGTTTGTAGTAAGTCACACTACGGGGAAGTTCTAACCACCGGCACAGCTCCTTTCGCGTTGTAGATTGCTGGTATTGAGTCATGACGGCTATCTTTTCCTGGGTCCGATAGGAGTTTTTTTTAGCAGTTCACTTTTTACCTCTAGTTCGAGAGCTTGCTTGGCTACTATGCGCTTCAGGCGTTCGTTTTCTTCTTCTAAGATACGTACTTGCGGATCAACTCGTGGATAAGAATCCCGAAGGCCGTCCTTGCCGCTTGCCAAATATTTTTCCTTCCACCTCCTCAAAAGAGATGGTGATAAGCTATACTTTCTGCTAACCTCGGAAGGTCCGCTCCGAAGAGATTCCTGTACGATCGAGTACCGGTCTTCTGCACTGAATGTTCGCCGTTGTTTACTCATGATTCCTAAATTAAATGGACTAAACTGTTTTTACAATTTTGTCCAACCATTTAGGGGGCTAAGACACAATCCCCTCACGTAAGCTCACAACTAACTCATAGCTTAAATCTTTGATAAGCCTGTTTCTATTCATACATCAGTTTGCTTAGTAATGCTTTGCAATGGTGAGTGGTTGAACCTTCTGTACAAGAGTGCGATGCAATGGCTGCTTCATGGCAGCAATAAGGCCGGGCTCATATAAATGAATTTCATATTGTCTCGTGGCATTAAAGTACCTCTGTCTTTTCGCCTAAATCTTGTGAAATAAGAAATGGTTGGTCGCTACTCCGCTCATACGCAAAGCTCGCCTCACATGCCTTCTTTTTTAGAGGCAGCAAGAGATATAAAATCCGTGTCAATAATAACTTCGCTTGTTATAAAGTCGCCCGTCCGGTTTTAGTAGCCGGAGAAACCCATCAGCGCACGGGCTGATCCGGAATTTCCCCGAGGGTTCCTATCATGTACACAGCATTAAATACGGCATCCTGATAAAGCGGTATTTTGCGCATCTCCAAACTTTGCCCGTATGTTGATAACGTGCCTTTTTGTTGCCAGGTGGTCAAGTGCATCAGCATCTTCCGCTGTATATCCAGAACATCGAGTGTACCTCCCGGTAGCAAAGCCTCCGCTACAGGGCAGCGCCTGAATGCCGGGACCCGGTCCAACTTCCAAAAATTTCTCGCCGGACCGTGGTTCCAGAATTTGTTATAGAAAAAATTAATATTCATTACTCTCTTTAAACAATGCCCTGGTGTTCGCCGTATAATTCATTCTGATAATTTTAAAGATAGTCCAATCATAATAAAATTCATGTTCAGATAATTGAGTGGTTTAGAAAATCTGATTGATTTCGCTTGTATGAAGGTTTCTAACCTTTTGCTTGTTTTGTGAGTTAGCCCCAAGGCAATTCCTGCGGCAATACCAACATCTTTAAAATCTGAAACAAAAGAAAAGGTTGGCATCACATATGGAGTGATGATCTTGTTATCATAATAAAACATCCCATTCAGATTAATAAAAGCATCAGTATTATTCTTTATGGTTGGATTATTTAATCCATACATTATACTGCTAAAGTGCCAAACCTCAGCAGAAGCGCCCCAGCTAAAAAAATTCTTGTTGTTCATTTTCCAAAATCCCGTTTCTACATCCAATGCCGGACTGAAATAAGTATCCTCCATTGAGGGTGAAAAAAACACTCCTGTATTCAGAAAATACATTGGCGGATTAGTCGCTTTTAGTGCTTGCGCAGACAGTTGTTGGTTATTTATTATCATGGCAGCTAAAAGAAACAATTGCCAATTCTTTCGAATTTTAATTAATCGCGATAGCATTTCTACAACACACATACATTTTCATTATTCAAATTCAACATGGGAAAGCATCATTGGCGATTTTGCGTACCGTTGAATGTCATTTGGTTCGCTCTGGTAAATGTTCATTGCTGCCTGTTATACAAAATGCACAAGAGTGCGACGCAACGATGATTAAAGTGACATTTCCTGGTACATAAAAATCCTACTTAAAAAATTCTTTTTCAGCCGCATCAGCTTCTGCTCTAATTGTAATAAAAGAACAAAAGTCGTTTTCTTGTTTATTTTTTAGCACCGACATTTGTTTGTCTGTCAAGCATCCATATATCACTCCCGTGGACTTTTATGGTTCTATTCAGCAGGAAATAAATAGCTTTGAAATGAATAACAGCGCTATTTAGAGATTATTAAAAAGGGTCGGTTAGTTCGCTTGTGCGAATAAGTTTTTTGTTTACAAATTCATCAATACCTAACTCTGATAACTCACGTCCGTAACCTGAACGCTTGGTGCCCCCAAAAGGCAAATCAGCTTGTGTCCATGTAGGGTGATTAATGAAAACCATTCCGGTATCAATCTGGTCAGCCACCCGCTGGCCTCGTTCAATGTCTTGCGTGAAAACAGAACCGCCTAAACCAAATGGTGAGTCATTAGCAAGGTCAATAGCAGCCTGCTCATTTTTGACGCGGTAAAAAGAGGCAACCGGTCCAAACAACTCTTCCAGATATGCAGGATTGCCTGGTTTAATATCGGTGAGAATAGTAGGTTGCATAAAAGCGCCAGGGCGGTCAACACGCTTGCCACCTATCAATACTTTTGCTCCTGCATCTACAGCCCGCTTGACCTGGTCGGCTAACTGTACTGCTGCGCCTTCACTACTCAGGGGTCCTAATTCAGTAGTCTTGTCCATTGGGTCGCCGACCACTATATTAGACAACCGGTTTTTGAATCGTTCCAGGAACTCGTCGGCCACAGCTTCTACGGCAATAAACCGTTTAGATGCCACACAACATTGCCCGTTATTATTCATTCTACCCACAACTGCCCATTCAACTGTCTTTTCAATATCGGCATCTTCCAATATGATAAAGGCGTCGCTTCCCCCCAATTCAAGAACAGATTTTTTTAAATTTTTGCCGGCTTCAGATGCTACGCTTGCCCCCGCTTCCTCGCTGCCAGTAAGGGAAACCCCTTTAATTCTTTTATCGCGCACTAATACCGAAGCGCGGCTGCCTGATATCAAAAGGTTGGTATAAATGCCCGGTGCGGCACCCGCTTCTTTGAACAATTCTTCTATGGTGATGGCGCATTGAGGCACGATGGACGCATGTTTTACCAGCACTGTATTGCCTATCATTATGTTAGGCGCGGCAAAACGGGCCACCTGGTAATATGGAAAGTTCCACGGTTCTACACCTAACAGCACACCTACTGGGCTGTGGCGGATAAACGCTTTTCCATGTTCGGGGCTAAGATTTTTATCGGCGAGAAAGACGGCACCATTGTCGGCGTAGTAATCAAAAATATCAGCACTTAAAACTATTTCAGCTTCCGCCTGGGAGATGAGTTTGCCCATCTCCAAAGTGATTGTTGTTGCCAATGCTTCTTTTTTTTCGCGCATCAAGTCAGCTACCTTGTGCAATAAACGGGCACGTTGCTCGTAAGTGGTTCTTTTCCAGTCGCCAAATGCTGTTAAGGCTTGTGCTACAGCAGCATCCACTGCCTCCTCTGTCATTTCTTCAAAAGTCTTGAGCGCAAGGTTTGTTGTGGGATTAATTGTTTGAATAGACATGTTTATTTCTTTTTAGTTTGATTAATATTTCAAGTTCTTTGCCTTCTCGTATTCATTTTTTGAATCGCACAGAAGAACAATTTTTTAACACCGTGAGACTGTGCAAAAACTAGGGGCTAGTTATGCTTTGCCATAACAGAAAGGCCGGTAAAGAAGACAAATGCCGAAACGGTCAGCACAATTAGGGATATGCTCACAACTGTTTATCATTTAAATCATTTTAGACCAAATCCTTTTGCCTATTTTCTCCATTCTGTGTTCTTGGGCAAATATTACACATGAACTTAAAGAAAAGGCAGCAATGAAAGGCAGTAGCTTCTTCATACATTTCCACAGCTAAACCTGATGGTTACCGGTTTAAAAGAAAATCATTTATCTTTAACAGATAGATTTGTTGCAGTTATTTAATATGGTTAAACTACCCGCAAAATTTTTTTATGCTCCTGGTATTCTTCCTTTGTTATTTGTCCTGAAGCGAAACGCTTCTGCAAAATGTCAAGAGGAGTATCTTTCTTTTTTCGCTGACCTGGAATATTGTAAGGCGTAGCAAAAATCCAGAAAATTAATCCTAGCCAAATGAACCACCATATAAAGTGCATTCCCACGAACTGATAACCGCTGTTATACATTTTTTTGTTTTTAAAATTAGAAGATTAACTATGAGAAGTCTTTAAACGGAATAGATGGAAGCAGTTATTGTAACCACTTCAAAACAAGCTATTTAAATTTGATTAAAAGTAGAACCTCTTCTTTCAGCGCTTTATGATAGTGGTCATGTTTGGAAATGACAATCCTCAATTTTATTTTTTTACAACCCGGTATCCATACCTATGTATTTAATCAATCCTCATAAGTGGTTTTCCCTTCATAGCAAAGTTCCTCTTATTGATACGAATAATCTTACATACCTTTGGGTTTAAGTTGCATAATTTACTGATATAAAAATGAGAGAACGGATACAAGTCACGGTTACAGCGAAAGTGCTTTGTTCATTGTAAACTAAGGTTGTTATTAAACAGACCTTTGCTATTGATTATATACCTGCACCCTTCCTCCATCTACCACCAGAACAGTGCCATTGATAAAGCTTGCTTATTTGATGCTAAAAAGCAAAATAGCAGCAGCAATTTCAGGGCTTACCAATGGTGCCTTCGATTTTTTCAATACCGCTTTTTACATTAGGCTTTTTCCTAGCATTGGCGCATCCACAGCGCCATAAAGCTCAGATAGCATTGGCCATCGATTAGCATTTGACTATAGTCGATTATTTTCATTTCATTGGTTTGATGAAGTATAGCAGATGCTTATTCAATGTGTTTTAATGGTGTTTATAAAAACCCACTCCCTGGATATCATTCCATGAAGTTGTTTTATGGCAAGAATAACATTGATTAACTAAAACAGCTTCGCAACAACCGTTCCCTTTTTCATCACTTCGGGCGGCAACCTTTTTAGAAACCATTTCGAAGTGCATCATATAGTGGCTCGGCGGAGCCTGGTGGCATTGGGAACAATTAATAGAAAGTACCGACGGATGCTGGAACTCAGGAATTGTCCACTGGGTAGCGGCATGGCAGGATGCACAATTATTGCCCATCAAACCAAGATGCTTATCTTTTGTGCCGTGGCAGGTGGCACAATTAAGTTTTGCAATCTGATCTGAAACCAGCGGGTGGTCAGCCGGTATGATTGATTCATCTAACTGAAAAGATTTTTTTTCATCGCCAATTATTTTTTCACCAAGAAGCGCCATTGCCTCGTGGTCCATCACCCGCAAATTCGCATCTGGGCCCTGGTGTTCAATATGACAGGAGGAACAATTGCCGATCACACCGTGAAAAGCAGTGGGCTGCCGCTCTAGTAAGGCCTTGTTATCGCCATGGCAGGTGATACATTTTGCATTGTCGACACCCATTGTAGCCGTGTGGCAGGTTGCACAATTGGCTGAAAGCATTTCATGGGCAGAAGACAATTTACCTGGACTTGCTTGTGCTTGCCAGCTATTTTTTTCTGTAAAATCAAAATTACCGTAGTGAGAAACTACCGCTATGTAAAATATAAGAATAAGTATGCCAATTAATTTTTTCATCTAAGATATCTTAACCCAAAATAAATGGCTGACCAAATATGCAGTATCAGTAAAATATAAAACGCAGAAGATGTGATGATATGGATTTTTAACCATCGGGCTGTTCTTCGTTTTAGTAATTCGTGTGTTTTAATAGCATATTCAAGATCCGCAATGGACTCAGTCAAAAGCAAAGCCCGGTGCGATAGCAGGGATTTAGGATCTGTAGCAATACCCTGAGTGCCTACAAAGCTGTTGAAGGCACGGCTTATCAAATTATTGGAGACAACATGACTCGCCCCTGATTCTGGTTGCTTACCTATCTCATTAATTAACTGGTTGTATTGCGTAGCCAAAAGGTTGAGTTCAGCTTGTTTCTCATTGACTTCTTTTGATGAATAACTAAGAAAATACCTTCCTGTAAAACCACTTAATACCGTAAGCATCATCATTACGGTAAGCCATATACCAAGATTGCTTTCGAATCGGTGGCCCGTGTGGAGTATAGCAAGAATGGCACCAACGATGCTTGTATAAACATGCCAGGTAAGTAATGTGCCCATTGAAATACGCTTTGTAATTTTTTCTTTAAAAAAAGGTATCCGTTTGGTGGCTGAATATAAAAGAGGCGGCACAATCATCAGCAAAGCGGCTGTAATTGCCAGTATGCCACCGGTAAGGCTACCTGCAAACCGTGGAGACTGATGCACCAAAAAGCCTAACCACAAAATAAGTTGTAGTATAAGCATGGAGACCATGATGGTGCGTTCCCGTTTCATTTATGTATTCCTTTCGTAAAAATTTAAGCATCAACTGAAACAGCTTCGGTTGCCTTTGCCTGACAAGCCAAAATTATATTTTCCGCCTTATCCTCCTCTGTCAATGCATCTTCTACGGCCATGGTCACCATACCTGAAATCAACTTTATTTTGCACACACCGCATGTTCCAACGCGGCAGGAATAATCGATGTTAGCGCCGGCCTCTTCCGATGCTTCGAGTACCGACTTATCCGCTGTAAGTACTGCTGTTTTATTTGATTTGACAAACGTGACCACCCCACCCTTATCTTGCTCAGGTGAAGCAGGTTCTTTATTCTGGGACACCGCAGCTTTTCCTTCTTCAGGTGTGGCAGCTGGCTGCGCTGCTTCACTTCCCTCTGGTGGTTTTACAGGAGCACCAGTTGGTTGTATCGGCGTTTTAGCTGCTGGTGGCGGGCCGGCAAATACCTCTACCATCACATTTTCCTTAGGCACTTTTAACGCATCCATCATCAATTTTACCGCATCCATCATGGGTTTTGGCCCGCAAATGTGAATCATACGGGATATAATATCCGGCACTCGTTCTGTTATTATTTCTTTAGTAATATGACCGGGGATAAAGTCAACCCCGGCCTCGCCTTGTTGTTGGCTAAGTACAAAAAACACATGTAAATTAGAGTAGCGTTTTTGCAGGTATAATAGTTCTTCTCGAAAAATAATACTGCTTTCATTCTTACATGTAAAGAAAAAATAAATTTCACCTTTCCAGGAGCGGTCTGTCAAATAACGGACGGCACTCATCATTGGCGTTAATCCTACGCCACCACCAATGAATACAGCGCTGTCTGCATGTGTTTCTGTAAAAGTGAATTTGCCAGAGGGCCCGGTAAACTGCATTAATTCTCCAATATGAACTTCGTTGTGCATATAATGCGAAACCGTTCCCTTCTCTTCGTGCTTAACCGTTATTTCGCAATATTCTGTATGTGTGGGCGAGGAAGCAATCGTATACGAACGTTTTACAGGTACACCCGCTGGATTAATGGTTACTGTAATGAACTGGCCGGGCAGGAAATTAAAGGGGATTTTTTTACCTCCTGGTTCTGTAAGGCGGAAAGTTTTTACATTGGGCGTTTCTAAAAAAATTTCTGCAACAAGCAAAGTACCTGTCCATGAATTTGGTTTTGATGGTGCACTATCGGGATTTACAGCAGGTGGTGCTCCGGCTTTATCAGCAGGGGAAGCAGTCGGAATAGTGCCCGGTTTATCTGCGGCAGATGCTGCACCTGATTTATCCGAACCTGGTGGTGGTACATCCTCTTTTGGATTGCCCGATAATTTTTCAACAAGTGCATTGGCACGTTTCATTTTGTGGAAATACATCCAAACCATCGTTACTGCAAACGCGGTGAGCAAAAACATGGTGATGTAATGAAACCAGGAAAGCCCCATAAAACTGTGCTTTTTTGCATTTTCGATGGCATTAAGGTTCATTTCCCTGTTAAACCATTGTAAAGCTGTAAGGCGTGGGTCTATACTTTCTGCTAATGCCCGCTGGCCTTCCAGGCCGCTTTCCAGCATCATTTGTCCGCGGTGCATCTGTTGGTTTGCTTCTTTCATAGCCTCCAGATCCTGCAAACGGGTGGCACCTGAAAGTTGTTTTAAACCTATATCCAGCAAGGCATTACCTTCGGTAATTTGCTTATTTGCTAACTGGTTTATTTCAATACGTTTTTCCGGGGTGAGCTCATTTGCCTGCATCAGTGTAGGATACATTTCCTTATTGGTAGGCTTGCCCATATCCTTCATCATATCGCCCATGCCTGCCCCCATTCCACTGGCTTTCTTACCAGCACCTATATCCTTCGTGGCACCGCTGGCATCTTTTGCATTTGCCATCTTATTCATTGAAGCAGCAGTATCTGCTGCTACTTTGTCGGGATGGTGGCCTGCATGCTCATCAGCAGTTTGTGCAATAGCGGAAAATGCAAAAACAGTAAAAATTATGCAGAAAAGAGCAGTAAAAATGATACAACGGAACAAATTCATCGTAGAATATTTATGGTCGTCTATTAAAATTACATATCATCATCCTTCATAGGCATTGGTTTTTTGTCTTTTTTCATTTTATCTGCGCCCATTCCCATCATGTCCATGCCCTTGTCCATCATATCCATACCCTTATCCATATCATCATCCATCATGGGCTTATCTGCTGGTCCCATAGCTTTGCTGGTCATACCTTTGCCCATATCCATCATATCCATGCCTTTATCCATCATATCCATATCATCAGACATGGGTTTATCGGCCATAACGTTGCTGTCTTTTCCCATCATTTCTTTACCCATGGTAATCATCGCCATACCTTTATCCATCATACTCATGCCGGTTTGCATCATCGGCTTATCCTTGTTTTTTAGTGCATGCTGGGTAATCATTTTGCCAGACTTAGCTACGTCTAATCCCTGATGAATCATATTCATTCCGTTATCACTCATATCCATATCTTTTCCTGCTGTCTTTTTTATGCTATCACCCATTGCCATTTTATCATCCATATCTTCATTTTCATGTTCAGGCCTATTCATGGTACTTTGTCCGGCTTTTACCATTTGCATTCCCTTATCCATTTCAGCCATCCCATTATCTATCATTGACTTATCATTGGCTTTTTCCCCTTTGTTAACCAGTTCGTTGCCGGATTTAATCATTTCCATTCCCTTATGGATTTCCTCAGTAACGTCGCCATTCCTTTGCACGTTAGATTGTGCAGTAGAGTCTGTTTTTAGACTATTATTAGTATTACTACCATTACAGCCAATGATGAAAGCAGACGCAAATAAAATAATGATGAAGCCCACCATTAATGACAAACCTGTACTTTTACTCTCTATAAATAGTCTACAACCTGTACCAAAAGAAATACGGCTTATTGAAATTGATGTTTCCATAATGATGATTTTTATCTGTTTTAAAATACTATGAGTTTCGAAAAATTAAATTTGTATTGTATACGATACCTTTCACTTAATTACTTACTTGGTGTCAATTCATTTCCATATCATTATGTTCGTTTTTCATTTGAAGACAGTGTAAGGCGCAACCACCATATTGTTTGTAGTTCCCATGGACCAGAAGAACCGTTTTCCCATTTTTATCTTTGACTTCACAAGTTCCATTCATTGGAGCAGAAACAGTTAAGCTATAAGTAGCTCCGCATTTGAGATGTTAAAGGTATGTACCATTTTTTCTATCTTCATTTGGTCATCATTACATGGTATTTCTTGACGTCTATCTCGTGTTTCTCTTCGTCCAACTTTATGTTATATCCGTTTTGTCATCATGGGCAAACATAACCGTACTAATTGAAAAGGTATCATCAGTATTGTATTCTTAATTTAAATTTTGGTGCTTCCATTTTGCTTTTGCTTATCAATAAGCATGTTCTTAAGATTATGATCTCTTTCAATGGTATTCCTTCAAAATGCTATGGGCACACCTTTATCCATTTTTATTTTTTGACACCGTAAACTTATAACGGAACCTTGCTCCAACTCTTCTATTACTGCATCTTCATTTTGCCCATTCTACCTTTCCTGGTTGATTTTCCCTTCAATGGCATCTTGCTTATCATTCCTTCCATGTCCATCATATCACCATTCTTCATTGTCATTGTTGCACCATCTTTGTTTGTATACATCCCGTCCGCCATCACCTTCGTACCATTTTGCATTGTCATTTCTTTATCCATAGGAATTTCTTCGCCATTTTTCATCATCTTCATTCGCCCATCCTTCATCATTATGTGGTCTTTCTTCATGTCCATTTTGTGATTCATTTTCATTTTTTCGCCCATTTTCGCCTGGGAGAATGCTGTGGTACTTAAAGCAAGAGCTATAATTAACATCAGTAAATTTTTCATCTTTTTATAAGTTGTGGCTTCCATAGTTTTGTAAATGGTTGCCTGTTTAAATAAATTATTTTACTATTTCTTTGACAACTCGACAATTATTTTCCAATTCTGGAACTATTAAAACTTCGCATCACCAATGCGATGACTACTACAATTAAAATTACTCCCAAAAGGATTTCTGTTATTGAGTAGGAAGAATTATTGTTTAAATTATCATGACCATTCCCAGATTCTGTGCAATTACGCCTAAACTGAAAGTAAAGGCTAAAAATAACATTGTTAGTTTTTGCATCTATTTATAAGTTTATCCGAATCGCTTCCTCAAAATATCAAGGGGAAATCTTTCTTACTTTGCTGACCGGGATAATGTATGGAGCTGCAAAAACTCCCAGAAAAAAGTACTATCCACACAAATCATGAAATGCATTGCTCCAAAAATTGAAACCATTATCTATTTCCATTTTTTTAGTTTTTAAACTCTCTTCTAAGGTTTCTTTGCAACTATGATTAGATTTACTATGGGTTAAAGATCGGTGCGCTTGTTTTTAAAAATATTGCAAAAGCCTGTTTAAAGGTTGTATATATCACATATTGTCTAAACTATTGGACTAAGTCCAATATCCTTTGCAAAATTCTGGTTATTATGCTGCATGATATTTAACACATTTTTTTAGTTTAATTATTACACGATCCATTCACGGGAAAAATGTTAATATGTTAATTATCAGACAATTAACATATTAATAAACTGATCCCTGACCTGAATGTGGGTGTGGCAAATATCACAAACTTTCAATCATTTCATCTTCATATCTTTGTGCGCGCTTTTCATCTGAAGACAATGCATCGCGCAGGCTCCATACTGCTTATAATTTTCATGAACCAAAAGCACGGTTTTTCCACTTGTATCTTTGACTTCGCATATCCCATTCATAGGGATAGATACTGTTAAGCTGTCAATGGCCCCGCTTTTTACATGATAAAGGTAAGTGCCGTTTTTTGCGGCTTTGCCCGAGGTTTTTCCTGTTATGGCATCGATTGCATTCCCGGCATCGTCGATGTGGGCGATTTTTACTCCTGCTGCATCTTTGATTATCCCATCACTGGTAACCCAGCCAATGTGTTTTCCTTTTGCATCAGTAATCTTTCCAGTTGCATCAATAGAAGGTACTGGCATTTTGTAATTTTGTGCATAAGAGCCATTTCCAGCTAAAAAAAGAAGAAATGCTAAAAAAAGAATAAATTGTTGCGTTTTCATTTGATTATCAGATATTTACGATTTCAACAAATCTACCTCAAAATACAGTATATAAACATGACAAGGATCAGTTTTTAATATGATCGGAATCCAACCAAATTGCCGTATCATCCAAAATAAAAACGGATAACCATTACTGATTATCCGTTATACTTTTTCGATAAAATATCTTCCTTACACCGGTGTGGCCATCTCCTCACACGCTTCAGCGCACCGTCGGCAAGCTTCTGCACATTGCCGGCAGTGATCCATACCCATTTCAGCGTGCTTTTCGCATTCTTCGGCACATGCTTTACAAACGTCTGCACAAACCCTGCATAGGTGTGCACTGAAACTACTTCCCAAACTCATTACTTCTGCCGCGCTGCGGCAAATAGCAGCACATTCCAGATCAAGCTGGATACATTTGGCCATATGGGCTACATGTTCTTCTTTTAAGCACTCTGTTGCACAGTGGCTGCAAGCTACTGCACATGCCACACAGGCATCAATACAGTCTTTGAATTGTTGATGTGCCATAAGGTATTTTTTTTATTTTTATATGAAAAATTATTTACTTCTGTTCGCTAGTAAAAATGCCTGGAACGCTGCAATTTCCTTGTTTTGTTCCTCAATAATCATCGTTGATAAGGTTTTCAGCTGAGCACTTTTACCCATTAATAATTGCATTTGAGCCATTTCCGTGGCACTTTGATGATGCCCAATCATTAATGTGGCAAAATCCTGGTCTATGCTGCCATTGATGATCTGAAGATCTGACTGTTTTTCCATACGCTCCATTCCTTCCATCATTTTCATATGGAACTCCATATTCATTGTTGTAGGCGTAGCGCTGGCAAGAAATGAGTCTAGGGTAGCAATCTCCTTTTGCTGAGCATCAATTATGGCTTGCGCCATAGCTTTCATTTCACTGTTGCTTCCAGATTTTAACTCTAATTCAGCCATCTCTATTGCACCCATATGATGCATTTTCATCATAGTAGCATAGTCAATGTCGGGATCCTGGGTTACTTTCATCGTTTCCATTTCGGCCATCATATCGTGCATCACTGTCATCATTTGATTTTGGTCATGCGCTTGAATAGTGATTTTATCATCACCATCGTTATCGTCCGAACATGCGGTGGTAAAAGCCATAAGAACTGCAAGTCCTAACATTCTGTACGTTGTCTTCATGGGGTTGTCTTAAAATAAAGTTTAATCAGCCTGATTCTCAGGCTGATTAAGTAATAAAAAAAACTATGCCATTACCTGCTTGATGCAGGACAATCTAAATATTATGATCACTCTACTTTCTCTATAACAAAGCCTGCCTCTTTCACGGCTGATATGATACTGTCTTCATTACCGTCAGAGCTTACCGTTAAAATCTTTTCCGGATTATTAATATCCACATCCCAATTACCAGTTCCAGCGGTTTCATTTAAACCAGATGTAACTTTTGCCACACAACCACCGCATTTAATATTTGTTTTGAATTTTAGAGTTTCCATTAAATTGTCTGTTTTGAATTTGAATTAATTGTAAGTACGTATTCTTGCTGATGCAAATTTTTAAAGCTTCGCTGTCTTTAACCTTAAACTATTACTTACTACTGACACCGAACTGAGTGCCATTGCCGCTCCGGCGATCATTGGATCAAGTAAAAAACCATTGATGGGGTACATTAGGCCGGCAGCAATTGGGATACCGATCAGGTTGTAGATAAAAGCCCAAAACAGGTTTTGTTTTATTGTCTTAACTGTTTTGCCTGAAAGCTTTAATGCTTTGGGTACCATGTTCAGATCAGAAGTAATCAAAGTCATTTTTGCAACATCCATAGCGATGTCCGATCCCTTACCCATCGCAATACTGACATCTGCCTGAGCCAAAGCATGACTATCATTGATCCCATCCCCAACCATGGCTACTATCTTTCCCTTTGATTGCAGCTCTTTAATAAAATCTGCTTTCTGAGAAGGCATTACATCTGCCTTAAAATGTTTCAATCCAACCTGTTGGGCCACAGCAGCTGCCGTTTGTTTATTATCACCTGTCAGCATATAAACCTGGATACCTCTGTCTTGCAATGTTTCAATAGCTTTCTTGGACGTAACCTTAATTTTGTCAGCAATGGCAATGACTGATATTACCTCTGTGTTATTTGCAAAGTAGATTACTGTTTTTGCCTGTTGTTGCCATTTTTCTGCTCCACAAGAAAGCCCGCTATTGATGCTGATATTATTCTCATCCATTAATTTTTTGTTCCCGACGAAATATTCAGTCCCATCGTAATTGGCCTTTACGCCCAAACCCGTTAAACTTTCAAACTGCTGCAGGCTTACACCTTCAATGCTTTCCTCTTTGAGAAAGCTGGTCACGGCTTCTGCCAGAGGGTGTTCTGATTGGGCTTCTATTGCAAATAGTATTTGCTTGAATATCTTTGGCTCACCCTTAATTGCATTCCAGGAAATGTCAGTAACCACAGGCTTACCCTCGGTTATGGTGCCGGTTTTGTCCAGGATTACCACATTTACCTTATGGCCTAGTTCCAGGCTTTCGGCATCTTTGATTAAGATATTGTTTTCAGCGCCTTTCCCTATACCTACCATAA
Organism: Dyadobacter sediminis; assembly: GCF_005860765.1. Taxonomy (GTDB): domain Bacteria; phylum Bacteroidota; class Bacteroidia; order Cytophagales; family Spirosomataceae; genus Dyadobacter; species Dyadobacter sediminis. The sequence goes on along the minus strand of NZ_VCEI01000030.1, from coordinate 91,652 downwards.
TGGCGGTAGGAGTAGCGAGCCCAAGTGCGCATGGGCAGGCAATGACAAGCACGGTAACGGAAGTTAAAAAGGCGTGTGTAAACGCATTTTCGCCTCCAACCAGCATCCAGGTTACAAATGTCAGTGCAGCGATACCGATCACGACTGGCACAAAAATACCGGCTATCTTGTCAACCAGCTTCTGAACAGGCGCTTTACTTCCCTGGGCCTCTTGCACCATCTTGATGATCTGGGCAAGGATCGTATCACCTCCTACCTTTTGTGCTTTAAATTGAAAACTACCTTTCTGATTGATTGTGCCTGCAAACACTTTCTCTCCCAGGCTCTTTCTTACGGGAACGGGTTCCCCGCTGATCATGCTTTCATCAACGAACGAACTGCCCTCTGTTACCTCTCCGTCAACTGGAATTTTTTCGCCAGGCCTGACCAATAAAATGTCGCTAACCTTTACCGCTGATATCGGGATTTCCTGTTCTAGGCCATCAATGATTGCCCTTACGGTTTTCGGCTGCAAGCCTATCAATTTTTTTATAGCAGATGACGTGTTGGACTTTGCCTTTTCTTCTAATAGTTTCCCCAGGGAGATAAAAGCGATTACAACTGCTGCCGCTTCAAAATAGACGTGTGCGTGCAAACCTTGATTGTGCCAGAATTCCGGGTAAATCGTATTAAAGGCACTAAACACAAAAGCAATCCCAGTACTTAGCGCCACCAGGGTATCCATATTGGCTTTTCCATGCGTGGCCTGTTTAAAGGCATTCATAAAAAAGCTGCGTCCCAGGTAAAATACAACGGGCGCTGACAATGCCATCATGATCCAGTTGCCGTAAGGCAGCGCGTCCATAAAGAACATCCCAATTACGACAATAGGAAAAGAAAGAAGGGCAGCCCAGAGCGTACGTCTTTTTAACTGCTTATAGTGACTGAGCTGAGCATCTTGCTGCTCTTGCTGTGGGTCTTGCGAATCAACAATCAGATCGTAACCAACAGAGCGGATTAGACTTTGCAAGCCAACGGGTTTAATCGTTTCATCATCATATTCAGCCCAAGCTGTCTGATTTGCATAGTTCACGCCTGCGTCCTGGACTCCCTTGGCGGATTTAAGCATGCTTTCCACACTTACCGCGCAGGCTGCGCAGGTCATTCCAAGGACCGGAAAGGTTTTCTTTATATATTTATTCGAAGCTTTTTTAATGCTTGATTTATCTGAAATAAGTGCTTCCATTGTCTTGATTTATTTATACAAAACTAAGCTGAAGCGCATAAGATTTTATTACACAATTAGCTATGAGGTGTGCATAGTTTTGTGAATTCAACTTCATCAGAAGACGTTTAGTGCAGCCAACTTACTGAGAAATGCTGCTGATCTTACCTTGACCGCTTTGCTTTAATGCGACCGGCTGTGTAGGATGACCTTGGCATTTTATTTCGATGTCTTTCCAGCCGCTCATTTAAATCAAGCCAGTCCTTGTGCAGGTAAACAGGCCGGAAAGATTCCAGCCTGTTCTTAACAAACTCATCAAATTGTTGATTTGTCATAACCATAGCATTTAATTTACCCTAAGTAGCTTTGCATTAATGGCAACCACGATCGTGGATGCACTCATCAGGACTGCTCCCATCGCAGGGCTTAACATAAAAGAGGGATATAGCACACCGGCAGCCAACGGGATTGCTATGACGTTATAACCGATTGCCCAAGCCAGGTTTTGTACCATTTTTCTGTAAGTAGCCCTGCCGAAGGTGATCATTTGTACTACATCCATCGGGTCGCTGTTTACCAGGATAATATCGGCGGTTTCAGCTGCCACATCCGTCCCTGAACCAACAGCAATGCCAACATCTGCCTGCGCGAGTGCAGGAGCATCATTAACCCCATCACCGGTCATGGCAACAATCTCACCTTTATTTTGAAACTCTTTTACCTTATCCTGCTTTTGATGGGGCAACACATTAGCCAGGTACCCGTCCATGCCCAGCTTTTTGCTGACGGCTTCTGCAATCTTCTCATTGTCCCCTGTAAGAAGAAAGGTTTTAATGTTCATCTTTTTCAGTTCAGCGATTGCCTGGGCTGCATTTTCGCGGATGCTATCGGCGAAGGTGATCAAGCCAACAAGTTTGCCATCAACAAGTATGAAGTTTACCGTGTCGGTCGCCTGATCAACCTGGTCGGGAATAGTGGGCACCGGCTTGTTTTCCTGCTTGAAATAATTAGGTCCGGCTGCTACCACTTTCTTGCCATCTACGGTACCGGTCACACCAATGCCCTGCATATAATTGAAATCGGTTGACACCCAGAGCTGCAAGCCTTTTTCTTTTAAGCTTCTGATGACTCCATGAGCGATATGATGTTCCGAGTTCTGTTGTACTGCGGCAGCATACTGCAAAATCTGATCTGTTGATAACTGCTCGTCAATTGGTATAATCTGTTGTATTTCATGGGAGCCTTTGGTCAATGTGCCTGTTTTATCGAAAATGATCGTGGTAAGGTTACGGGCATTTTCAAAAGCGGTACGGTTGCGTATCAAAAGACCATGCGTTGCCGATAGGGTAGTCGAAATGGCAATAACCAATGGGATGGCAACCCCTAACGCATGCGGACAGGATGTGACCATGACGGTAACCATTCTTTCCAAGGCAAATGCCAAACTCTGCCCACTTGTATACCAGACAATAAAAGTAACGACCCCAACCGTAATCGAAACCAGCGTTAACCATCCCGCCACTTTATCGGCCAGGTTCTGTGTATTTGATTTTGCGCCCTGAGCGGTCTTGACCATGTTGATCACCTTTTGCAGATAAGTCTCATTGCCTGCACCGGTAACATGGACTTTCAAAACACCATCGCCGTTGATTGCTCCGCCAATTACTTTATCGTCTTTCTGCTTTTGGACGGGCACGCTCTCCCCGGTGAGCATGCTTTCGTTCACATAAGAACTACCTTCCAGGATCAATCCATCGGCCGGGACCTTTTCGCCGGGTTTGACAAGTAATATATCACCGCTGCGAAGGTCTTTTAATGGGATGTCAGTTACCTGATGATCTTTTTCAACATGGACCATTGAAGGAAGCAAAGCGACCAGCGATTCCAGGGCTTGCGAAGCTGCCATCTGCGATTTCATTTCCAGCCAATGCCCGATTAGCATAATATCAATCAAGGTAGCCAGCTCCCAAAAGAAGTCCATCCCTTCCAGCCCAAAAACCACGGCTACACTATACACATACGCAGTAGTAATAGCAACCGCCACCAGGGTCATCATCCCCAGGTTCTTGCTTTTTAGCTCCCTGACAAGGCCCGTCAGAAACGGCCAGCCCCCATAAAAGTATATGATCGTACTTAGTGCTAAAAGCACATATTGATCACCTGCAAACGTCCAGTTAAAACCAATCCACTGCTGGATCATATGCGATAGTAAAAGGATCGGCACTGTGATGACCAGACAAATCCAGAAGCGCTTTAAAAAATCTTCGGTGTGATGTCCTGCATGCTTGTCATGGTCACTATGCCCATCAGCCTGCGCAGTGGGTGCGTGGTGCTCATGAGAAGATCCAGTCATAGAAGGCATGGTTTCCGCTGGCTTTTTGGGATGATGCTCATGGTGGTGGTGATTTTCCATTGATTTGATTTTGTTTAAAAACTGGAACCTTAAACGCACTGAGTGGGCAGCCGCAGCAACATCTTTGGTCTGCCCGTTAACCTTGTTATCGCTGCCAGGATTCCAACTTAAAGGAAAGTCCAGGCACATTGTTAAGAAATCACCGTTATTAGAACCTTACTAATAAGCCCCCACCCAGTTTGTACCTGGAATCATAGCCCCCGGATAGGGAAATGTATTTGCCAAGCATATATTCCAAATCCAGATGGTATTCCTTATCTGTGTTGATACGCCAGTTAAAAAACAGTTTAGGCAGCAGCCATTCCTCTCCTTCCAAAGCAAACCGGACACGGCCCTTGGAATTTACACGAAGATCCGCGTCGACAAAAAATGGTAGTGTGTAACGAACACCAATTACTGGCAAGTCAAAATCCTGCTCAAACGTTTTCTCCCCGTTGAATATATTGTAGTACCGCTGTTTCACAGCACCAAAGCCAATATAGGGGCGCAGCCAGTCTCCGATGTACCTCTCATAACTGATATTGGCCTCATATTGAGACCCATAGTTATAATTCCCTTCAAAGCGGATAGCACTACTTCTATTAATAAAATTCGCCTTGGCTTCGGCCATGTGTGATTTGGCTGCAATGCTGCCGTAAAAAAACCACATCTTGTCCTCCTTTAATAAATTTTTGAGAGGATATCTGGACAGAGAAGTATCACGGCTACTTCCCTCATATGTTACGACGCGGGCCATTCCACTCATCATATGATAAAGTATGTGGCAATGAAAAAACCAATCTTTTTCTTCCGTTGCATCGAACTCGATTGTTATGCTTGTCATTGGAGGAACATCCAGGGTGTGCTTTAAGGGAGAAAGATCCCCATTCTTGTTAAGCACCCTAAAATAATGACCGTGCAAGTGCATAGGGTGGTTCATCATCGTGGTATTTTCGAGCTCAAACCTGACGACTTCTCCTTTTTTAATACTAATCTTATCCGCTTGGGAAAGTACTTGGTTATTTATAGACCACACATAACGGAACATACTCCCAGTCAGCTTCAAATGCACAGTTCTAACAGGCTTTGAGCTATCAAAGGTTGTTTTCTGTTTCGCGCTCAATAAATCGTAATTGAATATAGTCAGCGAGTCGGTTTTACCCATCTGCATCCCATCCATTTTAATTTTGCTATGGTCCATTTTGTCCATGTCCATACCTTCATGCCCTTTTTCAGGTTTGGCAGCGGGCTGCTTTTTCTTAGCGGGCTCCATGTTCATTTTGCTATGGTCCATTTTGTCCATGTCCATATCTTCATGTCCTTTTTCAGGTTCGGCAGCAGGCTGCTTTTTCTCGGCGGGCTCCATTTTCATTTTGTCCATGTCCATACCTTCATGCCCTTTTTCAGGTTTGGCAGCGGGCTGCTTTTTCTCGGCGGGCTCCATTTTCATTTTGCTATGGTCCATTTTGTCCATGTCCATACCTTCATGCCCTTTTTTAGGTTTGGCAGCGGGCTGCTGTTTCTCGGCGGGCTCCATTTTCATTTTGCTATGGTCCATTTTGTCCATGTCCATACCTTCATGTCCTTTTTCAGGTTTGGCAGCAGGCTGCTTTTTCTCGGCGGGCTCCATTTTCATTTTGCTATGGTCCATTTTGTCCATGTCCATACCTTCGTGTCCTTTTTCAGGTTTGGCAGCGGGCTGCTTTTTATCGGCAGGCTCCATTTTCATTTTGCTATGATCCATTTCACCCATTCCCGAATGGTTCATTCTATTAGGAAAGTTAACAGCCATACTCATCATCATCTCATCCATATTCCAAACGTTAGGCCTGGGAATGGGTGCGGCAGATAGTGTATCCCCTTTCCCAAGATATAAAGAAGCAAATCCGGAGACATCCTGAGCTGTTGCCCTAAACTCCATGGTTTTATTTTTTGGTACAGTTAACAGAAAATCATAAGTTTCGGCAATCCCCATCAGCAACCGATCTATTTTAATTGGTTTTACGTCGATCCCATCGGATGAAATCAATTCCAGCTTCCCCGCCCCGCCATGCAGATAAAAATAGGTTGAAGCTGAACCGTTAATGACACGTAACCGGACTTTATCGCCCGGCTTTAAATCCGGAATACTTTCTTTGCGTTTTCCATTTGCCAGGAATGCTGCATAATAAACATCAGACAGGTCCATGGGCGGCATACGTTTCCAGCCATTCTTGAGTCTGTTGCCCAATCCTTTGTGCTGTATTAACTTATCAAGGCTCTGAGCATACCCTTTTTTAATAGAATACCACTCACTAGCCGGATCATTCCTTTTCAACGCATTCAGCACACGCCTGGGGTTCTCATCTGTCCAGTCCGATAACAAGAGCACAAACTCCTTGTCTACTTCATAAGTTTTCTTTCTAGGCTGGATCACGATTGAACCATACAATCCACTTTGCTCCTGGAGCATGGTATGGGAATGATACCAAAACGTCCCGCTTTGAATAAGGGGAAAGGTAAATGTGTACTGCCCGCCTGGCTCGACGGGAGCTGTTGTCAAATAAGGTACACCATCCTCCTTGTTGGGTAAAAGAAGGCCATGCCAATGGATTGAAGTTTCATGGCGCATCAGATTATGGACATGGATGACGGCGGTGTCACCCTCTGTAAAATTTAAGGTCGGTGCAGGGATCTGACCATTCATAGCAAGTGCCGAGACCTTTCTTTTTCCACTGATGTTGGCTAATGTGTCATTTACATACAGGTGGTATTCGACCTTGCCCCCTTTTGAGTTTTCTAAAAACGGTTTTTTAGCAGATGTCGGTACGGTTGATACACCGCCGTGTTGGTGCTGCGCGAAAACTTCCCCAACGGGCAGCAATAATAGTAGTAGTATAGTGGCTAGTTTCATCAGAAGTGTTTTAAATGTTGTTGAAATTGGTTCAGGGCATGCCCTGAACCAGTACGTATCACTGTTAATTTATTGTCTCCTTTACCTCTCCGCAAGAAATCATTTTATCCCCCATGTATGGATTTTTAATCTCTTTTTGGGCAGATAGCCAATAACCGCCTTTATCCTTGTTTGCCATTGGACAAAAATCAACATACAGTTCGCCGCTGTTCAATCCGGCTTTTTTAACAAGGGGTATAAACTCATCACTTAGTGCAGAATATAATGTCCGCTGGGATTCAATGTCTTTGGCCTCTATAATTCGAGAAGCCGTTTTAGCGGCCTGAGATCCTTGTGGAACCTGGCCTAGACCAGCTTCTATGGCACTGGCTGCAATTTTTGCTTCTGCTGTATCTGAATTGATTAACGCCGTGGTCAAATGGATATAATGCTGGTAAACTGCATTAAGCTTATCATCTTTTAATACGACTTTACCTGTTTCTTTGCCACCCATATCCATGCCTTCATGGTGCTCATGGGCCGTTGAATCCTGATGGGAACTGGTATTGCCTTCTTCACTTTTGCTGCCGCAGGCCGAAAGAAATACTATCATTGCCACCGGCAGGGCCCATTTGGTTACTTTTTTCATCTTACTAAAATTTATGGTTAAAAATTGGTTATTCATGTTGATGCAGCGCCATGGGATCAGACCCCTTTTTTAATACATATTCACTATATAAAAGATAAGCACCTGTGACAACCACTTTCTCGTCTTTGGCAATGCCTTCCTTTATTTCGACCATGTCAGCATTTTGGATTCCGGTAGAGACCATTCGAGCCAGAAAAGTACCAGGCTTCGTTTCAACCCATACATGCGCACCTTTTGCGTCACGGATCACTGCATCGACAGGTAAAGTCATAGCATTCGCAGATGGGGCAATGGGTAAAATTAAATTAGCCTGTAATCCTGGCTGCCACCGGCTGCCTGGATTTGGAACAGTTCCCCGGACCTGCATTAGCTGGCTGCCACTTTGAATTGCCGGAACAATAAAGTCGATTCGCATTGGCTGGGGTTTATCTTCCCAGCCTGTAACTTGCACCTGTACCTTTTGCCCTGTTCGGATGCTGGCCGCTTCTGCTGGATAAATATCGGCTTCGACCCATAAAGAAGAGTAGTCTTCAAGGCGTAGTATCGCGCTTCCCTCGCTTACATATTGACCTTCTGTTACCGAAAGCTCTGATACTGTGCCGCTGATCGGTGCCCGGTAAGTAATGTATGGCTCCTGCTTCTGACTTGCCGTCAAGCCTTGTATATCTTCTTCACTTTGATCATACAAACGTAGTTTTTGACGGGCGGCCTTTTCAATAGCTCCAAACCGCGTGTCGGAAGGGAACTGCTTTAATTGGGCATATGCCAACAAATATTCCTGCTGCAATGCGGAAAGCTGTTCAGAATATATTTTATAAAGCGCCTGTCCTTTCCTTACCGGTACACCGGTTTCTTTAATATATAACACCTGAATACGCCCTGCCACACGGCTGGATACAACAGCGGTTTGGTCAGGGTTCACAGCAAGCCGGCCATTGAGCCTTTTTGAATTCGACAAAAGGCCGCTGCCCATTGTCATAGTAGTAATATTGGCCAGTGCTATTTGACTTTCACCTAGTGTGATAGAGGCATCCTTATTACTTTTATCAAAGATGACCAAGTCCATACCACATATAGGACAACTACCCGGTTTGTCCTGAACTATTTGTGGATGCATAGGACAGGTATAAGTCTTCTGCCCGGCTTCTGCGGCCTTTTTCTTTTGATTATCTTTACAAGCAATCAGAAGCATCCCCGGAGCAAAAGATGCCAAAGTGGCCAGCCTCAAAAATGTGATTCTTTTCATATTTTAATTTTCAACAAGACTGTTATCCTTAATAAAGCTCTCACTATCTATCAAATACGATGCATTGGACGCTACTTTCCAATCCTTGATATCAGATAGTATCTGTACCATCCCATCTACAACTGCCCCGGCTTTAACTTTCATAGGTACCAGCACTTTACCCTGCCGCTTAAATACAATAGACTTGCTGCCGGTCTGCCAGACCGCCTTTTTATCCAGCCATAACCCTTTTTGAAAAACAATGGGAATGTTCGCCGTCAGCAGTTGGCCCGGCGTCAGGTTTTTTCCCGGAAGATAAACCCTGGCCAAGGTGAAACTCTCGCCACTTCGAAGGACCGGTTGGATCAGCCCTATCTGGCCACTGGCCATAGTTTCTTTGTCATTGCCCGCATAAAAGAGCAGCTTTTGTCCTGGTTTGATGCGGGAAGATATAGCTGGCGATAACGCGAATTCAGCAATCAGGCCTTGGGAGGTATAAATAGTAAACAGGGTTTGGCCGGCTGTAATATATTGCCCGGCACGCAAAAGGACGGGCGAAACCGCCGCCGATGGCCTAGTAGGAGCTGCTGATGCAGGGGAACTGCCAGCCATCTCATCCATTGCCGCTCCATCACTGCCGGAAGGTGTCGGCATAGGCGCGCTTGCCGCAGGCAAGCTAGCTGATTGTTCCAGGATGTATCCATTGGCAGGACTATATACGGGTACCTTATATAGGATATTTCCTGACTTGATGATGTCTTCAATTTGCCCCGGGGCTACTCCCAGCAGTAGCAGGCGCTGTTTTGCTTTCGATAGTAAATCCCGGCTGCCTTCATCGTTACCAAGCATTAAAAGTTCCCTTTGAGCTGATGCCAAATCTGGTGAATAAACCTCCATCACCAACTGACCTTTCCTAACAGGCTGGTAGTTATATTTGATCAGCAGCTTTTCAATACGGCCACCCACTCTGGATGAAAGGGAGACCTGGCTTCGGCTGTCATAAGTTACAACGCCTTGCGCCTGGGCTGAAAAAATTCGCATCCCGCTTTCGGCATTGGTCAGTGGGATGTTGGCAATCACCTGGGCATTCACCGGCTTTAACAATGCATTGAAGCTGGTATCAACGATCAGTTCATTATTTGCTTCTTTTGCTACCAGGTCCATGCCACAGATCGGGCACTTGCCTGGTTTGCTGCTAATTACCTGCGGATGCATCGGGCAGGTATACTGCTCTGATTGCCCATGAGCAGTATGCCCATCTTTTGGGGTTTTACTGTCACAGGCAGTTAAAAACACGGTAGCCAGTAAAAGCACTATGAGCTGGCTAACGATATAGTTCTTTTTCATAATCCACAATCATTTCATAGAGTTTCAATTTCTCGTCCAGCACATTCATTTGCATCATCGTCAAAGCTTCCCAGGCATCTATTACAACAGGCAACTGGGCTTTATTCTCCTGATAATTGGCAAAGTAAGCGTCCATCGCTTTTTGAAGGGCCGGGATTATTTTTTCCTGCATGGTGCTGACCCTTGTCTGCATGGACTCGATCTCTGACTGCATCCCATAAAGCATGCCCTGGGTTTCCACCAGCATCGCAGAACGTTCCTTTTGCATTCCCTGGATGTTCAGCTGCATGCCCTTGATATCGGATTTGTACATTTTAGATGACCAAGGTGCAATAGGGATACTTAGCATCCCCATCACGCTGTAAGCATTAGGCATCATTGCGTCGAGTGGGTACATATGGTCAAAGCGGATCTTAAAATCCGGTTTTTTCTGCTGTTTCATGCTTTCGATATTGAGCTGCATGGACCGGATACTTTCATTCATCTTAAAGACATCCATTCTTACGTCGGCCAGCGTAGCGGTATCGTAGTACATGGCTGGCTGAAAGGAGGGGATGTATGTAGTGTCAATTTCGAAATCTTGATTGCCAACCACATTCATCAGGCTATTAAGCCATCCTTTCGCTTTCCCGATAGTTCCTTCCTGCATACGGATCATATTCTGGTTTTCCAGGATCTTCGATTCAGCCCGGAAAACCCCTCCAAGTTGTGACTGGTTATAGGGATACCTGACTTCTTCAATTTTCTTCATCATGACCATAATTTTCTCATTCTCTTCAAGCACGCTTATACGCTGGCGGGCAATGAGCCAGTTGAAATAAAGTCGTTTCGCCTGTGCTTTATAGGTATTAAGGGTAATATCACGGTTGGCCCTTTCCACATTGCCCTGGGAAGCAATGTATTTTCTTTTCGCACTGAGCTTTGCCAGATTAGGTATATCCTGCTCGATCTGCAGCATCAGGTTGCCTTTGTCGCGGGATTCCATAATCATTTGATTGGGGTAAGGGGTCATGAAAGTTCCCAAACCTACCATAGGCGGCATCCAGGCCGTAGCTGCATCACCACTATGTTTGTAACTGTCCGCTTTAAGCCCATAGGACTGCAGCATCAGGTTGTTGTTATCTATTCGTTGTAAAATAGTATCCAGTGTAAACACCGGCTTCTGTGCCCAACTTGTGAGCGGCAGCAAAAACAGCACCAACCATTTTACATGTTTAATGCTGTGTATCATGGATTTGTAGTTTTCCGTATTTACGTAGCTCATACTCCTTTGTCATTAAAAAAATTAGTGGTGTTACCAACAGGATATGCGTAGATGATGTAAGCACGCCTCCGATCATCGGTAGTACAATAGGCTGCATCACATCCGTTCCTACGCCATTGGCCCAAAGTACAGGCACCAACCCAAACAGCGAAACGCACACGGTCATTAGCTTGGGCCGCAAACGTTTTACCGCCCCATGGATTACGTACTCGCGCAGGTCATCTCCGGTAATTGACTGAGCAGAATTCCCCTTTTTAGTGACCAGCTGCTGCATGGCATCATTCAGATAGATGACCATGACAATACCAGTTTCTACTGCAATACCAAACAAAGCAATAAAACCCACAGCCACTGCAACCGAGAGGTTAACACCCCAGAAATAGATCATATACGCCCCACCGATTAAAGCAAAGGGTACAGTAATCAGGCTTAAAAACGCTTCGCGCAGGGAATGAAAAGCGAAATACAGTGAAAAGAAAATAATCAGCAGCACGACCGGAGCAATCCATAGAAGCGTCTGCTTACCACGTATCAGGTTTTCATACTGTCCGCTCCATTCCAGATAATAACCTGGTGGAAGCACGCCATTTGATTTACTGATCTTTTCAATGGCTTCCTGAACAGTTCCGCCCAGATCACGGCCGCGAACATTGAACAATACTGCGCCACGCAGCATGGCGTTTTCGGAGGCTATCATCGGAGGACCATTTTCAAATACGACATCAGCCACTGCTGATAGGGGTACTTCACCCATTGATGCAGACATCAATGGTAACCTCTTGATGGTTTCTACACTGTTTCGGTAATTTTGGGCAAGCCTGACGCTGATTGAAAACCGCTTTCTGCCCTCAATGGTGTTTCCTATCGGCGCGCCCCCCAATGCAAATTCCACGGCCTGGTTTACATCATCGACATTGAGCCCATAACGGCTTAAATCTTCTCTTCTTGGATTAATCGCCAGATATTTGCCGCCTGTTACCGGCTCTACATAAAGATCACTGATACCTGCCGTGCCTTCGAGCGTTCTTTTAACCCTTTCAGACACATTGGCGATGGTATCCAGATTCTGGCCATATACTTTAACACCTACATCCGTGCGGATCCCGGTTGAAAGCATGTTGATCCGGTTGACGATCGGCTGGGTCCAGCCATTGATCACGCCCGGTATCTGAAGTTTAGCATCAAGTTCGGTGATGATATCCTTCTTTGTAATCCCGGCGCGCCACTCGGACTTTGGTTTCAATTTGATGATCGTCTCAATCATACTGATCGGAGAATTGTCAGTAGCAGTGCTTGCTCTTCCGGCTTTTCCCAATACCTTGTCAACCTCAGGAACTGATTTAATGATTTTGTCCTGTACCTGCAGGATCCGTTTTGCTTCTGAATTCGATATATCTGGCAACGTTACAGGCATGAAAAGGATACTTTGTTCATCCAGCGGCGGCATAAACTCCGATCCCAGGCTGGCCAGCAGCGGTATGGTAATCAAAAGTGCTATGATGTTGATAGCCAGCGTTGTCTTACGCCATTTCAATACACCTCTTATTACCGGTTCATAAACACGTTCAAGAATCCTGTTGACAGGATTGGCGTGATCCGGACGAAATTTACCTTTCATGATAAAGGATATCAGCACCGGGGCCAGCGTAATGACAAGCAACGCGTCCACGATCAAAATGAAGGTTTTCGTGTAAGCCAAAGGGTGAAACAGCTTACCTTCCTGTCCAGTGAGCATAAATACAGGAAGAAAAGATGTAATAATAATGACTGTCGCAAAGAACACCCCCCGGGATACTTGTTTGCTTGATTTTTCAATAATGGCCAGGCGTTCGGATTCTGTAATCCAATCAGGCTGCTTATCTTTTCTTTTCTTAAACCATTTCATAATTATGTCGTTTTCTGCTGTTCCTGCCACTCTTCATACCGCTGAGAAAGATGCTTATAGGCATTTTCACTCATAATAATGCCGTTATCAACGATTACGCCGATAGCAAGGGCGATACCAGTTAAGGACATGATGTTGGATGAGATCCCAAAGGCATTCAGTAAAATGAAGCTGGCGGCAAGGGTAATGGGAATCTGGATGATAATACTTAGTGCACTGCGCCAGTGAAAAAGAAAAATGATCACTACCAGGGAGACTACGATCATTTCTTCAATTAATGTGTGTTTGATAGAATCTACGGATTCCTGGATCAGCTCTCCCCGGTCATAGACTATATCGAATTTAACGCCCTTGGGAAACCCCTTGGCAGCTTCGCTCATTTTTGCCTTTACTTTTTCAATAACAGCAGCCGCATTTTCACCATAGCGCATGACCACAATACCGCCAACCCGCTCGCCTTCCCCATCCTGATCAAAAATACCCAGTCGGGTTTCGCCTGTCATTTGCACGGAAGCTATATCTGAAACTCTGATGGGGATACTGCCCTGGTTTTTGACCGGTATATTCTCAATTTCTTCAATGGATTGAAGATAGCCCGACGTCTTGATAATATAGCCAATGTCACTTAATTCGAATTTTCTTCCGCCTGATTCATTATTATTCAAACGGATTGCGCTCATCACTTCTGGTACCGATAAGCGGTAGTAAAGCAGCTTATTAGGGTCTACGGTAATTTGATACTGTTTTTGAAAACCACCAAAAGAGGCGATTTCACTGACCCCTTCTACATTCTGCAAAGCAAACTTGATATACCAGTCCTGCAAAGCCCTTTGTTCCCCCAAGTCCATTTCGGGTGCATCCAATGTATACCAAAGTATATGTCCGACCCCTGTTCCGTCAGGGCCAAGTTGTGGGCTGACGCCAGTTGGCAGTGATTGGGATACAGTACTTAATCTTTCCAAAACCCGCTCACGCCCCCAATATACGTCCACGTCATCATTGAAAATAACGTAAATGAAACTCATCCCAAACATGGAGCTGCCCCGTACATATTTGATTTTAGGTAGCCCCTGAAGATTGGTAACCAAAGGGTAGGTAATCTGGTCTTCAATTAACTGGGGCCCGCGCCCCATCCACTCCGTAAAAACGATCACCTGGTTTTCGGATAAATCCGGAATGGCATCAATAGGATTCTTCTTAATGGCAAACGCGCCCCATATGAGCAGTGCTGCCGATAAGACCAGTACAATGAACCGGTTCTGTAATGACCATTCTATAATACGATGTACCATACTTAATTTTTGTAACCTAACCTTAGCAGGTCTTAATATTTATTAATGATGATGTTGTTCCAGTAAATAACCTTTTGCCCCAACACCATGCTTATGGACCAGTTCCGCACCATGATGCCCTGTATAGGCAACAAAGAATGCGGCCGCACTCATGACGATAGCCATGGAAGCGTTGACCCAAACATTCCTTTTCAGGAAAAACAAATTAACAGACTGTACCAGGAGCGCTATCCCTGACAGCCATTGTGTGTAAGACGCATACTTTTCATGCTCTTCAAGAACGGCTTGAATCGCCGGTGCCAGCTGGGATGTGTGGGCATGAAACCAGGTCGATGATGCGTAAGCACCGATAAAGCCCAATAGTAATAGTGCCCAGGCAACGATGGTTATTTCTTTTTTGTATACCAACAATCCTACCCATTGAAGAAGGGCTGCAATGATTAATAGGACAATTGGAAAGTGTACGACCAGGGGGTGTAGTGTGGGGAACTCACTAAGACCATGCTGATGATCGCCATCAGGGCTCATAGCTGCTTGCATGGCTGTACTATCATGCCCGCCATGCTGGTGCTGGCTAGCAGGCGCAACCGCCTGGGCCGAGTCAATCTTAGCTTTACCGTGCTTTTTCCCGTTATGGGCAAATAGTGATGAACCTGTCAGCAGTAACATGCATGTCAGCAAAAAGAATACTTTGCTTATTGATTTCATTGGATAATCTGTTAAAGTGAATTATTTGACCTATTTTTTGACCAGTTTCATATGACATTTTGAGCAGCTATCCCCTTCTTTTCCGGTGATCTCCGGGTGCATCGGGCATACATAGGCAGCTGCCGAGACAGGTTTCTTTTGCATGTTGGCATCCAGGCCATTTTCAAAACAATGCAGCCCGCAGGCCATACCCTTGTAACTGGAATGGACATCCCCGATCTTCTTACCAGATGCGTCGTAAATTTCACAGGTTTCACCTTTGTCTTTCACAGTCAGGTATATTTCACCATTTGCATTGTAATAGGTCTTACCATCTTTACCCATCCGCCCCATTTTCTTATTGGTATGGGCATCAATCAGGCTGCCCTCTCCATCGACGAATGCTATTTTGTGGCCTTTGTGGTCCTTCACAATATTTTCCTTCGTAACCGAGCCAATGGTAGTCCCTGCTGCATCAGTGATCATGCCATCTTTGGCAATGTTGAAGGGCTGTTTATAATTGGCTTGTGCGAATAGGACCGTAGGGATCATCAATATGATCAAGAGCAATATGTTCTTAACGTGAATGGTTTTCATGATTCAGGTAAATATTAAGGGTAAATAAATGTTACAGTCATTGTTTGAGTACGATGCCGTTTGGCTTCTTACCGACGAGAATGTCTTTGATTTTAGTGTGATTAGAGGTATTAATAACCGATACACTTTGCGCCATTTGATTGGTTACATAGGCAGTACTGCCATCTGTTGTGAAGCCAACTGCGTGTGCGCCCGCTGCCGCTTCGAAGACATTCCCATGCATCCAGTCTTGCATGGCATCATCCCAGGTCCAATAGTGTACTTTACCGTTTTCCGGATCAGTTACCCACAACTCTTTTTTGGTAGGGTTGTGTGCAACGCTGCCAGGCATAAATCCAAGTGCGATGGTCTGGACTACTTTATCAGAGGCAACATTGATAACACTTACTGACTTACCATCTTCATTGTCCACGTACATCTTTCCATCGTATCCTACCCAGGCGGCAACTGGATTGTCGCCAACATCAATGGTTTTAATGATGGCCTTTGTTGCCGGGTTTATGACCGAGACGTTGTCATCGCCACCATTAGCAACGTAAACCTTAGAGCCATCTGCGGAAAATGTTACTTCGGCGGGCTCCATACCCACAGCGATTGTATTTTTCAAGGTGTAGGTAGCTGCATCATAGACAAGCACTTTACCTGCCATATCCATTTGAGAAGTCCATATCTCTTTGCCATCAGGAGAATAAACTGCGTTGTGATTCATGACAGGCACTTCCAAATCTTTTAAAACTGTACCCTTTACAGCATCCAAGACAAGAACTTTTCCTTTCATTCCGGCCATTGCTCCCGCATGCCCTTCACTTAAATCCATTCCCGGAACTGCAACAGTTAACCTATGCTCTCCCAAACTCTGGAGATGGTAGATGTGATGTGGCCACATAATCATCTCTGCTGAACCAGTCATCAGATCCAAAGTCTCTGATACTGTTTGATCTGATAACCGGATCACAGAAACCGTTGCATCTTCTCCATTAACCACATAAGCAGCAGGATAGTCGATATTTTTTTCCATGGGCATATCTTCCATGACATGTTTACGGCAAGCGGAAAATGAAGTAATGGCAAGCAGCAGAAATGCGCCATAGCTAATGCGTAGCATAGACTTTGTATTTTAATAATTGAAAGAAAGATTGATCAGTGCTGATAGGAGTATAGCACAAATAGCCCGACAAATACATTTGCCTGGCATAGAAGGGATACGAAATTTTAAATCAGGTAACTACAGTGCAGAATATAAACCGGGACTGGTTTACTTCGGGGAGGAGCATTACTTTGATTGCTCGTCTCTAAAATATTCGGATAAGAGGGTGCTGAGAAATCATATGTTACCCCTTCATTTAACACTGCCACAGAAAGCAGTGGATTACTGAAAGTATTTTCTGTCAGTTTGCGGGAATCGTCTGTCTTTACTTTCTTGAACTCGTCTTTACAACACCCGTTTTTTGTGGATTTGTTTTTATCCATCCCACAATTTTCACAGTGGCCCTGGTCTGCCTTTGTAACTTCCCAGTTGACCACTTCCCCCATACAGTAGTGCAGGTGTAAGGTAACACCGGTTGCAGTACCCAGGTAAAGAAAGGTCAGGAAAAGTACAGTAAGCTTTTTCATGATGGACTTAAAACGCAAATATCAGAAAAAAATACCTTACCTACTTATACAATTATGGATCAGACTTACATAATTTTTGGATTGATGAGCAATGGGCATTGTTACGGCAAACAACCATATTAAGTTAGTAAAAATTAAGGTAATGCATCTTACTATTTATATTACAAATGTTGTAAAAAACGGCTCCATTTTCAAATTATCAACCATGAACATATTTTTGGCAAAACTTGGCCTATTGATTGCCCTTCCCATCTTTCTGGCTTTTCAAGCAGATCTGCCCCGGCCTGCGGATGCTGAATATAATTTAGGTACGGGTAGCCAACCTGAGATCGCTATTGATGAAAATGGAACGGTCCGGATTGTATATGGGGTCAAAAATGGTGATCACAAGGACTTGTATTTTGTATCCTCAAATGATGGGGGAAAATCCTTTTCCAAACCTGACCTGCTAGGCAACTTCTCGAAAATGGGCCTGGGTATGGGCCGCGGGCCGCAAATTGTTACAACAGCAGAATATACAGTTGTTACAGTTGGTGACCACAATGGTGATTTGTTTTCGATGCGGCTTACCAATGCAGATAATCAATGGTCTGCCCCTGTGAAGGTTACTGATACGGATTCAACTGCCAAAGAAGCACTCTCTGGCCTAAGTGCAGGTAAAGGTAACGATGTGTATACCGTGTGGCTGGATTCACGGCTGGGAAACAATAATCTATATGGATCGCTTTCCAGAGATGGTGGATTAACTTGGGAGAAAAATCAATTGATCTATCAGGGAGAGCAAAAAGGTATTTGTGACTGCTGTAAGCCTACTGTTTCTTTTGATCAAAGTGGCAGTATGCATGTTATGTTCCGGAATAAGCTCGATGGAGCCCGGAACATGTACCTGATCAGCTCCAAGGATAATGGCAAGCATTTTAGCACAGCCCAGAAACTTGGAACAGGGGACTTTATGATTGATGGCTGTCCTATGGATGGCGGCGACCTGGCAGCTGATGAAAATGGGAAAGTTACCACAGTCTGGAGGCGCCAACTGGAAGTCTATGTAGCCGAGCCCGGGAAGCCGGAAATAAAACTGGGTGCGGGCCGTACCCCAGTAATTTTGCAAACCGGCAAAGGGCCTGCAATTGCCTGGCAAAAGGATGGGGCTATTCAATTTCGCAGCCCTAATGGGCAGAAGACCGTTTCGATAGGGAATGGCCAATATCCCAAGCTTGCCATGATGGTTGATAAAAAAACCTCACTTTGTGTTTTCGAACGTGATGGACAGATCCTGGTGAAACCCCTTGTACTGTAAATTTTGCTTGTAGAGATTTCTGTGGCATACTTATTGAGCAGTATCCCACTATAAATTTTAACCACCGAGAACAATGAAAAAATTACTTGCCTTTGCGGTAGCAATTCTTTTATCCTTTAGTGTATATGCACAGGATAAAGAAAAGAAGATGGACAAGATGCATGGTTCCATGAAAGATTGTATCATGATGCATGATGGGAAGTTGATGGTTATGAAAGGCGGTGAAATGACTGCTATGACCGAGGATATGACGTTGAAAAACGGAACGATGGTTATGAAAGATGGGACGGTAATGATGAAAGATGGTACCAAAAAGCCGATTAAAGAAGGCGAAGGAATTTATATGGATGGAAAAATGGGCAAGATGGACATGGACATGGACATGAAAAAACACAAGCCAAAAAAATCCGGAACCAGGTAAAGGCCTTTTATCATAATATATAAATGCCCCGTTAGATACTTAGTCAACAGTATGCAACGGGGCATTTTTTGCAATTTTGCTCATGATCTGGTGACTGTCACCGAATTTACAAATAGAATCGCAGTGTTTTCTTAGATCAGAAAACAAAATGTATTTAATCAAAACGTTATTGCTTTTGACAGAAGGGCGTGATAATTGAAGACACACATCTTTTTCCCGGTGGTCTGGTACGATTAAAAAGAATGTTTCGTCACCATTGGCTATGCTATATGACAAATCCGTTAAACGCAGAATCCCAGAGTATATAGATGTACTCTTCTCAACTTCAAAGGCTGCCAACACCTTACTCGTTCCCTTTGCAAACCAGAGCACATCAATTAGTTTAATAGTATTTCGCGTTTCTGGATCACATTTTATTGTGGGAAAGTTAGCCTGACATAAAAATGAGAATTTATGGCCATCAAAGCTCCTTGATTGATCATTAGTAGCCGGGAAAGCATCGTAACCCAAAGCTTGCCCAATTTTAAGAAGGTGGTACTGCATTTCCGTATGTAAGTTCTCATCCTGGCGTTCTTCCCGAAGCTGAGATTGCCGTTTTTCTATCAGTTTTTCAAGTCTTTGACGTTCTTCGACGGATAAATACCCATCCATACCCAAGATCATTTTCTGGGTACCAATCTCAAATAATAATCCTGAAAATGCTCCTAAGTCTGTTGACAATTCATGACAGTACTCCTTATTTGTGTTAAGTATAACCTGGCGGATTTTGAGGTATTCAGACCACGATCCCAGCTTCTTTTTATCTTTATACAAGTAATTAAACCCGTTAAGGATAGCAGTATTAAAGGGAGGTATCAGTGTAGGATGTAGAAAATACAAAATATTAGCAACAGAAGGGCCTAACCCCTTTATTTTCAATTCGTCTAACCGGATAATCTCTCTAATCAATTGTTCTTCTTTACTTGCATTCAGGCAGTTTTCAAGAAACTGGCCAAATGCTTTTTTATTGGCTTGACTTTCATAAATATCAGGTATCCTTAGTTTAGGCTTCCAATAAAAAGGATGCGCAGCGCCTTCAAACACCTGCTTTTGCTCGGTGATACAGTTCAAAACAAATTCAAGTGAGGATCCTCGGAAATCGTTGGGAAACTTGCCCTGTTTGATGTCCAATACAATCTGTTGTACACCTCGCCGGATGGAACGGAAAGCCTTTAAGCGCTCTTCATTATTAATAAACCAGGTTTGATACACTGATTCTGGATCAGATTTATATTGATTGATAATATTGATCATGGTTTAGGTCTTTGCTTTCAGCATTAAAGGCATATACAAATTAAGTGGTAGCAATAGTATAAATGAATAACTCAACTACCAGCAAACTTCAAAAGTTTCTAGCTATAAAAATTGTATTCTAGTGAAAATACCAACGTCAAAAGCAGACCAGCTTGCAAATTTTAGAAAATTAAGGGTCAACTGTAAATCCTACAACAATAAAGCCCCTGTCTGCGTTTCGAAGACAAGGGCTGAAAAGTAACTTCAATATGGCTCACTGAATCAAGTCAGTAAGTTTACTTGTGATGACCGTTCATCCATTTTTGTAATTCACTGATCTCTTTTTGTGAATCTGACATAATTTTTTTTGCTAATAACTTTACTTCGACAACTTTTCCGTATTTAGTTTCAGCTTGGGCCATATCAGTTGCAACTTTATGATGATCAATCATCATGCTTGCAAAGTCATGATCAACATTGGCAGTCATATTCATGTTTTTCATTTTTAAATCCATTTGATTCAAAATGTTTTTCATTTCATTCGTAAATTGATTGCCCTTCGAGGGCGGAGCGCTTATAGGATTATTGCCATGGGTAGCATGTTCCGACCCCTTTTCTGCGTTAGTTTTATGTTCGGCGGATATATGCAAACGCAGATTTTGTTGATCTTTAGGCTGCTCCGCAACTATTTTTTTTGCTATTGCATTAATCTTCGGGTCTTTTCCAGATTTTAAAACCACGTTAGCAGCATCTATAGCTCCTTGGTGATGCTCTATCATCATGTTTGCAAAATCCTTATCAACATCACCAGTCATCTTCATTGACTTCATTTTCTGCATCATCTTACTCATTGATTGATGCAAGTCATCCGCTACAAAAGCAGAAGCATGGCATAATGCTAATGCCACAAATATTGACGTAAAAATGATACTTGTTTTCATAACATTATTATTGATTTGAAGGACCGTTCTCTTTTAGCCAAGCTGCTAGGTCAGTTATTTCTTTGTTCTGATCCTGAATCATCATCTTGGCCATTTCTTTGATATCCGCGTGATGACCGTGATGTAGAATCGAGGATGCATTGTCTGTTGCAGTCTGGTGGTGCACAATCATCAGCTCTGAAAAGTCAGCATCAGCATCTCCTGTAAGCACCTGTATATCTTTCCAGTTTTTCATTTTTACCATCACCTCCATCATTTCTGCATCAAAAGCCTGGCCTTCTGCAGTTGATTGGGGAGTGTGGGTTTTTAACCATTCTGTAAGGTCCATCTTCTCGGCCGTTTGCTTATCAATGATTTGCTGGGCCATTGCCTTAATATTGGCGTCGTCTCCAATCTCAATTTCTTTGTTTGCCATATCTATTGCCCCTTGGTGATGCATTACCATCATACTTGCAAAATCGTGATCAGCGTCACCTGTCATTTTCATTGCATCCATTTGAGCATTCATACTGTGCATGATTGCCATAAAAGCATTCGTATCATGATCTTGGACAATGATTCCTTCGGCATCATCCTTACATGAGTAAAAAGACGTTGCCGCTAATAGTGCTAGGATTTTTAGTGTTTTCATATCAGTATTAAAAAGTTTCTTACTTCCAACAATTTTCATGCCATTGCAGCTCTAACTTATCGAACGTAACCTCCTTTTTTATGTGGTGCTCACAGCTTTCACAGGACATTCCTTATTATGGTCACATAGACAACCTTTTGAGGCACTGTCTGTGCAGTTTGCAAAACCCTAAAATCAGATGAAATGTCTAATGATTTTCCGGATGAATAAAACACGGTCTGCCCAACCTTTCTCGCTTGGATCAGCTGCATCCTTAAGCTTACGTAAGTGCTGAGAATCGGCCCGGATACTCATGCTTAAAATGTCAGATATATCGTAAACGCATAGTGTAAATTTTAGGATTGTTTTGCGCAGTTTAAACAGAAATAGTTTGCACAGGTGGGTTCATTCAAACCGTGGTTAAATCGAACTATGCCCATTTTTCAATTTTATAGCATATCGTGGCTGGGAACGCGAATATTTTACAGTTAAGTGTTGTCGGCATACGTTAAATTGTACTTTGATTGTCAATACTCAGCGATGTGCAGGCTTGTTCACTTGGACAACAATGATAAGCAATCCGAGGAGAATGAACGGGATGCTAAGTATCTGGCCCATATTGAGCAGCATACTATTTTCAAAAGCTTCCTGATTTTCCTTAAAATACTCATCGAGAAAGCGGAATGAAAAAAGGATCGATATCATAATTCCAAATAGTACCCCATCTCCCCATTTGTTACGTTTGCGGCGCCATAGATGAAAAACGAGTCCGAATATCAGACCACAATAAATCGCTTTGTACAATTGAGCCGGGTGTCTTGGGATATTATCAATATGGGTGAATACAAATGCCCAAGGCATATTAGTTGGAATTCCAATCATTTCTGAATTCATTAGATTTCCCAATCGTATGAATGCCCCACATAATGGGACTACAACAGCAATCCGGTCCAGGAGCCAAAGGAAATCCATTTTTTTCCGCCTAGCGAAAATGAAAGCCGCCATAATCAGGCCAATCCCACCGCCATGGCTGGCTAGCCCTGCAAGTCCGGTAAAATGAAATGACGGGGTTAAGGAGACAGGCAAAATCTCAATTGGATGCTGCAAGTAATGCAGGGGTTCGTAAAATAGAATATGCCCCAACCGCGCACCAACCAAGGTACCAACGATTAAAAACAGGGTAAGCTTGTCAATTTCTTTGTCAGGGCGCTTTTCAATCTTAAAGATGTAGGTCGCCACAAAAATGCTCAGGAATATGCCAATTGCCCAAAAGATTCCATACCAACGCGGAACACTTGACCAGGAGAATACTTCGGGCTCAGCATCCCAGATTATGTAGTTTAGCATTAGCAGGTTTGACAAAAAATGAGCAAGAATATAACGGACGATGCATTATAAAGAAGCCTTTGAAGTTTCTGCTGTTTGCTGAACTCTTGGTGTATTATAGATAAAATATCGTCCTCAGAAATCAGCGGATCTTCAAAATTCATTTTTTGTTGCTCCCAAGCGTGTTTTAACCTATTGTTGTTCATTGAGATAACGTTCTTTGAGTTTGTGTTTTATGCGGTTCAGCCTTGTGCTTATATTCGTTGCAGTTAGATCAAGTATAGCAGCAATTTCCTTATTGGAATATCCTTCGGCCAAAAGGATGATAATAGCCTTGTCACAATCCTCGAGGGTGCTAACCAACCAGGCAAATTCCTGGATAAAATCTGCGCTCACATCAGCGCAAGAAGAAATATGATCAAGGTGCAGTTGCGACAACGATTCATTTGCACCCAAGTTGTGATCCTTTTTCCTCTTGGCTAAAATTGTGTTAAGGGCTACCCTGTAAATCCAGGTGCTGATCTTTGAATCACCTCGAAATGTTGGAAAGGAACGCCAAAGCTGTAAAATGACATCCTGCCTGGCATCTTTGAAATCATCAGATCTGGAAAAATAAGTGTTGCAAATACTATTGATTATACCAGTGTTTTCCTGGATCGTTTTGATAAAATCTTTTTCAACAGACATAAGTACTGAGTTTCAAGAGCATTTTTATTGTTAGTATGTTTTCTAGTTGAGATTGTCACAAATTCGCTTTTTTATTTTATGTTAACATTTCTTTCTGCTTGGAAGAACATGGCTATTAGGTTAGGTATCCTGCTTTTTAGCACCGTAAAGGACGCGATTAGATGGCCAGGATCCTTCTTAGGCTTTTCTCTTTAAATTGCTTGATAACCTTCAAATCAATCGGAAGCTTCTCACAGTATGGGAAGAATTATCGAGGCGGATAAGGTAGTTAGTAGTAATATTCCACGATTGATTAGTGTGACGGTTTTGCAAAGAATATTAGGTTTTTTATTGAGCTGGTCACCAGACAAAGTAAATGCATGTGGTACATAGTTTTATATTTAGATTCCAACGCCGTATCCTAGCCAGTACCTGAGTGCCTGAAATAATATCTCATGATTAGTATGGAATTTTATAATCGAATCATCTTTGGCCTGATTGCCTGGTTTTTTTGTACACCTTGCCTAGGACAACAAAAGTATGAACGCGAGTTCAGCATCAAGCACAAGGCTGTTCCTGCAAAGGCAATTGATTTTGTTTCCTCGGTGTTTAAGAAGTCAAAAATCCATTGGTATGGCGAAGAGAGTCTGACCGGAAAGTCGGTAGAAGCCAAGTTGAAATATTCAGGCAAACGTTACAGCATCGAGTTCGACGAATCCGGAGAAATTCAGGATGTTGAAATATTGTCAAGTATTGGTAAAATGAATTCAAGTGGGCAAGCAAAACTGAAAGATTCCCTAAGCAAATCCTTTTCACGTTATAAAATTGTAAAGACCCAATTGCATTGGAAGGGACCCGAGCACATCTTAAAAGAATCTTTGCTTGCAGACATTGCTGTAAAGGGTGTTCTGGTCCGTTATGAAATTATCTTGAAAGGGTCTCGCCGCAAAGTTGAGCGCTATTATGAAGTACTTTCTGAAAATGACGGGACAATCGTTAGCATTAAGGAAATTGTACAACGCAACACTGATAACTTGATTTATTGATGTACAAAGCCCTTCTTGGTTGTTTTTTATTTGTATTAACTAGTGCAACCGCTTTTGGTCAGGCCAGTTACAAGGCTGGGTCAATTCCCCAACTTAATGTCAACGTCAAAGTTGCAGAAAACTGGAAGTTGAACACGAAATTGGAGGCAAGACAAATTTTTCGAGAAAAACAGCGCGAGGCGCCATTGAATCAGCAGTTGAAATATGAAAGAACGGATCTAAGCTGGGTACTTA
This sequence comes from Dyadobacter sediminis, assembly GCF_005860765.1. Lineage (GTDB taxonomy): Bacteria > Bacteroidota > Bacteroidia > Cytophagales > Spirosomataceae > Dyadobacter > Dyadobacter sediminis. The sequence continues at coordinate 66,811 of NZ_VCEI01000030.1, read as the reverse complement.
CCAAAAAGATTTCAGCAGACAATACAATAGGTGGGGGGTACCTGGCCAGGTTAGAGGACGGCCAATTTACGCATCGCCTTATACAACAGTTTAGTAACGTAAAAGAGCTGGAAGTCTTCATTATCGCCCATAGAGTTGTCTTGGATGAGACGTTTAGTGATGGGAGTCCACCAGAATTCAGGCTTCGGTACCGCTTTGGAGGTGAAACGCCGTTAAGCGGCCAGCAGATTGATCCAAAGGAATTTTATGGGAAAGTCAATAACGAATATCTGGCCCTTTGGTCAGACAAAGAAGCAGATTTGGAGATCCGTGCATCACTTGCCCTGGGATACAATGCAACCGATGATAATAAAATTGAGCTTGGTTTAGAATACCGTGTGAATGGATTTTCACAGGTGGTTAGATCCCACCAACTGTGGTTAACTATTGGATGGTTTCTAAGTATATAAGGCCGGAATTACAGTTAAAAACCTGCTTGATGAAAATAGAAACGTTTGGATATCCCAGGTAAACCATGGTTGGGACTTGCTTCTGGGTTAAACCCGAAGTAAGGTACGACTGATGATGTTTTTAGTTTACCCTTTCATGTACAAGATGTATTCATCTTTAAAATCCAGCGAATAGAAGCGCGATATTTTCCAAATTTTCTGATACGGTATTCTGATTAAAAAATCTGAATCATCTGCGGATTTGTTGACATGGACCTTACAGTTTATACCTGATTGGGTGACCTCAAGAATGTCTATGAAATCCTGTTTTAATAAAATTGGTCCATAAATAGGATCTATGCCATCAGTAAAGGAGTATTCTGCGTGTACAAGAAAGTGAACAGATGGCTCAGAGAGATCATCTAGCACTTGGTTGATAACAGTTAGCAGCATTAAGTCAATTGTGGGCATCTTCATCTCATTAAGCCATTGGATGATTATAGGGCAGCCTTTTAATTACATGTGTTATTACGCCGTTCATTTTGGAGTTATAGTTGATAGAGCTCTTACAAGTAATTGAATTACGAAGAGCAAGTATTTCCTTTATAAATTATATTTATTATTGTTACCTTTATGTATTAGACATGGGCAGGAACATTAGAAAATTCAATGCTACGATGGCGCTAAGATGGTTGATCTTTTTGCCGTTTATTTTCGCTGTCTGTGTTGTGCTGGGCGTTTTGCAAGGTATAGGGAGTATTTTGAAGCGGATGTGCTCGATCATGCTACAAGATATGGGCGTGTAGCCCTAAATACAGGAAGTTCTATGAGTCCACCAATTTGCAGTAGCAGTGGCAGCGCTTGCTACCAGTCATTACCTGGAATGCTATGATACTTGTCGACCTGCTGATTATACTGTCCACGGGGGTTGTCTTTTTTTTAATTGCCAATCACCTGGAAATTGCCAGACAGCATGCTATGGTAGGCGGTACAAAACATGCCTGTAGTAGAAGCAGGTACAGGGTAGAAAGCCAGCTGGATGGTCTATTGTCACGTTACAATAAAGGCCTTTTAAGTGAGAAACAATACTGCGAGCAAAGTGATGCTTTGATTGACCAACTGGCAGATCTTTTGCAGGAAGAAGCCAGTTAAGCCCTCGGTTTATATTAAGATATCCTGAAAAGTAGTACGATACTGATAAACCAAACATGGCAGGGTTATTCAAAAATTCTGGCAGCATTGATAATTAATCAATACAGCGAAACCAAGGGTTGGCCTATCTGACTGATAACCTGCGCCTTTTAATAAGCTTGAATGTAGGCGAGCTAGCGCCGAATATGAACCGGCTTCTATTGCAAATAGCCTCGCACCGCTCTGCAATCCGATCAAAAATTTCAAGCCTTTCAGTGTTGAGTACATTCAGTTTGCCAGTGAGCAGGCTTATCTCTGCATTAAACATTTCCATTTCTGAAATCAGCAGGTAACAATGCGGGAGTGAAAACTGCTGCTTTTGCCCCGAAAATATATACGTATCAAGCTGAGCAACCATCTCTTTGAAAACATCGAGTATCACTTGATTACTATGAAAGTAATCTTGAATGTCCTGATTGTGAGATGGCCTGGAAAAGTCATAAGGTGCATTCAGACGGTTTTGTGCGTAGATCCTACGGTAAAGGGCACTAATTTGTTTGCGCCGGGCATGATCGATTGTAAGATCACTGATCATACACCGGTTTATCAACTGCGCAGTTCGCTTTACACTTTGGCCTGCACCTTTGATCAGCGATTTGCGCTCGGTGGCTGCCTTAAAATATTTTTCAAACACATTAAAATAGTGGGTATTAACTCGTGAGTAGGCTTCAAGCGACTTTTGTAATCCATCCGTAGCATCCATTTCACGCTTTGGCACATAGATTTGGGACGCGCTTACGATTTCGAGAATAGAGCAAGCATAATTAATGCGCTGAGCGAGCGATTTTTCAAATGGCGTTTTGACTAGCAGTAAAGTTTCAGGCATATCTATCATCATTGACAAGGGGGGACAATGCGCCACTATGGGTGATGCAAATCAGGTGAAAGCTTATTTTAAAGATATATTAGCAGGCAAGCAGCGCGCTAATCTGCCAGCGGCAGAGCAGACAGTCTTATTGAAACGGCGGTGCCCTTGTCTTTCATGGATTTTACACTAAGCTGCCCTTTGTGTATGTCGATAATCTTCTTTGCAATGGTGAGCCCTAAACCAAAGCCTGGCACATTTCCCACATTACCAGCCCGCATCATCGGTAAAAACACATCATCTAGCTCAGCGCCCGGGATGCCGATACCCAGATCAGTGACTGTAATAATGACCCACGAAGGTTCTAAATCAACTTTTAGCTCCACTGGCTCTTGCCGTGAGTATTTGCTTGCGTTATCCAGGATATTAGTCAGAACCGTACGCAGTAGCGTCGCATTCCCTAGAATCCTAAGATTAGAACTTTGCTGGGTAAAGGTATCTGTCAGTACCAGGTCAATTTGCTGGTCTGGCCGCTTCTCACCAAAGTAGGTGATTGTATCCAGCACCGTATCGACGATGTTAATTTCATCGCGGACTCTTGCAGACTGCAAACCTTCGACTTCCGCTAAATGCAGCAGTGAGTTGGCAAGCTCGATAGCACCTTCTAAGCGAACCAGCGCCTTTTCCATACTTTGCTGGACATCGGCTAGCTGCTTATCGTAAGCCAGCGAGGTTTCAAGGATTCCCTTTACAACTGTTAGGGGTGTGCGGATCTCATGTGACGCGTAGGAAACAAAATGCTCCTGACTGATAGCCAGTGCGTTTAAACGGCTTAGCAGCTCATTAAAGGAATTTGCCAGATATGCAGCTTCATCAGCACCTTTGCGGCCCTGCAACCGGAATGAAAAGTCGCTCACTGCCGCCGGGTCCATCTGAGCGATCAGCTCGTCGAAGGGTCGCATGGCGCGGCGCGCAAAGAAAAACCCGGCAAAAGCAACAATCACCAGCAGAATAATATTGCCGCTGGCCAGAATAAAAAAAAGGCTCTCACTTGCTTGTATCCCGCTAAGATCGTGCGCCGTGACAACAGAGACGTAACGCTTTCCATCCACTTTAAAGGACAAGGCAATACCTTCTTTAACCCTTTTTAAGGGTCTGGATTTATAACTGAAATAGACTTCTTGCTTGCGGGCTTCATTAAGGAGTTCCGAGGTAAGCTTATAATCACTCGTTCCCGAAGACTCATAAATAACCTTGTTGCTGCTATCTACCAAAAATTCGTGCTGGTCGGGAAGGGTCAGGTAGCTGGAACGATGAAATTCAAGGCGGTTTTCAAAATATAATTGTCCAGCCACTGCCCTGCGCTGAAGGCGGTTACGCATCAGCGACTGTCGGTAAGATTCATAAGCCTGGTAAATGAAGATTGAAAAGACTAGCAACAGAGCCGCTACCAGAAAGCCAAAAACGATGGTAATGCGTTGCTTAATACTCATGGCTCCGGCCCCATCAAATAGCCGACCCCGAACACAGTATGTAGCAGGCGCGGTTCCGACTTGTCGATCTTGCGGCGCAGGTAGTTCACATACACATCAACTACGTTTGTGTTGGTATTAAAATGTACATCCCAGACATTTTCAAGCAGATCCACACGGTTGATGACCTTCCCCTGGTTGAGCATAAAGTATTCCAAAAGCGCATATTCTCTGGCAGTCAGCTCGACCCTTTCGCCAGCGCGCCAAACCCGGTGTGAATCCGTTTCTACTTCCAGGTCAAGAAGTTGCAGCCGCTTGGGCCTGGGAGCCCGCGATGGATGACGTCTTGCCAAGGCCTTCAAACGAAAAAGCAGTTCTTTAAAGGCAAAAGGCTTTGCCAAGTAGTCGTCAGCACCCGCTTCAAAACCCATCACTTTGTTATCAAGGCTTCCCAGGGCCGTCAGCATGATCACCGGCACGGCTGGCCAGTTCTGCTTAATGAACCTGCAAAGGTCGTAACCGTTCAATCCAGGCAAATTCACGTCTAGCACAACAACGTCAAACTTGTTCTCATTGACCATACTTCTTCCGATCACCCCATCGAATGCTATCGCAACGGTCGCACCCTCTGACTGCAACCCTTTCTGAATGAACTGCGTAAGTTCCAGGTCATCTTCAACAACTAAGACATTCATGCTGTTATTTTCTGGCTATTTGACGGAGTAAAATTAGGGATCGGGATTAGAATATCGTTAAAAACGGGCCCTTCTCACCAAATTCTAATAACCTTCTCACCACCCTCTAACCAGGTGCACCTTTAATTTGAAGCCAGTAAGATGTACCCCGGCGCCAAACAAGGCGCTACTCGATATTAAAGCTATGAGCCGCTGTCTAATCCTAACCCTTTTTGTAACGCTCGTCTTTTACCGGCATCCACCTGCTCTGGGGCAAACCCTGAGTTTGGAGGGAGCCGTTGAAGCGACCATCAACCATTATCCTACGCTGGCAGCGCAAAGATCTGCGCTTGAAGCCTTCCGTGCCAATTTGCAGGTGCTGCGTGATAACCGGCTTCCTAATGTCAAATTGCATGACCAGGTTAACCTGGGAACAGCCAACGGGCTTTCGGGATCTTACTTTTCGATGGGCCTTATTGTTCCCACGTCTGGTGGAAGAAGACCCGAAAACGCATCTGATCTGGCTTCGGGCAATATCGCACTGGCTTCTGCCGACTGGGAGATCTATAACTTTGGCCGCTTTGGGGCCGAAAATAAACTGGCCAATGCCGACATCGCAGTAGGGGAGTCGGGACTGGAACGCGAGCAGTTTGGACTTCGCCAGGTCGTTATTAAAACCTATCTGGATTTGGTATGGCTCAGGCAAAACCTCAAAATCGAGCAGCAGAACCTGGCCAGGGTTGATACAGTCAGGCGTATTATCAATAACCTGGTACAAAACGGCATCCGGCCGGGACTGGATTCTTCACTGGCTTCTGTCGAGCTATCACGCGCCAAGCTGAGCTACTATCAGATGCAGGAAGAGTACCGTAGGGCCAATGTCCAGCTGGCAACACTCACGGGCCGTCAGGTAAATGAGCTGGAAGTGGATACCACCTTCAATGGTGGTTTGCTGCTGGGAGAGCCTGCTCCAAGTACAGTGCTGACATCGCATCCACTGCTCAGATACCGCAGTAACCTGCTTACCCGTCAGAATGCAGAGATCGACATGATCCGTAAATCTGCTCTGCCCCGGGTTACGCTGCTTACTGCTGTCTCAGCAAGAGGAACCAGCCTTGATATTGATAATAACTTCGGCCCAATCCGTCAGGGCTTCGGCTATAGCCGTACTAATTTTTTAGTGGGACTGGCCGCAACGGTCAACCTCATTGATTTCAAAAGGGTCAAAACACGCGCTATCCAGCAGCAGTGGCGTGTGCGCGAAGCGGCAAGCCTCTTGACTGTCGAGCAGGTGCAACTGCAAAACACACTAGCGATGGCAGACTCTGTAATGTCGTCCATCCGACTTTCCCTGCGTGAGCTTCCCGTCACGGTAAGATCCGCTACACTTGCCTACCAGCAACGCATGTCACTTTATAATAATGGGATAGAAAATATCTTGGGTATCACCGATGCTTTGCAGCTTTTGACCAGGGTTGAGCGGCAGGTGATCGACGTGCAGCGCCGCGCCGTGGCAGTCAGACTGGAAAAGGCCTATGCTACCAGTGATTTTGAACCATTTTTTGATCTTTTCAGGCGTCCATAACCCTGTATAAATATGCTATCAGCTTCATTAAAACGCCCTATATCAGTCATGGTACTTATTGCGGGGCTTGTTGTTTTCTCGGTTATGTCGGCTAGCCGCATACCGATTGATATTTTTCCACGGCTTAACTCACCGGTGATTTATGTGATCGAACCTTACGGGGGTATGTCTCCTGCGCAGATGGAAGGTTTCTTTGCTACCCGTATGCAGGACCAGTTCCTGTACATTGGCGGTATCAAAGAAATTTCCAGCAAAAGCGTCCAAGGGCTTACTGTTGTCAAGCTGGCTTTTTACGAAGGCAGCGACATGGCCCAGGCCGCAGCCGAAGTTGCTATCCAGGTCAACCGGGCGATGAAGTTCTTTCCCCCCGGCGCATTGCCCCCACAGGTAGTGCGTTATGATGCATCGTCAGTTCCGATTGGTGATTTGGTATTCAGCAGTAAAACACGCTCGCTTAAAGAGATCCACGAACTGGCCGTTACCCGGATCAGGCCACTATTTTCAACCGTTCCTGGACTTACTGCGCCGCCTCCGATCGGTACCAACTCGCGCACGATCGTCATCAACCTTGACCCGCAGAAAATCCGCAGCCTAAACATTTCGCCTGACGAAGTAGTGGAAGCCCTTGCTGCCAATAACGCGATGACCCCTTCTGGTAACATCCGGATTGGCAATACATCTTATATAACCACGCTCAACTCGCTGGAAGATCAGGTCTCAGACTTTGGCCAGATCCCCGTCACCACAGACGGGCACCGGACCGTGTTCCTTCGTGATTTGGGTAATGTGGCTGATGCATCGGATGTGACGGCTGGGTACGCCCTGGTCAATGGCAGCCGATCCTCTTACATTCCGGTTGTGAAAACCGCTGACGCATCCACATGGGATGTGGTGACAGCATTAAAAGCCAGGCTTCCCGAAATGCGCAGTCTGCTTCCCGACGACATTGAAGTAGCTTACGAATTCGACCAGTCCATTTTTGTAATCAATTCTGTAAAAAGCCTTCTGTTTGAGGGAGGGCTGGGCGCAATTCTGACAGGCCTAATGGTACTATTGTTTCTGGGCGACTGGCGCTCTTCGCTGATTGTAATCATTACGATCCCTGTCTCTATCGTCGCCGCCGTGCTAATGCTAAGCCTTGCAGGTCAAACGATCAACATCATGACTTTGTCGGGCTTGGCACTAGCCATAGGCGTGTTGGTAGATCAGGCCACGGTGACCATTGAAAACATTCACCAGCACATTGAGATGGGCAAGCCCCAGAAACAGGCTATTTACGATGCCTGTAAGGAAGTAGCCCTGCCGTTGCTGCTGATCCTGCTTTGTATTATTGCCGTCTTTGCGCCTTCTTTTATTATGTCGGGCGTTCCCAGGGCGATGTTCTTGCCGCTGTCGCTTTCGATTGGTTTTGCCATGACGGTATCCTATTTCCTGGCTCAGAGCCTGGTGCCGATCCTTGCTAATTGGATGCTCAAAGAGCATGTGCATGAGAAATCCGCTGGTGCCGAGCGTAAGGTTACTTTTTTTGATAGGGTAAGGGGCGGCTTCATGCGCCAGAATGAGCGTTTTGTCAAAAGCAACAAACTCGTTGTTGGAGCTTATCTCGTTGTCGTTTTTGCGTTGGCGGCAGCAGGATTCGTCTGGATTGGGAAAGACATGCTTCCGCAGCTGAATTCCGGCCAAATGGTGATCCGCATGAAAACACCCGATGGGACAAGGCTTGAACGGACCGAGGAGAAGGTAAGTGAGCTGTTGGCATTGGTCAACCAGGCTTCTGATGACCACCTGGCGATTTCGTCTGCTTATGTGGGCGTTGTTCCTACCAACTACGCGACTACTAATTTATATGTAAGCACGAGCGGCCCCAATGACGCGGTGATCAAAGTTGGCCTTGATCCTGAGTATAAAACCAATATGCAGGATTTGAAAGAAAGGATCCGAATGGCCGTAGCCGAACAGATGCCAGAGATTACATTGTCATTCGAACCAGCTGATTTGACTGAAAAGCTCATGAGTGGCGGGGCTTTTACACCTATAGAAGTACAGGTTGCAGGAAGGGATATGAAAGAAATTGAAGGCTATGCAAATAAACTCGTGAAGGGGTTGTCACAGCAGGATCATCTGCGGGATGTACGTATTATTCAACCGCTTAAATTCCCGGTCATCAATATTAAACTCGACCGTCAGAAACTGGCAACAATGGGACTGAGCTTACAGCAAACCGCGCGATCGATCACGGCTTCAACATCATCGAGCCGCTACACCGAAAAAAACCAGTGGCTCGATCAAAAGGCAGCCTATACTTACCAGGTGCAGGTCCAGATCCCAGAATTTGCGATGCGAAACATGGCCCAGTTACAGGAAATCCCGCTGGTAGCAGGTCAGCCCAGACCGGTGCTAGCCGATGTGGCAACCTTTTCGGTTGATACACTTCCAGGGGAATACGCCCGTATCGGGCCGCGGCGCTTTGTAACCGTTTCAGCCAACATCCATCACCAGGATTTGGGTAGTGCCACCCGATCAGTTGAAAAAGTAATCACAGGGTTGGGAGCGGCTCCCAAAGGTCTGGTAACAGAAGTAAAGGGAATGTCATCGCTTTTGACCGAAACACTGGACAGCTTGCAACTTGGACTGGGCATTGCAATTGTGGTGATCTTTTTGCTTTTGGCTGCTAACTACCAATCATTTAAGTTGTCGCTGGTGATCCTTTCAACAGTGCCAGCCGTAATCGTGGGCTCAATTGCATTTCTGCTATTGACTGGCAGTACACTAAACCTGCAATCTTACATGGGTATCATTATGTCAACGGGTATTTCCGTTGCCAATGCGATCCTGATCGTAACCAATGCCGAGCGGCTGCGATGGGAGTACCGCGACGTGCGCCGGGCAGCATTAGAAAGTGCAGGTGTGCGTTTAAGGCCAGTGTTAATGACCAGCTTTGCCATGGTGGCAGGTATGGTGCCAATGGCTTTGGGAACCGGGGAAGCCGGAGAACAAGTTGCCCCACTTGGTCGCGCGGTCATCGGCGGGCTGATCGCTTCGACGCTGGCAGCCCTTTACATCGTACCCCAGGTATATGTGTTTTTACAAAATAAAACAGCTTATAAAGATCCATCCCTTTTACCCCTTGAAAACGCGCTACCCACTCCATCAGATTTGCATGTCAATGGGCACTCAGACCAAACTACTTATGAAAAACATAGCATATAATTGTCTTGCCCTTGCAATTGGGCTAACCGTGTTCAGCGCTTGCTCGTCCTCAGAGTCTGCCGACACTAAAACACAGAAAAAAAGCGTGAGCAAACCAGCTGTAAAGCTTGGGATGGTAAGCTCTGCGAAAGTAGGCCAGCACGTTCAGCTGCCTGGCGAATTCATGGCTTTTCAGGAAGTGAGCATCTACCCAAAAGCAGACGGGTTCGTAGAAAAAGTGCTTGTAGACCGTGGTAGCAATGTCCGCAAAGGGCAGGTGTTGATGGTCTTGGAGGCTCCTGAAACCGAAGAGCAGTTGGTAGCAGCCCGCTCCAATTACCTAAAAGCAAAAGCCATGCTGGTGGCTAGTCACGAGCATTACAAAAGGCTAAAAGCCAGTGCCGGCATCCGTGGATCTGTGTCAGCGCTGGACCTGGAAAGCGCCAATGCGAAAATGATGGCAGACAGTGCAGCGGCGATGGGGGAGCAGGCTAACTTTAATGCGCTTACCAAGATCAAATCTTATCTTACAGTGCGCGCGCCCTTCGATGGCGTCATTACGGAAAGGAATGTTCACCCTGGTGCGTTGGTTGGCTCCGGAGTGCGCCTGCAAGGGCCGATGCTGATGCTCCAGCAGCAAAACCGGCTTAGGTTGGTCGTAGATGTGCCTGAGACATATAGCGTTGGATTAAAGCAAGGAAAGCAGGTCAGTTTCACAGTTAATGCAATGCCTGGCGAGCAATTCAAGGGTAAGGTCAGCCGCCGCTCTGGAAATATGAACCAAAAATTCCGCTCAGAGACTATTGAAATAGATGTAGCAAATGCCAAAGGGGGAATTAAGCCTGGTATGTTCGCCGAAGTTGTCTTCACTCCGGAAGGTACACAGGGTGCTCTTACCGTGCCAGCAGAAGCGGTCGTCACATCGACAGAAGGGCAGTATGTGATTAAGGTCAATCAGGGAAAAGCCCAGTTTGTTGAAGTCCGTAAAGGCATGCAATCGGATGAGATGACAGAAGTTTTTGGCGCGCTTCGGGATGGCGACCAAATTATTGTCAATCCACGAAATGATATGAAAGATGGGGCGCAGGTTGCCATGAATTAGAGCGAGGGAAATTTGAAGTTACTTGGATCTCTAACTTGTCATTACCATGATACTACTTGATCTATTATGCCTGCTTATTTTGGGTGTAGTGTGTTTTTGGGTTCATTATCTTTCTACTGTCCTTACTTCAAACAAAAGCAGAAATAAACGTAGACTGCGAGCAAAGCAGAAAAGGAAGATGTCTAAATCCCAGATTAAAAAGGAACTGGATAATTTACTGGTGCAATACAATCAGGGCAGTATTAGTGAGCAGCAATACTATGAAAGAGCCAACCCATTGATTGATAAATTATCTGATCTATATTCGGAAGTTGTATGGACTTATGAGGCACATAATAATACTTATTAAACCCTAAGAAATCTCGTAGATGAACACCGATAAAGAAAAAGATAATCTATCACCATTTAAGCCCAATGACCACCTTGCCAACGAGCGGACTTATCTGGCTTGGGTTAGAACTGGCATCGGCATCATGGCTTTTGGCTTTGTGGTAGTAAAATTTTCGCTTTTCGTTAAACAGATTGGTTTTGTATTGCATACGAAAGTAACTGCGCCCTCTCATGGCTATTCATCGATAATCGGAATTATTCTGGTCGGCCTGGGTACGCTTTCCATCCTGTTTGCTTTCTTACAATACCGCAGGACTGAAAGGCAGCTCCAGACCGGAGAGTACAAACCCACTACAGTACTTACCACAGTGTTAACTGGGGTTATTTTCCTGATTAGCATTCTGCTGATTGCATATCTATTACAGAGTGTATAGTGCCAGCATAAGTATTATGCAAAATGGTTGAAGATTAAATCTTAATTCATGCTTTTCACCCTTTTACAAGGCTTACTACAAAGCAGCCAATGATCCCAAAGATACCTTTTCAGGGGAAAGCCGTCTGCAAACAGATATTTATTTTGGGCTCAACAACCGAATTGCGCATCTAGCTATATTCAATACCGATGGCTGTCTGGGACCGCCGTTTTATTTAACTGTCAATACTTTTGAAAGATATTATTGGAAACATGCTATCATCGATCGCACTTGTATTAATAATCCTTTGGCTGATCGGGTATCTTGGATTTGACGGCTTTGGGATGGGCATCATCATTCATTATTTACTTGTAATAGCAGTTGTAGCTATTCTTCTCAGAGTAATTCGAGGTTAAAAGGTAATTATTAACCTACTGTAATTGCATGTTAGCTGGATTTATCTCACTAAATCAGAGTTGGGAGATCAAGTAAATTACATCCGGGTAACCCATTCAATACTATTTCTTTGAAGTCTGATTTTTTGATCCTGTTCCATTTTCTTTAATAATCTTGATATTACCTCCCGAGAAGTATTGAGATCATTGGCAATCTGATGATGGGTAATTAAAATCTGACTGGTCTCAGTAGTTCTAAACCGATTTTTCAGATAAAATTCCAGCCTTTCGTCCATGCCCTTAAATACTACATTGTCAAATACTACCAGCAGCTCTTCAAAGCGGGCCCGGTAGTTGGCAATGACAAAGTAATACCAGGTTTTATATTTCTGCATCAGCTCGTCCATTAACTGGATGGGTATCAGAATTGCCACGGTATCTTCCAGGGCTTTGGCCATGATCTCACTAGCCTCTTGTTTTGTATTACAGATCATCGATAAGGCGCATGCGTTTCCTGGTTGAAGATCATAAACAAAGGCTTCCTGACCATCATCTCCCTGACGGTAAAGTTTTACTCTCCCGCTTCCAATAAGCAAGGTGTGTTTAATGTACTGTCCGGCCCGCATGATTACTTCTCCGGCTGGAATCTTTTTCAGGCTGCATTCCCGGATCAAGTGTTGTTTTAATTCAGGCTCAAAGTCCGCAAAAACGGTATCGAGATAGTAGGAAATATCTTCACTCATAAGTAGCTAAATAATTAAGCGAGGCATAAAGTCATAAAAAAAATGCACCCTAAAAGGTTCCGAAATGCTTGGAAGTACAAGTTTTGGGACATAATAAATATTATTTCCCATATGTGACCTTTATCACTTTCCCGGCGCTTGACACTTCTGATTTTTGCAGCATAAACAATGCAAAAAATGGAAATCATCGCCTACATAGCGTCTGTATTTATTGGTATCTCATTGGGTATGATCGGCGGGGGCGGCTCCATTTTGACTGTGCCGGTCCTGGTCTATATGTTCGGTATTAGTCCTTTGGTATCAACATCGTACTCGCTGTTCATTGTCGGATCCACCAGTCTTGTCGGGGCATACAGCAATTATTTGAAAGGCGCAGTCAAAATTAAGACGGCACTGCTCTTTGGAAGCACATCGATCACAACGGTTTTCCTGACGCGTAAGTTTTTAATTCCATTGGTGCCCCATGATCTTTTTAGCATTGGAGCCTTTCAGATCACCGAACCTTTACTGACGATGGTGCTCTTTGCTGTGCTGATGGTAGCGGCATCGGTAGGCATGATCAAAAGCAAAGAGCGAAAACCGGGGTGTTTGGAGTGTGACTTAAAAGGTAATATTGCCCGGATGCTTTTAAGCGGCATTGGGATTGGATTAACTACGGGTTTTCTGGGAGCAGGGGGCGGGTTTTTGCTGATCCCGACATTGGTATTGATCCTGGGGATGCCTATGAAGGAAGCTGTGGGCACTTCGCTTCTGATTATCGCGCTGAATTCGCTGATCGGTTTTGCAGGGGATATAGGACATTTCGTGATTGACTGGGCTTTTCTACTGAAAATCACTGGTATTGCCATGGCAGGGATTTTAATCGGGGGCATCCTAGCCAAAAGGGTTAATGCTACTTCTTTGAAGAAGGGGTTTGGCTGGTTTGTGCTGGTGATGGGGATTTATATTATATCCTCCGAGCTGATGCATCTCAAATAATTTCCGATCACTAGCCAAGCAGGTGAAAATGATTTTCATTCTTTTTCGCAATGTGACTCTTGTCACTGACCAGCCAGCTAAACATCCTGAAATTTGTATAGTTAATTCAAAAAGGGTTGAAAAATCAAAAAATCATCAATATGAAAATTGAGCAAATTTATACCGGCTGCCTCTCGCAAGGAGCCTATTATATCGAAAGCAATGGGGAAGCTGTGGTAATCGACCCACTGCGTGAAGTTGAGCCCTATATCAACCGTGCAGAACAAAATGGGGCAAAAATAAAATATGTCCTGGAAACGCATTTTCATGCGGATTTTGTATCAGGCCATATTGACCTGGCTGAAAAAACCGGTGCACAAATCGTTTTCGGCCCGACTGCTAAGCCTAGCTTTGATGCGCTTGTAGCCGTAGACGGCCAGGTTCTGAAAGTGGGCGATGTGTCGCTTACAGTATTGCATACACCCGGGCACACCATGGAAAGCACCTGTTATCTTTTAAGTGATCAGCAGGGAAAACAGGTTGGCATTTTTACAGGGGATACCCTGTTCATTGGTGATGTTGGGCGTCCTGACTTGGCACAAAAGGTATCCGCCGGACTGACACAAGAAAAGCTGGCAGAGCATCTGTTTGATTCCCTGCGTAATAAGATTATGCCACTTGCTGATGATATTATTGTCTATCCGGCCCACGGCGCAGGAAGTGCGTGCGGCAAAAACATGAGCAAAGAAACAACCGATACATTGGGTAGCCAGAAAACCTCCAACTATGCACTCAGGGTGGATATGACCAAGGAAGAGTTTGTCGAAGAAGTTACGGGTGGGCTGATGCCACCCCCTGCTTATTTTCCCGAGAACGTTTTGATGAATGTCAATGGCTACGAAAGCATTGACAGGGTTCTTGAAAGGGGAGCCCAGGCTTTGGATGCGGCGGCTTTTGAGGCGGTGGCAAACCAAACTGGCGCGGTCGTCCTTGATACGCGGGATGCAGAAATCTTTGCAAAAGGATTCGTTCCTAACTCGATCAACATCGGAATAAATGGGGGCTTTGCTCCCTGGGTTGGAGCGCTTATTCCCGACATCAAACAAAGCATATTGATAATAACTGAGCAGGGTAGGGAAGAAGAAGTGGTGACCCGTCTTGCGCGTGTGGGCTATGACCATACGATCGGATATTTAAAAGGTGGGATCGATGCCTGGGTTAAAGCCGGTAAAGAAACCAGCCAGATCCAGTCAGTAACCGCTGACCAGATGAGTCAGCGCTTGAAAATGGACCCTGCCATCGGCGTGCTGGACGTACGTAAGGCAAGTGAGTTCCTGTCTGAGCATATGCTGGATGCAGAAAATATCCCCCTGGATTATATCAATGATCACCTGGCGCAGATTGATAAAAACAAAACGTACTTCGTACACTGCGCCGGCGGTTACCGGTCGATGATCTTTAATTCAGTGCTCAAAGCACGGGGATATGACAATCTGATCGATGTCAGGGGAGGTTTTAAGGCAATTAAGGATTCAGGCAAGCTTGAAGTAAGCAACTATGTTTGTCCAAGTACACTATTGTAAGAAAAGATCATGGGAATTATGTCATTGTTTTTCGGAAATAATAAAACAGACTTGAAAGGCCTTGTCGGGCACGGGGCATTGATCGTTGACGTGCGTAGCCCTGAGGAATTCGCATCGGGCCATATTGATGAGAGCATTAATATTCCGCTGGATAAGATCAGCGACAAAGCATCATTTTTGAAAAAATGTGGAAAGCCTGTCATTACCTGTTGTCGTAGTGGCACGCGCAGTGGGCTGGCAGAAGGGATATTAAAAATGGCCGGGGTCCAGGTTTATAACGGTGGGGCCTGGGATAAGCTCAGACAAAAAATTCAATAAAAAAACACCTTCATACTATTATGCTGGAAATTATAAAACAGCCCTGGCCCTGGTATGTGGCCGGGCCGCTGATCGGGCTAACAGTGCCTGCACTTTTAATACTGGGTAATAAGTCCTTTGGGATTTCATCATCGCTCCGGCATGTTTGCGCCATGTGCGTTCCGGCTAAAATCCCGTTTTTTCAATACGATTGGAAAAAGGAGTTGTGGAATATGTTTTTTGTGCTGGGTATTTTTTTGGGAGGGATGATAGCGGTGACATTTCTGGCTAACACCGAACCAGTCCAGCTGAACCCATCATTGGTAAAAGAGCTGAGCATTTATGGTGTTACTGATTTTTCATCGCTCGTGCCTGTTGAGCTGGTAAGTTGGAATAAACTTTTGACGCTGCCCGGATTGATCATGATGGTTGGTGGTGGGTTTCTGGTAGGGTTTGGTGCGCGCTACGCGGGTGGCTGCACGAGCGGTCACGCGATTATGGGACTTGCTACCCTGCAATGGCCCTCGCTGGTTGCAACAGTATGTTTTATGATTGGCGGATTTGTAATGGCAAACTGGATATTGCCTTTCATATTAATGATGTAAGCAGATGAAAGATAACTTAAAAGCACATTGGGAAAATATTTATGGTACCAGCTCACCAGAGCAGTTAAGCTGGACAGAACAGAAGCCAGCGTATTCATTGGCCCTGATTCAGGATACAAATACCGCGAAAGATAGTGCAATCATTGACATTGGTGGCGGTGACAGCCTGCTTGTAGATTATTTATTGCTGGAAGGTTACAGGGATATAACTGTTTTGGATATTTCAGCCAAGGCGATAGAGAAAGCCCAAAAAAGGCTTGGCGCAAAGTCTGAGCAGGTTACCTGGCTGGTGGTTGATATACTGGATTTTAAACCGGAAAGACAATACGCACTCTGGCACGACAGGGCGGTGTTTCACTTCCTGATCACTGCTGAGCAGAAAGCGCACTACAAGCGCATCGCTGAAAACGCGGTCGCAAAAGGGCATATGATTTTGGGCACTTTTTCTTTGTCCGGCCCTCAGAAATGCAGTGGATTGCCGGTGAGTCAGTACGATATGACTGCACTTGCCGATGTCTTTAAAGATTCGTTTGCCGTAGAAACTCATTGCTACGCAACGCATATTACGCCTTTTCAAACAAGTCAGGATTTCCTTTTTGCGGATTTCATCAAAATAAACAATTAAAAGAGTATGGCCAATTCATCAGTAGAGCAGACGGCACAAAGCGAGCATGACATCCGGGCAACTGATTCAATATGCATCAATGAGAGTCAAAAACAACATAAATGGTATTACAACTTAAAATACCTTGTGGTTGGATTACTTTTTGGCGTACTATTTGTGAAAGCAGAAGTGATCAGCTGGTTTAGGATCCAGGAAATGTTCAGGCTGCAATCGTTTCATATGTACGGCATTATTGGAAGCGCCGTACTGGTCGGAATGATTTCAGTGTGGCTTATCAAACGGTACCGGATCAAAACCATTTCAGGGGAAGCTATCACCTTCACTGATAAGAAGTTCAATAAAGGACAAATTTATGGAGGCCTATTATTTGGGTTGGGCTGGGGTCTGACTGGCGCTTGTCCAGGGCCTTTGTTTGCACAGATTGGTATGGGGGCAACTGTTGTAATCGTCACGCTAATTAGCGCAGTGGCAGGAACCTGGGTATATGGCAGGTTTAGGGATCAATTACCTCATTAGTTACAGTTTAGAGTTGAATTAAAAACATTTGTTATGAAAATCCAACAGTTCGAAGATAAATTCTTGGCACATTACAGTTATGCCATCCTGAGTGAATGCGAATCAAAAATGGTATTAATCGATCCGGCCCGGAATCCAGAGCCGTATTATGCGTTTGCAAAAGAGCATCAAGTCCAGATTATCGCTGTTATAGAAACGCATTCACATGCCGACTTTGTCAGCAGCCATCTGGAAATCGCCCAGACCACTGGAGCTGCCATTTATGCGAGCCGAAAAATTGATGCTGCTTATACTCTGACGCCTTTTGACGAAGGAGACACATTAGCCTTTGGCAAAATCGTATTGAAAGCTATTAACACACCAGGCCATTCGGATGACAGCATATCTGTTCTTTTAGAGCATGATGGTAAACCTAAGTATTTGTTCAGTGGGGATACGCTATTCATTGGCGATTGTGGCCGTCCGGATTTGAGAGGAACTGGCAAAGACATGGACGCGCAGCGCAACAGACTGGCAGCTAAAATGTATGATTCACTTCGCAATAAACTACTTCCATTACCTGATGATGTTATCCTTTACCCGGCGCATGGAGCGGGCACTTTATGCGGAAAAGCGCTGAGTGATGCTTCCAGCAGCAGTATGGGAGAGCAAAAGAGAGAGAATTGGTCTTTACAGCCCATGAGTCAGGAAGCATTTGTACAACAATTAACGTCTGATCAGCCCTTTATTCCAGGCTATTTTCCTTTTGATGTCGATCTTAACAAAAAAGGCGCACCAGCATTTGGTGAAAGTGTTGGTAAAGTAAAGCTGGCTTCATCATTAGGGCAAAGTAAGGCTGAGCAATTAGATCCTGATCTATGGGTTGTAGATAGCCGCGACCAACAGGATTTTAAAAACGGGCATCTGGCCAGATCCATTAATATTATGGATGGAACCAAGTTTGAAACGTGGCTGGGAAGCATGATTGATCCTTCGGAGCAGTTTTATCTTGCTGCCCAGGATATACAAACTTTGAAAGAGCTTATCAAGCGCACAGCATCCATCGGATATGAAGCCAAGATCAAGGAAGCTTTTGTATTAAATAGTGGGCAGCAAACTATTCAGCTTTTGGACCTGAAAGATTTTAGGGCTCATCAGGACAAATACACTATTGTTGACGTAAGAAACAGCTCGGAAGTGTCTGAGAATCCGATTTTCAGCAGTAGTATTTCGATTCCGCTGGCCGATTTGAAAAGCAGGATTGATGAAATCCCGCTTGATAAGTCGATTGCAGTACACTGCGCGGGTGGATACCGGAGCGCTATTGGCAGCTCACTGATTGCTTCGCTAATTGGCGAGGGCAAACCGGTATATGACATTGGGAAACACATCAAAGAGTTTGATCAGTAGCCTTCTATTGAATAGGTTAATCTGCCAATAGCTTTTTTTAAAATAAATGTCATTTGGCTCACTAAAAACCCGATCGTTTGCGTTAGTAGTATTACAGCAAGCGGTCGGGAGGCGTGATCGGATACTACTTTACCTTGCAATATTTAATTTTCATAGTGAAACAATACGATATAAAACATCAAGTTCAAGGATGCAAGCCTGTCAGGGCGGTAGTCTTCTTGTTTTTTATTTTATTTTTGTTGTCCAACTGTCAAATTAAAAAATCTTTAAGTGATGCGCTTCTAGATCACTCACGCCAAGCGAATACCACACAGAGAATTGATAAGGGTTTACCTGCTGCTACTAAGGTGACCCAGCATGAGGCTTGTGGAGTGCTTAATAACTCGGCCTATGCTGATCAGGATCTTCATGCTACATCAGATACGGCCACCTTGCCGGTGGTTGAGTTCTTTATACTGACGTATCTACCGTTTTTGCTGATTTTCACTAGATTTTCTGGCGATGTGCATAGCCCTTTAGCGCATCTTTTTAAAGTTTTACCTGCCGACAGTGGCAGTCCCATCTACATCAAAAACAGATATCTTCTCATTTGAGCCTACATAATAAATCTAACTTTTTATTGGCACTAGCAGGATTTTAACTCTTGTTGATGTCGCAGTTTTAAAACTAACAGATTTAATATGATAAGGCTTAAGCTTTGTCTGACAAGCATTTTGATCATGCTAGTCGGCTCATCTTTGCATGCACAATCCAGTTTGGGACTTACCCAAATCTGGGAAATGACCCTTTCTAATTATCCGTCACTAGCCTCGAAACAGGCGCAACTGGATGAATCCAGATTGGCCAGAAGGCTCACCCGGAATAATGCCTATATGCCCAATGTGCAATTGCAGCTTCAAAATTCGATGGGGACCTACGCCAGCAGTAGCGGCGCGTTCTTTCCGCTTCCTGGCGTGATTAATATTAACGGCCGGGCAGCAGGGCAACCAGGCCAGCCGACAGCAGCATTCAATACTTTCGGTTCCGTTGTAGCAGATTGGAGATTCTTTGAATTTGGCCGCAAAAATCTGGCCATCAAAGCTGCTGATCAAGGTATTGATCAGGCGACAAATGAGCTCAGTGCCGAGCAGCTCAGACTAAAAACCAGGTCTACGCAATTATTTTTGAAGCTGTTAAACAGTAAAGTTAATTTGCAATGGGCACTTCAAAATGAAGCACGTACAAAACAAATCTTTGAGTTATCAGCAAGTCTGGCTGTGGCAGGCTTAAAGCCGGGAGCAGACAGTTCACTTGCCCTGTCTGCGTATTTGCAGACGGATGCAGAGCAGGAGTCATGGCACGCACAATTAAGCTCAGACCTGCAAGCGCTGACTGAACTCGCACCTGAGGTTGATACAGCCCAGGCGCTATATTATCAGCCTTACCTGGCCCCGGCACCTGTAATGCAAGGCGGCATGATAGAGAATCCCCACCCATACCTGCAAGTACTTGATGATGCTGTAAGGTATGGTCAAACTCAGGCTGAGCTCGCCGGCCGCCAGGCGCTACCCTCGTTTTCAGCACTTGGAGGGCTTGCCCTGAGGGGCAGCGGTATTAGTCAGGATGGCTTAGTTGAAAATGGGGTTTTCGATGGCTATGCAAACGGGTCCACCAACTACTTGTTGGGTCTGGCTGTTACTTGGAACATAACCAACGCTTCAAACAGTAGTCTTGAGAAGAAACGTATATTGTCAAGAGTTAGGTCACGCCAGGCAAATTACGATGTTCAAAAACTCGATCTGGACATTCGGCATATTTCTGCCTCAAAACGTATCGAAGGCCAACTAAGACAAATCAGCAGCATAAATGCAGCGGTTAAAAACGCCAGGCTGGCTTACGAGCTTTATTTATCAAGATATGAGAATGGGCTGATCAGTTTGACAGAACTATTGCAGATCCAGTTGATCTTACAGCAAGCAGAGAAAACCAATATCGATGCCCATAGTCAACTATGGGAGCACGTTCTGGTCCGCTCGGAGGCATCGGGCGATTTTTCCTATCTGCAAAACCAATTTAAATAGAATACGATGAATATTATAAGGCTTGCTTTGCGAAGACCTTTATCGATAATGGTAGCTGTTATTGGTATAGCTTACTTTTCTTTCACGGCGATCCGCAAGATCAATGTGGATATATTCCCTAGGGTCGAACTTCCGGTCATCTATATTGCTATGCCCTATGGTGGGCTATCACCAGCCTATATGGATGGTTTTATGGCCAACGAGTTTCAGAAAGTGCTCATATTTGTAAGCGGTGTCAAGGATATTGACTTTAAAAGTATCCAGGGTTTTACGCTGATGAAATTGACATTTTACCCTGGTACCGATATGGCGCAGGCTTCTGGCGAGGTTTCAACCCAGGTTTCCAGGGCTATGGGCTTTCTGCCACCTGGAGCAGTGCCGCCTCAGGTCGTGCGCTTTGATGGCAGCTCGATCCCGATCGGGCAGCTGGTGTTCGAAAGCCCTCAAAGATCAATCACTGAGCTTCAAAATATGGCCCTGACCAAGATCAGGCCGATGTTTGTGTCCATCCCTGGTGTGACGGCCCCTGCACCTTTCGGTGGTAATATCCGTACGATGGTTGTCAAGGTTAATTCCGATCTGATGCAGTCCTACGGGCTTTCAGCGGAAGAAGTCACTACTGCAATAGCCAAGAATAATTTTCCGGCCCCTGCTGGAAACATCCGGATCGGCAACCAAAATTTGATGAGCCCGCTTAACTCGATTGCCAATGATCCACAGGAATTTTTAGATATTCCAATCCGGAAGGGTTCAGGGACCAATGTATATGTCAAAGATATTGCCAGTGTAGAAGATGCGGCCGATATCACCACCGGCTATGCGATCATCAACGGCAAACGGTCTGTGTATTTGCCTGTGATCAAAAAATCAGATGCGTCTACGCTCAAAGTGGTTGAAAACCTGAAAGCTGCCATACCCATGCTGAAAGCAGCCTTGCCGGAAGATGTAGATATACGGTATGTTTTCGACCAGTCGGGTTATATCGAGCGTTCACTTGAAAACCTGATCCACGAAGGCATTTTAGGGGCGCTGCTAACAGGGCTGATGGTATTTCTTTTTCTGGGAGATTCGCGTGGATCATTGATTGTGGTAATGACCATACCCATCGCGATCCTTTCCGCTGTGATTATGCTATACATGCTCGGTCAAACCATCAATGTGATGACTTTGAGCGGTCTTGCGCTTGCCATTGGGATCCTGGTAGATGAAGCTACGGTAACCATTGAAAATATCCATCAGCATTTTGAAATGGATAAACCCAAAAAAAGGGCTATCCTGGATGCACTGCTTGAAATTTCGGTCCCTAAGCTTTTAATTCTGCTCTGTATACTAGCGGTACTGATCCCTTCATTTATGATGAGTGGCATTCCAAAAGATATGTTTATGCCGCTCTCTTTGGCTGTGGCTTTTGCTATGATCGCCTCTTTTCTGGCTTCCCAGACATTTGTTCCCATCATGGCAAACTGGCTAATGAAACCAGAAAAGCTAAAAGCCCATCACAGGGTTAAAGGCGCAAAGCGGACATGGTTTGACGCTTTTAAGTCCCAATATTTATTGCTCACCCGCCGTTTGCAAGGCAGGCCCGTAGCTGTTTTGACGGTCTATGCGCTTGCAGTAGGTGTTATGGTGGCGGCATCTTTTCTGGCAGTCGGAACTGATATTTTACCAGCTAGCAACAGCGGTGATATACAGCTACGGATTGTCGCCCCCGAGGGCAACAGGCTTGAAAATACAGAAGCATACCTAAAAAAAGTGACGGGTATCATCCAGCAGGCACTGCCTGAAAATTCGATTAAAATCAGCTCTGCCTTTGTAGGCCTTCAGCCATCGGCTACCGCTATTAATCCCATCTTTCTGTTCACCAGTGGTTCGCATGAAGCGGTTTTGCAGATTTCGATTGATCAGACGATTTTTAAAGAGTCCATTTCAGCACTCAAGGAAAGGATCAGGTCACAAGTAAAAAAAGAGCTGCCTGAGCTGAAAATCAACTTTGAGCCTATGGAGCTTGTTGAAAAGATTATGAGCCAGGGGGCCATGACTCCCATACAGATCAAAGTTGCAGCAGGGCAGCTAAAAGCTGCTAATCAGTATGCGTTGAAGTTGAAAGGGGAAATGGATAAAATCCCTTTTTTAAGAGATGTTCGTATTGCCGAGCCGGTCAATTATCCGAGTGTAAAGATCAATGTAGACAGGCAGCTTGCAGCCCAATTTGGTCTGACTATGGAAGACGTCTCACGGGCGCTGGCTATTGCCACATCATCAACCCGTTTTACCAATAAAAACCTGTGGGTTGATCCTAAGTCAGGTCTAGTATTTCAGGTGCAGGTGCAGATACCGGAATCTGATATGGGCTCGCTGGACAAACTTCGCTCTATTCCTCTCAAATCGGGCGAGCCGCGACCGGTACTCGAAGACGTGGCCAGCCTGGAAATGGTTAAGCAAGCAGGACAGGTAAACCGGCAGGGATCAAACCGGTATGTTACTATACTAGCCAATACCTACCAAAAAGATCTGGGTAGCGCTTCCGGCGCAGTCAAACAAGTTCTGGCGGATGCGGGTGATGCACCACGCGGGGTAATTGTTTCAAGCGAAGGGCTCATGCAGCTGCTGGATGAGACCATGTCGGGACTCCAGACCGGTTTGGTGGTTGCAATTGTGGTGATCTTTTTGATGCTGACAGCTTATTATCAGTCCTTTAAAATATCTGCGATGATACTTGCTGTCGTGCCAGCTGTGATCGGTGGAAGTATCCTGATGCTTTTGTTATTTGGCAGCACACTTAATTTACAGTCCTACATGGGTATTATCATGTCGGTGGGTGTATCTGTTTCTAATGCGGTGCTTCTAATCAACCAGGCTGAGCATAACAGGTTGTACATGGGGATGCAGGCACGGCAGGCAGGCCTTGCTGCGGCATCCTCGCGCCTGCGGCCCATCGTGATGACGACGCTGGCTATGATTGCCGGTATGGTCCCGATGGCTTCGGGCATGGGAGATGGCGGCGAGCAGGTCGCCCCGCTGGGACAGGCTGTAATCGGTGGCCTTCTTTTGTCCACGCTTACTGTGCTTTTGGTTATGCCGCACCTTTTTACATGGGCGATGCGTAAAACAGGCCGAGAAAGTCCATCACTGGATCCGGACGACACCGAGGCTCAATTAATTGCAATCACTAAATGAATAGGACAATGCTGTCAAACATGATGACAACTCATAAAAATTCAACCGTTCTCTTTCTGGGCCTAGCCCTGATAAGTGCTGGTATAAATGGCTGCGATAGCAAACCAGAAACAGACAGCCAAAGCAAGCCAAATGTGAAAGGCCCTGTGAGCGTGCAGGTAATCAGTCCAGTGAAAGACCAGCCAGACTACACGCTGGCGTTGCCAGGTGAGCTAAAACCTTATGAACAGGTCAGCCTATTTGCAAAGGTCAAGGGCTTTGTAAAAAACATCCATGTTGACCGTGGCAGTGTAGTCAAGAAAGGACAGGTACTTGCCATCTTAGAAGCTCCGGAGGTCTCACAACGCTTTCAGTCAGCCAGGTCTGACCAGCAGAAGTTCTATGAAGATTTTCAGCTGAGCCGTCAGATGTATGAAAGGGTTTTGAAAGCTACCCAAAAGGACGGTTCTGTTGCCGCCATCGAGCTGGATAGGGCTAAAAGCAAACTAAGAAGTGACAGTGCTGCGTATCAATCTGCTATATCGAGTGCCCAATCCTTTGGACAGATCGAAGAATATCTAAAAATTATTGCGCCATTCGATGGCGTAGTAGTGGAAAGGAATGTATCAGTGGGAGCCTTGGTGGGGGAAAATAATACAACACCGCTGCTGGTTATTGCCCAGAACAAAAAGCTAAGGCTGACTGTTGCAATTCCGGAAAAACATGCACAGTCTGTTGGAAAAAATGCCATGGCCAGCTTTACGGTTTCCAATCTGCCTGGGAAAATGTTTACGTCTGTTCTATCCAGGAAAAGCCAGGTTTTACAGCAGCAGAACCGCTCGGTAACCGCTGAATTTGATGTGGAAAACAAGGATAATTCCCTGGATGGAGGGGAGTATGCCCAGGTAACGATGAAGCTAAGGCGTCCAGATTCTACTTTATGGGTGCCTGCCAGCAGCATCGTGCACGCGCAGTCGGGAACATTCGTATTGCGTGTGGAAAACCAGGCGGTCAGAAAAGTGCCCATCAGTGAGGGAACAAGACGGGATTCGGTCCAGGAGGTATTTGGCGAGCTGGATCGAAAAGACCAGATTGTCAAAATTGGCAGCGAAGAGCTGCTCAATGCCGGTAAGGTTAAAATTAAATAACACTTTAAAATAGAAATAATGATGAAAAAGAAATGGTTATCGCCTTCAAACATATTCTCGGCCATGATGGTGGTATTTATCGCAGCTATGGTGATCAGCCCACAGGTAAAAGGATGGACAATTCAGAGCCTGATGAAAATCGGCCTGTTCCAGCCCAAAATTGACAGGCAGCCTGATGAAGCTGCCGCAGAACCTTTACCAAATGTTTATTTTAAAGATGGTGGTGGAAAGACGATTGATCTGGCCTCGTTAAAAGGAAAAGTCATATTTATCAATTTTTGGGCAACCTGGTGCCCGCCCTGCATTGCAGAAATGCCTTCGATCAATGATTTGCATAGCAAGTTTAAGGAGAATGAAAAGGTGGTCTTTTTGATGGTGGATGTAGATGGTAATCACCAGAAGTCAGATAGCTTCATGAAGAAGCACCAGTATGCTTTGGAGGTGGTAAGTCCGGCCAGCGAGATACCGCCGGTTTTTATGCAGGGAGCCGTTCCTACTACGGTTATTCTGGATAGGCAAGGCAAAATGGTATACAGACAGGAAGGTGCTGCGGACTACAGTAGTCCTAAAATTGTTGATATGATCGCACAGCTTGCAAAGTAGGAAAGGCCACTTAATAATCATTATGAAGCAAACTGCTTATGACAAATCTCACCAAAGTTTGTAGGCTTGTTTATCAGATTATGTATCATTCCAATCAATGGAAAGATCATGCATTTTGAAAAACTTTACAGGCTGTCTGACTTAGCACCTAGTCCAATGCAGCAGCATAATCATACTTAATAAGTAAATCAATTAAAACTATAAGAAATGAAAAAGATCGCATGCCTTTTATTTGCCACCTTATTGTTGCTTTCAAGCCGAGCCTGGGCGCAAAATAAACCGTTTAGCCCCAGTGAGTTTCACGGTGCAACTGCCGATAAAAAGTCTTATAAGGTCGTCTACCAACTGAATAGCGACGATGATAAAACAATTAAGGCAACCCTAAAAAACATAATGAATGCCCTGGAAGATCCCCGTTTGAAAGGAAAGCTCAAGGCTGAGCTCGTAGTTCACGGCGGGGGAGTTGCGGTCTTCAAAAAAACCAATCCTTATGAGAGCCAGGTGAAGGCCTTACAGGCAAAAGGGGTTATCCTGGCGGAATGCGAAAACACACTTCGGGAGCGTAATATCAGTAAGGATGAGCTTTTCGATTTTATATCATTTGTCCCTAGCGGTAACGGCGAGATCATAATCCGTCAGCAGCAGGGGTGGGCGGTTGTACACCCATAAACGCCTACCGCTATGAATAGAATTGTTTTTCTTACGATTATGCTCGTAAACCTTTTTGCTTTGGGCAGGGTGAGCGGGCAGGATCATTCTTTTGATCCGCCCTGGAATACGCCGCCCACTGAAGGCTTACAGTTTACAGTACCAGGCATAGACAATGTACCTGATCTGTATGGAGATATTACTGATCCCCAATTAATCATATTTTTTGGAGGTAACCAGTTTATGGTGATTGATGATTTGTTATCAGCATTTAAAAAACAGTATCCGCAGTATCAACGGGTATTTGCAGAGACGTTACCGCCCGGGATTTTGGGCAAACAGATCCAGTCTGGATCTATAACGATTGGGAATATGCGTATCAGTCATCAGCCGGACATTTATACCGCCGGAAAAGGGAAAATTGATGAGTTCTCGGACATGTTTTTGCGAACAGAAACCTATGCTAAAAGCAAACTTGCCATTATGGTTCAGAAAGGCAACCCGCAGCAGATAAAAAGCCTGGCAGATCTGGGCCATAAGGACGTGTTGGTAAGTATGCCAAACCCGGAATGGGAAGGGATAGGGAAGCTTATCGAAGAAGCTTATACGAAAGTTGGCGGTCAGAAGCTTCGCGAGCTGATTATGCATGACAAGGTAAATGCGAAGACAACTTTTTTAACCCAGATCCATCACCGGCAAACACCGATGCGAATTTTGTACGGGCAATCACATGCAGGTCCGGTCTGGTATTCTGAGGCCTATTATCAAAAAATGATCGGGCATCCGATTGAGCTGGTAGAAATTCCTGAGAAAGATAATATTGAATCAACCTATGTGGCTGGTTTGCTAAAAAAAGCACCCCATCCGAAAGCGGCGAAGGATTTTATGGATTTTCTAACCAGTACTACCGCAAAAAATATTTATGTCAAATATGGCTTTAATGTAAATTAAACGGCCTGTCCTAAAAATTCTTTTCGAACATGAAAAAGATCACACAAATTATTACAGTATTATCTCTGTTAGTATCATTTACATTCGTGCAGGGACAAACTAAGCAGGAGCCCTGGTCTTCTTCTCAGCTTATGCCACCAAAGCAATTGGCAGACCGGATCCAGCAAGCAAAAACTCTTATGCCCCTTATCGTTAATATCGGCCCGCAGGCAGTTATCAAAGGTTCTGTGGATATCGGCCCGGCAGACGAAAAGGCCAACCTTAAAAAGCTGGAAACATTACTTTCGAAAGAGGATAAAAACCGTGAAGTGGTCCTGTACTGTGGTTGCTGTCCCTTTGATCGTTGTCCTAATATCAGGCCTGCCTTTTCCCAGATTAAGAAAATGGGATTTAAAAACGCTAAACTTCTGGATATACCCAAGAATATTAAAACAGATTGGATAGATAAAGATTACCCAGTTCAATAATGATTTCTAAAATGAAACAATTACCCCTCATAGTTTTTTTAACGGTTCTTTTGTATGGTATTGGCGGAAATTTATCCGCTCAGCAACCACTTAAAATCGGAAGCCAGGCTCCCGAAATAACGCTGCCTTCGATAACTGGCGAACAAAAGTCGCTTTCATCCATGAAAGGCAATCTTGTGTTGATCGACTTTTGGGCATCCTGGTGCGCGCCCTGCATTCAGGAGCAGCCAGAGCTTAAACGATTATATGCAAAGTATCACCGCCCTGGATCACAAAGCAAAAATTTTGAAATTTTTGCAGTTTCCCTTGACAGTAAAAGAGACGCTTGGCAGCGGGCGATCACGAAACTCGGTCTTCCCTGGACCCAGGTCAGCGATTTGAAATTCTGGGCATCGCCTGTTGCAAAGACTTATCAATTAGAGGGGATTCCTTTCAATGCGATCATTGACGAAAAAGGCTCGATTATTGCACTAAATCTGCATGGAAAAGAGCTAGACCAGTTTTTAAGTGATAAGGTAGGCAAGTAATTTTAGTACTAAACAAACTGATTATCCAAACCAGTTACCTGATTAAGCAAGGTTTGCGGTCGTCCAGGATTCTTGAATCTGCTCTCAGGGAAGGGTTCGCAGGAGAAAGCACTAGGTTCCCCCGAAAGCCGTCTTTTTCTTTAACATACTGACGTGGCTCCCTTTGGTTTACACTTTGCCTATAAGTGCTCGGCCCTAGAGATAACGCGCGTTTAAAGGAGGCCGATAGCCAACACGAACTTAGCCGATCAATTAGATACCGCCAAGCAGGCCAGCGTTAAAGGCCCTGCATCGCTAAATTCATTATAGAAATAGGAAGCAAACATAAAGTTTGGCTTCCTATTTTGTTCAGATTCTCATACTGGCGTGGCCATCTGCTCACAAGCCTTTGCACATGCTCGGCAGGCTTCCGCGCACCGGCGGCAATGATCCATCCCCATATGCGCATGCTGCTCGCATTCCTGTGCACAAGCATTACAAGCATTTGCGCAAACACGGCACAAATCTGCGCTGAATTCGCTTCCCAGGCTCATTACTTCTACGGCGCTACGGCAGATGGCAGCGCATTCAAGATCAAGCTGGATACATCTGACTAACTTTTCTGGATTAGCTTCTTTTAAACATTCAGTTGCACAATAGCTGCATGCCACTGCACAAGCCGCACAAGCGTCGATGCAGTCTTTAAATTGTTGATTTGCCATATTTCATAGTTTAAATAAACATTATTGAAATTGGCGTTTCGATACAAAAACGGTTCCAGTGTCCCAGCTATTTGAGAACTTAATTGTCTTATTTTTTTGCGAGCTGCTAGCTGGCTTTTGTAACCGCTATTGGCTGACTAGTTAGTCGGTCGTTTACTGTTTATTTGAAAAGTTACTTTATTATGTAGGGATGTCTCTGTAAAAATATCAGAAAAAGTATCTCTCATGAGCGTAAGATCGCTGACCTGGAATTCATCAAGAAGTCAATGATTAGCGGTGTAGACAAATGCCTGGAAAAATGGTCGCCCGGATACTGCCGAATGTAACTGTCCAATGCTTGTTAGCGCGATAACCTAGATTTTCACTTTTGAAAAAACATACAAGTTTTCTATGGCGATCTGTTTGCAGCGTTCGTCGTATTTGGCCGTCTCCTGCGCGCTGCCATCAAAGGCTTTTGGGTCATCATAAGGAACGGCAACCCTGGCAGCTGCGCCTTTTACAACAGGGCACGCTTCATCAGCCTGCGAGCAGGTCATGATAGCGCAAAAATTGCTTTGAGGGTTGCTAGCGTCATCATATTTTTTTGAAAAAGCTTTCATAGGTTCAGCTCCGTCCCCGTAGCTTACATGATAAACCGGGTTTTTGCCCTCTGATGTTTTCGTTACCGCAAAACCAGCCCGCTCGCAGGCAGCGACCGCCCGCTCATTGAATGCGCTGGCCTCAGTACCGCCAGAGTATGTTTTCACATTAGGGATATCGTAATTTGCAGCAGCAGTTGCGCCCCAAATTTGGCCGAAATGGCTGCGGCGCGAATTGTGCGTGCAGATGTAAGTGAGCTGCACGGGCTGGCCGGCTTTAACCTGCTTTTGGATAAATGCGGCTATTTTGTCGAGCTCTTCTCTTCTCTCGCCTGGAATTTTTAAAATGTCGTCTTTAATCGTGTTGATGTAGGAAGACAGCTTCGGGTTTAGTGCTTTTTTGTTGTCTGATTTGCTAGCTGGCATGATTGCGGCAGTGGTAAAAAAGGTTATTAGTAAAAGATGGATCAGGCTCATATTTATCAGGTAAGTTGTAGTCAATCGTAAAGATACGATAGAATTTATCAGACAAAAAAATATTCATCGTAATATTGCAATTGATAGAATGCTATCTATATTTGCAGCATGGGAGTAACTAAAACCGAAATATTCACAGAGCAGCAGAACCGTATCGCCGATCTGGCAAAGGCGTTTTCGCACCCGGCCAGGGTTGCGATCTTGCAACTGCTAATTTCCAGAAAAGCATGTGTTTGCGGTGATTTAGTGGATGAGCTCGAACTTGCCCAGGCAACTGTTTCACAGCATTTAAAAGAGCTCAAAAGGATCGGCATTATCCACGGTGAAATCAATCCACCAAGGGTATGTTATTGCATAAACCCGGTCGTGTGGTCAGAAGCGCAAAAAACTTTCGGTACGTTGCTTGATACATTTGCCCTTAGTGAATCCTGCTGCAACTAGGCAGGGCATTTTTTTGAAAATATCAATCGTAATAATACATTTAACCAATAAAAACCATGAGCCAATTAAATCCGGAGACCCGCGGTCCGATGAGCTGGGGTGATTTCAAAAATACCCTTAAACAAAACCCTGATCTGCACCTGCAATTCCAATATGAGGAAGGCAAATTTGTAGACAGCTCTTACCACATTACCGAGATCAAACAAGCACCGATTGTTTCAGTTGATTGCGGCGGGGTAATGAACAGCTGGACAGAAGTGATCGTGCAGCTATGGGAACCCTCAGAGAAAGAAGTAGACCGTTCAATGAAAGTTGACAAAGCGCTGAAAATTGTTGACCTGGTTGAAAAATCCCTTCCCCTGAACCCTAATGCAACCGTTAAAATTGAGTTCGGCAATTCCAGGTTTGATACACGCCAGATGTACCCCGGAGAATTTGCCTCCGATGGTGAAACATTCACTGTTAACCTGGTTCCGGACTTCACCCAATGCAAGGCACTTACCCGAAACCAAAGCTGCGGCACGTCGCCCGCCGAAGCTTCATGCTGCGCGCCTGCCCCTGTTAAACAGGAATTAGAACTGGTCACCTCCGATGGTGAGAGCTGCAAGCCAGGCTCTGGGTGCTGCTAATCAAAACAACCAGCTATGAAACTTCAAATTGATAAAGCAGGGCCAGCAGACAAAGAACTCGTAATCAGCCTGCTGAAAGATGCAGGCCTTCTTACCGAAGACTTGCCTGCTGGCTTGCCGGATTTTCTTTTAGCCAGACAGGAAGGAGCACTTGTTGGTGTTGCTGGAATAGAGCTTTATAGAGAAGTTGGATTGTTACGCTCAGTTGCAGTTCGCCCTGATCATCAGGGTAAGGGCATTGCCCGAAAATTGGTCGAGCAGCTGCTGGCAAATGCTGACACGAAAGAACTTGAAGCTATATATTTGATCACAACCACAGCTGACCATTATTTTGACCGCTATGGTTTTGCGGTCGTAAACCGTGAGCAAGTGCCGGAAGCAATTCAGCAAACCAAGCAGTTTAGTGGCCTTTGCCCAACATCTGCTGTCGTGATGAAAAGAGATTTAAAGCATACAACCACATGAATAACCCGCGTCTTTCCTTCCTAGACCGCTACCTGACTTTATGGATTTTTCTGGCCATGCTGATCGGTGTGTCAATTGGCTATTTCTTGCCAGGCACACCTGATTTTATCAACCAGTTTAATTCTGGGTCAGGCGTGAACGTTCCACTAGCCATTGGCCTTGTGCTAATGATGTACCCGCCACTGGCCAAGGTGCGTTATGCAGAGCTGCCAAAGGTGTTTAACAACACCAAGATCCTGGGGCTTTCGCTGCTTCAAAACTGGATCATTGGCCCGCTGCTGATGTTTGGCCTGGCCGTTATCTTCCTTCCCGATAAGCCTGAGTACATGACTGGCCTGATCATGATCGGCATTGCCCGCTGCATTGCCATGGTCATTGTCTGGAATGACCTGGCTAATGGTGACCGCCTGTATGCGGCAGGACTGGTTGCTTTCAACAGCATTTTTCAAGTCTTGTTTTATTCGGTGTATGCCTATGTTTTCGTAACGGTATTACCGCCGCTTTTCGGCTTGAAGGGCTTTGAGGTTAACATTACTATTGGGCAAGTTGCCCAAAGCGTTTTCATTTATCTGGGCATCCCGTTCTTGGCAGGCATTATTTCACGGATCGTATTAACGAAGCTGTATAGTAAGCAGTGGTATGAGAAGAAATTTCTTCCCGCCATCAGCCCAATCACATTAATTGCCTTGCTCTTTACGATTGTGGTCATGTTTAGTTTGAAGGGCCAGCTGATTGTCAGTATTCCCTTTGACGTGCTGCGCATTGCGCTGCCGCTTACAATCTATTTTGCAATCATGTTTTTCTCTGCTTTCTACCTGTCCAAACGCGCAGGCGCAGATTATGCCAAATCAACATCGCTGGCCTTCACTGCCGCAGGTAACAACTTTGAGCTCGGGATAGCGGTAGCCATCGCAGTATTCGGGATTGATTCGGGGGCTGCATTCGCTGCTGTCATTGGCCCACTAATAGAAGTGCCGGTATTGATCCTGATGGTCAATTTTGCACTCAAACAGCAGCACAAGTTTTCCAATTAACTACATATTAAATGAGAATTGCCCTTTTTTCTGACATTCACGCCAACCTTCCGGCATTGGAGGCGTTTTTTAAAGATGTTGATTCAAGAGACACTGATGCTATTTATTGCCTGGGTGATCTGGTTGGTTACAACATCTGGCCAAACGAAGTAATCGATCAGATCAGGAAACGTGGTATCCCTACCATTGCCGGAAATTACGACTTCGGGATCGGACGAAGCAGCGACGATTGTGGCTGCGCTTATAAAACGGACGATGAAAAAGAAAACGGCAAAGTATCGATTGCTTACACAAACGAAATTGTCAAGGACGAGCAGCGGGCTTATCTAAGAACCTTGCCGGCACACATCCGTCTGGATTTCCAGTTGAATGATAAACCACTTTCGGTTCTTCTGGTGCATGGCAGCCCTCGCAGGATCAACGAATACTTGTTTGAGGACCGTGACGAAAAAAGCATGCTGCGGATCATGGAACAGGCCAGCGCAGATGTGATGCTTTTCGGGCATACCCACAAACCTTATCATAGGATCTTGGGCTCAGTCGAGCCAGACGGCACAGATCATTTCCGGCACGCGATCAATATTGGTTCTGTCGGTAAGCCAAAAGATGGTGACCCAAGGGGTGGTTATGTGATCCTGCATATTAGTACCGATGCACTGGCATCAAGTAAGGATAGCATTACGGTAGAGTTTATACGCTTTCAATATGATATTGAAAAGGCAGCCAAGGCCGTAGAAGGCAGCATCCTTCCCGACGCATATGCAGAATCATTACGTCTGGGGAAATGAAAATAGCACTACTATCTGATATCCATGCAAACCTTCCCGCTTTCAAGGCAGTGCTAGCGGATCTGGAAACCAGGAAGCCAGACGCAGTTTATTGCCTGGGCGATCTTGTGGGCTATAATGTATGGCCTAACCAAGTAATTGGTTTGGTGCGCAAACATGGCATTGCAACCATTGCAGGAAACCACGACCTGAAAGTTGCAAAGATACTGCCTTCCCAAGGCGATTGCAGCAAAGAAGAAAACAGCGAATATGCTTATAAACTGGTTGGAAACAAAGAAAGGGATTACCTGTTAACACTTCCCAGGCATTTGCGAATAGAGTTTCAGCTTAATGATCAGCAGCTGAACATACTGCTTGTACATGGTAGCCCTAGAAGCATCAACGAATATCTGTTGCAGGAACTGCCTGAGCAGTGCATGCTTGAAATAGTCAAAGAATTTAAAGCGGATATCCTTTGCTTCGGACATTCGCACAAGCCTTATCACCGTGTCATTGATTCAGGTGAAAATGGCAGTGAGCATTTTCATCACCTTATTAACACTGGTTCCGTCGGAAAACCCAAAGATGGTGATGCGCGCGCTTGTTATGTACTTATCACGATTAATCAGACAGCCAGTAGTACAGATCAAGATGCTGTTAAGGTTGAATTTGTAAGGGTTAAGTACGATGTAGAAAAGGCAGCGCAGGCCGTAGAGCTGAGCCTACTTCCTAATGCTTTTGCAGATAATTTAAGAAAAGCATATTAACCTTTATTCAGATGAAAGGTTTGATGGTTTTGTTTCTTCTCTTTTTTACCACAGTGGCAACTTGCTATTCTTTAACAAGATGAGAAAAGACGTATGACCTAGGCAATCAATTATCCTGCCTTCTTGACTATCCTGCTGTTCTTGGTGAAAATGGCGGTATAGTTGTAATACAGTTTTCTGTTGGCGAAGATAGCGCTATAGGGAAAGTGAAAGTATTTACCCGCGATGATAAGCTTAATTACGATCTGATCCGGCAGCTGACTGGAAAGAGGATATTTTTGCCTGATCATCATCCAGCCGCAAGATACATAGTCAGATTAAGGTTTGTAAGAGCTAAATAAACCGAATTAAGGGAGGGATGAGAAAGAATATTGCCGAAATGAAATTGCCCATGTATGCGTCTTTCAGCTTGAGCTTCGCTTTGATGGGTGATGCATTTCTATATTCTTTTCTGCCAGTAAATGCTTCCAGCATCCACGTTCCAATCATTTGGATAGGAACCATCCTGTCAATTAATCGCTTCACACGGATTCTGCTTAACCCACTTATCTTGCGCGTTTTCAGTCTTGTGGGATTTCGTATACCTATAATCGTCGCGGCAACTGTATCCGTATTAGCCACAGCTGGCTATGGTGCAGGTTTTGGCATTGTAACTTTGGTGCTGCTCAGGATCTTGTGGGGTATATCGTATTCTGTCCTTCGCGTTGGGGCAATTACTTATGCCATGGATTATCCAAAGAAAGGCCTGGCACTGGGAATGAGCCAAAGCATTATCGAATCAGGCCCACTACTAGCGTTGTTGGTTGGCCCACTGCTTTTTGAAGTAATCAGTCCTAGCTCGATCTTTTTAGTAATTGCGCTCCTTTCGACGCCAGGAATTTGCCTCGCTTTTAAACTAAAAGAAAGGGACAGCTTGCGAGCTCGCCCATTTAACTTCAAATTATCATTTCCATCAGTCTTTAACCGGTTAGCGTTTCTAGCGGCTTTTGCAGTGGAAGGTATGCTTGTGGTTTTAATTGGAGCCCTGTTGATGGATGCGCATCCCTATTGGTCGGCAGTTGAAATTACTGCCGCTGCTGCCGGGTTTCTTATTTTCAGACGGATCTGCTCGCTTTTGATTTCGCCTTTTGCGGGTTGGTCCGCTGACCGGTTTGGGCTTGCTAACATTTACTCAGGGTCAATACTTTTGATCTGCATGGGTTTGCTGCTGGCAACAAGCGGCTGGGTAATGCCGGGATTGATCCTCGTATTTACGTTTTATAATGTCAATGCATCCCTGGCAGCGGGCGCAGCATCCGCTGGGAAAGACGATGTGACGCGCGCTGTCTCAATTAATGCCACTTTCCGGGATGCGGGTTCCGCATTTGGTGCATTGGCGGGCGGCTTTTTATTGGCCAATAACGATGTGAGCCTGATCTTTACTGCTCTCACTTTGCTTTTAATAGTTCATACCTGGGTTTATCACAAACGAACCAAGACATTACTTGTATAGATCATGATTCTCTGGACTGATTAACTTTTAACCATTCATTCCATGAATTCAGATCATTTTCATCATCTATGTCTGAAAGTTCTTCGAGGAGCGTATAACTAAGCCCATGCATGGCGCATTTTTGAAGCGTTAATTCCAGCACACTTGAAGTACTCCATGGTACATCTTCGAAAAGAAAGCTATGGAAACCAGTCATTCCAAGAAGATAATAACCTCCGTCGTTTGCTGGCCCTATCACAACTTGATGCATATCAAGTGCATCAAAAGCCTGCTCGATAATAGATGTATCCAGGCCAGGACAGTCAGTTCCTATAATAAGTACTTTCTCAGCAGACGACTCGAAGACTTCTTTGAAAGCATTTGACATTCTCTCTCCCAGATCGCCGCCTTGTTGTTGGCGAAGCAGAAAATCTTGTCCAATTACAGGAAGGTCACTATGCAGGTTATCGGAAAAGTAAAGCAATTTCTCATAGTTAGCCGTATTCACCTGATTTAAGGTATGTTCCACAAGTTGGCTATAAATTTCTAAGGCCTTCTGGTCGCCAATGGTAGCTGCCAATCTGGTTTTAACCTTTCCAAGCGTTAAATTCTTCAAAAAAACAATTAAAGCGTTGTTCATAGGAAACGGGCTAAATCGTGTTACCGCCGCAGCTTGAACCAGCACCAGCTGTGCAGCCATAGCAATGCTGACCAGTCTTAATTTCACGATTATCGATCAGCTCCTGGTCATAGCGACTGATGTGGTTGTATGCAGCATCAAACTGCATATCGAGCATTTGATTAAAATCACAATCATATAGTGAGCCATCCCAACCGACCGAAACCATTGACCGGCACATGACACCGGTTGCAGCTACGGGATTAAAGGCGTTAACAAGTTTTTCCATGTAGCCATCATAATTACCCGAGCTGATCAGGTAATCCAGATACCGGCTGACAGGAATATTGGTTATTGCAAAAAGCTCATTAAATAAAATTCCAAATTCATCATGCAGGGCCTTTTTGAATTGGCGCTGCAAGCCCTGTTGTGGCGCAGGCATGAATGCCCCATTTGGGTTGTAAACCAAATTAAGGATAAGCCCGCTGCCTTCCACTCCATAGCCTCTCGCGTTTAGCATCCTTAATGCCTTCACAGAATCCTCGAAAACGCCTTTGCCTCTCTGCCGGTCTGTCTTGTCGGCGTTATAGAAGGGCAGCGAGCTGACTACTTCAACCTGATGCTGCTTAAAAAAGTCAGGCAAGTCGTGATATTTTGGGTTGGCTACGATAATAGTCAAATTGCAGCGGACAATAACATGTTTACCAATTGCAGTCAGTTCTGCAACAAACCAACGGAAATCAGGATTCATCTCAGGTGCCCCTCCCGTAAGATCGACGGTAGTAATTTCAGAATCCGCAAGTTTATCCAGGCACTGCTGCATGGTATGCCTGGTCATAATCTCTTTCCGGTCGGGACCCGCATCCACATGGCAATGTTTGCAAATCTGATTGCACATTTTACCAACATTAATCTGCATGGTGGTGGTGCGGGCCGGTTTTAAAGGATACAGGGATGCAGCCTCCATTTTTTGTTCAAAAAGAGGAAGCTGCAGCTTATCAAACACCTGGTCATGCAAGGTCTTGATCTGCGACGCAGAATCCGAGAGCAAATGCCCGCTTGCCTTGAGTGATTTCATTGCTTTACTTGGGTTACTGGTGAAACGCCGACAATCGCTTACATGGAAAGATCTTTTGCTTTGTTCATCATCTGAACGCCGTGCACCAAAGTCGCTCCCCCTCTAATGGCGGCGGCCACATGCACGGCTTCCATCATTTCTGCTTCCGAACACCCTTTTTCCAAGGTATCTGTCGTGTAGGCATCAATGCAGTAAGGACACTGGACAGTATGGGAAACAGCGAGTGCAATCAGCGATTTCTCCCTGGCAGTAAGTGCACCTTCGGCAAATACAGAGCCATAATAAGAGAAAAATTTATCAGCCAGTTCTTTCTGGAATTCACCAATTGAACCAAATTTTTTTAGGTCTTCGGGATTATAATAGGTATTCATCTTTGGCAGATTAAGGTTGGCATTTATATACGATGATCAGAATAGCAAAGATTAAGCGGGCGCTTGTCTCACCGGTAATCCAGCAGGGATTTATATTTTAAGGCAATGCTAGCCGGTTCTCTTTTTAAATAAAACATGGTAAAAGCAGTTAAGTTAGCAATTTGGACCCGCAGCCAGCTATTGTTCTGGTACTTTCGGGCAGAGACGGTTACCTCTTTTGGGATGATCTTGAACCGGGCTATTTTCCAGATCCGGATGATGATATCATAGTCCTCCATAATGGTATAATATTCATCAAACCCATTTAGCTGGTCAAACAGCTTTCTGGTTATAAAAAGGGTTTGATCACCACCGCGGCACATCAGCCTGTTAAAACGTGTAAAATAACTGTTGATTTTAAGGATTGCCCGGTTTGAATCAAAGCGGAACCGGTAACAGCCCGCTTCAAACCCGTCTGACGCAGCCCGCTCAATGTCTTGAAAATAATCCTGATTTATGCCAACATCGGCGTGAACAAAGTATAGCACATCTCCATTTGCAAAACCAGAAGCATAATTCATTTGTGCTGCCCTGCCTGGCTTGGGAGATTTGAGCACGCTTGCACCGGCTTGGAGCGCTATTTCCAAGGTAGCATCTTTGCTTCCACCATCCGATACAATGACTTCAATCGGCTGATCACCTGCATATCTGAACAAATCCTGTAACAGGCGTGCAATGTTAGCTGCTTCATTGTAGGTTGGAATGATTATACTGAGCTTCATAGGTATCGGAACGATTTCAGTGAGCAATCTAAATAATTTCACTACGCGTATGTACGGGGACAAGAAGTAAACAGTTTTATTGCCAGGGTAACTTCTAAAAAATGATGTTGAATTGATTTCCTGCGTGATATATTGATGGTTAATGGTAAAAAAAATGAAGTGGATATTAGTAATAACAGGCCTTGTTTTAGTTATATGGGCAGTTGGTTTACTACCCGTTGCCGGCCAATCTAACAAAGAACCTGACCGAAAACTGATTGCACTATCAGGAAAACTGCTCTTGCAGGTGAAGATGGATGAGCCAGTAGATAGTATTCACAAGGCTTTGGAAGCCATCAAAACCGATTGCCTGATTTCCGGATTGGCTGACGATGATGCCCGTAAAACATTCTGGATCAACATCTACAATGCTTACTTTCAGATCCTTGCTACAAAGGAAAAGAAAACCAGGCCAGCCATTTTTGAGGAAAAACTGATAACGATCGGAGGGGTAAAACTGAGCCTTGACCAGATCGAACATGGTATCCTCAGACGTTACCGGGCGAAATTGAGTTTGGGCTATCTGCCTCAGTTTTTTCCTGGTAAGATCATTAAACAATTAGCTGTTTCTAAAATTGATTATCGTATTCATTTTGCCCTTAACTGTGGTGCAACCAGTTGTCCACCAATCGCATTTTATGACTATGATAAGATCGACAAACAGCTCGGCATTGCT
This sequence comes from Dyadobacter sediminis, assembly GCF_005860765.1. Lineage (GTDB taxonomy): Bacteria > Bacteroidota > Bacteroidia > Cytophagales > Spirosomataceae > Dyadobacter > Dyadobacter sediminis. The sequence continues at coordinate 28,078 of NZ_VCEI01000030.1, read as the reverse complement.
GCATCATCGTTTTTAAAGACGGATACACAGATCAATCCGCAGAAAAAAACAGTAATGGTTAGCCGGATATTGCAGTGGTTCAAAGCAGATTTTGGTGGAAATCAGGGTATTAAAATAATTTTGGAAAAATACCTGGGCGAAGACTTTTCAGAATATTCGTTGAAATTCAAAGAGTATGACTGGACGCAAAAAATGAAAAACTTTGACTCATAATTTATCCTAAAAAGCCTTACATGTTTATTCTAAGTGCAAACGACATTGCTACGCTCGAGACTTACCTGCAAAGCCAGGGCTGGTTAACAAATAGGGAACGGATAAGTCAGGTTTCAGTGCCGGGGGAGGGAAATATGAACTATGTGCTCCGGATAACCACCCAGGACAGATCCTTCATTGTCAAGCAATCCAGGGGATATGTCGAAAAGTACCCGCATGTGAGTGCTCCCGCCGACAGGGTATTGATGGAAGGTGCTTTTTATCAAACGACAAACGTTGACCCGTTGATCGCAGACTTCACCCCGGATCTGATTGGCCTTGATCCGGTGAACAATATCATGGCCTTGGAAGACTTGGGCGCGGCCAGCGATTTTATATATCTATACAATTCGTCCAGGGCTCTTGAAATCTCCCAAGTTTCGCAATTAACGGATTTTTTAAGCACGCTTCATACGCGTTTTTCCTGCGTATCGCCCGCCGATTCGCTCAAAAACAATGCTATGAGGGCGCTGAACCATCAACACATATTCGAATACCCGTTTATGAAAGAGAACGGGTTTGATCTTGATACAGTCCAGCCAGGATTGCAAGCTGTCGCTACTGTCTACAAGAATGATAATGAGCTAAAAACTCAGGCTGCACATTTGGGACAAACCTATCTTTCTGATGGAAAATCTCTTTTACATGGGGACTTTTATCCGGGTAGCTGGCTTGATACAACGCAGGGAATAAAAATTATCGACCCCGAGTTCTGCTTTTATGGCCCTGCCGAGTTTGATCTGGGCGTCATGATTGCGCACCTGCACCTAGCAGGCCAACGTAAAATAATAGTTGATTTTACGCTGGATAGATACAACTTGATCAATCAAATTGATTACTTCACCTTAAATCAGTTTGTTGGCATTGAAATTATCCGGCGGCTAATTGGATTGGCACAATTACCCATGCAGAGAACATTACAGCAAAAGCAGGAGCTGCTAAGATTTGCAAGGACTTTAATTCTACCACATACAAGCGCAGATTAGGCCATCTCAATTTCATCGTCGGTTGTCGGGAATACTACATGTAAGGGTGTGAGCGCAGTAATATAACTCCAAGCTGATTCCGTCCATACAGGCGGAAAGCCTTTATGTTTGCTGCTCTGACAATGAGCGCGAGCTTTAATTGCAAGGTCATCAATCTGGTGTTTAGCCATGATGTAATCAAAGCTGCACTCATCGCATGGCCATAATGGGAAATACCCTGTACCTTCAATATCTTATGGGATCGCCCTTAGCCGCGGGCCCTTTCAGAAACCTGGTCTTTGGGCACATAATGGGAAAAAGCCTTGGCTGTCCACAAAGTTTTGATCAGCTACGAGCAGGCGATCTGACCGATTTGGGCGTTTTTGGGTAATTGAGTTCATTTTTCTAGTGCGTTGAATGCGCCGCTTTAACAGGTTTTCCAAGAACATCCAAGGCCGATCGAAACCCTTTTGCAAGCGTAGTGGCTGGACCACGGCCATAATAATGCAGGAAAATGATCCTTGGGTTCTCACCAAACATATGGTTATGCAATGCAACTACTTCCAGGTTGTTGGCCCGAAGTGCTTTAATGACTGTATTGACTTCGTCTTCCAGCATGGCAATGTCACCCGCTATATGGGCGCTGTCTTTATTTCCTGCAAAGCTTGCCCAGGAGTTCAGGCCTATGGCAGCTGTCATTTCTGCGCCCATAGCCATCACCGTCAGATCGTCGCGGCCAACAGTATATTTATAGGTTGGGCCGTTCACTACGCCGGTATACTTAACAACCGCGTCAAGGGCGGTTATATCAAAGAGTTCTTTCCCGGTGGTGGTTGGTGGCGCAGAAGGCGCAGGCTGGTTGGCCGGGGAGATTTTGGCATCTTTAATAGTTGCAGCGAATTTCTTGGCCAGCTCTTGCGGCGTGCCCATGCCATGAAGGTGCATATAGAAAATCCGTGGCTGTTCGTAGAAGAAGTGGTTGTGGATCGCTCCAATTTCCAGCCCATTTGCATGTGCGGCTGATATTAATAGGTTTACTTCTTCTTCTAAAAGCACTGTATCGCTCATCAGTACAGCCGATTTGCCGTCCAGGGTCTTTTTGATGGAAGCCCAGCCGCCAAATCCAAATGGAATCGGGACAGCTTCGCCTTTCACAGTTACCTTCAAATCGTTACGTGGCAACGGGGTAGTATGCACAGCTTGCCCTTCATTGTAGGTGCCCTTTTTGCCCATCGCGGCTTCAATGGCGGCAACTTCTTCTGGCGTCAAGGCAGGCGTCTTTGCCACGCTATTGGTTTTTGCCATCAACGGCCTTAGCCCCAGAAGCTGGGCAGACCCGAGCACTCCGCTGGCGCGTAGCCAGTTCCTGCGAGAAAAAAATGTGTCTGTGTTCATATGTATCATTTGGTGGTTGCTTCTAGCGGTGCAATACTAACTTAAAGTGCAGCTAAATGATAGTATGAAAATGACGGATTTGTACCGGGATTACTTTTTAGGCCAATTTTTTCTGAAATCGGAAGGGCTTTCGCATGCGCGCATTGAATATTCTGTTAAAACGGCTCTGATCTGAAAAGCCCGTCAGATAGGCAATCTCTGATAAGGTATGGTCAAAGCTGGCAAGCAGGTCTACTGCTTTTTCGATGCGCAACTTCCGGATATATTCACCAAAGGACAAGTGCTGAAATACTTCAAAAACTCGCCGGAGACATACGAGGGATGTATTTGTAGGCCTTCCGAAATTTCTTTCAGGCTTAAACTTATTGCTAAGTCGTCTGACTAACTCAGCATAAAGGAGAAATATTAAACATTGATTAGTTAGATAGCAATTTGAAATTTTAATACCGCGACCGGGCTGATTGTTACTTTCACAGTAATTTCAATTGTTTCATTAGGGGTATGTAGCTCTGGAGCAAAATGGGGTATGTGTTCTGTCCTTGTCATAATTTCTTACATAAGATTCGAATTCTATAAAGGTACTAGTACTACCTGAGCAGGTTTCAGTCCAATTTTAAATGGTTAGCTTGCATAAAGAGTGCTAAACGCTTTATATCATGGGGGGCCGCAAGGAATTGTTTATAGTAGCCATTGGCTTTTCAGCGGGGGGAAGGGAAGATATTCATGATTTCTTTTCGCATCTGCCTAAAGCCCCGAATGCTGCTTTCATAGTATTACAACACCTAAACCGTGACCACCCGAGTGTAGCGGACGTTTTGCTAATGCCAAATACCAACTTGCCCATTAGTTGGGCAGCAGATCAGGACCTTGTCGAAGCGAATCATATTTATTTGCTAGCTCCCAACAAATTCATGACGATATCTAAGGGGCATTTGCAAACGACTAACCGGGACCCAGATGATCGCAGTAATTGGGCGGTGGACATTTTCTTCAACTCCCTGGCTGATGACTCTGCCGATAAAGCAGTCGGCATTATCCTTTCTGGCTTGGGCTCTGACGGTGCCAAAGGGGCTGTCCGCATCCATGAGCATGGGGGCATTGTATTAGTTCAAGACCCGTCAACTGCATTGTTTGATAGCATGCCTGTGTCTGCCATTATAAAAGATAGCCCTGATGAGATACTCTCGCCTCGCAAACTAGCTAACGCGTTAACAACTTATTTGCAGACCCGTCACCTCGTGTAACAAATTCTTAATAATCGCCAACGAGCGCAAATGACAAAGGCCATATATCCTTGGCGATTTGAGGCTCCATTTTTCAGCAAGATTCACCGCAAGGAATTCCTACTATTTCGTGATGCGGCGGGTACCAAGGATCGTGATATTTCAATTTAATCACTGACATATAAACGATATCTATATGTCATACCTCGAATTTAATCGGTGGTATAAACGAACTTTGGTAAAAATGCAACATTATTCACTTCTGAGATACCATAAGCTCTTTTGGTACATATAATGGTTTGCCGTACACGTTAAATCGTATTTTATAAATATTGACCCGTCCTAAAAAGCGTTGACCATTCAACCGACGTTTTGGTTGAAAAAGACAACTGGACAGGGTTATGCAATGAGTTGACCTGCCCGAAACTTGAAAGTGGGGTAAAGAGCATCTGGCACCTTTGATAATAAACCTGACTGGTACAATGTTGGGAAAGATAATTTATGTATGATAACATTTAGTTATAACACATGCCTTTTTGTGATGAAAATATGAATCCTAAATCCAGGACCTTTGAGTATCAAAACAGAAAAGTCATGAATACTCAAAATCAGATTACAAAGCAAACGAGTGGATTACTTGTTAACCTAAGCGAAAACGGCAGAAAAATAATATTCATTGTTTGTGTTGTGCTTAGCATTACACAATTGGTAAGTCCGGCCATGGCCTTACTGATGGGCTTGGTTGTTGCTCAGCTAAGCGGCCACCCATACCTGCACTTAAACCATAAAGCAACGCACTGGCTTTTACAGGCTTCTGTTGTTGGCCTGGGTTTTGGCATGAATGTGCACAGTGCGATTAAAGCAGGCAGTGAGGGCATACTTTTCACATTAGGGTCAATCAGTATGACCTTGGGCTTCGGTTATCTGCTGGGAAAATGGCTGCGTATTGAAGAAAAAACGTCCTTTTTGATTTCGAGTGGAACGGCGATCTGCGGCGGAAGCGCGATTGCAGCAATTTCTCCCGTCATCCAGGCGAAAGAGAAACAGATATCTGTAGCTCTTGGCTGTGTTTTTATTCTCAATTCAGCTGCATTGATCATTTTTCCGCTAGTCGGACATTACTATAATTTGTCCCAGGCTGAGTTTGGCCTATGGTGTGCTTTGGCGATCCATGATACCAGTTCGGTAGTAGGGGCGGCCAGCAAATACGGCGAGCAGGCACTTGAAGTAGCCACCACAGTAAAGCTTGCCAGGGCACTGTGGATTATACCGGTTGCCTTTGCTTCCACCTTTATCTTTAAGAATGAATCTAAAAAGATTAATATTCCTTACTTTATAGGATTTTTCATACTTGCCATGGTGGTCAATACCAATGTCCCTCAGATCGCCCTGGTAAAGCCCTTGTTAACCGGTATCGCTAAGGCGGGGTTAACGCTTACTTTGTTTTTGATCGGTGCTGGCCTGTCACGAAAAGTGCTTACATCCATTGGGTACAAGCCGTTACTTCAGGGCCTTGCACTCTGGATCGTGATCTCGGCCGTTGCCTTGTATGCAGTTGTGCATTGGGCCTGATAAAGGACTTTATAAAAATAAAATATAATGAACGGATGGAAAATCCGGCTAAACTAACTTTAAAAAGAGCTATGCTATTCGATTTTCGTTTGCAGGTATTTCAAGCAGTTGCTACCAGGCTTAATTTTACAAGAGCAGCTTCTGAGTTGTTTATATCCCAGCCTGCTGTGACCAAACATATCCATGAGCTTGAAAGCCAGCTTAAGATAAAACTTTTTGAAAGAGACGGTTCAAAAATCACCCTGACCCAGGCCGGACAGCTGCTGCTGGTGCATACCAAGCAGATACTTGAAGCCTACCGGAACCTGGAATTTGATATCAATGCGCTGGCTGGACGGCATAGCGGTATACTCAGGCTAGGTGCCAGTACCACGCTTGCACAATATGTTTTACCTCCTATTTTAGCCGCATTCCATAATAAGTTACCGGATGTGCAGGTGACACTTACGGTTAATAATACCGAGCAGATCGAGCAGCTGCTTCAGAACAAAATAATTGACCTGGGCGTGATCGAGGGTTATTCTAAAAATACAGCCATCCGGTATTCAGAGTTTCTGAAAGATGAAATCGTGCTGGTTTCCAGTTTGAAAAATACATTTGTAAAATCAGGGTCTATTCTGCCGCAGCAGCTCAAAGAAATTCCGCTTCTTCTTCGGGAGCCGGGTTCGGGAACACTGGAAGTAATCGGACATGCACTAAAAGCGGCAGGCATGAGCCTGTCTGATTTAAAAAGCGAAATGCAGCTTGGAGGAAGCGAAAGTATAAAATTATACATGCTTCATTCTGATTGTATGGCATTGCTTTCGATCCATGCGGTATTAAAGGAGCTTCAAAACAAGGAGTGCTACATTGTCGATATTGAAGGGCTTAACATAGAAAGGTATTTTTATTTCACACAGCTTCATGGTCAGCAAGAAGCGCTTCCTGAACTGTTTATGAAATTTGCCTGCCGTAATGCCGGATTACCCAGGTGATGAAAGTATATGAATGGTACGCTCTTCTATAATGAAATGTTATGGCACATTACTTTTAATGATTTCTATTAGGGCTGTGTTCACCCTATCTTTGTATCATCAATCAGCAGAACGTCATCATACCCTTGAATCTGCCTGAACAATAATTTTCTAAACCTAATAAATATGAAGGATCCAATAACCTTTCTGAAGTTGCTGAAAAATACTCTGACTTGTCTTCTTGGATTGGCAGGTCTGTTGCTGCTGATCACTGGAATTCTACTGCCTGGCCTGGCGCAAAGACCGGCTAAAATTCCATCAGCCAGTGCTGCTAGTGCCCCAAAGAAAACGGAATCAGTGCGGCCGCAAAATCAACTCTGGCAGCCGCCGAAGACAGATTCTATTCCCAAAATCAGCGAGATAGAGCTGATCCGGTATGGAAAAGAGCTGATTGCACACACCGCTGACTACCTGGGGCCAAAAGGAACTGTGATGCAGATTAGTAATGGGATGAACTGCCAGAACTGCCATCTTGACGCAGGTACCAAAATCATGGGCAATAATTATGCGGCGGTATTCAGCACTTATCCCAAATTCAGGGCACGTTCGGGCACAGAAGAGACCATCATCAAACGCATTTCAGACTGCTTTGAAAGAAGTTTAAACGGAACGAAACCCGACAGCGCCAGCAAGGAAATGACAGCGATGATCGCTTACATGAAGTGGCTGGGGAAGGATACTCCCAAAGGTATCGTGCCGAAAGGAACGGGGCTAGAGAAGCTTGCCTACCTTGACCGAGCCGCAGATCCTAAAAATGGGCAGATTATTTACAAAGCCAAATGTGAAAGCTGTCATGGTGTTAACGGTGAAGGAATACCCAATCCGGAGAAAGGGTCTTACATCTATCCGCCGCTTTGGGGTAAAAACAGCTACAACGACGGGGCAGGACTTTACCGGCTTTCCTCCTTTGCAGGCTATGTGGTAAACAACATGCCTTTCGGTGCGAGTTATGAAAACAGGCTATTGACTGAGAAAGAAGCCTGGGATCTTGCCGCATTTGTCAATTCACAGCCACGCCCGCACAAAGACCAAAAAAATGATTGGGTGGACCTTACCAAAAAACCAATTGATTTTCCGTTTGCACCCTATGCTGACGAATTTACAGAGAAACAGCATAAGCTTGGTCCATTCAAGGCTATTGCAGATGCAAAAAAAGAAAGAAAATAATTTAAACAGTACCCTAATCTTTTAAAACCAAAACAGATGAAAACGTTGAAAACAATGATGTATGTAGCAGCAATGCTTATTTCTGCAGGTGCGATTGCGCAGAAATCTCCCGTAAGTCCAGCAGATTTTCACGGAGCTATTGCAGATCAGAAATCCTATAAGGTGGTTTATCAGCTTAATAGTGATGACGAAAAAGTAATTAAAGCAACGATGAGAAACATTATGAATGCGCTGGATGACCCGCGTTTAAATGGAAAACTGGAAGTGGAACTTGTGGCGCATGGCGGGGGAGTGACCGTGTTTAAAAAGGACCAGCCCTATGAAACCCAGCTAAAAGCTTTGCAGCAGCGAGGGGTGATTCTGGCTGAATGCGAGAACACGATGCGAGAAAGAAAAATCAGCAAAGATGAGCTCTTTGACTTTATTTCTTATGTGCCCAGCGGAAACGGAGAAATCATTATCCGTCAGCAGCAAGGCTGGGCCATTGTACATCCATGATCATCATCAACCTATTAACAACAGATATGAAACATTTAGTAATCATCACCGCACTCATTTTGAGTTTAACAAGCCTAAGTCAGCTTCATGCCCAGCAGCAGGAACACCGTTTTGACCCACCCTGGAACAAACCCTGGAACGAAGGCCTTTCCTTTACCGTAGCGGGTGTTGACAATGTGCCTGATCTGTACGGAGATATCGTTGATCCGCAGCTGGTTGTGTTTTTTGCCGGAAACCAGTTTATGGTCATTGATGACCTTCTGGCCGGCTTTAAAAAAGCCTATCCTGATTACACCCGCATTTTTGCTGAGACACTTCCGCCCGGTATTTTGGCCAAGCAAATTAAAAGTGGATCAATAACAGTTGGCAACATGCGGATTTCGCATCAGCCTGATGTTTATACGGCGGGCAAATCCAAGATCTCCGAGATGCAGGATTTTTTTAGCCGCAGCGAAGTATATGCTAAAAACAATCTGGCAATCATGGTGCAAAAAGGTAATCCTAAAAATGTAAAAGGGCTCTGTGATCTTGGAAGGGCAGATGTGATGGTGAGCATGCCCAATCCTGAATGGGAGGGAATTGGAAAAAGGATAGAAGAAGCCTATGTGAAAGCCGGTGGCGAAATGCTACGAAAAAAGATCATGGAGCTAAAAGTAAAAGATAAAACAACGTATCTGACCCAGATCCATCATCGTCAGACGCCCATGCGCATCATGTACGGACAATCACAGGCCGGGCCCGTGTGGTATTCTGAGGCCTATTATCAGAAGATGATCGGCAATCCAATCGAGATGATCCCGGTTCCGGAAAAGGAAAATATCCAGGCAATCTATATGGCCGGGCAGCTCAAAACCGCGCCACATCCCAAAGCTGCCGAAGATTTTATGAACTTTCTGGTCAGCAGCGAAGCAAAAAAGATTTACCGCCAGTATGGCTTTACAGTGGATTAAGCCAATGGTCTATGAAAAGACTTTTTTAGCCAGAGGCTTCTGATAACAGCGACGGCAAATGCACAGCCCGGCACGTGCTATTTAACAATCCGGGAAGCCCGTTTTATGCTGTTAACAAATGTGCACAATAGGCTAGGGTTAAAATAACAATCGGACCTGAAGAAAAATGACAGAAAAGTGCAAGGGTACATGCAGGAATTTTTTGGAGGATCTGAATTTATGCTGGCATAGTTTGTCATAAACCATCAAAGGATATGTAACCAGGAGGTGGGGATGAGAGTAATTGTTTTATTTTACTTACTATCTGCTGTCCAGCCAGTTCAGGAATGAGCCAGTTTTATCTTTTCCGATTAGTAGTTTATCGGGAGTGTCAACGGATAAAGATACGACCAGTTTGCGGGTAAAATAATGCTCTACTTCTTTAACAGCCGTATAGTTTACCAGGTACTGACGGTTAATGCGGAAAAACTGATGTGGTGCCAATTGCTGGTAAATCTCATCCAAGGATTGGTTTACGGGAAATTCCTGGCCATCAAAAGTCGTTATCGTGGTGGTATCATGATGGGTGTAAAAGAACGCAATATTTTCTGTTTGTATGGTTAGATATTTGTTATTCTTAAATACCAGAAAGCCTTTTTTACCACGGACTTCAATTTTATTCAGCAGAACTTCCAGATCCGGCAAAGCATTGTCATGTGTTTGAAAAAAGTTTTTCAGGTGAACGACTTTATCCAGTGCTGCCGTTAAACTTTCCCTGGAAAACGGTTTAAGCACATAATCTACTCCGTTAGCTTTAAAAGCTTCCAGTGCATATTCATCAAAAGCGGTACAGAATATAACCGGCGAAACGACTTTAACCAGCTTAAATATGTCAAAACACAAGCCGTCCGCCAGCTGAATATCCATAAAGATCAGGTCAGGACTTTCATTTTCCCTGATGTATTTAACTGCTGCTTCAACACTTTGTATAGTAGCCAGGATTTTTGCAGTTGGATTGATAGACAAAATTAATTGCCCTAATGCCTTGGCTGTTTTAATCTCGTCTTCGATCAACAGGATTTTCATAAATAAGAGGTAAAATAACCTTAAAGGAAATTGTATTCTGTTCTATTCTGATTTCTTTCTGAGTAAGATGCTGGTAACGCTGATTGATATTTTCCAGTCCCATTCCTGTTGATGCTTCCGGATTTTTCTTTAACTGCAATTGATTTTCAACAATCAGCGTATCATCAGCGGTGTACAATTTAATATTTAAAGGATGTTCAAGAGAAATCACGTTGTGTTTTACACAGTTTTCTACCAGTAACTGCAATGTAAAAGGAGGAATGAAAGTAAAAGCTGCGGATGTCTCAATATTGATATTCAGGTTGATGCCTTCTTCAAACCTCGCTTCCAGTAAAAACATATAAGCCTGCAATATATTTAATTCTTCTGACAGCGGAATAATATCCTGTTGTCTGTTGTTCAGTGTAAAACGGTAAAAATCAGAAAGTTTAAGAACAAACTCCACGGAATGCGCATCGCCAATCTCAATCATCGATTTCAATGTATTCAGGCTGTTAAAAAGAAAATGTGGATTGACCTGCTGTTTCAGTAATTCATATTGTGCCCCGATATGGTCTGCTTTTACACGTTCCAGTTCTATACCGATCAGCTGTGTATGATAACTTTGATAAAGCAGGTATAAAAACATATAAATGGTCAGGTTGATGAGTATGCCGCGAAACTCATACATCATGATCATCGACTCAAATTTATAATGCGGAAACAATAGCTGATGGGCACTGACCAGCAGAAACATTAAACCAATGCCCAAAAGCAAACTGTAGAGCAGTCTGAGATTGAAAAACCGGCTGGTAAATTGTCGGTTTGAAAATTTAGGCAGACTGTATATATTAAAATACCATACAAAAAGGGAAAACAAAAAAGCAACGGATGCATCCACAGCCAGTTCGATAAGCGTAATATGCAGCTGAAGTATTTTCGGTATAGACGCCAGAACGCCCATAAATAAAGCACTGAACCATATCACTCTGGCAGAGACACGAAACACAGTGCTGTTACTCAACCGGACATTGTTTTTGGTAATCATAAAATAGTTGACAGTCGGCCAAAGATAACCTTAAAAAATCATAAGGGCTTATCAAACAGTCTGTTGTAAATCTACTTTTTAAAGTTGATCTGATAATACAACATTCCCGGTTTTAGTGTCGGTTAAAATCACATGACGGAAAGACTGACTATCAACACTGTTAATCGTTTTAACCAGCCCGGTAGACTGACCCATGTATTTGCCATTCGCATCGGTATCAAAAGTATTGATCTGATAATCAGAAGAAAACGGCGCTTTATCTGACCTTGATAAAGCCAGGGTATAAGAGGTGTTCGGTTGTAATGAAGTGAAAATCTGCTCCACCAGATCAGCCAGGCCAATGCTTCGCACAGCAATTCTGCCATGTGATTTTTGATTTGTGTTAACTGCATTTAATGCAATTACCTGTGTGGAAGCCGTATCATTCAGGGCAGAAAGACCGGATTTAGCGTTGATATTAGTTACCGCATTTTCAGCATAAACCAGTGCCTGCGGACTTTGTCCAATCTGGATCGTGCTGATTATTTTCATTGTTTGCAGGTCAACAGCCTGCACCTGGTCAGCGAATTCCAGGCCTACATACAGTAATTTTCCATCCGTCGAAGGCCACAGGCCATGAGGCAAAGCTCCGATATTAACCGTATCGGTTTGTTTAAAATCCTGAGCTGCATCAAATACCCGCAGTTTGTTTTCACCGCCAACTGTAACGAGCATCATCAGTTTATTTTTCACATAACTGAAAGAAACATGATTGGTTATCGCGCCGGTCGTAATCACTTTGGCAACAGACTGAGAAGCGGTATTGATAATGGTAACTTTCCCAGTATCCTTGTGCGTCATGGCTATCCATTCACCTTTGGGACTGGTAAATATATTGGGTGAAAAGGGGCTGGTAACCGGAATCTTTTTTACAATTGTATAAGTTGCTGCATCCACAATATCTACCTCCGGCGTAAAGCTGGAACATATATAGGCCAGTTTGCCATCCGGTGTAAAGGATACCATGCCCGGTCCGTCTGCAACGGGTACGCGCCTGATCTCTGCCATTTTTTCAACATCAATGACACTGATGTATGCTTCTCCTCTCACAGACACCCATATTTGTTTACTATCGGGCGTAAACGTCGGCTCGTGCGGGGAACGGCCAACATAAATGGTCTTCAATATCTGGTTTGTTTCCGTAGAGATCAGGGTAACAGCATTGGAGCCGATGGACACCACAGCCAGTATTTTTTTCTCCTGTGAGTATCGAAGGCCATGCACCAGCGCCTGGCCTTTGTATAAGGGACTCAATACGTTAGGGTAGGGTTTACCCAGTTTAATTTCTCCCAATAACTTATTCGTTGATGGGTCTACAACAGAAACGGTATTGGAAACCTGGTTACCTGTATAAACACGGTCATGAGCATACGGACTTTGGGCAGCGGTAATTAAACCAACAAGATTTAATATGACTGCAAGCGCTATTGTTTTCATTTTCATTTATTTAAGAATAAGGACATTTGTTCAATTTCAACCTGCTGTAAGGAAATAAGTTGTTTGGCAAAACCGGTAATCAGCTGATCACCGGAATATTTTAATATGATTTTGGCCATATCAACAGCGGCCTGGTGATGCGGGACCATCACAGCTGCAAAAGCATGATCAATATCTGTCAGCTGCTCATTTGAAGGCATGGTGTTCATCATGGTCTGCATCGATTGGTTCATAGACTGCTGGTAACCGGAGGGCATTTCTTTGTCCGTTGCAGAAATTTGCTTTAACCACAGGTTCATCTGCTGGATCTCACTGGTTTGCTCAGTCAGAATACTTCTGGCGAGCTGTATCATGTTAAAATCTTTGCCATGCTGAATTTCATACTTTGCCATGGCTACGGCACCTTCATGATGCGGTATCATCTGCTGTATAAAATCAGATTCCGGTGAAGTGGCTTTTGGCAGTTTACTCATTTGTACCATCATGGAATCCATCAGGGTAAGGAGCATGTTTTTACCTGCCGACGAATGCTGATGATGCATCTGCATAGATTGCGCTTTAACGGGCCTGATGGCTGTAAGCAACGCTAATACCAGCATTATTTTGAACGTATTAAATATTTTATTTTTCATGTCTTTCAGATTTAATAGTAAAACTAGGAGGATGAGATTTATTTCCTGCAGCGGCTTTTGTTAAAACCGGCACATTGGAAGCTAAAAGCGGCAGAATTCAGGCTGATTACTATATTGGAAATGACGGAAGATCCAGATGTGCTGCGCATTACGCATGGGAGTATGCAGGATTATCAAAACCGTCCCTGCCGTAGATCTGATGTTCAGATAAATTGACCGTACAGGAACCATAGCCACCCAGAAGCGAATCCAATCATCCACCAGCCTTGGTGCAGACGAACGATACGAACAGATTGCAAAAACATATTCTGAATTTATTAGGCGCTTTCCCCCAAGCCTGATTCCTTCCTACCCGGGGATTTCAGCTGAAACACTGAGTCGGATTTGTTTTTCTATACTTACTACACGAGCCTGTTCCATAAGTGCAGGCTTTTTTGTTGGACGTTCACATATAGAAAATATCTATGTGAAATTTTAGCTAATTTATTCGGTGGTTAAACTGTACTCTCAGACACCTTGACTTTACTTCCCTTTTAGTTCTTGAAACAGCCATTTCTGGCATTTTAAAATTACAGATTTGTGGTACACCAAAACTATTTACTGTATATTGCAAACAACCACGTTAAACTGTACTATTTGGAATGGTGATTGGATACATACGGGTTTCAAAAACCGAGCAGAATCAGGACCTGCAATTTGACTCTCTTAAAAAAGCAGGTTGTGAGAAAATATATCATGAAAAAATCTCAGGTGCTACCATGCAAAGACCTGAATATACCAAGATGATTTCCGAGCTTCGTAAAGGAGATGTTATCGTTGTCTGGCGAATCGACCGCTTGGGAAGAACAACTTACGAGCTCATTAAGCTTATGGTGGAATGGAAAGAAATGGGAGTAGACTTCCGGAGTATTTCAGAAGGGATTGACACTTCTACCAAAATGGGCCGGCTCTGGTATATGCTCAGCTCGGTTTTTGCTGAGAATGAAAGAGAAGTTTTGATGGAGCGTACCCTGGCAGGTATGGAAGCAGCACGAGCCAGAGGCAGGGTAGGGGGACGACCAAAGGGACTCACTCAAAAATCAAAGGAGCTTGCAGGCTTAGCTGCGACTCTGTATTTAAGTAAGAAGTATACAACCATGCAGATTTGTGAGCGGTTAAAGATAGGAAGCAAAGCTACCCTTTATAATTATCTGCGGCATGAAGGTATTGAGATTGAAGGATGGGTGCGTAACAATAAGAAGGAAATGAAATTTTTAGCGTAAAATTTCAAAGCCGAATACTAATTACCAACTCCTGAGATATCATCCTGCTTTTTGTACTTTCTGTAAATTTAATTCACCTTTGATAGAACATGTTCCTTATATCAAATGGCATACTACGTTACTATATTTTCACCTGATACGTACAATTTATTTACAAGCTCAGAGAGGTCAATTTCCGGCTTTAGGGAATCGCAAAAATCGCAGGCGAGTGTAATTAAAAAAGGAGATAAACTCATTGCTTATGTGACTAAACTCTCACGTTGGGTCGGTGTACTTGAAGTAACCGGGGATTATTTCATTAGTAACACTCCGGTGTATAGTTTAGAAGACGATGTATATACGCTTCGTTTTCCCATTAAGGAGATCGTATGGCTTCCTCTGGATCAGTCTCTTCCTATTGATAATGATGATTGCTGGAATAACCTCAGTTTTACCAAGTCTCTTCCTAAAAAAAGTTCAGCATGGACCAATATGGTAAGAGGTAATCTACGCCGCTTTGAGGAGGTTGATGGAGCATGGATTGAGACATATCTGATAAATCAAATAGTAAATCCAACAGTATTTGGTTTAAGTGACACCGATAAGAAGAAGCTTGCGTCTATGACTGTCAAGACTCAGGATAGCAAGGAGGTAGAAGTGTCGGTGCCCACAAAAGAGGAACATGAAAATTCAACGGATAGCCACAAGGACGATATTCGGGAGTCAATCAAGGTTCAGGCCATGCTTGCAAAAATTGGAGAAAGAATGAATTTGAAAATCTGGCTTCCCAAAAGCGATAGGCAGCGGGTACTTGCTGTATGGAAACCTGAAAGTGGTTCTTTGCTTGAAGCGCTTCCTTTGAACTATGATGACACAACGCTTAAAACAATTGAAAATATCGATGTTCTTTGGGTGAAAGGCCGATCAATCGTACGTGCTTTTGAGGTAGAACATACAACTTCAATATATTCAGGAATCCTGAGAATGGCTGATCTGATGGCTTTGCAACCTAATTTAGATATCCGTGCGCATATTGTTGCTCCTACTAACAGAAAAAGCAAGGTGATGCAGGAAATTTCACGTCCAGTTTTTGCTTTGCTGGAAAAAGGGCCATTGTCAGAATCATGCACATTTATTTCTTACGAAGCCGTTGAAGAATTAGCGAAAGAAAAAAGGCTGGAGTATATGACTGATAAAGTACTTGACGAGTTTCAAGAATATGCTGCGGAGTCAGAGCGCTAGATGCATTATTTAAAAAAATGGTCAACAGCTAATATTAGAAATGTATGGTAACGAAAGGTAACAGACAAAATGGTCAGCCCATGCTGATTAAAAATAATATAGTAAGCATTACTGAACGGATCCCCTTATATACAAATGAGTTTAGTGAAAGCTGGATACAAAAGATAATACACGAAAATGCCGGAATACTTCCTATCAGTGATATTGAATCCGGATTTGCACCTGCACTTTCTATCGGAAGGGAAGTAAAAACAACTGCCGGTTATATTGATAACCTGCTGATTTCGCCTGAGGGCTACATTACAATCGTTGAAACAAAACTCTGGCGAAATCCGCAGGCCAGAAGGGAAGTTGTAGGGCAGGTTCTTGATTACGCCAAGGAATTAAGCAAATGGACTTTTACCGATCTTGATGATGCATTCAAACATGTTAATCAGAATCCTGAAGGGCTGATCTCAGTGATTTGCAGGCAAGCCGAGTTTGCTGAAATGGATGAGCATACAATGATTGATAACATCAGCAGAAACCTGAGAAGGGGACGGTTTTTGCTGATGATCGTTGGGGATGGTATACGTGAAAGCGTTGAAGAAATGGTCGAATACCTTTCACAGTCTCCGCAATTGCATTTCACGCTGGCATTAGTTGAACTCCAGGTCTATAAATTAAGTAGTGATGCGAATTCTTTGCTGATTATTCCTCAGATAGTTACCAGAACCCGTGAAATTACAAGAGCTATTGTCCGTATAGAAGGTGATTATACGGATGGTCTAAAAGTCAATATAGATACGAACTTGGGAGTTGAAACAGCACAAACCCAAAAACAGTCATATGGACGGACCACACTGACTGCGCAAGATTACTTTGAGCAACTGGGCCAAAATACAGATCAGTCCAAAGTGGATTTTGTAAAAAGAGTAATTGCTGACAGCAAAAAAATTGGTCTTGCAATTGTATGGAACATAGGAAGCTTTGGGCTGCAATTTCCTGATCCGTCAAGGAGTGGAATAAATCTGAGCATTCTGACAATTAATAAAAAGGGCCATATTCAGTTGGGTTATGCTGAAAAGCAACTCATCTCTTTAAATATTCCTCTTACGATCAATCACAGCTTTTGTGCTGATACCGCTCAGATGTTTGCTGGAATAGAACAAAACAGAGATAAATTGGAAATCTGGAATAAAAACAGTACTATTTCAGACCTGATACCGCAATATGACCGATTTATGCAAAGGATAGAGAAATATTTGGAAGAGGTCACAGTAGCGGGACAAAATGCTTATTCTTCAACATAGATTTCATTCAATTGAGAATTACCGTAGACATACTGGTGTGTCGAAAGCGTAAAAAATTGGACAAGCTCATTTAGAGAGAGTTATGAAAAGGGTACCTTAAAGTAAGCGGTAGCTATGATAGTAAATTATACCCTAATTTTACCGCTTAATTGTATAATTAAATATTAAAAAGTACCCTTAACCTAACTTTGTGATTTTTGCTATGATTTACGCCTATATCCGGGTCTCCACAGACAAACAAACCGTAGAAAACCAACGCTATGAAATTTTAAAATATTCATCCAGCAAAAGAATACATGTTGATGATTGGATTGAAGAAATTGTAAGTGGCAGCAAACGACCGGAAGACCGGAAGCTGGGCAATGTTTTAACAGGTTTAAAGAAGAATGATATTTTAATAGTCAGAGAGCTTTCCAGGCTTGGCAGAAACCTGATGAAAGTTATGAGCATCCTGCATATTTGTATGCAGAAGGAATGCAAGGTGTTTGCCATCAAGGAAGGATACGAACTGGGCAATAATATTTACTCGAAAGTACTGGCTTTGCTTTTTCCCTTTCAGCTGAGATAGAACGTAACCTGATATCCCAGCGAACAAAGGAAGCGATGGCACGCATGAAAAGTGAAGGCCTGCCGATAGGCCGTCCGGCTGGCTCTTTATCAAAGCAGACCAAACTGACTGGCAAGGAAGATACGATCAGGGAATTATTGGACAAGAAAGTTGGTGTGTCTACAATCGGAAGGATCCTAGGCGTTAACCGGCTAACAGTTGAAAGCTACATAAGAACCAGAAAGCTTAGAGAAGATTAAAGTGTACGGCGAATTCCTGAATTTGTTTTGGCTAAATTCAGGAATTCGTTTTAATCGCTATACAGGATCTGCAATTTGACTCCATTAAGAAAGCAGGTTGTGAAAAAATTTATCATGAATAGGGATCAAGAGCTTCCATGCACAGACCTGAATATACCAAGATGATTTCCGAGCTTCGTAAAGAAGATGTAATAGTTGTCTGGAGAATTGACAGTCTGGGAAGAACAACCTATGAGCTGATCAAGCTGATGGTGGAATGGAAAGAAATGGGCGTAGACTTCCGGAGTATTTCTGAAGGGATTGATACTTCTACCAAAATGGGACAGCTTTGGTATATGCTCAGTTCAGTTTTCGCTGAAAATGAGAGAAATTTTGATGGAACGTACCTTAGCAGGTATGGAGGCTGCACGAGCACGGGAAAGGGTTTGTGGTAGGCCAAAAGGATTGACCCAGAAATATAAAGATTTGGCAAGGCTAGCAGCTACATTGTATCTAAGTAAAAAATACACAACGACTCAAATTTGTAAGCAATTGAAAATTCGCAGTAAAGCAACTTTGTATAATTACCTAAGGCATGAGGGGATCATTATTGACGGCTGGAGTAGAGCAGTGACAACTTATGCAAAACATTAAAGAACAAATAGACTGGTTGCTTCTAAAAAAAGGTACTTTTGGTACAAAATTTAAGTTCAATCCTCCTAAGACAGTCAATTAACATGAGCAGCCTCTCAAATTCTCACTTGGACTTACTCAAAGCCGAATTAAAATATGCTTTTGTTCCCCACCTCCCGCCGCTGCTTGAAGAGAAACCACAAGATCAACAAGAAGGGAAGAACCTATCAAGAGCATTTAGCGCGTTTGCCCTGGCAAGCATTTGTGAAATTTCGCCTGAGCTAGCATGTAAATCGGTGGTGGATGATTTTGGCGATAATGGTATTGATGCGATATTCTATCATGCACAGCAGGATACACTATACTTAGTTCAATCGAAATTAAAAGCTTCAGAAATGTTTAAGCAAGAAGATGCGATGTCTTTTTGTCAAGGAGTTCAAAAGCTTATGCGGCAAGATATTGAGGCATTTAATAAACATGTGAAAGATAGACAATCTGAAATTGAACAAGTTATCGATAATTGTAATGCTATTAAATTAATTATAGCTTATGTTGGTGAGGGAATTTCAAATCCAGCTATCAACGTTTTAAATGATTTATTTGACCAAGAAAAGTTCCTTGATGAAAGGTTGGTTAGACCTTTTATCAAATTTGACGCAGCACAGGTTTATAATAATCTGCTAGACAGGAAAGCGCTTCCAAAGATTAATGTAGACCTTAAGATAAGTAGTTATGGATCAGTTCAATTTCCGAAAATCACATTTTTTGGTTTGATACCACTAATTGCACTAGTAAAACTACATAACGACTATGAGAGTAGTCTTTATGAAAAAAATATCAGGTCGTTTCTTGGCCAGAAGACAGACGTAAACATTGCCATACGGAATACGTTATTCGAAACGCCTCTTGATTTTTTATACTTCCATAATGGTGTAGCAGCTCTTTGTGATGAAATTAAAACAAAATCGGCTAGGAATAACGAGAAAAACCTAAGAATCAGAGGTTTATCTATTATAAATGGTGCGCAAACAATTGCGTCAGCGGCACAATTTTTAAAAGATCATCCAGAAGCAGATATAACGGCGGCCAAAGTTTTTATTACCCTTATCAAGTCATCCTCAGATAGTGAGTTTGGTAAAAAGGTTACAAAGGCGCGCAACCATCAAAATTCTGTTGCAATTTACAATTTCGCGGCATTAGATGATATTCAGGAACGATTAAGGAAAGAGCTTGCATTTTTAAAGTATACTTATATTTACAAGGCTGGTATATATGAGGGGGTAACAGATGTAGCCTATCTTCATATCAATGAGGCTGCATCTGCATTAGCATTATTCTCTACGGACCCACGATTTGTAATTACTCTCAAAAGAGAACCATCCATTTTGTTAAATATTGACTCGGAACAATACAAGCATATTTTTAGTAGTGTGACTTCACAGCAAATCATTGACGCAGTATGCTTTTTAAGATACATTCAAGTGAGAATTAATTCTGAGGTGTCCTCATCACAAAATCCTCATGATCGATTGATTTATAAGCATGGGGCATTCGCAATTGGATGGATATTGGCCAAACAGATATTTCAACAACAAGCAGGACATGCAATAATGGATGGGTCAAAGTTAGAAGCACAATTAAGTGTTCCTTTTGATGAGTTACGGCAAGTCTTTTTAGATGAAACAAAAAAACAACTACTATATAAGGGACCTCTGGCTTTTTTTAAGAGTCAAACAGACGTCATTCCCTTGCTTATCACTGTCCTGATAAAGCATTTTAAATTGGGAGATGATCAAATCATAAAGAAAAAAACTCAGAGGCCTGGACAACCTTATCAGATGGATCTTTTTGATTATTTAATTAAGAAGGCTCCGCAGATTGGTAATTTAACATGAATAGAAATCAGCGACTTGAGCTCACCTGGGTGGGTAAAGATAATCGACCAAAATTGGAACCCAGAATACTTTTAGAGGATCCAAGTATTTCCTATCACGCAAAACATAGAGTAACTGACAATGATTTGTTTGATAATAGATTAATATATGGCGATAATTTATTGGCATTGAAAGCACTAGAGGCTGATTACTCTGGAAAAATAAAATGTGTCTTTATTGATCCCCCTTATAATACCGGTAGTGCTTTTACGCATTATGACGATGGGTTGGAGCATTCGATCTGGCTTTCTATGATGCGAGATCGAATTGACATTATTAGAAGGCTGCTAGCAGATGATGGTTCTTTGTGGATTACGATTGATGATAATGAAGCGCACTATTTAAAAGTAATATGTGATGAAATATTTGGCAGAAGAAATTTTATAGGAAATATTGTTTGGCAAAAAGCTTACAGTGTAAGAATGGATGCGAAGTCTGTTAGTATGGATCATGATCATATCCTTGCATATCGAAAAACAGAAGCTTTTTCGATGCAGAGACTCAAATTTGATCAAGCGGACAAGCAATTCAATTTATTTGACGAACGGACGCAAAGATATTATCGGAGGCGTTCGTTGCGAAAAGAGGGCTCAAATTCACTTAGAATTGATCGACCTAACTTATTTTATCCAATTATTGCTCCTGACGGTATAGAGGTTCTACCTATAAAACCCAACGGTATTGAAGGAAATTGGCGATGGGGTCAAAGTACTTATTTGAAAAATATTGAAGAACAACCTGATTTGGTGGAGTGGGTAAAAGTCAAAGATAGGTGGGAGCTTTATGTTAAACAATACAAAGAGGATGATTCAACTCGGCCCGCTTCTTCTTTTTGGCCCTCGAATGAGGTAGGACACAACCATGAAGCAAAGGAAGAGGTTAAAGCTTTCAACCCTGCAGATGTATTTTCCACTCCTAAACCAGAGCGGCTTCTTAAAAGGATTTTGGAAATTTCCACGAATGCCGGTGACCTAGTTTTAGATTCTTTCGCGGGGTCTGGTACCACCGGTGCAGTTGCACAAAAAATGAGACGGCGATGGATCATGATTGAATTGGGGCAGCATGCTAAAACACACATTGTTCCCAGACTAAAAAAAGTAATTGATGGTAATGATAAAAATGGTATTTCTAATGCTGTTAGCTGGAATGGTGGTGGAGGTTTTAGGTATTATCAATTAGCTCCATCTTTATTAGAACAAGATCAATGGGGTAATTGGATTATTAACAAGTCCTACAATCCGGAAATGCTTACTGAGGCTTTGTGCAAATTGGAAGGGTTTAAATTTGCTCCTAGTGAGTCGGTATATTGGAAGCATGGGTTTTCCACTGAGAATGATTTTCTTTATGTTACTACATCAGTATTGACTCACGAACAACTTCAACAGCTTTCCGAAGAAGTTGGCGCAGATCAAACACTGTTAGTTCTTTGTCCTGCGTTTCGTGGATCGGGAGATTATTATAATTTGACAGTTAAGAAGATACCAAAACATGTTCTAAATCGGTGTGAATGGGGACATGATGATTATAGTCTCAGAATTGAAAACTTAACACAAGCCCCTCTGGAATCTGGTTATCAGCATAACCTGTTTAACGTTAAATAAATGAATCGACATGTAAATGCTATATCAGGGCGACTAAGTTTACGCGCTCCACAAAAAAGGTCCTTAGAACTCCTTGACCGGGTTACTGAACTAATTGAATTACAGAAGAACGTCGATTTAGAAGTTGCTCTTAATGCAATGAGAACAGAGTTTCCATCGATTTCAGATTTTGAACGAGAATTTCCTTCAGTTTGCTTTTCATTGGCTACTGGTGTTGGAAAAACTCGCCTGATGGGAGCATTTGTAGCATATTTGCACTTAGCACATGGAATAAATAATTTTTTTATTCTCGCGCCATCCTTAACTGTTTATGATAAACTTGTAACTGATTTCACTCCGGGAACGCCAAAATATGTATTTAAGGGTATTGCCGAGTTTTCCACAACTCCACCGGAAATTATTACTGGTGAGACATATGGTGAAAGAGTTGGCACCTTATTTGATGATGCCTATACATGTAAGATAAATGTTTTTAACATCTCAAAAATTAATTCCGAAGTAAGAGGGGGTAAAGCTCCTAAAATTAAACAGTTGTCAGAATACATTGGAATAAGTTACTTTGAATATCTGTCTGCTCTACCGGATCTTGTCTTGTTAATGGATGAGTCACATAGGTATCGTGCTAGTGCAGGTGTGAGAGCCATCAATGAGCTCAAGCCGATTTTAGGTCTAGAGTTAACTGCAACACCATTTATTGAGACTTCCCGTGGAAATGTTTTGTTCAAGAATATCATATATGATTATCCATTAGCTGATGCAATGGCGGATAGCTTTGTAAAGGAGCCTGCGGTTGTCACAAGAAAAGATTTTAGTCCTATTGGGATGAGTTCCGAAGCGATTGAATCAATGAAGCTCTCAGATGGAATTCGCCTTCATGAAAGTGTCAAGGTTGACTTAGAAACATATGCTATAGAAGCTGGAAGACCAGTAGTTAAACCGTTCATATTAATAATTGCCCGCGATACATCACATGCTGGGCTATTGTTACACAATATAAAATCTAATAGTTTTTTTGAAGGCAGGTATTCAGATAAGGTAATTCAGGTTGATTCTAGTACAAAAGAGGATGAGGTAATAAATAGACTTTTGAAAGTAGAAAATTCAGATGAGCCTACTGAAATTGTAATACACGTTAACATGTTAAAGGAGGGCTGGGATGTCACAAACCTTTATACAATTATTCCTCTAAGGGCAGCGAACGCAAGGACTCTTATTGAGCAATCGATTGGTCGAGGTCTCCGACTTCCTTATGGCAAGAGAACTGGGATGGCCTCTATTGATCGGCTTAACATTATTGCTCACGATAAGTTTCAGGAGATTGTTGACGAAGCTCGCAAACCAAATTCTTCAATCAGAATAAAATTATTGATGTTGGACCAAGAACAGCTAACAAGAAAAGCGGAAATTATTATTTCTCAGTCATCATTGGCAAATCACCTTGGTTTAAATCCGTCATTGTTAATTAATAACACATACTTATCCGAATTAAATACCACACCAATTTTTACTAAGCCAGGTGATCAAAAGGTAGCACAAATTACATATTCCATTATACGAAAATTTGAGAACCAACCCAATGTTGTTAGCCATTTAAATTATTTATTGGATCCGTTAATTCAAAAGGATATAGCTCGATCTGTTAGAGAGCAATTGCCATCTTCACAATTGGAACTCGAATTGAATTACCCCGGAATTTCGGTAGAAGACATTGTTAGTCGAACAATTAAAACAGTAAATCAACAGAGTATAGATATACCGTTTATATTGGTTATTCCAAAGGGCCAAGTTGAAAGTGGCTTTAATTCATTTGGCCTAGAATTAAGTTCATTAAAATATCCACCAGTTTCGGATGACTTATGGATACAACATTTGAGAACTGGAAAAAGAGACGTCATATCTTTGATAGATAACGATGATAATGAGATAACGCTGGAAAAGTTAATCGTTGAGGCACTGAATGATTTCGATGACATATTTTATGAACAGCAGTCAGATCTTCTTTTTGATTTAGCCGGCCAGACCATTCGACATCTTCAAACTTATCTTTCGTATGAGGATATCAGAAAGGTTGTTCTCGTATATAAAAAAAATATTGGTCAATTTATCCATGCACAAATGCAGAAACATGCATGGACCAAATCTGATTCGGGTTATGAGGTAATAGTCAATAAGGGATTTACTGAGCTTAAACCAAGTGCTTACAAAATTCTTCAAGGAGATCCTATCATAGACTATCAAATTTCTCCTTCGGATAAAAGTAATATGTCAAAGTATTTATTTAAAGGATTTTCAAAGTGTCTATACGCAATTCAAAAATTTGATTCTGAGGCCGAAAGAATTCTTTCAGTAATTTTGGAACGTGATGCAATTAAATGGTTTAAGCCGGTAAGAGGTCAATTCCAAATCTCTTATCGAGATGAGTTAGGTGTGTCTGAATACCAACCGGATTTTGTTGCAGAGGCCAACGATTTGATATATATGCTTGAAGCAAAGCGAAAGAGTGAGATTGATGCCGCTGTGGTATTGGCAAAAAAACATGCGGCCGAAGAATGGTGCAGCAATGCGACTGAATATGCATTAAAGCACAATGGGAAAAGGTGGATTTATGTCCTTGTTCCTCATGACGTCATATCAGAAAATTTAACGCTTTCTGGATTAACCACAATATAAAGTTAGTTAATAGATTTGATTACGTGTATTTCATGTGAATTGTGCTTCCGACCAACGTTAGAGATTTGCATTTCTAATTGCTAGATATGCTATTTACATAATGGTTATCATTAGGATTTATCTAAAAATACGTTAACTTTGTATTGCAGTTGAGAGGTCTGACTAATTTAGACCGTGAGAACATGGTTTCTCCTTAACTGCCTTTTTTATGCATCTACTCTACGCCGATGAATCAGGAAATACCGGTGATGCTGCCCAAACCTACTTTGTTTTAGCCGGTATTTCGCTGTTTGAAAGACAAGGATATTGGCTTGCCAATCAGTTAGATAACTTGGCTAGGGAGATAAATCCTGCCGACCCTAGTAGCATTGAGTTTCATGGTAGCCCAATGTTTGGTGGTAAAGGAATTTGGAGAAAGCACATGAAGGCAGATAGGTGCCGAATAATTCGTGAGGCGCTAAAAATCTTTGCCTATTCTCATCAATCGAATAGAATTTTTGCTTGTGTAGTTGATAAGACAAAAATTTCTCCCAATGACCCTGTCGAGTTTTCCTTCGAGCAACTTGCTAGTCGATTTGATCATTATTTATCCAGACTTCACAAAGAGAACAACGCGCAGAGAGGTATTATCATCTTTGATAAGTCTACATATGAAACAACCATTCAAGGCTTAGCAACTGACTTTCGCACAATTGGACATAAGTGGGGTGTTTTAAGAAATCTTTCTGAAGTGCCGTTATTTTTAGACTCAAAAGCGTCGCGATTAATACAGTTAGCAGATCTTATTGCTTACTCAATATTTAGACAGTACGAGCACGGAGACGATGATTTCTTTTCAATTTTTCATGATCGTTTCGATGAAGTTGGTGGGGTGAAGCACGGGCTTTGCGAGCGGCTATAATAATTATAAGATTTTAACCTACAAGTTTGTAGAAAAGGGCAACAGAAAATGTATTCTTGATACTAAGTTCTGTTGCCACAAAAGTGGTGAGTCCTGGCGTCGAACCAGGCCCCTGACTTTGCAATTTGTATGTAAACACTATCAGCAGTTAGTTGGCAAACTCACCCTCGACGCCAACACCACCACAAATTAGCAACATCAGGTTGCTTAAAAAAGCCAGGCATAACCCTGTTAATAAATGTATTACAATAGTTTTCGTCATTTCCATAAAACTAGATTTAGGGTGAATAAGTACATGGCTAATTGTAACCACTAACACTTCCTTCAAATGCCACTCTACAAAAAACTCTGAAAGGGTTTCCAGACCTTAACAGCATCGTATTTATGTTATTTCATCCTTAAATATAAATTTTTATATTGAATATAATATTGGTAGGGAATAATTAATGTGTTTAATGGCTGCTATTCGATCCATTTCTGGAAAGGTTAGCTTTCCATGAACGTATCCTGTAATTTTTGGTTATTCTTAAGCTCTAAACCAAATAATATTTTGTTGTATAGCAGCTACTATGTTGAGTGCAATCTAGAATTAATAGGCTGTCCACATACATACGACCGTATATATGTGGACAAAGTGTTCTGAAATTATTGATTTTACCGGCATGAAAAAAGCCGTCGCATATTTTCGAGTCTCGACAGATCGCCAGGGAAAGAGCGGCTTGGGTCTGGAAGCGCAGCACGAAGCGGTTCATGTGTTCGCACAACATCAAGGATACCAAGTCACAGCTGAATTTACCGAAATTGAGAGTGGTAAAAAGAATGAGCGGCCGCAGCTGATGAAGGCTTTATTGCTGTGCAAAAAACAGAAAATGACGCTGATCATTGCGAAGCTGGATCGGCTTGGTCGGAATGTTGCTTTCATTGCCAATTTAATGGAAAGCAAGGTTGAGTTCCTGGCAGTCGATAACCCACATGCAAATCCCTTGATGGTGCATTTACTAGCCGCATTTGCTGAGCATTAGCGGAAGCAGATTAGTACTCGGACGAAAGAGGCATTGCAGGCCGCGAAGCGCGGTGGTGTGAAAATTGGTAAGCATGGCCGGGAGATTGAAAGTAAAAAGAACGCGCAAGCTGCAAGTCAATTTGCAGAAACTATGCGATCAATTGTCGATAAATTGAGAGCAGAAGGCAGTACAAGTGTGCGCGGGATCTCAGACGAGCTAAACCGACGAACTATTAAGACGTTTCGGAATGAGGGGAAACAGTGGCACCGTACATCAGTCCATCGCTTGCTAAAACGTCTTTCTGTTTAAAGCAATATTTTTCACAAACTCAGTCAATGGCGTAAATGTGAGACGTTGATTTGTGAGATGACAATTTGAGAAGTTTAAAAATCTTTCAGAGTGCAAATCCTATTCACAAGATAAGTTTTCCCTACCCCATTATGATTTAATCCGTCGCTCTGATTGGACATTTTGTGGGCCTATTAAATAGGCCCGCCCTACAAGTATATTTTCAAACATACTTACTCTACAACAATACAAAATGCGTATTTTATATTGAAAGTGCGTCAATCAACAAGTTATAGGCAATGGTAAACCGACACTTCAACGAATGAACATACAGAATAAACTTAGAGACCTTAAAGACCAAAAGAGTTATAGTATTCCTGCGAAAAGGGTAATGGAACATTTGAAACCTATCCTAAGCAAATCAAACGACTTGCGACAAAGATGGATGTGGGAATTACTTCAAAATGCAAGTGATTTAGGCGACAATGTAAAAGCAAGATTTGAGATAACTGCTGACAGACTTAAATTTAGCCACAACGGAAAGCCGTTCTCATTGGACGAAGCATATAACTTAATTATGCCCGACTCTACCAAAGATGACGAAACAACACACAAAAAAAGTGTTATCGGACAGTTTGGGACAGGTTTTATTTCAACACATATACTTTCCAAGATAATTCAAATTGAAGGAATAATAGAAGATGACCAGCAACTTTACAGCTTCAATTTTCACCTTGACAGAAGCGAAAGAAACGACAAGGATTTTTTAATTCAGTCAATTAAAGACGCAGAAACTGAGTATCGGGAAAACCTTAAAGAAATTGACGAACTACCAGAAGATGAATTTCAAACGTCATTTACATATCATATTGACAACGCCTATTCTTCTTTGAAAGGGAAAGAAATTGTAAATGATGGAATTGAAAGTTTCAAAGAATTAATTCCATACGTTTTGACTTTTAGACCTCAATTAGAAGAAATTGAAGTTATTGACCGCAGGATTACAACAACCAAATTAACATTTAAACGTGAAGAAGTTGAAAGTGATATAGAAGACCTCATAATCATTAAAACTGTTTGCCATAAAAATGGCAAACACATTGAGGACAGAATAATCGGAAACATTGTCTTGACCCCTTATAAGTTGGACACTTTTTCAATAATAGTTGTGTCACAAACCATTGCTTGATCCCACTTTTGTTGGGGCGTCACGAAACCGATTGAACGATGCAGGCGACTTTCATTGTAATG
>NZ_VCEI01000029.1 GCF_005860765.1 Dyadobacter sediminis | reverse complement strand
CGGGCGCTTTCAGCTGGACACCGGCCGCGGCAGGCAGCTTCAGCTTCACCGTCAAAGTGACCGATAACGGATCGCCCGCCTTGTCTGATGAGGAAACCATCACCGTCACCGTGGGTAATACAACAACAACTAATGTAGCACCAGTTTTAGCTGCAATTGGTAATAAAACGGCAATCACAGGACAAGCGCTGAGCTTTACTGCAACAGCAACCGACGCCAATACAGGCCAGAGCAAAACGTTCTCGTTAGTTAATGCGCCAAGTGGAGCAGCCATCAATGCAACAACAGGTGTGTTCACATGGACACCGGCTACCACGGGCAGCTTTACCTTCACAGTGAAAGTGACCGATAACGGCTCACCTGCTTTGTCTGATGATGAAACCATAGTAGTGACTGTTAATAATGTGACAGCTCCTACATCAGTAACATTGTCGCCACTTGCAGATTCGTATGTTCGCAACGGCAGCTATGCAGGTACCAATTACGGAAGTGCTACAAATATGGTCGTGAAGTCCGGAAGCGGAGACGGTATTACCCGTTCGGCTTACCTGAAGTTCTCGCTCAGCAGCCTGAGTCAGGTAAGTTCGGCCAAGCTTCGTATTTACGCCAGCAATACTGAAAATACGACTTCTATCAATTTGTCTGCATACGGTGTTGACAACGATAGCTGGACAGAAGGCGGAATCAATCTGAACAATGCCCCGGCAAGTTCGTCAACGGTTCTGGGTTCAGTAGGTGTAAATAATACTGCCAAGTACTACGAGATTGATGTAACGGCTTATGTTCAGGCGCAGCTTGCAGCGGATAAAGTAGTAAGCATTGCCGTGAAAAACCCGAGCAATCAGAACAAGAACGTCAATATCAATAGTAAGGAAAATGCATCCAACAAGCCGCAGTTACTAATTGTAACCAACGGTCCTGTGACTTCCGGTGCAAGAACCAGTGCAGAGGAACTTTTCAGCTCAGAATCAGAAGTTGAGTTGGAAAAATCCACGATTTATCCGAATCCGGTTCAGAAGCACTTTACTGTAGAGTTCTCGAAACAACATTCGAAAGATGTTTCGCTGGAAATAATCAGTCAGCTGGGCAGAACTTATAAAATCAATTTGCCGGAACACAGCAGATCAGGGTCGAAAGCAGAAGTAAATATTTCAGATCTGTCGCTGACAGAAGGTATTTATATGCTGAGAATACAATCCGCATCATTGACCGAAGTAGTCAAGGTATTTGTTGTAGATTAAGTAATTCAAAGATCCACTAATCAGACAGGCCTTCCAAGCAACTTGCTTGGGAGGTTTTGTTTTTTATGAGGGTTGAGAAATGTTTGGCATAACGGCTTAAATCCTGTATAATCAATAAGTAAAAACCAGCGTTTTTACCGTCTGATAATCCATAGCGCCTGTACGGAAATGTTGTAGTTATTGTAAACGCAATTCTTCACAGTTTTGTGACCTAAGTTGTTTAAGTGTTCACAGTAACTAATTACAGTAAATGGTTAAATTTATTAAAAGCCGATCCTTTTGGTTAACACAGTCTCCTTTTTAAAATAGAAGATTTAGCTCATTTACAAAATAAAGAATATGCTTTCCAATGAAAATCCTTGGAGTAATATTCCATTGAAAGATTACGAAGCTCACATGGCTCATCCCTTAGTTGGTCAGTCAGAAATGCTTAGTCGATTGATGGAATCAGCTCTTATCAAATATAAGCCTGTCTCTTTGGCTATACTGGGGATTGCTGGCGGGAATGGGCTGGAGCACGTACATACAACACAAACCACCCATGTGTACGGAGTGGATATAAGTCAGGTATATCTCAATGAATGCCAAAATAGGTATTCTTCTCAGATTGAGAACTTGATACTAATCAAACACGATTTGAACAGTAGAGAAGTCTTACCTTTTAAAGTGAACTTGATATTAGCTGGTTTAATTTTCGAATATATAGAATTGGAGAATGGATTGAACCAAGTAGATTCTTGCTTATATCAAAGTGGTTCTTTGATTGTTACTCTTCAGAAGAATAATGGTGTTACTTCCGTAAGCAACAGCGGAATTAATAGTATAAAACAAGTAGCTGGAATATTTAACCTAGTTGATGAAGGAACTTTTGAAAAAAATATTTTGGCTCTTGGATATATTAAGACCGAAAGAAGCGAAAGTTTTTTACCTAATGGTAAATCGTTTGTCAGTCTAGAGTTTAAAAAACTTATTTAGATTTTAGAAATATACAAGACTTTGTTTCACGGGTATTATATACTTCTCCTACAAGGAAAGATTCCTGAAGTGGCTCCGACTTGTATTTCTGGAAGATTCTCGAAATTAGCAAAAGGACCTGTATTTAGATTATACCTTTTTCGACGGTTCAGAAGCACTTTACTGTTAAGTTCTCAAAGCAACATTCGAAAGATGTTTCGCTGGAAATAATCAGTCAGCTGGGCAGAACTTATAAAATCAATTTGCCGGAACACAGCAGATCAGGATCGAAAGCAGAAGTAAATATTTCAGATCTGTCGCTGACAGGAGGTATTTATATGCTGAGAATACAATCCGCATCATTGACCGAAGTAATCAAGGTATTTGTTGTAGATTAAGTAATTCAAAGATCCACTAATCAGACAGGCCTTCCAAGCAACTTGCTTGGGAGGTTTTGTTTTTTATGAGGGTTGAGAAATGTTTATGCAGCAGTTAAAATCTTATAAAATCAGCCAGCAAAACCGGCATTTTACAATTTCTGATTCAGACCGGCCATATATAATAACTGAAATCAGATTCTTGTCATCAGTACTTGATAATGGTTATAATTAGAGGAATGTTACCGTTTGTTAACTCAATGTGTGCAAAGGATAAAAGCATAATGCATGTGTCTGGAAATTAATCGTGATTTAGCAATTAAAATTATTTGGTGCGTTGAAACCTGATTCTTTAATGGTAAATCTTACTGATTGGTTAATTGTTTCATTGAAATAGCAGGCTTTTCCGGGTTCCTGCGATGAGCAACTGCTCGCAGGAAAGTGCACGAGCTTTGCAGCCCGAATCTGCAAGAAATTAAAACTTTATAGACAAATGAGAAAAATAGCGATTGTAGGAGCCGGACAGTCAGGTCTGCATCTGGCGATTCGGCTGCTAAAAAGCGGATATGATGTTACCATTATTTCTGAACATTCTGCAGAAGATATATTTAACGGGCCGCCGACGGGCGCTACTTATTTGTTCAGCGATACGTTGCAGCTTGAAAAAGAACTTGGCTTGGATCTTTGGCATGATACTGCGTATTATTCAACGGGTTTTAATATCAATTTTGGTATGCCGGATGGAAATTATGCGTTCAGTATCAATTCCAGCACAAGTAAGCCCGGCGTATCAATTGATCAGCGAATGAAATTTTATCAGTGGATTAAGTTGTTTCAGGAAAATGGCGGAAAATTCATTGTCAGCAATACAGCGTCATCGGATCTTTTAGAATATACATTGCAGTTTGACCTTGTTGTTATTTCCTGCGGAAAGGGTCCACTTGCAAAATTGTTTACACGTGATGAAGCCAAATCGAGCAGGGAAACACCTGCGCGCAAATTGCTACAATTGCACATCAATAATTTTAAAAACCCGGACAAAACCAAATTCACAACCATTACACTGGATGCTGTAATGGGTGCTGGTGAGATTATCACCGCACCATTTTATCAGAAAGACCACATTCAATGTGCATTTATGCTGATCGAAAGTGTTCCAGGCGGTCCGATGGACATTTTTGACGATGTAAAATCAGGAGCAGTGCATTTGGAAAAAGTCAAAGAAATGATTCAGGATTTGCTGCCATGGAGGTATGACGCTTTTGAAAATGCTGAAATCATACGGGACGATGCTTTTCTTAACGGATCATTTACTCCTGTTGTCCGAAAACCAGTTGTACAGTTGAATTCAAATGCAGCCGTTTTTGGAATTGGCGACGCAGTTATCCTTAACGATCCAATTGTTGGGCAGGGTGGCAACAATGCTACCAAAATGGCCAATGCTTATGCCAAAGCAATTATTGCACATGGAGATAAGCCCTTTGACGTGGATTGGATGAACAAAACATTTGAGGATTTCTGGGAGTACTCAAAGCATGTTAACCGGTTTTGCGATATATTTCTTTCACCACCAGCACCGCATGTAATTGAAATTTTAGGAGCAGCTTCACAAAATGGTGAAATAGCTTCTGATTTCGTTAACGGTTTTAACCATCCGCCAAGCCTGTTTCCATGGCTGGACGAACCAGCAGCAGCACAGCAATATCTGGCAAGCAAAAAATAAAAATGCCGGAGATATTGAGTTAAATGAATAATGCATATAGCATGAATTTGATTTTTGATTTTGAAGTCTTTTTTCTAATTGTCAAAATCTTGCACTTAGATTTTATTTTTCCAAGCTCTTTCAAAGTAGCCGAGATGCTTCTTTCCAGAGAAAAAAGCTTTTAATGACCATACAAAAATCAAAAACGCCTTTCCTGCGAGCACAGTAACTTGTTTTTACTTTACCTCATAATTAACCTTACTGAATCTTAATAAAGATTTAGTAAGGTTAATTGATTTCAAATGAGAAACGCCGACAATCTTCAATAGATCAAAAGATTCAGACTGCCGATACCGCAGATTTTGTGGAAAGTTAAATGTAAGAGTGTGTTGCAAATCTGCCATAAATTTCGATTACCAAGCGTTTTATTTTACAGCTGGAAGCGCCGGATCGGGAGCAAGGGTAAAGCTTAAACAGCAAGCACCCAATTTTGTAAGCCTTGTTCTGGTATCATCAGGCTCTGATAAGATGCATCTTCACTAGTATTAGAAGTAAGTAGCCTGCTACTAACTTCATTATTGTTACGAAAGCATCCAGTCGTAAAAACAATATTCTATAATGAGGGCTATTTTCAAATGCTGCACATGCATGGGCAGTCAATAATTTCTCTTGTTCGAAAAATTAATAAGCAATGTAGGAGATAATCTTTTAAAGGTATAGAAGTGCATCTAAATACCCGTTTGGTAACTAGTCTCTGCCACATGCTAACATTAAAATGTGTGAATGTAAGTAAAGTAGAATCTTACTGGTCAAATTTCATTTTTATCACATAACATAAAAATTATGAAGAAAATCTTTAGGTTCTTTTTACTGCTACTTTATGGTTGTGGCCAATCAATGGCGCAAAGTATAGCGCCTACTGGTGGAGGTGATCCATGTTTAAGCTGTACGCCACCATCATGGACATCGACCGGAGTAATTTCTCATGTATCCACTTTAACCAATTTAGGTGGTTTTAGTAGTATCAAATGGCTGGAACCGGGAACCAATAATCCGGGTTCTGTTTTGCCGCCGCCGTCCGGAGCAAGTACCTTTTTGACAATTGTTGCGCAGGCCAATCAGCCTACAAATCAACCTCACGAAGTTTCTACAATGGTAACCGGGCTAACTGCTGGGCACGTATATACGCTATCGTCTGAAATTATGACGGCTCGGATTGGAAATTTTGCTGGTTCTCCGCCGACCTTTGGCACTTATGGAGCTGATATCCTGATTAAAGTAGACGATGGACTGGTTACAAAACATGTTTTGGTACCTTCCGATGATTGGACCACATTCTCTGTTACGTGGACAGCCACTGATACGGATGCCAAGATTTCTTTTGTAGTGCCGTTAACATCATCGCTCAAAGCTGGTCCAATCAATATTGATGTTACCCAGAATGCTATAACGGATCTCTGTAAAGCCGGTTTAAATCAGGTGACGTTGCAGGGGAATTCTGTTAAAGCCACTTGTCCGACGAATACAGCTGATATTACTACATTCGTTACCGGACAAGCTCCTCCGGGAACCAGCGTTGTCTGGTATAGAGATCCACAACACACTCCTGGCAAAGAAGTTGCTGATCCTCATAATGCATCGGGAGGCCAAGTCGGAATAAAATATTATGCCTTTTACTGGGATGCTGGTTTAAACTGTTTTAATACAAATAATTCTGTTGCAGAGGTAGTTGTAGAAGCTGCTCCGCTTTGTAACCCAATTAAATGTTTAGCAGGTACAGATCAGGTTTGGCTAGGTACAGAAAAGGTCTTTGCAAGTTGCCCTGACTCCCTAGGGAATTTAAATAAGGCCACAATAGATAAAAAACCTTTGGGTGTTATTGTAAGGTGGTTTGATAATCCATATCATTCTGGTCAGTGGATAGAAGATATTACAGCTGTTAAGCCGGGAACATACTATGTGTTTTATTATGACCCGCTTTCCGATTGCTATAATACTGCTGAATCTAAAATTATGGTAACGGTAGAGGTGAACTGCCCTTGTGCTGCAGAAGGCACTACAGTGACCATATCAAATGCCAGTTTAGTTAATGAGTGTCCAAAGCTGACAGTAAATCTAAATAAAGCGTCTTTGGCTACGGCTCCGAATGGCACCGAGCTAGTTTGGTTTAATAATCCTAATCACTCCGGATCTCCAGTTATTGATCCGACAGTAGTAGGAGCAGGCGTTTATTATGCATTTTACTACGACCCTATTATAAAATGCTATAACACCGATAACTCAACTGCGCAAGTCGTTGCCGTTGTTATGCCTTGCGTAGACTTGACGCCGGTGCTGGATATAGATGACGTTGATTTTACCGAAACAGCTGAACGGGACTTCATTGTCAGAATAAAAGAACTTAACGGAAGCAATACGTTTGATGAAATAGGATTCAGCCTGACCAAGCCAAGTGGGTTTGAGGTAACTTACCAATTTTTCAATAGTAATTCCAACGTTTCAGGAGGTATTCAGAATCAGAATTCCAACTGGCAGTTTTCTGAAAACAGCAAGCTGATTACTATTACAAGTAAGCCTGGAGTCATCATTGCAGGAAAAGGTGAGGCAATCATCGGTTTTCATCTTAAGCGTAAAAACGGTGTTCCGTTTAATACTATTCAAAATATTACACCTACGATCGTTACAGGAAATGCAGGTGGTGATGTAAATCCCAAGAATAACAATACAGTTACTAACCTGATCACTACCAAATGATAATTCACATTCAAGATTATTTCAAGATGAAAAATTATTTAAAAATTATCTTCATAACTGCATTGTTGGTCGTCGGAAAACATGCGTTTGCGCAAGATGTCAGTCTCAATATTCTGGGCCAGCCTGACAAGCTTATTTTAGGACAAACCGGGTATGTAAAAATAGAGCTGCTTAATGAATCGCTTGGAGGCCCTACCGCACCAGCAGGACGTCTGAGATCAGAAATCACAGTTTCGCCTAACATAGAAATTGTTGATGTGGTGAAAGACGACAATTCACCGCTGACTTCATTCGGAACGCTCTTCAAAACACCAAGTACGGTCATCCTTCGATATGACGAAGCATTGAAGCCAGGAGACAATGTTGTTTTTCATGTAATTGTGAAAGCTATAACAAAGGCACCGCTTTCTACAATCACTTCTACGCTGGGCTTTCATAACGGTCCGCAAACAAAAGGAAACCATAGCGGAAATGATAACAGTGTTACTAATATCCAGACCATTAATGAAGATCCGCAGCCAGTCACTCTTGTACAGTTTAATGTACAAAAGGAAGAACAAACTGCCTTGTTACGTTGGGAAACAAGTGATGAATTCAACAGTGATCGGTTTGATGTTCAGAAAAGTATTGACGGCAAGAACTGGAAAACGTTTGAAACGATCATGGCCAAAGGTGAAAGCAAGGTTCTGGCAACATATTCTGCAATTGATAAGGAGCCTTACGAAGGAGAAAATCTCTACCGCTTGCACATGATTGATAAAGATGGAACTAGTACGTATAGTAAAGTTCGAGCTTTAAAGTTCAAATCTGCCGGCCTTGTTTCAGTATATCCCAATCCTGTTTCCGAAGCTATTATTCTTGAGTCGTCAAAGTGGGAAGTAATCACAGACATTACTGCAATGAGCTCGGATGGAAAAGTAGTTTACAGTGCCAAGTCTCATCCTGAGCGAGTGGTAAATGTAAAGCAATGGCCTGTCGGAGTGTATTTACTTCGTATCATGGAAAAAAATGGGCTGAGTACTACTCATAAGGTTATGGTGGCAAGATAGCGGCGTTAGCAAGTAGTAATTTCTTAATCTCGGTTAATACGAATTTATATCAAACTATGAAAAAAATAATTTTCCATATAATCCTTTTTTTGGTTACATCCCAAATCTCGGTTGCCCAGGTGTTTTCAGAAACATTTGGATCGGCAGCTTGCTTGAATTGTACGCCTTCGGGCTGGATTCCAACGTTTTTGGACGATCCACTGCCGGCTGTCTCAACCTACTCGAATGTAGGAGGACACAAAAACCTGGAATGGCAGTTCTGGCTTCCGGTTCCGTCATCTGGCAATCAGTCTCCCAACAATACATTTCTGACACTTCATACTTTTCCGGAAAATACCTTATCAAGTGGCGCTTATACCACTTTTTCAGATTTGGTGCCGGGCCATCAGTATAAGTTCACGTTTTACGTGATGACTATGAAGTATGAAAAAATATTTGATCCTACTGATCCCAGCAAGAATCAATTAAGTGATTTTGCCGGATCCGTTTCTTACAGACTGGATGTATTGCCATTAGAAACAGTTAATTTTGATCAGCCAAATGTAAATAACAGAGGTATTTGGTTAAAGCAGGAATATGTTTTTACTGCACAGTCTACCAGTCATAAATTTACTGTTGAGGCAGGAAAAAAGTATCAAAGTCCACTACGCGGAGCAGTTAATATTGATGTCGGAGCCAATGCTCTTGTTGATCTTTCGTGCTTGGCTACCACCAAGCCCAAAGGTGAATCTGGTATAGGAACTCTATCCAATTCTTGCCCTACTAAAACAATAAACCTTTATAAAGCCGTAGAAAACAGTCCCAATCCGCCCGGCACTACTCTCGTTTTCTTCGACAATGACAAGCACGAAGGTAATTCTCTTCCCAATGGTACAGCTGCTCCTAGTTCTCCGGGACTGCATTCTTATTATGCTTATTATTATGATGCCGCCAACGATTGTTACAGTAATCCTTTATGGATACAAGTGAAACTGGAAGACTGCGTTACACAGGTGTGTGATGCCGGAAGTTCCCAAGTATCACTGGATGCGCAAAAGACAACAGTATTTCCTATTTCTCCATCAACAACGGCTGATCTTAATACTGCCTTGGATGTCGATCCAGTAACCCCTTTTCCTCTGGATAAACCTTGGGTTTCTGTAGTGTGGTTTGATAATCCTACGCATTCAGGTGATCCAATTAACGATTTTCCTTCTTCTGCATTCGCTCCCAAGGGAACATATTATGCTTTCTATGTGGACTACACGCAAGGAGTATGTTATAACACAGACAACTCAACCGCCAAGGTGGAAGTTAAGAATTGTTATGCTGGTAACCAGCAGGTTTTTAGTGCCAAAGAACTGACAAGCGTTTGCCCAACTATTACCGTGGATCTTAATAAAGCGTTTTCGGGATCTCCTATTGCCGGTACGCAGCTGGTTTGGTTTGACAATCCAAATCATACCGGACAAGCTATGGATGCAATTACAGTTGCCGCTGCTCCGCCGGGAACATATTATGCCTTCTTCTGGGACAATCAGCATAACTGTTATAATACGGACAATTCTACCGCCAAGGTAACGGCCCTAGTTCCATGCCCATCTGATTTGACGCTTACTGTCGATATCAATGAAGTTAATTTTGATGAAAGTTCTTCGAGGGACTTTGTTGTACACGTATGGAATTCACAGAGCAATCCTACATCTACGCCAATTGAGTTTAAAGTAGCAAAGATCGACGGATTTAAAATAACTACTCCGGGGGTTAATTCCGTTTCCAATGTCTTTGGAGGAACGGCAAATGAAAATGGAGATTGGCTGCTTTCATCGGATAATGATTATATTATCGTAAGATCCAAGCCTGGTTATAAAATGAACCCGGCAGGCCATTCCGTAATTGGGTTTAACATAATACGCAATGCTGGTGTGCCAAGTGGAACAACTCGTAAAATTGTAGCGTCAATAAGTCCAAACTCCGGTGGTGACACGGATGAAACAAATAATACTGTCATGACCGCAATAGGTGCTAATTAAATTCTTGCAATGTTATCCTAAGTTTTTTGGAGTAGCTGTTATATATAAGAATTATAACAGCTACTCTAAAATATAAAAGATAGTATTGTGTAACTACCATAGCTAATCCTTTCAGGCAGTTGAAAGTATGGCTTCCGATATTTCTTTTATGTAAATGAGCAATCCTTTCTGCCCTTGTTGTAAAAGTCTTCTCTTTTCAATAACATAAAATCCGATAGAACCCGTACTACCATAGGATTCATAATCTCTTTTACCCGTTTGGTCTACAAGCGGGTTATAGGAGCAATGTTTATAATTCGATGTATGAGTTCTGTTAATCTAAATCCGGCTCCATACCGCAAGTGTGTTTTGCTCCAAAAATCAAAAACGCCGTTCCTGCAAGCAAGAACGGCGTTTTGTGCCGAAGGCGGGACTCGAACCCGCACAGGGCAATCCCCACACGCCTCTGAAACGTGCGTGTCTACCAATTTCACCACTTCGGCATTGAAAAACTGGTTGGCAAAAATAGTAATAATGTTTTGGACTTTACAAGTCTTTTGAGGTTACAAAAACATTAAAGTGCATATTTTCTCTAAATTTTTACGCTTTCAAACAATTCCGGAATGTAAACATTTTTAAATCCGGCATTTTCCAGCTTCTGTTTAAAAGAAAGCTGCGTTTCGTATTCGCCGTGAACCAGAAATACTTTTTCCACTTTTTCCGGATTCTGGCAGGCCAGAAAAGCAAGCATTTCATTGTAATCGCCATGCCCGGAAAAGGAATCCAGATTGGCAATATGGCAGTTTACATCGTACTTTTCTCCAAAGATATCAACTTGTTTGTCGCCGCGTTTCAAAGCGCCGGCAAGCGTATTGCCAGAAGCGTAGCCCACAAGCAAAACCGTGCATTTCGGGTCTTCTATGTTATTTTTTATATGGTGCTTGACCCGGCCTGCTTCGGCCATTCCGGATGAGGAAATAATGATGCAAGGTTCTTTTTTACCATTCAGCGCAATAGATTCGCTTGTCTCGGAAATGTAATGCAGATATGGAAATGCAAAGGCATCGCCGTCTTTTTCTATGTATTCCAGAATTTCAGGATTGAAGCATTCGTCATGCGCTTTCATAATGCCTGTGGCGCGGACAGCCAGTGGACTGTCGATATAAACCGGAATCTGGGGCAGTTTTCCTGAACTGGAAAGCTGGTCCAGCGCATAAATAAGTTCCTGCGTACGGTCAATGGCGAAGGCTGGAATAATCAGTTTACCTTTGCGTTCTACGCAGGTTTCCCGCACAATCTTTAAAAGGTGCGCCTGCATGTCGCCTTCTTTTTCGTGCAAACGGTCGCCGTAAGTTGATTCGCAAATAATAACATCAGCTTGCGGAAAAGCGTCCGGCCTGCGGAGAATATGATCATCCGGACGGCCGATGTCGCCGGTAAAAGTTACTTGCTTTGCATGTCCGTTATCCTGAAATGTCAAATGCACGGCGGCACTGCCCAGCAAGTGCGCTGCATCCGTAAGAAGTACCGAAACCTCTTTATCATTTCCCAGAAAAAAAGGCTTGTTGTACTGAACTTCCTGAAACAGGCTCAATGCATGAACGGCATCTTCTGTATTATACAATTCTTCAATAAGCGGTCGGTTCTGTTTTTGCCGGCGGCGGTTAACCCGTTCCAGGTCTTTTTCCTGAATATGCGCGCTGTCCAGCAGCATCACGCGGCAAAGATCGGCCGTAGCTGAAGTACAGTAAATCGGGCCTTTGAAACCCTGCTTTGCAAGCCGGGGAATGAGTCCCGAATGATCAATGTGCGCATGAGACAAAATGAGATAATCAATTTCCGAAGGATTAAAACCAAAATTCTGATTGGCTTCATCCGTCTGGATTCCCTGAAACAAGCCGCAGTCGAGCAAAATTCGGGTTCCTTTTTCGGTCGTTACAAGGTGCTTGCTCCCGGTAACGGTTCTTGCTGCTCCAAAAAACTGTATTTGCATGTTCATGTATTTAATCAGGCCAGAACGTATAAAGAATCCAGGTTGCGTCCGAAACCATCGTAATCCAAGCCGTAACCGACTACAAATTTGTTGTCAATTTCGAAGCCGACATAGCGCATATCAATCGGCGTTTTCAGTGCTTCGGGTTTGTGCAGCAATGTGGCGATTTCAACTGATTTTGGGGAACGATCCTTTATTTGCTTTAACAAATGCGCCATAGTAAGGCCGGTATCGACGATATCTTCCACAATAATGATGTCGCGGTTTTCAATGCTTTCTTCCATTCCGATAATTTGTCTTACATTTCCGGTCGATTCGGTTTGTGAATAGGAGGAAAACCGGATAAAAGTAATTTCGCAGGTTAATGAAATGTTTTTGACAAGTTCGCCGGCAAAAAGAAAAGCGCCGTTGAGAACCACAATAAATACCGGGTTGCGTCCTGCATAATCCTTACCGATCTGATCTGCCAGTTCAGCGATCCGGCTTTCAATGCTGCTTCGGGATATAAAAGGGACAAAAGTTTTATCCAGAATGTTAATCATAATAATTGGTGACGTTCTTTATCCATTTTCGGGACGGGAAAGATGAATTCAGGTCTTTGATAAAATACAGTGAATACTCTGAGCATCAATATTAACTCTTTTTTCAAAAACCCGGCGGATGATAAACGTAAATTAAAGAACACACGTTAATTAAAACACATTTTACCACAACTATGAAAAGTATAATCGTTAACACCATAAAATCCTGCTTCTTAAGTGTCATCGCCTTTCATTCTGTTTCTGCTCAATTGTATTCTTCGGCGGAGCTCGACAAGAAATATGATATGGTCATCAATAATCCCGGCGTGCAGATAGAAGCAACTGAGGCCATTAATCTGCTTTACAATTACAAGTTTGCCGAAGCGGATACGGAGTTCCGGTGGCTGAAATACCGTTACCCGAAACATCCGATGCCGCACTTTCTGATGGGCCTGGCCGAATGGTGGAAAATCGTTCCGAATACGGACAATGAAGCTTATGACAAAGCATTTCTGGCGCAAATGGATTCCACGATCAATCTGGCGGAGGAGCTTTATGATAATCAGAAAAACAAGGTGGAACCGGCTTTTTTCCTGACAGCAGCCTATGCATTCAAAGGACGCCTTTATGCGGAACGTGAAAGCTGGACCAAAGCAGCATTTGCGGGCAAGAAGTCATTGAAATATTTTGAGCAATGCAAAGGAAACGGCGACCTTACGCCGGAACTGCTTTTTGGCGACGGTTTGTACAATTACTATGCAGAATGGATTCCGAAAGAATACCCGATATTGAAACCCATACTGGCACTTTTTCCAAAAGGCAACAGAAAACTCGGAGAACAGCAGCTTGAAAAAGTAGGCAATAATGCATTTTACACCCGGGTTGAGGCCAGGTATTTTCTGCTGCAGATTTACAGCATGGAAAATGAAAACAGCAAAGCATACGAAATGGCCAAGTACATGTGGCAGACTTTTCCGAATAATCCCTATTTTGAAAGGTACTTTTGCAGAACGGCATTTGTGACCGGTAAAATTGCAGAAGCGGAAAAAGCCGCACATAATATCATCAGTAAAATTGAGCAGGGCATGCCGGGTTATGAAGGCGTAAGCGGACGAAATGCAGCTTATATACTGGCTTTTTACAACATGAATTACCATCGCAATTACGAGCTTGCTGCACAGTATTACCAAAAGGCTATTGATTATTCTGTGAAAACCAATTCGCTGAGTGCAGGTTATTACGTTTCTTCATTAATCGGAATGGGTAAAATTGCGGAGTCCAAAAAGAATTATGACGAAGCATTGAAGTATTACAAACTGGCTGACGACCGGGCTGAAAGAAAATCCGGTCAGGACAAAGAAGCTAAAACTGCCATTGCCAATCTGAAAAAAATGAAGCGGGAACAGCGGAGGAGAAGGTAAATAATAGAATATGGAAAATCACATTGAGCAAATCCAGAAAAGCATAGAGCCGCTTCGGCAGCAGATTATCAATCATAAAGTATATGCTGCAATTCAGGATATTGAGGGCCTTGGAATATTTATGCAGTATCATGCGTATGCAGTATGGGATTTTATGTCGCTCCTGAAATCACTGCAGAATAGCCTGACTTGTACTGTTGTTCCGTGGTTTCCGAAAGGCTCGCCGGAAAGCCGTTATCTGATCAATGAAATCGTGCTGGGTGAAGAGTCGGACGTTGATATGGAAGGCAACAGAAAAAGCCACTTTGAACTGTACCTGGAAGCGATGTGCCAATGCGGTGCAGACACCGCACCAATCACCGGTTTTATTTCAGAACTGATGCAAGGCAACGCTCTTGAACAGGCATTTCAGAAAGCCGGTACGCCGGAGAAAGCGGCACAGTTTGTCAGCAACACATTCGGGATTATTGGCAGCAACAAGGATT
Source organism: Dyadobacter sediminis (assembly GCF_005860765.1). GTDB lineage: Bacteria > Bacteroidota > Bacteroidia > Cytophagales > Spirosomataceae > Dyadobacter > Dyadobacter sediminis. Next base: position 450,039 of record NZ_VCEI01000029.1, on the reverse strand, counting down.
ATGTTCAGGCTGCAGTTTTCACATTCGGGCGGGAGGATCTGATTCCGGACATGTTCCATTCCATTATCAATGATTTGCATGCACATTTTCCCGAGCGTATTTCCATTTTTAAATATTATCTGGAAAGGCATATTGAAGTGGACGGCGATCATCACAGCCATTTAGCCCTGCAAATGACATCAAACCTTTGCGGAACAAATGAAGAATTCTGGCAGGAAGCGACAGAAGCAGTAAAGACGTCATTACAAAAGCGTATTGACTTATGGGACGGCGTTTATGATTCCATTATGGCGCGCAAGCGGGTGACGGTATGAATGAAAAGAGTATCATAAGTCATTTATTGTTTATAAACAGATTATAGTCCGTAGGATAGGATAAATACAATAAAAAACCCGGCTGATTGACTGCAACCGGGTTTTCTATTTATAAACAACAAAAGTCAACTTAACGTAAAGGCCACTTACTTCTTCAATGCTGCATAGTGCTTGAAAAACAGGGGAATTGTCTCTATTCCTTTATAATAATTAAAAATTCCATAGCTTTCGTTCGGCGAATGCAGATTGTCAATATCCAGTCCGAAGCCCATTAAGATACTTTTACAGCCCAGTTCCTGCTCAAACAGCGCAACAATCGGGATGCTTCCTCCACCGCGTGTCGGGATTGGCTTTTTGCCGAAAGACTCTTCCATGGCCATTTCCGCCGCTTTGTATTCTACCGAGTCCGTTGGCGTCACATAAGGAAGTCCGCCGTGATGCGGAACGACTTTCACCTTTACCGAAGCCGGTGCAATGGATTCAAAATGCTTTGTAAACAGCTCGCAGATTTCATCATCGTTCTGGTTTGGAACCAGCCGCATGGATATTTTGGCATTGGCCTTGGAAGGCAAAACCGTTTTGGCACCTTCACCGATGTATCCGCCCCAGATGCCGTTTACATCCAGCGTCGGGCGTACCGACGTTCTTTCAATCGTTGTATAGCCTTCCTCGCCAAGCACATCGCCGATCTGAAGTTCATTCTTGTATTCTTCCAGATCAAACGGCGCTGCGTTCAATGCGGTTCTCTGGTCCGGCGTAAGTTCTTCCACTTTGTCGTAAAATCCGGGAATGGTTATATGCCCGTTTTCATCTTTCAAAGAAGCAATCATTTCGCAAAGCACATTAATCGGATTGGCAACGCCGCCGCCGTAAACGCCTGAATGCAAGTCGCGGTTTGCACCGATCACTTCTACTTCTACGTAAGTCAGCCCGCGCAGACCGGTTTCAATAGACGGAACGTCGTTCGCAATAATGCTCGTATCAGAAATCAGGATCGTGTCGCATTTCAGCATTTCCTGATGTTCCTTTACAAATGTTCCCAGATTGGAAGAGCCGATTTCTTCTTCTCCTTCAATCATGATTTTTACATTGCAAGTAAGGGAATCGGTTGCCAGCATGGTTTCCAGTGCCTTTATATGCATATAAAACTGTCCTTTGTCATCACACGAACCTCTTGCATAAATTCGGTCATTTTTGATCACAGGCTCAAACGGAGGCGAATCCCAGAGTTCGTACGGATCGGCAGGCTGTACGTCGTAATGCCCGTAAATCAGTACGGTCGGAAGGGAAGCATCTACAAGTTTTTCGCCGTAAACAACCGGATGCCCAGCCGTTTCATAGATTTCAGCACGATCTGCGCCAGCTTCCAGAATCCTGTCACGGACGTATTCAGCCGCTTTCAGCATGTCATTTTTAAATTTGGAATCTGCGCTTACAGAAGGTATTCGGAGCAAATCCAGCAATTCATTCAGGAATCTGTCACGGTTTTTATCTATATAATCAAGCATCGCTTCTAAAATGGTTAGTCTTCAAAATAGGTATAGAACTGCGCACAAGTTAAAAAAATAACCCCTGAAGGATTGCCTCAGGGGTTATTTTTCCAAAATATACTTTTAAGAATTTCGTCGTTCAGCTTTGGACTTGAAAATATTGACGCGGCTTTCATTTCCGTTCATAAGCCTTTTGATATTTTTCTGATGCGTAAAAACGACCAGAACAAACATGGTAAATCCAAATACAATCAGCAGCGGCTCCGGATGACCAAAAACGCCGATCCAGGAAAGTACCGGAAATGCAAGCGTGGCCAGAATCGAACTCAGCGACACGTACTGGGAAGCAAGGAGCGTCAGGATAAAAATCGTGATGCAAAGCAAAGCAAGTTCGGGATGGATTGCGAGCACCATACCCAGCAGGGTTGCAATTCCTTTTCCTCCTTTGAAATTTACAAATACCGGAAAAATGTGACCAATGATTGCAATGATACCAAAAATAATCTTGTACATAAGCAATTCAGTCTCACCGATTTCATTCATGTAAAAAAGCATGGATGCCAGACAGGTTGCCGTCCAGCCTTTCAGTACATCGATGAGCATGACAACCGTGCCTGCTCTTTTTCCAAGAATCCGGAACGTGTTGGTTGCGCCTGCATTGCCGCTTCCGTGTTTTCTGACATCAATTCCAAAGTAACCAATTCCGTACCAGACCGAGCTGGGTATAGATCCTAATAAATAGGCTGCAATAATCGTAATAATTAATAAGGCAATACTCATTTTGAAATTTTCATAATTATTGGACTATAAAACGTTTTTCAAAAAATAAGATAGCCGGAGGATTTACAATCAAAAGGGATGTAAAACTAAGTTTTAATATGCATATTTTCAAATATTAGTATAAAGTATTGAAATTATGCACAATTTCAGAAGCCTTCTGCCGGCTCTGCTTTTTTCTTCTTTTCTTCGGGTGTTACAGGCTTTTTCTTGGCAGCTTTTACCAGTTTTGCTTTTTTGAGTGCCGGCTGATAAAAGTCATCAAAGCGGTTAACAAACAAATCCTTTTCTTCAGTCCCAAGTCCGATCAAAGTCATATCCTTGGATTTCACATTCTTGGATTTCGCTGTAATCTGATCATTGAAATCGACTTGCGATGAAACAACACCCAATTCCCCGAGTTTGTAATCAAAAAAGTACCAGATATCCGGCGAAGCCTGCAGAAAAAGGCTGAATTCGTCACCGTCTACTGTCCGCCTGATTTCCAGAACGCCGTCCATCTGTGCATTGATGTTGTTTCTTCCCAAATGCGCAACGCCAATCGGACCCTGAGAATAATAGGCACCATGCGTAGCGGACCAATGCAGGTCTACATTGGACAAAAGCATCGGAACATCCAGCGTCGGAGAAGCTTCGAATAAAGGTTTGTAGCCGGCAGCCGTAAGTTTTATATATGCATCCGTAGCTTGCGGGCCAATCAGAGCGGATAATTTCCGGTTCAGTTGCTCCGCGTCGTCATCTGCTGCGGTACTGTTTTGTTCTTCCAGATTCGTTTCTACAATTTTAGCTGCCAAAGGTTGTAAAATCGGTTCGAGTGCCGGCAGTTTCATCAGTAACATCGTATTGAACGCAAATTTTGAGCTGTCCACCTGAACTTCTCCCGTACCGACCGATTGCAGCCACGGATCACGAATCAGTTTCAGCTGGCCGGAAAAAGTAGCCAGTCCGGTTTTATCATCAAATCGCAATGCGTTGGCTTCGTCGATAAGGCCGTCAGCACCGGGCGGAGGCATTACCCGGAAAGCTTTGCTGTCCTCATCGTAATTAAGCGCGCCTTGTGCAAGGTAAATATCGTCGTCTCCGTCGGATTCCTTTGGCGAAAGAAATGACATGTACATGCCTCTCGTTTCATTGTAATGCAAGCCGACAGAAAGCGGTATTTCATGCTCGTTTTTCAGGTTTTTATCAATTTTGATCGAAATGGATTCGCCCGGCGATTCCTTGTAAACAATCCAGGAGCTCTGAAAATCCTTTCTGAATTTGATCATCGGTTTTACAAATCCGTCCAGTTGCAGCGAAGGTTCGTAAGCAATCAGGTTAATTCCGCCTTTGTACTGAATGCGCGGCGAAAGAATCAGGTTTTCGGTTTCCTTTACGTCCGCACGCGCCGTTGTATAATACTTGATTGCAGCCGGCGCTTTATCCGATCTCGAGCGTTTGCCTTCTTCTGCCGCGCCTATTTCTCTCAGTTCGAAATTCTGCATTTTAATGTTGAAAGTATCTTTTCTTGCCGTTATATACTGATACGTAGCCGAACCTTCAAAGTGGTTCCGGGAATCAATGCGGATGTCGGCATCGCGCATCCGGTGCGACGTATTCAGCGTATCGATTTCAATACGGGCTTTCTTCAACGGGTTTATTTTCCCTTTGCTGTCCACGCTTACAAGTCCGCCATCGGGAATAATTTTGACATCGGCAGTTTGGATAAACGGAACGCCTTTGATGTTGAGCGTTACTTTATCAATGTCATAAATCGCTTCCGAGCCGTTGAACGTCAGTCCTTCCTGCGTAGAATCCATGGAAGTATAGGATGAAGTTTCACCAAAACCCTTCATCAAAATGGTTTTCTTGTTCATATCCCATTTCGCACTTCCGATGAGTGTCTGATAAGAAGCCGTCGGGATCTGCATGCCGGACGAATCCGTTCCGAATCCGGTTTCATCCGTCAGGAAATTGGCCACTCCGGTTTTGAAGTTGAAATCAATATTTACGTTATTTCCGGTCAGCAGCTTTTTGGAAGATTTCTGATCGCCGCTGTTAATGGAAAATGCCGAGCGATTGGCCAGAAATCCGTCTTTATTGAATTTGATATCGGGCGAAGACAATTCCGAATCCGGCCTTTTCAGCTTTCCATTGCCATACAATCCGCTCGAACGCAGCAAAAGACTTCCTTCCAGGCTCGTTGTTCCTTTGTAAAAAGAAAACGATTTTCCCTGTGTATTGATAAACATACTGTCTGCATTCGGAAACCATTTCAGCGCATAATCTTTCAGCTCCACGCCCGGAAAATAACCGTTGCCAATCGTTGCTTCCCTGATACTTGCCACATCGCCGGACGCCATTAAAGAATCCGCCGTAAGCAGCACATTTTTGGCAGTCATGGAAGCAGACAAATATTTCAGTACGGCCTTGGAATGCAGACCGCTGTTGTCCATTGTAAGTGTATCTGTAAACTTCGCAAGCGCTTTTCCGTCGTACAGTTTCAGATCAGTAACCGGCGGTTTGTAGTCAAAGCCCAGCGAATTGTCCGGCATGCTTTTCAAAAGCGTCTGAATAGGAGGGATAATGCCGTTTGAATTGAATGTTCCTTCAAAAATCACATCTCGGTTGTCGAGTCCGTCCATATCTATTTTCGGGATTTTGAAAAAGACTTCGCGCGGATACAGAACCGTTCCGCGTTCAGGCTGATCGAAGTACACAATCATTCCGTCGGGAACGACAAGCCGCGGCGATTTTTTGATCCCTTTCTGAATCCCGGATTTATTTTTCGGATCGCTGAGGTAAAATGTTCCGCCTTTTTCATATTTCACATGTCCGCCGACTTCCCCTTTCTGGCCTTTGGCAAATTTTTCGCGTGGCGTAAACGTAATGGAATCCGACGGCGCAACATTCACGAAAAACTGATTGTAATCAAACTTTACATTTTGTCCTCTGAACTGATAATTGGACGCCACCATTTGTCCGTTCAGCGTAAAATTCCTGTTTTTGCCAATCACCAGTTTTTTATCCGCCGGAACTGCATAAATCTTTAAAGAATCGCTGACCACAAATCGGGAAACGCCCAGAACCGTAAGCAGCGTATCCGGAAGATTGATCGTCGCATTGGCAACTTCTTCATTGGCTGCAAACTGGGACGTAACCTGAAAATTATCATAATCCGCTTTGTCCAGATTGGCAAGCACGTACAAAATGCCTTTTTTGCTTAATGCAAATTCATCCGTTGCCTTGTTGTAAACAAAGTACTCTTCCAGTGCAAGCCGTTGCAATGCGTTGCGCAGAATTTTAGGGTTCTGTTTAAACTTTGTCGCCAGTTCCTCGGCAAGAAACGCGGATTTTTTTTCGGTTTGCGTATAATTGGCGGCCATAATCAAAGGCTGAAAACCGTATTCCCGGCTGATGTCCTTGAATTTTTCCTTTTTGAAATAATCATAGGATTCCAGCCTTACCGGAACAACCTGCTTGCCGTCAATGCGTAAAAATTCCACTTTTTCATTCGGGAATTTCCAGCGCATAGCCTGCGACCAGATGTTCATTTTATGGTATGAATCTTGATACGGCAGCGGCGCATAATCTGTTTTTTCAGCGCGGCCCAGTTTCAAAATGCCTTCGTCATCGTTATACTTGAACGTAACGCCGGGATGATAAAGCGAATCGCTTCCCAAAGGCATGGAAAAAGTCGCAAACGAAGAAGTAATGACCGAATCTTTCAGCATGAATTTCTTGCTCTGCGCCTTAAAAGCAACTTTATCCTTATACTTCACCTGAATGGCGGACGGCTTGTCGCTCAGCGAAGAGCTGTACATTTCCATTCCGATGAGTGCAAAACCGCCTTTGTAATCAATGTTTTTTCGGGATGCTTTCAGTCGCGCGTCAATGCCGTTGGAAACAAACCGCGGATACGGAGCCGGCTGTCCTTTTACCTTTTTTACACCGCGGTATTCAAGCGTTCCCTTGATCGGCGCTTCAAGCTGGCGTTCATTATGAAGTGTAACGTTTTCGGCAAGAAGTTTTGGCTGTGAAATATTGAACGAGTAACTGTCCAGATCGGCATAAATAGAAGAATCGCCCGCAGCCTGCCAGTTGAACTTCCCGTTTTTTCCCACAAAAATGCCGTCTTTCAGCATGACACTGCCGTTTGCAGGACCAAAAACAACGGAATCGCCCGCCGTCACCATGGCGAATGTTGCATTCTGAAGATCGAGTAACGGACCGGAAATAGCCGGAAGCGGATTGGATTTGGGCGCTATAACAAAGTTGGAATCAGTCGGCGTATCCCAGCTGTCATTTGCTGCTGCAACGGTTGCTTCGGCATTGGCAGTTTGTGCATTGGTCGTGTCAAACCGGTATTTATACGTTCCGCCAAGCAAGTAAAGTGAATTGTAATTGGCGGCATACAGTTTGTTCGTTTCATTCACTGACCGGATCGTTTCCAGTATTTTCTGAAAACCCTTGCCGTCGTATTTTTCCCCGGAACTTGCTGCGATGTTCAGAAATCCGTCCAGATTTTCAGGCGACTGTTTAGCGAAAAAATGCGTATTACGTGCCAAAAGTGCAAGAACAGGGCCTGCTTTTTGCCCTTTTGCGATCTGCGTTTTTACGATGTTTATAAATTTCGCCTGCTGCGTGCTGTTGACGGAAGACGTCCAGATGCTGTCCAGCTCAGCGGCTGGCCGGACAAACTGCGGATTGCGGCTGCCGTCCATCAATTTGCGGAACTGCACCATAAACTGGCCCGGCTCGTCCGGAAATTTCAGGTTCTGTGCGGAAGCCGTTATTCCGATGGTTGCCAGAAAATAAAGTAGTAAAGTAAATCGGATTATTTTCATGTGTTGTTGGCTTTTAGCATTTAGCTATTGGCTCTGGATTTTATTGTTCTTAACGTGTGCTTTCAGCTGTTGTCCAGTTTCTGGAAAACAACGGTTGCCCATTGATTGCGTGTATTCGACCTTAATTTTTTTAAATTGTTTTCCGCTGCGCAGCGTTCGATATCGGCCTGGTCTGTTTCGTAAAAGCCACTTGTTACAAGCCAGCCGCCCGGTTTCAGGTGCTTTACATAAGCCGGGATTTCGCTCAGCAGAATATTCCGGTTGATATTGGCCAGAATTCCTCCAAAAACCTGCTCTTCACGCACATCCGTTATGGTTCCCTGGAATACTTCCGCTTCTGCCGGTAAATCATTCATTGCGAAATTTTCACGTGTATTTTCCACTGCCCATTCGTCGATATCAAAGCCCAGAAGCTGCGTTGCACCCAGTTTATACGCCAGAATCGCCAGGATTCCCGTGCCGCAGCCCACATCCATTACCGCCAGACCTTCATGCGGCAAACCCAGCTGTTCATTCATGACGAGCCACGTGGTTTCATGATGGCCCGTACCGAATGACATTTTGGGCTGAATAAGTAAATCATACCTGAATGCGGGGTCCGACTCATGAAAAACGGCCCTTACGCGGATCTGATCGCCGACTTCAATCGGTTCGTAACTTTTTTCCCATTCCTCGTTCCAGTTCCTTCTTTCTAACGATTTCCATGTTGCCGCTATTGTCGTTAATTCCAGGTATTTGGCTGTCAGTTTATGGATTTCATTTTCATCAAAATCATTTTCCTGAATGTAGGCGAGCAAGCCTTCTTCTGTTTCCACAAATGATTCGAAACCTGCTTCGCCAAGCTCGGCCATTAGAATTTCCGAGAAATCCGGCTCAACTTTCAAATCTAGTTCTATATAATTCATTACAATTTAATGGTTTTAAAATGGGAAGTGAAGGTGTGGAAAATTTTCAGGAATGCAGCCTCAACAACTTTGCCGATTCATGATTAATTGTCCTAAATTGTTGAATATTCTTAAATTTGACAAAAACGCTTACATAAAGCCATGTATACAGCTATCAAAGGAGTTTATGAAAATGGCGTTCTTACTTTCATTGAAACGCCGCCATCCATCAAAAAGTCACAGGTTGTCGTTTTATTTATGGACGAAAGCCAGCAGGATCAATCTATGGAAGAACAGCCGCAAAAAGGAGTTGTTTTAGGAAGTCTTGCGAATAGAGGATATAATATTCCGGATAATTTTAATGATCCGCTTGAAGATTTCAACGATTATATGTAAATGCAGAGATAATTTATAGATACACAAATTCTGATCTGGGCGCTTATTTCCCCTTTCAAATTATCAGCAGAAATTCTAAAACTATTGTCTTCCAATCAGATTTGCGTTTCTCAAATCAGTATTTTGGAAATTGCAATCAAACAGAAAACGGGAAAACTTACAGCATTGCCAATAGCAATTGATTTATTAGAGAAAGTTATTTTAAATGACGGTTTTGAAATAATTTCTCTTGCAACCAAGCATATAGTCCAGTATGAATCCATTCCTCTCTTTCCTCAGCATCGGGATCCTTTTGACCGTTTACTATTGGCAACTGCTTATTCTGAGCGCATGTCTATAATTTCTGCAGACAGCAACTTTGGGTTATATACTAATTTTATTCAATTAATTAAAGCATAGAAAATAATGCAAAAACCCGCTAACATCATCTTTGGAGATATTAACGGGCTTTATTAAGCTATTCAAAACTTACGGCTTCCTCCTTTTCGCAGCCAGATCGTGCGCGGTATCGTAATAGGAGCGAAGATTCATCCAGTCGAATACATCGGAAATGTTTTCAACACGGTTTCGCTGCATGATACGGTCGCGGCGCTGCATTCTTACGAATTTGAACAAAATATCGGCCAGCTGATCTGCAGCCTGCGTAAACGTCTGTGACTTTCTGTTGATCACGTAAATTCCTCTGTTTTCGTAATCCCGCATGATCTGCATAATGTAATCCCCGAAACCGGAAAGGTCGCTGGTTACCGTAGGAACGCCGCGCACAACGCATTCAAGCGGCGTGTAGCCCCAAGGTTCGTAATAACTTGGAAAAACACCCAAATGGCAGCCACGTACAAACTGGCCGTAATCGAGCCCGAAAAGCGGGTTTGTGGAAGAAATAAAATCCGGATGATAAACGATCTTGACACGATCGCGTTCGTTGTTAACGAGGTTCGCTCTTTTACAAAAATCAGTGATGCCGTCTTCTTCTTTAAGATCGTGCGTTACAAATGCCGGAAGTTTGTCTGTTTTCCAGCTTTGTATCGTCCGGCGTAGCCGTAAACGCCAATATTCATCCACAAAATTGTTGAGGTCGGGCATTTTATGGTCTGCGCCGGCGGCAGCGGCATGAAAAAGTTTTTCACCCACTTCTTTTTCAATCGCTGTGCACGTTTCCTGCAGTTCATTGAGAACAGCCCGCGACTGCAGTACATCCGGATTGACGGAATAATAAGGCTGCTTGGTAACGATAAACATCACAACGGTCATGTCCATGTTAGCCTGCACCATTTTCCAGTTGAGGCGTGCAAGTGCTTCCAAAGTAAGGTCATAACCTTTATTACTGTATTCGTAACGTCCTGATGTAAAGAAATAAAGCGTTTTGTCCAGATCAAATGAGTAACTCTGGAAAAAATGACCCATTACAAACTCGTGAATGCGCTCCTTGTGCTTCAAATGCAGGTTCTGGAATTCATGTACCGCCTGAAACCGGACTACGTTCAGGCCGTTCGGCGTCACCAGATCCGGCATTCTTCCCAGAAACACTTCACATTCGCGCGCGGTTACGTCGCTGACCGTTGTAAGCACATGTGCATTCAGCGCAGCTTGTCTTTCCATGGAGCACTGTGCCAGAATGCCATAGTTTTTAGCTTCCTGTTCCCAGTCAAAAAAGGGAAGTTTGCTATAAAACCCGCTAACGTTCTGGGCAAGATAGCGGCCCAGCATGGTGGCATGCGTTGTAAAAGTAGTGGCTATTTTTACATTTTCACGTTTGAGATCGGGAAGTCCGCTGCTGGCCATCCATTCATGGAACTGCGCGTAGATTTCTTCACGTTTGGCATTTTCCTCGGCATATTCCTTAAGAAATATACGTACAAGTTCTCCGAAGCATAATGTCTGGTTAACAAGATGTTCAACATTGATCGTAGGAATCCGGCTGTGCTCCCAAAGTTTGAATTTGATACTGTCCAGATCTTTTTCAATGCTCTCGAGATCAAAAAGTACAACCCGCGGCTTGCCGGTAACGAGCCAGTAACCGTAATAAACATGATAGCCCATATCGCGCATCCTTTTAACGATGCGACCGGCAGGAGAATCGTCCAGATCCGTTATCACTTCAAATTCGGAAGATGCCTTTTTTTCAAAATAGGGGCCCAGCAGAAAGTAGTTATCCTCCCATTTTTCGACCATTGCCGGGACTTTGGTCCGTATTACAGTATAAATTCCTCCAACTTGATTACAAACCTCCCATGCAACTTCAAACAGGACGTTTTTCTTAGTGGTTTTGACAAATGGTTCCAATATGGGATACAGGTTTAAACGTTACTAGCGGTAATTGCAGGAACGTAACTTGTGTTAAGTCACAAAAATCCTTGTAATTACACAATAAATATGCATAAAAATTATTCACAATAACAACAATTTTACTTTATGTTTCTATGCTTTCTGAAAAGCATTGGAACATCCTGACGCATGATATATAACAAAGTCAAGAATGTCCGGTATAACTCTCAGCCGACAAGTACGGGCAATTCCATGCCTGTTTAAATGAATATAAGTTTGTTCTCAGCTAACTTTGTTCCAAATTACGTTACTTTGATTGGATTAACATTTTGCATTGGTTAGATAGTGAAAAAAATTAAAATAGTTGCTCTTTCCTTTATACTTATCCTGTTTTTAATGGAAAGCTGCATAGCCCAGTCGACAGAAACTGACGAAATTTTACCTCCAAAAAGAGAATTCAGAGCAGTTTGGATAGCAACCGTTGACAACATCGACTGGCCTAGCAGTAAAAATCTTATACCTGAAGAGCAGCAGGAAGAATTTTCATCTCTTCTGGATTTTCATAAGAAAGTAGGCATGAATGCGGTTTTCGTTCAGGTAAGAGCTGCGGGGGATGCATTTTATGCCAAAAGCCCCGAGCCGTGGTCTGAATGGCTTACGGGCAGACAGGGCAGGCAGCCCGTTCCCATGTGGGACCCGCTGGATTTCATGATCCGGGAAGCACATAAGCGCGGACTTGAATTTCATGCATGGCTCAACCTGAACCGGCTTGTACATAAATCCTCCACAAGCGTCTCCTCTGAAAATATCAGCCGCGTGCATCCCGAATGGATTATCAGTTACGACGGCTACAAACTTTTTGACTTCGGGATTCCCGAAGCGCGGCAGTTTATCACAGATATGACGGTGAATGTGGCCCGGAATTACGATGTGGACGGCATTCACTTTGACGACTATTTTTACCCGTATGCCGTACCCGGACAAGTTATTCAGGATGATGCGTCGTTCCGGAAATACGGTGAAGGGTTTACAAGCAAGGCCGACTGGCGCAGGCATAATGTGGATTTACTTGTGAAATCAATCCATGATGCGCTGGAAGCATTGAATCCGCGTCTGAAATTTGGCATCAGTCCGTTCGGTGTATGGCGAAACAAAGACCGCGACCCGGAAGGATCAAAGACTTTCGGAGCACTGGCGTCCTATGACGATTTGTTTGCAGACAGCCGCAGATGGATCAAAGAAGGCTGGATCGATTACATTGCGCCGCAGGTTTACTTTTCCTCAGGATTCAACCGTGTTCCTTATAAAAACCTTGTAGACTGGTGGGCAGAAAACAGCTTTGAACGGCATTTATACATCGGAATGGGCGTATATCGTGTCGGTTACAAGGACAAAGATACGCATTGGGCCAATCCGGCCGAAGTTCCGAACCAGATCCGATACTCCAGAGAAACAGCGTCCAACGGCACTATATTTTTCAGTTCACGTTCCATTCGAGGCAACAGTCTCGGATTTGCCGATTCGTTGCGAAATGACTTTTTCCGTTATCCGGCACTGATCCCGACGATGCCTTGGAAAGACCGTATTCCGCCGCTTTCCCCAAAAAGTCTGAAAGCAACCTTACTTTCCAAAGGAATAGAACTGACATGGGAAAAACCGGATGCTGCCGCTGACGGCGACCGCGCGTGGTATTACGTTGTGTATCGTTTTGAACCGGAAGAAAAAGCTACTGCCTACGATCCGCGACGCATCATTGGCATGTGTTATGAAGGTGAAAAAATCATTGATCTTACTGCTGAAACCGGCAAACGGTATGTTTATTATGTAACAGCCGTAGATCGCCTTCACAACGAAGGACGGCCGATCGGCCCTTTGCGCGTAGAGTTGCAGGATCAGAAACTGGTTAGATTTTAATACAATGGCAAATACAATTCAGTACGAATACAAACCGGAATACCTCGCTGCTTCCATTCCTTCGAAATACAAGCCTGAAAACCTTCGTACCGAGGAAATGATCCTGAACATGGGACCGCAGCATCCTTCCACGCACGGCGTTCTGCGGCTTGAAGTCGTAACGGATGGCGAAGTGATTGTGGATGTCGTTCCGCATCTGGGTTACTTGCACCGCTGCTTTGAAAAACATGCCGAATCGCTGCCGTTCAATCAGGTTATTCCTTATGTGGACCGACTGGATTACGTGGCTGCCATGAACTCCGAGCATGCCTATGTGATGGGCGTGGAAAAAATGCTTGGCATTGAAAACGATATTCCAAAACGCATCGAATACATCCGTGTTGTGGTTGCAGAACTCAACCGCCTTGCTTCGCACTTTGTTGCGCTGGGAACTTACGCGATGGATATTGGTGCCTACACGCCGTTTTTGTGGATGATGCGCGACCGCGAGCAGATTCTGCGCCTGCTGGAATGGATTTGTGGCGCCAGGATGCTTTACAATTACATCTGGATCGGCGGATTGTTTTATGATTTACCCGTTGGTTTTGAAGAAAGATGCCTTGAATTTGTCAAATATCTGAAACCGAAGCTGATTGAATTGCAGCAGCTTGTCGTCGATAACAAGATTTTTATTCAGCGTACGGCGAATGTAGGCGTTCTGCCGCTGCCGGTTGCGATCAATTACGGCTGCACCGGCCCGATGCTGCGTGGTTCGGGCTTGCGGTATGATCTCAGAAAAGTGGATGCTTACTCTGTTTATCCGGAACTTGACTTTGATATACCGATTGGTGAAGGAAAAATGGGAACTACCGGCGACTGCTGGGACCGGGCCTGGGTTCGTGTGCTGGAATGCTGGGAATCGGTTAAAATGATTGAACAAAGCCTTGAACAGCTTACGGGTAATTACAAAAGAACACGCGATTTTGACCCGCAAGCCGTTGTTCCGAAGAAAATACGTCCGAAAGCCATGGACTTTTACGCAAGAGGGGAAACTTCAAAAGGCGAACTGGGATTTTATTTCAGAGCGGACGGACGTTCCGATATTCCGTTCCGCTGCAAGGCGCGGTCCTGTTCGTTTCATAACCTTTCCGTCATAGGTGAAATCTCGAAAGGTGCGTTGCTGGCCGACGTGATTGCCATTATAGGATCGATTGATATTGTAATGGGCGAAGTAGACCGCTAATTAAAAAAGCCGCTAAGCGGCTTTTTTAATTAATAATATATTTTCAAAACTAAGCTTCCTGCGTAGCGCCTACAAGATCATGCTTTGCAAGAAACTCGGCGATCTGAACGGTGTTGGTTGCAGCGCCTTTGCGAAGGTTGTCGGCTACGATCCACAGATTAAGCGTTTTTGGCTGCGACTCGTCGCGGCGGATGCGGCCTACAAAAGTTTCGTCCTTCCCATGCGCAGTAAGCGGCATCGGATACACGGCATTTTTAGGATCATCCTGAATAATGACGCCTTCTGCTTCGCTTAAAATCTGACGAACTTCATCCAGATCAAATTCATTTTCAAATTCAATATTGACTGCTTCCGAATGGCCGCCGATGGTTGGAATGCGAACGGTTGTAGCGGTAACAGCAATGCTGTCGTCGCCCATGATTTTCTTGGTTTCGTTCGTCATTTTCATTTCTTCCTTCGTGTAGCCATTGTCAAGAAACACGTCAATATGCGGCAATACATTCAGGTCGATCTGATGCGGATATACTTTTTCTGTGCTGTGGTCGCCGGTACGTTCTGAAAAAAGCTGATCAACGGCTGCTTTTCCGGTTCCGGTTACCGATTGATAAGTGGAAACAACCACACGTTTGATTTTATATTTTTTATGCAGCGGATTCAGAACCACTACCATCTGAATTGTTGAGCAATTTGGATTTGCAATGATTTTATCTTCCTTTGTCAGTTCGCCGGCATTGATTTCCGGAACAACCAGTTTTTTGGTCGGATCCATACGCCATGCCGATGAATTGTCAATAACCGTAATTCCAGCTTCTGCAAATCTTGGGGCCAAAGCTAATGAAGTGCCTCCGCCAGCAGAAAAAATCGCAATTTCAGGTTTGGATGCAATCGCTTCCTCAAATCCGATTACCTTGATCTGTTTACCCTTGAATGTAACTTCCTTGCCTATTGATCTTTCGGATGCAACAGCCAATAATTCTGTTACCGGGAAATTACGCTCTTCGAGCACTTTGAGGATTTCGCCGCCCACCAGACCGGTAGCGCCTACTACTGCGATTTTCATTCTTGCATTAAGATTAAAAATGGATAAAATATGATTACTTTTTGCCTCGGTAAGGCTGAAAAGTGGCGCAAATTTACAATGAATTTTAGAATGAACGACGTTTTGAAATCATTAATGTATTTAAATTCAGCTTTGAACACACTATTTCAGCATTTCAGTTTTACAGGTTCAGGCATTTTCCGGCTCAAACTGGTATAGTTCAAAAGGCGTAATGCAGAAGTTCAGTGGAATGTCAAATTCATTTTTGTCCGAAATTTCCTTTACCGGTTTAAAAAATGACAGTCCGATTCTGACAACATCCGGCCTGCATTTCGTAAAAAACCGGTCGTAATAACCTCCTCCGTAACCGACACGAAATCCGCTTTCATCCAATGCAAGCAACGGAACCAGAACCGCGTCGATGGATTCCGGATTGATCTTTTTAGAAACAATGGGGTCTGGCTCGGGAATTTTCCATTGGTTGGTGATCAGTTCGGTTTGTTCATCCAGCAGAAAATGCTCCATTTCCCTTGTGCCCGGAATGATGTACGGAACGGCAATTTGAATAGACGGAAAAGACTTGCGGATCACAGAAATTATTTTCCAGGTATCGATTTCTCCGGAATCAAGTTGTGGCAGAAAAGTGTGAATGTTTCTGAACGGCTTGTTTATCAGGAACTTTTCAACATTTGCCGTAATATGTGTATCAAAATTTTCCTTTTCTTCTTTGGTCAAAAGCTTTCTTTTATTCAGAAATTCCTGACGTAAAGCGGATTTGTTCATTGCAGACAACAGTCTTTTTTGATTTGCAAGATGAGGAAATTTCGCCTTTTTATTCTATTGTTCGTACTTTCACGGTCTGATTTCAAAATCTTTAACTATTGTACAGAATTAGGACATGAGCAAAATTAAAGTTGAAAATCCCGTTGTAGAGCTGGATGGCGATGAAATGACCCGGATCATCTGGAAATTTATCAAGGAAAAACTGATTTTACCTTATCTGGATGTAGATATCAAATACTACGATCTGGGCGTGGAATACCGCGATGAAACCAATGACCAGGTTACAGTTGATGCAGCCAATGCGATCAGGGAATATGGCGTGGGTATCAAATGCGCAACGATTACACCGGACGAAGACCGCGTTAAGGAGTTCAATCTGAAACAAATGTGGAAATCGCCAAACGGAACAATCCGGAACATTCTGGACGGAACCGTTTTCCGCGAGCCGATCGTCATGAGCAACGTACCGCGTCTGGTTACCAACTGGACTGCACCGATTATCGTAGGACGTCATGCTTTCGGCGATCAGTACAAGGCTACGGATTTTGTTGTTCCGGGAAAAGGCAAGCTGACGATCAAATTCGAAGGTGAAGACGGACAAGTAATCGAGCACGAAGTGTATCAGTTCAAAGGTGCGGGTGTTGCCATGGGAATGTACAACATCGACGAATCCATCCGCGGATTTGCACATGCCTGCTTCAACGTTGCTATGGATAAAGGATGGCCTTTATACCTTTCAACCAAAAATACAATCCTTAAAAAATACGACGGCCGCTTCAAGGATATTTTCCAGGAAGTATACGAACAGGAATATGCAGGAAAAGTACATTACGAGCACCGTCTGATCGATGACATGGTTGCTTCTGCATTGAAATGGGAAGGAAACTTTGTGTGGGCTTGTAAAAATTATGATGGTGACGTTCAGTCGGATACTGTTGCGCAGGGCTTTGGCTCACTGGGTCTGATGACTTCCGTACTGGTGACACCCGATGGCAAGGTAATGGAAGCGGAAGCAGCGCACGGAACGGTAACGCGCCACTATCGCGAGCATCAGAAAGGAAGACCAACTTCCACCAACCCGATTGCTTCTATCTTTGCATGGACACGCGGACTCGCGTTCCGTGGAAAACTGGACAATAACCAGCCATTGATCGATTTCTGCCATGCACTTGAAAAAGTGTGTATCGAAACGGTAGAAAGTGGTAAAATGACAAAGGATCTGGCAATTGGTGTTCACGGAAATGATGTGAAACACGGCGACCATTATCTTTATACCGAAGAATTCCTTGAAGTTATTGATACCAATCTGAAAGCTGCATTGGCGCAATAATCATAATTGAAGAATAAGAGCTGCCGGTTTCTTGATGATGCCGGCAGCTTTTTTTATGCTCAGGTATCATTTTAGTACAAAATTATTTACTTGTATGAACCAGAAAACACAACGCCCTTGAACCTCAGGATTACAGGCATACTGACCTTTATAACTTACCTGATAATCACAGGCTTGAATGCTGACGGTCACCCTTTACAGTCGAGTGGAAACACCGCTGAGGACAATGCGGATTCCATTGCAAAAGTTGTGGCACAGAAAGACATTATGGATGTGCTTCGCCAACTGAAGAAAAAGGAAAAGCAAAGTCCTGCCAAAGTAGATACCACCGTAAAAACGGGAAAACTTTTATTTTCCATCATTCCTGCTTTTGGTTATACATTGTCTTCCGGCTTTATCGGGTCCATCAATGTAAACAGTGCTTTTTATTCCAGTAATCCAAAAACAACGAGGATTTCCAGTATTACCACCAATTTCATTTATACCCAGTACAAACAGATCACTGTGCCTTTACAAGCCAATATCTGGACAAAAAACAACGATTATAATATTCTGATTGACTGGCGCTTTTTCAAATATCCGCAGGATACTTACGGACTTGGGCCGAATACAGAAATAAGCAATGCGAGTAAAATCGATTATTCGCATCTTCGCCTGCATCAATCGGTTCTTAAAGAAATCGGCACATCATTTTTCATCGGTGTCGGGTATTTGTTCGACCGAAGATGGAACATAAAGGAGCAGGATAAAAATGTGGATGTTCAGGAATACGGTTTACCGCCTACTTCCGTTTCTGCCGGCCCCGTTGCCACATTGCTATACGACAGCAGAAAGAACTCCATTAATCCGGAACAAGGGTTTTATACCAGTATACAGTTCCGTTCCAACATGAAACGCCTGAAAAGCACCACAAACTGGCAATCGTTAATTGTAGACATTCGCAAGTACATCAATCTTCCGGCAGGAAGCCAGAATACATTAGCCTTCTGGAATTATAACTGGCTTACTCTGAGCGGCAAACCGCCTTATCTGGATTTGCCAAGCACAGGCTGGGACCCGACGAACAATCTGGGACGCGGTTACATTCAGGGACGTTTCCGAAGTCTCAACCTTTTGTATCTCGAATCGGAATACCGCTTTGCCATTACAAGGAACGGCCTGCTGGGCGGCGTAGTTTTCGGCAATGCGCAGAGCGTATCTGATTATCCTTCAAACAACTTCACCAAAGTAGCTCCCGGCGGCGGGTTGGGCCTGCGGATCAAAGTGAATAAAAAATCCAGAGCTAACGCCGCTATTGATTACGGCTTTGGCGCCAAAGGTTCCAGAGGGCTGTTTGTAAGTTTGGGTGAAGTGTTTTAGGAGTTTATATTTAAATTATTAAAATCAACAATGGATTGAACAAGTTGAATGTGCTCGCCTGCACATGCAGCTGTAAAATCATTTTTATCAAAAGATGCCAGTACTTTAATATTGTTTAGTTTGCAGCTTGCAAGTATTAAAGCATCATTTGGTAAAAGGTTGTATTTCTTCATCAACTCCAAGAATTCCTTGATTATTTCATTACCATTCTGTAATACAGTAAACAGAGATAAAAAGTCTTCAGGCTGATCCTTTGATATAATACTGTTTATTTCCTGATTCTCTTTTATAGTTCTCGGTGCCTTTTCACCTTCGATGGCTAAAAGATAAAAAGTATACTCACTCAATACAGTTGAATTTATAACAAGTTCAATATTAGAATTTGCAATTAATTCAAGTAACAACTCCGTTTTAGATTGCTTTTTGAACTCTACCAAAATAGAACTGTCAATAAAAATCTTCTGCTTTTTACTGTTCATGTGCATCAAGTTTACTTAAATCAAAAGATGATTTTTTTGATTGATTCAAGTAATTATGAGCAATGTTGAGTCTTGATTCAGCTGTATTTGAGTTATTCTTTTCAATAGACAAAACAATGACTTCTACCAAGTCATCATTAAAATATTCCGGAAGAGAAATCCTGATTTCTCTGTTTTCCGGCTTTTCAATTAATCTTAGTGCATTCATAAAAGGTCTTTTTTCAAATTTAATAAAAGCTGTTCATTAATCCTCTCTTCCTTCCTTCCGGTTTGCATCGGCCATTCTTACGATTTTTGGTGAAAATCTGGCCAGTACCGTAACCAGTTCGGATTGGGCGGCAATGACGTCTTCAATGTTCTTGTAAGCCATTGGCGATTCGTCCAGATCTCCGCCCGTAAGCTGAATGCCGGCTTCTTCCAGAACTTTGTTCATCTGGCTCTGCGTAACCGAACTCAGGGCTTTTGAGCGTGACATCAGTCTTCCGGCGCCATGCGATGCCGAATTCAGTGCCTCGGCATTTCCTTTTCCTCTGATAATATAACCCGGCTGGCTCATGGAACCTGGTATAATGCCAAGATCGTTAATTCCGGCCGGCGTGGCGCCTTTGCGGTGAACAATCACTTCGGTGCCGTCGGCAAGCTGCTCTTTCCACGCAAAATTATGGTGATTCTCAATCATTTTTAAAGGCTTTTCCCTGAGCTCTTTGGCAATTTTGTAGTGGATTTCATGATGGTTTGCGGACGCATACTCGCCGGCAAGATTCATTCCGATCCAGTATTCCTGTCCTTCCTGCGTGTTCAGGTCGAGCCAGGCGAGGTGTGCGGCCTGCTTTGGCAATTTTGTTTTCTGCATGGCCAGTTTGGAGTAATAATTGGCAATATTGGCGCCGAGGCCGCGCGAGCCCGAATGAGAAAGCAAGGCCATGTATGCACCCTTTGGCAAGTCCAGCAAATCATCTTCTTCCAGCACTTCCACAATTCCCCATTCCACAAAATGATTTCCTGTTCCCGAAGAGCCAAGCTGACGGTATGCCTTGTCTTTCAGGCTGCTGATCAGCTTTGTGGCTTTCCATTCCGGACGGTCCATTACGCTGTCGTCGTACTTGCGGCCTGTTTCTCCGCCCATACCGAACTTTGTATTTTCCAGCAAAACCTTTTTCAGTAAGTGCGGCTCCCGTTTCAGGTAGTTGGCCGGCAAATTAAAAACAGACATACACATGCGGCATGCAATGTCCACACCCACGGCATACGGAATCACTTTATCGTGTTCGGTTGCCAACACGCCGCCTATGGGAAGTCCGTAACCCTGATGCGCGTCGGGCATCAGAGCGCCTGCTCTGGAAATGGGCAGACTTACAGCCGTTTCCATTTGTGCCAAAGCGCCTTCTTCAATATGTTCTTTTCCGTACACGGCGTAATGCAATTTGTCTTCGCGCAGGTCAAACTGCTTTGTAATTTGTCCGATATCCTGATCCATCGTCATGACGGCCTCTTCGTTTACAAGAAATTCACGTCCGGTTTCAGTCAGGGAAATTTCCACGCCGTTTTTCCGGGATTCAAAAACTGCCTTGGCAAGATTCGTCAGTTTGTTTTTGGAAAAAGCATACTTTTTAGGGTTTTCCATCATCCGGACCAGTTGCTGCAATACTTTTTCCTTCGGCTGTTTGGCCCGCTGATGCAGTCCGTTGGCAACGCGCAGAAACATTTCATGCAGGCTTTCCGGAATGTTGATCAGTAACTGTATTTCTTCAATTGTTATGTATGATTCCATCGTATTGTTGATAAATAGGTATAATCAATGATGCTGTTCTGGTAGTATAATTATGTAATACTCCGTTTCTGGCGTTTGGTCACAATTGGTATTTCCTAAATCTTTCTTTGTATATCACAGCGCAACTTCTAAAAAACCCATACCTTTGCGGGCAATTTGTTGACACAGATTGCAGTACCTTCTTTAACTTAATTATCATTGCAATGTCCGCAGTAGCAGAGCAAACACAGGTGGAGTCCCGGTTGTTGGCCGACCGCATCAACGCCCTCGAAGAATCTTCGACGCTGGCGATGACCAAAATGGCCCGTGAACTGGCCGCAAAAGGCCATAGAGTAATCAGTCTGAGCGTAGGAGAGCCAGACTTCAAAACGCCCGCACATATTTGTGAGGCCGCAAAAAAAGCCATTGATGATGGTTTCCACGGTTATTCGCCGGTAGCAGGATATCCTGATCTGCGAAAGGCCATTGCTGACAAGCTGCAACGTGATAATAATATAGACTGGAAACCGGAAAATATTGTGGTTTCAACGGGTGCCAAGCATTCCTTAGCCAATGTAATTCAGGTGCTGGTCAATCCGGGCGATGAAGTAATCATTTTTGCGCCATACTGGGTAAGTTACTCCGAAATGGTAAAACTCGCAGAAGGAAAATCGGTCATTATCGACGGTGCTTTTGAAAATGATTTCAAGGTAACTGCCGCTCAGCTGGAAGCAGCCATTACGCCGCGTACAAAGGTTGTGATGTATGCTTCGCCCAACAATCCGACTGGTGCCGTTTATTCTGAAAAAGAATTGAGGGAAATTGCTGCGGTAATCGAAAAGCATGAAGGCATTTACATCCTGGCCGATGAAATTTATGAATATATCAATTTTACCGACGAAGGCCATTTCAGTATCGGATCCATTCCGGCGCTGAAAGACCGTGTCATCACGGTTAACGGCGTAGCGAAAGGTTATGCCATGACAGGCTGGCGGATCGGGTTTACGGCAGCAGCGAAATGGATTTCGGATGGAGTGGAAAAATTGCAGGGACAAGTTACTTCCGGTACCAATTCCATTGCACAAAAAGCCGCAACCGCCGCTTTCAACGGACCGATGGAACCTTCCATTGAAATGGCAAAAGCATATCAGCGCCGCCGGGATCTGGTGATCGGTTTACTAAAAGAAATCCCAGGATTTAAAGTGAATGTTCCGCAAGGCGCATTTTATGCTTTCCCGGATGTAAGTTATTACTTCGGAAAATCGGACGGAACGACGGTTATCAGCAACTCTGACGATTTTTCAAACTGGCTGCTTAACAATTCATACGTTTCAACAGTAGCAGGTTCCGGCTTTGGCGCCCCAAATTGTATCCGTATCTCAACAGCCGCCGCCGATGAAGCACTTGTAGAGGCAGTTCAGCGCATTAAAGATGCTGTTTCAACTTTAAAATAATCCGTTTTGAAATCTTAAAAGCCTCATAGGTGTTACCTGTGAGGCTTTTGTGTTCTATAACCGTTGAAAATCACAGTTACAGATTCACCTAATGAAGCCAATTGCCAAAAGCTAACAGCTAAACAATGAGTAAATATTATTTTTTGAAAGTAAAGGAAATTGAAAAAGAAACGGAGGAGGCTTCGACCATACATTTCTGGCATCCGCTCAATGAAGTCGTTGCATACCGGCCCGGACAATTTCTGACGTTGCTGCTGCCTCAGGATGACAAGAAAATAAGGCGTTCGTATTCCATGTCGAGTTCTCCGTATACGGATGTTTCGTTGGCAATCACGATCAAACGCGTTCCCGGCGGCTATGCTTCCAATCTGCTTCTGGATACGGTTAAAGAAGGAGACGTACTGGAAGCCATGGAACCCATGGGCACGTTTTTCCCGAAACAGGCCGATGACCAGACGAGACAAGTTGTGTTCGTCGGAGCGGGAAGCGGCATAACACCCTTGTTTTCTATTTTAAAATCCATTTTGATGGTGGAACCTGAAAGCGAGGTTTTTCTCATTTATGGAAGCCGTAATGAAGAAAGTATCATTTTTAAAAATAAAATTGCCGCTCTGGAAGCCAAGTATGGCAAACGGCTGAAAGTTGTACATACGCTCAGCCAGCCGTCCGAAGCATGGAATGGGGAAAAAGGCCGTTTGAACAAAAGCCATCTGTTGAAAATCATGGAAGGCATGCCGGAGCTGGATAAAACACAAGCGGAGTTTTTTATCTGCGGGCCGGAAGATATGATGGAAGAAGCACACAGGGCATTGTCCATTCTTGCTGTTCCCGATTCGAAAATCAGGAAAGAAAGTTTTCTTACCGTAACCGCTGCACATCCGGGTGAAGTGATTGTGGAAGAAGAAAGTTCATTGAAAACAAGGGAAATCACGTTGTTTTATGAAGGTGCAGAGTACAAGCTGCCTGTAAAACCGCATGAAACCGTTCTGGAAGCGGCATTGAATATGGACATTGACTTGCCTTATTCCTGTCAGGCGGGCATGTGTACGGCTTGCCTTGGCAGATGCGTTTCGGGAAAAGTACATCTCGACGAAGAAGACGCGCTTTCGGAAGCAGAGTTAAATGAAGGATTTATACTGACGTGCGTTTCGCATCCGATGAGTGACGACGTGATTATTGAAGTAGAATAAAAAATTTAAATTAAACAAAAAAGCAGGCTGGAATAAATACAGCCTGCTTTTTTGTTTAAGAATTTATCTGACAGGCGGTGCCGGCGGAGGCGTTGGCGCAACGGGTACCGGAGCTGGTTTTGGTGCTTTCTTTATTTTTGCCTGCGGTGCACGGGCAGGTTTTGGCGGTCTGGGCGGCTTTGGAGCAAAGGCCATTTCAAGTTTCTCCATTTCGCGTGATTCAACTTCCATTCTACGACCGATTTCTTCCATCTTGCCGTTTATTTCTTGCATCTCCCTTTCCAGCTTATGCAATGGCTCTTCTGCATTCAAGGCTTCTTTGCGGCTGGCCGAAATTTGGGAATTCAGTTCAGCTATGTTTTGCTCATGAGCTTTAATTTGCTGTTCAAAGTCTGCAAGTTGCTTTTCCAGATCAGCTTCGTTTGATTTTGCTTTTCCGGATTCGAAATTATTTTCAAATACGGCAGAGCGTTTTTCCATCAGTTCAGACCTTGCTTCTGCTACGCGCTGTTTTTTCCATTCAATTTTTTGTATTTCCCTTTCAAATCTTTCCACTTCAAAGCGCTGTTTTTCCATTTCAAGGTTCAAATCTTCCATTCTGCGTTGAAAAGGCTCCATTTCGGATTGAAGCGCCTGCATTCTGCGATGGAATTCACCCATTTTCTGATTGAGCGAATCATTGTCAAAATCAAACGAGAATTCGGAAAGATCAAAGTCAATGTCTATTTCTTCAGGCATTTCCATTTCAACTTCTTCCGGATCTTCATTCACTTCGGCTATTTCTTCTTCGTCCACATTTTCCTCTGTTGAAACGGATTGTTTTGGAGAAACAGGCTTTGCCGTCTTTACTTTTTCCTTATTTTCTGTTTTCTGGGCAACTGCATACACAGACAATCCTACGATCATGCCGGCGGCCAGCAAAATTACAGGCAGGTTTATGAAATTTCCCGTGGATTTGGGTTTTACGCCCAGTACCCTTTGTATACGCTGTAAAAGCAATGGCTTTTTGGACGCAAATGCCATGGCGAGTTCCGGTGAAGACTGCCATTCGGCTACCTTTACAAGTGCATGTGCAAGTGACATTTTATCACCGCAGACACGGAGTGCAATGTCGTCGCAGCAGTGCTCGCGTTCCATACGGATACGATCGGAAAGCCACCAGATAGCCGGATGAAAAAAGAAGATAACCTCCACAAACGACTGCATCAGATTAATCAGATAATCATTTCTGCGTATGTGTGCAAGTTCGTGCGCCAGAATGGCTTCTACCTGCGCAGTAGAAAATCCGGTAAGCAATCCGATCGGAATCAGAACGACCGGATTAAATGCTCCGATTACCATGGGTGTCAGGATTCTGGCGGATTCCTTGAATTCAATGATCCGGGAAATGTTCATTTTGGCTGTAATGATACCAAAACGCGCGCGCCATTCTTTATCCATGATGATGTTGGCCTGAGAACGTAACCTTTCAGTAAAAATCCAGCCGCCGGCAAATCTGAGTAACAATATGCCTGCGCCGATCAGCCAGCAGATTACAAGCTCATGCAAGTGTGCCGAAAGCCACAGCTGGAATTTCAAGGTAGCCGGAAGTTCATGCGCAATTGATTTGAAAGCAGCCGCCGAATTCAGTGAAACATTATTGTTTAATATATTCTTAGCCAGAAGGGCGGGAGATGACTTTAAGTTGTAATAACCAAACGTAATTCCGGAAGCAATCAGCTGAGCAAGCAAGAAAGAAACACCGGTTATATAGCGGGCATGCGCAGAATATCTTCTGGAGAAGTAAAAAACAACTGCGGCTACAATCATCAGCAGTGTACCCTGCCATACAGAATGTACAAGTGTCCAGCCAAAGGCAGACACAACAGAATCTGAAAGTAAACTAGAAATGATTTTCATGACTTACGGTTATTTTCCAGGTTATTAAGCAATTCACGGATTTCGTCTAATTCTTCCTTGGAAGTGGAATGGTTTCCAAGTGCCTGCATAACCATTTGTGCTGCAGAACCCTGAAATACAGTTTCCACCATTTTGCCCAGAAGGTTCTGCTGCGTTTCTTCCTGCCCAAGAAGCGCTACATAGATGTGCGACCGGCCGTTCTCTGTTCGGTATAGCAGGCCTTTGTCATGCATAATCTGCATTAATTTCAGGGTTGTGGTATAACCTACATCTTTTATAGCTGACAGTGCATCATGCACGGCTCTTACGGTACTGGGACCCGCCTGCCACAAGTAGTTCAGGATTTCCAGTTCGGATTCTGTTGGCTTGATATACATAATATTGGCTTTATACGATGATCTTCGTACCAAATATCTACGAAAAAAATCGTACAATCAAGTCCTGAGTACGATTTTTTTCGTATGAAGTGAATAATTTTATATAACTAATTTATAATAAAGATATTAAACAAAAAAATCCGCTTAAAAAATAAGCGGATTCCAGTATGAAATTTGCAATTCTTTATTTCTAGACATAAGTGTTCAGCATAACCGGCATAACTAGCATCAGAATATCTTCATTTTCCTCCTGATCAACCGGAATGATCAGTCCGGCACGGTTTGGTGCAGAAAGTTCAAAAGTGATCGTTTTGCTGGAAAGGTTTCCAAGTACTTCAATCAGGAATTTCGCATTAAAACCGATTTCCATATCATCGCCATTGTATTCACACATCAGGCGCTCGTTGGCTTCATTGGAATAATCAAGATCTTCCGCCGATATAATAAGGTCGTTGAGTGAAAGTTTCAGACGAACCTGATGTGTAGTCCGGTTGGAATAGATGGAAATACGTCTTAATGAACTCAGAATTTCCATTCTGTTGATCGTCAGTGTATTCTGATTGTTGGTCGGAATGGCATTTTCATAATCCGGGAACCGTTCATCAATCAGCCGGCAGATCATGCGGATGTTTCCGAAGCTGAAAAATGCGTTGGATGAAGTAAATTCGGCTTTGACAGGCATATCTTCGGATGGAAGACATGATTTCAGAAGATTCAGCGCTTTACGCTGGATAATCATGGAAGTATCATTGTCGGATTTGATGTCAGTTCTTCTGTAACGAACCAGGCGATGGCCATCCGTTGCCACGAATGTTGCATTTTCACCGCCCATCTGAACAAAAACTCCGGTCATGGCAGGACGAAGATCATCCGTACTGGTGGCAAAAAGGGTGTTTGCAATGGCAGCGCCCAATGCAGATGAAGAAAAATCAACGGACTGACCGCGGTTCACAACGGGTGTTTTTGGAAAATCAATCGGGTTTTCTCCGGAAAGTTTGTAACGGCCGTTATCCGAAACGATCTCGGTTCCGAAAGTCTCATTGTTGACCTGCAGTGTAATGGGCTGCTCGGGCAGTCCGCGAAGTGTATCCAGCAATAATTTGGCGGGAATTGCGATAGCGCCTTTTTCAGCTGATTCCACTTCCACTTCTGTGATCATGACAGTCTGAAGATCGGAAGCAGTGACAGTCAGGGTATTTCCATCCAGAGAAAGCAGAAAATTCTCAAGAATGGGTACTATTGGGTTCGTTGAAACGACACCATTTATCGCTGAGAGCTGTTTAAGAAAAATTGATGACGAAACGACAAACTTCATAATATGTGACGTAAGTGTTATTTGATTAATTTATAGATTTCAGATTTCGGAAGACCGTTCTGGAGGAAACAAAAGTATAAAAAATTACCGATGAAGTACTCTCTCAGCCAAATTTTCGGATACGTAAAAAGTATCTTAAACTGCCAAAAACCCCGATCAGCAGCAGCGGAATCAGTAAATTGATACTTTGCCAGAGTTTTCGGTTTTCCTGAATCCGGATTTTATCTAAAGCCCGGATCTGTATTTCTTTACTCCTTGCCGTAATCAGACCGTTCGCATCCGTCATATAGTCAAGAGCATTCATTATGAAATCTTTATTTCCGAAAGTCTGTTTGGTAACACGGTCATAGCCAAGGGGAAGCGGAGCGTTTCTCTTGTAATCAAAATCGTTCACGACAAGGTCGCCGTCCGAGCATATGATGACCTTTCCGGCACTTCCCTGCGACCTGAATTTTTTAAAACGCGGGTCATTCGGAAGAATCCGGTTCTGAAACAAAGATGTAAAAGTGCCTTCCAGCAAAATCCCTGCTATTTCTACGCCGCCGTTATATTGTGAAGGCTCGGGCTGTCTGCGTGCTTCATTATAACCCACCAAAGCAGGTGCATTGACGGTCTGCGTATAAGCGGAAGTCATTAAAAGCGGCGTCTTTTTAATGTTCGGATTACCGCCTACTGTATCGATCGTGCTCAGAAAGCGGGTATATACTGCATTGATATTTCGGGTTACCGAATGCCGGCCAAAGTTGTTGAGCAAAGGAAAAAACCGCCACGGCATTGGCCTGATTTCCGGTTTGTCGCCTACATTCCCGACATTTAAAAGAATCTCAGCGCAGTTCAGATCTTTTACAAGGTTGGTGTTTACTCTTGCGCCCCAGCGAAAAAACAGATCGTTCAGGTTAAGGTCAAGCGGTTGTGCATAATTTCCTTCCAGGCTGACACTGTCAACGCGGGCGCCGTCTACAAAGAAAATGGCTTTTCCGCCGCCGGTAACGTATTGATCCAGCTTGAATTTTTCATCTTCCGAAAAAGCACTGTCGGGCTTCATCACCAGCAATGCATCGAGGCCGTCGTAAGATTCCGGATTGTTCATGTCCAGGAAAACGTCGTAATGCTGCTGAACAGAGGCCAGTAAATCGCTTAGCCGTGCCGGGGAAATTTTGGTATGGCTTACGATAAAACCAACTTTTTTCCGCTGCGGACTGGCAAGCAACCGGATAGCCGAGGCCATTTCAAATTCTACGCCTTCATACGACTGGTTAAGCTGTTCTTCGGGCGTACTGGCTTTGTTTCCTTTCAGAAGCTGAACGGGAACAGAAAGTGTATCGGCCTGAACAATGGCTCCGGGAAAAATGATTTTTTCCGTGCGTTTCCCATTTTCATTGGCAAATACGTTGGTGGGAGTAAGACCGCGGTCTACAAGATTGAGGTATTGTTTTTGTCGCTGTTCCTCGCTTGTGGCCTCGGTCGGATCAGAATAATTGATAAAAAGGTGGCCGTTGGAATAGGTTTTGAATTCTTCCAGTGTTTCAAGTGTGGCACTTTCCAGTCTTTCAAATCCCGCCGGAAATTCACCTGTCAGGTAAACGTTGATTGTAACATCTTTATCGAGCTCATTCAAAAGCTGTTTTGTAGCATCCGAAATACTGTACCGTTTGTCTTCTGTAAGGTCCAGCCGAAAAAAAAATGTGGAAGCAAGCCAGTTGATTCCGGCCAGCAAGCCAACTAACAGAACAAACCGGAGCAGATTTTTTTTCATGAACACCTTGCAGGCTTTAAAGGGACAATTTTAAAATAAAAAATGGACGCATCTGACAGCTGGGTTAACGTCCATTTTTTAGCAAAAATATATAAACAGCAACTGAAATTGTCTGATTTAATTCAATACGTTTTCAGACTTTGAATATTCCGGTTTTTATCATTTATATAATAACCTGCTGGCGCTTTTATTTTCCGGTTTGTCTGAGCAGGGTTATTTACCAAAAGTACACAGCCTGTTATCGGCAACTACGTAATAGGATTTATAATTGGATGCTTTTTTATTCATACATCCTTTCAGTTCCAACACTTCTATGTTCCTGAAATCAATCGGATGGCTTTCGGCCTGAAGTGCAATGTATCCGCTTCCAAGAGGCGTTCCGTCTTTTTTGATCCACTCGTTTTCACGGCTCACTTTGCCATCTTTAAAGGTATGTGTTTTGCCTACATAGCCGCCGCCGATTTTGGGTTTCGTAAATGTCAGCACGGTATCGCCTTCAATCAGATGATGTACAATGGAATCGCCGAGCACGATCGCTTCTGCCGTAACCCACTGATCGCCGTTATACGTTTTTGATGTGGAGTTAATACAGTGTGCTTCGTCTACTTTTCCGTTAATTTCTACAATTGTTCCGGGTGTGCAGAGGTTTCCGGTATTTCTTTCTCCTGCATTCAAACCGCCCAGATACTGCATTTCCAGTGAGATCGGGAAATCCTGATCCAGTCCCAGGCTTGCCGCAGATTGTGAATGCAGCATAATGCCGCTGTTCCTTACATTCCACGAAGCGCCACCGGGAACCTGATTTCCTGTAAACCGGTACTGCAATCTGATTTTATAATGCGAGTACGGCTTGTGATAATACATATGGCCGTATTCCGTCGTGAACTTTTCATATTCCTTGTAGTTCACGCGGATCATGTTGTCTTCAACGATGAAAGTATTTTTGTAATTGTCATTTACCTTATGGCCTGCAATCTTGATATCCCACCCTGTAAGGTCTTTTCCGTTAAACAAGGATTTCCATTCTTCTTTGTCGGACTTGCTTTGTGCTTGTAAATGAATGGAGATCAGGAGAACTAAACTGAGTAATTTGAGGCTTCGGAGCATAGGATTGATTTAAAGGTTTTTCAGCCACCAATACACCAATCAGCACTAATTTCATTTCGTGGAAATCCGTGGATTTGTGGCTTTGAAAATTAAAGTACCAAACGCTTGTATTCTAACTTTCCTCTGCCAAAATTAACAAGTAGGCCCAGTTTGTTTTGAGATACTTTCAGGTAATTGATAGTTTGGGCAATGTGCTCGTCGGTTAGCGCAACGACACATTTTACAACGAGAATAATTTTGTCATAAACGACAAAATCCGCTTTGAATTTATGCCTGAGCAGCATTCCGCGAAAGTAGACCAGGTATTCTTTTTCCCGTTCAAAGAAAATATTGTGCTGGCTGAACAAGATTTCCAATGCATCCTTGTACACGGCTTCCAGAAACCCATGGCCCAGCTCATTGTACACATCCATACATTTGCCGATGATTTGGTAAGATTCTTCCTTGTAAACCAATTCCATTGCTGCTAAGAAATAAGGTAAGTCCTTATTAGACTCGCAACAACAGAATTGGTAACAATTTCTATGCAGGATTTTATCCTCTTCTACGCGATTTCGGTTTTGGCGAAGAAGAAGCTGATGATTTCGAAGAACTGGATCTGCGGCTTTTACGGGCAGGACCTGCTTCTCTGGGTTTCCGGTTACTGCTTCTTAAACCGTCACTGTTTCTTGAACTGCCGCTGTTACGACTTGGGGACGGAGTCGTTCCGGCAAGGTACAAGTCCATGCTTCTGCGTGCAAGATTTGTTTCCTTAACTTTCACCTTTACGACATCGCCAAAAGTGTAGATCTTTTTGGTACGCTGACCGATGATCCGGTAATTTTCCTTGTCGAGTTCATAAAAATCATCGCCGAGATCCGTCATACGGATCAGACCTTCGGAAGCCGTTTCAGTAATTTCGACAAAAATCCCGAACTCGGTAACGCCCGTAATAATTCCGTCAAACTCCTGATCCTTATCCATCATGCTCATGTATTCCACCTGCTTGTACTTGATGGAAGCCCGTTCTGCTTCTGCTGCAAGCCTTTCACGTTCGGAGGAATGCTTGGAAGCATCTTCATAAGCATCACGGTCAACATTACTGCCGCCGTCAAGATAATGCTGCAAAAGCCTGTGCGCCATAACATCCGGGTAACGGCGGATCGGAGAAGTAAAGTGAGAATACCGCTCAAATGCAAGTCCGAAATGGCCGAGGTCTTCAACGCTGTATCGTGCTTTTGCCATCGTTCTGACGGCCAGCGATTCGATCAGGTTCTGCTCTGGCTTCCCTTCAATCCTGGACAGCATTTTGTTCATGGAACTGGCGATTTTACTTTCCTCTTCCACTTCCAGCTTATGCCCGAGCTTGGCGACAAACGTGGCAAATGTTTTCAAACGGTCCGTATCCGGCGCTTCGTGGATACGGTAAACCATCGTATTTTTATCTTCGCCTTTCGATAAAGCATAAACAAATTCAGCGACCCGCTTGTTGGCAAGAAGCATAAATTCCTCGATCAGCTTGTTGGAATCGTGGCGTTCTTTTGTATAAATGCCCAGCGGTTTTCCTTTTTCGTCCAGTCTGAAGCGGACTTCCTTGGTTTCAAAATTGATCGCGCCGTTTTTAAAACGCTCTTTTCTGAAAATCTTGGCAAGCGTGTTCAGCGTGTTCAGTTCACTTGGAAAGTCGCCTTCTCCGGAATCCAGCACAGCCTGTGCTTCTTCATACGAGTAACGACGGTCGGAATGAATGATCGTACGGCCAAACCATTCTTTCAGCAGTTTCCCTTTCGGACTGATTTCAAAAATAGCCGAAAACGCAAGTTTGTCTTCGTGCGGCCGGAGTGAGCAGAGATTGTTCGAAAGCTTTTCCGGAAGCATCGGAACCGTTCTGTCTACTAAATAAACCGATGTAGCGCGGCGGTATGCCTCTTTTTCCAGCTCGGTTCCGGGCAGCACGTAATGCGAAACATCAGCAATATGCACGCCGATTTCCACATTTCCTTCTTCCAGATACCGTACGGAAAGCGCATCGTCAAAATCCTTGGCATCCACCGGGTCAATTGTGAAAGTAAGCACATTGCGGATATCCTTTCTGTTTTGTATTTCCTTTTCAGAAATGACATCCGGTATTTTCTGCGCCTCTGCTTCCACATTTTCAGGAAACTGGTACGGAAGTCCGAACTCAGCCAGAATCGCGTGCATTTCCACGTCATTGTCGCCGGCTTTTCCCAGCACTTCTACAATTTCCCCTTCTGCCTGGCTTCTGCGCGTGGGCCATTGGGTAACTTTCACAATCACCTTGTCGCCGTCCTGTGCCGTTTTGACTTCTTCAGGTTCGACAAAGATCGGATCAAAAAGCTTTTTATTGTCCGGCTGCACAACGGCAAACCGCGGATTGATTTCAATAATGCCTACAATTTCAGCAGCAGAGCGCGTTACGATTTCGGTAACTCTTCCTTCCACCCGGTTTTTCCCCGAATCATTGCGGCCCGATCTCGAACTGCGGCTGCTTTTGGTCAATGGCTGAATGGTGACGATATCCCCGTCCCATGCACCGTTCAGAAGCTCGGTTTCTACGTAAATATCATCTTCCCTGCCTTCAATAATGACGAACGCAAACGATTTATTTACACGGTCTACACGTCCGGTAAGCCCTTTATTTACTTCTTTATTAAAAACAGCCGAATAGCCGCCGTTCTGATGCACGAGCCGTCCTGATTCTTCCAGTTCATGAATAATTTCATTGAACAGCTGACGCACTTTTTTGTCCTGCACACCAAAATGATCGTGTACATCAAACGGCCGGAACGAATGCTCGCTGTTCAGGTCAAAGAAAGCCGCGATGTCCGCTTTCAGGTTATCTATATAGGAAACAATATGATGAGGTGATTTTACCTCCTTTTTGTCATGATTGCCCTTGTCTTTTATTCTTTTATCTTTCATGTATTCTTATATATATATGGCCTTGCAACGCTGCAAAAGCTGCTTGCTGACAAATGTCAGACTCTGCGTATTATTCCACCCGGATAATGTTGTCCGGATGTACGGTCTCAAAGTTTTGTAATCTTAAATAAAGCTGTGCCATTACAACCACATCTTCTCTGCAATAACGGCTTATCTTCAAAAGGTCATTTTCCTCATAATATACCTTTGTGACCTGATCGCCGCTCATTTCGTTTTTACTTCCCGGAATGTCAAAAACTGCCGCCAGCAAATCCAGCGATGTATAACTTTTGTAATCGCCGAATTTCCACATATCCATCGTATCCTGATGCAGAATTTCCCATGGTTTTTTACCCGAGATCTGCAATGCTTTCGGAATTTCTATGCCGTGGATCAGCATTCGGCGGCAAATGAACGGAAAATCAAATTCCTTGCCATTGTGTGCGCAAAGGATCAGCTGGTCTGAAGGGTACTTTTCGATCAGTGTCCTGAACTGCAACAGAACCTCCGCCTCGTTGTCACCGGAAAAACTGCTGACCTTGAAGGCAATTTCATTTTTTTCATTCCAGTAAAAAGCACCGAAAGCAATGCAGATGATTTTGCCGAATTCAGAATAGATCGCGCTGCGGTTATAGAAATATTCTGCATTGGACAAGGTATCATCGCCTTTTTTCAGACTGACCGCCTTTTTATCCCAGAGTTTCTGCATGCGTTCCGGCAACTCGTCGTACGATGCACAGGCGGCTACGGTTTCAATATCGAGCAGCAGAAGGCTTTTTGCTTTTTTCTTGAATTCTTCAGTCATAGTATGTGTGTTATCTTGCTATCATTTTCTTTAAAATATTTGCCGGATGATGCTTATTCATGCAGAATGCCTTCAACGCCAGGCGGATCAATCACAATCAGGTTATCTTCGATAATGCTGTCCGGCACGAAGATAAACTTTTTATCGTAGATCTGTTTTTCAAGGAAATAACTGATCCAAAACTCGTTATTGAGATGAAAGACGTCCGGCATAATCGGTTCTACAATCACATGTGCACCAGGCTGGATTTCCGGGAAAAAGTGTCTTAATGTGGATGTACGCTGATCTGAATTCGTTCCGGATTCGCTGTTGCTGTATCCTTTCGAGGTTACAAAGCAATTGGTAATCGGCTTGTCATTCCGGTTGATGACAATAACGTTCCATTCCGTGGTATTCAACTCATTTACAGTTCTTACAATCGCCACCTGGACGCCTTGTACCGGATGAAATATAATGTCTTTCTTCATGGATTTACTACTTGCAGTTCCATTCGGAACAGTTCTGCCAAATGATTTTTTAATTTTTCTGAAACTTCCTGAATATCCGGTTCATACCCGAGTTCGGCTGCCATGGACGTTACGGCTTTATCCTGAATGCCGCACGGAACGATGTTTCCGAAATAAGATAAATCCGTATTTACGTTCAGTGCAAACCCGTGCATCGTAACCCAGCGGCTGGTTTTTACGCCCAGTGCACAAATCTTTCTCGGATTTTCCTGTGCTTCATAACCGAGCCATACGCCCGTCAGTCCGTCAATACGGCCGGCCTTCAGTCCGTAATCCGCCAAAGTCAGGATGATACTTTCCTCCAGCATGCGCATGTAAAGATGTATATCCGTAAAAAAATTATCCAGGTCCAGAATCGGATAGCCCACAAGCTGGCCGGGTCCGTGATAAGTAATGTCGCCTCCGCGGTTGATCCTGTAATATTTTGCCTGTTTTTGTGCAAGCCCGTTTTCTTCCAGCAGCAAATGATCCGGCTTTCCGTTCTTGCCCAGCGTATATACGTGCGGATGCTGGCAAAATAACAGATAATTGGGCGTTAATTGCTGCTTTTCACTGTCCAGATTCCGGTTGGCGGTCTTGACTGAAATGGTTTCTGCAAAAATTTTTTCCTGATAATCCCACGCTTCCTGATAATCGATCAGCCCGAGGTTACGAAAAAGCACTTGTTTATTGATCCGGATATTCATTTAAAATTCAGGGATTGGCCTGCGACTGCTTTTGAAGCCAACATTATTTATTTTTTGTGACCTTTTGAAATTTCTGCGTCATAACGAATTCTTACTAGATAAATAACACACTTTAGTATATAAAATGTTCTATGGCAACACACAACGATACAGGAAACTGGGGAGAAAAACAGGCTACTGCATTTTTAAAGCAAAAAGGATACGAAATAGTTGAAAAGAATTACCGCAACAGACATCTGGAAATTGACCTGATCATCAGAAAGGACAAAATGCTGATTTTTGTCGAGGTGAAAACCAGAAGCGGAACCGGTTTCGGCATGCCGGAACAGTTTGTGAACGCAGCAAAAGCAAGGCTGGTCATGAAAGCAGCGGAGCAGTACATTTACGATCATGACTGGCATTTTGACGTCCGTTTTGACATTGTTTCCATTCTGATCCAGCAAAACGGCAAATCAAATACGCTGCATATTGAAGATGCTTTCTGCAAATAAACAGTCCGTATGTACCGATTACAAACTTTTCTGAAAGCTGTTCCTGTAATTCAGCGGGCTCATGTTCATCCTTTTTTTAAACAGTTTGTAAAAATGCGAAATGTCTCCGAATCCGCTTTCCAGTGCAATTTCTGAAACTGTCTTGTCTGTAGCAATCAGCTGTTGTACGGCAAAGCTGATCCGGTAATCTATAACCGTTTCTACAAAGGTTTTGTTGGTCATTTTTTTGAAATATTTACAAAATGCATTGGGCGACATATTGGCAAGCGACGCTACTTTGTTCAGCACGATGTCATTTCTGAAATTATCCACAATATAGCCCAAAGCGGCATTGACGCGCTCCTTGTGGCTGTTGTGCTGCTGCGCAATGGTTGCGTCCGGATCCAGCAGAACGTAATCGCCGGACTTTGCCAGATCGTACAGGATTTCCAGCAGCATCGTCATTTTACGAAAGGCATTTTCCTGGGCGGCAAGCAACTTCATTTTTTCGCCTGCCGCCGCTGCTCCGTCATGGATAAACTGAATTCCGCAAGCACTCAATTTCAACAGATTATTGATTTCGGCCAGTTCGGGTTTGTCAAAAAATTCAGGGCCGAGAAAGTTCTTTTCAAACTGCACAACAACGGACTGTACAGCTTCCGTCCGGGCTGTATTTTCCGATTTCCATGAATGCGGCAGGTCCGAACCCAGAAAAACCAGATCTCCGGA
Source organism: Dyadobacter sediminis (assembly GCF_005860765.1). Lineage (GTDB taxonomy): Bacteria > Bacteroidota > Bacteroidia > Cytophagales > Spirosomataceae > Dyadobacter > Dyadobacter sediminis. The sequence goes on along the minus strand of NZ_VCEI01000029.1, from coordinate 413,995 downwards.
ATCAAATCCCGCCATATTCTTGCCTACAAAGCGTTTTCCGTTTCCTTTTACAATGAGTGTCAGTTCGTACTGCGGATGAAAATGATACGGCACGTCAAACTTGTCCAGCGTGAACGCATTCACGATAAAGGAAGCGTGTGAATCAGGATAAAGATTTTCAAATTGTGCTTTGATCATTGACTATTTTATTCAAACTGCGTGCGGCAAAATAAAAATAGATAAAATAATCCATTAATCAGCCATAATCCGCCTAGCATAAAATCCACATTAGCATCGAAATTTGATATTAATTATTCCTAAACCCCTATTTTCTTCAATGACAACTTTAACTGCTCCTGATCTGGCTGGCTTCAAGACTATTGACGACAGCCAGATTGAAAGTTTCAGAAAAAACGGGCATGTGCTCATTCCCGGCATCCTCAATCAAACCGAAGTCGCTTATTACCGGAACGTAATCAATCGTGCGGCAACAGAATACAATACGGAAAAGCGCAGTCTGAAAGACAGAGACACTTACGGAAAAGCGTTTCTGCAGATTACCAATTTGTGGGAAGTGGATGAGCAGGTCAGGAATTTTTCCCTTGCAAAGCGTTTTGGTAAAATCGCCGCAGACCTGCTCGGCGTAGAAAATGTACGTATGTATCACGATCAGGCATTGTACAAAGAGCCCGGCGGCGGCTTTACGCCCTGGCATCAGGATCAGTATTACTGGCCGGTGGATACCAATAACACTGTTACCATGTGGATGCCGCTTATCGACATTACCGAAGAAATGGGCATGCTTACATTTGCTTCCCGGTCTCATGAAAGCGGATTTGTAGAAAATGTGGCTATTTCGGATGAATCTGAGGCCATGCTCGAAAGATACATCCAGCAAAAAGGATTTCAGGTTTCACGCGCCAAAACCATGCATGCCGGCGATGCAACATGGCATTATGGCTGGACGCTGCATTCGGCACCCGGAAACAAGTCCGAAGATATTATGCGTGAAGTAATGACGATCATTTTTGTTGCAGACGGCGCATCGGTTACCGAGCCTCAGAACAAACATCAGGAAGCGGACCGCCAGCGCTGGATGAGCGGATTGCCAACCGGAAGTCTGCTCGATTCCAGCTTAAATCCTTTGATCCTGTAATTTCAGAAGTAGTCTTTCAGTCTGCTGCGTTTCAAAAATCTTTTCAGTAAAAATCATAGTCCGGAACAAAACCTGCTCGCTGCCTTCAAAAGGGTGATGAAAATGCATTTGCTATAAGCACTGGATAAATCGTGAACGTACACGAAGTGAAACTTAGTAAGGAAAACCTGTTTTCAGAAAGAGATTTCCAGTAAGTGTTTATATAATAAAAGCCGGACTTTTTTCACAAATCCCACACTGCCGATCCGATAATACTAAATCACTTAACCGCTAACCTGAATGAAAACGATGCAAAAACTTCGACAATCAAATTGCTGTGCGTCCTTGTACGCGCTGATGAAAAATTCACTGGCCCAGATTATTTTCTCGGTTGCTTTTGCAGGTTTTACTTACGCAGGGCATGAAGCAAATGACTGGAAAAGGCAAGCAGGTGAAACCGTGTTTTCTGAAAATCAGGAGGCAATGTTGATTCAGGTTACGGGTAAAATAACAGACGAAAGCAACGCCGGGCTGCCCGGCGTAAGCGTCGTGCTCAAAGGAACCCAGAAAGGCACCACGACGGACAGCGAAGGAATGTTTAAGCTGGATGTGCCGGACGAATCGGCCGTGCTTGTGATGAGTTTTGTAGGGTATGTAACGCAGGAAATTACAGTGGGCAGCCAGTCCAATCTTTCCGTAAGCCTTGTTCCGGAAAATACGGCGCTGAAAGAGCTGGTCGTTGTCGGCTACGGAACGCAGAAAAAGATCAATCTTACCGGAGCCGTTGCGACTGTTGGTGCGGACCAAGTGGCCAACAGACCAGTTACCAACATGTCGAGTGCCTTGCAGGGCGTACTGCCGGGCGTAACCGTTGTGCAGAGATCCGGGCAGCCGGGAAGGGACACCGGCGAAATCCGGGTGCGCGGCGTTGGCAGCATGAACAATGCTTCGCCGATGGTGGTTGTGGACGGGCTTATTTCTTCCATGGAAAACCTGAATCCGAATGACATAGAAAGCATCAGTGTACTGAAAGATGCTTCTGCCGGTGCCATTTACGGTTCACGGGCAGCAAACGGCGTTATACTGGTAACAACCAAAAGAGGAAAGTCCGGCAAGCCCGTTGTAAGTTACAATGCATACATCGGCATGCAGAAACCGACCAATCTTCCCGATTATCTGGGTTCTTATGAATACGGAAAGCTGCTGAACGAAGGGCTTGTCAACGAAGGCCAGCAGCCGAGGTTTACCGAAGCAGAGATTGAAAAATTCCGTAACGGCTCGGATCCTGCCAATTATCCGGATACGGACTGGCTCGATCTGCTTTACAAAGGCTCCGGAATCCAGCAATCGCATAATCTGAGCATTTCCGGCGGTTCGGATGCTTCCAGATATCTGTTGTCATTCGGCTATTTGAATCAGAAAGGGTTAATTAAAAACACGGACAACGATCGTTATAATGTCCGTTTTAACCTCGACAGTAAAATTTCGGACAGGCTTTCCGTGGGCCTTACTTCTTCGTTTATCCGCCAAGGAATCAGCGAGCCTTCGGCCATTGCAACCGGGCAGGGACTGAATTTCAGCATTGTGTATGCCAACCGCATTCCGCCGACGGTACCCAACAAATATCCCGACGGTTCGTGGATGCGGTATCTGGACGGAAACCCAAATGCATGGATTGAAAACGGCGGCTCCATCAAAGACCAGATTTCCAACGGCATGGGAAATGCATTTGCCGAACTGATTATTTTTAAAGGACTCAAACTGAGAGGTTCAGCCGGGGCGGATTTTTACTTCAACGACAAGAAAACGCATCTGAAAGACCTTACTTACGGCGACGGCAGTTACCAGGGCCCGAATTCGGTCCGGGATGATAATTTCAGAAATTCCAGGATTACGTTACAAGCTTTTCTGACGTATGAAAAGAGTTTCGGCAGCCATAACCTGAATGTGCTTCTGGGTTCTTCGCGCGAAACCTATAACTACCGCGAAAACGGCATTTTCCGCAGAAACCTGCCCAGCAATGAGCTTACGGACGTAAATGCAGGATCAACGGAAGGAATGACGGCTTCGGGTCTTAGTTACGAAAGCAAGCTGGGTTCCTATTTCGGAAGGATCAATTACGATTATCAGGGAAAATACCTGCTGGAAGCCAGCGTGCGTTACGACGGTTCGTCCAAATTTGCAGCAGACAAAAGATGGGGCGTTTTTCCTTCTTTCTCGGCAGGATGGCGTATTTCAGAAGAAGCGTTCCTGAAAAATGTACAAGTCGTTTCCGATCTTAAATTAAGAGGATCTTACGGTTCGGTCGGAAACAACAACATCAACGATTACCTGTACATTCCGACGGTTGCATTGGGCGTAAATTATCCTTTCAACGGCGGTATCAATGCCGGCGCAGCGCAGCAGGTGGCGGCAAATCCAAATCTGCAATGGGAGAAAAGTACGACTTTCGACATAGGCGCAGACCTTGCTTTGTTCAACAACAAACTGTCGCTTACGGCTGATTATTACAACCGTTATACGGACAATATCCTCGTTGCCGTGCCGGTTTCATCTATTTACGGTTTGCCCGCGCCGACTGTCAATGCCGGTGCGATGCGGAACAAAGGCATTGAACTGGTGATCGGGCATGCGAACCGGCTGGGCGATTTTTCCTATAACGTTTCTTTCAATGTCGGAATAAACCGCAATAACGTAGAGAAATATGCAAATCCGGCCAAGACCAAGCGGATTCAGGCCGAAGGTTATCCGTGGAATGCTTTCTTCGGTTACGAAGCAGCCGGTTTTTACCAGACAGACGAGCAGGTTCAGACTTTGCCGAAAGTAGTAGGTTCGCCCGTACAAAAAGGCGACCTTATTTTCAAGGACCAGAATAACGATGGTGTCATCAACGGCAACGACCGCATTGATCTCGGCAGCGATATTCCCAAAACTACTTACGGACTGAACCTGACTGCACGTTTCAAAAACTTTGATCTGGTTGTGCTCGGCCAGGGCGCGGCAGATGTAAAGCAGTATCTGCAGGATCAGGTTCAGTTTGCATTTGTAAACGGTTACAAGGCGCAAACCAAACACCTGGATCGCTGGACACCGGAAACGCCGGATGCAAGATTCCCGAAAACGCATGTAAGTCAATGGCATAATTACGCCATTTCCAGTTTCAGCGTTGTAAATGCCAGTTACCTGAGACTTAAAAACCTGCAGATTGGTTACAGTATTTCTCCCAAAGTACTGCAAGCCGTTAAAATAAGCTCTTTGAGAGTATATCTGAGCGGCCAGAATCTGCTCACATTTACGAAGCTGGATAGCGGATTTGATCCCGAAAGTGCTGAAAATGCGCAGTTTGGCTATCCGAATGTCAAAGTGTACACCGCTGGTTTAAATATCAATTTCTAAATTCCGACGACCATGAAAATCATATACAAAGTAATATGCCTGACATTTTCCTTTTTCCTGACGGTCTCATGCGGTGAAAAATTTCTGGATGTTTCCCCAACCGACAAATTATCGGACATGACTTTCTGGAAAACAGAAAAAGATGCTGAAATGGCACTTGCAGGCATCTATAACAAATGGGAAGAGCATACGAACATACTTTGGTGGGACCTGATGACCGATAACGGGTTTTCACAGTATGCGTGGGACAACGTGCAGGTTTTAGGCAACGGACAAGCCAATGCATCCAATTTTGGCAAGGATTACTTTAACTATACGCTGATCAGAAAGTATAACCAGTTTATTGAAAAAGTGCCGCAGATTGAAATGGACGCGCAGAAAAAAGAAAAAATGCTGGCCGAAGCCCGCTTTCTGCGTGCTTACGATTATTTCCGGAAAGTGCAGTTCTATGGCGACGTACCGCTGGTGACCGAAGTAATTGAAAATCCTGAAGATGCCAAAATCGGTAAAACGCCGAAAGCAGAAGTTGTCAGTTTTATTCTGAGCGAGCTGGATGCGGTTTCCAAAATTCTTCCGGCTGAAAACATGCGTCAGTCGGGCGGCCATGTAACGAGCGGTGCCGCGCTGGCTTTGAAAGCAAGGCTTGAATTGTATGAAGGCAAATATGCCGATGCCATGGCGGATTCCAAAAAAGTGCTGGATATGGCCAAGAACGGAGTTTACAAGCTTTATCCGGATTATTTCGGATTGTTCCAGGTTGAAAATGAAAGCAATAATATGGAGTCCGTGCTGGAAATTCAGTATATTAAGGACACGTATGCCAATAACATCTGGCAGCATATTCTTCCTTCCAAGGAAGGTGGCTGGTCGTCCATTTCGGCAGTCCAGAGCATTGTGGATGCGTATGAGATGAAAGATGGAAAAACAATCACGGAATCAGCGCTTTACAATCCTGACAAACCGTTTGAAAACCGCGATCCGCGCCTGGGAATGACTATTCTGTATTCCGGGGCAAAGTATAACGGCAGATTTTTCAACACGCTGGATTTGTCAAGCCCTGATTTTTACCAGAGTGCGTCGGCGCCGAAAAGCGGCTATAATGTGCTGAAATATACGACCATCGTTCCGGAAGCATTGCTGAACAACGGCGACGCCAATGTGATGGTGATCCGGCTGGCGGAAGTGCTGCTGACTTACGCGGAAGCTGCCATTGAATCCGGCCAGATTACCGCGGATGTTTATGACGCGATGGATATGATCCGGGCACGCGCCAAAATGCCGGCAGTGGACAGGACGGTTTACAACACGCAGGCAAAGCTGAGAGAACTTGTCCGCCGGGAAAGAAGAATCGAGCTTGCATTTGAAGGGCTGCGCTACTGGGATATAAAGAGATGGGATATTGGCGCACAGGCTTTGAACGGCCCTGTTTACGGATCGAGGCTTGGAACGATGAACAATGCAACGGGCGTCGTAACGTGGAACGGAGCAAAAATCAAAGTGGAAGACAGGGTTTTTGTGGCCAACCGCAAATACCTGCTGCCCATTCCGCAGGCCGAACTGGATGCTAATCCGGCCATTGAACAGAATGCAGGCTATTGACGCCGGATTGACAATTACGGCTTGCAAATGCAACCGGACATAAGTAGGTAATCAAAAGTGAATTCTTTTTGTTGTTTGATATACAACAAATTAGCGTATCAATAAGCACTTTTGGTTCGTTAAAAGTACAAGGGTTAATGAATGGAATCATGAACAACAGAATATTGATCGGCCTTGGCGTGCTGATCGTCTTCGTATCTTCCTTTTCATGGATTCAGAACTGGTTTGGCCATCAAGTAGATTACAATACGGAGGTCAAGCCGATTCTGAACAAGCATTGCATGAGCTGTCATGGCGGAGTGAAAAAGGCCGGAGACGTCAGTTTTCTGTTTGAGCATGAAATGCTGGAACCGGGCAAATCCGGCAAAATACCCGTTGTACGCGGCCATGCCGAAGAAAGCGAAATGATACGCCGCATCCTCAGCAATGATCCGGATGAAAAAATGCCAAAGAATGGCACTCCGCTGAACGACGATGAAATCAGTATTCTGAAAAAATGGATCAATGAAGGTGCAAAATGGGAAACGCACTGGTCTTACAAGCGCATTGAAAAACCCGAAGTGCCTGCTTCGGGAAATATCTGGAATTTGTACGGACTGTTTGATTCTGAAAATAATAGCTGGATCAAAAACGAGATCGACTATTTTGTTCTTCAGAAATTGAAGGAAAAGAAACTGGACGTTTCTCCGGAAGCAGATAAAGCAACCCTGATCCGGCGCGTTAGTCTGGATATAACCGGTTTGCCGCCCACGCAAAAGGAAGTACATGATTTTCTGCAGGACCAATCGCCGGATGCATATGAAAAAGTAGTGGATCGCCTGCTGAAATCGCCTGCATACGGGGAAAGATGGACTTCCATGTGGATGGACCTTGCGCGTTATGCTGATACCAAAGGCTATGAAAGCGACGGCGGCAGAATGATGTGGCCTTACCGCGATTATGTTGTCAGATCATTTAATGACGACAAACCGTTTGACCGGTTTACCATTGAACAGCTGGCGGGCGATTTGCTGGAAAAAGATCAAGAAGGTTTTCCCAAAGAACAGAACCTGATCGCCACGGCTTTTCACCGAAATACGATGACAAACAACGAAGGCGGAACCGATGACGAAGAGTTTCGTACTGCCGCTCAGATTGACCGCGTAAATACAACGTGGGAAGTATGGCAGGGAACAACGTTTGCATGCATTCAGTGTCACAGCCATCCGTACGACCCGATTCCGCATGAAAATTATTACAAGTATATGGCGTTTTTCAATAATTCCAGAGATGAAGATGTCTGGGACGAATGGCCGAAACTGCGGTTTTACAAAGGAGAAGATTCAGCGCGTGTAGAGCGCGTAAAAAGCTGGATCCGGAAATACGATCCAGAACAGATTGCAGAAAAAACACAGTTCATGCGTGTCATGGAACCCAAGATCAATGCCCATAACTTTGTAAAAGGCGATCAGTCCACGGCGCTGCTGATTTCCTATTACGGCGTAAAAGATAAAGGCAATGCAAGGATTTCCAATGTTGATCTGACCGGAGTCGAAAGCCTTGTGATCAATATGTCCACAAAGGCTGAGAATGCCGTCTTAAGTTTTCATCTGGATAAACTCGACGGGCCTGTAATTTCCACGATTAAAGTGCCGGCGCGGGATACCGTCTTGATAGCACCTGTTTCCAAGGTTTCCGGAAAGCATGATGTTTATCTTTCATTGAAAAGTCCGAAATCACCTGAAGAATGGCTGAGAATAACATGGATTTCTTTTCAGCAGGCACTGCCAGGCGCAGAGCAGCCGGATTACAAAAAAATCGTAGCTGATTATGCATCTGTTCTGACAAAATCTACTGAAAGTATGCCGGTAATCTGGGAAGGAAAAGATGATTTTGCGCGGAAAACAAATGTATTTGTAAGAGGGAACTGGATGGTGAAAGGAGCGGAAGTGAAGCCGGACGTTCCAAAGCTGCTGGCACCAATGCCAAAAGATTATTCCAGAGACCGGCTCGGACTAGCCAGATGGATTGTAAGCCGTGATAATGCACTTACCGGACGCGTGGTTGTAAATCGCTTCTGGGAACAGCTTTTCGGCCGGGGCATTGTGGAAACGGTTGAAGATTTCGGATCGCAGGGCAGCGAGCCTTCACATCCCGAACTGCTGGACTGGCTTGCCGTGCAGTTCATGGAACAGGATCACTGGAGTGTGAAAAAGCTTTTGAAAAGAATTGTAATGTCGGCTACGTACCGGCAAAGTTCAAGATCGGACAAGGAAAGAACAGAGAAAGATCCGTATAATGTCTGGATTTCACGCGGCCCACGCGTACGGTTAAGTGCAGAACAGGTCCGCGATCAGGCACTGGCGTGCAGCGGACTTATTTCCAGAAAAATGTACGGCCCGAGCGTCATGCCTCCGCAGCCGGACAAAATATGGCAGTCGCCTTACAGCGGCGAAAGCTGGGTTGTAAGTGAAGGGCCGGACCGTTACCGCAGAGGCATTTATACGTACTGGAAACGCACGGCGCCATATCCTTCCATGACCACTTTTGATGCGCCGAGCCGGGAATTTTGCCAATCCAGAAGAATACTGACCAATACACCTTTGCAGGCATTGGTTACGCTGAACGACCCCGTTTATCTGGAAGCAGCCGAAAAACTGGCATCGACAATGAAGAAAAGGGGAAAAACGCCGGAACAGCAGCTTTCGGAAGGATACCGCATGCTTACTTTTCAGCCGATTGCACCTAAAAACCTGAATGTGCTTGTAAAAATTTACAAAGAAGCATTGGGTGTTTACCAAAATAAACCGTCGGAAGTGGACAGCATCCTGACTTATGCCAAAGAAAAATCACCTGAGCTGGCTGCACTGACGGTTTCGGCCAATGTATTGCTGAATCTTGACAATGTAATTACAAAAGAATAGGCAGGATAAATGTTTTTACAAAATCCGGCTCATTTATAAATGACAACGAAATGGAAAAGCTACTGAAAGAACTTCAGCATGCAGATTTGCACCGTCAGACGAGGCGTCATTTTCTGCAGTCCGCAGGATTTGGATTGGGCGCTCTGGGTTTGGGCTCTCTGCTGGGTTCGTGTGACAGTTCCGGCAAAAAAACGATTGGTGAACAGACTGCCCAAGCCCGGATTCCTCAGTTTGCACCGAAAGCCAAGCGTGTGATTTACATCCATATGGCCGGAGCGCCTTCGCAGCTTGAACTATTTGACTACAAGCCGGAACTGGAAAAATATCACGGCAAAGATTGTCCGGCCGAGTTTCTGGAAGGTAAAAAATTTGCTTTCATTCAGGGCGTTCCGAAAATGCTCGGGCCGCAGGGAAAATTTGCTCAATACGGACAATCCGGCGCGTGGATGTCCGATTATGTTCCTTATCTGCAGACCGTCGCCGATGAAATTACGTTCATGAAGGCGATGCATACGGATCAGTTCAATCATGCGCCGGCGCAATTGCTGATGCATACCGGAAGTGCGCGGCTCGGACGGCCAAGCCTGGGCGCATGGGCCGTTTACGGACTTGGTTCCGAGAACCAGAATTTACCCGGATTTATCGTGCTGGCATCGGGCGGAAGGCAGCCAGACGCAGGTAAAAGTGTTTATGGAAGCGGGTTTCTGCCTTCTGTTTATCAGGGCGTTCAGTGCCGTACAGGCGGCGATCCGGTTTTGTATGTAACCGATCCGAACGGGATGAACCGCAACATGCGCAAGCAGACCATTGAAGCAATTAATGAAATCAATCGTCAGACTTACGAAGATGTTCAGGACCCGGAAATATTAACGCGTATCAGTCAGTACGAAATGGCGTTCCGCATGCAGATGTCGGTTCCGGAAGTCATGGATGTTTCCAGAGAGCCGCAGTTCATTATGGATATGTACGGTGTGAAGCCCGGCGAAGGAACATTTGCCATGAACTGCCTGCTTGCCCGCAAACTGATTGAAAATGACGTCCGTTTCGTACAGCTTTTTGACTGGGGCTGGGACGGGCATGGAACTTCCGCCGGCGACAATGTGGAAGGGGGACTAAGGAACAAATGCTGCTTGTCCGACAAGCCGATTGCCGCATTGATCCAGGATCTGAAAATGAGAGGATTGCTGGAAGAAACGCTGATTGTGTGGGGCGCTGAATTCGGAAGGACGCCGATGCAGGAAAACCGCAACGGATTAGTAATGCCGTATATGGGCCGGGATCATCATCTGGATGCATTTACGATGTGGATGGCCGGCGGCGGCGTCAAAAAAGGCTTTTCGCACGGACAAACGGATGAACTGGGTTATTACGGCGTAAAAGACCGCGTGCATGTGCACGATCTGCAGGCTACAATCCTGCATTTGATGGGCTTTGACCATGAAAAATTCACTTATCCTTTCCAGGGAAGAAATTTCCGGCTTACCGATACCGCAGGAAAAGTCGTAAAAGAAGTAATTGCCTGAATCTGAAAGGATGTGTTTAAAGAACTAACTTGAAAAAAACGTTTTAAATATAAATCACAGTGATTTAACTAACGGCTTGTTAATGGGAAACGAATATGTAAAAGCATTCCGGATGCAGTTGAAACCGGGTTATGAAGCAGAATACAAAAAGAGGCATGATGAAATCTGGCCGGAACTGGCTGAACTGCTCAAAAATGCCGGCATACGGGAATATTATATTTTTCTGGATGAAGAAACACTCGCGCTCTTTGCGTTTCAGAAACTCGGAGAAAATGACAGTACCGCAGACCTTGCCTCTTTGCCGATTATGAAAAAATGGTGGGATTACATGGCCGGCTTGATGGAAGTAAATGACGACAATTCACCTAAAACCGTTTCCTGCCCGGAAATTTTCCGCCTGTAATACAGTCTACTTTTATGTTTTTTATTAAACCCTAACTTTTGAATCTTAAGCATGCCATATCCTTTTTTGCAAGCTTCCGGCTGGGCAATATTTATTGGAAGATTTCATCCGGTTTTTGTTCATTTACCCATCGGATTTATAATCCTGGCTGCATTGCTCGAGATCGGGCGGCGTACGGGTAAGGTAAACATAAGTCAGTCAGCTATTTCATTCATTCTGTTTTTATCGGCGATCGGTGCAACGCTGGCTTGCATAGCAGGCTATCTTTTATCCCTGGGCGGAGGTTATGATGAAGAGCTGCTCAATGACCATAAATGGCAGGGAATAGGCGTGGCTGCATTCGCCTGGATTGCATGGCTGGTAAAATCGGAGCTTTTGAGAAGGTTTGTACCATTGCTAACAAAGATTTATATCCCTGCATTTGCCATTTCGCTTCTGCTTACCATGACCGCCGGGCACGATGGCGGATCGCTTACACACGGCGAGGATTACCTCACGCAGTACATGCCCGCGCCGTTGCGGAACATAGCCGGCTTACCGCCTGCCCAAGAACAGGTTATTGAAATAAAGCCGATTGCAAATATTCAGGAGGCAGTTGTTTATAAGGATATTGTTCAGCCGATCCTGGAAATGCGCTGCGTACAATGCCATAATGCCAGCAAACAGAAAGGCGACTTAAGAATGGATCAGCTTGCGCTGCTTCAGAAAGGCGGGGAAAGCGGTCCGGCATTCATTGCCGGAAAAAGCGCCGAAAGTGACATGATCAAACGTTGCCTGCTTCCGGAAAGTGACGACGATCACATGCCTCCGAAAGGAAAGCCGCAGCTGACGAATGAACAGATTGCATTGCTTTCCTGGTGGATTGATCAAGGTGCTGCCGCAGATAAAAAAGTAGCCGAGCTGAAAGCGACGGAAGAAGTAAAAAAAGCATTGACGTCACTTGGCAGCGGACAAAGTTCGGGAAACGAAGCGACATCCACATCAATGGTCCTGAACGTGAAAGTGCCTGCGGCCAGGGAAACGGATATGGAAGCTCTGAGAAAAGCGGGCCTGATCGTGAATGCAGTATCTCAGGACTTGAACCTGCTGGAAGTAAGTGCGGTAAACGCACCGAACTTTGACGATAAGCAAATTGCATTGCTGTCGAACGTTTCGGAGCAGATTGCCTGGCTTAAACTGGGTAAAACCAAAATTTCGGATGCAGGTTTAAAAGCCATTTCGGGTTTCAAAAACCTCAGCAAATTACATCTTGAGCATACAGCGGTAACAGACGCGGGTTTGAAGGAGCTGAAAAATTTGCCGTCGCTGGAATATCTCAATCTTGTTGATACAAAAATAAGCGACGCCGGTCTGGAAAATATTGCTTCCAAGAAGGGGCTGCGATCCGTATATGTATGGCAGTCTGCAGTGACGGACAGCGCAGTAAGCCGTGTAAGTAAACGCCATCCGGAAATCCTGATCGTGAATGGCATGAATGAAGCTGCAATCTCGAAATTTCTAAAAGCCGGAGATTCAACAGCATTGAAAGCCACGGCAAAAGCACCTTAGTTAATCTAATAACTTATTGATATTCAAGATCTATTATTTTAAAAAATGAACCGCCGCAATTTTATGAGCACCGCCTTAGCAACCGCAGGAGTTTTAACAGGCTTTGAAGCCATCGCCGATGCGCATGCGGCGCCGTTCCGGTTTGAAAATAAACTGTCTTTAAAAATACTGGGCACAAACTGGGGCTACGAAGGCACAACGGATTCCTTTTGTGCCGCGGTTAAAAAAGAAGGCTATGACGGCATTGAAATGTGGTGGCCGTCATCAAAGGAGAAGCAAACCGAACTGTTTTCAGCATTGAAAAAATATGATCTGGAAGTCGGGTATCTGTGCGGATCGGGAGAAAGAGACTATGCGGTTCATCTGAATGCTTTCAGAAAATCGATTAATGAAGCAACGACGCAATTTGACAAAAAGCCTTTGTACATAAACTGTCACAGCGGAAAAGATTTTTTTACTTACGAACAGAACAAAGCTTTTATTGACCATACGACCGAAGCTTCTGCCAAAAGCGGGATTCCGATTTACCATGAAACGCATCGCGGACGTATGCTTTTTGCAGCGCATATTACGCGGAATTTTATAGAGAAAAATCCTGAACTGAAGCTGACGCTGGATATTTCACACTGGTGCAATGTGCATGAAAGTTTGCTTCAGGATCAGCAGGAAACGGTTCGCTTCGCGCTGTCGCGTGTTGGTCATATACATTCCCGGATCGGCCATGAAGAAGGCCCGCAGGTAAATGATCCGCGTGCGCCGGAATGGGAAGCGGCTGTGAAAGCGCATCTTGGCTGGTGGGATGCGGTTGTGGAGCAGAAAGTCAAAAGCGGTGGAACGCTTACGGTTTTAACGGAATTTGGCCCGCCCAATTACCTTCCGACGCTTCCTTATACCAATCAGCCGCTTGCAGACCAATGGGCGATTAATGTGCATATGATGCATTTGTTCAGAAAAAGATATATCCGGTAAGCGGTGCGGATTGTCTGTTGTTAAAACGGTATTTTCCATAACTTGCAGCTTTGCTAAAAACCGGCTTGACTCATGAAAAATGCACATTTTTTGATTGCACAAAGCGAAACCGACATCCGGAAGTCATTCCTCGGATCTTTCATCGCATATATTGACGGCAAAAAAGCGGCTTCCATAAAGGATTTTCATGAGCAGATTGCCGCTGCCATGCAGTTTCCGGATTATTCCGGCAAAAATCTGGATGAGCTGGATGAAATGCTTAATGATCTGGAATGGATCAAGGAACAGAAAGTGATTATTTACATTGACCATTCTGCTGAGTGGCTTTCCAGAGAAAAGTCGGAAGAAAAAATCCTTTCGGTTATAGACATGCTTGATGCAACCGCAGAAGACTGGAAATGGCTGGATGAAGAGGAGGAAGGCGTTTCCAAAAAGGAACTGAACATCATTTTTCAGGATTCGCAGCGCATCCGAACATTACTTCAGGAACAGGAAATTCCGTTCGGCGTTTTCAGCTAGCTGCAACCGGTTTTTGACCAATATCTTTTTTCCACTGAACATAACCGATAACGGCAAGCGCAAGAAACACTGCGTACAAAATAGCGGTGAGATGCAGGCTTTTGTAAAAGTACATAAATACATAGCAGGCATCCGCTATGATCCACAAAATCCAGTTTTCAAGATACTTCCTCGCCATCATCCATTGCCCGATCAGACTGGCAACGGTTAACGCGGAATCGGCATAAGTAAGACTTGCATTGGTAAAGCGGCCTAATAGATAGCCCCATAGCAGGGTAGCAGTTATAAAAACAGCTCCGAAGATCAGATATAACCGGGCCGGCGTTCGGGTTACCCGAATACCGTCATGGCTTTTTCCTCCGAATTTCCATATCCACCAGCCGTAAATGCTTGTCAGAAAGTAATATCCCTGCAATCCCATATCGGCATACAGCTGCACCTGCCAGAAAACAATTGCATATAATATCGCATTGACGATGCCGAAAAACCAGCCCAGCACATTCTGGCGCGTATTCAGATAAACACAAACGGCTCCGGTCAAAAATCCAAGAATTTCAAGATAAGTAGTTGCAATGCCGCCAAGAGAAACGGTTTGGTTGAGCCAGTCTGTCATGTATTGGGAATGTAAATTGTAAAAATAGAGGTTTAAGAGTTTGCAGGCTCCTGAAGAGCTGTTTGTTTGTAGAAAAAAATGCGGCGAATGTTATATGGCTCCTGCGGAGCCGCCTGTTTCTAGGAAAAAATGTGAGGCGTTTGATTTGGAGGCTCCGGAGGAGCCCTCTGTTTGTAGAAAGAACGTGTGGCGAATGTTAGGCGGCTCCGCAGGAGCCTCCTTTTTCCATTACACTTACATGCACTGGCTATAAACAGGGGGCCACTCCGTGGCCGAACCCTGCACATCCATATTAAATTTGCTTCTGTAAATCCTCTCTTTTTACGAAAATGTTTTTCAGATTATTTTTGTTAGTAAATAGCAATGGTACAAACAAAATTGAATAAACCATTGTTGTTCTTTTGCCGGTCCGGGGGAAATCCTGAAACGGCTTTTTGCGTTTACATTCACTGCGGCTAAGTTCGCTTTATCATAGAAAATTGCTTGGAAGTTAAAGACTTATTAAAACTGTATGGCGGCGATAGTTATCTCGATATCCTCATCTCGCAGATAACATCCGATAGTCAGGACGCTGCTCATGTGCAAATAAAAGGACTCGTTGGAAGTCTGGATGCCGTTATAGCTGCTTCCATTCAGCAAAAAAAGAAAGGGCCGGCCGTTTATATTTTGAGCGATCGGGAAGAAGCTGCTTATTTTCAGAACGATCTGCAGAACCTGATTGGCAAAACGGAGGTATTATTTTATCCGACATCCTACAAAAGGCCGTATCATTACGAAGAAGTGGATAATGCCAATGTACTGATGCGCGGAGAAATCCTGAACAAACTGAGCATTGCCAAAACGGGACCCATTCAGATCGTGACGTATCCGGAAGCATTGTTCGAAAAGGTGATCAACAAGCGGTCGCTGAAAGCCAATACTTTTTCCGTAAAAGTCGGTGAAAAGCTGGATCCTTCGTTTTTGACCGAATTTCTGACGAGTTATGGATTTGAAATAACCGATTTTGTTTTTGAGGCAGGACAATTTTCGGTTCGCGGAGGAATTCTGGATGTCTTTTCGTTTGCGAGTGAGCATCCGTTCCGGATTGAGTTGTTTGGAGACGAAGTCGAAAGCATTCGTTCGTTTGACCCGGATACGCAGCTTTCGATTGAAAGCGCCAAACAGATCAACATTGTCCCCGACATTCAGCAAAAGCTCTCGCATGAATCCCGCGAATCGTTTCTGAATTTCTTTCCTGCAGAAACGGTATTGTGGTTCAAGGATGCCGATCTTACGTTTGAAGTAATTGAAAAATGTTTTGAAAAAGCCGAAAAAGCACTCGAAGAAGTGACAGGCGGCGGTATTCAGATCGTCTCCAATCCGCAGGATCTTTTCGAAACGCGCAGAGGATTTCTGAATCAGGTCAAGAAATTCAAAACGGTGGAGTTTGGGAAAAGGTCTTATTTTAAAACCGAAAACAAACTGCCGTATTCCTCCAAACCGCAGCCTTCTTTCAACAAGGATTTCAAAAGGTTGCTGGACGATCTGTCAGAAAATCAGTCCAAAGGATATATCAATATCATTGTTGCGGAACAGCCCAAGCAGCTCGACCGCCTGGAAAGGATTTTTGAAGATCTGGACCCGTTTGTGAAATTCAGGCCCATGCATATTTCCCTGCGGGAAGGATTTGTGGACGACAACATGAAAGTAGCCTGTTATACGGATCACCAGATTTTTGCCCGTTTCCACAAATACCGGTTAAAGGAAAAATTCAGCAAGTCCAAGGCGATTACATTAAAGGAACTGAAATCTTTGCAGCCCGGCGATTTTGTAACGCACGTAGATTATGGCATTGGCCGCTTTGCCGGCATGGAGCGAAAAGATGTGAACGGCCGGGAACAGGAAGCAATCCGGCTTATTTACCGCGATAATGACCTGCTTTATGTAAGTGTGCATAACCTGCATAAAATCGCCAAATATACGGGAAAAGAAGGCACACCGCCTGCTATGAGCAAACTCGGTTCAGGCGAGTGGGAAGCTAAAAAGTCCAGGGTAAAGAAGCAGCTCAAAGACATTGCGCACGAGCTGATTGCCTTGTATGCCAAACGCCGGCAGGCACCTGGCTTCCCGTTTTCTCCCGACAATTACATGCAGGCCGAACTGGAATCCTCCTTTTTATATGAAGATACGCCCGACCAGGCCACGGCAACTTCCAATGTGAAAGAAGATATGGAAAAAGCGCATCCAATGGACCGGCTCGTTTGTGGCGATGTCGGTTTTGGTAAAACGGAAATAGCGATTCGCGCTGCATTCAAGGCGGTTTGTGACAGCAAACAGGTTGCCGTGCTCGTGCCGACGACAATCCTGGCCATGCAGCATTTCAAAACATTCAGCGAGCGTCTGAGCGATTTTCCTGCAAAGGTTGGTTATATCAACCGGTTCAAATCTGCGAAGCAGATCAAGGAAACTCTGAAAGAAGCCGAAGAAGGAAAAATCGACATTCTGATCGGAACGCACCGGATTCTGAACAAAGACGTCAAGTTCAAGGATTTGGGGCTTTTGATTGTCGATGAAGAACAGAAATTCGGTGTGAAGGCCAAAGACCGCCTGAAAGAAATGCGCGTAAACGTGGACGTGCTCACACTGACGGCTACGCCGATTCCAAGAACGCTGCATTTTTCTTTGATGGGTGCAAGGGATCTTTCCGTCATTGCTACGCCTCCGCCTAACCGTCAGCCGGTAACAACGGAAGTGCATACGTTCAGCGAGGAATTCATCCGCGATGCGATCAGCTTTGAAGTACAGCGCGGCGGACAGGTATTTTTTGTTCATAACCGGGTCAATGA
The DNA here is from genome assembly GCF_005860765.1 of Dyadobacter sediminis. Taxonomy (GTDB): domain Bacteria; phylum Bacteroidota; class Bacteroidia; order Cytophagales; family Spirosomataceae; genus Dyadobacter; species Dyadobacter sediminis. Next base: position 396,583 of record NZ_VCEI01000029.1, on the reverse strand, counting down.
CATTGAATCCATCGCCAATATCATCCTGCGCCTGGTGCCCGATGTACGAATTGGTGTTGCACACGGGCAAATGGACGGCGACAAGCTGGAAAAAGTCATGGTCAATTTCATTGAAGGCGAATACGATGTGCTGGTTTCGACCAATATTATTGAGTCCGGAATTGATATTGCTAATGCAAATACGATCATCATTAATTCGGCGCATATGTTCGGTTTATCCGATCTGCATCAGATGCGTGGCCGCGTTGGCCGTTCCAACCGGAAAGCATTCTGTTATTTGTTGACGCCTTCGGTATCCACGCTGGCAAGCGATTCGCGCAAGCGGTTACAGACGCTGGAAGAATTTTCAGAACTTGGCGACGGCTTTAAAGTAGCCATGCGGGATCTGGATATCCGCGGTGCCGGAAACCTGCTTGGAGCCGAGCAAAGCGGTTTTGTAAACGATCTTGGTTACGAGTTATATCACAAAATGCTGGACGAAGCCGTTAGCGAATTAAAAAATAACGAGTTTAAAGACCTCTTTTCAACGGCACTCGGCTTGCCTCAGAAACTGGTTCCGGATTGTCAGATCGAAACGGATTTTACAACTTTGATTCCGGACGATTATGTTAAAAATATTTCGGAAAGACTGTCGTTATATACCCGCCTTGACAATGTGGAAAATGAAGAAGAGCTGAGCAAATTCGAGCAGGAGATTCTGGACCGTTTTGGTCCCGTTCCGCATGAAGTGGAAGATCTTCTCAGAACGGTGCGGTTGCGCTGGGAAGCTGAACGTATGCATTTTGAAAAATTGACGCTGAAAAACAATACGATGAAAGGCTACTTCGTTACTTCGCAGAACGATGCATTCTTTCAATCGCCTAAGTTCGGACAAGTCATTGATTACATTAAAAAACATCCGAAAAAGATCGCTTTAAAAGATCAGAAAGGCAAATTGATGTTGATTTGTGAAGAAGTAAAAAGCATTGATCAGGCCAGAAATATTTTGATGGAAATGATCAATAATTGATTTATAAATTATAATTTCGATTCATTTCATACATTTGCGGATTCGCATACTATTAAAATACCAAAACACTTAAGTTACTTTAAAGCAATGATTTGCATGCAAAAGATGGGTATCCGGTCGATCGCGTTGGTTCTGATTGTGTTATTAGCGGCTACTTCATGTAGTAAAAACAAGAAACCGACGAGCCTTAAACCAGGTAAAACCAGTTCCAAAACAGGATTGGCTTACAATGGTAAAGACGGCTTTGAGGTAAAACAGTACAAAGCATTGCCTGCCGGTCCTGACCTTGTTTATATTGAAGGAGGCCGGTTTACAATGGGTTCTCTGGAAGAAGATGTAATGAGCAGAAGGGATAATCCAAAAAGAACGGTAAGTATTCAGTCTTTTTACATGGATCAGACCGAAGTAGCCAACGTTCACTATCTGGAATACCTGAATGCGGTTCAGCGCGATTCTTCCGAAGAATTTTACAACAAGGCTCTTCCCGATACCAACGTATGGTTCAATGAATTGTCTTTTAACGATTCCTATGTCACCATGTACCTTCGTCATCCCGGTTTCCGTTTGTATCCGGTTGTGGGCGTATCATGGGTTCAGGCCAATGATTATTGCGAATGGCGTACTGCGGCAGTAAGCCAGGCTAATAATACAGCAGGTGCGGCGGCAGCGGCCGGAGGAAAGAAAAGAGGATTGTCTTTTGGTAAAAAGAAAAAAGAAGCTGCTCAGGCAGAAGCGGTTGCAACTACACAAGCTGCTCCTCAGCTTAGAATTGAAAGCGGATACGTAATGCCTCCATACCGCCTTCCGACGGAAGCAGAATTTGAATACGCTGCCATTGCGATGATCGGAACGCAGTATTCGGATGAAAATCAGTCCAACTCAAGAATTTATCCCTGGGACGGCTCAACCATGCGCCAGCCGCGTGGCCGTAAACAGGGCACCATGCTTGCCAACTTCAAACGTGGTCCTGGTGATTACGCGGGTATTGCAGGAAAATCCAATGACGGCGCTATTATTACACAGGAAATACGTTCATATCCGGCCAATGACAATGGTCTTTATGACATGGCTGGAAACGTTAGCGAATGGGTATATGACGTTTATCGTCCGCTTTCAAACAATGACGTAAATGACCTGAACTCTTTCCGTCGTGACGGATATCAGGATGAAGCAAAAAGTTATGATACCAAAAACAACAATTCGCTTGTAACCGATAACCTGAGAGTTTACAAAGGCGGTTCCTGGGCGGATGTTGCTTACTGGTTGTCTCCCGGAACACGTCGTTACATGGATCAGGATTCTGCAACAGCTATGGTTGGTTTCCGTTGTGCCATGATCGCGACCGGAAGTCACAAAGAATAACAGCATATATTATTATTGAAGCCGTTGTCCGTTCGGGCAGCGGCTTTTTTTATTTCAGTGTTTTGCCAGTGCAATGGTAAGAATATAGAATTCCATGCATCCGGCAGTTTTCAATGCATGGACGCATTCTTCCAGCGTTGCGCCTGTTGTCAGAACATCGTCCATAATAATTACGCTTTGGACTGTTATTTCTGTTTTGACTGAAAATACACCTTTCACATTTTCACGCCTTTCCGTTTTTGACTTTCCGGTTTGAGTGGCCGTATGCCTTGTGCGGCTCAGTATTGTTCCGGACCATGGAATGCCGGTTGCATTGGAAAATCCTTCTGCAAGCAAGTCACTTTGGTTATAGCCTCTGCTTTTCTTCTTCTTTTCATGCAATGGCACGCTGATAATCAGTTCTGCCGGGGGAAGTATGCCGGAAGCTGCCATTTCTTGCCCGAACATAAATCCCAGCATCAAGCCAACTTCCTTGACGCCCTTGTATTTCAGCGCATGAAGCAATTGCTGAACTTTGCCTTTTTTGGTAAATAACAAAAAGGAATGTGTTGAAACAATTTCCGGAGTGCCTGCAAATTTGAAATTCATAGCTTCGCTGTTTAGTCCGTCAGCTTCAATTCTGGGAAGTAAAATCCGGCAGGAAGTACATTTAGTTTCTTCATTTCCAATGAGTCCGTTGTGACAGGCTTCGCAGTTTTTCGGAAATATCAAATCAACAAAATCGTGCAAAATGTCCTTAATGCGCATATTTAGTAATATCTATGAATGAATTTCGAGGCGACTCAATACCTTTACAGAAAAAATAATCGGGAATGACAACGCTGATCGTTAATGCACTTGTAGTAAATGAAAACACTATTCAGGAATCTGACGTATTAATCCGGAATGGTCACATCGAAAGGATCGGAAAAGATCTGCAGCATTCAGAGGCTGACCGCGTCATTGATGCTGGCGGCAAATACCTGATGCCCGGCATTATTGACGATCAGGTGCATTTCAGGGAACCCGGATTAACGTATAAAGCCGATATTCATACGGAATCGAAAGCGGCAGTTGCAGGCGGTGTAACTTCTTTCATGGAAATGCCGAATACCGTTCCGAACACGCTGACACAGCAACTGCTGGAAGATAAGTACCAGATTGCTTCTGAAACGTCGTTCGCCAATTACTCCTTTTTTATGGGTGCTTCCAATGACAATTACGACGAAGTAATGCGTACGAATCCGGCGGAAGTCTGCGGCATCAAGATCTTCATGGGGTCTTCAACGGGAAATATGCTCGTGGATGCGCCGCAGGTTCTGGAAAAGTTATTTGCAAATGCGCCATGCATCATTGCAACGCATTGTGAAGACGAGCCGACTGTACGGCAGCGTATGGAATTTTTTAAAGGCAAATACGGCGAGAATGTTCCTTACAACATTCATGCACTGATCCGGAATGAGGAAGCCTGTCTTAAATCATCTTCCTTTGCAACCTCACTGGCGCACAAGCATAATACAAGACTGCATATCCTGCATATTTCAACAGGTGACGAAGTATTCCTGTTTGAGCCGGGAATTAGAAAAGACGGCAAAATTCTTTTGTCCGACGGGAATCCGAAATTGGTAACGGCCGAAGCCTGCGTGCACCATTTATGGTTCGATGCAGAGGATTATCACAGTTTGGGCAATAAAATAAAATGCAATCCGGCAATCAAGGCACCGCATCACAAAGAAGCTATTCTGCAGGCTGTTCTGGACAATCGCATTGATGTAATTGCTACGGATCATGCACCGCATACGATTGCGGAAAAAGCACAGCCTTACTGGCAGGCACCTTCCGGACTGCCGCTTGTGCAGCATACATTGAATGTGATGCTGGAATTAAGTAAAACAGGAAAAATTTCTTTAGAAAGGGTTGTAGAAAAAATGAGCCACGCCGTTGCAGACTGTTTTCAGATCAAAGACCGGGGTTATTTGAGAGAAGGATACTGGGCCGATCTGATTCTGGTGGATACCAATGCAGCGACAAAAGTGGAAACGTCCAACATTTATTCCAAATGCGGCTGGTCTCCGTTTGAAGGAACCAACTTCCAGTCTGCCGTTACGCATACTTTCGTTTCAGGTAATCTCGTATTTGAAAACGGCATGTTTGATGAAGCAGGAAAAGGAAAAAGATTACAATTTGATCGATAAGTAATCGTAATAATTCTGAATGATATTCAGATCTCCTTCTGTCCAGTCAATGGAAGGCAGTTCTTCGGGATTTAGCCAGAGAACCTGCTCGTGTTCGGTTAACGTAATTACATGAGAGCGGAGCCTGCATACGAATGGGACAAGAACGATTTCACGCCAGCCCTGATCCTTCACCGTAACCGGGAGCTTGTGAATGATTTCGATTTCTACATCCAGTTCTTCCCTGATTTCACGGATAAGACCTTCTTCGTCAGTTTCTCCTTTTTCCAGCTTGCCGCCTGGAAATTCCCATTGGAGCGGGAACGATAATGCTGCGCTACGCTGACCTGCCAGTATTTTTCCTTCATGTTCAATCACAGCACAAGGCACTCTCACTACTAACTTTTCAGAAACAAATACTTCAATCATAGAGGCAGTTACAGTAAATTTTACCGCAAAAGTACTACATCAATTGTTAATATACATTTAATTCTTAAAACAAGATTGTATTTTTTTGCTAAAACAATTCTCCGGAACGATGGCGCGGAAGTATTCCTAAGTGCTTGAAAGCCTTCTCGGTAACTTCCCGGCCGCGCGAAGTTCGTTTCATATAGCCTTCCTTGATCAGAAACGGCTCATATACTTCTTCAATGGTTTCTGCTTCTTCTCCGCAAGCCGTCGCAATGGTGGAAATTCCGACAGGGCCGCCTTTGAACTTTTCTATGATTGTGCTTAAAATCCGGTTATCCATTTCATCCAGACCATTCTGGTCAACGTCCAGTGCCTGCAAAGCCATTTCAGCAATCGCAACGGTGATTTTTCCATTTCCTTTCACCTGTGCAAAATCACGTGTGCGGCGAAGCAAGTTATTGGCAATCCTCGGCGTACCACGGCTTCGGCGAGCGATTTCATAAGCTGCATCTTCGTCCAGCGGCGTTCCCAGAATAGCCGCCGAACGTCTTAGAATAGTTGCCAGAAGCTCAGCATCATAATATTCAAGACGGGCATTAATGCCGAATCTGGCACGCAATGGCGAAGTCAGCATACCTGCACGCGTAGTAGCGCCTATAAGCGTAAACGGGTTCAGACCGATCTGAATGCTGCGCGCATTGGGCCCGCTGTCGAGCATGATATCAATTTTATAATCCTCCATGGCTGAATAGAGATATTCCTCCACAATGGGATTCAGGCGGTGGATTTCATCTATAAAAAGGACGTCGTGCTCCTGCAAATTGGTCAGCAGACCCGCAAGATCGCTTGGTTTATCCAGAACCGGGCCGGAAGTAATTTTTATTCCTGCACCGAGTTCATTGGCTACGATGTTGGATAAAGTTGTTTTTCCCAGCCCTGGAGGGCCGTGCAGCAAAACATGATCCAGCGCATCACCGCGCTGGCGTGCAGCCTGAACGAATATTTTCAGGTTTTCAAGAATTTTGTCCTGTCCTGTAAAATCATCAAAGGTCAGCGGACGCAATGCACGTTCGATTTCCTTTTCCGTGTTGGAAAGCTGTTCTTTATCTCCGGACAGATAATCCTGGCGCATAATAGTTTGTAAAAATTAACAGGTATTTGCAGCTTTCAAGCTGCAAATACCGAAATGATTTTAATCAAAAATAACGAATTTTATCCGTAAAAAGAAGGATCAGCGAATGATCATTACAGAGCCGCGCTTTACATAAGGAGCGCGTTCCGGGTAGTACTGGCTTTCATATGAAAGCACATACGGGTAACTTCCCGGCTGTACTTTCACACCTTTGTAAGTCCCGTCCCAGCGGTCTTCAATGTTGTTTGTAGCATAAATGACTTCTCCCCAGCGGTTATAAATCCGGATCGAGAAATTGGTATAATAAGCTCCGAAAATTTCCAGAATTTCGTTATGGCCTTCTCCGTCCGGCGTAAATGCATCCGGAATAAAAAACCGCGGTTCACATCTGTCAATGACATTGGTTGTCTGTTGGGCAACGCAGCCTTCTTTATTAGTTGCCTCTACGGTATAAGTACCTTCCTGATTTACAAGGACCGTTCGCGTTGTGTCTCCGGAATGCGGCCAGTTATAGGATAATGGCCCCTGACCATTGGCGTCCAGCACAACGGATTGTCCGTCCGGAATACAGATGGCATATTCGGGCGCAAGGTTAATGATCGGCGAAGGCAGTTCACCAACCTGAATCGTGTCGGAATTGAAGCAATCATTTCTGTCTTTGACAATGACAAAGTAGGAGCCGGGCTGGCCAACTGTGATACCTCTGGTCTGTTCGCCAGTACTCCAGTTGAACTCAATCCATCTTTCACTTTGTACGGACAAGAGTATGGAGCTGTCGCGGCACAAGGTTGTATCCGGCCCAATTGAAAATGCAGGTGGCTTGCGGAGTGTTATTTCAATGGTATCGGCTGAAAAACATTCGCCTTCCGGACCATTGAACGCCACTGCAATGTATCTTCCTGTTGCTACTGCATTGTAGGTCTTCTGCCTTCCTACAACCCTTCCGCGATGGATCCAGGCATAAACCTCGGCCTGCACATTCATGTCCAGCGGAACAAAATTGCCGCAGGTATCTTTATCCGCGCCCAGATTAATCTGCGGCGGCGTTTCATAAATGGTTACTTCCTGAACAATCGTCGTATCCTTGCACTTGTTGCTTGCCCGCAGCGCAACCATGTACGTTCCCGGTTCAGAATAAGTATAAGTAGCCTTTTGCTCTTTGGAAGGAGCGGTAAAATTGCCGTTTCCAAGAAAATCCCATTGATACGAATCTTCTATCGGGTCACAAATGGGGCTGGCCTGGAATGTCGTCGGTTCATTGGTACAAAATCCATCCGCTTCAAAACCGGGTCCGGACGATTCCTGCGTAAAATCCTGAACCATATTCGGCAAACCCAGCTTACTGACTTTCCCGCCCAGATTAACGCCGTCTCTTTCGTAATCCACGCCGGTCAGTGAATTTCCTTCCGGCTCGCCAATAACGGCCAGATACTCGCTTCCTTCAATGGCCATGTAAATTTTACCGTCGGGAGCAAACTGCAGCGCACCGAAATTACGGGTGGCCGAACTGTCAATGGTGATGGCCGTTTCTTCCAGAAGGCTGTCGGGCAGAGTAAGGTCAAATTGCTTTAAATAAGAACTTGCTCCGTTTCCGCCTTTAAAAGAAATATACATTTTTTCACCGCTTGGTGAAAATTCAATACCGTATGCCGTAGGTGGCGCAGGCCCGAGATCAATGGTTTTGTCATAAGTGAGAACGCCCGTCGAATCGTTGAAACTAAAAAGCTCTACATAATTCTGAGGCGGTCCGGGCACAATCACAGCCAGTCTGCGCTGGCCGGTCGTACTGTCCGGAGAGGAAAATTTCATGTAGCCTTCGGCTTCGGTCGGCGTATCGTGCGGCATACCCAGTTCCGGTGCGCTTGTTTCCACTAGTCCGCCTGTTGTTGCATGAAAAATCCGGAATTTATTGGTCCCGTAATCATGAGAAATAACCCAGTAAGTACTGTCGCGATCGTTACGGGCTGAAACGATCCGTTCGGTTGTAGGCTGCTGCAAGGTTGTATTTTGTTCAATAATAGCGCCGAGGCCATTGTTTCTTCGCATATCGACAACACTTACCGTCAGAAGCTTTTCGCCGTTGATATCTGAAGTTGTAAAAACATTGAATAAATACTCGCAGCCTTTACAGGTCGGTTGCGGCACAATGAGAACGGATTGCGTGGAATTCGGGCTTCCTTTCAACGGCGCGCAATTCCCCGGTGAAAAGCACGGCATGACATCCCCGTTCTTGTTCCAAACTGTAATCCCGTCAGAGTAAAACAGCAGCTGACCTTTGGAGTTGGCAATGGCCGACGTTCCTTCAGGTGTGTTCAGCTTTCCGTCTGTTATCGGCGTTGGCGGGCTGTTCGAAAAATCAAGACCTGCATTTCCGCCGAAAAACCATTTGGCACCTTCCTGATTGGCCGGTTCCATACAGATTTTGACATTCACACGATCCTGTATTTTACAGCCATTTGGTAAAATCACTTCTACGGAATAACAGCCCGAACTGTCCACATTCAGCGTTTGTGTCGTGTCGCCTTTTGGGTACCAGACAAATTTTGCGCCCGGAGGTGCTCCGTTCGGGTAAGGGTCCAGAATAAGCGTATCGCCGGGGCAAATCGTCGTATCCGTTTTCCATTCCTGAAATGAAGGCGGCAGTTCACCGATTTGTACAACTTTTGAAACTATTTCTGTACCTCCGCCAGCTAGTGTACGCGTAAGTGTTATTGTAAATGATCCCGGTGCAAGATAGGAATGCTGCGCATTGCGGCGTGTATCCGTAGCGCCGCCTTCTCCGAAACTCCATTGCCACGCAACGGCTGTACTCAGCGTATCCCTGAAAGAAGTCGAGTCGGCCTGGCAATCCGGATTCTGCATGCACTGACCTTCTACAAGAAACGGAACCTGTGCTTTTACTGATACTGCTGAAAGCAATAAAAGAAAGAAAGCGGAATAAAATATTTGTTTGTACTTATTATAAAATCGCCCCATGTTTCGTTACTTGTTCAAACACCCCTGTCCACCACATTTGATATTCAGCTTACCCGACATTACTAACGAAAATAAAATATTAAAATTTTGTGCGGTAATGTCGTTAAAAGCACTCTAATTTGAATATCGATACGCAATTTGATGATATTTTGTGAATTTAATTTTGTAATTGTTTTTTGCCTGTTATCTAACCGCTTTTGAAGTGCGGTATTCCATAAAAATTTATGACCAAGCGTTTACTTTTCCTGTTTATACTGACACTGTCCGGCCTGAAAGGTTGGAGTCAGGACCCGCAGTTTTCCCAATTTTACGCCAATCCGCTTTACCTTAATCCTGCATTGGCGGGCGGTGCATTGGCACCGCGAGCTACGATCAATTACCGGAACCAGTGGCCGTCACTTTCAGCGAATTTTGTAACAACGACGTTTGGCGCAGATGTATTTCTTCCCAATTACAACAGCGGGCTCGGCGTGCTTGTAACCATGGACAGCCAAGGTTTGGGAAACCTGAAATCAACGGACTTGGCCTTGCAATATTCCTATCAGATTCAGCTGAACGAACTGACATCTTTGCGGCTCGGCATTCAGGGTGGGTTTGCTTCCCGCACACTCGATTATTTCGGGCTGACGTTCGGCGATCAGTATGACAACGGCGGACTTACCGGAAATCCTTCCGAAGATCCGTTTGCGCAAGGAGGCCCCAATGTTTTTTATGCAGACTTCGGAACAGGTGCAATGCTGTATTCGGATTGGTACTGGGCCGGGGTTTCAGCACATCATTTAAACCGGCCAAATCAGGCTTTTTCATCTTTGTCCGAAGCGCGTTTGCCGGTAAAAGCCAGTCTGCAGGCCGGTTTGAGGATTCCATTTGCCGGTTATACTTTTCTGGGTGATGAAATTGACAAGGAAAAAACGATTTCACCTGCAATCATGTACAAAAAGCAGGGCAAATACGATCAGTTTGATGCCGGCATGTACGTAACCATTGAACCGCTGGTTCTAGGCGCATGGTATCGCGGTATTCCTTTTAAAAAATATGAGCAAAACATAAACAATCACGAATCGCTGGTCTTTCTTGCCGGTTTCCGACAGGATAAGTTTTCAATCGGTTACAGTTATGACCTGACGATTTCAACTTTGGGCGCAAGCAGCGGCGGCGCGCATGAAATTTCCTTGTCGTACGTGTTTGCTCCGCTTGATCCCAAACCCAAACGCCACAAGAGCAGCAAGAGACAGCTTTCCTGTCCGAAGTTCTGAGCTTAATCAGTTCAATGAATTTAGGTATGATTTTTTTGGGTAAACGAGCCGTTCAAATGTCTTTGTTTATTTCAAAAACTATCCATAATGTATAATTTGTTGATTTCCATGATTAAGTTTCCCAAACTAAACCTTATCGTTACACTTTTCTTTTTAGCGGTCACCTTAAATGCCGTTGCAGCGAAGCCAAAAAGAGAGTATTATGAAATAAAAATGTACCAGCTGAAAGGGCCGGAACAACTTGCACGTGTAGAAAGCTATTTAAAAGATGCCTACATTCCTGCCATGCACCGTGTAGGTATCAAAAATATCGGTGTTTTTATGCCCGTTGAATCGGATACATCCGCAGGAAAACTGATTTACGTTTTTACGCCTTTGAAATCACTTGATCAGCTTGTGTCACTTCCGAAAACATTGGAAAAAGATGCGGCTTACCTTTCAGCCGGAAAGGATTACATTGATGCCGAGTACAAAAATCCGCCTTACGTACGCATTAAATCAACGATTCTGCAGGCTTTTGAAAAAGCGCCCATGATGAAAAAACCGAACCTGACATCACCGAAAAGCGAGCGTATTTACGAGCTGAGAAGTTATGAAGGCCATACGGAAAAGATTTACCGCAATAAAGTGAAAATGTTCAATGATGGCGATGAAGTGGGTATCTTTGACCGTCTGGGTTTCAATGCCGTGTTTTATGCAGAAGTTATTGCCGGCGCAACCATGCCGAACCTGATGTACATGACCACATTTTCGGACAAGGCTTCCCGCGATGCACACTGGAAATCATTTGGTGACGATGCGCAATGGGGGAAAGTAAAGTCCATGCCTGAATACCAAAACAATGTTTCAAAAAATGTAACGCTTTTTTTACATCCGGCTGAATATTCCGATATCTAGTCAGTCCAGTTGTTAAATAAAAAGGGATGAAGATCAGCAGCAATGTTCTGATTTCATCCCTTTTTACTTTTCATTATTTACATTAAGCATTTAAATCTGTTTTTCGTATGCTTCAATGGACGCCCGTACGCTTCCGTGTTCGTTCAAGAGTGCTTGCGCTTTTTCCGGTGACACGTTTATTTCATCGATAATCATTTTCAAGGCCCGGTTTACAAGTTTTTCGTTTGTCAGCTGCATATCGACCATTTTATTGCCTTTTACCTTCCCAAGGCGGATCATCACTGCTGTTGAAATCATATTCAGTACCAGTTTCTGGGCTGTTCCGGCTTTCATCCGCGTACTCCCAGTCAGAAATTCCGGGCCCACAACGACTTCCACCGGAAATTCCGATGCTTTTGCCACTGCTGAACCGTCATTGCATACAACGCACCCGGTGAGCAGGCCTGCTTTGCGGGCTTCATTCAATCCGCCGATTACATAGGGCGTTCTTCCTGAGGCTGCTATACCGATCAATGTATCATTTTCATCAGGCTGATAACTGGCAAGATCAATCCACGCCTGATTCCAGTCATCCTCTGCATTTTCTACCGCTTTTCGAATGGCCGTATCGCCGCCTGCTATAATTCCAACAACCAGATCAAAAGGAACACCAAAAGTAGGCGGGCATTCGGAAGCATCCACGACGCCGAGCCTTCCGCTGGTTCCTGCGCCGATATAAAACAGCCGGCCGCCTTTCTGCATACGCGGAACAATCTGCGAAACCAGTGCTTCGATCTGCGGAATGGCTTTCTGAACAGCATCCGGTACTGTCTGGTCTTCTTTATTGATAGAAGTCAAAATAGCATTGATATTCATTTTTTCCAGATCATTATAACTGGAAGGCGATTCTGTTGTCATCATTTGAATGGCGATTTTAATAAATCAAAATTAAATGTTTTCCTATTACTATTCTTTACCAAAGATAAGTTTGGTATTTATCATAGAATATTAGCAAATAATCATGTCAATGTTTGGAAAATAAAAAGATACCCTTCTAATTTGTATCAAATACTAACAGTTAGCGAAATTTCGCTGCAATTTAGTATTCCGCTATTAACTGCTAGTATAATTCTTATGAAACTGTTTGCAATTACGCTCTTATCCATTTTGGTCACGCCCAAGGCGTGAGTGAGACGACAGCATATATCTGACACCTCACTCACAGCACAGAGTGAGGTGTTTTTATTTATAACAAAAATTCACCAATGGCGACTGAACTGAACAAATTTTCAAAAACCCTTACTCAGGAAGTTACAAATCCTGCCGCACAGGCAATGCTTTACGGCATCGGACTGAAAGAAGAAGATCTTGCCAAGCCGCAAATCGGAATTGCCAGCACGGGCTACGAAGGAAATCCTTGCAACATGCACCTGAACGGACTTTCTGTTTATGTAAAGCAAGGTGTAACGGCCAATGACATGGTCGGTCTGATCTTCAACACAATCGGTGTTTCGGACGGAATGACAAACGGCAACGACGGGATGCGTTACTCATTGCCAAGCCGCGATATTATTGCCGATTCAATTGAAACTGTAGTTTCTGCCCAATGGTATGACGGTGTGATTGCCGTTGTAGGTTGTGATAAAAACATGCCCGGAGCCGTTATGGCCATGGCCAGGCTCGACAGACCTGCTATTATGGTGTATGGCGGAACCATCCGTTCAGGGCATTACAAAGGTCAGAAACTGGATATTGTTTCCGCATTTGAAGCATTGGGTAAAAAGTTTGCGAACAACATTTCAGACGAAGATTTTAAAGGCGTAATCCAGAACTCGATTCCGGGTCAAGGTGCCTGCGGCGGCATGTATACGGCCAATACAATGGCTGCATCCATAGAAGCGATGGGATTGAGTTTGCCTTTCAGCAGCTCTTATCCGGCCACGCATGAAGGCAAGCAGGAAGAATGCAAGAAAATAGGAACCGCAATGAAAAAATTGCTGGAACTGAACATAACGCCAAAGGATATCATCACCAAAAAGTCGCTTGAAAACGCTTTGACCTTGGTTATGGCATTGGGCGGTTCTACGAATGCGGCACTGCATTTCCTTGCAATTGCACGTTCGGCAGGTCTTTCGCTGACATTGGATGACATTCAGGAAATTTCCGACCGCACTCCGTTTATTGCGGATCTGAAGCCGAGCGGAAAATACTATATGGAAGATCTGCTTGGAATCGGCGGCGTTCCGGCTGTGATGAAATACCTGTATTCCAAAGGTCTGATTCACGGAGACTGTGTAACGGTAACAGGCAGAACACTGGCTGAAGACCTTGCGGAAGCACCTGATCTGAATTTCGAAACACAGAAGATTGTATTTCCACTTGAAGAGCCAATGAAATCAAGCGGACATATACAGGTTATGTACGGAAACCTGGCGCCTACGGGTGCAGTTGCCAAGATAACCGGCAAAGAAGGCATGACGTTCAGCGGCGAAGCCAAAATATGCGAGCACGAATCGGAAATTATTTCTGCTTTGGCAAATGGCGAAATCAAGCCCGGACACGTTGTTGTAATCCGCAATTCGGGCCCAAAAGGTGGCCCGGGCATGTCGGAAATGCTGAAACCGACTTCTGCCGTGATCGGTGCAGGTTTGGGAGACAAAATCGCATTGATCACAGACGGCCGTTTTTCAGGCGGAACGCACGGTTTTGTTGTAGGACATATTACACCGGAAGCTTTTGACGGCGGCCCGATTGCTTTGGTAAAAGACGGCGACAGAATCAGCATTGATGCAAATACCCGCCAGCTTACCTTGCATATCACGGACGAAGAAATGGCTTCACGCAAAGCAGCATGGGTGCAGCCTGCACCACGGTTTACAAAAGGAATGCTGGGAAGATATATCAGAACCGTAAAGTCGGCGAGTGAAGGCTGCGTTACAGACGAGGCATAGCAGCAGCTGACAATACAAAATCCAGAAAATTCATCGGACTAAATAAATAGACAGGTCATGGAATTCAATGAAAATCAAACACAAACAGTACTGGTCGCTGAGCCCAAGGTTTCGATTGACAAACCTGAACTTATCAACGGTTCGCATGCGCTGATCCGGTCGTTGATTGAGGAAGATGTGGAAACGATCTTCGGCTATCCCGGAGGAGCCATTATGCCGGTTTACGACGCCATTTATGATTATCAGGATCAAATCAATCATATTCTGGTCCGTCACGAACAGGGCGCTGCACATGCGGCGGAAGGCTTTGCCAGAATGACCGGTAAAGTAGGTGTTTGTCTTGTTACTTCCGGACCGGGCGCTACCAATATGGTAACGGGAATTGCAGATGCCATCATCGACTCCACGCCTATGGTATGCGTGATCGGACAGGTTGCGGCGCATTTGCTGGGAACCGATGCGTTTCAGGAAACGGATGTAATTGGTATAACCATCCCGATCACAAAATGGAACTACCAGATTACAAGGGCTGATGAAATCCCCGAGATCATGGCCAAGGCATTTTATATCGCGAAATCCGGCCGTCCGGGACCTGTTTTAATTGATATAACCAAAAATGCGCAGCAGGAGCTGATGTCGAAATCATATTCCTACAAAAAATGCGAAAGCCTGATCAGCTATCGCCCGCGCCTTGCTCCGAAGCAGCATCAGGTGGAAGCTGCCGCAAAACTGATCAATGCCGCAAAACGTCCGTTTCTGTTTGTCGGCCATGGCGTACAAATTGCCAATGCAGAACAGGAACTGCTGGCGTTTATCGAAAAGACGGATGTTCCGGCAGCGTCTACATTACTGGGTTTATCTTCTGTTTCTGTTGATCATCCGAACTATGTAGGCTGGCTGGGTATGCACGGAAACTACGGAACCAATGTGCTTACCAATCAATGCGACGTCATTATTGCCATTGGAATGCGCTTTGACGACCGTGTAACCGGGGATCTGAGCCGTTATGCAAAGCAGGCGAAAGTCGTTCACATCGAAATTGATCCTGCTGAAATTGACAAGATTGTAAAGGCCGATGCACCGGTTGTAGGCGATGCGAAAAAAGCACTTGAAATGCTGCTGCCGCTTCTGAACGAGAACAGGCATGAAGCATGGCGTGCCGAATTCAAGAAATTTGATGCCATAGAAAATGAAAAGATTACGCAGCCGGAACTTGCTCCTACAACGGAGAAGATAAAAATGGCTGAAGTAATCCGTATGCTTTCCAATAAGACAAAAGGCGAAGCGGTGATCGTTGCGGACGTTGGCCAGCATCAGATGATGACCGCACGTTATTATGAGTTTAAAAAACCGAATTCATTTATTACTTCGGGCGGTCTGGGAACAATGGGCTATGCGTTGCCGGCTGCATTTGGTGCCAAAGTAGGCGCGCCGGACCGGGAAGTGGTGGCGATGATCGGTGACGGCTGTTTCCAGATGACCATTCAGGAGCTCGGAACCATTGCGCAAAGCGGATTGCCGGTTAAAATCATCATTCTGAACAATAACTTTTTGGGAATGGTGAGACAATGGCAGCAGCTTTTCCATCAGAAACGCTATTCGTTTGTGGAACTTCAGAATCCTGATTTCATAACGATTGCAAAGGGTTTCGGAATCGACGGACATACGTGCGGTGCCAGAGAAAACCTGAATGATTCTTTGGACAAAATGCTTGCTTCCGACAAGCCTTACTTGCTGGAAGTACTTGTTGAGAAAGAAGAAAATGTGTTCCCGATGGTTCCGACAGGAGCTTGCGTGGCCGATATCAGATTAGAATGATTTAAATAGAAGTAGTCATGACAACTTACACGATTTGTGTCTTTACTGAAAACACGATTGGTATTCTGAATAAGATTACAACAATCCTGACACGCCGCCGCATTAACATTGAAAGCCTTACCGTTTCCGAAACCGAACGAAAGGGAATTTCACGCTTTACGATTGTGATCCGTCACGAATCCCGCGATGCAGTCGAAAAGCTGGTGCGCCAGATCCGGAAAGTAATAGAAGTGCTTGCCGTGTTCGGTTATCTCAACAACGATATTGTTTACAACGAAATCGCATTGTTCAAGATTTCTACGCCGATCGGTGCAAAACCGCTGGACATTGAAACCATCAACAAGGTTTATAAAGCATGGGTTGTGTACTGGCACCTTACTTACGTCATTATCCAGAAGACGGGAACAGAAGAAGAAATCTTTGAATTTTTTGATTATATCAAACCGCATGAAATCCTGGAATTTGTAAGATCGGGAAGGGTTGCGGTGAGCAAGTCGCCGCAAACGCTTGTGGATTATCTTCCGGAGGCGGAGTGGGAGTATTATCAGTAATCCTGTAATTATTTAGTAGTATTGTTTTTTAATTCGTAGTAAATCAAATTAATCCAATCCAATAATCAATGGCAAAATTAAATTTCGGCGGGGTCGAAGAAGAAGTAGTAACCCGTGAAGAATTTCCTCTTGAAAAAGCACGCGAAGTACTTTCTAATGAAACCATAGCTGTAATCGGTTACGGCGTACAAGGTCCGGGCCAGAGCCTGAACATGCGTGACAACGGATTCAACGTGATCGTTGGACAACGCAAAGGCGGCAAATCATGGGACAAAGCCGTTGCAGACGGATGGGTTCCTGGCGAAACGCTTTTTGAACTGGAAGAAGCACTGGCAAAAGGAACAATCATTTGCTACCTGCTTTCGGACGCCGCCCAGATTGAATTATGGCCAACCGTTAAAGCAAATTTAACTGCCGGAAAATCATTGTATTTCTCACACGGCTTTGGTGTAACGTATAAAGATCAGACCGGAATTGTTCCTCCTGCTGACGTAGACGTATATCTTGTAGCACCAAAAGGATCGGGAACTTCACTACGCCGCCTGTTTGTAGAAGGAAAAGGATTGAACTCTTCCTTTGCTGTTTTCCAGGATGCAACCGGAAAAGCGCGTGAAAAATGCATTGCAATGGGTATCGGTGTCGGTTCAGGATATTTGTTCGAAACGGATTTCTACCGTGAAGTAACGTCTGACCTTACCGGCGAGCGCGGAACGCTTATGGGTGCCATTCAGGGAATTTTCGCTGCACAGTATGAAGTACTTCGCTCCAACGGACACTCTCCATCCGAGGCATTCAACGAAACAGTGGAAGAGCTTACGCAGTCTTTGATGCCGCTTGTTGCTGAAAACGGAATGGACTGGATGTACGCCAACTGTTCAACAACAGCACAACGCGGAGCACTGGACTGGTGGAAACCTTTCCGTGATGCTACAAAACCTGTTTTCGAACAACTTTACAACTCTGTAAAAAGCGGCGAGCAGGCTAAAATCTCCATTACACGTAATTCGCAACCGGACTACCGCGTGAAGCTGGAAGAAGAACTGGCTGAACTGCGTGAATCGGAAATGTGGCAGGCTGGCTCAACCGTGCGCGGTTTACGTCCGGAACGCAGCTAATCGTTACATTTGCATATATCAGAAAATACCGGGCTTTACGAATTTCGTAAAGCTCTTTTCTTTCCTACTCATGAATACTTCACTTCAGACGCCGACTTTAGACAATATATTCCTTGCAGCCGAAAGGCTCCGCGGAGTTATCAATCATACGCCCATATTTTACAACGCCCATTTGTCGGAACAGTATCAGGCCAATATTTACCTGAAAAGAGAAGATCTTCAGACGGTTCGTTCCTATAAAATCAGAGGGGCATATAACAAAATGGCGAGCATGTCTGCGGAAGAACTAAAAGCCGGGGTCGTGTGTGCGAGTGCAGGAAACCATGCGCAGGGCGTTGCTTATGCATGCCGGAAAATGGAAGTAAAAGGCGCTATTTTCATGCCGACGACCACGCCGGCGCAGAAAGTAAAGCAAGTAAGGTTATTTGGAAAGGAATGGATTGAAATTCATCTGGTCGGTGATACGTACGACGATGCGTATTATGCTTCAAAAGAGTATCAGACACTTACAAACGCCATTTTTGTTCATCCTTTTGACGATCTGCAGGTCATTGAAGGACAAGGAACCGTTGGGCTGGAAATATTCAAGGATGCTGATTTCAAGATTGATTATCTGCTCATGGCCATTGGCGGCGGCGGACTTGCTTCCGGGATTTCCACCGTTTTCAAGCAACTTTCTCCCAAAACAAAATTGATCGGAGTAGAGCCCGAAGGTTCGCCGACGATGTATAATTCCATTGGTGAAGGACAGGTGGTTACATTGAAACAGATCGACAAATTTGTGGACGGTGCCGCAGTCGGAAGGGTAGGAGAAATAACCTTTGAAGTGTGTCGCGAAAGTCTGAATAAAATCCTGCTTGTACCGGAAGGCAAGGTATGTTCCTCTATTTTACAGCTTTATAACGAGGAAGCCATTGTGGCGGAGCCGGCCGGCGCACTGACCGTTGCAGCGCTTGATTTTATCAAAGAAGAAATCAAAGAAAAAAATGTGGTTGCATTGATCAGCGGAGGCAACAATGACATTACGCGTACGGAAGAAATCAAGGAACGTTCACTGCTTTACGAAGGACTGAAACATTATTTCATCATCCGATTTCCGCAGCGTTCGGGTGCATTTCGTGAATTTCTGAACGTATTGGGCCCAAATGACGACATTGCCCGTTTTGAATATGTGAAGAAAACAAACCGGGAACAAGGCCCTGCGTTAGTTGGCATTGAACTGAAAAACCGCGAAGATTTTGCTCCATTAATTGAAAGAATGGATGAAAACCGCATTGTTTACGAATACCTGAACGATCAGCCGGATTTGTTTCAGTTTATGGTGTAAAAAACAGTTGATATGTGTTATAATATAGTTGTATAAATGCGGGTTCATTCTTTATAGAAACCAAACCAGTTATATTTATAATTCCTTTGATTTGTATTCATATTCCAGTTTATGATTCAGAACAAGCAAGAAATTTTCCAGCTAATAAAAAATCAACAGTCAGCAATTCAGAGTCTGGGTGCGGAGCGATTAGGTTTGTTCGGATCATTTGCACGTGGAGAACAAAAGGAAACCAGTGATATTGACTTGGTTGTAGAATTTAAAGCTGGAATGAAAACGTATCGGAACTTACTGAGTTTAGCGGATTTGTTAGAAGAAATACTGCATAAGAAAGTTGATTTACTAACCTGGGAAGGAATGGCTTCGTTTGTACAGCGCGAAGCGAAAAAAGATATAGAATATGTCTCCTTCAACGATTGAATTTCTGGAACATATTCAGAAAAAACTGAATTTTCTTGTAATACATTCATCCAATGTTTCTTTCGAAAAGTTTATGGATGATGATTTAATCAGCCGAGCATATTTAAGAAGCATCGAAATCATTGGCGAAGCAGCTAAAAATTTCCGGACGAAATACGTTATAAGTATAATGAAGTTGACTGGCGCGGCTGACCGGACTCAGAGATGTTTTGATTCATCAGTATTTTCAGGTCGATTATGCCATTGTTTGGGATGTTATTCAAAACAATATTCCTCTTGCCAAAGAATGGATTGATTACATTATTGAAAAAGAAAAACAGTCCTAACAATTACCTTGCTTCGCATTCCGTCCGATATCAGTTCACAGGAATTTGAATCTCTTAAATTCAGAATATGACATGTTTTCAAAGAGCATGCCGTAACTATAAAATGAAAAGATTTACAATCTGCCAAATTCAAGTTTTATTATTCATCATACACTTTCATTATGCTATTTAATTTTACTCGCGTTACGTTTTTACTAACTGCAATTTTTTCATCTGTTTTCTTTGCTTTTACCATATCCAATGCAAATGGGCAGGGAAAATTACTGGAAGGTTATATAGTAACCACTCAAAATGATACGATTTTCGGATCAGTCAGAGATGAAGGCTGGACTTCAAGTCCGACCAAAATTTTGTTTAAAAAGAAAGATGATTCCATCGAAGAGCCATATTCGGCCAAGCAAATAGCTGCATTTTGTATTCCTCTTAATAAGGCAAATTACAGGAGCAAGAAAATCGGAATCCGTGATATTACGCTGGCGCAAATTTATAAGACGGCTCCGTCCATGGTTGCCAAAGATTCTGTTCATATCTTTTTGCAGAAAATTGTAGCCGGAGAAAAAGCATCTTTATATGAATATGTCGATCTTACAGAAGAGTCCCGCTTTTTTGTTGAGAAAGATAATCAGCTAACTGAACTTTACAATTATCCGTTTTATAAGGAAGTAAATAACAAGAAATATTTGCTGGTATATGATGATTATAAAAGGCAGCTGCAAAGTATCACTTACGATTCAGAAACTTTTAAAGTACCCGTTCCTGATTACCAGAAAAAGAGTATAAAAAAGTATATTGAACAGTATAATCAGTCATTGACAGGTGAAATAAAAGTCAATGTTTCAGCGGACGATAAAGTTGTATACGATCTGGATATAAATTTGGGAAGCGAAAACTGGAATTCGTCTCTTCTGAATATGAAGAATAAGTTTACGTATGGATTTGGCCTGAGAATAACGTTGCCGAGAAGGTTTCAAAACCGGTATTTCCGACTGAATTATTTTATGACGCCGGGACTTGTCATTCGATACGATAATACACATGCTGAAAAGTTTACATTAAACACGTTTGAGGCCGGCCTTGGCAGTTATATTGGTTCGGGAATAATAAGGCCTTATCTTGGATTCAATTATAGCGGTGTATTTAGAAATTATCGGCCAATGTTTCTGGGCGTACATGGAGGAATCAGTTACAAACGCCGCTTAAATCTGGAAGTTGGCCATTTGGCAAATTTTTATTCGGTTTTCGGAGAAACTGAATTTTTTAACAAGCCAAGGATTACGCTCCATTATTTGCTAAGTATAGACGATCTGTTCAAAAAATAACGATTAGCTCCATTATTTCAATTCATCGCCTTGCTTCGCGTCCCTTCCGATATCAGCTCACAGGAATTTGAATCCTTGAAAATTCAGGATATGACTTTTGTTGCATACCGCAATGAAGTATATCCTTCCAAGTATGACGTTTTTTTTGAAGAACATGCAGTCATTGTGGTGCTGGAAGGGGAAAAGCGCTTTACAAGCCCGACGCAGGAAGTTCATGTGGAAAAAGGCGATATTCTGTTTATCCAAAGGGGTTTTTACCTGATGTCGGAATCCATCAATGAATCTTATAAAAGTCTTGTATTTTTCTTTGATGAGAAACTGCTGAAAGAATTCGTCAGCCTGCATCCCGAGCTTTTTAATCCGGATGAAGCGGTTACAATCTTTGAAAATCCGATTCTGCTGCTTAAATCAGACGATAATTTTGAAAAATTCATCCAATCCGTATTTCCGTATTTTCGGTCCAGAACGGAGCTGAAAAACCATTTTCTGCGGCTGAAATTTCAGGAACTGCTTCTGCATTTGCTGGAACTCGACAAGTCCAAACAACTGCGTGCCATTCTGTATAGTCTGTATAAAGGCGAAAAAGTGGACTTGTCGTTTCTGATGAACAGTTATTACCTTAAGCCGCTTACATTGAATGAACTGGCAAGGCTTTCCGGGCGAAGTCTGTCCGCTTTTAAAAGGGATTTTCAGGATGAATTCAATACTTCTCCGGCTTTATGGCTTAAAAACAAACGCCTTGATTATGCCGATTTTTTACTGCGGAACAGTACCAGAAACGTTTCGGAGATCAGTACGGAAATCGGTTATGAAAGTGTTTCGCATTTTATTAAAACCTACAAAGACAAATTCGGGATTACGCCCAAAAAACATACCGAACTGAAACAATAAAGATTTCCGTTCAAAGTATACGCCCAAACCAGAATCGCTATTTTTTGAGCCTTTAACGTTATCCTTGTTCCTTTTAATTTTCTCTACTTTGTATTGTCATTTCTTCTTGAAGGAAATTGCATTTTACACAGTCATTTCTTTGAAGCCAGTATTGCAGAGGCGAAATTTTTAATTTATAAAAAATGAGTAATCAAGCGAGTACCCTTTTTGACAAAGTGTGGGATGCACACGTTGTCCGTAAAATTGCAGACGGTCCGGATGTGTTTTTTATAGACCGTCATTTTATCCATGAAGTAACAAGTCCGGTGGCTTTCCTCGGACTCGAAAGCAGGAATATCGGTGTCATGTACCCGGAACGTACATTTGCCACTGCCGATCATAATACACCGACACTTAACCAGCATCTTCCTGTTCAGGACCCGCTTTCTGCCAATCAGCTGAAAGCACTGGAAACAAACTCGGCCAAATACGGCATTTCACACTGGGGCCTTGGCCATGCAAGAAACGGGATTGTACACGTTGTAGGTCCGGAAAACGGAATTACATTACCGGGAATGACGATCGTCTGCGGTGATTCGCATACTTCCACGCACGGTGCATTCGGTGCCATTGCATTCGGAATTGGAACCTCGGAAGTTGAAATGGTGCTTTCATCGCAATGCATCATGCAGCCAAAGCCAAAGAAAATGCGTGTGAACGTAAACGGTACGTTAGGCAAAGGCGTTACGCCGAAAGACGTTACTTTATACATTATTTCCAAACTGACTACTGCGGGCGCAACGGGTTATTTCGTAGAATATGCCGGCGACGTATTCCGTAACATGAGCATGGAAGGCCGTATGACCGTTTGCAACATGAGTATTGAAATGGGCGCACGCGGCGGTATGATCGCTCCGGACGAAACGACATTTGCCTATATCAATGGCCGTGAGCAGGCTCCGAAAGGCGAGAAGTGGGACAAAGCGCTTGCTTACTGGAAAACACTGAAAACCGACGAAGATGCTGTTTTTGACAAGGAATATACTTTTGACGCTGCGGACATAGAGCCGATGATCACGTACGGAACCAATCCGGGAATGGGCCAGGGTATATCCAGAGCGATTCCTACTTCGGATCAGGTGGAAGGCGGAAAGGCTACGTATGACAAGTCGCTGAACTACATGGGCTTTCACGAAAATGAATCCATGCTGGGCAAGAAAATCGATTACGTTTTCATTGGCAGCTGTACAAACGGCCGTATCGAAGATTTCCGTGCATTTGCATCCATTGTAAAAGGCCGCAAAAAAGCGGACAATGTAACGGCATGGGTTGTTCCGGGCTCGCATATTGTAGAAGCACAAATCAAGGAAGAAGGGATTCTGGACATACTTACCGATGCAGGATTTGAACTGCGCCAACCGGGATGTTCCGCTTGTCTTGCCATGAATGATGATAAAATTCCGGCCGGAAAATATGCGGTAAGCACGTCGAACCGCAATTTTGAAGGACGTCAGGGGCCGGGTGCCCGTACGTTGCTGGCAAGTCCGCTCGTTGCCGCTGCCGCAGCCGTGACAGGAGTAGTTACAGATCCCCGCGAGCTTCTTTAGTTTGGATTTCCGGTTCTTTTGAAACTTAGTTAAAAATATAAACGCTGGACATAAAGCTATTTGCCAATAGCTGACAGCTCATAACCATGGCTTACGATAAATTCACAATATTAAAAAGTACCGCAGTTCCGTTGCCTATAGAAAACGTTGATACGGACCAGATTATACCGGCCCGTTTTCTGAAAGCTACAAAGCGCGAAGGTTTTGGCGATAACCTTTTCAGGGACTGGCGCTACAATGGAGACGATACGCCCAAGCAGGATTTTGTTCTGAACAATCCGATTTATTCCGGGAAAATCCTTGTGGGCGGTCACAATTTCGGAAGCGGATCAAGCCGGGAACATGCTGCCTGGGCTATCTATGATTACGGTTTCCGTTGCGTTGTTTCCAGCTTTTTTGCTGATATTTTTAAAGGTAACTCACTTAATATCGGTATTTTGCCGGTACAGGTCAGTGCTGCTTTTCTGGACAAAATATTTCTTGCCATTGAAGCTGATCCCAATGCAGAACTGGAAGTAAACCTTCCTGACCAGAAAATCATAATTCTTTCTACAGGAGAAAGCGAATCATTTGACATCAATGGCTACAAAAAGCACAATCTGATGAATGGCTTTGATGATATTGATTATCTTCAGGCAATGAAAAATGAAATAAGGGAGTTTGAAACCGAAAGAATTTACTAAAACGGCATCGGCAGTTGGCTGCGGGCAATCGGCGTCTTTACCGTTAGTGCCGGAAGCGAACGGCCGCTCAGCCGAAAGCTCCTATGAACAGCCGCTATATTGAAATAATGGATACGACGCTCCGCGATGGTGAACAAACCAGCGGAGTGTCTTTTTCTGCTTCAGAAAAACTGACCATTGCACAAATCCTGCTTCAGGAAGTAAAAGTGGACCGTATTGAAATTGCTTCTGCCCGTGTTTCGGAAGGAGAATTTCAGGCGGTGAAGAAAATTACGGATTGGGCAAAGAGCAACGGTTTTCTGGATAAAATTGAAGTTCTGACATTTGTGGACGGTGATGCTTCTATTAACTGGATGCTGCAGGCAGGTGCCAAAGTAATGAATCTTTTAACCAAAGGTTCACTGAATCATCTGAAGTATCAGTTAAAGAAAACACCGCAGCAGCATTTTGAAGACATCCGCAATGTCATTGAACTGGCCGAAGCCAACGGAATTGCATGCAATGTATATCTGGAAGACTGGAGCAACGGCATGCGGAATTCGCCGGAGTATGTTTTTGCTTCGCTGGACTTTCTGACAACGCAGCCGGTTAAAAGAATTCTGCTTCCGGATACGCTGGGCATTCTTACGCCTTCAGAATCCTATGCCTTTGTTAAGGCCATTGTGGACCGCTACCCGAATCATCATTTTGAATTTCATGCGCATAACGATTACGATCTGAGTGTTGCCAATGTCATGGAAGCTTTGAAAGCAGGCGCGCACGGGCTGCATCTTACCGTAAACGGAATGGGTGAAAGAACCGGAAATGCGCCGCTTGCGAGTACAATTGCCGTTATGAATGACCTGATGCCGGAGTACAAAACTTCGGTTAACGAGCGCTCGCTTTATTCGATCAGCAAGTTGATTGAGACATTTTCAGGCATACGCATTCCTTCCAACAAGCCGATTGTAGGAGAAAGTGTTTTTACACAAACCGCCGGCATTCACGCGGATGGCGATAAAAAGAACAATCTCTATTTCAGTAAGTTGATGCCTGAACGCTTTGGGCGTCAGCGTTTGTATGCGCTGGGCAAAACTTCGGGTAAAGCCAATATTGAAAATAATCTCAGAGATCTTGGCATAACGCTTTCCGATTCGGATCTTCGGAAAGTTACACAGCGGATTATCGAGCTTGGAGACAGAAAGGAAGCCGTAACGCCGGAAGATCTTCCGTACATTATTTCGGATATTCTTGCGAGCAATGCCATTGAGGAAAAAGTAGTTATTGTAAATTATGTCCTTACGCATTCCAAAAACCTGAAACCGTCTGCTACTTTGCAGATAAAATTCGGCGATGAGGTTTACGAGGAAAATGCACAGGGCGACGGCCAGTATGACGCATTTATGAACGCACTTAAAAAAATATACTGTAAAAAAGGAATCAGCCTTCCGATGCTGACCGACTATGCGGTAAGGATTCCGCCGGGTGGAAAAACGGATGCACTCTGCGAAACGATTATTACCTGGGAAATTAACGGAAAAGATGTAAAAACACGGGGTTTGGATTCGGACCAGACGGTTTCTGCGATTATGGCTACCCAGAAAATGCTGAACCTGATCGGTATTCCGAATGCTCCGCAGCTGGTTTCCGAGATTCCGCTGATCAATGCTTTATAGCTAAAACCACAACTTTTTAAGGCTGCATACAAATAAATCTGATTATCAATTTAACACTTTAATGAAGAAGAATATATTAATCGTTCCGGGCGACGGAATCGGACAGGAAGTTACCGAAGTAGGAAAGAATGTACTGGTAAAAATTGCCGAAAAATTCGGTCATGAATTTGTTTATGATGAAGCATTGATGGGCCATGTTGCCATTGAAGCAACAGGCAACCCGCTTCCGGATGAAACGCTTTCCAAAATGCGTGCGTCGGATGCCATTCTTTTCGGGGCTGTCGGACATCCCAAATACGACAACGATCCAACTGCAAAAGTACGTCCTGAACAAGGTTTGCTGAAAATGCGCAAGGAACTTGGGCTGTATGCCAATTTGCGTCCGATCAAATTATTTGATGAACTGCTTGGTGCTTCTTCCATCAAACCTGAAATCCTGAAAGGTTCCGATATTCTTTTCTTTAGAGAATTGACCGGCGATATTTATTTTGGTGAAAAAGGGCGTAAAAACGATAACAATACTGCTTTTGATCTTGCAGAATACAGCCGTTACGAAGTTGAACGCATCGGGCGCAAGGCATTTGAGGCGGCACGCACGCGTGGTAAAAAACTGTGTTCGGTTGATAAAGCCAATGTTTTGGAAACGAGTCGTTTGTGGCGTGAAGTAATTCAGGCGCTTGCTCCTGAATACCCGGATATTGAAGTAGAGCACCAGTTTGTGGATTCTGCTGCCATGATGCTGATCAAAGATCCGCGTCGTTTTGACGTGGTGGTTACAGCTAATTTGTTCGGAGACATTCTGACGGACGAAGCCAGCCAGATTGCGGGTTCCATGGGTATGCTTGCGTCGGCTTCGGTTGGTGACAGTACCGGTGTTTATGAGCCTATTCACGGTTCTGCGCATGATATTACCGGAAAAGGCATTGCCAATCCACTGGCTTCGGTTTTGTCTGCGGCATTGCTTCTGGATATTTCATTTGGTCTGAAAGAAGAATCGGAAACGATAATTGCAGCCGTTGACAAGTTGCTGAAAGACGGTTTCAGAACCCGGGATATTGCAGATGCGACGACAGCACCCGAAATGATCCTGAATACGCAGGCGGCCGGAACTGAGCTTTTAAAAAGAATCTGATTAACGACAAGTTTTGCCAAATTATATTTGCAAGAAGCAAAACTTATGTTTTCTTTGCAGAACAAACATACAGTTAGCGAAATTTCGCAACTTTCCAATGAACGCACGCGATACAAATCTTGATCTTACTATTCTTATATTTCCGTGATAGCGGGAAAGGTTAAGTTTTGACTCGTTTTAAAACCCTTTCTCTCATCAGGAAAGGGTTTTATATTGTTTGAAATTTATTAAATTCGTATCCATTAAAATTATTACCCACCAATGAGTAATCGAGTTCAGATCTTCGACACAACTTTGCGAGACGGCGAGCAGGTTCCAGGCAGCCAATTAACAACAGAAGAAAAGATTGTTGTAGCCAGGCAACTCGAAAAACTCGGTGTAGATATTATTGAAGCAGGCTTTCCGGTATCAAGTCCGGGTGACTTTCGTTCTGTTGTCGAGATTTCCAAAGCAGTGCGTGAACCCGTTATCTGTGCATTGTCCCGGGCTGTACAAGGTGATATTGATGCTGCGGCAGAAGCGTTGCAATATGCCCGCAGAGGAAGAATTCATACCGGAATCGGTTCATCCGATATTCACATCCAGCATAAGTTCAACACAACGCGCGAAAAAATTATTGAAAGAGCAATTTCTGCTACCAAATACGCCAAGAGCAAAGTAGAAGACATTGAATTTTACTGTGAAGATGCAGGACGTGCGGATCTGGTTTTTCTGGCACAGCTTGTAGAAGCAGTAATCGGAGCCGGTGCGACGGTCGTAAATATCCCGGATACCACCGGCTACTGCCTGCCGGATGAATACGGTGCAAAAATCCGGTACATATTTGAAAATGTTTCCAATATTCATAAAGCAGTTATTTCCATTCATTGCCATAATGACCTCGGACTTGCAACTGCCAATTCCATTGCAGGAATTATGCAGGGAGCACGGCAAGTGGAAGTTACCATTAACGGAATCGGTGAACGCGCCGGAAATACTTCTCTGGAAGAAGTAGTGATGGCTTTGAACGTTCATAAGGAACTTGGTTTGGAAACGGGAGTGAACTCGCAGTTTATTTATCCTACAAGCCAGCTGGTTTCCAAAATGATGCGCATGCCGGTACAAGCCAACAAAGCGATTGTCGGGCGTAATGCATTCGCGCATTCTTCGGGTATTCATCAGGACGGTTTCCTTAAGCATACTTTGAATTACGAGATCATGAATCCGCAGGATGTTGGTGTGGACAAATCCGATATTGTGCTGACGGCAAGAAGCGGCCGCCATGCTTTGAAACACCGTCTGGAACTGCTTGGGTTTAATTTTGACAAGCCAGCGCTGGATGAACTTTACACCCGGTTCCTGGAAGTTGCCGATCTGAAAAAGGAAGTGAACGATGCGGATCTTGTTGATCTTGCACGTACAGCCATTCCTGTGGAATAATTAGAATATCCTTAAAATTACATAACCCATTGAATCTGAATTTGATGTTTTGAAGATTTATTTGTAACATTACACATTCAATAACATCCATCAGATTGCAAAAAGCCCTCGGTGATTCTGACTAAGGGCTTTTTTCTTGTGCCTTACCCAAGGTTTTTTACTGCTTTGATGAACGCGCCGGGCGGTTTCGGGTGTTCATGATCAAAATGAATTTCATTACAATTTTTCAGAAATGGCAGAAGAATTATTGATTCCCGTAAATGCGGATCGCAAAGCCGTTTACAATGCGCTGTTTCCTCAGATTAAAGCTTTAATAGCAGATGAAAGTGATCTGATAGCGAATTTGTCCAACATTACCGCTGCGCTAAAAGAAGCGTTCGGTTTTTTCTGGGTCGGATTTTATCTGGTTAAAGAAGGCCAGCTTGTGCTCGGACCGTTTCAGGGCCCGATTGCCTGTACGCGCATTCCATTCCATAAAGGAGTTTGCGGAGCAAGTTACACGCGCAAGGAAACGATTGTTGTTCCGGATGTAGAAGCGTTTCCCGGCCATATTGCCTGCAGTTCTGCTTCAAAATCAGAAATTGTACTTCCGGTTTTTCACCGGAACGGAACCGTAGCCATGGTGCTGGACGTGGATAGTGACGAACTTGATGACTTTTCAGCAGCCGATTCCGAAGGATTGGAGCAGATTATAAAACTGATTGAGAGAAAGCTTTAATATTTCTAAAAGAGCATAAAAAACCCTCATTACCGGAAGGCAATGAGGGTTTTTTATGCAAATTATACTTTTAATTCAGCGAAAACATGGGAAGTCTTAATGCAACAACATTGTTAAACATAAGTTTGGAAATTTTTGGGTCCATGTAATCAATCAGTGGAAACTCCGAAACAAGCGACATCACTTCAAACTCACTCTCTGCTTTTACCACGCACCAAAGTCTTGAATAATCATCTGAAAGGGCATACGACATCAATCTGCCTTGCTCCATCAATTCATTGATCTTTTTTCTCTGAGCAGGTATTTTCGCTGTAAAATCTTCCGACATCACTGCGGGAAGCTGAATTTCAACCATATAGTGGCTCATGGGCGATAGAAGTTAGGTGTATGTAAATACCTGGAATTTTATCTCAGCTTATATTAAAAGGATAAGAAGTTATGATTAGTTCCTGCGGGTAATGTACTAAAGAACAAACGATTCTTCATCAAAGAAATTTTTACAGGCTTCCAACTCTTTTAATCTTTTGAGTGTCACTCCTAGTACGGTTTGAGAACCAAAAATGTTCAGCCGGATAACAAAGATGCAGTATTCAACTATCTTTGGATAGCGGTGCTGATATAATTTAAAACCGAACGAAGCACCCCCAAACTTCGGATGAATTTTAACGAAAAGGATTTGGTAAATGGCTGTAAACAGCGAAACCGAGCCGCCCAAAAACAACTTTATGATGTTTTTGGTGGCAAGTTGTTTGCTATTTGCCTGCGTTATACCAAAAACCGCGCTGACGCAGAAGATGTTCTGCAGGATGCGTTTATTAAAATTTATGAAAATATTGATTCTTTCAGGAACGACAGTCCGCTTGAATACTGGCTCCGGTCCGTTGTCGTCAATACGGCTCTGAACCACTTAAGGCAACAAAAGTACCTGAAAGATCTGGATGATATTGACATGCATCACAATGGCATTGCCGACAGGGAAATTACTCTCGGCAATTTTCAGATGCAGCAGTTACTGGAACTGATCCGGGAATTGCCTACGGGTTGTCAGACGATTTTCAACCTGTATGCCATTGAAGGTTATCAGCATAATGAAATTGCACAAAAACTGGGGATATCCGAAGGAACCTCAAAATCGCAGTATGCACGCGCAAGAAGCCTGCTGCAGCAAAAATTGAACAAAGAAAAAAGATTTGATGATGGATCCGTCCGAAATAAACAACTTTGAAGATCAGTGGCGAAAGGCTTTTCAGGAAGCCTCTGAAACACCTCCTCAATCCGTTTGGGAGGGAATAGAAGCGCATCTTGATAAGGATGATAAAAACACCATTGTTCCGCTTTGGTGGCAGTCTCCAAAATTGTGGTATGCTGCTGCATCCATTGCTGCTATCCTGCTGGTAGGAGCGGGAATCTGGTTTTTGAAATCCGGAGAAATTCACAATAAAGCAAATGTAGAAATTGCTGCTGACCGAGTACCGGAATCCAATGGTGACTCCTCTAAAAATTTGCCTGATCAAACCGGAAAGTCTGAAGTTCAGGACAATGCGCTGGCAGTAGGTCCAAACAAAAAGACTGATTCCTTGGTCAAGCCGGACAGCAAAACAAATACCAATACCGAACGCGCAGCTTTCAGGAATTCCTCACAGCATTTCCTTGCAAAAAGCACGTCCCGGAATAAAAAATCCACAGCTGCTGCTGATGAATCCCAAAAAATTATAAACCCTTCTTCTATCTCTGATTCCGAAAGATCATTGTTGGCAACAACAGATGTCAATGATTCTATTTCGGAAATCACAGGCCAGCAAACGCTTGTGTCCTCACAAGCGCTTGCTGCATTGCCTTACAGCGATCTGGAGGTTCATTTTCAGAAACGTTATGTTTTCTTCCGTCCTGAGTCAAATACCGAAGAAGCTGTCAAACCGGTTAAAAACAAGGAATACTGGGCAGGACTTGGTTTGATGCCGGCTTCCTTTAACCCGGATCTGAAAATCAAGGAAGCGCCGCTTGCATTTACAAGTAATTCCGTTTCAAACAGAAAATCGGTTTCAGGTTCCAGTCAGCCCGGTGCTTCTTACGCCATCCAGACGCAGGGCGGAATGCGGCTTTCAAAACACTGGTCTGTGGAGCTTGGCGTCAGTTATCTGCAGGGTAACTCCAGCTATGAAGGCGGAGGTTATGTGCTCAGTGCTAAAAATTACAGAAGTGCCAATGTTCTTGAAAATGCCTTTGCCGATCTTTCATCCAATCCGAATACGCCCAACAACAGTTATGATTTTTTAAACGGCGGATCAACTTATATCGATGTATCCAAAACGGTCAGCAACAATTATCAGTATCTGCAGCTGCCTGTTCAGGCCGGATTTACAATTAACCCGGATAAAAAGCTCAGTTACTCTGTCCTGGGCGGTATGATGGCTAATTTTTTCCTGAGCAACGATCTGGAATCTGCATCCGGTGAAATCATCACGACAACGGCCAGCGATGACATTTACCGCCATGTAAACTGGTCTGCAACAACAGGCCTGCGGTTTAATTACCGGCTATCATCAAAATGGAAAGCCAATCTTACAGGTTCTTATCAAAAAGCAGTTTCTTCCGGATTCCGTTCTAATCAAAATCTGGATTTACATCCGGTTCTGTATGGTGTGTCGTGGGGAGTTCGTTATTCTTTTTAAAAATTTAAAGAACATTCCAACCATTCACGATTCTTTTGAATCTAGCATTTACAGACCTTCAGAACAGCAGGCTTTGTCCGTCGCATTTAATCGTCTTCTGAAATCTGTTAGCCATGAATAAAATATCTTGAACAAAGGGTAAAAGTTGTAAAAATACACTTGCCTGCATTACTCATAATTATCTTGTTTAAACAACAACGGGAAATTAAAGTTATCTAAAATAAAAATGCCGGTAGTCCTGGCATTTTCGGGGTGCGTTATCGTCCGAAGGCATTGCTTTCGGACGATTTTGTTTTGGTTTCCAACCATTTAGCAATCCGTGGTGTCCAATAAAAACTTACCTGAACCATATTTTACAAATCTTTTAAACTCGAAAGTTATGAAAGCCGGATTTTTACATTTGCTTCTTCTAATTGTGGCATTTGTTTCTTGGTCATGCAACGATCAGTGTACAGAAACGAGAATATCACGCCGCCTCACACCCATTTCCAGGCCACTCGCTGAAATCCGAAGTTCAGTAAGAGCAGAAGCTGCTCATTCTCTTAAAAAGCCTGGAAAGATGTATGTCAAAGGCAATTATCTTTTCATCAATGAAATCAAAGAAGGCATTCACATTATAGATAACAGCAATCCCGCGGCCCCGAATTTCATATCGTTCATTAATATACCGGGAAACGGCGATATAGCTGTTAAAGGCAATATTCTGTATGCCGACAGTTTTTCTGATCTTATAGCCTTGGACATAAGCGATGTAAATGCACCCAAAGAAGTAGGAAGAGTAAATAACGTTTTCCAGACAGGACAGTTTGACGGCGTTTGGTGGACGATGACTGCACCGAATGCCGGCATTCAGGACAATGCGATTACTGATTATAAAGTAGAGTACGTTACTGAAACGATTTCAACAAATTGTGAGGAAAATATCATGTATCCTATTTTTAATAGCGCCACAGCTATGTCATTTTCCGATATGGCTTCTTTCGGGGGCAAATCTGCTTCTTCCAGTTCCAACAGCGGCGGTACAAGCGGCAAAGCCGGATCAATGGCCCGTTTTGCACTGCATGATAATTTTTTATATACCGTAAGTCAATCCAGCCTTCATTTGTTCAATATCAGCAAGCCCAGCACGCCTTCTAATTTCTCGACGATCAATCTGGGCTGGAATATTGAGACTATTTTCCCATACAAAAACAGGCTTTTCATCGGTTCGTCCACAGGAATGTTCATTTACGACAACAGCAATCCTTCGGCTCCGCAGCAATTATCGGTATTTCAGCACGGCAATGCATGCGATCCGGTTGTTGTGCATGACGACATTGCATACGTTACGCTCCGCACCGGAACGGCATGCGCGGGAACCCAAAATCAGATGGACCTTGTGGATGTAAGTGACGCGTCATCGCCGCAGCTGATCAGAAGTTACCAAATGCAAAACCCGCATGGTCTCAGCATTGATTTTCCTACCTTGTACTTGTGCGAAGGCGAATTCGGATTGAAAATTTTTAATGCGGAGGATAAAATGGATATTGAAAGCAAGTTGCTTGCGCACTTCAAAGACATGGATGCATACGATGTAATTTCATTGGGTAAAACGGTCCTTGTAATTGGCAAGGACGGGTTTTATCAGTATGATGCCAGTGATGTTAAAAATCTTCGTTTGCTCAGCAAAATCCCTGTTTCCAAATGAAATCACTTTCATATCTACTGATCTGTTTTCTGCTTTCAGGTTCTTTGCTTGCGCAGGAAAATACGTTTAAACGAAAGTATGTCAATCATACCGAATTCGGCGGTTTGTTTGGCCGTGTCAAATCTTCTTATGGCTACCAGCAAAACGCGGTTGAAAGCAAGGCAAGTATTACTGCCCAGATTTACAATGGTTTGCAGCTAAACAGAAGGATGTCCGCCGGAGTAACAGCCGGAATGGATTGGTATAAAACTGCTTTGGTTAACCCGTTTGCTGCCGGAATACGCTATGATTTGTTTGAGGGCAGATCCGCCCGGTTGTTCGGGACGCTGGATGCAGGTTATGGATTTACTTGGTTTCATCAGGATACGGACGGATATAATACAAAAGGAGGCTGGATGCTGAATCCGGGAATTGGTGTAAAATACGGTAAGCCGGGCGGCAATGCATTCACGATTGTCTTCAGTTATAAAAGACAGGAACTCCATGTTGACAAACCTCTCTGGTATGATCAGCAAGTCCGCTTTGAAGAACGCATTTATAATCGTCTTGCTTTAAGATTGGGAATGTATCTTTAAATTGATGAGAATGCTTTTTTCCAGTGATAAATAATAGAATATTTGATTCATTTAAACCCTGAGCAACTGCTGCTCAGGGATTTTCTTTGCATTAACCTGAAATTTACTGCACAACTTTTACTATGCCTTTAATACATACTGATTAGAACAATCGCTTTACAGAATCAAGATGAACATTCAAAAAAGACCAGGTATGCTCATTCGCATTTGTAGGATGAAGAGCACTAATTTTAAAACTTGCAGTCGATTTTTGAGCTGTAAATTGAATGGTTCTTTTAACCCATTGCTCTTCCTTACCTATTAAGTTGTCTTCAAAAGTTTGACTGTCTATACTGCCAAATGCTGTTTGAGTATAAACACGACCCTTTGCATAATATGGGTCTATTGAGGAAGGTAAAGCGGAAGGCATGTATGTTGAAACATAATAAGTCACTTCATATTTTTTGCCAGGTATAAGGTTCTTTAATTGAGTGGTCGCATGAGCCCATTTTGCAAGGCCTGTGCTTGTCTTGAGCGTTAGAAAATGATCAACATTTGGAACTGGCTTGGGAATATTTGTATGGTAATAACCCTTCAACCAGTCAATAGTTGTCGAATTGTATCCAGTAGCTGCGCCCAATGAATAGTAAGTTGATATGCCAAAACCTTGCTGCATCTGCCATCCATCTGGGAATACATTTTCTCCTGTCTTCCCAATATTGGTTGGATAGAAATAATCAACTTGAATTGGCGTCAGTGTACCACTCTCGTAACCGGGAGCTGTTTCGCGCAAATTGGAATTGTTGTTATGCCTATTCGGCTGAGGAGTCTGTAAATCATCTTTTGAGCAGCTGCTCATCATGAGTAATGCAGAGAAACATGCTGCACTGATTGTAAGCGGAAATCCTTTACTTAGATTCATAATGAAATTGGAAAAAATGTTAGAATGAAACAATACGTTTTATCAGCCTCAAAGAACTTATAACCTGTATTGATTTTAGATATATTATTACCAACAGGCAGGAATGGCTGTGCAAACGATATTTTCCAAGCATTTAATCCCGTACATGATCCTTTTATATGCATTTATTATAGAATTTCGATCAGTAAAAACAGGAAATTGACTTTTCATTTTTAATACAAAGATTTTCAATACTTCTAGCAATGTGCGAATGCAGTCAATATGAGCGGCTTATTACATTCCGTGCGGCAATAATGGTGTTTTTGAAAATCAATGTATTAAAATTGCATTATCTTAGTTGTTATACTATCTATTTCAAAGCTCCGATGAAGCATATTTTAAAGACATTCATTTTAACGTTTCTTACTTTTCAGCTTTCTGCCCAGATTCCTGATACTTTTCAATGGCTTCCGGATGGAAGCGGGTACCGGGATGTGGCTGAAGATGAAATCATAGAAGTAGCGTTGCCTTCCAATCAGCCAAAAACCATTGTTACAAAAGCGCAGCTTACGCTGGCAGGAACCAATACGGCGCTTTCCATAAGAAGTTATACAATGAGCAAGGCCGGTGACAAAGTGCTGATTTATACCAATACAAAGAGAGTGTGGCGCTACGATACGCGTGGCGATTACTGGCTTTTTGATATGGCTTCCAAGTCGCTCAAACAGCTTGGAAAAGGTCTTCCCGCTTCTTCGCTGATGTTTGCAAAGTTTTCACCCGACGGTAAAAAGGCGGCTTATGTAAGCAATCACAATGTATATGCGGAGGATCTTCAAAGCGGTCAGATTAAGCAGCTTACAACGGACGGAACCGACCGCATTATCAATGGCACGTTCGACTGGGCTTATGAAGAAGAATTTGACTGCCGCGACGGTTTCCGTTGGAGTGACGACAGCAAAGCCGTTGCATACTGGCAGCTTGATGCGCGTAAAATCCGCAATTTTCTGATGATCAATACAACGGATTCGATTTATTCCTTCAATGTGCCGGTTGAATATCCGAAAGTAGGCGAAACGCCTTCGCCTTACAAAATCGGCGTTGTTGACATTGCCACTGCACAAACCAAATGGATGAATATTCCCGGCGATCCGCAAAATACGTACGTGCCCCGAATGGAATGGTCCGGACAGCCGAATGAACTGGTGATTCAGCAGTTGAACCGCAAGCAAAACGAGAGCACGCTTTTATACATCAATACTGCAGACGGCAGTTCCAGACCATTTTATTCTGAGAAAGATGAAGCTTTTATTGATATTAAAAGCCGCTGGGAAGATGATCCCGTTGGCTGGGACTGGATCAACAATGGGAAAGAATTTTTGTGGGTGAGTGAAAAAGATGGCTGGCGGCATACTTACCGGGTTAGCCGGGACGGTAAAAAAGAAACCTTGATCACGGTCGGAAACTATGATATGATCCATCCGGTGCGTATTGATGAAAAGAACAATGCATATTATTTCATTGCTTCGCCGGACAATGCAACGCAAAGTTATTTGTATAAAACTTCGCTCGACGGAAAAGGAAAAACCGTTCGTCTTTCTCCGGCAGATCAGGCCGGATCGCATAATTATGAAATCTCGCCTTTGGGTAAATTTGGGAGACATAGTTTTTCCAATGCCCGTCTTACCCCAATGACCGAATGGATTTCACTTCCTGATCACAAATCCATTGACCCGGCCAATTCCATTAGTCAGACTATGATGCGGATCCGACCGGCAGCTCTGGATATTGAGTTTTTTAAAATAAAAACAGAAGAGGGTGTCGAAGTGGATGCATGGATGGTAAAACCTTCCAACTTTGATCCGGCAAAAAAATATCCGATCGTTTTCACCGTGTACGGAGAACCGGCAGGAAGCACTGTAAAAGATGTTTACGGAACTGGCCGCAACCGTTTATATGCCGGAAGCATGGCAGAAGATGGCTACATATATGCTTCCATGGACAACCGGGGAACGCCTTCGCCAAAAGGCCGCGCATGGCGGAAAGCAATTTACAGGAACATCGGAATCGTCAATATTAAAGATATGGATGGCGCTGCAACGGCCATGTTTAAAAAATATCCATTCATTGATACAAGCCGCGTAGCCGTTCACGGATGGAGCGGCGGCGGTTCTTCCACGCTGAATTTACTTTTTCAGTATCCGCAGCATTTTAAAACGGGAATTGCAGTGGCAGCAGTAGGAAACCAGCTGACGTACGACAATATTTATCAGGAACGTTACATGGGAATTCCACAGGAAAACCGGGAAGATTTTGTAAAAGGCTCGCCCATTACGCATGCAAAGAACCTGATAGGAAATCTGCTTTACATACATGGAACCGGCGATGACAACGTACATTACCAGAATGCCGAAATGCTTGTTAATGAACTGATAAAGAATAATAAAGTATTTCAGTTCATGCCTTATCCAAACCGTTCACACGGTATTTACGAAGGCGAAGGCACTTCCCTGCATTTAAGGACTTTGTTTACGGATTATCTGAAGAAAAATTGTCCTCCGGGAGCAAGGTAACAGCAGTAAATTCCAGAAGTGTCAATCAAATAAAAAGCCGGCTTGTCCGGCTTTTTATTTGATTGATAAGATATAAGAAACATTATTTCCCGTACAACTTCTTGGCAGCTGCTTCGTATTTGTCACCGGCTATCCATTGCGGGGCAGTTTTACGATCAGCAATCAGCCGCGTCGTGTAAGCATAAGCCTGACAGAATTTTAGTAGATAATTAAAATCAACCGTTTCGGGATTGTCTGAAACCTGATGATAATTTTTCATGATATCGCCATTGAATTCCCTGAAACCCGGCGTAAATGTCGGTGCCGGAATTCCTTCCTTTGCAAAACTGACATTATCGGACCGGTCGAACAAACCTTGCTCCGGCGAAGGATCGGCAAACACACCTAATCCGAAAAACTTGCTTGCTGTTTCAATTTCTGCTTTTACACCCGTTCTTTCCAGTCCCATTACAGCAACAATGGTTGTGTCGTTGTAACCGGCACCGTCGGAGTTAAGATTTAAAATACATTTGTTCAGCGGCATCAAAGGATGACTTGCATAATATTTGCTGCCAAGCAATCCGACTTCTTCACCCGTAAGCGCAATCACCAGAACAGAGCGTTTTGCAGGTTTTTTTGACAAAGCTTCTGCTGCAGTAAGCAATGCGACGGTACCAAATGCATTGTCACGTGCACCATTAAAGATGCTATCCTGCGGCGTAAAAGGTTGTCCGCCTTGTTTGCCAACGCCGACATGATCGTAATGTGCGGTCAGTAAAACGTATTCTTTTTTCAGTTCCGGATCAGTTCCCGGAATGAATCCGGCCACGTTATAGCTATTGATTAAAGTACTTTTTCTGCCGCTTGTTTTAAATTCTACTTCCTTAACGCCGCGTAGCGCGCGAGAAAAACGGGCTTCTTTGCCATTAACCCATGCATGCGGAATGGACTTCAAGGCTGCATCGTCGCCTTGTGCCAGAGAAATCTGTTCGCCTGCAAAATATTTGTTGACAACGTTCCAGGGAATAGGAGCATTAAACAACTCAATAATGCCTAAGGCTCCTTTTTCAACGGCAAGTTTTCTTTTTTCAATAGAAGAAGCAATGATTTCGGAAGGAGTTTGCACGTCAGGCGTTCCGCTTTGTATCAACACAATTTTCCCTTTCACGTCCAGACCTTTGTAATCGTCCCATTTTTTTGATGCATTTTCCAGTCCGTAGCCTGCATAAACGATTGGAGCTTTCAGGTCGGATGCTTCTCCGTTCATCAGAATCCAGTCATCGCCGCTTTTCATGATTTCAGCGTCCGCAACAATTTGGCCCGTTCCATTGGCGCCTGTTTTCTGAAAAGGAACATTTTGATAATAAGAAGAGACATTTGTTCCGGAATCGGAAGCAACCGGTTTTAAGCCCAATTTGCGAAACTGCTCTGCTATATACCTGGCTGCTACAAAATTGCCCTGTTCACCCGTACGACGGCCCAGCAGTTCGTCCGATGCCAAAAAGCGCAAATGTGCTTCCGTTTCGGATTTCCTGATCTGAGATTCAGGTAGTTCGTTGCCTTTCTTCTGAGCAGAAGCAAACGGGTTGATTTGTATCAGGCATATAAAAGCCAGCATTGTGAATTTTGCATTCATTGGTAAAAAGAATTGTTGGTAAAAGAGATAATCTACAAAATAACCATTTTCAGGTTAAATTTTTATAAACAGGATGTTGTTGTATAGCAGCATTCGTTTGGCCGCGGAGCGGCACCCTGTTTGTAGCAATTAGATGTTGTTTTTTCCAAAAACAGGCGGCTCCGCAGGAGCCCTGCATTGTGCATCTTCGTAACTTTCTACAAACAGGGTGCTACTCCGTAGCAGCATACGTTTGGCCGCGGAGCGGCATCCTGTTTATAGCAATGTGAATAGGAACAATTTACCTCGTAAGAAGGAGGGTTCACAGGAACCCCAAACATTATTGATGTCGTT
This sequence comes from Dyadobacter sediminis, assembly GCF_005860765.1. Taxonomy (GTDB): domain Bacteria; phylum Bacteroidota; class Bacteroidia; order Cytophagales; family Spirosomataceae; genus Dyadobacter; species Dyadobacter sediminis. The sequence continues at coordinate 357,165 of NZ_VCEI01000029.1, read as the reverse complement.
TTTTCCAGAAACAGGCGGCTCCGCAGGAGCCTTGCATTGTGCATCTTCGTAACATTTCTACCAACAGAATGCTACTCCGTAGCAGCATGCCCTTTGCCGCGGAGCGGCACCCTGTTTGTAGCTTGCATTGTGCATTTTCGTAACTTTCTACAAACAGGGTGCTACTCCGTAGCAGCATGCGTTTGGCCGCGGAGCGGCACCCTGTTTGTAGCAATGTGAATAGGAACAATTTACCTTGCAAAGAGGCTCCTGCGGAGCCGCCCGAATTATTTGATGTTGTTTTTTCCAGAAACAGGCGGCTCCGCAGGAGCCATTAAATTACCTTCCGTTTAATATTACTGCGGCTTCTTTAGCAAAATAGGTAAGAATACATTTGGCACCGGCACGACGAATACTCATCAATACTTCCATCATAGCGCGTTCGCCGTCAAGCCAGCCATTTTGGGCAGCGGCTTTCACCATAGCGTATTCACCCGAAACGTTGTACGCAGCGATTGGAATATCAAAATTCTCGTGCAGCAAACGGATAATGTCAAGATAAGACAACGCAGGTTTTACCATCAGCATATCCGCACCTTCCTGAAAATCCAGCTGAGCTTCAAGCAACGCTTCTCTTTTATTGGCCGGATTCATCTGATACGTTTTTTTATCACCGAATTTTGGTGCAGATTCGAGTGCATCGCGGAACGGGCCATAAAATGCGCTGGCGTATTTTGCTGAATACGACATAATGCTGACATCCGTAAACCCGTTCAGATCCAGGTTGCTGCGAATGTATCCGATACGTCCGTCCATCATATCACTGGGTCCGATTATATCTGCTCCCGCTTTTGCCTGGGCAAGCGTCATTTTAGCAAGGATCTCCAGCGTGGCATCATTCAGGATTTTTTCATTTTCTACCAAACCGTCATGTCCGTCGGAGCTGTACGGGTCCATGGCCGCATCCGTCATAATGGCGAGGTCAGGAAACTTCTCCTTGATGGCTGTAATGGCTTTCAGGTAAAAGGTGTCTTCCTTATAGCTTTCAGAAGCGAAACGGTCTTTTTTACTTTCCGCATAATTGGGAAAAAGATCAATGGCCCGAATTCCCAGATCTGTAACTTCTTTAAGCTCTTCAAGCAGATTCTCCAGAGAAAACCGGTAAATGCCCGGCATGGATTTAACCTCCACTTTCTGGTTTGTACCTTCCTGAACGAACATGGGAAAAATAAAATCGGAAACCTGCAGCGTAGTTTCCTGCACCAGATCTCTGATTGCAGACGATTTTCTATTGCGCCGCGGGCGGCGGGATATATTGATCATGATGGGCTGTATGCGAGCAGTTGTAAGCTGTCGGCTTTTTATAAAGGCTGATTATTATATGTACTTTACAAATAACCAACTCGGGAAAACAAGAGTTTCAAACGCAAACGGGTTCTTTGCTCAAAACGGTCAGGCTTGTTTTCTGCTTTTTGCAGATTGATCCAGCTTCGGGTTCAGCCGACCATCAGCTTGAATCCTTCGCCGTGCAGGTTCATAATCTGAATGGACTGATCTTCCTTAAGATATTTCCTCAGCTTGGTAATATATACATCCATGCTTCTGGCATTAAAATAAGAATCGTTGCCCCAAATGGTTTTAAGCGCAAAACTTCTGCTGATCGGCTGATTAAGGTTCTGGCAGAAAAGCCGGAGCAGCTCCGATTCCTTGCTTGTAAGCCTTGTGGATTTGTCACCGGCTTTGAGTTGCTGATGGCTGTAATCAAATGTAAATTGTCCTACCTGGAAAACATTTGTTTCATCCTGCGCATCCGGCTGCTTTTTATATCTTCTCAGAATGGCTTCAATGCGGAGCAGCAATTCCTCTCTGTCAAATGGTTTGGTCACATAGTCATCCGCGCCTGCCCGAAAACCCTGCATGGTATCTTCTTTCATAGATTTTGCCGTCAGAAAGATGATCGGAACATCGCGTCCGCTCATTCTTACTTCTTTTGCCAGTGAAAAACCGTCTTTTTTCGGCATCATCACATCAAAAATACAAAGATCATATTTGTTATCTACAAAACATTGCCAGCCTCTCTGGCCGTCAGTAGCCAGGTCCGTAGGATAACCTTTATCAATCAGATATTCCTGAAGTAAAGACCCCAGATTGCTGTCATCTTCGACAAGTAAAAGATTGGGCATATTTAAAGATTAATAATATGTTTGCAAGATAGTAAAACCGCAACGGCGGCATATAAATAAATGCCCAAAACTAGTGATCTTTCGGGTGCGTAAAACTTCTTAATTTATAAAAAATGTTAAAAGCCGTGTTTTGGATTATTGGTATCCTTGCAGTCATCCTGATCGTTTTTCTCGTCGGTCCTGACGTACCCGATGCACAACTGAATCCTAAGCTTCCGACTGTCACTGCCGATCTGGTCGGACTGGAACAGGAAATTAACCATACAGAAAAGGAAACCAGGCTGCTGAAGCCGGACAATGAAGCGCGGATTGTATGGGCAGACAGTTCAAAAAAACAAAAAACACCGTACAGCATTGTTTACATTCACGGCTTTGGAGCCAGCTGGGCGGAAGGCGATCCGGTTCACCGGGATCTTGCCAAAAGATATGGAGCCAATCTGTATATGGCCCGTCTGCACGATGCCGGCATCAGTGATCCGAATGCATTTGACGATCTTACGCCTGAAAATTTCCTGAACGGGGCAAAGCGGGCGCTGGCAATCGGCAAGGTGCTCGGTGACAGCGTGATCGTTATCGGAACTTCGGCCGGCGGTTTGCTTTCGGTTTATCTTGCGGCCAATAATCCTGAAATAAAAGGAATTGTACTTTATTCACCCTGCATGGCCGTTGCCAATCCTGCGCTCAAACTGATGACCGGGCCGTGGGGAAAACAAATATTGCATGTCGTAATGGGCGGTCACCGCTTGCCGACCGATAAAGATCCCGAGCAGGCAAAATACTGGCTTCAGGGTTACAATACGAACGGGCTGGTGACCTTGCAGCAAATGATCGATGCGATTGCCCGGAAGGAAGTTTATGAAAAAATAAAAATGCCTGTTTTTGTAGGCTATTATTATAAAAATGAAAAAGAACAGGATCCGGTGGTTTCAGTAAAAGCAATAAAGGAAATGTTTGCAGAACTGGGAACGCCGGCGGATTTGAAAGTTGAAAAAGCGTTTCCTGAAGCCGGAGATCATGTGATAGCATCGCGGCTTCGTTCCAAAGATATAAAGGGAGTCTATGAAGCTACAGATGAATTTTTCCGGGAAAAGCTGCATCTTAAGCAAGTAGAAAACACGCCGGTTTTACCTTGAACTTATGCGGCGCAAATGCATGCAATGCAAAATGTATGGTTAAACCCGGCAAAATGCTTTATTTTGCCGCATCAAAAATGACATTATCCTAAATAATAAAAGGAAAGTATGGCTTACGGTTTGTTAAAAGGAAAAAGAGGAATTATCTCGGGTGCACTTGATGAAAATTCAATTGCGTGGAAAGTAGCATTGAAAGCAAAGGAAGAAGGTGCCATTTTCACACTTACAAACGCGCCGATTGCAATGCGGATGGGCGCCATAAATGATCTGGCAAAGCAATGCGATGCCGAAATCATTCCTGCGGATGCTACTTCCGTTGAAGATATAGAAAACCTGTTCTCAAAGTCCGTTGAAATTCTGGGCGGTAAAATCGATTTCGTGCTGCATTCCATCGGTATGTCGGTGAATGTCCGTAAAGGAAAGTCCTATGGCGATCTTAATTATGAATGGATGCAGAAAGGCCTGGATATATCGGCCCTTTCGCTGCACAAGTTTCTGCAGGTCGCTGAAAAACAGGACGCGATCAATGACTGGGGTTCCGTTGTTGCTCTGTCTTACATTGCCGCGCAGCGTACGTATTCTTTTTACAGCGATATGGCCGAGGCAAAAGCCATGCTGGAAAGTATTGCAAGAAGCTACGGTTACCGCTATGGAAAAGCAAAAAATGTACGTGTCAATACCATTTCACAGTCACCGACCAAAACAAAAGCAGGATCGGGAATCGATGGCTTTGATGCATTCTACGACTTTGCTGAAAAAATGAGCCCGCTCGGAAACGCAACAGCCGACGATTGCGCAAATTACGCCATTACGCTGTTCTCTGACCTTACACGCTTCGTAACCATGCAGAATCTTTACCACGACGGCGGATATTCCTCAACGGGTATTTCCGAGGAACTGGTTGAAATGATCCAGAAGCAAAGCCAGCAATAACTTCAGAATATTTAATGTAAAACCCTTCAAAGCATCTGTTTTGAAGGGTTTTTGCTTTTTTGTTAAAATAATTCAGCCGCTCGTCCGTTCCGCGTTGTATGATATTTGTGAACCAGTTAGTTTCGCTAAATAATTATCAATATGGATCCTCAGCCAAACCGCGCTCTTTTCAGAAAAATTTTAAGTCAAAAACTGGCATTTCTTTCGGGAATTATTATTGTCCTTGCAGCTTGCAGCAGTGAGAAAGAAACTACGCAGACGAAATCGGATACGCCGATGCATACACTTGTGTTTCTGGATAAAACACAGAGCGTCAATGTGAACAAAAGCTACGTCAATGAAAAATACCGCCAGGCACTGACTGATATTGTTGAAAGTAACATGAAAAATAAAGGTGACAAGCTGGAAGTTTATTTCATTCATGAAAATACTTCCAAGGCACGGGCCTTGTCGCTGACTGTCCGCAGTGAAAAAGATAACACGGAAGGTGTCAATGCAACGGACCGCGAAGGAATTGAAACAGCCTTTCAGCTTGCATTGCAACGGGAAAAAAGCATTTATCTGAGACAGCTTCTAACCAAACTGAATCAGCAGAATACAGGGTTTTCCAATCAATCCACAGACATTTGGGCCAGTATGCCCGTCATTGCCAAAGCAGGTGAAGCCGGTTCGGACGTGAAAGTTTATTATTTCAGCGATATGGTGGAAAGCGTAAAAGGCGAGGGCCGCCGCGATTTCCACAAAGCGCCGCCAACAAACGATGCGCAGGCAGAAAAAGAAGCCAAGGAAGATTTCAAACAATTGCAGCAATATGCAATTGGTTCTCCGCAGGTCACGATTGTTTCCCCGTTCGAACCGACTGCTTCCACAAAGGAAAACAACCCGCATGTAACGCATTACTGGCAAACGCTTTTTCAGGAACTCGGAGGCGTAAGTATTGAGGAAATGTAAGTTGGTTCGTTAAGGAAAATAATTAATACAAAATGTATAATTTACTTGCATATATTTTGTAAATTTTCACACACTTATTTCCTCCTTATGAAACATTTAATCTTGTTGTTCTTCTCATTTTTACTAATTACATCCTGCTCAAACCCGAATGAACAGGAAGACTTAATGTCGCGAGTAGATTTCATGCAAGTGCCGGAACCAAATTCGGGAAAACCGGTTCCCAAAGTTGTTCAGCAACATGCTGCTTCGAAAAAACTGATCCGGCAAGGAACAATTGAGTTTGAGACAACGGATGCTGAAAAAACCCGAAGTCAGATTATGGCCGCTGTTTCCAAACATCATGCTTATGTCTCATTGGATAAGCAGGATAAGTCGGCGGATAAAATTAGTTTCATGCTGATCATACGCGTGCCTTCTGTCCAATTCGACACTTTTCTTGACTCTGCAACTGAAGGAGTACCGTATTTTGATAATCGTGTAATCGATGTAAAGGATGTGACCGCTGAGTTTGTAGATACGGAAATTACGCTTAAAACAAAGAAGCAAATAGAATCACGTTACCTTCAGCTTCTGGAAAAAGCATCCAATATCAAGGATATTCTCAGTATCGAAAAAGAACTCGGTACCATTCGCACTGAAATAGAATCTACCGAAGGACAATTGAAACTTCTGACAGATGAGGTTCAATATTCTACACTCAATATCAAGTTTTACAAAATCAGCTCAACTCCAGCAGTTTTTTCATATCAGGTAAAATCCTCCATAGTCACTGGCTGGGAAAATTTGCTTTCTGCCTTGCTTGCAGTAATAAACATCTGGCCTTTTCTCCTGATTACAATAGCATTGTATATTGCTTTTAGCAGGCGTAGAAAAAGGAAACGCCTGGCTGATGCAATTGGCAGTTTGTAAATCGGTAGCTAAAAAATCAGTTACAGTTCCTTTTCAACCGGCCCAGTTTTCACGGTCCAGACTGCGGTATTGAATGGCTTCGGCCAGATGTTCGACTCGGATTTCATCGCTGTCCGCAAGGTCGGCGATCGTGCGTGAAACTTTCAGAATGCGGTCGTAAGCTCTTGCAGAGAGTCCGAGCCTTTCCATTGCCTTCTTCAAAAGTGCCTTGCCCGCTTCTCCGATCACGCAAATTTCTTTCACCATTTCAGGCGTCATCATGGCATTGGAGTAAATTTCCCTTTTACTTTTAAATCGCTCGGATTGTCTTTCTCTGGCTTTAATAACCCTTGAACGGATTTGTTCGCTGCTTTCCGACTTGCGTGTCGAGGCAATCTGGTCAAATGAGACCGGCGTTACTTCCACATGTAAATCAATCCGGTCCAAAAGCGGACCGCTGATTTTGTTCAGATATTTCTGTACAACGCCGGGGCCGCAAACGCATTCTTTTTCCGGATGATTGTAATAGCCGCACGGACATGGATTCATGCTGGCAATAAGCATAAAGTTTGCCGGAAATTCCACAGTCATTCTGGCTCTTGAAATACTTACTTTTCGTTCTTCCAGCGGCTGGCGCATGACTTCCAGCACCGTTCTCTTGAATTCGGGAAGTTCGTCCAGAAACAGTACGCCGTTATGCGCGAGTGAAATTTCACCGGGCTGCGGAAAACTTCCTCCGCCCACAAGCGCAGCATCGCTGATGGAATGATGCGGCGCACGAAACGGCCTGCGGGAAACAAGTGTTGCCCTTTTCCCGAGTTTGCCGGCTACGGAATGGATTTTTGTTGTTTCCAATGCTTCCGGCAGGCTCAACGGAGGAAGTATGCCCGGAATGCGCTTTGCCAGCATCGTTTTTCCTGCGCCTGGCGGCCCGATCATAATGGCATTGTGTCCGCCGGCAGCGGTTATTTCCAATGCACGTTTGATATTTTCCTGACCCTGAACGTGTTCAAAATCGGCATCGTATTCATTCTGGGAAGTGAAAAACAGATCACGTGTGTCGACAAGCAGCGGCTGAATATCTTTTTTCCCTTCAATAAAGACAATCGCATCGCTCAGCGTTTCTACAGGAATAACGTCAATGTTATTGACAATAGCGGCTTCATGCGCATTTTCTGCTGGCAGGATAAATCCTTTAAAACCTTGTTTGCGGGCTTCGATGGCTATGGGAAGCACGCCTTTGATCGGCCTCAGCGTTCCGTCAAGTGACAGTTCGCCCATGATGATGTAATCTTCAAGACTACGTTCGCAAGCAAGCTGTTCGGATGCGTTCAGAATACAAAGTGCAATGGGCAGATCGTACGCGGAACCTTCTTTGCGGATATCGGCAGGTGCCAGATTTACAACCAGCTTTTGCCTCGGCATTTTATAATCGAAGTATTTTAATGAAGCTTCAACCCGTTGCTGACTTTCCTTTACCGCGCTGTCTGCAAGCCCGACCATGTAAAAGCCCAGTCCCTGCGCTACGGTTACTTCTATGGTAATCAGGGTGGCGTCCACGCCGAAAACGGCACTTCCGAAAGTTTTTGCTAGCATGTGTGTGTATTGTTCTGTGATAATTTGTCCTGAATTCTTTTCAGGATCTTTGGCAAAAATAGCAGGAATTACTAAAAACATAGCATAATTGGGATATTGCTTGCTGATCAGTCAAAACCTGTCTATTTTATTCAAAAATTTCCTGGTCTTTCCAATGATTAAGTTTCTTGCATTGCTGTTTCTGTTAACGGTTTTCCAAAACCCTGCTTTTTCCCAAAACGTTGAAAGCACATTAAAAGGAAAAATCATTTGTGTGGATCCCGGGCACGGCGGTACCGCATTGACGGACAGCTACCGCGTAGGACCGGCCGGAGAACGGGAAGAATGGGTCAATCTGCGCGTAGGAATCTTGTTGCGAAAAATGCTGGAAGAAAAAGGAGCAACCGTCATTATGACAAGAACAGAAGACAAATTCATTCCGCTTCCGGACCGTGCCAAACTTGCCGTGGACAACAAAGCCGACTTGTTTGTTTCCATTCATCACAATGCCACTGCGGATTCATCGGTCAATTTCCCGATCATTTACTTTCACGGCAATGCGTCTGAAAATACAGCGAGTGTTGACTTTGGCAAAGCACTTGCATCCAGTTTGCTGAAACATTTGCATAAGCCCGAAACGCCGGTTTCGCTTGTTTCGGACTTTACCATTTTTGCAGAATCCGGCGCTTCGGTTTTAAGAAATACGTACGGCATTCCCGCTGTTCTGGCCGAAGCCTCTTTTTTTACCAATGCAGAAGAAGAACAGAAACTCAGACAGGAAGAACACAACAGAAAAGAAGCACTTGCTTTTACCGACGCGCTCGAAGTATTTTTTTCAAAACCCGTTCAGAAAGTAGCTCCAAAAAATTCCATTTTGCCCGTTATTCCGGCTTTTAAAGTTTTTCAGGAAGCGGAACGCATGACGCCCGTTGCCAAGCGCTGGCATCAGGATTTTCTGGAAGGCCAAAAACTGATGTCGAAAAAGGACACTGCTTCGCTGCGTCAGGCTTATGAGCTTTTCACCCGTTCTGCGCGTTCCTTTCCGGATTCTTATGTAGCTGCCAAATGCCATAAAAGCCGGGCCGCAATCCTGAAAATGACAGGCAAGCCGCAGGAATCGGCACAGGAACTACAAAGGGCAAAGGAATATTATATAAATTTTTCAAATCCGGAAAGCCGGAAATAAATCAGTCCACAACGGCAGACACACAGATGTAAGTCGGGATAATGCCTGCACTTCTGATTCTTACTTCAGCGTCTTCAGCCTGCGTGTTTCCGGTTAAAACCAGTGCGGTATCGAGACCGAATTTATTGCCGCCCAGAATATCCGTATGCAGCGTATCGCCGACCATTAAAATATCCCTTTTGCTGATATCCGGATAATTCTTGATATGCTGATAAGCAAAAATAAACATCTGCGGATCGGGTTTTCCGAAGCGTATAAACTGTCTGCCAATCGTATCTTCAATCATTTTGGCCAGTGCACCCACGGCAATGGACAAGCGGCTTTTGGATGCAGGATACGTTTTATCCGTATTCGCTACGATAACCGGAATATTACGTTTGCGCAACAAATTGAGCGTTTTGGTCAGATCGGTGTTCCAGTCAAAACCTTCGTCGTCCAGAAAAACAAGTGCGCTTACATCACCGACCGAATCCAGGTTAAGATTCCGGATTGAAACCGTTTTCAACTTGGACGTTTCAAGGTAATGCGCGGAGTTGTCCGTGCCGAGGTAAGCAACAATGCCGTTGCGTACTTTCAGTTCAAGATATTCCCTTGCCAGCATTCCTGAAGAAATGATGCGGTCCGGCGTAATGTCATTGATTCCGAGCCTTACATACGATTCCGCAAGCTGATCCGGGCTGCGTGAAGCGTCATTGGTTACAACATAAAAATCCTTTCCGTTCTCTTTCAGGTATTTGAAAGTATTTTCAATGCCGGGAATAAGTCCGTTATATGTCTTTAAAACGCCGAAGGCATCAAAGAAAACGACTTCGTATTTAGATATAACGGATTTGAAATTGTCAAGAATCATAAAGGGGATGTCTAAAGTAAGGAGTGAAACCGGAAACGTAACAGCCTATATTTTCAGGGCTCTCAGAATTTTTTCTTCGTCGAAGCCGTCAATGGATGGAAAATAAAGTTCATATGCTTCCTTCTGCAATTTTGTACAATACGATCTGTGAAAGAAATATTTACCATATTTGACAACATAGTTCAGAATGAAAAAGCGGTAAGCTTCTTTCATAAACCGGACTTCGTTTTCTGTCAGCGGATATACTTTGTGATATTCCTGAAGAAAGATCATAAACCGGTCTTCATTCAATGTACTCATCAGATAACTGAAAACGGTTCTGTCGCCAACATTGGAAACTACTCTGCTGAAAAAATAAAAATCCATAATTCTGGTCGACACGCGAAACCAGTCGTAATCCCAGCGCGAATATAATTTCAGATCTTCGGTTACCGAAAAGTTACCGATATTCCAGTCTACAAACACAGGCATTTTGTCAAAAGAAGCGACATTCAGCCTCTGAATGTTCTTCATAAAAATATCGCATTGTCTGTTCAGCGTGTGAATGTAGCCTCTGTGCTCATATTGTCCGGTATCCGTTTCCAAGATATCCCGCAGGTGCTGAATGTCTGTACGCAGGTTTTTGGACGATTTGGGAATCGACTTGCTGGCCCGGAAACAGGCCAGATGGAATTTTGCCGTTTCAGTCCCGAGTTTCCGGATATGCGTTTCATCCAGCCTTCTCGGAAGCCGGTTCATAGCCCGGATCGGATTGTAAAAAACAACCCAGGTATCGATAAAATCTTCCTGATAGCGGTAGGTATAAACCTGATTATTTTTTACAAGTGACTTTGCCAGAACATTTTCAAACGGATACAGCAGATTATTGGAAAGCGCCTGAATAATCCGGTGATCTTCCTTGAAATGCTCGTACTTCCCGAAATACGAAAGTTTTGCAATGACCTTGTCATCATTGTCCAAAGTAACTCTGAAAACGTGATTCGTTGATACTTTGGCACTTATATCTTCCACAAATTTTACTCCAATCGAATTATCAAATCCTGCCCAGGCTTTTCGGATAATTTCAGGATAATCTTTTAAACGCATTATTATTTTTCATTAAGCCTTAGTGCTTGTCGCAACTTAAAATATTTCAAAGGTAGCAACTTCAAAGGAGCGCAAAGACGATTTTCGGCATATTAGTAATATTTATATTGGAAAATGAATATTCGGGAGCTTTTACAGGCAAGGCTTATTTCAAAACTTTGAATAATTTTACAAACCAAAAAAATACTTTACATACCTTGTTTTACTACTTCTCCCGTTTTCTGGTCCGTCTGGCACTTCCCGTTTATCTTAAAAAGCTTTGCGTAGTCAATTTTGATAAACTGCCAAAAAGAACCCCGATGCTTCTGGCATCCAATCATCCCGATTCCTTTTTTGATGCGGTGGTTATCGGATCGGTTCTGGACAAGCCCATTCATACGCTCACACGCGGTGATGTTTTCAAAAAGCCTGCCGTTGCTTTCTGGCTTCGCCAGATCAACCTTATTCCCGTTTTTCGCGGGTCGGAAGGAAGGCAATATCTTAAAAATCATGACAATACGGCGCAGGAAAGCCATAATGCACTGAAAGCCGGCGACTCGGTTGTTGTTTTTTCAGAAGGGGTTTGTGTCAATGAATGGCGGCTCAGGCCGCTGGGAAAAGGAACGGCGCGCATGGCACATCAGATCTGGTTCAGCGACGACGCTTTGCCCGACATGAAAGTAATCCCGACCGGCGTTAATTATGAACATTTCCGCGGTCCGGGAAAACGGGTTATGCTGCGTTTTGGAAAGGAAATCAGTCAGGACGACATTTTGACAAGCCCTTTGGAATATGAAAAATGGCTGCGCGAGTTCAATGAGATTCTTACCGTACGCATGAACAACGAAATTCTGACTTTGCCGGCTGATTTGCCGAAAGACGAGCATACGAAGGAATTAAACGCTTTTTTTGAAAACTGCACGGTTCCTGAAAGGGGAAATGCATTGTTCCGGGCGATTGGCTGGCTCGGACGTACGATCCATAAGCCATTGTATTCGTTTTTTGAGAAAAAAGCGGCAAAGCTTACGGCACGATCCGTGTTTTATGATTCCGTCCTGTTTGGATTGCTTATGTACCTGTATCCGCTTACTGTATTGCTGCTTTCTGTAATTCTGGGGATTTTTGCTGGCTGGCAGGCGGGTTTAATTCTATTTTTTGCGCTTCCTTTGCTTGCCTGGTTTTGCGGAAGATATTACAAGTGATTGCCATTTTCAAATCACTACAATCACTTGTAAAACTGTTTTATAAAAATCAATCTTTAACCCGGCTTAAACTCATGAGTTTCAGTATCCAGTCGGGCAATGGTTTTTGGTCTTTTCTTTTTTGTATATCCAGAAACCAGCCTATTTTCTTCAGAATCGGCAGTTTGTGCGTTTCGACCAGTTCGATCAAAGTTCCGTCGGGATCTTCCAGATAGGCGAATCGGCCGGCTGCGGATTCCATACCGAAGGACCTTTCACTGTCAATCGTAAACGGATAGCCTTCCGATTGCAGCTTCGTTTTCAGTGCATCCATATTCAGCGCATCAAAGCATAAATGGATAAATCCGCAGTCGCCCCAAAACCGGTTTTCGAATATTTTCTTTGGCTCACGGTCCAGTGCCTGAATCAGTTCAATATTTGTATCGCCCAGTAACCGGCTGAAAGCGCCGTCGGGTGTAAAGCTTTTGCGCAGTAACATTCTGCGGAACCGCTGGCCGGAAACGGAAGCAGGCAGATCCTTGAAAAAACCGGTTTTATCATAAACTACTTCCAGCGGCTGCAAAAGACTTTTATAAAAAGCCAGCGATTTATCGATGTCGGAGACGCCGACTACAACGCCGGAAACGCCGCCAATTGCTTTGTCCGTTTTCTGGAACCAGGACTGATCGCCTGTAATCTGGAAAGTATTTCCGTAAGGATCATTTCCCCAGAAACCCTCGCCGTCCGGAAATCTCACCAGATCGCCTGCAGAGTTGTTTGTACGGCTTTGTACCCATTCATGCGCTTTTCTTACATCCCGGGTTTTGAACCGGATTGCATTGATACCAAGATCGCCGAGCTCGGCCCTGAAAGCAGCAGGTTGCGACACGCGGCTTGTAAATGACCAGATCTCAAGTCCGCCGCCTCCCGCCATATTAATGGCCAGCACGGCATGCCGCTGATGAACTGCTCCTCCGGTGTACGGCGTCATAAGCGGTGCTTCGGCTTTTTCATCAAATACCGGCACGTCAAAGCCAAGAATCTGGCGGTACCATTTCCAGGCTTCAGGTACATTCTGAACACCGATTCCTACTTGTTGAATTCCTGATATTAGCGGAGCACTCATTTGTTGAGATAAATTAAAGCTGTAAAAACAAATTGGTTAAAGGGTCAAAGCAAAAGCAATTTTACAAAATAAATGCGATATCAGATCTTTCGAAGTGTAATTGGGATAAAAGTGTGGAGTGTAGAAAAAATTTCTTGGGATACAGAACCGGATTGATTATTTGATGAACATAATAATTCATATATTTAAATGAGATTTCCAGAATATTATTTTAAAAAGCTGGTTATCAACGCATCCATTTGGAAGCACCCGTCGTATATACAGCTGTATATACGACGGGCCGGGTCTCAATTTAATTTTAGAATGAATCAGTCCGTAGTCATTGCACCGATTTCCGAAAGTTTATCCGAGTTTATAAGTTCAAATCAGTATTCCAAGATAATCGTAATTGCTGATAACCATACAAAGAAGCATTGTTATCCGGTTTTGAAGAAAATTTTGCCGAAACATAGCCTTGTTACGGTTCCCGCAGGCGAATCGCAAAAGACGCTGGCAACGTGTGAAAAAATCTGGAAAGCAATGACGGAAGAGGAACTGGACCGTCATGCGCTGGTGATCAATATCGGGGGGGGCGTAATCGGAGATATGGGCGGATTTTGTGCGGCAGTTTACAAACGTGGAATACATTTTATACAGGTGCCAACGACTTTGCTTTCGCAGGTGGATGCCAGTGTAGGCGGTAAGCTGGGGATTGATTTTCAGGGATTTAAAAACCATTTGGGTGTTTTTGATTTACCCGAAAAGGTCTTAATTGATCCGGCTTTCCTGAACACATTGCCGGAAAGGGAAATCAGGTCGGGCTTTGCTGAAATTATAAAGCACTGTCTGATTGCTGACGCGGCAAAGTGGGAGGAAATCAGACAGAAAGATTTTGAAGACCAGAACTGGCAGGATCTGATCGCACATTCTGTAAAGATCAAGCAGCAGGTTGTGGAGCAGGACCCGAAAGAAAAGGGATTAAGGAAGATATTGAATTTCGGACACACACTCGGGCATGCGGTTGAAACGTGCTTTTTAAACAAGCCGCAAGGACAAAGGTTGTTTCACGGAGAAGCCATTGCCATCGGCATGATCATGGAAAGTTACTTGTCCTTCGCAAGAAAAATGATTGATCAGCAGACACTGACGGACATCGAGGAATTTCTGTTTGCAACATACGGAAAAGTAAATATTTCGGCAGAAGACATAGAAGAAATCATTGCGCTGACCCGGCAGGATAAAAAGAACAAAGGAAAAGAAGTGCGGTTTTCATTGCTTAAAGAAGCGGGGCAATGCGAATACGATGTAGTAATAGCTGCTTCTGAAATGCGTAAAGCAATAGCTTACTATTTGGGATAGTTCTAACAAGGCATCAGCATAAGCTATTGGTCATTGAAGATGAATTCAAATCATTCATTATATAATTTTTATTCACAACCTGACAAATTAAATGCTTATGTTGAAGTACGTTACAATTTATACCGCTTTACTTTTCGTAATGATCATTGCAGGATGCTCCACTGGCCGGAAGGTGTTTGTAGAACACGATTACAGTTACGAAACCAACTTTAAAGATTACTCTTCCTATACTTTTCTGGAATGCGAAAGAGATACCAACAATCTCTGTACAGAAATATATGAGGCCATCCGCCGCCAGATGCAGGTAAGAGGTTACAAGCTGACTGCGGAAAAACCTACTTTGCTCGTTAATTACGGTATTTTCTACGATAACCTCCGTTATCAGGGATATATGCAGCCGGTTATCAAAAACTGGGTCGATACCGAAAATGACGGTTTCCGCTACGAGCCTATCAAATATGCGCTGGATAAAGGAACGCTGATTGTTTCGCTCATTGATGCAGAAAGCGATCAGGTTGTGTGGAGAGGTTATGCTTCGGGCATTTTCAATGGCGTTGAAAACTCAAACAACCATTACAGGAGCGTTGTAAGACGTATTTTTGACCAGTACCCGCTTTTTGCAAAAGGTTACGATCCGAGAAGATACAGCGAGCAGGTGGGAAGGTAGCTGGAAGGAAGGGTTTTCATGGAAAGTCAAGTATTGTCATATCTAGTTATGAATTGTCATTTGTAGTTATGGGTTGTCATTTATTGTCAAATATTGTCATTTTTAGTCATAGGTTGTCATTTTTAGTCATGGGTTGTTGTGTTTAGTGCAGCTGTTTATTTACGCTTTTGCCTTTATTAAAAATGACAATTTATAACTCTTCAATTACAATCCATGACAACTAATGACTTTTTATGACAATCCATGACTTTTGTAGCAATCCATGACAATTAATGACAATCCATGACAACTCATAACTCTGCATAACAACTCATGACTTTCCATGACAATCCATGACTTTTACCACAAAGTTCCCAATACGGCAGAGCCGCTTTCCAACAGCTTTCAGCTTGATAAAACTACCTTAATTTCAAAGTTGCCAAAGTAAGAATGGCGAGGATAATGCCTACGATCCAGAAACGGGTTACAATTTTGGATTCGTGGATTCCTTTTTTCTGATAATGATGATGCAAAGGCGACATTAAAAATACCCTGCGCCCTTCTCCATATTTCCTTCGCGTATATTTGAAATAACTGACCTGAATGATTACGGACAAGTTTTCAGCAATGAATATGCCGCACATAATCGGGATAAGCCATTCCTTGCGAATTGCGAGCGCAATCACGGCAATGACTCCGCCGAGCATCAGACTTCCCGTGTCGCCCATAAAAACCTGGGCCGGATAAGCATTATACCATAAAAACCCGACGCAGGCTCCGATAAATGCCGCACAAAAAATAACAAGCTCACCCGAATTCGGAATATACATGATGTTCAGGTACTGTGAAAACTTGGTATTACCCGACAAATAAGCCAGAACGCCCAATGTAAGCGCAATAATTCCGGAAACGCCCGCTGCCAGCCCGTCAATTCCGTCTGTAATGTTTGCACCGTTCGAGATTGCCGTTATGATGAAAATAGCCACAATGGTGTAAATAACCCAGGTATATTCCTCCGGAAGCCAGCCGAACAAAAGTGTTTTATAATCAAACTCGTTGTTTTTGGTAAAAGGAATGGTCGTAATGGTCGGATGAATCATATCTCTGTACCGCTGGATTTCGCCCAGGTTGGAACTCAGCAGCGGTTTTTCATAAATCCGGATTCTTACATTATCGCTGAAAGAAAGCGTCAGGCCTACAATCAGTCCGAGGCCGACTTGTCCGACAATTTTAAACTTTCCGTGAAGGCCGTCTTTGTTATTTTTGAATTTTTTAAGATAATCATCTACAAACCCGATCAGTCCGGTCCATAAAGCAGTGATGATCAGCAAAATAATATATACGTTGCTTAGCTTGGCAAAAAGCAGTACGGGAATCAGCAGGGAAGCAAGAATAATGAACCCGCCCATTGTTGGCGTTCCGGCTTTTTCCATCTGCCCGGCAAGCCCGAGGTCACGGATCGATTCGCCCATCTGTTTTTTACGCAAAAAATTAATGATGGTTTTTCCGTAAGTAGCGGCAATAAAGAGCGAAAGTACCGTCGCACCTAACGCTCTGAAAGAAATATATTGAAATACACCGGCACCGGGTATATTGAAATTTCTGTCGAGATAATCGAATAAATAATAGAGCATTGAAGAACGTGTTGGGATAATGGCTGCAAAGTTGCTTTTTTTCAGAGATTAAGCAAAAGGCCTTCCGGTTTAAAGTCGTATTTCCGGATTATTATTAATCCGGAAATAGCGAAGTTCAGATTTTAACAGCAGAAATTCAGTTGGAAAGATGCTTTTTGAAAACTTCAAGCAAAACTTCCTTATCGTCAAAATGATGCTTGACACCATTTATTTCCTGATAATTTTCATGGCCTTTTCCTGCAATCAGAATAATATCTTCCGGGTTTGCTTCCAGGCCGGCTTTGAAAATCGCTTCACGTCTGTCGGGAATTACAATTGTTTTTTTATAATCCTGCGCAGGAACGCCTTTGCGCATTTGTTCCAGAATATCCAGCGGGTCTTCATAGCGCGGATTGTCTGAGGTCAAAATGACAAGATTGCTGTATTTGCATGCGATAGCAGCCATTTTCGGCCTTTTTTCTGCATCGCGGTTTCCTCCGCAGCCAACGACCGTAATTACTTTTTCATTTCCATGACGCAGATGCGTAATGGTTTCAAGCACGTTTTCAAGCGCGTCCGGCGTATGTGCGTAATCCACAATGCCAACGATATTGTCGGCGGAATGAAATTGTTCAAACCGCCCGGGAGGGCTTTTCAGATTGGAAAGTTCGGTAAGCACAGCTCCGGAACTTTCGCCAAGCAGCAACGCAGCGCCATATACAGCCAGCAGATTATACGCATTGAAACGGCCGATTACGCGGAACCATACTTCCTGCTGATTAATCTCCATGTGCATGCCCGCCAGTGTATCGGAAATAATCTTGCCTTTAAACGAAGCCAGTGTCTGCAGCGAATACGTTTCCACTTTTGCTCTGGTATTCTGCACCATAACCGATCCGCGGCGGTCGTCCACATTCACAAGCGCAAATGCAGACTTTGGAAGCTGGTCAAAAAAGCCTTTTTTGGCTTTGATGTAATTATCGAACGTTTTGTGAAAATCGAGGTGATCGTGTGTGATATTGGTAAAAATGCCGCCTGCAAAATGCAAACCGGTAATGCGGTGCTGTGCCACGGAATGCGAGCTTACTTCCATAAAAACATGGCTGCAGTTTTTTTCCAGCATTTCCGAAAGCAGTTTGTTCAGTGCAACGGCATCCGGCGTTGTATGCGTGGAAGGAATGATCTCATCTTCAATCTGGTTCTGAACGGTCGACAAAAGCCCGCATCGGTAACCCAGCGCGCGAAAAAGCTGGAAAAGGAATGTGGCAACGGACGTTTTACCGTTGGTTCCCGTAACGCCGACCAGTGAAAGTTTTTGCGAAGGATGGCCATAAAAAGCCGCAGCTATCATTCCCATTGCTGCCGCAGAATCTTCAGTTTGAATATAAGTGACCTTATCATTCAATTTTTCAGGCAATGCTTCGCAAAGTACGGCGCTTGCGCCGGCATTCACGGTTGTTTCAATAAATTGATGCCCGTCCGTTTGCGTTCCGCGCAGTGCCACAAACATACTTCCCGGCAAGACTCTTCTGGAATCTATGATAATACTACTGATCGTAACGTCTTGTGAACCTGATATTGTAATTACCGGAATTCCGTTTAAAAGGTCGCTGAGTTTTTTTTCCTGATTGCTTTCCATAAAAGGAATTACTGTAATGTTAAAAGGATTGTTTTTATTCCGGTTTTATTGGTGCCGGGCGGCAGCGATTGTTCCACAACTTTTCCCGATCCTTTGAAAGTAACCCTGAAACCTTTGTTTTCCAGAATGTACAAGGCATCGCGCATGGCCATACCCTGCAGATCGGGAACATCTTTGGAATCAACGCTGCGCGGCGTCCACTTGGTTTTGCCTTTTTTGAAAAGAGAAGCAGCGGCGTATTCGGTATCTTCGGGAGCCGGTGTAAGATTTAGTTCCTTGCTGATTATTTTCAGGTCAGAAGATCTGCCGGCCCATTTCACATCTTTCGATGTTTCCGGAAGCGAGTCTTTTACCGGTTTCTGAATGCTTACGTCATAGGCGTAAATGCGGTCTGCAACTTCCTTGAAAACAGGCGCGGCCACGCTTCCTGCGTACAACGTATAGTTTGCGCCTTTTCCCTGAGGCGTATCAATGATGACAATACAGCTGTATTTTGGTTTGTCGGCAGGAAAGTAGCCCGCAAACGAAGTGTAATATTTTCCGGCCGTGTACTGGCCGTTGATCAGCTTCTGCGCCGTTCCGGTTTTTCCTGCAATCTGATAAAGTTCCGAACTGATATTTTTTGCCGAACCTTCGTTTACAACGCCTTCCAGCATTTTTTTAACTTTCCGGATGGTTTCAGGAGAACAAATCGGTTTGTCTTCAACATATGGCTCCATTTTATCTTCAATTTCTTCAGCATTTCTGATTTCACGGACAATCATCGGCCGTACCCAGTAACCGTCATTGGCAACCGCATTGTACAAGGCAAGCGTTTGCAGCGGTGTCATCTGCATTTCATATCCGTATGACATGAAAGTGAGCGAATAATGGCTCCACCGCTTGGACGTCCGGTCTTTGATATAAGGAGGCTTTTCTCCTTTCATGTGAATGCCGGTCGGCGTAGTCAGGTGAAATTTCTTGAGATAAGAAAGATATGTATCAGGCTTGGAAAAAAAATACCGCTGCATCAGCAGATGCACGCCGATGTTGGACGATTTTTCAAAAACCTGTGTAGCTGTCAGCACGCCGTGCCCGCCTCTTTTGGAATCATTGATCTGCGTTCCCCTGAACCTTACCGAACCTGAACCCGTATTAACCGTAACACGGTCCGGATCCAGTTTTGTTTCTTCCAGCAGGGCCATCATCGTCGGCAGTTTGAAGGTTGAGCCGGGATCGGCACTTCCTGCCACGGCGTAGTTAAATACTTCCTCGTATTTTCCATCGCCTCTTTTGGTCAGGTTTGCCATGGCGCGGATTTCTCCGGTTGCCACTTCCATCACGATCACGCAGCCGAAATTGGCCATGCTTTCGGTCAGTTTCCGGCGCAACGCAATTTCGGCCATATCCTGAAAGTTCATGTCCAGCGTTGTGTACACATCTCTTCCGGCTTCGGGCTGTACGTTCAGTGCGTCGCCGACCGGAATTTTCATGCCGCCTTCCACCATTTCCACCCAACCGATGCCGGATTTTCCTTCCAGCTTTTTATCAAAACTGGCTTCTATGCCGATATATCCTCTTCCGCTTTTCGGGTCAATGCCGCCTACAGTTCGGTCGGCCATCGGACTGAAAGGTTTGTATCGCCTGTAAATGGTTTCGAATTTTCCGCCGCCGCCTTTCCGGTCGCGGTTGAAAAACGGCCAGCTTTTAATTTTCTCCCTTTCAAGATGGCTTATCTGCCGGCTTTTAAGTCTTAAATATCTTTTGGTTTTGCTTTTACGGTAACGTTTGATCTTGGCTTTGTATTCGCCCGCCGTATTTTCTCCGAAATTGGTAGCAAGCAGTCGGGCAAGTTTGTCAATGTTATTATCAAAATAGACCGAATCGGCCACCTTTGTATCAAATCCGACATAATAGTAAGGAAGCGAAGTAGCCAGCAAGCTGTTGTCACTGGAATAGATATTGCCGCGCATGGCCGGAATCGTGTCCAGTTTCAGGTCATTTTTTACAGAATATTCAGCCCACGTCTTTCCTTTGAATTCATCGTAATACTGAACGCGGATGAGTTTGACAAAAACCATAATGGCAAGGCAAAACAACAGCCAGCCTACCGTCCTTGCCCGGTTAATCAGCGCTTTCTTGTTGTTTGAACCGCTTTCTATATCATTCTTTGTACCCATTTTGAGAAAAGTGCCTTGATTTTAGAATACTCATTGCGTCCTGAAAAAGCCGGAACAGCTATTCATCTTCTTTTATAATGATCTTTTTGGGCGGGTTCAGGTTCTCTTCCAGCCCTTCTGCTTTTACCTTTTCAATCACGACCGACTGTTTCCCGCTTTTCATATATTCCGCATGAATGGAAGTATATTCGGCACGGAGGTCATCTACTTCCTTTTTGAGCTTGATGCTGTTCCTTACATATTGTTCCGACTGGAAACCGATCCTTTCATAAGCCACCAGAAGCATCACAACCCAGCCGAAATAGTAAAAATACTTAACGGGCAAGCGTTCCTCTTTTCCGGGAATCCTTTCTCCGAAAGCTTTGTCCAGCGGCAAAAAACGATTCAGCCAGTTAAATAAATGGTATTCCCTTTTGCGTTTGGGCGGTTTTGGCGGAACAGGTTTCGGTCTTCTTTTATTTTCCGACATGGCTAGAAATTGTCAGGATAATTATTACTTAAATTTAACAGCAGCGATCCGTTTTTAAGATCATGTCAAACATCTGTATTCCTAAAAGCAAACGGCTAAAAGCCAGTTGCCAGAAGCACATGTTCATTGCTTACGACTTTTCTGCGATCCTCAATTTGGCGCTACGCGCTCTCGGATTGGCTGCAATTTCCTCTGCAGTGGCTTCTACCGGCTTTCTGGTGACGCTTGTGAGCGGTTTGATGACATTACCGTAAAAATCCTTTTCCATTTCCCCGTCGAATTTTCCTTTCTGGATAAAATTTTTGACAAGCCGGTCTTCCAGCGAATGGTAAGACATGACTACAAGCCTTCCGCCGGAATTAAGCACTTCCGGAACCTGTGTCAGAAACTCTTCCAGAACGCTCAGCTCGTCGTTCACTTCAATGCGCAATGCCTGAAAAACCTGCGCGAAATATTTATTTTCACGATGCTTGGGTGCATAACGCATCAGAATTCCTTTGAGCTCACTGACGGTTTCAATCGGTGAATTGTGCCGTGCTGCAAAAATCGCTTCCGCTGCCGTGCGTGCATTGGTGACTTCGCCATACATGCCGAGTATGCGCTGAAGTTCGGCGGAAGACCTAGAATTCAGGACTTCACGTGCGGTTTTTTCGATGTTTGGATTCATGCGCATGTCCAGATCGGCATCAAAGCGCGTTGAAAATCCTCTTACCGGCGTGTTGATCTGATGTGAAGACACACCCAGATCCGCCAGAATGCCGTCTACTTTTTCCGCTTTATGCAGTTTGAGATAGCGTTTGAGATGCCTGAAATTGGCGGCGATAAATGTAAATCTTTCATTATCTTTAAGCGCCTCAGCGTTGGCAGCAGCATCCGGGTCCTGGTCAAAAACCAGCAGCCGGCCTGTTGTCAGTTTCTCAAGAATTGCCTTTGAATGGCCGCCTCCGCCAAAAGTCACATCCACATAAGTGCCCTCAGGTTTAATCGCAAGCCCTTCCAGGCATTCAGTTAACATGACAGGCTCGTGATATGTACTTTGTAAATCCATTTGTTAAAAGGAACGTATTAGGAACTATTTCTTGCCGGGTGGCAGTTACAAACTTAGCAATTTTCAAGCGTAGGAATTGCGGTTTACAAGGGATTTAATTAATAATGCGCAGGTTATTTTATAATCGTTTATTGATATGAAGTTAATCATTTATGTTCTGAGTGTTTTGACACTGATTATACCGGCTGCCTGCAAATCATCAGCTGAAAAGGATTTAAAGACCGGAATATGGCGCGCAAGCCTCAGCCGCGAAGGACAAACCTTGCCTTTACTGCTTGATATAACGAAAAATGCCGGTGCTAAAACATATGCCGTTTACGTCGTGAACGGAAAAGAAAGGCTGCGTATGGATTCGGTTTACTTTGAAAATGATTCACTCGTTATTCCCATGCAGCTTTTTGATTCCAAAATCGTGGCGAAAGCAGATGGAGATCAGCTGAAAGGAAAATATTACCGTTACAGCAACGGGGCTGTTGCGGGCTCTTTGCCGTTTGAGGCACGTTTTGGAGAAAATTATAAATTCTTTCAGGAAGGAAAAGCTTCAACGACCAAAAATGTTTCAGGCAAATGGGCAACAACTTTCAGAAATGAGACAACGGGAGATACAACGCTTGCCGTAGGAAGTCTTACCCAAACCGGAAGCAATGTGGAAGGCTCGTTTCTGACGCCAACCGGCGATTACCGTTTTTTAACCGGAAGTCTGAACGGTGACAGTTTGTATCTGTCCACTTTCGATGGTTCCAATGCGATGTTGTTTAAAGCAGCAATCCAGAATGACGGAACGCTGAAAGGCGGTTTATGGTCGGGGCTTAAAGGCTATAAAAGCTGGACGGCGCGTCTTGACCCGAATGCTGCATTGCCGGATGCGACCAAACTTACATTTCTGAAACCAGGCTATAAAACTGTGGATTTTACTTTTCCGGATGCAAACGGGCAAAATATATCGCTGAAAGATCCGCGTTTCAAAAACAAGGCCGTCATTATCCAGATTCTGGGTTCGTGGTGCCCGAACTGCATGGATGAAACCAACTTCCTTGCGCCATGGTACAAAAAAAACAAGGATCGCGGCGTGGAAATAATCGGGCTTGCTTTCGAACGTTCCGACAAGCCGGAAATCTCCGGGCCAAAGATCAAAAGAATGGTTGAACGTCTTGATATTGCATACCCGGTTTTGCTTGCCGGCACCAACACCGACGAAGCAACGGGCAAAGCATTGCCGATGCTCAATAAAGTCATGTCTTATCCGACAACTATTTTCATTGATAAAAAAGGCAAGGTACGCGAGATCCATACCGGCTTTTCAGGTCCGGGAACAGGCAAGTATTACGACGAGTTTGTTGCTGATTTTAACAACCTGATGAATAAACTGATCAGCGAAAAATGATCAACATGCTGCAATGCGCCGGATGATGTAGTTTCCGGCGCATTTTTTATTTAAACTCAAATTAGTATGCTTGCATAATAGTAGGCCGTTTCCTTACATTTGTAAACAGGCTGTAAAATCAGATGTAATTGCTTACAATCCATTGTGATGATCCGTTTTACAATTTGCTCTTTATTGAACATTTATCTTCCTAACAGCTAGAAGCTAATGGCTGACAGCTACTTACATGAATAAGGATGCGTAAGGAAAAAACAATTGATTTCCAGATAAAATGGGCATGGCATTCCATTTCAAGAATGTACAATGCGTATGCTGCGCGTTATGATACCACAATGGCAGCAGGCTACGTGCTGCTGAACATTGACATTGAAAAAGGAACCCCGGCAACCAAAATTGCGCCTTTGCTCGGAATGGAGCCGAGAAGCCTCGTCAGGATGCTTAAAAATCTGGAAGAACGCGGCCTGATCAAAAGGGAAGTAAGTGAAAATGACAAACGCTTTGTACGGATTGTATTGACCGATCTTGGAAAGGAAAAAAGAGAAGTAGCAAAGCAAGGCGTCATTTCCTTCAATACAATGATCCGCGATAAAATCCCGCTCGACAAGCTGGTGACTTTCTTTGACGTTATTAAAGAAATCAACAGGCTGGTGGAAGAAGAAAACCAGAAACTGAAAGCCGGAGAAACAACAGACGATTTTGAATAGGAAAAGCTTTTGGCGATTAACCGTTAGCTTTTAGCCACCGGAAATTTTCATTTTCTGTTTGCCATTGCCTCTTAAGATTTGATCATTGATCAAAAAGAATAGTTCTGTAAAAAATCATTAAAAGCCAACAGCTAAAAAGCAAATCGCCAAAAACCATAAACCCATGAATCGTTCAATCCGTAAAGTTGCCGTACTTGGCTCGGGAATAATGGGCTCCCGAATTGCATGTCACTTTGCCAATATAGGAGTTGAAGTTTTGTTACTGGACATTGTTCCAAAAGAAATTTCCGAAGCCGAAGCTGCAAAAGGCATTACAGCCAGTCATCCGGCTTTCCGCAACAGAATCGTCAACGATTCTTTTCAGCAAACTTTGAAAGCAACGCCGGCTTCCTTGTACAGTCCTTCATTTGCTTCCCGGATAAAGCTTGGGAATTTGGAAGACAACCTGCAGGAAATTAAAAATTACGACTGGGTTATTGAAGTGGTTGTAGAACGGCTGGACATCAAAAAGAGCCTTTACGAAAAAGTGGATGCACTCCGCAAGCCGGGTACGCTGGTGACTTCCAATACTTCGGGAATTCCCATTCACCTCATGGCGGAAGGCAGAAGCGAGGATTTCAGAAAGAATTTCTGCGGAACCCACTTTTTCAATCCGCCCAGATACCTTCGTTTGCTGGAAATTATTCCAACAGCCGAAACGGAACCGTCTGTTATTGATTTTCTGATGCATTACGGCGATCTATTCCTGGGAAAAACAACCGTTTTGTGCAAGGATACGCCAGGTTTTATTGCAAACCGTTTGGGAATCTATGCATTGATCCAGACCATTCGTGTAGCATCGGAAATGAAGCTGAGTGTAGACGAGGTCGATAAACTGACCGGGCCGGTTGCCGGGCGTCCGAAGTCGGGAACATACCGTTTGTCGGACGTAGTGGGTTTGGATACGACGGTGCACGTTGCCCATAATCTGTATGCTTCCGGCGAAGGAAATGACGAGTCCCGCGATGCCTTTGTACTTCCTGATGTCATGCAAAGGCTTTATGACAACAAATGGCTGGGCGATAAAACCGGACAGGGTTTTTATAAAAAAATAAAAGACGAAAAAGGCAAATCGGTCATTCTTGCGCTGGACTTTGATTCCTTTGAATATAAACCTTCTGAAAAAGTAAAGTTCGCTACGCTGGAAAGTACCAAAGCCATCGGTGATGTTTCCAAAAGGTTTGCAGTACTGATTGCGGGCAAGGACAAGGCCGGAGAATTTTACCGGAAAACATTTGCTGATATTTTCCGCTATGCCACCTTGCGTGTTCCGGAAATTTCGGATGAAATTTTCAGGATCGATCAGGCCATATCGGCTGGGTTCGGCTGGCAGCTCGGACTTTTTGAAACCTGGGATGCCATTGGCGTAAAAGAGATGCTTTCCGTTATGGAAGCGCTCGATCTGAAACCGGCTTCATGGGTTTATGAAATGATTGAGAACGGCCACTCTTCATTCTATAAAGTGGAAAACGGCAAGCGGTTTTACTACGATGTTCTTTCAAAATCCTATAAAAAAATACCCGGCCAGGAAAGCTTCGTGATACTTGGTAATCTTTCCGAAAAGGTGGTCTGGAAAAATGCCGGAGCAAATCTGTACGATATCGGTGACGGCATTCTGAATCTAGAGTTCAGGTCCAAAATGAACACCATGGGCTCCGAAGTAATTGAAGGAATACAAAAAGGAATCAGCCTGGCCGAAAAAGATTTTCGCGGACTTGTGATCGGCAATGAATCCAGCGAGGCGTTTTCAGCGGGAGCCAATCTGGCCATGCTGTTTATGTTCGCCATCGAGCAGGAGTTTGACGAGATCAATATGGTTATCGGACAGTTTCAGCAAACGATGATGCGTGCACGTTATTCTTCAATCCCGGTTATAACTGCGCCGCATACGCTTGCACTGGGCGGCGGCTGTGAGCTGAATCTGCACGCAGATAAAGTTGTGGCACATGCAGAAACGTACATGGGACTTGTGGAGTTTGGTGTCGGGATTATTCCGGCGGGAGGAGGAACCAAGGAAATGGCGCTGAGATGCTCGGATATGTATCAGTCCGGAGATCCGGAACTGAATATTCTGCAGGCTGCATTCATGAATATTGCGCAGGCAAAAGTTTCATCTTCGGCCCGCGAAGCCAGAGAAATGAATTATCTTCAGGATAAAGACCAGATCGTCCTGAACCGGTCCCGGCTTATAGCGGAAGCAAAACAGGCTGCGATAGACCTTGCAGACAATGGTTACACGCAGCCCAAGCAGCGGAATGAC
Organism: Dyadobacter sediminis; assembly: GCF_005860765.1. Lineage (GTDB taxonomy): Bacteria > Bacteroidota > Bacteroidia > Cytophagales > Spirosomataceae > Dyadobacter > Dyadobacter sediminis. The sequence continues at coordinate 330,816 of NZ_VCEI01000029.1, read as the reverse complement.
ATCAAAGTTCAGGGAAAAACGGGTATTGCACTCTTTATGGCCGGTATTGCACAAATGCGCCTGGCTGGTTACATCACGGATCACGATGCGAAAATTGCGAATAAACTGGCTTATGTGATCAATGGCGGTGATTTGAGTTATCCTCAGAATGTAACGGAACAGTATCTTCTGGATCTGGAACGGGAAGCTTTTTTATCGTTATGCGGCGAAAGGAAAACACTTGAAAGAATGCAGGGATTACTCAACGGTGGGAAGCCGCCAAGAAATTAGGCAACGTATTATAAAGCCAGACGTATACGGCCTGATGGAATTATTGTTTATTGAAATTATGTTCTAAAATCAACAGAATTCCGTGAAAAGTTATATACTGCAATTAATCAGTTATAATTTTTCCGGATTCAGTTCATCATCAGACAAACCAGGTTCTTTAAAAAGGATTGATAAACAATGATTTCAAAGAAAGCCAAATATGCTCTGAAAGCCTTGAAAGTATTGGCGGAACAATATGGAAAAGGTCCGGTTCTGATATCGTATATTGCTGAAAAAGAAAAGATTCCCAAGAAATTTCTGGAAGCAATCTTACTCGATCTCAGAAATAACGGCGTACTTCAGAGCCAGAAAGGAAAGGGTGGCGGTTACTTGCTGAGAATGTCTCCGGCAGAAGTGAATTTTTCAAAAGTGCTTCGGATTATTGACGGCCCGATTGCGCCGGTATTATGCGTTTCTATGTTCTTTTACGGTAAATGCGATGACTGTAAAGATGAGGAAACATGCAGCTTGCGGTCTGTTCTGGAAAGATGGAGAGATGCAAACCTTGCGGTTCTGGATAAAACGACATTGAATGATCTGCTTCAGGCTGAAAATGCTTCCACATCAGATCTTTTATCACGATTATAGACGGTCTTTCCTGACATAAAGCTTTGTATCATCAAAGCTGCCGACCAAACTGTAGTTTTTTTGTATATAAGTGTATATGCCGGGAAAGCTTTCAATGCTTTGTGTTTTCTTGTCCTGCAGCCAAAGGCTGTTTTTCCCGACTGCATCCAGAATAATGGCTGGTTTGGTCCTTTTTATATCTTTCACATAGCGGTTAAAGTATTTTTGCCGCATCGGATGGTTGAATATGGAACGTTCGGAGTGGCTCTCGGCTGTTCCCTGCGGTAATTGCGCTTCTACGTAATATCCGCTTTGCCATCCCCACACAACCATATAATCATCTGGTTTGCTGTATTTTCTCAATGCTTTTACAACAGCACTCTCTTCAAAATCAGTTTTGTCATGAGATGCATAATCGTTCAGTCTATGCTCTTTTACATAAAAGTAAGCATCTTTGGCAGCGAACCAGATCAGCAGCAAAACAGAAGGAACGATGCACCATTGCTTGAAATTTTCCAAACCATAAGCCGCAAGCAGAGTCCAGGGAATAAGGCAGAAATTAAGATAATGAATAAAATTATTTCCCGATTTGGTAACGGCGTAAATGGTGGTTACAATCAAAAGCAGAATTGTAAACCGGATTATATACTCCTCTTTCCTGTCTGGCAATCTCTTGAAAATCCTGATTACCGCTACGATAAACGGAATCATCAGAATGATTGTAAAGCTTATGAAGTCTGCACTCTGATTAATTGTCAGTAACAATTGTGATAAAATGGAAATTTTTTCATTCCCATTTGCATAGATAACATTTCCAAAGAGGTAAAAATCAATCAGATCCGTCAGAACTTGATAGAAATAAGCCCAGGTGAAAGTAATAACCGGAAAAGTAAGCCCGCCAAGTAAAAGCATTTGCAAAGGCCTGGGATCTTCTCTGAGCCGGAACCAGCGGTAACAAACCCACGATGCACAGAAGACAATAACCAATGCCTGCGGTACAGCCTGAAGTTTGGCGAATGGAATAGTACCGGCTGTTAATCCAAGAAATAATGCATTTGATTTTAAAGAACCGGAATGCGTTGTTATTCTTGAAAGCAGCCATACGGATAGGGAAAGCAAAAGTATCGGCAATTGTTCACTGGAGTAATGAACAAAGTCTTTTTCCTGCGTAAATGACAGAAATACAAGTGGAAGGACAAATGCTGTACGTGCCGTAACATTGCCAAACCAGTTTTTCAATGTAAAAAAAAGAAAGAGCAGCGAACCGCAGGTACAAAGAATACCTATCAATCGGGCGGAAATGTAACTAAGCTGAAAGCCCAGAATACGTGGAACAACGAGCAGGTAATTATCCAACGGTCCGATTGTCGTGCCATCCACGGAACGCCAGTAGAGCGGATCCCGGAACAGTGTGATGGCGTGGCTAAGCATCTGGCTTTCGTCCGGATTCAGTTCCTTGTTGAAAACAATCACCGGCAGACGCATAAAAATGAGCAGCAGTATACTCAGACCCATAAAAACCCTTTCAGGAACAAGCCGGAAAATGCCTGCGACAATGACAATTCCTGCCAGAATGTAACCGGCAAACCAGTACACTGTTGGAGAGTTGTCAAAGCTGATCATACAATTAGCTGAAGGTATCTACTTTTTCTACAAAATCCCGGTAATGAACTGCCGGAATGAAATGTTGCTGCGAGCGGTACTGTAAAACCATAAATACCAGAAACAGTGAAATCAGAAATGATTGCAGCATCAGAATGGTTAAAGTACTTCCCAATGTTGAGGCCCAGCCGGGTGTCGCATTCCCGATCAGTTTGAGAAAGAGGATTACAACAATGAATGTAATGGCAATTCCCGACATGAATATGGAAAAGATCAGTATTCGGACAGCTGTGGTGTCGATCATGACAGAAATAGAACTTAACCCATGCAGCACCAGGGAAACAAAGTTCATTTTGCTTTCTCCTGCCAGCCGTTTTGCACGGTTTGTAAGTACAGAATCGTAAGGTATTTTTGACTTGATAATTCCACCGGGATAATTGTTCCAGATTTCTGAAACACGGACGAGATTCTGTAATCTCTGTATTGGAACCAGGCTGAAATTGCCGAATGTAATTACTTTTCCGGTCAGCAGTTTGAAGACAGACTTGTAAATTACATAGAAGAACCGGAACAGAAAACTTTCGGTACGCTTGTTCCTTTTGGCAAATATGATTTTGTCAGGCTCCTGCAGAGATTTGGCAGCAAGTCTGTTGATATCGCCGGGAGCATCTTCTCCGTCAGCATCCATTACGATTACCTTGTCTGCCTCAACATTTTCAGCTATATAGGATAATCCGATTGCGATGGCTCTCTGATGACCGAGATTGCGGTACAGCTTCAATACCTTGATTGCTTTTCCTCCAAAACTGACAAACGGGTTTACTCTGGCTTTGGTTGAACAGTCGTCTACAATGAGTATTGTTGATTGCTGCAAGATAGCCGGGTCAAGATCTGCATTTATCTTTTCTATCAGCAGGTTCAGCGCTTCCCAGTCGTTGAATTGGGGAATTACAATAACATAGTTTTCTGCCATAGGAGGAATTTAAAAAACCTCCGCAACCTTTTTATGATCACGGAGGTCACAAAACTTTTTAAGCCATTTTCGCTCCTAATCTGGAAGAAATGCCGTCATGAATTTGTGTAAGCGTTTCGACCAGCCCGAATTCCCAGTTCCAGCCGGGATAATGGGACTTGAATTTGGTAAGGTCGCTTACATACCAGATATGGTCTCCGATCCGGTTTGTTTCCGAATAGGAGTAGGATAATTTATTTCCGGTGATCTGCTCGCATAAAGCAATAGCTTCCAGCATGGAACAATTTGCAAAACGGCCACCTCCGGCATTGTACACTTCTCCGGGACGAGGATTCTGGTAGTAATGCCAGAACATATTTACCAGGTCATGGCTGTGAATATTATCACGAACCTGCTTGCCTTTATAACCAAAAATGGTGTAATGATTTCCGGTAATCGCACATTTCATCAGATAAGCCAGAAATCCGTGAAGCTGAGCACCCGAATGGTTCGGGCCGGTGAGGCATCCGCCGCGGAAGACAGCCGTTTTCATTCCGAAATAACGTCCGTACTCCTGCACCATGATATCCGCTGCAACTTTGGACGCGCCGAAAACAGAATGCTTTGTATGGTCTATGCTATGGCTTTCATCAATGCCATTTTCAAAATAAGGATGGTTTTCATCGATTTCCCAGCGTGTTTCCAGCTCGATCAGAGGAAGATAATTAGGATTGTCGCCGTAAACTTTGTTTGTCGATGTAAATATAAAAACCGCTTCCGGTGTATGAAGCCGGGTCATTTCCAGCATGTTCAGGGTTCCGACGGCATTTACGCCGAAATCAGTAAACGGCTCTTTGGCAGCCCAGTCATGACTTGGCTGTGCAGCTGCATGTATAATGAGTTTGATATCGGTTCCGTATTCCTTGAAAATGGGTTCAAGCTGGCTTACTTCCCGGATATCTGCAGAGTAGTGCCTGTAATTACCGAATGCATTTTGAATCCTGTTGCGGTTCCATTCGGTATTTCCGTCAGCCCCGAAGAAATATTCCCTGAGGTTATTATCAATGCCAATTACAATATCAAATTTATCAGCTAAAAATGCGACCGATTCACTTCCAATCAGTCCGGCGGAGCCGGTAACCAAAGCTATATTCATGTTGATTTTATATTTAACAGCTTATACATTACTTATAATATATGGCTGTATTAACCTATGCGGTGTAAAGTAAATTAAAATTGTTCAATTGTTATAATGCGATTATCCTGCGGAAGATGAATGTATGGATTATACGCAAAAATCAATATTAAAATTATTCAATAATGGAAAAAATAAAAAAAGATACCTCTTTGTGAAGAGATATCTTTTCTATCTATGTCTGGAAGATATTATTGCTTTACAACAGCGTTGCTCGTACCGCTAAATAATTTTGCACGGATGGCATTTACGCGCGTATCCAGTTCCGGTTTCGGCTCGTATTTGTTCGCCAGCTGACGAGGCAATGAATCCGGGCTTACACCATAAACATAGTCATTGCCAGTATTCACATCTTTTTGCTCTATATGATTGTATTTCTGGTATTCGCAGGAAGTCATCAAAGCCAGGCCTGCAACAAACGCCACTATTTTATTGGATTTCATTTCTCGATCGTTCATAAGTAATACTCACAAAAATAACCGCCATTTTCATAACCACCAAATTGAATGGAAATGAAATCCTAATTTTTTAACTGCGCGAGTTCCTGATGCACAAACTGCATCAGCTCCGTTATATGCTGTTCTGAAAAGTTAAAAGGAATATTGGCGGCCTTGTAAATTTCCCCGATCGTTGCCGTATAACCCAGTTTCAGCGCGTCCAGATAGCCTTTCAGTCCCTGTTCCGGATTGTTCCTGTAATTTTTCCAGACACCGATGGCACCGAGCTGCGCAATGCCGTATTCGATATAGTAGAACGGCACTTCATAAATGTGAAGCTGACGCTGCCAGAGATATTTGCGGTATTCTTCCAGGCCGGACCAATCCATGACGTTGTCCGTAAATGCTCCGTAAATATCAATCCATGCTTCTTTCCGCTGCCCGGCATCGTGCTGCGGGTTTTCGTACATCCAGTGCTGGAACTTGTCCACGGTTGCAACCCATGGCAATGTTTCTATAATGGATTCAAGATGCTGGATTTTAGCGCGTTTCAGGTCATTTTCATTCTCGAAAAATTCGTCCCAGAAATCCATGGTAATCAGTTCCATGGACATGGAAGCAAGTTCGGCAACTTCCGAAGGCGTATGCTTGAACGAATTAAGCGCCAGATTCCGCGTCACAAGCGAATGCACCGCGTGGCCGCCTTCGTGCAGAAGTGTGATCATGTCGCGAAGGTTGGAAGTAGCGTTCATGAAAATGAAAGGTACGCCGATCTCGTCCAGCGGATAATTGTAGCCTCCGGGCGCTTTTCCTTTTCTGGATTCCAGATCCAGATGTTTCATCGTTTTCATCGTCCGCAGACAATCGCCCAGAAACGGGTCCAGGCGCGAAAAGCAGCGAATGGTTTTGTCCAGCAGATCGTTGCCATTTTCAAATGGTTTCAACGGTGCCAGTCCGTGCGGGTCCACTTTAGTGTCCCATGGACGCAGCGCATCCACTTTCAAGGCTTCCTTTCTGCTGACAGCCATTTCGTCCAGCATGGGAACAACCGCCTTTTTTACCGAATCATGAAAGTTGAAGCAATCCTGGGGCGTATAATCAAATCGGCCCATCGCGGCAAACATGTAGTCGCGGTAATTACTGAAACCGGCATTTTTCCCGACTTTGTCACGCAGGCTTACAAGCTTGTTCAGCAATTCGTCCAGCTGCGCATGATCTTCATAACGTCTGTCGCTGATTGCGCGCCATGCTTCTTCGCGGACAGCACGGTCTGTGGCCTGCAGCCGGTCCGAAGCCTTTTGCAAAGTCATTTCTTCGCCGTCAATCGTAACTGTCATGGCTCCGGCAATGGCACTGTAACGGCGTTCTTCTGTCTGCATTTCGGTTATGACCGGAATACTTTCTTCACGGAATATCTCGATTGCTTTTTTCATTCCGCGCAACGTAATTTCATATCCCGGCTCTTTAAGCTCGCTCAGAAACGGATTTTCAACCACTTTTTTATCCAGCGCATTTCCGTATTCGGCCAGTTTCGGCTGTATTTCGGTGATAAAAAACTGCAATGCGTTGATCAGGCTCGTATTGGCCGTATCGCAGGTCTGGCGGATGTAGCGCCATGCAAAATTTTCTGATAAGTAGGATTCGATTTCACTGCGGTCCGAAAACCACTGCCTTAGTTCTTCGGCAGAATTGATTTCACGGTTCTTAAGGTTTTCAAAAAACGGCTCAACGTCTTCCCATTTTTTAAGGTCAAATTCTTCTCCGATAAATACCCTTGCGGCGCGGGTCGGAACTGCTATGTTTTCTTGACTGGTCATAAGTTTCTTGGTGCAATTGGAATGCTCAAAGTTAAGATTGAATCCGTAAAAAGTACAATGCCGGATCGCAGATCAGGAATGTTCCTGCTGCGTAACATCCGTCAGGTTATCCGTAACTATGTTTTCAGTTTCCTTCACGTTTGCAAAGGCGAAATGCATTTTCTCTCTGTCAAATTCCTTTTCATTATTGGCCAGCCAAATGGTTGCAACGCCGTTTCCGATAAAGTTGGTGATCGCGCGCGCTTCGGACATAAACCGGTCAACGCCAAGCAGCAAAGCCAGGCCTTCCAGCGGAATCACTTTTATAGCCGTCAAAGTAGAAGCCAAAACGACAAAACCGCTTCCCGTTACGCCGGCGGCTCCTTTGGAAGTAACCATTAAAATACCGATCAGTGAAAAAATCTGTGCAAGCGTAAGGTGAACGTTGAAAACCTGCGCAAGAAATATCGTAGCCATCGAAAGATAAATCGTGGTTCCGTCCAGATTAAAGGAATAACCGGCGGGAACAACAAGGCCGACAACGGGTTTGGAGCAGCCCATTCTTTCCAGTTTTCCCATCAAAGACGGCAATGCAGCTTCCGAAGAAGAAGTCCCGAGTACAATCAGCAGTTCTTCACGAATGTATTTCAGGTACGACCACAAACTGATTTTGTAAGTTCTCAGCACAAGTCCCAGCACGCCGAAAACAAAGATGGCCATTGTGGCATAAACGGTTCCCATCAGTTTGGCAAGCGGCAGCAGCGTATGGATTCCGTATTTTCCGATTGTATAAGCCATTCCGCCGAATGCTCCGATCGGTGCAAAGATCATGACAAAGTGCAGGGCGCGGAAAACGTATTTGGAAGCAAAATTCAGCCAGTGAATAATCTTGTCTTTCCCGGAATATTTGCTCAGTACCGTTCCGAGAACAAGCGAAAATAGCAAAACCTGCAGCGTAACATTATCGAAGAAAAACTGAAGCCAGCTGAAATCATGGACTTTGCTGGCGTAAACCGAAATATCGCCTTTTTCAAGATTGCTCGTCGCTACGCCTTCTCCCGGCCGGATGATATTGGCGACGATTACGCCGACGATTAATGCCAGTGTCGTAATTACTTCAAAATAGATCAGTGCTTTCGCGCCTACTTTGCCTACTTTCTTCAGATCGCCCATTCCGATAATTCCCAGCGTAATGGTCAGGAAAATGATCGGATTGATAAAAATTTTGACAATCTGAATAAACCCTTTTCCAAGAAAGTCCATTTTTACTGCTGTTTCCGGGTCATAATGACCAAGAAGCGCTCCGCAAGTAATCGCGGTCAGAACCCAGAAAGTAAGGTTGGTAAATAACTTTTTCAAAATTCAAAATGTCTAAAAGTATGGGATCGGAAAGGAAGATGATGGTATGTCGTTCGGGAACAGTGTAATTTTTGAATATACAATAATAAAAGTGCCAAGACGGAATTTGGGATTACAAAGTAAAATAATGCGTATTATTTATACCAATTCTAAATTATAATCTATATTTACCTTTGTAACCATCCATATTAAAATAAACTGGCCGGATTACTTACACGATGTACATTTTGCGTGGATTGCTGAGAAGGATTTCTGGCCTGAAAAGGAATTGAATGGATTCCAGTGCATTGCAGTTTCAGCACAGCTTTAATCATTATTTGATAAAACCTTGAAGATAAAATAAATTTCGCCATAGTAATCTGAAAGAGCCGTTCCATATGAACCGGCTCTTTTTTGTTTTAATAAAATGATATTGATTATTAAAAGGATAAACAAAGGATTTTACTTTTTTTGTAAACTTTATCAAAGTTATTTTAAATTAATACTTTTATAATCAGCTACTTATCATCTTAAAATTGCAAACATTATTTTTTAAGTACACACGACAGATTTAATTTTTGTAAATTGCTTCCATTAAGAACCAATCATTTACTTAGCGGCGCTAATGGAAAAAATAGAGGAATTTACACAGGAAAAGCGTACTTATACGAGTGATGAAGCATTTCAGGCCTCTCTGGAATACTTCAAAGGCGATGATCTGGCAGCCCGCGTCTGGGTTACTAAGTATGCATTGAAAGATTCTTACGGAGCGATTTACGAAGCTACTCCCGACGATATGCACCGCCGTATTGCCAGGGAAATTGCACGCATTGAACAGCTATATACCAATCCGTTATCCGAAAACGAGATTTTTGATCTTATAAAAAACTTTCAATACATCATTCCGCAGGGCAGCCCGATGACGGGAATCGGGAATCCTTTTCAGATTGCTTCTTTGTCCAATTGCTTCGTGATCGGAAACAACGGCTTTTCGGATTCGTACGGAGGCATTATGAAAATAGATCAGGAACAGGTGCAGCTGATGAAAAGGCGCGGCGGCGTCGGCCATGATCTGTCGCATATCCGTCCGAAAGGTTCGCCGGTGAAAAATTCTGCGCTGACTTCGACCGGCATTGTGCCTTTCATGGAACGTTTTTCAAATTCCACACGTGAAGTTGCGCAGGATGGCCGTCGCGGTGCATTGATGCTCTCCGTTGCTATCCGCCATCCGGATTCCGAGGATTTCATCAATGCCAAAATGGAACAGGGCAAAGTAACAGGTGCCAATGTTTCGGTACGGATTGATGACGAGTTCATGAAATCTGTGGAATCGGGAGTTCCATACATCCAGCAATATCCGGTTAAAAGCGATAATCCGACGCATCAGAAGGAAGTTGACGCCAGTGCACTCTGGAAAAAAATCGTGCATAATGCATGGCAGTCCGCCGAGCCCGGCATACTGTTCTGGGATACAATCATTCGCGAATCGGTGCCGGACAGCTATGCGGATCTTGGCTATGAGACCATTTCGACCAATCCTTGCGGAGAAATTCCTTTATGTGCCTACGACTCCTGCCGTTTGCTGGCTATTAACCTGTTTTCTTATGTAGAAGACGCTTTTACGCCTCAGGCAAAGTTCAATTGGGAATTGTTTAAAAAGCATATTGGCGCAGCACAGCGCATGATGGACGACATTATTGATCTTGAACTGGAAAAAATAGATGCCATTCTGCAGAAAATTGATGAAGATCCGGAAGAAGAAGAAGTAAAGCGTGTAGAACGGAACTTATGGCTTAATATCCAGAAGAAAGCCAAAGAAGGAAGAAGAACCGGTATCGGCATTACAGCAGAAGGCGACATGCTCGCCGCACTCGGCCTGCGTTACGGAAGTGACGAAGGAAGCGAATTTGCCGTTGAAATTCATAAAACCGTTGCGCTGGAAGCATACCGGAGCTCTGTTCACACGGCGAAGGAAAGAGGCGCTTTTGCTATTTATGATTCGGAAAGGGAAAAAAATAATCCGTTTATTCAAAGGCTGAAAGAGGCGGATGCGCAGCTTTATTATGAAATGCTGGAATACGGAAGAAGGAATATTGCACTGCTGACCATTGCGCCGACAGGAACTACAAGCCTGATGTCGCAGACCACTTCCGGGATCGAGCCTGTTTTTATGCCTGTTTACAAGCGCAGGAGAAAAGTAAATCCCAATGACAAGGATGTGCGGATTGATTTTGTTGACGATATCGGTGATTCCTGGGAAGAATACGTCGTTTTTCATCACCGTTTCAAACAATGGATGGAAGTAAATGGCTACGACGTTGATAAAAATTATGCGCAGAAGGAACTGGATGAACTGGTTAAAAAATCGCCTTATTACAAAGCCACTTCCAACGACGTCGATTATCTTAATAAGGTAAAAATGCAGGGTGCGATCCAGAAATGGGTTGATCATTCCATTAGCGTAACCATTAATATGCCGGCTGACGTAACGGAAGAACTGGTTGGTGAATGTTACATGGAAGCCTGGAAAGCGGGTTGCAAAGGCGTTACCGTTTACCGGGACGGCTCGCGTTCAGGCGTTCTGATTGCCAATACGGAAAAAAAAGAAGAAACCGGAACAACAATCAACATTCCTTTTCCAACCATAAGGCCGCAGGTTCTGGAAGCCGATATTGTCCGTTTTCAGAATAAAAAAGATAAATGGATTGCGTTTATCGGGATTATTGACGGAAGACCGTATGAAATTTTCACCGGTATGGCCGATGATGACGACGGAATTTTGCTGCCAAGATGGGTCAATCACGGCCTGATCATTAAAAACCGGGAAGCAGACGGAAGTTCGAGATATGATTTTCAGTACAAAAACACGCGGGGTTACAAAACGACTATTGAAGGCTTGTCTTACAAGTTTAACCCGGAATACTGGAATTATGCCAAGTTGATTTCCAGTACTTTACGTCATGGAATGCCGATTGAGAAAGTCGTTGATCTGATCAGCAGCCTGCAACTGGACGAATCCATCAATACATGGAAAAACGGCGTGGCGCGTGCATTGAAACACTATATTCCGGACGGAACGGAAGCTGTAAAACAGAAATGCCAGAACTGCAATTCAACGAATCTGCTTTATCAGGAAGGCTGCCTGACATGCAAGGACTGCGGTTCTTCCAAATGCGGATAAGCAAGCCGAAATGAAAACAATAGAGCCTTGCAGGATTTGTCCGGCAAGGCTCTATTGTTTTTACAAAAATCAGTAAGTATCCTCTATGATTCCTAAATAATTGAACGGCGACAATGCACGCAGTTCCTCGCGGATCTTTTCAGAAACGTCAAGGGTTTCGATGAAGCGGGAAATAGACTCACGTGTAATTTTTTCGTTGGTACGCGTCAGTTCTTTCAATGCTTCATACGGTTTCGGGTAACTTTCTCTTCTCAGGATCGTCTGGATTGCTTCTGAAATGACTGCCCAGTTTTCTTCCAGATCCGCTTTCAGTACTTCTCCGTTCAGTTCCAGTTTTCCAAGACCTTTCAGTAAAGAGTTCAGCGCGATGGCCAGATGCGCAAGTGGAACACCGATATTTCTGAGTACCGTAGAATCCGTCAAGTCACGCTGCATGCGCGAAATCGGAAGCTTGGCTGCAAAGTGTTCAAACAATGCCGAAGCAAGGCCGAGATTTCCTTCAGAATTCTCAAAATCAATCGGATTTACTTTATGCGGCATTGCAGAAGAACCCACTTCGCCCGCTTTGATCTTTTGTTTGAAATAACCCATGGAAATGTAAGTCCACATATCCCGGTTCAGGTCCGTAAGGATTGTATTCAGCCTTTTCAGGCAGTCAAAAGTAGCAGCAAGATTGTCATAATGCTCAATCTGAGTAGTATGGCGACTTCTTTTCAGACCGAGTCCTTCTACAAAATGATTGGCGAAAGCCATCCAGTCCTGTTTGGGATAAGCTGCATGATGCGCGTTGAAATTACCCGTTGCGCCGCCGAATTTTGCCGATGCCGGAATTTTGTCAAGCATTTCCAACTGACGTTCAAGCCTTTCCACAAAAACCATGAATTCTTTTCCGACACGCGTAGGCGATGCAGGCTGGCCGTGCGTATAAGCAAGCATCGGCACATTTTTCCATTCAATGGACATCCTTCTCAGCACAAAAAGAACCTGGCGGAACAAGGGCTTGATCTGCCGCTCCATCGCATCTTTCAGTGAAAGCGGAATAGCCGTATTGTTGATATCCTGCGAAGTAAGTCCAAAATGGATAAATTCCTGGCAGGACTCGATTCCCAGTTTTTCAAATTGTTCTTTTATAAAATACTCGACAGCCTTGACATCGTGATTTGTCACTTTTTCAATATCCTTGATGTGAAGCGCGTCCTGTTCGCTGAAATCTTCATAAATTTTTCGCAGTGAGGCATATTTCTTCTTATCAAATTCTGCCAGTTGCGGCAAAGGGATTTCACAAAGAGCAATGAAATATTCAATCTCTACGTATACTCTGTAATATATAAGTGCATATTCAGAGAAATAGGCAGATAGTTCGGATACTTGTTTGTAATAACGGCCGTCAACAGGTGATATAGCCGTAAGTTGATTTAAAGACATGATTTTCAATACAAAATAAATTATTCGGCAAAGTTAGTAGAATTCATCTTCCAAAAATGGTATAAACGGCATGAAATATTCTTTTTGGTATTTGTAACAGAACTAATAAAACAATTCGCATATTCGCTGAATTAACCTGATCTTTTCAAATCATGCAGCCTTCCCCTTTTCTTGGAGAATTAGTAGGAACAATGGTTCTTATTTTACTTGGTAACGGCGTTGTTGCCAATGTTGTGCTTAAAAAAACAAAGGGTGAAAGCGCCGGCTGGATCGTGATTACGGCCGGCTGGGGGTTTGCAGTCATGATTGGGATTTTTACGGCGAATGCATTTGGCAGCGCCGCTGCTCACCTGAATCCTGCGGTAACCATTGCATTTGCCGTTTTAAGAAAAGATTACAGCTTAATTGCCAGTTATATTCCTGCACAACTGATCGGTGCATTTTTTGGTGCCGTTCTCGTATGGCTGCAGTATTTCCCGCATTGGCGTGCAACGGAAGACAAAGGTTCGAAACTGGCCTGCTTTGCGACCAATCCCGCTATCAGAACGGCTCCTTATAATTTTTTGAGCGAATTTATAGCCACATTTCTCCTTATCGTCGGTGTGGTTGCGATTGGCTATGCAGGCACCTCTGATCCGGAAAGAGGCGGAATTCCGTCTGGAATTTCACCGTATCTTGTTGGCATGCTGGTATGGAGTATCGGATTGTCACTGGGTGGAACAACGGGTTACGCCATTAATCCCGTCCGCGATCTTGGGCCAAGATTAGCGCATGCTATTCTGCCGGTTCATGATAAAGGAAGTTCAGAATGGGAATATGGCTGGGTTCCTGTAGTAGCACCCGTTCTGGGTGCTATCGCAAGCGGACTTGTACTACGGTTTTTTTATTTCTGATCATTCCACTTTGATTTTTCCGCAGCTGATTCGCAATACTCCGGTAAATGCTGGGAAAATTGGTATGGCTTGTCAAATGATTAATGCAAAAAGAGTTCAACGAACAGGATGTTAATGACACTATATGGATTATCGTCTAAAGTGATTTTCAGTTATTTTGACTCACCATAGCTTTTCTCATCAAAAATCTTTCATAAACAGAATTTTTTCTACCCAAATATTGCTTTGCTTCCTTGTTACTATACTCTTGCAATAACATCTGATATGTGTTTGAGTAAGTATCATATTCGTAGACGTGGGCTTCAAAGCGCCCTGGAAATAAACGGCTCATCAGCTTATTTTGAAGTAGTTTACTGTCAACTCCTTGTGGTTTATAGAATGACAGACACATAAAAAAAGCAAGGCAATAGTAAAAATTGAAATTTGCTAATTTTAGTTGAGCCATCGCTTTGGATACAAGGTGTAAAAAAATTATTGCCCCCATAATTCCAATAGGCAATATGCCTCTTGTTTGAAAATCATTTGCAAAACCAATTTTGTAAAGAAGCAAGGGAATTACGGCAATGTAAACACAAACAAGCAAGGAGCCGGAAAAACGATTTGAGTATTTAAAAAGCAGAAAGCTCAGAGCAGCAAGAACTACTATTTCAAAAATAATTCCTGCAGAAAATTGTTCGATTATGGTTGCCAAGCTATAAAATTCCCACATAAATCCTTTCACCGGAAGACCGTCAGATGATGTTAAGTAAAGACCAACGGGAATAAAGATGATTCCGGGAAGGATGATATGATTTAAGATATTGGCAGTTGAAAATCTTGAGTACCTGGAGGTAATTGCAATTAGAAAAGCTATGAGACCGAAAATTACCGCGGGAAATACTGCCCAGATGAAACAGAGAATTACTGGAAAAAAACTTTTCAGAGGAGATTTTTCATAAGATGTACTGTATAGAATAAGTCCGGCAACGATCAATGAAGGAATAATTTGATTTACAACCCATAATGACTGATTAAAAAGCCCCCACATCCATTCGAAATAGTATGTGTCTGGAAATACTGGTATCAGCCATGCAAGAAATTTGGGTATGATGAATGTAATAGTCCATACAAATGGGAATACGAGCATCAAAAATTTATTCTTTTCAATAATCATATACACCCAAAAAGTACCAAGGGCCATTCCTGTCCAGGACCATATAAAAATTACTGCAACCGAGAAAGTACCCAGCATTTTAGATATTAAAGCGGGAAAAAGGTAATATCCAAAGTAGTAGCAGGCGTACTGATTTACTTCATTAAAAATGATTGGCCAAGTGCTTTTGAAAAGATCATAATGCTTGGTGTTATGTCCTACAAAATCAAGTGTTTGAGAAAAAAATCCTCCAACTCCCATAACAGATGTCCAGATAAAACTGTAACAAAGAATAAAAATGATGTCGCCTGTTCTTGTGGTAAGAGGGCTGGCTTCTTCATTATCAAATAAAGTATGTTTAACTAAAAGTGCATAGCAAACGGTCATTACCAAAGCCACCTCCCACCGAAACCAGGCCCAGCTAAAAATCAGATTTGGAATGGACAGATAAATTATACTACAAGTTCTTAATCTTATAAAATTCATTTTTGGAGGTCAGGTTCCATTTAGAAAATCATTCATTGACAGGTCGCCCATTTTTTATTTAATACTATATTGAGCAACTTACTCCACTTTAATCTTGCTACCGCCGGAGTAACTTCTGTATTCACCTTCATACATGGCGTCGGCAGCAGCCGGGCCGACTGTAAATGTACCTTTGAAAACAATCCGGACCTGATAATAAAACGTTTTTGGCTGGCTTTCAGCAGTTGTAAAAAAGTGAATGCGATCGTCGCGGATGTCATAATATTCTGGCACAGCTGCATTTTTTATCCACGGCATGTCACGTGGCTCCGTTATGCGCGGATTTTCAATTTCAAAGCCGGCTGGAAGCAAATCCGTTACAACTACGTTTTCGATTGGCAAACCGTTAATGCTTGACAGGGTTAACTTGACAACAACAAGATCATTTTGCCGGAATGTCTGTGCCGCACTTCCGTCATGCGTCAGAAATTCCCGGCGTATGCTTAATCCCTGATCTTCTTCCACATAAGAGCCCGCAGCCGACATCCCTTCCGATTGTGAAAACCAGTACACACTACCGTTTCCATGTGTTGTAACCGCCAGTTTTTTATTGTTAATGCCTTTTGCAAGCTTGATCTCTTTCCCGCTGAACGTGGATAAGGCTTTTCCATTGGCGGAAATAGTTGCTGTTACAGTTGAAGCGGAAGTACTTTTGGCTGTTTTTCCCAAAGCAAGCACTGCGAAAGCTGCTTCCTGCGTATTGATATAAGCTGTTGACTGGATTGCTTTTGAAAGTTGCCTTGCCAGTACCGGAATCTGCAGATTGTCAGGATCGCTTTCCAGTAAAGTATTTAAAACCAGAGAAATATTCCTTAAAGGAGAAGAATAGCTGTCATCAGAAACTTGCGAACTGCTTTCCGCTGCATATTTTTTTGGCAGCAGGGAAGCAAAGCTTCTCGCATCGCCGGAAAGCTGGAATGCGCCGGCAAGCAGATATTTTGAATCAATGGTGAGTAACTGAGGATTTTGCTTGTAATAATTCATGGACGCTCGATTGGGATGACCGGTTAATGCCAGTACATAAAGCGAGTAAATGGCCTCGCGGCGTACAACCGTTTTCCTGATCTGCGAACCCGGTGAAGGCTCGCTGCCATAAGCCAGATCATTTTTGGTACTGGCAAGCACAATTTCCCTGTTCGCCGTTGTTCCGGTTTGTGCTGTCAAATAATCCAAGGCGCGGCTCATTGTTTTGGCATTGGTTTCGAAACCTGCTTTACGTGCTTCTTCCAGAAAATGGACTGCATACGCGGTTGTCCACCAATCTTCCTGTGTTGCGCTGGGCCACATGCCCATACCGCCGTTGAACAATTGCTGGGACTCTGTTTTGCGGATAGCCTGCTGCACATTGGTCATCGGATTGAAATCGCTTTCACCACTTTTGACCATATAAACCGGTGCTGCCATGGCTTTGGCCAGATCAGAAAAGTAGATTTGCGGAAATGCTTTCGAGATCGTTTGTTCCAGACAACCGTACGGATAGCCAAGCAATGTGGAAAGTGCTTTTCCGCCGCCTTGTACCAAAGGCGAGCGGCTGAACACAACCTGACTTCGGCTTGTTGCCGGAATGAAAGAAGAGGTTAGATCGATCAAACCTTGTTTTCCGCCGGCAATGGTGCCGGAATTGCTGGTTTTTAAAAGCGGAGACGCTGGTCGTATCGTTAATTGTGTCTGATTTACAAAGGTTTCTCCAAATGCATTTACTTTGATCGTCACATTTCCGGTACCTATGGCCAGCAATGCTTTCACCGAAAATACCGAACGCATTTCTTTGCCCGCAGGAATCACGATCTTTTGTGTTGAAGATGCTTTTTCAGAAGTTAACGGCCCGTTTAATTGCAATGTAATAGTTGCCGGGGCTGCTTTTTGTTCTGTATTGCTGATATTGACAGGCAGCGTTAATTCATCACCGGGACTCAGAAAACGCGGTAATCCCGTACTGATCACAATCGGGTCGGCTACTTTCATGTTTTTTGCTGCCGATCCGAAAGCCTGGTCTTTATAGGCAACGGCCGTTATGCGCAAGTCACCGCTGAACTGCGGAATGTCCACATCAAAAGTCGCTTCTCCATTTCCGTTTGCTTTCAGAATGCCGCTCCAGAAAGAAACGAGTTCCGTACGTCCGTTGCTTAACGGATTTATTCTCCGTTCCAGATCATAGCCGTCACCGCCAAAGCTGGACGTTCCGGTTATTGTCAGTTCGGGAAACAGTTGCGCATACAAATCATGGCTGGTGACTTCGAGTGCGCGTTTGCTGTAAAAATGCCCGTAAATGTCCGGTGTCTTTGAGTTCTTGATCTGAAGAATTCCTTCATCCACAACAGCCAGTGTAACTTCCGCACCAGGCTGCGTTTTTATTTTGATATGCTGTCTGGTTTTGGATCGTGATTTTTCGACAGATGTTATGTCAACTTTCAGCTTGCGGTCGGGATCTTCCACAAGAACCGGCGTAAATCCATGCGCGACAGTAAGCGGCAAATCCGAAGAATCAAAAGGCCGGATCAAGGTCGCTGTCACGTAAACATTTGGCAAATGAGCTTCTTTCAGATTGATTTTCAGCTCGGCAGCCTTTTTTTCAGTAGTAAGAATATGCTGTTCCAAAACACTGTTCCGTTCGACGGTAACGAGCAGCCTTCCATCAAATGGCG
Source organism: Dyadobacter sediminis (assembly GCF_005860765.1). Lineage (GTDB taxonomy): Bacteria > Bacteroidota > Bacteroidia > Cytophagales > Spirosomataceae > Dyadobacter > Dyadobacter sediminis. The sequence continues at coordinate 312,819 of NZ_VCEI01000029.1, read as the reverse complement.
TTTTGAACAAAATAGTGGCACTTTCTCCGATTTTATACTGATCCTTATCGGTTTTCATGATTACTCTTCCTTCATTACTTACTTCAAAAGACGAATACTGCGTGTAGCCGTAGCCATACGCATAGAAATTGGCCAGTGTGTAATGTTCTGCTCCAGGCCGTCTTACGCGGATTTCGTATTCACCGGAAACTGTCGGAACGTATTGAAAAAGGGTTTTTCCATTAGCAAGATTCAATGCATTGGAATAAACTGTTTTTTCACTTTTTTTGGAAGTATACTGAAGCTGGTCATATTTTTTTTCAACAACAGTCTGGTATTCCAGACGCACAACTTCCACTTTTGCGGAAGCTCCTTTTTGTAACGACCCGTTGTTATTTACACCGATAACCTCAATCGGCACGGGTGCATTGATGCCGACATACGAATCCGGCAGTTTTATTCCGTAAAATACAGGCTGTGTAAAAACTTCAAACCGGTGCAAACGATTAACCGGCCGGCCATTTTCATCAAACACAGTTACGAAAATCTTGCCTTCCAGCAAGCCTTTGTCTTTAAGCTCGGGTGAAACTTCAAATTTTTCTGTTGCTTGTCCCTGTTCATTGGTAATACCTTGCCTTCTTTCTGATGCCAATATGGTTTCAACGGGAATGTTGAAAGTATATTCCGGAAAGTCAGGCGCAGCAAAAGCTTTACTGTCCAGCAACGACTGCATTTCATAAGTACGTCCGGTTGCGGGCGGGCCGAAGAGGTTTACAGCAGTTGCGGTCAGTGCGATAGTTGTGCCGGAAGTATACTTTTTTAAAGCGCCGCTCAGATCTACTTTGATCCGGTCGGGCATAAATTCTTCCACGCTTACCGATTGGGAAGTCAGCAAAACGTCATTGGCATTATACACTTCCAGTACGTAAGTGCCGGTGAGTACGGCTGCGTCCGTTTTTACTTCGGTTTCCACGGCACCCTGCTCGTTTGTACTCTTTCGCCAGGTTCGGTATTCACGTCCGTTCGGCGTCAGCATGCGCAGTTTCAAAGGAATATTTCCTGCATTCTGCCAGCCTTGCATTCTCAGCACGGTGTTGAAATGCATGGTTTCGCCGGGTCTGTAAATATCCCGCTGACCATAAACAAAAGCCTGAAAACCGGAAGCGTTATCGCGCCGTCCTTCTACTTCAAAGCGTGACGTTTCAACTTTGGTGTCATTCAGAATGAGGTAATTAAAGTCTTCCTTGTTTTCTGCAGTAATCATTGCAACTTTAAAACCCGGCGCTTTCTCGCTCAGTTTGTCAACATGCGCAATGCCTTCTGCGTCCGTAGTGACGGTCTGAATATTCTGATTATTTGAGCTGACCAATGTAATTTCAAGATCCGAAAGCGGTTCGTTGGTTTTGATGGAATTGGCAAATACCCAAATTTCATCTTTGCCCTGTTTTGCAATGAGTCCGATATCCGAAATAGAAACCAGTTTGGTAGCTCCTCTGAACCGGTCTTCGCTGGAATTGACCGAAACCACATAGATTCCGTGCCGCTGATTGTCATCGGGCAGTGCAATGTTCAATGCAGAAATCCCTTTGTTTTTAGGCAGGTTTTCAGTTTCGACTAACTTATCCACAAGTACATCGCTGAAATCGCCGTTCATATCCTCACTGAAATTGAAAGTTCCGGACGGAAGCCATTCTTCGTCAACATAGTCATAATTGTTCCAACGGTTATTCCGGATGTAGGCAAGAATATTATTGGCGTACAACTTGGATATATGCACCTGTACCTTCGGGATGTTGACAATCTGAACGCCAATGTTTTTGGAACCTTTGGGCGTCAGATAAAGTGCTTTTTTATTTACAAATGAAATTCCCGGAGGCATTTTGCCAAAGAATAAATCCCGCGAAGTTTCTTCTTCCAGAGCCGGGCCAAGAATTCCTTTCAGTGCTTTATTGACGATCAATGCATACGTATCGGTTTCATTAAAATCACCGCTGATCGTAAAACCATTTTCAACGGGTTCCGCCTTGGCAGTAACGGCTGGATTTATACTGAAGCCTTTTTCAATACTTTCACGGTTCAGTTCCTGTGTTGTAATGATGCGGACAAATGGCGTATTGTTTTCAAAACCGGTCTTGATATCCGTGATTTCCAGATGCAGCGGGGATGGCAAACTGGCATTATGCACAAGAATTTCTTGGGTTAAATACGTTGTATTTTGTGCTTTCAGCCCCTTTTCAATTGTTAACTTGATCGGTGCGGGATTGTTGTCGGCTTTGCCAGTGTTGGCCAGTGCAAGCGTCACAATATGATCGTTTGTGGAAGTCAGTATTCTGTAATCCAGTGGTTTGCCGGAAAGTGAAACCTTTAATTTCTGCGCTACATCCTGCGCATTGACCGGATAATTGAAAATCAGTTTCAGCCTTGCTTCCTGCCTTCCGCTTTCCGGTGAAATAGTCCACCAGCTTTCGGTTTCGGTTAATTGAAGGTAAGGGGTGTGAAAATCAACGGGTTCTTTGGAAATGCCTAACTTTTTATCCGGACCGGTTTTGGAAATCAGAAATTCGGTCAGTTTTGCTTTGTATGCAGTGGCTGCGCCGAATCCTGTTACCGGAGAAAAAACCAGCTCATTCGGAGCAGTCCATTTGAATTTTCCGCGTACGGCCGGTTCAAAGGCAATATACTGCGTGGAATCCCAGTCATTCAGCTCGTTTTTGGAAACAAGATCTTTGTTGAATGTGAAAATCAGGTTCTGCGACTGACTGATTTCATTAGTGAAATTCGTACCGGAAACACGCACTTCGTTCACCGGGGAACAGCCGCCAAACAGCAGTGAAACAACGACGAAAATGCAAAAGGCAACTGAATAATTTTTCATAAATAGGAGAGCGTGCGACTGTACGCGGAAATCATTTGTTTGGAACATGCGCGATAAATCCAATGCAATAAAAAAGGATGAATTTCTGAAAATCCATCCTTCGAAATTAATCTTTATAAATCAACCCGGTCAAATTGTATACGTAAAATGAGCAATCGGCAATTGTGACTATTTTTACGGTCGGATTAAAATGCCTGCATCACTTCTTCAACGGGTTTGGTGCCTTCAAAGAAAGAAAGCAGACGCATCAAAATTGCCTCTACAACAGCATCCGGGCAGGAAGCGCCGCAAGTAAGCATGATGCGCGCCGGCGTAGTTTCCGGAAGATAATGTTTCGTTACAACTTCTTCTTTTTTGAAAAGATCAAAATGCCTTATTAACTCATTGTCAAGCAATTTATTAACCGATTCAATAAAGTAAGTCGGGAATTTCTGTTCGCAAAGTTCCACCAGATGCGATGTGTTTGAGCTGTTGTAGCCGCCTGCTACAATCACAAGATCCGCCTGATGGGTCAGCAGGGCATAAGTAGCGTCCTGATTATCATTGGTAGCATAGCAAAGCGTATCGCGGGTATTCGCAAACCGTTCTTCCACCTGTTCCGGTTTGAGTGCGTAATGTTTGATCATCACATTTTTAAGGTAATCCGCAATGCCTTGTGTATCAGAAGCCAGCATAGTCGTTTGATTGACAACGCCAATGCGCTGCAAATCCTTTTTCGGATCAAAACCTTCCGAGAACTGGCCTTGAAAATCTGTTGCAAAGCCGGAAAGTGGAACTTCGCCCGTCATGTATTTTGCAAGCTGTACGGCCTGTTTCAGGTCTTTGATCACAATCGTCGGGGCATTTTCCTTGCTGTGCGAGAAAGTAGCCCTTGTTTCTTCATGATTGGGCTTGCCGTGAACAATAATCGTATAATCCTTTTCCCCGATCTGCGCAGCGCGGTTCCATACTTTTTCCACAAAAGGACAGGTTGTATCGTAAACATACGAATTGATCCCGAGCTCGGCGAGCTTCTTCTGGTTTTCCACCGTGGTGCCAAATGCCGGCACAATGACGATATCTTCAGGCGTCAGTTCTTCCCATGGAATAAGCTGGTTTCCTTTGGTGTCCATCATAAAACGTACGCCGCGGTCGGTAAGATCACGGTTTACGTCCGGATTATGGATCATTTCACTCAGCAGGAAAATACGTCTGTCCGGATTTTCATTAATGGCCTTATAGGCAATATCAATGGCGTTTTCAACACCATAGCAAAATCCGAAATGACGTGCGATCAGGAATTGAACCGGGCCGAAATCCAGCAATGTAGGAGCATAATCACGTTTCAGTTTATCGTTTTTACGACGGAATTCCTTAATCGGGGTTATAATCCGGCTCCGGTAAAAATCAGGAATATTAAACGTTTTCATTGACTAAATTGATAGATTGCAGGTAACAGATCAGGATATTTCATTACCAATATTCAAAAATTACATTCACCTTTTCAAGAACAACAGCTTATTAAACTTTGTTCAGCCGCAACATATTGCAAAAATATCTTTTCAATCCGTGCAACATGTAAATAAAAAGATTGTCTTTATCCGGAACGTTCAAATTAAACCTTCTGCTTGAAAACACAATTGTACCCCGACCGGCATGTCGAACTGGTAGAGCGTTGTAAACTCGGCGAGCGTAAGGCTCAGTACGAACTTTACAAATGTTACTCTAAGGCCATGTTCAACATTTGCATGCGGATCTTGAACCATATGGGTGAAGCAGAAGACGCTTTGCAGGAGGCGTTTGTGGATGCATTCACAAACCTTCATCAGTTCAGGCACCAGTCCACAATCGGTGCATGGCTGAAGCAGATCGTCGTGAACAAGGCAATCAACCATATGAGAAGCAGAAAAGTGAAGTGGGTGGAAATTGATGAACATCAGGAGGCCATTGAAGCATACAGCAGTTTGGAGGAAAGTACCGGGCTTTCCGAAAATGAATTGTCGCTGGAAGTGGAACGGGTCCGCAACATGATGCAGAAACTTCCCGACGGTTACAGGGTGGTGCTGAGCCTTTATCTGTTCGAAGGTTATGACCATGAAGAAATCGGGGAAGTGCTCGGGATCAGTGAAACAACGTCGCGAACCCAGTATATGCGGGCTAAAAGAAAATTGACCGAAATGCTGGTCCGGTAATTATTGCCGTTTCAAAGTAATGCCGGGCCTGAGTTTTTACTTAAAAAATGAATGATTTGAGACAATTATTTACACTTGACAAGTTAATGAATCTATGAAAAGTTCTTCTGATAAAAAGGATCGATTGGAGCGGTTTGTGCGAGATAACAGGGATGGATTTGATACTTTCTTACCGCAGGATTCTTTATGGGGCCAGATTGAAAGCAAACTTCACAACGAAATTCCGGTAGTATCCGAGAAATCCAGAAAAAAAATCCGGCGGTTAAACAATCCGTATTTCGACTGGCGCATTGCGGCCGGCGTGTTCCTTGCGCTTGGAGTCGGTTTTCTGGTATATCTGAATAATGAATACGGCATTACACGTGACCCGCGTGTAGCGTTGAAAGTTCCTACTTATGCACGCGAATTCAATCAGTATAACAATGCAATAGAGCAGAAAAGAGAAGAGATTATCAAACTGGCGCGTAACAATCCCGAGATTTACAAGGATTTCTCTGCAGATCTGGAAAGTCTGGAAGTGAGTTACCGGAATCTGCGTTCCAGCTTGTCCACTGCGCCGAACCAGGAAGCATTGCTGGAAGCTATGGTCCGGAACTTACAATTACAGGTTGATTTGCTCAACCAACAACTTCATATTCTGCAACGCATTAACAAAGTAAAAGATGACAACGATAAAGAAAATAAAAATACACCTGTTATTTAACCTGATTGCCTTGCTGCCAATGCTGGCGTATGCCGTGCATCCTGATCCGGAACAGAATACGCTCGTTGAAAAAAGAAGGAATGTCGTAAAGGTTTTTGATGTAAAGACCGACGATATGCTGGTTGTTGACAACCAGTTCGGGCAAGTCAAGATCAATTTGTGGAGCAAGGAAGAAATCAAGGTTGAAATTGTCATTACCGCCAATGCAGCTACGGACGGAAGGGCTTCGGAATACCTCAGTGCTGTAAATATTGATGAAAAAAGGACAAAAAACCAGATTATGCTGACAACGGATATTGACAGAAGACAGTTTGGCAACAATGGCTGGAACAATAAAAAAGGCGAGAAGAACTTTATAAAAATCGACTATACCGTTTATATGCCCAAGGAGAATGCTTTGGTCGTCCGCAACAAGTTTGGAGATACGGACATTCCGTCTTTTCATGCGCCGTTAACCATTGATTCAAAGTATGGCAATTTTGTCGCAAACCTTCTTGAAAATGCTGAAAACACGATTGATGTGCGTTACGGAAGTGCAAAAATCGGGAAAATGGATGGCGGAAAACTGGAGTTTCAGTATTCGGATCTCAAACTGGATCATGCAAAAAAGTTATTTCTCAGCAACAAATTCGGAGAACTGAACATTGGCGACGTTATCAACCTGAATGCGGATATCGATTATTCCGGAGCGAAAATCGGCTCCATCCGCGGATCGGGAAAAATCAAGCTGAATTACTCAGGAAATTTCAGGATCGACGAACTGACCAATTCTGCGGAAAACGTGGATATTCAGGCTTCCTATTCTTCGGTAGTTCTGCCTGCAGAAGCCAATCAGTTTAATGTAACGGTTACTTACGGGAATTTCAGTTATCCTTCCAGCAACGTCAATTTTTCAATGCAGCCGGCAAAAGGGGAAACCGCTTCGTATAAAGTAAGGCAATATCAGGGAAAAGTAGGAGCGGGTTCCGGTACAAAAATTACTGTAAACTCCCGTTTCGGCGACGTAAAGCTGAAAGATTAATGAAACTAACGGTTTATTCTTCCAAAAGGATATTATACCTGAAATCCAGCGGATCAAATGCCCTGAAAAGTTTCTGAATAAATTCGGGATCGTTGATGTAAAAATTCAGAAAGTTATCGTAGCGTTCCTGGGCACTTCTGCCCGGGAACAGCTTGTTTTTAAGGTTCAGCAACTGGCTGATATTCGATTCTTGATTGTGTTCCTCGGCTTTGATGATCCGTTTTTCCAGCTTTTGCAGCGAGTTACAAAGTCGTGTATGTTCGGCTTCCACCGCGCCTTTCATCGTCGGGTCCACCTGAACGGCCTGCGCTACAATTTCATCCATTATTTTTCTGAAAGCATCTTTCTGAAATTGCAGGCTCAGCTTGTTCGTCGTATTCTGAAGAACGTAATTTCTGCGCAGTGAAAATTCATCCTTGAAAAGTTCTTCCCAGTCTACTTTGAGTTTCTTTGCTTTTTTTACCTGCTCGTTCGTTACATACATCGCAAAGTTCCTCGGAATCAGCATGGGATAAGGAACGTTGTGATAATCAAAAATCCCTTTCAGCGACATCCAGTAAGGCAGTTCTGACGGCCCGCCGATATACGCCAGATTGGGTAAAATGATTTCTTCGTACAACGGTCTGAGAATCACATTCGGGCTGAACATTTCGGGACTTTTTTCAGCAAGATCCAGAATTTCCTCTTCTGTAAAAGTCAGTTCCGTGTTCAGGACTTTGTAAATGCCGTCTTCTTTGACAATGCGTTCCCTCAGATTGGTATCCAGATAAAAAAGGTTTATTTCCCTGACGTGCAGCCCCGGATCATAACCCAGTTTTTCAAGCTTTGCAGCGGTTTCCGTAAAGATTTTTTCAGAAGAGGATTGCGTAAGTTCGTCTTTGATAACCCGAAGAAAATGCCTTTTCAAGTCCGTATGATCGGCATCAACGGAAATCAGTCCGTATTGTCCGAACAACTCGTGCATGTAACATCGGGCTGCATCAGCAAGTGTACTGTTTTCAAGGTATGCTTTTGCAAATAAAAGCGGCTTTGAAGGAAGCTGTTTGATAATGCTTTCCAGTTCGCGCGGATCAAGCCTGCCAACGGCACCTTTATGCTCGCCGGCCCATTTGTGTGTTTGCCCGAAAAGATGAAATGAAGCAATTTCTTCAAAGTCGTGGTCTTCGGACGCCATCCAGTAAACCGGGACAAAATTGTATTCCGGATATGCTTTTTTCAGCGCTTGCGCCAGATTGATTGTCGTTACGATTTTGTAAACAACATAAAGCGGCCCGGTAAAAATATTCAGTTGATGCCCGGTCGTAACGGTAAAGGTATTTTCATCCAGCAGAGCAGAAAAATCCGGCAAATCGGGAAGTCCTTTGTATTGCCTTGTCAGTACGTCAACAAGCGTTTTGCGTTTTTCCGGATCAAAATCTTTTTTGCGTAAGATGGCTTCCTTCGCATTTTCCAGCGTGGGATAGATACTGTAAAATTCTTTCAGTTCCGTTTTTCCGTCCAGATAATCCAGAAGGAAAGCAGGGAATTGTCCAGTTCTGCGCAGATCTAGCGATTGCAGACTCATGAAAGCGGATTTTTCAGTAGCGGGTATAGAAGCCAACGTAGTTAATTTTGCGATATTGAGATCAAAAGAACCTTTTAAACGTAACGAGAAAGTTCCTGATTTTGGTTTCCCAAAATTGCGTAATTTGAGGTAGAATAAAAAACCTTTCAGGCGTATTAAAAAAGCCGCATCTGAGGCAGATTCGGCTTTCCTGATAATCGGTATTGATTTCCTGTACAGTTAATAATGACATCGAGTGCCTTTTTGTTTCAGAAAGCGTAGTCATTTTTTGCAATCAGCTTATCTGCAATACGGCGGCGTGCATCTTTCAGGTTTACAGGCTCCGTTTTTGTAAACCGTTTCAGTCCCATCAGCATTACGCGGAGTTCGTCGCCTTCTGCAAAACTTGTAATGGCCGATCTTCCGGCGTTATTTATTTTTTCAACGGCTTTGTTGAGGTAAACGACCGCCATATCCTTCTGAAGTGCATTGGCATCGGCGCCCAGAAGCCCGATCCGTTTTTCCACCCGCAGCAACACCGATTCCGCAACGTATGTTTCTATGATCATATCGGCCAGATTCATGATAATCTCCTGCTCTTCCGAAAGCTTCATCATAAATTTCTGAACGGCAGCTCCGGCAATCATCAGAACGGCTTTTTTAAGACTCCGGATTACCTTCTTTTCTGCCGCAAACAGCGATTCATCTTCATCTGAACTGAAATCCGGAATGGACATGATTTCTTTTCCAACAGCCATTGCCGGGCCCATCAGATCCAGCTGGCCTTTCATGGTTCTTTTCAGGAGCATATCCACAACCAGTAACCGGTTGATTTCATTAGTTCCTTCAAAGATACGGTTGATCCGGCTGTCGCGGTAAGCGCGGTCCATAGGCGCATCCGCTGAAAAGCCCATTCCGCCGTAAATCTGAACGCCTTCGTCCACAACATAATCCAGTACTTCGGAGCCGTGTACTTTCATAATGGCGCATTCTATGGCCAGTTCTTCCAGCGCTTTGAGCTTGGATTCTGAATCCGGCATTCCTTTTTCCTGAAATGCGGTAATCAGGTCATCAATATTTTGTCCGACGCGGTACGATGCCGATTCTGTTGCAAACATGCCGACTGCCATTTCCGCGAGCTTGTATTTGATGGCGCCAAAACCGGAAATGGCCGTTCCGAATTGTTTGCGTTCATTTGCGTACTGAATGGCTTGTCTTGTGACCATTTTTGCGCCTCCGAGTGCAGCTGCTGCCAGTTTGATCCTGCCGATATTTAAGATGTTAACCGCAATTTTGAAGCCGTTTCCTCTTTCCGAAAGCATGTTCTCGGCCGGAACCAGACAGTCATTGAAAAAAATCTGGCGTGTGTCAGAACCTTTGATGCCCATTTTATGCTCGGGCTCATTCATTGTAATGCCGTTTGAAGACTTTTCAATGATGAAGGCCGTCAGGTTTTTATCAATCTGGCCATTTTCTTCTATTTTGGCAAAAACAATAAAAATATCTGCAAAACCGCCGTTTGTAATCCACATTTTCTGCCCGGTTATCGCATAGTGTTTTCCGTCTTCAGTAAGCCGGGCTTTTGTTTTTCCAGAATTGGCGTCCGATCCGGAGTCGGGTTCTGTCAGACAGTAAGCTGCTTTCCATTCGCCTGTTGCGAGTTTGGGCAGGTATTTTGACTTTTGTTCTTCATTTCCATAATAAAGGATCGGCAAGGTGCCGATTCCGGTATGTGCGGACAGTGCAACGGAAAACGAATTTCCTGCGCCGGTTGCTTCCGCCACCAGCATGGAAGTATTGAAATTCATCCCGAAACCGCCATATTCTTCCGGAACTGCTGTTCCGAGCAATCCCAGTTCGCCGGCTTTATCCATCAGGCCCGATATCAGATCAGGACTTTTTGCATTGTCAATTTCATCCAGCCGCGGCCAGATTTCTCTGCTCAGAAAATCTTTGCAGGTATCTGCAATCATACGCTGCTCTTCGGTAAATTCCTCAGGAATAAAAATCTGTGAGGCGGAAGTTTCTTTAATCAAAAATTCACCGCCTTTAATAGACGTTTTTTTATCTTCTGCAACAGCCATATTTTTTATTGATCAGGTTTGAATTAAAAGGTATGCGTGCATACTATTATCGTGATTACAAATATAAATTTTATTCATTATGCAAGCATAACAACAGCGAAATAAATTCCAGGAACAAGTCTGATATACAGCCTATTTTTTGAAGACCTTGAACTGTTTGAGCAGCATTCCGTTACTTTCAACATGGATAAAATAAATGCCGGCCGAAAGGCTCGCTGCGGACAGATCAATGCTGGCGAGATTGTCGGAAACAGAAATGAAATTTTCAGGAATGGTTATGCTGTTTCCTGAAGCGTTGATGAGGACAAAATTCAGTTCTTCCTGCAATTGTTGCTCCGGCAGCTTGATATTGAATATATTTTCGACCGGATTCGGATAAAACCGCCATGCTTCCAGATCTTTCGTAATATTGACCGAGTCGCCATAGGAAATGCTGAACTGTACGGAATTCGTTACAACGGCAGAATCTGCCTTGAATGCTGTGACATTCAGAGTATAACGGCCAATGTAAGGCGCAAAGCCGGAACCGTTTTCGTAAAGTGCATACGGGAATTTGGAAGTAGTCGATTGTCGGCGATAAGGACCGTTCAGGTTGAAAGTTACATGGTCATATTCAAAATTACCGTACGCATAAATGTTCAGCAGCGAAGGCATTTCACTATATGGAAGCACGTCGTCTGCATTTAATTTTTGTATAACCTGCTGCTCTACTTTACTGCCGCCTCTCACGAGTTCAAAACGAAGTTCGGGAATTTCTATAATCAGGATAAACGGAATCTCGACATAAGCGCCGGCATTGTCATACGCCCGAACGATCAGGCGGTATTCTCCTTCTTCGGTTGGCGTTCCCGAAAGCACATTCAGCGAAAAGTCCAGCCACGACGGTCTGTTCTGAATTGTTATGGATGAAATATAGCCGTCAGGATCACCAAAGATATTGACCGGCAGAATGTAGTTGAACGGCATATTCACCTGTGCATATTTGACCGGAAGCGTATTGCTTGCAAACGGAGGTGCATTCAGGAACTGCGGTTCAACGACCCGGATCGTAAAGTACGTTTCTACAAAAGCATTCTGATTGTCATACGCTTTCAGGATAATACGGTATTCACCCAGTTTTGCAGGCATGCCGCTCAGCGCCGTGCCGTTGAATTTTACCCACTCGGGAAGTTCGCTGGCTTCTATTTTCGTTATTTGTCCGTCACTGTCTTTAAAGGCGCCTTTTGGAATAACAAGGTTAAATGGAGTATTTACCGCAACAAGCTGATTGGAGAAATTGCTGTCTACAGTCGGCGGATGATTGGCGTTTTCACTTGCATCCACCCGAATGGTAAAAAACGCTTCCGCAGAACCGCCTTCATCATCAATTCCCTTTACAGTGATGCGAAAATCACCCAAAACAGTAGGTTTGCCTCTCAGCTGTCCGCTTTCATACCGCAGCCAGCCCGGCAATGCGGTTACTTCTGTTCGCACAATAGTTCCGTCCACATCCGAGAAAGTGTCTGTCGGCAGTTTGTATGTAAATTCCTTGTTTACCGCAATGATCTGCATCGGAACCGGCCTGAAAACATAGGGAGCATAATTGGATGCATCTTTCCAGTAATCGGGCGAAAGCAGGTCTTCATCCAGACGGATCAATACCGGTTTCGGATTGGCAGGATCTGCGTAGGCCCTTCTTGCCCATTCACTGTAAATCACATTGGTTGCACCTGATTTTTCAACTGCTGCAGACAGGCGGTATCCAACCGAATCCGTATAAATAATCGGAGGTATGGGTTTGCCAAGCCAGTTAGACGATGCCTGCCTGAGAAAGTTCTCAGACCTCGCCAGCTGATCCGGCGTTGAAATGACAGCAGCTACGATATTGGCGCCGTGCTCAAAATTTTCATTAATCTGTTTCAGATGTATGTTGCTGTCAAAGAATGAGCTGACAAACAATTCATTGGCTGTAATGAAATTAGGCCGGGAAGTGCTTTTGATGATATCCACGGACCATCTGTGATCATAAACGGCCAAAGCATCATTCACCTTGATTCCGTCCGATTTTTCGTTAAGGCTGCGGAAACCCAAAGTTCCTCTGGAAACAGAAGCCGCGTCAAAAACAGAGCCATAATCGGAAACAAACTTGATAGTCGGATCAATGGATTTTACGGCAGCAATCATCTGTTCCGTATAGTTTTTGAATACCAGATGCCTGTAAATATACCAGTCTTTGCCGTAACGCTGCTTGAAAGAACTGGCTGGTTCCCATGGAGTGGAAGGGGCGGGAGCATTATCAAAGGATTTGTATGCAGTTCCCCAGAGAAAGTTGAGGCGCTCTATTTTCTTGTAATTACTTTTAAGCCATGCCTGAAAGCCTTTTACCATGGATGTGGAGTAATCGTAAACGGCCGGAATTTCTTTTCCGTCGGTGATCAGCACGCTAGGATATTCTCCTTCCTGCGTCGGTGTATTGGTTACAGACACAAATAAAAGGCTGTTGCTGGTCTGAAGATGTTTGTAATGCGCTACAACTTCCCTGACGAATCCGATGCCTTTGTTAATAATGGGCTGGTTATCAAATCCGACAAAAGTATCTCCGTAACCGCCCTGCAAAGGTTTGCCCTGCTGACTGATCTGGCTGTCGGACACTTCCCAGTATCCCTTGATCCGTGAGTTGTGGCGTGCAATGTTGATCCGCAATGCCACTTTCATGCCAAGGTCCGTAGCAATTTTAATCTGCTCGTCGTATTTCGCCCAGTTCGGCGCGTCAGCGGGAGATTTGTCATAAACTTTGTCCCATGGAATATTGATGTAAACCGCATTGAGGCCATATTGCCGGGAAGTGCGTATCAGATCAGGTTCCGGACCGCGGTTACTGGCCTCGGTAAGGTTCAGAAGCATCAGGGCAAGATAGCGCTGCGGATCAGCTTCGGTTGTTGACTGACTGATTTGGGCGTAAGCCGTTTTTACAGAAAGAATCCAGCAAAAAAAGCAAAACAGGATCCGGGCCGGCAAACGGGAAGTATGCATCAGTTTGTCCATGCTAGTAATTTTTATCTATGAGTTCGATCCAGTTTTTATACCCGTTTTCCACGTTGAACCGGCTGGCCACTTCAATACTTTTGGTACTGTCTGTAGTTGTCTGCCCGTTCATGACCGAGCGCATTGCATTCACAAGCTGTTTTACGCTGATATCTTCGGTTACAATTCCCATTCCTTCCTGAACGAACTCGGATGCGCCGCCGGAAGGAAAAGAAACGATCGGTTTGCCGAGCAATGCAGCTTCAATCATGACAAGCGGAAACGGGTCTTGTCTCGAAGTGAGCAGAAATCCGTTTGCCATATTCAGATAGTTGTAATAATCTTCCTTTTGTTCTCCGGCAAAGTGGATTCTGGTTGCGGCACTGGAATGCTTGCTGCGCTGTTCGGTATAATAAACAAGACCGTCGTCCAGCTTTTTCCCGACCCATACCAGATGAACGCCGGATTCATTCAATTCTTGCGCTATATCCGGCAGCAGATCGAATCCTTTCCGCTCGGAAGTGATGCCGGACAGTACCCATACAAAATCACCTTGCGGAATTCCTAGCTTTTGTTTCAGTTCACCGGCACGCTGATCGTCTTTTTTTACTTTGTTAGGGTCTATAAAAGAATAAAGCAGGCTTACATTTTTACCACCGGAATCCTGCAATGCTTTGCAGGTTGCCTGCGAGCATCCGATGAGCAAATCCGAATCATCGATAATACTTTTGAATTCCGGTTTTTTCAGGTAAGCATACGTTAATGGCAGTTCATGAAAGTGCGTAACCATTTTTATAGAAAATTCTCTGGCTATGGCTACGGCTTCGGGAATCATGGTCGTATTGATATACCAGAAGTCAGCCTTGAACGATTTGGCCAGTTTTCTGAGAAATTCCAGCGTCGGGTTGACGCCGAGCTGAAACGAGATCTTCTGGAACAGGTTAAAATTTTTCGGAACGATGTAAACGGGAATATCTTCAGGAAATTCTTTCAGCAATTCGCCATCTGCAAAACTGACGATGCCTGCGTCAAAGCGGGTGCGGTCCAGTTTTTCAAGAATGTAAAGCAGCATCATTTCAGATCCTGTCCTTGTGGCATATGGGGTAAAAAAGAGAATTTTTTTCTTGGTACTATTCATTTAGCGGAAGTTAACAAGTCTATATTCTCATTTGGGCCGATCCTGAAAAGTTCATTTTTCAGGCGTACTGTTTTTATGAAATATTTTAAAAGTACGTGTATTTTCCTTACATAGATGTGCTGCGTGCGGAGTTCGGAAAACGGGTTTCCGTTCTGTTTGATGTTCATGATCATTTTCCAGATATAAATAACGGGGATCATCAGTATATAATTTGCAATGAGCAGCAGGTACTGAAACAGGCCGTATTGCTTTCGTACCCATAAGAAATTGGAAACTTGCATTTGCGTGCTGAAACGGTTGATCCAGGAAATATTGGTGCGTCGGAAAGGGTTTTTGTTTTCCAGATGAATGAAGGTACAGTTCTTGAAATAACAGAGTTTGCCCCATTTTCCCAGCCTTGCAGACCATTCCACATCTTCGCCGTACATAAAAAAATGACTGCTGAAACCGCCTGTTTTTTCAAACCCTTCTTTCCTTAGAAATATAAATGCGCCAACAAGCCAGTCGTGCTGTTCGGGATCAGCGTACTGTGGCTCGGGGTACATTTTGTTCAGGATTCTTGTAAACAGCGCACTTGGCGGAAGAATAAAAAAGGTCTTTCTGAATTCATTGAAACTTTTGTAAAAAGGCATCGGCGTGCCGTCTGCATAATACTGAAGTGCGCCGCAGGCAATAACGTCATGTCTTTTGTTCATCCGCACAAAACACCGGCCAATCACATTATCCGTAACAAGCGTATCTGCGTTCAGCAGTAAAAAATACGTTCCGTTTGCCTCCGACATTCCTCTGTTATTGGCTCTGCCGAAGCCGGCATTGTATTCCATGTCGATCCAGTGAATATCCGGATATGCTTTCCGGACCATTGCGCCGTTTCCGTTTTCAGGATCATTATCAACCACAATTATTTCAAAACTTACGCCGGATGTAAACCTGTAAATGGAATCCAGGCAGTTCAGAATGAGCTCCGGCGTTCTGTAATTGATAATAATAATGGATACATCCATGAAAAATCCGAGATGATTAACGGGCAAAAATAAAGAATCTCCCGGGAAGAATGATTTATCTTCCCGGGAGACCCTCAAATATGTATGTTCTGTTTATCCTCCGGCTTAATTCAGCCTTTCATAAATTCCTGCCACACCCTGTCCGCCGCCGACACATGCCGTCACCATGCCGTACTTCTGGTTTCTGCGCTTCATTTCATTAAAAAGCTGTACGGAAAGCCTTGCTCCGGTTGATCCCAATGCATGGCCCAAGGCGATGGCGCCGCCATTTGGATTCACAATTTCCGGATTTATGTCCAGCTTCTGAATAACCGCCAGCGACTGTGCGGCAAATGCTTCATTCAGCTCAATCTGTTCTATATCGTTCAGTTTCAGTCCGGCTTGTTTCAGGGCAATCGGAATGGCGGCAACCGGACCGATTCCCATTACTCTCGGGTCCACTCCCGCAGTTGCATAAGACAGCATTCTTGCTATGGGTTTCAGATTAAGTTCATTAACCATGCTTTCCGACATCACCATCACGAATGCAGCACCGTCGGAAGTCTGAGAAGAGTTTCCTGCCGTAACCGTCCCACCGGCAGCAAAAACCGGTCTCAGTTTGTTCAAAGCATCAAGCGTTGTATCCGCTCTCGGGCCTTCGTCCTGCGTTACTACGATTTCCTTTGTCTTTTTCTTGCCGCTTGCAGCGTCAAAATAGGTTTCTTTAACTGTCACCGGCACAATGCCGTCTGCAAACCAGCCTTCTTTTTGGGCACGCAATGCTTTTTGATGCGACTGAAATGAAAATTCATCCTGTTTTTCCCTGCTGATATCAAAGTCCTTTGCAACCTGTTCGGCAGTCAGTCCCATGCTGAGATAATAATCGGGATTACTATGTGCGATTTCATAGTTGAGCGCTGTTTTCCAGCCCATAGTCGGTACCAGCGACATGGATTCTGTTCCGCCTGCAATAATGCAGTCAGCTATTCCGCAATGGATTTTGGCAGCAGCCATCGCAATGGCTTCCACGCCGGAGCCGCAATAGCGGTTAATTGTTATGCCGGATACATTTTTGGGCAATGCAAGCAAAGCCACATATCGTCCCATTTGCATGCCCTGTTCTGCTTCCGGAACGGCATTTCCTACAATGACATCATCAACTCTGGCCGGGTCAAGTGCGGGCAGTTTTTCCAGAAGATGCTTGATAACCGTTGCGCCAAGATCATCCGGGCGGGTAAACCGAAAGCCGCCTTTTGAAGCTTTTCCAACTGCACTGCGGTATCCGGCAACTATATATGCATTCATATTACAAGTTTTTGATCGGTTGTTGGATGCAGTTTTCCACACGGGTTAGTATGCCTGCATACCATTGTAAAAATAGCAATTATATATAAAACAACAAACCGCCGGAATTTGTTTTCCGGCGGTTCGGGACTGCCTTATTTATTTCATTAACAGAATATTTCAGGATGGAATATGGCTGTTTTGCAGTATTTTCGGGCGTTTTGCTACATCAGGCATGACGATCCAGAGGATAATGTAAAATAGGACAACCGGAAAATTGAGCGGAATAAAGATTGCGAGTACAAAAAGTATCCTGATGATCGTTACATCTGTTTGCAGGTACTCGGCAAGTCCGGCAGCAACCCCGCCAATCATTTTATGGTTGGTATCGCGAAATAATCTGTTGTTGTTCATGGCTATGGCTCTTTATTTTGTTTGATGATCCAAAGGTACTGTGTAATGCATAGTAGTCCTTCTGTTTTGGTATAAACGGTCATCCTGGATTAGTACGGGCGATATAATTGTATGAGTTTTGATGAAAAATGATTAGAGTTGTATGACGGATTATCAAAGAAGTTGCACAATACTATTGGCAATGAATTACCTTTGGGGCTGAATAGGATATTGTTGCTGACAATCTGACATTCAAATCGGTGCAGGATCAATATTTTCAATAAAATGTTAGGTTAAAACATATACTAGAATCATGTTTAAAATATTTTCCAAGCTATTTGGCACAAAGTCAGAACGGGATTTGAAAGAATTAACCCCGTATGTTGATAAAGTCAATGCCGAATATGCATTACTGGCTTCACTATCCAACGATGAACTCCGCGCTCAGTCCGAAGAACTGAAACAACATATTTCAGAAAAACTCAAATCCATTGACGATCAGATTGCTGTGTTGAAGCAACAGGCAAACGATGAGCCGAATGTTGATGCGAAAGAAGCTGTTTTCAAGCGAATTGACGCCCTGGAACTGGATCGCAACAAAGAACTGGAAAAAATACTGCTGGATATTCTGCCAAAGGCTTTTGCCATTGTAAAGGAAACTGCACGCCGCTTCAAGGAAAATGATAAACTGGAAGTTACAGCCAGCTACTTCGACCGTGAAGTTGCAGCAAGAAAATCTCATGTCATTATAGAAGGCGATAAAGCACACTGGAATACAACCTGGGATGTAATCGGGCAACCCATTAAATGGAACATGCTGCATTACGATGTGCAGCTGATCGGTGGCGTGGTTTTGCACCAGGGAAAAATTTCCGAGATGGCTACGGGTGAAGGTAAAACGCTGGTTGCAACACTTCCGGCGTTTCTGAATGCGCTGGCCGGACAGGGCGTTCACATCGTCACCGTCAACGATTATCTTGCAAAAAGAGATGCCGAATGGAATGCGCCGCTTTTTGAATTCCATGGCATGAGCGTGGACTGTATCGACCGTCATCAACCCAATACAACAGCCCGCAGAAATGCATACAAGGCGGATCTTACGTACGGAACCAATAACGAATTCGGTTTTGATTACCTGCGTGACAATATGTCACGTACGCCGGAAGAACTGGTGCAGCGCAAGCACCATTTTGCAATGGTCGATGAGGTTGACTCCGTTTTGATCGATGATGCGCGTACGCCATTGATTATCAGCGGCCCGGTTCCGCGTGGTGACGAGCAGGAATACTTGGAACTGAAACCGCGTGTATCAAGAATCGTGGAAGCTCAGAAAAAACTCGCAATGGATTTTCTGAACGATGCCAAGAAGAAAATTACAGCAGGCGACAAAAAAGAAGGCGGTCTTGCCTTGTTCCGCGCACACCGCGGTATGCCGAAATACAAGCCTTTGATTAAATATCTGAGTGAATCGGGTATCAAGGCAACCATGCAGGAGGCTGAATCCATTTATCTGGCGGAAAACCAGAAACTGATGCCTGTTGCGGATGCGCCTCTTTATTTTACGATTGATGAGCGTCACAACAGCATTGAACTGACTGAAAAAGGGATTGACTTCCTTACAGGCGAATCGGATGAAACCAATTTCTTTATTTTACCGGATATAGCCGTAGATCTGGATGCCATTGAAAAAGATTCTTCGCTGAATGAACAGGAAAGAATTATCAAAAAAGAAGCACTGATCCGTGATTATTCTGTAAAAACAGCGCGTATCCACACCGTAAACCAGCTTTTAAAGGCATTTACGCTTTTTGAAAAAGATGTGGAATACGTAATCATGGACGGAAAGGTTAAAATCGTTGATGAACAGACCGGTCGTATCATGGATGGCCGTCGCTATTCCGACGGTTTGCACCAGGCCATTGAAGCAAAAGAAAATGTAAGGGTTGAAGACGCTACACAAACGTATGCAACGATTACACTTCAGAACTATTTCCGGATGTATCACAAGCTGGCGGGTATGACCGGTACGGCGGAAACAGAAGCAGGCGAATTCTGGGAAATCTACAAACTGGACGTTGTTTCCATTCCTACTAACGTAACGGCTGTTCGTAAGGATCATGAAGACAAGGTTTACCGTTCGGTTCGGGAGAAATACAATGCAGTTACGGATGAAATCGTGGAGCTTGTGGAAGCAGGTCGTCCGGTTCTGGTGGGTACGACTTCGGTTGAAAACTCAGAAATTATCAGCCGGATGCTTACACTCCGCAAAATCCAGCATCAGGTGCTGAACGCCAAGCAGCATCAGCGCGAAGCGGAAGTGGTGGCAGAAGCAGGAAAGCCCGGAACCGTTACGATTGCAACGAACATGGCGGGCCGTGGTACGGATATAAAACTGACTCCGGAAGCAAAAAAATCAGGCGGTCTGGCCATTATCGGTACGGAGCGTCATGAAAGCCGGCGTGTGGACAGGCAGCTGCGCGGACGTTCCGGACGTCAGGGCGACCCGGGTTCATCGCAGTTCTTTGTTTCGCTGGAAGATAACCTCATGCGCCTTTTCGGTTCCGACCGGATGGCGAAAGTAATGGACCGGATGGGCCTTGAAGAAGGCGAAGTGATCCAGAGCGGCATGATCACCAAATCCATTGAAAGAGCGCAGAAGAAAGTGGAGGAAAATAACTTCGGCATGCGCAAGCGTCTCTTGGAATATGACGATGTCATGAATTACCAGCGCGATGCCATTTATACGCGTCGTCGTAACGCCTTGTTCGGTGATCGTCTGGCAGTGGATATTGCCAATACGTTGTATGACGTATGCGACGAAATTGTCACAAATGCCGGTACTTATACGGAACTGGAACTGGCCGTAATCACCACACTCGGAATGGAGCTTCCGTTTACAGAAACAGAATACGGGTCATTTAAGCCTGCTGACCGCTCTCAGAAGCTTTACGAAGCAGCTGAAAAGCATTATCAGGACAAAAACAATGCTATTTCACAAAAAGCATTGCCCGTACTGACATCCATTCTGGAAGACCGCGGTGCTACGATTTCAGAGATCATGATTCCTTTCAGTGATGGAATCCGTCAGGCAGGCGTTGTAGTCAACCTTAAAAAGGCAATTGCCAATGAAGGTCACGAAATCACGCACGAAATGGAAAAAGCCATTGTGCTTTCGCTGATCGATCAGGAATGGAAAGAGCATTTGCGTGAAATGGACGACCTTAAACAATCCGTGCAGAATGCCGTTTTTGAACAAAAAGACCCTTTGCTGATTTACAAGTTTGAATCCGTAGAACTTTTCAAGCGGTTTTTGAGCAAGGTTAACTTTGACATGATTTCATTCCTGATGAAGGCGGATATTCCTCAGGAAGAAGCTGTGCCGGCTACTGCAGTTCAACAAACAGTACGTCGTCCTGCACCGGTTCCTGCGCCGGCTTTGCATACAAACCGGGAAGAGGAATTTGATACCGAGCTGGACGGGCCGAACGAATATGCCCGCCAGATGGAATCGACAACCAAAGCGCAGCCTGTGCGTACGATTAAAGTAGCGGACAGAAATCAGAAAGTATCGGTTCAGTACCGCGACGGACGGATTTTACGCGATGTGAAATTTAAAAAAGTAGAGCAGGAAGTTAAAAACGGAGAATGCGTAGTAATTGAATAATCCGTAATTAACTTTGTCAGGAACGATCAGAGGTACTTCTGTTGATTTAAAATGAAGTATTCTGATTAAAATAAAGTTTCTGACCATGCTTTTATATACCTGATCAAATACAAAGCCCTGCCTTTCAAAATCGGATTGGCAGGGCTTTTGATTGAAAGTAAATCAGGATTTATACGATATTTGTACCTGTAAGATCGATACTCACCAAACATTGCCCTGAATGAAATTACACAAAGAAGGTTATACGATTATGGCGGTAACTGCCATTGTATTGATATTGATAAACTTAGGTGTTCATTATCTCCTTCCTGACGGTTATTGGATTCCAAGATTGGTTTTGATCGGGAGCATTATTGTTTTTTTGCTCGTTGTCCAGTTTTTCAGAGTTCCTAAAAGAATCGTTTATAAAAGCGACCGGCAGATTGTTGCTCCGTGTGACGGCAAAGTTGTGGTTATTGAAGAAGTTGTTGAAAGTGAATACTTTAAAGGTCCGAGAAGACAAATAAGCATTTTTATGTCACCGCTTAATGTGCATATCAACTGGAATCCGGTAAGTGGCGTTATCCAGTATTTTAAATATCATCCCGGCCTGTATCTGGTGGCTTGGCACCCGAAATCAAGCACGGACAATGAGCGCACAACGGTCGTAATCAGAACGGTGGAAGGCATAGACGTACTTTTTCGCCAGATAGCCGGAGCCGCTGCCCGCCGCATCCGCTGGTACGTAAAAGAAGGCGACCAAGTAGAGCAGAGTACCGAAATGGGTTTTATCAAGTTTGGCTCCAGAGTGGATATTTTTGTGCCGCTGGATGCAGACATAAAAGTAAACCTTCAGGATAAAACGATAGGCAGTGTAACGGTTCTTGCCGAATTAAAATAACTCAGGGTCTTAAAGTTCCTATCCACTCACCGATCTGCGCGAAAAAGCCGGGAACGGACGCCGGATATACAACTGCCATAAACACCATCCCGAAAATTGCACCGTACATATGTGCGCTGTGATTGACGTAACTTGTGCCTTTTTTAGCCTCGTAAAACGAATATCCCAGAAACAGAATCCCGAAGATGAATGCTTTCATTCTGATGAAGAAGTACAGGGAAATTGTCATGGTAGGGGCGAAGAGAATGGCAGCAAACAAAACGGCCGAAACGCCTCCCGAAGCACCCAGCGAATTGTAACTCGAACTGTTGCGGTGCTTCAAGAATGTCGGAATATCTGAAACGATAATTCCGACCAGGTACAAAAATAAAAAATACAAGGAGCCGCCGGAGCCAAACAGCATTCCGAAAAGCCGTTCAATTCCTTCTCCTACAAACCATAAGCTCAGCATATTGAATATCAAATGGCCAAAATCCGCATGGATAAATCCGGATGTTACAAAACGATAGTATTCGTTGCGGCTCGTAATCCGGTATGGATTGAGAATCAGCCTGTCCATCAGATCGGGATTATTGAAGGCATAATAGCTGATTCCGCACGTGATGATGATCAGTAATAATGTAATTGACATAATTCAGGCAACTTTGGAGTAAGTTATTTTTCGCGCTCGACAAGCTGTTGAACAAACGCGAGCAGAAAAGTTTTTCGGTCATTGTCAATATCCAGTTGTTTCAGACAGTCAATGCCGCGTGTAAAATACGCTTTGATTTTTTCTTCGGTAAAGCTACGGATATCCAGTGCTTCATAAATATCTCGGACCGCATTAACTTTATCATTTTTTTCAAAAGTTTCCATTGCAATCCATCTCTGCAGATCGGCAAGTATGTCGCCACCTGCTCTGGAAAGTGCTTCAATAAGCAGGAAAGTCTTTTTATTGGAAATAATATCGCCGCCGACCTGCTTTCCGAACTTGGAAGGATCGCCGTATACATCCAGCAGATCGTCTTTCAGCTGAAACCCGATTCCGATATTTTCGCCTGCCGAATACAGCAGTTTTATGGATTTTTCATCCGCTCTGCCGATTATTCCGCCCAGTTCCAGCGCAAAGCCGAGCAGTACAGAAGTTTTCAAACGGATCATTTCAAGATATTCCTCTTCGCTCACATCCCAGCGCGTTTCAAAGTTCATGTCGAGCTGCTGGCCTTCGCAAACTTCGCCTGCTGTGCAGTTGAACCGTTCCAGAACAAGCCTTAAGCGTTCTTTCGGTATATCCAGCAACAGGTCGTAGGCGCGGATCAGCATGACATCACCGGACAATATTGCCGTGTTGGCGTTCCATTTTTCATGGACAGTTGGCTCACCGCGACGCAAAGGCGCACGGTCCATAATGTCGTCGTGCATCAAAGTAAAGTTGTGAAAAACTTCAACCGCCATGGCAGGTTTGATGGCCGTTTCCCATTCATTGGTATAAATGGAAGCTGCAATCAATGTAAGCAACGGCCGAAACCGTTTTCCGCCCAGAGACATCATGTATTTTATGGGATCATAAAGTTCCGCCGGATTTTCGCCGTAGGAATGACTTTCAATTTCAGCCTGAAGCTTTTCAAGTAGTTGCTCGATACTAATCATTTTAATTTGTAAAAATCTGCCGCGAGTTGTTCTGCCGGATAAAAATCAACGCTGTAATTCCAGCCAGCGTTTGTGCAAAGTAGGAAAATTTAATAACCAGATTTGTAATTATACGTCACAACTTTCGTCATTGCATCCGATTTATGTTAGTTTCGGAGCGGAAAAGCAGCCTTTTGGTGTTTTCTGTCCTGAACAATTTCCAATCCTGCATTTAAAATTATGGCATTTCATCAGTATTTCAACGGAGAAATTTTTCCGGTTGACAGCCCGCTTTTCAAAACCAACGATCTCGGATTGCTGCGCGGTTACGGCTTGTTTGATTATTTCAGGACGTACAACGGCATTCCGTTCCGCTGGAACGATTACTGGCAGCGGTTTGAAAATTCAGCTCGTTTACTAAAACTTTCATTACCGGTTTCACAGGAAGAAACAGCAAAAATGCTGGCCGATCTGCATGCCATGTGCGGTGAACGCGAAGTTGCTTTTCGCTTTGTACTTACCGGCGGCTATGCACCGGACAGCGTCAATGTAGTCCAGCCCAATTTTCTGATCAGAACGGAAGCATTGCCGCAGGATAATCCGGCTGGCCGGCTCAAAGGTATAAAAGTGCTGCCATATGAATACGTACGTGACCTGCCGGAAATTAAAACGACCAATTACATGCATATGGTGCTGATGGCGGATGAAATGAAACGTACGCAGGCATCCGATCTGCTTTTTCACAAAAACGGGGAAATAAGCGAACTGACAAGAAGCAATGTTTTTATTTTCCGTGAAAACAAGCTCATTACTTCCAACCGTAACATTCTGAACGGCATTACACGACGCGTCGTTATGGAACTTGCAGCGTCTTATTTTGAAGTGGAAACAAGGACCGTATCGTATGAAGAAGTGCTTACGGCAGATGAAGTGTTTACAACCAGCACAACCAAATGGGTTATGCCTATTGTCCAGATCGGGGATGCAGCCGTAGGAAACGGGCTTGCAGGAAAACAGACGCTCTTTTTGCAAAAGTTGTTCGAAGACCTGGTTGCAGACTGGGGAAAATAAAAAAACGGCTGATCAGATGACCAGCCGTTTTCCGGGTTACATGTAATAAATCAGAATTAGTCAGGCGCATTTGGTGATTCCTTGTTGACAATCGGCCAGACTCCCGGCCTGGGAACGCTCACACCTTTTGTCATTCCTCTTGTTTTACTATCAGGTCCGAAATAGTATAAAGGCCATCCTTTGTAAGTCAGCTGCTTTTTGCCAAAAACATCAATCACTGTAAAAAGCGATTTGTCAATTGTAGAAGGAAGCGACTTGATATCAGCATAGTAAATCGGCCAGAAATCGTCATTGCTGAAATCTGCTTTGGTATACTTGTTCACGTTCTTTTTGTCATTGATAAAAGCATACAGCGTACGTCCGAGCGAATCCACAAGAAATTGCGTATCGGCAGTTCCTTCCGTATAATCCGATTTGTACGATTTTCCGTCATTTCCTACGAGCTGCGCATTGCCAAGCATCATGGTATAATCCGTTTTGGCAACAAACCAGACGCCGTTCACATTTTCTCCTTTTACATCGCCTGCCGCAACGTCATCTTTGTAATAATACATTGGCCAGCCTTTGTACGCAATCTGCGCCTTGCCATCAGCTCGCGTGATTGTAGTGAAATCGGCAGGGTTCAGGCCGGCTTCAAGGCGCGGGCTGGCAACGGAGAAAACAGGCCACGCCGTGAGGCAGCCTCCCGTACATGCCGAATTGCCGGCTACATCTTTTGTAAAGAAGTAAAGCGTTTTTCCGCTTCCGTCCGTAAGCACTTTTCCAAGGGTTGTTTCCTTGATCATCACATCCACTGCCGGAACAGGCGATGTATTGTCATTGTTGTCGTCATCCGAGCAGGAAATACTGACAGCAACCAAAAGCCCCATTGCAAAGAGCCAGCGCGTAAATTTTAAGATTGTCATTGTAATGATTATTTATTGTTAGAGATGAATTGGTTAGTAGCCATTACGATGGAACCGGCGCGGAGGTTGCGTGAGGTTGTAAACGAAAAAGCACAACCGTTGGGCTGTGCTTTTTTCACTTGTCAATGCTGTTTCAGTTCCAGCCCTGAGCCGTAATCGGAACGCGGCTGTCTGCTTTGGTATGCAGCACAACTTCATCTTTTTTATCCGTGATATAGCCGATAAAGCTGATTTTGGGATTATTTCTGATCAGTTCATAGGAAGCCTGCGGAACGGTAAAGAGCAGTTCATAATCTTCTCCGCCGTTCAATGCGGCCGTTACCGGGCCGATGTTCAGTTCCGATGCTGCAAGGAAAGTCTGTTCATCGATTGGAAGGCGTTCTTCAAAAACGACAGCGCCAACGCCGGATTGCGCGCATATATGCAGCAAATCGGAGGCAAGACCGTCGGAAACATCAATCATGGCCGTTGGCAGTACGCCGGCCTCGGCCAGTTCATACACAACATCCATTCTTGCTTCCGGCCTCAGCTGCCGCTGAATTACATAATCTTTTCCTTCGAGTTCGGGCTGCATTTCCGGATTGGCAAGAAAAACCTGTTTTTCTCTTTCCAGCAGCTGCAAGCCAAGATATGCGCCGCCAAGATCACCGGTTACGCACAACAGATCGTTGGGCTTTGCCGTATTGCGGTACGTTATTTTATCCTTTTTTACTTTTCCATATACACTTACGGAAATCAGCAGGCCCGAACGGGAAGAAGAAGTATCGCCTCCAACAAGATCTACGTTGAAATCGGTACAGGCAGCTTTCATTCCGGCATACAGTTCGTCAACGGCTTCAACCGAAAAGCGGTTGCTCAATGCAAGACTTACCGTAACCTGACGCGGAATGCCGTTCATAGCCGCAATATCCGATACATTTACAGCAATGGCTTTGTAGCCAAGGTGTTTTAAAGGAAAGAAAGTCAAGTCAAAATGGACGCCTTCCAGCAGGAGGTCGGAAGTAAGCAATCCGTATTCTTCACCGGAATCAATTACGGCAGCGTCGTCACCTATTCCTTTGATTGTATCCGGCAATTGGGTCTTTATTCCTTTATTGATCCTTTTTATCAGTCCGAATTCTCCCAGACTGCTTATTTCAGTTCTTGTTTCCATCTTGCAAAATTAGGTAAAAAAAGCCGAAGCCGCTTCTTTGTGAAACGGCTTCGGCCTGTGTACTGTTATCCGGAAAAAGCTCTGTAATTATGGATTGGTCAGTGTATACTCATTAATGGAACCGCCTGTTTTCGGGCTTGTCGTTAACCTTGTCAATACCAGTTTGGCGTCTTCAATGGAAGTAATGGTAAATTCAATTCTTCCGCCGCTTCCGGTCGGAGCGGGAGTAAGGCCGCTCAGGATCAATTTATTATCATTTTCAACATCCCAGCTTCCGTTGAAAGTATTTCCGTCAAATTCTGTATAAGTAGCTGTTTTTGCACCGGATGCATTATTAAGCGTCAGTCTGAACGCCGAGTATGCGGGTGTCTGGTTATTTGATCCGCCTCTTGTGTATACAACCGTGCTTCCGTGCTTCACAGATTCCGCAGTCCAGGCTTTGGCGATACGTTCGGAAACCGGTTTTACTTTTTCCTTACAACCTGTTGCAGCCATTGCAAGCACCAGCATGGTACACCAAAGAAGAGAGTAACTTTTTTTCATATTTTCTTTTTCATGAATTTACTAACAAAACGCCAAGTTCCTACATTTTAGTCTTATTGTCAAAATATTCCGGCAAGATCATTTATTTTCCTGTCTGAAGGGCATTATTGCTAATTTGCGGTTTTAGAAAATAGCATGAAAGGATATACACGGGCGCAGCTGGCGCTCCGAAACGGTCAGGACCGGGAAGAAATATGGTGCGCATATAAAGGAAAGATTTACGACGTGAGTTCGTCGCGGCTCTGGCGGAACGGACATCATTACGAACATTGGGCAGGGCAGGACCTTACAAAAGAACTTGGCGATGCGCCGCATACGGAAAAAGTTTTCGCACGTTTTAGTGTAATCGGTCGTTTGAAGCCTGTTTCTGAATCATAGCCATTTTATAGAAATGCTCCCAAAAATTTATCTGATCGCTGACAGCGGTTCTACCAAAACGGACTGGATTCTGGCCGGCAAGAACGGCATGCATCGGTTTCAGTCGGATGGAATCAATCCTTTTTACCAGACTGCAGAGGAAATTGTTCCGGTTCTGCAGAAGCAGGTTTTGCCTAACCTGACAGAAGATCCGGAAAGTATATTTTTCTACGGTGCCGGCTGTGCAGATGAAAAAACGAGCAAACCGGTATTTGATGCATTGCGTCAGGTTGTAAATGCTGCGGGTAAAATAGAAGTGGCTACGGACATGCTGGGTGCTGCACGCGGGCTGTGCGGACACGAGCCCGGACTGGCCTGCATACTGGGAACCGGCGCCAACAATGCTTTTTACGACGGCAAAAATATTGTTCATTCCATCGGTTCGCTCGGGTTCTGGCTCGGAGATGAAGGCAGCGGTTCGTATCTTGGAAAAACACTGGTTGTGCATTTTCTTCAGAATGAGCTGCCGCCGGATCTTCATGAAGCATTTAACCTTGCTTATCCCGGAACCGACCGGCTGCGGGTTCTGGACAATGCGTATAAAAAGCCGTATCCAAACCGGTATTTTGCGTCCCATTCTATGTTTATAGCGGCGCATATTGGTCATCCTTTTTTACAGGAAATGGTTGGGAATGCGTTCAGGCTGTTTACAGAAAAGTACATTTGCAAACATGCGCATGCAGAAAAATATCCGGTGCATTTTACCGGATCAGTTGCATGGCATTACCGGGATGTTTTAAAAAAGGAACTGGAAAGAAAAGGGCTGAGGTCGGGACGAATCCTGAAATCCCCGCTGGAAGGGCTGGTACAATATTATATGACGGATAAACAATAAAATAAATTTCTGTTTGTTAAACTGTCATGTCGAGACGCACGATCCAATTACTTACTGTTTTTTCTGCGCTGCTCATTATCGGCGTAGTCATCACACAGATATTCTGGGTAAAACAGGCACTTGATCTTCGGCACCGGCAATTCAATCAGAATGCGCATGTGGCATTGCAGGATGTTGCCGGAAAACTGGCCAAGGTCAATGGCGTGATGCAGACCACCAATCCTGTAGAACAGCTTTCGCCCGAATATTTTCTTGTTAATACCAATGCAACGACGCAGCCGGACTTGCTTGAACATTTTATTAAAGACAGCTTTCAGAAACACAATCTGATTGCGGATTTCGAAGTTGGGATATACGACTGTACGACCAACCGGATGCGTTACGGCATGTCGCTGAGTACCAAAAATAACGACAAGATTCCAACCAAAACCTCGAACTGGATTAAAACAGACAAGTATCCTTATTATTTCGGTGTACGTTTTCCGGAGCAGGAAGCGTATTTTGCCGGCAGCATTAACGGTGCCATTTGGTCGTCGATTCTGGTGCTTGTGGCGGTATCTTTTTTTGCATATGCACTGTTTGTGATTTTAAGGCAGAAGCAACTTTCCGAAGTACAGCGCGATTTTGTCAATAACATGACGCATGAACTTCAGACACCGATTTCCACGATCCGCATTGCTGCCGACGTGCTCAACTCTGAAACGATTGTATCGCAGCCAACGCGGCATAAAAGATACGTCAGCATTGTACAGGAAGAAATTCTGCGATTGCAGGGACAAGTGGAAATGGTGCTTTCAATGGCCAAAGCCGAACGCAATGCGCTTACGCTGAATAAGGAAATATTGAATGCAGAAAACGTAATTCAATCCATTCTGCTGCCATTTGAAGACAGGATCAGATTTGATTCAAAAGCTGAAAATAACTTTGTTGAAGCCGATCCGTTCCATTTTCGCTGCATGATCACCAATCTTATTGACAATGCATTGAAATATTCCAACGGCGATCCGGATGTGAAAATCGAAGCATATAATCAGGAAAAAAGCCTTGTTATTGCCGTTTGTGATCAAGGAATCGGCATTGCACCGGAGTATCAGAAAAAGATTTTTAACCAGTTTTTCAGGATTCCTTACGGCGATGTACATAATGTAAAAGGATTTGGAATCGGGTTAAGCTATGTAAAGCAGATTGCACGGGCCCATCACTGGCATCTTGACCTGGAAAGCACACTTGGAAAAGGCAGCACATTCAGAATAACCATACCTCAGAAACAAGCCTGATGAAAAAACGAATTTTATACGTAGAAGACGATCCGAACCTGGCCTTTGCCACCAAAGATAATCTGGAAGAGTATGATTATGAAGTCGTGCATGCGACGGACGGCGTTGAGGCACTGGATTTTTTCGGCAAAGAGCATTTCGATATATGCGTGCTCGACATCATGCTTCCGAAAATGGACGGTTTTACGCTGGCAGAAAAAATCAGGAGTTCCGACAGTCAGGTTCCAATATTGTTCCTCACGGCGCGCGCTCTTCAGGAAGACAAGATCAAAGGACTTAAACTCGGAGCTGACGATTATGTAACAAAGCCGTTCAGCATTGAAGAACTGAAACTGCGCATTGATGTATTCCTACGCCGCAGCAAATCGGACAAGCCGGAAGCATCCAGGACGGATGCTGCAAGAATCGGTAAATACGCGTTTGATTTTCAGAAACTTACACTGGCTATAAACGGAAGCACGCAAAACCTTACTTTTCGCGAAGCCGAAGTATTGAAATACCTCGCGGAACGCCCCGACCTGGTTATCCGCAGAGATGAACTTTTGAAAGCGATCTGGGGCGACGACGATTATTTTATGGGCCGTAGTCTGGATGTTTTTATATCCCGTTTGCGAAAATATCTGTCCGGCGATCCGGATATACGCATTGATAATGTACACGGCGTTGGCTTTCGGATGCGTTGGTAAACAATGTTTTTATAAAATTTGTTTGCCGGTTATTTGCTGAAAGAAAAATAATAATGCATATTTGCACCCTCATTTGAAAAAATTGCAAGGTTATGGCTAAGGTTTGTCAAATTACAGGTAAAAGAACACGCGTTGGAAATAACGTTTCTCACGCTAACAATAAAACAAAGCGTAAATTCTTCCCGAATTTGCAAAAGAAACGTTTCTTCCTTCCTTCTTCAGGAGAATGGGTTACGTTGAAAGTAGCAGCTTCTGCACTTCGTACTATTAACAAAAACGGTATCGAGGCAACTATACAAAAAGCGTACGACAAAGGAACGCTTACCTTCTGAAAGAAAATTTACGAATTTATTGAAAAGGGCTTCTCAATGCGGGAAGTCCTTTTTTTGTAAAGTACATTTCCAATTCATATTCCGGTTATGACTGACAATTCAGGGATTTTTCTGCTTTTGGGCTCCAATCTGGGCGACAGGCTTCATACGCTTGCCATGGCTCGTGAAATGATTAGTGAAAAAGTCGGAAAGATAAGCATTCAGTCTGCCGTTTATGAAACGGCACCGTGGGGCGTTACGGATCAGCCCGCTTTTCTGAATCAGGTGATTGTTGTCGAATCGGAGCAGGAGCCGGAAGAAATTCTAAGAAATATTCTGGATATTGAGCATGAGCTCGGGCGGGTCCGTTACGAACGCTGGGGCGCACGGGTTATTGATATTGATCTGCTTTATTATAACAATTTGATTCTGGACAGTGCCCGGCTTACCGTACCGCACCCACGCCTGCAGGACCGCCGCTTTACTTTAATCCCGCTGGCTGAAATAGCGCCGGACTTCATTAACCCGCTTCTTCATAAAACTTCTTTTCAGTTGTTGTCCGAATGCAGTGATGAAGGCATAGTCGCGCGGATTTCCTAAAAAAATGCTATTTGGATCTGGCTTTTCATTCAGGGCTTTTAGCCACTTATTCTTTATTTTGAGGGATTCATCATTTTTTTGTGTCATATTAAGCTGATTAACACTTGCTTTGTCTGCGACTTGTCATAAGCCTGAATTGTATTATCAGAAAACAGGTTTCGAATCCTGATCCAAGCATTTTCGGCAAAACAGAAAAGTTCTATTTTGTCTTTTAAAATTATCAAAATAAAGCATATGAAATATAAGGTACTTTGTTGTTTTCTTTTACTGGGTATATTCAGCATAAGCCTGCCGGCAGAAGCTCAGAACCGGCATACCGTCAGCGGATATGTCAAGGATCAGTCCAATGGCGAAGGGCTTATCGGCGTATCGGTTTACGTGCGGGAAGCGAGCACCGGCGTGGTTACAAACGCGTACGGATTTTACTCGATAACACTTCCGGCAGGTTCCTATACACTTGTTTTCAGCTATATCGGCTTTCAGAAAGTAACCAAATCCATTTCCCTTGATGCTGACAAAACGGAAAGCATCGAAATGACAACCGAAAGCAATGAACTTCAGGAAGTAACGGTTTCTACGCAAAAGGAAGATGAAAATGTCCGGAGCATCGAAATGTCCGTAAACAAAGTGGAAATGAAAACCATACGCAAAATGCCTGCCTTGCTCGGTGAAGTGGACTTGATCCGGAGCATTCAGCTTTTGCCGGGCGTTACTTCCGTTGGAGAAGGCGCGTCCGGGTTCAATGTGCGTGGAGGCGATATTTCCCAGAATCTGGTTTTGCTGGATGAAGCTCCGGTTTATAATTCATCCCATTTATTTGGTTTTTTCTCGGTTTTCAATCCGGATGCTGTCAAAGATGTAAAGCTGATTAAAGGCGGAATCCCGGCGCAGTACGGCGGGCGTATTTCATCCATTCTTGATGTAAGGATGAAAGAAGGAAATTCAAAAAAGCGTGAAATAAACGGCGGAATCGGGACTATTTTTTCAAGACTTACGTATGAGCAGCCGTTTGCAAAAGGAAAAGGATCATTTATAGTAGCCGGCCGCCGGTCTTATATTGACATTCTGGCAAAACCGTTTCTGAATTCCGATCTGAAAGATTCAAGATTTTATTTTTATGACCTTACGGCCAAAGTGAATTATCAGCTTGGAAACAAGGATACGTTTTATGCTTCAGGCTATTTTGGAAAAGATGTTTTCGGTGGCGGCGATTTTGGCTTTGGCTGGGGAAATGCTACGGCTACGGCCCGCTGGAACCATATTTTCTCGAATAAATTATTTATGAACCTGACCGGTTTTTACAGTAATTACGATTATTCGCTCGGCCAGAACCAGAACGACCCGAGTGCCAAGGACCGCTTTGACTGGAAATCCAAAATCATCAGTAAAAGCATAAAGCCCGATTTCACTTTTTACATTACGCCGAATAATCAGCTGACTTTTGGCGGACAATACATTTATTACGATACGCGTCCCGGAAGAGCAACGGCGGTTTCGGAAGGCCAGAGTACGGACATCAGCCTGGATCCGAGGTATGCGGACGAGTCGGCTTTGTACATCGGCAACGAACAGAAATTTTCAGACCGGATTTCCTTGCAGTACGGCATTCGGTATTCCTATTTCAGAAGTCTTGGGCCAGGAACGGAATATCAGTATGCCGAAATTTCAAAAGGGCAGCGCAAGCGGCCTGTATTTCCCGGCAACCAGTATGAAAAAGGAGATGTAATTAAAAGTTACGGAAACTGGGAACCACGTGCTTCGCTGAATATCGGCCTGACTTCCAATGCTTCTATTAAAGCAAGTTACAATCGTACTGCGCAATATCTGCATCTTTTGTCCAATACGGCTGCCAGTTCGCCTTTGGACGTATGGACATTAAGTTCAGTCAATATCCGCCCGGAAAAAGCCGATCAGGTTGCGTTGGGCTGGTTCCAGAATTTCAGGGATAATACGTATGAAGCTTCGATTGAGGTTTATTATAAAAAACTCTATAACCAGATTGATTATGTGCCGGGTTCCGATCTGCTTTTGAACCGGTTTGTTGCCGGTGATCTCCTTTTTGGAAAAGGCCGGGCGTACGGCGCTGAATTTTATGTAAAGAAAAATAAAGGAAAACTGACCGGCTGGGTAAGTTACACGCTTTCACGCACGGAACGGCTTGTGGAGACAGTCAGTAATAATGAATGGTTTCCTGCGCGTTTTGACAAGCCGCACAACTTTACATCCGTTGCTATTTACGACCTGAACAAAAAATGGTCGCTTTCGGCCAACTTTACGATTACTTCCGGAACGCCGGCAACATTTCCGACCAATCGTTACGAATGGGGCGGATGGCCGATTGCAAACAATTATGCCGGTTCCAGAAACAACAACAGAATTCCTGCCTATCACCGTCTTGACCTTGCAGCAACGTTAAAGGCAAAACGCAAACTGTTTAGATCCGGAGAAGGCGAATGGGTGCTTTCAGTTTACAATGTTTACAACCGCCGGAATCCATTCTCGGTTTATACAAGGTCCAATGAAGATACGCCGCTCAAGACCGAGGCCATCCGTTACGCGGTTATCGGGAGCTTCATTCCGACAATTACTTATAACTTTAAATTCTAGAAACTGGTTTTTACAAGTAAAAACCAGTTTCTTATGCCAGAAAAAAATCGGATGATGAAAAATTTCCTGCAACATGTAAAAGTCAGAAATACAGCCGTAAACATGCTTTGTGCAGCCGCTTGTTTCTTTTTTATAAGCTGTGAAGATGTTATTGACCTTGAAACACAAACCGGCCCGGAGCAAATGGTTGTGGATGGATGGATTACGAATGAAGCCGGTCCGCAAACCATCAAACTGACCTGGTCCGCAAATTATTTCAATAACAATGCGCCAAAGCCTGTACTGAACGCGGAAGTTACCGTTACGGATAATCTTGGAAAAACCTTTGAATTTGAAGATGCCGATGCAAACGGAACGTATATATGGGGCGCTTCCAATGCCGATACTTTGGGGCAGATCGGAAGAACTTATACATTAAAAATCAGGAACGGCGCAGAAATGTATTCCGCAGTTACCGAAATAAAACGGGTTCCGGCCGTGGATTCTGTGGTTTACCGAAATGAAAAGCTGCCTTTTGAACCCGACAAAGGTCCGAGAGAAGGATTTGTAGCGCAATTTTATGCAAGGGATTTCGCCGGCTCAGGCGATACGTACTGGATAAAACCATATGTAGGCGGCAAAGCAGTTGTGGACAAAGCCGTCAATATTTCCATTGCATATGACGCCGCATTTGGCTCCGGCGCAGCTACGGACGGACTGATTTTTATCCTTCCGCTGCGTGAATCCATTACAACGGATTCACTATATTCTGCCGGTGCATCCGTGGGTGTGGAACTTCACAGCATAACCAATGAAACTTTTGAATACCTGAACCAGATCCGTGAACAGGCTTCCAACGGCGGATTGTTTGCAACGCCGATCACGAATATCCGGTCCAATGTCATCAATGCAAATCCAGACGGGCCGAAGGCACTTGGCTTTTTTGGCGCTTCGGCAATCAGTCGGAAAGAAACGGTTATTGATCCGGCAAAAGCCCGTCCGGACGATGATTAAGGTTTTTTATAAAATGATGTTCCGCTGGCAATTCAGTTTGCCAGCGGTTTTTTGTTATAAACAGCTTCTGGCGATTAGCTTTGAGCTTTTAGTTTGTAAAAGATGCTCATCCGGGCTAAATTCAATCAACTGCTTATTTCAATATAAGGAAGGTAAAAACAAGCTGAATGAAAGTTTTTAAAGTCTGTCTTTACTAAATGCGTATTTTCCTAACAGCCACCAGCTACATCAAACACCCGATCATGAAAATAAACATACTGGTCATTTTAATGCTTTTAACTTTTTCTGCTGCTGCACAGAAACGTTCGAGGGAACTGGGGATTAAAATCGGCGTGCTTTCTCCGGGCAGCCTCAATGCCATTACTGATGTTGCAGGCGTAAAAGTCGGGCAGGTTACTTTGTCGGAAGGTGCTGATGTAAGAACGGGCGTAACGGCCATACTTCCGCATGACGGAAATCTTTTCCAGCAGAAAGTACAGGCTGCCATGTATATCGGCAACGGCTTTGGTAAACTGGCCGGCTACTCGCAGGTGGAAGAGCTTGGAACGCTGGAGTCGCCGATTATACTGACAAATACGCTGAGTGTCCTAACAGCAGCGGATGCAATCATTGACTGGACATTAATGCAGAAAGGCAATGAAAATGTAAGATCTGTAAATCCGGTTGTAGGAGAAACAAACGACGGTTACCTGAATGATATCCGAGGCAGATATATAAAAAAGGAGCATGTCCTCAACGCGTTGGCGCAGGCAGCAAGCGGGCCGGTAACAGAGGGCAACGTAGGCGCGGGAACGGGAACGGTCTGTTTCAACTGGAAAGGAGGCATCGGAACGTCATCCCGGAAACTTCCTAAAAATCTGGGCGGCTACACGGTCGGCGTTCTGGTGCAGACCAACTTTGGAGGTGTGCTGAAAGTGAACGGCGTACCTGTAGGTGAAGAAATGGGAAAATACGCATTCAAGGAATCGCTGGATAAATCTTCGGACGGCTCATGCATGATGGTTGTAGCTACGGATGCGCCGTTGGACGCCAGAAATCTGAAACGACTTGCCAAAAGGGTTTTTATGGGCATGGCGCAAACAGGCGGCATTGCATCAAACGGCAGCGGCGATTATGTAATTGCCTTTTCTACTGCCAACCGGGTTTTGCATGAAACTTCGGAATCCACTTTCAGTGCCAACTATTTGCATAATGATTATGTGTCGCCGCTTTTTCTTGCTGCCATGGAATCTACGGAGGAAGCCATTATCAATTCACTTTTGATGGCGCGTACTTCGGAGGGCACGCAAGGCCACAAGGTTGAAGAACTTCCGAAAGATAAACTGCTGGGAATCATGCGAAAATATGGCAGATTGAAGCAATAGCCGATACTTTGCCCGACTTTTTATTCTTTCCTCATAAAAAATTTGCGATTGTGATTTTTTAAATGAAAATTTGCCGTTTAATTGGAATCCCGCTCTTGGACTTGAAGACTGCAAAGGTTATTAATCAGACAATCAGCTTAATGCTGGCCATCATCCTTCTGATGGTTGCAGGAATGCGGTCTTGGCCTGCACATCATGGTTCCGTTCAGGATTATGCTTCAAAGGCTGAGAAAGCAAGCAAGGATTTTACAAAAAAGGATTTTTCGGGCTCATCGAAGTCCGATCAGGCGAAAGTAAGTACGCTGTCGCTTGATGCGGTTATCACGCCCGCCATTTCATACGATTTTTCCCATTATTTTTATTTTCTGCCGCAGCCTGACTGGCATTTTGTTTCCGGTAAGGCAATTGTAAAAGTTGCTTTTGAAGAGCCTTTTTTCTTTTTTTCCTACTTTCACCGGATCTTCGGAAGAACGTTAGTCACCAACGCGCCCTGAATACCTTTTCAGGCGATTGAACGTTATTTCTCCATATACTTGATACAGCCTGTTTCCGTTGTCTCTGTTAAATGCCTTGATTTGTTCAATCATTGATTTTTCAGCTTTCGTTGCCTGTTTACAGGCTTTTTACAACTTCGTTATATTCACAGAATTTTATTTAATTTTTTATAATCAAACCAAATGGCCAATAGGAATGGAATATTAGGGCTAACCATTGTGATTGCCCTGATCAGCGTCTATTATCTTTCTTTTACCTTCGTTTCAAGGAACATAAAGAACAAAGCGCTGACTTTTGCAACGGATGCAAAAGGTGAAGTGGATATGTCAAAAAAGCAACGCTATATTGACTCATTGTGGCGTGAAGATGTCTATTTAGGACATACTTTGCAGGAAGTTACCGAACGCGAACTTAACCTGGGACTTGACCTTCAGGGCGGTATGCACGTTGTGCTGGAAGTTTCTCCTGCCGACATTCTGAAAGGAATGGCAGGCGGAAATGCGCGCAGTGCGGCATTTCAGAGTGCCTTGAAAAAAGCCGGTGAAGATAAAGCAGCCAGCAACAGCACTTTTATCAATCGCTTTGTATCGGCATATAAAGAAGCTGCTCCGAACACCAGTCTGGCGAGCATTTTTGCAACAAGTGCCAACCGTGGAAAAATCAGCAGCAACTCTTCAGATGGCGATGTGATCAAAATGCTGAATACGGAAATCAATGGTTCCATCGATCGCGCATTTCAGATTACACAGGCGCGTATTGACAAATTCGGTGTTACAAACCCGAATATTCAGCGTCTTCCGGGTCAGAACCGCATTCTAGTAGAACTTCCGGGCGTTGACAATCCGGAGCGTGTACGTCGTTTGCTTTCCGGCGCTGCAAGACTGGAATTTGCAGAAGTATATCTTACCAATGAAGTTGCGCCTGCGCTGGACGGACTAGGAAAATACCTGGCCAAACAGGATGAAATCAAAAAAGCCACTGCAAAGCCTGCCGCTACCGCAGCAGCAACAGATACTACGAAGAAAACAGGCCTGGGCGGACTGGCCGCACAGCTTGAACAGAAATCCGATTCTACAGTTTCCGATTCTTCCGCGCTTGCAGCTCAGAGCGCAGCTTTAACCAGCCTGTTTGTGCCAATGCCGCAGGGACTGGGCGTTTACCTGAAAGATACAGCACGTGCAAACGAAATCCTTAAGCGTCCGGAAGTTCGTTCACTGTTTCCTGCAGACCTTGTTTTCATGTGGGACCGTAAAGGAACTGAAGGTGCAAACAATCAATTGATCCTGCCTTTGTACTTTATCAAAAAGGCAAATGGCGAGCCTGCAATGGAAGGTGACGTAATCGTGGATGCAACGCATGACTACGATGAACGCGGTCGTCCAGAAGTTACAATGCGTATGAACGGTGA
Organism: Dyadobacter sediminis; assembly: GCF_005860765.1. Lineage (GTDB taxonomy): Bacteria > Bacteroidota > Bacteroidia > Cytophagales > Spirosomataceae > Dyadobacter > Dyadobacter sediminis. The sequence goes on along the minus strand of NZ_VCEI01000029.1, from coordinate 274,825 downwards.
AGGCGCACGTAAATGGCGTTCATTAACAGCCCGCAGCATTAACCGTCCGGTTGCCATTATTATTGACAATCTGGTTTATACGGCTCCGACAGTGCAAGGTGAAATTCCGAACGGTAATTCGAGCATTACAGGAAACTTTACCGTTGAAGAAACAAAAGACATGTCCAACGTGCTTAAAGCCGGTAAATTGCCTGCTCCGACGCACATTGTGGAAGAAGCTGTTGTAGGATCTTCACTGGGCGCGGAAGCAATCCGTGACGGTATCCTCTCTTCAGTTGTCGGTCTGGTTATCGTGTTGGTTTTCATGGTTGCCTACTACAACAAGGCTGGCTGGATCGCGGATATTGCATTGCTTATCAACTTGTTCTTCCTTTTGGGAGTAATGGCATCTCTGGGAGCCGTTTTAACGCTTTCAGGAATTGCAGGTATTGTGCTTTCCATCGGTATGGCCGTGGATGCGAACGTACTGATCTATGAAGGGATCAAGGCGGAACTGGCAGACGGCAAGCCATTCGGACAGGCTGTGCAGGATGGTTTCAAGCACTCGCTGACTGCCATTATTGACTCCAATGTTACAACGTTGCTTACCGGTATCATCCTTTATACTTTCGGAACGGGTCTTGTGCTTGGCTTTGCAACAACGCTGGTAATTGGTTTGATTACTTCTTTGTTTACGGCTATTTTCATCACACGTCTGTTGCTTGAAAACCAGATTAAAAACGGGAAGACCTTTAATTTTTATACTAACCTTACCAAAAACTGGTTTAAGGACAACAACTTTGACTTTGTTTCGCAGCGTCGTCGTTTCTACATTATCTCTACGATTATCATTGCCATCGGAGTAGGATCGTTTATTTTCAAAGGATTTGGTCTGGGTATTGATTTCAAAGGAGGACGTTCTTATGTTGTCCGTTTTGAGAATTCGGTTGATGCGGATGATCTGAGAACAATTATGGATACGGAACTGGGTTCTACAACAGAAGTTAAAACTTTTGGTGGCCTTGATCAGGTTAAAATTACAACGCCTTATCTGATTGAAGACACAAGGCCGGATGCAGACCAGAAGGCCGAGGCTAAAATCCTGTCGGGTATTTCCCAGATAAAGGGCAACCCTGCAAAAATTGTCAGCTCCAATAAAGTGGGTCCTACAATGGCTTACGATACGCTGTTATCTGCTGTGTATGCCATTCTGCTTGCGCTTGCTGCCAACTTTATCTACATTCTGATTCGTTTCAAACGTGTTGCATTCAGTTACGGCGCTGTTGTTTCGCTTGCGCATGACGTTGTGATTATTCTTGCCATATTCTCCTTGTTCAACGGATGGCTGCCATGGTCGCTGGACATTGATCAGGCTTTCATCGGTGCAATCCTGACCATGATCGGATATTCAATGAATGACACCGTTGTAATTTATGACCGTATCCGTGATTATCTGAACGATGAACGGTCACGCGGACAAAGCATGTCAACGGTTATCAACAACGCATTGAACAGTACGCTCAGCCGTACGGCCGTAACGGGTATCTCGGTAATACTTGTACTGGTTGTATTGATGATCTTCGGCGGTGCTGTCATCCGCGGATTTACATTCTGTATGCTGCTTGGTGTAATTGTTGGTACTTATTCTTCTCTGTTCGTGGCAGCCCCGATTGTTGTGGATCTTTTACAGCGTGAGAAATCAAAAGAGCCGGCACTTACTGTTACAGATACTACTTCACCGGTTGCTGGAAAAAAAATTAAAGCATAGGTTTTAAAGAATAAAAGGGGGTAAGTTTTATACTTTTCCCCTTTTTATTTTGTAGCTATACATACTTGACAAATTTTATTCTAGTTTTATGCTGTTACTATAACTACAACTAAGCGCTTTATATGGCAAATCAATTATGGGTTAAAAAGCCTATTGAAAAATTATTACAGGAATCAACCGGAGAAGCAAACCAATTAAAACGATCGTTGGGATCAGCCAGTTTGGTTGCACTTGGAATTGGTGCCATTATTGGTGCAGGACTTTTTTCATTAACAGGAATTGCCGCCGCAGAACATTCCGGACCGGCAGTTACCATTTCATTTATACTGGCCGCCGTTGGTTGCGGATTTGCAGGACTGTGCTATGCTGAGTTTGCTTCCATGATACCCATTGCAGGAAGTGCTTATACTTATTCCTACGCTACAATGGGCGAATTCGTAGCCTGGATCATAGGCTGGGACCTTGTTCTGGAATATGCGCTCGGTGCCGCAACCGTTTCTGTAAGCTGGTCGCGGTATCTGCTCGAATTCCTTAATAAGTTTGATATTCATCTTCCTACTCAGCTTGTTTGCTCTCCTTTTGAAGTAGTTAAACTGAGTAACGGAACGGTTATCGATAATGGCATTGTCAATTTGCCGGCCATCATCATTGTTTGCTTGCTGTCATTGCTTTTGATCAGAGGAACGCAAAGTTCTGCTTTCCTGAACAATTTGCTTGTTATCCTGAAAGTAGCAGTTGTACTGATATTCATCGCATTGGGATGGAGCCATATTGATCCGCAGAATTACGTTCCTTATATTCCTGAAAATACCGGAAATTATGAAAACTTTGGCTGGACAGGCATTGCCACCGGAGCGGCCGTAGTATTTTTTGCCTTTATCGGATTTGATGCGGTTTCAACTGCCGCGCAGGAAGCTAAAAACCCGCAAAAAGGAATGCCAATCGGAATTCTGGGTTCATTGGTTGTCTGTACAATCCTGTATGTGCTTTTTGCGCATGTCATGACGGGTTTGGTAAAATATACTGAATTTGCAAATGATGCCAAACCGGCTGCAACGGCTTTTGCCAAAACTGGCTACGATTCACTTCAGACCGGATTGATCATCGCGATTCTGGCGGGATATACTTCTGTAATCATTGTGATGCTTCTGGGCCAGAGCCGTGTATTTTATTCCATGAGTAAAGATGGGCTGCTGCCTGGATTTTTCAGCGATGTACATGCCAAATTCCATACACCGTGGAAAACAAACCTTTTCTTTATGGCATTTGTAAGTATCTTTTCCGGGCTTGTTCCGGTGAGTGATCTTGGCCATATGGTAAGTATCGGAACATTGTTTGCATTCTGCCTGGTTTGTGTAGGCGTTTGGATGCTGCGTGTAAAAAGGCCTGATCTTCCGCGTTCATTCCGCACTCCGCTCGTTCCGTTTGTACCAATTATGGGTATTGTAGTTTGTGTTTACCTGATGTATTCTTTACCGGTAGAAAGCTGGTTTCGTCTGGCAATCTGGCTTGCGCTGGGTCTTGTGGTTTATTTCGGCTATGGCAAGAAGAACAGTAAGTTGGGAAGAGAGTAGGTTTTGAGTGGGTGACGGTGATTTATTGTCAGTGATGGTCATTTGTTGTCATTGGTTGTTTTTGATTTGTGACTTTAACCAAAAGCTGATTGCTGGCAGTTGAACGCTAACTGCTAAACAGTTCTGAATAATCGTAAAAAAGTCTTGCTTTCAGGAACCTGGGAGCAAGACTTTTTATTTTAAAGCCAACAGCCAACAGCCAACAGCCAACAGCCAACAGCCAACAGCCAACAGCCAACAGCCAACAGCCAACAGCCAACAGCTATATCCTTGCAAGAACCCGTTCTGAGACCGTTTGTCCTATTGACAATGAAGAAGTTGCTGCCGGTGACGGGGCATTACAAATGTTGATTGCATTCTTGTTTTCGATAATGGAAAAATCGTCCAGCAAGCCACCATCGTAATCACAAGCCTGCGCACGTACGCCCGCACCGCCGGGAACAAGATCTTCACTCTGGATTTCCGGGATCAAGCCCTGGAGTGCTTTTGTAAAAGCTGCTTTGGAAAAAGAACGATAATATTCGCCCATGCCTGTTTTCCAGTATTTGGCGGCAACTTTGCGGAAGCCCGGCCAAGCCAGCGATTCCATCATTTCACCGACATTCAGATCTGTTTTACGGTAACCTTCACGTCGGAATGCAAAAACAGCGTTTGGGCCGGCTTCAACACCTCCTTCGATCATTCTGGTAAAATGCACGCCCAGAAATGGAAAATTCGGATCGGGAACGGGATAAATCAGGTTTTTGACCAGATATTGTTTTTCCGGAACAATTTTGTAATACTCTCCGCGAAAAGGAATAATCCGCACCTTTATATTTTCCGGCTGCGTTAGCTGTGCAATTTTATCTGAATACAATCCGGCACAATTCACGATCAGGCATGTTTCAAAAACTTTACCTGTTGCCGAAACAACTTCGGAATGAGTATTGCGGTTTTTTATATCAATTATTTTTTCACCGAACCGGATTTCACCTCCCAGCTTTTGCAGGCATTCGGCATACTTTTCAGAAACCGATTTGTAATCGATAATGCCTGTGTAAGGAACCCAGATACCTTCTGTTCCCGTTACGTGCGGTTCAATTTCGCGGATTTCAGCTTTGGAAATCATTTTATTTTTTACAAGGCCATTCTGCATGCCTCGTTCGTAAAGGTTGCGCAGCAAAGGTTTCTGATCTTCGCTGGTCGCCACAACGATCTTACCGCACAGATCATAAGAAACGCCTTCACGGTCGCAGAAATCGATGAGCATCTGATATCCGCGGATGCAGTTTGTTGCTTTCAGGCTTCCCGGCTTGTAATAAAGTCCGGAATGAATCACGCCGCTGTTGTGTCCGGTCTGATGCTTTGCAACTTCATTTTCCTTTTCCAGCAAAAGCAGTTTCAATGAAGGTTTTTGCTCCTTGATCCGAAGCGCGGTAGCAAGGCCGACAATGCCGCCGCCTATAACTGTAATATCGTACATGAAATATAAATTACTGCTTGTTTGATCCGAAAATTACGCAGGAAGTGATATTTTCCCCATTGATATGCCTGGAACGCCTTCTTTTTCTCCAAAGTGACTTTGATCTCCTGCAATGGCTTCATTGGCCAGAACTGCAAAAAGTACGGCTTCTTTGGCATCTCCGGGAACACCAAGCTCATCAATCAGTTTGGCCGGAGCATTCAGTTCTTCCTGAATGGCCTGCATCAGCAGGGGATTATGCGCACCGCCTCCGCTGGCATAAACCGTATAGGAATCATTTTGGCTCATTACGCTTTTTATTGCATCGGTAATGGTATCGGCGCTTAAACGGGTGAGTGTAGCAATGATATCCTGCCGCGACAGCGACGTAAGTTTTGCTTTCTGAATGGCTGCTTCCACGTAATCAAAATTAAATATCTCAGGACCCGTTGTTTTTGGAAATGGCTGCTTGAAAAAAGGGAACAACTTTAATGCTTCCAGTAACGGAGCATTTACTTTTCCTTTGGCAGCAATTTCGCCGTTTTCGTCAAATGGTTTATGAAAAAATCTTCTTGTGTAGGCATCAATCAATGTATTTCCCGGACCCGTATCGCTGGTGAAAACCGCTGCGGTATCCTGGTTTCCGGGAAGGAAAGTAAAGTTAGCAATGCCGCCCATGTTCAGCAGGATGCGGTTTTCACCTTTTTTGGAAAACAGGAAATGATCGCCGTACACGGCGAGCGGAGCGCCTTCTCCGCCTGCTGCGATGTGCTTCTGACGAAAATCGCTCAAGGTGATGATTCCGGTCTTTACGGCGATATGGTCACCGTCGCCGATCTGCAGGGTCGAATCGGGGAACAGGCTTTGTCCGTGCTGCTTTTTAGGCGCATGAAAAACGGTTTGTCCGTGACTTGCAATCAGGTCAATTTCCTCTGGTGCAATATTCCATTGTTTCAGGCAATCCAGAATGATTTTCCCGTGTTCACTGCCGATGTAGGGATTTAAAAGACAGAGTTGCTGGAAATCAATTTCCCTTTTGGCAAAGATCTTGCGGATCTCGTTCCGAAAATCATCAGAATAGGGTACCGTTACAAAATTTTCCATTTTCAGGATCGTATCGGTTCCGCTGTTCTCAATGTTGCACAAGGCTACGTCCAATCCGTCCAGCGAAGTACCGGACATCAACCCGACAATGCGCCTGCTTTTTTTGCCGGCAATTCCGTAAAGTTTCTCTATGTGTTTTTTCATAGAATATAAAGTGTAAAAAAAGAAGTCAAGCTTTAAAACCTGACTTCTTTTCAAGAGATGTTCCATCCCTGTTATTTACTATCGGTTGCCGGTGAAGCAGTAGCCTGCGGTTTGTTTGCATTATTCTTATTTTTACCGGACTTGTTTTTTTTCTTCTTTTTCTTCTTCTGTTCCTCGCTGTATTTCTTGTCAAGGTTTTCAAGATCACTGTTCAGTTTGCCAGGAATTTTTTCAATGCCTTTTTCAGGTTCCGGCGTCAGGATATCGAGAGATTCCGGAAGAATATCCTTTTTGTTCAATGCAATGATCTCCATTACTTTATCAATGGCGACCGGATACCAGTTTGTATCTTTATCAAACCCGAACCACATGATTTTTTTGAAAATGTCTGTTTTCTGCAAAACGGCATTTCCTTTTTTGGTTTTCAGCGGTGCGTCTACGGTCGGAATATCGCGCAAGGCATCAATATAAGTTTCCAGCTCGTAGTTGAGGCAGCATTTCAGTCTTCCGCATTGTCCGGAAAGCTTGGCCGGGTTCAGCGAAAGATTCTGATAGCGGGCGGCAGCCGTTGATATATTTTTAAAATCCGTAAGCCATGTTGAACAGCACAATTCGCGTCCGCATGAACCCAGACCGCCCAAACGACTTGCTTCCTGCCGCAGGCTGATCTGCCGCATTTCAATCCTTACCTTGAATTCCGATGCCAATGCTTTGATCAGCTCACGGAAATCAACCCGTTCTTCGGATGAGTAGTAAAAAGTTGTTTTGGTATTATCCGACTGGAATTCAACGTCCGACAGCTTCATATTCAGCTTCATCTCACGAATGATTTCGCGCGTCCGGTAAAGCGTCGGCATCTCACGGGCCATTGCCTGCGTATGCTTGTCAAGGTCTTTCTCGGTTGCGATACGATAAATCACGTGCATGTCGTCGTTTATCACGACGTTTTTCCGTTTCATCTGAAGCCTTACCAATTCACCCTGCAAGGAAATGGCACCGATATGCTGGCCGGAAGCCATTTCACAGACAACGTAATCGCCTGTGACAAATTCCAGTTGATTTATATTCCGGAAGTATTCTTTTCTTCCGCCTTTAAACTTTACTTCTACTACATCAAAACGCTGGCTGGCGGGCACATCCATGTGGCTCAGCCAGTCAAAAACATTCATTTTATTACATCCGCCTGTTCCACAGGTTCCTTTACTTCCACATCCGGAAACAGCCGATTCACTCGTGCCGCATCCTCCGGATGAACATGATCCACATCCCATAATTACACATATTCATCAATCATTGTACCGAATTAAATCCACACCGATATCATGCCGGAAATATTTTCCCTCAAACTGAACGGCCTGCGCAGCACGCTGCGACTTGTGCACGGCGTTTTCAAGGGAATTGGCAAGACCGGTAAGTGCCATTACCCTTCCTCCGTTTGTCACGATTTCGGTGTTTCCGTTGAAAGTGGTTCCGGCATGATACAAAAATACGTCTTCTACTTTTTCACTTCCGGAAATCACTTTCCCTTTTTCATATTCGCCCGGATAGCCGCCCGAAACAACCACCGTTGTAACGGCTGTCTGAGGAGAAATCTGAAGTTCAAAATCATTCAGCGTTCCCTTGGCTGTAGAAGCCATCAGCATCGCAAAATCAGATTGAATACGAGGTATGACAACTTCCGTTTCCGGATCACCCATCCGTACATTATACTCAATAACATAAGGTTCGCCTTTTGTATTCATTAATCCTATGAATATAAAGCCGACATACTTGATTCCTTCCTTTTTCAGGCCGTTTAAAGTAGGCTTGACCACTTTTTCCTCTACTTTTTTCAGAAAATTCGCATCGGCAAAAGGTACCGGAGAAACAGCTCCCATTCCGCCTGTATTCAGTCCCGTGTCATGTTCTCCGATTCTTTTATAATCTTTTGCTTCGGGCAGTATTTTATAATGTTCGCCGTCTGTAAGTACAAACACCGACAATTCAATTCCTTTCAGAAACTGTTCAATAACCACTTTACTTCCTGCTTCTCCAAATTTGCCATCCAGCAACATTTCCTTGAACGCCTGCTCGGCCTCCGCATGTTTTTCAGCTATAATAACGCCTTTACCAGCCGCAAGCCCGTCTGCCTTAAGCACGATCGGAAGCGGATGGTTTTCCAGATATTTAAGACCTTCCGTCAGGGTTTCAACAGTAAAAGTTCTGGAAGAAGCGGTTGGAATGCCGTACTTCTGCATAAACTGTTTGGAAAAATCCTTGCTTCCTTCCAGTTGAGCGCCGGCTTTGTTCGGGCCTATGATTTTTATTCTGGAAAGATCCGGCCTTGATGCAAAGTAATCAACGATCCCGTTGACAAGAGGTTCCTCCGGGCCAACAATAACCAGCTCGACATTATTTTCCAGAACAGCATCTGCAATGGCTTCAAAGTCGTTGTAAGTTATCGAAAGGTTTGTTGCAATATTTGCGGTACCGGCATTTCCGGGTGCTACAAACAAATTGTCACAAAGAGGGCTTGGGGCAATTTTCCAGGCAAAAGCATGTTCTCTCCCGCCCGATCCCAATATAAGTATGTTCATAAATGGTTATTGTTTCACTTAGCATTGATAACAAGTTTTCAGACTGTTAGTTTGCCAGTTCTGATAAAAACTTGATACGCATCAGCCGAAGTTCCTCTTCGCTTATTTCATCATTGGCAAATTCATCCAACGCAGCAGCGATGTTGTCTGTTTCAGCTGTCATAAAGTAGTCATAAATATCTTTTTGCCGTTCGCGGTCAATAACCTGGTTAATATAATAATCCAGATTTAATTTGGTGCCGGAATAACAGATATGTTCCACTTCTTCAATAACATCAGCCAATGCAAGGTCTTTCACTTCGGCAATTTCGTCCAGACTTACTTTCCTGTCAACCTGCTGAATGATAAATATTTTGATCTTGGATTTATTGACCGTCGATTTGATAACGACATCTTTCGCGGTTTCTATTTCATTTTCTTCAACATATCTTGTAATCAGATCCAGGAACTGACGTCCGAATTTCTGGACTTTTCCCATTCCCACGCCGTTGATCTGCGCCATTTCCTGCTGGGTAGTAGGATAAGTCGTGGCCATTTCTTCCATGGAAGGATCCTGAAAGATAACATATGGCGGGAGATTTTTCTCTTTGGCTACTTTTTTTCTGAGGGCTTTAAGCATGCCAAGAAGCGCTTCGTCATAAGCATGCGCACTTCCGCCGCCGGTCGCAGCATCCTTATCGTCGTCTTCGGGTTTTACTTCTTCTTCGTCAAAATTATGGTCTTTGTGCAGCGTAACCGGATACGGATCATTCAGATAATTAGCACCTTTTTCTCCCAGTTTAATAACGCCGTAATTTTCTATGTCTTTTTCAAGGTAATTGAAAATCACAAGCTGGCGGATTGCCGAAACCCAGTAATCTCTGGATTCATTCAGTTCCAGACCTTTGCCATAAACTTCCAGCTGATCATGCTCGTAGCTTTTTACATACTGATTTTCAGTAGCTGTGAGAAGATCGGCGATATGGTCGGCATCAAAGCGCTGTTCAGTCAGCTGAACTGCTTTCAGCACCAGAATAACATCATCCTGAACTTTGGTTTTTTCAGTCGGCTTGATGCAGTTGTCACAAAAACCACAGTCCTTTTCGAAATATTCACCGAAATAACTCAGCAATTGTCTCCGCCGGCAAACGCCCAAGGTAGAATAAGCCACCATTTCATTCAGTAAATGGCGTGCGTTGTCGCGTTCGGTAACGGTTTTATCTTTATTGAATTTCTCCAGCTTCTGAATGTCCTCGTAGCTGTAAAACATCAGGCAGTTTCCTTCCAGCCCGTCTCTTCCGGCCCGGCCCGTTTCCTGATAATATCCTTCCAACGATTTGGGAACGTCGTAATGGATCACAAAACGAACATCCGGCTTGTCAATGCCCATTCCGAAAGCGATTGTCGCCACAATGACGTCTGCTTCTTCATTCAGGAATGCATCCTGATTGGCCATGCGTGTATTGCTGTCGAGCCCGGCATGATACGGCAACGCACGTACGTCGTTAACGGTCAGCAGCTCGGCCACTTCTTCCACCGTTTTGCGGCTGAGGCAGTATACAATTCCGGATTTGCCTTTGTTGTTGCGCACATACCGGATCAGCTGCTTTTTTACGTCTTTCTTAGGACGTATTTCGTAGTAAAGGTTTTTACGGTTAAAAGAAGATTTAAAGGTTTCGGCTTCTTCCATCTGCAGATTCTTGCGGATATCCTGCTGTACTTTCGGCGTTGCAGTTGCCGTTAGCGCAATGATGGGAAGGTTGCCGATGTTTTCAATAATCCCGTAAATGCGTCGGTACTCCGGCCTGAAATCGTGCCCCCATTCTGAAATACAGTGTGCCTCGTCGATAGCGACAAAGGATATTTTTACTTTTTTAAGAAAATCCAGATTGTCTTCTTTGGTAAGTGATTCCGGTGCGATATAAAGTAATTTCAGGCTTCCGTCGAGTGCGTCGGTTTTTACCCTTGTCATTTCTGCTTTTGTAAGCGTGGAATTAAGAAACTGTGCATTAATCCCGAACGCTGTCAGCTGATCCACCTGATTTTTCATCAAGGCGATCAGCGGTGAAATGACAATCGTCAAACCGTCACTGACAAGGGCCGGCAGCTGATAGCAAAGTGATTTTCCTGCGCCTGTCGGCATAATCACGAATGTATTTTTGCCAAGCAGGATATTCTGAATAATTACTTCCTGCTCTCCCCTGAACTGACTGTATCCGAATATTTCTTTAAGTCTTTCTTTCAACGTGTCTAGTACGACTGTATCAACCTTCTTTACCATACTCTGTTAACAAAATGGTTATCCCAAACTTCTATATCTTTGCTTTTGAAATTGACAATTACAATTGGTTCTTAATAAAACAGTGTTTCAGATTTGAAATTAATAAAAAATATTCAGTCAATAGCAAAAGATGTATTGCGGCAGGAGGCTGAAGCTTTGCATAATCTGATCGATTTGATTGATGATGAATTTGAAAAATGCGTATATGCCATATTAAATTCTGGCGGACGGGTTGTAATCAGCGGAATCGGGAAAAGTGCGATCGTCGGGCAAAAAATTGTGGCGACGCTGAATTCCACCGGAACACCTGCATTATTCATGCATGCGGCTGATGCCATACACGGTGATCTGGGCATGATACAGCAAAACGATGTTGTGATTGTGATCTCCAAAAGCGGCGATACGCCTGAAATAAAAGTGCTGGTTCCGCTTCTGAAACGGACGGGCGTTGTTATGATCGCGATGGTCAGCAACAATGATTCGTACTTGTCACGCAACAGCCATTATGTTTTGCATGCATATGCGCCGGTCGAGGCCGATTCACTGAATCTTGCGCCAACGACAAGCACTTCCGTTGCCATGGCGCTGGGCGACGCGCTGGCCATAAGTCTGCTGGAAGCAAGAGGATTTACGCATGACGATTTTGCAAGATTTCATCCGGGAGGTTCTTTGGGAAAAAGGCTTTATCTGAAAGTTTGTGACATTTATCCCAATAATGCACTTCCTGTCGTACAGGAAAATGCCACACTGAAAGAAGTCATACTTGAAATTACTTCCAAAAGGCTCGGCGCGACTGTTGTTGAAAAAGCCTCGGGCGATATGGCCGGAATTATTACAGACGGAGATTTGCGGCGGATGCTAAATCTGCATGCCGGAGACAGCATTTTACACCTGAAAGCCTGCGACATCATGACAACTTCTCCAGTATGCGTTTCTCCAGACGAATACGCGGTGAAAGCGCTGGAAATCATGCAGGCAAAAAGTATAACGCAGATTGTCGTTGTGGAAAATGAAAAAGTGCTGGGCTTTGTTCACCTGCACGATCTTTTGCGGGAAGGGCTTGTATAGAAAACAGCCAATTTGATGTTACATCAAATTGGCTGTTTTCTGTTTTATCTGAATCTTTTGGATTGCTGCACCGTGCGTTCATCTTTCCGGATGAAACGATTGGCGAAAACATTGGCAAGCATGGCCGCCACAAGGCCGTAAAATCCGGTTTCGTAATTGCCCGGAGAATTTGGATCAAACAATTTGGCCGTTTTATAAAAAGTGAAATAAATCACAAGCCCCATTGTAATGGTCATTAAAATGGAGTTCACTGCGCAAAGTGCCGATTGCAAAACCCGGTTTTTGTACTGAAATATGGCATAAGCCGCAACGCCGGCTACAAGTATGGCCAGAATAATAAGATAATATACCGGCTGCACATTGGATTGTACGGCATTGATTTCGTGATTCAATCGGATGGCGGTAAGATCTGCTCTTTCTTCTCCTGCAATGGCAGTTTTGCTCCATATCGGAAAAGAGAGAAAAACGCCCATTCCGATGATTGTAATGGCTAAAAAAACGGTCTGAATTCTTTGTAACATTGTAATTAAAATATTTTTCTGTGCTGCGTAATGCACAAATTTACTAAAGTCGGAACAGAGTTAAAGAAAATCGGGAACTACTTCTCCGTACAAGTCAAATTCCTCTGCAGAAGTAATCTTTACGCGTGCAAAATCGCCTAGCCTTACATACTGGCTTGCAGGAACAAGTACTTCATTATCCACTTCCGGCGAATCGAACTCGGTACGCCCAATAAAATGACCGCCTTCCTTGCGGTCAAAAAGGACTTTATAGGTATTGCCGATTTTCTGCTGATTCAACTCGTAGGAAATTCCCTGCTGAAGTTCCATAATGGCATCTGCACGTTCCTGTTTGATCTCTTCCGGAATGTCGTCGGCCATGGTATAGGAATGCGTATTGTCTTCATGCGAGTACTGAAACGCACCGAGCCGGTCAAAACGCATTTTTTCCACAAACTCGTAAGTTTCATCAAACAAAGCTTCCGTTTCACCCGGATGCCCGACGATCAGCGTAGTCCTTAATGCGATTCCCGGTACTTTATCGCGGATCGTTTCAATCAAAGCCTCTGTTTTTTCGCGCGTAATACCGCGGCGCATGGATTTCAGGATTTCGGTTGAGCCGGACTGCAAAGGCATATCCAGGTATTTGCAAACGTTGCTTCGTTCGTTCATCACATCCAGAATATCCATCGGAAAACCGGCCGGATAAGCATACTGCAAGCGGATCCAATCAATGCCTTCCACATCGGAAAGCCTTGCAATAAGATCAGACAAATTCCTTTTCTTGTAAATATCCAGACCGTAGTAAGTAAGGTCCTGCGCAATGAGAATCAGTTCTTTAGTGCCTCGTTTCGCCAGCGATTTAGCTTCTTTTACCAGTTCATCAATCGGACGTGAAACATGGCTTCCACGCATGATCGGAATGGCGCAGAAACTGCATGGACGATCGCAGCCTTCTGCAATTTTGAGGTATGCATAATGCGCAGGCGTCGTCAGCAAGCGTTCTCCGACCAGTTCGTGCTTGTAATCCGCTTTCAGTGTTTTAAGCAGCCTCGGAAGTTCGTTTGTTCCAAACCATGCGTCTACAGTTGGTATTTCAACAGAGAGTTCATCTTTGTAGCGGTGTGAAAGGCAGCCTGTCACATAAATTTTATCCACCATTCCGGCTGCCTTTGCATCGGCGTAGCGCAGAATCGTATTTACCGATTCCTCTTTGGCATTATCGATAAATCCGCAGGTATTGATTACAACGATCTGTGAATCATCCTTTTTGGATTCATGTGCGACAGTAAATCCGTTTCCTTTCAGTTGTGTATAAAGCACTTCGGAATCGACCAGGTTTTTAGAGCAGCCCAGCGTTACAATATTTACTTTATTCTTGACAATTCCTTTGGTTTTCATTGGAGTCAGCTATTAGCAACTGGCCGCTAGCTATTGATTTTAATTAAAAATAGAGATTATCTTTTATCAGCAAAGTGATTGATAATGAACCATAAAACGAAGCGCAAAGTTCGGGAAATCTGTGTCAGCCTATTTTCTTGAACAGAGAATCGACGAATTCGCTGCGATCAAATACCTGCAGATCATCCATTTTTTCACCGACACCGATGTATTTTACCGGAATTTTGAATTCATCCGAAATCCCGATTACAACGCCGCCTTTTGCCGTTCCGTCCAGTTTTGTTACGGCGAGTGCCGTGATTTCGGTTACTTTGGTAAATTCCCTTGCCTGGATCACAGCGTTCTGGCCGGTGCTTCCGTCGAGCACGAGCAGTACTTCATGCGGTGCATCGGGAATGATTTTCTGCATGACACGCTTGATTTTAGCCAGTTCATTCATCAGGTTAACTTTCGTATGCAAGCGGCCGGCCGTGTCAATGATAATGACATCGGCACCGGTTTCAGTGCCTTTCAGCAATGCATCGTAAGCTACTGCAGACGGATCGGTGTTCATGCCGTGATCAATCACCGGAACATCTACACGTTTTCCCCATAGTTTGAGCTGATCTACGGCTGCCGCGCGGAATGTATCGGCTGCGCCAAGCACCACTTTATGTCCGCGCTGATGAAACTGATGCGCAAGTTTTCCAATTGTTGTCGTTTTGCCAACGCCGTTTACGCCTACAACCATAATGACATAAGGTTTGGGCAAATGCTCGGTTTCAAAACTGTCCTTGATATCTACGGATTTATTTTCGGTAAGAAGTGCTGCAATTTCTTCACGCAGTATGCCGTTCAGCTCGGCAGTTGTTGCATATTTATCCCTTGCAACCCGCTCTTCGATACGCTTGATAATCTTAACCGTCGTTTCGACGCCGACATCGGAGCTGACCAGAATATCTTCCAGTTCGTCCAGAACGTCTTCATCAATCGTGGTTTTACCGACAATGGCACGGGACAATTTGCCAAAGAAACTGTCTTTGGTTTTTTCCAGCCCTTTATCAAGTGTTTCCTTTTTCTCTTTTGAAAAAAAACCGAATAGGCTCATAATAGTATGAATTGGGTAAAATCAGTTACAGCGCATGTGTGCCCAAAAATAAACAAAAAAAGTCCCGAAAGGGACTTTTTACAAACTCAATGACAGAACCTTTTCAGGCTCAGCTTTTTAATGCGCCTTGAACACCGTCAAGAGGCACAATTTCTTCTTTGAAGGTATATGCTCCGGTTTTAGGAGATTTTACGGCTTTAATCACTTTGGCAAATGATTTACCGCCTTCTTTTTTCAGGGTAGCAACTACTTTCTTTGCCATATCTGTATATTTTAAATAGTATTATGAATATTAACTGTTATAAGCGTACTGTCAAATACTGATTTCCGGTCACTTACGCAGCTAACGGATGACAATCAACTTATTTAATTTCCTTGTGGACTGTATAGCGTCTCAGAAATGAATTGAATTTTTTCAGTTCCATACGGCCAGGCGTATTTTTCCGATTTTTTGTAGTCACATAACGTGACATTCCCGGAACACCACTATCTTTTTGTTCTGTGCATTCCAATATAACCTGTACTCTATTACCTTTCTTAGCCATTACTTTACATCGTTTTACAAATAGGACTGCAAAAGTAATAACATTTCGTTTTATTCACAATACTATGTTTTAAATAAAGATTAATTTTTTAACGATTCCGTTACTTTGGAATAAGCCTTAACAAATTGGAGAACAAACCGATAACGCGGCATAATATTTGAGGCACTGCTAATTTCTATAAGCGATATGAAGGAAATCTAGTACAAACTTGCTTTCTTCGTGTGGCAAATTATTGTGAAATCCTTATCTGGCGGAAATTATTTAAAATTTTAAAACAATGACACTTAAAAAAAGTACTTCTTTGGCGCTTGTTGCCCTGGCAGTTTCCTTCTGCATCGGCTGTTCTTCAAAGGAAGACCGTGAAAAATACGATTACTATTATGGTTCCGGCAGTAAATCAAGAGAAGAAGCGGCGCTTGTGACGCTTCAGAATGAAAGAAGAAACCAGCCTGAACCTGTTCGCGCACCGGCAACAACGTCGCCTGCGGCTTCTGGTACAGAAACAGGCAAAACTGGTGACAGCACTTCGGCAGCAGGTTCTTCCGGTAGTGCAACAGGCGCAGCTGCGGCTGGCACGGCATCGGCTGGCGCAGCACCGGCAGCAAATGCTGCTCCAAAACGTAAACCAATTCCGGCGGATGTTTCGGCGCTACTAAACAAGCATGCATGTCTGGCCTGTCATCAGGCTTATGACAAAGTAATCGGGCCGGCCTATGCGGAAGTTGCCAAAAGGAAATATACAGCGGATCAGATCGTGGAACTTGTTCATGCGCCAAAGCCTGAGCACTGGCCGGGTTACCCTCCAATGGCACCGTTTCCACAAGTTCCCAAAGCAGAAATTGTAGTTATAGCGAACTGGATCAATTCCTTGTAAGCTGCATTACAAATTAAGATTGTCAAAAACGTCCGGCCTGAATCAGGCCGGACGTTTTTGTTTATTATGCCGGATATAAGCGTGTAGGCTACGTTAGATAATTACAGATTGGCAATGGCTCATTAATGACATATGGCTGGCAGATTACCTGTTAAATACCTGATATATTTAACAAGTACCCAATTCACATGTATAATGCACTTGCACACACCAAAACAGTACATTTTCCAGAAATGGATCGTATTCTTTACGCTTGGCCTGGTTATGTTTTACTTCTTTCTCTTTGTTTCCAAGCATGCTTTCAACGCACCGTATTTCGATGATTTCAGAGTGATATCCATAATCCGGCGGGTTTCAGAAAGCCCTTTAACCCGCTTTGGCGAATTATTTCAGAATTTTAATGGCCACCGTTTCGGTTTTCCGTTTTCCATTGCATTGCTCGATTACTATGTTGAAGGAAGCTATAACCTGAGATCAATGATGCTACTCGGCACCAGTGTTTATGCAATGTTCTTTGTTATAACGTTTTTCACAATGCGCAGTGCCGGACAGTCACCGGTTACAATGATTCCGGTCGCTCTGCTGATGTTCCAGCCGTCGGTCCACAGAAATATTTTCTGGCCAATCAGCACATTGCAGTACATGTTTTCGGTTTTTCTGACAATCGCCATGTTCTACTGCCTTTCAAAACGCAGTAACAAAGGTTTTATAGCAGCCTTGATACTGGCCGCCCTGCATCCTTGCACAAACGGAAATGGAATTTATGTTATCATGTTAGGAATCGCTCAGCTGATTAGCATGCATGACTACAAAAAAGCCGGAATATGGACGCTGTTTGTTGGTTTGTATGCATGTGTATTCTATCTGGGCATGCCGACCGTCGTAGGTCTGAATGGCTATTCCAACCAGTCGGAACAATTGCTTAATGCACCTTTGCGTATTTTGTGTTGCTTTTTCAGCTTTATGGGGAGTACTTTTTTTGCTATCAGGTTAAAACCCGCAGATGCTGTTGTAGTTGGCGGCATCCTGTCTGCGCTGATGCTGTTTATTTCTGTAAAGTTCCTATTGAATTATTTTACAAAGCGTAATTCCAGCCTTTCCGATAAAGAATCCAGCGAATTTGTCATCTTTTTTACAGCTGTGTCTTTTGTCATCACGGCAGCAGGAGCAGCGATTTCTCGTGGACAAAACAGCTCTACACTGATCATTGACCGTTATGAAGTTTACTCCGTACTTATTGTTGTCATGGTATATTGCCTCTTACTGTTTTCGTTCAGAGGTTCCTGGCGTAATTACTTTCTGCTTGTTTCTATTCCGTTCTCGTTTTTGTATTGTGCTTACATGCACTGGCACTATGGTCCGGTTGTGGCGCACTGGCAAAATTCTCTTCAGACAGATGTTTATATGCTTCAGAAAAACCAGACAATACAAGGAAAGCTTTATCCATTTACGAAAAAAGGTGCCGAGCAATTTGAGGATGCACTACAAGCAGGCATCTACCAATTTCCACAAACAATTTTTACCAAAGTCGGCAACCGGATCGATACTAATGCAAGCCGGCAGGTTAATAAGGATCTGAAATTTCGCTTTGAGAATAAAATACTTCCGGCTTACGGAGGAGTTTATTACTATCAGATTTTTTCCGATGATATTGTTCATCCCGAAACTGCTGAAACCTATTTGATTTTAAAGTCTGTTTCAAAAGACAAAACGTACATTCTCTCACCCGAGTGGAACAGAAATCAAGGTTATATGTCATTCCTGAAAATGAAGAAGCAATACAGTTCCGGCTTCACGGTCAATATCTTTCAGGATACAACCGAGCCGGGAGACTATAATATCGGGATCGTAACAATTAAAAACGACGATATTGACATCGTATACGGATCACAGATTTTCACTATGCCACGGGAAGGGAAGCTGACATTGTATTAAGAAGACTTATATGTTACATCAGAAAATGCTAATTAGGTCACTAATTGTATCTTTGTAAAAGCATTTGTAATTATATATGACTGAAAGCGCAATTCAACCTTCTGATATAACGGATGAACTTCTGGCAACTTATGAAACCGTAATCGGGCTCGAAGTGCATTGCCAGCTTCTGACAGAATCCAAACTATTTGCTCAGGACCGTAACCGGTTTGGCACGGAGCCCAATACAAATATTGGCCCGCTGACACTGGCTTTGCCCGGAACATTGCCAAAAATCAATAAAAAAGCAGTGGAGTACGCCATCCGGCTTGGACTTGCCTGCGGCTGCTCCATCAGCAGACGAACCATTTTTGACCGGAAAAACTATTTTTATCCCGATCTTCCAAAAGGGTACCAGATTTCACAGGACAAAAAACCAATCTGTGAGAACGGCGGTATTACAATCGCAATCAAAAATGCGGAAGGAAAAATAATTGAAAAGTGGATCCGGTTTCATCATATTCATCTGGAAGAAGATGCAGGCAAATCTGTTCATGACGGCAGTGAAACGGAAACGCTCCTGGATTATAACCGCGCGGGAACACCGCTTGTTGAAATGGTTTCCGAGCCTGATCTAAGGTCGGCAGAAGAAACAGGCGCGTTTGTTACAGAAATCCGTCGTCTTGTCCGGTATCTGCAAATCAGCGATGGAAATATGGAAGAAGGTTCGCTGCGCTGCGACGTAAACGTTTCTATCCGGAAAAAAGGAGAAGCCCGGCTTGGAACCAAGGTTGAAATAAAAAACATGAACTCGATCCGCAATATGATGCGCGCGATCAGTTTTGAAGAAAAACGACAGGTTGCATTGCTGGAAAATGGCGCGGGGATTCAGCAGGAAACAAGGATGTTCGATGTCGAAAGCGGCCAGACCTACGGTATGCGGGTAAAGGAAACCATGAACGATTACCGCTATTTTCCTGATCCGGATCTGAGTCCGGTTGTAGTTTCGGAGGAATGGCTGGAAAAGATTCGGGAAAGCATGCCGGCTTTGCCGCAGCAACTGCGTGAAAAATTTGTAAATCAATATGGAATACCGGCTTACGATGCCATGGTGCTGACAGATACACGGGAAATTGCCGCGTATTTTGAGGCGGTATGTTCGGAAACATCCGCTTTTAAAGCTGCCTCCAACTGGCTGATGGGACCGGTGAAATCCTATTTGAATGATCATGGCGGAAACATTGAAACATTTCCAATCAGTCCCGAAATCCTGGCCGATCTGATCCAGCTTAGCGAATCCGGCGTGATAAGCAATTCTGTGGCGACACAGAAAATATTCCCCGTACTCCTGGAAGAACCGGAACGGCAGCCTTCTGAAATTGCATCGTCAAATAACTGGCTGCAAAACAGCAATACAAACGAGCTTGAAACGTTGATTACGGAGGTTATGAATGCAATGCCGGACAAAGTGGCAGCTTACAGAAAAGGTAAAAAGGGATTGTTGGGATTGTTTGTCGGAGAGGTGATGAAAAAATCCAACGGTACGGCTGATCCCAAGCTGATCAATCAGATGCTTGCTGAAAAACTCTGAAATTTCAAAAACTAATCCATTTACAATACAGAAGATCATGAAAGGATTATTCAGACAAAGTATTTTCATTTGCAGCTTTGCTTTGCTGGGCTTTTGTGCCATGGCTCAGGAACTTGCTCCAAAGGATTTTACCATCAACGGAAAAGTCAAAAACGGTTCCAAAGGAGAAAAAGTGATTCTTGCAAGGTCTGCATCCGGCGGATCTCCTGTCAAACTGGATTCTGCACAGCTTGCCGCTGACGGCACATTTTCCTTGAAAGGAGTTGAAAAGGACAGAGGAAGTTTCTTTGTCCTCAATATAGCCGATCGCCAGAAAGTGGTTCTGCTTGTGGAAGGCGGCGAAACTTTTAACGTTACGGCCGACGGCGTTGGAAAAGACAGCAAAGGGAACAACGGGAAAGTGGAAATTACGGGCTCCAGAAACATGGAGTACTATTCCAAAATTGATCAGCTGATGCAGGATTTTGCCGCAAAGGTTACAGTATGGAATGAGGAATATGCCAAGGCAGAGGAAAAAAAGGACACTAAAAAAAATCAGGAAATACAGCAGTCTTTTGCAAAAGCAGATCAGGAACGGCTGGATGTTATCAAGAAACTTTTACCGGAAATGGGCACTTCACTGGTTGCTCTTTTTACGGCCAACAATTTTCTGAGTCCCGAAAACGATCTTGATGTACTGAAAAAACTGGCAGAAGATTACGAAAAAGTCCAGCCTACGCCAACACTTGCAAAAGGGTTTATCGGTACGGTAAAAAGAATGGCCGGCGTAGCAGTAGGGCAACAGGCTCCTGATTTTACGCTGACGAGCCCCGAAGGAAAGCCGGTTGCATTGTCTTCACTGCGCGGCAAGTTTGTATTGATTGATTTCTGGGCATCGTGGTGCGGACCTTGCCGTATGGAAAACCCCAATGTTGTCCGCATGTATGACAAGTTCAAGGATAAAGGATTTGATATATATGGCGTTTCGCTTGATGATAATGAAAAAGCCTGGAAAACGGCCATTACAAAGGATAACCTGAAATGGCAGCACGGATCGGAGCTGAAAAAATGGAATTCCGGCGTGGCGCAGGCTTATGGCGTGAATGCGATCCCGGCTACATTTTTACTGGATAAGGAAGGAAAGATAATTGCTAAAAACTTGCGCGGCCCTGCTTTGGAAAGCAAACTTCAAGAGCTTTTGGGAGCGCAGTAAAATTTAAAGAAACAAACAGAAAAGATCCGTAAAATTCATATTACGGATCTTTTCTGTTTTAGAGAATTTTAAAATATGCTTTTTCACATTTCATGATCTTCCAGACTGTAAAAGAAATTTACGGGATCAGGAAATTTAAAATCATAGTTGTAAAACCGGTTCAGCTTCTCACCGGAAATAATTTTGAAATCCTGTTCTTTTTCAGGAACAGCAAATTCCGGCGCTTTCCAGCCGAACTGCGCACAGGATGTTTCATAAATCTCACGGCGTAAAGGATGCAGCGGCGCTACAATGTTGAAAGTTTCATTAACCAGTCCGTCTTCCAGCATTTTCATTATAACTCCGATGGCATCGTCGCGGTGAATGTAATTTACCGGAATTCCGCCGGTTGTCAGATCTTTTTTCCCGGTTACGTATTTTCCCGGAATACGGTTGTAGCCAAGCAGCCCTCCGAGCCGCAGAATCGTTACAGTTTGTTCCAGTCGCAATGATTTTGCCATTACTTCCGCAGTGACCATGTCTTCCGAAGCGGATTGTTCGGGTAAATCAACGTCATCTTCAGTCACGATCCGGTTTAGTTCCGGATAAATGCCTGTTGAACTGATAAACACAACATCATTGACAGGCGACTTTCTGACTTCACTGATTACGGCTTCCATTTGCTTTACGTAAAATCCCGGTCCGTTTTTTCCGGCACGCGGCGGCAGCGAAATAATCAGCGTTTCTGCGTTAAAAAAGGATTCCGTCAAAGCACTTTCATTTTCAAATCCGGGATTCAGTTCCAGCAAATAGCCGTTGATTCCTTTTGCTTTAAAATTTTCCAGTTTTGGCAAAGATGTTGTACTGCCGTTGATTTTCGTTGTAATATCGGACGCAAGCAGACGTTGAGCTAATGGAAACCCAAGCCAGCCGCAACCCAGAATGCTTATCCGGTTTTTTTCTATTTTTGGTTTCTGATCTGTCATTTTACTTTTTATCCAATCAAATGGTTAATTCCAGAATCCTGCTGTTTTTCTTTTTGCTGGCTGTTGTCGCGACGTCTTGCAACAACAATGAAACCCGTGAAGCAGATACCAGCTCCATTCAGATGAAACTGGTTTCAGAAAATCTGGATGCAGAACTGTTTTCCTGTAAATCGGTTAAAGATGTACAAAATTTTCTGCAAAAGTATAATTACCTGCAAAAGGCGTATTTTACTGATTTCCCGGGAGATTCGGCACAGCTTGCCTCGCACCTTTTCAATATTCTCCAGAACCCGGGTTTTCAAAGTTTCAAAGAGGATCTGGATTCGCTGATCGGTGATCGTGAAGCGACTGTTTTGTCACCGCTTTTAAAGGCATATAAGCAGATCAAATATCATTACCCGAATTTCAATGCGCCTAAAATCCAGTTTATAACCACCGGATTTGAAGGAAATGACCTGTACGTTTCAGATTCGCTGGTGATCATCGGTCTGGATTATTTTGGCGGGCCAAATGCTCGTTATCGCCCG
The DNA here is from genome assembly GCF_005860765.1 of Dyadobacter sediminis. GTDB lineage: Bacteria > Bacteroidota > Bacteroidia > Cytophagales > Spirosomataceae > Dyadobacter > Dyadobacter sediminis. The sequence goes on along the minus strand of NZ_VCEI01000029.1, from coordinate 252,315 downwards.
GATGTATATGATTATCAGCTGAGAAGATACCGCAAGGAATACATTGTACCCTCCATTGTCTTCTTTACATCCAACCGCTATAACCGGATGAATGCGCAGGATCAGACGCTTTTGGCGGATATGATCGGGTACGGAAAAGCGTATGAATTTGTAAAACAGGTCATGCCGGATACGCCCGACAGCCTGATTTCAGGGTATTCAGAGGAGAATCTCCGGCGGACTTACAACAGCCAGCAGGAAATATGGTCGTACTTCGTTGCAAGCAAATTGCTTTATGAAAAAAGTGATCTGAAAAAAAGGAAATTTATTGAAGAACGGCCGTTTACTTCCGAAATAGGATCGAAAGTCCCGGGTGCTATTGCACGGTGGGTCGGGTGGCGCATTGTAAACCGTTTTATTGCCAAAAAGCCTGAAATAACCTTGCCCGAACTGATGCAAATTGATAATGCAGGAAGGATTTTGCAGGAATCGGGTTATAAAGGTGAGCCGGACGAAGAGGAGTAAGTTTTTTACTTACTTTTGTGACATCTGTAACGTACTTCAAATCGCATTTGATGCCTTTTCCATTTACACTTCTCATTTTCTTACTCGTCGTTCCTGGTTTTGTAGTTGTCGGCGTTTATCTGGAGCGCAAGGTTTCTGCTTTCATTCAGGATCGGATGGGGCCGATGGAAGTCGGAAAATGGGGTTTATTGCAGTTGTTTGCAGATTTGCTGAAATTACTTCAGAAAGAAGACATTGTTCCCAAAGCCGCCGACCGAAGGCTGTTTCTGATTGCGCCGTTTGTCATCTTTGTTTCTGTTTTTGCCGGTTTTGCCATTGTTCCGCTAGCGCCTGATCTGGCTGGTTCGGGAGCAGCTGTCGGCGTTTTTTTCCTTTTGACAATTGTATCCGTTGACGTTATCGGATTGTTGATGGCGGGCTGGGGTTCCAATAACAAATATGCTCTGTTTGGTGCCATGCGTGCTGTTGCGCAGATTATTTCCTACGAAATCCCGCTCGGATTATCCATTTTATGCGTTGTTATGCTCACGCAAACGCTCGATTTGCAGGTAATCAGTTTTCAGCAGGGCATTTATGCCAATGAAACGGTTTATCTTTTCGGCATGCGGAAGCTTGGAATAGATGTCACAAATGTCGGCGGATTTCTGGCCTGGAACATTGTACGAAACCCGTTTCTCATTATTGCATACGTCGTTTTTTTTATTGCTTCACTGGCCGAATGCAATCGCGCGCCTTTTGACTTGCCGGAAGGAGAATCCGAAATCGTGGCCGGTTTTCATACAGAATATTCCGGAATGCGCTGGGCATTGTTCATGTTATCGGAATACGGAATGATGCTGCTTGTATGCCTTTTAGGTGCCATACTGTTTCTGGGAAGCTGGAACACACCTTTACCCAATATGGGCCCGGTAAAACTGGCTGAATGGACAAGCGGAGAGCCGGGAACCGGGTTTGGCTATATAACCGGAATTTTCTGGCTGCTCAGCAAAGCCATTTTTGGAATCTTGATCCAGATGTGGGCAAGATGGACTTTGCCCCGTTTACGCGTGGATCAGCTGATGTACCTTGGCTGGAAAGTACTTACGCCCGTTGGACTGGTGCTGTTTTTTATATCCGGAATCTGGCGGCTGGCAGGTATTTGATAAACAAGCATTCCCGGTTTATTCCGCTATTTCAGCACCGTCCAGAATGTAGTTCATCTGGTAAATATCGTCTGCATTCAGCTTTAAAGTTCCGACAAAAGTCAGCCGTTCGTCTGTTTTGAACTTTCTGCCGTCTTTCTTTTTGAAATTTAATGTCATAACTGTTTCCGGGCCGGCACCTCCGCAAAAGAAACAGGCACTGAACGGAAATGCAGACAATACGTATAAATTGGCATCCAGATCTACAGGCAGAATATAACCCGTAATTGCTACCTGCTGGTTTTTCAGTTTCTGAACGCTCGGCCCGAAAGTAGGGTGAAGCATATAAATGGATTCTTCTGCATACCATTTCTTTTTGAAAGTAACATCGCGCAAAGTCTCCCACGTGAGCTTGACCGGATTGCCGGCAGGCACAAAAGCAGAAAGGGAAGTAATACAAAAAAGAAGTAATAGGATCTTTACAGATTTCATCGTGCTTGTATTTGGTCTTTTGATATTTGCTTCACTAACAAATTTACACAGAATATCATTCCTCCGCCAGTGTCCGTGATATATTAAGCTTGTAAATGCCCAGCGAAGGCAATGCAGCCGCAAGCAACCCGATGAACAACGCCGCAAAAAACAAATAAATTTCTTCCGGCAATATACCGAACTGGCGAATGGAATAATGAAAATCCTGTTCGGCAGCACGTGAAAACAGCCATAATCCGATGCGGCTCAATACGATTCCTGCCACAAAACCGATTATGGCCAGCATTAATCCTTCCAGCAGCAGCATCAGAAACAGCTTTGTACGCGTTGCACCCATGGAAAGCATCAGCGCCATTTCATATTTTCTTTCTTTCAGCGAGTTGTAAAGTGAAATAAAAACGCTCGCACCGGCTATCATGATAATGACAAGCGCCAAGGCACGAAGTGTTTCAATGCCGACTCCAAGCAGCGAAAACAAACGGTTTATTTCAATGCTTGGCAATGCGGCCTGCATGGATGTATTTTCATTGATTTGCCGAGGTATGGTCATCAGTCCCATCGGATTCCGGAACTGTACGAGTGCGCTGGTTACTTGTTTGTCTTCATCTTCATGCTCCGGTCCCAGCGTATGTTTTTCCACCTCATGATTTTCTTCCGCATGTTCGTGAATATCCCAGATGCTCGAAAGCCGGGTCAAAATCAACTGATCCACAACGGATCCGTTTGGTTCAAAAACGCCTTTTACAACATATTTCCTGTTTCCATGCACGTCGCCTTCGGAATCCAGTCCGTGTGAGCTGGAAAAGGTATCACCGATTTTCAGGCCTGTATTCCTTGCCACTTTACTGCCGATTGTCACTTCCATGGATGCATTGTAAAGATGTCCCTGCGCAATTTTTGCCTGAAAATGCTCGGTATATTTTGGAGTGGTTCCCACAATCCGGAATCCCTGATAACTGTCGCCCATGGAAAGCGGAATGACGGTTTTGACAAACGGATTCTTTCTTAAACTGTTTACTTCCGACAAAGGTACATTGCCTGTCGGCGCATCGATCTGGTATATGCTCGAAAGAATGAGTTGCAACGGGCTTCCTTTGGCTCCGACGACGAGGTCTATGCCTTTGATGTTCCTGCGAAATTGCTCATCCAGTTGTTTGTTAAGCAATAGCAGCAACGATATCATACCGATTCCGAGGGTCAGAAGCAGTGCACTCAGAAAACTGTTGAGCTTTTTTTCCTTAAGATTGGCTATGCTGATTTTAAGAAGATTCATCGGGAAATTATTTTTTACTGGAACAAGCGAAAGTCAATCCTGCATTTCCGAATGGCTTACAGAAAAACCTGATTGGAAAAAACATCTTTCAGACGCTGATCATGCGTAACGACAACCAGACTTGCGCCGATGGAGGCGGACTGGGTTTTCAGCAGTTCAATGACTCGCTGGCAATTGTTGTCGTCGAGATTGGATGTCGGTTCGTCGGCCAGTATAATGTTCGGATTGTTCATCAGCGCGCGTGCAATGCTTACGCGCTGCTGTTCGCCCTGACTTAGCCTTGAAGGTTTTTTTGACAAATGGTCTGCAAATCCAAGCTGTTCTGCCAGTGCTGTTGCTTTGGCTTTATCCGGCTTTTTATCGCCAAGGTAATTGGATAGCAGAATATTGTCCAGAACCGATAAAGAACTTACAAAATGGGGCCGCTGATATATAATGCCGATGTTTTTTGCCCTGACCTGCGCAAGCTGCGAGCTGGAAAGGTTGTTTGCAGAAGTACCGGCAATCATGATCTCGCCTGAATCCGGTTTCAGCAGCAGGGCAAGCAAATGCAGCAGCGTTGTTTTTCCTTTTCCGGACTGGCCGAGAATCAGCAGCGTTTCGCCGTTCTTGCATTTGATATCTGGAAAATTAAACTTTTTTTGAGCAGAATACGCGAAGCGCAGGTTGGTACCGGTAATCATGGATCGTGCTTTTTCAGTATGCAATGATAATGAAGTTTTATTTTCTTTTTCATCAAAACACGGATATTATGGACCAATCCGGCACAATGCCGCAGGTTGCGGAATTTGTTGCAATCGATAAAGACTAAAAATCCAGACTTCACAAATAAATCAATCGGAAATACGTTGAAATGGTGATATAACCTTAAGAAAACCAACAACTATTCTATTTTTGCAAAAAATTGACCTGAAAATGCGTATAAATTTTGAATTGAGAAGATTGTCCGGGGCGCTGACGTTGATCTTAACTTTTGGGCTGTTGTTGACTAACCGGAACGTTCAGGCGCAGAGCCGCGGCATTTTTGTTCCTTACTCTACGGCAGGCATCGGCATCGGAACATCCAATTACTACGGTGACATGGCACCGTACAGAAGACCGCTTTCCTCCACTTTCAAAATGATGCGATGGAGTATAGGCGGAAATTATACAAGGCATTTTACTCCGCGGATTGCTGCCAGAGCCAGTTTCACATATGCCCGGATCGCCGGTGATGATTACATTATGAACCGTGATTCCAAGCATGATGCCAGCATTTTTTATGCCCGGAACCTGCATTTCCGCAATGATCTTAAAGAATTTTCAGTTCAGGGAATTTATAAATTAATACCCGATAACCGCAGTTATGACAGAAGGCCGCAATTCGGAGCCTATCTTTTTGCAGGTATCGCACTGACCGCGCATAACCCGAAAGCACTGGACACATTGAAAGGAGACTGGGTTAAATTGCAGCCGCTGGGTACCGAGGGACAAGGCAATGAAGGTTATGCAAAACCGTATTCCCTTGTTCAGTTTGCCATTCCTGTCGGAATAGGCGTGCGGTATAAAATAAATTCAAGGTTTGATATTTCAGCGGAATTCGGTTTCAGAAAAACCTTCACAGATTATCTGGACGATACACACGGGAACTATGCCGATCCGGCCTTGTTTGCAGACAATCCGCTTGCACTCAAATTTTCCAACAGAAGTACAGATCCTGTCGCTGTGAGAAAAGGCGCAGACCGTACAGAATCACTTAAAAAATTCCTGCGTGCCAACTATAACATTGACTCCAATGATCCGCTGGCAACTTTGCCTACAACGGGTTTTGCTGCTCCGGGATCGTTCCGCGGAAACAGTCCTACACAAAAGGATAATTATTTGTTCTGCATGATCCATCTTAATTACATGCTGCCTGCTCAGATTAAATGTCCACCGTTAAAATAATGTTCTTGAATTATTCTTTTCATTATCTGAATAACAGATACTTGCTTTCTACACTGGCAGGTATTTGTTTTTTAATGGCAGCTGTCGGTAACGTTCATGCGCAAAAGATTGAGCTTGGCGCTGGAATCGGCGCTTTCAATTACAGAGGTGACATTTCTCCTACATTCAGGTTCCGGTTTTTCCGGCCCGGCGGAAGTTTGTTCTTCAGATACAATCCAACCCAGGCGCTCTCTTTGCGGGCCGAAGCTGCTTTGGGTTTAACGGGAGCTGACGATCAGCATAGCAAAGACCCTTTTCAGCAAGCCAGGAATATGTCGTTTAAAAGCCGGATTCTGGAAGCAAGTGCTGTGGCTGAATACAACTTTCTGAACTTTCAGGATCGGCGATTTGCAGTAAACTGGAGTCCGTACGTATTCGGAGGTATGGGCCTGGCCAAATTCAATGTTACTCCACAAACTGCTTCCTATAAAACAAGTACATTGGTGATGCCTTATGGCGTAGGAATTAAATACCAGATTCGAAAACCCTGGAATATCGGACTGGAATACGGCACAAGGAAAACATTTACAGATTATCTGGACAACCTGGGTGGCCAGCCGGTTAATACGGACAAACTGCAGCAAGGAGACCCGTCGCTGAAAGACAATTATTATTACGTGCGTCTTTCTGTAAGTTATACCTTTTATAAAATCGTCTGTCCGTAACCGGGTATGAAAAGAAATATCCTCCTCGCTTCCTTTCTGGTTGCACTTGTTTTGATTGGTTTTTTCGGATACCGCAAATATACCCGGTCTTTAAGTCCGGAAGCAATTGCTGAAACAACTGAAAACGGCGTTAATATCCGGGTTAAATACAGCAGGCCAAGTAAAAAGGGGAGATTGCTTTTTGGAAGGGAAGAAGATAAGGCGTTATTACCTTATGGAAAAGTCTGGCGGACAGGAGCCAACGAAGCAACCATCATTGAACTGGGCGAAGGATTGTATCTGGGCGGAAAGCCGGTTAAAGCAGGTGCCTATTCGCTGTACTCCGTTCCCGGGCAAAGCAGTTGGAAAATCATACTGAACTCCGAAACGGGACAATGGGGAACAGCCTATAACGACGGCAAAGACGTGCTGAGCGTCGAAGTACCGATCCGCATCAGACCGGAAGTTCAGGAATTATTTAAAATTTATTTTGAAAATATACCCGGAGGCGTAAACATGGTTTTAAGCTGGGATCAGACCGAAGCGCTGGTTCCGTTTACCCGTCAGTAACCATTGCCTTAAGAGCACCTTATGTTCGTTGAAGCCATTGAGAAAGTAGATCAGTTTACACGTCCTGTTCATTTTATACTTCGTTATTATACCGGAAGTGATATTGTGCCCGGAACGGCTACTTTGTTTTTTGTAAATGAAGACGGCTTTGCTGTCACCTGCCGGCATGTAGCCAGACAAATTTTATACTCCAGTTCCATTTACGAGAATTATCAGAAATTCAAGGGCGAGCTGAGAAGGTTTGAAAAGGATCCCGGTTTTGAAACACAACGTTTGTTTCTGGAATCCAAATACAAGATCAATTCAGAGAACCCGATCCGCATTCTGTTTAATTTTATTAAATGTGCTTCCTACAAAGGCCTGACAATTCATTTGCATCCGACGCAGGATCTGGCCATTATTCAGTTTCGGGATTTTAATTCCAGGCAGTATCAGGGTTATGCAAAATTTCTGAAAGATTCGCGGCAAGTGAAGCAAGGCAGATATTTGTGCCGGTTGGGATATCCTTTTCCGGAATTTACAAATTATAAGTACAACAAGAATACAGGCGACATAGAATGGACCAAAGAAGGCCGCGTAAACACACCAAGCTTTCCGATCGACGGGATCATTACCCGGCATATTGGCGAAAGCAATGCTGTCACAGGTATTGAAATGAGTACGCCCGGCTTGCGGGGGCAAAGCGGAGGGCCGCTTTTTGACCGAAAAGGCACTATTTACGGCATGCAAAGCTCAACCCGGCATCTGCATCTTGGATTCGATCAGGTGAACAGAGAAGTAATTACGGACGGCCACCGTAAAAAAGTTTCAAACTATCCTTTCCTGAACGTGGGCCAGTGCGTTCATGTGGACGTGATCAAACAGTTTCTCAGGGAAAAAAACATTACGTTTTTTGAAGCTGACGAAACAGAATGAGCAGGTAGTAAACTGCTGAAACAGCAATCGGTTTCTATAAAATAAGCATGAGTTCTTCCAGCCTGCGAATGTCGTAAGTCGGAGCTTCATCAAACTGCAGTCCGGCTGGGTTATAATAAACCGTATCCATTCCAAACTGCTTAGCGCCCAGAATATCGGCAATCCAGTTATCACCGATCATGATGCTTTCTTCCGGCAAGGCATTGGCAACTTCCAGCGCGTAGGCAAATATTCTGGGATCCGGCTTTTTGGCATTGGCGCTTTCAAAAGTTACAATGTTTTCAAAAAAATGACTGATTTCTGAACTCGCTATTTTCCTTGCCTGAACATCATTGAAGCCATTTGTTATGATGTGCATCCGATAACCGGCGGAGAAAGCATAATTCAGCAAATCCAGTGCGCCTTCGAGCAAATGCTTTTTATCGGGAAGCGTGCGGAGGTACGTTTCGCTTATTTCCGAATGGTTTGGCGGACAAGTAGCGCCGATGTCTTCAAACACCAGCTTGAAACGGTTCTCACGTATATAGGTATGGTGTAATTTTCCGGTGTCAAACGCATTCCATAATTCTGTGTTGATTCTCAGAAATGACCCGATAAATGCGTCCATGGAAGAAATTCCGTACTGTATCAGCATCAGAGAATGAAAAATTTCTTCCAGCGATTCGGAAGAATTTTTTTCGAAATCCCATAGTGTATGATCAAGATCGAAGAAAAGATGTTTGTATCGCATATCTGGAAAAAGTTCAATATTTGTTAATAAAATTCAATTTATGCACCTGATCATTTAACCAAATATATTGTGTAGAAAATGATCCAAATTGTGGACTATATACGTATATTTATTAAATATGTACTATTATTTGTTATAATTGGCCTAGACATGATGGTTTATGATCAATAAATATCCAGAAAGCCAGATTATTGTTAACATCTGTTAATGTAAATTTATTTATAAAAAAAAGAAACATAAACATTTGCAAATTATTTGTCAAATCTATTTCTTTGATATATATAATTCAGAATACAAAAAAGTCACTTCAAATATTTCACTAAACAGAAAGGAGAAACAATATCGAGGAACTGCTCTACGTTAACTAAATCGAATAGTAAAAATGGAGAAAGTCCAAGTTAGCGACAGTGAGTTGGTAACATTGTATATCCACGGCAATGAAAAAGCTTTTGAGAAGCTGGTTCAGCGCCATAAATCAAGAATATACACCACTATTTATCTTATTGTCAAGGATCAGTATGTAGCCGAAGATTTATTGCAGGATACATTTATTAAGGCCGTAGATACGATAAAAGGTGGCAGATATAATGATGAGGGGAAATTCCTTCCGTGGATTATACGTATCGCACACAACCTCGCTATTGATTATTTCAGACGCGATAAACGCTACCCCAATGTAGTATTCGAAGATGGAAGCAGTGTTTTCAATACACTGGATTTTTCGGAGGATTCCGTTGAGTCGGTCCAGATTCGTCAGGAGACGCATGAGCAACTGCGGGAGATGATCCAGCGGTTACCTGATGTGCAAAAGCAAGTACTGATCATGCGCCATTACGAGGACATGAGCTTTCAGGAAATTGCCGATGCAACAGGAGTGAGTATTAATACGGCATTGGGAAGGATGCGTTACGCGTTGATAAACTTGCGTAAGCAATTCAACCAACGTGCCCCACAATATGACAAAAACTTTTACCTACGATGATGTTGTAAGGTATTTATATGCCGAAACAACAGAAAATGAAAATGATCTGATTGTCGAGGCTCTCGCACTTGATGATGATTTGATGAGTTTTTACATCGATTCTCTTGAAATACAGAATCAGATGAACAAAATCGTCCGGATCCCTTCGGATAGGGCTGTTTCAGAAATCATCAGGTACTCTCAACAGTTTTCACTGAAAAGACCTGCAACGCTTTCGTTTTAAAAGGTTGTTAATTGTTATAATTTATTATCAGGATTAATTATTTCTAATCCATTCCGTATTATTTTCCAGAAGAGGATTTTGGTTTTCTTCTGGAAAATATTTTTTTATATGCTTAAAAAAGACCGATTCAAATTTTTTCTGGATTATTTTACCCGGAATTTTCCCGAACCCGAAACCGAATTACATTACAGGAACCCTTACGAACTGCTTGTTGCAGTTATCCTTTCTGCACAATGCACGGACAAGCGGATTAACCTCGTTACGCCTCTTCTGTTCGAACGTTTTCCCGATCCGCAATCCCTGGCAGCCTCCAACGTGGAGGAAGTGTTTACTTATATTAAATCCGTTTCCTATCCGAATAACAAGAGCAAGCATCTGATCGGAATGGCAAGGATGCTTGTGGAACAGTTCAATTCCGATATTCCGGCGACTGTCGAGGAGTTGCAAAAGCTGCCCGGAGTAGGCCGTAAAACGGCCAATGTGGTTGTATCGGTTGTTTATAACCAGCCTGCAATGGCGGTTGACACGCATGTTTTCCGCGTTTCCCGCCGGCTCGGTCTTGTACCGATGACCGCCTCCACGCCACTTGCCGTCGAAATGGGCCTGTTGAAATATCTACCTAAATTTCTGGTGTACAAAGCGCATCACTGGCTTATTCTTCATGGCCGTTACATTTGCATCGCCAGAAGTCCCAAATGTTCAGAGTGCCCGCTTACTTCTTTTTGCAAGTATTTTGAGGATAATGTGAAAACCGGCCTTTTACAATCCTGATTACAACTATTTGGCAGTTGACGGAGTCTATAAGCAATAGTAATCAATCCATTTAATTTAGAAAGTATTAACGAAATGAAGCGTTTTAATTTATCATTGTATTTTTTGCTGGCTGGTATTTTCAGTTTGTCATCCTGTATGGATACTGTAGAAAACAAGGATGACGAAAAAATTACCGAAAACACTGCTGCTATTGAAGCTTATCTGAAAACTGATAGCGCCGGAAGCCAGGCGGTTAAAGATACTTCGGGGCTTTACTATATCAAACGGCTCAGTAACCCTAGCGGACAGCTTGCCAAAAGAGGCGATGCGGCTACGATCAAGTATACGGCCTACTTGCTGGATGGTACCAAGGTTATATCTTCTTCGGATAATAACAAGACGGATTTCACCTTTCCGGTAGAAGGATATCTTTACTGGACAGGAATCGAAAGAGGAATTTTTCTGATGAAAACCGGTGAAAAAGCTACTTTGCTGCTTCCGTATTACCTTGCATCGGGTAACACTGATAAAGTGAATATTCCGGCATATTCTCCAATTCGTTTGGAAATGGAATTCGTTAAAACAAGAACAGAAGTTCAACAAATAGATGATTTTCTTGCTGCAAAACAATTTAAGGTTTCAGAAAGAACAGCTGATAACCTGGTTATCGTAAGATCCAATACCGTCACAGGCGACACAATCGGATCAGGCAAAGCAGTAAACATCAAATATGTTGGCAAGCTGCTGAATGATACCAAGTTTGATGAAGGAACATTTTCTTTTGTAACAGGCACTAACAGTGCTGTTCCCGGATTTGACCGTGCCATTCGCAAGATGCGCAAGACAGAAAAAGCAATTATCATATTTCCTTCAGCTTTGGGCTATGGAAAAAATGGAAATCGCAGTATTTTGCCTTATTCGCCATTGCAGTTTGAAATTGAAGTTTTACCGTAAATAATCTTGTTCGGAAAAGGCCTTATTATTTTGCACTGCCCCCAAAAAGTGTTCAACTTTTTGGGGGCTTTTTTATGTTTTCAAAAAACGGATCGGATATGATCTGTAATACGCAACAATTCGTCTTCCGATAAACCGGAGCCTGACGGCAGGCATAATCCTCGCATGAACAGGTTTTCTGCTACGTTTCCTCCAAAATACGAAGCTTGCCTGAACAAAGGCTGTAAATGCATCGGCTTCCATAACGGACGCGTTTCTATATTGTTCTGTGTTAAAATTTTGCTTACATGTTCCGGTCTGACCGAAGAAACTTCCGGGTCGAAAAGAATAACCGTAAGCCATCGATTGGAAAAAGAGCCATTTGGTTCTTCCTGAAAAGTTACTCCGGGAAGTTGCGCCAGATTTTTTTTGTAAAAATCAAAATTCGAACGGCGCTTTTGAATCCGGTCCGGTAAAACTTTCATCTGACCTCTTCCAATTCCTGCCAGAACATTACTTAAACGATAATTATAGCCGATTTCCGAATGCTCGTAATGCGGTGCATCGTCTTTCGCCTGTGAAGCAAGAAAGCCGGCTTTTGTCAAATATTCCTGGCATTGGCAAAGCAGCGCACCGCCGCCGGATGTTGTAATGATTTTATTGCCATTGAAAGATAATATACCCAGAGATCCGAATGTTCCCAGCTTTTGATTGAAATAAGCAGAGCCCAATGCTTCTGCTGCATCTTCAATCAAGGCAATATCATATTTTTCACAAATCAGAATAATTTCTTTCAAAAATCCCGGCATTCCGTACAGATGAACAAGAATTACTGCTTTGGGCTTTTTACCGGAATGCAAGTAATGCTTTATGGCTGTTTCGAGTGCATCGGGACACATATTCCAGGTTACCGGCTCACTGTCGATGAATACAGGAATTGCGCCCAGATATAAAATCGGATTGGCACTTGCCGCAAATGTAAGCGACTGGCAAAGTACAATGTCATCCTTCTGAACGCCTGCTACAATCAATGCAAGGTGAATTGCAGCCGTACCGGACGAAAGTGCCAAAGCATATCGGCTACCGGTAAATCTGCAAATGTCCTGTTCCAATGCATTCACATTTGATCCGAGAGGTGCAATCCAGTTAGAGTCAAATGCTTCCTGTACATACGCCATTTCTTCTCCGCTCATATGCGGAGAAGAAAGATATATTCTGGGTTTCATCATGCATTTAGCCGGATTACTCTACTCGAATTACCGCGAACAACGGCGCTATCGGGAATATTTACGGTAACAATGCTGCCTGCACCGATTATACAGTTTTTCCCGATTACAAGATTTGGTGCAATACAGCTTCCCGCTCCAATGAGTGAACTTTCGCCAATGCATACCTTCCCGCACAGTACGGCACCCGGAGCAATGTGAACGTAATCCGCAATTTCACAATCATGGTCAATTGTGGCGCCGGTATTTACAATTACATGGTTCCCGATTCGTGAATTGGCCTGAATGATACTGCCATGCACGATTACAGTTCCTGTTCCGATCGTAACGGTTTTGTCAATCAAAGCGGAAGGATGGATCAAGCTGACAAAGCAATGGGTAATCTGACCGGAAATCCGACGGCGGATCCTGTTATTTCCAATGGCTATGACAATGGGTTCATTTACAAATAACTCGGTGTTGTAACTTCCTGTAACCGGAGTGCCTGCAACTGCAATCTTTTGTAAATCATCATCAAACAAAGCTTTTATTATTTTGCCGCAATCCCTGGCGATTCCGGCAACAACTCCGGCATGTCCGCCGGCTCCGTACAGAAGCATTTTTATATCAGTTAAATAGTGTGTAATAATTGTAATTTTTGATCAGTTGCTGAATTTATCTATGTGTGATCCGCATCTGAAATTGATTCCTTCTTTCCTGAACACACGGGAAATTGTCAGGAAGATGATTTTCATATCAAGCCGGAATGACCTGTTTTTGACATACCAGAGATCGTACTCAAACTTTTGCTCCCATGCTAAATGATTTCTTCCCTTTACTTGTGCCCAGCCCGTTATTCCCGGGAGAACAGCATGCCGCCTGCGCTGGTCTTCACTGTAAAGTTCAAGATACTCTGTCAGCAAAGGCCTCGGCCCGACAATGCTCATCTCGCCGCGGATTACATTCCAGAGCTGAGGAATTTCGTCAAGCGATGTTCTTCTGAGAAAATTTCCTGTAACTGAAACATCGCCTGCAAGCTGCATTCCAATTTTTCCCGTATTATTAATCGTACGAAATTTGATAATGGTAAAAATCTTTTCATTCAGTCCGGGTCGTTGCTGAAAAAAGAATGGCTTTCCTTTATGGACAAACGAAAGCAGAAGAACGAGCAAAATAAAAAGCGGCAGCAGGAGGATTAGTCCGGCTGCCGCAATGAAAATGTCAAAAATTCTTTTTCCTGATCTGATATACATTCATTTTCCGCCTAGAATAGTTCCGGATAGTTACTCGGATCGGCTTCGTGCATAATCTGGTACGCAGTTTCAATAATATCGTCCATATTGGGCTTCGTAAAATAATCACCGTCAGATCCGTATGGCGTACGGTGATCCTTTGCAGAGATCGTAACCGGAGCTGAATCCAGCCAGCGGTATGCATTTTGCTTTTCCAGAACCTGCTGCATCATATAACCGGATGCGCTTCCGGGATGGTCTTCATCGGCAAAGATTACTCTGTTCGTTTTTTTTATGGACTCAACAATGCTGCTGTGAATATCGAACGGTAAAAGTGTCTGCACATCAATTACCTCCGCCTCAATTCCCAGATCGTGCAGCTGAGCAGCCGCCTCCATTACTATACGGCACATGGAGCCATAAGTCACAATGGTAATGTCTTTTCCTTCACGAATTATTTCGGGAATACCCAGCGGAACGCATATTTCACCGATGTTGTCCGGAAGTATTTCTTTCTGGCGGTAGGAATTCAGCGGTTCTATGATCAGTGCAGGATCATCGCCTTGCATCAATGTATTGTAAAAACCTGCGGCTTGTGTAAAATTCCTTGGAACTGCAACATGCATTCCGCGCAGGCTGCCCAGCATGGCACCCATTGGCGAACCCGAATGCCATATTCCTTCCAGCCTGTGACCGCGGGTACGTACAATCAGTGGTGCTTTCTGGCCGCCGGCAGTACGGTAACGCAAGGATGCAAGATCGTCCGTCAGCGTAGCCAGTGCGTAATAGATATAATCAAAATACTGAATTTCAACAATGGGCCGCAATCCGCGCATAGCCAGTCCGATGCCCTGGCCGACAATGGTGGTTTCACGAATTCCCGTATCTGTAATTCGGAGTTCGCCATACTTTTCCTGCAAGCCTGCAAAACCCTGATTTACATCGCCGATCATGCCAATATCTTCGCCCAGTGCAATGACTCTTGGATCTTTTTCAAAAAGTGCATTAAAGTAGGACCTTATGATTTCACGTCCGTCAACAGTCCGGCTGTTATCTGAAAATACAGGTTTTACTGCCTGTACGTGCATCGGAGATTCGGTTGTTTCACTATAAAGATGCGTGTTAAACCGCTCTTTATTTTCCAGGAGATTTTTGCGTAAAAGCTGCTGGAGAGAATTTTTGTGAGGGTTCTCGTTTTTACCGATAATCCGTAATGCTTTACGGATGCTGGAAACAAAATCCCGGCGTAAAGGCAAATAGGTTTTTGATAACTCAAGGGTCACATTGCTAAGTTCGTTGCCATGCCTGCTTTCCTGACCTGCTTCCTGAAGTAACTGAATGGTTTCCAGATATTCTTTGTCCAGTTCTTTTCTGTAAGCCTGCCAGGCTTGGTTCCGTGCCTGCGTTGCATATTCCTTGGCTTCTGCTTCTATCTGTTCCAGCTCTTCGTCTGTGGCATAACCGTTTTTCAGGATCCAGTCTCTGAATCTCAGATTGCAGTCACGTTCATTTTCCCACTTAAGACGTTGTTTGGACTTATACCTTTCATGCGATCCGGAAGTGGAATGTCCTTGCGGCTGTGTCAGCTCGGTTACATGCACCAAAACGGGCACCTGTTCTTCGCGGCAGATTTTTGCTGCCTTTTGATACGTTTCAATGAGCGCAGGATAATCCCATCCGGCAACAGTCATGATTTCCATTCCGAGTTCATCTTCATTTCGCTGAAGACCGGCCATGGCTTTTGAAATACTTCCTTTGGTAGTCTGATATTCAACCGGGACCGAAATCCCGTACCCGTCATCCCAAATGGAAGTCAGCAGCGGAATCTGGAGAACGCCTGCGGCATTCATGCCTTCCCAGAACATGCCCTGAGAAGTAGATGCGTCGCCTATTGTGGCAAAAACGATTTCATTTCCGTGATGCGAGAAATGGGAAAGGTATGAAAGATCTTTATTGTTCCGGTAAAGTTTTGAAGCATATGCCAGTCCGATGGAACGTGGAATCTGCCCGGCAGTAGAGGAAATATCGCATACGGAATTGAAAAGCTTGGTCTGGTCCAGCCACTGGCCGTTTTCATCCAGCCAGCGTGTGGAAAAGTGCCCGTTCATGGATCTTCCGCCTGTGCTCGGCTCGTGCGCCAGATCCGCATGTGCGTACATCTGGGCAAAAAACTGCTGCCATGACAAATTGCCCAAAGCTGCTTCTATCGTCTGGTCCCTGTAATATCCTGATCTGAAATCTCCTGGTTTAAAAGCTTTTGCAAGAGCAATCTGTGCTAATTCCTTGCCATCACCGAAAATGCCAAATTTGGAACGGCCTCCCATTGTATCCTTTCTCCCCAGCAAACTTACCTGACGACTCTCGCAAGCGAGGCGGTAATCGTTTGTAATATTTTCTTTTGTTAAAACATTGGAACCGGTCAAACTATCATTTTGAGGCATAAGCAAAAGTTTCGGGTTTGAATCCGTTAGTTAAATTACTGTTTTTTGAACGCAAGCCAAAATTATACAGGAAAATAATAATCCTTCTATTAATACGTATAACTTATAGCTGCATTGTTAATATTGGTTAATGATTATTAAATTCAAACTTTATCCATTAATCTTGTTTGCTAAATATTTTTCACCACTAAATTTATAGTTACAACTATGAAAGTATTCTTTTCAGCATTGGTCTTAATGATCGGTTTGACAACCGTCAGTTTTGCCCAGAAAGGCGTTTTGAAGTTCAAGGAAGAAACGCACAAGTTTGGTAAAGTTCCCCAAGGCACTCCTGTAACACACGAATTTACTTTTACAAATACCGGAACGGATCCTGTTGTTCTTTCGAACGTGACCGTTTCATGCGGATGTACAACGCCGGTATGGTCCAAAGATCCTGTACTTCCAGGCAAAACCGGTTCGGTTAAAGCTACTTTCAATGCAGCAGCAGCAGGTCCTTTCAACAAGCCTGTGACTGTTTTCAGCAACACTGAAGGCGGCTCAATCACTTTATATCTCAACGGTGAAGTAGTACCGAAAACAGCAGCAGCAAAGTCTTCCAAATAATTCAGGAAACTGAAATTATACCAGAAAATGGCTGTCCGATCGGGCAGCCATTTTTTCTTGTATGTATGTCAGGTTAATAAGCCGAACGGTCGTAGAAAGAGCGGCGGCGCGTTACTTTGAGATCCTGCAGAATGCTGGATTTTACTTTCAGTGTGAAGTTGTAATTGCTTACACGGGAAGCACTTCCTGCAAATGGTGTCCAGCTGAAACTCATATCCCAGCAATGCAGGTCGCGGTAAAGGGTCAGGGAAGTGATCGTTGGCTGAAATGCCGTAAAGTCAAATCCGGTATTTACACTTATTTTAAAGTTTTTTGACAAACTAAGGTCGCCCGTTACCTGAACGGCCTGGATCAGCGATGCCTTGGAAAGCCCCGGTTTTGTCAGGCCGAAGTTATAGTTCAGTGATACGTTCCACGGGATATTGAAATCAACATACAATTCCGGGTTCTGGGCAATAAATTCCTTTTGTGCTTCTTTGGCAGGATCGGCTGAGGTGTTCGGCGTTGTTTTTGTTTTATCCGTTGAGCCTTTTGGTGAAAAGCTTGTTCCCAGCGTAAAACCGAGATTCTGCAGATTGGCCAAGCCCTGACCTTGCGTAATGGCGTATTTATTGACCTTGTAACCAATCTGGTTTGTCAAAACCCGTGGGTTGGCTTCATAAGCGTAAGGGTCCAGGTTCATATTGAAGTTCAGGTTCAGGTTCTTGCCGATTCTTGCATTCGCATTAACTGTGATATTGGAAAGGTTAAGCGAATCTGCCAGTAAATTGTAACTTCCGCCCAGACTCAGGTTATCCAGTAAAGATACTTTTTCAAACTGGTTTGCAGCCGTATCGCTTTTGGTCTTCAGTTTCATTTCAAAAGAGTTGTTCAGACTGAATGAAACGACGCTGGAAGCACGGCCGTTGCTTACGCTGGTACCAACCCCGCGGAAACGCGATAACGATAATTCTTTGTCAACGCCTGCCCGGTCTTTGATATTGATTTTTTCATAAAAGCCGAATGCATCTCCGGTAAAATCAGGCGTATAAGTAAAAGACAAGGAAGGAATAACCGTATGCCGGATGGCTTCAAGCCGCTTGCCTCTTACAAAGAAAGTTCCATAAAAACGCGTATTCATTCCCGCTCCGAAGTTGTAGGAATATTCCGTTCCCACTTGCTTCAAAGTATCAATATTTACCTTGTTTTCAACGACTGTATACTTGTACTGTTTTGTGAAAACCTCGCCCTGAAGCGACAAACTTGGCGTTATATTGATAAACCGAAGCACCTTGAAATTCGGCAATGAAATGGGCAGACTGTACCGGCCGGTAAACTGTGCATCTTTCAGCATGTCCGGCAAATTGTTCAAATTGAATGGTACTACTTTTGTTGTATTCAGCCGGGTTGTATCAATGAATTCCGTATTTGTCAGGGCAAAACCCAGGCTGCTGTACGACGTATCAATGGGTGTCAGCGAGTTTGTAAGCATGTAGTTACCGCTGAAATCCAGTCCAAGCCGGAAGCTTTCGTACCAGCGCCCGCTTCCTCCTTTGATGGCGAATGGTGCAATCTGGTTTACACCAAAGTTAAAATCTGTTGAAATATTCGTTTTTCCGCCTTCTCGTCTGTTTAAAGTTTCATTCCTTTGACCGAAGTTCTGGTTTACCCGTAAACTTGCCGCTGCACGCATATACTGACCAAAAGTTCGGTTATACTGAACGGAAGAACTGGCAACGTTGGAAATATACTTTTGTGTATCAAATTCCTGAAGTTGGTTATAACTGTTGCTCGTTACATTAACGTTGGCCGAAAAAGTGGAATTTCCTCGTGGCCGCGGCGCATGTGACCATACAATGCTGAAATCATTGGTCGTTCCGCGCCCCAGATCTCTTTGTATTTCGTCACTGGATTTATTCTTGTTAAACCGCAGCGCAAAATTACCGTTATACTGATAACGCCTTGAATACGTGGAAGCCAGGCCCAATCCCCAGCTGCCTGTGGAATAAATCTGACCGGTTACCGTCGCGTTGACGTATTCACTGATTGCAAAGTAATACCCGCCTTCACGCAGGTAAAAACCGCGTCCGTTTGGTTCCTCTCCGTAAGTAGGGAAAATAATGCCCGAAGTTCCGCTTTCCTTTTTCTTTGGAAAAGGGAAAAATCCGAAGGGCAGGGCAATAGGCAGCGGAACGTCACTGATAACCAGATTGAACGGACCTGAAATAACCTGTTTTTTATTAACCATTTTAATCTTCGGCGCATTGATGTAATAATGCGGATGCGTAAGATTACAGGTTGTGTACATGGAATGCCGGATATAAAAATTTCCGACATCATCTTTTTTTACTTTTTCACCCCGGATATTGCCGTCGCCTTCCTGCGTTACAATTCCCTGGATCAATGCCTTTTTGGACTTGAAATTATACCGGATTTCTTTGGTATTATACGTTTCGGCTCCATCCTGGAAAATCGGGTCTCCGGCTATTTTTTTAGCTGTGGAATCATACATTCCGACGGCATAAACTTCATTGGTAATCCAGTTGAGGCGGATGTAACTTGCTTTGAGATTGATTGTTCCGTAATTAACTTCTGCATTGCCGTACAAATGCACCTGTTTCAGGACCGCATCCATAATCGTGGAATCCTCAGCTGTGTATTCAACGGTATTCTGAAGATCATCCGGATTGGACAGGGTATCTGTAGCAGTAGAATCAGCAGTTGCTAATGAATTGTTTGTCAGGGAAGTATCGCTTTTTGCAGCTATTCCGTTGACGGACGTGCCGCGTTTACCGGTGCCTGTGGTGTCAGTACCGGATTGCTGCTTTGCAATAAGAAGAGAATCCGCCTTCTGTTGGGCAGTTTTGGTAACTGATTGACTGCCTGCATTTTTTCCGGTTCTCTTGGTGCGCTGCTGTACACAAGCTACTGTACAGAACAGCATAAACGCTGCCACTACTGACGATATAATAATCGCCTTTCTTTTCAGTTCTAACAAATAGCGTATTTTTGCATAAAGAATTTCAAAATTAGCAGAGAAACCTCTAACGAGTAACGCCCTAATTAAAAAATAATGTTAAAAGTTCTTAAATTAGTAGTTCTGGCAAGTTTTCTGCTGACGAGCCTTGCCTTTGTATTCCGGAATGAGCCTGCTTCTTCAAAATCCGTCGTTCCTGCAAAACCCGGTAAAGTGAATACAGTCGTAATTGATGCCGGCCATGGCGGTAAAGATCCGGGTACACGCGGTCGGAAAATCAGGGAAAAAGACGTTGCGCTTGCGGTTGCGCTGGAACTTGGCCGGCAAATCAAACAGGAAACGCCTGACGTAAAAGTACTTTACACAAGATCTACGGACGTATTTATTGAACTTGGCGAGCGTTCCGCCTTTGCAAACCGTAACAATGCCGATCTTTTTATTTCCATCCATTGTAACGCAACGCTAAAGTCACGGTCGGTACGGGGCACTGAAACCTTTGTGATGGGTTTGCACAAAACCGAAGGCAACCTGGAAGTTGCGAGGCGGGAAAACTCGGTTATTCTTCAGGAAACCAATTATAAACAGAAATACAAAGGCTTTGACCCCAATTCACCGCTTGCGCACATTATGCTCGCCAATTATCAGAGTGCATTCATTTCAAGCAGTTTACGCTTTGCCGATCATGTTGAAAGAAAGTTCCAGTCCGTCTCCGGACGTGACAGCAGAGGAGTAAAGCAGGCAGGGTTTCTTGTTTTGTGGCGATGCGCCATGCCGAGCGTGCTGATCGAAACAGGTTTTTTGTCAACACCCGATGAAGAAGATTATCTGAGCTCCGATGACGGGCAGGAAGAGGTTGCCGCTTCCATTCATCAGGCATTTATGTTGTATAAAAAAGAAATGGACCGATAAATAAAGCTTGTAACCGATGTTTTGTTTTGTCAAAACATTTTTTGATACTTTGGTGTTAACAGTAAAGCGAGGTCGAATTAAATCTAATCCCAATATTTTTGCGTTAAAGCCTGGCAAAGTATGACGCAGGCAAATTAAATAGTCCATGAAAGTATCAAAAGAAGCAAAAGTCGGAATAATGGCAATTTTCGCAATGGTTATGCTGTATTTCGGCTTTCATATCCTCAAAGGCTCCGATGTTTTTTCCCGCACATTCCGGTATTATGTAATTTATGATAATATTGACGGACTTACCGCATCCAATCCGGTACTTCTGAACGGCCTAAATGTAGGAAGAGTGCAGGAAATCAGGTTGTTGCAGAATCAAAAAAATCATTTGTTGGTTGCCATTGATGTTCAGAAAGGTGTTGTGCTGCCTTCCGGAACAGCAGCCGTACTGGCCGATGGCGGTTTGCTAGGCGGCAAAGTCGTTAATCTGGCCGTAGGCTCGGGAGCAGCTTTGCAGGATGGCGATACGCTGCTGTCGAAAAAAGAAGCCGGGATTTCGGCTGTTTTGCAGCAGCAGGCATTGCCATTGGTTACACACGCGGATTCCTTGGTCAAAAATCTGGATCAGGTTGTTGCAGGTTTCAAGGAAACAGGCTTGATCCTTAACCAAGTTTTAAAAAACTATAATCAGACGGGAAGCAGTTTGCAGGGATTACTTTCTGAAAACCGCAGTAATTTGCTTACGCTGACGGGTAATCTCAACAAACTTTCCACTTCGCTGGTTGAAACCGAAAAAGAACTGAAACCGCTTCTTGCCAAAACCGGAACGCTGGCGGATTCACTAAATGCCTTGCGGCTCGGAGAAACCGTTCAGAATGCGAACCGTACTATAGGCGAACTGCATACGTTGCTGGCCAGCGTGGAATCCGGGCAGGGAACAGCGGGAAAACTGATCAAGGACGAAACGCTTTACAATAACATCGACCGCACCATTGTAAGTCTTAACAAGCTGCTGACGAATCTGCGCGAACATCCGAAACGCTACATCAACATTTCTGTATTCGGCAAAAAAGACAAAGGCCCGTCGGAATCACCGCTGGATACTGCCACTCAGATCAGATAAAAAATCGCTTCAATTATATAAATCCAAAGTCGTTTGCTTACCGGTGAACGACTTTTTATTTTTGATTGAAACTGGCATTTTACAGCAGCCGGTCATTCATTATTTACACTACGCGCTATGACAAATCAACCCAGCCTTCCGGAACTAATCGATCTTCTTAATCGGAAATACGAAAATGTAAAGCTCGGCGGAGGACAGAAAAAAATTGATGCTCAACACAAGAAAGGAAAACTGACCGCACGTGAAAGAATCAGTTTTCTGATTGATCCGGATACTTTTTTTCTTGAAATCGGTGCATTTGCCGGCGACGGCATGTATGAAGAAGAAGGCGGCTGTCCTTCCGGCGGCGTGATTGCCGGAATTGGTTACATATCCGGGAAACAATGCATGATCGTAGCTAATGACGCCACAGTAAAAGCGGGCGCGTGGTTTCCGGTTGCTGCCAAGAAAAACCTTCGTGCGCAGGAAATTGCGATGGAAAACCGGCTTCCGATTATATATCTGGTTGACAGCGCTGGCGTATATTTGCCTATGCAGGCCGAAGTTTTTGCCGACAAGGAACATTTTGGACGCATTTTCAGGAATAACGCACAGATTTCTGCCATGGGTATCGTTCAGATTTCCGCCATTATGGGCAGCTGTGTAGCCGGTGGCGCCTATCTGCCGATTATGTCCGATGAAGCATTTATTGTGGAAGGAACCGGTTCGCTGTTTCTGGCCGGGCCATATCTTGTAAAATCTTCCATCGGTGAAGACATTGATGCCGAATTACTCGGCGGTGCGGCCATGCACTGTGAAATTTCCGGCGTTACCGATAACAAGTTTCCGGATGATCAATCCTGTCTGGATGCGATCAAAAGGCATATTGACAAAATCGGGAAGCCGCTTTCAGCAGGTTTCGACCGTAAAGCCGCCATTTTACCAAAAAGAAATCCCGAAGAAATTTATACCTTGTTGCCTGCTGACCGGCTCAAACCTTATGATATGCTTCCCGTTCTGGAATGCATTGCGGACGGCTCCGAACTTGACGAGTACAAGCCGGATTATGGGAAAACCTTGCTATGCGCTTATGCACGCATAGATGGCTGGGCTGTCGGGATTGTAGCCAATCAGCGAAAAATGGTGCGATCCGGAAAAGGTGAAATGCAGATGGGCGGTGTTATTTACAGCGAATCTGCAGATAAGGCTGCCCGCTTTATTATGAATTGTAATCAGAAAAAAATTCCGCTGATCTTTTTTCAGGATGTAACCGGATTTATGGTCGGGAGCCGTGCAGAACAGGGCGGAATTGTGAAAGACGGTGCTAAAATGGTCAGTGCGGTCGCTAATTCGGTTGTTCCCAAATTCACTTTTATTGTCGGGAATTCTTATGGTGCAGGCAATTATGCCATGTGCGGGAAAGCGTATGATCCCAGGTTGCTATTTGCATGGCCAACGGCTCAAATGGCAGTCATGAGCGGAGCTACGGCAGCCAAAACGCTGCTTCAGGTGCAAACGGCAACGTTGAAAGCCAAAGGTGAAATTATCACGCCGGAAGCAGAAAAAGCCTTGCTGGAAGAAATTACAGAACGTTACAACCGCGAACTTTCTCCGTATTATGCGGCCGCTCGGCTCTGGGTCGATGGCATTATTGATCCGGCTGAAACCAGAAAAATCATTTCTGCTGGCATTGCAGCCGCAGATCAGGCGCCGATTGAAAAGAAATTTAACATGGGTATCATGCAGGTTTGATTTTTTAGGAAAATCCAGACAGATATTTATACTTCAAACTTCCACTTACTTTATTCCAATATGATGTCCGAAAAAATTGCGTTTCTGGGTCTGGGAAACTTGGGGACTCCCATTGCTGAACGCCTGATCCACTCCGGCTACGAACTGACCGTATGGAACAGAACAATTTCCAAAACCGAAGAACTTGCCAAGCTGGGCGCCAAAGTGGCCCAAACTCCGGCGGAAGCAGTTACGCCCGGCGCTTTTGTAATTTCTGTATTGTCCAATGATGCGGCCGTAGAAGAAACTTTCACAAACGAGCTTCTTGAAAAACTGGGCAAAGGCGGAATCCATATTTCCATGAGTACCATTTCGCCGGAAACGTCAAGAAAGCTGAGCAGGAATCATCAGGAATATGATGTTGCGTACGTGGCAGCACCCATTTTTGCAAGACCCGAAGCTGTGAAATCCGGTGTCGGCAACATTTGCATTTCGGGAAATGCAGACGCAAAAGAGAAAGTAAAGCCTGTTGTACAGACACTTGTTAAAGGCGTTTTTGATTTTGGCGAAGATCCGGGCGCAGCCAACGTGATCAAGCTTGCGGGAAATTTTATGATCGCGGCAAGTATGGAAATGATGGCTGAGGCATTTACGATGGCCGAAAAAAACGGTATTCCGCGTCAGAGTATTTACGAAATGCTTACGCAGACTTTGTTTGCAGCACCTATTTTTCAGAACTACGGCAAAATAGTAGCGCAGCATACGTATGAACCTGCTGCTTTTAAACTGCCGCTCGGACTCAAAGACATTAACCTTACTTTACAGACAGCGGCAAGCGTGCATGTTTCCATGCCCATTGCCGACCTGCTTCGTAACCGGTTTGTATCCGCATTGGCAAAAGGCCGTGAAAACCTAGACTGGGGAGCACTTGCCATGGGCGCTTCCGATGATGCCGGATTATAGCAAAACAAAAAAGCTGCTTTTTAGCAGCTTTTTTGTTCATTAAAACACTGAATGGAACTACTCTCTTATTTCAAGCAACATCTCATCAGTAATTTTGTTTTTTGCCTTGAAGTCAGCAACAGTTTCTGTAAATGAGGTATGAAGATCTTCTACATGCTGAAGATTCTGATATACGCCGTCATAAATGTCAGTCAACGATTTATCAAGATTTTCAACATTCAGGTTCATGTTTTCTGTCTCAATCTGCCCGATTTTCTTAATGACCGCAGTCTCGCTGTTTTTCAGGTCTTCAATTTCACGGAGAATCTTCTCCATGCTTTTATACTTTTCTATATTGTTCATATATTCTGTTTGAAATTTGAAATTACCAGTTCAATTATCGTACCAGTGCCAAATGATCTGTCGGTAAATCCTTCCATAATATTGCTTTGACGTTGTATGAAAACGAATTGCAAAATCTGGTTTTATGCCGTAATGCTGTTGATTGCAGGAAATCCGGTACTCGCACAGCCTTCGGAAAATATTGTGAAATGGAAAGGGTTTGACAAAGTGGAGTTCACTTTTGAAAACAGAAAAGCGTGGTTTGTGAAACCTCAAAAAGCTATTGAAGGCAATCCCTGGGTATGGCGAGCGCACTTTCCCGACTGGCATACCGAAATGGACAGCATACTGCTTTCCAGAGGTTTTTATATCGCATACGTAAATACCAACGATCTTTTTGCGTATCCTTCGGCCATGCAGGTCTGGGATTCTTTTTACGATTACCTTGTCAAAGAAAAACAGTTTTCACCCAAACCGGCACTGGAAGGCGTGAGCCGCGGCGGATTGTATGTGTATGGCTGGGCAAAAAGAAATCCCGATAAAGTAAGCTGCATTTATGCCGAGGCGCCGGTTTGTGATCCGAAAAGCTGGCCCGGCGGAAAAGGAAAAGGGCTGGGTTCGGAAAAAGACTGGGCTGCATTTCTGAAAATCTACGGATTGTCGGAAGAAGAAGCTGTAAAACTCAGTGACATTCCGCTCAATGATCTGGCAGGACTGGCTGCATTCAAAGTGCCCGTTTTGCACGTTATTGGCCTCCATGACAAATATGTACCCGCGGCTGAAAACAGTGATTTGCTCGTTGCAAACTACATGAAACTCGGCGGACCGGTAAGTGTATACCCGATGACACGCGGCCAACAGACCTTGGAAGGCCATCATTTTCCGATTGAGCATCCGGAATTTTTTGCCCGTTTTATTGAACAGAACAGCGTTCCCGTACAAAAACCTTTGCCGCATTTGCCCTATATCGAAGCTAACAAAGGTTTGGGCAATGCATTTGAAAAATTCAGAACGCTGAAAAAAGGTACCGTTGCATTTCTGGGCGGTTCCATTACGCATAATCCCGGCTGGCGCAACAAGACGTCGCAATATCTGCAGGAACATTTTCCTGATACCAGATTCACTTTCATCGCTGCCGGGATTCCTTCGCTGGGCAGCACGCCGCATGCATTCCGTTTTGGAAAAGATGTTTTGGCAAAAGGAATTCCTGATTTGCTTTTTGTGGAAGCTGCTGTAAATGACCGCGCAAACGGATTCCGTGAAA
The DNA here is from genome assembly GCF_005860765.1 of Dyadobacter sediminis. GTDB lineage: Bacteria > Bacteroidota > Bacteroidia > Cytophagales > Spirosomataceae > Dyadobacter > Dyadobacter sediminis. Next base: position 226,492 of record NZ_VCEI01000029.1, on the reverse strand, counting down.
AGGCGCAGGTTCGTGGATTGGAAGGCATTCTTCGCCAGATGTATGCTGCAAATCCAAAGGCAAATGTTGTTATGATGGCCTTTGCAGATCCGGATAAAAGCGCTGATTATAACGCCGGCAAAGAGCCTGTTGAAGTTGGCGTGCATCAGAAGTTGGCAAAGTATTACGGAGCTGCTTACATGAATCTGGCGCGTGAAGTTTACGACCGGGTAAAAGCCGGAGAATTTTCATGGGAATACGATTTTAAAGATCTTCATCCTTCTCCATACGGGCAGGAAGTATATTTCCAGACGATAAAAGAACTGCTGAAAACAGAACCGTCTGCCGCGTCCAGTGACACAAAGCTGCCCGCTCCGCTGGATAAATTCTCGTATGAAAAGGCAGGGTATCGTTCCATCAATGAAGCCGGAAACCTGCAAGGATTTACGCTGATTCCGGCATGGAAGCCCGAAGATAACGTTTCTACAAGAGAAGGATTTGTAAATGTTCCCATGCTCGTCGGTGAAAAAGCAAATGCAGCATTAACGCTCGATTTTAAAGGCCGGGGAATTGGCATTGCCATTATTTCAGGTCCGGATGCGGGAAAAATTACTTATACGATTGATGGCAAGAATCCGCGAACGCTGGACTTGTTCACGGAATGGAGCACGCAGCTGCATCTGCCGTGGTATCTGATGCTGAACGACGAACTTTCCTCCGGGCGGCATACTTTGCAACTGACCATTTCCAGCGACAAAAATGAAAAAAGCACCGGTGCCGCATGCCGGATCGTACATTTTCTGGTCAATGAATGAATTGTAAACTGCCTTGGCTTCCGGCATGACAATCGGATAAGCGTAAGAAAAGCCTGTATGTTTGTTGATGAAGATTTGGTAGGCTAGCCTTTGGATAATTCTGAAGAACGGATTTGTGCCGCAATGATTCCCTGTTTCAAGGTTTCGTCCAGCTTTCCGGTTTCAAATTGTTTCAGGGCCGCTTCGGTCGTTCCGCCTTTGGAAGCTACTGCTTTTATAAGTTCATCAAGCGATTTGTCGGCAGTATTTATCAGATGGAATGAGCCCAGCATGGTTTGTTTTACAAGTAAAGCAGCAACAGATTCTTCAAAACCCATCTGTTTCCCGGCTTCGATCATCGCTTTTACTACATAGAAGAAATAAGCAGGCCCGCTACCGCTCAGCGCCGTAACGGCATTCAGTTGTTCCTCATCTTCCAGAAATACCGAACGGCCCGTCGCATTGATCAGGTTTTCAATTTTTCGTAACTGATTGATATCTACTTCCGGAGAAGCGGAGTAAGCGGTAATGCCCATTCCCAGCATGGCCGGCGTATTGGGCATGGCGCGGATCACGGCTTTATGGTTCAGTGCGTTTTGTATGATCTGGATCGTAACACCGGCCATAATGGAAAGTACAACCTGATTTGGCCTGACAACTTCGCGCAAAGCCTGTGAAACAGATGTGAAGTCCTGCGGTTTTACAGAAAGGATAATCAGGTCGTAACTGCTGATCTGCGGGCCGATAATGCCGGTAATTACGCCGGGCTGAAAGCTGTTCAGGCTTTCCATGCGATCTTCACTTTTCTCGACAAGCAGGAAGTCTTCTTTCTTTACAAGATCAAATTTCAGGAAAGCGCGGGCAAAGGCCATGCCCATATTGCCGCATCCGATGATTGCAATTTTCATTTCAGATAAGATTGGTATTTCAGGTTTAAGCGAATTACGCAACTTTTAGACAAATATTAGCGGAAAGGCGGTTTAATATAATTTGCTCGGAAATCGCCGGAAAGCTGCTGACACGACTGTTCTGATATATTGTTTCTTTCGCCAACAAACGTCAGGATTTTTGCGAAAACGCGAAACGCTTGTTCAAAATGGGAAATTCGGAAGTAAGCAGGCACATGACAAGCAGAAATTTCATGACGCCTCTCCGGAATGTGTATTCAATATTCATCAGACTGAAATGATGCAGCATAACAAAAAAGCAAATGTAAATAAGCAATGGCCAGCCAAGATTCGCCCATGCTTTTCCATTGCGGGAAATGAAGAAATTGATCAGCCAGAGCAGAATGAAAAGGTACAATGTAAATCCCCAGTAATCCATGCTGAAAAGAAAGAAGTTCATGCCATGAAAAATTGTGCTGGTTTTCTCGTAAGAGTATAGTCCTTTCCAGATTATCTGTTCCTTGACCTGCGGTGTGACGGGAAAGTAGAATTTAAAAAAAATGACATTCCATAAAAAAGTAGATGCCGCAGATGCAGCCAGATAAATGCAAGCAAGTTGGATCGCTCTGAACTTCAATTCCGAATACAGCAAAATAGCCAGGATTAATGCAATGGCAGCTACGATGATAATGGTTTCCGTACGTGTCCAGCATGCCGCCGACATAAAGATGGCCGCAAGCGTGAAATGCTGCAGATTTCTTGATCTTAAAAAGTTAACCGTAAAGATCATTCCGATGGCAAAGAAAACGGCATTGGAAAAATCGGTTTGCAGCAGAAAGGTGTAAGCATATAATTCAGGCGCGCATAACAGAAGAAGTATGCAGAAACCTGCAATAATTGGATGTACTTTTTCACACATTTTGCTATAAGCAAACACAAAAAAGCAAACTGTAAGCAGCCCAAGCCAGACTTGTCCGAACGGTAAACCGACAGAACGGTAAATGATCTGCATCAGCATGGTGAACGGCGCGTAATACGGCTGTGTTGACAGATAAGGCCGGAAATCCTCGCGAAAAAACAGGGAGGAAACAATATGACTTTCTTTAAGTGCCCGCCGGGCAACCAGATCAATGCCGACGATGGAGTCGTAAGGCGTAACCGGAATGCTGTATGTTCGCCAGAAGCTGAAAAACAGAAGATATGCAATGGCAGTCAGGAAAATGATTTCATAAATCTGAATGGAAACATTTTCCTTGATAACAAGCAGTTTAAGGCTTCTGATCAGTTTTGCAGGATGATAATTAACGGAAGCTGCAAGCAAGACATTTGCGGTCAGTACTGAAAAAGTTGAAATCGGAAAATGCAGAATTTCCAGCACATAAACGGCCAGCGTTGACAGAAAGAAGCCGGTCAGAATGGACAAGGAAATTTTCTGGGCCAATCGCGTCAGGACAGGAAACCGGTCAACAATTCCAAAGCCGGCAAGAAATTGCAGTAACAGAATACAGATAAACAGCATCGGAATGGGAAAAATTGACAGAAAATGACCGCTTATTTCTTTGGCGTATACGGAACATCTTCGAGAAAGAGGTTTCTTGCAAATGCCAGATCTTCGTTGTTCGTGATTTTAAGCGGATAACAATTGCCTTCTGCGTCAATCAATATAGTACAATTTGCCTTTTTATAATCTTTGCTGTCCATCGAAACGGTCCGGATTGCATCATTCATATAGAACATGTAAACCGGATTGGTAAGTGAAAAAGAGGATGAATTCTTGATGTATTTTTTGGTATAAGCGGCCGGCGAAGTAAGCAGTACGACAGGTTGGGGCTTCATGATTTCAGTGAGATACTTGGGCAACAAATAATCCAGACCGAATCTTTCGCCCATCAGCAAATCGGTGTCAATGGCTTTTCTTCTTGCATTAAACTCTTCTTTGTAAAACTTCACTTTTTCAAACACTGCTTTTCCCAGAAAATTCTGAACCAGAAGGAATAAAGCCAGTGCTGCCAATGTAAGCAGGCCCTGAACGGCATAGTGAGATGGATTTCTGTCTGTTTTTGGGTTCACAGAAAGTTCATCTTCGACAAGCACGTTTATCTTTCTATCCGGGTTATCCTTTTTATAGTGTGGCTCAGATCTCATTTTGTCATTGATTACACCGCTCTTTTGCGACAAACAAAACAGAAGATTTTTGATTAACAGATAATCAATGAATTACCGGCTGAAGTCAGTTACCAATTGGTTAAAATGAATAAAAAAATACAAAGTGCATTACATGTTTATTTAATTATAATATTGTATCCAAGCTTATTTCCAATATAAATGAGAATTTTACGAAAATGTATTTGAAGGAAATTTAATTGTACAAAAACTACATTAGGCAAAATTTAAATATATTATAAGGCTACATTTTCAAAAATTTAGTATAATACGATTTTTCCGGATCTGGCATTTTTCAGGTTCTCAAATCATTCAAGACTATCGTTTTACTCCAATTATGGCTATAAAAGTTGCAATTTCACATAAAACAAAATACCAGTTTGACCGGAGTGTTTCACTTTCACCGCATATTTTCCGGCTTCGCCCCGCGCCTCATTCCCGAACGGCCATTGAAGGCTATTCGCTGAAAATCCAGCCTGAAAATCATTTTATAAACTGGCAGCAGGACCCTTTCGGAAATTATCAGGCAAGAGTTGTTTTTCCGGAAAAGACAACAGAACTGAGCATTGAAGTGGAAGTGATTGCCAAAATGCAGGTGATTAACCCATTCGATTTTTTTGTAGAAGAATATGCCGAAAAATATCCGTTTGATTACGAAGCTACTTTGAAGAAGGAACTCGGCCCGTATCTGGAACCGCGTGAATCGGGGCCGAAACTGATGCAATGGGTTGAAAAAACCAAAGTAAACCGTGACATCAAGATTGTAGATTTCCTTGTTCATCTGAATCAGGAACTTTACAAGGCTATTCATTACAATATCAGAATGGAGGCCGGAGTGCAGACCTGCGAGGAAACACTGGACATCCAAAGCGGTTCCTGCCGGGATTCGGCATGGCTGCTTGTACAGATACTCAGGCATCTGGGCATTGCTTCCCGCTTTGTTTCCGGGTATCTTGTCCAGCTTACGTCGGATATCAAGTCACTGGACGGTCCGTCCGGACCGGAAGCCGATTTTACAGACCTTCATGCGTGGACGGAAGCCTATGTGCCCGGCGCAGGCTGGATCGGGCTTGATCCGACTTCCGGCCTTTTTGCAAGCGAAGGCCATATTCCGTTGTGCTGCACACCCGATTATGCGAGTGCTGCGCCGGTTTCGGGCGCTACGGATATTTGTCAGGTTACATTCGAGTTTGATAACCGGGTTTTCCGCATTCATGAAGATCCGCGCGTTACAAAACCGTATACCGAAGAACAGTGGACGGCTGTTATGGAAGTCGGAAATGCCGTGGAAAAAGATTTGCAGGAAGGCGACGTGCGGCTGACCATGGGCGGCGAACCGACTTTTATTTCCATTGATGATTTTGAATCGCCGGAATGGAACACAGCAGCGGACGGGCCTTTGAAAAGACAACTGGCGTACGACTTGTCACTGAGGCTTAAAAAGCGTTTTGCACATGGCGGATTGCTGCATTTCGGACAGGGAAAATGGTATCCGGGCGAGCCGTTCCCGCGCTGGCAATATGCTTTATACTGGAGAAATGACGGCGTTCCCATGTGGCGCAACGATGACCTTGTAGCCAAGGAAAACCAGACAAAATATACTTTTCGCGAAGCAGAACTTTTTACGACAGAACTGACAAAATATCTGGGGATTGATACCAACAACATTACGCCGGCCTACGAAGACCCGATTTACTGGGCCATGGAAGAAGGCAAGCTGCCTGTGAATGTAGATCCGCTGAAAGTAAATCTCAAAGATTCCATTGAAAGAAGGACGCTTGCAAAACTGCTGGAAAAAGGACTGAACAATCCGGCCGGGTTTGTGCTGCCCGTCAAATGGAACGAAGAAGGAAAACACTGGTCAAGTTCTGCGTGGCAGTTCAAGCGGAATCATTGCTTTCTGATTCCGGGAAATTCCGCCATCGGTTTCCGGCTGCCGCTAAAATCACTTCCCGAAGTAGCCAGAGAAAATCGCGAGCAACCCGTTGAACGCAGCCTTTTTGAAGACTTGCCAGCCTTGACGGATTACAAGCCGGTTGCAGAAGCAAGATACGGAACGGTTTCGCCGGCTTATGAACTTCCTGTAAATGCATTGCCGGAAGAAGAGGAAGAAGACGACCAAAAGAGTAAAAAAGAAAAACAAACGGGAGATCCGCTGCTATTTCAGGTTCCGGTTATCAAAACGGCACTTTGCGTAGAAGAGCGTGACGGTATTATTTACATTTACCTGCCGCCAACGGATTATCTGGAACATTATCTGGATCTGATGGCGTCCATTGAAGCTACAGCAGAGAAATTGCAAATGCCGGTCCGGATTGAGGGTTATCCGGCTCCGTCCGATTACCGCGTGCAAAAACTGATTGTTACACCCGATCCGGGCGTGATTGAAGTGAATATCCATCCGGCCAAAAACTGGCAGGAACTTGTTGATAACATCAGTGCGCTTTATGAAGAGGCATTTTTTTCAAGGCTGGGAACCGACAAGTTCATGGTCGACGGCCGCCATACCGGAACCGGCGGCGGAAACCACGTAACCATCGGCGGTGCAAAACCTTCCGACAGCCCGATTCTCCGCCGTCCTGATTTACTGAGAAGCCTGCTCACTTACTGGCAGCATCATCCGGCACTGAGCTACTTGTTTGCCGGGCCGTTTATTGGCCCTACAAGCCAGGCACCGCGTATTGATGAAGGCCGCGACGAAAGGTTGTATGAAGTTGAAATTGCTTTTGAACAAATCCCCGAAGACAAAGAAGTGCCATTCTGGATGGTGGACAGGATATTCCGGAACTTACTTGTTGATATTACCGGAAATACGCACCGTTCCGAATTTTGCATGGACAAGCTGTATTCGCCCGATTCTTCGACCGGAAGACTGGGAATACTCGAATTCCGGGCTTTTGATATGCCGCCGCACAAGCATATGAACCTTGTTCAGACGCTGCTTGTACGCGCATTGATCGCCAAATTCTGGAAAGAACCTTACAAGCACAAGCTGATCCGCTGGGGAACAGAGCTGCACGACAGGTTCCTGCTTCCGCATTTTGCTTATCTGGATATGGTGGATGTCGTAAATGACCTGAAATCAGCAGGCTACAACTTCGATATTTCATGGTTTGATCCGTTCTTCGAATTTCGGTTTCCACATTACGGCGGTATTAAAGTCGATAATATCCAGCTTGATCTGCGGCTTGGAATTGAACCCTGGCATGTACTGGGTGAAGAACTTTCCAACTCGGGCACAGCCCGTTTTGTAGATTCTTCCCTGGAAAGACTGCAGGTAAAAATAAGCGGTTTTGTAGAAGGAAGGCATATTCTGGTGTGTAACGGCTGCCGCGTTCCGCTTCGCAGCTCAGGCATAAAAGGCGAGTATGTTTCCGGAATTCGTTATAAGGCATGGAACCCCCCATCTGCATTGCACCCAACGATCGGAGCGGATGCTCCGCTGGTTTTTGATATTGTGGATACCTGGAACAACCGTATTCTGGGCGGATGCACTTACTTTGTTTCACATCCCGGCGGACGCAGTTTTGACACGTATCCCGTAAACAGTTTTGAAGCAGAATCGCGAAAAATAAGTTTGTTTCAGGGTTTCGGGCATACGCCTTCTGCCAAGCAGGAAGTTCCGATTCTGGAAAAATCGACCGGAAGTGTTTCCCGCTTTGTAGCCGAAACAAAAAAAGAAATGCGAAGCGACACGCCGATAGAACTGATCAATCCGGAATATCCGAACACGCTGGATTTGCGTAAATTCTGGAAATCAAAAGAATAGTAAAACAGCTGGAATCCAGGTTAAATAAAGTATTTTCAGGAATGTTGTCCGGAATGTCATGCAGTGGTATAATTATCGCATACGTGCATTCCTGACAATATTTTCTCTTCTTTCAGAACGCACAACCGTTAATTAATTATGCTTGCCGAAGCTTCCGTAAACCTGCTGCAGTCTTATCAAAGCGGACTTAGTTCTTATGACGAAGTTCTGGATTTGAATGGAAGAATAAAACCTTACTGGAAAGCACTTTTTTCCACGATGGAAAAACTGGGAATTGACGAACTTCAAAACAGGAACAAGGAAATCGTAAACAAGCTGCGGGAAAACGGTGTTACCTATAACGTGTACGGAACACCCGACGGCCTGAACCGTCCGTGGCAGCTGGACCCGATCCCTTTTTTAATTGAACAAAAAGAATGGAACGGAATCGCAAAAGGTCTTCAGCAAAGGGCAGTGCTGCTGGATTTGATATTAAAAGATCTTTACGGACCAAGAAACCTGATTAAAGACGGCATCATTCCGGCCGAGCTTGTTTTTGACAACGCCGGATTTTTCAGGCCGTGCACAGACATAAAACTTTCTTCCGATAAACAGCTGACCTTATTTGCCGCTGACATGGCGCGCGGCCCGGACGGACAAATGTGGCTTGTCGATAACCGTACGCAGGCTCCGTCGGGTTCCGGTTATACGCTGGAAAACAGGATTGTGATGAGCAAGCTGCTGCCCGAACTTGCGGATGGCATGTATGTAAGCAAACTGTCGCCTTACTTTAACAGTCTGCAGAATACCGTTCTGAAACTTTCGGACAAAAGCAAGGAAGCGCCCAATATCGTTTACATGACGCCGGGTCCGAACAATGAAGCGTATTTTGAGCATGCCTATCTGGCTTCTTACCTTGGCTATACACTGGCGCAAGGCGACGATCTGCTTGTGCGCAACGGAAGCGTGTGGCTCAAATCCATTGAAGGCTTGCAGAAAGTAGACGTCATTATACGCCGGATTGATGACGACTGGTGTGATCCGCTGGAACTGCGCGAAGACTCCCGCCTCGGCGTTCCGGGCTTGCTACAAGCTATTCGAATGGGAAACGTACAGGTACTGAACGCGCCCGGTTCGAGCGTGCTGGAAAATCATGCGTTTCATGCTTTTATGGGAAATATCTGCACGTATTTTCTGGGGGAAAAACTGATTATGCCTTCTGTTGCTACGTGGTGGTGCGGACATGTGAAAGAGCTGAATTATGTACTGTCACACATGGACGAACTGATTATCAAGAAAGCAAATCGGAAAACAAAATTCAGGTCTATTTACGGGCGCCTGCTGTCTGCTTCCGAAAAGGACGAGCTTAAAAGAATGATCTCGCAGAAACCGCATGAATTCATTGCGCAGCAGGAAATAAGCCTTTCCACAACCCCGTCTTTGATTGACGGGAACATTGTACCGCGCTATGCCGCATTGCGGGCTTTTCTGGTTGCAAATGGCAATGAATACCATGTCATGCAGGGAGGGCTTACAAGAAGTTCGCCGGTAAAAGACCGGTTTGTGATTTCCAATCAGTACGGCGGTTTGTCAAAAGATACCTGGATCGTTTCGGATAAAACCGGTGAAGTGCCTGAGAAAATAGTCTATACAGCACCCGCTTCGGTTAACAAGCATATTTCCCTGCCCAGTCAGAGTGCTGAGAATCTGTTCTGGATTGGCCGTTACTGCGAGCGGACAATGGCTGTGATTAAATTTATGAACATTACGATCAATGTGCTTAACCTGGACCGGAACTTTGGCGGCTCGGCAAAACAGGAACATATCAAAATTCTCCTTCAGTCCTTAACGCATCTTTCTGCAACTTATCCGGGTTTTCTGGAAGAGGAAGAACGGATGTCTGACCCATATAAGGAAATTATTGACCTTGTTTCAAATACAAACCGTCCGGGAAGCATTGCATCCAGCATCAGTTCGTTTCTGAATGCCGTAAGCGCCGTACGAAATCAATGGAACATGGAAACATGGCGCATTGTGGATCTGATTGATAACGGTTTTCAGGAAATCAGGAATGCCGGTCATATGAACAGCAACAACATTCAGAAAACGCTGGACGGATTGTTCAATAACATGTTCACCTTCTTGGGCATCATTGCTGAAAGCATGCCGAGGGATAACAGTTTTTTACTGCTTGAAACCGGAAAACTGATCGAGCGGATTTTATCAAGAATCAGTGTGATACAATCCAACTTTGGTGTAAAAAATTCGTCGGGAGTTGAGAACGAGCTGATTGAAGCAACGCTGATCAATCATCATCTGCTGGTCAGTTACCGTCAGATATACAAATCACATCTGAGCGTGGAAGCCATGCTGGATATGATTCTGCTGGAAAAAACATTGCCGTTTTCACTGGTGTATATGCTGGACGAACTGAAAAGCAATCTTGGCCGACTGCCGTCCACTACACGCGGAGAACGGCTGAACGACGCACAGAAATACGTATTGCAAGCTTCAACTTTAATCAAGCTTGCAGACATTCCCGCTCTCAGCAAAAGCAATGGAAAATCAGACAGGTCGGAGCTTTTTGAACTGTTGTCAGAAGTATCCAGGCTGATCAGCTCCGTTTCCGTTAACCTGACCAACATGTATTTCAGCCATACCATCATGCATCATTCTTTTTTCGAACCTGTGGATTACAATAAGGATGAAATATAAGCTGATCCATAAAACAGAATACAGGTATGCCGAGCCGGTAAGCAATTACCACAGCTTGCTATGCCTTACGCCCAGAACTTTGCCGGATCAGCTATGCACGGAATTCAGGATAGAAGTAACGCCGGAACCTAGTCAGATTTTTGAAAGAACCGATTTTTACGGCAACAAAACGCATTATTTTTCGCTGCATTCCCCGCATAAAAAACTGACTGTGCTCACGACCGGAATGGTAGAAAGACAGAGCGAAATGACCGGATCTTTGTTCATTCCTTCCGTAGTGACCTGCCGAGAAGCCAGAAACCGCATGCTGAACGAGCGGTCGCTGAAAATCGCTTTTCTGGAATATATTCTTCCAAGCCCGTTTGTGAAATGGGATCAGGAAATAATGGATTTTGCACAGGAATGTTTTCTGGACGACAAGCCGCTTTATGAATGCGTGCAGCATTTATGCAGGAAAATCTATACCGAATTCAAATTTGTTTCTGATTTTACCACGATCCATACGCCGATCAAAGATGTGCTTGCCGCCAGAAAAGGCGTTTGTCAGGATTTTTCGCATCTGGCCATTGCATGCATCCGGAGTTTCGGGTTTGCAGCACGGTATGTAAGCGGTTATCTGGAAACGCTGCCGCCGCCCGGAAAGCAGAAAATGCAGGGATCAGACGCTTCGCATGCATGGATTTCGGTTTACATTCCGGATTACGGCTGGTGCGATTTTGATCCGACCAATAATGTGGTGCCCGGAGAGAGGCATATTGTCACAGCCTGGGGCCGTGATTACAACGACGTTCCGCCGCTGAAAGGCATTATTTTCAGTTATGGCAAACACACGCTTTCGGTGGAAGTGGATGTAATTCCTTTATAGCAGATAATAAGTTGCGTATTTAATTCCATTTTATCGGAATGCTTACCGTAAAGATTTGAGAATTGGCCTTGTTTCTCTAATTTTACCAGATCATTTTTGAAATAAGCATACAAACCTGTTTTAATGAACCGCACAGGTTTATATCCTTTCGGATATGAGAATTTTGTGATGGTTTCTTCTAGAATTAAATAATTATAAAATTACGGATGAAAGAATTAGCATTCAGAGATGCCATTCGCGACGCCATGTCGGAAGAGATGCGCCTTGACAAAAGTATATTTCTTATGGGCGAAGAGGTTGCGGAATATAACGGCGCTTACAAAGCCAGTCAGGGAATGTTGGATGAATTCGGACCTGATCGTGTCATCGATACGCCTATTGCGGAGCTTGGCTTTGCCGGGATTGCAGTAGGAGCAGCCGGTAACGGACTTCGCCCGATCGTTGAATTCATGACTTTCAACTTTTCTCTGGTTGCCATTGACCAGATTATCAACAGTGCGGCCAAAATTCTTTCCATGTCGGCCGGCCAATATGGCTGTCCGATCGTTTTTCGTGGACCGACGGGTAATGCAGGACAGCTTGGAGCGCAGCACTCGCAGAACTTCGAGAACTGGTTTGCAAATACGCCCGGCCTGAAAGTAGTGGTTCCTTCCAATCCGTATGATGCAAAAGGGCTTCTGAAATCTTCGATCCGCGACAATAACCCGGTTATTTTCATGGAATCGGAAGTAATGTACGGCGATAAAATGATGATTCCGGAGGAAGAATATCTGATTCCGCTCGGAAAAGCCGACATCAAACGTCCGGGTAAAGATGTAACCATTGTTTCATTTGGTAAAATGATCCCGAGAGTAGTGATGCCGGCCGTACTTCAGCTGGAAAAAGAAGGCATTGATGTAGAAGTTCTGGACCTCAGAACCGTTCGTCCGATCGATTATGCTGCAGTCATTGAATCGGTGAAAAAAACCAACCGCTGCGTAGTCGTGGAAGAGGCCTGGCCGCTGGCTTCGATATCCACAGAAATCACTTATCATATTCAGCGTCATGCATTTGACTATATGGATGCGCCGGTGATCCGGGTTACAAACCGCGATGTACCGCTTCCGTACGCGCCCACATTGATTGAGGAAATCCTGCCAAGCACAAAGCGTGTCATTGAAGCCGTAAAATCGGTTTTGTACAAGTAGTTCGCTAAATATTTAAGTAAAGCCATAACCGTAAAGGTTATGGCTTTGTTACTTTATAGCGGTTTGAGCAAATTTTACAGTTACTTTCAGAATAGAAAGCTATATTGATAAAATACTATTTCGAAATAAACAGAATACTAGTACTTTTGTATTTTAAAACGCTCCTTCATACTGATAACAAATTCAATTAAGATTATGCAAGAAGAACGTACAAGATATTCCGAAGAAGAATTGAAGGAATTTGAAGAGCTCATTCGCGGAAAATTGCAGGCGACAATGAGCGAGCTGAATTATATCAAAGGAGGTTTGAGTAAAAAAAATGACAGCGGTACAGATGTTACTGCGGGTTCTGCCAAGCTTGTGGAAGACGGCGCCGATGCCAGTGAGCGCGAAAACCTGAGCCAGTTAGCTGCCAGACTTCAGAAGTATTCCATTCAGCTGGAAAATGCTTTGGTCAGGATTAAAAACGGAACCTACGGAATTTGCATCGATACCGGAAAACTGATCCCGAAAGAAAGGCTGAGAATTGTGCCGCATACCCAGCAAACCATTGAAGCAAAACTGAAAAGAGCGAGTTAAGCTTTCTAATATAAATATAGCCTGAAAGTTGCCTGCATTCCGGACAGCTTTCAGGCTTTTTGTCTTCTGATCCTAATCTTCTTCGCTTCCCAGAACTTCCCTGAACACTTCCATCAAACCTTCCGAAGGTTCCTGGCCTTTGTTTTTATTCTTGAAATACTCAAGAAACAATTTTTCAACGCTTAGCGACAAGTCAATTTGAGATGCCGAATCGGAAAGTTCTTCTTTCCTGATCTGCGGAATAATCTGGATTAATCCGGAATGTGCTTCTGTCAGCCGCTTCTTGTCCGCCGCTTCCAGATAATGATCCGAAACAATGGTTAATTCCACCAGATCTTCCGGATTTTCTTTCAGCCAGACAATGGCTTCTTCAATATCCTGAAAACTTTTTCTTCGCAGCTTCTTGCCTTTCTGCAGTTCAATCGGTCTGTAACCGGCCAGTAATCCAGCTTCTGCTTCTATTATAATGACGTATTTGGACTGATTTGCTTCGGAAAAACTGTAAGCAAGCGGGCTGCTCGAATAAATAACCGGAGCAGGATTTTGCGAAATGACATGATAACGGTGCAAATGTCCGAGCGCGACATAATGAACTTCTTTCGGGAAGTTGTCTGTGTAAATGGCCTGCGCACCTCCGATATGAAGAATCGGGCGTTCGTCATCGGGTTCTTCCGGCATCGGTTCGCCTTTCTGCATGACAAACAAATGCGTGGTCAGCAGATTAAAGCCTTTATTATCAAAATACTGATCAGCCAATTCCTGCCAGTGATTCTGAAGATGGATTCTTAACGCTTCTTCCGAATCTTCGGTACCCAGAAAAGTTTTAAGACGCTGTTCATTTGCATAAGGCGTGTGTATGATCCGGAGCGGAATATCGGAATTGGGCAGTTTGAGTTCTATAAATCCTTTTGCCGAACGCATGATTTCCACTTTTCCTTGTGTGCAAAACGGCAGGATTTCTGTATTCGGAAAGCCGACAAAAATAATTCCGCAGACTTTTGCCAGCGCATCCGGAACCTGAATGCGTTCGGGTGAATCGTGATTGCCGGCGATGGCCACAACAGCCCTGCTTCCATTGGCAGAAAGCCGGTGCAAAGTGCTGTACAGTAATTCGGTGGCTTCGGAAGAAGGATTGAAGTTATCAAACAGATCTCCGGCAACAATGACGGCATCCACCATTTCCTGCTCTGCAATAGCGCATATTTCATCCAGTACAAGCCTTTGTTCATCGAGCCGGGAATGGTTGTCAAGCTTTTTGCCGATATGCCAGTCGGCGGTATGGAGAATTTTCATTTTGTGTAATTAATTTAGCGAAATTAACATTTCGTCCGCTAAGTATTGGAATATTCAACGACAAGGCCAGGGTTCCTGTATTTCTGGAAAACAAGTTTTTTGTTCATGAGCATATTTCTGATTTCCTGCCGGGAAAGTTCGGAAAATCATGAAAACAGTGGAATAGCCATTTCTTTTGATGATCATTTTATCAATGAATGGCATGATTTGCGGCCTTTGTTCCGGAAATACAATGCAAAGGTTACTTTTTTTATTACCTGTGGAAAAAGCCTGACGGAAGAAGAAATCCGTCAATTAAAAGCATTGCAGGAAGACGGTCATGAAATTGGCTTTCACGGAACCATTCATGGGAAGTCTACGGAACTTATTGCATCACTGGGTCCGCAAAAGTTTGCTGAAACGGAGCTTTTTCCCGGTCTGAACTATTTATCGGAAGCCGGCTTTTACCCGAAATCCTATGCACATCCGGGCGGCAATCATAATGATGAAGCGGATTCTGTTTTGTTTGCCAATGGTTTTAAGATACTTCGGGACGTGGCCATTTCCAGGCGGAAATTATACGGGATTCCGGTTTATACGCTGGCTCCAAGAATCATGAGCTGGATATTTTATCCTTTCGGGCATGAGCGGAAAGTGGACGCCCTTCTGATTGATACGGACGCCGAGTTGAAGGAAGAAGAAATGAATGAAGCCATTGAAAAAGCAAAGCAGACCAATTCGGCTTTAATGCTGTTCGGGCATGCGCCTTTGCATTCGGCGCCGCAAAACGGAGAATATGGATTTGATGTACGTTTTTTAGAAAAAATCCTTAAAGAAGCCCAACGCCGGAATCTGAAATTTTATACGATGTCACAGCTTCCGGATGTAAACAAGAATGCATTCTGAATTCAACGTCCGAACCGTTTGTCTTTAAATGCCAGCAACGGTTTTTCAAGGAAAAAATAAGAAAATGAAGCGACCAGAACAGATCCGGCAAAGCTTAAAATATACAGCCCGATCTGATAATAAATTCCGGTAAAATCAGGAAAATAGCGCTTTGAAAAGTTGATGATTAGAACAATGACGAAAACATGATAAATGTAAAGTCCGTACGATATTTTACCGAGATGATTCATAACCGGATTTTCCAGACTCACAATCGTGTTTTTATTGCAGGAAACATTCAGCACAAAAAAGGCAAAGAAAAAGGCGTAAACTTCCAGAAAACCGAAAAAATGAAGTCCTGAAAAGAACAGAACGGCAAGCATACCATAAGCTGCAATCTGGATGTCTTTTCTGAAAATAAATTCCAGAAAGCGCATTTTGCGATTGTAGACAAGCCATGCGCAAAATCCGCCCAACGCCATGGTCTGTATTCTGAACTGACCCAGAAATGTACTGATCATGGCATTTTGCGTTTGTTCAGGAACATGCACAAGCTGTAATCCCAGATACAAAAGCCCTGCAGTAATTGCCAGAAACAGCAGCAGGATAAAAATGCGCTTTTTGGGATATTTGATCAGCCATGGCCATAAGTAGTAAAATTGCTCCTCCACGCCGATTGACCATGTTTGCGCGCACCAGTAAGGAAGATCGTAAAGCACAAAAGCAAAGTTGGGCAACACGAGGAAAAGCAGGGTGAGGCGTTCGGTAACGTGGGTTTGCAGTTTTTCGTCTGTTCCGGGAAAAGCAAGTAAATCAATGTGCGGAAATACAAAAAAGGACAAGAAGACGATCAGAAAATAGATTGGCCAGATCCGGAAAACCCTGCGCAGGTAAAATTTTCCTGTATCCACATTTCCAAACCGGCCTTTTTCTTCCAGCAGCAAATAGGTGATCAGGAAACCGCTCAGCACAAAGAAAAGCCCGACCCCAAGTCGTCCGGCATGCTGAACAAGAGCAATTTCGTACAAATTATAAATTCCCATTGCATGCTTGGCCTGTTCCAGATGATGGAAAATGACCAGAAAAGCTGCAATGCAGCGTATGCCGTTCAGGTTTGGGAAGTAACGCTTTTTTTCCACTAATCCGCTTTCAATTGCTGCTTACTTTGCCTGATCAAACCATGTCATCCATCTGCCCTGCGCTTTCATCACCTGTTCGATCAGATCGCGGACTGCGCCGTGACCGCCATTTTTCGAAGAAATGTAATCGGCAAGTTCAAGAATTTCATCAACAGAATCAGCCGGACAAGCTTTGAGAACACCGGTCTGCATTACTTCATAGTCGGGCAGGTCATCGCCCATGAAAACAATTTCATCTTCAGTAATGCCGGTTTCTGCGAGGTATTTTTTAAAAATCGGCAATTTTCCATCCGGAGAAGTTCCTATGAAAATATCCGTAACGCCAAGATATTCGAGACGCTTGCGAACACCAACCTGATTTTGGGCAGAAATAATTGCAACGCGGTAACCAAGTCTGACGGCACGGTTGATACCATAGCCGTCTCTGACATTAAAAGTACGCGGCTGTTCACCGGTTTCAAGCGCAATAACGCTTCCGTCCGTCATGACGCCATCGATATCAAATATAAAAGTAGTAATGCGCCTGAAGCGATCCGTTAATGTAGAATCCATGACCAACCAAATGATGAATTCTGCAAAGATAGCCTAACTTTTTTCCGGACCGCAGCCTTAGGATCATTTAGAAATATAGAAATTCCTGATTTTATCGGTAAGAAGCCTGTAAATTTCAGTCCAGTCCTCATCGGTTTCCTGCAGATATTCCAGATGCCTTCCGGTGGTTTTCCAGTCGCCACGCTTTGCAGGGCCGGTTTGTCCGAGTGACGGATCGTCCGATTCTAATGCTTTCCGGAATGTTGTCTGAATAAGTGGTTTAAGCAGATCGAATTTCAGTTGTTCTTTTTCCAGCAGGCAATGAGAAATGGTCAGGAGATGATTGGTGAAGTTGCTTGCAAAAACGGCCGCGACATGCAGTATGAACCTTTCATCCGAATCCATCCGGTTTACATTGTTGCTTACTGTCTGCGCCAGTTGAATAAGCTTGTTTTCAATAAGTTCGTTTTTGGACTCAATGCAAAAAGGCAGTTCTTTATAGTCCATCTCCACCTCTTTTGTAAAAGTTTGAAGCGGGTAAAAAACGCCGGTGTGAACGTATACATCGCTGTAAATCTCAACCAGTTTCTGAAATTCCGCCAGGGAACGGGTTCCGGAAGTATGAACAAGGATAACGCCTTCGGGCAGCACAATGCGTTCAATGATGCTTTCGATGGTATCGTCGCTTACGGCAATGACGATCAGTTCCGCTTCACTTTCAGAGAAATTAAGGTCCGGCTGAATGTCGGTGTCATACAAATATGAAGCAAGCTGACGGGCTTTTTGGGTGTCACGGCTGTAAACTTCGCAAATCCAGTGACCGGCATCTTCAAAAGCCTGAGCAAGGTGCCAGGCGACATTTCCTGAACCAACAAAGGAGATTTTCATGTAAAAGGGTTTATAACAGCTCTAAGTTAGATCAGAAAATCAATTTTGCAAATCAATTTACCAACGGAGCAATTTGTTCCGGGCTTGTTACACCGTCCGGCAGTTCGAGAATCCGGATATTGCGAAAATGGATTTCGGCGCCTTCTGCTTCAAGGCATATGTAACCTCTTTTGCGTTCGGAACCGCGCAGCCCGTTTACAAATTTTCCATTAACGGATAATTTTACCATTCCGTCCACGCATACGACGACGTATTTGTTCCATTCACCTTTGCCCTAGCATCTTTTTTCAATGGATTTGCTGCGGGTTCCTCTTGGATTATCAGGAATGGCTTTCATGCCCATCGTCGGGAACAGTTCGCCATGCACATAAGCATCCGTTGCATTATGCTGATTGGCCCAGTCCAGTTCTAGCATTTGTACTTCGATGGCTTTTGTTAACGGGTCATTTTCAAAAGGCGTACCTTCGCTCCATACAAAAACGCCTGAATTGCCGCCTGCCTCCATGTGTTTCCATTCAATTTCCAGAATGAAATTCTCGTACTGCCTTTCTGTACGCATGACACCGATCGGTTTTCCGGAACATACAAGCGTACCTTTTTTCACTTTCCAGGTTTCTTTGGAAGTATTTACATCAATCCAGCCTTTCAGGTTTTTGCCATTGAAAAGCGGTTTGAAGGACAGCATTTCAAAGCCTTGCGATTTTGCAGGAACGCTGCATAGCATCAGAAAAAGAATGACAGTGAACGGTTTCATAAAGGTTAAGGAAGTTTTTGGTTCAGGACTGCTGTAAAGTCTGCACATGTAATTTGGGTTTTTGAAAAGGTAATCTGGCCGGGAAAGTAAGCATTTGCGGCACTATGGTTTGACAGAATTTCTTAACATACTTGTAATTCAATTTGTTAAACTCTATATTTGCACTCCCATTTTGCGATGGACTGTCTTGTTACAGTGTAATATATTGAAAATCAATTAAAATTTTTGTTAATCGTGGATACGTTAAGCTACAAAACCATCTCGGCGAACAAAAACACAGTGAACAAGGAGTGGGTTGTTGTGGATGCTCAGGATGCAATTTTAGGTCGTCTGGCCAGTGAAGTTGCGAAAATTATCAGAGGCAAACACAAGGCAAGTTACACTCCTCATGTGGACTGTGGTGATAATGTTATCATTATCAACGCCGATAAAATCAAGTTGACAGGAAAGAAAATGACGGACAAGATTTATGTTCGCCATACAGGTTATCCAGGAGGTCAGCGTTTTCAGACTCCTCGCGAGTTGCTCGAAAAACACCCGGGTCGTGTAATCGAGAAAGCCGTAAGAGGCATGCTTCCAAAGAACCGTTTGGGACGTCGTTTATTTACAAATCTGTTTGTTTATGCTGATGCAACACACCCGCACAGCGCTCAGCAACCAAAAGAAATCAAGTTGTAATTCATGGAAGTGATCAACACAATAGGCAGAAGAAAAACAGCCGTAGCCCGTATCTACATGACGCCGGGTAAAGGAGATATCAAAGTAAACGGACGCGATTACAAAGAATACTTTCCATTTGAAGTTCACCAGATTGTTCTTCAGCAACCTTTTGCTGTGATCAGCGGAGGAAATGGTTACGATCTTAAAGTAAATGTAAGAGGCGGCGGAATTACGGGTCAGGCAGAAGCAATCCGTATGGCAGTTTCCCGTGCACTTTGCGAATATAACGGAGAATTCCGTGGCGCTTTGAAAAAAGAAGGATTTCTTACACGTGACCCGCGTATGGTGGAACGTAAGAAATACGGCCGTGCTAAGGCTCGTAAGAGATTCCAGTTCTCGAAACGTTAATATGCAAATGTCCAGACAGTACTTATCGTGCCCGATGTGCTGTGCTGCGTAATTTCATTAAGACATTTTTTCAAAACATTAATCTGTAATGGCACAAATAGAATATAAAGAACTATTGGATGCAGGTGTACACTTTGGTCACCTTACCCGCAAGTGGGATCCACGTATGGCTCCATACATCTTCATGGAGAAAAACGGAATCCACATCATTGACCTGAACAAAACCCTTAACTGCATCGATCAGGCAGAAGCCGCACTGAAGCAGATCGTTCGTTCAGGACGTAAGATCATGTTTGTTGCTACTAAAAAACAAGCGCAGGAAATCGTAACGGAAGAGGCAAAACGCCTTAAAATGCCTTATGTAACTGATCGTTGGTTAGGTGGTATGCTTACAAACTTTGGCACAATTCGCAAGTCTTTGAAAAAAATGCAGACTCTTGAGAAGATGCTGAAAGACGAAACCACGGTTAACAACATAGCGAAGAGAGAACGCCTGATGCTTACACGTGAAAAGGACAAGCTGGAAAGAGTACTAGGTGGTGTAGCTGACCTTACTCGTCTTCCTGCCGCACTTTTCATCGTTGATGTAAAACGCGAGCACATTGCGGTTGCAGAAGCAAAAAGACTGAACATTCCAATTTTTGCAATCTGCGATACAAATTCAAATCCTGAACTGGTTGATTTTCCTATTCCGAGCAATGACGATGCTTACAAAGCAATTTCATTGATCACACTGGCAATCGGAAAAGCGATCGAGGAAGGTTTGATGGAACGCAAGCAAGATAAAGACGATCAGCGCCTTGTAGAGGAAGAAGAAGCTAAACGTCAGGTGGACAGAGGCAATGAAGAAGCAGCCCCTGCACTTCGTACGCAAATAGCTGTTGAAACAAATGCGGCTGAAGAAACAAGCGTAGCTGAAAATACTGAAGAATAATCAGGGCGATATGGACTTGGTTCCAGCAACCTTTCCTGTCTGAACAGATAAAAGTAGCCCATAGCCTTTTTGCTATGGGCTACAGTTTTTTTAATTCAACCGGAAACTGATCAGAGCTGTTCAAAAATGGGTAACTCCGGTCTTTTCTATCAAACATTAATAAATCATATTTAACCAAATCATGGCAATTACCGCTCAAGACGTAAACAAACTCCGCCAGATGACTGGCGCGGGCATGATGGATTGCAAAAAAGCACTTCAGGAAGCTGATGGCGATTTTGACAATGCTGTTGATATCCTACGTAAACAAGGTCAGAAAGTAGCTGCAAAGCGCGCAGATAACGCTGTTTCAGAAGGAACTGTACTCGTAAAAATCAGTGAAGACGGAACAAACGGAAAACTGATCGCTCTGGCCTGTGAAACGGAACCTGTTTCCAATGTTGAGGATTTCAAAAATCTTGCACAAAGCATTTTGGATAAAGCCGTAGCTGATAACATTGCGGATAAAGAAGCTTTATTGTCCGCTACATTGGCCGATGGCCGTCCGGTAAGCGAGCATATCGTTGACCTTGTAGGCAAACTGGGTGAAAAACTCGAAATTACTGCTTACGAAAATGTTACGGCTGATCAGGTTGTTCCATACATCCACTCCAATGGCAAACTGGGTGTGCTTGTCGCATTTACCGGAGTAAACGGAACTGATGTTAACGAACTTGGTAAGGACGTTGCCATGCAGATTGCCGCGATGAAGCCGATTGCACTGGATAAAGATGAAGTGGATTCTGTAACGGTTGAACGTGAAATCGAAGTCGGAAAAGAGCAGGCAAGAGCAGAAGGCAAGCCGGAAGCAATGCTTGAGAAAATTGCTCAGGGAAAACTTCAGAAGTTCTACAAAGACAATACACTTTTGAACCAGGAATTTGTAAAAGATTCTTCATTAACCATCCGCCAGTTACTAGAAAAAACTGCAAAAGGACTTACGGTTAAATCCTTCAAGCGTGTAGCAATTGGTGCATAGTAATTGCGCATAACAAAATAATATTGACAACGCCTGGTATCTGCTTGTATACCAGGCGTTGTTTTTTAATATTTACAAAAAATTAATTCCGGTTAATTTTTTGAACACACACTATCGGCGACATTGTGAAATCAGAATGGTTAAATCCCAATTAGATAATTATGCACGGCATAATTCAACGGATGAAGAGTTAGTCAAGCTTTTCCTCGAATCGCAGGACAATCGTTATTTTGAAAAGCTTTATGAAAGATACTCCTTTAAAGTGTATCAAAAGTGCCTTTCCCTGATCAAGGACGCTTCCAAGGCCGAAGATCTTACCCATGATGTTTTTCTTAAACTGATATTCAAAATGGATACGTTTAAGGAAGATGCCAAATTCTCAACTTGGCTGTTTTCAATTACTTACAACCACTGTATGGATCTGCTGCGCTCCAACAAAAAGAGGGTTGTGACTGTGTACGAAGAAACAGCCGATCTCGTTGATGACTATGATATACTGGCCGTCTTTGAAGCAGATGAAGTAAATATGCAAAGCCTCAAACATGCTCTGGACCAGCTGACTCTGGATGATAAAGCGTTGTTGTTCATGAAATATATGGACGATCTGAGCATCCGGGACATTGCAAAAACATTCAAGCTGACCGAAAGTGCTGTAAAAATGCGGCTGATGCGATCACGCGAAAAGCTGAAAAGAAAGTATTACGAAGCACTCCTCTTTCAATGAATAACTTTAAAAAGTAGGTGAAAATGTTTTATTTTAGCTGTTTGATGTAACTAATTTTACAATTGTTTACAGAATTATGGCATTGAAATTTAACCGGCCATATGATTTTGTTAGGCAGGCATGTTCACTAATATTAAAGTAAATGAGTGAGGAATTTCGTAGCAGCTTTCTTTTTCTTTTAATTCTGATTGCTGCAGTCTTACCCGGATATTCGCAACGTATTGTTGATTTTACCAATCCTGTTAACCTTGCAAAACTTAAATTACAAAAAGATACCATATGGCAGAAAATTGAGTTTGGTGCGAACTTAAATCAGGGATCTTTCAGCTCGAACTGGACGGGTGGAGGCGTAAACTCGGTTGCCGTTGGGCTGTTTTTCAATGCATTGAAAGAAAAGAAATCAGGCCGGAATGCATGGCGGAACGATTTTCAGTCGCAATACGGCATTGTCAGGAACAAAGGACAGGAAAGCCGTAAAAATGCGGACAGGATTTTCTTTGATACAAAGTATAACCGTGAACTGACTGCGAAATGGAGCTTGTTTACAAACATCAATTTTCTTTCCCAATTCTCGCCGGGCTACAATTATTCGTCAGCAACAGATTCTGTTTTCTTCAAAAGAAAAGTTTCCGGATTGTTTTCGCCGGCCTATGTAACCGAGGCAATCGGTATTGAGTTCCGGCCCGCTTCTTATTTCTTTATTGATTTTGCGCCCGGCGCACTTCGTCAAACCATCGTTATGGACAGATATTTATACGTCAACACGCCGGATCAACAAAATTATGGTGTTCCAATCGGAAAAAGATTAAGGAATGAAGCTGCATTATTACAGATTGTTGCCAATTTCGACAAAGACCTTGCTAAAAATGTAAACCTGAAATTCAGGTATCAGCTGTTTTCCGGCTTTGCAAAGCCTTTTAATACGGATAACCGGCTTGATGCCATGTTTACAGCAAAAGTAAACAAATACATCAATGCCAATCTGGGCGCTATCATCGTTTATGATGAAGATCAAAGCCGGAAAGTCCAGTTTGCACAAGCACTGAGCATCGGCTTTTTATACACTTTTAAATAATACTATTTGAGTTAAGAATTTCCGGAACGGAACTTTTTAAAATTCAGTAACTCAAACTATTTAAAGACATACATCAAAAAAGTTTCCGGGCAAAAATAAATCGGGAAAAAGAGGCGCATGCACATGCGTCTCTTTTTTATTATAGTTATTCGACAAGAGTAAAAAAAATTTTCTTTAAAAGATTTACCTTCGTATCGGATGATTGTCTTTAACGATTAAATAAATTCTTGTGCAAAAAAAGGTTATTGTTTTGGGTGGAGGAGAAAGCGGAGTCGGAGCTGCAATTCTGGCCAGAAATAAAGGTTTTGATGTGTTTTTATCAGATCGCAGCCAATTGCACCAGAAATACAGTGACATTCTGACCCGTGAAAATATACCTTTCGAACAGGGAATCCATTCTGAAGCAAGGATTTTTGATGCAGATCTGGTCATTAAAAGTCCGGGAATTCCGGATACGGTGCCTTTAATCCGGGCATTGAAGGAAAAAGAAATTCCTGTTATTTCTGAAATTGAATTTGCTTCCGGCTATACCGATGCAAAAATAATAGCGATTACCGGCAGCAACGGTAAAACTACTACTACGCTTCTTGCTTATCATTTATTAAAGAATGCAGGCCTTCATGTCGGACTTGCAGGCAATATCGGCGATAGCTTTGCATGGCAGGTTGCTGAAAAAGATTATGAATATTACGTTCTGGAAATAAGCAGTTTTCAGCTGGACAATATCATTCATTTCCGGCCGCATATGGCCGTTCTGCTCAATATTACGCCGGATCATCTGGACCGGTATGATTATAATTTTCAAAACTACATTGATTCCAAATTCAATATCATTCGTAACCAGACAGCGGAAGATCATTTTATTTATTTTCAGGACAGTGAAGTAATCAGAAAAGAAATCGAGAAAAGAAATATTCCTTCTTCCATGCTGGCAGTTTCTCTTGAAAGCGAAACAGAACAAGGTGCGTATTTCTTTAACAGAAAACTGATCTCGAACGTTAGCGGAAAATCGTTTGAAGAGGATTTTGCAGAATTGCCTGTAAAAGGCCCGCACAACGCGGTAAATGCACTTGCTGCAATAACGATTGCCCAGCTTTGCGGCTTGAACCCGGTTGCCATACGTGAAGGATTGCTTTCTTTCCGGAATGCCCCGCACAGGCTGGAAGAAGTGGAAACGATTCATGAGGTGACTTATATCAATGATTCCAAAGCAACCAATGTCGATTCCGTATTTTATGCTTTGGGCAGTTTTGAACAACCTGTTATTTTGATTGCAGGAGGCGTTGATAAAGGAAATGATTACAGCCAGATTGAAGAACTTGTACGAAACAAGGTCAAAGGGCTGATTATTTTAAGCAAAGATTTTGAAAAGCTTAGAGACTATTTTACGGGAATAGTCGCACATATATATACCACGCAGGATGTCCAGAATGCAGTGAACAAAGCGCAGGAATGGAGTGTTCCGGGCGATGTTGTTTTGCTTTCACCGGCCTGTGCAAGTTTCGATTTGTTTCAGAATTACGAAGACCGGGGTAACAAGTTCAAGGCTGCTGTAAGAAATCTTGTTCATTCATAGTATTTCAGCTTCACACATTTCAGGCAGTTAATATGAGTTTTTTGACAAAATCGAGGGAAGATACGCAGGCATGGATTGCAAAGAATCTGAAAGGTGATCCATGGATATGGGGAATATGCATTATCATGCTACTGTGGAGTATTGTAGTAGTATATAGTGCGAGTGTTAAAGATGCGTATAGTCAGATGGGGGGGGACACGGAGTATTATCTTTACAAGCATGTACTGTTGTGTGTCGTTTCCCTGGTCGTGATGTTTTTTGTGCACCGGATTCCTTATATACGGTTTGTCTATTTTACAAGGCTGGCTGTATGGAGTTCTATTCTGCTGCTGATTTTTACCATGTTTTTCGGGCGGTCTGTAAATGATGCTGCCAGATGGATTGAAATTCCGATTATCGGGCAGCGATTTCAACCATCCGAATGGGCAAAAGTTGCTCTGATTGCACATTTGTCGCTTATCCTCGCACGTCATATCAAAGGTGGCTGGAACACCCGTGAGCTTTTTATGGAGCCGCTTGCATTGGTCGGTGTCGTATGCGGACTGATTTTTACCAGTAATGTCTCAACGGCTGTGATGCTTGCGGGCATTTGTTTTTTACTTATGTTCGTAGGAAAAGTTCCTTTGCATTATCTCTTGTTTACGGCGCTTGGATTAGTGTTTTTTGCCACGATTGCAATCCTTCTTAATTCTACTCAACGCTCGGGAACGGCACAGAGCAGAATTGCTACTTTTTTTGATAAAGATGTTGTCGTTTACCAGTCTCAGCAGTCTTACATGGCGATGGCGCGTGGCGGTTTATACGGAGAAGGTGTTTCCAAAAGCAGACAGAAGCGATTTCTTCCGGAACCTCAAAAAGACTTTATTTTCGCAGTTGCCGTTGAAGAATACGGAACAGTCGGGGGCACGATCCTGATTGTTTTCTATCTGATCCTTTTGTACCGGGGACTCAAAGCAATTGAAGCTACAAAAAGGCCTTTCGGCGGACTTCTGTCAGCTGGCCTGACATTTATTGTGGTTAGTCAGGCGTTTTCTGCAATGGCAGTGACGGTCGGGCTGGTTCCTGTTACCGGTCAGACATTGCCGTTTTTCAGTCAGGGGGGAACTTCCCTGATTTTTACAGGTATTGCTATGGGAATGATCCTTAGTGTGAGTCGTGGAGAAACGCTTGAAGAAAAAAGGATTTAAAAAATGTCAAAACGAGTAATTATCAGCGGAGGCGGAACGGGCGGACATATTTATCCGGCTATTGCCATTGCAAACGCATTACAACAGCAGGTTCCTGATCTGGAAGTGCTGTTTGTAGGTGCACTGGGTAAAATGGAGATGGAAAAAGTGCCGCGCGCAGGGTATGAAATTGTCGGTTTGCCCATAGTCGGCATCAAAAGAGAGTTGTCTCTCGACAACCTTGCGTTCCCTTTCAAACTCGTTAACAGCTTGTCAAAAGCCAGGCAGATCATCCGTGATTTCAGGCCGGATGTAGCCGTTGGGGTTGGCGGATTTGCCAGCGGGCCTCTGCTGATGATGGCTTCACTTGCCGGCATTCCCACCCTGATTCAGGAACAGAATTCCTATGCGGGAATTACCAACAAATTGTTGGCTAAAAGGGCAAAAAAGATCTGTGTTGCTTATCCTGAAATGGAAGCATTCTTTCCAAAAGAGAAAATTGCGCTTTTAGGCAATCCTGTCCGGAATGATATTGTGGATGTATCGTCCAAAAGAAAAGCCGGAATAGTTCATTTTGGTTTGTCGGATTCAGACAAAACGCTGTTTATCATGGGCGGAAGTCTGGGTGCAAGGTCTATAAACGAGAGTATAGATGCAGGTTTAGGCAAGCTGATTGAAGCCGGGCATCAGGTTTTGTGGCAGACGGGCAAAGCATATATTGATACAGCCAAAGCAGCTGTTGAAAAGCTTAAAACCAATAAAATCAAGGTTTTTGAGTTTATCTATGAAATGGATCTGGCGTATGCCGTTTCGGATGTAGTCATTTCAAGGGCCGGCGCATTGTCCGTTTCCGAACTGTGCCTTGCGGCCAAGCCTGCAATTCTGGTGCCTTATCCATTGGCATCCGAAGATCATCAAACCAAAAATGCCTTGACTCTCGTATCGCAGCAGGCAGCTTTGCTTATCCGCGATTCCAGAGCGAAAGAAGATCTGATTCCGGATGTGCTTGCATTGATGAGCGATATAGGCAAACAGGAAGAACTTAAAACCAATATCAGAAAACTGGCAAGGCCATCAGCTGCGAACGATATAGCTCTGGAGGTATTAAAATTAATTTAAATAATTATCAGAAATTTAAGTGCTTATGTCATCTTCAATGACGGATTGGAAATATGTTTACTTTGTAGGAATCGGCGGTATCGGCATGAGCGCGCTGGCAAGATGGTTTAAAGCCAATGGCTTTCATGTTGCCGGGTATGACAAAACACTGACTCCGCTGGTCCAGAAATTGATTGAAGAAGACATAGCAGTTAATCTGGATGATGAAGTTGAAACTATTCCGGCTGCATTCAGAGAAGATTCGGCACAGACACTGATTATCTATACACCTGCAGTTCCTGTTCAGCACAAGCAAATGAATTACTTCCGGGATGGAAACTTCCTGATCCTGAAAAGATCGCAGGTACTGGGATTATTGACCAGAAACTTGCGTACCGTCGGTGTGGCCGGAACACACGGAAAAACCACTACTTCATCCCTGGTTGCGCATATTCTTCGTCATGCCCATGTCAACAGCACGGCTTTTCTGGGCGGGATTACACAGAATTATGGTACCAACCTTCTGCTTAATGAGCCAACTCACCATTTGGAAGAAGTAATTTGTGTAGTCGAAGCAGATGAATTTGACCGATCCTTTCTGACCCTTTTTCCGGAAATCGCCATTGTGACGTCCACAGACGCAGATCATCTGGATATTTATGGCAAGCACGAAGCAGTACTGGAATCTTTTCGTGAATTTGTTGGGCAGATTGATGATAATGGCATATTATTTATGAAAAACGGGCTTGAAATTGCATCTGCAACCAAAGCACAGGTTTTTACCTATGGTCTGAACAGCGGTGAGTATCATGCATCCAATATTCACATCAGCAATGCCCGTTTTGTTTTTGACCTGGAACATCCGGAAGGAAAGATTGCCGGTATAGCAATGAAAATTCCCGGGTATCATAACATCGAGAATTCCATTGCAGCCAGTGCCGTAGCTATGCACCTGGGTGTGAAGCCGGAAAAAATTAAAGAGGCTCTCGAGAATTATAAAGGTGTAAAAAGACGCTTTGAGTATCAGGTTGAAAATGGTTCTCACATTTACATTGATGATTATGCGCATCATCCGGCAGAGATTCAGGCATTTTTGTCTTCGGTTAAAGGATTGTATCCGGGAAGGCATGTTACGGCCATTTTTCAGCCGCATCTTTTTACGAGAACACGCGATTTTGCAGACGGGTTCGCAGAAAGCCTGTCCTTGGCAGACAGGCTGATTTTGCTTGAAATATATCCTGCAAGAGAGTTGCCGATAGAAGGCGTAAATGCTGGTATGCTGCTGGAAAAAGTAAGTATTGCAGACAAACAATTAGCAGCTAAAGAAGATGTCCTTAATGTTTTAGCTGATTTGAAAACGGATATAGTCGTTACAATTGGAGCCGGAGATATTGATACTTTAGTGGAACCGGTGAAAAACTGGCTGAACAATTCATTTACGAATAATTAGTGCAAGCATTTTTAATATTACTAAGATGTTACGTAAATTTGACTATCCATGGCT
The DNA here is from genome assembly GCF_005860765.1 of Dyadobacter sediminis. Taxonomy (GTDB): domain Bacteria; phylum Bacteroidota; class Bacteroidia; order Cytophagales; family Spirosomataceae; genus Dyadobacter; species Dyadobacter sediminis. The sequence continues at coordinate 197,943 of NZ_VCEI01000029.1, read as the reverse complement.
TTTGTTTAAACGTAGTTTGTGGCTCATTATGCCGGTTATAGGCATAGGTATGGCAGAAAATAAGCTTGGTAATCAACGATGTACAAATCTGGTGATAGATATTCAGGGTGATTCGGGTACGCGCTTTTTGAATCAGATGGACGTTCAAATGCTTGTGACAGAGAATGGAGGAGACCCACTGATGGGTAACAAACTGGACGATGTAGCCCTGCATGATCTTGAGAGCCGCGTTCGTAGAAATAAATTGATAAAGAAATGTCAGGTATTTCGGGATTTAAAGGGTAATATCGTAGTCAAAGTTGAGCAGGAGAGGCCATTAGCACGATGGATCCAGACTTCTCAGAATGAAGAATTGCAAAATACATCGGGTTACTATATCAATGAAGAAGGCGTTTTTTTTCCACTTTCAGAAAGTTATTCAGCAAGAACCTTGCTGGTTTCCGGACCCTTTTTCAAAAATCCTAAGAATCTAGAGACAAAAAAGGGAGCTTCACTGGTGGCTCTGCTGCGTTTTCTTAATACAGATCCTTTCTGGAAAGCACAAATAGCTCAGCTGGACGTTGACAAAGATGGTGAAATTCATTTTCTGACCGTTTTGGGTGATCAGCAGATAGAATTTGGTACAGCAGAGAATTATGAGCCAAAGTTCAAAAAACTGAGAATGTTTTACGGAAAAGTGCTAAGCCAGGACTGGAGCAGATATAAAAGAATAAGTGTTAAATTTCAAGATCAAATAGTTTGTGAATAATAATTCACCATCAGCATGGCACACGACAAAATTGTAGTTGGAGTAGATATCGGGAGCACGAAAATAGCCGTGGTTGCTGCACAGGGAACATCATCAGGATCTCGCCAAAGCAATATTGAAATTTTAGGTTTCAGTGAAGTTCCTGTGCCTGCAGGAGCCGTTGTGAATGGTTCTGTTGAAAATATAAAACAAGTCGGAAGTGCAATCAGAGAAGCATTGTCAGAAGCATCCTTACGGTCAGATCTTGATATTGGTGTTGTAAATGTCAGCTTCGGAGGTACGCAGGTAAAAATAAGTTCTCACAGCGATGGTGTTATACGTCCGTCTGCTTCTTCGGGTGAGGAAGTGACACAAAGGGATGTGGATCAGCTGGTGGATGATATGTACCGGGCCAAGATCGAACCCAATTACGATGTGCTGCATGTGTTGCCGATGGAATTTGTCGTGGATAATTCCGTAGGTGTTCGCGAGCCTGTAGGAAGAACCGGAATCAAACTGGGCGGAAATTTCCTGATTGTATCCGCAAATAACCAATCCATTCAGCGTACTAAAAAGAGTCTGGCGGATGCGGATCAGAATCTCAAATGCGATAAAATGGTTTTTGGCCCTCTTGCCACAAGTCTCGCGGTTCTTACAGATAATGAAATAAAAGCCGGCATTGCGCTGGTCGATATCGGTGATCATACAACGGATCTGATTATTTATCAGGACCGTATCATTCGTCATATTGCAACATTTCCAATCGGAGGCAGGCATATAACCAGTGACCTGGCAATCGGTTGCGGCATCCAGCTTGAAAATGCGGAACAATTAAAGAAAGAGTATGGAGCTGCTGTTTCAGCTGATATTCCTTTGAATATTGAAGTGCTTGTGAATTTCCTGGCGGGCAGGCCGCCAAAACAAGTGCTGAAAAAAAATGTAGCCCTGATTATTGAGGAAAGGTTGAAAGAAATCGCTGCAATGGTGTATGCGGAAATTATAAAGTCCGGGTACCTCGACAAACTTATTGGCGGCATTGTACTTACGGGTGGTTCTGCAAACATTGATGAAATAGAAGTGCTTTTTGAAAAAGTAACGGATATGTCTGTCAGGGTAGGTTATCCGGAAAATCTGGAACGTACCGCCAAGGCAGATGCAGTAAGCAATTCGACATTCAGTACAGCAATAGGGCTTGCATGGGCAGGCCTTAAACCGATTGATCCCAGAGTAAAATCCGTATGCAAGCCGGCAACTGCTTTCAACACGGGTATTGTCCAGAAAGAAAAACCGAAGGAAGTAAAAGAACCGGTAAAAAAATCCGGCGGAAGCTTTTGGGATAATATCAACAGCCTTATCGGTAAAAAAGATGACAGTCTGGGAGACTATTGAAAATATAAAGCATAAGTAGCACCTTATCAACGTCGAAATTATGAATACTAGCTTGTTGCACTCTTTAGATCAGGACTACATTGTGAATGAAATCATAAAAGATCAACCTAATGATACAAGCCGTAATGAGCCTGCAATCATCAAGGTGATAGGAGTTGGCGGAGGAGGAAGTAATGCGGTTAACTACATGTTTGAGAATAAAATCAAGGATGTGGAATTTGCCGTTTGCAACACAGATCGCCAGGCTCTTGCCAATAGTCCGGTTCCTGTAAAAATTCAACTGGGTGCAACACTGACGCAGGGCCTTGGTGCCGGCACAGATGCAGCCAAGGGAAAAGAAGCCGCTCTGGAAACAATTGAAGAAATCAAAGGTTTGCTGGGAGGTTCCATTCAAATGGTCTTCATTACCGCAGGTATGGGCGGCGGAACCGGAACAGGTGCTGCTCCGGTGATTGCGCAGCTGGCCAAGGAAATGGGTAAACTTACCGTTGCCGTTGTGACTGCGCCTTACACCTGGGAAGGACTTGATAAAAAAGAACAGGCACTGGAAGGAATTGAGCAGTTGAAGGAATACAGCGATACTGTTCTCGTCGTCTTGAACGACAAGCTGGAAGAACTGTATGAAGATATGACACTGACACAGGCATTTGCCGAAGCAGACGGAATTCTTTTGAATGCAGTTAAAAGTATTTCCGAAATCATTACGACAAACGGAAATATCAATACAGACTTTAAAGACGTTGAAAAAGTTCTGAAAAATGCCGGGCAATCCGTTATGGGAACATCCGAGTCCACCGGAGCGGATCGTGCTCAGACTGCCATCAGAGAAGCACTGGATTCACCATTGCTTAATGACAGAGACATTCGTGGCGCAAAACGCATACTTGTAACTTTGGCTACAAGCAAGAAAAAAGAGGCGACGATGAAAGAGCAGCGCGAAATTTGGCGTTATGTCCTTTCACAGGTTGGAGGCGAAGCCCGTATGTTTAAGCTCGGGACCATTACAGACGATTCTCTTGGGGATAAATTGAGGGTAACAATCGTAGCGGCAGGCTTTGACAGCATTGAATCTCCGATTCCGGGAATTGAACTGAGAAACGGTAACAAAGGAAAGAAAATCGAGCCGGTTATAGAATTCAGTTATGGTAACAAAAACATGATGGATACTCCTGCTCAGGAATTGGTTCTGACCAGTGAACTGGAAGTAAATACACCCACAAGCACAATTGATCTCGTTATTGAAGAAGATATTGTTTCGATAGAATACAGACCGGAAAACATATCTGTTTCTCATCATACCGAAGAGAACAAAGACTGGTCGAATGAAGAAACGGAAAATCTGGAATTAATGATCAAGTCCTTTAGAGACGGACTTGTTAAATACTCGGATCTGGAAGGCCCGGCTTATCGCAGAAGCAGAGTGGAGCTCTGGAAAAGACCTGCCATTCCGGCCAGCGAAATGGAACAACATTGGTTGAAATAATAAAGAGAGCGCAATGCGCTCTCTTTTGTTTTAGAAATGAATTAGTTGTCCGGCCTGAATTTCCAGCAGTTCTTTATATAATGCATTGGAAATAACCTTGTCACTGTAATGATTACGAATTTGTGCAAGTTTCACCCTCATCGCTAACGTATTCATGCCCAAATAGCTGAATACATCGTTTAAATGGCTCATGGCAATTGCAGCACCTTGCATGTTGGAAGACAATCCGACCAACGCCGCTTTCTTGTTTGAAAAACTGTTTGGATAAGGAAGCCCGTCTATAAATGCTTTTAACACACCCGGATAGGATCCGTTATATTCCGGAACAATAAAAACGAATTTGTCTGTTTGCTCCAGAAGTGATTTCAAGCTGTTGAATTCTTCATTTTTTCCTGAATTCTCATACAATGCGGAAACGGTAAAATCATGCGGAAGATTAACAAGATCCAGAATTATGCTGGGCGCATGAAGCTGATTCAGAATGTCCTGATAATACTCGGCAATTTTTCGCGACATGGAATTCGGTCTGTTTGTCCCGACAATAATCACAATTGGAGAAGTTGGTAAAGTCATTTCTAGGCTATTGGTAAAAGCAGGTATAGTTTATCCGGGTGAGTAGTTATGTTTCAGTAACAATTTATGACCAAATTTGTTCAAACAAAGCCGGATGCTACAAAAATGGAAGTAGATAACATGAACGATAATTGTCGTGCTTTCACTTTAGCGAACAATTATTGTTATATTTGAGGTTCTTATTCATTATGAAAATATATTAACGGCTTAATTTTCAAGCTTTTATTAGTATTAACCCACAGAATAATATGTCCTGGTTTATTCGGAAAGAGAAAGGCATTAATACACCAACAGAAATGAAGCGCGAAGCGCCTGATGGTTTATGGTATCAATGTCCCAATTGCAAAAAAATTACACCAACCAGAGAACATAAGCAAAATGCTTTTACTTGTCCGCATTGCAACTATCACGAAAAGGTAGGATCGGAAGTATATTTCAGCATTTTGTTTGATGAAAATCAATTCACCGAGCTGGATGAAAATCTGACTTCCGCAGATCCGCTTCAGTTTGTCGATACAAAAGCGTATCCGGACCGGATCAAGTCAACGATGCAGAAAACAGGCTTGAAAGATGCTGTACGCTCGGCTTATGGGAAAATGAACGATCTGGAAATTGTGATCGCATGTATGGATTTCAATTTCATTGGCGGATCAATGGGTTCAGTTGTTGGTGAAAAAATAGCACGCGCCATTACATATGCACTGGAAAACAAACTTCCGTTTCTGATGATTTCCAAATCAGGCGGGGCGCGTATGATGGAAGCCGGATTTTCACTGATGCAAATGGCTAAAACTTCTGCGAGGCTTGCACAATTATCCGAAGCAAAACTTCCATATATTTCTTTACTTACCGATCCGACAACCGGAGGTGTAACTGCTTCTTATGCAATGCTGGGTGACTTCAATATTTCCGAGCCGGAAGCATTGATCGGATTTGCAGGACCGCGTGTGATCCGCGAAACAATCGGCAAAGATCTTCCGAAAGGATTTCAGAGTGCCGAGTTCGTTCTGGAGCACGGATTTCTGGACTTCATTGTTGACAGGAAAGATCTGAAGGATAAACTAACAAGCCTGCTTACCATGCTACGTTGATATGCGTTTGATTTCTCATCCTGTCCTTTGCAATTACTATGTGACCTACCGCTGCAATGCATCATGTAGTTTCTGTGACATATGGGAAAAACCTTCGCCTTACATTACCGTTGAAAATCTGAGAGAAAATATCCGGGACCTCAAAAAGCTCGGTGTAAAGGTTATTGATTTTACAGGCGGAGAGCCTTTGCTTCACCGGCAACTGGATTTACTGCTGAAAGAAGCAAAGTCACAGGGCATGATAACGACCGTTACGAGTAACGGCCTGCTTTATCCAAAATATGCGGAAAAGCTGAAAGGGCTTGTTGATATGCTCCATTTCTCTCTGGATTCTCCGGATCGCGAGGAGCATGACAAGTCAAGAAATGTCAAATGTTTTGATAAAGTAATGGAATCCATTGCCGTTGCCAAGGCACTTGGCGAAAGGCCGGACATTATTTTTACCGTATTTGAAGACAACGTCCATAAAATACGTCAGATGTGGGAAGAGGTTTGTCTGCCGAATAACCTGATCTTGATTCTGAATCCTGTTTTTGAATACAATAACGTAGGTTCCAGTCTTTCTCCCGAAGCACTGAACGAACTGAAATGGTGGGGAAAGCAGAAAAATGTTTACCTCAACGAAGCATTTATCCAGTTGCGGCTTGACGGCGGAAATAAAGTTGCTGATCCGGTTTGCAAGGCAGCAAGCACAACGATTGTAATTTCTCCTGAAAACAAGCTTGTTCTGCCATGCTACCATTTGGGATTAAAAGACTTTGCCATTGAAGGAAAACTTTTTGATCTGTACCATTCCGACGAAGTGCAAAAACTGGTGGCGCTGGAAGGCAAGCTGCCAGCTTGTGAAGGCTGTGCAATCAATTGTTACATGCAGCCGTCCTTTGCTGTGGAAATGAACAAATACTGGTGGAAAGCACTGCCAAGCACAATCAAATACAACCGTATCAAAGGCACGTGGAAGCAAATGGTAAAATTTTGATCAGAGACATTCTGTTTTGCGGCGAGTATCCTTTATTTCATAAATTTTCCAGCCGCTTGCAGTCTTGATCATGGAAAATACATTGACACCGCAATGTGAAAATGTATCGCCCAGATAAAATTTGTACGGTGCCCAAACAGTGGCCATCATATCATCAATAAGTATTTTCACATCATAAATTCTTTCATCCCATTTTTCCTTGTGCGGCTTTCCTGCTGCTTTAATAAAACTCTCTGCATCACTTTTGTGAATGATAACGGAATCTTTTTCATTTCTGGAAAAAGAAGTCAGTGAGGAATTAGGATTAAAAACTTTTCGCAGTAATGTGGAATCGCCTGTTCTCATTCCATCAAACAAAAGATCTACGGCCTTGCGCACGTTTTCGTTCTCCTGCGCTTTTACAACATGTACAGCAAGCATACAAAATATTGCCGGCAAGACAAGGTTCTTTAAAGGACGGCTATGTGTAAATCTCATCTGTTGGTATAGTTTTAGCAAAAAGTTAATTTTGCGCCTCTTTGGCTAATAAAGAATCTAATATGTCGGAAAAAATAGTAAAAAAAGTAGATATACGTAACAGACGTGCTTCATTCGAATATTTTTTCCTTGAAGAATTTACCGCTGGCATGGCGCTGACCGGAACCGAGATCAAATCCATACGGCAGGGAAAAGTAAACTTTCAGGATGCTTACTGTCTATTTATGGACGGAGAGCTTTTTATACGGAGCCTGCATATCTCGCCCTACACGGAAGGAACGCATTATAATCACGATCCGATGCGCGATCGGAAGCTGCTAATTACCAAGCGGGAAAAAAAGAAATTGACAGAAAATCTCAAAGATCAGGGTTTGACCATAATTCCTGTAAGACTGTTTACCAGTGAACGCGGTTTTGCAAAATTGCATATTGCCTTGGCAAAAGGGAAAAAGCTTTATGATAAAAGGGATTCTATCAAGGAAAAAGACATAAAGCGCGAGAATGAGCGTATAGGCTACTAAGGTGCAGATTGCCTGATGTTTATTGATAATAATAGAATTTCTGGAGCGTTTTTTATGCTGAAAAATTCTTATATTGTCAGAATTAACACCTAAAGGGCTCATGGGTAAAGTACTGGTTCTTAATCAAGATTATAGTGCGTTAAGTATTTGCACAGTTCCGAAGGCGTTTCTTTTAGTCTACATGAACAAGGCTGAAATGCTCGCCGAATCTCAGAAGCAATATTTGAGAACTGTTAAGGACCAGTATCCGATGCCGGTCGTTATCCGCCTTAACCGTTACATTCACATTCCGTACAGAGGAGTTGTGATGACGCGGCAGAACCTTTTCAAACGGGACGGCAACCGCTGTCAGTATTGCGGAACGCACGATAACCTGACGCTGGATCATGTAATTCCCAAATCGAGAGGCGGTAAAACAACGTGGGATAATCTTGCAACAGCCTGTAAACGCTGCAATTCCAGAAAAGGCGATCATACGCCGGAAGAAATGGGCATGCCGCTTCGCCAACGTCCTTTCCGCCCTTCTTTTCTGATGTTTATCCGGGACTTCTCCGGTTTGGCAGATGACGAATGGCTGCCTTACCTGGGCGTAAAAGAAAGAACTTACTGATTATCTTTGCTTCCTTCATGCAGCATTCATCCGAATGCTTTGCTTTTCTGCATAATTTATGTTTTCCCTATCGAAAATATTTGGGAAAAATTGTACCTTTGCGCTCTGATTTTTCAAAAAAAAACTTTTTTAACTAATTTTCAGCTATTTAGCTCGGGAGCTGATGTATAAAGAGCAATAATTCCTATTTATGTCTAAGGAAATACAAAATCAACCAATTCCTGATTTCGATTGGGATAAAGCAGCAGACAAAGGTTTTGGTACAGGTTATTCAAACGCTGATCGTGACCGTCTGGAACAAATGTACGAAACTACGCTTTCTCCGGTTCAGGAAAAAGAAGTAGTAAAAGGTGTTGTAGTTGGTATTACGGATCGTGAAGTGATCCTTAACATCGGTTTCAAATCTGATGGAATTGTATCATCCAACGAATTCCGTGATTTGCCCGGAATGAAAATCGGTGATGAAGTAGAAGTTTACGTAGAAAACCAGGAAGACGCACAAGGTCAGCTTGTACTTTCACGCAAAAAGGCGAAAGTAATAACTGCATGGGATAATATCCAGAAGTCATTTGACGAGGATGTGGTTATTGATGCAAATGTGAAAAGAAGAACCAAAGGTGGTCTTATCGTTGATATATTCGGCATTGAAGCTTTCTTGCCAGGTTCACAGATCGATGTGAAGCCAATCCGTGATTTCGATATTTTTGTCGGAAAGCGCATGGAGGTTAAAGTGGTTAAGATCAATTATGCGAATGATAACGTAGTTGTATCTCACAAAATACTGATTGAAAAAGATCTTGAAGCACAACGTCAGCAAATCCTGAACAATCTTGAAAAAGGCCAGGTTCTGGAAGGTGTGATCAAGAACATGACCAACTTCGGTGTGTTCATCGACCTTGGTGGTGTTGACGGTCTGCTGCACATTACAGATATTTCATGGGGACGTATCAATCACCCGTCTGACCTTCTGGCACTGGATCAGAAACTGAACGTAGTTGTTCTTGACTTTGATGAAGAGAAAAAACGTATTTCACTAGGTCTTAAACAACTTCAGTCACATCCTTGGGATTCTTTGGATGAAGAAATTCAGGTTGGATCAAAAGTTACAGGACGTATCGTTAATGTTGCTGATTACGGCGCATTCCTTGAAATCAAACCAGGTGTTGAAGGTTTGATCCACGTTTCGGAAATGTCATGGTCTCAGCACCTGCGCAATCCTCAGGAGTTCATGAACGTAAATGACGAAATCAGTGCCGTTGTATTGACACTGGATCGTCAGGAACGCAAAATGTCACTTGGAATCAAACAACTGACTGAAGATCCATGGACACAAGGTTCGCTTAAAGAAAAATATGCAATCGGAACGCGTCACAAAGGTGTTGTTCGTAATCTGACAAACTTCGGCTTGTTCATCGAGCTTGAAGAAGGTATAGACGGCCTTGTTCACGTTTCTGACCTTTCATGGACCAAGAAAATCAAACATCCTTCAGACTTTGTAAAAGTCAATGATGAACTTGAAGTTGTCGTTCTTGAACTTGACGCAGAAAACCGTCGTCTTGCGCTAGGTCACAAACAACTGGAAGAAAATCCATGGGATACTTTTGAAACCATCTTTGAAGTTGGATCTGTTCATAAGAGCACAATTGTTGCAAAAGGCGACAAATTTGCTACACTTGAACTTCCATACGGAATTGAAGGTGTAGCAGCAATCAAAAATCTTGCAAAAGAAGACGGAACATTTGCAGAAGTAGGTGAAAGCCTTGACTTCACCGTTCTGGAATTCCTGAAAGATGAGAAAAAGATTGTTCTTACGCATTCCAAAGTAAAAGCTGCACCTGCAGCGGAGGAGAAGAAAGAAGATAAGCCAGCTAAGCAGGCTTCAGCTCCTGCAAAAAGTGCTGCACCAGCAGAAAGCTCCAGCAAGGAAGGTGAAAAATCAACTTTCGGTGACCTTAGCGTATTGTCTGCTTTGAAAGAACAGATGGAAGAAAGCGAAAAGAAAGGAAAAAAATAATTATAAGTGCGGAGTAGCGAAAAATTTTGATACTTTTGCACCCGGATTAGCTGATATCACTGCTGGTAACAGCTAATCCAAACTGGTTCCGTGGCCGAGTGGCTAGGCAGAGGTCTGCAAAACCTCGTACAGCGGTTCGAATCCGCTCGGAACCTCAAAAAGCAGGTATGTTATTATACTTGTAACGTATATAAAGTAGCATATAAATGCCATTTGTTAAAAACGGTCTATACGTTTTACAAATGGCATTTTTCCTTTTAAGTACTTGATTATAAGGCTTTAATATAGATCATGTTAATTTAACACAAAGCTCCTAAATTAGACAAATTATAAATAAGTTGGAGGGTCAAAATAGTGCCAAAATACTTTTGTGGATAAAAAATCGTAAGCTAGTTTTGTCTGTTGAAGAATAATGAATAGTTGATTATGTATATACCATTTCGAAAGGACGCTGCGTTTTGTTCCTTCTCAAATTACTCAAAAACTTTTGTAGCTATAATAATAGCTATGTTATTAAGTTTACCCGTCTTGGTGCATGCACAAGATAGTACTGCGGCAGCCGGAGCAGCCCCGGCAGGAGGAGCAGGCGGTGGCGATGCTGCAAAGGGTGAAGCTTTGTTTAAAAATAATTGTGCGCAATGCCATGCTGTAACTGAAGAGCGGGTTGTAGGGCCTGGTCTGAAAGGAGCAAGTGCACGTCATGATTTTGCTTGGTTGTCAAAATGGGTACGCAACTCTCAGGCTGTAATTGCATCCGGTGATCCTTATGCAGTAAAAATTTACAATGAGTATGCCAAAGCACAAATGACAAGTTTTCCCAATTTATCAGATGATGATATAAAAGGAATATTTGCTTATGTGGATAAGGCTGGTACTGCTGCACCGGCGGCGGCTGCACCAGCAACAGGAGGTGGTGCTTCTGGTGGTACTGCTTCTGCGCAGGGTGGTGGGCCTTCTGATTTATTTGTACTTGTACTGGCTGCTCTTGTAATTGTTATGTTACTGGTTCTGGGAGTTTTGCTTGTAATTGTATCCTTGCTTTCCAAGGCGGTGGGTACTGAAACAGATACTGTTAACAAAGGAGACTTTATAGCAAGACTAGGCAATACACTCAAAGGAATAGCTGGTGATCCTGCCATAAGATCTGCAACAATCTGGATTTTTGTACTGCTTGTACTTAAGGCTACCATAGATGGCGCTTATAATGTAGGTGTTCAGCAAGGTTATGCTCCAAAACAGCCAATTGCATTTTCACATAAGCTACACGCAGGTGAGTATAAAATAGATTGTAACTACTGCCATACAGGTGTAAACAGAGGAAAGTCTGCACATATTCCTTCTGCAAATATTTGTATGAACTGTCATGGAGTCATTAAAAAAGAATCTCCGGAAATCCAGAAAATTTATACTTCTATTGAAAACAACCAGCCTATTGAATGGGTAAGGGTGCACAATCTTCCGGATCTTGCTTATTTTAACCACGCTCAACACGTTAATGTTGGTGGTCTGGAGTGTCAGAATTGCCACGGTGAAATTGAAAAAATGGAAGTGATACAACAACGCTCTTCACTGACAATGGGCTGGTGTATTGACTGTCACCGTAAAACTGAAGTAAATACAAAAGATAACAAGTATTACGATAAATTGGTACAGCTGCACTCAGGAGAAAGCAAGCAAGCACTTAAGGTGGCGGATATAGGTGGGTTGGAGTGTTCTAAATGCCATTATTAATCAGAAAATATTAATACCCGAATACAACTCATTGTATTGAAAAGTTTTATGGAAAATACTAATAAAAGATATTGGAGAGGACTCGAGGAGTTGCGTAATGACGAATCATTCATTAAAAACGCAAGTTCAGAATTCGGCGATGCTCCTGCTCAAACCCAATATGAAAGTTTGCTTGACGGATCTGGTACCCATAGACGTGATTTTCTTAAAGTACTTGGATTTGGAATGGCAGCAGTGTCATTAGCTGCATGTGAAACACCGGTAAAAAAAGCGATTCCCTACGTTAATAAACCTGAGGGAGAATTTCCAACAATAGCAAACTGGTACGCGTCAACATACTTGGATGGTGGTGATTACGCCAGCATCTTAGTTAAAACACGCGAAGGCAGGCCAATCAAAATTGAAGGCAATGCTTTATCTAAAATCTCTACCGGAACCAGCGCAAGGGTTCAGGCATCGCTTTTAGGTTTATACGACAATGAAAAATTAAAAGGTCCGAAAAAAGGTGGTGATCTGAAAGTTAGCTGGGATACAATTGACAAAGAGATTCAACAGCAACTTGGCCAGATTGCGGCAAGCGGCGGTGCAATCCGAATTGTTTCACCAACAATTGTAAGTCCTTCCACAAAAGCTGTTATTGCTGACTTTACTGCAAAGTACCCAACAACGCGTCACATCATGTATGACGCAAATTCATCTTACGGTATTGTAAAAGGAAATGAGCTTTCATTTGGCAAAGCAGTATTTCCATCCTATGATTTCAGCAAAGCAAAGGTTATTGTTGGTATTGATGCCGATTTCCTTGGTTCATGGGTAATGGCTGACGGATTTGCCAGCAAATATGCAGAAACCAGAAGAATTAGCAGTGCAAAGGATGGCAAAAAAGATATGTCAAGGCATTATCAGTTTGAGACAACATTGTCTTTGACTGGTTCCAATGCAGATTACCGTTCCGGCGTTAAACCTTCACAAATTGGTTCGGTGGTTACTTCTTTGTACAACAAAGTTGCTTCCAAACTAGGTGGAAAAAGCATTTCCGGAACTGCACTTCAAATTTCAAATTTGGATAAAGCTGCGACGGATCTGATTGCAGCCAAGGGCCAGGCTCTTGTTGTTTGTGGAATCAACGATCCCTCGGTTCAGACGGTTGTGAATGCACTAAATGCTATGCTTGGCAGTTACGGGGCTACAATCAATCTGGATACTCCATTAAATTTGCGTCAAGGGAACGACGTTCAGATGAACGAGTTTATTGACGAAGTTAAAGGAGGGAAAGTGGCTGCTGTCATCATATATGGTGCTAATCCGGTTTATGATCATCCACGTGGTGCTGAGTTGGCCAGCTCACTTCCGAAAGTTAAACTGGGTATTTCTTTTAATGACCGTGCGGATGAAACAGCATCTTTGGTTCAGTACATTTGCCCGGCGCCGCATTATCTGGAAAGCTGGAATGATGCAGAGCCAATGGCTGGAATGTACAGTTTAGGTCAGCCAACAATCAGCTTGATTTTCAGTACTCGTCAGGCACAAGCCAGCTTACTGAAATGGGCCGGTTTACCTGATGATTATCATGAATATATAAAATCGTACTGGAGAAAAAATATCTTTACACAAGGAGGAACCGGTAACTTTGAAAACTTCTGGGTTCAATCCCTGCATGACGGAGTTTATCAAGCTCAGCAACCTGTTGCTTCTTCAGGAACCTCATTTACAGGCAATATTGACGAAGCTGCTGCTGCAATCGCAAGAAATGCAAAAGCCACAACGGGTATTGAACTGGCATTATATGAAAATGTAGCTATTGGAACAGGAGCTTGTGCAAATAATCCTTGGTTACAGGAACTGCCAGATCCAGTTACCAAAGCAACGTGGGACAATTATGCTTGCGTATCTCAAAAAACAGCTACTGATCTTGGCTTGGTTCAAGGCGATGTCGTTAAGGTTGATGTCAAAGGAAAATCTGTTGAAGTTCCTGTGATTATCCAGCCAGGTCAACCAACTGGAACCGTTGCAATCTCAATTGGCTATGGTCGTGAGAAGTCAGGTAAATCCGGAGATGGTGTTGGTAAAAACGTCTACCCGTTAGCTGTTATTTCCGGCGGATTTGTTTCATTGTATCCTGGTGAAGCAACCATATCTAAAACGGGTAACTTCCGTGAAATTGCACAGACTCAGACGCATGATACAGTTATGGGCCGTAAGTCAGTTCTTCAGGAAACTGTCTTGGGGCAATTCCAAAAAGATCCGCTTGCAGGGCGATTTATACCAAAAGTAGAAACTGCAGAAGGACCGGTTAATGCCACAGATCTGACACTATGGAATGGACATAAATATAAAAATCACTCCTGGGGAATGATTATTGATCTTAATTCCTGTGTGGGATGCGGATCATGTGTAGTAAGTTGTATATCAGAAAATAATATCCCGGTTGTTGGCCGTCAGGAAGTTATAAATAGTCGTGAAATGCACTGGATGCGCATTGACCGTTATTACAGTACGGATGCCGAAATTGGTGATTACAAAGCTATGGAAGTTGCTTCGGATAACCCTGAAGTGACCTTTCAGCCAATGTTGTGTCAGCATTGCAACAATGCACCTTGCGAAACTGTTTGTCCGGTACTTGCAACCACTCACAGTTCAGAAGGTTTGAACCAAATGACTTACAACCGTTGTGTAGGAACCCGTTATTGTGCAAACAACTGTCCATACAAGGTTCGTCGCTTCAACTGGTTCAAGTATTTTGATAATGATAATTTCGATTACAACTTCAATAATGATTTAGGCAAAATGGCCATAAATCCGGATGTAACTGTACGTTCAAGAGGTGTTATCGAAAAGTGTTCTATGTGTGTTCAGCGTATTCAGGAAGGAAAGCTTACAGCAAGAAAAGAAAGAAGACGCGTTGCAGATGGAGAAATTGTTACGGCCTGCGCCCAATCATGTCCAACCAATGCAATCACATTTGGTGATATGAATGACCCGGAAAGCAATATTTCCAAAATGCTGGAAGTAGAAAGAGAAGGACGTGCATTCCACATGTTGGAGGAAATTAATACGCGTCCACAGGTTTCATACCTTACGAAGGTGAGAAACAAGGATGTTGCTAGCAATAAGCAGCCGGCATAAAGATTGTATCATAAAGTTGTTGAAGATTAAATCATTATAAATTATAGTAGTATGCATGTTACTTCGCCTGTAAGAGAACCGCTAATTCAGGGTGGAAAAACGTACGCAGACGTGACGGAAGATATATGCCGCCATGTAGAGGGATCTCCAACAAAGGAATGGAAAATTGCTTTTGGAATCTCCCTTATCGTGTTGGCATATGGATCTGTTTGTCTTGCATGGACCTGGTGGGAAGGACTTGGTGTGTGGGGCCTTAACAAAACCGTAGGTTGGGCTTGGGATATTACAAACTTTGTTTGGTGGGTAGGTATCGGTCACGCAGGTACTCTTATATCAGCAATTTTGCTGCTGTTCCGTCAGAAATGGAGAACATCCATTAACCGCGCAGCTGAAGCAATGACAATTTTTGCGGTTATTTGCGCTGCTTCCTTTATCCTTATGCACATGGGACGTCCATGGATGGCCTATTGGGCACTTCCTTTGCCAAATGCATTTGGTTCGTTATGGGTTAACTTCAATTCTCCATTGGTTTGGGACGTATTTGCAATCAGTACCTATTTTTCAGTATCTCTGGTATTCTGGTATATTGGATTAATTCCTGATTTAGCTACTATCCGTGACCGTGCAACCAGCAAGGTTTCACGCTTCATGTATGGAACTTTCGCAATGGGTTGGGATGGATCGGCAAAAACATGGGCCCGTTATGAATACATAAGCTTAATTCTCGCAGGTTTATCAACTCCGCTCGTACTATCAGTGCACACTATTGTAAGTATGGACTTTGCAACATCGGTTATTCCGGGATGGCATACAACCATATTTCCTCCATACTTTGTGGCAGGTGCCATTTTTTCAGGATTTGCCATGGTACAAAACCTGATGCTGATCACCAGAGTTGTTTACCGTCTGGAAGATTATATTACCTTGGAGCACATTGAAACAATGAACAAAGTAATCACTCTTACCGGTTCAGTGGTGGGTGTAGCTTATATTACGGAGTTTTTTATTGCATGGTACTCAGGTGTAGAATACGAATATTATGCATTCTTTAACCGTATGACTGGTCCTTATTGGTGGGCATACTGGGCTATGATGACTTGTAACGTAATTTCTCCACAGCTATTCTGGTCCAGAAAACTACGTCGCAGTATTACATTTACATTCTTTATTTCCGTCGTGGTAAATATTGGTATGTGGTTCGAGCGTTTTGTAATTATTGTAACGTCCTTGCACAGAGACTACCTGCCATCAAGCTGGACAATGTTCTCTCCGACAAGGTACGATATCGGTGATTATATCTTTTCATTCGGTTTGTTCTTTACATTATTCTTACTGTTCTCCAAGTATCTACCCGTTGTGAATATGGCTGAGGTTAAGGCTGTAATACGTTCAACATCTGCCAACTTACCACAAAAAATTGCTGGTGTTGCCAAAGTAAGACAGCGTGGAACAGCTGAACCCGTTTACAATAAGGATAAAGAATAAACAGCAGAAGTAAGTTTTCTAATTATAGCATAACATGGCAGAATTATCTGGTAAATATTTGGTTGGAGTCTATGACGACGACGATACTGTACTTCATGCAGTGCCAAGGCTCAGAAAAGCCGGAGTAAAGATTAAAGAAGTTTATTCTCCATTTCCAATACATGGACTGGACGAAGCATTAGGCCATCCAAGAACAAGAATTGGTATTGCGGCATTTATGTTTGGTGTTACAGGATGTTGTACTGCATTAACCATGATGATCTGGATGATGGGTATTGACTGGCCCATGATTGTTGGTGGTAAAGATCCTATTTCAATTCCAAATTATATTCCGATTACTTTTGAGCTGACTGTATTGTTCACTGCATTTGGAATGGTCATTACTTTTTTTATTTCCAATGGACTAGGACCCGGAACACATTTTCATCCTAGGTTTGATGTTCGTTCAACGGATAATAAATTTGTTATGGCGATTGATTTGGGAAGAAACTCTATGAGTATTGAAGATATATCAAGAGCACTAAAAGATAGTGGGGCTGAAGAAGTCAACATCAAGCAATTTTAATGGAGTTTGAGAAATGAAATTCAAAGATTTATATAAATATTTATTGTTAGGAGGAGTCATTATCATAGCAGCAGCCAGCTGCAAGAGAGATCCGAACGATCCTGGAAAAGAATATGCTCCTAATATGTATCTCCCAGTTGGTTACGAGCCTTACAAGCAGGAAAAAGCCAATCCTGTAAACCCAATGGGTTTAACAATGCGCCTTCCGGTAGCAGGAACCGTATCCAGAAGAAATTACCGTACGTCATTCGGAGACAGTGACTCCGCAACTAGGGATCTGATGGTATACAATATTCCAGCAGATAGCATTTCCATTTCTGAAAGGGTATTAAAAAATCCGGTTCCTTTAAATGATAATACGTTAGCAGAGGGAAAAGTCCTGTATGAAAGATATTGCCAGCATTGTCATGGTGCAACGGGCGCAGGCGATGGCAAAGTTGGTGCTACCTATAAAGGTGTACCAAACTATGCAAGCGACGCTTACAAGAATTTGAATGAAGGACACATTTTTCATGTTATTACACATGGAAGAAACAGGATGTGGCCACATGGATCTCAGATAAATCCCGAGGAACGTTGGAAGATTGTACATTATGTACAGAAGTTGCAAAAGGGAGCTTAAATACAATTGATAACAGCGAAATTAAATAAATAATGGCATCAGCACATTCGATTCCTTCTATTGAAGAACGGTTTGAATTTACATCAGGGGCTAAAAGGAACTTACTAATTGGTGGAGGCATCGGCCTTGGATTGGTTTTACTTGGAGTTTATCTTGCAGCAACTGGCGGTGGCGGGCATGAAGCAGCAGCAAGTGGAGCTGAACATGCAGCAGCAGCTGTTGGACATGGAGCCGCAGAGCATGCATCAGCCGGGCATGAGGCTGCAGAAGGTCATGGTGCCAGCTGGATGACACGTGTTTGGGCTAATCTGTGGGTGAACGGAGTGTATTTTACCGGTATTTCGGTAATTGGTATGTTCTTTATTTCTTACAATTACCTTGCACAGGCAGGATGGTCGGCTGTTTTTAAAAGAGTTCCTGAGGCACTTCCCGCATTTCTTCCAATTACCGGAGTAATTATGCTGGTTACATTTTTTCTGGGTGGACATGATCTTTTTCACTGGACACATGAAGGGTTGTACGAGGTGGGAGGTCCGGAATATGATCCTATTATTGCGGGTAAAAGAGGTTTCCTTAATACCCCTTTCTTCATTTTCCGATTGGTTTTTTATTTTGTAGTATGGTATGGAATGTGGCGTGTAATCCGTAATCTATCTCTGCAAGAAGATGAAATTGGTGGAACGGAGTTTTACGAAAAATCAATTCGTTTCGGAACAGCTTTTTTGGTTGTTTTCGGAGTAACATCTTCTACTTCTGCATGGGATTTTGTGATGTCAGTAGATACACACTGGTTTAGCACAATGTTCGGATGGTATACACTTGCGAGCTGGCATGTTGCAGGATTGGCAGTAATTACACTTATAATCGTTATGTTGCGAGACAGAGGATACTTGAGAGCAGTTAATTCAAGCCATTTAAGGGATTTAGGTAAATTTGTATTTGCATTCAGTATTTTCTGGACGTATGTATGGTTTGCACAGTTCTTACTGATATATTATGCTAACTTACCGGAGGAAAATATTTATTATATAGAGAGGTTCAGAGGTCATGGTGGTTTTTTCAAAGCGCCTTTCTTCATCACTTTGCTATTAAATTTCTTCTTTCCGTTTCTTGTGTTAATGACAAGAGATGCTAAGTTCACGCACTCAATTCTTAAAGTGGCTTGCTGGAGTGTGATTATCGGACATTATATGGATTTCTATACCAATATAATGCCGGGAACGCTTGGAGCAAATGCTGGCTTCGGTCCGTTAGAGTGGGGTTTCTTCCTGCTTTTTATATGTGCATTCGGCTATTCAGTTGCATCTCAGTTAGAAAAGGCGAATTTGATCCCAAGGAATCATCCTATGTTGGAAGAATCACTTCATCACGATATTGCCTAATTGCTAAACTAGTTAATTATTATGTATATTATTATCGCGTTAGTTGCACTTGTATTTCTGGTTTTAACCGGCGTTGTGGTTGCCAGACTTCAGAATGTGCTTAAAAGTGTAAACAAAACAGATTTTCTTGATGCAGCACCATCCGGTAACAAGATAAATGGTGCTATGTTTATAGTTGTGCTTATAATCGGGGCAGTAGCTATAACTTGGTCTTACCTTCACTCGCGTGAATATTTTCTTCCAACTGCATCTTCTATACACGGCAGACGAGTTGATGACTTGTTCTGGTTTTCAATGGGAATTCTTACAATCCCATTTATCATCGTGAACTTCCTGATCTTCTTCTTCTCGTGGAAATATCAGTATAAAAAAGATCATCGTGCTTCATTCTATCCTGATAATCACAGATTAGAACTTATATGGACTATTGTTCCTGCGATTGTAATGGCTATGTTGGTTTTTACAGGTTGGAAAGCATGGTCTGATATTACTTCGGATGCACCCCGCGATGCAGAAGTAATTGAAATTACAGGCAAGCAGTTTAACTGGATTGTACGTTATGCTGGTGCCAGCGATAACAAGTTGGGTGATTACAATTATAAATTGATTGATCCGCAAAATGAGGTAGGAATTGACTTGTCTGATGAGAATTCATTTGATGATTTTACAAACCCTAGTGAGATGCATATTCCTGTAAATCGTCCTGTGCTGTTAAAAATCAGAGCGCGTGACGTATTGCACAGTGTATTCATTCCTCATATGCGTGTTAAGATGGATGCAGTTCCCGGCTTACCAACTAAATTCTGGTTTGTTCCGGATAAAACAACTGCTGAAATGCGATCAGAAACAAACAATCCAAATTTTGATTACGAAATTGCTTGTACCGAAGTTTGCGGACAGGGACATTTTTCGATGAAAATGCGTTTGATTGTAGAAGACGAAGCTTCTTATAGAAAGTGGTGCTCGGAACAAGCTACATTTCTGCAAACTTATCCGGAGTATCTGGCGAAGGTTCCTGAAAATCTGAAGGCTAAGGCAATGAAATATATTCCTGCGGAAGCCGCAGCACCTGCAGATAGTTCTTCAACAGGTGGTGGCGCTGGAAGCAGCACTAGTTTACGCTAATTTTAATAATTTAAATACATTAAAGATATATGTCAGCTATAGAAGGATTGGAAACTGCTCATCATCATGATACTGAGCATGAACACCACCATGAGGCACCTAACTTTTGGCAGAAATATATATTTTCTGAAGATCATAAAGTTATAGCAAAACAGTACCTTATTACAGGGATTTTATGGGCTGTAATAGGAATTTCCATGTCCATTGTGTTCCGTATCCAGCTTGGATTTCAGGATGCCAATCTATCATGGCTTAAACCTGTTCTAGGCGGATGGATTAGTGATTCCGGCAAACTGGATCCTAATTTTTATCTTGCGCTTGTAACCATGCATGGTACCATTATGGTATTTTTCGTGCTAACTGCAGGTCTAAGTGGTACTTTCAGTAACTTCCTGATTCCGCTTCAGATTGGAGCAAGAGACATGGCGTCAGGTTTCATGAACATGCTTTCTTACTGGTTTTTCTTTCTGGCCAGTGTAATCATGTTTGCATCTCTGTTTATACAAACAGGTCCTGCCGCTGGTGGATGGGTGATTTATCCTCCATTAAGTGCATTGCCGCAAGCACATCCCGGTTCCGGATTAGGAATGACTTTGTGGCTTGCAAGTATGGCATTCTTTATAGTTTCGCAATTATTAGGTGGTATCAATTACATTACTACTGTTATCAATTTGCGTACAAGAGGAATGTCGTTTGACAGACTTCCACTAACCATTTGGGCGTTTTTGATTACTGCTGTTTTGGGATTGATATCTTTTCCGGTTCTTTTATCATCTGTTTTGTTATTGATATTTGACCGTCATTTTGGTACCAGTTTTTATCTGTCTGATATTTATATCAATGGAGAAGCACTTCCAAACGTAGGTGGCAGTCCAATTTTGTTTCAACATTTATTTTGGTTCCTAGGCCACCCGGAAGTATATATTGTACTCTTACCGGGTCTAGGCATCACTTCTGAAATTATTGCTACAAACTCTCGTAAACCGATTTTTGGTTACCGTGCAATGATTGCTTCCATGTTGGGTATTGCATTTCTTGCTTTTATTGTATGGGCACACCATATGTTTGTAACAGGTATGAATCCTTTTCTGGGATCAGTATTTATGTTCCTGACATTGATCATTGCAGTACCATCTGCAGTAAAAGGCTTTAACTACATTACAACACTCTGGAGAGGGAATATCGTTTTTACTCCGGGAATGTTGTTCTCAATCGGGCTGGTCTCTCTGTTTGTTTCCGGAGGATTGACAGGAATTATACTTGGAAACAGTGCGCTGGATATTCAATTGCATGACACCTATTTTGTAGTTGCTCACTTTCACCTTGTAATGGGAGCTGCTTCAGCTTTCGGCCTTTTTGCCGGAGTTTATCACTGGTTCCCTAAGATGTTTGGAAGAATGATGAACAATTCATTGGGACAAATACACTTCTGGCTAACATTTATTGGTATTTACCTAGTGTTTATTCCAATGCACTATGTAGGAATTGCTGGTTTCCCACGCCGTTATTATCAGTTTACAAGCTATGATTTTACAAACAAGTTCATGGATATGAACATGTTTATTTCGGTAGCAGCAATATTCACATTTGTTGCGCAGTTTATCTTCTTATGGAATTTCTTTTATAGCATTTTCAAAGGAAGAAAAGCACCACAAAATCCATGGCGCTCCAATACACTGGAATGGACTGCACCGATTAATCCCGGTCATGGTAACTGGGAAGGCGAGCTTCCAGCAGTTTACCGTTGGTCATATGACTACAGCAAGCCGGGAGCTAAAGAAGATTTTATTCCACAGAATATACCTTATTCTCAGACACTGGAATCCAACTTCCCACATGAGAATGAATTAATTGCTACTGAAAAAGCAATTGAGTCGCAAAACTTTAATGACCAGTTCAAAAACGCACATTGATTCCAAAGCCAATCGCCGATTTCGGCGATTGGCTTTAAACACTGTCATTACACTCTACTTTCTCATTATTGCAGGAGGTGTTGTAAGAAGTACAGGTGCAGGAATGGGATGTCCGGACTGGCCTAGATGTTTCGGCAGATGGATACCTCCAACAGAAATTTCCCAATTGCCTGCTGATTACAAGGAAATATACGGTGCGAAGTTAAAGGGTGAAATTGAGTTCAATCCGATTAAAACCTGGATTGAATACGTTAACAGACTTCTTGGTGCTTTTACCGGCATTATGATATTCCTTACGCTTTTGGCATCTGTTCCCATATTGAAATCTGGAAATACCAAAATTTTTTTATTGAGCTTGTCAGCTTTTATTTTGGTCGGGTTTCAAGGCTGGTTAGGCGCAAAAGTAGTTTCTTATGAATTGTTGCCGATAGTTGTAACATTGCACATGCTTTTGGCAATCGTCATTGTGTTTTTACTTCTGTATCTGTTCACATGGGCATACTATGCCAATAATCCTTTAAAACTAAATCTCATTCATGATAAGAATGCGAACAAGTTAGGATTGATCATACTTGTTTTATCCCTTGCTCAGATTTTGCTGGGAACGCAAGTTCGGGAAACGATGGATGAAGTGATTGTAAAAATGGGATACGATGCCCGGAATCAGTGGATGGATTCCTTAGGTTTTGAGTTCTACATACACAGGTCTTTTTCTTTAATAATCTTTGGAGTTAACATCTATTGGATTTCATTGATTATCAAATCAGAAGGTAAAGGTTCAGTTGCTGGTAAAATCGCCACGGCTTGCCTTTGGATACTTGTTGCTGAAATTGGAACGGGCATCTTAATGGCCTATTTTGGAGTACCGCCTTTTGCTCAGCCTATCCACTTGACACTTGCCATATTGCTGATTGGATTACAGTTTATCATCTGGCTTCTGACAAATGGGAAGAAATACCTTGTCTATAAAGATAATTTGAAAGTTAAGCATACTACAATTTAGTTAAAGTTAATAGAATGACATCAGCGGAAGGTAGCTTAGTAGGAGTTGGTAAAATCAAAGAAAGAATAGGAGTTTTATTTGAGTTATTGAAATTCAGATTAGCTTCCCTAATTGCATTTTCTGGTGCAATGGGTTACAGCCTTGGAGCAAAAGAGGTTGAATTTTATAAAATGATTCTTTTCATTCTGGCTTCAATCGGTATTACAGGTGCAGCTAATATTATCAATCAGATCTTGGAAAAGGATCTGGATAAAATGATGAAACGAACGGCTTCCAGGCCACTGCCAAGCGGAAGGATTACCAAAGAGCAGGCAGCAATCTGGGCTGTTATATTAGGTATATCGTCTTTGTTTATATTTATAACAGTTTTTAATTTAAGTACTGGATTGATTTCCCTGCTTTCACTGGTGCTGTATGGCTTTGTTTATACACCATTGAAAAGAGTAGGGCCAATTGCCGTTTTTGTTGGGGCATTTCCGGGCGCATTTCCTCCAATGATTGGGTGGGTTGCAGCAACGAACCATTTCGGGCTTGAACCGGGTATTTTGTTTGCTATACAATTTTTCTGGCAGTTTCCACATTTTTGGGCTATTGCATGGGTTTTAGATGAAGATTACAAAAGAGCAGGATTCAAACTCTTGCCGGCAAACGGCCTGAAAGATCTGGATACAACCATGCAGATAATGATTTATACTCTGTTTCTTTTGCCCGTAGGCTGGTTACCGTATAAACTGGGAATGACCGGAATCAACTCTGCATTCATAGCAACGATTTTTGGAGTGTTGTTTCTGGCACAAACATTTCATTTAATGAGAACTTGTACAGACAAAACTGCACGTCAATTGATGTTTGGTTCGTTTATCTATCTGCCGATTGTGCAGATCGCATTTTTGTTAGACAAAATTTAATGTTGAAAAGGAAAGTGAGAAATGGAAAGTATCAATTATAAAGTAGAAAAAGAACCACAGGAAACATTGGCGATGGATCCAATGAAGTTTATCCTCTGGTTGTTTCTGGTAAGTATTATTATGTTGTTTGCTTCACAGACCAGCGCATACCTTGTACGCAGGGCTGAGGGTAACTGGCTTGAATTTGAGATGCCACGTATTTTCTGGTACAGTACTGTTGTATTGCTGATCAGCAGCATTGCCATGCAATGGGCTTATTTCGCAGCAAAAAAAGATCAGTTCAAACAATTGAAAATAGCAATTTCTATTACTTTTGTACTTGGCCTGGCATTTTTGTGGATGCAGTTTGAAGGATGGAAACAGCTGGTTGCAATGAATGTTTACTTTGTCGGCAATCCTTCTGGATCGTTTTTTTATGTATTTACAGGATTACATGGTTTTCATATCATTAGCGGTCTGATTGTACTGTTATTTTCATGGATGGCAGCTTTTCGTCTGAAAGTGCATGCAAAGAATCTAAGACGTATTCAGATCTGTGCCACTTACTGGCATTTTCTGGATATACTCTGGTTATACCTTTTTGTTTTTTTATTGACCTTTAATTAATAATTTCTTATCAATGGCTGCAAATGTAACAACACCAGGTGCGATAGAACCCAAAATGTGGATGGGGGGAATTGAGCCTATGAAAGCAAGTTATGGTAAACTGATGATGTGGTTTTTCCTTATCTCGGATACCTTTACTTTCTCCGCCTTATTGGTGGCATATGGCACAGCACGGTTTAGTTTTCCTGCGTTTTCCGGAAAAGCAGAAGACTTCACTTTCTCAAACATGTACTGGCCAATCCCAGAAAAAGTATATGAAGCTGTACCGTTCCTACATGGTGTTACGCTGCCCTTGGTATTTGTTGGTATCATGACATTTATTCTTATTGCCAGCAGTGTTACAATGGTTCTGGCAGTAGAAGCGGGACACAGAATGGATCGGGAGAGTGTGGAAAAATACATGCTTTGGACGATCTTGGGAGGATTTACATTTTTGGGATGTCAGGCTTGGGAATGGAGCCACTTCATTCACGGTACGGATACAGGAAGCGTTATGAAAGTGATTCAAGATGGTGTCTGGGTTGACAAAACCGTATTTGGTGCGAATCTTACTGAAAACCAATATGGCCCGCCAGCGTTTGCAGATTTCTTTTTCTTTATTACCGGTTTTCACGGAACACACGTCTTTAGTGGAGTAATATTGAATATTCTTATTTTCTTCCGTTCTGCAACCGGCTTCTACGATAAAAGAGGAAGTTACGAAATGGTTGAAAAAGTAGGTCTTTACTGGCACTTTGTAGATCTGGTTTGGGTATTTGTATTTACATTCTTTTACCTGGTTTAAAATATTTAACAAGATTTATCCTAACTCAAAATGGCAGAAATACATCATATTCATAATCAGGATCCTAATGCCGGCGCAGAACAGCGCAAAGCTATCTGGAAAACTTTCTGGATACTATTGATACTAACCGCAGTTGAATTCTTGATTGCTTTTACCGTCCCTCATGGAATTCTGAAAGTGACCATATTCATTGTGATGACTATTGTCAAAGCATTTTACATCGTTGGAGAATTTATGCACTTGAAGCATGAGACAAAATCACTGATATGGTCTATCTTAGTTCCAGTAGTTTTTGTTGCATGGTTGATACTTGCACTTCTTCTTGAAGGAAATGCAATCTTTGATGCCGTATTCGATTAAGTAACTATATGAAGAATTTTTCCAAGGCCGGATTACTGATTTTAACGTTAGTAACTCCGGCTTTGATTTTTGTGTTTCTGAAATTTTTTGGTACAAACCATTATGTTCTTTCATATTATAACCCGCAGACAGATTCAAACGGACAGGTTATAGTTGAAAATGGTGATACGCTGTTCAAAAAAAATCCGGAAATAAAACTGAAATCCTCAGAAATAAAGCTTGCTGGAAAGATAACCGTTATAAATTATTTGCCGGCAGTTTGCAAAGATTCGTGTTTGCTAATGCTGGCTCAGATTCAAAGAGTAAATAATTTAACGATTGATATTCCTGATCTTGTCATTACAACGCTGGCCGATTCTGCATATATGCAACATTCCGACTATCCGGATGAACTGGGAAAACAAAACTGGAAAATATTGTTGACCGGCAAAGAGGAAGCTACAGATGTTATGGAAAAATTGTCTGGTTCATGTCAGGATGATTTGCATAACATGTTGGTTTTGGTTGACAAGGATGGTTATACAAGAGGATATTACAAGGGAGCTGATCCGGAGGATTCAGACCGTCTGATGGCTGAAATAAAAATTTTACAATACGAGTACAAAAACAGTACACACTGAGAACATGGCCACTTTGATATTAGAGAAAAAACCAAAATACGAGCGCATTATTAATATTCTGGCAATTGCCATTCCTGTAGCTGTGGCAATTTTGCTGGGTATCCGCCAGAAAATTGATTTGGGTGCATGGACAAAGGTATTACCGCATGTTATTGGTGTGATCAATACACTTACTGCGATTTTGTTGCTTGCTGGCTTCTACTTTATCCGAAAAAGAAATGTGAATGCGCACAGGCAGACAATGACAGCAGCTTTTATCCTAGGTGCTGTATTTCTTGTATGTTATATTTTGTATCATATTTCAAACGATTCTACTTCATACGGAGGACAAGGATTCATGAGGCCGGTTTATTATTTTTTACTTCTTTCACACATTATATTGTCGATCGTAGTCGTTTGGTTTGTATTGCGAGCAGTTTATTTCGGATATACGAACCAGTTAATGCAGCACAGAAAAGCAGTAAAATGGGCTTTGCCGATCTGGCTGTATGTAAGTATCAGTGGAGTTGCCGTTTATCTGATGATCAGTCCTTATTACGTATGAAAAAATCATTAATCATTACAGGGTTTATAATTTCATGCATTCTGACCGGTTCAAATGTATGGGCGCAATGCGCCATGTGCCGCGGCACAGTAGAAAGTTCCATGGGGAATGGTCGTAATAATGTAGGCATCGGTCTGAATACAGGTATTTTATTTTTGTTTGTGATGCCTTATTTGCTAGTGGCAGTTATAGGCTATTTATGGTACCGCAACAGCAAACGAAACATGCAGGAACGCCAATTTGTGGCATCCCGTGTGAAATCGGCGTTTCAAAGCTGAATGTCCGACATATTTTTTGTACAAGCGGAGCCTGAACGGTTTCGCTTTTTTTATGTAAAATCAAATTAATACTTTTTATTCAAAGCGTAGAAAACTGCTTTTCGGACTTTAATCAAAAAGTTGTTTTATGCGTCTTATCCTTTCTCTGCTGCTTCTTTTTATTTCTGTGCAACTTAAAGCACAAACCGTTTCAACATCCAGGCCATGGACATACTGGTGGTGGATGGGAAGTGCCGTTACCAAAAATGATATTTCTGCTCAACTGGAATATTTTAATAAAGCAGGAATCGGAGGTGTACACATCATCCCGATTTACGGAGCAAAGGGCTACGAATCCGGCTACATCCCTTTTCTAAGTCCCGAATGGATTGATGTGATGCAATATACCGTGCAGGAAGGTAATCGTTTGGGAATGGGCGTAGATATGACGACAGGGACCGGTTGGCCTTTCGGAGGCCCGAATGTGCCGCTTGATAGGGCAGCCAAAAATATGAAACCAGTAAATGAAAAGCTGGATGTAACGCTAACTGAGCAAAAGGTGAAGCGCGCTGCTCCGGGCGGCGAAGGTTACGTGCTCGATCCGTTTCATCCGTCTGCAATGACGCAATACCTTTCAAGGTTTGATTCTGCTTTTGCCAATGCCAGGAATTTGCCGCGTTCCATGTACAATGATTCCTATGAAGCATACGGAGCGAACTGGACAACTGATTTTCCGGAACAATTTCAAAAAAGAAGACGATACGAAATCGGAAAGCAACAATCGCTTTTAATCGATTCAACAAACAAGGAAGACGGGATTCTTGTAAAAATAGATTATCACCAGACTTTGGCCGAGCTGCTGAGGGAAAGGTATGCTTTGCCCTGGACACAGTGGAGTAAAGCGCATGGTTTTCTGACCCGGTATCAGGCGCATGGTTCTCCGGGTAATTTGCTGGATCTTTATGAAACAGCAGATATTCCCGAAACAGAATCTTTTGGTACAAGCCGCTTTGCTATTCCCGGGCTACGCATTGATCCCGATTACAGCATTAATCAGTTTGGAACACCCAATCCGCTTGCAATGAAGTTCGCCTCTTCCGCTGCAAATTTTTCAGGAAAAAAGCTGGTGAGTTCAGAAACGGGAACATGGCTTGCCAATCATTTTAAAGTTTCTCTGTCACAGATCAAGCCGCAGATAGATGAGCTTTTTACGGCTGGAATCAATCACATTTTTTATCACGGGGCTACTTATTCGCCGGAGAATGAAACGTATCCCGGCTGGCTATTCTATGCTTCAACCAACTTTGGAAAAAACGCACATTTTGCTGAGCATTTTCCTTTCCTGAATGATTATGTACAACGTACGCAGGAACGGCTTCAAAGCAGTGTTTCCGACAATGATATTCTGTTGTATTTCCCGATTCATGACCTTTGGGCAACGCAAGCCAAATCTCCGGGCAACGTTCATTTGCTTGAAGTGCATCATGTGGATCGCTGGCTTCTTGATTTACCGTTCGGGAAGCTTGCACAATGGCTGTGGAAAGAAGGGTTCACTTTCGATTACGTTTCCGATTTACAGCTCGGCCGGTTGAATGTTGATGAAAACGGAAATGTCATTACAGGAAATACTTCCTATAAAACAGTGCTGATTCCGGCCAGCACGTACATGCCGGAAGAGACATTGGCAGAACTGAAAAGATTGTCGGGGGCAGGTGCGAAAATCATTTTTGATCAACATACTCCCGCTAAAATAACCGGCTTTTACAATCATGAAAGCCGACAGAAAAGTTTTGCTGATGATATCAGCAATTTGCTTAAGAACAAAAACAGTAAAGTATCGGGCAGTCTCACAAAGGACCTGATTGCAAATGGTGCGATGCAGGAAGAACTGGCTGGCAAGGGACTTTCATTTATCAGAAAAAAAACCGGTGACGGAAAGGCACTTTACTTTGTAGCGAATCTTGGAAATACATTTAAGGAGGACTGGATTGCAGTAAGTAAACCGGCCCTGTTCTCAAAGTACGATCCATTACAAGGAGAATCATCGTTGCCTCACCGAACCAACAAGGGGAAAACCGAGATTTTTTTGTCCTTGCTTCCGGGCCAGTCCTGCTTTTTACAGGAAACACATACTGCATCGACTGTCCCGTTCAGGAATTTCAAACCTAATGAATTAGTAATCAATGGAAGCTGGGAACTGACATTTTTAGAAGGCAGGCCACATATTCCTGCCGCTGCGAAGCTGAACGAACTGAAATCATGGACAATGCTTCCGGATTCGGCAGTTTATTTTTCAGGAAAGGCACGCTACAAAATTCGTTTCGATATACCCCGGCAATTGCTTGGCAGCAAATCTGTTTTACTGGATCTCGGCGATGTCCGGGAAGTAGCGACGGTTACATTGAACGGGAAGTCTATAGGAACTGCTTGGAGCATTCCATTTCAGCTTCCATTGAATAAAGTTTTGAAATCAAAAAATAATATACTGGAAATTGAAGTAACCAATCTTTCGGCCAATTACATGCGCCTGCGCGATCAGCAGGCGCCGGAATGGAAAAAGTTTTACGACATCAATATCGTTGATATAACCTACAAAAAATTTGACGCATCCAAATGGGACCCAATGCCTTCGGGTTTGCTCGGGCCTGTCAAACTGATTTACTACTGACCATTTATTCCCAGAGCGGATAATGTTCAAGCTGAATCTGGCGCCCGAAAAAAATGTTTGTGGATTGCTCGAAAGAAAGCGTGTAATCTGAAACATAAAACGCCCTTTTGCCTGCTCCTTTTTCATTGACGAGGTAATGCTGTTCAAGCCAGGCACGCAGTGAATTTGCAACGATTTCGGAAGTATCCAGTATTTCCACGGATTCCATGTAGAAATTGCTGATCTGATTTTTGATAAGCGGATAATGCGTACAGCCCAGAATCAATGCTTCAATATCGGACAAAGATGCATCTGAAAGATAACTTGCAATGATGCTTTCACTAATATTATTATCAAAAAAACCTTCTTCGATCATAGGGGCAAGCAGAGGTGTTGCAAGAGATTTCAGATGAATGTTTTTTCCAATCGCATCCACTTTCTTTTTGTATACATTGGAAAGCACCGTCTGCTTTGTACCGATCAGACCGATTGTTTTGCCTTCGTAGTGCTCCTTAATGTAATCAACAACAGGATCAATTACATTCATAACCTTTGCCTTGCTTCCGACATATTCACGCACAAGCTCGTAAGCTGCGGCAGAAGCCGAGTTACACGCGATCAGGATCAATTTACAATTCTGCTGTAAAAGCATGTTGCAGATTTTGATGGAATAAGCCTGAATGGCAGCGGTTGACTTGTCGCCGTAAGGAAGATGGGCGGTATCGCCGAAATAAATGGTATTTTCCTGAGGTAAAAGCCGGGTCACAGCACTGGCAACGGTCATACCGCCGATTCCGCTGTCAAAAATCCCGATTGGTGCTGATGAATCAAACATGTTGAGAGAAAAAAGAACTTTTCATGATTGTCAAATATATTGCTCAAAACTAAAAGAACGGATTTAATAAAATTTTTAAATCGGAATAAAATACAATGTGAAACGTGCGGCGAAAAAGTAATGATACTTAAATGGTTGTAAATGAGAGATTTTGCTTATTTAAAAATTAGAATGTTCTGGAAAATAAAACCTGAATTGAAAAAAACCGTAAAATTTTGATACAGCATGCAACCTTGAGAATTGCAATGAGCATCTTGCTACTGAAACCACCAAAATAAATGGGTCGAATTCTATCATTTTTTAGTAACGAAGCACAGCTTGTAAAAGCGCTCAGGAAAGACGATCCGAAAGCGCAGCGGCAAGTCTATGATAAATACAGCGCTCGCATGCTGGGTTTATGCTTTCGTTATATAAGCGATGATATGGCGGCCGAGGATGTAATGGTGGAGGGATTTTTGAAGGTATTTGGTAAAATAGATCAGTTTAGCGGCGAAGGAAGTTTTGAAGGATGGATTCGCAGAATCATGGTCAACGAAGCACTTGGTTATCTGAGGAGACAAAAAAGGATACTGGAAGATACTTTATCCGAAGAAGCTGTTAACATTCCGGATTATGCAAGTGCCGATCAGCATCTGGAAGCCGAAGAACTGCTGAAACTGATTGAAGAATTGCCGGTGGGTTACCGCACAGTTTTTAACCTGTACGCAATTGAAGGATATGCACACATTGAAATTGCTCAGATGTTGGGCGTGACGGAAAGTACTTCCAAATCACAATTGCACCGCGCGAGGGCAATGTTGCAGAAAATGGTTTCTGATTGGGATCGTGATTTAAAAAAAAAAGTAGCATATGAAAAAGCATCCTGTTGATGATCTTTTTAAACACAAACTGTCGGAATGGGAAAAAAAACCTTCTGTTTCAGCATGGGAAAAAATTCAGAAGGAAAATAAAAGAAACCGGAAAGTAATTAGCTGGCCTTGGTATGCGGCTGCAAGTGTCGTAATGACCTTAATCGCTGGATATGCAGTATGGAAATACAATGGCAATGCATCCATGCCGGGAAAAGGTACAGAAAGGCTTGCAGCTACGGTTAAACAAATGCCGGCTGATCCAATAGACAGTCAAATCAGGCAAGATAGCACGCCTGAAAAACTGGCTGTTTCTGAAAAAAAATCTGAAATCAGGATAAGTAAAAAACAACCTGGGAAATTACAGCACAAAGCTCTTGTACAACAGGAAAAACCAGCCCAGGAGAAAAATATCATTGCTGTAGAAGAAACGGAGTTGGCTGTTATCAAACCGGAAATCGTTCCTGAGGAAATTGAGGTAAATGCAAAAACGGAGGTAAAGCCTTTACCGGTGCAAACTGTTGCAAATGAGCTTTCAAGAACAATTGTTATAGCCGTTGAAACTTCGGGTAATGAAGAAGACAAGCCTAAAACTTCCAAATTTTCACGTGTATTTCGCCAGCTAAAAAATGCGAGAGCGGGCGAACAAGTGGATTGGGAAGAAATTGGCTTTAATCCGAAAAGTCTTGTTGCGAAAGTAGACGACCACTTGCGCAACGGAGAAGAAAAAGTGTCAGAAAAATACCATCATCTTAAAGAAAAAACAAAATTGTAATCTGCATCAGCCATGAAAACGAAACTATATTTCACGTTAGTTCTGATCCTGTTTTTAATAAACGTTAACGCTTATGCCTCGAATCGGCAATTGGTAAGAAATGCCACGGAAAAGGATTCGATTATTGTCACATTTGGCAACAAAACACGTCTGATCATTTACGGAGAAGACCGGAAGGAATTGGACAAAATCATGAAATATGACCTGAATACGTTGCTGCATGACCTGAAAATACGTTTAGACAGTACAAGTGCGGACACAACTTATCTGAGAGAAGAAGTTGACGGAAACAAATACCTGAGAGACAAATCGGATAATGAAAAAGACTATGTAAGAATTGGATTGCGTGGAATTCATATCAAGGACGGAGCCACCGAAGTCACAATCAATGCAAAAGGCGTGGAAGTAAAGGATGAGGATTCTATGTCAAGTGATTCTACATACGAGCGGAAAGGAAAGCATTTTTATAAAAAGAGTTGGAATTCTAGTCCTCGTAAAGGTTTTAACATCGCTCTCGGCTTGAATACATACGGAACAAATGAAACAACACCGGGCTATGTAAAATCGGATTATGACTTGCGGCCATTCGGATCACGCTTTGTGAGCTTGGGTTACATTGCAAGTACAACCGTTATACGTAGTAAAAATGCCAGATTACATCTTGATTTCGGAGTAGATTTTTCATGGTACAACTTGATGTTTGATGGAAACAACACCATTACAAAAGATGCTTCAAAAGTATATTTTCCGTTGATCACCGATGATGAAGGAAAGGAAATCAGCATGAAAAAGAGCAAGCTGACTGTTCCGTATGTTAACTTTTCCATTATGCCGACACTTAGCTTTTCAAGGTCGTTTGTTTCTTACATCAGTGCAGGTGTATACGGAGGCTATCGTCTCGGAAGTTATACGAAACTCCGGGAAGAAGGAAGCAAAGATGTTGATCATGTCCGGCAAAATTTCCATATTGAGAATTTAAGGTACGGGCTAGGCGCTGAAATAGGGCTCAGGAATTTTCCGGATTTATTTGTAAGTTATGATCTGAACAAGCTTTATGAAGAAAATAAAGGTCCTTCCGTCAGAATGCTGAGCTTTGGAATAAGGTTATTTTAAAAACAAATAGTGCATATAGCGGCTCTAAACGGCATTTTCTGTTTGAGTCGCTATTTTTATTTATTTTTTTTCAAAAAGAATTTGAGAATTTAAGAAAAGAGTATAATTTTGCGACTCCAAAAGTGAAACAAGCGGTTTTCACAGTTGTGTTGAAATGTTGTCTGGGGGTGTACCAGAGTGGCCAAATGGGGCAGACTGTAAATCTGCTGGTGTATGCCTACGGTGGTTCGAATCCATCCGCCCCCACTGCCTATATGAAAATTTGCTCCTGTTTATTACCAGTTCAGGAGAAGGCAAAATGAATGCGGAAGTAGCTCAGCTG
Organism: Dyadobacter sediminis; assembly: GCF_005860765.1. GTDB lineage: Bacteria > Bacteroidota > Bacteroidia > Cytophagales > Spirosomataceae > Dyadobacter > Dyadobacter sediminis. The sequence goes on along the minus strand of NZ_VCEI01000029.1, from coordinate 164,508 downwards.
GTAGAGCGATAGCCTTCCAAGCTATAGGTCGCGAGTTCGAACCTCGTCTTCCGCTCATATAGAAACACCATCGAAGCGATCAGCGAAAACATTCAATTGAAACTTTTTCGCTGATCGCTTTTTGGTTATAACAAATTTTGCCGTTGTAGCTCAGGGGTAGAGCACTTCCTTGGTAAGGAAGAGGTCGGGGGTTCAAATCCCCCCAATGGCTCATAAAGGAGCATTTTTGTGGTTGAAAATATCGGATTAAAAAAGATATGGTTTAGACCCGTTCAATGCTCCGAAGATTTTGGTTCTATGTATTTGGTGATTGATTTGAAGGGCTTGGTACTATAAAGCTGAACAGAATCAATAATTAGTGTTTAATAAATTCGTAATAACTTTTTAATTTTAAGCGTACTTAAGTCATGGCAAAAGAGACGTTTGACCGCTCGAAACCCCACGTAAATATTGGTACTATCGGGCACGTTGACCACGGTAAAACTACCCTTACAGCTGCTATCACAACTGTGTTGGCGAAAAAGGGTTTAGCAGTACTTCGTGATTTCTCATCAATTGATAATGCACCTGAAGAGAAAGAACGTGGTATCACAATTAATACATCCCACGTTGAGTACGCGACAGCAAACCGTCACTATGCTCACGTTGACTGTCCAGGTCATGCGGATTATGTAAAGAATATGGTAACTGGTGCTGCTCAGATGGACGGTGCTATCATCGTAGTTGCTGCGACTGATGGTCCCATGCCACAAACTCGTGAGCACATTCTTTTGGCTCGTCAAGTAGGTGTTCCTCAGTTAGTTGTATTCATGAATAAAGTGGATATGGTTGATGATCCTGAACTTCTTGAACTTGTCGAAATGGAAATTCGCGAACTTCTGAGTTTCTATGATTACGATGGCGACAACATTCCTGTTATTCAAGGTTCTGCTTTGGGTGGATTGAATGGTGAAGACAAGTGGGTTAAAACGATCGAAGATTTGATGGATGCTGTTGATAGCTACATTCCAATTCCTCCGCGTATGACTGATCTTCCTTTCCTTATGCCTGTTGAAGACGTATTCTCGATCACTGGTCGTGGTACTGTTGCAACTGGTCGTATTGAAAGAGGTGTTATCAACTCTGGTGATGCTGTTGATATTCTTGGTATGGGTGCAGAAGGTCTTAAATCTACCGTTACTGGTGTTGAGATGTTCCGTAAAATCCTTGACCGCGGAGAAGCTGGTGATAACGTAGGTCTATTGCTTCGTGGTATCAACAAAGAAGATATTCGCCGTGGAATGGTAATATGCAAGCCGGGTTCAGTTAAGCCTCACGCTGCATTTAAAGGTGAAGTTTACGTTCTTTCAAAAGAAGAAGGTGGACGTCATACTCCATTCTTCAACAAATACCGTCCACAGTTTTATTTCCGTACCACGGACGTAACTGGTGAGATTTCACTTCCTGCAGGTGTTGAAATGGTTATGCCAGGTGATAACATCACAATTGATGTGAAATTGATCAACAAAATTGCTATGGAAAAAGGTCTTCGTTTCGCGATTCGTGAAGGTGGACGTACCGTAGGTGCTGGTCAGGTAACTGAAATTCTAGATTAATTGCAATAAGTATACTGAACAAGTGCATTTCTGAAGAAATGCACTTGTTTTTTGTAAATATATTGTATCTTTGCAGCCCGAAAGTTAGGGTTGTGTCAAATACGGGTGTAGTTCAAGGGTAGAATAGCGGTCTCCAAAACCGTTGATGGGAGTTCGAATCTCTCCACCCGTGCATATTAAAAAGGAAAATGGAAAAATTTACTTCTTTTTTGAAAGCATCCTGGGAAGAAATAACCCAGCATGTTACATGGCCTCCTTTTAACGAGCTTCAGGCTAATACAACTTTAGTGCTTGTCGGATCCCTTATTTTTGCCTTTGTGGTAGGTGTAATGGATTTCGTTTTTGAAAATGCATTGAAGCTGTTTTATCAGTCTTTCTAAGGCTATTTATTGTAGCGGCAACCCCATAATAATATGAGTAGTCTAAATTGGTTTGTATTGAGAGCAGTGTCAGGGCAAGAGAAAAAGATCAAGTCCTACATTGAAAATGAAATAGCACGGCAAAAGCTTAATGAATTCGTTCCGCAGATTCTGATTCCGTCTGAAAAGATATATGAAATGCGAAACGGAAAGAAACGTGTTAGGGAAAAAAACTTCTTTCCAGGATACATAATCATTTCGGCAGACTTATCAAAAGGTGAAGTACTTCATATCATAACCAGTATTCCGGGCGTAATTGGCTTTTTAGGCAATGCAGAAGGAACTTCAAAAGTTCCGGTTCCACTTCGCCAATCTGAAATTAACAGAATTCTCGGTAAAGTAGATGAAGCAGAGCAGCATGAAGAAGCTCCTAGTATGTCATTTATAAAAGGAGAGACTGTTAAGGTAGTGGATGGGCCGTTCAGCGGATTTATCGGACTGGTTGAGGAGGTATTTGATGAAAAGAAAAAACTCAATGTAGTTGTAAAAATATTCGGGCGTAATACACCCGTGGAACTCAGTTACGCACAAGTAGAAAAGGATAGTTGAAAATTAGCGGGCAGGTAAGCTTCCACTTGCATGTGAGCCGTTAGATGATCAATGAACCGACAAATTTTACAAAACAATGGCAAAAGAAATAGGTGGATACGTCAAACTTCAGGTAAAGGGTGGTCAAGCCAATCCTTCACCTCCGATTGGTCCTGCACTGGGATCTAAGGGTTTGAATATCATGGAGTTTTGCAAGCAATTCAATGGCCGTACCCAGGACAAAATGGGTGTGGTATTGCCGGTAGTTATTACATACTACAAGGATAAGTCTTTTGACTTTGTCATCAAGACTCCCCCGGCCGCAATTCTGCTTCTGGAAGCATCAAAAGTAAAAACAGGTTCGGCTCAGCCTAACCGTTTAAAAGTAGGTTCTGTATCATGGGATCAGGTTCGTACGATCGCTGAAACTAAAATGCCGGATTTAAACTGCTTTACTATTGATTCTGCCATGAAAATGATAGCGGGAACGGCTCGTAGTATGGGTATTACTGTAGCAGGCAAAGCCCCGTGGGAAGAAAACAACTGAGCGTAGATTAAATTAATACGCTAAAGAAAAAAAGAACATGGGAAAACTGACTAAAAAGCAAAAAGAAGCTCTTTCGAAATTCGATGCAAATCAGGCTTACTCTCTTGAGCAGGCAGCGGACGTTCTTAAGACGATTTCCTATACTAAATTTGATTCTTCTGTAGATATCGACGTTCGTCTTGGCGTTGATCCTCGTAAAGCTGATCAAATGGTACGTGGCGTGGTAACATTGCCGCATGGAACCGGAAAAGAAGTTCGTGTATTGGTTTTGTGTACTCCGGACAAGGAGGCAGAAGCGAAAGAAGCAGGCGCAGATTACGTTGGTCTTGATGAGTATATCCAAAAGATAGAACAAGGCTGGACAGATATCGACGTGATTATTACTATGCCTAGTGTAATGGCAAAAGTAGGACGGTTGGGTAAAGTTTTGGGTCCTCGCGGACTTATGCCGAATCCTAAATCAGGAACTGTAACTCCGGATGTTGCAAAAGCTGTTAAAGAAGTAAAAGCAGGTAAGATCGATTTCAAAGTTGATAAAACAGGAATTATTCATACCAGTGTAGGCAAAGTTTCTTTTGGAAATGATCAGCTTGTAGCAAACGCTCAGGAAGTTATCAATACCTTGGTTCGCCTTAAACCATCTTCGGCAAAAGGAACTTACGTAAAAAGCATTCACTTGTCAAGTACGATGAGCCCGGGTGTTACTATTGATAAAAACACGATTCCAGGATTATAATATGACACGGGAAGAGAAAGCAGTAATTATAGACGAATTAAGTCAAAAATTCGCTAGCACTCCATACTTCTATATCACTAGCGCAAACGGAATGTCTGTCGGTGAAACAAACCAGCTTAGAGGCCTTTGCTTCGAACGCGGAATTGAGTATCGTGTTGTTAAGAATACATTGATTAAGAAAGCACTGGAAACATTAAATACGGATTATTCCTCTTTTGACGAAGTTTTAAAGGGATTTTCCGGAGTAATGTTTCACCCGGAGTCAGGTAAAGTTCCTGCACAATTGATTAAAGAATTCAAGAAAAAATCAGGTAGCGACAAGCTTAAGTTCAAAGGAGCTTCTGTTGACTCGTCGGTTTTTGTTGGTGAAAACCAGCTTGATGTTCTGATCGCTCTGAAATCCAAACAGGAAATGATCGGAGAGGTTATCGGATTGTTGCAATCGCCTGCCAAAAATGTTATTTCTGCTCTTTCCAGCGGAGGAAACAAATTGGCTGGTATTCTCAAAACTTTATCTGAGAAAGAAGACTAATATAAAAAGCCAGGCTGAGCTCTCCGGGTTAATGTAAATCAGAGCTTTTAAAACATCTTATTGTATAATCAAAAAATCAAAATAAAAATGGCAGATTTGAAAGCTTTCGCAGAACAGCTTGTTAACCTTACGGTTAAAGAAGTGAACGAATTGGCTGCAATTCTTAAAGACGAGTACGGTATTGAGCCTGCAGCTGCTGGTGCAGTAATGGTGGCAGGTCCTGCTGCTGGTGGTGGTTCAGATGCTCCTGCAGCTGAAGAAAAAACATCTTTTGATGTTATTCTTAAAGCAGCCGGTGCAAGTAAACTTGCGGTTGTTAAATTGGTAAAAGACCTTACCGGACTTGGACTGAAAGAAGCGAAAGAATTGGTGGATGGTGCTCCAAAACCTGTTAAAGAAGGAGTTGCTAAAGACGAAGCTGAAGCTTTGAAAAAACAACTTGAAGAAGCAGGTGCAGAAGTTGAAGTAAAATAATTTGCTTACAACGTCAACCTATAACTTTTAGGAATGAGGCCTGGTTTTCATCAGGTCTTTTTCCTATTTTATATACATACTAAACCAAAATCGTTTTTTTTGCGTTTGTATATAACAGCCTTTGCGATTTATTAAGGTTGTATTTCTCCATATTGAATAATTTGTCCGAAACACTTCTTTATTCGTAGAAAAGACAGAAAAGGGACAATTATTTATTCTTCTACGAGGCATTAGATTAGGTTTAAAACTAATTAATACCATTGCGTGCTGTAAAGGTTACTTCAACGCATTAGTTTGTCTACTAACCCAAATCAAACATAGCCTTGGCTACAATTAAAGCAACACCTAGAAAAAATTTTTCGAGGATTAATCAGATTATCGATTATCCGGATCTGTTGGGAATCCAGGTACAATCATTCCGGGATTTTTTCAGTTTGGATACATCTGTTGAAGATCGGTCCGGCGAAGGATTGTACAAAGTTTTCGCTGAAAACTTTCCAATTGCTGATTCACGCGACAATTTCGTGCTGGAATTTATTGATTATCTCCTTGAACCGCCAAAGTATTCCGTCGATGAATCTATTGATCGTGGTTTGACTTATGCCGTTCCGCTTAAAGCAAAATTGCGCCTGATCTGTAATGATGCCGATCACGAAGAATTTGAAACCATTGAACAGGAAGTTTTCCTGGGAAATATTCCTTACATGACCGAAAGAGGTTCATTTGTAATCAATGGTGCTGAACGTGTGATTGTTTCGCAACTTCACCGTTCTCCGGGCGTGTTTTTCTCGATGAGCAAGCACACAAACGGATCTAAACTATATTCAGCGCGGATCATTCCGTTTAAAGGTTCATGGATTGAATTTTCTACAGACGTGAATAACGTCATGTACGCTTACATCGATCGTAAGAAAAAATTTCCGGTAACTACACTTCTGAGAGCCATTGGTTTTGGTTCTGATAAAGACATTCTGGATCTGTTCGGATTGTCTGAAGAAATTAGTGCGACACCTGCAAACCTCAAAAAGGCCGTTGGTCGTCGTTTGGCAGCAAGGGTTCTTCGTACATGGACTGAGGACTTTGTGGATGAAGATACCGGCGAAGTTGTTTCGATTCAGCGTAATGAAGTATTGCTGGAACGTGATTCAACGATTTCTCCGGAAGACATCGAAGTGATTGTGGAATCCGGACAGAAGTCTGTTATTCTGCATAAAGAAGATATGAATGTAGCGGATTATAATATCATTTATAATACGTTGCAAAAAGATAGCTCTAACTCTGATAAAGAAGCCGTTGAGCAAATATACCGTCAGCTGCGTAATGCAGAAGCACCGGATGAACAAACGGCTCGTGATGTAATCCAGAGCTTGTTCTTCAGTGACAAGCGTTATGATCTGGGTGACGTTGGTCGTTACAGAATTAATAAAAAACTGGGTTCTGACACCAGCCTTGATGTTCGCGTTCTGACAACAGGTGACATTGTTTCTATCGTAAAGTATCTGATCGGTCTGATCAATGCAAAAGCGGTTGTGGATGATATTGATCACTTGTCAAACCGTCGTGTCCGTACTGTAGGCGAGCAGCTTTATGCGCAGTTTGGTGTTGGTCTTGCGCGTATGGCGCGTACGATTAAAGAGCGTATGAACGTACGTGATAACGAAGATTTCAAGCCTGTTGATTTGATCAATGCGCGTACGTTGTCTTCTGTTATCAACTCATTCTTTGGTACAAACCAGTTGTCTCAGTTTATGGATCAAACCAATCCATTGGCTGAAATTACACACAAGCGCAGAATGTCAGCGCTTGGACCTGGCGGTCTTTCCCGTGAAAGAGCTGGTTTCGAGGTTCGTGACGTTCACTACACGCACTATGGACGTCTTTGTACCATTGAAACTCCAGAAGGTCCGAACATCGGTCTGATTTCTTCACTTTGTGTATTTGCAAAAGTAAATGGAATGGGCTTCATCGAAACGCCATACCGTGTTATTGATGGCGCTGGTAAGCTGACGGATGAACTGATATATATGACTGCGGAAGAAGAAGATTCCAAATACATTGCACAAGCGAATGCTTCTGTAGATGATAAAGGAAACTTTACCGTAGAAAAAATCAAGACACGCTTTGAAGGTGACTTCCCGATGGTTGATCCTTCTCAGGCATCTTATATGGACGTTGCTGCCAATCAGATCGTTTCTGTGGCGGCTTCTCTGATTCCGTTCCTTGAGCACGATGATGCCAACCGTGCATTGATGGGATCAAACATGCAGCGTCAAGGTGTTCCATTGCTGCGTCCACAAGCGCCGATTGTTGGAACAGGTCTTGAAAAACGTGTTGCTATGGATTCACGTGCGCTGGTTGTTGCTGAGGGAGATGGCGTTATTGAGTTTGTAGATGCCAAGAAAATTGTTGTTAAATACGACAGAACAGATGAAGAACGTCTCGTGAGCTTTATTGAAGACAGCGTTTCTTACGATCTTGTAAAATTCCGTCGTACCAACCAGGATACTTGCCTTAACCTTCAGCCAATGGTTCTTAAAGGCCAGAAAGTGAAGAAAGGAGAAGCACTTTGCCAGGGTTACGGTACCGAAGGCGGCGAACTTGCACTGGGCCGCAATCTTTTGGTTGCATTTATGCCATGGCAGGGATATAACTTTGAGGATGCGATTGTAATTTCTGAAAAAGTAGTTCGGGAAGATATCTTTACTTCGATTCACATTGAAGAATTTGAATTGGAAGTTCGTGATACCAAGCGTGGAGAAGAAGAACTTACGGCTGAAATTCCGAACGTAAGTGAGGAAACTGTTAAAAATCTGGATGAAAACGGTATCGTTCAGGTTGGTACGGAAGTAAAAGAAGGAGATATTCTGATCGGTAAGATCACTCCGAAAGGAGAATCCGATCCGACTCCTGAAGAAAAACTGCTTCGTGCCATTTTTGGTGACAAAGCCGGTGATGTGAAAGATGCTTCCAAAAAAGCACCGCCATCCATGAAAGGGGTTGTTATTGATACGAAATTGTTCTCACGTCCAACAAAAGAAGAACGTGCAAAACATAAAGACGAGCTTCGCCTGCTCATGAAAAAATACAGCCGTGACCTGACTCAGCTTCGCGGACGTATTATCGAAAAGCTGGTTGAACTTGTTGACGGCAAAACGACACAAGGCGTTAAGCATAAGTTTGGTGATGAGCTGATTTCAAAAGGAATGAAGTTTAATGTGAGAAATATCTCGGAAAACTTGTTCCCGGCAAACAACCCTTACCGCGACGAAAGCCAGTATGCAGTTGCAGAAGAAGTAAACCTGATTGGTGATGTTCTGACTGATTCATGGACTGAAGATGCAGAAACAAACAGACAGGTTTCATTGGTTCTTAAGAACTATTTGAACGCGCGCAGTGAATTGATGGGTCGGTTCAAACGTGATCGTTTTGCGCTTGAAGTCGGTGACGAACTTCCTGCCGGAATCGTGAAACTGGCGAAAGTATATATCGCTAAGAAACGTAAATTGAAAGTTGGAGATAAAATGGCGGGTCGTCACGGTAACAAAGGGGTTGTTGCCCGTATTGTTCGTGATGAAGACATGCCTTTCCTGGAAGACGGAACGCCTGTTGATATCGTGTTGAATCCGCTTGGTGTACCTTCACGTATGAACATCGGCCAGATTTACGAGACAATTCTTGCTTGGGCAGGTTTGAAACTGGGCCGCAGGTATGCTACACCGATTTTTGACGGTGCTACCGAAGCCGAAGTGGCAGCTGAGCTGAAAGAAGCAGGATTGCCTGACTGGGGACGTACTTATCTTTACAATGGATTAAGTGGTGAGCAGTTTGATCAGCCGGTAACCGTTGGTCTGATGTACATGATGAAGCTTGGTCACTTGGTGGATGATAAAATGCACGCCCGTTCAATCGGACCGTACTCGCTTATTACGCAGCAGCCTTTGGGTGGTAAAGCACAATTTGGAGGTCAGCGTTTCGGAGAAATGGAAGTATGGGCACTTGAAGCATTCGGTGCATCGCATATTCTTCAGGAAATTCTTACCGTTAAATCCGATGATGTTGTTGGCCGTGCCAAAGCATACGAAGCAATCGTAAAAGGTGAAAACCTTCCGAAACCGAATATTCCGGAGTCCTTCAACGTACTTGTTCACGAACTTCGTGGATTGGCTTTGGAGATTACGCTGGACTAATTTATAGTCGTAAGGAGAATTGTGCGAAAGTACAGTTCTCCTTAGAAATGCAATAAAGATTGAGTTTCGACTTATAGACAAACGACTTTTTAATTATGTCTTTCAAAAAGAACAAAAAACTTAATAGTGATTTTTCCAGAATGACGATCAGTCTGGCTTCACCCGAATCGATTCTTGAGAGTTCTTTCGGTGAAGTAACACAGCCTGAAACCATCAATTACCGGACTTACAAGCCGGAAATGGGCGGGTTATTCTGCGAACGTATTTTCGGACCTGTAAAGGACTGGGAATGTCATTGCGGGAAATACAAACGTATTCGTTATAAAGGAATTATCTGCGACCGTTGCGGCGTGGAAGTTACTGAGAAAAAAGTACGTCGTGAGCGTATGGGTCACATTGAACTGGTCGTTCCTGTTGCTCATATCTGGTACTTCCGCAGCTTGCCTAACAAAATAGGTTATCTGCTTGGATTGTCTACCAAAAAACTGGATCAGATTATTTACTACGAGCGCTATGCAGTAGTACAGCCGGGTATTAAAGAAGAGGACGGCGTTAGCTATCTTGATTTCCTTACCGAAGACGAATACCTGGATATCGTGGATAAACTGCCACGCGAAAACCAGTTGCTTCCGGATACGGATCCAAACAAATTTATCGCGAAAATGGGTGCGGATGCACTTGAAATGCTTTTGAACCGGATCAAACTGGATGAGCTTTCATATGAACTTCGTCACCAGGCTGCAACGGATACTTCGCAGCAACGTAAAGCAGAAGCGTTAAAGCGTCTGAAAGTTGTTGAAGCATTCCGTGATGCCAATACACGCATCGAAAACCGTCCGGAGTGGATGGTGATCAAAATGGTTCCGGTTATTCCACCAGAACTTCGTCCGCTTGTGCCTTTGGACGGCGGTCGTTTTGCGACTTCCGATTTGAATGACCTTTATCGTCGTGTAATCATCCGGAACAACCGTTTGAAACGTCTGATCGAGATCAAAGCGCCGGAAGTGATCTTGCGTAACGAAAAAAGGATGTTGCAGGAAGCGGTTGACTCCCTTTTTGATAACAGCCGTAAAGTAAATGCCGTACGTTCTGAAGGAAACCGTGCATTGAAATCACTTTCCGACATGCTCAAAGGTAAGCAGGGACGTTTCCGTCAGAACTTGCTTGGTAAGCGTGTCGATTATTCAGGTCGTTCGGTAATCGTCGTTGGACCTGAGTTGAAATTGCACGAATGCGGTTTGCCGAAAGATATGGCGGCAGAATTATTCAAGCCGTTTATCATCCGCAAGCTAATCGAACGTGGAATCGTTAAAACGGTAAAATCAGCGAAGAAGATCGTAGATCGTAAAGATCCTGTGATCTGGGATATTCTGGAAAACGTTTTGAAAGGACATCCTGTTCTGCTGAACCGTGCTCCGACGCTTCACCGTTTGGGTATCCAGGCATTCCAGCCAAAACTGATCGAAGGGAAAGCGATTCAGTTGCACCCGTTGGTTTGTACTGCATTCAACGCTGACTTTGACGGTGACCAGATGGCCGTTCACGTGCCGCTTGGTCAGGAAGCCGTACTGGAAGCTTCGATGCTGATGCTTTCGTCACATAATATCCTTAACCCTGCCAACGGCGCACCGATTACGGTTCCTTCACAGGACATGGTTTTGGGTCTGTATTATGTTACAAAAGGCCGTGTAAGTACGCCTGAATATCCGATTATTGGAGAAGGTAAAATTTTCTATGGCCCTGACGAAGTTGTTATCGCCATTAATGAAGGCAAACTTTCTAAACACGCCAATATCAAATGCCGTCTGCGTGTACGTAACGACGACGGAACGTTTGAAACAAAACTGGTTGATACCGTAGCCGGACGTATTCTTTTCAATCAGGCTGTTCCTGAGGAAGTAGGATATATCAATGAGTTGCTGACGAAGAAAAAACTTCAGCAGATAATTGGTCTGGTTTTTAAAATGGCCGGCGTTGCCCGTACAGCTCAATTCCTTGATGAGATCAAAGAACTTGGTTTCCAGATGGCCTTCAAAGGCGGTTTGTCAATGGGATTGAATGACGTAATGGTTCCGGACGAAAAAGAGAAACTCATTGAGCAAGCCAAAGGTGACGTAGAGAACGTTTGGAGTAACTATTTGATGGGTCTTATCACTGAAAACGAACGTTACAACCAAGTTATCGATATCTGGACTCGTGTTAACTCACGCATCACAGAAACATTGATGAAACAGCTGGAAACGGATCAGGGTGGATTTAACTCCATTTATATGATGATGCACTCCGGTGCACGTGGTTCGCGTGAGCAAATCCGTCAGCTGGGTGGAATGAGGGGTCTGATGGCCAAACCTCAGAAAAATATTGCCGGTGGTGCAGGTGAAATCATCGAGAACCCGATTCTTTCCAACTTTAAAGAAGGTCTTGACGTTCTTGAATACTTTATCTCGACACACGGTGCACGTAAAGGTCTTGCCGATACAGCTTTGAAAACAGCGGATGCAGGTTACCTGACCCGTCGTTTGCATGACGTGGCACAGGATGTTGTTGTTGTGGAAGAAGATTGCGGATCATTGCGCGGTATTGCAATTTCTGCTTTGAAAGACAACGAAGATATTGTTGAGCCGCTTTCTGAACGTATCCTTGGCCGTGTAAGCGTTCATGATGTGTTCGATCCGCTTTCTAATGAAATTATCCTTACTGCCGGTCAGGAAATTACAGAAGAAATCGCCGCATACATCGATGAAACCAGCATTGAAACAGTCGAAATCCGTTCGGTACTGACTTGCGAAACACGTAATGGTGTTTGTGCAAAATGCTACGGACGTTCATTGGCTTCTGCACACATGGTGAACATTGGTGAAGCTGTGGGTGTAATTGCATCGCAGTCGATCGGTGAGCCGGGAACGCAGCTGACACTCCGTACATTCCACGTTGGTGGTACGGCTTCCAACATTTCTGTTGAAGCAAATATCAAGGCGAAATTCGACGGTGTAATTGAATTTGAAGACCTTCGACTTGTGCAGTCTGTAAATTCAGAAGGAGATGACATTACAGTAGTAATGGGACGTTCCGGTGAAGTGAAAATCATTCACCCTGAAACAAAACAACTGCTTATTTCCAACAACGTGCCTTACGGTGCTACCCTGTTGGTAAAAGAAGGCGACACGGTGTTCAAAGGACAGGAACTTTGTACCTGGGACCCATATCATGCTGTAATCCTTTCCGAATTCACCGGAGCAGTTTCCTTCGATGCAATTGAAGAAGGCATTACATACCGTGAGGAATTTGATGAGCAGACTGGCTTCCAGGAATCAGTGATCATTGAAACACGTGATAAAACCAAAAACCCGGCCATCGTGGTAAAAGGCAAGTCAACGTTGCTGAAAGATCAGACTGAAAAAGGTTACAACCTTCCGGTTGGAGCACGTCTGGTTGTTAAATCCGGAACAAACATTAAAGCAGGTCAGCCTCTGGCAAAAATCCCTCGTGTTGTTGGTAAAACCCGCGACATTACAGGAGGTCTGCCGCGTGTTACCGAGCTTTTCGAAGCACGTAACCCGTCTAACCCGGCAACGGTTTCTGAAATCGACGGTGTAGTTTCTTACGGAGGTGTGAAACGCGGTAACCGCGAGATTCATATCGAATCAAGAGACGGAACACAACGTCGTTACATGGTGGCACTTTCGAAACACATTCTGGTTCAGGATGGCGACTTTGTAAGAGCAGGTGATCCATTGTCCGACGGTGCCATTACGCCAGCTGATATTCTTTCCATCAAAGGACCAACTGCGGTGCAGGAATATCTTGTGAATGAAATTCAGGAAGTATACCGTCTGCAGGGTGTGAAGATCAACGATAAGCATATCGAGTGTATCGTACGCCAGATGATGCAGAAAGTGGAAATCCTGGATGCAGGTGATACGAACTTCCTTGAAATGCAACCGGTTGACCGTGTAGTATTCCGTGAAGAAAATGACAAGATTCTGGATATGAAAGTAGTTGAGGACGCAGGTAGCTCCGAAACACTTAAACCGGGTATGATCATTTCTGTACGCCGTTTGCGTGATGAAAATTCAAGCTTGAAACGTCGTGACCTGAAACTGGTTACTGCACGTGATGCGCAGGCAGCTGTTGCGAAACCTACTTTGATGGGTATTACACAAGCTTCTTTGGGTACTGAAAGTTTTGTTTCTGCGGCCTCGTTCCAGGAAACAACCAAAGTATTGAGCGAAGCAGCCGTAAGAGGAAAGCGCGACGAACTGAAAGGATTGAAAGAAAACGTGATCGTAGGTCACTTGATTCCGGCCGGAACAGGTATGCGTCAGTACGAAAACCTGATCGTTGGATCGAAAGAAGAATTTGATGCATTGACTGATTCGCGTGAAAAACAATCACGCAAGAAAAAGGAGTTGGTGTAAACATCATCTTTCATAAAAAAGAGCCGGTTCTGCTTATGCGGAACCGGCTCTTTGCTTTTTGATACTGTTTATTTTTAGTAATTTCCGGCTGCAAACCCAAATGTTGTAAAAACCCTGAATCAGAAAAACTTACAAATGGAAGATAACAATAAAGAAAGCGAGCAACAGATAAATGTGGAGTTGTCCGAAGAAATGGCGGAAGGTGTGTATTCCAACCTTGCCATGATCGCACACTCCAATAGCGAATTCATTCTGGACTTTATCCGGCTCATGCCAGGCGTTCCGCGTGCCAAGGTAAAAGCCCGTATTATCATTACGCCCGAACATGCCAAACGTCTGATTGCTGCTTTGACCGATAACATTCAAAAGTATGAAGATCAGTATGGAACAATCCCCAGTTCTCAGGACAATGAGCCGACATTCAATTTTCCGATAAGCTTTGGCGGTCCCGGCGGCGAAGCTTGATGGCTTGTTTGGCAAGAAAAAAATAATTTTAACGTTACTTCATTATTTTTACTCTAATACCGGCTTCTTAAGGTATTATAATCCGGCATTTGCAATAATTTAGTCTGATGGTATTTGCCGGGATCAAACAAGAAGATTGTTTGTAATCTCGGAAATAACCATTACGTAGTTCCCTTTCAGTATAACCTCTTGTAAATCTTACATTACTAATTACTTGGTCTGCTTTGTATTATTATAAAGCACGTATGTAACATTAAAAATTCATCATGGCGTCATTTAAACTTACAATCAACAATCGTGCATATGATGCAGATGTGGAGAAGGATACTCCGCTTTTGTGGGTTCTGCGCGACAATCTGGGCCTGGTCGGTACCAAATACGGCTGCGGAATTGCACAATGCGGCGCGTGTACAGTGCATCTGGATGGCAAGGCGGTACGTTCCTGCGTACTTCCAGTATCGGCCGTAGGAAAAGCGAAAGTAACGACAATCGAAGGGCTCTCGGAAAAGGGAGATCATCCTGTTCAGAAAGCCTGGGACGAAGTGGACGTGGCGCAATGCGGTTATTGCCAGGCCGGACAGATTATGACTGCGGCTGCATTGCTGAAAGAAAATCCCAAGCCGTCAGATGAAGAAATTGTTTCGACGATGAGCGGAAATATTTGCCGTTGCGGAACTTACCACCGTATACGTGAAGCAGTCAAAGTAGCAGCATCTAAAACCAACTGATCATGCAGACATCAGAACAAACTTCCAGACGTAATTTTATTAAAATTGCGGCAGCAGCAGGCGGCGGATTATTCCTGGGCTTCAACTGGTCAAATTCATCTGCGCTTCCGGTGGTTGTAGACGCTCAAAAAGTCGCAGCAGGTTTGGTAAATTTCAATAGTTACCTGTCCATCGGAACGGATAATGTCATTACAATCATATCCCCGAATCCTGAAATCGGACAAGGAATAAAGACCGCTTTTCCAATGGTGGTCGCCGAGGAACTGGATGCAGACTGGAAACAGGTCAAAACGGTGCAGGGAAATCTGGATACGGGTATTTACGAGCGGCAGGTTACAGGCGGAAGCGGTGCTGTTCCGCATTCATGGGAACGCCTTCGCAAAGCCGGTGCTACTGCACGCTATTTACTGGTGGAAGCAGCCGCGGCACAATGGAGCGTTCCGGCGTCAGAATGTACAACCGAGAATGGAAAGGTTTTGCACAGAACTTCCGGTAAATCCCTATCTTACGGAGAACTGGCCGAAGCTGCTTCGAAAATGCCGGCTCCGGCAGAGGTGAAACTGAAAAAGGAAAGCGACTTCAAACTGATCGGGCAATCGGTCCGGAATGTTGACAATAACAATATAGCAACGGGTAAACCGCTTTTCGGCCTGGACGTTTACAGAGAAGGCATGTTGTTTGCCATGATTCAGCGTCCGAAAGCATTTGGTCTGAAGCTGAAATCCGTACAGAAGGAAGCTGTAAAATCGATGCCGGGTATTGTGGATGTTGTAACTTTTGATAACAGCGTAGCTGTCGTTGGAAAGTCCACATGGCAGGTGAAAAAGGCCAAGGATGCCCTGAAAATTGAATATGAAAAAGAAGCAGAACTGGAAAGTTCTGCGGACCATAACCGAATTTTCCAGCAATTAATGGAAAATGGGGAAGCTACAGTACGCCGTAAAAACGGTGATGTGGAAACGGCATTCAAGAATGCGGCAAAAGTGATTAAATCCGAATACCAGTGCCCGTTCCTGCCGCATAGCCCGCTGGAACCCATGAACTTTTTCGCGCATGTGCGGGAAGATGGCGTAGAGCTTATCGGGCCTACGCAGACGCCGGAAAGAGCGCGTACCGAAGTGGCAAAACTGACCGGAATTGCTCCTGAAAAAATAACCGTGGAAATCACTCGTCAGGGCGGGGGCTTCGGGCGGCGTCTGGCTGCCGATTTTGTTCTGGAAGCGGCAAATGTTTCCAAACTGGTGAAAGCGCCGGTGAAAGTAATCTGGACACGGGAAGATGATATGACCGGTGGTATTTACCGTCCGGCTGTACGTTACCGTTTTGAAGCCGCACTGGATAAAAGTGGGGAACTGATCGGTTACAAGCTTCGGGGCGTAGGAATGAATTCTGGAAATTCCACACGCGAGGATAATTTTCCTTCCGGTTCTGTTGAAAATCTTCTGATTGATTCTGTTGAATATAAGTCGCCGATTACAACCGGTCCGTGGCGTGCACCGATTACCAATTTCCTTGCCTATGCCGAACAGTCTTTTCTGGACGAAGTAGCAGAAGCAGCAGGAAAAGATCCGGTTGAATTCAGATTGGCATTGCTGGAAAAAGCCAAAAAGTCGCCAGTCGGAGATATCAAGTATGATGTGGACCGAATGATCGGCGTTGTCAAGCTTGCGGCGGAAAAGAGCAAATGGGGTAAAAAGAAAGGCGTTTATCAGGGATTCAGCGTTTATTTTTCTCACCGGTCGTATGTTGCGCAAGTGGGAGAAGTTGTAATGGAAAAAGGTAAACCTGTTCTGAAAAATGTCATTGCTGCTGTGGATTGCGGAATTGTCATCAATAAAAGCGGATCGTTGCAGCAGGTTAGAGGCGGTGTTGTAGACGGCCTCGGACATGCTATGTACGGCAACATGACGTTTAAGGACGGAGCGCCGGATCAGCGTAATTTCAATGGTTTCCGACTGATCCGAATGAATGAAATCCCGGAAGTGGACGTGCATTTTGTAGATAACGGCATTTCGCCTACAGGTCTTGGCGAGCCGGCTTTACCGCCGGCCGGAGGCGCAGTTGCCAATGCATTTTACAAAGCAACCAAGCAGCGATTGCGCAATCAGCCATTTATCAACGAAGAAGCTTTTAAAGGCATTTCATAAATATTATTCCCAATCAATTTAAGACAGAAAGATAAAATGTAATATTACATTTTATCTTTCTGTCTTTTGTTTTACAACAACATATTGCCGAGCAATTCCTTTTCCTGTGCAACCGTAACCTTTGACAATGATATGAAAAAGAAAATGACTGCTATTTGCCTTCTGATTGGTCTGGGCCTGAGTGCGTTCAGTCTGGTTGAATTTCCTGAAGCAGCAATAGATAACGGAATTGTCAAGGCAAAGCTGTATTTGCCGGATGCCTCGGCCGGTTATTATCAGGGAACACGTTTTGACTGGGCGGGCGTAGTCCCGAGCCTTGAATACAAAGGACATACGTATTTCGGACAATGGTTTTCCACGTATGATCCCAAACTGCACGACGCCATTATGGGACCGGTTGAAGAATTTACACCTTTGAATTTCGACGAAGCCAAAACAGGAGAAGAATTCCTGAAAATAGGCGTTGGTACTTTGATAAAACCGGATGACAAAAAGTATTCATTTGCGACTAATTATGCCATCAAAAATGCAGGTAAATGGACGGTAAACAAAAAAAGCGATCATGTGGAATTTACACATGTAATGCAGGACGGAGCGGGATTTTCCTATATCTATAAAAAAACAGTCAGGCTCGTGAAAGGAAAGCCTGAACTGGTTCTGGAGCATAGCCTTAAAAATACAGGCACTAAAGAAATCAATACAAGCGTCTATAATCACAATTTTTTTATGATTGACAAAGAGCCTTCCAATGAGAACATCAGGATTGTTTTTCCCTTTGATGTTACCGGAGAAGGCAAAGGTTTTGGTACAATTATTAATGCGAAGGATAAAACACTTCGTTACACGCGCGAAGTTGTAAAAGGGGATCAGGTTTTTAGCAGCGGGTTGCAGGGATTTGGTAACACTTCCAAGGATTATGATATCCGAATTGAAAATACGAAGACAGGCGCCGGCGTCCGGATCACAAGTGATCGTGCCTTGGAAAAGCTGGTGTACTGGGCTTGCCCGACAACATCATGCCCGGAACCGTATGTCAGACTTTCTGCAAAGCCGAATGAGGAAATCACATGGAAAGTAAACTATGAATTTTACACTTTTTAAACGGAATATGCTTTTAAAGTATGCTTTTATATTTCATTTCTTATTTTAAATGAGCTCTCATAAACATCTTGATAAAGCCTCCGCTGCGGGTCTGCTGGTTGCATTAGGAATCATTTTTGGAGACATTGGTACGTCTCCGCTCTACGTTATGCAGGCCATTATCGGCAATAACAGCATATCAGAAGAAGTAGTTTATGGTGCGGTTTCCTGCATTTTCTGGACACTGACCCTTCAGACAACGGTAAAATATGTTATACTGATCCTCAGAGCTGACAACAAAGGCGAGGGTGGAATCCTGGCTTTATATGCATTGGTAAGGCGCAATGCAGCATGGCTTACGATCCCGGCCATTATCGGAGCCAGTACGCTCCTTGCAGACGGTATCATTACGCCGCCAATTTCGGTTTCATCCGCAGTTGAAGGGCTCAGAATACTTTATCCGCATATCCAGACCATCCCGATTGTAATCGGTATTCTTACGTTGCTGTTTATTATTCAGGTTTTTGGGACCACAATCGTAGGAAGAGCGTTCGGGCCGGTTATGATGATCTGGTTTCTGATGCTTGCAGTGCTTGGTGTTTCGCAAGTTATCGGCCATCCCGAAATCCTGAAATCGATTAATCCGTATTACGGATACAAGCTGCTTGCCCAGCATCCCGGCGGATTCTGGATGCTTGGTTCTGTATTTCTGTGTACAACGGGAGCGGAAGCACTTTACAGTGATCTTGGCCATTGCGGAAGAGGAAATATCCGGATCAGCTGGATTTTTGTAAAAGTTTGTCTGCTGCTCAATTATTTCGGACAAGGCGCATGGCTGATCGTACATGCCGGAACGACACTGGGCGGCAGAAAACCTTTTTATGAAATCATGCCCGAATGGTTTCTGCTGCCGGGAATCTGTATTGCTACCATGGCGACTATTATTGCAAGCCAGGCATTGATAAGCGGTTCGTTTACACTGATTTCAGAAGCGATCCGTTTGAATTTCTGGCCAAAAGTCAGGCTTATTTATCCGAGTGACAAAAAAGGGCAGCTTTACGTGCCAAGCGTCAACTGGCTTTTGTGGGCAGGATGCGTCGGCATTGTGCTTTATTTCAAGGAGTCCGCTCATATGGAAGCGGCTTACGGGCTGGCAATCACACTGACCATGATTATGACTACGATCCTGATGTCAGTCTATTTATATTTCAGCAATGTAAGCAAATGGATCATTGGGATTTTTCTGATCGTTTACCTGGCTATTGAAGGGTCTTTCCTGGCCGCAAACCTTTTGAAATTTACGCATGGAGGCTGGGTTTCCCTTCTGCTGGCTACTATTATTGCATTGGTTATCACGGTTTGGTTAAAGGCCTATTCCATCAAGCTGAGATTGACAGAATTTGAAAGTCTGGAAAAATACATCGGGCCTCTGAAAGAACTAAGTAACGACATCAGCATTCCCAAATACTCAACACACCTGATTTTCATGTCGAATGCAGCACATGAATCGGAGATTGAAAACAAGATTATTTATTCTATTTTTTACAAAAGGCCAAAACGTGCGGACATATATTGGTTTATACATGTGGAAACAACGGATGAACCTTATACAATGGATTATCATGTCAATATCATTGCCGAAGACGATGTTATTAAAGTCACGTTCAGGCTTGGCTTCCGGATTGAACAGCGGATCAATCTGTTTTTCAGGAAAGTTGTGGAAGACATGGTTCTTAACAAAGAAGTGGATATCACAAGCCGTTATGAATCCTTGAACCGCCAGAATATAACCGGCGACTTCCGGTTTGTAGTGCTGGAACGTTACCTTTCCATAGAAAACAATCTGCCTTTTATGGAAGAACTGATTATGAAAATCTATTTTACAATCAAAAGCATTACTACTTCCGAGGATAAATGGTTTGGTCTGGACAGCAGTTCTGTAAAGGTGGAAAAAGTGCCGCTTGTTTTAACGCCGGCCGAAAAAATAAGAATGAGAAGGGTTTACAGCTAGGCAATTTCTGATGTTTTTTCCAAATACTATTCCCTGAACTGCATGGTTCTATGTGTATACGAATACGCAGTTTGGGGATAAAAGTGTTAAAATATAATGCTCATATTCTTGCTTTACAGCCCGTAAGCCTGCATCATGCGTTATACCTGGCTTGGTCCGGAGACCTTTTTCAGATTACAGATGAATCCAAAAGCTGGAATGCTTTTGGATAACATTGATCAGGGATCGGAATCGGTTCCTGATCATCTGAAAACAGGCTGACAATGAAAAATCTGAACGTACTCATAATAACAGCATTGCTTGCATCAACCGGCATTACTTATGCCCAAACGACTACGCCGCAATCCACCCCGGAACAAACTTCGGTTCCTACGACACCAACAAGTGAAAAAAAGGAGGAGTTTGCTGCTCCGCAGACCCCTGTAAGGCCTGCAAATACACCTTCCGAGGATACTCTGATCAAAGGACAAGTAAGTTCCGGTGCAATAATCAAAGACACTTTAATGCCTTCTGCAACAAAAAACGATAAAGTAAGTCGCCGTAAAAACAAGAGAAGAGGAATGAATGCCGATACAGCTTTAATCAATACGAGAACCGATTCGATAAGGAAGCCGTGATGTGATTTTAAGCCAAACCTCCGTCAAACTTGTTTTGCCCGGGGTTTGGCATTTGGTTATCAATAGCGTATTAACTCTCAATTGTTATAATTTGATTTTCTATACCCGGGCGCTGCGTTGCGACACAGCTTCCAAATCGGTTTCCCAAAAAGGCTGAGTAACAACTGCCTTGTTTTCATTAATCCAGGTGCACCAGACTTTTCCATTATAAGCTCTTTTGACCACAGGCATGGAGAGATTGCCATTTTCAAAAGTTACAATTTCAACAATCTGGTATTCATCAATTTGCATAAGCCTGGATCCGTTTTTTTCTTTCACCCAGTCATCTCTGACAAACTTCAACGTAACCATTAGTTAATTATATAGATTTTGATATTGATTGTACAATGCAAATGCTGTGCCATATCGGAATCTGCTTTAAGCCTTTCCGAATACCCAAAATACTAATAATAAAGATATAGAAATAATATTACAATTGTAATTTTTTATATAACTAGTATTTAGACAAAGCGATTTAAAAATATTTTTTCTCAAATACGATATTTGTAGTAATCACCATGTATATTAGTGTACGAATTAACTGATTTCAAGCAACCTGTATGATTATTTAAATTTACGTGAACATGGTACATGATAAAAAAGGGCGTGTTGTTTTATCGTTTAATAATGACAGTTTCAAGCATTATTTGCTGCTGAAATATGTCAGTAAAGCATCAGATCCCGAATGGGAAGAAGTGGGTTTTGTTACAGAGAAGTTGATTTCTCCGGAATTCTGGATACAGTTGCAGGATTATGCAAGAGCGGATGTAGAAAGCCAGGGAGGGAAGCTGATCGGCTATGAAATGGTTAACGAGGAACTGGTAAGTCACGAAAAAATAAATTCTGACTTGTGGCCTACAAACTGGATGTGGGTTATTCAAAAGCAGAATTTTCAATAATCACATACCTTCATCAGCAGTTAATGCCAAGGACAGCTTTTAAAGCTGTCCTTTTTTATTTCTGTTTTATTCAAACAAGTTACGCCTTATGATCTGTTTTCATGAGCAGCTTACGGATCGTCTCTATGCTTTTGACACGGTACTTCAAGCCCAGTATCATCACAATGATGGCAATGCCAAGTAAAGTTACATAGCCGAGGTAATTGCTGTCAAACAATTCATTCAGGATTTGTCCCAGCAAAAGAATGAGGGAAATTACAACCATAAAGACAAGCACTGCAATCCATGCGTAATATGATGCAGGCGTTGCCAGCTCCGCAAGCCTGCCTTTTATTTCAACGGTAATGGCATGAAACTTGGCATCCAGAAAGCTGCTTGCCGTATCAAGCAGGCTTTTCTTTTCATCTTTGGCTTTTGTTCCGTCACCAGAGTCATTCAGTGCATGTCCAGAAATTGGTTGCGGCATATCCGGCGTTTGTATTACCTGTTCTCTTCTGATCATCAGTACGGCATGCTCATTGGGGGAAATGCCTGTGCCGTCGGTTTTTGCATAAACTTTTGTGAATTCGGCGCCAAAATACAAAATGATGGATGAGTAGTAAATCCACGTAAGCAGGATAACAATAGAGGCAGAAGTGCCGTAAGATGCGCCAAGATCTTGCTTCCCAAGATAAAAGCTGATTGCAAATTTACCGATTGCAAACAGAACAGAAGTAAAAGCAGCTCCGACCAGGCATTCTTTCCAGCGCACATGGCCATCGGGAAGAATCTTGAAAATAACGGTAAACAGTGCTGTGATAATGACAAGTACCAAAGCAATATTCAGTGCTGAAAAAAGGATGACGGAAACCTCGGAAAAGTAACGCTCCAGCCTGCTGCTCAGCAGATCAACCATTGTATTGACACCTAGTGAAACGATAAGCAGAAATCCTAAAGTAATGATAATGGAAAAGGAAAGAAGCCGGTTTTTAAGATACTGAAGCCAGCTCTTTTTAGGCTTTGATTTTATAGACCATATATAATTGATCGAATCCTGAATTTCGGCAAATATACCCGTAGCACCAATCAGCAAGGTAACAATACCGATCGTTGCAGCCATGCCCGATTTATTTGACAGTTCGGCATTCTTAATAATTTCCTGTAACTGGGCAGCAGCCTGTTTTCCAACCAGGCCGCTGATCTGCCCGAAAAGTTCACCCTGAAATGCCTCTTTACCATATACGATACTCACAATCGAGATGATGACCAGAAGCATGGGAGCCATTGAAAATACCGTATAATAGGATAAAGCAGCACTTAGTTTCATGCAATTATCCTCAACAAATTCGCTGGCGCTGTCTTTTATCAGGGAAATTATAAATTTTATCTTGGCCATATTTTCAGTTATGATAGAAATTTGACTGTTCAAATGCGTTACCGAATTATCAATATTCATGCCAGATGGCTAAAACAGGGCATATTGCAAGGAAAGCAGGGCATATTGCCTTTTTCAATGATCCTTTCCGGAAAAATGAATGGAATAAGCACCTCGTCTGTAAAAAACAGGACGATCAGCAAGCTGCAAAGGCTGGGTACGATTTTATATGCTGGTTTTTTCTTATCAAATGTCATCAAACTGTAAACAGAGAAAAAATGAAAAAGCTGAGAACCATTTTAGCCATTGTCATTGGATTCACAATCATAAATCTGAACGCATGCACACCCAAATCCGATGATGAAAATAACAATCGTACAACAGATCCGGCAGTAGTCGGAAAAGATACCAATTCAGTTGAATTAAGAAAGAGTATTCCTCAAAGTGATCCCAATATAAACAGTACGCCGGCGGTAAGAAAAGGCGGTCCGGATGCAGATGCAGATTCCATTGCCAAAAAGCGGGAACTTAAAGAAGGAAGAAATGAATAAGGCCGGATGCCCGACCATAACAAGCCTACTTTCCGGAGTACGGCAGTGAAAACAGACCGGAACCTGAGGTTTTTAAGTATTGGAATGATTTTTAAAGCAGGTAATGTATCATCAAGATTCCCATTTTAATAAAAATCAGCAAACATGAAAAAGATAGCAAGCATCATGATATTTATCCTGACAGTTTCAGGAGCAGCATTTGCACAGTCAACGACCAACTCAACCAATCCGAAGCAAGCCGGAACCGCCAATGAAGGCAGCAACAACCAGGCAAACAACGGAACGGATACGCAGGGAACTACTCAGGGCGCCAATCATGAAAATAACAACAATACAGCAACGCAGGCGGGCAGAGCAGGCCAGGTGAACGGTTCCAATGCAAGTTCGGGAACAGGCAAGAAAGGTAACGAAGCGCACGGTAACGAAGCAGGGTCAAAGGCACCCGGCCCTTTGCAGAGACCTTTGCAGAGAGGAAGTGAAAACGGAAGCAATAAAAAAGCAGATGCTTCTTCAAAAGCAAAAAAGAACTGATTTAGCCAAAAGCAACTACATTCCGATGTACTCTGAACCCGCCAGTTTGTTCTGGCGGGTTTTTTTATGAAACTCTGCCTCACACTTTACTTCCATGTATTAGCCGGAAAGCCACTTTACAAGGCAGATTCGGGACGTCCGGTTCTCACCGGTTTTTTTGTATGCATGGCTTATTCTGCTGCACGTTTTCTGCTGATTGCCCCATACTTTTTTGATTTAAATGATCAAAAAAGTATATACAAACACTTGAAAAGCATAATTCCGGTATCTGAGCAATCTATAATTTTGACCATATGAATTGCGGGTTCCAAAATGAATAAAGTTGATTCTGAATTCCTGAAATTACAATCAGAGTATACTCGAAAATGCTGTTTTCAAATCTGAGTTATCCGGTTATTAACCAACTGACGGAAGAAGCGGTCATTGTGCTTCCGCTCGGAGCTACGGAGCAACATGGATTGCATTTGCCAGTTTCTACGGATACGGATATTGTAACACGCCTGGCTTTGGCAACGGAAATGCGGATGACCAATGAAATTCTTCTTTGCCCGACACTGCCTTTCGGGTCCAGCCATCATCATCTTTCATTCGGAGGTACGGTCAGTTTGAACCCGTTGTTATATACGCAAACCATAGTGGATCTTGTGAAGTCTTTTGTTGAAAGCGGGTTCAGAAAAATAGTGCTCTTAAATGGTCATGGCGGGAATATAACGCCGGTGAAACAGGCATTGGCTATGCTAAGCTGCCAGTATGATTTCTCTCTCAAACCTAACATCGCGTTGGTGACATACTGGGAACTGGCCGGAAAATCGTTTGCCGGCCAGCTTCCGATGCAAAGTCCGGCACTAAGCCATGCCTGCGAATATGAAACAAGCCTCATGCTGCATCTTTTTCCCGATAAGGTCCGAATGGAAAATGTGGAGCGATCTGTGCGCCCGGAAAGTAACGGCTATGTAGCCTGGGAAGACGACGAGCCTTATCGGGGAGTGACTTTGTTTAAACAAACCTCGATCGTATCCAGTAACGGGAACAGTGGAGAACCGCAATTGGCAACCGCGGAAAAAGGCGAAATCCTCTTTAACCAAGCAGTTCAGGCACTTGAAACGTTCATTACAGCATTTCACAGCTGGCCGCTTCTGGGGCGTATTGATAAAAAGGAATGACACTTCCGACTATGTTATGTAGTGAAAATGCTGCTGTAAATATCAGATGTTGAAAGGTGAAAAAAGCTTCAAATTAAAATCAGTTAGTATGAAAAAGCCAGTTTGATATGTCCAGACAAGAAATTAAACATCCGGATAAAGTTGTAAATACCGGAGCATATTCCGCAGGCGTGTTGGTTGATAAAACCCTTTTTATCAGCGGACAAGGCCCGCTGGATCTTTCATCGGGCAAAGTGATACACGGAACAATTGAAGAAGAAACATGGCTGACGCTGGCTCACATCAAGAAGATTGTGGAGGCGGCAGGCGGGCACATGGAAGACATTGTAAAATGTACGGTACACCTGAGTGAAATCAACGATTTTGACCGGTTCGATGCGGCCTATGCTTCCATTTTTACCGGAATACGTCCTGCACGAACAACGGTTCAGTCTGTGCTGGCAGATGGAATCAAAGTGGAAATTGATGCCATTGCTGTTTTTCCGTAATAAGGTTATAAAAACGCTTACCTGAACTGAGTATGATGATTGAAAAACAGCGAATCGGAACAGTAGGTCTCGGATTGATGGGGAGCAGCATTGCAACCTGTATTCTGGCAGCCGGACATGAAGTTACATCTTTGGTGAAAAACCTCGAAGAAAGGGAAAATGCACTGAAACGGATCCTTGTGTTTTTAAAGGAAATGTATGCAGAAGGTTTGTTAAAAGAAATACCTGAAGCAGTTATACAAAGAATTACAATTACAGATGATGTGTCGTTGCTCGCAGGTCATGAAGTTGTCCTGGAATCCATTCAGGAGAGTGTTTCTGATAAAAAGCAAATTTTTCAATCCCTTGAAACTGTCATTTCACCAACGGCCATTATCGGAAGCAATACTTCTGCCATTCCGGTCTCGATTTTACAAGGTGAATTGAAATACCCCCAGCGCTTGCTGGGCATTCACTGGGCTGAACCCGCACACATTACCCGATTTATGGAGGTGATATGCGGCAAGCATTCAGAGGCAGACTATGCAAACCGTTTTATTGTCTTGGCTGAGACATGGGGTAAAGAACCTTCCTTATTGAAAAAAGATATAAGAGGATTTATAACAAACCGGATCATGTATGCGATGCTTCGGGAAGCATTTTATCTGGTAGAAAATGAATATGCAACGGTTGAGGATGTGGACAGATCGCTACGGAATGACATGGGCTACTGGATGACCTTTGCCGGCCCGTTCCGGTTTATGGATCTGACGGGCATTCCGGCTTATCTGACCGTGATGGAGGATCTTGCCCCGGATTTGAACCGTGCGGTCCAATCACCGGACTTGCTGAGAAAAATAGTCGGTAATGGAGCTAAAGGAATAAGCAATGCAAATGGATTCTACCCTTATACCACAGAAACGGCTGCCAGATGGGAGAAAAAATTCATTGAGTTCAGCTATGACATAAGAAGGCTGGCTGAAAAATATTCTCAAACTGAAACGGAATGACCATTGTAACCTCAATCAAAGCAACACAAGTAATCGTACCTGCAAAGCCCGGAAGTCTAAATTCAGAATCGGTATCTGATAACAGTTCTGAGTTTGCAAAAAAATTCCTGACAGGAGAAAGCTGGACAGATTTTGCCAACCAACCCAAATGGATTATTGAACTGGAACTTGAAAATGGATTGACTGGAATTGGCGAAACGTACAGAAATGCTTCCGCTGAACGTATCAGGGAAGGTATGCACACGTTTCTGGGCACGGACATTCTTAAAATGAACTGGCGAAGACTTCCGATTGATGATCAGCGGATGTATGAAGCATTTGAATGTGCTGTTCTGGATCTTGTCGGAAAAATATTGAAAGTGCCTGTTTATCAAATTTTCGGAGGCAGCTACCGTGATTTTGTCGCTTGTATGGGCTGGACCGGAAGGCGAACACCGGAAGATGCTGCAACGAAGGCCTTTGAAGCTATGCAGAAAGGTCATTCTGTATTCAAATTCAAATGCTCTGATGAGGATCCCGTTAAGCTGTGGATAGAGGAAATAAAGAAAAAATGTAATCAGGGAATCAAAGTACTGCTGGACCCCAATCAACGCTGGAATGACAAGGAAACAACGATGAAGCTGATGAATGGTGTTGATCCTGACATGATGTTTGGCCTGGAAGATCCTGTACCGCATGGTGATATTAACGCATTCAAGTTCCTGAAAGAAAATCTGGGAATTCCGATATTCAGACATATCTCGCTTCCCTATACGCAGGATATCAGAGATATCATTGCATATATAAGAGCGGATGCGGCAGATGGCTACAACTTCAATGGATCCGCTTTCAATTGCATATTGCTTGCTGAAATTGCTCATCTGGAAGGTAAATCCTGCTGGCGCGGATCGGAAGTAGATTTAGGGATTTCGGAAACCATGGGCCTTCATATCGCAGCCGCAAGCATTAACTGCAGCATGCCTTCCGACATTTTTGGTGAGCTGGTGCGCGAGGATGATCTGATTATTGATCCTGTAAATTTTCAAAACGGAGCTGCAAAAGTACCGCAAGGTCACGGATTGGGAATCGAGCTGGATAAGAAAGCAATTGAAAAGTACCAGACAGGCCAGTATATATCTCTTGGCCGATGAAAAAAGCATTTCTGTCATGGCTGATTCTTTTTGCCTGTAACCTGATCTGGTCATTTCAATTTACTTGTATCAAACTTACTCAGGAGCAAGTCGGGCCTTACTTTACCGTTTGGGCGCCCATGTTAGTAGCTTCCCTTTTTCTGGCACCTTCCGTTATACGAAATTTTCAAAAAGGTGACAAGAAGATAAAAGATGTTGTGGTTTTCGTTCAGCTGGCTATTTTGGGTGCATTTCCTTCTCAGGTCTTAATGACATGGGGAACACAGTATTCTCTGGCCAGCAATGCTGCTATTCTTGCGCTCGCACTGCCTGTTGTCACAGCCGTATTTGCATTTCTGCTGTTGAATGAAAAAATGAATAAAATAAGGTGGCTGAGTTTCATTGTTGCAATTGCCGGAGTACTGCTTTGCTCAACGGATGATATCAAGAAAATGGACCTTAGCTCGGATTATGCTTCGGGAAACCTGCTTATTTTTCTGGCTATTGTAGGAAACGCTTACTACAATGTCGGCTGTAAACAGATTGCAGGGAAATACACCGAAGTGGAAATGGTTTTTTATACCTATCTCGTAATGGTTGTACTTCTTGCACCGCTCGTCGTATACTATGAGCCGGAAATGTTTTCAAAAATTCCTCATTTTACTTCTCAAACATGGACCGGAATGATAGCGCTGACCTTGTTTCATAACTTTTTGTCCATGGTCATGTTTTTCAAGGTACTTAAATCACTGGACGCGACGCAAGTAGCATTGTCCAACTATCTGATCACTTTCATGGGTTTACCGATTGCGGCATTTGTCCTTGGTGAAACGCTGAACAGTCAGGCCGTGATCGGCGGTATTCTGGTGCTTGCCTCAACACTGATTTTGACAATCGTTGATAAAAATGCGCAACAAAGGAAATTGATCAATTAATAACATAAGTCATGAATAGAAACTTTGAAAATGAGCTTTCCGGGGTTGTACCAATTGTTCCTACTCCCTTTAATGAAAAAGAAGAAATTGATGAAGATGCACTCCGTCGCCTGATTGATTTTGCTATAACGAGCGGAGTAAAAGCTGTATGCCTGCCGGCGTATGCAAGTGAATTTTACAAACTGACTGATGAGGAGAAATTGCAGGTTGTACGTATTGCCGTGGAACAAGCAGCGGGCCGGTTAAAAATTGTTGCACAATGCAACCATCCTGCTTTAAATGTTGCAATCAGTTTGGCTAAGGCCAATGTTCATGCGGGCGCAAATGTGATTTCACTGGCAGTACCCAGGATTTTTGGCTTACCCGAAAATGCCCTGAAAGAATATTTGTCACATTTTCTTGATTCTGTTCCTGAAACGCCGGTTCTTATCCAGGATTTTAACCCCGGAGGATCTTCAGTCAGTGTGGAATTTATAAAAGATCTGATGCATGCGCATGCCAACTTTAAATACCTTAAACTGGAGGAACCTTTATGTGCTCCGAAATTTGAAAATATCATCAAAGCTACAGGCGGTAAAGTCGGTCTTTTTGAAGGTTGGGGCGGATTGTATATGCTGGAACTGATTCCGATCGGGATTGCAGGTGTAATGCCCGGGCTGGCAGTTGCTGATATTCTTCAAAATGTATTTGACCTTCGTTCCAAGGGAGAGCATGGCAAAGCATTTGACCTTTTCGAAAAAGTGATGCCGCAAATATTTTTTGCATTACAAAACATGGAGCTTTTCCATTATGCCGAAAAAGAACTGCTGATAGCAAGAGGGGTCTTGAAAAACAGTATTTCAAGAAAAGCAGCTTACATTCCTGATCCGTCATCTATCCGTTATATAAAAGAGCTTAACCAAAGGATTATCAATATATTATAATTATAAAAAAGACGTAATACACTTTTGAATCCAACCACATTTGTCACAATCAAAAGAAATATAGTAAAATGGGCAATTTCAGCAAGCAAGTAGCAATCATTACAGGAGCAGCATCCGGACTAGGATTGGTTATTGCACATAAACTGTTAAATGAAGGCGTACATGCAGGCTTATTGGATATAAATGAAAGCATGCTGAGGGATGAATTTGCAGAATATAAAGATCACAGCGAAATTGTCGGTCTCGATGTAACAAATGAAGATGAGGTTCGGAATGCGGTTTATAAAGTCATTGACCGGTTTGGAAAAGTAGATATTCTTGTTAATTGTGTCGGGATTACGGGTATGACCAATCTCAGAAGCCATGAAGTAAGTTCTGAAAACCTGCAACTGGTTTTCAATGTCAATTTTATGAGTTGCTTTTATACTTCAAAAATGGTTTTACCGTACATGCTGGCTAACAATTATGGGCGTATTTTACATATTTCATCTATTGCAGGAAAAGAAGGAAATGCCGGAATGCTTGCTTATTCTGCTTCCAAAGCTGCTATTATTGGCATGACGAAGGTTCAGGGAAAGGAATATGCTGAAAGCGGCATTACTGTAAATGCTTTAGCTCCGGCAGTAATACAAACCCCGCTTGTGGATGCCATGCCTGAAATACAGGTCAAATACATGACGGACAAAATACCGATGAAACGTTGCGGCACATTGGAAGAGGTTGCAAACATGGCAGCATTTATTGTTTCCAAGGAAAGCAGCTTTACCACAGGCTTTACTTTTGATCTTTCCGGCGGAAGAGCAACTTACTAATGCTTTAAAATCAGCTTCATAGCCAGATTTTTAATAAATCAGTTTTAAAACAAGCGATGTCTGTTGTATATATAAATATAGTCAGACATCGCTTTATGTTTTACAAATGATTATTTAACAGACAGCCAGCTTTTGATTTGCTTATTCATAGCCAGTTCATAAACGTGCATCCAGTCACTGTTGCTGGTGCCATTGGCCAGCATATTGCCACTGTTCTGATCTCTGATGTAATCGTCCGGATTTTTAATAAAACGGGTTTTAGAAAATACATCTTCAAAAGATTTCCTTATTACTTTAAAATTAGCTACATATTCCCTGATTTCTCTTTGTGCAATCTTCTTTTCATTCTTGTCTGTGGCAATGTCATACTTGTTTAAAAGTAAAATTAACTTGGCGGGATAAATTTGCAGTTCATTAATTTGTTTCATCAGAGAAACAGAGTAACTGTTTCTGATTGCCAGCTTTTCAGCAATTCCAATTTTCGATTTTATTGAATCATACCGGGAAAGTTCGCGTTGTGCCATAATAATTCTCTGGGCATAGGTTTTACTCCACTTTCCAATTTGAAGAGAATCGGGGAGTTCAATCAGATCAATTACTTTGGGAAATACGATGCGGCCACCGCGGCCGCGATCCAGTTTAACAGGCATATCCTGATCAATAAGAGCAGTATCCCAAAAAGAAAGAGCTTGTTCCAGATCATCCTGAAATTCAAATGAAACTTCACTGAATGCAGGAGAATAAAAACGATGGCGGAACAAGGCATGCGCCTCATGAACTTGAATATCTTCATAATTCCAGCTTAGTGTTCCGAAATCATAAAGTCCTCGCCAGAACGTTTCAAAATGCGGAGAAGAATCCTCCCAGGTTGTACACAATATTCCATTAAGCTTTTTATCAACAGCAATTTTACAAAATTCCTTTATAGGCAGAAAGTTGGAATTGTTCCGTGGCAGCATCGGAGACATATCCTGAGCAGCAGTAGCAGCCATTACATTGAAATTATGGGATTTCAGCCAATCCATGGCTTTCAGGTTTCCCAATATTCCCGGCTCCCAATAACTCCATCGCATGTAAATACATTTCTTCGGGAAAAGATCAACATTTTCCCGGAGTCTGTGTTCATTTTCATTCCATACTTTTTCCACTTTTTCCTCGGGTATCGGATCCCGCATGGTGTTGTATAAGCCCGATAATGAAAAAAGCATATCATCCCAAAAGATAGGAATCCGGTTATGCTCAATGGCAAATTTACTTACCTTGTTCAACCAATGCATTTGCAACTCGAAAGGTTTTAAACCAGACTTTTTGGAGCGTTCGGACATTCCAAGATTGTAAACCTCATCACCGCCCACATGCAGGTATTTTCCATGGGGCGTTGCGGCCATAGCTTCTTCATAGAGCGAAAACTGCAACTTGTAGGTTTCCGGGTTTAAAGGATCAAAAACATAGTCTGACTTTGGATTGTCACGCAGCTTCTTGTACATGTCGTGTTTCAATACATAGGAAGCATGTCCTAATCCCTGAACCAGTGGGCTGATTTCGATATGACGATCCTTGGCATAGTTGCTGAGCGCAGTAAATTCTTCAATTGAAATGGCATGACTGGCCCCAACCAACGGGTTCTTTCGATATCGTAATTTATCTTCAAACTCGACTATAATTGCATTAACCTTGATATGTGAAAGCCTGTCAATCAGATCATAGTAATAGTTTCCGGCGTCTAGGTGGTATTTCAAATCAAGATGTACTGCTCGCCAGTCAAGATCCGGGAAGTCGGTAATTTTACAGGCAGGAATTAATACGTGCTGATCCCGAGCATCTTCTAACAGTTGAACAAGCGTCTGGCAACCATAAAAAATTCCTGCTTTTCCTTTCGACCTGATTGTAATCTGGCTTCCATTTATTTCAAGCATATAACCTTCTGAAGAAGCAGGTAAAATGGGATCGGAAGATAATTCCAGAGTCAATGTTCCTTCTTTAACAGAGTCCTGCACTGGCAGCACAGCTAGTATTTCACCAAGTACAGGTTTTTCAGTAAATCCTTTCAGATTCAAAAACCTGAGATCATTAAAAAAATGCGGTTTTCCTTTAGTAAGCTCAACTTTCTGTGGTTTTGGCAGTAACTTAAAATATCTCTCGAATTCATCCTGTTGCAAAGCATTAGAATAGGTGCTTTGTAGTAAGAGTATAAACAGAGAAATATAAATTATTACTTTTTTCCGGTTCATCATCCAACTAATAATTAGTATCCAGGATTTTGTTTGATCTTCGACGGATTAACATCTATTTGAGCCTGTGGGATTGGAAACAGCTTGTTGTTGGCTCCAATCTGGATAATTGCTCCGTTTAACGTTACTTGATTTTTTGTAAAATAATTATTCAAGACAGATTCCAGATGGTCGGTTCTGAGCAAATCAAAAAACCGCAACCCTTCAAAGCAAAGTTCCAACCGTCTTTCTTTCAGAATCTTTTCTCTCAAGTCCGCTTGGCCAGACACGTAAGTAGAGGTTGCTGTCTGATCCGTTGATTGAAGATTATGCGCGTTATTTCCGAATGCCCGTTCCCTGACCTGGTTAATATATGGCAAGGCAAGCGCGGGAGTACCCGCTTCATTCAAACATTCCGCATACATCAACAGGATATCAGCATATCTTAAAACGGGATAGTCTGTGCCATCTTCAGCCCGTAAAAGCACGCTTTTATTGATGAATTTGTTAACATATGTCATCTTGTTGGCATCGGTTGTAAATGCAATGGAAATATCTCTGCGCAAGTCTCCTTTTTCAAATGCATTATAAATATCCAATGTAGGCTGGTTGGCATTCGAACCAAACAGCGGAACATCTGCTCCTGTTATGGGTCCAAAAGTAGATGTTGGAGGAGAGCCTTGCCCGCTAACCACCGCGTTGGGCGTATATTGTACAGCAAAAAGTATTTCCTTATTATTTCCATTATCATACCTGAACACATCTGCATAATTTGGAAGTAGTTGATATTTGGCTTCGCCTTGTTCAGAAATGATACTGTTAAGAAGAGGAGCTGCCTGTGAAAATTTCTTTTCGTACATGAGAACTCTGGCCAGCATTCCTTTGGCAGCTCCGCTTGTTGCCCTGCCCAGTTCAGCAGCCGGGTAACTGGCAGGCAAGAGAGGAATGGCATCGTTAAAGTCCTTTTCTACTTGTGCATAAATGTTTGAAGCCGGCTCACGTCCATATGTATACGCCTCATCCGGCGTTTTTAATTCCTTTAAAATTAATGGCACATCACCATATACCTTCACAAGATTAAAGTAGTAATAAGCCCTAAGGAATTTGGTTTCACCTATAATTCTGTTTTTCAAATTGTTGTCCATTGAAATGGCCTCAATTTTTTCGAGCAGAATATTGGCACGGCTTATACCTTTATACGCATCATTCCAGCGCCCATTGATCGGTGCTGTAGCAGTAGGGTTCAGTGTAAAGTTATCGAAATCGGCATGATCTGGATAGCCAGGCACAGCTCTGGCATCATCAGTAGCTATATCGCCATAAAAAAATTCAGTTGAAGCAGCCGCGTTAGTTCTTAGTATATAATATACTCCATTAAGTGCATTAATCATATCGTCACTGGTTTTGTAGAAAGTCTCGGTTGTAGGAGTACTTACCGGAACAAGATCTATAATATTCTCTTTGCAGCCTGCCAAAAGCAGGAGCAGTGTTGTGTAAAATTTATAGGATTTCATTGATTGAATATTTTAAATGTATTTTATAATCCAAGATTAACTCCGAAAGTAAATGTGCGTGCTAATGGATATGTAGCAAAATCGTTTCCAGGCAATGTAACACTTTCTCCATTAACGCTTACATCAGGATTATATCCGATATACTTACTGAAAGTATGAAGATTTTGTGCACTTGCATATATTCTTAAAGAACTGATATGTAGCTTTTTTGTTAGTAAAGAAGGCAGGTTGTAGCCCAATGTAACATTTCGTATGCGAAGGTATGATCCGTTGCGAAGAAACCGGTCTGATTGCGTCTCAGCATTTCCTACGGCAGCAATTGGCCCCTCTGCTCTTGCATATATTCCATTACCAGGCTCAGATGGTGACTTCCAGCGATTCAATACGCTTTCAGTCAATTGATTCCATACCAGCGTATTTGAGCCAATGTATCTGGCAGTTATAAACTGAACATCATTTCCCTGAACACCCTGAATTTGAATGTCAAGATCAAATGCTTTATAAGTAAACCGGTTTGTAAATCCATAAGTAAAATCCGGATTGGGGTCACCAATTTCAGTTCTGTCATCAGGTGTAATTATGCCGTCACCGTTAATATCAACGATTTTGCTGTCTCCTGGCTCACCTAGTAATTCGCCTGTTGCGCTTTTGCGACGCATCTCCGGATGTGCGTCTACATCCTGCTGATCTTTAAAGATTCCTCCAAGCTTGTAACCATAAAAATAAGAAAGTGGTTTGCCTACTTCCATTCGTTGCATGGAGTAATTTCCTGAAGAAAATGAGGTGATAGGTAAATTATCTTTGCCAAGCCGTAAAACAATGTTCCTATTTCTGGAAAAGTTAAAACTACTTGACCACTGAAAATTTTTCCCGCTGAAATTGATTGTATTTAAAGAAAGCTCAAAGCCTTTATTCTCAATTTTCCCGATATTGGCAAATACACTTGTAAATCCAGAAAGAGAGGGGATTGGCAGGTTATACAATAGATTGTCTGTTATTCTCTTATAAATATCCAAGCTAATATTTAGTCGGTTCTTGAAAAGTCCCATGTCAAAACCAGCATCTATTGAAGTATTGGTTTCCCAGCTTAGATTCTCATTGGCAAGGCTTTGAGGAGCATAACCAACTGCCAACCCGCCACCGAAATTATAATTATCAGATGTTAGCTGCGGAATGGATGAGTAATTCCCAATATTAAAATTACCTGTTTTCCCATATCCAATCCTTACCTTCAATTCATTCAGGTTAGTTATTGATTTCATGAATGGTTCTTCTGTTACCCGCCATCCAATAGATGCTGCCGGAAAAATGGCAAACCTGTTGTTTTTTCCAAAACGGCTTGATCCATCTCTTCTTACACTGGCGGATAACAGGTATTTATCCTTATACGAATAGTTTATTCTGCTGAGATAGCTTAGTAAGTTCCATTCTGATTTAGCTGCATTCCCGTTAATTGTAGCAGCACCGGTAACATATTGAACGGCATCATTCTGGTAAGTTCCCGCTGCTCCGGTAAGACTTGCAGTTTCGTTAATACCTTTTTGATAGGAGTACCCTGCCAGAATATTCAGTTCATGAGCTTCCGCAAATATTTTTTGCCATGTCAGTGTATTGTTCCATGAAAAAGTAAGGTCCTGAAGATTCTGCTGGGATGATCTGATTGTAATGGCTTTTGCCAAAGGCTGATAGCGCGTTTTTACCTGATTGGGATAATTTGATACTGTTGATGGGCGGTATTTGTTTATGACACCATCAATTCTGTCCAGTCCAAAATCAGTACGAAATACTAATCCTCTGACTGGTTCCAGCTCTGCATAAGTTATTCCAGTTATCCGGGCTTTTTCTTCAACGAATTTGTAGTTGGGGTCTTCAAGCGGTTGTAAAGGATTATTGGCACCAGCCCAACCAATGGAAGTATAAGGTATGTTAATTCCTCCGCCGGTTCCGTCATAAAGTCCATCCGGTGTTTTTGGAGCAATACTGGATGGAAGTACCATGGCTGTCATAGTAGCGGAAGCATCTCCATCTGGACTATCAACATATCCATCACTCCACCTTCTGTTTTCAACTACATAGGAAGGCGAAAGATTTGCACCAATGCGGAAATATTTATTAACCGTTGCATCCAGGTTAATTCTCACTGTATACCTCTTCCAGTCCGTAGCCTTTAAAACGCCATCACCCATAAAGTAATTTCCTGAAACAAAGTATTGCAGTTTGTCAGTTCCTCCACGAACCGATAATTGATAGTTGGAGGTTGGGGCTGTTCTGAATATTTCTTTTTGCCAGTTTGTATTAGGCAGGCTGGATGGATTGTCATATTCAGGAAGATAATTAATGAATTTTTTGGAGCCATCCGGAGCTACTCTGGAGCCGTTAGGAACATTTGGATCTCCACCCATTTCTGCCCACAATGCTGAACTGGTTTCCTTCCAATATTGTATTTCCTGATTACGGTCAAGCACATCTATTAATTTGGGAACATTTTGAAAACCGGTATAGTAGTTAAACTCAACTTTTGATTGGCCGGCTTTACCTTTTTTTGTTGTAATCAGCACAACTCCGTTCGATCCGCGCGAGCCATAAATAGCCTGTGAAGATGCATCTTTGAGTACATCCATTGTTTCTATATCATTGGGATTAATCGTGTTAATGTCACTCCCTGATCCTAACGGCAATCCGTCAACAACATACAAGGGCTCATTTCCTGCACTGATAGAACCTGAGCCTCGAACACGGATTACTGGCGCTGCTCCTGGCCTTCCGGTTGATGCAGTAACCTGAACTCCGGCAATTTGTCCGGCTATTCCTTCCAGAACGTTCTTGGTAATCTGATTTTTCACATCTCTTGAACTGATCGATGAAACTGCTCCGGTCAGCGATACTTTCTTTTGGGTACCATAACCAACCACAACTACTTCATTAAGGTTTTTACTTTGTGGATTAAGCTTGATTTGCATCTCGACATTATCATTGGCAACTGCTTCCTGCGCTTCATATCCTATAAAAGAGAATATCAATGTTTCTCCTCTTGGGGCTGTAATAGTAAAGGCCCCATTAACATCTGTAATTGAGCCAGCAGATGAGTTCTTGACTCTGATTGAAACACCTGGTAAAAGTATGTTCTCGTTAGAGTCTGATACTGTACCGCTGACTGTAACACTCTGAGAAAAAGCCAGTGTGCTGTATACGAATAGCCATAAGAGTAAACAGGTACTCCTTCGTTCATAAATAGAAAGTAATACAGAGTGTCGCATAGTTTATGGGTTAAATTGAAAAAGTATGGCAAACAATTATTTTAGTACAGATTTTAACTAATGTCTATATACGTAGCAATTAATCTGTAATTTCAATCATTAGGAACTTATACTTTGCAGCAAAGAAGTAAACCCCTGAAATTGTAGTTGCTGATATTTATGAAGCAAAACAGGGTCCGTCTGATCTTTTGCACATTGAGCCCAATCTGCTGAATCAAATGGATCTTCAACATCGAAAGTTGGTATTCTTAATGACTTGTAACCCCAGGTCGGCAAACTCCCGGCCGTACAGTAAAAGACAATCTCTTCTTTTGTGGGTTCATTCAAATTCATTCCTTTCCAGTAAGGGCAGGCAATTTTATAACACAGATCAACATACTCCTTATCATTAACAGCATCCTTTGAAGTCAGTAAAGTGCCCCCAGCAATACTTGCCAGAAAGTGAAATGAAAATAAAGCTGCCGGTTTTTCCTGTTGTATGTAATCAATTATTGCAACAGTTTCACTTTCACTGGCCGCATATTGCCCACGATAGGTATATCCCTGAGAATCATCAGTAGAATATCCATAGTTCTGTTCAGTCTTTTCCCAGTCAGTCGGAAAATTTCTGTTAATATCAACAAGATTGGCATTTCTTCTTATATACCAGGGATTTCCAAGTGCTAATTTGTCACGCATATCAGGATTTGCTGAAGGTATTGCAATGACCGAGACTTTCTTGAGTAAATCCTGGTGCTTATCAAGCAAATTCTCCAATACAAACATGATTAGTTCAGGTCCTGCTTCTCCGGCGTGTACAGCACCAACCAATGCAATGCACTTTTTACCCTGGCCAACTTTTATACCGGTTATTGACTTACGATTTGCTGTAAATCCAATCTGTTGGACTTGTATATATTTAGGATATGCATTTTTAAGGAGTTCGATTTTAGCTTTAACTTTCTCAAAAGTCCACCAAACATCCGGATCTCTGACTTTAACCGGAAGAGGACCTTCTGGCTCACCATCCGATGATGCAATCCAGTAACAGTATACCACTCCTGTTCTTACATGATCATCTGTAAAAGAAAATTTGCTTTGAAGAGCAGGTTTAATGGAGCCATGAAAAATAAGGGTTGCTTGTTTATAGTCCAATGCATGAAAATACTCTTCGTAATCGGTTCCAAATGTAAAGTCCGGGCATTCTGTACGATAGATTCTGATTTCTTTATATAAATCATCATGGATAGGCTTTGAAAATCGCATTGCCTTAAAAACACTGACAAACACCTGATTATTTTTACAAAAGACATGTCCATCACGCAAAGTCCTGTATTCTTCTGTTAAAATAATTGTTTTTTTACCATGTAACTTGGTTTTGTAAAAGGGAGAAAGTATTTCAGACATAGAAAAGCTTGCAAGTCCAATAAACTTACGACGATCCAAAATCTGCTTTGATAAATTTTTTGCAATTGAAACTTCTTTTTTCATCAATTAAGTAAGTTTATATCAATGGAAAATGACAAATTTCAATTTTCTGATATTTCAATAATTTCCTGGCTATAAGTAGAAAGTGCTAATGACAATGCTCCATTAATCAGATCTTTTCCTTTATATGATCCTTTATTTGTTTTATCAAAGCAGAGCCTGAGCTTGTATGTTTTGTCCGGTAAAACCCAGGGAATGTTTATTTTTCTGGAATTTTCTCCTTTGCTGCCTCTCAGAACCACTACTGCACCTTCTCCCTTTTCATTTAATTTGCCCCACCAGTGCCAATCGGTATCCGTAGGTGCCGGAACACCGCTAAACTGAAAATTTTGATAAATGCTGTATTTGTTATTCAGATTCTCCAGCAAATCAAAACAGGTGCGGTATACTCTTATATTTTCTTCTGTCAGGGAAGCTAAGTCACCGGAAAATACAGCAGGTACCCCCATCAGCCAACTGCAAACCTGTCGTTTTTGAACATCTGGAGTAAGGCTGCCTTTATAGTTCAGTGTAGCTGCTCCGTAGTATTCAATAGATTGTAAAGGAAGTCCACGATGTTTATACAGCTCTTTTCTTGCATTAAAACAGCCTTCGATCAACTTGGCTTTCATACTATCAGGTTGATAATTCCAGTTAAGACTGTAACGTTGGCCAGGATTACCTGCTCCGGAATAATCATTCGGTGGAATATGATAGGCATAAACATGTTTAAGTGCTGCCAGATCGCAGGGTACCCCCGGAGTTCCCCAGTAAATTTCATGCGTTATGTCCATCAGGACGGCCGGAGATGTATGGCTGATTTCATCCATTGTTGCAAGCAGAGATCGTAACCCGCGTAAAAGTGATTCTTTCTGTGTCCTGCTTTCATGTCCTTTGGCAATATCTCCAAATTTGATATTGGTTAGATCCTGCTTGAAATAACTTGCACCATATTTGTCATGTAAAAAAGATATATCATTTGCGTAGTAATGGCGCCATTGACTTGCGAAACTCATTGCCAGACCGCCGTCCCGTTTTATTAAAGGAATACTAAATCCATTTTGAATGCTCTTGAAGTCAGCAGCTAATCTGGGATTGCGATAACAGGATACCCATAATCCCAGCTTCATACCCTTTTCTTTAATGTAGGATGCTGTTTGTGAGAAATCCGGAAATTTATTTTTGTCAGGGATTGTACTTGACGTAGCCCATGCGCCTGGACTTTCACTTTGCGCCCAGCCTGCATCAAGCAATAAACATTTGAAACCAGCTTCTGAAGCTATATCCGCCATTTGGCAAATATTGTCATGTGAAATAAATGCACCGAAATTCGACCAGGTACACCATTGTGGTACAAAGGCTTTCAGGGTGGTTTTTTTCAGACCAACAATTGTATAAAGAAACTTTTTGTAGGTCCCTTCAACTGTTCGGTCCAAGCTGGTTGATATTGCAGAGACAGTTTTAACATTATCGCCGCTGTAAGCATATAAAAATACGGGTTCTGATACAAATTTCTCAGCAGGACCAATCACCCATTCAAAGTGTTCCGGAGCGTAGCCCGTCTTACCGTCATTATTAATAAATCTTAATGCTGACGGCACTTCGCTTCCTATTATTACACCCGCTGAATGATCGCTATTTCCAAAACTGATAATACTGGAAGTTGCTCCGCGTTCGGAAGGGGTAAGTTCAGTGATGTTTCTGTATTTTTCCGAGATAATAAAATTGTCAAGATTCAGATTGTCAACTTTTAACCATTTAGGACTATTGTTGCAAATTTCAACCCATTTCCGGATTGCAGAATGGCCTTGATAAATTTCATAGAAGATGTTAATGGAAACATTGGCCAGTTGCTCTTTTTCAATTGCCCTTACACGTAAGTTAAGCCTTTTGATAGTGTTGTCAGGCTCACTCACGGCACAATTAACATGATCAAAAGCATTGGTCCATTTATTTGCTTGTAAATCAGCTATTTTAATCCAGGAAGCATTTTGTATAACTTCTGCATTGCTTTTGGAAACTTCCAGAATATCCGTTGCATTTTCCTTTTGCGCAGTCTGACTTATATTATTATTCACCGTGTCTATTATTCCTTCAGGTGCTTTATTTGAACTGGCATAATAAATAGACATAGAAAGTTCATTGGATTCCGGATCAGAAATAATCTGGTTGTTAAGACTTATATTTTCCGTATTAACCGAAAATTGATCAATCGATAATACTTTTTGAACAATGCCTGCACGAATGGTTATCTTGTTTTTATCAGCATTGATATAAAATTCATCCTGGCAATAACCAGCTATATTGAACCATAATAAACAAGCTGTAAACAAGAGTGCCTTCATATAACTTTTTCAATTTAGAATACCTACATCTTCAAATACCAGGTTTGTTATGTTAAAAGTCCGGCTTTTTACAAGCTTTAAAAAACTTACTTATAGAATATCGTTTTCCAAATATCTATACTCTATATGCGATTGTAGTTCAGACTTGCAAAAGTTTATGAATAGGTACTTTGGGTGGGTATGATGAAACCAATTTGAATATGTCAAAATTATACATTTGCAATGCGCTGTAGTTATGCTATTTGATTACTTGTTTATACTTTTTTAACAAAGACGTTACTTGTTAGATTGAAGTATTTTTTACTTCTCGTTAGTTAGTGCTAAAAGATTATAACTAATTAATCAAATTTCAAATAAGGCACTATTCAGTGCCTGAATGTAAGGTTATATAATATTCTAAAAATTGAAGTTCGTATGGGCTTAATAAGCAGAGTATTAGCCGTAAAATAATTCAAACTGGCCGACAGCAAGGTAATCTAAAGAAAATCTGTAAGGTCTCACTAGCTTACAATACGTAAATGACTTATTCAAGTTAATGTTCCGAGATTTATATGATTATGAAACCGCAATTACACAGTTTAATACCTCCTGGAAAAACATCGTTTCTTTACGAAACATGGCAGTGCCACTACTTTGATAAACCATGGCATTTTCATAAGGAATATGAACTTGTTATGATCGAAAAAGGAAGTGGAATAAAGTACATTGGTGACCATGTTAGTGACTTTAATGAAGGGGATCTTTCATTGATCGGATCAAACATTCCGCATTTGTTCAGGAACAGTGATGAGTATTACTTGAAAAATGGTGAGATGGAAGCAAAATCCGTTTTTATTCATTTTAAGGAAGACTTTCTTGGCTCCGGTTTCTTTGATATTCCCGAAATGAATTCGGTCAGAAGGCTTCTTGATAATTCGTCACTGGCGCTTGAAATTTATGGTAAAACAAAGAGAAGTATCACAAGACAGCTTAAACAGCTTAATGAAGAAAATGGTACAAGGCGAATATTAAGTCTGTTATCCATTCTTGTTGAATTATCCGAGAGTAAAGAATTGAAACCTTTACTTTCCAATAGTGTTTCTGTTCGTAAAAGTTATGATACTGAGAGAATAACAAAGATTTTTGAATTTATTCAGAATAACTATACACAGGAAATCTATGTGGAGCAAGTTGCATCTTTATTGAGTATGAGTCCGGCTTCTTTTTCAAGATATTTCAGGCATCATACGCTTAAAACATTTTCAGATTGCGTTACGGAAGTTCGGGTAAGTCATGCCTGTAAGTTACTGATGCAAAATAATCATAGTGTATCCCAGATCAGTTATATGAGCGGATTTGAAAATATTTCAAATTTTTACAGGCATTTTAAAAGAATTACGGGTGTAAAGCCAAAATATTATAGAGATCGATTTGTTAATTCATGCAAATGATTAAGTGTTCATTTAAAGCAGCTATCTGGCTTAATAAAAAACATAATTAGATAACCTATCTTATTTAATACAAAGTTAAAAACGTTAAACAAATAAAGACAGGCAAATGCCTGTCTTTATTTGTTTAACTCAGAAATTGTTAATGCCAATTTTTATTTTTTGAAAAAGCAATCACCATCATATAAAGTGTCGTGAATGTTAGGAACAGCAGTAAAGGAGCAGCTGGAATCCATAAAATAATGTTTGCAGTTAAAAGTTTACCCGTTAATTTTAAACTGAAAGCGGTTGTAATAACAATTATGAGCACCAGGCCAATAAAGTTTAATACTCCATTATGATTATTGTACTTTTCATTTAATGTAAGTGTATCATAAACAGCATTGGCAATTACTAGGAAAATTCCAATACTGTTAATAATAACTCCTGCTTTAAACCAAAACATAGAAATAGAATTGATGTAGTAAGTTCTATACTTCAATGCTTGACAACGTAAGATAATATTGTTTTTAAAAGCAACAAAGTGTATAAATCTATACTATATCAATGTAAACATAAAAGAAAATATACCATTAGTTATCAATCGGCATATTTGAGTTATTCTTCGGTTAGGTAAGGGTATACTTAGAAGTATTTACATATGATTAAGTCTCTATTTTCCGATTGGTAGCTGAGGCATGTCGTGGGGTAATTGTACTTTCTTAATTTTAAAACTTAATCTTTCCTTTGTGCTCAATAAACTATTAATGAAATCTTAAAACTTGTACAAATGATGCTACAATTTTCTTCCTCGTGTATGTTGTTCCCGTATGGTTGTGTAAGCAGGTGTTTTAATGTACAGCAATTTGATCCATAGTCAAAATAAGTTTATTCTGTGGTATAGGAAAGTTTTCAATGAAGTAAGAGGGTTGTATGGCAATGGGTATAAGTTGCTTGTTTAGGAAAGTTTACTATTTCGATTGAGCAAACAACCATACCACAAAATCGCTTATGTTATTAATGTCTTTTTATTTAAATAATTGGTACACATGCTATCAAATTTTGACACAAATTATATGAATCGGAAGCTGGATTTTTTATTGATAGACGATAGTTCTTTCGTATTAATGACTTATGAAGTACTTATTGAAAGGACCGGAATGGCAAAATCCGTAAAAGCTTTTAATGTTCCCAGAAATGCATTGAAATACATCAAAAAACATGGAGAGCAACTTGTAGAAACGATTATACTGCTGGATCTGCAAATGCCTGATATGGACGGGTTTGAATTTATAAAAGGTTTTGAAGCATTGCCCGATACAATCCGGAAAAAGATCAAAATTTTTATGGTAACATCGAGCATGGACCCGCAGCATATTGAACAAGCTAGGACGAATCCGCTTATTATGGGTCTTTTTGCCAAGCCTTTGGAAATGGAAACATTAATGTCAATATTATCCGTGTAACCTAACCGTTTTTGAGTATGAAATTGAATTATTTAGGCTCAGCACTGTCTGTTAGTCTCATTCTTTTTTCTGATAATGCGGTATGTCAGGTTAAGTCAAAGCAAA
The DNA here is from genome assembly GCF_005860765.1 of Dyadobacter sediminis. Lineage (GTDB taxonomy): Bacteria > Bacteroidota > Bacteroidia > Cytophagales > Spirosomataceae > Dyadobacter > Dyadobacter sediminis. The sequence continues at coordinate 120,482 of NZ_VCEI01000029.1, read as the reverse complement.
TTCCTTATCATGTTGACCAGCGGGCCGCTCCGGAAATATCTGAATTCAGTGCATTGATTCCTGAAAAGGTTGGTGAATTTATTCGTATAGAATATCAGGCTCCGGAGCCCGGACAGGATGGTGAGGCTTTGTACAAAAGTGAAGATGGCGAAATATTTATGCTGTTTAGCCGTCAGGATCATTCAGATGATGTAAAAGAAGTAATGAAGGTAATTATGGATGAAGTTGACATGCATATTGCCAATGCCACGTCTGTGATTAATCTGGAAACGGATCCTGCTTATATTCATTTGGTTGGTCCTAAAATTGCTTTCTTTGCCTGGAATCGTGGATTGTATTGTTTTTCTGCCGACAGTACAAACGGGAATAAATTAGTGCTGAATCGTTTTATGAATTCATTTCCCTACTAAACAACCTGATTTCAGGATTGAAAAGGTTTCTGCATGCTGTAATTTAGGTAGTGATTGCCTTTCGGTAATTGATGGTTTACTTTAAATCATTGCTTTCCTGAAAGTACAAGAGTGATTATAATATTTACTATGCTCATTGTTAAGGCATACGTAAATGTTTATCGTTACCATCACTCCAAATCATCAGATGAAGGCAATATTCCGATTTTGTATTTTCCCTGTCATTTTCATGGGTGCATTGCTGATCGCTGCTGAATGTCTGCTTTTTGACAAAAATCCCAATTTTAACGATTTCGATTCGGTAAGTAACGGGTACAGTAAAGATTCATTTGCAGTGGAAAATGTTGCAGTACATCATGTGATTGGAAGTGAATACAGGACCACTATTAAGGATAAGCCATTTTCAAGCCCGAGCCCTGAACAAAATACTCGAACTTATTACAAACCTGAAAAACGGGTTGTTCAGAATAGGCCAGATCTTGATGATCAAAATGTTAAATTGTACCGGACAACCAAGAAATTTTGTATTGATAATGAAAAGATCTATGGTAATAAAAGAAGAGAAGTTATAAAAAATGAAGGCAACAAGCTGTCAGACGATCGTGAAGATCTTGCAGTAAAGTACATGAACAATCAAAAAAGAATTTGTCTGGATGTTATGCTGCGATCTCCGCATTGTAAGACGGATACTTTCATTAGCCCGCATGTACCAGATAGCGCAGATACTTTGGAAGTTGCCGGAAAGAAAATGGTGGCGCAGTCTGGTCAAAAACAAGTCAGACCCAAAGATATTTTTGACAGTATGCATCATACTGTAAGGAATAAGGTAAGCGCTTCTTTAACTATTTCTTTGTTTCCCAATCCGGTTAGGGACAAGCTTGTTATTGTCGCTCCGGATTGGGACAACATGGAAAGTATTCAGCTTTTTACCATTTATGGAAAATCAGTTTATAAAGCTGAACCAGTTCAGAATGAGATTCATGTCGGAAGTTTTGCAAGTGGAATGTATGTAGTAATGATTACCAGTAAGGACGGATCGCAACATTCGCAAAAAGTACTGATCAATACGGAATGACCAAAGCAATCCAATAACCTTTTAATATTTAAACATGGTATGAAAAAAGTCTCCTTTCTGGCATCTGTCTTATTGCCATTGCTTTTTCATTCAAGCGTACAGGCGCAATTCAATTCCGGCAGTCTGTTCATTTCAGGCAAAACTGTGGTCTCTGTTGACGGACTTGTTCTTGTTCCGGATAATGACTTGCAATTAAATAATAAAATTCTGACCCGTGAGCAGCAAGCCGTAACCGGATCATCATTCAGCAGTATCAAGCGGGTTTATGCATTCAATGAAGAAATTAATTTTACCGGAAAAGCAGGAATAATCTATCTTCCTTCGGAATTGAACAGTAATGTTGAGGCCACGCTTAAGATGGTTTACTGGAACCTTGCCGAAGGTTATGTAATTACTTCCGGAAATACGGTGGAAGCAGGTGCACATCTTGTTTTCAACAGTTTCCAGAACCGGAATTTGCAAAAAATAACAGCTGCAGGTGACATTGATCCGGACAACGGAAATCCCGGCAATGGCAATCCTGAAAACCCGTTTCCCGATAATAACCCGGACGGGCCATTTACTGCAGGCCATTTTTTTATTGCAAAGACAACTCCTGTTTCTCTTGACGGACTGATCATTATTCCAGGTACAGATTTGCTACTGGATAATAAAACCTTGACAAGAACGTCCAAAGCAGTGCCGGGCTCACCGACAAATAGCATTAACAGGGTTTATACATTCAATGAAACAGTCGCTTTTAGTGGAAAGGCAGGAATTATTTACAACACATCGGAGCTGAACGGAAACACGGAAGCAATTTTACAGATCATTCATAAAGCTGCTGAAAAATATGTAATTACATCCGGCAGTACGGTTGATGCGGGCTTGCATTATGTTTCCAACAATTTTGCAAATCTTGATCTTTACAGAATGACAGCAGGTGACGGCAACAGTGCATATCCGGTTACGCTTGTAGGCTTTACAGCAAGAAAAAATGAGAATTACGCTGAACTGCTATGGAGTACTGCCGAGGAAATCAACAGCGATTATTTTGAAGTGCAGCATAGGACAAACAGCAAGGAATGGCATCTGCTTGGACAAGTGGAGGCAAACGGCGAAAGTAAAACGTTAAAGTCCTATGCATTTCTGCATTTTGGCCCTGCTGCCGGTGAAAATTTGTACAGGCTGAAAATGGTTGACACCGATGGCACTTTTACATTCAGTAAAATAAGGAATCTGCATTTTGATAGTGATGAAGAACTAAACGTTTATCCTAATCCGGTTACTGGAAAAATGGTTATTGAAACTGATGACTGGACAAAAATAAAGCGCGTGGATATTTATAACGCTTCCGGTAAATCCCAGTTTGTACCGATGCAATCCATTAACGACAACCTGCGGAAAAAGGAGTTTAATTTACAAAACCTGCCTTCCGGCATTTACCTGATTAAAACCACCCGAACAGATGGAATTGTTGTGACGAAAAAAGTAATGAAAAAGTGAATGCTGCCTTAAGAAAGTAAATTGAGGCAGTAGCAAATAAAGTATCTTAAACAAAAAGCCCGGTTGCTCACAAAGACAGTCGGGCTTTAATATTATTGAATTTATATATTAGTTTAGTTTTATAACTAATCTTCCATTAAAGTAGGCATCTTCTTCACTTGTTTTGAGACTTGAAGTAGGCAGTGATCCAGTTGGTTTAACTGAACAAAATATAGAAACAAGATCACCTGGCCACAATTCAACGTCTTTACTTAGTACCAATGTGGCTGAGCCTTCTGCCGAGCCTCCATCTTCCCATATACTAATATAATAACCAGCTTCTTTAAATGTAATATTTCCTCTTTGTACCCGTAAATACATTTCCTGACCGACAAAGTGAGGCACACCTTCTCCGACGTTTTCATTAACAATAACAGAAGCATCAAAGTGGTAAATGCCATGATAAGGTACTACAAAATTACTTATAGGCTGTACCTGTGGCTGTAAACACGCACAATTGAAGTTATTATTTAAATCATACTTTTCGGCAGCAAAATGTACAATTTTTGCAGTGCCACTCATTATTTCACTATCATTATTGACTATACCTTTAACAGAAAAAGCAACATTTGGTAAACTTCCTGAAGCTTGCCATGAGGCATTGCCGCTCGCATCCGAAGTAAGTACTTTTCCGGCTCCTTCTCCGTTGTTCTGCAGCCTTATTTTCCCTTTTACGTTCAATGCATTTCCGGTTTCGCTTACGGCATAAACTCCGTTTCCGTCTTTGCTTTCGCCGTACACCGCACTTCCTTTGTCACTTTCACCCCGTACACCAATTCCATCAGTTTCTGAAACACCCCAAATTGAAGAATTAAAGTTTCCGTTTTTTGTATTTGTTATTTTGAAAATATAATCTTGATTATAGTATCCATCATGAGGAATTTCCTTACCTACTTCAATCCAGGATGGATTTTGCTCATTGCCATTATTGTAATAGAGTCCCCTATCATATCCTATTCCTGCGGATCCTACAGGAGTTTGTCCGGTGTTAAATATTATAAGATTATGAGCTGGCTTAGAATTAAGCTGATCAACCGGAGAAGTTTTAGTTAAATCTACTTCAGGAAATAGAACACCTTTAAACTGTGGACCCTCAATTTTCCGAATATCCAGCAACGCACTCGGATGAGGCGTAATGGTGTTGATTCCTACATTTTGGGCATGTAGCCAATGGCTGCAGGCAAAAGTCGCTGCAAGCAATACAAGTTTTCTCATAGTAAAAGAGCGTTAAATTTTGTTCGTTTTTGAATCACCAAAGATGATTTTATTGGCTGTCAATTTGGAAAAGAATTAGCCGGAGGTGTAAACGGTTGAGTAAAAGGCTTGACAGTGCTAAATGAATCCTGCACCGTGTAATTATAATGACTGGTATGCAGCTGCACAGCAACTGACTTTTCAAATTATAATTTACTGATGCTATACCTGCATCAACCGAATATTCCTTAATACCTGCCACTGGGTAACTTCATACATGGAAATATAAAAGCACTGTATATACTTACACCGGCAGCGCACTGGCCCAGTTTATATTCCATCATTTTAGAACCAATAAATATGAAGCACACTTACAAACCTGTTTTCGTTCTGATATTTGCCATGACTGCATTGGCCGCGATTTATGCAGGCAAGGATTATTTACTTGTCAGGCCTGTTGATCCGGCACCTGAAACCAATTTGAAGAACAGATCTCTAACAAAGACACTGCAAATGCCGAAAGGTACAAACGGGAAGATTCAGGAGGAACTTGCAAATAGGGAATATTACATTTCCAGAGATGTTGCTAACGGATTGCTTCAGAGTCCAAACCGGAGGCAAAATCTAAGGGCATATTACAAGTCCGGCGAACTGGCCATTCAGAACCGCATTGATTCCACAGGGCATAATTTCAGGCTTAAACTAACGAATAAAGGTATTTACGCAGATGGAAGAAAGTTCCTTCGGCCCCAATCTGATGCAATGACGGAAAGTATTGAAAATAAACTGCAAATCAGGCATAAAGGCTTTGTTGAAGAATATATCAATAGCAGGGAAGGTGTGCGTCAGAACTTTATCATTGATGCGGCACCAAAGAATACCCGAAAATTACAGGTGAAGTTGTTTGCCGAAGGCTTGAAGGTGAAAGAAACCGGAGCTAATGAACTGCATTTTTTCCGCAAGGGCATAGCAGGAGACAACAAAGAACATTTAATCTATGATGACCTTAAATGCTGGGATGCAAAAGGCAATGCGCTGGATGCTACGCTGGCAGTTGCCAATGAAGACATTGTGATTTCAGTGGATGTACAAAATGCAGTTTACCCGGTTACCATTGATCCCATTATTGCAAATGGTGACCCAAGTAATGCAAATGCAACACTGGAAGTTAATCAGGATGAAGCAGGAATGGGAGCTTCCGTAGCGAGTGCAGGCGATGTGAACGGTGACGGATACAGTGATGTGATTGTGGGAGCACCATATTTTGACATCAACGGGATTATGAACGCAGGCGCGGCATTTGTATATTATGGTTCTTCTTCGGGAACTGTTACAACCGGATTTGTTACATTATCCTGTAATCAGGCTGAATCTTTAATGGGTATTTCTGTTGCCAGCGCAGGCGATGTAAATGGAGACGGATTTAGCGATGTGATTGTCGGCGCTCCATGGTATGAAAGTGATCCTGTTCAGCATGAAGAAGGGGCTGCATTTATTTACCTCGGCTCAGCAACCGGACTTAGCAACATTCCCGCAACTACGCTGGAAGGGAATCAGATTGAGGCAGGACTTGGCAACTCCGTCGCCGGTGCAGGAGATGTAAACGACGATGGATTCAGTGATGTGGTTGTAGGTGCTTTCTACTATGATATTGATCAGGTTGATGAAGGAGTTGCGTTTGTATATCATGGCTCTGCCACAGGTGTCGATATCATTGCGGATCAAACTTTACAAAAAGATCAGGCAGAAGCTCAAATGGGATATTCAGTAGCGGGAGCAGGAGATGTAAATGGCGATGGATATAGTGATGTAATTGTTGGGATACCAGCTTATACTAATGTGCAGATTGGCGAAGGTGCAGCCATTATATATTATGGCTCAGAAACAGGTATTCAGATTATTGTAACAACTACAATTGAAAGTAATGTATCACTTCAACAACTGGCGGCCTCAGTTGCTAGTGCAGGCGATGTGAATGGTGATGGTTACAGTGATGTCATTATTTCGAGCCAGTTTAGTAATAATAATAACGGAATTGTAATCGTTATTGCCGGATCTGCAGCGGGTGCCAATGCAAGTAATCCAATATTTACCAAAACTGCATATTCCGGAACAAGTGCCGGTGATGTAAATGGTGATGGTTATGGAGATATTATTATTGGAGCGCCTTACCAGGAATCAGAAATAAATCAGGAGGATGAAGGTATGGTCTTTATTTTTAAAGGATCTGCTTCAGGGCTTAATTCTACTGCAATATCAATACTTGAAGGTAACAAGCTTGATGCAGGAATAGGCACATCAGTAGCCAGCGCAGGCGATGTAAATGGCGATGGATTAAGCGATATTATTGTAGGTGCCTATCTTTACGATAATGGAAACAATGATGAAGGTGCCGCGTTCATTTATCATGGCTCGGCAGCCAGTACAAGCTTGCAGGCAACAGCGAAACGTGAAGGAGATCAGGCCAATGCCCAAGTGGGCTCCTCGGTTGCAAATGCAGGTGATGTAAATGGTGATGGTTACAGTGATATTATTGTCGGAGCGCCGTCATACGAAAATGCAGGATTGGTAAATGCCGGTGCCATATTCGTGTATCAGGGCTCAGCAACGGGAATTGGTTCTACGCCAGCATTTACTTTAAAAGGCGATCAGGCTTTTGCTTTGTTAGGTAATTCAGTTTCGGGTGCAGGCGATGTAAACGGCGACGGATATGGCGATGTTGTCGTTGGCTCACGTCTTTATGATCAAACTTTGGCAGATGAAGGTGCAATTATCATATTGTATGGCTCTCCGTCCGGGCTTAATGCTGCCACCAAAACAATGCTGTATGGCAATCAGCTGAATGCTTCTTTCGGAAGTTCCGTAGCGGGCGCCGGGGATGTAAATGGCGACGGTTACAGCGACATCATTGCAGCCGCGCCGGGTTTTGACAATAGTCCGGATAATGAGGGTGCAGCGTTTGTTTATCATGGCTCTTCGTCAGGCATCAAAACAACATTTACTACGGTTTTGAAAAGTGACCTTCCCAATTCATTTACCGATCTTTCAGTAGCCCCGGCCGGTGATGTAAACGGAGATGCATTTGGAGATGTTATTGTAGGGGCCAGAAATTACAATGAGGGAGCTGCATTTGTTTACCATGGCTCAAAAGCAGGGATTAATCCTGAATTTAATGTTTCATTGCCAAGCGATCAGGTTGGGGCTGCAATGGGTTCTTCCGTATCGGGCGCGGGTGATGTAAACGGCGATGGGTTCAGCGATGTAGTTGTGGGCGCAATTAATCACAATGCCGGACAAGGCGCTGCATTTGTGTTTCATGGTTCTTCTGACGGAATAAACAGTACAAGTGCAGCAACGCTGGAAAACTCACAAGCCGGATCTTTAATGGGTTCTTCCGTAGCAGGTGCCGGCGATGTGAATGGCGACGGATATAGTGATGTAATTATAGGGTCACTTTGGTACGATAAGGGACAAAGTAATGAAGGCGCTGCATTTGTGTTTCATGGTTCTCCGGATGGTGTTAGTACTGCTTATTCAGCCTTACTGGAAAGTAATCAGGCCGATGCCAATATATTTTCTGTTGCGGGTACCGGCGATGTAAACGGCGATGGATACAGTGAAGTCATTACAGGTTCAAAGTTCTATGACAACACCAACGATCAGGCTGATGCCGGTGCAGTATTTGTTTATCCGGGAAATAACGGAGGCAGTAACCTTAAAAATAATGTTCGCTTATACAACTCTGATCTGGCTACCAACATCAATAAAAGCCAGATTCAGGAGCATGATTTTGGAGTAGGTCTTTTTGCTAAATCTTTTCTGGGCAGAGGTAAAGGCAAACTTGTCTGGGAAACCAGAAAAGAAGGAGAAGGTTTTTCAGAATCTCCCATAACCAACAGTACACAATTTACTGACAAGCAAGGTGCTTTTATCAGTCTTGGACGAACCGGAGCAGAGCTGAAAAATGTAGTAAATAAAAATTCCAATGCGACCAAAATCAGGGTTCGGGTTAAATATGATCCTGTGCTGGCACTCACAGGACAGGTATATGGCCCGTGGAAATACGTATCGGCTTATACCTCTGGAAGTAGCTACAATGCAAGTACGCCTTTGCCGGTTGAGCTGATCAGTTTTACTGCAGATACGCTTGAAAGATCAGTGGAATTACATTGGACAACTGCTTCCGAAGTCAACAGCAAAAGCTTTGAAATTGAACGTTGTAAAAATGCACATGACTGGACACAAACAGGCAGCGTTCCGGCAAATGTCAATACGAAATCCATCAGTTTCTACTCTTTTACGGATCGTTCCGTACTTTCCGGTAAATATTATTACCGCTTGAAAATGATAGATCAGGATGGAACGTATACATATGGCCGTATTCAAACCGTTAACCTGCAATCTGCTGAAATACTTGTCACATTATACCCGAATCCAGTTTCAGACAAAGTACATATCGAGTATAATGGAGAAGACGATGTTCAGCAGGTTCAGCTGATTTCTGAGAATGGTAAAACAGCTTTTCAGTCCGGGGAAGCTGTTAAGCAAATTGATGTAAAACAGCTGCAACCGGGATTGTATATACTGATTACTACTGACCGAAATGGGAGAAAAAGCACGCACAAGCTGATTGTAAAAAGATAATCTTTATTACAGGATTTTGCCTTCGCAATTTTACAGCGTAGGCATTTATTTACTTAGATTGAACTAAGTGGCTTTATAAGTATAGGTTTCCCGTAACAGCCATTGCGGGAAACTTATACTTATCAGAATTTCAGACTTACTATTAGCAATATACGTAATTAGATATTTTCAGAAAATCGCTTTTTTAAATCCGGTAAATTGAAAGAATCAATAACGAAAGAAGGAATTGCCAGCATTGAGTGATCTCATATATCTTCCATTAGTGTAGAAAGCTCAATAATGATTAAAGTACCGAGTGCATTTCCTTCATCATCATACTTATCCACAATGTGAAGAGCAGCATGCTGGCCTTGTTTTTGTAAAATGTCAAGCCGGTCCTTTGAAATCTGCAGTCCTTTTGATTTATGACGTTTTGCTTTGCTTACATATTCTTTTATTTCAAAAGATTTCTTTCTTCCAATTCCGTTGTCTTCAATTCTGCATTCAAATATTTCTTCATTGATTTTGGTAAATGAAATGGTTAGCTTCCTGTCTCCGTTTTTATGCATCAGACCGTGCCATAAAGCATTTTCGACATAAGGCTGCAAAAGCATGGAAGGAAGGACAATATCTTCAGTTTCCAGTTCATCATCAACTAAAATCTCGTAAGAGAAGCTGTTATCAAAACGCATTTGTTCCAGTTGCAGATAAAGATGCAGCACATCTTCTTCCTCTTTAATCGTAATCAGGTTTTTGTCTGAATTACTCAGCACCATCCGGAATAATTTGGAGAATTTGTTCAGGTATCGGCTTGCTTCAGGGTACTTTTCGGTAATAATGCATTCCTGAATACTGTTCAGGCAGTTAAATACAAAGTGTGGGTTCATTTGTGCTCTTAGGGCCATCAACTGGCTGTCAGCCAGCATTCTATTAATCTCCGATAGCATTCTTTCCTTATCCAGTGCCTCTTCCCGAATCTGTGCTTCGGCAATTTTACTGGCGCTGATAGAAGCAATAGCTACAAGGGCACGAACATGTTCTTTGTTAAAGAAATTTTTATGGCTGTGCTCCGAATCAATTACGCCTAACAGTTTTCCCTCATGTAAAATAGGAATACATATTTCAGATCTTTTTGATCGATCGACAGCAATGTAGCGCTCGTCTTTGGAAGTATCCGGAACAACAATCGGTTTCTTTTCTTCCGCTACCGTTCCTACAATTCCTTGACCTGTTTTAAATTCAAGAGGGTTTGTCAGTTCCTGGACTTTTGTATTGTTTAATCCATAAAATGAATTCTGTACGATTAAATTTTTTTTCCTGTTAAACAAGAATACTGAGCAGTCTTCAAAGTAGAATTCGGTAGTACATGTTCGTGCTATATCCCAGCAAATTTCATTCACTGTATTTCCACCATAAATAGAATCAATAAAATAATTGATGGTACTATCAATAATCTGTTTTTGCCTGTTACGTAAATAATGCCGGTACCATACGCCTAGCGAAATGGCAACAAGAACAGCCAATATGGCCAGGAACCACCATGTCTGCCACCAGTGGGGTAATATAGTAACTTGCAATGTAGTTGCTGTTTTCATCCATTTACCATTTGCATCTGTACTGCGAACTTTAAAAATATACTTACCAGGAGGGATGCTGTTGTATGCCGCAACTAAAGACCTGCCGGAATTGATCCATTTTTTGTCAATTCCTTTTAATTGGTAACTATACTGAAGAGAAGGGATATCCCTGTGATTGAGCGATGAATACTGAAATCGGATATAGTTCTGTTCCGGTTCCAGCTGAAGAACTTCTTTTGGGTTGAATATGTGCTCTTTTTCAAATATCCGGACAGAAGTAATATGCGGAGGCTTTTTAACTGAAATTCTGGAGAACAGATACGGATTGATCGCCACAACCTGATCCAGCATGACCAGATAAATTTTACCATTGGAGAATGTTACATAGTTCCAGTAATTCTGTAAGGTTTTTCCAAAATCAATATCAACGTTGGTTACTTCTTTCGTGACAGGATTAAAAAACACCAATCCTTCACGAGTTGCAGCCCATATAAAACCTCTTCCATCCATGGTAATGCTATTTACATTATCCGATGGCAACCCGTTACGGGTATTTATACTGTCAAGAAGTACACCCTGTTGATTGATTTTGATAATTCCTCTGTCTTTGATACCTAGCCATATATTACCTGTTTCGTCTTCTAACATAGAACTAGATAAAATTTCAAAATCATTTGCATTTACTATTTTATTGACAAACAATTGTTCGGTAGCATTATGAAATTTTAGAATTCCAACTCCCTTCATAGCAAAAAGAACGTCACCCTTTTTCGTAACCAGATAACCTGTTGCGTTATCATAATTGAAAAGTCCGTATCTGGGATTTTTGCCATCAAAACGGATGTATTTTTTAGTTTTAGGATTATACCTGTATATAGCATCGTTCCATATCTGAAACCACATATTTCCTTCATTGTCTGTAAAAATAAAAGAAGCCGGTGCCTGTTTTACTTCTTTCAGTCTTTTCAGGGATTTTTCATGAAGAGTGTAAATGCCATCATATCCAGCAAACCACCATGTTTCATTTAATTTAACGGCTTTATCGAACAGATTCCGGATTAATTTCTTTTTCTTCGTTACGGCATACCTTTCATGTTTACGTGTGACCATATTATACTTGATGATTCCATCTGCCTTGCATGCAATTAAATACTGACCATCTATAACAATGGAATTAGCATGCGAAAAACCGGTTTCTAAAAAACTTTTGAAACTTGGCAGTTCATAAATAGCCTGCAAAGGAGCAATAACAGGATTTTTGCTTACCCCATTGATGGTTCCAAGCCATACATTTCCTTCGGGGTCTTCAATAGCTTCGTTGAAAAAGCCGTAGCCAACTGAATACTTCTGGTTTTGACTGTAAGGAATTTTCCTGAATGGCTGTCCCGGAACTTTAAGAAAGCCGGCAAACAGATAAGTTGAAACCCAGATTCGCTCTTTACTGTCAATGAAAATGTTGTTAAATCCATTTAAGTTAATGCCATCCAGTTCGTAATAAGTTGTAACCTGATTTGTTTTATGATTCCAAAAGCTTAGAGATGATTCTTTGTCACTTCCGTACCATACATCAGCGCGTTTATCAACGGCAATAGCAAAGACTTCAGACTGCTTCAGAACAGGAATTTCCGAGGGATTATACTCTTTGCTAAACACAATGTCTTTGGCACAATCTATAAAATAAGTGTTGGAACCTCCAAGCCAGAACCCTTTCCGATGCGGGTCCCAGATAAAGGCCAGTGATGAAAATTGTCTGTTCCGGATAACCCTGGCAGAAGGTATTACTGCTTTTGCTTCATTCAATTTGCTGTTTGCATATAAAAAAACCGCTTTGCTTGTTAAAATCCATGTTCTGTTTTTGTGATCTGTCCTGATGGCTAATATTATTTCATTTTCGATGTTTGTAAAGTTTTTATTTCTGTAAAATTCTCCGGTTAGTTTATTGAAAATTGCAATTCCATTATTTGTTCCAAGCATAAGTTCTTTGTTACTGGATAGCGGCAGGATGGAGGTAATGAAAATATTTTTTTCATTTCTGAACCCCATATACTGCTTTACTGATGCACCGTCAAAGCGATTCAGGCCATTTGTTGTTCCAATCCACAAAAAACCGTCTTTATCACTGTACAGGCTGCGGACTTCCTTTGCACTGAGCCCGTCTTCCTCACGTATGTTCTGAAAAACAAATTGTGCAGAAGTGCTTGTAAATGAAAGAAGCAACAGTAAGTATATAAGAGCCTTGCGTATCATTATTCGTTGAGATTAAACCAGTATAGAAAACCTGGGATATAATTCTCAAATAAATAAATATTAGCAAGGAATTACTTATTAAAAGGTGTTTTCAGGTTATTTAAAGGATTGTCATTCAATAGTTTCGTACTGCTTTTCCAAACAATGTATTTCACATTTGCCTCCTTTTGACGGAGACTTTCAAAAAAGTCACATGTCGAATTTTCTATTTACCGTTCGGTAACCCGAAGATGTCACTGGGTCATTCTTTATTTTAAAATATATGATTAAGCTGCACTTTTAGCATCGTATAAATGCTTAGTGGCACTTTGTCATCTATTATCCATGAACTTTATTATCACATTCAAATCAACATGTACGATGAAACAAAAGCAGTAAAGCAACATTTAAACACAGCCTCTGACCATCAATTTGATGAATAACTATTTACCAAAATTTACACTATGAAAATACAGTTTCTATACACACTTACGTTGCTGTTGTTTAGTCTCGGCATACTTCAGGCGCAAACTTTACCGGGAACCCATACAATTGATAATTGTACCGAGTGTCTTCCTCCCGGCTGGACTGGGCTTTACGGAACGAAAAAAGGACACAATGTATCTAACAAGTTTGTTTATGGAAAGGGTATTCACCCTTCTGCAAATGAGTGGTACTATTACAATTTCATTCCTCAATTACCTACATCTCCATCCGGGCATACCAATTTCATGTCCATTGATAACAACACAACCAATTTTTCTCCGGCCACATCAAAGACAATGATTAAAGGCTTAGTAAGCAATCACTCTTACAAGATTGAATATTATATAAGTGCTGCCAAGGTCCAGTATAACTTTCAATATTACGGTATCGGAAATTATAAAATGGATTTATCATGGTATGTGCAAAGTGCCAAGGTTGAAGCCCGGCCATCTGATCAGCCTCTTGCTCAGACTGGTTCTGTTTTCAAAAATTATTATTTCGGAGGAGGTACAAATGCAGATGAGTGGATTCCGGATAGTCTTACATTTACAGCAAATTCTGATTCTGCAAGTTTTACTATTTCAGGTGTTGGAGTTACTGATTCTCCCGGAGTTGTAAATCTGGATGTTGTAGGTATCGAACCGGTATGTAGTGCCACTAAGAAACAAATTTCCTTATCAACACTAGCTGTTGAACCATGCTTTGGATCGACCTTAGATCTTACGGATATTAAGTATTTGAATGCTATTCCTCAGGGAACTCCAAAAAATCCACTTCCGGGCTTTGAAGTCAGAATCTTTGATAATCCCAACCACACCGGAAATCAGGTAAAAACGGTATCTAAAAGTGGAAAATATTATTACTTCTTTTACGACTCTGTCGCAGGGTGTTACAATACTGACAATTCTACTGCCGGGATAACAGTGACTTTTAAACCTGAACAACAAGTTGATATAACTTTATCTTCCATTGTAAACAAGTGTGCAGGCACTACTGCTGATCTTAATACAACCCATACCAGTACTTATCCCGTAGTGTGGTACAAGACCCCGGGACATGTAGGTACTCAGATTAGCAATCCGGAATCTGTTGGTGCAGGCACATATTACGCTTTTTTCAAAGATCCGGATAATGGCTGTTTTTTTACTAACAATTCCACATCGAAAGTAGTAGTAAACATACCGATTCAGGAGCAAGTAGCATTAAAAGGCAGCACAATAACTAAACTGTGCCCAACTGAAAAAGCAAACCTGACTGGAATGATCGATGGCACCATACCTGCTGGAACTGAAGTACGCTGGTTTACAAACAAGGATCATCAGGGAACATCTGTTACTGATCCAACCGCAGTTGGAGCCGGTAACTATTATCCATTTTTATACGATGTTGTAAATCAATGTTACAAAACGGTACAATCCGGTTTTACTGTCAGTGTGGGCATAGTGCCCGAAGCGCAAGTACAATTGAATTCGGTTACAATTAATAATGAATGTCCAAGTACGGCAGTGGACCTTACAAAGTCAATAGCAAGTACGGTTCCCGCTGACTGGAAAGTAGTATGGTACCAAAATAACGCACACAGCGGAGCACAGGTTAAGAATCCGGCGGCGGTCAGTACCAATGGATCTTACTATCCTTTTTTCTTTAACACAAATACAAGCTGCTTTCAAACAGTGACATCTACTTCCAAGCTGGATGTACAACTGTCAAGATGTGATATTGCTCCTACACAAATCACTTTAAATGCAAAGGTGTTTTTACAAGGCGCAATGCAGGCTGATACCATGCATAATCAGCTTCAGACTTACTTTCCGGATGGTACAGGATTATTGCCTGTTTCAGATCCATATGATGGAAGCAGTACCTACGATGATATTTACAATGTACAGGGTGTAGCAGGAACAGTTGTGGATTGGGTTCGTGTAGAAATTCGCAATGGACTGGACCCACATTTCCTGTTGGAAGCAAAAAACTTGTTGTTGAAAACAAATGGAAAGATCGTTGATATGGAAGGAAGAGAGCCGATTTTTTCTTTTCAGTCCATACCTGTAAGGGTAGTTGTAAAGCATAGAAATCACGTACCGGTCATGAGCAATGCGCTCAACTTTACTAATAAGTCTGTAGCCTATGATTTTACTACGTCCCTGCTTCAGGCAAGCAATACAGGGAATGATCCGGCACAGATGATTCAAGTAAATGGAGTCTGGTGTATGTGGGCCGGTGATGTGAATGACGTACTTGATATGGGGATAGATGCAACGGATTATAATACCCTATTTTTTAGTAATACCAGTGCTCCCTTTGATGTCTACATCCGGGAAGACCTCAACATGGACGGCGGTATAGATGTCACAGACCTGAATATTCTGTTTTTTAACAACGGTATTTCACCGTATTCTACAATATTAAACTACTAATCCACACTATATACATCTAGATCTTAATACTATGAGAAGGACTTTTAGAACAGTTACAAGCTTGTATTTCCTGTTTGTGACAAGCTTATGCCTTGCACAAAAAACACCGATTGACAACCTGGCTCCCGGGCCTCATCTATTCTTTAATGCAAAGAATGTTGTTACAAGCACCGATGTTATACCATCCGTAAGCTTTGATATTTATATGTCCGTAAGTCAGGCCTATGTAGATTACTTGGCTGCCAATGGTACTGAATTTGGCTTACAAAGTGTAGATGTCGCCTGGGATGTTGATTTTGGAACTGACGGAACCACAGGTCCGGTTCCGACAATAACTAATTCAGGGGTAAAAGAAAGTGATCAGATTCAAACTGTCCAGGCACAATTGAATGTGCAAGGAAATTTGCCAGCTGGCTATGATGCCAAGTTTAAGTACACTTTCACACGTACAAAAGATAATGCGCCATTGACCGTGGAACCTGTAAAAGTTGCTTCGGTTAAGGCAACTTTTGGCCCTAACGTAGTTATTGGTACCGTTGCAAATGGCGCTAAAATCCAGCTCAGATGTCAGGAATCAGGTTTTGGAACGGGTCTGAGCGGATCAAAGTGGGGAGATTTGAGCGGTAACAGTCAGAACATTGTTGGAACAGATAACCTGAATGTTCCACTTCCTGTACAACTTGTTTCTTTTGATGCTGTGAAAGAAGAAAAGTCTGCTTTGTTAACCTGGGTGACAACTGAAGAAGTCAATAGTGAAAAGTTTGATGTTCAGCATAGTACAAATGGAGAAATATGGAAAACCATAGCAACGGTAACAGCGAAAGGAGAAAGTAAAGAATCGGTGCATTATGAAGCCAGAGACAACGAGCCGGTTAATGGATTGAATTTATACCGCCTTCATATGATTGATAAAGACGGAAGCAGTGCATTCAGTAAAATTCAAAGCTTAAACTTTGATATCAGGCCAAATGTTTCCGTATATCCGAATCCTGTTTCCGATCAGCTCAATATCCTGTCGTCAAACTGGAATAAGGTTACAGGAGTTCAAATCCTGAACGCGAATGGACTGGAAGTGTACAGTTCCGGTGCCGCGCCTGTTCAAACAATCAATACAAAGCATTTTGCTGCCGGAACGTACATTGTAAAAGTTACTGAGAAAAGTCAGGTCACAAATAGTTATAAAATTGTACTGGCAAAATAACAACTACCAAGAATATCAAGCAATTAGGTAATAATATATTAGAGCAACAGGCATTGAAAACGAATCCCTGTTGCTCTTCTGGCCATAAATAATGATATGAAGAAAAACTTAAAACGGCAGGAAGTAAGAAGGCCGCATCTTCTTTTCTTCGCACTGCTTTTATCCGCATTGTTCGTAGCTTGTGACAAAAAGGATAAGGACGCTGTTTGTGTAGCACCTTCAGTTGAAAAAAACCTGATTGGATTGTGGGATGCATTATTGATGTCCGATGAAGGAACCAAGTATGTGCTGGAATTTAAAAGTGACGGATCGTATACGGAAAGCAACGGATTGCTTTTCGGAACTGATAATTCACCTGTTAATGCTTGGAAAATACAAAATGATTCTATCTTTTTAACAAGCAAATACAACAATCAGACAGCAGGGAGCTATACATTTCCCGTATTAACCAATACCTGTGAAAAAGTAGTCTTTGACATGGAAGGAATTGATAAACTCATACTTACCCGAAAAAAGTAAAAGGTTTATAGTTCAGTAAGGCCAAGGCAAGTACAGTTTGCTTTGGCCTTACTTGTATTTTGGAATCCGTGCCCAAATCGGTTGCAAATATTTTATCATGGCTGTTGACCTTTGACCTTAACGACTAAACGAGCCACTGAAAAATTCTATTTTTCAGTGGCTCGTCTGCAACAGGGCAGATCATAATTTGCTGTTTAAAGATTTTATGAATGGGTTTACCAGTAGGTTTCTCAGGTCTGGAAAAGTCTAGCGTAACTTGGTCATCATCGTATAATTTATCCAAATTTTTGGAAATTAAATTTACTGCCATTATCCACTGCCAAGCCGCCTTGATGAATCCGATTGAGCACTGCTGAACTTACTGCTTTTAGCTTATTCACCACAGCTACTACGTCTTATCTTTTTAGTAACTGTCTAGCGTGAATTGCCGGGAATTACCGGCTAAAACTATCGATTGTACGGCGGATTGCCACAGGTAGGATCTGAATTTTTCTGTTGTCAAAGAGCTGATCTGCTACAAAGTTTATATCACCACCGGAATTCGGAGTAATTGATGCTGTAATATTGCATGTCGTTCCACTTGGTACGCCAGCATTACAGGTTATCGTAAATCCGATAACTGCATGGCCGGACGGGTTGATCCAGTGACTTTCTTCTCTTTCCATCCGCAATCCAGTCTTCTCCACAAATGCTAGTGGCTGCTTTTTCAGCCGCTCAATGGAAAAAACATATAAAGTTAAAATTTGTGGAGAAAAATGGATTTAAAGTAATAAATCAGTATGTTTACAGTGTACTATTTAACTAGAACACTAAATTTCGGGATTTATGATTTATTTTGACCAGGTATCTTTTGGATACAGCAAGCAAAAAAAACTGTTTGAGAATCTGACACTGCATCTGGAGCCGGGCCATATCTATGGGCTTCTGGGGAAAAATGGTGCAGGGAAATCCAGCTTATTGAGGATCATGGCCGGATTGCTGTTTCCACTGGATGGCAATATCCATGTTGGTGGAAAAGTACCGGGCAAACGTCAACCCGACTTCTTGCAGGATGTATTCTTTATTCCCGAAGAAATCTATCTTCCGTCTGTGACTATTGACAAATACCTGGAAATGCTTGCTCCTTTTTATCCGAAATTCGATGAACAGCAATTCAGGCAGGATATTACCGAACTGGACATTCCGGAAAGTAACAAACTAACCAACATTTCATTCGGTCAGAAGAAGAAGTTTCTGATTGCCTTTGCGCTGGCTGCCAATACAAAGGTTTTGATTATGGATGAGCCAACCAACGGGCTGGATATTCCTTCCAAAAGCCAGTTCAGGAAACTGGTATCCTCGGCTCTGGACAAAAACAGGCTGATCCTCATTTCAACGCATCAGGTCCGGGATCTGGATAACTTGATCGATGCAGTCATCATTCTGGAAAACAGCAGGATATTGCTTCGCCATAGTCTGGATACTGTAACGGAACGTTTGTGTTTTGGCAACCTAAGCCATGTGGAACTGGATAAACGGGTTTTGTACTCAGAACCTTCCATTCGCGGCTATAAAGCTGTTTTTGAAAATTCGGAACAAGTGGAAAGCCGTATTGATCTGGAACAACTGTTTAATGCTGTTATGGAGAACCCCGCGCGTATTCAGAAACTATTTAATGATTAGTCAGAAAGTTAATAGGATGAACCAGACATTTAACATTCACCGGTTTACATTGATGCTGCGGTTCGATGTTGCCGAAAAAGGGAAAACGTATCTTTTCACAGCTGCTCTCTTGCTGGCTCTGCTGGTTTTGCTCATGCTGCCGGTAGGTTTATCGACGCAGTACAACAATATGAAGGAACTACTTCACATTCTGGCGTTATTCATGATTGTACTTTTTGGTACCAGTCTGTACACCAGCAGCGCTTTTACCCAATATGCAGCGCCATCAACCGGAATTGCTGCCATTATGGTTCCTGCTTCAAGAATCGAGAAATTCTTGTCCGCATTATTGCTTAACCTTGTTTTCATCATTCCTTTTGTGATTATTTTCTGGAAGTTGCATTACGGAACGATCGCGTATGCCAATGCGCATTTACCCGCGGGCGGACCTAAATTCAACAGGATTCCGGAGTTTGTTCTGCAATATGCCTTTCAGTATTATTTCCTGATTCACGCATTTGTATTCCTGGGTTCGCTTTATTTTACCAAAGCATCTTACCTGAAAACGGCAGCGATTGTCATCGGAAGTTTTCTGGCAATTGGTCTGCTGCACATTGGCCTGGGTTATTATCTTACATCGTTCCCTTCCAAACTGGTTGCATTTCCTATTACAGGATGGAGCATCTGGCTTTATCCTGACGCTGATGCAGGCCGCAGGGTTACTGAATTTTATCAGGTAAAGTTGCCGGAGAATGTATATACATTCATTCAGTTGTTTCCCGCATGGATTGTACTTGTATTATGGTTTGCCACTTATCTCCGGCTGAGAGAAAAGGAGATCTAAAAAAAGTCAGAAATGGAATTTAAAGATAAACAGTCGATATATCTTCAGATAGCAGACTATATCTGTGAACAGATATTACTCGGAAAATGGCCGCCTGGAGAACGGATTCCTTCTATCCGGGATCTCGCAGCCATGATGGAAGTTAACCCCAATACTGTTATGCGGACTTACGAATTTCTTCAGAACAAGGAAATCATATTCAATAAAAGAGGAATCGGCTATTCGGCAGATGAAAATGCCGCAGGTAAAATCCTTGTTTACCGTAAAGAACGTTTTCTCGAGACTGAATTGCCCGATGTTTTCCGGACGCTCTATTTGCTTGATATCAGCATGGAAGAATTCAGTTCACTGTATACAAAGTTCATTGCAGAAACTTTCCCGGTCACAACTTAAATCCTTTAACTATGAAACGCAGCAATCTTGTGCTTTCGGTGCTATTCGCACTGATATTGATAATCACCGTCGGCGCCAACCTGATCCTGAAAGCCGAATATGACAAGATAGACAAAAAGGACCCTCTGGCAAGCTATTCAAAAACAGCGTTGCCAGCATTTCACTATCTGAAACTGAATGGAAAGACCTTCGGGGTAACGCAGATTCAGCAGGGAAATGCCCATGAACTGCGTATAATTGCCGATCCGAAATATTTTAGATGGAAAGTAACCGGAGATACATTACAATTCACTTATCTGAGAGACTGGGAGAAAAACGGAGCGGAGAAAGATTACGAGCTTCGGGCAACGCCTACGTTTTACATTATAGCGCCATCCGTGACCCGCATTGTTTCCAACGATGCCATTTTGAAAGTCAACGGCTGGAAGAATAAAAATATGGAAATTGTTATGAACGGAGGTGCCGTTGAATTTTCAAAAAACAAAATAGAAGACTTGAAACTCCACTTGAATACAGATGTGCTCAGCAAAATAGATGGTGGAAATTCTTTTGGAAAAGCCAGCTTCAAGGTCAGGGACAACAGCACATTGATTGTGGAAAAAAATATATTTCGGACATTGGACATAAAAGTGGATAGCACGGCTCACATAAGCCTTCCGGGAGATTTGTTGCATAAACTACCTTAATTCCGGAGGAAACCATAAATACAATAGCACACGTCACCGGCATTTTCGTTTCTATGGCCAGAGGAATTGTGAAATTGCATGAGTTGGTCTGTAAAATGGAATAGGCACATCCGGGCATAAAAACAAGCATAGAGAAATTTCTGCGGAGAAGCAAATCCATACTGATCCGCTTTTCAACAGTTGATAAACCGTCAATCCAGATAGTCTGCATTCAAAAGCCCGTTCCCCCCGGAACGGGCTTTTCTTTTTAACCCTGTTTCAACTCCTCGTTTACTTCACTTTTTACATTTTGTTTCTCATATCTCGCATGCTGCATCTCACATTTTACCCTTCTGTCGATTTAATCCAGCATTAACCCTCGCTTAACGTCCTGGTAATATCAGGTGCCTACTTTCGCACTCCAATTACAATCCCTTTTAAAAACGAACAAAACATGATCAGATTAATTACCGCATTTTTTGCGCTCTGCATTTTATTATGCACAGCTCCACCGCGCACTTACGGGCAGGGCAATGAAGCGACGATCACAGGAAAAGTATCAGAATCGAAGGCCGGGGGCATTGTCGGCGCTACGGTTATTGTCCGCAATGAATCCACCGGTTTTCAGGCGGGTACGGTAACGGACATCAACGGTGACTACATCATCAAGCAGCTTCCGCTTGGTTCGCCCTATTCCGTCAGCGTTTCATATGTGGGATACGGAGAGCAGAAAAAGAGCGGCTATGCATTGAACCAGGGCGATCAGTTGCGGCTCAACTTTGCACTGGAAACAGACGCTACCGAACTGCAGGCCGTTGATATCAAAGCCAGTTCTCTTAAAAATACCGTCATGACGCTCGGCTCTTCCACACCGATCTCGGCAAGAGACATCGGAAGATTACCCGTAAACGGCCGGAATTTTACTTCTCTCATCGACTTGTCACCGCTTAGCAACGGAAGCAGCCTGGGCGGCCAGCTGGCATCATCCACCAATTACACGATTGACGGCATGACTTCCCGCGGTACTATTGCGGGCGGAAGCACACAGAGTGCCTATTCCATTTCCATGGAAGCAATCCGCGAATTTAAAGTTGTAACCAACGAATATGACGTAACCATGGGCCGGGCCGGTGGCGGTACGATCAGTACGGTAACAAAATCAGGAACAAACCAGCTTTCGGGAAGTGCATTCACATTCGGCAGAACCGACTGGCTTTCCAGCCCTTACGACCTTCGCGGTAACAAAAGAACACAGCAGTTTTCTACTTATCAGTACGGATTCTCCCTGGGCGGGCCGATTATCCGCGACAAGGCGCATTTCTTCGTTGCATGGGACCATCAGGCCGACTCGCGTCCGCTTTACATTGCCAACAACCTCTCGCCGGCCGATGTAGCGGCCAACCGCGTCACGACTGAAACACTGGAAGAATTCAGCGCCATTGCACGCAGCAAGTACGGCATGTCGGATGCACCTCAGTACGGCGCATTTGACAAGAGAAAAGGTACGGATGCTGTATTTGCACGTATTGACTGGCAGCTGAACTCCAAAAACCTGCTTACGCTGCGCAATAACTTTGTACGTGAAGACGACAAGCTTTCGGAAGGTGACAATTCGGGTATCAACTTCTATGAATCCTATATCAACCGTAAAAAGTTTGACAACAGCATCATGGCATCGTTACGTACGATCCTGAGTCCGAAAATCACGAATGAAGTCAAATTGCAGCATTTTTATGAAGATGTGGCTGTAATTCCAAGCGATGAGCTGCCGGCACAAGGCATTCCGCGCGCCATTGTCGAGAACGTTGAATCCGTTTCAGGAACAAACACTTATTTCAACTCCATTCAGATCGGCGGACAACGTTTTTCACCGGAATGGTTTAAAGGAAACGTTCTTCAGCTTGTCGATAATTTTTACTACAACACCGGAAAAATCAACTTTACTTTCGGCGTTGACCTGATGTACAACCAGATGCATTCACGTTACGGAAGCGAAATGAACGGCCGTTTTTACTTTACCGGTCTTGAAAACTTCAATAACCTGAAACCATACCGGTATGCACGCGAAATCTACATGTCGGAGGACGAAAGCCAGAAAGTACGTTCTTTAAGCTCGGGCTTGTATGCACAAATGGAAACCCGCCTCGGTTTGGGACTTGAAATGACAGCCGGTCTTCGCCTGGATCATACGACTTACCTGAACCGCGCCAATTTCAGCCAGGTCGTTTACGATCAGCTCAAAATTCGCACGGATAATAAAATCAATACTTTGCAATTGCAGCCGCGTGTGCAGTTTACATGGGATGTCAATGATCAGAGCAAGGACGTGATCCGTTTTGGTGCGGGTGTGTTCGGCTCGGCACTGAACCCGTACTCGATGGTAAACAATATGCTTTTTGACGGCTCCAAAGTAGCTTCCGTAGAAATTCAGGGTGATCTTGTACCCACACCGAATTTCCCGAGCTACCGCAATGATCCTTCTACCGCGCCGGGTGCGGAACTGTTTAACATACCGGGCATTGAGCGGCTGATCACGATCAATACCAACAGTCCGGATGCAAAAGTACCGGTGGTTTATAAGACTAACTTTTCTTACAATCACTTTTTCAGCGATCGTCTGCGCATCGGGGTAAGCGGATATGCATCATGGGCACGTAACAATTACATGTATCTGGACCGCAATATGGTGGATGAACCGTTCTTCCGGATTGAAGCAGAAGCAAACCGCGGCGTGTACGTTCCGGCTGCAAGCATCAATGCCACCAACGGTGCTACAAACTGGCTGAGCGGCCGTAAAACAAATCAGGTCGGCCGCGTGCTGGAACTGGTGAGCGAAGGCAAGAAAAACCAGTATGCCGTTGTGATTGACGGGACTTACCGCTATTTCCGTGACGGACAAATCACTGCTTCCTATACGTGGAACGACTCCAAAGACAACACTTCGTATAACGGTAACGTGGCCAACACGGCTACCCTCGACCAGATGGTTGTGGACGATCCGCGCGACCTGAGCAAAATGTCGTATGCAAACAATCAGTTCCGACAGAAAGTGGTATTCTATGGAACGGCGCCAAGTTTCTGGGGCATAACAGTAGGGCTTCGTTACTCGGGAATTGGCGGAACGCGCTACACGCTGGCAGTAAGCGGAAACATGAACGGAGATTTTGTATCGTCCAATGACCTTGCTTTCGTGTATAATCCTGCGAATACCGCCACACCGGAATATCTGCGTACGGGAATCCAGGCTATTCTGGACAATCCGGAAGCAGAAGAAAGCATCAAGCGTTACATCCGTGAAAATGCCGGCAAAGTGGCGGAGCGTAACGGCGGTGTCAACGACTTTTACGGTGTGTTCGATCTGCGGCTTGCAAAACGTTTCAGAATTTACAAAAATCATGGCATAGAAGCATCCGTTGATATTTTCAATGTTGCCAACATGCTTAACAAAGACTGGGGTGTGGGAAATAACCTTGGCAAGCAGAATCTTCTGACGATCCGCAGTTTCGACAAGACCAAAGAAGGATTTGTATATAATGTAAATAAAGGTGCGGGCGTATCCAGCCTGAACGGAAATCCTTATCAGGTACAGCTTGGCCTCCGATATGCCTTTTAAGATGATACAGAAACGAGACCAGTGGACGGGCATGCGCAAAAGCATTCTTCCATGGCTGTTCATGGCACTTTCCGGCGCACAGCTGCTGGCGCAGGAAAGGCATGTGATCCTGATCAGCATCGACGGACTCCGGCCCGAATTTTACAAAGATCCTTCGTGGTCCATGGTAAATCTGCGGCAGGCGATGCAAACGGGCGCTTATGCAGACGGCGTAACCGGCGTGTTCCCGACCGTCACTTATCCGTCGCATACAACCATGATCACCGGCGTAAAACCTGCCAGGCACGGCGTACATTACAATACGCCGCCGGAGCCGCTGGAAGTTACCGGAAAATGGATATGGGATTACAAGACGATCAAGGTTCCCACTATTTTCAGTGCTGCAAAGGCACAGGGATTAAAAACAGCATCCGTATTCTGGCCCGTTTCGGTAGGCAGCCCGGCGGATTATAATATTCCGGAATACTGGTATTTGCCCAAAACAAAGGGTGGCAAGCGTGATATGATGCATGCACTTTCGGAAAATGCTTCGCCAAAAGGCTTTTTTAAGGAAGTACAGCAACAGGCAACCGGCCAGCTGGAAGAAATCGACTTTGACGGGGATTATCTCGGTATTGACGCCAATCTGGCACGCATGAGCGGCTACATTATCCGCAAGTACAAACCGGCCTTTCTGGCTGTTCACCTTGTTGCGCTGGACCATTTCGAGCATGAACAGGGACGCGACGGAGACAAGGTGCGGGCGGCATTGAGCAGCGTGGATGGCGGTGTGAAGACGATCCTCGAAGCAATTGAAAAGGCGGGTATCAAGGAAAATACGACGGTAATCGTTACTGGTGACCATGGTTTTGTGGATATTCATTCGGCTATTGCGCCTAACGTGCTCCTTGCAAAAGAAGGCTTGTATGATCCGGCAAACAAAGCAGGCTGGAAAGCTTACTTTCATGGTTCAGGCGGTGCCGCGTTCCTGCATCTGAAGGACAAAAACGACATGCAAACGCTGGAAAAAGTGAAAGCTGCATTGGCCAAACTTCCTGTTTCGGAAAAAAGCATGTTTGATGTGAAAGACCGGACTGCGCTGGACATGATCGGAGCCGACCCGGCTGCCGCACTTGCACTTGCCCCGAAGCAAGGCTTCACGATCAGCAGCGTTGCGACTGGCGAGCTTGTACGTTCGGCAAGCGGCGGCACACACGGATTTTTTCCAGACTTCAAGGAAATACAAACGGGTTTTGTCGTGTTTGGCAAAGGCATCCGGCAAGGCACCGTAATTCCGGAAATGGGTCTGCAGGATATTGCTCCGCTTGTTGCAAAATTGCTGAACATGCCGTTTCCATCGGCCGAGGGAACACTTTATCCCGGATTGCTGACTGCTGACAAATAACAACCGTACTGATCAATTAACTTCAAAAGCAGGGCATATGTCCTGCTTTTGCCATTTACATCCAAACCTGAATCAACATGGCACCAGTCTGAAAACAAATAACATTTACAAGAATCCAACTTTTTTAAAATGGCCGGAATATTTAATACCTTACAGGCATATGGAGGTTAAATGGCCTGACATACATGTCGGTTCCTGCTTATTTGAAGTTCAGACATTGCAAATGCCGGACGCAGGCACTCAACACTATTTTCTATGAAAATCAAGGCAATAATTACAGGAGCAACAGGAATGGTCGGCGAAGGCGTTTTGCTGGAATGCCTGAATCATCCGGATGTGGAAAAAGTTCTGGTTATCAACCGAAAGCCCGGCGGCATATCGCATCCGAAGCTGAAAGAAATCATTCATTCCGATTTTTTCAATCTTGCTCCTGTCGAAACGCAGCTTGCCGGGTACAATGCCTGCTTTTTTTGTCTGGGAATATCGTCCGTCGGCATAAGCAAAGAAGAATACAAACGCATTACTTACGATCTCACTTTAAACGTTGGGCAAGTACTGGCCAGACTTAATCCGGAAATGACTTTCTGTTACGTTACAGGAGCGGGTACCGACAGCAGTGAGCAGGGAAAAATCGCGTGGGCGCGTGTAAAAGGCGCTACCGAAAATGCACTGATACAATTCTTTGAAAATGCATACATGTTCCGTCCCGGCTTCATGAAAGCAATGCCGGGACAAAAAAATATCAAATCTTACTACAAGCTTATTTTCTGGTTTTATCCTGTCGGACGCGCACTGTTCCCATCCGGCTTTTGTACTTTGCAGGAAGTAGGAAAAGCTATGATCAAAGCGGCAGGAAAAGGTTATTCCAAAAAAGTACTGGAAGTAAAAGACATTGTGGCGCTGGCAAATTCCTGACTTGCAGCTAGACAGAAAGTCAATACCAGCAGTTGCGGGTTGTAATTTCGTCATCCATCTATATCTGAAAGCTATGAAAGAGAAGTCAGAATTCTATATTGTAGCGATCGGTTTTTCTTCCGGCGGAACAGAAGATCTTCATGATTTCTTTTCGTGTATTCCGGCCTTGCCCAATGTAGCGTTTGTTATCATTCAGCATCTTGCAAGGGATTACGCCAGCATTCGGGATAAAATGCTTGCGAAACATACAGAAATTCCTGTCAGCTGGGCAACAAACCATGAACTGGTTGAACCGAACCATATCTATATGCTTCCGATCAACAGTTTTATGACCATCAAAAACGGGTTTCTGGAAGTTTACAAACGAGATCCGCTTGATAAAAGCAACTGGGCCGTTAACATCTTTTTTCATTCCATGGCGGATCACGTCAAGGCAATGGGGATCGGTATTATCCTATCCGGAGCAGGATCGGACGGTGCAAAAGGCGCCATGCATATGCATCAGCAGGATGGCATGGTGATGGTTCAGGACCCGAGTACAGCCGAGTTTACAGGCATGCCGAAGAGCGCTATTCTGATGGATCACCCCACACATATTCTTTCGCCAAAAGAGCTGGCAGCTGCTTTAATGAAGTTTCTGAGCGAGCAAAACAACCTGCTGCAAGCAGCAGAAGCCGTCTGAACACAGCATTTTGTTTTTGAAACGCTGCAATTCAGCAGCGCCCTAATTTCCGCTTTTTATTATGGCAAGTGTTTTTTGGTCCTGCATGCCGTTGAAATATTTGTCCAGAACTTGCTGAAACACCGGATTTGTATTTTCCAGTAAACCGAATAAAGTCATACAGGATTTCAGTTTCAGGTCATCGGGACTTCCCATGATCTGATTGGCGGTTTTGCCATTGTGTGCAAGTACTGCCTTTGTAATTTCGATCAGCCTGCTTCCCAGAACCGGATGCTGCAGGTAATCGTTTGCTTCATTCAGATCTGTAATGGCATAAAATTCCGACGTAGAACTGAAACCCAGTCCATGTATCTGAGGGAAAATATACCAGATCCAGTGACTTCGCTTTCTCCCGCTTTTCATCTCACTCAGTGCCTGGGAATAATCCCGGTTCTGTGCTTCCAAAAACCTGTTCAGGTTACGCTCTGTTTTCATTTTGATCCGGTTTGAAGTTGTAAAAACAAGGTTGATGAAATAGCTGTTCTGATTATTTATTCCCGAACACCATATGTCCTAAGACCTTTACAAGCGGCAAAGTAAATCTTCTGCCGGAAATACTTTCAACATTTCACTATTCTGTGAATTTTGGTACTAATACATGAAAATAACATAACTGGTCATTTTGGCTGTTCAATCTTTTCTATTATCAATTTTTTCTTTTAATATTATTATTTGTTATATACAATAAATCGTTGCTAATGATAAATACTTATACTTTCCGACAAAAAATCCTTCTGACTTTCAAATGCGCAGTGAACATCCTGACTGTTCCATTTCTGATGTCATTTACTTTGCAGGACACTACGCCCAAGCCCGACGAAAGCAGGTTCACGCCTGTTGTTATTGCTGAAAACCTGGACGAACCCATGGTTTTCGAAGTTCTTAAAGATGGTTCCGCTTTGATCATTGAAAGAAAAGGAGCGCTCAAAAAATACAATCCGGTTACCAAAGCCACTGATCTGATTGCCGAAATCCCGGTCAATACGAAATATACAAGCGCAGAAGGTGTTGTAAGAGAAGCCGAAGAAGGGCTGATGGGGCTTACGCTGGACCCGAATTACGAAACCAATCACTGGATTTACCTTTACTATGCGCATCCGACCGAGAAAAAGCACGTGCTCGGGCGCTGGGAACTAAAAGACGACCAATTGGTTGAAGCGTCCAAAAAGACTGTGATCGAAGTGGAAACACAACGTGAAGTATGCTGCCATACCGGCGGAGGGATGACTTGGGACAAAGCGGGAAATCTTTATCTTACCGTTGGTAACAACACCGGAAACCAGAAAGCGGCACAAACGGATGAACGTGAAGGCCGCAGCAGCTGGGACGATCAGGGCCATGCCGGAAACACGAATGATCTGAGAGGAAAAATCCTGAGAATCCACCCGGAGCCGAATGGCACATATACTATTCCGGAAGGCAATCTTTTCCCGAAAGGAACTGCAAAAACACGTCCGGAAATTTATTCCATGGGCCACAGAAATCCCTGGCGCATTGCCATTGACAGCAAAACGGGATTTGTTTACTGGGGAGAAGTCGGTCCGGATGCCGGTGAAGATTCGGAAATCGGTCCGCGCGGATACGATGAAATGAATCAGGCCAGAAAACCCGGGAACTTTGGCTGGCCGTGGTTTGTCGCCGACGATCAGGCCTTTCCGGTTTATGATTATGCCGCCAACAAGCCGCTGGCTAAAAAAGACCCTAAAAATCTTGTCAATACCTCACCAAACAATACCGGCTTACGGGAACTTCCGCCGACGGAGCCGACCTTTATTTATTACCCATACGGCGTTTCCGAGAAATTTCCGCTGGTGGGTTCCGGATCGCGCAGTGCTACGGGCGGACCTGTTTTTCATAAATCCGATTTCAAAAACCCGAAACGTCCATGGCCGGCTTATTATGAAAATAAATGGATAACGGCCGATTTTTCACGCGGCTGGATTATGGCTGTTTCCATGAAGGAAAACGGGGATTATGAATCCATGGAGCGCGTAATGCCAGCATATCATCCGGTGCAGCCGATTGATATCAAGTTCGGCCCCGACGGTGATCTTTATATTCTGGAATACGGCAGCAACTGGTTCCGCAAAAGCGACAATTCCCGTCTCGTCCGGATTGAATACAATGGCGGAAACAGAAAGCCCGTTGTGCAGGTATCTACGGACAAAAAAGGAGGGACTGTTCCTTTTCAGGCTAAATTATCATCTGATGGAACCAAGGATTATGACGGAGATGTGCTCAGATACAACTGGAAAGTGACAGGCCCGGGCAATGTCACCAAATCATATAATACAGCAAATCCAAGCGTTACTTTTGACAAACCCGGCGTTTACACGGCCACGCTACACGTTACCGATGCCAAAGGGGCAAGCAACAGCCAGTCTCTTAAAATAGTTGCCGGCAACGAACCGCCACAGGTTACTGTGGACCTTTCGGATAACCGGACGTTTTTCTTTCCGGGCAAGCCCATCCAGTATGCCGTTAATGTCAGCGACAAAGAAGACGGAAGCCTTGCCGATGGAAAGATAAAACCGGAGCAGATCGCAGTCAGTATTGATTATACGTCCGATGGATTCGATTATGCAGAAGTAATCCAGGGGCAGCGAAGCGTGGATGCCTCGACGCAATTCGCCGTTGCGCAGGCATTGATCAACAAAAGTGACTGCAAGGTTTGTCATCAGCTCAATACCAAATCGGTTGGGCCTGCTTTTGCGGATGTTTCGAATAAATACAAAAGTCAGCCCGGCTCAATGGATTACCTTGTGGGAAAAGTGCTGAAAGGCGGAGCAGGCGTTTGGGGCGAAGTGGCCATGCCGGCACATCCTGCACTGCCTGTTGCGGATGCGGAAGTAATTGTCAAATACATTCTGAGCAGTACGGACAAAACGCTGAGCACCTTGCCTGTGAAAGGAGAATTTACACCTAAAATCCCGAATGGCGATAACGGAAACGGCTCGGTTCTGATCCGGGCGGCTTATACGGACCGTGCAACAAATGGATCAAAGGCCATTCCGGCACAGACTTCCGAAGAAATGATCGTTTTGCGAAGCCCTGAAATGAATGCTGCCGAAGCACCGGTTGTAAAAGGAGCTGAATTAAAGGCGCTGGGTGTTGCCGGACTGGGCTTCAGCGTAGTTGCATTTGATAACAGTTATCTGGGTTTCAAAAACATTGACCTGACGAACATAAGTCAGCTTTCACTCAACGCCTCTGCTCAGAAACGCGAAGGAAGTGTGGGCGGAACCATTGAAATAAGGCTTGACTCGCCGACTGGTGAAATGGCAGGTCAGCAGAAAGTGGAAATTGCACCCGAAGTGGACATAGCCAAAGTAATGGCAGAAATGGAAAGTGAAAAGAAAAATGCCAAGCCGGGAGAAACACCCAAGCAGCGGAATCCGTTTGCCAGACCGCCTGTTGTCATTGATCTGAAAAATATAAAGGGAAAACATGACCTTTATTTTGTTTTCAAAAACGATGAAGCCAGGGCCATTCAGCCGTTGCTGTCATTCTCCAAAATCAATTTTGTTCAGGCATCAGATTCACAGAAATAAACAAACGCATTCAATTCTCACTGAAATGGAAAATAACAGAAGACATTTTATAAAAAAAGCAGGTGCATTGCTTGCAGGCGGTATGGCGCTGCCTTATTTATCAGAAGGTAACGTATTGAATGAATTGTTTATGGCCAAAAGACCTGTCGGGATTCAGCTTTTTACTGTTTTTGAAAAAATGAATGAAAACCCGAAGGAAACACTTGAACAAATTGCAAAGATCGGTTATAAGGAAATCGAGTCTGCATTCAGCATGCGGGAAGGATACTATGGCTACAAGCCGAAAGAATTCAAAAGCCTTCTGGAAGGCATGGGATTGAAGTGGCGAGCACACCATGCAATTGGCGCACCGTTTAAAATTCCGGCAGGCGCCAAGCTTCCAACGGGGTCAAACGGAAAACCGTTCAGTATTCCGCCGACTTTAAACCTGCGGGACAATTACCAGCAACTTGTGGATAATGCCGCGGAAGGCGGACTGAGTTATCTGGTTTGCGCCAGTACGCCGGTTGGCACAATGGATGAAATCAAAAATTCCATTGAAGTTTTTCAGAAAACGGGCGAAGCATGTAAAAAAGCAGGCATTGGCTTTGCATATCACAATCATGCTACCGAATTTGATCCGGTTGATGGCGGAAAAACACCTTATGAACTGGTGCTTTCGCAAACAGATAAAGACCTTGTAAAAATGGAGCTTGACCTGGCGTGGGCTACAAAAGCCGGAAAAGATCCGGTTGCCTTGTTTAAAGAGCATCCAGGACGTTTTCCTTTGTGGCATGTAAAAGACATCAAAAAAGATCTGCAGACAGTTACAGAGGTCGGTAACGGCGTAGTGGAGTTCAAGCGGATTTTTGAGGCTGCCCAAATTGCGGGTTTACAGAATTTCTTTGTGGAATACGACCTTGCACCTTCGATGGAAACGGTCAGGACCTGTTATCAGAACCTGATCAAAATGGAAGTTTAAGAGCCGTTAGCGGGTTGGCTGTCAGCGCCTGGCACATAGTCGATTGCTGACAGTCCGCCAGCTTAATCATAAAAGTGAAAAGCAAATAGCCAGGTAAGGCATTTTATAAATGGTGGAAAAGCGTCTCTGCCCATTATCCAGTACAATCTGTGATTTTTTATTGATTCTGGTTGTATAGGTTTGCCGGCCAAAAAGATACGCCATTTTCAGACCGATTTTTCTGGAGAGCCAGACTCTGGCATATACCTCCGAAATACCATTCTGATTAGGCGTGGCAACGGGCATGAAATTAAACACGGCCGGAATGGTGGGAACAAACTGGTTGTAATGCGTGACACTATCTGCAGGCAAGTGTCTTTTCAGGTAAAATCCGCTTCGCCGCTCTCCGAAAGCAAGATTAACCAGATCCGTATTAAATCCCAGATTCAGTTTCCAGAACCTCAGGTTCATTCCGGCCACAAAGCTGATGGTATTGGCGGAAAGGCGGTTGTACCTGAGCGTATCACTGGAAATGGCATCGTTTGTTGAAAGCAGATCCGTTGCTCCGGTATAATACCCCGCGGCTCTGATTCCTACGCCAAACTGGAGCCAGTGTAATCCTCTGACACTTAAATCCTCGTGGTAAAAAATACTGGGTGCCAAAGAACTGTTTTCAAAACCGGCACCAATATCCATTCCAACATTAACGGTTGGTTGCTTTTGTGCCTGGCACAAAGCTGCTTTCAGCAATAGTGCAATTAAAAAAAAGTGTGTGTATTTCATGAATTCAAACAATTAACTAAAATTATTTTACAAATAATTTTATAGGAGGATTTACAAATTATATGCAATGCATTGTACCTGATCAAAATAAAAAAAGAGCAGGTGAAGCACCTGCACTTAATTGATAACAAACCCTTATCTTAATTTATTTACCTACATTTAAAAGCACGTAAATGACAGTGACCTTTTACCTTAATCAAGCCGTTAATTAAAAGCATGCAACAGATCATTTTCTGTAAGCAACGTTGCCGTAATTTGCTGAGGTTGACCTACTGGTGAAAGGGCCAGTAAATCTGTTTTCAAAAACAATTCCCTGTTGAAATCATCAATTCTGTTAAAGCTGCCCAAGACAATCCACGGAAATCCGAATGAAGTATTCATATAAATGACAGGAAGTTCAAACATTCCGTAAGCAGAATGAAGCTGATTATATTCTTCAAGTGAAGAATTGTGAAATTCTCCAATCATTTCAATTTTAAATAGCTTACGGGCGCAATTGTTTGCTGTATAAAACGACACCAGACTACTTTTGTCCGCATCCTTTTCAGGTGTGCTGGTTTCATAACAATCCGGTGATTTCTTCTTTTCTGTCCTTAATAATATGTATTCATATGTGCCGGATAGCAGATAATTTATTTTATATAAGCTGAAACACTTTTCCAAGCTATTCATGATCCTTTTCATCCCGGTTTGCTTTTGTTGTTTCTTTAGTGTCCCGCTATTTAATTACTACTATACTTGCTAAAATCATCCAGAAAAGGTCATTAAATAACAACCGTATCTGAATATTTGATACGAACTTAATATTAAACGGGAAGGATTATAAAAGGGATGAGCAAATGGCAGGTCTGAAATATTAAATGGAAAAAAAGTGAATTCAGCTTCAACTCAGGGTTCTTAATCAATCCTGTAATATTGTTGTAAATCCCTTTTCTTTCTTCTTGAAATTTCGGCTTTTGATCCATCGGAAAGGATCACATACTCATTGTTCTTGCCAAAAGAAGCAATATGGACAGGATTTATCAAATGTGCTTTATGCGTTCTGATGAAGTTAAACTGATCCAGCATATCTTCATAATGTCCCAGCGATCTGGATGAAAGAAATGATTTTTTACCTTCCAGATAAATCAGCGAGCACTTCCCGATGGATTGTATATGCAGTATTTCAAAAGTATGAAAGAAAAAAATACCTGCTTCGGAAGGTACCGCCAGACGAAAGTCTTCAATGTTTTTCTTTTCCATATTATGGATCAGGTTCTGATATAGCTGCGGTTTTTTCCTGACACGATCCTGCTTGTCGATCAGTTTCAAAACTACCTTGATCAGTTCGTCAGGATCAACAGGTTTCAGAAGGTAATCCAGTGCGCTGAACCGGATTGCCTGAATCGCATAATGATTATAGGCAGTGGTAAAAATGATTTCAAAAGTAGAATCATTCAATCCGGCGAGGAAATCAAATCCATCTTGATCCGGCATTCTTATATCCAGAAAAACAATATCCGGCTGAAAATCTGACAATATCCTCTGAGCTTCTGTTGCCGATGCCGCTTGTCTGATTTCGGCAATTACCGGTAAAAAATGAATGATGTAGTAATTCAGAATATTTCGGGCTTTTACTTCCTCGTCAATTATCAGGACCTTGATCATATGCAAGTTATACCAGTTCGAAAACACGTTCAATTAAGTGTTTGAATTTACCGTCTGGGCTAAATTTCAAATTAAATACTATGCAAGCGGTATCTGCTAATTATCTATCGGTTAAAACGAAGGCCGGTAAATGGCAAGATTATTAAAATTTTATGTTAAAAATTCGGAATTATAGAGGAGTAATTCCGGAATTGTAACCATGTTCAGTTTACTGGCTTGACAAAAACCGGTATACAATCCCCTCTGAAAAGATTGCTGTGCAAGTCTTGAAAACAGGATCTGGCATGCGGAGTAAGTCCGGCGGTCAGCATTCAAAATACACCTGATGCGATTGTTCAAGTGGTGGAATCATGTCTCCTTGACCAAACTTGTGGAAGGATGCCAGCAGAACAACAAAATAAAAATTGCTGCATTCCTCTGTTGAAAACTTGCAGGCAACAACTGAATGGCTTTTCTGGAAATGCTTTCGTGCTCATAAGTTAGCGCAGGCTCCTGCAAGTATGCTTTGCGATGGTAACAGATTCAGTATAGTACAATGATTCCGGTTAGCAATCAGATGGCAATAAAATATTCTTTTACTGAAGCAACCCGGGGTACTTTAAATCTTGTCAACGGAATGAAGGGCGATTTAACCCGGATTATCAATCTTCTGGAACAATCGTCCTGCTCAATAATTCTCAACATTCAAACCATTCTTGTATGAAGTTTACTTACCGGCTATTGAGTTGCCTTCTGCTGCTAACGGCATTGGGCTGCCAAACAGAAAATGAAACCGTTGTACCGGATCAGCAAGCGTCGTCTTCCGGCACAGCCCGGGTTTCTGTAACAAATCTGCGGCTTAAGCAGATGCTTGTCAGCGGGAACAACGGAGGTTTAGGACCTATGTTTACGACTACCTATTTTAAATATAACCCGAACAATCAACTTGAAAAAGCCACTGCTCCCACCAGTACGATGGCAGGTAAGCTGACTTATGAATACATTTATGACCAGCAGGGCCGCCTGAGTGTTTACCGGGTACTCAATGAAAATCCGAACAATGAAGGTTCTATAGGCGTACAAAGCACTTTTACCCGTAGCTCCGGCAAAATAGTGCAAGCCTATGCACGGGTGCAGGCCAGCGGACAGCTGCTTCCTCCTTACCTTGAACCCAACCTGAAAACAACTTACCGTATAAACGGGCAGGGCCAGATCATCGAACAGATTCAGGAAGGTATTGTCCGGTATGGTTCTGAAACCAGCCAGCGACTTGTGTATACCTATGAAAACGGCAACGTTGTCAAGCAAAAGATGGTGAATGCTCAGAGCCAGACAGAGTTTACCATCACTTATAAATATGACAATAAGGTCAATCCGTTTTATCAGAAATCCTATCTGTTTGACCCCGCCCTCCATTGCAGCCGCAATAATGTAGTGAGTGCGCAGTTCAACAGCAATCCACCCCAGTTAAGAAAATATACGTACAATGCGCAGGGATTACCGCTCACCCAAACCTACGTCAGTACGGGTGCGGTACTATCCTATGTATACGAAATCAATGAAGGATCGGTTGTGAAGTAATGGTTGTGAGCAAATGAAACAGACTGTCCCAAATCAATTTGGGATGGTCTTTCCTTGTTAGTAGGTTCCTAATAACCGGCAACTTGAATTAATTAACCTGATCTATGAATTTTACCCTCTATTACATAGGAGCTGTGGGATTATGCCTGGTCAGTGGCATCGCTCTTTTTAAAAAAACAGGAAACAAAGAAAATCCACTGTTTGTAAGTAACGCCCTCTATCTGACGGCACTTTGTATTTTCCTGGTCATTAATAAATTATCTTTTTTTGGTTCCGGAATGCTGAATATCGACGAAAGTGTAATGCTTTCAGCGGGCAGGACTTTTGGCCATGACCCCCGCGCCTGGGTTTCGGTTGATCCCAGCACATCCGGCCCATTCAACCTGCTGCCAGCTGCTTTGCTTCTGAAGGCATTTGATCATGCATCCTATGGAGAGCTTAGGCTAGTGTATGTGCTTCTCTTTCAGATTCCTGTTCTGATCATGTTCTTTCAGATCCTGTTCAAAGTTGCCGGACCGCTTAAGGCAAGGTTAATCATCATACCGCTGCCGCTATGCTTTGCACTTTTCTTTTACTATGATCACATACATGCTTCCAGCGAACATTTACCCTTGTTATTTACTGCAATATGCGCAACCTCTGTGATTGCCATTGCTTACGATGCTATAAGGAGATGGCGGCTGGCCTTCACAGGAGCTGTGGGTGCAGTAGGCCCGTTTGCCAAATTGCAGGTTGGGCCTCTTTTGTTTTTAATGTGTTTGATATGCTTTGCCCTGCTCGTACTTGAAAAAAGAAAGTGGAAAGATGCTGCCTGGCTGGCCGCTGGATTTGTTGTCACCAATCTCATTTTATTTCTGATTATAACATCCTACCAGGGATTGTATGATTTTTTTCAATCTTATATCCGTAGCGGCTTGAGGTATACGACAACTCATTATTCTCATCCGGAAATAAAGAAGTTTGTAGATTACAATTTTACCGGATTGCTGCCACTTTTATTATTTGTCTTATTCATAATGATCTGGGGCGCAAGAAATATTGAACATACTCACAAGCATAATAACTTATACCTGGAAGCATTTCTTTCTGTGTTACTGGCTGCTGTTTACTGCGTTATAAAACCCGGCCGGTTCTTTCCGCATTACGGGCTGTTGCTGGTAGTACCGGTCTATAGTTGTTTTGTCTGGGTGGCCCTAAATTCCCAAAGATTGAACAGCAGCGTAATTCCTTACTTCTTAACAGGCATATTTGCTCTTTTGCTTATCAATATCAATAAAACATCAAAAGCTTTTATCGGCTGGAGCTATTATCAGGTGTCAAATAAAGAGATCCTCGATTTCCTGATTGCTTATGGGAAACCGTCGGACCGGATGGCTGTATGGGGCTGGGGAAGTCAGTATATTCACGAAGCCAGGCTTTTGATGGGCACAAGAGATGTGCATTTTGACTTTCAGACCAGTTATTTGGGCCCGATTGGTGACTATTACAAAGATCGGTTCCTTATTGACTTAAAACAAAATCGGCCGAAATGGCTTCTGGATATTTCCAGTACAAAAGAGTTTGGCGGTTCTGAAAAGAGCCGGTTGGAAAACTTTTATCCGATTCACGCATTCGTTTGTAAGAATTATGAAATTGTATACTCCAACAGCACAGCCACATTATACCGTTACCGTCTTAAGGAAATTCCAAATTAATGGACAAGCCCGGTTCGATAAAAAAAGCCACTTACAACTTTCGCTGTAAGTGGCTGATAATCAATGTCGGGATGACAAGATTCGAACTTGCGACCCCTAGCACCCCATGCTAGTGCGCTACCGGGCTGCGCTACATCCCGAATTATTGCAGGTCAAGGTCCTGCAAATACCTTTTAATTCCTCTTTTCTTGATTTTACTTTCCAATTGTACCGCCTGTGAATGGTCAGGACAGTTGAATTTTACAGGGTGCAAATGTATAAATTTTTTGAAATTGTTGTTCAACTCTGCTTTAAAAATTGCTTCAAAAGCAGAGTTGAACAACAATCGGACCTTAAATGGTCTCACTTTGCCAGTTTGGATTCACAACTTCTTCCTGCTTTTCTGTTTTTCTGAACCATTTGTCGCGTACGCGTTCGTTGACATAATACATGCAAGGAACCATTACAAGCGTAAGTACAGTCGAGAATGTTAATCCGAAAATGATCGTCCACGCTAGAATATTCCAGAAAACGGAACTCGGGCCGCCTACAATCAGATCGGGTTCAAGATTACGAAAAAGCCCTACAAAGTCGACCGTTATACCTAATGCCAATGGTACCAGACCAAGTACCGCAGCCGATGCCGTAAGCAATACCGGTGTAAGACGAATGGTTCCGCCTTCAATAATGGCTTCGCGCATCGGATACCCGCGTCCACGAAGTTCCTCAATGAACTCGATCAGCAGGATACCGTTTTTTACCACTATACCCGCCAGGGCAATGATACCGACGCCGGACATGATTACAGAAAAGTCTTTTTTGAATATAATAAAGCCCAGAAGCACGCCGATAAGCGACAGGATAATGGTAAAGAAAATGATAAACGGCTTCACGACGGAGTTGAACTGCGTGGCAAGAATCAGATAAATCAGCATGATTGCTGCGCCGAAAGCGGTGCCCAGAAAAGCCATGGATTCATTCTGCTCTTCCTGCTCTCCGCCCATTTTGATCGTATAGCCGTTCGGGACTTCCATATCCTCGATCAAGTTCTGGATCTGACCTACAATTTCGTTCGCATTATAGCCGGGAAGTACATCCGAGCCGAGCGTTACAATTCTTTGCTGGTCCTGACGGTTGATCTGGCTGAAAGTCGTGGAATAATGAATGTTGGCTACGGAAGTAATCGGAACCTGACGCAGTGCGCCGCCCATATTCATATCGCGGTATACAACGTTGAGGCTCAGTAGTTTCTCAATTTGCTCGCGGTCATTTTTTTCCAGCCTCACCATAATCGGATATTCATCTTTGTCGTCGCGGAATTTGGAAACTTCGAGTCCGAAAAGCGCGGTTCTTACGGCAAGTGCAATCTGCTGCGAACTGATGCCTTCGCGCTGGGCTTTTTCACGGTCGATGTCAATGACAATTTCCGGCTTGTTCGTAACCAGATCGGAGCGCAGCTGATCAATTCCTTCGATGCCGGAATCCTGAACTCTTTTCAATACTGTTTTTTCCAGATTTTGAAGAATTGTAAAGTCGTCACCTGAAATTTCAATCGAGATCGGCTTTCCGGTAGGAGGGCCTACGGCTTCTCTTTCCACGGATATTTCCGCTCCCGGAATTCCCGCAACGGCATCGCGTATCTTGCGCAGAATAGCTTCCGATGAACGTCCTCCTCTTTCCGTTCCGTAAACAAAAGCAACCGTTATTTTGGATTTGTGCGGGGTTGCGGCACGGTCAGGATTAAACGGGTCTCCGGCATTTTTACCAACGTTGGCAATAACGGAATTCACCATATCCATCGCCTTTTCTTTTTCCAGCACATCAAAAACTCTTTTTTCAATGATTTTGGTAACGGAATCCGTAACGCGTGCATCCGTACCGATCGGAAGTTTGTTATACACATACACATAATCCGGATCGCCGCTTGGAAAGAAAAGTACTTTTGGCTGCACAATGCCGGTCAGAACGAAAGTGAAAACCAGTAGGACAATCATCAGGGCGATGGCACCCACAGGCCGCCATCCGCGCAAAAGCCAGTCGATCAGCTTACGGTAATTATTTTTCAAGGCAGGCAGCAAACGGTCCTGAAAAGGAACCAGAATCCGGGGCGTAAGTACGTAATGATTGAAAATATAAAGTGCCAGAATGAAAATAAAGAAATTGCCAAGTCCGCGATCGATCAGGTAACCGGCCAAAGCGGCAACTCCGATGATAATCAAAGGCCGGCGGATGGATTTGAAACTGGTGTCATGCGCTTCTTTTTCGTCGTCATGCCGTCCCATAAACGAAACTGCAAAAACCGGGTTCATCACGTATGCCACAAAAAGGGAAGCGCCCAGCGTAATAATCAATGTCAGCGGCATAAACTTCATGAACTCGCCGACAATCCCGGTCCAGAAAAGCAACGGGAAAAACGGTGCAATGGTTGTAAGCGTTCCCGAAAGTACAGGAATGAAAACTTCCCCCGCCGCAGCTTTCACCGCCTGCTGAATCGTCCAGTCTTTGTGCTGGTTAAAAAGCCGGTGCGTATTTTCAATGACTACAATGGCATCGTCCACAACGAGACCGATCCCGAGCAGAAACGCAAAAAGTACAATGGTGTTGAGCGTAAATTCCGTTCCGACCATTGGGCCGATAATCGGCATCATGACAAAAGCGACAAGTGCAGAAAGCGGAACGGAAAGGCCGACAAATATGGCATCACGCACGCCCATGAAAAACATAAGCACCATGACCACGAAGATAAAACCCAGCACAACGGTATTGATCAGGTCGTGCAGATCGGCCCGGGTTTGTATGGATTGGTCGGCGGTAATTTTTACATCCAGTCCTGCGGGAAAGCGATCCTGTTTGTAATCGGCAATGACGTTTTCAATTTTGTCCGCAGCGTCCACAAGGTTCTCGCCGGAACGCTTGATCACGTTCAGGGTAATTACTGATTTATTGGCAAGACGGGCAAAATCCTGTTGTTCTTCGAAATTGTCTGACACTTCCGCTACATCGCCCAGACGCACGGTTGCGCCCGTTGCCGTACGAATACGGATATTTGCCATGTCGGCCACATTGGTATATTCTCCTTTTACTCGCAAAGTTCTGCGAACGCCTTCCACATTCAGTTCACCGCCGGAAATGTTGATGTTTTCACCCTGCAAGGCGGATTGCACATCAAAGAAAGTCAGACCGGTGGATTTCATCCGGTCCAGGTTTACATTGATCTGGATTTCCCTGTTGAGCGCGCCCAGAATATCTACACGAGTAATCTCCGGCAATGCTTCAATTCCGTCCTGCAGATCTTCAGCGTACTGCTTTAACTGTTTCAAAGAATAATTACCCGCAATGTTTACGTTCATGATCGGAAATTCCGAAAAGTTGACATCCTGCGCCGTAGGGCCGGAATCCAGATTTTGCGGCAAGTCCGTCTTCGCTTTATCCACGGCATCGCGAACGCGCTGAAGCGCCACTTCAACGGCGACATCCGGCGTAAACTCGACAAGGATTACGGAAACATCCTGAAGCGCATTGGACTTGATCTTCTTGACGCCGTTCAGCGATTTAAGCTGTTTTTCAATCGGTTTGTTGATTGTATTCTCAATATCGGCCGGCGCTGTTCCGAAGTAAACGGTATTGAT
The DNA here is from genome assembly GCF_005860765.1 of Dyadobacter sediminis. Taxonomy (GTDB): domain Bacteria; phylum Bacteroidota; class Bacteroidia; order Cytophagales; family Spirosomataceae; genus Dyadobacter; species Dyadobacter sediminis. Next base: position 79,271 of record NZ_VCEI01000029.1, on the reverse strand, counting down.
GTAAATCTGCGGAATCTTGATGTCCGGAAACTGTTCCTTGGGCAGATTATTGTAAACCATGAAACCGGCCAGCGTGATGATGAACGTAAAGATGTAGATCGTCGTCCGGTTCTCTACGCACCAGTTGGTGAAGCCCAAGGTTTTATATTCGTGAAATTTCATAATGGTAGTATTGAATGAGTGAATGACAGCATGCGTGAACAGCAGTCTGGTAAATTGACATTCATGGCAATTAATTTTTTAACCGGCCAACATGCAATGCTTAATAAACAATCGGCTGCCCGTCTGAAACTTCCTGATAACCAAGCGTAATCAAATGGTCGCCCGCAGCCAGCCCGGAAAGTATTTCCACTTTGCCGTTATAGCTCAGGCCTGTTTTCACTTCTTTTGCCCGTGCTATCTTTTTGTTTCCTTCCGTTACGGCTACATACACCACATTTCCTTTTTCCGTACTCTGGACATAGTTCTGGTCAATGGCAAGCGCATTTTTGCTAGTGGCGTCATTGATCTGCACCTGCGCCATCATATTCGGTTTGATGCCTTTATCGGACGGCAGATTGGCTTCAATCGTGAATGTTCTTGAAAGCGGGTCAACAGCGGTGCTTACAAAGGAAACTTTCGCCTTGTACTCTTTATTCAGATCCGGGAATTTGACAATCACTTCATCGCCTTTTTTAACGCTTGCCGCATACGTATCCGAAACCTTGGCCATTACTTTCAGGTTGCTGAGGTTAACAACGCGAACAACGCCCATACCCGGAGAAGCCATTTCGCCCACTTTTACATTCACCATATCCACAACGCCGGACATTGGCGATACGATGCTGGTTTGTGCAAGCTGCGTGTTCAGCGTGCTCAGTCTTCTTTCCAGCGATTCCTTGTTGTTTTTGGCCTGAAGAAACTGCAGTTCGGTTCCTATCCGCTGATCCCAGAGGTTTTTCTGTTTTTCATAAAGCGTATTGGCCAGTGTCATTTGCGTTTTCAGTTCTTCAATGGATTCCGAAAGGATGCTGTTGTCAATTCTGCCGATAATGCTTCCCGCCTTTACGTAATCGCCTTCCTTTACATGCATGGCAACTACGACACCTCCCGATTTGGGCGTCACCAGGACGTTGTTTTTGGCGTCTACTGTTCCCTGAAGTTCTACATAATGACGGAATACCGCGGCGTCCAGCGTGTCAATGGAAACCGGCTTCACTTTGGCCTCAACGGATTTTTTAGGGTCCAGTTTTGCAATCTCTATTTCCAGCGCCTTGATCTTCTTTTCGTTTTCGGCTCTTTCTGCTTTCAGCTCGGCAAGCTCCTCTTTTTTTCCTTCAACCCCTTCTTTTTTTTCTGAACACGATGCAAGCAGCATCGTGACGGCCGTAATGATGAGAATATGTCTTTTCATGGTATTGGTAAGTAGCAGTTTCAAATTTTTCTGTGGTTAAATTCCGTTTTATTTTTCTGTATAAAGTTCTCCTCTTGCCCTGCTCAGATCCACTTTGGCGATCATCAGGTCATAAAGTGCTGTGAAATAGTTGGTCTGTGCTTCTTTCAGCGAAGATTCCGCATTGATCACTTCGATGTTCGAGCCTACGCCTTCTTTGTATTTGATTTTGGAAACCCGCACAATTTCTTCTGCCAGCGTCAGGTTGCGCTTCTGTGTTTCCAATGTGGCGAATGCATTTTTGATGCTGATGCTTGCCTGATTATTTTCCAGATCAATCGACTGTTTCAGCAAGTTCTGGCTGTTCTTGACTTTATCAATCGCAATCTTTTTCTGGTTAATCTGGTATTTTTTGGAAAAACCGTCGAAGATCGGAATATTGAGATTAACCGTTAAAACCATGTTCGGATACCAGTTGTTGGTGAATAACTGGGAAAACTTGTCGGCACCCGCATTGTACCCGTAACCGAGCGAAGCAGATACGCTGGGCAGATAACCGCTTCTGACATTGCGCAGGTCGAGGCCCGCCAGTTTTTCCTGCGTATTCAGCAGCGAGTATTCAATGCGGTTATCGTAGCTGAGGTCGGCGCTTGCAGAAGCAGCTCTGAGCGCATCTACATTCACTGCATTGATATCGTCCGTCAGTTTGATCGCCTCGTTAGCCGGCATTCCCATCTGAAATTTCAGCAAGGCATAGCTCAACTCGATGAGGTTCTGCACCTTTTGCCGTTCGGTCTGCAGATTGTTGATCTGGACTTCCAGCCGGTTTACATCCAGCAGTTCCACAAATCCGCTTTCATTCATTGCTTTTGTTTCTCGCATAAGAGAATCGACGCGGCTTATGTTCAGATCGAGCAATTTTGCACGTTCTTCGGCAACCTGCGCTGAATAGTAGGCTTTTGTAACTGCCTCTGCTACGGATACCTTTGACGACGTCGTGCTTTTTTGTGCCAGTTCCCGGTAAGTTGCGGCTGCTTTCAAGCCGATAAAGTACGAGCCATTGAAAACGAGCTGATTCAGATTGGCAGATGCCGCGCCCTGCCACGGAATCCCGAATTCAAGCGCAGCCGGCGGTGCATCCGGCGGCGTATTCGGGTCCAGACTGCCGCCCGGAAGGAAAAACCTTGGAATGATAATGTTGTTGGTCAGTGAAACACCCGCGTTCAACTGCGGCAAACCGGCCGCTCTGATTTCTCCAATGCGTGCTTCGGCAGAAAGGGCATCCAGCTGCGCATTTTTTATGTTCAGATTGTGCTTGATTGCATAATCCACAGCCTCTTCAAGCGAGAAATTTGCTTCCTGCGCATGAAGCGGAACATAGCTGAGTAAAATCGCCAACAACATCAGGCTGCGGCGCAGAATCTGTTTATTTTTCATGGATATTGATTTCAATTGCTGATTTGTCTTTTATGGTGTTGTAATATTCAAATCCTTTTTCTGATAAAATTCCCCTTAGAAAATGCAGCAGGAACTGCATCTGAATGTGCATCATGTTGAAATTCCGGACCGGAAAAATCGTCGGGTCAAAGGCCATGACGGTCTGTTCGATGCGGAGCAGTGAGAAAATTTCCACATCAATATCCGGGCGGTAAAATCCTTGTTTTATTCCTTCCGTAAGATTGTCCTGAATGTTTTTGATCAGATGTTCCTTTTTATATGTCTGAAACAGCTCCCATGCTTTCGGATAATATTTTTTAAGGTCATAAAGCAAGGTCGGGTTCATGTTGGCAAGTGTATCTCTCATCTGGCCGGAAGCATAGATAATCTGTTCAATCGGGTTGGCTGCTATTTCATCCAGTTTCTGCATTTCACATTTCTGTGAAGTAATTTCTTCTTCAATAACCTGTGCAAGAATAGCTTCCTTATCAGAAAAGTGCTGATAAATGGTTCTTTTCGAAATGCCGAGATCCCGGGCGATATCATCCATGGTCACGCTCTTGATCCCGTAGCGCCAGAAAAGATTGAGGGCTGATTTTAGTATTCGTTCTTTCACAAGGCAAATTTGTCATTTTCGGCAGATTAAAACTAAGAAAACTTTATAAATGTTCAAAGTTTTCTGATGAACGGTTATTACTGTTGGAAAATACATTCAGGTGTGGCTGGATAGCCGGACTCGGACAATGGACTGCATAGTAAAATGTTCATGAAACAGTGTGAAACACAGCCGGACTTTCAGAATGCCGCTTTCCTTGAAAATTAAATATTTGTTAAATTATAATGTCAGAAACAACAGATGGAATCCGGAATCGGACAAGCGTCAAGTAACCGGCATTTGGCTGTATGTTTATTTGATGATGTGAAAATACCGGCGCATAGGCATGTACGTCAACTTAAAATTTATGGACGTCGTTATTTGTAGTATAAACCCGGTAAATACCCCGATAAATTGTTTAATAACGGGAATGATTTAGTGGGAATCAATGTTTGGAAATAACACATATTCTGATCAAATTTCGGGCCTTTTAGCTTGTTTGTTCAGTTATCTGTCAATGCTTTTGCAGAAAGCCGGGCGCTGTTAAGAAGTTCGAAGAATCGAATACCGGGTTCCTATTATTAACTTACAATTCACTAATTGCTATCGCTACAAACAAATCAATGAAAAGCTACATTGACCTGATTCAGCAGACTTTTGAATTTCCTACAATGGAATTTAATGTTGATAATAATGAGTTGCTGTTCAACAATGTACCACTGATGGATATCATTAAAGAACATGGTACGCCGTTAAAAATAAATTACCTGCCCAAGATCGGTGAGCATATCGAAAACGCAAATATGTTTTTCCGGAATGCGTTCAAAAGGCATAATTACAAAGGAAGCTACACATACTGTTACTGTACAAAATCTTCCCACTTCAGTTTTGTGCTGGAAGAGGCATTGAAGCATAACATACACCTTGAAACTTCTTCGTCTTTTGATATCCCGATCATCCGTGAGCTTTACCGCCGGGGAAAAGTTACTAAATCAACTTACATCCTTGCAAACGGTTACAAGCTTCCACGTTATACGCAGTACCTCAGCGAACTGATCAACGAAGGGTTTAACGTTGTTCCGATTCTGGATAACCTGAAAGAAATTGAGTCGTACGAACAGCAGGTTACTGCGGATACGGTCAATTTCGGAATGCGGATCGCGACGGACGAAGAACCGAACTTTGCATTTTATACTTCCCGGCTGGGTATCCGTTACAACGATGTGCAGCAGTTATACAAGGAGAAAATTGAACCGAATCCGAGGTTCAAGCTGAAAATGCTGCATTTCTTCATCAATACAGGTATAAAAGACAGCGCCTATTACTGGAGTGAACTGACCCGGTTTATGTTCAAATACTGCGAAATGCAGAAAATCTGTCCTGAACTGGATTCCATCGACATCGGCGGCGGGCTTCCGATCCAGACTTCCTTGCAGTCGGGATACGATTACCAGCAGATGATTGATGAAATCATTGAAAACATACAATGGATCTGCAACAAGAACAATGTTCCTGTGCCGCATATTTTTACAGAATTCGGGAGTTACACAGTCGGCGAAAGCGGAGCGGTTATTTACGAAATCATTGACAAGAAACTTCAGAATGACAAAGAGCTCTGGTACATGATCAACGGATCATTTATTACGCAGCTTCCGGATTCGTGGGGCATGAACCAGAAATACATTATGCTGCCGATCAACAACTGGGACAATCCTTATCAAAAGGTAAATCTCGGCGGACTGACGTGCGATTCACAGGATTTTTACAACAGTGAAATGCACAGCGCAGACTTGTACATGCCTATTTTTGAAGAAGAAAATGAAAAGCAGTACATCGGCTTTTTCCATACCGGTGCGTATCAGGAATCGCTGGGCGGGTACGGCGGTATCCAGCACTGCCTGATTCCCGCTCCGAAGCACGTGCTTGTTGAAAGAAATGAAGACGGAAAGCTGACGACACGCGTTTTTGCACAGGAACAGAACAGCGATTCCATGCTCCGGATTCTGGGTTTCAAGGATGAATCCTATACTTCACCGGAAGTTAAAAATGAACATGAAAGCCAGCCTGTGGAAGTGGAAAGTGAACTGGCCGAAACAAAAATATGATAATTGATATAAACTTCTTTGGGTGAGTACGTTATTAGCAATAGTAAAAGCTTATTCAAAGAAGTTTATTTTATAATTTTGCAACGAAAACTATACAAACAGGAAAAATGAAAAAAGTGATTATGCTACTTGCCGTCTGCGGAACTTTGGCTGCTGCTTCCTGCACCAAACATGCCTGCCCCGCTTACGGATCAACTCAAAAAATTGTTCAGCCTTCCGTTTCGGAAAAAGCCTGATTTCTCAGTTATCAAGAATGATATGAGCTGCCTGCAGTAAATCGGCAGCCGCATAATCTGCTTCCAGAGCTTTGCTTCCGGAAGTAACCTGTATTGTTTTAACACCCGCTTTTTGTCCGGCCTGCATGTCGCGGTGATGGTCGCCGATCATCCAGGATTGTTCCGGATCAATATCATATTTTGCCATTGCTTTTTCGAGCATCAGCGAATCCGGTTTTCTGGAAAGTGAATTTCCTGTAAAATCAGGATGAAAAGGGCAGTAATAAATATCGTCAAGTGCATTTCCGGAAATGAGTTGCATCTGCCTGTGAATTTCCAGCACATTTTCTGCAGTGTACAATCCTTTTGCAATTCCGGCCTGATTGGTAATGACAATCAAAAGATAACCTGCTTTTTTTAGCAACTGAAGTGCTTCGGCAACGCCTTTGGGAATAACAAGATCGTCCGGGTTATAAACATAATTCGGACGATCTACATTTAATACGCCGTCGCGATCCAGAAAAATGCATTTTGTTTTGACAAGAGACATAAATTCGGGAACGGATCAGCAGGAATATTCTTTAACGGATTCAATAAAGCAACGTACTTTGTCGGGATCGGTATCCGGATAAACGCCATGGCCCAAATTGGCAATGTAGCGCTGCGTCCCGAACTGATTCAGCATGTTTTTAACTTCTTTTCTGATCTGATCATAAGAAGAATAAAGTACGCACGGATCCAGATTTCCCTGCAGGGTTTTGTTCGGAATGATTTCTCGCGATTCCGCCGGGTCCATGTTCCAGTCGAGTCCTACGACCGAGCAGCGCAATTCACTGATTTCTTTGCGGGCAAAAAAAGCGCCTTTTGCAAAAACAGTTACGGGAACTTCGGTAATTGCATTGCAGATCTGCTCGATATAAGGCAGCGAAAATGTCCGGTACTGTTCCGGGGAAAGAATCCCGGCCCATGAATCAAATATCTGTACAAGATCAGCACCGGCTTCTATCTGCGCTTTCAGATATGCAATCGTACTGTCTGTTATTTTCTGAAGCAGCAAATGCGAAAATTCAGGATCGGCATAAAGGTGCTTTTTAGCTACCGAAAATGTTTTCGAACCTTTTCCTTCCGTCATATAACAGAAAATGGTAAAAGGCGCTCCCGCAAATCCGATCAGCGGAACCCTGTTTTCCAAACCGGTTTTTGTCAGCTTAATGGCATCCAGCACGTATTTCAGATCCGTTTCCGGCTCGGCGACATGCAGTTTTTTCAGATCATCAACGGTATGTACCGTTGCGGGAAAAACCGGTCCGCGCTGCTCGATCATTTCATAAGGCAAACCCATGGCTTCGGGAATCACCAGAATATCCGAGAATATAATGGCGGCATCTACGCCCAGCAAATTCACTGGCTGCAGAGTAACCTCTGCGGCCAGTTCCGGCGTTGTCGCCAGTGCTATAAAACTTCCTGCTTTTTCGCGTACTGCTCTGTATTCAGCCAGAATCCGTCCGGCCTGGCGCATCATCCAAACCGGCGTGCGTTCCGTTTTTTCTCCGCGTGCTGCCCTCAGCAAAAGATCATTTTTCAATTCCATGGGGCAAAGTTAGGCAGAAAGTGCATATCAAAATCTAAAATTCACCCCGGCCAGAAAGTTTCTTCCTGCCTGCGGAAAGTAAAAGTTTTCCTGCGTCAGTGCGCCGCCGGCAAAATAGCCGTACGTATAACCATTTGATTCATAGCGCTCGTTCAGGATATTATTCACCAGCAGATTAAAGGAAATCTCTCTTGTCCATCTCGGTTTCACAGTCCACGAAAGACGAATGTCGTTGGTAAAATAGGCATCCAGTTTTCGGGTTTCCGTGGAAGTATTGTCCAGATATTGCTTTCCTACATACTTTGTAAGCAGCGCGAGTTCAACATTTTTACGGAACATGTAAGTAAACTGGCTTCCGGCAATGACATTGGGCGAAAAGGAAATATCCGATTTCCCGTGATTTACGGTATTGTAGCCGCCGGTATCATAATTTACAATGTACTCGGTAAAGTTGTTGATCTTGTTCTGGCTGAACGTGGCGTTTACATTCCATTTCAAAAATCGGTTGAAAGCTATGGCTCCTTCCAGTTCGATGCCTGTCCGATAACTTTTCGGAACATTCACGCGTATCGAGTTGCCGACGTCGTTGATTTGTCCGGTGAGTACAAGCTGGTTTTTGTAATGCATCAGGTAATAATTTGCAGCAAAAGCCCATTTCCCGCTTTGCGTCCGGAAACCTGCTTCTACATTCTGCATTTGTTCACTTTTCGGAAAAAGTCCCGCTGTTGAAGATGTAAAATCGTCCCGGTTCGGTTCGCGGTTTCCGATGCTGTAAGAAGCATAAACCGAGCTTTGTTCTGCCATTTTGTACGTCAGGCCGGCTTTTGGATTCAGGAAGTTATACGATTCGTCAAATGCAAGCCCGACAAGGTCGTTGTCCATTCCGCTAATGTTGTGGCTTACGTTCCGGAACTGCATATCGGCAAATGCATTCAGTTTTTCGGTAAACTGATAATACAATTTTCCGTAAAGATTGAAATCCTTTTTGATGCCTTTGCTGTAATAATACAGATGTTCATTTTCAATGGAGCCTGCATTGCGCGCCCATATAATGCGGCCGTAATGATCGCCGTCGTACTTGTTCCAGCCGCCGCCAATACTCGCCGTCAGTTTCTTGAAGCTGTTGTAATCGAGTGAAAAAGTGCTTCCGTAAAAGTAATTATCCAGCCAGCGACGCCGAATCAGATCGGTTCGCGTGAGCGTATCGCCGCCGATTACCGGATTCGGCAAATTGTAATTGCTGTATTTGTCCTGCGTGCGGTATTGTTCGTAATAGCCAAGGCCGCGTACCAGAAATGCGTTCAGGTTAAAAATCCATTTGTCGCTGAGGTTATGCGAAGAAACAATTTGATAATGATCCTGACGGTAATTGTCCGTTTCGTTTTTGTACGTATAGGAATTGTACGTACGGTCATCCGAAGTCAGCAGGTTTTCTGCATCTTTTTCGCTCAGGCCGTTCCGGCTGATGTAATCCAGAATTCCCTGCCGGTCGCCGCGTAATTTTGCCTCGGGAACGCCGTTCCACGATTGATACGTTTTTTCATTCCCTGAAAATACATTGACCCTTACAAAACTTTTCTTACCAAAATAACCGCCGGACAAATAATACGAATGCAGCTCGGAAGAAGCGCGGTCCACGTAGCCGTCGGAGGAAACGCGCGAGAGCCGGGCATCAAAAGTAAATTTGTCTTTGATTAAACCGGAACCGAGTTTAAGCGTATTTTTAAACGTATTGAAAGAGCCAAAGGAATTGTTCAGTTCTGCATAGGCTTCCTGCCGGAAAGCGTTGGTACTGATGTTGACCGTTGCTCCGAAAGAACCCGCGCCGTTCGTGGAAGTTCCTACGCCGCGCTGGATCTGGATGCTGCTGACCGAAGAAGCAAAATCCGGCATATTGACCCAGAAAACACCCTGACTTTCTGCATCGTTGTACGGAATGCCATTCACCGTTACGTTAATGCGCGTGGCATCCGAACCGCGTATCCGGATTCCCGTGTATCCCACGCCGCCACCAGCATCACTTGTGCTGACAAGCGAAGGCGTAAAGTTGAGCAGAACGGGCAAATCCTGGCCAAGGTTCTGCTTGTCAATGGCTTCTGCATTCACGTTCGTGTAAGCCATGCCGGATTTGTCGTTCACGCGCGTTGCATTGATAATAACTTCATCGGCCTGATAAGTGCTTTTGTTCAGCCTGATATCCATAGAGCCGGCATTGCTGACAGGAATTTTTATAGACTGATAACCAATGTAGGAAACTTCCAGTACTGCAATATTTTCGGAAATGTTCCTGAGTGTGAATTTGCCGTCTTTGTCGGTAGTAACGCCGCGGATTTCTCCTGCTTTTACAGTAGCTCCTGGCAATGGTTTTCCATCTTCGCCGTCGCTTACTTGTCCGGACAAAGTGGTTTGTGCAAAAGAGGAAATAAAAAAGAAGCTGGTCAACAGCGTGAGCAGACAGGTCGTAACGTTTCGCATTGCGATAAGAATAAGTCACGAACAGGCAAGGGGCCACCTATCCTTAAGGTAAATAAATTGTTAAATGAAATTTTCTCTTCCTACGCCGGCATTACCCGGATCAGGTATTATGGGTATGATCTCAGCCCGTTTGGTAGGGCACCCCTTTGAGATTACGGTGCAAAGCTAATGCACATCAACCGATGATTCAACATAAACCGGATTTAAATAAAAAACAACCGTTCACTAAGTGGTGAACAGCCCGTTTTATATCAGGCTTTTGACTATTTTTACATAAATAATGAATTAAAATCAGTTCGGATTAAGTTTTTTTACAAACTGCTTTATATCAGTTATTTGTTTGCCCAAAAGCCAAAAGCCAAAAGCCAAAAGTCAAAAGCCAAAAGCTGATTGCTGACAGCTACCTAAATAGAATTATACAAGTTTACTCGCCGAAATAGCAATGGACGTCTACGCAGATACACTGGAACATCGTGTTACACAGCAAGCAATAGAGCTGGAATACCGGTTCGGAGCACATAATTACAAACCGATGCCCGTAGTGCTGACGAAAGGTCAGGGCGTTTATGTATGGGATGCGGAAGGAAAGCAGTATTTCGATTTTTTATCTGCATACAGCGCTGTAAGCCAGGGCCACTGTCACCCGCATATTGTCAATGCATTGATCGAACAGGCTCAAAAACTGACTTTGACATCCCGCGCCTTTTATAACGACAGGCTTGGCGAATGCGAGAAGTTTCTTTGTGAGTATTTTGGCTACGACAAGGTTCTGATGATGAATTCCGGTGTGGAAGGCGGTGAAACGGCTTTGAAGCTGACCAGAAAATGGGCGTATAAAGTAAAGGGTATTGAACCGGATAAGGCGAGAATGCTCTTTGCATCCGGCAATTTCTGGGGAAGAACGCTGGCGGCCATTTCTGCTTCAACGGACCCGTCGAGTACAAATGATTACGGCCCGTTCCTGCCGGGCTTTCAGATTATTCCTTACGATGATCTAAACGCACTGGAAGAAGTTCTGAGCCGGGATCCGAATGTTGCCGGTTTTATGGTGGAACCGATTCAGGGCGAAGCCGGCGTAGTGGTTCCGGAAGACGGATACCTAAAAGGCGTACGGGAATTGTGTACAAAATATAACGTGCTTTTTATTGCTGACGAAGTGCAGACCGGCATCGGACGCACCGGAAAACGATTGGCATGCGACTGGGAAAATGTAAAACCCGATATTCTGGTGCTGGGAAAAGCATTGTCTGGCGGTACGATGCCCGTTTCCGCTGCCTTTGCAAACGATGAAATCATGCTGACGATTGCACCCGGCGAACACGGCTCCACTTACGGCGGAAACCCGCTGGCCTGCGCCGTTACGATTGCTGCGCTGGAAGTAGTACAAAATGAAAATCTTGCCGAAAACGCGGAAGAAATGGGCCGGCTGTTCAGAAACAGAATGGCTGATCTGCAGAAACGGTGTGATCTGATTGAAACAATAAGAGGCAAAGGCCTATTGAATGCCATTGTAATCAGTGGCTCGGAAGAAAGCGATACAGCCATGAAGCTTTGTTACAAAATGATGGACAAAGGGCTGCTTTGCAAGCCTACACACGGAAACAAAATCCGCTTTGCGCCGCCACTGACAATCAGTGAAGAACAAATGAACAGCGCATGCAATATCATTGAAGAAGCATTTCTGGAAATCAACACATAACTATGAAATTGAAACTGTTCCTGCCGATTGTTGTGCTTGCCGCCTTGCTCGCTGCCTGTGACAAAACCGTTGAACCTGCCTCCGATACCCAGACCAAGCAATGGGTTTACGACCAGATGAAAAGCTGGTATTACTGGAATGACCAGATCACCGCGCAGCCGGATTACACCAAAGATATCAAGAGCCTTTTTGAATCGCTTTTATACAAATACGATGCAACGCTGCGTCCGCAGGGAGATCGTTTTTCTGTCATCCGCGAAAGTGCGGACGAATTGGTTGCTTCCCTGAACGGCGAGTCAAAAACGACAGGAATGGAATACAAGCTGAATTATTATCCGTCCGGGACTACCAATGTAATCGGAGTTGTGTTCTATGTATTGCCGGGTTCTCCTGCTGCAAAGGCAGGATTTGCAAGAGGCGACATTTTCAGCAGCGTAAACGGCCAGAGATTGACCGGCTCCAATTACAGCCAGTTACTGAATACCGAAGACAAGCGTACGTATACGCTGGCAAAAATCAGCAAGGACGGAGCACTGGAAGAAGGAACTGTAATCCGTGAAGTAACGCCGATCGTATTTCAGGAAGATCCGGTATATTTTGATACTTTGTTTACTTACGGTGATAAAAGGATAGGCTATGTCGTTTATCATCAGTTTATCCCCGGGCCAAACAGTAATGCAGACAGCAAGCAGTATGACAAGAAACTCGATGAAATATTCGGTTCTTTCAAGGAAAAAAATGTAAATGCGCTTATTGTTGACCTCCGTTACAATCCGGGCGGCTATGTTTCTTCGGCCACAAACCTGGCGAGCCTGATCGCAAAAGCAACTTCCAATGATGTATTTTACTATAAAGAATACAATCCGCAGATTACAGAGATAAATCGCAAAAAGTACGGGGAAACTTTCTTTTACGACAAATTTCTGAGTAAAAGCCAGAACATCGGATCCAGCCTCAATGATCTTGTTTTGCTTACTTCGTCCCGTTCTGCCTCGGCCAGCGAACTGCTGATCAACGGATTGAAGCCGTTTATGAAAGTGACGCTCGTCGGGGACAAAACGTACGGCAAAAATGTAGGTTCCATAACGATCAGCGGTGCTGATAAAGGTATAAAATGGGGAATGCAGCCCATTGTGTCCAAATCGCTGAACAGCCTGCGCCAGTCGGATTATTACACAGGTTTTAAGCCGGATGTGGAAGTCAAGGAAGGCATTACGCTTTATCCTTATGGCAACCCGAAAGACCCTTTGCTCGGCGAAGCATTGTTTCAGATCACCGGAATGCATCTGGCACGGCAGGCTGCAACTACAAGGACTGTGCAGGAAAATGCCGGAGAAGAACTTAAATCAACGATTGAGAAAAAAGCAGGCGGAAGTAATATGTTCCATGATAAATAAGTAACCGTACCGGCATAGTTTTTATATTATTATTGACAAACGTTCACAATAATTAATCTAAACTAAGCATCATGGGAATTTTAACATGGATTATTGTCGGTCTTGTGGCCGGCGCTATTGCCAAAGCAATTCACCCGGGAAAAGATCCGGGCGGCTTTATCGTAACGATCCTGATCGGTATTGTAGGTGCTGTAATCGGCGGCTGGATATCTTCTGCATTGGGTTACGGTACCGTTGACGGATTCAACATCAGCAGTCTTTTTATTGCAGTTCTGGGTGCTGTCATCCTTCTTTTTGTTTACAGGAAACTTAGTACCAGGTCATAAAGGATTTCACTTGTAAGGTATGGTGAGGGAAACAGTTCAAAACTGTACTCTCACCATTTTTATTGCTAATTTTACAATGTTGCAATTGAGAATTCCTAACTACTGAAATGATATGAAGCTGGTTAATAATATGACTGTCTGGTTTTTAAAGCGCCGCTTTGAAAGGATTGAACAGTTTATGAAATACCCGATTGAAACCCAGCAGCGCATTTTTTCCGAGTTGATAGAAACTGCCCGCTATACAGAATGGGGCAGCCGATACAATTACGGCCAGATCAAATCCATAAAGGAATTTCAGGATCAGGTGCCGGTCTCTACTTACGAGGAGCTTTATCCATATATTGAACGCGTGCTGAAAGGCGAACCGAATGTCATGTGGCCTTCGCAGATAGAATGGTTTTCAAAGTCGTCCGGAACGACGAATGCAAGAAGTAAATTTTTGCCCGTTTCGCCCGAAGCACTTGAAGAATGTCATTACGAAGGCGGAAAGGATATGATGACGCTGCTCATCAACAACCGTCCGGATACAAACGTTTTTGACGGCAAAGGTTTGTCTATCGGCGGAACCTTGCATGCCAACCCGTTTGATGATTATACTCAGGTTGGTGACGTATCGGCTGTTATCATGCAGAATCTTCCGTCCTGGGCTGAATTCATGCGCACGCCGCCACTGGATGTGGCGCTTATGGATCACTGGGAAAGCAAGCTGGAAAAAATGGCTTCCATTTGTTCGCAGGAAAACGTAACCAGTATTCTGGGCGTCCCGACGTGGACCATTGTATTGATGGATCAAATTCTGGAACTGACAGGCAAAAAGAACATGCTGGAAGTATGGCCGGATTTTGAAGCTTTTATCCACGGAGCCGTTTCCTTTGAGCCTTACCGGGATTTGTTCATGAGCAAGTATTTTCCTTCGGATCAGGTCATGTATCTGGAAACTTACAGTGCATCGGAAGGATTTTTCGCCATTCAGGACGATGTCAGCAGAGTAGGGGAAATGCTGCTGATGCTGGATTATGGTATTTTCTATGAATTCATTCCGATGGATGAAGTGGGCAAGAAACATCCGAAGGCTTTGCTGCTGGATGAAGTGGAAGTCGGGAAAAATTATGCGCTTGTCATATCCACCAATGCAGGGTTATGGCGTTATCTGATCGGTGATACCGTCAAATTTACGTCAAAGTATCCGTTCAGACTGAAAGTAAGCGGGCGTACAAAGCATTTTATCAATGCATTCGGAGAGGAAGTAATCGTGGAAAATGCAGATTATGCCATCAAGGCAGCTACACAGCAAACCAGTTCGCTGGTTGTTAATTACACCGCCGGTCCCATTTATATGGGCGACGGTTCCCGCGGCCGGCACGAATGGATTATCGAATTTACAACAGAACCTGAAGACAGGAATGAATTTGTAAATATCCTCGATGCGGCATTAAGGAAAGTAAATTCCGATTACGATGCCAAGCGGTACAAAGACATGGCCCTTTTACCTCCGCTTGTCCATTTTGTCCCTGCAGGCACTTTTTACGCATGGATGGGAAAACGGCATAAACTTGGCGGCCAGAACAAGGTTCCGAGGCTCAGCAACAGCCGGGAATATCTGGACGATCTGCTGGAAGACATCACCGGCTGACCTTTTTATTCTCTGCATTTAAAGCCGCATGCTTTTGACAGCCGGCGGCCAAAAGCAACCGCATCAATGATACCCAAATATCTAAAAATAAAAGGTTTATATTCTTACCAGACCGAGCAGGAAATCCATTTTGATGCTTTGACCAATGCGTCGCTTTTCGGGATTTTCGGTTCGGTAGGAAGCGGAAAATCTTCCATTCTCGAAGCCATTACGTTTGCATTGTACGGGGATACCGAGCGGCTGAACAAGTCGGGCGACGATCGTACCTATAATATGATGAATCTCCGCTCGGACGATTTGTTGATTGATTTTGAATGCATTGCCGGCAAGAAAGCAGGACATTACCGCTTTACCGTAAAAGGAAAACGGAACAGCAAAAACTTCAAGGACGTTAAAACCTTTGAACGCAAAGCCTACATCCGGCATGACGAAAGCTGGCTGCCGCTTTCCGAAAATGAAACGACGGAAAACATCGTCGGGCTGAGCTATGACAATTTCCGGCGCACGATCATCATTCCGCAAGGCCGTTTTCAGGAATTTATTGAGCTGAAAGACAGCGAACGCACAAAGATGATGAAAGAGCTTTTCCAGCTGGAAAAGTATGACCTGAGCCGGAATGTCGGGTCGCTTTCCAAAGCAAATGACATGAATTTGTCTCATTTTGAAGGCCAGTTGCTCGGTTTGCAGGAAATAGCGCGGGAAAAGATAGATGCAGAAAAGGAGAAAAGGGAAGGGGTAAGATTAAAAATCAGGGAACTGGAAGATTTGCTTCTGGTACAAACAGAGCTGGAAAGCAGTCTTCAGAAGCAAAAACTGGCAGGCGAGAAAATTCAGTTGTTAAAAAACCAGTTGTCGCAGCTGGAAGCAAAACGTGCCGCCATGCAGCAGCGGGAGGAAATGCTGAGGGATTTTGAAATCTGCTCACTGCATTTCAGATCGTTTCTGGATCAGAAATCAAACCTGAACGCGGCCATTTCAAAAGCGCAGCAAACGTATGATA
The DNA here is from genome assembly GCF_005860765.1 of Dyadobacter sediminis. Taxonomy (GTDB): domain Bacteria; phylum Bacteroidota; class Bacteroidia; order Cytophagales; family Spirosomataceae; genus Dyadobacter; species Dyadobacter sediminis. The sequence continues at coordinate 63,426 of NZ_VCEI01000029.1, read as the reverse complement.
AAAATCAGCAAAGAATTTCTGAACTGACGGTTCTTACAGCAAAAGAAAATGAAGTCCTTTTTAGATTAAAGCCGCAATACGAGAAAAAAGAAGAATTGCTGGATACGGCTGAGGAGCTGGAAAAGGTCATACTGATTCTTGAAAACACTTTATCGGCAGAAAAAAAGAAAGGTGCGCTTGCAAGAGGAGAAGAGCAGCTGAAACAAAAGGAAATTGCCATTGATCTGCTCAGAAATCAAAAGCTGGAAAAGGAAGCAGAAAACGAACAGCGTAAAAGCCAGTATGCAGATATTCAGGAAATAAGCCTTGCAAAATCGTGGTTTGACAAGCTGGACACACTTAATGAAGACCGGATTTCCATCAAGAAAGAAGCCGAAGGATTACAGGCTGCAATCAGTACGCAGCAGGAAGAACTGAAACTTAAGTTAGAGGAAATTACGCAGACTTTTTCTCTGAATCGTTTAAATGATTTTTCGATAGAGTCGTTTCAAAATGCAGTGCAGGAATGTCTTGCTGATATTGAAAACAAAAAGAAATTACTTCATGATCAGTTGCTTCAGGCCAATACCAAACTGGCTTTGCAGCAGTTTGCAGGCAGCCTGACGGATGGCGAGCCTTGTCCGCTTTGCGGTTCCGGCCATCATCCCGCGGTTCTGCACGCTGATTTTTCCCTTTCGGAAGAAATAAAGGACATTGAGAAACGCAGTGCAGCATGGAATGAAAAGGAGAAATCCCTGCAGCGCGTACAATCGCCGGTTGAGCGTATGTTTAACCAGATCGAAAATCTTGAAAAACAGAAAGCGGCTATCAAGCAACGCTGGCTGGAAGCCAAAAACCGCATGGAACTGCATGACAAGGAATTTACATGGAGCCGGTTTGATAAAAATGACCGCGATGGTTTTCAGAACTATTTTCAAAAAGTAAGTAAAAACCAGAGCAGGATCAGAGAAGCGGAAACGGAACTGAAAAGCTTGTCAGCCCAGCTTGAAACGGCGTTGATTGAAAAAGAGGAAAAGATTGAAAAGCCGCTGCAAAACCTGCGTAACGAAATCCTTAAACTTGACAATACAGCTGCAACATTAACAAGCCAGCTTAAAAAAGTAAATCCTGCTGATTTTGAAGGGCAGGAAAAATCGGCCATTTCTGAAAAGATTTCCGGTTTGAAATCCGGTTACAAGGAAATCATCCATCTGTACGAACAAGCCGAAAAGAACGTCGATACGCTGGAAAAGGAGAAAAATATGCTGTCCGGGAGCCAGACGACTCTAAAGAATGCATTGGAAACGGACGAGCTTAAAGTAACTGATATTCAGAAGCACATTGATGGAGAACTGAAACTGCATGTATTTGAGTCGGAAGGTAAGGTAAGGGAAATTCTGCAGCAGGCCATTCAGACGGAAACCGAAAGAAAGGTGATTCAGGACTACAAGTTTTCGCTTGAAACAACGGGAAGAGATCTTCAGAATATGATGGCGGAAAATCAGGATTCGCTGTACGATGCAGAAAAGCATAAAGCCGTCACCTATGCGAAAGAACAGCTTGCAGAAAGTCTGCATTATCAAAGGAAAGAAGAAGGCAGCCTTGACGGTCTGATCCGTAAAATGGATGCGGATCTGTCGCGTAAAGTGACGCTGGAAAAAGAAAAAAGCCGTCTTCTGCTGCGAAAAGAACATCTGGATGATCTTGCGCGGCTTTTCAGGTCGAGCGGTTTTGTGGATTATGCTTCCAGTATTTATCTTCAGAACCTGATTCAGGCAGCCAATAGTCGTTTTCATCAGATGACGCATCAGCAGCTGCATCTTGAACTGGGAGAAGGAAACAGCTTCTGGGTTCGGGATCTGCTGAACGGCGGTCATATGCGTTTGCTCAAGACACTTTCGGGCGGTCAGAAATTTCAGGCTGCGTTATCGCTCGCACTTGCGCTTGCGGATCATATTCATGTGCGCAACGAGTCGAGGCATAATTTCTTTTTTCTGGATGAAGGTTTCGGTTCGCTGGATAAAAATGCGCTGCAGACTGTTTTTGAAACATTGAAATCGCTGCGGAAAGAAAACCGGATTGTCGGCATTATCAGCCATGTAGAGGATCTGCAGCAGGAGATCAATACCTATCTGAGCATTACGGGAAGTGAGGACGGAAGCCGGATTGTGGCCAGCTGGCGGTAGGTTCAAAGGACTTTTATGCCTTTTTATTTTAAAATGCTTGTAATATAAATTCGCCGGCCTTTTGTTTGTAAAATCATACAAACCTCCTGTTCTATATCAATGCTGGCATTTGCGATTCTCGGGTATTTGGTGCTTAACCTTGCTATCGGGCTTTGGGCTTCCCGAAAGATTCAGACGACCAACGATTTTGTCCTTGCCGGCAGAAGACTTCCTTTGATACTGGCTGCTTCGGCTACATTTGCCACATGGTTTGGTTCGGAAACCATTATGGGCGCTCCGACGGAGTTTCTGGAGAACGGCGTTTTGGGAATTATTGAAGATCCGTTTGGCGCCGCGCTTTGTTTATTCCTCGTCGGGATTTTTTTTGCGCGCCGGTTTTACAGCATGAACATCATTACATTCTGCGATTTTTTCAGGATCAGGTACGGCCGTTACGCAGAACTTCTTTCTGCCATTCTGATCATTCCGTCCTATTTCAGCTGGATTGCAGCGCAATTGCTTGCAATGGGAATTGTACTCAAAATCGTGCTCGGCTGGCCGCTTCCCGGATGTATTTTGTTCAGTTCGGCGATTGTCATTGTTTACACGATCTGGGGCGGCATGTGGTCCATTTCGGTTACCGATTTTCTCCAGACCATCATGATTATTGCAGGTCTGATCATCGTTTCCTCCGTTTTGTATGAGAAAGTAGGCGGTTTTCAGCCGTTGATCAACGCTGCTCCGAAAGGTTTTTTCCGTTTTTATCCTGAATTCACTTTTAAGGCATCCGTCGAATATTTTGCTGCATGGATTACAATCGGCCTGGGTTCCATTCCGCAGCAGGATGTTTTTCAGAGAGTAATGTCCGCCAAATCCGCGTCCGTTTCTGTGAAAGCAACTTTGTTATCTTCATTGATGTACCTTACCATTGCCTTGCTGCCGCTGTTCATCGCACTTTGCGGGCATTACCTTTATCCTGCTTCCCGCGGCGACGGACAAATGATCATTCCGAATATGATTTTGCAGCATATGGGGCTGCCGCTTCAGATTATCTTTTTCGGGGCGCTTGTTTCGGCTATTCTGAGTACAACGAGCAGTGCCATCATGGCGCCTGCGGCCGTTTTGGGAGAAAACGTTTTCAAGTTTTTCAAACCTGAACTGACAGACAAGGAGTTGCTCAAAATTATCCGGATCGGAATTGTGGTCATTACGGCAGTCTGCATACTGCTGGCAGTTACCCGCGAAAGCATTTTTGATCTGGTGGCCGAATCTTCCGCTTTCAGTCTTGTATCGCTTTTTGTTCCGCTGGCGGCAGGCATTTACTGGAAAAACTCCAATGAAGCGGGATGTGTCATATCCATGATCGCCGGGCTGGTTGTATGGCTTGCAAGTGCGTACCTGAAAACAGATTATCCTCCTTTAATTTACGGTCTGCTCGCCAGCATAGCAGGAATGGCTGCCGGAATTGTAATCAGAAAAAGATCATTCAACTGATCTTGCCGGTTTTCTTTCCAGACCTTCATCCTTGCGGTCCCAGCCGGCCAGCGCAGGCAGGTTAATGGCTTCGCGATCCGCCTGCATAAGCAGTTCTAGCTCTTCTATATGCTGCCGTACAGCAGTAACATACTCGTCGTCATTCCTTATTTTGGATAAATGCTTCAACGTTTTTTCATCGTGTACAAAAAACATTTTTGCTGATCGGGTCGCTTCGTGTGCGCGATGGCCGAGCAATTTCAGCGCATCCACGCCGAGCCGAAGGCTGGTATCAAAAGTTTCACGGTAAATGTGCATCATTCCGGCGTTCATCAGATCATAGGCATCATTGCGGTTTGTAGACCTGACCAGAATATGCAGGTTAGGGAAATGCTTCTTGACTGTTTCGATCAGTTCAAGCCTTTTTTCTTCATCACTGATGGCGATAATAATCATCTGCGCTTTGTTTGCGCCGGCAATATCCAGCAGTTCATAGCGGGTCGCATCGCCGTAGTAAACTTTCAACCCCATTCGACGCAGGAAATCCACATTGTCGCTGTCGTTGTCCAGAACCGTAGCTTCCACATTGTTGGCACGCAAAAAGCGTCCGATCGTATTCCCGAAATGTCCGTAGCCGGCGATAATGACCGGATTTTCCTGCTCTTCCACATCGCTTGGTTTCTGAACTTCCAGTCCGGCCTGTACGGCACAAAAACGAGGCAGGATCAGTTTTTCATTCAGCACGACAACCAAAGGCGTTAAGGCCATGCTGATCGCAACAACGGCCATCATAATGTCCGACATTTCGCGTGTGAAAACGCCTTGCTGAACAGAAAAGCTCAGTAATACAAAAGCAAATTCACCGATCTGGCTCAGCCCGAAACTGAAAATAAGGTTCTGCGCCATTCTTACTTTGAAGATTCTGCCCAGTACCAGCAGAATAACCGTTTTGGAAATCATCAATGCCGCTACAAGTCCGAATATGAGCAGAGGTTTGAGCAAAATGAGTTGGAAATCAATGGAAGAACCCACGGAGATAAAGAACAGGCCAAGCAAAAGTCCTTTAAAAGGATCAATGGAACTTTCCAGTTCGTGGCGGTATTCACTATTTGCCAGTACAACGCCGGCGATAAACGCGCCGAGAGCCGGGCTCAGGCCGATGGAAGTCATCAGGACAGCAATACCCACGACAAGCAGCAATGCGGTGGCTGTGAACATTTCACGCATTCCGGTTTTTGCCATGAGTCGGAATACGGGACGCAGCAGATATTTGCCGACAATAATAATCGTGATCACGGCGGTAAGTACAATCAATGCCTGCTGCCATGCCGGAAAAGCACTTATAAGTGAACTGCTTTCGGCGCCATGCGCCGCATCACTCGTTTCGTGTTCTGCAAGCAGCGGAAAAAGCGTCAGCATGGGAATAATAGCCATGTCCTGAAACAGCAGAACGGCAAAAGAACTTTGTCCGGCAACGGTTTTCAGCCAGCCTTTTTCATCCAGTGTCTGCATGACAATCGCAGTAGACGACATGGCGACGATCATGCCAAGGGCAATTGATTCTTTCCAGCTAACATCAAAAAGCATGGCTCCTCCGGCAATAACCAGACTTGTTACCCCGACCTGCAGACCGCCCAGTCCGGCAATATCCTTGCGCATTCTCCACAATCGTGAAGGTTCCAGTTCCAGTCCGATCACAAAGAGCATCATAACCACGCCGAACTCGGCAAAATGCATAATATCCTGGCCTTCCAGGCCGATAAACTTCAAACCCGCCGGACCGATGGCAATTCCTGCAACCAGATAACCGAGTACGGAACCCAGGCCAAAACGCTTGGCAACCGGAACCATCATAACGGCCGAAGCCAGATAAATCATCGCCTGAAAAAAGACAGTCTGCTGCATTGGATCGTACAGAAATTAGGAAGTAGAATCAAGTTGAAAAGTCCGGAGTGTGTTTTTTTCAGGACTCGGCATGGATAGCGGCCAGTTCATTAAGGTATTCAATGTTTCTGTAATGTTCCGGGCTGATTTCGTTTCTTGCAAGCGCATTCAGCACGTGTGCATATTGCCTGCCGTGCAAATCCAGCGCTTCGGGCGTCATTGTGTAAGTTTCATGAACGACAAACGGAGGAAGATATTCCATTTTGCACAAATGGGCTGTCTGGTTAAACGGAAGCAAAAACTGGCTGATGCTAAACCGGTTGTAACCTGTTTCCTTATACGCTTCCCTTCCACCGCCGCAGGATACCGCATTGAATATTTTTTTGCCGGCCAGCTTGTTGCCTTCGGGGCCATATGCCCAGTTATATTCCAGAACCAGATCCTGCCATTGTTTGAGGATCGGCGGGCTGCTGTACCAGTAAAACGGGTGCTGGAAAATGATAATATCGTGCTCCAGTAACAGCTTCTGTTCCCTTTTTACATCAATGTACAAATCCGGATAGTATTCATACAAATCGTTGAACGTGACACCTTTTACATTCCTGCAATACTTTTCCAATATTTTCTGAACATTGGACTTGCTCAAAGTCGGATGTGCGAACTGGATCAATATTCTGGGCATATGAAATAAATTGTATTCCGGAATTCAATGTGTTAATGTAAATATAACAAAATGCCGGCAGAACCCGAAGAAATGGTTAAAGGATGAACTTGGCCACGCCGCCGTCCACTTTCAGCGCAGAACCGTTCGTTCCTGACGACAAAGGACTTGAAATGTAAGTAACCAGGTTAGCAATTTCCTCCACCGAAGTGAAGCGCTGCAGCAAGGAAGAAGGCCGCGCATTTTTAAAGAAATCCTTTTCGGCTTCTTCTGCTGTCACGTTGGCTGCATTGGCCAGCTGTTTTACAAATTCTGCAACGCCTTCGGATTTGGTAGGTCCGGGTAAAATAGAATTGACCGTAACGTCCGTGCCTTTTGTAAGTTCGGCCAAACCTCTGCTGATTGCAAGCTGCGCCGTTTTGGTAGTACCGTAATGAATCATTTCTTCCGGGATATTAACAGCCGATTCACTCGAAATAAATAAAATGCGGCCCCAGTTTCTGGAAAGCATCTTTGGTAAAAAGTGCCTTGCCAGACGAACGCCGCTCATGACATTTACTTCAAAAAACCGGAACCAGTCTTCATCCGGAATTTCGGTAAACGGCTTTGGCTCAAATATGCCGGCATTATTGATCAGAATGTCAATGTCCGGAAGGCTTTCAAGCAATGCGGCCACTTCTTCCGATTTGGAAAAATCAGCAGCTTTGCCCGAAACCGCTGCTTGCGGAAACAAACTTTTCAGCTTATCAACAGCTTCGTTTACCTTTTGTTCTGTTCTTCCGTTGATGATTACCGATGCGCCTTCTTTCAGTAAACCAGATGCAATTGCAAATCCGATTCCCTGAGTCGATCCGCTGATGAAAGCAGTTTTGCCTTGAAGTTGTAAATCCATGTTTCTCTATTTTGTATAGCAGATGAAACACGAATCTTTCAGAATTGAATCCCTGAAAGCAAGCCTGTGCGTTTTTTCAGGAATTCGTTTTATTTATTAGCAGATAAATGAAGTATTGAAGCTTTTTTGTCAGTTACCATAATGATCCCGAATGTTGCGGCAACAGGCATAAACCGGGATAACAGCAAATAGCTTCATGTTTGGGCATCAAACCGGTTAACCGTTTGTATGATATATGTTAATTCTTCTTCGGTCAGAACCGGATTTAACGGCAGGCTGAGCACTTCCTGATGCATTTTTTCGGTTACGGGCAATTTCAGGCTTTTGTATTCCTTGTATGCTTCCTGTTTATGAACGGGCAATGGATAATGGACATCCGTTTGTATTCCGTTTGCTTCCAGAAAAGCAATCAGCGCAGTACGGTCCGGATGCCGTACAACAAACAAGTGCCATGCATCTTCCTGAATTCTGTCTGTGGGCGGCAAAACAAGGTTTTTTACCTGGATCTCTGTTAAATAACGGCTTGCCATTTGCCTTCTGCGTTTATTTTCCTTGTCAAGATAAGGAAGTTTAACATGCAGGAATGCTGCCTGAATTTCATCCAGCCGGCTGTTCATGCCTTTATATTCATTCTGATAGCGTAAGGCCGAACCGTAATTCCGTAGGTACCTGATTTTTTGAGCCAGTTCTTTATCCGATGTAACGACGGCGCCGGCGTCACCCAATGCACCCAGATTTTTTGTAGGATAAAAGCTGAAAGCAGTTGCATGCGCCATACTTCCTGTTTTTTTACCGAAGTAAGCAGCTCCGTGTGCCTGCGCAGCATCCGTAATGACTTTTAAATTATAATCGTTTGCAAGTTCCAGAATGCGGGCCATTTCGCAGCTGCGGCCGTAAAGATCAGCGGTGATGATTGCTTTGGTTGAAGGTGTTATTTTATCTTCGATCAATTCCGGGTTCAGAAGCATGGTAACTTCTTCCGGCTCAACAAAAACAGGCGTAAGACCAAGAAAGCTCAGCGGCAGAACAGTAGCGATATACGTATTGGCCGGAACAATGACTTCGCTTTTTTCCGGAAATGCAAAAGCTTTCAGGATCAATGTAAGCGCATCCAGCCCGTTTGCCGTTCCGATACAGTACCCGGCTTCACAATATGCTGCAAAGGATTTTTCAAATTCATCTACTTCATTTCCCAGAATATACCGGCCCGAACGCAATACCCGAATGGCTGCTTCTTCAATGCGCTGCATATAAGGCGCATTGACCCTTTCAAGATCAAGAAAAGGTATCATTGCGGCAAAAACTATTTTCAGCAATACGGTTCATCCATGTACTCCGTCTGATCATAATATTCGTAGGAAAGCACCAGCGGCATATCGGTGTTCAGCAATCCGTTCAAAGCGCTTTCAGTCTGTTGTTGCTCTAATATACGGACTAACGTCGCACTGAAATCATTGCGGCTTAGGCCAGTTATCATCAGGAGAAACGGTGTGATTTTGCTGCAAACGATTTAAAAGAATTTTGAAGCAATTTTTATTTCACCTAGCGATAAATAGGAGTTAAAGTATTTGATTTCAGCTTATTGTAAATACAGCTTTATTTCAAAAATCTTTTTGTCATTAAAAAGGATGTTGAAATACGTTTTCCTGAAAAGTCATATAAATGAGTAAAAGGTATTATGCAATGCATTGTTTATGGCCAGGTGAAATTGTTGTACCGAAAAGGAAACAGCTGAATCTGCTGAAAGAAGACTTGAATGATTTATGCGGATTTTGCTGTTGCCGTAATTATTCAGAAAAGCAAAAGCCGCCAGGCTGAACTTTTCAACCTGGCGGCTTTCCTTCTTTTTAACTTGAAATCTTATCTTCTCGGGCCGTGGGTACGGGCAGAATTGCGTCCATACTGGTTTCCACGGTTATACTGACGTCTGTAATTCCTGTCATACTGACGGCTGGATCTGTGACGTTCCGCATGAACAACCCTTGGCGGCGGCGAATGTTTTACGATCACTCTTCGCGGCGGTGGCGGAGGAGCCGGATATCGGTAACCATACCCGTAGCGATACCCGTAATCATATCCCGGATTGTACGATCTGTATGTACAGGATGAAATGCTGATTGCTGCAATAACTGTCATGATAACGGACAGTATGATTCTGTTTTTTCTCATGGCACTCGTTGTTTTATACTGTTGATAAAACGGAAGCGAAACGGAAATAGTGCCTTTATAAAGGCTGTAAATAACAACAGGAGCAGTCGGAAATGGAGTTATCCACAGTGTGGATTAGTTGTAATATGCAGATAAAATACTGATATTAAGTGGATTGTAATGTTGTTAACAAGTTATCCACAAAATTAGTGTGGATAACTTGTTAACAATTGTTGTAAAATCAGGCCTCGACGTCGTAAATCACAACACGTTCCCAAAGATGGGCGCAGTCTTCAACAAATTTCTTATGCAGCGGATGAACCTGATAAACATCATGTGCGGCTTCATCGGCAAATACAAGTATCTCGGCAAAATCATAGGTTGCGTCAATAACCGGCCGGCGTGTGGAAGCAGGCGTACCAATATATACCGATTCAATGGATTCAATGGCTTCCAGCGATTTTATACCTGCATGAAGCGCTTTTCTTGCTTCTTCATTATCTTTTTCTTTCAGCCAAAAAAATACGTTGTGAACAAACATGGAATTTTAATTATTAGTTATACAATTGATTAAGAATTTGATTCTGCTAAAATGATTTCCTGATCATCCGCATCCGTCGATTCTACGGAAGCTTTTTCCAGCTTGAAGGAAAATGTGGTTCCTTTTTCAGGCTTGGACATGACGGCGATTTTGGTGCCGTGTGCATTCAGGATGTGTTTTACAATGGCCAATCCCAGACCCGTTCCGCCGATTTCCTTGGAACGGCTTTTATCCACACGGTAAAACCTTTCAAAGATACGGTTTAAGTGTTCGGGAGAAATACCCGGGCCATTGTCGCGAATGGCAACTTCAATGTATTTTTTGCCTTCATTAAAATGTACAATGACTTTTCCATTTTCATTGCCGTATTTGATCGCGTTTTCAATCAGGTTGAGCATGACTTGTTCCATCCGGTCGGGATCGGCTTTAACCCATACTTCTGGCATATTATCCGGTTTGATCTTCAATGCAATGTTGCGGTCTGCTGCAATATTTTCCAGACGGCCATAAACATTGGATGTAAGTAACCGGATATCCATCGGAAGGAAATTCATTTTAATGTCTCCCGTTTCCATCTGAGAAAGTACAAGCAGGTCTTTAACCAGAATATCCAGGCTGTCCAGGTTTTTTGCCGCTTTCAGAAGAAAGCGTTCGCGTACATTTTCATCTTCCATGGCTCCGTCAAGAAGGGTATGGATAAAGCCCTGCGCTGCAAAAATCGGCGTTTTGAATTCATGGGAAACATCCGCGAGGAACTCTCTGCGAAAAAGTTCGAGCTTTTTCAGCTCATCGATTTCTTTCTGTTTTTTGGTAACGTAAACAAAAATTTCATCATTGATCGTCCTGAGCGGATTGGATTCCTGAATCAGCTTCTTTCGTGGCGCAATGTTGAAATCCCTCATTTTAAGCTTCTGAATCGTGCGGTACATCTTGTTTACTTCCCGAAAAACCAGAATATCCACGGTGTAAAGAACCAGAAAAAAAGAAGTGACAAACGAGGAAATAGCCGTCACAAAAAGCATCCCTCTCGAAACCCCGTCTACAAATGCCAGAAAAGTGGTTGTCAGAAGTGAGATCAGAAAGGCGAGAATGACTGCTATGAAGCGCGGACTTAATGACATGGTTATAACTGTAAAAGACCTTGATTAATTTGCTTCCGGCGAAACGTAGTTAACATCCGGTAAAGCCTGGATCACGGAGGCAAATTCTTTAAAGTATTAAAGTTAATAATCTGTTATCAGGAAAGTGCTTTTTACAGGCCATTGTTCAATTATTAAATTTATGATACCATTCAAAATGCAGCCATATCATGCCAGGAAACAAAAAAAGCCGCTTTCCGGAGAAAACGGCCTGTAATCTGCTGATGAATTTCTAGAATCCTCCGCGGTATTTGTATGTGCTTGATACTTTGTCAATGGCAACAATGTATGCTGCAATGCGAAGTGAAACCTTGTATTTCAATGATGTTTCATAAACCTTGTCAAAAGAATCTTTCATAATCCGGTCTGTACGGCGGTTGATCCGTTCCAGTGTCCATTTGTAACCAATGCGGTTCTGAACCCATTCGAAATAGGAAACGGTAACACCGCCGGCATTGGCCAGAATATCTGGTACGACCATAATCCCTTTTTCATTGATAATATCGTCGGCTTTAAAAGAAGTAGGGCCATTTGCACCTTCCACGATCATTTTGGCCTGAATGCCCGACACATTTTTTCGCGTAATTACGTCTTCTTTGGCGGCAGGAACCAGCACGTCTACGGGTAAAGTAAGCAGATCGTCGCCCGGAATCTGTTCTGCACCCGGATAACCTTCCAGCGAACCGTTGTTACTGCTGCGATACGCCACGGCATCCGCTACATCAATTCCTTTGTCATTGTAATAGGCACCTGAAATGTCACTGATCGCATGAATGGCAACACCACGCTCACGCAAAAGCAAAGCTGCGTACGAGCCCACATTTCCAAAACCCTGAACTGCCGCCGTCGCACGATAGGGATTGATGCGTAACTTTTCCATACCCGCAAGCGCCGACACCATTACACCGCGTCCCGTTGCTTCCGTGCGGCCCAGCGAACCGCCAAGTACCAGTGGCTTTCCGGTAACCACTGCGGGCACCGTCATGCCTTTCGACTTGGAATATTCATCCATTAACCAGGCCATTTCACGCGGGCCTGTTCCCATATCCGGTGCAGGAATATCCTGATCAGGGCCAAATACATCCAGCAATGCAGTAGTGTAAGCCCGCATTAACCTTTCCATTTCACCTGCCGACATTTCGCGCGGATTACATGCGACGCCTCCTTTTGCGCCTCCGTATGGAATATCAACAACGGCACATTTCCATGTCATCCAGGCGGCAAGTGCTCTTACTTCGTCCAGGTTTACGTCCGGATCGAAGCGGATGCCGCCTTTGCTCGGGCCGAGAATAGTGGAATGAATGACGCGGTAGCCCTCGAAAGTCTTGATCTCTCCGGAATCCATGGTTACCGGCAATCCGACAATCACCTGCTTGCGGGGTACTTTCAAAATATGGTACATTTCTTCTGAAATTCCCAGAAGATCAACGGCTTTATCAAATCGCTGCATCATGGACTCCAGCGGATTCTCTTTATCTTTAATCGGAGCAGGTTCTATATACGACATTGTGCTTACTTAAAATTACTGATAATTAGTATGTTAATGAATAACTTCTATTCTTTAACACAAACTTACGCTATTTGATTTTATTATAACAGAAAACTAAAATATCTTGGAATAGTATAAAATTGCAGGTAGTAAAGATTGTTTGTTATTTTCCTGTTTGTTTGAAATGAACTATCGTGCGGCCTTCTTTATACCAAATTTGCCTTTTGGTTTTTCCGTATTTATGAAATATGGCAACGTGTGCTTTTACCGGGAATACTTTTATGAAATGCATGTGCAGTTTCAAGATTCATCGTCAATCCGGAAGTTAGTCAGCCAAGACTGAAAAGGCATTTTGGAGCATTAAGATATTACTTGCCTGTGATTTGATAATTGATTAACCGAACATGTTCCTTTTCACCCGGGCAGAATACAGCAAACTTGTAAACCTCTCCTTTTTGAATAAAATCAAACATGTCTTCTTCGGCGTAAAAGCCGTTTTTAAAATACTTCAGTTGCCTGATCATATTCAGCCTTCCATTTTTCAAAGGACTTGCAGCAAATAAAAAGATATTCTTCTCATTGTAAGTTACCAAATATATTCCTTTTGGCTGATTAGGAGTTGAAGGGTACTCGTTTGTTTTAAACGAAATGCTTTTTCTAAGCTTGCTGCCGGAATCGGTATTGTCAATGATTTCCATGTTTTCCAGTGTTCTGGCTGAATAGATCGCCCGATGGGTCAGTTCCGGGAAAATCGGATGAAAACTAAAAACCGGCTCCGGATTTATTTTTATGGTATCACTGACAAACTTGCTTGCTTTTTCAAAGTATGCAGTTTTGCTGTAAATAATCCATTTTCCGTTATTATTATAATTGTAGAGACCAGCCAGACTGTGGCATTGATAATCGACAAACTTCTCATAATAAACGTAATAGTTGAATAACAGCAGTACCGCACTTGCTCCTGTAAAAACGGCTGCAACGGTTTTTCTTTTATCATAATAAATCAGGCACCAAAGATATACCAGTAAAAAGGCAACCATCGAGTAAATTTTATATCTGCTGGAAATGGTTGTCATTTGCTCTAAATGTGTCCGTGAAAAGGCGATTACAGTAGAAGTAATCACAATGAAAACCGCCATTCCCGCCCAAGTTACCTGAACCGGTTCTGCCTTGATAAACATGGTTTTTATGATGCCCCATATCAAAACTGCTGTCAGAATGATGCCGGCAAGAAGTGCAGGGAAATTCTGATACTCGACCGGGCCATTGACATTTTCAATATAATTAAACGTGCCTCCGACAAATGCAAAGAAGTTGTTAAACAGATAGATAGGGTGTTTAAAATGCGCAGTCCAGCCGAAAGCATTTGTGGCACTGTACATTTTGAAATTTCTGAAATAGAAAGCGGCAGCTGCAAAACCGGCAATGATCCAGATGGTTGCATATTTGGTCTTTCCCGATTTAAAAAGGACAATAACACCGGCCACAAACACAAACATTCCGTTTCCAAATGAATACGTTGCAAGAACAGCAGTCAATATTGCCAAAGTAAAAGCAATATGAGAGGGAATTGTCAGGAGAAATATGGATAATATACCCATAAGGCAAACCGGCATGTATACCGTGCTTGCTCCTGCCCACAAATTGCCTTCATACATTACCGGGCTGAAAAGGGTCAAAACAGCAGGTATCAGGTAAGACACGGATAACTGCATGTTACGTAGCAGCTTGTAAAACAAGAAAGTGACTCCCAGTAAAGAGCAGTTGCCGATCAAGGCGATGGATTTAAAATTGACAGCACCGTGTATCCAGTATGAAACCAGTGCCGTAAATCGGGAATATACAATCCGGTGCTCCACCCATTGTTCAAATAATAACCTGAAACATTCTTCCGGGTTGTTTGCGTCTTTAAACTTTTGTGTAAATAGAAGAAGGCAATACAAGTCATCTCCATTCGGGATATCAACTGTATTTTGAATGATTAGATAAAAGTAGAAGCAGACGATGCAGGTGCATGTAATGAGTGAAAAGTAACGGGCAAGACGCATGGATTAAGAACTGGTACAATGCAATTTAGCCCGTTACAGGGATGCCATGTACCAATGTACATGCTGTAATGTTCTATCGGTGTGTATGAATTATCAAGTGGGAAAATGATTGTTTACTGAGCGTGAAAAGGCCATTGAATCCTGTTAAAAACAAAAAAGTCGGAAGATTTCTCTTCCGACTGTAACTGCACGTTTGTGCTTTCTTTCTGTATGATTGGATCTGGAATTCAGATTATGCCATTTCCATTTTGGCTCCGAATCTTTTGCGATCGTTTTCTTCAAGATATATTTTCCGCATGCGGATGCTGTTTGGAGTTACTTCCAGATATTCGTCTTTTTGGATGTACTCCATGGATTCTTCCAGCGAAAAATTGATTTTCGGAGCGATTCTCAGTCCGTCATCAGAACCTGACGCACGCATGTTGGTCAGTTTCTTAGCTTCCTGAAGGTTCACAACAATGTCATTAGGACGGTTATGCTCACCGATTACCTGACCTCCGTAAATTTCTTCACCGGGCTCCACAAAGAAACGTCCGCGATCCTGCAATTTGTCAATAGTATAACCAGTTGCAGGGCCTGTGTTTTTAGAAATGATCGAACCGCTCAAACGGCCAGGAATAGGTCCGCGGAATGTTTCAAAACTTTTAAAACGGTGTGTCATAACGGCTTCACCTTGTGTTGCTGTCAAAACGTTGGAACGAAGTCCGATCAGGCCTCTTGAAGGAATTTCAAATTCCAGGTGCTGAAGATCACCTTTTGGTTCCATAATCAGCAATTCGCCTTTACGCTGCGTTGCCAGTTCAATTACTTTACCTGCAGTTGATTCCGGAACATCCACGACAAGTGTTTCAATCGGTTCCAGACGCTCTCCTTTTTCATTTTCCTTAAATAAAACCTGAGGCTGACCTAACTGCAATTCATAACCTTCACGGCGCATCGTTTCAATCAAAACAGACAAGTGAAGAATACCGCGTCCGAAAACAAGGAATTTATCCTCAGTATCGGTTGGTTCCACACGCAGTGCAAGATTTTTTTCAGTTTCTTTCATCAGGCGGTCACGAAGGTGGCGTGATGTAACAAACTTGCCTTCTTTACCGAAAAACGGAGAATTATTGATTGTGAAAAGCATGTTCATCGTCGGCTCATCCACGGCAATACGTGCAATCGGCTCCGGATTTTCAAGATCGGCAAGTGTATCTCCGATTTCAAAATCTTCTATTCCTGTTACTGCACAAATATCTCCGGCAGATACTTCCGAAACTTTCACTCTTCCAAGACCTTCAAAAGTCTGAAGTTCTTTTACTTTCACTTTTTTGATAACGCCGTCTGCCTTGCATAGTGAAAGCGTGGCACCTTCCTTTATAGATCCTCTTTTTACGCGACCGATTGCAATACGGCCTACAAAAGCATTGTAATCCAGGGATGTAATCTGCATTTGCAGGGTACCTTCGTCAATTACCGGAGCCGGGATGGATTCAATAATCGTATCCAGCAAATAAGTAATGTTATCTGTTGGTTTCTGCCAGTCAGGACCCATCCATCCTTGTTTGGAGGAACCGTAAACGGTAACGAAATCAAGCTGATCTTCAGTAGCGCCGAGGTTGAACATCAGGTCAAAAACACTTTCCTGAACTTCTTCCGGGCGGCAATTTTCTTTATCTACCTTGTTTACAACCACAATCGGTTTCAGTCCCAGACCAATGGCTTTTCCTAAAACGAAACGTGTCTGGGGCATTGGGCCTTCAAATGCATCCACAAGCAACAAAACACCATCCGCCATTTTAAGTACGCGTTCCACTTCACCGCCAAAGTCTGCGTGACCCGGCGTATCAATTACATTGATTTTAACATCTTTGTAACGCACCGATACGTTCTTAGAAACAATTGTGATTCCACGCTCGCGTTCCAGATCGTTGTTGTCAAGAATAAGATCATCAAATTCCTGATTTTCACGAAATAGCTTTGACGCGTGAATGATTTTGTCAACCAATGTAGTTTTACCGTGGTCAACGTGCGCAATAATTGCGATGTTACGAATGGCTTGCATTGTTTTAGATATCAATTGTTTACGGCCTGCAGTCTGCAAATATGCTTTTACCTTCTGAAAACCGTTGTGCTTAGTTTATTGACGAAACTTTTGTCAAATAGGGTGCAAATGTACGCATATTTTTCGCTGAATAACAGTAATTTACAATTAATTTATTGTTAACTGCTGAAAACGGCGGATTGTACTGAGAGAAGTGCAAAAAGTTATTTAATTTATTTGAAGGATGCTATTTGCTGTTTGAATGGTAAAGTGTTGATTTCAGCAGGAGAAACCTGTTGTTTACAGATCGGCATTTTCAATGCTTGTGAATCATTACCTTTTTCCGTTTACTGCAAATTGTTATTGCACGGAGTATTATCAGCTTGTACATTTTGCAATGGCTTTGCCGTTTAGTTTCTTTGCACGCATTGCATTTTACCTACTTCAATATGAACAAGAATTTAATGGCAGGAATGTTCCTGTCCGTTGCAACTTTGGCAAATGCGCAGGATGATGCGTCTGAATTTGCCAAAAGTATTACACCGGAAGACCTGAAAAAACATTTGGTAATTATAGCCTCCGACAGCCTCGAAGGTCGCGATACCGGATCGCCGGGACAAAAAAAGGCCGCTGAATACGTTTCCGGGTTTTATAAAGCATATGGAACCACGCCGATTGCGCCTGCTTCCGACGGCTCCAAGTCATATCTGCAGAAGTACAATTTGTACAAGCGTGCCTGGGGAGAAGTTTATGTGAAAGTAAACGGCAGAAAATACGAGTTCAACAAGGATTTTTATCTGAACGGACTTGTAAGCATTCCCGAAGAAGTAAATACGCCTGTTGTAACGGCGGGCTACGGCATAGAAGAATCTTCCTATAATGATTATGCCAATCTGGATGTCAAGGATAAATCCGTAATCCTGTTTGACGGCGAGCCTGAATCCGGAAGCGGAAGCGGAAAGTTTTTGCTGAGCGGAAGCGGTGAGAAATCCAAATGGAGCGGGCCTGTTTCGTGGCAGCCCAAAGTAAAACTGGCAATCGCGAAAGGTGCAAGATTTGTCTTTATCGTTACGGATAAAACCGGCGAAGACCTCGACAAGGAAATTCGTCAGCGTGCGGTAATGTCCCGCAGGTTCAGCGCCCCGACATTGAAGCCGGTTGAGGAAAGCCTGACCAATATGGCTGCTTTTGTGATTTCGCCGGAAATGGCGGCGTCCATTCTTAAAACTTCGGCAGCAGCACTTTTGAAAAGTAAAACCGCACTCGGTAAATCAGGAAAGCCGGCGGCAAAAAACCTGACCGGAAACGTTTCTCTGAAAGCGGAAAGGGTAAGCGAAACGATTGAGACGGAAAATGTAGCCGCTTTTATGGAAGGTTCCGATAAAAAAGATGAAGTGCTTGTGATCAGCGCGCACCTGGATCATATCGGGATTTCACCAAATGGCGAGATCAATAACGGTGCAGATGATGACGGATCGGGAACGGTATCGCTTCTGGAACTCGCCGAGGCGTTCAGTAAGGCAAAAGCGGCCGGAAAAGGCCCGAGAAGAAGCATTCTTTTTCTGAATGTGACCGGAGAAGAAAAAGGATTGTTCGGTTCGGAATATTATTCTGAAAACCCGCTGCTTCCGTTGAAAAATACGATTGCCGACCTGAATATTGACATGATCGGACGTGTGGACGAAGCTCATAAAAATGATCCGAAATACGTCTATCTTATCGGTTCGGACAAATTGTCTTCAACTTTGCATGCAATCAGCGAGGATGCGAACAAAAAGTATATCAATTACAAGCTGGATTATACCTTTAACGATGCCAAAGATCCGAACCGGTTTTACTACCGTTCCGATCATTACAATTTTGCAAAGATGGGCGTTCCGGTCATTTTCTACTTCACCGGCGTGCATGAAGATTATCACAAACCCGGCGATGACGTGGAGAAAATCATGTTTGACAAACAGGCGGAAATTGTAAAACTGGTTTTTTACACGGCCTGGGAACTGGCAAACCGTGATGAGCGCATCGTTGTAGACAGCAACAAAGAGTAACCATAATTATATCGGGTCGTTCCAACTATGAAAAGAATACTTTTAGGTTTTGCTTTTTGCCTGTACGCTGTTTTTTCCAGCGCACAGGCTCCGAAAGAGAATGCCTTGCTCTGGGAAATTTCCGCTCCGGACCAGAAAAAGCCTTCTTATCTGTTCGGAACGATCCATTTAATTTGTCCGGCAGACTTTTTACTCAATGATTCGGTAAAAGCAGCAGTGGCAAGAACGCAGCAGATTGCACTGGAAATGGATATGGACGATCCCGGCATGATGATGGCGATGATGAAAACCATGAATATGACGGACGGGAATGAATTGAAAAAACTGGTTTCTGAATCTGATTACGCCAGACTGGATCAGTTTTACAGAGATTCCGTCGGAGTAGGGCTGGCAATGTTTGAAAAAGCAAAGCCCTTTATTCTGATGGGATCTCTTTTTAATTCCGTGCTGGCCTGTCAGCCGCAGTCGTATGAAACGGCGTTTGTGGAGCTTGCGGGCAAGCAGCAGTCGGAAGTAGTCGGGCTGGAAACCGTGGAAGAGCAAATGGCACTTTTTGATTCGATTCCTTACAAGGATCAGGCTAAAATGGTTTTAGCTATGATTGACAACCTTCCTGCTGCCAGAAAGGAATTCAGGGATTTGGTGAATTTGTATAAATCGGAAAAAATCAATGCGCTTTATACAATGACGACAAACAGCCATTTTGATCTTAGCGGAAGTGAAGAATTGCTTCTTCAGGATCGGAACAGGAAATGGATCCCGAAGATCAAAAGCAAAATGGCAGAAAAACCGACGTTTTTTGCAGTCGGAGCAGCGCATCTGGGTGGAGAAAGCGGCGTAATTGCCCTGCTTCGGAAAGCAGGTTACAAAGTCCGGCCGGTTCTGAAATAACAACTCAGAAAGATGAAATCCAATTCATCAGCATTTCAGGCTTGAAAAACAGCAGCAGTATAACACCCAGCAAAATTCCTGCGATGACTTTTCCTGAAAAACGGTTGTTGACATCATCCGTTTCCTGAATATCTTTTTTGAAAAACAGCAGATAAGGAAGTTTAAGATAATAGGCAAGGGAAATGGCCGCATTCAAAATCCCGCCGACCATTAGCCATAGCATCCAGGAAAATTCCTGCTGGCGGTAACTTTCCCAGAGTGCCGAAAAAATAAACAGTTTGGAAGTAAAACCGACTGTCGGAGGAAGCCCGGCGAGAGCAATCATCACAACCGTTAGAATTCCTGAAATCCAGACATGTTTCCGTCCAAGCCCTTCGTATGCCTTCATATCCGTGTTATTTTGCGGACGTAGAAGATCGAGGACAAAAAAGGCGGCAAGATTGATGAAAAGGTAAGCAGCAGTATAAAAAACGGCTGTTTCAAACCCGAACCTGCTGTAAGCTGCAATGCCTACAAGAAGATATCCGGCCTGCGCAATGGAAGAATACGCAAGCAATCGCCGTGCATTGGACTGCCATAATGCCGCAACATTCCCGATTGTCATGCTGATTAGGGCAATGCCACCCAAAATAGAAAAGTAAGAAGCCGGCAAAATAGCAGCAAGCCGCATCAAAACCAGAATAACGGCTGCTTTTGGCGCAACGGATAAAAAGGAAACAAGCGGTGTAGGCGCGGCTTCATAAATATCCGGCGTCCAGACGTGAAACGGAACGAGCGAAAGCTTGAACAAGAGCCCGGCAAGTGTCAGTACAATGGTAACCGTTATCACCAGCTCCGCATTATTGTTCAGCCCGGCGGTCATGGCATCGCTTGTAATATCCAGGGTTCCGGTAAGCCCGTAAATCAATGAAATTCCGTAAAGCATTACTGCTGAACTTACTGAACCAAAAAGCAAATACTTGATTCCGCCTTCGGCCGCTTTTTTATAAGGCGAAATGGCAACGAGCAGGTAAGAACTTATGGAAATCAGTTCCAGCGAAAGATAAATGGTCAGAAAATGCGTGGACATGCTCAGCAAATTCAGTCCTGCAACGGCTGCAATCAGCAATGCGTTGAATTCGGGCGGGAAATCATACTTCAGAACCCTTACATGAATCAATGTAAAAATCCAGGAAAGCGTAATCATAATCTTGAAAAATACAGCCTGCCGGTCCAGAAAGAGCAAAGGCTGAAAACGATAGGAGGGTTCTTCGTTCCATTGGCCCAAAACAAGCAAAAGTGTTACGATGCTGCCCGTAAGTGCTACATTCTGGAGGTATAGCGAAGCTTTTTCTTTCTTTGGCAAGCGCATGAAAACAAGCTCGGCAAACAGGAAAAGGCAAAAGAAAATGGCCAGGAACAGTTCGGGAGCAATTCCTCCCAGACTTTGTCGTATTTGTATGAGCTGCTGATTGATGTCCAATGGAACGGGTACAATTTTTTTGGCAAAAGTACACAAAGATGGTAGGGAATCTAAATGCTGCGATTCTCCGGATCCGAACTTATCAAATTAACTTTATTAAATCATGGAATATTCCCTAAGAATTTTCTTGTTGCTCTGTATGTCGTGCTGGAATGCAGCCATAGCGCAGGATTCTACAGGACTTGCCGGAATTCCGTTTCAGGAAACTGCCAATGCAAATGGCCGGAATATTCCTTATTTGTTTAAAGACTGGTATTCAGGAATGGTGAGAACAAGCGACGATCAGGTTCACGACGGTTTGATGCTTCGGTACGATCTTGAAAAAGATGAAGTGGAATACAAATCAGGAGCAAACTTGTTCCGGATTCCGGGTGGAATTACGGAATTTTCGATTATGACGGGTTCAGACCTTTATACTTTTAAAAGCGGTTTCCCGGACGTAGATGGTTATGCAAACAAAAGTTTTTACCGGGTGCTATACGACGGAAATACCAAGCTTCTGAAAAAATATACAAACCCCATTGCTGTGGAAAAAGCAAGTGCAACCCGCGAAATGGATGAAGGTGCCCGATTGTATATTTTGAAAAACGAAAAGCTGAACCCGGTAAAACTTGCGGATAAAAACAGCTTTTTAAAATTGCTTACGGATGAAAAGAACAAGTTGAATTACGTCATCAAGGAACAGCAGCTGGAATTTGGCGGAGACGATGATCTGATTACGTTGCTTGAAGAATATGATTCGTACAAAGCAGGCCGCGGAGGAAACTGAATTTGTTTTTTGAGCTGTTAGCGATAGGCCATTAGCTATTACAAAAAAGCAGTTTTATACGGATAAAATAAAAATGCTCTTGAACAAACGGCGAATAACCGGATTCAAGAGCGTTTTTATTTATATCAAAATCAGAAACTAGGGTTGTGAAGTTTCTTTTTTCTTCTTTTTACTAAAAGCATAAATGACGCCAAAGTGACTTTTAAGAACACCGCTGTCAAATTTGTCTTTTACATATGGATTCAGTTCGAGCGCAAGCTGAATTTGTCTGTTTTGCGGAATCGGAGCAATTCTGACGCCTACATTTATGGAGTAACCGTCAATAGTAATCAGATCCGCATTGGAATCCGAAATCCGGTACAAAGGATTCAAACGCAACCCGCCGCCCGCATACCATTGCACCACTTCGGTTCTTTTGAAATTGTACATGGGCAGAATATCCACGCTCAAACTGCTGAAAAGCGAATTGGTCTGAAATCTTGTATCCAGCCAGAGCGTTCTTTTAGGATTTGTACTGACTGTAAGCAAGCTACTCCACGGATAATAACCGACAGACGATTGCGCCATAAGTTTTCCATGGCTGCACAACAGCGTTAAGGCAAAAATCGGAATGAATCTTTTCATGAACCTGAATCAATAGTGTGTGATGTGTTGGTGAAATCAGCGGCGCAAAGCTTTGCCTAATTTGCCGGCTGCCTGCATGGTATTCATTTTTTTCATCATTTTCCGCATCTCATCAAACTGCTTGATCAGATTATTGACTTGTAAAATGGTTGTTCCGCTGCCGTTTGCAATTCTTTTCTTGCGGCTTCCGTCAATGATATCCGGATTTTCTCTTTCCTTTTTGGTCATCGACTGAATAATTGCTTCAATGGGCTTGAAAGATTCATTATCAATATCCAGATCTTTCATTGCATTTCCCATTCCCGGAATCATTCCGATCAGGTCTTTTACATTACCCATTTTCTTGATTTGCTGAAGCTGACCTAAAAAGTCGTCAAAATCGAATTTGTTCTGACGCATTTTGGCATTGATGCGCTTGGCTTCATCTTCGTCAAACGCCTGCTGCGCGCGTTCAACGAGCGATATAACGTCACCCATACCCAGAATCCTGCTGGCCATACGATCCGGATAAAAGGAGTCAAGCGCCTCCATTTTTTCACCGGTACTGATGTATTTGATCGGTTTTTCAACAACCTGACGAATGGAAAGCGCAGCACCGCCGCGTGAATCGCCATCCAGCTTGGTGAGTACAACACCGTCAAAGTTCAGTCTTTCATTAAAAGTCTTCGCCGTATTTACCGCATCCTGTCCGGTCATGGAATCCACGACAAACAGAATCTCGGAAGGTCTTACGGTTGTTTTTATATCCTGAACTTCCTGCATCATGACCTCATCTACAGCCAGACGTCCGGCTGTATCGACGATCACGATCTTTTTTCCGATTTTTCTTGCGTAAGCGACGGCATTCTGCGCAATGCTGACGGCATTTTTGTTTTCCGGTTCGGAATAGACTTCCACGCCGACCTGCTCGCCGAGCACTTTAAGCTGATCTATCGCAGCCGGGCGGTACACGTCGCAGGCTGTCAACAAAACCTGTCTTCCCTGCTTTTTCAGCAAGGCGGCAAGTTTTCCTGAAAAAGTCGTTTTACCCGAACCCTGCAGACCGGCAATCAGAATCACCGCTGGATCGCCTTTGATGTTGATTCCTTCGGCCTGGCCGCCCATCAGTTCAGTCAGTTCTTCCTGAACGATTTTGACGAACATCTGACCGGGTTCTACCGAAATCAGAATTTTGCGATCCAGTGCTTTTTCCCTGATCCGGTCTGTAATTTCCTTGGCAACTTTAAAGTTTACGTCGGCATCGACAAGTGCTTTACGTACTTCCTTGGTCGTGGCGGCAACATTTATATCTGAAATCCTGTCCTTTCCTTTTAGTGTGCGAAAGGCGTTATTTAGTTTGTCCTGTAAGTTTTCAAACATGGAATGATATGTATGATTCTGAACCTGAATTAAAAATAATTTACAAAGGTATAAATAAAATAAGGAGTACAGGAAAGTTGTATCCCGTACTCCTGCAATTATTCACTATGAAGTATGATTCTGTAAATGCCTGTTTACTTGCTGAATTTGGCTTTTATCCAGCGGAACATTTTCTTTTCCTTTTCCCAGAAGAAGGAAAACTGGCCCAGTAAAAATCCGTACAACAACAAAAGACTTTGGTATGTAGGAAAAATAAACAGAATATACGTAATGGTTTTCAGCCACATCGGGGTTGTTTCGTCATAGCCAAGCAGGTAAAAAAGACCTTTTCTGAGCCATACAACGGAAGAGCCTGACAAACTGAAGACTGCCAGTACCAGCAGCACTTGCCTGGTTGTTTCCAATCCCCATTTTTCCTGCATTTTACCCAACCAGGGCTGCGCATTTTTTTCTCCGCTTTGCATATAATTAACCGGCAACTTTTAAATTTTTACAAAGAAACAATGCATCCTCCAATTTTCCTTGATTTTAATGAACGTTTAATCATTGCGGAAAATGGAAAGCATTAAATCTTAAAACAGCCATCCGACCTGGACCAGGCCTCTGGAATGAGCCTGCACAAAACCGGCGGAAAGATCCTGCGCCAAAGGTTTTTGTACGCTGACTCCAAGTGTCCACCGGTTTGCGAAAAGGGTAACTCCGATGGTGCCGTTCAGCATGGTACCGCCTGTTTCCAGTACTTTTTTGCCGTCTCTGGTTCCCAGTTCCGATTTTTCACTATAAAGGCCAACGTTCGGCGTCACACTGATTTTTCCAAGTTCAAAAGACCGGTAAAGATCAACGGTTCCGTAAAGCTGATTTCCGAAACGATAATTTTCCGAATTGGTCGTGTTGAACTTTCTGGAGACATTCATGGAAAGTCCCCATGGCCCTTTGTTGACCGTGTAAAATGCATTCAGGATAAAATCAGTGCTTCCCGTTCCGGACTGGAAATTGGCATTGGCTACTTCGGTCAGCAGATTTTCATCATAACGGAATTTTCCGGTAGGAAGCTTGACTCCGCCCCCGATCAAAAGCGTATGCGTGAAATCAGAGGCAGTTTCTGTATCCATGAACGTGTTGATGACATTGTAATTCATCAGGATTGTGGCGTCACTGAGTCCATTTTGTTTTTTTGTTTCGGAAGTTGTCACTTGCCGGGCAAAGCGGTACGGCAGGAACGCCATGACCTGAACACGCTTTACAGGAAAAAAACGCGCGTAAATTTCTGTAACATTAAATGTTTCCTGCGTCTTAAGTACATGGCTTTCCGGATGCGTTGTAAAGTTCAGCTGCGAATACCGGATGCCAAGCAGCGATTTGTTGGACTGAGGCATAAGCCCGAAATACGAACCGCTGTTTGAGCAGCCGCATGCATCGCAGGCAAACGACGAACGGGAAATAAGCAACAGGGAAAATAGGAAAAAAATATATTTGAATTTCATTTCAGCTCAGGTTAGAATGAAGTACCGATTCCCGGATCCGAAAAGCGCTTGTCCGTAATAAATTGCTTGTCATCCAGGGTTTTCAGGAATGCAATAATGGATTTCTTTTGCTGTGCAGTAAGCGATATGCCGCGTTTCTGGCCTGTAATATTCAGTAACGGGTCCAGTGAGGAAGAAACATAAATGCTGTCAATGCTGCTGCTGTTCTGGTCATTGGCATAATGGTCAAGAACTTCCTGCAGTGTGTTAAAGCGTCCGTCGTGCATGTACGGAGCCGTAAGTCCCACATTCCGCAGGCTCGGCACCTTGAATTTGAGCCGGTCCGCTTCATTCAGTGTAATTGCGTAACGTCCCTGATCGTTGATCTTGTTCGGGATCAATCCATTGTTTCGAAAGCTGTCATCTGTGAAAAGTATTCCGTTGTGGCAGGAGGCGCATTTTTGCTGAAAAAGCGTTAATCCTTCTTTTTCCTGCGTCGTCAATGCCGCCGCATCGCCTCTCAGATGATAATCATAGCGTGAATTGGAAGAAACCATCGTCATCATAAACTGGGACAAAGCTTTTACAAGCCGTTCCGACGTAATTTCTTCCGTACCAAACGCAGCTTTGAACATTTTTGGATAATTCACTTGCTTGGCAGCTCCGGCAACAGGCGTTTTTTTAAGTTTTTCAATAACATTCCCCATCTTTTCGCCCATTTCCACTTGGTTTTCCATCGGAACAGGCGGAACAAGGTCCATATCATGAACCCCTCCGTCCCAGAAAAATGAAGTATTCCACGCCAGGTTCTGGATTGCCGGCGTATTGCGGGTACCCAGCAAATCGTCCACGCCATGGCTGATATCGTGGCCGTGATGTGTAAAGGCAGCCTGCTGCTGATGACAGGTACCGCAGCCGATTTTATCCGTACGCGACAGAATTCCGTCGTAAAACAGAAATCTTCCCAGCTCAATGCCATCTTCGGTCAGCGGATTCTTGGACAGATCATAAACCGGATCGGGAAAATTTTCAGGCTTTTTCCATTCAGGCGAAGCGGGTTCATTTGTTACAGGGCCCGGCTCCGGTTCCGGATTGTCGGTGCCTTTTTCACAGGAACTCAACAATCCGGAAAGGAACAGAAACACACCGCAAAGCATGCATATTTTTTTCATTATTTACAGACCGTTAACGGATTCAATCGGCATGAATATGATCCAGACTAAACATATTGACATAATTGTCAGCAATGTTGACAGAAAAATTCTCGTACATGACACTGAAATTCTTTGCCAAACTGACTTGTGTGGAACCGCTGAAAACTTTGAGAACATCTGCGAGCAAATGTACTTCCGGGCTCAGTTCTGTTGTGACAATGGCTTTTTTGCCGCCAAAATCCACTTTTGCGATACGCGTATTGTTCAGCGTTTTTTCGG
Organism: Dyadobacter sediminis; assembly: GCF_005860765.1. Lineage (GTDB taxonomy): Bacteria > Bacteroidota > Bacteroidia > Cytophagales > Spirosomataceae > Dyadobacter > Dyadobacter sediminis. Next base: position 36,932 of record NZ_VCEI01000029.1, on the reverse strand, counting down.
TACGTCCGCCGAATCCGCCGATATGATAGTAAAATTTGCCGCTTAATGAACCAGCTACCGGCGAATTGCCTTCCATCAACAGGAAAATATAGCCCGGGTTCCAGTTCCAGTACATGCCTTCTTCGTTTGTCGGGCCGGTTCCCGTATCCAGAACGCCTTTCCGCTGTGAAGGGTCAGAAACGCTTTTGGTACTGTCGATGCCAATCATAAATTCCACACCCGTATATTCTCCCGAAGGCACATTGCTGATCCTGATTTGCTGTGATTCTGCAACTGATTCCCGGATCAGAAAATAGCTGGAATCCTGCGGAACAGTAAAAGTGGTTCCGTCGGCATTCTTAAGTTTTATATTGGAAATGTAGTAGTTCAGCCTGGAAACTGTAAAATTCTCTCCGGCTGCATTCTGGTACGTATCTGTATTTAATTTCAGGTCTCTGTCGCCGGCTACATTGTCAAATTCAAAACGGATACTGCCTTTTGTTGCCGGATCGGTAACCGGATCGTCGTCATTGCAGGAAACCAGAAAGAGGAAAAAGAAGGCTGTCGTAAGTGACAGAAAGATATATGAAAATTTACGCTTCATCTTGATAAAAGTTAAAATAGCAGCATACCCGGCTCTTTTCAGAAGCCAAATAAGCCAACGAATTGATTAAGAGCTGTTTTGCCGGTTTTGGTAAAACAAAAAATGATTTTAACTGATCAGCTGAGCGGCGGATGGAAAATATCATCAACGGCTATGCGGGGCGTAAAAGGGGAAGTATAAGTAAAAAGCGGAACCGAAGTCATTTCGCAGGAAACAGTATGCTGTGCAAAACGGAAATAAACACGCTGATCCATTACATGATCGATCAGACGCGCCATATAATTTTTTTCAGCCTGTCGTTTTTCCTGTTCTTCCAGCGAAGCAATGCGTTTTGCAAGATAACATTTGCCGTCGCAATGCAGCTGCGGCCGTGTTCTGTTTTCGCAAAGATTGGCCACAATATATTCCCGGCGAATTTCGAAATCCAGATACAACAACGGGATCACCCATACTTTTACAAGCATAAGGCTCAGCAGACTGAGAGATATCCATTGTTTCGCGGATTTGTTCACAGTAACAGTAACGTTCGAACAGGAGAAATTATGATGCTCCGGAATGTAAATGTAGTCAGCAGGCAACAGAATGGTTTCAAGGGAGCAAAATTTTGTTAAAATTTACACGCTCCGGTCTGCATGAAAATCTTGCTTAATGTTCCTGAGGCAGTTGTCTGTATAGAATTAAAAAACATTTCTGTAACCGGAGCAGGCTTTCGGGCACATGCCATTTTATAGTTTTTAGAATTACTGTAATGTAGAAAAGGTTTGATCATGCCTAAAGAGTAATTTTCCTATATTTGCCTAATAAACAATAAGGGTATGCTTACTCCGTTTATTTTCAAAGTTGTTTTAAAAAGAAAGAACCGCTGATTCATTAGCTAAACCATTCACTTTTACATTTAATATGATGCTTCTGCAAGCACTTACTGACTCTACTTTGGCTGCACCTGTTGCTGACCAGGGCCTTTCTGTTATAGATCTTCTCGCAAAGGGAGGCTGGGTAATGTTACCGCTCGGATTGTTATTTCTGGCAACTCTTTTTCTGATTATCGAGCGTTTTCTGGGAATCGGTTCCAACGGAAAGGTAGAACATCAATTTGTTGACAATGTAAAAGATTTTATACAGCAGGGAAATCTGAAGTCTGCCGAATCTTTGTGCCGCAACCAGCGCAATGCTACGGGCCGGATTCTGGAGCGTGCCATCGGCCGGATCGGATACCCGATCAAAGATATTGAAACCACAATCGAGAACGCAAGCCAGATTGAAATCCAGCGTATGGAAGGCAACCTGCCTTATCTCGGTGTTATTGCGGGTATTGCGCCCATGCTTGGTTTTGTGGGTACCATTTCCGGTATCATCCGTATTTTTTATGATATTTCGATTTCCAACGATTTCAACATCAGTACGATTGCAGGTGGTATGTACGAAAAAATGATTACTTCCGGTTCCGGTCTTATCATTGGTCTGATTGCTTATGCAGGCTATCACTTGCTGAACATGAAAATCGACCGTTTTGCGCTGAGACTTCAGATGGCTGCCTCTGATTTTCTGGACGTACTGCAGAAGCCGGTGGCTGCAAAGTAATTACTATCAGCTGTGCCGGGTGAAACCCATATCCGGAGCATTTGCAGGATACGTACTTTATCGTTACCTGTTTTTTCTGCACGGCACGACTACTTACCCAAATTCATTCTTTATCCTATGAAAATACGTCGGAAGAGCCGGTTTGCGCCTGAAGTGTTTACGCACTCACTCAACGATATCATGTTTTTCCTGCTGCTGTTCTTTCTGATTATCTCAACGATGTCCAATCCGAACGTAATCAAGCTGATGCTGCCAAAAGCCTCCGCCACGCAGCAGATGTACAAAAAGCAGATTACGCTGTCCGTGGACGAAAATAAAGGTTACTTTATTGACAAGGAGCCTATTCCCTTTGACCGCCTTGAAGCAGAACTCCAGAATATATTTACCAACGTGGAAGAACGTACGGTTGTGCTGAGAGTGGATAAAAACCTCGCTGTTCAGGACCTTGTGGATGTGCTCGAACTCGGCGCCAAAAATGACATTAAAATGGTGATGGCTACGGCCAAATAATTGATTTTGTAAAATATTGATAAACATCAAATCTAAAAAGCGCCCTGAAATTCATGATTTCAGGGCGCTTTTCTTATATCAGGCTGTTGCTTGAAGTTAATTGGAATGATCCGCTTTTGTTTTCCAGAAGCTAAAAGCCAACTGCCAGTAGCTAACGGGCTTTCAGCTTTTCACCTTTGCGCACTTTGATATATCTTCTCGACAACTTCCTGTAAAATCGCGCCTTGTTCTGCATTACAGATGTTACTCGATTCTCCTCTGCAGGCATCCAGAAAAGCCGTTGTATTGGCAAGCTGGATATCCGTTTCCTGCAAATGCGGGAATTTAATATTTGCAAGTTCACCCGCTATTTCCGTATACATCGAAAAAGGGTTCAGAACTGCTCCGGCCAACGTGCCGAATACCTGCAGATTGACGTTTTTTTCAGATTTTGTGTTCAAGGCGAAAGTTGTAGAAAGCATGATGCTGACATTATCCGGAAAAGACAAATGCGCAAAACACGCGTCTTCTACTTCAAAACTTTCGGCATTCCAGTTTCCCATCAGGCCTTTTCCGCCGGCTTTCCCGATGAAATCATACGTATTGGCTGCGATTCTGTCTGGCATCCTGTAATCCAGAAGGCTCAGCGCAAGATCCAGAATGTGAACGCCAAGATCCATTAACGCGCCTCCGCCCTGAATTTCTTTATTCGTGAAATTTCCCCATCCCGGAATTCCTCTGCGACGTACAAAATCCGCTTTGATATGATAAATTTCACCGAGTTGTCCGCTTTCCAGACATTTTTTCAGCAATGTATATTCCTGCGTCTGACGAAGTTGTAAGTTGTAGGCCAGTATTTTCCCTTTCATTTTTGCGAAATCTGCCATTTCCCTGGCTTGTGCGGCAGTAATGGCCGGCGGCTTTTCGCATAACACATGACAGCCGTTTTCCAGCGCCTGCATCGTAAAAGGATAATGTAAATAATTAGCCGTGCAGTTGATGATCAGATCCGGCTTATTCTGGCTGCCAAACAGTTCCTCCGCATTGTCATAAGCAAAAGGAATCTGATGTTTGTCGGCAAGTGCCCTTGCTTTTTGCAAATCACGGCTGCATACGGCGGTAACTTCCACCTGATCAGCCAGATTTTTCAATGCCGGAATATGGTTCTGATCCGCAATATGGCCGCCGCCGATAATGGCTGCTTTAAGAATAGACATGCAGTTTGGGTTCAGGATTGGTTGTACTTGCAAAACTATCAAAACATTCTGCTTTTCAAGTCCAAATGCCGGAAGGGTACAAGCAACTGCTTTTGATTTTCTGATATTATGAAAAAACGCCGTTTCTGCCTTTCTTGTCAAATGCACATAGCAGATTATTAAAAACAAAAGCAGCAGAAAAATCTTTCTGCTGCCTGTAATTACAATGTATTGATGTGCTTATTCGACTACGCTCAGCTTTACTGCGTTGGTTTTCCGCTGTCTGGAAACCGGCATGCTCAGGGTATTGATAAAGACATCCCCTTTTTGCAGATCGCCTTTTTCAAGCAGAAATTGCTTGATGTCTTCGATCAGATCATCCGTCGAAACATCCTGATCGCGGTCGTAGTAATAAACCTTTGTTCCCCAGTATAATGCAAGCTGGTTCATCAGCATTTTATTGGACGTAAAAATCAGCAGACTTGCTTTCGGGCGGTGATGCGACAGCCGGAAAGAAGTATATCCTGAACGCGTAATCCCGATGATTGCAGTGGCCTGCGTATCGCGTGCCAGACGGCATGCGCTCATCACAACATTGTCATTCAGCTTGTTCACGCCGGAATTTTCATTTACAAAAGCATGGTGCTTGAAATAAATGCTGTTGGTAGATGCTTCCACTTTTTCAATGGTGCGCGTCATGCTTTCAACAGCAAGCAGCGGGTATCTTCCGGAAGCTGTTTCCGCGCTCAGCATAACTGCATCAGCGCCGTCCAGTACGGAATTGGCAACGTCGTTAAGCTCTGCACGGGTTGCGCGCGGGCTTTCGATCATACTTTCCAGCATCTGCGTGGCAACAATGACCGGTTTTCCGGCTTTATTGCATTTGTCAACGATCATTTTCTGGATCATCGGCACTTCCTCGGCCGGAAGCTCCACGCCAAGGTCACCGCGGGCAACCATAATGGCATCCGTAGCTTCAATGATTTCGTCGATATTCAGAATGGCTTCCGGTTTTTCGATTTTTGCTACAAGACGGGCTGTTTTGCCTTTGTTGGCAATGTATTCCTTTACTTTAAGCAGTTCGGCAGCCGTACGAACAAAGGACAAGGCCACCCATTCCACGTTATTTTCAAGGCCGAAATCCAGATCTTCGTAATCTTTTGTCGTTACGGAAGGCATGGAAACCTTGGTATTCGGCAGGTTTACACCTTTTTTGGATTTAAGGTAACCGCCGTAAATGACTTCGGTAATTACATCGGTACCGTCAATGCCGGTAACGAGCACTTCCAGTTTTCCGTCATCCATCAGAATGCGGTCACCGATTTTCACATCGTTGTACATTCCGTCATAAGGCGTACTTACCTTTTCGGCAGTGCCAAGAACTTCGGTATTGGAAAGAATTAATTTTTTACCTGTTTCAATTAAAACGCCATCCTTTTCAGCTACCAATCCGATACGGATTTTAGGACCTTGCAAATCCTGTAAAATGGCGAGGTTTAATCCGTACTCTTCATTGATTTCCCGAATGGTATTAAGTCTTGCAAGGTGATCAGCGTGAGTACCGTGTGAAAAATTAAGACGAAATACGTTTACCCCGGCTTTTGCCAATGCATACAATGTTTCTTTTGATTCCGAGGCCGGCCCTACGGTAGCAACAATTCTGGTTTTTTTTGAAGACATAGACTAATATGCAGTATGAATGATTTTATAAACAATCCACATCAATGACGACCTGGATGCTTTTTAGCGTCTTATCGGTTAATACATCAATTACCTTTTCTTGAATAAATGACTTTACCGCCTTAAAATTAATCTTTTCTCGCTCAAGTTTAATGAGAATATCGAACAAAAACTGATTTCTTACTCTTTCCACAAGCGGAGGCTGCGGTCCGAGAACCCTGCTTGCACCCAATTCTGCCGTTAATTTTTCCGCCAGTATTTTGGCAGCCTTGTTCGAAACCGGTTCGTCCGTGTGCTTTACCGTAACTTTTATCAGGCGTGTAAAAGGCGGATAATTGAATTTTTCCCTTTCGGCAATTTCGGCTTCGTACATGCCGGTATAGTCATTTGTAATAATCCTTTCCAGCAGTTTTTGAGCAGGATTGGCCGTTTGTATCAGCACTTTTCCGGGCTTTTCGGCACGCCTTCCCGCACGTCCGCTCACTTGTGTCAGCATCTGAAAAGCGCGTTCGGAGGCGCGGAACTCGGGAAAATGGATAATGCGGTCGGCGTCAAAAATCCCGACCATGCTCACATTGTCAAAGTCGAGGCCCTTGCTGACCATCTGCGTTCCCACCAGAATATCAATGCCGCCATCTTCAAATTCCTGGATAATCTGCTGATAGGCATTTTTTGCGCGTGTCGTGTCCAGATCCATTCGCTGTACGCGTGCCTGCGGAAACATCAGGTTAATTTCATCTTCGATTTTCTCGGTTCCGTAGCCCATCGTTTTCACCTTCGTCGAGCCGCAGTTCGGACAGGTTCTCGGAACTTCTTCCTTATGGCCGCAATAATGGCATCTGAGTTCGCCGACCCGCATATGATACGTAAGGCTCACGTCACAATTGGCACATTCGGAAATCCAGTGACATTCCTCGCATTGCAGATAAGGCGAATAGCCGCGCCGGTTCTGGAAAAGGATCGTCTGTTCTTTATTCTTAAGGTTATGTTCCAGGTTTTCCAGCAAAACAGATGAAAATTCATTCTTCATCTTGCGCTGCTTTTTTTCTTTCTTTATATCAATCAGCTCAAAAGCCGGCAATGCTGCATTTCCAAAGCGCTGTGTCATTTCCACCAGACCGTAGCGGCCGTTTTTGGCATGATAATAACTTTCCAGCGAAGGCGTGGCGGAACCGAGCAGCACTTTGCCTTTGTGCATGTAGGACATAATCACGGCGACATCGCGTGCATTGTAGCGCGGAGCCGGCTCATGCTGCTTGTAGGAAGTTTCATGTTCTTCGTCCACAATGATCAAACCCAGATTGTTGAACGGCAGAAAAATCGCTGAACGCACGCCCACGACAAACTGAAACTTGCCGTCCAGAATGCCTTTCCATACTTCCACGCGTTCATTATCCGAAAACTTGGAATGGTAAATTCCCATTACATCCCCGAAAACTTTCCGCAGCCGGACAACAATCTGCGTCGTAAGCGCAATTTCTGGAAGCAGGAACAAAACCTGCGTGCCGCTTTGCAGCGCCTGTTTGATGAGTTCGATGTAAACTTCCGTTTTTCCGCTTCCTGTAATGCCGTGCAGCAAAACCACTTCTTTTTCAGCAAACAGATCATGAATCTGCGCCGAGGCTTCTTTCTGCGATTCGGTCAGTGTAATGACGGCGCCGTCTTTCAGCGGAACGTCTTCAAACCGGGAAACAAAAATCTCGAACTGTTCAAAAACGCCTTTCTTGATCAGCGAATTCAGAGAGGCATTGGAGATTTTGTCATCCTGTGAAAAAAAGGATTTATCCAGGCCTTTCTGATTCAGTTCAGGATTGTTGTAAACCGGCACATGGCTCAGGTATCTGAGCACGATTTCCTGCTGTTTGGGAACTTTGTCGAGCGAAGACGTCAGTTTTACAAGCGCATCATTATCCATAAACGAAGCGCCAAGCCGTACTTTCCGCACTACTTTCGGTTTGTACCTTTCCTTTACTTCTTCAAAAAGGATAATGGCGCGTTTCCCCACCAGTGACTTGATAACCGAAGTAATGTTGGATTTGGCAATAAGCCGCTCCACTTCTTCATAGGAAAGTGTCTGGTGCTTTTTTATCTCTTCCAGAATCAGCTTTTCCTGTTCGGTAAGCAGTTCTTCATAGTCAAACTCCGGGTTCAGCTGAATTCGGGACTGACTTGTAATTTTCAGTCCGGCGGGCAAAGCCACATTCAGTACTTCGCCGATATTGCACAGATAATATTCCGCTACCCACTTGAAGAGTTCAAGCTGGCGGGCAGTTACAATCGGCTGCTCGTCGAGCAGCTCAAGAATGTATTTAGCCTGATATTTAAGCGGGGGATTTGTATGAATGTTGGCGATTACGGCTGTAATAACGCGTTTTTTGCCAAACTGCACGATAACCCGTGCGCCTACTTTAATCAGTTCGCTCATTTCCCTCGGCACTCTGTAAGTGAACAAAGAGGGAATCGGTACCGGTAAAATCAGATCGGCAAATAAGGTGGTTTCTTCCTCAAAAAAGGAGGTCATTGGAAGCTGGGGCAAAATGTCTTTAAATCAAATTTACAACTTAGAATCGGGAAAACCGCATAAAATCATGCGATCACATCAATGTCGAGAGCGGGTGCATTTTCCCAGTTTATCATGGCATTGAAAAGCTTTACATGACTGAATCCGGAAATATTTTCTTCCTTGATTTCAGCTTCTTCTATCATTCCGTTAGCAAGTAAAAATGCGCGTTGGGTTCCATGCAGCAACGGAGCGGAAGGAGTAAGCCACTTTGCTCCGTCATAAAAAGCCGTATTGCAATAGCATGAATCCGTAACCATTTTATTTTTGATAATCAGGATTTCATCGGCATTCCCGCGCTGTGCAAAAAGCGCGTTCAGCTCCGTCCGGTCATCATATTTGAAAGCATAATCAACAGTATCATGATAAACGCGCTGAATTTTCCTTATCGTACGCGGTGCATACAATTCCCATTTGATGTTGTCAATTTCGTTTTCATAGGCAAGCCGGCATTTATGCGTTTCATTTCCCAGCGAATCCGGTATGGTAATCAGATTTGTCAGGTTCCAGTAATCCGTAAAACCCCAGAGTTCACGGCGCGTTTTATTCAGCCGTGCTTCATGACCGGAAAGGTTTTTCAAAACGCGGTTTTCAACACAGATGGTTTCAAAGCATAACTTGCGCGGCATGGCTGAAAGGGAGATAAATTTTGTCTATTAATTCCTGATATTCGCTTCGGGCATTGCTGCGCGCCGTAATTCCGCCGCCGCTTTTAAAAACGAGCTGTCCATCCTGGTTTTCAATAAAACGGATCATCACGGCACTCTCAAAATTTTCTCCGTCAAAATAGCCCGTAACGCCCGTATAGTAACCTCTTTCATAACCTTCCGCATCTTTGATAATCCTGATTGTACTTGGTTTGGGCGCTCCGGTAATGGAACCGGCCGGCAGTAATTTCAGCAGCAGATCGCCGTACTTTCCGTCAAAATCATCGGGAAGGAGCCCGGCGATTTCAGAACTTACCTGCAGAAGCGTTTTATCGTTCGTATAAATATGGTCTATATAACGATATTTTTCCACCCATATTTTTTGAGCAACCATACTCAGGTCGTTACGGATCAGATCTACAATCGTTGCATGTTCCGCGGCTTCTTTGTAATCGGATAAAATGGCGTTCTCCGCATCTGGAACCGAAGCGTCTATTGTACCTTTCATCGGAAAGGAAGATATCCTTTTCCCATTTATACGGACAAAAATTTCAGGAGAAAAGCAGGCAAATTCATTTTTATACCACAATTTGTACAGCGCCGAGCTGTTGCGGTAAATATCAAACAGCGACAAACCGGTTTCGATCGGCGTAGGAAGCGAAAAATTAACGAGAAATGAATTTCCTGCTTTCAGGTTTTTAACAACAAAATTGAATCGGGATTGATATTCCTCAAAAGGCACAGGAAATTTTCTGAACTGAAAATCACCGGGCAGTTCCTTTTTCTCTGTAAATGTCTGATTGGAAAAGCCGTGGAAATCAAATTGTATCTCTGCAGGATTAACGTTTTTCAATGGCCATGCAAGCGGCTTTTCTAACAGATAATCTGCAATGAACAGAAACGGAATGCCCCGTTTCCCCCATTCATTGAGGTTTCTGGTAAAAATATTCACGGAGTCTGTCAAAGAAAAAAGCTTGTGTTGATGAACATTCTAAACGGAAAGCTAATTTACAAAGTTCAGAAACCAATAACCAAAATAAGGGGTTAAATTGGTAAGGCCGGTCTACTGAGGCGAACGGCTGCAAACTGTCATTTCAAGAATAAATAATGCATATATACGACGTAATCATTATCGGAGGCGGGCCTTGCGGCCTGGCTATGGGCGTGGAGCTTGCAAAAAGCGGCCTTGATTATCTGATTCTGGAAAAAGGCAATTTAACGGAATCCATTCGCCGTTATCCAAGGCGTATGAAGTTCTTTTCCACGGCTGAAAATATCGAGATCGGAGGAATTCCCTTTGCCATTTCTGACGTAAAAGCCAACCGCAATGAAGCCTTGCAGTATTACCGGAAAGTGGCGGGCTATTATCATCTGAATTTCAAATTGTTTATAGATGTTGACCGCTCTGAAAAGCAGCCGGACGGAACCTTTCTGACTTATTCCAGAGACGGCCAGATTTTTCAGTCCAGAAATGTAGTGCTTGCGACCGGCTACTTTGATGTGCCGCGCAAGCTGAACGTGCCGGGCGAAGATTTGCCGCACGTTTCACATTATTATGACGAGCCGTTCAAGTATTCTTATACAAATGTTGTTTTGGTTGGTGGTTCCAATTCTTCAGTGGAAGCAGCACTGGAATTATACCGGCACGATGCGCATGTCACCATTGTTCATAAGGATGCGGATTTCAGGACAAAAGTGAAATACTGGCTGGTTCCCGATGTGAAAAACCGGGTGAAAGAAGGTAAAATCCATACGCGTTTCAACAGCATCACCAAAGCCATTGAACCCGGCCGGATGCAGATCCAGAATGTGGAAACCGGAGAAACAGAATGGATTCCGGCGGATTTTGTGTTTTTGCTCGTCGGTTATCTGCCGGATGAACATTTGCTTTTCCGTTGCGGTGTTACGCTTGATCCGGTGACCAAGGTTCCGGTTTTTGATCCTGAAACTTTTGAAACCAACGTTCCCGGCTTGTACTTGTGCGGAACGGTTATGGCCGGCGTTTTTACAGAAAAGGTATTTATAGAAAACGGACGCGATCATGCTGCGGCCATTGCAGACCATCTGGCCGGAAGGGAAGTGCGGAAAGTAAAAGAACTGATTGACCGGATTTAGTTTTCAAAAGAATATGCAGAAGAATGGCCGGTTCTTGCAATCGGTTATTCTTCTACAATGACAAGCTTGCGTTTTTTATTTTTTGTAGAAATACGGTCTATTTTGCCGATCAGGCCATTTGCCCCGACTGCATAGCCTACGTTGCCGGCAAAGCTTAACGCGTGAAAACCTTCTTTGCCCAGTGAATGCCAGGATTTGCCGCGATCCAGTGAAAAGCTGCTTCCGGAAGGCCCGCTGGCAACCAGTGCATAATTGTCCGAACGGATCTGCGTGTCGCCGTTCCAGGTTGCGTTGGTTTTATGATAAACGTCCACACATTCTTTCAGTCCGGCAGGTTTGGTCATGCTGCTGAGTTCCCAGCTTGCGCCACCGTCGTTTGTGATCAGCACATTTTTGGTCGAATCGGTTGTACGCTTGTAATCCCCGCCAACGGCCATACCGTTTTTTTTCGACCAGAACCTTAATCCGAAAATGCCGCTTGTTGGTCCGGCTGCTAACGGCGTTTCGGAAACCTGCCATGTTTGTCCGTAATCTTCAGACCGGAATACCCTTGCCATTTTGCTGCCGCCCGTTCCGATATACACGCTGCTTTTTCCAGTGGCAAGGATGGATGTGCCACTGGCTGCATAGCATGCTTCTCCGGGCAATGCAGCCGGTCTTTTTTCAGAAGGAAGCGCTGTCCAGGATTTTCCGCCGTCTTCAGTAAGCAGTATAAACAGCTTTCCCTGAACGGGATCGCCAAGGCAAATGCCTTTGTTTTTGTCCCAAAAGTCGATTCCATCCAGAAAAACCCCATTCTGTGTAGTTTGGTACACAAGGCTCCATGACTCGCCTCCGTCCGCTGTACGGTAAATTCTTGCCTTTCCTTTCTCCGATTCGCCTGCGCTCATGGCGATGGCATTTTGCTTGTCGAATGCATGAATATCCCGGAAATCCATGGAATCTGCGCCTGCTACTTTATACGTCTGCCAAGTGTGCCCTGCATCGGTTGTTTTCAGAATTGTACCGTTTGATCCTCCAATCCAGCAAATACTCGGCGAAATTGCATGTACGGCCCGCATGTTAATTTTGGTTTTAACATCCAGCACTTTCCACTGAGCCGTCGCCGGCCAAGGCAGAAAGAGGACAAGCAGCATTATAAATGGTCTAAAAATTCCGGCAGACTGATGCATAATATCAGGAAGAAGGGTGGCATAGTATTTTTGTGTATCCAATTATAATGTATTGTTAACACAAAATAAGAAATTCAGATGGACAAGAATCAAAAATTTTTACTGGGTGCTCTAAGTGCACTGTTGGCAGGTGTTGCAGTGGGTCTTTTGGTTGCTCCTAAAAACGGCAAAGAAACACGTGAGCTCATTAAAAATAAAGCTGGAGACCTTGGCGGTACGGCAAAAGACAAATATGATAAAAGCCTTGAAGAGTTAACGGCACTGGCCGACAAGCTGAAAGAAGGGTTTAACAATAATGTAAATTCTGTGAAAGAAAAAGCAGGATCGATCGCCCATAACGTAAGTGATAAAGTTCATGGTGTTGTAAACAACAACGCATAATATACCCATTAATATATTGGAATAGGGCTGTCCCAATCGGGAACAGCCCTATTTCGTTTTTGACTATGGAATTTGAGCAATTATTTTTCCGATTGCTTCATTGATATCTTCCGTGAAGTTTCTGCTTTTTTCGGGAATGATGCCTTCACTGCCGCCCTGCCAAACGAGCTTGTTGTTATTTGCATCTACAAGGTCGATTACAAGTGTTCCTTCGCGGTATTTTCCGACAGGCACTTCCTGGCTTTTCCATGAATAGCGGCGCTGGCCCATGTATCTGGGCAGCCCGTCAGTCCGGAAATCAGTTTGCCTCGTTTGGATTTCTTCTTTTACATGGAGTGCAATGTTGATTTTAAGGCCCGGGTCCCGCGCTTCATCCAGCCTTCTTGCCTGCAAATTTCTGGCAATTGCTTCTTTGATAATCCCGATTCTGCTTTCAAAGTTTTCAGAAACGGTATCGCCTTGCGCTTCAATATCATAGAAGCCGAAAGTCGTATAATCGGAAAGATGAAAGTTGTCCTCCTGTCTGGTTTTCAAAAGCTTGTAAGAAGACTTGCATTCCAGAAAAAGAAAAGGGATGAGTAAAACGGGAATAAGGAACCGGATTTTCATATACGGGAAAATTGATTTTGATCCTTAAACTGATAAAATATTATTCCTGTTGTGAAAACAGAATCTTTGACTGTCGTTCAGCCGATTACACTTCCCAGTTCTTTGGCGGCAGCCATACTGATGCCTTTATAGAACATATATTCACTCATTACTGCATGTTGTTCTTCTTCGGTTTTGGCATGAACGGCCTGCGCAAGGCATGCTTTCATTTTTTCTTCAATAAAAGCTTTTTTAAGCCTCAGGATGTTTATGAAAGCCGTTTTGTCCAGCACATCGGTTTCGAAAGGAACGTATATTTCGTATTTCTCGGACCATAACTCGCTCAGTTCATACTTGGTGGCCAGCCATCCAATCGTAAGATTCCGGATTTCAGGTTCATGATGATGCAGAAAGTAATCGGTCGGTAAAACTTGGTTACGGTTGTAGTTTTCCCGGAACAATGTCAGCAAATGATGAAAAACAGTGTCGCTGAAATCAATTCCTTCCACTTCGCCCAGTACATACTGACAAACGGTTATACTTGGTTCCAGCTCTTTTGTACCATACAGAACAAGCAATTTCATGAAAGCTTCTTCCTGATAATACAATTTGGTACGAAGTACGGGTTCTGCTTCCGGCATTTCCGGCGCAAACAGATCGGCAGGCAATTCCTCATTTCTGGCCTGAAATGTTCCGATTACTTCATCAATGGCATTGGGATTTTCCTGTTCCGAAGCAGGTCTGCGGTTTGTCTTTTCCTGGGATTTCTGGGTTTGTTGTTTGCGTAACAGTTTGTTTCCTTCAGTAATCAGCATCTGTTCATCCACTTTCATCATTTCTGATGTGCGATGGAAGAAAACCTGTCTTTTGATAGCCTCCGGAATTTTGATAATACTGTTTACAACTTCCCCGATCACTGCTGCCTGCCGGAACGGGTCGTTGCCCGCATCTTTCAGCAGAATTTCTGTTTTAAAGGTTATAAAATCCTTTGAAGCCTGCCTTAAATAAGCCTTAAATGCTTCCGCACCGACTTTTCGTACATAACTATCCGGATCTTCACCGTCCGGAAAGAGCACAATGTTAACGTTCAGTCCTTCTTCCAGCACAAGATCAAGCCCGCGCAAAGCTGCTTTGATACCGGCAATGTCACCATCGTACAGAATAGTAACGTTTGGCGCAAAGCGGCTGATGAGGCGGATTTGTTCTGTTGTAAGCGATGTTCCCGAAGAAGCCACCACGTTTTCGATCCCGGCCTGATGCAGCGAAATTACATCCGTGTATCCCTCAACTAAGTAACACAACTCCTGATTCCGGATCGCGTTTTTAGCCTGAAAGATGCCGTAAAGAACTTCACTTTTATGATAAACATCGGTTTCAGGAGAATTAAGGTATTTGGGCTGGTTTGCCTGCTTTGCATTTCCGCCTTTTTCAGATTTTAAAATCCGTGCTCCGAAAGCAATTACTTTTCCGGCTACATTATGGATCGGGAAAATGACGCGGCCTCTGAAACGGTCGTAACCCGGCGAATGGCGGTTTGCCGGACCGTTATCTTCTTTACGAATCAGCAATCCGGCTTTTTCCAGCAAATCGGCCGAATGTCCTTTTGACATGGCTTCTCTGGAAAATGCATCCCATGTATCCAGACTGTACCCGAGTTCAAACTTTTTCCGTATTTCAGCTGAAAATCCGCGCTCACGAAAATAACTTAGCCCGATTGCCTGGCCTTCTTCGCTGTGATGAAGCTGCTGCTGATAAAAGTTCTTTGCATAATTAAGGATAATGTAAAGGCTTTCCCGCTCATTCTGGCGAATAGCTTCTTCGTCGGTAACTTCCTCTTCTTCGATTTCAATGTTGTATTTGCCGGCCAGGTAACGTAATGCCTCGCCATAGCCGATGCCATCGATATCCATTACAAACTTGATGGAATCACCGGCCGCTCCACACCCGAAACATTTATAAATCTGCCGGGAAGGGTTTACATTGAACGATGGCGTTTTTTCATTGTGAAAAGGACAGCATGCAGAGTAATTTGCCCCTTTTTTCTTTAATGACACAAAATCTCCGACTACTTCAACGATATCGGAAGCTTGTTTGATCCTGTCAACAGTTTCAGGGTTAATGCGCATAGTAAATGAATGAAGTCCTTAGTTAACCCGATCGTGCAGCTTAACCGGCTGTTTAGTATTTTTATCCAGCTTCATGTTCAGCAATTCCACCAGAAATGAAAATGCCATGGCAAAGTAAGCATAGCCTTTCGGTATTTCGTAATGGAACGCTTCTGCAACAAGTAAGGTGCCAATCATAAGCAAAAATGACAAAGCCAGAATTTTGATGGAAGGATGGCCATTGACAAAATCGCCGATTTTACTGGCAAAACCGATCATTATGAAAGTGGAGGCAATCACAGCTCCGATCATAATCGGAATCTCTTTCACCAGCCCGACTGCTGTCAGAACGGAATCGAAAGAGAAAATAATATTCAGCAATGCAATTTGTATCAAGGCACTTCCGAAAGTCAATCCGCCTTTTTTTGCAAGCTTGTCGCCCGTCGGCAATTCTTCGGTTTCCCCTTCCAGTTTATGATGTATTTCTTTCGTGGTGCTGTACAGCAGAAAGATTCCGCCGCCAAGCAGGATCAGATCGCGCCCGCTGAAACCATGTCCGAAAATGGTAAGAAGATCATGTTTTAACCCGATTACCCAGGAAATAGCAAACAGAAGTGCAATCCTGAGCACAAGCGCAATGAGCAGACCGTAGTTTTGTGCATTTTTACGCTGTTCTGCGGGAAGTTTTCCTGAAACGATCGTTATGAAAATTACGTTATCAATGCCGAGTACAATTTCCAGAAGTGTAAGCGTCAGTAAACTGATCAGTGCATCGGGTGTTAGCAGTGCTTCCATGTATAACTTTAAGGTGGTAAGTACTTGTACGAATTTAATGAGCTGTGCCAGTCGGAACAATAATCAGGCCCTATTTTATTGTTTTTTATCCAACGGGCTGTTGAGTATGAATTATTTTTATAAAATTGTGATATAAATTATAGTTAGAATTTAGAAATTCATAAACGAAAGCTTTTTTCTAATTACTTTAGTTTGTTATTTTGCGGTACTAAAAGATGTTCGGGAATTTATCAGATCAGATATATAGATATTAAAAATATAGTGTGTGTATAGTGTGAAACAGGGCATGGAAATTTTTCTATGCCTTTGTTTTTTTACGAGCATTTGACTTGCAACAGGATATTCACAAATGTGTTTTATAGAGGTTCAAAAGCGTTTCCACAGCGTCTTCATGATGGTCAGATCCGGCGTTCTTCAGACTTGGTGAAAGCCGCAGCTCACCAACAAAATCCACAACTTCAATATCGCTGAAAAGCCTGCATGCTGCCGGGCGCATTACGCAATCAGATGCAAATACAATCACATGCTGCTCCATCGCTTCATGAACAGAAAGGGAATCTCCATCCGTTGTTGTATTCCGGATGAATGCATCACAAAATGGCAGCACATTCCGGAAATCATGCTGTCCGCTGATTATAAAAACGTTGCCAGGAATTACTCCAAAAATGTTTTGGATATAAGCTTTATAACTTCCGGAAGGATCAGATATAATTAATCCTGCCTGCGTTGTTTTTTCAAGATTGTGTATAATTCCGGAAATGCCGTAAGTTTCATTGCCATGCTTGTCAAAAGTTAATTTCCATGCATTGGTGCAAAATAAAAATTCATGCTTTTTCCTGAACCGGTGAAGTTTCTCAAGAAGCTGCGGATTCAATTCTGTGCATATGGAAGAAGAAATAAAGGCCGATATCTGAATTGCTCTTTTATTGAGCTTTCCAGCTTTTTGCAGACTTCCAGCATTCAGAACAACGGGTATGAAAGAAAGCCGGACAGCCAACTTAACTGCAACGTTTTTCCGGATACCGTAACGTCCCATATTTCCGTGAAAAGTAATCATTGCCTTTTTGCCAAGCAGCTTGCAAACGAATGCAACAACCACCTGCAGATAAGGACTGGACGAATGCAGGTGAACAACCTGGTAACGAAGTAGCTGCAGGAAGGCTTTAAACGGTTTTTTACGGAAATCAATAAATTCAAAATAGTCCGGTTCTCTTTGTTCCAACGCATCAAGCAACCGGCTAACGTGCACGGTTACGCCTCCATTCGGCGGAGGAATTCTGCCTAAAATCAGAATTTTATTCATCCGTTTCCTGAAATGAATAAAGACAGCTTTTTGCATAAAAGTACATACAGATCAGCAAAACAGGGGCTATGCAGTTTACCGTAATGCTTTTGCCGGGAATGATGACAAACACGCTGCCGACCGTATGGTTGAAAATCAGGTAAAATATAAATGCAATAAACACTACAATCCCGTTTCTGTCTGTTTCAATGCTTTTCCAAAGCGAAATTCCCAATGCAGCAAGTACGGCATACATGTAAACCGCGCCGGAAATGCCTTGCTCGGCCAGCAAGGTGTAAAACAGGGAATGCGCTTCCCGATAACCTGGCCCCAGCATTTCAAAGCTTCCGGTTCCGTTTCCAAAAAGCGGATTCTGTAAAAAAAGAGTGTAAGCCACAGCATGAATTTCTGCCCGTCCGCTGATTTGCGGCAATCTGGATATGAATGCATCCATTGAAGTAATTTCGTCAAACCGGAGTTTCCAGAAATACATCATATCCTGTTTGGCCAGAAAAACCTGAATTTCGTAGTCATAGAATACGATGGCCAGCACAAGTAAAATCAGCCAGTAAAAGCGAAGAAAGTTGCGGATAGAAAGTATCGTCATAATCAGATACGGCACAATAATCAGAACGGCGCCGCGTGAAAACGAAATGACAACAAGGCCTGTAAAGATAAGGATGAAGACAATCCGCGTAATCTGAAACAAGTTGTTCGTATTGCTGAAAAGCAGCACAAAAGGCCATAACAGGATAAAATAAGCCATTGTGACATTGGTGTCCGTAATATTCCGGGTTGCAAGCAGATTGTCTGAACCCTTGTAACTTGCTCCGGCAAACACAAGTCCGAATGTTCCTGAGCCTAGAATAATAAAGAGCAGACAAAGGCACTTTTCCACCTCTTTCCTGAAATCAACTGCAAAGGACACCGTTTTGAAATAGGCAAAATACATGGGCAGAGTAAACCCGTAAAGCAGGATTCCGCCCAGAACTATTTTATCAAGATTTGGAGAAATCACAATGAAAAAGCAACTGATGATATTCCAGGTAATCAGAAACAGCTTTTCCTTTTGTGTAAGCAATACGGGTTTGTTCAGGAAAAAATGAATAAAGTAAATGTTGAGCAATATGAACGGAAACAGCCGCCAAAGTGAATTGGCCCCTGCACTGAATGAGTATTTCTGAAAAAGCTGAATAAACTGGGTAAGAACCGGAATGCTGATCACATGAAAAAACCGGTGTTTTGAAGGAGAAAACAGGCAAAGTATGCAGTAAGTGAAAAATGAAAGCACAACAATGCTTTGGAACCGGCTTTCGCCAATGTGTGCGATTTCAGAAAATAACTGCCCGCTTATTGCAACCAGCATAAGGGAAACGGCTGATTTCCGGAACATTTCAGAAATTATCCCAAACATTTTTCAATTGCTGACATGGCTGCATGGACGGACTGCGGTTCTCTGTGAAAAAGGAACGGCTCGATCTTACTGAGATGATCACATTCCGGCTTTTCCGATAAAACAGTATTTAAAGCACTAAATAATTCCTCTTTGTTTGTAACCCTGTTATCAATATTCAGCCTGTTCAAAGGAATCTGGTGACTGAAATCATAAAGTCTGCGAACGGATTTTGAATAAGGCAATGGATTAGTTCCATCGTAAGCAATGCTGATGATGTGCTTGTTACAGGCAGCTGCATCCAGCCTCATCGTTGAAGCAACATTGATACAAACATCGCAATGCCGGATCATTTCTGCTAGTGAATCCAGAAAGTTTAAATCCGGCATCCGTGCTGTTGATTTTGACTTGACTGACGTTACCGGATCGTCAGGAAACCAGATTCGGAGATTTTCTTCATGTAAAAACGGATCGTATAAATAAAAGTGATCTGCCGGATGACATCTTATAATCAGTACCATATTTTTATGCTCATGCGTATAGGCAATTAAATCCTTCGTGACGGCAATCTGATGAGGGAAAAGTTTACAGGAACTGGTTGCAAAAAGAATGATTTTATCAGAAGGTTTTATACTATACTTTCTTCTGAAATCGGTTTCGGCATATGCATCCGCAGACTTCCTGAAATAAATATCAAACCTTGGAATTCCGGTAATGCAAACCTCAGATCCGTTCCTGCCGAAAATGGAATAGAATTTCCGGTACTCATCTGCCATAAACCGGTTCCAGACCAATATGCAATTGTGATTTGCATTGATAATGCCTTTGGAAGTAAGATTATCCCAACTGATGATCATTCCAACACAAGGAATTTTGTCTTTGCTTAAAAAATTAACAATCCGGTTTTCAACAATGTCAAGCGGAGAAGAAGAAATGATGCCGCAAAACTGAAAGGAATGTAATCTTTTTAGAACAGGTGAATGGCGCGAAAAATTGATAATCAGCTTTCTAGCAAGAATCAGGAAAGGCTTGTTCAGATTCAACACGTTCAGAATCAACAAAATTCGAGAGGTAACAAAACTCAGAATGCCACTTCCTTCCAGGGATTTTATTTTATATGTTTCAATATGAAAGTAGTAAAAGAAAATTGCTTTCTGCATTTTCCTCAGGAAAGTAATCAGGCGGTTTTCAGCAGGAAACGGAATGTCGATCAAACGTGTATGTATATGGAAATGTTTATTAATCAAGGCAATTTCTGGTTCTCCAAGCAGGCTGGAAAGAACATGAACTTCATACTTTCTGTCCATTTCTTTGATTAAACCACTATGAATTACATTAATTGCCGCAAAACTGTTTGTAATCAGGAGCAGTACCGGTTTTTTATATGATTGCTCCATTTCTGATGTAATTTTCGGCTTTTTCCCAGTCACTTTGTGTATCAATGTTGATTCCCGGCTCAGAAACCAGGCCGATAATTTTTCCACCCAGTAAAATTCCGTTCTGAATCAGTTCCGTTTTAATAATATAAACTTTGCCATTTCTGTAAAATGCGTCTGTTAGTTGCTGTCGGCAGGAAACCAGCATTTCTTCTTTCATCATTGGAAAAATCTGTTCGTCCTTGCTCATTTGAAATGCCCAGTTAGGATTGTATTGGTCCGGTATTTTGCTGACGGTTGCAAGACAATCCGCTTTGGTTTCCATGATTTTTACAATTGCTTTGTTAATAAGATTCTTGCTGCGAAAAGGAGCGGTTGGCTGAAGCAGACATACATAATCAAATTTCTTTCCCTGTTCCTGATAATATTTAACGGCGTGATTCAATACCAGAATGGAAGGAGCACTGTCATGTGCAAATTCGGCAGGTCTGACAAATGGTGTTTCAATTCCCTTGAACCGTCTGGAAATTTGCAGAATGTTTTCGCAATCACTTGAAACTGCAATGGTACTCAGCCATTTGCATTCAATCGCAGATTCTATGGTATACTGAATTAATGGTTTGCCGCCCAGCAATTTCAGGTTTTTGCCCGGAACTCCTTTGGATCCTTTTCTTGCAGGTATAATGCAGAGAATTTCAGGAAATCCGTTCATCAGTAATCTGTTTTCCTGTCTGCAATTAGCGGTATCGTGGCGAGCAGTTCAGCAATCTTTTTTCCCGCATGCCCGTTTCCATAAATAGTCTCGGATGAGTAGCGCCTGTGAAGCAGCTGGTTGTTCACGGATTGTACTATTTTTTCGCAGTCATAATCGGTATCCGTAACATTACTGCCTCTTTCTCTTCCGGCCTGCCGGGTGCCGATATTTACAACCGGAATTCCCAAATACGATGCTTCCCTGATTCCGGTACTTGAATTTCCGATCAGGCAGGAACTGTTCCGGATCAATTGTAAAAATTGCAGAGGTTCAAAATTTTTCACAAACCGGATTAAATGATCATGGCACTTTTCTTCAAACTCCCTGATACCTTTTGTTATTTCCGGAGAACCCGGATCAGCATTCGGATAAAACCAGTAGGTCGGGATATTCAGTATTTTAACTGCATTCAATGTTTCCCGGATTTGTTTACGGGTATATTGGAGCTCTGTTGTAACCGAATGCTGCATCACAACAAGATACTTTTCACCGGCATCTGGTTTTTTATTCTCACAAGTTTCTGATTCACAATACTGTGTAATGTTCTTTGCTTGAAGTGCGAGATCAATGGACGGACAGCCCGTATTAAAAACATACTCCGGATTTTTACCAATCTGAACAAGGCGATTTTGTGCTTTCGCGGTAGCAACAAAGTGTACATCAGCCAGTTCCGTAACTGCATGCCTTACTTTCTGGTCTATATTGCCGGTAACTTCTCCGCCCTGGACATGTACAAGTGTAATGTTCATACAAGAAGCAGCAATGGCAGTTGACAGGGTTTCAAACCGGTCACCTATTGATATAACGACATCCGGCTTGATGTTCTCAAACAGGGAGGCAAGTTCAATAGTACCCAAACCTGTTGTTTTCGCTGCGGCTGTATTGTTATCTGCATCCAGCATGTTGAATATTTTGGCTGTGATGCAGAAACCATCTTTTTCCAAGCTATCCAGTATACAGCCATATTTTTCGAGCAAAGCACTGGCTGCTACGACAAGCTGCAATTCCAGAGCGGGATGTTTCCGGATTTCATTCAAAGCTGCTTTAATCCGGCAGTAACTTGCTCTGGCTGTGATGACAATACATATTTTTCTGATCATACTAAATCATTTACTGTGATAAAATCCCATTGAGACAGATCTTTATTCAGCCTTTTACCAATAATATCCTGATAGTTTTTTGCAGAAATTCCGTAACCGGCCGGCTTTTTTGATTCCAGATCATTAATTGATATTACATGTCCTTGCGGTAAATCTCTGTTTACTGCCAGCGACTTGCCAAAAATTGCTTTCATTGATTCAGCTTCGGTAAGGCTATTTTTATCGACAGGATTGTTCAAAGCAGCTTCTATCTTGCGGATTCCATGAACAAGATTCTTTACTTTACAAACTGGAATGGAAGAGGAAGAATCAGGTCCAAACATCTTCTGATCGAATACAACATGAAATTCGAGCAATTCCGCACCTAAACTTGCAGCAGCGAGGCATGCATAAATATCTCCGGAGTGACTGGAAAATCCCACCGGAATCTTGTAACGTTCTTTAAAAAGCCCCATAACGTTCAACCCCCATTGATGCGGTTCAGCAGGATAGGAGGAAGTGCATTGCAGAAGAGATAAGTCCAAATTTCTATTCTTCAGATGATTTATGGTATGATCCAACTCGGAAATCGAGCTCATTCCGGATGATAAAATAACAGGCTTTTTCAAACCGGTTATCTTGTCAAGCATCAGAAAATTATCCATTTCACCTGAGCCGATTTTATATTTCCGCGTATCAATACTTTCCAGTAATTCAATGGCCATAATGGAAAACGGGCTTGCAATGAAGTCCAGCTTTTTTTCATCACAATGCCTTCTTAAACTGGCCCATTGTTCCTTGGAAAACTGCATTCGTTTCCAGTAGTCCATTCTGGTTTTATCTTCGCAGGAAAATTCAGTGCGGAATGGCTCGTAAATACTGCTTTCTGCTTCTGCAATATGGACCTGAAATTTCACCGCATTTACACCGGTTGTTGCCAGTGCATCTATATAGGAATGAGCAAGTCCCAGGCTTCCTTCATGTGCCTGCCCGATTTCTGCAATGAGATAGATTTTACCCATACAATTTAGTGGCCGATAAAAGTTAAATGCTCACATGCTGTTTTTGATAAAAAACGGACTTTTCTGCTGCTGGTGATAGCCATATGTATTTTCATAACCTGGCATTGCTCTGACATCATTAAGGACCAGGTAAAACCCGGGCAGTTGTTTGCTTTCATATATTTCCCGGATCGTCTCCATTTGATGCTTGAATGTAAATTGCTGACGCACAACATAGATGCATAAATCTGCGAATTCGCTCAGCATCCGTGCATCGGCAACCAGGCCGACAGGAGGCGTATCCAGAATGATATAATCGTATTCATCTTTCAATCGGGAAATCATTGTTTTAACCTTTGGAATGGCAAGCATTTCGAACGGATTCGGAGGCTGGGTTCCGCATGTAAGAACGTCGAATTGATGTTGTGTTCTGCTTTGTTGTATGACGTCATTAAGTTCCGTGTCGGAAATGACATAGTCTGTGAATCCGTTGGTTTTTAGATTCAGGTAAGCTGCCAGTCTTGGCCTTCTCAAATCAAGTTCAAGCAAAATGACTTTTTTCCCTGCCATCGCCAGTGAATGGCTGAGATTTATGGCTATAAATGATTTTCCTTCTCCACCCATACTGGAAGTCAGGAGTATGGTTTTTACCTCACCGGATGCTGATACGAATTGAATATTGGTACGTAAAACACGAAATTGTTCTGCAACCGGATTTAAGTTTTGTGTTTCTACCATATTAGAGCCGATCTGGTTAACATGACCAATTTCTGCCAGGACAGGCGCTTCTACATAGGCGGTCAGTTCTGATCTGGATCTGATTTTATCATTTAGTATATCTTTGAGATGCAAAACAGCAATTGGAAATCCAAGCCCGATAAAACCTGACATGAGCAATACAAGTTGTTTGTTTGGCTTAACCGGTTCGGAACCTGATTTGGGTGCATCAATAATCTGGGCATTGGCCAATGTAGAGGATTTGGAAATAGCAGTTTCTACACGTTTCTTTAATAAATAGATATATAAATCCTGCTTTATTTGCTGTTGTCTTGCATATTCCAGAAAAATGCGTTCTTGTGCCGGAACCCGGTCCAGCTTTTCCTGAAAATCATTATTCAAAAGGTCTATTCCGGAAAGGCTGAATTGGATATCCTGAAACTGTGCATTGATACTTGCAAGTAAATCGGTTCGCAGCAGATCAAGTTGTGCATTCATGGACTGAACGGAAGGATGTGTTTCTTCCATACTCATCAGTGTTCCTCGACGAACAAGCTGCAGTTCATTGTATTTTTGAACCAACGCGGTAAAAGTAGGATCTTTCAGTACAAGTGAAGAAGGAACAATGCTTTCCGGGCGTTCACCCAAATAGGTTTGCAATGCCCGTACAACCTTCATCTGGATTGACAGGTTATTTCGATCCAATGTATATCTGTCCGATCTTACAAGCAGTTGCCTTACATTTTCATCCTTGTCAGTCAGATGATTAGCTCTTCGGAAATGTTCAATCTGTTTCTCGATGCTGGTCAGTTCACGGGAAACTTCATCAAGATTTTGATTGATAAAGGCCAGTGTGCTATCGGCCATACGGTTTTTGTCGTGAATACTTGCCTGCAGGTAATTTGAAATCAGTCTTTCAAGAATGGCTTCTCCTTTTGCCGGAAGTACTTCATTCAATGAAAAACTAACCATACTTACCATTTTGTTGGTTGCCGAGACAGAAAGTCCTTTGCTGTACTTTTCAACAAGCTGGTCTTTATCCGAAACGGTTATGGCATATTTATCCTCCGCAGCAAAGGGCTGGATTGTTCTGTCAAGTATGGCTTTACCTTGCGGAAGACAAACCGTATCTCCAAAGGTGCCATTAATATGAACAGAATGGCCGGAAAGTATAAACCGGTTTTTATTACCAAGGCTTACATCGTAGGTTGAAACATTCTTTTTACCGGCCGGATCTTCTTTATGATTCAGAAATGTGAGTTGAAAAGGGGATTTCTCGTAAAGCTCTGTAGTCTTTATTCGTCCTGATGCATGATACTGCGTGTAAAGCTGTAAATCATTGATGACACTTTCCATTAATGTTCTGCTTTTCAACACTTCTATTTCATTGTCAACGTTACTTTCAGGTGTAAAAAAGCCAAGATTTTCAAGGGTTTTATCACCGAGCTGCGTTCCTTTTGAATCATCTCTGATCAGAATAGAAGCTGTAACCTGAAATTGAGGTGTTGCATATCTCAGATAAATCCATGCTGCACTTGTGGAAAAAGCTACTGAAATCAGGACCCAGAATCGATAATGCCAGATCGTATGCAAAAAGAGGACATGGGAAAAAGCGCCGGATATGTCCGCCTTTGTATTGGTAACTTCCTCCAAGTATTTCCTCTGCATACTACCGTTAAAATGAATATACGGTTTAGACGCAGGTTTGTAAATGAAGTAACACGATAGCTGAAAAAATAAAAAAATCCTTGACCGTAATGCAGCTGTCGGACAAGGATTTTTAAAAGCAGGAAAAAACAGATCAGATAAAGTGAGTCTTTACCTTTTTCAATGCAGAGCCAACTACCTGATGCATATCATAATAGCGGTATTCTGCCAGCCGGCCGCCGAATATGACATTTTCTTCCTGAGCAGCCAGATCTTTGTACTGATTGAAAACAGCAGTATTTTTATCATCGTTTACAGGATAATATGGTTCCGCTCCTTTCACCCATTCCTGCGGGTACTCGTGTGTAATAACGGTTTTGGGCTGTGTCCCGAACTCGAAATGTTTGTGTTCGATGATACGGGTAAACGGTGTTTCTCCATCTGTGTAGTTTACAACCGCATTACCCTGATAATTTTCCTGATCCAATAACTGGTTATCGAATCTGAGGCTTCTGTATTCAAGCTGGCCAAACTGGAAGCTGAAATATTCGTCAATCGGCCCGGTATAAACAATTGTTTCGGCCATATTTGTAAATTCCTCACGGTTCTCAAAAAAGTCAACGCCGGTTCGTACTTCAATATCTTTCAGCAAACCTTCTGTCAATTTATTGTAACCACCAATAGGAATTCCCTGATAACGATCGTTGAAATAATTATTATCAAATGTAAAACGAACTGGCAGACGCTTAATAATAAAAGCCGGTAGTTCCGTAGCCTTTCTTCCCCATTGCTTTTCCGTATAAGCTTTGATCAGTTTCTGGTATATATCGGTTCCTACAAGTGAAATAGCTTGTTCTTCCAGGTTTTCCGGATCTGTAATACCAGCTTCTTCAACCTGCTGACGGATTTTTTCTTTTGCTTCCTCCGGTGTTTTAACCTTCCATAATTGGTAAAATGTGTTCATATTGAACGGAAGATTATACAGTTCACCATTGAAATTGGCAACAGGTGAATTGGTATACCGGTTAAATTCGACAAATGAATTTACATAGTCCCATATTTCTTTATCATTCGTATGGAAAATATGAGCACCATACTTGTGAACATTAATTCCTTCTACATTCTCACAATAAATGTTTCCGCCTGTATGTGTTCTGCGGTCAATGACAAGGCATTTTTTGCCTCTCTTGTTTGCTTCGTGTGCAAATATAGATCCCCATAAGCCAGCACCTACAATAAGGTAATCGTATTCTTTCATCAATTCTAGGTTTCAGTTTTTAAAATTTGACAATAACAATTTTTTCTATCTCAGCTTTTATGAATTTTCTTGCTTCAGAAAAGAGAAAGGCTCCCGATTGGGAGCCTTTCTCTTTGGAAGTACTTCAAATACTATGGAAGTAATTTAAGTTCTACGCGACGGTTTTTCTGAAGACCTTCACGTCTTCCGCTGTCAGCGATTGGCTTGAATGATCCGAAGTAGTCAACGATAACTTTGCTAGGATCTGTAAGGCCGGCCTGATTAACAAGGTAATCCTTAACAGCATCCACACGACGGCGAGACAATGCAATATTGTAGCGGTCAGATGCACGGCGATCAGTATGGCCAGCAAGTTGCAGACGGCATCCGTTTTTGTTCATCAGTGCTGCTACATTCTTAAGCATTTCTTCGTATTCAGGCTTAATGGTATTTTTATCAGTATCAAACATCACGTTTGCAAAGATCTCGCTGCATGCAGCACCTGTTGCAAGTGCATTTTTAACGTAAGAATCAAAGTCAAGAACTCGTCCGCTACCGTCTACTACGCTTCCTGCAGGTGAATTCGGTTCTTTATCGAAGAAGTCGGAAACACCATCACCATCGGTATCAAGCAATAATCTTGGATCGATATCTTCCGGGCGGTTTGCTTTTGCAACCGAATCCATTTCTTCCAGCGTGAGAATTTTTGGCGGTTTGATCAGCACTTTAGGATCTGTGTAACGCAGGTGATAATACCCTTCTTCCGGTTTGTAATCCCATTTGCCGTCTGTTTTAGCAACTTTCAATGCTTTTTTACCAAGCTTGTAAGTTAACTGAATAGATCCGTATCCGTAGCTGTCCAGTTCTGAATTTCCTTTACGGGAAGTCTTTTGATCTTCAATTACAAAGCTGTTGGGAGTTCTGTCGTAATCACCTCCGTAAGTTGCATCCAGATAATCGGAGTTTGTATGGTTTAAACGAAAGTCAAGACCGATATCAAATCTCTTGGAAACTTCATAATTGATATTCAAACCGGTAGGAATGATCCAGTCATTCTTTTTACCTGTTTCACGAAGTTTGATACCGCCTGTAAGATCGTAAGCAGTAGCATCGTAAAAAATCTGTCCGACACCCACATACGCATCTACTTTCCAGCGCTTCATTTTATTAGGTCCCATCAGAAGACCTTTAAGGTTTACTGTTCCGGCAAGAGAAACATCGAAATAATCACCTTCAAAATAGCGATTGTAGTTACGACGTTTCATACCTCTTAGGTTACCGATTGAACCGTCAAGACGCGCTCCGAACAAGTATGAAAGTTGTTTGTTTATGGTAAGGCCACCCTGAAAAGTACCGGATTCCTTATGGCTGTCAGAACTTGTTTTAGTAACTGGCCAAAAGTCATATTCTCTTAAATCTCCAAAGAACATGGACGGGCCGAAGTGTGCGGAAATTGACCATGTGTTCAATTTGTAAGGACCATCATAGGTTGCTTTTGGATTGTAATCCGGAGAATTCGGCTGCTCTAGTGGCTGTGCAAATGAAGGCAGTGCCATCATCGACCCCAAAGCAAACGAACAAATCAACTGGGATACTTTTTTCATACTATTCAAGTTAGCGTTATTAAGATTAACTAGGATTGATCAATAGTCAATTATGAGTAAAATTATATAATTATTTCATGGCCAAACATACATGAACCAAATACCTAGTGCGCACAAAAATAGGTTAACAATATCATTTTATCAACTTATGTTGACACAAATGAGAAATTTTCCTACTAATTAATTCAATTATTGCCCGAAAGAAACTTGCTTTTGTGAACTTTCAAAGCCGTTGAATTAATTTTTTTTCCATTTCCTTTTTCCAGCTCAAGAAACTGCCTTCTATAATCTTTTCTCTTGCTGTATTAACAAGCCATAAATAAAATGTCAGGTTATGAACACTGGCAATTTGCGCGCCCAGCATCTC
The DNA here is from genome assembly GCF_005860765.1 of Dyadobacter sediminis. Taxonomy (GTDB): domain Bacteria; phylum Bacteroidota; class Bacteroidia; order Cytophagales; family Spirosomataceae; genus Dyadobacter; species Dyadobacter sediminis. The sequence goes on along the minus strand of NZ_VCEI01000029.1, from coordinate 8,583 downwards.
GTCGGACTTAACCAGATGCCTCAGATATGCTTTACTATAAAATGTACTTGCATATCCGCCCAGTCCTGCATCAATGGGCGACAAATCGTCTTTCCATTTTTCATTACGGATGTTTATTACACCTTCGGTTGTAAAAATCATGCCATTCCGCGCATTCCGCGTCGGCATCACGCAATCGAACATATCAACGCCCAGAGCAATGCCTTCCAGAATATTCGCCGGCGTTCCGACACCCATCAGATAGCGCGGTTTGTTCTTCGGAAGAATGTCGCAGACTACTTCCGTAAGTTCGTACATGATCTCGGCCGGCTCGCCTACGGACAATCCGCCGATCGCATTTCCTTCTCGTTCAAAGGATGCAATCCTTTCCGCAGATTGTTTTCTAAGATCTTTATAAACACTTCCTTGTACAATCGGGAAAAGTGTCTGGCTGTAGCCGTATAGTGACTCGGTACTGTCAAATCTTGCACAGCATCGTTGAAGCCACCTGTGCGTCATTTCCATAGAACTCCGTGCATAGGAATAGTCGCAGGGATACGGTGTACATTCGTCGAATGCCATCATAATATCGGCACCGATAATGCGCTGGATGTCCATTACGGATTCCGGTGTAAAGTTGTGTACGCTCCCGTCAATGTGTGACTTAAATACCACACCTTCTTCGTTGATTTTCCTCCCCGTGCCGGCAAGCGAATAAACCTGATAACCGCCGCTGTCGGTCAGTATGGGCCGATCCCAGCCGTTAAAAGCATGTAATCCGCCTGCTTTCTGAAGAATGTCAAGGCCCGGCCTCAGATACAGATGATACGTGTTGCCCAGTATGATCTGGGCCTTGATGTCTTCCTTTAATTCCCGCTGATGAACCGCCTTTACTGTTCCGGCTGTTCCGACAGGCATAAATATAGGTGTCTGAATCGTCCCGTGATCCGTTTCAATAAAGCCGGCTCTTGCTTTGGACTGGGAATCTTCAACTTGTAATGTAAACTTCATTTAACGGTTTTGAATACTGAGGTGCAAAAATAGAATGAAGGTCTCTAACATTCCTGACAATGACAGTATATTTGCAAGGAATATGATAAAATTTTACAACTCTCTTCTATTGTGGCTTACTCTTTACTCTATGCGCTGGGGGCGTTTGTTTTTATTCAGTTATTCTATTATCTCTTTTTTTTCACAAGACTTGCGTTTTACAGTAAAGGAGCTAATTACGGAAATACAAGGCCCGGCGTTACCATCCTCGTTTGCGCCTTGAATGAGCTGGAAAATCTGAAGCAGCTGATTCCGCTGCTTGACATTCAGGATTACCCCGAATTTGAAGTTATCATGCTGGATGACCGTTCGGATGACGGAAGCGAACAGTTCATCAGGGAAAATATCACTAAATGGAAACACATCCGCTACATCCGCATCAATGATGAATTTACGCACATAACGCCGAAGAAATACGCACTCACAGTTGGAATGAAACAGGCAAAGTTTCCGATTGTATTGATGACAGACGCGGACTGCCGGCCGGTTTCCACACACTGGATTACTGCCATGACGTCCAGAGTCAGTGAAAATAAAGACATTGTGCTCGGGTTTTCACCCTATATCAAGCAAAAGGGATTGCTGAACTGGTTTATACGGTGTGAAACGTTTTATGCTGCGGTTCAATACTTGTCCTTTGCCCTTGCAGGCTTTACTTATATGGGTGTTGGCCGGAACATTTTATACAAGAAGTCGTTATTTTTTGCAAACAAGGGATTTTACAGGCACAAGCATGTTTTCGGCGGTGATGACGACATATTTCTGAACGAAGTCTCTACGGGCTCCAACACCGACATATCTATAGAAGAAGATTCCTTTATTTACTCGGAGCCTAAAAGCACCTGGAAAACCTGGTACCGGCAAAAACAGCGCCATCTTGCCGTCAGTAAATATTACAAAATGCGCAACAAGCTATTGCTTGGTCTGCTTTCAGGCGCACATATAGCAGTATGGATTACGGGAATTGCTGTATTGATAGCAGGCATACTGACAAGTAACCTGTTTTTTATAGAAATACTTGTTGCAGCGTTCGGGATCAAATGGCTGGTTCAGTGGCTGATTTTAAATTTCATCAATAACAAACTTAATAAAACAGTAGAAAGCGCTAGTTTGCTGTTGATGGATTTCGCCTTGTTTATGTATTATCTCATTTTTGGATTTTTGACTTTGATCAATAGAAAACCGCGTAAATCATGGAACTGATTAATAAATATTTTCCTGATCTTTCCAGCAAGCAACGCGATAAGTTCGGGGAAATGGAAGCGTTGTATCAATTCTGGAATGCACGTGTGAATGTAATTTCCCGGCAGGATATCGAAACGCTTTATGAAAGGCACATACTTCATTCACTCGGAATTGCTAAGGTTCTGGAATTTAAGTCCGGCACAAGCATTCTTGATGTAGGAACCGGCGGAGGTTTTCCGGGAATACCACTTGCCATCCTTTTTCCAAAGGCGCAGTTTCATTTGGTTGACAGCATTGGCAAAAAAATCAGAGTAGTTCAGGAAATTGTGCAGGCGCTCGAACTGGACAATGTAAAAGCCGAGCAGGTAAGAGCTGAAAAACTGGATGATTCCTATGAATTTGTTGTCAGCAGGGCTGTTACCCGCATGGCACCGTTTGTAGGCTGGGTTAAAAAGAACATCAGCAGAAATTCTTTTCATCCGCTTAAGAATGGCATTTTGTACCTGAAAGGAGGCGATCTTACAGAAGAATTGTCGGAGCTTAAAGAAAAAGCGCGGATATATGAGCTTTCCGGTTTCTTTGATGAAGAATTTTTTGAGACCAAAAAAGTTGTGTATGTACCTTTATAACTTCAAACCATAACGTATAATCCAAACTATATGAACGAAAAATACAGCGCCAGCGGATTAATGAATCCATTTTTTCCGGACGAAGTAACATTTGGAGAGAAAGGCGTAACATTTACAATCAAGAAACTTTTCAAGAGTTCGGACAACTTTGTCTTCTATAGTGACATTTCAGGAGTGGAGATCGAGAGCGGCATGTTCTTTTCAACCATAAGAGTCATTCCGAGAATGCGGCCGGAAATTATTATCAATAATTTTACAAAGGGAGATGCCAAGAGAGTCAAGGAGTTAATACTTCAGCAGGTTCAAAGCTGATAATTTTTTAAAATTATACTTGCACTGTATAAGTTGAATTCTTAGATTTGCACCACAATTCGAGTACATAACCGGATATCGATTCCCGAATAGCTCAGCCGGTTAGAGCATCTGACTGTTAATCAGAGGGTCGCTGGTTCGAGCCCAGCTTCGGGAGCCTTAAAGTGAAGAAGCTGTCTTAATAAGGCAGCTTCTTTTTCATTTATAGCCTTGCCATTATTTCGTAGAATTGGTTATTTTCAGTTAATAGCGCTACATGACTGATTGTCAGGCAACAACCAACCTTTAAGCTCTATCAGCAGCAATTAATGCTGCTTCCTCCCTGTTTAAATAAGTTAATTTCTAAAGACCTTGCTCGCCAGGTCGTCAACGAAGTAATTGATAGCGTCAATTTAGAGCTGCTCCATGCGGCTTATCATTGGCGAGGATCATCTAGCTACCATTGGTTTGGGAATGTACATATTAGAACATGCTGACACAAATAGCTTTGACTACTGGCAATGACGTAGTTTCCAATGCTTTTGCAATGTAAAACTTCGTATACGGATATAGATAACAATTAGCCGGTCTATGTGATCAGTTCATGGATAAGCTCGTATGATTTTAATCTAGAAACTAGTTCCGGCTGATAATAATCGCCTCTGCTGCCAGTCTCCCGCTTTTCATCGCGGCGTTGATCGAGCCGTTCATGAGATAGTCTCCGCAAATGAAGCATTCCTCATTTAGCCGGTTTGCCTGAGGACTCAGGTCGCCAGTCACCTTGTCATCGTTCGGTAGTGCGTAGCCTATATGAAATGTTTTTAAATGCTTCCATTGCGTAGCATGCGGAAACCATGCTTGCATTTCATGTAATACTTCGGATTGCAGTTTGGAATCATCTGTGCCGGAATGGTCTCCGATCAGCGATAAAGAAATTAAAGCATCACCATTCTTAGAATATTGGGGAGCAATTTGGTTCATCACTGCCATGTTGTTTACCAATTTCTCTGGCAATGCGTTTAAAGCAATCAATGGCATCGCATAAGGTTTGTGGCCTGCTGTAAAATACATGTTGGTAACTGAATGATAAGAAGAGGGTGTTCGCGAAAACGGGCCCGGCACTTCAAGCTGATCCGTTGCAATGAGAATACTTGTTGTTTTATAAATTTGCCCGGAATCTGTTGTTACTTTATTGCCATCGATAAACACTGCTTTTTGATCAAAAACGATCTCGTTGGTTGCAAGTCCCTTGGCTAACTGAATTGGTATCATACCCATTCCTCCGGCGGGAACAGCCGCATTGCCCTGACTGAACATTTTGAATACAAACTCAAACATCCGACTCGAAGTGCTCAATTGATTTTCCAGAAAAATTCCGGACATAAAGGGTTTAAAAAACTGGCTGATCATTCGCTGACTAAATCCCTGGTCATTCAGATAGGCCAAAGTGGTCGCTTCATCGCTGGCAAAAATTTCGTCAATGCTTTTACCGGTCAGTTTTAACTTCAATCCAAGCATACGGAATTTGTCGGCCAATGTTCCTGCGGATGATGCAAGCGTGCTGATCAATGCGCCGGGCTGCCGAAGCGGGTCCCCGATTTTTGTGGTACCGGTTTCATTTAGGATCAATGCGCCGGGATCGAAATTTTGCAATTCAAGAGCGTCATAATCCAGGAACCTTTTCGTTTCGGGATAGGCGGTCAACAAAACCTGAAATCCTCTGTCCAGCAGAAAACCATCAACTTCCTCCGTTCTTACCCGGCCGCCCGGCCGGTCGGAAGCTTCGAGTATCTTGACTGATTTTCCAGCAGCCTTTAACAATTTTGCGGCTGTCAATCCTGCTAACCCCGCACCGATGATGATGACATCCAAATTATCTTCCATGGCGTTTAATAAGGCTGATTCAGTTCAAGTGGCTCAATATTAGTCCTGGCGTATGCCAACCGGCCAATAGACTGCGATAAAAAATACAAGTTCAATCTAGCTACGATTATGATTTCAGCCTGAATAGGATCAACGATGCCATCCTGGCCAAGGAGCACATCGTCGGCCAATATTTCAGCAATCTGCGCGCTCTTTATATAGGTACCCATATCAAACGGTTTTCAGTCTGCTCAGGCCTCCGTCAACGCCGATGATCTGGCCGGTTATCCAGTTGCTGTCATCTGATAACAAAAATGCGATGGCTTTGCTGATATCCTCTGGCTGCCCGTATTTGGCAAGCGGATGCCTTTTTGCAGATGCTTCGCGTTTTTCGGGCGAGCTCAGCAGATTTTGGGCCATGGGTGTATCGGTGAGTGAAGGCGCCACTAAATTAACCCGGATCTTCTGGCCGGCCAGCTCAGCGGCCAGCGAAATAGCCAATCCCTGCACGGCACCTTTGGCAGCTGATATACTGGCGTGATAAGGCAGTCCGGTATTGGCCGCGACAGAACTGATCAACACTACGGAAGCACCTGCCGCATTCTTCAATTGTTTCATGGCATGCTGAATAATTTGCGCAGCACCCAGTACATTAATGCGGTAATCATTCAAAAAGTCGTCGGCCGTAAGGCGGTTGAATGGTTTCAGGTTAATGCTGCCAACAGAATAAACCAGACCATGCAGTTGTTCCGGTAAAAAATTGCTGATTGCTTCAAGATCACCAGTCACATCGGCTTGCAAGTGTGAAACACTTTCGGGAAGATCGGCTGGCTTTGACCGTGAAATCACATAAACCGACGCACCGTTTCCGAATAAGAATTTAACCAGTGACAAACCAATGCCGGAGCTTCCACCTACAACAAGTATATTTTTTCCATTAAAAGTCATCAGCGCATTGATTTAGAATTTGATGGTCTCCGGATCCGGTACTTAGGCTCATTATGCGCCGCCGGAGGCAAGGTCGCATTTTTCCAATATAAGACCATTATTTTAAATATAATGCCAGATCATACCAAAATAGATTAATGATCCGCATCGGATTGCATTTGGCTGCAAAATGCTTGATTATATAAGGGAAGCGTAGCTGAGATAAAGAGTTTGGCGGGATGTTTAATTTAAATATATATGGTAAACTGGTGCAGAAAAACGGGCAGAATATGAAGTTCCGGTGATTGCATGATAAAGTAAGTATTGCCATGCTTTTGGCTTATATGCTTGCGCAGGACAGGAAATAAGTAAGATGGCATACGATGGTGCATAACTGGAGTTGCTACCGCTTTTCCGATCAGGAAAACGACGAATGAGTTGATTACCTGCATGGCGATGAAGGCGTAGCTACTGTCAAAAAATTTATTTGAAGACTTGTTCCATTTGCCAAAACACGATTGGCATTGTGTGCAGCCGGTGCAGGAGCAGGTTAAAAAGGAAGGAGAAAACAACATTTTTAAAATTGAAAAACAGAGCGGTTAAGCATGAAGATTGTAAAATTAACCCTGATTGCATTTCTGATTTGCCAATTTACCGTTCAGGCGCAGACGCCTGTTTTTGTTTCTGGCACCGAAGGTTACAAATCGTTTCGTATTCCCGCCATCGTGCGTGCGCCAAATGGTGACTTGCTGGCATTTGCCGAGGGTAGGGTGGCCGGAAGCGGAGATTTTGGTGACATTGACATTGTCATGAAACGCAGCAAAGATAAAGGCAAAACATGGTCGGCATCTCAGGTGATAGCCGGTTATGACAAGCTTCAGGCCGGAAATCCGGCTCCTGTGTTTGATCTGAGTGATCCGGCATTTCCAAAAGGAAGATTGTTTTTGTTTTTCAATACAGGAAATAACCACGAAGGCGAAGTAAGAAAAGGGAAAGGACTGCGCGAGGTTTGGTATAAAACCTCGGCGGATGCAGGCGCAACCTGGGGCGAGCCTGTCAACATTACGTTGCAGGTTCACAAACCGAAAATGCCCGATGTGAATGCAGACTACAATTTTAATGAGGATTGGAGGAGTTACGCCAACACGCCCGGACACGGTATGCAAATAAACGAGGGACAATTTAAAGGCAGGATCTATATTGCAGCCAACCATTCAGCCGGCGAGCCCAAAGCAAAAGCTACGGATTACCAGGCGCATGGATTTTACAGCGATGATCATGGGAAGACATTCAAGCTAAGTGAAACGATTTCTTTCGAAGGATCCAATGAATCCACAGCCGCAGAAATTTCAGGAGGCAGAGTTATGTTCAATGCAAGAAACCAAAAAGGAGATGTACGGGCACGCATCGTGGCGGTAAGCAGCGATGGTGGCGTAAAATGGGATACTACTTATTTTGATCATAACCTGCCCGATCCGGTTTGCGAAGGAAGCATCCTGACCATTGGTAAAAACAAAAAATACAGCATGCTCGCATTCTCAAACGCAGCCCACACTCAGGAACGTGACAACCTTACAATAAGGATCAGCTTTGACGACGGAAATACCTGGACCCAGAGTTATGTAGTGGACAAAAGCAAAAACGGCGAGAAGGATTACACGGCGTATTCGGATCTGGTACAAATAGGGAAAAGAAACCTGGGGATTTTGTATGAGTTTAATGGTTATAAGTCGATCGTATTTAAAAAAGTTACTTGGAAGAATTAGGTTGATGGTTCTTTAATGGAATACGATAAATGTGGTCTATCCACTTTCTCGTAAAATTTGCAAGGTCATTTTAAATTGTGCATTTCCCGAAATCAGTCAATGTTGGAAGCCGGTAATTTTCTGGCTTGTCAGAAAAAAGTACTGCTTATAACATATACGGGCTACATACATGATTTTATTCAAATCGATTCCGGTTAGCAAACAATCCTGTAATACACATTGATCACTGCCAGATCAACAATATCAAGCTTAGTTCGAAAATAGCTGTTCCGTATCCGGATTTGGAAAATTGCCAAAGCAAGTAAGACAAAAAGTTTTAGAGGCAAAATAATAGCTGTTATTTCAAAGCTCTGTGAATATACCGACAGAGACGGCTGGCCGCATTATCGTTTAAACCGTGCCTTGCCTGTTGGAGACATCCTAAAGCAGGAAAACCTGTTAAAGATGCATGTGCTGGAATACTTTCGTCTATAAAGAACGGATCGGCTCAAAGCTGGTATTTGGAAGGTCTTTGGGAAGCATCTGTGAGGTTTTTGAAAGTTTTTAGAAAAACTTTTCCGTTAAATAAATGTGATTATCAACGGGTTAGGAAATATCTTGAAAAAAGTTCAGCAATATTTTGGTTCTGCACTTGCGTATAAAAGGTTAAAGTTGCACTTTTGCACTCCCAATCGGGAAATAACGGGTGTTGCGAGCGGCAAGGCCATCAGTTCTGAGGCAATCAGGGCCAAGTTCTTTGACATGATGAAGAGAGCAAAACAAGGAGATTTGTTTAGGAGAATTCGGCGCTGTTAGGGAAGATCTGTTATGGATTGGATTTGACAGCAGCCACAACAACATTTACAATGGAGAGTTTGATCCTGGCTCAGGATGAACGCTAGCGGCAGGCTTAA
>NZ_VCEI01000027.1 GCF_005860765.1 Dyadobacter sediminis | reverse complement strand
CATTACAATGAAAGTCGCCTGCATCGTTCAATCGGTTTCGTGACGCCCCAACAAAAGTGGGATCAAGCAATGGTTTGTGACACAACTATTATTGAAAAAGTGTCCAACTTATAAGGGGTCAAGACAACATCATCGCGCGGCAGCTGATAGCCGGGCCACTGCAGAACTCTCATTACGAGCATTTAAAATTGCTGGAGTAGCCTCCATAGATGATTTTCCTGAAAAGCTAAAAACATCTGTCGGAGAGTTATATATAGGAGGGTATAGACCTTGCGAGACTAAGAGAGTCTATAAACCGAAAGACCTTTCCAAAATTACTGGAGATCCCGCCAAACACAATCCTGAAAGCATCTTTCATGGAAGAACTGTCGTATTTACGGGCACCTTGTCTTCCATGGTACGCGGGGATGCACAGCAAATCATAGCAGATTTAGGCGGAGTTCTTGGCGGTGGTGTAACTAAAGAAACAGATTTTTTAATAGTTGGCCAACAAGACTACAGAGTGGTTGGAGAGGAAGGAATGAGCACTAAACAGGTAAAGGCGGTTAAAATGATACAAAACGGTGCGAAGATTGAAATTTTGTGCGAAGCAGATTTCTTGAAGAGCATTTAATTATATGCTTGAATGAATGCCGTACAGTGTTCATAAGTACATATGATAAAAATATTGTGCAGCCCTACCCTGCTGGACACTATCTCAAAATCTGTTTAAGGTTTAAATGGGAGTTAAAACCAGTCATGGTCGGAAGAAATTCCCACCATTTTTCATGTTTTAAGGGACTATCGCATTAACTGTGTAAACTTTTGAATCGGGGTTGGGCGAAGCTTATAGCCTGACCCTATTTTCAAAAATAGTCAAAAACTGATTCAGGATCATGCCCCAATTCCGGATGGGCATAGT
>NZ_VCEI01000026.1 GCF_005860765.1 Dyadobacter sediminis | reverse complement strand
TTGTCTTGACCCCTTATAAGTTGGACACTTTTTCAATAATAGTTGTGTCACAAACCATTGCTTGATCCCACTTTTGTTGGGGCGTCACGAAACCGATTGAACGATGCAGGCGACTTTCATTGTAATGTTTGATGAAACGCTGAATTGTGTCTTTGGCATCGTAATAGCTGTCAAATTGGTTACGTTCAATTACTTCACGTTCTAAAATACTGTGAAAAGCCTCGATGTAAGAGTTCTCTTCTGGCGTTGCTACATGCGTGAATTGCTGCTTTACATCCGAATTCTTTAAAAAATTGCGAACCTTGTGGGAGATGAATTGGCTGCCGTTATCATTACGTAATATTACACCTTGCAACTGATAGTATTGATTAACCCGACGAAGCAAGTTTATCAAATCAAGCTGCCGAATGCTGCCTTGGAACAGCCAATCAATAATTTTACGAGTATAAACGTCCAAAATACACAGCAAATAGTAATTGCGACGTTCACCATGGACCCAAACATATTTAATATCCCAACACAAGTATTCTAGTGGCTTACTAGCCTCAATACGACGAAATTGAACAAATTCACGCTTTCCGCTGGGTCGAATCATTTTGTTCAATAAAAGGCCATTGGCAAGCATAAGCCGGTACACCTTCTTCTTATTGATCAGGTAATCTTTTTTTAATTCGTGCGTAGCATACTCATATCCAAACGCGTTAAATTCAGTATCAATAAGCTTTCTAATGTGAATTACGACATCTTCGTTAGGTACCAAAGAGCCATCCAGCTTCATCGTTACCTGACTGGCTTTTGCTCCTGGCTTGCCATTCCGAGCTTTGTAATAAGATATGCTACGCGGTAAGTCTAACCACTTACACAGCTCTTTTCGCGTTGTAGATTGCTGATATTGAGTCATGACAGCTATCTTTTCCTGGGTCCGATAGGAGTTTTTTTTAGCAGCTCACTTTTTACCTCTAGTTCGAGGGCTTGCTTGGCTACTATGCGCTTCAAGCGTTCGTTTTCCTCTTCTAAGATGCGTACTTGCGGATCAACTCGTGGATAAGAATCCCGAAGGCCGTCCTTGCCGCTTGCCAAATATTTTTCCTTCCACCTCCTCAAAAGAGATGGTGATAAGCTATACTTTCTGCTAACCTCGGAAGGTC
>NZ_VCEI01000028.1 GCF_005860765.1 Dyadobacter sediminis | reverse complement strand
CATAGAGCACCGTGGCATAGAAACGCGGGTCACGGTTGGCGTAAGGACTGGCTTTCTCAACCGGGTTGGTCCAGTTGAATGGCGTTCCGTCCATCATCTCGTAGTCATCCACCAGAAGGCCGATCGGTGTGTTGCCTGCCCAGTTGTGGTAGCCGTTCGGACCGTTGTTCAGACCCGTCTGGCGTGCACCTTCGCTCAAACTCGGCGTAAAGTAGCGGCCAAAGATGATCTCGTTTCCGGCCGATGCGTCCAAGGTCTTGTCTGTGCTTCCGCCCCCCATCGAGATGGAGATGTAGTTCAGCTTGCCTTCCGCAGCACTTACCGGCGCAGTCAGGTTCAGCTTGTAGCCCCGGCTCGCCGTCAGGTCCACGACCGCCTTGGCTGCGGCCTGTGCAGCCTGCCAGCGTGCCTTGCGGTCGCCGGAAAGATACCCCAGAAACTCAGGCTTGGCATAAGCAGCGATCACGCTGGACTTGGCCTTCGCAGTCGGGATGTCGTGCAAATCACTGGCCGCATACAACAGGATACGGGATTTAAGTGCCAGCGCAGCTTCTTTGGTCGCACGGCCTTTAACCAGCGTCTTGCCTTCCAGCAGCATGGCCGCACTGTCGGCATTGCTCACAATGAAGCTCACACATTCCTCAAAGGTGTTGCGGGCCACGGCATAATCCTCGTTCAAATCATATACCTTGGTGATCAGCGGGACAGAACCGTAGTAGCGCACCAGCTGCTGGTAGTAGTAGGCCCTCAGAAAGTAAGCCTCGCCCATCAGCCTGCTTTTCAGCGTCTCATCGGTGAAAGTGGCTGTTTTCAGGTTCTGGATCGCGATGTTGGTCGAGCGTATGCGCTGGTACATCGGGCTCCATCCGTAGGTATCGTCCACCCAGCCCAGGTTGGAAGGGCTCAGACTTCCTTCGTTGACCGTGTTGATGTTGCGGCCCGTATGCGTGAAAACCGCTTCGTCGGTGAGCGAAGCCAGCATCTGCTCGCTGAAACCACCCTGCTGAAGACCGGAGTAAATACCGGTAACAAAGGCCTCTGAAAGTGCGCCGTCGGTCCAGACCTGCTCGCTTGCAATCTCGCTCGGCGGCGTTACGTCCAGAAATTCCGTGTCGCAGGAAGATAAACCTCCGGTAATCAGTGCAGCAATGACAATTATATTTTTAAAATTCAATTTCATGATTTTTATCTTAGAATGATACACGAACACCAGCGTTAACGATTTTTGACTGAGGATAGTATTGGCCGCTTGTTGTAGTTGCTTCCGGATCCCAGATCTTGATCTTGTCAATTGTGAAAAGGTTCAGTCCGTTTACATAAACCCGCAATCTGCTTAATCCTAGTTTGGAGCCTATTTCCGAAGGCAGGTTATAGCCCAGCTCAATGTTTTTAAGACGCAGATAATTGTTGCTTTTCAGGAAGTAATTATTGAAACCTGCCGTTCCGGTATTGGTATAATAAGCATTGTTCCGGTTCGTAAGGCGCGGATATTCACTGGAAGGATTGTCAATGGTCCAGCGGTGATCGTAGTCGTATTTCAGATAGTTACCAATGTCACCGGATTCTGTCAGACCCACCAGCTGAAGACCGCCCGTAGCTCCCTGGAATAACACAGACAAGTCAAATGCTTTGTAACCCAAGTTAATGGAAGCACCGCCTGTAAACCATGGACGCTGTACTTTTTCACTGCGGATACGGTCATCTGCATTGATCTTGTTGTCATTATTAACATCCCTGAACTTCATGTCACCCGGGCGCAATGTTCCGGTAATAGGCTTGTAATCGATTGTATTGGCATCAATTTCAGCCTGATCCTTGAAAACGCCGTCAAACTGATAAACCAGAAACGATCCGTAAGGCATGCCTGTTGATCTTTGATACGATGGTGCACCCGGTGTTTCATCCCAGTATTTGATCTGGTTTTTGGCATATCCTCCGTTCACACTGACAGAGTACGTAAAATCGTTGATGCTTCCGTCGTAGCTAACTTTGAATTCCCATCCTTTGTTCTGCAGTTTTCCAAGGTTTTGAGGAGGAAGCTTGCCGTCGATACCCGCAGATGAAGGCGTAGAACCTACTTTCGGGATCAGGATATTGGAACGGTTATTCACAAAATAGTCGAATTCAAAGGCTACTTTATCGCGGAACAATGTTCCCTCGATACCGAAGTTGCTGTTGTTTGCTACTTCCCAAGTAAAGCTGTTGTTTGCTACACGTGATTCAAGAAGCGTTTTGGCAACCTGATCGTTGATCACGTACTGACCAAATCCCATTGTGGACAGATACTGGTATTCAGCAAGTGTTTCGGTTCCGAGGAAATAGGGCTCTGCTCCCATCTGTCCCCACGATCCGCGCAGTTTCACGTTGTTCACGAAACGGACATTGTTTTTCCAGAATTCCTCTTCCGAAATTCTCCATCCGGCAGAAATACCCGGGAAGAAACCGAAACGGCCGTCTTTCGGAAATACATAGGAACCGTCTACACGCCAGAGAAATTCAGCCAGGTATTTTTCTTTGAAGTTGTAACCCGCACGGCCGAAATAGCTCAAACGGGCACGTTTGTACAAATCGTAATTTCCAATGTTCTGCTCAGGCGTTCCACCCGCAAATAGCTGATCAACAATTGGTGAAAGGAAATAGCGGCGGTATGCAAAGAAACCGTCAGCATCCACTTTCTCGCGCTGGATACCGGCCATTACATTGAAGTTATGCGACCCGATTGATTTCTCATAGGAAACCTGACCCGTAAGCTGAATGGAAAGTTCCTGGGCAGAGTTTTCCTGTAAACGCGGATCGCTGAACGTAGAACGAACCGAACCGGTCAGCAGCGGACTGGTGCCGTCTGCTTCAAAGGACTTTTTATCCCAGTAATACAATGTCCACGGTTTCTGAAACGATTTCTGGCGTGACAGTTTCTTATCAAGCGCAGCCATTGCCGTTACTTTCAATCCGTTTACGCCCGGAATAAGAATATCAATTGTTCCGTTGGTCTGGACAAAATCTCTCTTGTCATTGTTGTAACCGGTTGTATTGGTAGTAATCACAGCAGGGTTCTGGCCGTTTTCAATGTCCGGACCCGGACGTCCATCCGGCCAGATAGCGATTTCAGTCGGCTTTCCGCGCATCAGCATACGGAAAATATCACCGGCACCACCGCCGTTCGGAAAATGCCTGAACTCTTCACGCAGCGCAACACCAAGATTTGCGCTTACATATTTGTTGATTTTGGTATCCAGATTGACACGCATGTCATATTGCTTGTAACCTGTTGCCGAATTCACATAATATCCGTCCTGATTGATATAACCCAATGAAGCAAGGTATTTGATGTTTTCGCTTCCTCCTGTCAATTGTACATTATGACGTTGCTGAGGCGCCCAGTTGCGGATTACTGATTTATACCAGTCTGTATTCGGATGCAGCAAAGGATCAGAACCGTCACGGAATTTCTGCATGTCTTCCGGGCTGAATGTTGCTGTCAGCACATTTTGATTATCTGTTCTCGTGTAAGATCCGGTCGTATTGAATCCTTGCAAAGCATTTCCCCACTGTCCAACCGGAAGGTTGTCATAAATCTGCAACTCATTACGAATTGTTGCATATTCCGATGCATTGGACATTTCAGGCGTACGTGTCGGCCTCGCCAATCCAACATTGAAATCATAGGATAATTGCGGCTTGCCCGATTTTCCGCGCTTGGTTGTGATCAGGATTACCCCGTTTCCTGCACGCGAACCGTAAATAGCAGCCGCGGCATCTTTCAGAACGGAAATACTTTCAATGTCAGCAGGATTGATACGGTCCAATCCACCGCTACGGTTGGGAACACCGTCCACAACGATCAGTGCATTGCTGTTACCCAGCGAGTTCGTACCCCGGATACGGATCGCTGATCCGTCATAGCCCGGCTCACCGCTGGACTGTACGGCAGAAACGCCCGGAAGACGGCCACCCAATGTATTGGAAAGGTTGGCAGCCGGCGCTTTCTGAAGTTCCGCTCCTTTTACAGCTGTAACCGAGCCGGTAAGGGTAGCTTTCTTTGCCGTTCCATAACCCACAACCACTACTTCTGTCAAAGCTTTGGTATCAGAAATCAGCGTAACATCCATACTGGACTGATTTCCAACGCTCATTTCCTTTGTTAAATAACCGATAAAAGAAAAAACCAGTGTTCCGTTCTTTTCAGCAGCAATGGAATAAAGCCCGTCATTATCCGTAACGGTACCAGCCGTAGTTCCTTTTACGACCACACTTACACCAGGCAGTGCCACGCCCGTATCATCTTGGACCTTCCCTTTGATGACGTTCTGGGCATATACACCCGCCAGTGAAGCCATCACCATGGAAAGAGAAAAAATACTCCGCATCAGATTGCGAAATATCCGTTCAGTAGAAAATCTCATAAATAGATTGTTAGGTTGAGATAAAAAATTGTAAATCTGGATTGCGTGATTCGGCACACCGGAGTGCACATAAACGCTCATCGGATTCAGGTGAACGCCTGTCCGGAATAGTAAAAATGAAGTTTTTGGAAAGGAGAATTTTTACATAAGTTGAAATTAATGGGTTATAAAAAAATATTTCAGGCATTTATAAATCGAACCAGGCCAAGGAAGCCGGACCATCTTATTCCTATTGGCTGATTACAGATTCCTGATGGATAAGTACCAGATTCTGAAATTTACCTGATTAATTATGCAAAAAGATATTAAAATTTTAACAAATAAAAGCATTCCCGTTTTTAGAATATGCATTCTAAAAAAATAACAATAATTTTATAAATAAAAGGACAATTCTGATTTTTGTAGCCGTTAGTTTACTTATTGAACAAATTGGTATATAACAGACGAAATCAGATTGAAACAAATGTCTTGTTGAAAAATCAATGAAGCCAGTTGAAAATTGTTGCTTATATTCGCGATGTTTTTTGATTACTTCCAACACCTTTGCATACACGAATGAAATTTCGCTTACTCTTTCTGATCTTCATCGGTTCACTGTACGCTTGCAAAAAAAATGTTACTCCCGAAGAGTACAATGCAAAAGCCGCTGATCCGGGATTATTTCACGAAACAACCACGCATCTTACCGATGTAATTATCCATGACATTTTCAAACCCCCGGTCGCAAGCCGGATTTACAGTTATTCTTTTCTGGCTGCATACGAAGCGTTGGCTCCCGGCTACCCTGAATACCAATCACTTGGAAACCAACTTGTAAAATTCAACGCGCCGCCCAAGCCTGATTCCGGAACTGCTTACTGCTTTCCGCTTGCCAGCATAAAGGCTTTTACACAGGTTGGAAGAACGCTGACTTTCTCCGGCGATATGTGGGATAACTACGAAAAAGACCTGTTTGAAAAGTACCGGAAAATGGGAATTCCGGACGACGTATATGAACGTTCAATGGCCTACGGCGATACGGTGGCAAAACATGTACTGGCGCACGCAGCCAAAGACCATTACAAGGAAATACGCGGTTATCGCTATACGGTAACCAACAAGCCCGGAACCTGGGTACCGACGCCGCCCACATACGCCGATGCCTGCGAACCGATGTGGAATACCGTCCGGACATTTGCACTGGATTCCGTAACGCAGTTTTTGTGCCCGCCACCCGCCGAATACGATCTGAATAAAAACAGTAAATTCATGGGGCTTGCCATGGAAGTTTATAATATGGGGAAAACACTGACTGAGGAACAAAAAGCAACGGCCTATTTCTGGGATGACAATGCATTTGTAACCAATGTCGTGGGCCATGCCATGTTTGCAAATAAAAAGATGACGCCGGCCGGTCACTGGCTTGCCATTGTAAAAACGGTTTCAATTGATAAAAAACTAAATCTTATACAAGCAACAGAAGCGTATACATTGAGCGCACTGGCCATTTTTGACGCTTTTGTAGCCTGCTGGGACGAAAAATACAGAACGGTGAGGATCCGGCCGGAAACGGTTATCAATAACAACTGGGACCCGAACTGGAGACCATTTCTGGAAACACCGGCTTTTCCGGAATATGTAAGCGGGCACAGTTCCATTTCAGCAGCCTGCGGTACTGTGCTTACGCAGCTGATCGGGGATAACGTTGCTTTTACCGACACAACCGAAAAGAAATACGGGCACGGCGTCAAGTCTTTCAAATCCTTTGAAGATGCTTACTGGGATGCTTCCATAAGCCGTGTTTATGGCGGAATCCATTACCGCGACGGCGTTGAAGAAGGAACGCATCTTGGTCAGAAAATAGGCCAGAATGTACTACAAAGAGCCATTACGCGTAAAAGCCGTAACGTACTTGCAAAAAATCAGGCATTGTCCAGATTGTAATGCAAACCGATATTCTCTCTTCGTGCCATGGCCATTTTGATAATCAGGTAAGAAACCGAGATCATATTGCGGAGCTCACAGATTGCAACTGAAACCTTGGATTCTCTATACAGTTGCTCATGTTCCTGATGCAACAGTTCCAGACGACTGTAAGCGCGTTTCATACGACGGTCTGTACGCACAATGCCCACGTAATTAGACATAATGCTGTTCAGTTCACGCGTCATTTCCGTTACCAGAACCTGTTCTTCAGGATGCGTTGTGCCGGAATCGTCCCATTCCGGAATATTTTCCGGAATACTGGCATTTTTATAACTCAGGACAGTGTCTTCGTAAGCTCTGTGTCCGAAAACAACGGCTTCCAGCAAAGAATTGGAAGCAAGCCGGTTTGAGCCGTGCAATCCCGTACAGGAGCACTCCCCGACTGCATACAGAAAGTTAATGTTTGTTTTGCCCCATTCATTCACTTTAACCCCGCCGCACATGTAATGCTGCGCAGGCACAACCGGAATCATATCTCTTCTGACATCAATTCCAGCGTGTAAACAATATTCTGTAATGTTTGGAAAATGTTCAAGAAACTTGTCGTAATCGCAATGGCGAACGTCCAGATAAACATGATCAACGCCGTTTTTCTTCATTTCCGAGTCGATGGCGCGGGCTACAATATCTCTGGGCGCAAGTGAAAGGCGACTGTCATAATTCTCCATGAAAGTACTTCCGTCCGCTCTTTTCAGGACACCGCCAAAACCACGCACCGCCTCTGAAATCAGAAAGGAAGGTTTTTGTCCCGGCTGGTAAAAACTGGTCGGATGAAACTGAATGAATTCCATGTTATCGCAAATCCCTTTTGCACGATATGCCATGGCAATGCCGTCGCCGGTTGCAATCGTCGGATTGGTTGTACTTTGGTAAATATTCCCGATGCCGCCGGTTGCCAGCAAAGTTGTTTTTGCCAGAAATTTCTCCACCTGACCCGTTTCCCGGTTCAGAACGTATGCGCCAAAGCACTGAATATCTTCACGGTAGCGGTATACGGTTTCGCCCAGATGATGCTGTGTTATTAATTCAACAGCATAATAATGCGTAAAAATCTGAATGCTTTTATGCCGGCTTACTTCCTCAAGCAGCGCCCGCTCGATCTCAGCGCCGGTTATATCTTTAAAGTGCAGAATGCGGTGATCGGAATGCCCGCCTTCTTTGGCCAGATCGTATTCACCTCCACTTTCCTTATCGAACCGCGTTCCGTAATCGATCAGCTCCTGAATTCTTTTCGGCGCTTCACGGACCACGATCTCTACAATATTTCTTTTATTCACTTCATCCCCCGCATCCATTGTGTCCTGAATATGCTTTTCAAAGGAATCCGATTCCGCCCAAACCACAGCGATTCCGCCTTGTGCATATTTGGTATTGGTTTCGTCCGCCTGCACTTTTGTGATGACAGCAATGGAAACTTCCTGCTTCAGACCGTCAAAATAGCGCGCAAGTTTGGCAGCATAACTTAGTCCGGCAATTCCCGAACCGATAATCAGAAAATCAAATTGGGGCATAAATCAAATCAATTAGGGGTTGTTTACAAATCTAGATGCCTTTGCTCAGTTCCAGCATGCGTGCAACAGATTCATAAGCTTTAAGCCTGATATTTTCCGGAACAAAAATTTCGGGCTGCTCGTAATAAAGCGCATTATATACTTTTTCAAGCGTATTCATTTTCATGTAAGGGCATTCGGAGCAGGCGCAGGTATTATTGTCAGATCCGGGCGCAGGAATCAGCTTTTTATCCGGAACGGATTGCTTCATTTTGTGCAGGATGCCGGCTTCTGTTGCCACAATGAATTTATCATGCTTCGATTCTTTGACAAATTTCAGAAGCCCGGTTGTGGAGCTTACAAAGTCGGACTGTAACAGAATATCTTCCTTGCATTCGGGATGTGCGATGAGCAGTGCATCCGGGTTTTCTTCTCTGAGCTTCTGGAGTTTTTCTCTTGAAATATCAATGTGTACAATACAGGCGCCGTCCCACAACACCATATCACGGCCTGTTTTATGCGCAACGTACCGGCCCAGGTTTGCATCCGGGGCAAAAATAATTTTCTGATCTTTCGGAAGACTGTCTACAATCTGCAATGCATTGGAAGAAGTACAGACAATGTCTGTCAACGCTTTGATTTCAGCAGAACAATTGATATAACTGATTACAATATGATCCGGATACTGCGCCTTGAAAGCTGCAAACTTGTCCGCCGGAGCCGAATCGGCCAGTGAACAGCCTGCATTCAGATCCGGAATGACTACTTTTTTATTCGGGCTTAGAACCTTTGCCGTTTCGCCCATAAAATGAACGCCGCAAAAAACGATCATGTCCGCTTCTGTAGCTGCGGCCTGCTGCGAAAGACCCAGACTGTCGCCAATGTAATCGGCTATATCCTGTATTTCTGCATCCACATAATAATGCGCCAGAATAACCGCATTTTTCTCTTTCTTCAAACGGTTTATTTCGGCAATCAAATCAATATCCTCTGCAACTGCTTCGGTCACGTAGCCGTAACGGTTTACCTGCTCTTCAATGGTTGTCATTATAATGAATTATTGGCTTTTAGTTATTCTTAAAAATCCACGCTCAATTTACAATATTAAACCAATGAAAAGCAAAGAAAGTGCGGCACCTTTCCATCGGGTACCGCACTTTCTGGCTTTTAGCCTGTTTTAAAAATATATTAATTCGGATTTCTCAGAGTATCCAGCGAAAGAACACATACAAGGTTCCGGATAAAACCATCGTAACAGGAAGTGTGAGAATCCAGGCGATCACAATGTTCCGGATCGTCCCGCCCTGAAGGTTTTTCACCCCTTTACTGGCCACCATGGAACCGGCGATTCCGGAAGAAAGCACGTGGGTTGTACTTACCGGAAGTCCCATATAAGATGAAACGCCGATGGTGCTTGCCGCAACAAGTTCGGCCGAGGCACCCTGTGCGTATGTAAGATGCTGCTTCCCGATTTTTTCACCGATTGTAACCACGATTCTTTTCCAGCCGACCATAGTTCCGAGGCCGAGCGAAAGTGAAATCATCAGAATAACCCAATCCGGCGCATAATCCGTATATCTTCTGATCCCGCTTTCGCCGGCAGACTGATTTTTCAGAAATGCTTCGTCGCTGGCACCCAGATTGGCGTGTCCGTTGTCCAGGATCGTCTTCATGTTCCGGCTGATCAGCAAAAGCGAGCGACGGGCGTTCATACGCTGTTCCAGCGGAAACTGGTTGTTGACCAAAGGTTTGCTGATCTGCGCAGTCAGGCCGGCAATTTCATCTTTTATGGTCTGCAAATGGCCGCGGTCGGTAATGGAAAGTCTTGAAGGATCAATGCGGTTTACAATTTGTCCGATCTGGATCAGTTCGCTTTTCATTTCCACCGGATTTTTGCTGCTGTCCATGGCAAAATGCGCCGGCACGATGCTGATCAGAATGAGCATAACAAGCCCAACGCCTTTCTGTCCGTCGTTAGAGCCATGAAAAAAACTCACCAGCGTACAGGTTGTAATCAGAATAGCACGGATCCAGATCGGCGGCGGCTGATTTTTTTTGGGCTCGCTGAATACGATTTCGCGCAAAGGCTTGGAAAGTGTACGCCGGATAATGAACATAATGATGATGGCAAGCGCAAACCCGAATATCGGTGAAGTAAGCAGCGACATAAACAGTTCTTTTGCCTTTGACCAGTTTACGCCTGCTCCGTAAGAGTTTTCCGGCATAAAGGTAAATGCCAGCCCGACACCCAGAATGGAACCGATCAGCGTATGCGAACTGGAACTCGGAAGTCCGAAATACCATGTTCCAAGATTCCAAATGATTGCGCTCAGCAACAATGCAAATACCATTGCGGCGCTGTGATATACATTCTGGTCAATAAGCAGTTCAACGGGTAGCAGGTTTACAATCCCCATTGCAACGGCAATTCCCCCGAAAAAAACACCCAGGAAATTCATGAATCCTGACCATATTACGGCAATATTGGGTTTCAGGGAATTGGTGTAAATCACAGTAGCCACTGCATTGGCAGTATCGTGAAAACCATTTACAAATTCAAATGCACAAGCCGCCAGAATACTAAAAGCAAGGAGGAGAAAAATGTCGGTTTCAAGACCAAACATAAAGGCAGAATATAAGTTATTTAAAAGAACTTTCAGCTAATGATTGCAATGTGAACTAAGGTTTTTACACGCTTGCGAAAACTGATTTTGGGCACAAAACTAGTTATTCTGATCCGATGCAATATTATCAAATTGTTAAATCTGGATAATTTTCAATCCGGATTATGCCGCTTCCTTGTTTGCCAGCTGACCGCAGGCCGCGTCAATATCCTTTCCTCTGCTCCTTCTCACATGTACCGAAACGCCTCTGTCTTCCAGATAAGCAGCAAATTTGTCGAGCCGGTCTGCTTCAGTGTTTTTAAAATCCGCTTCTGCAATCGGGTTGTATTCAATGATGTTAACTCTTGCCGGAACACGGCGGGTAAAATCCCAAAGCTCCTTTGCGTCCTGCAAAGTATCATTAAAGTTGTTAAAAACAATGTATTCAAATGTAATGCGGTTGCCGGTTTTTGCATAAAAGTAATTCAACGCTTCAGCAAGATTATCCAGCGAATTGGATTCATTGATCGGCATGATCTGGTTCCGCTTTTCATCATTGGCTGCATGCAGCGACAAGGCAAGCCGGAAACGAACCTGATCATCGCCCAGTTTTTTAATCATTTTTGCAATACCCGCAGTTGAAACCGTAATGCGTTTGGGCGACATGTTCAGGCCTTCCGGAGAAGTAATATGCTCAATGGACTGCAAGACGTTGGCATAATTCAGCAAAGGTTCGCCCATTCCCATGTACACAATATTCGTTAGCGGCGTTTTGAAACTGCCCTCCGCCTGACGTGCAATGGTTACAACCTGATCATAAATCTCGCTTGCATCCAGATTGCGTTTGCGGTCCATATAGCCCGTTGCACAAAACTTGCAGGTCAGCGAGCAGCCCACCTGGCTGCTTACGCAGGCTGTCATGCGGTCGGCGGCGGGAATCAGCACGCCTTCCACCAGATTGCCGTCGAAAAGGCGGAATGCCGATTTGATGGTTCCGTCGTTGCTTTGCTGCTGTTTGGCAATTTCAAGAGAATGAATCACAAAATGTTCGTTCATCAGCTGGCGCGTTGCCAGTGAAAGATTGGTCATTTCATCAAAAGAATGGGCAGATTTTTTCCAGATCCATTCATAAATCTGTTTGGCACGAAAAGCTTTTTCACCATGCGCAGCCATCCAGGTTTTGATCTGTTCTATGGTCAGTTTTCTTATATCCTGTTTATTCGGTAGTCCGGTCATTATTTTTTTCTGTATATCGAATACCGCTGTATTCCATTTTTTTGCAAGTGCAAAGGTACTTAAACCCTTTGATGAAAACGTAACTGTTCTGCTGTTTTGAAAGTTCAATTCATTCAGCTTCCTTTCATTATCAGTGTGTTATTCGGTTCAGCAAAGAAGCGTTTTCATCATCAATATAATCCCGTTTCCATTCACGGATCAGGTCCGTACCTTCCGGCATAATGGACAAAGCTTTTGTAATAACCGAAGGCGCTATGGGCACAACGAGCGGATAAAGCCAGGTGTCTTCGGTACGGTGTGCCGGAATTTTTACACCGATTGTATTGACCAGCCAGAAAAATACGCTGATGCCGAAAACCCAGGTAAAAACGCCCACCATGGCGCCGGCGAAGCTGTCGAAAGTACCCAGTATAGAATATCGCAGCGATCTTCTGATTTTGTAACCGAATTGATTTAACAGAAAAACAGTAGGAAAAAAGATCGCTGAAAATCCGACGTAAGGAAGAATTCGCCTCGCCACGCCTGCACTCACATGCGGTGTCAGGATTTCCATGCCCAGTCCCAGAAATTTAAAACCCAGAATCATGGCTACCACAAGACCTGCAATTCCGATTATTTCGATCAGAAGTCCTTTGCGGTAACCATGTAATGCGCCCCAGAGCAGCGGAACGAGGATGAGCACATCCAGTAACTTCATGCCAGCAATCCCTTCACCAAAGTGGAAACTACACGGCCGTCGGCTTGTCCGGCCAGTTCTTTTGTGGCAGCGCCCATTACTTTTCCCATATCGGCAGGACCCGAGGCACCTACACGTGTGATTATTTCCTGCAATCTGGCCTTGATTTCATCTTCTGTCAGCTGTTTCGGAAGGAATTGCTCAATAATGGCCAGTTCTGCTTCTTCTTTTTCCAGCAGATCCGCACGGCCTTGTGTTTTGTAAATATCTGCGGATTCGCGGCGTTGCTTGGCTGCTTTGGTCAGCAGTTTAAGTTCGTCATCCGCAGTAAGTTCTCCGCTTCCGCCTCCTTTTGTTTCTTCCAGCAATATAAGCGATTTGATGGCGCGCAACGCACGTAAAGTATCCTGATCTTTGGCCCGCATGGCATCTTTAATGCCTGATTCAACCTGACTTTTAAGTGACATGGTATGTAATTAAATGAGTGAATTGTTAATTGTGAATGTGTGAATGCTAAATTTGTCCATAAGTCTGCAAAGTTACAGCAATCGTTACAAAATGCAGTCATCAGGTCACCAAGTCATTTTTTATTCACCCTATTCCCATTCACTCCATGACCCGGCTTAGCGTAAACATCAATAAAATAGCAACACTCCGGAACTCGCGCGGCGGAGACAATCCCAATGTTTTGAAAGTAGCGCTGGATTGTGAACGTTTCGGGGCGCAGGGAATTACGGTGCACCCGCGACCCGATGAACGGCATATCCGGTATCAGGACGTTTACGATCTGAAGGAAGTCGTTACAACGGAATTCAATATCGAAGGAAATCCGTCCGAAAAAAAGTTTGTGGAACTGGTGCTTGCCAACAAGCCGGAGCAAGTGACGCTTGTGCCGGATGCGCTGCACGCGATTACTTCCAACGCCGGCTGGGATACGGTTACAAACCGGACGGAACTCAGCACGCTGATCCAGACATTCAAGACAGCCGGAATCCGTGTTTCCGTTTTTGTAGATCCGGACCCGAAAATGGTGGAAGGCGCCAAAATGTGCGGTGCAGACCGTGTTGAACTTTATACAGAACCTTATGCGGCACATTATTTTGAAAACCGCCGTAAAGCAGTCCTCCCTTTTATCATTGCCGCGGAAAAAGCAAGGGAAGTCGGACTGGGTCTCAATGCAGGCCATGATCTCAGTCTGGACAATCTGCGTTTCCTGAAACAGAGCATTCCGTGGCTTGACGAAGTTTCCATCGGCCATGCACTAATTTCGGATGCGCTTTATCTCGGACTGGAAAATACGATCCAGATGTATCTGCGAGAACTGGAAATCTAATAAATATTACTGCCCGCTGCTGTAACAGGCCGGGCAGCAAATAACTGTGTTTTTATTAAAGCAAAAAATCTTTTCCGGCTATTAACGGTTTCCGAATTTTTCAGCTATTCTCATGGCTACGCTCATATCGCCGTGGATTTTCAACTTGCCGGTCATGTAAGCCATCATCGCGTTCAGATCACCGTCCATGAGTTTCAGCGCATTTTTGGTTGAAATATCAAAAGTACAGTCCGCATCAAGATCCTGATCGGAAACCGTATTGGGCACCGATTTGCCGTCAATGAACAAGGTACCTTCTTCGGTTTTGAATTTTACGGTAGCATCCAGCCCGCTGTCGGTTCCAAGCATATTTTTAACTCGGTCGGTAAGAATTTGCAAACTCATAAGTAACGTTTTTACGTTGTTGAAATAATTGTGGGACTCTAATCAACAAATGTATGTTCCCGGACAAGAATATTCAAATGCCTTTGGTGTTTTCACTGAAAACGACAATTTTTACACTCTTCATCGGAAAAACCTGCTGAATTATTTTATCAATAATGAATGAAACTATCGATCGTCCTCCTTTTCTTACCTTTTTATGTTACCTCACCTTTATAAGTTCTGTATTCGGGCTGTGGACGCAGTCTGAAAGATTGTGGAACCCGGGCATTATGGCGGACGAAACGCGTGAACGGTTTGAGACGGTAAGGGAAAAACTGGATCAGCAAGCCGGAAGTGCAGATGCAAGGACAATGGAAAGCATGTTTGAATCCATCATTGAACAGACTACTCCGGAAACCATCAAGACGGGCGCAATCATCATGCTTATTTTTGAATCCATATCGCTGTATGCCGCTTATCTGATGTGGAACCTGCAGAAAAAAGGTTTTTATCTGTATCTGGCCGGAATTGCCATCGCATTTCTTGCACCCATCCTGATCATCGGCGGCTGGCTCGGCACAATCAACTCCATCGCAGGCGTTTTGCTCAGTATGTTCATGCTGATTTTGTACGCTTTCAACCTGAAACACATGGAATAATGCTGTAAGCATCCAATTATTTGAAAATGGCTTGTAAGTCCTTGCATTCCATGAAGAAAAGATTTTATTTTGCGCACAAATTTGAATCGAGAAAATGGCTTTAATTAACAAAATCAGAGAAAAATCCGGGATTGCCGTGACGGTAATCGCTATCAGTTTAATTCTTTTTATGGTTGGCGGCGACCTGCTTGGCCCCAATTCTTCAATACTTGGAGGAGGTAACAGTCAGACGGTTGGAGAAATTGCAGGGAAAGAAATCAATATCAAGGATTTTCAGAGCCGTGTGGACGGCTTCCGGCAGAATTACGAAGCCCAATCCGGCCGCAGCCTGAGCGAAAATGAACTTGCTTCACTCAGAGATCAGGCCTGGAACCAGTACGTTGTGGATATTGCGTACAAAAAAGAATTTGACGATCTCGGACTGACGGTTACGGATGACGAACTTGTTGATATGGTTCAGGGAAATCACATCAGTCCTTCCATTCTTCAGGCATTTTCTGATCCTACTACGGGTAAATTTGACAAAAATGCCGTTGTCAATTATCTGAAAAACCTTAAAACGCTTCCGATTGATCAGCAAAGATCCTGGGAAAACTTTGAGAAAAGCCTTCGTGAAGAACGTACACGCACCAAATATGAAAACCTTCTGAAACTTTCTACTTATACCCCGAAAGCACAGGCGGAAAAAGAATACGTAGCGCAAAGTACCAAAGCCAACCTGCGTTACCTTTATGTTCCTTACTTCTCGGTTGTAGACACAACGATCAAAGTTACGGATTCACAACTGGAAGAATATCTGAGCGCACACCGCAAGGAATACAAAGGAACCGATACCCGTTCCATCGAATACGTAACTTTTCCGGTTCAGCCTGCCAAAGACGACAGCGCTGCGCTTTATAACGAAATCAAGGAACTTGCAAGAGGCCTTGCAACCGCACCAAACGACTCGGCATTTGCCAGCATGAACTCCGACATTCCTCTGCCGATCAATATGTCGTTTGCAACAATGTCAGATCAGTTGAAAGAAGCGGTCAAGACGTTTGTTCCGGGCGGCGTTTACGGTCCTTACCGGGAAGGAAATACGTATTACATTTACAAATACGGCGGCACCAAAGTGGATACGGCTTATTCTGCAAGAGCAAGCCACATTCTGATCCGTGCGGAAAATCAGTCTGATTCTGCAAAAGCTGCGGCACGCACAAAAGCAGAAGGCGTTCTCGCTCAGATCCGTGCAGGCGCAAACTTTGAAGCACTGGCTGCAACTTCCAGCGCAGATCCGGGTTCGGCCCAGCGTGGCGGTGACCTTGGTTATTTCCAGAATAACGGAGCAATGGTGAAGCCTTTTGAAGAAGCGGTATTCTCGGCAACTGCTCCGGGCTTAATCCCGAGACTTGTTGAAAGCCAGTTTGGTTTCCATATTATCAAAGTAACAGCCCCGAAATCCAATACGCTTTACCGCATTGCTGCCATTGGCAAAACGATTGCACCAAGCCAGGCCACGCGTGACGAAGCTTACAGAAAAGCGGATGAGTTTGCCAATTCGGTCAAGACCAAAGAACAGTTTGACGAAGCAATCAAAAAGAACAAATCACTGGTTGTAGCAACTGCCAACCGCATTCCGGAATCAGCAACAAACATCAATGCAATCCAGAACGGACGTGAAATTGTAAGATGGGCATTCAAAGATGATTCCAAAATTAATTCGGTATCGCAGGTTTTTGAAACAGAAGAACAGTACATTGTTGCCGTTCTTACCGGAAAATCAGATCAGAAAGATGTGAAAGTAGACGACTTCCGCGACGAGCTTACAACGAAAGTTCGTAACCAGATCAAAGCGGAACAGATTACGGCCAAGCTGAAAGGTGCCACCGGCGACCTTCCGACGATTGCTAAAAAATACGGTGCAGGCGCATTGGTGGAATCGGCTACGGATATCACATTGGCAACCGGCTTCCTGACCAGCGCGGGATTTGATCCGATTGCACTTGGAAAAGCATTCAGCCTGAAACCTGGACAAAAAACCGGCGTGTTTACGGGTGAAAACGGTGTCTTTATCATGGAACTGGTGAGCAAAACAGAAGCTCCGAAAATTGCGGATTACACGCAGTATAAAACGCAACTGACACAGTCTCTTGAAAGCCGGATGTCTTACCTTGTAAACGAGGCAATCCGTGAAAACGCGAAAATTGAAGACCGCCGCGCGAAATTCTTTTAAGAACATAATATTTTTCCAAAAAGAGGAGCAGAAATGATTTCTGCTCCTCTTTTTATTTATACTGCAATAATTTCAAAAAAAAACAATAGTATTGCAGTATGAAATGTCAATCCTACACTTAATAATAAAAGATTGCTTTCAGAACGATTGGGCATTGCCATGCCTTTCGCGCGAATATTTTAAGAACATTTACAAAACAATAATCAGAACACAATGAGCATCTTACTCGGAGAACAGGAGTATTTCAAAGGAATCGGGAAAATTGCATACGAAGGCCCAGAATCGGACAACCCGCTGGCATATCGCTGGTATGATGAAAACCGCATGATTGCAGGCAAAAGCATGAAAGATCACCTGCGCTTTGCAATTGCTTACTGGCATTCATTCAACGGATCAGGGCTGGATCCATTTGGCGGGCCTACCCTGTTTTATCCATGGGATAACAAAAGCGATGCCATCGAACGTGCCAAAGACAAGGCAGATGCTGCATTCGAGCTGATTACCAAGCTGGGCGCGCCTTATTACTGCTTTCATGATATCGACGTTGTGGATTATACGGATGACGTACGCGACAATGAAAGACGCCTTCAGACCCTGACGGAATATCTGGCAAAAAAACAGCAGGATTCAGGCGTAAAGCTGCTTTGGGGAACTGCAAATCTTTTCAGTCATCACCGTTATATGAACGGCGCTTCAACGAATCCTGACTTTGACGTTGTAGCCCATGCAGGTGCCCAGATCAAAACGGCGCTGGATGCAACGATTGCGCTGGGTGGTGAAAATTATGTATTCTGGGGCGGACGTGAAGGCTACATGACACTGCTTAACACGGATATGAAACGCGAGCAGGAACATTTTGCACAAATCCTGAAAATGGCTGTTGAATATGCGCGTGGCAAAGGTTTCAAAGGTAAATTCTTCCTGGAACCAAAACCTTGCGAGCCTACCAAACACCAGTACGATTATGATTCTGCCACTTGCATCGGCTTCCTTCGCCAGCACAATCTGCTGGATGATTTTGCGCTGAACCTTGAAGTTAACCATGCTACCTTGGCGGGTCATACATTCGAGCATGAACTGCAGGTTGCGGCTGATGCCGGCATTCTCGGATCTATTGATGCAAACCGCGGCGATTATCAGAACGGATGGGACACAGACCAGTTTCCGACGGATATTGCTGAATGGACCAAAGCATTTCTCGTTATCCAGAAAGCAGGCGGCCTGAAAGGCGGCGGAATCAACTTTGATGCCAAACGCCGCCGTAACTCAACGGACGTGGAAGATGTATTTTACGCACATATCGGCGGTATGGATACGGTTGCAAGAGCTTTGGTAATTGCTGACAAGATCATTCAGAACGGCGAGTACGACAAAATCCGTACGGAGCGTTATGCAAGTTTCGACAGCGGAAAAGGTGCTGAATATGAAAGCGGAGCACTTCGTCTGGAAGATCTTTTTGAACTTGCCGCTACAAAAGGTGAACCGGCTACTATCTCCGGAAAGCAGGAATATCTTGAAAATCTGATCAACAGGTTCTTCTGATTTATGTAATATATAAACAAAAAACCGCCCTGTAAAGGCGGTTTTTTTTGTTTTAAAAACTACTTTCTAGTAGCCGTTATTCTGTCTGAGATTGGTATTGTTTCTCATTTCCGACGTTGGAATCGGGAAAAGCAGCTCTCTTTCAGTTAGTGTCGGGCCATAGGAAAATTTATGCCCTACGTAATTATCAAACGTCTTTGTTTTGACATTAAATGCCTTGCGCAGGCGAACCATGTCAAACCACGTTATATTTTCATAACACAGTTCATACCAGCGTTCGCGCCACACAGCTTCCCGGAACATATCTTTTGACAAACCGGTCAGATTTGGCAGTTGTGCCCTTGTTCTGATTGCATTCACTGCTTCGTACGCTTTTGCAGTCGGGCCGCTCACTTCATTGGATGCTTCCGCATAGGTCAGCAGCACATCCGCATAACGGATTACCGGCCAGTTCAGGTCGCTGTTTGCTGAACTTGTCTGTGCAACCATATCAAAATGCTTGTAAATAAAATATCCGCCAAGGTCCACTTCCTGGTTGCGGTTTGCTTCATTGGTAAATTTGGTAAAGAAAAATTGCTTTTCCTTCGCACGCAAATCGGCCGGATCATATGATTTTACAAAATCCCCGGTTGCATAAATACCTCCGGTTTCATCGGAATACTGGGAAATATTCTTGTTATAAGGAATAATGGAAACCTGCCAGTTGGATGGAAGAATCTGCGTCCGGAACTGGATCATGAATATGTTTTCCTCGATGTTCTTTTTGGAAGGATCATGAAAATCGTTATAGGACGCAAACAGTTTGAACTGCTTGGAATCAATAACTTCCTCCGATTTCTGGGCTGCCAGCTGATAATGCGACGCTCCTTTCTGCAAGGGAAATCCGGCCATGGTCAGATAAACCTGGGAAAGCAACGATTTTACAGCGCCCATACTTACTTTTCCTGACGCGTCGGTCCATGGCAATCCGGATGCCTCCGCAGTCTGCAGATCTTGAACAATCTGGTTATAAACAACTTCCGGAGTTGCCTGCGCCGGCCTCAGTTGTTCGGACTGAAGATCAACCGGCTCGGTAACCAATGGAATACTGCCAAACATGCGGACCAGATTGAAATAATACCACGCCCTCAGAAAATAGGCTTCTCCCATCAATGCCTTTGCTTCCGCTTCATTCATCGTAATGGTCGGAATCTTCTGAATGGAAAGATTCGCATTGGCAATTCCGCGATAGTAAGAAGTCCAGTAAGTCTGGCCGTAACCATTGTCGGACGTGTTTCTTAAATCCTTGATAAAATAGCTGTTTACAGCCTGGCCCAGATCCGTAGCTGCAAGCCCTGTTGCAAACTCCGGCATCATCCATGCGCCGCCGCCAAAGCCGCTGTTAAGCGGTTCACGCATGGGTGCATATATTGCATTTACAGAACTTCTGGCGTGTGCCGGCTGCGTAAAATAATTCTCTACTGTAAAGTTGCTGGGATCGGATTCTTCAAGAAAGTCGGAACAGCCCGTTGCGCAAAACATGCTCAGAATCGTTGTGAGCAAGCTGATATTTTTAGATATTTTGTTCATTTTACTTCAGGTAAGAGTCAGTATTGTTATAAACCTATGTTCAAGCCCAGCATAAATACCCTTGGCTTTGGATAATCGTACAAGCCGAATCCCTGATCGAAAGGTGATCCTGAATTGGAAACTTCCGGGTCGTAGCCTTTGTATTTGGTTGTTACAAAAAAGTTCTGAACCGAAGCATATGCACGCAGGCGATCGAGTTTCAGTCTGGAAACAAGGTCGGACGGGAAAGTATAAGCCAGCAGCAAATTGCGTCCTCTTATAAAAGAGGCATCTGTAACCTTGTGGCTGTCATTATTGGTCGTATAGTAAGCATTGATCGGACGAATCTGCGCAATTGGCGTGTTCTGGTTGGTTTCTGTCCAGGCATTCAGCACCGTTTTATAACTGTTGGCAATGCCCTGTCTGTCTTCCGCCGAGTGAATACTTCTGTCCAGCACATCATTTCCGTACATGTACTGCAAGTCTACAGTAAGCGACCAGGCCTTGTACTGGAATGTGTTCAGGAACGTTCCGAATCCGTCCGGAATACCTTTTCCGATAATGGTCCGGTCGTTGTCATTGATGGTGCCGTCGTTGTTTAGATCCTGATATTTGACATCGCCCGGAAGCATGTTGTAGCGTTTGGCAACTTCCGCTTCTGCTGTCGACCATGTACCCTGATGCACTCTGCCGAAGAACGAACCGACCGGCTCGCCTACTCTGATTACCGTTGCACCGGAATAGATGTCGCTTCCGCCCGAAAGTGCAAGCACTTTGTTCTTATTCACCGAAATATTGAAGGTTGTATTCCATGAAAAGTCTCCGGCCTTGATGTTGGTGGAATTTACGGCAAACTCAACCCCTTTGTTTTCCATGCTTCCTATATTGGTAAAAATACTGCTGTATCCGCTGCTCAGTGGCAACGGCGCATCCAGAAGCATATCGTTTACCTTTCTGCGGTACAAATCCAGCTCAAAGCTCAGGCGGTTAGAAAACAATCCGAATTCTATACCCAAATCAACTTGCTGTGTTTTTTCCCACTGAAGATTGGAATTGGACATACGTCCGACGCCTATACCAATGTTACGCGAACCGCCGAAAATGGCATCATAACTGGACATTCCTGCCAGTGCGCGATATGCCGGGATTTCAGAGTTTCCGGTAGCACCGTAACTGGCCCTGATTTTCAGGTTGGAAATGGCGGGAATACCTTTCATGAATTCCTCTTCCGTCACTCTCCATGCAACGGCCGCTGACGGGAAAAAAGCATAACGGTTGGCAGCACCAAATTTGGAAGAACCGTCGATACGGCCTGTAAACGTGATCAGGTACTTGTCCATTAATCCGTAATTCAGACGCGCGAAGTACGAGTTGAGGCCATAAGCGGAAGCACCGGACGAAGGAGCAAGCGCTGTAGCACCGGCACCCAGGTTATTAAACTGAAAATAGGTATCCGTAAAATTCTGGCTTCTGGCTGTATTGTCAAAGCGGTCCATATGCTGCCACGACAAACCCAGCATGGCGTTAAGGGAATGTATTTTGGCAAATTGCTTGTTATAAGTAAGGTAATTTTCAAACTGCCAGGAATTGAACCGGCTGCTCGCAACGGAAGCATCGCCGTTATTGGAAATATACTGCAGACCGGCTGCTGCGAAATAATCATTACGCTGATTAATTACGTTCGTACCGATTGTTGACCTGAATTCCAAGCCTTCCGCAAACCTTATGGAAGCATAGATATTGCCCAGCATCGTTTGTGTTCTCAGGTAAGAAAGCCTCTCTTCGGCTACTCTGAGCGGGCTGTCGCCACCTTCCATTCCGGGATAATCACGGTTACTTGCCCATTTTCCATCCGGGTATTTGACAGGAATAATCGGCAATGCTTCCAGCACCTGACGCATGGCCGTAATCCCGCCGCCGCCAAGCTGATCAATCTGTTTTTCATTCTGATCCGTGTAACCCAGTGTACCGCCGACTTTCAGCCAGGTTTTTACCTGACTGTCAAATACGAACCGTCCGGCAAACCTTTTCTGCCAGGAGCCGCGCACAACGCCGTTTTCATTGCGGTAATTCAGAAATGCGCCGTAGCTGCCTTTTTCACTTCCGCCGGTAAAGCCAAGCTGATGATTTTGCGTAAATGCTTTCCGGAACGCTTCTTTCTGCCAGTCCGTATCGTACAGCGGATTTCCACTGGAATCGAACAAAAGCGGGTTTGTACGTTTCAGCTTCGGATTGGTATATTTTGTGCCGGTTGCCCAGCCAACGGGATCGTATTTTGCAGCATTTGCATAAGCAGTTTCCTCTACTGCCAGAAATTCCCTTGAATTCAGTACCGGCAACTTGCGCGGTGCTATTCCGATGCTGAAATCCGTATCGTAAGTAACTTTTCCTGCACCTGAAGTTCCTCTTTTGGTCGTAACCAGAATAACGCCGTTTGCACCGCGGGCTCCATATATTGCCGTAGAAGATGCATCTTTCAGTACTTCGATGGAAGCAATGTCATTCGGGTTCAGGTAATCAATCGGCGTACTTCCGTTAGCGAGATCCACGGCATTCAGGATTACACCGTCAATGACATACAAAGGATTATTGGAAACACTGATGGAACTCGCTCCGCGGATACGGATATTGGCGCGGCCGCCCGGACGTCCCGAGTTGGAAGAAACATTCACGCCTGTGATCCGGCCGGAAAGCCCCTGATTCAGCGAAGAAGCGGGACGTTCCTGCAGTACATCGCCTTTAATGGTACCAACGGCTCCTGTAAGGTCCGATTTCCGTACCGAACCATAACCAACAACGACAATCTCGTCCAGTGCATTTTCGTCCTGTACAAGGCTGACCGAAATAGTGGACTCATTCCCGATTGTTATTTCCTGGGACTTATAACCTACAAAGCTGAATACAAGCGTATTCTGGCCGGTTTCAGGAATATCAATATTAAAATCCCCGTCTGCACCCGTTGAAGTTCCGCGCTGTGTTCCCTTCAATACTACGCTTACACCTGGCAATCCTGTGCCCGACTCGTCAGAAACCTTGCCTTTGATCGTTTTATCAACAATTACCGGCATGGTTTTTACCGGAGCAGTATTATTCATTGCAAGCGCCTGTTCGGTCAACAGCACAGCCGATTCTTTATTTTCTGCCTTGTTGGCTCTGCTACTTTCTTCTTTATTTTCAACAATGACGAATGTATTTTTTCTTGTCTGCTTGTATTTCAGCCCGCTTTTCAGAAGAACAAGGTTCAGATTTTTCTCGAAAGGCTTGTTCAGATCAAGCATTCCGGAAGTTACCTGAATGGATCCCACAAGACGGTCTTCAAAAATAATTTCCACACCATAATGCTTCTGCATGTCCAGCAG
Organism: Dyadobacter sediminis; assembly: GCF_005860765.1. Lineage (GTDB taxonomy): Bacteria > Bacteroidota > Bacteroidia > Cytophagales > Spirosomataceae > Dyadobacter > Dyadobacter sediminis. The sequence continues at coordinate 575,964 of NZ_VCEI01000028.1, read as the reverse complement.
AACGCTTTTCAGTTTCATTTCCTGCCGCACAGACGTATGCTGACTTGCCGGCAAAGTAGCAAATGCAATAGTTTGAGAGCGGACGGGCTGACATAACGGAGTCATCAACACAATTCCGATTCCCACCCATTGCCTGGCTGATAATGTTAGATTCATAATAAAAAGATTTAGGATTACTTGTTGGTTAAAATAATAGTGGGCCCGTCCTGCTCCATTCTGATGTTGAGCACTTCTGAAACCGTTCTCAAAAGCTCATATGCATTTTTTGTCTTGAAATTTCCGGTTATGGTACGGTTTGTAATTTCTGCATCAGCCAGTTTTACTTTTTGCCCGAAATTTTCTTCAATCATTGAAACGATGTCGCTGACGGCAGTAGAATTGAAGACATACCGCTGTTCTTTCCAGGAAGCAAACGTTTTTGTATCCTGCTTTTTTGCAAGCTGGACGCCACCGGCACGATCGAGCGTTGCCATGTCGCCCGGTTCCATCATCATTTCCTTATGTTGTTCATTCTGTGAATAATCCAGCCTGATACTGCCGCATTTAAGAGCGACCTTTGTACCGCGGGGACGTGCAAAGACGGAGAATGTCGTTCCCAGTACTTCTACCTGAAAACGATCCGAAGTTTTGACAATAAACCGTTTGCTGTCCATGGTATGGCTGACCGAAAATTCTGCTTCGCCTTCCAGCGTCACTTCCCTGACATCCTGATCAAAGCCAAAGCGCGGAACTTTCAGTTTGGAATTGGAATTTAAAGCAACCCGGCTGCCGTCTTCAAGATATACGTTTGTAATCTGCCCGAAAGAAGTCTGGTAAGTTTTGTACTGAAGTGATTCCCTGAACAGCCAGCAGCAGCTCAGCAAAAATGTAACAGAAGCCGCAATCAGCCATGATCTGTTAATTTTATCTAAGAGTAATGACGAATGGCAGCCTGTCATAACCGTTCTTGGTCTGTTTGTCTCTGCATAACTGTCCGAATCCATGCGTTGAAGAAGCGATTTTACAGCAGCTTCCTGATCGGGTATAAATTGCGGGCATTGGATTTCATAATCCAGCAGCCATTCGTAAAAAGTTTCCGTGTTTTCATTGGCTGAGATCCAGTCTTCAATCAATTGTTTTTCAAGTGGATTTGCTCTGCCCGATAAATATTCAAAAAGAGTATATTTAGATATAGGTGTTTTCATTGTTGATTCAGTTCGGCGTACAATACCGCTCTCAAAGTGCGGTACTCAATCAGATTTCAATTACACTCAGGACGGAAAGCCCGAATGAAAGCATCCATTCCCCTTTCAATGCAGACCGAAGGTGTTTCAGCGCTTTGGAAATATGCACTTCCACCGTTTTGGGCGAAATGTGAAGCTCGTCGGCTATTTCATGATATTTCTTGTTTTCAAAACGGCTGAGCAGAAATACTTTCTGGCATTGCATGGGGAGTCTGGCAATTACTTCATTGACTTTGATAAAAAGATGATTGTAATGGATTTCAGCGTCAGGCTGCTGATGACAGGTAAAAAGAAAACTTTCTTCTTCAGTAATTTCCAGCGTATCTGTTTTACCAAACTCTCTACGCATATACGTATAGCATTCATTTCTTACCGACCGGAACAAATAGCTCGTGTAAGATGAATTGATATTTTCGTAAGCTTTTGTCCGGTAAAACTGAAAAAACACTTCACTGACCAGATCCTCAGCTATTTGCTTGGAATAAACAAACCGGACTGCATGGCTGCAAAGCGGGTTGTAAAAGCGCCGGAACAGCAATTCCAGTCCTTTTCCGGGATTTTGTTCAAAAGTAGTTTTCAGGAATAATGCGGAGTCAATTTCACGGGCATCTACTTTCCCTTCGTGCAAAGGTGTCACGAACGGATTGGTTCGCTTTATTTCCTGGTTCGGTAAAGGATCGTGCATTGAGTCTTTGTTTATGTAATAATTAGAAGACTTTCTTGTACTCGATTTCCCTTACTCTTGGTTAAAAAAAATAAAAACTTTTATTAATTATACTCCCAAACGTCCTTGCCGCATTATTCCTGCTTACAGGAGAAATACTTGTACATGTAGGATTATTGGCAATTGTATTGCTGAGAAGGCCATAAACAACAAAAGCCAGAGCAAACTAATGCTCCGGCTTTCACTGAATTTTATTTTCAGAAATCTGAAATGCTGCTTTTTACAAGCTCTTTGCTTTCATTTGTTTTACTGCATAATCCACTGCTCTGGCGGAAAATGCCATGTAAGTCAAAGACGGGTTCTGAGTGGAAGTAGAAGTCATGGAAGCACCGTCGGTTACAAACACGTTTTTGCAGGCATGCAGCTGATTCCATTTGTTAAGCATGGAAGTTTTGGGATCTTTACCCATACGCACGCCGCCCATTTCATGAATATCGTTGCCCGGCTTTCTGTGGCCGTCGCGTGCTTTGATGTTTTTAAACCCGGCGTTCGTGAACATTTCCGTAATCTGCTCAACGTAATCCTTGATCATTTTTTCATCGTTGTCATCATAATCCACCGAAATTTTCAGCTGAGGTATTCCGAATGGATCTTTCAGGTCTTTATCCAGCGCAACGTAGTTGCTTTCCTTTGGAATCGTTTCACCCATCATGTGCGAACCTACGCTCCAGTTACCATATTTGGTTTCATGCAGACTTGCCTTCAACGATTCTCCGATTCCATTCTGGTCCGAGTACGTTTCACGACTTGCACCAAATCCTGCAGCATATCCTCTCAGGAAATCCGTTTCCTGCTTGTACACGTTGCGGAACCTTGGAATATACCCGCCATTCGGGCGGCGGCCATCATCGGTAGAATCCAGAAACCCTTCATATTCAGCGGAAACGTGTGCACGGTAATTGTGAAAAGCTACATATTTGCCTAATACGCCACTGTCATTACCGAGTCCGTTCGGGAAACGGGATGAAATGGAATTCAGAAGGATCAGGTTTGTATTAAGCGCAGCAGCATTTACGAAGATGACATCGGCATAAAATTCCATCATTTGCTTCGTATTTGCATCAATTACGCGTACGCCTGTTGCCTTTTGCTTCTTATCGTCGTAGATTACGGAATGAACAACAGAATGCGGACGCAGCGTCATATTTCCTGTTTTCATTGCCCAGGGAATCGTAGAAGCATTGCTGCTGAAATAACCTCCGAACGGGCAGCCTCTTTCACATATGGTGCGGCTCTGGCATTTTGCACGCCCCTGATCGAGGTGTATCTGCTGCGGATCGGTAATATGTGCAGCACGCCCGATAATAAAATGACGGTCCTGATATTGCTTGGAAACCTGTTCTTTGAAATATTTCTCTACACAGTTCAGTTCGTGCGGCATCAGAAATTCTCCGTCCGGCAAGGTATCCAGGCCGTCTTTGTTTCCGGTAATGCCGGCAAATTTTTCAACATGGCTGTACCATGGAGCAATATCGTCATAGCCGATCGGCCATTCCACGGCAAACTTGTCACGTGCCGGTCCTTCAAAATCGTATTTGCTCCAGCGTTGCGTCTGGCGTGCCCAAAGCAATGATTTTCCACCAACCTGATAGCCGCGGATCCAGTCGAAAGGTTTTTCCTGAACGTACGGATGTTCATTGTCTCTTATAAAAAAGTGCGCGGACGATTCCTTGAAGTTATAACAACTGCTGGCAATCGGGTTTGCATCTGTTATTTCCTTCGGTAACTTTTCCCGATGTTCAAATTCCCACGGCATCATGTTTGTCGTAGGATAATCCTTTATATGCTGCACATCCCGTCCGCGTTCCAGAACGAGCGTTTTAAGACCTCTTTCAGTCAGCTCTTTTGCCGACCAGCCGCCGCTTATTCCCGAGCCAATTACAATGGCATCATACGTGCGGGCTTTTTTACTATCTATATTGAAATTTGCCATAGTTTGTTTGAGAAAAGGACAGGAAAAAAGAAAGTCATTTTACATTTCCTCGATCCGCTTCTTTCTTTATCCTTTTTTTACGGGTACACAGCCGTGATAACGTGCCGGGATCAATTCATAATGTGTAATATTGGTCATTACATACTCAGAAGACATATATCCCTGAATGGTAAGGTTCTTGACCATTCCGAAAAACGCCTTCAGATCAGCGTCGGAGCCGCTTTCCATTTCTTTCAGAAGCTGGGTTTGCTGAGGCCGGGCAATTTCCGTAAATGACTTGCCAAAGTTTTTTTTACTTGCAGATTCCAGCGCATCAAGGCCGTTTGACAACGTATCCTGCGCTTTTTTATCGTAACAGTCTTTAACCATTTTCTGCACAAAATTACCAACGCCAAGTTCTGCGGCTCCGGGCGTATCTGTTTTCGGAATAATTGCTTCAACCATTCCTGCCAGTATTTTCGATTGGTCTGCTGCAAGCAAGGTTCCGTTTTCCAGCGTTTTTTTGCTCCATCCCGATGCCCATGCCGGCAAATTCGCCATTGCGCCCATGGCAATCGCCATATTTTTAAGCGCTACGCGTCTTTCCATTTAATTTGTCAGTTGATAGTGAAAATATTATTAATTGTAAGTTTTGTCATATTTAATGCCATTAAGGCATCAGATAAACCAGTATGCAAATGTTGCAATCCTGAATGATCTTTTATTTAATTTAAAAAGCAAAGAAATTTACGCTGAACAAATCCAAGACTCATTTTATTCTTCCAGAAAATCCAGATCCCTGCCGTGTGTTTCCGGGATCGTTATAATGCAGAAAAGGCCAATGGCAAAACAGATTAGTCCGACCAGAGCTCCTGAGTTAATAACTGAAAATGAATCTTTAAAGGCAGCAAACAAAGTTGTCATTAATACCACTGTTCCTCTTACCATATTGGGAATCGTTGTAGCCGCCGTTGCTCTTAAATTGGTTCCGAATTGTTCTGCACCGATCGTTACGAACATGGCCCAGTAACCGATTCCAAACCCTAAAAGTCCTGCAACAGTATAAAGTTGCGAAACATTATTTATACCGGCGTACAGGAAAACGCCGCTAAATAATAACGTAAAAATCATCAGATATAGTACAGCTTTTTTGCGGGATTTTAGCCAGTGACTTAAAAAACCGCTGCATAAATCGCCAATGGAAAGTCCTACGTAGCACCACATAATGGAAAGTCCGGGTTTTACCGGTTCCGTTATGCCCAGCGCACTGCCGAATTCATTGCTGAAAGTGGAAAGAATACCGATTACAAACCAGGTAGGAAGACCGATTCCGATGCATTTAAGATACCTGCTCAGCCGGTTTTTATTGGTGAACAGCGAAAAGAAATTGCCTTTCTGAACGTGTTCCTGATTTTTCAGATCCTTGAAAATTCCGGATTCAAAAACACCGAGACGAAGCAGCAACAAGGAAATTCCCAGTCCGCCGCCAATGAAATAGGCATAGCGCCAGCTGAAATATTCCACCGTAAAGTAAGCGACGACTGCACCAAGCAATCCGATACCGGCCACAAGCGAAGTACCGATTGCACGAAGATGCTTTGGCAGAATTTCAGAGACCAGCGTTATTCCGGCGCCAAGCTCACCGGCAAGCCCTACTCCTGCAATAAAGCGCAGCACTTTGTACGTGTCGGCATCCTGCACAAACCCGCAGGCAATGTTTGCAAGGGAATAAGTAAGTATTGATCCGAACAAAACAGACAAACGGCCTTTTTTATCGCCCAAAACGCCCCATAAAATACCTCCGAGCAGCAAACCGGTCATTTGCCAGTTCAGAATACTTGCGCCGGTCAGGGAAATTTCCGTATCATTCAATCCAAGCGAAGCAAGGCTTGGCAGACGTACGATACCGAAAAGAAGCAGATCATAAATATCAACGAAATAACCGAGGGCAGCAACGATAACCGGGGCACTAAAAAGGTGAGAAGCATCTGAACGAGGTGCTGAAAGGGTTGTCATTTGTACTTAATATGGGTTTGAGCAGAATGAATGCAATATTATGCAAATAGCCGGACAAAAATCCGGCTATCTGATCGCAAATTTAAAAAATTTAATTAAGAATCTTCTGTCTGGAGCGTACTGAATTTTCCTGCGTATTATATTATGCTTTTTTGAATACAATCGTCAGTTTGTACGTAACGCCGTCCTCTACTTCCTGCGTTGTCCATTTCATCTCCGTTTTGCCTACTTCCAGGTCGTACTCACTTGTTTCTGAACCTTCTGTAATCCGGACTTTATTTCCTGCCACTTTCCAAGTTGCATTGTCTTCGATCACTCCGGAATCATCATCTGTACAGCCGACGGGCACCGTTCCGTCGATTTTACCATTGCCTTCAAATTTGAAGACTGTTTGTGAGATGCAATGATTTCCGGTCATGGATTCGATGTATTCAAGAATATCCGTGATTCCGTCCTGGGCAGGATCTATATTCATGGCGGATATTTTCCATGAACCTTGCACGGAGTTTTCCTTAACAGGCTCTTCGGGCTTCGGATCATTGGAATCCTTGTTACAGGACACAATGCCTGCCGCCATAAAGAGAAATAAAACAATGCTGCCTAAATTTTTACGATTTAAATTTTTCATGGATCTGTTTTTTTTGTAAATAATCCCGAAAGTACAAGCGTACAATTGACGTAAAAAAAATTAGCTAGCAAGCGGTCGAACTTTGATTGAACGGTAGCAGCATTTACCTTTTTACAAGCCTGTACTGAATTTCGGCTGTATTCCAATCATCTTGTCGGGATTTGACAACTTATCATTGAACCATTACTCTTACAGACTTTCTTTTCCTGTCCAAGCTTTCAAAAAACAGAAGATACATCCCGGAAGCGAGTGTTTTTGCAGGAAAAATCAGGAAATGATCAGCAGAAAGGGATTGTTTTCTGAAAGGAATTTCTTTGCCGTTCATGCTGACCAGTTTCAGGGAAGCCGAATCAATCCGGGCAGATTTCAGTCCTATCATTTTTCCGGATGACGGGTTTGGCGCAACAATTACTTCGGATGGATCCAGTTCCGAAACTGCTTCACGGATCAGTATGTCATGTATTCTGATTTTGCCGATTCCATTTCGGAACCGGATCTCAAAATTGGACAGTTTGGTTTCTGAAAAAAGTGAATTGCCCGGGTATGCTTTACTGTTGCGGTTTACGGGTTCGTTATTTACCCACAAATCGTAACTTCCCGGAATTGCCTCATATTCCGCAGCGTCTTTGGAAAACAGCTTGTATTTGAATGACTCAGCGGAATTATTGAGTACCCACGTTATAACGACCGGTGTTTTTGTCTTTACGGCTTTGCTGCTCAACTGGGTTTCAAGATCTTTTACAACAAAGGCCGAGCCGGTAAAATGGAGCGAGAATTTGCCGAACATCAATGCATTACCGGGAAATGAGTTGTTGCCCGGATTGAAATTTTCACCGGCATAAAAGTATACTGCATTGACGGCAGCGGACTGGATGCTTTCTGCACTCAGCCGGATTTGTATGAACAGTGTTTTCGGGTTTGGCTCGAAAGGACTTGCACGCATGGCCCTGATGATGCCGCCGGTTGCAGAATCCTGCAGGGTTCGGACAAGGTCCATAAATCCATGCTGGAACTTGCAATATGAAAGCGCAGGAACCGTCTGAACCACATGGCTGAACTGCCCTGTATCCGGAACCAGATTGACGTACGGTTTTACCTTTAAAAAATCCTGATGAAAATAGGTTGTCTGGGCAAAAAGGCTTTGTGAGAACAGAAACAACAGACCAATTGCCTGAACATGGAAAAACAAACGACTGTAAAGTAAGGGCATAGCAAATGACAGTTTTGGTTTAGACGTCATTTGTTTGTAGTCGTCACTTTGTATTTTCTGCTTTGGTATAAAATAAAACGGAGTTCTGCACAACTATGCAGGAACTCCGTTGTTTTACAGCCACAAATACCCGAATGAACACGAATCATAACTGCAAAAAGCAGTTTGTTGATTTACTTTGAAGCAGTCAGACTTTTGATCAGATCGGTTTCCTCCTTTTTGTAAGGCGTACCGTCTTTTCTGAAAATATCATGGAACCAAAGTTCGGGTTCGCTCGTGTACGTTTTTTTCCAGCTGTCCCACGGATAAATAGTCTGTGATTTTCCGCTTACCAAACCCCAGTTAATGGCGCCGACATTGTATTTTTTAGCAACGGGAAGCGAAGTTTTGAAGAAACTGCCGTTACCGCGCGACATATATTCAGTGCAAATAATAGGCCGGCCATATTGCTGTAACTGTTTGATTGATTTTTCAAAACTGGCGGCACCTTCATAATTGTGAAAAGAAATAATATCCGATTCATCAATCATTATTTTTTCGACCGGTTTAAGCGTTTCATGCGACGTCCAGTCACCGGCCCAGACGCCCGCAGTCAGCGGTTGTGAAGGATTCACCGATCTTGCCCATGCAAAAGCTTTGGACATCAGCGGCATTACATAATCCACTTTGTTGGGAAGTTCCACTTTTCCGTACGAGCTTGTATTCGGGTTGTCAGGTTCATTCCAGATATCCCATGCCAGTATACGAGCATCATTTGCGAAAGCAGCAATGGTTCCTTTCACGTATTTTTCAAGACGTCCGTACTGGGTACTGTCTTTCAACGCATTAAGTCCCGGACTTTGTACCCAGCCCGAGTTATGCACGCCGGGCTTTGGCGCACGCTGTTTTCCCAGTTTCGGAAACGGGTCCCAGCATGAATCGAACAATACGAGTACAGGCTTGATGCCATGCTTTTCAGAAATATCCAGAAAAACGTCGAGTCGTTTGATAAAACCTGCCGAATCCTGCTGAAACAACAGATCGTGCAAGTAAACACGCATGGTGTTCATTCCGATTTCTTCAGCCCAGCCCAGCTCCCGGTTTATGGTAGCCGTATCGAATGAATCCTGCTGAAACATTTCCAGCTGATTGATGGCGGTACTGGGCAGAAAATCAGCTCCTACCGGCCATTCCTGTTTTTTGTACCAGTCATTTGCCTGTTCTTTTGTCCAGATGTTTCGGCCGGAAGTACGTGTTGTATCACTAACTTCCTCTTTATTTTCAGTCTTTTTGGTGCAGTTCTGCAGTGAAAGACAAACTGCCAGAATACAAAGTGTCGTTTTTAGAAAATTCATTCAGCAAGATTTAAATGAGGACTGTATTTCAAAACTAAAAAAGCGCAGAATCGCTGATTCTACGCTAAAAAGACTTTCATTTTATATTTTTTTACAGATACGAAAACATCAAAAAAAGTATTTTGGCTATTCAGAGCATAAAACAATTACAGTTTCCCAAGCTCGGAAAGCAGTTTTTCAACCTGTTCGGTGGACGTTGCCGGAAAATTGGCAATCCGGAGCTGGGTTGCTTTGAAAGACCCGTAACCACTTCCGATCACCATTCCTTTTTCCTTGACTTTTTTGATAATATCCGCTGAATTAATTTCAGTATCGGTAACAATAACGGTTTGCGAACGATTTGGTTTCTCTTTTACAAAAGGAGAAAATCCGCTGGTTTTTTCAAGAAATTTGTAAATCAGAGCTGCTTTTTGCTCCGTTTCTTTCCGGATTGTTTTTACTCCGATTTTGTTAAAGTCCTCGGCAATTTTTCCTAAAAGATAAATTCCCATTACATTGGGCGTTGACGGCGTTTCATTGTTCAGCGCATTTTTCCAGAGCGTCGGCAAGTCGTTGTGTGCGCCAATGGAGTACTGATTACGGATATATTCCGCTTTGTGCAGGCATTTTTCACTCACGATCCAGACGCCCAGGCCCGCAGGCAAACCAAATGCCTTTTGCACGGAAAAAAATGCAGTATCAATCAGACTGTAATCTAGATCAGGATACGGAGCCGATGAAACGATATCCACGGCAATCAGCTTGTCCGGATTTTTCTGTTTAAGCTTGTGGATTTCGGAAACCGGCATTTGTACGCCGGAACTGGTTTCATTATGCGTTGTACAAATCAGCTCGGCATATTCCGGGACCGTAATTTCCGCTGCTGTAAAGCCGCTTCCCATCGGTTTTTCCATAGTATGCGCATACTTGTTCAATGCAGTGGTATACTCACAGAACTTCTTGGAAAAAGAGCCGTTCACCAGATGAAAGCTTTCCAGTTCCACGCAGCTGAATATAATGCGTTCCCAGGCTTCCGAAGCCGAACCCAGAAACATAATGGCGTGCGTATCAGGCACATTCAGCAAAATGCGCAGCTGATCGACTGTAAATTTATGTAAATCGCGATATTGCTGGCTCCGGTGTGAAATGGAGCCCAGCTGATTATTCACGAAAGTCTGCAGATGCGTTTCAAAAGTAGGATAAAGCTGGGCCGGACCCGGCGTAAAAAAAGTCATTGACATATAATGGATAAAGTTCAGGTTAAGAAAAAGATTTAATACAGCATTCTGAACCTGATCGTACCTTCTATTTCCTTTACTTCCTGAATAAATTCTTCCGTATAGCCTTTTGCTATATCCACGATCACATAACCGATGTGTTCGTTCGTTTTCAGGTATTGTCCTGTAATGTTGATATTGTTTTTACCAAATATCTGGTTCAGCTGAGCCAATACGCCCGGAATATTCGCATGAATATGCAGCAGACGGTGCGAACCTTTGAGTTTAGGCAGCTGAACTTCCGGAAAGTTCACACTTCCGTAAGAGCTTCCGTTGTTCATGAATTCAAGCAGCTTGGCAGGCACAAAATGTCCGATATTTTCCTGCGCTTCTTCCGTGCTTCCGCCGATATGCGGCGTCAGGATCACATTTGGCAGGCCCAGCAATTCACTTTCAAAAGGCTCGTCATTGGTTTTGGGTTCTTTCGGAAAAACGTCCACGCCGGCGCCGGCAACCTTGCCGCTTTTAACGGCTTCGGCCAGCGCGTGAATGTCCACAACATGCCCACGCGACAGGTTAAGAAAAATCACGCCGTCTTTCATCAGGTCAAATTCCCGTTTGCCGATCAGGTTTGTATTTTCCTTGCGGCCGTCCACATGCATGCTGATCACATCCGAAATGGCGAGCAGTTCTTCCAGTGAATTTACCTTTCTGGCATTTCCCAGCGATAGTTTTTCAACTGCATCATAAAAGTAAACTTCCATTCCCAACGCTTCCGCAACAACAGACAACTGCGTGCCGATGCTTCCGTAACCGACCATACCGAGTTTTTTGCCGCGTATTTCAAAACTGCCGTTTGCCGATTTGTCCCAGATTCCTTTATGCAGCTGATTGCTTTTTCCGACAATATTCCGGATCAGCAGAATCATTTCGCCTACGGCAAGTTCCACAACCGAACGCGTGTTGCTGTACGGCGCATTGAATACGGCAATACCGCGGTTTGCTGCTTCTTCCAGATCAATCTGATTGGTTCCGATGCAGAAAGCGCCGATGGCCATCAAACGGTTGGCATTTTCCAGCACGCGCTTTGTAATATTGGTTTTGGAACGGATTCCGATAATGGAAACGTCCTTGATCCTTTCGCAAAGTTCGTCTTCGTCCAGCGCGCCTTTGACAAATTCCACATTAAAACCTTCCTCTTCAAAAGCCCGCAAAGCGGCCGGATGCACATTTTCCAGCAACAAAACCTTTATACGGCTTTTCGGATAAGACTGGCTGCGACTCATTTTATTGTCGTACAGAAAGTCATCAAAAGAAGTCGCCACGTGGTCTGCAACGGCAATTACGCGTGGGCGTTCAATGTTTTCTGTAAATGCATAAAAACGACTGGCAAGCCCTGACGCTTTCAGTTCATAATCGGTATAGCCATCGCCGATTGCATACACGTCGCCTGTCAGGTTCAGCGCAGAAAGCATTTTGATTTTGCCGCCGTCCATGGAAAGGACATTTTCTTCATCAATCCCGATGATGTTTCCTTCTTCATCAAAAACAAACTCATTGGCATAAACATGATCCGGACGTATGCCCATTTCACTTGCAACCGGCACAATAAACTCTTTAAATCCGCTGGAAACGATAAATATCTGGTCGGTATTTTCGGTCAGAAACTGTTTGTTCCTCCGGAATGAATCCGAAATCTTGGTCCGTAAAAACGAAACCAGTTCTGCTATATGGGTACGATTGGCTTTCAGCAGTGCAATCCGCTGACGCAGCCCTTCGGCAAAAGACATTTCTCCGTTCATGCCCTTATTAGTCAGATCCACAATCTGGCTGACAATGAAATCACGTTCCGGATGACCTTTCAAAGCAATGGCTGCAAGCTCGTCAAGCCCTTCTACTTTGGTAAAAGTGCTGTCAAAATCAATAATAATGTACGGTGGCGGATTAAGCGTTAATGTGGACATGAAGCGGGATATAACTGAATAAAAATAGCGTAAAAGTTATTTTGTCTCTAAGGGTCCGTTTTTCTTAAACAAATGCAATTGCATTCCATCAACTCCACTGAAGCAATTTCACTGCCGCACTGGAATCAAGGCACAAAATTACAAATCTGTTTAGATATGACACTAACAAAAAATTGCGGATGTCAGTTTAATATTGATGAAGTTGATTGCCGAAATCCGGAAGCACTAGCTGAAACGAGCATACAAAGCCGGTTGTTCCTGCATGCAGATGCGTTTTCAGATTACAAATCGTCACGCATTCCGTTTTTCAGAAAAGTCAAGGCTCTGTGCTCCGACCAGTAAACGCCGTCACGCAAAACCGCAGGCCGAAAACCACAATGGCCGCCTTCACTCACAGCTTCCAGCCAGACTTTTGCATGATTACGGATGGCTTCAACCGGCAGACTTTCAAACGGAACAATCGGATCGTTCAGCGCATTGACGATCAGCGTCGGAATGGAAATCCCACCTACAAAATTCCTCGAACTGCATGCTTCGTAATAATGATCGGCATTTTCAAATCCGTGCAGCGGCGCAGTATACACATCATCAAAATCATAAAGCGTTCGTACATAACGGTTATGGCTCCTGTTGAACGCTTCCGGAAACAGCTTTGACTTTTTTGTGACCTTGGGTTTCAGCGTCTGTAAAAAGCGCTGCATATAAATGATGTTTTTCGGCAGGATCATGGCCCGGCTGCAAGCCAGCAAATCCATCGGGACGCTGAAAACAACGGCACTTTCAATTTTTATATCCAGATTGCTTCCCGATTCGCCCAGATATTTCAGGGTAAGGTTCCCGCCCAGACTAAATCCCATCATATGGATCCGGGTGTATCCTTTTGCCAATGCGTGTCTTACAATGGCGTCCAGATCTTCGGTGGCACCGCTGTGGTAAAAACGTGCCGTTTTGTTCATTTCACCGCCGCAGCCGCGGAAGTTCCAGGCCAGACAATCATATCCGTTGCGGTTCAGCAATTTCACCATTCCCAGGATATACTGTCCCGAACTGCTTCCTTCCAGCCCGTGGGAAAGAATGACAAGCGTCTCTGCCACTTTCATATTCTTCGCATAAGACCAGTCCAGATCCAGAAAATCCTGATCTTCCGTAACTATCTTTTCCCGGGAATATTGCACGCCGTACACCTTCCGGAACAATGCCGGGTAGATACTCTGTAAATGCCCATTAGGAAGCCAGTAAGGCGAAGTAAGCGAGTTATTATGAATGAAAGGCACGCAATTTTACTTGTTGGTTAAATAGAACTATTCTAAGTGATTTCAAATTTAATCTTGTTTATCCACTTATTTATATTTACATTTGGTTTTTAAAAATATAAGATCAATACTAATGGCAGAAGGTACAGTTAAGTTTTTCAATGATTCCAAAGGATTTGGATTCATCCAGCCGTCAACTGGTGAGAAGGACATTTTCGTTCACGTTTCAGGTCTTCAAGACGATATCCGTGAAAACGACAAAGTTTCTTACGACGTAGAAAATGGTAAAAAAGGTCTAAACGCAGTTAACGTAAGAGTTATCTAAGTTTATTCATAATAAGACATTTCGAAAGCATGCTGAACCGCATGCTTTTTTTGTTGCCTTTCCATTTCATTTTGCTTTATTCAGACTTTTATACGCTTTCTGCACTTCAGGACTGAAAGGTTCGGCTTTCATCGCAGCAAGACGTTTTGCCGGATCTGCAATCCATCTGTAAATCCAAGAAATCCCCGCATTGCCTTTGTAATGATCTTTCGATCTGTAAATCGGATCGCGCAACGTTTCTCTCAATTCTGTAAACTTGTAATTCTTTGCTTTCAGCTGCTGAATAATCTGCGGTAAATAATGGGTATTTAGCAAATTATCATGGCAAAGATAAATCTGCGCAACGGGCCGGCCATACAGTTCTGTAGAAAGGCTGTCAAAATAGTCAAAAATCTGTATCGTCATTTTCACATACAGCTTTCCGATGGAATCCGTAAGTTCCGGGCTGCCTTCCGACATTGCTTTTTCGTACAACTGCGTATAAAGCCAATCTTCACTCTCAACAGTAAACGGCGTATTGATATAGCCTTTACGGCTCAGAAAACCCTGCATTTTCGCATGTTCCAGACTGTCTTTTCCCATGCCGTTGAACGGAAACCGGAAATAATCCAGCTTTTTACCTGAACCTTTAAGCAGACTTTTTGTAACCACTTCGCCCTGCAATATATCTTTCGTAAATGCATCGTAGCCGGCATCGCCGTAATTGGAATGAGAAAAAGTGTGGTTTCCAACGGTAATATAATCTTTCAAAATCCAGCTTTTCAGCAATTCCTTGTTCTGAGCTGCTGCATTTGTTTGTTTCAGGTTCCCTTCATTGATAAAAATTGCAACCGGCACCCGAATGGAATCCAGCTTTTTCAACAGCCTGGATTGGTTTCCGTCCGCTTTGAACAAATGAACATTCGGCACATCGTCAATTGTAATGGAAACGTTGCGTTGCTGTGCCGGAGAAAGCCGGCTTATTAAAATAAAAACACTCAGGAACACCCATTTTTTCATTTTCCAGTCCGCTTTTATCGGGCAATTTCAATTTTGTATTTCTTGCCTTTCATCTTTTCCGCAGCCACAAGCGCCAGCATGGATTTTACGGCATTTCGTTTTACCGCCGCAAATGAAATGGTATCTTTCACTTCGATTAATCCCAGATCCTGTTTTTCAAGATTTCCTTTTTGCAGCAAAAAACCGACAATATCCATTTTATTGAGCTTGTTCTTCTTGCCTCCACTGATGTAAACGGTTACCCATTCCGAAGGAGCAGGTTTGGATAATTTCGCCGGAAGATTCAGGATTTTCGGCTCAGGCCTGATGTAATCCGGCAGTTTTTCTTCTTTTTCCGTCAGAATATAGGCTGTTCCTTCCGCGAGCATACGCGCTGTTCTTCCATTGCGGTGCGTAAATTCGTCGCCTTTCATCGGAAGTTCATAATGGATTACATGCTTCATATCCGGAATATCCAGTCCGCGCGCCGCAAGATCGGTCGCGGCAAGGTATAGCACCGAACCGTTCCGGAAGCGGATCAAAGTCCTTTCGCGATCTTCCTGTTCCAGTTTGCCATGAAAAAAAGCACAGTCAATGCCTTCTTCTTTCAGTATCGTACTGATCCGCTCGACCGAATCCCGCTGATTGCAAAAGATCATGGTAGATTCGGCACCTAAAAAGCTGATTAAACGAATTAAAGCATCCATTTTATCCTTTTTTTCGGAGATCACGCGTACAAGTGTCAGACTGCTTTTCTGATTTTTTTCCGTTATAAAATCAACGGTTATCGGCGCGCGGACGCCTGTAAATGAAGGCATTTTCGTGTTCGTTGCCGACACGAGTACTTTCTTTTTCAAGTTTCGCAGGTTCCGGATAATTTCGGTCATTTCTTCCTGAAACCCCATTTCAAGCGACTTGTCAAACTCGTCCAGAACCAGCGTTTCCACCTGTTTTCCGGAAAAGGAATTTCTATGCAAATGATCCAGAATACGGCCCGGAGTTCCTATCACAATGGCCGGTGCTTCCACAAGACTGCGAATTTCCGTCTGCATGTCGTGACCGCCGTAACAGCAAGTTACCTTGAAGCCGGTTGCCATTTTTCTCCAGACCTGTTCAATCTGCAGCGCCAGCTCTCTTGTCGGCACAATCACAAGGCATTGTACAAGATCAGCGTCCGGTTTCAGAACGGCAGCAACGGGCAGCAGAAAAGCAAGTGTCTTGCCCGAACCAGTTGGTGCCAGCAAAACAGTTTCATTATTCCGCAGAATAGCTTCATTTGCTTCCTCCTGCATTTCATTCAAAGCCGTAATGCCAAGTCCCTGAATAATGGCAGCAATATTTTCCTGATTTATCATGCTCAAAGATACGCTACATTAACAGACCGGGACAGAAGACCGGATAAAAAGAATGCACTACGCTGAAATAGTGCATTCTGATCAAATTGATTAGGAAACTTTACTCCGGGACCCGGTCTCTTCCCTGGCGTTCAAACATCCATTGCGGATATTCGGTTTTCAATGCGCTGCTTTCGTTCAATTTTGCAAGATCGTCTTCGGTCAGCACAACGGAAGTTGCCGCAATGTTTTCTTTAAGCTGATCCGGTTTTTTTGCTCCGATAATCACGCTTGTAACACTTTTCTGATGCAAAAGCCACGATAAGGCAATTTGTGCAACAGAAACAGAATGCGCTTCTGCAATCGGGCGGATTACATCAATAATATCGTATGCTTTTTCTTTATCAATCGGTGGAAAATCAAAGTTATCGCGGCGGTTTTCGCCAGAAGATTCCGTGTCACGGCTGTATTTTCCGGAAAGAAACCCGCCAGCAAGCGGGCTCCACGGCATCAGTGCAAGGTTCTGATCCTGCATCATTGGAACCAGTTCGCGTTCCAGGTCACGGCCGGCAATCGTGTAATAATGCTGACATGCCACAAAGCGCGTCCAGCCATTTTTGTCCGCAATGCCGTTGGCTTTCATAATCTGCCACGCAGCATGGTTACTGACGCCGAGGTACCTTACTTTTCCGGAACGAACTACATCTTCCAGTCCGCGCATGGTTTCTTCCAGTGCCGTTTCCGCATCCACGCCATGAACATAAAACAGATCAATATGATCCGTACCCAGACGGGAAAGGCTTTCGTGGACAGAATCCATGATATGCAGCCGCGACAAACCGATATTATTCGGACCGGGTGCCATGCGTCCTCTTGCTTTTGTTGCAATGACGACATCGCTCCGTTTTATGCCCAGATCTTTTAATGCCTGCCCAAGAATGGTTTCCGATTTTCCGTAAGAATAGACATTGGCCGTATCGAAAAAATTGATTCCGCTGTCCAGAGCCGTTTTCACGAGTGCACTTGATTCTTCCTGCTGCAATCTGCCGATGGCTTCCCAGTATCCTTCTCCTCCGAAGGTCATGGTTCCAAAACAAAGCTCGGAAACGAGTACGCCGGTGTTACTCAAAAATTTGTATTTCATGAAAGTGCAAGTTTACAGGTTAGAATTTTTAATGATTTCCGGTATTTATATATTCAGGAAAATCAATCCGCTTTTTAACTCACAAAATTCATGCTCAGTCAAACAGATCTTCCGAACGTTCCAGCATCAGAATCGAGGATTGCGGCACGATCACATATTTCTGACCGTCGTATTCCAGATCGATTGCATTGCGCTGCAGGTAAATCGCCACGTCGCCTTCCTTGGACTGCAAAGGCATGTATTTAACTTTTTCTTCGGTTTCTTTCCAGGGCTCGTCTTCGGCAGCCACGGGAATCGGATAGCCCGGCCCGACTTTAATAACGTACCCGCTTTGAACCTGTTCTCGTTCGGTAACGGTCGCAGGCAGATATAATCCGCTGTTCGTGCGTTCACTCGGGCTTTTCGGCCTGATCAAAACCCTGTCGCCGACGACGATAAGACTTTTTAACCGGTTGTCAGATGTTACTTCGTACATTTTATTGAATACTTTTCTTGAATTAAACAGCAAAAATTATCCTTTGTAAAAGGGGAAACAAATATTAGGCGGCAAATGTTTACACCTTCTTCAACCTTTTCAGAATTGAAAATAGATAAACTGGTTTTCCGTAACTACGCCCAGAAAATAGGTCAGAAAAGCAATCAAGGGAAACAGAAAGAAGAAAATTGCTGTGTTGGAAGTCGGGATTTTTTCATAATAATGTTCCTTGACGAGCAGAAAAATAATCAGGAACACACAGAATCCCATTTCCGTCTGGTTAAACGGCGTATGCAGCGGTTCCGTCCACGACAGATTGGCTATTTTGCCCAGGATTGTAAATGATCTTTTTACCGGCGCTTCCTTATTTCGGAAAAAAACCCAGGCAAGTGTTACCAGAATGAAAGTAAAAAAGATTCCCAGTATTCGGGTAAAACCATTTTCCGGAATTTGTATTCCTGCTTTTTTCAGCCATTTGTCCCGCAGCGAAGCAGAAACCTGATATGTGCCGTGCAAGCCGCCCCAGATTACATAATTCCAGCTAGCACCGTGCCATAATCCGCTCACCAGAAATACAATAAACTGATTCATATATTTCCGGTATTCGCCTTTGCGGTTCCCGCCAAGCGGAATGTAGAGGTAATCCCGAAACCACGAGGACAGCGAAATATGCCATCTTCCCCAAAATTCGGAAATGGATTTTGACTCGTAAGGCGTTCGGAAATTATCCATTAACGTAAATCCCATTACCCGTGCCGCGCCAATGGCAATATCCGAATAACCCGAAAAGTCGCAGTAAATCTGAAATGCGAAAAAAACGGTTGCAACCAGCAAAGTGAGGCCGTTATGCGCATGGACGTCGTTATAGGCATAATCCACGACTTCGGCCAGCCGGTCGGCAATAACGATTTTCTTGAACATGCCGAACGCCATCTGCATCAGACCTTGCTTGACCTGTTCAAAATCATATTTGAAATACGAATGATATTGAAACAGCATATTCTGCGGCCTTTCAATGGGCCCGGCCACAAGCTGCGGATAAAACATGACGTACAATGCATAAATCCCGAAGTGCTTTTCAGCCGGCTGGTTGCCCCGGTATACTTCAATCGTATAGCTCATGGCCTGAAAAGTATGAAATGACAAACCAATCGGCAGCAAAATACGGCCGTTCCCGCTCACCATCCATTCCGAAACAGTTCCGGGTATCAGCCTTGTAAGCGGCGGAACAAGCGGGCGAACATGAACGGTATTGAGAAGCTGATTAACGGAATCCTGTAAAAAATCGTAGTATTTGAAAAAAGCCAGAATACCGATGTTGGAAATCAGACTAATGACGAGCAGGAGTTTCTTCTGTTTCTGATCCGGCGACTTTTCAATCCAGATGCCCGCGTAATAATCAATAACAATGGTTCCAAACAGGATAAGGATAAATACCGGCTTGAAAACCATGTAGAAATAGCAGCTGGTTGCCAGTAAAAGCATCCAACGCCCGCGCCACGACAAACTGAAATAAGCCAGCGTAATGACTATAAAAAATATAATGAACTGAACAGAGTTAAACAGCATGTGATCAGATATACTCGCGGTTAACTATCTCTTCTTTTATGATGAACAAAGGACGGTTTTTGGATTGAAAAAATATCCGCAGGACATATTCACCAATGATGCCGAGTGCCAGCAACTGCACGCCGCTGAACAGAATGATCACAAAAAGCAGGGAAGTAAAACCTTCAATTACGTGTGTGAAAAACATTTTTTTAATGACAACGGTCAGAAAATAGACGAGCGAAATCAGTATGGCCATAATACCCATCCGGCTCATGAATTTGATTGGAAACTCGCTGAAATTGAAAATACCGTTGTAAGCAAGCCCGAAAAGCTGTTTGAACGAGTATTTGGACTCGCCGGCAACTCTGGCATCTCTTTCATATTCAAAGCCGATCTGCCTGAACCCGATCCACGAACGCATGCCGCGCAGGTAACGGCTTTCTTCCGGCATTTTGTTGAGCACATCCACAACGCGCCGGCTTATAAGGGCAAAGTCGCCGCTGTCCAATGGAATCTCGACATACGAAATAGAACGCAACAATCTGTAAAACAAATGATAACCTGTACGTTTCACAAATCCTTCCTTACGCTTTTTCCGGACTGCATACACCACGTCGTTCCCTTCTTTCAGGAGCTTGTAAAATTCCGGCAGCAGTTCCGGCGGGTCCTGCAAATCCCCGTCAATGACAAACAATGCTTCTGTTCCGCGTGCCGCAGAAATCCCGGCAGTCAGCGCAAGCTGGTGGCCATGGTTTCTGGATAAGAATACGCCGTGATACCGCTCGTCGGTAAGCGCAAGCTGACGTATGCGCAATGCAGTGTCATCCTTGCTCCCATCATCGATCAAGACCACTTCTATTGCCAGCGGACTTGAGTCCATCAATGCGTTTATACGCTGAACGAGCAGCGGAAATGATTCGGACTCATTATAAAGCGGCGCGACAATAGATATCTGAGGGTTTTTCAATATTCCTGACTTTTTGAAGTTTTACCAACGGCAAAAATACACCATTCGGTACATTAAAGGGTATTCATTTATTCAAGGGATTGTAATTTTTCTAAGAAGCCCTCTTTCGGTCTTTTCACCACGGACACGGATAATGCCCAGATCATAAGTGCCTTGTTCAACAGAACTGAACGGGATTGTTGTATTTGAGCCTGCATCATACTGACGAAATAAATTACGCCCGGCATACAGATGCGCATTTGATTTGAAGAAATAAAGGTGCTTTTCATTCTTCATGTATACAAATTGTCCGTCATTCCGGGCAAGCGAAATTCTGTAGTCCGGCTCGTCCACATACAGGACTTTGTCCCGGACAAAGACTGAAATATTCCTCGGGCCCATTTTATTCTGCAGTAGTAAAACCTGTTCTGCAATCCGTTCAGGCTCTTCAGGGTAAGTATAAATATGGGATGCCGTCATTCTTTTCATCAGTGAATCCACGTATGCCGCGCTTTGCGAAAACGGAATATGGCCCAATCCAAATGCATTGTGCTTCTGATTGTAGCCGTTGATCGTCAGATACTTCTGTCGTTCGGCAATGCCCGGCAAATACGTGTAAACGGAAATTCCCCAGATCAGAATACTGATGGCAAATGCCAGCTGAAACCCGCGTTTCCGAACGTTTCCGGCCAAACTGGATGTAATAAAGGAAAGGTACGCAACGATCAGAAACAAAGCGGGATACATTTTGTAATTGCTGACGATCATTACAAAAAAGCCGAATCGCGGCCTTAAAAGCCCGATAACCAGCGCATTCACCAGTAAGAAAATTAAAATGCCAAGTAAGAAACGGTTCAGATCAGCCGTTTTCCCGTATGTCTCCAATGTATTTCCTTCTGATTGCCTGAATGTCTTTTTTAAAAACGGAGTAATCTGCCGTAAAAGCCAGATTACAATCCAGATCATGGTTACAAACCCGGCCAAAACAGGCAAAACAGAACGCGTAACAATGCTTTTCTCCGGAAAAAAATCAAAAAGCCCACCCAGAAAAGCAAAAAAACCGAGTACGGATAAATGCGGATTTTTAATAAAAAACTCAATGCTGGACTCATTTCCCTGCGCCGACAATCCGTAAAAATAAAATCCAATTGCGAATGCGCCTGCCGCCAGCCAGGTTGCCAGTCTCCGGTAATCCGATCGTAACATTAAAATTCCCGCTCCTGAAACCCACACGAAAATGCCGTTACTCATGGCGTAAGTAGCACATAATGCAGCCAGAACTGCCCATGCAAACTGCCTTTTTGCCAGCAAAAACATGGACAAACAAACAAAGAAAATCACAGGCTGATGCTGTAAACTGCATATGGCCCACAAAAAAACAAGATGATACTGAAGCTGAAAAAGCAAAAAAGGAACCGGCAGGAAAAACCACCATTTCAGCCTGCTTTTTCGGAATGCCTTCCAGAATACAGCAAACGTACCTAATGTAAAACAAGCGCCGGCAATATGCAGGAATGTAAAATCAAGGTGCCCGGTCAACTGATAATAAACAAGCGTAATCATCTTGCCGATAACCATCCGGTGCTCATTATTGGGCTGGAACAAGAGCTTTAACTGCTCGGAAAAAGAACCGCCGGAAATCCATTTATCAAGAAAATCCGGGAAAGGATCATAATCGTCAAACCACGGGACGTTAACAGAATAGTACAGCAGCACAGTAACCCATAGCAAAACAGGTAACGTCATTAAAATGCCCGGAAGCAGCCTGTTTTCTTTATTCACTTTCAACTTCTTTCAGATAAATGGCCTTTTTACCGAAGTAACCCGCCATGCATTTGTTCCACCAGTGATCCTTATCGGTTTTTACATCATCATCATAGAAAATGGATAACGGTTTGGCTTTTAGCGGTGTAATGTAAACAACATCTTCTTCTGCATTCTTCAGGGCTGCATACCGCTGAAACATTTCCTTGTCAAAAGCAGAAGCCGTTCCATTCAGCAGATCGCTGTAAAGCTGACGGACGTTTGTACTGCGAAAGAAAGCCAATGCAACGGATGTGACCAGAATCGCAATCAGGATTCCGTACCTTAATACTGAAAATTGAATCTCCGGAAAATTGGCTGTTTTGAAATAATGGAAAATGACGCCGGTAACATAAAACCAGCCGATAAGAAAGAAAAAGTAAACACAGTTGATCACACGCGGTGTAGGCTCGATCCCGACGCCGTAATAGGAAGGAAAAAGCTGCGCGGAAAGTACGCCGATAAACAGCAGCACGGTATACCAGACCGGAACCGAAAAATAGTTTCTGGCTCCTGCCGAAAGCCGGGAAAGCACAATGAGCCAGGCTATGGAAAAGAAAATGAGCGGCGTACGGAACAGCCAGTCAAAACTTAATGAAGCCAGCTTTTTGAATGAAGAAATGATCGAAAACGGAACATTTCCGCCTAATGGATTGCCGCCGATACGAGCCTGATTTCCCGGTGAACTGAAATAAAAGTAACACGATACGGCCGTAACCAATAGCATAGCCACCATAAAACCATCCACTTTCCGATAAAAAAGCAAGCGATAGAACCACCAGCCGCCAATCAGCAAAACCATAATGAGCAGGTTGGTTTCGCTGCTGCCGATCACCGCGAAAATCAGGAATCCGGCTACTATACCCACAATCGTTCGGGCGGGCTGCGTATCCTGCCGGTACCAGCGCAAGGCGAGTACGGTCCAGAGCAAGGTAAAAATATTCGGAATGGTGTAAGTCACAAACGCTGCCATCCAGTAAAATGCTTCCGAAATACTGCCCATTTTCAGAATATAAAGAAAGAAAACAACGCCGGCAAAGCCCAGATGCGCCAGGCGTGACAAGGTAGGCGTCAGGTGCCGGAACAGGCTGTACAAAGCATAGATCAATCCGACGAGCAAGATGACGGGTAGAATTTTAAAGCCATTGATCCAGTGAAAAAGCAGCGGATTGGAATGATTCAGAAAAATACCGAAGTAACGACCTGTCCAGCCCGAATAATAGTAGTTCATGGCTTCCAGCCAGCCGAACTTGAAAACCGTATCAATGTAGCAGTAATCGTCTGCCGGAGAAGGATGGTTGTAAAAGGAAAGCGCTAGCAAAGGAATCAGCACACTCAGCATCAGCATAATGTTTAGCCAGTTGCCGACAATCCTGTATTTTTTATAAAATCTGTTCATTGACTGTTTTTTCAATAATATAACGGGGACGGCCCTTTACCTCTTCGTAAATTTTACCGATGTATTCCCCAATCAGCCCGAGTGCCATCATATTGGACCCGCTGAAAAATGTAAGCGGCAGCATCGTTGAAGTCCAGCCCGGAACGGTGTACCCGAACAAAAAGGAAAACAGGATGTAAGCCACGATACCCATGGCAATCAAAAAGTTAAAGAAACCGAAATAAAGCACCAGCCGCATGGGAAACGTAGAAAAGGAAGTAATCCCGTTCCATGCAAAAAGCAGCATTTTGCTGATCGGGTATTTCGTCTCTCCGGCCTGCCGTTCCAGACGGTTGTAAAATACCTTTTCATTCCTGAACCCGATGAGCGGAACAACTCCGCGCAGGAACAGATTGATCTCTTTGAAATTTCCCAGTTCCTGAAGCACACGCCTGTCCATCAGCCTGAAATCGGCATGGTT
Organism: Dyadobacter sediminis; assembly: GCF_005860765.1. Lineage (GTDB taxonomy): Bacteria > Bacteroidota > Bacteroidia > Cytophagales > Spirosomataceae > Dyadobacter > Dyadobacter sediminis. Next base: position 552,089 of record NZ_VCEI01000028.1, on the reverse strand, counting down.
GAAAATAACCGGAACGCCCATTTTCTGCATCAGCACGTAAAATCCTTCTGCCGTGGAACGTTTAAACCACGTATCCGAGCTTCTGTCGCTTCTTACGCCATACACGACCATTGCGCCTTCGCGATGCTTTTCGATCATACCCGTAATGGCATTGAGGTCGTCCTGCAAGTCTGCGTCAATTGTAATAAAGCAGTCAAAATGATCCATATGCTGCTCCAGACCCGCCATAATCGCACTCTGATGTCCGAAATTTCTGGATAAAGCAACGCCTATGACATCCGGGTCGCGGCTGCAAAGTTCCTCGATGATGTTCCAGGTTTTGTCCCTGCTTCCGTCGTTCACAAAACAAATCCTGCTGTCTCCTGCTATCAATCCCTGCTGTTTTATGGCATTGTAGTAAGTGTTTAATTTAGCATAGGTCGTATACAATATCGCTTCCTCATTGTAACAGGGTATGACTAAAAGTAAACGCGCTGGATTCATAGAACACCCGATTGATTGAATCGACAAAAATAGCAGTAATAAATTAATATGCTCGTCCCTTACCGTTCGCTCACTGGATTATGATCTTACGGGCGGTTTCAGGAGACCAAGTTCCTTTTTTTCTTTCCAGAGGCAACGGTGCTGAGCAGTAACGGGTAAAGTAAAACGGCAAGCAGGATCAGCAGCGTGCCCAGATAAAACTCTTTTGTCATGCGTTCTTTCTCGCCAAAAAAGAAAAAGGCAAGCGCAATGCCGTAAACGGGTTCGAGGTTAATCGTAAGATTGATGAGGTACGCGGAAAACTGTTTCATGAGCTGCGTAGCCATTGTACTCGCATAAACCGTACAGATCAGCGCCAGGAACAAGATCCAGATCCAGTCTTTTCCCGCCGGCATATAAGATGCATTTCCGGTCCAGCCCAGCCATTCGGAAATACCCAGAAACACAAAGGAAAAAAAAGTGGCCCCGATCATTTCGTAAAAAGTGATGATGTAGGCATCGATCCGCTGAACCAGTCTGCTGTTGGCAACGGTAAACATCGCTGCAAGCAAAGCGGAAGCCAGCGCAAGCATTAATCCCAGTGCATGATCAAACTCAAAACTGAAAACGACATACAGTCCTGCAAAGGCCAGAATGCCGAGCCCAACTTCCAGCGGCCGTATGCTACTTTTATTGACAAGCGGCTCGATCAGGCTCGTCCATAACGAAGTAGTCGCCATGCCGGCAAGACAAACCGAAGCCGTGGACACGCGCGCGGAAGCAAAAAACAGCATCCAGTGAGCAGACAAAATAAAGCCTACGGCGAGCATCCGGAACAAATCACTTTTCGGCGCTTTAAATGATTTTTGCCTAAAAAAAATGATTGCACCCAGACCTGCAGCCGCAAACAGCGTCCGGTAAAAAACAAGTGCAACCGGAGAAATAGAAACCATTAACCCGACAATGGCCGTAAATCCCCAGATCAGTACCAGAAAATGAAGATGCAGATAAGACCGCAATGCTGTGGCAGGAAACATATTATCGCGGCAGGGTTTTGTAAAGGATCACGCCGATGACAGAAAAAACAATATTGGGCAGCCAGACGGCAAACAACGTATTGATCGTTCCCGCTTCTGCAACGCCTTTGGACAACAGAAAAAACAATATGTAAATAAATGCAAGCATAAACCCGAGCGCAATTTGCCAGCCAACGCCTCTCCTGCTCTTCCGGGCAGACACGATCACACCGATCGCCGTCAGGATGAGAATGGCGAAAGGCTGCGTAAAGCGGATGTATTTTTCAATCAGGTATACTTCCAGCCCGTCAGCACCGCGGCTTTTAAGCAGGTCAATATAGGCGTTCAGTTCCGGCAGCGTGAATGTTTCAAAAAGATTGTAATCACTTTCAAAATCCTTTGGGGCCAGATTAATCGTCGTGTCGATTTCCACTCCGCTGCTCAGCTTTTCACCGAGACTGTCCAGCGTCCGTACCTGATAATTCAGCAAAGTCCATTTTTTCTTTTTAGGCTGCCAAACGATTTTATCCGCATAAAACTTTTGCAGAAGCTTGTTGCCCTTGATGGTTTCCATCGTGAATTTATTTCCGGTCTGCGTGGAAGTATTGTAACTTTCCAGGTAAGCGTACACGTCCGGCGCAATCGTGATATGCACATTATGTCCGCTGAAATAGAATTCCTGCTTTACGTACGTTTTCTCAAAGCTGTTACGGATTTTATTGGCTTTCGGCAAAACCCAGCCGACCTGAATAAAAGTCACAATTCCCAGCACCGCTGCACCGATCATGTAAGGCAAAAGCATGCGGCCAAAACTGATCCCGCTGCTCAGGATTGCAATCACTTCCGTCCGCGCTGCAATGCGCGATGTAAAAAATACCGTCGCGATAAAAACCATCAGCGGGCTGATGTAATTGATCCAGTACGGAATAAGATTGAGATAATAATCAATGATGATTTCTTTGAGCGGCGCTTTTTTGTCCAGAAAATCGTCCACCTTTTCCGTATAGTCGATCATGCAGATGATCAGTACGATCACAAATGCAACAAAAACGTACGTTATCAGGAAATTTTTAATAAGGTAACGATCCAGTATTTTCAATCTCATGGCTGATTAAGTCTCATAAGCGCTGTACCAGTAAATTTTTGGATACTTCGAGACTGATGAACAACGTATGAGCGTCGTTAATCTGTACAAAAGCAGACTTGTCGTAGTCGTTTATTTCCTTTACTTCAATAATACAGCCCAATGTAATGTTTGACCGGTCAAGATACTGAAGAAAAGCCGGAGCATGATCCAGAACGCCCATCATTAACACTTTTTCACTTATGTGCACGTCGGTCAGGATCAGATAATCCGGTTCGGTCAGGTTTCCTTTTGAGTCCGGAATGGGATCGCCGTGCGGATCAAAACGAGGATGGCCCAGAAATGCATCCAGTTTTTCCACAAGCACTTCGGACGGAATATGTTCCAGTTCTTCGGCAATGTCATGCACTTCATCCCATCCGAAGCCCAGCTTTTCAACCAGAAAAACTTCCCAAAGCCGGTGCTTCCTGATTACTTTGATCGCTACTTTCTCGCCCAGATCGGTCAGCCGTACGCCCTGATATTTTTTATAATGGATCAATCCCTTTTCGGCCAGTTTACGCAGCATATCGGTAACCGAAGCTGCACGCGTTGCGGTACTTTCTGCCAATGCATTGGTACTGACTTCCAGCCCTTCGCGCCCTGAAAGTGAATGGATTATCTTTAAATAATTTTCTTCTGTGAAAGAATTCTGCATGTCGGTTGACACCATTTTGCCAGTTGCTTTTCGCAAAAGTACAATTTACTAGCCGGAATATAAAAAATTTAGATTACCCTAAAAATATATTTATAAAATTCTATATCTTTGTTTTTAGTAAACTAAATCTATATTGCACTTCATAAAATGATAGACAGTTTAAGATCAAAAGGCACTTTGCGGAAAAAAATATTCGACGATACCAATGAGACGGCCTCGCTGTCAGAAGTGCACGCTTCAATAACTATTCCAGAAGGTGCGGGATTCTGGAAAAAACTGATGGCTTTTACCGGACCGGGGCTGATGGTCGCCGTGGGTTACATAGATCCCGGAAACTGGGCTACGGATATTGAAGGCGGTTCGCGCTTTGGATATGCACTGCTTTCCGTCATTCTGATCTCCAATCTTTTTGCCATGCTGCTGCAGCATCTTTCGCTGAAACTCGGCATTGCTTCCGGCCGTGACCTTGCGCAGGCATGCCGGGATTACTACTCCAGACCGGTTTCTTTCATTTTGTGGGTGCTTTCCGAAATTGCGATTGCCGCTACGGATCTGGCCGAAGTCATCGGATCGGCCATTGCACTGAATCTTTTATTCGGCCTGCCGCTTCCGCTGGGCGTACTGTTTACCGCTTTTGACGTTCTGCTTGTGTTGTATTTTCAGCAAAAAGGTTTCCGGATTATCGAAAGCATTGTAGCCGGATTGATGGGTATCATTCTGCTGAGCTTTATGTACGAAATGCTTGTTTCCCAGCCATCTGTTGCAGGAATTGTGGACGGGTTGTTTCCTAAAACGGAAATCGTCACTAATTCCGGAATGCTTTACATTGCCATCGGGATTCTGGGGGCGACCGTGATGCCGCACAATTTATACCTGCATTCCAGCATTGTACAGACGCGCGCATTTAACCGGGACGAGGAAGGCAAAAAAACGGCGATCAAGTTTGCAACCATTGATTCGACTGTCTCGCTGGCGCTTGCATTTTTTATCAACGCTTCCATTCTGATCCTTGCCGCTACGGCTTTTCATGCGAACGGCCACTTTGAAATCGCAGACATTACGGATGCCTATCATTTGCTCGATCCGGTTCTGGGCGTCAGCATGGCGGGAATTTTCTTTGCACTGGCTTTGCTGGCTTCCGGACAAAGCTCGACACTGACCGGAACGCTCGCCGGCCAGATCGTGATGGAAGGATTTCTTAACATCCGCCTCAAACCGTGGCTCCGCCGCATGATCACAAGAAGCATTGCCATCATTCCGGCACTAATCGTTTCTTACTATTACGGGGAAAAAGGCACGGCGCAGCTGCTTGTGCTTAGCCAGGTTATTTTGTCGTTGCAGCTTAGTTTTGCAGTTGTACCGCTCGTACTATTTACTTCCAAAAGCGAAATTATGGGCCGTTTTGCCAACTCAAAAATCCTTACTGCAATCAGCTGGGCCATTACGCTGACTATAATATGTCTAAATGCATACTTGCTTATTAATACTTTTACCGCATAATTCGTTTTCCTCAAGATAAAATTGACGTTTGCGTTACCTTCTTTGCATACGGTTTCCTAACTTTCGTTGTTTTTCATAAAAAAGTGAATGGAATCAAAGCACAAAATCGATAAGGTATCAGCTGCGGGAGTACTGGTTGCGTTTGGTATCATTTACGGAGATATCGGCACCTCTCCGCTTTATGTAATGCAGGCGATCATTCTGAACGAAATCATTACTGAAGAAATCATTTTCGGATCCATATCCTGTATTTTCTGGACACTGACGCTGCAGACTACAGTCAAGTACGTAATTCTGATCCTGCGGGCTGACAACAGAGGCGAGGGCGGGATTTTTGCATTGTATGCACTCGTCCGGAAACATGCCAAATGGCTTACGGTCCCGGCCATCATCGGCGGCAGTACGCTGCTTGCCGACGGCATTATTACGCCGCCCATTTCCGTTTCTTCCGCCGTGGAAGGTTTGCAGCTTTTATATCCCAATATTCAGACCATTCCGATTGTCATCAGCATTCTGACGCTGATTTTTATCATTCAGGCATTCGGGACAAAAGTGGTCGGGCGTGCTTTCGGTCCGCTGATGATCACATGGTTTGTCATGCTGGGCACACTCGGTCTTTTTCAGATTCTGGAACATCCTGAAATCCTGAAAGCAGTCAATCCTTTGTACGGCTACGAACTGATTACCAAACATCCCGGCGGTTTCTGGATGCTCGGCGCCGTGTTTCTGTGTACAACCGGCGCAGAAGCATTGTATTCCGATCTTGGCCATTGCGGACGAGAAAACATCCGTGTAAGCTGGATTTTTGTAAAGATCTGTTTGCTGCTCAATTACTTCGGGCAAGGCGCGTGGCTGATTTCTGAATTGGGAAATCTGTTGAATGCCCGAAAGCCGTTTTACGAAATCATGCCGGAATGGTGGCTGCTTCCGGGCGTTGTTATCGCTACACTTGCTGCTATCATTGCAAGTCAGGCCGTTATAACGGGTTCTTTTACACTCATTTCCGAAGCGATACGCCTTAATTTCTGGCCGAAAGTACGCCTGAATTACCCAAGTGATCAGAAAGGTCAATTGTATGTTCCGAGCATCAACTGGCTTTTATGGCTTGGCTGCATGGGTGTTGTTCTGTATTTCCGCCAGTCGTCCAACATGGAAGCGGCTTATGGTCTGGCCATTACGCTGACCATGATCATGACAACGATTTTATTCTCTTATTACCTTTATATAAAGCGGGTCAATCTCTGGATCGTGATTGTTTTCATGCTTTTGTACCTCTTTATTGAAGGGCTTTTCCTCGGCGCCAATCTCCTGAAATTTACGCACGGCGGCTGGTTTACAATCATGGTCGGAGCACTTGTAGCGGGCTTGATGACAGTCTGGCTTAAAGCATTTTACATCAAACTGCGTCTGACGGAATATACCAAACTGGAAAAATATCTGCCGGCGCTGCATGAACTCAGCCGTGACATCAGTATTCCGAAATACACGACGCACCTTGTTTTTATGACCAATGCTTCGCGTGCTTCCGAAATTGAGACAAAGGTTATTTATTCCATCTTTCAAAAACGGCCAAAACGCGCTGATGTTTACTGGTTTATTCACGTGGATACGACCGATGATCCGTACACCATGGAATACAAGGTGCTTTCCGATGAAGACAATAACGACAACGTAATCAAAATCAATTTCCGGCTCGGCTTCCGGGTTGATCAGCGGATCAATATGTTTTTCAGGAAAGTGGTGGAAGATATGGTGATGAACAAGGAAGTGGATATTACAAGCCGCTATGAATCATTGAGCAGACAGAATATTACCGGCGATTTCCGGTTTGTTGTCCTCGAACGCTTCCTGTCTTTTGAAAACGACCTTCCGATCATTGAACAGCTTGTAATGAAAACCTACTTTTTTGTCAAGGACTTTACGACGCCGGAAGACAAATGGTTCGGGCTGGACAGCAGCTCGGTGAAAACAGAGAAAGTCCCGCTGATTATCCGTCCGGTGGAAAATGTAAAATTGAGACGTGTTTATACCTGATATTTCCCGATCCTTAATTCATTGTACCATGCGCGCTTTATTTTTATTTCTGCCATGCTGACTATGATGAATGGACTTTCTGGACAAGCTTTTTACAGAAAACCCGGAACAGCATCTATCAAACGGAATTGCAATGCCGTTACTTTTAACGCGCACTCGGCACACCTTGAAAAAAGCAAGCAATAGCAGTCGCAGCTTTATGTCGATTATGTAAAAGGTTTGTATAAAGTGCTGGAAAAGCAGTGCGCCAAATCCGGAAGTCCCGATAGTGCTTTGTTCCGGCAGCGGTTCAACAGGCTGTCTTAAAGTGCTTTATTGATTATATTGAAGTAAAAAAACTAATTCTGCCATAACTTGAAAAGCGTTAAGGATGCATATAAATCTGCATCCTTAACGCTTTTCAACTATATAATCTGAAATTTTACTATTTCAGATAAACGCCTTCTTCTTCGGAATTACTCAAAACCACTTCCACATGTTCGGTAAGCGTTGTACTTAATGAATACCCGACGTAATCGGCATGTACGGGAAACATATGATGGCTTCTGTCGACGATAACGGCAACCTGTACTTTTTTCATTCTTACTTTCAGAAAAGGTTCCAGTGCGAATGCCAGCGTCCTTCCGGTATTCAGTACATCGTCCGCTACAATCACCACCTGATTTTCAATATTGACTTCTTTATCAAACAAAATAGGGCTTTGATGATGAATATTTTTATCAAAAAGCAACTCGACCAATTGCACATGAAGTGGCGAAATATCGGTCAATTCTGCTGCAAGGCGCTTTGCAAAGGCAAAACCTTCGCCTGCAATGCCGGCAATGATGATTCCGGTTTCCTCAAAATTATGTTCATATATTTCAAAGGCAATTCTTCGGATTTTCTGGCCTGTCTGATGGGAACTGAGTATCTGACGCCGGGAAATAGTGCTGTTATCTGTCATTTGGGCTGTAATTCCGTTTAAAATCAGGTAAAGATAAAATTAAGAAACATATCTCTGATTTATACTTTCGCAAAATTCCTGATCCATTCCGCGGCTATGGTTTCGTGCGTGGGCCATTCCAGGCTCGCAATGCCCGAATCCACTTTGGCCTGTCCGATTCTTTCCGTTCGAAGTTCCATTAATGCTTTGTCGTAAATTTTGGGAAATTCCGGATGCGCCTGAATGCCGAGCATACGTTCACCGACGCGGAACATGGCATTCGGGCAATTTTCAGACTGGGCAAGCAAAATGCTCTCAGGCGGCAATTTTACAACCTGATCCTGACACATCATCAAAAGGTTCAGAGAATCCTGCTCCGGCTGCATCCAGTTTTCCTTTTTAATGATCTGAAAAGAATGAACGCCTACGCACCAGCCGGAATCCGACTTTTGAACCTTTCCGCCAAGTGCTTCCCCGAGCATCTGATGTCCGAAGCAAACGCCGATGTACTTTTTTTCAGACTGATAAATGTCTTTTACAAACTGCTTTAACTGCAGAATCCATTCCTCCTGATCGTAAACAGAACTTTTGGAACCGGAACAGATATAAACATCGCATTCTTCCGCACTGGCCGGAAAGTGACCGTTACAGACATCGTAAAAAACAAATTCCCAGCCGGGAGCCACCTTTGAAAACAAAGCCGGAAACATCTGTCGATAGTCGCCGGCAATATGCAGCAAATCTTCCCTAACATGATCACATTCCAGCAATCCGACTTTCATGATCAAAATTATGCGTTAATTTTCAGATGAAAAGATTTTGGTCTGGTCAGTGCTTCGTAACCGATTGTTGACAAGGTACAGCCGCGCCCTGATTTTTTTACGCCGGTCCAGGCCAAAGCCGGATCCAGATAATCGCAGCGGTTCATAAACCAGGTTCCGGTTTCCACCTGTTCCCCGATTTGCAGTGCGGCATCCATATCCGCTGTCCATATCGAAGCAGTAAGTCCGTACTGACTGTCGTTCATCAGCCGGATCGCCTCTTCGTCATTTTCCACAGGCATGATGCCGACGACCGGCGCGAAGGTTTCTTCGGTCATGATCTGCATGGAATGATTTACATTGACCAAAACCTGCGGTGCCATATAAGGCGTTCCCGATTGGTGCGGAGGAAAAAGGCTGGTATCAATCAGTGCCGTTGCGCCTTGCGAGATTGCTTCATCAATCTGTTTCTGTGCAAACTCGGCAGCCGCCGTTCTTACCATCGGGCCCAATGTGGTTTCTCCGCTTGTAGGATCGCCCAGCGTATACGTTTTGGTAAGCTCAGCAAATGCACCGACAAACTGTTCATAAACATTCCTGTGCACATAAATACGCTCGATTCCGCAGCAGGACTGGCCGGAATTAAAGAAAGAGCCATCCACCAGATTTTCAACAGCATCCTCCAGATTGGCATCCGCCCGCACATATGCAGGATCTTTACCGCCAAGTTCCAGTCCGCCAACGATAAATCGTTCGTTGATTGCTTTCTGAACAGCATGCCCGCCTTCTACGGAACCGGTAAATGCAACATAGTCGATACGATTGTCACCAATAATTTGAGCAACCTGTTCATGACTGACATGCAAATACTGAAAAACACCTTCAGGCAAACCGGCATATTCAAATGCTCTTGCGTACCGTTCAGCGCAAAGCGGCGTTTGCTGCGCATGTTTCAGTATGACTGAATTACCCGCCATAATAGCTGGTATGACAGAGTTGACAGAAGTAAGATACGGGTAATTCCACGGCGCAACCACGAACACAACACCAAGCGGATCACGGCGGATAAATCTTTTGAATCCGGAAATTTCTTCAACCTCAACGTCTGCCAGTGCTTTTCCTGCTATGGAAATCATATAATTGGCTCGTTCCTGAAATCCCTTCCTGATTTCATTGGCTGTGTAGCGGATCGGACGGCCCATTTGCCATGTAAGTTCCAATCCGATTTCATCCGCATTGTTCAGAAAATATTCAACTGCTTTGCGGCAAATGGCTTCCCTTTCAGAAAGCGTGGTTTTACGCCATTCCTTCTGAGCAACAACCGCCGAATCCAATGCCAACTCAACGGCATCAGCATCAGCCAGCGTGCGCTCAACATAAACGGAACCATCAACAGGACTTATCGTTTTTTGTACAGGCATTTTTTCAAACAGAATATGGAAAATGGGGAATGAGGAACGAAAATAAGGGAAGGAGGAAGGAAAATGGAGAAAGGATAATGAAGGAAGAAAGATTTTTCTTAATCCCTTTTCCCCATTTCTCCTTTTTTTCCTTTCTTCCTTCTCTCTTTTCCTGCTTTATCAAACAGGTGTTACGTAAGCTGAGGTTATTCCTCCGTCTACAAGAAAATCTGTTCCGGTTACAAAAGATGATTCGTCGGATGCCAGAAACAATGCTGCGTAAGCCATTTCCTTAGCTTCCCCGAATCTTCCCATCGGAATGTGTACAAGGCGGCGCTGCTTTTTTTCTTCTGTATTTAAAAACTTCATTAACAATTCCGTTCTGAGCGGGCCGGGGCAAAGCGCGTTTACACGAATATTTTCCCGTGCATGAATAATGGCAAGCTCGCGTGTCAGAGCCAGAACAGCTCCTTTGCTGGCCGTATAAGCAACCTGCGGAGTAGCCGCGCCAAGAATGGCCACGAATGATGCGGTATTGATAATAGATCCTCCGCCTGCTCTCTGAAGTGCCGGTATGCCGTATTTGCAACCAAGGAAAACACCTTTGGCATTGATGTTCATGGTAAGATCCCAAACAGATTCTTCGGTTGTCATCGCATTGTCATCATCGCTGTGCATGATGCCGGCATTGTTGAAAATAATGTTCAGTTTTCCGAATTTCTCTTCTGCAAAAGCAACTGCGGCTTCGCAATCGGCAGCTTTGGACACATCCGAATGAATGAAGAATGCTTCTCCGCCGTTACTGATAATTTCATCAGCAGTTTCCTGTCCGGCTTGATCATTTACATCAGTTACCACAATTTTGGTTCCTTCTTTGGCAAATAAGAGAGCAGTTTCCCTGCCAATTCCGCCGCTTCCTCCGGTTATGAGGGCTACTTTGTTTTCTAAGCGCATCGGGCTTTTTGTTAATGTTTGAATTTAGTAATTGAGTATTTTTTTGTAATTGTGTTGCATTGCTGCTCGTCAGGAGTCTCCTCCGGAGACGTGTCATGAATGTTATTTATCCTTTTGCTAGAAACAGGGAGCCATTCCATGGCTTTCCGTTCTGCTCCGGAGGAGCATCCTGTTTATAGAAAACGAATTTTTAAATATATAATATCCTAGCTCCGGAGGAGCTCCTACAAGCAGGAAGCCATTCCATGGCTTTCCGTTCTGCTCCGGAGAAGCATCCTGTTTATAGAAAACGAATTTTTAAATATATAATGTCCTAGCTCCCGAGGAGCTTCCTACAAGCAGGAAGCCATTTCCATAGCTTTCCGTTTCGCTCCGGAGGAGCATCCTGTTTATAGAAAACGAATTTTCAAATATATAATGTCCTAGCTCCCGAGGAGCTTCCTACAAGCAGGAAGCCATTTCCATAGCTTTCCGTTTCGCTCCGGAGGAGCATCCTGTTTATAGAAAACGAATTTTCAAATATATAATGTCCTGGCTCCGGAGGAGCTCCCTACAAGCAGGAAGCCATTCCATGACTTTTTGTTTCGCTTCTGATACTCTTTGGTCTTTACTCAAAAAATTCAAATAAATGTTTGTCTTCAAACGGGACTTCAAACTTCTTTAAAAAATCATGATACTCTTCTCTGAATGTACGTTTTCGATGATGTTCTTCCTGATTCAAAATATACTGAATTACTGAATTAATATGTGAATGGGAGTAAGAGAAAACGCCGTAACCTTCCTGCCATGCAAATTTTTGTTTTGTCCATTTCTGCGCATTTACAAACTCGTTGCTTTCTACTTTAAGTTCTTTAATAAAATCAGAAATTGAAAGTACCGGACGAAAACCGACAAAAAGATGAACATGGTCCGGCATACAATGGATTGCCAGCATTTTAGCCTTTCTGTTCCGGACCAGGCCGCTGATGTATTTATGCAGTTCTTCTTTGTTCTCTCTTGGTATCAGGCTTTCACGGTTTTTCACTGTGAAAACAAATTGCAGGTAAATTTGTGAATAGGTATCTGCCATTAAAAAGGTGTGTGTGTTTGTACATTGTAAAATAAAGTATTTTTTTCTTGAAATACGGCAGGGGGCTCCTCCGGAGCCAAACAATTTTGATTGGTATTGTACTACAAACAGGGGATTGCTCCTGCGGCCCGAAATGTAGTGCTAAATCTGCTCAAAATACCGTTTCCTTTCCCAATCCGTTACCGATGTATCATAAGCACGCTGTTCCGTTTTAAAAAAATGCGTGTAGTGCTCTACAACCTCTTTGCCAAATGTATTTTTGGCAAATTCACTGTTTTCGAACATGGCTGTTGCTTCTGCAAGCGTGTAGGGAACTCTGGGCAGATGCGCCGCGGCGTATATGTCACCGACGAAACATTCCGGCGGTTCGGTTCTGTTTTTGATTCCATCCAGTCCTGAGGCGAGTGAAGCTGCAAAGGCAAGATAAGGATTGCAGTCTGCACCCGGAATCCGGCATTCGATTCTCAGACTGGCGCCGCTGCCTACAACCCGGAAACCCGCAGTCCGGTTATCATAGCTCCATGCAAGCCGGGTAGGCGCCCAGGAGCCGTCTACAAATCGCTTATATGAATTGATTGTTGGCGCATAAAAAGGCATAACATCCGGAACATGTTTTATCCAGCCACCCAGAAACCAGCGAAACAGATCCGAACCTTTTACAGGACCAAATTCCTGATCGCCGGCAAATGCATTTTCACCATCTTTCCAGAGGCTCATATGGATATGACTGCTGGAACCCGCCTGATCAGAAGCGAATTTTGCCATAAAAGTGACCGAACAACCCATGGCATCGGCTACTTCTTTCATGCATTGCTTGTAAACGATATGATTGTCAGCCATCGGAAGTACTTCCGAATATTTTACATTCAGTTCATGCTGTCCAAGCCCCCATTCGCCTTTGGAAGTTTCAATTTCAATACCCGAATTTTTCAAATGACGCCTTACAGCGGAAGTATATTTTTCATTCCGCGTACCCTGCATGATATGATAATCTTCCAGATAATATCCGGCAGGCGTCAGGTTTTGAAAATTTTGCTGAAAAGCCTGTTTGTAGCTGTTTTCCAGCAGATAATATTCAAGCTCGGAAGCGGCAAAGCATTTTGAACCGTCAGCTTCGAGCTTTTCAAGCTGTTTTTTCAGAATGGATCTTGGCGCAATGGTTTCCAGTTCGTGCGTTTTTTCATTATGCAGATCACAAAGGATCAGTGCCGTTTTTTCCAGCCAGTCGGCAATACGCAGTGTTTGCAGATCCGGCACAAGATGAAAATCGCCGTAGCCCAGTTCCCAGTTTGCATATCTGTAGCCGGGCACCGGATCCATGGCCATATCGGTTGTCAGCAGATAATTGCAGCCATGCGTTCCGGATTGCAGTACGGAATCCATGAAATAATCCGCATCAACACGTTTGCCCATTAACCGGCCGTAATGATCCGTAAAAGCTACAACAATGGTTTCAATCAGCCCCTCTCCTATTTTACTTGCCAGTTCATCTGGTGTCAGAAATCCTTTTTTATTCATCAGAAGAGTCAGTTAACAGGTTTATATCAGCGTAACTTATCAATTTCAGCATTCAATGGAAATTTCAGGACTACTTTTTTGCCGGAAGCTTTTTCCAGAACGGGTGTCAGGATCTTTCTTGCATTTTGCCTTGTCTGGTCCAGAATTCCCATATCCAGCGCTGATTTCTGAATTTGCTTTTCAGCCTGCTTATATGCATCCTGAACCAGTTTTGCTTCTTCCGTAAAGGCGTATTCTGTGTTGTAAACTTTCGATTTGCTGTGATCTATTTTAAAAACACAAAGCTCGGGTTCGGGCATATTGACGACCAGAACGGAATCGTCGGAAGTAATATCCGCCATTTCGAGTTGCGTAAGATCCACGCAGCCGATTGCTTCACCCTGCACGATCAGGACGGCCTTTGCATTGGGCAGGAAAGTTTTGACAATTTCCTGTTCCACAACGTCTTTGAAATTATATTTCACCAGCTCGAGTTTTCCCATCGCGCTGATTTCCTGCAGTACCAATGTATGCACCGTCTCGGTCTGATCCTTGCCGCTCATCCAGTCGGGAACCCATTTTCCGGTACGAAAACTGGTCCATAAGGATTGGATTCCAGCAAGTAACAATAATAAAACCAGTATTTTGAATAACCAGGAAAACAGACGCATAACTTACTTTTTATTGAGAACGTGTTCATTTACCGTTTCATCTTTTACTTCTGCGGCCATGCGCTGCGCAATGATACTGGCGGCGATCAGCTGCAATGCGTGATAAATCATAATGGGCAGCAGCATCAGTCCGGCCTGCGCTCCGGAAAACAGAACTTTGGACATCACCGCGCCTTGCACAAGCGATTTTTTCGAGCCGCAAAATACAGCCGTAACCTTGTCTCCGCGATTAAATTTCAGCAAGTCGCTTATGAAAGTCAGCAGATAATAAATCCCGAAAAACAGCGCAAGCATTCCTATTGCCAACAATACGATTTCTTCCCATCCCAGCGAACTGAACAGATGCTCGCCAAAAGATTCGCAAAAGGATGTGTACACGATCAGCAAAATGGAAGACTGATCAAAATAGCGGATGTATTTTTTCTTGCTTTCGGCAAAATGACCATATTTCTTGTTCAAAAGTATTCCTGCAAATACCGGCAGTAAAACCTGAAGTGACAGTTTGATAACAACCGACAACATATCAAAATCGGTATTGCCCGATTCCATTACCAGTCCCATCCAGAAAGGTGTTATAAAAACGCCTAAAAGGCTGGAAATGCTTGCGTTGAATATAGCCGCAGGAATATTTCCCTTTGCAAGTGAAACCATGACGACGGAAGAAGAAACCGTTGAAGGCAAAGCAGTTAAAAAGAATATAGCAAGCCAGAGCGACTGGCTTTCTTCGGTTTTGAACAAAGAGCGGCAGGCAAGAGCAAGCAGCGGAAATAAAACAAAAGTGGAAAAATGTACTGTCACATGCAGTTTCCAGTTCACCAGACCCGCGCGCAGCTTTTCGGCGCTGAGACGCAGTCCGTAAAAAAAGAAAATGATAGAAACGGCATACGTGGAAATTTCGGAAAGCGGCACCGGACTTTCTTTCATCCCGGGGTACGGCCATAGCCAGGCCAAAAAAATCATGCTGATCAATCCAAGCATAAATCCGTCCAATCCTGCTTTTCTGGCTGTTTCTACTATTCTGTTCATTCTGAAAATTTAACTGCGTAATAATGCTTTTCAGCTTAAAAAACGATCTTACCGGCTGTATTTACAAACAAAAGGGAAAGTATTTTAAATAAAACAAGCTTTTGAAATGTACTCTGACTTCCTTGTCCCGGAATGATCCGTCTGATTAGAAAAATCCTGCTATGTACTTTCTATTTTAGCCAAACAATCATTCCGGCGGAAAACAGCTGATATTTGAAATATGCATTTCATACTGAAAAACTTCCTTCTCATTTTAACAATGGCATTAACGACTGCGGTTGCCGAGGCACAATGGACACTGGTTTGGTCCGATGAATTTGAACAGAACGGCCCGCCCAACCCGGAGATATGGCAGCCGGAAACGGGATTTGCAAGAAACAATGAAGCGCAATGGTTTCAGGGCAAAAATGCATATTGCAAAGACGGATTCCTGATTCTCGAGGCAAAGAAAGAACGGGTCAAAAATCCGGATTACAATGCGAACAGCAAAAGCTGGAAACAGAACCGGGAATATGCCGAGTATACTTCTGCAAGCATTGTGACGCGCGGCAGAAAAAGCTTTCAGTATGGCCGTTTTGAAATAAAAGCCCGAATTGACACCCGATCCGGATTATGGCCTGCGTTCTGGACACTGGGCGAAAAAGGCGAATGGCCGGATAACGGAGAGATCGACATCATGGAATTTTACAGAAACATGCTGCTCGCCAATATGGCCTGGGGCTCAGCGGAACGATACAAGCCCGTCTGGAATGCTGTAAAAAAACCAGTCAGTGAATTCAATGATCCTGAATGGTCTTCAAAGTTTCATACCTGGCGAATGGACTGGGACGAAAAAAGCATTCGTTTATACGTTGATGATCAGCTGATCAATTCGCAGGATCTTGAAAAAGCACGTAATGCAAAAAATACAGATATCAGGCCATTTGCGCAGCCGCATTATTTATTACTGACCCTTGCAATCGGCGGTGATAACGGCGGCGATCCTTCAGGAACTCAATTCCCGGCCCGATTTGAAATCGATTATGTAAGAGTTTATCAGAAAACAGGAAACTAACGGCTGACCAGATCCGGTTTCAGTTTCTGCACGTTTTTCTTTACTTTTTTCTGGCTCTTATTTCTTCTTCCCCACCAGATTATAAACCCGGTAACAGGCAAAGTTGCGCAGATCAGGCTGGCGAAAAAGGCCAGGATTTTCCCCGGAAGCCCCAGAATGGCACCTGTATGAATGTCGTAGTTCATTCTGCGCAGCTTTTTCCCGAAATTGGCTTCGCTGTATTTTCCGGTATATGGCCCTTCCGCTTTTATTTTCTTCAATGTATGCTGATCAAAATAATTGTAATCCACATGATAATAAGTGCCATGTCGGAAATTCACATATGAATAAATGGATTCGGATTTCAGATGCGGAAAGGAAATGTTCATTCCCTGATGCTGCGGATATTCCCGCTGTAAAGTATGCCATGCACGATCCACAGCGGTCATCGGCTTGAATTCCGCAGCTATGGCCGTGGTATCTGAAACCGGATTGTAATACTGGTCGGACCCGATGCCGCCTGTTGCTGTGTACAAGGATTGTGAAAACCACTGAAATCCCCAAACAAGCCCTGTAATCGCAAGAATTACTCCGACAGACATGACGTAAAACCCGAAAACATTATGCAGGTCGTAGTTTTTTCGTCTCCATGCCGCATTCCATTTAATGGAAAACCGCTGTTTTCTCGCCGATTTGTTTTTTGGCCACCAAAGCACAAGTCCGCTGATGAGCATCACAAGGAAAATAAGCGTAGCCGACGCCACAACGGGCTGGCCGATGTTGGCAGGAAGCCATAGATAATAATGTCCGTGCAGTATAAAATGGAAGAAATCCTCGTCTTCATTCCAGATCTTGACAACCTTGGCCGTATAAGGATTGATATAAACTACATAATAGTATTCAGGATCGATATTGTAAAAACCAACCTGCGCATTCCGGTCTGAAAGGCCGTAAAGAACGCCGTTTGCTTTTTTTCCCGGAAGCGCCTTTTCTGCACTTTCCTGCAAAACGGATGGCGGTAGAACTTTTGCACCTGTAACCGGTTGTGTAAACATGTAGGGCTGCGTAAAACTTTTTATTTCCTGCTCAAATGCAAGAATACAGCCTGTTATGGAAATTACGAAAACGATAAGCCCCGACGCAAGGCCAAGATAAAGATGCAGTTTACCAATCAGTTTTTTCATCGACTGTGCTGTTCGCAATTGCTTATTTAGACTTATTTAAAATACTAAGGTAATGCGAACATTTATAAAAACAAGAAATCCTGCCGCTTTATATCGGAACTTATGCAAAGTTGAAAACCGTACGGACCTGTAAATTGTGACGCGCTGCCGCTGAAACCGCACATCGTCTTTTATATGCATGAAGTATGCAGCATCCTTTTGGCAGAAAAAAAATGCGTAATTTTGCACTCTTGAAATCCAAAACGGGTTTTATCTGTACATTGAAATTACATTACCGGGCTAAAAGCCAGAAGCTGAAGGCCAAAAGCAATATGAAATACAACGAATATAAAAATCTGAGTTATCCTAAAATCGGAGACGAAGTACTGCAATTCTGGAAAGATAAAAAGATATTCGAAGCGTCGGTCGAGACACGCGAAGGTGCTCCGACATTTACCTTTTATGAAGGCCCGCCCTCGGCCAACGGAACGCCCGGCATTCACCATGTGATGGCACGTGCGATCAAGGATATTTTCTGCCGCTATAAAACTTTACAGGGATTTCAGGTAAAACGCAAAGGCGGCTGGGACACGCACGGACTGCCGGTGGAACTGCAGGTTGAAAAAGAACTGGGCATTACCAAAGACGATATCGGCAAGACAATCTCAGTGGCCGAATACAATGAAAAATGCCGCCAGACAGTCATGAAATTCACAGATCAATGGAATGACCTGACTGAAAAAATGGGTTACTGGGTAGATCTCGACGATCCGTATATAACCTATAAAAGCGAGTACATAGAAAGTTTATGGAACCTGCTTAAAAAGCTGTATGACAAAGGCTTGCTTTACAAAGGATATACAATCCAGCCTTATTCGCCGGCCGCCGGGACAGGACTTTCGTCTCACGAGCTGAACATGCCGGGAACTTACAAGGATGTAAAGGATACCACAATCGTGGCCATGTTCAAGGTGCAATCTGCCGGAACTTACACGATTTTTGAAAAACATTCCGAGCTGGATATCCGCATTCTTGCATGGACGACAACGCCGTGGACGCTTCCAGCGAACTCCGCGCTGACAGTAGGCGGAAACATCACATATGTACTGGTGAAAACCTTCAATCCGTACACGTACGAACCGGTGGCAGTAGTTCTTGCGAAGGATCTGATCGGAAAATACTTTTCGGACAAAGGCAAGGACAACGGTTTTGAAGGATATGAAGCGAGCGACAAAAAACTGCTTCCATGGACTATTCTGGAGGAATTCAAAGGAAAAGAACTGGAAGGCATTCAATACGAGCAATTAATGCCTTACATCCAGCCTGAAAAACCTGCTTTCCGGGTTATTCTGGGTGATTTCGTAACGACGGAAGACGGAACGGGTGTTGTGCATACGTCGCCTACTTTCGGCGCGGACGACTTCCGGGTAGCGCAGGCCAACGGAATTCCTGCCATTATGGTAAAGGACGAATCCGGCAAGGAAGTGCCTGTTGTGGATCGCCGCGGACGTTTTGTAAAAGAAATAACAGATTACGCCGGCCGTTTTGTAAAACCGGAATATTACTCCGAAGAAGAGCAGAACGATCCCGAATTCAGAGCAACGGACGTCATGATCGCCATTAAGCTGAAAGAAGAAGGAAAAGCTTTCAAGGTGGAAAAATACGAGCACCCTTATCCGCATTGCTGGCGTACGGACAAGCCGGTCCTTTATTATCCGCTGGACAGCTGGTTTATAAAAACAACTGCGGTTAAAGACAAGCTTGTAGAACTGAACAAAACCATTAACTGGAAACCGGAAAGTACCGGAACAGGCCGTTTTGGAAACTGGCTGGAAAATCTGGTGGACTGGAACTTGTCCCGCTCGCGTTACTGGGGCACGCCTCTGCCGATCTGGCGAAGTGAACACGGCGATGAAGTTTGCGTCGGTTCCATCGAAGAATTGAAAGATTTGCTGGAAGAAGCACTGCTTTCAGGCCATCTGAACAGAGAACAATCGGCCAAAAACTCCGATTACCTGCTGAAACTGGAAAACGGTGATTTTGATTTGCACCGTCCGTATGTGGACGATATTGTACTGGTTTCCAAGAAAGGCAACGTCATGCACCGCGAACCGGATCTGATCGACGTATGGTTTGACTCGGGCGCCATGCCGTATGCGCAATGGCATTATCCGTTTGAAAGTCAGGATACGTTCAATCAGAGTTTTCCGGCAGACTTCATTTCGGAAGGTGTGGATCAGACCCGCGGCTGGTTTTTTACCCTGCATGCTATTGCCGGTATGCTGTTTGATTCCGTGGCATTTAAAAATGTGGTTTCTACCGGTCTTGTTCTTGACAAGAATGGCAACAAAATGTCCAAACGTCTGGGCAATGCAGTGGATCCGTTTTCTACGCTTTCCCAATATGGTCCGGATGCAACAAGATGGTACATGATTACCAATGCGGAACCCTGGGATAATCTTAAATTCAACATTGACGGAATTGGTGAAGTCCAGCGGAAATTTTTCGGAACGCTGGTAAATACTTACAATTTCTTTGCTTTATACGCCAATCTGGACGGATATGAATTCGGATCCGGCAATAAAACTGCTGTTCCTGGAAAACGCACGGAACTGGACCGCTGGATTTTATCCAAACTGAATACGCTGGTTAAAGAAGTTGGCGAACAGTTTGATGATTATAATCCGACAAAAGCCGGGCGCCTTGTGCAGGATTTTGTTACCGATCAGCTTTCAAACTGGTATATCCGCCTGAACCGCCGCCGTTTCTGGAACCCATCACAAGGACAAGGCAGCGGATTGACAGAAGACAAACAGGCGGCATATGAAACACTGGAACATTGCCTTGTAACCGTAGCACAGCTGATGTCGCCGATTGCACCGTTTTTTGGCGAATGGCTGTATAAAAACCTGACAGACGGAGATCGTCAGGCGGCAGTTGAAACTGATTCGGCTTATAAATTTGACTCGGTACACCTTACTTACTGGCCGAAAATCGAGGAAGAAGCAGTGGATCTGGATCTGGAAACATCCATGGAACTGGCGCAAACGATCAGTTCACTGGTTCACTCCATTCGTAAAGGGCACAAAATCAAAGTACGTCAGCCTTTATCCAAAATCCTGATCCCGGTTTTAAATGACCATACAAAACGTCAGATTGAACAGGTTACTTCCATCATTTTAACAGAAGTCAATGTCAAGAACATCGAGTTTGTTCATGATGACAGCGGAATCCTGAAAAAGAAAATAAAGCCTAATTTCAAAACGCTCGGGCCCAAGTTCGGACCTAAGATGAAAGAAGTTGCCGCTGCCATTTCGGGCATGACCGAAGCGGAAATCAAAGAGATTGAACGTAACGGATCAATCAGTCTGAACACTGCTTCTGCACCGGTTGACATTGCAGTTTCTGATGTTGAAATCATTGCGGAAGACGTTCCGGGATGGCTGGTGGCCAGCGAAGGCGGGCTTACCGTTGCGCTGGATATTACGGTAACAGATGAACTTCGTCTGGAAGGCATCGCACGCGATTTTGTTAACCGCGTTCAGAACCTTCGTAAAGACAGCGGCTTTGAAGTAACGGATAAAATAAAAATTACTTTGCAGAATAACGACGGCCTGCTTGCCAGCGCTGTAAACGCCAACAAGGATTACATTTGCCAGGAAGTACAGGCACTGGACCTGAATCTGACAAGCGACCTGAACGGCGAAGCGACCGAAATTGAGATGGACGAATTCCTTCTGAAAGTAAAGATCGAAGTGGTTTCGTAATGCATTACGAGGCTTATGCATTAAATGCAAATAAAGAAAATACCCGCTTCCAGTTTAAAAGTACTGGAAAGCGGGGAATTTTTGAAAAGGTAATTCTGATAACCCAGATTAACGATTATTTATTTAACCTTTCGTTGCTGGATTATGATTTGATTACACAAGAGTATAGTGATAAAGCAATTACTGACAATGGCGACATGCCCGAAGTATTAGCAACTGTTTTTGAAGCTATCAATATTTTCCTGAATGAGTATTCTGATAAATCAGTCTATTTTGAAGGAAGTACAATGGCAAGAACAAGACTTTATCAGATTGTAATTAATAAAACTTATGATCTTTAACATCAGAATTTCAAATATTTGGCTTGAAGAACAATGTATGGATGCAATTTGAGGCCAATGTTAGTTACGATGTTTTTTAATTGAAAAAAGATGATAATTTTATTAAGTTAAAATTCAAAACATGAAAGTTTCAGAACCCAAAAAAAATAAAATCAATAACGGTATCAAAGCGGCTTATGATCCGTCATTAGATAATCTGCCAATTCCCCGTGCAGCCTTGGAGAAAACCGAAAAAGCACGTGCATTTTTTGAAAAACATCCGCTTCCCGAACATCTTCTGAGGAAATAACACTTTCCTGCATGCAACTTCAGAACGCCACAGCCCTGATTACCGGCGGCGCTTCCGGTTTGGGAGAAGCCACTACTAGATTATTTATTCAGGAAGGTGCCAGCGTTGCCATTCTGGATGTTAATCAGGAAGCAGGTGAAAAGCTGGAAGCGGAATTTCCAGGCCAGTTAAAATTCATTAAAACAGATGTATCTTCCGGGCAGGATGTTCAGCAGGCTGTTGAAAAAACAATTGAAATCTTTGGTGCGCTTCATATAACGGTTAATTGCGCCGGCATTGCTCCTGCCCGCAAAATCATCGGAAAAACAGACGGCGTTTACAGCCCGCATGCGCTTGAAATTTTCGAAAAAACAATCTGCGTAAATCTGACCGGAACATTCAACGTCATGCGCCTGGCTGCATTTGCTATGGAAAAGAATGAACCCAATGAAAACGGCGAACGCGGCATCATCATCAACACGGCGTCAGTAGCCGCATACGACGGCCAGATGGGACAAGTTGCCTACGCAGCCAGCAAAGGAGGAATTGTCAGCATGACTTTGCCTGCAGCACGCGATCTTGCAAAATCCGGCATCCGCGTAATGGCCATTGCGCCGGGATTATTTGAAACTCCATTATTGCTTGGATTGCCGGAAGAAGCCCGCATGTCACTCGGACAACAAATTCCATTTCCTTCGCGTCTGGGCCGGCCGTCTGAATATGCCATGCTTGTAAAATCCATCGTTGAAAATCCCATGCTCAATGGAGAAGTAATCCGGCTCGACGGTGCAATACGGATGAGCGCTAAATAACAAAATTTCTTCTAATTACTTTATTTCAAGATAATTGATTTATATTCAAGGATGAAGTCAATGCAACATATAGCTGGCCAAAAAACCGTTTTACAATGGTTATTTATGGCTTTGTTACTTACCGGAACCGTACTGCTCCGGGAAAATAACGGCTTGCGCTATACTAATCGAATTGAAGAAGTTCATACAGTCACCGATTCCTCTAAGCACTTAAAGTACAAACCGCAACTTTCCAAGTATTCCTCAAAGGCGGCAGCAATCATTTCGTTTTATTGCAAAAACACGCAGTTACTTACATTAAAGCAATTTTCATTAAGGCTTCACAACTACTTCCCTCCGAAAAGCAGTATTTATCCCAACTTCATTATTTCTTTAAAATCGGTCTGTAATCAGCATTTCCGCAGCAGATCTCTTTCTCAGAAAGACACTTCTATTTTCCTTGTTTAATATAAAATCCGTTTGGTAATCAACAATTTATTTTCCGCAATCCTGCCGGAAAACAGATTACTCTGTGCGCTTCACAATCCTGTTTACATGATCTGAAGTTGGATTTTATAACATAAATCAAGGAAAATGAACTACCTAAAAATAGTGCACTACACAAAAAAGTGGCTGCTAAGACTGGTCATCGCTTTTATGCTTGGCTTTGCAAATGCCATCCATATGAATGTAAAATCAGTGGATGAAAGTTTGTTTAAGATTGAAGAAACAGACAAAAAGCTTTAAGCCATTTTTATCCCCAATTCAGTATATACCTTAAACGATTCATCCTCAGCCGGCTGGTCGGTTATAATCACCGATAACCGATCAGTCGGACAAACATAATAGGCTTCTGCTGTTTCCAGCTTTTCAACGGTAGCCAGCGCAATGATTTCCTTTGAAGATTCGATCATCACTCTTTTCACTTCGCTTTCCTCGAAATCCGGGCCGGTTACGCCCAACTCGGCATGTATGCTGCAAATACCCAGCAGACAGATATCCGCCCTGAACTTCTTCAGAAACTGGATGGTATCATTCCCGATCGTAACAAAGGAATTTTTCAACAAGCGTCCGCCTGCAAACAAAACTTCCACATGTTCATGTTCTTCCAGCAACGTAGCAACGGGAAAGCTGTTTGTAACAACTGTAAGGTGCATGTCTTTTGGCAGTAACTGAGCAACCAGCACCGCAGAAGTACCACCGTCAAAAATAACAACCTGACCGTCTTTCAGGAAATCAAGTGCTTTTTTTGCGATGATCTGCTTTTGTTCGGTATCATGTAATATCCTGTCTTTAAAATGATGAGGGCCGGGCGAGTGCGGAACGGCTCCTCCTCGTACGGATTTCAAAAGTCCCTGTTCCGCCAGCTCCTTTATATCACGGCGAACTGTATCCTCCGAAACATTCAATAAGGTGCTTAATCCTGCCAGATATACTTTTTGATCGTGTACGAGCCTGTCCAGAATAAACCGGAAGCGTTCTTCTTTCAACATACTAATTCTGTTTTATGCAAAATTAATAATTCATACTAAATTAACATTGCACAATATTGCAAATTATATTTACATTTGTTGCAAAATAAAGCATCTTAAAATTTATAAACTCATGCGAAAGTCGATTGCCATTGATATGGACAATGTCATTGCTGATATTGAAAGCAACTGGATTAACTTGTATTACAAGGAGTACGGAGTAAAGGTTACCAGGCAGGATTTGCATGGAAAGCCGGAAGATGAAGCTTTTCCAGATCCGGTTGCAGCGCGGAGACTGATATATCAGCCGGGATTTTTCCGGTATGCG
Source organism: Dyadobacter sediminis (assembly GCF_005860765.1). GTDB lineage: Bacteria > Bacteroidota > Bacteroidia > Cytophagales > Spirosomataceae > Dyadobacter > Dyadobacter sediminis. The sequence continues at coordinate 527,833 of NZ_VCEI01000028.1, read as the reverse complement.
CCTATTGTTCCCGGTGCGCAGGAAGCACTCATCAAACTGCAGGAACACTTTGACGTTTACATTGTGTCTGCTGCAATGGAATTCCCCAATTCACTTCCGGAAAAATACGACTGGCTTCATGAACATTTTCCGTCTATTTCCTGGAAAAATATCGTTTTCTGCGGTGACAAAAGAATTATTGATACGGATTACCTTATAGACGATCATTTGAAGAATCTGGATTTTTGCAAAGGAACACCCATACTATTCACCGCAAGCCATAATGTTAATGTCGAAAGGCATAAACGAGTGAATAACTGGCAAGAAGCACTGCAACTCCTGAATTCTGAATTAATATAATAATCACTTTCCCTGTTCTTTTTCATTATATTAGCTCTGCAAACAAGCAGTTAGCAAACTATCTAATATAATATGGCATCTTTAAACATCTCGATTAATCAACTTCTTGAAGTAATCAAAGGGTTGAATGAAATTGAAAAAATACAGGTAAAGAATGCTTTGGAAGAAGATTTTTTTATTTCTGAAGAAAAAGTTAATGAATTGCTTAAACGTAAAACGGACTTTATAAGCGGAAGCAGCAGTTCACGATCTTGGGAAAATATAAAGTCTGAAAATGAGTCTTTATAAAATCGAAGTATTAAAAATTGCCGAAGTAGAATTGTCAGAAGCTTACAACTGGTATGAGAAACAACAAAAAGGTTTAGGCAACAGATTGATAAATGAAGTATCAAAGTACATGAATTCCATGGCAGAGAATCCGTTTAAATATCCATCCAGATATAATAATGAACTTTACTTTGCTCCTTTAAAAATATTTCCTTTTTTGATTGCTTATTGGGTAGACAATCAAAAATCAACTGTTTTTGTTGTTTCTATATTTCATACAAGCAGAAATCCGGCAAAATTTACAGGAGAAGAAGAATGATTACACCTTCTCCTTCACACGGTCTTTAAGCTGCAGCAATTCATCCCTGAGCCTTGCTGCTTCCAGAAAGTCGAGTTCTCTTGCAGCCGCTTCCATTTTTCGTTGTGTTTCCGAAATTAGTTTCTGCAGGTCATTTTTTCCCATATACTGGACTACAGGATCTGCGGCAATCCTTACTTCTTCAGGCTCCACATACACTTTGCGGACTTTGGAATCTGCAACCGAAGTCTGCTCCATGATCGCTTCGCGGGATTTCAGGATCGTTTTCGGCGTAATGCCATTCTCTGCGTTATACTCCATTTGAATTCTCCGGCGGCGATTGGTTTCCTCTATGGCCTGCTGCATGGAACCTGTAATGACATCGGCATACATGATTACTTTTCCGCGGTCATTGCGGGCAGCACGGCCGATGGTCTGGATCATGGATCTTGTATCTCTCAGAAAACCTTCTTTGTCTGCATCCATAATGGCTACAAGCGAAACTTCCGGCAAATCGAGCCCTTCACGAAGCAAATTCACGCCGACAAGTACATCAAAAACGCCTAAACGAAGTTCACGAAGGATCTCGACACGATCCAGCGCTTTCACTTCCGAATGGATGTAACGGCATTTGATACCTACTTTATCCAGATATTTACTTAATTCCTCGGCCATTCTTTTGGTCAAAGTCGTAATCAGCACCCGGTCTCCTTGTTTGATCCGCTGATTGGTTTCATCCAGCAGATCATCGATCTGGTTCAGACTGGGCCGTACTTCAATTTCGGGATCAAGCAAGCCGGTCGGCCGGATAATCTGTTCTACAACTACACCTTCGGACTTTCTCAACTCGTAATCAGCCGGCGTTGCGCTTACAAAAATGGTCTGCGGCGTCATATCCTCAAATTCCTGGAAAGTAAGCGGGCGATTGTCCAAGGCGGAAGGCAAACGGAACCCGTATTCAACAAGCGATTCTTTTCTTGATCTGTCACCGCCCCACATCGCCCGGATCTGCGGCATGGTTACGTGGCTTTCGTCAACAACCATCAGAAAATCATCCGGAAAGTAGTCAAGTAAACAAAAAGGACGCTGTCCCGGCAAACGGCGGTCAAAGTAACGCGAGTAATTTTCAATTCCGGAGCAGTAACCCAGTTCCCGCATCATTTCCATGTCAAATTCCGTACGCTCTTTAACACGTTCGGCTTCGGCAAGCCTTCCTTCTTTTATAAAGTATTCGATCTGCAATGCAAGATCATCCTGAATTTCCTTGATTGACTGCGTCAGAACATCTCTTCCGGTTACAAAAAGGTTTGCAGGAAAAATGGCAACTGCACGTTCGGAAGAAATTTTTTTGCCTGTTTCGGGTTCTATGCGCTGTATTTCCTCGATCTCGTCTCCAAAAAAGACAATCCGGTAAGCAAAATCCGCATAACCCGGATAAATATCAACGGTATCTCCTTTTACGCGGAAAGTTCCGCGGTTAAATTCCACTTCGGTACGACTGTAAAGAATCTCAACCAGCCTGAACAAAAACTGGTTTCTGCTTACCACATCGCCGACTTTGGTGCTAACAATGCTCTTTTTGTACTCATTCGGATTTCCTGCACCGTATATACATGAAACAGAAGCGACTACAAGTACATCGCGCCTGCCGCTCATTAAAGAAGAAACGGTGTGCAAACGTAATTTGTCAATTTCCTGATTAATCAGCAGGTCTTTTTCGATGTACGTATTTGTAGTCGAAATAAATGCTTCCGGCTGATAATAGTCGTAGTAACTGATAAAATATTCTACGGCATTCTTTGGAAAAAACTGCTTGAACTCGCCGTAAAGCTGAGCAGCCAATGTTTTGTTATGACTTAAAACCAAGGTCGGCCTTTTGACCTGCGCAACTACATTGGCAACCGTAAATGTCTTTCCGGAACCCGTTACACCCAGCAAAGTCTGTGCAGGCTCCCCGGATTCAATTCCCAGTACAAGCTGGCTGATCGCCTCCGGCTGATCTCCGGTCGGTTTATATTCAGAAGTAAGTTCGAAATCCATAGTAATTATAAAGCATTCAATATATAACGCATTGCAGGCTGCAATTCTTTTTCAAAGCAGAAATCGGACCGTTCTTTTTTACAAACAGGCTTTTTGCTCATTTTACAGACAATATTTCCCTGATCTTTCATAGTTTGGAAACTTCAATTTGAACGAATCATCTAGCTAAAAACACTGGCCTGTGCAACAGGCACTTTGGTATCTATGATTAACAACAGTTCCTCCAAAACAAGTTCGTATAAAACCGGCAGGAAAGTAAATATAAAACCCTTGCCAACATCAATCCGAAAGCCGTATTTGCAAATGGCTGCAACGGCAAGCAGCGACTTTCATTTTCAGGATCAACAAAAAAGAATTTACCAGAAAAACTGTTCATACAATAGCAAAATAGCCTCATACGCAATGTACAAGGCTATTTTAATGTATAAATTAAATACGCTTTATGCCTGTTCCGTCAGAACTTCTTTTGCATTTTCAACTGCTTTTCTTTCTTTCCAGTGCTGCCAGTCCAGACCAAGAAGTTTGGTCATGCTTTTATCCACAAAAGTATGGCGGACAAGGTTCATTCCGCCGCGTACAGCCGTGAATATGGAATTATTCGCCCGCAAGGCAAGACTGAAACCGCCGTCTATATACCGGATATAATGCCACCACAATGAAGGAATGAAAATGGTTTCTCCATGGAGAAGCGTTGTCTCATGGCCGACTGCTCCTTTCAGTGCAGGAAAACGTTCGTAATCCGGATTGATCGGGTCCACTTTGCTCATGACCGTGAACGGGTGATGATACAAACGACGGCTTTCTTCGGGCGAAAACAAAATAACCTGCTTGCGCGTCTGAAACTGCGTCAGGAACACGTTGGAGCAATCCATGTCATAATGCAGGCTTGTAATGGAACCCTGGCCGCCGAAAAAGACAAACTTGTACGATTTCAGAAAGCCGTCCATGATGGTCGGAAAACGGATGTCATTGACAAGCTCCGGCGCTTTTTTAAAAATATCAAAAAGAAAAATGCGCAGATCAGTCGGGCCGCCCTGAATAAGGTTTAGATAATCCCCGAATTTCATCGTCTTGGCAATCTGGAAATATTTGTCTGCATCATGCATATGATTATCCACCAAAGGGACGTCAATATTTCCATGGTTTTCGCGAAGCCACTCAAAAGTCCATTTCTGAACCGCCGGCCAGTCTTTTGCCAGATCAGTAAAAACAACGGGACGACTTGGCTTCAGGTAATTCTCAATAAACTCTTCGCGGGTCAGTCCGCTGCGTTTCTCTATGGGTACTAATTTCATGTCCGAAACTAAGTAAAAGTAAGCGACTATAATGGATTCCTGAATTCAACGCTGATAACGCTTGTTCCAATACATCTGAACAAATGCTGTCTTTTTACAATGCGCCGCTGCAACGCTGAACACAGCCGGTATTCTGAATTTTCAATGATATTATATTAACTCAAATGTATTAAAGAGAATTCAAAAATATAAATTTCATAAAATATTACCTTGAACTTTACTTTTGCGTTGCACATGGCAACGATTTATTCAGGCAAAAAAAGCGATCAGGAAAATGTACTTGTACAGAACTAACTTACTCGCTTAAATTTACGACACTTCAATCAAAAAACGCATGAGGACTATAAAAATGCCAATAGCTTTTAGCTGCTGGCTTTTAGCTGTCAGGATGTCGGATTAAAAGCAAAATATACCTCAAACCAACTTTAAACAATTACGGATGATCAATTACAACAACAGGATTTTCAGACCGCTTTCCAACTCCGAGAACGGAGAAGTGGATCTTGAAATGCATTTTGTTTATGAGCAAAACGGCAATGTCGTTACTTCAACTTACTCGGGCGGAAGAATAAAAACCGGGCATCTGATTGCCATTGCGGACGAAAACGGAAATCTGGACATGCGTTATCATCAGGTAAACGACAAAGGTGAAATTACAACCGGCATTTGCCGATCGACTCCGGAGCAGCTAGCGAACGGGAAACTGCGCATGCATGAAAAGTGGCAGTGGACATCCGGTGATTTTTCCGAAGGGGAATCGCTTCTGGAAGAACAGTAAAATGGTTTTTCAGTATTCTTTTCCGGCAATCAGGCTCATCGGAAAAAACCGGAAAGAGCGCCTGCTATTTTCCTCAGCAACTTGGCAATAGCAGGCAAATAAACAAATTTGTATTTCACTTTGTCCAGATCTTCAATCGTTTCCACATTAACCATTCCGGCCTTTTCCAGGACGCGGATGGAAGCAGAATTGTTTACGTTGACAAATGCAATGACCTTGCTGGGATCCAGCTTTTTTCTTGCAAAACGGATCAGTCCGTCTGCTATTTCCGTTGCAATTCCTTTTCCCCACTGCTCTTCCACCACCCTGTAACCGATTTCGATTTCCGAACCGATCCTGTCGAGCTTTGCCGCACCGATCAGTTCACCATTTTCCAGGCTTTCGATCAGATATCTTCCCAGATAAGTATCGCTTCCATATTCTGCGAGAAAACCTTTCAGCATCTCGTCGGATTCGGTGCGGCTGAGCGAGTAGCCTGTCACATATTTCATTACATTGGCATTGTTGCTGATCCTGAAATACTTGTCGCCATCCGCTGCTGTCATTTTAGTCAGGACAAACCTTTTTGTTTTTATCGGTTCAATACCCATGCATTTGTTGTTTTTTCAAAAACCGGATGATGCCGGAAATGTAAAAGTGCTTTATAAAAACGTGCAATAAAAGACTTGTGAGATTTAGTACAAACCCGTACAGAATGAAAATGGTTAACAGTTATTAACAAGTAACGGAATTTGGATTTTACATTTGAATTGTTACATTTGGATTATTACGGTTTAATATCACAATTTCGTTCCAATAATTCCATTCATTCTTGAATTCATTATAAAAGTATGAATTTTTAATGACCTGATTTTATTCAGTATCATGATAAAAAGAACTTTTGTATTGTTTTTCTGCCTGGTACAAATCCTGGCCGTTTCGCTGTTTTCGCAACAGTCGAAAGGTGCATGTATGCGGAATTCGGAATTAAACGGATTTTTCCCCTTTACTGTTGAAACAGCGGAGTCTCCGGATTGCGATATTATTATTGACAATACGATCTGCAAAAAAAATGCAATTGTCAGGGCCGATGAATTTGAGTGGAAAGAAAGCTTGTCGGATCTGCTTCGTCACCGGCATTCCACGTACAGGTTCCAGACCATTGTTTCCCATTATTGTCTGAACTACAATTTTGCCCGCATTCCGAAAATTGTCCGGGAATCTGTAAAACTGATTGTTGTAAATAAAGGACTGCTGACGCTTCCGGATTATTACAGCTTTCTTCATCGCCTCTGCCCCTTTTAATCTAATTCCTTTTTCTTACTTCTGAATTCCGTTTTCCTGAAAGACAACGGCAAAGATTTTCATGGCTTTCCAGCATGACAGTCTTTAGAATTTTCCTATGCAATCGATTCATTTGGCCGGATCGAAACAAATAGCATATAGCCAATTGCCAATAACCACCCTGTTATCTACTTATTTATGAAAAATCTTCCTTGGTCGCTGTTAACTGCGATCAGCATGCTGGCTTATGGCTGCGCATCAAAGAATGAAAGTACATCTGCAAAACAAGACAGTGTTCTGACTATTCCGGTTACCGAGCTGAAACCTCAGAAAACGGAACTGCACAGAGAATATGTCGGCGATATTCATGCCATCAAGAACGTCGAAATATATGCCCGGGTAAAAGGTTATCTGGAAGAAGTATACGTGGACGAAGGCAAGGAAGTTAAAAAAGGACAAACATTGTTCCGGATCAACAATGAAGAATATGAGGCGCAGCTGGCAAAGGCGAAAGCAAATCTCCAGAGCGCTATTGCAGAAGCCAAAGGTGCAGAACTCGAACTGAAAAGGGTCAAATTGCTCGCGGAAAAAAATGTAATTTCCAAAACCGAAGTGGAAGTGGCGGAGGCCAAGCTGGCAGCCGTAAATGCAAGGATTGAAGAAGCCCGTTCTGAAAAATCCAAAGCTTCTATTCATCTTGCCCAAACCCAGATCAAAGCACCATTTGATGGCATTATCGACCGCATTCCGTACAAAGTAGGAAGCCTTATCAACGAAGGAACGCTACTTACGACACTTTCCGATACCAAAAATGTATTTGCCTACTTCAATGTTTCCGAAAACGAATACCTTGAATATGTAAAGGCCAGAGGAAAAGCCAGCAATGGCCATACGGTTGTTGAGCTGGAACTTGCAGACGGCTCTTTTTTCAAGCACAAAGGTACAATTGAAACAATGGAAGGCGCTTTTGACGAAGGAACGGGTTCCATTGCATTCCGCGCACGCTTTTCCAACCCTGAAAAACTGCTCAAACACGGCTCCACCGGTACCATTCGCCTGACGAACACCGTTGACAACGCCATTCTGATCCCGCAGAAAGCAACGTTTGAAATTCAGGATAAAAGCTTTGTTTATGTCATGGACAAAAACAACAAAGTCAAAACCAGGAGCTTTGTCCCGCGATCCCGATTTGACAATTTTTATATCGTAAAGTCAGGACTGAAATCCGGTGAAACCATTGTCTGTGAAGGCGTTCAGGGGCTTAAAGACGGCGCTACCATTTCACCAAAAGCCATTTCCATGGACAGCCTTGGCGCTGTAAATGAAAAAGTAGCGCTCAGCGCTCGGTAAAAGCCTTTATCTCAGTGTTCACCTGAAATTAAAATCATGTTCAAGACTTTCATTGAAAGGCCGGTGCTGTCGCTGGTCATATCTCTTTTTATAACACTTTTAGGGATTTTCGCGCTTGTCGGACTACCCGTTTCGCAGTTTCCCGATATCGTTCCGCCGTCTGTTGTCGTAACGGCCCGTTATACCGGTGCAAACGCCGAAGTATGTGCCAAAGCCGTTGCCATTCCGCTGGAAAGAGCCATCAACGGGGTTCCCGGCATGACGTATATGTCTTCTGTTTCAAGCAATGACGGCGTTACGCTGATCAATATTTCATTTGAAGTAGGAACCGATCCGGATCTTGCAGCGGTAAACGTACAAAACCGTGTCCAGACGGTCATTGACGAACTTCCGGAAGAAGTAATCAAAGCCGGCGTCACGACGGAAAAGGAAGTAAACAGCATGCTGATGTATCTGGACATTATGAGTTCGGATACGACCGTCGGCGAAGATTTCGTATACAACTTTGCCGATATCAACATTCTTGCAGAACTGAAAAGGATTGATGGCGTAGGCCGCGCCGAAATCATGGGCAGCAAGGATTACTCCATGCGCGTTTGGCTGAAACCCGAAAGAATGATCAGTTACAACGTATCTGCGGATGAAGTTGTGCAGGCAATCCGCGATCAGAATGTGGAAGCAGCGCCGGGCAAAACGGGCGTGAGTTCAGGGAAAAGCACGCAGATGCTGCAATACGTACTGAAATATACCGGAAAGCTTTTTGAACCGGCACAGTATGAAAATATTGTCATCCGCGCCAATGCGGACGGTTCCATGCTCAAACTCAAAGATGTGGCCGATGTCGAATTCGGAACGCTGAATTATAACATGAGCTCCAAGTCGGACGGGCGGCCTTCGGCATCCATCATGATGAAACAGCGGCCGGGCTCCAACGCACAGGATGTCATCGCCAATGTCAAAAAAAGAGTAGCTGAGCTGAAAGAATCGGCTTTTCCGCCCGGAATGGATTACACGATTTCCTACGACGTTTCCCGCTTTCTGGATGCTTCCATTCATGAAGTGGTCAGAACGCTGATTGAAGCATTTATCCTTGTCATTCTTATTGTATACCTGTTTTTACAGGATTTCCGCTCCACGCTGATCCCGGCGCTTGCCGTTCCCGTTGCATTGGTAGGAACATTTGCTTTCATGCAGCTTTTTGGTTTTTCCATCAACTTGCTTACGCTTTTTGCTTTGGTACTGGCCATCGGAATTGTCGTGGACAATGCCATTGTCGTCGTGGAAGCTGTGCATGCAAAAATGGCCGAAAAGCATCTGGATGCCATGCCTGCAACGATTGAAGCCATGAAAGAAATGAGCGGTGCCATTGTTGCCATTACGCTCGTGATGTCGGCAGTGTTTGTACCCGTGGCCTTTATGTCCGGGCCTGTCGGGATTTTTTACAGACAATTTTCTGTAACGCTCGCTATTTCCATTGTTATTTCGGGTATCAACGCGCTTACGCTTACACCGGCTTTGTGCGCGCTGATGCTGAAAAATACACACGGTCAGCCTGCAAAAGATACACTTCTCAACCGTTTTTTCAGAAAGTTCAATAATGGTTATGATGCTGTTTCATCAAAATACAGAAATCTGCTTTCCGTCATTGCAAACCGTAGAATGGTTACAATTGGACTGCTGCTTGCTTTCTGTATCGGCACATGGGGCATAAACACCATCCTGCCAACGGGTTTTATCCCAACGGAAGATCAGGGAATGCTTTATGTGAACGTAACAACACCGGTCGGTGCAACAGTTGAACGTACGGAAACGGTTCTGGATGATATTCAGAAAGTGGCGCAGAAGCTGGAACCTGTGGAATCCGTAACTACTTTGTCCGGTTACAGTCTGATGACCGAATCTGCCGGCGCATCGTACGGCATGGCTATGGTGAACCTGAAACCATGGGATGTACGCGTTGCTTCCGTCAATGACATCATCAAGGAACTGGAAGAGAAAACAAAGCACATTACCGACGCAGACATCCAGTTTTTTCCTCCGCCGACAGTTCCCGGATTTGGCAATTCAAGCGGTTTTGAGTTGAGGGTTCAGGACCGCACGGGAAGCGATGATCTTCAGAAAACGGCAGCCATCACAAACGAATTTGTCAAGGCATTGTCGGATGCGCCTGAAATCGGAAGTGCGTTCAGCAGCTTTGACGCCAATTTCCCTCAGTATCTGATCCATGTGGATTCGGATATTGCGGCCAAAAAAGGCGTTTCCATTGACAAAGCCATGAGTACGCTTCAGACGCTTGTCGGAAGTTTTTACGCTTCCAATTTTATCCGTTTCGGACAAATGTATAAAGTCATGGTGCAGGCAGATCCGGAATCGAGGAAAAATCCGGAAGATATCCTGAAACTTTACGTCAAAAATGACCGGGACGAAATGGTTCCTTTTTCCACTTTCATCCGTCTGGAAAGAGTTTACGGGCCGGAACTGCTGACGCGTTACAACATGTTCACTTCCGCCATGATCAACGGCGATGCTGCGCCGGGTTACAGCAGCGGCGATGCCATCAAAGCGGTGGAAAGGGTTGCAAAGGAAAAACTGCCCAAAGGATTTACTTACGACTGGTCCGGAATGACGCGTGAAGAGATTCTGTCCGGAAACCAGGCTGTATTCATCTTTGCGATATGCCTTATTTTCGTGTATTTACTGCTTTCTGCGCAGTATGAAAGCTTTTTGCTGCCCTTACCTGTAATTCTGTCGCTTCCGACAGGCGTTTTCGGTGCCTTTCTTTCGCTGAAACTGCTTGGCCTTGAAAACAACATTTATGCGCAGGTTTCACTGGTCATGCTGATTGGTTTGCTGGGTAAAAATGCAATCCTTATCGTCGAATATGCCATTATTCGCCAGAAAGAAGGCCGTTCCATCCTGGAAGCTGCGCTGGAAGGTGCCACAGAACGTCTGCGTCCGATCCTGATGACTTCCTTTGCGTTCATCGCCGGACTCATTCCGCTTTGTATTGCTTCGGGTGCCGGAGCCATGGGGAACCGCTCCATCGGAACGGCTGCTGCCGGCGGAATGCTCATCGGTACTTTGTTTGGTGTGATTATCATTCCGGGCTTATATGTTCTCTTTGCCGGTTTTGCAAAACGTAAAAAAGTGGAGCAGACGGTTGCGAAAGAAGAAGAAGTCGTGCTGGACTGATTCGGGACTTTTTTCAAGGCAGCCGGCCAGATTACTGCCGGCTGCCCTATTTCAAACAGATTTATAATCATGAAAACCTGTAAAAGGACTTATCCTATACTTTTATTCGGAATGCTTCTTGCAATATCCGGGTGCAAACTGATGCGGCCCGTGGAGCATACTTCCAGAATAAGTACGCCAAAATCTTTTTCCGGCCAGACGGATTCAACGGGCATTGGCGCCATACAATGGAAATCGTTTTTTAACGACCCGCATTTGGTTGCACTGATCGATACGGCTATTCAGAACAACCTTGATCTGAAAATGGCTGTTCAGCGGATTGAAATGGCAAGGTCCAATATGCTTTTTGCACAAGGCGCTTTGCTTCCTGTGATTGCAGGAGAAGTTTCGGGCGGCGGCAGAAAATTCGGTGATTACACGATGGACGGCGTCGGAAATTATGACACCAACTTTTCGGAGAACATTGATAACGACCGGAAACTTCCCGCGCCTTTTCTGCCGGATTATTTCGCAGGATTCCGGAGCACCTGGGAAATTGATATCTGGGGTAAACTGAAGACGCAGAAAAAAGCCGCATACAATCGCCTTCTGGCAACAGAAAAGGCAAGACATGCCATCACAACCGGCCTTATAGCGCAAATTGCAAGTATTTATTTTGAATTGACAGCGCTCGACACGGAACTGGATATCATCCGGAAAAACATTGCATTGCAGCAATCGGCCGTTGAAACCATCAAAATACAAAAAGAAGGCGGAAGGGCCAATGAACTTGGCGTACAGCAATTAACGGCCCAATTACTTAATACACAAAGCCTTGAATTCAGTACGCAGCAAAGAATAGTTGAATACGAAAATAACCTTAACCTGCTTTTGGGCCGTTTTCCTCAAAAAATAACCAGAAATAAAGTTGCTGAACAGGTTATTCCGGAATCCGTACAGGCCGGAATTCCTGCCGGCATGCTGAAAAGACGTCCGGATATCCAGCAGGCACAACTGGAAATGATGGCTTATTATTCGGATCAGCAGGCTGCCCGGCTGGCCTTTTTACCTTCACTGAACATCACAGCCATGCTGGGTTTCAATGCTTTTAAAAGCAGATTGCTGTTTTCGCCGGGTTCTGTTGCCTACAATGCGCTTGGCGGCTTTGCAGCACCAATTTTTAACAGAAAAGCACTTAAAGCAGCACAAAGAAGATCGGAAGCAGCAAGTCTGGAAGCATTGTATGCGTACAACATGACCGTGTTAAGAGGGTTTGAAGAAGTCAGCACCAGTCTGAAAAAACTCGATAATACGAAAAGCATTGCAGCGCTGAAAACACAGGAAGTGGACGTGCTGCAACAGGCTGTCACAACGTCCAAAGATCTTTTCCTTACAGGCTATGCATCTTACCTGGAAGTAATTACGGCGCAGCGAAGCGTTCTGGAAGCAGAACTTAATCTCACCAATGTGCAGAAAGAACAGTTTCTCGCTTTGGTTGAGTTATACCGTTCCCTGGGCGGCGGCTGGGAATAACGCAGGATTTCAGGCGACGTATTCCGGATTGCAACGGTGTATGTTGCCTGAAAGCTATTAGCTTTTAGCTTTTAGCTTTTAGCTTTTGGCGGTTAGCTTTTCTGACCTAAGTATTTGATCAAAAGCAAAATTCAGGAAGTGGAAATCTTGACTTATGCTGTCCAGGCAATTCTTTATTTGAAATTTTATCTCTAATTCATTTTTTTGCTGCTGGCAGCTTCATCAGCAGGTTTATTTTTTTGTAAAAACAGCTAAGTTGCATGATGAATAAATAGTAGTTGTATTTTACAACTTGCTGCTGGAAAGTATTTACCCTATTTTGCAAAAAGTTCATTCACACACTTAAAGTTATCTTGTTAAATGTCAGGATTTAATGAAAAAATGCGGTCAATCCGGATGATGAGAGGCATCAAGCAAAATGAAATTGCCGAACTGCTGAATGTGAAACAGCAATCCATCAGCAAAATTGAAAGCGGCAAAATTCATATTTCAAAAGATACTGCGAACAAAATTGCAAATCACTTCGGCTTTGCAAGCAAGGAAGAAATGGAAATATTTTATGAAAAGAACATATGCCAAAGTTCCAGAAAAGCAAATCAGAAAAGGGAATTTACGTAGCGCTAAAATGTAAAGCATGAAAAGACTTTACATCAGAACGGCTCGTAACCTGATCATTGCTATTGCCTTATTTTCCTGCACGGGATTTGCCCAGAACAGAAATATCTTTAACAATGAACGGGTTCAACCGCGCATGCGGGTCATTATAGACAATGATTTCAGCGGAGATCCGGACGGTTTGTTCCAGCTTGCGCATCATTTACTTTCACCATCTGTGGAAATAAGTGCCATTGTCGGTTCGCATCTGAAGCCAGACGACGGTTTTGATAATTCCAGAACCCAGGCCGACAATGCAGCGGCAAAAGCTTCTGAATTACTTAAAATGCTTAAACCCGGCAGCAAAATTCCGGTTATTGCGGGATCAAATACGGGCATGACATCCGACAGCGTGCCTGTAAAAAGCAAAGCCGTTGATTTTATTATCAAAGAAGCATTGAGAACGGACACCAAACTGCCGTTATACGTTGTTTGCGGGGCCGGGCTCACAGAGATGGCAAGTGCCGTCTTGACAAATCCGGAAATTGCCAAAAAGATCACGCTCATTTGGATTGGCGGCCCGGAATATACAGATCTTGCCTACCCACCGCCAAACTATACGCTGCTGGAATATAATCTGGGAATTGATATTAACGCGGCCAAAGTTATTTTTAACAAGTCGTCCATTCCATTGTGGCAGGTTCCGCGAAATGCCTACAGACAGGCGCTTTTACCTTATTCGGAACTGCTTCTTAAGATAAAAACCAAAGGAGAAACCGGTAAATACCTAGCCAGCGCTATTGAAAACCTCATGCAGAGGATTATTAAATATGTAAATATGGGGGAAACTTACATTTTTGGTGACAGTCCGCTTGTCTTGCTGACTGCACTTCAGTCATCGTTTGAAGCTGATCCGTCTTCCAGTCATTATGTTCTTAAAACGGCACCGAAAATTAATGATCAGGGTTTGTATCAGTATAATCATACAGGAAGAAATATCCGGATTTATGACAAGCTGGATATTCAACTCATGTTCAACGACCTTTTTGCAAAGCTGGAACTGAACAACAAATAACCCGGGCAATAAAAAAGCACGGATCAGAAACCAACCCGTGCTTTTATTTACTATTTCTTTTTGGCTCCTGCCAGACTTGGTTCCTTGGACAGTACGATCAGATCTGCAAGAATACGGCCTGTTTCCGTCAGATAAACATCTTTCTTCTTTTTGTCTTTGGGTGCCTCGGCAGTTTTGGAATCCGTTTCTTCTTCGTCTCCATCCGTTGTATCTTCACCAAGCTGCTTCATGGCTGCTCTTTTTTTCTCAGCTTCATCACGTTCCAGCTTACGCTTGGATTCCTGAAGAGAAACAACCTTGTTTTCACGCGCTTCCTTAAAATCATCCAGTGTTTTGACCAGTGTTTTCAATTCTTCGTCCGTTTTCAGGCGTTGCTTGTATTTGTCACGAAGCTGATCTACAATTTTCGGATTCACATTATTGGTCAGTTCGTATCTGGAAGAAGCAATCTGATCCCAAGGCAATGCACTTGGTTGCGAGCCTTCGCCATATTCGTTAACTTTAAAAGCAGTCGGCAATTCCATATCCGGCATTACGCCTTTTAACTGCGTGCTGCTTCCATTGATACGGTAAAATTTGGCAACAGTCAGTTTTACTTGTCCAAGCTGCTCGGTTTCTTTTGGAACCCATTGGTTCAGATCAATCAGCGTTTGTACCGTTCCTTTTCCGTAAGTCTGTTCACCAACAATGATGCCGCGTTTGTAGTCCTGAATCGCAGCTGCAAAAATTTCGGAAGCAGACGCGCTGAAGCGATTTACCATGACAGCCAGCGGGCCATCGTAGGCAATACTCGGATCGTTATCGGACTGTACTTCCACTTCACCGGGACCTTCTTTTACCTGAACAACGGGACCTCTGTTAATAAACAAACCGGTAAGCGAAACAGCTTCTGTCAAAGAACCGCCGCCGTTATTACGAAGGTCAATAACAATGCCTTCCACGTTGGAAGCCTGCAATTCCGTAATCAGTTTCTGAACGTCACGCGTTGTGCTTGAAAATTCTTTCTCTTTATGCTGAGCACCTTCGAAATCGCGATAGAACAACGGAACATCAATCACACCGATCTTATACACTTTATTGGCATTCGTAACGGAAACGATCTCACTTTTGGCACGCTGTTCCTCCAGTTTGATTTTTTCACGCACCAAGCGGTATTCTTTCGGCGTGGATCCGGGAATTGCATCGGCAGAAATAACCTGAAGGCGAACTACAGTTGATTTCGGGCCTTTGATCAGCTTAACCGCATCATCGACAAACCATCCGATGATATCCACCATCTTGCCTTCATCGCCCTGTGCAACGGCAACGATCTTATCTTCTTTCTTAAGCTGTTTGCCCTTGAAAGCAGGACCGCCCGGAATTACCTCTACGATTTTGATGTAATTGTCTTCTTCACGCAGAATGGCTCCGATTCCTTCCAGCGACTGGCTTATTTCCTGCTTGAAACGATCGGCTGAAGTAGGTGCCATATAGCTTGTATGCGGGTCCATGGACTCGGCATAAGCATTCATGAACATCTGGAAAACCTGTTCTGTGCGAATTCTTCCAAGCGCGCGGTCACGATTTTTGTAACGGTCGCGCAATGTTGAAACAACCGCAGTATCTGCTTTTCCGGACAACTTCAGGTCAAGTGCTTCGCTTTTCAGGTACTTGCGCCATGTATCGTTCAGTTCATCTGCACTTTTCGCCCAGGCCGCTTTCTCACGATCGGTGTTCATGGATTCATCCACCGTATAGTCAAAAGGTTCCGGCTTTTTCAGCAATGTCTGAATGTAGTCGCTTCTTTCCTTGAAGCGTTTTCTGAACACATTATAAATCTGAAAAGGAACATCCAACTCTCTTTTCTGAAGATAATCGTCAAAAGAATCTTTGTACTTGTCAAACTCATTAATGTCGGAAGCAAGGTAATACAGCTTGCCGTGATCAATTGCATCAATGTACTTGTCATAAATTGCTGCTGACAAGGAATCATTGAGCTTGGTTTTTCTGTAATGATAACTGGACAAAATCCGGGTTGTCAGCTCTTCAGCCTTATACTGGGATGCAACCGGCTTGATATCATCTTCAATAGAAGTTTCAGCTCCGGTTTTCACCAGTGCTTTTTCCTGGACCGGGCCACGTTGCCAGCCCAGCAATACAACCGGAATGAGAGTGATTAAGTACTTTTTCATTGTTGAACGTCCTATTTAACAATTTCCAATAATTCAACCTCAAAGACCAAAGCCGAGTAAGCCGGTATCTGAGGGCCTGCAGCACGTTCTCCGTAAGCCAATTGATAGGGAATAAACAATTTCCATTTGGAACCTACGGGCATCAGCTGAAGGGCTTCTGTCCATCCTTTGATCACACCGTTAACCGGAAATTCAACAGGTTCTCCTCTGTCAACCGAGCTGTCAAAAACCGTTCCATTTGTAAGGGTGCCGTGATAATGTGTTTTGACTTTGTCGGTTTCCAATGGCTTGGGGCCATCGCCTGTTTTGATTACTTCGTACTGCAATCCGCTTTCTGTTGTGGTTACGCCCGCTCTTTTCTTGTTTTCTTCCAAAAATTTTTCACCTTCCACCCTGACTACCGCTCCTTTTTCCGCACTTATTTTCTGAAAATATTCACCGATAAACTTGTTTGCATCTTCCGGTGTAAAAGCTGTTTTCTCGCCTTTGAGCGACGCATTGATCGTTTTGGTAAGTACTTCGGAATTAATCTCGTTGATTCCCTGAGAAGTTAGTGAATTAGAGAAGCTTACTCCGATCGCAGCGGATAAAGAATCCATCTGGGTTTTGAGTACACTGGACGATGTTGCTGCTTTTACCGGTGACGCTGTTGACTTTTTTACTGTTGAGGCAGGTTTTGCTGTTTTTTTAATAGTCTGTGCTTTGCCTTCTGCTGTTGCTAAAAATCCTAATATTACGGCAGCTAAAACGGTTTTTTCTAATTTGTACATTCTGTTAATGGATGGTCAAGAAAATTATTTTGAATACGTAAGTGATATTAACGAATTCAATTACAACAAAAACACAATTAGTACCTAAAAAAGTTTTAAAAATATTCGGTAATATAGAAGAAATGATTATTTGCCTGACAGGTAAGTGATTCCTTGCGAAACCTTGGAAAAATCTAATTTTATCTGACAGGTTTTAGTTAAAACATTCTTAATTAACCAAAATAAAACTCTACCTTTGCGGCAGTTTTCAAAAACTTACTACTATACTCTAAATAAGTCAATTATACTATGGTATCTGTTAGACCGGATGAAGTTTCGGCCATCCTGCGCGAACAACTTGCAGGCGCTCGATCAGAAGCAGAACTCGAAGAAGTAGGAACAGTCCTTCAGGTTGGTGACGGTGTTGCCCGCATTTACGGCCTTTCCCAGGTACAGGCAGGTGAGCTGCTTGTCTTCGAAACTGGCCTTAAAGCCCTCGCCCTGAACCTTGAAGAAGATAATGTCGGAGCAGTATTGCTTGGCGATTTCAGCGACATTAAGGAAGGCGCCACTGTGAAGCGTACAAAAGAAATTGCTTCTGTTAAAGTTGGCGACGGAATTGTTGGACGTGTTGTCAACACACTTGCTGAACCCATCGACGGAAACGGACCTATTTCCGGTACACTTTACGAAATGCCCCTTGAGCGCAAAGCTCCGGGTGTAATTTTCCGCCAGCCGGTAACAGAGCCGCTTCAGACCGGAATCAAAGCAATCGATGCAATGATCCCGATCGGACGTGGACAGCGTGAATTGATTATCGGTGACAGACAAACCGGCAAAACGGCTGTTGCTATTGATACGATCATCAATCAGAGAGAATATTTTGAAAAAGGCGAACCGGTATTCTGTATCTATGTAGCCTGCGGTCAAAAAGCCTCAACAATCAAAGGAATTGAAGCAACGCTTCGCCGTTATGGTGCAATGGACTATACCGTTATCGTTGCAGCTGGTGCTTCCGATCCGTCTCCAATGCAGTTTTATGCGCCGTTTACAGGTGCTGCAATCGGTGAATATTTCCGGGATACTGGTCGTCCGGCACTGGTTATTTATGATGACCTTTCCAAACAAGCGGTTTCTTACCGTGAAGTTTCCCTGCTTCTTCGTCGCCCGCCGGGCCGTGAAGCATATCCTGGTGACGTATTTTACCTGCACAGCCGTCTTCTGGAACGTGCTGCAAAAATCATTGCAGATGATACGATTGCCAAAAACATGAACGATCTTCCGCCTTCCTTGCAGGGCGTAGTAAAAGGCGGTGGTTCGCTGACAGCCCTTCCGATTATTGAAACACAGGCTGGTGACGTTTCTGCCTATATTCCTACGAACGTAATTTCGATTACAGACGGACAGATTTTCCTTGAATCCAACTTGTTCAACTCCGGTATCCGTCCTGCCATCAACGTTGGTATCTCGGTATCGCGTGTTGGAGGTAATGCTCAGATCAAGTCGATGAAGAAGGTTTCAGGAACACTTAAACTGGATCAGGCACAATTCCGCGAACTGGAAGCGTTTGCAAAATTCGGTTCTGATCTTGACGCTGCTACAAAACTTGCCATTGACAGAGGACGCCGCAACCAGGAAGTTTTGAAACAGCCTCAGTATGCACCGGTTCCTGTTGAACAGCAGGTTGCAACAGTTTATGCATCTACAAAAGGATTGCTTGACCTTGTGGACGTTACCCGCGTTAAAGAATTTGAAAAAGATTTCCTGACTGTTCTCAGCGGACAGCACAAAGAAACCTTGTCAGCTTTGCGCGCCGGCAAACTGGATAACAGCGTTACAGACGTGATTGAGAAAGTAGCCAGAGAGGTTGCTGTAAAATACCGTTAATTCAGGATTATCTAAAAAAGAAATACGACCGGGCAAACCGAGATGCTTTGTTTCAAACCGTTCCGTTTTGCCCAGTTGTATTTTCTTTATACCTATCAACTAAATCGCAGCGTCGGAACGCTTTAAACTTCCAAATAATGGCAAGCTTAAAAGAAGTACGTAACCGTATCGTATCGGTTAATTCCACTCAGCAGATCACAAAAGCCATGAAAATGGTGGCCGCAGCAAAGTTGCGCAGAGCTCAGGACAACATCATGCAGATGCGTCCTTATGCCCAGAAACTGGGTGAAATGCTTTCCACCGTTTCAGCAGGCTCAGAAAGTTCATCCGATAGTCCTTTGAAAACGGTTCGTCCGGTTGAAAAAGTATTGTTGGTCGTTGTAACTTCTGATCGCGGATTATGCGGTGCATTCAATACCAACGTTATCAAGGCAACTTTACAGCTGATTGAACAAAAATATGCTCAACAGGCTCTCAGAGGCAATGTTGAAATATTTGCAATCGGTAAAAAAGGCGCTGAATCCTTGTCCCGCCGTGGCTTCACTGTTCATACCGCCTATGCCGATCTTTTCGGAAGGCTGAACTTTGTAGCTGTAAAACAGGCTGCCGAAGAAATTATGAAAGATTTCTCGGAAGGACGTTATGATGCAGTAGACCTGATTTACAATGAATTCAAGAATGTAGCCACGCAGATCATTCATGCCGATCCGTATCTTCCGATCAGATCTGAAGACAAATCAATGCGTGCAAGAAAGACTGAAGTAAATTATATTTTTGAGCCAACAGAAGAAGAAATCCTTTCAGAACTGATTCCGAAATCCTTGAAGATTCAATTGTACAGGTCGGTTCTGGAATCGAATGCTTCCGAACAGGGCGCGCGGATGACGGCTATGGACAAAGCAACGGAAAATGCGCAGGAGCTTTTGAAAGAACTTAAACTGGTTTATAACCGTACCCGTCAGGCAGCAATTACGACGGAAATCCTTGAAATTGTTGGCGGAGCAGAAGCTTTGAAAAACTAACGAACCGGATCGAATATATTCAGGCGAGCAGATTTCAACATTTGCTCGCTTTTTTTGTTTTTCGGCTTATAAAGGGTTTGCTGCAATATATTGCACCGCTTCGAAGTTTCAATTTTAAAAAACAATCAAACCTTATGCAAAAAATCAATCGTTCAGGATTACTGCTGCTTCTCGTTTTTCTGGGAATCATCAATGCAGTTTCCGCTCAAAATCTGGATGAAATCATTTCCAAGCACATTGCTGCCATGGGCGGAGCCGAAAAACTATCAAAATTGTCCAGCATGAGAATTGCCGCAGAAATGGACATCATGAATATGAAAGTGCCGATTACAACTACAATCGTTCAGAATAAAGGTTTTCGCAGTGAAACAGTCATTCAGGGAATGACGATTGTGCAGGCAATCAACGGAACCAGCGGCTGGGCTATAAACCCGATGTCGGGCCAGACAAAAGCAGTTGCTTTACCCGAAGAAGCCGTAAAATCCATGATCACGGAAACGGATCTGACCGGGTTATACAATTACAAGGAAAAAGGCTATACACTTACGCTGGACGGAGAAGAGGATCTGGCAGGCGCAAAAGTTTATAAGGTAACAATGACTCTGAAAAATGGAATAAGAAGAATCAATTATATTTCAAAGGATACTTTTTACATTCTCAAGATCATCGTTCAGGCCAGCATAAACGGTCAGGAAATCAAATCGGAAAATACGCAATCCGATTTCCGGCAAGTGGACGGCATTTATTATCCTTTTACTTCGGAAGTAACCACTTCGGCCATGCCGGGTGCCACAATGGCTATCAAGATCAATACGCTCGAAGTCAATCCCAAAATTGATGAAAGCATTTTTGCAATGCCGAACTGAGCACACTTTCAGGTACAATAACATTCTGATCCGGCCTGGTCGCCGGATTTTTTATTTAAAATCTTTTTTATAAGCTGAACTATTTTCTAAATTTACATGTATATACATTAAATGTTATTACATAAATAATTTCAGCTATGGCAACTACAACAACCTGGGCTATTGACCCGACACATTCCGAAATCCAGTTTAAAGTGAAGCACCTTGTGATATCTACAGTTACCGGTTCGTTCAAATCATTTGAAGGAAGCGTGGAATCTGAAAAAGAAGATTTTGACGGTGCGGCTGTTCAATTTTCTGCAGACGTTGCGACGATCGATACCAATCAGGCACAACGCGACGAGCACCTGAAATCAGCGGACTTTTTTGATGCAGAAAAGTACCCAAAAATTTCATTTGCAGGAAAACTTGAGAAAAAAAGCAGCGACAGCTATACTTTGAAAGGCGATCTTACTGTGAAGCATGTTACCAAACCGTTTGAGTTTGCTGTTGAATACGGCGGAAACATGACGGACTTTTATGGAAACAACAAATCAGGTTTTGAAATCACAGGAAAAATCAATCGCAAGGAATTTGGTCTGGAATGGAGCGCGGTGACTGAAGCGGGCGGCGTTGTTGTCGGTGACGAAGTGAAGCTGATTGCCAATATACAGGTTGTAAAACAATAAATTAAGCGTTAAACCTCCTCCTAAAATACAAAAGCGCAGGCATTACGTCTGCGCCTTTTTTATGTCCGCAAGGATATTTTCCTTTACAGTAAGGGCAAAAGCAGATTGCGTCGTCCTTTAGTTATTACTTTTGATCAAAAAAGACTTCACCTTGATTATTGAAACACGTGCTTATGCCCGGGCCGGGTTATTAGGCAATCCATCGGATGGTTTTTACGGAAAAACGATCTCCATTTCTGTCAGGAATTTCGGTGCTTCCATTTCACTTTACGAATCGCCGGAACTTCATATTGAAGCTCAGCCTCAGGATGTAAGTACATTCAGGAGCATTTTTCACCTGCGCGATTCAGTAAGCATGCTTGGCTACAACGGCGGGATTCCGCTGATCAAGGCGGGTATAAAAAAATTCGGTGACTACTGCGAAGAACAGGGAATACGGCTGCCAAACCGGAATTTTACCGTGCGTTACCGTTCGTCCATTCCACGACAGGTGGGCATGTCCGGGTCCAGTGCGATTGTCGTTGCGTTATTCCGGGCATTGATGCAGTTTTACAAGGTTGAGATTCCGATTGAAATACTTCCTCAGCTCGTCATGATCACCGAAACGGAAGAACTCGGAATCACCGCCGGATTGCAGGACCGCGTCATTCAGTGTTATGAAGGCTGTGTTTACATGGATTTTGATAAAACCATGATCGAGCAGAAAGGACACGGCTTGTACGAACGCATTAATCCGGCATTGCTTCCCAAATTGTACGTGGCCTACAATACCAATCTCAGTAAGGTTTCAGGCAAAGTGCACAGCGACGTGCGGACACGTTACGACCGTGGCGAACAGGATGTCATTGATGTACTCGGACAAATTGCGCAAAAAGCGGAAGACGGGAAAAAAGCACTTCTGGAAGGCCGTGCACATGATCTGCATGCACTGATGAATGAAAATTTTGACCTGCGCTGCAAAATCTACAATGTCCCGGAATCGAATAAAAGACTCATCAATGCGGCAAGATCGTGCGGTGCGTCAGCAAAGTTTGCAGGCTCCGGCGGTACAATTATCGGTATTTATCACGATGACGACATGCTGAACAAGCTGTTTGTACACCTTAAAAAGCATAATGCAAGGGTAATCAAGCCGTTTGTAGTCTGAATTCCCTGTTCTTGCCTGCAAATCAGAGCCATTTTAAAAACATATTAATCAACCAAATATATTAAATAGCCAACGGCTGCATGCCGAAAGCAGAAGTCAAACTTATGATTCGTAAAGCTGTAATTCCTGCCGCCGGACTTGGAACCCGGTTTTTGCCGGCAACCAAATCAATGCCCAAAGAAATGCTTCCTATTATTGACATTCCGACGATCCAGTACGTTGTGCAGGAGGCAGTTGATTCCGGGATTGAAGACATCCTGATTATTTCCGGAAAGGGAAAGCGTGCCATTGAAGATCATTTTGACCGCAATGTGGAACTGGAAAGCCGCCTGGAAGAAAAGGAAGATCTGATGTGGTTCAATGAAATGCGCAGGCTTGCAGATATGGCCAATGTACATTTTGTCCGCCAGAAAGAAGCCAACGGACTGGGCGACGCTATTTATTACGCCAGGCATCATGTTGGCAATGAGCCTTTTGCTGTTTTACTCGGCGATACCATCATGGATTCTGTCATTCCGGTAACGCAGCAACTGATGGATACTTACGAACAATACGGCGGATCGGTCATTGCCGTGGAGGAAGTTCCTGCCAATAAGGTAAACCGTTACGGGATTGTCGGAGGAAATTCACTCAGCGATTCCATTATGGAATTACGTACGTTGGTTGAAAAACCATCCATTGAATCGGCTCCTTCCAACCTTGCCATTGCCGGCAGGTACATTCTGACGCCTGAAATTTTCCAGACTATTGAGCAAACGCCGAAAGGGAAAAACAATGAAATCCAGCTTACCGATTCCATGCTGCTTTTGCTGAAACGCGAAAATATCTATGCGCACCGGATTGAAGGAAAACGTCACGATATTGGCGACAAGCTCGATTATCTTAAAACAACGGTTGAATTTGCGCTGAACCGAAAGGAATTTGCAGAACCTTTCAGAAAATTCCTGATTGATATTTTAAATAAATGAAACGGTACAAACATGTAAAATCAGGCTGTTACGGACTTTTTGCCTAAAAGAAATCGCAGTTGTATTTAATCCTTTAGATAAGCTATGGCGGATTTTATAAAGTTGAAAGCAAAAGTTTCGTTCAAATGCCTGATTTTACTTGTACTGCAATTGCACCTCACAGCCGCTTCTGCCGTTTCACAGAATTTGTACGTTTCGCCGGACGGCAACGATTCGAATAACGGCAGCATACTGGCTCCGCTGCAAACTCCCGCCACAGCCATTGCCCGAGTAAAAACCCGGAAAGGCAATGCGATTTCTATTTTTATCCGCAAAGGCATTTATTACCTCGACAAGCCGCTTTTGATCAACCCGGCTGCATTAAATGGCAAAAAGCTTCATATCCGGTCTTATCAAAATGAAAAAGTGACGCTGAGCGCCGGTCGGAGGTTGCATCCGAAATGGGAAAAGCACACGGAAAATATCCTGAAAGCCAAAGTAGACACCGGAAATTTTGAAATGTTGTTTGTCAATGGTCAACCATTGCCTTTGGCGCGCTACCCCGATTACGATGCAACGGCAAGGGTCTTCAACGGAACAGCAGTAGATGCAATCGATTCTTCCAGAACGGCCCGATGGAAAAATCCGGAAGGCGGATATCTGCATGCGCTGCACCAGGGCGAATGGGGAAGTTTTCATTACCGTATCAAAAGTATCAAAAACGGACTGCCGGAACTGGAAGGCGGCTGGCAGAATAACCGGCCCGCTCCGCTGCATAAAAAGGAGCGTTTTGTCGAAAATATTTTTGAAGAACTTGATGCACCCGGCGAATGGTTTTACGACTGGAAAACCCGCTTTCTTTATGCATATCCCCAAAAAGGTACTGACCTGAACAAGGCAATCATTGAAGTTTCCAATCTCAGGCATATTATTGAAATTAAAGGAACATCCGAAATGCCGGTCAGCAACGTAGCCGTTTCGGAAATTCGTTTTGCGCATACGGAACGTTCCATTATGGAACATTATGAGCCCTTGCTGCGCAGCGACTGGATGATTTACCGCGGAGGTGCCGTGTTAATGGAGTACACGGCAAACTGTGTCTTCACAGGTTGCGAGTTTACAAATCTCGGCGGAAATGCAGTGATGATCAGCGGACAAAATCTGAAATCCGGTATTAAAGACTCGCATATTTACAACATCGGATCAAGTGCCGTTTGCTTTGTCGGCGATACTTCCGCCGTCCGTTCAGCCGCATTCGGCTATGAAAATTTCATTCCGTTTTCGAAAATGGATAAAACGCCCGGACCTAAAAACAACCGTTATCCGCTTCAGTGTTTTGCAGAAAATAACCTGATTCATGACATTGGAAAAATAGAAAAGCAATGCACCGGAATCCAGATTGAAATGGCTTCGGAAATACATGTGAGCCACAACACCATTTACAAAGTGCCGAGAGCCGGAATCAATATCGGCGACGGAGCTTGGGGCGGGCACATTATCGAGCATAACGATGTATTTGAAACCGTACTGGAAACCGGAGATCATGGCGCGTTTAATTCCTGGGGACGCGATCGTTTCTGGCATCCTAACCGGAAAACAATGGACAGTCTCGCTCTTGCACATCCTGAAATGATTTTGCTGGATGCACAAAAACCGGTTGTGATCCGAAATAATCGTTTCCGCTGTGATCATGGCTGGGATATTGATCTGGACGACGGCAGCAGCAATTATCACATTTACAACAACGTGCTGCTAAGCGGCGGTCTGAAGTTCCGGGAAGGATTTTACCGGATTGCAGAAAACAACATGCTGATCAACAATTCCTTTCATCCGCATGTATGGTTTAAAAACAGCGGTGATGTGTTCAGAAAAAATATCGTCATGCGCCCGTACTTCCCGATTCTTGTCAAAGATTGGGGAAAAGAAGTGGATTACAACCTTTTCCAGAACGAAGCAGACCTGAAAAGTGCAAAGTCAAACGGAACCGACATGCATAGCAAATTCGGAAATCCTGAATTTGTAAATGCAGAAAAAGGAAATTATCAGGTTAAAAGTACAAGCCCTGCATGGGCACTGGGATTTGTAAACTTCCCGATGAACGAATTTGGTGTTCAAAATGAACGTTTGAAAAATTTGGCGGATAAAGTAACTTTTCCAGTATTGCTAGATGCCGAACTGGAAAGCAAAATACAGGAAATGCCGTGGTTGGGAATCCGGATACGCAATGTTCGGGGTCTGGGCGACCGTTCAGCCTTTGGCTTGCCGGATGAAAAAGGCATTGTAGTGACAGAAATTCCGGACAGTAGTATTCTTGCCAAAAGCGGATTACAGATTAATGATGTCATTGTTGCCGCCAACAGAGAAAAAACGGATAATATCATCCGTCTGGAAGCGATTCGCCAGCAATTAAACTGGACCGGAAAAATGGAAGTCGAAGTTTTCAGGAATCAGCAAAAATTCAATCTGGTGTTGAACCTCAAATAATCTGTAAACTGTTTTCAGGAATCCAGTACTGCAATTTTCACCAGTGCAATGGTACTACGCTGCTTTTTCAGGATGGTAAATTCATAATGCCTGGTTTTAAGCCGCTCTCCAACCGACGGAATACGTCCGAATTTCCAGATCAGATAACCCGCCAGCGTTTCGTAATCGCTTTCTCTGGAAATGTCATGAGGCAGTTTATCATTGACATCCGTAATGGAAGCCGAGCCTAAAACGGTAAAAGTATGGTCATTTTCATTCTTTATAAACGCAACTTCGTTGTCGTACTCATCCTGTATTTCACCGACAAGCTCTTCCAGAATGTCTTCCATCGTTACAATGCCGTCCACGCCGCCGTATTCATCAATGATAATGGCCATTTGCTGACGATTTACCTGAAAATCACGCAGCAACGCACCAATCGGTTTGGAACCATGCACGGTAGAAACAGGTCTGATCAACTCCGGAAGTACGATTTGCTTGCCTTGCCGCATTTTCAAGAGCAGATCTTTCAGATGCAGCACGCCGATAATCTGGTCCAGTGTATCTTCATAAACGGGCATTCTTGAATAACCTTCTTCAATGATCTTTTCCAGCTTTTCTTCATTGAAATCATTGATATCGATGCCCGTCACCTGCGGACGCGGAATCATGATTTGTCTTGCAATCCGTTCCGAAAAGTTGAATGCATTTTTGATCAGATCGTAATCTGCCGCTTCAATCATGCCACTTTCCTTTTGCTGCTGAACAAGATAACGCAGTTCATCGCTGCTATGCACCTCACTTCCGTGCGATGGCGTAATACCGACCCCTTTCAGAATAAAATTGGCAATGCCGTTCAGGATCCAGACAATTGGCTTGAAGATCAGAAAAAACCCGTGCAGCGGATACGAAAGCAGCAAGGTTGTAGCTTCCGGACGCTGTATGGCAATGGATTTGGGGGCAAGCTCACCAAAAACGATATGCAGAACTGTAATGATCGCAAATGCGGCTGGCAAGGCAATCTGATGAGCCAGTTCGGGATCGAGGGAAATACCGACAAGTTCCATTCCGGCAATAAGTACTTTTGAAACCACGGGTTCACCGATCCAGCCCAGCCCGAGACTTGCGAGTGTAATTCCGAACTGCGTTGCGGCAAGGTAGCCATCCAGATTTGCAACGATCTTTTTGGATAAAACTGCCATTTTGTTGCCATCCTGTGCTTTTTGTTCCAGCTGCGAAGCCCTGATCTTTACGATTGCAAATTCAGCGGCTACAAAAAAACCATTCAGAAGAACAAGCACTAAGGTTATTAATATCTGGATAGCCATTCAGTTAAATCAGGATTAGGTTAAAGCGTTGCACATGCATTTTAACAAAAAATTGTTCCATTCAGAAACGCGGCTGCATGGCAACTTGTGCAAGCTATGCGATAATGTTCGCAAAATCTACTAATCCCTGGCGACTGTAACAGTAAAAAACCATTTATTTTACACTTTTTCTTATCTTGTCTATAATTTTTAATTGCTGACCAGGACTAACCCAAATTCTGCCTAAGGCACTATCTCAATGACTTCCAGAAAATTTTTGAAAAAGCCATTGGTGCTACTCACCGTCACCACGGCTGTTGTTGTATCATGCATGAAATTATCGCCCACAAGTTCTACCTCTTCTACTTCCAAAACCAACAGTACGCCTTTGGTTGTGAAGGAAAATGCTGCAACGGGCAAAGCCAGAGCAAAGGAAATACGTGACAAAGTTTCGGTCAAACTGGCGGACGGCCTGAAACTGGATCTCTGGGCTTCGGATTCCCTCGCGCCGGACCCGGTGGCGATCGCTATGGATGATAAAGGAAATGTTTATCTGAACCGCACAAACCGTCAGAAGAACTCGGAATTTGACATTCGCGGGCATCAGAACTGGATGACGGCTTCCATCGGCCTGCAAACCGTTGAAGAACGCCGTGCTTTTCTGCACAGCACCTTTGCTCCTGAAAAAAGCAAGGAAAACCAATGGCTGAAAGATGTGAATGGCGACGGCGTCCATGACTGGAAAGACCTCGCCGTTGAAAAAGACGAAGTCTGGAAAATAGAAGATACGGATAACGACGGCATTGCCGATATTTCCACACGCGTTCTGAATGACTTTTTTGACGAAGTTACGGACGTTGCAGGCGGTTTGCTGATCCGCGCACATGATGCTTTCGTTACGATTGCGCCCGACGTTTGGCGATTGAAAGACAGCAATGGTGACGGAATTTACGATGAGAAAACTTCCATAAGCCACGGTTACGGCGTACATATCGGTTTTAGCGGCCATGGCATGTCCAATCCGATTGAAGGTCCGGACGGTAAAATATACTGGAACATCGGAGACATCGGCGCCAACATTACTACGGCGGAAGGCGTGAAACACGAACACCCTAATTCCGGGATTATTGCACGTTCCAATCCGGACGGAAGCGATTTTGAAGTGTATGCACACGGTCTGCGCAATACACACGAGTTTGTTTTTGATGAATACGGCAACCTGATCAGTTCCGATAACGACGGCGACCATCCGGGTGAAAGTGAAAGGCTTGTGCACGTTGTGGAAGGTTCCGATGCGGGCTGGCGTTCCAACTGGCAGTATGGAAAATACACCGATCCGAAAAACAACAGCTACAAGGTATGGATGGATGAAAAACTTTTCAAACCGCGCTGGGACGGACAAGCTGCCTACATCATCCCTCCTATCCAGAATTTCCACAATGGCCCGACGGGCATGCAGTATAATCCCGGAACGGCGCTGGGATCGGCCTGGAAAAACAAATTTTTCCTCGTTGAATTTGTAGGAAACCCGGCACGTTCTCCGATCTGGTCTTTTGGCCTGAAACCAAAAGGAGCATCTTTTGTTCTGGACGGAGAAAAAAATATTCTTACCGGAATCTTGCCGACCGGCATCCGGTTCGGCCCGGACGGCGCATTGTATGTAGCTGACTGGATCAATGGCTGGGATACGAAAAATTACGGAAGGGTCTGGAAACTGGATGTGACGGACGACAAAAACGACCTGAAAGAAGTAAGAGCAACAACCAAAACGCTCATGCAGCTCAACTATGAAAGACAAAGCGATGATATGCTGTTGTCGCTGCTTTCCAATGACGATATGCGTATCCGTCTGAAAGCACAGTTTGAGCTGGCTTCCAGAGGTGCAAAAGGCGCTGCCGTTTTCAGCAAGGCTATGGAACAAAAAGGAAAACAGCTGGAAAGGATTCACGGAATCTGGGGAATGGGACAATTGGCTCGTCAGGATAAATCCTATGCAAATGTTTTGATGACGCTGCTGAAAGATTCGGATGAGGAAATCACCGCGCAGGCTGCCAAAGTGCTTGGCGATGCAAAAATTGCAGAAGCCGGCCCGATGCTGATCCCGATGCTTTCCAGTAAAAACCCGCGTGTACAGTTTTTCGGAGCGCAGGCGCTGGGCCGTATCCGTCATAAAGAAGCGATTAATCCATTGCTGGAAATGATTAAAGCAAACAACGATTCGGATGTATATCTGCGCCATGCAGCAGTACTGGCTTTGTCCCGCATCGGCGAAGTGGAACCGATTGCTGCTTTATCCAATAACCCTGAAAAGTCACTGCGGATTGCAGCCGTACTGGTGCTGCGCAGAATGCACAATGACAAGGTAAGTCTGTTTTTACAGGATAAAGACGAATACATTGTTGCCGAAGCCGCACGCGCCATTAACGACGACACGTCCATTCCCGGCGCACTCCCGGCACTTGCCGCTACCTTAAAGGAAAGCCGGTTTACTTCCGAGCCGCTTCTGAGACGTGCGATCAATGCTTCTTTGAGAGTTGGAACCGATGAGCAGCTGGACAATCTGATTGCATTTGCAAAAAGAAAAGACGTTGACAAAAGCATAAGGGCCGAAGCGCTGGCTACTTTGGGAACCTGGGCAAATCCGTCTGTTATGGACCGGGTGGACGGCCGTTACCGCGGTGCTGTAAAGCATAATGCGGAGACAGTCAAATCAAAAGTACAGCCGCTGGTTGCTGAATTCCTGAAAGACAATGATTCTGAAATCCTGATTGCTTCTGCGCAGATGCTTACGAGTCTGGGAATTACAGAAAACAATGCCGCGCTGGCCGGAATACTGGCAAATCACTCCGATCCGAAGGTAAGAACGGCCATGCTGACTGCATTGAACAATCTGAAATACACGGATATGGAAACGGTTATGAAAAAAGGAATGACCGATTCCGATGCCGATGTGAGAACAGCGGCTTTGGGAATGGCAGGAAGTGTAAACATGTCCGCAGGAACTTTGGCGGATATTTCCAAAACCATTTTTGACAAAGGAAGTGTTAAAGAACAGCAGCAGATGCTTCGTGTACTGGGAAGTTTGCCGGTTGCCAAAACAGAAAATATCTTCAATGATCTGATCGGTCAGATGAATGACAAGAAACTGCCGCAAAGTCTGGCGCTGGATCTTGGCGAAGCGGTGGATTCTACAAAATCAAGCACATTGATTGCCAAACTGGCTCCGATGCGTTCAAACGGCGCTACGGTCGCCGATTTCCAGGATGCACTTTTTGGCGGAAATGCGCAGCTGGGCCGCCGTTATTTCATGACAAGTTCTGCTGCGGAATGCGTAAGATGCCATTCTATCGGCGGACAGGGCGGTGAAGTGGGGCCTAATCTGTCCAATATCGGCAATGTACTTTCGCGTGAGCAGATTCTGCAGGCGCTTATCGAGCCAAGTGCCCGTTTGTCGCCCGGTTTCGGAATGGTTGTACTGACATTGAAGGACGGAACCAGCGCAGCCGGTATTCTCAGCGAGGAAAATGACCACGAACTGATCCTGAAAACATCGGAAGCGGAACCTCTGAAAATCCCGGTTGCCCGGATCGCCAAACGGGACAATGTTCCTTCCAGCATGCCTCCGATGGGTACGATTATGACCAAAAGGGAAATCCGCGATGTCGTGGAATTTTTATCCGGATTGAAAAAGCAATAATCATCAAACCGGTTAGTTGACGAAAACCGGTCAAGGTTTCTGCTTTTACAATTTGTTATTTATTAGCTATTTTATCTTTCCAGCAGCTTGCAGCTAACTACTGACAGCTAAGAATAGTCCGGGCAGCATCTGTCTGGACTATTTTTTATAGCATATCATTCCCGTCTTAAATTAACGGTAACACTTGTTAACACATACTGGTTGTGTTGATAATTCCATTAATTTTGAAAGGATCAGGAATTATTACTACAAAGCTTATCAAACACATGGAACTAGACAAGAAAGAAGCTGCTGTAATTGATAAAGCAATACGTTTTTGGGAAAGTACCAATAAGATTTCACCCGAGCAGGCCAAAGCACTTCAGAACAGCTATCAGCTGAGAAATGAAAACGTTAATGCCATTGCTATCTATGCGCTGATTGCGGCTCTTTCCTGCGGACTGCTTGCATTCGGCGCGCTGGTAATTGACGAAAAATGGATTGAATTGCTGCGTAGGAAATGGGGATTTTCAGAAACCATTTTCGGCGTTGTGTTTACACTTGCCGCTGCATTGTTTGTGGTTTTGGCAAAAAGGAACCGGAAGAAATATCCCGAAGCGCGCACCAGCACCGAAACTTACAATATAGCCATCATACTTACGGTTGCAATCGCAATTACTTACTGGACGCGCAGCTTTGCCAATTTTAACGGCAATTATGCTTTGCCGCTGTTCATTGCCACGCTGGCCTATGGCGCCATCGCCGTTTTTCTTCAGTCTACGCTGTTGTGGACGGTTATGATTATTTCCTTTGCTGGCTGGTGGGGCGCGCAGACACACTTCTGGTCAGGAGGAAGTTACCGTTTTTTCGGCATGAATTACCCGCTGCGCATGACCGTTTTCGGATTGTTCGTGTGGGCGGCATCCGGGATTGTTTCCAAAATCAAGCCTTTGATCAAATTTGGCGAAGTGACTTATACAATCGGCCTTTTTCTGTTTCTGCTTGCAGGCTGGACACTATCCATTTTCGGAAATTACGACGATCTGAGCGGATGGACAGTGATCAAACAAAGCCATTTCTGGTATTGGGCGGTCGGGTTCAGTCTTGTGCTGGCGGGTTTGCTTTTTTATGCATTTAACAACAAACAGGATACTTTACGCGATCTTTGCCTCGTGTTTTTTCTGCTGAACATTTATACAAGATATTTCGAATACTTCTGGGACAGAACCAACAAAGGCATTTTCTTCGCCGTACTGGCGCTTTCTTTCTGGCTCGTGGGCAGAAAAGCCGAACAATGGCGAAACAAGGAAAAAATTCCGGCTACTGACAAACTGACCAATGAATAACATCCGACCAATCAGGCAGAATGAAATTGAACTGATCCAGTACTTGCTGAAATTACTGAATCTTGATCCTGAAAAATACCCTTTTAGTACACAAGTAGATGAATACGAAGGCGGCAAAATGGGCAGTATCAGTCTTGGCGGCGACACATCGGCTTATGACGGCGATCTGATTCAGGTAGAATATGTGGATGCGGACGGAACGCCGGTTGTGATTACTTTAACCAAAGACGATAAAGGCCGGTTGCTTGATCTGGATTTCTGGAAAATTGATTTCACAAAGCTGATCGAATATCCAACTCCGGACAAGATCCTTGTAAAAAGAAGCTGAAGACGTTTCCGCTTCTTTTTATACTTCTTCGTAATCAAGATCCTTCCCGTACGTTTCTTCCATTTTCCAGAGCGACAGCAATGCAAGCAAAAAGCAGATCGCCCCGACGATTGCACCCGCATTCAGTACACCTTGTTCCGGTTTCAGAAATTGAAATAGCGGAAGCGTAAGCAACACCGTGGCCCTTACATTATTGGCAACAGAAGTAGTTACGGTTGCTCTCAGATTGGTCCCGAACTGCTCGGCTGTCGTCGTCAGGAACATGGCAATGTAACCGATTGAAAACCCGAGCCAGGCATAGCAAATGTAGAGTGTTGATTCAGAATTTATTCCGCCATAGATAAGCCAGAGTACGCCGCTGAAAGTCATGGCCATCATCAGCAGAATGGCCTTTTTACGTGAACGAAGCCACTGACTCAGAATCCCGCTGAAAAAATCACCTGTAACAATGCCGATATAAGTATAAAGAACGCATGTTCCCGCCTGCACTTCGCCGGGAATGTTCAGGGCTTTTGCAAACTCATTGCCGAAAGTCGCATAAATCCCGATGACTATGTAAGTCGGCAACCCGATTCCCATGCAGCGCAGGTATCGAACCAACCTTGAAAAATTGGTAAACAAAGTCCACCACGGAACCGATTCTTTTTCTCTTTTTTCCAGACTTTTATTAAAAATGATTGATTCCAGCACATTAATCCGTAATATCAGTAAAATGACGCCCATGCCTCCGCCAATGAAATAGGCAACGCGCCAGTCGGTGAGTTTAACCGCAAAAAATGCTGCAATGGCTCCGGCCAGTCCGACGCTTGCCACAACGGAAGTGCCATATCCTCTGAGTTCTTTGGGTAAGATCTCGGCAATTAATGTTATGCCCGCACCCAGTTCCCCGGCCAGTCCAAGCCCGGCAATGAATCGCAGTATGGAATAAACTTCCACATTATTTGTAAAACCGCATGCAATATTGGCCAGTGAATAAGTAAGGATGGAGCCGAAAAGCACCGACCTTCTGCCAAGCCTGTCGCCCAGTATGCCCCACATAAATCCGCCGATCAGCAGCCCGGCCTGCTGCCAGTTGTAAATCTCCGCTCCTATTCTGGAAATTTCGGCTTCCGATAACCCAAGGTCTTTCAGACTGGGAACGCGAACAATGTTGAAAAGCAGAAGATCATAAACGTCAACAAAATAACCCAGCGATGCAACGATAACAGGAAGGGTAAGTACAGCACTTATTTTGGGCCGGGCAGCAATATCAGAAGACATGAGGCGGAGGAAATGATTACAGATTTGACAAGTTTATTCTTCAAAAGTTTTTCTGCGCATGGATTTGATCGCTGCATTGTGCTGCTTGGTCTGCAGTCTTTTCAGTTTTGAGGCAAACGTCGGTCTGGAAGGCGTTCGGCTTTTTTCCTGAAAGAACGCTTTCCGGATGAGGTTATCGAATTTTTCAACAACCTTGTCTTTATTGGCCAGCTGCGACCTTTCGGTCTGATGATATAAAACGAGCACTTTTGCATTCGTCAGTCTGGTTGCTAATTTTTCATAAAGCGTTTGCTTCTGTTCTTCACTCAACAGCTGGGAATTTTGAACATCAAACCGCAACTCCACTTTTGATTCGACTTTATTCACGTTCTGTCCGCCTTTGCCACCGCTCCGGGCCGTCTGAAAAACAAGTTCAGTGTGCAGTATTTCAGGATTTATCATTTGTATGCAAATATTGTTAACGCTTGTTAATGCTTTGTCTGGAAAAAGGAACCTTATGCAAGCCGGACCTGCAAATTGACGGAAACCAACATCGTATCTAATAAAAAGGCAGAACGCATAAAGTTAATTATCAATAACTTACGCTATAAATTATTTTATTTGTGATTTTAATACGATTCATTCATTTGTAAACAACCAAATCCGGTTTTCAAGCATCTTGTAAATGTCGTTAAACCAATTGCAAAAAAGAATGTCAAACAAATGATTTTAATAAACAGAAAACAATTAATCCATATAGCCATGAACAGCATGCGTTCACTTCGGATTTTCGGCTTATTCCTGTTAATGCTTGCCGGTATTTCAGTTCCGGACCAGGTTCAGGCTCAACCCGGATTCAGGATTTCCTTTCAGACTTTCTATGATGAATTGTCGCCGTACGGAAGATGGACCCGCAATCCGCAATACGGTTCCGTATGGATTCCTGACGTGCCCCGGGGCTTTCAGCCTTATTCTACCCAGGGATACTGGGAAGTTACCGAATACGGCAATACGTGGGTTTCGGATTACGACTGGGGCTGGGCACCTTTCCATTACGGACGCTGGTCTTTTGACGATTACGTTGGCTGGTTCTGGATTCCGGATTATGAATGGGGCCCGGCGTGGGTCAACTGGCGTTCGGGAGGCGGATACTATGGCTGGGCACCGCTTGGTCCCGGCATGAATTTCAATGTTTCCGTCAATATTCCGTCATTCTGGTGGGTTTTCATTCCGCAGCGTTACATAACAAGTCCGCGCTGGTACAATTACTGCGCACCGCGTAACCGCGTATCGCATTATTACAACCAGACGGTTATCATCAATAATTATTATGAGAACAATAACAGAACGTATGTTTATGGCCCCAGACGTGATGAAATCGAAAGGGTAACAAGAAGAGAAGTTCCGGTGCGTACGATTGATGCCAGCCCGAGCGGACGCGGACGTGTCATAGTAGCCGGTAACAGCCGCGGCAACGACCGCTATGAACCTTCGGGCAACAGCAGAAACAACGGCTATACTAATCGTAATTCCACTATTGATGCCGGCGGCAGCCGTGGAAATGGCAATTACAATCCGTACAACGGAAACCGGGATGACCAATCGGGAAACGGAGGCATTAACGGAAGCACCAATAACAGCAGAAGAGACAATGCGCCTGCAACGCGCTACGGCAACTCCGACGAAAGAAATAACAATGATTACAACCGCGGAAGAACGGCAGAACCGGCGTATCCTTCGGAAAACAGAAGCAACCGTGGCTATGAAGCCCCGCGTTCATCTTTTCCTTCGAGAGAACAAAGCGTTCCGTCGTACGGCTCCGAACGAAGCAACCGATCCGGCCGTTCTGCCGAGCCTGCCAACCGCAGCCAGGAAAGAATGCCGGACAATATGCCTTCACCGCGTTCAAACCGGTCGGAAAGAGGTTCCTCGGAATCAAGAATCAGTGTACCAAACAACCGATCCGGCAACGACAATCCGGGCAGAAGTTCCGGCGGAGCTACTGAAAGAAGCAGCCGGTCACCAAGATAATACAGTGATTTTATAACAAAACAATCCGTTGGGAATAGTAGTTATTCTCAACGGATTGTTTTGTTCATATGGAATGCAGTTGCCGTTTTCAAAGCTTGCTGTCCTGTAATTTCTGAACTATTATGGCCTGAACCCTAACCCGCTTTTATTAATGGAAATACAATTTGACATTGAATTCAAGGAAAGTGCCCCGAAATACATGCAGATCATCAAATCGCTTTTGCAGGCGATCAGTAAGGGAAAGCTGAAAAGAGGCGATAAAATCCCTTCCATAAACCAGCTGAGCGAAGAATATCTGTTATCGCGGGATACGGTGGAAAAGGCGTACAAACATCTGATCAAAGACGGCGTGCTGATTTCGGTTCGTGGAAAAGGCTATTTTATCAATCGGATCGATATTGAAACTTCCCTGCGAATTCTTCTGGTATTCAATAAAATAAGTAATTACAAAAAACAGATTTACAACGCATTTGTAGAAAACATCGGAAGAAACGTGAATGTTGATTTGCATATTCATCATTCCAATGTCAATATCTTTAAAAACCTGATCAAAAACAGTATCGGCGAGTACGACTATTACGTGATTATGCCTCACTTTTATGAAAAGGCCGAAGAAGCCATTGAAACGCTGAAAATGATTCCTTCCGAAAAACTGATCCTGCTCGACAAGGATATTGAGCTGAACAGCAAGAAACATTCTTCCGTTTTTCAGAATTTTGAAAAAGACATTGTTCACGCGCTGAACGAAGCGCTGGATCTGATCAAAGGCTATAAAAAGCTTATTCTCATATTTCCGACACTGATTCCGTATCCGAAAGAAATCATCAAAGGTTTCCGCATTTTCTGCATCCAGCATGAACTGCAGCATGAGATTATCTACGATTTTCATGAAAACAGTATGGCGGTAACGGATACGGCCTATGTCGTTATTGAAGATAATGATCTGGTTAACCTGATTAAAAAATGCCGTGAACAGCAGCTTTCGATCGGCAAGGACATCGGCATTATTTCTTATAATGAAACACCGCTGAAAGAAATCCTGCTGGACGGAATCACCACAATTTCGACCGATCACGAGCAAATGGGAAAAACGGCTGCCGAACTCATTAAGGAAAACCGCCGCGCCATTATCAAGAATCCCTTTACGCTGATAAAAAGAAAATCGCTTTAAACAAAGTTGTTTAAAGCGATCGAAATCAGACCTAATAGAATTAATTGTTAATGCAAAGTTTTATAATCCGGTTGCTACCGTGAGTTTTCCTCGTTCGTTCATCAGTTCCGAGCGTACGTTCAGGTTTCTGAAAAGGCCAATCGGATCAATGGAACCGCCGTTCATGCGCATGGATTCCCGTACAAGCGGACGTACATCCGTCCTGAATGCATTCTGAAGGATTTGCTGTGCAAGCACCACATCGTTTTCATTCCGGGCTTGTTCCAGTTTTTTTCTGTCTACGATCAGCGCCTGTGCATAGGCAAGCAAAATAGCCTCTACGGATTGCAGCAGATCTTCCAGCGGATCTTTTACGTTGTGGCTCGCATCGATCATCCATGCATAGCCGTCGCTTCCTTTTCCGGCGCGCTTCATGCCGTCCACCAGTTCCACAAAGATCAGGAACAACATATACGGCCGGATACTTCCGACGGTAAGATCGTCGTCGCCGTATTTTGAATCATTGAAATGAAATCCCGCAAGACGTCCTTCCATCATCAGCGTAGCTACAATCTGCTCGATGTTTGCATTGGGTAAATGATGGCCAAGATCAACCAAAACATCCGCTTTCGGGCCCAGTTTCTGGCAAAACAAAAGGGAGCTTCCCCAATCCTGAATAACGGTGGAATAAAAATTCGGCTCATAAGCCTTGTATTCTACAAATACTTTCCAGTCGTCGGGCAGTGCGGCATAAATTTCCTGAAGAGATTCCAGCGTATACTGAAAGGATTTCACAAAGCTGGATTGTCCCGGAAAGCAGGAACCGTCTGAAAGCCAGATCGACAATGCTTTTGAACCCAGATCTTTTCCGTATTTGATGACCTCAATATTATGTTCAACAGCCTGCTTTCTTACTTTCGGATCCACATGTGAAAGGGAACCGAACTTGTAAGATTGCTCCTGATTTTTCTGATCCTGAAACGTATTGGAATTAACGGCATCAAATTTCAGGTTCAGCGAACTGGCAAGACTGATGATTGAATTTGCCTGCTCCGGAATATCCCACGGAATATGCAGCGAAATAGAACCGCTGGAACGGTTCAGTGCATGCAGCAAACCTACATCTTCCACTTTCTCTTCCAGCGAGCGCGGTTCACCGCCGCCGGAAAACCTGCCGAAACGGGTTCCGCCGGTGCCCAGCGCCCAGCTTGGAATAGCCACCTGAAATGCCGCAAGTTCATTAATAACTTCCTGCGCATGAATGCCCTGTTCGCCCAATTGTTCATTGGTAAAAAGCAACTGGCGGTTATGTCTTGACAGCAGGCTATCGTTATGCTGATCAATCTGATATTGCTCGATTTTCATAATTAACAGGTTTTTAGGCAAGCAAAATATTCATTCGCCCGATCCGGAATTTATCTCAGAAATGCCGCCGGAACGCCTCCATCCACATTGATTACGTTTCCGGTGCTTTTGCTTAGCAGGCCGCTTACAAAAATGTATACGCCGTTTGCAATATCCTCGGTATGGATCTCCGCATTCAAAACCGTTCTTTTGGCATAATAAGCAGGCAGTTCTTCAATTTTGATACCGTATGCTTTGGCCCGGCCCGCAGCCCAACCGCTTTCCCAGATTTTACTTCCGGAAATAACCGCATCCGGGTTAACGACATTTACGCGGATTCTGTCTGCTCCAAGTTCAGCGGCCAGCAAGCGCGACATATGCTGCTGCGCGGCTTTGGCCGTTCCGTAGGCCACGTTGTTCGGGCCTGAAACAATACCGTTTTTGCTTGCAATATTGATGATATCGCCGCCAAGTCCCTGCTGGCGCATAATGGCAACGGCTTCCTGCGAAACAAGGAACTGGCCTTTTACCAGCACATCCTGTAAAATATCCCAGTCTTTGATTGTTGTTTCTGCCAATGGTTTTGAAATAGACAAACCCGCACAGTTTACGATAATATCCACACCGCCGTATTTCAGTTTGGTGGCATGCAGCGCAGCCTTGATCTGGTCCACTTCGAGTACGTTGGCTATGGTCGTATCTGAAAAATCCTTGCCGAATTTTCCGTCAAATTCCGCTTTTGTTTCAGCCAGTGCTTTTTCATCAATATCGGAAATAACCACGCAAGCGCCTTCCTGCAACAGTTTTTGTGCAATGGCTTTTCCGATCCCGCCTGAACCGCCGGTAACAAAAGCGACTTTACGCGAAACTGATTTTTCCTTTGGCATACGCTGCAGTTTTGCTTCTTCCAGCAGCCAGTATTCAATGTCAAAAGCTTCCTGTTCCGGAAGGGAAACGTACGAAGAAATCGCTTCTGCGCCTTTCATTACGTTAATGGCGTTGGTATAAAATTCGGCCGCAACACGGGCAGTTTGCTTGTCTTTGGCAAAAGAGAACATGCCCACGCCCGGCAATAATATAATAACCGGATTGCGGTCGCGCACTGCCGGACTGTTGTCATGCTTGCAGCGATCGTAATAGGCCTGATAATCCAGTCGATAGGCTTCGAACTGTGGGCGGATATGATCCAGAATTTCCTGATCAGTCAGTTCCAGTTTTTCAAACGGCATGTCCAGAACGAGCGGACGTATTTTGGTACGGAGAAAATGGTCCGGGCAACTTGTTCCGAGCGGAGCCAGTTTATCCAGATCATTGCTACCAATGAATTCAAGCACTCTTTCATCATCGGTGAAATGTCCGATCATGGCCTGCTGCTCGGAAGCCAGTCCGCGCAGGTAAGGCGCCAGTTTTCCGGCGATTTCCGAACGGCGGCTTTGAGATTCGTTTTCCAGACGCTGTCCGCCGAAAACCGGACGGTTTTTGCCAAAGTTTTCATGCAGGTATGCCGATGCCTTTTCGATGGTATCCAGCGTATTGATATACGATTCATAAGCCGTGTCGCCCCATGTGAAAAGTCCGTGGCCGCCCAGTACGATCCCGCGAATGCCCGGATTGTCGGCCAATGCTTTTTCAAGCTTTAAACCAAGATCGAAGCCGGGACGCTGCCAAGGAACCCACGCAAGTTCACCGTTAAAGAGTTCTTTGGTAATAGCTTCTCCTTCTTTGGAAGCAGCAATGGCGATCAGTGCATCCGGGTGCAAATGATCAATATGTTTGAAAGGCAGCAAGCCGTGCAATGGCGTATCAATGGAAGGTGCTTTTGATTTGAGGTCGTAAATGCAATGGTTAAAAAGCTCCACCATTTCATCTTCAAATTCCAGTCCTCTGTATATATTTTTCAGATTATGCAAACGATCCTGATATAGTCCGGCGAGTCCGCTTCTTGTGAGCGTCCCGATGTCTCCGCCGGAACCTTTAATCCACATTACCTCAACAGGATTGCCGGTCAAAGGATCTTTCTCGATGGTTTTGCAACTGGTATTTCCGCCTGCATAATTGGTCAGGCGAAGGTCAGCACCTAATAAATTGGAACGGTATAACAAAAGGGCTACCTGATCGTCTCCGAGCAAAGCGGCTTTTTCATCATCCCATAAATAGCTCACGTACTTGTATTGGCTTTCTGTAATGCTGCTCATATTTTAATTTGATTGATTATCATTTTCGAGGTAAAAGAATCTGCTCCAGAAAGGACAAGCTGCAAGGATCAATACTCTGGAACCGGGCACAAGATTAGAAAACTTACCTATACACACCGTCCTGTTGTATCCTGCATGTTGAAATAAAATAAGAAATAATGTGAGATAATGAAGTTAATTTATCAAAGTAATTTCTGAAAACTTCCAATTTACTTCCAGGCCAAACCCATGTTCTCAAACATAAAAGCATAAATATCTGCCTGTGTTTCAAGTGCTTTCTTTGTATTGCTTGCGCCATGCCCGGAATTGGTGTCAATGCGGATCAGCAAAGGATTGGAGGAAGTTGCTCCGGCCTTTGCCTGAAGTTCGGCAGCGTACTTGAATGAATGTGCAGGCACTACCCTGTCGTCATGGTCTGCGGTTGTGATCATGGTCGCCGGATATTTCCCACCATCTTTGATATTGTGCAACGGAGAGTAGCCATACAGCACTTTAAATTCGTCCGCGTTATCGCTGCTTCCGTAATCCGCAATCCAGTTCCAGCCAATCGTGAATTTGTGAAACCGCAGCATATCCATGACGCCCACAGCCGGAAAGGCAACCTTGAACAGTTCCGGCCGCTGGTTCATAACCGCTCCGACGAGCAAGCCGCCGTTCGAGCCGCCCTGAATGGCAAGACGTTCCGGTGAAGTATATTTTTCACGGATCAGGAACTCGGCGGCGGCAATGAAATCGTCAAATACATTCTGCTTTTTAAGCTTCATGCCCTGTTCATGCCATTTTTCCCCGTACTCGCTTCCGCCGCGCAGATTGGCCTGCACGTAAATGCCGCCCTGATCAAAAAACGGAATCCGGGTCGGGCTGAACGAGGGCGTAAGGCTGATATTGAAACCGCCATAACCGTACAAAATTGTCGGATTGGAGCCGTCCCGTTTCAGTCCTTTTTTGTAAGTGATAAAAGCAGGGATTTTTGTGCCGTCCTTACTTGGATAAAAAACCTGTTTTGTTTCATAATCTTCGGGATTAAAAGAAACTTCCGGCGAACGGAACACGGCACTTTTCTGCATATCAATGTCATACCGGAAAATAGTCGGCGGATAGCTGAATGAGGTGTACGTGTAAAAGACAAAAGTATCTTCCTTTTCCCCGCCAAAACCCGTTGCAGTTCCAAGCCCCGGAAGACGGATTTCGTTTTCCAGCTTTCCGTTCAGATCATAAACATAGGCACGCGTTGTAACGTCTTTGGAGTAAGAAACAAACAATTTTCCGCCTGCAACATTTGCAGACTGCAACGGTTCCGGTTTCTCAGGAATAAGTGTTTTCCACGTTTTGGATCCCGATTCATAGCGCATTACTTTACTGTTCGGCGCATTTTCATTGGTTTCAATCAAAAAATCACTGCCGACATTTTCGATCACGCCAAAGCTGAAATCCGTAATTTCTTCTTTCACCGGAACAAACTCCGAAGTTCCTTTTTTTAATACCCAAAGTCCGTTGCCGTCCTTTCCTTTTCCACGGTCGCTCACGCTCAGAAACGCATATTCTTCGTCTTTGGTCGTACTTACAATGTGAAAGCGCTGCGGATTGGCCGGATCTTCAAAAACCAGTTTATCGTTCTGCTGCAAGGTTCCGATTTTGTGATAAAAAACCTGATGATTTTCATTTTTTGATGCCAGCTCACTTCCTTCCGGCTTCGGATAACGGCTGTAATAAAACCCGTTGTCCTGCCATGCGGCGCCTGAGATTTTTACCCATTCCACTTTATCCGGCAGCATGGATAGATTTTTCATGTCCATAATCTGATATTCCTGCCAGTCGGAGCCGCCTTTGGAAAAACCGAGCACTGCATGAGCGCCGTCTTTGGACAAACTGAAAACCGTAAGCCTTGTGGTGCCGTCCGCAGAAAGCTTGTTGGGATCGAGTACGACTTCCAGATTGCCGTTCAGCCCTTTTTGCCGGTACAGTACCGACTGGTTCTGAAGTCCGTCGTTTTTATAGAAATAAAAATAGTCGCCTTTTTTGCCCGGAGCGGAGTACTTGGGATAATTATATGCTTTTTCAAGATCTGTAAAAATCTTCTTTTTAAAAGCAATTTTGTCCAGATAACCGAATGTGACTTCATTCTGTGCTTTTACCCAAGCAGCTGTTTCGTCGGAACGGTCATCTTCCAACCAGCGATACGGATCGGGCACTTTTACGCCATGATATTCATCGGTATGCTCGATTCTTCGGGTAGCAGGATAATTCAATTGCTGGGCAGAACCGTTTGAAGCAAAGATGGTTGCCGAAATTACATTCATTACAATCAATTTTAAATTCATTCTGTTTTTGAAAATTACTGCTTAATGACATCCGCCTCGATCATACTTGCAGCGCCGGCCTGATGGAAAATGGTTTGTGTAGCCTGAATAAAGTCCGAATCTGCGGCTTTGTAAATATTCTCCACATATTTCTGCGGATTGCGGTCGAAAAGTGGAAATGCGGTACTTTGAACCTGAATCATAATGCTGTGCCCTTTTTTGAAAGTGTGAAGTACATCCTGAAGGCGGAATTTGATGTCGGTCATTTTGCCTGCAACGAGCGCTTCGGGCTTTTCAAAACTGTTTCGGAACCGAGCCCGCATAATTTCACTCCGGACCATTTGCTGATAGCCGGCCATCACCGTTTTCGGGTCGGGCATGAACGCATGATTTTTTTCATTGTCGGGATAAACATCGATCAGTTTTACGAAGAAATCAGCGTCCGTTCCTGTGCTGCTGATTTTTAGCAATGCCGTAATTTCACCGCCCAGCGTCACATCTTCCTGCAGAACGTCCGTTTTAAAAACCAGTACATCCGGCCGTGAAGCCGCAAAACGCTGGTCTTCAGACATGTATTCAA
This sequence comes from Dyadobacter sediminis, assembly GCF_005860765.1. Classification (GTDB taxonomy): domain Bacteria; phylum Bacteroidota; class Bacteroidia; order Cytophagales; family Spirosomataceae; genus Dyadobacter; species Dyadobacter sediminis. The sequence goes on along the minus strand of NZ_VCEI01000028.1, from coordinate 484,414 downwards.
ACGGTGTAAAGCCTGACATTTGCTTCACATTGGCCGTATAAGGAACCGGTTTGGCGGGATCGCTCACGTATGCGGTTGCAGATTTCGCTTCTTTCGGCTCGGAGAAATCCAGTTTGCCGTTCGGATGAAAGTATAGTTTTACTTTTTGCGCCGTTGCTGCCGGCCATTTATCGAACGTTTTCCATTCTTTTTTACCCGTGTCAAACAAGTAAGCTTCCGGCAGGCCGGTTTTTCCGTCACCTGATTCTTTCAGAAAATGCTTGAAAAATCTGGCCTCAATGTTATTCTGGTAAAAAGTAGCGATGCTGTCTCCGAAATAAAGATCATTATGCAGCGTATGCCCGGTTTCACGGCTCCATCGTCCGTGTCCGAAAGGCCCGACGACCAGCGTGTTGTAAATGGAAGGATTATTTTTTTCAATGGTCTTGTACGTATTCAGCGGGCCGTAAAGATCTTCGGCATCAAACCATCCGCCAACGGTCATAAATGCATGTTTCAAACCTTTCAGATGCGGCAGAATGTCTCTTTTTTGCCAGAATTCGTCTTTGTTCGGGTGCGCGACGGTTTCCTGCCAGAAAAAGTTTTTCGAGTAATACTGATCAAAGTTTTTCAGTGAACCCATTTTCAGATTGAACGTGTAACCGTCCGGCTCGGGCTTGATAAAATCATTGGCAAACCAGGAATCGGCACCCGGCTGCGGCGGCTTGATGCCGAACACCGGAAAAGTCAGATAATACCCTTGCGTAAATGCGCCGTTGTGATGAAAATCGTCAAAGAAAAAATCCGAAATCGGTGCCTGCGGTGAAGAAGCTTTCAGTGCCGGGTGATTGGAAAGTGCGCTGGCCGTTGTATAAAATCCGGGATACGAAATTCCCCATTGCCCTACTCTGCCGTTGTTTGCCGGAATATTTTTCAGAAGCCATTCAATGGTATCATACGTGTCAGATGCTTCATCCACGTCCGTTTTGCTTTTTTTCTGCGCAATGTGCGGCGTCATGTTCGTCCACACGCCTTCGCTCATATAACGGCCGCGAACGTCCTGATAAACAAAAATAAACTTGTCGCGCATCAAGGCAGGACTCGGGCCCAGTCGCGGCGGATAGGTATCTTTTCCGTATGGCGCCACGCTGTAACACGTACGCTGCATGAGAAAAGGATATTTTTTGTCGTTTGACGCATCTTTCGGAACATACACAATGGTATGCAGCTTTACGCCGTCCCTTACCGGAATGTCGTACTCGGATTTGGAATAATTATCCTTTATAAACTGTTCGTCAGAATTGTTCTGGGCACTGGCTTTCAAGGAAATGAAAGCAATTGTAAGAAACAGGAGTTTTTTAAGCATTGGACTGGATTATTTTCTTTTATAATAGTTTAAGCTTACGCCTGAGGAATTTGATTTTTCACTGAGCGTATAAAAGCCGGCACTTTCGCGATCGAAGCATATGGCTTCTCCCTGCGGTTCCGGCGCCACAGAAAGCTGTTTCAATGCAGATGCAGACAAAGTCTGGCCTATGGTTTTATCCTGTTTTCTTTTCCAGTAATGAACCGAAAGGTAAGTACGGATCAGGATTTCAGTTCCGTCTGCCGAAATACTGCCGCCGGTTGCAAGAGAAACGGAAGGAACGGTCCCGACTTTTTCGGCAATCATCGTTTCCGAAGTGGACTGCGGGAAAGGCAGACGGTAAATTCCTGTACTGCCGATTTCTTTTGAGAGAATGAACAGATCTTTTGTAACAGGATCAAGCAGCAGCGTTTCGGCATCGCGGGCACCATCCGGATAGCTGAAAGTTATTTTCTCAACCGAATTTTGTAAAAAACTGTCGTTTGTGATGCCGATTTCGGGTACGCGGTAAATGATATTGGTCAGAGTAACCGGTTTGTTGTTATTGCCGATATCGCCAATGTAAAGGTAATGGATACCGTCTTTCGGGCCGGGGCCGCCAGCCATATCTTCCCAGTCATGATTGGCCGTTCCGGGAACAGGATATTCCTTGATTTCTTTTCCGTCCCTGCTGATCAGATAAAGCGAATTAGGCGCTCCGGAATCCTGAAGAGTCCATAGAAATCCGTCCAGATTTTTACCGGGTGCAAGCCCGGACGCTTCATCAATAATGCCGGGCGTAATGGCGTATTGCTGCGGTGAGGATTCAAATGACCCGGAGCTGCCGGTTTCAGGATCCGGATCGGGGTCGCAGCTGCAGAGTGCCAGCAATATCAGTGGAGAAAGCACACGACTAATCTGTCTTCCAGGCGTTTTATATAATTTCATAAAAAACACTTCATGTTAGATTTGCTAAAAATACGTACTTTTGCGCCATTTATTATCAGGCACTTTCTTTATATCCGTATTAAAATAATTATATGTTACGTACAAATACCTGCGGGGAGTTAAGCTTAGAACATGTAAATCAAGAAGTTGTATTATGCGGCTGGGTGCAGCGCATTCGGGATAAAGGCGGAATGATTTGGCTGGATTTGCGTGACCGCTATGGCTTGACACAACTTCTTTTTGAAGAAGGGAAAACACCTTCGCAAGTATTGGAGACGGCACGTGCGCTGGGCAGGGAATTTGTGATCTCCGCCAAAGGAATCGTCATTGAAAGGATTGCCAAAAATGATAAAATAGCCACCGGCGCTATTGAAATACGTGTTTCCGAGCTTACGGTTCTGAATGCGGCCAAATTGCCTCCGTTCCTGATTGAAGATGAAACAGACGGCGGCGACGACATCCGGATGAAATACCGTTATCTGGATCTGAGAAGAAATAATGTACGCAAAAACCTGCAGTTACGGCATCAGGTTGCGCGCTATACCCGTGCATATCTGGACGAACTGGACTTCATTGAAGTGGAAACGCCCGTTCTGATCAAGTCAACGCCGGAAGGCGCACGTGATTTTGTGGTTCCGAGCCGCATGAACCCGGGCGAATTCTATGCGCTTCCGCAGTCGCCGCAGACGTTTAAACAGTTGCTGATGGTGGCCGGTTTTGACCGTTATTACCAGATTGTAAAATGTTTCCGCGATGAGGATCTTCGTGCCGACCGCCAGCCGGAATTTACACAAATTGACTGTGAAATGTCTTTTGTGACGCAGGAAGATGTACTGAATACGTTTGAAGGACTGATACGCAATCTGTTCAGCAAGGTGAAAGGAATCGAACTGCCCGAAGTTCCACGTATGACGTATGCGGATGCCATGCGCCTTTACGGATCGGACAAGCCGGATATCCGCTTTGATATGCAGTTTGCAGAACTGAAAGGTGAAAATCAGGACCTGACTTCCGGCAAAGGATTCGGTGTTTTTGATGACGCGGAACTGGTTGTAGGAATTTGTGCGCCGGATTGTGCCGTTTACACACGCAAGCAAATTGATGAACTGACGGACTGGATCAAACGTCCGCAAATCGGCGCAAAAGGATTGGTGTATGTCCGTTACAATGCCGATGGTTCAATCAAATCGTCCGTTGACAAATTCTACTCCGAATCGGATATTAAAAAATGGGTTGATACGTTTAACGCTAAGCCCGGAGATTTGATTTTGTTGCTGTCCGGCCAGGCGGATAAAACGCGCAAGCAGCTGAATGAACTGCGCCTTGAAATGGGTTCACGACTTGGGCTTCGCAATCCGGACGAGTACCGGGTTTTATGGGTTCTTGATTTTCCATTATTGGAATACGGCGAGGCGGAAAACAGATGGTTCGCCATGCATCATCCGTTCACCAGTCCGAAACCTGAAGATATTGCGCTGCTGAATGGCAATCTGGGTCAGGTCAGGGCAAATGCATACGATATGGTCATTAACGGTGTGGAAGTGGGCGGCGGGTCCGTAAGGATATTTGAAAGAGCGCTGCAGCAGAAAATGTTTGAGATTCTGGGATTTTCTCCACAGGAAGCGCAGGAACAATTTGGTTTTCTGATGAATGCCTTTGAATTCGGAGCGCCTCCGCATGCCGGAATTGCCTTCGGTTTTGACAGGCTGTGCTCCATTTTCGGTGGCGCGGATTCCATCCGGGATTTCATTGCTTTCCCGAAAAATAATTCAGGACGTGACGTAATGATCGATTCTCCGTCTACTATTTCGGAAGGGCAGTTAAAAGAACTTTCAATCCAGACCGCTTTATAGATTATGCGTTGGCTATATTTCAACAAGTCAACACTTTAACAGTTAGTTTTAGTAGTTTTACCCCGATTTAAAATTTCTTTATTTGAACCTGACGCTACGCTTTACGGAGTAGTTGTTGATTGTAATTAAAAACACTGCATGCATTATCATTTCTTTTCACGGTTATACTTAAGTGTTCTATCCTTTACGCTGTTATTCTTTGTAAGCATTTCCGGTTTTGCTCAAAACACGAATCCATCCAAACCTGCAACTGCATTGCCGGAACCGGCGCAAAAGGTAAATCCCTCACAGATCACCAATCAGCAGGCAACTGATTTCTATAACCAGGCCAAATCCACGGGCATGTCGGATATGGATATTGAAAAGGCAGCTTTGCAGAGAGGTTACACATTGGACCAGATCTCAGCCATGCGCAAGCGTGTGGCGCAAAAACCGGAGCAAGAGGAAGTTGCTGATCCTAACCGTGATGAGCTGGATGAAACCCGTGATCAGGATGAACTGGACGAACTAGAAGATGAAACCCATAACGAAAAGGACTCGACGAACGCAAGAAAAGTTACAAGAAAACGCATTAACCGCACCTTCGGATCTTCTTTCTTTGCACAGCCTTCATCCACTTTTGAGCCAAACCTGAGAATTGCAACGCCCCGAAATTACATTCTTGGTCCTGAAGACGAAATTGTAGTGGATATTTACGGCAATTCGGTGGACAATTTCAAAATGAAGATCAGTCCGGAAGGAACTGTAAAAATGCTTAATCTGGCGCCTGTGTATGTGAACGGTCTTACAATCGAGCAGGCCAATGAACGCATTGTAAACCGGCTGAGACAAGCCTATTCTACCTTAAACCGTTCAGGATCAGGTACTTATTCTTCCATTACCTTGGGAAATGTCCGGAGCATCCGTGTGATGATAACAGGCGAAGCAACGCGTCCGGGAACTTATACAGTTTCTTCTCTTGCGACTGCCTTCAACGCTTTGTCCTTATCCGGCGGGCCTAATAAGAACGGATCATACAGAAACATCGAGGTAATACGAAACAATAATGTAATCCGGAAAATTGACCTTTACCGCTTTCTTGTAGATGCAGACCTTAAAGACAACATTGCTTTGCAGGATCAGGATATTATCCTGATACGACCGTTTGAAAGCAGGATTGAACTGGTCGGTCAAGTGAAACGGCCCGGCATTTTTGAAGCCCGAACAGGCGAATCCATTTCCAGTCTGATCCGGTATGCAGGCGGATTCACGCCCGAGGCTTATACCCAGACGCTAACATATCAAAGAAATACCGGCACCAACTACGTAATCGGAAGTATTGATTCTGCACAGATTGCCTCCTTTACGCCTAAAAACGGAGATATTTTCAACATCAAGAAGATTCTTGACATCGTAAGCAATCAGGTTGAAGTAAAAGGTGCTGTGACTTTGCCGGGCATTTATGCACTGGAAGAACGCTGCAATACCGTCCTGAAACTTATTCAGATGTCTCAGGGACTCAGCCCGCGTGCATTCCTGAACCGTGCCCTTCTGGAAAGGTCCAGCGGGGAAACCCAGACCGGAATTGTGGCGTTTGATCTGCGGAAACTTGTTAATGGCGAGATTGCAGATATTGAACTGCTTCCGGGTGATATCCTGACAGTAAAATCCGTTGAAGACCTTAAAGAATTTACATTTTTATCGATATCCGGTTCTGTGATCAATCCGGGTAATTACTTCTATTATAAAGACATTTCCATTGCGGATCTGATATTTCAGGCTGGCGGCTACACAGAAGGCGGGGTTCCGTACCGAATCGAAGTTTCCAGACGTATCAAAAATGATACACTTGACTTGCCAACATCACAGAACGTGCGCATCTATACTATAGATGTTGCGGACAATCTCATACTTAATCCGGACGATCAGAAGTTCAAACTGGAACCGAGTGATATGGTTATCGTACGCAAATCCCCGCGTTACGAGGCTCAGAAAACGGTGACGATTATCGGGGAAGTGAAATTTCCCGGAAATTACACCATCATCAGCAACTTCGAACGCATATCCGATCTGTTCACCAAAACAGGCGGCGTTAAACCGGAAGCTTATCTGCCGGGTGTGCGTTTTTACCGGAACAGAGAGTTGCTTGCAGTGGATATTGAAACCATCATGAAAAAACCTTCACTTCCATCCAACCTGTTGCTGTTGGACGGAGATACATTGATGATTCCGAGAAGGTCTGAAACGGTACGGATTCAGGGCGGGGTACATAATCCTTCAGTAATGAATTACGATCCGAAATATGAATATGAAGATTACATTTCACAGGCGGGAGGTTACACGGAGCAAGGCTGGAAAAAACGCGTTTACGTGTCGCATCCGAACGGACGGACCTACCGAACCAAAAATTTTCTGTTTTTCCGCTCCTATCCGACCATTGCACCCGGCTCAATAGTTACAATTCCGGTAAAAGCAGAACAACCTGAGCGCGAAAGGACACCCGGTGAACGTATAGCGTTGTTTTCATTCATAGCATCCATGGTGAGCACCTTGTCCATCGCTATTATTACTTTGAGCAGATAACATCAATGACCAATCCCGAAATACAAGCTGATAAAAACACCGACACACTCGAGATAAGCATTTTTGAAGTTGTAGGGTTTTTCAAGAAATATTTACCGGTTCTAATCGCTGCTGCCATAATATCCGCCATAATCGGAGTTGCATTCAGTTTCCTGCTTGCCAAGAAATATACTGCTCAGACAATCCTGCTGCCCGAGCTGGGATCCAGCAGAAACAACTCATTTTTCAGCATGGCATTGGGTGCAGGCGCTGATCCCAGCGGTAAACTGGTGCCAGAGCTATACCCGAACATCCTTTCAACAGTTCCATTCGGACAGTATTTGTTAAAAACGCCTGTTGTTGATCAAAATGATGTATTTTACCCTACGCTGGAAAGTTATCTGACCAGAAAAAGCTCAAAATCTTTCCTGTCAGGCTTGTTTTCGTTTGGGAAAACATCAAAAGAAGAAACCAAGCCCAAAGTGCCTAATCCTAAAATCAAAATTCTTTCATTTGATCCCAAACAGGAAAAAATGGTGATGGCTGCAAAAAATCTCGTGCATGCAACTGTCGGAACAACAGATGGAATTATTACCATTGAAAGCGAAATGACGGACCCGGTAGTCGCGGCGATGCTTGTTGATGCAGGTGAGAAATACTTGATCAACTACGTCAGCAACTACACTATATCCAAAACGACCCAGCAGGTTGAGTTCCTTCAGAAAAGAGTGGCGGAAGCCCGAAGAAGACAGCAGAAAGCGGAATATGCCCTGCAAACATACAGAGATACGCATAGAAACACTTTTTTGAACGTAGCGAGGATCGAAGAACAAAGGCTACAGGCTGAATATGTACTTTCAGAGGCAATACATTCGGATTTGTCTATCAAGCTGGAACAATCCAAAATACGTGAAAAGGAAGAGAAACCGGTTTTCAAAGTTCTGGAACCTGTCCGGGTTCCATTGGCAAAGAGCAGCCCGAAACGTCCTTTTATCGGCGTTATCTTCTCGGTTCTGGGATTATTCCTGACACTCACCTACATCATTTTCTTTAAAGAGAAACTGCACAAGCAACTTGTTTAGCACTATACATCTGTAAATTATTTTCAACTAAAATGAATGAACATGCTAGATTTGACCGGTAAATCAATACTTATCACAGGAGGAACTGGTTCTTTAGGTAAAGCATTAACCGCCACGATTTTCAAAAGATGGCCAAACGTGAAAAGGCTCGTCATCTTGTCAAGAGATGAACAGAAGCAATTTCAGATGGCACAGGAATATACACCGGAGAAATATCCGCAGATCCGTTTTTTTATTGGTGATGTAAGAGATGAAGAACGGTTACGGAGAGCTTTCAAAGGAATTGATTTTGTGATCCATGCGGCAGCAATGAAGCATGTGCCTATCGCCGAGTACAACCCCAGCGAATGCGTCAAAACCAATATCAACGGAGCACAAAATGTCATCAATGCGGCATTGGACACCGAAGTAAGCCACGTAGTTGCACTATCCACAGACAAGGCAGCAGCTCCGATCAATCTGTATGGCGCTACAAAACTCACTTCGGACAAGCTCTTTATTGCGGCCAATAATATTCGCGGACAGAACCCCATCAAGTTTTCCGTTGTCAGATACGGAAATGTAATGGGTTCCAACGGTTCAGTTATTCCTTTTTTTATCAATAAGAAGAAAGAAGGCGTACTGCCGATAACAGTCGAAAGCATGACCCGGTTTAACATTTCCCTGCAGGGCGGCGTCGATATGGTGCTGCATGCTCTGGAAACAGCCTGGGGCGGAGAACTTTTTGTCCCGAAAATCCCATCCTATAACATTCTTGATATTGCCAAGGCGATCGGACCGGAATGCGAGCACCGGGTAATCGGCATCCGTCCGGGCGAAAAGATTCACGAGGAAATGATCACCACATCCGATTCATTCTTCACTTATGATCTGGGAAAATACTATGCAATAGTGCCCCAAACACCGACATGGAGCATTTCTGATTTTGTCAGTCACTTCAATGCCCAAAAAGTGCCGGACGGCTTTTCATATAATTCCGGAAACAATACAGAATGGGAAACGGTTGAAAGTCTGCGGGCTTTAATCGTTGAGCATGTAGATCCCGGCTTCACAGTTTAATTTTTCTTGAATGATACCGTACGGAAGGCAGAACATAACCGAGGAGGACATTAAGGCCGTGACAGATGTCTTAAAGTCTGATTATCTTACACAGGGACCTAATATCCAGCAATTTGAAATTGCTTTTGCAGAATACGTGGGTTCAAAATATGCTGTTGCGGTAGCAAATGGAACCGCGGCACTGCACTTGTGTGCGCTTGCCTTAGGCGTGAGCCCGGGCGATAAAGTAATTACAACACCCATTACTTTCGCAGCATCGGCAAACTGCATCCGTTATTGCGGAGGAGAAGTTGTATTTGCCGACATTGATCCGTCTACTTATCTGATTGATATTCAGTCGGTACGCAAGTTGCTGGAAAGTGTCCCGAAAGGAACATACAAGGGTATTGTTCCGGTGGATTTTGCAGGCAATACGGTTAATCTGGAAGATTTCAAAAAACTGGCTGATGAATATGGCCTCTGGATGATTGAAGATGCCTGTCATGCACCGGGAGGATTTTTTACAGATTCGGCTGGCAATGAACAGCTTTGCGGAAACAGCAACTTTGCGGATCTTGCGATTTTCAGCTTCCATCCTGTAAAACATATTGCATGCGGGGAAGGCGGAATGATTACGACCAATGATGCTGAATTATATCAAAAATTGCTTGCACTCCGGACGCATGGAATTGTAAAGTCAAACGATTTGTATGTAAACAGCATCGAGCTGGCCGGTGGAGCGGAGCAGTATCCGGGCTGGTATATGGAAATGCAGACTTTGGGTTACAATTACCGGTTAACGGATTTTCAGGCTGCACTCGGTGTCAGCCAGTTAAAAAGAGCAGATGCCGGTCTTGAAAAACGCCGCGCCATTGCGGCTGCTTATCAGGCCGGGTTTTCTGACAAAGCCTTTATACATGGACAAAGTGGCGTGGTCACAGGCCATGCGTATCACCTTTATATTATTGAAGTGGAGGATCGTCTGGGCTTGTATAATCACCTGCGAAGCAAAGACATTTTTGCCCAGATCCATTACATTCCATGCCATTTGATGCCTTATTATCAGAATCTTGGCTGGAAAGTGGGTGATATGCCCCATGCAGAAGCTTACTATCGGGGATGTATCAGTCTGCCGATGTACCCGACACTGACCGCAGAAGAACAGTCGCTCGTCATTGACGCTGTCAACAGTTACTACCATCATGGATAAAGCTCTGGCAATCATTCCGGCCAGAGGCGGCAGCAAGCGTATTCCAAGAAAGAACATCAGGGATTTTCTGGGAAAACCGATTATTGCCTATGCCATCGAAACTGCACTGAATTCCGGCTTATTCAGTGACGTAATGGTCTCGACGGATGATCCGGAAATTGCTGAAATCGGAAAAAATTACGGTGCATCGGTCCCATTTCTGAGAAGTAAAGGCAATGCAAATGATTTTGCATCCACCGTGGACGTTATTAAAGAAGTAGAAAAGGAATATGAAGCTCGTTTTTCGGTTATCTATGATAAAATCTGCTGCATTTATGCTACGGCTCCTTTCATCCAAACCAGGCATTTGCGGGCCGGATTGTCACTGCTCAGCGAATCCGGGTTTGATTCTGTCTTTCCGGTTGTCCCTTTCTCCTATCCGATCTGGCGGGGTTTGGAAGTAACGAACGGAAAAGTACAGATGGTTTGGCCGGAAAATCAAAATGTCAGGTCGCAGGATCTGAAACCGGTTTACCATGATGCCGGCCAATGGTACTGGTACAATCCAGCAAAAATCACGGATTCTCTTTTTACGTCAAACACGGCATCCGTCATCTTGTCGGAAGAAGAAGTGCAGGATATCGATACGGCCTCTGACTGGCTGATGGCGGAAATGAAATACAAATTGCTTTATGAAAAGTAAACTATATATCAGGACGGATGGAAGTTCCAGCATTGGCCTCGGCCATCTTGTCAGGTGTATAGCATTGGCAAAAATGCTCGTCGAAAACTTTGACATTTATTTTGCCTGTAAACAAATTCCGGATAGCATCATTGATGAAATCCGGAATGCCGGTTTTTCCTTTATGCGCCTCCAGAATGACGAAGCGCTATTGCCTGTTTTGTCACCGGAAGATCTGGTTGTCGTCGATAGCTATGAAATTGAAAGTGATTATCAGCTTGCTGTCAAGAAAATAGGCTGTCAGCTAGTGAGTATAGACGATCTGCATGAAAAGCCCAGCTATGCAGATTTGGTTTTGAATCACACACCCTGCGTTTCTCCAGGTGAATACGACGCAAAGCCATACACGCAATTTGCGCTTGGCCCCGACTATGCATTGATCCGTCCGGCATTTCTTGAACTGGCGGGCAAGAAAAAACAGCAAGCTCAAAGTGGCTCGGTTCTGATTTGTTTCGGCGGCTCGGACAGCCGGAATTTAACCCGAACAGCACTGAATGTTGTCTCAGGTTTCAAGCAGTTTAAAAAGATATGCATCGTAACCGGTGCTGCATACCGCCACCAGGAGTCTTTGGCTGCCATTGTGAATGAACATGAAAACGTAATTCATTACAATGACATCAGTGCCGAGGATATGGCCGGGCAAATGGCGGAAGCTAGCTTATGCATTGTTCCGGCAAGCGGGATCCTGACGGAAGCACTTACATCAGGAGCGAAAATTATTTCCGGAATGTATGTTGATAATCAGCGGTTTGTTTTTGAAAACTACAAAAAGGCTAATGCTTTTATCAGCGCTGAAGATTTTTCAGAAGAAAACCTTCTTTCCGCAGTAAAAAAATATTTTTCTCAGGAAAGTCCGGAAAATGCTTTGTTGGTTGACGGGAAATCGGGAGAACGGATAAAAAGGCTTTTCCGGCAACTGGTTGCCGGGCAGCATTTGCACCTGCGGAAATTAACTAGTGACGACGCAGAAATAACTTATCGCTGGGCTTCGGATCAGCAGGTACGCCGGTATTCGCTCAACCAAAACGAGATACAGTATGCGGACCATGTTGACTGGCTTTCTCGAAAGCTAACGGACCCGAAATGCCTGTTTTATATCGCATCATTTTACGATAAACTTATCGGCTCGATCCGGTTTGATCTGCATGGCGAAGAAGCGGTGATCAGCTATCTGCTGGATCCGGAATATCAGGGTCAGGGTCTGGGCGCTGTATTGCTGAAAAAAGGAATTTTGTCGCTCTGTGAAAATACAGAGCAAAATATAACACGGATTTCGGGAATTGTCATGCCCGATAATATTTCGTCGTGCAAGACCTTCGAGCGGTTTGGATTTACAAAAGAGACGGAAGGTGAGAACTATAAATACACCATGAATATCGGATGAGAATAGGAACATTTGAAATAAATAAAAACAGTCCTGTATTTATCATTGCAGAACTGTCGGCTAATCATAATGGCAGCCTGGAAACGGCAATAGAAACGATCAGAGCAGCTAAAAGAGCTGGCGCGGATTGTATCAAACTGCAGACCTATACGGCCGAAACAATCACCATTGATTCCCGCATGGACGATTTTCGCATCGGCGGTACGATCTGGGACGGGCAGTATTTATTTGACCTGTATAAAGAGGCGTATACGCCATGGGAATGGCATGCGGAATTATTCCGTGTAGCGGAAGAAGAAGGTTTGGTCTGCTTTTCTTCTCCCTTTGATCCAACGGCTGTTGAATTTCTGGAAACGCTGGATGTGCCCGCCTACAAAATTGCATCGTTTGAAATTACAGATATTCCTTTGATTGAACTGGTTGCCTCCAAAGGGAAGCCTGTCATTATTTCCACGGGCATTGCTACCGAAGAAGATATCAGGCTTGCCCTGGATGCCTGTGCCAGGCAGGGCAATGATCAGGTTGCTTTGCTGAAATGCACATCGAGCTATCCGGCTCCGGTTGGTGAGGCAAACATGACGATGGTTAAAGATTTTGCAGAACGGTTCCAGGTTATCAGCGGACTTTCCGATCACACCATTGGCAGTACTGTCCCGGTTGTTGCCACGGTTCTTGGTGCCAAAATCATTGAAAAGCATTTTATTCTGGACAGAGCTATTGGCGGGCCGGACGCATCCTTTTCCATGAACGAAGCGGAGTTTTCGGAAATGGTGAAATCGGTGAGAGAAGCTGAACAGGCCATCGGCGTGGTGGATTACAAACTGACTGAAAAGCAATCGAAAGGCAAAGACTTTTCCAGATCCTTGTATGTGGTTGAGGACATTGCGGCAGGCGAAATCATCACAGAATCGAATGTCCGCTCCATTCGCCCGGGCTTTGGTCTGCATCCTAAATACTTGAAAGACATTATAGGAAAACCGGCAAAAGAGGATCTTAAAAAAGGGTCGCGGATGGCGTTGAATAAAATTGCATAGCGCTGTTTGCTATAACACTTTCGATGGAAACACATGGAAGAGCGCGCATTAAAGAGATCATATTGAATTATTAATTGGAAAGCTGGTTTTGAGGAGTAAAATTGAAAATTTAAGGAAACATCCACTTGTCAGGAATAGCGTGCTTTATGTTATTACTGACGCTGTAAACAAGGCGGTTCCGTTTTTAATCCTTCCATTACTCACTCATTATCTGCTTCCTGAGGATTATGGTAAAGTTGCCAACTACAATGTTTACCTTAATCTTCTGGTCATTTTCATAGGAATCAACGTTCAGAGTATTGTTTCGGTCAACTTTTACCGACTGGACAAGGTTGAAATTGGAAAGTATGTTTTCAATATCCTGTTTGTACTTGCCATCACGCTCACGATTTGCGGTTTGATCGTTTTTTTGTTTATCGAGCCAATTAAAAATCACCTTTCGGTCAATACAACTTTTGTAATCACCGGCCTGATCATTGCTACTTCTCAGGTAATAAGCAATATTAATCTGATCATCTGGAGACTTGAAGAGCAACCTCTGTATTTTGGAAGTTACCAGATTTCACAAACGGTCTGCGACGTTACGCTTTCGCTTATTTTAATCATACTCTTCCAGTTAAGCTGGCAGGGCAGAATCATCGGGATCGGCACCAGTTCCGTTCTCTATGCATTGATCAGTATGATCCTTTTATGGAAGCGCGGTTACCTGAATATCTCGTATAACAAGCAATACATCAACGATATCTTCAGGTTTTGCCTTCCGTTAATACCGCATGCAATCAGCATCTGGGCTCGTGCAGGTGCTGACAGACTTATTATATCCAATCTGGCGGGTGTTTCCGAAAGCGGCATTTATGCAGCCGGATTTCAGTTCAGCCTGATCATTTCTTTCCTGACACTGGCATTCAACAATGCATTTACACCGTTTGTTTACAAGACACTATCCATTTCTGATCAGAGTGTCCTTGCGGTAAAGAAGCTGAAACTGGTCAAGTTCACTTACTTGTACATTGCGGCTTTGCTGCTGCTTACATTCATTGCAACCCTGGCATCGGACATGCTAATTGACCATTTTCTGTCAGAAAAATACAGTGATGCAAAAATGTATGTAGGCTGGGCATTGTTTTCACAAGCGTTTCAAGGGATTTACCTGATGTATGTTACATACGTTTTTTTTGTAAAAAAATCCGCCTCCCTGGCAATTGTTACCTTTTTGTGCTCAGCGCTCCAAGTCGCCGCGTCCTATTATCTGGTAAGCATAATCGGACCGCTCGGCGCAGCTTACTCCAATTTTGCAATCAGTCTGCTCAACTGTATTGTCGTTATGATTCTCAGCTCGAGGGTTTATCCAATGCCCTGGTTAAACTTTCGCAAACTCCTGGCCAAATAGAATTTCATTGAACCTGCTATGATTAACGACCTTAAAAGACAGATTGTAGTGCTAGCCGAAAAAACCAAAATTTTTCGGAGGATATATTGTGCTTACAAAAGATCCGGAGCTACCGATTTTCCTGCTCAGGTACAATCGCGGCAGTCAGCCGATATTTTTGATCTTCCTAAACTGGGTGCTCCATTGCCTTATTTTCCGCAATTCTATTTTGAAGATTGCAACTATTACGGCATTCTCTTTCAATTCCTGAACTATGCAAATATTGAAATAGGTGATAAAAACCTTCCCTTGCATGAAATTTATCTGGAGCATGGTATTGTCATAGGCAACCTTGTTCGCACCGATTCGGTCAGTCTTGCAAAAAAAACGTTGACTTTCAGCAGCTACCGGGCAAAATTCATCCAGGAGAAAACAGGCAAAGTGCCCAGCCAGGTTGGACCTTACATTCATTATTGCGAAGGGCTTCTTGACGCAAAGGCTTTATCAGAAATCAAGGAGAGCCTGGGCAGAGTTCTGCTGGTTTTTCCGAGTCATTCCATTGGCGCAGTTGCGTCAGAATACGATAAAGAGCAATTTTGCACCGAGATTGAAAAAAGGAAGGCCGGATACGATACCGTGTTGGTTTGTATGTACTGGAAAGACGCCCAAAACGGTGACCATGAATATTACCAGAACATGGGGTACAAGCTTACAACTGCCGGACACCGGGACGATCTCTATTTTCTGAACCGGTTAAAGTCAATTATTTCGCTTTCCGATATGGTTATCTCGAACAGCACCGGCACACATATTGGTTACAGCCTTTTCCTGAACAAACCCAATTACCTGTTTAAGCAGCACGTTGCCCTTGTGTCAAAATCCAAAAGTGGAGACAACTTGTTGAACCAACACTATCATCCGGAAGTAACGAGTACGAAAGAACGGGACAATCAGTTACTTTACGATGCATTCAGTGTATTTGAGGAAAAGATTAGTCCGGAACAGTACAAACTGGCCAATTACATCTGGGGATTTGATCAGATCAAAAGTCCTGAGGAATTAAAATCGATCTTACTTAATTAATTTTCATCGACGTTTGATGTATGAAAATACCGGCATTGCATATTTCAGTTCAAAAGAATCGCAAAATTGATATCCGCAAGCTGATATGTATCAACCTTGTCCTGATTGCATTTTTTGATTCATATCCAGTATACAGTACCATCGTGCCGGTTCGTGTGTTTGTATATGGCTTGAAATTCCTGAACTTATATGCTTGCCTCGCACTTCTGATCAAGAATAATTACAAAAATTATATTCTTGCAGCCCTGATACTTCCTGTATGGTGGGCTTATTACAATGAAGATTCGATACTTATTTCCATTCAGTTGCTGTATTCCGGTATTTTGCCGTTACTGACGTTCACGCTGTTAAGGGATGAAGAGCGTTTCAAGGTTGCTCAGTGGTATATCAAATTTTTCATTTTTCTGCTCATTGTCGGATTACCCATTTACTTTCTTATCAATCTGGTCGATATTCCTCCGCTATTCTCTATTCAGCGCGGCGAAGCGGGAAAAGGCAGGGTTTATGACAACTATTTCTTCTTTTACTGGACCAGACTTGGTGTCAAGAATCGATTCAGCTCGGTTTTTGATGAGCCCGGCGTAGTAGGCACCATCGTTCCGATCATTATGTTTTATTACCGGCGGATGTTAAGCCGGTTTGAATTCTGGATTCTGACCATCGCAGGGATTCTCTCTTTATCGCTCTTTTTCCTTATCGTATTTTTACCTGTAATCTACTTTTCGAACACCCGGTTGTTAAAGGCAAAACAACTTGCCTTTCGTCTTGCCTTTTCTGTTGTCTTCATCTGCATTTCTTATGTTTCTTTCGTTCTGGCGGCAAGAAGCACCAAAGATGACCCGGTATTGTCTCTCAAAATATACAATCGCTTTGAGTGGCAAAACGGCTGGATTGTAGGTATTGTGAATAACAGAGATACAGCAATCCGGGGATTCGAATCGCTGTATCAGGGCTTTCTTTCAGAAAGCAACACGGATTTGCTTACAGGAAAAGGAAAAGATTATATGCTGAAGGTATACGGCGGTTCGACCTTATCGTACAGGGTTTTTGTTCTGGAACGTGGTATTCTCATCCTTTTCTATCTGATTTTTCTCTTTGCCTACTTACACCCGTGGCGAAAATACTTCATTTTCAGCTGTATTTCCATGCTGATTTTAATGCTTGTTTTTTTCCAAAGACCCATGCTGTACTCGCTCAATTACTTTTTAATAGTGTATGTCGGTCTTGAATTATTTGAAATGCAGGCCCGGTTTAATTCTAAAAAACTAGATTCCAAGAATGAAGATAGCACACATTACTCCATCTCTCGGTAGAGGTGGCGCAGAAAGATTTGTTGTAGACTTATGTAATGAAATGGCCAAGATTACAGGTGTCACGGTATACCTGCTTTCACTAAAGGACAATGATGTTCCGGAATCTTTTATATCGGAACTTGCCAGAGAAGTACATTATATTTCTTTCGGAAAAAACAGCGGGTTCAACCCGAAAACTTTACTAAGCGTTTCTAAATGGATAGATAAGATCAAACCGGATGTTGTAAATACCCATATAAATGCATTTGAATATATCAACCTTAATGTGTTCTTCAAATTCCCTGCGCGTATAACTTATTTTCATACGCTTCATACGCAGGCAGCTCAGGAATGCCCCATTAGCATACTTAAAATGATCCGGAGCCATTATTATAAAAAAGGACGTGTTGTTCCGATTACGATCTCAGGAGACGGAAAAAAAACTTTCAAGGAATATTATGGTATTAGCAATGACGTTACCATCGTAAATGGCCGTCCTCCGCTGGAAACAACGCCGGAATTTCCTGAAATACAAAAGCGATTCAGCGTAAAAGAAAATGAATACCTGCTGCTCAATGTCGGCCGTGTGGTTGAAGTCAAGAATCAGGAAATGCTGGTCAGAGCCGTTCAGATGTTTAATCAGCAAATTTCGGAAAAAAAGTGCCGGCTTCTGATCATCGGTGATTTGAGAGAACAAAAGATTGCAGCCCGTCTGCAGAGCCTGATCGAAGGTGATCCTTATATAGAGATGCTTGGCGCAAAAGATAATATCGTAGATTATCTGTCTATTGCCGATGCTTTTTGCATGTCAAGCCTTTATGAAGGAATGCCCATTTCGCTGATTGAAGCATTGTCGCTGGGATGTATTCCGATCTGCACGCCCGTGGGAGGCATGCCGGAAATGATTACGGATCAGGTAAATGGCTTTTTCAGTACCGGCGTAACAGAAACCGCTTTTTTCGAGGCCATCAAGGCATTTCACTACTTTGCTGAAAAACAGAAAATAGCAGAAAACTGCGTTGATACATTTCTTCAGAAATACCACATTCGCTCCACTGCTGAAAAATACCTCGGATTGTATAAACAAAAAATGAAGTTGCAGTAAAGGAAACCTAACTGGCAAAACGGGCCAATTTGGCACGATTGTTATCGTTTCAGGCATAAAGTCAGGCACAAAATCTTACAACCGCTGCATGACCAAATGGCTGCAACTGCCTCGATTTTCAGAATCAGCAAAGCATTCATCTATCGCATTGGAAACCAAAATCTCCGTTTATGAAAGTATTAGCACTTTGGGCAACATTTATCGGATTGTCACTATTAAGTACAGACGTCTATTCTCAGCGGAAAGTCCTTTCCTACGATTCGACCAGGCATTCCAGCAGGGTCAGCAAGACCATTATGAAACTGAATATTCAGAAGGATTTCGGTGCCATCCCGAATGATACTATTAACGATCATGCCGCTTTCCAGGCTGCATCGGACTTTATCAATCGTCGGAAGGGCTATTGCGAACTGATCATACCCGCAGGAAAATACATCGTCGGCAAACAGGAGAAGCTTGGTAACCGGGATTATTACTATCGTGGAATTGACGTTATCCAGATCATCAATGCAAAAAATGTCAAGATCAGGGGCGAGGTTGGTAGCTTACTGAAATATGACACCGGCTTCAGATTCGGAACTTTTAACCCGCAGGACGGTTCCAGTACGGACATTACGATGGAATGTACCCCGAAAACCAAAACAACTTCCGATAAAAGGGCTGATCTGGGAAGATGCATCCTGATCGTGAACAGCAGCAATGTTACCGTTGAAAATCTGGAACTGGACGGCAATTTTTATTCGGAAACACTGAATAACATGAATACTTACAAAATAAAGTGCATGGATGAGAAAAGCCCGGCCTTTAACCCGAAGAAGATCAACGTAGGCGGCGGCTATGGCGATTGCGGGATTCAACTGGCGCATTACGGCGTTCTTGTATCACATTCCGGAAATGTCACCTTGCGGAAAGTAACTGTTCAGCGTTTTGGTCTGGATGGCATGCAGATAGCAAATTCCCATTCCGAACCTGGTCAGAAGAATATTAAAATCATTCAGTGCAAACTGGACTTCAACGCAAGGACGGCATTGGCCCTGACGGGTGGGGACAAAATGGAGATTACCGGTACGTCGCTAACAAATACCGGACGTTGTCTGTATGCTGCCACCGGAACCGGAGTAGACATTGAAGCAGAGGTTGACGCAAAACGAAAAGAAAAATTGGTTACCAATGTCAAATTCACTAATTGCAGCTTCAGCAACAACAGTTCCGGTGAAATTCTGGCCAAGTTCGGACTGGGATCTTCCAACGTTACTTTTGAGGGTTGCGATATCAAAAGCAGCAGCCGCGCAATTAACCTGGGCAGAAAAAATACCGGTTACAGATTCGTAAACAATAAAATAAGCGGCTCCAAAATAGTTATTGTTGAAGATAAACAGATTGATATCCAGAATAAAGCCTTGCCAAAAAGCACCAGAACCCCGGGCGCTTCGAAAAACGAAAAGTCATTAAGAACTGCTCCCGATTCCAATGTTTTTGAAAACAATGTGCTCGTAGACTGATCTGTTGCAATTTATTACAAGCAGTAACTGGCAGAAAAATTTATAATGAGAGTTTTAGTAATTATCAATGACATATCTCAAGGCGGTGGAGAAAAGCTCTTGGCCTCTTCTCTTCCGTTTTTCAAAAAAAAAGGCATCGATATTGCGCTGTTGCTACTCAATGCAAAAGGATCTGTGCCTTCCTTCTTGTCAGACATTAAAAAGGCCGGTATCACCATTCACGATCTTGGCATAAACAGTTTTTATAATCCGTTGTGTACCTGGAAAATACGGACATTTATTGAAGCTAATTCCTTTGATGTCGTTCATGTTCACTTGTTTCCGGCCCAATACTGGGCGAGTCTGGCTGTTTCTTCCATGAAGGTCAGGCCGGTTCTGATTTTTACGGAACACAGTAACCATAACAAACGACGGGACAAAAAGTACTTGCAAGGAATAGAGCGTGCTGCGTACAAACCTTATTCGGCCATCATTGCCATTACAGACAGCGTCAACACCAAACTAGCTTCGTGGATCGGTCAGGGCGAAAAAATTCATACGATCCATAACGGCGTAGACCTTACAGGTATTGCAAATGCTGCAAAGCTTGACAGATCGGTATTATGCTCCCAACTGAACATTCCATCAAATGCGAGATTAATGCTGATGGCAGCCAGTTTCAGGTATCCTAAGGATCAGGGCGCGCTGATCAAGGCTTGTGCAATCCTGGGAAAAGAATATCATGTGTTACTGGCCGGCGAAGGCGAACTGAAGGAAAAAACAAAGGCGCTGGCCGCTGAATGCGGCGTGGAAAATCAAATTCATTACCTTGGCTTCCGGACTGATATTTCTTCGTTGATGAAAACGGTTGATCTGAACGTTCTTTCTTCAGCTTATGAAGGCATGTCCGGGGTTACACTGGAATCACTTGCAGCTGGCGTTCCGTTTCTGGGCTCCGATGTTGCCGGAATCCGTGAAATCGTACCGGACAAGTCCTTTCTGTTTGTTCCAGGCGACGAAGTTGATCTGGCTAATAAAATCAGACCTGTCTTTCAGGAACCGGGCTTGTCTGAAAAGATGGCTTCTGAAGCAGTCACCTTTGTAAAAAGCTTCAGTATGGAAAATATGGTAGACAAATACATTTTTCTTTACAAAAAATTACTGGATCAATAAAATTTTTTATGCTGTAATCTGCCGTAGAAGGCAAAATTACTCGGTAAAACCTACCGCCGGAATGCTACACTTTGTGCTGCATGCAACTGTTTTATA
This sequence comes from Dyadobacter sediminis, assembly GCF_005860765.1. GTDB lineage: Bacteria > Bacteroidota > Bacteroidia > Cytophagales > Spirosomataceae > Dyadobacter > Dyadobacter sediminis. Next base: position 463,680 of record NZ_VCEI01000028.1, on the reverse strand, counting down.
ATTAGAATTGTTTTACGAAAAATAAAACTAGTTCTGTTTTTTTGTAAAACAATTTTAATTAAACATTACAGCATGACAACTTGGTCAACAAAATTCCTTTGCCTCGTGTTAGTTGGAATTCTGACACTATTATCCGCACACACAAACGCCATTGACCCCATCCGTTTTTCCCTCCGCACGTCTGCAACAGAAGTTGGGGTGAATGAAGAATTTGAAATCAAGATAAAGGCCGATCTTCTGAACATACCTGCCAATACCGTTTATGTTTTTGAAACTGCCCGCGCATTTCGCCTGAAGATAATCCTGCCTGACGGATTTCAGCAAACCGGAGGATCTTACCATGACTTCATTGAAGATGAACTGAGCGGCAGCAAGCCATCTGCATTTTACACGCTCAGGGGAAAGTTTGTCAGTGCCGAACGATCCGGTATTTTTCAGTTGCTAAGAAGCCACAAGTCCGCAAATAATGCAAGCAATTTTGTCGAAGTGGACAGGCTTTTATTTGGGATGAGTGAAGGTACACAGGAAGGATCATCCAATGCCCGTATTGCACTCGCAGGAAAGATTTCATATGTTCCCTATCTGAGTATGGCTGAATTAAGATCAATCACGGATACCGCCACTACTGTTTTCATCACAGATCCGTTCCGCGCGGGAATATTCAAGCATAATCCGTCTTCCACCAGGGCAGACGACGGAGCGCTGACCATAGTTGCATCCAGCAAACGATACGAGCGCGTGTACTCAGGACCGGTGAATGTAGAGTGGTTCGGGGTTGTCGGCGATGGCACAACAGATCATACGGCAGCATTGCAGAAAATACTTGACCGGACGGATATCAGCAGCATTCATTTCCCAAAACCGGCTGTTTCTTACCGGATCAAAAATTTGAATATGCGCTCCAACAAGACGCTTACCCTTGAAGAAGGCACTGTTGTAGAAGGGCTTGGCACATTGGGTCTGGAAGAAAGAATGATCATGATGTACAATGTTCAGAATGTCTCCATTAAAGGGAACAACGTTGTATTCAAAGATCAGAAAGCGAAATATACAAGCGGAGAACAGCGGCATATCTTTATCATGCTTGGTGTAAAGAACGTAACGATTGAAGGAATTGCCGCCAACAACAGCGGCGGTGACGGCTTTTACATCGGTTCCAGCCCGACTCAGAAATTTTCGGAAAATGTTAAATTGATCAACATCAGTGCGGACAATAACAGAAGACAGGGCCTTTCCATTATATCCGGTAAAAACATTGAGGTAATCAGTCCCGTCTTTTCGAACACAAACGGAACGGCTCCGAGTGCCGGAATCGACATTGAGCCAAACTACCCCGACGAATTTCTGGAAGGAATCCGCATCACCAATCCGATCACGAAAAATAATGTTGGAGCGGGTATAGTCATCCTTATTGATGATTTCAAAGGTACAAACCGTGTTGTGGACATTGCCATTACCAATCATACAGATGACGGCAGCTTTTATGGCGCATATATTTCCAGAGCCACAGGAGCTATCACGGGAACGATCACATTCCAGAATCCGATCTGGAAAAACAATAAAGCCAACGGCTTCTGCGCCAGCAACTACAGTTCCAGTGCATGCGCGGTTCAGATCAATGATCCTACGGTAATCGATTGTAATAACGCCGGTTCCACGCATGCGCTGTTTGGTTCCGCTATGCTGGTTTATCGGGAAGCGAATGCTATAGGTGACGCCAATGTCGGCAATGTCCACATTATCCGTCCGAAGGTTTACGATACAAGAACTGTCAAAAAGATGGTTTCGGCATTTGCTTTTGAAGATGTGTCCAAAAAGGGAACCGTTAAAAACTGTAGCCTGATCGATCCTGCCGTGCTGGAAGGACTGGATGCTTTGAAATATGTGCACCTTGCGGTTATGGATAACTTTGCTTTATCCGATAGGCATGAAAAACTGACTTTTGACATTGCGCAGGCAAACCGGTTACTGACTTACGGCTTCTTTAAAAAAGTATTTCATAATGCCACTTCGACGGGCTTAAGAACCATTTCGCTCAACGGGCTTCCGCCTAATTATCCTGCAATAACTTTTGAAGTACGTACTGCCCAGATATTGAGGCTGATACCATTAATTAATGACGTAATCCTGCCCATTTCCGTGAACAAGGGAAAGTACATTCAAAGTAATGTAGTAGGAAGCAAAATCACACTCCGGAAAATCGCAACGAACACCTGGCAAGTGGACGAAATGGTAGGAACCTGGACCGTTCAGCCTTAACTTTTATCAACTGCGGGCGGGAGCAATTCCGCAAGATTTTAGATCCGAGCAACCTTATTTTGTGCACATCGACTATTTTTGTCAATCACTGACAATTATAAACAACTATATGCACCTACAAAATAAGGAAATTTGTGTCATCGGTCTGGGTTATGTGGGGCTGCCTCTCGCAGTTGAATTTGGTAAAATTTTTAAAACAATCGGACTTGACATTGATCAGCAGAGAATAAACGAATTAAACAATCAGTTTGACAGAACACTGGAAGTGGATGCGGAAGGTTTGAAGTCGGCCTCCAAACTGAGATTTACTGTTGATCCGGACGACATCCGACAAGCTTCCATCTTCATCATCACCGTTCCTACTCCGGTTGACCAGTTCAATAATCCCGATCTTACGCCTGTGCGGAAAGCAACGGAAACGGTTGCTCACAATTTAAAATCCGGCGACATTGTTATTTATGAATCAACGGTTTATCCCGGCGTTACGGAAGATTACTGTGTTCCGATCCTGGAAAAAATTTCCGGGTTGACTTTCAATCAGGATTTCTTCTGCGGCTATTCTCCGGAGCGGATCAATCCGGGCGACAAACATCATACGCTGACAAAAATCCGGAAAGTGACATCGGGATCAACGCCGGAGATTGCAGAGGAAGTGAATAAATTATACGGCTCGATCATCACTGCAGGCACATTCAAAGCTTCGAGCATTAAAGTTGCCGAATCCGCCAAAGTGATCGAAAATGCACAGCGCGACATCAACATTGCCTTTGTAAACGAGCTTGCAAAAATCTTCAACCTGCTCAAAATCGATACGAGCGAAGTTTTGGAAGCAGCCGGTACCAAATGGAATTTTCTACCCTTCAAACCGGGACTCGTAGGCGGGCACTGCATTGGCGTAGATCCTTTTTATCTCGCTCAAAAGGCCAAGGAAGTAGGTTATCATCCGGAAATCATTCTTGCCGGACGCAGGTTAAATGATTCCATGGGACCCTACGTTGCCTCTCAGTTCATCAAATTGCTGATCCAGAGCGAACGTAAGATAAAAGGCCAGGATGTGCTGGTGCTCGGGATTACTTTCAAGGAAAACTGTCCTGACATTCGCAACAGCCGGGTTATCGACATTATCCGTGAACTGGAATCTTACGAGATGAATGTTCATGTATATGATCCCTGGGCCGACAAAAAGGAAGTTCAGCAAGAATACGGGATTACTTTGATCGATCATCTGGAAAAAATCGAGAAATATCAGGGAATTGTTGCTGCGGTGGGCCATGACCAGTTGCTTGATCTTCAGATCCCGTCCGGAGAAAATGGCCCGATCGTTTACGATGTCAAAGGAATATTTCCCAGAGAAAAAATGTATGCAAGGCTTTAAAAAGCTTTGATTATCCCGTTCCATATTAACTTAAAACTGCTTTTTAAAGCACTTCTTTCGCCTTTGAATTCCATGGATTTTAATAAATATCATCAGCAGGATATTTCATCCTGCAAATTTCTGATTACCGGCGGTGCCGGGTTTATCGGCTCCAATCTTGTTGCGTATCTGGCTCAGTATCAAGCGGCAGAGATTGTAGTTCTTGACAATTTGTCTACGGGTTATCTGGAAAACATCGCTGAATTTATCAGTAACGGCCAGGTCCGGTTTATTGAAGGCGACATCCGGGATTACAAAACCTGCACGGAAGCTATGAAAGGCATTGACTATGTTCTGCATGAAGCGGCACTTGGTTCGGTTCCGAGAAGTATCAATGACCCGATCACAACGAATGAAGTCAATATCAGCGGTTTCCTGAATGTTCTGCAGGCAGCCAAAGAAGCAGGTGTAAAACGAATGGTGTATGCAGCTTCGTCCTCTACTTATGGTGATAGCCCTTCATTGCCCAAGCAGGAAGCGGTTATAGGGAATCCTTTGTCGCCTTATGCTGTCACCAAATACGTGAACGAGCTTTATGCGGATGTTTTCTCGCGTACTTACCAGTTTCATAGCATTGGCCTGAGGTATTTCAATGTTTTCGGTCCGAAGCAAAATGTCAACGGTCCCTATGCTGCTGTTATTCCACTGTTTATTACACAAATCCTGAATGGCGAACGACCGGTTATCAATGGTGACGGGCTTACTTCAAGAGATTTCACATTTGTGTCAAACGTTGTTCAGGCAAATATAAAGGCATTGCTGACGGCTAATCTTGTCAAGCATGAAGTTTTCAATGTTGCCTGTAACGAGCAGACGTCACTGACACAGCTTGTATCTGCCATTACTCAGAATCTGGGAAGCTCACTGGAACCCGTTTACAAGCCGGAAAGAAAAGGAGATGTGAAGCACAGCCTTGCCGATATTTCAAAAGCCGGCAATCAGTTGGATTATCAGCCGGAAGTATTGTTCAGGGACGGTTTGAAGGAAACCATAAACTATTTTCAAGAACTGATCGGCGCATCCTGATCAATGACTTTCTGAAACCGGCATTATTGGGAACATTCAATAATGACAGCGTACGGTTTTGAATATTTTAGGCGTCAAACTTAAATGAATAAAATCAAATTACTCAGGATTACTACCGAAACGTATTCCATACGACTTTTACTCAAAGGGCAATTGAAGTATATGTCGGAAAACGGCATGGAGGTATATATGGCCAGCACGCCCGACGAGCATGTCCCGGAAATGGAGAAAAGTCAGAACGCACAATTCTTTCCCTTGCCTCTTTCCCGCGAACTGACGCCCTTTAAAGATTTGATTGCGCTGTTCAACACCATTAAATTAATCAGGCGGATCAAACCTGACATTGTGCATACGCATTCCCCAAAGGCCGGAGTTATCGGCATGCTGGCAGCTTACATTTGCAAAGTTCCTTTAAAAATGCACACTGTTGCCGGCTTGCCGCTTATGGAGGTTACCGGTCCGAAACGGAAGCTGCTTGATTTTGTAGAATCCCTTACGTACCAGTGTTCGGACTGGGTTCTGCCCAATTCCCAAGAGCTGAGACAATTCATTCTGGACAACAAGCTGAGTTCAAACTGGTCAAAAGTGAAAGTTCTGGGAAACGGCAGCAGCAATGGCATTGATCTCGGTTACTTCTCCAGCAATCCGCAATTACTGGCTGAAAGCCGGGATTTCAAAAAACAGCATAACATCAGTGAGCAGGATACCGTGCTTGCTTTCATGGGCAGGCTCGCCCATTACAAAGGTATTAATGAGTTAGTAAAAGCATTTAAGGTCCTCCAAAAGCGTTACCACAATCTCAAACTGGTGCTGATCGGTGCACCCGAAGACTTGAACCCGCTTGAAGAAGAAACAGATCGTGAAATCATTAACAATCCATCCATCATTGCAGTCGGCCATCAGAGCGATGTGCGAAAATTCCTGATTGCTTCCAGCATATTTGTGTTTCCAAGTTACCGGGAGGGTTTTCCGCAGGCCCTTTTACAGGCCAGCGCCATGGGTATTCCCTGCATTGCCACGAACATCAACGGCTGTAATGAAATGATTGAGGACGGCAAAACAGGAATCCTTGTTCAGCCCAAGAGCATGGAAGCAATTGTTGAAGCATGCAAAAGATTGATCGAAGATCCGCAAGCCAGCAAAAAGATGGGGACATTGGCACAGCAGTTTGTGCTAAAAAACTTTGAGCAGCAGCAGTTATGGAAAATGATTCATACTTTTTACAATTTACATCTGCCGAAAAAGAAGCTGGAATAAAGTGCAAAAACAATGTTTCCGTACACATTCCGTGAATCTGTTTTTCAGGATACTTCAACCCTTTGCTTCCTTTCGTACATGGAAGAATTTTCCTTTTTATCCCGATATGACCTTCTGAAAAATCAGATGGCCCATTCGATAAAAATTCTGTTCGATTTATGTTTCTGAATCATAATCTAACCGTATCAAAAATTTACCTTTGACCGTAAACGGGGATAATTACTTGCTAACTAGTAGATAAAATATAGTTCCTGATTTTTATGTTGACAGTAGTAATACATTGAGCGTGCATTAGAGAAAATTTCGAATTATATTGAAGCTCGTAAACTACAATCCGCTGTGATCTTCAAAAGTGAATCTGGAAATGGTACTGAGTATTGCAGCGGCAATGCAAAGCGGCTTGATCGGCTTTATTGTCTTCCGTTGCACCGGGAATATGCAGCCTGCGGTGTCCGGACCTATTCAGGATAAGCAACTCTGAACCGGTTCTACGACAAAAGTGAAAGCTTCCACTACCGATCAGGTCTTATACAAGAAATTCCGAATAGCTGTTTTCAGCAATTCAAAGGTGTAAATACATACTCCAAATCTTATTTCAGAAATAACAGCTTTCAGCCAGGAAAAATCATAGTCATTTATCATATATATAAATGTTTGGTACTCTAGCTGATATGTGCCTGCAATACCTATGAAAATATTACATGTTATAACACTGGCCGAACTTGGAGGGGCACAATCGGTTGTGATCAATTTGGTAGCAGAGTCCATTCGAAACGGACATCAGGTGATGGTTGCATCATCAGCCAGCGGCGAGCTGTGGAACACTTTGCCCGAAGAAGCAAAACAATGGAAAATACCTTCTCTGCAGAGAAGTATAAGTATTCCCAAAGAAATCAGGGTGGTTAAGGAATTACGCAAAATAGATGCCGCTTTTAATCCTGACATTGTGCATTTGCACTCTTCCAAAATTGGAATTCTGGGACGTCTTGCTTTTTCAAGTTCCAAGATCATTTACACCGTTCATGGGTTTGACTCCATTCGCGTTGCGTTTCGTAAGTTTTTATTCCTGGAAAAAATATTACAGAAAAGGGCACGACATATTGTCGGGGTTAGTCAGTATGATTACAATAACCTGCGAAATGAAGGCATTCAGAACAACATAGGATTTATCTATAACGGCATCATCGATTATTGTACATTCTATAATAAACCTGAGTCCGAAAATCATATTCGATTAAAAAACTTCATACAGGCAAAACCTGGTTTCAAGGTAATCTGCATTGCCCGTATTGCTCCGCCAAAGCGGTTTGACCTATTTTGTGAAGTTGCAGAAAAGCTTCAAGTACAAGGCGTAAATTTTTTCTGGATTGGAAATAAGGAAAAACTAACAGCTGTTCCGGGCAATGTATTTTGCCTGGGTGAAGCAGAAGAAGCACACCGGTTGCTGAAGTATGCCGATCTTTTTATGCTGCCGTCCGATTACGAAGGAATGCCGATTTCGATTCTGGAAGCATTGTGCTATTCAGTGCCGGTAATTGCATCCGATGTCGGCGGGATTTCAGAAATACTGAACGGCTGTAACGGAAAAGCAGTCGGTAACAATGTATCCGATTTTGCAGAAGCAATACTGAAATATGTAAAAAATACAGATGAACTTGTAATGGCAAAAAAAGAAGCAAGAAAGTCTTACGAAAAGTATTTTACGATTCAATCTATGTACAATGCGTATTTGGATTTATATTATTCTGCAGATGCAGTAAAGAATAATAAAAGCGGAGTATCAGAAAAATTAAATGAGTAAATACAAGTATTGCAATAGCAATTTCATTCCGTCAACCGAATAAATTTCCAATCGGAGAATATACTTTTATCTTATACCGTTTTTACATAAAGTTACTGGATCAAAAACAACTTTTTTCTGCATTTTCAATGAGCTTACGATTGTTTACAATCATACTTTAATTGTTAATGCATGATGATTCGATTTTCACCTCTCTTACCAAAAAATCGGTATCGAATTCATACTATAAAGATTACTATAATATTTCTGGAAAAACGACATTCATCATATCAGTCGTTATTCATTGGCAATCGAATCGGTTCCCGAACTTTTTCCGCATTCCTTTATCCTGTACGCTGATAACTACCGAAAACTTAAGTAATAAATCCTGTCAGGAATTTCTGCTTTCTTTCGGACAAGTTCATTTTAATATCAGAAAAAAATCGGCATTGATTTAAAACTTACAACTTCTTCAAGCAATCCGGGAAATGCCCGTCCTATCCTGTTTTTAATTTATCTGTTTGTTATTCAGCCTCTGTACGTTCAGTTTTCAGACCGGAAGATTTTTCATTTTAGTCCTTGAACTTGTCATTACAGTCGCTGTTGCCAATCTGCCAATACATCATTTTTGAAAATAATTTGCTTGAAGGATTAAAATCTTTTTTTGATCAAAGGTTTGAGAAACCATCTGTGCAACTATAAAACAATAACAAAAAAGCATTCATAAATGATTGAAAACTGAAATTTTGTTTGATAAAATACTTATATGTGCATTGTACTTATAACTTTACACAAGCTGTTCCAAATAGTAATAATTGTATTCTTGCCAAAATAACGGCGATCTGTTTCAGCTAAATTAATATTTTATATTATAAAAGTTTATACCTAAACTTGCGTTCCCAACGCATTTTTTTCGAAAAAACCACACTATTCTTGTCATCTTAATACACACATATGAGCAACACTTACGTAACAAACCGCAGGTATATACATCGGCTTTTAAGTAAAACGGCAACTTCAAAGGAGGTTTTGATAGTAACGAGCTATGATTACTTCCTGCAGAAGCATGACCTGGCCTTGCTTTTGAAAAAATACAAGGAAGTGATTCTCATACCGCATTCCAATGACGACGACTACCTTCTAAACCATACTGTCCGACCTCTGCTTGACAAATTTGAAAAAATCCATCTGGTTACAAACCCGCAATATGACAAGCGCAACCGGATTATCTACGAACTTGTAGTACAAAAAAACAAATCGATCCGGATTACAACCGTTTATGATTTTTGTGAAAAAAGCCTTAAAAAGGTTTACATTCCTGACAACGTTTCCGAGATAAATCCCAACCTCCTTACGATTCCTACTTTTGGACGCAGAATCCGGTATCCCAAGAAAATTATTGATGTCACGATTTCTATCATTCTCTTCCTTTTTACCTTTCCGCTCTGGATACTGAGTTACTTCAAAATCAAGATACAGTCACCCGGCCCCGTCTTTTACTTTCAGGAAAGAGTTGGCATGAATAATGTCGCTTTTAATTGCATTAAATTCCGGTCTATGGGACTTGATGCAGAACAGAATGGCGCTTCATTTTCGAAAAAGAACGACTCCAGAACCTTTTCCTATGGTTCGTACATGCGTTTAAGCCGGATTGATGAACTTCCCCAGATCATTAACATTTTCAAAAGAGACTTGTCTCTGATCGGGCCAAGACCTGAACGCCAGGTTTTTACTGAGACATTCGATGAATTGATTCCGTATTACAACATGCGGCACAACATCAAACCCGGAATTACCGGATACGCTCAGGTAATGTATACATACGGTGCAGGCGTATACGACGCGCGGCACAAACTCATGTATGACTTGTATTATATCAAAAACTGGAGCCTGGTTTTGGAACTTAAAATTATTCTGAAAACTGCCGTTGTTATTTTTGGTAAACGCGGACGATAGGATCCATTCCGGAAATCTTTATTGGAATCAATAACCCATTCTGGATGAGGAACTTAATTCTTACGTTGTCCATATGCTTCATTTATTATTCTGACGCACTTTCACAGGATTCAACCTTAACCTATTCTGCTGAACTACAGGCGGCTGCTTCATCGCAAAACACACCGTTCTGGTTGAATGCAAATCAGTATGGTGCAATTCCGGTTAAAGGATCATTCCTGCTGGCAAAAGGTGGAATTCACAAAATATACAATCCAAACAACCCGCGCTTTCTTCAATGGTCTGCCGGTGCTGAACTGATAGCCAATGCCGGAAAAAATCCTTCTTTCTTCTTTACTGATCTGTACCTGGCCGGCAAAGCAGGCCCTGTTGAAGTAAGCATCGGGCAGCGGAAAGAATTTACGGGTTTATCCGACAGTACTTTAACAAGCGGACCCATTGCAATGTCTGCCAATTTCCGTCCATATCCCAAAATCCGGATTTCAACACCGGATTACTTCCACATCATTCCGGCCAGTGATATTATTTCACTGAAATTCTCTTATTCCGACGGACTTCTTGGTCCTGCAAAGGTTCAGTACGGGAATGTCAAGCGGGTTTCTGACATTTATCTTCATCATAAATCCATTTACTTCCGGTTTGGCGGACGTAAGCAAAAGCTGAACCTGTTTGCCGGTTTTAACCATCAGGCCATCTGGGGCGGAGAAGATAAGATTTTCAGCTCCGGACTGAAAAGACCGGAAGCTTACCGTTATGTGGTTTTTGGCAAGCCATGGCAATTTAGCCGGGTCGGAAACCATTTTGGAACCATTGATCTGGCCGTAGAATGGAAATTCACAAACTGGACTGCTTTTCTATATCGGCAAAACATCTATGAAGACGGCTCTTTAAGCAACTTTTCCAACATTGCGGACGGTCTGAACGGGTTCAGGCTGAAAAGAACGGGTTACCAGTCCACGCCTTTCCAGCTTAAAACGTTTTTATTCGAACTGCTTTACACCAAAAGTCAGGGCGGAACAGTATTTGACTTTGCAACAGGCACATTCGGCCAGGATAATTATTTTAATCATTATGTATACAGCCAAGGCTGGTCATACCGCAACAGGTCTTTGGGAACGCCGTTTATCGGACCTAAATACCTGCTAAGAGAAAAATGGAATACTGCCACATCCAATTACACTTTGAATAACAGGATCATTGCATACCATATTGGAAGCAGCGCCAGCATCAATAAGATAAATCTGACATTCAAAGGAAGCTATTCGGCCAATTTTGGCACTTATGCTTCCGGTTTCAGGCATGCAATACATCAAACTTCCTTGCTGCTCACAGCGGAGTCTCCGCTGCCTTCAAGAAAAAAAGAGTTTGTAAATATAAGTCTGGCAGCCGATATTGGCGGACTGTACCCCAACAATGCTGCTGTCATGATTGGCTGGAAGAGGTCCGGCTTTACTGAATGAATGTTTCAAACCCGAAACTTGCAACGTATTGTTTCACCCATAAAGCAGCTTTAACCTGTCAGATGCGAGTCTGTTTGATCTTTCTTATGCTTTGTCTCGCGTCTGGTTCCTACGCTCAGGATTCAACTGTATTCTATAAAACTTCATTGGCATTGTCCGGCGCCACGGACCAGACACCGTTCTGGGTACGTGCCAATCAGAACGGCAACATTCCGCAGGAAGGAAATTTTGCATTTGCCAATCTTGGAATTTACAAAAAATACGATTCCAATCATTCAGAACGGCTTCAGTGGAGTGCAGGGGCGGAAGTTGTAGCCAGCTATTCCACGCAGACCAACCTGTTTCTTTCAAACCTTTATGTTACCAGCAAAATCGGAATACTGGAAGTTCTGGCAGGACAAAAGAATGCAGTTACCGGATTAACGGATACCACGTTGACGTCCGGCTCATTGTCTGTATCAGGAAATTCACGTCCTTTCCCGAGATTGCAGCTTGCAGTTCCGGATTATTATCAGCTTCCTTTTACAAAAAGCTTCGTTTCCTTCAAGTTGTCTTATTCGGATGGTTTTATCGGCCCCAGTGAAATAAATTACGGAATCGCAAGACAGGTTCCCCGCACCTATTTTCATCAGAAAACTTTCTACCTGAAGTTTGGCGATGCAGCCAGCCGGCTTCATGTCTATGCAGGATTTAATCATCAGGCCATGTGGGGCGGAGAAGCAGAAATTACGCCTTTATACAATCTTGCTCCGCTTAAAGCTTACTGGCACACCATTACCGGAAAAACTTTCCACTTTAAAAAGATCGGAAATCATTTTGGCACCGTAGATATTGCGGGAGAATGGAAAGGCAGAAACTGGTCCTATTTCATTTACAGGCAAAACATTTATGAAACCGGTTCATTGTTCAGGATTATCAATTATCAGGATGGGCTCAACGGATTGCGGATCAGGAGAAACAAACCTCCTGATAAATCATACAAGCACTTCGTATTTAACAGCTTTCTGCTTGAAGTATTAGGCACCAATAATCAGATAAACCGATCACCGTTTGAGGATCAGTCCGTATACGAAAATGGCAATTATTACAACAGTTACATTTATCGCCGCGGATGGTCGTACAAAGGGAAAGGAATCGGAACGCCGTTAATTCCGGAAGCCGGAACTACAAATAAGGAGCTTCCTGAAAACGATTCGGAATTCACGAACAACAATCATTTATGGGCATTTCATTCGGGATTTACGGCATCGTGGCAGCGTACGAGCTTGTGCTTTAAAGGCACCTATTCGCGTAATAACGGCTCATTGCTCAGTGACTTTGATTCGACCAGACAGCAGATATCGCTTATACTATCGGCAGAAAAAAAATTGAAAATATTAAAAGGATCCAGCATTTATTCGAGTATATCGTGCGATATTGGAGAGTTGTATCCGGATTCTTACGGTTTGCTGATCGGTTTCCGGAAAGCAGGTTTTCTTAATTAAATAGTGTCGATAGCTGCTCTGAAATAGTTTGAACATAACCGAACAATTTATATCCGGCTATTGAACATGTTACATTATACACATAACGAAAAAGTTTGAAGGCGTACTTATGAAATTAGTTTTTAATATTATTTTACTGCTTGCCATGTCATCTGCTTGTTATGCACAATCAGAAACGGAGCAGCAGGAAACGTATTCCGATTCCGTTTCCAATTATATAGAAGTACTGGGAATCGGAAGCACCGGTTCGCGTACGCCGTTCTGGATGCAGGCCAATCAGTTCGGTACAGTGCCTTTGACCAGCCCTTCCGGCAGTGTACGCGGCGGATTTGAAAAATACTGGTCGATTTCGCAAAGCGGAAAGACAGACAACAAATGGCGGGCCGGCGTAGGCGTTGAAGCTGTTGCCAACTTTTATGACAATACCAAAGTGCTTCTTCCGCAACTGCATGGAACTCTCCGGTTTAAAAACTGGGAATTATACGTTGGGCGAAAAAAACAATCGCTCGGACTGGCAGATTCCACCATTGGATCGGGTTCCTATGCATGGTCCGGAAACGCACTTCCGATTCCCAAGATTTTTATCGGAACAACGCGCTTTGTACCGGTGCCGTTTACCAAAGGCTGGCTTTCCTTCAATGCATTTTACTCGGACGGGTTGTTTGAAAAAAACCGGCCTATCACAAGCGGACTGAAATTTCATCAGAAAGCATTCTATGCCCGTCTCGGAAAAGCGGATTCGAAAGTCAAACTGTATGGCGGTTTCAATCATCAGGTTCAATGGGGCGGCAAGTCGCCATACCTGACTCAAAACGGTAATTTACCCGATGGACTAAGCAATTATGTGCATGCCGTATTTGGTACAATCGGAGGCAGCGGGGACGACATTACTTTTTTTGACAGCACAAGCCGCATTGGTAATCATCTTGGGTCCGTTGATATTGCTCTTGAAATTGAAACTTTTGCAAGCAGTATTTTTCTTTACAGGCAATTTATCTACGAAGACGGATCTTTGTTTTATCTGACCACGCTTTCTGACGGTCTGACCGGCGTGCGCATCCGCCGGAAGAATTCTTACGGTGCCAATTTTGAAATTACGGAAGGCGTGCTGGAAGTGCTTTACACCAAACATCAGGGCGGAAATGTGTTTGTGATCGGCGATGGCAAGCAGCGCGGGATTGACAATTACTTTAACAATCAGCAAGTACGTGACGGATGGTCTTATTTCGACCGGACAATCGGGACGCCGTTCATTCCGCCTACTTCCCAGACAAACTGGAAATGGCCGAACTATGCTGATAATTTCACAAGTAACAACCGCGTAACCGTTTTGCATCTAGGACTGAAAGGAACATTGTTCCGCAAAGTCATGTGGCAGAGCAAGCTTTCTTATTCCAGCAATGCCGGCTCTTACAACGAACCTTTCGTTGGCACGCCAAAACAGTTTTCCGGCTTGCTGGCGCTTCATACAAGAGTCAATTTGCTTGGCGGAATGACTTTAAAAGGTTCCTATGCTGCCGATATAGGCGATTTGTACCCTAAAACGCATGGCTTCATGCTTGGAATCAGAAAGGATTTTTCCAGCTTCTGATTCCAGGCACCGATTCGTCACCTGTTACTTCTGATTTTTGCGGCCAGTTCTGCCAGTTCATCCTGCGATATTTTCAGCTTATTGCCAAAATCCGCATCTTTCATGCTGTTGATCGGCAGCAAATGAACATGCGCATGCGGAACTTCAAGCCCGATTACGCTCAATCCGACTTTTACACACGGTACTGTCTTTTGAAGCGCGGGAACAATGCTTTTTGCAAAAAGAAACAATCTGGAATAGAGCGCATCGTCCAGATCAAAAATATAATCAATTTCCTTTTTGGGAATTACCAGCGTATGTCCAAGTACAATCGGGAAAGCGTCCAGAAATGCCAGAAATTCGTCGTTTTCAGCAATTTTATGACTTGGGATTTCACCATTTACAATTTTTGAAAATATAGAAGCCATTTTACAAGATCAGATATAAGGTTTCGTTTGATGAAAGACGGAAAACAACCGTTCCGAAGTTTCAGCCAAAATAAGTAATTGGAAACTTAAAAGTACTTAATATTGCGATCCAAAACTTTTAACAAACAAGACATGAATTGCACAAGAAGGCTATCTTTTCTAAAAGCCGCTTTTATTGCCCTTACTGCTGTTACATTATCCGCCAATAATGCCGATGCCCAGAGTAAAGGAAAATGGGTTACTTTATTTGACGGAAAAAGCCTGAACGGCTGGCATAGCTGGCAGTCCGACAAGGTTTTACCTCAATGGAAAATCGAGGATAACGCCATTGTTCTTTCCGAAAAAGGAGGAAAAGACCTGGTTACAGACAAAGAATACGGTGATTTTGAACTGGAACTGGAATGGAAAATAGCCGAAGGCGGAAACAGCGGCATTATTTACCACGTAATTGAAGACAAAAAATATTGCTGCCCTTATTCAACCGGTCCTGAAATCCAGGTTCTGGATGATGTAAAGCACCCTGATTCCAAAGCGGGTAAAAACGGAAACCACAAGTCCGGCTCGTTGTACGACATGATTCCGGCAAATGACTTCAATGCGGTAAAACCTGCAGGTGAATGGAACAAAGCCAGAATCGTGATCAAAGGCGGCAAAGGCGAAAGCTGGCTGAACGGCAAAAAAGTAGTTGATTTCCCGACTCAGGGCGCTGAATGGGAAAAACTGGTTGCCGACAGCAAATTCAAAACCTGGGAAGGATTCGGCGCTGCTTCAAAAGGCAAAATCGCTTTGCAGGATCACGGCGACAAGGTTTCGTTCAGAAATATCCGCATTAAAGAATTATAATATTGCTGAATTCAGCACATTGCACCAGTATTCACGACTGTAAACGCGCCTGAAAGGCCAGTTTTTTTGTCGGAGCAGAAGGGGTAAATAAGCGTGAGGTTCTTTGGACGATTTGCTGTTATGATACAGGTCATCGTCGGTCAGGATCAAGCCCTTGTAAACCCCTTCTTCTTTTACGGTGATGTCGCCGAACGGAAGTTCTTTTTCATATTCCGGCGCAGATTTCAGCAGACGATCTTTCAACAGCCAGTCCGTTCTGAATTTTCCTGAGTAAAACGGAACAGGCCGGAATTTACCTTCGGAAACGTCCAGCGCGTACTGAAGATACTGTTTCAGCATTTTCGGTCCGGTGTTGGCGGTTTGGTCCGTTTGTAATTGCGCCGGCCACAAACTGGTTACAAAATAAATGCGTTCCCTTGCCCTTGTCACAGCCACATTGAGCCTGTTTTCTCCGCCTTGCATATTCAGGCTTCCAAACTGCATGGACAACTTGCCTTTTTCATCCGGCGCATAACCCATTGAAAAAATGATAATGTCGCGTTCGTCGCCTTGAACATTTTCAATATTCTTCACGAATAAATCTTTCACAACAATTTTTTCCTTTTCCAGACTGTCCTGAATGGCCTGCTGCTGAAAAAAATTGAACGTAACCACCCCGATGCTGCTGCCCGTCGCACCAAGTTCTTTCACCAGTTCGGTTACTTTTTCCACCTCAACGGCATTGGTATTGTTTTTCCAGGTACCTTCTGTCTTTATATACCGGATTCCTGGAAGTGCATCATTTACATACCTGAAATCAGGAAGCAAACGCAGCGTATCATTGTAAAAATTACGGTTTGAAAAATCAATCAGATCCAGCGACAAGCTCCTGTAATGGCCGGTAAGCTGATATTGATCCAGCGATTGCGCTGCAAGATCGAGCAAAGATTCTATTTCAATGGCTGCCGAATACTCTTCTTCCTCCGCTTTGTCTTCGTAACGGACGCGGTATAAGTCACTTGGCGAAAGCTGCTTGCTGTCGCCGGTAACAACGATTTGTTTGCCCCGGTAAGCCGCCGGCAATCCGTATTCCGCATAACATTGTGAAGCTTCGTCAAAAATAACAAGGTCAAAAATGGCCTGCTGCATGGGAAATATGGCCGATACTGCCTCAGGCGAAGCCATCCAGCAAGGTATCAGTGAAAAAACTTCATCGGTATAGTTTTCCAGCAGCTTCCGGATCGGCCAGATTTTTCTTTTTTTCGTAACCTGGTGTTCCAGTTCACGGTACGTTACGCGGTTTCCCAAACGGTTTTTTTCAATATCCGCGTAAGTAGCTTCTCTTAATTTGATTCCGGTAATGTCCGTACTCAGTTTCCGCTTAATATGAATGCTATCCTGAAGCTGCTCTTCCCATTGCTTCATTTTCAGCGAAGTCACTGATCTCAAATGCGGATATTTGGTTTCAATATGCTCGATCCAAGCCAGCCGGATGCTGTTTTCGAACAGACTGACCATTTCCGCAGAACTTTTAAGGCCCAGTTTTCTGCCTTCATGGATAACGGAGTCTGTTACCGACCGCTCCGCAGGCGTCATTTCTTTTGCCAGTTTGTCCATATCCACAATGGAGTCAAAATCCTTGCTCAGCGGTTCAATTAGTTTCCGGCTGTAATCTTCCGGCTCGCTCAGCAGCATTTTGATTTGTTCAGGCAAAAGAAACGGAAACATGACATGTTCCATCCGGTTCCATTTTTCCAGCCACTGGATTAATCCGGAAATTTGATTGCGGAATAAATTCACTTCACTTCTTTCAGATGCCAATGCAGTCAGAACTGTCAGCCATGGCTTCAATGAAGCTCTCACAGCTGCGTCTGCCGCCTGTTCTGCATTCCTGAAAAATGCAATGTATTGTTCGCCGATAGACAGGAAATCATTTTCAATGTATTTCCGGCTGAATCCCAGATTCGGGTTTTCAAGCCAGTTTTCCAGCTCGATTCTGTTTTTCAAGCGGATTTCCAGTTGGGTCAGGTCTTCAAAGGAAGTGCTCAGATTGTTTTCAGAAGCTGTTTTTTCAATTGCTTTGCGCTCATCTCCAAACATATTCCACCATAAGCCTGAAACACTGGATTGCTTCGCGCTGATTGCTTTTCTGAGCGATTTTGCAAATGTCGTAAGCTGTTCCCGTTCAAGCGAAAATTCAATCCCGTCTTCTTTCAGAAATCCTTCAAGTGCATCCGCAGTCTGCCGGATAAAGGCAAGTCTTCCGTGATTCGTTTCTGAAAACAAGTAGGTTTTGAACAGTTCAAAGCTTGTATTTTCCTGAACAAGCGCGTGTATGTCGTTCAGCCGTTCCAGAACTTCTTTACGGTTTTCCAGAAAATCCTTGGAAAACAGGGTTCCTGTCAAATCGGAAAAAGCGGTTTTATACCTGAAAAAAGCATCCGGCCAATCCGCCAGCATACTTTCCATTTTACGCAGTTCGGTTATGCCGAAATCCGCGAAACTGACGCGTTTTGCCCATGCGTGATCCGGATGGATGTAAAGCGAATACTGACTGAAAACATTCAGCCGCCTTCTGAAATGATCCCAGTTATCCATCCGGAAATGCTTGAAAAATTCATTGGCGTTCACATGCGGCGCATCCGGATTGCTCGTAAGGTAAAGTTCCTTGATGCTGATCCCGCATTCACTTTCTTCAAAAAGCGCTTTGCGGAACATATCCAGATCGTCCACAATACGGTCTATGGCCCGGCTTTCCTGCGTAAACTGCCTTTCCAGAATAACGGCATCCAGGCTGTAATTCTGCTGCTTGTAAGCATCCACACTTTCCGCTTGTGAAGCAATCTGGTGATATAATCCGGGCCGGTCATTTTTAAAATCATGGATCAGACCCACGAAATTGTTCATTCCGATGGTTTCCAGACGTTGATAAACGACATCCAGTGCAGCCCTTTTCTGGCAAACCAGCAAAACCCGTTTTCCTCTGGAAGCGAAATCTGCCATTAGGTTACAGATCAGCTGCGACTTGCCGCTTCCTGGCGGTCCCTGCACAACAACGGATTTGCCCGATTTTACCGAAAGAATAATTTCTTCCTGCGATTCATCGATAGCAAATGGCGTCAGGATTTCCTCTTCCTTAACTTCTGCTACATTGGAAACGGAGTTTTCAGAACTTCCCAAAGGCAGATTTTCTTCCTGTTCCATTCCGATCAGCGGAAATGCAAACGGGTTTTCCTCAAAGTTTTCAAGCAGATTATTGTAATCGGGAACGAGATAGGAACCGGCCTGCGGAAAAATCCCGAGAACGGCTTCCGGGTAAAGTTTCAGTTCTCCGTTCCGTTCGCTGCTTTGCAAATCCGAACTTTTCTGAGCGTTGAAAGCAGCAAGTTTGTCTTCAAACAACTCCTGATTGAAATTGATTTTCAGCGAAGTGGTTTTCAGCCATTCGTAAAGCTGCGTACGGAATTCAAGAAAATCTCTGGAAAAATCCTCAAACGATTTTTCCAGGACTTCATCCATAACCGGCGATTCATTGAAATGCGCATAAGCAAGCGCAAAGCTCTGATTTAAAGTAACGGCAGTTTCCTCCCTTTCAAAAAGGCACCATTGCTCTTTATCCATTTTCAGGGTAAACGGAAAGAAAAGCAGCGGTGCATGAATGGGCGTGCCGTCAGAAAACTTTCCTTTTACAAACGGATAACCAACGTACAGATCGCGTGAACCCCGCTCCTCTTCAATAAAATGCTCGGTTCTGGCAATTTTTCTCAGCCTTTTACTGATTTCATTGACTTTTTCAAAACGCGAATCTGCTACGTCGCAAAGTGCAATGCGCGTTTTTTTCTGGACAATCTGCCGGATCAGCTCGATGGAAGGTTTTTCCAGCAGGAAATCCGCATCATTTAAATCCAGAAACTGCTCGGCAGACAAACTGGTCAGCAGTAATGACTTGTTACGGGTACTTAAATTGGTCAGTCTTTTTAAATAAGCTTTCAGAATCCGGTTCATAGACACTTAAAACGGTTCTGATTACTTAACTATTGGAAGGAACACGCGTAAGTTCCTTTTTCTTTTCCGGAATAACGACCGATGCAAGAATGCTCACAGCCAGAATGCCAAGAATTACATACAGTGAATAAACCGTTTCGAATCCGATTGCTTCCAGCTGGGTATGGAACAGCATCTTGCCCCCGATAAACACAAGCAGAACGCCGAGACCATATTTCAGGAAACGGAAAAGTCCCATGATATTGCTCAGAAAGAAGAACATGGACCGCAAACCCATGATGGCAAAAATGTTCGAAAAGAAGACAACATATGGATCTTTGGTCACTGAGAAAACAGCCGGAACCGAATCAACGGCAAAAATAAGGTCCGTAAATTCAATAATCAGCACGACGACGAACAAGGGAGTAAGCAGCCATTTTCCTTTTTTCAGAACAAAAAAATGTTCTCTTACGTACCGTGGAAAAACAGGCAGATATTTGGAAGTAAAGCGGACAACGGGATGTTTGGAAGGATCAATTTTTTCATCTTCACCGCCTTCAAAGAATATTTTTCCGCCCTGATAAACCAGCAAGAGACCGAATATATAAATGATCCATTCAAAGCGCTGCATTAATGCAGAACCCAGAAAAATAAATACAAAACGCATGATGATTGCGCCGAGCACACCCCAGAAAAGCACTTTTTTATAATAGATCGGCCTTACCCCGAATGAAGAAAAGATCAGGATAATGACAAAGATATTGTCAACGGAAAGCGCATATTCGAGCAGATAGCCGGTAATGAATTCCAGCGACATGTTCTTTCTGTATATTTCCACGCTTGCCTCGTAGTTTCCGGGAATGAGCTGCAGGCTGGGCGCATACTTGTTCTTTATCGTTTCCAGTTCAGCATAACTGTCCATGCCGTGCACCAGATCGCCATGCGTCCGGATCACAAAATAGAAAACCATGGCAAGGGCAATCCAGGCAACGGTCCAGGCGGCAGCTTCGCCAAACTTTACAACGTGATCTTTTTTATTAAAAACGCCAAGGTCCAGCAGCAGCATGATGCTGATGACCAGAATAAATCCTCCAAAAAACAAAACCTCGTTGGAAAACATGTAATTAAATAGTTAATGAGTAGTAAAGTTAAGAACCAGGAAAAATCAGTTTATACGCCGTTAAACTAATCATATTCCTTGTCATGAAGGTAAAGTTAAGCAAAATATAAAGTGCTGAGATTTTTTAGTATGGATGGCAAAAGCGTCCATGCGTCGGTTCAGGCATTTTTCAGAAGTGTTAGTAAAATATTGTTCCTGCAATCTGCATGAACATGTCTGAAAAAAAATGTTAAAATCATTTCCCTGATTAACAATTTGTTAATTAAAAGTTGAAGATTTTTTATCAAATATTTCATTCAAACACTTGCGTCGAATATGACGGGTGCATACATTTGCACCACGATAATCGAAAATGGTTATGCGAAAGTAGCTCAGCTGGTAGAGCGCGACCTTGCCAAGGTCGAGGTCGCGGGTTCGAACCCCGTCTTTCGCTCAGAGAACTCAAGCACCGGAAACGGTGCTTTTTTTCTCATAGGTGCTATCGTTTTTAACAATAGCCAATGCCGGGGTGGTGGAACTGGTAGACACGCAGGACTTAAAATCCTGTGAGCCGAAACGCTCGTACGGGTTCGATTCCCGTCCCCGGTACCAAAAAGAGGATGTACATTTCCATGTGCATCCTCTTTTTGTTTGCATCCGGCCTGATCTGTTCATACCTCCAGTACGGACACGGCCATTAACCGGCTAGCGGAACCGGCTTTTCAGGCAAACGGTCCGGCGACTTTACAACTACAATCGTCAGCAAGGCGGCAAGCAGCAATGCTACTGCCATCAGAATGTAGGAAGCTTCAAAACCGCCGGAGCTGGCATTCAGGTAACCAACCAGATAAGAACCGACAAAGGAACCCAAAGCGCCCAGGCTGTTGATAAGTCCAATTGCTCCACCGACCACATTTTTTGGCAAAATTTCAGTGATTACCGCAAAGAAAGGGCCATAAGGCGCATACAAAGCACCGCCGGCAATAACCAGAAGCACAAACGACGCCCAGAAGTTACTCGTTCCCAGCCAGTACGCTCCGAAAAATGCAGCAGAAGCAATCAGAAGAAACGGCCAGATAAAGATTTTCCGGTCAAGGGTTTTATCCGAAAAGTATGAAGCGGCAAGCATTCCGATAACCGCCAGCACATACGGAACAGCCGAAAGCCAGCCGGTGGTTACAATGTCCACATCCGGCGCTGCTTTTATAATGGACGGCAGCCACATGACAAATCCGTAAACACCCAGGCTCCACAACAAATACTGCAGACAAAGAAGGATAACAGGAACAGACCGGAAAGCCTCAGCATAATTCTTTACCGGCCGGATGCCCGCCTGCTCTTCCAGAAGCTCATTCCTTACTTCTTCTTTTTCCGCATCCGAAAGCCAGCCGGCATCTTCCGGTTTTTCATCAATCATTTTCCACCATATAAAAGCCCAGGCAATCCCCGGCAATCCCTGAACAATAAACATCCAGCGCCAGCCCATGGAATCGATCAGATAACCGGACAGAACGGACATCCATAATACCGTCACCGGATTTCCCAGTATCAGGAAAGTATTGGCCCGGGAACGCTCCTTTTTTGTAAACCATTGACTTAACAATATAAGCATTGCCGGCATGACGGCACTTTCCACAACACCGAGCATAAAGCGTACGGCAATGAGCACGCTGACGTTGCTGACCATTCCGGATGCAGCAGCCAGTGCGCCCCAGCAGATCAGCGAAATAAAAATCAGCTTCTTTGCACTTTTATGCGCGGCATAATGCGCACCGGGAATCTGAAAGAAAAAATAGCCCAGAAAAAACAGCGAGCTCAGCAGTGAAGAAATGCCTTTGGTGATATTCAGATCTTCCGCCATTCCTCCGGCTACGGCAAAACCGAAATTGGCACGGTCAAGATAAGCCAGGCTGTAAGTAACAAATACGATTGGAATAATGCGGTACCAACGGGCGGGAGCTAGTTTCGGCTTCATTATGCAGGGTTAACAGACAAAAGGATTGTCTTGCTGATTTGAAAACAAGATCGGATATAAGTACAAAATACAATTTCCCTGCTTTCATACTGCATTTTGCACCGGGTTATGTTCAAGGTTTGCTGCTGGCCATTTGCAGTGGCATAATATTAGTTGTAAACGATCGCGCTTATTATACGCACTTTCCGTTACCCGATTTTCAAATAAAGGTCCAGAAGTTTTACACTAATCTAAAAATGCATGAAGTCCTGTACGTTTCCCCGTTCCAGATTCCGTTTGTTCAGCTTACTTTTTATCCTGATTATCTGTAAAAATACCGCGTTCGGCTTTGCTCCGAAGCGTGAATTTTACCAGATAAAAATTTACCATTTTAAAGAAGACAGCCAGCGCCAGCGACTGGAAACGTATTTGAAAGACGCCTATCTGCCGGCATTGCACCGCGCGGGCATCAAAAAAGTCGGTGTTTTTGAGCCTGCTGACGAAAAGGATTCGCTGTTGTATGTACTGATTCCTTTCAAGTCTGCAGAACAGTTTCTTTCCTTGCCGCAAACCATTTCAAAGGACAAGCAATATGTGACAGCCGGAAGAGATTACATTGAAACAGAATACAACAATCCGGTGCACGCGGGTTTTGAATCCGTTTTTATGGAAGCATTTGCAGGAATGCCCGCTTTCAAAGCGCCTGCATTGCAATCGGGTCCTTCCGAAAGAATCTATGAACTGCGCAGGTATGAAGCCGCCAGTGAGAAATTACATGAAAATAAAATCAGCCAGTTCAATAACGGAGAACTTGCCATTTTCAGCCGGCTGGGTTTCAATGTTGTATTTTGCGGCCAGGTAAAAGCAGGCGGAAAAATGCCGAGCCTGATGTATATGTCTTCCTTTGAAAACAAAGCGGAACGCGATGCGCACTGGAAAGCTTTCGGCAGCGATCCTGCATGGACTAAGCTGAATGCACAGCCGGAGTATGCGCATAACTTTCTGCGTGCAGATATATACCTTCTTCATCCAATGGCATTTTCCGATATATGATTGTATTTTAAAACGCTGTATACTGTCATTAATCCAGGCGGGCCGGAGTTACTGAATGATTATCATGAGAAGTAGCTCCGGCCTTGTTGTTTATATACTCATCCAAGAATTGTCTGATCATTACCTGAATGAAAAAAAGCAGAGTTATCGTAATCGGATCTTCGGCAGGCGGTGTGATTGCACTGAAAGAACTGGTCGCTTCTTTACCGGCTGATTTTGGAGTGCCGATTTTCATTGTTCAGCATATTGCTCCGCAAGTACACAGCTATTTACCTGAAATCCTGAACCATGCAGGCCATTTGAAAGCCAAACATCCGGAAGACGGAGAACAGATCCGGAACGGGCATATCTACATTGCACCGCCGGACCATCACATGCTTATTGAAGACGACCATATACTTGTTAAAAAAGGACCCAAGGAAAACCGTTTCCGCCCTTCCGTTGATGCCCTTTTCCGCTCGGCTGCCTATACTTACAAAAACGGGGTCATAGGTATAATCCTGACAGGTATGCTGGATGACGGCACTTCCGGAATGTGGGCAGTAAACCAGATGAAAGGAATAACGATTGTACAGGATCCATTGGACGCCATGTATCAGAGCATGCCTCAAAATGTTCTGGAACATGTTAACGTAGATTATATTGTTCCGCTTGTTTATATCCCAGAGCTGCTGACCGGGTTAGCTGAAATTGAAGTAGAGGAAATGCCCATTGAAGTGGATAAAAACAAAGAGTTGATGAAAATGGAAATTGACATTGCTGCCCAGCAGAATGCTTTTGAAAAAGGAATTATCAATGTGGGCGAGCCATCTTCATTAACATGCCCGGAATGCGGAGGAGCACTTAATTTGCTGACCGAAGATAAAATCACGCGCTACAGATGCCATACGGGCCACGCTTACAGTTCGGAATCGCTTATGGAGGAAGTCAGCCAAATGACGGAAGTCAAGGTGTGGCAGACCATAAGAAGCCTGGAAGAACGCATTATTCTGCTGGAAAAGTCCGCGGATAAATCCAGGGAGACAGGCAATGAAGGTACAGCGGTAAATTTTCTTTCAAAGGCCACAAAAACGAGGAAAGCAACAAACCTGCTCCGGGCTTTTCTTTTCGATCAGCTTGGCGGCGGTTCCGGAAAAACCGGTATGTAGCTTCCTGTAAAATCTTGTTGTGAACGGTCGTTCATTGCAGTAGTAGAAAAATATCCACAAGCGGACAAATGCGGAAATGCCGGTAATATTCTGAAATCATATTCCTTCTATTCTAATAAAAATCTTTCTGCCTGAATTGATACATCAAAGCTTATCCGGCATGTTAATTGCCTGCCCGGCTAAAAAAATTTATTACGATTATGGGAAAAGATAAATCTGGAGGGTTTCACCCCGCGAAAGGAAAGCCAACGGCGATCAATAAGGAGGAAGGTTTAGGGATTCCTACATCTCCATCCGATAAAGTAGAAGAATTTCTGGAACTGTCCGATACTTACACAGACGACGATCAGACCATTTCAGCTTCCATACCGGTAAGGCATCCCAACCGGAATGTCTCAAAAAAAGAGCAGACTTTTAAAAACAAGGATAATAAACCGGAAAGTGACAAGACTGTGGAACTGGCTATGGATGCAGAAGTCAAGACGGAGCCGGAGGAACTGCCCGGTGTTCTTGAAAAAGAAGTGTTCGTGGAGCTGGCCAATTTCAAATCTTCATGCGCGGCGTCCTTGTATTTCGGTACGCACGAGTCGGGTGTGGAAGTGAATGAAAAGAAGGACGCCATCCGATTCAAGAACATGCTTCAGGAATTAAGGGCAACGCTGGTTGAAAAGGAAATTCCGGAAAGTCTGATTGAGAACATGCTTACGCCTGGCTATGAATTGCTGAATCAGGATGATTTCTGGGCAAACCTTACTCCGGGACTGGCCGTCTTTATTTCAGAAGGATACTTCAAGTATATCAAAATGCCTGTTGCTCCGGCTGAAAACGAAATTATCTGCAATACATCCTTTTATGTAACTCCGCTGGTTCCGATTCTTGCCCGCAAAGAGTATTTCTATCTGCTGGTGATTACAAAACATCATTGCAAACTGTTTCGAGCCGATGCGTTCGGAATGGAGTACATTGATGTTCCCGCGCTCCCGGAAAGCATGGAAGATGTAAAAGATTTTCCTGACAAAGACGCCAGTACTTTCCGTGCCGGCGGAAGAGGCGGAAACGGCGGCGCCAGTTTCCATGGAATCGGCGGCGGCAACCCTGAGGAAAAAGATTTGATTGCTGCTTACTTCGAAGCAGTAGACGATGTGTTGTTCAAGGAAATATTCAACAAGGAAAACGCACCGTTGCTGCTGGCCGGAGTAGAATACCTTATTCCGATCTACAGGTCTGTTTGCGATTACCACAATGTTTACAGCGAAGCACTTACAGGAAGCCATGAGCATGACGTCAAAAGTGAGCTTTACAAACTTGCAAAAGAGGTTATGCAGCCGTATTTTCTTCAGGCGCAGGACAAGGCACTTACCATTTATGCAAACCAGTCTGCAACGGAACTTACTTCTTCCATTCCTGCAGATGTAATCCCTGCGGCATATTACGGCAGGTTGTCCCACATTTTTGTACAAAAGGCTTCACATATCTGGGGTACTTTTGATGAAAATACAACCGAACTCGCACTGCATGAAAGTGAATCGGAAGAAGCGGAAGATCTGGCAGGTCAGGCGCTGATCAAAACCCTGATGACCGGAGGGGAAGTTTTTCTGCTGGAAAAAGAAGAAATGCCCGCGGATTCTGTCATCGCCGGCGTTTTCAGATATTAATAAACAGAGAATTTGTAAAAAGGACAGGAACCATGTGTGATTCCTGTCCTTTTTTGGTCTGAAGCATTCGTGTATTTTAGTCCACAAACAAAATTCCGGAAGCTGTTTCGTATATACATAAAGACTGGCACAAGATTACCGTAGTAACCGTATTGAACATTAACAGCAAAGTTTTTTCCACATATATGAGCCCATCCAGATCAAAACAGACCTTTTTTTACAGAAACGGCCTGAGCATTGTATTTACATCGCTGTTTGTTTTAACCCTGATTGCACAAGCTGTTACCGGCTGGCATGAAAACAATGCAGAACGCAAGCAAGACAAAGTTGAACCGATCAGTTTTACAACTTACCTCCAGAGCGGTCACTTTATTTCAGCCACATTTGAAAATTTTGAAAGTGAATTCCTGCAAATGGCATTGTATGTTATTCTTACAATCAAGCTCAGGCAAATCGGTTCCGCTGAGTCTAAATCGCTCGATGAGCCCGAAGATGTTGACAAAGAACCTGAGCCTCACAAAGATGCACCGTGGGCTGTAAAGAAAGGAGGCTGGATCCTGAAATTATATGAAGGCTCCCTGTCGCTTACTTTTATCCTGCTTTTTCTTGTAAGCTGGTATTTTCATTTGTACGGAAGCTGGCTGGATCATAACGACCAGAATGCAATCAATAACCAGCCGCCGGACAGCATGACTGATTATCTGATGCAGGCCAATTTCTGGTTTGAGTCCTTTCAGAACTGGCAAAGTGAGTTTCTTTCCATCGCTTCTATCGTCATTTTCACCATATTCCTGCGCCAGAAAGGTTCTCCTGAATCCAAGCCTGTGGATGCGCCGGATATGCAGACGGGCAAATAATACGGTTCTTTTCACAAACAGAGCAACAGCAAATCCGGTTTGTAATTCCGGAATGGCATCCTGATCAGTTGTACGCACCATTTCCATTTGTCTGGCACAACTTTAACTGCGCAATGTATCCGAATTTGAAATTTAAAATACTACGCACTAATGGATCAGCATATTGAAAATGAAATTCTGGATTCTCCGGAATCATCAAGTCTGAAAGTAATGCCCGGCCAGCCTTATCCACTGGGCGCAACCTGGGACGGAAAAGGTGTGAATTTTGCAGTCTTTTCCGAGAATGCAGAAAGTATTCAGCTTTGTCTTTTCAATGATGAAAACGATGCAGAAGAATACGTCAAGATCAAAATTGAAGAAGTCAGCCATCATATATGGCATGTTTATGTTCCTGATCTGAAACCCGGCCAGCTTTACGGATACCGTGTATTCGGGCCCTACGAACCTGAAAATGGCCATCGTTTCAATCCCAACAAATTACTGATTGATCCTTATGCAAAATCACTTGCCGGGAAAATCAGATGGGACGATGCATTGTTTGGCTATGAAGTCGGTCATGAAAAAGAAGATCTGGGTTTCAGTGAATCCAACAGCGCGCCTTTTATTCCAAAATCCGTAGTCGTAGACTACTCCTTTGACTGGGAAAATGACAGCCGGCCAAACATTCCTTATCATGACACTATTATTTACGAAGCGCATGTAAAAGGTTTCACCATACTGAACAATGAAATACCCGAAGAAATACGCGGCACCTATGCGGCGCTGGCACATCCGGTAACTATCAAATATCTGAAAGAACTTGGTATTACGGCTATAGAACTTTTGCCCATTCATTATTTTATTGCTGACAGGCATCTGCTTGAAAACGGACTGACCAACTACTGGGGTTACAACTCCCTTTGCTTCTTTGCCCCGGACAGCCGTTACAGCAGCGCAAAAGGGAAAGGAGAAGAAGTAGCAGAGTTCAAAAATATGGTAAAAGAGCTGCATAAAGCAGGGATTGAAATTATACTGGATGTGGTGTACAACCATACTGCAGAAGGAAATCATATGGGTCCTACGCTGTCCTACAAAGGTTTGGACAATGCATCCTATTACCGCCTGAAAGACGATGAACCGCGGTATTACATGGATTATACAGGAACCGGCAACACCATCAATGCCCGGCTTCCCAATGCGCTGGCCATGATTATGGACAGCCTGCGTTACTGGATCACAGAAATGCATGTGGACGGCTTCCGCTTTGACCTGGCTTCCGCGCTTGCACGGGTACTGCACGATACGGATACATTAAGCTCGTTCTTTAATATCATTCATCAGGACCCTGTAATTTCACAGGTAAAATTGATCGCCGAGCCCTGGGATATCAATGCGGATGGGTATATGGTAGGCAAATTTCCGGGTGGCTGGGCGGAATGGAACGGCATGTACCGCGATTGTATCCGCAATTACTGGCGCGGATCAGAAAGTATGCTGGCTGACTTTGCAATGCGCTTTACGGGAAGTCCTGACCTTTACAAAGGCGGATACCGCAGGCCGACAGCCAGCATAAACCTGATTACGGCACACGACGGTTTTACACTGAACGACCTTGTGAGCTATAATGACAAGCACAATGAAGCAAACGGAGAAGACAACAACGACGGCGCAAATGATAACAACAGCTGGAACTGCGGCGTGGAAGGTCCAACGGATCAGGCAGAAATTATTGCACTGCGTAACAGGCAAAAACGCAATCTACTGGCTACTTTGTTTTTATCGCAGGGCGTTCCCATGCTCGTTGCCGGCGATGAACTCGGCAGGACGCAGAACGGAAACAACAATGCATACTGCCAGGATAATGAAATTTCATGGCTGAACTGGCAGTCTGCTGACCATGAATTACTGGAGTTTACAAAGGGCATTATCCGCTTCATTAAAAAACATCCGTCTTTCCGGCGCAGACGGTGGTTTCAGGGATTGCCTGTTACCGGCGCAGGCCGCGACGATATCATGTGGTTTATGCCCGATGGAAGTCAGATGACCGAAGAAAACTGGCAGCATGACCTGGCCAAATCCCTGAGTGTTTACCTGAACGGCAAAGGGATACGCTGTGTAAACTACGATGGTGCAAGAATTTATGACGATAGTTTTTTCATTATTTTCAATGCACATGAAGATTCCCTTGACTACATACTTCCGGCAGATGAATGCGACAATGCATGGCACAAAGTCATTGACACAAGTGACGGATTTCTGGGTGAAGATGAACAGGAATTTAAACCCGGAGAAACCATTGAAGTTCAGGCACGTTCTGTCATGGTACTGAAATGCCGGACGGCATAAAAAAGAGCGGCATACAGCCGCTCTTTTTTATCACGAAAATTCATCCGTACTGTTTCATGCAACATTCAGCTCGGACAATTCCTGATTTCCCAGGTTACTGATTTCGTTGTAAAGCAACACCTTCCTGCTGCTTAATACGTCCATGTGCTCATTGAGTAATTTGGCCAGACTGCTATGTTCATCCAGATGAATCAGGACATTTTTATAACTTTCCAGAATCTTGTCATACTGCTCAATAATCAGAGAAATTATAAAGCCGGGATTGTTCCGGTTGCTTACTATATGATCAACGTTAACATCCACAGTAATGTGGCTCAGGTCGGGATCGTGCAGGTAACATTTGTTATAGTCATACACGGAACACAATTCCTTTTTAAAAAGGACAGAAGTCATATGTCCCTGACTGCATAGTTTCCTTATCGATCCCAGTTCTTCTATGCTCATAATTGTTTTGTAGAACAACTCGCTTTTGTTGAGCATCCTCCAAAGTCTTGCAACATTCACTAACAAATTCTGGTTGGTTTCCATGATTCCTGAAGTTGGTTTCCATGCTTCCTAAATTGTGAGGTTCCATTTGATCTAAAATCCGTTCCAGCTGCTGTTCCTTGCTAAACAACTGACTTATTGTCATTTGAATACAAGCAAATATAAGGCCATATGCATGCGTGGAAAATTTCCTACAACCTTGCTTTACATTGGTCTGCTTTATCTGCCAAACCGGAAAATGTGAAGCTACTTCCAAGGCGGAAACTTTTTTATTGGCACGGTTTGAATTATATTTAAAGTTCTTAAAATTAAAAAAGACAGTTTTTTATTTGAATAGTGATCTATTTCAATCAAAAGCTTTATTTCCAGCCAACGATCATACAATGAAAGTCTCTCCTGCCGAACCCTTTAAAATCGTCTACTCGATTCTGAATCACGAGTATTTGGGATATATTTTTGAATCGTTTGCAGTGCAGCTTAATGCACAGGGAGAATTTACATTTCAGGTTCAGAGTATTTCTTCCAAAAACATCAAGGAATTCAGGGCAGGACTGGATGCAAGGGATTTTGAACTTGTAAAACTGATCGATGATATTCAGCAGGATAATATCCTGCGCAAATTCAATTCCAAAAAGCTGAGTACCGTAGATTTTTTCCTTAAAGTTTACGATCCCAACAAAGGCGACAAAACAATCCAGGAATCCATTGCAACGTATGTGGAAAGCTGCAAGGAAAAAATCCTGGAACGGCTCTATGACAAGGACTTGTTTATAATGGGCAACGATGGAAATCCGTTGTGGAAGCCGGTGATCCTGGAAAAAGACAAGGCAACAATCCGCTTTCATTTTATACGCAATGCAGAAAACACGCACTACTTTCCTGCCATCCGGCATCAACAGCAAAAGCTGGAATTTCAATACAAAAACGCATTTCTGATCTGTGAAGAACCTGCGTGGCTTGTTCTGGAAGGCCATTTGTACCAGTTTGAAGGCCATGTGGACGGAAAAAAGATAAAGCCGTTTCTTGCTAAAAAATTCATTGCCATTCCCGGACAGGTTGAAGAGCAGTATTATGAACGTTTTGTTGCACCGCTGATTGCTTCCTACGATGTTGTAGCGCGCGGATTTGAAATCCGGAATGTGTCCTCCCAGCCGAAAACGGTCCTCACCATTTCTGAATTCAGTTCTCTTTCCAGAAAAGCACCATTGCTTTTTGCAAATTCGGACAATGACGAAGTTGCTACTATTGAAGACGACGATAGTGACGTCATATTTGACCTTTCGTTTCAGTATGGAAATTTCAGTTTTCACTATGATAATCTGGCACATGCGTCCAGCGTGTACATGGAGAAAAAGGGAAATGACTATCTTTTCAACAAAGTTAAGCGCCGGATTGACGTCGAAAATACCAGTGCGGATCTCCTCCGGGAACATGGCCTCGAACTTAAAAACGGCAAAATACAGATGCCGAAATCGCAGGCTTTTGGCTGGCTTCAGATCCATGCAGCATGGCTTGCTGAAAAAGGCATTGCTGTAAAACAAAATACAAACGACTCCAAACGCTATTTTCTGGGCTACTCTTCACTGGATATTTCCATTCAGGAAGGCCATGACTGGTTTGACATCAATGCCAAAGTCTGGTTTGGCGATTTTGAGATCCCGTTTATTCAGCTCAGGAATTACATTCTGAACCGCAAAAAAGAATTTTTACTTCCGAACGGAGAAACAGCGGTGATTCCGGAATGGTGGTTTACAAAATATTCCGAATTCTTTTCATTTACCGAAAGTGGAAATGACGATGGCCATCTCCGGCTGCGCATGCACCATCTTGCCTTGATTCAGGAACTGAAAGAAGAAAATCTTGCTTCGGCCATCATCAGCCGGAAACTTGAAAATTTAAGGGATTTCAATCACATTGATCCTGCTGAACCGCCTGTCCACTTTAATGGAACGTTGCGACCTTATCAAAAAGCGGGTTATGACTGGCTGCAGTTTCTGAAACAATACC
Organism: Dyadobacter sediminis; assembly: GCF_005860765.1. GTDB lineage: Bacteria > Bacteroidota > Bacteroidia > Cytophagales > Spirosomataceae > Dyadobacter > Dyadobacter sediminis. Next base: position 431,656 of record NZ_VCEI01000028.1, on the reverse strand, counting down.
GTTTTGGAGGCTGTCTTGCGGATGATATGGGATTGGGTAAAACGGTACAGACCCTGGCGCTCTTGCAATCTCAAAAAGAATCCGGTACGACCGAGCCTTCCATGCTGATTATGCCCACTTCGCTGCTTTACAACTGGCAGCTTGAAGCAAAACGCTTTACACCGGAACTGAAAGTGCTTGTTTATACCGGAACAAACCGGGAAAAAGACACGGCTCAGTTTGACGAGTACGACCTTATTCTGACTTCATACGGAATTATAAGGCTTGACATTGACTTTCTCCGTTTATACCGTTTTCATTATGTCATTCTGGACGAATCGCAGGCCATAAAAAATCCGGCTTCGATCATTACCAAAGCGGTAAAAAACCTGAACGCCGCTTACCGGCTGATACTGACGGGAACGCCGGTCGAGAACAATACGCTGGATCTGTGGTCTCAAATGTCGTTTGTAAATCCCGGACTTCTGGGAAGCCAGTCTTTTTTCCGCGATGAATTTCAGGTTCCGATTGAAAAGCGCGGTGATGAAGAGAAAACAAAACGGCTATACAATCTGATCAAACCTTTCATTCTCAGACGCCTGAAGTCACAGGTTGCAACGGACCTGCCGGAAAAAGTAGAAAGTGTGCAATACTGCGATATGTCGGAAGAACAGGAGAAAGCCTATGAAGAAGCCAAGGCATATTACCGTAACCTTATCTTGCAAAGTATTGATAAAGAAGGGATATCCAAATCGCAACTGGTCGTTTTGCAAGGATTAACCAAATTGCGGCAACTGGCCAATCATCCTTTGATGGTGAATCCGGAATATGAGTTTAGTTCTGGGAAATTTGAAGACGTGATTTACAAGTTGCAAACGGTTATGGCCGAAAAGCACAAAATTCTGATTTTCAGCCAATACATCAAGCATCTGGATTTGTTCAGGAATTACCTGGAAGAGAAAAACATTACTTTTGCCTATCTGGACGGCTCGACAAAAAACCGGCAGGAACAGGTGGAAACTTTTCAGGAAAATGACCAAATCAAGATCTTCCTGATTTCACTGAAAGCAGGCGGCTTGGGTTTAAATCTGACTGCCGCCGATTATGTCTTTATTCTGGACCCGTGGTGGAATCCTGCCATTGAAGCGCAGGCTGTGGACAGAGCGCATCGCATTGGACAGGATAAGACGGTTTTTACTTACAAGTTTATAACAAAGAATTCGGTAGAAGAAAAGATTCTGGCGCTGCAGAAAACCAAAAAGCAGCTTGCAGACGACCTGATATCCAACGAAGACGGGTTTATAAAATCACTTTCCCGCGAAGATGTTCTGAATTTGCTTGCCTGAAAAATGGTCAGCCCGAACAGAGTGCGAATGTTTCCGGCTCCGTTGGGGCTGACAAATGGAATATGAATCCGTTTCGGTATTTACTCCGGTACTTAACTTAAAAGTGCAGAAGTTTCGCGGCTGATGAGCGCTTCTCTGTCCGGGCCGGTCGAAATAAACGTAATCGGCAGTTTAAGCTCTTCTTCCAGGAATTTCACGTAAGCCATTAATGCATCCGGGATTGCTTCAAAATCGTGAATGCCGTCCAGCGATTGCTGCCATCCTGCAAATTCTTTGTAAACAGGCGTGACAGTTTCATCGCACAAGTCATACGGAAGATGATTCGTAAGTGATCCGTCCGGCAAGCGGTAATCCGTACAAACCTTGATGGAATCAAAAATGGTGAGAACGTCCACTTTCATCATGATCAGCTGTGTAACACCGTTGATCATAATGGCATATTTCAGTGCAGGAAGATCCAGCCAGCCGCAGCGGCGGGGACGACCCGTTGTAGCACCGAACTCACGTCCTTCCTGACGCATTTTTTCACCGGTTTCCTCCAGCAGTTCCGTTGGAAAAGGCCCGCTTCCGACACGGGTACAATAAGCTTTGAAAATCCCGAAAACCTCTCCTACCTGACTTGGCGCGATTCCAAGACCTGTACATGCGCCTGCCGTCATGGTTGTGGAACTGGTCACAAACGGATACGAACCGAAATCAATGTCAAGCAAAGAGCCTTGTGCTCCTTCTGCCAGAACCGTTTTACCTTCTGTCAGTGCATCATTAACTACATATTCGCTGTCTACAAGTGTAAACTGCTTCATGAATTCAATTGCTGCGAAGAAGTTTTCTTCTGCTGCCGGTAACAGATCAGCGTAATCAAAAGAATAAAAATCAAGAATTACTTTATGCGCATCAACGAGTTTTTTGTACTTGTCTGCAAATCGCGGTGATAAAATATCGCCTACTCTGAGGCCCAATCTCGCTATTTTATCCTGATAAGTCGGTCCGATGCCACGCAGCGTTGAACCGATTTTGGAATCGCCTTTGGAACGTTCGTAGGCAGCATCCAGCAAGGCATGCGTCGGAAGGATCAATGACGCCTTTTTTGACACAAAGAGATTGCTGATCAGGTCCAGATTATATTTGGCGAGATTGTCGATTTCCCTTTTGAACACGATCGGATCCAGCACAACGCCGTTACCGATGATATTCTGGATATCACTACGAAAAATTCCGGAAGGAATCTGATGTAAAACGTGCTTGATACCGTCAAATTCAAGTGTATGCCCTGCATTCGGGCCACCCTGAAACCGGGCTACGACCTGATAACGTGGTGCAAGTACATCCACAATTTTACCTTTTCCCTCGTCTCCCCACTGAAGACCAAGTAATACGTCAACTTTCATTCAATTTTTGATTACTGAAATAAATATGGTAAGGTTGGAACGACCTGAAATAAGCAGTCTGTTCCGGTATGAATCCGTTTATCTGTCCTCGTAAACTGCCGTCGGCTCCTTGGAAATCTCGTTCCTGTTCTGGCAGTTTTCTTTGGTGCAGTTTCCGTAAAAAATCAGAGAGTGATGCATCACGCTGAAATTCAGCATTTCACCAACCATGTTCTGAATAGATTGAATCCTTGGATCGCAGAATTCCATTACTTTATGACAATCCGTACAAATCAGGTGATCGTGCTGCTTGTTGCCGTATGATTTTTCAAACTGTGCCAGGTTTTTACCGAACTGGTGTTTGGTAACCAAGTCACAATCAACCAGGACGTCAAGCGTATTGTAAACAGTTGCACGACTGACCCGGTAGCGTTTGTTTTTCATGCTGATGTAAAGTTCATCCACATCAAAATGATCTTCCCGGGTATAAATCTCCTCCAATATCGCAAAACGCTCAGGCGTTTTACGAAGTCCCTTGTTTTCCAGGTAAGCCGTCAGGATTTTCTTTGCGGCTTCAAAATTCGGTTTGCTGGCTTGTGGCATATCTTTAATATTCTTGCGCGAAAATACGCTTTTTTACTTAAATCACAGTTACTTCGACAGTCTTCCTGTTACTGCCTTACCGGTAACAATTCATAAACACGGCAGAAACAGAATCGTTCAAAGAAGCTACTTGGCATTCAGATTCGTATCGAAACGCTGCACATTGTACACGCCTTCTACTTCTTCCAGTTTATTGATCAGCATGTCCAGGTGCATGGTATCCTGCACATAAAGCTTGATATCGCCTTTAAAAACGCCGTCTTTGGTATCAATCGTCAGTCCCCGCATATTGATGTGCAGCTCATTGGAAATAATCCTTGTCACGTCATTGACAAGCCCTACGCGGTCAGTTCCGGAAAGGTAAAGACCGGCCAGAAATGCTTCTTCTTTTCCGGATTCCCATTTTGCCTTGATAATGCGGTTTACATGCTTGGACATCAGCTCCGCAGCGTTCGGACAAGTGGTTCTATGAATTTTGATGCCTTCGTTGATCGTTACAAAACCGAAAACGTCGTCACCGGCAATCGGATTGCAGCATTGGGCCAGTTTGTAATCAATTTTGTCCATGTCGTCGCCGATCAGAAGCGTGTCGCTGTCAGCACGGTCGCCATGAATGTGTTTCAGGTATTTGGTGAGCGTTTTTCCGTCGCTTGCAGGCGCCTGTGCGGCATTTGCAGCAGCATTGTTATCCGAGACTTTTCGTTCCTTTGCCTCTTTGTCTTTCTTGAACCTTTTTAATTCGTCGAGATGGATATACCCTTTTCCGATCCGGTAAAAAAAGTCGGCAGCCGTTTTACATTCAAAGAAAGCCCGCAGCTGATTGGTTACTTCGGCATTAAGGTCTATGCCGAGCACTTTCAGCTTTTTCTCGACCATTTGCCTTCCGTCCGTTTCGTGACGGCGGTTGTCTTCTTTCAGAAAATCCTTGATTCTGGCCCTTGCCTTGGAAGTGACGACGATACGAAGCCAGTCTTCATTGGGTTTTTGCTTGCTGCTCGTAATGATCTCGATCTGATCGCCGTTGTTCAGCACATAACTGATCGGAACCAGAATCCCGCCCACTTTTGCCGCCATGCAGTGCGCACCGACTTCCGAGTGAATATCAAAGGCAAAATCCAGCGCGGTTGAGCCGCTCTGCAGTACTTTCAGTTCTCCTTTGGGCGTAAAAACAAAAACTTCCTCATTGAAAAGATTGCTCCGGAATTCATCCAGAAATTCAATGGCTGCCGTTTTGTCGCCGAAACCGTTTTCCAGCGTTTCCCGTACCTGCGTAATCCATTGTTCAATGTTGCCGCGCACTTTGGTATCGTTGCCTTTGTATTTCCAGTGTGCCGCATAGCCTTTTTCCGCAATCTCGTCCATGCGTGTCGTACGGATCTGCACTTCCACCCACTGTCCGCTTTTGCTCATCACCGTCGAGTGCAGCGATTGGTATCCGTTGGCGCGCGGCGTGCTTAGAAAGTCTTTCAAACGGTCCGGATTGGGCTTGTAATGATCCGTTACGATCGAGTATGCCTGCCAGCAGATTGCCTTTTCACGGTCATTTTCAGCTGTGGATTCCAGCACGATCCGGATGGCAAAAAGGTCATATATTTCCTCAAAGGGCTTGTTCTGCTTGCGCATCTTATTCCAGATGGAATAAATGGATTTCGGACGGCCTTTCAGGATAAAATTCAGTCCGGCAGATTCCAGATCCTGCGCAATCGGCTCCATGAATTTGGCGATAAACCGGTCACGAATGCCTTTTGTTTCCCGTAATTTTCTGGCAATCGCGCGGTATTCCTGCGGTTCGGTGTATTTGAGGTACAGTTCTTCCAGTTCGGATTTGATGCTGTACAATCCGAGCCTGTGCGCCAGCGGGGCATAGATAAAAATCGTTTCGGAAGCGATCTTCAGCTGTTTGTCGCGCGGCATGCTGTCCAGCGTCCGCATATTATGCAGCCTGTCCGCCAGTTTTACCAGAATAACCCTTACGTCGTCCGAAAGCGTAAGCAGCATTTTCCGGAAATTTTCCGCCTGCTGGGAAGTTCCGTATTCAAACCTGCCTGAAATTTTGGTCAGGCCGTCAATGATTTTGGCTACTTTCTTACCGAAAAGACGTTCGATATCCTCAATGCGCATGTCGGTATCCTCGACAACGTCATGAAGCAATGCCGCCACGATGCCCGTCGTACCCAGCCCGATTTCTTCCACGACAATCTGGGCAACGGCCAGCGGATGATAAATGTATGGTTCTCCCGACCGGCGGCGCATGTCTTTATGCGCATCGACGGAAGTGTAAAAAGCTTTTTTGATTAATTTCGCATCATTATCCTTTAAAAAAGGTTTTGCTGTCCGTAACAATCTACGGTATTTCTTAAGAATATCCTTTCGCTCCTGCTCCAGATCAATGGTGAGGGATTCAACGAGTTGCTCCACTTCTTTATTTAATTAGTATGCTTCACCAAAATAACAAATTTTAGTGACATTCTTCAATATCATTTTACCAAAAGATAAAATTTTTAAAAAAACTTGCATGTATATAAAAAATTAAAATACCTTTGCACTCCCAATTCAACGATAGGCGTTGCAAAAAGGAAATAAGCAAGCGGGCGTGGCGGAACTGGTAGACGTGCTAGACTTAGGATCTAGTGCCGCAAGGCGTGGGGGTTCGATTCCCTCCGCCCGTACAAATAACAAGGGAATGACGGGGCGTCAGATTCCTGTTTTTTCAGAAAAATGGATTGCTCCGTAGTAAAACCCGTCAAATGCCCTCAGGACATCGTTTTGAGGGCATTTTTATTTTTTCTGTTAATCTAAAAGGTACTTACCAATATATCACAAGCGACTCATGGAAGTTTTGTTAGAAAAAAATTCACCTACATTAGCCTCTCTCAAAGTAACGCTAACCAAGGATGATTATCAGCCAAAAGTTGATAAAACCATAAAGGATTATTCTAAACGCGTTAATTTGAAAGGATTTCGCCCGGGAAAAGTACCGTCACATGTCATTCAGCGCATGTATGGAAAAAGCATTCTGGTTGATGAGGTCAACAGTCTTCTGAGCAACGCGGTAAGCAACTACATCAGAGAAAACAAACTGCAGGTCGTAGGCGACCCGGTTCCAGACCGCGATAAAGCCGAAGCTGTAAACTGGGACAATCCGAATGGTTTTGAGTTCAGCTATAACCTGGGCGTTGCTTCCGATTTTGAAGTAAACCTGAGCGAACTTCCGGCAGTAAAGCGTTACACAATTCATGTTGACGATAATGAGCTGACCAAAACAATCGACAGCCTGCGTGAAAGATTTGCTGAAAATGCACATCCGGAAACAAGCGAAGCCGGTGATATGGTCTTCGGGGAACTGAAACAGGAATCGTCTGAATTTACGACACGTACCGCCATTCCTACCAAACAGGTAAAAGAAGAAAGCCAGGCTAAATTCATAGGCATCAAAAAAGGCGATGTCATTACTTTCGATATTCAGGATACTTTCGTTGACGAAGCAGCGATTGCACATGTAACCGGCAAGAAAAAAGAAGATATCGAAACGCTTTCGGGAGAATATACGCTGATCGTCGAAGATATTACGCGTCAGGAACCGTCAGAAATCAATCAGGAATTTTTCGACAAAGTTCTGGGGCCGGGCCAGGTTGAAAACGAAGAGCAATTCAACGAGAAAGTACTGGAAATTATAAAAAGCAACTACGAACGCGAAACGGAAGCATTGCTCCGCCGCGACATCGAGCAGGCTTTACTGAACAGCATTTCCATTGATCTTCCGGGCGAGTTCCTGAAAGATTGGCTGGAACGCACCAATGAAGGCAAATTTACCCGTGAGCAAATTGAAGAACAATTTGAAGATTTCCAGAAATCTTTGAAACTGAGCCTGATCAAAAACAAGATTGCCGACAAGGAAAGCGTAAAGGTTGAGTATCCTGAAATTCTGGACTTCACACGCGAAATGGTAAAAGGCCAGTTTGGCATCTACGGCGACGACGACAACATGAAAGAAACCATTGACCGCGTTGCGCAAGGCTATTTGGCCGACAAGGAACGTGACAATTATACCAACGTTTTCAATCAGGTTTTCGATAATAAAATTCTGGATCTGATCCGCAGTCAGGTTGCTACCGATGAACAGACTATCGAAATCAGCGAATTTGAGAAACTGGCCAAAGGAGAAACTACAGAAGCTTGATCTGAGTATTTATAAAAACTTTTTTTTCACCGTCCCGGATTCAAATTCGGGGCGGTGTTTTTTTTAGAAGCCGATCCGTTCGCGCTGCTGCCCTATTTCCCGTATCATTCCTTCTCCGAACCATTGCCTGAATTTCAGTTTCCATTGTTCCAGTTCATGCTGTAACCTGCTGTTTGCAGCCAGAAGCCTTGTATTTTCCTGGCGCAGCCATTCGGTTTCCGACATCGTTGCGGATTCTAGGCCGAGCAGTCCGGACAACGGAACATCGAGTAACCGGGCAATATTTTCAAGACGGGAAACCGACAGTTCCGTGCGGCCTCTTTCCAGGTCGCCGTATGCCGTTGTGGACAATCCGAGCATATCAGCCATATTTTCCTGAGAAAGGCCTTTTTGCAATCGGATCTGACGGATTCTTTCGGATAAATGAGATGCAATATTCATAGCATATCTGTATTTTACTGTTTCAGGACAATTTGTTACACAATGTAATGACATCTTTTACAGGTGACTGTCGCAATTTTCGATAATTTATCACCAGCATTGACAAGGATTATTCAATGATTTAGTCAATTTTGTAAAAGTCAAAGAATAAATGCACATCATTAATGTATAGAAACTAACCTATATTGCTTTTTGTTCTTTCAGTCATTTACCTATTAAATGTAAATTAAATTAAAGTTTATTCATGAACTACGGAAATGAATTTAGAAAATATGCCGTTCATCACCTTGGCATGAACGGTCTTACAGTGGACGGTTACGTAAACCATACAGTTGAAAACATGACCCGTTCGGTCATTGAAGAGCGCCCGATGAACTTCCGTGAAGTGGACGTATTTTCACGCCTTATGGCCGACCGCATTATATTTATGGGAACCGGAGTGGATGACAATATTGCCAATATTATTGTTGCCCAGCTTCTTTTTCTCGAATCTGCAGATGCCAAAAAAGATATTCTGATGTATATAAACAGCCCGGGCGGTTCTGTTTACGCAGGTTTGGGTATTTATGATACCATGCAGTATGTACGTCCGGACGTTGCAACAGTTTGTACGAGCCTTGCGGCATCCATGGGCGCTGTATTGCTGGCGGGCGGTGCTGCCGGCAAGCGTTCCGCGCTTCCGCATGCCCGTGTAATGATTCACCAGCCATCCGGCGGAGCGCAGGGAACTTCGGTAGATATCGAAATTACAACGCGTGAAATTGTAAAGCTGCGTCACGAACTGTATGAAATCCTGGCACATCATACCGGACAAACGCCTGAGCAGATCGGCCTGGATTCGGACCGTGACAAATGGCTGCGTGCGATTGAAGCGAAAGAATACGGACTGATCGACGAAGTATTGACAAGAGATAAATAATGCGAATTTATTGAAAATAAAAACCGTCCTGTTGCTTCGGAACAGGACGGTTTTTATTTTGTGGCTTGTACGGTATTTGGTAAGCCGGTTAAAAAGTTGGAAATTTGTACAAAGGCAAATTAAGTTATAGCATATAACAATAACCAAAAAGTTATTCTGTTTTCAGTCTAAGCACCAAAAATCATTTATATCAAACGGGTTTTTTGAGAATCACTTTAATATAAATGAAAAACTATGAGGCGGATTTTGAAACATTAATTTTCGTCTTCTTGTTAACATGATTTTCCGGCCAGGCTATTTTCTGCAAAGGTGAAACGGAAAAATTAATAACTGTTTATATCGAATCAATGGCACAAGTAAGTTGTTCGTTCTGCGGACGTAAGAAAAACGAAGTAGATTTATTACTCTCCGGAATAGATGCACATATTTGTAATCACTGCATTGCACAGGGACATCAGGTAATTAGTGAGGAGTTAGGATCAAAGGAGGATAAAAAAGAAAAGAAAACAAAGCTGCCCAAGCTTAAACCGATCCCGCCTGCTGAAATCAAGCATTTTCTCGAACAATATGTAATCGGACAGGACGAAGCAAAGCGTTCGCTGGCTGTTGCGGTCTATAATCACTACAAACGCCTGAACCAGCTTCATACGGATGACGATGTGGTGATAGAAAAATCAAATATCATTATGGTGGGCGAAACCGGAACCGGGAAAACGTATCTTGCCAAATCTATCGCACGCATTCTTCAGGTTCCTTTTTGCGTTGCGGATGCAACGGTTGTTACGGAAGCCGGTTATGTCGGAGAAGATGTTGAAACCATTCTTACGCGTTTGCTGCAGGCAGCAGATTATAACGTGGAAGCAGCTGAAAGAGGAATCGTTTACATTGACGAGATTGATAAAATTGCCCGTAAATCGGACAATCCTTCGATTACGCGTGATGTCAGCGGTGAAGGTGTGCAGCAGGCTTTGCTCAAATTACTGGAAGGTTCAATTGTGAACGTTCCGCCTCAGGGTGGCCGCAAGCATCCGGATCAGAAAATGATTACACTGAACACGGAGAATATTCTTTTCATCTGCGGCGGTGCTTTTGACGGAATCGAGCGCCATATCGGAAAACGGATCAACACGCGTCCGATCGGTTTTTCCGGCGACAACAGAATCATTGAAATATTTGATAAAGGCAATCTGATGCGCTATGTAACAGCCATGGACCTTAAATCTTTCGGATTGATTCCTGAGCTGATCGGCCGACTTCCGGTACTTACACATTTGAACCCGCTGGATCGTGAAACACTTCGCCGCATCCTTACAGAGCCTAAAAATGCTTTGGTAAAACAATACAGCAAGTTGTTCGCGATGGAAGGTATTACGTTACATTTCGAAGAGGAAGTTCTGGACTTTATTGTGGATCAGGCAATGAGCTACAAACTCGGCGCACGCGGATTGCGTTCCATCTGCGAATCCATTATGACGGATGCCATGTTTGACCTTCCTTCGCAGAAAGACATCAAAGAATTTACGCTTTCGCTGGATTACGCAAAAGACAAGTTTGAAAAGTCGTCCATGTCGCTTCTCCGGTCTGTTGCTTAATCAGCTCGTTTTACAACAAAAGCCCTCTGTATTTGGTAGATAAATACAGAGGGCTTTTGTTTTACGCAGCAATTTTTCGGGTTACCAATTGCATTGTTCCGTGAAGAATTCGTAATGAAAGCTGTAAAAACAGTTTTTTTTATTTTATTAGCGTAATTTCATCCTATTAACCTGCGAACAGATAACTTTATTTTTATGGCTACCGGACCCATTGTAACGCTTACAATAAATCCTGCTCTTGACAAAAGTTCCAATGTAGCACGCATTGTGCCTGACAATAAACTTCGTTGTGACGCACCGAATTTTGAAGCTGGCGGCGGCGGGATCAACGTGGCGAAGGCCATTCACCGGCTGGGCGGAAATCCTGTTGCCATTTTTACCATCGGTGGCCCGACCGGCCACAGGCTTCACAAGCTCGTTAAAGCCGAGGGCGTCGGAACGATGGTGATTGAAACCAAGCAATGGACAAGAGAAAACTTTCATGTACTGGAAACCAGTACCGGCTTTCAGTACCGGTTCGGAATGCCGGGCACTGAAATGATGCCGACTGAAGTCCGCTCTATTCTGGAAACTATGGAAGAGCTTGATCCGAAACCTGCCTATATCATTGCCAGCGGCAGCCTTCCACCCGGCGTACCCGCAGATTTTTATGGTGAAATTGCCAAAATCGCGCATAAACAGGGAGCAAAATTCATAGCCGACACTTCCGGAGATGCACTGAGGTATGCCACAGAAGCGGGCGTATACTTGCTGAAACCGAATATTACAGAACTTAGTGAACTTGTAGGCGTTGACAAGCTGGAAATGGACGAAGTGGACGATGCTGCCCGCGCATTGATTATCAGAGGCCAATGTGAAGTCGTTGTCGTTTCCATGGGTGCCATGGGTGCCATGCTCGTAACCGAAGATCAGGTGGAGCACATTCCTGCGCCTCCGGTTCAGCCCAAAAGTACGGTGGGTGCGGGCGACAGCATGCTTGCAGGCATAATCTGGACACTTTATCAAGGCAAATCTTTCCGGGAAGCTGTACGTATGGGCGTTGCCTGCGGAACAGCTGCAACCATGAATGCCGGCAGTGAATTGTTTAAAATGCAGGATGTAAACAGATTGATGGATTGGCTGAACCGCTATGGAAAACGTTATTCTGCAAGTTAAAACCGGAATAATGAAAATTCCGCTGCATTGCAAATAGTAAGAAAAAGTATGTCATGTCTTTTGTAAAAAAGATTTTTTATGGCAGAAAAACAATCCCGTCGTCATTTTTCCAAAATAGCAGCACTTACCGCTGCCGCCGTAACGTTCAAGCCATTCTATATTCTGAAAGCAAAACCAAAACCGGACGGTGAAACCATTGGCCACGGATCTTACCAATATAAGGTTCATCAGGGCTGGGGAAATCTGGATGCTTCCAAATTCCCTGTCAATAACTGTCATGAGATGGTTCAGGACAGTAAGGGAAGGCTGATTATGGTAGGCGACGAGATCAAAAACAATATTCTGGTTTATGATCGTTCGGGCAAGCTGCTTGAATCCTGGGGACATGAGTTTCCGGGCGGCCACGGGCTTACGTTATGGAATGCAAACGGAGAAGAATTTCTGTTTATCTGCGATCCGAATATCGGAAAAGTCTTTAAAACCGATCTGAAAGGTAAAATCCTGCTGACCATAGAACATCCTTCAAAGGTTGGCGCATACAAGGAAAGCGATGCTTTCAAGCCTACAGAAAGTGCGATCGGGCCCGACGGAACCATTTATGTTGCCGACGGGTATGGTTCCCAATGGATTTTGAGATATACGCCAAAAGGTGAATTCATAGACAAATTCGGCGGTTCAGGCGATTTGGATGCACAATTTTCAACAGCGCATGGAATTGCCATTGATTACCGTGACAAATCCAATCCGACGCTCTTAATAACCTCGAGAGCACATAATGCATTCAAGCGGTTTACGCTGGACGGCAAATATCTGAGTACTATTTTTCTGCCGGGCGCTTTTGTATGCCGGCCGGTTTTTAAAGGAGAGCAGCTCTTTGCCGGTGTCTGCTGGTCCAGACTGCGCTATTTGAATCAGACTCCGAACTCGGGTTTTGTAACGATTCTGGACAAAAATAACAAGGTCATTTCCAATCCCGGCGGAACCCAACCGGAATACAGAAACGGAGAATTGCAGCTCATGCTTCAGGAAAAGCCGATTTTTATGCATTGTCACGACGTCTGTGTCGACACAGACGAAAACATCTACGTTTGCCAGTGGAATGCAAAGAAAACATATCCGGTAAAACTGGAACGAGTCTGAATTCCTTTAACTCACCATTATTCCTTGACAACCCTGATCGTCACAAAATTGACGATCATCGTAACAATCATCAAAATTGAATAAGCTGGACCGATCGGAATTTGAGGAACAAGCCAGGAAACGCCAATCAGAAATACTACAAATCCGTAACTCGCGAGTAAAAGTCCGTGCAATACCCGGCTTGCCGCATCGGCGCCGCGCTGTGCATGTGTAAAAACAGCCAGCGTAGAAGTCATGATCGGGAAAGGCGTTAAAATTCCGCTCCAAGTCGGGCCGAGATAATCCGCGGCCTGCGTCAGCAAAACGACAAAAAACGTAGCCACAAGCATCCTTAACGGAATGTCGTACAAAGGCTGCTTTTTTGTTTCTGTTACAGGCCGGGATTTCGGAAAGAAATAAAGGACAAATGTAAGCACAAGCAAATTCAGGCCGGCAGCTGCGGGCAGTGAAACCGTACGTCCAAGAGATAAAAAGGCAACGGCAAAAAATGCTGCATAGCTGATCAAAACCGTCGGCAGCCAGGAAAACCTGGAAGCTACAAGCGCATAAACCAGTGCAAACAATGTGGTTCCGATGGATCCCAGCAAAGCGGAAGTGACGGTGGAAGCAGCAAACAATGCGCCGTGCTCCAAGGCAATAAAAAAGGAAATCGGGCCTGCAACCCATGGAAATCCGCCGATCAATCCGCCAATTCCCTCGCCCCACTTTCGGACTGCCAGCGTTACGCCTGCAATCAGCGGCGGCATTAAAACGATTTTTGCAATAAGAAGATCAGACAAAGCAGGAAAAAGGAAACGCCTAATAATGGACAAAGTTAAGTTTCAGGCGCCAGATTGGACTTAAAATAACAAAATACTTCAGAATTCTTCTTGCAACATAGTTGCAATGATTGTATGTTTGCAACATTGTAACATACATTAGAATGAGTTTTCCCGGCATCTCAACTGTAAAGACCAAATGTAAATTATTTAACAAGCTTGTATACAGCTTCTTACTGATTTTATTTTCGGTTTCCGTCTTTGGGCAAAACAGCAATTGCGCCTGCTTTGTAAAAGGTGTGGTCAGAGACAAACATTCCAGCCAGCCGGTAATTGGCGCAACCGTTTTAATCATCGGACAAAACAGCGGGGTTTTTACAGATGAAAAAGGCCGTTATGAATTGCGTGATCTGTGTCCCGGAACGTATACGCTGGAATGTAGGATTGTCGGTTATAGCGCGTTCAGGCAGACCATTGATCTGACATCCGGCCATATTGAAGACTTCAGTCTTCAGGAACAGGAAATTCATTTGAAAGATGTTGAAATAACAGCGCACCGTTCAGATACTCCTGCTTCGCAGCCCCTGAGTACGATCAGTGGAAACGAGCTTGAAAATACAAGAGGCAAAAGTCTGGCCGAAAGCCTGAAAGGATTGCCCGGCGTAACTTCATTACAAACCGGATCTTCCATTTCCAAACCGGTCATTCACGGGCTACACAGTAACCGCGTTCTGATCATGAACAACGGCGTGCGGCAGGAAGGCCAGCAATGGGGCTCGGAACATGCGCCCGAAATTGATCCGTTTATAGCAACGCGGCTTTCGGTTGTAAAAGGCGCTGCAGGCGTACGTTACGGTTCGGATGCAATCGGCGGCGTCATTCTGGTGGAACCTGAAGAACTTCCTTTTGACAAACCGCTGAGCAGTGAACTGAATACCGTCGGTTTTTCAAACGGCCGTCAGGGTGTTTTGTCGGGAACTGTGCAGGGCGGCATAAAAACGCTCAAAGGTTTTGGCTGGCGGGCGCAGGGAACAATCAAGAAAAGCGGAAATATCAGAACGCCGGACTATTATCTGGATAATACCGGAACCAATGAAAACAACTTCTCACTTGCAGCCGGTTACCGCAACAAAGGTTTTGGAATTGATTTGTTTTACAGCCGTTTTGACACAAAAATCGGTATTTTCTCCGGTTCTCATATTGGCAGCGTAACGGACTTGCTGAACGTTATCAAAAATGGAGAACCTTTTATAAAATCCGGTTTCAGCTACGCCATTGCAAGGCCAAACCAGAATGTTACGCATGACCTCATCAAAGCAGAAACGCATTATCATTTTCAGAACGGCAACAAAATTCAGTGGACTGCTGCACGGCAGATCAACAACCGGAACGAATATGATCTGCACCGTTCCAGAAATGATTCCATAGCGGCTTTGAACCATCCGGAGCTCACATTTAAATTATCCACGCTGACCAATGATATCGTCTGGGATCATAAACCCATTGCCGGGAAACTGGCCGGACAAGTGGGCGTAAGTACATTGTATCAGTACAATCTGATGAGCGGAAGGCCGTTGATTCCTAATTTTAACCAGTTCAATATCGGTGTTTTCTGGATGGAAAGACTGGTTAAAAACAGCTGGGAACTGGAAGCAGGCGTACGGTACGATTACCGCAAACTGAAAACATACCGGATTGTCAGCAAGGAAAAATTATCGGACGACTTTGATTTTAAAAACTTTTCAGGAACGCTCGGCGCAACAAAGAATTTTTCAGGACGTCTTTCTGCAAGATTAAACGCCGGAACGGCATGGCGGGCACCGAATGTAAGCGAGCTTTTCAGCGACGGTGTGCATCACGGAGCCGCAGCTTATGAAAAAGGCGATGCTTCCTTACAGCCTGAAATGGCCGTTAATACAATCGGAAGTGTAAAGTATGCCGGCGAAAGACTGACTTTTGAAGTTGGCGGATATTATAATTTTATCTCGGATTATATTTATCTGAAACCGCAACCGGAACCGATTCTGACGATCCGGGGCGCTTTTCCTTATTTCAAATACACGCAAACGGACGCGACTTTCAAAGGAGTGGATGTTTCCGCAAGCTGGAAATTTGTTAAAACGACGACTTTCAGCAGCAAGCTGAGTTATCTTCAGGCATATGACCGCCGCAATGATAATTACCTCGTCATGATTCCGGCAAACCGGATTGATAATCAGCTGAAATACGATCTGCCGGATTTTGGAAACTGGCATCAGACTTATATTTCGGCAGGAAATTTATTTGTAGCAAGACAAAAACGGGTTCCTGCGGAAAGTGATTTTGCA
Source organism: Dyadobacter sediminis (assembly GCF_005860765.1). Taxonomy (GTDB): domain Bacteria; phylum Bacteroidota; class Bacteroidia; order Cytophagales; family Spirosomataceae; genus Dyadobacter; species Dyadobacter sediminis. The sequence continues at coordinate 415,849 of NZ_VCEI01000028.1, read as the reverse complement.
CCACCGCCCAAAGCTTACTCAATCTGGACCATCCAGGCCGGCTCGTCCATACAGCTTTCAAACAAACATCAGCTTGAAACGGGCATTACCGTTCAGAACCTGTTCAATACAGCTTACCGGGATTACCTGAACCGCTTCCGTTACTATGCTGACGAAATGGGCCGGAATATATCCATACGCTTCAAATACAGTTTCGGAGCTTAAGAATCTTAACCAAATATAAACCTTGATTATGAAAATGAACCAAAAACGGACGTTGGCTTTGCTTTTATTCACAGCATTGACTTTTACCCAATGCAAAGATGCAGGAGAAAACGTGGAGCCTGATGATGAAAATGAACTGATTACAACGATTACTCTAAAATTTGCAGAAAAAGGAACGACTACGGTAAATACATTTTCCTACAAGGATACAGACGGCGACGGCGGCAATGCTCCGGTCCAGTTTGACACTATTTTGCTGAAACCGAATACGGCTTACACGCTGACAGTAGAAATGAAGGATGAAAGTAAAACGCCGGCCGAAGACGTTACTGAAGAAATTCAGGAAAAAGCGGAGGAGCATCTGCTGATTTACACGCCTGCTCCTGCTACCCTGCTTACTTATACTTACGGCGATAAAGATGCCAACAATTTCAACATTGGACTGAAAGGCGAGGCGCTTACAGGTGCAGCCGGAACCGGCAAGCTAAAAGTACAGCTTCGTCACCAGCCAGGCACCAAAAACGGTTCAGCTGTGCCGGGAAGCGATGACGTAAACCTTGATTTTACGTTAACTGTTAAATAATGGCAGCTACGATTTGCATTTCGGGCAGGTTCCCTGAATCAGCAAATTAAAGTTTTCCGGTATGTAACCTTCCGGCAGTTTCACGGCAGGAATGTGCAGGTTTTCGATGCAGTTGGTTTCGCCGCATTCATTGCATTTGAAGTGAATATGATCGTGCTGATGCTTTTCCTCCGAGCAGCTCTGTGAACAAAGCGCATAACGCAAGCCTTCATCATCAAGGACTTTATGTATAATCCCTTTTTCCAGAAAAGTTTTCAGCGTACGGTAAATCGTCACACGATCATAATTTTCGCCCAGCATTCCTTCCAGGTCACCGTGCGAAAGGGCATTCTTTTTGCTTATAAATGTTGAAAGTACATCTTCCCGGCAAGTTGTCGTGCGAAGCTGATGTCCTTTAAGCATTTCTCTTAATTGTTCCATTGTTTAAAACAAATAGTTACTTGTGTGGTGACTATAAAACCTTTCCGGCCAAAGTTAAGTTCTAAGTTCGGAACTTTCGGATCTTTAACAAAGGTTAAAAGTAAAGGCAAAAATAAAATATCTTGCAACCCTGTTGCATGTTGAAACCTAAAACCTTATTTTTGCAACATGATTGTATCTGGTATGAAAGCAACACACTCACATGGCAAGGCCGACTATTTTGGAATTCTGGGTTCTGTATTGTGCATCATACATTGCCTGATTATGCCTGCACTGGCATTCGGCTCCGGTTTCCTGCAGAAGTTTCATACGCATGAAGGCTTGCTTTCTCTGGATTACCTGTTTATAATCGTGAACGGCATTGCGGTTTACTATGCCACGCGCGATCATAAATCCTTGCCGGTTCGCATATTGCTCTGGGGTGCTTTGGCCTTATTTTCTGTTTCGCTGATACTGGAAAGTTATAGCCCGGTTTTTACCTGGCTCAGTTATGCGGGTTCGGCCTTACTGATTATCGGCCATCTTATTAATATCTACATTTGCCAGATTGCGCCGAGACTGAAATTCAGGGTTTCCTGAGATTTTCTATTTATCATATTCCACTTCATACCGGCTTAAATCGGGCCTCACCGTTCTTTTGCGGTTCAGTTCATATTCAAAGATCGTCTTTCCCAGATTGACCATAAAAGGAAAACCTTTGCTGTCGTACTCGTATTTGTCGTCGTTGAAAATCTGGTCTTCATTGCAGTAAATAACGGCTGTCAGCATGAATTCAATTCCTTTTTCAAAATCAGCGATGTAAGCATTGTCGAGCAAATAGCCGTATGCGTCACCGGATTTGTTGAATAGCCGGATATGCCTTGGCAAACGCGTTTTTGTTGCGCCAAAAAGCAGGAACTTTACATATCCGTCGTAATAATCATCCGTGTAACTCGCAGGAAAACTCGTTTCCACCGGAAATTGAGACATATACTGATATATAAACCGGTAATCTTCACTGGTTAAATTGAAGCGTTGTTCAACGGGAACCTGTTCAGGAAAAATAATGGCCTGCAAAAGCCGGTGCTGCTCTGCAAGTGCAAAATAGTTTTTAGAGGAAAAGTCAAAAGGTTCATTAATCAGTTCTCCGTTTTTTATATATCCTTTGCCTCTCAGAACGGGCTTTTCAGATTTGTAATCTTTACTGCAATACTGCGCCGGCTGCTCATAAACTACTTTTCCATCCTTTTCAAACCGGACCGGATTGGTATATCTGTTTTCTTCAGCACTGAGCGGCGATTCCAGCCGGTGCAGAATCCTTACATTGGTGTAGCCTTTTTGATGCAGGGATGCATTATATTCCTCTTGTCCGATGAATTCATAAAGACGGTTAAAGGCATCGTTATCGCTTGCAAGCAGTATTTTCTTTGCATAATGCGCTACCGAAGGCAAGCCGTTTTCCGATGACGTATCCTTTGAAACTGCCGTTTGTTCAGGCCTGTCGGCCCGTGTAATCATCGGCGTGTACTTGTCAATTCCAAGACGGTTCAACTTGTCGAGTGCCAGAACTACTGCCGATAATTTCACTGTACTGGCAGGATAAAAATAGTTGGAGCTGTTGACACGATAGCCATGCGTTGTTAAATGCGGCTCGTTTTTCTTGTTGCGGTCAATGCGGGTGTAAAGAATCTGAACCTGGTATTTTTCAGGGTTATCAAGAATTTCGGAGAATCTTTCAGGATGTTTTTTTAACAATCTTTCAATAAAATTGTCATTCTGGTACTGAGCGGACGAAGGCAATGCAAACAGCTGTAAAAGCAAGTAAAGCAACAATTTATAATCTCTCTTCAAAATCATGGACAATCCCGGGCACGTGCAAAACGAATATACAATTTTTATTTTAAAGGGTTGCCGGAATTATATTTTACTGCTGTTGGCCTTTACTTATTTACATGTAAACGATGGCAACTAATGGGAGAAAATAAGTTACGCAGCCGCGGCTGGTTTGGCAAATCAGGAAAAGACGGATTTATATACAGGGCATGGATGAAAAATCAGGGTTATCCTGCGGATGAATTTGACGGAAGACCCGTGATCGGAATATGCAATACTTTTTCAGAGCTAACGCCTTGCAACGGGCATTTTCGTGAACTTGCAGAATCTGTAAAGCGCGGCGTCTGGGAAGCCGGCGGTTTTCCGCTCGAATTTCCTGTGATGTCGCTGGGAGAAACCTTGATCAAGCCAACGGCCATGCTTTACCGCAACCTGGCCAGTATGGATGTGGAAGAATCGATTCGTGCCAATCCGATTGACGGCGTTGTGCTGCTTTGCGGATGTGACAAAACAACTCCTTCGCTCGTCATGGGCGCCGCAAGCGTAGACATTCCGACGATTGTCGTTTCGGGCGGCCCGATGCTCACCGGCAGATACCGCGGAACAAACATCGGCACAAGCGATGTGTGGCGGTTCAGTGAAATGTACCGGAAAGGTGAAATATCGCAGGAAGAACTCACAACGGCAGAAGCCTGCATGTGCAGAAGCAACGGACATTGCGCCGTGATGGGAACGGCTTCTACAATGGCCTGTATGGTGGAGTCGCTTGGGCTCACTTTGCCCGAAAATGCAGCAATTCCTGCTGCGGATTCCCGCCGAAAAGTACTTGCCCATTTATCCGGAAGAAGGATTGTCCAGATGGTAAATGAAGACCTGCGCATGTCGCAGATCCTGACCAAAGAAGCTTTCGAGAATGCCATTATGCTGAATGCCGCCATCGGAGGTTCTACCAATTTTGTAATCCATTTGCTGGCCATTGCCGGAAGGATCGGCGTGGATCTTTCGCTGGATCATTTCAATGACCTTTGCGCCAAAATTCCGCTGCTGCTGAACCTTCAGCCGTCGGGCGGCTATTTTATGGAGGACTTTTACTATGCCGGCGGCCTGCCCGTTGTGATCAAGGAAATGATCAGTCTTCTGCATAAAGATGTCATTACGGTAAATGGAAAAACCATGGCCGAAAACAGCAGTACGGCAGAATGCTACAATCCGGAAGTAATTGCAACGCTTGAAGAACCCGTAAAAAACCTGACGGGTCTGGCGGTTGTAAGAGGAAATCTTTGTGAGCACGGAGCTGTTATCAAACCTTCCGCGTCGTTAAATCCTGCATTGATGAAGCACCGCGGAAGAGCTGTTGTTTTTGAAGATATTGATGATTACAAACACCGGCTTGACGATCCGGATCTCGATGTGGACGAAAACTGCATTCTCGTACTTAAAAACGTAGGCCCGAAAGGTTATCCCGGCATGCCGGAAGTCGGAAATATGTCACTTCCCAAGAAAATCCTGGCAAAAGGAATTGTGGACATGATCCGCATTTCGGACGGACGCATGAGCGGTACGGGTTTTGGAACAGTTGTTTTGCATGTTTCCCCGGAGGCAGCGGTAGGCGGAACGCTCGCGCTTGTACAGGATGGAGATATCATTGAGCTGGATGTTGAAAACAGAAAACTGAACCTGGAAGTCTCCGATGAAGAACTGAACAACCGGCGGGCATACTGGAAACCGCTGGATATGGGATATAGCCGCGGCTACGTTAACCTTCATATAAACCATGTAATGCAGGCGCACGAAGGTGCAGATCTGGACTTCCTGCGGGGCGGTTCGGGCGATAAAGTTACAAGAGATTCACACTAGCAGGTTTTCCGGGATGCATAAGGCATCCTGGAAAGTTTAAAACATAAAGCAAAAATGAATAGCCACTTATTTGATAATCAGGCTGCCATTGTTACCGGTGCCGGTCAGGGAATCGGGTTCGAAATTGCCAAGCAACTTTCCTGCCAGGGCGCATGTGTTATCCTGAATGACGCCAATGAAACGCTGGCAGCCGATGCTGCACGCAAGATCCGCGACAAAGGTGGCGAATGCATTGCTTTTGCCGGAGACGCATCCAAGCAGGATGTAATAGATGCCATGGTGGATGAAGCCATGCGCTGCTTTGGAAAACTGACGATTACCGTTGCCAATGCAGGCATTACGCTGTTCGGGGACTTCTTTGAATACCCGGCGGAAAACCTGAAAAAAGTACTGGAAGTAAATCTGATGGGTTCATTCCTGCTTACCCAAGCAGTAGCCCGGCAAATGCGGTCGCAAAAATCAGGCGGAAGAATCCTGCTGATGTCTTCAGTTGTCGGGCATCAGGCGCATCAGTTTCTGGGTGCGTATGCGATGACGAAAGCGGGCCTGGAAATGCTTGCCAAAAATCTGGTACTGGAACTTTCCCCGCATGGGATTACAATTAATACAGTAGCTCCGGGCGCAACGCTTACGGAACGGACACTTGCCGAAGATCCGGCTTATCCGAAAATCTGGTCCGCCATAACGCCCATGGGCCGGCCGGCCATTTGCGAAGATATTGCCAATGCAGCGCTGTTTCTGCTTTCACCGTTTTCAGGACATATTACCGGACAAAGCCTTGTTGTAGACGGCGGCTGGACTTCCGTAAGTCCTTTGCCGGATCTGAGCAGCCTGAATTCTGTTAAATAAGTTATTCTTCCAGGCCCTGGGAAAATAGCTGCGTCTCAAGATCGTCCATATTGCCTTCCTTGGAAACAAAGAGTTCACGCTGTCTGGAAGGAACGGCAGGCTTTACCTTTACAAAGCTGCGGTATTGTTCGTCCGTTATAATTTCCAGTGACAAAGCTCTCTTCAGAACAATTGCAAAAGGTACTTTAAAGAATCCGGCAATTTCTGCGGCCAAACTTGCCGGAATTCTGGAAATACCTGTACGAAAAAAGCTCTCCACTTCTTTAAACGGAAGCATGACATCAAAAATCAGCTTTTCGGAACGTTGCAGCAACGTTTCAGGGTTGGCATAAGAAGCATGCAGTCCAAGTGACACAGCCAGCAGATGAATGTGATAATTCCGTTCATGAATGTCCGCTGCCGCATTTACAAAAATCCAGCCTTTCCGATCAAAAATGGCAGAAAATCCTTTGAATACCGGATCTGCATCATGCATCTGAGCTATTTTGACAACCTCCGGATAAGGAAGTTTATGCCCGATCTGATTTAGAATATCCTGTGCATAGGAAATATCCGCAGCTTCACCGGCCGGCTCAATCATCCATTCGCCATTCACCAGACCTTCAAAAAGCCGGTTTCCCACTTGCTGGCTCCCGGTTTCTCCGAGATGCAGGACAATCCTGTCACCACGAACCGAATAATCGAGAAGCAGCTGGTTTTTTGGCGGTTTTCTTGGCATAATCTGTAAGGAAGCTGAGGTGCATGATATCAAAGATACATGCTTACAATTTTCACTGCAATATCGTTCCGGATTTTATCTCCATTCCAGCGTATTTAAAAGCTGAAGCATGTCTTTCTGCAGATAATCGATAACCGGAGCCAGCGAATCATTTTTTGTTGCAGTCGGGAAATAAATGGCGCCTCTTAAAAAATGCGTCGTGCTGTCTGTTATGTAAAATTGATAAGGGCTTGGAACATCTCCTTCTATTTTAAACAGCATTGCCATTTTTCCGCTTTGTGTCAGAACCCGCTGTTCCTGAATGGATGAAGCCCGGATCTGGTGTTTGCTTGTCAGTTTGTACGTATCATTTATAAAGTCGCTCAATCGTTTCGGATCGTTCCGGATTGTTTTGTAAGTCAGCTGAATACTGGCTTTGAACTGCGGGTAATTGATAAAAACCCAGTCTTTTTCCGCCATTGGAAAAGTATCCGGAACAACAACTGCATATTTCGAAAATTCGAAGCTGTAAGGATGTTCCTGCAAAAGCTTCTGATACTGATGCGCAGGGAGTTCGATCCGGTTATAGCCTTTTGGCTTCGGAGCATAACTTTGCTCCTCTTTTCCACACGAAAAAATAGTAACAGAAACAAAAAGGACAAGCAATAAAACGGAATGCTTTGATATCATGCTGAGTAACCGGTAAATGAGCGCCCAAAATTAACGAAAAGCATGCAACAATATTTTCCGCCTACTCTACCGTTACCGATTTTGCAAGATTTCTGGGCTGGTCTACATTTCTTCCGCGCATGACGGCAATGTAATAGGAAAGCAGCTGCAACGGAATCACCGAAACAAGCGGCGTCAGGATTTCATGCACTTCCGGAACTTCAATCACAAAATCGACCATTTCCGGAATCAAAGTATCTCCTTCCGTTACAATTGCAATAACCCGTCCTCTTCTTGCCTTCACTTCCTGAATGTTGGAAACGATCTTTTCATAGGAACTGTCTCTGGTTGCCAGAAACACAACGGGCATATCTTCATCAATCAATGCAATCGGCCCGTGCTTCATTTCGGCGGCGGGATAACCTTCTGCATGTATATAGGAAATTTCCTTCAGCTTAAGTGCTCCTTCCAGTGCTACGGGAAAATTAAAGCCGCGGCCGAGGTAAATAAAATTCCGTGCATAAGTAAAAATGTAAGCAATTTCCTTGATCCGGGAAGCATGCTCAAACACTTTTTCCACCTTGCCGGGTATGGCTTCAAGCGCTCCGAGCAACTGGCGGTAAGTTTCTTCCGAAATCGTATTTTTCCTTCTGGCGACGGCAATGGCGATCAAAGTAAGTACGGTTACCTGCGCCGTAAAAGCTTTTGTACTTGCCACGCCTATTTCCGGACCGGCATGTGTGTAAGCGCCTGCGTGCGTGGCGCGTGCAATAGAAGATCCGACCACATTGCATACTCCGAAAATCGTAGCTCCTTTTGATTTTGCAAGTTCAATGGCAGCAAGCGTGTCCGCAGTTTCTCCGGATTGTGAAATGGCTATCACCATGTCATTTTCCCTAATAACAGGATTGCGGTAACGGAACTCGGATGCATACTCCACTTCCACATTGATGCGTGCAAGTTCTTCAAACAGATATTCGGCCACGAGTCCGGCATGCCATGAAGTTCCGCAGCCTACCAGAATAATCCGCTCGGCACAGGCAAGTTTTTCCAGATAATTGTTGAGTCCGCCCAGTTGCAGATGCATGTCCGCTGCCCGGAGTCTTCCGCGCATGCTGTCCGCAATGGAACGGGGCTGTTCAAAAATTTCTTTGATCATGAAATGGTCATAACCGCCTTTTTCAATCGTATCCAGCTCCATTTCGAGCAGCTGTATGTAAGGAACCGTTTCTGTACTGTCCAGATTCCGGATGCTCAGTTTGCCCTGGTTTACGGTTGCTACTTCATAATCATCGAGATAAACCACATTTTTAGTATATTCAATAATCGGCGTAGCGTCAGAAGCAAAAAAATACTCGTTTTCACCAATGCCGATCACAAGCGGGCTGCCTTTCCGGGCTGCGATCAGCTGGCCGGGATGATCCGCAGACATGACAACAATGGCATAAGCACCTACTACTTCCTTTAAAGCCAGACGAACTGCGGCCTCGAGAGCGTTTCCGGTTTCCTGCTGAATGTCTTCAATGAAATGGATAAGAACTTCTGTATCGGTATCGCTGTGAAAAACGTGCCCTTTCTGCGTCAGGTTTTGCTTGATGGCCGCATAATTTTCAATAATTCCGTTATGGATAATGGCAAGTCTGCGGTTGTTGGAAAAATGAGGATGTGCATTGACATCATTAGGCTCGCCGTGTGTGGCCCAGCGCGTATGGCCGATTCCGGTCGTTGCGGAAAATGGCTTTTCAGAAAGCTGGCTTTCCAGATCGGCAACTTTTCCTTTTTTCTTGTAAATATTCAACTCGCCATTTTCGAGCAGCGCAATTCCTGAACTGTCATAACCACGGTATTCGAGTCTTTTCAGACCTTTCAGGATCAGATGGCACGCTTCTCTGCTGCCGGTGTAAGCTACAATTCCGCACATATTTGAAGTTGTAAGTTTAAGTGTATGTATATGAGAATGTGCAAATAAATAGGAATCAGGCTTGCCTCACAAACTAAATTTTCCCGGAAAAATGAAATTGACCCATTCTTTCAAGAGTGTTCGAACACATCGCTAAAAAAAATTTGGCACAAAAAAACGGCGACTTGAAGAAGCCGCCGTTTTTTATGATTTTTTATCAGGATCAATTCATCAGGTCTGTATACAGGTTGTAATACGACTCGGAGAATTTCTCATTGTGCTCGTCCAGCTCGACACGCTTCGGAGCACTGTTGAAAATCTGGTTCAGGCTTTCGCTGCAGTGATCGTCCGCTTTGATAACGGCATCCGCATAAGCACAGCCGATTTTAACAAAGCCTTCAAAATCTGCAGAATGAAGATGGGACAACGCCTCGTCACTTACATCCATGGCTTTGGCCTTGCTTTGCAGATCCGCATCAAATTTGTAATCAAAAGCATTGTTATGTACCGTAAAGACACTTTTCGTATCCTTGAACATCGGATCGTTGCGGTAAGTGGTTTTCAGATATAACGGGATCAAAGCAGTCATCCAGTCATTACAATGTACCACATCCGGAGCCCATCCCAGTTTCTTAACCGTTTCCAGCACCCCTTTGCAAAAGAAAATGGCACGCTCATCGTTATCATCGAAAAAGTTATTCTCTTTATCAAAGAATACCGACTTTCTGTGAAAATAATCGTCATTATCTATAAAATAGACTTGTAACTTGGCATTCGGAATGGAAGCTACTTTAATGATCAACGGCTTTTCTTCATCTCCTACAGTAATATTTATTCCAGACAGTCGAACTACTTCATGAAGCCGGTTTTTGCGCTCATTGATTAAACCAAAACGGGGAACCAGAATTCTGATTTCTGCACCTAGTTCCTGCATTGCCTGAGGAAGTTTTCTTACGTAATCGGCAACATCTGTGGTTTGAAGGAAGGGATTGATTTCACTGGCTACATACAAAATTCGTAGTTTCTCCATAGATCCTTTTAGCAGTTTGTGAAAAAAAGTTTTGCAAAATTATACAAAAAAAATCGCATTTTCAAAAGATATTCCAAACTAAATGTAATATTGCGTTCAGATTGGGATTGCCTGCCTCAGATATTCTTGAATCCTGCCTGTTGTTCCTGCCCAGGTTAAAAAGCACAGGAAAGGATTTGCTTACTGCCCCTGATTTATATTTTAAATGGAAGTATTTACTTCAGTCAAAAGCCTCAGAAATTACCTCGATCAGCAGCTTTTACAGCAACGTACCATCGGCCTTGTTCCTACCATGGGGGCCCTGCATGAAGGACATATTTCACTGATCGAAAGTGCTATCCGGCAGACTGACATTACGGTTTGCAGCATCTTTGTCAACCCCACGCAGTTCAATAATCCCGAAGATCTTCTGAAATATCCCAGAACGCCTGAAGAAGATTATGCCATGCTTGAAAAAGCCGGCTGCTCGGCTGTTTTTGCGCCAACTGTCGAAGAAATGTACCCGGAAAAGGCGGTGCTGAAAATTAATTTCGGAACGCTTGAAACGGTTATGGAAGGCGCTTCCCGGCCGGGACATTTCAACGGTGTCGGAATTGTGGTTTCAAAGCTCTTTAATATCGTCCGGCCGCATAAGGCTTATTTTGGCCAAAAAGATCTGCAGCAGGTTTCCATTATCAAAAGGCTTGTAGCGGACCTTTCATTTGATCTGGAACTCGTTATTTGCCCAACCGTACGCGAGCGTGACGGACTGGCCATGTCGTCGAGAAACCGGCGGCTTAATGAAGCTGAAAGAGCTATTGCTCCTGCCATTTACAAAGTGCTGACATCAGCAAAAGAAAACCTGCTCGCAGGCAAACAGGTTCATGACGTAACTGAACTCGCAAAAAGTGAATTCCTTTCTATGAAAGAATTTACACTCGATTACATAGAGATTGCTGACCTTAAAACGCTGCAATCCGTAGAGCGCATTGGCCCGGAAGGAAGCAATGCCATTTGCATTGCCGTTTTCCTCGGCCCGGTAAGATTGATTGACAACATCGTTTTTTAAACATCCGTAACGCTGCAAAAGCTGCAGCGTTACGGATGTCTTGTATTTTAAGACAATTTCCAGTCGCCTCTGTATTTGCGTTTTACAAACTGGTTTGCGCCGTCGAAGTTGGTTACTTTCATGTTGTTTCCATCCCAAAGCAGCTTCTTGCGGCCCGGATAATTAAATCCTTTTCCGTCTGCTCTCGCTTCGCGCAGGTTATAACTGCGGATACCGAGATTTCCCATGATAACGGTTTCAGTCAAAGGACCTGCGTAATCGAAAGAAGATGTAAGTGCCTTGTGTTCCTTGCTGTTAAAACCGGCTTTGCAGGCGTCCGACCAGGAAACATGATGGCCATATTCCGGCATCGTCGTGTATTTGTTACCAAAATCGCCTTGTTTGTATTCCAGCTTGGTACCATCTTTCAGATAAACTTTCGGATCCACTCCGTAAGTACCGCAGGTCATTACGCCTTTTTCACCGATTAGCAGAACGCCGTTGCTGCTGTCCGGTTCTCCGAGCGGATCGTTTGCCGGGATCAGTTCCGGATGAAAAGGACGCAAACCACCGTCGTGCCATGTAAGCGTAACTTCGGATTTGTTAATTTTATTGGCAGGAAATTTCAATTGCACACGTGAAGACGGCGGGCAGCCTTCGGGAATGTATTCCGGAGTCCAGTCTTTGATAAAAACCTGTCCTACGCTGCATTCCAGTTCCGTTGGATAACCCAGTCCGAGCGTACGGAAAGCCGGATCGATCAGGTGACAGCCCATATCGCCCAGAGCGCCCGTTCCGAAATTCCACCAGCCGCGCCACTTGAACGGATGCCATGCCGGGTTGTAATCCACCCACTCTGCCGAGCCGACCCAAAGTTCCCAGTCAATATCCGAAGGCACGTCGAACTTTCCGGTTGGAACCGGAATTCCCTGCGGCCATACGGGGCGGTTTGTCCATACGTGCGCCTCATGCACATTTCCGATCAGGCCTTTGTTAAACCATTCTTTCATCTGGGTCTGTGCAGGGTTCGATGCGCCCTGATTTCCCATTTGCGTTACAACCTTGTATTTCCGTGCAGCCTCGGTCAGCATGCGCGCTTCGTAAATATCGTGCGTTAAAGGCTTCTGAACATACACGTGTTTCCCTCTCTGCATGGCTGCCATGGCAATAATGGCGTGCATATGGTCTGTAGTTGAAACGGTAACCGCATCGATGTCCTTTTCCATTTCGTCGAACATCTTGCGGAAATCCTTGTATTTTTTGGCATCCGGATGCAGCTCAAAATTCTTTTTAGCCTGGCCCCAGTCCACATCGCATAACGCGACCAGATTTTCAGCTCCTTTGTTCCATGCGTTATTAGTATCCGAAAAACCTTTACCTCCAACCCCGACTCCGGCAATGTTCAGTTTATCACTCGGTGCACGATATCCTTTACCTAAAACATGACGGGGAACTATAAAAAAACTGCCAATTGCCGCTGCCGTACTCTTTTGTAAAAAGTCACGGCGAGAAACATCCTTCGGTTTATTTTCTGTACTCATTGGATCTTTTAATGGAAAAAAGTTGATAATAAAGATAAAGCATCAAAAACCGGATTATTACTTATGCTCTGGATCAGCTCCGGAATATAATGGCGTGCCGGCGGGCCAAAGATCCTTTATGCATGAACAGCGGCTGATTCCCGCATGGCTGTACCGTTTTCATTTCACATCCTGATACCCGATGCCGGCAGAGAACGGATTGGAACCCTAAGCAGCATACTGATGTTTTGAAGGCTGCATATTATTCCTGTAACTTTGGGAATTAATGCAGATTAACCAGAATCCCGACCAGAAGGAAATGCAAATAACAATGATGAAATCGAAGATTCACCGGGTAAAAGTAACCCAGGCTGAATTGAATTATGTCGGCAGTATCACAATTGATGAAGATCTTATTGACGCCGCCGGACTAGTTGAAAACGAACAGGTGCATATTGTAAATAATAATAACGGCGAACGTTTTGTAACCTATGTCATTAAAGGTGAGCGCGGAAGCGGAATGATATGCCTCAACGGCGCAGCAGCAAGAAGAGTCCAGATCGGCGATGTTATTATCATTATCGCTTACGGCTCCATGTCGCAGGAAGAAGCAAAAACCTTTAAACCCATGATTGTTTTTCCGGATCATAATAATCAGTTGGTAGTTTAATGTAGATTTATTTTTATTTGCACTAACATTCACTATATCACAGCCAATGAAAAATATTCTACGTTATGCAGTATCGCTCCTGCTTGCAGGCGGTCTGATCTGGTTTGTATTCAAAGATATCAATCTGGCAGAAATGCTGGACAGATTTGCGGAGTCGGACTGGCGATGGATTGCTGTTTCCTGTTTTTTTCTGCTTTGTGCGCATATTATACGGGCGTGGCGCTGGGGAATGCTGATGGAACCGCTCGGACATAAACCCGGACTCTGGAACAGCATTATTTCCGTTCTTACAGGCTATTTTGCCAATTACATTGTACCGCGAATGGGCGAAGTCACACGGTGCGGCACCTTGTACCGGCTTGAACGCATTCCCGTCAACCTGAGCTTTGGTACCGTCGTTGCTGAAAGGATATTTGACGTCCTTGTTTTGCTGGTCATGATCGGTCTGAACTTCATTCTTGAATTTGACAGGCTGAGTACTTTTTTCACTGATTTTTTCCAAAGTAAAGTTGCCGGCGGACAAGGAAATTCGGGTAGCAGTATGCTGCTGACCGTACTGCTCGCAGGAATTGTGCTGATTTCGGTTGCTGCTGTTTTTATTTACAGGAACCTTACGTTCCGGAACAAACTTCAGCAGCATGCAATTATTCAGAAAGTGCTGCATTTTGTAAAGGGAATGCTGGAAGGATTACTGAGCATCCGAAAGCTGCGCAGTCCCGGGTTGTTCATTTTAAGCACCATTGCCATCTGGGTCATGTATTATTTTGTTTCGTACGTTCTTTTCTTTTGTATTCCGGAAACGTCAGACCTCGGCCCGCTTGCCGGCCTCACGTTGCTTGTAGTCGGCGCCATTGGCATGACGGCTCCTACGCAGGGCGGAATCGGCGCTTACCATCTCTTGGTTGGCAATGTCATGGTGCTTTACGGACTTTCCCAGAATGACGGAATTACGCTAGCGACCTTTATTCACGGTGCACAAATGATATTTATGCTGATCACAGGCGCTTTGGCATTCTTATACGTACTTACCAAAAGCAAGAAACCTGTGGAACAGGAAGCACACGTTACTGCCAAAAGCTAGATTATTTCTGATTTTGGCATTAACGGCAAATTTATTTTTCTGACTGATTTCCGACTTCTGAAAACCGACTTATCCATGAATCATACCGAAAGCAAAATCCTAAGACTGGAAGAAGCAATCACCACAATCGGAGACTGGCAGCGCGCAGGTCAGAAAGTTGTTTTCACAAACGGCTGCTTTGATATCGTTCACCTCGGGCATATCGATTACCTGGAAAAAGCACGTGCTTTGGGTGACAGGCTGATCCTCGGACTGAACACGGATGCATCCGTAAGCCGCCTGAAAGGACCTTTGCGCCCCGTTGTGAACGAATATGCAAGAGCACGCCTGATGGCAGCACTTTCATTCGTTGATGCTGTCATTTTGTTCGACGACCCGACGCCAAGTCAGCTTATTGAAGCTATAAAACCTGACATTTTGGTAAAAGGAGACGATTATACGGTCGAAAACATTGCTGGCGCGGATTTTGTTTTGAATAATGGAGGTGAAGTAAAAACGATCGCTCTTGTGCAGGGATATTCGACAAGTTCACTGATTGAAAAAATAAAACAGGGATATAACTAGATAAAATTATGGGTGGAGCATATTTGATTGGTATACTCGTAATGGCCATCAGCTTTTATGTGCAGTGGCGGTTAAAGAGTAAATTTGAAGAGTACTCGCAAGTAGGCCTGAGTAACGGAATGAGCGGTAAGGAAATCGCCGAAACCATGCTCCGTGAAAGCGGAATTTACGACGTGAGAGTGTTATCCGTAGAAGGAAAACTTACGGACCATTATAATCCACAGGATAAAACGGTAAACCTGAGCCCGGATGTATATCATGGACGCAGCGTTTCGGCAGCAGCAGTCGCATCACACGAATGCGGACATGCCGTACAGCACGCTACAGCTTACAAATGGCTTCAGTTCCGGTCACAAATGGTGCCGTTCCTGAGCATTGCTTCCAGTTACATGCAATGGATTATTCTGGCTGGAATCCTGATGATTAATACAACTTTGATTCCGCTGACAATCGGCGTTGCCTTGTTTGCAGCGACTACCTTGTTCAGCTTTATTACGCTTCCGGTTGAATACGATGCAAGTAACCGCGCTTTGGCCTGGATTAAAAATAACCGGATTGTAAACGAAAGAGAATACATCATGTCTGCCGATGCATTGAAATGGGCAGCACGTACTTATCTTGTTGCAGCCATCGGTTCTCTGGCAACCTTGCTTTATTATGTAAGCATTTTGATGGGACGCAGAGATTAATCGGAAAGGGACTTTTAATAAAAACAAAAACGGATCGCAGAAAACTGCGATCCGTTTTTGTTTGTGGGCAAACTGATTACTTTTTAAGCTGGTTCCAGTAAACAGCCACATTTTTTGTAGAACGCCCGGAAGCAATAATATCCAGATCGCCATCGCCGTCCAGATCGGCGGATGAAATATCTTCACAGGCCATTTTTATTTTTTCATCCAGCACATATTCCTGCCATTTCTTGCCTTCAGCATCGGAACCGACGAATATGCGAACGCCAGTCCGCCCGCCTTCATCCGGATTTCGCCAGCCCATTACGATCTGATCTCTTCCCTGTCCGAAAAAATCCGCGCACAGCAAAGCATGGCCTTCTTTAATTTTATCTGTAAGTACTGTACGATTATCCTTTGAATAAACGACAACTGAATTGCCGTGCATGGGCTCAATCGTTGCCGTAAAAAGCTGGTTTTTACTCAGGCTTCCTGTTCTGATTTCCCCGACGCCCTTATTTGGAACCATCCAGTTACCCGATGTAGCCCAGCCATCCGCTCCGTTCAGAAAAATCTGCACGCCTTCTTTTCCTGCAACCGCAAGTCCGAGAATCCTGCCCGGCACTTCCATCGGATGCATGTTATGCGTCATATGCATGTTGGTTTCCAGCAATTCGTAGCTCCAGATGCCTTTGCGGTTTTCCGGTACGTCAAATGTAATGAGTTTAACGCCTGCTCCTTGTCCCCCGGTGTTTCCTTCACCATGCAGCGGCAGTACGGCAAGCTGAAATCCGCCGTCTGCTTTTTTCAACCATTGCATGCGGTGAATGGTCACCTCGTGGTGCAGGCGCACAGGTTCCCAAAGCTGCGCCCGGTCTTCGGGAGAAAGCATATAAAACACAGCCCCGGATTTTTTTGCATCTTTTGTTTCGGAAGGATTCCATTGCGCCCCGACGGCTACTTCCACTTTTCCGTCTCCGTCAATATCCCGGGCTGCAATGCATACATTATCCTGCTCGGTAAGATCTTTTGCAATGATATACCGGACCCATTTTTCTCCTTTTTTACCCGGGTTTTTATACCAGACAATTTCTTTTTTATCCGCCAGCAGAATGTCCTGTTTTCCGTCGCCGTCCACATCGCCTGCAGTAACGCCGTAGCCGATGCTGATGTTGTCATCAATAACTTCGCCGCTGAAAGTAGCAGTCTGCGCATACGACTTTCCGGCCATGCAAAAAACCGAAAGGATCAACAAGTACTTCTTCATATTTCCGGAATGTAATCAATGCTCATAAATAAACCTTTTAACCTATATTTTCACAATATACTTCAAATACTACATCCTTGTTTCTGAAAAAAGAGTTTTTTGTGTCGCTTTGACCGGCTTTGCATACTTTTGTAAATTAATGTGAACCAATTAATCATTCATGAAAACTGTCCCTCTGCATCATGTCCATGTCCGGCTTGGCGCCAAAATGGTTCCTTTTGCCGGTTTTGAAATGCCTGTGCGCTATTCCTCGGATCTTGATGAACACCACACTGTAAGAAATAATGTCGGCGTCTTTGACGTATCGCATATGGGCGAATTCAGCATCAAAGGGCCAAATGCAACCGCTCTTGTGCAGAAAGTTACTTCCAATGATGCTTCGGCTTTGTACAATGGAAAAGTACAGTACAGTTATCTGCCTAATGCTGCCGGCGGAATTGTAGATGATCTGCTGGTTTATAAAGTCAGTGACGATGAATATTTTCTGGTCGTAAATGCTTCCAATATAGAAAAAGACTGGAACTGGATCCAAAGCCAGAATACGGAAGGTGCAGCAATGAGCAATGTTTCGGATGACCTTTGTCTTTTGGCAGTTCAGGGTCCGGATGCAACGGCTACGCTGCAGAAACTGACAAGCGAAAACCTGGCCGCCATGGAATATTACACATTCAAGATCGGAGAAATGGCCGGAATTGAAAATGTCATTATTTCGGCAACAGGTTATACAGGCTCCGGCGGTTTTGAAATATATGTAGACAAAGAGGATGCTGAAAAAATGTGGAACGCCATTTTTGAAGCCGGAGAAGAATTCGGGATCAAGCCCGTCGGGTTGGGCGCAAGAGATACTTTGAGACTGGAAAAAGGGTTCTGTCTTTACGGAAATGACATCGACGATACAACATCTCCACTGGAAGCCGGTTTGGGCTGGGTTACCAAATTCAATAAAGATTTTATCAGTGCTTCGGCATTAAAAGCGCAGAAAGAAGCCGGTCTGAAAAGAAAGCTTGTCGGTTTTGAAATGATCGACAGAGGAATTCCGAGAGGCCATTACGAACTGTGTGATGCCGACGGCAACAAACTGGGCGAAGTCACTTCCGGCACCCAATCGCCTACTTTACAAAAAGGCATCGGTATGGGATATGTTCCGGCCGCTTACAGCAAGCCCGACACGGAAATCTTTGTAAAAGTCCGTGACAGATTGCTGAAAGCCAAAGTAGTGAAACTGCCCTTTGTCAAAAACTAACCCTCAACCGCTTTCCCATCGTTCCGATTGCATTTATGAAACACCTTGATATTTGTCTGACACCCGATTTACTTCATTTGCATAAACTAGATAATTCCATTGTTGTTGTCGCCGATGTTTTCAGGGCAACTTCCTGTATGGTTACCGGCCTGGCTTATGGCGTAAAAAGCATAACACCTGTTGCCACGATTGAAGAATGTAAATTTTTACAGGATAAGGGCTATTTTGCAGCAGCCGAACGCGATGCACGCAAAGTGGAAGGTTTTGATCTTGACAATTCCCCGTTCAGTTATATGAACGAGCGTCTGATCGGTGCCGAAATTGCAATGACTACAACCAACGGAACGTTATCTATTGCCAAAGCAAAAACCTCGGCAGTAAAAGTAATGGTCGGATCCTTTCTTAATCTCGGCGCGCTCGCCAATCATCTCAGGTCTGAACCGTATGACGTGCTCGTTCTCTGTGCCGGCTGGAAAGGAAGGCCTAACCTGGAAGATACGCTTTTTGCTGGCGCGCTCGCAGATGCTCTGAAAGATCAGTATATGCTTTTGGAAGACGGCACACTGATGGCTCAGCGCCTGTATGAACAAAGCCGCAACAACCTGCTGGCAAGCGTTTCCAACTCTTCACACGTAAGGCGTTTGCAGCGGCTCGGGATCCAGAAAGATATTTCTTACTGCCTGCAGACGGACCTTTACGATATTGTACCGATTTTACGGGGAAGCCAGCTGGTAGCAATGCATTAAATTTTTTTAATTAAAATCTTACATGTCAAGATTCGTCTTTTTCATTTTTTTCGGACTGCTGTTTTATGCCAATGCTGCTAATGCACAGAAAAGAAGCACAACGCCCAAAAAACAGTCTTCAGCAAAGCGGGCTGTAAACGCTCCTGCAAAACAATCACTTCGGGCCAGACCGGACACAAACCGGCTGAATACTGCCGAAGTCATTGATTCTGTGCGGATTGATTCTTCAGGCAAAGTGCAGCAACCGGAGCATGTATCCGGTGTCTCACAGGATACATTGACGGAGCAGGCAGCTGAAGAAAAACTTGAAAAACCGGCAAAGACACTTGCTGACAGCATTCAGTCCTATAAAATAATAGTTGACGATATTTCTTTTCTCACTGTTTGCCCCGGAACGGCCATCACCATTCCGTTTTCGACAGTCGGGCCATTTGATGAAGAAAACACTTTTGTTGCACATATGATTGATGCGAACGGAAAGTCTGTTCCTATTTCGTTGCCCGTCAAGAAAAGTCCGGTAAAAGCAGTTATTCCTTCGTATAAGATCGGCGGAGAAGTATACCGTATTCAGATTGTAAGTACGCAGCCGATTATCAAAAGTCAGGAAGTGCCGGTTCGTTTGCTGCAGTTGCCAGCTGCCCGCCTCGAAGTTGCCGACGGAACGCAGTCAGTACGCATTATGCCCGGACAGGAGGCTATGCTCAAAGTAAATCTTACCGGCGCGGCTCCCTGGTCTTTCCGGCTCTCGGACAGCAGTACCGTTTTACAGACCTTATCCAATCCGCATTATATTTCGGTCAGGCCAAAAGACGTAAGAGCATACAGGCTGACGGCTGTCGCCAACGCCTGCGGAAGCGGAACCACGTCCGGCGAAGCCATTGTGAATGTCAACAACAATCCGGAGCCGAAACTGGAACTGAAAGAAGCTGAGAAAATTGCCCGGCTTTGCAGCGGAGTACCTTTTCAGGTGCCGTTCAATGCAACCGGCAAGTACAAGGAAGGCAACCATTTTGTGGTCCAGATCGCAGAAAGGACCGGCGCTTTCAAAACCATTTCCACACCCGACACGACCGGCCAGATCGTAACGCAGATCCCGACCAGTTACAAACCCGGAGAATACAAGCTCAGGGTAATCTCCTCAGCGCCGTACCTTGTAAGCCAGACGACCAACGTAACAATTGTTTCACCTGCTACGGCCATTCTACAGAAAGATTCGCTGCACCTTGGAGAAAATGAATCCGGCGAACTGACGGTAAAATTCACCGGTGGCGGCCCGTGGTTTGTGCTGCTTTCCGACGGAACGTATGAAAACAACATTCAGGAACCGGTTTACAAGATCAAGGTCAAGCCCATATATGACACCAATTACCAGATTACGTCTGCAGGCGGATTATGCGGCGTCGGCAAGTTTTCAGGATCAGCAAAAATTTCGGTAAAAAGTGCGCCGGCAAGCATCACGCTTGACAAGCTGCCGCAGAATATGGTTTGTTCCGGCTCTTCCATTGAAATACCCTACAAAACAGAAGGACGCTACAATCCGGGTAACCGTTTTGTAGTGCAGATAACTGATAAAACGGGAAGATTCGTAGACCTGCCGACTACTGTAACGCCTGCTACGATGAAAGTAAAGATCAGCGGTTCTGCATCGGAAGACACAATCCGTACGCAGAAAATACGTATTATTTCTTCCTCTCCGGCTGTTTCCAGCGCAATTCAGGAAATTGACGTCGTGGCACCGGACAAAGCAGTGGGCGAAGTATCCGGCAAGAGTACCGTTTCCGCAGGAAGATCAACCCGTATTCAATTGAAATTCAGCAACGGAATGCCGCCATGGTCATTTACACTGTCTGACGGAACGGCCATTAACGGAACATTTCTGAATCCATATCTGATCTCGGTTTCGCCTGCATCCACAACGGAATTCAAGATCAGTTCCCTGAAAAGCGGTTGTGGAACAGGAACCGGAAAAGGATCTGCACTGGTGACCGTAGAAAACTGAAAGACAGCATTCGCCCAACAGATTCAGAAAATACCAATTTTTCATTTCTGGTTTGAAACAGGAACAAAAGGAAAAGTTAAATGATGAAAATGGGACGGTTTGTGGTGCTTGCTTTTCTATTTATGACTGTAAATGGCCATATCAAAGCGCAGCATGTGCCGCTCGGATCATGGGAAACGCATTTCAGTTATCTTTCAGCAAAGCAAGTTGTTCAGGCTAACGACCACATTTTCTGTTCCACTTACAACGGCCTTTTCAGCGTAAACCTTTCGGATAAGAAAATCAGAATATGGTCCAAACTGGACGGGTTAAGCGAAAGCGGAGTCAGCAGCATGGCTTACGATTCTGAAGACAGCCTGTTACTGGTTGCTTACCGCAGCGGCTTTATTGATCTTGTTTATATAGATCAAAATGCGGAACCAAAAGAAATAATTCCATGGCCTGTTCTTCAGAATGCCGCCGGGCTTCCCGACAATAAAGAAATAAAACAGGTTACTTTTCATCAGGAACTTGCTTATTTATCCACAAGATTCGGAATTCTGGTACTGGATACCAGGCTGCGTCAGGTTGAAGAAACATATCGCTACATTGGCTTAAACGGCTCGGAAGTAGCTGTCAGTAACATTGCCTTTTCCAGTGATTCCATTTATGCAGTCACTTCAAACGGAATCCTTGCTGCATCCATGCAGCCTGATGTTAACCGTCAGTATTTTGCCAACTGGAAACCGGTCGGAACGCCGGCTAATGCGGTGGCTGTATGTCAGTACAACAATAAACTTTATGCAGGATTTTCCGGAAAAGGAATTTATGAAAGAGCCGGCGGAGCATGGCAGAACGTTTATTCTTCCCAAAGCAAACGTTACTCGATATCAAAGCATGAAAAGTCCCTGATTGTCGCACTGGACGATAAAATTGTTACGATTGATGAAAACAACAGTGCAACAATCACGAACAACACTTCAATCAAATCACCGGCCGAAGCATTGCAAACTGCTGATGGAACATTATGGATTGCAGATTATAAAAACGGCCTGATCCGTAACTCGGGTCCGGATTTTACATCTTTTGTTCCGGAGCAAAAAGACACCACCATTTCGCCGCGTCCAGATTCTGTTGTCATTGACCGGAACGGACTTAGCTGGGCACGGCTTCCGGATTATCTTGGCGGTGGCATTCTGGTTGAGAATAAAGAAAAAAATAAACAGCGCGTACTTTCCGTTTCCATCGGCAATGGAAGTTTGCCGTCATCTTCCATCCACAGTCTTGCGCTGGATCAGGACGGCTACGTTTGGTTTGCAAGTGATAAAGGAGTAGGCTATTTTATTACAGATGATATTCTGAATGCCGGCCGCACAGATGCCATATTGCCGGTTTATGGCCAGCGCAGGCTTTTTGCCAATGAAAAATGTACCGCCATAGCTGTTGAACCCGGAAACAGAAAGTGGATCGGAACTGCAAACGGATTATTCCTTTTCAGTGCGGACGGCATGGAATTGATCCGGCAATTTACAGCAACGGACTCTCCTCTTCCGTCGGATTACATCCATGCATTGCGGTTTGATGCTGAAAACGGAATGGTTTTTATAGATACGCCCAACGGCATGGTTTCTTATCGGAGCAACGCATCTGCTTCAGCGGAAAATCTTTCTGCTGTAACCATTTTCCCGAATCCTGTCAGGCCGGGTTTTGCAGGATTGGTTGGAATAAAAGGGCTTCTGGATAAATCCATTGTTAAAATTACCGAACTTTCCGGCCGGCTGATTTACGAAACGGCATCTCAGGGCGGAACGGCATCGTGGAATCTGAATGATTACACCGGACGACGGGCCAGAGGAGGAATTTATATGGTTTTCGTTGTTACAAATGATGGAAATGAAAAATTTGCCGGAAAACTCGCCGTTATTGAATAAGTATATTTAAAATCTATGAAATCTGTAAAAATCAGGTTTCATGCTCGACCTTTATGATAACCCCCGAAAAACTACCTTATATCATCGGAATTACCGGCGGCAGCGCGTCCGGTAAGACCTTTTTCATGAAAAGCCTGATCGATGCTTTTGGCAAAGATGAAATCACACGCATTTCGCAGGACAATTATTACCGTCCGATTCATGAAATACCGAAAGATGAAAACGGCGTTGAAAATTTTGATTTGCCTGAAACGATTGATCATCATTTGTTTGCGGAACATATCGCTGTGCTCCGCGCCGGCAGAGAAGTCCATCAGAAGGAGTACACTTTCAATAATCCGCTCATTCAGCCCGAAATTCTGGTTTTTGAACCAAGACCGATTATTATTGTAGAAGGGATTTTTGTATTTTATTTTCCGGAAATTTCCAGACTGATTGATCTGAAAATTTTTGTGGACGCCAAGGAGCATGTGAAAATAAAAAGAAGAATTATTCGTGACAACAATGAGCGCGGTTATGACCTGAATGATGTTTTGTACCGGTGGGAACATCATGTTGCACCGACTTATGACAAATTTATTCTGCCGCTGCGTTCCGAAGCAGACGTAATTATCAACAACAATTCTCGTTTTGATACAGGCCTTCAGGTGTTAATCGGTTTTCTCAAAGGAAAACTGGAAGAACGAAAGGTTTTGGACTAGTTTTATATTTATACAAGCAAGCATAGTTATTCAGATTATGAAGATCCATACACACATTAACAGTTGGTTGCCCAAAAAAGCCGGTTTGAGTAACCCGTTTCTGCTTCTGATCATGGTTGCAGTTTTTTCATGCGATACAAAGACGACGGAACCAGTCAGTGACTACAACTATTTTCCGTTGGAAGCAGGAAGGTACTCCATTTATCAGGTTCAGGAAGAAGTGTATTCCACAAGCCAGAAAGATCCGGTGGTAAAAGCATGGCAGGAAAAAGATGAAGTGATCAGAGTGGAAACCAATGAAGGCGTTTCGACTTACACCTTCTCCCGTTCTACCCGGAACACCTCAGCAGATTACTGGCAAAAGGTGAAGGAATTTACGGTACAGAAATATCCCGACAAGATCCTGACCAACATGGATAGCCGGATGTATTTTTCCATGGCGTTTCCGGTGGACGCAAACCTGGAATGGAATGGCAACAGCTATAATGACCTGGACGAAGAAAATTATCATTATCAGCATATCGGTCAGCCTGCGAGCATCGATGCACAGTCTTTTGATAAAACGGTGACAGTAGAAGAGCGTAGAGATACATCGATAATCAACAAATATATCGGCGTAAAGCAATATGCACTCGGAGTAGGATTAATCTCGGATGATCAGACAGCCCTGGAACTTTGTCAGAATGAAAACTGCATCGGATCAGGCAAGATTGAGTCAGGGTCGCATAAAATCAGAAAGATAATCGAGTACGGAAGTAAGTAGCAGCCAGTTTTAGTAAAATACAACTTCGATTTTCCCTATCCGGGTTCAAAATATTTGTTAATTAAGTTTATCTAACTAAATTTACGCTGGATACTGGTATTAATCATATTAACAACATTTTAAAAATGAGAACAGTGACTTCGCACTCTACACAGACCAAAAAGGCTTACCGCAAGCCAATTCTGAAAAAGCACGGGAATGTTAGTAAGCTGACAAAAGGAAAGTTGGGAAGTCTTCCTGACCTTACTCCTCCTGATGACTTTTCTTCTGAAGGTTAAAAAAATAATTTTGATTTGCTTAAAGATTTGAATTTTGCTGATTGAAGGCTTTATAAATTATCAATTTGTAACTTCTAATAATAACAAGCCTTTTTTTGAAAAAGCAATTGAATTTAATCATGGTCTAATCGGTACTCATCATTTAGACCACGATCCCTTCAATAAATTTCTTGTAGCAAGTTTCGATATTAACAATAAAGAGAGTACTTCATTAAGTAATTTTTTACATGATGAAATACTCTCTTTTGATTTTTGCCGTAAAATCTTAAAAAATTGTGATAACAAATTAAGGATAGCTATTTGTTATGATGAAGTCAACAACCAAATATTGTTGGCTCGTGAGTTGTTCGGCACTATTCCCTTATTTTACCTGCACATTCCAAAAAAGTTTTTTGCTTTTTCAACAAGCCTTGCTTCGCTTGTTTCAAATAAAGAAGTTCAGCCATATCTAAACATTAATGATAGTGCAATTACATCGTACCACCGTTTCAGGATGGATCTTACGACAAAGCACTCCTATGATTCGTTTTATGATCAGATAAAATCCGTTCTCCCAGGTCATATAGTAACAGTGTATGAAAACAAAGTTGTTACGGAGCCTTACGTAACCTTTAATCCTGAGAAATGGTCTCATTTATCATCATTAAAAGATTATGGCGAAGCTGTTTACAACATTTTTAAAGATTCTGTACGATCATCTGCTTTAAATGAGTCGTTGAATGTTGCTTCTCATTTGAGTGGCGGACTTGACTCCTCTTCGGTGAGTACAATGTTTAAACATATTTTTCCATCCCGCACCTTGCACACTTTATATCACAAAAGTGCAAGCAAGGAAATGGATGAAAGTTATTATTCTGAAAGCGTTGTAAACAAAATAGGATCCATACACCATGAAGTATACCAATCAAAGGAAGATTTTGATTTGATCAAAACACATACTGCATTATACGGTGAACCGGAAGTATCCACACTTTCTCCTTCATTGATTACAACCATGATGCCTTTTGCCAAATATCTTGATTGTAATATCCTTTTACGTGGAAGTGGCGGCGATTCTGTTATTGGAAGTGGAATGGAAGTATTAGGAGAAACTTTCAAGGAAAAAAAATGGCATGACTTTGAAAACCTTTTACGCAAAAGGGTACCCTATTTTTCCTTAACTGAACAATATCCAAATTGGAATTCATACTCCTTTGAACAAAAGTATAATCTTGTTCTTCAGAATTTTCTTTATAACCGTATCTCAGATGCAAGAAATTTATCCTTGAAAGATCTCGTGAAAGTGTACAGGGAAATACATAGCACATTGAGAATATCCAATACTTACTTTTTAAAGCGCGGATTAGGTAATTTCATCAATCGCTTACGGCATCAGGCAGTTAATGCTCCAATTTCCATTTTAAAAGATGAATATTTGCAAAGACCAATTCTTGCATCTGTGGAGCCTGTTTTACCTACATCTTTACGCAGCAATTTGCCGGAGCATTTTCAACCGTTGTTTGAAGATGTATTTACGCCAAGAGCAGTTACAGCAATAGAGCAACAGTTTGTACTTGGTGAACATTACGGAATAAGCAACAGATCTCCTTTTCTTGATAAAGACTTGTTTGAAGTATGCATGGCGGTACCGAATGTCATTAAATACGGAAACGGTAAAGGCCGTGAACACTTTCGGGAAGCAATGAAAGGGCTGTTATCCGATGAGGTACTTGGCCGCAGCAGCAAAGCTACATTAGCATCATCGCATGGACAGGAAATTACGCTCCGGCTTTACAAACAAGCCGAAGAATTCCTGAATGATACAAAGCTGGTTTGGGAATATGTAGATAGGAAAAAGTTTAATGAGCAAACCACAGTTCTTGAAAACAACCGAATTCCCTATACGCATAAAGTCAGGCCATGGTTCCATATTACCAGAACCATATCACTTGCGCTTTGGCTGGAATGGTTTAATGAGAAAAAACTATCTTAGACGAGAAATTCTGATTGTTAAAGTTATTTAACAATCAGAATTCTTCCGGTCAGCTGCTTACTTGTTGAGTCCTTTCCTTTTCTGGTAACTTTATAAATGTATAAACCAGAAGGTTGATTGTCAGGCTGCCAATACCATTCATTCACATCTGCTTGCACTTTATCAATAATTTTTTCCCCAACCTTGATTCCTTTCAGATTATAAACCGAGTACTCCAGAGATTCAATCTGTTCAAAATCAACTGTTTTAGCTTCAAACCGAATGTACGATGAAGATGGATTAGGACTGCTTGTAACACTCCATTGTGATACCTCTTCACTAATCTCAAAACGTATTCTGTAAGGTTGCAAGGATGAATTTCCTGACTGATCCCGAACATTGATCAACAGTTCATACTTTCCTATTACAAGGTTATCAAAATAGTAGTTAATTTGAAAAGAACGAGCAGTTAGGGATTGAATATCATATTTGCCAGCAGTGTAATTTACCGGTTCAAACTCGCAGTTCCCATTCCAGCAAGGTTTGATAAAAATATCTACCAAAGCCGTATCCCCGACAATCAGACGATCATCATTCACTGTAATATTTAATAGTGGGTTTTGCAGTAACACCTCCTCATTTCTGATCATTCTGTTATTTACCTTGACATTAAGCAATGGAGGAATAATGTCCTTGATGGTTTCAACTGGATACAGCATTTCGTTCTCTGCTATTTCCCAGTTAATTTCCAGCTCTGCCAGATTATTCTTTTCATTCAACTCATCCAGTATGTTGTCCGGATCCAATTGTACTTCCACCCTCTGAATATTTTGATTTTTGTTTGGAAATACAATATCCAATGTACTCTGATAAGGAAAAGCTGCAATGGTTTCTATTTGAGAACTGGTTCCCTCCTTAAAGTGAAAAGTTATTTTAACAGGTAATTTATCATCCTTCAAAAACCTTCCCTGATTAAAAATGCCAATCTGTAGTTTTAATGTATCAGAAGATCCAATGGTTTTATCAGGAGATTTTGAATATATCTTTATGCTATTGTTAACATCAAGAGAATAATCAGGCTTGCTTACTGTTATGAGCTTTAATGCCGGATCACCCTGAAGTATGGATTGATGAATATTGGCAATAGCGTATACACCATTATCTGACGTAAGTACCTGATTTGCTACGGCTGTCAAAATCTTACCTATTGACAAGTTAACAGTTGCCGGATCTGAAAACATTTTCTCATAAAGAACCTGCAGATATTTGGCTGACGGGCTGACAAAGCTTTCAAAGGAGTTTGCAACAATTGCTACAGAGCCCCTGTTCTTTGCAAGTAGCCAGTCGAGCGATAAAGCATAACGGTCAGAAGCGTTCGGATTTGGATTGAAGCGCGCACTGAAAATATTTCCTACTCCGCAACCATTGAAGTACATCATCGGATATTTACCGGCATTGTTATATCCGCGGTCGCCATCCGTAATATACCCCATATTCAAGTCTGTACGTATCGTTGATCCATGCCCAAAGTAAGTAATCAGTCCTACACCTTCATTTACCTGAGACGTTATATTTACTGATTCGACCTCAGCCATTGCCTGCTGCTTGGCAAATGGTGTTACTTTGCCGCCAATACTCCCGTTAATAACAAAAGGTTCGAGAGATGCCAGTTCATTTTTCAACTGCGTTATTTCTTCGGTTGATTTACCGCCATTCAAATGAAGCACTTCTTTGCGCCATCCATATTCTCCGGAAATATTTGATTCATAATCTTTAACCTTTTGAAGGTAATCCAGAACATTTTGATTAGTTATTGCTGATACTCTTCCAACAGGAATGGCCTGAACGTTCTTGGGTGCTCCGGCAAGTCCTTCCACAAGCAATATATCAGAAGCCGGATAGCCTACTGTCGGAACTTCATCCGGCAATTCTCTTACCATTCTTTCATTGTGTGTAACCGACTTTCCTAGGAGTAAAAGATACTTGTCTTTTAATCCCGACGACAGTGCAAAATTTACAAAATTACGAATGGCAACAGGGCTCGGTTCTCCATAGTTAAATTGATTGTAAATATCTTTAATATTTACAACAGCCGTTTTGAAGCTTCCTCCGTTAACAGATGAACGGTAAGCTGCATAACTGTTTGCTCCTTGCAGTAGATTTTCACTGGAAACAATAATGTAATTAATGGAATTTACATCTTGTTTGTTAAATTGTACATTACTGATTTTGGCTGGATTTACAATGCTTGTTTCATCAGTAACCAACATATTGGCCATCTTGCCGGATGTTCTTGAAATTACTAGATTATCTGCTTTACCCATGATAATCCTGGGCTTGTCGGGATCTGTAATGTCAAGGAACTTTGCATTTGCAAAATTGCCGGACAAGGAAATACGGCTAAAAGGCTCCGAGACAGCAGGCAGGTCAAAGTAGCTGGTTTTTCCCTGAATTGCCGTGGATGCCGGATAAGAAATACGAAAATAGGTAAGTGAAAATCTTTTTAGTTTATCTTCCGTACTTCCCGACTTAAATGTAAATATGCCCTTTCCATTCTCGTCTGTGTCGCCTTCTTCAAGTTCAAAGGTGTATTCTGTTGCACCAAAACCTGCGCTGGAAAGAGATTTCACAAGCCTTAATGATTGTTCATTTTTTCCAACTGAAATCTCAATACTTCGGGAATTACTGCTTCTTCCATGTAAAAGCAACTTAACCGTAGCTTTCTCTAATTCGTTTTTTTTTATACCTGAAAGTTCAAAAGGGTAAGCTGCTGTTTTACCATCAATAATGGCAGGTCCTGTTTTGCTCGCAGAAAATTCAAAAAAGCTGTTTCGTAAATTAGGAGCATTCGGATCTTCTGTTGTCATCGAGTATACATCCTTGAATACATTCAGATTGGTTTTTCTGAAATAAGTTTGTACAGGAATACTCGTATCTGCCGGTTTGTTAATGACTTCCGCCCGTAATCCTGCTGTTTCTCCATTTGTCAGAAAGTAAGAACTTTCATCGGAATACATGCTGAAATACGGATTCAATCGGGAGCTTGTTGGCTGGTAAAATACGGAATCGCTTGATCCGTCATTTGGTACACCAAAAAAGAGAATTTCATTGTTATCAGTACTCAGGATTGCAACCTGTTTTCCACGATGCCAGAGTTGTAGATTAGATGGTTGGACGGTTGAAAAACCTGCCGGAAGAGAAGCAAATGGTACCTTATATATTCCTTTGGCAGTAATGCCGATTTTCACATAAGGTTTGCCATAGGAAATCCAGCTGTTTGCAAAAGAAGCGCTTTCCTGCGCAAACAATTGATTAACTGAGAATAAAAAAAAGAGTAGAATGGAAGATAGAAAAGTTTTCAAATCGTGTGTATTTAGTATGAAATAATGAAAGCACGGACATTGTTGCTAGAACGTTTGTCCGTGCTTTTCTATTACATTTTCACAATTTTCTTAAAATAAATATCTTCATTTTCAGTAAGGATTTTAATAATGTACTCTCCGGCTGGGAAATTGGCAAGATTTACTTTATTTCCTGTTCCCGCCCTTTTAAATACTTTTCCTTGCTGATTCAGTATGTCCCAGTTTTTTATTTTAACCGGAGCATCAAGAACAATTTCGACCAGATCCGTTGCAGGATTAGGTGAAATAACCAGCATACTTGTCTCAGGCCTGTTGATGGAAACAATTTTGGAGTAACTGATTTTTTCCGCCGAAGTTTTGTCTCCGGATACTGCTGCCTTATCAATTTGCTTTAAACGGTAATAACTTGTACCGGCAAGAGGATTTGTATCACTAAACAGATAAGTGCTTTCCGTATTGGAATCTCCTTTACCTTCTGCAAATCCAATTTCTTCAAAATTTTTGGCATTGTAACTTCTTTCCACTACAAAATGGCTGTTGTCTTTTTCCCAGGCCGTTTTCCAGGTTACATCCACTTTATTCTTTTCTGCCAATGTTGCATCAAAAGAAATCAGCTCAACCGGAAGGGGCCCGTCGGTTACCAAAATGCGAAGAGCCGGATCTCCCTGTAAAATAATTTGATGAATATTTGCTCTGTCGTAATCATAGTAGGACGCTACTCTGCCGTTTGTAATCGGATCGTATGAATATCCTTTTTCAAGCTTTGTTTTCAAGGCAACATCCTGAATAATTCCTCCGATCGATCTTCTTTCCAAATCTGATTTTGGGAAAATTTCCAGATAAAGCTTATCCAAATATTCATTGGAAGTAGTAGCATAGGCATCCCAGTCATTACCAAATACAGCTATTGCTCCTTTGTCAGCAGCCAGCAACCAGTCCAGAGACATCGGCCGCCTGAACGACGGACTTCCGGGTGCTTCTGAAAATAACTTAAAACGGTTACTGAACACGTTATTTACACCACAGCCATTATAGAACAAAATCGGATATTTACTGGTATTTGCATAGCCTTTTGCCGGATCAGTAGCATACCCAAAATTAAGATCGGTTACATCAACACCTCCGTGTCCGAAATAAGTAACCATTCCAATCCCAGTTATAGACGGATCAATCGTTCCATTTACATAAGGTGCTATTGAAATTTCCTGAATTGCATTGGTTGCTAAATCAAGAGCTTTCGGCACAGCAATAACTTTACCATAATAAGGCGCATTCGAAAGGTTCGATGCAGAAGCAATGTCGGACAAATTTTTGGCAAATTCCTGAACCTGCAGGTTTCCTTTACCTCCGCTTAGATGCAGTACGTTTTTCCTCCATGAAACATCGGTCTGGCTTTCATAAGTCTTTACCTTATTTAAATAGTCAATTAATTGCTGATTGGTTATAGCAGAAATCCTTCCATAAGGAATAGAAGGAACATCATCAGGCGTACCGCCAAGTCCGTCAACAAGCAACAAATCAGAAGCAGGAAATCCGACAGTCGGAACTTCATCGGGAACTTCCCGGGTACTTCTTTCATAGTACGTTATTGATTTTCCTAAAAGCAGCAGATACTTGTCTTTATTCTCATCGGAAATCATAAAATCAACAAACCTTCTAATTGCAACGGCACTTGGCTCGCCATAATTAAACTGGTTGTAGACGTCCGTAATTTTCTTGACAATTGGTTTATACTTTTTACCTGGCGATCCATTTTTACGATAATCGGCATACGTTTGAGCTCCTGATGATAACGTTTCGTTCGTCACAATGAGATAATCAAAATCAGCCGGGTTTATTTGCTGGAAGGTTACCGAGGAAGGAGTAACTGTTGTACTTTCATTTGAAGCCAGCAGTTTCATCACACCCCCGTTTCGTGAAACCATCAGATCAGAAGCATTTCCATTAATAATCCTTGGATGATCTGCGTCGGTAACGTCCAGAAACCTGAGATTTCCAGATGGTGTATTCAGTATGGTAAATCTTGTATTGGAATTGGAAGCCGGAAAGTTGAATTCATAAGAATTTCCTCCCTGCATATCAATTTTCTGCTCATACGTTACAGAATAGTAAGAAACAGAAAACCCGTCCGAAGCACCACCGGTTGATTTGAAACCAAGTGTACCCTGTCCGTTTTCTATGTCTGTTTCCTGTAATTCAAAATTATAGTCCTGATCAAGGAATCCGGTAACTGCTGTAGATCCGGTTAGTCTCAAAGAAGCCGGAGTGTTGTCTTTGCCGGCATATACGCCAACATTTGAGGTAGCGCTAAACAGAAAGCCACGACCTTTCAGACGAACGTTAACTTTCGGTACAGCAGATCCAAACCTTGATTTAAGCTGATAAATAAATGGTTCGGCTACATACGAGTTTGAAAAAATAACAGGTTTCGGATTGGAGGTTTTAATGTCCGCAGAATTATTTGCTATCCTTGTTCCGGTTCCTGCTTTTCCTTCTTCAAAATAACTGTTAAGGGTTGCAGGACGACTCGGATAAGTAGTCATATGAGAGTTTTCAATTGTAAACTCTTTGAAATAGGTAGCATAATGAAATTGCTGTGGAGTTACTGCCTGATCAGGAACAAGAGAAACCTGTACTGTTGCTGTTCGAGGTGTAGAATCAAATGTCAGAAAGTATGCACTTTCATCCGAGTAAATGCTGAAGTTGGTATTTTTTCTGCTTGTAGGCAAACGATACAACAAAGCATCCGAGGCTCCATCATTGGGCACACCGTAAAATTCTATTTCTGTATTGGTTGCACTTACCAGTGCAACTTCAACACCTCGACGATATAAATGCAGTAAATTAGGCTTATTCTGGAAAGCGACTGGTAACGCAACCTTGTAAATGCCATTCTTGGAAACACCGATACGCAACCACGATTGGCCATACTTTCCCGCAAGCCATTCGTTCCCATACTTTCCACTCCATGGCGTTTGTGCATGTCCAACAGTTATTTGTACCTGAATACAGACTGCTAAAAGAAAAATTAACCTAGTAAAGTTTTTTGTCTTCATAAAACTGTTTTTGATATAGTGTATTCTTTATTAAATTGATTGATAAAGCTGGATTTTTGCAGTTAGCCAATATCTGTACTACTTACATATTAAAATTAAAACTACGATATCTAACGTAGCCTGACACATTTTAGCTTATAAAACATTACTCATTTTTAGTATTGTGCTAAAATATTGCCTTGAGACACAACTGGGCAATAGCTGACTTACAACATTCAAATTTAGTTAAACAATATGAATCATATTGTTCTATCTTGATCATTTGTTGCATATGCAAAGTTAAACCTGGCCAAATTTCCTAGGTAATTGAAACAATAACTACTTAATTTGTCTTGGAATCCATTACTCACAAATTCCCATTTTACCTTTTAACTAAAACTTGTACTACTATGATTAAAAAATTAACGATTATTGCATGGATAGCAATTGTTGGTGTAGGAATAGGATGTGACGGCCCAAAAGGTGATGTCGGACCGGCAGGTGCTCAGGGACCTAAGGGAGAAACAGGTGCAGCCGGCGCAAATGGGAAAGACGGCATAATGGCAAAAGAAATTGTTACGGGTGCCGTACAAAGTACAAAAGGCGGATACACACTTGGTAAAGCAAACTTGTCTTCTGAAGATTCTGTAATGATCTCCAAAAGTGTAGTCGTTGTCTTTATAAAAAGCCAGGGACTATGGTGGGCACAACCGGGCAAAGTGGAATTTGGAGAAGGCAAGTTCACAAATTTCAACTTTGTAACGCTTTTGCGCGGATCAAACTTTTATGTTGACATACGTCCGGTAAGCTGGTCGGAAACAGAGCAGCAAACAGCACCGGAACGTCAGTTCGAAGGAATAAAAGCTGTCATCATTCCTTCCGAGAGTCTTCGTACGAATGCCAATGTAGATTGGACGAATTACAAAGAAACAATGGCTGCTCTTGGATTGAAAGAGTAATAAATTATAAATCAGAAATTTACTATTTTGTAGCTATACAGATATGCTGTAAATGATAATCGTAAGATTCATTTTATAGTATCTGTTAACTTAATTCAAGGTTACTGTAAAAACAGTAACCTTTTTCTTTGTCCATTTGGTAAGAAAAGATTTAAATCAATAGCACCTAAAAAAGTTTTAATTGGGACTAAAAAAGAACTTGCCGCTTGGCTTGACTTTATTTTTAAGAATTATACTATTTTCGAAACAAATTGTGCTGTTTAAATTGTTACCAGATAGTATTTTGTACTTTTCCGGGCTAACGCCCTTTTAACATATCTACTTTTTTCCTGATGGTTACCAAAAAATCTTCAAAAACGATCTCCCCTGATGTTGTTTTGATTGGGGCCGGTATCATGAGTGCAACTCTTGGAGTTTTGCTTAAAAAATTAAACCCATCTATCACAATATCCATTTTCGAACGTCTTGACCGTGTTACTGCCGAAAGTTCGGATCCCTGGAACAATGCCGGAACCGGACACTCTGCCTTCTGCGAACTGAACTACACGCCGCAACTTGAAGACGGCTCTATTGAAACAAAGAAGGCCATTAAAATTGCCGAGTCTTTCGAAGTCTCCAAAGAATTCTGGTCTTTTCTTGTTGAAACCGGGGTGATTGAATCTCCGGATGCTTTTATCCATAACATTCCGCACATGAGCTTTGTCTGGGGTGAAGAAAATGTGGAATACCTGAGAAAACGCTATGAAGCACTTACAAAGCATCATTTGTTCCGGGAAATGGAATTCAGTGAAGATAGCAAGGAAATAAGCAACTGGATTCCGGTTGTGATGGAAGGAAGAGATCCGAATGAGAAAGTGGCAGCAACCCGAATGGAACTGGGAACGGATGTGAATTTCGGAACACTTACCAAATTCATGTTTGATCATCTTGAAAAACAGGAAGGTGTCAATCTTTACCTGAATCATGAAGTGGACGATTTTGATCGTCATAAAGACGGTTCGTGGATTATCGAGGTAAAAGACCGCACTACGAGAAAAGAGACTAAAGTCAAAACCAAGTTCGTATTCATTGGTGCTGGCGGCGGCTCTCTTCCATTGCTTGAAAAATCAGGTATTCCGGAAGGTAAAGGATTCGGCGGATTTCCGGTAAGCGGCCAGTGGCTCGTTTGCAATAAACCCGAGATCATTGAAAAACATCAGGCAAAAGTATATGGAAAAGCTTCTGTCGGCTCTCCTCCTATGTCGGTACCGCACCTGGATACACGTATGATCGAAGGCAAAAAAGCATTGCTGTTCGGGCCTTATGCAGGTTTTTCTACCAAATTCCTGAAAAACGGGTCGTTCCTCGACCTTCCGCTTTCCATTAAGCTGAATAACATCAGGCCGATGCTGGCTGCGGGAATTCACAATATTCCGTTGACAAAGTATCTGATTGATCAGGTGAGACAATCGCCGCAGGATCGTCTGATGGCATTGAAAGATTACTTGCCGGAAGCTAAACTGGAAGACTGGGATCTGGAAATGGCCGGACAACGTGTTCAGGTAATCAAAAAAGACAAGAAAGTGGGCGGTGTACTGGAATTTGGAACCGAAATGGTAACGGCTGCGGACGGTTCTCTGGCTGCGCTGCTGGGCGCATCTCCGGGTGCTTCTACGTCCGTTTCCATTATGCTGGAACTGATTAACAAATGCTTTAAAGAGGCAAAATCCAAAGAATGGCAGGAAGAATTGAAAAAGATCATTCCGTCTGTTGGAAAATCGCTGGCCAAGGATGCAAATCTGGCGGCTAAAACGCGCGCAAGAACAACTGAAGTTTTGCAGTTGAGCGCATCGCAGCTTGAAGAAGGAATCACTGCCTGATTATAAATCATATTTGCTATTTAAAGCCTCTGATTCGTTCAGGGGCTTTTTTCATACCCTTATTGCTGATTCCAGCTGTTTACTTGCCGCAATAATTAGCTTTTACCTATTTCTCGAATTTCTCTTTTACTAGAAATTGATCTTCAAAAATTTGATCCTTAATAAAACTAAACTACTTTTGTCTACTAATCCGATAGATTAAACATTTGCAAATTAATTTAAACAACCACCCGCCGGTTTTTATGAAAGCCAATTTTATTGTAAAAAATCTTTTCGTCCTCGTTCTTTTACTTCTTCCTGTTTTATCATTTTCCCAAGGAAATAATTTTATTGAAATATCCGGTAAAATCGTAGATAAGAACGATAAAACTTCCCTTCCCGGTGTCAGTGTTCTTATAAAAGGAACGGTAACCGGAACAACGACCGAATCCGACGGCAGTTTCAAATTAAGGTCCAAAGCCAAGTATCCGTTTACACTCATCATATCAAGCGTTGGTTTCCAGACGCAGGAATTTGAAGTTACCGGCCCCGGCTCCAACCTGAATGTGGAACTTGTAACACAAACGCAACTTGCTCAGGAAATAGTGGTTACGGCTTCCAGAGTGGAAGAAAGCATTCTGAAATCGCCGGTCGCCATTGCCAAACTGGATATCCGTGCCATACGTGAATCCCCTTCTCCTTCCTTTTACGACGCACTGGAAAATGTGAAAGGCGTACAGATGACTACTTCCAGTCTGACCTTTAAAATTCCCAATACGCGCGGTTTCAATATCCCGAGCAATTACCGGTTTATGCAGCTTGTAGACGGCATTGACATGCAGGCGGCTACACTCGGCGTTCCGCTCGGAAATTCCATCGGGCCTACCGAACTGGATATTGCCAGCGTTGAAATTACGCCCGGAGCAGCTTCCGCTCTTTATGGTTTGAATGCAATCAATGGAATGTCGAACCTTTTGACCAAAAGCCCTTTCTTTTATCAGGGCCTGAGTGTATATCAGAAAACCGGTGTAAATCATGTGGGCGGAACCGGTCGCGATGCCAGTATTCTGACTGAAACGGCTATTCGCTATGCCAAAGCATTTAACAACAAAATTGCCTTCAAGCTGAATTTCGGTTACATGAAAGGTACCGACTGGCTTGCGGATACAAGACTGGATCAGAACCCGAACAATCTCAAAAGTGCCAATCCGAGTTTTCCATCGCTGAACGGAGCCAATAACGCGGCTTTTGACGGATGGAACAAGTACGGCGACGACGTACTGGCCGGAAGTAACACCGTTTCGGTAAGCGGATTGACCATCAATGGGAAAGCCAATCAAACGCTGAATGTGGCCCGTACCGGATACTGGGAAAAAGACTTGATCAGCCCGCATGTGGACAATCTGAAATTTGATGCAGCTTTGCATTACAGACTTAGTGATCAGGCGGAAATTTCTTACAGTTACCGAGTTGGTAAAATGGACGGCGTGTTTCAGCGCGGAAATAAAATACAACTGGACAACGTCCTTGTTCAGAATCATAAAATCGACCTGAAAGGCAGCAACTTTTTGGTAAGGGCTTATATTTCATCAGAGAATTCCGGTGATTCTTTCAATGTAAAGCCGCTTGCCGATAATATGGACTTGTCCACGGGCGGAAGCGGAAGCACATGGGGCGCTGCGTACAAAACAGCATTAAACACGTATGCCGAACAAAATGGCGGCGCACTGACGGACGCAAATCTTGCCGCTGCAACACAGTATGCGCGTGGCGTTGCCGATGCAAACCGGGCGGTTCCGGGAACAAAGGCATTTGAAGATCAGAAAGCATTGATCCGCAGCATTAATAACTGGGATATCAAATCGTCTACAATTCCGGATGCTCCGGCTTCCGGCGGTGCCGCTTTGATTCAAAAAAGCCATTTGTATCACATTGAAGGACAATGGGACCTTTCCAAATACACGAAATATTTTGACCTGCTGATCGGCGGTGACGCAAGAAATTACAGGATTACTCCCGACGGCAATACGTTCGTCGATTTTTCCAGACCAATTGCGGATCGCGGAAGACAGCTTGAAGACGGAACATTCGGTGACAAGATCAACTATAAAAAAGTAGGTGCTTTCGCGCAGGTTACGAAACAGTTTTTTAAAGACCGGCTGAAATTGTTCGGTTCATTGCGGTATGACTACAATCCTGAATTTGACCCTAAGCTCACGCCGCGCCTTGCAGCCGTTTACTCTCCTACTCCGAACAACAATTTCCGTTTTACCTATCAGCAGGGTTATCGTTTTCCGGGCTTGTTTGAAGCACTTTCTTACGTAAACAATGGCCGTGTGAAGCGCGTAGGCAGTTTGTCGTATATCAATGAAGGTCTGGGTTATCTGGACAACAGCTACACAAGAGCATCCGGTGTTATTTTCAATGCAGCTGTCAATGCAGCAGTTGCCGCGGGTGCAAACCGCAACGATGCAGCGCTTGCAAACCGGAACTTACTCGTAAAAGCGCAGCTTGACAAAGGCCGTCCGGAACAAATCCATTCTTACGAGTTCGGTTACAAAAGTGTTTTCCTGAACAATACACTGGTTTTTGACTTTGACGCTTATACCAATACTTACGATGGTTTTCTCGGTCAGGTACAAGTGGATGTTCCGCGCGGACAAACCATTGGCTCCGACGCCGCAGTGCTTGCCATGCTGGATGCCAACCGCGATGCCGGACAGGATCGTTACCGGGTTTATACCAATGCAAAAAACCAGTATAGAAATTATGGCTCGGCACTTGGCCTGACTTACAATTTCTACAAAAACTTTACGATTTCAGGAAATACAAGCTTCAATAAAATCAAGTCCAATGCGACTACGGATATTTTTGTAACCGGATTCAATACGCCGGAATGGACGGCCAATGTTCAGTTCGGGAATCGTCAGATTGTGAAAAACCTTGGGTTCAGCGTGGTTTACAGATGGCAGCAGGCATTTATGTGGGAAAGTCCGCTTGTAAACGGTAAGGTTCCTGAAATCCATACTTTCGATGCACAGGTTACTTATAAAGTGCCGCAGATAAAAGCAAATGTCAAAGTTGGCGGCAGTAACATTTTCAACAGAAATTATATACAGTACGCCGGCGGCCCCACATTGGGCGGCTTGTACTACGTTGCCCTTACATTTGACGGATTATTGAATTAAGATTGAAACAGATGGCGCCGGAAATCACCGGCGCCATTAATTTATAAATACTTCGGATAACTGCTACTCGCCTATTTGCACAATTCAAGAGCAAATTTTCATGCTGTTTAATGACAACATCCGTTAAAATGCAAGCGATCGAAGAAAGTTCAGGCCATCGATTGCAATGACTTCCTTAGAAGGTTCTATTTTACGCCAGATGGAAGCTGCTTTTGCGATGATTTTGACGTCCGGCGTAAAGGATTCAATGACAATATCTCCCTGATAATTAATGTTGTCCAATGCTGCAAAAATCCGTTCCCAGTTGATCTGATCGCCGCCGGGCGTTCCTCTGTCGCTGCCCGAAGCATGCAGCAAAGCCAGTTTTCCGCCCGCTTTTTTGATAGCCAGCGCCGGATCTTTTTCTTCCAGATTCATATGAAAGGAATCCAGATGTACAAACAATGCATTGCTCCCGACATCCTCTATTAATTGAATCGCCTGATCGCAGGTGTTGATAAAATCGGTTTCATAACGGTTAAGCGGCTCAATGGCCAGCTTAACCTTTTGTTTTTCCGCATAGGAAGTAAGTGATTTCAGGTTTTTGACGACAAGATTCCATTGTTTTGATTTCTTTTCTTCCGGAACCAGACCAGCCCTTCCGACCGCTGAATAGACAGGTCCGGCAACAAGGCTGCTGCCCAGAACCGGCGCAATATTGATCAGTTCCTGAATATACTCCATAGAAGTAATCTGTTCCTTGCGGTTGCCGCGCAGGTCGCGCCCCTTACCGGTTGCCGCACATACCGAACGGCATTCCAGTCCGTTGTCATCCAACGCTTTTCTGACAAGTTCGGGATCAATGTTTGCCGGATCTTCCAATGCAATTTCAACAAAGTCAAAGCCCCATTTTTTGAAAAGTGGAAAACAGGAAATGCTTTCGTTTGTGAACGGTGAAGAAAACAGGTACGTGTTGATGCCGAATTTCATTTCATTGAATTTTGAACAGGTTCATGTCATTACAAAAACAGCACTTACTTCTGCTGCGTGAAAATCCGAACTCCTTTTTTATTTCCCGTAACTATATCCGGAAGTTTGTCATTGTTCATGTCTTCTACGGTAACATGCAGCCCGACGCCGGAATCACTGTCAATTTCATGTTTGATCCATTCAGGTGTTTTTCCCGGCTTGTATTCATACCAGCAGATCACAGCAGGCTCAAATTCGCCCGGATCGTTGCCGTTATGCGCAAAATATCTTTTCCCGGTAACGAAATCCATGTTTCCGTCCCCGTTGATGTCCGCCAGAGCCAGGCCGTGTGTCTGAGAAAAAGTCTTGTCAATTTCGTGGTGCTTCCAGGTTTCCTTTCCGTCCTTGTCTTTTCCCTGTTCATGCCACCATATGCCGTAATTATGCGCGGACGCACTCAGAACGTCATTCAGGCCGTCGCCATTCAGGTCCATAACGTACATCTGTGAACAATCCTCGCCAAGATCTGCGGGATGAAAAGTCCAGTCTGCATCTTTGGGATGCTTTGCCGGACCTTCTTTCGGGCCTTCCCACCAGCCTGATTTGACCAGCACATCCTTTCTGCCGTCGCCATTGATATCGCCATAACCGATACCGTGCGTGTACATGTGCGTGGAATTTTTCTCATCGTTGCTGATGATGTATTTTTCCCATTCCGTTTCTCCCTTTTTGGAAGGACATTTCAGCCAGATTACCTTTTTGGCCGTCGGATCATTGCATAACAAATCCAGCCGGTTGTCACCGTCCATGTCCACAAGTTGCGGCGATTCATTTCCGACTGAAGAATGAATGACATGCGTTGGCCAGTAACCGGTTTTTCCCTGCGGATTTTCATGCCATACTGCCGCTTTTCCGGGCCAGTCAATACGGATCAGATCAATCCAGCCATCCTGATTTACATCCATGGCAAAGTCAAGAAAAGAATCGCTGTAACTTCCGTTTACGATAAAAGAATCGGGTTTAGCCAGTTCGTGTGCTTTCCAGTCGGGTGCTTCAAACCAGTAAGCACCGGCAAGCACATCTTTTTTGCCGTCCTTGTTCACATCGCCGAATGCCGCGCCTTCAGAGATGAATTTCGTGATGAGCTCCTGCTTTTTAAATGTAACTTCTTTTCCTTTTTTCTGTGCGGATTGAGCCTGAACCGTTTTTATTCCCAGCAATACAAGTGACAACAAACAGATCAACTTG
Organism: Dyadobacter sediminis; assembly: GCF_005860765.1. Lineage (GTDB taxonomy): Bacteria > Bacteroidota > Bacteroidia > Cytophagales > Spirosomataceae > Dyadobacter > Dyadobacter sediminis. The sequence goes on along the minus strand of NZ_VCEI01000028.1, from coordinate 374,862 downwards.
ATTGAACTCTGCATTTTTTTCATCGGGTAAAAGGTTTAAGAATGTATTAAAATAGCTTTTAGCAATTAGCTTTTAGCTTTTAGCTCTTGGGAAAAGAAATATTACTCACGCAGGTAATTTCCATAGCCGACAATCAGTACGGAAAGCACGATGACCAGAATTCCGGTAATGATCGTCCGGAGTGTTTTCCTGCTGATCCCGTTCCATTCTTTCAGGATCAATCCCCAGGAATTGGCGACCAGAATAATAAATGCCATATGCAGAATCCACGAGCTCGGGCCGTTTCCAAGTTTGCTCTCGCCCATTCCGTAAAAGAAGAACTGCATAAACCACGTTGTTCCGGCCAGTGCAGAAAAGATGTAATTGTTCAGCAAAGGCGTGCTGCTGTCGGTATAGTTGCAGAAAGTCTTGTTGCGTGCATTCAGGATCATGCACCAGATCAGATTGGTCGTAAGTCCGCCTAAAAGAATGATAACGTACGTGACATTGTTTTGAAATAAAAATTCGCCCTGACCCGGATTCACTGCTTTCCAAAGCTCGTTTGCATCTTCGGCCATAATTTTGCCGGCATCAATCCCGAAGGCAAAACATGCGCTGAGAATACCGGAAATAATGGAAACCGTAAGGCCCAGTCCGATTTTAAACTCGGTCTTGTCGTCCGGTATGTAACCGCTTTTTTTAAGATCGTTATCTTTCATTGCACCCGCTTTTCCGCAGATGACAATCCCGATCACGCAAACCAGCAAGCCAAGCAGGACCATCTGGCCCCAGCTATTGGTAAACAAATCCGAAATGGTGTCTTTTCCGGGCTTTGGAGCATATTGATAATAAACTGAGGGGATAAGCGCACCAAAAACCGAACAAAGTCCGAGAATAATACTGCTACCCAGGGAAACGCCCAGATAACGTACGCCAAGTCCGTACGTAAGTCCGCCGATTCCCCACAAAACACCGAATAGATAAGTAATAAAGAGAACTCCGTCGTTGGTATGCGCTATGATTTCTGTAAAATCCGGAATCGTGAGATAAGCGGCAAGCGGCGGCACGATAAGCCATGAAAAAAGCCCGCCTACGATCCAGTATGACTCCCAGGCCCAGCCTTTAACCTGTTTGTACGGAATATAGAAACTACCGGAGGCGAAACCGCCGACAAAATGAAAAATGACACCTAGAAGAGCTTGCATGAAGACAGGATTTTATACTTTTAAGCTAAAATCAAAAGGTATCTACTCAATAAAATTGCCTTCCAAATGCAGTCAGATCATTAAAAAAGGCAATTTAGCGAACAACTATCTTCTTCACATTCCGGCTGCTGCCATGTTCAAGTTCCAGTATATAAAGTCCTGCCGGCCAGTTTAATGTAGAAATTTCCAATGTCATGTTCGCTTTTACATTCCGGTTTGCAAGCACCGGCTTGCCGTTGGCAGTCAGTATGCGCAAAGATCCGCCTCTGGAAGAATGTACGCTGACATAATCCGCTACCGGATTGGGATATACCTTAAAATCAATGCTTTGAACCGGCTCCGTTCCTGTAACGGTAATCGGCAGCACATTGGTCAGCAGTCCTATGCCCCCGGCATTGTTCCCGATGGCAAGATCCATTTTTTTGTCCCCGTTATAATCACCTGCAGCAACGGCAAGATAATTTCCGAATACAGGCGCAGTAGCCTTGCCGTTGCCGGCTACCAGCAGACTTTCCCTTTGCGTCCATTTGCCCCATGCTGCACCGTGAAAAATGCGGATTGTTCCGCTGTTATCAGCTGTAAGCAGATCCGGCTGCCCGTCCAGATCAAAATCCATGACAGCAAGTTGCGGCGAACCGCCTGTGAAATCATTGTTGCCGACGCCTGCAAATGCATTTGTTTCAAGGTTAAAAGCAAATTGCTTGCTGTTTCCTGCATTTTTATAATAATAAATATTCCCCTGCGGCTTTCCCAGAAGCAAATCCAGATCGCCGTCGTCGTCGCCGTCATAAAAGTAGGGTGAATCACCGATCTGTACGTCTGCCGGTAAAGCAATGGTCACGGCATCAGCCATATTGAACTGTGGAGCAGCGCCAGCAGCGGCTTTGTTGGGAATGTAACGATATTCCAGCTTCAGACTTGCAGACGAAGTTGCCGCAAACCCAAGATCGGTCATGCCGTCTCCGTTAAAATCCGCCCACTGCGGTTTCAGGTTGTAAACGGACAATGCAGCGGTGATGTTCAGATAATTTTCGGTTGCAAGCTTAAATGCCGGCATGGCTGCGGTTCCGGTATTTTCCAGAAGCCACAAACTTCCTTTGAACCCCGCAGCGCCCGGCCTGCCGCCGGTCCCGATCACCATATCCAGGTCGCCGTCGCCGTCCACATCAAAAAACGTCGGCGCGGCATTTTCCCCCACATCGATCATCTGATCCTGAAGAAAGTTTTTCTGCTGTAATTTGAAATCGGGCTTTATGTTTGTGCCAGCATTGTGGTAAAACCAGCCGGAAGATCTGAAATCGGTTAAGTTCCCGTCATTGGAAGAAACATTCGGAGCAACCAGCAAATCTTTCACACCGTCAAAATCCACGTCTTCCATGTAAGCGGCCGGAAAAATATGCAGTAAAACCGGATCGGTCGGCGGATAGGAATTGGTGTAAGCTGTAAAATTTCCGATCAGTCCGGAAGCTGAATTGGTGAGAAAAGAAATGTGTTCATTGCTGACATGGCCAACGAGCAGGTCTTTTTTGCCGTCTCCGTTCAGGTCGTTCAGCAGGATGGAGTTGCCTGCATGCATGACGCGTCCGTCTTCACTATCGGTGACGCCGCAATCGAAACCAAAGATAAAATCCTCATTATTGCCTTTGCGTAAATTTCCCCAGCATTCGCCGTTTCTTCTGAAAACCGTATTCTCTTCATTTCCCAGACTATCCGGAACGCCGAATTTTTCCATGCTCAGATTCTGGTGCAGCTCGATAATGGTTCCCTGAGAATCAAAGGTAAGCAGGTCCAGATCGCCGTCGTCATCAATGTCTGTAATTCCCGGAATATCCGTTCCGTAAACCTGCAGATTGATATTTGAATTATAACCGCGTGTATAAATCGCATCTTTCATGAGTTCCCAATGCCACGCATTCCCTGTTTTTACCTGCTTGTAAACGCTGATACCAAACGGATTGCTGCCGAAAAGATCTTTTAATCCGTCTCCGTTGTAATCCGCCAGAATCATCCAGTTGTCCATATGCGGAAACAGGGACTCATAATACGGCGCATGCACGAATACTTTTTTTCCGGAACCGGCCGGATCAGCGGCTGCCAGAAAAGTAGTGACTTTGCTGTTGGTTCGGTCATAGACAACCAGATCTTCCTCCGCATCGTTATCAAGATGCATTTTCTGATACTGGGAAGCATTCAGTCCGCCGGCCCATGGATTGATCAGTTTTTTATCATTGGCCAAAAGCGTTGTGACCGTATCCATTTTGAACCAGATCTGCTGCGAACGTGCACCCGTAGCGGCCATGAAGTAAAGGACAAAGAAAATACAGAAGGTATATTTGGTACGCATCGTTGAGGAATAATCCATTAGTTTTGCAGGTTTACAGGCTTGTAACTTATGCTTCTTAAACGTAACGAAATAAGCACTTATAACTTTATATTGAACTTTTAATTCATGTATACTTCTACAGAAACGCTTTACGATCTATTTAAAGCCGGCGCCGGAATCTGTACGGATACCCGTCAGATCAGTGAAGGCGGCCTGTTTTTTGCGCTGAAAGGCGACAAATTCGATGGCAATCAATATGCGCAGGAAGCATTGCAGAAAGGCGCAGCTTATGCCGTTGTGGACAATCCCGAAACAGTTGCCGGCCCACGCTTTCTGCTCGTGGAAAATGTACTCGCAGCATTGCAGGACCTTGCGAGGCATCACCGCAGGACGTTTGCATTTCCGGTTATTGCACTGACGGGGTCCAACGGCAAAACCACGACCAAAGAGTTGATTGCAAAGGTGCTTTCCATGAAGTACAATACGTACGCAACACTCGGCAACCTCAATAATCATATCGGCGTTCCGCTTACGCTGCTTTCCGTCAATCCGGCGAAGCATGAAATGGCTGTAATCGAAATGGGCGCCAATCACCAGGAAGAGATTGCGCTGCTGTGCACGATTGCGCAGCCTACGCACGGACTGATTACCAACATCGGAAAAGCGCATCTGGAAGGTTTCGGCGGAATGGAAGGAATCAAAAAGGGAAAAGGGGAACTGTTCGATTTTCTGTCCAAGAAAAAAGGAATTGTATTTGCCAATGTAAACCATGATGCGGTTATGGAAATGATCAGCAAACGGCGCGCGTTCGGTGAAATCGTTTTTTACTGCTCGGAAAACAGCCCGGTCAATCCGCTTCTGATTCAGGAAACGCCTTTTGTTGTTTTCAGCAATTATGGAAAGACGGTTACAACACATCTTCCCGGAAACTATAATTTTGATAACATCTGCGCGGCACTGGCCGTTGGAAAACATTTTGAAATCTCCGATGAAGATGCGCTGGAAGCCGTAGCCACTTACGAGCCGGACAATAACCGTTCACAAGTCGTCAAAAAAGGAAGCAATACGGTGATAATGGATGCCTACAATGCCAATCCGTCGTCCATGCAGGCTGCCATTGCCAATTTTGCCCGGCTGGAAGCGCCGCGTAAAATGCTGATCCTTGGCGATATGTTTGAACTGGGCAATGCAGCTCCGGAAGAGCATCTTGCACTCGGAAAACAGATTGCCGCCGAAAAGTTCGATATCGTCATACTTTCCGGACAACTGATGCAGCATGCTTTGCCGGCTTTGCCAAAAGCCTATTATTTTCCGGATAAGTTTTCACTGCATAACTGGGTCATGGATAACCCGCAGGAAAATACGTATATATTGATTAAAGGTTCACGCGGAATGGCGCTGGAAAGTGTGCTCGGCGTGATGCTCGGGTGACATTTATTATTTAAGTAAATATTAGTATAATTATATTACAAAAATTTATATACGTATTGAAAAAATTGATAACATCCGGATTTATATAAGCAAAACCAAATTAATTTAATTTAAACAACTCTTTCCTGACAAAGTACCATCGTGTGAGTTGCCTTGCATTGCCTGCGCCTGTAAGTTTGTAACATTAAAAAGTACAAATAATAAACAAACGAGCAATCATGGCTAATAGATTATTGTCAGTGGGATCAACATTCCCGGAGTTCAAAAAAACATCTGTTGTTTCTCTTGAAAAAGGAAATGAATTCTACGACATTACTTCGGAAGACCACAAAAATGCCGGCAAATGGATGGTGATGTTCTGGTGGCCGAAAGACTTTACTTTTGTATGCCCGACTGAAATTGCCGAGTTTAACAAACACAATGAAGATTTTGCAGACCGCGACGCCATCCTGATCGGTGCTTCTACGGACAGCGAATTTGTTCACCTTGCATGGCGCAAGAACCACGACGATCTTCGCAATCTTCATTTCCCGATGCTTGCCGATACATCCAAGTCACTTGCTGAAGAACTGGGCATTCTGGAAGCCAATGAAAAAGTTGCCTACCGCGTAACATACATCGTTGATCCGCAAGGAATCGTTCGCTGGGTCAGCGTTAACGACCTTTCAGTAGGACGTAACGTATCCGAAGTGATCCGCGTGCTGGATGCTTTGCAAACTGACGAACTTTGCCCTTGCAACTGGCAAAAAGGAGAAGCGACCATCGCTTAATCCAAGTTACTTAAGTACAGTTCACAGCAGGCAGCCACCTTTTGCGCTTCCAACTGTGAACTGTTTTCATTTATCACCAGAGGAATCCGGCCTCTTTCAATCCAAAAACATCATGTATCCATTTACATCAACAGGAAATACAAAAGATTCGCTGTATAAAGAAATCAATCTTCCGGCTGATTTTGAAAGCGTGCTGATCAATAAACTGGCCGCTTTGGATCACCGTTATCTTAAAGATCTTAAAATCAATGTCGGCAATGTTCTGAAATCGCAGACGCTGAACCGCAAAGAGGCGTTATTGATTGCGCTTGCCGTTGCAGTAAACGAGAAAAATACGGCGCTGATTACAGCCATCGAAGAACTTGCAGCCAGTGAAGGCGCAGATGAAAAAGAGATTGCAGAAGTGACTGCATGCGTTTCGCTCATGAATGCAAACAACGTCTTTTACCGTTTCAGACATTTCATGCACAAGGAATTTTATGACAATGCGCCCGCCGGCATCAAAATGAGCATTATGGTCAATCCGGTGTTGGGAAAGGAATTTTTTGAGTTGCTGAGCCTTGTGGTTTCGGCGCTTAACGGTTGCGAAATGTGCGTGACTTCACATGAGCAGTCGGTTCTGAATCACGGAGGGACGCAGGCGCGCATATTTGATGCCGTAAGAGTCGGCGCTATTTTCAAGAGCTTTACCGTGCTTGTATAGTTTTCTGAATGCATGCAAAAATCCAGGCTTCAAAGAGTCTGGATTTTTTATTTACCCGCAAAAACGATTTTACTTCACAACTGTAACCCGCTGTCTCGGCCAATCTCATCCATGCAATCTGGTTTCAGAATGGAAAACCGCTAACATTCCATGTGCAGAATTCGTTGGCAAACGGCCTAAATCCGATGCTATACGGAATTGCCAGACAAAATATCTGAAAGGAACGAATATAAACCTTTGCATCACTGACAAATCTCTGATTAGGCATGCCTGCAAGATAAAATATCTGATTTCAGACCTTTATTCTCAATTTGTATCTGTTTTTACTAAGGCCAGTGGTTTTTCTACTTAATTTTGTATCAAATTAAAGATATTAACTAAACTGTAAAATAATGGCAACGTCAACAGAAACGTACATTCCTTACAAGGTAAAAGACATCTCGCTGGCCGAATGGGGCCGTAAAGAAATTACACTGGCAGAAGCTGAAATGCCGGGTTTGATGGCTATCCGCGCTGAATATGGCCCGTCCCAGCCGCTTGCAGGTGCACGTGTTGCCGGTTGTCTTCACATGACGATCCAGACTGCAGTGCTGATCGAAACGCTTACTGCCCTTGGTGCGGAGGTTACATGGTCATCATGCAATATATTTTCTACGCAGGATCACGCAGCAGCTGCTATTGCTGCATCTGGCATTCCGGTTTATGCGTGGAAAGGTATGAATGAAGAAGAATTTAACTGGTGCATAGAACAAACACTTTTCTTTGGTGAAGAACGCAAGCCTTTGAACATGATTCTGGACGACGGCGGAGACCTTACCAATATGGTTTTTGACGAATACCCTGAGCTGATCGCCGGCATCAAAGGACTTTCCGAGGAAACGACAACAGGCGTACTTCGTTTGTACGACCGCCTGAAGAACGGAACACTTCACTTGCCTGCCATCAACGTAAATGATTCGGTTACCAAATCCAAATTCGATAACAAGTACGGCTGCCGCGAATCGCTTGTGGATTCCATCCGCCGTGCTACGGATTTGATGCTAGCCGGTAAAGTTGCCGTTGTAGCCGGTTACGGAGACGTTGGCAAAGGTTCTGCCGAATCGCTTCGCGGTGCGGGCTGCCGGGTTCTGGTTACTGAAATCGATCCGATCTGTGCGCTTCAGGCTGCGATGGACGGCTTTGAAGTTGTAACAATGGACGAAGCTGCGGAACGTGCGAACATTTTCGTTACTGCAACCGGAAACTACAAGATCATCACAGACCGTCACTTCCTGAAAATGCGTGACAAAGCCGTTGTTTGTAACATCGGCCACTTTGATAACGAAATCGATATGGCCTGGCTTAACAAATCATACGGCCATACCAAATCGCAGATCAAACCGCAGGTTGATATTTACTCGGTGGAAGGCAAAGACATTATTGTACTTGCAGAAGGCCGTCTTGTAAACCTGGGCTGTGCAATGGGCCACCCATCGTTTGTAATGTCATGCTCTTTCTCAAACCAGACACTTGCCCAGATTGAACTGTGGACAAACACGGCTGCATACGAGAAAAAAGTATATGTACTTCCAAAAGCGCTGGACGAAAGAGTAGCTGCTTTCCACCTTGCCCACGTTGGCGCAAAACTGGAAACACTTTCTGACGAACAAGCGGCTTACATCGGCGTTTCAACCGAAGGCCCTTTCAAATCGGAAACATACCGTTATTAATATATGCTTTTGAAAAAGGCTTGCCGGATTTCTCCGGCAAGCCTTTTTTTATGCCTGATCTTTTGTCTGCGGCGGTTCCGGGCCTCGCTTTTGTAACGGAATCGCAATGTTGTTTTCATCAAAGGCTTTCTTCACAGCTTTTATGGCCGCACTTTTTGCCGGTCCCGGCCCTGCTTTGCTCTGATCAATCCAGAAGAATACTTCAAATTCAATTCCATTGTCACCGAATTTAGTAAAATTCAGTTCTACCGGTTTTTGCTTTTGGAGGAAATCAAGGCTGTTGATAACAGAAAGCACCAGACCTTCTACAAAATTCAGATTTTCATTGTTGGCAACGCTGCAAAGAAGCTGTATCCTGCGCTCACCGGAATAAGTAAAGTTTACAATCGGTTTCTGGAAAATATCTTTACTCGGCAATTCCACATGCTGTCCTGCAAAATTGTCCATCTTCACGGAACGCAGTCCGATGGATAAAACCTTGCCCGTAAATCCGTTGGTTTCGATAACGTCACCGACTTTGATCGGGCGCTGAATGGCGATAAAAGCACCGGAAATAAAATTCGTTGTCAGATCCTGAAAAGCAAAACCGAGCGCAAGTGCCAGTACGCCGGCACCTGCCAGCAGGGACGTTACCGTTTTGTCCAGCCCGAGCATACCGAGTGCAAAGAACAAACCGGTTGTAATAATTGTTATTTTGGTCAGCGCTGAAATCAGACTTACAAGTGCGATATTCTGTGAAGCTCGCGTCAGTGTCTTTTCTGTAATCCGGCTGCCGTAATGCGACAAGTACCGGAAAACAACCAGAATGATAACGGCAATAATCAGGTTCGGAACAAATCTGATACTTGCATAAGCCCAGCTTTCCAGCTTGACGGCAACCGGCTGTATAAATTTTGAGATTTGTAATAAAATCATTTCAGCAATTTTAATCTGATAAAAATCAGACTTCAAAATTGCTGAATTTTTACTGAATATCTGTATAGCTGTTGGCTATTAGCGATTGGCTATTAGCTTTTAGTTGTTGGCAATGAAGTGCTTGGCTGTTATCTGATTTGAGATTTACTTTCAGGCTTGTAGCTGGTTTCATATAAATATCTTTTTATAAATCAGTTAGCAATCAGCCAACAGTTATGTATCCAAATGCTAATAGCTAAAAGCTAATAGCTAACAGCTTATCACAATTTCTCCAGCAACTCCTGTTTCTTAGCTTTAAATTCTGCTTCCGTTATCTGGCCTTTTTCAAAAAGCATGTTTACTTTTTCAATCGTAGCCATAATAATATCCTGCGGGTTATGTCCATGATTTTCCGTGCTCAGGTCAGCCGTTGAAGTAACATCGTATGCAATTTCAGGCGTTGGCTGCGTTTGTACCGAAGGCTCGGAAATAATTGTCAGGCTGCTCAGATCAACCGGTCCGTCCTGACTTGTAAACTTGTACGAATTTACGCTTCCCTGCTGCTGTGAAATGCCTGTAATATCGTGATGTTTGGTATCATAAATAGTACGCTTGCCGTTTTCTTCTATCACCAGACGCTTTACTCTTGCAAAATAAGCGTATCTGAAATCGTTCTGTGAACCGCTGGAAGTCGGACTTCCGAAAATGGAAGGCCATGAACTGCCGGAATCTGCGGAAAATCCGCTGCCGGCCTGCTGCTTTTTTTCCGGCATTTCAGCTGTTTCTTCAAACAACAATTTGGTACTGACCAGATTTGAAAGTTCGCTGCAAAGCTTGTCAACGGTAGTCCGAAGCGAATTGTTGAACATATCTCCGACCATAGTCATTCCGCCTTTCATCCACTGGCCCGATCCGCCCAGTTCAGGAATGTTAAACTGTGCCATGGTACCATTTCCGCTGATAACAGCATTTAACAAAGATTCAACTGTTGCTGCCTGCAGGTTATATTTAGCCGCAATGTCTTCCACAAGTTGCTGGCCTTCATTTGTAAGTGCTTTCATATCCAAATAGTTCTTTTCAGTATACGTCATAAAAACAATGCCATCATTGCCAGCAGTTCAGTCTGCGGATGACGCTTTTCACAGCTTATTTCTCCCCTAAAATGGCTTAGACAAAAGAAATGCGCTAACCTTCAACATGGATTTTAATCGTATGCATATTGTCAAACACATATTCTATTCCAAATCCGTACAGATCCGCAATGGCCTTTACAATCGCCAGGCCTAATCCTGTATTGTTTTTACCTGAATTGCTTTTATGAAAACGCCGGAAGATTTTGTCTTTGTCCAGCGCTTCCGGATTTCCCGAATTTGAAATGCTGAAATGATCCTTTTCAATGTAAATGTTTACACTTCCGTGTGAGTAATTATGGACAATGGCATTTTTAAGAAGATTGGATAAAAGTATCGCCGCCAGATCCTTTTGCATGGATACGCTCAGCCGGCTGTTTTCATAAAGTTTGATGGTTATATCTTTGTACTCGGCAAAATCCGCAAACTCATTTGTCAGTTGTGCAGCCAAATCATTTACAGAAACATTTTCAGTTTCCGGAAACTGACGGTTTTCTATTTTGGAAAGCAGCAGCAACGATTTGTTCAGCCGTGTAAGCCTTTCCAGCGTCTGGATCACCTGTCCGACAGCTTCCAGACCCGCTTCGCCAAGATCATTTTTTTCAGCAAGCATTTCCAGTTTGTTGATACTGATTGCAACGGGCGTCTGAAGTTCGTGCGAGGCATTTTCAATGAATTGTTTCTGGCTGTTGTAAGTTTCCAGCGTATGCAGAACCAGTGAAGTCACTGCGGAATTTAATTCTCTAAACTCTTTTACGTCCGTATCTGCCGTTTTTACCGGCTCGCCTTTTCCAAGCTGAAAATGCTTCAGTTGTTCAAGCAAATGATAGAATGGTTTCCATACTTTTTTCAGCAGAAAATTATTGACAACCAGAATACTCACAATCAGCGCCACATACAGCCATATCAGCGCAAAAAACAGATCTTCAATCAGGTCATCTTCCTCCACCATGGAAGAAATGATTTTAAGCTCGTAGAAACGGTCTTTATATTTGAAGTCCGTCGTCAGCATGCGCACGGGCTCAAGATCCTTTTCGTTCATCATATACATGAGCGTGTCGCGGTAGGAATCCTTTTCCTGAAATGCCTGGATGCTGGAAATTTCCCGGATTTCATAATTGGCTTCGCCGAAGTCCGTTCTGGATAAAGTCGCGGGATCTTCATTGACCTTTTCCAGAATCAGCAACTTGTAATTGTCCAGCCCGTCGTCCAGACTGTCGTAAACTTCGTCCAGCATATTGATATAAAACAGGACGGCCCAGACGCTGATGATGCCAAACAGGGCAAACGCCAGATAACGAAGTGTATAATTGAGCAGATTCACAGCTGAACAAGTTTATAGCCGATCCCGTATACAGCCTGTATTTCTACGCCTGCGTTGTTTTCCTTGAGTTTCTTTCTGAGGTTTTTGATTTGCGAATAAATAAATTCATAATCGTCCGCTTCGTCCATATGATCACCCCAGACGTGCTCGGCAAGAGCCGTTTTGTTTACAAGGCGGCTTTTGTTCACAATCATGTACATCAGGATGTCAAACTCTTTTCGGTTCAGAGGAATTGGCTGATTGTCAATTTGTAAAGTTCTTTCCCCAGCGTCCAGTTTGAGATTGGAAAGTTCGATGAAGTTTTTTCCCTCAAAAGACTTTCTCCTCAGCACCGATTTTACTCTTGCCGTAAGTTCCGCAATGTGAAAAGGTTTGGTCAGATAATCGTCAGCGCCCAGATTCAGGCCTTTCAGCTTGTCATCCAGCGAATCTTTAGCCGAAATAATGATGACGTTGTCCGATTTGTCAAGATCTTTGAGTTCCTGCAGCAAATCCAGCCCGCTGCCGCCCGGAAGCATAATATCGAGCAGAATGCAGTCGTAATGGAACGAAATGATTTTATCCAGTGCCGATCTGTAATCTTCTGCGGATTCCACCAGAAAATGCTCCATTTCCAGCGATTCGCGGATCACATCGGACAATTCCGTCTCGTCTTCAATAATCAGTATTTTCATAGCCTGCAAATTAGCTTAACAAACTGGAAAGAATCTGGAATTCCCTATATGAAAAGCTTGTCTTTATAAACCCGACTCGGCATAATTGTTTTAGGGACAGAATCATCATTAATAATTAAAATACATCAGGCACAATGGATATTTATCAGATTGCTAGCGAATACAGGAACGACCCGTCCAATGAAATTGACCCGACAGACCCCCGAGAAACGCCTCCTTTTGATCCAAGGCCGGAAGTTCCTTCACCGGATGTTCCCGAAGAAACCCCTCCGTTTGAAAGAGAACCGGAAACACCGCCCGTAGAACCCAGTCCCGAACTGCCGCCGGTTGAACCCTCCGTTCCGGAAGTTGATCCTTTACCGACACCCGGAGGCGATCCTGAAATTCCTGCTTTTCTGTAAACAGTCGACTGTTCACAAACCGGAATCAATTTGTCTCCTGACTTCCTGAAAGTTGCTTAAATAAAGAAAGTTTTCCTGATCAAAACAGACGAACGTTACTTTATGGATTTCGTCTGTTTCTGAAATAAACTCAGAAACAGCTTTTACAGCAATTTCAGCTGCCTTGTCTTTCGGAAAGCCGTAAACGCCTGTACTGATATTGGGAAAAGCAATGGTTTTACACTGATATTCAACAGCAAGATTTAACGAACTACGGTAGCAGTCAGCCAGCTTCTCAGCTTCCTGACTGTTGCCGCCTTTCCATACCGGTCCGACAGTATGAATAACAAATTTTGCAGGCAGGCTGCCGCCGGTTGTAATAACCGCGTCTCCGGTTTTACAGCCGCCTTGCCTGGCTACAATCTTGCGGCACTCTTCCAGGATCGCTGGTCCGCCGGCGCGGTGAATGGCACCATCGACACCGCCGCCACCCATTAATGAGGTATTGGCTGCATTCACAATGGCGTCAACATGCAGCTGTGTAATATCTCCTTTTATTAGTTCGATCCAACTTTGTTTCATTTTCACACGTATTGTTTTGTAATCTCCAATCAAATAATTGTTCCTGTGAGATTAAATTCTTGTTAAGATGTAAAATACTTTGATTGCCGCTTTAACAGAAGCCGTTAGTACGAAAAATTATTTGTAATTTTGTATAGTAAACCTTCTACTATTTAATAATGCTTCTAGCTAATAAATTGCACACAATCAAATTTTCTCATTTATTAGAAATGAAAAAAATTCTACTTTTCATTTTCTTGTTTTGTGCTCATCTTTCTCAGGCACAAACCTACAAATCGCTTCCCGGTAAGATAGAAGCTGAAAACTATGATTTGATGTACGGAGTCCAGACCGAAACAACAAGCGATACGCTGGGCGGCCTGAACGTAGGATTCATTGATGACGGTGACTGGATGGATTACAATATTAAGACGGTATCCGCGGGTCTGCATACGTTTCATTTTAGGGTTGCAAACAACTACGGTTATGGCATTATTGAAATAAAAGATGCTGGCAATAACGTACTGGGCCAGGTCAGTGTACCGCAAACCGGCGGGTGGCAAAGCTGGATTACGATTACTACACAGGTAAATCTTCCGGCCGGCGATCAGGTTATCCGCCTGTTTGCCAAATCCGGCGCTTTCAACCTCAACTGGTTTGAGCCTGTTCTGCTTGTCGTGCCTGACCTGGAAACAACGCTTCCAGCCAGAATCGAAGCCGAGGATTTCAATGCCATGAACAATGCGCTTACGGAACCTACTTCAGATGCCGGCGGCGGCAGTAATGTGCGCTGGATGGAAGACGGCAGCTGGATGGATTACAAAGTTCAGGTGCCTGCACACGGATTTTACACAATCAGTTACAGAATCGCCAACGGATTCAGCCCGGATGCAACCATTTCCCTCAAAGCAGAGAACGGAACTGTTCTCGGACAAACAAAACTTCCTCAAACCGGCGGTATGCAAGGCTGGAAAACCGTTAACATGATTGCTGAATTACCCGCAGGAAACCATACTTTACGCTTGTTTACAGAAAAGGGAATATTTAGTCTGAACTGGTTTGAAGTAAAAAATCCAAGGCCGCTGCCGGGAAAGCTGGAAGCAGAAAGCTTTGATGTTACCAATAATGCAAGATTGGAACCGACGACTGATATGGATGCAGGCTATGCCGTCAGTTATATCAATGATGGCGACTGGATGGATTACAACGTCAACATGGCGGCATCAGGCATTCACACGCTTAATTTCAGGATTTCCAACAGTTATGGCAATGGATTGATTGAAATCCGGAATGCTGCCGGAACTATTCTTGGCCAGGTGGATGTGCCGCAAACCGGCGGCTGGCAAAACTGGTCAACAATCCGTACAACTGTGAATTTCAGTGCCGGAAGTCAGATATTGCGCATTCATGCCAAGCGCGGCGCTTTCAACCTGAACTGGCTGGAAGTGGTTTCCGGCTCCGTTCAAGGACAATCAGTAATAACCATGGCGCCGATCACGGATAAAAACATAGGCGACATCGGCTTCAACATGACGGCAACAAGCAACAACAATGAAACGCCTGTCATACTTACTTCCTCCAATCCTGAAGTTGCTGCTGTTTCCAATAGCGGAGATAGCTGGCGGGTTACGCTTGTTGGTGCCGGTGATGTTACAATTACTGCATCGCAGGCAGGAAACAATAACTATATGCCTGCACTGGACGTTTCCAGAAGCTTTACGGTTGCCGGAAGTTCCAGGCCGTCCGATCCGGCATATGGCACGAAAATCCCGATTGACCCGAAACGCTGGTATCAGCTGACCAATGCAGCCAATGGGCTGGAAGGACTTTTTGACGGCAATACGCAGGAAAACGTGCATACCGGCTGGGGAAAAATCATTGATTATTACGAGGCATATTACCCGTTGCTGGAAGGTGAGCAGATATCGCTGGACCATATCCGCTTCTTCGATTATACGGGTTCAACGCCGGACCAGCCCATGATTTTGTCTGTTATCGACGATCAATGGCGACGGATTCCGATTGCTACCTTTACGGGAGAAATCTACAATGGCTGGGTTGGACCTTATCCAAACCGGCCTCTTACCGGAAATGATCCTTTTAAATTGGACTCGGTCATAACAAATATCCGGTATTTGGTCATAACTGTTCCGCATACCTTGCCTACGGAAATTGAGTTTTACGGAAATTACACAGCTCCTGCTCAAACCCAGAAGCAGTTCAGAACCAGAAATATCAGGCTTAACGACATGATCGGTGTCAATGGGTATGAATGGAATTTTCAGGATGGAGCACACGCCGAAAAACTCGTAGAATCCAAAATGAATGCTGTGAAAGGTTTTTCAGGATTTCGTCATTACATGGACTGGGAAAAACTGGAATCTTCCGAAGGGGTTTTTTCCTATAATCCTACCCTTAGCGGAAGCTGGAATTATGATTTGATCTACGAAAGGTGCAAGCAGGAAAATATCGAAGTGCTTGCCTGTCTGAAAACCTTGTCGAACTGGATGCTCAGTTCATATCCGGACAGTTTGAAGGATCATGAAAATGTACCTGTACGTTATGGAAAAGATTTCAAAGATCCGCTTTCCTACATTGAGCAGGCAAGAGTAGGCTTTCAGTATGCCGCCCGTTACGGCAGCAACAAAAATGTAGACCCTACCCTGCTGAGCGTTTCCACAACACCGCGCTGGTTTGGAGATTACCCGAACACCGTTCGCATTGGTCTGGATCTGGTCAAATATATTGAATGCGACAACGAACGTGACAAATGGTGGAAAGGCCGCAAAGGATACCAGACAGCCAGAGAATACGCCGCCAATCTTTCTGCATTCTACGACGGCCATAAAAACACCATGGGACCTGCGGTCGGCATCAAAAATGCAGATCCAAACATGAAAGTAGTAATCGCAGGACTGGTTACAGGGCCTGATTTTGTAAAAGGAATGGTGGACTGGTGCAAGGAATTCCGCGGTTACAATGCGGACGGATCGGTAAACCTTTGCTGGGATATCATCAACTTCCACATTTATACGGATAACACTTCATCCAGCCAGAGCGGGACTTCTACACGCGGAGCCGCGCCGGAAGTTACGAATGCAAGCCAGATTCTTCAGGACTTTGTAAAAGTATCCCAGGAAGTTTCCAACGATTTGCCGGTTTGGATTACGGAATCGGGTTACGATATCAGCCAGACCAGCCCGCTGAAGGCCATTCCGATCGGAAACAAATCGGCTATGCAGACTCAGGCTGACTGGATTCTGAGAACTTCGCTGTTTTCTGCGCGGAACGGTATTGAGAAACTGTTTTTTTACCAGTTATATGATGATAATGGTTCCGGCGGAATGTTCGGAACTTCCGGACTGCTGAACAATGACCAGACGCGAAGACCTTCGGCAGACTATCTTTTCCAGACCAAAAAACTGTTTGGAGAGTACGTATACAAGGAAACGATCAACGCTGATCCGATTGTGGACCGCTATGAACTGAACGGCAAGTCCCTGTTTATTCTGGCTGTTCCGGACGAAGTAGGCCGCACCGGAGAATATACGCTTAACCTGAACGGTGCCACAGCGGCAAGAATTTACACGCCGACGGCAGGAAGCGATAACATGGCCATGACGGAAGTGCCTGTAAACGGCGGAAGCCTAACCGTTACTGCTGGTGAAACACCGATTTTCATTGTAGGCGTAAGCGATCCCAATGCCAGAAAAGCAGCTGCTGAAACGCTGACGCCTGCATTGGCACCCGTTGAAAAGGTTCTTCATGAAGATGTTACCGTTTACCCGAACCCTGCATCCGGTTTTGTAAACATTGATTTGGCCAATGAAAATACCGGAATCCTGGAAATCAATATATTTGATTCGAAAACCGGTCGTCTGCACACGAAGACGCAGGTTCACAAATCCGGAAGCAAACTGTCGCACAAGCTGGATCTGACCAGTATGCCTGTTGGAGTCTACGTGGTGGAAGTGAAACAGGGAAATGAAAGTGCCTTCCGTAAAATAGCTAAAGTCGATTAAATATTCTGCGGCATGCGCTTCGACATCCGGTTGTTGCGCATGCCGTCAATACGTGAAATATTGAACTTGTCACGGTATTCCTTAGGCGTTACGCCCGTACTTTTCTTGAACAGCTGCCTGAAAGATTTAAGGTCGTTGTACCCGGAATTCAGCATCACTTCCAGCACGCTCTGATCGGTTTGTTCCAAAAGTTTTTTAGCCGCTTCAATCCGGGTTTTCTGAAGATACTCAATCGGTGTCAGTCCGATGGCCTGCTTGAAACGCCGGACTACATTACGCCGGCTTGCGGGAATATCCTGAATCAGCTCTTCAATCGTCCTTCCTTCCTGATAGGCCGTTTCAATCTTTTGCTGCGCCATATTCACCAGCCCGTCACCATGGTTCTGCAATGGCGTGAAAGTCCCGAAGTAAGTCTGTTGTTCACGGTCCATATCAATGGCAAACATTTTGGCGGTGCGAAGCGTAATTTCTTTTCCGCAATAGCGCTGAATGAGATACAGCATCAGATGAAAGCTGCTGGTGGCACCGCCGCTCGTATAGATTCCTTTGTCATCCGTCACTACGGCATCACTTTTCATGATTACTTCCGGGAAATTGGAAGCGAACGTCAGGGCTGCGTCAATGTGCGTGGTTGCTTCTTTGCCGTTCAGCAAACCGGCCATGGCAAGAAGGAATGCGCCTGTACAGAAACTGGCTATTTCGGCACCATTTGCATACTGCTCTTTTAACCAGGGAATACACAACTGATTTTTTGCAAGAGAAACCTGCAGATCGCCCGGGCCAAATGCCGGAATCAGAATCAGATTCTGCTGAACAGCATCTCGGATCGGCTGTATGGTATACAGATCGTTGAACTCGCCTGGCTGGTCGTCCGAAGAAAACAAGGTTATTTCAAAGAAAGGGCTTTTGTTTTGCTGTTCATGGAAAATATTTGCCGATTCAAACACATCCAGAATGGCAGCTACACTGAGCAGGCGATACCTTTTGGTAATTAAAAGACCTAATCGTATCATAATTTCAAGGTGGAATAGAACATGCCAATTTAAAGAAATTTGTCTCAAATACCCCTGTTTATCTAATTTTCAATCGTTTTTATTTTACTTATGAAAATTCCGGCTCCATTTGAAGATGGCATGAATTTGGTAAGAACCGACAGAACAACCAAGTATTTAAAAATGAGGGTGTTTATTAAACCATTTGCTTTATTCCTGACAGCCGTTTACCTGTTTGCCTGTAAGCCTGCACCCGTTTCGCACTGGTTTCCTGTAACGCCGCTTGAACATTACGAAAGGGAACTCTACAAGGCAGAACTCGAAAAAACGCCGGCCGGGCAAACCTGGTTTAAAGAAAGCAAAAGGGTTTTGAGCGATTCCATATTCTCCGTTGTACCCTATCAGGAAAGGTTTTATCTGGGCGATTCTGTTCCGGCACAGGCGATCCGTCTTAAAATCCCGGTCGGAAGAAAACTGGTTATCACGCCTGCGCGCAGCGAAAATGATACCGTTTCCAGACTGTTCGTGGAATTGTACCGCATCCGAAAAAACGGCAAGCCGCAGCGTCTGGAATACCTGGCCAAAGAAGCACAATCGCTTACGTATCTGAATGAAGACGAAGACACGCTGTTGCTGCGCCTGCAAACGGGCCTTCATGATAAAGCAAGTGTTTCCCTGACACTGACAACTTTGCCTTCACTCGCATTTCCCGTTGCCGGCCATACGATGTCGCATGTAATCAGCGTCTGGGGCGTAGACCGTGACGGCGGTGCAAGGCGGCATGAAGGCATTGATATTCAAGCAAAACGGGGAACGCCGGTTGTGGCGGCAGAAAACGGTTTCATCACACAAACCGGGACCAACAACCTTGGCGGAAAGATCGTTTTTCTGTCGTCAGCAGGAAGTCCTTATTCCCTTTATTATGCGCATCTGGACAGTCAATTGGTTTCGGTTGGCAAACGCGTACTGAAAGGCGATACGCTGGGTTTGGTGGGTAATACCGGAAATGCCATTACAACCGCGCCGCATCTTCATTTCGGAATTTACTCGCATGGCTCGGGCGCTGTAAATCCGCTGCCTTTTATCAATGACAGAAAAGAGAAAATTCCCGGCCTGCCCGAACAATCGCGCTGGCTGGGCGATTCGGTTAAGATCAGAAAAAAAGCCAATTTGTTTGCTTCGCCTCAGTTTCAGGAAGCGGAGCGGATTATGGCATTGCCGCCATATACGATTGTAAGGATCCTTGGAGAAATGGCCAAAGGCTTTCGCGTAGCAACGGAAAGCGGCACCATTGGCTATATTCCAACAGTGCCGCTTGAAGCATATCCCAAACAGGTTTCCGGGATCAGCAGGTCAAACAAAGATTTGTAATAACCGGTCCGGAAGTTAGTTTCAATCTGCCTGTTTCAATTCTGTCAGCCATTGCTGTGCAAAAGCGCGTGCCGCATTGGTCGGAGCAGGCCCGATCCGGTAACAGAATTTCCAGACATCATTTTGGCCTTCGTAAGCTGCATCGACAAACTTTTTCCGGTTATTGACTTCCTTTGTCTTTGCAGCAAAGTCAACGCCTTTGCTTTTTTCCAGAAATTCCGTCAACCTTGCCGCAAGGACTTTTTCCGGACTTTTCCATTGATCAAATTCTTCCGCATTGTTTTTGTTGCTGCGGATCAGCTGCTGCTCGGCCTGCGCAATTTCGTCCTGTGCAAGAAATGCTGCATACTGTTTTTTAAAGGCTTCAAAATCCGATTTCAGCAGCGGCTTTACTTTTTTGAAAAATGCCACCGTCCGTTTGCTGTCTTCAATCTGTTTTTTAAATTCGGCCCGCTGGTCTGGAGGAAGGCTCGTTAACATGCTTTCCATACCCGTAATGGATTCGCCGGCCTGAATCTGGATATCAACAATCGGCTCCATATCCTTTGCGTTCAGGCTTTTTATATCCCTGATCTTGTTTTCCCTGATTTCAGCCTTTCTTTCTTCACTTATTTCAACTTCTTCCTGCGGAAAACTTTTGGCAAGCCAGTTATTGTAACGCTTCTTGAAATCCTGCGAGCCATAGTACAACTTGATCAGATTTCCCGCTTTCTGCACAGCCGCCGCCTGATGGTCAGGCGAAATCGAGCGGCATGCTGCCTTTGCAGAACTGCTTAGATACGGTGCATACACGCTTTTATTTTGCAACGTACTCCAGAACTTTTCCTCAACATCTTCATGCGTAACACCGAATTCCGAATAATCTTCTGAAAACCGGAAATTCAGAAAGCAAAGGCACACGGCAGTAATCAGTAATGCTATTTTATTTTTCATGGCTAAATAGGGTATTCCGGTTGCTATCTTTTGTTGGCAACCATTTCAAAATTCTGACCTTCAAACTCTACAAAGAGCGTAAGTACATCTGATTTAATATTACCGACTTTCGTGGTTCCTTCGTAAACGTCAACGCCCATGCTGCCGACATTTTTGAGGTTCAGTGTGCCGAGATCCGAATCGGGTTCCGCCTCACCGTCTATTTTCAGGCGCATTTCACCGGTTACTGTTTCCGGCGACGATTTGTCAAGCTGTACGATGATTTCCACCTGATCGAGCGGGTAACTGTCACCGTCCACGGTTAGTTTGGAAACTTTGTAGGTTCCGGCAACCTGCGCGCTCAATTCCGGAGCAGGATCTTTGTCATCTTTGCAAGCGAAGAAAAACGGGATCAGGAAGAGAAATAAAAAAATCTTTTTCATGGCTGTAAAAACTTGATGTTTGAATTTTTTGGATGAGATAAATTGTCTTTTGACATGACAAAGGTAGCTGCGCGGCGTGGCCGGAATCAATCCTTCAAAAACAGGATTTTTGAAAAATCATGCTTTTAGAGGATATTATTAAAAGGTTTTATTTAGGAATTTTACAATCGTAATTTTCAAGCCCATACTCCTTTCAAGAATCAATGAAGTTCTTTTTTACAATTCTTATCTTACTGATTTACAATGACATTTTAGCGCAAGGCAGCGATGCAAATGCCATTCTGGAGAAAATAAAAAAGAGTAAGGAAGACACGAACCGGGTTCTGGCCTATGTCGAATACGGGCAGTATCTGGAAAACCGGAATCTGGACAGTGCAGCCAAATATTACCTTAAGGCGGAGGCGCTGAGCAGCAAGCTGGATTACCCGACGGGCAAATTCAAGTTCCGTTCCAATTACACGTATATTCTGAATCTGCAGGGAAAATTTGAGCAGGCACTTAGGCTGAATAATGAAAGTCTGGAAATTGCGCGTGACATGAAAAGCCCGCTGAACGTCGGTAAAAGTCTGGCCAATATTGCAGCAAGTTATACGTACATGGGAAATTTCACCAACGCCATCAAATTTTACCAGCAATCGGCCGACCAGTTTGAAAAGCTGGACCAGAAAACGTTTTTACCGAGGCTGTATGTCAATATCGGAACAGCTTTTGAACACGCCAATCTGTTCAACAAATCCTTGATTTACAAACAGAAAGCGCTCCGACTTGCGCGGCCCATGAATGACAGTCTTCAGCTCGCCGACATTCTGACCAATCTGGGCGGCTGCCTTTTCAACCTGAAAAAATACGAACAGAGCCAGACTTACTATTTGGAAGGCCTGAACGTAGCGCAGAAAATAGGTTCGGACATTTTTGTCATTCAGGCATACGGCGGCTTGTGCCGGACCTATCGAGGACTGAAAAAGCTGGACAAAGCACGGGAATTTGGTGAAAAAGGACTGGAACTTGCCAGAGAAACGGGAAATGTATTTCTGGAAATGGAATGCCTCCGGGCGCTTATGTTCGTGGCGGAAGACAGCAACCAGCCGGAACTGTCAGCAAAATATACAGGTGAAGCCTTGAAAATCGCCGAAGAAAATGAAATGACCGATCATCTTGTGGAGCTTTACGAAGACTATGCAACGGATCTGGCCCGCCGTAACAATTATAAAGCTGCTTACAACTATCTGTTGAAATACGCCATTCTGAATGATTCGATTCAGGGCATTGACGTACAAAAACAACTTCAGGAACTGGATACCCGATACTTAACAGCCCAGAAAGAAAAACAGATTATAACACTTGAAAAAGAAAAACAGACACGCAACACACTGATATACGGCCTGGCGGCCGGACTGATTGTACTTGCACTGATTTCGGCACTTGTATACAG
Source organism: Dyadobacter sediminis (assembly GCF_005860765.1). GTDB lineage: Bacteria > Bacteroidota > Bacteroidia > Cytophagales > Spirosomataceae > Dyadobacter > Dyadobacter sediminis. The sequence continues at coordinate 352,607 of NZ_VCEI01000028.1, read as the reverse complement.
AAATATCACGATCCGGAAACAGATTGCAGAAAATGAAGTATTGCAACTGCAGCAGGAAAAGCAACTTGTTGCAACCAATTCCATTTTAAAAGGACAGGAAGAAGAAAGAACACGCGTTGCCCGCGACCTGCACGACGGGCTGGGCGGCTTGTTATCCGGTATTAAACTAACTTTAAATTCAGTGAAAGGAAATGTAATTCTGCCCGAGGAAAGCGCGATGACCTTTACGCGGGCGCTCACACAACTGGACGGCGCAATCAGTGAAATGCGCCGTGTAGCACACAGCATGATGCCCGAAACGCTGGTCCGGTTCGGACTTATTGAAGCGCTCAGCGATTTTTGTGAAGGCATCAGTTCTTCCGGCCAGCTGCGTGTAACGATGCAGGATTTCGGATTTGACAAACGGCTGGACTCTTCGGTGGAAATTGTATTGTACCGCATTGTGCAGGAACTGCTCAACAATGTGCTGAAATATGCGGAAGCAACGGAAGCGCAGGTGCAGCTTACCCGCGTCGGGAACAATGTCAGCGTTACGGTGGAAGATAACGGCAAAGGTTTTGACGTAAAAAGTCTGGATCAGAACAAAGGAGCCGGAATCCGCAACGTACAGGCCAGAGTAGATTATCTGAACGGCAGACTTGATATTCAGTCCACGCCGGAAGAAGGCACTTCGGTACTGATAGAAATTGTGGTTTAAGAAAGTTAATCTTCAGGTTCCACAATGGCATAACCTAAATCTTATTTGAACATGAGCGCGAAGATCCTGATCGTAGACGATCATCCGATGGTTCTGGAAGGACTGAAATCCCTGTTGTCCGACAGCGGGGAGATTGCTGTCGTAGGAACGGTTTCCAATGCAATCGACGCCATTGCCTTTTTGAAAAACAACGAAGTGGATATTGCCTTTCTGGACATTAATCTTCCCGACATTAACGGTATTGAGTTATGCAAAAAGATCAAAGAGCAGTTTCCGGATGTAAAAACATTGGCATTAAGTACATTCAGCGAACGTGCGTACGTTTCCCGAATGATCCAGAACGGCGCCTCAGGGTATTTGATCAAAAGTTCGGGAAAAGAAGAAATCCTGGAAGCAATCCGTCAGGTTCAGGCAGGTGGTTATTTTATAAATGTCAATTTTGATCAGAATGCATCCGTTCCTGCCCCGAAAACCATTCCGTTCCTGACGCGAAGAGAAAAAGAAGTATTGCTGCTCATAGCCGAAGGAATGACCAATCCGCAAATTGCAGAACAGCTTTTTATCAGTGTCACAACCGTCAACAGCCACCGACAGAATCTGCTGATGAAATTCGAGGTTTCTAATACGGCTTCATTGATCAAGCTGGCGGCCGGGCATGGTTTGATCTGAACAATTTTGCTGACGTGCAGTTATTGACTTTCAATAATTGCAATATTACAGATCCCTATTTTCAGCAATAATCGTTAATCCTTTTCTGATTGTACCAGGATCAGAAACATTTCCCAATGCTATTCTAATGCCGCTATACTTCGCATTCTTTTCGATCCGGTACGCGTGGCTTGTAACCACATCCACGCCTTTTTCAGACAATGTTTCCTCTAATTTTTGAATGTCTGATCGTTCCGGCAAAGGCAGCCATAAATGATAACTCGAAGGTTGAGAAATGTATGGAATACTTTTAAAAACCTCTTTTACAATAGCTTGTCTTTTAACAGCTTCTTTCCTTTTTTCTTCAATAATCCGATCAATCAGGTCGGATTGAATTAGCTTGCTGATCAATCCGGTAAACAGGGAAACAGATCCGCTGGCAGTTAAACGAAGGGCACTTTCTATGTTGCTCTGCCATTTTGGAGGAACTATGATGTAAGAGGTTTTAACGCCTGACGCGATGGACTTGGAAAAGCTGTAAATGTAAAATGCTCTTTCAGGCGCCAGATCAGCGAAATTGAGCGGAGCATTGCTTTCCAGAAATCCATAAGCATCATCATCAATCAGCAAAAGGTTAAATTCACGTGCGATTTCTACAATAGCCAGCCTGCGATCCAATGGCATCGTAAAGCAAAGCGGATTATGAATCGTTGGCATCAAATAAATTGCAGCTGCCTGCTGAGTACTGCCTATTTCCCGCAATGCTTCCGGGATCATTCCGTTATCGTCAATGCTGCACGGAATCAGCGTAATATTCAACATGCCGGCGAGATTAATTACGCCATTGTATGTAATGGCATCAACAATGATGGATTTACCGGACAAACCGGCAGCCAAGAAAATGGCAGCCAACGCATTATGTCCTCCACAAGCCGCAAACAAACTTTTCGGGCTAACTTTATATCCGGATTTTGACATCCATTCAGCTGCAATTTCTCTGTCTTGATAATTTCCGGCAATTGCATTCATGCCCAAATTAATTTTCGTTAAATCCATAGAGGACAACTCATTAATCAGTAAATCATGATGTGCATCGGATAATGGATAATTGAATTTAAAATCAATCATAAATAGGTTTGATAAGTATTCGAAAGATTGACAATTGTTCCTTTTGATTTTATTGGATAAGATTAGTAATTATCCTGCGGCAATCAAAAGTACACTTCAACAGCATTGGCAAGGATTTTATAGCTGAGTAGCAGACGAAATCCACAAATGCATGAAAAAAAACGTTTACTTCCTTGTTCTTACTTTTTGCCTTTCCATGTCAGCCGCTTATGCGCAGCTCACAATTTTCAATGTATCCTCTTCTGAAATTACTGACAAGCACAAAGCCAGTGTTCAGCAGCAGTTCGAGTTCCAGGAAGTCATCAATTCCACGACAACGCTGACGTACGGGTTGGGGAAATTCTGGGAAGCCGGTTTTAACGTTGTCAATGTCAATTATGACAAATCTGTACATCATCTTACAAAGAATGACACCAGTACAGTTGATCCTTATGCGCCGTTACTGATGGTGAACACACAGAAACTTTTTAAACTGAACGAAGTTCTGGGAATCGGGATCGGTGGGCTTGCAGGTTCCAATTTTTCGGGTAAAAAGCATTTTGTTTATTACAGCTACGCCAATCTCGCCGCTTCCTTGTACGAGGAACATTACAAGCTGGCTGCCGGAGCGTACCTCGGGAACAACGGCTATCTGGGAGAAGGGCCGATAGAAGGCGTTCAGCTCGGCCTTGATGCAGGCATATGGTACGAAAAAATACACATTCTTGCCGACTGGCTTTCAGGCGCACATCCGAAAGGACAGCTTTCTGCAGGCGTCGGCATTTACTTCCTAAAACATTTGCCGGTTTCCGTCGCATGGCAGCACGCCAATGCAGACGGTTCCAACGGCTGGGCTCTGCAGGTTACTTACGTACCCTGAAATGCCGTTGGATAAATCTGACTCTTAGTTGGATGCCATGTTGCCAAAAGGAAAAATAGCTGAAGAAACATGGGCCTGATTCATAATCCGGCCGAGTTCTTTTGCTTTTTGAGCAAATTCTGAAGCTACGTTTTTGGTTTCGCCCGGATCTTTGGATAAATCATATAGCTCGACCGGCGCATCGGGGTTGCCTGCTGCTTTCAGCCGGACTGCTTTCCAGTTGCCTTGTCGTACGGCTTGTCTTCCGCCTTGTTCATGAAATTCCCAGTAAAGGTAATCGTGCTTTTTCTGCGTGTTTTTTCCGTAAAGCGCGTCTGTAAAGGAAATTCCGTCAATGTTGCCGGGCGCTTTGGCCTGCGCCAGTTCGGCAAACGTTGGCAGAATATCCCAGAAAGCACCGATGTAGTCGCTTTTGGATCCGGGTTTGATAACGCCCGGCCAGCGTGCAGCAAACGGTTCTCTGACGCCGCCTTCGTACAAATCCCGCTTTACACCTCTGAACCCGCCCGAACTGTTGAAAAATACCGGATCAGCGCCGCCTTCCACATGCGGGCCGTTGTCACTTGTGAAAATAACCAGCGTATTTTTATCCAGCCCTTTTTCTTTCAACTTTTCCAGAACCTGACCTACGTATAAATCCAGACGCGCGACCATGGCAGCAAATGCAGCAAGCGGATATTCCTGTGAAGCATAACCTTCTTTCTTGGCATTCGGACCATAATCAGCGCCTTTGAAAGGTTTTTCATTGAACTTTCCTTTGTAATACTGAAAAATACTGTCATCCGGAACAACCAGTTCGGCATGCGGCAGAATGTACGGCAGGAAAAGGAAAAATGGCTCTTTCCCGTTTTTTGCATCAATAAAGCTCAATGCATTTTTCTGAATGATATCCGGCGCATACTCTTTATTGTGAAGCAAATCCTGATTTCCTTTCAGTGTTATTTTTTCAGAATTGTTCCAGAGATGGTCCGGATAATAGCGGTGCGCAAGGCCCTGGCAATTGTAACCGTAAAATTTGTCAAAACCCTGCTTGTTCGGATCGCCTTCCGAACCGACCGGCCCTAACCCCCATTTGCCGAAAGCGCCGGTGCTATAACCGGCTTTTTTCAGTACTTCGGCCAATGTAACAACCGAATCGGCGATAGGCTGCTGTCCTTCCGGTTCTACACTTTTATTGCCGCGAATGTACGTATGGCCCGTATGCTGGCCGCTCAGCAAGGAAGAACGGGAAGGCGCACATACGGAAGTTCCGGCATAAAACTGGCTGAAAATCATTCCTTCTTTGGCCAACTGGTCAATATTCGGCGTTTTTATGTATTTCTGACCATTAAAGCCCACATCTCCGTAGCCGAGGTCATCGGCAAGAATGAATATGATGTTCGGTTTTGCAGTTTCCGGAGCCTGTGCCAGCAAGTCCGAAGAAAGCAAGCCGGCCATGCAGGCAAGAAAAAAGTATCTTTTCATTAAAAATGCTGTTGATATGGATTTAAAAACCGGACTTTTTATTTTCGGACAGCGGTTCCGACCGGCCTTGCGTTTTTACCTGTTTTCTGTTGTAAATCGTCGCCCAAATCTTCCCGCGCAGTATCAGCTATTTTCCGGAGTTCGGCTACGATTTCCGGATTTTGTTCCAGCACATTGTACCGTTCGCCGGGATCGCGTTCCAGATTGTAAAGGGCTTCCGGAAACGCATGATCTTCCGGACTGGGTCCCGGCTTGCCGTTCTGGCCGGGCAATGATCCTTCGTACGTTCTTCCCGGATGTGCAAAAACCAGTTTCCAATCGTGCTTTCTGACGGCTTCAAGGCTATTTTTTCGGTAATAATAAAGGAATTCCTCACGCGGGGATTTACTTTCATCGCCTTTCAGCAAAGCGGTGAATTCAATCCCGTCAATCTTTTCTTTCGGCAACTTGGCACCGGTCAGTTTTGCGATCGTCGGAAGAATGTCAAGCGTGGATAAAAGCTGGTTGGAAACCCTTCCGGCAGGAACCACGCCGGGCCAGCGCATAATACAAGGTTCCCGCTGCCCGCCTTCAAAGGAAGTTCCTTTGCCTTCCCGGAACCCGCCGGACGAGCCTGCATGATCGCCGTAATTCAGCCACGGACCGTTGTCGCTTGTAAAAATCACCAGCGTATTTTCATCCAGTCCCTGCGTTTTCAGTTCTTTCATAATTTCGCCTACAGACCAGTCCAGTTCCATCAGTACATCGCCGAAAATACCGCGTTCGCTTTTTCCTTTGAACTTATTTGAAACAGCCAGAGGCACATGCGGCAGCGGATGCGGCACATACAGGAAGAAAGGTTTGTTTTTGTTTTTCCGGATAAATGCCGTTGCATGTTCCGTAATGACCGGCGTGAGTTCGCTTGCGTCTTCCAGATTTTTGATTTCCTTGCCGGGTTTGTTCCCGTCGATCCAGTGCAGCGGCGGGTATTTTGCCTGTTCCTGCCACGGATGCAGCGGCCACATATCATGCGAATAAGGCACGCCGTAATATTCGTCAAATCCCTGCTGAAGCGGCAGGAATTCCTGATCGCTCCCCAAGTGCCATTTCCCGAATATTCCGGTTGCATACCCCTGCGCTTTTACGAGTTCGGCAATGGTTTCTTCCTTTGGACTTAATCCCAGCGGAGAAGCAGGCCCGAAAGCACCGTAAACGCCTACCCGATTCGGATAGCAGCCTGTCAGCAATGCGGCACGCGACGCGCTGCATACGGCCTGTGCCGCCATGAAATTGGTAAAACGCGTTCCTTCGACGGCCATTTGATCCAGATTAGGCGTTTTATAACCTAGCGCGCCCGTTACCGACAAATCGCCGTAACCCAGATCATCAATAAAAAAAAGCACAATATTCGGCGTTTTTGCAGCCGGTTTGTTCGTCATGGCCGTCATTACAACCGCAATGGCCAGCATGAAAAAAGGAATAAGAAGCAGTTTGAAATTTTTAATCATCAATATTAAAGTTAGAATTTAGCGACTAGCTTTTAGCTGTTGGCTTTTAGCTATTAGCTATTAGCTGTTGGAAAAATAAGTAATACTTGCGTTTTTACCAGTTTGGATTTTGTTTCAGCAATGGGCTTAAATTAAGTTCTTTCTGCGGAACGGGCCATAGGTAATGACGGTTCGGATCAAATACTTTGTTTACAGCCACCGCTTGCACGATTGTTAATTTCCCTTGCTCATTGACGTAAGTAATGCCGTAAACAGGCCCAGGAATAACCGATTCTGCCGTTTTCCACCGGCGTATGTCAAACAAATGCTGTCCTTCAAAAGCGAGTTCAACAGTCCGTTCCCTTCTTACAAGTTCCCGAAGTGCTGCCTGCGAAGCATTGCTCACAGAAGGCTGTTTCACGTCCGTTCTACCATTTCTGACGGCATTTATTGCGGCATACACGCCTGCGTCAATTTGTCCAAGCTCAATTTTGGCTTCTGCATACGTCAGCAGGATTTCGGCATAGCGCAGCAGAATAATGTTGATGCCGCTGTTCACCGGATTGGCATAATCGTCCGTATTGATGTATTTTTTAATATTATAGCCCGTACCCGAAGCAATGTAAGTGCTGCCGACGGCATCCGCCGTTCCGCTGCCCGGCTTCGGGTTGAAAACCGCTCCGCTCGGCAGAATATCCCCTTCCAGAAAAACAGAGAATTTCAGCCGCGGGTCCCGGTTCAGATACGGTTTCAACGGATCATACCCGCTTCCTGCTTCCGCGATCTTTTTCCCGCCTAACGTTTCGTACATATCCACCAAAGCCTTTGTCGGAACAAATGTGCTGCCGCTGTTTTTCTGACTGTACGGCGCGAGCAACTGAAAAACGGTATTGGAATACGTGTCTTTTATAAATTGTCTGTCGAGCAATACTTCCTTGTTATTTTCGGCTGCGTAAGTAAACAGCTTTTCATACGATTCATACAATCCGTACGTACCCGATTTTATTACTTTATCGGCTGCCTCAGCTGCTTTCTGATAACGTCCTGCGTAAAGGTTCGCCCGCGCCAGCAATCCCAGCGCGGCTCCGCTTGTAACCCTGCCTTTTTCCGTAGCGGCATAAGTTGCGGGCAAAAGCAATGCGGCTTCGTTCAGTTCTTTATCTATAAAATTCCAGAGTTCTTCTACCGGCGTGTTGGCGACCTGTTTTGCATCTTCCAGACTTAACGATTTAGTAATCAGCGGCACCGGCCCGAACAAGCCGGTCAGTTTAATGTACTGATAAGCTCTCAGCGCCTTTGCTTCCCCTTTGTACTGATTGATCAGCGCCAGATTGGCAGCAGGAATCTTGTCCACGTTTTCCAGAAAGTAATTGGAAGCCTGAACGCCGCGGTATGCTTTCCGCCATTCGTCGTACACTTTGGAACTGGTTGCGTCGTAGGTACCAAGCTCCACATACGCTTCCACATTGAAGTTCTGATTGGTATGCGCAATGTCCGTCATGGCATCCCAGGATATGATATTGGTGCTGTCCAGATCGGTATAAAGCGAGTTTACCGCAATCCGGGCGTCATTTTCAGTTTTCCAGAAAACATCCACAGAAAGGCGGTCATTTGGAACGGTATTCAGCAGGTCTTTGTCGCAGGATACAAGGCCGGAAGCCGTGCCCGCCAACGCAAGTGAAAACAGCAGTTTATTAAAATATATCTTTTTCATGATTGTAAATTCTTGTCTGAGAAAAATCAGAGTTGCAGGTTTAAGCCAATTGTATAAAGTGCCGTTTGAGGATAATACACGCCTCGCCCGGAAGAGACTTCGGGATCCAGGTTCCATTCGTTCAGTTTGGAAAAAGTAAATACGTTGGTTGCGGAAGCGTAAATGCGGAGCCGGTTGAGGTAAATCTTTCTGGAAATTTCAGAGGGCACTGTATAGGCGAGCTGCACATTTTTCAGCCTGAGATAAGATCCGTTCAGCACCAGCCGATCCGAAGTTGCTACGTTTCTCAGGTCAAATTTGATCGGCCGCGGAAAACGGGCGTCCGTATTTTCGGGCGTCCAGTAATTGTTGGTGTAAATTTCATGCGTAAAACCTTCCTGATTTCCCATTTCCGCCAAAGCGCCCGCAAGCCGCGCATCCACTTTTGCAGCACCCTGGAAAAGAATGCTCAGTTCAAAGTGCTTGTATGAAAAGTCGGAGTTGAAACCAAAAGTATACTTTGGAAACGAGTTGCCAATTGCCGTCATGTCGTTGGCATTGATCTTTCCGTCTTTGTTCAGATCCACATATTTTACGTCACCGGGCTTTGTATTGGCTGCATACGTCGCTTTATATTCGGCAATTTCCTGTTCGGTCTGGAACAATCCGTCCGTTTTGAAACCCCACAGCGTATTGATCGGCAATCCTTTGGCAATAATGTAACGCGGATCAATATCGGAGCCGGTAATGTACGGCCCTGTTCCTTTCAGGTCAGTCACTTTGTTTTCATTGATGCTGAGGTTGGCACCCAGATTATACCGGAAACCGGAACTTGCCGGCGCGCCTCTGTAATTCAGGCTGAATTCCCAACCTTTGTTTTCAACGGAGCCCGCATTCTGCGGCGGTGCCGTAAGCCCGATCGTAGCAGGAATTTCCAGATTAAGCAGAATGTCGTTTGTCAATTTACGGTAATAATCCATCGTCAGGTTCAGGCGCCTGTTCAGCAGCGAAGCGTCCAGTCCTAGATCCAGCTGTGTTGTAGATTCCCAGCCCAGTCCCGTATTGGCAAGCGTTGTCGGACGATAACCCGGAACGGCCGCTCCGCCAAAATTGTACCCGACAGCCGTAAGCGCAGCATAATAACTGTACAAATCCACAGACTGATTTCCGGTAATGCCCCACGATCCTCTGAACTTCAGATCATTAACTGCTTTTTCAAGCGGTTTCCAGAAATTTTCCTTTGAAATCCGCCATCCGGCCGAGAAGGAAGGAAAAATGCTGTATTGCTTGTCGCCGGTGAATTTGGACGATCCGTCATAGCGCGCATTGACTTCGAGCAAATATTTTTCATCAAAATCATAATTGACACGTCCGAAGAAAGACCTTAACCCATAAACGGCATCTCTTCCTGAATTGCTTTTGGTACCGTCATTGGCGCCTTCACTGATGGAACCGATGTTGTTGTTGTAAAAACGTTCGCGGTATGCGGATAAGAACGTCTGCGTATTGCCGATCTGCGAATAGCCGAGCAATCCCTTGAAGTTGTTTTTGCCAACGCTTTTTTCGTAAGTCAGCAAATTGTTCAGCGTATATTCTTTCAGGTTATCCCGAACTTCCGTGAGGCTGTTGTTGGCAATGGTTTTGGTAATGTTGGTATTCTTGTCCGTGTTAACGTAAGAATTGATATAGTTTTTCTGCTGGGTAAAAAAACCTCTTCCTCCCAGCTGGGATGAAAAAGTAAGTCCTTCCACAATGTCGAAATCTGCTTTGATGTAACCGGCCAGATAATCTGTATGCTGTTTGGATTGCCCGCCGATTTCGTTAAACATCAATGGATTGTTTCCCTGCGTGCTCAGTCCGTACGTGCCGTCCGGATATTTGGGAACGGCCCATAATGTTCCGTGAAAAAAGTTGTTCAGCGGAGCCGTAGGATTTGTCGAAGGGCTTTCTGTTTTGTTAAAACGGTAATTTACATCCGCACTGACACGCAGTCTTTTGGAAACTTCATAATCAGAGTTCAATCTGATTTCACCGATTTTATTGCCAAAATTATTGATAACGCCTTTCTGATCCTGATATCTGACACTCAGCCTGGTACGAAGCGTTTCATTTCCGCCGGCTACCGAAAACGTATGATTTTGCTGTGGCGCAGCTTTCAGCATGGTATCAAACCACGTATTGGGCAAAGGATATTTTTCACGGTCTGTCGCAGTAATCCACGTCTGAATGGATTGCTCTGTAAAGCGGGCGGGCAGCGTGGCGCCGGCATTGGTGTAAGCGGCAACCTGTTCGCGCATGTACGCTTCCAGCCCCATCATTTTGGGCACGTTATTGGATTTCTGGATGGCATAATAACCGTGATAATCCACTTGCACTTTGCTTCCTTTTGCCCGTTTGGTACGAACCAGCACAACGCCGTTGGTTGCGCGCGATCCGTAAATAGCCGTGGAAGAAGCATCTTTCAGCACAGAAATCGTTTCAATATCGTCCGGATTAATGTCGCTTAACCTTTGCTCGATGCCGTCAACGATCACCAGCGCATCATTTTTTCCAAGATCGTAGCCGCTTGTGCTGCTGTTGTTGATGTTGAAAGTAGTGATTCCGCGCACGCGGATTGTTGCATTGGATTTTCCCGGCGAGCCGCCCAGATCCGTAACGGTAACGCCCGGCATCACGCCCTGAAACGACTGCTGAATGTTGGAAACCGGTCTGCGCGTCACATCTTCGCCGCTGATCTGCGAAATGGAATTGGTCAGGCTCGTCCGCTTTTGCGTTCCATACCCGACGACAACTACTTCTTCAAGCTGTTTGGTATCTGCGGCAAGTTGTAAATCCAGCACACTTTTGCCGTTTACAGCCGCTTCCTGCGTCACAAACCCGATGCCGGAAAACACAAGCACGGCGTCGGAAGGAACACTGAGCTCGTATTTTCCATCTACGTCCGTAGTGGTTCCGGTGAGTGAATTTTTGATGATTACGTTCACGCCGGGCAAAGCCGTACGGTCGGAGGCGGAAGTTACCGTTCCTTTTACAGTAATATTCTGGGCATGGGCATGCAGGCCGAAGAGCAAGACAGCCAGAAAAAATGCCGCTTTGCTTCGCTGAAAAATAGTTTTATAAAAATGATGATACATACGTTTTTGAATTGAAAAACATGGAAACTGATAATCCGGATTTGACATGAAAAAATTCAGGAAAGGATGTTGCTGCAACAAAGGCAATGCATGCAAAGAACCGGCTCGAAAATCTTGCAGAAAATGGCGGTTGTTTTCATAGAAAATGGCGTTCAGGTTTAAAGGCTTGATAAATCTACTAAGTTGATAGGCAAAATAAGATATATAGATTGACATTATCAACCTTGCTCCTATTGCAGGCGGTTTGCATGCGCACTTTCATTTATTATTTTATATAAAAAGAGGCAAAAATTCTATTTCAAATGACATATAGCGTTCCATCTGTTTTATTTAGTATGAAATTTGATACAGGACTTCTGGAATGAAAAAGCGTTGTTTGTGAAGGATTCAGAAAAAATCAGTAATATTCTGCCCGGATCGGCATTAACCAGAATCATGAAAGACGAGAACACACATTACGGCGTGAAGGAAATTGCCCGGCGCGCAAATGTTTCCATTGCTACCGTAGACCGGGTTATTCACAACCGTCCCGGCGTTTCGGAAAAGACTAAAAAGAAGATTAATGACATTATCATAGAACTGGATTATCAGCCGAATGTGCTTGCCAGCCGGCTTGCCTCGCGCAAGATCATTTCACTGGCCGTGCTGATCCCGCGGGTTTCGGAAGAAACGGACTTTTGGGAAGCGCCGCTTCGCGGAGTCATGCGTGCCGAATCCGAAATCAAAAAATACGGCATTCAGGTTCTTCCTTTTTTCTTCGACCTGAACGACAAGCATTCGTTTACCGAACAGGCCGAGCTGATCCTCAAAAAGGAAGTACAGGGAATTCTGCTTGCTCCGTCGTTTATCGAAGAATCCAGACAATTAATCACCGCTTGCCAGAAGTTAAAAATTCCGGTCGTTTTCATCGATTCCAATGTTCCGGAACAGGATAATCTTTGTTACATCGGGCCGCATCTTTTTCAGAGCGGCTATGTCGGTGCCAAGCTGCTTACGTACCGCCTTAAGGAAAACCATAAAGTACTGGTTGTCAATATTTCAAAGGAAAAGGATAATTACAGTTATCTGCAGATTGAAGATGGTTTCCGTTCTTATTTCAAGGATCACAGCCAGCCTTGTGAAATCATCCGGATTGACATAAAAGATACCGACAAGCTTTCAGTGACCAAAGACCTCACGCGTGTTTTGTTTGAACATCCGGACATTGAAGCCATTTTCGTGACCAATTCAAGGGTTTTTTCCGTTGCTTCTTTTCTTGAGAATGCCGGTCGTAAAGACATTTCACTGATTGGGTACGACTTCCTTAAAGAAAATATCCGCTTCCTGAAAGAAGGCATGATTGATTTTCTGATTTGCCACAAACCCGAAGAACAGGGTTTCCGCGGACTCATGGCATTGTACCAGACGCTTGTGCTGGGTTCGCCGGTTGAAAAAGTGCATTTCATGCCCATTGACATCATCACGAAAGAAAATCAGGCTTTTTACCAAAATTAAGCTGTATACACGTTTTTGCAGTAGATTGTATTTACGATAAGTACAAACGACAAAATATATTGCAAACAAACAAGGCGATAACTTGTAAATAAAAAAAGGTTTGTATATTTACGGGTACGTACCCGAAACCAATACGCTTTTCCATTCACCAACACTTTTACTTTTCAGTTTATGCATATTCTCAGCAGAAGAAGATTTATTCAGCGTTCCGTTGTAACAGGAGTAGGATTAAATCTGCTCGGTCATTTTCCTTCAGAAGCAAAGGCAGCAGATGGTAAAAGAGTTGGAATAATCGGGCTGGATACATCGCACAGCATTGCGTTTACCAAAGCTCTGAATGCAGAACAGCCGGATGCCGTTTATGACGGCTACCGCGTAACCGCAGCTTATCCCTACGGAAGCAAAGACATTGAATCCAGCACCAAACGCATTCCGGGTTACATCGACGAAGTAAAAAAACTGGGCGTAGAAATAACCGGTTCCATCAAAGAACTGCTTGGCAAATCGGACGTGATTCTGCTGGAAACCAACGACGGCCGCCTTCATCTGGAACAGGCACTGGAAGTTTTCAAAGCGGGCAAAAGAATGTTTATCGACAAACCCGTTGCCGGAACGTTGAAAGATACGCTTGCGATTTACGAAGCTTCGGAGAAATACAAGATTCCTGTATTTTCAGCATCGTCTTTACGCTATATGAAAGGGATTGAAAGCATTGATAAAAGCAAAGTACTCGGTGCCGATACGTACAGTCCTGCCGTTCTTGAAAAAACACATCCTGATTTTTTCTGGTATGGAATTCACGGAATTGAAGCACTTTATACAGTTATGGGAACAGGCTGCAAGAGCGTTACCCGCGTCAGTACGCCGGATACCGACATTGTTGTGGGCATCTGGGAAGACGGCAGAACGGGAACATTCCGCGGAACACGCACCGGAAAACACGATTACGGCGGAACGGTATTTACGCAGGACGGCAACAAAATCCTTGGTCCGTACGGCGGCTATGAACCGTTGCTGAAAGACATTATCAAGTATTTCCAGACCGGCGAAGTGCCCGTAACGTCCAAAGAAACGATTGAAATATTCACCTTTATGGAAGCTGCCGACGAAAGTAAAAGACAAGGCGGCAAAAATGTAACGCTTGAAAGCGTCATGAGCAAAGCCCGTAAAAAATAGCCAGTTCGGAACAGCGTAGAACCTTGTTGCGCTTATTTGAACGCTTCCGGACAGGAAAAATAAATCCGGCGGAGTAAGATTCCGTTTGAGTGTCTTATAATATTACATTAAACCATTAACCATATGCAAAATTCAGATCCTATCAAACGCGTTGTCCAATCAGACAGTGAAACAACCGCAGATAACCGCAGGGATTTTATCAAGAAAACACTTGCCGGAAGTGCGCTGCTGACATTCGGCGGAATATTGCCGGGATTTACTCCTAAAAGTTACGCACGCATTCTGGGCGCCAATGAAAAAGTAAAAGTCGGCATGATGGGCGTAAACAGCCGCGGTCTTGCACTGGCTTCCAATTATGCGCTGCAACCTAACTGCGAAGTTATTTCCATTTCGGATGTCGATTCCAGAGCGGCGGAAAAATGCATTGCAACCGTCAACGATATTCAGAAATCCAAACCTGCAAATACGCCCGATTTCCGGAAAGCACTGGAAAATAAAGAAATGGACGCACTCGTGATTGCAGCGCCGGATCACTGGCATGCGCCGGCTGCGATTCTGGCTTCCAAAGCGGGCAAACACGTGTATCTTGAAAAACCATGCAGCCATAATCCGAACGAAGGTGAAATGCTGGTGGCTGTTGCCAAGAAATACAAGAATGTAATCCAAATGGGCAATCAGCGGCGTTCATGGCCAAATGTGGCGGCGGCGATCAAAGAAGTGCATGGCGGTACAATCGGCAGACCCTATTTTGTAAAAGGCTGGTATACAAACAACAGAGCTTCGATCGGAATTGGAAAAGAAGTAGCTGTTCCTGCATGGCTCGACTTTGAACTCTGGCAGGGACCGGCGCCAAGACGGCCTTATAAAGACAATATCGTGCATTACAACTGGCACTGGCTCTGGAACTGGGGAACGGGCGAAGCACTCAACAACGGCACGCACATGCTGGATCTGATGCGCTGGGGATTGCAAGTGGATTACCCGACACGTGTTACCTCAGCCGGAGGTCGGTACCGTTACAAAGATGACTGGGAAGCACCGGATACACAGGTTATCAATCTGGAATTTGACAATAATACGGCCATGACGTGGGAAGGCAGAAGCTGCAACGGACGAACCATTGAAGGAAGCAGCGTGGGTGTCATTTTTTACGGCGATACCGGTTCTCTGCAGATTGGCGAAGGCAATACGTATAAGGTTTACGACCTGGAAAACAAGCTGGTCAAGGAAGTTAAAAACGATTTCGTCATTGACCCGAGAAACAAAATGAACCCGTCGCAAGGGCTTGACGCGCTGCATATTCAGAACTTTTTTGAAGGAATCAAGAACGGAACTGCACTTAATGCAGAGATTGTCGGAGGCCATAAAAGTACGTTACTTGCCCAGCTTGGCAACATTGCAATCCGTACCGGCGAAACACTTAACATTGATCCTTCCAACGGACATATCAAAAACAGCAAGGAAGCCGACAAATTATGGAAGCGCGAATATGCAAAAGGATGGGAACCAACAGTTTGACAATAAGTAAGGTTTTTAAAAGGAGTGAATCCGGGCACAAAATTTAACTAAATGAAAAGTACAGCCGAAGCAATCAAAGTAGAAAACCTTTCGAGTCGGGAAACGACCATTTCCATTTTTCTGATCGGACTGATGTTCTTTATATTCGGTTTTGTGTCCTGGGTTAATTCCATTCTGATCCCGTATTTCAAGATTGCCTGCGAGCTCACCAGTTTTCAGGCATATCTGGTTGCGTTTGCCTTTTACATTGCCTATTTCGTCATGTCTGTGCCTTCGTCCTATTTATTAAAATCGGTGGGTTTTAAAAAAGGCATGATGTTCGGTTTCTGGGCAATGGCGCTCGGCGCATTTATTTTTGTTCCGGCCGCCATGACCAGAACTTACGAGGTTTTTCTGCTTGGCCTGTTTACAATTGGCATCGGGCTAGCCATTCTTCAGACGGCGGCCAATCCCTATATTACGATTCTGGGCGCCAAGGAGCGGGCTGCACAGCGCATCAGCATGATGGGAATCTGCAATAAAGCAGCAGGAATTCTTTCACCGATTGTATTTGCGGCCGTTATTCTGCGGCCAACGGATACGGATCTTTTTGCGCAGCTTAGTTCCATGACGGACGCTGAAAGAAGCGCGGCTCTGGATGAACTGATTCGCCGGGTGATTAATCCGTATATTGGTCTGGGCAGTTTTCTGTTTGTTCTTGGTATTCTGGTTTACAGATCGCCTTTGCCGGAGATTGACACGGAACATGAAAGTCAGGAAATTGCGAGTGCCAATGCGGGCAAAACAAGCATTTTCCAGTTTCCGCACCTTATTCTCGGTGCCATTGCGATTTTTCTGCACGTCGGCACGCAGGTGATTGCCATTGATACCATTATCGGATATGCCAATTCAATGGAAATTGATCTGCTGGAAGCCAAGGTTTTTCCTTCTTACACGCTTTTCTGCACGATATGCGGTTATCTGATCGGAATTACGTTGATCCCTAAATTTTTGAGCCAGGTCAATGCGCTTCGGATCTGTACGCTGCTTGGAACCGCTTTTACGCTTTTGATCATTTTTGCTCGCGGGCCTGTTGAACTGCTTGGGCATCGCGCTGATATTTCCATTTGGTTTGTTGTTTTGCTGGGATTGGCCAATTCGCTGGTTTGGGCAGGCATATGGCCGCTGGCGCTGGACAATCTGGGCAGATTTACCAAACTGGGCGCTTCCATTATGATCATGGGACTTTGCGGAAATGCCATTATGCCGCTTTTTTACGGATATTTTGCGGATAAACTGGACGTACGGCAAGCTTACTGGGTATTGCTGCCTTGCTATCTTTATCTGGTTTTTTATGCTGTAAAAGGGCACCAATTGCGCCGCTGGAAATTATGATTTGTGACGTGCGGCGTGAGATGAAATGCGTTTATGACAACGTGCACCTGATGTGCACATAATATGCCAAACAACGTGAACATGACGTGCACAAAATTTAACATGCGATTTGCATACAATATGCCAAACAACGTAAACGTGACGTGCACAAAATATATGACGTGCGATTTGCATACAATATGCCAAACAACGTGAACGTGACGTGCACAAAATATATGACGTGCACACAAAATGCACACGTCCAACGATTTGCTACCGGGATTTTGTTCCTGACGGAACAGTTGAAATTGAGTAATTAGAAAAGCCAAAAGCTAATGGCTAAAAGCTGACAGCCTAAAGCCAAAAAATTATGCGATTAAAAATTATTAATGGTGATATTATAACGCCTTACCGCTATATCCGGAATGGAACCGTACTTGTTGAAAACGGCATCATCATCGGTGTACATGAAGGAAATGTCGATTTCCCGGATGCCAAGGTTATCAATGCAAACGGGAATTACATTGCGCCTGGCTTTATTGATCTGCATGTGCATGGCGGCGGCGGACATGATTTTATGGACGGCAGCGCAGAAGCATTTCTGGCCATTGCGGAAACGCATGCCAAATATGGAACTACGTCCATGGTTCCGACGACGCTTACAAGCGAAAAAGAAGACTTGCTGCAAACGCTCGATTTGTACGAACAGGCAAATGCCACAAACCGGAAAGGCGCTCAATTTCTTGGTATGCACCTAGAAGGGCCGTACTTTGCATTAAGCCAGCGCGGCGCACAGGACCCGCGCTACATCCGCAATCCGGATCCTGCCGAATACGAAGAAGTACTCGCCTACTCTAACTCCATTACGCGCTGGAGTGCAGCTCCTGAACTTCCCGGCGCTATTGAATTCGGCCGCAGGCTTTGTCAGAAAGGCATTCTGGCTGCGGTGGCACATACCGATGCGATTTATGAGGAAGTGCTGGAAGCATATGAAAATGGGTATTCATTGGCAACGCATTTGTATTCGGCCATGTCGGGCGTTACGCGCAAAAACGCATTTCGTTATGCAGGCACGATTGAAAGTGCTTTTTTGCTCGATATGGATGTGGAAATCATTGCGGATGGCGTGCATTTGCCGGCTCCGCTGCTCAAACTTATTTATAAAATTAAAGGTGCAGACCGCATTGCCCTGATTACCGATGCCATGCGCGCAGCCGGCATGCCCGAAGGTGAAAGTACGCTGGGTTCTCTAAAAAACGGTCTGAAAGTCATTGTGGAAGACGGCGTTGCCAAGCTGCCCGACCGCACTTCCTTTGCCGGGAGCGTTTCCACAACGGACCGTCTTGTAAGAAATATGGTTCAGATGGCGGATGTTTCATTGCTTGACTCGGTCCGGATGATGACGGTGACGCCGGCCCGGATTATGGGAGCAAGCCGGAAAGGATCGCTGGCTGCGGGCAAAGATGCAGATATTGTCATTTTTGATCCGGATATACGGATTCAGATGACAATTGTGCAGGGAAAAATAATTTATGAAAAGCAATAAAAAAAAATTTACCACAAACTATGAAAGTCGATCAACTGGAAATCAGAATATTTGATACAAGGCAGGAAATGGGTGAAAATGCAGCAAAAATGGTTGCGGATAAAATCCTTGAATTGCAGCAATCCCAGGAATTTGTCAATATAATTTTTGCCTCTGCGCCTTCACAGAATGAATTTTTGGCTGCGCTGAAAGAAGAAAAAGGCATTGCATGGGAAAAGATAAATGCCTTTCACATGGACGAATATGTAGGTTTGCCAAGCGACGCACCGCAAAATTTCGGTTATTTCCTGAAAGTAAAATTGTTTGATCACGTGCCGCTGCATTCCGTTTCGTATCTGGACGGCAACGCTGCCGATTTGGAAAAGGAATGTGAGCGTTATGCGCAGTTGCTTCGCGAAAACCCGATTGATATCGTTTGTCTGGGCATTGGCGAAAACGGACATCTTGCATTCAATGATCCGCATGTTGCTTTTTTTGATGATCCGCTGACCGTTAAAATGGTGGAGCTGGATCATGCCTGCCGCCAGCAGCAGGTGAATGACGCTTGTTTTACTGCTTTCGGGGAAGTGCCGGAAACTGCGCTGACATTGACAATTCCAACGTTACTGAAAGCCAAACACGCTTACGCGATTGTGCCGGGCGAGAAAAAAGCGCAGGCCATTTACCATACCGTAGCCGAGGATATCAAAGAAGAATTTCCTTCAACCATTTTGCGCAAACACCCGAATGCGATTTTATTTATTGATAAGGCAAGTTCAGGGAAACTGAAAGAAATTTCGTCATACAGTCAGGCATAGTTCAGCTTTGCGATTATCTTGCCATTATTACCTGAATCCATTAAAATGAAAAAGAAAATCCTGACCATCGCTTTACTGAGCGCAATGACGTTAAATTACGGATGTAATTCCAGGAAAGAAGAAGAACAGAAAGATCAGAAAAAGCCTTTGAGCCTGATTGTTGTGGAACCCGGCCATTTCCATGCGGCTTTGGTTCAGAAATCCATGTATGCGGATGTGGACTCCGTTGTGCATGTGTACGCCACAAAAGGCCCGGACGTACAGGCTTATCTTGACAAAGTTGAAAAATACAATACACAGGCTGAAAATCCGACGCACTGGAAAGAGGAAGTTTACACCGGAAATGATTTTCTGGAAAAAATGCTTTCTGAGAAAAAAGGAAATGTCGTTGTTCTGGCCGGGAATAATCAGAAGAAAACGGATTTTATCAAAAAGTCTGTAGATGCAGGTCTGAACGTACTGGCCGACAAGCCGATGGCGATTGATGCGGCCGGATTTGACAAGCTGAAAGAAGCATTTGCAAGTGCGGATAAAAATAAAGTGCTTTTGTACGACATTATGACGGAGCGCTACGAAATCACGAATGCGCTGCAACGCGAACTGGCTTTGCTTCCGGCTATTTTCGGGGAACTTCAAAAAGGAACGGCAGAAAATCCCGCAGTTGCAAAGGAAAGTGTCCACCACTTTTTCAAATACATTTCTGGCGAGCCGCTTGTACGGCCTAGCTGGTTTTTTGACGTGAAACAGCAAGGTGAAGGAATGGTCGATGTGACGACACATCTTGTGGATCTGGTGCAATGGAGCTGCTTTCCGAACACAACGCTGGATTATCAGAAAGATATCAATTTATTATCGGCAAAGCGTTCGGCTACCAAGCTGACGCCTTCGCAGTTCAAGCTCGTTACAAAAAGCGATAAGTATCCTGATTTTCTGAGCAAAGACGTTAAAGACAGCACATTGAATGTGTATTCCAACGGAGAGCTTCATTACACGCTGAAAGGAGTTCATGCAAAAGTTTCGGTAATCTGGAATTTTCAGGCACCGGAAGGAACCGGCGATACGCATTATTCCATCATGAAAGGTTCCAAGGCTAATCTGATCGTTCGTCAGGGAAAAGAGCAGAATTACAAGCCTGTTTTATACATCGAAACAATGGATAAAAGCAAAGGGTATGAAAATGCAGTTGTGGCCGCTTTCAAGTCGGTTCAGGATAAATATCCCGGAATTGAACTGAAAAAGAATGCTGCCGGTTGGGAAATAACCATTCCTAAAAAATACGACAACGGCCACGAAGCCCATTTTGCACAGGTAGCCAACAAATACATGGAATATCTGAAAGCCGGCAAGTTGCCGGAATGGGAAGTTCCGAATATGATTGCGAAGTATTATACAACTACGCAGGCTTTGAAAGAGGCAAAGTAATTAACTATAAATCAATATTTTAATGCAACAAGCGAGTGGAATGTAATCTGCTCGCTTGTTTTTTTCTTAATTGGCAATGTAACACATGTTGTTACATTTGTGTTAATGATCCAGAGTTTTCAACACAAAGGCTTGCGGTTGTTTTTTGAAAATGAAGATACCGCCAAGTTGCCCGCAGCACACACTAACAGAATTCGTAATATTTTGACCAGACTGGAATTTGCTAAATCATTAGAAGATATTGGCACGCCCGGATCACGATTACACTCGCTATCCGGAAAATTAAAAGGGTTTTATGCAGTGAATGTGTCTGGAAACTGGCGAATCATTTTCAGATTCGAACATGGCAATGCTTACGATGTTGATTATCTGGACTATCATTAATTACAAGAATTTATGAAAAGAGGTATGAGGCCGGCGCATCCCGGGGCACTTATTAAAGAGACGATCGAAGGTTTGAAAGAAGAAACCGGACACAATTATACACAAGCCGAAATTGCAAAAGGTTTGGGCATTACGCGTAAAACACTTTCAAATATATTGAACGAACATCAGGGAATCAGTTCTGAAATGTGCGTACGCTTGTCCGAAGCATTTGGAACAAGTGCTGAATTCTGGCTTGATATTCAGCGAAATTACGATCTTTGGCATGCAGAAAGAACAGTTGAACGCAAGACAATACAGCATTTTCGGACGTTGCAGAATGGAACGCTGCAATTTGTCTGACGTTTTAATTTTTTATTGGCACCTACTCTCCTCTTCTGATCCGTTCCACTTTCTCAAAAAATTCCAGCAGTTCCTTGAAAGAAAAGTACGTATTACAAAGATTTGATGAGCGGCCTGTTTCGTTTTGAGCGAGTATGAACCCGCTGAACATTGTCCAGAGTTCACGGTTCCAGCTTTCGGCACTACTGCTGCTCAGCAATGCATTTACTTCCCGGCCATATGCAATCAACTTCAAATTCGCAGCCTCGTTAGCGTATGTTTCTGTATGCATTTCCTTTGATTTTTAAGTGTATAAAACCAATCCTTGCTATAAATAATCTGTTTATTTTGCAGCAAAGCACCAAATCCCGCAAATGGTAGCCAATTTATCCAGCCGGTATTTTACAATCAAATGCGCGTAAATTACTCAAACATTTACCGATGGATTTGTATAAATTGCCTTTTCAAAGAAACCGTTTTTCGCATGACACATACTAATTCCAATCCGAAAATTCACGAAGGCCGCAATCTGAAACGTTTCCGCGAAATGCTCGGAATAAAGCAGGATTTTCTTGCCTTTGAACTTGGCGACGAATGGAACCAGCAAAAAATTTCTTTATTGGAACAAAAAGAAAAGATCGAAGCTGACATTCTGGAGCAAGTTTCTGCTATTCTTAAAATACCCGTTGACGCCATTCGTAATTTTGATGAAGAAAATGCGGTAAATATCATTGCAAATACATTTCACGACAGTTCATTTGTAAATGCGGGAAATACTCCGACTTTCAATATTAATCCGATAGCCGAAATCATGAAGTTGCATGCAGACAAAATGGAGCTTTATGAGCGGATGTTGAAGGAGAAGGATGAAATGATGTTGCGATTGGAGCGGTTGATTGGTGCGAAATAAACTAATTGCTATGATTATGCATTTTTCAATATAATGCTAGAAAAGAATTTATACATCATTGCGGGTTGCAACGGTGCTGGAAAAACAGCCGCCTCTTTTGCAATACTACCGGAGATTTTAGACTGTAAAGAGTTTGTAAATGCTGACGAAATTGCAAAAGGTATATCGCCATTCCAACCAGAAAAAGTTGCGCTGGAAGCCGGACGCATTATGTTGGGCAGGGTTAATGAACTACTAAACGGCAGTGACAGTTTTGCATTTGAGACAACATTATCTACTCGAAGCTATAAGCCCAAAATTGAGGAAGCAAAGAAAAAAGGATTTGCAGTGACATTGATTTTTTATTGGCTAAAAAATGTAGAATTAGCAAAAGAGCGTGTTAGTATGAGAGTTTCAGAAGGAGGGCACAATATTGAATCTGATGTTATAGAAAGGCGATATGTAAAAGGAATCAAAAATTTATTTGACATCTACTTACCAATAGTTGATCTTGCCTTTATAATTGATAATTCTTTTGAAGATGAAGAATTGATTGCACAAAGATCAGAAGATTATAGTTTAAAGATATTTCAAAAAGAAAAGTTTAATCAACTTCGCAATTTTTATGAACACAATTGAAAAAGAACTGGCATTACAAGAGAAAATTTTACTTGGGATAAAAAGAACTCATGAAAGAGTTGTTGAGTTCAAAAAGCAAAAAGGTACGCCACTTGTTGTAATGAGAGGCAACGAAATTGTAAAGATTAAACCTTGGGAAAAGTAGGCATATTTATTGAGTAAAATCATTCCGTTTTAGAAAACTCGTCCATTAAATGGAAAGGCTCGGAAAGTATAAAGCGACAATAACAAAACTTTGCAAAGCGCATAAAGTAAAAAGCCTTTACGCTTTCGGTTCCGTTCTGACCAAAAACTTCACTGACGAAAGTGACATTGATTTAATCATCGATTTCCTAGATATGGAAGTTGAGGACTATGCGGATAATTATTTTGATTTCAAGTTTTCATTACAGGAAATATTCAAACGGCCGGTTGATCTTCTGGAAGAGAAAGCAATCAAAAATCCTTATTTTCTGCAGAATATAAACCAGCAGCGCCAGCTTGTGTATGGACATTGAGATTAAAACGTGGCTCTACGACATGTTAATGCAATCACCGTAATTGAAAGCTTTTTCGCCGACCGAGACTAATGCTATTTGGAAATTATAAATCCGACTTATGCATAAAACGTGCCGTTGAGAGAAGCATTAAAATCATTGGCGAGGCAATGAGAGTACAATTTTGACAATGCTCATAGTCTTGGCTTTACTGATTAATATCCTTAAAGCTTTTTAATGTTGTATTCAGATCGGTCAATAACTTAGATATCGCATCAATTTTTTTTGGTAAAAGTGTGATACTATATTCAGCCTTTGTGGATTCTTTATTATGATCCAATGTGATCCTGAATTCTTCCATTGATAAAGGAACGATAATTTCGTAGTAATTTCCCCCAGAAATTTGATCAGTAAAATTTATCTTAGCAATATAATTAGTGGGAGCTTTATTATTTTCGTAAAATTGATAATAGCCATCCACAGTAATAAAGTGAGACTCGCCTTTTTGAAGAGATATTACTCTATCAAACTCCTGCTGCTTGTGAATGGCAACATAACCTCCATAAATACATTTAGGCTTATCGTAAACGTTCTCTTGACCATGATACGTGTCCAACCAGGATAAACGAATATTATATGCAGTGCTACCTCCTATATTTTGAAGTACAAGTTGAATAAAATTATATCTGCTTTCACAATCAAATTTAGCTATTACCTGAGGAAGCTGATTTACATTAACTTGATGAACAACCTCAAATGCAAATATTGCTGAAATAATTGCTGCACTAACTCCTAATGATGATACTGCTTCTGGCCATTTGCCAAGATAGAGCGCGTATAATGTCATAATGATTGACAAAATGCATATCCAAATCATTAATCCTATTATACCTTTTTTTCGGTCAAGTATTTGTTTTGGAACCATAAAGTTCAGTTATTTTAATAGCTGTAAATTCTAGTAAATTGGACTCAAAATCAGTACACAGCATACTATTCTCCCCAAGCCAACTCCACTCCTTCCCCTTCCAAAAACCCCTGAAATCCCTCCAATAACGTCTTATTCTCACGCACAACCTGCGGGATTACTTTTTTCTCAGTCGCATACTTCACGAGTAACCCAACTGCTTCGCCAATGCTCCATTCTACCGGATGAAGCCGGTAACAGCCGTTTGTGAGGTGCGTGGTACCGATATTTTTGTTGGCAGGAAGCAGGTTTTCCATTCGGATGGGCAGCAGGGCACCGAGTGGGATTTGAAATGGCAATGAGGCGAAATCAATGTAATTGTCTTTTCCTGTACTCGGATGCAGATCAATGTGATAATAACCGATTCCTACGCTGTCGTAAAATTCGGCTGCTTTATTTCCGGTTTCCTTTCCGGTGATCATGGCTCTGTTTGCAGCGCCTACATGTTCTTCCTTGATGGTAAAAACGGCTTTAATTCGCCTCGATTCACGCACATACGGGTATTTGGCAAATCCGTCCGACGTTCCCATGATATCTTTCCTGAAGCGGATTCCCGGCCAGCCTTTGCCGCCGTCCGGACGCGGTGCTTCCGTTTGCAGCCAGTAAAGCAATGACAAGCTCAGTTGTTTTCCGCGTTCCACATGGCGCGCAAATTCTTTTTCACTGGCTCCGATCAGGTTTCCCAGAAAATAATCATTTTGCGGCCAGTTTACAATCGTAATATCGCTCTCGTAACTTCCAATTGTGAAATTGTCTTTACTGATTATCCTGCGGTAATTCCAGAGATTCAGTTTATCGCCGGTATTAATTCCTTCGGGATGAAATGCAAGTTCTTTGGGTTCAAGCGTTTTTGGATTGGAATATGAAAGTGAAAGCAGCTTTCCCGACCATGGCGACGTCATTTCAGGTATAAAGTTTTTCCAGAAATCGTATTCTGCCGGCTTTTCAATCACGTGATTTTCGCCATATCGATAATCCATAGCAAAGCAAATGGTGAAAGCCTGATTGTTTTCCGGATTTGCTTTTTCCGGTGCATGCAGTTCATTCGTTTCACTTTTCGCCTCAGCACCTGTCACAAACTCCGTTCCGGTAATTGGCAGCAAATCTCCCAGTTCTGTCGCATCCACAAAGTATGGAGCCGTTAACTTTACTTGCTGTTTGCTGCGTTTATTCAGCACATGCAGCAATTTTACTTTGTTGCCGTTTACTTCTGCGGAAACAGGCTTGTGTTCCAGAAGCAAAGTCAGTTTGCCGCGGCTGATGTAAGGCGCCAGCATATCCGTCAGAACCGACACTGCTACTTTCGGTTCATGACACAATTTTGAAACGGAACCATTTCCCGGATTCAGATATTTGCTGTTCTTTGCGGCTTCCGTTAGCGGGTAATTCCGGATGTAATATTCGCGGATTGCATTTCTGAAATCACGGTATGCCTTTGGCGCGCCATGTGTTTCAATCCATTGATGTTCATCCGGCGGAACGCCCTGCTGACTGACTTGCCCGCCGATCCAGTCTGTTTCTTCTGTTAAAATGACCGAAAGGTTATTCCGCAAAGCTGCAAGTGCAGCCGCACAACCGCCCAGTCCGCCGCCGGCAATGACGACATCAGCAGTAATTACTTCCGGTTCTGACTTAATTTCAGGCTCTTCTTCTAAAATTGCTTTTTTACTGATTTCAGGATCGGTGGCCAGCATACTGCTTCCTGCTGCAATGCTTTGAATGAAGTTTCGGCGTTTCATAAGGTTTTATACAAGAAGAACGCTCATTACAAAGCCTCGTCTTTGTAATGAGCGTTGAAGATTTTAAAAAAGGAAATTTATACTGCTTTTCCCATAACATACATTTCTTCCATGGTTGGCGTCGGATTTCCGCCTTCTTTTTCAAGTGTAATGGCAAATGCAGCCGATCCGGACTTTGTATTTTTCATTTTCAGAACTTTTCCTGAGAACTGATTGTCCAGCATACCGATATCGACCGGCTTGCCGTCTACAATGCTCCAGAGCTGATATTGCTTGCCTTGCGGCGGCTCCGGCAGTTTACGTACGTCCAGTAAAACTTCGTTCGTCTGCTGGTTCCAGAATGCGGCAACCGAACTTTCGGGCGATTTGGGAAGCCCGGCCATCTGAACGATCTTGTATTCCGGATTTCGGTAAAGATTTGTCAGATACTGATTATCGACGTACTGGCTTTTTATACTTTCCATTTCAGCAACAACTTTTTCGTTGCTCTCTTTCAACCCGTTTATCTCATTGGCAGACCAGGCTGCAAATAACGCAAGCAGTAAGGATGCTGCAACGGCCAGTCGGGCCCAAAGCGGCGTTACTTCCCGTATTTCGGTTTTATCAAATGCATTGGTTATTATACGGGAGTCGTCTGTTTTTTCTGAAACGGGCGGAACCGGAACATTTTCAGACGAACTTTTTGAATCGGCATGCCCTTCGTCAGCGTTCGTTTCTGCTGTGTTTTGAGGAGAATCAAAATCCATTTTCGCAAAAATGGATTCTTTCAGTGAGGCGGGCGGCGCAGTCTGATGTTTCAGTGCATATTGTTCCAATGCGCTTTCCGTTCTCAGCAGCTCTTCTTTAATCTCAGGATAAATATGAGACATACACTCCACTTCCTGCTTTTCCTGCGGAGAAACAGTGCCCAATACATACTCTTCTAGTATACCGGACTCTATGTATGCTTGGATGTTCATGCTGCAAAGTATTGTTTTAACTCTTGTAATGCTGTCCGGATTCTGGATTTTACCGTTCCCAGAGGAATACGCAGTTCTTCGGATATTTCTTCATGCGTATAGCCCTGAAAATAAGCCATATCAATCAAAATTTTTCTTTCCGGCCTGAGCATATTCACGATTGCCTTCATTTCCGAACTGGATGCCAGTGAATCTTCATGCACATCAGGCTCATTCAGAACTATCCTGTTTTCGATATCATCCATTGCCGGCTTTCTCCCTTCCATTCTTGCTGCGTCAATCGCACCGTTCCGTGCAATGTTCATAATCCATGTAAACAGTCTTCCCTTTTCCGGATTGTACGATGCAATATTTTTCCAGATTTTCAGAAAAGATTCCTGTAATACATCTGCCGCTTTCTCCTCGTCCCTCAGCGTTTTTGAAATGATATTAAACAAAGCTCCCGAGTAGTGATCGTACAGAAATTCAAAAGCGGTTCGCTCGTTTCTTTTCAGAGCTGCCACCAATTCCTCTTCCGAGTATTTTACCTTGCTAGTCGCCAAGAGATGCTTAACATTTAATTGTATAATACTTAGCGGCAATCTAGTAAAATTTCGGAAGAACAGGGCTGATGCGTTGTAATTAATTGTTTTGTCGCTCCGGCAGAAAGAGCCGTACAACTGAAGAGGCTGGGGCAAACGTGCTGTATGTGTAAAAGTCGTCATCTTCGTGTGTTTTAATCATATACGATTAATACACAGGATTAGATCGGGAAAATGGCCGCAGCGGATATTTTACTTTCTGAGCTTTTCAACCTGCCAGTAGGTAAGGCAAAGGAAAAACAGGATCAGGCTGAGCAGATAAATAATGTTCCTTGAATCGATAAGCCCTTTTCCGAGCGCGCGGTACTGCTCGTCCAGTGCGGCCCAGGAAAGTATCTGCGCAGCCAACCCAGTTCCGAACAATGCCGCTACCGAACCAAATCCGACATACCAGATAAAAGCAAAAAAAACACCCAGAATGAATGCAACAATCTGATTGTCATTTAAAGAAGAAGCCCACAAACCCATTGCAACCACCACGCCGCTGAAAAGCAGCAAACCGATGTAAGAACCGAAAACCGCTGCTGAATCAACGTTTCCTTCCGGATTCCCAAGCTTGTACACGCTGTAATAATATAGCAGAGTCGGCAAGAGCGTAATCAGCACCAGAAACCAGTTTGCAAGGAATTTACCTAAAATAAGGTCGCGGTTTTGGAGCGGTTTGGTCAGCAGCAGTTCCAGCGTGCCGTTTCTGGATTCTTCGGCCAGTGAACGCATCGTAATGGCCGGGATCAGAAACAGCAGTACATAAGGTGCCAGCTGAAAGAATGAGCCAAGATCGGCATAGCCGTAATCAAGTATGCTGGAATCCGGAAATACCCACACGATCAAACCAACGGTCGTCAGAAAGACTGCCATAACAATATAGGCAATCAGTGAATTGAAAAAACTCCCTACTTCTTTCCGGAAAATTGCTAACACAAATCTGAATTATTTAACAGGCTGTTGTAACTGGAAAAGCTATTCAAATACCGGCTTTTCACGTCTTAAAATGGCAGCAACAATAAGGGAAACGATAAGTCCCATTAAAATAGATCCTAAAACGCCCATAAAAAAGACAATGCCCGGCGACATAAACCGCTGCGACAATTCCATGGCCTGATCAATCTGGGCATCGTCCTTGCCGCTTTTTTCCATATCCTCACGAACCTTATTCATGGCCTGTTCCAGCAAGGTATTGTCGATAAACTGCATGTAAAACATGTTGAATGCAGAACTCAGAAGTCCCATTACTGCCGAAACCAGCGTACCCAGGCCCAGACCTTCGCCATACGACATGAAACCTTTGTTCTGCTCGCGGTAATCTTTCATGGCAAGAACAATGGCAACAATCATAAACACAAAGGTGAGAGAAGTCAGGAACTGGTTTTGCGACAATCCTGAAACGTTTATGATCGTGGTATAAACCATGATGATGACGGACGTAAGAACGCCGTATTTAAGCGCAACCCGGGCAGTAGATGTTCTTTCTTCCATTTCAGTGCTTTTAAGATTTGGTTAAATCCTTTTTCCGGAACCTCAGAATAAATTCCGGATGTAAAATTTACGGTTTATTGTGAAAAACGCCGTAGTTCTGTTTACGGAAAATCAGCGAAATAATCAGAATGGGAATAATGGCCATTACCGTTTTTTTGCTCACTTCATCCATGATAATCTCGGATCGCTGCATGCCGCCGACTCCATTATACATTTTGGAAAATTCCGCTTCACCGATGTTTTTCACGAGTTCACTTTTTCCTTCCAGCATCAACGCTTTCATCTGGGCAATGTAATCCGTGAAAACAGAAGGATCTGCGTACGTTACAAAAAAATAGATCAGCCAGCCCGCAACCAGCGCACCGATCGTATTGACGACATAACCGATTGTGAGCGCTTCCCAAAGGTGCAAAAACCCGTTTCCGACTTTCTTGCGGAAATACCAGCAGGCCACCGCTATCATAATGATATGAATGCCGAAATCCAGGACTTTATTGTTGCCCAGCGGCACGATACCGATCGCGTACAAACCCAGAAAAAAGATAAAAACCAGCAGTCCCGTTGCCAGTCCGAACAGCAAAGGAATTTTAAGGATCGGTTTGTTAAAATATGCAATTACTGATTTCATTTGTACCACTCCTGTTTTCCATTGTTGATTACTCCTCTTACCTTGCCTGTCAGCGTCTTTCCCAAAAATGGCGTATTCTTTGATTTGGAATAGCTCTTGTTGAAATCCCATTCTGTTTCCGGTTCAAAAAAAGTCAGGTTTGCTTTCGTCCCTGCTTCAATGCTGTTTTCCGGCAACCGTAAAATTCTTCTCGGTGCAGCGCTTAGTTTTTCAATTATATCTTCAACGCGCAGGCCACTGTACATGATGGCAAGTGAAAACGCAGTTTCCAGACCCGTTATCCCGAAATCGGCATGATCAAATTCCACGTTTTTACTTTCCTCGTCATGCGGGCTGTGATCTGAAACAATCGCGTCGATAGTTCCGTCCGCAAGTCCGGCTTTAATTGCATCCGTATCGGCAGTGGAGCGGAAAGGCGGATTTACTTTCAGATTGGTATCAAAGCTGATCAGGTCCGTATCGTGAAATGCCAGCTGGTGCGCAGCAATATCGCAGGAAACCGGAAGGCCCTTCTTTTTGGCTTTCCGGATCAGCTCCACCGATTTGCCGGCAGAAACAAGGGAAACGTGAAGCGCCGGAACGTCCGATTTATACATGTTTTTTTCCAGTGCATATTCCAGCAGTTTCAGATCGCGTGAAAGCATCATTTCTTCCGCCAGCGAAGGCATTCCTTTCATACCGACCAACGTACTGGTTATGCCTTCGTGCATTTGTCCGTAAAGCGTAAGCTGTCTTTCTTCCGGCCTGTTCATGAGCAGTGCGTTCATGGGCCGAAGGTACAGAATGGTTTTCAGGAAAAGATCCGCATTCTGCACCGGATGCTCTCCGTCTGTAAACGCAATGGCGCCGGCTTCATGCAAGTCGATCATTTCGGTAAAGTCTACGCCTTCCGATTTCCGGCTTACCGATCCGGCCACATGCAATTTCACCAGTTCATCCGTTCCCGACTGACGAATGTAATTCAGCGTGTCTTTGCTATGCACGACCGGCTGCGAATTGGGAAGCAACACGATTTCGGTAAAGCCGCCGTGCGCTGCTGCCTGCCGCACACTTTTAAGATCTTCTTTATGTTCAAATCCCGGGTCCCGCGAAGCAACGCGCATATCCAGCCATCCGGCCGAGACACACATTTCAGCACCTTCTATAATTTCAGCTGAGTCTGCAGAAAGATTTTCACCTATTTCCTTAATTATATTCTCTTCTATCAGTAAATCCTTTATTTGTCCGTTAAACGGAGACTTTTTATCAACGATCTGAACAGAGCGAACTAGTAGTTTCATATGTATCTAACAAGAATGAATTGCCGGAATCATGGTCACCAAACCGGTTTCAAAAAAAAAGCTCCTGATGGAGCTTCAACCTAATTTTCAGGCGCCTATAAATTTTTCATAATCTTCGGCTGACATTAATCCGTCTTCGTCGCCGGGACTTGACAAGCTTATTTTTACCATCCAGCCACGGCCGTAAGGATCTGTATTGACCAGTTCAGGCTCTCCGTCCAGTTCTTCGTTTACTTCGGTCACAGTTCCTGCAACGGGAATTAAAAGATCAGAAACCGTCTTTACGGCCTCAACAGATCCAAATACTTCGCCTTTTTCCAAAGCGTCCCCGACAGTATTGATATCGACATACACAATATCACCTAATTCATGCTGAGCGTGATCGGTTATTCCAATGATAGCTGTATCTCCTTCAATACGAATCCATTCGTGATCTTCTGTATACTTAAGTTCGGACGGGAAATTCATGGTATATTAAGGTAAGTTTTGAAATCTTTGAAGCGCAAATTACAGGATGTAGCGCGTATTTTCCAAATCAAAATGTTATTCTGCCAGATTGAACTTCAGCTGGACGCCACCCGAAGTACTTGCACGGTAAAACGAATTGGAAACCAGCGGATCGTTAAAGGTTCTGTCAAAATAAAACTGAACGCTTAACCGGTTATTTACCAAGTAATTAACCGTTGGCCTTAGCTGGAAGTTAATATTTCCGGCAATCGGTATGTTCTCGCCGTCAAATTTCCGCTGAATGGACCGCGTGTCCCTGAATGTCATGGCAAGCTGCATGGTCATGTCATTCTTAAGTTTCTTTTTTACGCCGTTGATCTTGAACGGAATTGCTACATTGTTTTTGGTAAAACCGATATTCACCGTCACGTCCTGATTGAACAGTTCCGCCATCTGCGAGTTGGAAATATTCAGCGCAACCGTACGGTCCCGGTTGTATTCGATTCTGGCTGTAACCCTGCTCTGTGTCCTGAACTCAACGCCGACCAGCGGCTGAAACCGTTCTGCCAACGTAATGGTGCTCATGGCAAATACCGGAATGTATTGTCCGAGTTCGTTCAGTCTGGAAGACAAAGGATACCCCATAACCGCAAGGTTCACGTATAAAGCCTCATAATCCAGCGAAGAAGTAAAATTACCCACGCTGTAATTGGACATGTATTTGTGTTTCAGAGAGAATGAACTGAACAGTTTCTTGAACATGGGCAGCTGCGACAATCCATTATAGCTTAAATCCCAGTTTGGCATCGGGAATTTAAGGAACGGGTTGGTACGGACTGTTAACGGATCTTTGCCTCTGTAAGCTGCAAAGAAAGAAGAAATCAGTACGTCCTGCGAAGTTTCGTTATACTCGCCTGAAGTCGGGTTTTCCTGATTCAGCCTGTCCCTGAGAACGGCCCTGTATGCCCTGAACTTGTCAAATACCGGAGAAGAATTGTCTCGTCTCATTTTGGCGAATGCAGTCCGGAAAGACATAAAAGACATGCTGAACTGCCCGTTCCGCAACGGACTCTGCGAAGCAAAATTGCCGCTTGCATCCGGCCGGTAAAATTCCTGATACGCATCCTGCCGCGTCAGCCTCGCTTCTATAATCAGCCTGAAATCCTTGAAGGGTTCCAGCGTCGTATTGGCCGAAAAGTTTTTGGCAATGGTTTGCTGAAACGGCATGTTCTGCTGCTCACTTTTCGTAATCCAGCCTTTTTCAGCTGCTTTCATCTGGAAATTCCTGTCCTGCTGGCCAAGTACGAAAGGCAGCCCGGGCGCATTGGTATTGTCAATTCCAAAGTACTTCGGCGCTCTCAGATAACCCGGCAAAGAAGTTGTTTCCAGGACCGAGTAACTTACATTGATTCCTCTTACCGTCATCAATGCCCGTGTAAGGGTTTTCAGAACATCCGTTGTACGCATGTCAATGTCTTCGATATCACCCGGGCTCCTGGCAAAATTTTTCCGTGCCACAGTTGGTGTATTGGCGAATTTCAGATATCGGAGCTTGTTGTATAGCAGTACAAAATCCACTTTTCCATTGATACCGCGTTCACGGCTGTTGCGGATAATATCTCCGAAAGGAAGCCCGGTCGTATCTTTCAGACCAAGCGCATTTGCCTGATATTGATAAGCGACCGAATGTTTATAGTCTGCGGTCATCCAGTCGGTAAGCGGTATTTTATCCAGTGGCAAGCGGTATGTAAGGTCAATTTTCTGATCAAAATTCTTGATCCTGCCCAGTTTCTTGAAATTGCTCCATAAGGAATCCTTTTTCGCTGCTGTATTGATATCGCCCATTGGTTCATCGATAATGGAATTGGCCGATGAATTGTAGGTCAATGTGACATTGCGTGTCAGGTTCCAGCTGAAATCATAGTAACGGTTGAACCAGAAATATTTCTCATAAAGCGGCTGTATGCCTTCGGTTGTCAGGTCTGCGTTCCGCAGCTGCGTTTTCAGGAAACGACGGTCTACATCCGTGCGGATCGAAACGGTATTCGGAAGCAAAGTAAGGTTAAAGTCCTTGATCAGATCGGTCCAGCGGCTTACTGCAGTCCATTTCTTGAACGGCTCAAAAGCTTTTGGCTGACTGCTGTACACATAGGAAATCCCGCCTTTGTACATGCGCTGTGCGTATTCCTGTGTCAGGATATTCCGGCGTTTATCATCGCTGAACGCATACGTAAAGGAGAAATTCTCAAAATCATAAAAGTGATTTTTGGCTCCCTGATTCATTTTAACCTTGTGCACGTTGGAGAAATTAATCCCTCGCTTGACCGTATTTTCTTCCACCAGACGCCGGTATCCGTCCCGGTCTTCATCCGACAGCAGATTATCCAGCGATGTATTCAGCGGCGTATCCGGATCAAGCGGATTGAAATGCGGCTTGACATTGCGCCGGTCGTAACTTACAAACAGCGGTATACTAAAACCCCAGCTCTGCGGAAGCAATTTGTCAAGTGCAATGTTGGATGAAAGTCCGTATTCGGTTGTAAAATTACGCGACCGCTCTCCTATCCGTTGCTGGACACTTCCGAAACCAAACGTTTCCATTCTTCCCGAAGCGGTCAGTGTTGCAAAGTCGGCAAGTTTTGCATTCAGCTGCGCGATGGCTGCAATTCCGCCTGTTTCGTCAAATCCTTCCACATGCATTTCATTCACCCAGATACAAAACGTTTTTGGCCGTTCATCGACTGATTTCGGGTTACGCATCCCGATCATCATTACCCTTACAGCACTCAGATCCGGATTACCTACGACTGTAAGTTTATAGCGGCCGTCGGAAGTAGTAATTGTATATGGCAGGCTCAGGTTTCGGTCAATCTGCCTGTTGCGTTGTGCTTTGGCTTCAATCAGATCTGCAAGTGCAATATTCAGTTCATTTTCTTCAGGCCAAACTTCTGTATCAGGCCGGTCACCAGGCAAGGTTGCCCGCAACGTGGAAAGGTCTATTTCGTAATAGTTTTGCGTAAGGTCCGTTCCGATTCGCATGAATGCACCCACCATGCGGTCTTCATTCTGCTCGTTCTGCATATGAATATACATGCGCAGTCTCTTACGGAACAAAAGGTCAAGACTTACATTTTTATAAACAGCCCGGGAATCTCCGTCACGCAAATCGGTTACGCAAAGGTTCATGGATTGTTCATTCAGCAAAAGCGGCGGACGCTGCGTAGCGTCCTGATCGCGCTGCCAGCCCGGAGGAATTTTATAAACGTATTTGTTTGCTCCGCTGTTTGCCTGACTATTTTCTTCAATACTGACCGTTCCAACCGTAAATCTGGCATCATACGGTTCCGGAACTTCCTGAAGTCCGGGTGCATCCAGATTGGAAGTATATTTACGATATTGCTGTCCGACCATCTGCAACTGGGCAAAACGGAGCACAACGGGCTGCTGAAATCCGGTGAGATACATCCGCATAAACCGGATTGACTTGAATCCGCTCATACTGCCGACAACACCTGTAAATTCCCGAATCGGGACCCGGAACAAATACCAGTTCTGACCATCTGTAACTGTTTTATCAACAATATACCCGTTTCCGATTGCAAGCTGATTAGGCTTCAGATCAATTTCATAGGAGTAGTAAGATTCATTGTCGTTAATGGTATTATCAACGTTCATGTCTTCACCGTCCGGAACATTGGTCGAAGCCGGCGTAACGTCCGTAGCAGTTCCGCGGCTTTCAGGAGAATTGTTCTCCATACCTATGTAGTTTTTATAACGCTGCAGTACTTTCGCATCGGCACTGTCAAGATCAGAACCGAGAAAGAACTGAAAGTCGTCACCGGAAGGGTCCGCAATGATTCTTGCTCTCGCCTGCGGGCTCAGGCTTGCCGGAAGTCTGTCAAGGTACTGCTTGTAGAATACCCTTTCCTCATCGTTGTTCATTCCGTCCAGACCTACATCCTGTCTTTCACGCGCGCCGGATTCATTGCTGAATGCATTGATCAGGTACTGCGATTTGGTTACATACCCCCAGGCAGTAGAATCCACGTTGGTACCAACGATTTTGTCCACAATCGGAAGGCCGTTTTCAAAATTGTAACGTTCATCCGGAATTACATCTTCAGAAATATCCCCGAGATTGAAAACAAGTTTTCCACCGGTCGTATTTGATTTATCCTCGAAACCGTCTCTTACTTTTCCTTGGTCGCCTGTAATAAACGGATCCAGCATCCAGAATTCAATGCTTTCAATGTTGGCATTGTCAAAGTCATTATCCGAAGTAATTGCCCTGCTTAACCCGCCGAAGTTCTGAACGGGATTTTTCAGGCGTCCGTCTGCATTCAGGTCTGTATTATAGTTATACATTCCTTTTTCACTCGGGTAATAAGCAATGTCAAGTATGTTCTGCGGATAAGTTACCAAACCTGCAATGGCACGGTTCGGGAAAATTTCGTTGGGAAGAAACAGTCTTTCGTAAAAGTTCTTGCGGTCATCATCATTTATATTGGTTGGCGGTTCATATCCGCCGCCCAGACCTTGCGCTCCGCCAAAAATGTTGTCTACGGTATAAGCAGATATTTTTGCTCTTTTGAAGCCGTAATTCAAAGTTTTGCTATCCACCCCGGTTCTGAATTCAGGCGGTACGGAAGCAAGCCGCCACTTTTGCGGCTGCCGGGAAAGGTCATAAATGGTACGCGTTGCTTCAAAGTCGTCGACAAGCGAACGGTTGTTCACATCTTTTGAAACTCCGGGAAACAATTTGGCAACTTCTCCTTTAAACTGAATGCTTGACATTTCTTTCGTCTGCAGTAAAGGCAATGCGTCCAGCCATTTGGTCAGAAAAGGAACATCTTTGCGGAAATTGATATCAAAGCCGATCATGGTATTGTTCACCGGCTCGTTTCCGATGGACACCCGTTTCAGAAATCCGGCAGTTCTTTCCCGGTACTTGATCGCAGTCATACCCAGGCTCATATCGCGGTTTACCAGATAATCAAGCCTTGTTCCGAGCAAAGTGCGTATCTGGTTCTGGAACATATCCGGCCGCTCGTACTCAATCACGATTTCCCGTCCGGAATTTAACACGCTGCTGTTCAGTAACCGGACGCGTCCGATCTGTGCTTCCACAATGTAATCCGAACCGGGAGAGAGCGGCGCACCGCCGGATGTGACAGTAACCGAAGTTTCCAAAACGCCAAACGGCAACTGCACTTCTGCTCCGCCGCTGGACTGATAGGAACCTTTGATATAAAACTTGTTGCGCTCGGTAATTTGCTGCGCGTCAATCATCGTAGTCCTGTAAAGCTCATTGAAGACATACTTGCTGCGAAACTGATCCTCACCGGCACCGAACTTCTTGGAAAGGTTTGTTCCGAACGGTTCAAGAACGGGAAAAATAATCCTTCCGGACTTGCTGTCCACCGTAATACCTTCTACAAAATCAAAGTTTCCGTCCGGCTGAAGATCGTTGACAGGATTCAGGCGGTCCAAACCCATTAAACGGATCAAAGGAACATTGGCAATGCTGCTTTCCTGTAAGTTCGGGTTATCAATTCCGGTCTGGTCATCCTTGTAAATCACTCTCAGCTGAAATCCCTGCTTGTCGATCTGACTGGTACCCAGTGAGTAAATATTCTTCATCATCAGGTCCCACATCGGAAGTTTGGTATTGTTCCGGATTGTTGAGGATTTTAAAAGTTTCAGAGCAATTACTTCATCATCGCCTCTTGCCTGGTAATCTTCGGTAAGTTCACCTACTTTGAAGGACCTTCCATTTAATGTGTACTCATAAGATACGGCCAGCACTTCATCATTTCGGAGCGCGTTGGTCAGGGAAATATAGCCAAGCTGCGGATTGAATGTGTAATCCCGTTCTGCGATAAGCCTTTTGGCACCGCGCAGCAGTTCATAATCGAGCGTTTTTTCAAAACCAAGACTTGTTATTGCGCTGTTGGCATTATCAACCTGACGAAATGATTCTGTGCTTGTAAGTGTTTTATACAATCCGTTGGCGGCATTATCTGCCGGCGAAGTGGAACGGATAGGCTGTAAACTCGGGTTAGCGGATTTGTAAGGTGCGGGTTCACCGAGATCAGCAAAACCGACTATATTTCTTAGCGATTCCGTTGTGGTTGTCCGGTTGGTAACGTACACTTCAATTCTCGTCACCGTAACACCGGAAGTAATTGTCGGCGTGTTCTGCAGAGAACCTTCATATATATTTCTGAAATACTGGGAAAGAAAGAAGTTCCGGTTTTCGTCGTAAGTATCCGCTTTCAACTCAAAGTCACGGCTTTGTGCACCTCCGCGCAGTACAATCCTTTCCTTGCTGGATTTCTGCTGTGAAGCCACAAAAGTCGCATTCAGCCTTCCGAACTGAAAATCGGTTTTTAATCCAAACAAATTCTGAACACCCGGAATCAACTGACTGTTTATCGCCCAGTTGATGTTTCCGGCCTCTATTTTCCGGATAAAGCTTTCTTCCGGATTCTTGTAGTTCAGCTTGATCGCATTTTCAAAATTGAAGTTGGCCTTTGTATCAAAGTTAGTCTGAAAGCCAAGCTGATCGCCCAGTCTGGCGTCAAAGTTGATACTAATCTGTTCATTAAAGATAAACTGTGTATTTCGCCGCTGGCGGATCGGAATGGCAGGATTATCAAGGAACTGATGCATCAAACCAAGATCCAGCGATACAAACCCGGTTGGTTTGAAATTGATGAAATCATCACCGAGCAGCTTGGAAAGTCCTGGCGGAATATCCAGTTTTGGCAGCAATCCTCTCGCTCCCATCGCACTTTTTCCATCCTGTCTTCCGGCATACTCGCGCAACAGACTTCTGAAAGCACGGTCTTCCTGGATCTTGTCATAAGTTTCCAGGTCCATACGTTCCGGTGCACGAAACTTCAGGTTTCCGTCGGGCGTCTGGATATTTTCAGAAACGGCGACTTTTCCTGCGCTGTCAAGCACGATGGAAGTGGCAATGTTGGTCGGGTCCCGAAGATAAAAAGGAGAACGTGGCCGGGGTTCAGCAATGCGGTTGGAATAGAAATCTTTCCAACGCATGATGAGCTGGTTGCCGGAACGGTCTATATTCTTTTTTGTAGAATCGGTAAGCGTATCCGCAATGATGGCCCATTCCTGCGCCTGGCCGGAATATGGTTCTTCCACATCAACAGAAACGTTGGCAAGCAATACAGCTCCTGTCGAAATGGTTAATGCCTTGAAAAGAAATGAGTAAATCGTTGATGACAAGGGAATATGCTTATTTAAAGAAGGTTGCAGCTACAATCAAATCCATTAAAACGATTTTTGTTATCGTAAAAACTTTTACCCGGTTTCATTTCAATACTTGTTAACGTAGTGCCAGCTTTATTAAATTTTCCACAGTTATGGATTGTCCTTCCCGCTTGATAATGGCGTCCAGACTTTTTTCTGCAGTTGCCTTTGGAATACCCAGCGTAACAAGCGCAGCCAATGCTTCACTTTTAATAGTACCCGAAGCGCTTTCCGGCGTTTTTATACCTGTAGAAAGCATGTCTTCCTTGCGAATTTTATCTTTCAGTTCCAGTATCACGCGCTGTGCGGTTTTGGAACCAATGCCTTTTATAGATTGTATCAGCCGTAAATCCTCATCTATGATTCCCTGACGGATTTCTGATGCAGAAAATGACGAAAGCATCACCAATGCAGTCGAAGGACCGACCCCGGAAATACCGATCAGATCTAGAAAAAGCTTTTTTTCATCATTTCCCCAAAATCCATAAAGAATATGGGCATCTTCCCGAATGTTAAGAAACGTCACCAGTTTGCAACGTTCGCCTAATTCGGGAAGTGAGGTATATGTTTGTAGGGATATTCGAACTTCATAGCCTAATCCGTTAACATCAATGATCGTGAATGCCGGATCTTTGTAGACTACAGTTCCGTTAACGTAGGCAATCATAGAAATAGTATGTGTGTTTCTGACTCTTGTTCACTACGCGGAGATGATAAGTTTTTGTCCGGGTTTGATGGCATTGCCTCTGATTCTGTTTTTCTTTTTCAATTGTCCGATTTCCAGGCCGTAACGTTGTGAAATGATCCACAAGGTATCTCCTTTCTGAACCGTATGATACCGTTTTCTTGTATGTCTGTCTTTGTGAGCCGGCGCTTTTTCGGTATGTGCCGATGCAACTGAAACGCGACTTGTGGAAACCGTTTCTTTTACTTTTACCTCTTTCAGAATAACCAGCCTTTGTCCTCTGTTTATAGAGCTCCGGCGAAGATGGTTCCATCTTTTAAGGTCGGAAACAGAAACGCGGTACTTGCGGGAAATAGAAAGCAGGTTTTCGCCTCTGCGTACCGTATGCGTTGATTTTTTTGTTTTACTGCGTACCTGCACTTCGGTCCCTTCCACTTCCGGCTCTTCTTCCGAATCATTTACGGCATAAGCAACAGTTGCGTACGGGAATGCAGTACGCTGGCCGAGCGAATCCGTTGCTGTGCTGTCAGCTTTTGCAATCATGGTTTGGCCCGGAAGGAATTTCCTGGTGCAGGAATCCATGATAGTACTTCTGTTGCTGACAAGGTAAGTAAACCGTACACTCGGCACTTTAAGTACGAAGTCTGCCGTTTTTTCAGGAAGTGAAGTTTTGGTAATCTGCGGGTTCAGTTTTCTAAGTTCTTCAAAATCGATATTCGTTTGCTGGCAGAAAGTAAGCAGATCAATGTAGCCATTGATGTGGATGGTATCGTTCGGAATCGGAAATTCTGTATTCTGAGGAAAAATCCCGTGGTCATTGCCATAATTCATCATGTAATTCATGGCAACATACTGCGGAACGTAAGAGCGTGTTTCTCTCGGAAGTACATTGTATATGGTCCAGAAAGTGGTTCCGTGCGAACGGCGCATGGCGCGCTTTACATTTCCCGGTCCGGTATTATAGGATGCCAGTGCCAGTTCCCAGTCGCCAAAGATGTTATAAAGCTGTTTCAGGTATTTGCAGGCTGCTTCAGTTGCTTTCACAGGCTCGAACCTCTCATCGATATAACGATCCTGATAAAGCCCGAATTCACGGCCTGTTGCCGGCATAAACTGCCACAATCCGCCTGCGCTTGCATGGGAAATAACGGTTGGATTGAGCCCGGATTCAATCATGGAAAGGTATTTCAGCTCCACCGGCAATCCGTATTTCTGTAATGTTTTTTCAAAAATGGGAAAATACAAAGGCATTTTCTCCATCATGGTCTTGGTAAAATTCGCCTTCTTGTAGATAAAGTATTCAACAAATTCGTGAGAAGACTTGTGATAAGTCAGTGGAATGGACTTTTCCAGCTTTGCAAACCGGGATCTTAAAAGTGCTTCCGGAATGGCCGGGTTAGGTCCTATTTCTTCTACTTCCGGCAAATAAGGCATCAAGTCCTGCTCTGTCTCAGCTACGGTCTTTACGGTATCCTGCTCGAATTCCAACGTCTCTTGTGGAGTGAACGCCCTAAGCGGCGAGTTCCATAATCCTGCGCACATGGCTCCGAGCCATAATACTTTTTTTGAAATCTTCATCAATAAAATGTTTTTTGAAGGTTAATCAATTCCCGGTTTTCAATGGCTGGTACCTGTTAATATAGCAATACAGATAAAAATCCTCTTTTTCAGCTTATTTAAACATCTGGAAATCTGCCTGATGAATCAGAATAATCTCTAATACATGATATCTGGCTCAATAAAATCTTTCAGAAGGATTTTCTCCTGAAAGATTCACTACACTGGCACGATTATTTTCTTGAACAAAGTGTTGGTTATGCTCTAATCTGAATATACTTAGGCAAAAAAATTTACTGATTCAGATTAAATTCCATCACACCGCTTTTGTTTGTATTAAAAATATAATCAGCAAAGGCCAGCATTTTATCTTCTCCAAAATAAGGAGCCATAATCTGAATTCCGACCGGCATTCCGTTCTCATCTGTTCCGACAGGAACCGAAATTGCTGGATTACCTACTACATTCGCCTGAACTGTAAATATATCAGCCAGATACATCTGGATCGGGTCTTCTGTTTTTTCCCCGATTTTGAAGGCGGTTGTAGGTGTTACCGGTGAAATCAGAAAGTCAAACTGCTCGAAAAAGCGGTTTGTTTCTTCCCGCACCAGTCTTCTAACGCGCTGCGCCTTGGTATAGTATGCATCGTAATAATTAGCACTGAGTACGAAAGTACCTAAAAGTATTCTTCTCCTTACTTCTTCTCCAAAAGCTTGAGTACGTGTTTTTTTGTACAGACTTTCCAAATCCTTTGATTCTGAGCTTCTGAACCCGTAACGAACACCGTCAAACCTGGACAAATTGGAGCTTGCTTCGGCCGTTGTCAAAATGTAATAAGTGGGTAATAAAAAATCCAGCAACGGCATTTTTACCGGCGTCACTTCATGGCCCTCAGCCTGAAGGCGGTTCAGCACATCCAGTGTACGCTGACGAATATCAGAAGAAATAGATTCATTATCAATCGTTTCAGCAATATATCCGATTTTCGCTTTTTCAGTCCATTTCGGAGAAGAAGAATAGGACGGAACTTCCTTTTGGGAAACAGTACTGTCATAATCATCCGGACCGGCCATAATTTCCAGAATCAGCGCAGCGTCTGCTACGCTTTTTGTAATCGGGCCAATGCAGTCAAAGGAAGAAGCATAAGCAATAAGTCCATACCTTGAAACCCGTCCGTAAGAAGGCTTCATACCCACCACACCGCAAAATGCAGCGGGCTGCCGGACAGAGCCGCCCGTATCGCTTCCGAGTGATGCATGGCAAAGACCGGCCTGCACAGCTACTGCCGAACCGCCGGAAGAACCACCGGCTACCCTGGAATTGTCCGCAGCATTCAGTACCGGCCCGAAAGAGGAATTTTCATTGGACGAACCCATTGCAAACTCATCGCAGTTCTGTCTGCCGATGATAATTGCATCCGCATCAATCAGGCGCTGGACGGCCGTTGCGGTATAAGGTGCAGAATAGGATTGTAAAACGCGGCTTCCGGCCTGCAAATGATGATCTTTGTGCGAAAGAACATCTTTAAGCCCAAGCACAAGACCTGCAAGCCGGCCTGCTGTCCCGTCTGCAATCTTTTGGTCTACAGCAGCTGCTGTTTGTCTCGCCTCGTCGGCATATACTTCAACAAAGGCATTCAGATGAGCGGCGGATGCTATTTTACTTAAATAATGATCAACTAACTTGACGCACGTCAAACTGCCTTCACTCAAATCTTTCTGAATTTCAGCCAGCGTCAGATATTGTTTCAAAGCAGATAATTTATTGGATTGTAAATAAATAATCAGAGCCAATAAGTTTATGCTTAAAGGCTCTGTTATACCCGTGACAAGATGGAAGTGTTATTTGGGGTCTTCCATGCTTTTTTCAATATTTTCCTTAACGTCCTTGGTAGCGTTCTTGAATTCATTGATACCCTGCCCCAAACCGCGCATCAATTCAGGAATTTTCTTCGCACCGAAGAAAAGTAAAACGAACAAGGCAACCAAAAAGATTTCTTGTCCACCCAATCCCATAAATGCCAAAACGGTTACTGATTCCATATCTGTTTCTTTTTTAATGTTTACAAAAATAATTATTCTTTTTATAAGAGCGGCAACATCGTGCTGTTTTATCCTATATTAATTGTTTTTTTTCGCTTTTCCCACTCACTAAATTTCTGAATATCGCTCCCAAAAGTTTTTATCAACCATACAACAAGTGCTACATCGTCTGTAATACCAATTACAGGCAGAAAATCAGGGATCAGATCAATCGGAGAAACAAAATAAATCAGAACAGCAACGATGGAAAGGATGCTTTTCCAGGGCAGACCTTTGTATTCACCGGAAGCATAAGCACGGATCATTCTGATGAGTATTTGCACATTGGTTTGAAAGTCCGACATATTTTCCCGAAACCCAACTTTCTGCATCTTGCTGATAACCTGTTTGGCCAGCTCGAACATTTTAGCTGAATTCGTTGCATAACGGCTTGCTTTCCCCTGCGCCTTTTTGAAAAAAATGGATTTCAAAACCCGTGCTATCATGGACTCGTTACTCATTATTCAAAGCAGGAAAGGTGATTGATTATGCCAATATAACTATCAAGTTACGTAAAAAATTGCATTTCGGATCATGTCCTTTACTTTTCAGGCAAAAAATCACATTCCTCTTGGTTTAAACAAATTATGTGCTCTACTTTAAGAACAAAATTCAAAAAGCATTAATTTCTATACAATAAACCATATTTATATGAAGATTACTGTTGTAGGTGCGGGTGCCGTCGGTGCAACGACTGCCGATAATATTATTCGTCGTGAACTGGCCGAAGAAGTGGTACTGCTTGATATCAAGGAAGGTGTAAGCGAGGGAAAATCGCTGGATATATATCAGACTGCCGCCTTACTTGGCTTCAATACCAAACCCATCGGCTGCACCAATGATTATGAAAAAACAAAAGGATCTGATGTGGTGGTCATTACATCCGGACTGCCCCGCAAACCGGGTATGACCCGTGAAGAACTGATCGGTATAAATGCGGGGATTGTAAAAGGAGTTACTGAAAATATACTGAAATATTCTCCCGAAGCCATTATCATTGTCGTGTCCAACCCGATGGATACCATGACTTATCTTGCATTTAAAAAAGCGGGTATTCCGAAACAGCGCCTGATCGGAATGGGCGGCGCGCTGGACAGTGCACGCTTCAAAACGTACCTTGCGCTGGCTATGGACGTTTCGCCGCTGGATATTCACGGAATGGTTGTCGGGGGCCACGGCGATACCACCATGATCCCTTTGACCCGGCTTGCAACGTATAACGGCATTCCTGTCAGCAATTTCCTTTCCGCCGAAGAACTGGAAAAAGTAGCCGCGGATACCATGGTCGGTGGTGCCACGCTTACCAAACTTATCGGGACTTCCGCGTGGTATGCGCCGGGAGCGGCCACTTTGTTACTGGTAGAAAGCATTGTCCGGAACCAGAAACGCATTGTTCCATGCAGCGTATACCTCGAAGGAGAGTATGGCCAAAATGACATTTGCATGGGTGTGCCGGTTGTTTTGGGAAAAAATGGCTGGGAAAAAATCATTGACCTGGAACTGAACGAAACGGAAAAAGCCGCATTCGAAAAGTCGGCAGAAGCTGTAAGATCCATGAATGGCGCACTGAACGCGTAACTGCATTTAAAAATAACAAGGCAGAGGCTGGCTCGTTTGTTCGGGTCAGCCTTTATGCTTTTACAATTTTTTGTGACTGTTTTATAAAAAATACGTAATGAAGGTAAGTTCCGGCACTGCATTTGCTAAGCGGGCTTACTGACGAACATAAACTTATTTTTTATGAGAAAATCACTAACTATACTATTTGTTACGCTTCTGATTTCATCCGGATTATTCGCTCAGGGAATAAGAGGAAAAGTAACGGATGAAAAAAACGGCTCTGCCCTGCCGGGAGTTTCCATACTCATTGAAGGTACGAACAATGGAACAGTAACCGATGCAAACGGAAATTTTGAACTGAATGCAGCCGAAGGTTCTTACAAGGTCATTGTTTCATTTATAGGTTACACTTCAAAAACCGTCCCGGCAGTC
This sequence comes from Dyadobacter sediminis, assembly GCF_005860765.1. Lineage (GTDB taxonomy): Bacteria > Bacteroidota > Bacteroidia > Cytophagales > Spirosomataceae > Dyadobacter > Dyadobacter sediminis. The sequence continues at coordinate 307,839 of NZ_VCEI01000028.1, read as the reverse complement.
ATCAAGGCAGGCGAAATGGTTCCATTGAATGTTTCCCTTGCAGAATCCTCAGAGCTTCTGGGTGAAATTGTCGTGACTGGTACACGAAGCGGCGGCAGGTCGCGTATAGATTCTCCCGTTCCTGTCGATATCATCCCGGTTGCACAGATCACAAATAATGTCGGACAAGTGGATATTAACCAGATCCTGACTTTTATTGCGCCTTCTTTCCAGTCAACACGGCAAACGATTTCTGATGGCTCCGATCATATTGACCCGGCTCAGCTTCGTGGCCTGGGCCCGGATCAGGTACTTGTTCTGGTAAACGGAAAAAGAAGGCACCAGTCCTCGCTTGTCAACGTAAATGGAACCGTAAACCGCGGAACTGTAGGAACGGACCTGAACGCCATTCCGGCAACATCCGTAGAACGAATTGAAATCCTGAGAGACGGTGCCTCGGCGCAGTACGGATCGGATGCCATTGCAGGCGTAATCAACATTATCCTGAAAACCCGGACCGGTTTGAGCGGCAATGTATCCTATGGGCAGAATGTCACGAGTTATGATAAAAATTATGTTATCAACAACGGAACCGGAAAAGATCCGTCTGTCAACGTCACAGACGGCGGAACCACGCAGGTCGGGCTAAACTATGGCTTGAAAGTCGGAGAAAAAGGATTTGTGAATATTACCGGAGAATATGTAAGCCGGGAGCCAACGAACCGGACCGGCACATACACCGGCCAGCTGTTTCCTGCCGTTAACGGACAAATAGCCGATGAGGAAATCTTATCCCAGCGAGGACTTACCCGGAATAATTTCGACATGCGTATCGGTAATTCAAAAGTAAAAGGCGGCGGCGTGGTGCTGAATGCCAGTATTCCTGTTAATACCAATCTGGAAGTATATGCGTTCGGCGGTTATAACAATAAAAAAGGGTACGCAGCCGGATTTTACCGTTACCCGAATGCAGTTCCGGCCATTGTAAGAACCAATATCTTTGCCGTCTATCCAAACGGGTTCCTGCCGGAAATCAATAGTGACGTTACGGATATTTCTGTTGCAGCCGGAATACGAGGAAAGCTCGGAGAATGGAAATTTGACCTGAGCAACACATTCGGCAAAAATGATTTTGACTATGAAATAGCAAATTCCGTCAATTACACGCAGGCTGTTTCCACCAGTAATTTCCAGAAAACCTTTAATGCAGGCGGTAACGGATTTATGCAGAATACCGTCAATCTGGATCTGGGACGAAAATTTAATGTACTGCAAGGACTGAATGTAGCCGTCGGAGCGGAACAGCGAACAGATAAGTACACCATTACAGCAGGTGAAGAATCATCTTACCAGAATTACGATATTGCTTCGGGAGTCGCATCCGGTTCACAGGTATTTGCCGGATTCTTTCCGCAGAATGCAGGAACACATTCCCGACACAGCGTAGCCGGATACGTTGATCTTGAACAGGATCTGACACGTGCTTGGGTACTGAGTGCGGCGCTTCGCTTTGAAAACTATTCCGATTTTGGAAATACGCTTAATTACAAGGTTTCTACCCGTTACAAAATTACAGACGGCATCGCACTTCGCGCTTCTGCCAGCAGTGGTTTCCGGGCTCCTTCCCTTCAGCAGAAGTATTATGCAAGAACCAATACCTTGTTTGTGACACAGAACGGCCAGCAGGTTCCGCAGGAAAGCGGCACTTTTACCAATGACAGCAGACCCGCAGAGATTCTGGGTATTCCGAAGTTGAAACAGGAAACTTCCCAGAGCTTTACAATCGGAACAACAATCCAGATTAACAACGCATTTGAACTGACGCTGGACGCTTATCAGATCGACATAGACGACCGGATTGTACTGACCAATAACTTTACCGATGCAGGCAACGCTACATTGAAAGCACAGCTTGCAGCTGCCAATGCTACTGCGGCCAATTTCTTCGCCAACGCGGTGGATACGCGTTCGAGAGGGCTGGAAGGCGTATTGTCCTATAACACAAGGTTTGCAGGAAATCAATCTTTCCGCGCAGTGCTGGCGGGAACATTTATTCAGAACAGAGTTAAAAAAGATGCAAATGACAAGCCGATTATTCATGCATCCGATATTTTGGTAGCAACCAATCAGGTGAATACTTATTTTAACCGGGAAGACCTCAGCCGCTTTGAAATCGCAAGTCCGAGAAATAAGCAGAACCTGATGATCAATTATAAAGCAGGAAAATTCGGTGTGATGCTCCGTGCGGTCCGTTTCGGTGAAGTTGCATACTGGGATGCAACCATTGATCCGACAAAGCCTGATTCCTGGCCGGTAAATACATTAACAGGTCAGAGGGAAACGCTGGATCAGGTTTACAATGCCAGAATTGTGACAGACATTGCATTGAATTATGATCTTACAAAAGCAATCAATCTTTCAGTTGGCAGCAACAACCTGTTTGATGTTTATCCGGAACTGCAAGCGCATTCAGGCAATATCAGTTCGGGACGTTTTGTTTATTCGAGACGTGTTCAGCAAATGGGCTTTAACGGACGCCATATCTTTGCCAGATTAAATTTCAATCTCTAAATCCTTGCTACAAACAGGGGGCTCCGCGGGAGCCTTGCATTGTGCATTTTTGAGATCTTTTACAAACAGGGTGTTACTCCGTAGCAGATTGAATTCTGCCACAGCGTGGCACCCTGTTTATAGCATCAGGTTGTTCGTAAAATTCCGCTTGCAAGGAGGCTCCTGCGGAGCCGCCTGATTATTACAATGTCTTTTCTACAAACAGAGGGCTCCGCGGGAGCCTTGCATTGTGCATTTTTTGGGGTTTTCAAATGGAAACCTGATATTGAAGCACAAAAGCACTTTTTCTTCCATATGAAGCCAACTTATTCGGAACAGCACTTGCCCTGTAAACCGGGCGGTTCTCAAAATTGAGTGACATTTTGCCATTATGCCCTTTGATCAGCCAGTTAAAACCAAGATTATAAACGTTCATTCCGCCATCTAACCTTTCGTAATCAGCATATTGTAAAGAAGCATAAGGCATTAATGTTCCCTGATTTCCAAGCAAACCATCTTTGAACTTGTAACCGGCCTGTGCATACATCACCCTTCCTGTTCCGAACATCGGATAAGCATTTCCCTGCGTACCGCCTGTTCCGGCAATGGGTTGTGTAGTACCCGTAGCAGGATTCATAATGCCATTGTAACGAAGATATCCTTTACCGTAATCTGTATTGAAAAAGCCAAGATATGCAGAAACAACTGTACCCTTGTTTCTATCAACCGGCATGTCCATGTATGCAGCAACAGACCATAAGTTCATATTGCTGTAAATCGTATCAGCAGTTTCCCTGCGCCATGTTGCATTTTTTTGCGAGATAATCCCGGCTTCAACATTCAGAACCTTACGCTTTCCAAGGTATGTTCCTGTCATGTAACCTGGCGTTGTATTGTCTTCCGTGTCAAAGATGTTGTAAATCAGTAATCCCTGAAACTGCTTGTGGTTTTTTCGCTGCGCAAATACGGAATTTACACCAATGACGGCTGGAACCAAACCGTTCGTTTCTATCGGAAAAGGATCGGCTATGTCCAGACGATAGTTGAATCTGCCGATTTGGCCGCGGCTGTAAACACTTAGTTTTCTGGCAAACTGATCCGTCTGATCGACAGTTGCCTGTGCAAAAACGGGCACATCCATCGTCATAATGGTTCCGATACTTGGCTGAGAGAAACGGGAAAGGCCGTTTACAACCGTGAGCCCGCCTCCGAACCGGATAAAACGGCTTCCTTTCCGCTGAATTTCGTACTCACCGAGTGCATCATGAAAAAAGGCTGCTACTTTTCTGTTGCTCGGCGTGCCATTGGTATTATAGGCAGGAAATGCACTCAGCTTGTTAAAATTGTTCATTCCGAATTGTGTGTAGAAAAAAATGCGGTCCGTTATTTGTCCGAAAAGCTGAACACGCGTACGGCGCAGTCCGATGTCAAACGTATTCGTCTTTGGATCACCAAGCACGGTAGTTCCCGGATTACTTTCATTCCAGCGAAGCCACGTCTGATTCGTAAATGTAAATTTCACATAATGTGAGCCGGATTCATTAAGATTGTAACGGATGTCATTTCTCGAATTGTCATCAGAAGGCTTCACCTGCGACATGGAAACTGAAGAGGTGAACAAAAGAATTGCAAGTACTTTTTTCATTTACTAACGTTATTATGTTTCACTGATGAAGCGCATTATCTTCTTCATCTTGCGTTAAAGCAATACCAAAAGATTACTAAAATGATTTTTGTTTGTACAGTAAAACAGCTTATGCATATTTTTTCCATCATTAAAACTGGTAAAGATAAGACGGCATTGCTTACTGTTATACTCTTTTCCGCTTCTGTTTTCCGGGCCGTCATGGCGCAGGAAACGCCTCCGCTGGTCAATTATCCTTCAACAGTTTACAAGGCGCACAATCAGAACTGGGATATGGATCATGATAAAAATGACATTGTATATGCAGCCAATTCCGACGGGTTGCTGGAATTTGACGGCGCAGCCTGGAAAGTGCATTCGCTGCCGGACGGACAAATCGTCAGAACGATATTGTATGATGAATCCGAAGTTGCCGTTTCTTCCGGCAAGGTTTATCATCACAATACGCAAAAGGAACAAAGGATTTATGCCGGCGGCTATTCTGAATTCGGTTACTGGAAAAAAGAACCGGACGGCCAGCTGAAATATTATTCCCTGAGTAAAAATGCCCGTTTTGCCAGCCTTAAGACGGAAGAAATCTGGCACATTCTGAAAACGCCGGAGTATATTTATTTTCAGTCCTTTTCACGTATTTACCGGTACGACGGCAAAAATCTCACCGAGATCAATCCGGCTGGCAACTTCATGTTTTTGAGGTATGTACAAAATCGCATTCTGGCTCAGATCATCGGAAAAGGACTTTTTGAACTGAAAGGTAAAAAATTCGTCCCGTTGAAAGGAACAAACGGCCTGGCACCTGCCATTGTTTCTTCCATTTTACCTTTCTCAGGCGGTCAGCTTTTAATTACAACAACCAAACACGGCTTGTTCCTTTGGAAAAACGGCATCTTATCCAGCTGGAATATTCCACTGTCGGAAGAACTGAAAACCAATATCATTAACCGGGCGCTTGTTTCAAGTCAGGACAGCAGCCTTGTTTTCGGAACCATTCAAAACGGAGTTTACATTGTATCAAAAAACGGCAATCTGAAATACCGTTTCAACAAAGAAACCGGACTGCAGAACAATACGGTGCTTGCATTGGCCGAGGACAGCCGCAAACAGCTCTGGATCGGTCTGGATCAGGGAATTGATCTGGTCAAAATGTCTTCACCAGTTATTTCTTATCAGACCAATGACAATCCGCTCGGCTCTACGTATGCAGCTGCTTTATGGCGTGGTAAATTGTACGTCGGTTCCAATAAAGGTGTCTTTGTAAAAAAATGGCTTTCTTCCGAACCATTCAGCCCGGTGCCGGGGCTGGAAGGCCAGACGTGGAATTTGAAGGTGATTGGCAATCAGTTATTGTGCGGGCACAACGACGGAACTTACCGGATTGGAGAAAACGGGGTCTTCAAAATTTCCAATATAAACGGTGGCTGGATCATTATCCCGATCAGAGCCGGTAAGGATACATTGCTTTTACAAGGTGCTTACAACGGTCTGCATGTTTATAAGCGGGACAAGCAAAACCTGTGGACGTATGCACATGCTGTAAAAGGTGTTCTTCCGATTCCGATCCGTCAGATAATCCGGGATAAAGACGGTTCTTTCTGGCTGGGACATGCCTATAAAGGGCTTTTCAAAGCACAGCTTACGCCTCAGCTTGACTCGGTTTTGCAATGGAAAGAATACAAGTCACCGCAGGATTTGCCCGGAGAATTTTCAATTGAACTCAATGAATGGAAAAACCGGATTTACATACATGTTGCCAACCAGTTTCTGGAACCGGATGCTTACGGCAAACTGAATCCAAGCAAAAACCTTTTCAGAGTGGAAGATGAAGAGCCGTTCAAGTTACGGACAGGTATTTCGCAGGACTGGTTTAAAGTATATATCAATCGGGTTGCTTATTACTCAGGGAATAATATCCTGAATCTGCCGCTCACGCTGGTACGGAACAGTGAAACCATCATTCCGTTATCCGGAGATTATTATTTCTTTTGTCTGGACAACGGTTATGCATTGTACAACCGGCTTGCTGATAAAAACAATGAGGAAATCGCTGCATTTCCGCTGATCCGCAAGGTAGCCAATCTGCGCAATCTTGCCGAGACTTTCAATATTTCCGGCAAACCTGTACTCCGATCGGATGTCCGATCGATCCGGATTATGTTTGCACTGCCTGTTTACGGCCAGCATGTACAATACAAGTACCGACTCAGGGGACTTACCGATCAATGGTCGGAATGGACCGAACAGAACTTCGTGGAATTTACAAACCTGGAATCGGCTAATTATCAGTTTGAATTAAAAACCAGCCTGAATGCCCATACCGTTTCGTTCCATTTCAGTATTCAGCCATACTGGCGTGAAACGCTTTTTGCACGCTTCCTTTTTGCAGTGACTTTAATAGTTGCATTCATCGGGTTGATTTTTTACCAGGAAAAGCGGCTTGCAAGGCATCGCAACAAGCTGATCCGGGAACAGGAAGAAAAGCTGCGCCAGCAGCGGATGTCCAGCGAACGGCAGATCATGCAGATCCAGAATGAAAAACTTCAGAGTGAGATCCAGAACAAAAGTCAGCAACTGAGCAATGTAGCAATCAATGTGGTCAAAAAAAATGAAATCCTTGAAGAAATCAGGGACGAACTCAAACAGGTGAAAGCGGAAATGGGACAGCAGCTCCCGAACATTCATTACCAGAAACTGCTACACAGCATTGAGCGCAATGTTGCCGGTAAAGACGACTGGGTACTGTTTGAGCAGAACTTTGATGAAGTGCATGAACAATTCTTCAAGAGGCTCCGGACTATTTGCCCTTCTGTTTCTCCTTCCGAACTCCGTCTTGCGGCATGTCTTCGCATGAATCTTTCCACTAAAGAAATGGCTCCCGTATTGGGAATTTCTATCCGCGGTGTGGAAATTAAACGTTACCGATTACGCAAAAAACTCGGATTGAACATGGATGCCAACCTTGTCCAGTTTATGATGGACATTTAACCGTCTTGTACTAATTCCTCATAAAACCTTCTGACAACGCCTAAACCTTGCATTATTCTAATTGATGTAATGGTGATGTAGCGCTTTATTTGATTGCTGCTGATTCTGGAACTTAAATTTGAGGTCAATAAATTCTTTTAATAATTCTATCAACTAATTTATACCTAATGAAAACTACTGTACGAATTCTGTACACGCTTGTTTTCCTGTTCTGCAGTATTATATCCTTTGCACAGGGAATAAATGTAACAGGAAAAGTCACTTCCGGCTCTGACGGTTCAGCACTTCCGGGAGCCAGCGTGCTCATAAAAGGAACAACTACCGGCGTTCCAACCGACATTGATGGCAACTACACCATCCAGGTGCCGTCATCGGAGTCTGTTCTGGTTTTTTCCATGATCGGTATGGTCGCCCAGGAAATTCCGGTGGGTACGCAGACGGTGATCAACGCTGCTCTGGCAGAAGATGCCAAGTCTCTGAATGAAGTAGTTGTTGTCGGATACGGTACGCAGCGCAAACTGGACGTAACCGGCTCTGTGGCACAAATTAAAGGTGAAGAAATTTCCAGACAGCCTTCCATGAATGCCGTAAGCGGCCTGCAAGGAAAAGTAGCGGGCGTTCAGATCAACAACTCCGGAAAACCGGGTGAAGCGCCGCAAATCCGTATCCGCGGTGTCGGAACTGCTTACGGAAGCGCTAATCCGCTTTATGTTGTGGACGGCGTTTGGTTCGATGATATCAGCTTTCTCAATTCCGCTGATATCGAAAGCATGAACATTCTGAAAGATGCATCCAGCCAGTCGATTTACGGTGTACGTGCGGCTAACGGCGTTGTGCTGATCACAACCAAAAGAGGAAAATCCGGAAAGGCCGTTGTGGATTATAACGGTTTTGTTGGATTTCAGAAAGTTACCAATCAGATTAAAATGGCCAATGGCAGAGAATATGCCACCATGGTGAATGAACTGAGCAACATCAACGGCAAACAGAACATTCTTGATCCTTCACAATACGGCGAAGGCACTGACTGGTACGATCAGATACTGAGAACTGCAAAGGTGAACAATCATCAGCTTTCCATCAGCGGCGGCGGTGAAAAATCGACTTACAATCTTTCACTCGGATTCCTGAATCAGGAAGGAGTTGTTCAGAAAAACAACTTTAAAAGGTACACAGCCAGATTACAAAATGATTTTCAGGTTCTGAAAAGCCTTAAAGTCGGCTATACGGCAACGGGTTCTTACAGCAAATCGCAGGATGAAGCCGGCGGTATTTTCAGACAACTGTATGCGGCCGGACCCATTGTACCGGTTTACAATGCAGACGGAAGCTACGGCGATCCCAACGATTTTGGTCTGGGCGATGCCAACAATTTCAATCCGCAGGTCACCATTGATTTCTTTAATCAGAATACAAAAAGAACTTTGCTGACTGCCAATGCTTACGCGGAACTGAATGTGTTGGACGGACTGACTTTCCGTACAAGCCTAGGCGGACGTTATTCACAGGACGAAACGCGCAGTTATACACCGCAATATGCTGCAACCTTGAAACAGCAGAATACAACAAGCGTTCTGCAGTTTGTACGTCCGCAGACACGTTACTGGATTTTTGAAAATACATTGACTTATACCAAAGAATTCGGCAATCATAACTTCACGGCATTGATCGGACAATCGGCACAACGTGACCAATCCTATCAGCTTACGGCAAGTGCACTGAACGTTCCGTATTCCAGTGAAGGCGATCTTTACCTTACGCTGGGTAACGCAGACAGTCGTTACGTAACAGATCAGGGCGATCTGGGAACATATGCTTCCTACTTTGGAAGGGTTAACTATTCTTTTGCAGACCGTTATCTTCTGAATGCATCGTTGCGTGCCGACGGTTCTTCCAAATTTTTCCAGGGCGGTAATGCATGGGGTTATTTTCCATCTGTGGGTGCTGGCTGGGTCATCAGCAACGAGCCTTTTATGGAAAGCCAGAAGTTTTTTGACAATCTGAAAATCAGAGGAAGCTGGGGTAAAATCGGTAATGCATCCGTACCGTCCAATCTTTCCACCCTTACGGTTGCAACCGGCGGAGGCCTGGCAGCAGTTTTTGGCGGTCAGCTAAATACCGGAGCCAGCATCAACACCATTATTCCGCCGACAACTTACTGGGAACGCGGCGTAGGAACAGACATCGGTCTTGAAGCAGCCGTATTGAATTCAAGACTTTCCCTGGAACTGGATTATTACAGCAAGAAAACGGAAAGAGCTATTTTTGACATTCCGGTTTTAACTTCCATCGGTACCGAAACCGGCAGGATTGTGGGTAATCAGGCAAACTTCCGGAACAAAGGCTTTGAAGCCGCTCTGACGTGGAGAGATGAAATCGGAAAAGACCTGACTTACAGCATTGGCCTGAACGGAAGCATCAATGACAATACTGTTCTTTCCGTATCTTCCGGCTCCAACCCGATTTATGACGGTGGCGTGGGACTTACAAGCGGCGCGCTGGCAACACGTACCGTAGTCGGCGATCCGATCGGTTCATTTTATGGATTGATTGTGGACGGCATTTTCCAGAATGCGGACGAAATCAGCAAGTCAGCACAACCGAATGCCAAGCCGGGCGATTTCAGATACCGTGACATCAGCGGCACAAACGGCACACCGGACGGAGCCATTACAGGTCTTGACCGTCAGGTAATCGGGAATCCGAACCCGAAATATACTTACGGTATCAATACCAGCTGGAATTACAAAACCATTGATCTTACACTTGATTTCCAGGGTGTGGCCAAAGTGGATATTTACAATGCCAATATGGGCTGGCGCTACGGAAACGAAAATTTCACCAAAGATTTTTTTGATAACCGCTGGCATGGAGAAGGAACTTCCAATACGTATCCTTCGGCGAACATAGGCGGAGGCGCTAATTATCTTCCAAATACTTTTTTTGTTCAGAGCGGCAGTTATTTCAGGGTGAGAAATGCGCAGCTTGGCTATACTTTCCCGCAGTCTGTCAATGAAAAACTGAAAATCAGAAAACTGCGTTTGTACGCCAATGCGCAAAATGCGCTGAACTTCTTCAAGTACAAAGGACTTTCTCCCGAGGTAAGAGCCAATGAGAATAAGCCTACGCAGGCGGGAATTGATGCCAATGTTTACCCGATTTCGGCGACTTACAACTTTGGTATAAATGTTACTTTCTAAGATTCAATAAAATGAAAAATATAAATTTTAAGAACAACTTGAAAAAAGCGGGCGTTTGCGCCGGATTGATTTCCATGCTCATGATTCCCTCCGCATGCAGACAGGAGTTTCTGGATACAGATCCGCAGGGAAAGCAGGCCGGAACCGTTTTCTGGACGAATGAAGCGGATGCGACCAAAGCCGTTAACGCCATGTACGCCAATCTTCGCAGCTGGAGAAATACTGCATTTGCCTCCATTGCTGTGGAAAGCATGGGATCGGATGACACGGAAAAAGGAAGTACGCCTTCCGACGCTACTTTCTTCAACGACTATGACCGGTTTACAGTAGGTTCCAGTGACGGACAGCTAGCCGATTTCTGGTCAGGACAATATCAGAACATCAATTATGCCAATCAGGTCATTACGAACATTCCGGCGATCAGCATGGATGAAGCCCTGAAAGCGCGTTACATCGGAGAGGCGAAATTTATTCGTGCTTACTCCTATTTCAGATTGGTAAGAGCATATGGCGACGTTCCGTTGCGGCTTACACTTCCGAAAGATGCTACCGAATACAACATCCCGCGTTCACCGAAAGCAGAAGTTTATGCCGCCATTGAAGCGGACCTTACGGATGCAGCTGCAGTTTTGCCGTTGAAATACGGTTCCACTGACACCGGCCGTGCAACCAAAGGCGCCGCCATGTCATTGCATGCAAAAGTAGCTATGTACCAGCAGAAATGGCAGCAGGTTTTTGATCTTACCAATCAGGTGATGACTTCCGGACAATATTCGTTGTTCCCGAACTTTGAAGCACTTTTCCGGGTACAAAATGAAAACTCTGCCGAATCTATTTTCGAGATACAAAATGAGCTGATTCCTTCCAATAAGGATGCATCCAATTCACAGTATTCCCAGGTTCAGGGCGTACGCGGCGTAGTTGGCGGCGGCTGGGGATTCAACACACCTACGGAAGCACTTGTAGATTCCTTTGAAACTGGTGACCCGAGAATGGACGCATCTATTATTTTCCGGGGTGAAACCACGCCTGCGGGTGATGTAATACCCAAAGAAGGCGACAATCCGATGTACAATCAGAAATCTTATGTTCCGTTCAACTTGTATATAACCGGATTCAATGAAGGTTCGCAGCAGAATATAAGGGTAATCCGGTACGCAGAAGTGCTGCTGATGAATGCGGAAGCTGCCAATGAACTGGGTAATACCACACAGGCGCTTGCTTCGCTGGAAATGGTAAGAGCTCGTGCAAGAGGTACAAGCAAGACGGTTCTTCCAAAAATTACGACAACAGACAAAGCTGCCTTGCGCCTCGCCATCTGGCATGAGCGCCATGTGGAACTTGCGCTTGAATACGACCGCTATTTTGATGTGATCCGTCAGGGAAGAGCAGCCCAGATTTTTGGTCCGCTAGGCTGGAAACCAAACAAAAACGAAGTATGGCCGATTCCGCAATCCGAAATTGATCTGAGCGGGGGCACACTGACCCAAAATCCCGGTTATTAACTGCCGGAATTGAATTGGATCAAGTCAGTTACGCTGTTCTTATTTGCAATAAAGGCTTGTTTTAAAATTTTGAAATAAGGTATTAAAAGGAAAAAATGCCCTGTAAAAACCTGTTTCTTATCTGCCTGCTGATATGGCTCGGGATTTCCTGTAAATCAGAAAAGGATCCCGAGCCGTCAGCACCTTCTGCTTTCGGTCTGAAAAGCGTTGAGGTCAATGAAATCAATAGCGGTTTGGCAGTTGAAAATGTAAGCCTGAATCCAAAGATCAGGTTTACGTTTTCAACTGCTTTGAACAGTACTTCCATTAAAAACGGGTTTACTTTCAAAACTGGTTCGGGAGAAACCGTTGCTTTTTCCGGAACGCTTGAAAACGGCGACAGTTCGGTTGTTGTTGAGCCGGTATCCGCATTGAACGGCCTGAATTCCTATATGGTTACGGCTACAAAATTTTTAAAATCCGTCACAAACGGCACTTTGCAGGCAGAAATAAAAGTCAGCCTTCAAACACAAGTTGATTCCACTGATAAATTTCCTGTACTATCCGACGAAGCATTGCTGGATCTGGTTCAGAAACAGACTTTCAGGTATTTCTGGGATTTTGGACATCCGGTTAGCGGCCTTGCACGCGAGCGGAACACTTCCGGGGACGTTGTAACTTCCGGCGGAAGCGGATTCGGGATTATGACCATTCCTGTGGCTATCGAAAGAAAATTCATCACCCGCGCGCAGGGACTTGAAAGATTACAGAAAATCACCGGTTTCCTGAAAGATAAAACACAGCGGTTCCACGGCGCTTTTCCGCACTGGATCAATGGCGCAACCGGAGCTGTGGTGCCTTTCAGTACAAAAGATAACGGCGCTGACCTTGTAGAAACTTCTTTTCTGATTCAGGGTCTGCTCACGGCGCGTCAGTATTTCAACGATCCGGGAGCGGCTGAAACTGCTTTGAGAAACGACATCAGTAAAATCTGGGAAGCCGTGGAATGGGACTGGTTCCGGAAAAATAATGAAAACGTACTTTACTGGCACTGGAGCCCGGAATATGAATGGGAAATGAATCATCCGATCCAGGGCTGGAACGAATGCCTGATTACTTACGTGCTGGCCGCCTCTTCACCGACCCATGCCATTCCCAAGTCAGTTTACGATTCGGGCTGGACAGATCACGGGAATTTTGTAAATGGAAAGGAATATTACGGAATTAAACTTCCGCTGGGCGAACCTTATGGCGGCCCGCTCTTCTTTGCGCATTATTCTTTTCTGGGTCTGAACCCAACCGGATTGTCGGACGGTTTCGCCAATTATTTTACCCAGAATAAAAATCATGCATTAATTAATTACAATTACTGCAAAACCAATCCGCTGGGCTATAACGGATACAGTGACCAATGCTGGGGACTTACGGCAAGTGACATTCCGGATGGCTATACAGCCAGCTCTCCAAGTAATGACAAAGGGATAATTGCCCCGACTGCCGCACTTTCTTCCTTTCCTTACACGCCGGCGGAATCCATGAAAGCACTGAAATTCTTTTACTACAAACTGGGTGATAAAATCTGGGGCGAATATGGTTTTCACGATTCCTTTTCCATAGATCAACGCTGGTTTGCAGATTCCTATCTCGCCATTGATCAGGGCCCGATTGTTATCATGATCGAAAATTACAGAAGTGGTTTGCCATGGAACCTGTTCATGAGCAGCCCGGAAGTAAAAACAGGCCTGAAAAAGCTGGGCTTTACCAGTCCGAACCTGAATTAAGTCAGTTAAAATTTAAACCAATCCGTCATGAAAATAACGTTCCGTTACCTTCTATGCATTACGCTGCTTTTTGCTGCTGCAGAAAGTTTTGCACAGAAAAGGAAAAATACAAATAGTAAACCTCCTCTTTTTAATCCTTCCGACCGGCCCAAAAACTTGTCAGACACTGCTTTGCTGGAACTGGTTCAAAAGCAGACATTCAAGTATTTCTGGGATTTTGGTCATCCGGTCAGCGGCATGTCACGCGAACGAAGCAATGCTGCATACGATTACGGCGACGAAGTGGTGACAATTGGCGGAACTGGATTTGGTGTGATGGCCATGGTCGTTGCGGCAGAAAGAAAATGGCAACCCCGCGATTCCGTTGCGGCAAGGCTGCTGAAAATGGTCAAATTTCTGTCCAAAGCAGATCATTACCACGGCATTTTTCCGCACTGGCTCAATGGCGCTACGGGAAAAACAATTCCGTTCGGACGAAAGGACGATGGCGGCGACCTTGTTGAAACATCCTTTCTTTTTCAGGGATTGCTAGCAGTACGGCAATACTTTGATGCTGATAACGATCTGGAAAGGGATTTAAGAAACCGGATTCAATGGCTCTGGAATGAAGCCGAATGGGATTTCTATACCAGAGAAAACCCGAACCAGCTTTACTGGCACTGGAGCCCGAACCATGGCTGGGCCATGAACTTTGAACTGAGAGGTTATAACGAGACGCTTATCACGTACATTTTGGGTGCTTCTTCTCCGCGCTATCCGATTACGGCTCAGGTTTACAACAAATGCTGGGCGCAAAGTGACCATTTTAAAAACGGCAAGGAATTCTATGGCATTAAACTTCCGCTTGGTTTCGATTACGGCGGGCCTTTGTTCTTTGCGCATTATTCATTCGTCGGCCTTGATCCGCGCAAGCTCAAAGATCAGTATGCCGATTACTGGGAACAAAACGTAAACCATACGATGATTAATTACAAGCATTGTGTGGCCAATCCCGGCAAATTCAAAGGTTATGGCGAAAACAACTGGGGACTTACGGCCAGCGACACGTACAACGGCTACAACGCACATTCTCCGACAAACGACTTCGGAACCATAACCCCGACAGCCGCATTGTCGTCATTTCCTTATACACCGGAGCAATCCATGAAAGCACTTCGCCATTTTTACGATGATCTGGGTGACAAGATATGGAGTGAATACGGGTTTACGGATGCCTTTAATGAATCGCAAAACTGGTATGCAAAATCGCATCTGGCCATTGATCAGGGGCCGATCATCGTCATGATCGAAAATTACCGTACGGGTTTGCTCTGGAAATTGTTCATGAAAGATCCCGATGTAAAAAATGGTCTGAAGAAACTCGGATTTGAAAGTCCCGCACTGGAAATTTCCGGCAATAACTGATCTTTTACCCTGAAAAAACAATTGAAAGGCCGGCATCGTACCGGCCTTTCAATTTTATGAAATAGATTTGTACCTTAAAGGCGTTTTTAAATCAGCTGCTGATTTCAGCAGACTTTCCAATCCCTTACCAAACGTTGACAAAATGAAACCTTTTTTCAAAACCGGTGCATTGCTTTTTGCGCTCAGTATTTTGTCTTCATCTGTTTCAGGCCAGATATGGAATGTTTCCGAACCGGAAAACCTTCCTGAAAAACGGCACGAAAATGCCATGGCTACCGCCAACGGAAAATTATATCTGCTTGGCGGACGCGGTATCAAGCCTGTGGATGAATACGATTTCAAAAAGGACTCCTGGACAAGCCTCAGCAAAACGCCTTTGGAAATGAGCCATTTTCAGGCTGTAACTTATAAAAACGAAATATATGTTGTGGGCGCTTTTACCGGCGGATATCCGCACGAGATGCCTATTCCGGACATTTATATTTTCAATCCGGTCAAAAATGAATGGCGGAAAGGTGCTTCCATCCCGGAAAACCGCCGTCGCGGAGCAGCGGGTGCTTTTGTGCTGAATGATAAAATATACCTTGTTTGCGGAATTCAGGACGGGCACTGGGACGGACAGGTTACTTGGTTTGATGAATACGATCCGAAAACCAACCAATGGAAAACGCTGGCGGATGCGCCGCGTCCACGAGATCATGTGCAGGTGGCAGTATTGGATAACAAGTTGTACGTTGCAGGCGGGCGGCTTTCCACTGCGCGCATTAATCAGGTTCTGAACACAGTGATCAAGGAAGTAGATGTTTATGATTTCAAAACCGGAAAATGGTCCACAATGGATGCATCCAATAACCTTCCGACTTTAAGAGCCGGAAATACAACGGTTGTCTATAATAATAAAATCCTGATCATTGGCGGAGAGAGCGATGCACATGTGGAAGCACATAATGAAGTGGAAGCATTTGACCCTCAAAAACAGAAATGGGAAAAATTGCCGGCTCTGCATCAGGGCAGACACGGAACGCAGGCGGTTTCACTGAACAAAAAGGTTTACATTGCTGCCGGGTCGGCCAATCGCGGCGGCGGCCCGGAACTGAATGATATGGAAATCCTGGAAAAGTAAGCTTGGCGTTTTTTAGCTGTTGGCTGTTAGCTATTGGCTTTTAGCTGATGGCTATTAGCTGGTGGCTGTTGGCTTTTTTTAGCTGTTGACTTTTGAAAATATTATTAACGGGCAAATAGCCTGTACTGATTTAAAGCGATTACTTGGCTGTAATTACAAAATGTTCAAACCACTTCTTTTTATTTTTCTGGTTATTTCCGGCGGCTGCATGGCTCAGAGCGGCAAATTTACGCATGCAGATACGTTGCGTGGTTCCATCACGCCGCAGCGCGAATGGTGGGACCTTACTTATTACCATCTGCATGTTCGCCCGAATGCGCAGGACAGCACGTTGTCTGGAAGTACGCAGGTGAATTACAAGGTACTGAAAGCCGGCCAATCCATGCAGATTGATTTGCAGGAACCTTTAAAAATCGATAAAGTGATTCAGGACGGAAAAGAACTGACTTTTAAAAGAGACGGCAATGCCTTTTTTATTGATCTTGTAAAAAAACAGGAAGCCGGAAAGCTGGAATCCGTTGAGGTCTTTTATTCAGGTAAACCAAGATTGGCCAAGCGGCCGCCCTGGGACGGGGGCGTTCAGTGGATTCCGGACGGAAAGGGAAACACGATTATTTCAACTTCCTGCCAGGGACTTGGTTCCAGCGTATGGTGGCCATGCAAGGATCACATGTACGATGAGCCGGACAGCATGCAGATCAGCATTACAGTACCTAAAAACATGATGGATGTTTCAAACGGAAACTTGCGTTCTGTGACTGAAAACAATGACAATACGCATACGTTCAACTGGTTTGTAAAAAACCCGATCAACAATTACGGCGTGAACATGAATGTGGCGGATTACGTAAGCTGGAAAGAAACCTTTAAAGGTGAAAAAGGCGATCTGGCGCTGAGTTATTACGTGCTGCCACAGAATCTTGAAAAAGCAAAAGAGCAGTTCAAACAGGCACCGCAAATGCTGAAAGCATTTGAGCACTGGTTTGGGCCGTATCCGTTTTATGAAGACGGTTACAAGCTCGTGGAAGTGCCTTATCTCGGAATGGAACATCAGAGTTCGGTTACTTACGGCAACGGATATAAAATGGGTTATCTCGGCCGTGACTTGTCCAAAACAGGCTGGGGTTTGAAATGGGATTTCATCATCATCCATGAAAGCGGCCACGAATGGTTTGCAAACAACATTACGTACAAAGATGTGGCGGATATGTGGGTGCACGAAAGTTTTACAAACTATTCCGAAAACCTGTATGTAGAGTATTACTTTGGAAAAGAAGCCGGCTCGGATTATGTACTCGGAACAAAGGCGCTGATTGCCAACGATATTCCGATTGTCGGGATTCATGGCGTAAATCAGGAAGGCTCGCGGGATATGTATTACAAAGGCGGAAACATGCTGCATACCATTCGTCAGATCGTAAATGACGATGAAAAATGGCGGCAGATTCTTCGTGGCCTTAACAAAACTTTTTACCACAAAACGGTTGACGGCTCGGAAATTGAAAATTATGTAAGCGAGCACGCCGGAAGAAACATTTTCAAAGTATTCGATCAATATCTCCGCGATGTGCGCATTCCGGTTCTGGAATATTCTTTTGGAAACAAAGGTCTTCAGTATCGCTGGAACAATGTCGTCACCGGATTTGACATGCCTGTAAAAGTCAAAATAGGAAGCGGCAAGGAAGATTTTATTTACCCGACAACGGAATGGCAAACGATGAAGGCAAAAAATGAAAAGACGCTTATTGTGAACCGCAATTTTTTTGTAGAATCCAAAGAAACAAAGCAGGCTTCTTTATAAATCCCAGCATTCCATAATCAGCAAATCGCCTTTTCGGGCTGAAATACGGACCATACCGTCTTTTTCGGCTTCATTACTGTTTCCGGTTCTATGCCCCAATGTGAGTGTTTCGTCATGAAGATTGTACTTTAATCCGCTTGTTTCAATTCCTTCAACAATGCCAACCGGAATGAGCGAAACGGGCGTTCCGGCTACATACCATTTTTCGAATGTTCCGGACAATGGAAAAATTTTGGAATAATCATCAAATAACACCAGCCGGATTTTTTCCTTGTAACGAACCAGATTTGTAATGTTGGTTATGGCGTGATCGGCACGGCGGCCGGTTGCCCAAACGATATTGGCAGCAGGAAAACCCCTTGTTACCAGAAAGTCAATTGCTTTTTCAAGATCCGTTTTTTCCTGATCCGGCGTATGAACAATTTCCAGCGGCGCTTGTCTGGCCTGTATCATTTCAAAATCATGCTGCTGATCAAAGTCGCCCATCCATACATCCACTTTGATACCCAGATCCAGCACGCGGTAAATGGCATGATCCAGCACGACAATAAAAGGACTCCATTCCAGCAGCTGGCCGAGAAGCTCTTCGCTGCATGCTTCTCCGTTGGCAATGATAAGCGCAGGTTCCTGTTTTTCTCTGACGATATGATGCGATGACATGGACTGCGCTGTTTAAACTTCTGTTTCCTTGGCCTTGTTCCAGTATTCGTCCATTTCCTGCAAAGACATGTCGGACAAAGTTTTGCCGTCGGCCTTTGAAGCTTCTTCGAGGTACTGGAAACGCCGGATGAATTTCTTGTTTGTTCTTTCCAGAGCCGTTTCCGGGTTAATGTCTACAAATCTGGAATAATTGACCAAAGAAAAAAGCAAGTCGCCAAATTCACTTTCGGCTTCTTTCTGATCCATAACGTCGTTTGTTTCAATGTTGAAATGATCCTTAAATTCTTTAAGTTCTTCTTCCACTTTTTCCCAGACCTGCTGCTTTTCGTCCCAGTCAAATCCTGCGCCTCTTGCCTTTTCCTGAATCCGCATGGCTTTCACAAGCGCAGGCAAGGAAGCCGGAACGCCGGACAAAACGGATTTATTTCCTTCTTTAAGTTTGAGTTTTTCCCAGTTCTGTTTTACGGCTTCTTCTGAATCCGCCACGGCATCGCCGTAAATATGCGGATGGCGCGAAATCAGTTTTTCACAAATACCGTTCAGAACGTCTTTGATATCAAATTGATACGAATTTTCCTCTTTTCGTTCGGAACCTATTTTGGCATAAAAAACAATATGCAGCAGCAAATCGCCCAATTCTTTTTTGACTTCGGGAATGTCATTTTCTAGGATTGAATCCGAAAGTTCGTAAGTTTCTTCAATCGTGAGATGCCGCAGACTTTCCATTGTCTGTTTCCGGTCCCAGGGGCATTTTTCACGGAGTTCGTCCATGATCGTCAGCAGCCTGTCAAAGGCCATTAACTGCTGTTGCCTGCTTTCCGGCAGGTCGCTAAATTGTTTTTCCATAAATAAGAGTAAATGTTACCTGAAAGTAACAGCAGGCACGTCCGGGATTTTGATAGAAGTCTGAATGAGGTTGCTCGTACATTTGGCAATGATTTTTCCTTCCGTACTGACAATTTCCCCTTCCACATGCACGATGTTTCTGCCCGAACGGATCACTTTGGATTTGGCAATGATAACCTGTCCGGGAACGGCCGGGTTCAGAAAGTCACAATTCAGGTTTACAGAAGTAAATGCAAATTCCCGGCCCATTGCATAAACCATCGTGCCGACGATGTCATCCAGAATCGTGGCTGCAATGCCGCCATGCAACGTCCGCATCGGATTGCACATGTCTTCCCGAACGACGTATTCTATTTGCATGAAGTCCATGCCTACATCCATAAGCTTGCCGTTCAACCAGTTGGCTACCGGCGAAAAATCCTGGCTTGCCGGCTTTCCAATAAATTGCTTAAGGAAATCAATCCTTTTGTTTTCAGAATCCATTAAGGAATTAGATATGTGCACGTTTGAAAAGTCACCGTTCTATACGGCAACATTATAAAAATAGTAATTATCTCAGAAAGATACAGGGTAATCCGTCATTGATATGGATTTTATTGCTACGTATCAAAGGTAATTACTACCTTTGCCGGAGTTTTTGCCAGAGATAAAAGCATACTCATATATGAATTTTACGTTATCGCAAGTTCCTGTCCGTACTGAAAAACCCAGGGAAAAGGGGATCACCATGGTAATGGATAAAGGACTAAGTATCAGGGAAACAGAAGATATGATTTCCACTGCATCGCCTTATATAGATATCGTAAAGCTTGGCTGGGCCACTTCTTTTGTAACTCCGAATCTGAATGAAAAACTGGCTGTTTACAAAAGCGCCAACATTCCCGTTTATTTTGGCGGAACGTTGTTTGAAGCCTTTGTTGTAAGAAACCAGTTTGACGATTACCGAAAGCTGCTTGACAAATACGATCTGAAATATGCGGAAGTTTCCGACGGTTCCATTGAAATGGCGCAGGATGTCAAATGTGAATATATCCATACGCTTTCCAAGCAGGTGACCGTACTTTCCGAAGTAGGCTCAAAGGATGAAAACAAGATCATTCCGCCTTACAAATGGATTCAGCTGATCAAATCGGAACTTCAGGCAGGCGCATGGAAAGTAATCGGCGAAGCCAGAGAATCCGGAAATGTAGGTTTGTTCAGGGCAAGCGGTGAAGTACGGCAAGGACTTGTTGAAGAAATCCTGACCGAAATCGCTTTTGAGGACATGCTCTGGGAAGCACCTCAGAAATCGCAGCAAGTCTGGTTTGTAAAACTTCTGGGCGCCAATGTAAATTTAGGAAATATTGCCCCGAGTGAACTCATTCCGCTTGAAACAATCCGTTTGGGACTGCGTGGAGATACTTTTAATCACTTCCTGAATACAAAAACCAAGCAAAAGTGGAAAATCGATTCCAAATAATATCACATACTTAAATACAGACTTGTTAAATTAAATTAGCTATGGAATTTTTAACGCAGTTCATTGATTTTTTTCTTCATCTGGACAAGCATTTGTTCAATATCGTGGAACAATACGGCACGCTTACTTATGTCATTCTGTTCCTGATTGTTTTTACTGAAACCGGACTTGTAATCATGCCTTTGCTGCCGGGCGATTCACTGTTATTCGCTGCCGGAGCCATTGCGGCTAATCAGGGAACCGGCCTGAATGTCTGGCTGATCATCATTGTACTGATCATTGCGGCGCTTCTGGGCGACAATGT
This sequence comes from Dyadobacter sediminis, assembly GCF_005860765.1. Classification (GTDB taxonomy): domain Bacteria; phylum Bacteroidota; class Bacteroidia; order Cytophagales; family Spirosomataceae; genus Dyadobacter; species Dyadobacter sediminis. The sequence continues at coordinate 286,621 of NZ_VCEI01000028.1, read as the reverse complement.
CAATTACTTTATGGGTAAAAAGTTTGGCGGAGAAATCAAGAAACGGGAGCGTATATTATTCCTGAAAAGAGAATACCTTGAAAAAACCGAGGCATTTTATGAAAAGCATGGCGGAAGCACTGTAATCATGGCACGATTCATTCCGATTGTGCGTACAGTTGCTCCGTTCGTAGCCGGTGCCGGAAGTATGAATTATTCAAAATACATTGTCTATTGCGTCATAGGAGCCGTTTTGTGGGTTCCATCGCTTACATTGCTTGGCTTTTTCTTTGGCAATATGGAAATTGTTAAAAAGAATTTCGAGCTGGTTATTTTCGGTATTATCGGATTCTCTATTCTTCCAATGATCTTTCAGTATTTTAAAAGCCGCTTTACAAAACCGACTGCTGCGTAGGCGTTTGGCTGTTAGCTGTATAAATTGACCTATTTATATCGTAATTAAAAAGAGCTGTTAACTATGCGTTAACAGCTCTTTTCTTGTCAGGATAAAAAAACTGCCAGCTCAGAGCCGGCAGTTTTTTGTTTTTATTTGTTGAAAGCTCTTGGCCGTTAGCGTCTAGCCAAATAAAATGTACGCTAACAGCTAAAAGCCAAGAGCTAACCGCTAAAAGCTAATAGCCAACAGCTTACTATGATTTCGAAGAGTAATTTGGTGCTTCTTTCTGGATCATGACATCGTGCGGATGACTTTCTTTTACTCCGGCAGAAGTTATTTTTACAAATTGTGCCTTTTGCAATTCGGTAATATTGGAAGCACCGCAATAACCCATTCCGGCTTTCAGCCCACCAACCATTTGATAAACGATTTCCGATACTTTCCCTTTAAACGGAACCCGTCCGACAATTCCTTCCGGAACAAGCTTCTTGATATCATCTTCCGCATCCTGAAAATACCGGTCTTTGGAACCGTCTTCCATCGCTTCAACGGATCCCATTCCGCGGTAAGCCTTGAACTTCCGTCCTTCATAAATGACGATTTCGCCCGGCGCTTCATCGCTTCCGGCCAGCATGGAACCGATCATGATTGTACTTGCACCGCCGGCCAAAGCCTTTGTAATATCACCTGAAAAACGGATTCCGCCATCGGCAATCACAGGAACGTCTGTGCCTTTCAGCGCCTCGGCCGCCCACATAACGGCCGTAAGCTGCGGCACCCCGATACCGGCAATGATCCGTGTTGTGCAGATACTTCCCGGTCCCACTCCTACTTTCACTGCGTCCGCGCCGGCTTCTGCAAGTGCTTTTGCACCTTCGCCGGTTGCTACATTCCCTGCAATTACGTCCAGTTTCGGGAAGTGCTGTTTTACAGATTTCAAAGCTTCAATTACACCAAAAGAATGGCCGTGCGCCGTATCAAGGCTGATGACATCCACTCCGGCTTTTACCAGTGCTTCCACTCTTTTCAACAAATCATGCGTTACGCCTACTGCTGCTCCAACGCGCAGCCTTCCGTATTCATCCTTGCACGCATTCGGGTGCGATTTGCGTTTGAGTATATCTTTGTAAGTGATCAAGCCGGTAAGGCGATACTCAGCATCTACAATCGGAAGCTTTTCAATTTTGTATTCCTGCAGGATTTTTTCCGCGTCGTCCAACGACAAACCTTCGGATGCTGTAATCAGCTTTTCCTTGGTCATGATTTCGGTTACAGATTTTGACATTTCTTTTTCAAAACGAAGATCCCTGTTTGTCAGAATACCGATAAGCTTGTGATCTTTGTCAATAACCGGAATACCGCCGATTTTGAACTCACGCATGATCTGATGCGCATCGCCTAACGTTGCAGTATCTGAAAGTGTAATCGGGTCGAGAATCATTCCGCTTTCCGAACGTTTTACCTTCCGCACCTGCTCCGCCTGAGCTTCAAGGCTCATATTTTTGTGAATAATACCGATTCCACCTTCCTGCGCCATGGCAATAGCAAGGTCAAATTCAGTTACAGTATCCATTGCTGCAGAAACCAGGGGAACGTTCAGCTCAATGTTACGGGTAAGTTTGGTTTTTGTTGTTGTATTGCGAGGCAGGATCTCTGAATAACCAGGTATTAGAAGAACGTCGTCGTAAGTGAGTGCCTCAAGGAGGACTTTGGATAGCTCTGTGCTCATAGCAAATAAACGATTGTTATTTGCCGGGCAAAATTATGAAGAAGTTTGCAGTAAATAAAATAAATTGCACTTTCCCGATAAATATTCTTGGCAAAGTTTTTCAAAGCGGCAAAATTCAGGAAACCAGCACCCTCACTTTCTTGATCCTTTTCTTGTCAGCCGATTGTACTTTAAAAGTGATTTCCCTGTGAACGGCAATTTCTCCTGTACGCGGCAATCTTGAAAACAGTTCCAGCAGCAGGCCCGCCAGCGATTCGCTGTTTCCGCGGACTTCATCAAAATAGTCCGTTTCAAGGTTCAGGATTCTGCAAAGATCGTTAATGAGTACTTTTCCCTCAAAAACGTATGTATTGTCATCAACCTGCGTGTAATTTACTTCTTCATCTTCATCGTATTCATCGTTGATATCGCCAAAGATTTCCTCTATGATATCTTCCAGCGTAATGAGGCCGCTGGTTCCGCCGTATTCATCCACAACAATGGCCATATGCACACGGCGGTTCTGGAAATCTTTCATCAGATCGTCGAGGTGCTTGCTTTCCGGAATAAAATAGACAGGCCGTAAAAGTTTCTGCCATTGAAAATGCTCGTCCAGATGAATATGCGGCAGCAAATCCTTTACGTTCAGAATTCCTTCAATATGGTCGAGATCATCACGGAAAACGGGAACGCGCGAATAACCGGATTTATTGATCTTATCCATCAGCTCATGAAAATCCAGTTCAATATCAAAAGCGGTAATATGCAGCCGCGCCTGCATGGCTTTTTTGGCGTTCGTCTGCCTGAAATTGGCAAGTCCTCTTAAAAGGTCCGTTTCTTCTTCGCTTTCCGCTTTGGCTTCCAGCATTTCCGTTGAAATGTCGGCACCTTCCGGAGTAAGCACGCCAAAAGAATAGCCAAGGTTCATGATCGGCTGAGTAAGCGGACGACAGATTTTGATCAGAAACTGTGTTGTTCCTGCAATTCTGGGAATAAGTTCGTTGGCTCGCCGCGCACAGTTATACCGTACAACTGCATCCAGCCAAACCCAGACAGCAATGCTGCCGATTGCAATCCAGTGAAGCAGCTCCGTTGTACTGTTTTGAAATTGCAGCCAGAAAAGTCTTGCAGCCAGCAACAACGCAAGCAATGTAACCGCTCGCTGAACCAATGAAAGTGCCAATTGCTGAATCCGGCTTGGAACGTTGCTAACGGATTCGTTTTTGCGTTCCCATGGATTTTCCATTGCCCCGGAAGCAGCATAGGCGGCCCGTACACCCGAAAGAAAAACAGAAATAAAGAAGAAAACAATGATAAGAATAAGGTCGTATGGAGCCAGAAAATCAGTGGGTATGATGACTCCGGCTAATACAGCTTGCGTACATTTTCGGGGATATGAAATCCCCGTACGCGTTCGGGCGAGAGGATCGTCACTTTCAGTTGATTCTTTCACGAAATGTCAGGAAAAGTTTACAACAAACTTTCATTTGTTTAAATGTAGCGATTCTGCTCATAAATATTATTCCAAATAGTTTCAAAAATTGAAATAAGCATTTTTCCGGGCAGAACCGCTTTCATAAACAGGAATGTTATATATCAGAACGGCAAATCATCGTCATCGTTGCCTGCTGCCAGTGCCGGCGGAATCGGATCGGATGAACGCGCAGGCTGACTGCTTCTTGGCGCTAATGATTGGGTATAACCCTGATTCGGGTCGGTTCCTGCGCCGGAGCCGGCCGGGCCGCCGAGTAAAGTCATGCTGTTGGCACGAATGGTTATTCCGGTTCTTTGCTGTCCTTCCTTGTCAGTCCAGCTATCGGTACGGATACGGCCTTCGATATAAACCTGATTCCCTTTTTTAAGATATTTTTCGGCCACTTTGGCAAGCCCTTCCCACAGTTCAATCCGGTGCCATTCGGTATTGTCAACTCTTTCGCCGTTTTTATTGGTATACGATTCCGTCGTAGCAATGTTGAATTTAGCCACTGCCGATCCGCTTTCGAGGTATCTTACTTCGGGATCACTTCCCAGATTTCCTATTAAAATTACTTTATTAACACTTCCTGCCATGATTTCTGATTGTCAATGATTTTTAAAAACAGATTTTAAAGATAACGGATCCGAAAGCTTTTTATACCTTCCTACCAATTTTAAACGAATGAATCCTGTAAAAATACTTTATAGATGTGAAATGATACCGGCATAAACAATATCCGGATTCTTTTACAAATAATGCACTTCTTTCAAAACGGTATCGATCAGGATCGGTTTTGGCAGTTCTTCCACTTCTTCTTTTGAGTAAAATGCAAGGTTTTCAGGCAAATCCGGACTTTTTTCCAGCGGAACTGTGATCCACCAGAAATGCACATGCAGCTTCTGATGTGAAAGTACGTGGATGTATTCTTTAGGTATTTCCCTGATGATGCCTGTTTGCGACAGTTCATTCAGCGTTTTATAACCGGCAAAATCTTCAGGTGAGACGAGCGGCTTTGCGGATTCTACAAGAAAGAAGTCGTAAAGCCCTTTCCAGATATCCTTTGCAGTTCTTTCCCTAAGGGCAAGCTTTTCTCCTTTCTGAATGATGAAATAATTAAAGAAACGCTTTTTTACAGCTCCTTTTTTGGATTTAACCGGAAGCTGATTCTGCATTTTAAACGCATATGCATAACAGATGTCATTAAAAGGACAAACGGAACAATCCGGCGATACGGGCACACACTGGATAGCACCGAACTCGATCATGGCCTGGTTATAGGTTGCCGGATCTTCATGTGAAACAAGCTCTTTTGCCAGCGCTGCAAACTCCTTTTTACCTTCATTGCTCAGCATGTCCGACTGAATTCCGAAAATTCTCGACATAACGCGGTATACATTGCCGTCGATGGCAGCAACTGCTTCGCCGAAAGCAAAGGAAGCAATGGCGGCTGCAGTGTAGTTTCCAAGCCCTTTCAGCTTTGACAGTTTTGCAGCCGTTTCAGGAAATCTGCCTCCGTATTCATTCACAATCTGCCTTGCTGTAAAATGCATGTTTCTTGCTCTTGAGTAATAGCCAAGTCCCTGCCAGAGCCGCAGCACATCGCGCTCATCCGCATTGGCCAGGTCGAATACAGTCGGATAATGATGCAGGAATTTCTCATAATACGGAGTTCCATGTGCCACGCGTGTCTGCTGTAAAATTATTTCAGACAACCATATTTTATACGGGTCGGTAGTCTGTCGCCAGAGCAGCGGACGATGGTTTTTGAGATACCAAGATTTAAGTTTTTTATTAAAATCAATTACCTGAAAATGATCTGGTACCATAATGTTTGTACTTATGTACGCTGTTTTTTAACCATTTAGAAAAAAAATGAAAATGCCATTCTTTTAAATTCTGGTAAAATTACCGTACCTTTGTGTTCCCAAATTTCAGAGGAGCAAGTAAATAAATGAAATAATATCCACTTAAAGTAAACAATCAAAGTGACTAAGGCAGACGTAATCGCACAGATTTCTGAGAAAACAGGTGTAGACAAGGGCGATGTTCAACAAACGCTAGAATCGTTTTTCACCGTAGTAAAGGACTCCCTTTCTGATGGTGAGAACCTTTATGTAAGAGGTTTCGGTAGTTTCATTAATAAAAAGCGTGCGCGTAAGGTTGCCCGTAATATTTCGAAGGGAACTTCAATGATTATCGATGAGCATTTTGTGCCAAGCTTCAAGCCTGCAAAAGTTTTTGTTGAGCAAGTTAAGGAAAGTGACAAACTGAAAGCAGTCGCTGAAAAGTAATTCCCTGAAAAGGCGTAGGTTATAAAAGTATGAAAAAGTCTATTTTACTTTCATGTGTATTTGCAGTAGCGCTGGTTGGAACGCTTTTCAGCCTTCCCAAGGTTGTTGTGAATACAAAAGGAAAAGAAATGGACAAAGAGAGAAGCCAGACGGCCGCAGCTGCAAAACCATCTGCTCCGGAAACATCTCCGCAGTCGCATGATGGAGCCACTTTATCACCGGATCAGCAGAAAATAGTCGATCAGCTCAGAAGTGGCTTCATTCAGGCGGGTGAAAAAGAAAAGATAACGGCCGGATTGAAGTTGTCCGATAAATTTGCAGAACTTCAGAAATTTGACAGTGCCGCTTTCTACGCAGAGAAAGTTACCCTTTTATCTCCGACCATTGACAATCTTGTAAGAACCGGCGATCGTTATTACGAAGCATACGGTTTTGCAGTGGATGATCAGAAAGCAAAAAATCTCGGCGCTAAAACCCGGGAATATTACCAGAAAGCAATTGACCAGAATCCTGGCTTACTCGCTGCAAAAGCCAACATGGCTATGACTTACGTAAATACAGAAAATCCCATGCAGGGTATTCTGATGCTGCGCGAAGTCATTGATACGGATCCTACCAATGAACTTGCATTGTTCAATCTGGGGATTTTATCCATGCGGTCCAACCAGTATTCCAAAGCTGCCGACAGATTCAGACAGATTTTAACGAATAACCCTGCCAATACAAAAGCAAAATTCTATTTGGGGCTGACTCTTGTAGAACTGGGCGATAAGGAACAAGCGCGTAAGATTCTGTCGGAGGTCAAAAAAGAAGAAAAAGATCCGGTTATTCAACAGGCTATCGGCGAACTGGAAGACCGGATGAATAATGGATAAACAGAAATAAGAAAATCATTTTTTATTTATAAACGACACAAGTTATGCCTTGCGGAAAGAAAAGAAAAAGACATAAGATTTCCACTCACAAGAGAAAGAAACGCCTTAGAAAAAACAGACATAAGAAGAAATAATAATCATGACCGGATTTTGACAAAAAATCCGGTCATGCCTTCTTCACCTCGTATGTATTGCCCCTTTCAGTCTTGAAATGCGGGAGGTTAATTATCAACATTATATAGCCATTCAGTTGGTTGAACATTGAGTAACGAATTACTAATCAATTCTACTCAAAAGGGAGAACGTATAGCCCTTTTGCAGGATAAACGTCTTTTAGAATATCACGTCGAAACACCGGATCAGAGCTTTACCGTCGGGGATATTTATCTTGGTACGGTCAGAAAGCTGGTCGCGGGGCTGAATGCCGCGTTTGTGGATGTCGGATTTGAAAAAGATGCGTTTCTGCATTATCTGGATTTAGGGCCTAACATCAATTCTCTCAACAAGCTTACAAAGGATGTAATTTCCAAGCGTGTCAATTCAGGCAAACTGAACAATTTCAAGATGGAACCTGAAATTGAAAAGCTTGGAAAAATTGATAAAGTCCTTTCAAAGAATCAGCCGATTCTTGTACAGATCGTCAAAGAGCCTATCTCTACAAAAGGCCCGCGTCTGTCCTGTGATATTTCCATAGCAGGCCGTTACATTGTACTGGTTCCTTTTTCCAATTCTGTAAACCTTTCCAAAAAGATTACGGATAAACAGGAAAGAAACCGGTTACAGCGCCTGATGTCGTCCATCAAGCCGGCCAATTTCGGTGTAATCATCCGCACCGTTGCGACCGGAAAAGATGTGGACGAACTGAACAAGGATTTGCAGGATTGCCTTGATAAATGGGAAAACGGTATTAAAAACCTTCGTGATGCCAAGCCGCGCGACCGCGTAATCGGTGAAATGAATCGTGCCTCTTCCATTATCCGTGACATGCTTAATGAATCTTTTGACAGCATTACTGTGGATTCAAAAGAGGTTTACGACGACATCAAAGCCTATATTCACAACATTGCGCCGGACAAGGAAAACATTCTCAGGTTACATAATGGCAAAAACAAGATCTTCGAACAATTCGGTCTGGAAAAACAGATCAAATCCTTGTTCGGACGTTCTGTAAGCTTGCCAAACGGCGGTTATCTGATCATTGAACATACCGAAGCTTTACACGTTATTGACGTTAACAGCGGAAATAAGTCCAATTCGGAAGAAGATCAGGAAGCTACTGCTTTAAGCGTGAATGTGGAGGCAGCCAAAGAAATTGCCAGACAACTGCGTCTTCGCGATATGGGCGGAATTATCGTCGTGGATTTTATCGACATGAAAAAAGCGGAAAACAAACGTACGCTTTTTGATATCATGCGCGATGAAATGAAAGGCGACCGTTCGAAATACACGATCCTTCCGCTTTCAAAATTCGGCCTGCTGCAAATTACACGCCAGCGCGTACGGCCGGAAATGAATATCGTAACGCGTGAAACCTGCCCTACTTGTGGCGGAACGGGTACGATTCAGGCTAGTATTCTTGTATCGGATGTGATTGCCAACAATCTGGATTATATTCTGACCAAGCAGAACGAGCGGGGAATCACAATTTCACTTCATCCCTTCCTTCACTCCTACTTTACAAAAGGGCTGATTTCAGAACAGGTGAAATGGCTTTTTCGTTACAAAACATGGGTTAAGCTGATTAAAGACTCGTCTCTTGGCGTTGTGGATTTCAAATTCCATAATCAGTACGGAGAAGAAATAGAGATTGTTCCCGGAAACTAGAACGGCATTTGAAAGTCGGCGTTGCTATTTACCTTTCCAGACAGGAGTTCTTTTTTCTTTGAAAGCCCGTGTGCCTTCTCTTGCATCTTCCGTTTGAAGCAAATGATCCAGTTGTGCTTTAAGAAAAGCATGCTGCTCATTTGGAGGAATATTCCTTAATTTTGTCAGTGCTTTCATTCCCGACTGAATGGCCAAAGGTGCATTCCGGCAAATTTCTGTTGCAAGCGTTTTTACGTGTTCAGCAATACTTTCCTTTTCTGTAACTGAAGTAACAAGTCCTGCCTGAAAAGCTTCATCGGCATTGTAGGATTTACCGGTTATTGCCATTTCCAGTATCTTTCTGGGCGGAATAATGTTCAGCAATGAAGCCATAACCTGCATCGGCCATATGCCGCGTTTTACTTCCGGCAGACTGAAAGTGCATTCATTGGTACAAACTACGAATGTGCAGCCGCAAACCATCAGAAATCCTCCCGCAATAACAGCGCCTTCCACTTGTGCAATGCTTGGTTTCAGCAATTCGGCAAAGGCATCTCCGAGCCTTATTTCTTCACGCGCAGCCGGCAAGGAAGTGTTTTCTGTATCCGCGGCTAAGTCATGAAAGGCATTCAGGTCAGCTCCGGCGCAGAAAACAGGTCCTTCTGCATTGATGATAATGCACCTTACATCGCTGTGATAATGTGCAAAGGCCAGCGCAAAAGTAATTTCGGCAGCCATGGAAGGAGTGAACGCATTGCGCTTGTGCGGCCGGTTCAGCGTTATGGTAAAAGTGTGATCCGCCAGAGAAGTTTTAATATATAAAAATCTGGCAGCATCAAATGACCGAACGTCTTCTTCTGTGTAAAATCGCATGGCAATTAATTGTCTTTCAGTTTAAATAAAAGATAATTTCCTTAATCTGCGGTAACCTGTTCCAGCATTTTTATATACTGCGCAATGCCTTCTTCTATTTCCCGGAGATAAATAAATTCATCTGCACTATGCGATCGTGCTGAATGACCGGGTCCCATTTTCAACGACGGACAATCCAGTAGAGCCTGATCGGAAGTTGTTGGCGAACCGTAAGCAGTCCGGCCGAGCTTCAAGCCTTCCTGAACAATCGGATGTTCCATCGGAATGCTGGACGGACGCAGCCGGATTGATCTCGCGGAAACCTCAGACTGAATATTGTTCTGAATCACTTCAATTATTTCTTCAAGCGAATATTGTTCCGTAACCCTAACATCAATCGTGAAAGTACAGGCGTCGGGCACTACATTATGCTGCGTTCCCGCATTGATAATTGTGACCGACATTTTGATCGGGCCCAGCGTCGGTGAAACTTTCGGAAAACGAAAATCTGAAACCCACTGAATATCATTCAGTGCTTTATAAATGGCATTTTCTCCTTCTTCCCTTGCTGCATGTCCGGATTTTCCTTTGGCTGTACAATCCAGCACCAGCAAGCCTTTTTCAGCAACTGCAAGGTTCATTTCCGTGGGTTCGCCCACGATAGCAAATGAAATTTCGGGCAGTTCAGGAATGACGATTTCCAAACCGTCTTTTCCGGATATTTCTTCTTCAGCCGTTGCAGCCATAACCAGATTATAACGCAGATCTTCACGATTATAAAAGTGACAAAAAGTTGCAATCAGTGAAACAAGGCATCCTCCGGCATCATTACTTCCCAAACCAAACAATTTTTCATCATCAGTAATGGCTTTGAAAGGGTCCAGCGTCCAGGATTTATTGGGCTTTACCGTATCATGGTGGGAATTCAGCAAAATCGTAGGCTTTCTTTCATCAAAATGAAGGTTATAAGCCCATATGTTGTTTTTCCTGGTGTGAAAAGGAATATTCTTCCTGGTAAAAAAATCAACAATCAATGCTGCAGTCTGCGTTTCTTCCCTGCTGAACGAAGGCGATTCAATCAACTGCTTTAAAAGCGTAATTGCTTCTTCCGAGTACAACTTTAAATTTTCCTGCGTCATTACCATCTTACCTGTCCGTCCCCTTTTACAATCCATTTTTCAGTCACGAGCTTTTCCAGCGCAAACGGCCCTCTTGCATGTAATTTCTGCGTAGAAATCCCGATTTCCGCGCCAAGTGCAAAAACGCCGCCGTCTGTAAAACGGGTAGAAGCATTGGCGTAAACCGAAGCTGCATCCACTTCTTTAAGGAATGTTTCAACTGCATGTTCATCTTCGGACACAATAGCCTCGGAATGACGTGAAGAATACATTTCGATATTTTTCAATGCATCGTCCAATCCGTCCACAATTTTTACCGAACATTTGAAATCCAGAAATTCTCTTCCGAAATCGTCCGGTTGTGCTTTTTGCAAGTACGGATAACCTGCGTTTTCCAGAATTTGATAAGAAGTTTCATCTGCGAAAACCTCCACATTCCATTTGATAAAATCCTCTTTTAATTTCGGCAAAAAGCTTTCTGCGACCTCGCGATCAACAAGGATTGTATCCAGCGCATTGCATGCCGAGGGTTTCGACACTTTCGCATTGACCACAATCTGCACTCCTTTATCCAGATCGCCTGTTTTTTCAATATACGTATGACAAACGCCGGCTCCGGTTTCAATCGTCGGAACAAGCGAATTTTGCCTAACATATTTAATAAGTCCTTCCGATCCACGCGGAATAATGATATCTACATATTGCGTGGCTGTGAGCAGTTCGCCCACAAATTCACGACCAGTCGGCAACAACGTGACAGCCGCAGCCGGAATGTTAAACTGCTCTAGCGCTTTATGAATCAGACTTACCAGATATGTATTGGAATAATGCGCTTCCTTTCCGCCTTTAAGTACGCATGCATTGGCAGAACGCAGGCAAAGCGAAGCCACATCAATCGTTACATTCGGGCGGGATTCGTAAATGACACCCACAACGCCGAGCGGCACGGCAATTTTCTTTAAAGAAAGCCCTTGTTCAATCGTTTTTTCAGGAAAAATATCGCCGGAAGGATCGGGCAGTGCGGCTACATCACGCAGACTCTGCGCCAGATCTTTTATTCTTTTTTCATTCAGAAGCAGCCGGTCCTTTTTCGGGTCGGCATCGTCCATCAATGCAAGATCTTTCCGGTTTTCCATGATGATGTTTTCGGTATTGGATAAAACCAGTTCAGAAAGCGCAACAAGCAATTCGGAACGCTGCCCGTCCGACAGACGGCGAACTGCGGCAGATGCATTTCTGGTTTCTTTTAAAAGAGGTAAGATAGATTCCATCAGAGTAAAACGATATCGTTGGCATGCGCCACTTCAAAATTCAGTGTTTTCAGGTTTTCACGTATGGCCGAGGAAGTTTCCCTCGCTCTTGCCACGGCAATCATTTCTTTTTCGTGCGAATAAATTTCGATGATTTCTCCGGATTCAAAATCACCATCCACTTCGGTCACGCCCACTGCCAGAAGACTTTTTCTTTTTAACAAAGCCTTCGAAGCGCCTTCATCAATCTGTAATCTGCCGGATACGAGCCCTCCGCTTCCAAGCCAGCGGTTGCGGGCGGATAATGTACTTTTCCCCGGCTGAATAAGCGTACCGGCATTTCCCTGCAATGCTTCCAGCAATTCATCCTTTCCGTTCATTCCAAAAATAATAACCCGGATTGCCATACGCGCTGCAAGTTTGGCAAAGGTAAGTTTGGAAGCCATTCCGCCAAGTCCGAGGAATGATTTATCGGTTCTTACAAATTTAAAAACTTCATTCACATTGGATACGTTCCTCAAGATTTTCCCCTGCTCATCAAGAAGCCCGCCTACCGACGTGCAGAACATCAGTATTTCCGCGCCGAAGCCGACTGCCAGCAAAGTGGCAAGTTCGTCATTATCCGAAAATTTCAGCTCACGGTCACTAACCACGTCATTTTCATTGACAATCGGAATGATATTGTTTTCCCAGAGTTCTTCAAACGTTTCCTTTAACTGAAGAAATTTACTTCTGTTTGCAAAATGCTGCCTTTCACAAAGACTTTGTGCAATATATATTTTATTAGGCGCAAAGTGCGTCGCATACAACCCGACAAGCAACGGATTTCCGACTGAAGCAGCAGCTTTTCGCTGCGTCATCGTGCCTTTGTAATCCTGAATGTATGCTTTTCCAGCACCTACCGCTCCGGAGGAAACAATGATAATGCGATAGCCGGAATGAATTTCCGAAACCTGGCGCGCTATTTCCGAAATGATCCGGATATCCGGCTCGCCGGAAGGAAGTGTAATAGAAGCTGTACCGAACTTTATTACTAGTATTGGTTTTGACACTTTAATATCTGAAATAATGGCATGCTGCAAGTTCCGCACATGCTTTTTGAAAGCCGATTTTGGGCTAAAAATAAATCATTTCGAATGAAATTGGATACATTACTGCTTTATACCGGCATTATTTGAATCAGAACGGGTTTTCAGGTACGCTTCCGTCGAATTTTATTTTCAGTTTCAAGGCTTGTTTCAAAAGTTCAAGATAGGTGTTTCTGGGAATTTCAACGGCGCCGTAACGCAGCACATTGTCATTCATGAACTGGGTATCCAGCAAAGCAAACCGGTTTTTACGCAAGATCTGGATCAGATAATGAAATGCAACCTTGGAAGCATTGCTCTCTGCCGAAAACATGGATTCCCCGAAAAATGCACCGTTTATAGATACACCGTAAAGCCCGCCCGCCAGCTTGCCGTTCCGGTAAGCTTCCACACTGTGTGCAAAGCCCATATGATGCAATGCGGTATACGTAGCGATAATTTCTTCCGAAATCCAGGTTCCGGATTCATCGGCTCGCGGCCCTGAGCATCCCCGCATGACGCCTTCAAAATCGGTGTTTACTCTTATTTCAAACTGTTTTTTATTCAGAACCGGACGCAATGATTTGGCAGGCTTATAGATTTCAATAGGAATAATGGCCCTTGGGTCCGGTGAATACCAGTAAATGGTGCCGTCTGCCTCAGCCATCGGGAATATGCCGTTGATATATCCATACAGTAAATCATCGGTTGTAATCTCTGACATTGAAGCAGTTGGTTAGTATTTCTTGGCAGCTGTTATAAATTAATGCATCAAACGAACCATAAAAATATATTTTCTGTTTCTTTGGAGTGACAATTTTTTTTTCAAAATTTGCACCTTACTACGACACACAACAAAATCAATGAACAACAACGGCATACATACTGTTCTTCATACTACGCCTTTCCGATTCAGGTCCCCCCGGACCGCATAATTTTCTTTTACCTACGTGGTAAAGCTTTTATACCCCTTATTTCTTTATAATTCCTGAAACGTCCCATCGTTTTTATTCTGGGTATATTAATTATTGTTTCGAACATTTTTGTCAGAGTAGCCATCAATGAAAAATACCGAAGTAGTGGGCAGTAAGTTTATCGTTCAGACTGCCAATGAAAATCATTTCCGTTTTGCCGATATTATCTGTGCAGAAATGGAAGAGAGCGCTAAAAAGCGTGGTACCGGAATAGCCAAACGTTCTCCTGTTTATATCATGGAGAAAATGGTAGAAGGAAAAGCAATTATTGCAACAACGGAAACCGGCGAATGGGTTGGTTTCTGCTATATAGAAACGTGGGAACACGGAAAGTTCGTAGCCAATTCGGGCCTTATCGTACATCCTGATTTCCGCAACAGCGGCATGGCCAAGGCGATCAAGCAAAAAGCGTTTGAATTGTCGCGCACCAAATACCCGGATGCTAAAATTATTGGTATTACGACGAGCTTGCCGGTGATGAAAATCAATTCGGATCTGGGTTACGAACCCGTTACATTCAGCGAACTTCCTGCGGACGACGCGTTCTGGAAAGGCTGTGCAAGCTGCGTGAATTATGATGTTTTGACGCGTACCGGCAGAAAGCACTGCCTTTGCACCGGAATGATGTACAACCCGGACGAAAAGAAAAAACCGGAAGTGGAAAAAACCTCGTGGGATTTCCTGAAAGAGTCAAGCCTTTATGAGCGCTGGATGCGTATCAAGCAACGCATTTTATTGCGAAGGGAAGAACGCGCCAAAAAGAAAAACGCCGGGGCCGTGCTCGTACATTAAAGTACCGCATTCATTTACAGATTTTATATATCTTTTAAATACCTCGCCCGGCAGCCAAAGCAAGCCGAAGCGAGGTATTTTTTGTTACTTTGTAGTTCCATTTCCAGCATTTAACAGAATCCCGTTTTTATAATGTCACAGCCAAAAGTAGTATTAGCGTTCAGCGGAGGATTAGATACCTCCTTTTGTGTTAAATATTTAGCCGAGGATAAAGGTTATGAAGTTCATTCTGTTCTGGTGGATACCGGCGGCTTTTCCGATGAAGAACTAAGAACGATTGAAGCCAATGCGTACGCTCTTGGCGTAAAAAAACATGCAACGATTTCCAAGACGAGCGATTATTATAACGATTGCATTAAATACCTGATCTTCGGAAATGTTCTTAAAAACAATACGTATCCGCTTTCCGTAAGTGCAGAACGCGTGTTTCAGGCGGTTGCCGTTGCTGAATACGCCAAAGAAATTGGCGCAAATGCCATTGCACACGGAAGTACCGGAGCCGGAAACGATCAGGTTCGTTTTGACATGGCTTTTCGCATCATCATTCCGGAAGCTGAAATTATAACGCCGATCCGCGACCTTAAACTTTCCCGCGAAGCGGAAATCGAATATCTGACCAATAAAGGCGTCGGCCGCGAATGGGCGAAAGCAGCTTACAGCATCAATAAAGGACTTTGGGGAACTTCCGTTGGCGGAAAAGAAACACTGACTTCTGAACAATATCTGCCGGAATCGGCATGGCCTACGCAGGTTTCCAAAACCGAGCCTGAAAAAATAACGCTTGAATTTGTAAAGGGCGAATTGAAAGCAGTTGCTGGAGAGACTTTCGAGAATCCGGTTCAGGCCATTCAGAAGCTGGCAGCAATTGCGCAGCCTTTCGGAATCGGGCGAGATATTCACGTCGGCGATACGATTATCGGTATCAAAGGCCGTGTCGGCTTTGAAGCTGCTGCGCCATTGATCATCATTAAAGCGCATCATACGCTTGAAAAACACGTGCTAAGCGAGCAGCAGCTTTACTGGAAAGAACAACTTTCAAACTGGTACGGAAGTCTGCTGCATAAAGGTCAGTTTGTAGAACCGGTGATGCGCAACATTGAAGCTTTCCTAACGGACACGCAATCGCATGTTACGGGAAAAGTTCATGTTTTTCTGGCACCCTACCGTTTTCATGTGGAAGGAATCAAATCACCGTTTGACCTGATGTCCTCCAAATTTGGCAGTTACGGCGAAATGAACAATGCCTGGACCGGCGATGACGTGCGCGGGTTCTCAAAAGTAGCTTCCAACCAAGTGATGATTTTCCAGAAAGTAAGTGAGTCTGCAGAAGATTAAATGAGTTACAATTTTTAAACAAGTTTAATCCATGGACTCATTAATAAATAACATTGCAAATCCTATCAACATAGGAATAATTGGTGCGGCGGGATATACAGGCGGGGAACTGATCCGGATTCTGATTAATCATCCGAATGTAAAAATCGCTTTTGCACATAGTAAAAGTCAGGCTGGAAAACCGGTTTATGCAACGCATACGGATCTTCTGGGCGATACAGAACTGGTTTTTACTGTAAATGATATTCAGACATTATTGAATGAAACGGATCTTCATGCCATTTTCCTTTGTTCCGGACATGGCGAATCAAAAAAATTTCTGTCCGAATTTTCCGTTCCGGATGCTGTAAAAATTATTGATCTAAGTACCGATTTCCGGAATGAATCGGAAGGATTTATTTATGGTTTGCCGGAGCTGCAAAGAGAAAAAATAAAATCTGCGACCAAAATTGCAAATCCCGGCTGTTTCGCAACAAGTATAGAACTGGCAATTCTTCCATTGGCAAGTGCCGGATTGATTCAGGATGAAATTCATGTCAGCGCAGTTACGGGAAGTACAGGCGCAGGTCAGGCATTGAGCCCGACAACGCATTTTACATGGCGGAACAACAACGTTTCGATTTATAAGGCGTTCACGCATCAGCATTTAACCGAAATCAACATGAGCGTCGGGAAATTGCAGAACGGATTTGATCAAGCCATTAATTTTATTCCATACCGCGGCGATTACACGCGCGGTATTATGGCCAATGTTTACACGACTTTCAGCGGCACCATTGAAGAAGCAAAAAGTCTGTACAAAGATTATTACGCATCGCATCCTTTTACGCATGTAAGTGATATGCCGGTTGATCTGAAACAGGTTGTTAATACCAATAAATGCCTGATCAGCCTGGAAGTTCATGATGGAAAGCTGTTGATTACAAGCATTATAGACAATCTCACAAAAGGTGCTTCCGGACAGGCTGTACAAAATTTAAACCTGCTTTTCGGATTGTCGGAAGATGCCGGATTGAGACTGAAAGCACCCGCTTTTTAATTATTAAGTAAAAATCAGAAGACATCTTAATCAAACGGAAATGTCACATTTATTTGATGTATACCCTATTTACGATATAGAGCCGGTCAAGGCGCAGGGCAGCTATTTGTGGGATCAGAACGGGACTAAATACCTGGATCTGTATGGCGGGCATGCTGTTATTTCCGTCGGCCATTGCCACCCTTATTATGTTGAAATGCTGACCAAGCAGCTTCATGCAATAAGCTTTTACTCCAATTCGGTTAAAATATCCTTGCAGGAAGAACTTGCTGAGAAACTTGGCGCACTTTCCGGATATCCTGATTACAAGCTGTTTCTATGTAATTCGGGAGCGGAAGCCAACGAAAATGCGTTAAAACTGGCTTCTTTCCATAACGGACGCACAAAGGTTGTTTCCTTCACAAAAAGTTTTCACGGACGTACTGCAGGTGCCGTTGCTGCAACGGACAATCCATCCATTGTTGCTCCGGTAAATTACAATAAGCATGTTTCTTTTCTGCCTTTCAACGATGTTGAGTCATTGGAACAAGGCATTACGGATGAAGTTTGTGCCGTTATCGTAGAAGGGATTCAGGGTGTTGGCGGAATCAATGTTTGTACAGATGAGTTTTTACAGGCATTGAGACGCAAATGCGATGAAACCGGAGCTATTCTCATAATGGATAGCGTACAATGCGGTTACGGGCGTACCGGAAAGTTCTTTTCTTTCCAGTTCAGCGGCATTGAGGCGGATATTATTTCCATGGCAAAAGGAATGGGCAACGGGTTTCCGATCGGAGGAATTCTGATTTCTCCCAAATTCAAGGCAAGCTATGGTTTGCTGGGAACGACTTTTGGCGGAAATCACCTGGCATGTGCCGCCGGCGTTGCTGTTCTGGATATTATGAAAAATGAAAACCTGATGGAAAATGCAGCCGAAATTGGCAATTACCTTTTTAAAGGAATTGAAGAAATCGGCGGATACAAGGAGTTGAGAGGACGCGGGCTGATGATCGGAATAGAATATGATTTTGCAGTGAAGGATTTACGGAACAAACTGCTGTTTGAACATAAAATGTTTACAGGAGTTGCCGGCGCAAATACAATCCGGTTGCTGCCTTCGCTGGCATTGGGCAAAAATGAAGCCGATATGTTCCTCGAAGCTTTGAAAAAAGAAGTATCGGTTGCTGCCATTTGAATTTAATAATTACACCTGAATATTGATATAAAAAGGAACGGTACCTATCCGGAACTTTGCTACTGATCTGAACTGATGAAACATTTTCTTTCCATAAAAGACGTAACCGACTTGAATCAGCTTATTACAAACGGCATCGCTGCAAAGCGTGATCCTTTCAGTAATATAGAGCTTGGTAAAAACAAAACGATCGGACTGCTGTTTTTCAATTCAAGCTTGAGAACCCGGATCAGCACGCAAAAAGCGGCGCAGAATCTTGGGCTTAACGTGATTACAATGAATGTGGGACAAGATGGCTGGGGTCTGGAAATGGAAGAAGGTGTCATCATGAACGGTGATAAAGCGGAACATGTAAAAGAAGCGGCGGCGGTAATCGGCAGTTATTGCGACATGATCGGAATCCGGTCATTTGCGGGTCTTCAGGATCGGGAAAAGGATTACTCAGAAATTGTTTTCGAGCAGTTTAAAAAATATGCCGACGTTCCGATCATCAATCTGGAGTCTGCGACAAGGCATCCGCTGCAATCCCTTGCGGACTGCATTACCATTGAGGAATTCAAGATAAAACAGCGCCCCAAAGTTGTGCTGACATGGCTTCCGCATTTCAAGGCATTGCCGCAGGCCGTTGCCAATTCTTTTTGCGAATGGATGAACCCGATGGATGTTGAGCTGGTTATCACGCATCCCGAAGGCTACGATCTGGCACCGGAATTCGTCGGCAAAGGGCAGGTTATTTATGATCAGGACAAAGCACTGGAAGGAGCCGATTTCGTATATGGAAAAAACTGGTCGTCATACCAGCATTACGGACAAGTACTTACCAGCGATCCTTCCTGGATGATTACCGAAGCCAAGATGGCTTTGACCGACAATGGAAAATTTATGCATTGCCTGCCTTTACGGCGCAATATGAAAGTGGCCGACGAAGTGCTGGACGGCCCGAGATCGCTTGTTATTGAACAAGCGGCAAACCGTGAATGGTCTGCGCAGGCTGTACTTCGCGAAGTGTTGCTGGAATTGTAGTAATTGCAATTCCGCAAACGAACTTTTAAAGATCAGGATGCAGTTAATATTAAATCAGCATCTTCAAAATACCTGAAACCAATACTTGTAATG
This sequence comes from Dyadobacter sediminis, assembly GCF_005860765.1. Lineage (GTDB taxonomy): Bacteria > Bacteroidota > Bacteroidia > Cytophagales > Spirosomataceae > Dyadobacter > Dyadobacter sediminis. The sequence goes on along the minus strand of NZ_VCEI01000028.1, from coordinate 267,371 downwards.
AGTACCGAAACACTGACTCAGCCTCTAAGAACGACTAAAAAATCAATTCATAAAACGGGCGTTCTGATTGTAAATCTGGGAACGCCGGATACGCCTTCTGTTCCTGACGTACGTAAATACCTGCGTCAGTTTTTAATGGATGAAAGGGTTATAGATATTCCTTATCTGAACAGATGGATGCTTATCAATCTGATTATTGCGCCGTTTCGCGCTCCGAAATCTGCAAAAGTGTACAAGCAGCTCTGGCGGCCTGACGGTTCTCCGCTGAAAATCTATGGCTATTCGGTAAAAGACAAACTCCAGAAAGTGCTTGGTAACGATTATGTCGTGGAACTTGCCATGCGTTACCAAAGCCCGAGCATTGAAAACGGTTTGAAAGAATTAAGAAAACAATGCCTTTCTGAAATTATTGTAGTGCCGTTTTTTCCACAATATGCGTCTGCCTCAACGGGTTCGGTTTACAAAGAAGTCATGCGTGTTGTGCAGGACTGGGAAGTGCTTCCTGAAATTCGTTTTGTAAACCGCTTTTTAGATCATCCCAAGTTCATTCAGGGTTTTGTGGATTTAGGCAAGAAATACATGGCTGAACGTGAATACGATCATTTCGTATTCAGTTATCACGGTTTGCCTGAAAGACAAATTACCAAAGGTGACGTCACGGGAAGTTTTTGTCAGTTTGGAAGCTGCTGCAATCAGCTTGATCACAGAAACCAGCATTGTTACCGTGCACAATGTTTTGAAACCACACGGCTTTTGGTGAAAGGACTCGGGATTCCAGAAGGGAAATACACAACCTGTTTCCAGTCAAGGCTTGGCAAAAATCCATGGATCAAGCCCTACACGGATGAAGTAATTCCTGAACTGACCAAAAAAGGCGTAAAAAATGCACTGGCATTTTCCCCGGCTTTTGTTTCCGACTGTCTGGAAACGACGATTGAAGTGGGTGAAGAATATAAAGAAATTTTTGAAAAAGAAGGCGGCATTCACTGGCAGCTTGTAGAAAGCCTGAACGACAGCGACATCTGGATTGAAGCGCTGGAAGATATGATTAAAAATCCGGCTGTATAATACAGCCGGATTTACGTTTTACAGAGCGATGCTTTCTTTGCGGTACAATGCCGCAAGCGTATTTACAGCATAATCTATTTCTTCTTCAGTATTGTATTTGCCAAATGAAAAACGAACATTGGCGCGGTCCGGATCAATCTGAAGCTCGTTCAGCACATGCGAACCAATTTCCGTTCCGCTCGAACAGGCGCTGCCGCCAGACACGGCAATTCCGGCAATATCCAGATTAAACAGCAGCATATCGCTGATTTCAGAAGGCGGAAGACTTACATTCAGAACTGTATAAAGGCTTTTATCAAGATCGGCCGAATTGCCATTGAAAGTAACGCCTTCAATATTCCCGCGCAGTTTTTCAATCATGCGTGCTTTAAGACCTTTGATGTGCTTTTCATGCGAGTCCATGTCACGATAAGCAATTTCCAGCGCCTTGGCAAGACCGACAATTCCGTAAATATTCTCTGTTCCGCCCCGCATATTGCGTTCCTGAGCACCTCCATGTACAAACGGCACTATCTTGATGCCCGGCCTTACGTATAAAAACCCTACTCCTTTCGGACCGTTGAATTTATGCGCTGCGCCAACAATAAAATTGGTTTTCAATTGCTGCAGATCATGTTTATAATGACCCATTGTCTGTACCGTATCGCAGTGAAAAACCGCATTATGTTTTTCACAGATTGCTCCTGCTGTATCCAGGTCGAGCAGATTGCCGATTTCATTGTTGCCGTGCATCAGGGAAACAAGTGAACGCGGATTTGCAGCCAGCAATGTTTCCAGATGCTCAAGATCTACTTCCCCTTTTTCATTGATATCCACATAACTAAGCTGGATCTGGCCTGTTTTATGAAGATGTTCAAGCGTATGCAGAACGGCATGGTGCTCGATTCGGGAAGTAATGGCATGTTTCAGCCCGAGTGTTTCAATACTGGAACGGATTGCCGTATTATCTGCTTCGGTACCGCCTGAAGTAAAGAATATTTCAGCAGGCGCTGCATTCAGAATACCTGCAATACTCTTTCTTGCTCTTTCTATTGCTGAACGTGCTGCACGTCCCTGTGAATGAATGGAGGACGGATTGCCGTATTGCTCCGTCATGATTGGTAACATTACTTCCAGTACTTCCGGATCAAGGCGGGTAGTGGCAGCATTATCGAGGTAAGCTTTCATACTCAATAATTTAATAAGTCAAACAATGGCATGAAACCAAAGTGTAACTTCATTTTAACAAAAATCACCCGCGGAACGGGTGAAAGTATTTTACAATATGCGGTCATAAAACCGGATTGCTGTTAATTTTTGGGCTCCGAGATAATTTCCTTGATGTCAGAAATAATCTTGTTGGCAAGGTTCGTAGCGGTAGTCTGCGTTTCCGATTCGGAGTATATTCTGATGATCGGCTCTGTATTGGATTTTCGTAAATGCACCCATTCGCGGTCGAATTCAATGCGGACGCCATCTATGGTATTCAGCGGTTGTTTGGAATACCTGGCCTGAATGCGGCTCAATATGTTATCAACATTAATTTCAGGCGTGAGTTCAATTTTATTTTTTGAAATATAATAGTTTGGATAAGACCTGCGCAGGACTGAAGCCGTTTTGCCGAACTTGGCCAGATGAGAAAGGAACAATGCAATTCCCACCAACGCATCCCGGCCATAATGGCTTTCCGGATAAATGATGCCGCCGTTTCCTTCTCCGCCGATAACGGCATTGTTTTCCTTCATTGCATTCACGACATTGACTTCACCAACTGCCGAAGCAAAGTATTTTCCACCGGCTTTTAGGGTAACATCCTTCAATGCAGCTGTGGATGACAAGTTGGAAACCGTATTTCCGGGCGTATTTTTAAGTACATAATCGGCTACGGCCACAAGTGTATATTCTTCTCCGAACGGACTTCCGTCTTCACACATCAGCGCAAGACGGTCCACATCCGGGTCCACAACAATTCCGAGGTTAAATGATCCGTCCTTTAATTCTTTACTGATTTCACGGAGATGCTCCGGAAGCGGTTCCGGGTTATGGGCAAAGTTTCCGGTAGGCTCGCAGTTGAGCTTTTTTATATTTTTTGGAGAAACACCAAGTGCTTCCAGCAACATGGGTACGATAAAGCCGCCTGTGGAATTTACGGCATCAACAACAATTCGGAAATTGGCATTTCTGATCGCGTCAACATCAACCAAAGGAAGTGCAAGTACCTGATCCAGATGTTTCTGAATATAGGTATCATCTGAACTGTAACTTCCCAGTTTTTTAACATCTGCAAATACGAAATCTTCCTGGTCAGCGATTCTTAAAACTTCTTCGCCTTCGGACTCTGAAATAAATTCGCCGTCATGATTCAGAAGTTTAAGTGCGTTCCATTGAATAGGATTGTGACTTGCTGTAAGAATAATTCCGCCTGCTGCTGCCTCGGCAATAACTGCAATTTCTACGGTCGGCGTAGTAGAAAGACCAAGGTCTATAACATGCAGTCCAACGCCCTGCAATGTACCTGCTACCAGCCGGCTGATCATTTCACCCGATAACCTTGCATCTCTTCCGATCACCACTTTGGTATTCTGTGGATTGGTGCGTCTGAGCCAGGTTCCGTATGCCGCTGAAAATTTAACAACATCAATCGGAGTCAGCGCCTCACCCGATTTTCCACCCACAATACCTCTGATTCCTGAGATAGATTTGATTAATGTCACGATCTAGAATTCCTCTTTTTGTTTGGTTGCAAAAATACTAAATTTCCCTCTCTGCTGCCGGTTTTTCTTCAAACAAAAACAACATTCGGATTTGTGTATTTTCTGCCGGTCAAAGCAGCTCTATACGTACGTTCGTCAGCAAACGGGAACCTGAATAGCCGAGAAAAGAACCCATAACCGGTGCCAGCTTGTCGAAATCTGCCGAAGCACCCATACTTATATGCCTGTCTACTACGGATTTGCCTTCTGTCGGATCAAAGCCCCGCCATCCTGCGCCGGGCAAATATACTTCCGCCCATGCATGCAATTCGTGTGCCTGCTGAGGATTTCCGTACAAATAACCACTTACAAATCTTGCCGCAATACCTGCACTTCTGCAAGCACTAATGTACAACCGGGCAAATTCCCGGCATGAACCGCTGTGGCTGTCCAGTGTCTCAGCCGGTGCAAAGGCACTTCCGTATGCACGGCTCCGGTATGTAAAAGTGGAACTGATATGCCTGCTGAGCTCTACAAGAAACGGTATGGTTTGCCCATCAACCTGATCAGCAATTTCCTTTGCAAATGTTTCAACCTGAGCAGTCAGGTCACTTTTATCAAGGTAAGGAATCAGATATTTGAAGGTGCTGTTATCATATAGAAAAGGAATCCTGCTTGTCTCGAAAGGAAACAGGACAAAATCAAAAACATTCACAGGCTCCGAACTGACCGTCATTTCGGCTTCCACCAGCAAACGGCTGCAAGGCTGATTGTAAAAATAGACAAGATGCTGAACGTTCCCCTCGGCATCCACATTTTTTACCACTTTGGAAGGCAGCGGATCAATATACAGGGAATAGTCCAGCAATCGCTGATGCGGATAGGACCTCGGATAAAGATAAAGTACATGCGTTGTCAGTACAACCGGGGAGTCGTACCGGTATTCAAGCGTATGCCGGACTTTCAGTTTCATGAAATTTCTATTTTCCAAAAGCGGTATGAATCCGAACAGACCTGAAAAGCAGTTGTTTCAACATTAATTCATCCATTGCGTCCTGAAATGGCCCGAAGAAGTTTGTCCCATCGACTGGCTTTGCGACTGTCCGGTATCCAATCCGAAGTACATGTCAAAAATCGCATTGTCTACTTCGTTATTTTTTACCTGAAACTGGTCCAGATATTCATGCAAACCCATTTTGAACACATCTTCCACTTCGGTAAATTCCAGTTCACTGCGGATTTTGCTCAATGCACGTTCAGCCGGGTTCGTATGTCCGCGTTCGGGAATAGAACCTGCAATGGCGTACAGAGAAAGTTCCGCCTGCCGTACACAGTAGGCAATGGATCTTGGAAAAAGCTTGTCCAGGATCAGAAATGCCACAATGTTCATGGGCGTCAAGGCTCTGTGCGTTTGCCTGTACATATTATAAGCACTTACGGATTTCAGCACCGCTGTCCAGAGCATCAGATCAAGCGTGGAACCGGAAGTTCCGGAATCCTGAAGAAGCGTAAAATACTTGACGTCGAGAAAGCGCGAACATTTGTCTGCACGCTCGATATGCCTTCCGAGCCGGCCAAAATGCCATGCTTCGTTGCGTGTAATGGAAGCGTCCACAACGCCGTGAAAAAGCTGGCAGTTTTTACGGATGTCCGTAAAGTAGGATTGCATATGATCCATATTCCGGAAATGGTCCGGTGAAGTTCCGCGTATCGAAAGGTAAAAAGTATTGATGCTTTCCCACATTTCCTTGGAAATGGTTTCCCGTATCGTGCGGGCATTTTCCCGGGCTTCATACAGGCAGCTTATGATGGAATTGGGGTTCCGCTTGTCAAATGTCATGAAATGGATAACATCTTCCTTTGTAGGCTTTTCGTAATATTTGTAAAAAAGGAAATGATCGGCAGTTGCAATCAAAAGCGGTTCCCATTGCTCATCAACATCCGGAGGAAGATCCAACGCAAGATTAAAATTGACTCCTACAAAACGGGCATAGTTTTCAGCCCGTTCCATGTAACGATTCATCCAGTAAATTGAATTGGCAACTCGGCTAAGCATAAATAAAAGGTAATATCTTTAAAATGATTAATCAAAATAATTACTAAGCAGTCAATTCAAAATACCTAATAAAATTCTGCAAATACAAGGATATGCGAAAAGTAATATAAGTTCACAAAAGATTCTAATTCTGGCGTTTTCTGATGAAATGCCCCGGGCCTTTCTGAAAAGGTTAATTTTCGTAAATTAACAGGTCTTAAATCATAACCCGTTATTCTGTGTCAAATAAAGAACAATTTATTGCAGCCATTCAGAAATCGTACAAAACGGACAGGCCCGTTATCCATTTGGGATCAGCTATTCTGGATGGTGAAATACTAACCGAAGCGCGCGTAAACCTGCCCTTGCGGATGATGAACAGGCACGGGCTCGTTGCAGGTGCTACCGGCTCCGGAAAAACCCGTACCCTGCAGTTGCTTGCCGAACAGCTTTCGGCGGCGGGGGTGCCTGTTTTCATGTCGGATATCAAAGGAGATTTGTCCGGGATTGCACAGCCGGGAACAGTCAATGCTGCCATGCAGGAACGCTCCGAAATACTCGGAACTTCCTTTGAACCAAAGGGCTATCCGGTCGAACTGTATTCACTGAGCGGACAGAAAGGTGCGCAGATGCGTGCTACTGTTCTGGAATTCGGTCCGGTGCTGCTTTCTAAAATATTCGAGCTGAACGAAACGCAGTCGGGTGTTTTGTCGGTTCTTTTTAAATATGCTGACGACAAGGATCTGCCGATGGTTGATCTGAATGACCTTAAAAAAGTACTCCATTATCTGGCAGAAGGTCCGGGTGCAGCCGAAATCAAAGCGGATTACGGAAGCATTTCATCTTCCACAGCGGGTACAATCTTAAGAAAAATCGTTGCGCTGGAACAACAGGGTGTCGGAACCATATTCGGGGAAAAATCTTTTGAAATTACCGACCTGATCGACCGTGTGGACGGACAGGGCGTAATCAGTCTGCTCAATATTTCGGATGTTCAGGACAAGCCCGCCTTGTTCTCCACGTTCATGCTCAGCCTGCTTGCCGAATTGTATCAGAAACTGCCGGAAGCCGGCGATCTGGACAAACCGAAGCTTGTATTTTTTCTCGATGAAGCGCACTTGCTTTTCAAAGGTGCACCCAAAGCGTTTCTGGACCAGATTGAACAGGTTGTCAGACTGATCCGGTCAAAAGGCGTCGGAATTTTCTTTTGTACCCAAATGGCGCAGGATATTCCCGTTTCGGTACTTTCCCAGCTTGGAAACCGTGTCCAGCATGTATTAAGGTCGTTTACACCGCAGGATGCAGATGCTTTAAAACAAACGGTGAAGACTTATCCGAAATCGGACTTTTACGAAATTGACCAGATTCTTACAACACTCGGAATCGGGCAGGCACTGATCACGGTTTTGAACGAAAAAGGAATTCCGACGGAAGTTGCTGCCACACATTTGCTGCCGCCGACATCGGTTATGGGTCCTATGGTGCAGGCAGATTACGAAAACCATATCAGGCAGTCGAGCCTTTATGCCAAATACAAAGATCCTGTCGATCCTGAAAGTGCTTACGAAATACTGACCCGAAGAATGGAAGAACATGCCCGAACGGAGGCTGTCAGCAAAGAGGAAAAAAAGCCTGCTCCCAGAAGAGAGAAAGAAGAAAAAAGCGTTGTTTCAGAAGCATTGTCGTCGCCATTGGCCAAGCAAATCGGCCGGGAAGTTGTACGGGGTGTTTTCGGAATGCTGTTTGGCAAATCCACTTCGAGAACCAGAAAAACAGGCGGAGGCTTGTTCGGGTTTTAACAGATAAAAAGCCGCAGCCGTTGATGTACGGCTGCGGCTGTAAACGTTGTTAATCCGTTATTTTTACCGAAATCTTCTGCCCGGCTGCGGGAACATCAAAAGCGCAATCAGTGAATTTCGGGGCGGAGAATTTCGGACGGAAGTCTTTGCTGAAACCGTACGGTTCCTTTGGTATTCCGACCAGATTTTTATCCATTTCATTGTTGTTGTTCAGATCGTGATAAACAGCCAGTGCATACCGGCCGGGTTCCAGTTCAAAGGTAGCGTTCTGATTTCCGGCAGACTGAACATCAATCAGCTTGTAAATGCCCGGTTTGTCGCCACCAAATTTTTCATTGGGTTTGTAGATTCCGATCCAGAGTTTGCCTTTAGCCTTTTTTACATTCGTAATTTCTACATTCAATGTAGTTTTTGGCGCTGAGCCAAAATTCAGAAATGCGTACAGAACAGATAAAATCAGTAATTTCATTTTGCGTCTTTGTTTTTTGTTTGCCATCCGACCACACATCGGTGATCGGAAAGTTTATCCAGATTTTCTTTTACTGCGAGCCTTGTTTTTGCGTTATCAAAGGCGTGCCGGTATGTTTCCTTCAACTCTCTCCGCTTGATTGCTTCCAGAAACCGGCGCGCATCTTCCTCATTTTCCAGCAACAGTTCCGGCACAAGCGCTGGTTTGTCATCACTTCCTTTTGCAACCATGGTCACATAGGACGTATTGGTATGGCGCTGGATCCCGGTACGCACATTTTCTGCAATCACCCGTATTCCGATCACCAGCGAAGTTCTTCCGACATAATTAACCGATGCATGCAGTGAAACCAGATCGCCCACTTCAACAGGCTCTAAAAAATCCACGCCATCCACAGAAACCGTAACACAATAATTTCCGGCATGCCGCGCCGCACAGGAATAAGCAACTTTATCCATCAGCGAAAGCAGGATTCCGCCATGTATTTTCCCGCCGAAATTAGCATAAGAAGGAATCATCAGTTCAGTTAATGTAGTCTGCGAAAAACGTACGGAGCGAGGTTCCATATTCATAAAATAGAGGGCAATGAGCTTATTTATTTAAGAAAACCGTCTTGCCGGATTTTGCAGAAGTCCTGGCTGCTTCCAGAATTTCAACCACCGTTACATTGACCGGCAGTCCGTACAGATCATTTTTATCCAGCTTCAGTCGCCCCTGAACGACGTCGGCCAGAACGGAAAACGGATCGGTATAAGGAGCAGGCCGCGGGTCCAGCTTAATGGTTTCTTCGGGTGATTTTTCATTAAGCCTTTGTCTTACAACCGTTGGATTTACGGCAACAGCATAGCCTTTGTTTCCATACACTTCCATGTCTTTTCTTGCAAAAGACCAGTTCCACGAGCCCTGAATGATGCATTGCGCTTTCGGGTATTGCAAAATAATGGATGCTTCGTCATCCACGTTCTTGTAAATGTCCGGCTTATTCTGATGCGTAACGGCCGTTACGGAAACCGGGCGCTCCCCTTTCAGCAGCCAAGTCATGAGATTGGCACCGTAACATCCGAAATCGATCAATGCGCCTGCGCCGTTCTTTTCCGGATCGGTCAGTATCTCAAAAAATTCCTTACTAACACCGATTTCCTTTGGTCCCTGATGACCGTCATTGACCATTACTTTTCTTATATCGCCCAGTTTCCCCTGCTGCACCAGATCATTGACGTACTGATTACTTGCATACCAGGAAGTCTCGTAATTGGTCAGTACCTGAATGGCATTCTGTTCCGCGAGTTTCCGAATTTCCTTTGCATCAGAAAAAGTGGTGGCCAAAGGTTTTTCCACCATCACATGGATTTTCCGGGGTGCGCATGCACGGACAATCGTAATGTGTTCATTTATTGCCCCAAATGCAGAAACCGCTTCCGGTTTTACCTGGTCCAGCATTTTGTTGAGATCTGAGAAAAACAGTTTTTTATCCAGTTTGTATTTTTCGGCAAAAAGATTCACCAGTTCAGGATTCGGCTCATAAATACCGACGAGTTCCATGTCTTTCTTATCAGCGCGGTTAAATACCCAGCCTACATGGCCATGACTCAGGCCGGCCACTGCAAGCCGCACGGGCGACTGGGCCATTGTATTTATACTTAATAAACCCATCAATAATAACAATGCTGTTTTCATAATTCAGGACAATTTATCAATGATATCTTTAATGACTTCCTGCAGATAGGCGCCGTTGTATGGCCCGTACCAGTTCATGGTTTTGGTTTCATAAAGGTCGCGGTCAAAATACTTGTCATGCGTAATGTATCCGATATACCCCCCGTTGAAACTGGTTACGATCAGATTAAGACCCTTTGTTTTGGCATATGCATCCAGACCGGCCACGAGCTCGCCGGAAAAGTCGCACGGCATGCCGACCAGCAGCATATTCCCGATCCTCAATGCTTTTATATAAACAGGATATTCGCCGAATGCTTTTTTGAAAGCCCACGGACGCAAAACAATGTTCATCGTGAGCCGGGGCGTAGGCTCACGCAGCGGAAGCGGCAATGTCACGGCCTCCAGAACGGCGCCTTTCGTTTCGGCTTTTACCGAATTTTCGGAAAGTATTGCCTGCTGTACGCCGTATGCCTGGTTTTTCACTTCATCAAAATCGTCCTTGCCTTTTTCTATCGGGCCCATGCTTCCTACTGCTCCGGCCATATACATGGCAAAATCATACCGGTCTTTTTCAAGCGAATCCACGAGCATGCCCGGATAATCGCGTGACAAAACGATGTTGGATGAATTCAGGACTGTGGAATGCGCCGCATAGGAACTCAGAATGGCTTTTTTACCATTCTTTGTCACAAAAGCTGCCGAACGGATTTCCGGATCTATTTCTCCTTCTTCGCCTACAAGCCTGTTCCGGATATCCAGCGAATCCAGGGATTCCATATAAGTAAGCTGCGCGGGTTCCATTTCGGCTTTTGCCTTTACAATGGCCTGATAAAATGCATCAGCAAGCCTTTCCACTGTTTCGGGATCGTATTTCCCTGAAAAAAACAAGGATGAAATTCCGGTTCCCCAGCCGCCCACGCTGTTATGGCTGTGCGTTGCACCGAAAAAAACCTGATCAAACGGAATTTCCTTTTCGGTAAGCCGGGATTGTAATAGTTTAATGACGGTCGGCGGAATAATGAGCAGGTCGGCAGCGACAATTGCTGCCTTTGTAATGCCGTTATCGAGCACAATTGCTCTTACATATACCGAATCATGCACGCTGGTGTAAACTTTTCCTCTTCTTTTGCCGTATCCGGCTGTCGGTGTCGGTGAAGGCGGCGTAATATTCACTTTTGCCCATCCTGCCCTGAATTCCTTGTTTGCTCCCGAAGTATCGGATTTTACCTGACCAATAATCTTTTTCCATTGACGATAGTAAGGCATTTCCCTGTAAGGCGTGCTGTCCATGGTTGTAATCATGGTGGCAACTGTAAGCAATAAAAGCAGAATTACTGAACCAATTACAATAAAAAGGATTTTAACAAATTTCATTTGCACTTTTCTTTGGAAGGTTATTCACGTAAAGATAAATAAACAGCCTGAATAAAAATGATAATAAAAAAGGGAGGTCTTCGGAATGCCGGTTATCACAAAAAAACCCGGCAAAGCCTTGAAAAGCTGTCGGGTTTCCATTACGATATCAAAAATGATCCGAAATCAGGATTGTTTTATCAGTTGTATGCTGGCAATCAGTTTTACATCTTCACCGATTACAAGTCCGCCGGCATCGGTAAGCTGCATGTAGTTCAGGCCGAACTCCTGCCTGCTGAGCCTTCCTTCTACGTCGAAACCTACGCGTATATTCCCTTCTGCATCGCGTTCGGAGCCGTTGTATTCGGCATCCAGTTCAATGGGCTTGGTGATTCCTTTCAAGGTCAGAAGTCCCGAAAGCTTGTAGGCATCGCCTTTCACCTTATGAAAATAATTGGACTGAAACGTAATGTGCGGATATTGCTCGGCATCAAAAAAATCAGCCGATTTCAGGTGCTCGTCACGCTTGTCCACGTTGGTATCGATACTGTTTACGTCCAGTGAAAAGTGTATTTCTGCATTTTCAAAGTTATTCAGATCCGAAGTCGCCCCGCCTTCGAAATTGTTGAAAGAGCCGGTGATTGTGGAAATTACAAGATGCTTGATCTTGAATTGTACATCAGAATGTACCGGGTCTACTATCCATTTTGTGACTGACATAATAATTAATTTAGGGATTTCACAATGCTACTATTGGCTGAAATTAATATTCCTGTATGACAAACACTCATTAAAATATTTTAATCCCGGATGCGGGAATGTAATTCAAAATAATGGCACGCAATTTATTATTTGCATGTTACAATGAGATTTACAAAGCTTCACTAAAATCGAACAATACATGAAAATGAAGGGAAGAAGCATATTTACGTATGACGTATATGCTCCCACTACGGTAACAACCATGTTACGCCCGCGACGTCAGGAAGGACAGTCTATTATCATGGAAGGCTTCAATATCGAACCTTCCGTTCCATTTACCGAATACACGGATTTGTACGGCAATCCATGCCAGCGTACGATTTTACCTGTAGGAAAAGTAACCATCACAACCGAAGTACAGGCGCAGGTAAATCCAACCAAACCGATTCCGGACCCGGCACCCGCATACGTGCTGGTGGGCGATTTGCCCGATGATGTCATGCATTATATTCTGCCAAGCCGCTACTGCCAGTCGGATTTGCATGAAATCAACATGCTTGCCATGGAAATAGCCGGGAACCTTACGCCCGGATACGCGCAGGTGGAAGCCATCCGAACCTGGATTCATCAGAACATAAAATATCAGTACGGCGTTACAAATGCAAGCACGACTGCATTGGACGTTGCCCGGAACCGTATAGGCGTCTGCCGTGACTTTACACACCTGGCGATTGCGCTGTGCCGGAATTTATGCATCCCTACGCGTATGACCGTCGGTTATCTCGACAGACTGGAAGTAATGGATCTTCATGCCTGGTTTGAAGTTTATATTGGCGGAGAATGGTTCACTTTTGATGCGGTACAGGAAAAAACCGATGGTTACCGCATTGAAATTGCGCATGGCCGTGATGCCGCAGATGTAGCCATGGTAACGCAGTATGGAAACGCAACGCTGCAATCCCTGCATGTGGAGGCCGAATTGCTGGAACCTGAGCCTGCACAGTAAGTACTAACTATTTATAAAAAAAGGCCATTAACCGGAACAATTTCCTTTTAATGGCCTTTTACTTTGATTAATATATGAGCACTTCATTCATCAGATCACATTCAGATCCCGTCCTACTTTCGTAAATGCAGCAACAGCCTTTTCAAGATGTTCCTGCTCATGTCCGGCAGAAATCTGAACCCTGATCCGGGCTTTGCCCTGCGGTACAACGGGGTAAAAAAATCCGATTACATAAATGCCTTCTTCCAGCAGTCTGGCGGCAAATTCCTGCGCCAGCTTTGCATCATAAAGCATAACGGGCACAATGGGATGCTCGCCGGGAAGAATATCAAATCCGGCATTGGTCATTTCTTTGCGGAAGTAAGCTGCATTTCTTTCCAGTTTGTCGCGCAGATTTGTAGAAGCAGAAAGCAGGTCCAGTACTTTTATGGACGCTCCGACAATAGAAGGTGCAAGTGTATTGGAAAACAGATAAGGCCGTGAACGCTGGCGCAGGATTTCAACGATTTCCTTTTTTGCTGCCGTAAAACCGCCCGATGCCCCGCCAAGTGCTTTCCCGTACGTTCCGGTAATGATATCAACCCTGCCCATTACATTCCGGAATTCGTGTGTTCCACGGCCTGTTTTCCCCATGAATCCGCTTGCATGGCATTCATCAATCATCACCATTGCATTGTATTTGTCGGCCAGGTCGCAGATTTTATCAAGCTGTGCGATGGTTCCGTCCATGGAAAAAACGCCATCCGTTACAATCAGGATGCGGCGGCTTCCTTTGGCCTGTACGAGTTGCACTTCCAGATCTTCCATACTGTTATGCTTGTAACGGAAACGCTTCGCCTTGCACAACCGGATTCCGTCGATCAAAGACGCATGATTCAGTTCATCCGAAATAATGGCGTCCTCTTCATTCAGTAACGGCTCGAACAAACCGCCGTTTGCATCGAAAGCGGCTGCGTACAGAATACAATCTTCCATGCCCAGGAATTCAGCCGTTTTCCATTCCAGTTCTTTGTGAATATCCTGCGTTCCGCAAATAAAGCGTACAGACGACATTCCGAAACCATGCGTATTGATCGCTTCGATCCCGGCGCGGATTACTTCCGGATGCGAGGATAATCCAAGGTAATTATTGGCGCAAAAATTAAGCACGTCTTTTCCGTCGGTTGCAATACTTGCCGACTGCGGCGTGGTGATCACGCGTTCCTTTTTATATAATCCGGCTGATCTGATACTTTCCAGCTCCTGTTGAAGTTCTTCCTGAATTGATTGGTTCATAATTTCAAATAAGTATTTGCCAAAAATTAGTTGAGGTCAATTGGCTTATATAATTTATTGCATATCAGATATTTATTTTCCTAATGGCTAACTGCTAACAGCTATTTACAAAAACGCACGTTATTGTTTACTGACAGCCTGATATTTCTTTTGTAACTCCGAGATCATTTCTTCCGTCATTTTATCCAGATTGTAAGCCGGCCGCCATGCCCAGTCATTTCTTGCCTGTGCATCGTCTATTTGCCGGGGCCATGAATCCGCGATCTTCTGCCGGAAATCCGGCTTGTAAACGATGCTGAAATCCGGAATTGTTTTGCGGATGCTTGCAGCAATTTCTTCCGGTGAAAAGCTCATTCCGGCCAGATTGTAACTTGTGCGCACTGTAATTTTCTGCTGAGGCGCTTCCATCAAACGGATTGTGGCGTCCATGGCATCACTGATATAAATCATTGGAAGTACGGTGCCTGAGTTCAGAAAACATTCGAAAACTTCCTTTTTAACCGCTTTATGATAAATGTCAACCGCGTAATCCGTAGTTCCTCCGCCCGGCATGGACTGATAACCGATGATTCCGGGATATCTTAATGAACGGACATCAAGCCCGTATCTTTTAAAATAATAATTGGACCAGTTTTCACCCGCAGATTTGCTGATTCCGTAAACAGTTGCCGGATCGAGATAGGACCATTGTGCGGCTTCATCACCGACATGTTCTCCAAAAACGGCAATGGAACTTGGATAAAATACTTTTTTAACGCCGTTTTCTCTGGCTGCTTCCAGTACATTGAAGTACGTCTGCATATTGATATGCCACGTTTCCAAAGGGTTCTGCTCGCCTTTTGCCGAAAGGATGGCAGCAAGATGGTAAATCTGCGTTACTCTGTATTTCCTGACCATTGCAGCCAGCGACGCGGCATTGGTTGCATCCAGTATTTCAAAGCGGCCATTCCGGATCTCGGGAAATTTCAGATCGGAAGCAATCACATGATCACTGCCGTAAATTCCGCGGAGATATTCTGTCAGTACGGATCCGATTTGTCCGTTTGCACCTGTAATCAATACATTTTCATATACCATAATAGCATGTCAGTAAAGCATAAAACACTTGCAATTTGACATTTAAGACTATAAAATTCAATATTTTATACTTTTCCAAGCAAATATTACTGCACTATACCTATTTTGCAAAAAAAATTACTAGTATTTATTAAAATAGCGGCTTTTACAAGTAACTATTATTCAAGTATGGAACAACTGGATAAAATGGATACCAAAATCCTGCGGATCCTTCAGAAGGATGCCAAAAAAACAACCAAGGAAATTGCAACCATGCTTAACCTGACGGTTTCGCCTGTTTATGAAAGAATCCGCCGGCTGGAAAGTCTGGGATTTATCAAACAGTACGTTGCCATTCTGGACAAAAAACTGATCAACAGGCATATTACCACGATTTGCCAGGTTTCCATGCGTTATCATAACGAAGCTTTTATAGAGAAATTTGAGCAGGAAGTCCAGAATCTGGAAGAAGTACAGGAATGTTATCATATGGCGGGGCAAGTGGATTTCCTGCTGAAAATCAACGTAGCCAGCCTGGACGAATACCATGATTTTGTAAAATACAAGCTTTCCAAAATCGATAACATCGGCGTTCTGAACAGCACTTTTGTACTTAAGGAAATCAAGCACACGTCAGAATTTTACATCTGAGCATTGTCGGGATACGGAAAATGTCAGAAGTTTCTTTTCCCGACTTCGAAAGACAGTTTTTTAATGCCGGGAATTCCGCCGGATGTAATTCCCTGAATAATCACATCGTATTGGCCGGTTTGGTCCGAAGTATAAAACTCGATTAA
This sequence comes from Dyadobacter sediminis, assembly GCF_005860765.1. Taxonomy (GTDB): domain Bacteria; phylum Bacteroidota; class Bacteroidia; order Cytophagales; family Spirosomataceae; genus Dyadobacter; species Dyadobacter sediminis. The sequence goes on along the minus strand of NZ_VCEI01000028.1, from coordinate 251,480 downwards.
TGCCTTTCCGGAAGCATCCGTTGTAACGTCGGGCGCCCAATGCAACAGATTCCGGAAATCGGGAATCCGGCTTGCAGCGTTGCCCGAATCGTATTTGGGCGAATAAAATTCTCTTTCCGCCTGGATTCCTTCGTATGGCGTAACGAAAACATTCGGATCAAGCTCAAAGCCCGCCAGGTCATTCTGGTAAGTTGAAAAACTAACAATTCCTGTAAAGGTTGCCGAACCAAGATAATAGCGTGCGTTCATGAGTTCGATCTTTTTTATTTTAAGCGGATCAAATTGCATGATTTTATCTGCACTAAAAATAGGAATTCCGTCCAGCAAAATCAAAGGGTCTGTTTTATAAAACGTGTTGGGCAGCAGCTTGTCCACCATTCGGAAATGGAATTCTTTCTGGCTTTTTCTTACAAGAACACCTCTTACGTATTCGCGGAGCACTTCTTCCATCGTTGGGAACCTTGTAAAATCATCGAGCATATACTTTTCATCCGGTACGCCGAAGAAGGCAAGCGAATCGCTTGACAATGCCTTAGGCTGTGTAAACACAGTTGGCTGAAATGCATTGGCCGTCTGCATGTTGATCGAACGTGTAAGCAATTGATTTTCCAGTGTTTTATCAAAATAAAAAGGCGGCAGCGTTACGGCTGAAAACTGCTTTGAAAACGGGCTGGCAACTTCGAAACGGTACGTGATATTCCGGCTTTGATCTGCCTGCAGTGTAATTTCTTTCGGCCCTGTAAATTTCCTGACTTCGAACATCACTTTGCCATCCTCGTCACTTTGCGCAGCGTACAGTCTGGCCGGGACGTCAAGCGCTGCCAGAAATGCCTCCACTCCTTTTACCGGCGAATCATCGGCTTTGTTAAGAATTTTTGCATGGATAAAATGGCCGTCATATTCCGGAAGAAACTCGGCCTGCACAGCCTGACTTACAAAAACGTTTTCCCACTTGAATTTTCGCCAGCCGTGCGTGAGCATCAGATTATCAAGCTGCTGATCCGTTTCTTTGGAAGTATTCTGAAAATAGTATTCAGGCGTTTCTACATTCCCGCGCAGGTCGGATGTTAGCCACAGATAACTCGAAATATCCTGCTGCGGCTGCGCATGAATGGAATCCGACAAGTAAATGGCAACGGACATATCTGTCATTTCAGGAGCGGCGGCTGCAACGTTTGCCGACAATTCCAAACTGACTTTTTCTCGGGTTATAAACGATTTATTTAACCGCGCTTCTATGGAAAGCTGTTTTTGAGGCCGTCGGAAATATAAGCGTTCGCAAACAGGTTTTGTTTTTTCGTTAAAAATAGTCAGATGTGAAATGCCTTCGCCGAATTTGTTTTTATCCAGAAGAAACACGGCGCGGCCCTTGTTCAGAAACTTTCTTTCGGCTACAAGGTTTGCCTGGCGCGTATGGCCGAGCAAATACACATATACCGGTTCGTCCGATTCCACATTTCCGGAAACGGTTATTTTTAAAATGTTACTCGTTGAATCGGTTACTTGCATGGCATAGCCCTGCTCTGCTGCAGCCGGCAGCGCATACTCATATTGCTGTCCTTTGCTGTCCGTAATGACTGCTTTATAACTGCCTTCCTGCGGCGTATGCATAAAAAACCCGATTCCGTTCTTTTGCGGGCTGAATGTCTGCAGCGTATCGTTCTGATTGTTCAACAGTACACCTTTGAAATTTATTCCGAGACCGTCCTGGCTTGTGGCGCGGAAAGCAACTTTGCTTTTGATGTTTCTAACCAGATGCCCGCCTTCAGGGAAAAACTGCAAATCATACTTTCCTTCTGCTTTTACAGTACGCCCGGGATCAAATCTTACAAACGGATTGACGATGGAAACAAATGTTTCATAATAGTAGCCAGGATCAAAATTCTTCATCCAGTTTGTATAGCAGCGGACTTTGTAAACGCCGCTCACCAAAGTAGACGGAATCAGAAGCGAGCCGTTTCCCTTGCCGCCTGAAAGGGCGAACTTGGTTTGTATCAATGCATTGTTTTCTGCATCGAGCACTTCAAAATAAGCCACTTTGCTCATATCCAGAAAACGATGCGACGAACCGCTTAGATTATACGCTTTGAACCATACGGTTTCCCCGATCAGATAAAACGGACGGTCCAGATGAACGTACATTTTTTCCTGGATCATGTTTCCCGTATAAAGCCCGAACCTTTGCTGAATGGATTTGACCATGGCATCATCCTGTGCAAATGCCTGAAAACAGCAGACAGAAATTACAAAACAGAGAAAAACAGCAATTCTAGCTTTCATGGCAATCGTTGTAAACAATGAACATATTTGCTTCAAGGCTTCTCTGGATCAAAACCTGAAATTGTAAGTAACGGTTGGAATGGGCTGGCCAAAAATCGACAGCTGGTACCCATTGACTTTCCCTCCAACGGTCTGAAAATAAACGGAAGTCGGATTTTTCCTGCCCAATAAATTATACACAGCGAATGTCCATGAACTGTGCGCCAGTTTTTTCACACGGTGGTTTCCTTCAATATTGATGGCAACGTCTGTTCTGTAATAATCCGGAATGCGGAACTGATTGCGATCTGCGTAATAAACCCGCTGTGCGCCATCAATCATGTATTTCCCGATCGGAGGCGTATACGGCCGGCCTGTACTGTACGTGAAATTGAACGAGAAGCTGAAACGGTGCGAAAACCGGTAGTTGGAAATCAGCGTCAGATCATGCGGCTTGTCGTAGTTGCTCGGGTAAAAATTACCGTCGTTCGGTGCATCGGGCGATTCGCGGTCAACAGCTCTCAAAAGTGTGCGTGCATACGTGTAACCAAGCCATCCGTTCAGCTTTCCGGTCATTTTCTTGATCATGAATTCAATTCCGTATGCTTTGGCTTTGGTCGTAATTACCGCAGCTTCAATGTTGTGGTTCATAATCAGGGAATCACCGCCTTTGTAATCCAGAAAGTTCTGGATGTTCTTGTAATATCCTTCCAGTGAAACTTCCACTTTATTGCCCCGCAGGTTTCTGTAAAGCCCCACGGAAATCTGATCACCGATCTGCGGCTTGATGTACGAATCGCTCAGTTTCCAGATATCAGTCGGAGAAACGGTCATGGTATTTGTGAGCAAATGAATGTACTGCCGTAAGGTATTGTAACTGACTTTCAAAGACAGGTTATCAAAAATGCTGTAACGTAACGAAGCACGAAACTCGGGGCCGCCGTAGGTTTTGATCTTTTTACCGGCTTCATACTTCTGAACGCCTTCCTGATAAATATAGTCGATCGGAAACCCCGGCAGATAGGTATTTACATTCCTTGGCCCCAGGTACTGAAAAAATGAATAACGGATTCCGGCGGTAATGGAAAGGCGCGGGCTTACTTCAAATTTATCTTCAATGTACAAGGCACTTTCGGTTCCCTGCTCGGGTTCCAGTTCATCGGGAACAATGAGCGACTCGGCTCCTTTTGGCTGGAAAGAGCCGGGATGTAATTTGTAGTAAGTCGTGCTGAAACCGAAGTCAACCGTATGTTTCGGATGCAGTATATAACTGAGGTCCGCCTTGAAGCTGGACTGGTTAATGTCAAATTTCAGGTCAAAGGAATTAAGCGGTAAACCTGCTGCGCCCATTGCGTACTGATATTTGCTGTGCGAAGCGGTAAAAACACTGTAAAGTTTTGCATTGAAAGTATGTTTCCACTTCAAGGAAGCCAGCTGGTTCTGATAAGTATAAAGCGTGTCGCCGTATAAACGGAAACGGTCGTCACTGATATATCCTGTCAGGAAAAGGCTGTTTTTTTCATTGATTTCATGACTTACATGCAAATTGACATCGTAAAATGAAGCCGAACTTTTGTTGAAATTCTCATTATCCAGCGTTTTGATAAGCCAGTTGGAATAAGTGGAACGGCCACCGATCAGAAAGGAGGTTTTGTCTTTTACAAGCGGTCCTTCTAGCGTAAGCCGGCCCGTTACCAACCCGATTCCGCCGGAAGCATTGAATTTTTTCTTGTTCCCGTCGCGGCTGTTGATGTCCAGTACCGAAGACAATCTTCCGCCGAACTTTGCAGGGATCGTGCTTTTATAAATTTCCACATCTTTCAGAACATCGGGATTGAATGCCGAAAAGAAGCCGAAAAGGTGGGACGGATTGTAAATAACTGCATCGTTGAACTGAATAAGATTCTGGTCCGTAGAACCTCCTCGTACGTTCAGGCCGGTACTGTTCTCTCCTACCGATTTGATGCCGGGCAGCGTAAGTACGGTTCTTAAAAGGTCCGTTTCTCCAAAAACCGTTGGGACCTGTTTGAGGTTTTTGATCGTCAGTTTTACAGTTCCCATCTGCGTTCCGACCACGTTTCGGTCCATTCCGGCTTTTACCGCTACTTCTTTCAATGCAATAACACTTTCACGCATTTCAACGTCCAGCTTTCCGTCGGAATAAAGTACAACCTGACGCCGGGTTTCACGCATACCGGTGCTTTTTATTCTGACCTGCTGCTTGCCGCGCGGGATAGTCAGCGAGTAAAATCCGAGCGCATCGGTGGAGACACCGATTGAAGGCGACTCGATGAAAACAGCAGCACCAATGACCGGCTCGCCGGTGACCGCATTGCGTACATACCCGGTTATGGTCGAATTTCCAGGCGTAATCCGGTGCTTTTTAATCCCGATTTCATGAATTTTGCTTTCAGCCGTTGACAGCAGCTTATCCTTCGCATCACTTTCCGGACCATAATAGGCAACTGCACTCGAATCATCCGCTTTGTCTGGTTCAAAAAGGCCCGGTGTAAGCTGCGTAATGATTCTTTTTTCCTGTGTGATGTAGACCCTTTTCTGCGCATCAATGGCATATTCAAATTCAGAGCCTTTGAAAACCTGATCCAGTACTTCGCGCACGGACAAATCCTTTACGTCAAGATCCAGCGTAAGGCTGTCGAAGCGGGCGGCATCGTAATAAAAATAGTAACCCGTCTGCGTTTCCACCTGATTTACAAAATCAGCAAAGCGTGCAGAATCGAGGCGCATGGTCAGCTTTTTTTCAGCAGTTTGCTGTGCAAATGTACTTGCAGAGAAAAAAAGTGAACAAAACAGAACGGTCAGAAGTAAAGTTATTTTCATAGCCTGGCTAGTTCGTCATAAGCTGCAACAATCCTGGCAATAGCCAGTTCGCGGTTCTTTTTGAAGCTGATCTTCTGATCTTTCAGTACTTTCCGCAGTTCTTTTTTATGTTCCGGAAACAGGTTGAAAACTGATTTTCTGGAATGGACCGCATTGTAGCGCCCGTCTTTACTGATATAAAAAAAGTCTTTCTGCGGAAAGAGCGCAGTTACTCTTTTTTCCTGAATCGTTTCCTGCCGCTGTTTGGACCGGCGGACAAGCGTGCGGGTTTTCCCATTGTATAAAATGTCATAAAATCCGGTCCGCATTTGTTCATTTATTTGCTTACCGGCTTCAAGCCTTTCAAAATGATGCCCGTTCACCTCGAAATAATCCGTTTTTTCAGATTGCAGCAGCAAATCATCGCCGTTGAAATGCTTGATAACCAACTCATCTTTAAAAATATCGTAAAGCATCGGAATGCTGTCGAATCGCTGGCCGTCGTAAAATATACTTCCCTTTTTCCATTTTCTGTCCTGAAAAAACTGGTGTTCTTCTGACTTGGAGTCATAGACGTAATATTGCCTTCCATTGTAAAGATTCTGCGATTGCGCAGTGGCCGCTTTGTACAATGCAACCGGATACGCTATCGTTTCCCTGACCGAAGATGCGTTTGTAAGTTCGTTCTGGCCAAAGGATTTCAAGGCAATACAAACCGACAGAATAAAGAAAGAAATAGATAAGCGCATGTATTGTGAAATTTTTGTTCAACACCATTAAAACAGATTTACTGGATGCAGTTCGGGGATGTCAATTAAAGTTGTGAGCATGAGTTACATACTTCATTTCAAAAATATTTATTTTATTCAGAATTAATAATTTAAATGTATTTACGGGATAATATAAATGTGATACGCATTCATACCTGTTCTTGCAGAATCTCCTACCTTTGACTTTTCATTTATTCACACATTCTCGTTTTTCAAACTTTTATGAAAATTTTAATTACTGGGGGCGCCGGATTTGTAGGATCTGCTTTGGCGATTTCTTTAAAAACGAATTACCCTGATTATCAGGTTTATGCACTTGACAATCTTAAAAGGCGCGGTTCCGAGCTGAACCTCAGCAGACTGAAAAAACACGGCGTCGAGTTTGTTCATGGCGATATACGCAATAAAGAAGATTTTGATGCGATTCCTGCGGTGGATACGGTCATAGAAGCTTCGGCGGAACCTTCGGTACTTGCCGGACTGGATGGGACGCCAGATTATCTGATCAATACAAACCTTGTCGGAACTGTCAACTGCCTGAATTATGCACTGAAACACAAAGCGGGCTTTATTTTTCTTTCCACAAGCCGGGTTTATCCGATAAAAACAATTGAAACGCTGAATTTCATTGAAGAAGAAACACGGTTTGCCCTGTCGGACGAGCAGCCGGTTGCGGGTGTTTCTGCCAAAGGAATTGCCGAAGACTTTCCGCTGAATGGCGCGCGTTCTTTGTACGGAACTACGAAACTTGCTTCGGAACTGATTATTCAGGAATACAATGAATTTTACAACCTGAAAACGGTGATTAACCGCTGCGGCGTCATTACCGGTCCGTGGCAAATGGGAAAAGTAGATCAGGGCGTGATGGTGTTATGGATTGCCAAACATTATTTTGAACAGCAACTTGGTTACTTCGGTTACGGCGGTACCGGAAAGCAGATCAGAGATATGCTGCATGTTGCCGATCTGTACCGTCTGATTGACTGGCAGCTCCACAATCTGGATCAGGTTAACGGAGAAATCCTTAATGCCGGCGGCGGTCTGGAAAGCAGTGCTTCTTTACAGGAACTCACCGGAATCTGTCAGGAAGTAACCGGCAAAACCATTCCGATCAAAGTTGTTCCGGAAAACCGTACTGCGGATATACGTCTTTATGTTACCGATAACAGTAAGGTTACAGCACTTACAGGCTGGAAACCGCAGATTGGCATCCGGCAGATTGTTGAGGAAATTACAGCATGGCTGGCTGAAAACGAAAAAGAGCTTGCCCCGATTCTGAAATAAGTAGCTTTTAGCTTTTAGCTTTTAGCTTTTAGCTTTTAGCTTTTAGCTTTTAGCTTTTAAAGGAAAAATCGTTTGATGAAGACTAAGTTTCAAAAACTTGTAGTTTCAAATGGTTCTTTGTAATTACTTGACTGATTTTATAAAACGGTTATGGAAAGGACATGAAAATCATCGAATGTCCGCGGGATGCATGGCAGGGCTTTCCGCATTTTATTCCGACGGAGAAAAAAGCCGCTTACCTTAATCAATTGCTGAAAGTCGGATTTCACACGATTGATTTCGGAAGCTTTGTTTCGCCTAAAGCAATGCCACAGGTAAGCGATACGGCCCGGTTGCTGGATCATCTGGACCTTTCAGGAACTGATTCCCGGCTGCTCGCCATTGTTGCCAATGAACGGGGCGCCATGGAAGCCTGCCGCTTTGGGCAGATTCAGGTTCTGGGCTATCCTTTTTCAATTTCGGAAACGTTTCAGCTGCGGAATGCAAATGCTACGGTCCGGCAATCTTTTGAGAAAACCCGAAGCATCGCAGCATTGTGCACGGAAAATGGCAAAGAACTTGTGATTTACATTTCCATGGGATTTGGCAATCCTTACGGTGATTTCTGGAATGTAGCCTATACGCTGGATAAAATACATGAACTTGCCGAATTGGGAATTACAAAATTCTCTCTTGCCGATACAATCGGGATTGCCCGGGAAGATGATATTCACGCCCTGTTTTCACAACTTATTGCAGCTTATCCAAATCTGGAATTCGGTGCCCATTTTCATTCCAAGCCTGGCAACTGGAGACAAAAAATAAATGCCGCATATACCGCAGGCTGCCGGCGTTTTGACGGCGTGCTGCTCGGCTATGGCGGCTGTCCGATGGCGCAGGATGAGCTTGTAGGAAACATCCCGACCGAGCATCTGATTGCCTTTGCTGACGAAAAAAAAGAGCTTCTGAAAATCAATTCAGAAGCTCTTGTAAATGCCCGGGAATTGTTCCTGCGGTTAGTATCGGCGTATGCTCAGGGTTAAATTAAATATTAGCTTGCAATTTCAGGCAAATTTTCTTTTTACAATTGCCAGCAATGCAGATACGGCTTCCCCATTTACATCCCATGCATACTTGGATGCATACCGGTGCCAGATCAGATTTTGCGCTTCTTCAAAACTCTTGACCATATCCAGTTCGTAAATTGCTTTTTCAAAATGCTCGCTGTTTTTGTTAAAAAGCTGATTTACGAACATAAAACGCTGGCCCAAAGGAATGGAACCGGCAATACTTTCTACTTTAACAGGAACATTTCCGTAGGATTTGTCTTCGGTCGGCTTTGGAATATCAACTTTGAAACGATTGTTCAACGAATCCCTTTCCGGCGTGCTTGTCTTGGAAACGATCTCGCTGATAACGGCAGAAACCGGCTCGGCGCGGGAAGGCCCGGGCTTAGCAGATGAAGGTTCCAGTTCATTCAGAGCAGAATCAAAAAAGGATTTGGATTCATTCTTTATATTGGACTGGACCGGTTTCCCGATTTCTTTCGGCCTGAGTTCATTCAGATTGATCGGGAATATATCAGAAAACTGCAACACATAAGGTTCTGTATCGTCCAGCAAATCCGGATTGGCCTTGATTTCATATAACCAGCTTACGGCCTGTGTCTGATAAACGGAAACGGAGCCGCTGTCGGTAAGACGGCCAAGCATTGCTTCTGCAATTCCTTTATGGATATGTGTATATTTTAACAGCTGCTCCGCTTTTTCATGTGTAAATTCAGAATCCGGCGTAGCCCTGATTTTTTCTTCAAAATAGGCAATGGGTGTAAGCAGCAATTTCAGGGATTCCTTTACAGAATCGGTCAGCAAAGGTTCAAGATCCTGACGTTTTACAGCAATATGTTGCGAGGCCGTGTTCATAAATGCCTCAAGAGCTTCCCTTACTTCTTCATTCGCATAATCAAAATACGGACTCCGAAATGTTTCCGCATTGTTTTTCCATTCTTCAAACAACCTGTTTAAAATCCCCAGATTTACTTGTCTGACCGGCGTAAGTTTCAGCAAACCCGCTCCGGTAATTATATCCTGCGTCCGGTATACTTCATTTAAAACAGTGGTAGTAAACCTCGCGGCATATTGGTTAAGTGCATTTACGTTTAAATTATCCGGCATAACGAATATGAGCTTTTGATAACGATTGTGTTTAAAGAAAATATGTTTGATTTGTAAAGATAAAGAAAAATGACTGTTCAGAAGGTCAGTATTGTATCAAACATGTTTATAGAACCATTACACAGAAAAGAAAATATTAACCCCCGAACCGGCTGGATCGAAGTAATTTGCGGTTCCATGTTCTCCGGGAAAACCGAGGAATTGATCCGCAGGCTTAACCGCGCCAAAATCGCACGTCAGAAAATACAGATTTTTAAACCTGCTCTCGATAAACGCTATCATGAAGAGAACATTGTTTCGCACAACGACAATTCCATACGCTCCGTTCCTGTTCATGCCTCTTCCGAAATAATGACACTTGCCAAAAACAGTGAAGTCATTGGCATTGATGAAGTACAGTTTTTTGATGAAGCCATTGTGGAAGTCTGCAATGAACTGGCAAATACCGGAAAGCGCGTGATTTTGGCCGGACTGGATATGGATTATACCGGAAAGCCGTTCGGATGCATGCCGCAGCTCATGGCCATTGCCGAATTTGTGACCAAGGTGCATGCGATATGCATGGTCTGCGGCGAAGTTGCATCTTACTCCTACCGCCTTTCGCCTTCCAGTGAAAGGGTATTGCTGGGCGAAACCGATTTTTACGAAGCCCGCTGCCGGCGCTGTTTCAATCTTGGAGAGAACGCGTGATTACCTTTTGAGTACAAAAACAAAAAGGCCGCCATGAACATGGCGGCCTTCGATATATTTTGACAGATTAAACTTTACACGTTCACCTGATTCATTACTTCTGTTTGCTTGCGAATGGATTCCATGTGAACAAGCTTGAAAAGTTCGTCAACAAGGTTCGGATACAGATTCATGCTTTTTCCCCAACCGGCACGCGTTTCCAGTACTTCACGGAAACGATCCACCTGATAAGCAGCAACGTTATTGTCACGTTTGTATTCGGCAAGCTTTTCAACGAAAGTCATCCGTGCAGCAAGTGTTTCCAGCAATTCGCGGTCAAGGTTGTCTATTTTTCCACGGATGATTTCCAATTGAGACTGGTAATCGCTTCCATATGATTCCTTGCGGACATGCAGGTCATGCAGCATCTGGCTCAGGGAAGCGGGTGTTAACTGCTGGGAAGCATCCGACCACGCCTTGTCCGGATCGCGGTGCGATTCGATGATCAGACCGTCGTAATGCAAGTCCAGTGCGCGTTGTGCCAGTTCATACAAATAGGCGCGTTTCCCTGCCATATGGCTTGGATCACCGATGACAGGCAATTCAGGGAAAATAGTCTTTAATTCAATGGCAATGTTCCACATCGGAGAATTTCGGAACTTGGTTTCCTGCGCATTTGAAAATCCGCGGTGGATTGCACCCAGTTTTTTTACACCCGCCTGATTCAGACGTTCCAGGGCGCCAACCCATAACTGAAGGTCAGGGTTTACCGGATTTTTTACAAGAACAGGAACATCAATTCCTTTCAGGGCATCAGCAAGTTCCTGAACATTGAACGGGTTCACAGTTGTACGCGCACCAAGCCAGAGAATATCCACTCCGTATTTCAATGCCAGTTCAATATGCTGCGGCGTTGCTACTTCAACCGCCACGGGCAATCCTGTCTGTTTTTTAACAGCCTGCAGCCATGGCAAAGCTGCTTCACCCATGCCTTCAAAGCTACCCGGACGAGTCCTCGGCTTCCAGATTCCGGCACGGATCACATGCGCAAAGCCTTCTTCCTTGATCTGGGTTGCGGTTTCCAACATTTGTTCTTCGGTCTCTGCACTGCAAGGCCCGGCGATTACCAAAGGCTTACCTTCGGTATTGATCCAACTGCTTAACGGAAGGATATCTAAAGAAGCATTCATATTCAAAAACTGTCCTTAATAAAAATTGATAACTGTAATATTTTGATCCGGTATTATGTGTATTTCTGGGATTGACCGTACATTTGATATCTAAAAGCAAAAACTTCAAGTGCCTTTTAATTTCTTATTGTGATTACCTATTACAACAAAAACTCACGTAAGAAAAACTTTCAATAAAATGACATATCTCTCACCAAAAGACCATATCCCTGTATTTTTCGAAGACACTTCCGTCGCTTTTGCATCCAAATCGGACGACAGTCTCAGGAAAACCTACTGGTTGTTCAGCCTTATGAATCAGGCTCGAGTGGTAAATTTAGGCACTTTTTTTATAAAGCTTGCACTAAAACTCAACTTACCCATAAAAAATCTTATCCGCATCACTATTTTTGAACAATTCTGTGGTGGTGAGACGATTAACGATTGTGATGATACCATTGCAATGCTTGGCAACTCAGGCATCGGGACCATACTGGATTATTCCGTTGAAGGAGAAGAAAGTGAAACCAGCTTTGAAACAACCGCAGCGGAAATCCTGAAAACCATTGACAAGGCTTCTGTATCGGATACCATTCCGTTTTCTGTATTCAAGGTTACAGGCATTGCCTCGGCGGAACTTCTGGAAAAAATTCAGCGGGACGAGCACCTGTCAGAGCAGGAACAAAATGCATATACGCTGGTCAGGCAACGCATCGAACGGCTCTGCAGGTATGCCAGAGAGAAAGATGTACGCATTTTTATTGATGCTGAAGAAAGCTGGATACAGGGCGTTATCGATGATCTTGCCTACGAAATGATGCAGAAATACAATAAGGAGAAAGCAATCGTTTACAATACTTATCAGCTTTACCGCCACGAAACGCTGGATGCATTGAAAACGGCTTTTCTGATGGCACGCCAGAAAGGTTATTTCCTTGGCGGAAAGCTGGTCAGAGGTGCATATATGGAAAAAGAGCAGCTAAGGGCGAGGGAAAATGAGTATTTTAACCCGATTCATGCTACCAAAGAGGCTACGGACAAAGATTACAATTCCGCCATTGATTTCTGTCTGGATCATCTTGAGCATATTTCCATATGCCTCGGCACACATAATGAGTACAGCTCTCAGTATTGCGCATTGAAAATGAAAAAATTGCGAATCAGTCAGAATGACAACCGGATCTGGTTTGCGCAGTTGCTCGGTATGAGTGATAATATTTCCTTCAATCTTGCCAAAGCCGGGTACAATGTTGCCAAATACGTGCCTTATGGTCCGATTGATGCCGTATTGCCTTATCTGATTCGCCGTGCGGAAGAAAATACATCTATTGCGGGCCAGAGCAGCCGTGAGTTTTTGCTGGTTAAAAGTGAATTGAAGCGGAGGAGAAGTGGTTCTTTATAGCTATCTTATTACTTTCGCGTTATTAAATTTCAATTGTTTATAAAACAGAATGAATCAATCCAGAAATCCGGCCCCGTTTTTACTTCTGAGTTTACTGCTTATCATTATAGATCAGGCATCAAAGCTCTTGGTTCATTACTATATGGAACCCGGGTTTTCAGGTCAGATTTCACTGATCGGAAACTGGATGAAACTTCATTATGTGCTTAATCCGGGCATGGCTTTCGGCATGCAGCTCGGGCACGAATACGGCAAGCTGTTTCTAACGCTTTTCCGTCTGATCGCCATGTTTGCAATTGGCTGGTATCTTGTACATCTTGCCCGATCTGGTGCTACAAAGGGCTTGCTCTGGGCACTTACCCTGATCCTTGCCGGCGCTGTCGGAAACGTTATTGACAGTACTTTTTATGGTGTTCTGTTAAACAACGCGCCATATGGCTCTCCGACACCCTGGTTTCACGGACAGGTTATCGATATGATTTTTGTTGATTTCTGGGAAGGATTTATTCCGGACTGGGTTCCGGTCTGGGGCGGGCAATATTACTCCACCCCGATTTTCAACATTGCCGATTCCTGTATTTTCATTGGTGTATGCAGCATCCTGATCTTTCAGGGCAGCTTCCAGTCAGCGGGAAGCCATTCTGAACAGGAAGATTATAACAAACATAAGGATGAAATTTTGCAGGATGAATCCCAGCAGATAACAGCCGCAGATGACCAGATCAATCCTTCCCCGATTTCGACCCCTGCCATAGAAAACCAAAGTGATGAAAACAAAAAAGAGAGCCTGTAAGCTCTCTTTTTACCTTAATTATCATCCTTGGTCAGCGGAATAAAATCCTTGAATGCCTTTTTGATCGCGGTATCCGTCGCTTCTTTTTTATTTTCCCAGTTCGCATCCAGTTCCAGCGCAACCAAACCGCTCAGGTTCATCAATGATTTGAATTCATCCAGTTTACGGATAAAGTCCGGCTGGCGTCTTGCCGATTTCTGTGAATATTCCCTTGCAAATACATCTCCTTTGTTCTGCAGTTCATTCTTTTTCTGCATTACATAGTTGAACCGGTCGAGCAGCCCGTTAACGGATTTACCGATTACTTCGGTTGCTTCCAGCGTTCCAACCGTTGCCACCGTTGTTCCTCCGATTGTAGTTATATAACCTCTTACATTCTGATCCGTTGCCACAACCGGGGCCAGGCCCGTCGTTGCACCAAGCGAAGCATTCAATAGAGAACGGCTTCTTTTGCCTTTTTTAGCTTTGGAATATGCCTTTTTCAATTCTCCTTCTTTCTCCGTCATTTGTTCCAGAAGCCCCCAGGCATTTACCAGAGCACCACGGTACAAATTATAAACATAGTTGTCACGAACGCTTTCATCCACTGTATTCTTGATTACAAAGTGAACAGTACGTTCTTTTTTATTCTGCGCTTTATCCAGAACATAAAAAGTGATGTTAAAAGCCAGTGTATCAAACGGATCTTTAACAAAATTATAGCCGGGTTCCCAAATAAATTCATAGCTCGTAGCCGTATTCTTCACCAGAGCTTCGGAAGGCACTTTCTTGTTTTCGGAAATAAAGTTGAATGTCACGATATCATCCTCTCCATTTGGATCAGATAATGTAAATCTCAGGTTGATCCGGTTGTTTTCAGCACTGTAAATAACCGAATTCTGCGGAATGATCGTAAAATCAGGCGCAAGGTCCATTTGTGTAATATCCAGCTTCAGACGGCCTTTTGTCCGTTCCTTTGACGGCTGGTCTTCCACATAGAACTCCATGTATTTCGGGCCTTTTTTAAGCATACTAAACTGCGCAAATGAAGGTTCCCAGGTAATTTCTCCGGCAGCAGTCATTTTCATTGCTTCGGGCATTTCTTCCAGGATGGGAACAAATACAAATGGATCGCCGTCCGGGTCCCGGATTGCGCCCATATCTATTTTGTATACGTTCTGCGTTTTATACTGCACATAAAAAGGTTGAAGCTCATCTATCTGAGGAGGACGGTTTACATGCATTACTTTAAGCACAACTTCGCGTGAAGCACTTTCACCGGAAGAAGTTTGTGCCTCGAACACAATCGGGAATGATTTCGAAGTATTGATACGGTCCGCTATATCAAAGGAAGGTGTCCACACAAAATGTCCCGCTGAATCAAAATTCATTTCCTTGACCTGTCCGCTGCTGATGCTGTAAGTAACGGAATCGCTTTTTCCACCTTTCGTCTGTAAATGGAAATTGATTTCCTTTCCTTCCTGCAATACATTCCAGTCGGTTTCGGCCGGGACAATAATCTGTAAAGGGCTGGCAACAGAACTTTTCATACTATCCTGTCCCTGAACCTTGGTAAACAAAAAAAATGTGGTCAGAAGTATCAGTATTTTATGAAGGTGTTTGATAATCATAACGCAAAAAATATAATTAATTCTAAGGGTGAAGAATATTTGATCTTAACGCAAAACTAACAAATCCTATATAAAAGCATTGTGAATACTTGAAAATTGAAATATGTCCCAGAAACGATTCGGCATGAAAAGAAATGCTTCCTGCCAAATCCAGACCCAACCTATACTCAAATCACTACAAAGCAAAAATACCGGAGAACAGTCATTAAACAGACTGCTCTCCGGTATTTTAAGTTCAATACGCCTTTGTTATTTTTTCTTGGGCGTGGTTGTCGATGTGGCCGGAGCCGTTGTTGCCGGAGTAGTTGCTGGCTTTGCCGGTGCCGTTGCTGCCGGTGCTGCTGCCTCCACTTTGTCAGGATCTACGCCCAGTTTCCTCAGGATCAGATTGGTTGCATTGTTTTCTTCCGATGCTGCAAACAAAATGATCGGTGTTGTTCCTTGTCCTGCATCCATGTTCAGGATGTAAAGGAAACCGCTTTCTTTACCAACTTCCTGAATGGCATTGTTCACTTTTGTCAGGATCGGTTCCAGAAGTTGTTGTTGCTTGGTTTGCAGGGAAGTCTGTGCGTTGTTCTGCATTTCCTGAATTCTGGTCTGCAAGTTCTGCAATTCCTTTTCTTTATCTGCACGGATTACGTCAGTCATGTTCGCACCGTTTTTTTGGTACGCTTCATATTTCTCCTGTGCTTCTTTATATGTCTCTCCTAACGCTTTGTCCAACTGTGCCTTTGTAACTTCCAGCTGATTCTGCATTACTTTGCTTTCGGGAAGTTTGCTGATTACATAATCAACATTGGTATAACCGATTTTTGTAAGTCCGCTTGCAGGGGTTGTTTGAGCTAAAAGAGGAGTTGTGACAATGGCCATCAAGACCATAAAAGCTATCAATCGTTGTTTCATTGCTTTGTTACTTATTTAAGTTTACTGGTTCTACTTTTTTGTTTTGGTGAGTTCTGTGTTGGTGTTGGTACTTTCGTCTGTGTCTGTTCCGGCTCATCTGTTCTGCTTGCCTTTTCTTCATTTCCGGACTTGTTGTTCTTGGGATCAATTCCCAGTTCTTCCATTACGTAATCCGAATAATCGTGTTTGGGATTGGTGTAGAGCATGCCGATGTCACTGGATTTATCAAACATAAAGTCAAGACGCCGCTGGCTGCAAACCTTCGTTACTGCTCTCTGCACTTTTTCAAGAACCGGTTTCATCAGTTCTTTTTTCTTCTGGAAAAGTAAACCCTCCATCCCAAAGATTTTACTGTTGTATTCTCCGGCTTCGAGTTCTTTTTCCTTTATTTCGTTTTGCCTTGTTCTTTTCAGATCTTCCGTCAACAAAATTTCTTCGGCCATATAAGCCCGCTGCATCCGGTCTATTTCAGCAAATTTGTCCTGAATCTCTTTTGCCCATTTTTCGGAAAATTTCTTCATTTCCGTTTGGGCCAACTGATACTCAGGCATTTTACTGGTTATAAATTCCATGTCGGTATAACCAATTTTCTGCGCCCATGACGCTGATCCACATAGAATTGACAAAACTAGTAAAATAAAAAACTTCTTCATGGCAGAGAGGTAACAATTTGCAAACTTCTTAACGAAACTTCTGGCTCAGATATTATCTGATCTGTTGTCCAATGGTGAAATGGAACTGAGGACCGCTTCGTTTCGGCTCGCCTTGTATTCTGTCAAATCCGTATCCCCAGTCAATTCCCAACAGACCAAATGCAGGCATAAAAATACGTGCACCCACACCGGCAGAACGCTTAAGATCAAACGGGTTAAACTCCTTATATGTTCCCCAGTTGTTACCGCCTTCGGCAAATCCGAGAATAAATATGGTTGCCTGCGGGTTCAGTGAAACCGGATAGCGAAGTTCCATTACGTACTTGTTATAAACAATACCGCCACCAGATGCCGGATAACCGTTTGCTGCCAATGGACCCACTTTCTGATCCTGATAACCGCGAAGACCAATGATATCCTGATCAGCCAGCGAGAACGAACCCTGACCGGCAAGTCCGGAACCACCCACAATAAAACGTCCAAACGGACTGTATCCTACTTTGTCGCCGTACGCACCGAGAAAACCCATGTGCGTACGTGCACTTAACACCAGTTTTCCGGTAATTGTAGCGTAGTAACTGGCATCAAACATCCATTTATGGTATTCAACCCAGCGGTAAGTATCGGTTTTATCCACAAAATTCTTTTTTCTTAAAGCAGAATAAGGCGGCGTAAATGTTCCGCTCAACGAAATGTTGCTTCCGCTTCTCGGAAACTGAAAATCACTTAGTGTATTTCTTGAAATGGTGGTATTGAATGAAATATTGTTCGACACACCGTTACTGTATCCAATTCTGAATATGTCCAGATCGTCCAGCCTGTATCGCTGATACGAAAGCGAGTGCGTCATCACCAGGTTACGATCCGGTTCTTTTAGACGACGGCCAAGCGATAATGTAATCCCGTTATTGAAGTAGCCGCCACGATAGTTCAGGCCTCTACTGCCGCCATTCAGTCCCTGCGTATAAAACTGATTGTAATCCGTCATTCTGTAAACAGTCCGCTGCAGAGAAACGCCGAAGTTGATCGGTTTTTTTCCTCCAAGCCACGGCTCACTGAACGAAAGTGAATAAGTCTGGTATTGCTTTCCGTTTGCCTGAAAACGCAATGAAAGTTTTTGTCCATCGCCGGAAGGCAAAGGTCTCCATGTTTCGCGGTTCGGGATGTTTTTCAAAGAAAAGTTATTGAATACCAAACCAAGCGTTCCTACAAAACCGATGTATCCGCCCCATCCACCGGACAATTCAATCTGGTCAGAAGGCTTTTCCTCTACGGTATATTCAATATCAACCGTTCCATCGGCCTGGTTCGGGATCGGATTGATCTGGATTTTCTCAGGATCAAAATAGCCCATCTGGGATAACTGACGCTGCGTATTGATGATCTCCGTTTTGCTGAATTTTTGTCCCGGCAATGTAAAAAGTTCTCTTAATACAACGCGGTCGCTTGTTTTGGTATTTCCGTTCAGCAGAATGCGGTTGATTGTTGCCTGTTTTCCTTCAAACATTCTGAGTTCAACATCAATCGAATCACCCTCAACGGCTTTTTCAGTCGGCTCAATCCGGAAATACAAATAACCGTCATCCATATAAATAGAGCTCACATCCGCTCCGGGAATGCCGTTGATTTTTTTGTCAAGTTCTTCCGGATTGTAAACATCCCCTTTTTTGATACCGAGCCTTTCACCCAGATATTTGGACGTATAAAGGTAATTTCCGGACCAGGTTATATCGCGGTAAAAGTATTTGGAACCTTCATCCACTTTCAGGTCAATGCTAATCGTTTCGTCACCGTTCCGGATCGAATCAAATTCTATTATAGCATCACGATAGCCGTTTTTGCGGTAATAAGCGATGAGCTTTTCCTTGTCTTCATCGTATTTTTTGGGAATGTATTTGGAAGGATTAAAAAGGCGGCCGATCCTTTTCTGCTTCGTTCCTTTCATCTTGCGTTTAAGTATTTTATCACTTATCGCCGTATTTCCCTCAATATTGATTTGCTCGATTTTTACCTTTTTGCCTTTAGTTATCGTAAAGTTCAGCGTTGCCTGCCCTCTTGTCGAATCCGGAATCTGCAGCACCTTTACTTTGGTGTTGTAAAAACCTTTATCCATATAGTATTTCTTGATGACAAGCTGGGTATTTTTGATGACTGTCGGCGTTATAACCCGGCCTTTGATCAGCTTTACCTTGTCATTCAGCGTTTCCCTTTCTCCTTTGCGTATTCCCGAAAAAGACACTTTGTAAAGCCTTGGCCTTTCCTTGATATGAATGTTAAGCCATACCTTTTCCTCCTGAATTTTGGTAGCCAGAATCTCCACATCATCCAGTGTTCCGAAATCCATCATACGCTTGATGGATGAAGTTACGGCCGGGCCCGGAATTCTTATTTTGTCACCCGGTTTCAGTCCTGAAATGGAAACCATGGAATTCGGATCCAGAAACTGGGTTCCAGAAACCGTTACTTCCGCTATGGTATATTCCTTGGGATTTACCGGATCAATTCCCATATTGGCCACCGGCGCAGCAGGCTTTGGTGAAGCGCCCAGGCCAACACGCTGTGCATGTGCCGAAAAGCAGCAGCAAAGCATCAACACGGCCAGAGTACCTTTAAGATGTGTTAATGGTTTATTCAAATTTTTCACAAAGTTCATATTGTTCTACTTGGCACTGTTTTCTTTTATTTGTTCACCCGTCTTCCCAAAACGCCGTTCTCTGTTCTGATAGGACAAAATTGCTTCATATAAGTGTTCACGCCTGAAGTCGGGCCAGAAAAGATCTTCGTAAAAATACAGTTCGGCGTAAGCAAGCTGCCACAGCAGGAAGTTGCTGATTCTGTGGTCTCCGCCAGTGCGCAGCATCAGATCCACTTCCGGACGCTCCTTGGTTGAAAGGTTTGCTGCTACAATATCTTCGTTAATTTCTTCCGGCAGTAAAATCCCTTTCCGAACATCCTCCGCAATCTTTTTCGCAGCCTTTGTAATGTCCCATTTGCCACTGTAACCCAATGCAAGAATCAGATTAAGGCCCGTGTTATGCTGTGTGGCATCAATGGCTTCTTTCAATTGTTTCTGACAACTACGCGGCAGACTTTCCGTATCTCCGATGGTATCCAGTTTCACATTGTTTTTGAGCATGGTAGGAAGCTCGTTCCGGATCGATTGAACCAGCAACTCCATCAAAGCCCTTACTTCAAACTCGGGACGTGCCCAGTTTTCGGTAGAAAACGCATAGAGTGTCAAAAATGAAACTCCAAGTTCTGCACAACCTTCCGTTACTTCTCTTACAGCCTTGATCGCATTGCGATGGCCGAATATGCGCGCTGCTCCCTGGTTTTTGGCCCATCTTCCGTTACCGTCCATGATAACGGCGATGTGCTTTGGCAGATTGCCCGTATCAATGAGCTCCTTCATTATTCCTGACCCCTTTAACCTTTTTTAACAAACAATTGAACAATATTTCAGGCTTTTACCAATTCTGAGGAATTTTTATCACAATGGCATTTCAGGAATCACTTTGTCTCTCACCGATACGCAGTCTGAACCCATTTTGTTACGGAATCCAGGAAAATTCCAGCAATCCAAGTGCACTGAATAACCTTAAACCTTCTGATGAACAGTAGATTAACCTTAAAATTATAATGGAATTTAAAATCAGGGCGCAATTTAGGAATAAGTATTACGGCATCAAAATCATTATTTTCAAGCTGAAGATCCTGTAACCGAATTAATTATCAAGAAGATGACGGATGGCTTCGCTGTAAGTACTGCCGCTGGCAAGCTGGGATGCCCGCCGGTCGCGCATAATAACCATAAACTTGCCGTTAAAATGCTTTTGAATCTCTTTGATATGATGTGAATTGACGATTCCTGCACGACTAATGCGCAAGTAATGCTGCGGCAGTTTTTCTTCCAGCGAAGTAAGCGTATAATTCAGCAGATATTTCTGTCCATCGAGCGTATTCAAGAAAACATATTTTTCTTCGGCTTCAAAATGCGTGATTTCCGTTAGCGGAATAAGCAGAATTCGGTCGCCTGTTTTTACGGAAAGTGAAAATATCTCTTTTTTAGGCTTCATTTCTTCCAGTAACCGGATCAGATTTTCCGAATACGGATTCACGTTTCCGTTTGCATTGATTCCGGCATTGATAATGTTCCTAATTTTATCAATGGTTTTGATCAGCCGGTCATTTTCCACCGGTTTTAACAAATAGTCTACGGAATTTTCTTCAAAAGCCCGGATTGCATACTGATCGTAAGCCGTTGAAAATACGACCAAAGGCATTTTGGTCAGCTTGGAAAGCATTTCAAATCCGTTCAGCAGCGGCATTTCAATATCCAGAAATATAATATCCGGATCAAACCTGTTGATCTCGATCAATCCTTCTGCTCCGTTTTTTGCTTCCGATACAATATAAAAAACGGCTGCATGTTTTTCCAGCAATCTGCGCAGGCGGCTCAGTGCAAGCGGTTCGTCATCAATCAGTATGGTTTTTAACGGAAAGTTCATGATCAGTTCAGAGATGAGTCGATTGCGGTTTTCAGAATAGAAATATTGACGGATTTGTAAGGATCATTGTGCAGTTCAAGCCTGGCATTTTCACCATAAAGCAGTTTCAGCTTGTCCTGAATGCTTTTGATCCCATAACCGGCCCCCATATTTTCGGGAAATGCCGGCCCGTTGTCACTGACGCAAAGATGCAGCCAATTGTCTTTTTCGTAAATCTTCACAACAATATATCCCTGTTCGGCCATTTTCGAAATGCCGTGCTTGATTGCGTTTTCGACAATGGGCTGCAAGATAAACTTTGGAACCTGTAAAACTTTCAGCGCTGCATCGGTTACTTCCACATTGAATTTCAACCTGTCACCAAACCTTACCTTTTCCACTTTCAGATAAGTATCCACCATTTCCAGCTCGTTTTCTATGGTGTCAAAATAATCATTTGTCTTGCGGCCAGTTGTGTATCTGAAAAGTTTGGATAATAACAAAGTCATTTCCTCGGCCTTTTCCGGATCATCGTGAACAAGGCTTGCAATGCTGTTTAGTGAATTGTACAGAAAGTGCGGATTGATCCTGGCCTGCAATGCATCGAGTTCCGCGCGGGTTTTCAGCTTTTCAAGGTTCAGCAGCTGATATTCCTGATCGGAAATTTTTCTTGAAATCTGCTTTCCGGCACGGCTGAAATAATAAAATGTATTGGCCACGATAATGGCGCCCCACATATACCAGTACCACGGCGCATTCTGTGCGGCTTCGTTCGGGTACATAATCCGGTAATTACGGACAAGATTGATGCCAAAGAAGAAATAGATTGCAATACTCAGCGCATTATTCAGGATCAGAATGGCAACGGAAAGAATCAGATGCTTGATGTAAACCTTGTCAACAAGCATATCCAGCCACAGGGTGAATTGCTGGGTAAACAAAATCGTAAATACACCGGCTATGATATTCTGCGAAACCAGATATTGGTATAACTTGATCCTTACCGGTTCGTGTGTGTAATAAATCTCTGCGGTAAAAAAAGCAATGGCATTGATCCCGTACAATATGATTGCACCCAGCACAATGGCGATCAGCGTTCCGATCCAGCCCTGATTCTGTATGGCACCGATCAGATTGAAATCTATCTTGTTCAAAGGTTTCTGATGCGAAGTAAAGCTGAAATTCGCTCCTTCCACTCTGGCTTGCGACAGATCCACATCCGACAAACTGCTGAAACTCAGGTCTGCGTTTCTGAGATCCGTGTTCCGGAACGTAGTCCGGTCCAGTGCTGAAAAACGAAGTTTGGCATTCCTGAGATTGGCGCCATCGAAGTTGATATCCTTTAAACTGGAAAAACTGAAATCTGCATTTTCCAGATCCATGTTACTGAAATCCCGTCCGTCCAGTGAAGAGGCCTTCATACGCAACCGCTTTGTTCCTTTGTTCTCCATTTTATACTGATAAAGCGTTACTTATTAACACGACATCCGGGCTCATTTCGGTTCTTGTCAAAGACACATTCAGGAAAGTATCTTATTGTTATTTTTTACGGGTTTGAAAGGATTTAAAAACAAAAAGGCTTCATAACTGACAGCATCTGTGCTTTTTTACACAAACCTATCAGCTATGAAGCCTGCAATGGAATCATTTCCGACGAACTGCAGGTTTCACCGGAATGAACCTGTTTTCTTTCGGAGTGAAAGCATATGCTTTTTTATAGTTCTTCGACCATAATATCTTTCCAGCGTACTTTTATTCCGCCTCCGTCATGAATCTGCAAGGCAATGGAACCATTGGCAGCACCAATTTTTTCATCATTGAAGTCGACCATTTCGTTTCCGTTCAGCCAGGTTTGTACCTTGTCGCCGTTCACGCGGATGCGCAAAGTATTCCATTCGCCCATTTTCAGAAAGCCTTCTTTTTCGTCCGGAATTTTAACCAGCCATTCGCGTCCGTACGATTCGTAAACACCGCCGGTATCGTGATTTGGTGGTGCAACTTCCACTTGCCATCCTGAAACTTTTGTTCCGTCCACGGTCGATCTGAAAAATACGCCGCTGTTACCGTTTGCTTCCTGCAGGAATTTCAGGGAAAGGTCAAAGTTCTTGTAGAACTTCTCGGTAGTCAGATAACCGTATTTCTTATCCGGACCGCTTTCGCAAACCAGTTCGCCATCTTTTACGTACCATTTTTCGGTACCGTTGATTTTCCAGCCTTTCAGGTCTTTTCCGTTAAACAGCTTTACCGGTTTTTTTTCAGGACCGACGGCTGGTTCCTTTACTGCAAGGAAAGCAGAATTGATAAAAAAGACGGAAGCACAAACGACAATCAATTGCCTCAATTTTAACATAACTTTTTTGGGATTAGGATTAAAAAATTCAGGTCAGAAATTCTGCCAGGATAGATTTTACATTAGTTTTACAGAAACTAACTAATTGGAAAGCTATGAAAAAAAACCATTGCATAGAGCGCTATCTGACATTTTTTTTAATTGCTGTCCTGTTTTCAGGAGCTCTTTTTTCCTGTACAGAAGATGATGATGACCGGATAAAACCCAAAACGCTGACGGATGTAATTCTGGAAAACGAGCAGTTCAGCATTCTGCGCGACGTTATGCTTTATGCAGAAATGAGCGATGCTTTGAGGACGGATGAGTTAACGGTTTTTGCGCCCAATAACAATTCATTCGGGAAAGCCGGCATTTTCAGTTCAGATGCAGTGACCCGGTTACCGAAAGATTCTGTACGTTCATTTCTGCGGAGCCATATCATACCAAAACAAAGGCTCAGCTTTTCACAGCTTACGCCCGGCTCTCAGGTTTCATTGAATAGAAACACCTTGTCAATCACCAGAATGGACAGCACGCTTTCCGTCAACAAATCGGATATTATAATCAGAAATGTGAATGCGGCCAACGGCATAATCCATGTTATTGACAGTGTAGTGGTCAGGTATTAAAAAGACAGGCCGGACTGAAAAATCAATCCGGCCTGTCTTTTATATGGTTGAAAATCAGAATTGCTCGATGTGTGCAAAAAAGAAATTTCCTTCAATTTCAGCATTTTCGTCTGAATCCGAACCGTGAATGGCATTGGCTTCCATGGATTTTGCATACAGTTTCCGGATTGTGCCTTCCTCTGCATTGGCCGGATTTGTAGCGCCGATCAGCGTACGGAAATCAGTAACCGCATTTTCCTTTTCCAGAATAATCGGAACGATTGGCCCGGATGACATATACTTGCACAAATCATTGTAAAAGGGACGTTCCTTGTGCACTTCATAAAACTTCCCGGCAAGCTCCGGCGTAAGCTGTGTTTTCTTCATAGCAACAACACGGAACCCGGCTGCCTCGATCATTTTGATAATAGAACCCGAATGGCCATCCCGAACGGCATCCGGCTTAATCATGGTAAAAGTTTTATTTGTCGGCATACAATCTGCTAAATTTGTTCAGGTGCAAAACTACAATTTTTCAATTTATATTTCCGATCCTTTCATGACTAACCATTCTGCGGTATAAAACATATACTGATAACCAGCCTTTAGTGTTTAACATTGAGCAAATCCCAACAGTTTTATTAATTTTGCGATCTCAATAAAAACAATAAATTCTTCTTTTGAATTAAATAATTGTGAATCAAGCCTTTAAGGAGCTAAGCTCTTTTTTATCCCTTCCCCAAAAAATCATTATTACGACGCATCGTGATCCGGATGCAGATGCATTGGGTTCTTCGCTGGGCTGGGCAAGTTATTTAATCAAAAAAGGTCACCATGTAACGGTTATCAGTCCGACCGAGTACACGGCCAATCTGCGCTGGCTTTCAGGCATTGAAAATGTGCTCGTTTATGAAAAGGCCGGCGATCAGGTTAAATGCAAAAGGAAAATGGAAGAGGCAACACTGATTTGCTGTCTCGATTTCTCTGCACTTTCGCGCCTTAAGGATCTTGGAAAAGTTGTTCAGGAAGCTGCTGCGCCCAAAATGATGATCGATCATCACCTGGAACCGGAACAATTTGCCAAATGGATGTTCTGGGATACCACGGCTGCTGCAACCGCACAGCTTGTTTATGCACTTATTAAAGAACTGGAAGACAACAAGCCGGCCAACGTTATTTTTGACATACCGATGGCTGAATGCCTGTATGCGGGCATCATGACGGATACCGGTTCGTTCCGGCACGGAAATGTAACGCCGGAAGTTCATCTGGCCGTTGCGGACCTCATGCTGACCGGCTTTGATTCCAGCCGTGTTCACCGGCTGATTTATGACAATGCACCGCTTTCCCGTCTTCAGTTCCTGGGTTATGTACTTTCTCAAAAGCTTGTTGTACTGCCTGAATACCGGACCGCATATATGGTGCTTACCGAATCGGAACTGCAGAGATTCAATTCGAGTACAGGCGAAACCGAAGGAATCGTCAATTACGGACTGCAGGTTGAAAATGTTGTCATGTCCGCCATGTTCATCGAAAGAAAAGGAGAAGTGAAAATTTCATTCCGTTCGGTCGGGACATTTTCGGTAAGGGATCTTGCAAGCAGTTATTTCAACGGCGGAGGGCATAAAAATGCGTCGGGCGGAAGGTCGGAACAAACAGTCAATGAAACGGTTGCAACTTTTTTAAGCATTCTGCCCTTATACCAGGAAGCTCTTTTAAACGTTGACTAAACTTATATTATAACTTCAGAATCTAACCTATATTTTTAATTAACACAATCCAATGAATCTTAAAACAATCGGTTATGCGATGGGCATAACTATTCTCGCAGCCGCTTGCAACAAATATCGTACGCAGGTTACTGAAAACGGCCTTAAATATCAGGTTTTTGAACACGAAGATGATTCAAGAAAAGCGAAGCTGGGCGATATCATGTCATTCCATCTGGTTTTGAAAAACGGAAGCGATTCCACACTCCGCGATACATATAAAGAAGGCAATCCGGTGAAAATGGTTTTACAGGCGCCGCCATTCAAAGGCAGTTTTGAAGAAGGGCTGGCTATGTTATCAGCCGGAGACAGCGCCAAATTCCTGATCAATGCGGATACGTTGTTTGCAAAAATGATGCAGCCAATGCCTCCGATGATTAAAAAAGGATCTGAACTCAGTTTTACAGTAAAAGTCCTGAGCGTACTTACTTCTGAAGAATTCCAGAAACAGCAGTCTGAAGCCAGCGGCAAGCAAAAAGGAGTGGATGCCAAAGTAATTGAAGATTATCTTGCCAAAAATAACCTGAAGGCCAAAGCACGCAAAACGGCCTCTGGCTTGTACTATATTCCTCAGGTTGAAGGTTCCGGCCCGAGCCCTGCGGCCGGCGATAATGTTAAAGTTCATTATACAGGCAAATTTCTGGATGGAAAAGAGTTTGACAGCTCAAAAAACCAGGGAAAACCGCTTGACCTGCAGATTGGCGCCGGAATGGTTATTCCGGGATGGGAAGAAGGCATCATGCTGATGAAAAAAGGAGAAAAAGGCTTGCTGATCATTCCTTCAGGCCTTGCTTACGGACCAGAAGCTTACGGACCGATTCCGGGCAATTCCGTATTGCAGTTTGAAATGGAGCTGATTGATTTTAGCAAAGGACCCGCTGCACCTGCTGCCGGACCGCAAATTGCTCCTCCTGCAAAATAATACGGATTAAAAATCTTACTTTATGCGGCTGCTTCACAAAAGCAGCCGTTTTTTTGTATAAAATATTTTGATAAAAGGTATGAAACTCTGCTTTGCAACAAACAATCTTCACAAACTGGAAGAAATCCAGGCTTTACTGGGCAATCAGTTTGAACTGGTTACTTTATCCGAAATCGGTTGTGAAACTGATATTCCTGAACCTTACGACACCATTGCTGAAAATTCAAGAGCCAAAGCCGAGTTTGTATGGAAAAACTTTGGTATCAACTGTTTTGCGGACGATTCGGGGCTGGAAGTTGCTGCGCTGAACGGGGAACCGGGCGTAAAATCTGCTCGCTATGCCGGGCCTCAGCGGAATGCCGATGACAATATGGATTTACTGATTGAAAAACTCTGGAATAATGATAACCGCAAGTCCCGGTTTGTCACGGTAATTACACTTGTGCTGGATGGCGCTTATCACCAGTTTGAAGGCGTTGTCAATGGGCAGATCATTTCACAAAGGCGAGGCACAAACGGTTTCGGGTATGATCCCATTTTTGTTCCGGATGGTTTTGACCGGACTTTTGCAGAAATGACCATGCAGGAAAAGTCGGCATTGAGCCACAGAGGACTTGCATTTTCAAAACTGGTAGGCTTTTTGATGCAGATACATTAGGCAAAACTTACAGCATTAAACAAACAAACCATGGCCCATTTTGATATAGACGAGTACCGGATTGACGGAACAAACAAATTTGACATTAAGAAAGCCAAAACAAGGTTCAAGGATCTTTACGACAGCCGAGAAGAGTATGAAGAAATGCAGATTGTATCCGCAAAGGAAATGGACGATCTGCAAAGCATGATGTACGCGCATAACCGGTACGGTTTGCTGGTCATTTTTCAGGCAATGGATGCTTCCGGCAAAGATGGAACAATCAAAAACGTTATTTCAGGCGTAAATCCTGTCGGAATTAAAATTCATTCCTTTAAGCGCCCGACCGAAACGGAACTCGGCCATGACTTTTTGTGGAGAACCAATCTTGTAATGCCGCAACGGGGCACCATAACCATTTTCAACCGCAGCTATTATGAAGAAGTACTGGTCGTAAAAGTGGAACCGGATATTCTTCGAAATGCGCAAAGGCTTCCGGTCGAACTTACCGAAGATTTGGAAAAGGTTTTTAAACACAGGTATGCCGATATCCGTAACCTTGAAAAATACCTTTACAGAAACGGCATCCGGGTTATCAAGTTCTTTTTAAATGTTTCCAAAGAAGAACAGGCTGAACGATTGATCGAAAGAATTGAAGATCCCTCCAAAAACTGGAAATTTGAAGAACAGGATGTAAAAATCCGTGATAAATGGGATGAATATATGCAGGCTTATGAAGACTGCATCAATCAGACAGCATCGAAGAAAGCGCCCTGGTTTGTGATTCCTGCGGATGATAAAAAGAATATGCGGCTGACCGTTGCCAAAATTATCGTTGAAGAACTCAAAAAAATGGATATGTCATTTCCTGATGTCGGCCCTGAAAGATCCAAAGAACTGCGGACTTACATAGATGTCATCAACAAACAAAACGAAGTTTCCTGACGGCAGCAAAGTTTAAAAAAGATTTCATTACCTATTAAAACCAAAGAAGGCAACTGAACAGATCAGTTGCCTTTGATAGCTATGCATGGTGTGAAGTTATTCCTTATTTCTTGATGGTGAAATTTCCGCCACCAATTTTATAACCTTCTGCATATAGTTCCACATTATACTTTCCTGGACGGAACTGTGAAGAATTGTCGTATAACATTTCAACTTTCTGATTGTTATTCTGGAATGCTACGGACTCACGTGCTGTGAATTTCGAAGGTGCTCCGTCAATTTCAAATTCTCCTGAACCGGTTGCATTGTCTGCCAGAACAGCTCCTTCCGGATCAAGTACTCTTACATAAATATCTTTGGCTTCCTGTGCTGTCAAATCATTTTCCGGAAGATTGAAAACAAGTTTGATCTTGTCAACTCGGCTGGATTTGTATTCGTCCTTTTCTTTTACTTTTCCTCTTGAATTTACAGTAAGAATTTTCAGGTTTTGAGCTTTCAGCGCAGCGGCCTTGCTTACTTTTGCACTAAGCTCTTTATTGGCTTCTGTAAAAGTAACAACGGAATCAGTCAATTCTGCTTGACGCTGAACCAGTCTTTCACGCTCGCTTGTGAGTGTTCCTACATGTGTGCTCAATGAGTCATTGGAAGCAACCAGATGTTCGTTCTCGGCTTTCAGCTGCGCTATGAGTTCATCCTTTTCGGTCAGGAACTTTTCGTATTCCTTGATTTTTCCAAGGTATTTGTTAGTTTCAACTTTCTTGCTTCTGCTAAACGCCAACTTGTCCTTTTCAAGTTGTTCTTTCACCTTTGTAAGTTCTGTTACATCACCGCCAAGTCTTTCGATCTCAGCAATTTTGGAATCAAGAACGGTTGAAATAGAATCAAGTTTAGTTTTGGTGATAGCCAATTCTCTGGCTTTTTCAACAACCATTGATTCCTGCTGTGTAAGTTCACTTTTTTGTGTGGTAAACAGATAGCCGAACATAGCTGTTGCTAATCCAAGGACAACTACCATTGCCCATGCTATACTTTGCTTATTTTTTTGTTCTGGTTGCATTGATTTAAAGATTTACTTAATGGTTTGGTTTACATGTTAAAAGAAACACTTCAAGTCTCGTGACTGTACCAACTTAGCTTCCAAATGTATGCCCGGTAAAATAAAGATGTGAAAAGATGTAACCAAAATGCCATAAACCGGCATAAAACCAATACTACAAACAAGCATAACCTCGTACTGTGGCAGATTCCGTATAAAAAGCGGAATTAAAAAAATCCGGAAACACAGACTTGGAAAATTACATTATGCATTTGCGTTTGTGGAAACTTTACCCAAATTATGGTGCAACAGAACAACCATTCACAAAAACCAAACCTGTTATAATCCTATTTTTGCAGCTATATCGAACGACTTGGGATCCATCATTAACAGCTTTTGATAACCTTTTACAGAATAGGAAACAGGTTGCCATTCATTATTTTTATTTGAAAAAGTCAACTCAATGTATTTTTCCGATTTGTATATCTTGTTTTCCGATTTGATCAGTGCCTGAATAGAATAAGGCTGTTTCTGCAAAGTATCCATTTTGATCCTGAGAGAGCGTACATTCAGGTCTTCTCCGTTTTTAATCACGTATTCCAGTTCCGCAGCACTTTTTTTGATAGTGGAATAACTGTTTTTGAATGCCGGTTTATTAATGTCAGCCTGAACAAACAATTCCAGTTCTTTTTTCCAGTCAATTTTCGTGGTTGAACTTACTTCTTTTTTGCCGTTCAGTATAATCGTTTTGGTAACCTTCGGCTTTCTTTCATTCAGATAAACAATTTTGTTTTCAATCAGGCCCTTCAAATCAAAGTATGTGTGAATTGTTTTCTCTTCCGCTTCCCTGTTTTCGCATCCGGAAGTAAAAATGCCCAGAACAAGTATCATCAAAATTATATAATGCTTAGAATCCGGAGCCGGTAAAAAGTTCTTGGGTATACGATACATTATTTGCAATTAAAATTCAACTGTGAACGCCAACTAAAAAAACAGAGAGCCCATTTACGGACTCTCTGAAATCAACACCTTTTGAAACGGTTAAGTTTACAAAATGCTGGTTCCTGTCATTTCCGCCGGCTGTGAAATTTCCATTAATTGTAAAATAGTCGGTGCAACATCGGCAAGCTTTCCGTTTTTCAACGCATCATGGTGATCGTTATCAACCAGAATACAAGGCACCAGGTTCAGGGAATGCGCTGTGTTGGGCGATCCGTCGTCATTGGTCATGTAATCGGAATTACCGTGGTCTGCAATAATAATGGATGCATATCCGTGTTCCAGCCCGGTTGTAACAACAGCCTGTACGCATTGATCAACTGTTTCACAAGCCTTTACAGCTGCTTCAAAAACACCCGTATGGCCAACCATATCCGGATTTGCGAAATTCAGACATACAAAATCCACTTCTTCTTTGACCAGTTCAGGAACAATAATATCCCGGATACAAAATGCGGACATTTCGGGCTGCAAATCATATGTAGCCACTTTTGGTGACGGACAAAGCAAACGGCTTTCGCCTTCAAACGGTTTTTCACGGCCACCGGAAAAAAAGAAAGTAACATGCGGGTATTTTTCAGTTTCCGCAATCCGGATCTGTTTTTTACCTGCTGCTTCCAGTACTTCGCCCAATGTATTATTCAGATTATCCTTGTCGAAAATAACATCAACACCTTTGTAAGTATCATCATAGTTGGTCATGGTGATATACTTAAGGTTCAGCTTATGCATATTCTGCTCATGAAAATCCTGCTGTGTAAGCACTTCTGTTATTTCTCTTCCGCGGTCTGTACGGAAGTTGAAGCATAGTACAACATCGCCGTCTTCAATCACTGCAACCGGCATTCCGTCCGGATTGGTCGCAATAATAGGCAATATGAATTCATCTGTAACACCTTCTTCATACGACTCCTTAACGGCATTCAGAACATCTCCCGATTGAACGTGCTTGCCCTCGGCATGCACCATAGCATCGTAGGCGAGTTTAACACGTTCCCATCTTTTGTCTCTGTCCATCGCATAATAACGTCCGGTTATACTTGCAATTTGTCCGCTGGTCAGTGACATGGATTCCTGAAGTTCTGTCAGAAAGCCAAGTCCGCTTTTCGGGTCGCAGTCTCTTCCGTCTGTAAAAGCATGAACAAAAACCTTCGACATTCCCTTATCTGCGGCAATTTTGCAAAGCCCTTTCAAATGATCAATGTGGGAATGTACACCGCCGTCGGAAACCAGCCCGATAAAATGTACTTTCTTATCGTTACTCTTAGCATAATCCAGTGCACTGACAAGCGCAGGTTCATTGCCCAGCGTTCCTTCTGAAACGGCCAGATTGATCTTTACAAGATCCTGATAAACCACTCGTCCTGCGCCCAGATTGGTATGGCCTACTTCTGAGTTACCCATTTGGCCGTCCGGCAAACCTACTGCCAAACCGCTGGCCTCTAATTTACTGTGTGAATACTCCTGCAGAATACGATCGTAAAAAGGCGTATTTGCAGCGATAACAGCTGACCGGCTTTCTTCACCGGACTTGGCAATGCCCCAGCCGTCCATGATGATGAGAATTACTTTCTTGCTCAATGTTATGAAAATTAAATATGATCTGATGTTGAAAGTTTTTCAGGAAGCTACTCGTCTTTTTTACTCTCAACAGGCTGATTATTTTCGTCCACTATTACATAAACCTCTTCATTGGGCTTGCGCATCATAAACTTTTCCCTTGCCCATTTTTCAAGCATTTTCGGGTTTCCGAAAACTTCATTTCTTTCCTTTTTGACTTGCCGGATTTTGGTTAACAGGATACTTTTTTCCTTTTCCAGCTCTTTCATCTTCATTCTGTTCGACATGACAATCCGCATGTTGTTATTGTCAAGGAACAAGATCCAGACCAGCCATGCGAGAAGCGTGGCGATATAGAAATTTTTCAAAGATTGCAACGTCCAGAATGATCCGTTTTTCATCAGCTTGCCCGGAAACGAAAACCGGAGCTTTTGGCTCCGGTTATTCTTTGTTGATTAAAATTTCAGCCCAGGGAAATATGCGCTTTCGCCAAGCTCCTCTTCAATACGCAGCAACTGATTGTATTTTGCCATACGATCGGAACGTGAAGCAGAACCCGTTTTAATCTGACCCGTATTCAATGCTACTGCCAGATCCGCAATCGTTGCATCTTCAGTTTCACCGGAACGGTGCGACATGATTGTTTTATAACTGTTTCTCTTTGCAAGATTCACGGTATTGATCGTTTCGGTCAGCGATCCGATCTGATTTACTTTAACCAGAATCGAGTTGGCAATCTGAGACTCAATTCCCTGCTGCAGACGCGTTACATTTGTTACAAACAAATCATCGCCTACCAGCTGGCACTTTTTACCAATCGATTCAGTCAATGTTTTCCAGCCTGCCCAGTCATCTTCATCCATTCCGTCTTCAATCGAAATGATTGGATATTTGCTCACCCACTGTGTCCAGTAGTCTGCCATTTCATCGGAGCTAAGCTTGCGGCCATCCGATTTTTTGAAGTGGTACAATCCATCTTCATAAAATTCAGAAACAGCTGCATCCATTGCAATGAAAATTTCTTCTCCCGGCTTGTATCCTGCCTTTTCAATAGCCTGTAGAACTACTTCAATGGCTTCTTCATTGGATTTGATATTTGGTGCGAAACCGCCTTCATCGCCTACGTTTGTAGAATATCCTTTGCTTTTCAAAACCGTTTTCAGCGTATGGAAAACTTCCACGCCCATTCTCAACGCCTGTGAAAAGGTATCTGCTTTTGCAGGCATAATCATGAATTCCTGAAAATCGATTGAGTTATCCGCGTGGCTACCGCCGTTCAGGATATTCATCATAGGAACAGGAAGCGTATTGGCGTTTGTGCCGCCGACATATCTGTAAAGCGGAAGGTTTGCTTCCAGCGCAGCTGCTTTGGCAGCAGCCAGTGAAACGCCTAAAACCGCATTGGCGCCTAATTTTGCTTTGTTTGGTGTACCGTCAAGTTCAAGCATGATTTTGTCAATCAGATTTTGCTCGAAAACGGAACAGCCTATCAGTTCAGGGAAAATAATGTCGTTTACATTTTCAATGGCTTTTAAAACTCCTTTTCCAACATATACACTTTTATCATCATCACGAAGTTCAACGGCTTCATGCTTTCCGGTGGAGGCACCAGATGGAACAGCAGCGCGTCCTAAATAACCATTTTCGGTACGAATATCTACTTCTATTGTTGGGTTTCCTCTTGAATCCAGAATTTGTCTTGCATGTACTGATTGAATCGTACTCATTTGCAGCTTGCGGTTTGATTAGAATTGAATATGTTAACGCCACAAAATAACACAAAAAAAATGGTCATACATAAACCTCAATTTACTTTAGCTGAAATTTACGTAACTATAAACCGGATTGTATCCGGGAAAATAATCACCGGTTTTCAAAGGTTTTTTGCAGTTTTTTGTTCAAAGTCCGTTTTACATTCCTAACAGGTGCCAATCCGGTTATTCTGACAAGTTTCGATTATATTTTACAACAAAAAATCCCTCTTTACAGGAGGGATTTCATATTAACTGGCTCTTAAAAGCTTTATAAATTCATCAAAAAGATACCTAGAATCGTGCGGGCCTGGCGATGCTTCCGGGTGATACTGTACGGAAAATGCCGGATAATCTTTTCTTCTGATCCCTTCAATCGTTTTGTCATTCAGATTGACATGCGTGATTTCTATATCCGGGTGACTAGCTATGGCATCGGGATCCACTGCAAAGCCGTGGTTTTGAGATGTAATTTCACAAAGTCCGGTTACCAGATTTTTAACCGGGTGATTTAAACCTCTGTGCCCGTGATGCATTTTATACGTGTTAATTCCGCTAGACAAGGCCAAAAGCTGGTGACCAAGACAAATTCCAAAAAGCGGCTTACTTGTTTTTATCATCTGATTTACGCTTTCTACGGCATAAAGCATAGCAGACGGATCGCCTGGCCCGTTGGAGATGAAGAATCCATCCGGCTTCCAGTCCATTACCTCTTCAAAAGGCGTTTTTGCAGGGAAAACCTTGCAGTAACAACCTCTGGATGTCAGATTTTTAAGAATGCTTTTTTTGATTCCATAATCCATAACTGCGATTCTCCACTGGCTGCCGGCTTCTTCTCCGACAAAATACGGTTGCTCCGTTGTAACCTCCGAAGAAAGCTCCAGTCCGTCCATGGAAGGAATCCGAAGAAGTTCTTCCATCAGCAGCTTCTCATCCAGGATTTCCGAAGATATAATCGCATTCATCACACCTTTTTGCCTTACATGGCGAACAAGATGTCTTGTATCTACATTACTAACGCCTACAATGTTTGCTCTTTCAAAATATTCCTGTAAAGAAAAATCTGCAGTGTGGCGAGAATAAATTGGCGAAAATGTATTGCAAACCATTCCGCGGATCTTAACCGAAGCTGATTCTTCTTCATCTTCCAGCTGAACGCCGTAATTACCAATGTGCGAGTTGGTGTTTACGATAATTTGTCCGTAATATGAAGGATCAGTGTAAATTTCCTGATAGCCTGTCATCCCCGTATTAAAGCATATCTCGCCGCCTGTGGTTCCGCTTTTTCCCAAAGCAAGACCTTTGTATACGGTTCCATCTTCAAGCAACAGCAGAGCTTCCTTTTTTTGACTCATAATTATCAAATCTTTTTATCTTCTATTTGACAAAAAATTCGGTTTATTAAACCGGGTGCAAAATTAATTAATTATGCCCATAAAAAAGGGTTAAACGAAAACGTTTAACCCTTTTTAGTCATATTGTAATATAATCACCAGAAATTTTACTCTTTATCAGCATTTTCAGATGATTCGGTTGTTCCTTCTTCTGTCTTCGGCTGTTCTGCTTCAGGTTCAGTTTCTGCAACGATTGGATGATCTTCCTTTTTCACTACTGCAACACCTTCTTCAGTTCCTTCGCCTTTTCTTCCGCCTCTTCTGCTGCGACGGGTTTTTGCAGGTTTGTCGGCATTTGCAAGCAGTAATGCATCGTTGAAATCAACCAACTCGATCAAAGCCGTTTCCGCAGCATCACCAAGTCTGTTACCCAGCTTGATAATACGCGTATAGCCACCTGGACGAGCTGCAATTTTATCAGAAACAGCACCAAAAAGTTCTTTTGTAGATTCTTTATCGTTCAGATACGAAAATACAATTCTTCTGTTGTGTGTTGAATCTTCTTTTGCACGTGTCAGCAGAGGTTCAACATATTTACGAAGTTCCTTTGCTTTGGCAAGTGTTGTTTCAATTCTTTTGTGAAGAATCAAAGAGGAAGCCATATTTGACAGCATTGCCTTGCGGTGTGATGCTGTTCTTCCTAAATGATTATCTTTCTTACCGTGTCTCATTGTTTTGTTGTTTAGTTGCTTCGAGCTGCGGCCAGCGCGCTACAGAATACATACTTATGATGGAATATTTAATTAATCTTCATCCAAACGATACTTGGCAACATCCATTCCAAATGTAAGTTGCTTATCGGCTACAAGCTGTTCAAGCTCGGTCAATGATTTTTTACCAAAGTTGCGGAATTTCATCATGTCAGAAATTTCCAGTCTTACAAGATCACCAAGTGATTTGACATCAGCAGATTTCAAGCAATTGTAAGCACGAACAGAAAGATCAAGCTCAGAAAGAGAAGTTTTCAGGAGCTTTCTCATTCTCAACATTTCTTCATCTACTTGGTTGTCTTCTTCAGCTTTCTGCTTTTCAAACGTCATTGTTTGATCAGAGAACAGCATAAAATGTTGTATCAGGATATTTGCAGCACCTTTCAAAGCATCTTCAGGATGGATCGATCCATCAGTCTGAATATCAATCAAAAGTCTTTCATAATCCGTACGTTGCTCAACACGTGTATTTTCAACACTGTATTTCACATTTTTAATTGGTGTATAGATAGAATCCACAGCAATGTAACCAAATGGCAACTCGTTTGCACGTGGCTCATCTGCAGGAACATATCCTCTGCCTTTGTCAAGAAGAAGTTCCATTTCGAACTCTTTCTGATCATCTATATGACAAATAACCTGATCTGGGTTTAAAACCTCAAATGCATTCGTAAATTTGCCAATATCACCTGCAGTAATAACAGATACATTCTTGAGATTAACAACGATTCTGCTTTCGTTCAGATCAGAAACTTTTTTAAAACGAACCATTTTAAGGTTCAGGATGATTTCTGTAACATCCTCAACTATACCTTCGATAGATGAAAATTCGTGAAGAACACCAGGAAACTTCACGCTCGTAATGGCATAACCTTCCAGAGAAGAAAGAAGAATCCTACGTAACGCATTACCAATTGTTACACCGTATCCTTTCTCTAGAGGCTTAAACTCAAACAACCCGTGAAAGTCGTCTGCTTTTTCCATGACGACCTTATCAGGCATTTGGAAAGCTAATATTGACATAGTCCTTGCTCCTTTTATAGTAGTAAATGATAGTTGATCACGCTACCGTTACCTTTGCGATCGCAAAAAAGCCGTTTCCGGCAAAAAGCACGTCTGGAAAACCAGACGCGCCGTAATAAGAAGATATTATTTAGAATATAATTCAACGATAAGCTGCTCGTTGATATTTTCAGGAATTTGTTCCCGTTCTGGAAAAGTCACGAACTTTCCGGTCAGTTGCTGACCATCCCATTCGAGCCAGTTGAATCCTTTGGAGCTGTGTCCAGCAAGACTGTCAGCAACTGCTTCGAGAGATTTGGATTTCTCACGTACAGTTACAACCTGGCCGGGACGTAAAGAATAAGAAGGAATATTTACAATTTCACCATCTACAAGTATATGCTTGTGAGATACCAACTGACGTGCAGCACGTCTAGTAGGAGCAATACCAAGGCGGTAAACAGTATTATCTAAGCGAGCTTCACAGAATTTCAGGAGATTTTCACCCGTGATACCTTCTTTTACAGAAGCTTTTTCAAACAAATTACGAAACTGTCTTTCAAGTATACCGTATATAAATTTCACCTTCTGCTTTTCCATAAGCTGTAAAGCATATTCCGACTTCTTGGAACGGCGACCCTTTCCGTGTACTCCGGGAGGGTAATTTTTCTTAGCAAGCGCTTTGCTCGGTCCCATGATGGGTTCACCGTAACGTCTTGCAATTTTTGATTTGGGACCTGTATAACGTGCCATTAAAACATTTTGATAATTAATAAATAAGAAACCATTCAGTAACCCCAGTGTCCAAATTACGAATGGGTGCTATGCGCAATAACTATACTCTGCGGCGTTTTGGAGGACGGCAACCATTGTGTGGTAGCGGAGTAATATCACGGATAGTAGTGACTTCTATACCTGCATTCTGAATTGTACGGATAGCAGATTCACGGCCGGAACCCGGACCTTTAACAAAGACTTCTGCTTTACGCATTCCCAGATCAAAAGCTACCTGTGCACAGCTTTGTGCCGCGGTTTGTGCCGCATAAGGAGTATTTTTCTTAGACCCACGGAATCCCATTTTACCAGCAGAACCCCAGGATATAACCTGACCATTACTGTTAGTAATAGAAATTATGATATTGTTAAAGGAAGCTTTAATATGTACTTGGCCGACAGGCTCAACTACAACAACTCTCTTTTTTGCTTTATCTTTTCTTTTATTTTGTGCCATTGCTTGTTGAATAAGGTGTAGTATTCAGCATACTACCACTCACTGTTTATTTAGTAGCCTTTTTCTTGTTCGCGATTGTTTTGCGTTTTCCTTTACGTGTACGAGAATTGTTCTTCGTTCTTTGGCCACGTAATGGCAACCCTTTACGATGACGAAGACCACGATAACATGCAATATCCATCAAACGTTTAATGCTCAACTGCACTTCCGATTTAAGAGCACCTTCTACTTTATATTCACCTGCTATTACTGCGCGAACTGCACCTGATTCCTCATCAGACCAGTCAATGACTTTTTTATCAACATCTACACCTGCTTTATCCAGTATCTTTTTGGCGGAACTACGGCCGATACCAAAGATATAAGTTAGTGAGATTTCGCCCCTTTTACGATCGGGAATATCTACTCCAGAAATACGTGCCATAATGATTAACCTTGTCTTTGTTTATACCGTGGGTTTTTCTTGTTTATCACATATACTTTACCCTTGCGGCGTATAACTTTGCAGTCTTCACTGCGTTTTTTTACTGATGCTTTAACTTTCATCTCTATATACTTATATGTTACTTCCTATAACCGGAACTTACTTGTAACGGTAAGTTATTCTTGCTTTTGATAAATCATAAGGAGACATTTCTAGCTTCACTCTATCGCCTGGCAAAATCTTAATGTAGTGCATTCTCATTTTTCCAGAAATGTGTGCAATTACTTCATGCTTGTTTTCCAGAACTACGCGAAACATTGCATTAGAAAGTGCTTCTAATATTACTCCATCTTGTTCAATTGATGCTTGTTTTGCCATTCGTAGGTTTAATTGCTATACTTCGACCATAAGGCTGGTATTGGCCGTTACTTTTTCAATGTATTCGAAAGTTGTAAGTATTTCTGCTTTACCCTTTCGCACTACAACTGTATGTTCAAAATGAGCAGAAGGCTTTCTGTCTGTGGTTCTAATAGTCCAGCCATCCCGCTCCTGCATAACTGTTTTACTTCCCAGATTGATCATTGGCTCGATTGCCAAAACCATTCCTTCCTTTAATCTTATACCTTTTCCCCGCTTACCATAATTTGGCACTTCGGGACCTTCATGAAGATCTCTTCCAACTCCATGTCCTACAAGCTCACGAACGACAGTATATCCTCTTTCCTCGACGTAGCTTTGAATAGCATAGCCTACATCTCCCATTCTTAACCCGTCACTCGCCTGATCAATTCCCTGATACAAGGATTTTTTTGTAGTA
Source organism: Dyadobacter sediminis (assembly GCF_005860765.1). Lineage (GTDB taxonomy): Bacteria > Bacteroidota > Bacteroidia > Cytophagales > Spirosomataceae > Dyadobacter > Dyadobacter sediminis. The sequence continues at coordinate 212,374 of NZ_VCEI01000028.1, read as the reverse complement.
CTGAGCAGATTTCTAACTTCTTTTGATACTTCGCCAACTGGATAAGTATATGCACTATCACTATGGTAGCCGTTCAGCTTTACACCACAATCAATCGAAATTATATCACCCTCTTTCAAACTGTAACTTCCGGGAATTCCATGAACCACTACTTCGTTTACAGATATACAAAGTGAAGCAGGAAACTTATTGAATCCTTTAAATGAAGGCACACCACCGTAATCTCTGATATACTCTTCTGCAACTGCATCAAGTTTACCCGTTGTAACTCCTGGCTTAACCCAAAGAGCTACCTCAGCATGTGCCTTGCCTAAGATCTGGGCACTTTCTTTAATAAGATCTATTTCTCCTTCTGTCTTAAGATAAATCATTACCTATTATATAGCGACGCTTTCAGTTCTACCTTTTACACGTCCAGACTTCATCAAACCTTCATATCGGCGCATCAAGAGATAACTTTCAACCTGTTGTAAAGTATCAAGAACTACCCCAACCATAATCAAAAGAGAAGTTCCACCAAAGAAATGAGCAAAATCCGTCGAAATTCCAAGAAGACTGGCAAACGCTGGCAAAGTAGCAACTATTGCCAACATCAAGGAACCTGGAAAAGTAATCCTGTCTAGTATAGAGCTTATGTATTCAGAAGTTTGTTGACCAGGTTTAACCCCTGGAATGAAACCGCCTCCTCTTTTCATATCATCCGCTATTTGCTGAGGATTAACCGAAATAGCCGTATAGAAGAAGGTAAAAATTATAATCAATACAGCGAAAAGAAGATTATACTGCCAAGTAGTATAATTGGCAAAAATCGTAGCAACGTTGCTTGCAAAATCACTTTTTTCGGCAAAATAAGATGCTCCCAAAGAAGGAATAAACATAAGAGCCTGAGCAAATATAATGGGCATAACACCGGCTGCATTAAGCTTCAACGGAAGATACTGTCTTTGACCACCCATAACGCGGTTACCTACGACTTGCTTCGCATATTGAATAGGAATTCTTCTAACTGCTTGTGTAAGCATTACAGCTCCCATAATCACAAAGTACAGAGCTACAATTTCTAAAACAAACAAAAGAATTTGTCCACTTCCCCTTGATACAAATTCCTTGTAAATAGCGCCCGGAAATCTGGAAACAATGCCAATCATAATTAACATTGAAATACCATTACCAATACCTTTATCTGTAATTCTTTCTCCTAACCACATACAAAACATGGTTCCAGCGGTAAGAACAAAAACAGAAGAAATAGAGAACAAACTTCTTGATACAAGAAGTGCTTCATCCGGAACAGTGGTATTTAAATACGCTGTACCTTGTACCAAAGTGACAACAATTGTAAGTACACGTGTTATTTGATTAAGCTTTTTACGACCTGATTCCCCTTCCTTTTGCATCTTCTGAAAATAGGGCAATGCCATTGTCAAAAGTTGAATCGCAATAGAAGCAGAAATGTAAGGCATGATACCTAATGCAAAGATGGAAGCTTTACTAAAAGCTCCACCTAAAAAAGTATCTAATAGTCCTAGTAACCCTTGTGTTGAAACATTCATTTGATCAGGTTCAACACCAGGCAAAGCTACATAAGATCCCAAACGGAAAATCGTTATAAACAAAAGAGTATTGAGAATACGAGTTCTCAATTCCTCAATTGCAAATATGTGTTTTATAGTCTCTAAAAATCGCTTCATTTCGTGGGCTTACATTAGCTTTGTAAACTATAATTCATGTTTAAGGAAAGCACGATTATAATTTAACCGCTTTCCCACCTGCTTTTTCAATTGACTCGATAGCAGATGCAGAAAAACCATTTGCCTGTATTTCTACTGCAACTGATATTTCACCACGATTTAAGATTTTAACCAAATCGTTTTTTGCACACAAACCATTTTCACGAATCAAATCCATTGTAACTACATTGACATTCAACTTTTCTGCTAAAGACTGAATTGCATCCAAATTGAGTGCCTTGTATTCTACTCTGTTAATATTATTAAACCCAAATTTAGGCAAGCGTCTTTGAAGTGGCATTTGTCCTCCTTCAAAACCAACTTTACGACTGTAACCTGATCGGGATTGTGCCCCCTTGTGTCCACGTGCAGAAGTACCACCTTTTCCGGATCCCTGACCACGTCCAACACGCTTTCCAACTTTAATGGAGCCGGCAGCCGGTTTTAATGAACTAAGATTCATAATAATATATATTAAATTTCTTCGATTTTAACCAAGTGGCTAACCTTACGGATCATACCCGCAATAGCATCGCTATTTTCTTTTTCAACTGATCGGTTTATCTTGCCTAACCCTAGTGCCTTTATGGTTAGTTTTTGTCTTTCAGGACGATCAATGGTACTCTTAACTTGTGTAATGCGTACTTTTGACATAATTACTTTAAATAAAGGAAATCCAAAGATTATCCGTTAAACACTTTTTCTAATTTAACACCACGCTGGAAAGCTATCTGATGTGGTGCCCTCATTTTAAGCAACGCATCAATAGTAGCTTTAATCACGTTATGCGGATTAGAAGATCCTTTTGATTTTGCAAGAACGTCCTTAATTCCGGCACTTTCCAAAACAGCACGCATTGGGCCTCCTGCCAAAACTCCGGTTCCAGGTGCAGCAGGCTTGATAAGCACAAATCCACCACTGAATTTTCCTTCCATCTCATGAGGAACAGTATGCTTTAACATAGGAATCTGAATAAGATTCTTTTTAGCATCATCAATTCCTTTTGCAATAGCATCAGTAACTTCGTTAGCTTTACCTAAACCGTAACCAACTACTCCATTACCATCACCTACCACGACGATAGCAGAAAAGCTAAAACGACGACCACCCTTTACTACTTTTGCTACCCGATTGATTGCTACAACGCGTTCTTTCAAGTCAGATTCGTTAACCTTAGAAGGTTTTGTATTTGTAGACATAGTCTTTGTTATACTTAGAATTTCAGGCCACCCTCACGAGCTCCTTCGGCCAATGCTTTTACTTTACCATGATACAAATATCCGTTACGATCAAAAACAACCGTTTGAATACCTGCCTGCTGTGCTTTTTCAGCTATTTTCTTTCCAACCTGAAGAGCAACATCAGTGTTTGAATTCTCTTTTCTGCCTCCAAGATCTATGGATGATGCACTTGCAAGAGTAACACCATTAATATCATCAATAATCTGAGCGTAAATACTCGTATTTGAACGGAAAACAGATAATCTAGGACGCTCTGTACTTCCTTTTACTTTCTTCCGAATATGGTATTTTAAACGCTGTCTTCTGTCTGCTTTAACCGTAGCCATCTTTAGTCTTATCTAATTTGTTTATAACATTTTAGTGGCTACGCACTATTTTTTAGAAGCTGATTTACCAGCTTTACGTCTAACCACTTCACCAACGAACCGGATACCTTTACCTTTATAAGGCTCTACCTTACGCAATGATTTGATTTTAGCAGCCACAGAACCAATTAATTCCTTATCAATACCTTCCAGAATAACTTTGGGATTCTGACCTTTTTCGGAAGTAGTTGTCAATTTAATTTCTTCCGGAATTGCCATGAAAATATTATGAGAATATCCAAGTTGCAATTCAAGAACATTGTTAGCCGCACTGGCTTTATAACCAACACCAATAATCTCTAGCTCCTTCTTATATCCTGCATGAACGCCAATGATCATATTATTGATTAATGATCTATATAAGCCATGCAATGCTTTATGGCGCTTTTGCTCAGTTGGACGCTTAACCTTAATTTCGCTACCTTCTATCTCGACGCTGATATCACTATCAACAATCTGAGAAAGCGTTCCTTTTGGTCCTTTAACAGAAACAACATTTCCATCTGCTACAGAAACCGATACACCGGTAGGTAGTATTATAACTTTATTTCCTATTCGTGACATTTCCTGAATACCTTTATAATATTAATACACGAAACATAACACTTCTCCACCTACATTAAGCGTCTTAGCTTCCTTGTCCGTCATTACTCCTTTGGAAGTAGAGATAATGACAGTTCCTAATCCACCCAGAACACGTGGAAGTGTTGATGAACCTGAATATTTACGAAGTCCAGGCTTACTAACTCTCTCCAATTTGACAATTGCAGATTGCTTTGTCACAGGGTTGTATTTCAAAGCTATTTTGATTGTACCCTGAGGACCTACTTCGTCAAATTTATAACTCTGAATATACCCTTTATCAAAAAGTACCTTAGTTATTTCTTTTTTTATGTTGGATGCAGGTATCTCAACAACCCTGTGCTTCGCTTTGATAGCGTTTCTGAGTCTAGTCAGATAATCTGCTATGGGATCCGTTAACATTTTTATGCCTAGTTTAAACACCCCTTAAAACGGGAGTGCAAAGTTAAGTAATTGAAATCAGAATTGAAAGTATTCCTACCAACTTGATTTTGTAACACCTGGAATTTTTCCATCAGAAGCCATTTCTCGGAAACAAACTCTTGAAATTCCAAATTTCCTCATATAACCACGAGGTCTTCCTGTGATCTTGCACCTGTTGTGTAGACGTACAGGAGAAGAATTTCTTGGTAGTTTATCTAATCCAATCCAATCACCGGCAGCTTTCAACTTCGTACGCTTTTCAGCAAATCTCACTACCAACTCTTGTCTTTTTCTCTCCCTTGCTTTAACTGATTCTTTTGCCATTTCGATAAATATCTAATATTGAATATTATCCTTATTTATTCGCGTTTGAAAAAGGCATACCAAGTGCTTTCAGCAACTCGTAACTTTCTTCATCCGAGTTTGTTGATGTAACAAACGTAATGTCCATACCGGTAATTTTATTTACCTTCTCGATGCTGATTTCAGGAAAGATAATTTGTTCTTTTACACCAAATGTGTAATTACCTCTTCCGTCAAAACCTTTATCACTTATCCCTTTAAAATCGCGCACACGCGGCATTGCAATGGTTGTAAGACGATCCAGAAATTCATACATTCTGTCTCCACGCAATGTTACTTTTGCACCAATAGGCATGTTCTCTCTCAATTTAAAGTTGGAAACAGCCTTTTTCGAAATAGTAGCAATAGCTTTTTGACCTGTAATCTGACTAAGTTCTTCAACTCCGATGTCAACCAGTTTCTTATCTGCTACGGCAGCTCCAATACCTTTATTGATAACAATTTTTGTCAATCTTGGAACTTGCATGATTGATTTATACTGAAACTTATCTTTCAGCTGAGAAACAACTTCTCCTAAATACTTTTCTTTTAATCTTGGCTGTGCCATTTTGAGAATTGTTATTGTGGATTACCGACCCACCACTAAAATAATAACCTATATAAGTTCGGGCAGCTTTTACAGAATATTCCCGGTTTTCTTGGAATACCTTTGTAATTTACCCTTATCGTCCGCTTTACGGCCAGTCCTTGTTGCTTCTCCGGTTTTTGGGTCAACAACCATCAAGTTACTGATATGAATAGCTCCTTCGCGTTTTTCTATGCTACCTTGGGGATTTTGTGCATTAGGTTTCACATGTTTGGTAATCATGTTTATGCCCTCCACTGTAGCTCTTAACTTGTCAACAAGAACTTTCTTGATCTTTCCTGTTTCACCTTTTGCATTTCCGGATATTACCTTAACTGTGTCTCCGCTACGAACATGCAATTTTGCAGGTGCTTTTTTATTTTTACTTTCCATTGAGGTAATTTCTTATCAGTTAAAGAAATACTTAATATTCTTATTTCTTATAACACTTCAGGTGCCAATGAAACAATTTTCATGAATTGTTTCTCACGCAATTCTCTGGCAACAGGGCCAAAAATACGGGTTCCGCGTGGCTCATCATTGTTATTTAACAAAACCGCAGCATTATCTTCAAACCGGATATATGTACCGTCTTTGCGTCGAACCTCTTTTTTAGTTCTTACTACAACAGCCTTAGATACTGTTCCTTTTTTCATATTGCTCGAAGAAAGAGCAGATTTTACTGTAACGACGATTTTATCGCCTACTGATGCATAACGTTTGCCGGTTCCGCCAAGTACACGTATTACAAGTACTTCTTTGGCACCACTATTATCCGCTACTGACAGTCTTGATTCTTGCTGTACCATAATTACTTCGCTCTTTCAAGGATTTCTACTAATCTCCAACGTTTGTTCTTGCTAAGCGGACGTGTTTCCATTACACGAATCGTATCACCTATCCCAACCTCATTGGTTTCGTCATGCACCATTAATTTAGTAGTTTTAGTCATAAACTTACCATATTTGGCATGCTTCACTTTACGTTCAACAGTGATCACACAGGATTTCTCCATTTTGTTGCTCACTACTTTACCTATTCTTTCTTTACGTAAATTTCTTACTGTTGCCTCCATTGTTTCTAACTGATTTACTGTTGGTTACTTTTAGCCGACAGCTCGGTTAAGAGTCTTGCAATTTCCTTACGCGAAGTCCGAATACGCAAAGGGTTTTCAATAGGTGAAATGGCATGAGCAAATTTCAACCTCAATAAGCGTTCTCTCTCTTGCGCAATCTGCTCTTTAAGCTGATCTTGCGATAGATTCTTTATTTCTTTACTAGTCATTGCTTTAAATAATTAATGTTCTTAATACTTACGGACTAACTTTGTTCTTGATAATCCCGACGTACCACGAACTTTGTTTTGATCGGCAGCTTTTGTGCAGCCAAACGCAATGCTTCATTTGCTGTATCTAACGCAACACCTGTTGCTTCGAATATAATGGTTCCGGGTTTAACAGGAGCTACCCAATATTCAGGAGCACCTTTACCCTTACCCATACGAACCTCAGCAGGTTTCTTCGTGATCGGTTTATCCGGAAATACTCTGATCCAAACCTGACCTTCGCGTTTCATAGCACGGGTTACAGAAATACGGGCTGCTTCAATCTGGCGTGCTGTTAACCAGCCTGGCTCCAATGCTTTAATAGCAAATGATCCGAATGCGATTTCATGTCCACGAGTTGCCAGACCGTTATATGACCCCTTTCCTTTTTGTTGCTTGCGAAATTTTGTCCTTTTCGGCTGTAACATGATTCAAATCTATTTATACCTGTTAAACAGGAAAATGTCTGATTACTTCTTCTTGTTCTTATTTCTTTTGCGGCGGTCAGCTTCGCTGCTACCTCCACCTTCACCGCCACCCGGACGTGCTCCGTCACCACGGCCCCCGCCTCTTCTGTCTCTACCTCCACGATCATTACCTGGTCCAGCGTTACGCTCGTTTCCTCCGCGTTCTGCTCTTTCTGATGCAGCAGTTGCTGCACTTGGTGTAAGATCACGCTTACCGTACAACTCTCCTTTGAAAATCCACACTTTGATACCTATTTTTCCATAGATAGTTTGTGCTTCAGAAATAGCATAGTCAATATCAGCTCTTAAAGTATGCAAAGGAATACGGCCTTCTTTGTACTCTTCCGTACGAGCCATTTCTGCACCTCCAAGACGACCCGCCAGACGAATTTTGATCCCTTGAGTCCCAACACGCATAGCAGAAGCAATCGATTGTTTCATAGCTCTACGATAGGAAATACGAGCTTGTAACTGTTGAGCAATTGCTTCACCAACTAATTTTGCATCAATTTCAGGACGTTTGATTTCATAAATATTGATCTGAACATCTTTTCCTGTAATCTTTTTAAGCTCTTCTTTAATCTTATCAACTTCACTACCACCTTTACCAATGACAATTCCTGGACGAGCAGTATGTATTGTAAGAGTAATACGCTTTAAAGTTCTTTCAATAACTACTTTAGAGATTGATCCTTTTGGGATACGTGCTTTAATGTAGTTGCGGATTTTTTCATCTTCAACTAGCTTGTCAGAGAAATCTTTGCCTCCATACCAACTTGACTCCCAACCTCTAACAATTCCTAGTCTCAGACCTATAGGATTTACCTTTTGTCCCATTCGATATAGATCGTTTACTTATGATTCAGTATTAACTGCTTGTTTATCTTCACTTACAATAGCAGTCGATGCATCATCAATAACTATTGTAATATGATTTGAACGCTTGCGAATTCTATGTGCTCTGCCTTGCGGAGCAGGGCGAAGGCGCTTTAACATACGTCCACCATCTATAAAAATGGTTTTTACAACGAGATCAGAGTCTTCCAACTTAGCATCTTCGTTTAATTGTTGCCAATTTGCAACTGCAGAAAGCAAAACTTTATGCAAAACAGGCGAAGAAGCTCTTGGTTGAAACTTCAAAAGCGCTAGTGCTTTGCTGACCTTCTGTCCGCGAATCATGTCGGCTACTAGTCTCATCTTGCGAGGAGAAGTAGGTACATCCTTTAATATAGCTCTTGCTTCCATGTTCTTTCAGATATAGGCTTGTTCTTTGAGAACCAGCTATAGACGACTAATTATTTTCTTCCTTTATCTTTTTTTGCAGTATGTCCACGAAAATTGCGTGTAGGAGAAAATTCACCCAGTTTGTGACCTACCATGTTTTCAGTAACATATACAGGTATGAATTTATTTCCATTATGTACCGCAAATGTATGCCCGATAAAATCAGGCGATATCATTGAGCGCCGAGACCATGTTTTAATTACTGATTTCCGGGAAGCACTGTTCATTACCTGAACTTTATTTTCCAAACGAAAATCGATATATGGTCCTTTTTTTAATGAGCGTGCCATGTTATAATTTTATTTTTTACGACGGCTGATAATCAATTTCTCAGAATGCTTGTTGCGGTCACGTGTTTTAAGACCTTTTGCAAATTGTCCATTTCTAGAACGAGGCTGGCCTCCCGAAGAACGGCCTTCACCACCACCCATCGGGTGATCCACAGGGTTCATTGCAACACCGCGAACGCGTGGACGACGACCTAACCAACGTCTACGACCTGCTTTTCCAAGTGCCACATTCATATGACTTGCATTGGAAACTGTTCCTACTGTTGCGATACATGTAGAAAGAATCATTCGCATCTCACCCGAAGGCATTTTCAAAACTGCATATTTACCTTCACGTGCTACAAGCTGAGCATAAGCTCCTGCACTTCGTGCAAATTGTCCACCTTTACCAGGAGTCAATTCTATATTGTGTACGATTGTACCAATTGGCATGGCACTAAGAGGGAGAGCATTTCCAACTTCCGGAGCTACTGAACTTCCTGAAACAATTGCCTGACCTACTTTCAAGCCGTTTGGTGCAATAATATATCTTTTTTCTTCATCCTCATACTGTACCAAAGCAATACGAGCTGAACGATTTGGATCATACTCAATAGTCAAAACCTGAGCAGGTGCATCAAAACGATTTCTTTTAAAATCAATTACACGATACTTCCTTTTATGACCACCTCCTATATGACGCATGGTACGATGTCCCTGGCTATTGCGACCACCGGTTCTTTTGATGGTTTCCAGAAGACTCTTTTCAGGTTTCGCAGTAGTAATCTCCTCGAATGTAGGAGCCGAGCGAAAACGCTGACCAGCACTTGTTGGTTTTAATTTTTTAACTGCCATTTGCTATTATCTCTTCAAAGATTTAAATCGCCCAACTATTTTATGCTTCACCGTAAATGTCGATGATCTCACCTTCAGCTACAGTTATAATAGCTTTTTTGATAGTTGAAGTCTTTCCACTTACAAATTTTCCACCCGAAGTACGGGATTTGCTTTTACCAATGCTCCGCATTGTATGCACACTCTCTACGGTAACCCCGAACAGTTTCTCAATAGCTTTTTTAATCTCTACCTTATTCGAAGTAAGAGACACTTCAAAAGCGTATTTTCCTTGACCACCCTGAGCCGTTACCTTTTCAGTTATTATCGGACGTTTCAGTACACTCATTGTTATTTGTTCAATTGGGTTTCCAAAATAGATAGTGCAGATTCGCTAATCAGAAGACGATCCGCATACATAAGATCATAGGTATTTACTGCATCAACCGTCGTAACCTTGGCTTTCGGAATATTACGGCTGGACAGATATACATTGCTGTCAATTGCTGGAAGTATCAGTAGCGTCTTTGTGTTCACTAATGCAAGTGAATTCAGTACGTTCAGGTACGATTTGGTCTTTGGAGCATCAAAAGTAAATGCTTCGAGAACTGAAATAGCATCAGATTTAGCCTTTGCCGAAAATGCAGATTTACGAGCTAAAACCTTTACCTTCTTGTTGACTTTGAAACCATAGTCACGTGGTCTTGGTCCAAATATGCGACCACCACCTACAAATACAGGAGATTTAATGCTACCAGCACGAGCTCCGCCTGTTCCTTTCTGACGTTTGATTTTTCGTGTAGAGTGATTAACTTCTGCACGTTCTTTGGACTTGTGTGTTCCCTGACGTTGGTTAGCCAGGTACAACTTTACATCGAGATAGATCGCGTGGGTATTAGGTTCTATGCCGAAAATCTCTTCTGACACATTTACCTTTTTACCGGTATCTTCTCCTTTAATATTAATTACGGATAGTTCCATTGGTACTATTTCTCAATGATTAGAAAAGAATTCTTTGAACCAGGTACTGAGCCACTAACAACTAAAAGGTTTTGCTCAGGAATAACTTTCAGAATACGCAAATTCTGAATCTTTACACGATTGTTACCCATACGTCCACCCATACGAATGCCTTTAAACACGCGAGATGGAAATGAACAAGCACCAATCGAACCTGGGTGACGTGCTCTGTTGTGCTGACCGTGTGTCTGGCCTCCTACTCCACCAAAACCATGGCGCTTAACCACACCTTGAAAACCACGACCTTTTGCAGATCCAACAACATCAACAAACTCACCTTCTTCAAAGATATCCTGAACAGATATTGAAGTTCCAAGTTCATGTTCCACTTCAAACTCTTTGAACTCAACTAATTTTTGCTTAGGAGTTGTATTAGCTTTTTTGAAGTGGCCAATCAAAGGCTGGGAAGAATTTTTTTCTTTTTTCTCTCCAAACCCTAACTGAATAGCTTTGTAGCCATCTTTTTCTTCGGACCTAACTTGTGTTACAACACAAGGACCAGCTTGAATCACAGTACATGCCAGAGCCTGCCCGTCAGCATTGTACAAACTAGTCATTCCGATTTTCTTACCAATTAAACCAGACATGTTTTGAAATTAAAATTAGCAGGTAAACCCTTATTCTTTAAAACGGACTGCAAAGGTAAAAAATCAATTTTTAGTATCCAAGCAGTTAAAAAATATTTCTCGCTGATTATCAGCAAAAAAGGTCAGATGAATAAACCATCTGACCTCTTTTTAAAAAGCGGGAATGATATGGCAAAGCATATCACGATTCTGCCTTTTGAGTTCAGATGTGGTTTCCAGAAACCCGGACCTTCATCCAATTTATATGTTATTAGCTTAAGTAATTAAACTTATTAAAGCTAAACTTTGATTTCTACATCAACGCCACTTGGCAATTCAAGCTTCATTAATGCATCTACCGTTTTTGCACTTGTAGAAAAGATGTCAACCAAGCGCTTATAAGTACAAAGTTGAAATTGCTCACGTGATTTTTTGTTTACGTGTGGAGAACGAAGCACAGTAAACTTTTCAGTCTTAGTTGGTAAAGGAATTGGACCACTAACAACAGCGCCCGTTGCTTTAACAGCCTTAACAATTTTTTCAGCCGATTTGTCAACCAGATTATGATCGAAAGATCTAAGCTTAATACGGATTTTTTGATTCATGATTTTTATTAGTTCCGGTTCTAAGAATACTTGCCTGAAAACTATTCCGGCAATTCACCTGTGAAAGAACCATTTACTTCACAAGTTTATATATAAAGATATGTTAATCGCTTTCGCTTTTAACAGATCTGTTATTTCCTTTATGCTTTAACCAAGCCTTTTGATTTTTCAATTACTGCTTCTGCAATGTTGTTTGGCACGATTTCGTAATATGCGAAAGTCAAGGATGCAGTTGCACGTCCGGAAGACATCGTACGCAAATCAGTAACATAGCCAAACAATTCTGAAAGCGGAACGTCTGCTTTGATCACCTGAGCTCCGTTACGTGAATCCATACCTCTCATAATTCCGCGACGACGGTTCAAGTCACCTGTAATTGGACCGGTGTATTCATCAGGAGTAAGAACTTCAACATGCATAATCGGTTCCATCAGTTTAGATCCTGCATGACGTGCAGCTTCTTTAAAACCGATCTTAGCTGCCAATTCAAAAGAAAGTGAATCTGAATCGACATCGTGGAATGAACCGTGGAACAATCTTACTTTCATGGAATCCAAAGGATATCCGGCAAGTGCACCATTTATCATAGCAGCCTCAAACCCTTTCTGAACCGGAGCAATAAATTCACGAGGAATAGCACCACCCACTACTTCATTTACAAACTGCAAACCGGTTTTAGGCTCTTTTCCTTCTTCATTATCATCACGCGGTCCGATTTCAAATACGATATCGGCGAATTTACCGCGACCACCCGTTTGTTTCTTGTAAACTTCACGGTGCTCAAAGTTCTTGGTTAAAATCTCTTTGTAAGCAACTTGTGGAGCTCCTTGGTTTACTTCAACTTTAAATTCACGACGCATACGGTCAATGATAATTTCAAGGTGAAGCTCGCCCATTCCTTTAATGATCGTCTGACCAGTTTCTTCGTTACTTTCAACCTGAAGTGTCGGATCTTCTTCGATCAATTTTGTAATAGCTTTCGAGAAGTTATCGCTATCTGCAGCTTTCTTAGGCTCGATTGCATAACCAATTACCGGTTCAGGGAATACCATGGATTCCAGAATAATTGGTGCTTTTTCATCGGATAATGTATCTCCGGTCTTAATATCTTTAAAACCAACAACAGCTCCGATATCACCTGCTTCCAGCTTATCAATCTGATTTTGCTTGTTAGCATGCATCTGGAATATACGTGAAATACGCTCTTTATTTCCTGAACGATTGTTCAAAACGTAAGAACCGGATTCCAACACACCCGAGTAAGATCGAATAAAGCAAAGACGTCCTACATAAGGGTCCGTTGCAATTTTGAATGCCAATGCACAGAATGGATCTTTCTCAGAAGGCTGACGGCTTATTTCTTCGCCTGAACGAGGATCTGTACCGATGATGCTTTCACGATCCAGAGGAGATGGCAAAATAGCCATCACATAGTCAAGCATTGTCTGAACGCCTTTGTTTTTGAAAGAAGAACCACATACCATCGGAACGATTTTCATGCTGATGGTTGCAGCACGCAACGCAGCAAGGATTTCATCTTCCGTAATAGAGTTTGGATCTTCAAAATATTTCTCCATCAATGTATCATCGAATTCTGCAACTGCTTCGAGCAATTTCTCTCTCCACATCGTTGCTTCTTCAACCATATCATCCGGAATAGGAACTTCAGTAAACGTCATTCCTTTATCAGCTTCGTTCCATTCAATTCCACGGAAGTTAACCAAGTCAACAACACCTTTGAATGAATCTTCTGCGCCGATAGGCAACTGCAGAGGAACAGCGTAGCTGCCCAACATTTCTTTTACCTGCGTACAAACTTTAAGAAAGTCAGCACCGGAACGGTCCATTTTGTTTACGAATCCGATACGTGCTACATTATAGTTATTAGCCAAACGCCAGTTCGTTTCCGACTGTGGCTCAACACCGTCAACAGCGCTGAAAAGGAAAACAAGACCATCCAATACACGAAGTGACCGGTTTACTTCAACAGTAAAATCCACGTGGCCAGGTGTATCAATGATATTGATATGATATTTTTCGTTACGATAATTCCAGTTAACCGTTGTTGCGGCAGATGTGATGGTGATACCACGCTCCTGCTCCTGCTCCATCCAGTCCATCGTTGCGGCACCATCATGTACCTCACCAATCTTGTGGCTTACCCCTGCGTAATAAAGGATACGCTCCGTTGTGGTTGTTTTACCCGCATCAATGTGCGCAGCAATACCAATGTTTCTTGTTAATCTTAAATCACGTGCCATGACAGATGGTGATGTGTTATATTATATTCGATGTGCAATACAATCAGAAGCATGAGCTTTTAAAAGCAATTCTAACAAACACTTTCAAAAATTCAGAGCGCAAAAGTATTAATTATTAGTTACAAAAACAATTGTGCGAAAGTTATTTTTTTCACAAATCCATTGAATTCCAAAAACTTTACTGCATTTGAATCAACTTTCACAGCGGCTTCTGGATTGTTACAATTGCAAGTCATACAGGAGTTATTGAATTCACTATGATTTTGGCGCTTAAAGCAATTCAACTTCACATTACTGTTTGCCAGCCTTCATAAAAAAAGCCGAATTCTGCAAAACAGAATCCGGCTCATTATAAATAATCCGCAGTTCTTAGAACCTAAAGTGCGAGAATGCTTTGTTTGCATCCGCCATACGGTGGGTATCGTCTTTCTTTTTAACAGCAGCACCTTCGCCTTTTGCAGCTGCAATGATTTCACCTGCAAGGCGATCAACCATTGTTTTTTCGCCACGCTTGCGTGAATAGTTGATCAACCATTTCATTCCAAGCGACTGCTTACGCTCCGGACGTACTTCAGTTGGAACCTGGAAAGTAGCACCACCTACACGGCGGCTTTTCACTTCTACAGAAGGCGTTACATTATTAAGTGCTTTTCTCCATGTTTCTAGGCCGTTTTCACTTGTTTTTTTCTCAACAAGCTCCAGTGCATCATAGAAAATGGTAAATGCAATGCTTTTCTTTCCTTCAAACATCAGGTTGTTAACGAACTTTGTAACCTGTACGTCCCTGAACTTCGGATCAGGAAGGATATATCTTTTCTTTGGTTTCGACTTTCTCATTTTGTCTTAAATATTTACACGAGGTTTCGTTTTGCAACTTATTCACCCCGGACAAACTCCGGGATTACTTCCCTTTTATCAGATTAATTCCTTAATAAAAGCAGAGAGAGTTACTTTTTATTTTTTCTTACCTTTTGTTGGCGCTGCTGCAACCTGTCCTGGTTTCGGACGTTTGGCACCATACTTCGAACGGCGTTGCTTACGTCCGTTTACACCTGCAGTATCCAGTGCACCACGAATGATGTGGTAACGAACACCCGGCAAATCCTTAACACGGCCGCCACGGATCAATACGATCGAGTGCTCCTGAAGATTGTGACCTTCTCCGGGAATATATGCGTTAACTTCTTTATTATTTGAAAGACGCACACGGGCCACTTTACGAAGCGCCGAGTTCGGTTTCTTTGGCGTTGTCGTGTACACGCGGGTACACACACCTCTACGCTGAGGGCAGGAATCCAAAGCCGGCGACTTTGATTTCCATGTAATGGTCTCTCTACCTTTACGGACTAATTGTGAAATAGTTGGCATTTAACAAATTGATTTTGACTTGGTTAATAAACCAGTCTATTGTTCTATAAACAGTTTTCCCGAAAAATCGGAGTGCAAAAGTAACAGACTGAGCTTGATTTACAAAACGTTAGTATTTTTTTTTACAAGAAAGTCTGAAACAAACGGGATATTGATTAAAAACTGTTGTAAACTCCTATATTGCCTGCTGCACGGCCAAACCGGATACTTGCTATGCATGTTTATTTACATAATAAAAATCTTGGTGCATCATATCCATAATTTTATTTCCAAACGTTAGTTTATTAGTATTGTCATTCAAAGCCCTTATACGCGTCGAATCCTTTGTTTTTATACTTTACATTATGAAACTTTTACGGAGTAATTTTACCCTCGTATTTCTTCTTTTCACCATCAGTATCTACTTGTCCGGCTGCAATTCGGCGATGCAAGCCTATAAAGACGGACAAAAGAAATTTGCCAACGGAGAATATGATCTGGCTATAAAAGGATTTCAAAAGGCAGCTGAGGAAAATGTTGAACCTGTACAAACCAATTATCTGATTGCCGAGTCGTACAGGCTTTCAAACCGCTTCAAGGAAGCCATCCCTTATTATAAAAAAGCAATGGAAGGCGGCTTGAATAACTTTGATGCACAGTTTCAGTATGCTTATGCATTGAAAACTGCCGGCCAGTATGACGAAGCCGCAAATCAGTTTGCCTTGCTGTCCAAGATGACTAACGTTCCTCAGAATCTGCAGGAAAGAGCAGCCCGTGAAATAGAAGTACTCAAAATTGTGGATCGTTTGAAAACCGAAAAAACCAATGTGGAACTGAAAAGCATTCCGCTTAATACGGCTGCATCCGAATTTTCACCGGCTGTTTTGGGAAACGAACTTGTATTTTCTTCCTCTAAAAAAGAAAAGATTTATAAAAATAACGGTCAGCCTATGCTCGGCTTGTACAAAGTATCCATTTCAGAAAATGCAGGATCCACGCAGGGAACGCCGGTATTATTAAGCAAGGATATTTTTGATGCGGATGCCAATGAAGGTTCTCCCGCGTTTTCTCCGGATGGAAAAACGCTTGTGTTTGCACGCGGAAATACCGGCAAGAAGAAAGGCACAGCAGACGTAGATCTTTATCTAAGCCGTAATGTAAACGGACAATGGACTGTTCCTGCCATTCTGCCTATAAACGATTCTCTGGCATGGGACGGATCGCCTGCGTTTTCCCGCGATGGCAAAACGCTGTATTTTGCTTCCAACCGCGCTGGCGGTGCAGGCGGAATTGATCTTTACCGTACCAATATGGATGCTTCCGGACGTTTCAGCAAGCCTGTAAACATGGGCAAGGACATCAATACGGCTGGCGATGAAATGTTTCCGTACGTAGCGGAAGGCGGCAAGCTTTACTTTGCTTCTGACGGTCATCCCGGCTTGGGAAAGCTCGACCTTTTTTCAGCTACACGCTCGCAAGGTGTCATTTCCATTGAAAATATGGGCTTGCCGTTCAATAGTCCGCAGGATGATTTCGGGCTGGTATTTTATCAGAATCAGAACAAAGGGTTTTTCTCTTCCAATCGGGAAGGCGGAAAAGGCGACGATGATATTTATTATTTTGCTTCGCCGGAGGAAGAAGATACTACGACAATTGCAAAAAATCCGGACCCAAACGATCCGCTTAACCCGAACAATCCGAAATACATCAATGGAAAGCCAAAAGTTGTAAGATACTTCCTTGCAGGAAACGTCGTAGCCAACGATCAGGCTTTTACACCGATTGATTCTGCAACGGTACGCATTCTTCCGGATACTTCGGACATTCAGATCAGTGAGTTGCCTACGAATGCAGAAGGAAAATTTGGCAAACAAGCCGTTGAAGAAGGCAAATCTTATACTTTGCTTGTTCAGAGAAAAGGTTTTATCAGTAAAAGAGAGCCGTTTTCCATGGACGGACGCGCCATACCGCCTATTTTCCTGACCAAAGAACTGACGGATACGACTTTTAATGTAACTATCCGTCTTGACAAACTGGAACTTAACAAAACCTTTGTTCTTGAAAACATTTATTACGATCTGAATAAATACAACATTCGTCCGGATGCTGCTGTTGAACTGGATAAACTGGTTCAGATTCTGAAAGACAACCCGACCATGAAAATTGAACTCAGTTCGCATACGGATGCACGTGCAACGGACGCTTATAATATGACTTTATCTCAGAACAGAGCGGAATCAGCCGTTTCTTACCTGAATTCAAAGGGTATTGATGCAGATCGTATGATTGCAAAAGGATATGGCGAAAGAGAACTGATTGTTCCGAATGCCAAAACTGAAGAGGAACATCAGCGTAACAGAAGGACTGAATTTACGATTCTGAGTTACTGACAAAACACATTGCTTTATAAAGGCCCGTTCTCAGGTAAAATATCCCGGGAACGGGCTTTTTGATTAACGCCAAATCCAAATTTTGTATACTTGCAGCTTTTATTTTAAGGCTTTCAGCATCTACAAGTTTACATTAATGGCTCAACAACGCATTATTTACTGGTTCAGAAATGATCTGCGGTTACAGGACAATGAAGCATTGCGTTCCGCAGTCGAATCTGCAGAAGAAATTGTCCCGGTCTATGTTTTTGATCCGAGGCAATTTGAAAATACACGCTTCGGTTTCCGTCGCACGGGCGCCTTGCGCGCTCAGTTTCTGATCGACTCTGTAACGGATCTCAGAAATAATCTTCAGAAAAAAGGAGGAAATCTGTTGGTAAGGATCGGTGATCCCGAAAAAATCGTTTCACAGCTGGCAGAAGATTACAATGCTGATTATGTGTATACAAGCAAAGAAATTGCGCCTCAGGAAACGAGTGTAGAGTCCCAGCTGAGTAAAAACCTGAAACTGATCAACATTGATATCAAACTGTTCTGGATGGACACGTTGGTACATGCCGTTGATCTGCCGTTTTCAATATCAAAACTTCCTGCTGACTATGCCGGCTTTGTCAGTCAGATCAAAGATAATTTGCGTATTATAGCACCGTTTCCTGAAATCGGCAAAGTTACGTTGCCTGTAAAATACGATGCGGGCTCTGTTCCGTCATTGTCTGAACTGGGAATCAGCACTGATGAAATTCCTGGCCCGGAGGATCAATCCAGAATCTCTTCCGGTGGCGAAACAGCTGCATTAAAAGTGTTTGACGAATTTATAAAAAGTTACATTCTTAGCGACAAAAATCCGGGAACAAACGATTCCATTACCGATTCACGCATTTCGGACTGGCTGTCTGTCGGCAGCATTTCCGCACGTTATATTTATCATCACATCAAAAGTGCTCAGGCCGATTCGCTGAAAACCGAAGCCACCATCAACAACCTGCTGACAAGAGATTATTTTCACTGGACATTGCTGCGTTATGGCCCGAGGCTCTTCAAGCCCAGCGGCATAAAGCACGATTTCAGCAAGCAATGGGCCAATGACAATAATCTTTATGACAAATGGAAGAACGGACAAACGGATGATGAACAGGTTAATGCCATGATGAAAAAACTGGCTGCAGAAGGATACCTTACGTTGTCAGAGAGAGAACATGCCGCCAGCTATCTTGTCAACACATGGGGCGTGAACTGGACATGGGGCGCCATGTACTTCGAAAGCCATCTGATGGATTATGAGGTTTCTGTAAACTGGGGAAGATGGAATAATGTCGCAGGCGTAGGCGTGGAATGACTTTTTTCCGGTTGTAAGTTATAAATGCGGCAGAAATCGGGTAATTACCGGCAGTGTAATAATTCTTAAAGATTTCGCTAGCTTTGGACAACTTTGAACAGTACAATTCATTAATTCTAAACTAAATATAAAATGTCAAAAGGACTGATTGCAGTTATAGTCGTAGCTATTATTCTCGGGTTTGTTGGATGCGGTAAATATAATGGCCTCGTAGGAAAGGATGAAGTCGTAAAAGAATCATGGGCAAGAGTAGAAAGTCAGTATCAGCGCCGGGCAGATCTTATCCCGAACCTGGTCAATACAGTAAAAGGAGCTGCGGATTTTGAAAAAAGTACATTGACAGCTGTGATCGAAGCACGCAGCAAAGCAACATCGACTACAATTGATGCAGGCAACCTTACGCCTGAAAACATTGCAAAATTCCAGGGGGCGCAGGATCAGCTGAGTGGAGCACTTTCCCGACTGCTTGTATCCGTTGAGCGTTATCCGGAATTAAAGGCCAATCAGAACTTTCTGGAACTTCAGGCACAGCTGGAAGGAACCGAAAACAGGATTACAGTTGCCAGAAATGATTTTAATACGGTTGTTAAAGACTATAATCAGGAAGTACGCACATTCCCGACAAACTTGTTTGCAGGCGTGTTCGGATTTGCACAAAAGGGCTATTTCACAGCAGCCGCAGGTTCGGAAAGAGCTCCGTCCGTACAATTCTAATTGATCAGCAAATCTCCGGACATTGTTCCGGAGATTCTCTTTACAACCCGGCAGATTACATTTACTGTTCAAACCTCTTTAAATTTTCAATGGCCACCGAATCACTTTTTCTGACAGAAGCGGAACAGCAACGCATTATAAAAGCAATTCGTGAAGCTGAAAAACAGACTTCAGGTGAAATAAGATTGCATATTGAAAAAAAATGCCAGACAGCGGATGTAATGGAAAGGGCCAAGCAGGTTTTTCTGCTGCTGAAACTGGATCAGACAAGTGAGCGCAACGGCGTTTTGTTTTACCTCGCCTATGAAGACCGCAAGTTTGCCGTACTTGGCGATAAAGGGATTAATGAAAAAGTCCCGGCGGGCTTCTGGGACAGTACAAAAGAATTGCTGCGCCAGCATTTTTCCAAAGGTCTGTTTCTGGACGGCCTTTGTTTGGGAATAGAAGAAGCAGGATTACAACTCAAGAAGCATTTCCCTTACAGCACGAATGACATCAACGAACTGCCGGACGATATTTCGTTTGGTTAATGAATCTATGAATAAATTCCTCTTATATACTTTCCTGTTATCCTTTGTCCTGTTAAGAGCAGCTGGCCAGGACATTCCCGCTAAGCCCAATCCTCCAAAACTGGTCAATGACTTTGCAAATCAGCTCAACACAACCGAAGAAGCGCAGCTTGAACAGAAACTTGTTGCATACAATGACTCTACTTCTTCCCAGATTGTCATTGTAGTTGTTCCGACGACCGGAGATTACCCGATTGCTGATTATGCTTTTAAAATCGGACGGGAATGGGGCGTCGGACAAAAAGATAAAGACAACGGAATTGTGCTGCTGTGGGCATCTACTGACAGGAAAATTTATATAAGTACCGGTTACGGAATGGAAGGAGCTATTCCGGATGCTGTCGCCAAACGGATCATATCGCAGGTAATTACGCCGCGCTTCAAAAATGGCATGTATTATCAGGGGCTGAATGAAGGCGTTGATATGATTTTCAAATATGCAACCGGAGAATACAAAGCAGATCCGCGTGAAAACAACAACGAAGACTCTTTTCCGTCTTCCTATATTTTCATCATCATTTTTGTCATTATTTTGTTCGTCATGTTCCGGAATCGTAATAACGGCGGCGGAAGAGGCGGGAGAGGTGGTTTCGGAGGATTTGGAGGACCGATTATCTGGCCTTATACTACTCATACGGGTGGCGGCAGTTTCTCCGGAAACTGGGGCGGAGGCGGTGGAGGCGGTGGTGGCTTCGGCGGATTCGGAGGCGGAAGTTTCGGAGGCGGTGGTGCCGGAGGCGATTACTAGTCATCAGATTCAGCTTGGTAATACTTGTAAAAACTCCATTGTCCGATTACGAGCAATGGAGTTTTTTTATGCTTTTAAAGCTGAATTTCAAACGTATATAGCTGGCATAATTTTTTGGCGAGACATTGACAGCAAGTAAATAACCTGAACAACTTTATGGAAAATAGGAACAATACCGGTTTATTGGTCGGCCTTATCGTGATGACAATTCTGGCCGCTGTTTTTGGATATCTGTATTATAACGAACGAAGTATTAATGCAAAGCAGACAATTGATCTGGAAACTCGCGTAACGGAACTGGCAAATGCCGAAATAAAGCTGGATTCCATTTCAAAGCAACTGGATGCCCGGATTTTGGAAGTACAGGGACTTGGCGGTGATGTTGAAGAATTGCAAAAAGTAAGGGCCTCACTGGAAAATGACCGTATTGCACTTCGTAAAGGCAATGTTACGCTAGGCCGGAAAGTAAGGGAGTATGAAGCATTTCTGACGAAGAAGGACGAAGAAATTGCCCGGCTTAGAGAAGAAAATCAGCAGCTTATCAGCCAGAATGAAACATTGGTGCAGGCAAAAACGGAACTGGAAACCAGCAAGCAGGCAATCAGTGATTCGCTTAGTGGCGTGATCTCCAAAAATACGGAACTGGAATCCAAAGTTACAGCCGCAGCAGCCCTGAGAGCACGCAATGTCAAGATATACGCCATTTCTTCCAAAGGCAAAGTGCGCGAAGGTGAAAATGTAAAATCCAGAAAAATAGACAAGATCAGAGTTGATTTCATTCTGGAAAAGAACCCGCTGACTGCTCTGGATAACAAAACCGTTTACATGCGGATCATTGATCCTTCCGGTGCAACCATATCGGATACAAAAACAGGATCCGGTGTTTTTGACTATAACGGCCAGGAACAGGGATTTACAATCAGCAAGGAAGTTACTTACAGCAACAATAATCAGGATGTAAGCATTTTATACGACCGGAACGCTGCATTTCCGTCAGGCAATTATAAAGTTGAACTGTACGCAGAAAATTTCCCGATCGGCGAAGGCACATTTTCTGTCAAGTAGCAGGAATAATCTGAACATGATAAAGCGGTAACCTGAGTATGATCGGGTTACCGCTTTTCTTTGGGAACGCAAATAAATATTTATCCATAATCCCTATCTTGCGCGATAAAAGAATCAACTAATTTACCTGAAATACCAAATAAAAAACTTCTTCCTTATGCCTTCACAGATTTCACAAAAACATCCCACCGGCTTGTACGTACTGTTCTTTGCCGAAATGTGGGAGCGTTTCAGCTATTACGGCATGCGTGCGATTTTGCTTCTTTTTTTAATTGATACTGTGAAAGGAGGAATGTCCATGAACGCGTCTGAAAGTGCCGCGATCTACGGGATCTATACGGCATCGGTTTACTTGCTGACTTTACCCGGCGGCTGGCTTGCCGACAATATTCTCGGACAAAAAAAAGCGATCTGGTACGGAGGCATTGTCATTATGATCGGGCATATTATCCTTGCCGTTCCCGCGGGTTCAGCCATTTTCTTTCTGGGACTTACAACGGTTGCAGTTGGCACGGGCTTGCTGAAACCGAATATCAGTTCGATTGTCGGAGAACTTTATCCGGAAGGCGGCGCACGGCGTGACGCGGCTTTTTCCATTTTCTATATGGGTATCAACCTCGGATCGTTTCTTGGAATTGCCATTGTAGGGTATCTGGGCGAAAGAATAAGCTGGCATCTGGGTTTCGGAGCAGCTGCAATTGGCATGTTGCTCGGGTTAGTCGTATTCCGGATCGGCAGCGAACGCCACTTGAAAGGCATGGGTGAAGTGCCGCCTGCCCGGATTTCAACGCCGGAATCGGATGCGCAATCCGGTACGAATAAAAAGCTGGGGTACGGACTTGTCATTTTACTTATTGGATTGCTGACCGTTCTGCAACTTTCCGGCACCATTGACATGACTACAGCACAAGGTCTTGCAAAAGGCGCAGGCGTTATCATTGTCATTATTTCCGCTTCTTATTTCCTGTTTATACTTTTTGCAGGCGGCTTGACCCGGGTTGAACAAAAACGCGTTCTGGTTCTGATCATTCTGTTTCTGGCGATTGCGCTGTTCTGGGCGGGTTATGAGCAGGCCGGTACTTCGCTGCAGATTTTTGCCGAGCGGCATACGCAACGAATGGTTGGAGGCTGGGAAGTTCCATCCAGCTGGTTCCAGAACTTTCAGCCGACCTTTGTACTCATTTTCGCACCTGTACTGGCAAGCCTCTGGATTTTCTTATCCTCAAAAAGCCTGAATCCTTCCATTCCGGTCAAGTTTGCAGCCGGATTAATCCTGCTCGGACTAAGCTTTTTTGTCATGGTTGCAGCGTCCAATATTGCCGTTCAGGGCAATCTTACTTCGCCTTTTTTCCTGATTTTCACTTATTTTCTGCATACAATCGGTGAATTGTGCGTAAGTCCGGTCGGGTTAAGTTCATACACCAAGCTGGCTCCGAAACGCTATGTAAGCCAATTGATGGGAATCTGGTTTGTAGGCGCTTCGCTGGGAAATCTGATCGCCGGGATTTTTGCAGGCGGGTTTGATGAAGAAAACGTGATGCAAATGCCCGCCTTGTTTAATCAGGTTGCCATTATTACAACGGCATTTGGCTTGCTGCTACTGATTTTCTGGAAGCCGATAAAAGGCTGGATGGGCGGAATTTCTTAACATACAATTAATTTATACAAAAACGGATTTTATAAAAGATGAAAATAGCCACATTACGCTATTCGGTGCTCGCCTTGTCCATGATGGCAGCAGGATGCAAAAAAGAAAGCGAAGACAACGCAGATCTGAAAGTGCCGGGCTTTGAACTGAGTTCAATTGACTCTTCTTTCAAGGCTTGTGATGATTTTGACAGCTATGCAAACGGAGGCTGGAAAAAGAAAAACCCGATTCCCGGCACAGAAAGCCGCTGGGGTGCATTCAATGTTCTGGACAAGGAAAATAAAGAAGTAAGGCTGAAAGGGATCATTGAAGAAATTGCTAGTAAAAAGGATCATAAAACCGGTTCCGAAGAACAGCAGATTGCAGATTATTACCACTCTTTTCTGGATACGGCAACCATAGAAAAACGTGGCCTTTCGCCCTTGAAGCCGTATCTTGATAAAATAGAAGATGTAAAATCCCTGGAAGATCTGGCCAAGGTTACAGGTGAACTTCAGAAAACGGGCGTTTCTTCTGTCATCGGATTTTATGTGGACGGCGATTTGCGCAATAGTAAAATGAACGCTTTGTATCAGGGACAGGACGGACTGAGCCTGGGCGAAAGAAGCTATTATGAACGTACGGATTCCAGTACGGTAAAGGTACGCAAGGAATTTCTGGGCCATGTGGACAAAATGTTTTCCCTTGCCGGTTTTGGTGAAGCAAACCCGGGAAAAACCGTTCTGGACTTTGAAACCAGACTTGCCAAAATACAGCTTACCAATGTAGAGCTCCGCGATAATGTGAAGACGTACAACAAAATGGCTTTTGCAGATTTCCAGAAACTGACACCTGCCTTTGATCTTGATGCTTTTGCAGATAAACAGGATATTAAAGCGGACACCATTATTGTTCAGAACAAACTTTATCTTCAGAATCTGAACACATTGTTAAAGTCCACGCCGCTGCCCATTTTGAAACTCTATACCAAATGGCAGTTGCTGACACGGTTTGCAGGTTATCTTCCGAAAAGCATTGATCAGGAAAATTTCCGCTTTTACTCCACAGTAATGCGCGGTACGAAGCAGCAGCGGGCACGTACGGAAAGAGCAATCCGTTCCACGGACGGTTTGTTGGGCATGCCTCTGGGAAAATTGTTCTCAAAGAAATATTTTCCGGAAGAGGATAAAAAGAAAGTTTCAGAAATGATCGAGAATGTACGCACAGTATATGGCGAAAGGATCGACAAACTAAAATGGATGAGCGATTCAACCAAAGAGAAAGCACATCAAAAGCTGAAAGCATTCACGTATAAAATCGGCTATCCTGACAAGTGGAAGAATTATACTGCCATCACAATCAAAGATGACAAGCTTTTTGAAAACGTCATTGAAGCATCGCTTTTTGAACACGAGGAACAAGTAAAGAAAATCGGCAAGGAAGTGGACAAAAAGGAATGGTTCATGACACCGCAAACGGTTAATGCCTATTACAATCCTTCCAACAATGAAATTGTATTTCCTGCGGGTATTTTACAACCGCCATTTTACAACCGCGATGCGGATGACGCCATCAATTATGGCGGTATCATTGCCGTAATCGGTCATGAATTCACACATGGATTCGACGATCAGGGTTCACAGTTTGACTATGAAGGAAACCTGAAAAACTGGTGGACAGCAGCCGACAGAGCTAATTTCGACAAACTGACCAAAAGGTATATTGACTATTTCAGCGGCATTGAAGCACTGCCCGGATTCAAGGTCAATGGTGCGCTTACAATCGGTGAAAATGTGGCTGACCTCGGCGGGTTAACACTCGCTTACTATGCTCTTGAAAAATCACTTCAGGGCAAAGACGAACCGAAGCCTATTGACGGTTTCAACTGGAAACAACGGTTTTTCCTGAGTTGGGCGCAGGTTTGGCACATGAACACAACGGATGAAGCGCTGAGAAACCAGATTCAGACGGACCCGCATTCTCCTGCAAAAGAACGCATTAACGGCCCGATGCCGCATTTGAAAGAGTTTCAGGCAGCATGGAACTGCGGAGCAGGAAGCAAAATGATCCTGCCGGATTCAGCAAGAATCGTGATCTGGTAACTAGAAAGCAGCTTTTCACATAAGAAGCTGTATCAAAAGTAAAAAATGTCCTGCCAAGCGGAATCAAAGCACCATGCTTCAAACCCGCTCAGCAGGACATTTTTATGTTCAGGAACAACAACCTCCTGACTTATAATGACTAAAAATGACAATCCATAACTCCACATACCTCATCCCAAATCGTCATTCAAAAATCTCCTTTATACTTGTAATCCTGTCATTATTGATCAGAGGTTTTGCCCATAATCCAATGCTGAAAATGTAGCCAAGCGGAATAAAAAGAAACAGCATGGCAAGCTGCAGACCAAACAACTCTGCCAAACCTCCGATAATCAACGGTACGACCGCCCCGCCGGCAATTCCTGTGCACATGATTCCGGAAAATGTTCCGTGATGCCTCGGCACCGAGTTAAGCGCCAGTGAAAAAATAACAGAATACATCACAGAGGCAAAAAAGCCGGTTGCAGGAAATGCATACAAAGCGGTTTCAGCAGAGCCAAACAAAGCGGATAATAAGGCGATAATGGCACCGGCTGTAAATACGATCAGTACTTTGCGGCTGTCAAGCAATTTCAGAAGAATCAAACCCAGAATGCACCCGACCGTAAGCAAACCCCAGAAATATGAAATGACGGATGCGCCCGTGGTAGCCGGATCAATGCCGTGATAAGTCTGTAAAAACTGTGAAATCCAGTTGGCAATGCCCTGTTCGGTACCAACATAGGAAAACATTCCAGTGAAAAAGAGCCATACCGTTCTACTTCTGATCAGTTCGTTAAAGGAGTTGCCGATGTCCATTCGCTCATCTTCAAGCAGAACCACTTTCGGGAACTTCACCACCCGGATAACGACGACCATTGCAAAGGAAATTACAGCAAAAACCCAGTACAATGAAACCCATTTGAGCGATGCCGGAACAAGATTATTCAGTATATCAATCAAAAATCCCGACTTGCCGGAATGTACGTTCAGAACAAGGTAACTGTATAGCAACGGGCTGAGAAAAGAAGCTGCACCGAAAAAAAGCTGCGCCAAAACCAGATAAAATGCAAACTTTTCTTCCCCGCCGGAAACCCTCATCAATGGATTGATAACGACCTGAAGCATCGCCATGCCGATCCCGATCATAAACAGCGAAAACAAGGCAATTGCAAATCCGGGAATCAGTGCAAACAGCAGCGCGCCGGCAAAAGCCAGCGTAAATGCAATAATCAGCACTTTCTTCTCACCGTATTTCTCAACCATCAGCCCGGCCGGAATGGACATAATGCCGTAAGCAACAAAAAACGAAAACGGCAGAAATCCCGCAAGCCCGATACTCAGGTCAAAACTCTTGACAATATCCGGAATAATCGGACCGAGAATATTGGTCAGAAACGAGATGACAAAAAAGATAAGCAGAATAAGAACTACTATAAACGAATTTCTTTGCATAAGAAAATCCCGGATTCAATGCCTGGTTAATTTGCAGTTACAACGCTCGTCCGGCTGGATCGTCCGGCAAGATCAAAGCTTTTCAATTTGACAGTACCCGAAACTTTCACCGGCGCGGCATAAGCCGGAGATGCCGCAGTGGGTTCGGAACCATCCGTTGTGTAGCGAATAGCCAGACCCGGAAGTTCTACATTTGCTTTCAGCATACCGTTTTCAACAACTGCTCCCGGCATGGGTAAACGATAATTATAACCGCCGTTTACATATTTCAGTCTCGGAAGATGTTTCTGGGCAATTGAGTTGGCGAAAATATTCCAGCCTTCTGCAATCATTTTTCCTCTTGCTGCTGCTTCTGCGACATTCTCCCACTGGCGTTCGGGTGACCATGCACTTTCGGAGAACCCAAGCAATTTCGGCAGAACAGAATATTCCATCATATCGCGGCCTTTTATGGTTTCGCTCCACAGCTGCGCTTCAATGCCGAGTACATTTTTTCTCGCTTCCGGTTTAAGCAACTGTTTTCCGACAAATTCTTCTTTCAAAGGTTTTCCCAATGCATTTTCCTCCGTTGTCCGGAACATATTGAACGGAGCAAATGTCCAGTTGTCGCGTGTATCCACAAATCCGCCCCAATACAATCCGGGTTCCTTCGGATCATTGTTATACGACATGTCAAAATAGAAATTGGTCACATTGCAGAACACAACCTGATAACCGGCATTGGCAAGCCTGTTTCCAAGGTCTACGTCAAATATATTGTTCCATATATAAGGCACAACGGGCCGTTTGGCAAATTCCGGATTGGGCAGATAAATGCCTTCGGGCGTTTTGGTAAGCGCAACTTCTTCCCAGCCATGTACTTTCAGATTGCGTTTTTCAAGTCTTGGCAGCAGCTTTCCAAAAAAGTAGGACTGCAGGTTTTTTGCATCCTTGATATTCGGATTTTCCTTCATCAGTTTGGCTGCCATTGGCGATTTGGTCCATACGCCTTCGGCTACTTCGTCACCGCCGGTATGGAAGGTGTCCATTGTCAAGCCCGCCTGCTTGTACAATTTGGCTATTTCATCCACTACTTTTTCATAAAAGTGATACGTAGATTCCCGGGCAACACTCACGACATTGTTTTTGTAACCCTGCGCTGAAATGTATACCGATTTATCCTCCGGATCGATCAGCCGGTATTCATTGGCTTCTTTTTCCTTGCCTTCTTTCATCAGTCTGTCATAACGTGCTTCCATGGATTTGATGGCCGCCAGTGCATGTCCGGGAAAATTCAGCTCGGGTATTACTTTGATATGCCTTTCATTCGCATATTTCAGGATTTCAATAAAATCAGCTTTGGTATAATGGCCGCTTCCGTACTTGCCTTCGTCATTGGCCACCGGACCGGATCCATAGCTCGGGTGCAATGCCGATACATTCATCCCGGCCGTATGACTGCGTTGTGAGCCGATCTCGGTCAGTTCGGGCAAACCGTCAATTTCCACCCGCCAGCCTTCATCTTCCGTGATATAAAAAAGCAGGTGATTTACTTTATAAGCTGCAAGCAGATCCAGCATGCGCTTGACGGATTCTTTCGTCTGGAAATTTCTGGCTACATCCAGATGCAGGCTCCGGAAATGAAACCTCGGCGCATCTTCCACTTGTATATACCCCAGATTAATCGTGTTGTCTGCTTTCTGGTAATTTGCAGTCGGGACGAGCTGCAGCAGACTTTGTATGCCGTAAAAAACACCCGCCGCATCACTTCCGCTGATCGAAATTCCTTTCTGGTCAATTCCAAGATGATATGCTTCTTTTGCAATGCCGTTAACCGTTATTTTATCCGTTTTCAAAACAATAGCGGCAGAATCCGCAGTACCATTTGCCGGCAAGCCGTTCTTGATTGTAAAGTCTGTTCCACTCAGGGTTTTCAGCTTTGCAGCCATAAACCGGGCTTCATTTTCCAGCCCTTCCTGATAAAAAATTTGACTTTTGCTGCTGAGTGCAAATGTTCCGCTACCCGCATTTATTTTTACAGGACTTGGGATGATTTTCAGCAGCTGCTCCGCTCCTATTTTGGTAAAAGCCAGATTATCCTTGTAACGTGTTTCGGCAGTCGGGATTTGTCTGCGGTCATTTTTTCCTCTCAGAATCTGTTCTTTGGTTGTAAATGGCTCAATGCTGTAATCCGCAACCTGAACAATATCTTTTTCCTTTCCTTCTTTGTCATAGAAAACAAAATACAGCCCGAGCGGCGCATCCGTTTCCTTGATAACCGCATCCGTACCTTTGTAATTGACAACGATCGAATCGCCGGAATTCAGTTTGAAGTCTTTTGCCGGAACCATTTTATACCAGTCGCCATTGATGTGCTCAACTGTTGCCGGCTGAGGCATTTTATTCGTCTGTATCGGCCTCGGCGACATATTGAAAAACAATGCCCAGTTGCTGCCGTCCATAGTGAAGTCACTGCCGTTACGGATCGTAAATTTTGCTTCAAAGCTGCCGGCCGGCTCCACAAAATTGCTGACCAGTTTCCAGGAAATACCGATTTTTTCCGCTTGTTCCTTGGATATTCCGCCAGACTGCCCGCATCCGGCCAAAAGTATAAAACTGAGTACAACCAATTGAAATAGAACAATCTTCTTCATAAGTAAATTAAATATTAAAACAAGGTTGCAAATAACGCACGAAACAATGAAAGTCATTGCTTTTACAGGCATCAATCTTATTTTGGCTGACGTTCTTTTTTGCAAAAGAATCTTTGTCAAAAATCTCAAAAGACCCTCATTTTCCTTCCCACATCATCAGGCCTTCGATCATTTCCGTCAACTGACTGGCCGGCATTTGCTGCGTAAGATACGCGTGCGGGCCCATCGGATCGTCCTGCCATTTGTTATTTCCGCCTTCAACAATGATCCTGCCTTTTTTCAGGCCAAAATAGGGCTGAACGCCGCGGATACCCACAAGAACCGCAGTCTGGTCCCAGCTCATCCTGCCGTTTGCATCCTCTTTGGCTTTCGGCATGGCCAGTTGATAAACATCCTTGACCGGACTTTTCAATTGCTCATTGGCAATGACTTTCAAGCCTGTTTTGATTTTTTCCCCTATTTCCCATCCGCTGAAAACGATTTCTGTGGGCCACTCCGAAAAAACCTTTTGCGAAGCCAGTGAATCCACAAGCACATTGTATTCTCTTCCCTGCGGAAATGCGCCAGCCATGGAAACCAGCAATTTTACTTTTTTCCGGATCAGATTTGCACCGGAAAGCTGCGAAATGGCATCTGCCTGGGAATCCAGCAAACCGGCAAGGTTGGTCAGAAACCCGATGGTAATGATGGTTACGCTTTTGTCCGGCTGCTTTGCAAGGATTTTGCGGTACGTTTCCACCGCATCCGGCGCGTCGGATGTTCTGGGTATTTTGTGCGGGTATTTTTCAGCCAGCATTTCAGGCCATTTCTGAAAAGCGCCGTGATCGGGTGCAGCAGTTCCTTTCGGAGCCCCGGTCGGCAATTCAGGACGTCCGAAAAAAGTATTGATTACCTCGATTGTTGGAACAACCAGTTCGTTTTTATTGCAGGAAATAACCGCGAGCGGCTTTGCTTCACCGCGGTCGGCCAGTGCATGCATGACAGCCATGGCGCCCACATCGTCATAATCCGGACCTATATCCGTATCCAGAATGATTGCATGGGCTTGTCTGCCGCCCGTTTGGGCGATTGCAGAAGAGAAGGAAAGAAGTAAAAACAGCAGAAAAAACTTGTGCATAACAATGGATAAAAAGCTTTGAACCATAAAATCGGTAATACATTCGTAGGATCATTCAGAATTGATGCAATGCGGCAGAAAATTGTCAGGTATCCGGTTACAAAACTTTGGCGCGTTCAGGAACTACTCTTTCACAACTTTAAAAACCTGCTTTTCTTTTTCTGTTTTTACTTCAATAAAGTACAAGCCGCGCACTTGCTCCGCCAAATCCACAGGCTGCTTCTGTACTAATCCTGTTGCTTCCGAACTTGCGTTGCTGCACAACCGGCCGTTCAGATCGTATATTTTAAAAGTTACCCGTTGTCCTTTTTCAGCTTTATAAGTGACATTGAAAATGCCCAAAGACGGATTCGGGTAAACGTTCCATTTTATTTTGCCATCAAAAACAACCGTCTTTACACTCGAATACTGAAAACTTCCGTCCGCATCCACCATTTTCAGCCTGTAATACCGGTTGCCGGTTTCGGTTATATTCCCGTCTGTAAACGTGTACTTTTGGCCAGTATGCAGCGTACCGTTTCCCGGAACAGACGTTAACGAAGTAAAACGGTTCAGGCGGTACGCTTCATCTCCTTTTGCAAGTTCTATTTCAAAGTGGTCAAAATGTTCTTCGAAAGCTGTTTCCCATGCAAGAACCGCCTGATACGCGCCGTCCTGCTCACTTTTCTCGACAGTAAACCAGACCAGATCCACAGGCAAGGCACCCGCCGGGCCGACAAACTTCCTTGCAAACCAGAATTCAGAAAAATCCTTCACCTTGAACTCGGCATAATAACCTTGTTCAAAAGGCACTTTGGCTACTTTGGAAGAGGCCAGAAAGTTCCAGTTTCCTGCTACGTTGTTATCCAGGTTTCCGTCTTCTTTGGACTGATCCGTATGGCTGTATTTTGAAACGGCAAGTTCATATGCTTCCGACGGCTTTTCGCAATCGTTACACCCGGAAGCATTGATCAGCATTTCCGACTCCTTATCCAGAAAATACAACCTTACCGCAGCAGAATCCGTCAGATTTCCATTGGCCGGTTTTATAGAAATATTCCGGTCAAGATAATACTGGCCGTTTGCACTTCTTACCGTTCCTGCATGAATATAAGCCTGCACTTCGGTATTTCCCAGATTCTGGCCATTGGCATTAACGGATGCGATCCGTTTTCCGTTTTCAGTAAAATGCACCCAGTTGTTGTTTCCAGGAATGTTCTGCGTTACGGCAGTATTCATCGTTGCGCCGTCATAAATGCTGTTTGTTTTATCATAAATATGAATGTCGTCAATAGCAATTCCGTCGCGGTGCGTGAAATTATCGGAATGCATCACAAATCGTAGTTTAAGATCAGCAAATCCTGTGGGCAGCGGAATGCTGGCGACATGCCATCGGGAATAATCCTGAACACTCCACATGCTTTGTCCCGAATACGTTTTGTTATACCAGTTTGTGCCTTGCCCGGCAGCTCCGAGGCGCGTCCATTTACCGCCATTTCCTGAATATTCGATGTATACAAAATCACATGCATCCGGATTGCATACTTCCAGATCCAGGGCAACGCTGAAACTCAGTGCCGGCGCAGCAAGCCCCGAAACGGCAAAGCACGGAGAATACAGATACGAATCTTCTTTATCGTTGTAATTGCCTGCAAGATTGGTTTTCCATGCTTTCCTGCCGCTTGCAGCATGGCTGATCTGGGCAGAAGCCGGAATGCCGTACTGCCATGAATTGTTGGTTCCGCGGCTGTACCAGAATCCGTCGTCTGTTTCAAAATTCTGCAGGTACGGAAAAGTACTGATTACTGGCGCATTGTGGAATTCGGTTTTCAGACTGTCATTTAAATGATAATTGTCGCTTGCAAGTGCCGTCCATACTTTCAGGTTGTAACTTCCGAATGTTGTCAAATCCGCCTTGTTTGTAAAAGTAAAGTTCAAAGTCGTTCTTTTCTGGATAAACGGAATTACTTCGCTGATCACGGCGCCGTTGTTCAATTGATAAAATACCGGAATATTTGTTATGTCGCCGGACGAACTGTTTTTTACCTGAACCGTAATTGGCTCCTGCGTGCCCGAACCGCAGTTTTCGGCCAGAGGCGTGATCAAAGCAAGCACCTGAATGTCGTCCGTGACTGTAAAAATGCTGATATCGTCAAAAGTGTAGCCTGCGCCGCTGGTATAATCGGCCGCAATCGTATTTCCGTTCTGTCCAAACCGCACCTGAAATCCGGACGTCAGGAATTTGTTGTTGTCGAGCAGCAGATTACTGACTTCGATAGCCGGAGCCATTTTGTAGCCATTTTCCGGCAGGTTCTGATTTTCAAAAAGGTCAAATGCTTCTATCCACGGATCGGTTTCTTTGCCTCTGATCCACACTTTATTGCCGATACCTTCCTTCTGACCGTGATTCTTATACCGGAAACTTACACGAATATCTTTGCTTGCAACATCATAAGCTGCAAGATTGAATGTAGCATCCAGAAAATTAATGTTTCCGCTGGCAAAATACCGGTTTGCATCCAGCGTAAGTGCCTTTTCACCCGAAAACGCTATGCCTGAATTCACAAAGGTCCTCAAACGTCCGGCATCCGATGTGGAACTGAAATCATAACGGCCGATTCCGGAAATTTCGTTTGGAACAGCCTGTACAGTCTGGACCGGAAGTGCTTCCATATTATCGGTAAACGGCAGCGTTACAGGATCATTGGGAAAATGCCGGATGGTTGCTGAAAGCGTATCGTTGGCAACTACATTGTCATTCGCCTTGCTCAGAAAAACAGTCAGGACATAATTGCCGGCATTGGACAAATCTGCTGCAATGCTGAAAGTATGATCGTACGTTTTGCCTTTTTCAATAACCGGGCTAATGGTTTCCAAAGATGAAGAAACGCCATTTAAAGTATAGCCAACATTAAACGGTACTTTGGAATCCGCATCATCCAGATTTCTGATCCTGATTTTGACAAGAGAATTTCCGGTAAACTGCGTAGAAGTATTTTTTCTTCCCAAACGCGCAGGTGAAAGGATTGCCTCCATTTTCAGGTCGTTATCAGAAACAGTTCCGTCGCACGTTCCGCTGTCCGGCTTGCGTGAAACAGCCAGTGCTCTTCGGCCGGGATGTCCGTTTAACCGCGCCCGTACGGATAGAAAATAAGTGCTGTCGCTGTTCATGCCGCTGAGCACATAATTCGTGGAGAGAGTTGTGCCGGTCGAAATCATTTCATCTCCTTTCAAAAGCATGACTTCATAATCAGTGGCACCTGCAACCGGCGTCCAGTCCAGCGAAATATAATCTTCACACTGCACTGCCGACAGACTTACAGCCGGAATCCCCAGAATCGTAAATGGCTCGCTTGCACTTTCCATTCCCGTACTGTTCTGAATAACTCTTACTCTGGCTTTGTCTGTAGTTGCGGCGGCCGGTACAGTCCAGGAAAACTGCCGCACATTGGCAGCCAGGTTCTGCGCGATATTGCTCCATTGCACGCCATTGTCCAGCGAATACTGCACTGTAAATGTAGTGGACGGATTTCCGTAAGAATCCCAGCTTACGGAAATAGCGTCACCATCTTTCAGCCGTTCATTGCCGATCGGATACGTAAGCTGAACAGCATTCGGAATAACATCGTACACCACAAAATATTCCTGATTCGGATTCTGGCCAATCGAACTTCCTTTCACCGAAATCGTATAAGTGCCCGCCGCCGGATTCCGGATTACGACCTGTTCTGCATTGTTGATTTTATCAATTCCCGTAATGGCTACATTGTTCACGTTTGCCGGTGTCGGGTCCAGAAGCCGGGGCAACGTTACTGCCGACCACGGATCTGTTACGCTCAGATCAAGATCGTTGACAAGGTTCTGAGCGGAAAGAATGGCTGCGGCCGGATCATTCCAGTAAAGCATGACTTTCAGCTCAGCCGTATTGGCAGGAACTGCAATCGTATGCAATTTTGTGTTCTGATGGCTTACAGAATCATTTCTATAATGATTGTTTTCCAGCATTTGAATTGAACGTTCCAGGTTCAGCCAGCCAAAGCCGTATTTGTAATCCGGGCCTTCATTTCCTTTGTCCGTACCGCCATTGCACACAAGCGCTTTCATCAGGGCATTTTTCGGATTGAGGTTCTGATGAAGCTGCCGGTAACGTTCATACAACAGGGCCAGACCGCCGGCTACTGCCGGAGAAGACATGCTTGTTCCTGTTGCATTGCCGTAATTATTGACCGGAACCGTAGAAATTACAGCCGAGCCCTGCGCAGTGATTTCCGGTTTGATGCGGCCGTCCCTCACAGGCCCGCGACTGGAACCGTTGGCAATTAACCCGAGTGCCGACGTATTTCCTACACTGATTACGTTTTTCGCCGTCTGATATCCGCTCAGCACATTTGCAAAACCCGTCGGATAGGGACTGCATGCCACAGAACCGCTGTTTCCCGAAGCAAATACATGCTGCAGATAAGGCATCTGAAAAGCCTGTTCATCCAGAATGCGTGAGTAAAGATCGTAAGTGCCGAAGGTTTCGCAATTGTTGACATCCCCGCCATACGAATTATTGGTAATCACCATTCCGAAATCCTTTACATAAACGGGTGCATAAGCAAGTATTCTGGAATATTCCTGAACAACCAGCTTTGCTTTTGGAGCATAACCCGCGTATTTCTCATTCACAATTCCAGCGCCGGCGAGCGTTCCCATAACATGCAAGCCATGCGAACCTTCTTCTGCAGGCGTACGGTTAATTATGCGCCCGGAAAAGTCAATATGCTGCAAAGGGTTGGACTCATCCCCTACCCCGACGGTAACGCCTTTACCCGACAAATCAGGTCTGCCGTTCCGTGCAGAATGCAGCATGTTGGCCCTTGCATTCACCGTACTTTTGTCATTGAATGCCTTGTCACCCGGTGGAATCGCCTGCACATACTGGATAAATGACAGCGAGGCCAGTTCCGTAAGTCTTTCAACATCAACTCTTAAAGAAATTATCTGATGATCTTTGAACTGATCGGAAAGTATTTCAAAATGCCGTTCTTTCAACTGATCCGTTACTTCTTTAAACTGAAATGCCTTTGGATAATTGATCCATACATCTACGGTTCCCGCACGCTGTACCGCAAAGGCAGGAATAAGACCGTTTGCCAGTTCCGGCTGCATTTTCTGTTCGGGAGACAACGCAATGACGGAACGACCGCCCATTCTGGCCAGTGCATTTTCAGAAGAGCCGGAAATAACTGCCGTATAGGCGTAATTGGGAATGTATTCGAGCAGTTCAATGCCTTCCTGCTTCAGCTGATCTCTGGTCTTCTGATCGGGAATAGCCTCAAACTGGATGATTACAAGCTCTTTTGAATCAACGGCTGAATGCTTTGCGTTAACTTGCTGATTCTTATTGAATAAAATGTTTTTCTGCGGCGTAAAAGAGCCGCTTTTCAGAAGAATCCTGTAATCTTTTGCTTCCTGTGAAAAGGCAAAAAATGAAACAAGGTGGAAGAAAACAAGTGTGTGGTAAACGTTTTTCAGTTTCATAAAGAATAAACTAAATACAAGGAGTAATTGTACTTTATTTTTCAAATATTTACAAATAAAATGAGCTTCCGAACCGTCTGATTTCACTTGATAAAACAGCCGGAAATTGCAAATTTTTGTAAATGCATTCCACAGCGTTAACTTAGCAGCCGAAGAAAGTGCCGTAGGACTTATATAAATTGTCCGAAAAATCGGTTACTTTCCCGAAATCCAGTCTCACTAAATAAAGTCGTTCAAGCCGACCAGAAAATATGAATTTATACGGTTTAATCGGTTATCCGCTGACACATTCATTTTCAAAACGTTACTTTACAGACAAGTTCATACGTGAGAAAATAAAGGAAAGCAGTTATGAGCTTTATGAAATGAAAACGCTGGACGAATTGCCGGTTTTGCTGAAAAAGAAAACGGATTTGCGCGGCCTGAATGTCACCATTCCCTATAAAAAGGACGTAATTGCTTATCTGGACGATCTGGACGATGCTTCTGCGGAACGGATCGGAGCCGTCAATACGATCAAAATCTATGCAGACGGAAGCACAAAAGGCTTCAATACGGACTATTACGGATTTCGCCAGTCACTGACCGAATGGCTGGAAAAACGCGGTGAATCTTGCAGCAATTTCAAGGCGCTTGTGCTCGGGAACGGCGGCGCGGCGAAAGCGGTCATCGTTGCATTGCAGGATCTGCATATGGAATTCCAGATCGTATCGCGCCAGAAAAGCGACGATTCCATTCTGTACGAACAATTATCGGAAGAAATCCTGAACTCACATCTGCTGATTATCAATACAACGCCGCTCGGCACTTTCCCGAAAACAGAAGAATGTCCCGCCATTCCTTTTCAATGGGTAACCAAAAAGCATTATCTGTACGATCTGGTTTATAATCCGGCCGAAACGGTGTTTCTTAAAAACGGACATGCAAAAGGAGCAGCTGTGCAGAACGGTCTCAAAATGCTGGAACTTCAGGCCGAGAAAGCGTGGGAAATATGGACGAACGAAGAAAACTTATGGAGTGTCTGAACTTTTGGAATAAAATGTCCAGAGATCATCCTGAACCTTTTCGGAGGCTATAAGGATTCCTTCAGTAAGCGGCGCCTTTACTCCGCTACCGATTGTTTTTGGTCCCTGGCATTTTCTGATTTCATCCCATAAACCCGACTGCAGAAACGCATTGATCACCGTAGCGCCGCCCTCTACGAACACCGACTGGATTTTGCGTTCATGCAATTTCGATAATAACTGCTGAATTTCATTTTGGCCGGCTTCAACCTGTACGTAAGCAATTCCGGGATTTTCAGCATACCGTTCCGGATCTGTCGGCACAACGGTTTGTTCCAGATGATTTACAACGATTGTCGGCTGTGAACCGTCAAAGAAATTGAGCTTCTCGGGCAACTGCAGAAACCGGTCCAGTACAATTCGCACCGGGTTTTCCCCATGCCAGTTTCGCACGTTAAGTCTCGGATTGTCCAGCAAAGCCGTTTTGAATCCCACCAGAATGGAATCTTCTTCGGTACGCCATTTGTGGACGCGCATACCGGATAACGGCCCGCTGATCTGAACCGGCGGGCCGGCAGCATGACCTATAAAACCATCGGCGCTCTCTGCCCATTTCAGGATAACATAGGGCCTTTTCTGCCGCATTGCGGTAAAAAACCGTTTGTTCAGCTTCTCGCCTTCACCGGCAAGCATGCCGCTTTCTACTTTAATACCCGCTTCCAGCATGCGTTTTACACCGCTTCCGGAAACGAGCGGATTCGGGTCGTCGTTGCAGATGACAACCTTTCTGATTTTTTTTCGGATCAACAGATCAGCGCACGGCGGCGTTTTGCCGTAATGCGAGCAGGGTTCCAGTGTTACGTATGCAGTGGATTTGTCGAGCAAACCCGCATTTCCTTTTTCTTCCGCATCTTCAACCGCTCTTACTTCCGCATGCGGGCCGCCGTATTTCCGGTGCCAGCCTTCGCCTATAATCCGGTTTTCATATACAATAACGCATCCGACCATCGGATTGGGGCTTACGCTTCCGCAACCATACGCGGCAAGCTGCAGCGCCCGTTCCATCCATTGATTATTTGCGTCCATGAAGCAAAAATACAAACCTCTTCTTAAATGCAACTTTCGTGAGTTCCTATAATTTGCTAACTTTCCGACATTGCAATAAAATAACCTGAAAATGACTTCTGCACGCCAGCTATATCTATCCATTGTAAAAGGCATTAAAGTATATCCTGAAAAAGAAGCGCAAGCCATCACTTTTATGCTGCTTGAACATTATATGCGTTTACGCAACATTGATGTGCTTGTAGACAGGCCGGTTCCTGAAACTTCCGCCCAGCCCGACTGGGAAAGCATCATTTCGCGCCTGAACAATAACGAACCCGTACAGCATATCATCGGCTCCACCGAATTCTGCGGACTCGAATTCCGGGTTTCATCATCCGTTCTGATCCCGCGCCCGGAAACTGAAGAACTTGTGAGAATGGTTACACGCGATTATGCCGAGCCGGACAAGAATATTTCCATTCTGGACATCGGAACCGGCAGCGGCTGCATTGCCATTGTACTCGCCAGATTTCTTCCGCATGTTTCTGTTCACGCATGGGATGTTTCGGATGAAGCCCTTGCCGTAGCAAAGGAAAATGCCCGCCAGCTTATTGCAGACGTCAATTTCGCCAAACAGGACATGCTGAACGTAACGTTTCCGTTACCGGGAAACATTATCCAGTTTGATTGCCTGGTGAGCAATCCCCCGTATGTAACTTACTCCGAAGCAGAACATATGCGGCCCAATGTGCTCCGCTTTGAACCGCACGAAGCCTTGTTTGTCGAGGACAGCGATCCTTTACTTTTTTACAAAGCCATCGCAGATTTTGGCACGCACTATCTGAAACCGGCAGGTAAATGCTATGTTGAAATCAACGAACATTTCGGAGCGGAAACCAGACAGGTTTTTGAAGACAGAAACTATAAAAATGTAGAAATCCTGCGCGATATCAATGGCAAAGACCGTTTTGTAAGAGCCATCTGGGAATAACTGCTGCATTTTCCTTGCGCCGGATCAATACTGCCGGCCGCTATGATTAACGAATAAAAATCAATGTATATAGAAAAAATAAGGGAAGTACTTGATGAAATGGGCAAAGTAGTTGTCGGTCAGGACAAACTGCTGAACCGGCTGCTGATCGGATTGTTCACCGGCGGCCATGTGTTGCTGGAAGGAGTTCCGGGCCTGGCAAAGACACTGACGATCAATGTCATGTCCAAAGTACTGCATCTTGATTTTAAAAGAATCCAGTTTACGCCCGACCTTTTGCCTGCCGATCTGATAGGCACCATGATTTACAAGCCCAAAATCGGTGACTACGAGGTTAAAAAAGGACCTATTTTCTCCAATATCATTCTGGCCGATGAAGTGAACCGCTCACCGGCAAAAGTACAGTCGGCCCTGCTGGAAGCCATGCAGGAAAAACAGGTGACAATCGGCGATGAAACTTATCTGCTCGACCGTCCTTTTATTGTTCTTGCCACCCAGAACCCGGTGGAACAGGAAGGAACTTATCCGCTTCCCGAAGCGCAGATCGACCGGTTTATGATGAAAGTTTACGTTGATTATCTGGACAAGGTAAAAGAACTGGAAGTCATGCGCCGGATGTCGGACATTAACTACGATTATGAAATCCGGGCAATCCTGAACAAAGCAGATATTTTTGCCATTCGTGACAACGTCAACAAAGTAAATATTTCCGATACGCTGGAAAGGTATATTATCGAACTTGTATTTGCTACCCGACGTCCGTTGGATTACGGCTTGCGGGACGAAGCGCGGTATATTCAGTTCGGCGTTTCGCCGAGAGCAACGATTTACCTGAACCGGGCGGCCAAAGCGCTGGCTTATCTGGAAGGAAGGGATTACGTGCTCCCTGAAGACATCAAGGAACTGGCACCGGACATCATGAACCACCGCATTTTGCTGAATTACGAAGCCGAGGCTGACGGTATCCGGACCACAACCATTATCGATTCCATCCTGCGCAAAGTAGCAATCGGCTGATTACGGCACCGGATCGTGGCCGTGCCCACCCCACGGATGGCATCTGGAAAAACGCTTAAGACCAAGCCAAGTGCCTTTTACAGCGCCATATTTTTGTATGGCCTGAATCATATACAGCGAGCAAGTGGGCGTATAACGACAGGAATTCGGCAAATAAGGTGACAGCACACCCTGATAGATCCGTACCAGTCCTATGAGCAAAGTTTTCATTTCTCTTGTTGTATCAAAATAGTATATTTGACAATTAACATCACAAAGGCATGATTTCGTTTATTATATGGGATGCAAGTCCCGAAATCTTTACCATTCCTGAATTTTTTGGCCTGGGCCCTTTTCCTGTACGCTGGTACGGGCTTCTTTTTGCAGCCGGTTTTCTGATCGGGCAGCAAATCATGATCCATATTTTCAAGAAAGAAGGCAAACCGCTGGAAGATATTGACTCCCTGACACTTTACATGGTTTTGTCAACTGTAATCGGAGCGCGGGTGGGCCATTTTCTCTTTTATGAACCCGAAGTCCTGTTCAGAAATCCGCTTGAAGTTATTTTACCGCCTTATGCAGGGCTTGCAAGCCATGGCGCGATTATCGGGATTATAACAGGTCTTCTGCTTTATTCACGTTCAAGAGCAGCCTCCGGGCAGACCTTTCTTTGGGTTGCCGACCGGATGGTGATTACCGTTGCACTGGCCGGCGCATTTATCCGGTTTGGCAATCTGATGAATTCTGAAATTGTGGGAAGACCGACGGACGTTTCCTGGGGATTTATTTTTATGAAAAATCTGGAATTCAGGCAGATTCCACGTCATCCGGCGCAGTTATACGAATCCATTTCCTGCTTTATACTCTTTTTTGTCCTGCTGTGGATCTGGAACAGGTACAAAGCCGCAACGCCGCGCGGGTTAATGGTTGGTGTGTTTTTCGTATGGGTTTTCACGCTGCGC
The DNA here is from genome assembly GCF_005860765.1 of Dyadobacter sediminis. GTDB lineage: Bacteria > Bacteroidota > Bacteroidia > Cytophagales > Spirosomataceae > Dyadobacter > Dyadobacter sediminis. Next base: position 170,889 of record NZ_VCEI01000028.1, on the reverse strand, counting down.
TTCTTTTATGAGTTTCTTAAAGAAAACCAGGAAGCATTTGAGGATAACTATGCACTGAACATGGGCCAGATACTCAGTATTCCTGCTGTATTGCTTGGCGTGTATTTCATTGTAAGGTCAAGACAGCATCGGATACAGCAACCGGTTCATAACAGATGAGTTGCAGAGGTTAAAACAGATTACAACAAGCCCGATAAAGACGTCTAAAAAAGCCATAACCTGTCGAAGCCGAACAATCGGCAACAGCAGTCCGTAATGGAAAAATGCTGAAACCCTTTTTCCTGAATCTGGTTAAATCCGGTTTCAGGAAAAAGGGCTTAAACCGCGGCAAAATCAACTTTCTCACGCAATATCTGCTTGGCTTTCACCAACTGGTTTTTAACCGTATTTTTCGAAATCCTCAAAAATTCTGCAATTTCCTGATAAGACTTTCCTTCTTCAACATTCAGTTTCAGGATCAGTTTTCTTTTGATGGATAAAGAATCCACTGCCGCCTGTACCATGCTGATCCGCCTTTCATTTTCCTCCTTTTCATCTTCTGCCATTCTCGCCGCTTCGGTATAATACCTTCTCAGCTGCTCGCTCTTTTCCAGTTTCTTAAAATGATCAAACGCCATGTTGCGCAGACAGGCAAACAGATAGGAATTGAAATTGTATTCGGGTTTGATATGCGCTCTTTTCACCCAGATTTTGACAAAAACATCCTGAACCATATTTTCTGCTTCTTCTTCATCTTTCAGCAGGGAAACCGTAAAGCGCAGGGCGGGCATTTTGTAATGATTGTACAATTTTGCAAAAGCAAGGGCATCACCTTGTGTTGCTCTTCTGATCGTATTCTCGTCGGGACAGGTCACAGTTGTAAAGTTTTATCGATAATAAAGATTCAGGTTTAAATTATGCCTTATAAAAGCCGGCTTGACTTTTATTTCCGGATAGATCTGATCATCCTTTCCTGATTACAACACAAGCTGCTTTTAATGGCAGCTTCTCCCCTGGAAACTCATCATGATGCAAGCTCCGGAATCCCGGCAAAATGAACTGGATGCCTTTGGCAGGATTATACTGTAAAGCCCTGTTTTGGGCGGTAATACTGCTGTTGTCCACTAAATCTGCACTTTCATTATTTACCGGAAAAAACAATGATATAAAATTATTTTTATTCCGGTAATTTCGGGCAGGTTAACTTATACTTAACAATTATTTAAACTTGTTCCTTTTATTTGTTTGCCGGCACTGACTTTTAAAAGTATCTAAACATCATTCAGACGTACTTTTTGCGCGTTGGTAACATTAATTTTCAACTATTTATTTGAATATAGTGAAAACAAATAGCCCGACACGCTACTCATGAAGTATATAATCGGAAAAACATTAAGTTAAGTAGGAACAATACGTAATCGGGTCGCTTCATGGTCATGGTTCAAAGTCGTATCTCATCTGTTCTGGAAAAAATAGCAGGCGTCAAAGTGGCCGTATATGGCGACTTCTGTCTGGATGCATACTGGATTATGGATGAACGAGGCTCGGAGGTTTCCATTGAAACAGGTCTGCAGGCAGAGGCTGTTTCCAGCGATTATTATTCTCCCGGCGGAGCGGCCAATGTAGTCGCCAATCTTTCGGCTCTGAACCCTGCTTTGATCCGGGTAATCGGTGTGGTTGGCGATGACATGCATGGAAGGGAACTGGCTGCACAGCTGAAATCGCATGGTGCCGATACCAACGCACTTTTTATCCAGAAAGAAGATTTCAGTACGTACTGCTATCTGAAAAGGCTTGTAAACGGCCGCGAAGAACCACGTGTCGATTTCGGCGTTTACAGCAGAAGAAGCGTGGAGACCGACCGGCATATTCTGGCTGCGATTGAAGCTGCCCTGCAGGAGTGTGATGCGCTGATTTTTAACCAGCAGGTTACCGGAAGCATCAGTAATGAATCTTTCATTGAACAGGCAAACCGGCTTTTTGAAAAGTACAGCGATAAAATCATCATACTCGACTCGAGGCATTTCAATCACCGGATAGCAAATACGTATCTCAAAGCCAATGACCGCGAAATTGCTTCATTAAACGGATTATACATCAGTCCGGAAGAAAATATCCCGATTGCAGAAATCCGGAAATACGGCAAAACGATTTTTGAAAAGTTCGGAAAACCTGTTTTTGTAACCTGCGGCGAAAGAGGGATCATTGCTTTTGATGAAGCGGGCAGCCATGAAGTTCCCGGCCTTCAGCTCAAAAGCAAGCTCGATACGGTTGGTGCCGGGGATACGGCAATCAGTGCGCTGACATTATGCCTGGCAGCCGGCATTTCACCGTACGAATCTGCTCAGTTTGCCAATTTTGCAGCTGCGGTAACTGTCCAGAAACTATTTACGACCGGCACTGCAAACGCACAGGAGATAATCAGCATCAGCAAAGAACCGGACTTTATTTACAATGCGGACCTGGCTCAAAACGAAAGAAATGCAGTATACATTCCTGAAACGGAATTTGAAATCTGTACGCCTGAAATACTGGAAAAATCGGGACATATCCGTTATGCCGTTTTTGACCACGACGGAACCATCAGTACGCTGCGGCAGGGCTGGGAAGATATAATGGAACCTGTTATGATGCAGGCAATTCTGGGCGATCATTACCATAAAGTTGATTCCGCTATTTTTGATACGATCCAGCTGCGGGTCAGGGATTTCATACATACAACAACCGGCATGCAAACCATTTACCAGATGGAAGGAGTTGTCAGGATGGTACGTGAACATGGCTATGTTCCGGAAGACGAGATTCTCGATAAATTCCAGTATAAAGCGCTTTACAATAAAGGTTTGCTGGAAATGGTCCGCAAACGGATCGATAAGCTGAGTGCCGGCGAACTCGATAACGAAGATTATACTTTAAAAGGCGCCATTGCTTTTTTAAATGCGCTGAAAGAAAGAGGCGTCACCTTGTATCTTGCCAGCGGCACGGATGTGGAAGATGTCAGAAATGAAGCACATATACTTGGTTATGCACATTTGTTTGACGGCGGCATATTTGGTGCATTGCAGGATTACACACGGTTTTCCAAAAAAATGATCATTGAAAAAATCATTCAGGACAATCAACTTCATGGAAATGAACTTGCCGTTTTCGGTGACGGACCTGATGAAATCCGTGAAGGAAGACGCGCCGGGGGCATTTCTGTAGGAATTGCCAGCAATGAAATGCAGCGCTTTGGCCATAATCCGGCCAAACGCCCAAGGCTGATCCGGGCTGGCGCACATTTGCTGATCCCGGACTTTTCACAGCATAAAAAGCTTGTAGCGCTCCTTTTTCAGAAAAATGCAAATTATGCCGAAGTATGACCGCGCTCTTTTCCCAGTATGCTCTGCGCATCTTTCCTGTGGGGCGTATCTCTGCTAATTATCTCCTGCCGACTGCAAAAAAAGCTGCTCCGGCAAAATCAGGAGCATTGCTGTCGATTTAAAATTCAGTATATGGATTGCAACATCAGTACTGATTTCACATAAAAAAATCCCAGCTCGACTGGATTGAAAGGCTAAATGACCGCTGCCTTTGGATAAAAAGTTATACGAAAATGATCATCGAATAATTCATAAAGCCACAAATACACAAATGGGCACGAATAAAAACATTAGTGCCTGCTTCGTGGATTCGTGGCTGATTTAAAAAGCACTTTGACCGTGCCGGTTACATGAAGGAAATCATATTTACAGCGATTCTGGTTCTGTTTGTAACCAGCACATTTGCGCAGGACAAAGTCATTAAAAGTCAGATGCTTGTTTTTCCTCCGCAGGAAAAACACGTACACGGGAGCAGTCTTGTCAGCTTGCCAAATGGTGATTTTCTGGTGGCATGGTTTCAGGGAAGTGGCGAACGTACGGCAGACGATGTCATGATTATGGGATCAAGACTGAAAAAAGGATACAAAAACTGGAGTGAGCCATTTGTAATGGCAGACACACCCGGCATTCCCGACTGCAATCCCGTGCTTTTTCTGAATGCGAATGGAAAGTTGTTTCTGGTCTGGATTGCCGTACAGGCCAATGTCTGGGAACAATCCATTCTGCGATTCCGTACATCGACTGATTATAACAACAGCGGAGCACCGCAATGGAGCTGGCAGGACAATATCCTTCTTAAGCCGGACGATCGTTTTGCAGAAGAAGTAGAAAAGAAGTTTAAAGAACTGCCCGAGAGCACCCTGGGCTGGGCTGGGTATGCACCCGGATATGACCAGATGATTACAGAAGCAAGCAAAGATGCCCGAAAACGGAGCATTGGCTGGATGACACGCATCAAACCGCTCTTGATGGAAAACGGAAGAATTGTACTGCCGCTTTATTCCGACGGCTACAACTTTTCCTTAATGGCCATTTCCGAAGATCATGGCAGTACATGGAAACCCGGATTGCCCCTAGTTGGCCGCGGGCCGATTCAGCCCGCAATTATACAAAACAAGACCGGAAATCTGGTGGCTTACATGCGCGACAGCGGAGACAGCCCGGAGCGGGTACACGTCAGTGAATCGGCAGACAAAGGGCAAAGCTGGACAGCGTCACAAAAAACCGGAATCCCCAATACTGCAAGCGTGGAACTGCTGGTTTTAAAAGACGGGAAATGGGCTTTTCTGGGAAATGATATGGTAGGCGGACGTTATCAGCTGAGCCTGCTTATTTCAGATGATGAAGGAAAATCATGGAAATGGAAAATGCATATGGAAAACGATCCTGCCAAAAAAGGAAGTTATTCTTATCCGTCACTGATACAAACAGCCGACGGACTTTTACACATGACTTACTCCTGGCATCCGGAAAAAAAGAAAAAATCAATCAGATACGTTGTGCTGGACCCGATGTAAATCACATTGAACGATAGTAAGTAAAAAGCGACCCGTATCCCGCCTGAATCAGATTCCTAAATCATACTTTAATGTACAAGAACTCACAATCCCTGCTTCTGTCTTTAATAATTATCACCGCTTCAATTTTTGGCGGCAGAACAACAGCACAGAATATTTACCAGGACCGTCCTTTTTTGCAGGATTACAGCATAAAATTTTACACCGATACTTCAAAACAGGATTTACTGGAAGTATGCGCTGATCGTAACGGAGCAATCCGCATGCTTTCCAGAGACGGACTGCTGCAACCCGATAATGGAAAGTTCCAGTGCCCCGGCACAATCGTACCCGACCAGTCTTACCGGTTTATAAAAGACAAAAGGATAGCGGCACTGGAAAATTATGAAAACCAGTTCGTATACCTTACCGATTCAGTTATTTTCAGCAATGCATGGGCAGGTAAATTATTTTCCAGGCACAGTCTTCCAAAAGCCCGCTATTTTGCCGGAGGAGCAGCATTCTCATTTCTGATTTCGGATGGAAAAACACTTCAGCTCATTCAGGACTCCGGAATCCTGTGGAGCGGAAGTCTGGACGGAGATGACATTGCAGGAATTGAATTTCAGAAAAGTGCAGGTCAGTTCTGGATTCTGGGAAGCAAATCCCTTTATACGTTTACACCCGGGAATAACCAGCTGACAAAGGTTCTGGACGGCAGCGATTTTACATGCTTTGATCTGACCGATCAGGATAAAAAGGTTTTTGTAGGCACTTCCGAAGGATACATCGTATATGATACGGAAACCAGGAAACAAACCGGGGAAATAGCTAAAAAACTTCCTGCAACCAGCATAACAGCTTTAAAGGAAATTCATGGAAGAGTATGGTTCGGAACGGATCAAGGGGCATTTTTATTGAGGGCCGACGGTAAATACGATTACTATTACGGAGAACGCTGGCTGCCCGGAAATACAGTTACGGACATTGCAGCCGGACCCGAGAATTCCGTGCTGGTCCTGACAACAAAAGGATTGGGACAAATTATTTTTAAAAACATGACCCTTGAAGAAAAGGCTTTGATATTTGAAGAACAAGTGAGGTTAAGGCACATCAGAAACGGTTTCAGCGCAACGCTTGTCAACATTGATCATGGCAATTTATCAACTGGATACATGGAAGATTCCGATAATGACGGCTTGTGGACTTCCATGTATCTGAGCGGGGAAGTTTTCAGGTATGCCGTTACCAAAGATCCCGAAGCTTTGCAAAACTGCCGTGAATCGCTTGACGCCATGGAACGGCTGTACACGATAACATCCATCCCCGGATTTCCTGCAAGATCATTTGAACGTTCGGGGCATATGAACGAATTAAGTGATGCCGAACGCTGGAAACACTCCAGAAATTCCGAATGGGACTGGAAATCGACAACAAGCAGCGATGAAGTAATCGGACATATTTTTGCATTTGGCGCTATGGCCGAACTCATTGATGAGCCCGCAATAAAAAACCGTGCAATCCTGCTGATCGATACACTCATGTCGACCATTATAAAAAATGACCTTTATCTCATTGATTATGACGGCAAGCCGACATTATGGGGCAAATGGAACCCCGATTATGTAAATTCATTTCCGGTTAACGTCGGAGATCGCAAATTGAATTCCTCTAATATTATTTCCATGCTTCAGACTGCCTATCATTTTACCAGAAAAGAAAAATACAAGGCAAAAGCATTTGAACTGATGACTAAAAACGGTTATCTCCAGAATATGATGCGGCCGATGAAAATAATTGGTCAGGCACCTGAAAATGCAAGCGAACATGCCAGGCTGATATCCGACGGCTGGAACCATTCCGACGACGAAATGTACTTTATCGGTTACTGGGGCCTTTACCGGTATGCTTTCAACGATACACTCCAGACAAAGTTCAAAGAATCCATAATTGATCACTGGCAAATAGAAAGACCTGAAAAGGAAGGCGCCTGGAACATTTTCACAGCACTAACGGGAACAAAAGATTTTGACCTGAACGAAGCCATCTGGTATTTACAGGAACATCCACTCGATCTGATCGACTGGAATATAAAAAACAGCCATCGCAAGGACATAGAAATAATGCCGGCCAATTTCCGTAAACAAACGATCAAAGAAGTTCTTTCGCCCAACGAACGTCCGGTTCAACGTCATAATGCAAATATGTTTAGCCTCGATACAGACGACGGTGATGGTTCTTTGGAATACAGCGCAGGTGACATCTGGCTCTTGCCTTACTGGATGGGCCGGTTTCTGGGCATAATTACTTCACCGCAGAAATAATTGTCAGTGCGGATGCTTTGTATTAAACTTGCTGCTTTACTAATGCCGCATTGTATGCTTTCCTGCCAGCCGGAACAACATTCTGAAGAAATACAGCTCACGAACGATCCCGGTTATCATCACGACCTGGACAATAACGACAACTTTTCGCCGGATGGCAAATGGCTGGTTTATGACACCAGAACAGACTCCGGCGGCATTGCCGAATCTTCAAAAATTGAAAAAGTAAATATTGACAATGGAGAAAAACAGGTTCTTTTTGAAATAAAAGATAACCATAGCTGGGGCCCGGGTGCCGGCGCTGCCAGTTACAGCCCGAAAGAAAATGCGGTCGTTTTTATTCACGGACTTGCCGGCAGCACAAAGGAAAACCCGTATCAGCAATGGAGACGAACCGGCGTTATTGTTTATGAATCCCGAGCCGGCATACCTGTTTATATGGATGCACGCGATGTAACTTTTCCTTTTACGCCCGGAGCATTGCGCGGCGGAACGCACCGTCATGAATGGAGCGGTGACGGACAATGGATTGGATTTACATACAATGACGCCATCATGAAAGCCCTGGAAGATGCAACCGGAAAGAAAAGAAACCTTCGGACCATTGGTGTTTCCAAAAGGATAAGCCCGGTTATTGCAGATCAAAACGAAGAAAATATTTCCGGTGAATGGTTTAGCGTATTAGTCGTTCGCGTCGTGCCCGAACCTGCGCCTGGATCGGACGGGATCAGCCATGCAGCCGGTGACAGCTGGGTGGGAACAAACAGTTATGTACGCGGAAATGGAAGCAGACAAATGGCAAGGGCATTTATCGGAACCGTAAAAGACAAACACGGCAGTGATGTCAATGAAGTTTTTATTGTTGATATTCCCGATGACATTACACAAGCTGGCATGTACGGGCCACTTGAAGGAACTGCGGACGACTTTCCGATGCCGCCCAAAGGTGCAGTACAAAGAAGACTGACCTTTACCGCCAATACAAATTATCCCGGATGCAGAGGCATTGTGCGTTCTTCGCCGGATGGAAATTCAATTGCCTTTATTGCCAGAGATAAATCCGGCGTTGAGCAGGTTTTCCGGATATCTCCGAACGGAGGTGAACCGGAACAATTAACTGAACACAATTCTGACATAACCGGCAGTTTGAGATGGCATCCGGATGGAAAGCACGTAAGTTATGTCTGGAATGGAAGCATTATCCTGTGCAAAGTGGGCAAAGAGCCTTTTACAGAAAGAATTCTTGCATTGACCCGTTCTACTGCTCCGGCCCCGACCAATACCGTATGGTCACCGGATGGAAAAATCATTGCATATAACCGCCCGGTAAAATCCGGGAAAAACAGTAATGCCATGCAGCAGATATTTTTGATGAAGATGGAGTAAAACCGCATCAAGCCTTTTCATTATTTCCAGCCAGAAATACTACTTTTTTATAAATGGCACTCACCGGAATGTCAATACCAAAATAAGGCAGCGGAATAATATCATTCATTTTGCTGTAAAGCTCCACATACCAGCGCTCGCCTTCTCGAATGTAAACTTCAATCAAACAGCTTTCCTGTTCTGCAATCAGATAATACTGCAAAGACGGAATAGATAAGTATTCATTCAGTTTGGTAGTGCGGTCTGTTTTCTCGGAACTCACTGAAATGACTTCGGTAATCAAAACAGGCTCCGTAGCATACTTTATCTGATTGCCGCTTTCCTTAAAAATAAGGAAATCCGGAATACGGTAAATTTTCTCTTCCTTAACCTGAAGCTTTACGGCATTCTGAACAAATAAATAAGCTTGGTCTTCAAGAAGCCCGCGAATGTAGAAGTGTATGTTTCCAGCAATCTGGTTAGCAGTAACTGACTCTCCCGACATTTCTATAATATCTCCGTTTACATATTCAAAGCGACCTTCATGCGATTCGCAGAAGGTAAAGTATTCTTCCAGAGTATAAAGTTTTTCGGCAACAGCTTCCATAATGATCTGCTTTTATTCAAAAATAATCAATTCTTGCAAATTTTCAGACTAGTCATCAGGCATACTTTCCATAATACCCGAATACTTTGCAAATGACAGAAATCGGTTTTCATACGGTAAGACGAATCCAATTCCGTAGCTTGGTAAAAGACAATAATTCTGCCGGTTGTCAGGGAAAAATCAGCTGGATTGCGTCTGGTATTTATGCATTAATCTGACAAATTTTATGATTCATACCATGCGCTGGTTCGGACCGAATGATCCGGTTTCTTTGATGGACATACGGCAGGCCGGATGCTCGGGAGTAGTGAGCGCTTTGCATCAGGTTCCGGTGGGAGCAATATGGACAACTGACGCCATCATGGAAAGAAAAAACCTTGTTGAAGCGGATAACGGATATTATACTGATCTGAAATGGCTTGTAGTGGAAAGTCTTCCGGTTCATGAACACATCAAAAAGGGACTTCCGGACAGGGAATTTTACATAGAAAATTACAGGCAATCGCTCAGGAACCTGGCTGCATGTGGTTTGAAAACGGTCTGTTACAACTTCATGCCCGTGCTCGACTGGTCGCGCACTGCACTGGATTATTCATTGCCGGAAGGACATAAAACGCTGCGGTTTGTCTGGGAAGATTTTGCATTGTTTGACCTTTACATACTTAAAAGACCGGATGCTGCAAATGATTATGAACCGGAAATCAGGCAAGCCGCGCTAGATAAATTCAATGGCATGACAGCCAATGAAATTACGCTGCTTACCAATACGGTTCTGCTCGGACTTCCGGGTTCTGAAGAAGCTTTTGACCTGAACGGATTTCAAGGCTTGCTCAATGCATATGCGCATATTGATGACGCCCGGCTTCGTGAAAACCTCTATTATTTTATAAATCAGATTGCACCGGTTGCGCAGGAATGCGGCATAAACCTCTGCATCCATCCCGACGATCCGCCGGCACCGCTGCTTGGGCTTCCAAGGGTTGTAAGTACAGAAAACGATCTTCTGCAATTGATGAATGCATGCCTGCTGAGAGCCAGCGGCATTACTTTTTGCACGGGTTCGCTGGGTGTACGGGAAGACAATGATCTTGTAAAAATCATCAGACAGTTTGGCGACAGAATACATTTTGTGCATCTGCGAACGACAAAAAGAGAAGCAGGCACCCGAAATTTCCATGAAGCGCCGCATCTGAACGGAGACGTGGACATGTATGAAGTTGTAAAAGCACTGATCGAGGAAGAACAAAAACGAAAAACAGCCGGCATCAGCGATCAGCAACTGCCGATGCGTCCGGATCATGGTTTTCAGATGCTGGACGATTTGCATAAAAGAACATATCCGGGCTATTCTGCAATCGGCCGACTGAAAGGACTGGCTGAGCTGCGCGGTCTGGAAATGGGGATCACCTATACTTTTTACCCCGAAACGCATGCATTATCCTTTGCAAACCAGCTTTAATATAAAAATACTTTCAGTCAGATGATGCCAGTTGCTCAACAGGAAATATTACACGATGTCTTTTCCCTTCATGGAAAGCTGGCGCTCATTACAGGCGGCGGAAGCGGGATCGGATTTTACATTGCCTGCTGCATGATCCAGGCCGGTGCAAAGGTTGTGATTACAGGAAGACGCGAAACGGTTTTGAAAGAAGCGGTTGAAACGCTCGGATCCAATGCTGCTTACTTCGTTCATGACATCACAAAGCTGGACACCATCCCGGAACTGATCGCAGACATTGAAACCAGAGAAGGTTCGATTGACATTCTGGTCAACAATGCAGGCATCAATATGAAAAAACATGCCGTTGAGGTTACAGACGAAGAATTTGACCGCGTTATCCAGACAAACCTGCATGCGGTTTTTGCCATTACGCGGGAATGCGGCAAACGCATGACGCAACGCAGACAAGGTTCCATTATCATGATTACTTCCATGGCTGCATTGTATGGAATTGATCGCGTAGTGGCTTATTCCGCTTCCAAATCGGCCGTTGCCGGAATGGTGCGTGCACTGGCCACCGAATTTTCTCCGCATCACGTAAGGATAAATGCCGTCGCTCCGGGTTTTATAGAAACACCCATGATGCTGACCGCCATGAACGGCGATCCGGCAAGACGTGACAAAGCCATGGATCGTACGCCGATGGGAACCTGGGGAAAACCGGACGATGTAGGCTGGGCGGCTGTATTTCTGGCATCGCCGGCAGCCGGATTTATTACCGGCGTTTCGCTGCCGGTGGACGGCGGCAATTCAATCGGATTTTAATACTACTATATATAAAATGAAAAGAGTGAACCGTCCGGCTTATGCTGTTTCTTTCCTGCTGATATTCTGCGCTTTTGCTTTAAATTATTCATACGCCCAGAAAATCAGATGGAACAAGGTAAAAATCCTGTTTTATACCAAAAACGGAAAAGGCTATGTACATGACAACATCGCAAGTTCCGTAACCGCCATACAATCGCTCAGCAAGCAGCATGGATTTGCCGTAGACGTCTCGGATGATCCTGCCGTTTTTACGGATGATAACCTCAAACAATACGATGCGCTGGTTTTTTCCAATACCAACAACGATGTTTTTGATACCGATGCGCAGCGCGTTGCCCTGATGCGCTACATGCAGGCCGGCGGGAATTTTGTCGGGCTGCATTCGGCTTCGGGTACGGAGCGAAAATGGCGATGGTTTAAAGATATGCTCGGCGGAACGTTCTTCTGGCACGAACCCGGACAAAGCTTTACGGTGAAAATCCTGGATGATAAAAACCCTGCACTTGCACACTTGCCCGCAGAATGGAAGCGCGAAACGGACGAATTCTATTTTGTGAAGGAAATGGCCGTTAACCTGCATGTACTGGCTGTAAATGACCATACAACGATTCAGAAACCGGCAGGAAAAGCGCTGGACACTTTCGGCACCGTATTTCCTTCCGTCTGGTGGCATGAATACGACGGAGGCCGCGCATTTTATACTTCGCTCGGGCACCAGAAAGAGGATTACGAAAAAGAAGATCTGAAAAGGCATATTCTTGGCGGAATTGAATGGGCGATTGGTCCGCAGAAACCAAGAAATTACAGCAAGGCTTACGCTACAAGCCCGAACGATGAAGTACGCAAAAAGTAATTCTGAAAAACATTAATCCTGAATCCGGTGAAAAATAACAGCAAAAATAACCAGGACAGAAGATCCTTTCTTAAAACTGCCGCATCCGGTACAGCCGGCATCCTGGCGGCATCCATGTTTCCGGCCATCGTTCCGGCCAGTGTTTTTGGTAAAAGCGCACCCAGCAACAGAATCCAGATCGGACAGATCGGTATCGGGCGAATAGCTACTACACACGACTTGCCGGAAGTGATGAAGAACGAAGTTGCGCATGTGATGGCTGTTGCGGATGTGGATAAAAGCCGGCTTGCACAAGGTAAACAGTGGATTGAAAAGAAATATGCGGATAAAACCGGCAAAGCCAATTATGTAAACGTCAAAACGTATGACGATTACAAAGAGTTGCTGGCCAACAAGGAAATTGACGCCGTTATAATCAGTACGCCCGATCACTGGCATGCACAGCCGGCAATGGAAGCAGCCGTAGCCGGAAAGCACATTTATATGCAGAAACCGACCTCGCTTACCATCAAGGAAGGCAGAATGATGGCGGAAATGATCAAGAAAAAGAAAGTTGTTTTCCAGCTTGGAAGTCAGCAGCGATCCATGAACCCGTGGCCGCAGTTCAAAAGAACCTGCGAACTGGTGCGGAACGGACGCATCGGGCAGCTTAAAAAAGTATATGTCGGCCTGCCGGGCGATCCTGCCGGCGGCAATCCTGAAAAAATGCCCGTTCCTGCCAATCTGAATTACGACATGTGGCTGGGCTCCACGCCGGAAATTTATTATACGCTTGACCGTGTGCATTCGCAAACCAACATCAATGACCGTCCAGGCTGGCTTCGTCTGGAACAGTTTGGCGCCGGAATGATCACAGGCTGGGGTTCTCATCACCTGGATATTGCGCATTGGGGCATGGACACCGAACTGACCGGCCCGATTGAAATTGAAGGCAAAGCCACTTTCCCGCCGGCAGGCTCAGGCTTATGGAATGTTCACGGGGATTTTCTGGTGAATGCAAAATATGCAAACGGTGTGGAAATGGAAATCGGCGGCACCAATCCGAACGGGATCAAGTTCGAAGGAACCGACGGCTGGATATTTGTTTCAAGAGGCAATGTCGGTGTAACGGCGTCTGATCCCGGCGCTGCTGAATCGACCAAACAGAATGAAGCATTTTACGCAAGTGACAGCAAGATCCTGGGTTCTGTTATTCAGCCCGATGAAATTCGTCTATATGAAAGCCCGGAACAGCACCAGAACTGGCTGGAATGCATTCAGAACGGCAAACAAACGATCAGTCATGCCGAAATTGCGCAGCGTTCCTGCTCCGCATGTTTGATTGCACATACCGCAATGAAACTGGGAAGAAAACTTACATGGAACCCGGAAAAAGAAGAATATATCGGTGATGCCGAGGCAAACGCCATGCTTTCAAGGCCGCAAAGAGCACCTTACGGCACGAACTATGTAAAAGGCTGAAAACAAAACGCTTAAAACCCGCTTATTCTGGAAAAACCTTACAATCAATAATTTCCTTTGTATTCCCTTGGCGTGTGGCCAATGTAACGCTTGAAGTTCCGGTTGAAATTGGACAATGAATCAAACCCGCTGTCGTAAGCAATCTGGGCAATAGTCCATTTGTCTTCCAGCAGCAATTTGCAGGCATGCCCGATCCGGATTTCATTTACAAAATCAATAAATGTCTTGTTTGACCTTGCCTTGAAATAACGGCAGAAGGCAGCTTCCGTCATTCCGGCCAGCGACGCTACATCGCCGAGCCTTATTTCCTGTGCAAAATGCTGAAGTACATAATTATGGACTTTCTGCATGCGTTCGGTTTCCGAAACTTTGTAGGTATTTACGTAACCATAACTGGAAATCGGCGAACCGCCCGGATCATGTGCAAGCTTGTGCAGCAAGGTAAGCAGCTGAATAATACTTTGAAAACCTTCCTGGTGCATCAAAGACATCAACTCGGAACGAATGTGTTCGCGTAACGAGCCTTTGTATTCGATTCCTCTTTTGCTGTCCAGCAGCAGTTGCCGCAAGGCAAGCATTTCGGGTTTTTCAAGGAAATCCCTGCCCAGAAAATCTTCCTGAAAATACAACACAACCCCGTGCGTAAACAACGCAGAATCATTTTCAAAATAAACCGGATCACTGCGCCATAAATGCGGAACGTCAGGTCCAAGAAATACGGTGTCGCCCGGACCGAAAGTCTGTACGGAATCACCGATAAGCCGCTTACCGGTTCCTTCCAGAACCGTAAAAAGCTGGTAATGCGGATGAAAATGCCAGTTTGGGTCAAAATAAGCAGCTTTTAACTCCTGTATGGTTACGGTTCTTACCTGACTTTCGATGTTTTTATGAATAGGCGCCTTCATTTCTTACCTTATTTTACCTTGAAATTTTATCAAATGTGGATATAAATATCAAAATAAGATCAGTAATTTCTTTTCTTTTTACGCGCACGGCAAAAATAAATGTTCGTTCTATACGAGAAGAATTAGTAAACGGCGAAAGAAAATTTACTTGAACTTCGTTGTAATAAACGCATTAAACGAACCGGCCCGGAGTGCTTTCACAGGTTAAATCCGGTACAGTATTTTCAGGAATGATGCTTGTTTCGGCCAAACGCAATTGCCTATTGAAATAATTATATTAAATCCTCATCTTATTATAATAACTACAATGAAAAATCTGATACAAAGGACCGTATTCGTACTGTCTGCAATCGTGACATTCAGCTGTGGAAAAACCACCACAATCAGCAGTAATCTGGAACTGACCGGAACATGGAAGCTGGAAAGTATCGTACAGGAATCTGACACGATTAAAAAACCGAATCCATCGAAAGGCGCAATGGATATTGTTTTGAATTTCAAGGAAAAAGGAGAACTGGAAGGAACGACTTCAACCAATTTCCTTACCGGTTTTTACGAAACAGCACAGCAAAACACAATCCAGATCGGTGGAGGCGGAACGGAAAGAGCGGAAACTCCCTGGGGAAATTTGTTCATTAATGCTTTACCAAATGTCAATTTATACGACCTGAAAACAAACCAGCTTGTTTTATATTACGAAAATAACAATCAAATGATTTTCAGCCGGATGCAGTAAACAAAACAGAATAATGCAACAAAAGGCAGTTTCGTATATCATCGAAAGCTGCCTTTTTTCATGCTCAATGAAATGGCTTTATTTTGTCCGGGTATTCATTTACAATTACAGAATATATCAATATGCAGTCAGTACTAATCAAAAGCGAATAAAAGCACTGTATTTTTTTGTTGTAAAATTGTACGCATTTGAATTTAAATAATTGCTTGAAATTAATTCAGATCCGGCATTCACAATCTGTTTTTTTATCAAATACAAATTCCCTGACAGCTTGAAGCTAATTGCTGACAGCTGTTTATTTTAGCATATCTGATCTAACTATTTTATTATCAATCCGGACGATTGCAAAGATTGAACGGCAAAAACCAATTTGAATGAAGTACAGCATGAATCTTCTCCTTTGGGGAAATCAAATAGACGAAAGTCTTTTTCCAACGCTTGAACTGATCAAGGAAATAGGATTTGACGGCGTGGAAGTTCCGATTTTCAATACCGATCCTGCGCATTGGTTCAATTTCAGAAAAAAACTCGATGATCTCGGACTTGCCTGTGAAACCGATACCATCTGCGGTCCGGACGAGCACCTCATCAGTGCTGATCCCGCCATGCGAAGACATACCGTTGAACATCTTAAGAAAGCGCTCGACTGCTCGCTTGTTCTGGGCGCAACCAAATTAATGGGTCCTTATCATTCGGCATTGGGCGTATTTTCGGGCAAGCCGGCAACGGCAGACGAGTGGAAATGGGGAATTCAGGGCATCCGGGAAGTTGCAGATTATGCCGAATCGCTGGACATTACGCTCGGGCTGGAATATCTAAACCGTTTTGAACTGTATCTTACAAGCTGCGGCGATGAACTCATCCGATTTGTGGATGAAGTAAATCATCCCAACTGCAAAATCATGTTTGACACTTTTCATGCCAATATTGAAGAAAAAAACATTGGCGACACCATGCGCAAGGCCGGCGAACGGATTTCATTTATCCAGCTTTCTGAAAATGACAGGTCTACACCCGGAAAAGGAAACGTGGACTGGACGGGAATTTTTCAGGCCATAAAAGACATCCGGTACGACGGCTGGATCAGTATCGAAGCATTCAGTCCCAAACTTCCGGTTGCGAATATCTGGCGGAAAATGTTTGAATCGGAGGAACAGCTGATGCGCGACGGACTTGCTTTTATCAAATCCGGCATTTCCGGAGTCCAGTAATCATACCAATGAAATTAATATATAGCGGCAACAATCGGCCGCTATACTTTTGAATAGTCCGTACACAAACTATTTTCTTCCAGATTACATTAAAGTCTGAAAGAAGGATAAAAACATAGTTATGAAAACGATTAAAAATATATTCAGGGCCGTCCGGGCGGACATGGGCGGACTGGTGACTTACCGGGTTATGCCATCACAGGAAGTAGCCATTGATGACCTTGAACCTTTTCTTTTCCTTAATCACCACGGGCCGCAGACGTACCCTTCCCGGAACAGAGGCCTGCCTTTTGGACCTCACCCGCACAAAGGTTTTGAGACGGTTACGTTTATCGTGGAAGGAGACATTGTTCATACGGACAGTACCGGCTATAACAGCAAGATCGAGGCCGGAGGAATTCAATGGATGACTGCGGGAAAAGGCATTATTCATTCTGAAAATTCTTCAAAGGAATTTCTGGCCAATGGCGGAAACGTGGAGATTCTTCAGTTGTGGGTCAATTTGCCTGCCAATCTGAAAAATACCGAACCGGCATATACAGGTTTGCAGAAAGACGAAATTCCGCACATTGCGCTGGATGAAGGCAAAGTTGTTGTCGATGCTGTTTCCGGCGAATGGTTTGGACAGAAAGGCAGCCTGCAATCCATTGCGGATGTACACATTGCCACAATCGGATTTCAGAAGAGCGGCAAAACCACCATAGCTGTTCCCGAAGGACGTACGGTTCTGTTTTATGTAATTCAGGGAAAACTGAACGTGAACAATGCAGAAGTAAATAAACTGGAACTGGTTGAATTTGATACTGAAGACGGAGAAATCCAGGTTGAAGCCAAAGAAAACAGTCTGCTGCTGATCGGTCATGCAAAGCCGAACCATGAACCGGTTGTTGCGCAAGGGCCTTTTGTCATGAATTCGGAATTCGAAATTGAACAGGCTTACCAGGATTATCAGCTTGGAAAATTCGGAAGCTGGAAGCATTAAGCAGCTGATTCATAACGAAAGAAGCCGGATCCATGAAATTCCGGCTTCTTTCGTTAAATGCACTTTCAATTCAGCGGTAAGCTGTAACCAAATGGCTCAGTAAACCTTGGCCAGCAGATGCGGTCTTTCTTTTTCAAGTTTCAGAATCAGCTCTCCGAACAAGGTATTTACCCAGGCAAACCATTTGCGGGTAAATTTGGACTGGTCGTCTTTGTCAAAAGACTCATGCATAAAACCGGTGTGATTATGCGTTGTTTTCAGCAATTTCAGCTGCGCTTCAATTTCCTTGTCGTCCGTTGATGTGATCGCACGCGCAATAATGCCCATCGGCCAGATCTGATTAACCAGAGTATGCGGACTGCCCAGCCCCTCGCCTGCTTTTCCTTTGAAGAAATACGGATTGGAATCACTCAGCACAAACTTTCTGGTATTGACATAGACCGGATCTTTCACCGGCATGGCGCCCAGATATGGCATACTGATCAAGCCCGGAATACCGGCATCGTCCATCAGAAGATAGTTGCCAAATCCGTCCACTTCAAAAGCATAGATTTTACCAAATTCCGGATGCGGATATATGGCGTATTTTTTCAGTGCATTCTCAACTTCCAGCGCCAATGCTTTGAAATCAGCGGCAAGTGCGGCATCCTGGCCGCCTGCGGAACCGCCTGTTTTTTCCAGCAGCTCAGCTACTTCACGAAAAGAAACCACTGCAAAAAAATTGGACGGAACAAAAAACGGATAAATCGCGGCGTCATCCGACGGGCGGAAAGTACTTGCAATCAAGCCGTTCGGCTTAACCGGATTTCCGTATCCGTTTCCGGGAACCGTATCTGTGGACCATGCAGTAACGCGTCCGAACTTGTAAGGACCCGGACCGTCTTTCCGCTGCTGTTCTTTACAGGTTTTCAGGATCAGTCCCATTGCCTTGCGCCAGTCCGCATCAAAAGGCTTCGTATCACCCGTTATTTTCCAGTAATTGTAAGCCAGCCTGATTGTGTAACAAAGTGAATCCAGCTCCCATTTACGTTCATGCAGCATCGGTTTCATTTCTGTAGCATCCTTTGTCCATTCGCTTTCTTTCGGACGGTCATAGAATGCATTGGCGTAAGGATCAATATGGATGCATTTGGTTTGTCTGTTGATCAGCCCGGCCACCATGTCTTTTAGTTTGCTGTCTTCTTTCAGCAGCGGCAAGTACGGCCACACCTGTGCAGTACTGTCGCGAAGCCACATGGCGTCGATATCGCCGGTGATCACGAAAGTATCCGGTTTGCCGTCAATGGGTTTATAATGAACCGTTGTATCGATCGTATTGGGAAAACAGTTTTCAAAAAGCCAGGCCAGCTCCGGATCTTTGATCACCTTTTTCATTCGGGTTATGGTTGCCTCCACAGCCGGACTTGTAAAGCTGCGCTTGTCTGCAGGAATCCGTACAACCGGGAAGTCGGCAGCATTTTTTGCAAATGACCAACGCGAAGCAGCGATTCCGGCAACAGCCAGTGCACCGGTTTTTATGAATGTTCTTCTTTGAAACATGGATTCAGGTAAAAATTTGAATTCTTAAAAAATTTAAAGAAGCAATTTAGGCAAATTTCCTTCACATCCCTTTAAGAAGCACAAACCCTGTATTCCAGCTTTTCGGAAAGAACAGACAAAATCACAAACTCCGGTTTTAAAAGTTTATTTACAATACTTTCCTGACCATATGGAAATAGCGGTGACCCAGAAAATCCTTTTCTCCGGCTACTTCAAAACCCAGCTTTTCATACAGCCTTTTTGCCTGCGGATTTACCTGATCGACAATCAGACCCACACGCTCAAATCCCAATGATGCGGCTTTGTCACACATGGCAAGAATCAGCTTTTTACCAATTCCCTTGCCCTGATGTTCCGGATGAACGTTGACACAATCGATATAAAATTCGCCGGCTTCGGTTTCATCTTCAGGCGAAAACCCAGGGTCTGATTCTCGTAATCTGTCAAGGACCGGCTTTCTCAGTTCATGCAGCTGCACTCCGTCATAGCCTGTTATAGAACCCAATACGCTTGTTTCATCTGTAAAAACCAGCGTATTGGCGTAACTGTACTGGTTATCATCAGCCTTGAAAAAGGCGTGAAAGAAAGGAACTGCATCCGCATCATTTCCAGATCCTGCAAAAATGCCTGCGATATGGCCCATGGCAAGAACAAGTAGCGGTGCCACAGCAGGCGCATCTTCAGGTAAGGCGGAACGTATCATATGAACTAAGTTAAAAGTTATTGATGACAGCATTAATTTCAAGCATTATTTTGCAACTAAAATTCATATTAATTAAAAAAAGATCAAAATACAGTCATTAGTAATCAAAAGACGTAAAGTTTTTAGTATTATTTTGTTTTAAAATTGTATTGTGAATCCTATGTTCATTCGTTGAGGTAAATATCTTGTTATCAGCTTTTTCAAGCCTTTAAACCGAATCCATTAACCAATAATAAATATGTCCCAAAAAATTAATGTTGCTATTGTCGGATTAGGCTTCGGAGCCGAATTTATTCCCATCTATCAGCAGCATCCCAATGCCAATATGTATGCAATATGCCAGCGTACGGAATCCAAGCTGAATGCTGTCGGCGATCAGTATGGAATTGATGTACGCTACACCAGTTATGATGACCTTCTGAATGACCCGAATGTAGATGCTGTACATATCAACTCACCGATCCCGAATCATGCCGAACAAACGCTGAAAGCCCTTCGTGCCGGAAAGCACGTTGCCTGCACGGTACCCATGGCAACAAGCGTGGAAGATTGCATGGAAATTGTAAAAGCGACAAAAGAATCCGGAAAAAAATATATGATGATGGAAACCGTCGTGTATGCGCGGGAATTTCTGTTTGTAAAAGAGTTGTACGAAAAAGGAGAACTTGGCAAAGTCCAGTTCCTGAAAGCAAGCCATCAGCAGGATATGGAAGGCTGGCCGGATTACTGGCCCGGATTGCCGCCGATGCATTATGCCACGCACTGCGTAGGTCCGGTTGCAGGTTTGCTGAAACTGGAAGCGGAGTATGTTTCGTGTTTCGGATCGGGAACGATCAGTGAAGACCTTGCAAAAATCCATAACTCGCCGTTTGCCGTGGAATCCGCACATATTAAATTCAAGGACAGCGATTTATCGGCTTATGTTTACCGTTCACTGTTCGATGTGGCCCGTCAGTACCGCGAAAGCTTTGAGGTTTACGGAAGCAAAAAATCGTTTGAATGGCCATTGATCGAAGGTGAAGATCCTGTAATCCATACGGCCAAAAAGCCGGAACACGAAATTGCAGAACGCGTCACAACGCCTGATTATGCACATTATCTTCCGGAAGAAATACGTCATTTCACCGGCCATGGCGTTTATAACCTGGATGACAATGCGCATTTGTCGTTTGTACAGGGCGGCGGCCACGGCGGTTCGCACCCGCATCTTGCACATGAATTCATCAGTGCATTGATTGAAGACCGCGAACCTTTCCCGAATGCAGCACAATCGGCAAACTGGACGAGCGTGGGTATTCTCGCACATGAATCCGCTTTGCAGGGTGGCGCATTGATTCAGCTTCCGGATTTCAGGAATGTCTGAAATGAAAAATCAGACAAGAAACACCTTTTTGATTTTGAAGAAAACGAAATAACAATCAAATGAAAGCCAGAGCGTTATCCTTTTTACTTGGCATAGTCCTGTTGGGCTGTGCCGTCAAACAAACTTCACAGAACGCCTCGGTTAAAAGCGCGTCCTCGAAGAATGAAACCGTCAGGGCACGTCGTCTTGAAATCCTGTTTATGGGTGACAAAGAAGGTCATCACAAGCCCGCTGAACGTGTTCCGCAAATTATGGCGGCGCTGGGGCCAAAAGGCTTCAACTTCACTTATACCGATAACCTGGATGATCTTAACCCGGAAACATTAGGCAAATACGATGCGCTGATGCTTTTCGCAAACTGGGATTCCATTGCACCAAATCAGGCAAAATCACTGCTTGATTTCGTTGCGAGCGGCAAAGGCTTTATTCCGGTGCACTGTGCATCTTACTGTTTCCGGAACAATCCGGAAGTAGTGAAACTGATGGGCGGCCAGTTCTGGAGACATACATGGGACACGATCCAGCCGGTATGGACCAAGCCTGACCATCCTGCCATTGCGGGTGTAAAACCTTTTAAAACCGTTGATGAAACGTATCTGCACACTTTGCTGGAACCGGACAACATTGTTCTTACCGAACGCACGATCCAGAAAGATCAGGAAAATGACAAGCCCGGACAAACCAAAGAACCTTATACTTGGGTAAGAACGCATGGAAAAGGACGTGTTTTTTATACTGCTTACGGGCATGACGAGCGCACCTGGGCAGTTCAGGGATTTCAGGATCTGCTGGAAAAAGGGATTTTATGGGCTGTTAACGACAACGCCCGCAAATCACTGGCTGCATTGAATCCGAAACCATTTGAATACCGCGAAGCCAAACTTCCCAACTACGAACAGCGTCCAGGCCCTCAGTTGCAGCAATTGCCGCTTTCACCCGAAGAATCTGTCAAGCACATTCAGATTCCGGTCGATTTTACACTGGATGTTTTTGCGCACGAGCCTGACGTTATGCACCCGATTGCCATGACCTGGGATGAAAAAGGAAGGTTGTTTGTACTGATTACAAAAGATTATCCAAACGAGCGCAAAGACACCGGCGGAAGCGATTACATCCTTATTTGTGAAGACACAAACAAGGACGGAAAAGCAGACAAATTCAC
This sequence comes from Dyadobacter sediminis, assembly GCF_005860765.1. GTDB lineage: Bacteria > Bacteroidota > Bacteroidia > Cytophagales > Spirosomataceae > Dyadobacter > Dyadobacter sediminis. Next base: position 148,572 of record NZ_VCEI01000028.1, on the reverse strand, counting down.
CAAATTCTCCGATGACCTCAGCATTCCGACCGGACTGGTTTTTGCCAACGGCGGATTAATCGTTTCGCAGGCACCGCATATGCTTTTCCTGCAGGATACAGACGGCGATGACAAAGCGGACGTAAAGAAAATCCTTTTCTCAGGATTCGGAACGGGCGATACACATGCGGGTCCATCCAACTTGCATTACGGATTTGACAACTGGGTTTACGGATCGGTCGGTTATTCCGGTTTTAAAGGAAAAGTAGGCCAAAGCGATTCACTGGATTTCGGACAGGCACTGTTCCGTTTCAAACCGGACGGATCGAATATGGAAATAGTTGCCAAAACATCCAACAACACGTGGGGACTTGGTTTTAATGAAACCGGCGACCTGTTTGGCTCTACGGCAAATAACTCACACGGCTGGTACAGTGCAATCCCGAACCGCTATTTTGGCAACAGCAAAGTAGATAACGGAAGCCGCAGCACCGATACGCATAAAGACATGCAGCCGATTACGCCGAAAGTTCGTCAGGTGGACGTATTTGGCGGATTTACAGCCGCAGCCGGACACAATTTCTATACGGCAAGAGCATTTCCGAAAAGTTACTGGAACCGAGTGGCTTTTGTTTCCGAACCGACCGGACATATTCTGCACCAGAACGTAATGGCCAAAAAAGGTACAGACTTTGAAGATGTGCTGGGATTCAACTTGCTGGCCGGAGCTGACGAATGGGTTTCTCCTGTTTTTGCAGAAGTCGGGCCGGACGGCGCCGTGTGGGTTGCAGACTGGTACAGCTTTATCATTCAGCATAACCCGACGCCAAAAGGATCGGAAAACGGAAAAGGAAATGCATATGAAACCAATTTGCGCGATTATACACATGGCCGTCTTTACCGCATTGCCTGGAAAAACGCACCTGAGTACAAGCCGGTTTCATTAAGCAAAGACCGTCCGGATGAACTGGTTGCTACTTTGAAAAACACCAATATGCTTTGGCGCCGTCACGCACAGCGCCTGCTGGTAGAACGCGGACAAAAAGACGTTGTTTCCAAATTGCTTGATCTGGTTAAAGACAAATCCGTAGATGAAATCGGAATCAATGCGCCGGTGATTCATGCATTGTGGACGCTGCACGGACTGAATGCAATGGAAGATCCGCAGGTTCTTGCAGTGGTTACCGAAGCTTTGAAACACCCTTCCGGTGATGTTCGTAAAACAGCCGTGAAAGTATTGCCCCGTACAGCTTCAACCGGCATTGCATTGCTGACTACGGATGCCTTGCACGACAAAGAGCCGCTGGTGGTGATGAACACACTGCTTGCCTTTTCTGAAATTCCGTTTACACCGGAAATCGAAAATGCCGTTCTTGGCTTGCTTGACAGTTATTCCCAGGCGGATGACCGCTGGATGCCGGATGCATTTGCAGCAATCCTGAATTCGCATAACGGTACTTTACGCGAAAAATATCTGGCACAGCGCATCAGCAAGGCTTCTTCTTCCAATGCTTCCGCACAAAAAACGGAAACAGCCAAAACAATGGATCATTCGGCTATGAACCACGATGCGCATGCTGCCAATAAAGTAACCGTGCAAGGTTCGGCAGATCTGGCCATTACCAACATCACTATTGAACCCGCAACACCTTATGTGCGCGAATATGCGCGGGTAGTTATTGAAATTACCAATCAGGGAAGTGTTGCCGTTCCGAAAGAACTGGTGCCGGTTGTCAATGTCGGAATCAGAAGCCGTTCATTGAATACGAATTACATCAGCCGTCAGCTTTCTAACGGCATTGCGCCCGGCGAAACGGTAAAACTGGTTGAAGGAAACAATGGTCCCTGGAAAACTGCTTTTGGATTTACTTCCGATGAGGCCGGCAAAGTAAGCGTTACAGCTACTGTGGACGTAGACAATGTGGTTCCTGAAAAAGAAGAGAACAAGAACAATACGATGAGCAAATCTTTTGAAGTACGCCGCCTTGACCGCCTTTCAGACTTTGCACTGGAACGTGCTACACGCGGGTATACATCATACGCCAAAGGGGATGAAGTGATTACGCTGCTTACAAAAGCACAGTCGCTTGATCCGCAGGGCCGCAATGCCGTAATGAAAGGAATCCTTGGCGCGTGGAACCCGAAACGCAAGGAAACAGCTTCCGCTGAAACAAAGACTTTGCTTGCATCGGTGAAAAACAATATTCCGGACGACCTGAACAGCAGATACCTTACATTTCTGGAATCATACGGTATAAAAGATGAAACACCGGCTGATCCGAATGTACAGGTTGTGCAGATCAAGGCGATACGTGAAGAAATGAAGTTCAGTCTGACGGAATTCACAGCAGTTGCCGGAAAAACCGTTGAGCTGGTGTTTGAAAACCCGGATGCCATGCAGCATAACGTAGTAGTCGGAAAGCCGAAATCGTACGAGATTATCGGGACGGCTGCCGATAAAATGATTACGGCGAAAGATGGCGCCGAGAAAAATTATGTTCCGAACATACCGCAGGTTCTGGCTGCCACGCCGCTTGTAAATCCGGGACAAACTTTCCGCCTCAAATTCGTAGTTCCGGACCAGACCGGCGATTATCCTTTTGTCTGTACTTTCCCGGGTCACTGGAGACTGATGAAAGGAACCATGAAAGTGGTAAAAGAACAGGCTCTTTTGAGCAAATAATTTTAAAATAAGCAAATTGCTTGTTAATCTTGATCCCGGGTGCACAAATGCGTTGCATCCGGGATTCTTTTTTATCTTCAATTTTTGGTAAATGCATTTCCTGTTCCTATGAAAGTTGTTCAGTTCACCATTCCGGTTTCCAAAGAGAACACCATTGTGGTGCAGGAAAACATTCTGCCGCATTACTACAACCATTTGCACAGGCATCGCGAAGTACAGATCGAATGGGTTGTGGAGGGCTCGGGAATCCTGATTGCCGGAAATTACATGCAGCGTTTCGAAGCGGGCGAGGTTTATATCATAGGCGCCAACCAGTCACATATTTTCAAGAACGACGAGGCTTACTTTGATCCGGAGGAAAAAAAACAGGTTCATTCCGTTTCCATCTTTTTTGATCCGCATCAACTTTCCCAAAATCTGTTCAGCCTGCCTGAAATGGCCGGTATCAGAAAATTTGTGGAAAGCCTGCACAACGGATTTCAGATTCCGGCAGCAGCAAGTGACGCCATCAAAAAGATTATTTTCGAAGTAAGGGAAAACAAAGACAGCCAGCGCGTAGCCGCATTTATTACTTTGATGCACCTGTTTTCGGTCACACGCGACATGAAACCGCTTGCAAGCAGCAACAGCGAACAGCTTATTTCAGAAGTGGAAGGAATCCGTATGGATCAGATTTTCCAGTATCTGGTCACCAATTATAAGCAGCACATTTCATTAACTGAAATCTCGGAAGTAGCCAATCTGACGCCGCAGGCATTTTGCCGGTATTTCAAGAAACATACGGACAAAACCTTTGTCAGTTTCCTGAACGAAGTGCGTGTAAACGAAGCCTGCAAAATCATCCTTTCCGGCCGTTTCGACAGCTTTTCAAACATCAGTTATCAAACGGGTTTTGATAACGTCACCAATTTTAACCGTGTATTCAAAAAAACAATCGGGAAGTCGCCGGGCGAATATTACAAGGAGTTTCGCGACAGACTTGTTTGATTTGCTTTCTTTCTGATTTCAATGCCGGAACTCATGATTTCATTGGCTACGGGATTTGTATTTTGAAACTGTAATGAAGTAAACGGATGCGGTTCAATCCGTAAATCAACAGATCTGCGCAGCTTCATCATGGCAATCTGAAGTTCTAATATATCATCAGAGCTGTCCAGCACTACGGCAATGTCAATATCGCTATCAACGTGATTGGTTCCTTTTGCAAAAGAGCCAAACAAAAATGCCCGCTTTACCGCATATACCTTTTCGATCCGCTTTACATATTCTTCTGCGATCCGAATTGCTTCTCCTTGATCCATAATCGTAATGTTTTGATTTTTTCAAACCATTCTTCCGTGAATTCCAAGTTACACTTAAGATAGAACAATTGCTTGTAGCTATCGTATCGCGTATTTAGATTAAATGTCGTAATAGTATCCATCCAATCCAATTGTTCGGACGTAAATTCGATCTGAGTCAGTTTAGCCAACCTTAGCAGGTCATGTGTAAAAGGTGCATGTGATTTTGTTACATTTACCACGACAGCTTTCAATAATTTCTCCAGAACGATATGTCCAACAAACAATGCCCAGGCATAATCCTCTGATTCAAAAAGGTGCTGCATTGTCTCAAAGTCATTGTCGGATGTTACAATCCAGTGACTGCATGTTTTTTCAATATCCAGATTCTCTTTCATCATGTGTGTTTTGCTCAAACTTACGCAGATATTTTAATTGAGCGCTTTTCCTTTTTATATTACCTCATCAATTTTAGTAGCCGTTAACACTGGCTTTGCTGTTTAACCCACAATTGTATTTTGAAACCAAACAATCATCCCGCCTGGAAAATATGGATCGATACGGGCGGGACTTTTACCGACTGTATTGCGGTTGATCCGACTGGAAACAAGACACGGATTAAAGTTCTGAGTTCAAGTTGTCTGAGAGGCCGGATTATCAGGAAAACAGCGCCCGGAAAATATGAATTTGAGGCGAGCTGGAATTTTGACAATGACCTTTTGGCCGGATATTTCTTTAAAATCAATGCAATTGACATAAGTAGTAAAGTAAAAGTATTTGATCATTCCCGTAAAATCCTGACGCTTGACGACGACCTTTTCATCCCTGAAAACGCCGATTTTGAAATAAGTACCGGAGAAGAAGCGCCGGTTCTGGCGGCGAGGCTGCTTACAAAAACACCTTTGAATGCGGCCTTGCCGGATATGGAAATGCGGCTCGGTACCACAAAAGGCACCAACGCACTACTTGAACGAAAAGGTGCAAAAACTTTACTGATCGTTACAAAAGGATTTAAGGATTTGCTTTACATTGGCAATCAGCAGCGTCCTTCGCTTTTTCAGCTGAACATTCCCGAACCGTCCTTGCTTTATGATACGGTTATCGAAGCAGACGAGCGACTGGATGCAGCCGGGAATGTGGTTATTCCTTTCAGATCAGACCATTGTGATTTACCGGAAAATAACAAAAATTTTCAGTCCGTTGCGATTTCATTGCTGCATTCCTACCAAAATGACGCACATGAAAAAGAGCTGGCTACACAATTGGCGGCAAACGGCAGCAAGTATGTTTCGGCATCTTCTGCTCTTTTTCCTTTTTCCCATTACCTCCGCAGAACGCAAACGGCCGTTGTCAATGCCTACCTTGATCCGATTCTGGATCAATACCTGAACAACATTAAAAAAGCACTGCAAACAGGCAGCCTGAAAGTAATGACCAGTACGGGCAGCCTGTCGGAAGTAGCTGGCTTTCATGCCAAAGACAGTCTGCTGAGCGGGCCGGCCGGCGGCATGGTGGCTGCGGCAAATACGGCAAAAAGGCTGGGTTTTGACAAAGCAATTACCTTTGATATGGGCGGAACGAGCACGGATACGGCTTTAATTGACGGCCAGCCCGAGTTGAAATACGTTACTGAAATTGACGGTATTGAATTTCATAATCCCACGCTGGCCATTGAGACCGTTGCGGCGGGAGGCGGTTCCATTTGCTGGTTTGATGGCTTCTCGCTTCAGGTTGGCCCGGAAAGTGCAGGCGCTTCGCCCGGGCCGGCATGTTACGGAGCCGGCGGCCCGCTCACTGTTACGGATATCAACCTGTTATCCGGCAAGCTGGATGCCTCCAGATTCGGTATTCCGGTGCGGCCAGAAGCAGCCGTTGCAGAACTGGAAAAGCTGAAAAACGCCATTCTTGAAAGAACAGGAAATGCATTGACAACTAACGTTTTAATTAGCGGCTTCGAACGCATCGCCAATGAGAAAATGGCCGATGCCATCCGCAGGATTTCCGTTGAAAAAGGCATTGATCCTGCTGACTTCGCATTGATCACATTTGGTGGTGCCGGCGGCCTGCATAGCTGTCAGCTGGCCGGGCTGCTTGACATGGAAACGGTTGTAATTCCATACGATGCCGGACTTTTCAGTGCAGTGGGCATGGGTGAAGCGCTGGTCAGCAACATTGTTTCCAGACAAATCCTGCTTCCGTGGCGGGAGGCGGGAAACAGCATTGAAGCCTGGAAAAATGAGCTGATTGAATCCGCTGCAAGTCAATTGAAAGTTCAAGGCATTCATGCATTTGACATTGCTTTCTGTTCTGTATACCTGCGTTTTGCCGGACAGGAAAATACCGTAGAAGTGGCTTACGATGGCGAAAATACAGTGCATGCTTTTAAAAAAGTTTACACTGCTCAGTTTGGCTATTACCCTGAAAATCTGAACATTGAACTGGAAAGTCTGAAACTGATGCTGCGCGAAAAGGCAGAAACGCCCGAAGTCCTGAACCGTATAGAAACCGGCAAACCCGCTACGCCCATCAGGAAAGTGCCGCCCTTGCTTGCAACGCAAACCGCCAATTCGGCTGACTTGTACGAATGGGACAAGTTAAATACTGGTGAACAAATTTCCGGACCGGCTGTTTTGCTCAGTAATACTTCCACTTCCTACATTCCAGTCGGCTGGAAACTTGTTGTGCAGGAAAACAAAGATGCCATTGCGTTCCGAATTTCAGATGAAAAAGCATTTTCCGACGAACAAAGCGAAGAAGTTGCTTTACAGCTATTTACCAACCGGTTTAAAGCGATTGCAGAAGAAATGGGCGTTCAGCTGCAACGTACGGCGTTTTCGGTGAATGTAAAAGAACGGCTGGATTTTTCATGTGCGCTTCTTGATGCCGAAGGTGAACTGCTCGTTAATGCACAACATATTCCCGTGCATCTGGGAAGTATGGGCATATGCGGCAGACTTGTAAAAGAAGCGATCGAGATTGGTCCCGGCGACGTCGTTATCACCAATCATCCCCGTTATGGCGGCTCGCATTTACCTGATATTACGTTATTATCGGGTGTCTTTACGGCTGAAAACGAATGTATCGGCTATGTGATCAACCGTGCGCACCATGCTGAAATCGGAGGAAAAACGCCGGGTTCCATGCCGCCGGATGCCGTTTGTCTGGCTGAGGAAGGGATTGTGATTTTGCCGCAGTATCTGGTAAAAAACAATGCATTTCAATGGGAAACGATCCGCAGGCTTTTTAACGAAGGTCCCTATCCTACCCGTTCGTTCTTGTCCAATGAAGCGGATATCCTGGCTGCATTGTCAGCGTTGCGGAAAGGCAGTGCGCAATTGCTTAAACTTGTGGATTTGCACGGCTTGGCGCAGGTAAAAAAATACATGCAGCGTCTGAAGGAAAGTGCCGTAATCCAGTTGAAACAAGCGCTTGTCCCACTTTCCGGACAAACATTTCATGCAACGGAATTTCTGGATGACGGGCATAAAATACAGGTCAGCATTTCCATTTCAGAAGAAAAACAGCTTTTTGATTTTACCGGAACATCGAGTGTTCACCCGAATAATCTTAATGCCAATATTTCGATTTTGTACAGTGCTGTTTTGTATGTTTTACGACTTTTGGTCGACAAGGAGATTCCGCTTAACGACGGATTGATGAAGCATGTGGAGATCAAATTGTCGGAAAACAGCTTTCTGCACCCTGATTTTACAGATGATCCGCTGCAATGTCCTGCCGTTGTAGGCGGCAACACGGAAGTAAGTCAGCGGCTTGTGGACACACTTCTGAAGGCATTTGGCCTGGCAGCATGCAGCCAGGGAACGATGAACAATTTCCTTTTTGGCAATGAACAGTTCGGTTATTACGAAACAATCGGCGGTGGCTCGGGAGCCGGACCCGGTTTTCACGGAAGATCGGCGGTGCACCAGCATATGACCAACACGCGCATCACCGATCCTGAACAGCTGGAACGTAAATGTCCCGTTCGCTTGCTGGAATTTGGCATTCGTCGAAATTCAGGTGGGAATGGAAGATATAACGGCGGTGACGGCATGATCCGGAAAGTGCAGTTTTTAAAGCCTTTGCAGGTGACGTTACTTGGGCAGCATCGTAAATATGCACCTTATGGCATGCATGGAGGAGATGACGGACAATGTGGCAAGCATATGCTTTTCACCAAGGCGAATGTTACGGAACTGCCGGGCATCTGTAATTTTTCTGTTGACAAGGGCGATATTCTGATGATCGAAACGCCGGGTGGTGGCGGATACGGTGAATAAGGGCGTGCATGGATTATATATCGTACCTACGGCACGAAAACAATCTGCATGGATATCATATTTCTACCGGGGTTTTGTCCCGATGGGACTTTTACTTACGTGCTTAAGCATATTATTTGGGCAAAACTTACTGCTGTTTTGTCCCGATGGGACTTTTCACTTACATGCAACAAACTGGTGCCGTAGGCACGCTATATGGGTCACAAGTACAATGCACTGATGGGTGCGGCTTTTCTGATGGCTACTTCTGCAGTCGGGCCGGGGTTTCTTACGCAGACTACTGTTTTTACAGAACAGCTTGCGACGAGCTTTGGCTTCATCATCCTGATTTCTGTCATCATCGATCTTTGTGTACAATTTAATATCTGGCAGATTGTTACCGTCTCCGGAAAAAGGGCACAGGATCTTGCCAATGCGCTTTTTCCCGGATTAGGTTATTTGCTGGCTTTCCTCATCGTTGCTGGCGGACTTGCATTCAACATCGGCAATGTAGCCGGAGCCGGCCTTGGCATGGAAGCCATGACAGGCGTTCCGGTGCAGACTGGCGCATTTGCAAGCGCAGCGATTGCCGTTGGTATTTTTCTGTTCAGGGATGCGGGCAAGGTTATGGATATTTTCACCAAAATACTGGGACTTGTCATGATCCTTCTGATCGTATATGTCGCCTATACATCACAACCGCCTCTGCTGCTGGCCGTCAAGCACACATTTTTGCCCGAAAGATTTGACGCCGTCGCTACTATAACCCTCGTCGGCGGTACAGTGGGCGGGTATATTTCTTTTGCAGGAGCGCACAGGTTACTGGATTCGGGCATTAAAGGCGAGGCTGCATTGCCGCAAGTAAACCGGAGCGCTGCAACGGGCATATTGCTGACGTCCGTCATTCGCTATCTGCTATTCCTTGCCACACTGGGTATTATTCTGGCCGGAGCCCACATCAATTCTGAAAATCCGACTGCGTCTGTTTTTGAAAATGCGGCGGGACAATCGGGCAGGCAGCTTTTCGGACTTATGATCTGGTGCGCAGCCATTACTTCCGTAGTCGGGGCGGCTTATACTTCCATTTCGTTTTTACGTTCCTTTCATCCTTTTCTGGAAAAGTACCATACTGCATTGACTATCGTTTTCATTCTGGTTTCCACAATTATTTTTCTGGCAGTCGGAAGGCCGGTGAAAGTGCTGGTTTTTGTCGGCACACTGAATGGCTTTGTACTTCCGATAGCACTTGCGATCCTGCTGCTGATCAGCCGCAAGTCGAGGCTGATGGGAACTTACAGACATTCGGTTTTCTTGCAGGTCGCAGGCTGGCTTATGGTCATGATTATGTCGGGGCTGGCAATCAGGGCTATTTTTGAATAAGGAAAACAGTTGGAAATACGGTTAATAAATCAGGATATTGCTTTTTTTTTAAACTGAACCCGGGCATTATTATGCGCTTTTTGATCTTTGTACTCCTTTTTGTTTTTCCTTTTTACTCCAATGCACAGCAATCCGCTGCATTGACCATACACATTGACCCAAATAACCGCGCACAGCAAATTGACAACTTCGGAGCAGCAGGCGCATGGTTTTCGGAAGGGATCGGTAAAAACTGGCCGACGGACAAGCGAGAGCAAATGGCTGAATGGCTTTTCAGCAAGGAACTGGACAAAAACGGCAACCCGAAAGGAATCGGGTTGTCGGCTTGGCGGTTTAACATTGGCGGCGGCACGGCCGAACAAGGCGACAGTAGCGGCATCATTGATTTTCGCAAACGTGTGGAATGTTTTCTTAAACCGGACGGCACGTACGACTGGTCGAAACAGGCGGGTTATATCTGGTTTACAAAAAAAGCACAGGAATACGGCGTCGAAAACCTGATTGCATTTTCCAATACACCGCCTGTTCAGTTTACAAAAAACGGATTGGGTTATAAAACCGAAAAAGATTATCAGACAAATCTGAAACCGGATAAATACGGCGATTACGCACGTTTTCTTGCCGATGTTCTGGTGCATTTTGACAAAGAAGGATTGCACTTCAACTACATCAGTCCGGTAAATGAGCCACAGTGGGACTGGTCGCATTCTTTTGGAAAAGGCACGCAAGAAGGCAGCCCGTGGCAAAATGAAGACATAGCAAAAGTAACCCGCGCACTCGACAGCACACTAACATTAACCGGATCAACTTCCAGAATATTGATTACAGAAGCCGGGCAACTGGATTATTTATACGGCAAAACCGGCGGAGCCGCGCAGCAGGCACAACTTTTTTTTGGGGCAAAAAGTCCGTTGCAGCTCAGTAATCTTAAACATATGCCGGCCATTATCGGCGGCCACAGCTATTTTACGGACAAAGGCGACAGCAGCCGGATCGCAATCCGCAAAAACGTAGCCGACACCACGCGCAAATACGGCGCAGACTTCTGGCAAACGGAATATTCCATGCTTGCAGACGGGTACAAGGAAGGTAAAACCGGAAAAATCCCGGCTATGGACTGTGCATTGTTTTTATCCAAAGTAATTCATGACGATCTCGTTTACGGCAATGCAAAAGCCTGGCAGCTCTGGAACAGCTGGGAACCCGGAAGTGCCGAATTTGATATACGCTATTTCCTTATCGCGCTGAACCCGGCAAATAAAGAATATACCGACGGCAGCATTACCGCAACCAAAACTTTGTGGGCCATGGGCCATTACAGCCGCTTCGTACGTCCCGGCATGCATCGGTTAACAGTCAAAAGAAACGATAATCTGACGCCGGTTCAAATTGCCCGAAACATAATGGTAACCGCATATAGCAATGAAAAGCAAGTCGTACTTGTGGCAGTCAATTACACGGAAAAAGAACAGACATTGAAGCCGGAACTGACAAATTTCAAAGTAAAAAATACAATGGAAACGTATCTGACTGCTGCAGACAAAGAAGTCAATATGCTGCACAGACAAGTAAAGTATGAGCGCAGCGGAGTAAAAATACCGGCGAGATCTCTGATGACGATTGTGTTTGAAAGAAAGTAAGATATCGTGTTCTTCAACGATTTAAAGCAAAAACTGTAATAAATATGTTTTCCAAACAAACTTATATTTCCCGCCGTAATGCGCTTAAACAGAAAGTCGGCAGCGGCCTTGTCCTTTTACTGGGCAACTTGGAAACAGGCATGAATTACCGCGACAATGTATATCCGTTCCGGCAGGACAGCAGTTTCCTGTATTATTTCGGTCTGGATGTCGCTTCACTCCATGCCTTGATTGACATTGATAATGATCGTGAAATGATCTTTGGCGATGAGCTGACGATTGATGACATTGTTTGGACAGGGCCCAAAGAAGCACTGGCAGAAAAAGCAGGAAAGGCTGGCGTTTCGGAAGTAAAGCCGCTGGCTGCATTGTCAGGATTTCTGCGCGATGCAATGTCCCGAAAGCAGCAAGTACATTATTTGCCGCCTTACCGTGCGGAACATACGCTGCAATTGCAGGAATGGCTCGCCTGCTCGCCTGCACAGGTTTCGGAACAAGTTTCTGTTAAGTTGATCAAGGCCGTTGTTTCCATGCGGTCGTATAAATCTTCTGAAGAAATTGTTGAAATAGAAAAAGCAGTGGATACTTCGGTGGATATGCACCTTGAATTCATGCAGGCAACCCGGCCGGGCATGACCGAAAAGGAAGTTGCTGCAAAGCTGCAAAGTATGGCAATTGCCAGAAACGGCGACATTGCATATCCTGTGATTTTGACTGTAAACGGCGAAATTCTGCATACGCATGCACGCGACTTGCCTATGCAGGAAGGGCAAATGGCACTTTGTGATGCCGGTGCCGAAACAGCCATGCATTACTGCGGTGACCTTACGCGCACGATTCCGATGGGCAGACAGTTTACAACGGTTCAAAAAGAAATGTATGAAATTGTATTGTATGCACAAAAATCGGCCATTGAAGCTTGCAAACCGGGTATTTTATTCAGAGACGTTCATGCATTGGCATCGTTGAAACTGCTGGAAGGACTTCAATCAGTCGGAATTATCAAAGGTGACCCGGCCGAAGCTTTGTCTCATGACGTGCATACGCTTTTCTTTCAATGCGGACTCGGACATATGATGGGACTCGACGTACACGACATGGAAAACCTTGGCGAACAATACGTTGGCTACACGGATGACCTGAGAAAAGGAACGACATTCGGCTGGAAATCCCTGCGGCTTGGCCGTGCACTTGAGGCCGGATTTGTCATTACGGTGGAACCCGGCCTTTACCTTATTCCAACTCTGATTGACCGCTGGAAAGCTGAAAACAAACTTTCCCAATTCATCGATTACAACAGACTGGAACAGTTCAGGAACTTTACAGGCATAAGGATTGAAGACAATTTGCTGATTACGGAAAGTGGGAACCGGACTCTTGGAAAGGAACTGGTGAAGGAAACTTCAGAAGTGGAGGCGCTGCGTGGATGAAGAAATGACTCATTTTGTTATTAGGAACCCTGGCTTTAAGGTCTTATATCTTACTTTTTAAACAATCATCAGCACAGTTGACAAAGGATTCTGATTTAGTGGATCAAATAATGCTTTGCTGAAAAATTATTAAATTTGATTATGCAAGTACATGTAGACATATCATTTGATTAATTGATAAAGGTCGTAAAAACTTTGCCTGAACAGCAACTGAAGAAGCTTAAAGAAGAACTGGAAAAAGAAAGCCAGTCGCCAGAATCGAATTTGGAAGCCCTTCTTTTAAGTAGCCTTCTAATGAATTTTTTCGTAGACAAGGAAAAAAGCAAGATCAAAGTTGAAAGGGAATTTGCAGTTCCAGTGGCAAAAGTCTGGTCTGCTTTTACTGAAAGTGAAATCCTTGACCAATAGAAACAACGCTTGTTTCCATAGAAATACAGTTCGAAAAACTGGAAGACCTCGAAGCACACATTGAAATGGGCTTTGAAGAAAGCTTTACAGCTGCATTGGAAAACCTGGATGAATTGTTACAGTAATTTGCAGGATTACAGAAGGTTCCTTAATCAGTGGCTTGTGCAGTTGATTAAGGAACTGCATATCAATTTGAATTCGCAACAATTTTCTCCCGGTACCAGCCTGCAAATATTGCTTTCTGCAAAGCATTCGGGTTATTTAAGGGCCTGATCGTAAATTGTTTTTCTGTTTTTGTCCCTAAAACAATCTCCAAGGATTCAGTGGTTTTGTTTTTGAAAACAGTCAGAAACAGCTTGTCTCCACTTTTTGAATCCTGCATTACATTTTTCAATTTCCCAGCCGGAAACCCGTCGCTTTTCAGTATGGCCGTTCCGGCACGCAAACCTACATTCCACGCCGGAGATTTCCATTCAACAGCTGCTATAAATAAGGAATCCTGTCTGCTTGCGATATCAGCTCCGAAATATCCGCCCGGCAATGCATGCGAAGTCGTATCTATTTCCAGGCCGGCATAGCTGAAATATTTTTTATAATCCGGCCCTGCAGTCGTGTAAATGTAGCTGAACAGTTCATCCAGCGGCTTTCCAGCTGTTTCTTCAATGGTTTTCTTCAATTCACTTTCAGTAAAACCCCTGTTTTTATTTTTATAATAATCATTGTACAACTGCCGCATGACGTCATCCAGCGATTTCCTGTTCTGGGTTTCATGCCGGATCGCAAAATCAAAAAGCAATCCAATCACCGGTCCTTTCTGGTAATAGGAAATCGTTTTATTCACTTCATCTCCGGTTCTTCCAAACGGGCCGTCCGACCATGTTTCTGCGCTTGCCTGAGCGAGTGTCTGAAAAAGGCGGCTGGGTTGGTTTTCGACATTTATAATATGTGTACGAAAAAATTCCAGCATTCCTTCCTTTGTGATCAATCCGCTTTCACGCATGATAATTGGCTCATAATAAACCGTCAATCCCTCCGAAACCCACAGTGAATTCGTTTTGCTGCCACGGTCATAATCAAAAGGACCGAGTTCAACGGGTCTGATCCTCTTTACATTATAATGATGGAAATATTCATGCGTTATAAATCCGAGCATGCCTGCCCAGCCTCTTTTGTCCAGCAAGTCGCCGCTAAAACTGATTGTTGTGGAATTAAGATGTTCGATTCCGCCCTGACCGGGGCCGATTGCAATGAAAGTGTAATGCTTGTATGGAATGTCGCCGATGAGCGCAGAGGCATTTTCAACGATTTTCTGGATGTCCGACATCAATTTCTTACTGTCAAAATCTCCCATTTTGTAGCCGATAAACCGGTGCGGAATGCCTTTTACATAAAATGGAGGCAGTTCCTGAAGATTTCCGATGAGCATCGGACTATCGTACAAAATGTCAAAGTCCGGTGCTGTATAAGTAAATATTTTATTGCTTACCGAATCAAGGCCGGTTGCTATCCGGTTCCACGTTTTAAACGGCCTGATTTCAATTTCAGCAGGCGTATTGATTTTCCCTGAAACATACATAAAAACACCCGCCGGAGTAATATAGCCATGTTCTTCATCAAGATAACTCGTCGCCACAAACTTGCGGCTGGTTTTCACATCATACTCGACATGCAGCTCTTTTACCTTGCGGGTCGGAACAGACCAGCCCGTTTTTCCGGAACGTTTCCAGCTTAAATCATTTCCTTCGGCATCTTTGGCAGAAAAATTCTGGATGGCTGAGGCATAATCCATTAGCTGATAATAACCTGGTGTCCAGTCGGGCATTTTCAGTAAAATACTGTCTTCAGTTTCCGGATTGCAGCGAAGCGTAACATGAAATGTATGCGTTGCAGGATTGTCCATCGAAACCACATATTTCAGCGGCTTAACTGCTTTTGCATAAGCCGGAAAAAGTGCATAGTAAAACAGCAGACAAACAAAGCAATGCCGCAGTATGTGTTTCATAGAAGCAGAATATCAGTTTAAAACATCAGGCGGCGATTGTCGTTTACCGATAAAATAATAAACCGGTATGCCAAGCAATACAATGATGAGTCCGGGCCATGTGTATTCCGGTTTGTAAATAATGAGCAAAACGCAGAATGCAATACCCATGATGATGTAAATAACAGGCAGAAACGGGTATCCGAATGCTTTGTATGGCCTTTCCGCATCCGGTCTTTTTTTCCTCAGGATAAATATCCCTGCAATGGTCAGCATGTAAAATACAACCACAACAAAAGAAATCATATCCAGCAAATTGCCGTATTTACCACTGAGTGCCCATAAAGATGCGATCACACACTGAATCCATAAACCAAATTCCGGAACCGCATTTTTATTTAATTCGCCTACTTTTTCGAAAAACAACCCATCTTTTGCCATTGAATAATAAACCCTTGCTCCGGACATAATGAGTCCGTTATTACAGCCAAAGGTGGAAATCATGATCATAACGGCAATAATAATGGTTCCGGCGCTGCCAAAGATCACATGTGACGCCGTTACCGCAACACGGTCCTTATCCGAAGCAGCAATTTCCTGCAAGGACAAAACGCCCGTATACATCACGTTGGTTAACAGGTAAATAACTGTGACAATAATGGTTCCCAATGCAAGGCTTAAACCGATATTGCGCTGCGGATTCTTGATTTCCCCGGCAATGAAAGTAACATTGTTCCAGGAATCACTGCTGAAAATAGAACCGACCATGGAAGCAGCAATGGCACCAAAAGCCGCAATGGTAGTATAAGATTCAATGCTTCCGTCGATATTGAGCTTATGCAGATCCCACATTGCCGCAGCATTCCAGTTTACGCTCCATATTTCAGACCTCATGAAAATCAGTCCGAACACGATCAGCCCGAGCAGGCTTAACAATTTTGTAAGTGTAAAGGTAGTCTGGATAATCTTTCCGCTGTTTACCCCACGTGTATTGATAAACGTCAGCAGCACAATGACGACAATGGACAGTAACTGAGCCGGTGAAATTTTCAGCACGCCCAGGTCCAGTGCAACAATATCTTCACTGAACTGCGGCAGCAGATAGGCAGTGAATTTGGCAAATGCCACAGCCACGGCGGCAATGGTGGCTGTCTGGATTACGGTAAAAAAGCTCCATCCGTATAAAAAACTGATCAGCGGGTTATAGGCTTCCTTCAAATAAATGTACTGGCCGCCGGCTTTGGGAAACATGGCGCTCAATTCACCATAACTAAGCGCAGCCGTGAGGGTCATAAAACCGGTTATCAGCCAGACGAACATGAGCCAGCCAACGCTTCCTGTATTTCTGGTTATATCGGCACTTACAATAAAAATGCCCGATCCGATCATACTGCCGGCAACGAGCATGGTTGCATCTACGAGACCTAAGGAGGGTTTAAAAGACGTGCTTTCTTCTGGCATAAGGGTTTAAATTAATAGGAGTTCAGGTTTCTGGTTTGTAATCTACATATTTATTCGAAACAATGAAATCCGACCGCAGGTATGTGCATGGATATTTCAAAAGGCATTTTTCAAATATATGGCTCCTGACGACTAAATTTCACAATCCAGCCAGAGACCCGATTTTAAACCATATTATGTTTATTATTCCTGAAAAAAAACATTCTATAATCCCGTCAGGGATCAAACCCCGGTAAAACATGGTCGTGTTCGTCGGATGCCGCGTGCCGTCAGGTACGTCATGTTTGTTTACATGATCAAATAATCCAATCATTCATATACCGTACCTGACGGCACGGATTGAACACGTATATATCCGTAATCTACCGGTGTTTTGTCCCTGACGGGACAATGGTTTTATCACGTGAAACAGGGTCTTCTGTATAAAAATGTTTTGTATCTGACGGGACAATTGTTTTATCACATGCATCGGTTATTGCTCTACAAAAAACACATCTACAATCCCTTACAAGACAATGGTTTTATCACATACGTCGGTTTATTGCCCTACAAAAAAACACCCTTCCAATCCCGTCAGGGATCAAACCCCGGTAGAACATGATCGTGTTCGTCGGATGCCGCGTGCCGTCAGGTACGTTATGTTTGTTTGGATATTTGTTCAGACATCATGAAAAACATAACGCTCATCGTATTGCACCTCATTTTTGTCCAGCATATGCAAATACTCCTTCCGAAAGGATTGCCTGCTATGATGCGCTTCCTGATTTATGATGTAGTTGATAATTACCGGCAATTGAGATTTCGAATAGGAAAATGCTCCAAATCCTTCCTGCCAGCTGAATTTTGTACTGATGAATTTATTTTTGTTAATCCACTCGGATGATTCTCCTTTTACCTTTTTCATTAAATCCGACAATGCCTGCGTCGGCCTCATTCCGATCAGAATATGAACATGATCCGGCATTCCATTGATCTGGATTACCTTATGATCATGGTTTTGAATAATGCCCGTCATATATTTAAAAAGCTCATCTTTCCACGACGGGTGAATAAGGCACTGACGATGTTTTACAGCAAAAACGATTTGTAAATGAATCTGTGTGTATGTGTTGGCCATTTTAATGTGTGTAAATTGATCATTCAAATGCAATGTTGCAAAAGCATCTGACAAGCCAAAATCCGGATATGATTTTAACATTCAAACCGACAGCATATGCCGTACCTAACGGCACGGAAATATCCGTATATCAATCACCATATTCTGGCTAACCATATTTTGTCCCTGCGGGGCATTTTAATTATAGCGTTCCGGGTTGTACAATTCTATATTCAGCGATAATGGATTTTTATCAGCCAATTCAGAGACTATTTTTCCGGTTGCCGGACCAAGACTGATTCCCATCATACCGTGACCGCCAGCCACAATCAGGTTTTTCAGCTTGCTGCTATACCCTACATACGGCAATCCATCCGGAGAACAAGGGCGAAAACCATACCATATATTTTCCTTTGAAGGCACTTTTACATTCAGTTCGGGATAATATTTCGGAATGGAATTAACGATTCCTTCTACACGATTCATGTTGATCTGGTCGTTTACAGCCGCGAGTTCCATGGTTCCACCGAAGCGAACCTGTCCGTTCATAGGCGTAACAGCCACACGTGCTTCAATCAGCAATGCCGGAGTTTTGATCGGATGCTCGGCATTTGGCTCCATAAAGGAATATCCTTTTCCAGGCATAACCGGAATCGACAAACCAGCCAGTCTGGAAAGCTGAGGCAGCCAGGTGCCTCCGGTCATTATGACAATATCTCCTTCATAGGATCCCTTTGAGGTATTTACCTTTTTGATTTCACCATTCCGGATTTCATAATTTTGCACCTCCGCATTGGTGACAACTTCCGCTCCGTTTGATCTAATGTAATTGAAAAGTTGTGAAAACAATGCTGACGGATACAGATGTGCATCGCATTGGTAATGAACGGCTCCCATTATATCCAGCTTTATTCCGGGCTCAATGGCCTGTACCTGTTCCTTGCTGAGCATGTCAATTTCCAGTCCAAGCTTTTGTCCGTCTCTGGCTACATGGATTTCTTCTTCGCCGGCTTTTTCAGTTTTATAAAGCATTAAAATGCCTTTATTTTCCATACCAAAACCGAAACCTTCTTCTTTGGCAAGATCTTCATAAAGCTGCTTGCTGAGCAAATGGTAATCTCTCAAAAACGGCGCGGCACGTTCCACATTTGCCGGTGTCGCACTTTTCATAAACTTCAAACCCCACGAAATCAAAGACAGATCAAGTGAGGGTTTTACATAGAACGGACTCCGGCTGTTAAACATCCATTTGATACCCTTTGAAATCATGCCCGGCGCGGCAAGCGGAATAAAATGGCTGGGCACGATCATTCCGGCATTGCCTTGTGAGCAATTATCCGCCAGGTCTCCTTTATCAATCAACGTTACTTTCCAGCCGCTTTTCAATAAATAGTAAGCTGAGGTCAACCCCATTATTCCGCCACCGATTATTATGGCATTCCCTTTATGTGCAGTGTTCATTGAATTTTTAAAATGTGGGTTGTGGGAATTGGCTTTTGCTGTTAGCTGTTGGATTTTTAATTATTGATTGACAAAAAACCAACTGCTAATCGCTAGCAACTGATGGCCAGTAGCTCATCACAAAACCTGAAATCCGTATGCATACGGATCTTCTTCGTCATCTATAAAAATGGTATTGTAACCTGTAACTACGGCCCAGCCTTCAATGCCGGGGATAATAGCCGGTTTATCGCCGATATTAACTTCATCTTCAACAGTACCGATGAACTTGGAACCAATGATACTTTCGTGAATGAATTGGTCACCTTTGTTTAGTTTTCCTTTGGCATGCCATTGCGCCATCCTTGCCGAAGTACCGGTTCCGCATGGTGAACGGTCGATGGCTTTGTCACCATAGAAAACAGCATTTCGCGCTGTTGATGTCGGATCAAGCGGCGCTCCTGCCCATAACAAATGACTCAGACCATTGATATGTTCGTTTTCAGGATGCACAAATTTGTACTGCTCGTTCATTCTTTTGCGGCAGACCCGGCTCCAGCTGATCAGCTGGTCTGCTGAATAGTTCTCAATGCCTTTGAAATTTTCCTGAGGATCAACAATGGCGTAAAAGTTACCGCCGTAAGCAACATCTACCGTCAGCATTCCAAGATCGGGACATTCCACCTGAAGGTTTTCCGCGGCAAGAAAAGATTTTATATTAATCAGCTTAACAGACTTCACTTTTTTGCCTTCCTGAACATACTCCACCAATACAAGTCCGGCCGGTGTTTCCAATCGTAATTTTCCGGGAATTTTAGGAATGACAAGTCCTTCTTCAATGGCAATGGTCACAGTTCCGATTGTTCCGTGTCCGCACATGGGCAGACAGCCGCTTGTTTCAATGTAAAGTACGCCTATGTCATTGGCAGGATCAACGGGCGGGTATAAAATGCTTCCGCTCATCATATCATGTCCGCGCGGCTCAAACATCAGGCCTTTTCGGATCCAGTCGTATTCTTTCAGAAAATGAAGCCTGCGCTCCATCATGCTGTTACCCTGCAGAAGCGGACCGCCGCCGGCAACGACACGCACCGGATTGCCGCAGGTATGGGCATCAATACAAAAAAAAGTTTTACGCATATGAGTTTAAGCTGTTAGCTTTCTGGCTACTAGCTGTTTGCAGCTGGCTTTTAAATGGCTTTGCGAAGGATGAAATTGCGTGATTGCCGAGCTTTTCGTTTTTTTACATTTTTCATACAATGAACAGCTAGTTGTCGATAGTCTTTTTGGTAATTTCGTTATCAACAGTTCTATAAATTCCAAGCGGATTGGCATTTTGCAGTTCTTCCGGCAAAAGTTCATCCGGCCAGTTTTGAAAACTTAGCGGACGTACAAACCGCTTGATCGAATCCGGACCTACGGACGTAAACTGCACATTGCTCGATGAAGGAAAAGGCCCGCCATGATGCATGGACTTGCATACTTCCACACCGGTAGGAAAATTGTTCAAAAGAATTCTTCCGCATTTGTCACGTACTACTTCCAGCAATTCCTCATTTTTGGCAAGGTCTTCATTAGTCGCCAAAAGCGTGGCTGTTAGTTGTCCATGTATTTTTCCGGCTACAGAAATCATTTCATCTGCATCCTGGCATTTTATTATCAATGCAAAAGGACCAAAAACTTCTTGCTGCAATGTATCATTTTTAAGGAAATTCTCGCCGGCAGCAATAGCAACCATAGCTGAACCCTGCCCTTCTTCTGCCTCTGTGGCAGCAACAGCAAGCACGTCCACACCCGATTGCGACATCACTTTCTGACTTGCAGAAACATAGCTGTCTGCAATCATTTCGTTCAGCATATTGGATGGAGCTACTTTCACGATTTCTTCCTGCAAAGCATCTGTAAACTGCCCGAGCGGTTCGCTGTCAACTGCTATAACCAATCCGGGATTGGTACAAAACTGCCCTACTCCCAATGTAAGGGAAGCTGCATATTGCCTGGCCAGTTCCGGCGCAGAGGTATTCAGTTTTTCTTCCAGTATAAAAACCGGATTTACACTTCCCATTTCGGCAAAAACAGGAATGGGTACTTCCCGTTTGGAAGCAATTTCGGCCAAAGCCATACCCCCGCGGAAAGATCCTGTAAAACCGACAGCTTTAACAATCGGATGACTTACCAGAAACTGTGCTTCTTCGTGGGTTGCGAAATATACATGCGAAAATGTTCCTTCCGGAAAACCGCTTTTCTGAACGGCACGTGTAATTGCATCCGCCATGATCTGTGATGTTTCAGGATGCCCGGGATGCGCTTTTACAACCACCGTACAGCCTGCTGCAATCGCACTGGCAGTATCTCCGCCTGCAGTTGAAAAGGCAAAAGGAAAATTGCTTGCTCCAAAAACAGCCACAGGCCCGAGCGGAACATTGGTTTTCCGGATATCCGGTTTTGGCGGTACCCGGCCTGGAATGGCAGTATCAATGCTTGCATCAAATGAATAGCCTTTTTCCAGCGCTTCTGCATAGCTGCGCCATTGAGATACAGTCCTGGCTTTTTCTCCGGTAAGACGTCCTTCGGGCAAGTTGGATTCCTTCTGGGCCGTTTCAACCAAATCGGAGCCAAGCGTTTCTATTTCATCAGCAATTGCTCTCATCAGGGCAACCCGCTTCTGAACCGTATATTTTCTGATGGTGATAAAAGCTTCAAGCGACTTCTGCAATACAGCTTCCAACTCTTCTTTTGTAATATTCATATCCAGTAATGTTGACAATTTTTGCTACAAACAGGGAACCACTCCGTGGTTGCATGCTGCTTGTTCGTACAAGCGTCTTCGGAGGAGCCTTCTGTTTTTGCAAACAATATGCATATTTTAAATTTAACCACCATTCTTTGCTACAAACAGGGAACCACTCCGTGGTTGCATGCTGCTTGTTCGTACAAGCGTCTTCGGAGGAGCCTTCTGTTTTTGCAAACAATATGCATATTTTAAATTTAACCACATTCTTCGCTACAAACAGGGAACCACTCCGTGGTTGCATGCTGCTTGTTCGCACAAGCGTCTCCGGAGGAGCCTTCTGTTTTTGCAAACAATGTGTATATTTTAAATTTAACCACATTCTTCGCTACAAACAGGGAACCACTCCGTGGCTGCATGCTGCTTGTTCACACAAGCGTTTCCGAAGGAGCCTTCTGTTTTTGCAAACAATATGCATATTTTAAATTTAACCACCATTCTTTGCTACAAACAGGGAACCACTCCGTGGTTGCATGCTGCTTGTTCGCACAAGCGTCTCCGGAGGAGCCTCCTTGCTATGCAACCGACGTATCTACTGCTAAATTTAAATAATCCGGCAGCACGGGCTGCATTTCAATAGCCTTGTTGATAATGGCAAGAACTTTTTCCCTTTCTGCACCTTCCAGAACCAGTCGGGGTGCACGCACATATTCCGAACCAATTCCCGCCACCGCTGCTGCCAGCTTGATATTCTGTACAAGCTTGGGATGAATATCCAGTTCCAGTAGCGGCAGATACCAGCGGTAAACGTTCAATGCCTCTTTATACATGCCCGCTTTTACAAAATTGAAAATAGCCACCGTTTCTTTTGGAAATGCATCTACCAATCCGCCCACAACGCCGTCTGCCCCAAGCATTACTTCTTCCATGATCAATGTATCAACGCCGCAGAATATCCGGAAACGATCCCCAAAGCGATTAAACAACCTTGTTACGTTACTTACATCACGGGTGGATTCCTTGATAGCATGGACATTCGGGATTTTGGCCAGTTCTTCAAACATATCCAGCGTGACTTCAATCTTGTAATCAACCGGGTTATTATAAATCATCAGCGGCAATGCGGTACTTTGCGCGATGGTTTTGAAGTAGGTAACCGTTTCAAGATCATCCGCTTTGTAACGCATAGGCGGCAAAACCATCAAACCGTCCGCTCCGATGGATTCTGCTTCTTTTGCAATACTGACCGCCTCCGCCGTAGACTGTTCTGCGATGCACAGGACAACAGGAAAACCGGCTGGTACAAACTGTTTGGCAAACTTGATCAGCTCCATCTTTTCAGCTCTTGTAAGCGTACTTGCCTCGCCCAGTGAACCTGAAACGATAGCGCCGGTAACTCCCGCTTCAATCTGGGCCTCCAGATTTTTACGGAACATTTCAAAATCTATGGTATCATCTGATTTAAACGGCGTAACCAACGCGGGAAAAATGCCCTGCCACGATTCTTTGTTCATGCTGAATTATATTTAGGATAATGTATATCTTTTTTGTCAAAGGTACATGATTGACAAGCTATGAATATTCGCTGGATTTAATCAATGATATACAGATTTTAACCTTTTGACAAACTTCCATGCCAATGTCTGTAGCCTGTAAATACTTACAGTCCCAATATAATAATCAGAGCTGATGAAGGACCATGCGGTTTTCAGTTCATATGCTGCTGGAAAATGCAAGATATTGAAATCGGGCTTGTAAAATGGTATGCTGAAAAAGGACTAAAACCAAAAACAGATTAAAATGCCTATTTTTGACACAAAAAAGAACTTCTGTTTGTTCTGCATTCAACTGTTTCCGAAAACCCAGAATCATTAACACTACCTATTTTATTATGTCATCTTCACAAAATGGAAATCCACTACGCGTTCTTGTCGTTGGTTGTGGTAATATGGGTGCATCCCATGCCTTTGCTTATCAGCTCATTGACGGTTTTGAAATTTGCGGGATCGTCTCTACCGGTAAAAGCAAGGAAGTTCTGAATGAAAAGCTTGGCGGCGGGTACAGCCTGTTCAGCGACTATGAAACGGCACTGAAAGAAACCAGGCCAGACGCGGTTTGTATCTCCACTTACCCTGATACGCATGAAAACTTTGCTGTAATGGCACTGGAGCACGGCGCGCATGTTTTTATAGAAAAGCCGCTTGCAGATACTGTTGAAGGTGCTAAAAGAGTAGTGGAAGCTGCAAAAACAGCCGGCAAAAAAGTTGTAGTGGGATATATCCTGCGCGTACATCCTTCCTGGGAGCGCTTTGTTGCAGAAGCACAGAACCTTGGAAAGCCGCTTGTCATGCGCATGAACCTGAATCAGCAGAGCCACGGTTACATGTGGGGTGTTCACCGTAACCTGATGAAAAGCCTGAGCCCGATTGTGGACTGCGGCGTTCATTATATTGACGTAATGTGCCAGATGACACGTTCGAAGCCGTTACGTGTAAATGCCATCGGTGCACGTATGACGGAAGATATTCCGGCAGGAAATTACAACTACGGCCAGCTTCAGATCTGGTTTGAAGACGGGTCCGTAGGCTGGTATGAAGCCGGCTGGGGACCAATGATCAGTGAAACTGCATTCTTTGTAAAGGATGTGATCGGACCGAAAGGTTCCGCTTCTATCGTGGCCAAAGATGCAGGCGGAAGCGGCAAATCGTCTTCTGTTGAAGCGCATACGAAGACTGAATCCATCCGCGTGCATCATGCCGAACTGAATGAGCAGGACGAATTTGTACATCAGGATACCTGGATCAATCTGGAAGACGAGCCGGATCATCAGGAGCTTTGCAACCGTGAACAGCGTTATTTCCTGAAAGCAGTCACAGAAAACCTGGATCTTACGGATCATCTTCAGGATGCCGTAACCAGTCTGCAGATCGCTTTCGCATGCGATGAATCCGTTAAAACAGGCCGTACTGTAGACCTCGTTTAACAATTTTTCCAGAAGCCGGAAAGCTCATCGGATCAGTCGGATTTTGGCTGCTTCGGTGAGCTTTTCCATTTTACAGGGTAAAACAGCCGCTGGCAATTTTTACTTTGGCTGTACCAGTACAAAGGTTTGTACCCGTACAGCTGTTTTCAAAAGTTTCCTGATTGTCAAAAGTTCATTTCAGCTTACTACCATAAAATAATATGATTCTATGCACCAAATACTTTTAAGGTACCTGCAACTGATGTAACTGCCTGATTATATGTGATAACTGGCATCTGCTCCTGCTATTCCTGCAAACGTTTGCATAAATATTTATGTTTTTCTTTAAGACCTATTTAAATATTCTTGTTAAATATTATAATATTGCAACATGTTTTTAAGCAATTTAATTAATTCCAGATTTGGCATAATAAAACCCAAAACAGTCATCAAGGCTGAAATGCCGGAAAAATTAATGTTCAATAACCCCTTCATAAACGGCAGCATTGTTGCTTTTTCATTATTCTGCTTTCTGGATTAATTGTTAACTGACTTTCCCGGCCAGAAGTAGTTTGAGATCAATTTTATTAATATCTGACTGTTATCATATTAATAATAAGTTAAACAATTCCAATAATAAACATTCTTTCATTTTCCCTAACTTAAAACCTGGCTTATGATGAAAAAACAACCTGACTGACTTAAATCTGTTAAAGCAAAAAGCACTTACAATTTCCATTATTCAATGAAGAACGTTTAACTAACACAGACCTTAGATGAAAAATACCGATACTAAAAAATGGATGTTCCGAATGAGGAATATCCGGAATTCTTTATGTCTGCTGCCTGCACTCTCATGCTCGCTTGTGGCAGTAGCCCATAACAAGATTGAATCCGGTCCTGCTGCTGTCATCAACGCAGATAAAACATTAAAAGGAAAAGTAACAGACAAGACAAACGGCGAAGGCCTTCCCGGCGTAAACGTTGTTGTGAAAGGTACAAGCACGGGAACAACTACGGACGGAACCGGAAACTATACGATTTCAGTTCCGGACAATGGCGCTACGCTTGTTTTCAGCTTTGTGGGTTATATAAGCCAGGAAATCGCCGTTGGAAACCGCAGCGAACTGGATGTGGCCATTGAGTCGGATTCCAAAGCGCTGAGTGAAGTGGTCGTGATCGGTTACGGTACCGCAAGAAAATCGGATCTGACCGGCGCGGTAGGCTCCGTAAAAGAAGAACAGCTGAAAGAACGTCCGGCTCCTTCTCTGAACCAGGCTTTGCAGGGTAAAGTATCCGGGGTTCAGGTGAACGTTAACTCCGGACGCCCGGGCGGAAGGAGCAATGTGCGTATCCGCGGTTTCAGCTCCATTAACTCTTCCAACAACCCGTTGTATGTTGTGGACGGTGTAATGCTTCCGCAGGGAACACAAAACCAGTACAGCTCGGCGATCGACTATATCAACCCGAATGACATTGTATCGGTGGAAGTACTGAAAGATGCATCTTCAACGGCTATTTACGGTGCAAGAGGTGCAAACGGTGTAATCCTCATCCAGACCAAAAAAGGAAGATCGGGCGAAGGGATTATTACTTACAACGTAGATGTGAGCGTACCGACCATCGGGCCGAAAAGACCGCATACGCTGAATGCACAACAATATCTGGATGTTGAAGATCTTGCTTACGCAAACATTGAAAAGTTTGACCCTGCGGGCTGGGCTTCCGGAAAATATGCAAACCTGAACCCGCAAACACGCAGAAGAGACTTCTCAGTGCAGCACCCGGATGTGTTTACGTTGGCGCCGGACGGCAGCTACAAGCCAAACTACGATACAGACTGGTTCAAAGAAGCAACCCAGAATAAAATTTCTCAAAACCATCAGCTGGGTTTCAGCGGCGGAAATGAAAAAACGACATACGCATTGTCTCTTGGCTACCGCGATGACCAGGGTTTACTGAAAGAATCTTACCTGAACCGTTACTCGACCCGTTTCAGCATTGACGATCAGGTTAAAAAATGGCTTAAAATCGGAGCAACGCTGAGCTATAACAACCAGAGCGAAAACCTTGTGGACATCAATGATGCCGTACCTCGCCAGATGGTTGAAGATTTCCCTTTTCTTCCTGTAAGATACCCGAACGGAACTTTTGCCAACAACAGGGATTATCCGCAGGCAGAAGGCTCATTCAGCTCGATACACAGGTTATCCGGACGTAAATACATTGTGAACACGGCTACTACATTGGGTAGCTTGTACGGCAATCTTACGCTGGCAAAAGGTCTGGAACTGCGTTCTGTTTTGGGTATAAACGTTGTGAATCAGGAAGTGAACCAATCACAGACACGCACTTTGGCCATATCCGAATTCGGTACAGCCAGCAAAGACGCACGGAAAGAAACTTTCTGGTCATGGGAAAATTACCTGACTTACAACAAAACGGTCGGCATCCATGCATTTAATGCACTTGCGGGTATTTCATGGCAGAAAACGAATGTTGCAACCACAGGTGCAAGCGTTCGTAACTTCTCGACGGATTATTTCGGTTATGAAAACCTGGGTGCAGGTGCCACATTGCCGGGTGTAAACTCAGGCGCACAAAGCTTTGCCTTCAACTCGTACTTTGGACGTATTAACTATACCTTGCTTGACAAGTATCTGGTTACGTTTACAGGACGTGCGGATGGGTCTTCCAAATTCGGAGAAAACCATAAATTCGCATTTTTCCCTTCTGCTGCTTTGGCATGGAAAGTGTCTGACGAAGAATTCCTGAAAGGCAATTCGATCATTTCCAGTCTGAAACTTCGTACAAGCTACGGTTTGACGGGTAACTCCGAAATTCCTCCGTACTCCTCTTTGTCGCTGCTAAGCTCTACTTATGCTACGGTTTACAACGATGCAAGAGTAAGCGGTACAGGTATCAACAGATTGGCTAACCCTGATTTGAAATGGGAAAAAACAGCACAAACCGATGCAGGTGTTGAAATCAGTTTCCTGAAAGGCAGAATTTCCGTGGAAGCCGATTTTTATTACAGAAAAACCACAGACATGCTTCTGGATGCGCCGGTACCACGTTCAAGCGGTTATGCTGTAATCAGAAAGAACATCGGTTCCATGCAGAACAAAGGGTTTGAATTTACTTTGAATACAACGAACATTGAAAGAGGTGACTTCACCTGGAACACAAGTTTCAATATTTCATTGAACAGAAACAAAGTGCTTTCACTGGCAACTCCTTCCGACATTTTCGGAGTAGGTGGTCCTAACTTTACAAACCAGACGGGTATTATCCGTATCGGTGAGCCAGTTGGATCGTTCTGGGGACTGATTCGTGAAGGAACATGGAGCGAAGCTGAAAAAGATCAGGCATCGAAATTCACAAGTTACCGTAACAACCTGACCATGCTTCCAGGCGATATCAAATACAAGGATATCAACGGCGATGGAGCCATTACAGATGCTGACCGTACGATTATCGGAAACGGCAGTCCGAAAGCATGGGGTACATTCTCCAACACCGTTCGTTTCAAAAACTTTGATCTTACCTTTGATGTACAGTATTCATACGGTAACGACGTAATGGACATGACGCTTCACCCAAGTGAAGACCGCGTTTCGATTGCCAACAGCTACACTTCCGTTCTGAATGCATGGACGCCAACCAACCAGAACACGCCGGTTGCACAGATTCGTGAAACTAGAGCAGGTTATGTAACCAACGTAGATTCGCACTGGATTTTTGACGGATCGTTCCTGCGCGGAAGAAACCTTTTGTTGGGTTACAACATTCCATCCGACGTGATCAGCAAAATCAAGCTCAGCAAGCTGAGAGTTTATCTTTCTGCCCAGAACTTCTTCCTGGTTACCAAATACCCGCATGGCGATCCGGAAGTTACACCTACAAACGGAGATCAGAACAGCAATGTTTTCTCTCAGGGTATGATCTGGCACGGCTATCCGAAACCGACTACTTACATGGCAGGTTTACAGATCGCATTTTAAAAAGCCAATTCATTTATTTTAATAAAAACATTGATTATGAAGTTATATAGTTTAAAAAATGTAGCCAAAGTATTGCTCTGCGGGTCCATTTTGCTTGGCCCGACGAGTTGCTCCGACTTCCTGGAAGAACAAGATCCGTCCAACCTGACGCCGGAAAGCTTTTACACCATTCCCGATCACGCAGAAGCTGCCGTAGCTGCCACTTATGCAGGCCTTCGCTTTTATGGCGACGGAGCCGGAATTTTTTCTGCAAACTGGCAGATGCTTGAAGCCGTAACCGGAACAGCGACCACAGAAACCGGTCAGAACTCGGATTTGAACAACCTGTACTCGCTGACTTACGATGGAAACACGGCGCATGTCAACAACTGGTACAATGGTCTGTACCGGATTATTGCCAATGCAAACCTTGCGTTGGACAAAATTCCAACGATTCCTTTTCTGGCTCCGGCAACCGAAGCACAGAAAACACGATTGCTGGGTGAAGCCCGTTTTCTTCGTGCATGGGCTTATTTTTATGCAGTAAGACTCTGGGGTGATGTTCCATTGATCACGACGCCGCAAACTGCCAATTCGGAAGATTTCCTTCCGTCCCGTGCTCCGCAGGAAAATGTATATAACCTGATTGTTGAAGATTTGCTGGCTGCCGAAGCTGCCGGTCTTCCTATGACTGATGTAAGCGGTCGCGCTACAACCATTGCTGCCAAATCATTGCTGGCAAAAGTATACCTGACAATGGCCGGATTCCCGCTCAGCAAAGGCGCTTCGCATTACAAACTGGCTGCTGACAAAGCACTGGAAGTAATCAATTATTCCAAAGCAAACCCGACTGTACTGAACCTTTTCAATACATACAGGGAAGTGCATCAGGAAAGTCTGAAAAACCGTCTGGAACATATCTTCATGATCCAGTACAACATTTCGGTTGCCGGCAATCCGCTTGGCGATTACTACCCTAACTTCAAACCTGTCACTTATTCAGGTCCGGGCGGAACGGGAAGTACGGTTCCAACACTTTCTTTCTATAATTCCTACGAAAAAGGTGACCTTCGTACGGTTGATCAGGAAGGATGGTTTTATACCACTTACTTTACAAACGGTGACGGTGCAAGGTTTAACCTCGGTGCTCCTTATGTTTTCAAGCATTTCAACATCACTGCAAACGGCACACAAGGCGTACCGGGTACCCGTAACAATAACCTGAACGTTCCGCTGATCCGCTATGCAGAAGTGTTGCTGATGTATGCAGAAGCACAAAGTGAACTGGGCGCTCCTAATCAGGAAGCATATGATGCCTTAAAAAAAGTAAGAGACAGAGCAAAGCTTGCAACACCTGCATTGGGAACTTTCACAGCGACATCTTTCCGCGAAGCCGTCTGGAGAGAACGCTGGTATGAGTTCGCTTATGAAGGAATCACCTGGTTCGATATGGTACGTCTGCGCAAGGTGTTCAATGAAAAAACAAAAGGATTTGACAACTTCGTAGGCCACCTTAACCTGAACGTAGGTTCCGGCGTGGCATTACAGGCCAAACATTTGCTGTTCCCGCTTGGCGTTCAGGAAATGAAAAACAACCCGAACCTGACACCTCAGAATCCAGGTTATTAATTTCTTGATTGAATAAAAAAGTCAGCTCCGGTGCATGTGCACCGGAGCTGACTTTTTTATTGATAAATAATTGAAAAGAACTTGTGAAAAAATGTCCTTTTATGTTACGAAAAGAATTTAATCTTCAAACAAGCTGCCCAGACCACCGATTACAGAACCACTTTCTTTTCGGGAATTCGGCCCGCCGACAGACAGCCGCTGAATCAGTTTGGAAATAGGCATGGACTGAATCCAGCAACGGCCTGTGCCGCGCAAAGTTGCCAGAAACATGCCTTCTCCGCCGAATACCATGGATTTCAATCCGCCGGAACGCTGAATATCAAAGCTTAACGATTGTTCAAAAGCAACTACGCAACCTGTGTCAATACGCAGCGTTTCATTGTTCAGCTGCCGTTCCATTACAACACCGCCGGCATGCACAAATGCCATTCCGTCGCCTTTCAGTTTCTGAAGAATAAACCCTTCTCCGCCAAACAAGCCTGAGCCGAAGCGCTGGTTAAAATGGATTTTCATGCTTGTTCCCATCGCAGCGCAAAGAAAACCGTCCTTCTGGACAATCAGCTCATTGCTATAAATTTTGGACAGGTCAATAGGCATCACCGTTCCGGGATAAGGCGCGGCAAAGGCAAGTTTCCTTTTTCCTACTCCTCTGTTTGTAAAGTGCGTCATAAAAAGCGATTCTCCGGTCAGAAGCCTTGTTCCGGCCTGAAAAATCTTGCCCATAATGCTTTGATTTGCTTCGGAACCGTCGCCCATTTTGGTTTCAAACTGGATGCCGTCTTCCATAAAAAGCATGGCACCCGCTTCTGCAATGACAGTCTCATTGGGATCCAGTTCGATTTCCACAACCTGGATATCGTCACCAATGATTTTGTAGTCAATTTCGTGTGAGATCATTTTCGTACATTTTATATTAAATAGCCGCTCTGAACTTTTAACAGACCCTGTTCCTACTCCTCTTCTTCACTGGTTTTCTTTTTCTTCGACTTCCGTGTTTTCCGGCCTGGAATATCCTCACGGTCACGCAGTTTTTTGTCATCCACATTCTTGTTCAGAAATTCATTGATACGGTCCATATCAAAACTCGTGGTGATTTCACCGAATGAATTAATTTGAATATCAAAGCCGTCCAGATCTTTATGAACACGGGGTTTTTCCGCATCCGGCTTTGCTATATCGGTTTGTTTCTTTTTAGCCATGTGATTGATAGCAGTGGAACGTTGGAACGGTCCGTTGTTCAATGATTACGAAAATATGCAATAAATATTCAGTTAAAATCTGAAATTGATCCTGTGGTCATAATACAACTATGCCAGGCGAATTTGTGCCGGTAAACGGTCAAGGGCATTTTCAAGCCTTCTGATCACTTCTTCCTTTCCAAGAATTTCCATGATGATCATCAGATCCGGCCCTGCGCCTGCACCTGTAACCGCAAGCCGCAGTGCCTGCATGATTTTGCCCATTTTAATACCAAGGTTTTCCATAGTAGCGGAAAGCTTGTCTTTGATATCATGAGCAAGAAAACTGCCTTCAAATCCGGCCAAAGCATCCTTGAATCCTGCAATGGCATTTGCAGCTTCTTCATTCCACTTTTTCACGGCTACGTCCTGATCGTAAGTTTCCGGTGCATGGAACAGAAAGAGAGATTCCTCCGCGATTTCACGTACAAAATGCACGCGGTCTTTCAGCAAATGAACAATCTGCGTAATCTGATCTTCATTGACAGGAATTGATTTTTGCTGATAGAGCGGTTTCAGCTGCGCAATGATTTCTTGATCGTCCAGTTGTTTCAGGTATTGCTGATTAAACCAGTTTGCTTTCTGGATATCAAATCTTGCCCCGGCCTTGTGCACACGGTCGAAGCTGAAAGTCCGGATCATTTCTTCCATGCTGAAAAGCTCCTGCTCTGTCCCGGCGTTCCAGCCGAGCAATGCCAGAAAGTTGGCCGTTGCCTGCGGAAGATACCCTTCTTCGCGGAAACCTTTTGCCTTGTCGCCGCTAACCGGATCGGTCCATTCAAGCGGGAAAATCGGAAATCCGCCGAGGTCCGCATCCCGCTTGGAAAGCTTGCCGTTCCCATCCGGTTTCAGCAGCAACGGAAGGTGTGCAAATTGCGGCATGGTGCTTTCCCAGCCAAGGTAACGATACAGCAAAACGTGCAAAGGAGCAGAAGGAAGCCATTCTTCACCGCGGATCACATGCGTTATGCCCATCAAATGATCGTCCACAATGTTGGCAAGATGATACGTAGGCATGCCGTCGGATTTCATCAGCACCTTATCGTCTATTTGTGAAGAGTGCACAACAATCCATCCGCGGATCAGGTCATTGAAACGGATGTCTTCCTTCGGCATGATCTTCATTCTGATGACGTAAGGCATTCCACTTTCCAGCCTGGATTTGGTTTCCTCGGCAGACAAAGTCAGCGAATTCGTCATTTCCATGCGTGTAATGGCATTGTACTGCGCGGCTGCCACTTTTGCAGCTTCCAGTCTTTTGCGCATATCGTCCAGTTCTTCGGCCGTATCGAAAGCATAATACGCTTTTCCTTCCCGGATCAGCTTTTCTGCGTATTCCATGTACATTTCTTTTCTTTCCGACTGGCGGTAAGGCGCATTCGGGCCACCCTGCTGCGGGCCTTCGTCAATGTTTATGCCCAGCCATTTCAGTGCTTCCAGTATATATCCCTCTGCACCCGGAACGTAGCGGTTCTGGTCGGTATCTTCAATACGAAGCAACATCTGGCCTCCCTGCTGGCGTGCAAACAAATAATTGTACAAAGCGGTGCGGACACCGCCTGCATGAAGCGGGCCTGTCGGGCTGGGAGCAAATCTTACTCGAACGGGTTGATTATTCATTTATTCTTGACTATTAAATTCTGGTTTTTAAAAGCAGGATCAGATGGTTTTTCGTAAAAGTCATTGTTTGTCATGGATGGAAACTAATAGTCATTAGTAGTCATAGATGATTTTGGATGAACTTTTATGAATTTGGCAACAAATCCTGGCGGGCATGCTATTCTACTGCAATCACCGAAATTTCTACATTCACATCCTTGGGCAGCTTTGCAACCTGTACGGTTTCGCGCGCCGGCGGTTCACTGGTAAAAAAGCTTCCGTAAATCTCGTTTACCGCTGCAAAGTCATTCATATCTTTCAGGAATATGCTCGCTTTGACTACATTGGCGAATCCCAGCCCGGCTGCTCCGAGAATATGGCCGATATGCTGCATAACCATGCCCGTTTCTGCTTTGATATCGCCGGAAGCGGCCAGTTCTGCTGCAATCTGACCGGAGACGTACAGCGTTCCATCTACTTTAACCGCCTGGCTGTAAGGCCCGATCGGAGCCGGCGCTTTTTCTGAAAATATAATCTCTTTTGGCATAAAATGGATAAATTGATTTGGTAAAATTACCAAAAATGACGTGCGGATTAAATTATCAGCCCTGAAAAAGCGCTTTAAGCTCCGTTGCTTCGGCCGGATTCATACGGCCGGCCAGAACAAGCCTCAACTGACGGCGGCGGAGTGCGCTTAGATAAAGTTCTTTTTCATCATCCGTTTCAGGTTCGAGATGCGGAACTTCAATGGGCCTTCCGTTCTGATCCACAGCGACAAAAGTATAAAAGGCACGGTTTGTACTTACACGCACGCCGGCAGGAATATCTTCAGCCCATACTTCCAGAAAAACCTCCATGGAAGAATTGAAAGCACGCGTAACCTTGGCATTCATGGTAACAATATTGCCCAGCTTGATCGGTTCGGTAAAAGAAACATTGTCAACAGAAGCCGTGACTACAATGCGGTTGGAATGTTTCTGCGCGGCAATGGCGGCGCAAATGTCCATCCAGTGCAAAAGCCTGCCTCCCATCAGATTATTCAAGGTATTGGTATCATTGGGAAGAACCATTTCCGTCATGGTGACTTCGGACTGATGCGGATGCTTGGGCTTTAACATGTGGTTATGATGAAAGATTAAAATTTCGGGCAACGGGTTTTCTTTCTTTCCTGCGCCTGCATCCGGCTACCGATCAGGTAAGTGGCGCGCATCTGCAGAAAAAGGTAACTGTCTTTGCTCTTGGCACTTCCCCTGTTCCATCCGGGCTGCCGCGGTTCCTGGCCTATTTCGGCAGAACGGTCGGAAAGTCTTCTGGCCAGATCATTCGGCAGCTGATCGGGATTCGGGTATACCGTGCTTGCGTCATCCAGATAATCGGAATTCACAAAGTTATTACAAAGCTCCACACCCAGGCTCAAACGTTCGGAAGTTTTGAAAGAAGTACCGATTCCGGCAGTAAACACCAGCGGCAGACGGTTGTATTTAACGCCTTCCGTTGTAAGCGGCGCAAGTTTGTGCCATTTTCCGTCCAGTTTTGCCTTTGGATTCAGCAGCGTAAATCCTGCGCCTGCCATCAGGTACGGATTAACGCGGGCCTGTCGGTTATACGCAAAAAGATCAGCCTGAATCCCAAGATTGATATCCGGGTTGAAAGTCCTGAAAGAAAGATTGTTCTGAAAGTTCCGGGCATATTTCTGGTCGCCGGACACCTGATAAAACCGCAGTTCTCCGCGTGCACTCACATGTTCCGACAGCCGGTACAATGCGCCAATTGAAATGGAAGGCCCGAGTCCGAGATGCTTCATATTCACGCCGTCTTTCAGATCGCCCGTGTAATAGGCGACGCCGACTCCGCCCGTAAAGCTCAGCACTCCGAAAGGATTGACATACCGATTGCCAAATGAAGATTTTCTCTGCGCGCAGACCTGCATGGCTGTTGTTATCAGCATAGCCAGTAGTAATGCTTTATTTTTCATCATGGCATCGCCTGTAATCTTGTTAATGAGAAATTGCAATTTGTAAAGGAAATGAATTTATGTCAAACACAGGAAATGTCCACAAACATCTTGCCAATATGGAGTGGAATGTAAAATGAATAAAATTGAAAGTAACTT
The DNA here is from genome assembly GCF_005860765.1 of Dyadobacter sediminis. Lineage (GTDB taxonomy): Bacteria > Bacteroidota > Bacteroidia > Cytophagales > Spirosomataceae > Dyadobacter > Dyadobacter sediminis. The sequence continues at coordinate 113,280 of NZ_VCEI01000028.1, read as the reverse complement.
GTGAATTGTTGTAAAAATTATCTGGAAAGTATTACTTTTAAATCGTAAAATTATAACTAGCTAACACTATGATACATACACTTCAAGTTAATGCAATGGAACTGAACAGTCAGTTTATAAAGTTCATAAAAGCAAAGTTCGGTAATCGTAACTTGCGGATTATAGTTGAGGGTATCGAAGAAAAAAAATCAATTGGCCAAATGGAAGTATTTGAAGAACTTGAAATACTTCGTACAAAATTTAGTCAAATTGAAGTGGATACAAATTTAAATTTGTCTTCTTTAGCAAATGAAGTTAATGGAATCAGTTTATGATTTATTTTGATACAGATGTAATAATCCACTATTTTATCAAACAAGATTTAAACAAGCATAATCTGGCTATTAAACTCTTTCGAGAAGCATTTCAATCTAATCAATTCTTCTGTTCACTTTTATGCTTACAAGAGGCCTCATTTGTATTCTCAAAGTTAAATATGCCAAATAGTGATATAGATGTAATGACGAATAAGCTCTTAATATCATCTCCTGTAACGTTTGATGTGGGACAATTTAAAAGAGCAAAGGTTTTGGCAAATGAAATTGGATTTCATAATATAAATGATTGCTTGCATTTAGCAATTGCAGAAGTTCATTGTAATCAACTTTACACTTTTAACAAATCAGATTTTAACCGATTAAAAAGATTAACTAAGCTTGAACTTGTGATTCTTTAAAAATATTGAATTTGATAATAACAAAATAGTGCTGTCACAGATAATGACAGCACTATTTTGTTATAAAGTAATTTCTTACTTCGGAATGTACTTACGCTCTAATCCCTCTTTACGGAACTGGCGCCCGAAGTACTGGAATGAACTTCATTATCACGGACATTTCCCGAGTATCGGACACTGCTTGCACCGCTGGCATCCGCACGCACCGATGAACTGGCAACAACCGCTGCGCTGCTTGCGCCGGATGCATCAATGTTGACGACCTTGCAGGAAAAATCTCTTCCCTTGAATGAAGATGCGCCCGAAACTTCTCCGTTCAGAACATCGCCTTTGCCTGAAAGCACCAGTGACGATGCACCGGACAAATCAAAGCTTACTTTCGGGGCCGAAAAACTCATTGTAACCTGCGATGCGCCGGAAACATCAATATCCATACTTTTAACCCCTGTAAAATCACCCACATTTGCCTTGCACGCTCCTGAAAAATCAACGGCTGTCAAAGCTGGCATGGTGATCTGAACGTTTACAGTTTTGCGGTTTCTGTTCCAGCCTTTGCTTTTATAACCCAGATGCAGCGTGCCATCCTTTACGGAAGTTTCCAGATCCTGCAGATCTTCAGTGCGGCCGCTTGCCGATACGCTGAACCTGCTTCCTTGCTTGACTTCGACTCTGAATGCACTGCCCATGGACAGTTTGTTGAAACCGGAAACATTGAAGCCGCGGGTTTCCTGCGCCAAAGCGTTAATGGAAAAACACAAAGCCAGTAAAGCAGCCAAATGAGATAAAAATAACTTTTTCATAACTAATTCAATTAGATTTTTTAAAAGATGACCGGTATGCAGTAAATGTTGCATGGGTTTAGGAATTATTCCTGTACATTGATTTTGCTGGCGCCGTTGGCATTTCTTTCCAGATTCGGTATCCGGCCCAGTTCTATTCTGGATGCGCCGGATGCTTCCACCTTTGCATTTTCGATATTCATATCGGTTGCGGTTACCTTGCATGCTCCCGATGCATCCAGATCTGCTGAACGTGCCGTTCCTTTCAGATACGCTTTGGATGCACCCGAGACCCCAAGCGTAAGCTGGTCCGTTTCAACATCTATTTCAGTCTGGGTTGCACCCGAGATATCGATATCAAGCTTTTTAAGTCCTTTAAAACCGGTGATCCTTGTTTTGTTTGCACCGGAAAGTGACACGCTTTCCACATTCGGCATGGTGATGATCAGCCCGATTCTTTTCCATTTGTTGCTGTCGAATATACTTAATTCCGATTCGCGTTTTATCTGCAGCGTTTCTCCGTCTGTTACTACCCTCAGATCATCCACATCTTCCTGACTTTCACTGTCTGCCGAAATACTGAATTCGGCTCCCTCGCGGATCAGGATGGAATAAGCACCGCCGATATCGACTTTTGTAAAATTGCCTGCCGGGAATTGCTTGATATAGTTGCCGCGCTCGCCCAGATTGATGTTGCTGTTGTCATCGCCGTTCAGCTCGAACGAGTAATCCTGATTGTTGTTGCCTTCGTTCTCTTCCCGGATGAATCTGGCAGGAATATTAACACAAACCAGTCCGGAATCACTTTTTACAGTCCAGATCAGCTTGTTCCATACCACTTCCTCATTGTCGAGGTTGTAGCGCTGCACATTCCGGAAGTTATCGCCCCAGTGTGACAGCGAATAATAAAAATCACGTGTCATATGGAACTGCCGGTTATATGGAATATTAAGGGTAAGATTAATCTGCTGATCCCGGAAGTATCCGCCTTTGCCGAGCGACGGGCCGTCATTGAAAGTAAACACAGAATCCCTTATGCTAATATCATACTTCAGAGCTTCGGCATTCTGACGGGCATTTTCGCGGGAGTTACCGCGGGAAAAAAGCGTTTTGTCCAGTTTGATGCTATCGGCCCCGCTGTATCCTTCCAGTCTGATATCAACCCGTACATTATCTTCATCGTCCATGTTTTCATGATCAAGGGTCAGCGTGCCTTTTGGCAGAGCATAATAAGCCGTTTGCTGCACTTCACTGCGGCGGGCAAAGTTTCTCTGATACGAAATCCCTCCCACTGTGCTTCCGATAATCCCGACGATCCACAAACCCAGCAACGTAAGCCATACCGAACTTCCTACAATTCTCTTTTTGGACAAAAGCGTAAGGCCAAGCAGTAAAAAGGTAATAAAAGGAATCGCAGCGACAAGCAGTCCGGACAGAATCAGGATACCAGGAAGTTCCTGAAAAATCCGGAACGGTGCCGGCAGGTTTTCAAACGGCGCGGCATTGGTTACGCCGAGTGCCACGCCGCCGCTGATCACAAGTCCAAGCAAAGAAAGCACTGCAATCGCAATCAGTATGGCTCCGATCAGAATACGTACAACGGGGCCGAAACTTCTGAGCAGATTTCCCAGGGCACCAATTATCAGTGCAATGGCACGGAAAGGAAATAACAGAATTTTGGTCACGCCATGCTCTTCACCGCCCTTTTCGTCCAGATTGAGGCTTTGCTTGATATTTGACTCAATATTGGAAAGCGTAATGGGCTCGCCCTGCATTTCCATCTTTTCCGTTAGCGTGTTGGCTGCCGGGGCAATTATCCATAGGACAATGTAAATAATAACACCCGTTCCAAACACAAAAATGGACAATACCCAAAGAAACCGCACTACACCCAGATCCACACCGAAGTAGGAAGCGACTCCCGCCGCTACCCCGCCGACTACCTTGCGGTCCGGATCACGATAGAATTTCTTGATCTTGGTATCTTCTTCCAGCGTGGTTGTTCCCGGAAATGCAATCCACATGGCAATGTAAACCAGCACCATAAAACCGGAAAGCGGACCCAGTTCATCTTCAATATTCAGATTCAGTATGCCTGAACCCGCCGGCAAGCCAATGACTGCAAACAGAAAAGCCAGACGAACCCAGATCGGATCAATCGTAAAGTAGTGCGCCAGACCAGCGGCAACTCCTCCGATCAGCTTGCGGCGAAGGTCTCTGTACAGCTTTCTGGGCGCAGCGGTATGGGCTGTTTCCGTTTTCGGTGCGCTGTAAGATGACGAAGAAGAAGCATACGTTTCCTGTGCCGGTGCGCTATGGGTTTTTGCAGATACCGATTCCAGCGGATCAGCAAATATATCATCAGACTGCTCAATGGCTTCAAAGTCGGCAACGGTTCCCATGGCAGCAATCAGTTCATCAACGTCTGAAAGTGAAATAACCTGCTTGGCCTCCGCTTTCTGCTTGTTGATAAATCTTTCCGCAATCCTTCCTTCAATGTCCGAAAGTATCTCCTTGCTGTCAGCAAATGAAGAAAAATACTTCTGTATCGATGAAAGGTACCCTTTGAGTTTCTCATAACCGTCTTCCTCGATATGGAAGATGATGCCGCCTATATTTATGCTGATTGTCTTTTTCATGATGGTAAAAATCGAATGTCTCTAAGTGATCAGTTAGGGTCCGGAAGAATCGTTGAATCGGTATTGCTTAGTTCTTCTGTCCGGTGAATGATGGTTTGTACCGATTGCGCCAGCTCGAACCATGTAGCCTGCATGGCATCCAGAAATATTTTCCCCTCATTGGTCAGAACATAATATTTCCGCGGAGGCCCGGACGACGATTCCACCCATTTGTAATCCAGCCAGCCCGAATTTTTCAACCTTGTAAGCAGCGGGTACAATGTCCCTTCCACAACCATTATCTGAGCAGATGTCAGTTCATCCAACATATCCGAAGCGTACACTTCGCCTCTGGATATGATATGCAGTATGCAGAATTCAAGAATTCCCTTTCGCATCTGCACCTGGGCATTTTCAATATTCATGTGGATTCATGTGTTTATTAAATGAATAAGTTCATGGCTAATAGACAGGATTGGTACCTTCTACTATACAAAGGTATACACAGGTACTTTGTGATGCAAGGTACCATGTTAGAAAAATATTTGCTTCGGGATGAAAGGTTGCCAAGCTGGTTAACCGGTTGAAAATTCATGTGACATTCCTTCCATAAATTACGTTACTGATAAAATGCAATTAAATCCCTGCAAATACTTATGAGTCAGACACAACTATACATGATTGCCGCAATGAGTGAAAACCGTGTCATCGGGCTTGAAAACAGACTTCCCTGGCATCTTCCCGACGAGTGGAAGCATTTCAGAAAAGTTACTGAAGGCAAAGCTTTTCTGATGGGGCGCAAGAGTTTTGAAGCACCGGACGCACTTCATTCCGCTTACAGAAACGTCATTCTCTCTTCACAAAAACCGGAAAAGACAGAACCGGATGTGGAATATGCAAAAGATATTTCCGGGGCGCTTGCGTTACTTTCCGGCGAAAACGAAGTATTTGTATTAGGCGGCGCAACAGTGTTCAGGGAAATGCTTCCGATGGCTCAAAGACTTTATCTGACAATCGTGCACACGCAGGTGGAAGGAGACGCGTTTTTCCCGGAATTTGATCCGAATGAATGGGTCCTTGCGAGTTCGGAATTTCACGATACGGATGATGAACATGCGTATGCTTTTTCAATGAACCTGTATATCAGAAAAGCTGCCGGATGAATAAAACCTGTAATCAAATGACTTGATGTCCGGATTATCAACGCACACTTTATACCTGATTTGCTTTTTAACGGCTTTTTCAACATTGCTGAAAGCTCAGAAACCTGCCGGAAATGAATGGATCCATACGGCGCAGACCTACCTTCGTATTCCGGTTACCGAAACCGGATTTTACAGCATAACGGGCCGGGAACTTCTTGCAGCAGGATTTCCGGCGGATGCTGTTGCCTGTTCGGCATTGCAGCTTTTCCGGCGCGGAAAGGAAATCGCCATTGAAATTCACAGTAAGGAACCGGAAAAGATTGGCTGTGAAGGCTTTGTCCGTTTTTATGGAGAGCGGAACGACGGCGCACTGGATTCGTCGCTTTACATTTCACCCAACGCAATGCCGCATCCGTATTACAGTCTGTATTCGGATACGGCGGCTTATTTTTTAACCTGGAACCAGCAGGACAAAACCGGAAAAAGGATAACGATGGCAGTACCTGAAAAAGCTGCAGATACGGTTGATCATCATTTTGAAGAAATCACGCATATTCTCCATTCACATTATGCATCCGGCCATTTTTATCCGGCAGGGAGCAGCTTTGAAAACGGCTCGGCACTTTCAGATTATGATTTCGGTGAAGGCTGGACAGGACCGGAAATCAGGCAGGACCAATCTTTTACTATTTCAGAAAATACGAAAAATGCAGTACGGCAGCTTTTCAGTAAAGCCGAAATCGAACTGATTGCAGTCGGACGATCAGCTGGAAACCATGCTTTTGAAATCTGGTCGGGCGACAAAGACAACCTTGCTGAAAAACTGGCTTCGTTTCAGCTGAAAGATTACAATTCCACACGCATTCATTTGTTTTTAAAACCTGAAAACCTGCATGCGGACGGCAAAGTAAACCTTACGCTTTTGCCGGCAAAAAATGAAGGCAGCATTTCCGTTTCATTCTTCAGGTTGAAATATCCGCAGCAAACGCTCCCGACAACCGAAAATGCACAGGAAACATCTTTTTTTGATGACGCTGAAAAAGCACGTTTCTGGAAAAACCGCAATGAAGAAGATGCCGAATTTTATGATTGTTCGGATGCATACAACCTGCAAAAATTAAACCAAGACAGTTCAGGAATTCTGCTCGGCCACGCCCGGAAAGTAATCCGCGTCAGCAAACCTTTGAGAGTACAGAACCTGAAAATAATAAAGTTCAGCAATATTGACCCGCAATCAACGGATTACCTGATCATTACGCACCCGCTTATGCACGTTCCGGTCGGGGACAAAGACCCGGTTCTGGAATATGCAGCTTACCGCGCATCAGCCAAAGGAGGAAATTACAAGCCTTTGATTATGCATATTGAAGAAGTATACGATCATTTTAATTACGGGGAACCCGGCCCGCTGGGATTAAAGAAACTGATTGCATGGATGCATGAAAAAGGCAGGCTGAAATTTGTGCTGCTGATCGGCAGATCCACAGATCCTCAAACCGCGCGTAAATTACCCGGTGCAAGGCAAATTGATATGGTTCCCAACGCCGGCTGGCCGGGCTCCGACCTTGCGCTGGCCATGCGGCCGGACGGCTTTCCGATGGTTCCGGTCGGGAGGATCAACGCATTTTCTTCTCAGGATGTGTCCGATTACCTGCAGAAAGTAAAGGCTATGGAAGCCGGACCTTCGTCTGCCGCGTGGCGTAAAAACATGCTGCATCTCAGCGGAGGAAGATCCCGGGACGAACTTGCGACTTTCAGGGATTATGTCAAATTATTTGAAAAGAAAATTGCCGGCTCGGCTTTGTCGGCCCGCGTTCAAACGATTTCAAAGGAAACCGACGATCCGGTGGAACATTTTCCCATTCAGGACGCTGTGAACAAAGGCGTTGCGCTTGTAACGCTATTCGGTCATTCCAGCCTTGATGTTACCGATATGGACATAGGTCTTGCGACCAACGGAAAGTACAAAAACAAGCCTTTTTATCCGGCTGTCATTGTAAACGGATGTGCGTCGGGAAGTATATTTTATTCGGCTAATACGCTCAGCAGCAACTGGATATTTGCAAAAGAAAGTGGCGCCGTTCTTTTTCTTGCGCATACTTTCAACGGCGTCTCTACTGCACTGAAAAAGTATACGGAATCTTTTTACGAAGTATTGTCAGATTCTGCATTTACGGACCAACCTTTTGGCAGCATACAAGTGGAATCAATCCGGCGTAATTTGAAAAGCAATCCGGACTTGTATCATATTATTACGGCGCAGCAAATGAACCTGCACGGAGATCCGGCGATCAGGCTATTTCCGGCCGCACTTCCGGATTACATGCCGGACATTGACGCTGTTGAATTTTCGGATCAGTACGGAAAGAAGCTGACTGCCGGAAGTGACAGCATCCGGATCAGAATTACCATTTTAAACAATGGCCGTTTCCGGAAAGAAAATTATGATTTACGGATAAAAAGGAGCAGGAATTCAGAAGTTATAAGCACATATAAATCGACGCATGCCGCAATGCCGGATTCTGATACGCTGGAATTCAGGTTTTCAAATGAATTTCAGACTGCGGGAAAAGAAAAGTGGACATTTCAGATTGATCCTGAAAATGTGCTTGCAGAAGAAAACAAGGCCAATAACAGTGCATCCTGTGAAATGGAATTAACAGAAACGGGCGCATGGCCGCTTCTTCCTCTGGCCGGCTTTGTAACCGGAAAGCAAATGACAGAACTCGTGGCCCGGGTTTCTCCTGAAAACGAAAACACCAAAGTCGTTTTTGAATGGGCGGATAATGAAAACTTTCATTCAAGTCATAAAAGCTACGTTACCGCTTCTCACTTGACTGCACGGCATTGGATCCGTATTTATCCGGAAAAAACTTACTGGCGCGTATATCCTGACGGAAAACCGGCATTTCCTCCGCACAGCCGCAGTATAATCTATAATACTGAATTCCAAAATGTTGTACAATGGCCTGAATGTGTGGTTTATTCAGAAAATACCGGAAAGACTGATGTGGAAGAAGGCGATAAATTCCAGTTGAATGCGGCTTTTCAGAATGTCACAAATGTTCCGTTCATTGATTCTGTCGCTGTGCGGATTACGCATAAAAGTCCGGAAGGAACAAGTACTGAAACTGTAAAACTTGCGGCATTGAAAGCAAATGAACTTCAGGAATATAAAACCAGTTTTCAAACTGCAGCGGCAGCCGGAAATCACGAAGTAACGGTTGAGTTCAATACTTCGCGTTTACCGGAAGAAATTTACACAAACAATTCAGTCCGTTATGCATACCGTGTCATTCCGGATCAGATTCCGCCGGTTCTGATCGTACATGTTGACGGAAGGCAATTGTCTGATTACGATTATGTTTCCAGCAAACCGGTTGTTGAAATCCAGCTTTTTGATGAAAACAGGTTTCTCATCCGCAGCGATACTTCGGGAATTGCATTGTGGCTCAAAAAGAAATGTACGGGCTGTACCGAACAAAGCATTTACCTGCGGAATGCCCGGCTGAAAAGTCTTGCGCCGAATCATTTTTTTCTGAGCCTGGATTTCCCTGAACTGGAATCGGGCGAATACATGCTTTTCGTTCAGGCGCAGGATTTAAGCGGCAATCCTGTTCCGGATTACTACATCCATTTCATCGTTGGTGACGTGCTGAAATTAGCGGATGTTTCCGTTTCACCGAACCCGTTCAACGAAGATATCCGGATCAGTATGAACTTTGAAGGGTCATTTGCATCTGAAAAATTGAAATTTTCCGTTTATCATGTTTCAGGAACAAAAATTGCAGAAACAGACCTGGACGCGCATTCAGGGAAAAACGAGTGGTTCTGGAATCCGGAAAACCTGCCTTCGGGACAATATATTTATTCGCTGGAACTGAATGAAAAAAAGTGGTCGGTTTCGGAGAAAGCAAGGGAGGCCATGCGCGGAAAACTGATCCGGGTTCGTTAAAGAGCATCGTTACAGGTTTCATTCCGGCTCGGGATTTTATTTGCAGCTTTTCTTTCCACAAAAACTTCTTATTTTTGTCAATAATAAAATAATTCATACTCTTGAAAGAATACGGTAGTAACGTACAAAAACTTGCCGATCACATCGTAAAGATGGAAGATAAGGCAAAACGCAACCTTTACGCGCACATTCTGATTGAACTCATGCGGCAAATCCATCCCAATATGCGGGATAATCAGGATTACACCAATAAATTGTGGGACGACCTGTACATTATATCCGGCTTCCAGCTGGATGTCGACAGTCCGTTTCCGCCGCCATCCAAGGAAGCATTGGGTAAAAAGCCGCTCAAAGTAGGCTATAACCAGCAAAACCTTACTTACAGGCATTACGGCCGTAATATTGACCTGCTGCTCGAAAAAGCAGTCCAGACCGAAAACAAAGAAGACAAGCTGGCATTTGTATCTTATATTTTCCGTTTGATGCGTTCTTTCTTCAATACCTGGAACAAGGACAACCCGGAAGACAATGTGCTGCTTGTGCAGCTGGAACAGCTCAGCAAGGGTCAGTTGAAAGAAGAAATCGATTATATACGCCAGAACGGACCTGTAGAAGCAGCTCCGAAAGACCGGAACAACAATCAGGAACGAAACCGGGGAAATCATCAGGGAGCCGGCTTCAAGTCACAATCCGGTCATAATCCCGAAAGGCAGGGCGGCAACAATCAGGGGAACGGCAATCCGAACCGAAATCGGCCCAACAACAAGTTTTCGGGCCGGAACAACAATACAAACAATAACAGTAACAATAACAACAACCGCAATAACCGCAAAAAACCTGGAATCTGACTTCCAGGTTTAATTTTATACAGTCCATTGCCCCAAATTCAAATATGGCTTCATTCAAAATAACTGGAGATAAACGCCTGAAAGGTGAAATTGTACCACAAGGTGCTAAAAACGAGGCATTACAAATTATTTGTGCTGTACTTCTGACCAAAGAACCGGTAACTGTTCATAATATTCCAAATATCCGTGATGTAAATCAGCTCATCAGCCTTTTGGGGGACCTCGGTGTCACTTGTACCCGGCTGAGCGATTTGTCCATCCGTTTTGAAGCCAGCAATGTCAATCTTGATTACCTAGAATCGGATGCTTTCCGGCAAAAAGCAGCGGCCCTTCGCGGGTCTGTCATGCTGCTCGGGCCAATGCTTGCAAGGTTCCGCAAAGGAAGGATTCCGCGTCCGGGCGGAGACAAAATCGGGAGAAGAAGACTGGATACCCATTTTCTGGGTTTTGAAAAACTTGGAGCGGAATTCAGTTACGATGAAGCAGACGGCGGTTTTTACAAAGTAGATGCCGCTAACCTCAAAGGCACGTATATGCTGCTGGATGAGGCTTCTGTAACCGGAACGGCCAATGTACTGATGGCTGCCGTAATGGCTGAAGGAACAACAACAATTTACAACGCAGCCTGTGAGCCGTATCTTCAGCAATTGTGTAAAATGCTGAACAGAATGGGCGCAAAAATATCGGGCATTGCATCCAACCTGCTTGTTGTGGAAGGTGTAAGCGAACTGCACGGAACCGAACATACCATGCTTCCGGATATGATCGAAATCGGAAGTTTCATCGGGCTTGCAGCCATGACGCAGTCCGAAATCACGATCAAAAATTGCCAGATTCCGCAACTGGGCATTATTCCGGATGTTTTTCAAAGGCTCGGGATTAAAATGGAATTCCGCGGCGATGACATTTTTATTCCTGCCCAGGAACATTACCGGATCGAAAATTATCTTGACGGTTCCACGTTATCCGTGGCCGATGCGCCGTGGCCAGGCTTTACGCCGGATTTGCTGAGTATTATCCTGATTACGGCTACTCAGGCGCAGGGAACCGTACTTGTTCATCAGAAAATGTTTGAAAGCCGGCTTTTCTTTGTTGACAAACTGATTGAAATGGGCGCGCAGATCATTCTTTGCGATCCGCACAGAGCAACTGTAATCGGCCACAACCGAGAAACGCAGCTTCGTGGGATCCGCATGACTTCTCCGGATATCCGTGCCGGCGTTGCGTTGCTGATCGCTGCCTTGTCCGCAAAAGGAGTCAGTATTATAGATAATATCGAACAGATTGACCGCGGATACCAGAATATTGATGTGCGGTTGAATGCAATCGGCGCTGAAATAGTAAGGCTGTAAGCGTTACATTTCAACGTAATGTAAAAAATAAAGTCTTACTACAGCAAATCTGCATTGTAGTAAGACTTTATCATTTTTAACTTCTGTAAAATTTACCTCTTCTTGTAAGTGCATTGACTATTATCCGCTTTTACAAAATAGGATTTGTAATTGGAAGCTTTCGGGTCCATGCAGCCTTTCAGGTCCAGAATTTCCACTTTCCTGAATTCTACCGGATGACTTTCGCTTTGCAGGGAAATGGAGCCATGATCAAGCAATTGTCCATTTACAAGCAGAGACGCATCGTGGCCACTTACATTTCCGCCGCCGATCTGAGGTTTATTGTATTCCAGCACCATTTCTCCATTAGCAAAATGCTGAACAAGCGAGTCGCCCAGCACAAGCACTTCTGCCCTCACCCATTGGTCACCGTTATAGGTTTTTGACTTGGAAGTAACGCAGTGCTGCGTAATCAGTTTTCCATCCATTACGACATTCGTTCCCGGCGTACACAGGTTACACGTTGTACGCTTCTTGCCATCGCCGCCTAAAAGCTGCACTTCGATGGAAGCAGGAAAATCCTGATCTTTTCCCATTGCAGCAGCAGGCTGCCCGTGTATCATAATGCCGCTGTTACGCCATGCCCAGCCTTCGCCTTTCGGGGCCTGTTCTCCTGTAAAACGGTATTCAACGGCAATGCGGTAATACGAAAAATCCCCTTTGTAGAATATGTGTCCGTATTTCTGTGCAAAATCATCGTACTGGTCGTAACGCACAACCATTTTGCCGTCTTCCACCCGGAACGTGTTGCCATAATTGTTGTTCAGTTCATAACCGCGGATTTTGATGTCCCAGCCATCCAGGTTTTTCCCGTTGAAAAGCTGTTTCCATTCTTGCCGGTCTTTCTTTTCCTGCGCAGAAGCAAACAAGCAAAACAGCGTAAAAAGCATTGTCAATTGTAATTTCATGAATAAAGGTTGGTTAAATGAACTGGTTTGGAGCAGTTTTTTTATCTGGCATTGTATCTGAGGCTGCCGTTGAAGTAAATATACGATCGGAACTATCATTATATAAATTCATGAGTTCAAAAGCAAAAGAAAAAATAGCCGTGTTCTGGTTTCGCCGGGATCTTCGTTTACACGACAACGCAGGTCTTTACCGCGCTCTGAAATCGGATTATCCGGTCATTCCGCTGTTTATATTTGACCGAAATATTCTTGATCAGATTGAAGATAAAAATGACAGCCGCCTCACATTTATTTACAATGCTATACTTCAGATCCGGAAAGAACTGAAAAACAATGGCTCCGATATTCTGGTGCATTACGGCTTTCCGGTAGAAATATGGAAAAAACTCAGTGAAGAGTATGATATTGCCGAGGTTTATACAAATTCCGACTACGAACCTTACGCAACAGACCGTGACAGTGAAGTAGCACAGATTATCCAGAAAAAAAACGGTGTTTTCAAGGCGTATAAGGATCAGGTTATTTTTGAAAAAAATGAAATTCTGAACCAGAAAAATATGCCGTACACAGTGTTTACAGCTTACAGCCGCGCATGGAAAAGTAAATGCAACCGTTTTTATCTGTCTTCTTATCCAACTGAAAAGTACTTTGATAATCTGTACAAATGGAAGGCGCCGGATTTCCCTTCTCTGGAAGAAATGGGATTCAGGAAATCGGACTATAACTTTCCTTCCAGCGTTGTTCCGGTAGAATTACTTCAGAGATATGAAAAAGAACGAGATTTTCCGGCTATGGAATCCACCAGCCGGATTGGCATACACTTGCGGTTTGGAACGGTAAGCATTCGTAAACTGGCTAGAGAAGCACAGGAAAACAGCTCTGTATACCTGAGCGAACTGATCTGGCGTGATTTCTATCAGCAAATCCTGTGGAATTTTCCTTTTGTGGGAACCGGCAAAGCTTTCCGCGCTGCATATGACCGTATCAAATGGCGGTATGACAAGGAAGATTTCAGAAAATGGTGTGAAGGCAAAACAGGCTACCCGCTTGTGGATGCAGGAATGCGGCAACTGAATGAAATCGGGTTTATGCATAACCGTCTGAGGATGGTTACGGCCAGTTTTTTATCCAAGCATTTACTGATTAACTGGCGTCTCGGTGAAGCTTATTTTGCTGACAAACTGCTGGATTATGATCTCGCGGCCAATAACGGCGGCTGGCAATGGGCAGCGGGATCGGGAACGGATGCTGCGCCTTATTTCCGGATATTCAATCCTGAAGCACAGGCCAAGCGATTCGATTCCAAAGGTGAATATATCAAAAGATGGGTTCCGGAAATTGGAACGGATGCCTATCCGGAACCGATCGTTGATCACCAGTTTGCAAGAGACCGTTGCCTGAAAGCCTATAAAGAAGCACTGGACCAGAAGTAAGCGCCGGACTTTTACTTGCCTCCTGCAATTACCGTTACCATATCTTCGGGATTGAGATACAAAGAAGCCATGGAAAGCACATCCTGACTGGTTGTAGCATGAATCTGATCGATGTATTTGTTAAAGAAGTCAGCCGGAAGACCGTCGAGCAAAAGTATTTTCTGGCGGTCGGCTACTTCAAACGCAGTATTGAGCGATCCGGCAAATTCGCCGGCCATAAAATTTTTAACGGTTTGCAATTCGTCTTCCCCAACGGGTTCGGTCTGCAGCCTGTAAATTTCTTTTTTGATTTCGTCGATAGTCTGTTGCGTAAATTCTTTTTTTACATCTGTTGCAATCATGAAATAGCCTTCATTTTTCAACGTAATCAGGTGCGAGGAAATGCCGTAAGTCAGGCCTTTTTCCTCACGGATATTTTTCATCAGCCTGGAACCGAAGTATCCGCCCAGAATTTCATTGGTGACCAGCATTTTGAAATAATCCGGATGATGCCTTGTAAACAAAATGCGACCCATGCGGATGGAAGACTGCACACTTTCCGGCCTTTCCACAACGACTTCCGAATTCTGATATGCAGCTTCCGGAGCGTAACCGGTTTCATCCGGATGACTAATTACCGGTTCGGCACCTAGGTATTTGTTGACTGCCTCCATATCTTTTTCTTCAATCTGGCCGGCCAGCACAACGGTAAACTTTCCGTTTTTAATAAATTTATTGTAATGCCCGGTTATGGCATTCAGCGACAAGCCTGAAATATTATCCTCTTCCTGGCTCTGGCCATAAGGATGATTGCTGCCAAACAACTTGGCCCTGAACGCTGCATTGGCAAGAAAAGCATTCTTTTCCTTGTTAACCCGCAGATTCTGGATGGTTATGTTTCTTAATTCCTGCAGTTCCTTTTCCGGAAAAGCCGCATTCTTAATCAGCTCACTAACGATGGGCAGAACTTCATCCAGAAAGCGCGAAAGGCAATAAACAACAATTCCGATGCGGTCGGAAGAATGCGTCATTTCGGTGAATGCGCCCACTTTGTCAAATGCTTCACTTATTTCCTGTGAAGTAAGGCCGGCGGTTCCTTCCGGCAGCATTTTGATTGCAAAATAGGATGCTCCGATTTCACTTTCCTGCCAGTTTCCGGCTTCAAAAATACATTCCAGCCTGATCACCGGCTGATCGCCAATGTTTATCGCATGCAATGTAAGGCCATTGTCCAGCGTACGGGTTTGGGGTTCCGGCAGGTTGATGGAATGAATAACTTTGAAATCAGGTGCTGTGGTGCGATCAAGTAACATATTCGGCAATGGATATAAAAAAACGAATGACGCTGCAATAACGTCATTCGTTTTCAAAAATTTAAACTTGTTGATTCACTTCGTTATTCAGCGTCGCCAACATCCAGTTTTTCAGCCTTGTTCAATCCAAGTGAAAGTGTGATACGCAGTGTCTGAGCCAATGGGTTTCCTTGTGCTACTGGAAAAAGATAAGCAAAGTCAAAAGCATATTTATCCATAAAACGAGCGCCTGCACCAGCTGTGAAATACTTCATGTTGCCTTTGTTCCTGTTTTCAGCATTGTAACCGCCGCGTACTGCAAAGATGTCGTTGTACCAGTATTCAACACCGGCAGCAATGCCGATTTCCTGCATTTCTTCTTTAAATCCGTCGGGAGCATCCGAAAATGACCCGAAGATTCCTTTCAGGAGCGGACGGGAATTAAAGTCTGTTCCGTCCGGAGTCGGTACCATCAGTTTTCTTGCATCCACAATGAAATTGAAACGGTTGCGGCCATCACCTGTGAATGACAGTCCGGCTCCGACTTTCAGATTGGTAGGAATAAAGTTTTCGGAGTCTGTCCCTGAACCGTAATTGATTTTACCGCCCAGATTGGAAAGTACAGCTCCCAGTGACCATGCCAGTTCGCTGCCGCTTTCTTCGTTTCTCAGTTCTTTGCGGTAATAAGCGCTGATATCACCCGCTGCAACGCGTGCCGGATTCAGTGAAATTCCATTGATTACCGCAGTTCCAGCCAGATTGGAAGAAATATACTTCAGCGTTAAGCCCATCGAGAAGTTCCGTCCAAGCTGACGTGAATACGTTCCGTTGATAGCCATTTCCCTGGAAGTAAAATAACCGTTCTGCTGACCGGTTGAAGTTCTCAAATCCAGTTCACCGTTATTGAAATAATTAACGGATAAAGCAACTGCCTGTCCTTTTCCAAGTTTTTTGTAAGCACTTAAGTAACCAAGCCACATATCATCAACGAGGTTTCGGAGCCATGGCGTGTAAGATGCAGATACCCCGAAGTCTTTGGTGTTGTAAGGAAGCTTGGCCGCATTCCAGTACGTTGCATTGGCATCAGGACTCAAAGCTACACCTGCTTCTCCCAGACCGGCACTTCTCGCATCCGGCGCAAACGTTAAAAATGACAGTGGTGAGTAAGGAATTCTGGATGTGGGTGTAGTCGTAGTCTGAGCAAATGCTGCACCGGTTACTGAAATTAATAAGGAAGATAAACTAACAAAAAATAGTCTCATAGAAATTGGATTTGCGATAGGAAGTCCTTTGGATCAGCTTCTTTTAAGGTGTCAAAAATACAATGAAAGATAATTATTACTAAAAATTAAAGATTATTATATCAGGGATAGCGAATAAGTTTTCCGGATCGCTGGTCAGAAGAATTGTCTTTTAATGACCTGATCTGCATTTGATACAACAGCGGCACGTTGTACGGAATCCGGTTACCTCCAAGATCAAGAGGGTTTAAAGTTTCCTTTAACATGGAATCGCTGTTATAATATTGTCTTAGAAATGTACTCAGACGTTGCCCATTGTTGAGAAATATACTAAAAATAATTTCTACATCTTCATTTACTCTGTTGTGAATAAGTTCGAATGAAAAATTTTCATGAAATGGGTTAGGATAAATTGTCAGCGCATTGAATTGGACTCCGCTCGGGACACCTACTTGAAAATCGAACGCAATTTCGGATAAGTTATTATAAGTATCCCATACTTTTAAGCGAATAACATATTTTCCGGCAGGCATGTTTTCCAGCGGATAGCGAATCGTTCCGGAACGGTAATCATCCAGATCAGCCGTAAAATAATCATTCAGCGTAACGGTAAGCGTATCATTAATCGTTAAGGTGATGCCATGCCCGATTCCAGCATCTGAAATATTGATCCCGTTTTCGTCACTGACCTTTACATACAAAACCGAAGACGGATCCACAGTATCGCCCGGTTTGAAATTCTCACGATCAAGATAGGCTGCGAGCTTCGGCGGCGTACGATCAGGTGCCGTCTGTACACTTCCTCCTACAATTACATTCAGCTGCGCAGCGGCATCGGAAAGCGCATTGCCCGTTTGATATGCATATATATTGGCCCGGCCCGTTCCTGTTCTGTAATCAATATCCTTCGGCATTGTGAAATCGCAGGTGAATTTTCCGTTTACAACCTTCACGCTTCCGCTGAATAACCGGGTGCGGAACTCGGCGTAACTTTCCGGATTACCTTCATTTCCAAGTGTTTTGAAAGCTGATTGCTTGTCATAGATTTCTATCCTTGCAATTCCATTGAAAAATTTGTCGGTGAATCCATTTGCCGGATTATAAATTTCACCCTGCAGACTTACTTTCTGCAAGGCACGCAATGTATCCGGCTGCAAGGTCCAGCGGATTTGCTTTCGGGCTTTTGCCAACTGCATGGACGGGTCTGCAAGCAGCGTGAAGTTCCGGTTCAGACTGCCTGCAAGCGCCTTGTTTTTGGTTTCCAGGAAAATGTCGCCTGTTCTTGCATCCGGGCCGGACTTTATCAGGGATTCATAAAAAGCTTTGCTGAGCGTGAAATTTGTACTGGAATAAACCGGCCGGGTAGTACTTATTGCACCAATTGCAGCTCCTCGCGGGCTTAAAACCATCAACTCAGCGCCTGACACAATTCCCGGATCATCAAACCGCCCGAAATCGCACGTTGCGGTAAACAGCAACGGCATATTGTTCATGCCACGCACCGATTGCATGTCGGCCAGTGTCAAAACCTGTTCTTCGGCCCAGCCGCTTACGCCGCCATGCCCGGTGTAGTTAAGGATCAGCGTTCCTTCATCAATACTTTTCCTGATGGCATTATTTATTTGCGCAGCTTTCTGGCCTTCTCCTGTAGTAACCTGAGGAAAAGCATCCAGAAATAAACGGGAGGACAAAAAGTCATTCTGAACCAGTCTGGCAAGCTGGTCGGCGTGAGACTGATGAATATTCCCGTCTCCGTCATCGGCCACAAAACGGATCGTATTTTTCCAGTTTCCGGAATTGCTTTCAGCAGAATTGTAATGCATCAGCTTGTTTACGACAGTCTGTGCCTCTGAAAATGATTTTACGGGAAGCCTTCCAATGCTGATGTCCACCGTATGATCGCCCGCCGTCGATTCGGCCCATTCGCCCTCGCCGTCTTCCATAAAGCCGAAATAATCATCGGAAGAAAAGGTGTAAACCGGATTCAGCGATTCATCACTTTCATAAACCGGAACCCAGTTGTTGCGCTGCGATTGCGTCTGGTTGTTTAAAAGGTTTTTATAGTCAAAAGTAGCGTCCCCGAACAAAAGCAGGTATTTCAGTTTGCCCGGTTTTTTTCTGTAAAGTGCACGCGCGTAATTCCGGATTGCACTTACATCAGGTTTCCCGGAGGCAAATTCATTGTAGATTTGCTCAGTAGTTACAACTACAGCTTCAAGGCCGTCATTAACTTTCCGGAATTCTGCCAATCTCTTTGCTTCACTTTCCCAGGCAGCAGGCGTAACAATCAACAGATCGGGTGTAGGGTAACTAATGATATTCTGGTTATTGATGAACTGCCATGAAATAGGCGTAAAAGCCTGGTCAAATCTGAATCCGAGCAGTTGCCGGGTATTTTTGCCATTCCGCGCGGTAATTGTCAGAAAAGCGTTTGCTGCCGTATTTTCAGCCATGATTTCCGGACTGGCAGGATCGGTAATATTCCAAAGGTTCCAGCCGGAAGCAACATCTTGAAAACGGTACGTTATGGTGTCTGAATTTTCCGGCAAAAAACGGTAAATCTGCTGGTTATTGTAAGAACGTAATGTTCTTTTTGCATGCAACGCAACATAATTGAGATAAGCTTGCGCTGTACTCTGGCCATTTTTGTCGTAACTGATCCCGATTGCAACCGGATTTTGCAGAGAAGCGTCCGCATTCAGGATATAAGTTGCTTCCGAGCGTCGTCCTTTAATATCATACGTATTGGTACTTACCGTTCCGATTGTGTTCTCACCAATCTGTTTTCCATTAATCTGCCACAAAAATCGTGTTGCTACCTGCGCGCTGCCGATAGCAGAAGTACGCAGTCTGATCTCGGAACCAGGAACTATGCCGGGAATATCTGCTTCTATATTCAACGGTCCTGAACTTAAATATTCGCCCCACCATTCTCTTCCCGATTTCAGTAAATTGGAAATATCTGTTTCATGAAACCAGTAATCTTCAAACTGACTGACTGTTTTTCCGGATATGCCGGCAGTATTTTCAGCCGTTTTGATCCGGCGCCCGGCGGCTTGTCCTACGTTCAGAAAGTAATAACTTGTATCCGTGTAGCAATTTTTACGATGCTGAAACTCTTCTTTCAGTGAATCAAAAGTAATTTCGTCGGGTCCTTCGGCATAAAAATACACCGCGTCATTGTTGTCAAATTTTCCGTCTATTTCCCCTTGCACCCAAATGGCGCTTTCTTTTAAATTACCTGAAAAAGCAGGACCATTTTTTTGTGGCAACATTCCGCCTTTGCTTCCGTATATGCGGATCTGGTCCGGAATAACAGAAACGGGATCAATACCCAGTTCACGCAGAAAATCGGCATCAAGCTTGCAGACACCGGTCTGATTGACGGCCAGTTTGTACCAGTTTCCACTGGATAAAACCGACGATTGTTGTGCAGAGGAAGTATAACCGGATAATAATCCAAAGCAGCTTATGACTGAATGAAAAAGGAAACTGCGCAGATTAACATGCTTCAACCAATGCATTTGCCGGAATTGTATAAAGACGTTGTGATTTTTTATCCCTGCAAAGCACACGCGTCCGGCGTAACGAGCCTCTGACAAACAATCTGTCCTGAAAAACGAAATCGGCTCCTTCATTCAGCTGTACAAGCGTGGTTTTACCGGAATGCAATGCATGTTCATCATATTTGCGAATGGCATTATACAGAACCGGATCGCCTCCGGTAGAAGCTGCAGGGTTTTTTGCATAACGAACCAACGCACTCAGAATGTCTGCCGGAAAAATATTTTCGTTCAGAACCGGCAGCAGTAGTTCACTAAACTCGCGCTTCCACTCTTTTCCGTGCGGCGCAACGCGCTTTTTCAGCCGGCGGTTGTAGTTCTGATGTACGGCACAATGCGCAACTTCATGAATGTAAGTTATCAGAAAATGATATGGATTAAGGTTGGCATTGACCGTTATTCTTGGGACGAATCCTGCTTTTACTGTAAAATCGCCCAAACGGGTTTTACGCGGACGTGACAAAGCAAAGCTGAAATGAAAAGTATGATATAACTGCTCACAATAGGAAATGGCTGCCTGCGGAACGTGGAGGCCCAAGGATATGTCTTTCATTCATTAAATAAAAAAAGAAAAGCTCTATTTTCATAGAGCTTTTCCTGAATTCTGACCTGTACTGCTGATTACTTGATAGAATCAGAAGCAGTTGTATCTGTTGACATTGTAGTAGAATCAGTTGTTGCAGTTGAATCTACAGTCGGAGTTTCTACAGAAGTTACTGTTGTAGTATCAGCCGCTTCATCAGCTGGCTTGCTCGTACAAGCAGCGAAAGTCACCATTCCGGCAACGAACGCCAATGCAAATATTTTTTTCATTTCTCTGGTGTTATTAAGGTTTGATACAAATGTAACAGGATTAATCTGAAATTTTCAAACTTCATGATTGCATTTTCCCAAGAACTTAAAATTTCCTTAGAAAGCTTGTTTCACATACATCAGCTTGCTTCCATTCCTTTATGACAAAACCAATGAAAACTATGCATTTACAAATAAGTAATTGTAACTTAAACAGACAGCAGCTGTAAGTAATAAATAAGAATACAGAATGCAATGAAGCCGGACAAAGGTATTTTCAACTTTATGAACGATAGCAAATGCCTGTTTTTAAAACAAAGTTGCGAAATAGTTCTATCACTTAATTGTATTTTATAGAGAATTCGGCTACTTACAAGTACAATTTGCCGTTTGATCCTGTTGAAAATCAGTATTTGAGTAGTACAATTAAACTTTGAAGCTAAGTTTTATACAGCCATGCGAAAAGAAAATCGTGCGGATAATGGAATGTTACCGGATGCAGCAAGTATTATTTGCAGCTGAAAGAAGCAGTTGTATTTACGCTATATATAAAAAAAGAAAAGCTCTATTTTCATAGAGCTTTTCAAAAATCCTGGCTTGTACTACTGATTACTTAACAGAATCAGAAGAAGCTGAATCCATTGACATTGTTGATGTTGAATCAGTTGCCATTGAATCTGATTCCATCATTGGAGATTCAGTTGTTGCAGCAGATGTAGTATCACCAGCAGATTCGTCAGCAGGTTTGCTTGTACAAGCAGCGAAAGTTACCATCCCGGCAACGAACGCAAGTGCAAATATTTTTTTCATTTCTTGGGTGTAATTAAGGTTCGATACAAATGTAACAGGATTAATCTGAATATTCCCAAACTTTGGTATTGTATTTTTCCAAGAACTTAAAATTTCCTTAGAAAACGCTTGAAATTCTTGGTTTTGTATAATTAAATCTACAAACCTCTCAAAACTTTATCTGATTTTCGGTTAAATGCCTTTACGCACGCGGCTATTTCAGGTAGTAAATCCGGGTTTTGTTCAATTCCGTTTCCTACTACAATGACATCCGCCCCGGCATTTAATGCATTGTCTGCTTTTTCATAGGAATCAATCCCGCCCCCGACAATAATGGGTGTATCCACGGTTTGGCGAACGGCTGCAATCGTTTCGGCTGTTACCGGAAACAATGCTCCGCTTCCGGCATCAAGGAATATGTTTTTTAATCCCAGAAACTCTCCTGCCAGAGCAGTACAGGCAACGATGCCCGGCTTGTCGCGGGGTAAGGGAATGGTGTTGCTTATATAGGAAACAGTTGTAAGCCTGCCGCTTTCTATCAGTAAATAGCCGGTTGGCAATACTTCAATGCCGCTTTGTTTCAGAAGTGGCGCAGCAATTACATGCTGCCCGATCAGCAAATCCGCATTACGTCCGGAAATCAGTGAAAGCAGCAGAATGGCATCTGCAGAAGGATCAATATGAAGGCTGCTGCCCGGAAAAAGGATAGCAGGAATGTCTGTATTCTGGTGAATTGCGGAAATAAGCTGATCAATGGCATAATGGGTAATGAGACTTCCTCCTACAAAAAAGAAATCCACGCCATGTTCTGCCGCATATTCAAGGAATGTCGGAAACGTAGAAAAATTTACTTTATCAGGATCTAAGAGAACAGCAAACGATTTCCTTTTTTCTGTTTTTCTTGTTGAAAGGAGGTCTGCGATTTTATGATTCGCTGTTTTCATTCAGTTTTACGTTCATCTGCAATTATATGGTTAAGCTTCTGACGTGCCCATCCTACTGCTAACGTCCATGCTAAACTTTGAACGGCTTGTCCAACTGCAAATTTGCTTTTCTTTTTATTAATTTTCTTTTTTTCTTCCTCGTACAGATAATCTTCTTCTTCATACTGATGCTTTTTGCCTTTCGGAAGAACTGCTTTCAGCAATACGATGGATGTCACAAGTACGCCTCCAATGATCAAAGCCTGCTTGCTGTACTGCGTTGCGTCACTTTTAAGATCGTTCCACTGAAGTTCAAGCTTGTCACGATAAAGATCTGCATCCAGCATCAGGTCCTGCTTATCTTTATCCGTGTCGGAAGAAAATGGTTTTGTGATCTTTACAGAAGAATCTATTGGAGAACTCATTTCATTATCTTGTTTAATGATGACCCGAAATTTTTAAAGAGGAATTCAAAAATAGTAATTTGAGTGTATTTTTCCCCAAATTACTATTTCAAATCTATCAATCCTCCTTTGCATGCATAATGCGGACGATGATTCCGCGGATAAATTCAATAATCTTTTCTTTGAGAACGATACAGATTGTAAGCAGTAAAGCAAAGAATGCCAGTAAAATCACATAACCAAGATAATCGCTGTCCAGCCATTTGTTCAGGAATGTCCCAAGCAATATAATCACCAAAATAAGTACTGTAAGGCCAATACAAAGCAAAATTGCGGCATATACCGCCATTACAACTGCACGCTCGATTTTATCCCTTGTTTCGATTTTAAATAAATCGATACGGGTTTCGAAATACTTGAAGAGCGTGTCCTTGATTTCCTCTAGTTGACTTAACATAGGCAGTATTTATCAAATCATGTATATCTATTTAAACTCACTTCGAGTTAGATTTTTACACTAATCCAAAAACATACCAAGTATTCCGGAAACAATGGAGACAACCAGACCAAAGAATAATGCGGACATAAACCCGCTTATTGAAAAACCGTCAACAAGATAACTTGCCAGATAAATGATAAATACATTGACAACGATGTAGAAAAGTCCAAGCGTCAGAATCGTAATGGGCAGCGCCAGTATCTGAAGTACGGGTTTCAGGAAAGTATTCAGGATTCCGAGCACAATCGCCACGATTACCGCCGTCATGGTGCCGGCAACTGCAACGCCGGGAACTATGTTAGCTGCGACAATAATAGCCAATGTGCTGATTACAAGACGTATTAACAACTTCATACAACATCCGTTTTTATTGGTGACGGCTGCGAAGTACGTTAATTACCTCATCTAAGTCAATGTTTTTCTGTTCCAGAAGCACCAGCAGGTGAAAAAGAAGATCCGAAACTTCATTTTTAAAAAGATCCTTGTCATCATCTTTGGCCTCAATCACAACTTCAACCGCTTCCTCGCCTACTTTCTGGGCAATTTTATTAATGCCTTTTTTGAACAGGCTGCTTGTATAGGACTCTTCCGACGGGTTTAATTTTCTTTCCCGTATGACCTCTTTCTGAAGATAGTTGAGAAAGGAAGCTTCCCCGATTCGTGTATCCTGGCTATTTTTTTCCCCAAAGCATGTATCGGAGCCGGTATGGCAGGTCGGGCCCGCAGGCGTGGCTTTTACCAGGATTGTATCGCCGTCGCAGTCCGCAGTTATTTCATTTACAAAAAGAAAATTGCCCGAAGTTTCGCCTTTTGTCCACAAGTTTTGTCTGCTGCGGCTGAAAAAGGTTACGGTTCCCTGGCTTTTTGTGATCTCAAGTGCTTCCTTGTTCATATAGCCAAGCATGAGAACCTTGTTTGTATTTACGTCCTGAATGATAGCCGGCACAAGCCCGTCCGATGATTTATCAAAATCTATTGTTGAAAAGGTATCGCTCATTTTACAATTTGATCATTTTGGCAAAGTTGCATTCTTTCCGGTAAATTCAGCTGAATTAATTCTGCATTATCAGCATTTAGAGTACGTAAAATATCCTATTTGGTCATTCTTACCGGCAGGTTTCTGTCATTAAGATATTTTTTCAGGTCCGGAATATCAATTTCGCGGAAATGAAAAATACTGGCTGCCAGGCCGGCATCCGCTTTTCCTGAGGTAAATACATCGTAAAAATGATCCATATTGCCTGCACCGCCCGAAGCAATGACCGGAATATTTGCATTGCCTGAAACCGTAGCCGTCAGTTCAAGTGCGAAGCCGTTTTTTGTTCCGTCCGTATCCATTGACGTAAGCAGGATTTCTCCGGCACCGCGTTCTTCCACTTCCTTTGCCCAGGGAATCGTACGGATTTCCGTAGGCTTGCGGCCGCCGTGTGTATGCACAATGTGTTCGTGTCCGTTTTCCGTCAACGTATAACGCGTGTCAATGGCAACCACAATGCACTGGCTTCCGAATTCCAGCGAAAGTTCGTTGATCAGATCCGGATTGCGGACAGCTGCCGAATTGATGGAAACCTTGTCCGCGCCGGCGTGAAGCAAAGCCGAAACGTCGCCGATGGAAGAAATTCCGCCGCCTACGGTAAAAGGAATGTTGATTGTATGCGCAACCCTGCGTACGAGCTCTATAAAGGTGGAACGTCCGTCAATCGTGGCGGTAATATCCAGATAAACAAGTTCGTCAGCTCCGTGTTCGGCATACATCGCGCCGAGTTCCACTGCATCGCCTGCATCCCGCAGGTTCACAAAATTAACGCCTTTTACGGTCCGGCCGTCTTTGACGTCCAGACACGGGATTATTCGTTTTGTAAGCATAGTTTAATTTGAAAAACGCTGTAGGTCGACGAGACTGATCCGGTTTTCATAAATGGCTTTTCCAATGATCACTCCATAGACATTCATTTCAGCCAGCTTTTCCACATCTCCGATTCCGCTTACGCCTCCGCTGGCAATGATTTTCAGATCCGGGCATTTATCCTGAAGATTCCGGTAAAGGTCAAAAGACGGGCCCTGCAGCAGACCGTCCTTGGCAACATCCGTACTGATCGCATACTGAATGCCTTTTTCGACATATTGTTCTACAAAATCGTAAACCCATATTTCAGTACCTTCTTCCCAGCCGCTGACCGCTACTTTTTCTTTCTTCGCATCTGCGCCCAGAATAATTTTTTCGCCGCCGTGAACGCTTATCCAGTTTTGGAATAAATCCGGCTGTTTTACAGCAATGCTTCCGCCCGTCACCTGCTTCGCACCGTTTTCAAACACGATTTTCAGGTCATCATCCGACTGGACGCCGCCGCCGAAATCAATATGCAGGGAAGTTCTGGAAGCTATTTTATCCAGCACTTTCCAGTTGACCACTTTTTTCGCCTTCGCCCCGTCCAGATCCACAAGGTGCAGACGCTTCAAACCCGCATCTTCAAATTGCAGGGCAACTTCAAGCGGATTTTCGTTGTATATCGTTTTCTGTCCGTAATCGCCCTGCGTAAGCCGGACGCACTTTCCTTCGATCAGGTCTATGGCTGGTATAATTTCAATCATTTTCAACAGGCCGGTTTTATCAGATATTTAAAAAGTTTTCCATGATCTTCTGCCCTGCATTTCCGCTGATCTCGCAATGGAACTGCGCTGCATAAAAATTGTCCTTCTGCAGCATGGCGCTGAAAGGAAGTACGTATTCGCAGCTCGCCACGGTATATTCACAAACCGGCGCCGCATAGCTGTGAACAAAATATACGTAAGCATTATCGGGAAGGTCGCCGGCAAGAACCGTTTTGTAATCCATGATATTGTTCCAGCCCATATGCGGCACTTTCATGCCCGGAACAGCCGGAAAACGTTTTACATCGACATTGAAGATTCCCATGCATTCCGTATTGTTTTCTTCCGAAAAACGGCACATCAGCTGCATACCGATGCAAGTACCGAACACAGGCTGTTTCAGTGAAGGAATGACTTTATCCAGACCCACTTTGCGAAGATAATTCATGGCTGTGCTGGCCTCGCCTACGCCGGGGAAAATCACCTTGTCCGCAGAACGGATTTCTTCTTCGTTGTCGGTATAAAGGTATGTCGCCCCGATGCGGTCCAGCGCGTACATGACGGACTGCACGTTTCCGGCGTTGTATTTGATTATAACTGTTTTCATTCGATCTGTTCTGAATTGAGACAAAAAAAGCCCGATTTTATCAATCGGGCTTCTGGGATACTATGTATTCAACCTTATTACAACACTACTTGCAAAAACACATTACCCAAGACGTCCGAAAGCCAGATGGCTTTGATGAAAACGATGATATGTTTCAGCTACTAACATGTTACAAATATAGGGAATTCTACGTATATCTGAAAGCGCTCTTTTAAATATTATATTAAAATTTGATTAGAAGATCTTGCAAATGCAGCCTTAAACTGCCATATCTCCTTTTACTTTTTGATCCGGTGCTTTTGGATGATTTCAAGTCAGTTGTTTTATTTACAATTCATTCTGTTCGTACCTTGCAGTCACATACAGGATTTTCACAATTCATGAAGCTATTTATTTCACAACTGTTTTTTTTCTTCATTATCTTGACAACTGTCGAATCAAAAGCACAGTCGGGCGAACTGGCGGACCGGCTTTACAATGCGCATGAAACTTACAAGGAAAGCACACTGACACAACGCCGCTTCAAGCAAAAGGACATTCTTCCGCTCATTGCCAAACGGCAGGGAAATCCGCTTTATATCATTGAAAAAGCCGGTGATTCCTTTGAAGGACGTCCTATTCAGATGATCACGGCCGGAAAAGGAAAGAAGAAAGTGTTGCTGTGGACGCAAATGCACGGCGACGAGCCCACGGCAACCATGGCCACTTTCGATATACTGAATTTTCTGGAAGGCAAAAATGACGGCTTCGACGACTTCCGCAAGGAACTGCTTGAAAAAACAACCTTGTACTTTGTCCCCATGCTCAATCCCGACGGTGTCGAACGGTACCAGCGCAGAACGGTTCAGGGCATTGACATGAACCGCGATGCAGCGGCCCGCCAAACGCCGGAAGCTGTAATCCTGAAAGGACTTGTGGATCAACTCAAACCGGATTTCGGCTTTAACCTGCACGACCAAAGCCCGAGGTATTCAGCGGGAAGAAGCCCCAAAGCGGCGACCATCTCTTTTCTGGCCACTTCCTACGATTATGAGCTTTCGATCAATGCAGTTCGCGAACGTTCCATGCAGCTTATTGTAGGCATGAACAAGATTCTGCAAAAGTATATTCCCGGACAGGTTGCACGTTACAGCGACGATCACGAACCGCGCGGCTTCGGCGACAATGTCCAGAAATGGGGAACAACGCTGGTGCTGATCGAATCGGGAGGTTATGTGGGCGATCCGGAAAAGCAATACATCCGCAAGCTTAATTTCATGGCAATCCTTTCCGCGCTGGACAAAATTGCAGACAATTCACTGACGAAGGAAAAACGCGACCATTATTACGACATTCCGGAAAACGGCCGCTGGCTTTATGATCTGGTGGTCAGAAATGCAACCGTAAAGCAATCCGGCAAAAGCTTTACGACTGATCTGGGCATCAACCGCAATGAAGTAAATTACGCCAATGCAAGCAAGTTTTTTTATTACAGTAAAATCGAGGACTTCGGCGATCTGCACCCGCAATACGGCAGCCAGGAAATAGATGCGACCGGACTTACCGTTGAAAAAGGAAAAGTGTATCCGACGGCATACAAGAACCTTGGCGAAATCAGCAAGCTTAATGCATTCAACCTTTTAAAAGAAGGCTACACGTACATAAGGCTGGCTCCGGATGCCGGAACACGTTCGCTTGGGCTGTATTTCATTGCGTCGCCATTGCACGTATTGCGAAGCGGACAGGCCACGCCGGCCGGAACACCCGGACTTGGAAATACAGCTACATTTATCCTGAAAAAAGGCAGTAAAGTAAAGTATGCAGTCGTAAATGGTTTTGTATACGACATGGAAAATTACGCAGCCACAAAAGGTCAGGGAATAATAGAATAAACTTCCCGCATTTTACTTCTTACATTTTCTGTTTTACTTAAAAAACCAAAACCCTCAGAAACAAAATTTGATTGTTAAAGAACAATCATGTTCCCGTAATCCTGCTGTTTTATACTTTTTGTTGTTGCTTTCCTGCGCCGAATAGAATATCTTCGGTTTTGGTTTTTTGTCTTGACAATTATTTTATTTCTGTGATCCTAAATCCTAAAACTGTTTAATGTCCGAATTCCAGGCTTACCTTCAATTGGGTTTCGACCATATAACAGATTCCAATGGCTATGACCACATTCTGTTCATCATGGCGCTCTGTTCCGTTTATACGCTTATCGACTGGAAAAAAGTAATTATTCTGGTAACTGCTTTTACAATCGGGCATTCGATAACGCTTGCACTGGCTACGACCGGGCTTGTCAGCGTTAATCCCGACTGGATTGAGCTTCTGATTCCGGTTACGATCATTATTACGGCCATACTGAACTTTTTTTACAAGGTTCCGGCCGCTTCTTTCAACCGCCAGGAAAAGGCTTCCGGCCTGAGGTACCCGTTTGCGTTGTTCTTCGGACTGATTCACGGTCTGGGATTTTCTAATTATCTGAGGGTATTACTCGGAAAGGAAGCAGAGATATTCAATCCATTGCTCGGCTTTAATGTCGGGCTGGAACTTGGTCAGCTGATTATCGTATTTGTTGTTCTGTCCGTTGCCTTTGTTGTAATCGAGTTGTTTAAAGTGCAGAGAATGAACTGGATCAATATTTTATCCGGAATCATTGTCGGCATGTCGCTTTCCCTTATCCTGAACAATGAATTTTTCAGAAATCTTGCAGGCTTGTCTGTCAATTAAAAGAACCTATATCCAATCACCAATATATATGAAAAAAGTACTGCTCCCTTTACTGATCTTGATGGTTTCTGTGGCCACGATGGCGCAGCAGTTGCCGAAATCACCGAATTATCAGGCCAATGACCGTTTTGAACAAATGGGCACAATGCTACCGACGCCCAATTCATACCGGGCAGCTTCCGGTGCCCCGGGCCGTGAATACTGGCAGCAACGTGCCGATTACGACATCAAAGCAGAACTGGACGACGATAACCGGCGCATTACCGGCTCGGAAACGATTACTTTTTTCAATAATTCTCCGGATGAACTGAAATACATCTGGATGCAGCTTGACCAGAACCTTTTTAAGAAAGACGGCATCGGAGCAACTTCCAGAACCGGCACGATCAGCGAAAAAGGCATGAGTACTACACAGCTTGAAGCAATGAACAACGGAAGAGGCTCATCACTTGACCCGAAAAAAGAATATGGGTATGAAATTGCAGCCGTAAAGGACAAAGCCGGCAAAGCATTGCCATACAAAATCGTGAACACCATGATGCGCATTGACCTTCCCGTTGCCATGAAGCCGGGTACCAATGTGGTTTTCAGCGTAGACTGGAGTTACAACATCACAGAATATTACGGCCGCAGCGGGTATGAGTATTTTCCGAAAGACGGCAATGCCAATTATTTTATTGCACACTGGTTTCCGCGCCTTGCGCCTTATGATGATGTAAACGGCTGGAACCACAAGCAATTTCTGGGACAAGGAGAATTTGCATTGATTTTCGGGAATTACAAAGTAGCCATTACCGTTCCTGCCGACCATGTTGTAGCGGCCAGCGGCGAATGCCAGAACTACGCACAAGTACTTACGGCAACACAGAAACAACGTCTTAAGAAAGCCGAAACTTCCAAAACGCCCGTTATCATTGTAACGCAGGCCGAAGCGGAAAAAGCAGAAAAACGTGAGAACAAGTCGCCGGGAAAGAAAACCTGGATTTACAAAGCCGACAACGTTCGTGACTTTGCATTTGCAAGCAGCCGTAAATTCATCTGGGATGCCATGCAAACCGACGTTTACAAAGATGGCCGCAAAATATGGTGCATGTCCATTTACCCGAAAGAAGGCAATCCGCTCTGGGAGCAATATTCCACCCGCGCTGTTGCACATACGCTGAAATCGTATGGAGCACGTACTTTTGAATACCCTTATCCGGTTGCTATTTCCTGCCATTCCGTTGCAGGCGGCGGCATGGAATATCCGATGATCAGTTTCAACGGCGGTCGTCCGGAAGAAGACGGAACATACAGCGAAGCTGTTAAATACGGCATGATCGGCGTAATCATTCATGAAGTCGGACATAACTTTTTCCCGATGATCGTCAATTCCGACGAACGTCAGTGGGCATGGATGGACGAAGGGCTGAATACATTCTGTCAGTATCTTGCCGAAAAAGAGTGGGATTTCAACTTTCCTACCAGACGCGGCGAGCCTAATCAGATTACCGATTACATGTCTTCCGACAAATCGGTACTTTCCCCGATTATGTCTTCTGCTGAAAACGTAATCGGTCTGGGACCAAATGCCTATGCAAAACCCGCAACGGCACTGAACATTCTGCGTGAAACCGTTATGGGCCGTGAGCTTTTTGATCATGCTTTCAAGGAATATGCTAATCGCTGGCGGTTCAAAAGCCCTACGCCTGCTGATTTCTTCCGCACGATGGAAGATGCTTCGGGCGTGGATCTTGACTGGTTCTGGAAAGGATGGTTTTACGGAGTCGAGCCTGTTGATCAGGACCTTGTAAGTGTTGACTGGTTTAGCATCGATACACAAAATCCGGAAATTGAAAAAGAACTGGCCCGCAAAGAAGCAGCCCGCAAGCAGGCCACGATCAGTAAAATCCGTGATGCGCAGACCAAAGGTGAAACCGTTGTGGCGCAGGATTCCACCATGGCCGATTTTTACAACCGCTATGATCCTTACAAAGTTACGGATGCCGATCGTCAGAAGTATGAGCAGTACTTGGCCGGACTATCACAAAGTGACAGGGAACTGATCCAGAACAATACCAATTTTTATACGCTTTCATTGAAAAACAAAGGCGGTTTGCCGATGCCGGTGATTGTTAAAATGGAATTTGAAGACGGCACAGATTCCGTAGCAACTTTCCCCGCTGAAATCTGGCGCTTCAATGATCAGGAAATCAGCAAGGTTATATCGACGAGCAAGAAAGTGACGCAATGGACGCTGGACCCTTATTTCCAGATTGCTGACATTGATACCGAAAACAATTCTTTTCCGCGTATTGCCAAGCCTACCCGCTTTCAGATATTCAAGCAGCAGCAGCTCAGACGCGCTCCGAACCCGATGCAAATGCAAGGAGCCGGCGCCGGAAAGATCAGCAGCGACCCCAAGAATTAACACCCCGAAAATGCACAATGGCGGCCTTCCGGAAAATTTTCCGGAAGGCTTTTTTTGTCTGAATCCAGAATAAGCTTACTTTGACAAAATCCTTTGAGTCACAACTCATTCAAATGCCTGAATCAAAATCTGAAATTGCAGCATTTGGATTTACAATCTGTAAAAAGCAACTTTCGAACTTCAATCCGTACCAAAATGAACATCGTAATCCTTGACGGCTACACGCTTAATCCCGGCGACCTTGACTGGACACCGCTTACCAAACTGGGAAATGTAACCATATACGACCGTTCCGGTGAAAATCAGATTGTGGAGCGTTCAAAAGAAGCTGATGCCTTGCTGGTGAATAAAGTTGTTCTTTCTGAAAAAATAATAAGCCAGCTTCCAAATGTAAAGTACATCGGCGTGATGGCGACCGGCTTTAATAACATTGATATTGCGGCTACCCGAAAACTGGGAATTACCGTAACGAACGTAAAAGCATATAGTTCAGCTTCTGTTGCGCAACATACTTTTGCCATGCTGCTTTCCCTTGTAAACCGGATTGAAACACACAGCCAGAGCGTTTTTAATGGTGACTGGGTAAACGCACCGGATTTCAGCTATACCAAAACACCGTTGACCGAACTGGCCGGCAAAACCATGGGGCTTGTCGGATTCGGGGATATCGGTTCGCAAGTAGCTCAGATTGCATTGGCATTTGGAATGAAAGTCATTGCTTACCGAAAACATCCGGCTGCTGTAAACGGAGTGGAAATGACAACGCTAGAAAATGTCTTCAAAAACAGCGATGTAGTCAGCTTGCATTGTCCGTTAACAGACGAAACCAAGGAGATGGTGAACGCACAGCGACTTGCAACAATGAAACCGAATGCCATAATTCTGAACACAGGACGCGGACCACTGATCCAGGAAACGGATCTTGCCGATGCACTGAAAAAAGGAATTATTGCCGGCGCCGGACTGGATGTTTTGTCAGCAGAACCGCCAAAACCGGACAATCCTTTGTTGTCTGCGCCGAATTGCGTCATCACGCCGCATGTGGCATGGGCAACGTTCGAGGCCAGAAAGCGTTTGCTGCAGATCGCTGCCGACAATCTGGATAGTTTTATACGTGGCGATCAAAAGAACGTGGTATAAAGCCCTTTCTAAGGAGCTTTATTTTTTGTCCCAATTTTCTTTCATATCCTCGTAGGATTCCTTGCTGACCGTTTTCTCACTCTTCGGTTTGGAAATTCCTTTTTTCTTGCGTGCATTGATGTTGTTGACCAATGAATTTTTAACGCCCAGTTTGTTCTTTTTTGTTGCGGTTTTGCTTTTTGCCTTAGCCATGTTATTGAGGTTTTTTATTTGATTATCTCAATTATTATGCCCGGCCTGTTTCTTGTATGGAAGAAATACTTTTCTAAATTATTGAAATTGCAATTCATTGATTTCGATAATCTACTCGGCTTTCATTTCAATACGTTCTGAATTTAAAAGAACTGCATTTGGAACAGCATTTCCGATGGCAGTTCTTACCAATTTGAAAAGCATACGCTTTTTTTCGGGAACCCTGCGATGTATTCGTCCATATTCTTTGGTTTCATAAATGCCGCTTTGTCACAATGATTAAGTTCTCAAACCGCATTTACAGGAAAGTATAAATCTGAAGCGTCTTCCTAAAATCCTTACCATAAGGTTTTTATAAAAGCAGGATATTAAAAGCAGATTAATCAAAAGTATATTCGGCTATAACTTTGCCTTAATACTATTTATAATATGCCGGTATTAAATCCGGCAGATCCGCATTCCAAAGTTACTTTACCAAAAATCTGAATTAAAAACTATTATGCTAAAAAAATTACTTGTCCTGTCTCTTGTAATTGCAAGTGCAGCCTCATCGTATGCGCAACAGTTTAAAGTTTTACTCTTTACCAAAACGGCTGGTTTCCACCATACTTCTATTCATGAAGGTGTTGCCGGCATAAGAAACCTTGCAGCAAGGCACAACTTTACCGTTGACTGGCAGGAAAATGCTTCTGTGTTCAATGAAAAACAACTGAACAATTACAATGCGGTCATTTTTTTAAATACGACAGGCGATATCCTGAATGCGGAGCAACAAACGGCATTCGAGAAATTTATCCAGTCGGGAAAAGGCTGGGTGGGCATTCACGCCGCAGCAGATACGGAATACGAATGGCCCTGGTATACAAAAATGGTTGGTATGATGTTTAAAATTCATCCGGAACAGCAGACTGCTTACCTTGATGTTGTAGACAGCAACTTTCCCGGCATGGAACGGTTTCCAAAAAGAATGATCTGGACAGATGAATGGTATGAATACCAAAAGCCGTATAAATCCAACGATCTTAAATTTCTGGTCGGCGTTGATGAAAAAAGCTATGATCCGAAAGCCAGCTGGGGCAACGATAATAAAAGTGCAGGAATGGGCGATTTTCATCCGATTGCATGGTACCATAATTACGACGGCGGCAGAGCTTTCTATACCGGTCTCGGCCACATCGGGCTTGTCTACTCCGACCAGACTTTTCTAGATCATCTTTATGGTGGAATTTACTGGGCTGCAACCGGAAAAGGCGTAAAGTAAAAGCAAGAATCCATTTTTAAATAAGTAACAGAAAAGGGGACAGATCATGGAATCTGTCCCCTTTTCTGTTACTGCCATCGGCAAAAGCCACAATTTCGCTTCAAAGCTGTCACAGCATACCCCTTTAAAAGTCGCAGTACCCCCCTTCCAAACCAGCACGGGTTTAGTAAACTTGTAACAACTATTTTTTAATAACATTTTCAACTAACTGTACTTTACTCCAATGAACAGCTCCATATATCCTTGCTTGTGGTTTGACGGAAATGCGAAAGCTGCGGCAGAATTTTACTGCTCTGTATTCAAGAACTCAAAAATCCTGCAGGAAAATCCGGTCGTAGTCACTTTCGAGCTCAATGGCTATAAAGTTATGGGCCTTAACGGCGGACCGAAATTCAGATTCAGCGAGGCTTTTTCATTTGTTATCAACTGTGACACGCAGGATGAAATTGATTATTACTGGCAAAAGCTTACTGCCGATGGCGGCCGGGAAGATCAATGCGGCTGGTTGAAGGACAAATACGGCTTTTCATGGCAAGTGGTTCCTTCAGTACTCAGCAAACTGATGTCGGATCCTGAAAGAGGGCAGCGCGTAATGCAGGCTATTCTGCAAATGAAAAAGCTGGATATTGAAAAACTTGAGAATGCATGATGAAAAGCCTTGCACCTTGTTTGTGAAGACACAAACATAACCGGAATGCGTAGTTTGTGTCCTCACAAACGAAGTGCGAAGCTATTCCGGATTAGATTCTTTCTGATATGTGTGTAAGAAATTTGAATTCGTCTTTTCCGGTCATGTAAAAGCTGGCCGAAGAGAAGCGATATTGCTCAGGAGCGGCAGCCAACTGCCACTTTTCCTGTACCGGAATGTTGTGTATGTATGTCAGTTTTGAAAGGAATATTGTGGATGAAAATACCTGTGTGGCAAGTGAATTCATTTGCCAGAAATGATACTTTCTCGTTCTGAAATCTACCCTGTACTGTTCTAGTAATTCCGGATCATTCTTTCGCAAATCCTTCTGGAAAAGATGACTTGTATATTTCATAAAACTTGCATGCGGATACTCTTTTCCATTGGTCTCAAGTAATTCCCATATCAGGTGAATGTGGTCTGGCATGATTACGAAACCGTAAACTGCCATTTTTCTGCAATGGACCAGATAGTACAAACTGTCAAGTACAACGCATTTATATTTTTCAGATTGCAGTAAATTCCGCTGTTTCGTAATGGTTGCTGTATAAAGGTAAATTTCCCCAAGTTCCATTTTTGAATATTCCGATTAAAGCACATATTTATACTTTACGTAAAAAATGCTTTTTGGTAACAGGGTGTAAAATCCAGTCAGTACATTAAATTCATAGCTGTCTGTACTTTCTTTATTGTCGTCATTTGTGAAGACACAAACGACGACAATAAAGCCAACGCAGCCTAAATGAAAGCATCAAGCTTTAACATAAACCAATGCATCTGAACCGTATATAGCTCAGAATATGAGTTTGTACACAAACAACACCCGGAAATTGACCTTAATCTTTTGGTAAATACAATACAGATGAACAAGAAAATCCATACAACCAATTATACAAATACATTTATTGAAGTTGCGGAAGACTGTCCGGCTGCAAAAGGAGAAGTGCCGCCGATGAAGGGCAATACAGAAACCGTTGCCGGCATACAGTACGATATGATCAGCAAAAACCCTTATGAATATACCTCGGATGATATATTGTTCAGGGTTTATGCCAAACGGAAAGATCTGACGGAAAGCGAACTGGAAGAAGCAAGAAAAGCATTTTTCTCCAAAGGCCAGCCCTGCTTTCGCGCTTCGCCACTGACAAAGCGTTACGGCTGGGGAATTCACTGCGACAACAATGGCAAAGTGGCTTTGTACGGCAATCAAACCGAAGAGTATAACCGGCTTCTAAATGACAAAAAAATAAAGATATTAAAAGCAATGAAATCAGCTAAGTAATGCCCGTTGCCATTTTCAGATCTTCCTAATATCCTTCCGAAAGTTTTACTTCATCTTCAATCTCCTCGTGATTCAGGTATTTACGGATGTTGGAAATGAATTTTTCAACTTTGTCCTGATCTCTGCCCGCATGTTCTGCGCCGGTATGCTGCGTTAGAATAACATTTTCCATTTCCCATAACGGACTGTCTTCGGCAAGCGGCTCTTTTTCAGTAACATCAAGAACAGCGCCTGTTAACTTGCCACTTTCCAGAGCATTTATCAATGCTGCTTCGTCGGTTGTATTTCCTCTGCCCACATTGGCATAAAGACTTCCTTCTTTCATGGCATCAAAAAATTCCTGAGAAACGTATTTGTCAAGATTGCCTGGCAGTGTATTTACAACCAGATCTGTTTCAGTCAGTTGCTGTAACAAGTGATCAAACGAATGAATTTCTGCCTGCGGGTCGCTTTTGGCAGTCATTTGAGTGCTGCAGCCAAATGCCTGCAGAAGTTTATTCACATGTTCTCCGATGGCCCCCGAACCCAGAATAATAACTTTTTTGCCGCTGAGGATCTGAAGTCCGGCGCTGGATTTTTCTCCTACCCACTCCTTTTTAACCTGATTTCTGACCATCTTGGGAATACCACGGTAAAAAGCCAGAATACCGCTTACGATGGTTTCGGCGCAGGGCACAGCGGATATATCACCTACATTGGCCGTTTTTCCTTTGTAATCAACTTCCTTATACTGCTCGAAACCGACATTTTCAAGCTGCCAGAATTTTAGTGCGCCGGGAGTTTCTTCAAACCAGTCTGCGGGCGGATTGCCGATAAGCACCTCGGCAGATTGCCACGCCTCTTTTACTTCCTGTTCTGAAATATCAGATGCAAACAGTACTTCTGCGTCATCAGGCAAGTGCTTCTCTAATTCTGACTGCATTTCCTTTTCCAGCTTGGCGTATACAAGGATCTTCATGTAATTGAAATGATTTGTTTGAAACCTGGTCAAACAAATACCATTCCATAAAAGACAGATTGTAATTTTTATTTGCCTGAAATCTTTTTGCTTATAAAACATTAAAGGCAATTTGCATTGCTGCATTTGTATCCGGACATCTATTTATCCGAATCTGGTTTGCTGTTTGACAATGATCTACAAAAAAATGAATTCAGAAAATACAGGTTGAAAGCACAATCCGGTATCCGAGATTGAGCGGCTTGTCAATCCCGTCTTCTCAATTTGAAATTTACCGGCTTTTAAAATAAAGATCTGCATTTTTAATAAATTGAGCCCAGTCATATGAAGTCATATCATGTACTCCTTCACGGATATGATATGCCAAAGGAGGTTTGACAAACGGCATATTGATGGCCGGAATGGATTCCGGCAAGGCTGATTTCAACTTGTAAAGTCCGTATACTCTTTCAGCCTCTTTTAAAGACAAAAACGTTCCGACAGGATCTGCCCATAAATCCTCAGAAGCATTGGTTACGTAGACAGGCCTTGGCGCAATCAAAGAAACAAGCATATGCTGATCCAGAGGCAATGCACTTTCGTTATCATTGAATTTCTTGTAATTGTCAGCAAACCAATGCGGAAATGTTGTATTGATTGCTTGAATCGTTTCTCCAAAACGGCGGTGAGACAAAGCAGCTCCGGTATTTCCTGAACAATTTGAAACGCACATGGCAAAACGGGAATCTTGTGCAGCAGCCCACAATGATGCTTTTCCTCCCCTGGAATGTCCTGTGAGAACAATCTTTGATGCATCTATGTCCTTATCATTTTCAAAATAATCCATGATCCTGCTGGCGGCCCATGCCCAGGCTCCGATAGCCTTCATACCATTTCCTGCCTTCAACTGCTCGGGATATAACCGCAGAACACCATTCTGGTAGCTGTCTTTATGATCCGGCGCAGCGTCATTTACATGAAATGCAGCAACGGCATATCCTGCATCAATAACCTGTTCGGCCGGCCAGAAACCACTCAGTGTGTCTCTTGTGGGAGAAGTATTGTTTTTCCCTCTGTTATTAATTAGTAAAAAAGCGGGTACCGGCTTTTTTATTCCCGTCGGAACAAACAAAACCAAATGAATCATTACAGTTTGATTATGATTGGTGACAGCAATTTCTACTTCTTTTAAATGAGCTTTCCCATTCATGGAATGCTTGTTTTCATTTTTTATTTTAAACTCGTATTTATCAAATGTTTTCGGCATTTGTCCATAAACATTTTCCTCAAAAAGAGTAAGGATTTCCGGTCGCCGAATATTTTCCCAATCTTTTACATTGGTTACAACTTTTTCACTCTGGGCTTTCAGAACATCAGGTAAAATGTAGGAAGGCACCTTGGCTTCATCGTAATTCTGCGCAATCAATTCAGTAGAAAGAAGTATAGAATACACTAAAATTATAAATACGTTTCTCATCCTTATAATACACATTTGATTCATTTTAACTTTTATACATTGGAGCAGTTATTCATTAAGATGATTTGTTTTATTTTCTCCCGGAGAATTTCAGGAAAGACAAACCTGTTCTGCTGTATTCTTTAATCCTTAATAAGCAGAAACTTGGATTGGAATACTTTTGTAAACCAAGCATTAAAATAATAAGAGGAAAAAGAATTTGATCTCTAAGCAACAACTCGCAAAGTAGCTTTCTATTTATTACTTATTTTTCTTTCAATCACCAGAAGGCTCCTCCGGAGCCGCATAACCTTTTGTTGAATGCTTCTTTGCTATAAACAGATAGCTCCTCCGGAGCTTTTTGTTGTGCTTCTTAAAAGTATTGTTGCTTAGAAATGCTTTTCGACAAAACCTTCGTGCAGCAACAGCCCCAGAGCGGCTCCCTGTTTATAGCCACAAGTCAGCCATTGTCATGGTTAGGCCCCGGCGGGGCCGCCTTATTGCTTGCTGATTACCAGAAGGCTCCTCCGGAGCCGCATAACCTTTTGCTGAATGCTTTTTTGCTATAAACAGATAGCTCCTCCGGAGCTTTTTGTTGTGCTTCTTAAAAGTATTCCTGCTCAGAAATGCTTTTCGACAAAAACCTTCGTGCAGCAACAGCCGCAGAGCGGCTCCCTGTTTATAGCCACAAGTCAGCCATTGTCATGGTCAGGCCCCGGCGGGGCCGCCTTATTGCTTGCTGACTGCAAAAAAAATCCCATTGATATCAAGGGATACTTAACAATTTCAAAATCACAAATTTCACCTGCTAATCGTTCAGTTTAGTACTACTCTTTATGCTTTTTTCCGCCTTCTTCATTCCCGTAGGCATTAAGAAAGAACACCGAAAAGTTTTGTTTTTTGAAGAAGGTAACATTTGCTAATTTTGGTAATCTCATTACCTCCTTCTATATGATTAAATGTTTACTTACCCTCATTCTGTCCTGTTTTTCCTTAACCGTTTTTGCCCAAAGTCCCAGCCTCCGGATTGACAAGGTTTATTCCGAAAATTATTGTCTTGGAACTGAACTCAGCATGGATGTTACCATAAGCGGCGTTTTTCCATCTGACAATAAATTCACCGTTGTAGCTTATAAAGACTGGAACAACCCAGCTAGAAGATGGGAATATCCCGCACAACTTAGGGGCAACAAGCTGGTTACAATCTTAAGAGAACCTGAACTTGCTAATTCACAAAACTTTGGACTTAAAGTAATTGCATCCAGTCCAGAAACTGAAACTGACGCTTATTACTCTTTCAAGGCATTTACAAAATCAACAGTCCGCTTAACTTCAAAATGGGGATACGAAGCGGATACACTGAATTCAACCGATCCGATCGTACTGGCATTTACGACTACTCCGATGAGTCCAGGAGAGATTACATTGAATACAGGTAATAAATTTCAGCTGCACTATAGTGATTACGAATGGGTAAACGGCTATACGACGACTGTCAATCTTCCGAAAACGAAGGACGGCACGTATTTTATTAAAGAAGCCAGCAACGTTTGCGGTTCTATGGATATATCGGGGCAAGTCACAGTCAAGGTAAATTCCATTGATTTCATGCCGGTCAGTATTAGTGCTGCTCCACTTTGTATAGGCAGTGAATTCAAGGTCAAGTTCAGTACGGACAAAGCAGATTTTAATGCAAATACAAAATTCAGGATCAGGTTCAGTTCGGATAACACCTATTTTGACAGCTATGACTACATGGATGCACCGGCCGTCCTGAGTGGCAAGAAAGAGCTGACAGCCATCATTCCCGAAGGTCTCAGCTCAACGATGCTCAACCAGGGCATCTACATTGGTATCGTAACGGAAAACCCTGCTGCTATATCCATTAACAAAGGCTTAAAAATCAATATAAATCCAAAGCCTTCATTTTCATTTACACCGGATTCGCACAATATCAATATAGGAGAACATGTGCAGGTATCTGCAAACCCAACCGGATTTCCTCCTTTTAAGTTTACCTTAACCAACGGAGAAGTTTTTGATTATAATGTTCTGTTAAGCCCTGAAACAACAACTCAGTATCAGGTTAAAACATTTGAATCGGGGTGCGGCATTATAGAAAATCCTTCCCATACGCCGCTTACCGTTACGGTAAAGCCCAGCCTTCTACTTGGAGAGCCTGAATCGACAGGTCCTTCCAGAACATTCTGTGAAGGACAAACCGTACGGATGCGCTTCCGGGCAAATGGTGTTAATCCGCAGACTTCCTATGTTTTGGAAGGCACAACCGAATCGAATGAGAAGTTTGTTTTTCCCGCCAAAGTCATAGGAGACTCACTGGAATTTTTTATCCCTAAAAACACAGCACAGGATCCAAAGCGGGATTACAGTGACTTGTACATGCTTCGGATTGTATCCAGCAATCCGGCACTTGCATCTCCGTACAGCGCTGTAAAAGTTCAAAGTCCGCCTTATATGCTGATGGCAGAAAATTCCCAGAAAAGCGTGCCATTCCCATCTGCTGTCCGAATGGACTACAATTTATATGGCGGAGGGCCATATATTGCAGAAATGGCCGGTGGCACCAAACAGACGTACGAATACCGCAATATCTGGTTTTACCAGTATATCCTGCAGGATACCACTTTCAAGCTTGCTTCTTTATCCAATGAATGCTTTCGGAATAATGATCTTCCTGCTTTTTCATTAAAGGTCGATAATCCTGGTAATACTACGCCTGCATTGTTTGCACGGCTGATCAACAAGGATTATTGTATGGGCGACAGCGTGGAAGTTGAGCTTAATTTTAGCGGAAAGTTCGAAGCTGGCAATCAGTTCACTATTTCCTATCTGAGGTTTGCGCAAGCTGACACTTATCCGATCAGAAATGTTACCAAGCCGGGAATTTATAAAGTAAAGCTTCCTGAAAGGCTGCAAGAAGGCTATGATGCAAGTTTACAGCTGAGTTCCAGCCTGCCCCGTTTAATCTCGGAAACGGACCGTTTTAACCTGAAAGTCAAACCGTCGATGCCTTCAATACAGCCGCAGGCCAGCAAAGATCAACCTGCTAAAATGTTTCTCGGAGAGTCGCCGGGCGTAGCAGTATTTACCAGTGATTATACGCTTATTCATTATGCGCTGGATGGAAAGGAAAATACTATTCGCACAAACCAGAACGGGACCTTTTCCATTCCGCTGGAACTGGCCAGTAACAAGGTTTCGGAATTCAGGCTGAAGTCTGTTACCAATTCATGCGGCAGCTATGCCGGTGAAATAACATCATACTTTATTGGTGTTGCATACAAGATCAATATCAATCCGTATACATTTCCTGTCCGGCAATGTATCGGAAGTGATTCCGAAATTCAGTTTTCGCTGGAAAGCGGCACAGCTGCTCCGTCAACCAAGTTTACACTTCAGATTTCGGCAACCGGTTCGCAGGATACTTACACGGACCTGGCAACTGCAACGGACAGCCACCTGTTCAAATTCGCAGTTCCAAACGTTAAAACCGGCAATTACTATTTCAGGGTGCGTTCCTCCGACAACATCTACTCCGAACCGGTCTATTTTTATATCGGGGATGTACCCACTGCAACATTTCAGGCAGGCTACGAATCAGCACCCGGCGATACAATCGTACTGGCGGACTACGGCTCGCAGGTATATCTCACGACTTATCTGACTGGAAGCGACCCCTGGGGGCTGGTTTACAATGACGGCAGACAGGAACAGGTTACAAGCAACTACACAACCTATGCGCCCACAGTAACAGGTGAACAAACTTTCTTTGTCAGCAAAGTCTGGAATTCATGCGGATATGGGACTGCTTCCGGGAAAGTTACGGTAAAAGTGAAGCCGGGCCTAGAACTGAAAAAATACCCTGAAAACGCAGATGCAATTATCTGTCCCG
This sequence comes from Dyadobacter sediminis, assembly GCF_005860765.1. Lineage (GTDB taxonomy): Bacteria > Bacteroidota > Bacteroidia > Cytophagales > Spirosomataceae > Dyadobacter > Dyadobacter sediminis. The sequence goes on along the minus strand of NZ_VCEI01000028.1, from coordinate 70,816 downwards.
GACAAAAAGTCCAGCTGGATTATGAAATCAAAGGGATGGAACCTCAAGGCAACAGTTATCTGGTTTTCAGCATTACAGGTGATGACAAAAAACCGGTAAAGCTGGACTCTGTCAAAAATGCAAGCGGGCGGATCGAGCTGAAAATACCGCAAAATATAGTCGGACAAATTTTCTTTATCAAAGCAGAAGTGGCATCATTGCAGCTTTCTAAAACCATTTCGTACCAGATCTATACTTCGCCGGATATTACCTTGTTTGGCGACAATATTATTACGGCCGGCGAATCGACAAATTTGTATGTTCGCGCCAACAATTCATTTGCTTACAGTACTTCCTTCGAACTTTCCGACGGCACTTCACAAGCACATACGGCGCCGTTTCCCGGAGGTGTCACGCAGATTAAGGTTACTCCGTCCATTACAACGACTTTTACTTTAAAAGAGCTGAAAAGTACTTGTGGTGTCGGCAAAGTTTCAGGTTCGGCCACGATTACGGTACAGCCCAGGCTGCCGCAATGGCTTTCCATACAACGTATTGAAGGATTAAGAAAATCAAACATCTGCGGTACGGACACCGTACAGATCTATTTCAACTTAAATGGAAATCAGGCAGGTGTGAATGAATACGAAGTTTTGTTATCAGACAGTACGGGCAGGAATTTCGTTTCCATTCCTACGTCTGGTCAGTTCTCACCTCTTACGGCAGTGATTCCTGCAGGTGTAAAACAGTCTGGTTATTACAGAATTCGCCTCATTTCAAAAAGTCAGAATATTAGCGGAAGTACTTATCCGGAAAGCTTAAGAATCGGATCATACGCGCAGGCCAAGGTACTAACGCCTGCTGCTTACTACTTGCCGGGCCAGCCGGTCAATGTAGTTATTGGTCTTGAAGGAAGTTCGCCCTTTTATTACCGCTTTGGAGACGATAATTTTTCTCTGTACCGCAATACTGCAGGATATTCGGACACGATCCGGCTCACACCTGTAACGCCCGTCGCAACTTACAAGATCTTACAGGTTGAAAATGAGTGCGGAGTCGGAAAAGTTGGCGATCCTTCGTCATTCCAATTTGAATTGATAACTGCTGCCGAGCCTGCTTCCACTGGAGAAGTCATTCAGTTAGGTCCTAATCCGGCAAGCAGTGAGCTGGTGATTCAGTTTGTAAATTCGTCTGCCCGACAACTGGAAATCCTTCATTTAAATGGTACCAGAATGTATACAGGCTTATCCGCGCAACAGAATGCAACGATCGATTTGTCCCACTTCCCGACAGGCATTTACATTTTGCAAGTTCACAGAAAACAACTGGTCAGTACTTACCGGATCATCAAATATTAACATTACTCAACGGAAAACCTTTTTAAAATGAAGTTTGGAAATCTACTTCTGCTTACGCTGCTTTTATGTACCAACCTGGCTGCTGGCCAGAACAATGTCCCGCAGATTTTACTTACAGACGCATATGACCTGTCACTCTGTGCTTATGCGGAAACGAAAATACCTGCTCAGATCAACGGTACATTTAACAGCAATAACAAGTTTTATATCCAGTTTTATGCCCTTTACAACGACAAGCAAATAGCGCGTTATGAGGCCGTTTACAAAAATGGAAATTTTGTTTTTACAATAAATGATGACAAACTGGAAAGCTACACACAATTAAGTTACCAAATATCGTCCACAAGCCCGGTTACACAAACCACTATTTACTCAAGACCTTTTTACAACCGCGGAAAGGTTTTACTAAGCCGCCATGCAGGCGAGCCGGACACGCTGAATGCCGGAACCGAAATTGTCATGCATATTGACATAACAACGAATAATCCGGTTACTGTTATGCTTAGTGACAGTTCTGAGCATGAGATACTTCCTACCGGCAATAATCAGTTGGGAATTGCATTTATTGCTTCAAAAACGGCGGATTTATTTATAGTAAAATCTGTAAACAGCTGTAATGTAGCCGTTCCGTTTTCGGGAAAAGTACCGGTGACAGTCAATCCAATTTCTATCATTCCGACTAAAATCAATAACACGACGCTTTGTGAAGGAAGTGAAATGGAACTGAGTTACGACGAAAACGGCGGCGTTATTCCGGAAACTGCAACCTTCAAACTTCGCTTTCTGAAACTGAGTTACTCGGATAGCAATGAAAAACGAACCTTTGAAATTCCTGCAAAGCGAAAGAGCAACGGCGTGCTTACAGCCAGACTACCTGATGATATCTTACTTTATTCCATGCTTTATCAGGTTGCAATTGTAGTCGATGGACCGAAATTGCTGAGTCCGTATTCAAAGCCGTTTGCTATCTATGAAAAGCCTGTTGCTTCATTCCAGAGTCAGAGTGACTCGGTCCGGCTCGGAGAAGATTTTGCCCTGTGGTTTAATGTTTCGGGTCCAGAACCTTACTCGATCGAACTCAATAACGGCAATTCCTATACGCTTGACAACAATCTGAATCTTAATTTTAGGCTGAAAAAAACCGAAACGTTCTCGATCAAATCCCTTAAAACACCTTGCGGTGTAACAACCGATTTGCCGAAGCAAACGGTTGTAGCAACTGTACTGCCCGGCATTGCCATTGATGCTCCCGTTCAACAAAAACGCGAAATCTGTGAAAATCAGAAATTACGTTTGCCGTTTGTTACGAATGCAGTGCTGAATGCCAGTACAAAATTTACAGTAGAAGGTATTACTTCGAAAAACACGGTTTACCAATTTGAGGCAAAGCTTGTAAATGACTCTATTGAGTTTTTTATTCCGCATTCACCTGCCAGCTGGATAACGGAAGGTTATTTCAGTATAACCGGCTTTCGTATCAAAACGGCAAATCCGTCCTATACTTCCGAGATCAGATATGGATTTACAATCCGGGGGATTCCAAGAGTAACCTACGCAACCAGCAACTCCAGAACACTGCCTTATCCGCAATATTATAGTTACAACCTGATTGTTTCCGGAGGTATTCCGTTTGATCTGGTTGATTACAAAGGAGAAAAAACCTATGTGGACTATTCTGAAAAAGGGGAAGAAGTTTTCGCTGCTGCTTCCGGGAACTTTGCCCCGAAATCCATTGAAAACAGCTGTTACGCAAATAGCGACCTGCCGAGGCTGGACTTAGCAGTCAATTCGTATTCAGCTCAGAAGCCTGTTATCATTGTTCATCCGCCGGTGCAGAAATACTTGTGCGATCCTGACAGCATTGAAGTTTCGTTTGATGGACTTGGCCAGTTTGGTAATGGAAACGAGTTTCAGATCACACAACCGAACAACCCGAATAACGTTTTGCTTGCTGTCAAAAAACCCGGCCGGTATAAACTGCCTGTTTCAGCATTTGTAAACCAGAAATATGCTTTTATTTCCATAAAATCCACTGTTCCTGAAATCTGGGGCACTGCCGGTCTGCCTTTAATTATAGAGAGCAAACCCAAACTGACTTTTTATGAAGGATTTGACGGAACAGCCCAGAACCCCATCGTTCTCGGAGTAGATACCGGGCCTCATTTCAGTATACAGCTTGACAATTTTTCACCTTATACAGCTGAATATACGGATGGAACCAATGACTATCATTCTGAACAAAAATCACAGTACCATACTTTTCGTCCAGCATTGCCCCGATTAAAAGTCACAGCTTTTACACTCAAATCACTGACCAATGTATGCGGAACGACGGATGTGAATCTGACCAGTTATTTATACTGGAACAGTTATAAACTAGGGATGAAATATTTTACTGACAACCATGTATACTGTGCTGGGGAAGAAATAACGGTGCCGTTTACCATTGAAAATGGAAATGCTCCAAACGGCACGACTTTCTATTTACAAGTGAAAAAAGATGAAGAAGAATTCAGGACAATTTTGTCAAACAAAACCGGAGCGGATTTCAGATATTTAATTCCTGAATCCATGGAAGGTACGTATGACATTCGGGTAATTACGGATGAGCAGATCAGTACGGAAGGAAAGAGAATTGTTGTAAACCGGAAGCCTTCCGCAACCATTTCATTCGGTAGTCAGAATACAGTTAATCCCGGCGAGATCAAGTACGGACAGGAAATTACAATAGACTTCAAACTGACAGGCGGCGGCCCGTGGAAAGTAATGGTAAGCGGAATGCAGGAAACTGAATTTTCTGGAGACAGTTTCAGCAGCTTTTACAAGATTACAAAAAGTACACAGTTTCAATTGCAATCTGTCAGTAACCAGTGCGGATATGGCCCGGTTTCAGGAAGTGCAGCGGTGAAAGTGAAACCGCAGATTTTAAGTCTTAAACCTGAAACGGACAATGTCTGCAGCGGAACCGCAATCAATGTGAAATATCAGGTTGCAGGCGACCTTCCGGCGGGAGAAAAAGTCGGGTTTTATCTTACCAATGCTAACAAAACAAGATTTGACCTTACAAAAGTGACAGCTACTTCTGGTACAATTTCACTTCCGGTGTCTCCCAATATGCACAGCGGCAGCTACGAACTGACTTGTTACATAACCGGGACCAATGTTTCATTTTCCCAGCTTGTTAACATCAACAAGGCTCCGGATATTGAATTAAGCGGTAATGCAACGATTAATCCGGGAGAATTTGCTTTTATCAACATTCTTGCAAAAAGTGAAGGTAACCAGCAGGTCAGGATTACACTTTCAGACGGAACGTCAGGGGCTTTTCAGTTTTTCAGCAATTACGGCACTTATAGTATAAAAGTATCTCCAACAGTTACGACTACCTATACGATTGTTTCTTCTGAAAGTAACTGTGGTGCCGTCCGATCATTTGGAAGTGCAAAAGTCATTGTAAATCCACCATCTGACAGAACGTTGAAGATTGCGGGTTTCAACAAAAGTGCATTTTGTGAAAAGGATACTGTTTTGGTTTACTATACCAAATCAGGCACATTTTCTGCTGATAACCAGTTTACGGTTCAGATAATGGACAACCAGGGAAAGGTGGCTAAAAATCTGATTACTACTGGAAAAGAATCTCCGCTGCAATTCATTGTTCCGAGTGGCTTTTCGACTACGGAAGGCTATCGCATCCGGCTTGCTGCTACTGATGGGAATACAGTCTCCGGTGATTTTCAGCAAACTGTGTGGTTTAGCACCAAAGCAAGTGCATCTTTTGCAAGCAGTATTGTTAATCTGGATACAACGCGCAAAGCACAAGTCGTAGTTTTACTAAATGGAACCGGCCCCTGGCGGTACAGTTATGGAAATGACCTTGGTGCAATAAATAGATATGCTGATATTTCGCCTGATACCATGCTGGTTGCAAGCAATGAGCCTTCAGCCTACTTTAAATTATTATCTGTAAGCAATGCATGTGGCATTGGCTCCATTAACGAGCCCTCCGCCATAAAAGTAGAAGTGATATTGGGTGCAGAAGAACCAATTATAGATTCAGATAAAATATCCATAGGCCCAAACCCAACAGAGGACTGGGTAACGGTTCGTTTTGCAACAAATTCCTTGCGAACGTTAACCTTGTACAACTTATCCGGGATTCCATTCTGGATGCAAAACAGTTCTGAAAAAGAGGTTGTTCTAAGTTTGGAGCAATTTCCTTCCGGGATTTATTTACTGAAACTGGAACAGAAAGAAAGAATGCAGATTTTCAGGATCATCAAACAATAAAAACTGAACATTGCAGTAAATGTACAGCAACAGCCGCAGAGCGGCTCCCTGTTTATAGCCATAAATCCAGCCATTGTCATGGTCAGGCCCCGGCGGGGCCGCCTGTCTGCTGATTCCAAGAAGGCTCCTCCGGAGCCGCATAACCTTTTGCCGAATGCTTTTTTGCTATAAACAGATAGCTCCTCCGGAGCTTTTTCTGCCTGCTTCTTAAAAGTATTCCTGCTCATAAATGCTTCTCAACAAAAACATTTATGCAGCAACAGCCGCAGAGCGGCTCCCTGTTTATAGCCACAAGTCAGCCATTGTCATGGTTAGGCCCCGGCGGGGCCGCCTTATTGCTTGCTGATTACCAGAAGGCTCCTCGGGAGCCGCATAACCTTTTGCTGAATGCTTTTTTGCTATAAACAGATTGCTCCTCCGGAGCTTTTTCTGCCTGCTTCTTAAAAGTATTCCTGCTCAGAAATGCTTTTCGACAAGAACATTTATGCAGCATAGCCGCAGAGCGGCTCCCTGTTTATAGCCACAAATCAGCCATTGTCATGGTCAGGCCCCGGCGGGGCCGCCTGTCTGCTGATTCCAAGAAGGCTCCTCTGGAGCCGCGCAATGTTTTGCCGAATGCTTTTTTGCTATAAACAGATAGCTCCGGAGCTTTTTTGTCTGGTGCTCAATTGTACATTTCCGAATTCCTGTTACTCGGACCAGATCATGGCATTTTCTATCATTTGGACGAAATTTTCATTTTGCCAGACTTCCTTGCCATGCCCCATCGAAGTATAGAAAGTTTTGCCTTTGCCAACGTTTCGATACCAGGCAACCGGATGATATTGTCCCATACCAAAGTCCTTATCTCTGATCCAGAGCAGATTGCCATTGGGAATGATTTTATCTCCGTTGATATAAGATAAAATCTGCATGCCTTTGGGCTGGCTCAGGAAAACATACCATTCATCCTGGTTTGTCCAGACAGCGGGCAACTTACGGGTTAATGACGAATCGGAATCAACCTCCACATGCACGTCTGCTTTCTGGAATTGCGGGTTGAGTGGATGATGAGAGAATTTTGTGCCGAGTAAATGAGTTTGATACCATGGCCAGTGATGGGAGTCATCTCCTGCTCCGTGAATACCCAGTAGAGTTCCGCCTGATTCTACATACTGGCTCAAAACTTTTTGTTGTTCATCGTTAAGAACTCTGCCGGTAGAATTGTTGAAAATAACAACCTTGAAACGTTTCAATTGCTCGGGATTAAAAATACCGCCTTCTTCTGTTTGATAAATAAACCAATTATTTTTTCGTGCTATTTGAGAAAAAACAGGCAATGACGCTTCAATCGACTCTGCATGTCGAAAACCGGTTGTTTTAGAAAAAATCAGGACAGCTGATTGATCAGGCGGAAAATTTATTGCTGGCTTTTCTGTTTCATATGACACAGGAAAACCATTCTTGATTTTGTAAAAGAATATTCCTGTTGTCGCTCCTGCAAACAGTATGATGCATAATAAAATCCATAAAGTAATTTTAATCGTCCTTTTCATATCTAGTTGTATAAGAGTAACATTGCTCTGAAAGTAACTTCCGGCAAATACCTTAATAAGAGATACCGGAATGACTTTATACTAATGAATGTGGATCAATCACGGCATTTTACCGTGCTGTCTGCTTGCCAAATTTCAGAACTTCACATTTGTTAACATCAACGTGCAACCTGACTGTATTCCCAAACAGCAAAAGCCGCAGAGCGGCTCCCTGTTTATAGCAATGAAAATCAATTATTAAATAATATCGATCTTGGCTGGAATTTGATTTTATTCTATTTTCTGCAATGAACAAGTTTGATTCTTCTGCCTAACATTATATTTGTAACTTTTATTTTGCAGTGTTATAAGTTCAGATTATTAAAAACCGAAAATTAGTGACAACCGGCAAATGTTTAACTTACTTTAAGTAACATTTGATAAAGCCGCTTATATTGCATTGCGACTACTTTTTCAGAATAAGAATTAATTACTTTTTGTCTTGCCTGCTTGGAAAGTACGCCGTTCAAATTATTTTTTAGCACCCAATTGATTCCTTCTGCAAGAGATTCTGAAGAGCCATAGACTGACAAATACCCATTTTGTTTATGTTCAATCATTTCTGATATACCTCCTACATCAAAACCGACAACTGGTGTACCACAGGCAAAGGATTCCATGATTGTATTAGGTAAGTTTTCTTCAAGTGAAGGTATCACAAAGACGGAAGCAGCATTGTAAGCAAGGCTAATTTGTGTCTCACTTGATAGATGTCCCAGAACATGGACAGGAAATGGCAGTTGCTTGAAAATTTCACAATTTCCTGATCCAAAAACAATTATTTCTATTTCATTGGCCGTTTCACTATTATGTTCTTTAAAAATTTGTAATGCTCTTTCAAAATAAATAAAACCCTTCTTAACAGCATCAATTCTCATAGCAGCGAACAAAATCAACATTTTGTTATCAGGCAGATTAAGAAATCGTCTTGCCTGAGATTTTAAAACAGGACAGAAAGTAGCAGTATCAATGGGATTTGGAATAGATGCTGTGTAACAATTAGCAAGCAAGCTACTGCTTTTGGCCCGGTTTGTCAGCCATTTGCTGCAACCAATAGCGGCAAATTCAGTATATGTCTTTTTTTTCAATAACCAGTCTTTATATGATATATCATTGCTAGACGGATTTCGTAAGAATTTACAGTTACCACATGATAATTGATAATTTTCACATTTACCACTATGATGACAACCGCCTGTAAAAGCCCACATGTCATGTAGCGTCCATACAATCGGCTTGCCTAACGATAGTAATTTTTTAAGGGAATGGATAGAAAGGAAACCAAAATTAATCCAGTGCAAATGTATTATATCTGCATTTTGAACAAGTGGATGTGAACTAATATCAATTCCTACAATACCACGATTGAATAAAAAGCGAATTTCTCTGGATTTTTCATACGGAAGAAATAACAGCCTTTCTGCAACGAATCTAAACCAAGCCATTTGTTTTTTCCAGCGTGTTGGTGTGAGTGATATAACAGAGGAGTTTTCAAGCTTCTTTTCCTGTGTTAAAATTACTCCATTTATGTTCAAATGCTTTTCAAGTGCTTTTTGCAATCTGGAACAGGCAATAGCGGCACCACCACTGCTGTCACTTGTGTTAATGAACACTACATTCATATATACGCCGTAATAATAATGTAAGGAGATAGTGCTTTACTTTCAAAAGGAAAAAATCTGATAGTTATTTTTAGTACAAACCAAGTCACGGTAAAGAATAAACGCATATATAGCGGTTGTTTCTTTTTATTTTCTAGCCACAACATAAATCGGTCGGTATAATAAATTTGAATATTCTTTAACCCCAGCTGATTACATATATTTCTCAGATACTCGAGATCCATACATTAAACAAAGTGCTTATAGTAATCATCTTGATCAAAACTTCTTTGAAACCATTTGTTAAGCCCACGAAAGTTTGGCAAAGTGATAAATAATATACCTTGGTCTGAAAGCAAGGAAATATGCTCGTTAATAATGTCTTTATTTTTGTAATGCTCAATTAGTTCATTAGACATCACCAAATCATTTTTTTTGTTAGAACTGTATTTGAACAGGTCTGTTTCTAAAATATCGATTTCACCTTTTTTAATGTTATTAGCTGCTTCCAGCTGATGTACAAGCTGCCGATATATTACAAAATTCAGTAACGTAACCACAATTGACACTTTCTTTCTTATCCAAGCTGAGTAATAGCCGAGAAAGCCTCCTATTTCAAGAAGTGATTCAATTTTGTTATGATCCATAAGCTTCTGCAGTAAAGACAAGAAAGGGTAATTATTGGGAATTTTAAAAATAAGCCCCGTCTTATTTTCCCAATAGTTTAGCCAAAATTGCCTGTCAGTAAGATTGTTCATGCTTTTGAAGCTCTAAGAACATTTAAGAAATTACATATCCTGCTCATTATTTTTATTTGCTGATGGCTGATGCATTTATGAAGACATTAATCGCAGACTAATATTGCTCCACAACTCCCAAATGGAATGTTTTTGCATTTGCATTTGCATTATCGCCAGAGCAGCGCCTTATGAAAACATTGCCGAACAAGCAATCAGTGTCAGGCTTGAATGAATTACTATTTTTAAAATTATTCATTATTATCAATGGCAATTTTATGTACACTTTAGTAGAACCAAAGTTTACAAGAACTTCATGAATTACAGTTCTCCATTTAGCCTGTAGCCAGCTTGCATTATCAAACGGCGGCAAAAGCATAGTAATTTAAAACAACGTCTCTTAATTGGTGTATAAAGACCTTGGGAAGAAAGCAGTAAAAGCGAGCTGACAATAGCAGATATTACAAAATTGTCAGGGTAAGGAAATTATTAATCGACAGGACAATTCCTACAATATTTTTAAAAACTAATGAATAATGGCAGAATAGCTTTGCAGCAGAAGTTTTAAATACCATATCCAACATAGTATTTATACAATAAAAATAATGTATCAAATACCACATCAGATATAAACTCGATTGGTTGCCAATCAATACCTAAGTTACTGCATGGCAATTTTGTTATACCGGATTCTGCCGTATTGCCAACTTCAAGTTTCTGATCCAGCCGCATAGCTGTTAGCATCCGGAATACTCAGGCCTGAAAAGGCCATTGAGGGCGATAATTGTTTTTTCTACAATCGTTCTGCCATCCTGTAATTCGATGTAGGGATTTGGGTCATTAGGGTAAATTTGCTTTATTATTCCCTCAGCCCGTTCCAGTCCGTTGATGTCCAGAATCATTTCTGCTTTTGCTCCGCGGTTTTTGCAATCTGTCAGCATTTCCATAAAGCTCTCATTGACCGATAATGTCGTACGTAAGTCCATGATTTTGTTGTTTACTTGCTTGTAAAGTAGTTAGATTAGGACACAATGTCCCTACTTGATTACGCCCTCAGTCAACAATTGGTTCAATGACTTTTTTCATTCTTTCAATCGTATCATCGTACCTTTGCGGCTTCAAAAAATGAGACGATGATTACAGTTGAAAATTTGGCCGTTGAATTCAGCGGTTCTGTCCTTTTTAGCGAAGTTTCCTTCGTGATTAATCCTACTGATAAAATTGCCCTTATGGGTAAGAACGGAGCGGGAAAATCCACCATGATGAAGATTATTGCCGGTGAACAAAAAGCCAATCGCGGCCATGTACGTGCACCCAAAGATGCTATCATTGCTTATTTGCCGCAACATTTACTTACAGAAGACAATTGTACCGTTTTTGAAGAAGCGGCCAAAGCGTTCAAACAGGTTTTTGAAATGCGTACCGAAATGGAAAAGCTGAACCTTGAACTCGAAACCCGTACGGATTATGAAAGCGATGAATACATGGCCATCATCGAACAGGTTACCGAACTGGGTGACAAATACTACCAGCTTGAAGAAGTCAATTATGACGCGGAGGTTGAAAAAGCGTTGAAAGGTTTGGGATTCAGGCCGGAAGATTTCCATCGGCAAACCAAGGAATTCAGCGGCGGATGGCGTATGCGCATTGAACTTGCCAAAATACTTCTGCAAAAGCCGGATCTGATTTTGCTGGATGAGCCGACAAACCATATCGACATCGAATCTGTAATCTGGCTGGAAGATTTTCTGGTGAATAAATCAAATGCCGTAATGGTGATTTCTCACGACCGTGCCTTCATCGACAATATCACCAACCGTACGATTGAAGTAACCATGGGCCGGATTTATGACTACAAGGCAAACTATTCGCATTACCTGATATTGCGCGAAGAGCGCAGGGCACATCAGATCAAGGCGTATCAGGAACAGCAGAAAATGATTGCCGATAATATGCAATTTATCGAACGCTTTCGCGGCACGTACTCCAAAACCAATCAGGTTTCTTCGCGCGAACGCATGCTGGAAAAACTGGAAATCATTGAAATTGATGAAATCGATAATTCAGCTCTGAAACTTCGCTTTCCACCTTCGCCACGGTCGGGTGACTATCCGGTTACTGTAAAAGATGTATCAAAATCCTACGGGGATCAGGTTGTGTTCAAAAATGCAAGCATGACCATTTCAAGAGGCGAAAAGGTGTCGTTTGTAGGCCGGAATGGTGAAGGTAAATCTACGATGATCAAAGCCATCATGGGCCAGATCGATGTGGACGGAACCTGCCAGCTTGGACACAATGTGAAGGTCGGCTATTTTGCACAGAACCAGGCATCGTTACTGGATCCCAACCTCACTATTTTCCAGACGGTGGACGAAGTTGCAGAAGGAGACGTAAGAACCCAGATCAAGAATATTCTGGGAGCCTTCATGTTTCAGGGTGAAGACATTGACAAGAAAGTAAGTGTATTGTCGGGTGGAGAAAAAACGCGCCTTGCCATGGTGAAGCTGCTTCTGGAACCTGTAAACCTGCTGATTCTCGATGAGCCTACCAACCATTTGGACTTAAAGTCGAAGGATGTTTTGAAAGAAGCACTCAGAAACTTTGACGGAACGCTGGTGCTGGTCTCTCACGATCGTGATTTTTTGCAGGGCCTGTCCCAAAAAGTCTTTGAGTTCAAAGACAAGCGCGTGATCGAGCATTTTGAAACCATTGATGCTTTTCTGGAACGAAACCGGATCAAAAGTATAGCAGATTTGCAGCTTGCGAAGTAACATTTCAGGACTTGCTCCAAGTAAATATGCCACTTCAAAGGCAGCTTTCAATTTGCTTCAAATTACAACATCCTGCGGATTGCAGATATCCAAATCGCCGGCATTCGGTCTAAATCACCGGATGCCGTTTTCAAAACCTCATTTCACAAGTATCTTTCCATCCAGGTTTCCGTTATACTTGGCACATTTCACAACATACTTCCTATCCGGCACATAGCCTTTTCTGATATTCATACCATATATTTCGTTTAACACTTCTTTTCACATCTTTACATAATGCATGCATTTTTCCGGTAAAGAGCTCTGAAGTGTTAAAAACATTTACATTAACTGCAAACGGATTCAGCAGAAGTTTTCCTTCCGTTTAATCTGTATATAGATGGCTTACCGGGTCTGTTCTGTATTGATATCTTCATGATGTGTACTTTATTGATGCAGATGTTATCTGAACGTATTGGGATGTAAACAGGATTTCCAGTACTCGATTATGGACGATAACCGGCCTTTCAGTTCACCGTAATTCTGAGGCTTTTGAAAATATCCCTGAATAGAGCCTTTATATGCCTCATTCACCATCACAGCACTCCCGGATGTTGTAAAATAGACAAACGGTATGGCTTTCTTCTTCAGTTCGGGAGAACTGTCAATGTAATCTCTGAGTTCTATGCCGTTCATTAATGGCAGATTTACATCACAAAGTATCAGGAAAGCCTGTTCGGTAGTCGAGCTAAAATACTGTATTACCTGTGGTCCATTTTCAAAAAAAAGTACTTGATTATTAACTCCCAACTCTCTCAAAGCTTCCAGGGTAATAAACTGATCGTCTTTGTCGTCTTCTACTATTAATATGGGTCCTGAAACTGACATAAGTTAAGATTAAATTTTGCACGGACTCTTTACTCCTTTGAGACTTCGGTGTTTCAAGCTGCAAAGGATTGCTAGAGACAGCCAATATAAAATAATACTTACAGTTCATAACTATTATTTTGAAACTTATTTATCGGTAGATATCAGACACCGTATACATATGCAAAATGAGCAGCGAGCATGTTCCGGCAGGTAGTTCAGCGATTTCCCTATTGATCGGGAATTTTACATTTCTGACCTGATCCGATAGACAAAAATTCCGGTGTCTTTTGGCAGTGGCAACTGCGATGTTGCCGGGGTGAAGTTCCAAGTTTATAATAACTAAAAACTAACAGACTTATAGACCAGTCGCAGCAAATCACGAAATATGAAGTCAGATGCCTTGGCAACGGCGTAAGCTAAAAACTAGACTAGCTGTATTGATACACGCAGTGATGGGCCACTACAAGCGGTCAGATACCTGGAAAGTAAGTCGCTTTCAGGTACTCCCGCAGCGAAGTTGGCCTACGGCCCAACAAACGCTCGACAGTATCATGCGTTCCGGCCAGCATGCCGTGTTCGGCGGCCGCACCCCACTGGCCAAGGAAGTTGGCAACGATTTCGGGAAAGCCCGTAGCTACTTTTTGTTCAATGTAAGGTGCCAATTCGCTGTTTTTGTATACGATAGGCCGGCCTGCCAATGCAGTAAATTCCTTGGCAATGTCGTGAAACGAATAGGCTTCACTCCCGGATAGCGTATACTCTTGATTGTCATGCCCTTCACTGGTCAGTAAGGCAGCCGTGACAGCAGCCAGCTCTGCCCGCTTGACAAAAGCGATCCTGCCTTCTCCCGCCGGAAAAAGAATCTCCGCATTCGGCACCTCGCTTCCAATCAGGTATCCAAGGCCTTCAAAGTAAAAACCGTTTTTGAGAATGGTATATACCAGTCCGGACTCTTTGAGGTAGGCTTCAGTTGTCAGGTCGCTTTCCGTAACTTCCTGCATCACAAAATCGGTACTGCGCTGGATGCTGGTATAGAAAAGGTGCTTTACTCCGGCTTCCCTCGCAGCATCAATAACATTTTGGTGCTGGTGCACCCGGTCGGTAAATGCCACGGCGGAAACCAGCAGCACTTTCTCGATGCCCCGAAAAGCTTGTACCAGCGAAGGATAGTCCAAGTAGTCCGCTTGCCGGACGTCTACACCCTGACTTACAAGATCCGTGGCTTTGCTGACGTCGCGCACCAGGACGGCAATTTCGGCAGCCGGGACGGTAGTGAGCAAAGATTCAATGGTTTGGTGGCCTAATCCACCGGTGGCTCCAGTTACTAAGATCATGATAAAAGAAATAAAATCAGTATATTTACTTGCAATTTGCAAGTGTAAAGATAAATAATAATACTTGCGAAATGCAAGTAAAAATAAATTTTCCATGAAAGAGCTAAAACAGCGTTCTACCTGCCCGATCAGCACATCACTTGACGTGCTGGGAGATAAGTGGACCCTGCTCATTCTGCGGGATATGGTGTTCGCAGGGAAGTGTACTTACGGGCAATTTCTGCAGTCAGCAGAAAAAATGGCGACCAACATTCTGGCCGACCGGCTAGTGATTCTGGAATCGCAAGGCATCTTAACCAAGGCCGTGGCTGCAGATAAGAAATCGAAATTCACCTATCGCCTGACGGAAAAAGGAGTTGACACTGTCCCGATTATCATAGAGCTCATTCTGTGGGGAGCCAAGCATTGCCCGACCGTCATCGACCCGGGATTGCTGGAGGAACTCCAAAATGGCAAAGACGTGGCCGTTGAGAAGTACCAACGGCTTGCCCGCGAAAAGTCCCTTGCATAAGCAAGGGATCTCTCATAGTATTGCGGAAGTCACACTTTTTCAGACCTGCAATATATTTGATTGCTTTATGCAACACTCTATGCTTGATTGATCGTAGATTTTCGCTGGTGGTAACAATGCTGCCTTGATATTATGCATAGGGTTGATCACTGAGTATTCTGACAATAAGCTATTTTCGTAAAAAACATATCTTCACATTAAAAAGACTTCGGCTGCAAGGCAAAAAAATCTAAATTCCCGGGCCGTAAAGCTTACTTATGATCAGTATTTAGTTATATCATTCCTGTAATGCATACTTATTTACCCTTTTTGCTTGCAATGGTATTTGCCATTGTACTACTGAACATGCTGGCGAATAAGCTTAAAATTGCTTATCCGATACTGCTCGTCGTTGCAGGTCTGCTCATTGGTTTTCTTCCGGGATTGCCCATGGTAAGGATTGATCCCGACCTTATTTTTTTCATTTTCCTTCCGCCCTTGCTCTTTGAAGCTTCCTGGTCGATCTCTTTTAAGGAAATGAAAAAATGGTGGCGCATCATTGGCAGCTTTGCATTCCTTGTCGTCTTTTTTACAGCGATGTCAGTAGCGGTGGTTGCCTACCATTTTATACCCGGATTCACACTTGCCCTGGGATTTTTACTGGGAGGGATTGTATCGCCGCCAGACGCGGTGAGTACCGGAGCCATTACCAAATTCGTGAAAATACCAAAAACCACGTCAGCGATACTGGAAGGCGAAAGCCTGCTCAACGACGCCTCATCCTTGATTATTTTCCAGTTTGCATTAGTTGCTGTCGGCACCGGACACCTTGTTTGGCAGGATGCAGCCGTGAGTTTTTTATGGATGGTTGTGGGTGGTACAGGAATCGGCTTGCTGCTGGCATGGGGATTCGTTCAGTTGCATAAACGACTGCCGCTTGATGCGCAATCCAACATTTCCCTGACTATCATTGAACCCTATTTCATGTATTGGCTGGCCGAACAATTTCATTGTTCAGGCGTACTGGCCGTCGTAAGCGGAGGATTGTTTATGTCGGCAAGGCGACTTGTTTTCCTGAACAGTACCAGCCGTATCCAGAGTTTCAGTGTCTGGGGAAGTTTTGTCTTTATTTTAAACGGCACTGTATTCCTTCTCATCGGATTGGAACTTCCTGAAATCGTCGAGGGTATGCGGGAAAAAGGCATTCCTTTACATACCGCCATTGGTTCCGGCGTACTCATCACAGGTGTACTCGTTATAGCAAGGATCATCAGTTCTTATGCCGCATTGCTGGCCACTTACCTTTTCCGTCCCGGCGTGATGCCGCGCGCCTCATCCAATCGCAGACGATGGATGATGCCAATGCTGCTCGGCTGGACAGGTATGCGTGGTGTTGTATCGCTTGCTGCGGCCCTGGCTATCCCCATCACCCTTGGCAATGAAACGGATTTCCCGCAACGTAACCTTATTTTGTTTATTACTTTTATCGTCATACTTCTAACGCTTGTTGTGCAAGGGCTTACCCTTCCCTATCTGATCACCCGGTCGGGGCTTTTTGAAGGAATAATAGAAGAAAAATCGGATGAATTAATCAGAAAGGAAATGAAACAAGGCTTGAAACAGCATGTCTACCTCTTTCTAAAAAGCAAATACGACAACGAGCCCAATGAACACGAAGGCATGGAGCAATTTTTGAAACAGTGGGAAGAGCGTGCGAAAGCTACCGACGATAATTGGATGAATCAGAAGACCAAATTGATTTTTCTTCAACTACTTGAAAAACAAAGGGAATATCTCACCGAGTTGAACAAAGATCCAATGATTAACGAAGAAATCATTCGCCAGCAGTTGTTCCAGATTGATCTGGAGGAAGAGCGGCTGAAAATGATCTGAACCCTGCCAGGAATACAAGAAAGAATAGCTGTTCAGAAGAAGATTAATTCACAGAGTAATGGTCAGCATGATTGCATTTTGACGCATATCTTGCTGCAATGAGATTATTAGCTTTGTACCTGGAGAGTGTTCAGAATTCCTAGTTTGCGTATAAGATTACACGGGTATGTTATTTTAAACGCTGACAGAAGAAAATAGAAAGCGTTCATTAAGCAGCCAAGGGTTGAGTTATGGCAGGAGCATAAAAGTTTCTGATCCGGAACATGAAAACTTTATACTCAGGTTGCAGATAGGTGCCGGTTTACAGCCAGACATTTTTAAAAACTCGTGAAGTGCAATTCATTTTAGCAAATCCTTCGGCAATTCAGTGATGGGCTCAACCGTCAGGTCCCGGTAAAACACTTCCGCACCCTCAGACTGAAGTTGTATTTGCCCCTTTGTCAAAGGTTCTTCACGCCCGTCAATGATATGCCGGGTGTTCGTCAGTATCATATTCACCTTGCCATTGATCACGTGAATGGAAGTTCCGCCCAAACAATATAGATCAATGGTGTTCCAATCGCCCAATTTCAGCTCATTGTCAATACTTTTCAGACAGGACCTGCCAACGGGAGTCTTGTCTTTAAAAACCACCTTTGGCGCACCTTTACGGTAGATGTACTTCCCTTTTTCATTTTTCTCGGACTCGATGTCGGCCAATACATCCGATACGCCCCAATAATCTCCGCAATCCCCTTCCTGAACCTGAAATTCAAAAGATTCTTTCCAAAGAAAAGAGGAACCATAGTCACCAACGCTGTGAAAAAGCAAGCCGCTATCGCGTGGCGCACTGAGTTTGGGAGGCCACTTTTTCTTTCCCCACTTAAAATGCAGACGTAAATGATAATTCTGATAAGCATCCAAGGTTGTGATTGCTCCAAAAGTCTCACCCGAAATGCGTATCGCAGGCTTTCCGTCCTCGGTAACCACTGAAAAAACCTGGTTTGGATCTTTATTTAAACCGATTGGCAAACCTTTACCGTCCTGGTCTGCCCGGTCAAGATACGTTTCCCAGCCCGTCAGGTCCTTTCCATTAAAAAGAATCTTTGAAGATTTATTCTGCGCTTTGAGGCCACCGGCGAACAGCAGCATGAAGGAAATTGCGAATAACTTCATGCAAGGGCATTTTTGGATAAAATTGAAGAACAACATTATGGTTTTTATTAAACATGGTTGACAAACAAAGCCAAATAACTATGGATGCAAGAGCAGCAGCAAACGTAGCTGCATGTTGACTTGGCAACTGAATGCTGATAGCGGATTATCATCCCATGTACGGCAAAAAGAAAATTTCATTCAAGTATTTGGGCATGGTCTTAAAACAATATAAACAACCAGTTCTACTAGTGCAATGCAGGTATACTGGAAGACTCTGCTGCTTTTATTTAAGACAATGAGTTTCTTTTAAGAAAAGCGTATGCATGTTGAGAAAAAATGGCTGAAAACCATCTGTATGCTGACAATAATACAAGTGTCCGCTGAGTACAATCTGGCGGAAATCGCCAAGGAATGCAATGCTGACCAGTTTCTACTCAAACCATACATTTTCCTGGCCTGCTCAATGAGGTAAGCAACTATTCAAATTAACAGATCGATGCACAAGCAAGAGTGATTTCAAATTTGAAAGAGAGAAGCCGTAATATTACATTTCTCATTGCGGAATGCCAGGATCTCCGTTTAATGTAATCGTTTCCCTGCATCCTTTGTAGAAACCACGAAATATAATTACTGAAAAACGCCTGGTTATTAGACTGTACACACTCCACTGGCTTTGTCCGGGTCCACCGTAGATTTCGTACATTTAAAAAGATGTTACTAGTCTACAATTTTTTACTCTCACTTTGCGTCGGAACAAAGGCATTGATTAACTAACTTAGTGGAGTAAAATCACATTAGTAACTTAATGGTTTTTGCCAAAGAGCCTTTGCCGAATTATGAACAGCATACCACACGATTTCTGCCATATTACTGCCCAACAGCGTACCCTACTCCAAAACGAAGCCTTTCAGGCGGCCATCAACGGAGAATCTCTGGTCAACGTCTTGAACATCCTCGCTCAACTGGTCAAACTCGAATTGGGCAGCGACGTGCGTACAGCCTTTTACCTGGCCTATCCTGACGGCAAACGCTTGCATGCCATCGAGGGAGCGGGCGACATGGCCCCCTCCTACACAGCCCCCTTAAATGGCTTTCCCGTTAGTGACGACTCGTTTTGCAGCGGCTATGCCATCGCCACCGGCCGGACCGTTCACACGCCGGATGTGTTCAAAGACCCGCACTGGCAACCCTATTTGCCTATGGCTATCGCTCATGGATTTTGCGCTGCGAGCTCTTACCCCATCCTGACCCGGCAGGGCAAAGCCATCGGAAGTTTGGCCCTCTACTTTCCCCACTTTCATCAGGCCACGGCCCAAGAAGAGTCTCTGGCCAAGGCCATTACCCAGGCAGCGGTCATTATCCTTTCCCAAGATACCCAAACACTCGAACATACCCGCGCCCAGGAAGCATTAAGTAAAAGCGAAGCCGAGTTTCGGACCATAACGGAAGCCGCTCCAGCGCTGGTCTGGGTCTGTTCAGCATCAGGGGAAAACATTTATTTCAACCAACGCTGGTATGACTATACGGGCCAGACCTATGAGCAGGCCAGTGGGCATGGATGGATGTTGACGATGCATCCCGATGATGCAGCTCGTATTCTGCCCTACTGGCAACGCTGCCAGCAGACAGGTGAATCCTATGAAGGGGAGGTACGCTATGAACGGTACGATGGCGTGTATCGTTGGCACATCTTCCGCGCCCTGCCTCGCCGCAACTCAGCCGGACAAATTGAAGCTTGGTACGGCCTGAGTATTGATACTGATGATGCCAAACAAGCACAGGAAGGGCTCCTGAAAGCCGACCGGCGCAAGGATGAGTTTCTGGCCATGTTGGCTCACGAGCTACGTAACCCCATGTCCACCATCCGCTCAGGACTTCACATTCTGGATTTAACCATCACCGAAGATATGAACCGGTCGACCTTAGAGATGATGCGTCGCCAAACGGAGCATTTGGTCAGGATGGTAGATGATCTGCTGGATGTAAGCCGCATTGATCGGGGCAAGATTGACCTCAAGACCGGACGGGTCAACTTGGTTGAGATCGTCGGTCAGGCCGCCGAATCGGTGCATTCAGTTTATCAGCAACAGGGAAAGCGCTTGCACATTGACCTACCCCAGGCTGCCATCTATCTGGAAGGCGACGCCACCCGCTTGACCCAGGTGGTAACCAACCTGTTAACCAATGGAGCCCGCTATACGGGTGAGCGAGGACAGGTGTGGGTTAGTGTAAGATACCACAACAACGAAGCAATTCTTCAGGTAAGGGATAACGGTATTGGTTTGGCGACTGATCAACTATCGGCCATCTTTGAGCTGTTTGTACAAGTGGATAATTCACTGGCTCGCTCGAAAGGAGGCTTAGGCTTAGGCCTGACATTAGTCAAGCGGCTGGTGGAGATGCATGGGGGCCGCGTGGAAGCCCAGAGCGAAGGGATAGGCAAAGGTAGCAGCTTTACGGTTCATCTGCCGATGTTGGGAGTTACTGGGATGCAGCTAGTAAAACCTGCCCTGCAAATTGCGGAGTCAGCCATAGCCAAGCGAATTTTAGTAATCGATGATAATGCAGATGCAGGCTTAATGATGGCAATGCTGTTAAACATCAAAGGCTATGAAGCCCATACCCGAACGAGTGGTCGGGCAGGCATCGAAGCGGCCCAGGAGGTTCAACCGGCTGCTATTCTGCTGGACATTGGCATGCCGGGTTTAGATGGGTATGCCACGTGTGGTCTCATCCGTCAGCAAGCTTGGGGTCAGGCTGTGGTTGTGATTGCAGTAACAGGGTATGGTCAGGATGGAGACCGTCAACGAACCAAAGAAGCAGGTTTTGATGGACATCTGGTGAAGCCTGTGGATCTGGAATCAATGACATCATTGCTCACCGGTTTGCTCGACAAGCGTTATAAATCCTTGGAACAGCACTAGTCCTGACGACCTTTTTCAGATTGCTCATGTACTTGATTGCCGAGTTATAATTACAGCCTCTTGCACTCCGAAGCCAGAAATTGAATTCAGTTAATGAATTCATAATTCAAGTCCTAGATCGCCATGTCATCCTTCTTGTACTTACACTTGATAAAGGAGGCAGTATGCTCCTTCGCGGTCTTGTAGCGCTTCAAAGTTAGTGGTGCGAACTCTTGATCGACAAGTGCTTCCTATCTGCTCATTGTGATGCGCAAAAACTTTAAGGATCGTTCGGGTTTCGTTGCTCTTGCCGAGCAGAATGTTCTTCAGTCCTTCCGCAGAAATTTCTTTGTCATCCTCTGTAAAAATTTTCTTGGCCTGGTAAACTTTGGCAGTGAGCATATCCAAGCATGCATTAATCGTCTTGGCATCTTCCTTGTTTCC
This sequence comes from Dyadobacter sediminis, assembly GCF_005860765.1. Classification (GTDB taxonomy): domain Bacteria; phylum Bacteroidota; class Bacteroidia; order Cytophagales; family Spirosomataceae; genus Dyadobacter; species Dyadobacter sediminis. Next base: position 49,456 of record NZ_VCEI01000028.1, on the reverse strand, counting down.
GGCTGGGCGTCCAACTGAGAAATTCCACCTTTCGGTATTCCATAGCTTTTTGGTAGATAGCTTGGCGACCTTGCCATCGACGGTAATTCGCAGATAAATGTAGCGAACTGTTCCTATTTTGGTTTCTGGCGGGCTTTAAATAGAAAAGCAGACCGAATGTTCTTTGATATAATCTAAAAAACAAAAATGCCAGCAAATCATTGATTTACAGGCATTTTGTTTGACTTTGAACTTATTTCAAGGGAGGGAGACGGGTCTCGAACTTTGCCTTTAATCGACTCGTAATCAAGGTCTTGCCTCCTGTATTTGAGGTAAACTACACGAAAGACTCACTATTTTTTATACATATAGTACAACAGTATATTTGTTATGTATAATTCTTTTAGCGAAAATTGAGTTGTTTGGGGTCGGGTTTCGCTGGTTTTCTAGTGCGTTTTCGGGTGGTTTTTTGTGTTCAAAGTTTGGAAATGCCTGTGGTTTTTGGTCGCGGTAACTGCGATTTTGCTAACGTAAAAATAAGAAAAATACGTTTGCCATTGAAACTATAAATCTAATCCGGCGTTGTTTGCGAATCAGATATTTCATTTAAGTATACTTCTAATCTTTCCATAAAAAGATCATACGAAGGAATTAGCTCTGAGATGGAAATTCTTCGGTTCCAGCTTCCCAGCTTAAGAGGATTAGGTGCAAGTCCGGTAAACATCACCGCCGTTTCTGCACAAAAACTGTAATTGATATTGGATGGAATGTTTAAGGCTTCAATCTGCTTTTCAGCATAGCCTAACATGATTTGACCCTTTTTATCAAAAGTCATAATACTAATTCTAAGCCCGCTTCCGGCCGGATCAGGGAATTGGAGTCCAAAACTGGATGCGTTCCATTCAACAGTTAGGCCAATTTGTTGACTATCTGTTATAACCTTTTTCACAAAATCGACAGTGTAGGAATTTGTGTTTTGCAGCAGCTGCTCAAAATAGTCCTGAGCTGAAAGTGTGGTTCGTCCTGATGATCTCCTGTGTAATGTTTCTGGTTCAGTCCCCAGGTCGCTGTCAATATCTAAGGTTAATCCAGTAGAATAGTCTCCTTCTACACGTACAACAGCCCTTGTAATTTCCCTTGTTCTGGTCACGACTTGCGGAATGATTAACAGGGAATCAATAGAATCGCCAAGCCTGTATACTTGCAGTTCGACCAGTGCCAGAGTAAAGTGTAGCTGGGGAGTTTGTGACAGATACTCGACCATTTCTTCAACGCTTTCACGAATTCCGTCTCCAACAATTAAAAGTAAGATACGTCCTCTTCTTAGGTTTTTGTTGATGTTGTCGATCAGCGTATGTTCCTCTATATCTTCGCAACCCGGATGTCTGCGAACCTTCGCGACAACTCCTTCAGAAGTTTGATCGTAACGTTTCAGGCTAATATCCAAATCAGAGAAAGTCCATTTACTTAATTCTTTGGCATAGTCCAGGATTTGTCCGACCACTTCTCTTCTTGCCTGTGGATTCCGCCAAAGTTTTGTTTCTACAATTGTTATATAGCCATCTGGTGAGATGAGCAGGTTATCAATATACCCAGACTTGGTTTTTATTTCCCTGCCCATAGAAATTGCATTAGCAAATCCGGATTCAATTTCACTGATTGGAAGAAGGGAAGCGTTTTCATGTATGAGTTTTTGCAGCCAGCTTTCAGAGAATTCATTGCTAAAGAGCGATACTCGTTCCATGCTTCGGGTTGCATTATTCAAGATCAACAGGGGCTGCCCAGTCTGTCTTTTCCAATTTGTTGTCATAATTTATAAATTACTGTTCGTCGGAAGGGATATCAAAGCATACTCATCCAGTACTTGTTGGAGGTTTTGAAGATTGGTCAAGATGCGCGACATATCAAGATCCTCATCCGTAGTCGATGGAAGAGCATTCACCGCAATAGCAAGCGTCGACGTATTTCCCAGCCTAAATTTTTTTGGTTTAGCAATCAGGAGTCCATATCTAGACGCCAATTCTCCTAGCTGGGAACATAGCTGGTTTAAATAATCGATGTTAGGTGCCCTGCCTTCAATTTTGATTTTGACCTGTAAATCAACCTTAATCTTATTTTCAATCTGGATATACAATTTAAAGTCATTAATCTGTACCCAGTGATACCAAAATCCCCAAAAACCGCCAGTAGGATTCGATACATAGTTCCAATCAGTCCATTCAGGGAGAAGCTTTTGTAAATTAAGGTAGAACCCTTGGGCGGCACTTTCGTCGGTTTTTACTGCCTCGAAGTTGGAACAAGAATCTGTTAGCTCCTGCAACCTTGCTAGATATGATCGAAAGTCATTAAAAATATCGTTGTTTACGGGTCGGGCATCGAGTATTGCGAGAACCGTCCTTCTATCAATGATCGTATATCCTTCTTGGCGCTTAATCAGATCCAACGATGAAAGACTTTCATTCCCTGTTTTGAGGTATACAAATGTGAGCTTGTGTGGCTTTCCACCGAACTCACTTTCAACGAGTTCTTTATAACGTGCTAGTTGATTCGAATGCCTGCCGGTATTGGTTTTATCTTCTATACTGATGAAATACTCACAATTAATCTCTGCCCAGACATCGATATTTTGCCGTTGCCTACCAACCTCTACTGTCGTTATGGCGTAAGTATCAGTTTGCCCAATGAGCTTCCTCACAAAATCCTGTGCAGTATGATTCAGATTTGTGTTTACGCCTCTATACTTTTGATCGGCCCATTGCAATAGCCAAGCAAAGAACGCATCCTGAGTTAATTCCTTTGTTGCTAGTTTAAAGATGTTCGGGGTTTGGGTTTCTTTCATATGTTTTTTGGAGGACTTTGAATACTTTGTAAAAGATCTATGTCAAACTGTTATTTTAGCAAGTAATAGTTTTTTGCAATTTTATCCGAATACTATTTTAAAACTCACCCCATGCAGCAAGGCCTTTACGAGAATTTGATCACTAAGCTTATCGACTCAAAGATAAGCTCCCTCGATAAACAGCAATTCTATGTAAAGGAAACTCCTGTCGAAAAGAGCGAGGTCGCTCGCGTGCTTAGCCAGCATGTAAGTGGGTGTTTGAACTACGCATTAAGCTTAATCACGGGAGATGACAGCATTGAACATCAAATTGATCTGTCAAACAAGATTATCAGGGTACTTCGAACCGAGTTGGATCACACAGATTTCGAGGATGACTTGGTTTCAATAAATGGAAAAATCCTGCATGCTGTATTCGCGAAAATGGATGCGCCTTTCTCCGATTTTGAAAAACATATCAAGGAAATAACTCCATTTACAGGATTGGGACAAAGCGAGTTATTCACAGGTTCTAATGTCGGTCTTTCGCTTGAAAGTGAGTTGAAAAAGGAAATATTGTCTTCTGATAAGATATACTTCCTGGTTTCCTTCATCAAATGGTCAGGAATCAGAATCTTTCAGAAAGAACTGGAAGAATTCACGCGTAAAGGTAATTCCCTTAGAATTATCACGACCTCCTACATGGGTGCGACTGATCTGAAAGCGGTAGAGTTTTTAGCCAGCCTGCCCAATTGTGAAGTAAAAATCTCATACAATACGGAAAACGAGCGACTACATGCTAAATCTTATCTGTTCTTCCGAAATACTGGCTTCAATACGGGCTACATTGGTTCATCCAATATTTCAAGGAGCGCACTAACCAGCGGATTGGAGTGGAACCTGAAAGTAACAACTCAAGAAGTTGGTCACATCATAGATAAATTCGCGAAGACTTTCGAAACATATTGGCAAGACGGAGAATTCGAATATTTCCGGTCAGGTGAACATTCGGAGAAACTAAAAGCGGCCCTCGGAAGAGAAAAGAACAAAGGCCAGGTCGAAGGGACTTCTTTCTTTGATATAAAGCCTTTACCGTTCCAGGAGGAAATTTCAGAAAAGCTCTTAGCAGAGAGACAAATTCATAATAGGAATAGAAATTTGATTGTCGCTGCAACCGGTACAGGCAAAACGGTAGTCTCGGCATTTGATTTCAAGAACTTTCTTAAAACGCAGCCTCACGCGAGACTGCTTTTCGTCGCACATAGAAAGGAGATATTGATGCAGGCAAGGGCTACTTTTGCGGGCATTCTACGTGACAACAACTTTGGCGATCTCTGGGTTGACGGCATTGAGCCAGACAATTACGATGTCGTGTTTGCGTCCGTGATGACTCTTGCAAATCGCATGGAGGAGCTACCGCTTTCGGAAAGCTATTATGACTTCATTATCATTGATGAAGTACACCACATCGCCGCGAATAGTTACCGCCCGATTCTAAATAAATTTAAGCCGAAGGTGCTTCTTGGCTTAACCGCGACTCCCGAGCGTACCGACGGGGCTGATATTCTGGCAGATTTTTGTGATACAATTGCAGCCGAAATCAGATTGCCTGAGGCCATGAACAGGAAACTGCTTTGTCCATTTCAATATTTTGGAATTAGCGACAGTACAGATTTATCTAACGCAACCTGGCAGAATGGACGCTATCTCCCAAGCGAGCTGACGAAAATTTATACGCACAATGATCTTCGGGTGGGAGAAATAATTAATCATTGCAGAAACTATCTCACAGACTATGAGGATGTCAGGGCATTGGGTTTTTGTGTCACTCGGGAACACGCCATTTACATGGCGGAAAAGTTTTCATTAGCTGGGCTAAAAGCGGATTACCTTATCAGCGGAGGCGACCGTGAAGAATTGAGATCCACCATCAAATCTAAATTGTTGCGAAAGGATATCAACTACCTCTTCGTGGTTGATATCTTCAATGAAGGTGTCGATATCCCAGAGATTGACACAGTGCTGTTTTTACGGCCTACCGAAAGTTTAACGGTGTTTCTTCAACAACTTGGTAGGGGTTTGCGACTTTCAGAAAGTAAGGAGTGCTTGACTGTTCTTGACTTTGTTGGCAATGCCCGGCCGGAATACGATTTTGAAGGCAAATTCAGAGCGCTTATAGGTAAAACCAATACTTCTACGCTGGAAGAACTCGAACGTGATTTTCCACATTTGCCATTGGGATGCTCCATTGTTTTAGAAAAGAAGGCAAAGGAAATCATTCTCAAAAATATCAGGTCGGCAACTCAGCTCAATACAAATCAGCTCGTTGCCAAAATCGCCAATTTCCGGCATCAAACCACAATGCCTTTATCGCTTAAAAACTTTGTCGCTTTCCATAACATTCCGCTGCAAGCGATTTACAAGCGAGCGACTTGGAGCAGACTTTGTCAGTTAGCGAATCGATTGGACGATCTATCGCCCATCAATGAGGAGGAGACGAAGCGCACGATACTGAAAAAGTGGCTCTGCTGTAATTCATTCAGCTATTTGTCATTCATTCTAAGGATGGCGAAGCAGAAGTTTCAGGTAGATGCAAATACGTTGCCGGATCATGAAAAATTAATGCTAACCATGCTTCACTACGACTTTTGGCAAAGCCCAGGCGGAGCAGAGGACCTATCGGCAAGTATTGCAAAAATTGGAAGAAATGAACAGCTAGTGAGTGAAATGGTCGAGCTGCTCGAACTGGTGATTGACAGAATTTCGCACATCGAAATGGACACTGATCTGCCTTTCGTTCAACCACTCAAAGTACATAGTCGATATTCGAGGGAACAGGTCCTGGCCGCTTTCGGAGAAAGCACATTTGAAAGAAAATCAAGCAACCGCGAAGGGGTTGTAAACCTGGAAGCAAAGAATGCCGAGCTGCTGCTCATAACGCTGGAAAAGACAGAAGCAAATTACTCTCCGACGACATTGTATAACGATTACGCAGTCAGTGAAAAGATATTTCACTGGCAATCTCAGAACAACGCCCGGCCTGAAACTGGCAAGGGGCTATCCTATGTAAAGCAAAAGCAAACGGGGAAATCGATTCTTCTTTTTGTGCGGGAGAAGAACAATGATGAATTCAATAATACGATTGCCTATGTCTTCCTGGGCTTGGCGGATTATATCGACCATTACGGAGCGAAGCCGATGAGTATCAATTGGGCATTGCGCGAGTCAGCTCCGCATTATATCTGGAAGGAGATGGCGAAGATGGCGGTTGGGTAAGCACTTATGTAATATTTGTAATTTTAACTACGCAATAGAGGCCTTAAATTGACAAATTCAGAATTGATAAATGTGAAAAAATTGCATTTAGGTTGCTTGCCGCACTCTTTGCTCTTTCCTTAATCGCTAACGTTGTCAATTACTTAATACGACTTAACACGCTAATATTTCAGGATAATTTTATTGAAGGATTCAAAACCGATTCAATGTTATCCGCAAAGTACAGAGCGTACTCAGATCATGAATTATCATACTCAACAAGCGAACTTGACTCAGATAATCTCCGTTTTGAGCTAATTATCTTTGGAGCCAAAGGTTATATTACATACTCCGGATATGCGAAAAGGGCAAGTAAGGGGGAATAGATATCAGTCAGGATCAAAATCGAGTAGAGAAATAAGGGAATGTTCACAGCCGTTTTTTCTTATTAATTATTTTTCGCCTCATCGCAATCGCCTGTTCTCACACAAAGCAAAAAGTGACGGGGTTTACCCTTGGCTGCAAATTCATTGGCGGTTTAAGGAGCGGCAACAGCCGTGGTAAATAGCCTTATGGATTTGCAGTCGTCACTTTTTGCTTTGTACCTTTCGTTGCGCTGTGGTGCAAGCGCATTCAAATCGCCTCTGCTTTTGAGTTTTGTGCCCAGTATACCAAGCTAAAAGCTTTGTTTGTTTTTCGGGTTACGTTTCCTCACAATCTTGATAAACTCCCACGTACTTCCTCCGATCAAAAAAAGGCCAAAGGCTGCCACAAGCAGGTAGAGACCAGTGTAATGTTTGACTTGCCCGGATGTGGGCAGAAATGCTCTGCCACTAGCTTGGTCAAAATAAACTGCAATGGTATCGACGCCTAACAGGCTTCGGTAGTATTTCCTGCCCATATCAAATTGATAGGTTTTCCCCAGGTACTCCGCGTAGACCTGATCAGGATATTTAACTGTTCCTGCTCCCCTGGTTCCGTATGTGATCTTCATGCAAACAACGGGTGCATGCGTTGACATGTCGTCCTGCCATTTCGCATCAATGTACATCATGTAGGTCATTGTAATAAAGCAAGCACCTAGAAGGAATAGCGTAAAGAAACCTTCGTACGGTCTGAATTCATCTCATTAAACAGAAAACGAACTTTCAGATTTCTATATGTTGGCTTGAAATGAAAGTCGCTTGCTTTAATCGGCACCCCAACCCGGTTACCGTCTTTGTCCAATACTCGGTATAAGATGCCATTGTTCTTTCTGATCCTGGAACCCGCTGAGCCAATGTCCGCCGCAACATTATATTGATTGAGCACCGCATTAAATTCGCCCATCGTGGTGAACTTGTATTCGTTGAGAACTTTGTCGAGCACATTGGCAATGGCTTTCTTGGTTTCTGATTTTCCATACTCTGCTTTGATGATGATAGGTTTTAAATTAAACTCCTGCGCTTTACGATCTTGTGCCTTCACCAAACCAAAGTCTATCTCTATCTCTTTCCTGGTTTTCTCCGATTGATTTTTGCCCAGGTTGTGTAGTGAGATCCGGCTTCCATCCGCTTTGATGTTGGTTGTCACTAGATGGACGTGGGGGTGACCGGCATCCCGATGCTCGTATACGAGGGCGGGTTGCTTTTCAAAACCGATTCCTTTTAAATAGGCTTTTGAAATCTCCGTGAGCTGTTCTTTGCTCAGCTTTTCCGACGGATCAAAGTTCAAGGACATGTGAACCATATTGACCTTTGTCCTTTTGTTCAAAGTCAGCTGCCTCTGAATTCGGTTCAGCTTTTGATCAAAACTCAGGGCATTCGCATCCTTAGGATAGTTGATGGCAGCAATACATTCCGCTTGTCCCTGTTTCAGCTTGTTTTCATTATAATGTAGCACTGACCGAAGTCGGCTGCTGGTGTGGATCACTGCAACCATTGATCTGCCAGTTTATCGGTTTGCGATTTGATCTTATCCAGAACTGAAAACAGGAATGTCTTCTCAGCTTCGTAGCTGGCAATCCAGTTTCTGAATTCTGAAATTTGGTTGACGGCATTGAGGCGTTTGGTTGCCTGATTGAAGTTGTTGCCGAGTCGATTAAGTTCTTCCCGCAACTCCGACAATTCATCGATCATTTGATCTTGCGAACCGTTTCTTTCGATCACGGTTACTGGTCGGTTGAAGATTAAGAGCCGCAAAAATTCACTTAATTTCCGGCAGGTGGTGCGGCCACGTTTGGCTTCCAGATTGGCGTATTCTTTGGGTGTTAACCGGAAGATTACAAGCTTTGTCTTGTTCGATTTTTCTTCTTTCATCACGATCCTATCTACACTTTCAAACATTAAAAAACTCCTTTAAAAACCTGGACCGACTTTGGAGGGGAAGGCCAGATCGGGTGCGCAGCAACCGGCGATTGTATTACAATCGTACATCTGGCCAGACGCGCAAAGCAGGCGGCTCATTTGGATCTTGAAGTCTTCAAAATTGGATGCTGAGCCGATATGTGAATCTAGTTTATTGAAATGAGATTTACCTATCCTATGTAAATTTGCCTTAGGATCAAGAGCGTTTCAGGCCGATAAAGTCAGTCTGATTGAAATATTTGTGTTGAGCCGAAATTGGTCGAAATAAGTCGAAAATGTTTGTGTTTGTTCGAGAATTTGTAAAGGCGCCATAGTTTGTTCGAAACCGTATGTTACTGAATCAGGTTTACAGTTAAAAATTCAATTGCATGTTCAAAGTTGAAAAAAAATATAAATTACTATTACCTTCGTAGTAAATAACTATATCTAAAATTCAATAATTATGGTAGTATATGAATAATTTACTTTAAATATTACTATTCTAAATTTGTTTTATAACTATCATTATGTTAAATAGAATTTCTAGTCAAGCTAGAATCTTCTTGTCCTATTAAATGTTAAACCAAGTACCTATGTATTTCCCTCGTTTGTGATTTAAAATCTTCATCCAAAATCATTCGTGTTCAGCAATGTATAATTATCAAAATAAATTATTAAAATTACAACTAAAGTTGGCTGATATCAATCTGATATGTTAAACAATCAGCCATGAATAGAATTGTACTTTTTGTCCTGCTATTATTTGCTTTTACAAACTGCAAAAAAGACGAACGCGATCCAATTTCCAGCTTTGCTAATATCGCAGGTACCTGGCGGCCAATAGAACACACTTCACCTGATTCTGTTACAGTACCTGTGACCAATGCCGAATCTAATATTGTTGTATTTAGATTTGATGGTGTTATGCTAAATAAGAATGGGTATCTGCCATGTTGCGCACCCACTTCCTATACAGTAAATGGTATTTCCATGCAAGTAAAGCCCTTGATCCCCGTGGAGCTTGATCCAATTTGTGCTTTGGTCAACTGTGCTTCATGTCCAAACTTTCGGATAGTGAAAAACAAACCGAATGAGCTGACAACCTATTGTGGTGAATATTCGACCAGATTTGTCAGAGAGAGATAATGTGAATCAAAGGTATATACAATACTTAAAAGGATTATAAAAGTCTGACTTCGTAAACAAACACCATCATAAAAATAGTGCTACAAAATAGTTGTAAATATTAAATATATCAGACATTAAGCATTCAATGTTTAATTGCTTTGAAAGATTATTGCTTTTCTATTTGTAACTATGTGCTTACAAATACTACCTAGTTACTGCATACTCAACCGGTTATTATGAAGATCTTTCTACTTCGCCTGCTGTTCACCACTTTCCTTATGTCCTTTTCTGCCATGCTGCTCGCGCAGCCTGCCATTAAGTGGGATAAATCCTTTACCGGATCCGCAGATGACCGAATTATAAAAACCATAAATACCTCAGATGGCGGCCATCTTCTGGGAGGTTATTCCAATACCCAAAAGGATGGGAATAAAAGCGCCAATGGAAAAGGCGGCTACGATATCTGGCTGGTAAAAATAGCTGCTGACGGCACAAAACTATGGGACAAAACATATGGAGGTGCTCTGGATGAAAACTTATCCGAGTTAAGGCAAACCTCGGATGGAGGCTACCTTCTGGGCGGCTACTCCAATTCAAATATTAGCGGTAATAAATCTGAAGATTCCCGTGGCTCGAGTGACTACTGGATTGTCAAAATTGATCAGAACGGCAACAAAGAATGGGACAAGACATTTGGCGGAAACAGCTGGGAAAGCTTGATAGCAGCTCGCCAGACCCCGGATGGAGGCTACATTCTGGCAGGCAACTCAAACTCGGATGCCAGTGGGGATAAATCGCAGGATAAACTGGACAAAGAGGAAACCTGGCGCGATATGTGGCTGGTAAAGATTTCTTCTCAGGGAAAACTGGAATGGGAAAAGACAGTGGGTAACCAGTACGCCGGTGAGCTAAGCTGCTTTGACCTGGCTGCGGATGGAGGTTACATAGCAGGTTTCGACCTGGGAGGCTTCGAGCAGGCATCCGGGCTTTATTACGTTGTCAAATACAATACTGCCGCAGAAGTAGAATGGCAATATCGCTATGGTAATCCAGAAACTTATAACCAACTCAGGACAATCAGCCAGACTTTGGATGGCGGCTATATGCTGGGCGGTTACATGTATAGTACAGACGGTGGAAGTCCTGTTGAGTACTTGCAATCCAATGATTCTTATCTTGTTAAAATAGATGCTGCGGGCAAGCTGGAATGGGAGAAAACATATGGCAGTGTGGATGTTTTTGATGAAGCCCCTTCCATGGAAACCATCACGTCCGTGGTGCAAACTGCTGATGGAGGCTTTCTGGTCGGAGGGGCTTCTTCCGGCCTGAAAGGAGCCGACAAAAGCGAGAATTCAAGAGGTGGCCAGGATTTCTGGGTATTCAAACTTCAGGCAGATGGAAACATGCTCTGGGATAAAACCATTGGAGGAAGTGGACAAGACCTGTTGCTGAGCATGGTACAAACCGAAGATTCCGGATTTTTGCTGGCCGGCATTTCCAAATCCCCGGCAAGCGGAGAAAAAACAGAAAGCCCGCAACAAACCCAGACCGGGTACGACGCCTGGATTGTCAAACTAAATGCCGAAAAACCTGTACTTGCCAGTGTAATCACCAGCTTCACAGCCTTAAAAGAAGGTACTGGTGTTGCACTGAACTGGAACACTGCTTCTGAAAACACAATTGACCGGTTTGAAGTGGAAAAAAGTTTGGACAGGCTTACATGGAAATCAATTGGCGAGGTCAAGGCAAGTCCGGAAGCAAAAAATTACAGCTACGTGGATGCCAGCACGGAAATTGGCATTGAGATGCTATACAGGCTGAAAATGGTGAAGCTTGACAAGAAGGTTATTTATTCCAAAGAGAGAAGTGTTGTATTTGCAGCAGAAACACCTGAAATCGTTTGGGATAAAGTCTTTGGCGGACCAAATATATACAATTATACTTCTATGATAAAAACCGCCGATGGAGGGTATCTGATCGGTGGCATGTCCAACGAGGCCATCGGAGGTGATAAAACACAACCTGGAAAAGGCGATGAAGACTACTGGATCATCAAAATAACAGCCGATGGCATCAAACAATGGGACAAGACTTTTGGTGGCTCCGGGGATGACCGTTTAACATCTATCATACAGACTAGCGATGGCGGATACCTGCTGGGTGGCACTTCAATATCACAGAAAGGCGGTGATAAATCAGAAGATAACAAAAGTGTAACCAGTTATAAATGGGAAGACTTCTGGCTGGTGAAAATTGATGTGCAGGGCAAAAAACAATGGGACAGGACTCTTGGAGATGAAGGAACAGAATCGTTCCCCATCGTTGTTCAGGCACAGGATGGAGGCTATATCGTTGCAGGTAACACAGATTCTTCTGGCCGGGTAATAAAAGTGGATGGAAATGGCAAACAGGTATGGGAAAAACATACAGGATCATTCACTCTGCCGTTTAGTTTTACGGCTACATCGGATGGTAATTTTTTAATAGGTGAAAGTTATGATAACAGCTATGACATCACTAAATTCTCGCAAGACTTTACGCGACAATGGACAAAGTTTGTTAAAGTTCATCAAACCACCATTGCTTCCCTTGTGCAAACCCGGGATGAAGGTTACATCCTGGGTGGTTACTCTCAGGACAATTACGGAGTCGTAACACGCAAAGATAACCGCGGGCAAAGCGACATGAAGGTGTTAAAGATAGACAAAGATGGTGCATTGCAGTGGGAAAAAACCATCGGAAGCAACCGAAGAGACAGGATCAGCTCGATCATTCAGACCTTAGACGGGGGCTACCTGCTTGCCGGCAACTCGGATTCTGATATGGAATGGGACAAGACAGACGGGACACGGGGCTACCCGGATTACTGGCTGGTCAAACTGCAAGAGGATGGAACAAAGATGTGGGACAAGACTATGGGCGGTAGTGGTATAGACGAATTGTCATCCATTTTTCAGACGCCGGATGGAGGGTACCTGATCGGTGGCCGATCATCCAGGGCCACTTTCAAGGGAGAAAAAACAGCGGAATCCAAAGGTGGTGATGATTACTGGGTATTAAAACTAGCTCCTAAAGAGCCCCTGCCAGTTACCCTAACAAGCTTCACTGCTCAAAAAGAAAACAAGACCGCACTGCTCAGCTGGCAAACCGCCACAGAAACCCGTAGCGACCGGTTCGAAGTACAGCACAGCCTGGATGGAAAATCATGGAAACTTCTTGGTACAATAACTGCCAAAGGAGAAAGCAACAGTTCAAATACTTATGAGTATGTTCATAACAATCCTGCTATGGATAAAGACAACCTGTACAGATTGAAAATGATTGATACGGATCAGACATTTACTTACAGTAAACTCGCCAGCCTGCATTTTGATGTTGATTTAGCTTTAAATGTCTTTCCTAATCCTTCACCAGACGTTCTTACCTTGCAAGTAGCCGATTGGTCGAAAGTCAGAGAAGTAAAGATGCTGAACAATCAGGGCAAAACCGTATACTTTTCTGATAAAAGTCCCTCCCGGCACATAGCTGTAACAAAGCTTTCTTCCGGCTTATACTTTATAAAAATCACCATGGATGACGGCAGCTCCTATTTGAAAAGGGTGTTAATCAACAGGTAAAACTTTTATATCATACTTATAAAACTGAAAGTATAACAGCTTGATGCCTTTAATACAAGAAACTTTAAACCACCAGGTTTATAATTTGGTGGTTTAAAGTTACAAGGATATATAATGAATTTAACATAACATATTGTTATACAACAAACGAAACTGCCTTAAAAGAGCTTTGTATATAAGCTTTTAGGAGTATGAAAATATCTTGACATACCTCAACAACATTTTGTAAACGAGAAAGCCGCTTATTCGTTGGGATAGGCGGCTTTCTCGTTTCTATGCTATTAATGCCTAACTACTCCTTTACGAGCACTTTAAAAACTTCTGAAAACTCATTGGACTGTACTTTCAAAAGATACATGCCTGCTTGCAATTTGTCGGGCAGGCCTACTTTCAGTCTGGATGAGCTGCCTTCGGCTCCGGTACGCTGCAATTGAAATTGACTACCTATCATGTTTGTCAATTTTAGATCAATATTGCTCTTGTGGCCGGAAGAGACTTCCAGCATGATGTGATCTTTGGCGGGGTTGGGATAAATGGTTGAGGCCGGGGCAACAACTATTTCAGGCGACTCGTTCTCCATCGCAATGCGCGCTGCGGCACTTGGCGCACTCGTGGTAATAATAAGCTGCGGAGCAAAACCGGATGTATTTTCCTTGCTGTGAATATTGATCAGGTTGTTGTTATATGCCGTTACGATAGCAAGACTGACCACTTTATCACCTGCAACCTGTGATCTGACAAAGTCGGTCACATCCATATCATAGTATTTTAACTCTCCTCGTACCGATGTACGTGATTCGAGAGCAGGATTTAAGTGAGATGGGGCGTTGGAAAAGGTGATTCCATTTTCTGTCCATGCGTCATTCAAAACACCGCCAGTCCCGATGGGTGCCCCGGATACAGACTCGTGATTATTGGCATAGATGCGAAGTGTAGCGCTTTTGACATTGGCAACAGCTGGCACACGGAACCGCAAATAGGTTTTACGGTTGAGATTTCCATTACCCCCTTTGACGCCGAGCAGCTGATCCGAGCCAAAGTTCTGGTCTTTATAGATCCCGCCACGAACAGTCGCATCAGCCTCAGGGGTGAATGTCCGTACCTGCTGCTGGGAAGGGAGTACTTCAATGGCAGAGACCCGGGGCAGGTCGGCCGCACCGGTCAGAAAGTCAATGTTCAACACACCATCTGTAACCGTAACCGGAAACGTTTGTTGATAAGCTCTCATCGCTCCGCCGGCTGCGGCAAAGATGTCAAAGTTGGTCAGCTTGCGGCTGCCTTCCATGTTGACATGGAATTGCCTGCTGCCTTTTCCGCCTTTTTTACCCGGTGCGCCGTAGTAGATTTCAGCAAAGTGCAGGATCACCTCTACATTGCCATTCTCAATCGGGATGTTGTAGCTGAACGAAGGTGAGCACCGGCCTGAACGGTAAAACACATCATTGCTTGTATTCAGGATATCGCCGCTGGCAATGGAGCTGGTGCGGTCAATACCAGCATAGTACTTGTCGGCTATAAAAAGCTTTTTCGTAGCGGTCGTGAAATCCGGCCCACCGGCGTTGATGCGGATCGGAGTTTTGGTTTGTGCGTTTTCTGGAGCAAGTTTTACTACCCAGTAATCACTTACCCCTCTTGAATTTTGAGTTTTATCGCCACTGGCATTGGAGTCCGAATGGCCACCCAAAAAGTAACCGCCATCCGTTGTTTGAATAAGGTCTAATAAAAAATCACTGCCGGCACTACCAATCGTTTTGTCCCACTGAGTGGTTCCATTGGCAGCAAGTTTAACAATCCACATATCGGGTTTTAAGCCATTGCCGTCCGATGTCTTATCATTGCCAGCTGGTGAGCTTGTATGTCCTCCGGCCAAATAGCCGCCATCAGCTGTTTGAATCAATGTCCTGAAATCATCATCAAAATATTCTTGCGTGTACCCTCCGGAAAGTGAGCGTTGCCATTGTATTTGTCCCACATCCGACAATTTGATAATCCAATAATCATTACCGTTTGAATCCTGTGTTTTCTCACCACTTGCTTTTGATGATGAACGTGCGCCCAGAATGTAGCCGCCATCGGTTGTAACACTGATGCGGGGCCCATATTCAGTCCCTGTTCCGCCAATGGTTTTCTCCCATTGCAGGTTGCCGGACGCGTCTAGCTTTATAATCCAGAGGTCACTATCTCCTCTTGACTCCTGCGTTTTGTTGCCACTAATACCAGAATAGGAATAGCCTGCGATCAGGTAACCTCCATCCGACGCGACCTGAATAGATTTTAGTCCATCATATTTAGTTCCTCCATATTGTTTATCCCAGAGAATGTTCCCATCCGCATCCAGTTTCACTACCCAGTAATCTAGTGATCCGATCGGCTCCTGGCTTTTTGCCCCTCCAGCTGCCTGGGCTGATGAAAATCCAACAATATAACCGCCATCCGGAGTTTTTTCCATCGCTCCAAAGAGCACGATGCCTTCTCCTCCATTAATTGATTTTTCCCACTCAACCTTTCCGGCATTGTCAAGCTTTACTAATAGCTCCGAACCTTCATTTTCTCCGCCTAATAAATACCCACCATCCTCAGTCAACAGAATGCTATGCAAATCTGCATAAACTGGAACAGTCCTATCCCACTGCTTTACCCCGTTAGCATCGACTTTCACGATCCAGGGACTAATGAATTGTTCTGTATTCTCTGATTTGTCGCCACTTTTGTTCGAGTTGGAGGTGCCGCCAACGAGGTATCCACCATCTGGTGTTTGAACGACAGCACTTAAATAGTCATTACTGCTGCCTCCGAATGTCCTTTCCCACTGGATTGTGGGTTGAGCAACAAGGCAGACTGATGAGCCAAGGCCGAACACTAAAAAGCTTAATTGAAGCAAAAGTTTTCTCATAGGTAGGTCAATGCTGAGTTGATAAAACGAATGTAATGTAGTTAATAGCCAACAAAGGATGCCAGATACAGCCTGCCACATGAGAATATTTTCACAACTTTTGAGAACCGGCTTTACAGGCTTGCACATAGAGCTATGCAAGGGTCAAGAATAGATGGCTATATAAAAGCAGCAATGACAATAATATTTAAAATAAGGATGTAAATATTCCTGATATTTGATCAGAATGAAAGTCAAACAAACCTTACTGGAACAGATTTTCAAGCTTGATGAAAATAACTAAAAGGGAATGAAAGAATAGCTTCATTAGACTCAGCTGCACTTCCAGAGGGCTATAAAAGATCCAATATCACAGATTTAAGATTGCTGTGCTATTATATCTTTAATTACTAATAGCATCTGACAAAGGCCAAGTTACAATTGGCTTTCCTTTATGTACGCCATCTTTTACCTTCCTATTACAATCTTCCGGATCAGTGAAGTGCCGTTGGTTTTAGTAAGCTTCACAAAGTAAAATCCAATCACCAGTTTTTTAATATTTATTGTTTGTACCGGAGTACTTTCAGAATCATAAACAGAGACTAAATCCATGTTGAGCAACTGAACATTGGATACTTCTTTCCAATTAACAATATTGATGTTAAGTATTTCTGAGACAGGATTCGGGTATATAGACAGTTCGATATTGCCTTCAAAAACAACGCTCGTAATTTTGCTGAACGAATAGGTTTCATCGGCATCAATCATTTTAAGACGGTATAGGTTTTCTGTCCCGGGTTCAGGGCTTTGATGCACGTATTGATAATTAACCACATCCATACTTTCTCCCTTTGCATTCACCATGGCCAGCGTACGCCATGATTTACCATCAAGGCTGTGCTGCACTTCAAACCGGTTACTTTTGCTTTCTGATGCCGTTTGCCAGCTCAGCAGCACAGTGGTCTTTTCTTTCACAGCTGAAAAAGTGGTTAGCGTGACGGGAAGTGGCGGCTGATCGCCACTAAGCTTAACAATCCAATAATCATTGCCAATCCGGGAAGCCTCAGACTTGTCTTCGCCGATTCCTGAGGCAGAAGTACCCCCTATCATATACCCGCCATCTGATGTTTGCAGCACGGTTGATATCACATCCCAAAACCCATTCGCAAGTATGTACTTGTCCCATTCTATAGAACCATCAGCCCTTAGCTTTACCGTCCAGTAGTCATACCCCTCTACGGTTGAACTGTCCCCTCTGTCGGCTGCCGCATTCATTCCGCCGAGTATATAGCCACCATCTGCTGTTTGCTGTAGTGATTTAAATTCATCACCCCTGGCAGTTCCTACAGTCTTATCCCACTCGACCAACCGATCGGCTGAAAGTTTTACAATCCAGAAATCATTTGCCCCTTTCGAGTCTTCTGTCTTTTCGTAACCCGCATTATAGTTTGAAGTTCCACCAATGATATAGCCTAGGTCAGCCGTTTGCTGTATAACCTTAAAACTGATCCCATTTCCAAGTACCTTGTCCCATTCTTTTGTACCGTCTGCTTTAATCTTGACAATCCAACAGTTAGATGTGGCTCCGTTATAATCCGTTTTATCCCAATCAGGATAAGAACCTGAAGTACCGCCCAATACAAACCCATCGTCTGCCGTTGGAGCCATGGAGAATAAAAAATCTTCACTACTGCTCCCAATGGTTTTGTCCCATTGTTTCTTGCCGTCAGTTGCAAGCTTTACAATCCAGTAATCCCGGGAGCCATACAGACTATCTCCTCTCGGATCAGAAGTTTTGTCACCGGAAATAAATGAAGATGAAGTTCCGCCAAGAATATAGCTTCCATCACTTGTCTGCAAAACCTCGGCAAGTACATCAGCACTATTACCTCCTATCGTTCTGTCCCACTGCTTTGTGCCGTTTGCATCAATTTTCACCACCCAGAAGTCGTCTGGCAGATAGCCAGGAATACTATCACTTTTACTCTTTTCTGTTTTATCGCCTCCTGCCTGTGATTGCGAGCTGCCACCCAGGATATATCCTCCGTCCAAAGTCTGCTGAATGCAAACCAGGTTATCATCACCGTTACCTCCAAAGGTCTTGTCCCACTCTTTGGTACCGTCTGCTTTTGTTTTGACTATCCAGTAATCCATTCGTCCCCTGGTTTCACTGCTCTTGTCACCACTTCTGGGAGAATAAGAGCTACCACCCATAATGTATCCACCGTCTGTTGTCTGTTTTATGATTGTCATCCGGTCATCCGCAGTGCCTCCGAAGGTCTTATCCCACTCAATCTCAGCTGTTGAACTACCCGGGAAAAACAAATCTCTTGCCGGGCTATAAACCGGTTCAAGCTGCTTGCTTATGATTTTTAAACGGTACCAGTTCCGGTCCCCGGACAGGGGATCATTGTGTGTGAATTGATAAGAAATAGAATCCTGATTCTCGCTTTTTGCATTAACGGCACCCACTTTAATCCAGTTTCTGAGATCCATGCTATGCTCGATTTCAAAACCCATGATTTCAGTACCTAGTGCAGTAGACCAGTTTAGCCGGGCAGTTTTCCCTTCATTTGCTGCTGCAAAGCCTGTCAGTGCCGTCAGCAATGCATCTGATCCCAGTCTGACAATCCAGGTGGCCCTTTCATATTGATGTGGCTGGGTCTTATCGCCGCTCTTTTCTGAAAAGGAGCTACCAGTAAGCGTATAGCTGCCATCGTTTTCCTGATGGACAGAACTAAGGTTATCGTCACGGTTGCCCCCAATGGTTTTGTCCCAGAGCTTTGTTCTGTCCGCCCGTAGCTTCACAACCCAGTAATCCAGAAGGCCTCTGCCCGGCTCGGTTTTGTCCCTGCTAACTGCCGTGGCAGAAACACCACCTAGAATGTAGCCACCGTCCGAAGTTTGCTCTGCTGACGCAAGCGACTCATCACCAAAGCTCCCCACAGGCTTGTCCCACTCCTTTTTACCACTGGCTGACAGTTTAACGATCCAGTAATCCGCATTTTTGTTGAAACCCGGACTACTTTCCGTTTTATCACTGGAATTGCTTGAATTGGACGTGCCTCCCACCAGATAACCGCCATCCGCCGTTAAGGCCAGGCAGCTGAGCTTATCTTCACGGTCGCCTCCCAAGGTTTTGTCCCATAACTTGGTCCCGTTTGGGCTGACCTTTATGACCCAATAATCAAGAGAACCCCTTGATTTCTGGGTCTTGTCCCCGGAGACTTCTGCATCCGATGTACAAGCTATTACATAGTTGCCATCGTTGTCCTGCACTAATGCACTAAAGATGTCCTCTCCACTACTGCCAAAACTCTTATCCCATTCTTTCTTTCCATCTTGCGACAACTTGATCAGCCAGGCATCATAACTGCCTTTGCCGTCCTGAGACTTGTCTCCACCTTTTAAAGAACCGGAATTTACCAGCATGACATATCCCCCATCACTAGTTTGATTTATATCTACAATACCGGAGTCATCATCGAGTGAACCGATTGTTTTATCCCATTCTATAGTACCGTTTGCTGATAACTTGACAATCCAGTAATCTGAACCATTAACTATTGCACCAGTTTTATCCCCACTGATGCCGGAATGAGACTCACCTGCCAGTAAATAGCCGCCATCGGCTGTCTGAATAAATGCTCCCAGGAAATCTGCCTGGCCTCCCCCGATGGTTTTGTCCCACTGCTTTTTGCCACTGGCAGAATACTTGATAACCCAGTAATCTAAACTGCCTTTCGAATTTTCTGATTTAAGACCACCGGCATTTTCCTCTTCGCTTCTGCCTGTTATGTAGCCACCATCACTAGTTTGTTGAGTGAAAAAGTAATAAAGGCTCCTGGGAGGGCTGATGACCTTATCTGAAAGGATGGCAGGTTGTGCAAACAGGCTTAGTGATAGGCCAAGACAAGGAATTATTAAATAAAATGAAAGCAAAAATTTCTTCATCAGCTGAAAAGTTGAACAGGTAGAATAGGTAGCATGTAACTAACACACATTAGATCATGCCAGATACTCACTACTGATACACAAATATGATTAAACACTTATTTAACGGCTGTTGATGTATACTTAAACATTAATTTATGCTACTGAATTAGGTTTACAGAATTTTATTCCCAAAAGTTACATTAACATTTAATTACTATTATGGTGAATGTAAATCCCTAATCTGCACTTTATCGGAAGCCTTATTCAACATAATAAGTGTTATAGAACAATTTAAGTAATTGATAATCAATCCTTCAAACGATTTTTGATTTATAAAAAAAGGTTTGTTAGCCTGTTGATTTGATCCAAATTCCCCATTAATATGGCAGTATGCCAACTGTTTTATAATCCTGTATAAGAAATCTAATCCAACCTTCTTGTTATCCTTGATGATCAGAATAATTATTCATTGCCATCTTTGAGAACATTCCCCTTTTTACAGCTCTATATGTATGAGCCCGGCTGCCTGAGCAAAGCAGGTTTTTAACTGGCATCGTTTTTCAACTAAGTAATGTAGCTGGCTTGTAAATACTTATAGTAAGTTTGGCTATCGTGTAACTTACATGTATACCAGGGTTAATTTTAGTATACCCGGTTTCAGAATAGTACTCATAATCAATTAACTACTCACTTTAGAAAACAGATCTACTTTATGCGTGTTTCTTTACCTGCCTGGTGTACGTACCTGAAAGTCGCCTGCTTTTATTTTACAACACTTACCAACAGGGCAAAGGCAATCCCTGGTTTAAACAAAAACAGTCTGGCAATGCATGGACTGGTTTGTGCCCTTCTTTTTTTACCCGGCAGCATACTCGCGCAGCCAGCCATCCAGTGGGATAAAATAGTGAGTTCCGAAGATTTGCAGTACTATGAATTCAATACAGTAAAGCAGACCCTGGATGATGGTTATATTGCAGGTGCATCTTTAAACGATCAGGATGGTCACAGTATCATGGTATTTAAATTATCAGCTACCGGGACCAAGCAATGGGAGAAGTCGTTTGTGGCTCAGTACACTGAAGAACTTGCCGAAATTATCCCAACCCCGGATGGCGGCTACCTGCTGGCCGGTACTTCCCGCTCCAATGCGGCTGGTGACAAAAGCGAGAACGACAGGGCAATCAATGGAGGTTACTATGGTGACTACTGGATTATCAAAATTGCGGCAGATGGTTCAAAACTCTGGGACAGGACCATAGGCGGCACCGGAAGTGACATGCTTCGTGAGGCAAAGTCCACAGCTGATGGAGGATTTATCCTTGTTGGTTTGTCTGACTCCGGGGTCGGAGCGGATAAATCAGAAAGTAACCTGAATGGCAGGGTCTGGCTGGTCAAGGTGAATGCCGAAGGGATCATCGAATGGGATAAAACCACGGGATCACAAAATCCAAAAGAAGGCGAGGGTGATTTTACCATGGATGTCACACAAGATGGCGGCTACGTTATAGCCAGTAGCTATTGGCGCTCTATTCCAGGGGATACAGAACATCTAACGGAAGTCATTAAAGTAGCCACAGACGGAACAACGGAATGGAGCAAAGTACTGGAGTACACACTTGATCAAATTCCGACTGCCATCCGGCAGACGCCCGAAGGGGATTATGTGCTGACACTCAGAACTTATGCTTCTAGAAAGTCATTTATCCTTTTGAAGCTTGACCATACAGGAAACCCGATCTGGTACAAAACTTATCGAGGCAGAGGGTTCGCTATCACAGACGCTTACGCACTTAGCTTAACCAGCG
Source organism: Dyadobacter sediminis (assembly GCF_005860765.1). Taxonomy (GTDB): domain Bacteria; phylum Bacteroidota; class Bacteroidia; order Cytophagales; family Spirosomataceae; genus Dyadobacter; species Dyadobacter sediminis. The sequence continues at coordinate 27,722 of NZ_VCEI01000028.1, read as the reverse complement.
ATAATGGCTATCTAATCGCAGGGCGGTCCAGCGCCAACAAGGGTAAGGAAAAGAGCGAAGATGCCCGCAACTCAGAGGATTACTGGATTGTAAAAGTAGACCGGGATGGCATCAGGCATTGGGACAAAACCATAGGCGGTACCGGAAAGGATGCACTTGCTTCCATGCAGCAGACCCGTGATGGCGGCTATATACTCGGCGGCGTTTCTCTTTCACCGGTTGGTGTGGACAAATCCGAACCGGTTGATTTCTATGAGGGAGATATCTGGCTGGTAAAGCTGGCACCCGAGCCGGCCAGAAAGCGGTTGAGCTTTACACCGGGTACAATCCGGTTTTCAGCTGTGGCAGGATCCGTAGGGGCAACACAACCGGCTACCCTGATAGCAGGCAGCGGGTCCCCTGAGCCGACACTTACAAAATCCTTAAACAGCTCCTGGCTCACGCTTCCCGAACCTGGGTTGGGGGCATTGCATTTCGGTGTGGATGCAACAGGTCTCACGCCGGGCAGCTACACGGACACGGTGACAGCAGCTGCGGCCGGGTACCGCAGTGCCACCCTTGTAGTGGAGCTTACAGTAACAGATGCCAATCAACTTACCACGGTCCGGATCAATGCGGGCGGAGAACGTTCCATTACCTCGGATGGCCGCGTATTTACCGCAGATCAATACTATACCGGTACCGACCGGGTCAATGCTATTGCTTCTCAAAACATTAAATATACCAGTGAGGATGTGCTTTACCGCTCCGAGCGGAGTGCAGCATCTTTCGGCTACAACATACCCGTTGTCAATGGCGAGTACGTGGTGGTGCTGCATTTTGCCGAGATCTGGTTTGGCATTCCGGGCGGAAGGCATGCAGGGCCCGGGCAAAGGCTTTTTCATGTGGATATCGAAGCAAGCCGCAAGCTGACCGACTATGATATTTTCACCAAAGCACAAGGTGCATTGACTGCGGTGGAAGAAGAGTTTAGGGTGACTGTCTCAGACGGGCAGCTGAACATTGATTTTTCAAGTGGCGCGGCCAACCTGCCCACGGTTGCAGCCATCGAGGTAATTCCCCGTTCCGAGTACACCCGCAGAACGGTGGTGATATCCCCGGTAGAGGATGCCTATATACAGGAATACTCATATGAAAATTTTGGCACATCCCCCTTGCTGATCGTCAAAGATACAGAGGACAACCCTAACATACTTGGCCGCCGGTCTTATCTGAAGTTTCCATCCATGGAAGCCAGCCAGGTTACTTCTGCAAAGCTGCGGGTTTATGGATACAATGCTGAAAATACATCCGGGGTCAAACTGTACGCTTATGGAGTTGACCAGGATAACTGGAGTGAAACACAGATCAACGGCAACACTGCTCCTGCTTTCCGATATGTGCAGATTTCGGGCGTAAGTGTTAACAATGAAGCAAAGTATTATGAGCTGGATGTAACCAGTTTTGTGCAAGAACTAGTCGCCAATGATCCCTTTGTAAGTTTTGGCCTTAGTAGCTGGTACATTGGCTCAACTGTAAGAAACATCAGACTGGACTTCCATAGCAGGGAAAACCCCTCCGGCAATGCCCCGCAGCTGGTGATCACAACCAATGCCGCAGCCAGGCCAAGTCTGCAGACAACCCGGATTGCCAGTGAAGAAATCACCTCTGAGGATAGGCAGGCCGCCAAATCTGCTGTGTACCCTAATCCGGTCAGAAAGCAGTTTACACTGAGCCTTTCACCAAAGCATGAAGGGCCCGTTTCGATGCAGATGATCAGCCAGTCCGGAAGATCTTACCCCGTGAAGGCCTTGGGGCAAAGTACCGCATCTGCTCAGAAGCATATAGACCTGTCGGGACTAACGCTGGAAAAGGGTATTTATCTGCTGAAAATAAGCTCGAAATTTGAAACCGAAGTGCTGAAAGTACTCATAGCGGAATAAATGAAGATACGCTTTTGTTCAGGTATTAAGTTATAAAGAATAAAGCAGCGAGGCCGTTTCATCCAGGTATGGGACGGCCTCGCTGCTTTGCATTACCATACTGTTTATACTGCTTGCACTTTTAAGTATATTCCTATGTCTTTCTAAGCAGCGCTTTTAGGGTCAGTAAAAACGGTGGTATTCCTAAGACTCAAAATTCGATGGACAAAAATGGTTTAATGACTAATAACAATTAGTTCATTCAGGAAGTTGAAAAAAAATACCCTTTTTGTTCGGCCAGTAATTGCAGTAGCTTTCAAAGTGGGCGGTTGGCTAAAGTAGTTCGTCCTCAAGAAATCAGGTACTATTTCCCTGTCATCGCCATATCGTCTATGTATTTAAACAAACGTTTTTGTAAATAAATGGTTTTCGTAGTTTTTATGGTTAATTCATTATTTATATTGTTATGTAAAATAACAAAATGTATTATATTTGATTTTGTTAAGTATTGTAAACAAATGATCAAAATTGGCTACGCAAGGGTTTCAACTCAAGAGCAGAATCTAGACCTGCAACTTGATGCTTTGAAAAAGGAAGGTTGCAAGCAGGTCTTTACGGATAAGATCTCCGGAGTAAAAGCAAGTAAGCCCAGCTTCGAGAAGTTACTAGAATACGCCCGGCCTGGTGACACCATCGTAGTCTGGAAACTGGACCGTCTTGGCAGAAGCACAATTAAGCTCATCGAGCTGATTGAAGAATTGAAGCAGAGGGGAGTTAATCTGAAATCACTTTCAGAAGCTATTGATACCAGCACGGCGACAGGAAATCTTTTTTTTCAATTCATGTGTGTGTTGGCTGAACATGAACGTAACATTATTAGAGAGCGGACAAAGGCTGGACTGGAATCGGCACGTGCGCGGGGAAGGGCTGGAGGTCGGCCGGCAGGTTTGAGTGAGCGCTATCGCAGCATCGCTCCTGAGGTCAAGGAGATTTATGATAAGAAAAGCAGGAGTACGGATGAGATCAGAGAAATGTTCAAAATAAAAAGCCAGCCTACCCTCTATAAGATTTTGAAATATGCAGGTGTAGATGTGAATGGATTTCTCAAAAAAAGAAGATGATAAAATAAGGTTATAGATTTTAAACGAAGGCAAAAGATGTTACTATCTATAGAAGAACAGATTCTTGCGACGTTGTCGCAACATTTGAATTGAAGCCAATAATTTCACCGGGCCAGTGTAGGGAGAAAAGTAAAACAATAAAGCCGGTGGCTTACATTAAAGATAGGAATCCATCTCCGGTAAACTGCCAAGTGTAATTGTGCCATCGGCAATGACACATTTTGAAAATTAAAACTCTGAGGGCTGGATACGCTATCTAACAAAAACAGCTATACCTGCTCATGGTCAAGCAAGGAATATGTCTCCTTTTTCCAACCTTGAGATTTGCTTAACCAGACCAGACCTTTTTTCGATATTGTCTTCCTTGTCCAAAGCCTTGCGAAGCTCAACAAACTGACTTGCTGCCCGGGTAAAGTCATCTGTTAAAAGAAATGATTGTAGCCATACAGCAAAATCTTTCAGTTCGGGTTGCTGGTGATTATATTGAAAGTATTCCAAAAATGACTCGTTTTCTAAATTCCAACCTTCCCACATGTCAATGGGCACAATAGGCCGCTCCAGGAATTTGTCGATCACATACATATTAGAGCAGAAGGTTTGAAAAGCTTTTTGGCCTGCCTGCTTGATTTGACCGGCTTTATATAATAGGATGGCCCACTCAAACAAAAAGTCTGGAAAACCTACATCGTCGGGAAAACTTTTTGAAAACCATTTCGTGTATTTTAATCCGCCAGCATAATCCGCCAATTGCACATAATACGTGGTCGGCAAATACCGCAGGCCACGGCTGTCATCATAACCTCCAAATTTCCTTTTCTCACTGGCCAAAGTTTTCTTGATGTTTTCAATCTTTAATCGAAGCCTTTCAATCTGTTTCAGTGTCATTAGATAATTGTTTTTTGATGATAACGTTGATTGTCCCGAATTTGAGAAACCCACATAAAAGCCTAATTTCCCAGTTATTATTGTCCAAAAATTGGTAAGGCCTTCAATTTAAAAACATATAGTTAATGTAATTGTAACTTAGTACGACCTTATTAATTTTAAAAATTTCTGATTTATACACGAAAACTAATTTAAATACTTATTTTTCATTATGTAAAATAGATTTGATTATTTGTAACATACATATAATTAATTCTTTTATTTATCGTATCGAACTTATTTTAAGTACTTTAAAATAAATAAAAGGATAAATTAACAGTATATATTAAGTGCATTATCGTTAAATTTCATTGATTAAAGTATAAGTTTAGATAATAAGCTATATCGGAAAATATGTAACTTTTAAGCTACTTACATTAGCTACTTTATTTCTTATAAAACAAAAATTTTTTTATAGTAAAATTTTGAAGTAAAATATTTTTATTTATACATTTGATACAATCCTTAAATATAGAATTACTGATTTATAGCTGAGTATTTTATCAGCTAATCAAGCCACACTTAATAATCAAATATTTATCCGAGCAATTATTTGATTGGCTCATAAACCTGTTTGGGTAGCCCTTTTTTTAGATTACATTCTTGCTTCTTTCTTGCCGCTTTATTTTGCTTTAAGCATAATAATATACGTTTTATTGATTGTACCTACTTTAAAAATTTAGTTTAGCTATTTATCCTAAATGAAACAGGCTCATGAAACATTTCTTTACCCTATGTTTTATTTTTATTTACATTAGTTCTTTCGCCCAGAAAATATACAGGGTTAGTAACATCCCGAATATTGCCGATGGAGTGAATAGTTTTAGTACTATTGATTCTGCAATTTCAGCAGCTTCCAGCGGTGACATCATATATATTGAACCCTCACCTACAACGTATCCCGGGTTTACTGTTGATAAAACACTTCATTTTATTGGCAATGGTAATTTTCTTGACCAAATAACAAATGGCCCATTCAATAAATCTGAAAGCCATACAGGTGCTGTTACTTTCAATGAAGGAAGTGACAGTAGTACAGTAGTTGGATTACGTATAGATCAAATCTATTTAACTAATGTAAAAGGTATTAGTATAAGAATGAACAGGACGGGTGGAATTTCTCTATATAATAGCACATTCGGTATTTTAATCTCAGAAAACGTAACTGGAAGCATTAGAGCATACAATACAAACGGTTCAGGTGAAAGAACAACAATAAAAAACAACGTTATTATTAGTTATGGACATTGCATTTACGGATTAAGAAATTCTGATATCAGAAACAATACGTTACATGACACCTATTCAACTAATGAAATATTCTCCTTAAATGAAGGGTGTGTTATAATCAATAACATTCTTGACAGAAGAGGTCAAACAACAATTGAAGATATTACTGCTAATAACAACTCGACAGTTGCTACAAATAACCTGACTGTTTTATCAACAGAAGCCAACCTGAAAGACATTCCCGATGATGGCAGTAAAAGTGTAATTACCAACAAACCGGAAAGTGTCTTTAGTGTTGCTAATCCATGGGACGCTAATCCTTTTAAAGATGCTGACTTCAAATTAAAACCTGATTCACCTGCATTAAAAATTGCAACAGATGGCAAAGAAGCGGGTGCTTTTGGAGGAATAACGCCATACAAACCATCAGGTATACCTAATATTCCAATTATAACTTCTGCCTGGGGTACCGGGGCGGGGACAAGTGCCTTACCTCTGACGATTAAAATATCTGTACAAAGCAATTAGCTGTAATTCTTTCCTGAATCTTCAATTTGTTTACAAATGAAAGCTGTTCGTTTGTTGCTGCTTATTATGCTTGGGGGAAATGGAATTATAGCCCAAAAGGTTAATAAGATTGAATACTTTATTGATCGTGATCCAGGTTTTGGTAAAGCAACAAATGTTAGTGTTAACCCAGCATCTGCAATCAGCGACTTGACTTTTACTGTTACATTAAATGAATCGGTAAAAAAAGGAATGCACCGTGTGTTTGTGCGTGCAAGGGACACCGACGGAAATTGGTCATTGGTGCACAGTCACATTTTTTTTAAAGAAGTGCTGGAACCTGGCAGCGAAGAGCAAGAACTGTCAAACATTTCCAAAGTAGAATATTTTATTGATCATGATCCGGGTTATGGAAAGGGAACCAATGTCGCACTGACCGCCTCAAAAACGATTAAAGATCTTACTTTTTCAGTTCCATTAAGCGAGTCACTGGTCAAAGGACTGCACCGCCTGTTTGTCCGTGCAAGAGATGCCAAAGGCAACTGGTCTTTTGTAAGCAACCAGCTTTTTTATAAAGAGATATTACAGACAGAAGATGAAGAACAAAAGCTGCCAAATATTACAAAATTAGAATACTTTATTGACAAAGATCCGGGTTATGGTAAAGCTATAAACGTAGCAGTGACGGGCTCAAAGATCATCAAAGATCTTGATTTTATGGTTCCGTTAAGCGGATCTCTGTCGAAAGGGCTTCACCGTCTGTTTGTGCGCGCCATGGATGCAAATGGTAAATGGTCGTTTGTAAGCAATCAGTTATTTCACAAAGAAGTGCTGGAATCCGGCGAAGGGCAATCATTGCCGAATATCGTAAAGGCTGAGTATTTTATTGATCAGGATCCAGGCTATGACAAAGCGAAGAACGTGCCTGTTACAGCTGGAAAAGCAATCAAGGATCTGACTTTTTCTGTTCCTTTAATCGAATCATTGGCAAAAGGTCTGCACCGCCTGTTTATACGTACAAAAGATTCCAGGGGTAAATGGTCATTAGTTACCAATCAACTGTTCTACAAGGAAATACTTGTAGTCAGCGAGGATCGCAAGCTTCCGGATGTTAACAGGCTAGAATACTTTATTGACAAAGATTTGGGCTATGGAAAAGGTACGAACGTGCCTGTCACCCCTGGAAAAGAGCTGAATGATATCAGTTTTGATGTACCCGTTGACAAGATAGAATTAGGCGATCATATCCTTTATGTCAGAGCCCGGGATGCCAATGGAAAATGGAGCATTGTACAAAATAGTAAATTCAGAGTTGAACCGCCAACTGGTATTTTTGTTACGGTTGGTACAATTGATCCGATTCTATGTACCGGAAGCCCGTTAAATATTCCATTTACTGTCAACAGCCCCTTTTCTGAGGGAAACACATTTACAGCGCAACTTTCTGATATGGAAGGTAGCTTCGAATCGCCACGAACCATCGGTACATTAAAAGCAACGGGTTCAGGTACCATTGAGGCTACAGTCCCGTATGTTCGGGACGGAAGCAATTACCGGATACGGATTGTCAGTGACAACCCGGAAAGAACCAGCGTTTCCAACAACCTGCCATTGCGTATCAACCATATTCCTTCGGTATTTTCCATTGCAGGAGATACTGTTTCATGTTTAGGTGAAAAGGCGTATAGCCTGAACAATTACGAGCGTGGAAGCGGAAATTACATCTGGAGCCTTTCTGGCGGAGGGGATCTTGATCCAAGTGAAAACCTGGCCGACATAACATGGAAAAAAATAGGCCTGCACACCGTAACAGTTAAATATACCGGAGTCTGCGCGGGAGATGATTCTGTAAAGGTCTTGGACGTTCGTGTAATTGATCAGCCTTTAACAGGCACTTTTAAAAACCTTCTGCCAAAGAATGAAGAAATTGATCTGCCGATGCCGGTTACCTTTTCGTGGTCACCCATTTCCAATGCAGAAAGCTATGACGTATATATATGGCCGGAAGGCAAGGAAAAGCCGGAAGTACCGGCTATCGCAAATGTAAAAGGGATCAATCATACAGTAAGCAATAGTAACATTATCCAGTATGAACAGCTTTATAAATGGCAGGTTGTTGCAAAACGTGCATGCTATGCACTGAATGGCCCGGTTCAGACATTCCGTACACGAAAACTTCCCGATTTGATTGTTCAAAGTATGACAGTTCCGGCTACTGCAATTACGGAAACGGAAATGACTGTAAGCTGGACAATCAAGAACCAGGGCGATGGCGGAACAAACGATACTCCCTGGAATGACCATGTTTATTTAAGCGACCAGCCCACACTCAGCACAGCAACTGAAAAGTTTAATATGGGTACGGTTGAAAATTTCAGTGCACTTGCAGCCGGCCAGTCATACCAGTCTGTTCCATTTAAATTCAAGGTTCCGCAAGGTATTCAAGGAAATTACTATGTCGTAGTCACAACGAACGAATCGAATTCATTTAAAGAAACGGACAATACCAACAACCAGAAAGTAAGCGCAGCAGTGAAGGTGTCACTGGCACCACCGCCCGATCTGCAGGTAACCGCATTGACCGTATCTCCCTTGTCTGCATTCTCGGAAGGAGAAATAACCATTAATTACACAGTAACCAATAAAGGTCCCGGACCAACGACCGCAAGCAACTGGACGGATCTGGTGTTGATAGGCACATCCGAAACAGTAAACATGAATACGGATCTTACCCTGTCCAGCTATGGAAGAAACAAGGCTTTACCAGCAGACAGCTCTTATACCATATCTCAAAAAGTAAACCTTCCACAGCGCATTGAGGGTACTTATTACGTTCATGTTGTCACGGATCGGTATAGCCAGGTTTTTGAATACAATCAGGAAGATAACAACAGCAGGGCAAGTCTTCCAATGACTATTATTCAGAAACCTACACCTAATTTGCAGATCAACGATTTGTCTCTTTCTTCCGCTTCGGCTTCCAGCGGGCAGAACATTACAGTAAGTTGGACAACATCCAATCAGGGGTCACTGGAAGCTTTGCCTGGATGGAATGAAGCAGTTTATATTTCTGCTGAGAAAAACTTTGATCCGGATAAAACACTGCTTATTACTAGTTTTTGGCGTACCGATACGCTTCAGTCACTGGCCAGCAGCCGTGTGCAGCATGTTGTGCAGGTTCCGGCCACACTTCCGGAAGGAAGTTATTATTTTTATATTGTAACAGATGCCAATGATCGTATTTATGAAAATCCGGGTGAAGACGATAATGTATCGCCGGCTTCCGAAAAAGTAATGATTGGCAATCCGGATTTAAAGCCCGTTTCTCTGATCAACCCTGCCACTGCTTTATCCGAACAAAGCATTACCATGCAGTGGAAAGTGAAGAATGAAAGCGGGGCTGCGATTTACACAAACAGTTGGACAGATAGAATTTATCTTTCTGTAAACGAGACACTGGAAGTTAATGATGTACTGCTTACTTCCAGTAAATGGGACCAGTTTCTTGTTTCCGGAGGAGAATACACCCGAAATGAATCCGTTACATTACCTGCCAATCTCTCGGGCAAATTCTTCCTGATACTGGCTGTGGACGAAAGCAACACTATTTTTGAAAAGGAAGAGAACAACAATATTGTTTCTGCTCCGATTACTTTATCTCTTGCACCTTGGGCAGATCTGGAAGTAGTAACCGTGCCGGTTCCTGCTGCGGATACTCTCGGAACCGTTATTAACTTACAGTATGTTGTCAAAAACAGTGGATCAGGAAATGTTACTAACAAAACCTGGACAGATGGTATTTACCTTTCTGCTACGGCTGATGTTGATGAAAAGGCTTTGATATCACTGGGGAGCGTTGTTCAGAACCGCAGACTTGCCAGCGGACAGTCTTATACGCAACAGACTTCATTTACTTTAACAGGTAACCTTCCTGCGGGTAATTACTTTACAGTAATCAAGGCAGACATGGCAGACAATGTATTTGAGAACGGCGCAGAAAACAACAATATAAATCGTTCGGTTTCATCAACAGCATTGGTTGCATTGCCGGAAACAGATCTTTTTGTTACAAGCGGGCAGATCCTGAGCACAACTGTTACTGCCGGCAGGCCTGTAAGTCTGAAATGGACTGTGAAAAACAATAGTAAACAACTTACCGCAGTTCCTTTCTGGACAGATGCCGTTTATCTCAGTAATAATCCTGTGCTAGATGCTTCAGATGTGCAGCTTGGCAGCCTGACAATTACTTCTCCGCTTGGAGGAGAAGCCAGCTATACCAGAAATCTGAGTGTGAATGTTCCTGAAGAGGCAGGCGGAAAGATGTTTTTTATTATTCATTCCGACCGGTTCGGCCAGCTCAATGACAAGAACAGGTCCAACAATGTGCTGGCCATGACGCTGGATGGCGGAGGCAATGCGGTTGAAGTAGTTACTCCTCCACCCGCCGATCTTGTACCTTTAAGCTTTACAGCCCCAAATCAAGGCATAGCGTCGCAGCCAGTAACCATAACATTCAAGGTTAAAAATACCGGGACCGGTACAACACCATCCGAATACTGGACAGACCAGGTATTTCTTTCTGCTGATGATGAAGTGGGCAATGATATTTCCATTGTCTCCACATCGAGAACTATTGCGTTAGCGCCCGGTGAGGAATATAGTCATACCGTACAGGCATTTTTGCCGGCAAACCAGTCAGGAAATTTTTACCTGCTTTTTAAAACAGACAGCTATAACAATGTTTTTGAAAGAGGAAAAGAGAACAACAACGTTGCGGCCGCTAATATTTTTATTAGCCCGCAACAGCCCACGGATTTGATCGTAAAGGAAGTTACCGTTCCGGCTGCTGAGCAGTATGCGGGTGAAAACGTCCGTATTGGCTGGACGGTTGCCAATGCCGGTACAAACAAGGCGTCTGGATTTTTGAGAGATGCGGTTTATATTTCCAAAGATGATTCACTGGATATTGCAGATGTACTTCTGGGTACATTGGAAAGCAATATTGATCTTTCGGTTCAGGACACCGCTAAAATGAACCTTCAGAAACAGCTGACCAACCTTGCCGCAGGAGAGTACTTCGTAATTGTTAAAACCGATATCCTTGACAACCTTCTTGAACAAAATGAAAACAATAACCAGGCTGTTTCGGCGGGCAAAATCAAGATTGCTGTCAGACAGCTTGAAATCAATAAACTGACTTCGGCCAAGCTGGGCAACAACAATCAGCTTTATTACCAATTGGTTATTCCTGCAAATCTGTCAGGGGAAACTTTAGCGATCACTTTAAAGGGCGATTCATTGAATAAAGCGGTTAACCGGCTTTTTGTTCAGAGAGACAGCGTGCCAACTGCCAATAAGTACGAGTTTGTAGCCGCGGCTGCGTTTCAGGCTAATCAGGAACTGATCATTCCTGCTCTAAAAACAGGAACTTATTACATCATGGCAAATGGCTCTGCAGATGCTTTCAGTACACAAGACATTACGTTGCTGGCCACCATCATTCCATTTGGTATTAAGACCGTCGATGCGGCTTCGGGCGGCAATACCGGCCTGGCAACTTTAAAGATAACGGGTGCACGTTTTGAAGCAGGTATGACTTTCAGATTAAAAAAATCCTCTGAGTATATTCAGCCGTACAAAGTGCAATTCGTTAATCAGACACTGGTTTATGCAACCTTCAATTTGCTAAATAAACCGCTTGGTTTGTACGATATGGAAGCCGTCAGGCCGGGTGGTACCGTTACTGTTTTACCCAAAGCCTTTACAATCAAACAAGGTCCCGGAAACATCTTTGCAGCCGGAAATAATGGAAGTACAGGAGCTAGTTCCGGATTTGTATGCACGATTTCCAATGTCGGTTTTGAAGACCAGCTGGGAACGGATATCATCACGCCTGCCAACGCCAGGTTGTCCGTAGTTACTTCTTTCATTGTGAGCTTTCAGAACAACGGTTCCGTAGACATTCCCGCACCGACCAAATACCTGCTTTCCCTTAACGAAGATGTGCCCATTGCTTTTACTATAGATCAGCTGAAAGAAAACAAAAACGACCTGGTTCTGGAATGCAAGGAAGCCGATGGTCCTTTCGGAATCCTCCGGCCGGGCGCAAGCGGGTTCTTTAAAATATACACGGTGTCCCATAATCGGACTGTTCCATCTATTGACCTGGTGATAACTGAATAAAAGTGCATTAACTGTGCCTGCCTATGCAAAGGATTTTTACCATATTGATACTGACGCTGGCCGCTATATCCGGTCATTTTGCCAAGGCTCAGAACAATACGCGCCCCACAGTGCCCGTACCCAACGGGTTTGAAGTCAACAGCTATACAGGTAATCTTTATCACAGCAGGACAGATTTGAAAATTCCCGGTCGGGGACTTACCATCGATATTACTTTTTCTTACAATGCAAGCAGGCGCAACAAAGACTGGGGCATGGGAAAAGGCTGGACCTTCACCTATAACATGGCTTACAGGACCGACACTGCCGGATTTTGGATAGAACGTGCAGATGGGCGCAGAGACCTGTTCAGAAAATCGGGTGCAAATTATATCGCTCCCAAAGGGATTTATGATGCTTTGAAAGAATATGAAAGCGGCAAATTTTATGTACAGACCAAAGAAGGTCTGCGCTACTATTTCGAGAATGCCACACACAGGAAACTTACAAAAATGCAGGATGCCAATGGCAATCAGCTGAACTTTGCCTATACCGATACGTTGCTCCGTCAACTCAGTAACAGCTCGGGGCATGCGGTGAAATTTGCTTGGCAGGAAGGCCGACTTGCTGAAATATCAGATAACACCTGCGAGCCCGGAAGAAAAATAACCTACGCTTATGACTCTTTGGGCAATACGAATAAGGTGGTCAATCCCATCGGAGATTTTGTTCAGTATTATTCAGATTCCACGGCCAGAATCACAGGGTTTACAGATGAAGGCGGCAATAATATGAGCATTTTTTACAATGCCAACGGTGCAGTTTCAAAAGTCGTTTCCTGTGCAACCAGCCATAGCTTCAATTATGCAACCCGGCAGCTTAAAACCTTTGTCGCTGAACAGCTGAATGGCCAGAATGTAGTAACTACGTATCAGTTCGATGATCAGGGAAGGGTCATTTCAAAAAAGGGCAATTGCTGCGGCTTCAATCTGGATTATGGATATGACGAAAATAACAATGTTGCCAAACTGGCTGACGGTAATAAAAAACAAACGGCATACGAGTACGATAGTAACGGGAACGTAATAAAGGAAACAGATGCGGCCGGGCAGGTTGCTACTTATACCTACAACTTAACATACAACAAGGTAACAAGCTTTACGGACAAAAACGGAAATAAAACAACTTTCCAATATGATTCCAAAGGCAATATTACCCAGATCGGCAAGCCGCTGGATTTTACTGAAAAGTCGACCTATGATACCAATGGCAACAGACTGACGTATGTGAATGCCAATAATAATACAACCAGGTACGAATACGACGAAAATGGCAACCTGATCAAAGTAACCGATCCGGAAGGTGGTATTACTTCTTATACCTATGATTGTTACGGAAATAAACTGACTGAAACAGATCCTGAAAATAACACAACCTCATTTAGCTATAATGCTTTAAACCAGCTGATCAAAACCACGAATGTATTGGGACACGTGACAACATACACGTATAACAAGCTCGGGCTACAATCTGCTGTGACGAATGCGCTGGGAAAAACCACGAAGTACACCTACGATGGCCTGGGCCGCAGGATTGGCACTATCATGCCGATGGGTAATTCGACGCAGACCGAATACGACGGACAAGGCAATGTAATCAGCGAGACGGATGGGAACGGCAATGTTACTGCTTACACTTATAATAATCGCAGGCAGCCGCTTTCCATTACCGATGCACTGGGCAATTCTATATTTTACGAATATGACGAAGCGGGAAACAAGCTGAGTGAAACGGATAAAAATGGCAATATTACCCGGTTTGAATACAACGATCTCTACCAATTAACCAAAGTTACTGATGCACTGGGTGGTGTTACTTCCTATAGTTACGATGCCATGGGAAATCGGACTGCCGAGCTGGATGCAAATGGAAATACTACTGCTTTCGCCTACGACGCATTGCAAAGGCTGGTCAAAGTTACCGATGCACTGGGCTACTCCGAAGAATACACATACGATAAGGTGGGCAACCGGCTTACCGTCAGAGATAAGAACGGCCATATTACGGCTACTACCTATGACAAGCTTAATCGTAAAAAAACAATAACCGATGCATTGAAAGGCATTGTTACACTGAGCTATGATAAAAATGGCAATGTGTTGTCTGAAAAAGATGCTTTAAGCCGCACAACCAAATACACGTATGATGCCCTCAATCAGCAAGCTACCATTACCAACCCGTTAAATGAAGTAACAACTTATACGTATGACGCAGCAGGAAATGAAAAAACGGCAACTTCGCCGAATGGCAATGTAGTCACCAGTACCTATGATGATAACGGACAGCTGATCAGTACCAGCGATAAGGCCGGGGCTATTGCGGCATTTACATATGATAAAAACGGGAATGTAATTTCAGAAAATGATGGCAACGGCAATGCCACTCTCTCGCAATATGATGCAGCTGGCCAGCTTGTCAAAACCACATTTCCCAACGAAACTGCATTTCAGTTTTTTTATGACGCAAACGGGAATAAGATAAAGGAAATCGATCAAAAAGGAAATGCGACATGGTTCGCTTTTGATAAACTGAACAGGACAACAGAAATCACTGACCCGCTATCCAATACCAGCCGCTTTGTTTATGATGCCAAGGGAAACCTGATCCAGATTATGGATGCAAAAGGCAATACGACGTCCTACACTTACGACGTCAGGAACAAACCTGTAAAACAGGTTTATGCAGATGGATCTTCCCGAAATTTCACCTATGATGCCAATGGCCAGCTTACTGAAAAAACAAATGGCTCAGGAATTAAAATCCAGTATAAATATGATGCATTGAACAGGCTTACTGAAAGAATTTATCCTGAAAACATCACCGATAAACTGGATTATGACGCAGCCGGATTTTTGGTAAAAGCTGCCAATTCAAATGCGGTAATTTCTTTCCAATACGATGCAGCGGGAAAACTGCTGAAAGAAGATAACGATGGTAAAGCGACCGTTTACAGCTACAATAGTACAAATCGTACAAAGTCGGTCGATTATCCGGGTGGTATAAAGCTTTTGAGGCAAATGGACAGCCGGGACAGGCTAACCGAAATCAAGGAAAGCGGAACCACACTCGTTAGTTTTCAGTATGATGGCGCCGACAGGCTGAAAAAGAAAAGTTTCAGGAACGGAGTCAATACGGATTACAGCTATGACAAAATGGATAACCTGAAGTCGATTTCGGCTACACCGGCAAGTGTACTGGATATCCGCTATGATTACGATAAGTCGGATAAAAGAATACTGACCGAACGGCTGCATAAACCGGCCCGTTCAGAAAAATATACATATGATAATAATTACCAGCTGAATCAGTTTTTCCAGGGCAAAGTCACAGATGGTGAACTGACTCCTTCTATTACAAACCAGTATACTTATGATGCGCTGGGCAACAGGGCAACATCCAAGGAAGGCGCTGTTGAAAAAACCTACAGTGTGAATCATGTCAATCAGTATACCGCAATTACTACGAATAACATCAATGCACCGCCAGCCTATGATAAAAACGGTAATCTAATAAGCGACGGCACAAATACTTACGCGTACGATTTCGAGAACCGCTTGATTAGTATCCAGGCAGGCCGCGCAAAAGTAACTTACAAGTATGACGCTTTGGGCCGCCGGGTCAGCAGAACGCAGTCAGGAACAGAAACGCGTTATTATTATGATCTGGACAACCTGATACAGGAAGTCACCGGCAATAATGTCAAAAGCTATGTTTATGGCGAAGAAATTGATCACATACTGTATGCCAAAGCCGGAGACAGCGAATACTTCTATGAAACTGATGATCTGAATTCGGTTCAGTCCGTTACAGATGCTTCCGGTGCATTGCTGGAATATTACACGTACGATCCGTTCGGCACACCGCACGTTTTCAATGCTTCCGACAAGGAGTTAGCAGCTTCAACCTTTAACAACTTTCTGTTTACTGGCCGTCAGTACGAATTCCAGTTCAAAACGTATCATTACCGCAACCGCGAGATGAACCCGAATCTGGGCCGCTTCGCCCAGCGCGATCCCTTGGAGTTTACGGATGGACTGAACAATTATGCTTATGTAGGGAATAATGTTGTTAATGCAACTGATCCCTTGGGATTGGTTAATTGGGGAGGTGTAAGTAATGCTATGCCAGGAATTATTTTAAGTAGTGGAGGAGCAACTTACGGTATAATCATAAGCACAACAGGGCTAGGTGCAACAATTGGCTTGCCCTTAGCTGCAATTTCCGGATACAATCTATTCAAAAACGCAGGCGATTTAATAACTGCAATAAATAGTCCAGAAGAAACCACTTGTAGCCTTCCACCTTCTCCAAGTGGTGAAGCAAGTAGCTGTAAAGCATTTTATAATCACTCCAGTATTGTACCAAAAATGGGCTGGGTTTTTAGATATAATGCAATAGAAGCTTGTTCAACTACTGGTAATTCTGAAAAGATAAAAAAGATAAGGGAATCACTTCAGAAACAGTATAGCAACGATTTCCCAAATGATGGTAAGAAATTTTCATCAGAAGAACATTATCAGAAGCACAAACAAGCTTATGAAGAAGCGGGATGTAAAAATAAACCAGCCCCTCCTATTGCTTGGTATATGGTTGATTTACTACCAGGATCTTTTATTCCAGGATTCATTCCAAATGTTATTGAAATTTTTGGGCCATGTGATTAATGAAATAAAATTAAGTATAGCAGTACTAGTGATTTGCATAATTGAACATTAAAATATATGATTACATGATATATAACATCTTTCTTGTATTTATATCTTTTATATTGTTACCAACGGCAGCAATATCACAGAATATTAGTTCTACATGCAACCCCGGCGACCCAGACGGCACTCCCGGTTGCCCGGCAGGCAATTGTCCAGATGGAAACCCTGATCCTATTTCCATTCCCGTTCTTCGTGCTTCCGATCCTAACGAAATCATTGGTCAGGCGGGATACGACAGCCTGCACTGGGTATCTTACAAACAAACGCAAGAATATAAAGTGCTCTTTGAGAACGATCCGGAATTTGCGACCGCACCGGCGCAGAATGTAACAGTCTACGTACCAATTCATGCAAAGCTGAATCCGGCTTCGCTGCGGATCAGCGACTTCGGCTTCGGAAGCTTCAATTTTTCAGTGCCGGCCAATACCAGCATTTATACCAACCGCCTGGATGTAAGGGATAGCCTGGGGATTTTTGTGGATGTTACCGCCGGGCTAGATGCTGCCAACCGGAGAGCTTTCTGGATATTTCAGAGCATTGATCCCGTTACAGGCCTGGCGGCTACGCTTCCTGCCAACAGCGGCTTTCTGCCGGTTAATGACAGTCTGATACACAACGGGGAAGGATATGTAACTTTTACCATTATTCCATCCCCGCAAAGCCAGACGCAGGACACCATTACTGCAAAAGCCAGCATTATCTTTGATACGGAAGAAACCATTGAAACCAATCTCTGGCGCAACACCATTGATGCCGGGCTTCCCGTCAGCAAAGTAAACCCACTCACTGCTTCAACTTCTTCCACATCCATAAAAATTGAATGGGACGGAAAGGACGATCTGAATGGGTCTGGGATAAAAAGCTACAGCCTGTATGTTTCTGAAGATGAAAGTCCGTTTTCACTTTATGAACAGGGAATTACAGGTACGTCGACTGTTTTCAAAGGTAAAAAGAACAGCACCTACTGCTTTTTTACCATCGCAAACGATCACGTCGGTAATGTTGAAGCATTGAAGAGCAGCTGCGAAGCTACCATAACCATCAACGGCAATCCGCTTCCGGTTACATGGCTTTTCGTAAAAGGCCGGCAAACCAGTGAAGGTGTCAGGCTGGACTGGGCAACTGTAATGGAATATGAAGCTGAAAAGTTTGTTATACAGCGTTCCTTCGATGGCTTACAGTTTCAGGAAATAGGAGAAGTTGCTGCAGTAGGCAATAGCAATCAAACCAACAATTATGACTTTACCGACAGTGAAGTGATGTCCTTAGGTTTGAAAACAGTTTATTACCGGTTAATGCAGCTGGATCTGAGCGGAAAGCAAAATGCTTCCAGGATTCTGGCCATCCAATTGAAACAAAACTTTGCCGAAGCACAAATCGCAGCATATCCGAATCCATTCAGCAATCATATTACACTTGAAATCCTGAATGTGGTCAGTACCAGTGAAAGAGATCAGGTCGAAATGTTTGCCATAAACGGCAAGCGGGTTTATAAAAGAAAACTCAAAAACATTAGCAGCTCAACCGTTTTATTAAATGACCTTCCGATACTGCCGCAAGGGATATATCTGCTCAGAACTTCTATTGACGGCAAGCTCTATACGATGAAGATGATTAAAGAATAGTTTATTAGAGTAAATGTTATTTTTTTTAACCTAGTGATTATTACAAGTCCATTTTCATTAGGTAATTCGTAAAAGATGGTTTGTTAGTATTTCTAAATTACATACCGTATGCTACTTAAATCGGTTGACAGTTTAGACGATCCTACTCTGATATTGAAGGACTCCCTACTTTTCGAATCATCAGCGTCAGCGAATACGGAGGTATTTTGATACTGAGACAGGTTTATCAATTTTCTTCTTATTGACCTGAAATGGTATCTCAAAAACTTGTATCACGAATCAAAACTCAATAGGTTTGATAAACATGAGTTTATGAGACAATTTTATAATTTTTGGATACGCCAGAGTGTCAACTGTCTTGAACCTTGATCTGTTAGACACTTCTTCATGAATGGTTTTGTCAAAAATTAGAATAGTTAATTTCAGTTAAAAGGGGCTAAGACAGTTGTATGTACTACTTATTAGGCTTCAATTGAAAGTTATATTCTGTCTTTTCTCCAATGGATGCTATGCAACAATTATAGGTTTGTTTACCATTTTTCCAGACTATATCATGACTGTAATTATTCTGAAATTTTGAATTTGCAATCATATCATAAGGAATCCCTATATCGAGTGAGTTATATTTTCTAGGGACCTCAATAACCATCTCGTAATTTCCATTCTCGTCGGTATAAGTTTGCTTGATATTTTGTAGATTGTACAATGCCCATAAGCCACTTGCTTCTACTAAAATACTGTCAACTGCTTCTTTATTTTGATCAGTTACTTTGCCATAGATGACCGTTGTGCGGTCTCCAAAATAAATACTGCAAGAAATGAGAATAAATAGGAAGCAAATCAGAGAAAATGCAATTGATAGAACTTGAATAATTCTTTTCAAATTATAGAGTTTGACATTTTGCTTCATAAAGTTTACTGTTTCCAAGATGGTAAGGGAAAAAATATTTTATAAATATGCTCTTAGCGGCTTAGCAAATCAAACCTGCCTTCGGTAATTTTCACAACTGAATTGCAATTTGTCAACGGATTACTTCTTGTCAAAGTAAACTCGAAAGTGCCAGCAAGTATGCCTTTGTTCCTATCCAGCTTGGTGATGTTCAATATGCCGGAACGAGTATCACTAATATCAAAATAGCAATGCCGTATTGTTTTTATTGCCTCTTTCTCATTCTGAGTCCTTATGGTATAATCAGCAAGTGCCAGCGAGTCTGCATTATTAAAGAAATATCTTCCTGGCTTGGATACTCTGCCAAGCGATATGGATACGTTTTCTATTGTAGCAATATTAATGTCTTTGCTGTCACGAAACCAGTATTTGGCTTTGATACTCAGCGTTCCTCCGTTCCAGGTAGGATCATATGAAAATCGTATTCCGGGCATTGTTAAACTGGACCGCGGCACAAATACCCTGCCATCAACTTTGCAGCCAAATGTTCCTTTTCCTTCCTGTGTTGCATCCGGTAATTCAGACCTAACATCTTTCCAACTGCAGCCATTACATAATATTGCAACGGAAATCAGACATGCCATACCGTTTCTAGTTAGTTTCATGGTCATGGTGTTCAATATTTTTAAAGAGGAAGAATTTTGTCATCCTTTTAGGTAACAAGAGCTTATTTTTCAGTTACAAATTTAAATGGACCCCAAACATTTTTATCTTGCGATTAAACATCACTTTTACTTGTCGCAGGACAACAAAATGGCCGACCTCAATCAAAGAATTAACCATGTATGCCTTCAAACCTTTACAGCTGCTCACAGAAACATTAAGCTCCTCTGAATTCATCCGGTTAAAGGAGCTGTTCCCTTCCATGGCCACTCCTTACAAGGTGCGTAAAGGGCGAATACTGGTCAACATCGGACAGGTAAACGATAGCATCTATTTTCTTCATTCAGGCGTAATGCGTTCTTATTATGTAATGAATGAAGAGGATATCACGTCCAGGCTCATTGCAGAAGGTGAAATTGCCTGTATTGCAGAGAGCTTTTTCACACGTCAAAAATCCGGTGAAGCCCTTGAAGTACTGGAAGATTCCCTACTGTATTCTGTGTCTTACGAAGAATACCGGAACCTGGCAAAAGAAGATGTACTGATAGCCAATCTGATCATGCAAATGCTCGAACAGCGGCTGGTAAGTTTTAGTGAAAAGGTCAAGTTGTTTAAATACCTTTCTGTTGAGCAGCGCATAGAAGCGTATATCAGTCACCCGTCATCACTCTTTCGAAGAATTCCGGATCATTATATTGCCACTTACCTGGGAACAACTCCTGCAACATTTAGCCGGTGTTTAAAGACCGTACTACGGAGTAAAAATTTATAGGTTTTTCTCTTATGGAAATCCTGCAAAACAAGGTTCACAGATTTTTATTTCCCAATCTTAAATTTATATTCAACTCCTACTAGGGTGAACCGTTTGCCTTTATTCAACCCATACGCTTAACATGTTGGTCTAAGTCCTAACATTTGGTGTATAAATTGATTGTGTCAATCTTAAAAAGCGATACTCCTAAGAAAATTGCTGTTTCAAACATGCTTGAAAAACAAGCGTTTTCCCATATCCTCAACGAACTTTAAAGTTATAAAGTCAGTAAGTTTGTACTTTAAGAAATATGATTATTCAATCTATTTGTAGTAAAATTGTAACAGCTTAAATAGTTGAGATCTATGCGCTTCCAAATAATCACCCTGCTGTTTTTTACTTGCACGTTTCAAGCATTTTGCCAGGATGGCTTTGTAAAAGGTATTCCCCAACTGGCATATTGGAAGCTGGGTGACAAGTCACAGGTTGTAATTGTATTACACGGTGGGCCAGGTGTCCAACATGAATACCTGCGTCCGGAGTTAGACTCTCTCAACAAATATTGTTCTGTCGTATACTATGATCAGCGTGGTTGTGGCCGGAGCCAGCAAGACACCACCTATGTTTGGCAGGAACATGTAAAGGATTTAAAAAGAGTTATAAAGACTTTCTCACCAAAAAGAAAGGTATTTCTAATTGGTTCATCCTGGGGAAGTACATTAGCTATGATTTATACCTACAAACATCCACAGGATGTCAAAGGTGTTATTCTTACCGGTACCTATCACTGGGAGGGAAGGAATGAAGTCTACCACAAAAAAGCTTACCGCCCCACGGTCAAATCTCATAAACAAGTTCAAACCGAATTTGGAACTTTGATCCGGCATCATACTGACGGATCAACCAAAGAGGAAACTATTATGATATTTAAAGAAATTGAAATGTACATAGAAGCTCCGGCTTTTGAAACAAGGGATAGTTTTCACTCAGCACCAATCGTAGATAGTCTTCGCAACATTGTCGTTCCTACTCTCCTTTTTAACGGTAGCAGAACCTGTCAAATAGATTGTGCCGACGAATACATGAACATTTTCCCAAAAGCCGAATTATACACGATTAAGGGAGCGTGTCATGATCCCTGGATGAGTGATCCAGCACTTTTTGTTTCGATCTGCAATCGCTTTATTCTAAAAAATAAATAGCTGGATTGTATTCTAAATAAGCTAATTGCATATCATATTTAGCATATTAATAACCAGAGACAAGACAGAATGTATTAAGAGGCAAATCCGATTTAACTTTGCATTATGCAGAAAAATCGTCCTTTTGCATAACTTTAAAAACTGAATTATGAAGATGGATTTGTACGTTATTTAATTGTGATCCCATATAAACATCATTTCGGCCAACCATTACCTACATGGTTATAGTAGCAATCATAGCTTTTGTAGATCAATATGTTCTCCAAGGTCCATCCTACCCTTTAAAATTTTATAAACAGTTGCCGAAGATGGAATGGAAAATGCCTGCATGATGTCGCGGATTGTACTTCCGTCTTTATACGCCTTTAACACCAGTGGTGCAATCTTTTCATAACGGGGACTTAGCCCTTTCTTCCGACCACCTACCCGGCCCCGAGCCCTGGCAGCTTCGAGTCCGGCATTAGTACGACGAATCAATCTTTTCCGCTCATGTTGAGAAAGAATGGCAAACAATTGAAAGATGAATTCTCCGTGGGGCGTGGTCGTATCAATTAATGGTTGACTTATACTTTTGAAAAGGATGCCTTTTTGGTTCCAGGTATCGATCAGGACAATGAGCTCCAATGTGGTTCGTCCAAGCCGGTCAATGTCCCAGACATTTACTTCATCGCCCGGCCTTAACTGTTCAAGCATCTTCTCATACTCGGGCCGATGTTTACTGGCCCCGGAAATTTT
Organism: Dyadobacter sediminis; assembly: GCF_005860765.1. Classification (GTDB taxonomy): domain Bacteria; phylum Bacteroidota; class Bacteroidia; order Cytophagales; family Spirosomataceae; genus Dyadobacter; species Dyadobacter sediminis. Next base: position 5,243 of record NZ_VCEI01000028.1, on the reverse strand, counting down.
TTCTGTAAAGATTTTCTCACAGCCCTCCCTTTTCAAGGCATCAACTTGTAATTCATGATTCTGTTCGTCCTTGGAGACGCGGATGTAGCCAAACTTCATATTTGTTTCACAAAACTCGTTGAGTTTGCAAATAAATGAAATTTGATTTCGCAAACAACAACATGAAACAAAATACCTATTGCTTAAAGATTGTAAAATTACGGCAAGGATAATTTTATTTAATCGATCGTTTTTGCAAACAAGCAAGTAATTTAAATTGGTATCAAGAAATTAGTTTATCTTCTTCTAACACAAGATTTAACTAATCTTTGGGAAAAATATTAATACAATGTAACCGTACGTTATATAGGTGGCGCAGGCATTGCTTATCCTACAATACCCCTTAAGATTTTGGGAGAAGCACGTTACCATCTTGGACTTCGACCATTGGTTGAAGAATTGAAAATGTACAATCGTGGCACATCGGTTCACCTTGGCGTGCTGGTTCCGATGGGGAAATAAGAATCAGCAGTAATTTTTTCTAGTTTAAGCTATTCGGTTTTGCGGGGGAAGGTCACTGTATTACATTTTGAGGTGAGGTCACTTGGACTGAAAGAAAAATACAAAGGTAATTCTAAAAGTGGCTTTTATATAAACTCACAAAGAGGAAATCTTTTTACTTCTTTGTGAATTTTGCGATTGTTGTTGGAACACCTATAGAGATATTTAAATATTCATCTCGGCTCAGGAAATCCCGATGATCAATCGCTAAACTTATAAGTTCTTTATAGCGTATTGCAAACTTATAGCCTAAGGTTAGTTTTACTTCCTTTTTCGGCAATCCTGGCACATATTGTCCTACAAACTGAGCTCTTATGCCAGACATTGGCTGAAAGAATATATAGGCATCCTTTAAGCTGATTTCTGTAATCCAGCCTACTGAGAGAAAAAGTTGATCTCTTGTATATCTTCTAAGTACGTTCAAACTGGTATCAGGTCTTGAAAGATTTACGTACTTTGGATCTTTGATAAGATCCGTGTTATAGAAAAGAGTATCTGTCCTACTACTTGAAAATACAGATGTTGGCGTTATTATCCTTTTTACAATTTCAACATGAATAAATGGAGAAATCCTCACACCTTTTTCTAATGTTGATTTTGGATCTGTAAAAATCAAATCTGTGTAAAATCCAATACTTTGTATTTTACTAGCATAGCTCTGGGAGGTGGAATACCTACCTATCGTTGTTTTATTATTCACCAATTCTTCATTCTTTAAGCGATAGTAATAATTTCGAGTAAAAGAATTTGAGGAATCTCGCGTGAAATTTGGATGAATAAATACTCCGAATCTCAACCATACGTATTTACTTGCCTGAGTGGTAAACATTGGCTCAATTGAAAGACCAGAGATTTTATTTCCGGGATTATAATGATCATAGGTAGTACCCGCAAATAAAATCAACTCATTCTTATGGAATGGGATCGGGGTCACAGCTTCTTGGGCCAAAACTTTGATAGTAAATAATTTATCTTTCTTGAAATCGGAATCGTCTTTCAACTTGTAATAAAGTTGGACTTTGTATGTCATCGTTTCCTTGATGGTCGTGTCAGGTAAAATATTTACCTCGATCATTTTGGAATCAGGTAATTTACCGTTGTATATATTTCCATGGTAATCTTTGAATTTCGCTTTAACTGGGTTATTTTCAAATTCAAAATAGTATTTAATTTCATTACTTTTTTTACCGGTAAATGACACAGTAGATCTTGTAGTTACAACCTCTGTTTTTGATCGTACAATGGTTAACAAAGTGTCGCTAAACACTGCACGGAAAGTATTAGAATCCTCCTTTGCAATTGCTTTCTTGATTATACCGTCCAATTCAAGTTCTGCTAACAGTACATATGATTTCTTTTTGTTATATGCATAAACCGTTTTGGTTTGCCCTACAACTACATCCTTATTATCAAGAATAGAAATAAAGACAAGGTTTCTCCGTAAAGATGATCTTTTAATTTCCATGCATGAAATTGTGTAATCAGCGGTACTCTTGTTTCTTGATACTTTATAGCCTTTGTTGCTAACCCATAGTTCTATTTCAGCGATGGTACCAGCATCAGAGCATTCGACATAAAAATTCTTTGAATCCTGAGAAAATAATTGGGTTGAGCATAATAAGCCCAATAACGAAAGAAGTAATTTCATCATAAGAGATAAGTAGATTTACAGTACCATTTATAATATCACTTCCCCGTTATTCTTTAGTTATAAATTGTCCAGTTTTCTTGGGGAGGTCAGGTGATCGACTTGTAAATTTCATAACGCGTAAGCTTTGTTACAATACTGGCAATTCAGTATTTTGTAGAGAGTTTCACCTTATTGAGCAAAACAGTGACAAAATTTTTTGATTTATGTTCTTTTCGCAAAGTTTGGAAGTCAGATATTCTTAGCTCAGAGATTAACTTTTTTGATGATCTAATTAGGACAAGCCCTTTATTGGAGGAAACTCTGCGTCTTCGTAAGGCATCAGTTGCAGTCATTGATCTTCACTCCATGCGTTATCTCTGCACAATTGGGGATTTAAAACTCATTATTGGTTGGGACCACGACATATTTCTTAAGGAAGGAGTGGCCTTCTTTTTGTCAAAACTTGAATCATCTGATTATCGGGGGTTAGAGAAAATGTCTAAAGTTATGACCGATTATGTAGTCACTCTTTCGCACGATAAGATCGCTAATTTTAAATCGTATTTTGATTTTAGAATGATTCGCCCTGATGGGCAAATGGTGCGAATTCTACAAGAGGGAGTAATATTAAAACGAGATCCAACTGGCAATATATCTCTTCTCCTCGCAATGATCTCGAATATTTCTTATTTGAAACGAAATAATCGCCAACACTTACGATTAACTGATGGAAATGATAATCTAATATACGAAGTCGATAATGAGTCTGGCCTCTTGAGGAAACTTGATAACCTCACCAAAAGAGAGCTCGAGATAGCAAGGATGATTGGTGAAAAGTTAACTAGCGAAGAGATTGGTGAACGATTGTTTTTAAGTATTCATACAATTAATACACATCGGCAAAACATAGTGCGAAAATTGAACATGGCAGACATGATGGAGATAAATAATTTTCTTTTAGCATATCAAATAATTTAATATATTGGATTAAACTTTATCTCTGTAATACTTCCCAAAATTGAGATCATAGGCTATACACAAATGCTCATTTTAAATACTTTCCCATAAGATAATAAGATGCTACCAGTATTCAGTTTTGTACCTTGAAAATTGCTTCCGTAGGTTACGTGTATTGTCCTGATATAGCTTTACACTAAAGCAGAAAAGGATGAAAACAAATGGGAAGAAAGTTACAGTCAAAAATTGAAAACCATAAGAGCGTTTAAGCGAAAGGAAAAAAAGGAAGATTGTCCATGAAGTAAATTCGGGATTAATTGGTCAGCGAGCATGTGCAAAAAAATACGGTCTAAGTCGAAACACTCTTAGTGCATGGATAACTGATTTTTCTTCGTTTGCTATAAAGCCACACGAGGTGGCCGAAGAAGCAATCAGTGATATGACTGAAAGTTCAAAGACACGGATTCTTGCCAAACAGGTGCAAGATTTAACAAAGCAACTTGAAAAAGCTAATCTGAAAATTAGCGGATTGCAGACCATGATTGAAGTCAGTGAACAAGAACTTCACATTAAGATCCGAAAAAAGCCTGGTACCAGACAGTAAAGAAAATGAGGCAGAAACATCCGCAGGAAAGTCTGGGAAGTCTCTGTGAACTGTTTGGTGTAACACGTCAGGCTTATTACGATGCAGCAGAGCATGAAAAGAAAACGCCCATAGCACACATGTTGGTTTTGTCCTATGTTAGAGAATATCGTAACAACATTCCACTGATAGGAACCAGAAAGCTTCTTTTCCTATTGATGCCTGACCTAGAGCAACACGGTATTAAAATCGGAAGAGATCAGTTGTTTGAACTGCTGCGATTTCATGGCCTCTTAATTCGAAGAAGAAGAAGGCGGACTGTAAAGACTACAGATTCTCACCACTGGCTAAAAAAGTATCCTAATTTAATTAAAGGGCTGGAAGTAACCGGAGCCAATCAATTATGGGTGAGTGATATAACATATATCAGAACCTTGGAGGGATTTAGCTATCTAAGTCTAATTACAGATGCATTCTCAAGAAAGATTGTAGGGTATGACCTTTATCATACCTTAGAGGCAGTGGGGTGTGTCAACGCTTTGAAGATGGCAATTGCAGGGCTAAAGCGTGATTCACCATATTTTCTGATTCACCATATTTTCTGATTCACCATTCCGACAGAGGAATCCAGTATTGCTCGGCAGAATATGTAAGTATCTTGGAAGACGAAAATATTGCGATCAGTATGACACAAAGTGGCAGTCCCTATGACAATGCACTTGCAGAACGGGTAAATGGAATTATAAAGAATGAATTTTATCCGAAACGGATTTACCAAAATCACAAAGAAGCATTGAAGGCTATTACAAAAATCATTCAGATTTATAATAGCAAACGGCCCCACGCCAGTATTGATTACCTAACACCTGACCAGGCGCATGCTCATGAAGGGGTATTATCAAAGCGCTGGAAAAGTTACCAGCGAAAAAAGAAAAGACAAGCAGAGCCGATCGAAGTATAATAAGGCAGTTCGATGTCCACATTATTTCTTATAACCCCCATTTTAATGGGGGGATTACAAGAAACAATGTTCAAAGCCAGTAGCAAATTATAACCGCAAAGTTTAGATCAGAAAAAGGCTTATACTATACTTGTAAAGTAATTCCAGTATTAAAAAATTTAGGTGTAAGCCAATTGCAGTACTAACAAAAAAGAAGCGTAAAGTTTAATCAGGATTATCACAAAAAACTGTAAGGTAAAAACAGGACGATACACTTTTTCCATAATAATTAGTTAACATAAAAGGCTTATTAGAACAAAGTGGCAAATTTCTAGTTTTGTTATGTAATAAATTGTTTGATAGGATTTATCAAGATTTTGCATTTTTTAGATATTTAAAGAATAGCAAATATCACTAAGACAATAAAGCCTACTAATACCCAAATCCAATTACTGTATTTTTGGTCGACACTATCTCAAAATCTGTGTAAAGTTTAAATCGGGGTTTGTAACTCCGATTTTTTACTTTTAACAAAACACAGTTTATGAGACCAGAAGATTTGTTGACTGATGAGTTTTTAAAGCAGTTCAAGA
>NZ_VCEI01000024.1 GCF_005860765.1 Dyadobacter sediminis | reverse complement strand
TATAATACCTCTACAAATTCAGACCACTTGTTTAGTTAAAACTTAGTAACTTAAACAAGGATAAAATAATGAAAAAGATGCGTAGAAAATTTGATTCATCATTTAAGGCGAGAGTGGCTATTGAAGCGCTAAAAGAACGAGAAACCCTTTCTGAGCTTGCGGTTCGGTTTGATGTGCATGCGAATCAGATATCACAATGGAAATCGGAATTTCTAGCAAACTCAGCGGCCGCGTTTGAACTAGGTGGGAAAAAAGAAGTTGCCAGTAATGCAGATATCGATAAGCTTTATTTGAAAATCGGCCAATTAGAGATGGAAAAAGATTTTCTAAAAAAAAGCTTGAACAGGTTGGGTCTGTCATAGATATGCGTTTACTGATTACAAATACCTGTGAGCTGAGCATTCGCAAGCAATGTAAGCTCATGCAGATCAGTAGGTCATCGGTTTACTATCAGCCCAAAGGAGAGCCAAAAGAGAACCTCAGGATTATGCAAATGATGGATAAGCACATTTTTGAGGAGCCAACTGCAGGAGTTTTGACTATGCAGTCAATGTTGTTTGAGAATGGGATTTCAGCAGGTTATGAGCGGATCAGACGATTGATGCGTTTGGCCAATATACGGCCGATATACCCACGCCGACATCTTACAATACTTAAAGAAAAGCAGTATATTCATCCATACCTGCTTCAAAATCTGAATATTACAGGTGTGAATCAAGTATGGGAAATTGATATCACATATATCCCGATGAAGAAAGGATTTATGTATTTAACTGCAATTATCGATGTATACAGTCGGTATATTGTCGGCTGGGGATTAAGCAATACCTTGGATGCCAATGCATCGCTTGAAGTGGTCAAAGAGGCAATTGTTAGACATGGAAAGCCTCAAATTATAAATAGTGACCAAGGCTCACAATTTACCTGTAAGATCTACATCGAATATTTGCAGGCAGAAAAAGTAAAAATTAGCATGGATGGGAAGGGAAGAGCTTTGGATAATATTTACATTGAGAGATTTTGGAGAACGATCAAGTACCAGTATGTGTACCTGAATCCGTGTGAATCCGGACTCGAATTATATGCAGGGATTAGAAATTGGTTGGATAGATATCATTTCAGAGCGCACCAGGGAATAGATCGAAAAAAGCCTGCAGAGCTGTTTGAAATGTGCGCCTAAAACAACTAACAAACCTAAATTAGTGGTCTAACATAATCGAGGTATCATA
>NZ_VCEI01000023.1 GCF_005860765.1 Dyadobacter sediminis | reverse complement strand
TTGACGTGGTTCCGTTTTGGTTTACACTTTTGCGGGTTAGTAAATATTAAAAACTTCAATTCTTATCCAGTTTGTCGGTAATATTCGGCTTCAAAAGCTACTGGATTTAAATAGTTCAAAGAAGAATGCAATCTTCTTGTATTGTAATATCCATCAATGTATTCAAATAAAGCAGACTTTAATTTTTCGATGCTCTCGTAACCGCCTTTTGGCATATTCAATTCGGCCTTCAGCCGGCTCCAGAATGACTCAGCCCAGGCGTTGTCGTATGGATCATCGGCCCGGGACATACTCTGTTTCAATTTAAAAGTCTTGATCAATTTTTTCATTTTATGCGACAAGTATTGACCGCCGCGGTCAGAATGTATAATCATACCTGGCTTTACCCTACGCCTCAAAAGAGCTCTTTCCAATGGTTCCCTAACAAGACTTTCCCGCATATTATCACCTAACTGCCATCCAACCACCTGCCGTGAGAATAAATCGATCCAAACACATAAGTACGCCCATTTTCCACCTTTAAGAGGCATATACGTGATATCCGAAACCCACATTTGATTAGGTTTATTTGGCTTGGGCTGCCCCAACAATAGATTGGGAGATACCCGTTTTCCATGCCTACTATCCGTTGTTCTTGGAATAAATTTCCGTGGCTGAATAGCTCTTAACCCTTCTTTTCGCATGATTTCAGCAACTTTCCTACGGCCGATTTTTATCCCCTTTTGTTTCAAGGATTCCTTAATGCGTCTGCTACCGTATCGCTTAAAATTCTGAATAAATTCGGTCCGTATCTCATGCTTTGGTCGATTATATTTCTTGTCAGCGTTATGGGTTTTTCCTTGCCGGTAGCGGTAGTAAGCTGTCCGGCTCACTTCAAAAAGTAAGCACAAAGAACTGATCTTTTGTGTCCGAGAAAATGAGTAAATCAGCTCATAGACGTCCCTGAGTCGGACTGGCTCAAGAGACCTAAGGCCTTTTTTAGTATCTCGCGGTCAGTTTTTAAACGCTCATTTTCTGCACGTAGTTTTGCAACTTCGGCAGCCAACTTCGTTGTCCTATCGCTGGTATTTACTCCTGTATTCGATTTCGTCTTTTTTGTTGCCATCCTTTTCCAACGATAGAGAAGATTCTCGGCAATTCCAAACGCTTCCGAGATTTCCTTAGCGCTTCTACCAGAAGCCAGCATTCTAAATACTTCTTGCTTGAACTCAGCGTCATAGCTCCTACGAGTCTTTAACGTTTTTGGGTCTTTCATTTTGCATCAGGATGTGCAAAAATGTGTGCCGTTTTTTGGAGCCACCTCA
>NZ_VCEI01000022.1 GCF_005860765.1 Dyadobacter sediminis | reverse complement strand
GACACTATCTCAAAATCTGTGTAAAGTTTAAATCGGGGTTTGTAACTCCGATTTTTTACTTTTAACAAAACACAGTTTATGAGACCAGAAGATTTGTTGACTGATGAGTTTTTAAAGCAGTTCAAGAGCCGCGATACGCTCAATGACTTTCTTGGCCAGTTACAGAAGCGGGGCATTGAGAAAATGCTTGAAGGAGAGCTGGATGGGCACTTAGGGTATGACAAGCATGAACAGACGCTCAGTACTAATTCCCGTAATGGCTATGGAAAAAAGAGGGTTAAAACGAGCTATGGGGAATCTGAAATACGCATGCCCCGCGATCGTGACGCGAGTTTCAATCCGATGATCGTCCCTAAGCGGGAAAATATGGTAGACGGCATCGAAGAGGTGATTGTGTCGCTGTATGCTAAGGGAATGAGCGTTTCCGACATCGAAGACCAGATCAAAGATGTTTACAATTTTGAAGTTTCGACATCTACTATCAGCCGCATCACATCCCGGATAGCAGAAGATATTGTGAGTTGGCAAAATCGTCCTTTGGAACCCGTTTATCTGATAGTATGGATGGATGGTATTGTCTTCAAAGTGCGGGAGAACAGTAAGGTAGTCAACAAGACAGTTTACATCGCTGTTGGGCTTAAACGCGACGGCTACAAGGAAATCTTAGGCATGTGGCTAGGAAAAAATGAGTCCGCTGCCTACTGGATGAGTGTTCTGACAGATATGAAAGCCCGCGGGTTACAAGATATCTTGATCACGGCCACCGACAATCTCAACGGCTTCACCCAAACAATCCGGACTGTTTTTCCTGAATCTGCCACCCAGATCTGCGTAGTCCACCAAATCCGGAACAGCTGCCGGTATGTGGTCTGGAAAGATAAAAAAGAATTCAGCCGGGATTTAAAAGACATTTATGGTGCTCCTACGCGGCAGGCGGCCTTAGCTGCCCTGGACAGTCTCGAGCTGAAATGGAACAGCAAGTATTCCTATGCTATCAAAAGCTGGAGGGAAAATTGGGATGAACTAACCGTCTTTTTTGATTTCCCATTAGAAATTCGGCAGATCATTTATACGACGAATCTGATAGAGAACCTGAATGGGAAAATAAGAAAGTACACCAAAAACAAGCTGTCGTTTCCTACCGATGAAGCAGTGATGAAATCCGTATATTTAGCCCTTAGAGAGGCTTCGAAGAAATGGACTATGCCCATCCGGAATTGGGGCATGATCCTGAATCAGTTTTTGACTATTTTTGAAAATAGGGTCAGGCTATAAGCTTCGCCCAACCCCGATTCAAAAGTTTACACAGTTAATGCGATAGTCCC
>NZ_VCEI01000025.1 GCF_005860765.1 Dyadobacter sediminis | reverse complement strand
CGGTGCTCGAACGCTTTACGGTGACAGTCACTGACGGCATTTTGAACATCAACCTGACCTCAGGCTCGGCGAACATGCCCAAGATCTCGGCCATCGAAGTGCTGCCGCAGCTGAACGCGGCCCCTGAACTGGCAGTGATCGGCAGCAAAACGGCTACCACAGGACAAGCGCTGAGCTTTACGGCCTCGGCAACGGATGCGGATCCGGGACAAAGCAGGACGTTCTCGCTGGTCAATGCGCCAGCAGGTGCTGTGATCAACGCCTCAACGGGCGCTTTCAGCTGGACCCCGGCCATAGCAGGCAGCTTTACCTTTACAGTGAAAGTGACCGATAACGGATCACCCGCCTTGTCTGATGAGGAAACCATCACGGTGACCGTAGGCAGTGCTCCGGTAAGCACGGCGGCCGTCCGCATCAATACGGGCTCCACGGCAGCTTACACCACAGCAGACGGACGTGTGTTCAGCGCCGACCAGTACTACGGCAATGTGAGTGGCGGGACCGGCACTTTGGCCAGCACGGTGGATATCCTGAACACGACCGACGATGTGCTTTACCGCTCCGAGCGCTCTGCGGCCACCATCAGTTACGGCATCCCGGTCAGCAGCGGAACCGTCAGTGTGGTGCTGCACTTTGCGGAGACCTACTTCGGTGCGCCGGGCAAGGTGGCCGGCGGAACCGGCAAGCGCCTTTTCAACGTGGACATCGAAGGCGGCCGCAAGCTGACCAACTATGACATCTACGCCAAGGCAGGCGGCGCGGTGCGCCCGGTGCTCGAACGCTTTACGGTGACAGTCACTGACGGCATTTTGAACATCAACCTGACCTCAGGCTCGGCGAACATGCCCAAGATCTCGGCCATCGAAGTGCTGCCGCAAACCGCAACGGCCAATGCGGCGCCCGAGCTGGCAGTGATCGGAAGCAAAACGGCTACCACAGGACAAGCGCTGAGCTTTACGGCCTCGGCAACGGATGCAGATCCGGGACAAAGCAGGACGTTCTCGCTGGTCAACGCGCCAGCAGGTGCTGTGATCAACGCCTCAACGGGCGCTTTCAGCTGGACACCGGCCGCGGCAGGCAGCTTCAGCTTCACCGTCAAAGTGACCGATAACGGATCGCCCGCCTTGTCTGATGAGGAAACCATCACCGTCACCGTGGGTAATACAACAACGACTGCTGCGGCTATCCGCATCAACGCAGGTGCAACCACTGCCTTTACAACAGCAGACGGACGCCAGTTTATTGCTGACAAGTATTTTGCAGGCACTAACGGTACTTCGACACTTGCCAGCACGGTGGATATCCTGAATACGACCAACGATGAACTGTATCGTTCGGAACGTTCTTCGGCTGCTTTCAATTACAGCATCCCGGTTACAAACGGAACGATGAACGTAGTCCTGCACTTTGCAGAAACGTGGTTTGGAGCTCCCGGAAAAGTAGCAGGCGGAACAGGCAAGCGTATGTTCAACGTAGACATTGAAGGCAGCCGCAAGCTGACCAACTATGACATCTACGCCAAGGCAGGCGGCGCTGTACGTCCGATACTCGAAACCTTTGCAGTAACGGTAAAAGACGGTGTTCTGAACATCAACTTCACCAGCGGATCGGCGAACTTGCCAAAGATCTCGGCCATTGAAGTACTGCCGCAAACTGCAACGGCTGCAAGGACTGGTCAGGTGGAAATTTTCAACCCGGAAACGAAGGCTGAGCTGAAAAAATCCGCGATCTATCCGAATCCGGTTCAGAAATCGTTTACGGTTGAATTCTCGGAACAGCATACCAACAATGTTACGCTCGAGCTGATTAACCAGACCGGCAGAACGTACAAAATCAATGCACCGAAACAAAGCACTGCGGGTTCAAAAGCAACAATAGATATCTCGAATCTGTCACTTACAGAAGGTATTTATATGCTGAAAATACAATCGGCAGCAGCAACGGAGGTGATCAGAGTATATGTAGTAAATTAATTTTTTTGGATATCGGTATTACAGGAAAGCCTTCCGAGCATTTGCTTGGAAGGCTTCTTTGTTTTATTCCAAAACCGGATCAAGATCGAATCTAAAGTGCCGGACGGTATCGCAGGGCCGTTTCAGTCATCCGACAACTGTACTCCCAGATTCCCGAACTTCATTCTGATATATAACAGCAACGTGTAAATAAACAGGGCAATACCCAGCATTTCGAGCAGTTCTTCAGTATGCTCTTCCAGCGCGGCCAGAAATACGAGCGAATCCATTGAGATATGCGAGGTTATCAGAAAGCCTACAACCATTTCAAGGCCCAGCGCACCGCCAACGTACAGTGCACCGGAAAGCAGAAAAAGATGGCGGATTCTGACAGGGAGATGCGCCAGAAACCGTATGTACATCAAGCCTATAAAAACCACGAAAAAAGCATAAGGGATTACCCAGGCATAATAAAGAAAGCCGCCGGCATGGAAAACCCGGCGCATGTAGTCAGTAAGGGAGTCATGCAATGCAAGCATTTCGTCCGTTGCAAGAAAAAGGAAAATGGCAGAAAGGCATTTCCAGTGCAGGACATATTTTTCTTTTTGAAGACTGGAAGCCCATGCAATACAGGCCAACAGAAACGAGGATAAAAGCAGAATAAGCGCAGCATAAAAACTGGGAAAGTTATTTTCCAGATTCACATCAAACTTTGTCATGATGCGGGCCAGTTTGGATGAATTTACCAAACCGTAAATGCACAGCATACGCCATGAATAGCTGACAATCGTAAACCCCGCCGAAATCAATACAAGTATCCTGAAAAACTTCCGGGGAGATACTGTAAGTAAAAAAGCCTGCTGATCCGGTTTGTTTATGTTGGCGCGCAAATTGATCATAAAGTAAATACGGTCATGAAAGGGTCTGTTTCAATCCAGTCACCTTAATTGCTGTCTGTATAATGCTGAATGTTCCGGAAAGCCTTTGCCAGTGCTGTTTTGATTACTTCCAGCCGTATGGGTTTGGAAATGTAATCGTCCATGCCGATGCTTATACAATGGTTTCTGTCTTCCTGCATGGCGTTGGCCGTCAAAGCAATGATGTAAGGTGCCTGCCCGTACTTTTTCCGGATTACTGTGGTGGCTTCCAGACCATCCATTTCGGGCATTTGAACGTCCATCAATATCACATCGTAAGAACCGACCAGGAGTTCTTCCAGAACGGCAATGCCGTTTTCTGCAATCACGATTTCGTAACCCATCCGTTTCAGAATATTCCTGATCAGTTTCTGGTTCATGGCATTATCTTCTGCAACCAGGATTTTCAGCGGATACTCGGAAGCAAATGCTTCATTCAGGACTTTCAGATCCAGAACAGGCACCGGCGCCGTAATTTTCCGGCTTGCCAGAATAGCATAAATGCCTTTGAACAAGCTGGCTTTTTTTACGGGCTTTGTCAAAATTCCCGCAAACAAATCAGAAAACCGGATGCGGGAATCGTCTCCGGCGGAACTCAGCAGAAAAACAGGCAGCGGGTTCTTTCCGTCCTTGACAGCCTGCGCCAGTACCACCCCGTCTTCACCGGGCATTTCCATGTCGGTAATGACCAGTTCAATCTGCTCGTCATCTGCCAGAATGGCAAGTGCCTGCTGCACGGATGAAGCCAGGACCGGGATGAAGTTCCATTGTTCCAGATAGTTTTTCAGGATCAGCAAGTTGGTATGGTTATCGTCAACAATCAGGATCCTCTTTCCTTTGACTACTTGCTCATCCGGGACTTCCATGCACTTTTCGGACGTTTTTCCGGACACTTTAGCCCTGATGTCAAAATGGAATGTACTGCCGTTTCCGGGCGAACTTTCCACCCGGATGTTCCCGTTCATCAGTTTGATCAGGCGTTCACAAATAACCAGCCCGAGCCCGGTCCCGCCATAATTGCGGTTTATGGAAGAATCAAGCTGCGAGAAGGCTTTGAACAGGTTGGAAATCTTGTCTTCCCGGATACCAATGCCCGTATCTTTCACTTTAAAACCTACTCCAATTACTCCGTTTTCAGGTTCTGCCGACTTGAAAACATGGACGAACACCTCACCTTTTGCGGTAAATTTAAGTGCATTGTTAATCAGGTTTGTCAGGATCTGCTTCAACCTGGAACTGTCACCAATCAGAAAATCCGGCAGATCGGCATCAATCTGATAAACGAGATCAATGTTTTTTCTGGAAGCCTGAAGCGCGAAAAGATCCATCATTTCCTCCACCGCCAGCCGCAGTTCAAACTCATGCTCTTCCAGATCGATTTTACCCGATTCGATCTTGGAAAAATCGAGAATATCGTTGATTACATTCACAAGCGTTTCGCCGCAGGCCGCAATGGTTTTTGTGTATTCTTTCTGTTCCTGTGTCAGTTCGGTTTCCGACAGTAAGGCCGTCATACCGATGACGCCGTTCATCGGGGTTCTTATTTCATGGCTCATGGTTGCCAGAAAAATGCTCTTTGCCTGATTGGCGCGTTCCGCTTCTTCTCTGGCAGCCTGCTCCTGTTCGCGCTGAACCATAATCTCTTCCGTCTGAGCCTGTAATTCTTCCGATTGTGCCAGAAGTTCATTGTTCAGCATCTGCAGATGGTCCGACTGCGTATGTAATTCTTCTGCCTGTTGCCGGACTACTCTCGTCCGCTGCCTGACAAGTTCTTCCAGTTCGGCCTTTTGTCTGATGATGGAATTGACCCTGAACCTGTACAATGCATAAGCCAAAGCAGCTGCCAGCATGATTGCTGCCATACGGAACCACCATGTGGACCAGAACGGGGGTGAAATGATGATGACAAGATGATTGCTTGCAGCAGTCCAGTTGCCTGACATATTCTGTGCTTTTACCCGGAATACATAACTGCCCGGCGGCAGGTTTGTGTACACCGCGTCGTTATTATGCCCTACGAAGTTCCAGTCCTTGTCAAATCCTTCCAGAAAATAGGCGTAGTTTTTTTCGGACGAAGTGTAATCCAGCGCAGCATACTGAAATGAAATAAAAGACTGATCATACGTCAGCCGGATTGAATCTGCTTCTGAAATTTCCTGTTTCAAAGGCGATTTCTCACGGCTGTCTGCGTTTACCTTTTTATTGAAAATCCTGAAACCGGTTAAAACAATCGGATAATGATCTTCAAGCAGCGTTAACTGCCGGGGATCGAATTTGTTGAAACCATTTACTCCGCCGAAGTAAATATTGCCTTCATTATCCTTGAAACCTGATTTTTGTTTGAATTCATTCGCCTGCAGACCGTGTTCAGCCGAAAAGTTCCGGAATGTCTGAAGCTGCGGGTCGAACTTTGAAATACCGCCGAGCGTACTGATCCACAGCATGCCGGAATTATCCTGCACAACAGCCTGCGTGACATTGCTGATCAATCCGTCTTCTGTCGTGTACTTTCTGTAAGCAGCTGTTTTCGGATCAAAACGAACCAGGCCTTTTTGCGTGCAAATCCAGAATATTCCTTTCATATCTTCAGTCATGCTGAAAACGGGATTGTCTTTCAGCTGTTCATTGTCCGAAATCCGCTTGGTCACAAACGTGTCAGAAGACCGGTCAAACACAGTCAGGCTGCCATCCTCGGTGCCCATCCACAGCTGGCCGTTACGATCGACAAGAAAACAGTTGACCGTGTTGTTGCAGAGGCTCTTCGGGTTTCCGGGAATATGCTCATAATGTTTGAAACGGCCGGTTGCAGGATCATACACGTCCATTCCCTCTTCATAAGTGCTGAGCCATATTTTCCTGTCAGGCGTCTGGATGATCGCATAGATGATGTCGCTTTTCAGACTGTTTGCTCTCCCGGGAACGTGTCTCATCGAAGTAAATTTTCTTGTAGCCGGATCCAGCATGCTTACGCCGTTGCCCCAGGTTCCGATCCACAGCCTGTGTTCGCTGTCATTTGCCAGAGCCATGATGTAATCGCCGCTGATGCCCTGTCTGTTTTTCTGGTACCTGAATGCGGTGAATTTTCCTGTTTTCCGGTCAAAAAGGTTCAATCCGCCCCCATCCGTCCCGATCCAGATATTATTGTAAATATCCGCTGCGAAGCTATGCACAAAATTGTGGGAAAGGCTTCCGGGAGATGCGTTGTGCTGGTAATGTTCGAAATTGTTGCGGCTGTTGTATACGCTGAGGCCGGTACTGTACAAGCCGAACCAGACATTGCTCTGCCGGTCCTTGTAAATGAAATCTACGGAATTGCCCGCAATGCTGCTTTTGTCAATATCGTCATGGACAAAGGAAGTAAAATCCCAGCGCTTTGTATCCAGAACATGAAAACCGCTGTTTTCGGTACCGATGAAAAGGTTTCCCTTTACTTCATTAAGACTGGTTACATGAAGACGGGAAATGGAAACGGCTCCGGAATGACCGTTTGTGAAGTTCCGGAAAGTTCCGTCGGCAGGCTGATAAAGGTTCAATCCTTCGCCGTAGGTTCCGATCCAGATCCTGTTATGACTATCCTGAAAAATGCACCGGATATCATTCCCGGAAATGGAAGCCTGTCTGCTGCTGCTGTGCACGAATTTTTCGAACTGATTGTTTTTCCGGTCCAGCAGATTCAAACCGTAAGTTGTTCCAACCCAGATGTTATTTTGCCTGTCACAGTAAACGGTCATGATACTGTTGCTGCTGATGCTGTTCTTATCAGAAGCATCATGCCTGAAATGTTTGATTGCCATGCGGCGTACCGGATCAAATACATCCAGCCCGCCGGGCGTCGCCAGCCATAACAGCCCGTCCTGATCAACGGCCATACTGACGATGTAATTATCGGAAATGCTGTTTACATCCCTGGCTGCCTGTTTATAGGCGTAAAAAACATTTTTATTCCGATCAAACAAGTTCAGCCCGCCGCCGCCTGTCGCAATCCATATGTTCCCGTTTTTGTCTTCTGCCAGACTGGTAACCAGATCATGACTGATGCTTGCTGGATCTTTTTCATTGTTTCTGAAGATCTTAAACTCGTTGCCGTCATACCTGTTGAGCCCGCTGCGGGTACCAACCCAGATAAAGCCTTTCCTGTCCTGAAAAACGCATTTGGTGTAGTTGTCAGACAGTCCGTTTTCCGTTGAAATCTGCCTGAAATGGATCTGTTTGGTCTGTGGATAGGCAAAAAGAGAAATGATCTGCAACAGGGCAGTAAAGAGTACAGAATAACAGTTCTGCTTTCGGAGCATCTTATGAAAATATTATTTTTCCTTACAGTCTAACACGAAGTAATTTACAAGTTTATTTTAAAATAACTATCGTATTACTTCACTTATATTCACGTAAATAGAAAATTTATTTTACAAGATGTGCATCTATCCAGCCTTACAAAGCTTTGTTAATGGAAAGGATGGCAAAAACTATTTTCATCCTGTTTCAGGCTCGGGACGGTGATAATGCGGATAAGATGAAAGACAGGAACGGCAATATGCCGGAGAGCAGCTTATTTCAATGCCATGGAAATCAGTTCAGCCGTATTTTTCACATTTGCTTTTTTCATGATGCTCGCCCTTTGGTTGGCTACGGTATTGGAACTGATCTGAAGATGTTCCGCGATTTCCTTGCTGCTCATTCCCGCGGTAAGACATTTCAGAACCTGTTGCTCGCGGGGCGTAATCATGTTCCAGACAGAAGACTCCGCCGCTTCGCCGGTTTCAGGTTCCGGCTGTGGCAGGCGAAAAATCTGTTTCAGCAAATTTTTGATAATGATGGAGGATGCGGCCGGCGGATAGTACAATTCGCCCTGCGCGATGCTGCGCACCGCTTTCAGGATCTCATCGCGGCTTGTATCTTTCAGCAAATATCCGGCGGCACCATTCTGAACGGAAGCCAGTATGTAATCCGGATTATGGTGCATGCTGAACACCAGTATACGCACCCGCGGATAATCGGCTGTTACCAGCCGGATTACGTCCAGGCCGGACATGCGCGGCATGGTCAGATCCAGCAGGATCAGATCCGGATTGCAGGTTTCTATCGCGGCCGCCACTTCGTCGCCGTCAGCTGCTTCGCCGGCAATAACAATATCCTCTTCATCTTCCAGCAATGAAATAACGCCTTGGCGCACAACGGAATGATCATCCACAACTAATATCCTGATCGGCATCCTGATTCCTTTTAAATGTCAATGTTTATTTCCAGCCTTGTTCCGCCGTTCGGCCTGGATTCGATTCTGAGTTCTCCGTTCATCAGTTCGGTACGGGTCCTGATGTTTTCAATACCGTTGTGGTCCAGAAATGAGGCCGGACGGGTTTTCAGGTCATCAATCAAAAAACCCTTGCCATCATCCTGAATTTCCAGCGTGACATGGTATTTTTCCTGTTTCAGTGTTACCAGAATATGGTCCGGGCTGGCATGCTTAACGGCATTGTTGACTGCTTCCTGCGCAATCCGGTACAAGCCGATCGTCATGGCCTGGCTCAGTTCGGCCTTTTCTTCGTTTCCATCAAATGTTACCTTTATTCCCGAAGATTCGCGCGTTTGCTCGCACAAAAGGTTCAATGCCGCTTTCAGTCCGAAATCTTCCAGTACGGAAGGCATCAGGTTATAAGAAATCCGGCGCGTTGTCTGGATCGTTTCCTGGATGAGTTTCACAAGCTGTTCAAAGCGCTGCTGCTGCTTTTCATCTGCAAACCGGTTCTGGCCGAGTTTTTCCGCATGCAGTTTCAGTCCCGTCAGCATCTGCCCGATGCCGTCATGCAATTCTCTTGCAAACCGTTTTCTTTCTTCTTCCTGCCCTTCAATCAACGAAGCCGACCGGATTCGTTCTTCTGCAAGCTGCAGTTCGTACTTTTCCTCTTCTATGCGGATAATTTCCTTCTGCGCCTTGATCAGTTCCGCATTGCTCTTTTCCAGTTCGCTGTTCGATTTCAGCAAAGCCAGTTCCGAATTTCTGACCATTCTGATCGCCCTTCTTGTCGTATTTACAACGGGCCTGAAAATCAGCAACCCTTCCGCAAGCAGCACAATAATGGTCATGATATCCAGAATCCATTCTATTTTTTCCAGATTCTGGAGTCTTGCAAAACTCTCCTTGTCAAACTGGAAAACGATCCTATCCATTCCGGCAAGAAAAACAGGTTCGTTTTTCAGGATAAGTTTCAGGGCATTTTGCTTGGCTTCGCTGGCTGCGTCTTTTTTTCCGATGATTTTAAAACCTGAGTAAATTTCATCAAAAACGGGTTGAAGGTTGACAAACATTTCGTCCAGTACGCTGCTTTTCCAGACCGTGACGTTTTTTTCAACCGGCAGTTTGCGGCTGGCGAGCTGCTCGTGGCTCGTTTTC
Organism: Dyadobacter sediminis; assembly: GCF_005860765.1. GTDB lineage: Bacteria > Bacteroidota > Bacteroidia > Cytophagales > Spirosomataceae > Dyadobacter > Dyadobacter sediminis. Next base: position 1,216,689 of record NZ_VCEI01000025.1, on the reverse strand, counting down.
CAAACATGCAGCAACGAATCGAAATCTGCGGAATCACTGTGCGCAATGTTTTCCATTTTGAGCACAGCCAGTTTTGTTAGCCGCTGGCTCAGCATGCGCTGGCGACCCGCCACGTTCACAATGCGGCTGTCGTAATTCAGGCTCAGGATCGTTTTCCGGATCAGGTACAAACCGCCCAGTGTGAGAAAAGCGACTACCAGCAGCGCTACAACATAAAAACGCGTTAGACTTTCGGCTACGCGTTTATCAACCTGTTCCATAGGATTGTATTTCACAATCCAATATACACCCGATTTTCTTTTACCATCACAGGAAATGTACTGATCTTGTAGGATTCGTCGTTCAGGCATTGCCCGCTGCGCAATGAAAAAGTCTTTTTGTGAAACGGACAGGCTACTTTCGGCTCATCTTCCTGACTGCCGATCATGCCTCTTGCCACGGCCATCTGCTGCCTATGCGGACACTCGTTATCCGTTGCAAACCATTCGCCGCGTCTTGCGAAATTGAAAATGGCAATCTGTTTTCCTTCAATAAACGCACATCCTCCGCCGTCTTCGGGAATATCCTCAACATGGCAGGCCATATGCCAGATTACTTTGCTTTCGGTTTCGGTCATTGTATTCATGGTTTGATTTTTTAAGCTGTTGGCCGTTAGCTGCTGGCTGTTGGCTTTTAGCGGTTTGCTTTTATGTAATAATTGATCAGTTTTGAGTAGTTTGCTGCTGAATTGCAGCTATTTGGAGGAAGGAGAAAGGAGGATTGGAGGAAGGTAAAAACCAAGGTTCGCCAACTAACAGCCAATCGCTAACAGCCAATCGCTAACCACCAACCGCCATCTCCAACCGCTTTTAGCTTAACTCCACTCTTTTACCCTTTTCTGCGACCGCATCGGTTCAAACTGGATAGACGGATCTTTGATCGGCACGTTTACAAAATGTGAAAACCGTTTGCGCAGTTCCGGACTTTCCACAACTTCCTTCCACTCGCATTGGTATACATCGATAAGCATCTGGATTTCGCGTTCCAGCTCCGCTCCTATTCCCAAAACATCGTCCACAACCACCGCTTTCAGATAATTGATGCCGCCTTCCATTTTGTTCAGCCACGTTGCGGTACGGGTCAGCGGATCGGCGGTTTTGATGTAAAACATCAGAAAACGGTCGATCAGACGGATGCAGGTTTCCTTGTCCACATCGGTGGCAATCAGCTGCGCATGCTGCGGTTTGGATCCGCCGTTGCCGCATACGTACAGATTCCAGCCTTTTTCCGTAGCGATAATCCCGAAATCCTTGCTTTGCGCCTCGGCACATTCCCGCACGCATCCCGAAACCGCCGATTTCAGTTTATGCGGCGAGCGCAGGCCTTTGTATCTGTCTTCCACTTCAATGGCAAAACTCACCGAATCCTGCACGCCAAACCGGCACCACGTAGACCCGACGCAGCTTTTTACGGTTCTCAATGATTTTCCATACGCATGTCCGCTTTCAAATCCGGCGTCAATCAACTCTTCCCAGATCGAGGGCAAATCGCCCAGATGCGCGCCAAACATATCGATCCGCTGCCCGCCCGTGATTTTGGTATAAAGTCCGTAACGCTGCGCCACCTGCCCGATCACGATCAGTTTTTCGGGTGTGATCTCGCCGCCGGGAATCCGCGGCACCACGGAATAAGTCCCGCCTTTCTGAATGTTGGCCAGATAACGGTCATTGGAATCCTGAATCGGAGCCCGGTCTTTCTGCAGAATATTTTCATTCCACAAGCTGGCAAGAATCGAAGCCACAAGCGGCTTGCACACTTCGCAGCCGTCGCCTTTTCCGAATTCGTTCAGTACGGCATTGTAAGTACGCAGTCCGTTTATTTTCACTAGGTCCAGCAATTCCTGACGCGAATGATCGAAATGTTCACAAACCACATTCCGGATGTAAACGCCTTTTTCTTTCAATACACCCTGAATCAGATCTTTGACCATCGGCACGCAACCTCCGCAGCCTGTTCCGGCTTTGCAGCATTTTTTGATGCCATCCATTGTCGTATGCCCGTTTGCGCCTACTTCATGGCAGATCATGCCTTTGGTCACCGCCTCGCAGGAACAGATCAATGCATCGTCGGGAAAGCTCATGACGCCGGCACCCGCTTCTTCCCCGCCCCGCGATCCCAGGATCAGATCTTCCGGGTCCGGCGGAAGGATTGTTTTGCCTTTACACGTCTGAAGAAGCATATTATACTGTTCTGCATCGCCCACCAGAATTCCGCCGAGCAGCTGTTTCCCGTCCGCAGAAACGTTGATCCTTTTATAAATGCCTTTGGCCTTGTTCTCGTAACGAATGGTTCTGCATGCGGGCTCTTCAATGAATGCATCGCCGAAACTGGCTACGTCCGTTCCGATCAGTTTCAGTTTGGTGGACATATCAAACGGCAGAAATTCGCGTGAGCCGCCGCACAAACCGGTCACAACGACTTCCGCCATTTCGTAACCGGGTGCAATGAGTCCGTAAATCATATGATGTGCGAGGGCGCATTCGCCGATTGCAAAAATGTTCGGATCGGACGTTTTCAGAGAATTGTCCACGATAATCCCGCCTCTCGGATGCGTTTCCAGCCCGGCTATTTTTGCCAGTTCGTCGCGCGGCCTGATACCGGCAGAAATCACGAGCATATCCACGTCCAGAACGGAACTGTCGGCAAACTGCATGCCTTTTATACATTCGCCGCCTGTAATTTCCTGCGTACTTTTGTTCAGATGAATCTGTAAACCCAATGCTTCCAGCTGGCTTTGCAGCATGCGCGAACCGGCTTCATCGATTTGCCTCGGCATCAGTCTTTGCGCGAATTCCACGACATGCGCCTCTTCCAGGCCCAAGTCCAGCAATGCTTTTGCCGCTTCCAGGCCCAGTAGTCCGCCGCCCAGAACGGCGCCTCTTTTTGCCTTTTTTGCATAGGATTGTATCAGTTCCAGATCCTCAATGGTTCTGTAAACAAATACGCCGTCCTTTTCAACACCGGGGATGGACGGAACGAAAGCGCCGGAACCGGTTGCCATGATTAAATAGTCATAACTGACGATGTGCCCGTGGTGCGATCTGACCATCTTTTCCTCCCGGTCAATATCCACAACCGGATCAGACAAAAAGAGCCTGATTCCGTTTTCAGCATACCATTCAGTAGGCGCCATCGTAAGATCATCCGCAGATTTGCCGGCAAAAAATGCACTTAAATGTACCCTGTCGTATGCAGCACGCGGTTCTTCACCAAATACAGTAATTGAAAACTGATCCTGATTTTTGTTTCGGGCAATGAGTTTTTCACAAAACTTGTAGCCCACCATACCATTTCCAATGACTACGATTCTGATAGTTGATTGCACATTCATAGTTATTAATGACTATAATTTTATAAAAACCTTGATTTTATATATAAACATTCCAATATTAATACCGATTCTTCTTTATTTGCTTTTGTCAAAATTAAAACGTGTTTTTAGGAATTCCTAATTTTTTATTTGCTTACAGGTTGATTTTAAAACATATTTTTTGGCAAATCTATTGTTTTTAAAAATAATCACTATAATTTTGATGCAAGAAATAGCAATAGTAACTTTTTACTACTTTTAGCATATTTCCAATAGAAACCATTTAATCAACCAAGTAATGGAGGCAAAACTTACACTCGTAGGCGCAGGGCCCGGAAACGGTGATCTGATTACATTAAGAGGAATCAATGCACTCAAAAATGCCGATGTGGTGCTGTATGACGAGCTCGCAAATGCAGCATTGCTTGATTTTGCGCCTGCGCATGCACTTAAAATGTATGTGGGCAAAAAAGCCGGTAATGCCTCTTTTTCACAACAGGAAATAAATGGGCTGATTGTCAGGCTTGCCCGCAAGCGCGGACATGTCGTCAGGCTCAAAGGCGGCGATTCCTTTGTGTTCGGGCGCGGACATGAGGAAATGGAATATGCGCGTGATTATGATATAAAAGTGGAAGTGGTGCCGGGCGTTTCCAGCTGCATTGCGGTTCCGGCATCGGTTGAAATACCCGTTACAAGAAGAGGCGTCAGCGAAAGTTTCTGGGTAATTACCGGAACAACGCAAAACGGAGAACTGTCGGAAGATCTGAAACTTGCCGCCCAGTCGAAGGCTACTGTCGTGGTTTTGATGGGCATGAACAAACTGACGGAAATATGCAGTTTATACAAACGTTTCGGCCGCGGGCATTTGCCTGTCGCCATCATCCAGAACGGAACACGTCCGGATCAGAAAAGCGTAATCGGGCAGGTCTGGGAAATGCCGAGGCTTGCACTGGAGCACCATATCGGAACGCCGGCCATCATTATTCTGGGCGAAGTGGTGGCACTGCATCCGGAATACACAACGGAATACCTGCATGCCATGCAGCATGTTGGCTGTTAGCTGTTGGCTTTTAGCTTTTAAAACAACATTTTATACAAAGCAGATTTTCCCTTTATCAACAACCTTGAATCCTTTTTAGCCATTACCTCATAAGCCGCATCACTCCTTTCCTTTAATATTCCGGCCTCTTTATGAAAGTAAAAAAATCAGTTTTCCTTGTTTGCTGCTGCATGGCAGGGATTTTCAGTTCGGTTGCGGTACAAGCGCAGCTTAGTCTTTCCGGACAAGTACGGACCCGAACAGAATTGCTGCACGGTCAGGGCACGCCGTTGTCCAAAGGTGAAAAACCAGCCTTTTTCACTTCCCAGAGAACGCGGCTGAATGTGGGTTACAAAGGTTACCGGATGCGTTTTTACCTTTCCGCTCAGGATGTGCGCGTGTGGGGACAGGATGCTTCCACCAATAACCGGGTAACGAACGCGGCCCAGAACGGACTGATGCTGCACGAAGCCTGGGGCGAAATCAGTTTGCTGGATACCAGCCAGACCAAAAACGGAAAAGACTTCACACTGAAAATCGGCCGGCAGGAACTGCTTTATGACGACAGCCGTCTGCTGGGTAACCTTGACTGGCTGCAACAGGCACGCAGACACGATGCTATTTTGCTCAAATACAGCAACGCCGGATTTACAGCACATCTCGGTGCTGCGTATAACCAAAACCGTGAGCTGAAAACAGGCACTTTGTACGACGGCGTTCCAAATGGTTATCCGGCAGGCACCAACGGGATCGGTACCATGTACAAATCCATGCAGTTTGCGTATCTGGGCAAAAAACTGGCGCGCGGCAATGCTTCTTTCCTGCTATTCAAAGATGATTTTCAGCAATATTCGCTTTCAGAAACGGGAACAAAAGCACTGGAAAGAGGAACCTGGAAACGGCTTACAGCAGGACCATACCTGGAAACCAAAATCGGAAAAAGCTGGAATCTGAACGCCAGCGCCTATTTTCAAACAGGAAAAGACCGTGACGGAAAAAACCTGGACGCTTACATGTATTCCGTTCGCGGACTGTTTACGGCAAACCGGTTTTTCGCCGTCGGACCCGGATTTGATTACACTTCCGGCACAACGGCAGGCTCAAAAAACAACCACAGTTTCGATCCGTTATACGGAACGCCGCACAAGTTCTGGGGTCAGATGGACTATTTCTATGCAGCCAACGGCTTCGGGAAAAGCGGACTTACCGACTTTTACATTCATTCCAGCATCCGCGCCTCTGCAAAACTTTCCATTCAGGCCGACCTGCACCAGTTTTCCGGCGCAGCGGACATTGTGAATGCAAATGACGAAAAAATGCCGGGCAATTTCGGAAGCGAACTGGATATCATCGGAACCTATAATCTGACCAAATCCGTCAGTTTCCAAGGCGGCTACTGCACTTTCCTGCCGACAAACACTTTGGCACAGGTAAAATCGGTCAGTAATCCCCGGAAAATGGCGAACTGGGCATATGTCATGATCAATATCCGGCCGGAGTTTTTTTAGCGGTTAGCTTTTAGCGGTTGGCTGTTTGGGAGGAAGGAAAAAGGGAGGAAGGAGGATAGGAAAAGGGAATTACAACCAGAATCTAACAGCTAACAGCCAACAGCTAGAAAACTCCCTTCCTCCCTACTCCTTTCCTCCTTTTATCCCAAAACTCATTTCGCATCTCACATTTTACCAAACCACATTCCACATGTACAGTAGCAACAAACCACTTGAAAAATTAAACATTTTCAGTTTCAGAGGCATTCAGATGCGGACGTTTCATCTGACCTGGATGGCGTTTTTTCTTTGCTTTTTCGGCTGGTTCGGACTGGCGCCGCTGATGACGGTGATCAAAACGGACCTTGGCCTGACCAAAGAGCAGATCGGCAATATTGTGATTGCGTCGGTTGCTGCGACAGTAATTGCACGCATTGCAATCGGGAAACTTTGCGATTCGTGGGGTCCTCGGAAAACGTATGCGGCGTTAATGGGAATTTGTTCCGTTCCGGTAATGACAGTCGGGCTTGTGCATTCGTACGAAGGTTTTTTACTGTTCCGGCTTGCTATCGGCGTAATCGGCGCATCGTTTGTGATTACGCAGTTTCACACATCGGTGATGTTCGATAAAAAGATCGTGGGAACGGCCAATGCGGTGGCGGGCGGCTGGGGAAATCTGGGCGGAGGCGTTACCAATATGGTGATGCCGCTTATTTTCACAGGATTTATCGGAGCGGGTTATCTTCCTGAATCTGCATGGCGGCTGGCGATGATCGTTCCGGGTGTGATGCTGCTGATATTCTCCTTTTTGTATTACCGCTTCACTAAAGACACGCCCGCCGGAAACTTTGATGAAGCAAGCATTTCCGGTGCTTCTGTCGTCAAAACGAAAGGCACACTGGCACTGGCTGCCAAAGATCCGAGAACGTGGGCACTTTTCCTGGCTTACGGCGCATGTTTCGGCATAGAAATCACTTTTGACAACATCGCTGCTTTATACTTTTTTGAAAACTTTGACACAACACTTGCAGTGGCCGGTATGCTGGCCGGAACATTTGGTTTCATGAACCTTTTTGCGCGTGCTGTCGGCGGGATTGTTGCGGATAAAGTCGGCAGAAAATTCGGCATGGCGGGCAAAGGCCGTCTGCTTGCGCTTTTGCTGGCGCTGGAAGGAATCGGTATTGCCATTTTTGCACAAAGCGGCAGTCTTGCAGTGGCGGTTATCACGATGCTTGCTTTTGCCATGTTCCTGAAAATGGCGAACGGCGTTACGTATGCCATTGTACCTTTTATCAATCCGAAAGCCATCGGCTCGGTAAGCGGAATTGTGGGCGCAGGCGGAAATGTAGGCGCGGTACTTGCAGGCTTTTTGTTCAAATCCAGCTCCATCAGTTATTCACAGGCATTTGTATACATCGGCGTCGCCATTGCCTGTGTTGCCGCCGTTGTGGCTTTGATCAATTTTAACAAAAATACAGAAACAACCGCCAGCGAAACGGCTGCGCTGGAAACCGTCAAAGCCTGATTTAAAACAGATTCATAACCATGAAAACCTCTGTCAACTCATTCAAATCGACGTGCTGTTACTGCGGTGTGGGTTGCGGCGTCGTTGTGCACAAGGAAAACAACGGCAGGCTGACGCTGGAAGGTGACGTAACGCATCCGTCGAACAAAGGCATGCTGTGTTCCAAAGGCATGAACCTGCATTACACGGTTATGGACCAATCGGACAGGCTGCTTTTTCCGCAGATGCGGCTGAGCCGTTCCATGCCGATGCAGCGTACAAGCTGGGACGAGGCACTGGAAAGAACAGCAGCCGTTTTTAAAGCTTTGATCAGGAAATTCGGTCCGGATTCGGTTGCGTTTTACGTTTCCGGACAATGCCTTACAGAAGAATACTATCTTGTCAACAAGCTGATCAAAGGATTTATCGGTTCCAACAACATGGATACCAATTCGCGTCTTTGCATGAGTTCGGCAGTAGTAGGCTACAAGCTTTCGCTGGGCGAAGACAGCGTTCCGGTCTGTTATGACGACATGGAAGAAGCGGACGTTTTTTATGTGACGGGCGCCAACCCGGCATGGTGCCATCCGGTTTTATGGCGGCGCATTGAAGCACACAAAGCGGCAAATCCGGATGTAAAAATCATTTGTGCCGATCCGCGGCGGACAGACACGGCGCGTTCAGCCGATCTGCATCTTGCGATCAATCCGGGAACGGACATCGTCCTGAACAATGCGATCGGCCGTTTGCTCATTGAAAAGAATTATATTGATTCTGATTTCATAGAAAACCATACGAACGGTTTTGATTCATTTCAGGCTAAAGTATTTGAAAGAACCACTGAAGAATCCGCTGCCATTTGCGGCATTGCTGCCAGCGACATTGAACTGGCGGCAGACTGGATCGGAAAGTCGACAGGGTTTCTCTCACTCTGGACCATGGGCCTCAACCAATCGGTTATCGGAGTAAACAAAAACCTTTCGCTCATTAACCTGCATCTGATTACAGGCCGAATCGGCACGCCGGGAAACGGGCCTTTTTCCCTGACCGGACAACCCAATGCCATGGGCGGACGCGAAACGGGCGGATTGGCCAACATTCTTCCGGCGCACCGCGAAGTGACCAATCCGGCGCACCGGGAAGAAATGGAAACGTTCTGGAACAGTCCGGTGAAAATCGCGGACAAACCCGGACTGACCGCAACGGAAATGTTCGATGCGCTCGCTGACGGACGTCTGAAAGCGATCTGGATTATCAATACCAATCCGCTCGTGAGTATGCCGGACCTGAACATGGCAGAAAAGGCCCTGAAAAATGCGCGGTTTGTTGTCGTACAGGACGTTTCCAACCGTGCAGACACGGTTGCCTATGCCGACGTAGTCCTGCCCGCCGCGGCGTGGCTGGAAAAGGAAGGCACCATGACCAATGCCGAAAGAAGAATCACGCATTTACCCAAAGTACTGGACGCACCCGGCGAAGCATTGCCCGACGCTGAAATTATCTGGCGGTTTGCAGAGAAAATGGGATTCGGGAACGAATTCAACTACAACAATCCTTCGCAAGTTTACGATGAGTATGTGAAAGTTACAGCCGGCACGAATGTGGATGTTTCGGGTGTCAGTTATGATTTGCTGCGAGAGCAACGAAGTGTGCAGTGGCCTTTTAAAGGAAGAAAGGAAGAAGGAGGAAAGGAAGATTTGGCAAGTGCTGAATTTTACGATTCTACTGGTACTAAAAGATTGTTTGCGGATTGGCGGTTTTTTACGGCTGACAAACGGGCGCAGATTTTTGGTGTGGCGGATGAAAATACTTCGGAACCGGTTGATCCTGATTTTCCGCTCGTGCTTACCACGGGCCGGATACGCGATCAATGGCACACGATGACCAAAACCGGACGGGTAGCCAAGCTTAACCAGCATATTCCGCAGCCTTTTCTGCAGATTAACCCGCAAGATGCCCAAATGAGAAATATTTCGGATGGACAGCTTGTAACCGTACTTGGACGGCGCGGCGAAGTGCGTGTGAAAGCACAGGTTACCGAAGATGTAAAGCCGGGATTGTGTTTTATGCCGATGCACTGGGGAAAAATCCTCGGCAGCAGCCTGAACCGTGCCAATAACCTGACGAACACGTTGGTGGATCCGAAATCAAAAGAACCGGATTTCAAGTTTTCCGCCGTTGAAGTTGTTGCTTATCAAAAACCGGCTGAAAAAATCATCATCATCGGGGCGGGTTCTGCCGGGCTGGGGTTTATCAATTCGTACCGCATGCTGAATCAGGAAGATGAAATCCATGTCTTCTCGAAAGAAATTTACCCGTTCTATAACCGCGTGCTCCTGCCCGACTACATCAGCGGCGTGCAATCCTGGGAACAACTGGTGAAGCTGCGCGAAGATCAGTTTAAAGCCAATCGCATCATTGTTCACAAAGGCGTAAGCATTGTTCATATTGACCGTAAAAACCGGGTACTTACGGACAATAACGGCGAAGAACATCATTACGACAAACTGATTCTGGGCATGGGAAGCCGTGCCTTTATGCCGAAAGGCGTTCCTGATCTTGCCGGAATATTCAACATGCGCTCCCGGCTGGATGCGGATTCGCTGCTGCCGTTACTGAAAGAGCCGGATGCCCATGCGGTAATCGTCGGCGGCGGGATTCTCGGTCTTGAACTGGCTGCTTCTTTCCGGGAAATGAATGTAAAGGTTTCCGTTATCCAGCGGAGCGGACGATTGATGGAACGCCAGCTTGATCCGGTTGCCAGCGAGCTGCTTTATCAGGACCTGAATGAACGCGGCGTGAATGTTTACTTCAACGACGAGGTTTCCACTTTTACAGGAACAGGAAAAATAGACGGCATCCGCTTGAAATCAGGACGGAAAATCGCTTGTCAGGTTGCCGTAATGACCATCGGAACCGTGCCGGCAATTGAACTCGCAACAGCCTCGGGGATTGAATGCAAACGCGGAATTGTTGTCAACGATTACATGCAAACGTCTGATCCCGACATTTTTACAGCAGGAGAAATCGCGGAATGGCACGGACAAATGTGGGGCATCACCCTTGCCGCAGAACAACAGGCATCCGTCATCGCACATTACCTTGCCGGCGATATTTCGCAGCCGTATAAAGGCAGCACGTCCATGAATATCCTGAAAATGGAAGGACTGCATCTGTGCAGCATCGGCCTGACCGATGCACCGGCCAATGATCCGGCGTACGAGGAAATCGTGTTTCTCGACAAATCAAAGAAGTATTACAAGAAGTGTATTGTACATCAGGATAAGCTCGTAGGCGCGATCCTGATCGGGGACAAAAATGAATTTCTTGAATTTAAGGATTTGATTTCCAACGGTATAGAGCTTTCCGAAAAGCGCCTGCAACTGCTGCGTTCCAGCCAGAAAGCCGAACCGGTGGAAGGCAAACTGGTTTGCTCGTGCAACAGCGTGGGGAAAGGGAATCTGGAAGCGGCGGTCAGGAACGGATGCCAGGATTTCCAGTCACTATGCCAGAAAACAGGCGCCGGTACGGGCTGCGGTTCGTGCCGTCCGGAGGTAAAGGAAATCCTTGAAAAGATGAAAGAAGCAGCTTTGGTAGGAGCCTGACAAAGAGATATATATGCGCGATTATTATTCAATCAAAATCAATTTGCCCGGTGGCATTGCCTCGCCCGGATATTTAAAGAAAATACTGACAGCCGCACAGCATGCACAGGTTGCAAAAGTACGTTTCGGCGCGCGCCAGCAACTGCTGATGACGGTGCATTATGAGGATATGAAATCCTTTGAAAAAGAACTGAAGCAACTGGAAATTAGCTATGAAGTGAATACCGAACGCCTGCCGAACATCATCAGTTCCTATTGCGGCGAAGACGTTTTCCGTACCGGCCAGTGGCTTCATGCCGATGAATACCACACGGTGCTCGACAGCTTTGACTATACACCTACTTTAAAAGTCAACATTTCCGACTCGCACCAGAGTTTTACGCCGTTTTTTACCGGTAACCTGAATTTCATTTCTTCCGGCGATCCGCATTTCTGGTATTTATACATCCGTCCGCGTCAGCATAATATTTTGTACAAATGGCGTGATCTGATTTACACCAACGAAATCGGCGCTGTTTCCAGAGCTGTGGAAGATTGTCTTTTATCGGGAATCAATCCGGAGGACGAATCCTTTTATCAGGAAGTGCGGAGCAAGATCCATTACATTTCCCTGAGTGCTTCGCAGGAACTGGAACTGCCGTCTTTTGCGCTGCCCTATTATGAAGGATTTAACCGCTACGAATCCAGAACGTGGCTTGGGCTGTACCGCCGCGACGAGCTTTTTTCTGCCGATCTGCTGATGGATATCTGCAATCTGTGCCTGAGAACAAGAATTGGTGAAATATGCACAACACCTTGGAAATCAATTATTATAAAAGGAATAGAAGATCAGCACCGGAAAGAATGGAGCCATGTTCTGGGAAAACACAACGTGAATGTAAGGCACGCAGCCAATGAACTGGCGTGGCAAACGGAAGATCATACCGAAGAAGGCATGGTCCTGAAAAAAGACCTGACGCGCTACCTTGAAAAGAACGACACGCGCACGTTCGGGCTTTGTTTTGCAATTCAGACGCGCCCCAAATCCGAAGTTTTCGGCTCGGTACTGATTCGTAAACGGCCATTGCTTTCCATCGGGCAGCTTGCCTTGTTCAGCGTTTACGATCTGTTCTATACCGAAAATTTCAATCCGAACAGCCGCGTACAGATTCCGTTTGAAAAAGGGCTTTTCCACATTCATTTGCCCGGACAGCTTGAAAGACTTTGCAGGAAGTTCAATAAAAAGCAGTTATCCGAAAATCTGCCCGTTTTTAAAACAGAACCGGAACCGGCAGATAATTTGTCCGATGCCATGCGCGTGCATCAATGCCTTCATTGCTTTACTGTTTATGATCCGGATTACGGCGATTTGTTACGAAACATTCCCGCCGGAACTCCCTTTGAAGATCTTCCGGAAACCTATACCTGCCCGACCTGCGACGCGGAAAAAACAGCCATGCAGGAAATCCTTTTATCCAGTCCAAAGCTTAAAACTTCGTAAATACATATGAAAACGGTACAGATCCATCCCGAATTTTTCAGATTTGAAAGTGATTTTGTCAGCACGCTGAAATGCATTCCGATGATTGTCAGATACAAGCTCGACAGTTGCGGTGTGAAGCTGAAACTGCATGAATGGGTAAAATTCACACTGGCGGACAAGGAAACACTTGCTTTTCTACCTTGCTATTCGGAACAGGAAATCGAGCAGTACGGAGTATTTGTAAGCGGCCTTGTTCAGCAATATTTCGGGATCAGTGCCAGTTTGCTGACGCATGTGGACGATTCCTGGAACGAGCTCCATCAAGTTCCTGCCGAAGTTCAGCAAAAAGCTTTTGAATATCATTGCGGAGAAATTTTATTGAAACACTGGATTGCAATGCCTACGCTTCAGCGTTTTGCGCTGGTAAAATTATGCCGCTCCGGACATGAAGGAAAGAATTTTCCGGTGGCTGTGAAGGAGTTTTTGGGGTGATTGGGAGGATTGTAATTTTTTTTGTCATGGGATGTTGTTTTTTGTCATTTTTAGTCATGTGTTGTCATGTGTAGTCATGTATAGTTACTGTTTGTGATTTATGGTGATTGGCTGTGAAAAATGGGGTTGAGGAGTTGATTGAGTAATTAAATTGAGGAGAGAATATTGCTAATTGCCGAAAGCTGTTTGCGGAGTTAATATTATCAAAAATGATCAGAAAAGGGCTTTATGGAATGGTGGTTTGTGGCGGTCAAAGTACGCGGATGGGAACGGATAAAAGTGAAATGGTTTACCATAAAAAACCGCAGCGGGAACACGTTTCGGAAATGCTGTCTGATTTCTGCGAAAAAGTTTTTGTTTCCTGCAACAGCAAACAGGCAGGCCGTATTTCAAATCCTGATTCTTTATTGATTGATTTGCCTGAATTCAGCAATATTGGCCCGATGGCTGCTTTACTGACTGCGAATTTCTTTTTCCCGGATCGTGATTTTGTGGTTCTGGCCTGCGATTATCCGTTTATTATAAAGAAGGATTTGGCATCGTTTCTTCAAGCCATTGATGAAAAAAGTTTTGCAGCGGCTTTTTACAATGAACAACATGGCGTTTACGAACCTTTAATCGCGTGGTATTCAAAAGATGCGTTACTTGAAATTCAAAACCGTTTTCACAGCCAGCAGTATTCATTGCAAAAATTCCTGAAAGATTCCGAAGCACAGCAATTCAAACCTTCAGACACGGAACATATGAAAAGTGTGGATACGCCGGAAGATTCATTCCAGGCCAAGCAAATTATCTATCATAAAATGCATTTTCAAACTTGCCTCTGATTCAAAAAAGCAACACCGGATTTCAGCATTGCTTTTTGATTTTTGTAATATCATTCGGAATTCAAATTTTTACTTTTCCAGCACTTTCCCGATCAGCATCCGGCTTTCGTGGTTTTCATGCGAATCCGATTTACCGAGACGTTCGTTTAATTCTTTCAATGCTTTTTTGGAATCCTCCGTTCCCAGCGCAGCCACACGCTGAATGGTGTAAGGCAGGAATTTGGGGAACTTTGATTTTTCGGCCATTTCCATGAATCTTTTCATATCCAGTGCAGCCAGCGGTTCGGCCGCATACCAGACCATCAGCGGCAGATTGTGATCATCCTTGTCCTGCGCTTTCTGAACGAGTTCATTCATGACGTCCCAACGCTGGCCGGGTTCAAGCCGCAGCATGGCCGATGTCAGATACAGTCTTACCAAAGCAGAACTGTCGCTTTGTGCCAGTGCTGTAAAGCGTTTCAATGTTTCGGGTGACACTTTCCTGCCTTCTGCCAGCAACTGAATGGCCCAGCTGCGAACGTACTCATTTTCATGTGCCAGCAAGTCCGTGAGTTCTTTTTCCGTAAACCCTTTGGTTACATGCAGCGCCCACATGGCGCGGAGTTTACGTGTAACGTCCGGATTGTTTGCCAGCATTTCCTTCAATGCCTTGTGCACTTTCTTGTTCGGGCCGCGTTCCTGCAAAATAGTCCTTGCCTGCCTTACGTACCAGTCATTGTTGTTGAGCTGATAATTTACCAGTTCCATGTCCGTTGCTTTGCTCAGATCCACCTGCACCCATTTGTCATTTTCGTGCGTGATCTTGAAAATACGGCCCATGGTTTTGTTATGAACGTCCGGGTTCGGGCTGTGACACTGATTTTTATCGTACCAGTCGATGGCGTAAACGGAACCGCTCGGATCGTATTTCATATTCAGCCACTGCGACCAGGAATCATTCATTGCCAGGAAATCGTTTTTGTGCGTCGCTGCATAACCCGAGCCGGCGCGTTCGAAATGATCAATATTCAGCCGGGCGCCGTTGATGTTGTTCATAAATATTTCATTGCGGTATTCTTTCGGCCACGTATCGCCGCCCAGATAAATCATTGCGCCGGCATGTGCGTGGCCGCCGCCGGCCGAAGCCGAACGGAAGTTGCCGGCATGCGGGCCGCGTTCTCCTACCCAGTGCACATGGTCTGCAATGGTTTTTATATCGTCAAACGTATAAGGATTGAAATGCTCGCCTGCCTGCCGCTGATACCGTGCACCCTGAATGACGTGATACATATGCGGAATCACGCAAACGGTAATAAAAGGATGACCGTAATCATTGAAATCGATTCCCCACGGATTGCTCGAACCTTCTGCAAATACCTCGAATTGCTGTGTAACCGGATGAAACCGCCATACGCCCGCATTGATCTTCGTCCGCTGCGCGTCGGTTGCACCGGGCTTTCCTACGTTGGAATGCGTAAAAACGCCGTGTGTTCCGTAAAGCCAGCCGTCCGGGCCCCATCGTAAATTATTGAGCACTTCATGCGTATCGTCCAGCCCCCAGCCATCGAGCAGCTTTTGTACGGGGCCGGCAGGTTTGTCGTTTTTGGCATCCATCGGTATAAACAGAAGATACGGCGCTGCGCCGAGCCATACGCCGCCCATTCCGACTTCAATTCCGCTCACGAGATTGAGCCCTTCGGCAAAAACTTTCCTTTTATCCAGCGTTCCGTCTCCGTTGGTATCCTCAAAAATCAGGATGCGGTCTTTACCCTGACCTTCCGGCGCGGGCACCGGATACGTATGTCCTTCCACTACCCAAAGCCTGCCGCGCGCATCGGTTGTAAAACTGATCGGACGTATGATTTCCGGTTCGGCGGCGGCAAGTGTGATTTTAAAACCTTTCGGCAAGGTCATCACTTTGGCTGCTTCAGTGCCCGAAAGTCCGGCATGCAGAACAGGATCAAGCGGCGGAAGTATAATGATATCTTTTTGTTTCAGCTCATTGGGAAACTCCGGACGACTTGGATAAAACATAAAATCATCGAAGTTAATATGCGCCCATTTGTCGTTCGGAATGTACGGAATCTGTGAAATACCGGTTTCGTTATCAATGATACGAATGAAAATTTCCTTGTTCAGATAAGGCTGCAGATCCACAACGGCCGGCTGAAGCGTAGCCCGTCCCTGTCCGGTAATATGAAAAATCACGCTGTCGAAACCTGCCAGCACCAATTCCACGCGGGTATCCTGCAGTGCCCCGCCTGAAACCCGGAAAGCGGCAAACGGCTGCGTTACTTTGAAAGGTACTGAAGTCAGCGTACCGGTCAGCTTGTAATTGGTGGTGCCGCCGCTGCTGATGAAATGCTTTCCTTCCAAACCGATATGCATTTCTTTTTCGTGAACGGGCGAAGGATCGGCCGAGAATACCGGATTGACGAATGCATCGCCCGTTGCGGTCCAGTCTTTCAGCGTTCCCGCTTCAAAGT
The DNA here is from genome assembly GCF_005860765.1 of Dyadobacter sediminis. Taxonomy (GTDB): domain Bacteria; phylum Bacteroidota; class Bacteroidia; order Cytophagales; family Spirosomataceae; genus Dyadobacter; species Dyadobacter sediminis. The sequence goes on along the minus strand of NZ_VCEI01000025.1, from coordinate 1,200,459 downwards.
TCAGGTTCAGCGGCTGACCGTTTTTTTCGGGCAACCGGCCTGCAATGGTAACATCGGAAATGGCACCTTCCACAACTTCAAAATTCCCCACCATGCCCGCGGCACGATGCCCGGGTACGGAACAAAAATACGTATCGCTCTGGTCCGCCTTGAAAATGATGCTTGTGCTCGCACCTTTTTCCATGATCGTCTTGCTCTTGATCCCCATTTTTTCCAGTGAAATATCATGCGTCATCAGCTCGCCGTTTGTGATCTTTATCCTGACACGGTCGCCTTTGTTGGCGCGGAGAACCGGATTGCGCGACCCGTCCTTTGCAAAATAACCCAGCATGGTAGCTTCCAGCGCATAATCGCGGTCAAACCGGGTTGTATCCTGAACGCCGGAACTCTTGCTTTGCTGCGCCTGAACGCAGTTTCCGGGATGTATGAAAAGTAAAACAAGTATGAAGACAAACAGTCGAATAAGGTTCATGATTTCCGGATTTTCATGTTAAAAATGTGCATATAACCTAGCAAAGAAAAAAGAGCACTTATTTTACTATATCCATTTTCAAACGGTATCAGCAGCACTTTCGGCCTGTGAATTTCCATGATCCGGTCTGCTGCAAGTGCAACGGACAAGCCTGTTTTTGCCTTAAAGCATTTGTTTAAAACACCGGAAAACGTATTTTATGTTTAGCTTTAAGCTTTTTCACATAAAAACCCATGGACAAAAAAACACTTCAGGAAAAATACCGGCACATGCTGGAATGGCATCAGTACAGACTGGAACAAAATCAGGAATCGCTGGACCGGCTGACGGAGCTTTTGCCTAAACTCGATCATGAACCGGGCGAGGACGCCGTATACCGTGCAGATTATGAAGAATTGCTGTCGCTCAAATTGATTTACGAAACCAGTCTGAGGAATTTCGAAGGTAAAATAGCCAAATACGAGCAGTTGCTTTCCGAACTTTAAAAGGCGTTTTGCTTTATGTCATTCATTGCCAGGCATTGATCGTTCCTTGTCAGGTAGCTGTTAATTGGCAAATGCGTGACAAACAGACCCTGCTGATTGAAATCAGTTCATGTTCTTTCTTCCATATTAACCGGCATATCAAACAGTTCCGGTAAAATCTACACTATTGCACGAATGTAACCCGGGACGATTTTTAAGGTTATATGAATAAAAATCCCTGTGCTGACCTTTACAGCTGCATTCACAAAAACCACCTCCGATTCGGTCATGTAGCGAATGTTCCTCATGCTGCGCTTTCAAACAGGACTGTATACAAAGCAATTAACCTATACGTTCGGGGCTTGTTTCATATCTGGGGTTCGGCATTCCCCAATATGTGGCGCAATGCGGCTGGCATTACAATTGTAAATGCGGCGCCATTGACTGATGTAATTGTTAATTTGGTATAAGGAGGGTTAATACATAGATGCCGGGCGTCATGCGCCCGGTTTCTTTACTGTCCTGTTTATGCTTCAAACAACTTGTAAATGGCTACCTTCCGGTAATTACTTGTCCATTTCTGAAAGGAAGGCAATTTAAAATACCGGTCTGCCTGTTTAGACAACTGATAAAATGGTGCGGATGGCAAGTATAGCGACCGGAATTGTTACTTGTAACCTTTTTACGGGTGAGTTATTTCAAAAATATGCAGAGACGGGACATTATAGTAATCGGCGCTTCGAGTGGAGGTGTTATGGCTTTGAAAGAACTGGTAAGCAATTTGCCTGCCGATTTCAAAGGTTCTGTTTTTATCGTTTTGCATATACCGGCCTATTCAGAATCACGACTTCCCTGGATCCTTGAAAAAGCAAGCAAACTGCAGGCCGTACACCCGAAAGACGGCGACCAGATTGAGCCGGGTAAAATATATGTGGCTGTCAATGATCATCACCTGATCGTGGAAGAAGGAAAGGTCAGGGTTAAAAGAGGGCCGAAAGAAAACCGGTTCCGGCCTTCCATCGATGCGTTGTTCAGGTCTGCCGCATATGTATACGGCTCCCGCGTTATCGGAATTATCCTCTCCGGCGTGCTGAATGATGGCGTTTCCGGATTGTGGACCATTCAGCAGCAGGGCGGCATGGCCATTGTTCAGGACCCGGATGATGCCGAGCAGCCGCAGTTGCCCGAAAACACACTGGAATACGTTCATGCGGATTATACCATTTCTGCCCTGGACATGGGACCGATTATTTCGGCACTGGTTACGGAACCCGCACCGGAGCGAAACAAATTCACATCTCAGCAGTTAAAACTACTGGAGTTAGAAGTCATTATTGCCACCAAAGGAAATGCTTTTGAAATGGGAATCATGGATATGGGAGAATTTACACCCTTTACGTGTCCGCAATGTCACGGAGCACTGGTCAGACTGGTTGAAAATAAATTTATCCGATTCAGATGCCATACCGGACATGCCTACACAGCCAGTTCGTTGCTTGCCGAATTATCGGAAGTGGTGGAAAACAAATTGTGGCAAACCATGCGCGGACTGGAAGAAATGGATATGCTGCTCTCCAGCATCGCAGACCAGTATAAAGAACTTGGCAATGTGCAGGCTTCCAACCTCTTCCGAAGCAAAGCCGATGAAAGCGGCAAGCGCGCACAGCTCATACATGACTTGGTATTTGAGCAGGAACAATACAGTGAAGATGTAAGGCTGAACAAAGAGGACGTTTGATAAAAGCCACTTGCATCTGGTAATTCACCCGGCACGTTTTATTGCCGAAAAAATCATTTGTCTTACATTTGCTGCCATTTGCAACGGCATCCCCGGATCGTTACTCCGGCAGAACTATTCAGGATCCGTTCTAGTTTTCAGAAAAAGATTAACCGGCTTAGAAGTTTTGCGAAGACGATTCAGAAAGCACATGCGCATGGCGCGCTATGTCGTATACAAGGAAACCCTTATTGATTTCAGGGAACATTTTTGGACTTTCATCGGCTCATTTCTGGGCATAGCACTCATCGGGTTTATAAATAAGGGCAGTTTCAGTGCAACGGATAACATCTTCCTGATCGGTTCTTTCGGAGCTTCTTCCGTACTGATTTACGGTATCGTCAACAGCCCGCTTGCACAGCCCCGCAATCTGATCGGTGGACATGTAATCTGTGCATTGATCGGCGTTACGGTGCATTACATCATTCCCAACGAGATTTGGCTATCGTCAGCCTTTGCGGTTTCCCTCTCGATCGTATTCATGCAGATTACCAAAACGTTGCATCCGCCCGGCGGAGCAACGGCATTGATTGCCAACATCGGTTCTGAAAAAATTACCAGCATGGGCTATTTGTATGTGCTCAGCCCTGTACTTTCCGGCGCAGTGATTCTGCTGCTTGTAGCCATACTCGTCAATAACCGGGCAGCACACCGGAATTATCCTTCCAACAAAAACTGGTACAAGTTCTGGCAACGACGTTACAGGTAAACAAGCTTTAATCAATGCCATTCAGCTGAATTCATTCCTGAAAGGTACCTGACAGGCCCGCTTAATACCAGTAACACCTTACAAGCTGCATTTCACAAAATCCCGAATTAATTCTCAGTTCCGTAACGATAACGTATATTAATTCATTAAGCTATAACAATATATAGTTACAATAGTGCTTTGCATATCATATGGAGTTATCTTACAGTAACATTGAACCTTACCTTCATAAAAATGTTTACATCAAACGCAATTGTACAGCAGCATCTGCTGCTGCTGCGACTTCATTGTCAGGAATGGAAGTCATTTTTCAGAACGGAAATTCAGGAAAGAAACCGGATGGGCATCCGCCACCAGATCGAGAAAAGTTATTATTGTTCCGCTCATAAGAACTGCTTTGTTACGGCGACCCTTTTAAGGCGGCAAACAAGGGAACTATGGGAATTGAAGATCAGCTATCAGGAGAAACGCACGTTTCTCAGTGACAGGCAAAGCCGGCAAATGTCGGATTCTCTCGAAGTATTGCGCAGGTCAGGATTCCTGTTTTAGCAACGGAATGCCTGGGATGAATTGATCCAGTGCAAAAGCAGGCATTGTTGCGGGTAACAGGTTGGGTATGATCAATCGATGTATGTGGCAGCCAGAATATTTTTAAGTTCCTCTCTTGAAATCGGTTTTACAATATACCCGATAAGTTCTTCGTACGTCTTCGACATGTTTATGTCCGTACTGTCAGTAGAAGAACTTGCCATGTATATAACCGGAAGATAATGACCGGTATGTAGTAACCTGAATTCGTCCAGAAACTGCCAACCGTTTAGCTCGGGCATGTTGATGTCCAGAAATATCAGTTGCGGAAGCTGTTCGGCATTTGCCAGATTACCTTTTATAAACTCGATAGCCTGAAGGCCGTCAGAAAACTGCAGAAGACTGTAATTATCTAACACCTTGTCAATCATCCGCTTTGTAACATACTGGAACAGAGGATCATCATCAACTATACAGATTATTTGCTTAGCCATTTGAAAACAGTAGAAGAGATCAATATTCACTATGTGAAGGCATTATACTGTATGTAAACATATGAAAAAATTATATGTCAAATAGAACTACTTCTAAAATCTTTTTTTGTTAATTGCCTGACTGGAGTAATCAACAAATGTATTTACCGGCATGCCATTAAGAGAACTAGAACGTTTACAGGCTGTAAACCGCTTTCTTACACTTGAAATTGACAAGGAGAAAGAACTGAATGATATTGTAAGAATGGCAGCCGAAATCTGCGGCACCTCTACAGCGCTTATCACGCTGCTGGACGACAAAACGCAGTACATCAAGTTTAAAGTTGGTTTTGACAGGGAAACAACCAACAAAAAAGATGCGTTTTGTGCCCACGTTATTGAACAGGACCAGGTTATGATGGTGCCCGATGCTTTACTCGACGGGCGTTTCTCAAGCAACCCGCTTGTGACGGACAATCCGAATATCCGGTTTTATGCCGGCGCACCGCTGACAACACAGGACGGGCACAATCTTGGCAGCTTGTGTGTAATTGACCAAAGTCCAAAGTTGTTGTCGACGCTGCAGTTGCAAATGCTGGAAGTACTCTCACGGCAGGTCATTTATATCCTGGAATTTGAAATCAGTATCACGATCCTGAAAAAGCAGTTTACCGAAGCCAAAAATTCAGAAATCAAGCTCAGATCCTTTTTTGAAAGCTCCAAATCCTGTCACCTGCTGCTGGGTAGGAATTTTGAAATTCTTGCGTTCAACCAATCACTGGAAAAGTTTATTTCAAGCACCTTTGACCACACCATTTCCGAAGGAGCAGACATTCGGTCTTTTGTACACAAGGATCACTTTCAGAGCTTTATCGAAAACTACAAAAATGCACTGGACGGAAATTCTGCGGTGTCCGAAAATTACCTTCATTATGAGCATGCTGCGATCTGGTGGTATATGACGTATGAACCGGCATACAATCCGGCAGGAGAAATCATCGGCGTATCGTTTAACGCTACGGATATTACCAAAAGAATCAGTCAGGAAAAACTGGTCATGGCCCAGAATGATTCCCTGAAGAAAATTGCCTTCATGCAGTCACACGAACTCAGGCGTCCAGTTTCAACAATCATGGGAATCATGGAACTGATCAAAAGTGAGGATTACGTCACAGACAGGGAAGAATTGCTGGTGCTCGAAAAGGCAGTGGAAGAACTGGACGGCAAAATCCGGATGATCGTTAATCATACCTGACAATAAAAAAAGCTTTATTTTCATATTCCGGTATATCGAGCAGGCATAAAGACCAGGCAGCCTACCATTCAAAATGAAACCCCCGAAAGATTCTGAATTATATTTCAGAATCTTTCGGGGGTTTCATGCTTTATCAATAAATCAGATTGAAGGAATCAACTTCTGAAACTCAAATATTGGTCGGCTTCTTTTTGGCTTTTATCAATACTTTTGATCCGTCTTTGTTGACATATTCCACTGTAAGTTCATTCCCTTTTATATAACCGAATTCACTTCTTCCATTCAGCATACGAATTTTGTCATCTGAACTTTCCAGATTCAACTTACCTGACGTTTCATTTTTCACACCGGAAATGCTGGTCATAAGTGTACAATCTACAACTTTGACATCCACCCGATCCAAGCGGAGACTGATATCAATTGCATCCGTCGGCAATGCGGAAGCCGTTTTATTAATGTCAGCATAAGTTGCCCGATAAACACCGGTTACTTTGGTAGCTAAATCAGGATTCAAATCCGGTTCTTTTGAACAGGAAATGAATAATAAATAAGGCAGCAATACAAGAATAAACTTTTTCATTTTTTTAATTTGAGGAAGGAAAATAAATTAATTTCATCAAAATTAATAATTCAATTTAAATACCCAAACACAAATTATCCATTCACTTTTGAAAAAAAGAATGAATTGAAAATGACTCTATTAACCTGATTAAAGCATTAAATTTCTTTACAAATTTGAACTAAAAAAGTGTTTCAATTAAACTATAAGTAAATCAAATTGATCTTTTAATTTATTTTACACGAAACATTAAAAAACGTTTGACAAATAGTTATGACATTTATTGACAACCATAAAATATGTATAACTCCTGATTATCAGAACATCCTGAAATAAGCTTATACTTTAAATAACAATCAATTAAGAAACAACAAGTAAATCTTACTCAAACCGGTAAACTCCTGTATTTACATCTATAATCACATAAGAATTAATACGAATGAATGAGTTAAACCTTCATTAACGGAAAACATGATGTTCTATCCAACTTAACTAATAAAGAACAATGGATTTCAAATTATAAAAACAAATAAATAATTTAAGTTATTAAAAATAATAACCTGACAGCAAATCAATATAGAAGAAATCTTACACTAAATTTTTTTGTATTTTTAATTTTTCTTCTTTAAATCTTATAACATGCGTATTATAAAATAAAAAAAGAGCCGAAAAAATTCGGCTCTAATCAAAACACCCAAAATAATTAAATCATTAAAAACATCATCTGTTGTCCAGCCATTGATGAATCTGTTCTCTAAATACCCAAACAGAAAATGTAATAAAAAATGCGATGGAGATAATGATCTGGATCATATTTAATATACTGATTTGAAGTAAAAAGATTGATTGATGTATATGTATATTTGATTGCTCATTTCGCTTTGAATCTGAATTCATAATCTAATTTAATAAATCATCTAGTTAGTTGAATAACCAGCGAAACTACTTCGTGGTATAGTAGCTGATTCTTGTGGTAAACACAGGGATAAATGAAATGATCAAACAAGGCATTTACATGAAAAAGCAAGCAGCATTTATCAGAATACATTCCTGCTTTGCACGATGACGGATCCGTCAGTATTTTGTATACTGCGGTTATAAAGCGCAAGCAATCAAGAAGAATTCAGCAGAAGGCGATGTTACAAAAAGTGTATTTTGTCAGAAAGGATTTCATTGACAATAAGCTTGTTAAACTTTTCAGTTTCTTCAATGAAAGGGGTATGGGCGGAGTTCTCAAACCAGTACCATGACTTTTCCGGCGCAACAAGATTATGAAAATACTCCTCTGCGCATGCAAACGGAATCTGGTAATCGTGACGCCCCGTAATGAAACAAACCGGAACCTGCAGTTCAGGAGCAAGCAGATTCAGGTCAATGGCAAGGCATTGTTCCCATAAGGAAGCTGTTGAATACCAGCTACCGGCCGTCACCTGCGGAATGCGTAAAAAGGAAGATTTGCCCCAAAGTACATATTCCGGAATCATGTTCAGCGCCGATTTCCCGCTGTACATTCCGCCGCCAAACCGGATCAGTAAAGTTCTTTGGATCAGAAGTTCAACTATATTCTTGTAAGGCGGCGGACCTATTTTTTCCAGTAATTTCAAAGCAACAGACTTCTTTCTTCTGATCGCCTGATCGCATGTAAAATGGTACGAAATGTGTTCTCCTTTCAGCCAGTTACCGACCTGGCCAATGCCTATGTATTTGTGAAACAGCCCGGGAGCCACCTTGCACATGAGTACGCCTAAGGCAGTTCCCCACGAATGCCCAAGCAAAATAACCTTCCTTTTATTAAACTTCTGACACAAAACCCGGGAAAGTTCAATGCCGTCATTTACCAGAATCTGTACGGTAAGGTCTGTTTTATCCAGAAAATGGTAACTTCTCCCTGCTCCGCGCTGATCCCAGTGTACAAGCAAAAAATGTTCATAAAGCGACTGGCAGTATCTGGTGAGCATGGGAACCTGCACAACACCGGGACCACCGTGAAGGAACAGAATAAGCGGTTCGTGAAGACGGGAATCGTTATAGTGAATCCATTGTTCCGTTCCGCCAATCATCAGGCTTTCACTTTTCAGCTTTCCGTTTTTGCCTTTGTTACTCATTGGTCATACCATTATACAAATCAGATCATTTCCAATCTGGACGTGTACAGGCAAAAATCATGCGCTTTAATTTAAAGGAAAGAAGGGAGAAGGGAAAAAGGAGAAGAAAAAAAAGGAAAAAAAGAAAAAAGGAGGAAAAGAAAAAAGCAAAAAATGACCATATCATGTCTCTTCTGTCTTCCTCCTTCCTCCCTCCTGCCTTTCTCCCAAAAAAAACCTACTTCGCTACAATCCGGAAATTGTCCACACTTGTATTGAAAGAATCGATCACCTTGTCCGGCGTTCCGAACGAAACTTTCAGGTCGGTGATTTTGGATACATCGGCAATCGTTGCACCGGATGAACTTTTGAATTCGGCCAGCTCAATTACTGCCGTTTTCCAGCCATTTGTCATGTAACCGGTTGATTGGTATTCTGTTGAATTCCAGGGCTGGAAAGAATAAATATAATCCGTTGCACCGGCGTTCAGCGTGATTTCATACCTGCCCGCTTTCCATGCTTCGGCAACATTGTGCTCAAATTTGAAAAGCCGGTCTTCTGCTGCGCCGGCAGAAAGTTTAAAATTGAAGTTACAGCTTGCCAGCACCCATTTATCGTCATAGCCTGTTGCAGGAAGCTTGGTTTGTTTGATTCTTGAATACTTGCCTGAAATGGCGCCGGGATCTGTTGCGGGGATAATCGGGGCACTTCCGTAGCAAACTGTCGCACCCCACGTTGTTACCGGCACATCGAAATTCATCATGTAAACGGTTGTATCGTTCAGCTTGAAATTGGTTTTTGCCGTACCGAATTCTCCTTCTACCGTAATGTAATCAATGCTTCCTGCTGCGGGCATTCTGGCCCTTATTTCCTTTTCCGAAGTACTCAGAATTTCCAGGTTTGCAGCGCCCAGTTTTACATTCTTGATATTATAGAAATAATCCCCGTTGAGAATAATGGTACCGCCGGGTTTTACAAATTCGGAATACAGTCCGTCCAGACGAGGCTCAGGCGAAGTCAGGCTGAAATCGTAAGTAGCTTCACCGCCTTTTGTCACCACCCGGATCTTGTTGGAAACATCTGCTTTCACCGCCTTGGTCGGAGCTTCTGCGGGTATTTCGATCACAATGTTTTTATCACTTCCGAGCGCTGAATTAAAGGTGGCTTCAAAATCATTGAAATACACTTTCAGTACGCTCTGAAGGTTTTCTCCCTGAATGACAACCAGACTGCCCGGCAATGCGCCGTTCAGAGAACTGTCGGCCGCGGCCGGGTCCAGCAATCTTACATTATTGATGACCGGAGTTCCGTCCACATCCTTGTTTTCACAACTCTGAAAACCCAGCAGCATGCCCAGTGCAGCAATTAATCCGAATCCGGCTTTATATACATTTCTTAAATTCATATCTTTCTTTTTTAGGGTTAATCAACAAGTTTGCTGAAATCAAATGCGACAGGCTCGCCGTTCAGGGAAGGTGCATTCACGATTTCCGCTTCGGGAAACGGCAGGTACAATGTGGCAGCTGTAAGCGGGTAAAATTCAGCCGGCGAATACGTTACCGTATACTTTTTAGGATTGGTCGTACCCGGAACATAAGATATGGTATAATTTTCTTTGTGCTGCGCTGCCGTGTAAGCAATGGCTTTTGCCGGATTGAAATAGTACCAGCGCACGATCTCGTTCCATGAATTGCCTTCAAATACGGTTTCAATCCGGCGTTCCTGAAAAATCTGTTCAAAAGTCAGCGAAGTCCGTGCGGGAAGCCCTGCCCTTTTGCGTACCGCATTCACGTAAGCCAGCGCTTTCGGATCACTTGTTGTGGTATTGTTGCCCAGAACGGCATCCGCATAAATCAGGTAAACTTCTGCCAGGCGAAGCATGTAGGAATTGATGTTTGCAGCCATGAAACCGCCCAGACCGCCATTATCTGCAGGTGAGCCAATGATGTACTTCTTGATTGCGGACAAAGCTGCCGGCCTGTTATATTTAAGACCGCCGTTTGCCTTGTTGATTTCCGGGTATACATCACCGTCAAACATCCCGATTGCCTTTCTTCTCAGGGAATCAGCCGGGTTCTCGGTAAAATACTTGACCAGATCTGCCGATACGCCCTGTGCCGCGCCCCAGCCATCGCCCGTTGTTGTGATCGCAGATTCATAAGCAAAATAAGCCTGAAACGAATTGTTGATTCCCCATGGACTGCTCAACGGCATCCATTGCAAGGCAAAAAGACTTTCCGGATTGTTTTTCGTGCTGTTGTTGTTGGCACTCATAAACAGTTCCGAGTAAGTCGGTGCCAGCGAAAGGCCGCTGTTTGTAATGACATCCTCAGCATAATATTTCGCACTGTCCAGATCCGACTGGTTGCGTGTTCCGTTCTGGTTCAGGCCCGCACGCATCAGATACATTCTCGCAAGCATTCCTTCTGCCGAATATTTGGTCAGACGGCCTTGTACGGCTGTGGCAGGAAGCGTGGCGGCAGCATAACGGAAATCATGGATAATTACTTTCCATACATCCTCAATCCGGTTTCTGACAGGCGCTTCATTGATCTGCGCTACGTTGTCATACACGATTGGAACAGCTCCCCAGTTGGCTACAAGGTAATAGTAGGCCGTTCCGCGCATAAAGCGGCACTCGCCCAGACCCTGATTTTTAACCGCAGCAGAAGCCGTACTTCCCGAAGCTTCCTTGATGGCTTTGTAGGCGTTGTTGCTCTGCGCGATGATTTTGTAAAACGATTTGTAACCCGGAAGCAAAGTACCCGCATCGGTAGAGGCAATTGCATGCTTGACATAAGCCGTACGATCATTGGAATTCAGGTTCCCGGCGCGCGCTTCCTGAAAAGCCATGTTGGCCTTGTCATTGAAATCAAACCAGACGATGTTATAAAGCGGCGCTGTCCCGGCCATGATTTCCTCGTCTGTCTTGTAAAAATTACCGGAAGTCAGCGCGTCCACCGGCGGACGGTCCAGAAAGTCTTCGCTGCATCCCTGCATGAGCATCATTGCTCCTATTGCTGCTATGAGTTTTATCTTGAATTGCATGAAAATATTTTTTTATACTGTTTGTAAGTGGCTTTTAGCTTCCAGCTTTTGGTTTTTGGCTTTCGTTTTTAAAAATCTGCGAGCAGGCCAAATGAGTACATACGGACTGAAGGATAACGGCCTGTATCAATGCCGGCCATGACGGTACCGCCGTAATTCACCATACCGATCTCGGGATCGTATCCTTTGTATTTGGTGATCGTAAACAGGTTTTGTGCGCCTACAGAAGCCTTTAACCCTCTGATGAAGAAGTTTTTCAGCATTGTTTTAGGGAAATTGTAGCTGATCGTGATATTTTTCAGACGGACATAAGTACCGTCCTCGATGAAGTTGGTGTTCATACGGCTGTTTCCGTTCGGGTCGCCGGGAGCAATTCGCGAAATGTTGTGTCCGGGATTAGTCAGCGTTACCGACTCGGCATCTCCAAGCGTGTAGCTGCTTGGCCGGGCATAATCTGCCACGGAAAGCCATTGGTTTCCAAACGTTCCGCCATTTCCAGGGATTTCGGCACGGTAACGCGGGTAATTCAGTACATCATTTTTAAAACTTCCGGTCAGAAATGCATTCAGCTCGAAGTTTTTGTACATCATGTTGTTATTGAAGCCCAGCGTGAATTTCGGCCATGGATTGCCGATTACGGTACGGTCTTCCGCATCGATAACGCCGTCCCCGTTCAGGTCTTTGAATTTGGTATCGCCCACCCAGGTTCCCGTTGCCGGATTGATCGTCAGTTCACCGTTTGAAGTCTGTATAGCATGATTTTTAATATCGTTCGCATCCTGAAAAATTCCTTCTGCAATGTACCCAGTGATCATACTCGCCGGCTGACCGACTTCAGTCTTGAATCCGACGGAAGTGGCATTCCAGATCGGTGTGATCGGGTTCAGAAGGGATGTTACCTTATTGCGGTCAATGGATAAGTTAAGCCCTGTTTTCCAGTAAAAACCGCCTTTGTCGATGTTGACCGTGTTCAAGGTAAAACCGATTCCCTTGTTGCGCATGGAGCCCGCATTGACAGACGGCCAGCTCAGATATCCTGGAGAATAAGCAATGTCGCCGCCGTAGCTGAACGGATAGGAATTGATCGTAATCAGACTTTTGATGTTTTTGATATAAGCATCCACAATCAGTTCGACGCGGTTGCTGAACATATGCAGGTCCATACCGCCGTTGATCACATCGTCTTTTTCCCAGGTCAGGAACTCATTTGCAAAATTGGATGCAAGAAATCCCGTTCCCCAGCCCGTAGGAACCGTTTGCAGCGTGGAGTAAATAGCATTTCCGCCACTTCCCTGATTTCCGGAACGGCCCATTTCAAAACGGAACTTCAAATCATTGATCTTGCTGACACCTTTCAGGAACTCTTCTTCGGAAACTCTCCAGGCCACGGATACGGCAGGAAAATTGCCCCAGCGGCGACCTTGCCGGAAAGCAGAAGATCCGTCCATCCGGTATGTTCCCTGTACAATGTAACGGTCTTTGAAACTATAATTCAGACGCGCAAAATACGACTCGCGCGAGCCCGATCCTTTACCGCTGTTGTTGCTTACATTGGAAATTACAGAACCGTCTCCGCCCGAAAGTTCTTCAATCGTGTTGGTAATGAACTTTCTGCGTGTTCCCGTCAGGGATTCGTAAGTATACGACTGCGCTTCATGCCCGACCATCAGATTAACCGCATGCTGGTCCAGTTTCAGATCATACTGCATCCGGCTGTGCAAACTCCACCAGGTATTGGTATTTACCGAACGGGTGGAAGTGGCCGCATCCTGAGAAACCACGTAGCCTCCGATGGTATAAGACGGGTGATAGGAATAGTATTTCAAAAACTCCGAGCTTCCGTTGGCTTCGGTATGCCATGTCAGGTTTTTGGCCAGTTTTACATCTGCATACAAGCTTCCCAGAATGGAAGTACGGCGGTTGTAATCATTGTTTATTTTCGAGATCATAACCGGGTTTGAAAACTGAAACTGCGTTGTAGCCGGTCCGCCCCAGCTTCCGTCCGGGTTTGTTACCGGCACACTCGGGTTCTGGTCAAGTGCCAGCTGAATGATGCCTCCATTGGAAGTATTCACCTTTTCTTCCGTAATACCCACGCTCAGGTTTGCGCCGATTTTAAGCCAGCTGCGTGTCTGGTTTTCAAGGTTCAGACGGGAATTGTACCGTTTGAAACCGGAGCCTTCCACAATTCCTTTCTGGTTGAAGTACTCGCCGGACAAGTAGTAGGTTGACTTTTCCGTTCCGCCGCTCAGCCCAAGGGAATATTTCTGTAAAGTTGTCGGGCGGAATAACGCACTTTGCCAGTCGGTGCCTTTTCCAAGTACGGATGGATCTGCAAAGGCAGGATCTGTTGCTGTTCCGCCGATGGCTGCCAGTTCGTTCCTGAACTGGGCATACTGGCTCAGGTTCATCACGTCAATGTGCTTTGGCTCAGCCTGCAATGTCAGCAGCGAGTTGAATGTGATTTTGGCCTCGCCCGCTTTTCCTCTTTTTGTCGTGATCATCACGACTCCGTTGGCACCCACCGCGCCGTAAATGGCCGTTGCCGAAGGTCCCTGCAATACGTTGATCGTTTCAATATCGTCCGGATTAATGCTGGAAAGAATGTTGGAAAAACCCGTCGGGCGGTTGTTGGGATCATCCCTCATATTGTCCGGCTTGATCTGTACACCGTCAATGACGTACAATGGCTGCGTTGTGCCGGTCAGCGAACTGAGTCCGCGGATCAAGACTGACGGCGCTGCTCCCGGCTGGCCCGAGTTCTGCTGAACCATTACGTTGGCAGCGCGGCCCTGCAGGCCCTGTTCCAGCGAAGTATTGATCGTTTTGCCAAGATCCTTTCCGGAAACCGTCACCTGCGAACTGGACACATCCGTTTTTTTCATTTCACCATAACCTACCACCACCACCTCGTTCAGGTTCGCAATGCTTTCTGTCAATCTGATCTCTATGTTTGTTTTGTTTCCGACAACGGCTTCTTTCGATTCATATCCGATGAATGAAAAAACAAGCGTGCTGCCCGACGATGCTTCAATGGAAAACTGTCCTTCCGTATTGGTTGTGGTTCCGTTGGAAGTTCCTTTTACGACCACGCTCACGCCCGGAATTCCGTCATTTCCGTTTTCGGACAATACCGAACCGGTTACCGTTTTCCGGACGTCCTGCTGGGCAAAAAGATTTCCAGCGGCCAGCATCATTCCGAGGAACAAAAGCGGAAGCCGAAGAAATTTCATTCGTAAAACAGGGCATTGTTCCGCCCCTCTTGCTGTGTACACGTTTTCTTGCATGTTGTTCTGAGTTTTGAGAAATGCACTTTCCAACAAACCCGGTTTATACATTTTCAATAACAGCGTCCCGACCACCATCTTTTAGTATAATTCGAATTTATTATTGAACAAATGTGACTGATAAAATGCTATCCGTGGGGCACCAAATGTAAACAGATGGGGGTTCAAATGTAAACTGACCTCAAAAAAGGGGATTATTTCCGGATTAAAAGGGTTTTATCCGGCGTATGAAGCGCTGAAAACTATATTCAGGCCATTAAGAGCAATCCGCACCCGACTAAGAACATTATCGCTATTAATTGTACTATTCCGGCAAAACTATCTTCTCAGGATACAATATTTACTTTATAAAATCGGGTCTATTCACCTTCTTGTAAGAAGTTATTCAGGAGATTTCAGATTTAGGTGATTACAACTGCAATTCCATTTATTATAACTATTAGCCTAGGATTTATACCCGTTGCTCATTGGTGCCTTCCTGTTGCTCATTGTGAAAACTTACAATTGGCTGTTTTTTGATATTTGTCAGGCAGAACCTTCTGCTAAGCTATTATTCAATTTTTAATTGTAAAAACAACCACATGAAACAACACTATAAGACAGGGATCTATGTCCTATTTTCTTCTTTGCTGGTTGCAGTGCCATACCTGACTTGGATGCACGAATCACCGCAGGTAAAAAGGGATACTACGGTAATGACCGCAAAGAAAGTGGAAAAGGCACCATCCGGTACGGACGCCTTGCCCGACATTCAGCAGCAGCTGGCCCGACGCGAATACAACATCACGTTCGATAAGCAGAAGGCAGCGATGCAGAGTCCCAACCGCCGGCATGGACTGCGCGCCTGTTACAAGCCGGGCATATTAGCCCTTAAAAACCGCATTGATTCGGCAGGTCATAACTTTTCACTGCAGCTGGTCAATGAAGGTGTTTATGCAGACGGTAAAAAGATCCTTTCAGCCCAGGCCAGTGCAGCACTGGAAAGTCATCAGGATACCCTTTTGATCAGACATGCAGGCTTTACCGAAGAATTCATCAACAATGAAGACGGCGTGCGCCAGAACTTCATCATTGACGCTGCTCCGCAAGCTGCCAGGGAGCTGCAGGTAAGGCTGTCGGCAAAAGGCTTAAAAGTCAAGGACCTTGAAAGCAATGCATTATTGTTTCATAAAGACAACGACAAAGGCCAGCGCATGGCCAGTCTGGTTTACAAAGACATCCGGTGTTGGGATGCCCATGGGAAAACCTTGCCCGCAACCCTGGGTTATACGGATGGACTGATCCGGTTGAGTGTGGATGTGCACGATGCTGCTTATCCTGTTACCATTGACCCGATCATAGCCAATGGCAACCCGGCCAATGCTAGCACGTCTGTGGAATCAAACCAGGCCGAAGCCTGGCTGGGCAGTTTGGTGGCCAGCGCCGGAGATGTCAACGGGGACGGGTACAGCGATGTGCTGGCCTGCGCCTCCAAATACGACAATGGCCAGGTTGATGAAGGTGCGGTCTTTGTGTATTACGGCAGTGCTGTGGGCATCCATGCAGCAGCGGCAACCATTCTGGAATCCGATCAGAAAGAGGCACGTTTCGGGGCTTACGCCTCATCGGCAGGCGATATCAACAAAGACGGGTACAGTGATATTGTGGTCGGTGCCAATATGTATGACAAAGGAGAAGCCAATGAAGGGGCGGCATTTGTGTACCTGGGTTCGGCTCAGGGCATCAGCAAGACCGCATCGCAGATTCTGGAAAGCAACCAGGCCGAAGCCAACATGGGCAGCAGTGTCGGGTTGGCAGGTGATGTGAACGGTGACGGGTACAGTGACGTTCTTGTCGGAGCATCTATGTATGACAAAGGACAGGTCAACGAAGGGGCAGCATTCCTATACCTGGGATCGGCTACCGGCCTGAACACCAGCCCCACGCTGCTGGAAGAAAATCAGGCAGATGCCTTGTACGGTTACCGGGTCAGCGGCGCCGGAGATGTGAACGGCGACGGGTACAGCGACATCCTGGTCAGCGGACGGCAGTATGACAAGGGCCAGACCGATGAAGGCGCGGTCTTTGTTTACCATGGTTCGGCTTTGGGCATCAATGCCGCGGCGGCAAAGGTACTGGAAAGCAACCAGGCCAATGCATACCTGGGCCATAGCCTCAACACAGCCGGGGATGTGAACGGAGACGGATACAGCGACATAATCATCGGAGCCAGCATGTATGATAACGGGCAAGCCAACGAAGGAGCAGTGTTTGTGCATTACGGTTCAGCGCAGGGGGTCAATGCAGCAGCAGCCATGACGCTGGAAAAGAACCAGGCCGAAGCACAGTTTGGCAACTCGGTGGCCAGTGCCGGGGATGTCAACGGCGACGGGTACAGCGATGTGATCATAGGAGCACTTTTCTATGACCTTGGCGAAAGCAATGAAGGTGCAGCCTTTGTTTATCATGGCTCTGCTGCAGGCCTGTCAGCAAATTCTGTTTCCACTTTGGAAGGCAATCAGGCCGCTGCCCAGCTGGGCAATATAGTTGCCAGCGCCGGGGATGTGAACGGCGACGGTTACAGCGATGTAATTGCCGGCGCACCCTTGTATGACAAAGGACAGGTTAATGAAGGAGCCGCCTTTGTATGGATGGGCAAAGCGGATGGGATTGTCAATGAAAACAACTTTGCTGCTAAATTGGAGGTTGGATATCTAAGTATGAAGACCTCAGATGCTGGTGATGTGAATGGAGACGGGTTTAGCGATTTGATTGTAGGGGTACCAGACTACAACTATACCGGGATTGTTTTTATCTATCATGGTTCTGCACAAGGACTTGGCAGCAATCCAAGCACAACAATTGAGTATAATCCGGTAACTAGCGCATTTGGAGAAGATGTGTCTGGTGCCGGTGATGTAAATGGGGACGGATTTGATGATATTATCGTTGGAGGTGCCTCTTATCTTATTAATGGTAAACCAACTGATGATGCATTAGTATATTATGGCTCCGCTCAAGGAATTAACAAAAATGTAAGCACGAGCCTTAAAAATAGTATTTATTGGACATCTGTCTCCGGTGCAGGTGATGTCAACGGTGACGGTTTTGATGATGTTTTAACAGGATGCTCAATCTATGCTAACGGGCAAAAAGATGAAGGTGCCATTTTTGTTTATCATGGATCTGCAACGGGTATTAATCCAGTTGCAGTCACTATATTGGAAAGTGATAAGGAATCTGCACAGCTAGGCTCGTCAGTGTCTAATGCTGGGGATATCAATGGGGACGGATATTCTGATATTATCGCAGGAGCACCCTTTTATTCTAATGGGCAAACACAAGAAGGGGCAGCTTATGTGTATTATGGTTCGCCTTCAGGAATCTTAAAGAATTCAGTTTTAAAATTGGAGAAAGACAATGCAGGTGCTTATATGGGGAGTAAGGTTTCTTCTGCCGGCGATGTGAATGGTGATGGATATAGCGACATAATTGTTGGGGCGTTTGGATTTAGTAACGGGATATTTCAGGAAGGTGCAGCAATAATGTACTATGGTGCTGCTACTGGTTTAAATCCTATTGCTTTTATTATTGAGGGTAACGTGAATAATGCTCGTATAGGGCAATCTGTTTCAAGTGCAGGTGATTTGAACGGGGATGGGTACAGTGATATCATTATAAGCCAAGATATTGAGATTTCATCTTTTCTATATGGTAAATTATTGATATACTACGGGTCATTCTTAGGTATTAATAGCAACACTCCATCCTACACAATAAACAATATTCAACCTGGTGCTGACTATATCACTGATTTAAGTTCCGTAAGTTCCGCAGGCGATATCAACGGGGATGGATATGCAGATTTGGCCATTATATCGAATTCTCAAGATTACAATGCTAGTGACTTGGTAGGAAAAAGTACTTGTCGAATTTATCACGGCAACAACTCCAATAAAAATCTGCAAAACAACCTGCGGCTGTACAATTCCAATCTGACAACCATCATCAACCAATCTCAAAAGGCTAAAAACGACTTTGGGGCAGGGCTTTATGCCAAATCCTTTTTGGGCGGCGGCAAAGGCAAGCTGGTTTGGGAAACAAAGCCAAAAGGACAGGCCTTTTCCAAAGGCAGTAACAATGTGATTACCAACAGCACGGCATCTTCCGGCTCGCAGAACGCGTATGCCAGTCTGGGGCTTAAAGGAACTGAGCTTAAAAACATAGTCGTCAAGCAGGGTGCCTCTACCAAAGTACGCACAAGGATAAAATACGATCCTGCACTTGCACTGACAGGCCAGCTTTATGGTCCATGGCGCTATGTGCCTGATTACCTGACCGGCAGCAGTAATTCGCCTGCGCGAGAAAATGTCATCAGTAATATGTCAGAAACGATCAAGGCCAAAACACAACCTGAAGGGGACAAACCTGCAGATGCAATCAGTGTTTATCCAAATCCGGCAACTGACAAACTCCTTATTGACTCTGAAAGTATGAACGGGATCAAAAGTATACAGTTGTTATCTAATGAAGGCAAATCCGTTTACCAATCCACAACATCCGTAAAACAGGTGGATGTCAGCGGACTTGCAGCAGGAAGTTACATCCTTGTGATTACACACCAAGACGGCTTACAGAACAGCAGGAAAATTCTGATTTCCAAATAGCACAAATCTGCCCGTTACATAGAAAGTGAGTGCATTGTTGTTATGAGCGTTTCAAGTTTATTGACTTAAAACCAATATTTTCTACAATGCTCTCACTTTTATACTAAACTTCTAACATGTCTTATAAATTTTGCTTAAGACCTTTTACTCACCGACTGCTTCCTTTTTCCGGAACTCCGTCGGCAGTACTTTGTATTCTTCCTTAAACTGTCTGGCAAAATATTTCGGATTGTTGAAGCCCACCTGATACGCGATTTCAGATACGGTAAAATTGCTTTTTTCCAACAGCGCGGCAGCTCTTCGAAGACGGATGATCCGGATGAATTCGACCGGCGTTTTACCGGTCAGTGACAGCAGTTTCTTATAAAGGTACATGCGGCTCATGGCCATTTCCGAACTCAGCTGTTCCACCGTAAACTCCGAATCTCCGATATGCTCCTCAACGACTTTTACAGCTTTTGATATAAACTGTTCATCCAGAGAAAGGACGGTAATTTCACTGGGTTCAATGCGGATATGCTTCTGAAACTGTTTCTGAAATTGCTCCCGCAGTCTAATCAGGTTCCGGATCTGCGCCTGAAGAATATCCAGCCGGAACGGTTTGATAACGTACGCATCCGCGCCGGTTTCATAGCCCTGCAGTTGCTGTTCATCTTCGGCGCGTGCCGTCAGTAACAGGATGGGAATATGCGAAATCCGGTTGTCTGTTTTTACACGCCGGCAAAGCTGCATACCGTCCATTTCAGGCATCATCACGTCGCTTACGATCAGGTCGGGAATAATATCCAGTATGATCGCAAGACCGATCCTGCCGTTGGGCGCTTCATAAATCTGATAATCTTTCTGAAGCACTTCTCTGAGGTACTCGCGAAACTCGTCATTATCTTCTGCCAAAAGCAATACCGGTTTGTTCCTGTTGTTTTCAGTGTCCGGCTTTTCCGCATTAGTCAACTCTTCTCTTACATCAATTTTTTGTACAGGCTCAGCTTCAATATGGCCGGAAGGAGCAGCATGCAGTGGTAAATACATCGTAAAAGTACTGCCTTTCCCTTCTTCGCTTTCTACCTGTATAGTTCCGCCATGCAGCTTTACAAATTCTTTTGTAATAGCCAGACCGATTCCGCTGCCCTGATTGACCATATGGTCCGGTAAAGTATGCTGAAAAAAACGGTCGAATACCTTTTCCTGCGCTTCTTTCGGAATGCCGATGCCTGAATCCGCTACGATTACTTCCAGTTGCTCCGCATTTTCCACATTTATTATCCTGATTTTTACAGATACTTTTCCATGCTCCGGCGTAAACTTGAAAGCATTGGATAACAGGTTGTACATGATCCGGGAAAGTTTCTCCTGATCAAAAAGGGCAAAGCGCGAATCTTCATCCGTTATGCAAGTGAAATCAATATGCTTCCGTTCCGACAAATAGGAAAAGGTATGCGCGATTTCCCTGATAAAGTGAATGATATCGCCTCTTTCCGGCCTGAACTCGGTTTCCTCTACTTCCAGTTTTTTAAAGTCCAGCAATTGCGTGACCAGATTCAGCAGCCTGCGCGCATTCCGGTGAATCATGGACAACTGGCTGCGGACGCCCGAATCTGCATGAATGCTGTTCAGCAGACTTTCCAGCGGCGTGAGCATCAGGGTAAGCGGCGTGCGGAATTCATGGCTTACATTGGTAAAAAACTTGATTTTCATCAAATCCAGTTCATGCAGCTGCAAAGCTTCCCTCCTTTCCTGTTCAATTTTGAAATTCAGCCGTTCCCGTTCCAGCAATACCCAGCGGGCAACAGCAAGCGCACCGATCATCGTCAGAACATAAAGGATATAGGCCAGCGGCGTTTTCCAGAAAGGCGGATCAATCCGGATTTTCAGGATTCTTTCTTTTGAAACAGCATTGCCTTCCTTAATCCGAACTTTGAAAACATAATTTCCGGGATCAAGATTGGTGTAAGTGACTTTTCGGGTATTGTTATCGGCCTCAAACCACTGATCATTAAACCCTTGAAGCGTATACAGATAATGATTTTTATCCCAATGCAGGAAATTGAGCGCTGCAAACTCGATTGTGAAAACATTCTGACTGTATTCAAGCCGGATTTCATCCGTTACCGAAATTGACTTTTCCAGCACCACTTTTCCGTTCAGTTTTTCATCCGGCTTAATGCTTTTGTTAAAAATCTGGAAATCAGTTAATACCACATCGGAATTTACAGGCTCATCCTGCCATTTCTCAGGCGAAAAGATTGAAAAACCATTGGCTCCGCCAAAGATCAGTTCGCCCGAGCGAAGGCGGATGGCCGCATTTTCATTGAAACTCCTGCCCTGCAATCCATCCACTTCATTATAGGTACGGATATCAAATTTCTCCGGAAGCGTTCCGTTCCTTTTACCAATGCGAAAATGTACCAATCCCTTTGATGTTCCCAGCCATAAATCCTGTTTGCTGTCTACCGCAATGGTCAGAATGGAATTATCGGGCAAACCGTCTTTTAAATCATAGGAAATAAATCTGTTTCGTTTTTTGTCGTACAAATTCAATCCCTGCGCGGTTCCGACCCAGATATTACCCAATGCGTCCTCTTCAAGCGAAATCACGTTATCGCTGCTTAAACTGCCAGGATTGTTCGCATCGTGCCCGAAATGCACAAACCGGCCGGCATTCCGTTTCAGAACATCAATCCCGTAAGCGGTACCGATCCAGATATCGCCGTCTTTATCCTCAATCATGGCTGCTATGTAGTCGGAACTGATCGAATTGGGCGCAAACGGACGGAAATGGCGGAATGTATTTTTCTGACGGTCAAAAAGGTCAAGCCCGTCGCCAAGCGTACCAATCCAGAGCCGGCGCTCTGAATCTTCGAAGATTTCCCAGACGCGGTCGTCGATCAGACTCGTTGAATCAGCCGGATTGTGCAAGTACCGCCGGAATGTTTTTCCGTCAAAGCTGTTAAGTCCGCCAAAATAGGTCCCGATCCACAAAATATCACTTTTATCCAACAACAAACTTACAACCACGTCATTGCTCAGACTGTTCGGATTGCCCGGAATATTCCTGTATTGCCTGAAACTGTTATTTTTACGGTCGTAATAAATGAGTCCGCCGCCATTTGCACCAATCCAGATATTCCCTTTTTTATCTTCTGCAAAAACATTTACATCATTGAACGGAAGGCTGCCGGGGCTGGAAGGCAGATTCCGGATGAGGGAAAATTTGAAGATGTTTTTATGATAATTGCAAAAACCCGTTTTGAAAGTACCCGCCCAGATCATGCCCGTCTGATCCTTGTACAAGGCCAGAATACTGTTCTGGCTGATCGTTTTCGGATCGTTCGGATTGTGCTGCAATACAGAAACAGCCTTTTTTTTCTTATCGACCATGTTGATCCCGCCGTGATCCGTTCCAATCCATATTTTCCCGTCCGGACCTGAAATGATGGCGCTTACAATATTATTGTTCAGTCTGAAATCCGGTGCTGCCTTGTTGACCGGAACGAGTTCATTACTTTCAAGATCAAAGTAAAAAGCCCCGCGAACTGCTTTGATGATGTAAACCCAGGGCTCGCCGTCCTGATCTACAAAAACCCGGTGGTTATCAGAAATTCCGGTCTGTTTTTCCTGTAGCAAACTGCTTTCAAATGTCGGTTTGTAATTCTTCGAGCCCAGCCTTGCAAGGAAGCCGTCGTTGTAAACGATCCATAAATTACCGTTTTTATCTTCGTTAAAATCTGAAATAACCGTTCGTGCTTTTTCTTTCTGCCTGGCCCGCTTTTGCGTTGGCGGGTTGTAATTTATTTTTATCAGCTGCTTGCCGGAAGGCATGTATTTCAGCAAACCAAGGCGGTTGTGATGGATCCAGTAATTTCCATCGCTGTTTTTCAACACCCGGTTAAAATCCGCATCCGGCAATCCCAGCCGCCGTGCAGCTTTATTTGCCTCTTTGTCCATCCGTTCAGTGGAAGGATCATAAATATTGTAGCCTTTTCTTGTATGAATCCAGATATAGCCGTCCGGATCTTCAAACAGATCCAGAATATGATGGTCGGAAAGCGTTGTGGTATCAGCAGGATTGTGTTTGAATATTTTAAAGGAATATCCGTCAAAACGGTTCAGTCCTTCGGCCGTTCCGATCCAGACAAAACCTTTGCGGTCCTTCAGAAAACAATTTACCTGATTATGGGAAAGTCCTTTTTCCGCACTGTAGCGCACGAACTGATAGGAATTGGACTGTGCCAGAGCAAGTTCACCTTTGCCTGAAATGCAGACAACCAACAACAATCCGTACAGCCAACTTCGCATTAAAAGAATGTTTATAGAAGTTACAAAATAACTATAATCGGTTCAAAATAATTGTATGGAATCGAATGTACAGATGGAGAGATAATCGTGCCTGAAGCTTTTGAAAAAGGGAAAATGGAGGAAAGGGATGAAGGATTTAGAGGAAAATGGCTGGACTGTAAATGCCAGGATTGATAATCGGGTTAATGGGTCAATTGTGTATAGAACGTCAAAAAGCCGGCTGCAATTTTACATCCAGACGGCTTTTTGACTACGTGCTTACGTTCCTGTTTATGAAAATAACGAATCCTGAAAGTTACTCCGTAATCAGCAATTTGATCCTTTCCGTTTCGGTTTCTGATTGTATTTGCAGCATATGGATTCCTTTGCTGACGGCCAGTTTTGAAATATCAATTTCGGCTTTTGACTTTGCAATGCTTTTCTCTACTGTTCCGACTTGGATGCTTCTGCCCTGCCGATTGATAATATTCAGGGAAATAGCGCCGGTATGCTTTTCAGAAAATGTGATGGAAAATTGCCTTTGGGCAGGATTTGGGTAAATGACGGATTTCTCCAGTTTTGCTTCGGAAGGTAAAGCAGAACTTGCCAATTCCTGATTTAATCTCGTATTGGAATTTACAGGAGCATCTGCATTGATAATTAACTGTGGCGGATTCGCAATGCTTTCACGGCTGTTGTAATTGCTTCTGGTATCACGTGCAGTCCATTCCAGTAACAGTGTAGCAATTCCGTCTCCGTTAATCTGCTGCTGAATAAATTCCGTTACATCCAGATCATGATATTTAGGATTGTCGGTCACAACAGTATGGCTGGAATAACCAGTTACATCCGTTGGCGCATTATTCCAGGTGATTTCATTTTCTGTCCAGCTGTCATCGCTTATACCCCTTGCTATCACGCCGCTGCTGTACAGGCAATTACAAGAACCATAAATACGCAGTTTGGCGGAATTGACCTGACCTAAACCTGACAGTGAAAATTTAATATATGCACGCGCTTTATTCATACCGCTTTTCACAAAAAGCGAATCGGCAGAGCCGTAATTGGTGTCGGCATAATGATCGCTGCGTACATAGGAATCGGCAATTGCGGGCAGGCTTGCTTTGGTTATTCTGCTTGTCATCAGCACTTCAAGGGCAGCCAGCCGGGGCATATCCGCAGAACCCTGGTAAAAACGGATATTGATTACGCCGCTTGTGATTGTTACGGGAATCGTTACCTGCGTGGCTGTCATCGCTCCGCCTGCCTGAGCAGTTATATCAAATTCTTCGAGTTTCCGAACGTCATTGATATTGACATTGAACCGCCGTTTGCCTTTTCTCCCACCCGGAGCGCCAAACCAGATTTCGGCAAAATGCAGCACTACATTGTATTCTCCATCGGGTACAGGCATCCGGTAAACAAATTCACGAGAACTGCGGCCCGAGCGGTACAGTTCATCGTCCGTTGTGTTGAGGATATCGCCGCTTTCGATGGAACTGGTTCTTGGATCGGCTGCTGAAAAATAGGCATCCGCCCTGAACTTCCGGCCGTCAGCCGTAATATAGTCCTTTCCTCCGGCATTGATGCGGATGGTATCGTTAGCATATATATCCAGCACATTAATCGTTACCTGTTTTTCATCCGACAATGCTTCCGGGCTGCTGTCGGTCACTTTCACGCCAAACGTAAAAACACCCGGAGTTTGCGGCGTCCAGCTAAAATTGCCGTTTCCGGGATTAATTAAGGTACCTGCCGGCGCATTGACCAGTGAAAACGTACGTCTTACACCAATATCCGTGGTAGCATCGGCATCAAAAACAACCGTATGGCCTACAATGATTGTTCTTTTTCCAATATGGGCGAGAACCGGAGCGGCTGCCGCGCTTGACCATATACCGCATAAAGTAAAAAGAAGCAGTCCTGTAAGCAGTGACTCCAGCCATTTTCTACGTCCGACACAATCATTTGTCATTTTGAGCCATTGTAAAAACTGACTTGCATCCTTTGATAACAGACAAGGGCGATTGAGTAAAGTTATATTCATGATTTCAGGTAGCCTTAGAATGTTGGGTACTATTGAACAAGGTAAATCTTTCCAATCTTTTTGTATGAATAAAGCATTACTTACTTACCGGTTACTTTTTATTAAATCATTATAAGTCCGCTTTATAGCCGGGCAGGAAGGCTGGCGATTTGTAAAAGATGAAAAAATGCCTATAAAAGAAGGATTTGACCAAAACAGCATGTTCTTATTTAAAAAATTACCCGCATCAAAATTCAATTCTGGAATTTGATGCGGGTATGAAATCATGGCAATACATGACTGCCAGTTGCAAGCAAGTCAGCTTTTATCTCGCAATAATCATTTTCTGAATCAAAATCGTTTGATCCGTTTTGGTCATTTTCAGGAAATACAAGCCGGTTTGCAGCTTTCGGACATCCACATGCGGAGCCGGATTGCTGCCGGAATTATATACCGGAATTGCGCTGCTGTTCAGGAGCTGTACGTTCCTTACCTTTTTCCAGTCGTGATACTGAATGGTCAGCGTTTCTGAAACGGGGTTCGGGAACAGGACAAGCGATGCATCCACACCAAAGGTCAGATTCCTGATCTTGCTGAACGTATAGCTTCCGTCTGTATCCACCATTTTCAGCCTGTAAAGGTTTTCAGATCCTAAAACCGGACTTTCATGTAAATACTGATAAGATACGGAATCGCTACTTTCTCCGCTCGCACTGATTTTGGCAAGTGTGTTCCAGGATTTGCCGTCGGTGCCATGCTGCACTTCAAAATGATCACTTTGGGTTTCCCATGCAGTTGTCCATGCAAGCAGCGCCGTATTTTCCTGCTTCCGGGCTGAAAAACTTGCAAGCGTAACCGGCAGCGGAGGCACATCCGGCCCAATGATCATTTTGGAATGAACAATCGACGGCCTGTCTACGGTACCGGCCCCGCAGGCATTCTGAACGCTGAAAAGGCGGTAGTACACATCCGGCGATGCCTGAAGCAGTTCAATTTCCTGTTTTGGCTCAGACGAAAAAAATTCCTGAACACTCAGATCGGTACCAACACGAAATCTCCATGGCGCGCTTCCTTCGAGCAAAACGGTTATTTTTGGATTGCTGTTTTCATCAAAAACAACATTTTCAGAGGCAAACCGGGCACGGGCTTTATGCATGATGTTAATCAAATCCTCGAATGCGCCCGCGCTGGTATTAGGGTCTGAAGCAACTACACGTATACGGTACTGCGTCCCATCCGGAAGACCGGAAGGAAGAATGGCGCTCAGCGGGCTGGAAGTGCCCGTTGTCGGGATGTTCCGGAAATTTCTGCCCGTCGTGTCGGAAATCTGCACGGTCATTTTGTTTCCTGCCGTAAAGGTGCCGCTTGTCTTGTAACCAACCAGAATGGTGTCGCCTGTACAGGTTGCATTCTGCATCTGGTCATATATTTCGTTCACCGTAACACTGCGCTGGCTGACCGGATTTACTTCCACTCTTGCAGTCCCGGTTGCAATGCCGGCTCCGCATACATTGCTAAGCGATTTAATGGTATAATTGGTGGTAACCGTCGGCATAACCGTTATAAAGTCAACTGCACCCGGATAGCCGCCTGCATTGCCTTTGGTTCCGTCAGACAGTATGTAATTGATAAAAGAGTAACTGCCATTTACCGTAAGCAGCTGTATTTTCGCTTTTTCTCCTGCATTGATCACCGTATTTCCACTGATGATTACCTCCGCTTTTTTGGTAACACCCATATACATCGTTTCAGAAAGGTTATACTTGCGGACAACGCAACGGAGCTGGTAACCGGATTCAGGCAGCGAAGCAGGCAGCTGCAATGTCCTTGTACCTGTCAGAGACCGTGTGGAATCCAGCAGGATACCTGTATTTTTCTTGATATCAAAAAGCTCGAACCGGATATAATCATCTGATAAATCCACATCTCCGCCAAGATTGTAAGTTACCGGTACGGTTGCACCTTCGCATAAAAGGTTTGAGTTGACATTAAACCTGAGCAAAGGTGTAACTTTTACTTTCACGCTGCCGGTTGCAGTTCCGTAACCGCAGGAATTTGAAACCGATTTTATCGAATACTGTCCGCTTCTGACCGGCATGATCCAACGAGTACTCTCGTCACCGTAGACGTTCTGGATCGAATTGTCTTCATACACCAGTGTGTAATTGGCTCCGCCTGTAAGTTTGGTTTTCAAATATATCTGTTCTCCGGCTTCGACAATAACCGATCCGGACTCATTTTCACTGCTGATCGTTGCCGTTGGTACTGCACTGATGGTTATCTGCATCGGGTCTGTTGCAACTCCGTCCGAGGACACCACGCGTACAAAATAACTTCCTGCCGCTGTTTTGGCCGGAATGGTTGTCGTTATGGTCCTGCTTTTTTCACCGCTTAATAATGTAACATAATCTTTGGTATCCGTTTTGGCCATTTGCAATGAAAACGTTGCATTTACATCATGCACGTCAAGCACAACGGATAATGGAGCACCTGCACAAAGCCGGTTGTAATACCCTGCATTCTGTATGGACATTTCATAGGGCTGAGGTAGAATATGGGTTTTAAGGTTTACGGGAAAAGTACCGCATGCGTTGGTAACCGACTTGATCTCGTACGCATTCACCTTTCCGACAACCATTTCCAGCGGTATGGAGGCAGAATAATATTCCTTGTTGGCTACTGTTTTTGCTACGCCGTTTTCCAGGTAAGCTATGGACGCAGTTGCGCCGCCTTGTGAACTGAACCGGATGGAACCCGGAAGCTGATAGGAATGAAATACCACGGGATCATCTTTGGTACCCTCCGGATAGATCGAAAAATCATGCGGCTTGGTTTGCACGCTAAACGTTTGCGGCTGGCTGAAAACAACAGGGTTCGTGGATGTAATGCGTATCTTGGCTTCGGGAGTATACTGGTCGGAGCTGATGCGGAACCTGTAAGTTCCGGGTTCTGTAACAATGCCGATTGTCTCATAATCGCAGCAGTTCGCGTGAGCCTGTACAAGGTATTTATTCCCGCTGTTGAAATTGCCTGTTTTTCCAAATGTAACTTCAATGCTGTCACCGCTGCAGACGGTATTTTTAACAGGTTCTACAAACAGGCCTGTTTCAGTAGTTGGTATAATCCGGAGCGGCAGGGAAGCCAGGTTTTCATTTTTGAAACAACTGTTGCTGACCGATTTCAACTTAAAGTCAAGATTCTGCTTAAGATAAAAATTGATACTGTAATCATATTCATAGTTGACGTTGATTTTAAGTCCGTCTGCCTGTTCAACAACATAAGGTCCTCCACCGCGAAGCTGATTATACAATGTCACGTTGGTCGGCTTGTCAAATGTGGTTACATTATTATCGGAAAATGAAATGTCAGGCATACTCTGGATCTGGATATTATCGGCACGGCGGGAAACAAGGCCTGGATTTTCTGTAACAATGGTATAACCCATATGTGAATATCCTCCGGCGCGCTGCGGAATAACAAACTCGAGTTTATCGCCCAGGCGTGTTGCAGGCAAACGCAGCTTTTCGGGCGTATAGTCGTTAACGGCTTCTATCCAGAACTTTGTTGCATCCGTAAATGCGGCATTGGACTGAAACTGTACCGAACCTTTGCTGCCGGCACAGATCACGTTCGCTTTTTCAGTACCGGCAATGATGATTCCCGTATTCATTATGACTTCCACCGACTGGTTTCCGGTATAAGCAGGATTCTGACAGCCAGTGTTCACAGACTTTACCGTATAAGTCGTTGTCTGGGCAGGTTTAAGTGTAAAACTGGTTGATCCCGGCTGAGAAAAAGTTTGTTTTGATCCGTCGCTCAGTTCAACCGTAATGGGCGCAATTCCCTGCACATTCAGGCCAAGCGAAATAGCCTCGCCAACCGTGGAAGTAAAGCTCTGCGTGGTGAAAATGGCCTGAGGCTGCGGCCATACAAAAAAGCGCAATCGGGAAGTATTGTCTGCAAGTGAAGGATTTTCGGTTACGACGCTGGCTGTAAATTCCGAACTGTTCGACAAGCCGAAAGAATCAGGGAACTTTGCAACAACATAGTTTCCGTGACGTTCTGCCGGCACATCTACGTAAAAGCCTTTTTCATCATTGTAATTCAGCTTTGCAAAGCGCACCTTGAAACGCGTTTGTGCAGTAAGTTCGGGACCTGCTGTGGAAAAGCTTAATTTTACCTCTGATCCCACGCAAACCGCTGTGGGCATGACCGCAATCGTCCGCAATGAGGTTTTGTTAACAACCACTTTTACCTGTCCGGAAACCTGCATGGCCCCGCAACTGTTTTCCGCATGTGCAATCGTGTACGCTTCCTGTCGTGTAACTGCAATATTCGAAGTTGTATTGATTTCTGTCCACGAACCGGAAAAATCAATGCGTGTACTATCGTTCAGCGTAACCCGCCCTGAACTTGTTGAAAAGCCGCCGAGCCGTACGGGCATAGGATCAAATTCATTCAGCGTATCTGCATCGGAAGGTGAACTCAGGATTACATTTCCTTTACTGAATACTTCAAAAGTGTAAGACGTCCATCCGCTTTGCGTTTTGGGAGCAGTAGTAACAATCCGGAACTTGATGGACGGATTGAGGTAGCGGCTTGCATCCGTAAAGGTAAATTTCAGGTAACCATCTGAAAGTACAGCCGGTATAACAGCAATTTCCTTGTCTGTATAATAATTCCTGACCTGAATGGAAAATTTGTTCTCGGCACTGAACTGGCCTTTGATCATTACAGGAAGCGAAAAAGGTGCGTCCACACACGCTTTCCATTCCATACGGTCATTGATCATGGAAATGGAGGGTGTTTGTGCAAAAAGAGTGTGCATGCCCAATGAGCATGCCAGAAGCAGCGTAAAGAATTTAAACATGTTGAGGAGGGTAAAATATTCGTCAAATATAGCAATAATGCAATATGGTAATCCGGAGAATGCGGCAATTATTACGAGTTAAATCCTGTATAAAACTAGTTAATCAACCTTGATCACGGATCGCTCGAACTATCATGAATCGTCCCCTTCCAAGTATTTTTATATTCAGGATTTCGGGTAAAAAGGCAGAAATTGGGTGGTTTCAAAAAAATCATCCTGCCTTTGCGGACAGGATGAATCAGAAGAATTTTAAAACTTTGCGACATTATACTTTCTTACCTTCATCCATCGGCCTCCGCCGTGTCCGGGAACTCCCTGATAAAGCTCAAACGGAGCCTCTCTATTGAACAGATTCTTGCGTAGCATTTTTGCGCATGCTTGATCCTTCTGGCGGATAAGGAATGGTGTCTTTCAGGCTCTCGATTTTTTCGGGTTCAAATGAAGGAATGGAAAGTGCATCGGCATCCTTCCACTGACGAACCTGATCTGCGGCTTCTGTGGCCAGTTCACTTGAAAAACCCTGATCTCTGGAATAATAGATCGTCTGCGAAGGAAGTGCAAAACCGGTTCCGCTTCGGGCAATAACTTCCATCATCCGCAGAAGCAGATCTTCCTGAACGGCAAGAAACTGGTCAAAATCGGAAACATCTACATATGCAAAGACTTCGAGTTTCAGCGCGTCATCACCAACTCCGACAAAGCGTACGCGTGCAGGCGACGGACTGACTTTGGAATGGGCATACAAAATGGTGCGCAGCTCGACCAGCAGATAGCGTATCTGGTCCGGTGTAGTTTCCATCCTGAGCCGGAACAAGGGATGAAACCAGAACTTTTCCCTGTGCGCATAGTTTTCGATTTTCAATGAAGCCAGTTCACCGTTCGGAATGCTTACAATGGTGCGTTCGTTTGTTCTGACGCGCGTAGCCCGCATCCCGATCTGCTCGATCGTGCCGGTGATTTCTCCTATTTTGCAGAAGTCTCCTACCCGCACAGGCTGATCAGCGATCAGGGTTACACTTCCGATAAAGTTCTCGACCGTTTTCTGCGTTCCGAGTGCAAGCGCAATCCCTCCTATCCCCAGCGCTGCCAATCCGGTGGTGACATCAAATCCGAATGTATCCAATATGAAAATGATACCAAATACAACAATAGCCACCTTTAATGCTCTTCGCAGGAATAATAATGCAGAAATGGCCGCCTGATTTTTGCGGCTGGCCAGTGTTTTCTCACTGATGCTGCTGATGACATTGATCAGTTCCCACGCAAGCAGAAGAACGGCCACAATCCCGACGATCAGTGTAAGATTACCGAACCATTGCCGCACTACGATGGATATTCCTGCCTTCCGGCTGCAAAAAACAAACAGCCATACGGCCAGGTACAAACGCAGCGGAAGCGAAAACGCCCTGATAATTCCGAAAAGCGGATCTTGTCCGGCCTTGTAATATACCAGTGGAATCAATCGTAAAACGAGTTTGGTCAGCAGTGACGCAATCATAAATGCAAGGACAATCAGCAGCAGCATGGCCAGCCAGTGCGCTACGGGCACGCCGCCCCATTCATTGTCTTCCAGCAACTTTGGTGAAAGTTTACTCAGCAGCGTACTCGTTTCTATTTGGGTGGAATCCAGCGGAACACGCTCAATGGTCTGCGTTGAGAAAACCCATAACGGGTTGCCGGCAGCATCCTTGATACTTTCCAGAATGAGATCAACGGATTCATTGTTGACCTTGACCGCACCGATCCGGTCCAGGTTAGGTCCCAGATCGTCATCTTTCTTTCCTTCATAATTGTCGCTGATCCAGGAATACGGATAAATATTTCCGTTTACTTCCAGTAATGCTTTCAGTGCCCGGGCCTGTTTCACCCGGTTCTGTTTCTTTTTGATAGCCGGATCGCGCCGGAGATATAAAGCTGCTCTTTGAAAATTTCCCTGCGCGGCTGCTCTCAGAAAACCGTCTACTGTTCCGCGCGGGGTACGTCTGCCCAGAGAATCGGGTGGATATACAACCGCTTTGGATGCTGCTCCTCTGGATGTATCGGCAGAACTTGCAGCGAATTGTCCGTATGTAAATGGACCGGTAAGCAGGAAAACAAATGCCCAGAACCATACAGAGCAAAGGATTTTAAGACTTTGATATTTTTTAATTTTATGAACTGCCATGTATTCGGAATGTGGGTTAAGCTTTGTTATCCAGAATTGGCCCTGCAATAACAATGCCGCTTCCTGAAAAGCAAGTGACATAATTCAGGATTACAAAAACTGAATGACGCCGGGCCGCAACCTTGCATAGTCCTGAAAAGGACTCCTTCAAATGGGTTGCTATGCATTATTCTGAAGGAGATATGCAAGGGCCGTTTGCCGTATGGCCGTATTTTGCTTGTTGACCGCCATGGCCAGGGCTTTTCGGGTTCCAACAAATACGACCAGCTTCTTTGCTCTGGTGATGCCGGTATAAACCAGATTGCGGAACAACATGCCGAAATGCTGCGTCACCAGCGGGATGATGACGGTCTGAAATTCGCTGCCCTGTGATTTGTGGATGGTTATTGCATAGGCAAGATCCAGTTCCAGCAGGAATTCTTTGGAGTAACTCACATCCTTTGCCTGCTGCCCTGCCTTGAAATGGACCATCAACTCCATTTCTTCATTGTCAACATCGGTGATGACGCCGATGTCGCCGTTAAACACATTCAGGTCATAATTGTTGCGTTTCTGAATCACCCGGTCTCCTTCCCGGAAAATCCTTCCTCCTATCGTAAGCTGCGCTTTACCTTCAGTACCGGGATTGATCTTTTCCTGAATTACTTTATTCAGACTGGCTGTTCCGAGACTGCCCTTGGTCATGGGCGAAAGAATCTGTATTTCTGCCTCTTTTCCGTAATATTTAGGGATTATCGTTTCATAAAGCTTCTCGATCATGCTCACGGCTGAAAAACCATAATGAAGGGAAGACCAGGGGTGAATTCTCTGCAGTACTTCTTTTAATTCTTCACTATGCCCGCGCGCCTGCACCAGTGCATCCAGATCCACGTGGCTGAATTTGGCCGGAATGGACAAACTATTGTCCTGGCTATACGGATCAGCAGCCGGATCTTCCGTAAGGTTTCCAGAGGCCGCAGTTTTTCCCGCAGTTCCGGCAGTAAGCCGCTTTACTCTGGAAATGAATTTGAGCTGATCGGCAGTGGCTTCTTCAGAATCAATAAACAAGCAGTCTTTCTTTTCCTGCCAAACGTGTGGTTTGTGAAATGGCGATTCTATTCTCGGCACCTCCCCTTTATTGATCTGATGCGCATAGGAAATGATCGCAGATTCCTGCGCCTGCCGGAAAATTTTGGTCAGCTTCATGCAGGGAACAACGCCGGAAGCAATCATGTCTTTCAATACATTGCCTGCACCGACTGCCGGCAACTGATCCGCGTCGCCGATAAATACCACTTGTCCGTGTGCCGGAACTGCCCTTAGCAAAGCCGCCGTAAGGTGCACGTCCAGCATGGAACATTCATCCAGAATAAGGATATCGGTCTGTAGCGGATTGTCCTCGTTGTTTTTGAAACCGCCGTTGGCCGGATCAAATTCCAGCAGCCGGTGGATGGTTTTGGCTTCCAGCCCGATTACTTCACTCATGCGCTGGGCTGCCCGGCCTGTCGGCGCGGCCAGCATTACTTTCTTTTTCATGAACTGCAGAATCGCGACCAATGCCTTTGTAGTTGTCGTTTTACCACAGCCGGGTCCTCCGGTAAGGATCGAGATTCTTTTGGCTGCAATCTCAAGAACACTTTGCCTTTGTTCCTCGCTTAAAGTAACCTGATGCAGCTGACAGATGGTGTCCAGATCCTGACGCAGACTACGCTGGTCCAGCTTAACGGGAAAACCGGCCAGCTGTTTCACCTTGTTGGCAATGTACAGTTCGTCGTAGTACAGGGAATGGGCATAATAACATTTTTGCCTGACGCCATGTTCATCCGGCAGCATCCTGATTTTGAGTTCTTCTTGTTGTTCCTGCGTTCGCAGGATCGTTTCAATGGCACCTGTATCCGTTAAGGAAAGCAACTCGGATACCGAGTCGATAATCTGCTGCTGGGTAAGGTAGCAATGGCCGTCATCCCGGGCATTCTGCAGCGCATGCTCGATACCGGCCTGGATACGCTGCGGAGAATCGGCTTCCAGGCCGAGACTCAGTGCAACTTTGTCCGCTGAAAAAAAACCGATGCCATATATATCCGTTGAAAGGCGGTAAGGATTGTTCTGAACCACTTCAATGGCATCATTGCCGTAAGATTTGTAAATTTTGACCGCAAACAACGTCGAAATATGATGGGATTGCAGGAACAGCATGACATTCCTGATTTCCTGATGCTCGGTCCAGGCCCTGCTGATCATTTCCAGTTTGAGCCTCGCAATGCCTTCTACTTCGGTGAGTTTTTCAATGCTGTTTTCAAAAACATCCAACGTTTGATCCCCGAAATG
Source organism: Dyadobacter sediminis (assembly GCF_005860765.1). Taxonomy (GTDB): domain Bacteria; phylum Bacteroidota; class Bacteroidia; order Cytophagales; family Spirosomataceae; genus Dyadobacter; species Dyadobacter sediminis. The sequence goes on along the minus strand of NZ_VCEI01000025.1, from coordinate 1,165,515 downwards.
CTTTACGATTCTTCTGGCAGTAACCGGGCCAACACCTTTGATCAGGCCGGAACCAAGATATTTTTCCAGTGCATTGGTCGTTGCAGGTTTTTTTTCAACGACTTTGCTCGCTTTGAACTGAAGGCCATAACTCGGATGCGTAATCCATTCACCGTAAAAGTCTATAGTAGCGCCGGCAAATACCTTGGACTGATGCACCACGACCGTCAGCTCTTCATTGGGCCTGTGCATGCTGTTTACCTTGAGAACCGAATAGCCGGTTTCCACACTATGGAAGGTTATGCGCTTGACAATCCCCGATAGTTTTTCTGACTCCGCAGTAGTTGATTTGTCCAATGCCGGCATATACAAGGAAAATAAAGCTTAAGATACAGGTACTTCAACAGGAATAATAAAAACGAAGGTTCCCTTTTACAGCTTTTAACCTTAACGAACCCCGATTGCATCCCGATTATTTCCCCAAACTAACCTGTAATCTTTGTTTTTGTTTTAATTCATGCTGTCTGGCATGAAAATTACCCATGAAGGCTACCTGCAGTCAAATTGCTCCGCATTTAGTAAAAGGTACATTGGAAGCTGCATTGTAACGGTTTATCAAAATACAAAGTTGCATGCACATCATGATACAACTCCCATTTGCAGCTGAGTCTTCTCCGGATTTTCCCCGGATTCCGGAAACGGTCAGCATGGCCATGCGGAACTGGATTTTGACATTCAGCCGCAAGATTCCGGAGGTTGAAAAGCTGAATATGCTTTTCAGGCAAAATGCCGGTTGGAATTCCGGACAGCAATTTCTTCGGTCCACTTCGGATAATGGCATTGACTTTCAATTTCCTGGACTGCGAAACAATGCTGCCGATGCGGTTGTAGCCTGGTCGGTTATCCATAATGAAAAAGAAATATTGTTTGCGGTAAACCTCAATCCTGAGAAAGAAGCCGTTGCTTACGTGACAATCGATGTTGCTTTACATGCAGTTGATTCCCGAATGCGCAATCGGTACGCTTCGGCAACTTGTCCGGCAGAACTGAATGTTGAGGTCAGAAATGGGAAAGCCATCCGGCTCACCATACCTGCATATGGATTTGTAATTTATGAATAGAAAGGTGCTGATCAATAAGCCCACTTTCGAACAATTAAACTATATCTATAATCTTCGCAAAAACATGTACGTATATTGTAGTAGGTTATTTAACTAATTGCAAAATCATACTACAAATTAAAGTGTCAGTAAAATAGCTGTTATTGGATTAATTTTATAATCAAGGCAAAATGAGTGATTTTGTCAGGTTTATGCATCGCCTTGCATCCGGAATTTACTGCAAACACGATTATTCTGTTTCAAATTACTTTTTACCAATCATGAAACAGCTATAACAAGTTAAATAGCAGTGTTTCTGATGATCGTTATCCATCAAACGCTGCAATCTATTCGTTTCAGCAAAGCCTGACTTTGGCCTGAATTGTTTGAATTGTGTATTATTTTCCTTCTTATGCGCCGATTTTTCTGCTTTATATCCAGATTTGTCCGTTTTATTGAAATATGCATTTTTCAAGACGTGCATTTCCGGAACTTTGTTAGTATATGGTAATTAGTTAACGGTATTATGAAACAAATACGATACTATCCTATCATTCCGTTTTGCAAGGATCATTTTGCAACAAAGCAATCCAAATCAAAAATATTCATTTAGACGAAGCAAATAAAGCATGTGTAAAATGAATTATAGAGAAAGTAAGCAGCTAAAATACAGCTTTCTGCATTTGTGATCCGTCTGTTTTCAATGAATGCATTTTGTTGCTTATCAAATAAGGTCAAGATCAGAATACTCTCCGCAGGCATGTTACAAAATTTTTGCGGCAGAGAATAACAACAACGGAGTGCAGGACCATTCACTGTGAAAGTCGGACGTAACTGAAAAGGTACTTTTTAAATAACGGTCAAAAACAGGTTTAACAACAAGGACATTTTTTTACCGGCCCGTTACGATACTGAACTTTAAAACCAGCATTGAAAACACCCCGGCATTTTAACCATCATTTTCAAACTCATAACAAGCAAAAGACTTTACCAATTACCAATTAAGAATATGAATAATTCTAAGCTTAGTTTTAGGTACGACATCAATGCACTTAGAGCGATTGCCATACTCGGAGTACTTTTTTTTCATTACAAAGTCGAACTGCTTACCGGAGGTTTTGCCGGAGTAGACGTGTTCTTTGTAATTTCGGGTTATTTGATGAGCAGGATAATTTTCAATTCCATTAATAAAAATGAATTTTCATTTCTGGATTATTATGGAAAGAGATTAAAAAGAATAGCACCGGCACTGCTGTTTCTCGTCTTAATATTAAGTATTGTTTGCTTCTTTTTTTACTTGCCGGAAGAATACAAGCGAAACCAGAAAAATGCCGCAGCGAGTCTGCTCTTTTTATCCAACTTCCTTTACTGGAAAAGTTCCAATTATTTTGATGCAGCCTCAGATACGAACATACTGCTGCACACATGGTCTTTATCCGTGGAATGGCAATTTTATCTGATTTATCCGGTCATTCTGCTGATCTTAAACAAGATATTCAAGAATAAATCGGTATACTTTATATTTTTTACCGGCACCACTATTGCGCTATTTGTCGTTTCTGTAATTGCCAGTATCAAAGAACCAACGGCTTCTTTTTATCTGTTTCCAACAAGGTCCTGGGAAATGTTGTTTGGAGGCGTTGCTTTCTTTTCAGAAGGTTTTATAAAAGATTACAAATGGAGAAAAGCAATTGCGATAGCTGGTTATGCCGCTATATTCGCGTGCTTTTTACTGCTGAATACTTCCATGTTATGGCCGGGTATGTACACGATGATTCCGGTTCTTGCTACCTATCTGGTGATCGTTGCCAACTACAATGACTTTGGCATAATCAGGCATACTGTAATTCAGTTTATCGGCAAGATTTCTTACTCGTTATATCTGTGGCACTGGCCTATATTTGTGATTGCCATGTACTTTGGAGTAAGCGTTAATGTTCAGTCGATACTTGTATTTACGGCACTGGCTACAACACTGGCCTATTTGTCATTCAAATATGTCGAATCGGTTGAAATCAGAAACAGCCAGACCATTCTGGCAGTGGCAACTGTCTTTGTTATAGCCACTTCCGCTTTAAGTTATTTTAATACAAACCATACTTTGTTCAAGGATAAAACCCTTGAAATTGCAGATTATTCCAAAAATCATCCGTATGATACCAAAAACCGTTTGTCTGTTGGAAACTGCTTTGTAAGCTCCGGAAAATCTTCCAAGGAATATAATAAAGAAGAATGTCTGTGCATTGAAAAGAACAAAAAGAATGTATTGCTGATCGGTGACAGCCATGCGGCACATTTGTTCGGATCGCTGGAAGAAAGTCTGAGTAAAAACGGAATAAATCTGTTAAAAGCAGCAGAAAGCGGAGATTTACCAACTGTTGAAAATAACCACAATGGTCGCAACAGAGACATTATCAATTTTATTTACCATGATTTCATTAAAAATAATGCGGATAAAATTGACGGGGTTATTATCAGTGCAGTCTGGTCAAAAGATGACAGCAATACACCTGAACAGGTTTTAGGCTATATTAAAAATACAATCGATTATTGTAACAAATACAATATCAAAGTAATGGTCATCGGAGAAAGTGAAACCTATAATATTCCTTACCCGAGTATTGCGGCAAAAGAATATGAATATGAATCCGAAGAGAGCGAAAAATACCTGATAAGCAGCTCGTATACATTTGATAATTATTTGAGTGAAAACCTCAAACCCTATTATGTACGGATTATCAACATGGATTCCTTTCCGCCTTTGTCCAAGGAAAATACTCCTTACATGTTTGATGAAAATCATTTCACCAAATACGGGGCGGATTTGACAATCAATAAAATTTTATCTGATCCTATATCCAAATCTTTTTTTGGTCTTGGCAATGGCAATGTACTTGCTACCAATTAAGAATTAATTTCAACTCCGGATAACCGGATTGATAAAAAAGTAATTGCAAAAACCTTCCCGTTCAGCAGCTGGAAATCCGCATCTAACATGCTGCACGAGCCTCAAATGGTTGCTGTACAATGGAACTTAACCGCTTCCATTGTGCTGCAACCTTTTCTTTTTTGCCCCTTCCATGACTTTGGTTTATTATTACCACTGGTAAAAATGGAATGATCCGGGCCAGCATATTTCCTCAATTTACAGCTGGCATCCTATTTTAAAGTGTTCGTTCCAACGATACAAACATGCGCGGATGCAAGCTGTTTTGTACCGGAAAATGTATTTTTTATCAGATGGATATTTTATGACGAAAAAAGCTTTTATGTTTTTTGCAATGCTGCTACCGCTTTCTGTCCCGGCGCAGCAACTGCTGACAACCTCCAATAAGTGTTTCAAACAAATTCAGGCCGGCAACAAGCAAAACGATCAGGGACAATATCAGGAGGCGCTGGATACTTTTACAAAAGTTCTTAAAGATTGTTCGGCCAAAGATGCCAAAATTGACGGCAATATCGGAGTTGCGGTTGCCTCCAACGGCCTTAAACAATACGAAGACGCGGTAAACTTTGCTAACAGAGCCATCAAGGCAAGCAAGCAAACCAATGTAACTGCTTTGTATGCCAGAAGTTATGCTTACAATCATCTGGGGCGTACCGAAGATGCCAAGTCGGATTTAATCAAAATCACCGGTCTTACTAAAAAGAACAAAAATTTGAAAGCCCGCGCAAAGATGTTTGCACAGCTTGCACAACTGAATTTCCAGCTTGATATGCTTGCCGATGCGGACACCAATCTTACCAAGGCCATAGAACTGGATCCTGAAAACCCTTTATTTTTTATTCAGAAAGGGGATATGATGATCAAGATCAATAATTATGACGACGCATTTGCTGCTTATGACAAGGTTCTGGAATTGGGGAAAAATGATCTCGAAATATATCAGATCAGAACGGAGGCGCACCTGAAGCAGATGCAGCAGAAATATGTAACAACCGACATCAAGGAATTTTCCGGCAGAATGACAAAGCAAGAAAAGGAAGCGACTTGTAAAGATATAAAAAAGGCGCTTGAACTGGGACTTAAAAATCTGCAGCTGGACTTGTTGTCGAGCATGATTTGTGAATAATCCATTAAACATAAAATAACCTGCATTGTGAAAAAAAATAGCTTGATAATCGTAGTACTGGCCTTCATGATTGGCTGTAAAAGTTTGAACAACACACAAAAAGGAACAGGTATCGGTGTAGCCGGCGGAGCCGCAGCCGGTGCCGCAGTTGGTGAACTGACCGGAAAAAACAGTGTGATCGGTGCTTTGATCGGCGCTGCTGTCGGAGGTTCGGCCGGGTACCTTATCGGCAGGCATATGGATAAACAGGCGCAGGAATTGAAAGAGGCCATTCCGGATGCTACTGTAGAAAGAGTCGGCGAAGGCATTAACCTGACTTTCAACTCAGGCCTGCTTTTCAAACTGAATTCTTCCGATCTGAGTGAAGATGCCAGACAGGAACTGCAAAAAGTAGCAGGAATCCTGAGTAAATACGAAGATACCCAGATTCTGCTGGAAGGACATACGGATGATACCGGCTCTGATAAATACAACATGAAATTATCGGAGCGTCGTGCAGAAGCAGTTTCCTCGTATCTGGAATCGCAAAATCTGCCTTCATCGCGGCTTAAAACCAAATGGTATGGCGAAGCACAGCCAAAATTCCCCAATGACAGCGAAGCAAACCGTGAAAAAAACCGTCGCGTTGAACTCGCCATTTATGCGAACGAAGAAATGAAAAAGGATGCAGAAAAGGGTGAACTGAAGTAAGTACAGATTGGTGGTATTGACTTGCTGTTTGTAGAAAACAAAAATGGTGTTTGTTATTTAGATGAAGGAGCCTCGTTTTCAGCGTACGTTTCAGGAGGCCCCGCCGGGGCCACGTGCATAATAGGTATTGTTTTGCTAGAAGCAGGAGGCCGCTCTGCGGCCAAGCATCTGCTCCGGAGGAGCTTTCTGTTTGTAGCCGCAAATGTAGCAAAGGGTATTTTTGGCTCCAGAGGAGCTTCCTTTTTAGCATACATTTCAGGAGGCCCCGCCAGGGCCACGTGCAAAATCAGTGTTGTTTTGCTAGAAGCAGGAGGCCGCTCTGCGGCCAAGCATATGCTCCGGAGGAGCTTTCTGTTTGTAGCCGCAAATGTAGGCAATGGCATTTTTTGGCTCCAGAGGAGCCTCCTTTCTAACATTTGTTATTCAAGAATGCTCGCCGAAGCAACTTGCAGAATCCGCTTTGTTTTGCTGTTGTCGTTTGATGAAGTGCATGTCGGAAAAATGACTTATTATCAAAATAAACTTCAACTGATTTTAGCCATTGTCTAATTCTAAAATCACGAAGTAGCAGGTGACTTACGGGTATTATTGAGACCGTTCTGTCTTAACTGAATGTAAAATCTGACTTTACACCTGTCATTTCGTTTATGCGGATCAGTGAAAACTATATAACGAAACTCAAACACGTTCTACCGGCATTTTCCCTTTCTGCATGGAGTTCCGTGATTTTACTGAGCTTTACAAGATGGTTATTCTTTTTGGGCAAATACCCGATTCTGGAACTGGATGAAGATCTTTGGAATATCTGGATTCCTTTGATTTTTCCGTGGATACCTGTATTGATATGGCTCAGACCGTGGTTCAATGCATTCACTTTCAAGAAAGACAACGACAAAGGCAGCTGGCAAATGCAGGTTTTAGGCTGGATAACGATTACAGCCATGCTTGCTTTTTCTCAACATTTCCTGACTACCCATACCGGAAAATTGCTTGAACTTCAAACTGTCAAAGATATCCGCAAACATGAGCGTGTAAGGTATTATCGGATCAAACAGTTTTCTGTATACAAATATATTGGAGGTGTACATTCCGCATTCCGGACAATGGGACGGTATAATGAAAAGCTTGAAATAGATATATATTTTGCAAATCCCATTCTGACTCATAAAACCCAGCCAATTACCATGACACCGCTTTACTGGTATGGCGTTAAATTTAACAAGCAGATAAGCAACTGGGGCAGCAATGCTAACAAGGAAAAACGTTTCAAGGCATTTCTGGAAGAATGTATTGTCAAAATGCAGCATTATGATTTTTCCAATCTCGATCATTTTGAACACAAACCCGCATCTTACGACCGGGAAAATTTCCGGATAGCCATTCAGTATGCATTAAGGAAACGCGTAACCAATGATTTTGTAATCCTTCAACCCAGAACCAAATCTTACGAATCCAGAAATGATTATAAAATGGCCGGGACTATTATCAGCTACGCAATCGGTATTATTATCTATATGCTTTTGCTTATCGGACCCCGTTTGAAAAGTAAGCCGGAAGAAATTGACATTCCTGATGCAGTTCATGATTAACCGTAAATTGCAGATTTATCAATTTTAGCAGTTTCCAGATTTAGTCATCTGACAGTTCAATCCAAACCGGCGCATGGTCGCTGGTCTTTTCCCAACCCCGCACCTGACTGTCTACACCCGCAGCCGTAAGGCGTTCTGCCAATAACGGACTCAGCAGAAAATGATCAATGCGCAAGCCGGCATTGCGCCTGTACGCATCCCGGAAATAATCCCAGAAAGTGTAAATGGTTTCATCCGGATGCAGTTTCCGCAAGGCATCCGTCCATCCCTGATCCACAAGTTCCTTGAAAGCTGCACGCGTTTCAGGCAGAAACAAGGCATCTTTCAGCCAGCGTTCGGGTTTATACGCATCCATTTCCGTAGGAATGACATTGAAATCTCCCGCAAGAATGACAGGCATTTCTTCGGCGAGCAAGTAGGCAGCATGTGCTTTCAGCCTTTCAAACCATTGCAGCTTGTAATCGAATTTCGGCCCGGGTGCCGGATTGCCGTTTGGTAAATAAAGACAGCCAATCCGTTTCTCATCGACAACTGCTTCTATGTACCGGCTCTGGTCGTCATTTTCATCCCCCGGAAGTTCATTTTGAACCTGTCGAATTTCTTTTCCCTTTGCCAAAATGGCAACTCCGTTCCAGCTTTTTTGTCCATGCCAGATTGCATGGTAGCCTGCATTGAACAACTCCTTTTCAGGAAACTTTTCCTGCGGTGCTTTGAGCTCCTGCAGACAAACTACATCCGGTTTTGTTTCAGCAAGCCACCGAAGCAGTACCGGCAGGCGGGCGTTCATACCGTTAATATTGTAAGTAGCAATTTTCATCAGGTAACTTTCAGATTTATCCGTCGTTCATTCAGAACTGGATATTTTATAATGATTTTAAATTCATCCAAAAGTGTTCCAATTATGCTGAAACGCTCTCATAAATTTGCCGGCACTTCATTATTTCTGCTTTTTAAACCTTTAAAATCCTGATTCTACCTCGCCTGAAACATTGGAAAGGTAAATTCCTGAAATCGGAGTTTGGATTCTACACGCTTTTTATTTGAGTAATAATTAAGAACATTATCCGTAAAGCCACTCTTTTCTATAATAATCCGCATGGGTTCAGGCATGTTGGCATTTACCTGCCTGTGCCATTCCTGCAATGCAGGAAACATTTCCGAAGTTATTTCCGCCTCCCGATTTTCGGACGATTTTATGAAACCGTAAAAATGGGTAAAATCAGAAATCAAACAATCCGGTCTCAGCCAGAACCAAACCTGTTTCAGGCTTTCAGGTTCTCGATCAGTTTATAAAGCAGACCGTGCAAAACTTTTCCTTCTTCCTCCGTAATGCCGATGCTGTTGGCCAAACGGTTTTGCATTTCAGGTGCTCCGGACTTTAACTTCTGCCCTTTTTCCGTCAGTGAAATGATAATACTTCGTTCGTCCTGCTCGGAACGCACCCGATTGACAAGATCCATTTCCTGCATCCGCTTCAGCAAGGGCGTCAGCGTGTTGGATTGCAACTGCAGTTTCCCGGAAAGCACGCGCAGGTTTACCGAATCTTTTTCCCATAATACCAGCAAAACCAGATACTGCGGATAAGTAAGTCCCATTTCATCCAGAACAGGCTGGTAACATTTGGTTACCAGCCTGGATGCTGCATAAAGCGGGAAACACAACTGGTTTTCCAGTTTCAGAAATTCATCTGTTTCCATGCTTTTAATCCTTTTTTTATGCACTAAGCCTGGTTAAATGCAATTTATTCAATGACTTCCAGCTGTACTTCAATGTTTCCGCGTGTTGCATTGGAATACGGACATACCACATGCGCTTTTTCAACAAGTTCCTGTGCCTGGGCTTTTTCAATTCCGGGTATGTTCACAGCCAGAACAACGCCCAGTACAAATCCGCCTGCACCATTGGACTTCAATGCAACGGTAGCTTTCACCGTGGATGGAGATGCAGGTTTTACTTTTTCCCGATTCATAATCAGGTTCAATGCGCTGTCGAAACAAGCCGCATAACCTGCCGCAAATAATTGTTCAGGATTAGTATAACCTTCTTTTCCACCCAGTTCCTTTGGTGTACGCACTTCCAGTTCGAGCACGCCGTCTTCACTTCTGACTTTTCCGTTACGCCCGCCGGTTACTGCAACGGTCGTTTGATACAATGCTTCCATTTTAATAGCTTTTTTATCGTTTACGATTATATCGTATGCGATACAAATGTAAAATAATTTTCTGGTTTTCCAATATGCAGCTCCAATATTAAAAAGCTTGTGGTTGCAGGAAACGATATACCTCATTTACAAACCAGGCGGACAAAAGCTACACCAATGACCTGATTACGCGACAAGGATTGCCGGCTGCAAATACATCCGCCGGAATGTCCTTGGTTACAACGCTGCCCGCACCGATAATTGAACGGTCACCAATGGTTACGCCCGGATTGATTACGGCACTTCCCCCAACCCAGACATCTTCTCCGATTGTGATCGGCTTGGCCGATTCCACGCCCGAAGCCCTCGTTACAGGATCAATAGGATGCGTTGCCGTATAAATCTGAACGTTAGGCCCGAAAAGCGTCCGGCTGCCGATCCTTACATAAGTAACATCCAGCACTACGCAGTTGAAATTGAAAAATACTTTTTCACCCACAATCATATTACTTCCGTAATCACAATAAAACGGCGGCTGCAACCACAAGTCTGCTCCTGCATTGGGAATCAGCTGTTTCAGTATTTCAATCCTTTTTTCAGGCTCGTCTTCGCGGCTGTTGTTTAACTCAAGAAGCAGCAGGCGCGTCCTTGTTCTTTCTTCGGTTAATTGCGGATCAAGGGCAACGTAGAGTTCGCCATCCAGCATCTTTTCTTTTTCGGTCTTCATGAAATGTTCGTTTTACGTTTTTCAGAGTAAAGATTCTGAAAGTATAAATTTAGTACCACCGATAAAGTAAGGTATTTATCGCCATTGCCCGTTCATGCCTGAACTATAAACAGCACAATGTTCAATTGTACAAACAGAACCATTCACTTCCGGCCATACTTGCCAGAATTACTTTTTAATGGATAACAGATCAACCCCGTTTCAGAAATCATCATTTAATTAATAATAGTTACTTCTCTGCATTGGATATAATACTAATCTTTAAAAATATTCCGTTTTCAGAAAAACCGTTTCATTGCAAGATTTCAGTCCGTATTCATTTGTCAGAACCTGTTTCACCAGTTTAAACCCTTTTGCCATGAAGCTTCTTCCGTCCGGCCTGTTCTGCTTGTTCCTGTTTTCAAATGCTGAATTGTCTGCCCAGTCCCTGAGAATTCCGTCAAGTCAGCTATCATTTTTGCAACGTGCACCGGATGCCAGAAGTGCAGCCATGGGAGAAGCGGGCGTTGCGCTGAGTGCCGATGCCAATGCCACTTTCTGGAATGCTTCCAAACTTTCTTTTGCCGATAAGGATTTTTGTGCATCGGTATCGTATTTGCCATGGCTCCGCAAGGTTGTCCCGGAAATGTGGCAGGGTTACGGAAGTGCCTACAAGAAATTGCCAAATGGGCAAGCTGTGGCTTTGTCTTTCAATTACATGAACAATGCTGAAGTTGATTTCCCGGCTTATGCCAATTTTAGATTTTATGAAGCAAATCAGTCCGCCATCAGCGGCACTTACAGCCGGCGGCTCGGAAACAACTTCTCCATGGGCTTTACACTGAAATACATTGCTTCCCGGTTAACAGAAAACGTTTTATTAAATGGAATCGAACTCCGGAACGCACAAACCACGGCCGGTGACCTGAGCGTTTATTACCGTAAACAATTCACCAGCGAAACAACGGGAGAAGAGGTTACATGGTCACTGGGTGCGGTACTTTCCAATGTAGGCGGTAAAATCAATTACGGTAAGGGAACTGAAACAAACGATTTTCTTCCTACAACGCTGAAAGTGGGCGGCGGATTTTCTTTCACAAAAAATGGCGATCACAGGTTTAACTTCATTCTGGATGCCATTAAATTGATGGTGCCCACTCCGCAATATGCATTAAACGTAAACAACAAACCTATGCTCAGCGGTGTATTGGGTTCGTTTACAGATGCGCCCGGCGGATTCAGGGAAGAAATGCAGGAAGTTGCACTGGCAGCCGGCGGTGAATACTGGTATAAAGACGTTCTGGCATTACGCGGCGGGTATTTCGGAGAAAACAAAAACAAAGGCAACCTGAAATATTTTACAGCCGGAGCAGGTCTTCGTATCCTGAAAAAATACAGTGCTGATTTTGCCTATCTTTTTCCGGTTGAGCAAGGCAGTCCGCTGACGCAAACATTCAGGCTAACTGCGTCTGTACATTTATAAAGGTTCATTTAACCTGCTGCTGGTGCTTACAATCCACTTTTTGGTGCTGGCTGAAGTTAGTTCTTTGATCAATTACAATTTCTCCGCATTATGTCGCCCGGCCGCGGAGCGGCCACCTGTTTATAGCGAAAATCAATGAAGTGCTAAATGTAGATTTGATGAGGCCTCCTCATACATGTAAGAAACCAGGCGGCTCCTCCGAAGACAAAAAATCATTGCCCCACCCCTGTTTTCTACAAATAGAAAGCTCCTCCCGAGCTAGATGCCCGGCCGCAGAGCGGCCACCTGTTTATAGCGAAAATCAATTGCCAAAAAATCATTCTCCACCCCTTCTACAAACAGAAAGCTCCTCCGGAGCTAAATGCCCGGCCGCGGAGCGGCCACCTGTTTATAGCGATAATCAATGAAGTGCTAAATGTAGATTTGATGAAATCTCCTCATACATGTAAGAAACCAGGCGGCTCCTCCGGAGCCAAAAAATCATTGCACCACCCCTGTTTTCTACAAACAGAAAGCTCCTCCGGAGCTGGATGCCCGGCCGCGGAGCGGCCACCTGTTTATAGCGAAAATCAATGAAGTGCTATACGAGGCCCCTCCAGGGCCTCATACGATTTTGAAAAGAAAATACCTATTTGTTTAGAAGGCACAATCTTATTTTAGTCTCGCTTTCAGTCAGATGCGCCAGATAAATAATCATATAATTGCAAGTCACTTCTATAAAATCAATAATCCAGTCCTTCTTCAAAATCAGAAGTGCAGCACGGTATTCCTTTGCGTTCCTTGTATACCAGAAATCCCGGGCTTGGTAAATTTCGGTTAATTCCAGGTCGATAATGTTACCTGCGTCCGGGGCAAGTTCCTTATCAAGTGCAATGTATGGTTCTAAAAGATCGGCAACATGCTCTTTGAAAGGTACTGAAGTAGGCTCATATTCATAAATCAGATCAAGGTACATGCGTATAGAGTCCATTTTTAGGTAGTATTATTTACGTATAATAATAACGTATTTTACTATATCTTAAATGCACGGATTCCTAAACTTGTAAAGTATTTGGACAAAATTCAATAAAATTACTAATGCGTTCCATAAGATGAGCAGGTAGGTCCGTTGTATCCTTTTTTCCTCAATGGCTTATTGCAGCAAAACAACAAACTGCATTGACAGAAGGTTTTTGTTTCAGTTTAACTCAGGCATAATTATTTATCAACCGATAAAAAAGCCATTCAAATAATTGGCTGATAATGTCTTACAATATTTTTTTGGGTGCATAAAAGTTTTTATATACCAAAATTTAAGATCGGAATAAAAAAGAACAATAACTGCGTTCATCAACAGCAGCCGCTTTGATTACTGCAAATTGATGGATGGCTGATGGAAGATCTTGAAGTGATTTTTCCCATGGACATAGATACCATAACCCTCTCGTAAAAGCCGACAGAAAATTTATAGTAGAATTGTTTTTATATTGTTACAAACAAATTTTGATAATAACTTCAAGTTAATTTGTAATTTTAGTATTTGCACTGTAACTATTTGTGGTAATAGCAGAACAAATGGCCTGATAAGTAATGTGCCTGTTTTAATACAATTGAATACTAATAATTTATCCTCTATATCCAAATGAAACAAACACTACATTTCCAACCGCTGCATTGCATTTGCCGCAACATGCTATTCGGGTTAATGATGCTCTGTATGGGCATGCAACCCTTGTTTGCACAATCAGAACAGGTCCTTTTAAGAGATGATTTCAATGGAAACGTACTCGGTACAAACTGGAATGCCGATGAAACCTGGTCTGTTTTAAATGGCGCTGCCTACAATCCGTTCGATGCCGGCTCTCTGATCACGGCCGAGAAGCACAATGCAGAATCATACGTTATAGAAACAGCTGCGATGGGCTTGAATGGAAGCTACTGGCGTGAATTCAGGCTTATTTTCGGACAGGCAGATGCAACGGAGCAAAAAGCGTATGTGCTCAGTTACAGTCCGGATACGGGCGGACAACTGGTATTGGGTCTGGCTACGGATAATGTTTATCACCCCAAAGTCCTGGATGAGATCAGTATTTACCCTGAACTTACCAAGACCCAATGGTATAAGTTTAAAATAGCCCATTACAAAAGCGGATTGATCCAGGTTTTCCTCAACCGGGGTGCCGGATACCGTTCCAAACCGGATCTGGAAACCATTGACATTACCTTCAAGCAGCTCGGGCACTTTGGCTGGATGGTATCCACACAAACTGCCGGCGATCAATTTTATGTAGACTGGATAGAAGTGCGTGTTCCTCAGGGCATCAAACCGCCGGTTCCGGAAAAAACGGAAGAAGACAATCTGATCACGCAGGTTTCCAACGCCAGGGAAATACCTTATCAGGTTACCAAAATGCGCACCGGAAGCATCATGTATACAGATCGTGACTACCGCATTACTTCGGCTCCCTCCTATTTACAAGGTGCATCCTTCATCCAGATGGCTAATCAGGACAAAAATGAAACACAAACGGCATGGCTGACCACTTTCATTAAAAAGTCGGCCATCGTTTACATTGCCTATGATAAAAGGGCCGCCGCCTTGCCGTCGTGGTTAAGAAGCTGGCACAAAACAGGCGATTTGATCCGCACGACTGATCCCGGGTCCAATGAAATGGAAATTTACAGCAAGTCGGTTGATTACTGGCACCAGTATCCGCGCCCATTTATTCTGGGGGCCAATATGGAAGCGCCAGCCGAAGGTTCCAGAATGAATTATCTTGTGTTTGCCGTGGCGCAGCCGGAAATCCGGAACCAGGAAGCAGAAGAAGCCAAACTCTATGGCGCACAGCCAGCAAGAGACCATAACGGATATAGCGGCAAAAGTTATGTTGACTTTATCAATCCGAAGCATGATTATATCGAATGGACCATCCGGACGGAGTTACCCGGCACCTATACATTGGGTTTTCAGTTTTCCAACGGAAGCAATGGTGCACGCTCCATGCGCCTGACTGCGGACAATGAACTTGTTGAAATAACTACTTTTATTCCTACAAACAGCTGGAACAACTGGGCATTTTACTCCGGAGCCAAAGTGTATCTACAGCCGGGAACCCACAAAATCAGGCTTACTGCGATCGGTGACAGCGGCCCGAACATAGATTACCTTTCCGTCAGTTTCAGGTCGGAATACCCGGAACTTCCAAGAGCAAACAGCCTGGCACGAAATGGAGAAAAGGAACCTGAAACAATCTACTCCAAAGCCGATTATCCTGCTGTTGCTTACCCGAATCCTTTTCAGCAGAGCACAACCATTGCCTACGAGCTGCCGGAAACCACAATCGTAAACCTGACCGTGTACACAATCCATGGGCAAAAGCAAGCTGTTCTGGTAGACCAAATTCAGTCTGCCGGAACTTACCGGATCGAGTTTAACGGCCATCATCTGGCAGCCGGAACATACATTTACCACTTAAAACAGGGAAATACGTTCCGCTTCGGCAAAATCGTAAAGCAGTAATGATCAACCCGGACTGAATTGCATTTTAAAAAAACCCTGCGGGTTTTACTGTCCACTTTTCACATGCTATATCTCACATGCAGCCAATTTCCACCGGCTGCATGTGAAACTTTTGATTCAGCCATTCACCAGCGTCATCATACCTGCGTCATAACGGTTTCCTGCCGTTGTCCCGACTTCGACAATGGATTCCAGTGCGGCCAGCTCTTCCGTTGAAAAGGTAATTTCTCCAGCAGATGCATTTTCCTCGATATATCTGATCCGTTTTGTTCCGGGTATGGAAACCACACCTTTCACCATTACCCATGCAAGTGCAAGCTGTGAAGGCGTAACCTGTTTTCTTTCAGCTATCTTGTTGATTTCTTTCAGCAATTCCAGGTTTTTGTAAAAATTTTCTCCCTGAAAGCGCGGTATGCCGCGTCGAAAATCATTTTCTTCAAAATCATCCGGTGATTTCAACTGACCGCTGAGAAATCCGCGGCCCAGCGGCGAATAAGCAACAAAACCAACGCCCAGTTCTTCTGTTGCATCCATGATGCCATTCACTTCCGGCTCGCGTTCAAAAAGCGAATACTCGGTTTGAACGGCTGTGATGGGGTGAACCGCATGTGCCTTGCGCAGCGTTTCTGCAGATACTTCCGAAAGGCCGATGTATTTTACTTTTCCGGATTTCACCAGTTCGCCCATTGCTCCCACTGTCTCTTCAATCGGAGTCTGCGGGTCAACGCGGTGCAGGTAATATAGATCAATGTAATCTGTTCCCAGGTTCCGCAATGAACGATCTATTGATTTGGCAACATATTCCGGACGGCCGTTTATGGCCCATGTCAGCTGTTCGTGATCGTCAATTTCAAATCCGAACTTGGTCGCAACGGTAAATGCATCGCGATTGCCCCGGATTGCTTTTGCAACAAGCCGTTCATTCAGCAGCGGTCCGTAGAGATCGGCCGTGTCCAGGAAATCAATTCCCAGTTCAAGTGCGCGGTGGATGGTGGCAATGGATTCTTTTTCGTCGGCAAGTCCGTAAATGTTTCCGCCTGCAATGGTGGTCATGCCCATACAGCCCAGTCCCTGTACAGGCACTTCAAGGCCCTGACTTCCTAATCTGGTTCTTTTCATTTTACTTCTGTTTTTTGTTTTTGACAGGAGCAAATGTAGGCGGATGATTGAGTCAGGCGGCTAAACGTTTCAAACGGATTTTTATACTTTTCAAAGTGATTTGCGAAAAGCCAAAGGTGTGATGCCGGAATGCTTTTTAAAGAAGTTGTTGAAGTAGGATGCATATTCAAAACCGAGGCTGAAAGCAATATCGCCCACGCTCCACTCGGTATAGATGAGCAGCGACTTGGCCTCCGCAAGCAGACGTTCGTTGATATGCATCGTTGTAGACTTGCCCGTTACTTCCTGCACGGCCGCATTCAGATGATTGACATGTACAGAAAGCTGGGCCGCGTAATCGCCGGCACGTTTCAGAGGCAGCATTTTGTCGGATGAATCCACGGGAAATTGTTTTTCCAACAGATTCAGAAAAAGCTGCGCAATGCGTTCGGAAGCGTTTGCGGGTACAAAATAAGCCATGGCCGGCTGCATCTTGATCGCCTCGTGAATAATCAGGCTCAGCTGGTTACGGATAATATCATTCTTGAAAACATACTCTCCGTCCGCTTCCAGTTTCATCCTTTCAAAAATACTTTGCAGGTAATCGGTCTGATGCTGGTTCAGCAGATAAATGGGTTCTCCCCCGACTTTGAAGAGCGGGGATTCCTGAAGATTTTCCATTCTGCCGCCTGTATGCAGGAACGTATCGCTGAAAATGCAAAAGAACCCGGCCGGGCTTTCGTCACCGCTTTCCCACGAATAAGGAATCAGCGGATTGGTAAAAACCAACGCCGGCGCCGGAATGTCAATGCCCCGGTGTGCATACAGCAGGCGGCTGCGACCTTTGAGCACGAGGGAAATCTTGTAGTAATCACGACGGTTGTACGACGCCAGCGTGCACTGGTTATCCCCGATAACAGAGAAGCGGAACTGGGTTGGCGATATCAGCAGTTCCGGCATGCTTCGGTCGCCCCGGGTTATCATTTCAAATTGCTCCATCCTCAAAATTAAGGATTTCAAAGGATTCAGCAAAGCGTTGTATCATATGCAAATAATGAAATGCTTCCGGAATTCACATAAACGCATGCCGCATTGACTTACATCATCCGAGATGCAGCTTACTCTTTTGCAGCAGCTGTATCCGTTTTGTCCGGATCGACGCCTAGCTTTTTCAGAATCAGGCCGGTCACATTGTTTTCTTCCGAAGCTGTAAATAAAATGAACGGAATGGTGCCTTGCCCGGCATCCATATTAAAGATGTAAACAAAACCGTTTTCCTTGCCAACTTCCTGAATGGCAGCATTAATCTTTTTAAAAATAGGCTCAATCAACTGCTGCTGCTTGTGATGCAGCGATTGCTCCGCACTGGCCCTTGATTCCTGAACCCTGGCTTGCAGACTTTCCAGTTCTTTTTCCTTGTCGGCACGGATAACGTCGCTCATTTGCGCTCCGTCTTTCTGGTATGCAGCCAGTTTTTCCTGAAATTCCTTTACCGTTTCATTTATGGCTTTTTCAAGCTGTGCTTTGTTTACTTCAAGCTCACTTTGCATGACTTTGCTTTCCGGCAGCCGGCTCAGTACTACATCGACATTAGTATAACCAATCCTGAATGGACCGGTTGGAAGGTTGGCTTGTGCATGAACAGCGGCATTCATAAACAAAGCTGCGAAAATGAAATGAAACAGGGTACGGTTTTTCATCTTAAAAGTACATGACTGTTGAAATGTGGTTCTTTATCTTTTTTGCAGGAAAAGTCTGGGTTCGCGGCCCGGATGGTGCTCAATAAATGCAGGATGATCAAAAAACAACAAATCCACGGACCTGTTTTTTTCTTCCAGCCTGACGATCATCCTGCGCTCTTCCCTGACTCTTTTCGCATGTTCGAACATCTGAAGCAGCGGCGCAAGGGTATCATGCGGCGGAGGAACGACTGCTTCCAAAGCCGGCTCCTTTTCCAGAATTCCGGCATCCGCAAATACATGCACTGAATCAATTCCGGACGGATTTACGTTAATTTCCGGCTTGTTTACAATTTTATGTGCACTTCCGGTACGTTTTTGCCGGATAGCCTTGTGTATCGTTCTACTTCTTTCCTCGTGTTCGGCTACAAAACTTTTACCATCGGCCGAGTCAGCGGCATTGCCTTTTAATAGCTTCTGATTCTGAGGCGGATATGCTTTATGACCTGTTGCCGCGATGTTGTTTTTATGAATATTTGCCCGTGAATCTTCTTTCAGATGAATGAAAATCAATGCCGCCAAGCCAAGAATAAAAACGGCGGAGGCTGCTGCGTATGGCATCCACCGGCTGAACGGATTGTTCTGCTGGCGCTGTTCTATTTTCGCCCAGATCTTTTCAGCATTCCAGTCCTCGGGTGCAGCGGACGGGCGCTCAGCTGTTTGCTTGATTTTTTTAAACAACCTTTCGTTTTGCATAAACCGGGTCCAGTTCAATAATCCTCTTTTGTAACAGACTTTTTGCCTTGCTCAGCTGCGACTTGGAAGTTCCGGTGCTGATTCCCAGCAACTCGGCTATTTCCGCATGCGAGTATCCTTCGATCTCGTAAAGGTTGAAAACCGTACGGTAACCGACAGGCAACGCTTCGATAACCCTGAAAATCTCTTCAGCTGACAAGTTGTCAATAGTTGCATCATCGACGTAACCGGACTCTTCTTCGGCATCCGTGATGATTTTAAACCGCTTTTCCTTTTTCAGGACTTTCAGACATTCATTCACAACAATTCTTTTCATCCACATTTCAAAAGGCGGAATGGCAACAAAACGGCAGGTATGCATTTTCTGAAAAATAACAAACACGGCTTCTGCCACTGCATCTTCTGCCTTCACGGTGTCCGGAATATACCTTCGGGCCAGCCTGTACAGCATCTTTCCATAGCAATCGAACAATATCCGTTGTGCACAAACATTTTTGTTCTGGGCTTCATGAATGATGGAAAGTGTAATCAAGGTCTTTATGGATAAACTATGGTAATAATATTCCGGAAGACCAAACGGTTGCCTGTCATCAAAAACTTTTATGGACTTCTGTCTATAACAGTCGCAAGAAGGGATGGGATTTGTTGCAGGAAATCAGGATTTGATGCATTCGGAAATGCAAACCGATACAAATTTGCTATGTTTGTAACCGGCAGTTAAATGAGGATCAGACTGCTTCATTTTATGTCTCCCATTCTATTTTCAAATCCATGAAAACCATCAAACTGCTGTTGTTCTTTCTGGCTGCATGCTTTCTGAATGCATGTATTTCCAACAACATAGCCTGGAAAACAAACGAAAATATGAGACTTGTAAAGATTGGAATGACCAAAGAGGAAGTCATTCATTTACTCGGCAATAAATACATGATTACTTCTTCGTCCAATGATGCTTACGGAAATCCGGTGGAAGTACTGGGTTACAAAAGTGATGCGGATGAGGAATACAAGCTTAAATTCGTCAGCAACCAACTGAAGGAATGGAACCGGGAACATGTAAATAAATACACCGTCAAAGATCCTTCCATTTTGAATTGAAAAGAATGAGACCATCTGTGTTCTAGTCAAATGCGTCGGCATGCGAACAATGCGGCCGTAATAATTTCGCTGCCGGTCAGTTTGCCCGGCTAACGCAAAACTCCCAATTCACGGAATTTATTTTCAAGTTTTTCTTTATGCAGATTTTTTGCAACGATCCTGCCATCCGGCCCGATGATAAAGTTGGACGGGAACATATCTATATTATAAGTCTCTATGATTTTGTTAATGCTGTCGGAAAGAACCAGTGGCCATGGAACCAGCCTTTTCTTCAGAAAACGGCCCAGACTTTCAGGTGTATCCTCGCTGGCAATTCCCAGAAACGCAATCTCTTCCTTGTTGATCTGCTGGTATAAGCTGGTCAATGCAGGAAATTCCTCGACACAAGGCTTGCACCACGTTCCCCAGAAATCAACAAAGAGGTATTTACCTTTAAAATCTTCCAAGGAAACGGGTTTGCCGCTTGTAAATTCATTTCCGGAAAAAGATCTGAACAGAAATCCGGGCTGTGTCGAATAGCTGCTGGCTGCTATAGATCCGCCTTGTAACTGCAAAACACCCCGTTGCGGATTGTACCCAAGGTTCTTGTATCTTTTCTTACTATTGCCGGTTCCAAAATCGATGAACTCGCCAACGGCAATCCCATGCCCGAGACTTACTTTCTCCGTTGACTTTTCCGGCTGGTTCCTGTCAACCAGCAGCAGTTCTGTATCTTCATCTGTAGCCGGAGCAGTAAAGCCATTGTTAAAAGCTATCGGATACTCCTGACCTGAAACCTTTATGACCGCTTCGGCATATTGCGGAAAAGAATAAAGAAAAGTTGTCTGGGACGGATTCTCCGGCAAATGCTTGATCACCATCGGAACATGCGAAACCAGTACTTTGCCATCTCTGAAAACGTCGAACTCGATGCGATGCGATTTTTTGTAATACCTTAATGTATCCTGCTTGGACGCAGTTTCAGGATAAAAAGGGACTTCATCCGCAAAATCGAGATTGTTATTGGAATCGATCATGACGGCTGTTTTTCCGGATTCATCCATGCCTCTGATTACATATACATAACAACGCACAGGAAGTCTGGATAAACGTGTGGAGTCCGGCTCCCAATCCCAGCTTTTCTGCAAATCAAAATACATACTCGAATCAATATTTCCCTGAAAAAAGTTCTGGTAAACCAGTTGCTTATAATCCAGCACGACCATCGACCTGACAACCTTTTTCCACTTTTCCGGAATGCCACGAACCGGCAAGTATGTTTTCACCCAGCCCGCACCGCCTGCATTGTCGAGCGTGTATTCTGCCGCAAGCACTCCGTAGCTGGAACCGAAAGGCCCGAACCCCTCCACAAATGTAACCGGAAGCTCCACTACATTCCCGGCAAGTTCATTGCTGTTTTGCCGGCATGCGTACAAGCCAATCAGCATGCAGATCATTATTGAGATAGGTTTCATGAGGATGTTGTGAAATATGTTTTTCGTGCAATGGAAAGGGTATGGATCAATCTTTGTTTTCACCGATCAAAAAAAATGCTTTATGCACCAGCAGATTTGATTTTCACTGATGCGTAAAGCATTTTTTGTTTACTCGGTTACAATATGCTGCGTTTTTCAGAAAGCTGGATAAACAAGCTAATCCTGAACGAGTGCTTTATTCCACAATAACAATCTTCTGCGTTTCCGTTCTTGCATCATCACCTGTCAACTGAAGAATATAGCTGCCCGGTGTCATTCCTTGTACGGATACGCTGATGATGCCGTTGTCTGCGCCTGCACTCAATTGCTTTGCAACGGTGCCGTCCATTCGAATCAGTTGTACATCATACCGGCTTGCTTCCCTGGTCACAATATTCAGCTGATCTTTGACCGGATTCGGATAAACCATCATGCCTTGTATGCTGCTGGATGCGTTTGCACTTTCTGCAGTTTCAGTAAATTCAGCCAGCCGGCTCCGCTCATTCTTTTGTTTTCCGGCGTCCACATTCATGTAGGCAATGCCATTTACACTGAACTTTGCCCTTCGGTACATCAGCGTGCCTTTGTATTTGAACGATCCGCTCATTCCGAAGTCTTCATCCCAGCCATTTGCGCCAACACCTAGCTGAAAGCCTGTACTCCGGTTGGTTGGTGAATGCGCAATAAAAAGTTTACCGGAAAGATCGCCTGTGCCTTTCAGGTAACTTTCGTTGCTCAGCTCCCAGAACAGCCAGTCTTTGTGGTTTTTGGCGGCTGACTCAATGGAAGCCTTACTCAGTGCCGTATACGTTCTTCCTTTGGCACTCCAGCTTTTCCAGTCATGCTTATAAATCAGCTTGAAGTACACGTCAAAACCAATATCCTTGTTTTCGCGATGAACGATTCTTCCTGTTATGACGGCCGTTTTTCCGTTATCCACCAACTGTGCTTTTCCTTCCCAGACAAATTTCTGAAGTACTTTTTCATTAAACAGAAATGCCCACGGACAATTCAGGCAGACCGGCTTGCTTGGCCGCCAGTCTTTAAGCCAGTATTTGACAGGATAGTTGCTGACAACTCCGGCACGTTCATAAGCGCCCATATCAACTTTACTGCCCTGTATTCTCGCTGCACCGGCATAATCCGTGGCAATACCCACCAGGCCATCTGCTGCATTATTGCCTTTGTCCACCGGAGCTGCCGCTGCATTCAGCCGCAGGCCGTCATCCGAAGTCCCTGCAACATTATCTGCTCCGTCCGGATCGGCAGCATTCACAAATCCCGGATCGGTATCGATGTTACCGCCTTGATCGGTTCCGGCAGTGCCGTTCCATGCGCCGCTTCCGCCCGAACCCTGAACAAGTGAGTAAGATACATCTATAATGCCCGTCGATGAAATCTGTGCCCCGCTTACACCTGCAGTATTTCCCCATAATATAGAATTTTCAACATAAGTATGCAGGAATTCCAGTTTATCAATAATGTATCCCTGATTGTAAATGGCACCTCCGTTTTTGCCTGCATTGTTTCCGGTAAAAGTACAGTTGGTGATTGCCGGCGTCAGTTCCGGCATGTAGCTTCCGTCTCCTTCCAAGCCCATGACCCGGACAAAATTGGCTATCGCGCCGCCTTGATCCGCAGCCTGATTGCCTGAAAAAACACAGCCCACATAACTTGGTTGCAGCTTGCCCGCATCGCTCAGGTGTACGGCGGCACCGCCCCATGCCGTAACATTGCCGCTCGCACTGTTGCCATAAAAGCCGCAGTTAACGAATTTAGGCGCTGAAACACCAAGTATTTCTGTCTGAGATCGGTTTGAAGTCATGTACACGGCTCCGCCTCCGCCGCCTTCAAATGCACCGGTCGGATTGCCTGTAGTTGTATTGCCAAAAAAGAAACAGTTTGTAAAACCGGCGTTGGATGCCACCATACCTACGCCTCCGCCTGATCCCGGAAGCGTACTGTTGTCCGGCGAAACAGCTGTCACTTTGTTGGAGCGGAAACAGACGGAGTCAAGTACTGCATGGTCGCCAACCAGGTAAATGGCCCCGCCGCGCCTGTACGCTTCATTTTCCTTGAATTCCGATTTCCTGATCTGTGGCTGGTAATTGCCGGCATTGAACGAGCCGATATTGATAGCACCGCCTGCAACATTCGATTTGTTGGCAATGAATTTGCAATTTTCGATCAGCGAGGTGACAGTTCCGCCGGTGGGTGCGCCGTTGCAGAAAAAAGCCCCGCCTTCGGAAGCTGCATAGTTCCCCCGGAATGTGGAATTGACAAGGGTCGGGCTGCTGGCGTTTATGGCTCCGCTCAGCTGATTGTACCAGCCGCCGCCATCCTGATTGGCATCGGTGATCGCGGCGGCGCTCATGGCCTGCCCAGCAGTCACCACAAAGCCATCCAGCCTTGTAGCGGCGTCGACATTATTGGTATAAATAACATGATAGGCATTACTGCCAACGATCTGGCCTGTATTTTCAGCGATGGAATTTTCGTCCGCATTCAGATCATTATTGTCAATGTCGCCGCTCAGAACGGTGACATTCGTCAGGAAATTCCGATCATTTCTATTGACTTCAGTGCCGGCAAAGCCGCCGTACAAGGCAACGCCAGAAGGAATTCTGAAAGTGGCTTCGCGTGGTTCCGTGGCGCCGTTTCCATTTACATCAAACAAAGTAACTGGCTTGTATACTCCTTTTTTTACCCAGATTTCATTTCCGTTTACCGCAGAAGCAAGTGCTGTGGACAAACTGGTGTAGGCGTTGGCCCAGCTGCTGCCATTATTGCTGCCAGCGGCAGAAGGATTCACATAAATGATCGTGGCTGCGGATAACAGTTCAGGAAAAAGACAAAGTAAAATGAGGCGGAAGTAAAAGTTGATTTTCATCACTGATAATTAGAAATGAGTGAATTGTTTAACAACATACAGTAATTCTTAAAACCAATTGGTTACCGGAACATTCTGTAATTTTTCGCCAAAAATAAAGTGTTTGATGTGTTACCTGATTACGAAGGATATTGTAATATTCCAAAATTTTATTAAACGGCAACAAGAAGGAATTTGCATCTGAAACGACGCGTGGAATTAATCTATTTGAATGTGATTTCAGGAACCGGCAAGTATTTTATCTGCCGGTTCCATCAGTCATTCGCGGGCAAAAACAACACTTTTATTTAAGCTTCAGTTACTGCTGCAAAGCGGGCAGATTCAGCTATTTATTCCAGGAACTACCCGAATTGTCTTTCACAAGATAAGCACCTGCAATGGCCATCAACCCGAAATAAAAAGGCAATGCTGTTGTATAAGCAGCCTGGCCGGACTCGGCAACAAATCCGTTCCATACACCAATCCGGACAACATTCCTCAGCAGGTTTTTATCAAGAAATATTTCAATCATGAAAGCTAAGACGCTGATTACCGGCGGGGTTAACAATATATATCCAATAATTTTACTGACATTAATCTGCTTCTTGCCATCCATACTGTTTCTTTTAAAGACTGGTTGAGTTTTACCTTCATACTTTCTGGTACCTGAAAACGGCCGTTTTCAGACTGTATATTACGTATTTTATTTACATGCCAAAACAAAACCTGCTTTAACTTTTCCGATTAATTGAATTCGGCATTCAGCATTGTATACGCTGAGGGTTTGTAATAAAGATTCAAGGCAATGTATTAAGCCCGTTATTCCGGTTTTCATTTTTTTATTCAACTGTATTGCAAATACTGCATTCAATTAAATTTAAAACATCAAAACATGGCATTAACACAAAGCCGTAGAACAGAAATAATAGCTGTTTAAAACTCTTGATTCCGGTTTTAATTAAAGTAACCAAGTGTTGACATTACCTGGATTTTAATACAATCCAATTTTATTGTCATCACAATACCTTGTTCCTAAAACAATGCTGGAAAATCGTTTCGTTTCTGCATAGTCCAGCCTGTTAAAACACCAAACAAATAAAAAACCAAGGATTGAAAACGGGATTTATTATGGATATTTTACCAGCAGAAAATCCGCCTTGACCGGTTTGCACGCTTTTTGTGCAGGCAATAGCATTTTACACCAGGAAAACAAACCATGAAAATGTTGAAATTACTGTTGCGGATCATTCCTTTTATGCTGCTTGTACTTACTTTCACAACCAGCTCCCGGGCGCAGCTGAGTGCCGGCCTGCGCGGCGGCGTTCATTTTGCACATATGGGTACTCAAAATACGGTTCCTGATTATAAGACAACCACAGCCCCGGGCTTTGCCGTGTTGTTCCATTATGCCGTTAATCCTTTGTTCAGTATTCAGGTCGAGCCCGGCTATGCGCAATGGAGCACCCGGATTTCAGAAACACAAACCGCACCCAATTACATACGGGATTATACGTCCAGAATATTCCTGAATTATATTGAAATCCCTGCGCTGCTTCAGTACAAACCGCATCTGAGAAAACTGCGGGCCCTGTTTTCCTTCGGGCCGGAAGCAAGGTTTCTTGCAAAACCGATGCATGCAAAGACAAAAGTGATCCAGTATTACAATGGCCAGATTACGGATCAGCTTGAAACAGAAGAGCGTTACACGGGTGATTTGGGAGTGAGAAAATGGGACATCGGGCTTGTGGCGGGTGCGGGTGTTGCATATCCGGCAGGCAGTTTTACCATCCTTGCAGAAGGACGATACCATTATGGCTTTACAGATATATACGGCCATCGTAGCGGCAATTCATCTTCCATTTATGTGCGCGGAATTTCGGCTCATGCAGGATTTCTTGTCCCGATTGGTAAAAAACAGAATTGAAAACATTGCCTGCAAAACGCCTTCTATCATCCGGTTCCCTGTAAATATTTGTATAAATGATTGGGTAAAATTCAGAACGGGAGCCTTTTGGGTAAAGGATCAGAAGCAAGAACTGAAATCAATTTCCCAGCGCATGTTTATTATCGAAAGTTATACGTCCGCCGTTATTTTCTGTGTGATTACCATGATTTGCTGGGGTTCCTGGGCAAATACCCAAAAACTGGCAGCGGGAACGTGGCGTTTCGAGCTTTTTTACTGGGATTATGTTGCCGGAATTTTGATCATTGCAACTTTGATGGGCCTGACTTTCGGCAGCAGCGGAGATCAGGGACGTCCCTTTCTGGAAGATATCAGTCAGGCAAGTCTGGAATCCGTCGGGCATGCCATGCTGGGCGGGATTATTTTCAATGCTGCCAATATTCTGCTGGTCACGGCCATTGCAGTGGCAGGCATGTCGGTCGCTTTTCCGGTGGGTATTGGCATTGCGCTGGTTTGGGGCGTGATTGTCAATTATATGGATAACCCGGTCGGTAATTCGTCGCTGCTTTTTACTGGCGTTGCACTGATCGTTGCCGCCATCATCCTGAACGCTTATGCATACCGCCGGAATACAGGCCGGGCAAAAGGCATGTCGGTACGCGGATTGCTTTTTTCGGTTGCTGCGGGCATATTGATGGGATTTTTTTACAAATACGTTGCCGCCTCCATGTTTGCCGATTTTACTGTTCCGCAGGCTGGCAAGCTCAGTCCGTATTCGGCTGTTTTCTTTTTTGCCGCCGGTGTTTTCCTGAGCAACTTTCTGTTTAATTCCATCATTATGAAAAAGTCCGTGGAAGGTTCACCCGTATATTACCGACAGTACTTCGCAGGAACTTTCCGGAACCATCTGATGGGCATGCTGGGCGGCGCCATCTGGTGTATTGGCATGAGCTGTAATATTCTTGCTTCCGGGCAGGCGGGACCGGCAATTTCCTACGGCCTCGGACAGGGTGCCACGGTAATCGCTGCGATCTGGGGTATTGCAGTCTGGAAAGAATTCCGGAATGCGCCGAAAGGAACCTCGCTGATCCTGAATGCCATGCTGATTTGTTACATGACCGGGCTGGGAATTTTGATTGCCGCCAGATAAATAATCCTTCATAACCTTGCTATTTCAATGCATTACTTATTACTCGGCATACTGTTTTTTGTAAATGTCCGTTCGTCATCAGAAAACCGTTCAGCATCTACTGACTTTTCGGAGAAACCGGAAAAGATCCGCCTCATCATTGACTCGGATGCCAACAATGAACTCGACGATCAGCATGCACTTGCCTATGCTTTTTTCAGCCGTGATCAATTTGATCTGGAAGGCATCACGATTAACAATACAAGAAACGGAGGCACGCTGAAAGGCCATTACGACGAAGCAGTAAGAGTAGCAAAACTATGCAATGCATACCATGATGTTCCAATCTACAAAGGTGCGTCGGGGAATTATGCTGATATCCAAAACCACGTCAATGAAGCGGATTATGACGGAAAAGAGGCTGTTGACTTCATCATAAAAAGCGCAAAATCCAGCGATACCCGTCCGCTTGTGCTCTTACCGATCGGAAAGCTGACCAACATTGCTCTGGCTTTGAAAAAAGCACCTGAAATCGCTGGTAAAATCCGGATCGTATGGCTGGGCTCCAACTATCCGGATGCCGGTGAATACAATCTGGATAACGATACTACATCCGTTTACCCGGTTATTCAATCCGAAGCGCCTTTTGAAATGGCCGTTGTCAGAAACGGAAAACCTTCAGGAACGGCAGCGGTTTGGGTTACACCTGCAGAAATCAGTGCGCGGCTGAAAGGCAAAGGTATAAAAGTGGCTGATGCAGTGCCAGGGCGTCATGGAAACAGTTTCGTGACGTTTGGCGATTACTCTGCTGATCTCTTTGCACATGCCGATCTGCATGGCAACCCGCCTTCCCGCGCTTTGTATGATATGGCTGCGGTAGCCATTGTAAAAAATCCGGACTGGGCTGCTAAAACGATCATCGGTGCGCCTGTTCTATCCGGTAACAAATGGACTGGCCAGACCCAGAGCAGCAAAAAAATAGGAATCTGGGAAAATTTTAAGAGAGACGAAATACTTTCTGATTTTTATAAGACCATAGAAAAAAGCGCTAGGTAAATTACGCTCCTTGTACATAAGAAAAACCCTGCAGAATTGTTTTGCAGGGTTTTTCTTGTGCATATATCTTTCCTTTCTACTTCGGATACACTCCCGGACGACGTTGCACAAACCAAATTGTTCAATAATATATATTCTACTTATTTATAAAAAAATTAGAAATATTACTACATTTCAAAGGAAAATTATTCAAATTTTGCATTTCTTCTGATTATTTTAACGTACAATCCAAACATTGATTGATTATCAAATCATTACCGACTCTGCTTATTTCTGAACGGTCTTTTGTTTCCGAACGACAATCCTTTTTATATCTATTAACCTTTACTACAAAGTATATGAAATTTTTACTCAAAATAGCTTATGTATGCGGCCTGCTCGGCCTTGTTGCGGCTAAATCGGATAACAAGCTTTCTGAAAACCAGACTGCTGTGGCTTCACAGGTCATCTGCGGCGGAAGAACCTGGACCCATGATGAATTTCTTGGCAATTTTATGGGAAAAGGCGTATATACAATCATTCATGAAAACAGGATTTATATCCGGTGGAATGGAAACAGCGATCCTTCGCGGATCAATTCTGCATTTGACAATACAGCCATATTGCTGCATCTGGACACCAACCGGTTCCCGAACAATACTCAGGGAAATGATGTCATAAACCATTGCGTCAATGCAATTGATCCGAGCACCATGTCAACCGGTTATCTGAAACCGGCCATTGGCAATGCAATTCCTTGCAACAACAAGCTGATTACCGACAATCTGCTCCTTGGAACTTATATCGGCACTGACCGCGTAAAAACCTACCAGTATGCAAGAATTATTGATGGCCTGCTGCGGATCAATTTTCGCAGGGAAAACTCCAATTATGATCCGAATGCACTTTCCATGGGGCTTATCCAACAAACCCTTGCAGGTGAAAACGGCAGTTTTATGAACCCGAATCTGGGTTTTCAGTTAAACTATCTGGAAATCCAAAGCTGCTTCTGGGGCGATGCGCCGAAATACCCGGATTCGATTGTAGGCGAAACGCCAGACTGTGCATCCGGCCCGACCCTTGGAACGATCAGCAATATTTCACAAACGGCATTGCGCTTTACCTATTCCGGAAGCGGCGTTCCCAACATAGACTGGAGAATCAAATCCAATGGTACCGTGGTCCGTTCGGCAAAAACCGGCCAGCTCGCCAGCAATACCGTTGACATCCGTTTTGCTTCGCTTGCAGGCGGCAATTACGTACTGGAAATCGAGGGCGGGGATTGTGTCTCCAGCGTCAGTACCAAGTCATTTACAATCAGTACAGGGCCGGTTAACTGTCTGGCCGGTCCCAGTCTTCTGTCTATTTCCAATATTACCCAGACTTCCCTGCGCTTTTCTTTTCACGGAAACGGCGTTCCTATCATTGACTGGAGAATCAAATCCAACGGTACCACGGTGAGGTCCGCAAGAACACCGCAGCTGACAAGCGCAAACGTAGACGTCAACTTTGCTTCCCTGGCACCAGGGAATTATACCATGGAAATACAGGGCGGCGATTGCATATCCAGCGTAAGCAGCCAGAGCTTCAGCGTAGCTGAACCGCTGCCGATCCATATCGTAAGCTTTCAGGGAACTGCATTGGAAAAAGGAGTTGAGCTTTCCTGGACGGTCGTTTCCGAGCAGAATGGCGAAGGCTTTGAAATTTTACGCCTGGATGAACTGGCAAAAACTTCCGAAGTAATCGGAAAACTGGCACTGACCGAACAGCGTGCCGGCGAATACAAGTTTGTGGACGCCAACCCACGCGCGGGCATCAATTATTACCAGTTAAAACAGGTGGATGCAGATGGCACATTCAGCAAAAGCAGGATCATTTCTGTTGAGTTCAGCTACATTTACAAAATGGTTGTTGCGCCAAACCCGGCAAAGGATTACATGGATGTATCTTACAACTCGCGGGTAGCCGGCCATGCTGATTTTGATATTTACAACATGGCCGGCATTCGGGTGTCTTCGGCGCAGCAAAGCCTGAAAAAAGGCCAGAACAGCAGTAAAATCAATATTTCCGGTCTTGCGGACGGGCATTACATTCTCAAAATAACTTCCGGAGACCAGAGCCGGAACCTGCGTTTCATAAAAGTGCGCTGACACTGATTCGGAACTGCTGTAAAAAAGGTAGTCAGCTGGTACCGGCCTTTCTGATCTCGCCGGCTTTCTGAATGGAAGCGGCATGATCAGAAAGGTTTTTTGTTGTCCGATCCATTACAAATCTGAAATACATGATGTAAGATGCTGGTTGGTCAAGTCATTGGCGTATAACTATTAAACCGTTTTGGATATGCTGGCCGCCGGTTCCAGAACCGATCCGGTTAGATTTGGGGCTTTATGTCCTTTTGTTAAACCTTGTTCCTGCTATTTTACAACCTTATTTTAACCGACGTCATTCAGCAATTCAGCCAATTCATGAAAAAGTGGAAATTTTCACTCGTCCTTTTATCTCTGTTGTCCGTATGTTCCGGAAAAATTTTTGCCCAGCAGTCCGGCCACAGCCCCGTTTCCACATACAAAAACCCGGTGATTCCCGGCGACTTTGCAGACCCTTCCGTTATCCGCGTCGGCGACACGTACTATGCCTGCGGAACCTCTTCGGAATGGGGCCCGGCCTACCCTGTGTACAGCTCGAAGAACCTGACTGACTGGCAATACGTCGGACCCGTATTTGCCGACTTGCCGGAATGGACGATGGGAAGCTACTGGGCTCCCGAGCTGTTTTTCCGCAACGGTACTTTCTATGTTTACTATACTGCCCGCCGCAAAGCGGACAAACAGTCGTTTATAGGTGTTGCCAGCACAAAAGATCTGAAAAAAGGATTTCAGGATCACGGTGTCATTATTGAATGGACAAAAGAAGCCATTGATGCATTTGTTGTTGAAGACAATGGAAAATTGTACATCACATGGAAAGCATACGGGCTGGACAAAGGCCGGGAAATTGAAATCCTGGGCGCCGAACTCTCGGATGACGGCCTGAAAGTCACAGGCAAGGAATTCAGTTTGATAAAGGCCGACCCCGAAGGCTGGGAATCCGGCGGAGCAGAAGGACAGGCCATTCTCAAAAGAGGAAAATACTGGTACATGCTTTATTCCGGAAATGCCTGCTGCGGGGACAAATGTGATTATCAGGTCGGGTTTGCAAGGGCTGAAAAGCTCACCGGACCCTGGACGAAATACGAAGGAAATCCGGTTCTTTCTGGCGATTCATCCTGGAAATGTCCGGGACATGGAACGGTGGTGACGACGCCGGATAACCGGTATTTTTATCTGCATCATGCATACAGCGGAACCGATTTTACATTTACCGGCAGACAGGGCTTACTAAGTGAACTTACATGGGACGACGCCACCGGATGGCCGGTATTCAGATACGGTAAAACGCCTCCGGTTCAGGCGGAAATGCCGGTTACTGCACGAGTCGTGGCCAGTTCAAAACCGATGGACAAGGCTGATAAAAAAAGGGTTGGATTTCCCTGGGTTTATGATGTAAGTTTCCCGAAACCGGTATTTTCCGAGCAAAACGGTTCCATTCAGATTGAAAACAGCAACCCGATTCCAGCCGGTAATTTTATTGGGTTAACGGTAAAAAAAGGGGATTACACTTTCTCCGCAGAAGTAAAAACCAGTAAAGACCTGAAGCAGAACATTGTTATTTACGGAGACGCAAACAATGCTTTGGGTTATGGAATCCAAAATCATGAAATTACATTATGGCAGGTAAAAGAAGGCGTTTTTGAAGTGATCAAAACACAGGAAATTCCAGAGAAATACGATCATGTTCGGCTGAAACTGCAAAGCCGCAAAGGCCGTTTTTATGAATTAAGCTGGAATATAACAGGCGAAAAAACAAGCGCTGCGGCACATACCGTTTCAATCCAGGCGCCCTGGCTGCCGCGTTGGGACAGAGCACCTCGAGTCGGCATGAATGTATCGGGAAACAAAGCCGGCAGAAGTGAAATAAGTGCCGTCGAAATGGAATATGATGAATCAAATTCAAACAAATAAAGGTATAAACCCATAAGCGGTTACAGATTGTCTGACATGAAAAAAATCCTTTGGCATTTAAGCGTGCCAAAGGATTTTTCCTTTTTTGAATGTGTAAAAATGACTTTTAAAAACAGTGGAACTCACAAGCTTAACGTATTTGCCACGCAGCAACTGTTCATCTTTCCATACCATTAATTGCTAGCCAACCCGCTTAAAACTGATTTCGGGCAGCACGCATCAGGGATTCATTTGTTCAAACAAAGCTTCCCGTTTAACCCGGAGCCCCGCAGCCTGGCCGATTGCCGCTTCCAGTTCATCCTTTTTTATCGCCTCCATGGCACCGGCAATAAATTCCTGAACCGAAATGCCGCCATGCGACTGGCTTTTATCCTCACGCCTGTCGTGTCCGAGCTCCGTATCCACGGCCGGCGGAGCAATTTCAAATACTTTGATTCCGGTATGTTTCAACTGATGTCTGAGCGATAAGGACAGCGAATGCATGGCCGCTTTTGTGGCACAGTAAACAGGCATAAAAGCCAGCGGAGCAAAGGCCAGTCCGGATGTTATATTAATGATTGCTGCCTCTTCCTTTTCAGCAAAATGCGGCGTAAATAACGAGGCCAGATGGAGTGGCGCAATAAAATTGGTTTCGGTTTCGGAACGCACTCTTTCCAGATCAACCGGTGATTTCAAATCCGTAACCAGCTGTATGCCGGCATTGTTGATAAGCACATTGGTCTCCGGATAATTTTGCAGAATCCATTCTGCGAGACCGGTTCTTTGCGCTGCATCCGAAACGTCTGAAACCCTGGTGATAATACCGGGTAATCTTTTTTTGATCGCTTCAAGCCTGTCTGCTCGTCTGCCGGTTATGATTACACGACTGCCTTCTTTTATCCATTCTTCTGCAAATGCCAGACCAATTCCGGAGGTACCGCCGGTGATTAAAACTGTGTTTCCTGTTACGTTCATTTCAATTTAAATTTATATGAAACCAATTGCTGCAAACTGGTTTATTTAAAATGTAATGCCATGACAGTTGACAACTTCATTTAAGTACAGGTTCTATTTTGCAGTATCATGTTTTCCGGCTTTCGTTCCGTTTACGAGATCAAAAAAACCGAGAGTTAATCCCATTTATTTTCTTCAATATCGCTTTTCAGAATCTTGTTGATGGAAACTCTGGCATCCAGCAAAACATATACGCTTGTGCCGCTTTCCCGTGCATAGGAATTCCTTATTTTACCAACAAAAGCTATTTTACCAAACAACGGCTTTTCCTTTTCTCTGTTTTTATCATCGTCATCCGCAGATTGGATCAGGATTATATTTTTAACTTCTTCCTGTAACGGAAACCAGTTGATGTAATCGGCATTCAACGTGACGGCACCAATATCTTTAAACCTGGAATAGTAATTGATTGCACCGGCCTGACCATAATTGTCGCAAAGTACAAGCGTATGTTTCTTGTCATTTATTTTGGCATAACTGGAATCCACTAGTTGCGCCAGTTCGCGCCATCCCAGCATATCCGCATAATCCTGAGGAAGTTTATGATCTTTTCCATCTTCCCATCGCAGCAAACCAAGTTTTTTGAACACTGCGGAATCCTTTGCAATCACAGACGGATTTTTAATTGGAAATGCAACACGGAACATGGGAATGAAAAAAACTAAAATGAATATAACCGACACAGGGCGCAACCAGAATAATCTTTTTGTAAACACTTTTTCCAGGTAAACCGATCCGAATGCAATGAAAACCGGATATAGTCCGACCGCATAATAACTCTTCGCCCTTAAGTATATAAAAAGCACCAAAGTGAATACAAAAGACCAGAAAAATACCTGATATTTTTTAAATGCCGGATATACAAAAAAAGAAACGAATGCCGCCAGCAGAACAAACAGGGACGTGATGAAAAACAATAATTGTTCCTTCAGAAACCCCCATCTGCTTACGTTGACAAGCTGCGTTTCAGCCAGCAGTTTCATGTGATGCAAAACAGGAAAATGATGCTGATATTGCCAAATCAGATTTGGGGAAATGATCAAAAATGCTGCAAGTGCAGCGATATATAAATGTTTATTGTAAAAAATTTTACGATGTTCTGTCAGCAAAAGTGCCGGCACAAGCCCGGCTACAAGGAAGACAATATTGTACTTATTTAAAAAACTGAATCCGAACACAATTGCAGCAATATAAAGTCCTTTATTCCGGTTAGTCCTGAGATAATAAAGTATCGAATAATACATCAAAGTCCAGCCAAGTATATCCGCTGAATTTGGCTGAAAGAGCATGTTCATTCTTAATAACGTGGAAAATGTTATGGCAGTTGCACCCAGAATAAGTGCAAATACATTTCCATCAAGCAACTCGATTGTTTTCCAGATAACCAGCAATGTCAATGCTCCGTACAGCGCCGGAAAAAACTTTACCCAGAATTCGGAATTCCCTAATTGCAGGATAATAAAAGAATTCCAGGATGTAAAGGGCGGAACAGACAAATATCCCCATGCAAGGTGTTTTCCCTGATCAAGATGCAGGTATTCGTCACGGTGCAAATCATAGCCTGGTGCAATGATCAGGTAATGCAGCACAAACTTTACAATAATAAAAAAGCTGAGGATCAGGGTTCTGTTAATCAAGGCAAACCGTTTTTGGGAATCCGTACGATTTAGTAAGCGGCACAGGGCCGAACTTTACTTGTTGAAACAGTGGAATGAAATGATAATCCGGTTTTCAGGTCGCATGTTACAAAAGAAACAGCAGCATTGTGTCTAATTGAAATGCTTCATAAATTCATTCTGCTTTTCAAATTGTTCAGCATGCAAATATTTTATTAACCGGTATTTATATGCCGGATACCACCGATTTTTATACATAATATTTATCTGAATTGACAAGTTTGAACATGCTGATTTTTGCATGACTTATTATACGGCAATGTATCTGAACAAGCATTTTACATATATTTGATTTGATTGGTTTGGAAGCAGGAATTATTCATTAAACATCAACTAATTAATTTTATATTCAAATATACATTTTGGTTCTGCCCATTCAATATTAAACTATTTACATTCATATATGTACTACAAATCCATCAATTGTTAGCGAACCTGAATTAGCCGAATGTAAACTAATTTTACAAAATTTTTGGTGCTCTATAATTTTTGATGTAGTTATTGCATAAAGTACATTTCAGACGCCTTATTTGTAAAAATAATCATATTTTTTATTTGTATGTTATAGTAAAATAATAAAAATTTGTTTGGCATTTACTTACCATATTTTAATTCTTAATTAGTAAATTTGCAAGCAGTCCAGATTACAACCGCTAATTTGATTGAT
Organism: Dyadobacter sediminis; assembly: GCF_005860765.1. Lineage (GTDB taxonomy): Bacteria > Bacteroidota > Bacteroidia > Cytophagales > Spirosomataceae > Dyadobacter > Dyadobacter sediminis. The sequence goes on along the minus strand of NZ_VCEI01000025.1, from coordinate 1,129,838 downwards.
CATTTCTTCTGTTAAATCATTAGAATAAAGTAAACAGTTTTTATCTATTACTTAATTCTAAAATCATAACCCATATCCATAATTATTATAAATTAATCGTTGCAGTGCATTGTGTTTATCACAATTCCTGTATAGTTCGTTAACTATGTCCATGAACTTAATTTTAAAATTCTGAATTGATAGTAAGCTTATGTTGGTTTATCATTTCAGATCACCATAAAAACCTGATTTATATTTTGATTTTTCAAGTACCATTTAATTATATCTACTCACGTTCTCTTAATTCTTTTCACAATACTCATCCAATTAGTTATGAAAGATTTCTTCTATTTTTTTACTAAACAGAGATACCTGTTTCTTCGGAGCCGGTCTTTGTTTATGTTCATTGGATTAATGGTAAGCATGCAATCTGTTGCATGGAGTACTGCTTCCGATGTCACAAAAAAAGAGGTAAAAAAAGCAATTACACCCAGCCTTGCACCATGCTCTCCCATCAGCAGTCTTACGTGCCAAGAAATTAATGTTCCACTTCCTTATGTACTGAATTTTACCGGTACAGAAGGCGGATTGACGGATGTAAACAATGCGGGTACGGGCTTCAAGATGGCCGACTCGTACTCCGGCTCCAGGAATGCTTCGGACGGCACGCCTTCGTCCCCCGGTGTTATCGGTTACGAACCTTCCCGGCTCACCATTGCGCAGGGCAGGCTGACTATCGCTGCCAACAGAGGGCTTGGTTTTACAACCAGCAACAATCAGATTAATGCCTTGGGTGTTGGATTTCAAGCAAATGGAAAACTGACCTTTGAGACGGCAATCATCAACCCGTTCAATGGCACCGGCTCGGAACAAGCCGGTTTATGGGCCGGACTGAACGATAAAACTTTCTTGAAACTTTCGGTTTCAGCCAATAAAGTAGAACTGCGCAAGGAAGTAAACGACGTTACTTCCTCCAACTCCCCTTCTACCAACCCTGACCAGCGTATTACGAGCACGATTTCCGGGCTAAACAACCAGACGGTCCGCCTGCGGATCATTCTGGATTTCAATACCAATACGGCTGAAGGTTTTTATTCAACGGACGGTATTACTTACCAGAACGTCGGTGCAACGTACACAAGCGCATCCAACCCGGCTGCTATCAATGTAGAGAATATGGCTTTGTCGGGGAATACCATGTACGCAGGTATTTACGCATCAAAACGAAACACTACATTTTCGGGTTCGGTTGATTATACCTTTGAAAACTTTTCTGTCAACAAGCAAATTTACCCGACAGTCTCTGCGCCTTACCGGATTAACGCAGGCGGGATCAAACGCACGGTCGGAACGGATGTTTACAATGCAGATGATACATATGCGGTTGTTCCGGGAGTTGTTGCCAACAGCAGCTTTACATTGAGCGGCGTTGCTGTCCCCGAGCTTTATTACGAGCGTCGTCTGGGAACAAAACTCAGCTATGCCATTCCGATTGCAAACGGCAGGTATACTGTGAAGCTGCATATGGTGGAGAATTACCATTCAACCGTCGGAAAGCGGATATTTGATGTTAATCTGGAAGGTAAAACGGTTTTGGACAATCTGGATTTATTTGTTGAAGGCGGTAACAAGAATAAAGTTGTTGTTATCAAATCTCTGGAAACAAATATTGCAGACGGCGCCCTGAACATTGATTTTAACGCTTCGGTTGACAACGCCATGGTTAATGCTATAGAAATTCTGCCCAGTGTTTCTGCAAATCAGCCGCCGGTTATCACAGTTATTGAGAACAAAATTACACCTGTCGGCAGCCCGTTTACCTTTATAGTTCCGGCCAATACATTCATTGATCCCGAAAACGATCCTTTGACATTGAGCGCTACTTTGACAGATGGCAAACCCTTGCCATCGTGGCTGACGTTCAATGCTTCTTCACGCACTTTCAGCGGCACGCCGGTTTCAGCAGCTGTTTACCCGATACGTCTGACAGCTAACGACGGCAAGTCGCCGGCCGTAAGCACCGAGTTCACCATTACTGCTTCCGCCATGAACCGTGCGCCGGTTGTGGTAACGGCACCAGAAACTCAGGCCTTGATAGCCGGCCAGCTCTTCTCGTTTATGACCGGCAGCTTTTCAGACCCTGACCAAGGCGATGCTTTGACCTACACGGCGGCGCTTGGTTCAGGCGCAAGCCTTCCGGCTTGGCTTCTTTTTGATGCCCAGACCCAGACTTTCAGCGGTACAGCTCCACAGCAGACTGCCAGCCTTTCTGTACGCATCACTGCTACGGACAAGGCGATGGCCACGGCTTCCAGCATCTTTACGGTAACTGTCTCTGCAGCGCCGGTAATTGTGGCCTGCGCACCCATCAGCACACTGCCTTGTGAAGAGGTTGCGGTGAGCCTTCCATTCATGCTCAATTTTGATGGACAGGAAGGTGGTCTGGCAGATAAAAACAAGCTGGGTACCGGCTTTACGATGGCGGATGCCTACTCCGGTACCCGCAATACAGCCGACGGCACGGCTTCCTCCGCACAAGTATGGGGTTATGAGCCATCCAGACTGACAGTGGCAAACGGCAGGCTGACGATCCAGACTCACAAAGGCATCGGTTTTACAACCAGCAACAACCAGATCAATGCGCTGGGCGTGGGCATCCCGTCCAACGGCAAACTGACCTTTGAGACCACGGTTATTAACCCCTTCAACGGCACGGGTTCCGAGCAGGGCGGCATTTGGGCAGGCCTTAACGACAAGACTTTTGTTAAACTGGCTGTTACCGGCAACAAGGTCGAGATGCGTAAGGAAGTCAATGACGTGTCTTCTACAGCATCAGCATCCAGCAATACGGATCAGCGTGTTACCGCAACTATTTCAGGACTAAACACCAAAACAGTAAGGCTTCGGCTGGTAGTGGATCTTGTTACCAATAAAATGGAAGGCTTCTACTCCACTGACGGGGTCAATTACCTGAACGCAGGTGCAAGCTATGCCACACCTGCTGTTGACATTGCAAGTATGTCTTTGGCCGGAAAACCATTGTATGCAGGTCTTTATGCCACGCACCGCAATGCAACCACATCGGTCAGTTTCACTTTTGATAACTTTTCAATCACACAAGATGGCTCGACTGCCAAATTACTGACATTCAAGCCAACTGCTCTTGACTTTTCAGCTGTGCAGGGACAGGCTGTTACCGGCAAGTCCACGATACTTTCTGCGAGTGAAGGCTCACCTGCCATTACTTTAAGCAGCACAGCCGGCAGCTGGCTGACCTTGCCTTCGGCATCTGCGGGCACCATCAGCTTCGGACCTTCGAACTTTTCGACGACCATGGCGCCGGGCATTTATGAAGCCATTGTAACTGCCTCTGCAAATGGTTACCAGCCTGCCACGCTGCTGATCAACCTCACGATTACCACTCCAAGTGTGACTCAGCAACAGATCCAGGTCAACTTCCAGAATGCCGGCACCGTGCCGCCTGCGGGTTGGGTCAGGGATTATGGTCAGCCGCTGGGAGCGAGAACAGGGGCCAATCAGGGTACAGGCCTTGAATACGGATGGCGCAGGCGCTCAAACGGCACACTGCTGGATCTTTCAGGAGACGGGGCGTCCAACCTGGGAAATGGCCGCAGGCGCAGTAATCCGGATGACGTATTGCTGGCCAGTCTGATGCACATGCAGGCGGATGACATCAGCGGTGAATTCAACGGTACCAAAATAGAAGGTTACTGGGAAATCAAAGTTCCGAACGGTTCCTATGAAGTGACGGTTACATCGGGTGACGGCGATATCGGCGTGTATCCAGAAAGCCACACGATCAATGTGGAAGGTGTCAATGCGATCAAGAACTTTGTGCCAAGCGGCTCGGCCGGCAGCAGCACGCGTTTTAAAACCGGCAAAGTGCAGGTAAAAGTAAGCGACGGTTATCTGACGATCAATGCCGACGGCGGTACCAATGCCAAAATCAATACGGCTGTCATTACACCGGTAAATGTTTCGCCTTACCTGATCTGGTCGGCCAGCGAATACAGTCTGGCAGTAGAAAAAGCGACAACTTCTACCGGAAAAACTTTCTCGCTGGACTTAAATCATTCAACGAGTCAGGATAACCTTCCTATTACGCTTACAGCTGATTACGGTCCGGGCGCATCTAACTGGCTGAGCTTTGATGCCAGTCACAACGGTAACGAGCCCAATGTAACGTTTGACTACAAAGCGGCTATGTCGCTGGCAGTAGGCACCTATACGGCGACCATTACGGCTTCTGCACAAGGCTATACGAGTGCCAGCACGCTCGTGCAGGTTACAGTGATTGCATCGGGTGCCAACCAGCCGTATGTAATTTCTTCCACGCCTGTCAACGGTGCCACCAATGTCAGCGTGAACACTGCCAGCATTGCGGCCAATAATATTTATGTTCCTATTGTGGATGGATTCAAAGGCGGTGTGGACAACAGCACCATTTCATTGAATACGGTTAAGCTTTACAAAGTTGTCGGTACTGCCACAGCTGAGATTCTTGGTACAACTCAGGGCACAGGCGGCGGAGATGCCATCAGCTTCTCGCCACGTTATGCACTTGAAGCGAATACCAAATACAGATTCGTGGTTACGGATCAGGTAAAATCGTACAGCGGTGCAGCTTTCAAGCCTTACGAGGCTACCTTCACCACCGGCAGCACCACGACGGGTACCACAAACCCGGTAGCCGCGGAATTTGCCCCCAAACAGGTTATTCCTGGAACAGTCGGCAAGAAATATACGTGTCTGACCTTTGGCCCGGATGGCAAGTTCTATGCTCTTCGCCTAGACGGGGTCATCGAGCGCTTCACAGTCGATCACCAGACCGGCATGCTCTCCGAGCAGCAGGAGATCAAGTCGCTGACAGCCAAATATGGCCTGCGCTCCTCGGTGGGTCTGACCTTTGACCCGGCCTCGACGGCGACCAACCTGATTGCCTGGGTATCGCACTGCAGCGCAGGACTGACCAATGCGCCCGAGTTTGACGGCAACATCTCCAAGCTGACCGGCGCTAACCTTCAGACCGAACAACTGGTGCTGACCAAGCTGCCGCGCTCCAAAGCGGATCACCTTGTAAACAGCATCGCCTTCGGACCGGACGGCGCACTGTATTTCAATCAGGGCAGCCTGAGCTCGATGGGTAATTTTGACCGTAGCTGGCAGCGCGACGAAAGCCTTCTGGCAGCAACTGTGCTCAGACTGGATCTTAAAAAACTTACCGGCATTACTTTGCCATTAGACGTGAGAACGACCTCCAATCAGGCGCTGATCAATGCTGCACCGTCCAGCAGCTACCGCATGTCAGATGGTACTTACAACCCTTATGCAAGCAACTCGCCTTTGACCATTTATGCTTCCGGTGTTCGCAACGCTGTGGATCTTGTTTGGCATACAAACGGACAACTTTATGTTCCTACAAATGGCTCGGCTGCCGGCGGCAATTCACCTGCTTCGGTAATTGGCACCAGAAGACCGGACGGAACTTTCTACAACGGACCTTTTGTCGATACGACCGGTAGTATTAAAGTGCAGAATGACTGGCTTTTCCGGGTGAATCCTTTAAAGAAAGTAGGCTACTATGGCCATCCCAACCCGCTTCGCGGTGAGTACGTGGCCAACCGCGGTTATCTGGACAATCCCAAGTACCCTGCCAGCCAGGGACCTGATGCCAACTACCGGGGCGCAGCCTACAACTTTGAGCTCAACAAATCGCCTAATGGAGCTATCGAATACAAGAGCAATACCTTTAACGGTGCTCTGAAAGGAAGATTGCTGGTTTGCCGTTTCAGCGGCGGAAGTGACATTATTGTTCTCGAACCCGGTTCCAAAGTCAAAAGCCCGTCCGTTACATCGGCCAGCAGTGATGACCGCATTTATGACATTGTCGGTGCGCAGACCGGCTCGGGAACTGAGGGTATTTCAGGTCTTTCCGGCTTTACCAATCCACTCGACCTGACAGAAGACGTGGAGACTGGAAACCTGTATGTCATTGAATACAACTGGAACAATACAAAAGGAAAGACTTCGCAGATCGTACTGCTAAAAGCAATATCAACCACGGTTCAGGCAGGAATTGCCGAAGTAAGTCCTTCGAAAGTCGTTGATAACGATGTTGTAGGCGGAGCAGCCGGAAAGCCACACGCCATTACGCTGGCCAACATCGGAAACAGCAACCTTACTGTAACAGGCATTGCGCTGAGCGGTACGGACAGAAGTCAGTTTCAACTTTCACTGGCACCAACGGCGACAGTTTCTTCGCCGGTTACCATTGCCCGCGGAAGTGCTGTCACTTTTAACGTCGCATTCAATCCTACAACTGCCGGTATGAAAACGGCCAGCATTCAGGTTACAAGCACGGGCAACCCGGTGCAGACTGTGATACTGAAAGGATTGGGTACAAGCGGACTGTCAGGCACCAACGAACCTTCCTTGCAAATGGTTTTGGACGCGCATGACATCAAAGTGAACGTTGGCGATGATAACAAAAGCACGAACGTCATTCACAGCAATACAACCACGGCCAAAGCACCTTTGCTGGGCGAGGAAGTTCCTGTTCAGGCTTTCCTGCGTGCATCGGATGGGCCTGTGATTATTGAACCTTTATCCGTGTTCGGACCGCAGGGTCCTTCGGGAACAGTCACGGGCTTCGGCTGGTACAGTTCCGGTGACGGTAATGCCAAAACCGAGCTGTTTACAGTTGCCAACAGTAATTACCAGACCATAGACGTGCAGATCAACGGAGCATCTTCCTTTGATCCGGGTATCAACTCTTTTGGCTTCTATTCGCGCTGGCCGTACTTTGCCAACCGCCATCTGTACAGTGAGGACGCGCTCAATACCTTTACCGGCGCTTTGCCGCACCATGTCCGCGTGTACCCGCTGAAAGATGCAGCCGGCCAGACGGTAGAGCATGCTTATGTAATCGCCTTTGAAGAGACTACCAGCGGACTGGATTACCAGGATATTGTTGTCATTGCACGCAACATCAAACCGTACGAAGCATCTGTAAAAGAACTGACCTTGTCGGAATCACCAATGAATTTTACGTATGCATTGGGCACTTCGGCGCCAGCAGCGCAGACGGTTACATTGTCTGCCAACCTGGGTTCACCGGCTATCAGCATCAGCAAAACGGCCAACAGCAGCTGGCTGGTACTGCCCTCTTCTCCTACATTAGGCAACCTTTCATTCGGTATCAATCCGACAGGCCTTGCGCTCGGAACATACAATGCAACCGTTACTTTTGCAGCTGACGGCTACACAAGTGCCAACCTGCCCGTTACGCTGACGGTTACAAATGGAAATGATGCACCTGTCCTAACGCCTATCGGCAATAAAACGGTGGCAGTAAGCCAGACTCTGAGCTTTACTGCAACAGCCACGGACGATGCCAGCCAGACACACACCTATTCGTTGATAAAAGCGCCTGCTGGTGCCACCATCGATGCAGCAACGGGTGTATTCACATGGACACCAGCTGCAACGGGGACTTTCATCTTTACGGTGAAAGTAACGGATAACGGATCACCAGCCCTGTCTGATGTTGAAGATATTACCGTAACGGTAAGCAATTCGCCATCCGCATCGGCAATCCGGATCAATGCGGGAGGAGCAGCATTTACTGCTTCCGGCAGCCGGCAGTTTATGGGAGACAATTATTTTGGCGGAACAAACCGGACCGGAACACTTGCAAGTTCAGTAGATATCCTGAACACGACGGACGATGTACTTTACCGTTCAGAGCGCTCTTCGGAAGCTTTCAATTACAGCATTCCTGTTTCCAACGGAACCATGAACGTAGTGCTGCACTTTGCAGAAACATGGTTTGGTGCTCCGGGCGGAGGTACAGGCGGATCAGGCAAACGCAGGTTTAACGTAGACATTGAAGGCAGCCGCAAACTGACCAACTATGATATCTACGCCAAGGCAGGCGGCGCTCTCCGGCCGGTGGTGGAAACTTTTACAGTAACCGTTACCGACGGCATCCTGAATATCAATTTTATTGTCGGGTCGGTTAACATTCCGAAAATATCGGCTATCGAAGTCATACCGCAAACGACGACCTCTAACACAGCGCCGGTTCTGGCTGCCATTGGTAACAAAACAGTTACGGTCGGTCAAGCGATGAGCTTTACGGCAACAGCAACGGACGCGAATGCAGGCCAGAGCAAAACGTTCTCGCTTGTTAATTCTCCAAGCGGTGCTGCGATCAATGCAACGACGGGTGTGTTTACATGGACTCCATCCACGACGGGAACTTATACTTTTGCAGTGAAAGTAACCGATAACGGCTCGCCTGTTTTGTCCGATGACGAAACCATAACGGTAACTGTAAACGGCACTGCTTCTACTTCGGCAACCTTGTCGCCATTAGCGGATTCGTATGTTCGCAACGGCAGCTATGCGGGTGCAAATTACGGAAGTGCCACAAGTCTGGTTGTGAAGTCCGGAAGCGGAGACGGCATTACACGTTCGGCTTATCTGAAATTCTCGCTCAGCAATGTGAGTCAGGTCAATTCGGCCAAGCTGCGCATTTACGGCAGCAATACAGAAAATACGACAACCGTCAATTTGTCTGCATACGGTGTTGACAACGATAGCTGGACCGAAGGCGGAATCAACCTGAACAATGCCCCGGCAAGTTCATCAACGGTCTTGGGTTTGGTGGGCGTTACCAATACAAAAAAGTACTACGAGATTGATGTAACCGCTTATGTTCAGGCGCAGCTTGCAGCAGACAAAGTAGTGAGCATTGCGTTGAAGAACCCGAGCAACCAGAACCGGAACCTTACTTTCAACAGCAGGGAAAATACGTCCAATAAGCCGCAGCTGCTGATTACTGGCACCGTAAATTCTGGTGCACGGACAAGTGCAGAGGAAATATGGAGTCTGGAATCGAAAGCGGCATTTGAAAATTCCACGATTTATCCGAACCCGATCCAGAAGCGCTTCACGGTTGAGATTTCACGTCAGCATGCAGGGAATGTTTCTCTTGAACTCATCAATCCGAATGGCAGATCGTTTGACATCAGAACGCCAAAACAGATTACGGCGGGTTCAAAGGCCGACATAGATGTTTCCGATCTTTCTTTAAGTTCAGGAATTTATTTAATCCGGATACAATCGGCAGCGGCAACGGAAACTTTAAAGGTTCTGGTTACCGACTGACACGGGTTAAAAACAGCCCTTTTACAAAAGACCATCTCAGCTGTTTGGCTGGATGGTCTTTTTTCTTGCAAACAGTACCGGATTTAAACTCCTGCGGCAGATGAAAATCAGGAATTATAGTGATAATAAAAGGGAATTGAAGTAACTTAATAAAAAATCAGAAATCGAAATCCTTCTGAGCCAGACAGATGTATTTCAGTAGAAAATAAAAATAACAGGCATTGAAAAATCATTCAGAAACGGATTAAAAAGTTGGCATAACTCAGATACTTTTGCAGCAACCGCAGGCTTTGGAACGATCTCTCCGGCTGTAAACCGGAATATACAAGGTCAGCACTGGTCAAGTAATTTTCTCATTATTCCGGCTTATGAATTGTTGCCGTTTTGCTGATTCCGGCTGTTTACAAAATACAGGTACCGGGAACAACCGGTTTGGAACTTTCTTGAAAATCCTTTTTTAACTTGAATATGAAAATTAACTCTACCCGATTTAAATGCATTTGGCTGCTCACTTTGCTTACCTTGCCTTTATCCCTGCAGGCACAGGTAATTTTCAGAGATGATTTTACCCGGGCTTCCCTGGGCAAAGACTGGCTGACGACAGGTTACGCAAAATGGTCCATTGTCAATGGTTTGGCCTACAATTACATCGACGGCGCCGGCGGAACACTCACGAGCAGCAAAAAACACACTGCCACAAGCTATGTGCTGGAAACCAAAGTTTATCCGCTGAAGAACGGTTACTGGCGGGAATACGGCATTGTATTTGGCAAACCGTCGCCGGATGCCGATTATGGCTATATTCTGAAATACCATCCATACTACAATCTCGGATTGATGCTGGGCCGGTCAGATGGCAATGAATTTTATCCTGTTATTCTGGACTGGGAGCACATAACGCTTGATCCCGACAAACAGTACTCCATCAAAATTGTAAAAAGCGCAGATGGAAAAATAGAGGTATATCTCAACAGCGGAAGCGGGTACAGCAAGGATCCGGTGCTGGAAGCAAGAGACAAAACATATCCGGCACTCGGGCATCTGGGTTTGCGGGTAGATACGCAGACCGCCGCAGAACCTTATTACGTGGACTGGATTGAAGCACGTTCCCTTCCGTCACTGATCACAAATCCGGAAATTAAAGGCACAGAAGCATACGAAGTGGCAAACATGGGCGTAAATGTGCCTTTGTACATCGACAGAGATTATAATTTTGTATCCGTGCCGGCATTTCTGCAAGGAGCAGCGTTTATCCAGACGGGAAATGCGAACAAAAAAGATACACACTACTCGTTTCTGAAATTCAATCTGGACCAGGAAGCTATCGTGTATGTGGCTTATGATCCGAGAGCAAAGGTTTTACCGGCATGGCTGAACGGATGGCAAAAGCTTGCGGACAAAATCTACACCACGGACCCGGGCACGTCGTATCTTCATGTTTACAGCAAGGTATTCCCTGCCGGAACGGTTTCGTTGGGCGGCAACCTGGCCGCACCTGCTGCCGGCGCACTGACCAATTACCTCGTTGCAGCCCTTCCATCCCGGCCATCACCGGGGCGTGAAGGTATTTTTCCGGAAATAACAAGCAAATTCCAAGCAGCCGGACCCGAAGGATTTTCAGATGAAATTACGGCAAACGGCTTTTACCCGAACCCTGCCCGCGACAAAACAGCGATTCGTTACACCTTACAGCAAGCCGCAGATGTAACCCTGACCATTTCGGACAAGCAGGGACGCAGCATGGCAACCTTTGTAAACGAGCGCAGGCAAGCCGGAACACATGAAGAAGTAATGGATGTTCAGCAAATGGCCGAGGGGATTTACTTATATCAGCTTCGTACCGGTGATCAAATTCAATCGGGTAAATTACTGATTAAACATTAGATGGCATTTATTAAAAAAAACGGGCTTTGCAGTCCATAACATAACTGCAAAGCCCGTTTTTTTCATTAAAGTTTCAGAATGGAAAAGTGATAAGTCCTGCTTTCCGGCAATCCTGATTTTGCAGTCATCACAACCTGGTATATGCCGGCAGGCAACTTGCCTAAATCCATGGCAAATGCGTTGTTCTTTTTACCGGCATTCATTTTTGTCAGCACAACATGCCCGGAGGAATTGATGATGTTTATGTCTGCTGTCTGTATCGATCTATCCGGCACTTCCAGCGTAAGCTGCGACTGGACGGGATTGGGATAAAAGTTCAAGTCGCGGGCAGTCAGTGCATCCATGGAAATAATCCGGCTTAATGCAGATTTCCCATCCGTATCGACTTGCCGCAGCCTGTAATAACTGATGCCCGCCGGATAGCTGCTGTCCATAAACCTGTATTGGTTTTCCACCTCCGCATTGCCGCGGCCTTCTACCCTGCCCAACGTTTTGAAATCTTTTCCGTCTGAACTTCTTTCAACTTCAAAATAAGCATTGCTGCGTTCCATTGCAGTAATCCAGCTCAGCAGGTTTCCTTCGGCAGTATGTTTGCCTTCAAAACCGGAAAGCGTTACGGGAAGCGGCCCGACGGGTGCATCCGAAAGACCAAAGCCGGAAAATCCGGTATGAAAAGTGGATGTAAATGCATTGCCGGAACCATACGCCGTTACATTAACCAGTTCTACCTGCGAAGTGGCGGCTGTGTTGGCCGGCGAAATTCCGCCCTCACTTTTACCCATGGATTTGATCCTCGAATTGTTGAAAGCCGGCAGTTCGGAGGCATCGTAATACAAAGTGATTTCAAAGGAGCCGTAAAGGTTGTTATGCGCCGGAATGACGTTATAGGTTTTATTGGTAATGTGATAATCCCCGATCCAGTCGGTTTCGTCCGATCCTTCCCGGTCAATCCGGACCGTAGTACAGCCGTAATCATGGTCGCTGAGGTTTTTTATTTTAGCCATCAGATCGCCCGTTTCCGGATCATGGAAATACACCGTCGCATGGGGCCCGAGGTATGCTGACGGTGGTTCGGGAGTAACGGCGGAAGCAATCTCAGGCAGTTTCCTGGTTCCAGTAATTTTGATGTTGTCAATGCCCCAGTAAGTCCAATCCTTGTTTTCGTACGTAAAACGGATCTTCATATTGTGGTTAGCGTACGATTCCGGTATGGGAATATTAACCGTGGCAGGACTTTCCGATGTGCCCATATCTTTTGTGTGTGTCAGAAGATTTTGCCATGTTTCTCCGTCCCATACATCCATCTTTGCCTTGGAACTGCTTGAATGCCGGTACTCCTGAAGAAAAGTAACCAGCAGATCCTTGTATCCGACAGCATCAAAGGTTGCAGACTCAAAGGAAGTTTTTACAGGCTGCTCTTCCGGCAGAATGATACCGCCTATGTCCTCAAACATGCCATAAATAAACAGATGCGGAATGCCAGCCGAATCCAGCGGGCTGCCTTTGGACACATACCATGTAAACGGAATTCTCGGCCCGTCAATAATTTTCCAGCCAAGCGGAATTTCTTCATTGTTAAAGTCGGCGGAGGGCAGTTCCCCGGGTGTTTCATCCGGTGCAAAGTCATCGTCCAGGATTGTCAGGGTTAACTCCTGATTGTAATTTTCATACAGCGCACCTCCGCCCGTTGCCGTAAACCTGAACTTGAATGTTTCATCCTCTTCCGCATTCGGATCATTGTAAACCCTTAACGATACATCATGCGAAAGTTTGCCCGGCTGAAGAGTAAAGTCCAGCGGACCGGTTGTGAAATCCGCATTGCTCCCGATCGTGGCATTTCCCGATACCGGAATCAGTTTTACCGTGACCGGCGCAGTGGGTGCTTCGTTGATTTTCAAAGTTATCTTCTTTTCAACATAGTCAAGGCATGGAAATGTACTGGAAGCGTTTCCTGCTGCCGCTTCATGCTCCCGGACTGTAAGCGATGCGGTTGCAAACTGCACCGCCGGAACGGCACATGAATAAATTCTTACATCATCAATATACCATGCATTGGTCCAGCCACAACCATTTGTACCCAATACCCATTGAATCTGGATATTGTCGCCTGCATCCAGTCCGAGAGCTGTAAGATTGATACGGCTTTGTCCCCAGGTATTATTTTGATCTCCTATATTATTCCCGATGAACGCCGGCTCACCGTACAACGGATGTTCATTCGAGAAGTATGTCTCGCTTTCAGGAACATTATACGGGTTGTCGGTCAAAGCGGATGCCGGAATCAAAAGCCAGGCTCCACCATTGATACGGTACCTGAGATTACAGCCGTCATCATAACGCGAAACTTTAAAATAATGATCAAATGCCATATAGTACGGCCCTTGCTTTTGTGCCGGAATGTCAATGACCGGGCTTGTCAGCATAATGGTACCATATGCCCCGCACTCATCTGTCAGGGAAGTACCGTAGGCAACATGGCCGGTTCTGTCCAGAGGAGGTTTGCTTTCGTTGATCCAGTTATTCGGAATCCAGTTTTTGCTTTCGGAATTGCTGGCTGAAATCCAGCCATCCATTCCGGATTCAAAATCTTCGTAAAACAACGCATATTCCGCCGAGCCGCCGACGCACATAGCGGATACGGGCGAAAACAGCGGATAGGGATATTGACAGTTAATCGGGCCTCTCAATTCAACCGCCGCAATCACTTTAAGCAATTCCGCAATATCCGAAGGCTGAATGATTTGCCCGGAAAGCCCGGAAACCGAATTTGCGGTGGAGAGCTTTTTCAGGTTTTTGCCAACCAGATCATTGGCAGCCGCTTCCAGGTCATCCGCCAGTTCTGCAAAGGTGGTGGTCTGGGTAAGGTAATTAGCCTGTGTCTGCCAGAATATATGCGCGGCTTTGGTCAGCCCGATTCCTTTAATGGCCTGCCCGTTGTAATATCCGCCGTCCACAAGCAAGGCATAGGCATGGTTAACAATGCCCGAGTTCACATAATCCAGAAATTCCGTTGCGGTAAAGCATAAATATTCCTGATCCGAGATCTTGCCGGGATAACCGGTACAGTTCGGGTCCCACATATCATGCAGGTAATGAAACATGGTAGTACGTTCACCCACCATCCAGCGCGTGGAGCTTTTACATCCCGTCCGTATGGCATTGTCCTCTTTTTCATCCATGTAATTATTGATCTGATCCAGCGTTTCGCCCCAGATATCCGAAAAAGACTCATTGATATTTCCGGATTGGCCGGAAGCAACAAGCCCGCTGGTACTTTCTATATAGCCATGTGCCCATTCGTGCCCAACGATGTCATCCGATGCACTGAACGGGTAAAGAATGACGGATTCGCCATTCCAGTATGCCTGATAACCTTCTATTTCTTCCGTGCTGACGATGTTCATTGCGCCATCCTTGTTGTCATACGAGGTATAATCAAATGCATTTTTCATCATGTTATACATTTGCTTCGTAATTTCCACCTGATATTGCTGGTGCTCATTCAGCTTACCGGGAAATTTGTCGCCTTCTTGCCATATCAGATTGGATTCATAAACAGAACCGTCATATACCGCGCGGTGCAGGCGATGAATGCCGGTATACTGCTCCACGCTGGCTTTGGAATGCGCATCGATGTATACAAACTCCCGGATGTCTGCATGGTTCCGGACTTCTACTTCATAAACCAGATGTTTACGCCCGGGCTTGCCTTGCAACAGCCCTTTCTGGAAAATCATCAAGGTCGATTTAAATACTTCCAGCGGTTTTTCCGGTCTGATTCTCTTCTGCCCGGTCACAATCCGGATCGCTTCCTTTGACGCATCTTCCTGCGAAATCCGTGGTATGGTGTTCAGTTTGTCTATTCTGATAAAATTGCCGTTAACCGAAGCGAGTTCGGCATTGTCGTTGAAATGAAACTTCAGAGAACCGTCAAATACCGGAATTCCCTGAAAATACTGCTGTAAAGTAACATGCTTCAATCCGTAACCATCCGTTTCGTCCTTTTTCAGCAGGTAAGCATCCTTGTCCTGCCGGATTGCAAATACGCCGGGATTCTGTTTTAGGAACGTAAACGCCATTTCCTCTGCAGTGGCGCCGCCCAGCCTGAAACCTCTTCCCGCCGGAAACCGAAGCATGCCCGGAGAATTGGTGGCCGGATCCAGCGTGGCCGTTGCTCCGGAACGGGCAGCGAACATTTTGAGATTATCACTTTGCATCGGCTGGCACATGGCGGTTGCAGCAATCAGCAGAAAATAGAAAGTAAATAGGCTGGATTTCATAACGGACGGTTTTGAAGTGTAAGGATATACAGTGAAAACTGACCGGTTATGTTCAAGCAGAAATCAACCATTCCACTTACATCGAATCAGTTAATCCTTATAAAGATGCTATCATTCACACGCCTTCCCAAACCGTAAACTAAGTAATGAGAGGAAATAACATTACTTCGTTTTAACCGCATGATCCGGTTTATTGCTGAATATCCGTCTCTTCATTTTTTCCGCTCCGCGCTCATCTTACTTGATGAAAGTCATCCTGAACGATCGCTGCAATGGCAAACAGAATGTGTCTGTACAATCAAAAATTAATTACTCTTGCCTATATACGTACATTCAAAAAAACGCCACATTTTACAAATGGCACTTGTGCAAACCGCATTACTTTTTAGCCCGCAGATCCAGGTTATGAAATACAAACACCCGCAATACATTGTTGCTGTTGAAATGATTGCCCGACGGCAGTTGCTGGAACTGGTTCATGTAACCCACCTGCATGTTCAACCCTTTGGTAAACTGATAGCCAAGTCCGACAAAAAACCGGTTCTGATCAAACAGATTATACGTAATCTGCTTGCCTGCATTGATATGGACTTCGTCGTTAAAGGCAAAAAACAAGGTATTCGGTTCTATAAAATCCCGGTTTAAAGGCACCATCAGATTCAGGAGATAACGAAAGCGGAAGTTGAAATTATTCCCGTCCAGCAACTGGTCATTTGCAATTTTTCTGTTAAACCGTTCTTCCAGACGCACCCATTGCTGCGTCTGCAGTCTGCGCTGGCGGCTTGTCCAGAGGATTTGCTGCCACAAACGGTTTTCCGGGCGAACGGTATGCAGCCCGGCGGCAGGAAAACTTCTTGCAAAAGCATAACCGGCGGTAAAGCGCAAATGATCATTCGCATAATACGTGATGCCCGGACGAACGATCTGCGTAGACCAGCGATCCAGAAAGTCGGTTCTTCTGGCATGCAGATCCAGCCAGATACCCCATTTGTTTGTCAACCGGGTCTGGTTAAAATAGCCCAGCCACGCCTGACTTTGCACATTCACCTGTTTCTGGCCTATTGCAGGAAAAGCAAAAAGCATACTGAACAGAAGTACATATTTTTTCATTTCTGTTTTCATTTATGGTTAATGTGGATAATTGAATAGTCCGTGCAAACAGGTTTTCCAGAGAGTGTATGCGCAGATCCGCTTTACAGACTGGCTCGATAAACAGTACAGCACGGACTTTCCTGCAATATTAGGCAGCAGCTGCTATTTAAAATAGAACGGAAATGACCATTTGTATACAATTTACCTTTTAAGTAGATTTTTCCTGTAATCCGATGGATTCTGCCCGGTATGTGCTTTAAAAATCCTTGTAAAATGACTTTGATCCGAAAATCCGGTGAGGTAGGCGATTTCGGACAAAGTATGCCCGGTATGATCCAGTAATTCAATGGCTTTCTCAATCCTTAATTTGCGGATGTATTCACCGAAAGAAAGGTTGCTGAAATACTTGGAAAACTCCCTAGATACGTAAGTCGGATGAATCTGAAGACCTTCGGCAATTTCCTTCAGGCTTAAACTCAGATTGGTATCCATCTGGTCCTGAATGATTTCTTTCAGCTCTTTTGCCCATTTCGGTGTTTTCAGGTTTTCCGGTTTCTTTTTTTCAAGGTAAGTATGAAAAACAGTCAGCAACATCTTTTCGGCAGGACTTTGCGTATGCTTTTCCTTCTGCAGATATTTGGCCCAGCTGTAAAGCGCATCATAAACAAGCATTCCTTTTTCAAGCAGTTCATGATCATTTGAAAAATTGAAAGCCAGGCCCGCAGAAATGGCCCACAAACCGGACGACTGGCCCGTAAGGGAATGATCATCCGTATCAGCACCACGAACAATCGGGGCCATATCCTTTAAAGCCTGATCTTCAAGCTTGTACTTTTCCAGAAAGTAATCAAACGTGCAGCGGTCTTCATAATGGGTGAACTCGGTATCCGGAATGTCAAAAGGAATGGCATTCAGTTCCGAAGCTTTTGCAAGCACCTCATCAAAAGGCACAAAGTAAAAACTGGCATCCGGATCAATAAACCGTTTGATTAACCACGGGCAGGCGATTCTGTCGATTTTTGGTCTTTCACGGGTAATCCAGTTCATTTTAAAAAATGCAGTTTAAATGATTTATGCAAAAATAAGCAACAAACAAACGGGCAAACAAAATGATGCGTACAGGCTCTAATTGACTTTCAGCTGTCAGCCCATGAGCCGTTAGCAATTTTTACAGGAATCTAAATTTCCGGATTTTTCTGCTAAAATGCAGACAGGCAAGTTTCAGGCATTCCGTTTTCGCAGGACTGAATGCACCGGATGCAGCGACGCTGCTTGAATCAATCAATCGAAACTCCTTGTACATGGCATCGTATACCTTGTGTAGATCCGCTGTCGATAGTGCCATGCCTGTGCACTTGACCATAGAAATTTCTTGTTATGCCGGATACAGTTTGTAAAATATTTCATGCGTGAAAATGAGTATATTAGGTAACTTAACCCGGTTATCATTACCAACAATCGTCATTTGATTTCCTTAAACTTCGGGATTTATGCGTTCATGGTATATTAATGGTATGTTATTTGATAAAAGCGATGCTTAGTAAATTACAATGGCTATGAATGCAGAAATTTATATTGTAGATGATTGCCCGGACCAGCATTTTCTGCTTTATCAAATAATTAAACAGTTACCGGAATCTTATTCAGTGAAGTTTTTTGAAGACGGGAAAATTTTGCACCGGCATTTGGGTACATTATCCATGCAGGGACAACATGATAAATTTCCAAAGTTAATCATTCTGGACCTGAACATGCCGGGGATGAGCGGATTACAACTTCTTAAACTGATCAAAAAACCTGCGCTGGAATCTCATGAACAGTTAAGGGCTATTCCCGTCGTGGTAATGAGCAGTGACATACGCGAGGACCGAATCATCAAATGCTATCAGGAAGGTGCGGACGCATACATCATAAAATCAATGGAATTCGACAAAGTAAAAAGCACCATGCAATCCATCTGCAGATTCTGGCTGGGGCGTGAAGTTCAGCCTGCGGAGTGAATTCCGGCATATGTGATTTTACTGGTCATGCCAGTTTGTCAGAGAAAGCCCGACTTACAAAAGCCGTCCGGATTCAGCACCGGACGGCATTTGTAATGTTTTCATACCTTGTAACTCGCTCCGTTTGCAACAAATCCTTTTCCAGATCATGCATTCTTTAAGATCGGCGCTACTTTGCTTCCGATCAGTTCCATGGACTGCATCAATTGTTCGTGTGTTAGTCCGGCGTTGTCCATCTGAAAAGTTACACGGGAAATACCGCCGAGCGATTCGCTGTGCGCCAGTATCTTTTCGGCAACCTGCTCCGGACCGCCGACCATCAAAACGCCTTTGGGCGCAACCTGCATGTCAAACTGCTGCCGTGTCACCGGAGGCCAGCCGCGCTGCCTTCCAAGTTTCGTCCAGATTTCAGCATATCCCGGATAGTATTCAGCAATGGCTTCCTTGGTGCTTTTGCCGACATAACCCGGTGAATGCAGGCCTACTTTCAACTCCTCCGGCTTGTAGCCTGCTCTTCTGCCGGCTTCGCGGTAAATATCCACCAACGGCCGGAAACGGTACGTTTCCCCTCCTATTACCGCCACCATCAGCGGCAATCCGAGTGCGCCTGCGCGTGCAAACGACTCCGGCGTCCCGCCTACGCCCAGCCACACAGGAAGTTTTTCCTGAAAAGGCCGTGGGTATACCGGCTGATTGTTCAACGCTGGACGAAATTTGCCCGACCAAGTTATGAATTCCGTATCTCTGATTTTAAGCAGCAAATCCAGTTTTTCTGTAAACAGCTGATCGTAATCGTTCAGGCTGAAACCGAACAATGGAAAAGCCTCCACCGAAGAACCTCTTCCCACAACCAGTTCTGCCCTGCCTCTGGAAATAAGGTCCAGCGTAGCAAAACTCTGAAATACCCGCACCGGATCGGCGGCGCTCAGTACGGTGACGGCACTGGCCAGACGAATATTTCTGGTGCGCGCTGCGGCAGCGGAAAGGATAACAGCCGTGGCCGAATCCAGGAACTCCTTTTTATGATGCTCTCCGATTCCGTATACATCCAGTCCCACCTGATCGGCATGCTCAATCCTGTCGAGCAGCTGGCTCATTGCATCCACGCTGCTGATTGCATTGCTTTCATTTGTACCGAACATGGCCGAAGCAAAGCTGTCAATTCCAATTTCCATCCGTTTTGTCCTGTTTATGATTTCAAACCAAAATTTCTATCACTAAAAACATCTCACATTTTCGCGTCCCGCAATGTTCAGATTTCCGAAAACGTATACAAATAATAATTCTCATCCTCCACAATCGCTCCTGCATACACTTTCACGCATGTAACTTTGTAGTTCCGGCCGTTCAGCTTCATGAGCTGCACTTGTCCTTCTCTGGCCGCATCGTTCAATGTATACGGATCAAGCGTATAGCTCATAATCAGCACATTGCTTTTGCGCACATCCACTGTTTCAACAAACTTGCTGAACAACTCGGCCTGGCTGAGATGGGTTGCCTTGTAATTCCAGTATTTTTCTCTCCATATTACATAATCCGAATATCTTCCGTCGTTCAGAAAAAAAATTTCCTTCTGCAGATAGCCGGCTACCGGCGTGGACAAATAATTAAATGCGCCCGCAATCCGGACATTTTCGGGCATGTTCTTTTCAATATAATCTGCTGCATGGACTGCATTGGAAAAGGGATTTTTCCAGTCCGTAAAAGCGGCAAAAAGGCCGACCGGAAGCTGAACGAGAAAAACAGAATTAAAAATAAAACTGGTCATCCGCGGCTGTTCCGACCGGTACGCATTAATCCAGTATGCAAACAGCAAAGCCATTGAAAAATGTCCGTAATGCCGGTAAGTCCCGACGGGTTTCAGGTAAAGGAACAGCAGCATCAGTCCGAACGATGCCAAGGTAAAAACAAAAACAGGCGTGTTTTTTCGCAGCGACCAAAGCAGCGCAGTCCCAACCGGAACGGCAATCAGGGCGTTTACAATGCTGTTTTCAATCAGTCTGGTTCCCCAGAAAGCGGTTTTGAATTCCGGGACCGGCAACAATCCGGCCGTTATTTTCCCGATTGTCGTAACGGCGAGCCCGGGCCAGAAATGAAGGTTCCAGATGGGCGCATAAGAGTTATCCGGCGGCGGAACAATCGTTATCAGAAAAAGCACTCCTCCGGCCATTGCAAAAACGACTGGCAACAGGTTTTGCGGCTTAAAAAGTACTTGATTATGAAACAGTTCCAGCATGAGCATCAGCAAAACCGCAGCCGCAATCAGCGCCATAAATGCATTGCTCTGAAAAAGCAGAAAAAGGAGGATACCGATTGACCAACTGTTTTTCCGGTCATTTTTCCATAAAACGGCAATGCCAAGTAAAAGCGCAATGCCGATCAGGTAATTTCTGCTGATCAGCCCGTATTCAAAGAATAGAAAATAACTGAAAAGCACTGCAATCTGCTGATAAAACCGCAGCGGACTCTTGTAAATGACCAGAAAGGCCACAAACGCGGCCATGCAGAAATGAACAACCTGAATGGTATGCGGATCGTGGCCGAACTTTGAAAACGGCCACAGCACCAGAAACCACAAAACCGGATGGCCTTCATACCGGATAGTACGGAAAAGGTCGGGAATGGACGCACTGTCATGCACAAGGTTCCATGCCTGGATTTCGTCCCGCCACATTTCATGCTGATGCAATCCGAAAGCAACAAGAATGATATAAACAAGGAACAGTAACGTTGAGCGCATCTGAGCTGGATAAAGGTGTTCTGCAGCAAACCCGCAGGTCGGCAGCTGCGGCTTACGGCACGGATGACCGGCCCTGCAAATTAAAACAGGAAACATTCGCTTTCCAACAAATCGGGCTGTATGCCTGCGTTATCCCTGTTTATACCTATAATAATCTTAATTAGTTATATTTCAAGAATCCAAGGCATATACACCGGCAAATGCCTGAAAAACGGTTTTTTTCTTGTTATGCAACCAAGGTTAACTTATTTTAGTAGCTTGAAAAGGTTTTTTCTACATATTATCCTCACCATTGTCATCCTGGATACAACTTCCTTGTACCAGGTGCTGAAATTCCCGTCCCTGATCCGGCATTTTACCGAACACAAGGCGCTTGATGAACGCATAAGCTTCACTGATTTCCTTTCCATGCACTACTGGGGCGAGGATCTTGACGACAATGATGACGAGAAAGACATGCAGCTGCCTTTTAAAAAATTTGAAATCCAGCATGCGCATTTCCTCTTTGTCCCTTTTACAAACACGTTTACTTTTAAAAATACCTTTTCACCGTTCAAAACGGATTACGGCTCTTACCGGCCTCAGGTTTACTGCAATACGACCCTAGGCGCCCTTTTCCGCCCGCCGCAAGCTTAAATACATATTTTCTGACGGATTGCTTCAGTCCGGATTTTCCATGCGTGCACGCTGCTGCACTCGCATGGCTTATGGGCTATGTATTTATTTAAAAGTTTGTTATGCTTAATAAAATCATCCGGTTCTCTGTAGAGAACAAACTGGTGATCGGCATTTTCATGCTGCTGTGGATTGCCCTCGGCGCATATGAAGTAAGCCGGTTGCCCATCGATGCCGTTCCCGACATTACCAATAATCAGGTCCAGATCATCACCACCGCACCCGCACTCGGTGCTGAAGATGTGGAACGCCTGATCACTTTCCCGATTGAACAGGCCATCAGCAATATTCCCGGACTCAAGGAAAGCCGGAGCCTTTCCCGGTTCGGCCTTTCCTTGATCACCATTGTGTTTGATGACAATTCAGACGTTTACTGGGCCAGACAACAGGTTACCGAACGGCTTTCGCAGGTTGAAATCAATGAAAATGCCAGTGTGCCGCAGCTTGCGCCGGTTACGACCGGACTTGGTGAAATATATCAGTATGTGATCAAACCGAAAGACGGCTACGAGAAAAAGTACTCACTCGCCGATCTCCGCACCACGCAGGACTGGATCGTGCGAAGGCAGCTGCTCGGGACAGAAGGCGTCGCGGACGTAGCGACGTTCGGCGGAAAACTCAAACAGTATGAAGTCGCCATTGTTCCGTCCAGTCTGAAAGCGCTTGGCCTGACGATCAGCGATGTATTCACCGCATTGAACCGGAACAATCAGAACACGGGCGGCGCTTACATTGAAAAAGGGCCTTCCGTACTTTACATCCGCAGCGTAGGGCTTGCCGGTTCCATGGACGACATCCGGAATATGGTGGTCAAAAACAGCAGCAACGGAACGCCTGTTCTGATCAGCCATGTGGCCGAAGTCCGGCTTGGTGCGGCCATTCGCTATGGTGCATTGACGATGGCCGGAAAAGGGGAACTTTCCGGCGGGATTGTCCTGATGCTTAAAGGCGGAAATTCTTCAAAAGTCATTGAAAATGTAAAAACACGCATTGCCGAAATCCAGAAAACGCTTCCGGAAGGTCTGGAAATCGAGCCCTTTCTGGACCGTACCAAAATGGTCGACAATGCCATCGGGACCGTAGAACATAATTTGCTCGAAGGCGCACTGATCGTGGTGCTGATTCTTGTGCTGTTTCTCGGCAACCTCCGCGCCGGCCTTATCGTGGCTTCCGTTATTCCGTTGTCCATGCTTTTTGCCATTACGATGATGAACCTTTTCGGCGTGAGCGGCAATCTGATGAGCCTCGGCGCGCTGGATTTCGGACTCATCGTGGACGGGGCCGTTATCATCGTGGAAGCCATTCTGCATCACATGCATTTTTCCCAGAAGTATGCGGTTGTGAATAAAGTGTCCCAAAAGGAAATAGACGAGGAAGTAGCCGGCTCTGCATCACGCATGATGAATGCAGCCGTATTCGGCCAGATTATTATTCTCATTGTTTATCTGCCGATCCTTTCACTTTCGGGCATTGAAGGAAAAATGTTCCGGCCGATGGCCCAGACGGTTGCCTTTGCCGTTACCGGTGCTTTTATATTATCGCTGACGTACGTTCCGATGATCAGTTCTTTGTTTATCAGTAAAAAAATCACCCATGAACCCAACTTTTCAGACCGTGTAATGACGCGCATTGAAAATGGTTATGAGAAAATGCTGACGCATGCATTGCGGATCAAAAAAGGGATCGTGCTTGCTGCTTTTACGCTGTTTGCGGTTGCCGTTCTGATGTTTATGCAAATGGGCGGCGAATTTATCCCGCAACTGGAAGAAGGCGATTTTGCTACGGAAACCCGCCTGCTGGTGGGCACAAACCTGAGTACAACGATAGATACTTTTACCCGCATCTCAGAAAATTTGAAACAAAAATATCCCGAAGTCGAAAAGATCGTTTCCAGGATCGGCAGTGCGGAAATCCCGACCGACCCGATGCCGATTGAAGGCGGGGATATGATCATTGTTTTGAAGGATAAAGCGGAATGGAAAAATGCAGAAAGTTTTCCGGAACTGGCGGAAAAAATGGCTTCCACCGTACAGGAAGTCATGCCCGGCGTCACAACGGGATTCCAGTATCCCGTACAAATGCGTTTCAATGAACTGATGACCGGCGCCAAACAGGATGTTGTCTGCAAGATTTTCGGGGAAGACCTGGACAAACTGGCTTCCTATGCGGAACAGCTCGGCAGCATTTCCAGAACGGTAAAAGGTACGGCCGACTGGTATGTGGAAAAAGTAACGGGCATGCCGCAGATCGTTATTGATTTCAACCGGAGCGAAATTGCAAAGTACGGATTGAACATTGATGACATCAACCGCACGATCAACGCCGCATTTGCCGGAGCCGCCGCCGGACAGATTTACGAAGGTGAGAAAAAATTCGACCTCGTGGTGCGTGTCGGCGACGAAGGCCGCAGGAACATCAGCGACGTACAGAACCTGCCGGTTTCAACGCCCGGCGGCATCCAGATTCCGCTTTATCAGGTGGCAAGCATCCGGGAAGTGGAAGGCCCGAACCAGATCCAGCGCGAAAATACCCGCAGAAGGATTATCGTCGGATTCAACGTAAGAGGCCGTGACGTGCAGTCTATCGTGGAGGAATTGCAGCAGAAAGTGGATTCAAAAATGAAGTTTGAAGCCGGTTACACCGTCAGCTACGGCGGTGCGTTTGAAAATCTTCAGCAGGCCAAGTCGCGGTTGAGCATTGCGGTTCCGGTGGCGTTGCTGCTCATTTTTATCATGTTGTACTTTGCTTTTTCTTCTGCAAAAGACGGAGCGCTTATCTATACTGCAATCCCGCTTTCTGCAATCGGCGGCATTTTTGCGCTGGCTTTGCGCGGTATGCCGTTCAGTATTTCGGCGGGTGTGGGTTTTATCGCGCTGTTCGGCGTGGCCGTTCTGAACGGGATTGTGCTGCTTTCAGAATTTAACCGGATCAGAAAAGAAGGAAAAATCCATGATCCGTTACAGCTTGTGCTGGCGGGCACACGAAACAGGCTCCGCCCCGTTCTGATGACTGCTGCCGTGGCTTCGCTCGGGTTTTTACCGATGGCGCTCAGCAACGGCGCCGGTGCAGAAGTTCAGCGGCCGTTGGCTACGGTTGTGATCGGCGGGCTGATAACGGCTACGCTGCTCACCTTGTTCGTACTTCCAGCACTTTACCTTTTGTTCGATAAAAAGCCGAAACCAACCGTTCCGGGCAAAAAAATGGCTGTTACCATGATGCTGCTGGCATTGTTCCATGTCAGCCACGCACAATCGCAGAATGCCGTGCCTGTTGATCTGAATACGGCCATCGGCATTGCCTTGAAAAAAAACCGGGTTGCGCAAAGTGCTCGGCTGAATGAAAAAGCCAGCGAACAAATGCAGTCTGCTTCTTTTGACATCGCCAAAACCAGCATCAATGCCGATTACGGAAAAGTGAACAGCCTGCATAACGACACGCGGTTCGGCATGAGTCAGACTTTCAGTTTTCCTGCGGTTTATTCCAGCCAGCGCAAGTTGCTGCAAGCCGGATTCAGGATTTCACAAGCCCGTACCCGCCTTGCAGAGCAGGAAATACGAAGCGGTATCCGGCAGCTTTTTTACGAGTATGCGGCTTTGAACGAAAGAAAAAAGCTGCTGACATACGCCGACAGCATTTACCGGCTTTTTGAGGAAAAATCAAATCTGCGTTTTGAAAAAGGCGAAGCAAACGTGCTGGAAAAAACAGCGGCGGAATCGCACCGCCAGCAGATCACCAACCAGCTGAATATGCTGAACAAGGATATGTCCATTGTGGCCAGCCAGTTCAATTTGCTGGTTCAGGATACACAGCAGTACATTCCGCAGATCGAAAACCCGGTTATCAAAAACGTATTCACCGAAGCAGATTCCGTCCTTGCATTGGAGCAGCTTCCGGCCACGGAACTCGCGAGACAGCAGCAGAACGAAGCGCATTTCCGCTGGAAAAATGAAAAATCAAGACTGCTTCCCGACCTGACCTTTGGCTACAACAATCAAAGTCTTGTCGGATCACAGATACTGGGCGATCGGGAATTGTTTTTCAGCAGCAAAGACCGTTTCAGTTATTTCAGTGCAGGAATCGGGATTCCGCTGTTTTTCAAAGCGCAGTCGGCACGTGTGGCGGCAGCGAAACTGAACCTTGAAAAAGAACGGAAGCAAACGGAATACG
The DNA here is from genome assembly GCF_005860765.1 of Dyadobacter sediminis. GTDB lineage: Bacteria > Bacteroidota > Bacteroidia > Cytophagales > Spirosomataceae > Dyadobacter > Dyadobacter sediminis. Next base: position 1,103,829 of record NZ_VCEI01000025.1, on the reverse strand, counting down.
TGAGCATGCAGCTGCAGAACGAGCATACTGTCACAAGGCAGCAAATGGAGAAATTCAGGGAAAGTTTACGCTATTACCAGGAAAAAGGACTCAAAAATGCCGATCTCATCCTCCTGACAGCCGATCAGCAGTTTCAGGCCGGGGAAATTGATTTTCTCCGCTGGACGATTCTTGCCGATCAGGCCATTACCATCAAAAACGAATACATCCATGCACTGGACAGCTATAATCAGGCTGTCATTCAATTCATGAAACTAAACAATCTGTAAAATCATATGACACGATATATCATGGTTTGTTCGGGTTTGCTGTTCCTGTTTTCCTGCGAGAGCGAACTGAAAAAAGAAGCGGTTGAAACGTCCGCAAACAAGACCGCTGCGGCTCCGGAACAAACGGTTTCCTTTACGCCCGCACAATTGAAAAGCGTCGGCATTGAAGTCGCCACGCCAAAGCTTGAGAACATCAGCGGTGAAATTGTTCTTCAGGGAAAAATCGACGTTCCGCCGCAAAGTACCGTCAGCCTGAGCTTTCCGCTTGGCGGCTATCTGAAATCGACCGGAATGCTGCCCGGTATGCAGGTAAAAAAAGGTCAGGTGCTTGCCGAGCTGGAAGATATGCAGTTTATTCAGCTTCAGCAGGATTATCTTACTGCGCGGGAAAATTTTATTCTTGCCGAATCCGAGTTCAACCGCCAGCGCGACCTGAATGCCAGCAAAGCGAGCAGCGATAAAGTTTTCCAGCAGGCAAGGGCCGAAATGGAAACGCAGAAGATTCTGAGAAATGCGCTGGAACAAAAACTTCAGGTTATCGGCATCAATCCTTCGAAGCTGAAACCGGACAATATTTCCAAAAGCGTTGCCATTGTTTCGCCGATCAACGGATATGTATCCAAAGTGAATGTCAATGTGGGCAAGTACACTTCGCCAACGGACATGCTGTTCGAGCTCGTCGATCCGGGCGATATCCACCTGGCACTGCATGTATTTGAAAAAGACCTCGGCTCCTTGTCCATCGGCCAGCGTGTTACCGCTTTTACCAACAGTGATCCGGATAAAAAATTCAGTGCCAAAATCATTCTGATCAGTAAAAACCTGGATCAGGACCGAATGGCGGAGGTACATTGCCATTTTGAAAAATACAGCCCTGCACTTGTTCCCGGCATGTTTATGAACGGAACGGTTTCGGTAAATAACAAAAAGGCACTCACAGTCCCGGAAGAAGCCGTTGTACGCTGGGAAAACAGGCATTACATCTTTACAGAAAATACTGATGGCCAGTTTCAGATGACAGAAGTAAAACCCGGCGTTGTCCATAGCGGCAAGCAGCAGATCGAGGCTGAAAATATCACCGCAAACACCAGAACGGTTGTCAAAAACGCCTATGCCCTGCTGATGAAAATCAAGAACAGCGAAGAAGAAGGTTGATGTCAACAGCATTCCGCGTACTTGTCCGGACTGTTTCGAAAGGAGCCGGACAAGTACGCATAACTGAAAAGCAGAAGGGTAAACAACAATCTCCGTATGCTTTCTTTTTATTCTGAAATTCCGAACTTTGCATTGCTGTACTGCAATTGCAAGGCATTTTTACACACACACGATGAAGTATTTGATTCTACTGAGCACACTTTGTACCCTTTCATTTCATTCCGCCGCGCAACCTGCGAAATCGCATTTCAGTGCCTATGCGCAGTCTGAAGCATCGCAGCAGACGTTCAATCACTATGTTGATTTTATTAATGAATCGGTAAATGTGCTGACGAGCCGCTTCAAGATGCTCAGTGCGTATCAGTCGGAAATGGAAAGATTCCGTAAAAGGCCGGATTTTCCGTTGAGATTGCAGTCTTCAGGGCCGCTGGAAGAATTTTACTTTCAAAAAGCAGTTAACGGCAAAGGAATCAAAGTTGCTGATAGAGAAGTGCTTGTTGCAAATGCCACAACGTTATGGAATATCCTGGAACGGCTTGATCAAACGGGAAAATCACTGGAAACCTACGTGCAATTACAGGCTTACAAAGCAGATGATTTTAGAAAATCCGATGAGCTTGTTACCGAAATGCAGATGATTTTCAGACAGTTTGGTCAGGAAAAAGCAAAGTTTTACAGCCATATTCAACAGATTTATCGTCAGTATCAGCCCTATAAAGCAGCAGACCCGTATCTGAATATGGAAAAGGAAATGGGACAGGTACTGCAAATCCAGCAGCAACTTCTTGATTCCCTGCCGTTTTACCTGCATGCAGACAGCCGTTCGGAATGGCCTTTGGAACTTGTCCGTAAAAGCATGCTGGCGGATGAAAAGCTGCTTCCGGGTTTCGGGAAAGCACATGCCGGCATTGCTTACCCGGCTTCGGATGCTGTAAAATCGTTCCGTTCAGCCATTGTCGCCATGCAAACGCTGAAACGCCATGCGCTGGATGATCATAATTATGCCGCCCGGCAGTCTGCGGAGCACGGCAATGACGTTTATAGGTGGCTGCTGAATTACTTCAACAATGATTTGCTGATCAGTTACAAATCTTTCGTGGATTACAGCAAACCCGTCCGGCGCTTGCTTTACTTTCCTGCATGCAGTCCGGTATTTGCCATGGAACAGGAAAACGCCAAACCGGAAACAACTGCCGGAACTCCGCCGTTTGAAGAAAAGCCATTGCTCCCATTCCACACGAAGGCGTCCGCTTTACCCGCTCCGCCGCTTATGCTCCGGGCACTGAACGGATACGTTGAATATATCAATGAATCGCTGCGTCAGATGCATGCTTTGCAGCTCATGCTCAGGAATTATCAGTCAACGGCGGAATATTACCGTGATCCGGAACAGATCAAATCAAGAGGAAAGCTCACTTACGAACATGAAAAGTTCAAGGTTCCGGTTTCGGCTTATGAACTGCTTAGAAATGCCAGTTTGGTGATTCCAGAAGCGTACCGCACTTCGGTAAACGGTCAGGCGGAAGTACTTTTCAGTATGTTGAAGGAAATGGATGCATTAAGTATTGAACTCATCCGTTATACGGCAGACAAAACATATATACAGGATCGTTTGCAGCGTTCCGACGCCATTCTGGACCGCTATGCGTTGCTTTTTGATCTTTTTGACCAAAAAAAAGAACAGCTTTACAACGATATAAGGCGCATTCATGAAAGTTACCCGCCTGAAAATCCGGCGGGTTCCTGGAACGTTGCGGGAAACGCATTGCTGCAAACCCTCGATGCCGACAAGCAGATTTTGTTTGCGGTAAAGGATTACATAATTCAAAAAAGGACATTATTGCCGGAAACCGAAGAAGTAAAAGAATTTTCCACAAAACTGATCAGGGATGAATATGCCAATCTGAAAGGATTAAAGCGTTATGGACGAAATAACGGCTTATGCCCGTATGCGCCGTATGAGGATCTTGCAGGCAATTCCGTACAATTTGCAGAAATGGCCACCAGCTTAAACCCGAGGGCGTCCAAAACATCCCAAACTCCGTATGAGCCCTTCTATTATTTTTACAATAACGAACTGGTTTATCAGTACAACAAATTTGTGGAACTCGCTGCTTCGGGATTGCTTAAAGCGGTCAATCAGCCGGATGTTTATGCATTCAGAAGATTGCCTTTGCCGGAATTGCCGGCACTGCAAACGGATAAAAACAATACATCCGATAAAAATCAGGACATAAGTCTTAAGCCGGAATTTAAAAATAAAAACCCCTCTTCCATCCGGCCCGACAAACAGGAACCGGCGGATAGCCAAGGAAATTCACAATTCATGCATGATACCGTTTATGTGGAGCGCGTCAGAGTTGATACGGTTTTTGCGGATCAAAACGCCGGGCAGAACACAGGCAATCTTTCGCTGAATGGCTACGCAGACAACAATATGGTGCTTTTGCTGGATGTTTCGTCGTCGATGAATTCACCTTACAAAATGCCGTTGCTGAAAAAATCGATCAAGTCGCTGCTTGCGCTGCTGCGTGAATCCGACAGGATTTCAATTGTCACCTATTCGGGTAAAGCGCGCATTGCACTGAAACCGACTTCGGGCGCAAAGGCGGCTGAAATTGCAAAACAAATTGATTTGCTGCAATCGGACGGCGATACAGACGGAAATGAAGGCATCAGGCTGGCCTGTAAAGTTGCGGACAAACACTACATCCGCGGCGGCAATAACCGGATTATTCTGGCAACAGACGGTGAATTTCCGGTCAGTGAAGAAGTGCAGCAACTGATCAGCAAAAGTGCAAAGAATGATGTTTACCTCAGCATCTTGACATTCGGAAGAAACCAGCATCACAGTCCGTTTCTGAAAAAGTTAAGCAAACTGGGCAACGGAACGTATGCACATGTTACCGCAGAAAGCGCCGCAACGCAGCTGATCCTTGAAGCACAGGCCAAAAAAGCAGCGCAGCCGTAAAAACCAGCCGCCGTGAAACCCGTTTGCAAGCCGATTTCAGGGCGACAGTTCACCATTCTGGATCACCAGGGCGTTTCGCCGTAATCGCTGAAAAATTTCCCGTTTGGACCGTCTGCACCGATTATAGCATACCGGACAACTACTTCTGCTGCTTCTTCCACTTTCTTGTAACCGGTATGGCCATTGAAATCCGTTGCCGTGTAGCCGGGATTGACGCTGTTTATCTTGAATTTTGAATCCCTGAACTCGTAAGCAAGCATGACGGTAAATGCATTCAGCGCCGTTTTGGACGAACAGTAACCGGTTACTTTCACATCAAAGTGCGCATAATCCGGATTGGTATGGTTGCCCAGAGAACCCAGATCGCTGGAAACATTGACAATGCGCGGCTCATCCGACTTTTTCAGCAGCGGGATAAATGCCTGCGTCGTTTGCACCACACCGAAAAAGTTGGTATCAAATATGTTCCTGAGATTTTCCTGCGTGATTTCGGAAGCGTTCTGAGGCATGACGCCCGGAATTCCGGCATTGTTGACCAGTACATCCAGCTGAGCGACTTTGCCAGTCAATTCAGCAGCCGCAGCATGGATGGACGCGGCGTCCGTTACGTCGATCTGCAGCATATCCACATCTTCAAATCCTTCCGATTTCAGTTGTTCAACCGCTTTCAGGCCTTTTTCGGCATCGCGGCTCCCGATATAAACGGAATAGTTGAGGCTTAGTAGTTGTCTGGCCGTTTCAAAGCCGATGCTTTTGTTTGCACCTGTAATCAATGCTGTTCTTTTCATAATGTTCTGTTTTAAATACAGCAGCAAAGCTCGGATATCCAGGCTCATTATTTTTTGTCATTTGGCAAATAATATTATGAAATGTTTTTTCGGATCCGGCTCAGTGATGATTGCGTGATTCCCAGATAGGAAGCCAGCGCGGAAAGCGGAATCCGGTTGGAAAGTCCCGGATAAATTTCCAGAAAGCTCAGGTAACGCGTTGTGGCATCTTCACTGAGCATACGGCTGCTCTCGTACACTTTCCGCATCAATGCACTCGACGACATTTTTGCGAACAGCGGGTTCCAGTCGGCGATGATTCCGGAAAGTTCGGTAAATGCCGGTTTGCTCAGGACAAACATCCGGCAGTCCGTCAGCGCCTCTACGTATTCCGAGCAGGGAATTTCATTATAAAAACTGTTCAAATCTACTGCAAACTGATTTTCCCTGACAAAACAACGGGTAAATTCTTCTCCTTTGATGCCGTAATAACAAACCCGGAGCACGCCTTCACTCAGAAATCCGACTTGCCTGGCTATTTTGCCGGCTTCCGAAAAGTAGGCTCCTTTTTTAAGCGTAATTTCATGCAACCTGGTTTTAATCAGTTTCGTCTGCTGTGCATCAAGCTGGCCGAACTGAAGCATATAACTGATAATTTCTTCCATGCGTCCAAGGTATGACGGCCTGAGCAGATATTTTCTGTTTTCCCGGAATTTAAAACCGGCTTCAGGTTTCCGCTGCTTGCTTTCATATAGCCTGATACACGAATAAATATGATATACACTATCAACTTTATTTGAACTTATTTACATATTTGCATTAAATTAAACTACATAACTTAGCAAACAAGTTATTTTTATTTCATTCAACCATCTGCATTTTGAAGCCTTCGCCTGTTTCCGATCCTGACAGTGAACTGGGTACCCTTATATGCGGGCGGAATGGCGTTGCCAGTAATCAGGAGGCGTCATTTGGTGAGCAGTTCTCCGAATTTTTCAGTGGTATACTCCATACTGAAGACTGGCCGCCACGCTGGTATTGCGGCAATTGGTCAGACTTTCACGGCTGGCTTTACATCCTTTCGGATCTTGGGATCTGGGCTGCGTATTTTGCCATTCCGCTGCTAATGCTGAATGTTCTATACAAAAGAAAAGACATTCCGTTTCATGGTATTTACTTATTGTTCGTTGCATTTATCCTGCTGTGCGGAATCACGCATCTGATGGATGCCGTCATTTTCTGGTGGCCGGCATACCGGCTCAGTGCGCTGATCCGGCTGGTAACGGCTGTTGTATCGGTTTTTACCATTTATGCACTTTATAAAATTCTTCCTTCCGTTTTCTCGCTACGGTCTGTGAGTGAACTGGAAGCTGAAATCAGAAAAAGGCATATTGTAGAAGAAAAACTGGCAGCCAGCGAGTTCCTGCTTTCCGAAGCAGGAAAAATCAGCCGGGTCGGAGGCTGGGAAATTGATTTGATCACGCGTGCAAAAACCTGGTCACAAACCGTTTATGATATTTTTGAACTTCCTTACGAATATTCCATTGATCATTACAATCCGATCAAACAGGTTCAACCGCCTTATCGCGACACGTTGAAAAAAGCCATACGCGCCGCAATCCTTACGGGTTTGGACTGGGACATGGAGCTCACGATTGTAACTGCGGAAGGCAAGACGATCTGGGTTCGCTCCACCGGCAAGGTGCTTTATGACCCGAATGGAAAAAAGGTTAAGATTCTGGGCACCTTAATGGATATTGACCGTTACAAAACCAACGAAATCGCGCTGAGCCAGTCGCTTGAACTTACCACGCAGCACATTCAGCAACTGAAGAATTTTACGCATATCCTTTCGCACAACATCCGGAACCATGCCAGTAACATGGTCCTGATTTCATCGCTGGTGGAAACCGAAGCGCTGGATGAATATAACGCCGCGCTTTTTTTCAAAATGAAAAACGTATCGGACGGATTGAATGCAACGCTGGAAGATCTGTCACAAGCTATTAAAATCAAAGAAAATCCGGTTCGTTCCGAGGTAATCAGTTTCAGGGAAATTACGGAAAAAGTTCTGGATATTTTTGAATCGGACCTTAAAGTGAACAACGTGAAAGTGGAACAGATTTATGAAACGGAACGGATCAGCTTTCCGCATATTTATCTCGAAAGCATTCTCACAAACCTGATTTCAAACGCAATCAAATACAGGAATCCGGATAAAAATGCAACCATCGTTTTAAGGACTTACCGGAATGAGCAGCTGAAAACGGTAATGGAATGCCGCGATAACGGCCTTGGCATTGACCTGGAACTGCATGGAAACAAAATCTTCGGCTTGTACAAAACCTTTCACGAACGGAAAGATGCCCACGGCGTCGGCCTCTTCCTGACCAAAACCCAGATCGAATCGCAGGGCGGACAAATACAGGTTGAAAGCCAGCCTGGAAAAGGTTCGGTATTTAAAATTATTTTCAATGAATAGAATAAACACAACCTGGGTAATCGATGATGACGAGATTTACAGATTTGCCATCAAGCTCATCATGAAACGTGCGGACATTACGGAGAAAACGCTTTTTTTTCACAATGGGAAAACCGCAATCGACTGTTTTACAGAAAACCTGCAAAACCCGGACGAACTGCCGGACCTGATATTGCTCGACCTGAATATGCCTGTGCTGGACGGCTGGCAATTTCTGGATGCCTACGAAAAACTGAAACCGCAAATCAGTAAAAACATCACCATTTACCTGGTGAGTTCCACGATTGACGAACAGGATTACAACCGTGCAAAAGCCATTTCCTGCGTGACAGAACTGATCGTAAAACCGCTTACCGTTAAAGATATTCAACGGATTCTGTCTGCATTCAATCTGGATTAATCAAAAGGATTATGCAGAAAAACAGGAAACGGATTTTGGCAATTTTGATTATACCGGACTGACAAGCAAGCAGAAATGCGAAATTTAATTTTTTGCTCTTGTGAACTGGGGCTGCATGAATGGGCTGCAACAATAAACAAGGTGTCAAACGGTATAAATTAAGTTTTATCAACTCTTTATTTCAGAACAAAAACTTATTTGTTTTGTAATAAAACCGAAAACGGAAATCCTATGAATAAAATCATTTTACTGACCCTGTTATCTGTCCAACTTGCCGGTTTCGCGCTGGCACAATCCGGCAAAAGCAATGCTGCGCCTCAGGTAAAAACAAACAACGGCGTTGTTGAAGGCGTTGTGGAGCAAAGTGGTATCCGCTCCTTTAAAGGAATTCCGTTTGCACAGCCGCCGGTTGGTGAACTGCGCTGGAAAGAACCGCAACCTGTCAAAAACTGGCAGGATGTTCGCAAAACGAACAAATTTGGGCCGAGAGCCATGCAAAATCCTGTTTTTGGCGATATGGGCTTTCGTTCCGACGGCATGAGCGAGGATTGCCTTTACCTGAACGTTTGGACGCCTGCGAAATCTGCCAATGAGAAACTGCCGGTTCTGGTTTATTATTACGGCGGCGGCAACATTGCCGGCGACGGTTCGGAAGGCCGGTACGACGGCGAAAGCATGGCAACAAAAGGCATTGTAACCCTGACCGTTAATTACAGACTGGGCGTTTTCGGCTTTTTATCGCATCCTGAACTCACCAAGGAATCGCCGAATCACACGACGGGCAACTACGGCTATCTGGACCAGAGTGCTGCCTTGCATTGGGTAAAGGAGAACATTGCCGCTTTCGGCGGAGATCCGAACCGCATCACCATTGCCGGGGAATCAGCGGGTTCCATCGCTGTAAGCGCTTTGATGGTATCACCGCTTTCCAAAGGACTGATTGCAGGCGCTATCGGAGAAAGCGGCTCGTTGCTGGGCACGCTTCCGCCTGTATCGCTGAATGAAGCCGAGCAGTTCGGATTGAAATTTGCTGAAAAAGTGGGTGCGAAATCGCTTTCAGAACTGCGTGCGGTTCCAGCTGAAAAATTGCTTGAGTCTACAGACAAGCCCGGTTCCGGCCGTTTTATGGCAACCATTGACGGGTATTTTTTCCCGAAACAGCCACTGGAAATGTATGCGGCGGGAGAACAGGCGCATGTACCGCTGCTTGTCGGCTGGAACTCGGAAGAAATGTCTTCACGCGCTTTGCTCGGCAACGAAGAACCGACTGCGGAGAATTTCACGAAAGCCGTTCAAAAAATGTATGGACAAAATGCGGATAAAGTCCTGAAAAGCTATACTGTTGCTTCCGGGGCCAATGTGGAACAGGTTGCAACGGATCTGGCAGGCGACCGTTTCATCGGTTACAGCACCTGGAAATGGGCGGATATGCAGAGCAAAACGGGCGGCAAGCCGGTTTATCGTTACTATTATTCACGTCCGCGTCCGGCAATGGCAGCCAAAATGGGCAATGCAGTAGCGAATCTGGCCGGCGGCGTTACAAAATCCGCTGATCCGAAACCAGCTCAGACGGCCATTCCGAAGGGTGCCGTTCACTCTGCGGAAATCGAGTATGCCATGGGAAATCTTTTCAAAAATGAAGTTTATTCCTGGACGGAAGAAGATCATAAAGTGTCCAGAGACATGCAGAATTATTTTGCAAATTTCATAAAAACAGGTAACCCGAACGGTTCCGGATTGCCAAACTGGGCACCGCTCAGCAATGGCAAAACAGCTCAGTATATGCAGATTGATGTGAACAGCCGTCTTCAGACAGAAAAGAACAGCGACCGTTATCTGCTGCTGGATGCATTAAATACGAAAAAGTAATAGTTACCAACTCATTTCCATTTCAAAAGCCTTTCTGCCGGTGTAAAAAACGGAAAGAAAGGCTTTTGCATTTACATCGTTTCAGGAAGCCCGTGCATTGTTAACTGAAATTCAGATCCTGCTGAAATGTCCGTTGCAGCAGCGCATCTTGCCTTCTGATTTCCGGTTTACTTTTTCTGGTAACGATTAATTTCATGCCGGAATAATCCGGGTACGGATAAGAATTGTATATTTAAATTTCCGGGAAACGATTTTGAAAACCGTTTACAACGTTCGGTTAACACCCTAAATGCAAGATCCGTATTTAATTCTTTTTTGGTTTAGAACCATTCATTTAATAATTACTGTAAAGATTAAACTTACATCCGATGGAAAGCAGCGATCTTAAGATTCTATTTTTTGATGTTGGCGGCGTGTTGCTGAGTAATGGCTGGGGACATGAATCCAGGATGATGGCAGCAGAAAAATTCGGACTGGATTACGATGAACTGAATAACCTGCATAATTTCATTTTTAATGTTTATGAAATAGGAAGTATCACGCTGGATCAATATCTGGATGTGGTTATTTTTAATCACCCCCGTGATTTTGTGCGGGAAGATTTCAAGGAGTTCATGTATGCGCAATCCGTGGAATTGCCGGGAATGCTGGCGTGGCTGAAAGAATGGAAAAAAGATTGCGGTTTCCGTATTATTTCCATCAATAATGAAGGCAAGGAACTGAACGATTACCGTGTTCAGAAGTTCAAGCTGCACCTTTGTTTCGATGCATTTATTTCTTCCTGTGAAGTAAAAATGCGCAAGCCCGACCCGGGAATATTTAACCTGGCCATGGGAATTGCGCAGGCAACACCAAGTCAGTGCGTGTATTTTGATGACCGGATCATGTTTGTAAACACGGCTAAAAAACACGGTATCCGCGCTTATCATCACACAAGTTTCGAGTCGACAAAGAATATTCTGGAAGGATTGAAACAGGAAAAGTTTGCCCGCGTTTAAAACATTTCAGTTGTTTTAATTGAAACTTTTTTCAAGTAAAAAATTTGTTTGTCAGGAACTGTCCATGAAATTACCCGGACATTTAAATTTATATTAAAACAGGAAATAACCATCAAAAGGAAAGTTGTATCCTATCGTGGTTTTGTAAAAGCTGGAATCCCGGAACGTTTGAAAGCATACGTGATATAAAAGATTACATTTTGCTCCCTTATTAAAATAATAGCCCGATAAATACTTTATCGGGCTAACAATACCTTTCAAACCAGTGGGTTAAAAATCAGCAATTAGGCTTGTTCCATTTGATCTGCTGCGATTTTCGGTTTACGGCCTCGGCGTTTTCCTGTGGTCGGTGCAGCGGGTTCTTCACTCGACAAAATCAATTCGTAACCAACGACTCCTTCGTCATAATGGAATGGATTAATTGCAAACGTGTACTTGTTATTTTCAAAATCAATCCCGCCCTGTTTCAGAATTTTGCCAAGCGGAATAACATACCCGCGTCCGCTTTTAACCAGTGGAAAAGTTTCGTTTTCGTCTTCGGAAGGAATAAGGTACACCGATTTGAACTTTCTTTTTCCCTGATCCGTACCAATTTTAAACCGTGCTTTTTCCGCTTCAATATCCAGCTCCTGAAGTGCAATAACGGGTAAAATAATCTTTCCGGATCCGGAAATGTAGCCTGTGAGTTTGGGTTTACTTACTTCTGTTTTTGAACTGTTCTCCTGTGGTGAGAAGAACTTTATTGCTTTGGCTTTCATAAAAGGAAATTATTATATTGTTATAATTTACACAAACATAATGATAATCGTAAAAGATCTGCAACCGCTTATTCATTCAAATTGACTAAACAGAAATTAAAATGCGATTAACAGATAATTTAAAGTTAATTAAACCCTTGAAAGATCCTTGAAAATGAATTTTGTTTAATAAAATCCTTTTCTTTATAAACACTTTAAACCTGCACAATGGTTACGGCTTTCCAGGCTTTTTTAATTACAACTATAACTTAAAAATCAATTAAATCATTGCTGCTCTGCTGTTATTTTGACAAACCATATCGTTGCAAACTTTTCTGCATGATCTGCAATTCTCCAAATTAAAGTCTGTATCCGGGAGTTTACTAAAACATACCTGAAACAGTCGCCACCAAAAAAGGAAATAAAAAGAAAGAACCGGACAGTTTGTATTATAAAAGCCGAGGCCAGAAAAATTCGCAGCTATAAGTAATTAAAAAAAATAATAGCCGGAAATGCGGGTATTCCTGCAAGCGGTTTGTCTTGTTATAACAGCATGAAAGCGGCTTCCTTGGTTTTAAAAAAACGCAAGGCAAAACCGGATAATTTACCCGTTTCCGAATTGATTTATCATTCCATAACCAAACCCAAACCTTTTATGAAAGTAGTTTCCCTCATTATTTTCCTGTTAATTTACGTTTTTTCACCTGTTTGGTCACAGGAAAAAAAGTATAGCATTGTCATCAAAGGCGGCCATGTCATTGATCCGAAAAACAATATTGACGGCATCATGGATGTTGCAGTTGCCGGTACGCCGGGCGGCACTGACGGCAAAATAGCGCTGGTTGCAAAAAATATCAGTCCGGAACTGGCTGTTCAGGTTGTGGATGCCAGAGGAATGTACGTGACACCGGGGCTGATTGATATCCATGTTCATTTTTTCTGGGGAACGGATTTGCAGGGAACTTACCGCAATGGCCCAAATGGCCTGCAAGCTGACGGTTTCACTTTCCGATCGGGCGTTACAACGGTCGTAGATGCCGGTAGTTCGGGATGGAAAACTTTTGAAACCTTCAAGAAGCAAACCATCGATTTATCCCGAACACGCGTGCTGGCCATGCTGAACATTGTCGGGGAAGGAATGGCCGGAGGAAAATATGAAAACAGTCTGGAAGAAATGGATGCGGCCAAAACGGCTGAAATGGCAAAAAAATATCCTGATCACGTTGTAGGTGTCAAGCTTGCGCATTTCAGCGGACATAACTGGACGCCAACGGACCGTGCCATTGAGGCCAGCAGACTGGCGGACATCCCCATTATGGTGGATTTCGGAAGCGCTGACCCGCTTTTGCCGCTGGAAGAACTGTTTCTTAAAAAATTCCGTGCAGGCGACATTTATACACATTGCTTTGGCGGAAACAGCAATAACAGCGGAAAAGGAAGAGAATCAATTGTTGATGTTACGACCAACAAAGTGAAACCGTATGTGCTGGAAGCACAGAAAAAAGGAGTGATTTTTGACGTCGGCTTTGGCGGCGCCAGTTTTTTGCTGGCACAGGGACAACCCGCCATTAAACAGGGATTTTATCCGAATTCGATCAGCACGGACCTGCATACAGGCAGTATGAACAACGCTATGAAAGACATGAACAACATTATGTCGCTGTTTATGGCAATGGGTATGGACTTCAAAAGTGTGATTGCGGCGAGCACCTGGAACCCGGCCAGGGAAATCAAACGCCCTGAACTCGGAAGTCTTTCCGTGGGTTCGGATGCGGATATCGCCATACTGAATGTGCGCGACGGAAAATTCGGTTTTTATGCAAGAGATGGTAAAATACAGGGTAAAAAGCGTATCGAAACAGAAATGACGATCCGGGCGGGAAATATTGTTTATACGCTCAATGCCATGGTTGATCCGGTCAATGTGCCCCGGCCTGCGCAGCGTTAGGATTGGTATTTTGTGAAAATTATTATGTGAAATGCATAAATAACAATCCGTTTTACCAATCCTTGATTGGAAAAAACCTGATGAAGTAACTGAAACAAAAATAAAACCAAAAGCCGTCTGAAAATTCGTTTTTGAATCAACGTTTTTCAGACGGCTTCTAATTTTGAATAAGTGAATGGCTTAAAGTCATTCAAGATAACAAGTTTCCAAAGTATCTATTTGAAAGTTATAATCTAAAAGCCAATAGCCAGAAGCTAACAGCTAATAACCAGAAGCTTCCTAAATCAATTTATCCGGCGTAATCGGCAATTCACGAATGCGTTTTCCGGTTGCGTTGAAAATGGCATTTGCAATAGCCGGGGCAACGCCGATAATTGCAATTTCGCCTAGACCTTTACTTCCGACCGGATCGGCCAAGGTGTCTGGTTTGTTGACAAAAAACACTTCGATATGCGGAACATCGGCATGGACGGGAACGTGGTACTCTGCAAAATCTTTGGTGACATAGCGCCCGAAACGATGATCAATGACGGCACTTTCCGTCAATGCCATTCCTATGCCGCCTGTTGCTCCTCCGATCATCTGGTTGGCAGCTGTTTTGGGGCTGATGATGGTGCCTGCATCTCCGCAGCATACTACCTTTTTGACACAGACCTGACCGGTAAGGGGATGAACATGCACTTCGGCAAAATGCATGGAAAACGCGTACATGGAGTATTTATTCCGGTTTTCATCCGGTCTGGATTCCTGAGTGGTTTCCATCTTCTGGATGTTGTTTTGTTTGAACAACGTGCGAATGTCCACTTTGGCAGAATCATTGCCAGCAATCTGGACTTGTCCGTTTACAAATACGATATCTTCCTTTTTCGCTGATGCAAATGCTGCATTGCTGCCTCCTTTTGAAGCAATCATGGTTTTAAGCTGTTCCTTTAATGCATTGCATGCTGCCTGAACGGCCGGACCAACGCTGTTCACCGTAGAAGATCCGCCCTGATTACCCGCCTTTGGAAACTGCGAATTACCGAGCTGAAAAATGATCTTGTCCGTTGATATGCCCGTAGTATTGGAAGCAATCTGCACCATGGCGGTTCCCGTTCCGGGTCCGATATCTGTAATGGCACACTGCATCAGCAAATTGCCGTCCGCATCGAGCTGCGCTCTTACGGCAGCGGCACCGCGGTTCGCACCGAAAGTGCCGGTTCCCATTCCGTATCCGACCAGCCACTCGCCGGAACGTACCGATCCGGGCTGCATCTTTCTTTTATCCCAGCCGATTTTTTCTTTACCCGCATCGTAGCATTCTTTAAGATATTTCGTGGACCACGGCAGTTGTTTATCCGGATCAGAGTCTGTATAATTCATCAGCCGGAATTCAATCGGGTCCATTCCGAGGGAAAAAGCCATTTCATCCATGGCAGATTCCAGTGCAAAAGCACCCGTAGCTTCGCCCGGGCCGCGCATCCAGATGGGCGTGGAAACGTCGAGTTTCAGAATCCGGTACCGTGTATTGACGTTCGGCGAAGCGTACATCATTCTGGTTTGCTGCAAAGTAGATTCCGTAAATTCTTCGTAGCTGGAAGTCTGCCCTACAGATTCGTGATTAATGGCCACCAGCTTGCCGTCTTTTGTAGCTCCCATCTGGATTTTTTGCCAGGTATACGGGCGATATCCGACCATTGTAAACATCTGTTCACGCGTAAGAACCAGCTTCACAGGTTTTTTCACCTGCTTTGCAGCAATGATGGCAGCCGTTTCATGCGGCCAGTTGTGCAGCCCGTTTCCGAAAGCCCCGCCTACAAAGGTTGCAATGACTTTCACGTTTTCCGGCGGCAAATTCCATTCCTTGGCAAAATGCTGTTGTGTAGGCTGCGTTCCCTGTACTTTATCGTAAAGCGTTAGTCTGTCATCTGCTTCCCAGTAGGCTGTGATGGCCTGCAGTTCCATAGGATTGTGTACTTCGGTCGGCAAAACGTACTCTGCATCGATTTTTACAGGGGCATTTACAAAAGCGTTTTTATCGCCTCGATTGTAATCGGCAACAGGCGATTTCGGATTTTTTTTGGCTTGTGCCGGCAATACGGCATTGTCCATATTGGCATCGAAATCCGTTTTATGCTGCTCCTTTTCATACTGGATTTTAACCAACGAAGCACCAAACTGCGCTTTTTCAAGTGTTGAAGCCACAACGGCAACAATTGGCTGGCCATTATAATACACGTTATTGTCGTAGAACGCACGGAGTGGCTGACCATTTACAGGCGGCTCGGAAGGATGCTGGTTGCTCGTCTGATAACCGGGAACTTTGATGGCATTCACGTGTGAAATCACAGCGAGTACGCCCGGTGCACGTTCCGCTGCTCTGGAATCAATGCTTTTTATAGTCCCTTTGGCAATCTTACTTTCAACCAGCACGGCATAAACCAGTCCCGGCAACTGGTATTCAGCGGAATACCGGGCAGCACCCGTAACTTTCAGCCGGCCGTCTACCCTGTCCAGAGATTTGTAATCTTTTTTATCAAAAAATGCTTCGTTCATGATTTGCTGATTCAGTGATTTCTCTTTTGACTCACACGGGTTCCGCAGCATTTTTCAATGCCTGAACAATGGTGTTGGGCCCTAATTTCAGTTTAAAAGCATTGTGTTTGTATGCTTTTGCGCCCTGCATGGCAATTTCGGCCGCATTCCGGAAAGTTTTCTCACTGGCCGGTTTCCCGATCAATGCCTTTTCTGCTTCGCTCAGTCGCCAGGGCTTGTGCGAAACGCCGCCCATCGCCAGCCGGGCATCCTTGATCGTGTTGTTTTCAATGTGCAAAGCTGCCGCGACGGAAATCACCGCAAATGCATAAGAAGCACGGTCACGAATTTTCAGGTAATGAACATTTCTGGTAAAAGCATTATCCGGAATTTCAATGGCCGTAATCAGCTCGTTTTCCATCAGGTTATTGTCCTTTTCCGGAGTATCGCCGGGCAGGCGGTGAAATTCCGCGAACGGAATGCGCCTTTCGCCTTTCGGGCCCGCAGCCACAACCGTTGCATCCAGTGCCACCAATGCAATGCACATATCGCTTGGGTGTACGGCAATGCACTTTTCACTCGTTCCGAAAATCGCATGCATCCGGTTAAAACCTTCCAATGCACCGCAGCCTAAACCCGGTTCGCGTTTGTTGCACGGCATGGCGGTATCATAAAAATAATTGCATCGCGTACGCTGCATCATATTCCCTCCTACAGTTGCCATGTTACGGATCTGCGCCGAGGCGCCGGCATTCAGCGATTGCGAAAGCAGCGGAAGTTTTTCCTGAACAAGTTTGCTGTCGGCCACCTGGCTATTCAGCGCAAGTGCGCCGATTACAATTTTATTTCCTTGCTGCTCAATGCCCTTCAATGGAATATTGTTGATATCCACCAGCTTTTCCGGTGTCATGATGTTCCTTTTCATCAGGTCCACCAGATTGGTGCCGCCGGCTATAAAACGGGCATTCTGTGTTTTGGAAACCGCGTCTACTGCTGCTTTTGGCGTTGAAGTCCGTACGTATTGGAACTGGATCATAATTTCTGTCCGTTATTTTTAACTTCTGTGATGGCATCCACAATGTTCGGGTATGCGCCGCAGCGACATATGTTACCGCTCATAAATTCCCGTATATCCGCTTCGTTTTCAGCATGGCCTTCCCGGATACAGGCAATGGCTGACATAATCTGCCCGGGCGTGCAGTAGCCGCACTGGAAGCCGTCGTGCTTGATAAATGCTTCCTGCATCGGATGCAGCTGATCGCCTTTTGTCAATCCTTCAATGGTGGTTATTTTCTGGCCTTCATGCATCACTGCAAGGCTGAGGCAGGACAGTACGCGCTGGCCATTCACATGCACGGTACAGGCGCCGCACTGACCATAATCACAGCCTTTTTTTGTTCCCGTCAGGTTGAGCTGTTCACGCAGCAGATCCAGCAACGTAACACGCGGTTCAACGGATAGTTGCTGTTTTACGCCATTGATTTCCATTTTCAAAGGAACCTTGTCAAACGCCGAAGCAATCTTTTCACCCAGATCATTTTCCGCTGCTTTGGCTACAACTCCGGGAGTAACTGCAATGGCAGTCAGCAAGGACGTATTTTTAAGAAAATTACGGCGTGATTCAGCAAAACTTTCGTTTTCAGGCTGATCAGAATAATGGTTGTCTCCCATAAAAAGTTGGTTTGTGTTTTACAGGTTGGGGATTGTAAAATGAAGAAGTAATTACGGATTAAAAATATCATACCCGTAACCAGCCCGGTTTAAATGAAGCAGGAAAGAATGAATACAGGTACTTCTGTAATTACATGGCCCTAAACCACGTACCGGAATAATTCAGGAAATGAACCCGATGGCATCTTTTTTGCATGGAGAAATCAGGGAATCAATTATCAAAGATTATGAAACCCGTCCTATGTATTATGTTCAACCAAAATATCGTAAAATGAAATTGAATAACGTTCCCTTGCTCGTCATGCTTTTAAGTGCACTGTTATTTACATCCTGTGCAAAAAAAATGAGGTTTGAAGTTTCCCGGGAAGTACCGGCTGCGGAAGGCGTTGTGAAAGTTAAAAAAGATGATAACAACAACTACAAGGTAAATTTGAAAGTAATCCGGCTGTCCCCTTCCGAAAGGCTGAGCCCGCCGAAAAACACCTATGTGGTCTGGATGGATACCGATCTGAACGGAACAATCAACATCGGAAATCTGGGAACATCAAAAGGGATATTTTCCAAAAAACTAAAAAGCTCCCTGGAAACGGTTACCCCTTATCAGCCGGTGCGGTTCTTTATCACCGCAGAGAACGATAAAAGAGTGGAATACCCGGGAAACCAGATTGTTTTAAGAACCAGGTATTATAATTAGATCCCGAAAAGTTTCTTTCGGGTTATCGCATGGCAGATTGACCCGAATGCTGATTTTCCGTGGATCGGTATATCTATGAAATGCCTGTAAATTGATTATTCATCTGAACAACCATTCAGTACGCGTATAATATGCTTCGTTCGGGTCTCTTGAACTTAGCTGTATTTTAACCAACTCTGTTTTTGGCTTGTAAAAAAAGCTTGTAACTTTATGGAATGAAGCAACTTCATCTCTTCCTGGTTGAATAGGCTCCTGATTAATCCGTTTTAAAAACACAGCATAACAACCTTGCAACAATAATGGTAGCTGCAAATGTAGATTTCATTAATGATATTGAACGAATCAGACAGATTACGATTGTACCTAAAATGCTGGAAGTAATTTGTAGTTCTACCGGAATGGGTTTTGCTGCCATTGCAAGGGTAACAGAAAAAAAATGGGTTGCGTGCAGCGTACGGGACGAAATCAGTTTTGGACTGGAAGCTGGCGGCGAACTGATTCTGAGCACGACCATATGCAATGAAATACGGGACAGTCAGGAACTGGTAGTCATTGAGGATGTCAGCAACGATGAAATTTTCTGCAATCACCCGACTCCTAAATTGTACGGTTTCCAAAGTTACATCTCCGTTCCGATCATGCTGAAAAACGGCGCATTTTTTGGCACCCTCTGCGCCATTGACCCGAAGCCGGCTCGCATTAATAATACCAAGACCATTGAAATGTTCAACATGTTTGCAGAACTGATTTCCTTTCACCTGCAAAGCCTTCAGTTGCTGGAAGACAGCGCCTCGGCTGTACAAAACCTGAACAGACAACTTACGGATTCCATTGACGAAAACCGGCAGTACAAATACATTTCCAATCACAATCTGCAGGAACCATTAAGAAAAATAAGGCTGTTCAGCAGCATGCTTGTCAGTGAATCCAGCAAACAGAACGACAAGATTGTAGACCTTGCCTTAAGACTTGATTCCAGTGCACAGCGGTTTTCCATGATGATAAAAGATTTATCGGATTACTCTGCTCTCAGTAATCCCGGCGACTTTGAGTCCGTCGATCTGGATAAAATTATAGCAGATGTCTGTGCCCAGCTTTCCCCGGAAATCACGTGCAGAAATGCGGTTATCCATTCTAATGGATTGCCTGTAATCAACGCCATTCCGTTACAAATGGAGCAACTTTTTTATCATCTGATTTCCAACGCCCTGAAATTTTCAAAAGAGCATGTTGCACCGGTGATTGAGATCACGAGCAAGGAACTGAAAAAATATCAGGAACATGAATTCAACCTTCTGGAAAATACCATATTGCAACATGAAATCTGCATAAAGGATAACGGAGTCGGTATTGAAAATTCACAGTTGAAAAAGATTTTTGACATTTTTTCGCAAATGCAAAATCACAAACTGAGTTCCGGGGAGGGAATCGGCCTGGCTTACTGCAAAAAAATCGTCAGGAATCATGCCGGAATGATTCAGGCGCATTCGGAAATTAATAAGGGTACTACGTTTCTGATTACTTTACCGGTAATCGGGAGAACTTTGTAACCGTGGCTCTGAATTCTGCTTACTAAGGCGATAACGGTTTTTCCTGTGGAGACACAGGAAAATCATAGCGTCTTTTCCGGTGTCTCCACCGGAATGCACCTCGCCACAAACCATTCGTACCGGAATAAATACCTTTTGAAAACGGAAGCTTAAAAATATAATACTAGACGAATTTAAACGGTAACTTCAATCTTTATTTCTGTTTCAGCACAAACAGCTTCGTTCCGTAAATCCTGAGAATTTACCGCATTGTGCTGCAGTCGGAAGTACTGGATCAAAGCAATTCTGAACCCCGGTTATTATCCATTGAAATGCTGCGTAATCTCTTTTGGCAAAAAATCGTAACGGGTTCTGTCCTTTTTTTGGCCATTTTCCTGCTGGCGGATTATTCCGGCGGAAGCTCATTCAAACAGTCCGGCATCCTTATTGAAAGGCATTTCAGGCCCAAGAAGACCTATTTGAAAAAACAAAGAAAGAAGGATTCGCAGGGACATACTTACACCAGGAATGTCAGAAAAAAACGTCCCGAAATCTGGTATTTTATTGTAAAATCCGACGCGGGTGAAAAAATGAAGATAGAGTGTGAAAAAGAAGTTTACCTTACTTTCAAACCGGGCCAGCATATCAGGTATGAAACGAAAAAAGGCCTTTTCACCGGATTTATTTACCGGGAAAAAATCACAGCCGCCAATTAATGCACCCCGCTTTCCATTCCCTTCCAGATCCTGGCTTTTGCAGACAGTTATTGCCGGGATTCCGGATTACCTTCCCGGCTATTTGCCCTGTTTTTTCATACGGCCACATCAAACATTTTGATTCCGATCTGGATGCGATGAAAAACGATCATCAAGCCAGCCTTATGCAAATTCGTAATACAAGGTCGTATTTAAATACGGGAAACCCTTTTTTTCTATTTTCCCAGCCTGAAACCGAAATTCCCTATCCGGATCCCGCCCGCTTGAAATCGCTGCTGGACGATAAAATCATCGTTTCCATTTTGCCGCTGCTGCATGAGCAGAGCAGGTTTCAAAATACAGAGAAATCACCATTACGTACCAATAAAAAGAGGAAATCAACACCAATGCATTGATTTCCTCCCGTGAATTCACCATTAAATATTAGCTCCGGTTATCGCACATTCAATGGTTTCTGACTCAGAAGATCGCGTATTTCCGTAAGCAGTACTTCTTCTTTGGTTGGCGCAGGCGGAACGCTGGGTGCTTCTGCTTTATTTCGCAACATGCGGTTCATGCCTCTTACCAGCATAAAAATAATAAATGCAAGAATTAGAAAATCGATAATGATCGTGATAAAATTGCCGTATGCAAAAACAGGCCCCAGTTTTCTGGCATCTTCCAGTGCAAGTCCGGGAGCAATTTTTTCATTAAGCGGAATATACAGATTGCTGAAATCCACATTGCCGATTGCCTTTCCAACAAGCGGCATAATCAGATCATTCACTACTGAGTCGACGATCCTGCCAAATGCAGCACCAATAATTATCCCGACCGCAAGATCCATTACGTTTCCACGCAAAGCAAATTCCTTGAATTCCTTTAACATACTGAGTTGAGTTTAATTGTTAGTATAAAACACCTGATAATGCGCAAAAAGGGATTTGGTCCGGAACGTTTTGTCCGGAACGATTACAGCCAAAATGTTCACGATTTCAGAATCTGCATCGAATCAGTTTACTTGGTAAATGGTGACTCAAATAAGTTAAAAATGATGACAAAACAGTAATTTTCACAACCGGAAAATGACTGAATATCCAACAAGAAGCCCCGGAAAGGACTTCCGTATTATTTTCTGTTCCATGACTTGTTCAATTGGTGTTCTGATCAGGAACCGCCGCAGGATCCGGATCCAGCAATTCCACTTCTACATGCAGGGATTGCAAAGTTGCATTTCCGAATTGTGTGATCATGGCAACATCCGCTGCATCACGTCCGTGTGCGATCTCAATCCGGTAACCTTCTGTTTGTTCCTGAACGGCATCAAATGCATACCAGCCGTCACCGATGTAAACTTCAAACCATGCATGAAGGTCCATTTCCTGCAATTTGTCCAGATAACCCACCGTCATACGCGTTGGAATGCTGAGGTTTCTGCAAAGTGCAATGGCAAGATGTGTAAAGTCACGGCATACGCCTATACGGTTTCTGGCCGTGTCCAGCGCAGTTGTATTTGCGTTGCTCGTACCATATTGATAAGTAATGTTATTGTGGATCCACTTTCTGATTTCTTCAACCTGATCGTAACCCGGCTTGAAATTTCCGGCAATCTGCATGGCAAGCGCATTGATCTCCGGCAAATCCGACTGACAGTAACGGCTTGGAAGAATGTAATGCATTACGTCATCCGGCAAATCACCTACCATCACATACGCAGGAACAGGCGTCGGAATGGGTTTGGTCACATTGACCTGCGCCTCTACCTCGGTTGTAATGGTCACCTGCCCGACCGGCATAACAAGCCTCTGGCACGGATTACCGTAAATATCTGTATATTCAGAAAATTCGACCGAAGGATTTACTTTAAATCCTTCCTGAATAATGGATTGTCCGTCTTGCCGGCGGGGTCGCAGCATACAGATTACATTTGTCGGAGCGTACACGTTGTAATTAATGACGCTTTTGCCTTTCATTCTCATAAATTCCTGTAATGTTAATTGGTTCAGAAATCATTATTACAAATGCATGCCAGCCTGAAAATCAGACGATAATGCACGATTTCAAAATTTCAGATGAAGCTGTAATATGAAGGAAATGTATTGAATATTTCCCGGAAGTCACCGTTAAAATGACTGCTCTTATCCATTGTAGCCAATTTTTTCAGGCTTTAATATCATTAACCAATTACAAATAAATGATTGATAATGACAGATATCGCATGAAAAATTCTTCAGATAGTTCATGTAAATGAATGTGTGTCACTGCAAATGCCACAGATTTGTATCCGACTGAGCTATTTACAGAACCAATGGAACGCCCGACGGTACGGCATAAAAAAGCAGCAACTACAACGGGACATTGACAAACAGCAGCATTCGGTTCCTAAATTCCAGCCTATCTGGAACCGGTCCCGGCATCGAAAGGCTTACCGGCGTAAATCAGATAATCCCACGTACGCAGTTCATAATCCGGATGCGGATTTTTCAGTTGAACCCTGACGCTGTGCTTTTTATCGGGCAGTTCGTATCTCCAGAACAATTCGTTCCGCCGCGTTAAGGAAGTTGTCGGGAATTTTACCGTTTCCGCTTTTTTACCGTCGATGTATAAATCTGCTTCCAGAATGTACTCCGCTGATCCGCTCTTTTTTGCTGCGACATTGCCAAGGAGGACAAACCCAGTTCCGGTAAAATCAAAACTGAACTCGCTTTGGCCGGCGGCCTTTGAAAACGGCGTTTTGGATACCGGGAACATGCCTTCAAAACTCTGCTCCAGACGTACAGCTTTGGGCAGCTGCGGTTTTATTTCAACGGTTCTTTCCGTAACTGTACCGCCGTTGCGCCGGATCATTTCCAGTGCATGCCGGTAACTGATTTCATATACTTTGTTCAGCGACATATTCGTGTATTTGAAAGGCATGTCTTCCACATCTTTCAGTCCCATTTTCCAGTAAGCAGGAATTTTGTTATAGCCATGCATCGTACCCAGTATGCCGCCCGCCGAAGAAGGGTTGCAGTCCGAATCCTGGCCTGCGCGCGTGGAAATCTGGAAAGTTTTGTCGAAATCGCCTTTGCCGTACAGCAGTCCGAGTACAATGTAGGCCGCATTGATTTTTGCATCAATGTTGAAAGCGGAAAATACACCTTCCGGACAGCCCGTATCTTCCGACCATTTTTTCTGGATTTCCATCCAGGTCTGCTTCCAGTCGTCTGGATATTGCTTATGCCACCTGATTACATCCGCTATACACCGGTAAAATGTACTTTGTGCCGGAATGACTTTCAGAGCTTCGCTGACGATATAATTGACATCCTTTGATACAAAAGCCAGACTGTACATGGCGCCGACGTAAGCACCGCCATACCAGCCGTCGCCATAGTTCATGATATGACCGATCTTGTCGCCGGTTTGCACCGCCGTATTCGGCATGCCCGGATTCATCAATCCGGAAAAATCGGCTTCAATCTGGAAATCAATGTCATCGGCATGCGGATTGTTTCGCCAGTGCCCGGATTCCGGCGCCTTTATGCCATTCAGAATATTGTACCGAGCCGATTGGTTTGCATGCCACAACTCGTATTTTGCATAGGCAAATGCCTGTGCAAAAGAATCTACCGGCGCATCCATGCCGGCACGTTCCAGCACTTCCACAAACGTCAGATCCATGTAAATGTCGTCATAAAGGCCCGGATGTTCTTCCATCGTTTTCTTCAGATATCCGTCGTACCAAACAATCGGCTGATAATCCTGGATAAATGTACCGTTGAACCGGAACTCCGTAGGCCCTCCGAATGTAACGCCGATTGTCTGCCCGGCCCATCCGCCTTTAATCTTGTCTTTCAGATCTTCCTGTGAAAGCGAAATGCTTTTACCGGAACCTTCTTCTGCTTTCTGCTGTGCAAAGGCTTCATCGCCGCCAGCCAGCAAAGCCGCGATTGCAATAATGGATAATACCTTCATACTCCGTCTGTTTATAGTAAATCAGTTTAACAGCAATTTGGTTAAAAACAGGAATCCTGAACTTACGCCGGCATTTCACTGCGGTAAGGCATGGAAGATTGTGCGCCGAGCTTCGTAACACAGAGTGCGGCGGCTTTACCGGCAAATGCCACCGCTTTTTCCAGCGGCATCTGTTCTGCCAGCGCCACGGCAACTGCTCCGTTGAAACAGTCACCGGCAGCTGTTGTATCAACGGCAGTCACCTGCGGTGCAGCAATCAATCCTGAATAGGAATCAGTTAGTAAAAATGCACCTTTGGAACCGAGCGTGATAATGACATTCGCCACCCCTTTTGCCCTTAGTTGTTGAGCCGCCTCCGCAGCAGATTGAATGTCCGTAACCGGGATGCCGGTCAGCAGCGCGGCTTCGGTTTCGTTTGGCGTAATGAGATACAAACAGGGAAACAGGTTTTCCGGCAGCGGGCTGGCCGGTGCCGGATTCAGGATAACACGACATTTTTTTTCAAAACATTTCCGGATTGCAAACACCGCAGTTTCAACCGGGATTTCCAGCTGAAGAAGCGCAAGGTCTTGTCCGCTTACAGTTTCGAGAAGCTGTTCGAGATGTTCGGGTGAAAGTTTGCTGTTGGAACCGGGTGCAACCGAAATGCAGTTTTCACCGTTGGCATCCACATTGATCAGCGCCACGCCCGAAGGAAGTTCTTCGTCAACTGTTATGTATGCGGTATCCATATTCTCATTTTCAAACTGACTGACAGCCTGTTTTCCAAAAACATCATTTCCGATCCGGGCAGCCATGATCACCTTCCCGCCCAGCCTTGCTGCCGCCACAGCCTGATTTGCGCCTTTTCCACCGGGGTTCATCAGAAATGTTTCTCCGATCACCGTTTCGCCCGGCGCAGGCAGTTTTCTGGATTTCACAACCATATCGGTATTGGAACTACCGATCACGACAATTTTTCCGGAGCTTGGCATCATGCGAATTGTTTTATTTATGAAGCAAAAAAAAGGCCGTATTTACTAAATCCTGACAATTGTCCGGCCCTGCATTTTTCCGTTCAGTATGGTAGTGATTGCTTCGGGAAGTTGTTCAAGGCCGATTTCGTGCGTAAGCAATTCAAGCTGAGGCGGCATCCATTCGGCCGCCAGTTTTTGCCAGATTGCAGCGCGCAGCGTATGCGGCGTAGCAACCGAATCAATGCCAATCAGTTGCACGCCTTTAAGAATGAACGGGAAAACGGTCGTATGCAACTCGCCGCCATTAACCATGCCGCAGGTTGTGACAACACCGCCGTAATGCAGACTTTTGATCACCGTAGCAAGAACCTGTCCGCCTACGGTGTCAATGGCGGCAGCAAAACGGGGTTTCAGCAGCGCCTTGCCACTTTGATCTTCCACTTCCTGACGCGGAATAACTTCACGGGCTCCCATGGAAAGCAGAAAATCGTGTGAAGCAGCTTTGGAGCTGACCGCCATGACGTGATAACCCAGCTTTGCCAGCATGGCAACGGCAGCAGAACCAACGCCTCCGGTGGCGCCTGTAACGGCAACAGCGCCGTTTTCAGGTTTCATTCCATGCCGGATCAATGCCATGATGGACAAACCCGCTGTAAATCCTGCCGTTCCGTAAGCCATACTTTGCCTTAAAGACAATCCTTCGGGCAGCCTGACCAGCCATTTTGAAGGAACGGTAATGTACTCCGCAAAACCTCCGTTTGTATTCATGCCAAGGTCAAATCCGGTAACGATGACTTCATCTCCTTTTTCCCAGTCCGGACTTCTGGAAACCGCTATGACGCCCGCCGCATCAACACCGGGCGTATGCGGATATTGTCGGGTCACACCCCGGTTTCCGGAAGCGGACAAGGCGTCTTTGTAATTGAGTGAACTGTAACGGACCCGCACCAGCACTTCGCCATCCAGCGGTTCCGTTACAGATTTGTACACGATGTTCAGCGCGAATTTTCCCGCTGCCTCTTCGGTAACTTCCAGTGCCTTGTATTTTTCTGCGTTCATAAATTTATGCTTGATATGCCTGTTTATTTTCATTTTCAACGTGCTGATTAAATGCATTTACTTCGGTACATTCATCCATTTTCACACAAAAACCATTGTAACCCGGCAGTTATTCACATGATACATTTTCGTTCCATGATGCATTCCTTTCCGGATCGCACACGATTGATACCGAAGGAAAATCCAATCAAAATGATTTTAAAAAACATGCATTTTCCCCGTTCTCAGGCCATTTGCTGCACGATGATCAGGTAATTAAAATGAAAAGTCATGAACATTTGCAGCTTACCTGTTTTGCTTGTCAGCTTTACCGATTTCAGTTGAAATTTCCCGGAACTGCTGCATGATGAAGGCCTGCCAATCCCGGAAACGACTTTTCCGGATCGGGATCAAATTGAAGAAAAATCCGGCCTGCGGACACTGTTATTTCTGACCGGTTCCAGGAAAAAGTATTTATAGTGTAAGCAAATCAAATGAGGCATTTAGGAGTAATTTCAGTAAGTGAAAAAGCTGAAAGCCCTTTCAGCAAAAGCAGCGGAAATGCTGTTTTTTATGCTGTGTAACAAATGGATGGTGAGACGGGCAGGATATGGTGTTTGTTAAAAATTTCTTGCAGCTTAAAATTCAATCATTTCAGTTTATAGTCCTGCTTTGTCAGTTTACAAACCGGATTTGCCAGTTCAGGCGATTGTTTATTTCGGGTTGAACTTGCTGCCTGTACTTTTGATTTATGATTGGTTTCGGCCAGGGCAATCATGGCCAGTTGCCAGCTGAAACAATTCATTGTAATTCAAATCCATTTAGCAACATGAAAAATAAACAACTTGGCATTCTGGCACTGATTGGTGCCCCTTTCCTGTTCATTGACATGCTCACCGGCAAGTATTATCCTGACTTTTCCAATGCTGGTTTTTCCGGCTTGGCCTGCCTGCTCTACATTACCGGCTGGCTTGCAGCTATTGAAGGGTTACGTCGCATTCTTGACAACGGAACAAACGATTTCAGCCGGATTATGATCCGGATCGTCATGGTTACGCTGGTTATAGCCGACATCTCAAACGTCTGGCAATTATTTTCCAAAAGCCGTCCCATGCTGTTTTTTATACTGGATTCCTGCTGGCCGGTCAGCAATGTGCTGATGCTCGGCGTGGCATGGGTGGTAATCAAAAGCGGGAAAATCAATGGCTGGAAAAAATGGGTACCGCTGGTGCTCGGATGCTGGTTTCCGGTATGCATGCTGCTGGGCAGAACGGACTTTGCTTTTTTTGCCGGCGGTACTTATTCCGCAGTTGCATGGACTCTCTTTGCCCTTTCCATCATGACTACTGAAGAAGAAGCAACTCCTATATTGTCCGGTTCAAATGCTGAAGCATAATATTTCAATCTGTAAAATCCTTGCCATGTCAATTAAAATATTCGTCCGCTCCCTTGCCGGTTCGGCACTACTTACAGCAGGTTTATTGCTTGCATTAATTTCCTGCACCGGAAACGGAGAAATAGATCCCGAACAAAACAATCCGGATGGCCAGTCGGGATATCTGATAGGCAAAGTGACAGATCCGGCGGGCAACGCGCTTCCGGATGCCACGATATTTACGGAAAATACGGTGTACAAAAACCGCGGCGCCGAAGTCAGTTCTTCTTCAGAAGGAACCTATAAACTTTCACTGGTGGCGGGGCTTGGGCAGTGGACAGCAAAAGGTTACATACTGAAAGCGTACAACGGCCATGTGTACAAGATCAGCCTGCATCCTGACAATTCAGAATCCTTTGCCGAAGATGAAAAACCGGTCCGGAACTTTCAATGGAAACTTCAGGGACATATTGCCGATAAAAGCCTGGATCTTTATTACGGCGGTACTGCCGAGCTTTACCGCGACCTGAACTCGGAAATGCGCGATTCGGAAAACATAGAATTCACCTTCCGCCCGGACGGCCCGCTGATCGACGGTTCCGGCGGTATAATCCTGAAATTAAGATGCGGTAAAAGCGGCACGCCGGGCTATAATCTGATCAAAGACATTCCGATTGGCCGCTACAAGGTTTCCGCAGTTTACGTTCCGACCGGACAATCATTGCGTGTTACCGATGCCTGGAACGGTGGCACCTACTATCCGGAAGTAACCATGGAATTCTACGGAACGGATCAATCGTACAGGTCCAATCAGATGGGCATTGGTTACACGGATCTGTAACAGACATGAAATTTCAGATTTCCGGTATCCGGTAAGTAACCGGTACCGGATACCGGTTTAAAAATACAGCATTCTTTTTCCTGACCGGTTTGAAGGCCAGTTTCAGATTAAGTATACTTGCAGCGGTTTAGTAGCAAACGTTTTGAAATGACTTTACACAGTAAATAGCTGTGGAACAATATACAAACATGAATGTACTGATTGTCGAAGATGAGGAACTGGCAGTACGTAAACTCCGGAAACTGGTTACGGAAGTAGATCCAGATTTGAAAATTCAAGGTGTCGCAGGCAGCATTGAAGACGCTGTGTCCTGGCTGAAAGATCATGCAGCCCCGGATCTTATTTTCATGGACATCGAGCTGGCAGACGGCCAGAGTTTCGAGATTTTCAATCAGGTGGAAGTAAAAAGCCATGTTATATTCACGACTTCCTATGATGAATACGTGATGCCCGCCTTCCGGATCAACAGCATTGATTACCTGCTGAAACCGATCCTTAAAGACGATCTTAAGCGCAGCCTTGAAAAAGTGTACCATTGGAAGCCTGAAAACTTATCGCAGCAAACAGCAAACACGCCGCAGCCCATTGATATCAAAAAGCTGCTCGGCGAATTAAAGGATGTTTGCAAACCTGCGGATAACGGCTACATTCACCGTTTTCTGGCGGTACAAGGTCAGAAAATGCTATCCATCGAAACAGACGTTATCCGGTATTTCTATCACGACGGCCAGTCGAGTTGCTTCAGAACCGGAAACGGGCAGCATTACCAGCTGCATTACAACATGGATGAGCTGGCCTGCCTGCTTGATCCGGAACAATTTTACCGGATCAGCGAAACCCTGATCGTGGCGCAGCATGGCGTGGAAAAAGTACTGGCGCAACCCGGCAACCGGCTGAGCATTACACTACGCCCTTCTTTTGAAAACGAAGTGATTGTAAATGCCGGCCAGGCAGCCAATTTCAGGAACTGGCTGGGCAGATAAGCGGACTGGAACTTCAAACCGAAGCCATTTTTCAATGCAGAAATTAAACGACAAGTGGATGCGCATTATCGGCATTCCGCTGCTGGCTTTACTGGGACAATGGATGATGTACGGCTACACGAATGTACCTTATCCCGAAGACTGGCGCATTCCGTTCTTTTTTGTGCTGGGTACGGTCATTGTCTGGCATGTGAACCGGATCGGGATTATTTTTTCACGGAAGCGTTATCCCGAACTCATACAAACCAGGCAGCGTGTCCTTTATCAGCTTGCGTGGTTTGTATTTTTTTCGAGCATCGTTCGGATCACACAGACTTTTTTTTACCAGTATTTCAACCTCTGGCATGATGAAGATTATCTTCAGTTCAGGCCGTATTTTTTCAATACGCTTGTTTCCGTTGCCGGCACGGTACAGATTGCGGCCTATTATGAAGGCGTATACCTGTACCAGCGCTGGCGGGTTTCCTATACGGAAACAGTCGAACTTAAAAAGATCAATCTGCAGAGCCAGCTCAATTCGCTGAAGACACAGATCAATCCCCATTTTCTGTTCAATAACCTGAATTCACTTTCTTCCCTGATTTCCCTTGATTCCCTACTGGCAGAAAAATTCCTCGATCAGTTATCGTCGGTTTACCGCTATCTGCTTCATCAGAATACGCGTGACCTGTGTCCGTTAAAAGATGAAATCGAGTTTATAGAAGCTTATTTTCATCTGCTGAAAACACGTTTCGGAAACGGGATTTTTATGGAAATGCATGTGGAACCTGAATTTCTCTTCTACCGCATTCCACCTTTGACGCTGCAGCTGCTGTTCGAAAATGCGATCAAGCACAATGCAACTTCAGCAAGCAAACCGCTTACCATCCAGCTTTATACACGTGACGGGCACTTGCATGTGCAGAACAATGTACGTAAAAAGAAAACCGCCGTGCATTCCAATCAGATCGGACTGCAGAATATCATCATGAAATACAAGTTGCTCGATCAGTCGAAAGTAGAAGTACATGCCGACGAAGAAAAATTCCTCGTCAGCATCCCGCTGATCGCCCCGGAGCCCGAAAACACCAGCAAAGCACCCGCAAATCCGTAAAGCCACAAATCCTCCCTCCTTTCCTTACTCCTTTCGCCCTTCTTTCCCTCCCTCCTGTCACACCCTCTATTTATCCGTAAATTTATTAACAAGCTCCATCAGTTCGTTCAGGTCAAAAGGCTTTCGGATGTAAGCGTCGGCTCCAAGCTGCATGGCATGTTTTACTTCTTTTTTTTCAACGCTGGCGCTTGCATAGATAAACGGGATGTTTACCGTTGTTTCGTTTTCCTTCAATTGTTTAAGTACTTCATACCCGTTTAGCTTGGGCATCATGATATCACAAAGTATCACAGCGGGAAGGTACTTTATGGCAAGCTCGAGCCCTTCCAGCCCGTTTTCTGCAGTAATTACGTCAAAACCTTCCAATTCAAGCATTTCAGCAGTATTTTCTCGAATATCCAGGTTATCTTCTATAACCAGTACGGTTTTCATAATGCTTCCTGATAGGGTAGTTGAACGTTAAAACATGTGCCTTCGCCCAGTTTGCTGGTAAAGTGGATGGATCCGCCGATCAGATCCACATACCTTTTTACAATGGTTAACCCAAGGCCGGTTCCCTGGAAATTGCTTGCATTCTTGGCGCGGAAAAATTCCGTGAACATGAAGATATGATCATCTTCGGGAATCCCGACACCCTGATCCTGCACTTTGAAATGACAAAGTCCGTTGCGCACTTCGGATTGTAAAAGTATCTGGGTATTTTCTTCTGAATATTTTATAGCGTTAGAGATCAGGTTTGCAATGATGTAGCGGAGCTTCTTGTTGTCCAGAACAATGGACTCTACACCGTCGTAATTAAAAACAATCTGTTGTCCTTTTTTTCGGAGGGGTTGTGCGTCTTCGATAATCTGATTCATCAATTCTTTTAAATTAAATTTAGCGGGTTCCAATTCTACTTTATTCTGTCCCAGTTTGTCCAACGAAAGAAAATCGCTGAGCACATCGGTCAGGTTGCTGACGGATGATTTGATTTTGGAAATGTGCCGGGCCACTTTTTCATCGCCCCATTTTCCGGCATACTGTTCAATCAGGAGCGTACTTGAAAGCACAATGCTCAAAGGCGTCCTGAACTCGTGCGAAGCCATTGAAACAAACCTGGTTTTCAAATCATTCATTTCTTTTTCATTCTGCAAGGCAACGGAAAGCTCGTTCGTCCGGATCGTAACCAGTTTTTCGAGCACATCCGTCATGGACCGGTGCTGATGCACATCGGTACAGGAACCGATGTAACCGGTAAATACATTGTCTGAAGAATAAGTCGGCCTTCCGGTTCCGTTTATCCAGCGGTACTCACCATCATGATGTCTCAGCCGGTATTCCATTGAAAAGCTTGACATTTTGCTGTAAGCTGTATTGAAAACAGAAAGGCAATAATCCAGATCGTCGGGAAAAATCCCATCGATCCAGCCATCTCCCAGTTCCTGCTCCAGCTTGTTTCCGGTAAATGAAAGCCATGTATTGTTCAGATAGGTACAACGCCGTTCCGGGTCGGTAACCCAGACCATAACCGGAAGATTGTCAACCATGTTTCTCAGCCAAACCTCTCTTTCTGTAACAAATTTCCTCGTTTTTACCTGATCCGTTATATCGTTTACAAATACAAATGCCAGCCATTCCCCATCCAGTTCATAATGGCTCAGACTGATGTCGACCGGAAAAAATTCACCGTTTTTTTTACGTGCGTAAATTTCAGCTCCGGGATCAGTCGGATTATCGATGTGCCTGCTGACATAATTTTTGCTACTCTGAAAATAGTTCGAGCGGAGGTTTTCAGGAATCAGCAATTCAATAGGCCGCCCGCTTAGCTCCGCATTATTATAACCAAAAAGACTTTCTGCACAAGGGTTCAGAAGATTGATGCTTCCAACTGCGTCTATCACGAGTATACCTACTGTTGCACAATTGAACAGCATTTGAAAGCCAGTGTCCCCTTTAATTATAATTGTTTTTTCTCCCATAGATTAAAGAGTACTTCATTCCGCAATCATCATAAAACAGGTTACATATCAAACAAATTCTATCATGAGTAGTAAATATAAAACTAATAAACTACTACACCTAATGCAAATAAATTAAGTTATTAAGAAAAGAACATTTAGGGTAACGAAAAATTTTTACCAACGTTCGGAACGAGGCTGCTGAATGTGAAATACGGTACATTACAGGGGCATTGTGTCTTCACAATGCGCATGCAGGATGCCTGAATTTCGGGAACGTCATGTACTTTGAAGTGGTACTTTGGTATATTGGAGCTGGAAATCGCATGCAGGCACATCATCCTGCACGAAACATTGTGAAGACACAATGTTCAGCCAGCCGGTAAATCATTTCTTGTATTTTCCGGATTTTTATTGCGCATCTTTAAAAAACAACTCAAACCGTATTTTCATGAAATCGCTCGGACTAAGAACTACGATTTACAAGGTCACAGACTTGCATGCAGCAAAGCAATGGTATGCAGAAGCGTTTGAAACCGAACCTTACTTTGATGAACCGTATTATGCCGGATTCAACATTGCAGGCTATGAACTGGGATTGCAGCCCGAAGAAGGCGAGAACAGCGCCAAAGGAGAAAATGTAATTACGTACTGGGGAGTGGAAAACATAGGCGCGGCCTATCAAAACCTTGTAGAAATGGGTGCGACCGAACATGAGGCACCCGCTAATGTCGGCGGAGAAATTGTAGTAGCTTCTGTATCGGATCCCTGGGGGAATATGATCGGACTGATTTACAATCCTGAATTTACATTGTCGTAAACAGCAAGAATCCGGAACAGAATCCGGATTCTTGACAACCATACAAAAGTATCAATACAGCTGAATTTTCCTTTTCAGCAGAACTGCTCCGTGCTTATTTGTCCCGGACAAAACGAAGCGGAATATGAGGCGGATTATATCCGATACTCTGCCCGGACAAGGCAGCATACGTGTCGCTTGGCAGCTGGATCAGTTTAAATACAATCGGCAGGTCATTTTCATCCTTGTCCGAAGTCCAAAGCAGACAGTTCGTTCCTTCACCGTTCGGGCTTCCGTTGGTAACTCTCAGATTGGCGGGTACCGCATTGAAGCCGGATGAATTATTCGCATAGCCATCTTCTTTAAGCCACCCGGTAACGGACATCAGATTTCCAAGCAGCTTTTTCGACTGCAGATCCTCGCCGTTTGTCGTATTCCATTGCTCATCGTACGCAATGCCCTGTGATTTTATCAGGTTTATATAATCCTGTCTTGTCGGAATTCTCCAACCTGCCGGCAATGTAATATTTTTGGTATCCGCATATTTGTAAAATGTCCCGAATTGTGGTTTGGATGCTTCTTTTATGCCGCCCGATCCGGAATAATTGACCGAAGTCCATTCCTGCGTACCGATGGTCACAGTCGGGTAATACTGGTTGATGATCTTGACATACGTGCCGCTGACAGGAGGATTGGCATACGGATCTCCCGAATTGCCGCCGTTTCCAGGATTATTGGAAGCATCGACCTTCTTGTACTTGACCGTATACAACACGCCGCCACTCACCCGCTTGGCATTCAGGTAATTGACGGAGGAAGTATAGGTTGTGGCCTGCGGATTGCTCAGTATGCTTTCATATTTCTTCAGATCCTCGGCGCGGATTGCCGATTCCTTGAAACCGGCGTATTTATTGCTGAAAACCTTCATTCTCCCTGTCTGCGCATGGAAAGTCAGCGTGGAAGGATTTGCTTTGTACTCAAGTGTTCCGGTCAGTTTGTATAGATATTGCAGCACTTCGTCTCCGCTGTTGAAAACCTCGGAAGTATACTCAATCGCATTCTTGCCGTTTTTTGTAAAAACCATAGTCCGGAATTCCCTGAATCCCTGTTCGCCCTGGAACGTACCCTGCTCCCAGTTCGTGCTCAGGGGGCCTTCGTTATGATCCGGATACCAGGTTCCTGCCAGTTCATCGGGAATGGATGTATAAGGCGTTTCCCCTACTTCGCCGCCATCCACAGGATCGACGGGCGTAACGGGATTGTCTTCATTTTTACATGACATCATCAGCAGCATTGCAGCCGCAAAGATCATTACAAACTGATTTCTTAAATTTTTCATGGTTTTATTTTATTTTTCATATTCGTGTTGTCATCTTTTTACCGCATGGAAATTTTAAAAAGATGATGATTTTCTATTGGCTAACTGGCTTTTACACTGCTAGATGTTCTAAAAAGCGCATTCATCCTGCGCATAGCGATCATCCTGCTGATCTTACATGGAATAGGGGTTTGATCGTTGAAAATAGTACCTGGCTGACAGCATCACAAAGTTGGACACGAAGGCTGTTTCAGGAAAATACTTAGAAGCTGACTTGTATATTTTTATTGCTGGAACTGCAATTTTCCGCTGTTAACCACATACAGACGCACTGGAAACCGATTGTAATTTTTCAGTAAAACCGAAGGCAGGGCACAAAAAAAGGAGCCCTGAAACAGAGCTCCTTTTAACCGTAACAATTAACCCTACAATTTAGCAATCAAATGGAAAGTAATAACCTGTACTGGGATACCAGGCATCAACCATCCACAACTAAACCCCAATCAGCATCCTAAAAAATTCATGCCAATTAGTTACTATTTAAATAGGAATATATTCTACAAGTAAATAGAATGATTAAACAGTAATTGAAAAACGGAATATTTGACTGCCTTAAATCTTTTCAGCCTGTTTTTCAACATTCATCTAAATCTTCCTAGAACGGAATGTTACGCCTCGGAACCGAAAGAAGCCAGCAATGCTCCTGCATTGCAGACTATTTCACAACCGGGTAAGTCGGATCTTCCATAATATTGACATCGATTACAGCATTTGCATTGTTCAGCAATTTTCTGCATTCAGGGCTTAAATGCTTTAAGAGCACCTTTTTTCCTGCCTTGTGATAACGTTCAGTTATTTTGTTCAGAGCGTCTATGCCGGACATATCCGCCACCCTGCTTTCCGTAAAATCAATGATTATTTCTTCCGGGTCCGTCCTTATTTCAAACTTCTCGTTAAACGCGGTGACTGAACCAAAGAAAAGCGGCCCGTATATTTTGTAATGTTTGATGCCATTTTCATCAACCGATTTATGTGCACGTATTCTTTTGGCACTTTCCCACGCAAAAACCAGTGCCGAAATGATCACACCGATCAGTACGGCCAATGCAAGATTGTGCATGAAGATTGTAATCGCTGCGACAAGTATCCCGACGAATATGTCCTGTTTCGGCATTTTGTTAATGATCCTGAAACTTGCCCATTCAAAAGTACCAATAGCAACCATAATCATAACGCCGGTCAGTGCCGCCATTGGAACCCGTCCGATAACAGGTGCTCCGAAAAGGATGATCAGCAGAATCGTGAGTGCGGCAATAACTCCGGACAACCTGGCCCGCGCTCCGGCTGACAGATTCACAAGTGTCTGGGCAATCATCGGGCAACCGCCCATACCGAAGAAAAATCCGTTCAGGATATTGGCCCCGCCCTGTGCCATGCATTCCCTGTTCCCGTTCCCTGTTGTTGCGGTAATTTCATCCACCAGATTAAGCGTCAGCAGTCCTTCTGTAAGGCCAACGCCGGCCATAATGCAGGCATAAGGCAACACAACCTGTAGAGTCGCTAAATTCAGAGGAACCTGCGGAATATGAAAAGGCGGAAAACCGCCGCTCACCGATGCAATATCCTGGACTGTTTTGGTATCGATATCAAATCCAAGCACCACACAGAATACCACCATGATGGCAGCGAGCGAAGGCGGAAACGATTTGGTGATTTTAGGAAGCCAGATAGTGATGGCAATGGTCAGCAAAACCAGGCCGGACATGATCAGCAGCGGCGTTCCGGAAAGCCAGACTTTTTGACCATGTACCGTTGTTTGGAACTGTTCCAACTGGGAAGTAAAGATGATGACGGCCAGCCCGTTAACAAATCCGTACATGACAGGCTGCGGAACAAGCCGGATGAATTTGCCAAACCTGAAAAGCCCGATGAGCATCTGAACCACGCCTGCCAGAGCCACTGCTGCAAAAACGTATTCGATGCCATGCGATTGCATCAGCGCAATCAGAACGATTACCGTTGCGCCTGCACCTCCTGAAATCAATCCGGGTCTGCCGCCAAAAATGGCCGTGACCAATCCCATGATAAATGCCGCATACAGGCCGGTCAATGGCGGCAATCCGGCCAGGATAGCAAAGGAAAGCGATTCCGGCATCATCGTCATGGCCACGGTAAGTCCGGCCAGGATTTCAGTTCTGTAATTTACTTTCTGTGAAAAATCAAAGAGATTAAGGTAACCTTTCATTTATTGGTAGCTGTGAATAACTGGAACGTATGCCTTCAAAATTACGTGATCGCCGGATGGATCGGAAAGAAACTTGCAATAAGACAAAAAGAGCAGGTTTTAATGAAATTGCAACACAAAGAAAATCTAACCCGGACAACCCTGCAATTGACTCCGTTCCTGATATTTCCAGTCTGTTTGTTTGCATGAATAATTCACTGCAGGCACAATTTCTTTACAACGGTACCCGGTGCTTTCAGCAAAATACGGCCTTGAACGGTCCATGTCCGATCCGTTGTTTCCGACATCAGATTACGCATGTTACCGGCTGACAGAAAACGCTGCTCAATGAATCATGGAGAATTAATCTTTCAAATGTCCGAACCGATGGAGCGTCCGAAATATCATAAGCAGCCGGGATTTTACTCGGGAACAAGCGGACTGGTTTTGCCGGTAAGCAACAAGAGTTTTTACCCGGATGCATACAAGAACAAAAGCAGGCTGACCTATTATGCATCCATGCTCAACAGCATAGAAATAAACAGCTCTTTCTATAAAATTCCGATGCCGTCCACTGTAAGAAACTGGTCGGAACAGGTACCCGAAAGTTTTATGCTGACATTTAAACTGTGGCGCGGCATTACGCATAACAAAGGGCTATCCTTTGCCCCTGAAGACGTAAGCCGTTTTATGCAGACGATTGATCAGGCCGGCAGAAACAAAGGAAGTCTGCTGGTGCAATTCCCACCAAGCCTGAAAATAAGCATGTTCTCCCAGCTGGAAAAACTCATGGATTGCATTACCGCATCCGACCCGGAAAGACACTGGAAGACGGCACTGGAATTCCGGCATTCTTCGTGGTACCACGAGGAAGTTTATGAACTCTGCGACAGCAAGGGATTCGGGATTGTCATCCATGACAAACCGGGATCGGCAACGCCGGCCATTGATCAGGAAGCCGGTTTCAGATACCTGCGTTTTCATGGTCCTGACGGCGATTACAAAGGCAGTTATGATGTCGGATTTCTGAATGAATATGCAGAATACGTTACGGAATGGATTCAGGAAGGCAAAACGGTTTTTACTTACTTTAACAACACAGTCGGTGAAGCGCTTAAAAACCTGACTACGCTTAATACATTGGTAAATCAGGAACAAGAAACGGACAAAGATGCGTAGAAAGGAAACGGACCGATCAGCTAAAAGTATTTCTTCGTGTTACTTGCCGGAATCGGACACGGCGATCAGGATGGCCCCGCTAATGATCAAAACCCCTCCTACTACGAGTTGCCAGGTCATTTTTTCCTTCAAAAAAAGAATGGATAATACGATAGCGATAACGAGCGACGATCGCTCAATAGTAGTCACATACGAAGCTGGTCCCATGGAAAGGGCCTTGAACGAAAATAACGTTGAAAGTGTGGTGGCTATTCCGGCACATGACAGCAATACCCATGCTTTCGTATCGATTTCTCTGATTCCCGAAAATGTACCCTGCCACGTTACTACAGACCAGGTTATAAACAGAATAAACAGGGACTGAAGTGCAAAAGCCAGACTGGAATCTACATTTTTTAATCCCGCTTTGGTTAAAACTGTAACCAGCGCCGCCGTTACGGCAGCTCCGATTGCCCAAATAATCCACATATTAATTCATCCGGTTTAGAAAAATGACATGCTGATCTTAATGAACAAAAAAATCCAGTAAGCAACATGTAGAATTCCATCTCGCATAAAAACTTCGTTCCAGTGGCAGTACGTTGTACTTCAAGACGGATCCAAGGGCATTTTGGTTTAAACCTTAACAGAGGCATTGGAATGAAAATTTTACCGTAGCTGGTAATTATCAACGTTCCTGTTCATGTGTTACCATACCAGACTTACAGCAAAAGCGGATGCCATTGAAAAGAGCGCCGGGGCCAGCTTTGAAGAACCCGACACTTACAAGCCTACCGCCGAATACAACGGATTTGCCACGCCGGCCACGCCGATTATACGCTTTGACGACCGTAAAAAAATCCTGATGTATGAATGGGGGCTGATCGCAGACTGGGTAAAAACAGCTGCTGATGCGAAAAAAGCCAGAATTAACTGTCTGAACGCCCGAATAGAAGAACTGGATGAAAAAGCCTCCTACAAGCGCAAAACCGGGAACCGCTGCCTTGTGGCCATGGACGGCATGTATGAGTGGCAATGGGAATCGCCGGGTGATAAAAAAAGTAAAAAAACAAGGTATCTGGTAACCAGACCGGACAATGCTGTTTTCCTTTGCGCCGGCCTCTTCAACGAATGGCACAACCGGGAAACGGGCATCATAACGTATTGTTATACAATCGTTACCACGCAAGGCAACGAGCTGATGAAAAAAATTCATAACAATGGCGAACGCATGCTCGTAGTACTTTCTCCGGAAGAATACGACGCGTGGCTTGACCCGAAAAACGAACATCTTGCATTTGCAGACCGCTCCCGTATTGAGCTGAAAGCAGTTCAGATGTAGTATTTCCAGTAAAAAGCTTTGCCGGTACCGGTTACAGTTTATTGAAATAGAACCACTAAGCTAGCTTCTGTCCCAGAATGCAGGCGGCTCTATTCCGAGTGCGCGCAGATATACATAACCCTGCGCACGGTGATGAATTTCATTATCAATAAGATACAGTATGGTTCCGTATATGGGCGCTTCGAACTGGCCGTATGCCTTTTCTGTTTCCTGAAACCTTTCCGGCGCAATTTGCGGCCAGTATGCATTGATTTTACCGGTAATTAAATCCCAGAGTTCAAGCACTTCCTGTTTCATTTTCGGTGCGGCAGAATGTGTGTTGTTTCCCGATTCGCCGTAACCGCTCCAGTCTCCGGTAGCAATGCCTTTGATGCCCGGCAAAGCCAGATCCGTCATTTCCATGGTCAGTTGTGCGTAAGTACGCATGCCGCCGATCGAAAAATGGTAAAATTCATTTTCGGGAAAAACTTCAATCATTTTTCTTGTCAGCCGGCGGTGTCCCTGCCAGTGTTCGAGCAAAGCTTCGGGGGTAATTACAACCGTTTTCGTTTTTGGCAATGCCGTGTTCATGCTGCTTTCCATCATTTTCAGATTTAAGTTGTCAACTGTTTAGGTTGCAAATAAAACACCGTCCAATGACAACAGCCTGTCAGCAGCATTCGGAAAAACCTGATTTTATTTTGTGATTACAACCCGATTGGACTGAAAAGAACCGTCCGTGTGTGTAACTTTCAGAATGTAAATACCTGCATCGAGCTTGCTTACATCCATTTTGCCTGAAAAGTTTTTACCAGAACTGTAAACCGGTACAGAGCTACTGTTCAGCAGTTGTATATGCTGCACTTTTCCTGTATTCCCGGTTTGCACATGCAAAGTTTCTGAAACCGGATTCGGATACATGGCGAATGCGGCATCCAGTACAATGCTGCAAATTTTACTGTAAGTATGGCTTTCGTCTGCATCAGTCATTTTCAGGCGGTAAAAGTTTTCCTCACCGGTTGCCGGGCTGGAATGGACAAACTGATACTGGCTTAGTCCTTTCCTTTCACCTTGTGCTGCAACAGTGCCGAGCGTTTTCCAGGATTTCCCGTTGATGCTGTGTTCGACATCAAAACGGTCACTTTGCGTTTCGGACGTTGTTGACCAGTACAGTACAGCGCCCAGACCTTCTTTTTTTGCGGAAAAAGCCGAAAGTGTCACCGGAAGCGGATCTTCCGAAATCTGTACCACCCAGTAATCGGTATACCCTTTCAGCGCGGCACTTTTGTCGTTGCCCGGCTCGGAATCCGAATAGCCGCCGAGCATGTAACTGCCGCCCGAAACCGGCAAGATGCCCGACAGGTGGTCGATTGTGCTTCCGCCCAAGGTTTTGTCCCATAATTTTGTACCGAGACTGTTTACTTTTATAACCCAGAAATCCGCCTTTTCAAATCCCGGGTCCCTGCTTACTTCACTTTTTTCCCCGGTTGCGGCAGAACGTGAAGTTCCGCCCAGCAAATAGCCGCCGTCCGCCGTTGCCACCATGGAGGAAAGCTCGTCTTTGGAGTCACCGCCAAGCGTTTTGTCCCAAACGATTCCCCCGTCAGGATCGGTCTTGACGATCCAGTAATCTCCTTTATAAGAATTGTTGTCCCGGGCATTTTCACTTTTATCCCGGCTTTTCTGTGATGTGGAAGTTCCGCCGAGTACATAACCTCCGTCTTCGGAAGCAAGCATGGTACTTAATGCATCGGCACCTGTTCCGCCAATGGTTTTGTCCCAGCGGATTTCGCCGGTACTGTCTATTTTCACCAGCCAGAAATCATTGGCGTATGATCTGGTGCTTTTTTCTCCCGA
The DNA here is from genome assembly GCF_005860765.1 of Dyadobacter sediminis. GTDB lineage: Bacteria > Bacteroidota > Bacteroidia > Cytophagales > Spirosomataceae > Dyadobacter > Dyadobacter sediminis. The sequence continues at coordinate 1,062,273 of NZ_VCEI01000025.1, read as the reverse complement.
TGCCGGTGAATTGGAGGTACCTCCCAGCAGAAAACCGCCGTCACTTCCCGGAATCATGGAAGAAAGGTAATCCTGGCCGGTGCCGCCTATGGTTTTATCCCAGAGCTTATTGCCGTTTTTATCAATTTTCAATATCCAGTAATCAAATGATCCCCTGCTTGGCTCGCTTTTGCTGCGGCCTGAATCTTCATTGCTGTAACCGCCCAGTAAAAACCCGCCGTCGGCAGTGACGGCAGCCGATGTAAACTGCGATGAATTGTTGTTTCCTTCTCCGAAGAAACTTTTTTGCCACTCTACGTTTCCCTGTCCGTCGGTTTTCACGGCCCATCCTTTATAATAGGAATGGCCTGTGAGCAGGTAGCCGCCATCCGGTGTGTTGATCATGGCTCCCACTTTTTCTTCCGAGCTATCGGTCAGTAAAGTCTTTTCCCATACTTTTTCACCTTGTGTATTCATTTTTACAATCCAGAAATCCTGATTCCCTAACCAGTATCCCTGATTATCCGGCCAATAATAATCCCCCGGGCCAGCTTCCGATTTATCTCCGCCAACATTGGAATCGGAGTTGCCGGCTATGATATAACCTCCGTCTGCAGAAGCGAGCATCACGGTGCCATAAGAATAACCGTTTCGACCGTCAATGTAATCTCCATCTTCACTGGGGTGCTCATATTTTACTCCTCCGAAGGACTTGTCCCAAACTTTGGTCTGGGCGAAAGCAGTATTTCCCCCAAGGAACGGGCAAAGCAGTATACTTCCTGCCAACCATAATAACCTGCTTTCATGCTGTATTTGCCGGATTCCGGCAGGTCTTTGTAAAAGTAAGTTCATGTCCGTCTGAGTTTTGGCCGAGTAGAAAAGAAGAAGCATGTATTCCTATACAATATAATTAAACAAATTTGTTATTTACCTATTTCAAGATCAAGAATATTAAATTATGTCATTTGCAACTACTGAAAACGGTTAATACTATTTAAAATAGAGATCAGAAAGCACCGGCCGGATTCCGGATAAAGGGTCTGTAAAGTTCCGGCCGGGCAGGATTCATACCGATCAACGCTTCTGACAGCCAGAGCAACAGCTATACGAAAGGACTGAAACAGGCACATTCCGGTCATTTTAAATTCAGCAAGCAGTTCCATTTAATAACCGGAATGAAGTTTATTTGCAATCCGGAAGAGAATGGAATAATATTTTACCAGTGATACCCAGGCAACAGCAGCCTTTGAATTGTGTCAGTATTTTTACACTTTCGGGAACTTTGCCGCTTTAATTACTTCGTTTCGATTTACCCGAATGTCAGCAAGTGCACGATTGCAGGAATGCAGCAAACCCTATAATAAATCCTGTAATTGCCCTTGCAGACGATAGACTTACTTTTACATGACAGGCCAACCCAAGCCATTCAGCATTCATAATAATCTTGAAATCCAGCGTCTGGAACTTGCCCTTCAATCTGCCGGAATCGGAACCTGGCAGCTGAACCCTGAAAACGATACGCTGCGCTGGTGTCACCGTACCAAAAAGCTGTTCGGATTTTCAGGCCATGATATCATTACGTTTCATGAAATGCTGGAAATGGTGCATCCTGACGACCGGAAGCCCTTTCAGCAGGCTTTCCATCAGGTACAGACGGAGCCTGCCCAAAAATCGTTTTCGGTAGAGTTCCGTTGCCTCAACAAAAAAGACGGCAGAACCATATGGGTTTTGTGCAAAGGCCAGGTTCATCATGATGAGGAAACAAATTCACCAAAATTGCTGGGCAGTTTTGTCAATGTAACGGGTGACGTGGAAAACCGGATGCAGCAGAGAGACCTTATGCAGCAGCTGCGTATTTTTCAGATCATGGTGGAACAGGCGCCGATGGCCATCGGATTTCTGAGCGGCCCGGAAATGATTATCACGGTCGGGAATGCGAAGATATTTGAAATGTGGGGCAAGGATGCTTCCATTACGGGAATGAAGCTCCTCGACGCACTTCCGGAGATCAATGATCAGGTTTTTATAAGTCTGCTTCGGGATGTTTATACAACCGGCAAGCCCTACAACGGCAACGGCGTACATGCCAGGCTGCTCCGGAACGGCGTCATGGAAGATGTTTATTTCGACTTTGTATACACGCCCCTGCGCGATCATTCCGAAACGATTACGGGCGTCATGGTGCTGGCAACGGATGTTACCGAACAGATTAAATCCCGTAAAAACCTGGAAGCCAGTGAAGCTAAATTCCGCGCGCTGATTGAGCAGGCACCGGTTGGCACCTGCCTGTTTGTCGGAAAGGACATGATTGTGGAACTGGCCAATGAACCGATGATCGGATACTGGGGAAAAGACAAGTCAGTAATCGGAAAGCCGTTACGGGAAGCGATTCCGGAACTTGAAGGCCAGCCATTTCTGGATATTCTGGACAGTATTTATAAAACAGGAATTGCGTACAGTTCAAAAAACGCGGCTGTTGATCTGGAAGTAAACGGCGTGCTGAGTACTTATTATTACAATTTTACGTACAAGCCGATCTTCAACAGCTCAGGCGAAATTTTCGGGATCATAAACATGTCCATCGATGTAACGCAGCAGGTGAAGGCACAGAAATCACTGGAAGAAAGTGAATCCAAGCTGCGTTCGGTTATTGAATCGGCGCCTGCTGCAATGGGGTTGTTTATTGGCCGCGACCTGGTTGTTGAAATGCCTAATCAGGCGTTTATTGAAATTGTCGGAAAAGGGCCGGATATAGCAGGGAAACCGCTTTCCAAAGTAATGCCGGAACTGGAAAATCAGCCTTTCCTGCAGATTCTGGATGATGTTTATACCACCGGCACTATGTATCAAAGCTTTGGCACACAGGTTCATATCGAACGAAATGGCATTTTGAACGAAAATTATTACGACATCATCTATTCGCCCATTTTTGATAATGAAGGGAAGGTATACGCCATTCTGGATATTGCCACGGACGTTACCGAACGTGTCGTAATCCAGAAACAGATCGAAGAAAGCCAGATGCAGCTACTGGCGCTGTTTGAACAATCGCCGGTGGCCATTGCCATCATCAGCAGAGACGAACTCCGTTATGTGATGGCCAATCCGTATTATAATGAACTCGTCGGAAGAGGCAATGGCGAACTCGTAGGAAAGCCGCTGCTGGAAGCCATTCCGGAAATAGCCGGACAAGGTTTTGATCTTTTGCTGCGGAATGTGATCGAAACCGGAATCCCGTTTATCTCAAAAGAACAGCCTGTTCAGATATTCAAAGATGACCGGTTGCAAACCATTTATGTAGACCTTAACTATCAGCCGCAAAGGGATATGAATGGCAGGATTACCGGTGTGCTTGTTGTGGCCATGGACATTACCCAACAGGTGCTGGCAAGGCAGAAGATTGAAGAAGCAGAAAGTTCGCTGCGCAGCGCGGTGGAACTTGCCGATCTCGGAACCTGGCAAATCGAGCTTGCAAGCGGCAGGATTGACTTTTCAGGACGTTTGCTGCAATGGTTCGGAATAGACCGGAATGAAAACCTGACACGTGAAAAAATAAACAGCCTGATTCCCGCAGCCGACTTGCTGCAGATACAAAATGCCATGCACGAGGCATTGAAGCCCGGCACTCCCGACAAGTTCAATGTGGAGTTTATGGTTCAGGATCAGCAGGCAATTTCCAAACGCATACTGCATACGCAGGGGAAAATTTTCTTCAATGAAAAGCGGGAAGCCACGAAGATCATCGGCGCGGTACAGGACATTACAATTCAGAAAAAAATAAAACTGGCACTTGAACTTCAGGTGCAGCAGCGGACAGAAGAACTGGAAGCACTGAACGAAGAACTGGCTTCTATCAATGAAGAATACCTTGCCACAAACGAAGAACTGTCAGAATCAAACCAGCTTTTGATCCAGTCCAACCAGAACCTGCAGCAATTTGCCTATGTAGCGTCGCACGACCTTCAGGAACCACTGCGTAAAATCCAGTCGTTCGGGAACCTGCTTGGGGACCGGTATGCTGCGGAACTGGGCGAAGGCAGAAATTACCTGCTGCGAATGCAGTCTGCTGCCAAGCGTATGTCGGACCTGATTGAAGATTTGCTGGCTTTCTCAAGGATTTCAACCAAAAAGGAAAACAATGAATATGTTCCGCTTAACAAACTGATGAGTTCCATTCTTACAGATCTCGAACTTAGTATTCAGGAATCCGGCGCTGAGCTGGTTGTCGGTGACTTGCCGGTCATAACGGGTGATGCCATGCAGCTAGGGCAACTTTTCCAGAATCTGATCAGCAATGCGCTTAAATTCCGCAAGAAAGACATCATACCGGTGATCCGGATTCAAAGTCAGGTTGTTTCGGAAAAAGAGATTCCGCTTTCAGGAAGTTCTTTACGCTCAGCTTCATACTACTATAAAATTGACGTAAAGGATAATGGTATCGGATTTGACCAGAAGTATGCAGACCGTATTTTTCAGCTTTTTCAGCGGCTTCACGGCAGAAGCGAGTATTCAGGAACAGGAATCGGACTTGCGATTTGTGAAAAGGTAGCTGCTAACCACGGAGGTATGATTTCGGTTATCAGCCAGCCGGACAATGGTTCTGTTTTCAGCGTTTTCCTTCCGGCTTAACAGTTGCAATAGTTCGGGGTAATTTTTATGAATGTATTCTGGAGCAATGTACAGCCTGGAATGATGAATCCGGTAGTTGGTAAAATCGGCTTCCTAGTTGGTGTGCAACACTTTTAATGTCTGAGAAAAGTCCTCGCAGCTTACTTTTACAAGCAGGATGCCGGTCGATAGCTGCGGCACATCCAGCGTATACGATTCGGTTGCCTGGTTTTTGGCAACTTGTTTTTTCACCAGCGAACGTCCCTGCAAATCGTAGATTTCGATCGTCGGGTTGCTGTTCATCGGGCCTGTGATCTGCGTCATGACTTTTCCTGCACGTACCGGATTGCCCAGGATCACGGCTTCCCACTTGGCCTCCACTTCGCTTTCACTGGCCTGAACGGCCGGCAGAAGAAACGATCTGGATGTTTGCTGCTCGATGAAAACCGTCAGGTTTGTAACGCCGTCCTCAGCTGTGTAGCGGATCACACAAGGTTCCGCAGGGATCTGCAGTTTGCCGGTTTCGTTGCTGATTTCAACAATCTGTTTTTTGCCGTCTACAACGAAGGCGTACTTGCCGTCAGCCACGGGCATCTGGATGGTCAGAGGCTTTGTTTTGGTAAATAAAGGTGCACTGAAAGAGGAGGATAGAGAAGTAACGATCAGTAAAACAATGAAGAGGAGGTTTTTACGTGCAGTGTTCATGTCAGTATTATTAGCAGGTGTTATTTGATTTGATGATTCAAAATTAGGCACAAGCCCGACCTGAAAACATGACCTACATCATACTGAAAACTAATTTTGATTTACTTTACATTTTATACGATATTCCATAAAATTCATACTACAATGCATCTTTATTTTTTTCAAACATGCCTTAAAACAAAAACAATACTGATTTTAACCTTCTGCGAACATGATGTTCTGCTTATATACAATTTAATATACACGCAGAAATCTGTAAAAACGAAAGGGAAAATCTTATTTTGATTAAACAAAAAGGCAGGACCATGCATAGTACGCACGTCCTGCCTTCCAACTGGAATATCAGTAAATGTTCAGATGTCAGTATAACCTGAACACCAAAGCTGCTACTGCTTATTGCTGCATGCCTGTGCTGTCGGTTCCGGTTGTATCGGAATTCATCGTTCCATTGCCGTTTGTTGTCATGGTATCACCCTGCATTTCTCCGGTGGTATTATTTTCATTGCTGGTGTCTTTTCCACAGCTTGCCATTGTCAGCATGGCACACAAACCGAGCATTGAAACTGCTTTCAGGATCGTTTTCATAATTTCACATTTTTATGGTTTATAATCTGCAATAATATTCCGTACTCCTGTAAATAATTGTACCTTCTGTTAGTAAGTAAATAATTACCCAGTTGGATGTCCAGCTTTTAACTGCTAGCTGTTTAGCTTTTATAAAAATGAATTGCTCGTTGAGAAAATTTATAAAAATCAATCGCTTTAATTCATATCAGGCAATTCATGGAACCCATCTCTTTTCTGCACGTGTGGCTAAAACGTTATGGACAGGTTTGGACAACGGGTATGCTGTAAAAGGAATGTTTGTGTAACTTTCACCGATTTATTACTCAAAAACGCATTGCCCGCATGAAAGCATTTTTTACTTCTGTTACTTTATTGCTGCTAGTTTCTATTTCCGTTTTTGCACAGTCTGCACAGACCGAAATAATGCTTCTTGGCTGTGATCATTTTCAACAGCTTTACAAAAAGGACAACAGGAATACGGATGTGCTTTCGCCTCAGCGGCAAAAGGAAATCGCTTTGATTGCCGAGCGTATTCAGAAGTTCCAGCCGGATATGATCGCTGTGGAACGGCTGCCCGAGGAACAGCCGGAGCTCGACAGCATTTATAATCTGTTCACCAGTAACCAGTTGCAGCTGAGTACGCTTCCGGACGGAAGATCAGAGTCCTATCAACTGGCCTTTAACATTGCAAAAAACCTGAAACTGAAAAAAGTATACGGCGTCAATGCACCCGGCGGGACTTCACAAAGTATACTGAGCAATGGTGAGAATATTGATATGTACAAGGAAGAAGGAATGCAGGTCAGAAATATGGCCAGGGCGCAACTTGCAAAAATTCAGGACGGCAGCCTTTCTATCGGAGATTATATTCTTTTTCTGAATCAGCCTGAAATTATCCAGAAAACGCACCATCTGCGTTACATCATGCCTTCGCGCGTAACCAATGGAAAATTTACCAATCCGGATGCCTTGGTGGATACTGCTTTTGTAAACCCGAAATACATCGGTGCCGAACTGACGTCGATTTTTAAAAACCGGGACTATAAAATTTATTCAAACATTGTGACGACACAATTGAAGCAGCAGTCCAGACGTATTCTTGTTGTGATCGGACAGGCCCACATCGGTTCACTTCAAAGTATTTTCCGCGACGACCCTGCATTCAAAATCATGGAAGCCACACCGTACCTGAAATAAACGGGAACAGGAAAAACCGTAAAATTCAATCCTACTCATCATCCTCTAACAACTGTCAATAACCCTTCCCAAAAATAATCGGTAATCAATAACCCTAAACAAACAATCCCTGACAACCCATTACAATAAATGACAATCCATGACCAAAAACAACTAACTCTGATCAAAAATCCCCGTCCCAAAACGCAGTCAAAAACTCCACAGCCACTATTTGCCAGAAACAAATACAACCTGCAAAATTTTCAACTACGCTCAGTACGGCCGCTTTTTACTAACTTTTAAAAATACATTCCGCTATATTCGCGGATGCCTGTTCGCAGAAATCCAGTCCCGAATAATCAGGATTGTAGCCTCCGATATAAGGCACCGCCATCATAAAAACCCGGTCGTTTGCTTTTCCATCCTGACTCACAACCTGGAAATAGTCGTTGATTGTGATGCCGGGAACATTGAGATAAAATGCGCCGTCCGCAGCTTTTACTACCTTTTCATTTCCCTGGTTCCATTCCGTACTGCCGGCTTCATTTGATTTAAACCTGATTTGCGCCGGACTTACCGTTTGGTTTGCAACGAGACTTTTAAACGGAAAATCATCAAAAGACAAATGCGGCTGACCAACGCAATTAACGAACGTATTGTAATATACCGACTGCTCCGGATCGGGTTCACCAGCATAATGGTATGTAACGCCGCCTTTTTTTTCAGGCTTTGCGCTGCTGTCTTTTTCAACCGAAATAATGTCCAGCTTTCCGGCGTCATACAGTGCAAGCAGCTCTTCGCATGAACTTTGCGGAACAAAAGCGATGACAATGGAAATCAACGGCATAAGGACTTTCTGATGCCGCTGCATGTCTTCGGCTGAAAAGTACTTGGCCGGATAATTGATCGCAAAACTGAGCACAGCAAGCATTTCCTTCCAGTAAATGGATTCCTCTTTTTTGATGGATTGCTCCGCTTCCAGGTATTCGGCTTTGAAAAGCGCGAAAGGCTTGGCATTCTCTCGTTGCGCCATCATGGATTCTACAAATTCTTCCAGGTTTTTATCCTTGATGAAATTGTAAAATTTGGCATCCTTTTTCCTGAAACGGTCTTTAAAGTCTTTTTCAAATAAATAATCCAGCGACAGAAACCCGCCGTTTTCCGCCATGTTCTTTTCAATTTCTTCATGACTCAGCAAGGAATCCCCGGATAACAGCGGCTCTTCCAGATGAAAACGGACCGCAGGAAGCATCCCGTGTACGGAATGCATCACCAGTTTGAAATCAGGACTGTCTGCGGAAGGTTCATAGGAAACTTTGCCGTTATCCTGTCTGTGAAAATTTCCGTTGCTGCGCGCAAGCGTCCGGATGGCATCAATGGCTGTCAGGGAAGCACCTTTCAGCGCAACCGCATGATTTAGCTTCATTTTCAGCTTGGAAGGCGGGTAAGGCGAATCAAAATACCCTGAAATTTTACCTTCATGCTCCATCGGCCAATTGTGCCCTGTACAAACGATTACACAGTCGAACTCCTGCTGCTCTTTTCCGCTTACCTCGATTTTCACTTTTCCACAGGCGGGATCATCGGCAATATCCACAACTTTGCTTTCGAAATGGATCTCTGTTTCCATGCCGGCATTTCTTCCATTTTTTACCAGCATATCGAACTGAGCAGCAAGATATTGTCCGAACAGCAGCCGGGGCAGCACTTTCATCTCGTTGAAATCTTTCTTTCTTACGTTGAACTTCGCCAGCTCTTCATCCGAAACGGTCTGGATCCACTTTTTCACCGAAGTGACGATTTCCGGGATTTCACTATCGGAAACATTCGTAACATGTTCGTCGTTAGCGCCTTCCGGGCTGTAAGGCATTCCGGATCCAAGTGTTCTCTTGGATTCAAAAATGTGGATTTCCAGATCATTCCTGTTTGCTTCAACGATTCTTTTGTACATAAACAGCGCACTGGGACCGCCGCCCAGAATAGCAATACGCTTCTTCCCTTTTTCTGTGATCATGAGGTTTTTTAGTAACTGCAATGCCGAATTGAAAGCATTTTACAGATCAAACCTTTTGCTGTTCTCACTTTCCCTATCGACATTGCTGCTTTATTTGTATACTGTTATCTTCATTACTCTCATGGATGCTAATTCTGTGCCAATACTGCTGACCGAAATATGGATTTATCCGGTAAAATCGCTGGGCGGAATTCGTCTTACAGAATCCTATGCCGAAGAAAGAGGATTGAAATATGACCGTCGCTGGATGATCGTGGATGAAAACGGGCTTTTTCTTACGCAGCGTACCAATCCGAAAATGGCAACCATAACTGTATTTTTTCATGATCTCGGCTTGCTGCTTTCATCCCGGTCTGATCCGTCAAATGAAATTCTGGTTCCTTTTACACGTGTTTCGGATGAAGCTTTGCTGGTAAAAGTCTGGAAGGATTCCGTTAAGGCCTATACGATTTGTGATGAAGCCGACGCCTGGCTTTCCGAAAAGCTTGAAAAGAAAGTCCGGATTGTAGAAATGACCGCTTCTTCAAACCGCCGGATGAACGCACAGAATGCGGAACCGGATGCCACGCTCAGCTTTGCAGACGATTTTCCTTATCTGCTCATTTCAGAAGCATCGCTTCAGGAGCTGAACAGCAGAATGGAACAGCCCGTCGAGATGAACCGTTTCCGGCCCAACTTCGTGGTTTCGGGCACCGCACCATTTGCAGAAGATGCATGGAAGTATATTCAGATCGGAAACGTGGCATTTCATGTGGCGAAGCCATGTGAACGTTGTGTCCTCACAACTGTTGACCAGCAAACCGGCATCAAAGGCCGCGAACCTTTAAAAACCTTGGCAACTTTCAGAAAGCACGAACGCAGCGTCCTTTTCGGCCAGAACCTCATCGGACTGCAGACCGGAAGCGTACGTGAAGGCAATCAGATCAATGTATCGGATTATAAATGAATAAAAGGCGATTAGCTTCTAGCTTTTAGCCTTTAGCTTTTAGTTTAAACCGAGATATAACCAACTGCCAATAACTCTATCAAAGCTACAAATGACCGCAGAGCAGTCACCTGTTTAGAATAACCACAGAGCTGTCCCCTGTTTGTAGAAATTACAATATTCATGAAAACCAATCTCAACCCCGGGGTTCCTTTTCCAATCAACAGATTGCTCCTCCAAAGCTACAAATGACCGCAGAGCGGTCCCCTGTTTGTAGAAATTACAATGTCCATGAAAACCAATCTCAACCCCGGACGGGGTTCCCTTTCCAATCAATAGATTGCTCCTCCAAAGCTACAAATGACTGCAGAGCGGTTCCTTGTTTGTAGAAATTACAATGTCCATGAAAACCAATCTCAACCCCGGGGTTCCCTTTCCAATCAACAGACTGCTCCTCCAAAGCTACAAATGACCGCAGAGCGGTCCCCTGTTTGTAGAAATTACAATATCCATGAAAACCAATCTCAACCCCGGACGGGGTTCCCTTTCCGATTATTAGGTTGCTCCTTAAAACAAAAATTTCACATTTAACCTTTTACTACAAACAAAAAGCCAGCAGCTAAAAGCCCAACCGCCTCGACTTTCCATTAAAACCAATTACCCTCACCTTTCGGAGACCTTTTCTGGGAATAAAGATTTTTCGCGTCGGTTGCGACAAATAGCCCGTTCCGTAAGGAAGCTCATATTTTCTTGTTTTTCCGTCGGCATAACTTGCTTCCAGCCATGCATCATGGGTTTCGGGTTCAATCAAAAGCACGGAAGCCGGAACCGGAGCTGCAAAGGCCCGCAGCGCTGCATTGTTCTGGGCAGCGAGAATCATTCTGCCATGATCGCCCGTTGTCATTTCAGCAAGCCCCTTACCGTCGCCTTCCACCAGAAACCCGCTTTCAGCAGCCTTGACAGGAAAGAAATCTCCTTTTCCGTTTCCGGTAAGCAACAATCCGCTGAACGCATCCAGCCTTCCGCTGATCGATTCCGTTGCGTAGGAATTTCCTGAAAGCATAAGATCGAGGTGGCCGTCATGATTATAATCCGCGGTACAGATCCCGTATACTGATCCCAACTGGGCGGCAGCCGGAAGCGGTTTCATTTCAAACTTGCCGTTGCCTTGGTTGATAACCAAAACAGACTGCATGGCTTCACAAACCATTTTTTTTGCATCCCTTAATTCTTCCTTTGAAAACACTTTGCCAATATCCGCTTTGGAATAATCGGCATAATAAATAAAACGCTTTTTCAGAAAATTCATCTGGCTCGTCATTTCATCGCGTGGGTGCACCGGATAAAGTTCATTTCCGAAATACCGGCATAGGACCGGATCAATTGTTCCGCTTTTGTCAAAATCCTTTGCAAATAATGTAAGGGGCTTATCCTGCGACGGATGTCCTTCCGTATTCAGTCCGACGTTGCCGATTATGTAGTCAAAATCACCGTCTTCGTCGAAATCGCCCGAAGCCATGCTGTTCCACCAGCCGTGCATGCCCGTCAATCCCGTATTTGCCGTTACATTTTCCAGCTTTCCTTTGTTGTTTTTATAAAAAATAACCGGCATCCACTCGCCTGTCACGATCAGATCCGTCCAGCCGTCCAGGTCAAAATCGCTCCATATGGCCGTAGTGACCATTCCTGCGTTCCTGATTTCCGGACAAACCATAGCAGTTGCATCGGTAAATTTCCCGTTGTCATTCCGCAAAATATAGCTTTCGCCGGCAAACGGGTACTGGCCGGGTGAAAGCCTGCCGCCGACAAAAAGATCAAGGTCGCCGTCTTTGTCAAAATCCGCTGCATTCACCGCGGAACCGCTGCCCGTAACAGCCGGAAGTGCGTTAAGGTCTTTTTTAAAATTTCCTTTTCCGTCATTCCTGTAAAGTCTGTCCTGATAATACTGCGAGCCGGCTTCGAATTCGTTACTGCCGCTGACAACATACAAATCCAGGTCACCGTCATTGTCCGCATCAAAAAGCAGCGAACCCATATCTTCTTCATACTTACGGCCCGTTTCCAGCAGTTTCGGAATAAACTTCTTGTTACGGTCCTGAATGAAAAAACGGCCTGACTGATTGAAAGCGCCGCCAACGTAAAAATCCTCCAGTCCGTCGCCATTGATGTCGCCCACTGCAATGCCCGGCCCGTCCTGCGAAAGCAAATGCGGAAGCAACGGCTGTATTTTGAAATCAATGTAAAGTTCGTCTTTGTGTAGAAACGGGATATCATTTGCCGGCAATTCTGAAAAAAGCGGTTTTACTATTTTGCCAAAAACAGCATTCTGAATTTGTTTGCCGGCATCTTTATAATCCAGTTGGCAAAGTTGATCCGCCTTTACATGCACGAGCAATTGTGTTTTTTCATCCGGCCAGATAATCCGCACCGAATCCACAACTGTGGTTTTGCCAAGCCCGAAATGCAGTGTGTTCTCCATCGTGGACTGATATCCGCGGTAAGGCGAATGCTCCGAATACTGCGTGTTATTTTTACTGTAAACCCATACTTTTGCCCCGTAAGCAAACGGGTTCTCTTTTGTACCGGTCAGTTTCAGACTGACGTAATGATGATCCGGAAGGCGGTCCGAATGGTTCTGGTAAATAAATGCTTCCTGATCTATATTGTTCATGACCAGATCAAGATCCCCGTCGTTATCCAGGTCGGCATAAGCGGCGCCATTGGAAAAAGACGGAATATCAAACCCCCATTCAGCCGACTTGTGCGAAAAGGTAAGGTCCTGATTATTGACAAATAAATAGTTCGGGATATGGGCTCCTTCCACGTGTTTCAGCGCTTTGGACAAACGGCTGTTATCCCTGCTTCCCGACTGCATTTGCTGCTGGTGCTCGGCCATTCTGTAAATCACAAAATCGCGGTTTGTAATGTCTTTCGGATAACCGTTCGTAATCATGAGATCGCGGAATCCGTCGTTGTCGTAATCGGCAAAGAGCGGCGCCCAGCTCCAGTCCGTAGCCTGAATGCCTGCATACCGGCCGATTTCACTGAAAAACGGATGTTGGGTGCCCGGACGGTTTCCGTTGTTATGCTGCAACGTATTCCGCATGAACTGCGGCTCGTAACCCATTTTGAGCTCCGACAAATGCCGGTCGTAATTCATCAGCCCGAACATGTTTTTGCGGCGTATGTTGCCTTCCGGCAGCATATCCACGGTTACGAAATCCACAAGCCCGTCATTGTCGATATCCGCCGCATCGTTGCCCATGGCCGAATAACTCTGATGACGGAAATAGTCTTTTATTTCATTTCTGAAACTCCCGTTTTTCTGATTGATATACAGCAAGTCATTGGATACATAGTCGTTGGAAACATATACATCCGGCCAGCCGTCCTGATTGACATCCACAATGGAAATGCCCAGCCCGTAGCCTTCCATTAAAATATTGGCTTCTCTGGAAACGTCCGTAAAAGTTTGGTCACCGTTGTTTCGGAACAGTTTGTCGGCGTTCGCAGAGGAGCCGTCCGCCACTTTTTTGCGGATGTTGTTCGGGCCGTTGTAATCCATCACATTGGTAACGAGATACACATCCAGATCGCCGTCGCGGTCATAATCAAAAAAGGCGGCCTGCGTTGTATTTCCGCTGTAATCCAGCCCGTACGATTTCGCTTCCTCTTTAAACGTGTTGTCTTTTTGATTGACAAACAAAAGGTTGGAAAGCGGCCCGGCCTGTTTGGGTCCCGCACGGCAGACGTAAATATCCAGATATCCGTCTGCATTGATGTCCGTAAGCGCAATGCCGCGTGCCCAGCCGCCGGGAATTTTCACACCTGATTTTTCTGTAAAATCCTCAAACCGGATCGGCGCGTTTTTCCCTTTTGTCTGATTCAGATACAGCCGGCTGTCGGTCATGTTTCCGGCAAAGAAAAGATCCGTAAGCCCGTCATTATTGAAGTCGCCGGCTCCTACTCCGCCGCCGTTGTAGAAATATTCGTAAGTAAGAATGTTAAGCTGATCGTTCTCCTTAAGGCTGTTTGTAAAATGCACGCCGGTCTGTTCAGCGGGAAGCAGCTCGAACAAGGTTTGTTTCTTACTGCCGTTGCAGGCCGCCATGAGGACGATGAGGATGAATAAAGTCAGCTTCCGGATCATTCTTTTGCTCACCATTACTTGCCGTCAGCCATTTTGGTAAAAAAGCGCACTTCAAACAATTCCTGGTTTTTTCCCGGCAAGTAAGGTTTTTGTGCTTTTTTGAGCACAAGCTGTTTGTCCGTCAGTTTAAGAATCAGAAAACTGCTCAGCTGTTGTCCTGAAGAATCGGCGTATACAAGCGAATCGGAAGCGGGAAGCCGGTAACGGTACTTTCTGAATTTTTCCTTTCTTCGTTCCAGCAGAATGCCGTCCGGCTGGTACTCGAATGTAGACCAGTGTTCGTCAAAAGTGTTGTTGGTAAAGCTGAAACCATTGACAAAGTTGTTGATCGAATCCGTCCGCCAGATTCCTTCCAGCTCTTTTTCCTGCATGTACACCGGCACATTGCACCGCGTAAGTCCGGCCAGCATAGTCAAGATGATCACTAATTGTTTCAAGTAACAGAAATGGGTTTAAGGCGAAGTTTTAATCCATGCAATTAAAAACAATTCTCCGGCTGCAACACAGCCGAAGAATGAAAATATATTCATAACACCTCACAAATTGCATTTACCTTTCACAGAGCGCATCTTATCCGGTTCAATAATTCGGATTCTGCACCAGCACGCCGTTGCTCAGATCCACTTCGCGCTGCGGAAGCGGAAAATAGTAATGTTTCGGTTTGATAAAGTTGCGGCTTGGCTTGTACGGGCCTCTTGGAATTTTGTAATGCGCAGCAATATCGATCAGACCCGCTTTGTCCCAGCGTAAAAGATCCTGATGACGTTCATTTTCACCGGAAAGCTCCACGCGGCGTTCGTGCATGATATCGGCCATTTTCGCACCCGTTTTGGCAGAGAGCCCTGCCCTTTTCCTGACCGCATTCAGCTCTGCGTCTCCGTTTTGTCCCGAACGGATCTTAGCTTCTGCCGCCAGCAGATAAACATCCGAAGAACGCAGGAAAGGCGCATTCAGGCTTTGGCTCATGTCACCGGATTCGGTAAAATCCGTGTATTTTTTAAACGAATATCCGGTTACACGCGTCATGTCGGCTTTGAAAGTCGTTGTACCCTGCGTACCGCGTTTTACGGTATCGCCCGGACTGTAAATGGAATAAGAGCGGCGCGGATCGCCGGTTTCGAATTCTTTTACCAGATCTTCAATCGGTTCGTGAAAACCCCAGCCGCCGAAAGCCTGCGGCGTGTGGTAAAAAGTGGGTGAATTGTCTGTTGTCCAGCCGGTCTCGTATTGCAGTGAAAACAGTACTTCCGGGTTATTTTCTGTCGGGAGACTAAAATTCTCGTTGTAGCTGCCGGCCAGTTTGTAAGCGGCGTTGCCCGTTACTTTCGCGCTCATTTCAATCGCTTTTGCCCAGTTTTCCTCATAAACGTACAATTTGGTCAGAAAACCGTATGCCGAACCCTGCGTTGCCCTTCCCGTTTCCGAAGCATCGTATGACACCGGCAGCAGTGAAGCGGCTTTCAGGAAATCGGATTCAGCCTGCGCACGAACCTGCTCGACTGTCGATTTCGGTTTATTATAGTTTTGTTCAAGAGCATCTTCTTCCAGCAGAATCGGTACTTCACCGTAGATCAGCGAAAGCCGCCAGTAAATAAAAC
This sequence comes from Dyadobacter sediminis, assembly GCF_005860765.1. GTDB lineage: Bacteria > Bacteroidota > Bacteroidia > Cytophagales > Spirosomataceae > Dyadobacter > Dyadobacter sediminis. Next base: position 1,046,551 of record NZ_VCEI01000025.1, on the reverse strand, counting down.
CTCTTAAAAAGTAAGCTTCGCCCATGCTTCGGTTGCGGAGCGTTTCATCCATATTCACTTTCGGCGCATTGATCAGAACGGCATTTGCTCTCGAAATCACTTCATATTTCGTCGCCCAAGTCGCCAGAATATGCGAGTTGGAAGGGTCAAACGTGAACATTTCCAGAGCGGTTTCATCCGAATGGTCACCGGCCCGGATCATGTCATCGGAGCAGTTGTCAAACGTGTACTCGGTATGCGCAAAACCGTCTTCATTCAGCAGTGGTGCGTAAACGGCATTGGTTGCCGCCACCACATCGTCGCCGTTGCGCCAGTATTGCTGCGAAGTAACCTGTCCGTAAGGCGTACTTTCCAGTAAATCGTCTTTACAACCCGTTATGGTTACCAGAAATAAATATCCGGCGAGTATGATTATCTTTTTCATAGGAATGTTTTCAACTGATAAAAACCTGAACTTTCGTTTAGAATGACAAGGTTGCGCCTAGGGTCCACGTACGGGCCAACGGATACTGCGCATAATCAACGTTCAGCTGTCTGCCCGTATCACCCACGTAGCCGAGTTCCGGATTAAGTCCTTTGTATTTGGTAAATGTTACGATGTTTTGTCCGGTGATGTAAAAGCGGGCATTGGAAAGCTTCACTTTGTCCGTCACTGACTTCGGAACCGCATAACCCAGTGTAAAGTTTTTCAGGCGCAGAAAGTCGCCTTTTTCCACAAAAAGATCGGACGGACGGAAATTGCGGTTGGAATTGTCGATGCTTACGCGCGGCACCGTGTTGCTCGTTCCTTCGCCGTTCCAGCGGTTATTCTCCTCGGCATACAAGTTGAAAGAATAGCTGGCATCCAGTCCCTGCATGCGGTCGGCATTGTAAATTTTGCTTCCGCCTACGCCTACGAAGAAGACCGTCAGGTCAAAGCCTTTGTAAGCAGCGCCTGCACTGAAACCGTAGTTGATCTTAGGCTGCGGGCTTCCGATAATGGTTCTGTCCTGATCATCCACGATTCCGTCGTTGTTAAGGTCCAGAAAACGCACGTCGCCCGGCTTGATCTGTCCGTCTGTTTTGCGGGAGTCGTTGGCAATGTTCGGGTCTGAATCGATTTCACCCTGATTCTGGTAAAGTCCGTTTGTTTTGTAGCCATAGAAAGTTCCGTAAGGCTGGCCTTCATACGTACGGACGATTTCCTGCTGTCCCCGGCCGTAAAGCTGCGTGGCCAGAAACCCGCCTGGCGTAGCCAGCTTTGTAATCCGGTTTTTGATCATCGTGGTATTTCCGCTTACGTTGAAAGTAACCGCACCAACAGTATGCCGGTAAGAAGCTTCGATTTCAAGACCTTTGTTCAGCAGCTGACCAATATTCTGGTCCGGAATGGTGGAAGTTCCGATAGTCCCCACCGAAGGCGGTGCCAGCAGCATGTCCTTGGTTTTCTTGACAAAGTAATTCAAAGAGAAATAAAGGCTGTTTTTCCATAATCCTGCTTCCAGTCCGAAGTTGCTCATTTCAGCCGTTTCCCAGCCGATTCGCGTGTTGGCAAGCCTGCTTTGTGCCGCACCCGTAACATAGTTCTGCGTTCCGCCGCTGCCCAGTGCATAGCGGTAAGACGGATTGATCAAAGCCAGGTACTGCAGTGAATTTACATTCTGGTTACCCAGCTGTCCCCAGCCGCCCGTCAGCTTGAAGTTGCTGAAAACCGGCAATGCGTTCTTGAAAAAATCTTCCTCGGAAATCCGCCATCCCAGCGAGAATGCAGGAAAATAACCCCAGCGGTTTCCGGGAGCGAACTTGGACGATCCGTCCGCACGGAAAGTAGCGGTCAGCAAATAGCGGTCTTTTAAGGAGTAATTGGCACGCCCGAACCACGATGCAAGCGCATCATAACTGCGGTTCCCGTTTTCTCCGGCTACGGACACAATCGTTCCGGCATACTGAAGATAACGCAGCGTCGGGTCTTCGCTCGGAAAATCCCTGCCGCGCTGCCTTGCGGTAATGCTGTTGAAAGTCTGTGAAGTGTAGCCGCCGACCAGGCTCAGACTGCTTGCTCCAAACTTTTTGTCATAGGAAAGAAAATATTCCTGCAGAAAGGACCAGTATTTGCCGTGTGTCAGGTTCAGTTCATTGTAGGAATTGGTACGGAACTGATCGGTAACCTTGATGTCAAAGCTGTAATTTTCCGAGAAAGTAGCGTCGGTTGCAAGATTCGCACGTAATTTAAGTCCCTTTGCGATTTCGTATTCTCCGGTCAGGCTTCCCAGAAAACGGTTGCGTATGTTGTTCTGATCCTGATTATCGACGGTAAACACCGGATTGTTGATATCCCCGAAAGCACCGATTCCCTGCGTCGAACTATAAGATCCGTCTGCATTCCGAACAGGCAGTCCGGGATGAAAACGGATGGCACTCCACAAAAGTCCGGTTTGTGAAGAAGTTGTATTGGGTGCCGTGTTATGTGTATTGGTGAATTGCAGGTTCTGCCCTATTTTCAGCCTGGAACCAATCTTGTGATCCGAATTGACGCGGAATGTATACCTTTTGTAAAAAGATTTCCCGATAATCCCTTTTTCATTGTAATAGCCGCCGGAAATCGAAAAAGAGGAATATTTGCCTCCGCCCCGAATGGCCGCATCGTAGTTCTGCGTAACGCCTTGCTGCAGCAGCTCCTCCTGCCAGTTGGTTTTCTGCGTCTGATACTGCGGATCCTGCCAGATGGCCGGAACGGGAAGTCCGTCATTCTTGTAAGCTTCTCTCTTTAAAGCCGACAGCGAAGGCGCATCCAGCACATCCAGTATTTTGATCCGGTTAGTAACGCCGGCATAACCATTTACCGTCAGTCCGATCGGATTGTCGAAAGAGCCGCGTTTTGTGGTGATGATGATGACACCGTTCGCCGCACGCGTTCCGTAAATAGCGGAAGCGGAAGCGTCTTTCAGGATTTCGATGGATTCAATATCATTGGGGTTCACGTCGTTCATGGAACCGGCAGGAACGCCGTCAATAACGACAAGCGGGTCGGCATTGTTCACCGTTCCAAACCCGCGGATCTGGATGGAGCCTGCATCGCCGGGCGCACCGCCGTTGCGGATGATATTCACGCCGGCTGCTCTGCCCTGAAGAGCCTGCTGCGCACCGCCTGTAGGCAAATTCTGAAAATCAGCTCCTTTTACCGAAGAAACCGCACCGGTAACGTCCTTTTTTTCCTGTGTTCCGTAACCGACAACCACTACTTCGCTCAGAGAATTGACATCGGGCACCAGCGTAACATCAATAACCGAACTGTTTCCAACCGTTGCATCCTGACTTACAAAACCGATAAAAGAAAACCTCAGAACCACATTTCCTTCCGGCACCGACAAAGTATACTGTCCGTTCTGGTCTGTGGAAGTTCCGGTCTGGCTGCCGGTAACCAGTACATTGACGCCGGGCAAGCCTTCACCTTTGTCGTCAACAACTTTGCCTTTGATCACCCGATCCGGATTGTTCTGCATGGCTGAGGTGCCGGCAGGAACGATTTTCTGCTGCTCACTTTTTTTCCGGAGCAGGATGCGCGTAGTGCCCACGACCTCGTACGTAACGTTCATCGGTGCAAGAAGCTGGTCGAGCACTTTGCTGAGTGAACCCTGAACGTGCTTTACATTTACCGTGCTTTTTCCCTGAATGCTGTTGGTACTGTACACGAATTTCACATCCGCCTGCTTTTCTATCTGCCTCAGCACCTGGCGCAGGTCTGCAGATTCCACTTTCAAAGAAATTTCCTTGTTCAGTAACTCCTGACTATACACGCCGTGGGCCGTAGCCATGCCGCAACAGAGCACAATCATTAAAAGTTGTTTTACCATCGTGTTCAAAACTTTGGAAACAACCCATTTCAAGGGTATTTTTTGATGCATAATCACCGGGTTATTTGTTTGAGACTAATTCAGAAACCTATTGTATTTTACAATTGAATAGATCATAACTTATTTATATTCAGATAAGTGGTTTTACAAACATCCTTCTCCGAAGACAAATACGGAAGTTCCCCGCTGCTCATATTCCACGTTCACCGATTTGCAGATGAGCTGCAATTGCTGGAACATGGGCAAATCGTTGAGGTCCCCGGTAAAAAGGCAGTTTTTGAGCATGTCGCCTTCCACCACAATATTGATTCCGTACGTACTTTCCAGCGTTTCCATGATTGCCGCAACAGGCACTTCAGTAAAGTTGAACGCAGGCGTGTCGGCCGCTGTTTTCAGCATCAATGGGTTTTTCACGATCCCAAGCTCCATTTTTCGGGAAGCCTTGTCAAAAATGATTTTCTGATTCGGGGTAAGGATTACACCGTTCTTGCTTGCGGCATGGCTTTCGCCGACTTCATAGACCGAAACTTTCCCGGTTGCCACCTGAACTTCCACCGAGCGGGCATGTGACTTTACATTAAAACTGGTGCCCAAGACCTGCGTCGCCAGATTGTCCGTAGAAACAACGAACGGTTTGGCCGGATTTCTTTTAACCTTGAAAAACGCTTCTCCTTTGAGATAAACGATTCTTTTACGGTCGCCGAAATGTTCAGGGTAACTCAGCTTGCTGTTTGGCTGAAGAATGATCTCACTGCCGTCTTCCAGCGTGACGCGCTGCGGTTTTCTGGACGTATTTCTGACTTCGAAAGCTTCTTTTCTGTCATTTAACGCAGTTGTTACCGCCGTCATGGAACTGTTTTTATCCCGAACAAAATACAGAACCAATCCTGAGATGATCACAAAGGCTGCTGCCGCAAGCATCTGGAAATACATGGGTCTGAGCGGTTTCCGGATCGTATTGGCAAATAGTCTTTTCCTGATTCTGTTGCCGATTTCCGCTTTTTCATACGGCAGCAACTCCGGCGAATGAACAGGGTTTTCTTCCAGATACTTTTCCAGCATGGCCTCTTCTTCCAGCGTCACAGTTCCGGACAAGTACTTTTCAATCAGTAAATTATAATCAGAACCGTTCATAGTTCGCAAGTGTGTTCCTTGTTTTCAGTTACTGGATTGATACATCCAAAGTCCGTCTTTCAGCGCTTTGAGTGATTTTGTAATATGGTATTCCACGGCTTTTTCCGAAATGTTGAGTTCTTCGGCAATGGCCTTCACCGACTGGTGTTCAAACCGGCTGAGCTGGAAAACCCTGCTTGTTTTTTCAGGCAGCCGACTCATGACCTGATCAATCGCTTTGGACAAATCTGAAAAATCCACGATTTCGTCTGTTGCATAATTTTCCTGAATCTTGTTCAGAATGAGATACTCCCGGTATTTTCTCCATGTAATCCGCGATTTGATAAAATTGGCAATCCGGTATTTCATGGAAATCATCAGATACGTGTTCAGGTTCCGAATGCCGGATTCCTGCCGGCGGTTCCACAGGCTTTCAAAAATGTCATGAACAAGTTCTTCCGCTTCTTCCCGCGAGCCAACCTGATGATAGGAAATACAGAACAACTTGTACCAGTAACGCTCGTATATCTCCTCAAAAGCACGTTTGTTGCTTTCATGAAGCTGCGTAACCAGTTGTTCATCGGTTAAAGACTTACTCATCGGATGCCTCGGTATCAGGGGAATTAATGTATAGTCAATTATCCAGGGGCAAACCCTAAACAATTTATAAAATTTCTTAAAAATAATTTACGGGAAAATCCGGATTGCAGATTTAATCAAAAGTTAATTTTCAAATGCGTTCCTTCAGCAGGATTGGCCCGCATGCGGCATGCTGCTGGAACGATCTTTGTTTTCATACTTAATTGTAATTCAACAAATCTCAAAACCGCCAGACATGGACAGCATCAATCAACAACAGCCAGAGAAAAACCACGAAGATCTTTCCGGCCAGGAAGCAGGAAAAAAAATCAAAGAACTGACGGAAAATGCAGATACATGCTATTTCTGTACAAAAATAACAACCGGTCAGCCGCTGAAAGTAAGGCCGATGTCGGTAAGAAAAGTGGATGAAGACGGAAACTTCTGGTTTCTGAGTTCAGATGACAGTACCAAAAATGCCGATATTTCGCAGGACCCGGGCGTACATTTACTATTTCAGGGTTCCGCACATTCCGATTTCCTGAGCGTGTACGGCCAGGCATCGATTTCGAAAGACAAAGCCATGATCAAAGAACTTTGGGAGCCGATCCTGAAAGCCTGGTTTACAGAAGGTGAAGACGATCCGCGGATTACCGTTGTCAAAGTAGAAGCAAAAGAAGGATATTACTGGGACAACAAACACGGCAACGCCATTGCATTTGCCAAAACTGTGGTCGGTGCCGTAGTGGGCAAAACGCTCGATGATTCCATTGAAGGCAAACTGATCAACCCGTAAAAATTCAGACTGCACGGGTACATTCAGTCGATGCCGAAAGTATCCGTGCAGTTTAAAATCAAATCCTTCTTCCTTTCTGAAACCGTAAATAATTTATAGTATTTTGCCGGCCATTTTCACCTTATGACCTGGTTAATAATGTTCCGGACTTTTACTGTTTCCCGCTGGATTGCTCCTCTTTTTATCTTTTTGTTTTCTTCACAATTCGTATTTTCCCAGTTCCTGACCGAAGCTTCTGCCGAAAGTGCCGGCATGAGCAGCGAAAGACTCAGACGCATTGACGCGGTTTTACAGCAATATGTTGACAAAAGAAATTGCGGGCGCCGTGGGGATTATAGTCAAAAACGGGAAAATCGTTTACTATAAAGGCTTTGGCAATGATGACACGGACGCTAGAACGCCTTTGAAAAAAGACGCCATTTTCCGCATTGCTTCGCAGACAAAAGCCATTACCAGCACGGCCGTCATGATGTTGTACGAAGAAGGCAAGTTCCTGCTGGACGATCCGATTTCCAAATACATTCCATCATTTAAGAATCCGCAGATCATCGATAAATTCAATGAAGCCGATTCCAGCTATACCGTAAAACCTGCAAAACGGGAAGTCACAATCCGTCAGTTACTTACGCATACTTCGGGCATCAGTTATGCCATGATCGGTTCGCCGGAGGCCAATGCAATTTATGCCAAAAACAACATTCCAAGCGGAATAGGAACGCCCGGTTACAAACTTTCGGATGTGATTACAAGACTGGGAAAATTGCCGCTGGTGCATGAGCCGGGCGAAAGATTCACTTACGGGCTGAATTCCGATGTGCTGGGTTATCTTGTGGAAATATTGTCCGGCAAGTCACTGGATACTTTTCTAAGGGAACGTATTTTTGAACCGCTCGGCATGAAGGATACTTACTTTTACTTGCCGGAAAACAAAAAAAACCGTCTTGTCAGGCTCTATACACAGGATAAGGAAGGGAAAATGATCAAGGCTGAAAACAGGCCGGATTTCAACACCGATTATCCAAAGGAAAACGGAAGTTTTTACGCAGGCGGAGCGGGACTTTCTTCAACAGCTTACGACTATGCCATCTTTCTGCAGACTTTCATCAATGGCGGACAGTATAACGGAAAGCGGATTTTAAGTCCTGCCGTTGTAAATCTGATGATTCAGAACCAGATCGGAGATGTGAATATGGGAAACAAGAAATTCGGACTGGGTTTTGCCATCACTACTGAAAAAGAAGCCGCACGCATTCCGGTTCCAGCCGGTTCATTCGATTGGGGCGGCATATTCGGAACTACGTACTGGGCAGATCCGAAAGACAAAATCGTAGCTTTACTGATGACCCAGAAATATCCGAACAACGTCTGGGGTGAAATGCAGGACAAGTTCAAGGTACTTGTTTATCAGTCCGTTATGGAACCATGATCGAATTTGTTGAGTAACCATTAAAATCCGATGCATGGCCGGTGCCGATTTCTGTTCTGAAATCATTGTGTCATGCATTGGCTTTTAAATGATGGAAAATCTCGTTTTTGGTTACAGCATAACAAGTATATTCCATGCAAATCAGAAGACAACTTTCTTTATAACGCCGTCGAAAGTCTGGGCGACAAAATACGTTCCGGAACCGCTTCTCTTGATGGAATTGGGAAAGTTCAGGCCGCTTAACAAAGGCGTTACAGCCTGATTTGTCGCGCTCATGATAGTACCCGAGTTTTCAGCAAATGTTTCGCCCGTCCAGCTTCCATATTCAATTACAACCGGTTTCTGATCTTCACCGAGTTCTATATCCGTTGCACTTGAAAGTCCGGTTTGGTAAACAGAAGTATTTCCGTTCAGATCAACCTGGTATATCGGAGATTTTTTGGCAGGAAACGGATAGCCGCTGAAATTGCAGATCAGGAATTTTTGTCCATCAAAAACAATTCCGGTCGGTACGGGTTCCAGCTGGTCTGGCTCTCCGCCGGGATTGGCTATCGGCGGAATCGTTGAAAATACACTCAGTTCCTTTGTGGAAGCTTTGCGGCGGATAACAGCATTTGCACCGGCATCTACAATAAACAGGTCCCCATCTGGCCCGACGGTAAGATTAAACAGATCGGAAGTATCTGTATCATTCTCAAAATCATGGTTTTTAACAAAAGTACTGACATCTTCATATTTCAGTTCAGAAGCCTGCATAGGCGCATCGCCGGGCTGAAAAGTGGAAATATCAAATTGATAAAGCCTTCCTTCCACGCCGTGAAGCATCCATAAAATGCCATTCTGAAGAACAAGGTGATTAAGCCCGAAAACGCCGCCTTCCGGGCTTACCCGCGAAGTAAAACCGGTTACTACCGTAAAAACTTCACCTGTAGCACTGATCATGGAAAGTTGTCCGTCATCGCTCTGGCCGTCACCGGCTTCTGTTACCCATAATCTGCCTTCCGCATCAGCTTCCACGCCCAAAGGCGCTGTAAGCCCGGTGGCAAAAATACTGACGGCCGGTGCCGGATTGATTACATGATCCGTTGCCAGATCGCATCCCGAAATGTAGACAGAAACTACAAATGACAGAATAGCAGTACTTTTTCTAAACATAGACGATTCTGATTTTAAACAGTTAAAATGGAGAAATACAATGAACTGTCGGAATGCATGGCATTTAAAATCACATAAAGAGGCTGAATATGCTTGCATTCACATCAATGAACGAGGCAGCCTGCTTTTTATCAGGCATTTAAAGGTCAGATAAGATGCTGCTGGTAAATGTAAATAACTTACAATAATTACTTTCAGCCGAAAAATAAGAAATCACTACCGGCTGGAAGGTTATATTTCAATCAAAATCTGGCAGCTTCCTGAAAATCACAAGCTGGATTCAGGCTGTTCGTTTATCCTGTTTTCTTTTCAGAAAATCACAAATTGCCCATTTGCTACCGTAAGATAACCAGAACCTGCCGCTGGCTGATTGCCTGATTGCCTTGCTTGCAGAAGCAAAATGGGTAAGTGTTTTTTGTAAAAACTTATAAACGCTAATCAAATCATTTGAGCTATGTTAAGACATTCCGTAAAAGTATTTTGCATTCTTCTGGCACTTCTGGGCAGCAGCTGTTCATTGCAGGACCATTCGATACCCGAGCCGGATAACCCCGACCCTGGAACTCCGGTTAACAATGAATTCAAGGTATCGACTACGGGTGTGAAACAGGAAGGAGATAAATTGTACCTGCAGGGAAATGTTGATCAGGTTGATGCGAGTTATAAGGATAATGGGACTGTTGGTTTTCTTGTAAGTTCTAGAGTTACAAGTGATGGGCCAATTAATCCCGATCCTCAGTTCAACAATGATCCTAATATTAGGTTTTACAAAGTTAAATATTTTGGTAAAGATTTGGATGAAAATAATTCTTTTACACCTTTGGAAACGGGATTAACTAGCATTTTAGAACCATTTGCTTTTACTGAACAATACTTTCGAACTGTCATAATATTAAAAAATAATAAAATAATTTATGGAAATGTAATTCACCGATCGGGATTGCCTCTCCCTGCTAAACCAAGTCCATGGGAAATATCTACTCAGGAATATGGTGTGGATGGATTAAATCTTTCAATTACAAAACAAGGGCAAATTCCTGCTATAGAATTTGGGTTTGTGGTAAGCTATAAACAAAAGGAATCTGATAAAATCAATAACTTACCTACTGTTTCTGATGAGAAGTTAGATATCAACGATTGGAAAGATCAAGAAAATTTTGGAGAATACATAAAAGCAGGCCCCCTTGGATCACGCGCTTTTCATAACGTTAATTTTAACTTTCAAGAAATGTATTATCGTGCTTACTTGATTTTACAGGATGAAAGTATTGTTTATGGAAATGTTATGCATGTGAAAAAGTAATTCCATTTTATTTAGATTAAATTTCCAATATTTAAAATATTAAAACGACCTTCTCAGAAATGCATGAGAAGGTCGTTTTTGTTTGTAAAAATCATTATAAAATTTAATTTTCAACTTGTTTAAATGTACTCTTTGCAAGGAATTACAAATTGGCTATTTATTGCCGAAAGATAACCAGAACCTGCCGCTTGCTGATTGCCCGAATGCCTTGCTTGCAGAAGTACAATGGGTAAGTGTTTTTTGTAAAAAACTTATAAACGCTAATCAAATCATTTGGGCTATGTTAAGACATTCCGTAAAAGTATTTTGCATTCTTCTGGTACTTCTGGGCAGCAGCTGTTCATTGCAGGACCATACTTTACCCGAGCCGCAAAATCCGGATCCCGGAACACCGGTTACCAATGAGTTCAAGGTTTCGACGACCGGTATCAAACAGGAAGGAGATAAATTATACCTGCAAGGAAATGTTGATCAAGTTGATTTACGCATCAAATAGATCCCAACGATGATGAAGAAAAGGCCATTGTTGGTTTTCTGGTAAGTTCCCGAGTGGATAATGACAGTCCTATAAATTCAGATCCTCATTATGATAGTGATCCCTCAGTCAGGTTTTATTCTGTAAAAGACTTTGTTGATTATCCGTCAGGATATTTGGAAACAGGACCTGTTAGTGTACCAGAGCCATTTGCATTTACTGAAATTTACTTCAGGACTGTTATATTATTGAAGAATAAGGTTATTTACGGAAATGTATTTCATCAATCCGGCTTATCTCTTCCTGTCAATCCAAAGCCTTGGGAATTGACTACAAATTCAGACGTTGGATTTGTAGCTCAGGGATTACTAAAACTCACACTTACCAAGCAGGGCCAAATTCCAGCACAAGAAGTTGGTTTCGTTGTAAGTTATAAAGAGAAAGACTCTGATAAAATAAAAGAAGTACCAACAATCTTGGACAAAAGATTATTAATTAATTGGAGAAAGGGTATCAAAGGCTATTTCCTTCACTCAGCGGGCGATACCGGTTACGGACACACATATAATATAGATTTCAACTTCAAAGAACTTTACTTCCGCTCTTATTTGATATTACAGGATGGCAATATTGTTTATGGCAATGTAGTTCATGTAAAAAAATAACATGATCCATTTTGTTCAAATTCAATAATGCAAAACGACCTTCTTATTCATTCAAGAAGGTCGTTTTAATAGGTAATTGCTTTTGATTTGCTTGTTGGTTATATCGCCTAATTCAAGTTTCAGTATTCCTTATATTTATCTTTTTTCCTAAGCGACTTACATCAATTTTTTTCCTGCAGTTTTGCTTACAAACTTGCGTATCACAACGCTCATACAGAATCTGAAATCTTTAAATCAAATGGCTTTGGTGAACTCTGCACAATCGGCCTGTGCGGCGGGGTATTTCATTATAAAATAAGCCGCTTATAAATAAGATAAAGTATTTGGCGGATTTAAAAGCAAGGCCGGATGTTTCTCTGTGCAAGTCTGTAACTTCCATCTGCAAATGCTTTGCATTAAAAATGTTACAAATGAAACACGTAAAATCTGAGCAATAGCCGATGAAATTTAGGAAATAACGATTCTCGCTGGATTGCTGTCATTGATTTTTACTGCTCAAAGTCAATGATCAAATTAAGTTATACCTGATCCTGTGAAGACACAGGACCAAAGTAAACCACTATGCTGCCTTGCCTCTTGCGAAATGGAGCTGTCCGGGCAAATTCATCTGACACTGCCTGATTTTGTTACTGTCCGGTTCACTGAGCATGATTTCCTTCACGCACCCGTTCATATTGTCTCCTACTTCCAGCCTGATCCTGAGTTGATCAAGATCGTCGAATACAGCATCTTTCGTTAACTCAACAGGCATCATTATAATGGGATGCGGTTTTGGAAACTGAAATATCAGAATGGGAACATTGCAGATAATTTCCAGACACAAGGTCAATTTCTGCAAAGCACTCTCATCAATCCCGTCTTCATTGATCCTGATCACAAACCCACTTGAATTCAATATCATTCTTTTTTCTTCACTGGTTTTCATATTGCAAAGTGTCAATATAACTGACATAAAAGTTATGTGAATGTTATTTTAAGTTCCAATTTGAACTTGATATTTTAAATATCATTTCCATGTTGAAAATAATATCAATATTAGGGATAATTATAGTAAAAGTCAAGTAGTTAACAAAAATTTACAATATGTGTACGCTAAGGCTTGTAAAACCATTGCCAAATACCGCATGCAACTGCATCGGCAAAACCGTTTGGGCCGGAAAGTATTCAGAGACAGTTTGAAAGGATGCTGTTAAACCAAGTTGAAAAAGTATTTGGAAACTGTAACTCGTGCAGCAACAGTATAAAAAAAGAGACGAGCCTGACATAAAGGCCCGTCTCTTTGCAGCAAACGAAAATTAATTTTTATTTCTAGCGCATAAAACCGGGAAGCAGGCATAGCTGCCAGTATTTCAAGATGACCGTCAGATCTTCTTTCAGTTTCGGATAGTTGCTGGATTTCACAAAATACCCCTGAACGGTTGTTTTGAATGCTTCCTGAACTGTCTTGCTGTGATCCGAAGTTGTAAAAAAGAGAAAAGGTACAGCTCTTTCCTTCAGAAGTGGTGAATTTTCAATATAATTCCTGATTTCTATTCCGTTCATCAAGGGCAGGTTAATGTCGCAAATGATCAGAAACGGTTGTTCATGACTCGATCCGAGGTATTCAATCACCTGAATTCCATCCTGAAAAAAAAGCACACGGTTCGTAATTCCAATTTCTCTTAATGCCTGTGTAATCAGCAGTTGATCGTCTTCATCGTCTTCAACTAAAAAAATGGGTCCTGAATGTGACATATAATCCTGATAAGCGGTATTCGCTATTCTTTTATGTTAGAACGGGCGATTAGACATTTGATTGATCCCGTTTTGAAAGATTCCAAAATTTCAGGATAAACAGACCATTTATATAACCAAAATCATCATATAAATCAGCCCAGCCTGACCGCTTTAAAGGTTGTCTCGGCAAATTCTGTTCCATCCGTCTGGATTTGCCGATCCACCGGTTCCGAAGTTATCAGATAATCGTAGCCTTCATGCCGAAAAAACGCACCGGGTTTTACTTCATCGCAAGCATTAGCAACAAATTCGTAGCCATTGGTTAAATCTTTGATTTTGCTGTATACTTTTATTTCAATCATTTTCCTGTTCAAGCATGTTTTCAAAGCTAATTTACATGTATTTACACAAACACACAATGATGATATAGAATTATTATGTAGAAATAAATCTATTTGTGATGAATAAATCTACAAGATTCATTAGAACACAATGCTTTGAAGGAAGCTGAACAGACTGTAAAAATGATCATCCATTATTTAGAAATTCAGGAAATATCCATTTCGGTCTTTTGACCCAGATTTTTCTCATCCTGCATTACTTCCTTGACTGCCGATTTGGAATGAGGCTGACTTTCATCTTCTCCCAACAAAATTCCCCAGGGATTCAGCCCTTCCACCCTGTCAAAAATGACTTTGAAAATGGCGATAATGGGTATGGACAAAAACATGCCTGTGATTCCCCAGATCATTTCGCCCAGTACAAGCCCGATCAGCGCGATCAATGTATTGATCTTTACTTTGGAACCGACAATTTTAGGCATTATGTAATTGCTGTCCACAAGGTGAATTCCGACAAGGGCGAGCAGCACAAAAAGAACCTGGCCGGTACCCGCCGTTGCAAAAGTAATCAGGCTGGCCAGCAGCAAGGCAGTCAGGATTCCGATATATGGAATCAGGTTCAATATGCCGGTGATCAGTCCGAGGAGAAAAGCATATTTGACACCGATAGCCCAGAAAGCAATGCACGTAAGTCCTGTAACCAGCAGCATCTGCAGAAAAAGCCCGACAATATATTTTTTTACGATATACTGGATCTGACTTACAATATCATAAACGATCACACTGTGCTGTTCAAACAATGCAACAATGAAACGCAGCAGCAGTCTCCGGTGAAGCAGGATGAAAAATGTATACAGAAAGATAAAAAGCATCGACAGCAGTATCGACGAAACGGAAAGCAGCGTATTTCCGATCAGCGTCGTACCGGTATTGACAGCCTTGGTTGCGGAGCCGTTGATATAGTTCATCTGTTCCTTGCTGTCTACATGAAAAGTGACTTCTATCCAGTTCTGCAGAGTTTTCGTAGTATCCAGAACTTGCTCTTTAAATGCCGGCCAATCCTGCGCCAGTGCGGTTAACTGGGCACCCAGAATCGTAAAAACGGCAGCAATACCAACAATCAGGCTCAACAGAGCAGTCATGGAGGATAAGGCCCGGGGAAAATGCAGACGGTATTCCAGAAACGTTGCGAAAGGAAGCAGCAGCAGGGAAAACAATAGGGCAAAAATCAGTGGCGCCAAAAGGGACTGGCCGATCACAGCGATATAAACGAGGCAAATAATACTGATAAGGACTTGCGCAAGTCGCGTGTAAAATGGTACAGAACGGATCATCGGATTGTTAACGGGATTAATATACGGTATACTGCATGTATAACATAATCATGCCGGATTGTACCTGTAAACGTTCTGTTCAAAAAATAAAAATATTGTCTATTTATTTGGAGGTCAAACCGGTAATTAATTAACCTGTTCCAAGATCCAGTCCGACATTTCAGATAATGCCTCAGGTGAAAAAGTCTGTTCAATCAGCCTGTATTCCGCTGGCGATCCGGTTTCACATTCCTGAAAAAGATGGTTCAGCCGGGGAAATTCCTTTACGGCAACTTTTTTGTTCCCACCCTTTATCAGTGCATTCTGTATGGCGGGTAAATTGTCTTTTGATGTCACCTGCAGATCCTTTGCTCCGTTCAGTGCAAGCACGGGACATTTCACTTTTTCCAGTGCAACGGCGGGATCATATTTAAGAAGATATTGTGCCCATCTTGACGATAAAGTAGCAATCTGGGCATCAATATACTGTTTTCTGCTCATACCCGGCGGCAGCAATTGCACCGGGACATTCTTTACCCTTTCGTCATCCGTATAGCGGGTCAGATCAGCTTTAAGCTTAGCCGTATTATCTGAAAGTGTTACCATTTCATAAATATCCGAATTGATGGTGTTCAGCGTCACAATTTCATTTTCAGGTACACCAAAAGCTCTTGCAATCAGTTCATTCTGAATCATCATCATTTTCCGCAGCTGAATCGCAGGTGCGGCCAGTAAAACCATAAAACGGACATCTTCTGAAACTGAAGCAATCATTGGTGCGATGATACCGCCTTCGCTGTGCCCGGCCAAGCCTATTTTTTCTTTATTGATTTCCTTTCTGGTTTTCAGATAATCAATTGCACTGCTTACATCCGCAGCAAAATCCTCCGAAGTTGCCGTCATGAAATCCCCGGTCGATTTGCCGCAACCTCTGTCATCAAATCTCAGAACCGCAATTCCTTTTCTGGTCAGATAATCCGAAATGACGAGGAAAGGTTTGTGACCAAGCATTTCTTCATCCCTGTTTTGAGGGCCGCTGCCGCTTATCAGGATGACAACCGGAAAATTTCCCTTCCTGGAAGGTAAAGTCAATGTCCCTGCAAGTTTGATTTTTGCCGTTGTATTTTCAAATGTTACGATATCGCTGTAATACGGATACGGTTCCAGCGGCTCCTGCGCCCGTTTCTGCGGTTTGTCCAGCCAGAAAGTCAGCAGGATCAATGCGGCAACTAAAAAGGAAACGGGCAGAAGTATAGCTGTTTTTTTCACATCAGAGGTTTGAGCGGTTGCAGAAATCCTGAAATGAAAATAGCTGAATTAAATTGATTCTTTACCAGAAAATATCCTAAAAACTGTTAAACAGAAGCAGTTTGATTTTCTCCAAGAAAGCCGGGCAATCCAGATAAACAGAATCACTCCGGCCGCAAATCCGGTAAATTTCAGTTTAACCTAAAAACATTTGGAATTTCAGCTGACAACTTCTTCTGTTTCGGAACAACCGGGCTTAATTGACCTTTGTTCCTTCCCGATAAAATAAATAGCCGCCATGATGCAGGATGTTTTCTCCTTCAAAGTCGCCGTCGGCCGTAAATCCCGTATCATCCCAATATTCGATATGCGTGCCGCTGACTTCGTAACGGCCGGTATAGGCGCTTTTTCTGGTTCCGCGCTGCTCGTCATACCGGCCGTCCGGCAGCAGTTCCTGACGGATGTAGCCGTCGGCAGTTACCCACATGCCAATGAAGCTGTTTTCACGATTGCTTGCCATCATATATTTTTTTGTGCCGTCGGGCGAACGACCAGTTCATTCACATCTACATCGTCCGGCTGCGACACGGCAAATGCCACTGCACGCGCAATTGCTTCTGCGGGCAGCAAGTCCAGCCGAAACTGTTCCACAGCCTGTTTTTTCAGTGAAGGGTCCGAAATGGTTTCCGCCAGCTCGGATTCTGTTGCGCCGGGCGCCACAAGCGTAACACGGATGTTTCGGCCTACTTCCTGTCGCAGTCCGTCCGAAATGGCACGAACAGCAAACTTGGTGGCGCTGTAAACAACGGAAGTCGGTCCTACCCAGCGGTCGCCAACAGATGTGATATTCACAAACTGACCGCTGTTTTTAGCCTCAAATACCGGCAGCGCAGCCGCAATCCCGTGCAGAACACCTTTGATGTTCACATCAATCATGCGGTGCCATTCAGCTATTTTGTAAGCATTAATGTAAGAAAGCGGCATCAGGCCGGCGTTATTTACCATCACATCCAGATCACCGAACGTATGCTGCGCAAGCTGTACAAATTTCTTTACATCTTCGGGCTGCGTTACGTCCAGTGAAGTATATGCCGCTTCACCGCCTGAACTTTTGATGCTGTTAACAATCTGCTCCAGTTTTTCTGTTCGCCTGGCTCCTAAAACAACCTTTGCTCCTTCTTTGGCCAGATAACGTGCAATGGCTTCACCGATGCCGCTGCTTGCGCCTGTAATGGCGACTACCTTTCCTTTTATTCCTGAATTGTTCATCATTAAGATTTGATAATCCGTTGAAAATTTTGGTTCTGTTATTTGCATTTTCTGTGCTGCAAATGTCAGGAAAGCCTTTTTTTCCGGATTGCCGAGATCAAACCAAAAATATGAAAAATCAAGCAACAGCCGTTTTCCGGAAGATTCCGGGCGTTTGGTTAACGGTTTTCTTGAAGAAAGAGATAAAATGCGATGGCTCTTCAAAGCCCAGACAATAACCTATTTCCGAAACATTCCAGTCCGTATATTTCAGCAGGATCATGGCTTCCTGCATAATCCGTTCGGCAATGAACTCGGATGTGGTTTTTCCCGTGACCGACTTCAATGCCCGGTTCAGGTGATTTGTATGGATGGAAAGATGCGTTGCAAAATCGGCCGGGTTTCTCAGCTGCATCCTGTTTTCACTGGACTCAATGGGAAACTGGCGTTCGAGCAGGTCCGAAAACAAGGAAGAAATCCGCGCATTGGCATTGCTGTCCTGCGCGGAAGTTGCCTCGGCCGGTTTCATTTTAATCGCCTTGTGCACCAGCTGCAACACCAGGCTTCTGATCAGATCATACTTGTACGCGTATGTCGAATTCAGTTCGGCGAATATGTTTTCAAAAACGGCCCGGAGCTCTTCCACTTCCGCATGGTTCAGCGGGTAAACCGGATCGGCGCCAAGCTGAAAAACAGGGTAATCTTTAATATTGCCGAAATTGGAAAAGAATGCGTCTGTAAACACACAGAAACAGCCGTCCTGCTGCATTTCCAAAGGCTCCCATTTGTAAGGAACCATCGGATTGGCAAACAATAAAGCGGCGTCATTTACTTCAATGATTTTATCGGCATAGGAAAACCGGTTACGGCCGATGACCAGCGCGATTTTATAATATTCTTTTCGGTTGTAAGGAACTTCCCTGGCTTCCGGCCCGACAAAATCATGGTTCCGGAAAATATTGAAATGCCCGATTTCCTTTTTCAGATTTTCCGGTACTGCGTTCAGCTTTTTCAGATAAAAATCCTCGATTCTTTCCGTTTTTTCCATTTTACAACCAGTTGCTTTTTAGGGTCAGAACAAAAATAACAAAATTCAGCAACGGCCGTTCCCTTTTACGGCTGCTATGAACCCGGCAAATGTGCCATCTTTCAGATGACTTGGAAAAACACAGGCGCTTTCAGGCTTCGGCTGCAACCTTAAACTGCAGATAATCACAGAACTGCTTCACGGTCTGAAGCTGCAGATAATCTTCATCCGGAATGGTGATGTGAAAACGGTCTTCCATATCAATAACCAAATTTACGGTATCCAGACTGTCCAGTCCCAGATCGCGTTCCAGATGTGCATCAGCAATTATTGCGTGAAAAGGTAAACCGGAGTTGGCGGCCAACAAGGCCAGAAGCTGCTCTTTCATACGAATTCCGTTTGATAAAATGGAGTTGTTTCCAGTAGAGTTTCATTGCATAACCCGGACCCGAATTGATTACTGATGATGTACAAAAAACAGCCTCGAAGCGAAGCCGGCTGATTCTTGTACATAAGTACTGCGGAAATGCGGCAAACGTGTCAGTTGAATGCAGATTTTACGATTTTTTAACTTTGCCCGAATTAGCTTGACCCCCTTGAATGCATTGCAATTTCTGCCTGGAATCAACTCTTGAAAAACAGTCCTGACCGTATTTCATATGCATTGCCAACGCCTTATAATAAGTTGCAGAAAGTATATTCTGCCGGTTGCTATATATTACTTCAGGATTATACCACGAAATGTAACCAAACGTTAACAGGTTTTAACTTACGCTCCGAATATGCAGAAATTGCTTTATCAGCTATTATTTTGCCTTTGTGCTTGTTTTCAGGCTTTTGCACAGCAACAACTAACCATAAGCGGGTTTGTGCGGGAAAAAGGCAGCCTCGAACTCTTGCCGGGCGTAAATGTTTATGTCCGGAATTCCGCAGTCGGGACGGTGACGAACACTTATGGATTTTATTCTGTAACCATTCCGAAATCCGATTCCATTACCGTGACTTATTCGTTTGTAGGTTACGAAAAGCAGGATATACGCATTGCATCCGCGGAAAATCAGCAAATAGATATAATGCTTTCTTCTGTAAATCAGCTGGATGAAGTAATTGTTTCCGGTACAAGGCAAAATGAAAAAGTGAGCGAATCCGTGCAGATGAGCCAAATTGAAGTTCCTGTTTCCCAGATCAAGAAAATACCCGCATTCTTTGGCGAAAAAGACGTAATCCGTGTATTGCAGCTGATGCCCGGCGTCCAGAAAGGCACCGAAGGACAAACAGGTCTGTACGTACGCGGCGGCGGTCCGGACCAGAACCTGATCATTCTGGATGATGCCGTGGTTTACAATGCAAGCCATCTTTTCGGCTTCTTCTCCGTATTCAACAGCGACGCGCTGAAAAGCGTGGAACTGACAAAAGGCGGATTTCCTGCGCGGTACGGCGGAAGGCTGTCGTCGGTCGTGGAAATGAACATGAAAGAAGGCAGCAAGGAAAAACTGCATGGCGAAGGCGGTATCGGACTGATTTCCTCAAGACTGACGATGGAAGGGCCGTTGGCCGGTAAAAAATCGTCCTTTCTGGTTTCTGCACGACGTACATACATTGACGTTCTTGCCACTCCGCTGATTGCGCAGCAGCAAATCGGCAACAGCAGCAAAGTAAAGCCGGGCTATTTCTTTTACGACCTGAATGCCAAAGTAAACTACGATTTCGGTTCCAGGAACAAACTGTATGCCAGCGGTTATTTTGGTCAGGATAAATTCAGTATCCGGGAAAAAAGCGAAAACAGCGAGAACAGGTCGGGCCTGAACTGGGGCAATGCCACGGCAACGGTTCGCTGGAACCATCTGATCAACCAAAAGCTGTTTGTGAATACTTCATTCATTTACAGCCACTTCAATTTCCGTATTTTTTCCAATGACAAGGAATTTGACAAAGGTGAAGTTGTAGATGAATTCAGTTTGAAATACAACAGCCTCATCCGCGATTTCAGCCTGAAAACGGATTTTGATTATTATCCCCATTCAAAACACAGCATCAAGTTCGGTGCACAGGCTATAGCGCACCGTTTTATTCCGTCCGCGCTTGGACTTGACGGCGATTTTTCAGAAAGTGAAATCGAACTGCGGGCCAAACCCATCAATACAATGGAAGCCGGCGCGTATGCAGAAGATACCTGGCAGCCTTTTACGGCTTTGAAAGTAAATGCCGGTTTCAGGCTGAGTTTGTTTGAAACCAGATCCAAAGTGTATGTAAGGCCGGAGCCAAGGATTTCTGCCGCGCTCAAACTTGCCAAAGATTTTTCCGTGAAAGCTTCTTATGCCAAGATGAATCAGTATGTGCATCTTCTGAGCAATACCGGTCTTGGCCTGCCTACAGATCTCTGGGTTCCGACCACAGACCGGATAGCTCCGCAACAATCCAGTCAGGCGGCGTTCGGCTTTGCCAAAGATCTTGAAAAACCCGGACTGGCGCTGACGCTGGAAGGTTATTACAAAAGAATGGACAATATCATCAGTTACCGCGAAGGGTCTTCCTTTATTAGTCTGAACGGAGAAAACGCCAATGAGCTGAACTGGGAAGACAATGTGACAATCGGAAAAGGCTGGTCGTACGGTGCCGAATTCATGGTGCAGAAAAAAACGGGCAAATTGTCGGGATGGATCGGCTATACCTTATCGTGGACAAAATGGAAATTTCCGGAGCTGAACTTTGGCGAAACATTCTATCCGCGCTATGACCGGCGTCACGACCTTTCCATGGTCGGAATTTACGAACTGAGCCCGCGCATTACGTTGTCGGCAACCTGGGTTTACGGAACCGGAAATGCACTTACAATCCCGGTTTCCAAGTTCTCAACCTTTGGCAACAGCTTTATTCCGAACCCTTACGGTTATCCAAGCAGCTACGGAAATGTTACAAATGAATACGGCAGGAAAAATGCCTTCCGTGCCGAAGCATATCACCGGATGGACCTTGCGATCCAGTTTCACAAAAAGAAAAAAAGGCATGAAAGAACATGGGAATTCGGGCTTTTCAATGCGTATAACCGCAGAAACCCGTTTTTTTACAACATTGACAGCAAAGAAGACAAGAACAATCCCAATCAAAAGATTAACGTACTGACAAGATATTCGCTTTTTCCTGTGCTTCCTTCATTCAGTTACAACTTCAAATTCTGATCCGACTCCGAACCCGATGAATGCTTCCAAAAGAGTAACTTACGAAATTCCGGTTCTGCTGGCATTATGCCTTGTTTTCCTGTTCGGGTGTGAAAGTCTGATCAACGATCTGGATCAGGACAAACTTCCCAAAATCGAATCAAAGCTTGCGGTAGAATGCTATATTTCACCCCAATCGCCCCGCTTGGAAGCGGTTGTCACACAGTCGCAGCCCTTGTTCGGGCCCGCAGACTACGATCCGGAATATGTAAAAAATGCACAGGTATTTTTGTCGGACGGACAAAACCGCGTTCAGCTGATGTTCCAGGATTCGACATTCAATTATATAGCCGACACGAGCGCATTCCGGATTGTGGCCGGAAAAACCTATACACTGACTGTCGATGACGGAAAAAGATTTGTGAAGGCAACCTGCACCGTTCCGGTGAAATTGCCGGTGATCAAAAGCTTTACCGTTGAAAAAATCTATTCCGGTTTCGGAACCGATTCACTTGCTTCCATCAAACTTTCATGGGAAGATCTAAAAGGCGAAAGCAACTTTTACGACATCCGCGGCTATACCGTTTTTGAGCAGACTTCACTCCGTTTCGACAATGAAACGAATGATGCTTTTCCCTTTCGCTACGTCAATACATCGCCAATGTACTTTGGAAAAAGAAGTGTTTATAATGATATTAATCTGGACGGGATTACTTTCAACATTCCGGAAAGTAAAATATATCTGCCGCGGAACATGGAATTCACTTATAAGGATAAAAACGGGGTAGAAAAATCATTTTACACCAATCCGAAAATCAGCGAAGTGCGTATGGAAGTACTTCACATTGATGAAAACTATTACAAGTTTTACCGCTCTCTTTCGAACACGGATTTTCAGGATAATCCCTTTGTAGAACCTACTTTGATCTACAGTAATGTGGAAGGCGGACTGGGCTGTTTTGGCGCATTCAATGCCAATGGAAAAACAATAAATCCCGATTTTTGACTATAACTTTCCAACAGATGAAAGATTAATACCCGAAAATTGGCCTGGAAAGGTAGCTGAAACAAATGGTTTGTAATATTGCAATTTCAGGAAACATTTGCCTGTTCCACTTGACATTATGGCCACTTGGCCGGGTTTTCACCTGTTTTTTGAGTTTAAAAAGCCATATTTAACTATGGTTGATTCAAATTGCTGTTATTCCGAGGAATGATTTTCCGTTATAACCGGAATAATTTGACGAAATCCAGCAATCCGAAGGCATTCAAGTCACTGATAAAAAGCTTTTAATGCAGTCAAAAAGTATACTTTATTGATTATAAACAGCCATTTGCAGGTATTTAAATCAATTTTTGCGCCGGATTCTGGGAATGTTAATCTGTACAGGTTAACTTTTTTAATTTTATCACATGCACAACATGCTATAACCATAAAATACATTATTGATTTTAATTGGAAACCAGCCACTGAAGTACTGCATCAGTGCAGAATTAATTTAACAAAGAAGAACGGATTTAATTCTCCGGCCATTCCTGTATCCAGTTTACAGGCCGCATCTTCTGAAACGAGTAGATATGTCAAAAGAATTACAAAAAGAACAAAACTTACTGACTGAAAATCAATACCAGCGTATACAGGTTGTCGATGTACTTCGCGGATTTGCTTTGTTCGGAATTTTACTGATCCATTCACTGCAAAAATTTCTGAACCATACCACCATGGGACTTCTTGAACTGGGGCCCAAAAACAAGTTTGTAAAGAGTTCTGTGGAATTTCTGGTTGAGGACAAGTTTTTTATTATATTTTCTCTGCTGTTTGGATGGAGCTTTTATGTCATGTATCAAAGTGCGGTCCGGAAACAAATTCCGTTTATCAGACTGTACATCTGGCGACTGATCATTCTGCTGGCTATCGGGACTTTTCATACGCTGTTTTTTGATTCGGATATACTTCAGGTTTATGCAGTCATTGGTTTGATACTGATATTCTGCCGTGATTTTACAAGCCGGAATATGCTGGCATTAAGCATTCTGCTTTTTTTGGGAAGCATACCCTGTATTATTTTCAGGGAAGAAATCTGGGGTGCCATCATCAGCATGAAAAACCTCGGCATTCCGCTTCCGAACAAACTGGGTTATTACATATTCACCGGCAGGCTTTTTACTACCAGTTCCATGTTTGTACTGGGACTTTATGCGGGAAAAATCAATTTGTTCAGCAACATTTCCGCCAAACAGAACCTGTTGAAAAAAGTAGTTATTTTTAGCTGCTGCATTTTTCTGATTACGCTTACCGTACTTACAATCGGTAAATTTACGATTGACTTGCCGGGGCATTCCGCCGATAAAATACTGCAGGTTATTTGTTTTGCCTTGCAGAATATTTCACTTTCCTGTTTGTATGTTTCTGCTTTGACATTATTATATTATCAGACCAAACTGGTGAAATCTTTAAGCTGGTTAATACCGTTGGGCAGGATCGGACTGACGGCTTATCTTATGCAATCCATTTTTTTTCAGCTCTATTATAATTTGTATGATGGCATGGAAATGGGTTTACCCGGCGCCATGGCCATTACTTTGCTTTTCTTTTTCGGACAGATCTTTTTTGCTAACATATGGTTATCACGTTTTCGCTTCGGACCTGTGGAATGGGTCTGGCGTTCACTTACTTCGCTTGTTGCACCGCCCAAATAGCATTGTTATTTTCCAAATGTCCAGTAAACCAAGTCATTTTCAAAAATGAATGGCATGAAATTATTTGCTTCTGAATGCAAGGTTAATTGTAAAATAAAATGGTATGATGAACAAATACTTGATGACAATCGGTTTGCTGATTCTTTCCAATGCTTTCATGACTTTTGCATGGTACGGGCACCTCAAATTTTTCGGTAAGGAAAACGGACACAGCGCCACACCATTATGGACTATTATTCTGATCAGCTGGGGACTGGCGTTTTTCGAATATTGCTTTCAGGTCCCTGCCAACCGGATCGGCTCTTCGGAAACCGGAGGTCCGTTTTCACTGGTACAGCTGAAAATAATTCAGGAAGTAATCACGCTGATAGTATTCGTCATATTCTCTCTGACTTTCTTTAAAGGCACGTCTTTAAATACCAATCATCTGATCGGATTTGCCTTGTTGGTCGGAGCTGTTTATTTTATTTTCAAAGCCTGAAAAAACGAATTAAAACTGTTGATAAAGCAAAGTACCAAACCGTCTTCAATAGAAATGCCGTCCGAAACCGGGCGGCATTTGTGTTAATATCAAATAATTCAATTCGGTTAATTCAAATCAATTTCCAACGAATGGAATAGCCCAGAATACACTGGCCTGAATCACACTGTTTTTAAAATCCGGATTCAGGTTCTGACCGGAAAAATCCCCTACTTTGGAAATACCTGCAATATAACGTACACCCACTCCTAGTCCTATTTTGGTTTGGTACCCGATTCCTACTGCTCCGGAAAGGTCAAGGTTTTTAGCAAAATTGTTAATCGTTTGATCCGGAACATCCGAAGAAGTCCTGAAACCGACCTGTGGTCCGAACTCCGCGTAAAATCCGCCGTTCGTTTTAAATTTAAACATAACCGGAATAGTCAGATAACTGATTTTAAAATCCGCTTTATTGCCGTTATTCTGCACTTTTGCACCCTGCGTTGAAAATAAAACTTCGGGCTGAATGGAAAAAACATTGCCGAATCCATAATTCAGCAAGCCGCCAAGATGGTATCCGACCAATGCATCCGATTCAATATTTCCACCGGAATAATTACTGATGTTCAAACCTGCTTTCGGCCCCAGGCTAAACTTTTGGGCAAAGGAAAATTGTGCAGCTGCTACTAAAAAAAGGGTAACCAGAATTTTTTTCATGATTTGGACGGTAAATGGATTAATGATGAGTTCATGATCGACATGAAACCAGAATGACTGATCTGATAACTTGTCTTATATATACGTTCAAATACCATACCATTTAAATCATTCCCACCGATCCGATTCATATTCTAAATTTTTTCTAATCGAGTGAATTGTGAATTCCGTTCATTTACAGATTTAAAAATCAGGTTAAAAGCTGCTTCATGCGTTATTAGGAATCTTTGCAACCCAACTTTTTATTCCTTATTTATCGCGGTTCAGCTCGTAACGCAAAACCACAATTCCGCAGCCAAACGAGGTGGATTTTATGAAAGTCAGCGTTTTCCGGGAATCAAGTTCATTAAAAATGGCCAGTCCTTTTCCAAGCGCAGCCGGATTGATAAACAAATGGAATTCATCAATCAATTCCTGCCTGATTAAAGCGGAAACGAAAGTAGCTCCGCCGTAAGCAATGATATCCTTTCCATCCTGGTTTTTCAGCCGGTTAATTTCTTCGGAAAGTTCATTTTCTGCCAGAACCGTATGGTCCCATTCCGATTTTTTCAGCGTTTTCGAAAAAACAACTTTGTGCGTTTCTGTAAACTTTTGTCCGGCTTCAAACTGCGGGTCTTCCGGATTGGCAGCCACACTGCTCCAGTAAGGAATAAAACCCTCAGCCAATTTTCGTCCGAGCACAATGCAATCCACATGATCTGTAATTTCCTGCACGTAATTTTGAAGTTCTTCATCCCAATTCTGCACCAGCCAATCCATCTCGCCATTTGGGCCAGCAATGTATCCGTCAACGGACATCTGAACCTGAAGTTTTAACTTTCTCATATTTTTTCCGTGATTTTTCCACAAAGTTAAATCGTCCGTTTTGGACATAAGGGCTGCGAGTCAAACTGAAATCAGGGGCTTTCAGGACAATTTGCCAAGTTTTCTGAATGCAAATTCCGGTAACTGAAACGGGTGTGTTTGCAAGAACCCGTTTCGGGCATACAAGCAGCATATTCATGAAATTTACTTTCTCGGCCAGCGACTTGGAAAGATCGCAAATGCATACAGCCATCCTGAACGCACATGCCAGTATGATTTCCGGCTTTCCTTTTTTTTTAAGCACATTCGTTCAGACAATTTTAAAAAACTATCATTATTTAGACTAGTTATTATTAAGTTTGTGATGTTACTTGAAGTTTCATGAAAGAGCCGCAGTGACGCGCATCTCCATAACTATGTTTCTATGAAAAAACTCTTAATCGCCGTTTCTACATTACTCTCCTTTGCTGTTCATGCCCAGCAAAATACCCTTTTGGATCAGTCATTCTGGAAATCATCACCGGATGTAAATGCAGTCAAAGCGGAAATTCAGAAAGGCAGCAATCCTGCGCAGCTCAACCCGATGAGCTTTGATCCCGTTGTGATGGCGATCAATGCGCAGGCGCCTAAAGAAACGATTGAATTTCTTCTCACACAGCCCGGTAATACGGTGGATAAACTGACGCACGACGGCCGCACTTATCTGCACTGGGCAGCCAATCGCGGCAATGCCGAAATCATGGAATACCTGGTTTCAAAAGGAGCCAAAGCCGATGTAATTGACAGTCATGGCGCTACGCCGCTCAATTTTGCTGCCGGCGGCGGTCAGCTCAATACAAAAATTTACGACATCTGCCTTGCGCATGGCGCTGATCTGAAAAAGGACCTTAACCAGGACGGGGCAAATGCGCTACTGCTGGCGGTTGCCAATGACAAAGACCTTGCGTTAACCAACTACTTCATATCCAAAGGCCTCGACCTGAAAAGTACAGACGCTGCCGGCAACAATGCATTCAGCTATGCGGCACGAGGCGGTAATATAGAAGTGCTCAAAACGCTTTTGCAGAAAGGGGTTCCGGCCAACGGAAACGCCATGCTGATGGCGGCGCAGGGAACGCGTCGCGGCGCCAACCCGATTGAAGTGTACCAATACCTTGAAAGCCTGAACATCAAGCCAAATTTTACGGGCAAAAACGGTGAAAATGCCTTGCACTCCATTGTTCGCAAACCGAAGCAGGCTGAAATCATCCGGTATTTTCTGAGCAAGGGCGTGGATGTAAATCAGGCGGATGAAGATGGAAATACGGTGTTCATGAACGCAGCAGCTTCCAACGCCGACACCGCAGTGCTCGGAATGCTTGCTTCCAAAATAAAAGATATCAATATGAAAAATCAGAAAGGTGTTTCGGCGCTGGCCATGTCCGTTCGCAGCAACTCGCCGGAAGTCGTTGGTTATCTGATTAATAAGGGTGCCGATATCCAAACCAGCGATAAAAATGGCGACAATCTGGCTTATTACCTGGTACAATCGTACAGTCCGCAGAAAGCCGCTGATTTTGATGCCAGGCTGAAAGTGCTTCAGGATAAAGGTTTCAAACTGACGGAGCCGCAAAGCAACGGAAATACGCTATATCACTTGGCCGTTGCAAAAAATGACCTTTCGCTTGTAAAAAGGCTGGAAGGCTACTCCATCGATATCAACAGCAAAAACAAGGAAGGACTGACTGCGCTACACAAAGCCGCCATGATTTCCAAAGATGATACCATGCTGAAATACCTGATTTCCATCGGCGCAAAAAAAGACATTGTGACCAACTTTGAAGAAACTGCTTTTGACCTTGCCGGTGAAAACGAATCACTGTCGAAAAATAACGTTACTGTTCATTTCCTGAAATAACTTTCATGTCCGATCTAATTAAAACGGCGCTCATTTTCATAACGCTGGCCTTTGCCCGGCCTGCTTCTTCGATCGCGCAGACGGCCGGTACCAGCAAGTACAAATGCATGATCCAGATGACCAACTACATGGGCGAAGGCGCTTACATCGTGGTGTCGCTGATTAATCCCAAAAATGCTTACGACAAGACCTTGTACGTCATGGGCCCGGATAAAAAATGGTACAACAGCCTGAAAGAATGGCACAAGTTCCAATCCAAGAAGCCGGCCAGCATCAGTGCCATTACGGGTGCTTCGGTAACCGGCGGCGACCGCAGCGTAAACGTGCTGGAAATTGAAAGTGCCAAGATCAATGCAGGCTACAAACTGCGTTTTGAAAGCGCGGTGGAAGACAAAAACTATTATGTAAAAGACCTGGAAATTCCGCTTACAACCGAGGCGCTTTCGGCAAAAAGTGAGGGTACCGGATTCATCCGCTACGTCCGGTTCAGCCCCAACTAAGTTCTGCGTTCCTTATGACTATTTCGATATGGAGATACAGCCATCTGGCATTGGCTGTATCTTCTTTTCTTTTGATGACACTCGCATCCGTAACCGGCATTTTATTGTCCTTTCAGCCGATTTCCGAGAAAATCCAGCCTTTCCGGTCTGATCGATTCAATGAAATAAACCTTGCGCAATCGCTTCCTTTGCTACGGAAACAATATCCGGGAATCAGTGAGCTTACCGTGGATGCCAACCAGTTTGTACAAATAAAAGGAAGCGATGCAAACGGTGAAAAACTGCTGGCTTTTGTAAATCCCGAAACAGGCAAAATTCTTGGGACTCCGCAGCCAAAATCCGAATTCTTTGAATGGGTAACCGCATTGCACCGCTCGCTTTTCCTGCATGAAACCGGCCGGTTTTTTATCGGTATCACGGCATTTCTGTTATTGCTGATTGCTGTTTCGGGAACCATCCTGATCATTCAGCGGCAACGCGGGCTGAAACGCTTTTTCACGCGCATTGTACGCGACAATTTTGCGCAGTATTACCATGTGGTGCTCGGCCGGCTTTCCCTCCTCCCGATCATCATCATTGCCCTTACGGGCACTTACCTTTCTCTCGCCCGTTTCGGACTGATCAGCACACCGGAATTTTCCAATGAAATCGACTTGGATGCAATCCGGTCCGAACCGGTAACAAATCCGGATCAGTTTGATGTTTTCAGGCGTACCAGCCTTTCTGAAGTTCAATCCGTAGAGTTTCCATTTTCTGAAGATCCGGAAGATTATTATACCTTGAAACTCAGCGACCGCGAGATTACAGTTAATCAGATCACCGGTGAAATCCTGGGCGAAGTGAACTATCCGGCTGCGGTGCTGCTCACCAATCTGAGCCTCGACCTGCACACCGGCCGGACGAATGCTGCCTGGGCAGTCGTACTGGCCGTTGCTTCGGCAAATATTCTTTTCTTTATCTATTCCGGTTTTACAATCACGTGGAAGCGGCGGGCAAACCGTGTGAAAAACAAATACACAGCGGATGAAAGTGAATTTATCATACTCGTGGGTTCTGAAAACGGCAGCACGTTCCGCTTTGCCAATGCCATTCACGAGCAGCTGGTCAACTCGGGAAAAGCTGCCTATGTAACCGAAATGGACCATTATACTGCTTTCCCGAAAGCATCGCATATGATTGTGATGACGGCGACTTACGGCTTGGGCAATGCGCCAACAAATGCTTCCAAGTTTGGAACGCTGCTTGAAAGAAATCCGCAGCCGCAGCCTATCCGCTTTTCAGTGGTAGGATTCGGATCGCACAGTTACCCGGATTTTTGCAAATATGCCTACGAGGTGGACAATTTGTTTGCCAAACAGCCTTGGGCGGTTCCTATGCTGGAAATTCACACGGTAAATGATAAATCGCCCGATGAATTCAGCCAGTGGGCAACGAACTGGTCGCAGCATGCAGATGTTCCGCTGACCGTTTCAGCGGGATTGGTTACGCCCCGGCTGCATCGCCCGCATGCGTTGACGGTTATCAGTAAAACGGCCGTTTCCAATGCAGAAGAAGCTTTTTTAATCCGGATGCGGCCTGAAAAGCAACTTGATTTCACTTCCGGAGACTTGCTCGCCGTTTATCCTGCGGACGATCATCGTGAACGCCTTTATTCAATCGGCAAAGTTGAAAATGATGTACAGCTCAGCGTAAAACTGCACGTGAACGGACTGGGTTCGGAGTATCTCTACGGTTTAAAGCTCGGCGAAACGATTGATGCGCGTATTGACAGCAATGCACATTTCCATTTTCCCGAAAAAGCAGGCATTGTTGTCATGATTTCGAACGGAACGGGCATTGCGCCGTTCCTGGGCATGATTGATCAGCAGCCTGTACAAACGGATTGTCACCTTTACTGCGGCTTCCGGAATGAGGCTTCTTTTGCTTTATATAAAAATGCAATGGACCGGAATCTGGCGGACAAGAAATTGTGCAGCCTGCATGTGGCTTATTCACGCGAGGGTGAAAAGCAGTATGTAAGGGATTTGCTGGCCAGAGACGAAGCTTTTCTTATGGATGTTTTATCCAAAGATGGTGTCATGATGCTCTGCGGATCGCTTTCCATGCAGAATAATGTAGTCGAATTGCTGGAAGAAATGTGTCAGAAACATCTGGACAAAAGCGTCAGCTATTTTCAGTCCCGGAGTCAGGTTTTAATGGATTGTTATTAAATTGAAAGTTACTCTTTTGTTTCCGGCTCTGCTTGGTATCTATATTTGGAAATATCGAAGTTTGCCGAAGTAAATACCTGTACGTCGTCGGTGATCAGGACGCAACTGTAATCCGGAAAACGGTTGATCAGCGCCAAACCGGCTTTTTTGCCCAAAACCATTAAAGACGTGCTGAACCCGTTCGCTTTTTCTGCACTGGGGCCAAAAACAGTCACACTCATCAGTCCGGTGGCCGGGTAGCCGGTGGCCGGATTAATAATGTGCGAATAACGCCTGCCGTTGAGAATGACGTATTTCTCATAACTGCCCGAAGTCACGACGGCGCTCTGCCGGAGCGGCACTACCGCAAATAGTTCACCCGAATGCTGCGGATCATTGATACCGATCATCCAGTCACTGCCGTCCGGCTGCTTTCCCCACGCGCTCATATCGCCGGAAGCATTCACAATACCCGCTTCAATGCCCTTTTTCAGCATCATATCGCGGCACCGATCGGTTGCATAACCTTCGCCCAAAGCTCCGAAACCGATCTTCATGCCTTTCAGTTTCAGGAAAACAGTGGAACGGGCTCTGTCCAGAATGACATTTCTATAACCTACTTTCTCAACGGACTTTTTCACCGCTTCCGGCGACGGCAAAGCAGTCATGGAGCCATCAAATTTCCAGATGCGCTCCATTGCGGCAAAGCTGATATCAAAGGCTCCGTTTGTCAATTTTGAAAGTTTCAGCGCTCTTTCCGTCAGCTCAAAAACTTCTTTATCCACTTTTACAGGCCGGATGCCTGCATTTGCATTCACTTGTGAAACCTGTGACGAAGGCTTCCAGTCGGAAATGAGATTTTCGATGCGTGTAATTTCGGCGATGACGGTATCAATGTTCGTTTCAGCGGAAGCGGAATCATGGGCCACAATCGTGATATCAAACCGCCCGCCCATGAGCATGGTCGTTCTTTTCCGCAGCACCTGCGCCGGTGCAATGCATGTAGTCAAGGCTAGAATCAGGGTCAGAATGGTTTTCATGGAACAAACGGGATGCTGTAAAACGAAAAAACCGGAAAGGATCATTTCCTTTCCGGCTGTAAAGAACAGAAAATATCAGAACCGGTAGGAAACTGTCGCCGCAATCATGCGCGGCGGAATCGGGTTGATGCTGTAACGGTCGTGAACAATATAGTTCATGGTGTTGAAAATATTGGAAACTTTCACGAGCAGCGATACACCCCGCAGGCTATAACCGGCCGACAGGTCCACAGTTGAAAATCCGGTTAAGGGGAATTGTGCATTGTAGGAAGTCAGGTTCGGCGTTGTATTGTTCAGGCCGCCTTCCAGTCCGACCACGTTGTTGTTGCCGCCCATTCTTTTTCCCGTATAGAATGCCGAAGCGCCGAGTTTAAGTCCTTTTATGCTGCCTTTATCAAATGTATAGAACAGCGATCCGTTGGCCGTATGCGCAGGATTATTGATCAGACGTTCGCCTTCCACCTGTGAACCGACGATGCCGGTTGTGTTGGTATAACGCATATAGTTATATCCGTAACCGGCCAGAAAGTAGAAATTTCTCGAAAGTGTCCCGTTGAAATCCACTTCAAACCCATCGCTTGTGGTCTCGCCGTTCAGCTCTTTGATGTTGCTGTTTGTATTCGGATTGCCGTTCTGATCGACCAGCGCCATTTGTGCAAAGTTGCTGTTCTGTATGCGGTAAACACTTACATTGGCCGTAACGCGTCCATTCAAAAACTCGTTTTTCATACCCAGTTCGTACTGATTAATGATCGAAGGTTTCAGATTGTCCCCGTAAATGTCCGTTCCTGAATTGATCGTGAAGTTGTTCGTATAACTTGCATAAATCGAGCTGGTTTGTACCGGCTGATAAATCAGGGCAACTTTGGGTGAAAATGCGTGATCCGATTTGTCCGGCGCCGTTCCTCTTCTTTCCTGCTGTTTTTCCTGATTGAAAATGGTTGTCTGGATAGCTTTCTGATGCGACCAGCGAACACCGGCCAGTACTTTGAACTTGCTTGTTACGCTGATCAGGTCCTGTACATAAATGCCCAGCCGGTTTTGCGGCGTAGTTGTTCTGGCTGTATCGGCAACCGCAGGAATGTCTGTGCGGAGGTAATAGCTGGCCGGCTCATAAATGTTGATCTTGTCGTAAGCCGTTCCCACAACACCGTTTGCAGAAGTATAGCGGAAGGAATTGTTCTCGCTCACGATCCGGGTAAAATCCGAACCGAAAAGCAGCTGATGCTGAATGCCGGCCGTTTTGAAATTGCCGTTCAGATTGATTTGTCCGGTATAATCTTTTTCACCGGATCTTACCGCGCTCAGATTACGGTTCCAGTCGCCGTTTGCGGCAATGGTCGTCGGAACACCCACGCCAAAGCCGTTTACCCGCGTATGCTGGGCCGAACCGATGGCTGTCAGTTTCCAGCTGTCGTTGAAACGGTGATTAATCGTAACAAAAGCGGATTTCTGATTGGTGTTGTTGAATGCCCACGCGGGATAAATAAAACGGTTGCGCGGTGCATCCGGCACTTCGGTAACGGTAATTCGATTGTTGGGAATGCCTACGCCGGCGTCCGGTACAAGGTTGGATTTAAGATAATCAACCTGTACAAGAACGTCCGTTTTGTCGCTGATTTTGTAAAGCAATGAAGGATTGATGTACGTGCGGTTGGTATTGACGACATCGCGGTAACTTTTGGCATCCTCGTGCGTACCGATCATTCTGAAAGCCAGCTTTTTGGATATCGGGCCGTAAACGTCCACAGTCGGTTTGTACTGACCATAGCTTCCAAACAGCATGGAAACCTGACCGCCCCAGTCGAAAACCGGTTTTTTGGTCACCATGTTGATGATTACACCGCCGGAAACATTGCCGTATAGTAAAGCAGAGCTTCCTTTCAGCACTTCAATGGATTCCAGCGTGCTGGCATCCGGGAATCCCTGCGTATTGGAAATTACGCCGTTCTTGAAAATACTTCCGCCCGAACCTGCAATTCCGATGCTGTAACCGCGTGCAGAGAACGTTTCTGCCACACCGCCGCGGCTTTGTGTCAGAGAAACGCCGCTCACATTTTTTACCACATCGCCAAGACGGACGGCCTGCTGATCGGCAATGACCCTGCTCTGGATCACGCCGACACTTTGCGGCAAGTCCAGCGGCCGGATGTCGGCCTTTCCAAGCGAAACGGGCTTGTTGCTGCTTGCGCCGCCCGTAATAATCACTTCATTAAGCTGCGATGAACTTTCCGTCAATGTAAAATCCTGCTGAATACGCTCGCGGGCCGATACATTCACCTGTTGTTCCTGCGTTTGCAGCCCCACAAATGAGACCTTCAACGTGTAGCTTCCCGGCTTGATATCCGTTAACAAAAAATTGCCATCTTCGTCTGTCGTAGTGCCTTTGCCGGAGTGTGTAATGCCGACGCTGACGTACGCAGCCGGTTTGCCGTCACTGGTTTTCACACGGCCTTTGATGGTTCCATTACTGGTTTGTGCAAAAGCTGCCTGCATGAAAAGGCAGCAGAGGATGAGAAGAGCAGTATAAAAACGATGCATATAATTTATTTAGATTAATTCTAATTGCGGCAAAGATAGCAAGGAATGCAAAAAATAAAACTTCTATTAAGAATTAATTTAAATAGCAGGCACCTGCAATTAAATATCCCGAAAGACGATTTCCAGGAAATTTCGATTACAATCCGGACATATTTCATTCCGTTGCGCAGCAGGTTGCATGATCTTGCGACTGCTTTGTGCAGGAATTTGCAGAGAACGTGAAAAAACCGCAGTTTTACCGATCTGAAAAGTATGTTTATTATTACTGCCCGAATCAGAAAGCCACGACGTTCGGCCATTCCTATATCATTTCCGATCATGCATAACGAAATACCGAAATTTGACATCTGCTCGCTTTCGGAGTACGGCCAGGATGATATTCTGATCAGCCGGTTTTCTCCGTACCTGAAACAGCATCTGAATCTGGCGGCACCGCACCGGCACAGTTTCTATCATATGGTATTTTTTACCGAAGGAGCCGGCAGGCATACGATTGATTTCAACCAATTTTTTGTAAAGCCGTTTCAGAGTTACTTTATGATTCCCGGACAAGTGCATTCGTGGAATTTTGAAGGAAAAGTAGAGGGCTATGTCGTGAACTTTTCAGCGGAATTCTTCAAGTCATTCCTGCTGAGGTCGGATTACATTGATTCGTTTTCTTTTTTTAACGGTCGTCCTCAAAGCAGTGTCATGGACTGCTCCGATAAAAAGGAAACCATTATTTCTCTTTTTGAAAACCTGCTGATGCTCGCACAATCCGGTTCCGTTCTGGAAAAAGACATGATCCGGCTTTTGCTGCTTCAGATTTTTATTCATACCGAACAAGGCAATTACGACAGACAGGAAGCCGGCACTTCATTTCATAAAAACCCGGTTATTAAAAATTTTCAGGCACTTATTGAACGTCATTTCCTGAAACTGCGGTTGCCCGGTGAATATGCGGAACTGCTGAACATCACCCCAAACCATCTGAACGCGCTTTGTAATGAACATCTCGGCATGCAGGCCGGAAAGCTGATTCGGGAAAGAGTGCTCCTGGAAGCAAAAAGACTTCTGGTGAACATGGACCTCAGCGTATCGGAAATCGCGTACAAGCTGAACTTCAGTGATAATTCCTATTTTACAAAATTCTTCAAAAAGGAAGTCGGCATGACGCCGGAAGTTTTCAGGCAAAGCCTGCGCAGCGAAAGCCCGTCATAGGCAGTTTTTGTTGAAATTATTGCATACATGGAAATCAGGATCGTTGATTAGTACCATAAAAGACATTATTGGTATCTTGATCCGTTCTGTGGTTTAATGCAATTTTGTACATCATTAACAGTCCTTAAACGAGTGAGAAATCACTTTTTGTCATGTCTGCTCCCAATCGGTTATATACAGTCCTTTTCAACAAATGTCCGCGCTGCGGCGTCGGAGATTTCTTTATTACCAAAAGCGCCTACAATTTAAAAAACTTTGACAAGATGAACAGACAATGTACGCATTGCGGCGAAAACCTTGTTCCGGAACCCGGTTTTTATCAGGGTGCGCTATATATGAGCTATGCTTTTTATGTGATCTTTATGCTGGTTTACTTTTTGGTGTTCGTCCATTTCTTCGAAGCTTATCTGGATTACTTTCTGATCAGCATTATTCCGGTTCTGATTATTCTGACGCCTTACTTTTACAGACTGGCAAGACGTTCCTGGCTGGCTTTGTTCATTGCACCTGAGGCGCGTGCGGAGCAGTAAGCGTTGTGATGAAGTAAAATGTGAGATATTACGGGTTAACTAGCCGGCATATACGTAACATCAATGAAATCATAAAAAAGAGCTGCCATGTCACCTTTTATGGACATGGCAGCTCTTTTTTATAAATAGAATCAAGGCTGGCCGCTTCCGCCGGCAGCGCCGTAAATCTGGCCGGTGGAAAAGCTGGCGTCACTCGCTGCAAGCTGGACGAAAATAGAACCCAGTTCTGCAGGCTGCCCTGCCCTGCCGATCGGCGTATCGCCTCCGAAATTTTTAAGTTTTTCCATGGTCTGTCCGCCGCTGACCTGCAAAGGTGTCCAGATCGGGCCGGGAGAAACGCCGTTTACCCGGATGCCTTTTGGCCCCAGCTGCTTGGCAAGTGACTTGACATAACTTACCGTTGCAGCTTTTGTTTGTGCGTAATCATACAGGTTTTCAGAAGGATCATAAGCCTGTACGGATGTGGTCCCGATAATGGATGAACCCGGCTGCAAATGTGGCAATGCTGCTTTGATAATCCAGAAAGGAGCATAAATATTGGTCTTCATGGTCCAGTCAAACTGCTCGGTGGAAATATCCAGAATGGACGGATGCGTTTGTTGTCTCGCTGCGTTGCTCACCAGAATATCCAGTCCGCCCAAACCTTTTACAGCTTCTGCAACCAGTTTCTGACAAAATGCTTCGTCACGCAAGTCACCGGGAATGGCAATGGCTTTTCGGCCCTCCGCCTTGATCAGCGCAATGACTTCGCGTGCATCCGGTTCTTCATCCGGCAGGTAATTGATGGCTACATCCGCACCTTCGCGGGCGTAAGCAATGGCGGCGGCACGGCCAATACCCGAGTCGCCTCCGGTAATGAGTGCTTTGCGGCCCGTCAGACGGCCGGAACCTTTATAACTTTTTTCACCATGGTCGGGAACCGGATCCATTTTACTGCCCAATCCGGGCCATGGCTGAGTTTGTTCCTTGTAAGGAGGCTTGGGGTATTTGCTCACCGGATCAACCAGTTTTGCAGGATCGGAATCCGTATTACTTGTTGCTGCCTGTACGGATATAACCGGCGCAACGGCCGCTACGGCGAAACCTGCTCCGATCTGATCCAGTACTTTACGTCTGCTGATGATATTCTTGTCATTCATGATAAATGCATTTATTTTTTGCAATGTCCGGCTAATCCTTTCCAGTGGCAATCAAACTGATTTGCCCGTCTGTTCGTAATTTGGACATTACATGGTTTGTTATACTGAAATTACGTATTCAGATATTGTGCCATTTGCTATTTGACCCAAATTCAGGGATTAAATTGTAGAATCTTTTTCTATACCCTGCTTATAATTCCCGCATCTGATGAATTCATTGCCATACCAACTTTATGCTTAATTGCTGAATATTAGTATATTATAATTTAATTGCTAAATAATTGCAGATTTTACAGAACGCAATCCAGGCGGGTTTCCTTTGAAATCGAAGGTCAGAATGAGCTGCTTACCGGAAGCCGAAAAGAAATGACCAGCCGGATAGACTCAGGGTATTTTGGCAGATGCTGAATAGTAAGGCTGCCGGGAATCAGTATTTGGGAAGCATGATTTTCATCGCGGTATTCTGGTCGGTATTAAAAACAAGATGAATAACAATGCAGTTACCGGAAAATTCAATATAATCAACTTTCCAGTCCTTTCGGAGAACGGCCAGCGTTGCATGGTATTCTTTGCTGTCTTTCTGATACCAGTAATTCGGCGCATCGTGTATTTCTGCATTTTCCAGATTGACAATGTCACCGGCCTGCGGTACCAGTTCGTGATCGAACACCATATAAGACCCGGCGAAGTCATTCAAAATCTCATCATCCAACAACAGGGTCTGATCATCGTCGTAAATCAGGTCGAGGTACATTCTGATGGAGTCCATAATTTTAGATAGTATTATTTTTGTGTAAGACTATCAAATTATTATACCAAAATCAATGCTTCAGGATCTACGGATTTTGAGAAAAACGAAAAAATGCGTGTACGTCCGCCTCATGTTCATTTCAGGGCCATTTACGTTCAATAAATAGTTTGAATATGGCCAATAAACTTTTGATCCGCAATCATTTACCTTTCATTGCAGTACTCTGTCCCAGTCTTTCCAGACCGGCTCATAACCTTTCGCCCGGATCATTTCTGCAATCTCCTGCGGGCTGCGTTCGTCTGAAATTTCAAACTGTTCCAGCGAGCCGGGCTCAACAGCGTATCCGCCCGGATTTGTTCTGGAACCGGCACTGATGGAAGTGATTCCCAACGGAACGCAATGGTTCCGGAACTGTTCGGTTTCCCTTGTCGATAACGAAATTTCCAGTTCTTCATTCAACAAGCGGTAAGCACAGATCAGTTGCACCAGTTCCCTGTCGCTCATTTCCACTTTCGGCTGTAATCCGCCTGAGAACGGCCGCAGACGCGGAAACGACAAACTGTAACGTGTCTGCCAGTAAGTTCGTTCAAGGTATTGGAGGTGTAAAGCAGTAAAGAAACTGTCCGTACGCCAGTCTTCCAGACCGATCAGTACACCAAGTCCCATTTTATTGATCCCGGCGCGCCCGAGCCTGTCCGGCGTTTCCAGCCGGTAATCGAAACTGGATTTCTTTCCTTTCGGGTGATGTTTGCGGTAATCCGCTTTATGATAGGTTTCCTGATAAACCAGAACGGACGTAAGGCCCAGCGGAATCAGTTCCGTATATTCATCGGTGTCCAGCGGCTGCACTTCCATGGAAACCTGAGCAAAAAACGGACGGATCAGTTTCAGTACTTTTTTGAAATATTCCACATGCACGGTCTGGTTGGCCTCGCCCGTAACCAGCAGTACATGCTCGTAACCCATGCTTTTAATTACAGCCACTTCCTGTACTATTTCATTTTCCGTCAAAGTCCGCCTTTTTACCTTGTTATTCAGACTGAACCCGCAATAGGTGCAGATATTCGTGCATTCATTGGAAAGGTAAAGCGGAATAAACAACTGGACCGTTTTGCCAAAACGCTTCTGCGTAATCCTGTGACTGAGCTGCGCCATCGGTTCCAGGTACGGAGCCGCGGCAGGCGAAACAAGCGCCTTGAAATCTTCCAGCGTTCGTTTAGGCGAATTCAGCGCTTGCTCTACGTCGTTTTTTGTTTTGAAATAAATACTTTCCTTTGCTTCGTCCCAACGGTATGTTTCAAATAGATCGTTAAAATTCTTCATCCAGAAAGGCGGTTAGGGGACTGCTGGCAACAGCATAAGTTTCTTGTCTGGCAAGTCGGGCGGTAAAGGCCATTCTGCCTGCTTCCACGGCCATTTTAAAAGCAACTGCCATTTGCACCGGGTTTTCGGAAACAGCAATGGCCGTATTCACCAGCACGGCATCCGCACCGATTTCCATGGCTCGGGCAGCATCCGAAGGCGAACCGATTCCGGCATCGACAATGACCGGAATGTTGCTTTGTTCGATAATGATTTCCAGGAAATCAATGGTTTTCAGCCCTTTGTTGCTGCCGATCGGAGAACCCAGCGGCATTACCGCAGCAGCTCCTGCATTTTCAAGTCGCTTGCATAAAACGGGGTCCGCATGGATGTAAGGCAA
This sequence comes from Dyadobacter sediminis, assembly GCF_005860765.1. Taxonomy (GTDB): domain Bacteria; phylum Bacteroidota; class Bacteroidia; order Cytophagales; family Spirosomataceae; genus Dyadobacter; species Dyadobacter sediminis. The sequence continues at coordinate 1,006,985 of NZ_VCEI01000025.1, read as the reverse complement.
AATGATAAAACCTGCCTTGGCCAGTTCTTCGGTGGCCAGCAAGGTTTCAACCGCATCGGGCATGAGGTATTTAGGGTCCGGATGGATTTCCAGCTTCAGCCAGTTCGTTTCCAGTGCTTCCCTTGCAAGCTGTGCCGCGAAAACAGCTTCTTTCGCCGTTCGTACGCCGGAAGTATTGGGCAGTAAATTCATTTTCGGATGTTTGAGGTATGCCAGTAAATCCTCCTTCTGATTGCTTAAATCCACCCGCCGCAATGCAACCGTAACCAGTTCGGATTCCGAAGCAAACAATGCTTCCTGCATCAACGGCAATGAACTGAACTTTCCGGTTCCGGTAAAAAGACGGGACGAAAATTCCTTGTCCGCTATTTTCAACATAGTAAGTTATTTATTGTACTGATCAGATCTTTCTTGTTTTCGGCAAACTGGATGGCGCCCGACATGGCCACGCCGTAAATGCCCGTTTCCAGTATTTCCGGAATATCTTCCGCAGTAATACCGCCGATCGCAATAACAGGCACGGAACAGCCAAGCTGCCTGAGCATTTCCATCCGGCTTTTATACCCTTCCAGACCCAGAACCGGACTGAGATTCTGTTTGGTCGAAGTAAAACGGAACGGGCCCAGGCCCACATAATCCGCCCCTTCTTTTATCCGGTTCAAGATGTCGTCGGACGTATTGGCCGTGCCGCCGATGAGCATGTTGTTTCCTGTGATTTTTCTTGCAGCTGCGATCGGCATGTCGTTCAGGCCCAGGTGCAAGCCGTAAGCATTTACGGCTTTGGCAACGGACGCATAGTCATTGATGATCAGTTTGGCCTGATAGCGTCTACAAAGGTTTTCAGCTTCACAAGCGATTTGTAAAATCACTTCCGGAGACTGGTTTTTAATACGCAGCTGTATCCATTTGCAGCCGGCGTCCAGCGCATTCTGAATGCTTTCAATATGCGTTATGCCGTTGCTTTCACTGGAAATGAATTGCAGTTTGTCGATCATTTTTCAGGCTGTTAATTAATTTTGCTTAGCTGTTTTATTCCGTTTTGCAGGCCTGTGAAATTTTCTGCTGCATGCGCAGGATTCTGCCATAAAGCGCCTGAAACCGCTACGCCGTCCAGATTCATTTCTTTTGCTTTTTCAAGGTTTGCTGCTGCAATTCCGCCCAGCCCGATCACGGGAATTTTCTTTAACTCTTTATCAATATAAAAGGCTTCAGGCAATGAAGTATGATAGCCCTTTTTTGAAATACTGTCAAATACCGGCCCGAAAAAGGTGTAGCTGAAATGCAGGGAAAGCTTACCGATGTCGTTCACCTGATGAACCGAAGTACTCAGTACATATTTTTTTTCAACAAACAATTCAAGCTGTTCCGGCGAAGTCCGTATCCGGTTTTGTTCTGTAAAATGCAGCCTATTGATTCCGAACTTTCCGGCCAGATGATGGTGTTGGTGAATGGCTGTTTTATCAAGAAAACCGGGATCAATCTGTTCCAGCAATGCACTGAATTCCGCTTCGCTGCTTTCCGGTTTGCGGAGATGCAAACAGGCCATTCCTTTATAAAAAAGATGATTGATAATCCTGGCTTCATCCGGAATAAATTCCGGACCGGTTATGATGATCAGCTTCATTTCACATGCTGTTTCGTTTCGATAATTTTTCTGATTTCCGGCAATTCCTTTTTGGTTTACCCGCCTTGTGTAGCCTTGATCAGAATGATTTTATCGTCCGGACGGAGCATGTGAACGGGCCATTGCTTTCTGGGTATAATGGCTTGATTGATGGCAACGGCCATGCCGGAAGCAGAACCTGCGGACAGCCTGTTCAAAAGTTCTTCGACTGAAAAATGCTCGGGAATTTCCGTACGCTGCTGATTGATGCTGATTTCCATTCTGAATAAATTTTTATAAAAAAACTTCAGGAATGGACCTTGTGAAAGATTGATAAAGATACCGTGAACGTACCTTTTACTTTTCCCTACCGGCAGTACTGGCTGCATCAGGTTCAAAGGGTATTATCTCAGTCCGCATTCGGGACACCCCTAAAGTTGCTGTAAAGCTATTCCTAAAACCGGATTTTAAAAAATATTAATTCCGAAAATCCAGCCCGCAACAAAAAACAGGACAGCAAACAATCCTTTTATCATACTGGCTTTTAAGGAGTTCATACATGGAAAAAGAATGCCCAAAATTATCATATTGTTAAGCCCCTGGCCGCGTTCATTTCATTGTATAAATTTGTGTTTTGAAGTAAAAGATCCGAAATGAAACTGGAAAAAGTATATAGCCTGGCAGCGGGACGTGAAGCCAAAGTCATTGTAAGTGAGGAGGATAAACCGGATTTTACAAAAAGCGGAATCCGAATCGAAGTATTGATCAAAGATCCCCGGGAAAATGAATTTCACCTTCCCATTACCGAAACACATCCCCAGTTCTGGAAGCTGAAAAGGCTCGATGCCGATCAGTGCAGCATACTGCAATATCAGTACAGCGGCATAACCGAAAAACAAGTCAGAAAAGCCATTAAGGAATACAAACAACTCTGCGGCCTGGCGCTCGTATCCTGAATCTTTACTGTAAACAATGCAGTAAAATAGCATACACTTTCCTACCAAAAACCTGGCCATTCATGAAAAGAAATGCAAAGCGGCTTTCACTGCTGATTCTAGCCGGCATCATAGTTCACTGGCTTCTGGAATGGATAAAGATACAATCCGGAAGCAGGCTGTTTTTTCCCTGATCATCCTGACTCTCATCCGCAAGCATTTCTCTGGCGCGATTTTTACCGGGAAATGCTTACTCATTATCATCTGATCCATATCGGGTTAGGAATATACATTTTGTAAGGCAATGTTACTTCCCTGATTTTTTAATTGAACTGACATCGGATGAACAGATAATTAAAAAGTAAACCGGCAAGCAGAAAAAATTGCCGTATACCTGAAATAAAATCCCTTCCATTCCGCATCTATCCTTTTTATGAATCCGAATTGCTGATCAAACCAATTATCTCTGATGAAAAAATATACTTATTTCAACCGTGACCTGAGCTGGCTTTCCTTTAATGAGCGCGTTTTGATGGAAGCATCAAACGAAATGGTACCGCTGATGGAAAGGATCAAGTTTCTGTCTATTTTTTCATCAAATCTGGATGAATTTTACCGGGTACGCATGCCTGTGATGCTGCGGAACAAGCAGCAGGATTCGGAAAACAAAATTTACGACCAGGCAACGGAGATTATCCACAGTCAGCAAAACCGGTTTGGAAAAACGTTAAACGAATCTGTTATTCCTGAACTGCGCCAGGCCGGCATCCATTTCTGTTACCAGGAAAAAATCCCTGAAACTCTTTTTGCTCAAACAACAGCGTATTTCTTTTGTCAGGCTGCCGGACTCTTACAGCCCGTTTTGCTGAAAGAAAAAACGTCCTTTTTTCTGGAAAATGATATGCTTTATATTCTTGTCATTTACAAAAACGAGGAAGAGCAGGAACATCTGGCCGTAGTCAATATTCCGACTGACCATCTGGACCGCTTTGTAAAATTCCGGTGTGACGGTAAAGATTATGTCATTTTTCTGGATGAAATTATCAAACAAAATCTAAAAAGCCTTTTTCCAAAAGCCACGCACATTGAATCGTATAATATAAAGGTAAACCGGGATGCCGAACTGGATTTGCTGGACGATGAAGGTCCGGATATGACGGAAATCCTGGAAAGGCAGTTGCGCAAGCGAAAATACGGACTGCCCACCCGCTTCTTGTATGAACCCGGTTTGCCGCCGCATCATCTGGAAACCATCATTGACATATTTGAACTGAAACATGCATCCGTACTGCAGGGCGGAAAATACCATAACTCGAAAGACCTTGCTTCATTGCCCGTTAAAAATCAGCTGCATGCGTACCCGGAATGGCCAATGATCCGCAAAATGGGCGGAATGGATCAGTATACAACTTTATTTGACACCATGGCGAGGCAGGATCTGATGGTGCATGCGCCTTATCAGACTTACGATACCATATTAAGGTTTTTCAACGAAGCCGCCATTGATCCGGAAGTGGAGGAAGTGTATACGACCATGTACCGCGTGGCGCATGATTCCAAAATAGCGCTTGCGCTGATCAGTGCGGCCAAAAACGGCAAAAAGGTCGTAGTCCTTGTGGAGCTGAAAGCCCGGTTTGACGAAGCCAACAACATTCGCTGGTCAAAGAAAATGAAAGCGGCGGGCGTCAGGATCGTTCACAGCGTCAACTCCATAAAGGTACATGCAAAGCTTGCACTGGTGAAAAGAAGACATGACCGGTTTCCGCTGCTCGGCCTGCTTGCGACGGGCAACCTGAACGAAGGCACTGCCCGGTTTTATACGGATCACATTTTACTGACGGCCCACCAGCCGATGCTGAAAGAAGTGAAAAAGCTATTTCGGTTTTTAAGTAAAAAGAAGAGGCCGGAAATTACGGACAAACTTTCGTTTCAACATCTGCTTGTCGCACAGTTTAACCTTCAGAACAGATTCCTTCAGTTGCTGGACCGCGAAATTGTCAATTCCAAAAACGGACTGGAAAGCGGGGTAACCATCAAACTCAACAATCTGGAAGAAGAAGTATTGATCAACAGACTTTATGAAGCGTCCAACGCCGGCGTAAAAATCAACCTGATTGTCCGAAGCATATGCCGGCTGGTACCGGGCATTGCCGGCCAGAGTGAAAACATTACGGTAAAGCGGATTGTGGACCGTTTTCTGGAACACGGACGTATTTTCATCTTCACCAACGGCGGCGATCATGAAGTGTACATGGGTTCGGCGGACTGGATGAACCGCAATATCTACAAACGCATTGAAGTCAGCTTCCCGGTTTATGATGAAACACTCAAAAAAGAGATCATGCAGATCATTTCCATCCAGTGGGAAGATACGCTGCAGGCCGTTCGCATCGACAAAGACCTGAAAAATGTTCCGCTGAAAGTTTCCCCGGACGGAATCCGGTCGCAGGAAGCCATTTACAAGCTTTTATCGGAAATGCATAGCTGAAAAGTTAACTATCTGATAATGTGTGCGTCATATCCTGGTAATATAAAATGAGAATATTTGTAGCATGACACATGCAACAAGTTTTCAAACAATCATCATTTCCGATTTACACCTCGGCGCCAGTGCTGCAAAGGCGGATGAAGTGACCAGTTTCCTTAAAAGGTATTCGTGCAAAAAACTCATCCTGAACGGTGACATTATTGATGCATGGCAGCTGAAAAAATACGGTAGCTGGAAAAGAAAACACACGCTCTTTTTCAAAAGGGTGCTGAAAATGATCGAAAAAGATAAAACCAAAGTCATTTGTATACGCGGAAACCACGACGATTTTCTGGATCAGGTTGTGCCGCTGCGACTTGGAAAGCACTTTCAGATCAGAAAAGACTACATTCTTCATTCCGGCGACAAACGCTTTTACATCACGCACGGCGATGTCTTTGATTCCGTTACAACGCACCTGAAATGGCTGGCCTATCTGGGCGACATCGGGTATACGTTTCTGCTGATGCTGAATAAATTTTACAACCGGTACCGGGAATACCGCGGCCTACCCTATTATTCGTTGTCGCAGCGCATCAAGCACTCGGTAAAAATGGCGGTCAATTACATGACCGATTTTGAAGAAAAACTCACCGAGCTGGCCAGGGCAAAAAATTGTGACGGCGTGATCTGCGGGCATATCCATCATCCTGCAATCCGTGAAATAAACGGGATCAAATACATGAACTCGGGCGATTGGGTGGAGACCATGAGCGCGCTGGTCGAAGATTTCGACGGAAACTGGAGCCTGCTTCATTACGGTCAGCAACAACTTGAGCCAAATGATAAAAACGCCGGACCTGAGACGAAAACCGGACACGAGCATTTTCCGGAAGCCGGACGAATGGTTGCATTCACAGGCATATTCAGGTAAATAGCCGTTGGCTTCATTTCTTTAAATCCTTTCCTACTGCCCGGAAAAACGCTTCTTATCCGTTGCGAGCTTTCCTTAACGATTTCATAACATTTGGTTAGCACAATGGTAATACCTCGCGGAGACCTTTGTGGCCGAATCAAAAAAGAAGTTATGAAAAAAGTTTTACTGCCAGAATCTCAGTTGACGCTGCTGCTTGCATTGCTGTTGAGCATTTCAGCATTCGGCCAGAAAGGATTGATTACCGGAAGCATTATGGATGCGCAGAAATTGTCCCTTCCCGGCGCAACGCTGAAAATCACGCCCGGCAACCAGTATACCATCTCGGATGTGCACGGCAAGTTCGAGTTTCTCAACGTAGCGCCCGGCACTTACAAACTGGAAGCTACTTACATCGGCTATCAGAACTATTTTCAGGATGTAACAGTACAGGCAGGCCAGAATGCTTCTGCGATTCTTGTGATGCAGGAAGGCGGTCTGGATATGAAAGAAGTGGTCGTACTGGGCGACCGGCTCAAAGGACAGGCCAGAGCGCTTAATCAGCAGCGCAACAATGAAAATATCAGCAACATCATTTCTTCAGATCAGGTCGGACGTTTTCCGGATGCCAACATTGGCGACGCATTAAAGCGCGTTTCAGGCGTTACGATGCAGAATGATCAGGGCGAGGCAAGAAACATCATTATCCGCGGACTTGCGCCGGAACTTAACTCCGTCACCATGAACGGAGACCGCATTCCTTCTGCGGAAGGCGATAACCGCCGTGTGCAAATGGACCTGATCCCGTCGGATATGATCTCGACGATTGAAGTCAACAAAACGCTTACGTCGGATATGGATGCGGATGCCATCGGCGGTTCGGTGAATCTGATCACGCGATCGGCACCGAATGGCCAGCGTTTTTCAGGAACGCTTTCCGGCGGCCTCAACCCGATCCGCGGCAAAGCGCTGTATACCGGCGGATTTGTATATGCCAACCGTTTTGCACAAAGTAAAATCGGAATGGTTCTGAGCGGATCGTACAACAACAACAATTACGGTTCCGACGATGTAGAAGCTTCCTGGGCACAGGATGATTTCGGAAATGTTTATATCAATGAAAGCGATATCAGGAAATATGATGTCCAGAGGATCCGGAGAAGTTTGTCGGCAGCGTTTGATTTCAAGCTGGGCAAGAACAGCACCATAACGGCCAATGCCATGTACAACTGGCGCGACGACCGCGAAAACCGCTACCGGTTGCGCATGGACAATATTGAACCGGTATACAATGACGACAATCAGATTACAGGTTTTGAGGGCCGCATCGGAAGACAAACCAAAGGCGGGATCGCCAACAGCCGCAACAACGGCGCCAGGCTGGAAGACCAGCGCGTACAGAACTATTCACTGAAAGGCGATCATCTGCTGGGCCCGAAAGTGGATCTGGACTGGAGTGTAAGTTATTCTACTGCCAGTGAAGACCGTCCGAACGAGCGTTATATCAATTTCCGTGAAGGTGGAAATGCATTGATTTACAACGGCAACAGCCGCGCGCCGCTTTTTACAGCAACAGACTTTGACCCGCTTGCATCGGGACTTCAGGAGATTTCCGAAAATCATGATTTTACCAAAGAAACCGAACTTGGAGCCAAAGTAAATGTGCGCTTCCCGTTTTCTGTAATTGAAGGCCGGAAAGGACGATTGAGACTCGGAGGCCGGCTGAGGCTGAAAACCAAGGATCGCGACAACATTTTTTATGAATATTCGCCTGTGAATGAGGATCAGATCAGTAACCTGGGAAGCACCGGAACCGTAAACTGGGCCGGCAACAATTTCCAGGCCGGATCGCACCTCGTTCCGGGCGTATTTGCCAGCAAAAGTTTTCTGGGCGGACTGAATCTTACGAATACCGCCCTATTTGAATCGGAAGCCGTGCCGAGTGAATACCTTGGCGTCAATTACCATGCAAATGAAAACATTGTAGCAGGTTACGTGCGTTGGGACCAGGATTTTACAGACAAACTGACGATGATCCTCGGTACCAGGCTGGAAAATACGGGCATTGATTATACCGGAAACGTCATTCTGGACGAAGAAGAACTGACCGGACAGCGTACCGTCAAAAACAGTTACCTGAACGTAATGCCCAATCTTTCCTTCAAGTACAACGCTACTGAAAACTTTATCCTGAGAGCTGCGGCGACTACGGCACTGGCACGCCCCAATTACTATGCCCTCGCCCCTACCCTGAGCACCATCCCGGGCGACAAGGAAATCAGGGCAGGGAATCCGGACCTGAAAGCTACTTATTCGTGGAACTATGATTTCATGGCTGAAAACTATTTTGAATCGGTCGGTCTGATTTCAGGCGGGGTGTTTTATAAAAACCTGAAAAACTTTATCTACACGTACCGGAACCAGCAGTACACCACAGTTGATTTTGCCAACAATTTTCCGGGCAGCACAAATCCGGTAGCAGCCGGCGAACAATGGGATTTTTTCCAGTCGCGCAACGGTGAAAACGTGCATGTATTCGGCTTTGAACTGGCATTTCAGCGTCAGCTGGACTTCCTTCCCGGCTTTTTGAAAAACTTCGGGATTTATGCCAATTATACCTTTACCAAATCATTTGCCGACGGCGTTTACAATGAAGACGGCGAAGCCCGCACCAACGTAACGCTGCCGGGAACCGCACCGCACATGTTCAATGCGTCCCTTTCCTGGGAAGACAAGCGTTTTACGGCTCGCGTTTCAGCCAACTATACTGCTGCTTATCTGGATGCACTGGGCGGAAGCGATTTTGATGATATTTATTATGACAAACAGTTTTTTCTGGATGCAAACGCCGCTTTCAAAATCACCAAAAACCTCCGGCTTTTTGCAGAAGCGAACAACCTGACAAACCAGCCGCTGCGCTATTACCAGAGCATTTCTTCCAGAACCGTTCAGGCGGAATATTATCGTCCGAGATTCAACATGGGCCTTAAATTTGACCTGACCAAATAGGTTTTCAATAGCCAGTACCAAAAAAACAGACGCGTTTGCCCGAAATTCCGGGCAAACGATTTTTAGTATTTATCCCCAAAAAGCATGCAGTCATTTTCAGTAAGTACAATCCTTTTTATAATAGCATTAACCGCCTGTAACCGACAGAATTCGGAAAAAAAGGCTGATTCAAAACCGGCTGGCGCAGACAGCACGGTCATTCAGCCGGTCGTTGTTACCGATTCCGTTGTTCACGATACGGATGATCCTGCCATCTGGCTTAACCATGCGAATCCTTCCGAAAGCCTCATCATCGGGACGGACAAAGATCAGGACGGCGCATTGTACGTTTATAATATGAAAGGCAAAGTTCTGAATGACAAAGTGGTAAGAAACCTCAAACGGCCAAACAACGTTGACATCGCCTACGGACTCACGCTCGGCGGAAAGACCGTGGACATTGCCGTTGTTACGGAACGGGAAGCCAATCAGATCCGCATTTTTTCATTGCCTGACATGAAAGCTGTTGACCATGGCGGCATTGAAGTTTTCAAAGGTGATTCCATGCAGGCACCGATGGGAATTTCACTTTATACACGTCCGTCCGACAAAGCCATTTTCGCAATCGTAGGCCGCAAGAACGGCCCGGCTGACGGATACCTCTGGCAATACCGCCTTCAGGACGACGGAACCGGAAATGTAAAAGGCACGCTTGTCCGCAAATTCGGAAAATACAGCGGCAAGAAGGAAATAGAGTCCATAGCTGTAGACAATGAACTGGGTTTTGTTTATTATTCCGACGAACAAGTGGGCGTACGCAAGTATCATGCCGATCCGGACAGTACGGACAGACAACTTGCACTGATTCCGAACAAAGGTTTTACAGAAGACAACGAAGGAATTTCCATTTACAAAACAGGACCGAAAACCGGATTTATCCTGATTTCAGATCAGGGCGCCGACCAGTTCCATATTTTCAGGCGGGAAGGGGAAACCAATAACCCGAACACGCATCCGCTGGTGAAAATTGTAAAAGTAGCCGCCCATCAGAGTGACGGTTCCGAGGTCACCAGCACGCCCATTCTGCCGCAGTTTCCGAAAGGCCTGTTCGTAGTGATGTCGGAAGGAAAGGTTTTTCATTATTACCGCTGGGAAGATATGATCGGCGATCACAAATAACATTTACTTTTTCGGAAGTATTTACGTGCTGACAACTTTCCGGAAATAAAATATTGTTATTTACTACTGACGATGAACGCCTTGCAAATGATAATATAAGTAATGCAGAATCATACCCTATCTTTACAGGTACGATAAACTAAAATTATTAACATCATAAAGAAGGTTATGAAAAAAAGTGAAAAGCAGCTGGCAGCCAATATCTCCAGCGCAGTACATATCAAGCTGGACCTGACGGGCGAACAGTCGGAGAAAGTAGAAAAGGCAATCCGGAAATCGGCTAAAAAACTGGCCAAGAAGCTTCTGAAGATTGCTTCGGATGAAAATAACGGTCAGGAAAAGGATAAAGAGGATTCAGACGACCATTGATGATCTGCTTCATTCCAGAAAAACATCTTCAACGCAGACTTATACCGCATTCGGCCAAAGTATAATTTTCCCTGAATACCAAAAGTGATATCCCGGCTTTTTTTCTGAAATATCTGTCCGATACAGGCTCTTCAGAAAAGGAAAGCCGGGATGTTTTTTACAGCGATTGGTTCCGTGGCATTCCTTCTGAAACTTTGGCTTGTCATCTCATAAACGCTTACAGAAATCCGGGAAGTGCTGTCCTAATTTGCTTCAATTACATGGTTCCTGCATTCGGCAAAGTTTTTCTTGAAAGATAACCGGATATAACTTTCTGTTAACTGAAACGGACTGTAAGAAGCTGTTTCGCGGCAGGATGCTTTTTCGTTAACACTTGACACTGGAACCCTCTTCAACGAGTACTCCCTTTTTGTTTTTAATCAGTCGTACAACGGAGTTGAATTTGAGAAGGTCAGACGCTTCGAATATCAGGATGCCGGCTACGTTCTTCCCTTTACTGATAAAATTAAGGTGCTGAATGCGAACGCCGTTTACGGATTCAACAAGCGATGTGATGTTGTACAGGTTAAACGTTTTAGGGTAAGTCAGTTTCAATTGGTAAGTATTGTTCATGGCCATTTTATGTAAGCAGTTACACTTTGTTAAACTCTATCAACTTTATAGAGTATGCAAATGTAAGCATCGACAGAATGATATGAAAGCGCATGAAGTAATTGGCCGCTATATAAACCGAAAAGTTGCAGAACGTACCACCAAAACCCGAACACCGATCGGACAAGCCGAAAACCGCCTTTCTTTATCTGAGCTTTCAGACAAGCAATCCCGACTTCTTAAATGATGCCGGTGCTTTGAAGAATAGTACGCAAACTCAGACCAATAACCAGAATCCCGATGGAGAGCATCAATGCCTTGCGGTTGATTTTTCCAACCAGAAGTGCTCCGAACGGAGCAGCAATCACGCCGCCGATAATGAGGCCCAGCACAACCTGCCAGCTGTTTATTCCATTGAAAATCAAAAATGTAACTCCGCTTGAAAAGGTAATGATGAATTCGGCAGCATTGACGGAGCCAATGGTATAGCGCGGATCACGCCCCTGGCCCAGCAGTGTGGAAGTGACGATTGGTCCCCAGCCCCCGCCACCTACTGAATCAAGAAATCCGCCTGCCGCGGCCAGAACGCCAATGCGTCTGGTTTTATGCTTGACGAGTTTTTTCTGAACGGCCTTTCTGATGATTACAATGCCGAGAACAAGCATATAAAAGGCAATGTATGGTTTGATCACATTTCCGTCAATAACATCGGAAAGCAAATAGGCACCCGTAACCGAACCCGCCACGCCGGCAATCAGTAAACTTTTGAACAACTTCTTGTTAATGTTCTTGAATTTGAGATGGGAAATCGCAGAAGCGCCTGTCGTAAACATTTCGGCCACATGAACGCTTGTGCTGCTGACCGCCGGGGATATGCCCATTCCCAGCAGAAAAGAAGTGGAAGTAATGCCGTATGCCATTCCCAAAGCCCCGTCAACAAGCTGTGCCGCCAGCCCGACCAGCAGGTATAAAGCAAAGTCACTGTCCAGAAAAGACCTGACGGATTCATTATCAGTCAAAAAGGCACTATTGAAGAACAGGATACCGAAAGTAATTAAAAACAGCCCGACCGGTGCTATATACCACCATTTTGAAACGGGCCTCAGCGAAAGGACTTTTGAAAACATAAGTTCTGTATGGCAGATTGTACGTGCAAAAGTAACAAAACTATTTAATCTACAAATTTTATAGACTTGCTAGTTGACACAATTTGCTCATAAACAGGTTTTTTATGCAGGCTTGCGGAAAGTAAAATACTGCTTTCAGAAAGAAATCAGGATCAGATACAGCAGAACTTAATTTACGCTACTGCTGTCCAAGTTCATTCTGGATTCACTTTCCGCTTTCAGAACGTCTGCCAGCGTCGTATTGTCAAGAACGGCCAGGTTTGCATCCCGCCATTTTGCCAGTACACTTCTCAGGCTGCAAGTTTCCTCTTCTTTGCAATCGTCGCATTTGCCGTAAAAAAACATGGACACGCACAACGCCGGCGCAATGGGTCCGTCGATGATCCGCAGCACTTTTGAAAAACTGACTTCTTCGGGCGGAATGCGCAGCATGTATCCGCCGCCTTTTCCTTTCTGGCTTTGCAGTACTCCGTTGTTCCTCAAATCCAGCAAGATCGCTTCCAGAAACTTTTTGGGAATCCTTTCCTGCATGGCAATTTCAGAAATGAGGACCGGCCCTTTTGCGTATTTTTCTGCCAATACTTTCAGGGCTTTCAATGCATATTTTGCTTTTTTCGATATCATATATCAAATATATAGGAATTTTAATTTGCTTTATGTACATAGCCCGATGCATTTCCGCCTTTCGCACGCTGCCTGAACTACGTCCGGTTTATACGGATACCACCGCCATGAATTTATCGGCTGCCTACCCGCATGATACAGATGGCTGCCAAAATCATACCGGCCTATAATTATACTAATTTGATAGACTTTATATTCTTTATTTCAAATTGTTTGTAATTTTAGGCCTGCGTAATTATAGATATCAGGTGTATGCTTTCAGATGATGTTTTAGAAATTTACAGGAACGAAGAACTGGCGGTTGAAGCATTTAAAGAATACCGGTTGAAAAAAGGAGTAATCTGTAAAAAATGCGGAAGCAGCCATCATTACTGGTTATCTCCAAAACGGCAGTTTCAATGCAAAAGCTGTAAGTTCCGGACCACCCTGCAAAGCGGAACATTACTGGAAGGAAGCAAATTACCGGTGTCGTATTTTTTCATCACGTTGCACCTGCTGAAAAGCAGCGCCAATACCCTGACCGTGGCCGATCTGCAGCAGCAAACCGGCCATAAGTACAGCGAGCCTTTGTACGATTTTCTCAGGAAGATCAAAGGCCAGCTGAAAACCGGCGAACAGAACGATGTACTTGCGGCTTTTTCGGAAGCAGCCGGAAAAATACGCTTTGCGTCTTAACCATTCTGCATGCAATTGCGCGGACAACAGCTTTGCATCATGGCACCAACCGGTTCGAAATCTATGAAAACACTTTTTTACCGTTATTTTTTACTTGTAACTGTATTGACCGGAATGGCAACTTCTAAAAATATCTGGGCGCAGGTTCCGTCAGGCGCTTCCTCTTCGGAAATACTTCTGGGCATTCAAAAGCTGAAAGTACTCGGAAATATCTTGTACTTCGGAGCGCATCCCGATGATGAAAACCCGACTTTCATCGCTTATATGGCCAATGAAAGACACTATAAAACCGCCTACTTTTCACTGACACGCGGCGACGGCGGACAAAATGCAATCGGTACCGAAATTCGGGAAAATCTGGGCATACTTCGAACACAGGAGCTTTTGCAGGCAAGAAGGATCGACGGCGGGCATCAGTTTTTTTCCAGAGCCATTGACTTTGGATTTTCCAAAAGTGCAGAAGAGGTTTTCACGATCTGGGACAAGGAAAAGCTGCTTTCCGACGCGGTCTGGGTAATCCGCAAATTCAGGCCGGATGTGATTGTGACCCGGTTTCCGCCGGATGAAAGAGCGGGTCACGGGCAGCATATTGCTTCGGCGATTCTCGCCGAGGAAGCTTTTGAAGCAGCCGGAGACCCGGAACGTTTTCCCGAACAGCTGAAATATGTAAAGCCTTGGAAAACAACGCGGCTTGTATGGAATGCAGGCATGTGGTGGAACCAGCGGCGCGATGAAGTGGATGAAAAAGACGCGAGGGAATGCGTTCGCATTGACCTCGGCACTTTCAATCCGCTGCTCGGAAAATCATACGGAGAAATTGCAGCAGAAAGCAGAAGTGTTCACAAGACACAAGGCTTCGGAACGGTTGGCTTTCGCGGCAGTCTTACCGAATATTTCAAGCATGTAAAAGGGGAAAAAGCAACGGACGATTTGTTCAGCCACATCAACACCAGCTGGGGCAGAGTCAGGAATTCGGAAAAAGTAGATGCGCTGGTTACCAAAGCAATCCGTTCTTATACCTGCGTGAACCCTTCGGCATCCGTTCCTGCATTGCTGGAAATAAAGTCCGAACTTGAAAAACTGCCGGACGACTCCTGGAAAGCGGAAAAGCTGAAAGACCTGAATAAAGTGATTCAGGAAGCACTGGGATTGTTTTTGTCCGTAAAATCGGACGATTGTACGTACACGCCGGGTGAGAAAATCCGCTTCACCATAGAAGCAACAAACCGCTCTCCGGTTCCTGTGATTATAAAAAAAGTGCTTTTTCCATTTGAAAAGAAGGATTCTATAACCAATATAAAACTGGTCAATAACGAAAAAACCGAACTTTCGGGAACCGCTGTAATTCCGCTGGACACAAAATATTCGCAACCATACTGGCTGGAAAAAGAAAGCAGTCCCGGCCTTTTTGACGTTACCGACCAGCAGGAAATCGGGATGGCGGAAAACAAACCGGTAGCAGAAGTCGGCTTTGAACTCGAAATCAATGCGCATAAAATCACGTATGCAGTTCCGGTTGTATTTCAAAAGACAGACCCGATCCTTGGAGAAATTTACCAGCCGATTTCGGTAACTCCGCCGGTTTATGTTGCCTTGGACAACAAAGTTTACTTATTCAATGAAAATAAAAGTAAAAAGATAAAAGTGAACGTAAAGTCCGGCATGGAGAATCTGTCTGGCACATTGCAGCTGAAACTGCCGGACGGATGGCATACGGAACCGTTTTCCGTTCCGGTAAACCTGAAAGCGAAAGGAGACGAACAAAATGCCGGTTTTGAGCTGTTTCCGCCTGCTTATGCGGATGAAACTGAAATCAGTGCCGTTGTAAATGTAGCGGGAAATGAATTCAGTCAAAGCCTGAATGTAATCAGTTACGCACATATCCCGACGCAGGTCAGTTTTCCGAAGGCAAAGGCAAAGGCGGTCAAGGTAGAAATCCATAAAAACGGCCAGCTGATCGGCTACATCAAAGGCGCCGGCGATATGGTTCCGGCCAGTCTGCAGCAGATCGGCTATGAAGTGATCCTTTTGGAAGACCAGGATATGACAGCCGAAAAACTGAAAAGGTACGATGCCGTCATTGTAGGCGTAAAAGCGTACAACATGGTGGAAAGGCTCAAAATCATTAATCCGATCTTGCTGAAATACGTAGAAAACGGCGGAAACCTGATCGTGCAGTACAATTCGGATCAGGGTTTGCTGATGAAGAATTTCGGCCCCTACCCTTTTACCGTTTCCAGCAAGCGCGTTACCGTGGAAGGTTCCGAAGTGCGGTTCCTGAATAAAGAATCCAAGGCGCTGAATTACCCGAACAAGATCACGCAGAAAGATTTTGAAGGCTGGGTTCAGGAACGCAGCCTGTACCAGCCCGAAAACTGGTCCGACCAGTACGAAACAGTCATTTCGTGCAACGATCCGGGCTGTGAAAAGCTGGACGGCGGCATACTCATCGCCAAATACGGCAAAGGCAACTACGTTTACACGACCATGAGCTGGTTTCGCCAGTTGCCCGCCGGAGTGACAGGCGCATACCGCGTATTTTCAAACCTGATTTCATTGGGAAGATAGCTTGTTTTTAGCGGTTAGCTGCTAGCTGCTAGCGTCAGATCAAATAATCCTTTAACCAAACCCGTTTTATCCATGCATTTAAACAACGTTTTTGCCAGACATGCCATTCTTTTGGCTTGCCTGTTTCCTTCGTTACTGCAAGCCCAGGTAGTAAAAAAAGACCGCCCGAATGTTATTGTTGTTTATGCCGATGATCTGGGTTACGGAGATTTAAGTGCATACGGCGCAACCAAAATCAGCACGCCCAACGTAGACCGGCTGGCACGCGAAGGAATGCTTTTTACCAATGCACATACGACATCAGGAACCTGCACGCCGTCCAGATATGCGCTGATGACAGGCGAATATCCGTGGCGGAAATCCGGTACAAACATCCTTCCCGGCGACGCGGCATTGATCATTTCTGCAGAAAACGCGACTTTGCCTTCAGTTTTCCAAAAAGCAGGCTACAAAACCGGCGCAGTCGGCAAATGGCATCTGGGATTGGGTGAAAACGGCAAGAAGATCAACTGGAACCAGCCCATAGCAAAAGGCCCGGATGCGGTCGGGTTTGATTATTCATTTATATTTCCGGCCACCGGCGACAGGGTTCCGACTGTATTTATTGAAAATCAGGAAGTGGTTGGCCTCGAAGCTTCCGACCCGATTGAAGTAAGTTATCAGCAAAAAATAGGCAGCGAACCAACCGGAAAGGAAAACCCGGAACTGCTGAAACTGCACGCTTCTCCGGATCACGGCCATAACAACACCATCGTAAACGGCATCGGAAGGATCGGATATATGACAGGCGGAAAAAAAGCGCGCTGGACCGATGAAGAAATCGCGCATGTTTTTGTGGATCGTGCAGAGAATTTCATTGAACAACACAGCAAGCAGCCGTTCTTTTTATATTTCTCGCTCAATGACATTCACGTGCCGCGCATGCCGAGTACGCAGTTTAAAGGTAAAAGCGGCCTCGGTCTACGCGGCGACGCCATTTTGCAGCTAGACTGGACCGTCGGCAGAATCCTGAAAAAGCTGGAAACGCTGGGTCTTGCCAAAAACACGCTGATCCTTTTTTCAAGTGACAACGGGCCTGTTCTGGACGACGGTTATGACGACGGAGCCGTGACACAACTGAACGGACATAATCCGCGCGGGCCGTTACGGGGCGGAAAAAGCAGTGCTTTTGAAGCGGGCACAAGGGTTCCTTTTCTTGTAAGATGGCCGGGCATTGTCAAGCCGGGTTCGAGATCGGACGCGCTGGTTTGCCAGATTGACCTCATTGCCTCTTTCGCATCCTTTTTCAATCAGAAACTGTCGCAACAAGATGCGCCGGACAGCCAGGATTTATTTGCTGTTTTTACCGGAAAATCTGCCAAAGGCCGAGAAATACTTGTGGAACAAGGCGGAGGATTTTCGCTGGTCAAAGGTTCCTGGAAATACATTGAACCATCCGAAGGGCCGAAAGTCCAGAAACTCACCGGAACCGAAACCGGCAGGGATTCGCTGCCGCAATTGTATGATCTGAAAAACGATATCGGTGAAAAAAACAATCTGGCGGGAATGCATCCCGAAATCGTAAAGGAGCTGGCCGCTGCATTGAAAAAAATCAGGGAAGACGGCAGGAGCCGATAATCAGATCATGAAAAATTCCCCGATCCGATTGACAGACCGGGGAATTAAAAAAAACGGGTTCTGCCTTGTTACAATGCCTGTTCTTTCAGGATTTTCTCAATTTCAGCTTTACTGGCTCCGCCTTTTTTCTCCCAGATTGCCCGGTTGTTGCGGTAAAGGATCAGCGTCGGAAGGCCGACTACACCCAGTTCTTTCACCAGCGATTTGTTCTCGTATGCTTCGATTTTAATGACTTTAACGTTGGATGCCTGTTCCGTTTTGATTGAATCGATCGTTGGGTCCAGACGCTTGCAGCCCGGGCAGTAACGCGAGCCGAAATCGACCAGAACGAGTTTGTCGCTTTTTAAAGAAGCCGTGTATTCATCCAGCGAAAGCCCTTTTCCTACGGTGGAAATAACCGGCCTGCCCAGACCGATCCATTTGCTAAGGCCGCCGGGAATTTCGGTAACGTCTTTAAAACCTGCTTTTCTCAGATCCTCGGCAAGAATACCGCTGCGCCCGTTACCAATGGAATAGATAAAAACAGGCTTGTCTTTATTCAGTCCGGCACTTTTCTTTTCAAAATCCGCCTGATCGGCAATGTTGAAACTGACGGCACCTTCAAGATGATTCTGTACATACTCTTCCGGCAAGCGGGCATCCAGAATCTGTGCATCTTTGCCGGCTGCTTTCAGCTTGGCCTCAAATGCTTCAAAGGACAGCAATTCTCTTTTCAATGCTTTCTGCGCAAATCCGGTCGTACTCAGAAACAGGGCAAAAAACAGCATGGATAACAAGGTCCGTTTTTTCATTAGCTAAGGATTAAAAAGGTTAAAAAATGATTTTTGGAACATAGATAAACAACTAAACGCACTGATATATACGTAATCAGAGACCCAGGGCCGCCTGCCGGTTCGGACGCTGGACAGGCGCTCCGACCGGGGTGGCAGGTTTGATCTTTTCGTAGTCCACAACGCCTGTCTTTTCGGCCCATCGGAAATAATCGGCTGACAATTCATTTACAATATCCGTCCTGCTTGCAGCCAGGTTGCTTGTTTCGCCTCTGTCTTTTTCCAGGTCGTACAATTCCCACGCATAAGAGGGATAACTGGACACGATTTTCCATTTTCCTTTTCTTACCGCCCTGTTGCCCGCACGTTCCCAGCATATCGGCTCAGCCCGTTCCACCTGCTCCGTTTTGCCTGTCAGTGCCGGCACAAGGCTTTTTCCCGGAAGCGGATTCGTGTTCACGCCGGCATTGGTTGCAGGATAGGCAGCTTTCGCCAGCTCATAAAACGTGGGCGCAAGATCGATCAGATGCCCCGTGCCTTTTACAATGCGGTTTGCTTTGATCTGTTTCGGAAACCAGGCAATAAACGGCGCGCTGATACCGCCTTCATGCATGTTGTTTTTATAACTGGCATGCGGCGTATTGGAAACATATGCCCACGGCTGATCCTGATACACATACGAACCGGCTGTCCCGGCAGGGCCGGAATTGCGCTGCGGCCTGCGCGGCGAAGCACCCGAGTAACCGCCCTGAGCGCCATTGTCTGAAATAAAAATGATCAGTGTATTCTGGTCTTTCCGCAGAGCTTTCAGTTTTTCACGCAGCTTTCCGATGTTCTGATCCACGCGGTCGACCATAGCGGCATAGATTTCCATTTTGGTTTGCCAAAGCTGTTTTTCGTCATAAGGCACATTTTCCCACGGCGCAACTTCGGAATCCCTGCCGGCTACCGACTGTTTCGGATCCGTAATGCCGAATTCAATTTGACGCTTGATCCGTTCTTTTCGCAGTGAATCCCAGCCGATGTTGTAGCGGCCTTTGTATTTGGAAATATCGGCTTCATGCGCCTGCAACGGCCAGTGCGGTGCGTTGAATGCAAGGTACAGAAAGAAGGGCTTTGAGGTTTTGCTTTGCTCGTCCAGGAAAGTAATGGCGTGATCGGCAATTTCGTCCGTCAGGTATTTGTCAGGCGGCAAATGGATGCGTTTGTTGTTCTCGACAAGTTCAACCGGGGGCGCCTGGCCGTATTTTCCAATATCAAAATAATTGCTGGCTCCGTTGATAAAACCGTAAAAACGGTCGAATCCACGCTGGTTCGGCCAGGCCAGACTGTCATTTCCAACGTGCCATTTTCCGCTTAAAAGCGTGCTGTAACCCGCATTCCGAAGCACTTCCCCGAACGTAAGCGACTCTTTGTTCAAATAACCCTGATAGGCAGGCAGGCCAAGGTTTACATTGAAATAACCCACACCGGCTTTGTGCGGATACTGACCGGTAATCAGCGAGGCACGCGTGGGCGCACAAATGGAATTGTTGTAAAATTCACGAAACCGGATGCCCTCCGCCGCCAGCTGATCCAGATTGGGCGTTTGGATCTCGGAACCGTATGCACCGATATCCGAGTAACCCAGATCGTCCACCATAATCAGGATGATGTTCGGCCGGGAATCATTTGCCTGATGTTTCTGCGCGTGAACCCCGGAAGAACCCATTAAAGCAAGCAAAGCAGATACATATATTTTCATAGGAAAGTAAAGAAAGTTAAAGCCGTAAACAGACTGGAAGACTGCATTTACAAGGCAGCCGGAAACAGGAACATGTGAAACGCAGCGCGACAAAAAATGCCTTACCGGATCAACAACAGCCCTTTTGAGAGATCGGAAGAATTGCAGAAGAAGCCACCATAGGATCAGCTGAAGTGATCTTTTCAGAATCAAGATTCATAACCAGGAAAATTTAAAACAATTGAGAACAATCCGCCGGTGGCTGACGAATTACTCTATTAACTTTATAGACAAAGTAAAGACATTGCCCTCATATAAAAAAGTGAATAGCGATAATTTTTAAGGTTTTGTTTTTAATAATTTTTTCTTTCCGTTCATTCTGAAGGTTTTTACCCCCCATTCCGGAAAGTAACTGTCGGTATAACTTTCCGGCCGTCCTTGTAAATCGGCTTCAATTTTAAATAACTGCTGCCGGCTTTCCGTTTCAAGGATTCCGGCTTTTCCGGCCTGATTACTGGTTTTGCCGGGTATCTGTATGCGATAATGCCCGTACTCTTGAAAATGTTTATTTTTATGCAATAGTCCATTGGGAACCGAATTGGAAACCCCTATTTTGGCTCTTGTTTCCTGGCATATACATTGTCAATGGCTTCACCTTCATCACCTTGCTGCCCGGATCATCGGCCATGATGATCACCCTGTCTGGCCTGGCAGGATTTTGCTGTACTGCAGCTTCCGGTTTCTGAGAAACACACGGAACGCAAACAGGGCAAAAGCTGACAAAAGAACCGGTAACGACTTTCTGGCAATCTGAAGAAAATGCATATCGCATTCAAGCTACTTGCGATACCCGCCGGCTCGATGCGGTCGTACGCATTCCTTTCAGGTATTTTATCTTTTCCTCAATCGGAATTTTATACGCCAGACTGTTACCCGGTCCAACCTGTACTTTAAATGCTGAAATGGCTTCTCTGAGTTGCTTGCGGGAAATTCCGCTGTATTCAAGTTGCAGTAACTGGGACCTGCCGGAACTGGCCTTTTTAAGTTTCCAGTACTGCGGATGGTTTTCGCCGATCGGCTGCCGGAAGTCGGTGTCGTATTTTTCCTTGATCAAAAACTCGAAATCAAGCGTTATTTCATCGCAGCTTGCTGTAAACTTTCCCCGGACTGTTATTTTGGCGATCCTGTCCCCGCCCACATAAAATGCTTTTTCTAAAATCATAGGACTCCTGCGGATGGAATATCATGTTCAAAACGGCATTCCGGCAAATGGGTGGCTCACTGCGGAATAATCTATTAAAATTATAGACAAAGTAAATTTAAAGAGTTCAGAATTGCAAAAAGAAACGGAGAATACATTGTAATAATCTTGTTCCCGATAATCCGGGTTGTCATATGTATTCATTTGGTGCCAAGAACAATGAATATGAGCTTTTCCTGCTGAATGAAACAACATGCTTTAAACTAACTAGTTACATCTAAATTTACTAAAATCCGGACAAACAGTTATTCACAAATTTGGATTGTTTAAGGTAATTATCCTTACTTTGTCTACATAATTAATAGAGTTAATAGTTTACTACACCTCAATCATCCATGTATTCAATCCTATTACAACCCTATGTTAAAAATAACTTTACGACGATTTGACGGAACTGGTTTTCAGTGGTCCTTACTGCTATCTGTATTCGTTTCCCTTTATGGTTATGGACAATCCGTAACAGTTACAGGTCTGGTAAAATCCCAGAACGAACAGGCAGCGATTCCCGGAATTAACATTCTGGTAAAAAACACATTAACCGGAACTGCAACGGATGCGCAGGGTAAATTCTCAATCCAAGTAGCACCGGACGCTGTGCTTGTTTTTTCAGGAATCGGTTTTCTTTCTCAGGAAGTTCAGGTAAATAACCGGAGCGCTATTGATGTGACTTTGCAGGAAGACACCAAACAGCTTAACGAACTGGTGGTCATTGGTTACGGTGTGCAGAAAAAGAGTGATCTGACCGGCTCCGTATCTTCCATTTCGGAAGCACAGTTCAAGAAAACGCCGGTTGCTTCGTTGGATAACGGCTTGCGCGGACGGGCTGCCGGCGTGCAGGTTACAAGTACATCCAATCAGCCGGGCGGCGCTACGAGCATCCGCATACGCGGCAGCAATTCGGTCAATACGGGCAGCGAACCGTTGTATGTGATCGACGGATTCCCGGTTTTTAATGACAACAGTGCCACGGCAGGCGGCGCAACAGTCGGCCCGAAACTGAATGCGCTTTCGCTCATCAACCCCAATGATATTGTATCGATTGAAGTTCTGAAAGATGCTTCTGCCGCCGCCATTTACGGTGCACGCGGCGCGAACGGCGTTGTGCTGGTCACAACAAAAAAAGGTCAGGAAGGCAAAATGAAAATCGACCTGAATGCGTATTACGGCGTCCAGAAGGTTTCGAAAACGCTGCCGCTCCTCCATGCAGCAGAGTACGCTCAACTCGTCAATGATGCCAATGGAAAAGTCATTTATACACCGGAACAAATTGCTTCTTTCGGCGAAGGAACCAACTGGCAGGATGAAATTTTCAGGTCTGCGCCGATGCAGAATTATCAGGTTGCGGCTTCGGGCGGGGATGCCAAAACCAAGTACTCGCTCTCGCTCAGCTATTTTGACCAGGCCGGTATCATTATCAATTCCAATTTCAAACGCTATTCGGCCCGCTTCAATTTTGAAAAACAGGCCAATTCCAAGCTGACGCTCGGCTCCAATCTGAGTATTGCCAATACCAGTGCCAATCAGGCACTGAGCAGTACTGGCGGCGGCGAAGGAACGCAGGGCGTGATTGTGTCTGCGCTGGATTTTAACCCGATCCTGAAAATACGGAACCCGGACGGCACTTACGTGCTGGAAAGTGACCGCGGCATCCCGATCGGAAATCCGGTTGCTACGGCGCTGGAACTCACCAACAAATCGGTCAGCACGCGTTTTCTTGGAAATGTCTTTGCCAATTACAAAATCCTGGACGGCCTGGAATTCAGGACCAGCGTCGGTGCGGATATTACCCATACCGGAGAAAAATACTATGCGCCGCGCACCATTCTTGCGGGCGCAAGTGCGCAGGGCATCGGCCGTGTCTCCACGGCAGGCGGCACTTCCTGGCTGAACGAAAACACGTTTACGTACAACAAGTCTTTTGATAAACATGCCGTTACGGTTCTTGCCGGTTTTTCAGCACAAAAGTACACGCGCAATCTGCTGACTTCCGCTGCGTCGGGCTTTGTCAACGATTTGCTGGGCGCCGACAATCTCGGTTCGGGCGCGATCATCAGCTCGCCCGTAACCAACGTGCTGGACTGGAGCCTGATTTCCTACATCGGCCGCATCAATTACGGTTTTAACGACAAGTATTTGCTGACCTTGACGGGCCGTGCGGACGGTTCTTCCAAATTCGGAAACAACAACAAATACGGATTTTTCCCTTCCGGCTCCATTGCCTGGAAGTTGTCCGAGGAGGAATTTATCAAAAACATCACCGCCATTGACGAACTGAAACTCCGGCTGAGCTATGGCAAAATCGGTAACCAGGAAATCAACAGTTATCAGTCACTCGCCGGACTGGCCGGTGCGAGTTACATCATTGGCGACAAGGTTATGAAAGGGTTTTTTCCCGGCAACATTTCCAATCCGAACCTGAAATGGGAAACGACGGCGCAAACGGACCTGGGTCTGGATCTTGGCCTTTTCCGGAACCGTCTGAACCTGACTTTTGATGCTTATTACAAAAAAACAACCGACATGCTTCTGAACATCAATGTTCCGTGGTCAACAGGATTTTCGACGGCGCTTCAGAATATCGGAAGCATTGAAAACAAAGGAATTGAATTAGGCATTCAGGCCAATGTGCTGACAAAAGACCTGAAATGGAACATCAACTTCAACATGGCAGCCAATAAAAACAAAGTGCTGGACCTTGGCCCGGTTTCACAGATCCTGACGGGCGAAATCAACGGTTATCTTAAAATCAACGATCCCGTGGTGATTGTACCCGGAAGGCCGCTCAACTCGTTTTACGGTTATGTAAGCGACGGCATTTTCCAGACCGGTGAAAACATGGCGGCCAGTGCTCAGAAAACAGCCGTTCCAGGCGACAGAAAATACAAAGACCTGAATGGCGACGGCGTTCTTGATGCAAAAGACCGCACGTTCATCGGCAATGCACAGCCTAAATTCTTTGGCGGCTTTACCAATGATTTCAGTTACAAAGGTTTCGATCTGAGCGCATCCTTCAACTATGTTTACGGAAACAAAATCCTGAACAGCACGCGTGCAGACCTTGATTTGCCAACGGGACAAAAGAACAGTTCGGCGCGCGTAAAAGACCGCTGGACTCCTGCAAACCCGAGCAATACAATACCAAGAGCAACGCTGAACCGTGCATTCCTGTTCTCCGATGCACAGATTGAAGACGGTTCGTTCCTGAGATTAGGCTCGCTTTCGCTCGGATATAATTTTCCCTCTTCATGGCTGTCAAAAACCGGCATAAGCAACGCGAAACTGTATGTTTCAGGACAAAATCTGTTTGTGATCACCCATTATACCGGCTTTGATCCCGAGACAAACCAGTCGGGGCAAAACAACATTTTACGCGGAATTGACTCTGATTCGTATCCCAATTCAAGATCTTTTCTGGTGGGTGTAAATCTCAGCTTCTAAACAGGTCGTATCACTATTTACTAAATCATCCGATGAAAAAAATCATATATCTTCTCATTTCACTGCTTGCTACAACATCCTGCAAAGACTTCCTGCAGGAAGATCCGGCTTCGCTGATGGTTGACAACAGCTTTTACAAAACAGAAGCAGACGCCGAGGCCGCAATTGTAGCCGTTTACGACGGTCTGAACGATCAGTCAAGCATATTTTACCGGGGCATTTACCTCCTGGCCGAGCTGCCGACCGACAATGCAGAATGCGGGCAGGGCGTTGCAAATGCCAATATTTTTGCACTCAAAAACTATACATACGGACCTGTAAACGACCGTATTTACGTGCTGTATACCGCGGTTTACAAAACCATAGCCAGCGCCAATGTCGCCATTGACAAAATTCCGGCCATACCGCTTTCCGACGCCAAGAAAAACAGGCTGGTCGCAGAAGCGCGCTTTGTACGGGCGCTGTTGTATTTCAATATGGTGCGGCTATTCGGCGACGTTCCGCTGGTCCTGAATCAGGTTACATCGCTGGATGAAGTAAATACGCCGAGAACGCCTGCTGCAAAAGTATACGAACAGATTATCGCCGATCTTGAATTTGCTGAACAGAACCTGGATGCCACCAATACCTCGGGAAATCAGGGAAGGGCTACGAAAGCAGCTGCATCGGGTTTGCTTGCCAAAGTTTATCTGACTCTGAAAGATTATCCGAAAGCCCGGGACAAAGCCAGACTGGTGCTGGATGACGCACAGTTCGGACTGCTGGAAAGCTATTTTGACATTTTCACACCGCAGAACCGGTTTAACAAAGAGCTGATTTTCGCCATTCAGAACAAAGGCAATACGGGAACTTCCAATGGTTTTGCAATGGCGTTGTTCCTGCCGAGATCGACTATTCCGCTTTCCGGCGGCGGAACCGTTGCAGGCAACAGCGCGGACGTTCCTACGGAAGAATTTCACAACAGTTTCAAAGCGGGCGATTTAAGAAAAGACCGTACCTTTTTTACGGAATACGATGCCGGCGGCGGCAAAGTGACTTTCAGGCCGCACTGGTACAAATTCTTTGATCCGTCGTCTATCGCCAACCTTTCCGAAGGAACGCTGAACTTCCCGATTCTCCGCTATTCCGACATGCTGCTGACTTACGCCGAAGCATTGAACGAAATAGACGGACCTTCCGCGGAATCGCTGGAAGCAGTCAACAAGGTGCGCCGCAGAGCTTACGGCAAACCGCTGGCTACTGCCAATGAGGCTGTTGATTTGAAAGGTTTGACCAAAACGGCATTGCAGAACGCCATTCTCGAAGAGCGCAGATGGGAATTCGGCTTTGAAAACCATCGTTGGTTTGATCTGGTACGGACCGGAAAATTACTGAATACATTGAAGGAAAAAGGATACACGGCCATCAAGGATTACAATATTCTGTACCCGCTTCCGCAGCGTGAACTGGATGTGAACAAAAACCTTGTGCAAAATCAGGGTTACACCAATTAGTATTTTTTGCAGCAATGCGTTCCTGAGTTTATCCGGAACGCATTGCTTGTTATCTGAAAACCATTTTGTATCAATGAAAAAATTAACCTTCATCGCGTACTGTTTACTCAGCCTGTCTTCCGGCATTTTCGCCCAGACAAAGGAACGTCCCAATATTATTTTCATTTTCTCCGATGATCATGCTTATCAGGCGATCGGCGCTTATGGAAATAAATTTGCAAAGACGCCGAACATTGACCGCATCGCCAGAGAAGGCGCTTTGCTGACGAATAACCTGGTGACGAATTCCATATGCGGACCCAGCCGCGCCACACTGCTGACGGGAAAATACAGCCATATCAACGGGTATAAAAATAACGACAGGACCAAGTTTGACATTACGCAGCAATTGTTTCCCGACATTCTGCAAAAAGGCGGTTATCAGACCGCATGGATCGGAAAACTACACCTGAACAGCCTTCCGACGGGTTTTGATTACTGGAATATCCTGCCCGGACAGGGCATTTATTACAATCCCGAATTCATCACCGCTCCGAACGACACGGTCAGAAAACAAGGTTATGTGGCGGATATCATAACCGAAACTTCGCTGGACTGGATCAACAAACGCAATCAGAAAAAACCGTTTTTCCTGGTTGTAGGCCAGAAATCGGTTCACCGGGAATGGCATCCGGATTTGCAGGATCTGGGCGCCTACGACGACATCGACTTTCCGCTTCCTGAAACGTTTTACGACGATTATGCCGGCCGGTCGGCTGCAAAAGATCAGGATATGAGCATAGAGAAAACAATGCGTCTGAAAGAAGACCTCAAAGTGCATCTGGATTATGAAAAAGTGCCGGGTTACAAGTTTTTCTCCGATGAAAAAAAGAAAATTTTCAAAGATTATTATGACAAGATCACCAAAGAATTTGACGATAAAAAACGGAGCGGCAAAGCGTTGACCGAATGGAAATACCAGCGTTACATCAAGGATTACCTGGCGACTGCAAACGGACTGGACCGGAACATCGGCAAAATCCTGGATTATCTGGACAAAACAGGTCTGGCCAAAAACACCGTGGTCATTTACGCTTCCGATCAGGGCTTTTACATGGGCGAACACGGCTGGTTTGACAAACGGTTTATTTACGAGGAATCGCTTAAAACGCCTTTTGTAATCCGTTATCCCGGTGTTATCAAACCGGGAACAAAAGTGGAGCAACTCGTTTCAAACATCGACTGGGCACCGACAGTTCTGGATCTGGCCGGCGCCAAAATCCCGGCTGAGATTCAGGGGAAATCGTTCCTGCCTTTGCTTGATCAGCATGCAAAACGGAATACGCCGTGGCGGGAAGCAGCTTATTACCATTATTACGAATTTCCTTTTCCGCATCATGTTTACCCGCATTTCGGCGTCAGGACGAAGCGCTACAAACTGGTGCGGTTCTATGGCGGAAATGATTCATGGGAATTGTTTGATCTGGAAAAAGATCCGCACGAACTCAGAAATGTCTATGCCGACAAGTCCAATGAAGCCCTTGTAAAAACGCTGAAACAGCAATTGAAATCACTCATCGTTCAGTACAAGGATGACGAAGCGTTGAAACTTCTCGATAGCCCGATCTGATTTTTGTGAATAAGTGTCGTTTGGGGTCAATACAAAAAATAAGTGCCGCTCCCGAATAGCGCATGGAACAGAAAGCTTTTTATACAAACCGAAGTCCGCTTTGATTGTATGGAAAGCTTTTCTTTTTTCACACATCTAAAATCTCACTACTTACAAACCGCATTTTACATGTCTATTCACCGGCATGAATTATTTCTAATTTGATCATTATATAGTTCTGCACGCTGTCTTTTGCTGATGTAAGGATAATTATTTCAATCAATAATCCTAAAAACCGTCCCAATGCACTTGTACAGCACTTATTCCGAAGAAGCTTTGATGAAGCTGATTTGTCAATGCGACGAAGAACTTGCTTTTCGTGAGCTGTACCGGCGTAACGTGCGGTTACTTGTACATACCGCCATCCGCAAAACGGGCCTGAAATCAACGGCGGAAGACCTTGTGCAGGAAACATTTGTGAAGTTCTGGCTCGGCCGGCATAAGTTCGACATTCAGAAAAACATTCAGGCGTATCTGAACGGCATGCTGAAGAACAATATCATCAACTATTTTCATCAGGAGCAAAAAAAGAAGACCATTGCATTTCACGACGATGAGGAAGTGCTCGACAATGAAACCAGTGAATACCTGGAATTCAATAACCTGCATGAATTTTATGAACAGTCACTGCTCAAACTTCCCCAGAAATGCCGCGAGGTTTTCATCCTGAGCCGCAAAGGTTACTCACTAAAGGAAATCTCCGCTTCCATGCAGATCTCCGAAAAAACGGTGGAAGCGCATATCAGCAAAGCATTGAAAATCCTTCGCGTGGAAATGAAGGATTACATCGCATTTGCCGTGCTTTTTCTTCCTGCAATATGAGTTATACAATTTTTTAATAAAATATTCACATTAGACTAAGGGTTCGGAAGCGATTTTACAGACTGTATTGTTGAAACTGGTTATAAGTGTAAAACATACACCTAATGAAGCATCCGATCCCGTCACCCGAAACGCTGCGGAAATACCTGTCCGGTACTTGCACCGAAACCGAGCGCCAGCTTGTCAATGAATGGTATGGGCAACTGGAATATGAACATGCAGCAGACACGGATACGGACGAGAATGAATTATACGGACGCATCCAGACGCGTATCGCCGAACACGAAAGCGGAAAAAGCAGAGTCGAGCTGTTTACCGTATTCCGTAACTATGCACTCCGGGTCGCGGCGGCACTTTTCATCGGATTGGGAATCCTTTATTTTTTCTATTACAAGCCTTCTGAAAACCTGGTCGGGATGCATAACAAAGTTTCGGACCGCGTTACTTTTCAGAATCTGGACAAAAAAATCATACGCTATATTTTGCCGGACAGCACATTGGTCTGGCTCAATCCAGGTGCAAGAATTTCTTACCAGAAATCCTTTTCACAACGCAACGTAAGGTTTTCAGGAGAAGCTTTTTTTGACGTCAAACCGGACAAATCCCGGCCGTTTACGATTTATTCCGGTGAGCTGAAAACGCGTGTGCTGGGCACCAGCTTCCATGTCCGTGCCAATGCCGGTGAAAAAACCTGCATGGTTACCGTAGCGACGGGAATGGTCGAAGTGGGCACTGTAAAAAAAGGCAAACCGGTTATTTTGCGTCCCCGGCAGCAAGTGGTTTTTGCTAAAAATAATTACGAAATGATTGTTCAGACGCTTCCTGAAAAGCCGTTTTACAATGAAAGCTGGGAAGCGGTATCGCTTGTTTTTGACGAAATACCCATGTCGGAAGTGGCGGAAAAGCTCAACCGCATTTTCCATGTAAGCATTGAATTTGAAGATCCCGCAATAAGAAAGTGCCGCCTGAAAGTAGATTTTGATAACCAGCGACTGCCAGAAATCCTGGAAATGATCGATGCCTTGCTGGGAACAACTTATCAGATGGAAGGCGAAACCATTACGCTTCGTGGTGAAGGCTGCCACTAGATCCAGCCCGACTGTAACAATACAAAATCTGTTATTTACACCTAACTCATAGCTCCGATGGTTACCTGAAACACCGCTTGAAAGACATTTTTAGTCAAAAATAAAATCAGGAGCGGGCAAACACTCCTGACGTAAACGGATTAAAAATTATCCCGGAACATGCAGTTCATTAACTCGCTGACAGGCAGTTAAGCAGGATTGTTATTGCTAACATTTCAACCAATTCACTGTAAACTTATGAAAAAACATTATCATCTACGGCAGGGATTGCTACCCAAAATCATGCGTCTGACATTTTACCAGCTAATGTGCATTGGTCTGTTCTCGGCAATGGCTTTTGCACGCAATTCGCCGGCACAGGAGCTTCTGAACAAAGATGTTACGATGGAGCTGAAAAATGTAACCCTGAACAAGGCATTACAGAGAATCGAACAGGAAGCAAAGGTGAAATTTGCTTACAGCAGCAATTTGCTGAGCCTTAAACAAACCGTCAGCATTGAGGCACATCAGGAAAAACTTGAAAAAGTGCTCAACAGACTGCTTACGCCGCTTGAAATCGGTTACAGCGTCCGGAATAACCAGATTCTTTTATCCAAAACTTCCAAAAAAACAAGTGCTCAGGAAACACCGTCGGAACCCGCCGCAACGCAGGCTCATGCAGAACTGACCATCAAAGGAACCGTGACGACGCCGGAAACCAACGAACCGCTGCCGGGCGTAAGCATTATTCTGAAAGGAACACAGCGCGGAACCACAACGGACGTTTCGGGTAATTTTCAGATCGAAGTACCGGATGCCAATGCCGTGCTGATCTTTTCATTTGTGGGTTATTTGTCTCAGGAAATTGCAGTCGGCAACCGTACTTCGCTGAATGTGGCTTTGCAGCTGGACACAAAAGCTTTGGACGAAGTCGTGGTGGTTGGTTACGGCACACAGAAAAAATCCACGCTGACCGGCTCGATTGCTTCGGTAAAAGGAAGTGAAATCGCGGAAAATCCGGTTCCCAATATTTCCAATTCCATTGCAGGCCGCGTGGCTGGCGTGAGCATGCGTCCGAACGGAGGACAGCCCGGAAGCGACTCGCCGCAGATCTACATCCGCGGCATCGGTACCACGGGAAACAACAAGCCGCTTGTCGTCGTGGACGGCATTATCCGCGACAATATCGGCCAGATTGATCCGGGTTCCATAGAGACCGTAACGGTACTGAAAGATGCGGCTGCGGTAGCGCCTTACGGGCTGGGCGGCGCAAACGGCGTGCTTTTAATTACAACCAAAAAAGGCGCAGCGGGCGCTCCTACCCTGTCATTCAGCAGCTATTACGGTACGCAGACGCCCACTTATTATCCCAAGCTACTGAGTGCGCAGGATTACATGCGGCTGAAAAACGAAGCCTATCTGAACGAAAACCCGGCGGGCACGCAACTGCCTTTTGCACCGGATATGGTTGAAAATTACATCAACCTCAACCGCGAAGATCCCGACCGCTACCCGATCAGCAATACTAAAGAACTGGTGAACATGAAAGCGCCCATGCAGAATTACACCCTGCAATTAAGCGGCGGTTCGGAACGCATCAAGTATCAGGCCGGGCTGGGTTTTCTGAAACAGAACGGCATGTTTGATCCGGTGAAATATGCGCGTTACAGCTACAACATGAACATCACGGCGGAAGCAACCAAAACCACCTCCGTGTCATTATCACTGATCGGATCGGTGGAGCGCGTTTCTTCGGTAGATACCGCTGTTTCCGCCGGCAACCTTTTCAGGAACGGTTTCAAGTATATTCCAACCAGAAGCCTGTATTACAGTAACGGGTTATGGGGAGAATTTGCAGGAAATTCGCCGGTCGGGATCCTGAATGCAGGTTACACGCGCAATACCAGCACCACGCTGCTCACGACCATTGCCATCGAACAGAAACTGCCTTTTATCAAAGGGCTTAGTTTAAAAGGAACGTTCAGCTACGACCCCAACCAGCGTACGAAGAAAGGTTATCACAAACCTTTCTACTACTACACGCAGGACCTGAACACCACGCCTTACACGTACAAGCGGGAAATTTCCACTTCCGAAGGCGGCGCAGCGGCATTTTCCTGGCTGGCGCAGCAGTTTATCAAAACACAGACGTTTACATACCAGGGTTACCTGAATTACCATAATACATTCGGCAAGCATGATGTTACCGGATTGCTTGTTGCGGAAGCCCGGAACAATACGTACGAGCTGTTTACGGCACGCCGCAACAACTTTGCCGTGGATGTGGACGAGCTGAACATGGGCAGTTCCAATAAAAACGATTTTGACAACGGCGGAACCTCTTCCACAGGCAGCCAGATCGGATATGTGTATCGCATCGGTTATGCATATGCAGGCAAATATCTGCTGGAAGCCTCCGGCCGTTACGATGGCCACTACTACTTTGCGCCGGGCAAAAGATGGGGTTACTTTCCGGCATTCTCGGCAGGCTGGGTTTTATCGGAAGAAGGTTTTATCAAACAGATCAACTGGATCGACAACCTGAAAATGCGCGGCTCCTGGGGAAAATCCGGAAACCTTGCCGGAACCGCTTTTCAGTATCTGACGGGTTACAACCTCAACGGAAATGCCTATGCTTTCGGTACGGGTTCCATGGTGCAGGGCGCCGTAGTGCCGAACGAACCCAATACCAATATCACCTGGGAAATTGCCACAAAAACAGATATCGGTATGGAAGCCTCTTTCTGGCGTGGATTGCTGACGCTGGAAGCCGATTACTTTCATGAAAAACGGACGGGCATGCTGTTGCCTCCGGCTGTCAGCGTACCGGTGGAATACGGATTGGCACTGGCTGATGAAAATGGCGGAATTATGGAAAACAACGGGTTTGAGGTCAGTGCCGGTACCAACTATAATTTCCAGAACAACCTGCGGCTCGGGATCACAGCAAATGTAAGTTTTGCCAAAAACAAAATGATCAAGGTATATGAAACGGCCGCGACCCGCAACAATCCGAACAGAAGCCGCACGGGACGCCCGCTCGGAACGCAGTTTGGTTATAAAACGCTCGGGATTTTCAGTACTGAGGATGATACCAATGACGACGGCATCATCAATTCCGCCGACGGTTACAACATTGCACAATTCGGAACGCTGCACCCGGGCGATATCCGCTATGCCGACATCAACGGACCGGCCGGTGTTCCTGACGGCAAAATTGATTCCAATGATGAAACCGTGATCGGAAATCCGGTTTATCCGTTTCTCAGCTACGGGCTGAATGCCAATGCAGGCTGGAAAGGATTTGACCTGAACCTGTTTTTCCAGGGATCGTCCATGGCGGACCTGGATATCCGCCAGTTCCAGACCATTCCGTTCAATAACAACAACAGCAATTCCAGCTACGAATATTACGATAACCACTGGACGCCTGCAACCCAGGATGCACGTTACCCGCGTGCTACGCAGGCACCTTATGCGAACAACACGCAGCTTTCCGATTTCTGGATGCAGAATATGAACCACATCCGGCTGAAAACGGCCATCATCGGTTACACGCTTCCGTCCCGTCTGACTAAATCGATCAAAATCCAGAACGTACGGATTTATGCTTCGGGACAAAACCTGTTTACACTCAGCAAAATGAAGTTTATGGACCCGGAAGTAGGTTATACAGACCGCGAAACAGCTTATCCAAACCAGAAAATCTATGTTTTCGGGCTTAATGTGACATTCTGATTTATACAAAGCATTGAAAGAACTATGAAAAATATCAAACAGCTCATTTTTGCCACGGCACTGGGAATCTGCTTTTTTACCACTTCCTGCAAAGAGGATTTTCTGGACAATCAGATCAAAAGCCGGCTGACGGATGACATTCAGTGGGCATCGGAAGGAAATGCAGATCTTTTCCTGAACGACATTTACAGCACGCTTTCCAACAAATGGAATTCACCCGATAACCTCGACAACTTTACCGACGACAACGACGCGGGATTTTACTGGAAATCGTATAGCTGGCGGCAGGGAATCGTGGACCCGGCCGTGAACCTCGGCACACCGATGGATCATGCAAACGGCAATGCAACGGATTATGCAACGTGGAGCGCAGGCTTTCTGAAGATCAGGAAATGCAATTTGTTTATCCAGAAAGTAACCGAAAACAAAGCCAACTTTTCCGAAGCTTACATGAAGAAACGCTTCGATGAAGTCCGGTTTTTACGCGCTTACTATTACTCCGAAATGTTCATGCATCTGGGCGGTCTGCCGATTATAACGGAAGTGCTGGACAGAAATACGATGACAGAAGCTGAACTGTACCGCGAGCGCAGCACGTTTGAGGAAACGTTCAATTTCATCATCAAAGAACTGGACGAAATTGTAAACAACAATGCACTGGCTGTCAAGTACAACGGAGGCGATGCCGATGCCGGCAGGGCTACGCTCGGTGCCGCACTGGCTTTGAAAGGCTGGCTGGAACTGTACACGGCGAGCCCGGCATTCAACACGGCGACTCCGCCGGTAGGAAGCGATCCCAATAAACTCGTTGCATTCGGCAATTACGATCCGAAAAGATGGGAAAATGCAGCGGCAACGAACAAAAAATTCATGGATACGTTTGGCGGGCAATACAGTCTTTTCCCGGACATCAATGCATTATGGTGGGAAAAAAATGAATACAATCCGGAAATCATCTGGGACCGGCAGATCGTTTCAGTGATTATGGGTTCCAACTACGAACAATACGGCGGCCCGGTCTGGATCGACGGGGTTTATTATACGTGGGGAAATTACTGTCCGACGCAGGAATTGGTGGATCAGTTTGCAATGGCCAACGGAAAACCGATCACGGACCCGACTTCCGGATATGATCCGCAGAACCCGTACAAAAACCGGGAAAAGCGCTTTTATGATTTCATTGTATACGACGGCGCACCCTACAAGCAGGACTGGATGGCAAAAGTGGACACGATTTACACGCGGATCGATAAGGTACGGCCTTCCAAAAACCAGATTGATTTCGGAACAGATGATGTAGGAAACACAGGTTATTATTTCAAAAAGAAGATCAATCCACTGAAACCAAGGGGCGGTGCGGCGAGCGGCCAGAATTACGTTTATTACCGCTATGCCGAAGTTTTACTGAATTATGCGGAAGCACAAAATGAAGCAAAAGGCCCGGACGCAAGTGTTTATGCAGCAATCAACGCCATCCGCAAACGTTCGAATTTGCCCGATCTGCCGGCCGGTCTGACCAAAGACACCATGCGTACCGCCATCCGTCGCGAAAGGCGCGTGGAACTTTGCTTTGAAACCAAACGGTTTTACGACATTATCCGCTGGGCAATTGCCGAGGACGTCATGAACAAGGATTTTCACGGCATGAAAATCACCAACAGCTCACCGAATGACAACAAAGGCAAATGGATTTACGAAGTCGTCGGGCTGAATCATCCGCACGTTTTTACCAAAAAGATGTACATGAACCCGATTCCGCAGCCAGTTATTGACCAGAACAAAAAAATCCTTCAGAATCCGGGTTACTGATTTAGGAAGTAATGCATTTTGAAACAGCAGGCTTGTCGCGCTTTCGGGTGCGACAAGCTTTTTTTATTTGATGAAAAGGCAAATTCCTTTTTTGGCTACAACAACCATAGATCAGACTACAGACATTCGTCCGGCACAGCGCAACTTTGCATAAAAAAAAGCAACATGAAAATCATATTAACAGGATCATTAGGACATATTGGCAAGCCGCTCACAGAAATGCTCGTGCAAAAAGGACATGCCGTTACGGTCATCAGCAGCAAGCCCGAAAAGCAGCAGGACATTGAAGTACTCGGAGCAACGGCGGCAATCGGCTCGCTGGACGAAGTGGGTTTTCTGGCTGATACCTTTGCCGGTGCAGATGCAGTATTTGGCATGATTCCGCCTAATTACGCCGCTCCGGATCAACTGCAATATTATACTTCAGTCGGCAATTCTTATGCGCAGGCTATTGTGCAAAGCGGCGTAAAACGCTTCATCCATTTAAGCAGTTACGGCGCTGATCTGGACAAAGGAACAGGAATTATTCTGGGTTCAAACCGGGTAGAAAGCATTCTGAACGCCATTCCGGGCCTGAATATCACGCACATGCGGCCCAGTTATTTCCACTATAATCTGTATAGTTTTCTGGACATGATCAAACACACCGGAGTGATGGCGGCAAATTACGGCGGAAATGATATAATAATTCTGGTTTCACCGATGGATATTGCCGCGGCCATTGCGGACGAACTGGAAACGCCTGTGAACGGCATGAAAGTACGCTATGTAGTGAGTGAAGAGCTTACGGGAACTGAAATCGCCGGAGTTTTGGGAGAAGCCATTGGAAAGCCGGATTTAAAATGGGAAATTATATCCGACGAACAGATGCTCAACAACCTGCTTTCAAACGGCATGCCGGAAACGCTTGCCGGAAAAATGGTGGAAATGTTCGCAAGCATTCACAGCGGTGCATTGTCGGAAGATTATTTCCGGAACAAACCGGCAGAAATGGGGAAAGTGAAACTGAAAGATTTTGCCCGTGAATTTGCCATTGAATTTGAAAAAAATTAACAAAATGCCGTCATGACCAACATGCAGCCGTATACGATCCGGACGATCCGTGAATTTCATCAGTTCAGGAAGTTGCCCAAGCCCAAACATCCGCTGATCAGCCTGATCAATTTTGCGGACATGAAGATGCTGAAAAAGGACGAGCCGAAAAGTTTGGTGAACAACTTTTACTCCATTGCGCTGAAACGGAATTTCAATGCAAAGATGAAATACGGACAGCAGGAATATGATTTTGACGAAGGCATCATGATCTTTATTTCGCCGGGACAGGTTATTTCGATCGAGGCGGATGAAGAAATCCGGCATTCGGGTTGGTTGCTGCTCGTTCATCCCGATTTTCTCTGGAACACGCCGCTTGCCAATGCCATGCGGAAATACGAATATTTCAGCTACTCGGTCAGCGAAGGCCTGCATTTGTCGGAAAAAGAAGAAAACACGGTTATCGGCATCATGCAGAACATCGAGCAGGAATATCATGCCAGTATCGACCAGTTCAGCCAGACCGTAATGATTGCCCAGCTTGAATTGCTGCTGACGTATGCGGAGCGGTTTTATCACCGGCAGTTTATTACCAGAAGAGTCGCCAATCATCAG
Source organism: Dyadobacter sediminis (assembly GCF_005860765.1). Lineage (GTDB taxonomy): Bacteria > Bacteroidota > Bacteroidia > Cytophagales > Spirosomataceae > Dyadobacter > Dyadobacter sediminis. The sequence goes on along the minus strand of NZ_VCEI01000025.1, from coordinate 969,913 downwards.
ATCCTGAATCGGCTGGAAACCAATCTTGCGGATTATTTCAATAACGGATCGCTGGTAAATAAAGGATTGCCTACGGTTCAGTTCATTGCTGATGCGCTGAACGTTTCGCCCAATTACCTGAGCAGTCTGCTGAAAGTACTGACGGGCCGGAGCACGCAGCAGCATATTCACGACAAACTGATTGAAAACGCCAAGCAAAAATTATCAACCACAAATCTGTCGGTCAGTGAAATCGCCTACGAACTGGGTTTCGGGCATCCGCAGTCGTTCAGCAAGTTGTTCAAGACAAAAACGAACGTATCGCCGCTGGAATTCCGACAGTCGTTTAACTGAGAAAAGGGATAAAGGAAACTGGAAAAAGGGATCAGGGAAGATTTGGAATGATGATGAGCATTTGGGCTGGAATGATATTTTTCCGCCAGCATCAGACTTTAACATGTTCATTAAAATTTCAAGATTATGAAAAATATACTGATGATTCTGACTTCGCACGCGGATATGGAAAATACAGACAGCAAAACGGGTGTCTGGCTTGGGGAATTTACCGATCCCTATTACGAGTTCATCGATCAGGGTTACAAAATAGAGCTGGCCAGTCCGCAGGGCGGCAAGCCGCCGGTTGATCCGATGAGTCTGCTTACTGAAAACATCACCGCTTCCAACCGAAGGTTCCAGAATGACGAAGCGGCACAGCATGCATTTAACAACACAAAGCGTCTGGAAGAAGTGGATGCTGCGGCGTTTGATGCCATTTTCTATCCCGGTGGCCACGGCCCGATCTGGGATCTGGCGACCAATCATGCAAGTGGTCGTATGATACTGAATACTTTGGATGCAGGCAAACCCGTTGCCGCAGTTTGCCACGGTCCGGCCGCGCTGCTTGCTGCCGAATTGCTGAGGCCCGGTTTTCTTGCCGGCAAAAAGATTACCGGTTTTACTAATACAGAAGAAACGTTATCGCTTCGCGCCAGTAATGTGCCTTATGAACTGGAAACGCGTTTGAAAGATAACAATGCCGATTTTCACTCCGCAATCATTCCGTTTACAGTACACGTTGAAGTGGACGCGCTTCTGGTAACCGGCCAGAATCCGTTATCAGCAGGCCCGACAGCAAAAGCTTTAATTCAAATCCTGGAAAACCAGCCGGTCGGGGTAAGCTGATCAAAAGAAAGCATATGAAGCATTTCAGCAGAAAAGCAGCCCGATGGCTGCTTTTCTGTTTTATGTTACTCCGTAGTTAAACAAAATTACGGATTCCGGAATAGTAAACCAACGCTGCGAGCATGCCGGGATGAACGGGAAAATGGGTCCAAAGCAACTGCTTTTCTTTAAATGCAACAATGTTGCATTTAAAGAAACTTTCATTAATTTTACGGCATTACATAAAAGCAGGCGGGCTTCTGCTGCCTGCCGGATTAACGCAGTAAGAAAATGAACAGAACAGACTTTGAAGTTATCATTATTGGCGGAAGTTACGCCGGCCTTTCCGCTGCCATGAGCCTTGGCAGGTCACTCAGACAAACATTGGTAATCGACAGCGGGAAACCGTGCAATGCGCAGACACCGCATTCACATAACTTCCTGACGCATGACGGTGAAACACCGAAACAGATTGCAGCTTCCGGCAAATTGCAGGTGGAAAAATATCCTACCGTTCATTTTTATGACGGAAAGGCTGTGACCGGAACCAAAACAGAAAACGGATTTGAAATTACAACTTCGGCAAACAAACGGTTTACTTCCAGAAAGCTGATTTTCACAACCGGGCTGAAAGATCGGATGCCGGAGCTGGAAGGCTTTGCGGATTGCTGGGGAATTTCCATTCTGCATTGCCCCTATTGCCATGGCTACGAAGTTAGAAATGAAAAAACAGGCATAATCGGAAATGGTGATGCAGGATTTGAAACAGCAAAAATGATCCTGAACTGGACCAAAGACCTGACTATTTTCACCAACGGGAAATCAACATTCACGCAGCAACAGGCGGAAAAACTTACAGAACACGGAATCGGCATGGTTGAAAAGGAAATAGCCGCTTTATCACACGACAAAGGCAAGATCAGGCGCATTGTATTCAAGGATAACAGCGAAGCAGCCGTTTCAGCCATTTATGCACGGCCGCCGTTTGCACAGCATTGTGACATTCCGGAACAGCTTGGTTGTAAACTTTCTGAAAATGGCTTGCTTCAAGTAGACATGTTCCAGCAAACCACCGTTCCCGGCATTTATGCAGCAGGTGACAATTCCAGCTTCGGAAGAGCTGTTTCCGTATCGGTTTCATCAGGTGCCATGGCGGGCGCATTTGTCAATAAGGCTTTGATAGATGAAGCATTCTGAGTAACACCGCCGGAAAACATGGCAAAAAACAGCCCATTTCAGCCATGAAGCGAAGTCTGAAAGCTGATTTTGAAGTTACGGTTTTCGGGTCAGGTGTGGAAATGACAAAGAATGAAATGCATTATACGCAGACGGTATTTTTTGGTTTGGGACAAAAGCATATCTTTAAAAAGTTTAGTAACAAACCACAATCAAAACCCAAGCAACATGAGCAAAATCACTGTAAAAGACGGCACCGAGATTTATTACAAAGACTGGGGAACAGGACAGCCCATCGTTTTTCATCACGGCTGGCCGTTGTCAGGAGATGACTGGGATGCACAAATGATGTTTTTCCTGAAAGAAGGATTCCGGGTTATTGCGCATGACCGCCGGGGACACGGACGGTCCGGCCAGAGCGCGGAAGGACATGAAATGGAAACTTACGCAGCTGACGTTGCCGAGCTTGCAGAAGCACTTGATCTGAAAGATGCCATTCATGTTGGACATTCCACCGGCGGCGGCGAAGTCATCCGGTATGTTGCAAAATACGGACAGGGCCGCGTTGCCAAAGCCGTGCTGGTCAGTGCGGTAACGCCTGTGATGGCACAATCCGAAAGTAATCCGGACGGCATTCCGATGTCCGTTTTTGATGAAATCCGCGAAGGTACCGCCACGCAGCGGCCACAATATTTTCAGGATTTTACAATGGCTTTTTACGGCTATAACCGCGAAGGTGCAAAAATTTCAGAAGGCATCCGGCACAACTGGTGGCGTCAGGGAATGATGGGCTCCATCAAAGCACATTACGACTGTGTCAAAGCCTTTTCAGAAACGGATTTCACCGAAGACCTTAAAAGCGTGGATGTGCCGGTGCTGATTCTGCACGGCGAAGACGATCAGATCGTACCGTTTGAACTTACGGCGGTAAAAGCGGCAAAACTGGTTAAAAACGGCAAGCTCATCTCCTACCCCGGTTTCCCGCACGGCATGCCGACCACGGAAGCGACAACCATCAATGCGGATATTCTGGCATTTATCAAGTCGTAACAAGAAAAACATAAATTAAACTTAATAATCAGAAAGCTGTCAACTATATTGACAGCTTTTTTTATAAATAAATAGCTAATTCGGTTTTTAACATGACGTTTGATCATAAAAGGTATTCAGGAAATGCAACGGTTCTGCAGTCCTATATGGATGAATACATTGTGGAATGTCCGAAATGTAAACAGGCAGCATTTGTAAGGACCGACAAACCTTATCAATTTAAAAGTGGAAAATTAACCTGCTACAATTGCCATCTTGTAGAAAAAGCTATTGATAGAATCAGGTATAATGCTGTGATTAAACGCACTTGTCCTTATTGTGAAAATACTCTTGAGCAATGTGTACCTGATAATAAGCAAAAATCAAGCAGCATTATTGTTCACTGTCCCCATTGCAAACTTATTAGAGCATTTGAGCCTGATAATGAGGAATATATTTTAAAATATAACGACTCCGGCTTGAACGACCCGATTTTTGGATTGCCGCTATGGCTGCAATGTGAAGTCAAGGGAAATGTTTTCTGGGCATTGAACAAAAGACATTTGAATGAAATCAGTGATTACGTGTCATCGACTTTGAGGGAACGGCTTACAACGGATTATACGACCATGGTTGAAAAGCTGCCCAACTTCCTCAAAGACCGGAAAAACAGAACAGCCATCCTGAAAGCGGTCGGCAAACTTTTGGCAAAATAGAACACTGGCACAAATAACATTTTCCGGTTTAACAATCCCGTTTTCTGAAATACATGCGCATTCAAATCCGGCCTGAATCCGGAATATGATCAGGATCCGATTTCCGGATGAAAATTTCCTTTGCTAAAATATCTACTCTCCTTTGCGCATCACGCCCTTCCCGGTTTCTGCATACTGTTCACAAACTAAACTTCCTGAACGCAGCCGGAGCTTCAAACCGGAAATATTCAACTATATAATGAACAGTAAAAATAATCGAATAATCCTTTTTTAATATAAGCCTTGTTTTGCAGCCTGCTTACGCCTGCTTATGCGCACAAAGGAAATCGGACGGATAAAAAATCAGTTTGCGCATGCAAGCGATAAACAAGTAAATGGACTGCCAACGATTAGAGAATAAATTACCTAAACCCAAAATGCATGAGAAAGATAACGGCTATGCTTAGCCCTGTTTTATTGTTGTTCATTACACTCCTTTGCAATCCGGCCTACGCACAGAACCAGCCGGCACGTACCGCCGTCAGTACTACCGGATTTGACCTGAAAAATGGCGACCGCGTTGTATTTCTTGGCAATTCACTGTTTGAAAACGACTTTCAGTTTGGTTATCTGGAACTGGCGCTCACAACCCGTTTTCCTGAACGGAACGTAACTTTTCGTAACCTTGGCTGGTCCGGAGATAATGTATGGGGTGATGCCCGCAGCACTTTTACCAATCCGCCTACTGCTTATCAGCACCTGATGCGGAACATTGCGGATGCCAAACCCACCGTTGTTTTCCTCGGTTACGGCGGCATTGAAGCGCAGGAAGGAGAAGCGGGTCTGGCTAATTTCAGGAACGGCCTGAACAGCCTGCTCAATACAATGGATTCACTTGGTGCAAAAACCATTTTGCTGTCAACAATTCCGGTGTTCTCGGAAGACACATCCATAAACCTGTCCAAACGAAATGCGGATCTGGAACTGTACAGCAATGCCATTTCCAAAATTGCCTCCGAGCGCGGCAAGCAGTTTATTGACATTTACAAACCCATTCAGGAAATCAGCAAAAAGGAAAACATCATCGAAAACGGTGTTCACCTGAATGAAACCGGATATTATTATCTGGCCAATGTGCTGGAAAAAGGGCTGGGCCTGAAAGCAGAGAAAGAAACAGCTGCCATTACGGTTTCCAAAAAGGAAACCGTTGCTTCCGGCAATGCCAAAATGCTTGGTTCGGGCAATGATCTGAAATTCACGATCCATGAAAAGTTTCTTCCGCTTCCGGCTCCGGCATCCGCTGCCAAAATGCCTGATGATGCACCGGTACTTAAAATATCCGGTTTGAAAAAAGGTTTTTACACACTTACGGCCAACGGCATCCAGATTGCCGCAGCTTCTGCCGGTGACTGGGAAAAAGGAGTTGAAATAAAGCAGGGACCGTCTTATACGCAAGCGATTGAAATCCGTGAAATGATCAATCGGAAAAATGAACTGCATTTTTTCCAGTACAGGCCCATCAACGAAACATACATCATCGGATTCCGTTCTTACGAACAAGGCAATCATGTTAAAGACCTTAAAGATCAGGATATTCTGATCAAGTACCTGGAAGGACAAATTGCACTGAACCGCATGCCGAAGGAAACAATTTATCAGCTTAGTGCCTTGAAGTAAAAAAAGGAACATGATATAGTCATGGGTTGCCATGGTCAGGTGAAAAGTGACATGAAGTGGTCATGGGTTGTGATTTTAGGTTGAAGAAGAAAAGGGAAATGAGATGGTTATGGGTTGTGAGGGCCAGTATGACTATAAGCTTGAGTGAAGTTGGATTATTGGGCAGTGTAACGTTTGATTTTGCTTGATTTGACAGTCATTAACACACATCGGGCAAGGTTAAATTAAATTTCAAGAACAAAACGGAAAGAAAAACATCATTTAATAACAAAGCAAACCGCTAGAAGCTAACAGCCAATAGCTACAAGCCAACCGCAAAACAAACATGAAAGCAATAAAACTATTTTACGGAACCCTGCTCCTGCCGCTGATCGTGCTGATGACCTCAACGGTAAACCAGCGAAATACATATGAAGACCCGGATCCTGCCAAGGAACTTGCTTCCTTCAAGGTGGCCGAAGGTTTTGAAGTGTCGCTTTGGGCCGCAGAACCTTTGGTAGCAAAACCGATTCAGATGAACTGGGACGCCGATGGCCGCCTTTGGGTTGTAAGCAGTACCGCCTATCCGCACCTTAAAACGGGCGAAGTGGCCAATGACAAGATTTTTGTGATTGAAGATACGGATAATGACGGCAAAGCGGACAAAACGACCATTTTTGCAGAGGGCCTTACTACGCCGACCGGCATACTTCCGGGTGACGGCGGCGTGTATGTTGCCAACTCGACCGAAATACTGCATTTTGCCGATACCGACGGCGATGGAAAAGCGGATAAAAGACGCCGCATCCTCAGCGGATTTGGTACTGGAGATGCGCATCACCTCATCCATACCTTCAGATGGGGACCGGAAGGAAAGCTGTATTTCAATCAGTCCATTTATATTTTCAGCCATGTGGAAACACCTTTCGGCATTAAAAGACTGGAAGCCGGCGGCGCCTGGCAGCTGAACCCGAAAACACTGGAACTGGACGTGTATTCCAGAGGGCTTGTGAACCCGTGGGGACTGCAGTTTGATCAGTGGGGACAATCCTTTATGACGGATGGCGCCGGCGGTGAAGGAATTAATTATGCATTTCCGGGCGCTACTTTTGTGACTGCACAGGGTGCCGAAAGGATTATCCGCGGCCTCAATCCCGGACAGCCGAAGCACAGCGGGCTCGATGTGGTTTCAGGCAGGCATTTGCCGGATGCGTGGCAGGGAAGAATGATCACAAACGACTTCCGGGCAAACCGGGTGAACAGTTTCAAACTGAGCGAACAGGGAAGCGGCTTTTCATCCAAACAAATGGAAGATCTGATCTGGACCAATGACGTCGCATTTCGACCGGTGGATATTAACGTAGGCCCGGACGGGGCTATTTATATTGCCGACTGGTACAATCCGATTATCCAGCACGGAGAAGTAGATTTCTTTGATCCGCGCCGCGATCAGGAACACGGGCGTATCTGGAAAATTGTGGCTAAAAACCGTCCTCTGGTAAAAACGCCTAAACTGAACAAAGCTTCTGTCAGTGAATTGCTTGAATCTTTGAAAGTACCGGAAGACCTTACACGCGCCAATGCAAGACAAGTACTGAAAGAACGCGGTTCCAAAGAAGTAATCCCGGCTCTGCAGGCCTGGGTTGGCAATCTGGATCAAAAAGATAAGAATTATGAACACAATCTGCTGGAAGCACTTTGGGTATATCAGGCACTGGATGTTGTGAACGAACCGCTGTTGCTGAGCGTGATCAATGCTGAAAGTCACAATGCACGTGCGGCCGGCTTGCGTGCGCTTGAATTCTGGCATGCCCGAATCGCCAATGTACCGGCTATTCTTGCCAAAGCTGTGAAAGACCCACACGCGCAGGTCCGGCTGGAAGCGGTCATTGCACTTCGTAAAACCAAAACGCCCGAAGCGGCACGCGAGGCACTTTCGGTTCTGGATTCACAAATGGACGAGTTTCTGGACTTTGCACTTTGGCAGACTGTCCGTGAACTGGAACCGGTATGGGTTTCACGTATAAAAACACAGCCTGACTTTCTGGGCAATGCAAAAAAAACGGTTTATGCCTTGAAATCAGTGAGTTCGCCGGATGCCGTTTCTCAACTGATCGGCTTATACGGTAAAAACCAGGTACCGGAAGAATACCAGAAAGATGTGCTCAGTTCCATTGCCAAATACGGCCAGACCGCAGATTTGAACATGCTGCTTGATCTGACGGTGCAAAACAAAGATAAAAATGTAAATGCACAACTGGCAACGTTGGTCGATGCCGCCAGCCAGCGGAAAGTAAATCCGGACAAAAGTCCCGAACGCATTGCAGAATTCATCGGAAACGAAGATGAAACAACAAGTTTCAGCGCCATTCGCCTGGCCGGTTTATGGAAACTGCAACAATTGAACGGCCGTCTGACCAACCTCGTCCAGACCGGAACGCCCGGCACCAAAAAAGCAGCATTGGGCGCACTGGGCATGATCGACAGGGAAAAAGCAATAAAGCTCATGACTGAAATGACCGGCCCGAAAAACACACCGGAAGTACGCATCATTGCCGCTTCACAGCTAGCCGCTTACAATCCCGCCGAAGGCGCACGCATTGCCACGGAACTGATGCGGACTTTGCCGGCGGATACCGATATACGTGATCTTTTTATGGCATTCATCCCAAGCAACCCGGCAGCGGCAGCATTGGCCGAAGCCATTGCAGCCAATAAAATTCCGGAAGCAACGGCAAAAATCGGAAGACAGCTTGTACAGGCGCGTGCAGGCTGGACTCGTCAGCGGATTACGGAAATTACGGACCTTAACAAAGCGCTGGAAGCTTCCGGCGGAACGCTGCCGGTCCAGAATATGCCTCAGGAACTCAACGACAGGGATATTGCAAGCCTGGCTGCAGTAGTGGCGGATAAAGCGGACCCTGCCAAAGGCGAACTTGTTTTCCGCAGGGCCAGCACAAGCTGCACAACCTGCCATGCCATCGGAGGTGCCGGCGGCCATATCGGACCGGACCTGAGCAGCCTTGGCACCAGTTCGCCGGCAGAAACCATCATCCGTTCCATTCTTTATCCCAATCTTTCCATCAAAGAAGGCTACGACCTGAAACGCGTGGTTAAAAAAGACGGCTCCGAATTGATGGGTTATCTGATCAGCGACGGTTCTTCGGACATCATTATACGCGACGTTGCGGGCAAAGAAGTTTCGGTTGCCAAAAGCCAGGTTCAGGTAATGGAAAAAGTGCCGGGCTCGCTGATGCCTCCGGGACTGACTGCCAGCCTGAGCAAGCAGGAGTTTGTGGACCTTGTCGGGTTCCTTTCCAAAATGGGAGAATCGGGCGACTTCCGCGTTTCGAATACGCGCTTTGTCAGAAACTGGGAATCTGTCAGTGCGGACAAGCAAACTGCCTCCAGAATGCTGAGCACCGGATCGTTCATCACCGGAAAAGGAGCAAAAGTAACTACACAGCCGATTTACAGCAAAGTAGCCGGCACATTGCCGATGGACGAAATTCCTGAAATGGAAAATGAAAACGGCAAACGTTTCAGCATGGTCCGGTTTGAAATTGAAATCCTGACCAAAGGAAACGTAAATCTCGGCTTTAATTCAACAAATGGCATTACGGTCTGGGTTGACAAAAAACCTGTCAAGCTAAGTGAATCCGGCATTGCCGTTGATCTTCCGCAAGGAATTCATGTATTTACACTGGCTATCGACCGTCAGTTGTTCAAACAGAATGCACTGAGCGTACAATTGCAGGATGCAGAGAACGGAGGTGCGCAAACGCGTCTGGTAATGGGAAGATAAACAGAAAAGAAACGTATTTTTAAATACAAACAGCCCTGACAAAGCAGCCTGCAACCCGTTTGCTGCTAAGTCAGGGCTGTTTTTTTATATTTCTATTTCAAAAGAACTAAGTAGCTTTTGGCAAATAGCTGCTAGCTAACAGCCAAGAGCTAACAGCCGACAGCTACTTTTTACCTTTGAATTTAGGCGGCTGAACATACAGATCAAATGTCATGGCAAACCCGGAAGTCCGGAGCGGAACAGCGCCTTCAATCAGTCGGGTACTTAAATTTTTTCTGTACCCGGCCGAAACTTCCATTCCGATCATACTGCCCAGTTTTCTGTTGTAGGTTACGGCCATATCCACATCCACCCGCCTGCATACATCGGGAACTTCGCTTGCCCAGTGATTGGTATAATACGTTCTCGTTACGGATTCAGCTTTCAGATAAAGAATGTCATTGGCCGAAAGATTTCTCCGCCAGGCTATTTTCTTTGGAAGCATGATTTCAAAACCGGCGTTTTCAGCATAGTTATGATTATAGATCAGAACAGGCAGAATAGTCAGCTTATAACTCTGATTAAACAAGATACCGAAACCCAGTTCCTTGTTCAGCGACTTTTTCCGGAGATATGAAGCAGACAACGTATAATTCACAGGAATTTGTCTGAATGACAACTCAGCCGTATTTCCGCTTTTATTGAAATGCGAAGTTGCAATCAGCCATGAGCTGCTGTCCAGCCTGACCACAGCATTGACATCCAGCGCATAGGAACGCAGGTTCCAGTTACTCATCCGGCTGATCGGGTTTTCACCCGTTGTTTTCAGTTCAAACTGCTCGGTACGGTAACTCGGGCCCATTAACACGGTCACTCTTTCGCTGTGTACGACCGGTAGCCATACTCTTGCAAAATATTCTTCATGCGTGTACCGCCGGGAACCTGCATTCGGAAAGCTGTACACTTTCCCCGGAGCATGCGTATTTCTGAAAGTCAGCCATTTGGACGGCGCCATGCCGGATAGCCCTGGTTTCAGGGATTGGCAGAAAGAATCAGCATGCATCAAACAGCAGAAAACGGCAGCCGCTTTCCAGTAGCGAAATAGCATAAGGTGATGAATTAGATGCTGCATGAACATTGTTGGATTGCCATTAAGTTCCTGACAGCAAGCGCTTCAACCGAAAACTAAATCATCAATCCGGCTTTATGGTCAGAAGAAAGCCGGCATGCAGAAGAATCGGCATAAATCTTATACGGCAGCTGTTTCCGTTATTCTGCATTTACAGGCGTCCCGATGATGAGACTACGGTGTGCCAATCCCCAGAAATGCAGTTCTTCCATTACTTTTTCCAATGACATGCCATGTTCTGTAATGGCATATTCCACCGTGGGCGGAAAAGTATCCAGAACACGCCTCGTTATCAGCTTGTTTGCTTCCAGATTCTTCAACTCTTTCGACAGCGTTTTATCGGTTATTCCCGGAACTTCCCTTGCCAGTTGCCCGAACCGCTTTTTACCCGACGACAGCGCAAACAGGATCAGCAGCTTCCATCTTCCTTCCAGCACTTCCAGTGCATCTTTGATGGAAAGCGCACTTTTCGGACATCCGCCTTTGGTTAACATTTTTGCTTCGAATAAAAGGTTTTCACGATACTATCCAACCGGGAAGTACTATCCGGAATGGAAGTACTATCAGGCGTAAAGCAAAGATAGATACGTTTGCATGAACAAAATCGATAAAGAGATGACCAACCAGCAAAAATTTTCAGGTACCCTGCATTTTGCCCTCTGGACAGCACAGGTGTTACTGGCCGCCAGCATGGCGTGGGGAGGTGTAATGAAACTGTTTTATCCCGCTGCACAATTATCCGGAATGTGGCCGTGGACAAGTGCGGTATCTCCCGCCCTGCTGAATTTCACCGGAATCGTTGATCTGTTGGGAGCAGCCGGGCTGATATTGCCTGCACTGACCCGTATCCAGCCAAAACTGACGCCGTTTACAGCCTGTGCAGTCATTATGCTGATGGGATGCGCAAGTATTTTTCACATCATGCGGAACGAAGCCTCAGTAATCGGGGCCAATGTCTTTTTTGCCCTTACGGCCGTTTTTATAGCATGGGGAAGATTTGTAAAAGTTCCTGTTTTACCGAAATGACCCATGCAAAGACATGGATGAGAAAAACGGTAAAAATGTCTTTTGGGTAGAAAGCAGGCCTTTATTATTTTTGAAAAAACAATTACAGTCGATAATAGCGGATGTTTACAAAATGGAATTTGTTGCTTGACAGTATCGCGGATGGCATTCTGATGCTCGACAAAGATGGCCATATGATCTATTGTAACCCGATGGTCACACAGATTACTGGCTATGAGGAACATGAACTGCTGAATCAATCTTTTTCAAAGCTTAACGATGAAGTCGCCGATGCAATCAAGACGGAATATGCGCTGAACATGGCGTTCAGAACGGGCCGGTTTGCAGCTGAAGGCTGGAAGTCCCATAAAGCACAGGGCCGCTTCTGGGGCCAGGCCATTCTTGCACCGGTTTTCGACGATGCACAGCAGTTTCAGGGTTACAGTTGTGTCCTGCGCGATAATAACGAAAAGAAAAAAGAAGAAATAAGCCTGCGGCATAGTGAAGAGCGCTATCGCCTTATGGTCGAAGGTGTAAAGGATTACTCCATCTTCCTGCTCGATACGGAAGGCCATATCGTGACGTGGAACGATGGAGGCAAGTACATTCAGGGTTATTCTGCCAGTGAAATCACAGGCAAGCACTTTTCCATTTTTTATACTTCGGATGACCTTGCCAGTAAAAAGCCGGAAATGGAACTGCGTATTGCCAGGCAAACCGGTATGTATCAGGAAGAAGGCTGGCGTGTCAAAAAGAACGGTTCTGTATTCTGGGCAAGTATCGTACTTACGGCACTGTACAACGAGCATAATGTTCTGATTGGCTTTTCCAAAGTAACCCGCGACTTGTCTGAAAGACAGAAAAACGCTGAATCGCTCCGGGAAAGTGAAGAGCGCTATCGTTCCATTGTGGAGCAGGTAAGCGATTATGGCATTTTTATGATGGATGAAAAAGGCAGGATCGTAAGCTGGAATGAAGGTGCAAAAAGAATAAAAGGCTATGATGCCAAGGAAATCATAGGCAAGTACTTTTCCATTTTTTACCAGGAGGAAGACATTCTGAACGGCAAGCCGGCTTATGAACTTACCGTAGCAAGGGCCGTTGGCAAATATGAAGAAGAAGGATGGCGACTGAGAAAAGACGGAGAACGTTTCTGGGCAAATATTGTCATTACCGCCATCTATAATACGAGCAGGAACCTGATCGGTTTTTCAAAAGTGACCAGAGATCTGACGGAAAGAAAGAAGACGGAACAGGCGCTTAAAGAAAGCTACCAGAGTTCACGTCAGCTGGCCGAAGAGCTGACTGCCACCAATGCCGAACTGTCTGCTGCAAACCAGGAACTGGAGCAGTTTACTTCCATTGTTTCGCATGATCTTCAGGAGCCGGTCCGGACGCTGAAAAGTTTTCTGCAGCTTATGAATATGAAGCTGGATCAAGGGCAGTTTCAGGACCTGAAAACCTATCTTGAAAAGTCGATCCATGCGGCAAACAGGATGAAGGGCCTGATAACCAATCTGCTGGACTATTCGCAGATCAGCAAAAATGAACTGGTAAAAGAAAATATCAAGATAACAGAACTGATCGATTACACACTTCAAAATCTGAAAGCGTCCATTGATGCTTCAAAAGCTGAAATCACCGTGGCGATTGATCCCGCCACGCAATGCATCGACGCCGACCGCATCCAGCTTGTTCAGCTTCTGCAAAACCTGCTGAGCAATGCGTTGAAGTACACCGACGACAAGGTGCCGCAGATAACCATCCGGTGCAAAGCGGAAAACGGATATGTGAAATTTCAGGTGACTGATAACGGAATCGGGATCGATCACAATGACCTGAACAAAGTATTCGATGTTTTCAGAAGGCTGCATACGGTCAAGGATTATCCGGGCACAGGAATGGGGCTTGCCATCGCCAAAAAAGTAGTGGAACGCCATCAGGGCCGGATCTGGCTCGAATCCGAACCGGGCAAAGGCACGACATTCTATTTTACAATCAGGGAAAGCTAGGACAAACGATACAGATTATGCGAAAATACAAGATATTGATTGTGGAAAACGATGAGGACGAGCTGTTCTTTATGAAAGAGTCTTTTAACGCTTCCGGTCTGTTTGATATCATCGGCGATGTAAAAAACGGCAATACCTTATTTGAATGGCTTTCGGACAAGTCAGCCCAGGTCATGCCCGACATCATTTTATCGGACCTGAACATGCCGGGCAAAAACGGCTACGATATCCTTTCTGAAATCAGGGAAAAAGAGGATTATGCCCGTATTCCTGTTGTTATCACGTCAACTTCCTCCATAAAATCGGTGATGGAAAAATGCATTCGGATGGGTGCGTCTGATTATCTGGTGAAGCCGGAAAGCTTTATTGACTACTCTTCCTATGCAGAGGATCTGTACAACCGGTGCAATTTGAAAATTCTGGGCTAGCCTTTCATCATTCGCAATTTCCAGGATACGGTTAAAAAAACCTGTCAGTGGAAACCCTTTTTAATTTAAATGAAACAACTCTGATTTGCGGTCGATGAGCTTTTCATTTTTAAGCAATGCCAGAATAACCAGTCCGACAATTACACATACCGCAATGAGCAGCATGAAAATAATGAATCCGCCGGCAGCCTGGCGATGTGCGCTCTTGACGGCTTTTCTTCCGATATCCGACTGAATATCGGCAATGGCATGCAGTGTGGAAACGCCATCCTGAAAAATTTTTCCGCCCTGATTTTCAAACAGCACAATGGCCTCTTTACGCCTGCTGGTTTGTTCCAGCCGCAGAACCGAATTTTCCAGCTTTATATACGCTGTCATATCCGCCTTGAATACATTCAGCTTTTCCTCCTCTGCACTGATCAGTCTGGTTTTTTCAAAACGGCTGATCAGACTGTCGCTCTGCGCGTTGTCTTTTACAAGCTCCATTTTCAGCTCCTGGATCATCAATGGAGACTGCCCGGTCAGAAAACTTTGCATCAGCAGCCTTTTGCGGTGAAAAAGTTCGCTCAGATGTACAAGGTCCACTGCCGGTTTCAGCCTGTCTGCATACACGGACTCTATGCTTTGTTCCATGTACTGAATGGCTTGAATCATGCTCAGAGAGGCCAGCGCAACAACGGCCAGAATACCGGTCAGCAGTGCAGCTGCTTTCACTTTCTGACGGATGAAGTAAGACCATTTCATAGCTTCGGTTGATTTAAATAAAGTAATGGTTTGATTTTGATCCAGACTGATAAACTTGATAACTATTTTATAATCAGATGCACATTTCATTAAAAGCTTCAGGCCGACTGTTGGCAGCTATCCGATGTTAATGCAAACGGGCAAAAAGATCCGGAAGGTGAAAGCTGGAAATAAAGACCGTTTCGGGTACGGATACTTTCGGCAAACTTTTACTCTTTATCCAATAAAATTTGTATTGTGTTTTTATAATTGTAAATTTACAACTGTAAAAATTAGAAACAAGAATTATGACATATATTAGTGCGCAGCCGCATTTAAGTAATTCCTGGGATGATATCTGTTATCCCGTCCATCCGGTGTGGCTTGCCGACATCCTTCCTGATTATGACATTATGGCAACAGACAGGCAGCAGCTGATTGTCGGAGAACCTCATCACGGCAGAAAAACGGTCTTTGGTATCCAGAGTGCCGACTATGCCATTATTCCCAATATACTGATCCGCGAAGTAGTTGACAAGCTGTTTTCAGATTATTCCTTACAGATCAAACACACGACAACAGGCGAATTCAGCATCAGCATTATATTTCCTCAGGAGCTTTCAATTGGCGGTGAACGCCTGCAGCGAAGCATGATCCTGACCAACAGCTACAATGGAAAAACACCGTTCAGCATACAGGGACAAACCATGACGACCATGCTGGATAACGATTTTGTACCCGGCAGCAGCATGTACAGAGCTATTTGTAAAAACGGCTTGATGGGCTGGGCGGACTCATTTGTTAAACTGCCGGCTTACCGCCAATGGTTACTGCAGGGGAAACAGGGAAAAGCAAAAAAGCCTGCGCCAAAAAGCCGTCCGCTGATCCGGCAGGTTCAGAAAGACCCGAAGATCCGCAAAATCCATCACAGCCGCCTGACGCCGGAATTGTTTAAAGAGCAGTTATACAGCCTACTTGTTGCGCAGCAGGAAACAAAACCCACGCTGACAGCCACCGTTTATGAACATTTTCAACAGAAAGCTGTAACAAGGTCTGATGAAGATCTGCTGAAAACACTGCCCATTCCCGTTCAGCTTGCCAAACAGGCACAGGAGCGGCTGCGGCTTGAAGAACGGTTGCTGGGGTCCAACCCGTCTTACTGGCTTATGTACAATGCCGTGAACCATGCGCTTTTCAATGCGCGCAGCAGTCTCACGCTTAATGACCGCTACAAGCTTGACGAGCAGGTTTTTCACCAGCTTGCGGCCAGTTCATTTGCGTGAAAAAGGAAAAGACGTGCCTAACAGCACCGGAATTATTTTAAATCATCAACACAAATTCAATGTATTCGCCTCAGATTGACCGTAAATCAGCAGCAATTGCAAGCGCATTGTCACAAATGGAAGGTATTTTTCACCATGAAAAAGTACATTCCGCCAGGCCGCATTTTGGAGTTGAAAGTAATGCTGACTTATCAGTTTACGCCTATTTTATTCAGGAAAATTCAGCGGTTGTTGCTGAACAGAACTTGGCTGCCGAATCGCTGGCATTCAATGAAATTTCCAGAAAACGATTTTTCAGCATTCTGAGGCGCGCGGCAAAGGCGCAGGAAGGCGTATCGAGGCAGGAAAGGCTGTTTGTTCAGCAATTCTGGTCCGGAATGGCCGAAATGCAAGAGCAAAAGATCTGATGTAAGATGAGAATAGCGAAAGTGATGTGATTAAAAACAAAAAAGATCATGAAAAGGATATTAACCGAATATAATGAGAAGAGGCCGGGGGAAGAATTACTTTCTGCAATGCTCTGCGCCTTTGCCCTGATTACCGTGTACATTGTTTTTGGTCTGATCACATCAGCGATCTGAAATTTCAAATAAATCCTTAACCAACCTGTTTATAACCTGTTCGTAAACCCTTCCTTTATTCAACCCTTAAACACGCACTTTTAAGTATTTACTTTTTACTTTTTCATACTTTACAAACCAGGAAACCTGTCCTGCGCGAGAAGACGAGCGCCCCGAAGCCCGGTATTTTCGCCCAGCCCGGCCAATACGCAGGCTGGTTTCAGTATGGACAAGGCTTGGCAAATAATGTATTTTTCAGGCTGCATCCAATTCATGCTTAAAGTTTCAGGATAATCTGGACTTGGTCCGATACAATCAGGTCAAAAGGGATCTGGTGTTTTTTGTTTGTTTCATTACTGATTTTCAAAATACATCCAGTCGATGTGGAACAACGGGACTGTTTTAGTTTCATTCCGGAATACTAAGAACAGGTCGTGCATACCTGATGATGTACGGATTGGCAGCAAATGCTCTTTCCATTCCGTTTTGGGATCGGTTACTTTTCCTGCCGGAACAGACAGGCTGCCGAGTAAAATGCCATCTTTTGCATCCTGCCTTACTTCAATGATACCGCCGGCACCTTGCTCCTGAACACGCAGGCGAATGGCCTTGATCCGGTTTAGATCAATGGCATGAAAACGGGTGAATTTTCCGTCCGTAATGTTGGCGACATACGAAATATAGCCCGTATTCCGGGTTGCAGGCACTACGTTCACATTTCCTTCATGATAATCTTCCAGTTGTATCAAAGGATTTCTGAGCACAATACGACCGCCGGTTTTCAATGGCTCAATGCCGTTTGCGCCTTTATCGACATAAGAAGCCTGCAAAATGTAAGCACCTTCATTTCCCTTTCCGATATGTTCCGTAAGCGCAATACTGCCCGAAAGGGACATTTTTTCCTGCTCCGTCCCCAGAGATAAAATATAGCCGGCAATTTCTCTGGCATCTTTTTCAGGCAAATCCGCGTGCGGCGGCATCGGGTAAGTTCCCCAGTTGCCGCTGCCGCCTGTAACGATCTTCCGGCCAAGCATAGCCTCGGCACCTTCTTTGCCAGCATACCTTTTGGCAACTTCCTTTAATGCAGGGCCAACGGACTTGGTTTCCAGTGTATGACAGGCTTTGCAATCCAGCGAAGCGTACAATTTAGCCGTACCGGCAAAGCGAAGGTTCGTTTCACCGTCGGAAGCAAGTGCGCCCGCAAGGTCTTTGCCAAAAGGCAGGTAATTGAAATGTACCCTGATTTTTTCCGGATCAATTTTTCCATCTTCCTTATCTGTAACGCTGATATTGTAATCCAGTGCTGCATGGTCCCAGTAAAAGCTGCGGTTCGCCTTTGTTTCTATTTTTACATCCGGCGGTGTATTCCCTACTTTCACCTGAGTCGTTGCCGTTCCTCTTCCGCCATGCTGATCTGCAACGGTAAGTACGACATTGTAAACACCCGGTTTGGAAAAAGTATGCTTAATGTCTTTTCCGGCCACAGATTTAGCCCCGATCTTCCATGCATAGGAAAGTTTGTCGCCGGCATCATAATCCCTGGAATCTCCGGCTGAAAGTGCAACAGTCAACGGCGCTGCGCCAATCGTTTTTTCAATTTTCAGCGAAGCAACCGGGTTGCGGTTTCCTTCCGAATACTCGACCCGGATAATACCGGAATCCGTGTTTCTGGCAAACCAGTTGGTTCCGTAGGCCAGAAGGTAAACAGCGCCATCGGGAGCAATCTGCATGTCCATCGGTGCCACTACTTTAAGCTGAGGCAAAAAAGGCTCCATACTCACGTAATTCCCGTCTTTGTCCAATGTAACAGCCATAATCCATTTGCGTATCCAGTCGAAAATAAACAGCTTTCCATTGTAATATTCAGGCAGTTTATACGGGGCGTCCGGGTAAAGGTCGCTGTAATAAACCGGTCCTGCCATGGCGCTGGCACCGCCTTTTCCTACTTCCGGCCACTTTTTGGAAGGGCCTTTTCCATACCAGATAAAGGCAGGCTGCGCAGGCGGCAGTTCTTTTACACCGGTGTTGTTCGGGGAGTCGTTGACCGGGTGTTTCGGATCTTTTCCCGGGCCTTCCTTTTTGGTTTCAAAATCATAATCCGGAAATATTTCATTATCGCCCAGAAAATAGGGGTAGCCAAAAAAGCCCGGCTTCCGCGCCTGATTGATCTCGTCGTAACTCAGTTTTCCCTCGCTGGCCGCCACTTCCGTATCCGGGCCTACATCTCCCCAGTATACATATTTCGTTTTGGCATCTACTGATATCCTGAACGGGTTCCGCAAACCCATTGCATAGATTTCCGGCCTTCCTATTGATCCGTCTTTCGGAAAAAGATTGCCATCCGGGATACGGTAAGTTCCGTCTGCTTCAGGTTTGATGCGCAGGATTTTGCCGCGCAGGTCCTTGCTGTTTGCCGTAGCAGCCTGATCATCTGCCAGTTCCCTTCCTGGTCTTTCATCGATCGGGTTATGGCCTTCAATTTCCTCCGCATTCGTGTTGTCACCAATGGATAAATACAGTAGTCCTTCCGAATCAAATGTAATGTAACCGGCTGAATGACAACAATACTGGCGCTGCGTCGGAACTTCCAGCAATACTTTTCTGGATGATTGATCTATTTTTCGGTCTTTCAGCTCAAAACGTGCCAGCTGACTTACATTTTTGTCGCCCGCAACGCCATAATAAAAGTATATCCAGTTGTTGGTTTTAAAATCCGGGTCGGCAGCTACGCCCAGCAGACCGTCCTCAATCCCGCTGAAAACATTGAACTGCGAAATGGTGGAAAGTTCTTTCGTGCTGTTGTCAAAGTAACGGACGGCTCCTTTTCTTTCCGCTATAACGATATCGTAATTGGGTAAAATGGCCATTTCCATCGGCTCGTCCAGACCTGAAACCAGTGTGCTGTATGTAAACCGGCTTGAATCCGGCCCTTTGCCCAAAGCGGCAGTATAACCTGAACCTGAATGATTCCGCTGCATTTTCACCTTTGCTTTTTGATCCACCGCTCTGAACAATGGTTTTTCATATCCTGAAACAGCAGCAATGCAGCACATGCCCAACAGCAGAAGCCCGATAAAAGACCTTATTTTTTTCACCTGATAAACTTAAAAAAAATGAATTTTACTTTATTAAAGCAATTATCTGATCTATTTTACTAAGTGATCAAAAACAGCTTTGCGAAATTCCGGAACATGGCAAAGCTGCCCTTGTTCGTCATTTGAATTTTGGGTAAGTGCGTCGCTTGAACGATTCATCTCTGTTTGCAGGATGGGAAAAACTTCATTTTCTCTTGTAAAGCAGCTTCCATTTTTTCCCCGGCACGATCCGAATATCGTCTTTTAGAATCCGGTTTCAAAGAAGATTGCCGGAAACGACGGTGAGCACAAAGCAGTAGAATACAAAATCCGGATTCTTTGATATAATTTCCAAAACGGCCGGATTCACGTACAAAACCGTTTTTAAACGCTTTCGGCAATGTTTTACCATACTGTCACACATTTTGAAAAGTGAAACTTGGCAGCCTGTTTTCCGGGAAATAAAAAAGCATCTGCAGCACTTTACGATCACTCTCATCAACGCATTTGACTAAATCTGCTTTCACTTCAGCGTTCAGGCATGAACGGCAGGTTAGCAGGCAAAATCCGGATTGTCCTTTCTGATTTTTATATTTTTTAACATTATCAAACCATGAACAGTAATGCATTTTTGCGCACGCTTCTTGCTCTTTTTATTTCAATCCATTGTGGCTATTCCAAAGCAATAAAATGCTCCGCAGCTGAACAAAATTTAAAAACCGACAGCCTTGTTGCGCCGAAGGTTTTTATTAATACGGGCTTTGAGAACGCTTCGCCCATGAACTGGGAAATCGATTCAGCCGGAAGGATCATTGCCAGTCTGGTTTACGATCATGAGCGGTTTTCACAAAACCGCGCCAACGGCCACTGGCATTTCAAGGTAGAAGCGCCGGCAGGAACAGACATTACGGTTATCCTTCAGAATTTTGACAACATCTGGAACAACACGCATGCAAGCCAGGTTTCCAGCCGTTCGCCTTTTGTATTTTCCTTCGACAATAAAACATGGGAAAGCCGTCCGGGCGAGCTGCTGCCGGGTAATCGTCTGCAGGTCAAACTGAAAATGGCTGGTCCAAGCGTTTACATTGCCGGTGTGGAGCCTTACCGGATCAGTGATCTTGACAAATTTCTGGCCAAAATAAAAACCAGTAAACTCGTTGCTGTCACGCAGATCGGGAAAACTTCCGAAGGACGCTCCCTGGAAATCATCCGGATCGGAAATGAGAAAGCGCCTAAACGGATTTTTCTCAGAGCACGGGCGCATGCGTTTGAGTCCGGCGGAAACTGGACCGTTGAAGGACTGGTGCAGCGTTTGCTGCAGAATGACGGGCAGTCGAAAACCTGGCTGAAAAGATATTGTGTGTACATTTTGCCCATGGCCAACAAAGATGGCGTCGCCCGCGGAAAAACGCGTTTCAACAGCAACGGCTACGACCTCAACCGCAAATGGGACAAAGAAGCAGATTCGCTGATTGCTCCTGAAAATTTTTATCTGGAAAAATGGATGCGCAAAATGATCGCTGAAAACAGGAAACCGGACCTGGGGCTGGATCTGCATAATGACGCTGGCGGGAATCTGCATATCAGCCGCCCGGACGGAGACATACGCGCCTATCTGGCTCATATGGAAAAGCTGGAAATGCTTTTGAGAAAACACACTTGGTTTACGGAAGGCTCCACAAAGCCGGGATTCCGGAACCCGGGTACGCTCGGTGAAGGTTTCATGGAACGGTTCGGTATTGAAGCTGCCGTATACGAGCTGAATTACGAATGGGCGGAAGGATTGAAAAAAGCACCGCTTGCAGCTGACTGGATTTCTTTGGGAGGCATGCTGCCAAAAGTATTTTACGATTATTTTGAAAATCCTTAAACCGGAATCACCGGCAATACGGTTGTTTTCAGTTTGAAAAACGACAAGCTGCGCGATGCCTGCATTTTACTTTTTTTAGTACCATGCCTAAATCTGTGTCTTCTTTTTTGATAAGAAAAAATTCACTGGTTTACCCTTGCTTAACATGTCCCGTTTCTTTCTTAGAATCTATATCATCAGGCATGGTTATTTTTCAAGCCAACAGCATTGAAAATGACATTGTACTTTACAGGATGCATTTTATGGACATTTATTTTCTGATTTTGTGTGAAGCATTGTTCATTTACCAGATTGTAAAAGTTAATTGTCATTGAACAACGTGTTTGAAAAAATAACGGACCGACATGCGGACATCCGGAACAAACAGAAATAAATCAGCAAAAGCATAAGGATATGGAAAAAAGAAAGTTAGGAAGCTCGGATATTGAAATTGCGCCACTGGTTTTCGGTGGAAACGTGTTTGGCTGGACGATTGATGATAACAAGACATTTGAATTGCTGGACGCTTTTGTGGATGCCGGTTTTAATGCCATCGATACTGCGGATGTGTATTCAGTGTGGGTTCCGGGCAACAAGGGCGGGGAATCGGAAACCGCAATCGGAAAATGGTTCAAAAAAAGCGGCAAGAGGGATAAGGTCGTGCTCGCTACTAAAGTAGGCGGCGAAATGGGTCCGGGACAGAAAGGATTAGGCAGGAAATACATTATTTCACAAGTGGAAACTTCGCTGCAAAGGCTGCAGACGGATTACATTGACCTTTACCAATCGCATTATGACGACCTCGAAACACCGGTCGAAGAAACGATGGAAGCTTATGACCAGCTTATTAAAGAAGGTAAAGTCAGGATTATAGGGGCTTCAAATTTTGAAATTCCGCGGCTGGAAGAAGCAATCAAATTCAGTCTCAAACATGAAATGCCAAGTTACCAGACTTTCCAGCCGGAATTCAACCTGTTCGACAGAAAGGTTTTCGAGGAAGAAATTGCTCCGTTTACCATGGGAATTAATCTCAGTGTAATCAGTTATTTTTCATTGGCAAGCGGGTTCCTGACCGGAAAATACCGCTCAAAAGAAGATCTTCAGGGCAGCAAGAGAAGCGGCATGGTTGAAAAATACCTTAATGACAGAGGTTTCAGAATCCTGGCGGCACTCGACGAGCTTGCCGCTGAATACCACGTTACTCCGGCAACGCTATCGCTGGCCTGGCTCATGGCACATCCGGCCGTTGCCGCGCCTATTGCCAGCGCCACCAGCCTTGAACAGCTTCACGAACTTACACAGGCCGCAACGATTACGCTGGAAGATGCCGCCATTGAAAAGCTGGACGAAGCGAGTGCGTATTGAGTCAGCTATTGGCTGTTGGCTATTAGCTTTTAGCTGTTGGCTTTATATTATAATCTATTGATAAAAGCCACTATATAGAAAGCGATAGTTTCTAATCCTTTTAATTTTTCTAATCAAAAAATTTACATTTAACAAAAATCAGCTGGTATACGTAAAGAATATCAGCTGATTTTTTGTTGAGTGAAGAAACTGGAATATCCGCCGGTTTTGGTTCAATTTATTTCCATTTCGAAACGGTCCCATAAAGACGAAATCCGCTCCTCTTCGTTGCCTCTATCTATTTGATGTGAAATGGCATAATACGAGCCGGTAAGTGTAAGTCTGTTATCTTTTTTCTCCAATACAATTTTCAGAAAACCGTGCTGGTTATCGCAATAGCATTCCAGCTTTACGTCTTTCAGCAAAGGATTTTCGGTGTAAAAATGGTCGTCGTTGGTATGGACTATTTCGTGCAGGCCATCATACCCTCCTGCTCCGGCTACAACAAAAGGAACTTCTTTTCCGTCTGCATATTTTTTGATAAACCTCTGATAATTATGCACATGGCCGCTGAATACAATATCCGGACGGATTCCGGTTTCTTCAAAAACACCATCCAGCATTTCGATCATCGGCAAGCTGGAACCATGGTTGATATCGGCGGAATAAGGCGCATGGTGCAGACAGAGGATCAGCGCTTTCCGGGGCATTTCCTGTCGGGCAGCCTTCAATTCTTCCACCAGCCAGCTTCGCTGCTCAGCCGTAATGATGCCGTATTTAGGCACATTGCTGTGAAGTCCGATTATAGTGGCCAAAGGCGTTTCAAGTGTCCAGAATACATTGGGCTGGATCATACTTTTCCTGCGGGAATTTCCGCTGAACGGAACGACCCTTGGCTCGGTATCACAAAAAACGGTTTTGAATGCGCTCAGACTGTCGTATGGCTCGGAACTGTCCGGATTGACGTCACTGTCGTGGTTGCCGGCAATGGCAAATATGGAAGAAGGATACTTTTCAAACGGTTCAAAAAATTGTCTTGCATATTGTGTCGCCTCACCATGATTGTAAACGATATCGCCCAGATGATACAGAAAACCCGGCTTCTCCTCCTCACTTTCCGAATTTTCAAACTGCCTGACCATTTCAGCCGCAACTTCACGCAAAAAATCAGCATGATGCATGCTTCCGGTATCGCCCAGCATATGAAATACCATCTTTTTTTCCAGGTTTCCGGTTGACTGAACATCCTGAAGGTTCAAGTGAAACGGATAGGTGCCGCTTGGCTCCGGTGCCATTCTGAACTTGTAATTTTCATCCGGCTGGTTCTTTTTCAGTACCGGGATATTATATTTCTCAACCTTGTCTGACATACCTGATTATCAATTTCTGTACTATTTCGGTCAGCAGCAATTCCTGCACCAATCCTGCGAAATATAGAAGAATAGGCTGCGTTTAACAAAATTCAGGAAAATGAAGATGTGCGTTGTGAACGGTGAGAAGTAAAAAATACCCTGTAAGATACATTTTGGTCCATGTTCGTTTTTTCAAGTCCGGAAAAACCTTAATCAACTTGTTCCTAATGCAATATGGCTGCTCGTAGGGCAGCCATATTGCATTAGAAGATGTATTTTTGAGCGTATTCCTGAATAAGTTCAGAACGGATTATTTTTTCGCTTCCTTCACAGCTACAATCGGAAAATCTCCATATTGCGTTGAAACGGAACCGCTGAGCGAGTCCCCTTTTTGGGTCAGGGTGTATTTGATCAGTCCGCCCTCAAAATCGGTTGCAAAAGACACTTTTCCCTGATCAACAGTGAGTTCCTTCATTTCCTTCTTGTCGGTTTGCCCCATGTACCCAACCATTTTGTTATCTTTTTGCTCAAAGGTCATGTATCCGGATTCGTATTCCGGCGGCACATCGGAAATCGTGTACTTCCAAGTACCCAACAGCTCATCGGCTAGCATCACGCTTTGTGCAGCAATGGAAATCATGGCCATCGCAACGATCATTGTCAACAAGTACTTTGCTTTCATCATTTGGTCAAAAAGGATTAAAATGTTACATAAATAAGGAATGGCATTCGCTTCCAAATTTATACAAATACATGAACTATGCAATCGGTCGGACACAAATGTGTTCCTTTATCCAAGAATTAATATTAAATTACTGTTATCAGAAATCCCGGTACTCTTTACATTTTCTTAATACACATTTTGTCAAAACCGCCTCCTATTCCTGTAACATTGCCTTTCAAACCGTTTATTCCGATATCATGCACCCCGGCATAAAACCCTTTGCTCTTGTTCTGTTACTGATTAGTTCAGTTCCCGCACTTGTGTCTGCACAAGTGAACAAATCCTACCCGGCCTCGCGTTTTCCCGACCGCATTATTTTGGGATTCAAAGGGGACGCTTCCCGCTCGCAGGCCGTAAACTGGCGGACAGACTCTACAGTGACCCGTGCGGTTGTAGCCATTCATGAAGCCGATCCTTCGCCTGATTTTCAGAAGAACGCCCGGATTGTAAAAGCTACTACCCAGCAAATCACAATGGATGGCCGGAAAGTCAGTTACCATGAAGCTGCCTTAACCGACCTTAAACCCGCAACGCAGTATGTTTACAGAGTTGGCGACGGCACGTACTGGAGCGAATGGTTTCACTTCAAAACCGCTTCGGATCAAAACGAACCCGTTTCTTTCCTGTATTTCGGTGATGCGCAGAATGACATCCGTTCGCTGTGGTCGAGGACGATACGCGGAGCGTTTACCACATTGCCTGATGCCGATTTCATGATCCATGCCGGCGATCTCATCAACCGCGCCAATGCAGATTACGAATGGGGTGAATGGTTTGAAGCCGGCGGCTGGGTGAACGGAATGATCCCCAGCCTTGCGGCGCCCGGCAACCACGAATATTTCAAAGGCGAAAACCGGACAGGAATTTTATCCCGACACTGGCGGCCCCAGTTTGCACTGCCCGAAAACGGACCCGAAGGCTTGACGGAAACGGCTTATTACATAGATTATCAAGGTATAAGGTTTATTTCACTAAACTCGCAAGAAGCCATATCCGACCCCGAAGTGATGGAAAAACAAGCGGCCTGGTTTGAAAAAACCGCGAAGGAAAATCCAAACCGCTGGACCATTGTTTTTCATCATCACCCGATCTATTCCACTGCCAACGGCCGTGACAACGATCACTGGCGGACAAAAATGGAACCGCTTTACAAACAGTATCACGTTGATCTTGTTCTTCAGGGACATGACCATACGTATGCCCGGGGTATCAACATGCCGCTGGGACAAAGCAGGAAAAAGCCCGATGGCCCGATCTATGTGGTTTCGGTAAGCGGGCCGAAAATGTACGCGCTCGGCCTTGAAAACTGGATGGACCGTGCCGCTTCCAACACGCAGCTTTACCAGACCGTGCATATTGACCGGAACAAGTTATCTTTCAAGGCATTTACCGTTAACGGCGACACATACGATGCCTTTGACCTGCTGAAAGACAAAAACGGACGCAACACGCTTGTAGAACTTTCCGGTTCACTCCAGATGCAGGAACGTCTCAACCTTTCCGATGAAATGGAGAAACGCTTCAAAGAGGCAGAACTGAAAGAATACAACGAACGCTTCCGGAAATACAAACAAAGAAAGAACCTTAAGTAACCCGGATTACCATTTTATACCTGAAAAACACATCTTACCATTCTGCTGCGCTGCCGTCGTCATGTTTCCAGAGCGGGTTTTTCCAGTTGTGGCCTATTTCCGCCATTCTGCGTACCTGCTCCTCATCGATTTCAATGCCGAGTCCGGGTCCGGAAGGAATTTTTACAAATCCATCTTCATAGCTGAACACCGTCTTATCCGTAAGGTAATCCATCAGGTCGCTTCCCTGATTGTAGTGAATGCCCAGGCTTTGTTCCTGAATAAAGGCGTTGTGGCAAGTAGCGTCAACCTGTAAGCAGGCAGCCAGCGCAATGGGCCCAAGCGGACAGTGCGGCGCAGCGGCCACGTCAAAAGCTTCGGCCATGGACAATATTTTTTTGCATTCCGTAATGCCGCCGGCATGCGAGAGATCGGGCTGGATAATATCGGCGTAACCTTTTGTCAGCAAATCCTTGAAGTGCCAGCGGCTGAACATGCGCTCGCCCGTCGCAATCGGAATACAGGTATGCTGCGCAATTTCCCTCAGCGCCTCGTTGTTTTCAGGCAAAACAGGTTCTTCGATAAACATCGGACGGAACTGTTCCAGTTCTTTGGCCAGCACCTTGGCCATCGGCTTGTGCAGACGTCCGTGAAAATCAACGCCGATGTCCAGCGCATACCCTACAACTTCCCGGATGGAAGCCACGCGAAGCAGCACATGATCAATCTTTTCATAAGAATCAACATACTGCATTTCATCGGTCGCATTCATTTTAATGGCTTTGAAACCAATGTCCAGCGAAAGTTTGGCAGCATTCGCCACATCCGACGGACGGTCACCGCCTATCCATGAATAAACCTTGATCTTGTCACGGCACTTTCCGCCAAGCAGTTGGTAAACGGGCGCATTGTAAAACTTGCCCTTGATATCCCAGAGCGCCTGATCGATACCGGCAATGGCACTCATCAAAATAGGTCCGCCCCGATAAAAACCGCCTCTGTACATCGTATTCCAATGCCCTTCAATGTCCATCGGATCTTTCCCGATCAGCGTATCCATCAGTTCAATGACCGCCGCCTTCACCGTTGCCGCTTTTCCTTCTATAACCGGCTCCCCCCAGCCAATCAGTCCTTCATCCGTTTCTATTTTCAAAAACAGCCATCTCGGCGGAACCTGGAACAATTCGTAACTTCTGATTTTCATTTTACTTTGAGTTAATTCCTAAAATTACTTTCTGTGCGCACAAATCCAAGTGCCTGCTTTTATACAACGATGCTAATTCTGTCATAAAGCTGCACTCTGCGTTTCTTTGTGCTGTTTCCCGATACGGAATATGCGGGTAAAAACGGGCTTGTTTCAAAACACGCAGTCCTTACAAAACCATGAATTCACACAGACTGCAGATAAAAACAGCAGCCGCAAGGCAGAGTCGTATGGCAGCGGGCACCCTTTCATCAAACAGCAATACCGGCTTTCTGCATACGATTTTTTAGCGGCAAAAAGCTTTAAACCCATACAATCTTCTCCTATTGGTATGATATTATATACAATTATCCTAAAACTTCATCGCAGCTGACAACACACGGAAAAATAGTTACCTTAAAGCTGATAAAATTGCAAAATACATTGAAATAACCCGCTGAAATATAAAAATTGCTTTCCGGCTCTGTCCTGCAAGCAGAATATAATAAAGTAATTTTCCTTTGATTTTACAGATCATACCGGAAAATGGGATCGGATACAATTGCTTTTGAATAACAGCATAAGCCTTGTTGCGCATCCGGAATGTTTTTTGGGATTCTTTGCAATGTAGATTTACCAGTAACGAACCGTACCCGGAAAAACGGGTTTATATCCGTACAACGGATCACTTCATGTGTGTTGCACTTTGGTACTGCTTATTCCCGATCAGTGGAATAAAAAGGTGCCTCTCAAAGTACTTGCAATGAATTGCTTTATAAAAGATTATCAACAGTTATGGAAGAGGAATTTGAAGCAATGAAGGTATTCCGGAATCATGACCAGATTCTGTTCACGATCGAAGAAGGCCTGAACCGCCGGATTATTTCCGATATGAAGATTCTGGAAGACCAGAGTATGGTTGTTTTGTCATGGTCAACAAACCTGGAATCGCTGATTTACGGACGGCTAACGAAAAAAGGTCTGGACCTGCGCAATTACCTGAAAGAGTACGAATGGGAATAAACCGGCAATTCGCATAATGTCATTGAACCAATAAAATGATCAGAAAT
The DNA here is from genome assembly GCF_005860765.1 of Dyadobacter sediminis. Lineage (GTDB taxonomy): Bacteria > Bacteroidota > Bacteroidia > Cytophagales > Spirosomataceae > Dyadobacter > Dyadobacter sediminis. The sequence continues at coordinate 941,126 of NZ_VCEI01000025.1, read as the reverse complement.
AAATGAAAGCCATTGTTACAGAACAGCCCGGAGGTGTTGAAAACCTTCATCTTAAAAATATTGAAAATCCTGTCATCCAGGCAGAAGAAGTCCTTGTACAGGTAAAAGCCATCAGCATTAACCCCGTGGATGTGAAAAGCCGTGCAGGAAGAGGCATGTACGGACGCATTAAAGATCAAAGCCCGCTGATTCTCGGCTGGGACATTTCCGGCGTCGTAACAGAAACGAAAAGCGATGCGTTCAAAATGGGTGACGAAGTTTTTGGTATGGTCAATTTTCCCGGTCACGGAAAGGCGTATGCCGAGTTTCTGGCGGCGCCTGCATCACAGCTGGCCGTAAAGCCCGGCAATATTTCACATGAAGAGGCAGCTTCCGCAACACTGGCGGCACTGACCGCATGGCAGGCGCTGGTAAAAAAAGCAAAAGTGGAAGCTGGCCAGAAAGTGCTGATTCATGCAGCTGCCGGCGGCGTAGGGCATTTTGCAGTGCAGCTGGCCAAACACCTGGGTGTTCACGTAACAGGAACCTCATCAGCCGGGAACAAAGACTTTGTACTTGCGCTCGGCGCAGACGAACACATTGATTACCACGGTTACGACTGGCAGAAAAGTCCGCTTGAGTTCGACTTCGTATTCGATACGGTTGGTGGCGATAACATTGACAATTCCCTTGAAGTGACCAAACCCGGCGGAACTCTGATCAGCATTCCTACCGGCCTGAACGAATCGGTTACCGAAAAGGCCAAGGCAAAAGGCGTGAACGGATTTTTCTTTCTGGTACAGTCAGACGGCGATGATATGCAGCAAATTGCGGCATTACTGGAAAAAGGCATTCTGAAAGCGCATGTTTCAAAAACTTTCCCGTTTGCGGACATGGCGGCGGCACACCTGCAGGTCGAAAGCGGCAGAACGGTCGGCAAAGTGGTTGTTACTTTATAGCGGTTTTTTGAATTTCAGGGAGGAAGGGGGAAGGAAAAAAAGGAGGAAGAAAAATGATATTTTAAAGCAATTACTTACTCGTAAAACGGATGATTACAAATAAGTAATTGCTTTATGTTTGCTGCGGCAAATAGATAGTTTTCAGTAGGCTTGTTTCTGACTATTCCGTTTTCTCAAAGTTTAAACCGAATTGCCGATAGGTACGTAACCGGCTTTTATAAAAGATTGTCAATAATTACTCAGCAGCATGTTTCTGAAACCATGTTTATTGCTTGACTACTTTTCCGGTGTGAATGGTTGGTCCGTGCCTGAGCTGATAAATATAAAGTCCGGCGGGAAGTTTTCCTGCGTTGAATTCTATCCTGTATTTCCCGGCTGCCTGCAAGCCATTCACCAGTATGGCCTGCTGCTTTCCTTCGGGGGTAAAAACGGCTAGATTTACCTCTTCTGATTGTGCTAATTCGTAAGAAATGACAGTTTGATCTTGGAATGGATTCGGATATGCATGCAGGTAATCTTCCCCGGATTGTGACACGCCATGTTCCTGTGCATTCAATCTTGCCAAAGAATTGACCGTCACCAAATCGGCATTATCGGATAGGAAGTTCAGGCTCAGGAAATCGATATTCGGGCCGCTGGTGCCTGTTGCAGTCAGCCGGATTTTATGCGTTCCGGATTTCAGGAATACCCTTTGCCCGGAGTAAAAAGCCCAGCTATCCCAACTCGTCAGAGGTAAAAAAACAGAAGTACCTGCCGGAATGCCGTCCACAGTCAATGCAAGTGAACGCTCGTTTTTGAAATTTGCAAATTTATAGCCTACACTGTATGTTCCGGGCAGCGTAACCTGCGCAGTCCATTCAATATAATCGCTTTTGTTGTTGATAAAATCAGCAAATCCTTTTCCACTGAAACCCGGATGGCCACTGGACACAACAGCTCCCGAAAGTTTTGCATTTTCTGCTTCCAGTTTCATACTTGCGGGCAGTTCTACGGCAGCCACCAGGTAATTCATTTTGGAACCTTCTGCTGGAGCGGCCAGATTAGCCCCTAAAATAAACGGTCTTGGATAAACCTGCCAGAAATCAGCCTGCCTGCTGTAAATTTCCAGGTAATTCGAACCCGGATCATTGGTGCCGATTATGTCACCCGTTTTATGCCATTCCTGCAGCCAGGCCGGCAACTTGCCCGCCCTTGGATCGTAAGCGACATAAACCACCACCTGCTTTTTCATAAAAGTTGTAAGCCAGCTTGCCTCTGTCTGGCTTTTGTCTTCCATGGCTGTCTGGACAAATGACGCACCTTTCAGATAGCCGGGCAGCGAAGTAACCTGATAATCCCGGTCTGTATAAATCCGGGAACCCGCATTTAACTTTGAAACCGTGTACGAGCGGCCGCTTGGAACTGAAACCTGTGTGATGAGATTGTCTTCCACCGGCTTTTCCGGTGATGCAGGCTTTTCAGTTTCAGGCTTGCATGCTCCGATCCAGTCAACAAAAAAGTCTTTACCTGCAGTCTGCGTTGAAACCATCCAGCCGAAATGACCTAACTGTTTATACGTCAAATCAACGGTTTCCAGCACAGGTTCTTTCGAGTATCCCTGACCTTTGTCCATGTAAACCTGAATCAGGCCGCTTTTATAACGCGCAATTTTAAATTTGTACCATCTTGCATCTTCCAGTGCCGGATAAATGCTGAACTCGTCGAGCACACGCGGATGATAGATATTGTCGGTCGCGATACCAAGCGTAAGGTTTCCGCCGGAATCAGGGTAATAAGTGAGCACATACGCTTTTGATTCAGCAGCGTTCGCCTGTCCGAATATAATCCTGAACTCACGCCAGTAGCTGCCGGTAAGCCCTTTGGCAGACGTCTCGATTACATAGGACTCAGCAGCAAACTTGTTTGCAGTTACAAGCGAACCTATATCCGATGTATTGAAAGCGGCGCCGTTCCGGATGGTCCAGGCAGCGTCTGCTTTCCAGTTTGCACCCAGTGCGCTACGGCTGAAATCATCTCGAAAAGGCCATTCAGTCTGTGCAAAAGCGGTTGTCAAACCGGCAAAAAAAAGCAGGAACATGGCAATCATGTCATGCAGTAAAACTAATTTTAACGAGGTTAATTGTACATGTTTTTTCATATTAAATATTTATATATACATAATGTAAATATAAGAAGCATTAAAGAAATTCATGCTATCCTGCGGGTGGTATAATCGTAAAGAATCCTGACCGGTGAATTCCTGATTACACATAAAAAAGAGAAGCACTTTACGAATGCAGCGCGCTTCTCTTTTTTGATTCAGGGATTCAAAGGCTTTTCAGGCCATAAAAGTGAATGCCTTTCTGAGCAGTTCCAGACTTTTGGGTACGGATACGTCCGGATTTTCCTTTCCTTCCATTTCAAGAGAAACAAATCCCTTGTAATTCGCCTTCTGGAAAATTTTTCCAATCCGCGTATAATCCATTTCCTTGTCATAGAAAGTTCCGCCGCCATAGTATGTTTTGGCCTGCACGATAGTGGCATAAGGAGCCAGTTTTTCAAGGCCGGCGTACGGTTCACCTACAAAATTGCCCGTATCCACATTCAGTCCCATGGAAGGCGAGCTTTTAAGTGCGTTGTACATTCTCAGCAGATATTCTATGTTGGAAGAAAGGCCCCAGTGATTTTCCAGTGCGAGCACGACTCCTGCTTTTTCAGCATATTGCAGGCATTCGCCCATGCCATCGATCGTCCATTTGATGCCATCTTCGTCGGTATAACCTTCAATCGGCGGCTCGATGCCGTGTGTGTAATAATCAGTCTGTCTTTTGTTCTTGATCGTTCCCCATGATCCGGTATTCATCCGCACGCACGGAATGCCCATTTGCGAAGCCATGTTGATGCATTTGTACGTATGCTCAATGTCGGCCTTTCTTTTGGCCACATCGGGCTGCAGAAAGTTCTGGTGAATGGAAAGTAGCGGCAGCGCCAGTCCATTGTCAAAAGCCAGCCGTTTCAGTTTGTTCTGGTAACTGACTGATTCTTCGGCCATCTGGCGGTGCAGGATTTCAACTCCATCAAAACCGATTCGGGCTGCATTTTCAATTACTTTTTCAATCGGGTACTTTTCTCCGGTCAGCGGCCAGTATGAATAGGACGACACACTGATCGGCAGCCTTCTGATTACCTGGGACTTTGCTGTTTCGGGCTCTGCATTTGCCAGCGATCCTGTCAGTAAAGCTGATCCCAGCAAAGATGTTTTTTTAAGCCAGTTTCTTCTTGATTCCGAAGTTTCCGGAGCTGTAGAATTTTTCATGATAAAAGGTGAATGGTTAGCAATAGGGCTTTAATTTAGGTTTATAATCGGGGAAGTAAAACTTTTTGCCCGTATAAAGTGGGATTTTGGCTGTTTTTTGGCATTTGGCCTTTGGCTGTCAATCATAAGCTAAACGCAAAGATCCGATACATTAGCAGCCGAAAACGGTCAGCTAATGGCTAAAAGCTAACCGCTAACTGCCAACAATCATCACTTCCATTTTTAAATCCCGGCAAATAATCAGAAATTGCATGCCCAATTTTCCAAATGATGACAAATTCTGTTTTTTGCGGTATTGATTTCGGCACTTCCAATTCCAGTCTGGCCGTTGCAAACCATGACCATGTTTTCCTGATTCCGGTTGAAAACGATCATATTACAATTCCCAGCGCCATGTTTTTTGCAAGGAAAGACAATGAGGCGTTTTTTGGCCGCGAGGCAACCGAACGCTTTTTAACCCGGCAACCGGGCAGACTGATGCGAAGCCTGAAACGCGTGCTGGGAACGCCTGCCATGCGCCAGGGAACAATGGTGAACGGCGAACTGATGAAATTTGATCAGATTATTGCTGCATTTCTGGATCAGATGAAGCGCAAGGCGGAAGCGCACTGCGAAACAGAACTCAGGCATGTTGTGATGGGGCGGCCGGTTCATTTTGTCGATAACGATCCGGCAGCTGATCAGCGGGCAGAAGCCGAACTGAAAGCTGTGGCCATGAAGCTGGGTTTTGAGCATGTAGGATTTCAGTTTGAGCCGATTGCAGCGGCATTTGCACATGAGGCAAGGGTCATAGGCGAAAAACTGGCCATTGTTGTAGACCTCGGCGGCGGAACTTCGGACTTTACCATCATCCGCTTGTCCAGAGAAAATGCCCGCAAGCACGACAGAAGCAGCGATATACTGGCAAATACCGGCGTACGGCTTGGCGGAAATGATTTTGACAAAGACCTCAGCCTTGCCGAAATGATGCCGCAGCTTGGCTTCCGGTCTACTTACGGTGCCAAAAACCTTGAAGTGCCTTCTTACCACTATTTTGACCTTTCCGAATGGAGCAAAGTGAATTTTCTTTATACCAACCGGACGATTTTTCAGGCCAAGCAACTGCTCCGCGAAACGCATGATCCGGTACGTTACGGCAGGCTGATCAGCGTTCTTGAACAGGAAACGGGCCATGCCGTGCTGGCACAAACAGAAAAGATCAAGATCGGGCTGGCAAACAGCGAATATTACGGTGCCGCACTGGATTTCATTGATCAGGATCTGCGGGTTGAAGTTGCAAGGGAAGATTTCAATGCGGCAATCACTTTGAAAACGCAGCGCATTGTACAGGCGGCGGGAGAATGTCTGCAGGCTGCAGGTATAGCGCCGGAAGCAATCGGTCTGGTTATCATGACGGGCGGTTCCACCGAAATTCCGCTTATCCAGGAGCAGTTCCGGTTACTGTTCCCGTCGGCTGAATGGTCTGAGGAAAACAAACTTTCCAGCGTCGGACTTGGTCTTGCCTATGACGCCCGCAATCGTTATTCATAAGCTGTTGGCTGTTAGCTACTAGCTTTTAGCTTTTAGCTTTTAGTCAGAAATGGACAAGCAGCATAAAGTATTTATAAATGAAAATCAGTAACTTACATTTCACAACTACAAACTAACCGCTAACCGCTAACCGCTAACCGCTAACCGCCAACAGCCAACAGCTCATAGCCAACAGCTTCCAAACGACTTGTTCTACTTTCTGCCAGCAACCGGGAACTGCGAAATCCTGAGCTCGGTACAGCCATATGGAACGAGGATTATTTCCTCTTCCGGTCCCGGTGCAATGTGATCAATCATACTGAACGGAACCGGGCCGGTCATTTCATTATATATCTGCCAGGAAGGAATGCGTCTGGCCTTTGTTTTCATCCGAATGGGTGCATTTTCAAGATTCCATGGAAAGTCACTTACTTTTCCTGAATCTTCCACCTTGTAGCTTTCAGACAGTCTGCTTTCCTGCATTTCAAACACACCGTAATTCCATGGCGTAGTCGGCCGTACTTCGTAATAGGATGCCCCGTAACGCACGGAGTCCAATTCATTTGTGACTTTCTTCGTTTCTTCTCCGATTTTCAGGGCAAATGTAAGCGGTCCCCGTTCTACAGACATGGAATTTTCATACCACCTTTCGGTTGAAACATGCATCGGCAACAGCAATTCAAGGACGTCACCGGACGTCCAGCCACGTGCAATTTTGACGATCCGGTTTCCTTCAGCTTCCTGAAAATTCCTGCCGTTGATTCTGATCGTTGCTTTTTTGCACCATCCGGGGATACGCAAGTGAAAAGGAAAACTTGCAGACTTTCCATTTTCCATCTGCAGAGTGAATTTGATTGTTTCGCTGAACGGATAATTTGTTTCTTCTTTCACCTTTACCGGAGTTCCGTTCGCCACTACTGCCTGAACTTCGCTCGGAGAATAAACCAGTGCAGCAATTCCTTTATCCGCAGTTGCATACCACAGATTTTGTGTAAACTTGGGCCAACCCTGATGCATATTGGATGTGCAGCACGGATAACCGGTAAGCAAGCCGAAAGCCAAATCCGTACCGCCATGATTCTGATCAAAATTCCGGATGTGCCGCGTAGCCATAATCTGATTGGCCTGCTGAAAATACTGCCGCTCCATGTAATCGTCGGATGTTTGCGCCGGCAATGCATTGAAAGCTATTTTTTCCAGCTTGTCGGCATAGGCTACGTCCCCTGTAATTTCCAGCGTACTTTCCAGGCTGAACATCATTTCCACTGCACTGCACAGCTCCGAACCCTGCGTAGGATTATTTCCGTGCAATGCTTCGTCACCGCCATAAAGACCATGAGCCATGCCGTTGTACTTGCGAAGGTCGGCGTAGCCTTTCTGCAAGGCAGACAAATACTTTTGCTCCGGATGATGCTGATAATAAATGGCCGGCGTTTTCATGCCCTGCGCAAGATTCACACAGTGAATGCTTCCGGTCGTTGACAGCAGATCCGTGTTCAGGAAGGCATTATCGTAGTTAAAAGTCTGTTTGTAAAGCAAATCTGCCAGTTCCAGCAGGAATTTATCTCCGGTAATGTTATAAAGCCAGTACACGACCATCAGGTTATCTCCGCCACGGTATTTAGCCCAGAATGTCCAGTGGTCCAGTGGTTTGGAAGGCAGCTCCTGAAGCTGGTACCTGAAATAACCGGTCATCAGTTTGATAACTCTCGGATCATTGGTTGCAGAATAGTATTGCTTAAGGACCTTCAGCATGACCATTTTCGGCCACCAGTCGCGGCTGTTGTCCCTCTGGATTCCCGGCTCACCCGGATAATCCTGCGATGGCCCGAAATAACCGTCCGGAGTTTGAGATTTTATGGCCCATTCGACCCAGGGCTGCGCCTTTGCAATCAGTTCTTTGTCGTTCAGGATGTAGGCAAGCGGCAGCAGTCCGTCAATCCAGTAAGGGCCCCGCTCCCACTGATCACCGTCTCCTCCCAGCCAGCCGTTTCTTTCGTTCATCACAAGCGGATAAAGCTTGTCGAGGTGGCCGGTTGCACCGTTTTTCTGACGGACCAGCATTTCCTTCAGCCAGCCCTGAGGCTTGATGGCTCCCAATGGCAGCTCTATATACGGATTGGGTCTTAAAGGTGCGCGGTTTGCGCGGTAGCGTTCCGCAGGATCCGTTTGCCCGAAAGCCGTAAGAGCAGGAACAAGCAATGAAACAAGAAGAAAGCAATGAAAGTGCATCATTGCTCCGCCAATCCGGTATCTGTTTGACAGCATGGTTATGTCGATTTTTACAACCTGAAAAACCTCTTGCATTTTACTAAAAACTAAACCGGCAAGTAAATGACAAATGTTGCTCCCTGTCCTACCCGACCGGATGCACTGATCGCACCGCCATGATTGGAAACCACTTTCTCGCAAATAGCCAGTCCGATACCCGTACCGGCATACTCATTTTTTCCATGCAATCTCTGGAACACCTGAAAAATTCGGTTAGCATGCTTATCGTCAAAGCCAATCCCGTTGTCTGTAATTTCAATCCGGTGGTATTTGCCGGCCTGCCGCGCAGGTTTTAACGAAGTTGGCAACTCACTGAACATCACAATTTCGGAATAAACCTGAATGACAGGAAGTTGGTCAGGACGCCGGAATTTAAGGGCGTTGCTCAAAAGGTTCTGGAACAGTTGGCCAAATTGCAGGGCATTGCCCTGTACAACGGGCAATTTGCCTACTTGCAGCCGGGCTCCGGTTTCAGTAACGATCAATTCCAAATCCATGAGCACCGCAGCAACAATATCATTAAGATTAATTACTTTGGGGTCTTCACGGTAGGTGGAAATACTGGAAAAATCAAGCAGGTCACGGATCAGTGCAGACATGCGGCTGGCCGCTGCCTGCATACGCTGCAGATAGGCTGCCCCTTCTCCAATTTCGGCCATATACCGGCTTATGAGAATATCCCCGAACTGCTGGATTTTCCGGAGCGGTTCCTGCAGGTCATGGCTGGCCACATAAGCAAATTGCTGCAGGTTCTCATTGGATCGCAGCAGCCGCCGGTTGGCTTCTTCAAGTTCTTCATTTACGGCGAGGTACTCTTCATTATGGGCTGCCAGCTCTTCATTGAGTGATGCCAGTTCTTCATTCAGTGCTGCCAGCTCCCTTGTCCTTAGCTGTACCAGATGCTCGAGTTCCTCTTCACGCCGACGTTCGGCAGTAACATCCTGCGCCGTACCTGCAAGTTTATATGCCTGGCCCTGACTATCGTACAAAACTTTGCCCCGGGCATGAACAACGCGTTCCACTTCGGTAAGGTATGTGACGAGCCGGTACTCTGCATCGTATATTCCCGCGGAACCTGCTTCCAGAGCCTTGCCAATGGCTTGCTCCACGATTTCCCTGTCCTGCGGGTGGATAGGATTATAAACCTGTGAAAGAGCTACGGACGTCTGATCAAAACCGAACCAGGACTGGATCACTTCGGAGTAGTTCACAAGTCCCGTACGGAGGTCCAGTTCCCAGGAGCCCAGCTGCGCCAGTTCAATCGCGCCCCTTAAACCGGCTTCCGCTTCCTGAAGCTGCTGCTGGGAAACGACCAGATCTGTTACATCCGCGGCGGTGTTCATTACCCCGTACACTTTTCCGTCATGATCAAAAAGTGGTGTAAAGGTGTATTTAAAATAAAAAGGCTTTAGTTCACCTTCGATCATCAGTTCCACGCGCTGGTTATGTGCATAGTAAGCCTGTCCGGTACGGTAAACGGCGTCAAGCTGTTCATAGATGCCTTTGCCTGCCAGTTCGGGCAAAACCTCTGCATACCGTTTGCCGACAATGTCCGGCCCTTTGCCCCAAATATCAATAATAGACTGGTTTACAAGCCGGATCGTCATCTCCGGCCCTACATATACGCCAATCGGGAAAGGGGCGCTTTCCACCAGACTGCGCAGGCGGGCCTCACTTCTCTGCAGTTTCCGGCTGTCCAGCACCTGCCGGGTTACATCATGACAGGTTATGGTCACTCCGGTAATTTGTCCCACTTGTCCTGTAAAAGGCTGGAACACCAGATCCAGAAACTTTTCCAGACCCGCCTCTGCGTTAAAAACGGAACAAGGCTGAGCATAAAGATACTGTGTCTGACCTGTTGAAAACACTCGGTCGGCCAGCTCCGGCAAACTACTGTGAACCGCAGGAAAAACAGCAGACAGGTTTTGACCCCGAAGCTCATCGGCTTGCAAGCCGACAAGCCGCGCAAAAGTTTCATTCACGATCATGACCTTCTTTTCAGGCATACTCAATACCAAAATACCTGAAAGCGCATCGCCGATCAGGTTCTGAAAGCATTTCTGCAAAGGATCAACCTGATCCGTACTGCTTTCAGCGTTTTCAGATTTGGAGCAAGTCACCAGAACGCCTTTTATGATATCCGCATCGTCAGCGAGCGGACTGAAGGTGTAAGTACGGTTTACAGTCGGGTTTTGGTCAGATATCTGCTGAGTTTCCTGAAAGCTGGCTGCTTCGCCTCCGGCCATAACGGATTGTATGAGCGGTTTGAATTCCGGCCTGTATTCGGCCCAGCTTTCCTGCCCATGCTTTCCCAAAAAGGAAGGGTGCTGCTCAGCGCTGACCAGAACCGGCCTGAATGCGTCGTTGTAAAAGGTGATCAGTTCGTCACCCCACAAAACAGCCATCGGAAGCGGGCTTGACAACATCATCCGGATCAGTGTGCGTAGGCTCCGGGGCCATTCACCGGGGGTGCCGACAGATAAAGCTGACCAGTTATAATTTCGGGTAAGTTCTCCCATCTGGCCTCCGCCAGCTAAAAACGGGTACAATCTGGTATGAGACAAATCTGATAAAAGATTACTTGGTTAATAAGTGGCAAGTTAAGCAATCTAATGCAAGTCTGCAGAAATTGGCTACAAGGCTTTTACACGAATTGCGGTAAAAAAGGAAATACCATTTTTACCGCACCTTGCATACCGTTACTGAGGCATTCGGGCATCAAACGTAAAGATGAATTTAGCCATTGAGGATGAAAGGCAGTGAAGCATTCCTGTATTTACTTGCTTTCAGTTGTTCTTTCATATTTTTAAACGTTTCCAGAGGTCCCTGTGCAGCAAACAAATTAACAGCCCAGGCCGGAATAGCTCCGCCCGGATCTACATGCAGGGTATACACCAGTTTTATTTGTCCGCCGTTCACCGGCGTGATCACCCACATGCCTTTGGAACTCATCACCCGCACAACACCCTCTTTGTTCTGGACCATACCGGCAACAACCGGTCCGTCAACCGTGACTACCCTGGATACTTTGTCCTGCGATACCATGAGGTGTGCTACAAAATCCCGGTTTTCCAGCGGCCACGGCAAACTGACCTCGGAGTAATAATATAATTCAGACGGCGAAACCGTCCGCAGCAATTTGCACGATCTGGTTTTGTAAACCCATTCCGTGGCCGCTTCCACGTCCAGCAACAGTGCCACGAGCTCTGATGCCTTTGCCTTGAGTACGCATTCCACTTTAAGGGCTTTGATTTTCGATCCGGGCATGTACCGTGAGAAAACCTTTATCTCATCTTCTTCGGTAACCTTTTTCCAGTTGTCCTCAGCAAGCAGCGGAACAAAGAAAAAACAGCAAAACAAGGTATGAACAATGGTCTTTAACATACCCGCAGCCATCCAGAATATCCATTGAAACTACCAATCATCCTTCCTTCTGTTTATGATTGAAAATATTGTCATCGCTCCACTTCACGAATTTAATCGATTTTATCCATGCAACCGGTTTATTTCCGCTTCCGCAGCGCTTTTTTACCATGCACAAAAGAACGGCCGGCCCAGTACGAACGCTGTTTGCATGAAACTCGAAAATCTTTTCATAGCTGTGAATCAGCAAAATACTGTGGCATTCATTTCATTTTCCCAAGTTTGGTTTGTAACTTTATTTAGTAAATTTTATCCATTTCTTATGCTTGCAAAAAGAACCCCTGCGCTGATTTTTGTATGCGTAATCACGCTGTCGTACTACGGCTTTATACGGTGGAAGCACAAGTATGACCGGCCGTGGGCCTATGCTACGGATCATGCTGCTCCGTTGCTGGTGGGCAAGTGGCAGGGTCGGTTTAATGACCCGGATGGTATCAGCAAGCAGATTGATCTGGATATCACAGAACCGGAAGTTGATGACGACATCCTCAATCAAAGCAAAAGCAGAGGAAGGCGCGGAAACAGATCATTGAACTTTACCGGATCAGCCGTAATCACCAGCAGGCTCGGGACAGAAAAGAACCGGCTGGAAGGAAAGCTGGCTACTCCGGAAGGACATGAAATTGCCGGATTAAACTTTATTCCGGTGAATGAGAAAGAGCAGATCCGGGAGTCATTTAATGTAGCCGACACGGAGCCGGACGGATTATGGCAGGGCGACAGCATTCAGCTGAAACTGGTATTCAACTATATAACAAAAACCGGCTCCGCTTTCTCGAGTTCGGGAGACGCCCGGTTTCATAAGCACGCGCCCGTTACCTTGTACAGAAAAAATCCCTGACCGTATCCGATTACCGTATTTTACAAATAAACAATTACCTCGGCTTACGGTTTTCCACACACTGGTTTTTACAGGATAACGGACGTTTCCTGCCCTCCGGAACATCGCTCCCTCCTATTCTTGCCGCTTGCTAAAAACCGGTTTCACCATGCCGGCAAAAAGAATGAACTTATTCATTCGAAGCGCTTTACAATGAAGTAACTTTTAACCATCCAGACTCACATGCTTATGAAAAAACTACTATCGTTTTGGGTCATTTGTCTGATCAGTATACAATCTCTGCTGGCGCAGCAGGGTTCTCTGGTAAAAGACATCAACGTAACGGGATCTGCAAGCGGGTTCCGGATTTACGAATCAATCGTGGTTGGTGATCTGATCTACATGATTGCCGATGACAGCTTTCAGAACAAAGGATTGTGGAAAAGTGACGGTACGGCCGAGGGTACAGTACTTGTAAAGGGAATAGAAGGAATGAACCCTGCCAATCTGATCAGTGCCGGCAACATGATCTATTTTGTTGTTTCTAATTCCGTCGGGGCCGCCTATTTATGGAAAAGCGATGGTACTCCGGAAGGCACCGCCTCTTTGCAGCAAGTAGACAGTGATGTTGTGAATGTACAAACGGGCACCAGGCTTCTTGTCAGTGTAAATGGTACGCTTTACTTTTTTGGTCAGGGCGGATTGATGAAAACGGACGGAACGGCTGCCGGGACTGTACTGCTGAAACCGCTCGACCGATGGGAACAAGCCAGGATTACAGACATGGCCAATGTGAATGGCAAATTATTCCTGATCATATACGAGAATGAGGTCCGCCGTCTTTATAAATCGGATGGCACTGCAGCCGGAACAGTTCCCGTGCAAACCAATACCGATTTACAGATTTTTGAACCCTTGGCAGCCGTAGGCAGTACTGTCTATTTCAGAGGGTCGGCTGGTGAGAGCAGAGGATTATACAAGGCCAGCAATACGGGTCCGGTGACTGAGGTTAAAGGATTTCAATTCTTTCTGTCCAACTTCACGGATGCAGGGAACATCCTTTATTTTACGCATGACCAAAGGGAACTCTGGAAATCGGACGGAACAGCTGCCGGAACGGTACTCGTCAAAAACATCAATACCGGTGCACCTTCTGATCCTTCCATGTTTACTGCCGTGAACGGGCAGCTTTATTTTGTAATCAATGACAGTACTTACGGCCGCGAACTCTGGAAAAGCGAAGGTACGGCTTCCACGACCGCAATAGTCAAAGACATCCGGCCGGGCGTGACAGGCGCCGGGATCAGGGAACTTACCGCAGTAGGCAGCAAGGTTGCCTTTGTAGCCAATGACGGTTCCGGTGAAAAGCTGTGGCAGAGCGACGGAACGGCAAGTGGTACCAAGGTACTGGCCGACATGCCTGCTTCCAGGCTTCTTGCTGTTCAGGGCACTTTGTACTTCAACGGCAATGCAGGCAGTGGCCTGGAACTTTTCAAAAGCACGATGGTCACAGGCGGCACCAGCCAGGTCACCGACATTGCCAAACCGGAATCCATACCGCTCGGTTTTACTGAGATCAACGGAATATCCTACTTCGCTGCGGATGACGGCATTCATGGCCGCGAGCTATGGAAAACGGATGGCACTGCGGCCGGTACGGTACTGGTCAGCGATGTAACCAGTGGAAAAAGCAGCTCCAATCCCGAACTGATCACCAACGTTAACGGAACGGCTTTCTTTACAGCCGGAAGCGGCTCACAGGTGCATAGTTTGTGGAAAAGCAATGGAACGGCTGCCACAACCGTCAGGGTCAAGGATTTTACCAAGGCGGACATCCTGAAAGGGCTGATCAATGTGAACGGTACGCTGTACTTTGGCGTGCTCAACAGCAGCGGCCTGCAGCTATGGAAAAGCAACGGCACCACAGCCGGAACACAGCTGATCAAAACAATTCCGCAGACAACCGATTTTATGCCGGTTATGATGAACGGCCAGATTTTCTTCGGCGCATACGACGGCATCAACAGTGTAGAACTCTGGAAAAGCAATGGTACAACGGCAGGTACCACGCTGGTCAAGGATGTAGCGCCCAACAGCGGACAAAGTATCTACACTTCCATTGCCGTGGCCGGTAATTATGTTTACTACATTTCACTAGCTTATACCAACGGACCAAAAATCATCCTGGTAAAAAGTGACGGTACCGCCGCAGGAACGACAGTGGTCAGGAACATTAAAGAGCATCTCACTTCCCGACTTACTGTGGTGAACAATCTGGTTTATTTTATTGAATTCAACGGCAGTGCCTTTGATGATTACCCGGGTGAGGAATTATGGCGGACAGACGGCACCGAACAAGGCACCTTCCTGTTGACAACGATGCGAACGTACGACTATGAAAATCTTCTGACACACAACATGACGGCTGTGAACGGCATCTTCTACTTTGTACCTCATGAAGAAGAACAACTCTGGAAAAGTGACGGCACTGTGGAAGGTACCCAGCCGGTCAGAACCATCGGCTCCATGGAAAACGGCGCATCCATCCGCTACACGGCAGGCGTAGGAAACACCTTGTACTTCACGACCTCGGACGGGGTCAACGGCCTTGAACTCTGGAAAACGCAGGGCACAGCCGAATCCACCAGCCTGGCCTACGACATGACCCCGAACGGCTCCACGATATTCTACGAGCTGGCAGCCCTGAATAACCAGCTTCTGATTTCGGCCGACAACGGCATGTACGGTGCGGAGCTGTTCAAATACCAGGATGCGACGGTTCAGGCCGCAGTCCGCATCAATGCAGGCGGACAGGCCTATGCTGCTTCCGGCTCGCGGCAGTTTGCTGCCGATGCGTATTCCGTCGGAACAACCCGCGTCTCCCTTGCAGCCAGCGGCGATATTCTCAATACCACGGATGACCAGCTCTACAAAGAGCAGCGGCTCGGGCAGGCGTTCAGCTATCAAATCCCCGGGGTAAACGGAACGGTGAACGTGGTGCTGCATTTTGCCGAAATTTACTGGGGCGTACCGGCACGCACCAGCTCGCCCGGCGCAGGAAAGCGCCGCTTCAACGTAGATATCGAAGGAAGCAGAAAGCTGACCAATTATGACATTTTCACGGCAGCCGGCGGTGCCATGCGCGCTAAGACAGAAACATTCACCGTCCAAGTAACGGACGGCACACTCAGCATCAATTTCCTGAGCGGCGCAGCCGACCAGCCCATCATTGCTGCCATTGAAGTAGTGCCGGCCCGGCAGGTGACACTTGGCCCGGTTGCCGATGCTTACGTGCGCAATACGCCTTATGAAGCAGCCAACTTCGGCAAAGAAACGGTCCTGGACGTAAAAACAGGCAGTCTGCCCAGCTACCAGCGCCATGCATTCCTGAAATTCTCGCTGGCCAGTGTCAGCCAGGTCCATTCGGCAAAGCTCAGGATTTATGGTTCCAATGTGCAAAACAGCACTGCGGGCAGCATCTCGGCTTATGGTGTCAGCAACGATGACTGGACGGAAACGGGCGTCAACTGGTCGAATGCGCCGGCAGGCTCGGGTGCTGCATTGGGAACCGTGAATGTAAACGCTACGGCCAAGTACTACGAAATAGACGTTACTTCCTTTGTACAATCCCAGCTGGCAACAGACAAAACAGTAAGTCTGATGCTGACCAACCCGGCAAACCAGAACCTGCAGTTCTCTTTCAACAGCCGGGAAAATACGGCCAACAAACCCCAGCTTCTGATCCGGCTGACAAGCCCGACTGCAAGAACAGGCAGTGAGGACGCGCTTGTAACTGCCGCATCACCACAAGCAGCATCGGGCATTTACCCGAACCCGGCAGCAAAACGGTTCACAGTCAGCATATCGGAAAACCACAAAGGAAATGTAAGTCTTCAGCTGATCAGTCTGGCCGGAAACAGCTTCCCGGTCATTACACCGGAACCGGTCCGGCCGGCTTCAAAAATCGAAGTTGATATTTCTGCCATGTCCGTAGCAAACGGCATGTACATCATGCAGATCCAGTCGGAAGCAATGACCGAAACCGTCAAGGTGTTTGTAAAAGAGTAAAAAGCCGGTAATCAATGCGGTATATGGCAGCGGAGCACGAATGCTCCGCTGCCATATTTTTCACAAACACCTTTTTTTGCTGACTTACAAATACCGTGAAATGCATTTCACAAGTAAAACTTCTCACTTTTCACAAAAGACTTCTTACAAAAACCAATTTTTCCGAACAACCATACAACCTTTTCCGCTTCTTGCTGCCTCTTTCATACAGATTAACCAAAAGATTGAATATGACATCTGAGGCAGAACTCATTTCCGGATGCCTTTTACATGACCGGACTGCCCAGCGGCAGTTGTACGACCGGTACAAAAATGCGATGTATACGCTAGCATATCGCATTACAGGCGATTTTGATGATGCCAACGATGTACTTCAGGATTCTTTTATGGACGTTTTCCGGCATCTGGACCAGTTTCGCGGAGAAGCTACGCTGGGCGCTTGGATCAAACAGATCGTGATCAGAAAATCGACTAAAAAGAAAAAAGTGGTGCTTTGGCAGAACCTGGACGAATACACCGGCGAAAGCATTGACTGGAATGAAATCGAAATCAATACGGCGCACCTGGAATCGGCAGTACTTTCCCTTCCAGATGGTTTCAGGACTATTTTCGTGCTGGCGGAAGTGGAAGGTTACACGCACCGGGAAATTGCAGTGATGCTGAATATTTCGGAAGGAACATCCAAATCCCAATTGTTCCATGCCAAAAGAAAGCTGCGCAGAATGCTTTCACCAAAATGAATAACCACTATGGAAAAGAATAACCACTTGTTAAAAAATGCACTGGCAAAGCTTCCGGATTATACTCCCGATGAAAGTTGCTGGGATTCGCTGAGCCGTAATCTGGATGAACTCCCTTTGAAAGCGGCACTGAAAAAGCTTCCGGAATATGAACCCGACGAAATGCTGTGGGGAATGATCGCCAGCAAACCGGCGGTAAAAAAGAATTCGAAAATCCGGCAATACGCCGCAGCAGTCATTTTGATTGCCGGAATAACAGGGATCTGGCTGCTGGGAAAAAACAACGAAAAACAGATTGCATTTTCACAGGAAAAGCAGGACAAACGCCTGCAAACCACTGCCGAGCAAATCACCGATCAGCAATATCAGAAGCTCAAAGCCTATTGTGAAACGGAAACGCTGATCTGTACCAGCAGGGATTACCGGCAACTGCAGCATGAATATGAAAAGCTGGCCGGAGCCGCGGCGGAACTGCAGGAAGCCATTGGTGCATACAATACCGAACCGGAACTGATCCGCCAGTTTGCAACCATCGAACAGCAAAAGGCCGAAGTGTTAAACGAAATGGCCAAAATGATCTAAATCGTAAAACATGAAACCACTTTTTTATGCAAAATTCCTGACCGGCTGTTTTCTGCTGGCCTGTCTGACAGCCGGGAACGTCAGTGCACAGGTTGTCCTTCAGGTTGCGACCAAAACCATTGCAAAAACGGTCAGTGCATCTTCGGTACGCACCTTGTACATCAGCGCCGAAAAAGCGGATGTGGAAATAATTACGTGGGAAAAAGCGGAAATTTCGATCCTTATGGAACTATCCGCCCGGCATCCGGACAAAAATACCGCTGCTACGGACCTTTTCAAGGCAAAGTATATAGCGGACCGTAACGGCAAGGATTATTTCCTGCGCAATTACATTCTGTTGAAAAACGGAGAAAGCAAACCGGTTTCCAACCTCAGAACGCGTTACACGATCCATCTTCCGGCGGCATGCGCTGTGGACCTGAAGAATTCATTTGGCACAGTTACGCTGAAAGGCCTAACGAACAATCTGCAGCTTAAAGCCGATTTCTGCACAACCTATCTTTCGGGCATGCAGGGGAAAGGACAAGTGAACACGTCATTCGGTGAACTGAAAGGTGATGAACTGTCGGGTGATTTCTCCTTTTCAAGCGATCATACCCGACTGTTTCTGGAACGCATGGCGGGCAATATCAAAGTAAATGCGGAGTACGGAAATGTTGAACTGCATCCGGGCAACGCACTTTCAAGCCTTTCAATCCGGTCCAAAAAAGCAGAAATCACACTGATGACCAGGAACTGGCAGCAATTCGACTATGCCATTAACAGCGCCTACGCCACGATGAAACTTCCGAACGGCTTCAGATGGAAGCGCAATACGGCCGACTTTAAAGAAGCATTTTTTTCCAGAAACCAGTTGGCCAATGTTGACATCAACGCCGAATTCGGGCAGGTGACCATCAAGTAAACACCGTCTCAAACTTTTATGAAAAACATCCTGAACCCTCTTCTGTTTTTGTTTTTTTACCAGTTATCCTACGCGCAGGACAGCATTCCGGTCACATTCCGGCAGGAAACCGACACGCTGGCGAAGCAGCATTTCATAGACCGTTATGAAAATGTTTTTATGACAAAAGTACCCACAAGGCAAATGTTCAAGGCCACAGCAGCCGGATCGGAAATACAGGGCAGCGGGATCAACTTTGGTTATGAGTACAAACTGCTCCCTTCCTTGTCGGTAGAAGCGTCCGTTTATTCCCAGCTCAGTCCGTTTAACACCGGTGTTGCAAGTGAATTGCTGCATTTCAACTGGAAACAGGTCAATTTGTGGGGAAATGCCAAAGCGCGCTGGTATTACAATATGAACAAAAGGATTGAAAAAGGACTGAATGCAAACAATTTCAGCGGTGCTTACATCGGCTTTACTTATGAACAATCGCTGTATCTCCGGAATTCGTACTCCAATAAAAACACAGGCAGAATAGGATTGCTTTACGGATTTCAGAGCCGGTTTTTCAATCATGGGCTTATTGACTTTGCTGTGGGGCTTTACAATAAAGAAGCCGGCCAGTTTACTGTGTTTGATCAGCATCAGGGCTTTTTCCGGTTCAAC
Source organism: Dyadobacter sediminis (assembly GCF_005860765.1). Lineage (GTDB taxonomy): Bacteria > Bacteroidota > Bacteroidia > Cytophagales > Spirosomataceae > Dyadobacter > Dyadobacter sediminis. The sequence goes on along the minus strand of NZ_VCEI01000025.1, from coordinate 921,931 downwards.
AATTTTGTACTCGGCACACAGACCAACATCGGCATTGCACTGGGCGACTGGAAAAAGTCAGTAACATCGCCGTTGTGTGACGTGATCATTTGTGACGAACTGATCCACGATCAGTTTAAAATTGAAATGCCGAATATCGCAATCGGTCTCCAACACCAGATTGCAAGAGGAAGCTTTGCCTATGAGCGGAAACTCGGAGACAGCCCGCTTTCACTTCAGGCCAATTTGGTATATTCATTCTACAACCACAATCAAACCGGCTTCTATCACGATCGGTTTACGTATGCCAGTGCAGGCCTGGAATTCCGGTATTATTTCCTGCAGAATTACAGGATACGACATGGCAAGGCAGGAGGCAACTTTTCCGGACCCTATGCCGGACTGAAAAGCAATTACGGCATGAACATGTACAAGTCAGGATCTGTTTTCCAGCCGGAATTTCACCGGGATGAGACCTTCCGCAGCCTTACCCATGCATTGACACTGGGATATCAGCAAAGGCTTTTCAAAAGAATATATATTGACGGCTCCATCTCTTACCAGAAAACACGTAATTACGGTTTCCACTACTCCGGCGATTCAAGACCGGTATTAATGTCGAAAATAGCGGTCGGTTTTACATTCTGAGGTTTTCACTTATTGCAGTTTACTGAAAAGTACAAACTGTTTCCATGCGAACTTAAAGGCAATTTACGGATTTATCGTCGTGCATTTTAGTCAACCGCAATATACTTACTCCGGTTAAATTGCACTTTTTCAAAGATAATTATTATATTGCTAACACAAAGAATGGCTCGTAACCGGATCATTTTATGATCTTTTACCTGGATGAACCTTGTTACAACACTGTTTTACCGGGGCTGCCCTATTTCATTCTCTATCATTTATATGGCCTTGAGAAAATTCGTTGTACTGTTTTGCCTGCTCGCTTTTCCTGCCCTTTCGCAAACCATTTATCAGGTCAACGAAGTTGAAAAAGCGGCGGAACCTGCGGGCGGACTGGCGATGTTCAACCGGTTTGTTCTGGCCAACCTGCGAATTCCCATTCAGTCTGCGGCAAAAGGAATGAACGCGCGGGTACTGATCAGAGGCGTGGTGGAAACCGACGGCACCATGTCCGGCCTGGCCGTTGCACGTTCCCTCGACAGCCTGTGCGATGCGGAAGCACTTCGCATAATGAATTTGTACAAAGCATGGAAACCGGCATCATTACAAAATCAGTCCGTTCGGCAGGCAGTAGTCTATCCGGTCCAGTTCCGCACGGCTCCCATTCCCGCTTACGACAGTGTCCAGCATGCAATGATCGAATATTTTGACAAAAATTACCAGATGGTTTCCGATGAAAAGAAGTTCAGGTACCGGAACGTCATACCCGTGGATCGCTACGGCGATGTGCGTGCAGATATTTTGTTTCAGGAAAAAAGAAGCGGTGACTGGAAAACGGTAAAGGCTTTTCCTTTTATTAAAAACGAGATCTGGGTAAAACTGGCCGGACCGGTAAAAATGGATTCTGTAAAGGCGTACCGCATTTCAGCCAACATGGGCAACTGGGAAAGCCCTTCCGAAGAAATCACCAGGCAGCCGGACGGAAGGCTGCTGTCTTTTGTGGCCTATCCCGGCAGCGGCAAACTGCCTGCGGTGCGGAAATCCTATTATCAGAGCGGCATGCTGAAAGAAGAGCGGATTGCAGCCGACAGCCTCGTTCAGGTAACCAGCTGGTATGATAACGGCCAGCTTGGCAGCGTAATCCTGATCGACAACAAAAACCGGATTTCGGTAAAGGAAAACTGGGACACACAGGGTACTATGCTGGTAAAAGAAGGGAACGGCATGGCCCGAATTCATGCGGGCACTTACCGGAGCAAAACGGTTTATGATGAAGGAATGGTCGAAAACGGGTTCAAAACCGGACGCTGGACCGGAAAGTTGGCGATCAATGACCTTGTTTATGAAGAATTTTATGAGAGCGGAAAGCTTACCAAAGGCGTGCGGCATACCGGCGGGCAACCGCTGGAATACACTGTGGATATTGTTCAGCCGAAATTCAGGGCAGGGCCAAAAGAGTTTTTCAAACTGCTGCGCGACCATGTCAATTACATGCCGCCGATGAATCCTTCCATCGGACGGCCCGAAGGAAAACTGCTGATTTCATTTATGGTCAGTGAAGACGGTAAACTAAGCGACTACTCCATAGACCGCGGCGTGGCAAAACACATTGACCAGCAGGTACTGGAAGTCATTAAAATGACGGATGGATTATGGGACCCGTGTATTCAGAAAGGAATGAAAATAAGCTCCCGGCATACGTTCCCGATCAATTTCGAGACAAACTGACAAACTGCTTTTGCTTACCAACCAACTCCTTTTAAAAAACAAGTTCCGCAAGCCACTGCAATCCAAATCAGATAAAGCTCTTTCGGTAAGGCCGCAAAATGGATACGCCGGATTGAATTTTTGCAAGGTAACAAACAATTTCAGGATGACTTTTTAATGTCTTGCTGCCAGACAAAAAAGGCCGGAAAAAGATTTTCCGGCCTTTAAATGCAACCACTCGTACTTAAAAATCAGCTGTTTAGAAAGTATACGTTATGTTTGCCAGCAAAGCCCGGGGCATTTGAGGCGCAATCGTAGACCAGCCTTTGTAATATTCTTTGTTGAACGCATTGTTGAGCTTGACACCGATGCGGTAGTTTTCAGCCTGGTAAAACAGCGATGCATTAGCCACGGTATAAGCCGGCAGCATAAAATCTCCGGTGGAAGCATAATTGATCGCATACCTTTCGCTCGCGCCGTTAATGCCCGCACCCATGCCAAAGCCCTTCAGTTTTCCGCCGGGCACTTCGTAGTTTGCCCATGCATTGTAAATGTGCTTCGAACCGGCGTCCAGCGGTCTTCTGTTCAGGATTTCCGAATTGTCCGACTTGGTTGTCTTGCTGTCGTTATTACTGTATCCGCCCCTGATATTCAATCCGTTTACCGGGTTTGCATTCAGTTCTATCTCAAACCCCTTGCTGAAAATCTCACCGCCCTGAATTTTGTTGAAAGGCGATGCCGGATCGGCAATAACCTGATCCGTAACCCGGATATCATAGTAGCTGACCGTAGCATTCAGCTTGTTTTTAATGATGTTGGTTTTGATTCCGAATTCAATCTGGTTGGCCTGCTCCGGCCTGAACGTCTTGATCGTTTGCGGACCGTCCTCCGGATTTCCGACAAGCGATGGCGCTACGTTTGTAAACCCATTCTGGTAATTGGCAAAAACGGAGACCTTGTCTGCCACCGGCTGGTATAGAATTCCGAACTTCGGCGACAAAGTCGTCTGGTTGTAATCGTCGTCTGAAGTTGTGATGCTTCCCACATTGTCGAAATGATCCAGACGAAGGCCGACCATCACCGATAATGTGTTTGTCAGATTCAGTACGTCCGAGGCATAAGCACTGTAAATATTGTATCTGGATTTCGAGTTGGAGACCGGCTGTGTGGCCAGAACTGCATCCACTGCCGGGGCAGAAAGCGGGTAAGCCGTTGTTTCCACCTCATCAGCCGTAAACGGGTTATCGCCGCTGGAACCGCCTTCAGGCGTTACATTTCCGTAAAATGCATATCCCGTTCCGTTGCTGGTGGAAGTTGCCGAAAAATAATCCAGACCGATAACAACCCGGTTCCGCAGCGAACCCGCTCTGAAATCACCGATGAAGTTCTGCTGAATGTCCGACGTGCCGGTGTATTCATTCTGTCTGTTCAGATAGCGGGTAAACGTATCGTTTCCTAAAATTCCGTAATCAAATAAATAGGAATAATACCCTTTCGTGGAAGTGGCGCTTTTCGAGATCAGTGTTTGGGATTCCCATGCGTCGGATAGCTTGTAATCCATTTCGACGCGGTAATTCTGTGTAGGATTCTGCAGCGTCAGATCATTGCTTGTGAAGGAAAGTTTATTGTTATATCCAAGCTCTTTCAAGTTTCTAGATGCTGTCGGCGCACTTCGGTTCAGGAACAGGAACATCGGGTTGGTCTGCTCGGCCTGCGTGATTTCCCCGTAAAATGAAAAGGACAGGTTGTTGTTCACCTTGTAGGAAAGCGAAGGCGCCACAAAAAAGGACTTTCTGAACCCTGCATCCTGAAAGCTCCTTTCCGTTGCATACGACGTATTCAGTCTGAAATACAGGTTTTTTTCCTTGTTTAAAGCGGTATTGAAATCGCCTGTGATCTGGTTCAGACCGAACGAACCGGTTGTGAATGAAAGCTCGCCGCCCGTTCCGGCATACGGTTTTTTGGTCACCACATTAATGAGCCCGCCATAGGAACTTACCGCATTACCGAATAAGGTTGCGGACGGCCCTTTCAGTACTTCAATGCGCTCGATATTCGCCGGGTTGATCGTGCCGTTCGTAAGACCGGGCAAGCCATTCACAAGCTTTGGCTGTACAGAAAATCCTCTCAGCGAGAAATATCCTGCGCCGTCGCCGCCGCGCCCGGTGGAAGTCCACAGGTTTTCCACGCCGGTCGCATTTTTCAGCGCATCATCAAAGTTGGTAATGATCTGGGATTTCAGGAGATAATTCGTAATCGTGCTGTAAACCTGCGTATTTTCAAAATCTTTGAGCGGCAGTTTGGAAACATAGGCTGTTTTGCTCCTCGAAAACTTGTTTTCCCGTTCTCCTTCCACAACCACTTCCCGCAATATTTCATCACCTGCATACAAGGTTATTGTTTTCAGATCCACTTCGTTCTGTGAAATGGTAAACGGCAGTTCTCTGGTTTTAAAGCCCAGGGAAGAAATGGACAGCACATAATTGCCGTCATTGATCCCCGAAAGCTCGAAAAGTCCCGAATAGTCTGTATGCGTGCCGAGGCCGGTACCTTTGATCAGGATATTTACGCCGGGCAGACTACTTTTGGTGTTGTCCATGACAGTTCCTTTTATCTTGCCGGTCTGGGCAAAACACGAAACGGACAAAAGCAGGGAAATGGATAGAAGCAGTTTCATTAAGTTAATTTAGACAAATTACAAATTGTTGCGCAAATGTATTTTGCCAACGGAACACTTCCAAGCTATTTTTAACATTTTACAAACAACCGGATTGCATTCTGTAAAGAGCAGCCGGAAAAGCGGCGGAAGCTTTCCGTCCTTCCAAAACGAATCCGTACAAGCTGCTGCAAGCTGCCGGACATGGAACCATGGCTATTTGCGGATATGCTGATTACCGTTATTTTAGCATTGCAAACCTCATTTTTACTCCCTTTTCAACTTTCTTTCCGCATATGTTCCGTGTCCTCAAAATGGATGATGAAAATCAGTTTTTGGGAATCAGAAAGTTGCACTATTTTTGTAATCTAGACTTTTATAAAATGATAGCCAAAATTTTTACATTCATTTCCCTCGCTTCTTCCAACATCCTGCTTTACTACTTTCTGATTTTACTAGGACCCGAACCGGATTACAAATTGCTTTTTGTGCTGGTACGCGCTGTTCTGGTCACCAGTGTGTTGATGCAGGTTTTAACCGCTTGTGGTTTTTTCAAAAATCAGAAGCTCTGGTCATGGTAAAAGATTGATCCGGGTTTAGCAAAAAAACTTCGGCACTTTTCGTCCGGTATGCAACACACCGGATTGTTACTGTATTGTCCCGTATGCAAATCAGGCATTCTGTCTTTGCATAGCGAACCTATCGGAATGGTTTCATGGGCCTGGGGCAATTGCAGGAAAACATACAAAATAAAATTGTCTGAAGATGACTTTGTATGTTTACAAATAACCAGACAACACTGCAAATGACTATAAACGTCTGTAACCAACTTAAACCCTGCCATACAGCCATTGAGCCGGAAACCGTCCTACCTTCATTTTGATAAGCCGGCATATGCCTGGAAACCGGACATTGATTACCGGGCCCAGCCGGAACTTTACCGTGTCGGCAAAGGCGAGCAGGGCGTTTTAATCTGTGAGCCGTACAAGTCGGAAATCGGGCAGTTCTGGCGGTTTAAAACAAAAGCCATAGCGGAAGAAAGCAGCCGCAAGATCCATGCGCTTTTTACGGCATATCTAGATGAGAATGATTTTGTAGGAGCTGATATGGCGCGCAAATATCTGCAAATGGGCTATACCCGCGCGCGCCGGTATGCCAATTACAAAGGCGGTAAAAAATACGACAAGGACCACGACTATCAGCAGCTGGAAAGAGGAACAGGCGAGCAGGAAAAAGCGGAAGCGGCAGCTGTCTTTTTTGAAAAATGGAAAGAAGCGGAAAGCAATGTCCTATACAAAAATCTCAAAAATAACTGGAAACGCACGTTAGGCTAAACTGCCCGCAATTGCTCCAAGCGGTAATGTTTTATACTTCTGACTGCTGAAAGTTCACAGCCGGCATCCGCCCGGATTTCTATTTCAGTTTTCTGAAAATATGCAGCATTGCTTCGCGGTCAAGTGCATTCATATCCACCAGTTTCAACGACCTTACCATTTTCTGGGTTGAAGTTTTGTAATGCCGGAAATGCGGTGTTTTCAAATGCGACCGATAAGCGGCACTATCTGCATAAATTTCTACGATCCTGATCTGGTTCGGCTGCTCTTTCATACTCATTGGAAAAATGGCAATTACGCCGGGCTCTTTTTGGACGGATGCAGCCGCTTCTTCTTTCAGGATCGCGTTATATTCGTTCAGAAATTCCGGCAGGATGTCAATTTCTGAAATACGCACCATCATACCGGGTTCAATAACCGGAGTTTCAGATTTTGAAGTAGCCTTTTTCAGTGAACTTGCCGGCGTTCTGCTGTTTTCAGTCTGACTGTATGCTGAAACGGATAACTGCGTCAGCATAAACAACATTACAGGAATCGCTTCAAGGATATACTTCATTGCGGGGAATTGCTTTATATGCATAAATTATATTGATTTTTCCGGCTTGGGTTTTCTACTATGTTATCTACTTGTCAGCTTAGATCGAACGGCTAAAAGCCATTTCCTGAATTTAAGAATTATTCCGGGTAACAAAGGTCCGATTTACAGCCTGTACCCGCTTTATACCGGTTACAGAGTTATTTATGAGTTTTACGGATCAGGCTCAGGAAATGGTTCATGGAATTACACTGCATGGATACCGGTGTTTGCGCTATTCAGAATCCGTCGTAGTTGATTACCAGGAATTCAGTTTTCATTCTGCTGCCGTTTTTCCGAACCGAGTGCATGGTGTGCTTCTACAGGATAATCTGAAATCAGGATATCCAGTTGCTGCTCTTTTACTTTCACACGGTATCCGTCTGCCGGCATCGGTTTCCCGCCGTTCGTTGAATCTTCGCTTACATCTGCCATGATGCGCACCTTTTCCTGCCGGAGTCTGGATATCAGTTCTGCCGGTGTTCTGGCAGTAATGTAGGCAATCCGCTTACCGGCTCTTACCGGGATTTGTTCAAAAGCGTTCCATGCTTCGCCGGTTTCGATCAATGCAGAAAGCAGTACATTCTGATCAGTTTCGGCGACAAGCCGGGTAAATTCATCTTTGAACGTCAGTACCAGCATCCGGTTTTCCATCCGGTGTTTTTTCACTTGTTCCAGCGCTTGCTTATGAACCGGCGCTTTGATATCCAGCATCAGGTTAATGTTTCGGTTTTTTATGAATGTCAGCATCTCATCAAAAGTCGGGATATGCTCTCCGGTAATTTTTCCGCCTTTTGTTTTAAGCCGCAAGGAGTTCAGGTAATCATCGCTCAGTTCTTCCAGTTGGCCTTTGCCCGTTGTAGTACGGTCCACGGTCGGGTCGTGCATCAGATACAGGCTGCCGTCTTTGCTTTTCCGTAAATCGATCTCAATAAAAACGGTGTCATTCTTGAATGATTCAGCAGTAGCATTAAAAAGAGTTATGGAACTTTCAGGGTACTGCGCATACAAGCCGCCTCTGTGGCCCACAATGACTACCTGCGCATGCAGCGCACAGGTTGTACATAATAAGAAAAACAAAAAAGCATAGCTGATTTTTTTACCTGAAAACGGGACTGACCGGCTGTTTGTTAACATAAATCTCAATTTCTTTCGGATCCGTATCGAACGTAAAGGATATGCACCACAAATTTACGCTTGCGACCAGTTAAAACCTCAAAGCTCTTACCAAAAACTGAATACCCGCCTGTTCACTCCGAAGACTTTTCACCGGATTCATTCATGCAGCCCTGATGCTTTGGAAAGGCCGGCATGCTGTTCAATTTCCTGACTGACCCTCACTCCGTATCCTGTCCGTTCAGAATGGCAATCATGAGCAAACCTGTTCTTCCAATTCCCCAGGTACGTTCGGCGCATATAGGTTCGGATGATCAGTTTCTATAATCTAGTACAAATACGTGCCATGGTTTTCCGACAGCTGAAACAGCGTTTAAAGGCATTTTCACTGCATGGTTCTGTTCAGAAAAGAACGAAGGTATCCGGTAATGAGCACTGCTGTTACTGGTTTCCGGCCGGTTCAAACCCGGGTAATTACAGAAAGCGTATTGCCATTCAGCCGAGGAAGTTTTCAGTCTGTTCATTCCTTTTTGATCTGCCAGCAAGATTCTGACGTAGGTATGCAAACTTCAAACCTCAAATAAAAACCAGTATGCATAACAAACCGATTGAAACGATAACCAACACAGCCGGAAGGCTTGGGAAATTAGCAGGTGCCATTCTCTTGTGCAGCCTGCTTGCTTCCTGCGGCGGCGGTACAGACCAGTCTTCCGGAGCCGATTCCTTGGCAGTTGAAAAAGATACCGCGGAAGCGCTGCAGGCAATTAAACCCGACAGTGCCGCCCCTGCCTGGGCTCCGGATATCAAGCCCGAAATGCTTGCAGTGATTGAAAAACTCGCCAGTTACAAAGATGCGCCCATTCCGGAACTTACTGCGCAGCAGGCGCGTAAAAACCATACGCCAACGGACGCGGTTATGGACCTGGTTAAAGAAAACAATATACCCATGCCTGCGGCTCAGGTGGACACGGCAGGAAAGGATATACCCGTCAAAGGTGGAAATATGCATATGCGCATCTATACGCCGAAAACGGGAACCGCACCTTTTCCGGTCATTGTCTATTATCATGGCGGCGGTTTCGTAATTGCCGACCTTGATGTTTACGATGCCTCTGCAAAAGGGCTAGCCGAACAGACAGGCGCTGTGGTTGTTTCAGTAGCGTATCGTCTTGCACCGGAGCACAAGTTTCCGACAGCACATGAAGATGCTTTTGCTGCATACCAGTGGACGGTCCAAAATGCCGCTTCTATAAAAGGCAATCCGAAAATGATTGCCGTTGCCGGTGAAAGTGCAGGCGGTAACCTGGCAGCCAATGTAAGTATCATGGCCAGAGACAAAGGAGTTCAGTTGCCGGTGCACCAATTGCTTGTTTATCCGGTTGCAGGGTCGGACATGAACACGAAATCTTACCAGAAAAATGCAGCAGCCAAACCACTGGATAAACCGATGATGGCCTGGTTTGTAAAGAATTATCTGAACAACACGGCACAGGCCAAAGATCCAAGGATCAACCTCGTGGGCGCGAACCTGAAAGGACTGCCTGCTACCACCATTATTACAGCGGAAATTGATCCGTTGCTGAGCGATGGCGAACAGCTTGCCGAAAAGCTGAAAGCGGCGGATGTTAAAGTAGACTCAAAGAACTACAAGGGTGTCACCCACGAATTTTTTGGAATGGCCATCATCGTACCTGAGGCCAAGGATGCACAGGCATATGCTTCCGATGCATTGAAGTCAGCATTTAACAAATAAGGTTCCACCGGCATTTTTCCTGAACGACCGGTATCACAGTGCCCCGTAAGATTCGTTTTTGCGGGGCACTGTGATTTATAAATACATTGTTTCAATCAGAATCTGCATAACCAGCAATGACTTTCCGCCACCTTACTTCTTTCACCATTTTCTCAGATATTCCGCATTGTGAATCAGGCATTTCTACACATTTGTAGAATTTACATGACTATTTATTGCAAAATCCCAAGTTGTTTCAGGAATTTCACATTATTTATTGACGTATATACAGGTATGATTTTATACTACTTCCATAAGCATGTAAAATACTTAACCAGTTTACCTCCATAAATACCGGCCAAATGAACAAGTCCATCCTCTTTCCTGAAAATGAACTGGTTACACTCTTAAAAAACAATAACAAAGCAGCATACGAATATCTTTATGACCATTATGCGCCTTCGCTGTACGGCATAGCCCGGAAAATTGTAAAAGATGACAGCAGAGCCGATGATGTCATGCAGGATTCCTTCATCAAAATCTGGAAGCACATGGCCAGCTACGATGCAGGAAAAGGAAGTCTGTTTACATGGATGCTTAACATAACGCGCCGGACTGCAATTGATAAGTTAAGAGCAGACAACAAGTTTGAAAAGGACCTGCAATGGGATGCTGTCCGGGAAAATGACCTGAGTATGAGTTCCGTTTTCATCCCGCTACCTGCCACCGTTGACCTGAAATCCATTGTAGAAAAACTGCTGCCGGAAAAAAAGCAATTAATCGAACTGGTCTATTTTGAAGGCTACACGCATGAAGAAGCTTCGGAACATTTATGCTTGCCGCTGGGAACGGTCAAATCCAGAATCCGCAACGCCATGAAAGAACTCAGAAAAGTATTTGATGCGTCGCCGCTGTCCGCACAGTTTGCCTGAAACTTCCATCCGGAATTAAACCGGACCTGCTTTTTGCTGATAACCGCTGAAAACCCCTGATCCCGAAAACCGGATTTTCCGCTAAATTTCATAAATTGATCTATTGAACCAAGTACATTGGTTCAACAAAGAACTACATCCCATCAGATCACAAACGGTGTATAATGAATCTACACAATGCTTGATATAGTCATACAATCCAGAAAAGCTGCCATCGTTCCCGGTTTTGAAGTAAAACGCATTCTTCCTTATCAGCTCCGCAGAATGGTGGGACCGTTTATATTCATGGATCATGGCGGACCGGTCAGTATGCCTGTACCTGCTGCAACCAACTTGGATGTGCTGCCCCATCCGCATATCGGCCTTTCTACGGTAAGTTACCTTTTCAGCGGCAATGTCACGCACAGAGACAGCCTTGGCGTGGAGCAGGTAATCAAGCCGGGCGAGGTTAACTGGATGACAGCCGGAAAAGGCATCGCGCACAGTGAACGGTTTGAAGACCCTGCCATGCTGGCCGGCGGTGAGCTGGAAATGATACAAACGTGGGTGGCACTTCCTGAAAAGGACGAAGAAGGCGAGCCTTCATTTATGAATTATACAGCGGAACAATTGCCGGTATTTACAGACAAAGGTATCTGGATGCGGCTGATTGCAGGTGATGCATACGGACTGAAGAGTCATGTGCATACTACATCTCCGCTGTTTTATCTCCATGTTGTTCTGGATAGCGGCGCCCGGTTTGGCTTGCCACGGGAACACAGCGAAAGAGGGGTATACATTGTCAGGGGCAGTGTGGAAGTAAACGGAACTACTTACACGGCGGGAAAACTGCTGGTTTTCACAAAAGGTTCAGACCCTTTGATTACCGCTGTGGAAAAGACTACGCTGATGATGCTGGGCGGCGAGCATCTGGGAGAACGTTACATCTGGTGGAACTTTGTGTCGAGCCGCAAGGAACGGATCGAACAGGCCAAGGAAGACTGGAAACAGGGACGAATTCATCTGCCTCCGACAGACAACGAAGAATTCGTGCCGCTTCCAAAGGATAATTCCCGTCCTGCCGGCGGTCCGCCTCCGAAAGCACTGTCATAAAGTTACCTTTAGCTAACAGCCAAAGCTAACAGCTATCCGCTAACAGCCAGCAGCCAAAAAAAATCAGCCGGCAACATTCATCCGGTAATTCTGCGGGCTCTGACCGGTTATTTCCCTGAACCTCCGGTGAAAACAACTGAAATTCAGGAATCCGCTTTCGTAACATACTTCTTTGATGTTGATGTTATCGTTCATCAGCAGCTTGCATGCATGTCCGACGCGGATCTCGGTCAGGAACTGAAGATAAGTCTTGCCTGTCCGGGATTTGAAATAACGGCAGAAAGAATTGGGAACCAGCCCGGAAATACTTGCTACCTGATCGAGATAAATTTTTTTATGAAAATTACGGAATGTAAATTCATAAATATCGTTGATCCTGTCATTTTCGGAATCCAGCAGAGTATTCTGGTAACCGACGGACGACAAAATTGTAAATTCTTCAGAATGGTGAATGGCGTTGAAAATTCTCATCAGCACCATAATACGTTCCGGACCTTCTGCATGATTCAGGCTTTCGATTTCCACAGCCACTTTTTCCTTTAAAGTACCCGTTAAGAGCAGTCCGCGCCCCGCCTTTTCGAGCACCGATTTGATGGGCTTGTTCTCGGTAAGGTCCAGAAACTTCTGTCCCCAGAAGTCCGGCATAAAGTGTACAACCGTAGAAACCAGCGAACTGCATATTTCGTCGTGATCTTCATCCGTATCAAATCTCCAGTAATGAGGCAGATTGCTGCCGACAAGCACAATTTCACCCGGAAAGAACCTCTTGATATGATCTCCGACAAATTGGGTTCCCGAACCTTTATGAAAATGCACAAGCTCGATCTCCGGATGATAGTGCCAGCGGTTATTGATGTTGGTCATTTTATCCTGCCGCGTACTGAACGAGTAAGCCTGTACATTCGGGACTTTAAGCAACTGCGGTTTCATGTCTGAAATCTATACAATGAAAATGGAACGAGGCAGAACAAAGATGTTAAAATCTCTTATATATCCGTTAATTTCTGGATCATTCTTTAATTAAAAATATAATTCCTTTGCATTGTTAAATTCACACAAAGGAATTTTAATCCAACCTCACACCCGTCTTCCCAATAAACAGGTTCTAAAAACAGTCAAAAGTATGAACAATCCCAAATTGAACAATACTTGCATTTTATATAAACATTCATAAAATACGGATTTCATAAGTTAGGTCTTGCTCCGTATAAAAGCCTTTTATAATAAACTCCAGCTGTTCCACTAAACCAAACATGTAAAACCAGAAACACAATGACAAGAACAAGCTTTACTTTTAAACCACTTGTGAGATTCACATGCATGCAATTGCTTTTTGCATGTTTATGGATCGCTCACACCCATGCCGGCGTTGCATATGCCGTTGCCGATCGCCTGATTACAGGTAAAATTGTGGATGAAAAAGGCGAAGGATTACCCAGCGTAAGCGTGATACTGAAAGGTACGCAGCGCGGTACAACGTCTGATCTGGAAGGGAAATACAGCATTTCAGTTCCGGAAGAAGCGGCCACGCTGATTTTTTCATTTGTCGGATTTGCTTCACAGGAAGTCGTTCTCGGCAATCAGACCACCATTGACATTACCCTGAAAACGGATCAGAAAGCATTGGACGAAGTGATTGTTGTAGGTTACAACTCCCAGAGCAAGCGTAACATCATCAGCGCCGTTACAACCATTTCCGGAGAAACCATCAACAAACGGATTGCAACGGACCCGGTTACGTTACTTCAGGGACAACTTCCCGGATTGCAGGTGATCCAGAACTCGGGCGAGCCCGGAAATGAGGGTACTCAACTACGTATAAGGGGTACGGGTACGTTCAGCGGAGCCGGAAATGACCCGCTGGTGATCGTGGACGGACTTCCGGGAAACCTGAACATCATCAATCCGAACAACATTGAATCCGTCACGGTTCTGAAAGATGCGGCATCGGCTGCTATTTACGGCGCAAGAGGGGCCAATGGCGTGATTCTGGTCAAGACGAAAAAAGGAAGCGGCGGTGGATTTGCATTCGGCTATAACTTCAATCTCGGTATTTCCAACCCGACTGCCATCCCCGAAACCATCACGAATTCAGCGGAATACATGGAGCTTTCCAACGAGGCAAGGACCAATTCCAACCTGGCGCCTTTGTATACCCAATCCCAAATCGACCTGTACAGAAACGCTACGGACCGGGTAAAATATCCGAACCACAACTGGCTGGACGATCTTTTCAGGCCCGCTTATGTAAAAAACCATTATCTGAGTATGTCTGGCGGAAGCAAGGAAGGCACTACGTTCAATGTGGGTGTCGGGATTACCGATCAGCCGGGTGTCATGATCGGATTTGATTACAAAAAATACACGATGAATCTGGGTTTGTCCGCCAAAGTACATAAAAGGGTTACACTTGGCACTGACCTGCAGTTCCGTGTAGGTGACCAGAAAGCGCCAAGCAACGGAAGCACCGATATGTTCCTTTCCACCATGGCGCAATCGCCGCTTTACCCGCCGCAGACTGCCGATGGAAAATGGATCAAAAGAGCTTACCCTAACGAACTTGGAAATAAAAACACCATTGCAACGGTTTATGAAAACTCCACGACCAAAACAAAGGACTATTATGCACAGGGAAATATGTCGGTTGATATCGACATTGTGGACGGACTCAGGCTGGAAAACAGAGCGGGATTTAACTTTCAGAATACCCGGATCAGTACTTTCCGGCCTGTTGTTCCCACTTACTATTACAATGATCTGAGTGCGGCAGGCGGGCTGGATGTGGGAACACCGGGGCTTACGGCACAGCGGAACGATCTGGTTTACACGGTCTTTTACAGCCAGTTAAATTATAATAAAACGTTTGGAAGCCATACCTTGTCTGTACTTGGAGGATTTCAGCAGGAGCAGAACCAGTCGAGCACACTTTCCGCTGCCAGAAGACAATTTCCGACAAACTCCCTGACTGAACTGGATGCCGGCCCGCTGGACGGACAAACCAATTCCGGAACTTCTGCGCAATGGGCAATCCAGTCGTTCTATGGAAATGCCAATTACAGCCTGCTGGATAAATATCTGCTGGGCGCAAGCGTACGTTATGACGGGACTTCGCGGCTGCCGAACGATACGCGCTGGGGCTTGTTTTACTCTTTTTCAGGAGGGTGGCGTGTTTCCAAAGAGCAGTTTATGCAAAATATCAAATGGATCAACGACCTGAAACTCCGGGCATCGTGGGGCCAGCTTGGTAACCAGAACATCGGAAATTATCCTTACCAATCCACGCTGACCAACAGAAATTATGCTTTCGGAGGCATTTCAACAGGTTTTGCAGCATCCGCTTTGGTGGACCCGAATCTGACATGGGAAACGACCAGATCCGTAAATGCCGGCCTTGACCTGACTGCGTTCAACAACAAAATCACGTTTTCAGCCGATGTGTTCAACAAATATACTTTTGATATCCTGAGAAGTTCACAGGTTCCGCTCTGGCTGGGGCTCGACGCGCCGGTTATCAACAACGGAGCGGTACGCAACAAAGGAATTGAACTTGCCTTGCAGTACAATGGCCGGGCAGGAAGTGACTTTACGTATTCGATCGGAGGAAATATCCAGGCTTACAAGAACATTCTGGAAGAATTCGGAAAGACCGAAATCAGCAGCAATACCATTCGCGAAGAAGGCCATGCGCTGGATGAATTCTACGTGTACATCTGGGACGGCATTTTCCAGAACCAGTCTGAAATCGATGCGGCGCCCAAGCAGCCTGTTACGCCTACACCGGGCGATCTGAAGATCAGAGATATAAATGGTGACGGCATCATCAACGATCAGGACAGAACGTATCAGAAAGGCCGGTATCCGGCCATGCAGATGGGCCTCAACCTGTCGGCCAACTGGAAAGGATTTGACTTGTCGGCGCAGGTTTTTGGTTCGGTCGGACAGAAAATCTATGTAAATGGCTGGGGGATCGAGCCTTTCAGACAAGGTTCCGTACCGACAACAGAATGGAGAAATCGCTGGACACCTTCCAATCCGACCAACACGATGCCTAAAATATACGTGGCCGACGGCTATGCACCGGTTCAGAATTACAATTCGACCTACTTTCTCAAAGACGCTTCCTTTGTACGTCTGAAAAATGTTCAGATCGGATACAGTGTTCCCAAAAGTCTTCTTGACAAAATAAAAATCAACACGGTAAGATTGTACGTATCTGCAGACAATGTACTGACTGCAAGCAAATTCCCGGGCCTTGATCCGGAACGTGTAAACAGCGGCAATTATCTGGCTTATCCTCAAAACAGGACATTCACATTTGGTATCAACGCTCAATTTTAATCCTGACAACCATTTCGAGAGATGAAAAAATATATCAAAACCTTTGCTTCCGCATTACTTGTATCCACGCTTACGCTCACATCCTGCAACGATGTGCTGGATGTAAGCCCGCCGGATAAATTGTCGACAGGCATATTCTGGAAAACGGAATCGGATGCAGACCTTGCCCTGACAGGACTGTATAACTACTTATATGCTTCCGGCGGCGGTTACGCAACTTCCCAGTATCAGGTTTTTGCCTGGGATACTTTCAGTGACGATGCATACGGACAATATAATTACGGCGGCGGCAATTCGGCCCTTTCATCCGGGATTACCCCGCAGTCCGGCGACTTTGTACTGAATTATTACACCAATAATTACAAAGCCATTGCAGCAATCAACTCCTTTCTTGCGAACGTCGGCAAGGTCCTGACGGGTGAAAAACTGGCACGGTATCAGGGCGAGGCGTATTTCCTGCGCGCATTCAATTACTTCTGGCTGGCGCAGCTTTACGGCAATGTGGTGATCACG
The DNA here is from genome assembly GCF_005860765.1 of Dyadobacter sediminis. Taxonomy (GTDB): domain Bacteria; phylum Bacteroidota; class Bacteroidia; order Cytophagales; family Spirosomataceae; genus Dyadobacter; species Dyadobacter sediminis. The sequence continues at coordinate 905,331 of NZ_VCEI01000025.1, read as the reverse complement.
ACCGAAGATCCGTTTACAATTGATTTCAAATCGACACGGGCAAAATCGGAAAAAGCGGATGTATTGAAACTGATTGAGGAAGACCTTGCCAAAGCCATTTCCAGCCTGCCGGATAATGCCTACAAAGACGGTCATGCCGTAAAAACCACCGCACAGGGTTATCTGGTGCGCGTGCTGCTTTATGAAAAGAAATACGCCGAAGCAGCCGCACTGGCCAAAACCATTATCGCAGCTAACAAATATTCTTTGTGGCCGAATTATGCAGGCAACTTTTACAAGCCCGACCAGAACAGCAGCACCGAAATTATGTTTTCCGTCAAATATCTCCAGCCCAACTTGCTGCATCAGGATGTTGCCGTGGCCGTTTCTCTGCAGCGCTGGAAAGGGGAACAGGGAACGCAGGACCTGATCAACGAATATGAAGCCATCGACGGTAAACCCATTGCAACCTCGGCGGTGTACAACCCGGCCAAACCGTTTGAAAACAGGGATCCGAGAATGCGGCAGACGTTCTTTTTTCCGGGAGATACCAAGGCACAGGGCTGGCCGTTCACCGGAGACCTTTCGGTAGCTACGCCGGGAAAAGACAGCTGGACCGTAGGGTTTTATCCGGTAAAAAAATGGCTTGATCCTGCTCAGGTAAATCCCGATTACGGCGCTATCGACGACAATGATTTCGTATTGCTGCGCTATGCCGATATACTTCTCATGTTTGCCGAAGCAGAAAACGAAGCAAACGGACCGGCCGCAGCCATAGCACCGGTAAACCTCGTGCGAAAAAGAGCGGGTATGCCGGCACTGGCAGCCGGTATTTCACAAAGTCAGCTGCGCGAGATGATCCGTCATGAAAGACGTGTGGAGTTTGCCATGGAAGGCCAGCGGTATTTTGACCTGAGAAGATGGGGAATTGCCGAGCAAAAACTGAACGGCTTTGTCCAGAATCCGCTTGCTCCGACGATCAAATCCAAATATGAAGCAAAGTATGATCTCTGGCCGATTCCGCAAACTGAAATCGACCGCAATGCACCGGTGCTGACGCAGAACCCCGGTTACTGACGGAAAAATAAAATTATATGTAAAATACCCCGGAAATGGAGAGCGGCATTGAGAACGCTTTCCATTCCTTGGAAAACGAGTTTTATTTGCAACAAAAAATTTCAGCATGGATTTACATTTCGAGAATAAAGTCATCATGGTTACCGGTGGAGCCAAGGGAATCGGTGAAGGAATTACAAGGGTCCTGGCTGGAGAAGGCGCCATTCCCATTATAGTAGGAAGAAATAGGGATGACAACCGGAAACTGGCGGACGAACTGACTGCCCAAGGCCTGCAGGCATTTCCGGTGCAGGCGGAACTGACACAGCCGGAAGCTTGCGAACAGGCGGTGAAAGAAGTGATGGCGGCTTACGGCCGTATCGATGGGCTGGTCAATAATGCCGGTGTCAATGACGGGGTCGGGCTGGAATCGGGAAATTATGAAAGCTTCATTGCGTCGCTTCACAAAAATCTGGTGCATTATTATCTGATGGCGCATCATGCATTGCCTGCCTTGAAAGCATCCAAAGGTTCCATTGTCAATATTACTTCCAAAACGGCTGATACCGGTCAGGGCGGCACATCCGCCTATGCGGCATCGAACGGCGGCCGCAACGCGCTGACGCGTGAATGGGCCGTTGAACTTTTGCCTTACGGCATCCGCGTTAACGCCGTGGTTGTGGCCGAATGCTGGACGCCGCTCTATGAACGCTGGATCGAAACACTTCCGAACCCGCAACAGAAACTGGCTTCTATTACCGCAAACATTCCGCTGGAAAAGCGCATGACAACAGCCGAGGAAATAGCCAACATGACGGTTTTTCTACTCTCCGACAAATCCAGCCACACCACCGGTCAGCTTGTGTATGTTGACGGCGGCTATGTGCATCTGGACCGTGCGCTTGAATATTGACCCTTACTTATAGGATTACAGAAACTGATTTTTACAAGCTGAAATTACTACACAATTATGAAAACACTGGTTTGCGAAGCACCGGGAAATTTTGTTTATCAGGATTCAGACATGCCTTCCCTGACGGAAAACCATACCATTTTAAAAATAAGAAATATCGGCATTTGCGGAACAGACCTGCATGCATTTGAAGGAAAACAGCCTTTTTTCAATTACCCGAGAATTCTTGGACACGAACTTGCCGGCGAAATTGCTGCGACCGATGCCGCGGGCTTTTCCGTTGGCGATGCGGTCACTTTTCTGCCCTATTTCAACTGCGGACATTGCATTGCATGCCGGAAAGGCAAAACGAACTGCTGTACCCGGATGCAAGTATTCGGTGTGCATATAGACGGCGGCATGTCGGAATATGTCTCCATTCCTTCGGACAAACTGGTTCATTCGGAAGGGCTTACCTATGAGCAACTGGCGCTTGTGGAGCCGCTGGCGATCGGCGCGCATGCCATTCAGCGTGCCGGGGTTTCTGCTGAAGATACCGTTCTGGTTATGGGTGCCGGCCCGATCGGACTGGGCGTAATGGAATTTGCAAGGATTGCAGGCGCGAGGGTTATTGCACTGGACATCAATGAAAACCGGCTGAAATTTTGTGAAGAAAAAATCAGGGTGCCGCATTGTATCCATGGCTTGACCCAAAATGTTTCCGAAGAGCTGGCAACCATAACGGACGGCGATATGCCGACGGTTGTGATCGACGCAACAGGAAATCTGAAAGCCATCAATACAGGGTTTCAGTACATTTCACATGGTGGAAAATACGTTCTGGTTGGCCTGCAAGGCGGGGAAATCAGTTTTATCCATCCCGAATTCCACAAGCGCGAAGCTACTTTGATGAGCAGCCGGAACGCCGTAAGATCCGATTTTGAATATGTCATTGAATGCATTAAAAACGGATGGATTGATCCCGGAAATTACATTACGCACCGGGTCGGCTTCGATGAGGTCAAAACTGATTTTGAAAGCTGGCTTGATCCGGCAACGGGCGTAATCAAAGCAATGGTTTCATTACAATGACCTTTTCATGCTATGTTTAAAAAATATCAAATCCTAATTCCCGTTTGAATGAAAATAATCAAAAAAACCGTTTTCCCGGCGTTGATCACAATGCTGTCTTTCAGCTCGTTCGCACAACAGCCCGCTGATCTGAAGTTATGGTACAACCAGCCTGCAAGCCAGTGGGTAGAAGCTTTGCCGGTCGGGAACGGACACATCGGCGCTATGGTTTTCGGCGGCGTGGAACAGGAGCTTTTACAACTGAATGAAAGTACGTTATGGTCTGGCGGCCCGGTAAAAACGAATGTAAATCCCGCCTCAGCATCGTATCTGCCACAAGTCAGAACGGCACTTTTGCAGGAAGGCGACTTTCAGAAAGCCAATGAACTGCTCAAAAAGATGCAGGGACTTTACACCGAATCCTACATGCCGATGGGCGACCTGAAAATTGTCCAGGACCTGAAAGCGCAGAAACCAACCGACTATTACCGCGATCTCGACATCGCCAATTCGGTTGCAACGACCCGTTTTACAGTTGGCGGTGTCGTTTATAAAAGAGAAATTTTCACTTCTGCGCCAGATAACATTCTTGTGATCCGGATTTCGGCATCCAGGCCAAAACAGCTGAATTTTACCGTATCCGCAAACAGTCAGCTGCGTTACAAACCCGAAGCAACTGCCTCCAAAGAGCTGGTGATCAATGGAAAAGCACCTTCGCACGTTAACCCGAACTACTACAATCCGCCTGGTCAGGAGCCGATTGTTTATGAAGACCCCAATGGCTGCAACGGAACACGTTTCCAGTTCAGGATAAAAGCAGTGAGTAAAGACGGCGTCATCGCAACAGACACTTCAGGAATTCATGTAAGCAATGCGAGCGAGGTATTCGTGTACTTGTCGGCGGCAACGAGCTTCAACGGTTTCGATAAATGTCCTGACAAAGAAGGCAAAGATGAAAAGTCACTGGCAAAAAGTTATCTGGACAAAGCAGTGACCAAATCCTATGCAGTTTTAAAAAAGCGTCATCAGGATGATTTCCGTACTTATTTCAACCGCGTTACTTTCGATGTAACCGACAGCACGGCAAATAACCCGAATGCAAAACTGCCTTCCGACGAACGCCTGATGGCTTATTCAAAAGGAACGTACGATCCGAAGCTTGAAACGCTTTATTATCAGTATGGCCGCTATCTGCTGGTTTCATCGTCGCGCGCGGCTTTGCCCGGCATTCCAGCCGGTCCGCCAGCAAATCTTCAGGGAATCTGGAACAAGGAAATGCGGGCGCCGTGGAGTTCCAATTATACCATTAATATCAATACGCAGATGAACTACTGGCCTTCGGAAGTCACGAACCTGTCGGAAATGCATATGCCTTTGCTTTCATGGATCAAAGATCTTTCACAGACCGGTAAAGTGACTGCCAAAGAATTTTATGGCACAAAGGGCTGGGTTGCACACCATAATGCCGATATCTGGGGACAATCGAACCCAGTAGGAAATGTCGGGGACGGCGATCCACTCTGGGCTAACTGGTATATGGGCGGAAACTGGCTTTCGCAGCATTTATGGGAACATTACCGTTTTACTGGAGATAAAATGTTTCTGAAGGAAAAAGCGTATCCGGTCATGAAAGAAGCCGCTTTGTTTACGCTGGACTGGCTTGTGGAAGACAAGGACGGCTATCTGGTTACAGCTCCGTCCACATCGCCGGAAAACAAATTCAAAGATCCGAAAGGCGGTGAAGCAGCCGTTTCCATCGCCACGACCATGGATATGTCCATCATTTACGACCTGTTTTCCAACCTCATGGAAGCGGCGGATGTACTGGGCAATGACCCGGAATTCAAAAAGCTGCTTACTGAAAAACGCGCCAGACTTTATCCGCTGAAAATCGATAAAAGAGGCAGAATTCAGGAATGGTACAAGGATTTCGAAGAAACCGATACGCTGCACCGCCATGTATCGCATCTGTTCGGGCTTCATCCCGGACGGCAGATTTCGCAGGATACGCCGGAATTTTTTCAGGCTGCCAAAAAAACGCTGGAAGTTCGGGGAGATCATGGAACGGGATGGAGTAAAGGCTGGAAAATCAATTTCTGGGCCAGATTGCTTGACGGCGACCATGCCTACACGCTCATTCGCCAGCTGATGAAATATACCAATGAAAATAAAGGAGATTACAAAGGCGGCGGCACGTATCCGAATTTCTTCGATGCACATCCTCCTTTTCAGATTGACGGGAACTTCGCCGGAACAGCCGGAATGTCCGAAATGCTGATCCAGAGCCATTTGAAAGAAATTTACCTTTTGCCTGCATTGCCTTCCGCCTGGAAAAACGGCCGGATCAAAGGACTTCGCGCACGAGGCGGATTCGAGGTGGACATGGACTGGAAAAACGGAAAACTGACCGGCTCGGTTATAAAATCACTGAACGGTGAACCGTGCATCATCAAAACAAATGCTCCTGTAAAAGTAACCGGCGCGGCTTCCACAACGGAGAAAACGGATTCCGGCTATATCCATAAATTCCAGACCGAGAAAGGAAAAAGTTACAGGATTGTGGCTGAAATGTGAGAAGTCTTACGTAAGAGGTTTTTAGTAAAATACCTTGAATCGTATTAAATAGAAACCCTGAATCAGCTTTTATAGAAAAAACAGGCTTACTTGTTTTCTCAAAGTTGATTCAGGGATTTTTATTTAAAAATATAAATTCCTTGATACTTTAAAATATTAATAGCAGCCAAAAGACCGGCAGCCTTACTCCTGCTGTTCGGGTTTTAGTTCCTGAATAGTCCACGCTGTTTTGCGGGTGGCGCTCTCTTCTCTTATTTTCCGGACTTCTTCGGCAGTTACAACGGGTGAAGAAATTTTTCTTACCGGAAAGCCGGATTCATTGTTAGTTGCCGCCGGTGCCATGCCGGGGACTTCTCCTTTCTTTCTTGGAGGTCTGCCGCCGAAATCATGCCGAATGTAGCTGACGACCGAAGCAATCCATTCATCGCTGTTTGCTTCCATGGCAGGCATAATGCTTGTATATTCCTTGCCTTCAACCGGCCCGGTAAGCCCTTTGAGCACGATGCGGATCAGGTTATTCTTTTCTGTAAATTCCAGTCGGGGCGAGCCGGCGAGCGGAGGTGCAGCCATACCTGCTCCGCCGATGGCCAGTCCTTTGGCATCTGCTCCGTGGCAGCTTGCACACAACGATTTAAAAATGCCGGCCCCATTGATAATCAGCTTTCTTGACGCTTCGTCCATTTGTCCCAGCCTGCTTCCGAACGTCCGTACGTTTTCATTTTTGTCAAGAGCCGTTTTTGTTGCCAGCAGCATTTCATGCGTTTGTCCCTTTTCCAGGATTTGATTCATAATCGTCTTCCCCTGATCAGACTTGCTGTTATACAATGACAACAGCAACTGCACCCGGACATCGTCGTCGGTATCCTGCACCAGCTTTCCGGCCTGTTCAAGCAAGGTACGGTCACCCGATTTCAGAAAAGGTTCACTGATCCAGACAGCCGTTTTCCTCACCCGCGCATCCGGATCGTTCATTGCAGTAATCAGTAGTTCCGTATCCATGGCCTGCAACCCTTCCAGTGTCCATAATGCGTGTATCCTTTCAAGATGTCCGGTTTCTTTTCGTACAAAAGTCCGCTTGCCTGCCGCGATTTCCTTCAATGCCGGAACAACGGACTGATCAGCGCGGGCAACAAGTTCTTTCTGTGCATTGTCGCGCCACCAGCCATTGGCATGTCCCAGATAAGCAAGCAGCTCGGCTGGTTTCCGGTTGAGCATATCCGGCTTTTCAGTTCTTTTGGAACCTTCGTGAACAATGCGGTAAATGCGTCCGTGCCCTACGTTTGCGGCAAGGCCGAGACTGTCAATTTTTTGTCTCAGATAAGATCCCGGCTGCGTCCAGTTGCCCTGCTGAATGATTCCGCGGTGCATATCCACAATGTACAGATGACCGTCCGGGCCCGTAGCAGAGTTGACCGGCCGGAAATTCATATCCGAAGACGACAGGAATTCCTTGTTCTGATATACATTCTGAAGGGTTGTCTTTCCGTTCTGATGCACTACTTCTGCACGCCTTACGGCTCTTGCTACCGGCTCGCAAACAAGGTAATCGCCGGAGAAATCGGCCGGAAACTGATCGCCTCTGTAAATAGATTGCCCGGTCGGGGCTGTAAAATGGTTCAGTGTCTGGTCAGGACGCAGCCTTGGAAGTCCGCCCTGTACGTCTGGTGTGGCAATGATCGGCCACACTTCTGCAAATGCTGCATTGTACTGGTCCGGAAAATCCAGCGCTCCGTATTTCGGGTTAATCTGGAAACCCAGTGCCGGAATTTCACCCCCCGCCCGTGAATAGAACAGCCGGCCATAATCATCGTGCGTCATGCCCCATTGTCCGCTCGATCCGCTAACAATCGTATCTGCAAGCATTTTTCCATTTGTATACCGGAAACGCACGGCATCATAAGTCAGGTACATCCAGTTGTCGAGGTTCCAGTCCAGACCGCTCCGCTGATGTTCCATGTTCATGTCATTGACCACGTATTTGTCATTCTGATATACAGGGATTTTCACATCCGCTTTTCCGTCGCCGTTTGTGTCGCTGTAACTGTAAATGTCAATGGTATTGCTTTCATTCACAAGTAGCTCGTTTCCGACGGGCTGCATCATTCTGGGAAGCAGCAGGCTGTCAATAAAAACAGTGCTTTTGTCCATAACGCCGTCCCCATCGGTATCTTCCAGCAGTGAAATCCGGCTGCTTTTCTCCTGTTCGCCATTTGCATCGGCATCCTGCATATACGTGCGCATTTCCATCACATACATTCTTCCGTTGCCGTCCCAGGCAATCGCTACCGGTTCCTTGATCATCGGCTCACTGGCAACGAGCTGCAGGCGATAACCCGGCGGAAGATGCATGGTCTGCATGCTTTCCCGGGGAGATAAAAATGTACTGGCCGGGTCCGGTTTGAATTCCGGGACTTTGAAGTCCCGGGTTACAGTACTTTTTTTTACTCCCGAACAATTGTAAATCAGTAAAGAAATGAATATCAGTCCCAAAAACGCTATTGTGCTTTTCATACGCATAGGAATCATTGCAGGCTTGTTGCAGATTAAAGAGCCAGAACTTCTTGTCAGCTTACCAAAGTACCCAACCAGCAAAAACTAATGATATTGCTAAAAGAAACCAGAAAAATCCAAGCCTTTTCCTCCTTCCTCCCTTTTTCCCTTCCTCCACCCGAAAAACTACTTCTTCAAAGAAAGCAACCCGCCAAGCAGTTCTTCATTAAAACCGCCGATCGTAGTGCGGTGCAGTAAATCGGATATCTGGTCGCGAATGGATTTGAACTGCTCGTGCAACGGACAAGGATTGATTTCCGAGCATTGTTTCAATCCCAGCGCACAGCCGTGAAAAAGTCCGAAACCATCTACCGCTTCTACAATATCGCTCAATGGCCTGGCGAGTAAATCCGCATCCACGTAAAATCCGCCATGTGGCCCTTTTACGGAACGCATCAGCCCCTTTCTGCTGAGATCCTGAAGAATCTTGGCCAGATACAGTTCCGGCGAATCAATGCCGGCCGCAATATCTTTAAGTCCTGCCCGGTCGCCAGAAGCCGATTTATGCGAGATGTAAAACACAGCCCGGATTGCATACTCGCATGTTTTGGAAAATATGGCCATTGTAGTTTATAGTAGAAACAAAGTTAAAAATAATTAAGGATATTCTTGTCCTTTATTCAAGTATTACCCACCTTTACATAAAAGATAAAAAGGTATTTATATATTAAATTATAGCAATGACAAACGAGCAAAAAGAACTGGTGAAAGGAACCGTTCCCATTTTGAAAGAACACGGTGTGGCTTTAACCACTTATTTCTACAACCGGATGCTTACACAAAACCCGGAATTGAAAAATGTATTCAACAGTGCCAATCAGCATACCGGCGCACAGCCTACTGCTCTGGCCATGTCCGTACTGGCTTATGCAGAGCACATTGACAATCCTTCCGTACTCGCACATGCTGTGAACCGGATCGCCAACAAACACGTGAGCCTGGATATTAGACCGGAACATTATGCCATTGTAGGCAAACATCTGCTGGCTTCCATCCGTGAAGTGCTGGGTGAAGCCGCAAGTCCTGCGCTGATTGATGCATGGGCCGAAGCATACGGACAACTGGCCGAAATCATGATTGGCGCCGAAGCCGGACTGTACAGCAGCTCGGTAGCAAAAGAAGGCGGATGGAGCAGCTGGCGCCCGTTTGTGGTGAAGCAAAAAGTAAAAGAATCGCAGGAAATCACTTCTTTTTACCTGTACCCTTCCGATGAAGGCGCTGTCGCCGGCTTCCTGCCCGGACAGTATATTACGGTTCGGTTATATGTACCGGAACTCAACGTGTTTCAGCCGCGGCAGTACAGTATTTCGTGTGCGCCCAATGGCAGATATTACCGGATTTCGGTAAAAAGGGAACACGGCCATCCGGATCGTCCGGAAGGTTATGTAAGCAATCTGCTGCATGAACAGATTGAGGAAGGAAATGTTATCGAGGTTTCGCCTCCGTCCGGTGACTTTGTTCTGGATCTTGACGATAAAAATCCGGTCGTATTTATCAGCGGCGGTGTCGGGCTTACTCCGTTTATGAGCATGCTGGAATACATGACCGAATCCGGTAAAAACAGACCGGTAACCTGGATTCATGGCTGCAGAGGATACGAAGTACACGCATTCAGGGACACGGTAAAGGAACTGGGCAGCAAACATGGCGCCATGTCCATGCACACTTTTTACGACAAAATGGAGAATAACACGGAAGACAGCTACTATGAAGGCTATGTCGATCTGTGCAGGATTGATGATGCCATTGTGCCGGATGCAGCGTATTACATCTGCGGTCCGGGCGTATTTATCAAGAAGCACTTTGCCTATCTGTGTGCTCAGGGCGTTGATCCGCAGGCCATTCACTTTGAAGAGTTCGGACCTGCCGTTCTGGTGATGTGATAAACAGCAAAAGCCCGAAACGGGCTTTTGCTGTTTTATTTATAAAGCTGTTGCAGCGCCGGAAAATAAACTTTCAAAAAACTGCTTTCTGGCTTACCGGATTATGGGCAACGGGTTTGTAGGTGTATACCGAATAAGGAAAAACAGTGTGCGCAACGGCCCATGAAATCAGGCTGGCAACGGCAATCGGAATAAAAAGCACATAATTGTCAGCGATTGCGCAAACCAGAAAAATAGAAGTAAGCGGCGCATGGATGCTGGCACTTAAAACCGCGGCCATTCCGATCACGATAAAATTAAGCGGAATCAGTCCCAGTCCGAAAAAATGGTTTAATGTTACACAAACGATCATGCCCAGAAATGCGCCGATAAACAGACTGGGTGCAAATACACCGCCATCACCTCCGACGCCCAACGTTACAGAAGTGACCAAAGGTTTCAGCAAAAGCACCAGAAGCATGGGCAGCATCACGGCAAGGGCGGGCAACGGCTGCGAAGCAGCAATGGTTTTTATACCGGCATAACCTTCGCCATACAAACTCGGGAAAGCATACAGGATGACAGAAATGGCCAGCGAGCCGCCTATGATTTTCAGGTAATCATTGGAAATGGACTGAAAGAATTTCTTAAAGAAGAGCACGCATTTTGTAAGATAAACCGCATTGAAACCCGCTATAACTCCCAGTAAAACCATGTACGGCAAAGCCGAAGCATTCCAGCCTGAAATAGCAAAGTGAAAAATCTGTTTGTAAAAAAAATAGTTTGTCAGCAGGGAGGAAGCCAGCACGGCTGTAATGACCGAAACGGTATGCAGCTTGCTTTTTCTTTTTGTAAATACCTCGAAAGCAAACAGAAAGCCGGCAACCGGCGCATTGAAAAGAGCCGTTACGCCTGCCGCCAGCCCGGCACAGACCAGGTCCGTTTTATACTTATGCAGAAAACCCGCCTTTCTGCTGGAAAGCGCACCGATGGCAGCCGTAGAAACCACGGTAGAAACCTCGATGCCTGTTGACCCGCCGAAAATAACGGTCAGGAAACCATTCAGATAATGCGATGGAATCTTGTAGGCAGGCAGTGAATTTGATTTTTTATTGACCACATCTAGCACTTCCTTAATGCCTTTGTTTGCTTTATTTTTAAACAAAAAACGTCTCAGCAAATGGATCAGGGAAAGACCGGCCAGCGGCAGCAGAAAAATAAGATACCGCTCTTCATGCAGCTTTTCAAGGAACTGCTCTTCATAATGTTCGGTTATAACTTTGAGAGAATCTGCCAGCAGCGCGGACAGCACGCCTGTAAATGCAGCAGCAGCCAGAACACCACTGACTCTTCTGATTTTCAATACCTGATAATAAGTAAGTTTCATTGAATAATTGTAATAACAACAGGTTTTTACAAAGGAAGCGTATAAGCCTGGCAGTTGCACAGAGAAAACCATAAAACCGGCTTTCTCCCTTTTAAAGATTGTACCATTTGGAAAACGAATGGCCGCCCTGAATAGTTTCGGACAAGGATTGCGGATACCGGCTTCAATCCAAAAACCTTTACAAGTTGCAGGCTGCGCATAACGCATTGCCCGGGCATACAGACGGGACTGTTCCGATACTTTTACACACTAACCCTGCCGGATTCAGTCCGTATTTTTTTCTTTAATTTAATGATTTCTATAAATGTATTCAAAATCTAAAACTCCGTTTAACCTCTCCAATGAAATTAGAAATGCCGTACTGATCCTTTTGGGAATTCTCTCGGCCAGTATGGGCCTGAAAGGGTTTTTGTTGTCCAGTCATTTCATTGATGGCGGCGTGACGGGCATTTCCATGCTGCTCACGCATATTTTCGGTATTCCGCTGCCCTACCTGCTGATCGTGATCAATCTGCCCTTTATCATTATGGGTTATAGATTCATGGGGCAGGCATTTGCCATTAAAAGCGCGCTGGCCATTATCGGATTGTCTGTCTGCCTTGCTACCATTACATTCCCCGACATTACGCCTGACAAATTGCTGACGGCCATTTTTGGCGGTGTTTTTATCGGTGTAGGGATCGGTCTGGCCATGCGCGGCGGAGCTGTTCTGGACGGTACCGAAATTGCGGCGATGCTCGTTAGTAAAAGCACCCAGATCCTGAAAGTAAGCGATGTGATCCTGATCCTGAATATCATCATTTTTGCCGCCGCAGCCTTTTTCCTGGGTATTGAGGTAGCTCTGTATTCGATTCTGACGTACTTTGCCGCCGCCAAAATGATTGATTTTCTGCTGCACGGTATTGAACAGTACACCGGCGTAACCATTATTTCAGAAAAAAGCGAAAACATCCGTCAGGTTATTACCGAAAAGCTGGGCCGCGGTGCAACCATTTATCAGGGAAAAAGAGGTTACGGCAAACGCGGCGACCGCAACATCAACATGGACATTATTTTTACGGTTGTTACCCGCCTGGAAATTCCGCAGCTCCGGAAGGAAATCAAATTGCTTGACGCGCAAGCCTTTATTATTCAGCACAGTATTGATGACACGGAAGGCGGCATGATCAAGAAAAGACCATTGCATTAATATACCGCAGGTGCTTTCCAAAAAGCAGGCTGCTCGTTTGCTGTTCATAAAAAAGGACGCCTTTGCGAAGACGTCCTTTTTTATGAATAAGTTTTAAGTCGGCATAGTGCCACTCAGGCCGAAGATGAGCTGTTTGGCCAATTGCAGCAGCTCGTTTATTTTGGTCGGTTTTAAAAAATAATTTGCCGCACCGAGCTTTTTTGCCGATTCCATTAATTCCGACTTGCTGGAAGTGGATACCATAACAGCCGGTATGGCAGCCAGATCAGGAATGTCGCGTAATCGGGCCAGTGTTTCCAGACCATTCATTTTTGGCATGTTAACGTCCAGAATAATCAGGCTTTCCTCCGTCGGTACTTCGGATTGCAAAATTTCCAGAAGTTCCTTACCATCCTCTGCCTCAATGATTTCAATACTTGGATCAATACTTTTAATTGCATCTATTAACAACATGCGATCGTCGTAATCATCGTCTGCCAAATATAATGTCTTGCTTTTTACCATTTGCGAAGGTAACCATTTTCGTAATCTACCAAACCGATAGATAAATTTAGAATAATATTTAATTGACAAATTACATCCACTTTCCGTTCATTCTGTCTGTAACCGCCTGTAATTTAATCAGCTGGATATAAATACCATAAAACGATACCATTCAGAACTTTAAACGACTTTACGGTTTGTTTTGAATCCGAAAAATGGTCAGGAAATGCCTTTTTGTAATTTGCTCACATAACTGGAAGGACTCACCCCGAATTGTTTCTGAAAATCTCTGGAAAAATTGGTAGGCACACTGTAACCGATCATATCCGCCACCTCGTTGATCTTGTATCTGTTTTCGGCAAGCAGTTCAGCAGCCCGTTTCAGCCGTGATAAATTGATCAGTTCATTTGGCGTCAGGTCCGATATGCCTTTGATCTTGCGGTACAAGGTCGGGCGGCTCATGTTCATAAGCGACGAGAGCAGATCCACATCCAGGTTGCTGTCTGCAATATGTCTGGAAATAATCGTGTTCAGTTTTTCCAGAAACTTCTTGTCAGCCGTCGAAAAAGCAATCCCTTTGATGTGCGTCAGCGGCGAACGGGCGAAATATTCCTTGATGATATTCCGGTTGTTCATCAGATTGGCGATCTGGGCAGCGAGATGATCCAGCGAAAACGGCTTTTCAATGTAAGCGTCCGCTCCTACTTCCAGCCCTTCAATTCGGGAATTGATCGAATTTTTGGCAGTCAGAAGAATGATCGGAATGTGGCTGAACTGTACATCGCTTTTCATTTTCCTGCATAGCTCGATCCCGTCCATAACGGGCATCATGATATCGCTGATTACGAGCTGGATATTTTCACGCTGCATCACCTCCACTGCCTGCTGACCATCCAGTGCCCGCATGACGTTATAGGAAGCACCCAGTTCCTTGCCAAGGTAATTCAGGATTTCCACATTATCCTCCACGATCAGGATCACCGGCCTGGCAGGATCAGCTGTTTCATTGGCTTCCATATCCTGCAAATAATCCGCCGCGGCGTCCTCTTCCACTCCTTTCAGATCCATTTCATAATCCTGATGGATCGGCAGCGAAAGCAGGAATATATTCTCCTGCATGGCATGGTCTTTAAGTTCCAGCTTGCCTTTGTGCAGCTCGGCCAGCGAACGCGCCAGCGGCAGGCCAATGCCCGTTCCTTCCTGTTTCTGGTTGGATTCCAGGCGGTAAAACGGTTCGAAAATCTTTTCCCTGTTTTCACTCCCGATTGCAAAACCGTCGTTGCGGAACTCGATATGAAAGAGCAGGTCGTCACTGTTGAACGGCAAAAGCTTTACCTTAACGCTGCTATCCGCATATTTCACCGCATTGTTGATCAGGTTGCTGATGATCTTTTTGCATGCTTCAATGTCAACATACGCGTGCAGGGTTATTCTGGGAAGTTCAATTTTATAGTTTAAACTTTTCTGTTCCGCTGCCGGCCGGAACGTGGCAAATACATCGCCCAGCAGCTCGTTGATGTCCGTTTTTGTAAAGTTCAGACTGAAATTATTAGCCTCGGCCTTGCGGAAATCGAGCAGCTGATTGGTGAGATCAATCAGGCGGTTGGCATTTTTATTTATCATAGTCAGGTTATCCCGTGTTTCCGCATCGGCATTTCTATTGGCCAGCATCTTGTCGAGCGGCATTTTGATAAGCGTCAGCGGCGTTCTTATTTCGTGTGCAACGTTGGTAAAAAAATCGATCTTGGCATTGTAAATTTCGCGCTCTTTCCCGATCTCGATGGCTTCAATTTCCCTTTTGTTCTTTTCGCCCATCGCCAGATGGTAGTAACGGAACAGGATAACCGCCACCGCGGTCACAGCCGAGGCATAAAGCAGATAAGCCCATACCGTAGCCCACCAGGGCGGCAGCACATCAATATTCAGCCTGGTTTCCCGCGCATTCCAGACCTGATCGTTATTGGAACCTTTAATTCTTAACACATAACGGCCCGGCGGAAGTTTTGAAAAGGTGATTTTTCTGTTGCTCGCCAGATCAGACCATTGATTGTCAAGACCTTTCATCTGATATCTATAACGGTTCATTTCCGGAATAACGTAGCTGAGCGCGGCCACGTCGAAGCTCAGGCTGGAACGGTCATACGGAAGCCTGATCCATCCGGTATGGACCGGCGATCCGGTCAAAGGCGAGTCTTTACCGCCGATGGAAAGTTCCTGGTTGTTGGCCTGGATTCCGGTAATGTACACCGGCGGAACATACGTATTCTTGATAAACGAACCCGGTCTGAAACTGATCATTCCGGCAACAGTACCGAAAAACAGCGTTCCGTCTTCATTTTTGTAGGACGAGTTGTAGTTGAATTGTTCGCTGGGCAGACCGTTTGCTTCATTGTAATTCGTAAATTTTCCCGTTCTGGAATTCAGCATTGACAAGCCCCGAGAAGTTGAAATCCAGAAATTGCCCGTATCGTCTTCCAGCACCCGGAAAACCTGGTTATCCGGCAAACCGTTTTCGACACGGTAATTCCGGAACTGACCCGTAACGGCATTATATCTGGAAAGTCCGTGTTCGGTACAGAACCAGAAATCGCCGTTTTTACTTTGGTACAGACTGTTGATGTAATTGTCCAGCAGCCCGCCGGTTTTCCCGGCCACGTACTGGATCCTGCCTTTTTTGCCGGTTGTCGGGTTATAATAAAATACTCCTCCGCCGTAGCTTGCCGCCCATATTGTTCCTTGTGCGTCTTCATGAATGCTCTGCACCTGCGCATTGAAAAACGGCATCGGCGTGAAGTCGTCTGTCCTGCGGTTGTATCTGAACAATCCGGACCACGTTCCGACCAGAATATCCGATTTGCGGGTTTTGTATAAAGTCACGACGAAATTGCTGCCGAAAGTATGCGGCATACTGGTGCTGTAATGCCGTATCACTTTATTGGTTTTCAGGTCCATTACATCCAGTCCGTGCTCATAGGTCCCGATCCACAGTTCATTGCCATCCGCTACAAGCCCGTGGAGGTTGCGGTACGAAATGCTCCCTTTTTTGCCGTCGGGTAAAAAGGACCTGAATTTCCCCGTCTGCGGATCGAACTGGTTAAGCCCTGCATCCTCGGTGCCGATCCATAGTTTGCCGTATTTGTCCTTTGTAATTTCATGGATCAGATTTCCGCTGATGCTGTTGCCGGGCTGCGGAAAATACTTCTGGAAACGGTTGAATTGCGAGGAGTAGTAATTCACCCCGCCAAACTGCGTACTGATCCAGATCCCGCCTTCACGGTCCTTGAATATGGCATTGATGATGTTGTCGGTAATGGAATACGGGTTGTATTTTTCCTTGACGATCTGGTTCATTTTCCTGCTTTTCAGGTTCAGAATAAACAAACCGGATTCGGAACCCAGCCAGTACTCGTCTTTGCCGTTTTCGAAAAAAGTGTGGATATAAATATCTTCCTTCTGCCCCGTTTGCCCGGAAATGTCTGTAATCCTGCCGCTTTTGAAGTTGAACAGCATCAAACGCTTCATGTTACCGATCAGCAGAGCGGAATCTGAAACCGATTGCATCCGCATGTTGGAAAAAATCTCCTGTATCCGGCCCGAAAGGTTGTACTCGAACACTTGGCCTGTTTCGGCATTGTAGCGGCGGATGATGCCGTTGTTACTGGCCACCCAGACTTTTCCGTTTGCCGAAATGTGGATGGAAACCGTGTTTGCAGCATCGGGAAACGATTTTACAGTGCCTTTTTCTGAGTCGAACCGGTACAGCTGATTATCGGAAATAATCCAGATGCCGCCTGCGTTGTCGCCACGTATTGTCCGTACTTCTCCGGGCGGGATCCGTTTGAAAGGAACAAACTGGTCGGTAACCGGATTATAAAGATAAATTCCCTTATGTGTACCGACCCAGAGTTTCTCGTTCTGGTCTTCGTATAGTGTAAATACCGAATTGCTTCCCAGACTGGTGGAATCGCCCTCCCTGCTTCTGAAAATCCTGAACGAATTACCGTCAAACCGGTTAAGGCCGTTTCGGCTTGCGATCCAGATGAATCCTTTTTTATCCTGAATAATATCGCCTGTCGCATTGCCCGACAAACCGTCGGAAACCTTGTAACTCTTGAAATAGTAAGATGCATGCTGACCCAGACAGGCCAGATGTAAAAACAGGCAGCAAAGCATTACAAGCAGATTTTTCACGCAATCAGTGGAACAAAATACCGCGACGTGGCTGTCCGGTTTTCTTTTAACATTTATAAATATATCCCTGTAAAATCATTGCTAATTAACAAATATAAATGTTGAGACAGTTTGATCTAAAATTGAGACACACAGATCATTCCATTAATCAGCAAAGCAGGAACTTCGCAACGCTTTAAATAAATCCAATAATTTAATCAGAAAGTAACAAGGACGGACCTGACTGATCCGCTTAAACAACAATGTTAATGAAAAATAATTTGTACAAACCGGCACAAACTGCTAAAAAGCCCATGCCAATGCTGTGGTCTGCAAAGACTATAATGGCGATGCTTTTAGGTATTTTCGTAGCCATGTCCGGAGTGGCCCAGGCTCAGACCGGAACACAGATTTCGGGAAAAGTTTCTGACAAACAAGGCGCACTGCCCGGCGTTTCGGTTGTCGAGAAAGGCACAAGCAATGGAACCACGACCGATACAGAAGGAAATTTCACCTTACAGCTTTCGGCAGGTGCCAAAATCATTATCGTTTCCAGTGTAGGCTATACTTCTCAGGATGTGGACGTAAGCAACAAATCCACCGTAAATATCACCTTGCTGGAAGATCAGAAAACCCTTAATGAAGTGGTTGTGATCGGGTACGGATCCTTGAACAAAAAAGAAGTTTCCAGCGCCATCACGCACTTGTCAGGCAAGGATCTGCTGCGCGTGGGCGGCAATAACCCGATGATGGCGATTCAGGGCAAGGTTGCCGGACTTACGGTAACCAACACGTCAACGGCCGATCCGAACTCTTCGCCAAACATTCAGCTGCGCGGGGCATCTTCCCGCAGCGCAGGACTGGGGCCATTGTTTGTCGTAAACGGAATTCCCGGCGGTAACATCGACAACATCAACCAGAACGAAATCGAATCCATCGACGTACTGAAAGGCGGTGCAGCTTCGGCAATCTATGGTACGCGCGGAAGCAACGGGGTCATTGTGATTACAACCAAGAAGGGATCCGCCGAACCGCGCCTGTTCTATGATGGCTATACTACTTTTGACTTCCTGGCCAACCAGCTTTCGGTGCTTTCCAAAGATGAATTCCTGGCTAACAAACGGGGTTTCGATTTCGGAGGAAATACCAACTGGCTGAAAGAAGTGAGCCGCCAGCCATCGTTCTCCCACAAGCATACATTGCAGTTTTCGGGAGGAACCGGTCAGACCAACTATTTTACCTCTGTGGATTACCGCGATGCGAACGGAATCGACCTGCGTTCGGGAAAAAGAGAATACGGCGGCCGGGTAAACATCAATCATACGACTGCCAACAACCTTCTGGCACTTACATTCAGCGTAGCGCCGCGGTATGCAAAAGTAACCGAGGCTGATTACAGCGCGTTCAACTATGCGTTGACGCTGAACCCGACGATTTCGGTACGGGATTCTACCGGCAAGTACAGTTACATCAATTCAGGATTCTTTGCCAACAACCCGGTTGAGAATGCCAAAATGGTCGTTCGCGACCGCGAGCGCAAGTCACTGGACCTGAATGGCTCGGTGAAGCTGAACATTCTTGAAAACCTGAACACCGTCCTGACTTTCGGAGAAGTAAGCACATCGTATCGTCTGATGGACTTCACCCCTTCCAACATCACGCCGGTTATCAACGGTACCAAACGTAATTCGGCATCACAGCGACTGGAAGAAAACGACCAGAAAAGCCTTGAATGGCTGGGAAATTATTTCCTTGACCGCGGCAAACATTCGGTGAAGCTGCTGGCAGGTTATTCTTTCCAGTATTTCACTGCCTCCGGATTCAATGCGGGCAATGAAAATTTCCCTTCCAATGTGCTTACGTATAACGGACTCGGAACCGGGTTATGGAACCTGGAAAAAGGAATCAACGGCGTGGGTTCTTACAAAAACAGCTCGAAACTGATCGCCTTTTTCGGGCGTCTGAATTATGATTTTGACCAGAAATACTATTTCTCTGCCAGTCTTCGCCGGGAAGGTTCGTCCAAGTTCGGTTACGACAACAAATGGGGCTATTTTCCGGCAGCATCGTTTGCATGGCGCGTAACGCAGGAAGGTTTCCTGAAAGATAATTCCTGGCTTAACGAGCTGAAACTGCGTGCGGATTACGGTGAAACGGGTAACCAGGATTTCGGCAACTACCTTTCGCTGGATACGTACGGCGGCTACGGTTACTATCCGTACAACGGAAGTTCGTACCAGGTCTGGGGTCCCAACCAGAACACCAACTACAACCTGCGGTGGGAAAAAGCCGCCAACTTCAATGCCGGTGTTGACTTTGAACTGTTCAGCAGCAAGATCAGCGGTAGCGTGAATTACTATGTACGTACCAATAAAGACCTTCTGGGCAACTACAATGTATCCAACCCGCCGAATATTCAGGGACAAACTTTTGCCAATGTGGGAACCATGCGCAATACGGGTGTGGAACTGCAGTTGAGTGCGGCGGTGGTCAATAAAGGGGCATTCAGCTATAACCTGTCCGTTACCGGCGCGTTCAATGACAATAAATTCGTTTCGTTTTCCAACAACCTTTTCAAAGGCCAGAGCTACATCGATGTCGTAGGCATGCCGGCACCCGGAAGCCCTGGAACGCTTCAGCGCTTGCAGGAAGACAGGCGTATCGGAGGTTTTTATGCGCTGAAATCTGCCGGAGTAAATGATGCCGGCGCATTGCTGGTGTATAACAAAAATGGTGAAATCGTGCCTGCCAATGAAGCCAACAATGATGACAAGCAATTCATCGGCAACGGGCTTCCCAAGTTCACAACCGGGATCACCAACAATTTTACTTATAAAAACTGGGATCTGAGCGTGTTCCTGCGCGGTGCATTTGGCTACAAGCTGTTCAACACCTACGCATTTTACCTCGGCACACCGGCTGCCCAGGAAAATGCCAACCTGCTGACTTCGGCTTTCGACGGCGGAAAATATTCCAAGCTGACAAGTACTTCCACGTATTCATCCCTGTCGGATTACTTCCTGGAACCGGGTGGTTTTATGAAAATAGACAACATTACGCTGAGCTACACACAGCCGGTAAAATCGAAATTCATGAAATCGGCACGTATTTATGCTACCACGCGGAACCTGGCCACATTTACCAAGTTCACAGGCGGCGATCCCGACCTGATCCAGATCAACGGGTTGTACCCGGGCGTAAATACCAATTCGGACAACAACGGTACGCTCAACTACTATCCGTCAACAACGCAGCTGTTGCTGGGATTACAACTTACTTTTTAATATCCTGATTTGATTCCAAAATGAAAAGAAATCATATTTCAAAATACCTATTCAGGTTCGCTGCCTGCGCGCTGCTTTCGGTAATGGCGGGCTGCACCAATCTGGACGAAGAACTATACGATAGAATTACTTCCGAGAACTTTCTGCAGACACGCGAAGACGTAACGCGGGACTTTCTGAGAGCATTTGAACACAGTTACTGGAGCATTCAGGGCGGCAGTACATTCATGCTGCAGGAAAACAGCTCCGATGAAATGATGACCATCAACCGTCAGGGCGACTGGTTTGACGGCGGGCAGTTTCAGCGTGTACATTATCATACCTGGACTCCTCAGGACGGTTTTACCAGCGATCCCTGGAACGCACTTTACGGCGGCGTCACGCTGGCAACCAACTCGCTGGAAGATCTGGAAGGCATTACCGATCCTTCCAAGTTCGAGATGACGCGTGAAGAGCTGGACGGCATGATTGCCGAGCTAAAAGTGCTCCGTGCATGGCTGAACATCCGTTTGCTGGATTTTTACAGAAATATTGTAATTGTTACCAAAGTGAAAGGCCAGACAGAAGGCGGGCCCCAGGTTTCACCGCAGGAAGCATTTGCTTTTATCGAGCAGGAACTGAAAGATGCGCTGCCAAAACTTTCGACCAATACCACGCTGGGTAACAATGCAGTGGGACGCTGGACCAAAGGCGGCGCGGCTTCCCTACTTGTACGTCTGTACCTGAATTCCAAGGTTTATACCGGCACGGACCGTTTTGCAGATTGCGCAAAAATGGCCCAAGGCATCATTGATGGAGAATACGGCGATTATGCATTGGAAACACGCTGGGATGCTCCGTTTGACTACACCAATCCCGCTTCCAAAGAAACGATTTTCGGTTTTCCGGGAAGTTTCGCGCAGACGCACTGGCAGTATGACGGCGGCATGTATTTCTGGATGCTTCCTAACCTCGCACCAAGCTATTTCGGGTTCACCGATTTTGGTAATGCCAACCCCAAGTATGCCATGCAGCCGGGGCGCGACGTGGACAGCGTAGAGTACAACTTTACACTTGGAAAACCATTTATCAAATTCCAGAAATACAAGGATGACGTCCGTTTGAAAAAGTATAAAAATCTGGGCAACAGCAAACGCGAGGGAATGTTCCTGTACGGCTATCTTCCTTATACGAATTCGGCTGGAAAAGCAGATACCGTAAGAGGTTTCAAAGGCCCCTACCCGCTTTTCCTGCGTGATCAGGTAGGTAAATTCCTGGATGCCAAACCCGGGACCAAAATTGCGGACAAAGTTTCCAACATGAACAACGGCGACAATAACTCAGGTCTTTACCCTGTCAAATACCCTTACTATCCGAGTGACGACCAGAACAAGATTTCTTCGGCTTATGCAGAAGTACGTTTTGCCGAGATCTATTATTCCCTGGCTGAATGCAAATACCGCGCCGGTGATAAAGCAGGTGCTGCAGTGTTGCTGAATACAGTCCGCAAACGCAACTATCCGGCCGGCTCGCCCAGCCTTTACAAGGCAGACGGAAGCCAGCTGAACGATCAGGAAATGCTGGACGAGTGGATGCGCGAGTTTCTGGCAGAAGGCAGAAGAAG
This sequence comes from Dyadobacter sediminis, assembly GCF_005860765.1. GTDB lineage: Bacteria > Bacteroidota > Bacteroidia > Cytophagales > Spirosomataceae > Dyadobacter > Dyadobacter sediminis. The sequence goes on along the minus strand of NZ_VCEI01000025.1, from coordinate 883,231 downwards.
AACGGACCTGATCCGCTGGGGCATGTTCAATACCGGTACCTGGTGGGATAAAAAACCCGATGCAGACAACCATACGGAAATTTTCCCGATCGGACAGAATGTGCTGAACTCTTCGCCTCAACTGAAGCAAAATCCCGGATACTAAAATATATTTAAATGAAATTTCACAAGCCATTGGCCGTGCTGGGTGCCGCAACGTTGTTTGCGGTACTTGGCTCGGTTGGGCCGCATTCGGCCGTGCCGGGGGCGGCCAATTCTTTAATAGATAATACAAGGGATCTTTCCGATGTAAAGCGTCCGCGTGAAGCGTGGGTATTACGCTCGGTGCTCGATGCCCGGCCAAGAATTCTCAGCATTGCTTTGCATGACAATCTGTGGCTCGCCTACAATACCAAAACAGCCGCATTATACAAAGCCTGGACGGGAAAAATCAACTTCGGCGGTCCGGTATATACTTCTTCACACGGCCCGCAGCCGGTTTCTGCCGGAACGACCTATATGGAAGAACCGGACGAAAATCCCTGGCGGATTGAGGCCGATGGCAAGCAGGTTACGCCGGAGATCAGCTACAAAGGCCATACGATCCTGAATAATCAGGTTACCCTGAAATACGAGCTGGATTACCAGGGCAAAAAAATCGCAGTGGAGGAAAAACCGGAATTTTTTGATGCTGAAAACGGGAAAGCCGGCTTTGAACGTGTCTTTACGGTTTCTAATGTGCCTGCCGGCGCTTCCTTGTCACTGAACATGCATTTGAATTCTTTGTCAAATGCAACCGATTACAAAACGGACGGAAAATTTTCTGTAACCGAACAACGTGACGAAAATGCAGGAAGCCAGTCTTTCAAGGCAATAGACGGAAAACTGGTGCTGAACAACAATGGAAAAACAACCTTTGCTGTCAACCTGACCAAAAAACCCGAACAGCCCCAAACAGAACAAAAGGCAAGCAGATCAGAAATGGTGGCCGGTCTTTTTGCCAGAAGCGACTGCAATACCTGTCATAACCAGGATGTAAAAACGGTCGGTCCGGCTTACAAGGCCATTGCAGAACGTTACGAGAATAACGATCAGAACAAAAATGCGCTGGTTACAAAAGTGATCACCGGCGGTGCCGGCAACTGGGGGCAAATCGCCATGTCGCCTCATCCCGATCTGAAAAAAGAAGATGCCGAAACCATGGTTTCCTACATTCTGAACCTGGATGCGGAAAAGGAAAGAGCGCAGGCAGCCAGCAAACTGATGCCCAAGCCGGCCTACCCGATTACCATAAAACCGGTGGTTCCTGCCAAAGTGGCCACCGCTACGGAAAAACCCGGCATTGCGGTGAATATTTACCAGTTTGCAGGCGGCATCGGCAACGTACCGGAAGTCAACGACGAAATGCTTCCAGTAAAATCAGGATCGATCAATGCGCTGCATCTGGACGACAAGGATTTCGGTGATCTGAAAGACAACTTTGCTATTTACGCCAGCGGCTACATCAACATGAAAAAGACGACAAACATCGTTTTCCGGCTGGTTTGTGACGATGGCGGCAAGCTGTTTATTGATAACAAACTCGTTGCGGACAATGGCGTTAACCACGGACTTCAGCCTACGGACGGTGAAGTGATCCTGAAAGCGGGCAAACATCCTTTTAAAGTAGAATATTATCAGGGCTCGTTCGGCAAAGGTCTTTCGCTGCAATGGCGGCCTTATGGCAGCAAGGAATTTACCGTAGTACCGCCTTCAGTATTTACTTACAAAGGCGCGGACATAAAGAGAACGGGACAGACTGCGATTGAAGTAAAGAAAAACGACATTCCCGGTGACCAGTCGCCGCTTGTTGCCGTGCATCCGAGCTTTACACTGTCACAGGCGCGGCCGGATCATTTCCAGCCGAGAGTAGGCGGAATGGATTTTCTTGCCGATGGAAGAATGGTTGTAAGCACCTGGGATTCACTTGGCTCTGTATACATTGTGGACGGACGAAAAGCCGCTTCTCCGAATGACATCAAAGTAAAGCGCATTGCTTACGGACTGGCCGAGCCGCTGGGACTGAAAGTCGTGGACGATGAAATTTACGTGATGCAAAAACAGGAACTGACCAAACTCGTTGACCTGAACAAAGATGAACTCATTGATGAATACCAGACCATCTGCAACGGATGGAAGGTTTCTGCCAATTTTCATGAATTTGCTTTCGGGCTGGTTTATAAAGACGGTTATTTCTACGGAACGCTTGCAACGGCCATTAATCCGGGCGGTGCCAGCACCAAGCCGCAAATCCCGGATCGCGGGAAAGTAGTGAAGATTTCCAAAAAAGACGGCTCATTTACTTTTGTGGCTTCCGGGCTTCGTACACCAAACGGAATTGGCCTCGGCGTGGATAACGAAATCTTCATAGCAGACAATCAGGGCGACTGGCTGCCGGCTAATAAAATCATTCACCTGCAGGAAGGCGCATGGTACGGCTCGCGCTCGGTGGATTTTGAAGGAACGGCAAACAAAAAGGAAACACAGCCGGTAGTGTGGCTTACTCAGGACGAGATCGGCAATTCGCCCAGCCAGCCTGCCAGGCTGAACATTGGACCTTATCAGAACCAGATGATCCACGGAGATGTAACACACGGCGGTATCAAGCGCGTGTTTGCAGAAAAAGTAAATGGCGCTTATCAGGGAGCTGCATTCCGGTTTACGCAAGGACTGGAAGCAGGCGTCAACCGCCTGGTATGGAGTCCTGATGGTTCGCTTTATATTGGCGGCGTTGGTTCTACGGGCAACTGGGGACATACCGGCAAGCTGGGTTACGGCTTGCAAAAGCTGACCTTCAATGACAAAGTGGCTTTTGAAATGCTGGCAGTAAGGGCCAAACCGGATGGCGTGGAAATTGAATTTACCGAACCTTTGAAGGAAGGCGCTGGTGAAAAAGCCTCCGACTATGAAATCCGTCAATGGTGGTTTAAACCAACCGGCGATTACGGCGGACCCAAGCTGGATAATGAAAGTCTGACTGTGAAATCGGTCAAGGTATCTGCAGACCGGAAGAAAGTATCCTTGCAGCTGGCCGGCATGAAAAGCAGACACGTCGTCTACATTCATCTGAACCGCAAAACCATCACCAGCCAGAACGGCAACAGTCTCTGGAGCACAGAAGCATGGTATAATATGAACGAGATACCGGAGCATATCTGAACAGTTCGTTGACAAATAGAGAGGCTATAAGCGGAGTGTTGTTCATCTCCGTTTATAGCCTCTTTTTCTTTTGATATGCTGTTCCTGGCGGTTGGCTTTTAGCGATTGGCTTTTAGCTTTTAGGAAAATAGCGTTTCGGAATTGACAGATTTGGAAAAACTGTTAACCTTAATCTGTTCCAGTCAGTTACCCGACTTGAAAATTTCAGTTTACAATCCATCTGTTAACGGTATTGTACTTTCCTTCGATAACTATCTTGAAGTAACCTTTGGGTAAATTTGAAATGTCAAGGGCCGCCTTTTCGGCGGTAACCGGAAGCTGCTGCATCAGCATGTAATTGTCGCTGCCGCCTTCTTCAAAATGATTCGTAACAGCCAGCCATATCTTGACATTCCCCTCTTTTTCCAATGATCTCCAGCTCACATTGATTTTTTCCTTTTCCAATTTTACAACTGGATTTACAACGGACAATTTTCCCGTCAATGGAATTCCGTCCAGTTCAAAAGCCTGTTCTTTCGGGAAAGGAATCTGCAGATGCCTTCCGATGGTTGGCATAATGTCCACAATACCGGGAAACTGTTTTGCTTCCGAAGATTTCAGAAAGTAATCGTTTAATCCGGCTGTGTTGGTAACGATCCAGGTACTGCGTTCCGCATCAGACTGGCCGCCATGATTTTTTCCCGTAGGCTCACTCCTGCCGTGATCCGTAGTGATGAAAATCTGCCAATTTTCACCTGCTTTCTTCTGCCTGTTTTTTACAGCTTCCCACAGCCGCCCCATTTGTGCATCCATTTTCCGGATGGCATCGTTGAACTGCTCGCTGTTTCCGTATTTGTGCCCCATATCGTCCGTATATTCCAGATAAACCCAGGAAAGGTCCGGTGCCTGTTCCTGAATGTAGTCACTGGCTTCGTTTACAACCAGTTCATCAATGCGGTTGATATAAACTGCGTTTTTATCATGCGGAAAGTTGACCGTATCCAGTTCAAAACCGTCAAAGTAGTAGTCCATTTGCATATGGCCGGTTTGCGGCAGCCCCGTTCCGATCAGTTTGGTGCGGTTATCCAGCCATGTTGAAAAAACCGCTGTCTTTTTGGACGGATAAGCCTGCTTGAAAAACCGGAAAATGGTCCAGTAATTGTAATTGGGCGCCTGGATTTTATTATCCCATACATTGTGCTTGTTGACCCAGGTTCCTGTCAGCAGGCTGTTGTAGCCCACTGCAGAAATAGTTGGCGTTTGTGAATACGTGTTTTTCTCACCGCCGACAAATGCCTGCGAGAACCCGCCGGCTTTGGCAATGGCATCCAGATTGGGCGTCGGGACTTTCTTTAACTGCTCGTAAGATATTCCGTCAACAATGACGAACAATGCCTTGTTTTTGTCGTTTTGTGCAACACAAACGCTGCTGACGAACAAACAGGAAAATAAAAAATTGCGGTAATAATGAATAAACATGATTTCTGATTTACAGTAATAAAAAGACTGAGAGCCGTTTCTACCCGTTTCCAGCCTATTTACAAAGGAATATATCAGCCAGACAATGTACTTTGAAAATGTCCCTCAAATTTGCGACATCGAAATTCAGGTTTGCAGCATAAAGCAATATCATTTTTTCAAATACAGGAAACATTTACAAAATTGCCTAATGCCTGCTACTTACATTTTAATTTAGTGTTAAGAAATGGATCGTTTTTGACTGAACATTCATTAAATCAACTAGCGTGATCAGGGATTTGTATGTTAATGCCCGGCTGTTTGTATAATCCGGTTAAATCACATCCTGAAATTCGGCATTGATTCAGGTGGCCCCGCCGGGGCCAGACATTGCAAATGAAATAATCTTTTCTACAAACAGGAAGCCGCTCTGCGGCTGCGCAGGATTCCTAAAAGCACAATCCTGCAAAAAATGAATGCTGTTATTCAAAGCCGCTCCGGAGGAGCTTCCTGTTTGTAGAAAATAATCAAGCATAAAGAAACGCGGCTCCGGCGGAGCCTCCTGCAATTCGGCATTCATTCAGGATGCCCCGCCGGGGCCAAACACTGCAAACGAAATAATCGTTTCTACAAACAGGAAGCCGCTCTGCGGCTGCGCCGGATTTTAAAAGCACAATCCTGCGAAAAATGAATGCTGTTATTCAAAGCCGCTCCGGAGGAGCCCCCTGTTTGTAGAAACCCATCCGGATAAAGAAACGCGGCTCCGGCGGAGCCCCCTGTTTGTAGCTAATCGGGGGCTAATCTTTATAAGTTAGTTCAGCCAGCTGATCTATGAGTTCGTCGGATTGGATGAGGTACTGCGCCTCGTCGAGCAGGCCTTGCTGATAGGAACGGTGGAGCACATCGAGATCTGCCTTGATCTCACGCCGACGTCTTGGCCGGGGCGGTTTCTGTTTGGCAGGATAATGTATTTCAATCCATTCAGCAATTTTACTGACGATAAAAACAAACGTCCCGATAAATATAAAAAGAAGCAGTTCTAGTAGCAGCACGGTAAAAGCCTTTTTTCTGATTATTATAACCCTTGACCGGGTACCCGTTGTAAACTTAACAAAAACAGTTGGGGTCGGCAATACCTGAATTTATGTCCGGATGCAATATCCTGCTTCTTCTGGCCTGTCTGTTTGAAAATAAAAATTGCGATTATAATTAACCGTTGCTGAATCTGCAACCAAATAGAAACATGTGCCGGATCATTTGGGCTTGAAAAATACCGGAATCTGGAATACGTATGCTGGCAGCATGCAGAAAAGCCTGTTTGTGCGGTTAAAGGATCGGCTTTTTACAACATTGGAAACAGACTGGTTTACGATACCTCTTTATCGGTAGCCTGTATTTTAGTCATGGCTTGTGTGTATTCCTTTGGAGTAAGTGCAGAAATTTGATTGACAACCACACCGCCTAAGGGTATCCAGCCTTCTTTGATGTATGCATTTACGATCTGAGCCAATTTGTCCAGACCATTTGATTCCACTATCAGGTATCTGGTGTCATCATCAATATTTGAACTTTTTATACTGTAGTTTAGCATCATATGTATAAGAAATTTTATGTCAGACTGATACTTAAACTCGTTTTGCTGAACGGATTGATGCGGCTTTTAAAACAGTTAGATTAAAAAAACATTACAAGCTTTTCTTTAACTATCTCCTGCAAAGACATCATGTTTATATAAACCAAAGATGGCCGCTCCTTACAATAGTAACCATTTGTATATCTTATGCCAATCCTGATTTATTTAACGGTAAACCTTTCTGACACTTCAAACACCGCCCCAACCCGTTACGATCAGGATCAGTGATTTCATATTAAAATACTCCCTCACACATACTTTATTTTCATAGCATGACAGCTCGGTGAATTTGCTGCTGATTTGCTTTGGCTTTTACCCTCAGCGTAACGGAGGTATGGATAACGCAGGCTTTGCGAATAGCAGAATACAAGCAAAGGCTGCCCTGATTGATGACAAGACAGCCTTTTACATCTTATGAAAGGTAATTACATTACTTGATTTTCTACTGCCGCGGCATGCTGCGACAAATGGCTCCATTGCTCGTAAAGGTTTGCAGGCAAGTCCGGAAGTGCCTGCCGGATTGCTGAAACGGGGTCATTGACAAACAAGATGCTGTTTTCAGGACTGCTTTCCAGCCAGCGGGTAAAATCCTCGTCTCTTGCGATCAACTGTTCCAGCACATACTTTGCCTGATCGGCTGCCCCGGTGCTTTGTTCTGCCAGCTTGGCTACTGCCGGATGCGAGTCCGCTTGCAGGGAACCGGCCATTGCAGGCAGGATATGCATGGTAAAATCAGCGCCATGTGGTGTCGCAAGTTTTACGGATATCTTGCGTTGAATTGTTTCGGACATGTTTCTTCGTAAATTAGATAAAACGTTTTTTAGACAAACAACGGATCACCTCCCAGCTGCAAAGAGGCGTTCATACTGCCGTAATCAAGTTTGTATTCCTTGCTTCCGGTCCAGGAAATTGCATCCACTGCATTCACCAGCAGCAGATCAATAGAGGGCGAATCATCTTTGTTAAGCTTCTCGATCAGCGCGGGTACGGCTTGATCGGCTCCCATAATCAGTCCGATGACAAGCCCTCCTACAATGAGCGCAGCGCCATCCGTAAGCACGATAAGGATCAGCATTACAATGGATGCGACAATCATAATAATGGCCTGCGTCAGCTGCGAACCGGATGACTGGTTGATGGCATGCGTGATCGAAGGGTCCTGATACTGGACAAATGTCAATGTTTGCCCATTGCTTGAACTTCCCAGTGAAATGGTATACCAGTGTACGGCCGTACAGGTTGCCGTAATGCCCGCTGCTATTTCTGTTTCGGTATAGCTTGTCAGCGTGAGCAACTGTCCGTTCGATTCAACGCTGAGTCCTTTCAGTTTCGGATAGTACGCTGTCCCGTTTTGCTCAACTGAAGAAAGGTCTACCGTGGTGCCTTCCGTCAGGTAAAGCTTTGTACCGGCATCGTTCATCAGAAAATTGCTGTCAGTCAGTCCGGTATAAGTCTTGCAAATGGCTGGACGTACAAGGTCATACAGCGCTCTTGCCTGCGAAACCAGAAAACCGGACCGGCTCAGTGCGGGAATGGAGGAAACGCTTACTTGTTCCGAAAGGGTTTCTCCAGTACGATTTCCTGTCATGCACAGTACTCCGAAAAGGCTGTTATCTACCGTATCCAGATCCAGATAGGCATAGCTTGTATAATTCGGATTGACAAATCCCCACTGGCCTGTGTCAATGATGCGGTTCAAGTTTACCACAGCAAAAATATGATTGAATTCCTGCAGGTTACTGGTACCCCACTGTACGATTGCTTCGGTGATAACACCTTCGGCTACCATGCCGGCTGCAGGTGAAAGCGACAGACTGACCATTGCAATGACAGGATCGTCGTCCGAATCGGCTGCAGCCTTGGCAACCAGCTTTGTCAGGCTGCCGCTTGCAGGCGGGTCTGCGTCGGTATGCGGGATAAAGTGCAGTGAAATTTCAATCACGGCCTGGCCGCTGTCGTATTTTAAAACCTTGCTGGTTGTCTTATACGTAAGCACCACATTGGTCAGCGGCAGCTGCATCCGTATTTTCTTGCCGTCACCGCCCTTCGTAATTTGCCAATCCCCAAAATTTCCCGTTACCGAATACGTATCTTCGTCGTGGGAGAAATTCAACGGAGATGATTTATGGTCGATGATCGCCTTATTTACATCGGCAGCGCGAACAACAAAGGCCGTATCCCATCCATAGGTATAAACGGCTGTTCCGGTATCTGACATGAACAGAAGGTTTAAAATAAATTAATTTGAATTTTTCACGCAACCTGCATCGGAACACGGGATCAGAACGAACGCCGGCTGTAAGGCGACAAAGGCTTTCAGCCCGGCATCCGTCTGATCGTGTTTTGAATAGAAGCAATCGGTGAAAACAGGATTTATACTTTGGCCAGACCGTATTGCAAACAGCGGCCAGATAATCAGCTGGCTTTTAAACCCACCTGCAGCGAACCGGTAAGCGTGGCACTTTTCAGTGTGAAAGCGGATACACCCGGCCAGGCATACGGCCCGATCACCTCATTGGCAAAAGCATCAAAACCGGGAATGTCCTCATAATCGTCATTGGCCATTTTCTCGATGATTGCATCCACGGCATTATCAACCCCTGCAACCGCGCCAGCCAATGCTGCCAGCGTACCGACAAATTTCCATTTCGGCGTTTTGAAAGCAGCTTTGATGTTGGTGAGCTTGCCTTTGGATTGCGTGGCAGCATCGCCGGATGCCTGCCTTTCACTGGCCGCTTCCGCATCCGGGTTTTCTGCCCTTGCATTGGCCATAGCCTCTTCATCAATGACAGCGGTACCACCGTCTTCAGACAACTCTGTAACTTCGGTGGCTGCGGTCAGTCCTTCAATAATCGGGCCGGCCAGAGCAATCAATGCCAGTGCAGCAGCTACGCAACCTTCCACGATTTCACGGGTAATGGCGGATTTGGTCTTCACCACACTTACAACCATGCTGTTTGTTACCTGGTCGTACCAGAAGACGTTATGATCGTTCAGTTTCAGTGTAAGCCGTTCGTTGTAGTTGACAAAAACATCATAATCCGACGTGTACGAGTATTTCAGTTTTGTAAAATCAATGACAACCTCTGAATTGTCGAGGCTCATGTTGAAATTACCCTTGCCGATCGTAACGGTTGTTGACAGGAAAACATCTATGCTGCTTCCGTTTACGTCAAGAATATACTCGTCTCCGCTGCCTTTGCTCAACAGCCATTGGTTTCCTTTCGACATTACCTCGACCTTGTAGTTGCTATCCACAGAAACGTTGGTCTGATTGAACAAGGCATTGATCAGGTCTGTGGACAAGGTACCGGCATCGAGCGTGGTACCATACTGGCTGCCGATGCTGCCTTTCTTGTTATCGTCCAGCATAAATTTACCCCAGATCATGTCTGCAGTGTTGGTCACGGTGAGCCCGTCATTGGTAATAGCGAAACTGGATGGGTCCGCATTGCTGAACAGAGAACATGCACCGGCCAGCATCATGTTGGCCATGAACATTTCACCGCTGATCAGAAAGCCGGCATCAGAACCATCCGGAATAGCAAACGGAGATACCTGGTGATTGGTGCCTGGCTGGTGATTAAGGATCATCGACAGTACGCCGAATACGCCTGTATCCAGCGATCCGTTATCCGTTACGGCATAGCTTGTGGCTGTCGGCTTGATCCACTGATACTTGTCGGACTGTGAAAGTTGCGGACTCAGGTCAATGGAAGAAAATACATAATTAAAGTTGCCGATATTAACATTAAACCATTCGCTCAGCAGCTGCGGAAAAACAGTAGCGCCCAGACCGGATGTCGGGTTGTTGTTTATGGTATCAATAATGACGGCAGGATCACTGTCGGTACTTGAGCTCAGCACGTTCAGGTTTTGCTTCCATACTTTGTCAAACTGATAAATATTCAAAAACTTGTCATTCTCCTTGTCGGCCGAGAAAAAAAGATAGTAAGAATTAACCCCGTCCTGGATCAGCCATTCATACCCTGCTTTTTGTACGGATACATCCGGGCTCGACAAAGTTTTACCGTTTGCAGTGAATGCAGCGGATAAAGCAGCATCCACTGTCTTGGCATTCAGGTCTGTCACAATGCTGTCCACACCGGTATTAATACCGAAATGAAACTGGCCGGGCTCCGGAACCCAGTTCATGTTGACAATGATTTTGACAGAAGGCGCCGGTGACAAGCCGTCAAAATTTACCGACTTGCTGCCATAGCTGTAAGTCCCGCTTACAATCGGACATTTCATAGCAATGTTTTTTCCGTCTCCGTTTTCTGCCAGCTGCCAGGGACCGAAGGTGGCGTCCAGCTTGAAGGTAAGGCCGGTATCATCATCATTGTAGGCCTGGGAAATGTTTTTGGCTTTGCTGTCCACACTGCCCCAATTGGTCGTAAGGGCTTCATTTGCAGTAATAAAGTTCATTGCAAAGACGTTATCCCATCCATAGGTATCCGCATTGCTGCCGGAGGATGTCAGGACTTGTGGAGCACTTGGTTCTGCTAACATAGATTGGTTTTGATTAAGTGAAAAAAGATTGATTGTTTGATTCGGATTTTGATATAAAAAGGGCCGGTTTTACAGAAATGTGCTTTTCAGTAAGTAATGAAGTCAGCCGGATTTCTGGCCGACATTGTTTTCAGTAATGGTTTCCGCGGGTATACATGGCTCCGTCCAGTCCGGCTTCAGATACCTGAAAGGTTTGTCCGTCCTCTTTCCAGTCAATAAGGTTAGCCAGATTGACGACCGAACCCGTCAGGGAGGATTCGATTGCACTATTCACATTGCCCATCCCAATGCCTTGTATCTGATTGGAAAAACCATCGATGCTGTCCATGATTGCGGATGTCAGTCCTGCAACGTTGGTTATGCCGGTAACTACCAGAAGTGCCCAGTCGTACCAGTGTATGGTAGAATTTTGCTGTTTTACCGGATTCGGGTCTTCCTCAAACCGGATGGTGTTATTGCTGTAAGACAAAGGATTGACAGTCGAAAGACTCCAGTCGTAAGATGCGTCCGGCAGATCTTCAAGGCCAAACAGAAAGGTAAGCGGGCCTCCGCCGGATGTCTGCGACGCCAGTCCGTTGCCATTGTTACTCGTTGACAAATTAAAGGAATGAGCCGTAATCCCGCCCTTTGAGGTGGCCACATTGAAATCGCCGTTATTGGAAATCCTGCATATTTCGTTTGTTTCACTCAGGCTGAAATTACTGGATCCAAACGCAGACTTGATGGCCGGCAAAATGGCATTGGCAAAAAATACATATTGTGAAACCAGAATGCTTGTGCTGCTCTGCGCTGACAAAGCTGCTGCATCGAAGGAAGGAACGGCTGGAAAATCCTTGTCGGATAGCTGACAAAGCAGACAGAATACATTGGCTACACTGGTTTCCTGATAAAAATACTGCCATTTATAGGGTTTCAGCCAGGAAGCAACATGGGCCGGTGCCGGATTGATGCTATTGAACACCGTCCTGAGTCTTGCCTTGTTTTCCACGATAATATCCGACATGAATTTCTTCAGAATTCCAAGTGCTATCGTGTTCAGTTTTTGCTGAGGGTCCAGCAGGCTGTACACGGCAACATATCCCGGATTATCCGGATCCGAGTCATTGACCGGCGTAAAAACCAGATCCGTTATCCCGGAACTGCCCACTGTACTTTGTGCATCTCCCGATCCCATCCAGCCCAGGCTGATCTGCATGACGGGCGTAACGCCGGCCAGGTCGTAACTGCCTTTAAGCACTCCTCCGGTGAACTGCATCAATCCTTTGGCAATCGGCATGCTGACATTCAGCAGGTTGTTGCTGCCCTTGGGTACGATTTGCCACGGGCTGAACTTTCCCTGTATCGTAATGGTAGAGCCGGAATCATCGTCAAGGTGACTGTAGGTAAAGTCCATTTCCGCATCCGAAAGATTGTTCGTCAGGATTTTGTTGACTTCGTCGAGTGTAATTGCATAGCAATAGTCGTAGCCGTAAGTTCTCATGCTGTCATTTTTAGGTATTTAAAAAGAAATTTTGAAGTTCTTCAGGCAGAAGCTGCCGTTTGCGGCTGCGGGATCTGTGGTGCAGGAGCTGCCGTTTGCGGCTGCGGGATCTGCTGAGCCGGCGGATCATTCTCCTTGCTTTTCAGCGTCAGGTAAGTTACACTGCTGATTCCCGTCAGTGCAAGTAAGGTGTCGCTCAGTTCGGGCAGCTCGCAGCCGTTGGTAACGAGTGACACTTTGTACAGATAAACCGTGATGGCAATAATCGTCCAGGCCAGGTTCTGGAAACGGTGCAGGCTGATGCCGTTGTCGTCGGACAAAATATCAATGAAAAAGCCTTGTGATGGTGTATTCTGATGCCGGTCGCGGTTGTCGTTCATTTCATTTTTGTCCATAATGGTCGAAGCGACCGCAGTCCCGGCGAATATACCCATCAGGACCAATGCCGTTTTATTTATGGTCCCGGCGGCACAGTCTCCTTTACAAAGTGACAAATAGATATAGGCAGATGAGATGATTACCGTCCAGAGCCCGAACTGTACTTTGGTAAGGCTGAACGGCGCGGTCTTGTCCAGCGGCATCCATTTATGCGTCTGCTGCAACTGTGCAGCATTCGCATTGAAAGCCTGTAGATCGCTGATTTCGTCCCTTACCAGATTGCTGTATTTTGCCAGCCCGAGAAAAAGCACAATAATGGTGCCTATGATGGTGAACGCCAGCAAATGCCGGACGTCATATTCGGTACTGCCCGTGCAGCCTGTAAGGCATATACCCGCGGCAACCGCGGCAAAAACGCTGATCAGATTTTTCATAAAGTTGTAATTTGAACATTGGAAGATAAAGGCGACAGGACTGCTGCCCCCTGCATGTAGCGATGGAGCCGGTCTGGCAGCCCGTTATAAGCTCCATTAACGCCCTTGGTTATACGTTTGAAATATTCCAGGTTTGCACCGGAGTCAATCGGCTGCTTCGGGTTTATTTTATCGGCAAATCCGTTCAGCTTTGCACGGTCCCAGAACCAGCCTGCACTGAGTGCGGCATACTTAAGCTGATCGGGGCTGCATAGCGTGATGTTCTTTCCGCCGAGCAACTGCGGATTGCTTACAAAGTCCACGTTAAATGCTTCGCTGAGCAGCTGGTAATTGTTCCTGCCGGTAATCTGGATCAGTCCGCGACCTTTGAACTTTACGCCGTCGCCCGGTTGCGTGTTGCCAAGGGCTTGCCGGCCTTCATACGCAGCCCCCGATGCCAGTTCCTCGGTATAGAACAGCCCGCCGCTTTCATGAGCAACCTGCGCCATAAAACAAAGCTGCCGCTGAGGCGTGTGAATTGCGTACCGGTCAAAAGTGGCGTTGATATAGGGCAAAAAGATCATGGCACTGGCAGCGGTCGAGCATGCCACGGCCTGCAGTTGTGTACTGGTCATAAAAGGGTAATGGTTATAAATTAACTGCGTAATACTGTTTCAGGCTCATCAGCACATTGGCATACGGCTGCCGGCTCACCTGGATAACTTTCCCGAACGGTCGGTCGAGGGTATAAATCAGAAACATGCACATGGCCAGATAACCTGAAAAAAAACCAAGACTGATCCTTCTCACCCTGTCTGAGGGCGCTGTCAGAAAATAAGAGAACACAATTAGTAAAAGACTGCCTGTCTGCAGGGTAAACCATACCAGGTCAGGAATGTGAGATCTGGCATAGCTCAGCCGTTTTCTCCTCAACTCGCTGATTTTACTCAAATCCTGATCCACAACAGCATAGATACTTTCTTCCGTTTTGGTGGAAGGCTCTATGCGCAGCAAGGCCAGCCTCAGGCTCGGGATCGCACTGGGACGTTCGGCTACGTTTGGGCCGTTCATCCGCCACTCTTCCTGCAGTACTTGCCTGCAATAGCCGATCATGGCTGTTTTCAAGGACATCTGCAGACTGTCGGGCAAAGTGCCCGTATGCGCCATGATCCCGTTGAGCTTGTCGGTTTCTTCTTCAATGGTTTTGCTCAGCTCGTCGTAATCGTCCCAGACAGCGATGATCACAAAGGCAAGGATCAGCGAATAGATCAGCCCGATGGCCCCGAACATGATACCCGCAAGCTCATTATCTTCCTGGCTGAGATGAAGTTTGACAAACCGCTTGAAAGCAGACAGGCCCAGCTGCGCAACCAGCACACAGAACAGCACAAAGAGCAGGCAAAGCACAGGAGCAGGCAGCCAGCCGGCCACTTCGGCGTCTACAATAAAGCTGACCATGGCTGTTATGCTTTAACCGCACCGGTAACTGTTCCGATGATCATATTGATCAGCCCGTTACGGAACTTGTCGATCTGTACCGATGCCAGACCGGCCTCTTTCAGCGAAGTGAGTTCTTCGAGTGCTGTTTCTTCCTGTAAAAGAAACTGAAGATCTTCGCCGGTCAAGGCGCCGGTTTCTACCTCTGTCGCCCAGCGGACAAGGTTTGACCTGATTTCCTGCAGGGCGTTCTTGCCGTCCCGGGTTGCCTGGCTTACATACCCGTCAATCGATTCTTTGGCCACCGACTCCACGCCGCTTCTGAGGTTTTCATAAAGCTGGTCAAAATTGATTACATTCATATCTTTTATAGCTAATAAATTGAGGAACAGCTATTAATTGGCAACCTGCTTGATCTTGCCGCTTTCCAGCTGCGAAATCTGGTCGAACGATTCGCTGACAAGCTGCTGGGATTCCTTGATGAAGGCAGCGTTGAGGGTCTTTTCCGTCTGCCATCTTTTAAGGAATCCACCAAAGGAATGGCCGCTGGAATCGCGAACAACGAGCCACATTTTTTCGGAAACCAGATTTTTAGGACGGTTCTTTTCGTATTCATACATCTTATCAATCGCCGTCTTCATCCGGGCGACTTCATCCCGATGGCTTTCATAAGGCTGGGTTGCATTGCTCATGAGGTTTACCGCATCTACTTTCAGGGAAGTGGACTGGGTATAAGAATACTGGTCAAATCTGGAAATCGTGGAGCAGCCTGTGGCAGCCATCATCAAAACGGGGATGCAGAGAGATCCCAGCCTTGCAGGAACAAAATTGCGCATGGTATAAAGTATTTACAGTAACGATCAAGAGCAGTGTGCCGGATCGGATAAAACAGCAGGTCGCCGGTTTATCCTGAACTTATGATGGTGGGTTATGCTGATTTGCATTGGACGATACAAAGATATACTGGCTGAAAACCAGACACAATAGCCTAAACAGGCTATTTTTCATCGCCGGAACGGCTCCTGTCATTGTTTATTTTACAGGCTGTCCGAACTTCAGGGACAGTTCAGGTCAGCTGTGACCATGGTCTTGCCGGAAAGGTCAGGATCATTTTCCGGAATTGGCCATATAAACAGACTATAATAGCCCGACCTGCCTTCCAGAATTTATCGGATTGACCTGCTTGTTGTATGGAAACCGGATATTTAAAATATTTCCTGATATAATAATATGCAGGTAGCTTGGAATGTGATATAGTTTTACTTTTTTAGAGTATTGACTTGAAGACATAACTCAAAAATCCGTTTTAAAAAGCCATGATCATCATGAAAAAATCTGTATTTCAGTTATCGGTATTATTGATCTGCTGTTTTTCCGCTTCGGTAACCCGGGCGCAGCTGAGTCTGGGGCTTAGAGCAGGAGTTAACTTTGCCAATCTGGCGGTGACCGATGAGGAGAGTTTTCCTTTCAAGCCAAAGGCAGGGCTGAGTTTTGCTTTATTATTCCATTTGCCCCTTGGTACTTCCACTGCCATTCAGATTGAGCCGGGATTTTCGCAGCGAGGAGGCCGGATTTCAACAAAGACCAGTGAATTCATTAATAATCAGCAGGTTAAAGCCGATATTAAAGGCAAATTACTGGTAAATTACATTGAATTGCCCGTATTGTTTCAGTATAAGCCAAAGCTCGGAAAAATGGAAGGACTTCTTTCCATCGGCCCTGAATTCCGTTTAATGACAGGCAATGTAAGGGCAAAATCCAGTTCCAGGGTTTATGTTGACGGCGTACTTATTTCCAGTACAAGCGGAGATGAATCGTATGCGTCGGGCAATGATACCCGTAAGTTTGATTTTGGCCTGTCTGGCGGTGCCGGACTGGCTTATCCGCTCGGAACAGTAAAAGTTTTTGCGGAAGGACGTTATCATCTGGGACTGGCAAATCTTGCAACGCCCATTGATGGCGACAATTCCAAAGTGCATAACCGCGGCGCATCCGTTCATATTGGCGTTCTTGTTCCAGTCGGAAAGTGATCCTAGAAAAAAGCAGCACGTGTTTGTAGTGCCCCCAAGAAGTATCCAACTTTTTGGGGACAGTGCACAGCTGAAGAGCAGCTTCCTGTTTGCAGAAAGGGTTTATTCCGTTTACAATGTCTGGCCCCGGCGGGGCCGCCTGAACGAATGCCGAATTTCAGGGGGCTCCTCCGGAGCGGCTTTGATTAGCAGAGTTTATTTTTTTGCAAGATTTGTGCTTCTAGGAATCCAGCACAGCCGCAGAGCGGCTCCCTGTTTGTAGATTGGGTTAATTTTGTTCGCGATTTCTGGCCCTGGCGAGGCCGCCTGAACGAATGCCGAATTTCAGTGGGCTCCGCCGGAGCCGCACTTCTTTACGCCGGATTTCGTTTCTACAAACAGGGAGCTCCTCCGGAGCGGCTTTGATTAGCAGAGTTTATTTTTTTGCTGGATTGTACTTTTAAGAATCCAGCACAGCCGCAGAGCGGCTCCCTGTTTGTAGATTGGGTTAATTTTGTTCGCGATTTCTGGCCCCGGCGGGGCCGCCTAAACGAATGTCCTGTTTCAGGGGACTCCTCCGGAGCCGCACTTGTGTATGCTGGATTATTTTCTACAAACAGGGAGCTCCTCCGGAGCGGCTTTAAGTAGCGATATTTTTTGCAAGATTTGTGCTTCTAGGAATCCAGCACAGCCGCAGAGCGGATCCCTGTTTGTAGAATGGGTTAATTTTGTTCGCGATTTCTGGCCCTGGCGGGGCCGCCTGAACGAATGCCGAATTTCAGTGGAGCTCCTCCGGAGCGACTTTGATTAGCGGAGTTTATTTTTTTGCTGGATTGTGATTTTAAGAATCCGGCGAAGTGCACCGTACGTTTTTTACAGGGATCAATGCCCTGTTTCAGTCTGGTGCCTTCTTTCGTTCATGCGGCAAGTAGATTGCTTGCATTCTCCAGTTTGGTATTTACCCAAAAAAAACCTTTGGTATCTAATAAACTGGCGAATGTCTTTAACGATTACCCTCACTGGTATTTTGGCGCTGATTGCGCTTATTTCAATTGTCCGGCTCAATACGTTCCTGGCTTTTCTTGCCGTAACGACTGGCGTGGGTCTGGCACTTGGGCTTCCTGTGCTGACAATTGTTGACTCTGTTCAGAAAGGAATTGGCGGTACACTGGGTTCTATTACGGCCATTATTGCCTTGGGCGCCATGCTGGGCAAACTGGTTGCCCAAAGCGGCGCTGCCGAACGCATTGCCTTCAAACTGATGGAAGTGGTCGGAACTTCCAATGCGCGATGGGCATTTATGCTGACGGGGTTTATCGTCGGACTGCCTTTGTTCTACTCCGTCGGATTTATGCTGCTGACACCGGTTGTCATTACGGTTGCATACCGTTACAGGTTGCCGGCCCTGTACATCGGGCTCCCCATGCTGGCATCCTTGTCTGTTACACAAGGGTACCTGCCGCCACATCCGGCACCGCTGGCCATTCTGAAGCAATTCAATGCATCGTTGGGTACCACCCTATTTTATGGCATCCTGATTTCGGTACCCGCCATACTGATTTCAGGAGCATTGTTCGGGTCCACGCTGAAGAAATACACGCAACTGCCGAACCCGGCATTCATAGCACCGGAGATGAACCTTGATAGAATGCCTTCCACTTTCACCAGCTTTTTCACGCTTCTGTTTCCGCTGTTACTGATCGGGATCAGCACGCTGGTCAGTCCGTTTTTACCAGCGGATTTATGGATCACCAAAACTTTGCTTTTTACAGGAGAGCCGATTATCAGCATGTTTCTTGCCGTGATTCTGGCAACCTTTACGCTCGGTCTGCGGCAGGGAAAGTCCATGCAGGAAGTGACCAATCTGCTGTCTGATGCCATTAAGGACGTGGCCATGCTTTTCCTGATCTTTGGCGGAGCAGGCGCTTTCAAACAGGTTTTAACAGATGGAGGCGTAAACCAGTCCATTGCAGATCTGATGGAACACTCAACGCTGCATCCCTATGTTCTTGGCTGGGGCATGGCCGCACTGATCCGCGTTTGTGTGGGATCATCCACGGTTTCCGGCATTACAACGGCCGGCTTTATGGCCCCGCTGCTTGCATCAACTGGCGTTGACCCAAATCTAATGGTTCTGGGCATCGGTGCCGGCAGTATGATGTTTTCACATGTAAATGATACGGGTTTCTGGCTTTTCCGGGAATACTTCCAGATTTCCATGACGGACACACTGAAAACGTGGTCCATCATGGAAACGCTGGTTTCCGTCACCGGGCTAGCCGGCGTCATGGGCCTCCACTGGTTTCTTACCTTGTTATGATCAAAGCTTCTCCGGAGCACATTAATTGCAAGTGCAGCTTTACCAAAATCTTTATATTCAACAGATTAAATATCCCCGAGCTAAAAAATAAGCTTCATTTTGTCAAGCGCCGGACAGCTGCTGTCATCCTGGCTGATTACCGAATAATAAGTTTTTAATATGAAAAATAATTATATGTATAATTATTTCCGGTTAAGCATGCTTTTTTGCGTCTTATGAGCAAGAATCCAAATTCTGTTTCTATTTAAAACTTCAAGCGTCTGCTCAACTTTAAGCCAAAAAAAATTATGAAAAAAACGGTACTGTATTTAGCCTTGTTCCTGATGAGTATGCAATCCCTGCTGGCGCAGGAAGCAACCTTGCTGAAAGACATCAATGTGACCAGTTCAAATGATGGACTGCGGATTTATGAATCGATTGCAGTTGGCAACATGGTCTATATGATTGCAGACAACAACCTGCAGGAAAAAGGGCTGTGGAAAAGTGACGGTACTGCGCAGGGTACCGTGCTGGTCAGGGAATTTAAGGGATTCAGAAATGTTAATAAGCTGACCAGCTCAAATGGCATAATCTATTTTACTACAGACAATAATTTAGGGAGATACCAATTATGGAAAAGTAATGGTACTCCGGAAGGCACTGTTTCTTTTCAGGAAGTCCGGGATAGTCCTTATGACCCTAACCGGCGATTGCTTTTAGATATAAATGGAACGCTCTACTATTGCGGACCTTCCGGGTTGATGAAAACAGATGGGACAGCACAAGGCACGGTACTGGTCAAATCTCTGGATTTTTATGATCAAGGAATTGAACAGATGGTCAATGTAAATGGCAAGCTGTTTTTGATTATTGGTACCAGGTTGACCGATATCCGGAACATTTACAAATCGGATGGCACGGCAGCAGGAACCATTGCTGTCACCAATTTTCCGGCTTACAACGCTGGTCCTCCACTACTGGTTGCTGCTGGCAACAATCTTTACTTCGGCAACTACCCCTTTGATTCCAAGTCATTATACAAGGTAAGCGATACATCTCCGTTAACGGTGATCAAAGCATTCACAGGTCAAGTTCTTAACCTGACTGCTGTGGGAAGCAGCCTGTATTTCACAGCCAGTGATGCCGCCAACGGAAACGAGCTCTGGAAAACGGATGGTTCTACGACGGGTACGGTACTGGTCAAAAACATCAATCCGGGCACAGCTTCATCAAACCCTTCCCTTCTTAGGGCCGTGAACGGACAGCTTTACTTTACTGCAAACGATGGTACCAACGGTCAGGAGCTTTGGAAAAGTGGCGGAACAGCTTCCACAACGACTCTGATCAGAGACATACGGCTGGGAAGTGCAGGTTCCGATATCAAGGAGCTTACAGCTGTTGGCAGCAAGGTTGCCTTTACTGCCAATGACGGTACAGGTGAAAAGCTGTGGCAGAGCAACGGGGATGTAAATGGCACCAAAGTGCTGGCCGAGGTCACTGCTTCCCGCCTGCTTGATGCAAACGGCACGTTGTACTTCAATGGCAACGCGGGCAAAGGTCTGGAACTCTTCAAAAGCACAATGGTCACAGGCGGCACCAGCGCATTAACGGATTTTGGCAGACCCGGATCCATTCCGCTGGGCTTTACGGAAGTTAACGGCATATCCTACTTTACTGCCGATGACGGCATCCATGGCCGCGAGCTCTGGAAAACCGATGGAAGCACAGCCGGCACCATGCTGGTCCGAGATATACAAAGCGGTGCAAACAGCTCCAATCCCGAGCAGATCACCAATGTGAACGGAACGGCTTTCTTTGTCACAGGCAGCGATTCACAGGTGCATAGCTTATGGAAAACGGGCGGAACAACTGCTACAACCATCAAGGTCAAAGATTTTACCAAATCAGACACGCTTCAAGGACTCATCAATGTAAACGGAACCCTGTTTTTTGGTATTGATAACGGCAGCGGCAGTATGCAGCTCTGGAAAAGTGACGGCAGCACGGCCGGAACAATACTGGTTAAAACGTTCTCTCAAACTGATACCTTTTCACCAGTCGTGATGAATGGACAGTTGTACTTTGGCGCCTATGACGGCATCAACAGCATAGACCTCTGGAAAAGCAACGGCACGGCCGAAGGAACTGTGCTGGTCAAGGACGTAACTCCTAACTGGGGCGAGACCATGTACAGATCTATTGTAGTAAAAGGTAATTTTATTTACTACATCTTATCAGAATTGAAACAATCTGATGTTAAATATTATCTGGTGAAAAGTGATGGTACTGCACAAGGAACAACCGTTATCAAAACATTTGATTCCTATGAAGATCGTTTTTCCAAGCTCACTGTCGTCAACGATCTGATCTTTTTTGTTGTCTGGGATGGTGCTGCCTTTGATGATATCTTTGGTGAGGTTGTATGGAGAACCGATGGTACGGAGCAGGGCACCTTTCCCCTGACAAAGTTGCGTTCTGACGATGGAGACCCTTCCATTCATACGCATGATATGCTGGCTCTAAACGGCTTCTTCTACTTTGTACCTGATTTACAAGGAGAGATATGGAAAAGTGACGGAACAGTCGAAGGCACTCAGCAGGTCACAAACATTGGTTCACAGGCAAACGGGGCAAACATCCGACATGTAACAGCCATAGGAGAAACCCTGTATTTTAGTGCAACAAACGAACAAAGCGGCCGTGAAGTCTGGAAAACAAATGGAACTCCGGAAACAACCAGTCTGGCCTACGACATGAACCCGAATGGCTCAACATTGTTCTATGATATGGGAGCCCTGAACAATCAACTTCTGATTTCTGCCGATAACGGCATGTACGGCGCCGAGCTGTTCCAATACAAGGATGCAGTGCCTATGGCTAACACCATCCGGATCAATGCAGGCGGGCAGGATTTCACGACCGCTACCAAAAAACTGTTTATTGCAGACAAATACTATGCGGGCATCGACCGCACCAGTGCCGTTGTCAGCGGCGATATTTCCAATACAACCAATGATGTATTGTACCAGTCGGCACGCTGCTCGCCTTCGTTCAGCTACAACATTCCGGTTGCCAATGGCACCTTTGATGTATACCTGCACTTCGCTGAAACCTACTTCGGAGCTCCGGGCAAAAAGGGCGGAAAAGGCAGCCGGCAGTTTCACGTCAACATGGAAGGCAGCCGCAAACTGACCAATTATGATATCTTCGTCAAAGCCGGTGGGGCGATGCTTGCCACGGCAGAAACCTTTACCGTCAACGTCACAGACGGCATGCTCAACATTGATTTTCTGACCGGCGCAGCGGACCTGCCTCGGGTTTCGGCCATTGAAGTGATTCCTGTTTCCAGTGTAACGCTAAAACCCCTTGCAGATGCCTATGTACGCGATGGAAGCTACGGCGCAGCCAATTACGGCAACCTGCCTGAACTGGATGTCAAGAATGCAGCCGGCGACGCTTCCATCAAACGTTCGTCTTACGTGCGTTTTCAATTGCCGCAAACGGTAAATATTGGCTCGGCCAAACTGCGTATCTATGGCCATAACCATGAAAACAGCAAAGATATTTATGTGCATGTATACGGTGTGGATGACGATAGCTGGACTGAAAACAGCATCAGCAAAAACAATGCGCCGGCTGCTTCGACTGCTTCACTGGGTTCCGTAGCTGTAAACGACAAGTACAAGTACTACGAAATTGATGTGACCAGTTATGTAAAAGCGCAGCAAGCGTCCAGCGGCGATTTATTGACCTTACTTTTGGCAGATCCGAACAACCGGAACACCAGACTGGTTTTCAACAGCAAGGAAAACAGCGCCAACCCTCCGCAGTTAATCATTCAGCCTGCATCTGCAAGCAACAGCTCGGACCGCTTAAATCAGGAAGAGATCATTGCAGAAAATGCGGAAACTGAACAGGGATCAAGCATTTACCCAAATCCGGTAAAGAAACAGTTTACGGTTGCACTTTCCCTGCAGCATGCAGGCCCGATTTCCTTTGAGCTGATCAGCCAGTCAGGAAAAGGTTATGCTGTCCGTGCGACTCAGGATGCAAAAGCAGGAGAAAAAGCGGAAGTGAACATTTCCAGTCTGACTTTAAATACAGGCATTTACATGCTGAAAATACAGTCGGATGCAGCAACAGAAGTCATTAAAATGCTCGTTACCGAATAAAAAAAGTTGAAAGTTAAAACCAAAAAAGCCGCTCATCTTGTCTGATAAGCGGCTTTTTTGATTCTGAAACAAATCCCGTATCCGATAAAACAACCAGATACTATGCATACTTGCTTTTCAGGAAAGTAACCAGATCAGCTTCCAGTTTTGTTAGCGGAGCATGAAATACCGTACCGATCACATTCATACCCGTCAGAAATGGGTCCAGGAAACTCAACAGCCAGTTGGGCGACATGGCATGCACGGTAACCTGATTCCCGTTTTTTGAAATTTGCGCCCCTACAAATTCTGATTTCCGGACAACAATACTTCTGTTTTGATCTATACCAAAAAAGCGGTAAGAATACCCGGAAGAAAATTCCTGCCTGAGAACTTGTGCGATTTCTTCGGTGGACGGGTCCTGTTCTATGGTGAAAACCTTCATATGCTAATTTGTTTGTTATCAACGCTTTTGCCAAAAGTTCGGAAAAGAAATTCAGTTTTCAAAGCAGGCAGTCCAGTTACTTTTCCCGCACCAGTGAAGTATAGGTTCCTTTGCAGGTTTCCATCAGCAGGTTGTCTGCGGTTGGTGTCGTTAAGGTCATTTCAGGACAGCCGCCGCAATACACGTATTGACAGGCAGGATCAGACTCAACCGGTTTAAGAGGTTTTGCCTCAAAAAAATTTTCGTTCAAAAAATAGTTTTGTGGAAGGCAGCAAGGCCTGTAACCATTTTCATTTACCAGAACGCCATCATACCGGAACACATAAAAAGCAGCATTTTCTGTGGTAACTGTGTCGGTGATCAAGGAATCGCCGGAAGCCCGGGAATATGCTATGACCCGCCATTTGCCTGCAATGGATGCAATTTCCGGAAGCGGTTCAGGATCAACTTTTCTGCTTTCCCTGCATTGCACGAATGCAAGAAAAGTCAAAATGAATAATGTTTTTTTCATAACAGTTTGTGTTTGATGTTCAGACTCCGGGCGGCGATTATTGGTTGTAAAAGACACAGTTAACAATTTTCAGAACTTCGTTTTTTTCAATTTTGCTGCCGCTTCGTCTTTCCTGTGGCGATTGATTTGAAATGGGAAAGGCACTTTCGGGTAAAAACACGGTCAACTTCTATTTTGTAAACGGTTGATTAAGGATTTCAAACCAGAAGCAACTTTCAGCCCTGCATGGAAATAAAAGGACTGAAGCAGCCGCATTTTACAACAGCTGTTTGCAAATGTCATGGAATTCTTAATTTTGTAATATGGAAAATACGAAACAACGCCCGGTATCGGAATTCAACAGCCAGTTAAAGCTGAAAGGGTTCAATGCCTTTGAACTGGAACGGGACACCAATGCCACACGCATTTACAGCAGAAAGGATTTTTATAAAATCTGCCTGACAACCGGCAAAAGCAAAATCCACTACTCGGACAGAAGTTTCGAAACCGAAGGAACCGTGCTGTTTTTCGGGAACCCGCATATTCCGTATTCATGGGAAACGCTTTCCACCACTTATACCGGTTATACATGCCTGTTTTCAGAAGAATTCTTTTTAGCTTCGGAACGTACCGAAAGTCTTCAGCAATCTCCGTTTTTCAGGATTGGCGGAACGCCGATCCTGAACATTTCTGACAAGCAGCGCGAGTTTGTTAATACCTTGTTCCAACGGATGATAGAAGAACAGAAAACAGATTACTCGTTTAAGGACGAACTGATTCGCAATTACATCAACCTGATTATCCATGAGGCGCTGAAACTGCAGCCGTCTGAAAATTACAACCAGCATAAAAATGCTGCAGGCCGCATCACATCCGTATTTATGGAATTGCTGGAAAGACAATTTCCAATTGAAAGTGCCGACCGTCCGCTCCAACTGAAGACGGCGCAGGATTATGCCCGGAACCTGAATATGCACGTCAATTATCTGAACAGGGCCGTAAAGCAGATTACCGGAAAACCTACCACAAGCCATATTACCGAGCGGATTGTGAGTGAAGCCAGATCACTTCTGCAGCATACGGACTGGAACATTTCCGAGATCGCCTACGCACTGGGCTTTGAATACCCAACCTATTTCAACAACTTTTTCAAGCGGATGACCGGAACGAATCCAAAGGCTGTCAGAATCGAAGAAGTTTGAAATTCTTAATAATTGGTTTGATTGTCTTTACCTGACCGGCCTGCCGATTGAGGAATTTTGTCCTTGGATTCCAATTAAGAAATTCTATGACAAATCACCTTCATTCCAGACAGCCGGGCATTTCTGCAAAACAAATTCTGGTCATTGCATGGCTGGCCATGTTGGCAGCCCCGTGCATGGCGCAGCGCCATGAGAAGCCATCAGACGCAAGCAACGGCATTTTTCCAAAAGGTCAGCCGGGACCCGCCGATAATTTCACCGGAAAAGCCTGGAACTACGGCCTTGTACCTGCCGATAGTACGCTTACGACCCTTGTGGGCAACGTATACTTTGAACCGGGAGCACGAAGCCACTGGCACACGCATCCAGCCGGGCAAATACTTGTGATCACGGACGGCTCCGGTTATCATCAGATCAAAGGCCAGCCAAGGCAGACCGTTAAAAAAGGCGACGTGGTTACATGTCCGCCCAACGTAATGCACTGGCACGGGGCCGGTCCGGATACAGGCATGCAGCAACTCTACATTGTGCCCAATACCGAAAAAGGAATTGTGGAATGGATGCAGGCGGTTACAGACGAAGAATATACGAATCCGAAATAACAGCAACATGGAAAAGCACAGCAACAGCAGACCCGTTCCTTCCAGAAGAAAATTCATTCTTCCAAATTTGCCAGCATCTTCCATTCGGACATTCACCAAATGAAAGGTGAATGGAGCCAGCAGCAATAGCTGCAGGTACCGGGTCATAAGATTGCCGGGATCGTGGCGGCGGCATTTCTGAAGCGCAGGAAGTCGTACCGGGCTGTGCCGACAACAAGATTTTTCCACAGATACAGGTAACCAGGGCAGCGGCCGTGCGCGATGCATGGAAAAAAGTATTGGACAAAAAAAACCGGTACAGATTTGTTATGGATGCTGCGACCATTTAGAATGATCTGCCGAAAAAGGCAAAATCACCGATTTACATGAATACATCAGATACTGAAAAAACTGTTTTTGACCGCATGAAGGCCGGCGAGCCGATCAGAATGGACGATCCGGGGTATGAAGATTTCAGCAAAGCCGTTGCCCGTACCATTCGGTTATGTGTGGAAATGAATGCCGGCGCAACGGACACGGACGAAGTGCGGCGATGGCTTAGCGCAATTACCGGAATGTCTATTGACCAATCGACAACCATTTTTCCACCGTTTTACACGAACTTCGGCCACTTCATCAGTCTGGGTAAAAATGTGTTCATTAATCATGCCTGCTCGTTTCTGGATATGGGTGGCATTGTTATTGAGGATAACGTCATGATCGGACCGCGGGTGAATATTACATCCGAAACCCACCCGCTTGAACCGGCAGACAGAAAAGCACTAATTCCAAAAGCGGTTTTCATCCGGCGAAATGCCTGGATCGGTGCAGGTGCAACGATCCTGCCCGGTGTAACGGTTGGTGAGAATGCCGTTGTAGCAGCCGGATCAGTCGTAAGCCGCGATGTGCCCGCCAACTCGGTCGTAGCCGGAATACCTTCAAAAGTTATGAAAGAAAATATATAAACATCCAATCAATCTACAACATGACAGAAACAACAAACATCAAGGCATACGGTACGGAAGCAGCCGAAGCCCCATTAAATCAACTTGGCATTGACCGCAGAAAACCGACCGCACACGATGTGGAAATTGATATCCTTTACTGCGGCGTTTGTCACTCCGACCTGCATACCGCAAGAAACGAATGGCACGGCACGATTTACCCCTGCGTACCCGGCCACGAGATCGTGGGCAAGATTGTCAGCGTTGGCGACCATGTGAGCAAGTTTAAAGTGGGCGATGTCGTGGGTGTCGGATGCATGGTGGATTCCTGCCGTGAGTGCCAATATTGTCAGGAAGGTCTGGAACAATATTGTGAACCCGGCATGACCGGAACCTACAATTCACCGGATAAATACCTCGATACGCCTACTTTTGGCGGATATTCCGAAAACGTTGTTGTGGATGAAAATTTCGTGCTGCGCATTCCTGAAAACCTCGAACTTGCCGCAACGGCTCCGTTGCTATGCGCAGGTATCACCACCTATTCCCCATTAAGGCACTGGAATGTCGGCCCGGGCAAAAAAGTAGGGATTGTCGGTATTGGCGGCCTAGGTCATATGGGTATCAAAATAGCCAAAGCCATGGGCGCCGAAGTAGTTGCATTTACAACGTCAGAATCCAAATTCGCCGAAGCAAAACGCCTGGGTGCAGACGAAGTGGTGATGTCCAAAGACGCCGGGCAAATGGCTGCATATCAGGGAAAGCTGCATTTTATTCTGGACGCGGTTTCTGCCGAGCATGACATCAATGCGTATCTGGGCCTGCTTCGTGTAGACGGCTCGCTGGCGCTGGTGGGTGCACCGGAAAATCCGCTTCCTGTTGCTGCATTCAGCCTTATTGCCGGACGCAAAAGCTTTTCAGGTTCCATGATCGGCGGTATAGCCGAAACACAGGAAATGCTGGATTTCTGCGGTGAGCACAATATAGTTGCAGATATTGAAATGATCGATATTCAGCAAATCAACGACGCCTATGAACGCCTGCTGAAAGGTGACGTAAAATACCGCTTCGTCATTGATATGGCTTCCCTGAAAAATCAGGATTGAAGAAGGCAGGATTGAAGGAGGAAGGACAAGAGGATTGTAACAGGCCCTCCTCCTTTTCTCCCTCTTCCCTTTCCTCCATTCACCCTTTCCCCTTCCCTCCCTTTTCTCGTCGTGCCGTATGTATCTGCTTCATGGAACAGGCATTGCAATACGTGCGTATTTTTTTATCTTACAGAAAAATATTCCTCCATGAAGCGGACACTTTACCTGATCCTGTGCCTGGCCTGCCTTTGCTGGCAATGTAAGGAAGCGGAAAAACCGGTACCCAAAGCCCCTGACATAAAAAAAATCAATGTGCTGGATTTTACTATTCCCGGAGTAGACCCCAAGAATATCAGCATTGGGAAAGATCTGATTGTTATAAACCTTCCTGAAAATTATGCTGCGGGCGATTATATCAAACCGGAAGTCGTACTGGAAGCGGGCTATAACTCTACATCGCCCGCACTGGATGGATTTAAATATGAAAATCAGGAAGTCGGCATTTCACTGCATAGCAACAATGAAAGCAGAAACTTCAATATTATCGTCGTTCCATTTAAAGCGATTCAGCTCGCAGAACTTCCGAAAAACCTGCAACTGACGCTTGAACCGGACACGCAAATCAAAACTGCTTTCAAGCTGAAAGGAACCGTGGCCACCGTTTTTGAAGGCGAAACGCTGATTTATGCGCCAAAGATCCGTTTTACAAGCAAGGCGACGGGTGAAATTGCGTATGAACTCTATGATCCTGGTTATAGCCGGTTTCAGGATTCCATGTCCGTTACATTGCCGGCTACCATGGTGCCCGGTGAATACAAGGCAGAAGTAGTCTGGGGCCCGAAAGCGGAATTGCTGTCTTCTCAGATCATTGTTAAGCCCGGAGCTGTTTCTTTCAGAAGGGGTTCCTGGCATATGCTCGAACCCGACCGTTATTTTGAGGTAAACGGATTTAACTTTTCGTCCGCTGGCAAGTACGAAGCCATCATTGAGAATGATTTCACAGCACCGGAACGCATTGCTCTGAAGTATGAAAAACCGGGATCATTGTCCGGCAACCTGCCGAAAAGCATCGGTTTGGGCAATTACAAAATCACTTATCTGGAAAACGAAAAAGAAAAGAAGCCTTATTCTGAAAAACAATGGCTGCTTCAATATTCCGGCGAAGATCACTTTTTCATAACCAGGACCCGCACCCAGCCCATTGCAAGAATCGTGACGCAACCTTCACGCCGCAGTTCATTTAAAACTTACCTGAATTCCAGCTTGCACTATTTTCCATCCGTTACGGAAATCAGCCGGAAGGAACCGATACTGGTTTACAGCGAAACATGGGGTCCAACACCAGACAAGATCGAACTGGTTCTCGTTGATCATCAGAGCAAAAAAGAATTTGTACTGCCTTTTTCAGGCAGCGTTTACGGGATTTTCGATGGTTTTCTCACGTTTCCGGCATTTCCTGTCACCGACGATATCCCCGACGGAGCATATGAAATTTACATGGTCCGCGGTATGGAAAAAACGGAGCGGTACAGCCGGATTATTACTTTAAGGTGAGTTTTTGCGAGATATAAAATGTAAAAAACCGAACGTGAGATGTTTGGTTGTTTTTACAGGCTTTTATGTTTTTCCCCCCATTTTTCCAGCTCCTTGATAACCGGCTTCAGATCGTAGCCGATGGGTGTCAGTTCGTATTCAACGCGTGGCGGGACTTCCGCGTAAACCGTGCGTTTTACAATATGGTTTGCTTCCAGCCTTCGGAGTTGCAGCGTCAGCATTCTTTCGGTTATGTTGGGCAAAAGCTTTCTCAGCTCGCCAAATCGGAGCTTTCCCTGCATTAACCAGGAACAGATCACCAAAGCCCACTGGCCGCCGATGAGGTTGGCCGTATACACTTCCGGACATTCATCGGACAGGGCTGCTTTGTTGGCAAAGTTGGTCGACGTTTCTTTGATCTTTGACATTACTTACATTTCTTATAGTACCGCACAATGGGTTGCCAATGTACGAAATTGACGTTATGCCCTATACTTTTGCATTATAAAAAAGGCAAGTTCTAACAAAATGAAAACATTGATAATCGTTGTTCATCCCGATCTGGAGCATTCGGCTGTGAATAAAAGATGGATTGAAACGCTGAACCGGTTCCCTGAAAAGTATGTCGTTCATTCATTGTACGAAGTTTATCCCGATGAAAAAATCGATGTTCAAGCAGAACAGAAAATGGTGGAGCAATATGACAAAATTGTTTTCCAGTTTCCATATTACTGGTTCAACTGTCCTCCGCTATTAAAAAAATGGCTGGATGAAGTACTGACACACGGCTGGGCCTATGGCAGCAAAAGCGGCTACAAACTTGCGGGCAAGAAGATCGCGCTCGCTATTTCACTGGGTGCCGATGAACAGGAATACGGGCCGTCGGATGTATTCAAATATTCATTAACCGAATTGACCCGTCCTTTTGAACTTACGTTTGAATATATAAAAGCGGATTATAAACCGCTGTTTGCCATCTACGGAATTGATTACCATGCTTCGGCTGAATGGATTGAAAACAGTGTCGTACAGTATCTGGATTTTCTGGACGCATTTTAAAAGATTTTTCAGTTCCTGAATTTAATTTAAAGTTCTATCCGCTTTTACCGGTTTGCTGTAAAACCATAATCGCTGATCAAAAAAACCTTCCGGGCACACCGGAAGTACAGCTCTCTTACAAACGAAGGCTGCTTAAACGGGAATAAGCAGCCTTCGTTCCATAAATAAAATTTTGAAATCAAGCGGTTTACGGCCTGTTCCAGAATTGTCCTGTTACCATCCGGCGTTCTGGCCAAGCTCCGGATTGCGGGTGCGGTCAGCTTCGGGAATCGGATAAAGATACTTTTTGTCTGCCCATTCACGGGGTCCCGGGTTCCACAGGATTTCTCCCGAGGTTCCGTTTGAAAGCTGTAACCTTCCTACTGCAGCAGAAGGACTTACATCGACAAATGCGATGGATGGCGTTGTAGAAGCCGGTTTGGTTCCCTGATAAAAATAAACATCCTTGATGCCGTCGCCATTCAGGTCGTACTCGCCCAGTGCAGGAACGTACATGCCGTTCATCGGGGCAGTCTGAAACAATTCACCGAGTTTCCATCTTTTCAGATCATCGGTACGCAGGCCTTCAAATACCATTTCCACGCCTCTGTCGCGCAGTACTTCCAGCAGAACGGGGTTTGTAAATTTTCCGTTGAAAAAGGAAACCATGTAAGGATCGGCAACCGTAGGCAAGGTATGCAGCGTGGCACCGGTGATACCTGCCCTTTTGCGCAGCGCACCAATGGTGGCGGTCCAGTCGGCAGCGGTCATTTTGTTCAGTTCGGCCAATGCTTCGGCTTTGTTCAACAGTACTTCTCCCCAGCGCATGATGATATGCGCATTGTCGTTCCGGCTTTCGTCATCGAACGGAAAACGTTCGTCGTAGCTCCATTTGATGGGCTGATACCCGGTGTAAGTCTGGGTAAAATTGGGCGGTGCGACCACCGCCACGCCATTTTCTGTCCTTTTGTAATCGCCCACGCGTATGGTTTGTTTCAGGCGCAGGTCCCGGTTTTTTACCTCCTCGATGAAAGGCGTTGCCTGATAGCCGGCTTTGCTCGTAAAAGGCGTTCCGTCCAGATTAAGGTAAGTGTTGACAAAACGACGTGTCAGGCTGGGACGGTTTCCATATGTCGGGCTGATAAAACGGCGGTTCGCCGAGCTGAAAACCTGCAGACTTGCATTCAAAGCCACTGAAAGGATTGTTTCGTCCGGAAAAGCGTTTTTGGCAATGAACATTTCCCGGTAAGCTTTGTCCAGAGATGTTCCCTCGTGCAACGTAAAGCCGGTTATACTGTTGGCTTCTTTCACCACTTCCTCATACCATGCACCGGCAGTAGACTGCTTGTTGTACCCGGTATGGTATTTCCGGAACGATGCTTCAAAAAGGCAGATCCGGGTTTTGTATGCACGTGCCACATTTTTTGTAATGCGGGTAACGCTCGGATCGGAGGTCAGGGTTATGTTTTCAATGGCGTAATTCAGGTCGGCCAGTACTTTGTCCATAACTTCAAACCGGTCATCCCGCTTTCCGTACAAAGCTGCTTCGTCTGTTACCAGGATTGTTCTGTCAATCCAGGGTACATCGCCGAATCTTTTTACCTTGTCAAAATAAAACAGCGCTCTGAAAAAATGGGCTACGCCCAGATAATGGTTTTTGGTCGGTACGGTACTCTTTTCGGCATTTTCGATAAAGTAATTGATGTTACGCAGATCCGTCCAGTTCCATCCCGTGCTGGTGATCGGACTGAGCGCACCGGGTGCCAGGTAATTGTCAACGCCGTTGCGCGCCACCAGATCCGAATTGTCGTCGTCCTGAAATACGCCTACATCCGTATTCGGCAGTTGGTCATAGAAGGAATTTACATACAGGTCAAGACCGCTTTCGGAACCGAATACGGCTTCGTTGGTGGCTGTGTCCACCGGTACTTCATTCAGGTCGCAGGAACTCACGCCGCAAAGCAGCAGCATGGCCAGTATATGGTTGAATCGTTTTGTCGTTTTCATGATAAATCAGAAGTTGAGTGTCAGACCAAGTGAAACTGCTTTGAGCATCGGGTAATTGTATCCATCGCCGCTGCTTCCTCCGCTAAGATCCCGGTCGGAACCGTAAATGCTGCTAACGTCGGTATCGCGCGTCCATTTGTACATTGGCGACCACGTCCAGATGTTTTCTGCAGACATGTACACTTTCAGGTCGCGTGCATGGATTTTGGACACAATGCGGTTTGGGATCGTGTAACCGATTTGCAGATTCCGCAGGCGTATGTAAGCGGCATTCTGTAAATAGCGGTCATTGGCAACCTGCAGGGCACGGCCTGTTCCCTGTGCTACATAGCCGACCAACCGGGGCAGATAGGCATCAAAATTGCCCAGTTCCTCGCGGAACATATTGTCCTGGTGCCAGCGCGGATACGCATTGTACGGACGGTTGTATTGTCCCCAGAAGCGCGATTCAGCCGACGGGTACCAGTCCTGTTTGGCTACACCCTGAAAAAACCCGGCCACATAGATCCCGTTCCAGTCACCCGAAAGGTTCAGGCCAAATGTATAGCGCGGTTCGGAATTTCCGATGATCGTTTTGTCGCCCGAGTTTCCTACGCGGTTCAGTCCCTGGTAAATAACATTGTCTCCGTCCAGGTTTTTGAATTTCAGGTCGCCTACATAATTCTTCCTGGTGTTGGTGTTCGGGATGTCTCGCTGTGAAGGCGAATCCGCAATTTCGGATGCCGACCTGAAAAGCCCTTCTACGCGATAACCCCAGATTTCACCCACACGCTGCCCTTCATAATAGTCGGTCAGGTTTTTATCCGGATTATTGTATTTGGTAATGATGGCTCTGGAATCTGCCAGTGTAAACCTTGCGCTGTAATTGAAAGGCCTGGAAGCCATTGTAAAATGATCCGACCAGTTAACAGAAAGTTCCCAGCCTGTGGTTTTCAGATCAGCATAGTTGCCTTTCGGAACCGTGGTCCCGAATACCGCAGGAACCGTAGGCCCGACTGTGAACATATCCGATGTCCAGCGGCGGTACATATCACCTACAAATGACAGGCGTTTGTTGAGGCTGCTGAATTCCAGACCGATGTTGCCCGTGGTTGACGTTTCCCATGTAAGCCCGTCCGGCACCACAACAGGCTGACGCGTAGTCTGCGGCCGGATGCCATTGATAATCCGTCCCGACTGACTGATCGAGAACTTTTCATTGAATGAGTACGGATCAATGTTTCCGTTGCCCAGCGAACCGTATGACGCACGCAGTTTGAGATTGGACAAAACGTTGGGGCTGACTTTCCAGAATGCTTCCTCGGATACGCGCCAGCCTGCGGATACCGACGGGAAAAATGCCCATTGCTGATCCGTAGGAAACTTCGAAGAACCGTCGTAGCGGCCGTTTACTTCCAGCAGGTAACGCTCGCGAAAATTGTAATTGACCCTGAAAAAGCCACCCGCGATTGCCCATTTCTGATAACCGCCGGTGGTCACGATACTTTGTCCCAAGGCCAGGTTAATGTCTTCTACGCCGGAATAAATGATGCCGTTCCGCTGTGCAGAAAGGTTGCTGTAAACAGATTGCTCATAATTAAATCCCGCCAGAAAGGTAAAGTTGTGCGAATTGCTGAACGACTTGACATAATCCGCATAAAAGTTGGTAGCCAGATAATTGGTCGTTCTTTTCCTTTCCATGATATCATTGGTATTTGTACCGGTATAACCGATAATCCCTTTTGCCCGGCTGTATGGAACCTGCACGCGGTTCTGCTGCGTACCGATATCCGTACTCTGAAAGGTCAGGTTTGCGCGGATGGTTAACGAATTATCAAAAAACTGTGACTTGGCGGCAATCTGGTTTTTCAGAAATCGCTGGGTGTTGTCAATGCCGTTGCGGCCAATGTAGTAATCACCGACAGTATAGGCTGCCGAGAAAGACAATGTTCCGTCCGGATTGAGCAGCGGAGCCAGCGGATGGCCTTCATCAGCAATATTGCGGTAAATCCCGCTGCCTTCACCCACGTTGATGGGCTGATGATATTTCTGCGACGAATATTCGGTATTGTTGTCGATCCGGAGCCACGGCGTTAGTTGAATGCTTCCTTTTGCACGCAGATTGTACATCTGGTAGTCGTCACTGTTGTAGCGGAACAAACCGCTTTGTCCATTATAACGGCCGCTCACAAGGAACGTTGCCTTGTTGCTGCCTCCCGAAACTGACAGGTTATGATCCTGCGCACTGAAACGTTCCTTGTAAAGCTCCTTGTACCAGTCCGTGCTGTAATAATACTGGTACTCACCTGTAGTCGGATTTACCTCTACCCTCGGCAGCGAGGGATCTTCATATCTTCTTTTGATTTCGGCCAGATAAGCAGGTGAAAAGCTGATGGTTTTGTTGATCGCCGTTGGTGTGCTCCCGTTGTCGTTCCAGCGCGACCACGCATCGCTGAATCCCTGCGCCCAGGGATAGGAATCGGTGAGGTTGTCCGGAACTGTAGTAGGTGATTTGATGGAATAATTGGTCGAGTAAGAAAGCGTCGTTTTTCCTTCCACAGGCATTTTCGTCGTAATCAGCACCACACCGAAT
The DNA here is from genome assembly GCF_005860765.1 of Dyadobacter sediminis. GTDB lineage: Bacteria > Bacteroidota > Bacteroidia > Cytophagales > Spirosomataceae > Dyadobacter > Dyadobacter sediminis. The sequence goes on along the minus strand of NZ_VCEI01000025.1, from coordinate 848,405 downwards.
GCAGCACGTGCACCGTAAATGGAAGCTGATGCCGCATCTTTCAGCACCGAAATGCTTTCAATATCATTGGGGTTCAGTACGCGTGGGTCTCCTTCCACGCCATCGATCAGCACCAATGCGCTGCCACCCTGCCCTATGGATGTCGTTCCGCGGATGTTAAAGCTTGGCGACTGCGTCGGTTTTCCGTCCAGCATTCTAAGGTTCAGATTGGGCACTGCGCCAACAAGTCCCTGCGCGATATTTGTAATAGGACGGTTCTGCAGTACCTCCTGCCCTACCTGATCCACGGCACCCGTCAGGTTCACTTTCTTTTGCGTTCCGTAACCAACTACTACTACCTCGCTAAGCGATTTGGAATCAGCAGCCAGCTGTACGTCGATGACACTTTTTGTGCCCGCATCCACTTCCTGACTGAGGTATCCTACATATGAAAAAACCAATACAGCGCCTTCTTCGGGTATGTCCAGAGAATAGCTGCCGTTTGCATCCGTTACGGTGCCGGTCTGGCTGCCTTTGATAACTACATTCACGCCCGGCAATCCTTCCGATGTAGCCGCATCGTTTACTTTGCCCGAAACCTGCCGATCCGGTTTTGAAGTCCGGATGGTGCGCTCGGAAATGCCTGTAAGACGCATTGCGGATGCCTTCACAGGCATTTCTGTCAGGCTGATGCCGCCTGCCAGTACAATCAGTGCCAGGCGGGCCATCATTTTTTTGAAGCTGCTTCCCGAAAGGAACAGCCTGTTTTTGCAGTAATGCATAAGGTAGATCTGGTTATGAGAGAATAGGTGACGGTTAAAAAATGCAGTACGTTTTAATAGCAATTATCCATGCAGCATCTGCGATGTGACTGATATTTTACTTGTATTTGATGCCGCAAAATTGAATAATTCCGATAACATGTTCTTTCCGGAAAACGATATTTAACAATTTCATAATCTGGTTCTTTCAAGACGGTAAAGAACAGAATGATATAATTTTACCTGTTAAAATTTATATTATTAAAATATCACGTATCCATAAATTTCTATATAACCGCATCAATTACATTTCAAAATCAACTACAACATCACTACATGGCCATGATTCAATGATTTTATTTAGTTTTGCCCAAATCCTGAACCTTGACCGATGAATACGATCTTAAAAAAGGCCATGCGAGTCATGCGGCTGTTCCCAGCTCTTTTTCTTGTGATTTCGCTGCATTCCATTCAGGCTCAATCCATGCGCATCATGAGTTACAACATCCGGTATAAAAACGCCGCTGACAGCATCAACGGCTGGGAATACCGAAAGGAGAACGTTGCGGCGCTTATCCGGTATCACAAGGCAGATCTGCTGGGCGTACAGGAAGCGCAGCCCGATCAAATGGCTGATCTTGAGAAACTGTTGCCTGAATTCAGCTGGTATGGCGTGCCCCGCGTGAGTGGAAAAAGCGGTGAATTTACAGCTGTCTTTTACCGGAAAGAACGGTACAAGCTGATTTCATCGGGCACATTCTGGTATTCCGAAACTCCGAATGTAAAGGAAAGCAAGAGCTGGGATGCATTTTATCCCCGTACAGCTTCCTGGTGCAAGTTCACAGATAAAAAATCCAAGAAAACATTCTTCTTTTTCAATACCCATCTGGATCACCATGGTGTACTTGCACGCGAAAAAAGCGCAGAGGTGCTTTTGGCTCAGATGGATTCCATTGCCGAGAAATTACCAGTCCTTGTTACCGGCGACTTCAACGCCGGTCCGGCCTCAGCAGCTTATAAAACTTTGACCGAAGGAAAAAAACTTCTGGATACTTATGACATTTCAGCCACGCCGCATTATGGTCCTGTCAATACTTCCAGTGGATTTGACGTAAAGAAAGAGCCGATCCGTTCCAGAATCGATTACATTTTTGTGAATGCAAAAGTGAAAGTCCTTGAACACGCCACGCTTTCAGATCAGCAGGAAGGCCGCTACTACTCCGACCATCTGCCTGTTATTGCAGAAATAGAATTGATAAAATAGCTCCGGAGGAGCATGTTGTTTGTAGAAATGACAGAACAAGCAGAAAGTACAGCTCCGGAGGAGCTTGTTGTTTGTAGAAATGACAAAACAAGCAGAAAGCATGGCTCCGGAGGAGCTTCCCGTTTGTAGAAATGACAAAACAAGCAAAAAGCATGGCTCCGGAGGAGCCTCCCGTTTGTAGAAATGACAAAACAAGCAGAAAGCATGGCTCCGGAGGAGCCTCCCGTTTGTAGAAATGACAAAACAAGCAGAAAGCATGGCTCCGGAGGAGCTTCCCGTTTGTAGAAATGATAAAACAAGCAGAAAGCATGGCTCCGGAGGAGCTTCCCGTTTGTAGAAAGCCAAGAACACCATCAGAAGCATCAGCTCCAGAGGAGCTTCCCGTTTGTAGAAATGACAAAACAAGCAAAAAGCATGGCTCCGGATGAGCATCCTTACAAACGCCAATCAACAACAATGCTCAATTCTGGACTTCACCATTGCAAAATGCATTGTTCATTACAAACAGGAAGCCGCGCCGCGGCTATTATTGCAAACCTTGGAAATTCCTACAAACAGGAAGCCGCGCCGCAGCTATTATTGCAAACCTTGGAAATTCCCACAAACAGGAAGCCGCGCCGCGGCTATTATTGCAAACCCAGAAAATTCCCACAAACAGGATTACGCAAAGCACACAACGAATTATATCTTCCGGAACTATATCCGGAATTGCATTGCAGAGAAAGTTTTATTTACTTGCAAATCAGGAATATAAACAAGGATTCAAATGGAAAATTTTGATTTAAGCTGGAACCTGACTGAATACGACAGGATCTTTAACTTACTGCCAGGCAAACCTGAACACAATCAATCCATGGAACTGAGTGTGCATTTGATTAAACACCTGCGCACTTCGCCACACGAACCCGCCTTGTATAATCCGGGAAATACAACCCAGGAACTTGTTACTTTTGTATACGACAAAAGCAAAGACAAATGGCTTTCTTACCTGCAAGGTGTACAAAAAGAAATACTTGTGAACTGATACCGGACAGCCTAATATCGTTGACCACGGAATACAAATTCGTTCTCAAACAGAAATGATCAAGAAACAAGAATTTGGAACTTGTTTCCTGATTGCATCCGGCAGGACATATCTCGGATGTGCCTAATGCGGTCTAGACCTGCTGACCTGGCAAAACAGCCCGTTCCCAGTACCCGCAAATGGACTGCAACTGGTCTTTCAAGCCTTCGTAAGTCGGCGCTTTTACATAAAACCCTTGCACCAGTGACATATAGGCTTCTTCTACATCTTTGGGATTAACAGACTCAGACAAGAAGATGAATGGAATGGAATGCTTCTTCAGCTTTACATCCGAGTTGATTTCCTCTTTCAGCTCCATGCCCGACATTCCGGAAAGATGAAAATCGCACAGGATTAAGAAAGGCCTGCTTTTACTGTTACTAAGGTAATCGATCAGCGCGTTGCCGTTATCAAAATTTACAACCTGACTGGCACAGCCAATGTCTCTCAGTGCATCCGTTACCAGGTAACGATCATCTTCATCTCCTCCTACGTAAAGGATCGGGTTATTTTCCATAGTTATTTTTTAAGGATATCAATATAAAAATCCGGCCAGTACATGGCCTTAATAAAACACAATCAAATATTTATTTCATCAGCCTGTGCTGCTGGGCGAAATAATGAACAATCAACAAAAACGAAGGTCAGATATGCTTGCATGTACTTCTTGAAAACAAAACAAACCTTCAACGTATATCACCAAACGGATGGGCACTATATGTCTGTTAAAAGTTTGTCTGTGCGTAATGACAAAATTTAAGAATGCAACGTTTTCAAAATCAATTCAACTTTTCGTACACACTATTTTGTCTGATTTTTTTCATATGCCTGCTCTGATTAAGTTACCCGGTCCGGCAGCAGGCAAAGCTGCCAATACCTGAAAATGGTGGACAAATCTTCTTTAAGTTTCTTGTAATTGTTGGTCTTGACGAAAAACCCTTGAACGGTATATTTGTAAGCTTCCTGGACCGTAAGAATGTTATCCGAAGTTGTGAAAAATAAGAACGGTATGGATCTTTTTTTCAGGAACGGAGAATTTTCGATGTATTCTCTGGTTTCCAGGCCGTTCATTGACGGCAGATTGATATCACAGATTATCAGAAAAGGCTGTTGCATACTGGATCCAAGGTACTTTATGACTTCAACGCCATCCTGAAAATAAATGACCCGGTTTGTGATCCCAAGTTCCCGTAATGCCTGTGTAATCAGCAATTGATCATCTTCGTCGTCTTCAACTAAAAAAATGGGTCCTGAATGTGGCATAAGATACTTTGTTGTACTATATTCTTGTTTTGATCAAACTGCTTTCAGGTGATCAGGTACGTTCCCAGCCTGACCGCCATGAAAACGGCTTCACCAGCTGCTTCTTTACTGTCCCTGCTGCTGCAATATACCGGATCTGACGTAATCAGATACTCATATCCGTTGTACCGAAAGTACTCTCCCGCTTTCAGTCCTTCCTTGCAATAGGCCGTAAATTCGTAAGCATTGGTCAGATCATTGAATTTGCTGTAAAGTTTTATTTCAATCATTCGTATATTTTGAGTTAAACAATTTGACCAAGTTGCTCAAATTATTTGGTATATTTTACAAGAACGTTTACTTTATACCGTAATTTTTTTACAATAATTATACCCGGCCCGTTTTTTGGTTACATATAAATTAAAAAAAGATACAATGCAGATGCTTTTGTGAGGACAAGTAGTTTATAACCGGTAAGTGCGTAACGGATATTCCATGGCTCGCCGGCATAGCCCGTTTATTTCCAACTGATTACTTACTAAAAAAAGCCGGCGGGTTTCGCCATTGATCCTAATGCTTTTTCCGCGTCATAAACAATCATGAAACAGACTGGTACATTTATTTACATGCCAATTACTATGAACCTCACCATACTGCAATCAACAAATGGAGTTTGACTGGAATGAAGTATTTATTAACGACCTTGACTGGACTTTTACCTTACAGATCATCGTCCGTACCCTGATCATGTTTTCAGTTATTCTTGCTTTTCTGAGGATGACGGGCAAGAAAGGTGTACGTCAGCTCTCGATTTTTGAAGTAGCCATTATCATCGGACTGGGCTCTGCAGCAGGTGATCCTATGTCCAACAAGGATCATGCCGTAGTTCCCGCGCTGCTTGTATTTATCACGGTATTAGGACTTTACAGACTGATCACCTGGATAGCAGCCAAAAATGAAAGCTTTGAAAGTATTCTGGAAGGAGATCCCATTTATATCATTGAAGACGGCATGTTTAATCTTGATACCGGTGAAAGAACCTATGCAAAAGACGAGTTCTTCTCGGAAATGCGACAACAGAATATTGAACATCTGGGACAAGTCAGAACTGCCATACTGGAAACAAACGGGAATGTAAGCTTTTACTATTACGAAGATGACCAGGTAAAACCCGGTCTGCCTGTATTGCCCAAATTATACCAGAAAAAAAGCAATATCATTAAAGATTCCGGAAATCACGCCTGCACATACTGCGGCAATGTGGAGGAAATGAAGGGTGAATCAAAGAACTGCAGCCGCTGCGGACAAAATGAATGGGTACAGGCAATCCAGTCCGTCAGACTTACCTGATGATCCGGTTACTAATCCGGGGCATCATGCCTCTGCACTCATCTTTTTGACAATTCCGATCAGTGCAGACGCCAGCAGTATCGCAATTCCGCAAACCAGTCCGATTGCCGACGCGGGAAAGTGAATGAACAGCAGGCCGGACATATAGATACCCAGTACATCGGCCTGATTGCTCAGCGCCATGTAAAACCCGAACTGAGCAGCTGCTATATGGCGGCGGCACACGCTCATGAGCACAGGCAGGGCAGCAATACTGAACAGAGATTCAAACATTTGCCGCAAAAGCAATCCGGATGTGGATACCTTGAAATGAATCCACGAAGTCGATAGCAGGGAAAAGCCGATAAAGCCCGCTCCCATTACCAGTGTTACTCCCAGCAACATACGCAATGCACCCATACGATCCGACAGCCAGCCACCGATTATCGCAATGCTTACTGCAGTAATGGTACCGTAAGTACCGCTTAGTACGGACACCGACGTATCGCTCCAGTTAAGTTTTTGTATGAGATGAAGTGTAAAAATGCGCTGGAACAAACGCTCACTGATAAACACCGCAGCTACGGCAAAAAAAAGAAGCAGGCTTCTGCGTACCAGCATGGCACGGATCAGTTCTTTGGTCAGTTTCAGAAAAGGCTGCCCGCCAATAGAACCCGAATGCTGCAAGCCTGCTGCCTTGAACGTAAGGAAAGCATCCTGCGGTTTTTCCCGGATGAAAAAGGTAAGCAAAGTCATCCCAAGCAATACGGACGATTGAACAATGGCGGCAGTCTGAAAACCGGAATGATGCATAATTACGGCCAGACCGGCAGAACCTATGGCCTGCCCGCTGACCATACCGCTCTTCATTAGGGCGTTGGCCCGTCCTCTTTCCGGTTCCGGCACTACGGTAATGGCCATGGCATCCACGCTGATATCCTGCAGGGAAGCAAATACGCCATGCAGCACAAACGCACTGACCAGCACATTGAATTCACTTACAGGATCTGTAAAGAAAAGCAGCAGAAGCGAAGCCAGAAAAGCCATTATCTGCGAGAACAGTACCCAGGGACGCCTCCTGCCCATTCCTGAGTTCTGAAATTTATCGACCAGCGGCCCCCAAACGAATTTGAATGCCCAGGGCAATCCGACCAAAACGCCGAAATTAGCCAGCAACTTTGCATCGATCTGCTTTGCAGCCAGGTAATTTGTTACTGCAATCAGGGCAAAACCGGCGGGTATACCCTGCATGACGTACAGGTAAAAAAAAGAAAAGTAACGTAGCCTTTGACTTTCAGTAAGCGTTTTCATGCAGGTAAGCTACGTAATTCGAGGTAGTTATGAGGTTTTCAGGACACAACGCCTGCATGTGCCACGTTTCTGAAACAGCATTCCATGGTCAGTATCCGGGCATATCTGTCAATATAAGTAAAATTTACCTTTCTGCAATAGTACCAACTGAATAGTAAAGCTGCGCAACGGCTTTCTGATACCCGGCTACAAGCTCGGCCATTTTAATTTTCATGTCGATAAGCTTGGTTTCACGGCTGTTGATCAGAAAGAGCGTACTTTCTCCCAGATCGAATTTGGCAAGTTCGCCATTGAGCAGGGTTTGCTGGTTTTCGATGCTGAGGTTCTGGATGGCCAGCTGCGATTCATAGGCTACAAGGTTGTTGAAGGCATTGAGAATATTGGTGTTTATTTCACGTCCCGTCTGTTTTACATCATATTGCAGGGCAAGTTGCTTTACTTTTATTTCCTGCAATTTGCCACGCTGGGCTCTCAGGAACAATGGAAATGAAAAATCGACGCCGAGCTTGTAATTACTCCATTGCAGATCATAATACTCAGGAACGTAATTGCTGAAATCGGTTCGGCTGGTGATAAGTGAGGCGCTGAGGTTGAGCTTGGGTTTCAGCATTTCCCTCCGGTAATTTCTTTCCAGCTGAAGTTGCAGGCCTTTATTCTTTAACATCAAAAGTTCCGGATGTGTGCTGGACGCATTATCGATCAGGGTTTCAAGCTGGCTTCTGTAATAAGCGGAAGCAGGCGGCTCGGTATTCTGAGGAACCGTATTTTCTGTCAGTTCCACCGGCTCTTCACGCTCGTTCCAGAGATGATTCGACATCAGCAGGCGCGTGTTATTCAGTTCCACCTTAATTTTTTCAAGCTGAAGGCTGCGTTCCTGAAAAGTAATGGCGGCTTCTACGGAATCTATGGCCGGCTTGTCACCGAGCAGCGTCTGATTTTTCACTGCCACAAACCTTTTGTATGCCAGGTCAGCGCCTTCGCGGATCAGCTCGTACTGACGATAGGCATAAAACCAGTTCCAGTAATCCTTTACTGCGGTAAACCAGACCTGATTGATCTGTTTGATTTTTTCTGCTTCTGCATAATTCACCATTACTTTGGACTGCCTAAGCGTATTCCTTCTTGAATCAATCAGAAATCCCTGACCAATGGGAATACTCAGCCCAAGTCCGGTAAGGCCGGGTACTCCCGTCCGGGTTTCCGGGTTGGTGTAAGTTCCTACAAAGCGGTCATATCCGACCTTCAGATCTGCTCCTCCAAGCCATACAGGAATTTTTAGCTCGTTTGACCAATTGTTATAATATTCCGTATTACCGAATGTTTTCCTGCCGAAATAACTTTTCAGAGCCGGATCAAAATCGCCCCATGCCTGCTGCACTTTCGCCCTTGCCTCGTCGGTCAGCAGTCCGGCCTGCTTTACAACAGGATGATTCGCAAGAACTATCTGCTCAAAATCATTCAATGCAAATACCCGCGCAGTTTGATTCAATGTATCCGTTTGTGCACGACATGTTACAGAATGTGCAACAAGCATATATACCAAAGAAAGTATCAGCCTGTTTTTCGTTAAATGCTTAATGCTGAACATTATTCCTGCTCCTTTTATCGTAATCATTTAGTTGCTGCCTCTTCTTTCGGCTCGGCATTCAGGCTCGGCGGAAATCCGTTGAGCAGTCGCCAGATTTCGTACCATAACGGAACAGACCTGAGAATAACACGGCCGTAAACACCCGACCCCTGCCGCAGCTGTTTGGGCCAGGGCTGGTCTTTTTCCGGAACGGGGACGGTTGGCTTTACGAGCAGACGGTACTTGCCGCCTTCGCTGCTCACCAGGTCAATCACCGACACTTTTCCCGCAAAAGTACCCACCGCGACCGATGGCCAGCCGGAAAACTGGACAGACGGCCAGCCTTCAAACTGCAGGCGCACATCGCTGTTGTTCAGGATCAGCGGAACATCCATTCCGTCCACATAAATTTCTGCTGCTACCATCGGCGTTTCCGGCTGAAGCGTTGCAATGGACTCACCTTCCTTTATATTCTCACCGATTCCCGCTTTTAACGTTTTAACCACATAGCCGCTTTGAGGTGCGCGGACCACATACAGACCGCGCCGAATGTTAATGTTTGAAATTTCATTGCGCAGCTTGGAGATTTCTCCCTGCACGCTAACCCTGCTGGAAACTGCCGAGCTCATGTCAGACTGCGCCTTGGCCAGTGACTGTTCATATTCCGCCCGGATATTGTCCAGCTCGATGCGCGCATTTTGCAGCGACTGCACCGAATTGCTGAGCTTGTTTTGCTGACTGACCACTTTGGCATTGTCTTCCTGCAGTTTAAGCCTGCGGGATTCGATATCCGTCAGTGAAAAAAGCCCGTTGCGGTAACCGGTTTCATACCGTTCAAGGCGCGATTTGGTAATTTCAAAAAACCGCTCGACCGCCACGAGCTCCGCACTGTCAATTTTCACGTAATTTTCGGCCTGCCGGACTTTGTTCTGCGCTGCGTTCAGCTTGATCGTCAGACCTTTGTTCAATGCCTGCATCTGAGCCGTAGTTGCTGCCATTTTCTGGGCTGCTGCCTCTTCACTTCCTCTTTTTGCCATTAGCTGTTCCTGCAGACGCAACGGCAGTTCAGGGTCAAAATAGGACTGGCTGGTTTCCGAAATGATCAGGATCGTATCGCCTTTATTTACACGCTGCCCTTCTCTTACAGCCCAATGTTCAATCCGGCCGCCAATCTGGTTCTGAACGGTTTGCGGTCTGTCTTCCGGCCTGAGTGCGGTAATGTGCCCGCGACCGGAGATGGTTTGCCGCCACGGCAGAAAGAGAACAATAATGAAAAGCAGAAGCAGCACCAGCATGATCCTGCCCAGAAGTTTCGGCCATCTCGTTTTCAGGACCTCGTTTTTGGAAAGGACGCCCATGTCCTCCCAGGTTTCATTTTCCACCAAATTACCAGCCATTGTTCACCTCGCTTTCTTCAAGTTCAAGATCGGTAACAGCTGCAAGCTTTTCGCTTCCTGTTACCATATCAAATAGTGTATTCAGACTTGTCATAAATTTTTCAACGGCATAACTGATTTGTACGACAATTACCTCGGCCGCTACAAACTGGCCCAGTGTCATTTGCCGCTCAATGACGTAATAAGAACCCAGAAGTAAGAGCCCGCCCATCAGTATGGTACGCAGGACGACCGAACTTGCAAAGAATTTTTTCAGGATCAGAAAGTGTGCGTTTCTGGCTTTCAGGTATCGGGACGTAATCCTGTCCGTTTCCAGAATGACTTTCGTGAGTTTGTCGGACTGATACCGGTACTGGTCAAGATCGGCAGCTACGGATTCAAGATAAGCTACCACTTCATATTTGTACTCCGACTCGTCAATGCTTGTCATCACGCCTCTTTTGTAGAACAAGCCCAGCATCAGCAGTATGACCAGTACGGTAAACACACCGAACACGATAAAAATCGGATGATAAAAAGAAAGCAGAATGGCCGCAAAAAAGATCTGGACAGTGGATGCGACGACGTCCACGAGCAATTTGGTAAGCCCTTTCTGGATGGTAATCACATCAAAAAAACGGTTTACAAGTTCCGGCGGGTTCTCACCGCTGAATTCGTTTTTTTTGATCCTTGGAAAACGGTAGGCAAATTCAAGTGCTGCTTTCGCAAAAATTTTCTGTTCGATTACTTCAACGAGCGTCAGCTGACCAATCAGCAACAAGCCTCCGGTCACCACTCCCAGCAGCACAACACCGATCAATATATACGTAGAACTGTACAGTGCACCGTTGGACAGAAAGTTAAAAACTGCCGTTGTTCCCAGCGGCAGCGTAAGTCCGATCAGACCGATGAGGATGGCATAAATAAAAATATAGTTGATTGTGGTCCTTTCCACGTAAAGTATCCCTATCAATCGCTCCCACGGAGTCGGTGTTTCGACATGATGTCCTTTCTTCATCGGTTGGTATTTGTTTACTTTTATTTCATATGCCTTTTAGTTCTTAAAGACCTTTTACAGCAAGAAGGCCGGCAAGCGGCTTTGTGATTTCAAAATTTTTTCATAGGCATGCACATTATCGCAAGCATCGTTTGGATACGTTGCCGAATGCATTGATAACGTTTTATACTTCTTTGATAAACAAAGGCTTATAAATACAGAAAAAATGATGATCATGAAAAACACCTGAACAGCCGGATTAAGGAAGAAGGTATATAGCAGGCAAATATTCAAAACAAAGCTAATAACGAAGGCGGTAAAATCTACAACTTTTTGACGTTGGATAATTTTAATCATAATTTAATGTGTTGAAACTTAATGTTCTTAACACAAAAATATTGTGCCCGGCAAAGTGCATTACCGGTTCAGAACAGCAAGTCTGAATGGGGCAAAACAGGCCCTTAAAACGGCATAATGGTAAAAAAACCTGCCTTGAAGTAACTGATATGTCTGTTTTTGAATACAGTCATATTGTCAGGCTATATGCCAATATTTCGTAAAAGTTCAGGAAAATTGCGGAATCAACCTTCCAGTGTTCGGAGCAACTTTTTATTCTTCATCCGCAGGTAAACGCCATTGGTCCAGCCAAAGCCTTCCTGAATTTCGTATTCTCCGCCGCCAGCAATGAGGTTGGTGTCAGAGACATTGTATTTTTCAAGCATCCTTCCGGAATGTTTGAATTCCTTGTCGATAAGCCCGAGCCATTCTGCTGAAAGTTCGTCAGCAATCTGGTGAAAGTCGTAATTCCGTAATCCTTTGTAAACAATCCATTGCAAGGGCGCCCATCCGTTCGGGGCATCCCACTGTTGCCCGGATTTTATCTTTGATGTCAACAATCCGCCGGATTTCATGAAACTCAGGCGTATATAAGCCTTTACAAAGCGTGCCTGCGGTCTGGAGGCCAGTTTGAAAAACAAGGGAAAAGCGCCGGCGAGCGTTACGGCTTCTGTAAAATCACGCTTTTTAAAATCATAGTCCATGTAATACCGCTTGCTGGCGTCCCAGAAATAGGTCTGGATTGCACCGGCACGCCGCGCAGCCTTTGTTTCATAAGCCTCGTGCAATTCCGTATTTTCTTCAAGCTGGTATGCTTCTGCAAGCGTTTTTTCCAGAAAATACATCAGACAGTTCAGGTCGACCGGTAAAATATCCGTTGTGTGGACCGTTGCAAAATCGTTTTCATCCGCAAACCAGCGGCTGCTGAAATCCCAGCCGGATTCGGCTGCTGCCCTGATGTGCCGGCAAGTATCTTCGGGCGGAGCCTTATACTTTGTAAAAGCCTCATGGCCAAGTTCCACATCCTCTATGTAGGATTCCGGCCTCGGTGTGCATTTATCGTCCCAGTATCTGTTCAGGATATTTCCGTCAGGAAGGTTTACGATCCTGCGGTGCGTACTGAAATCCCCTTTCGTGTCGCCCGCATCCATCCAGTAATCATATTCGCGCTGCATATGCGGAAGGTATTTTTTCAGGATCTGCTTTCCTCCTGCCTCGCTGTACAGTTTCACCATCAGGGAGAAGAAAGGCGGTTGCGAACGGCTCAGATAATAAGTACGGTTGGCAGTAGGAATAAATCCGAAACTTTCGATCAGGTAAGCAAAATTATTGATCATATGCCCGATCAGTTCTGTCTTCCCCGATTCTTTTAACCCCAGCATTGTGAAATAACTGTCCCAATAATAAATTTCCCGGAAACGCCCGCCCGGCACCACATAAGGTTCGGGCAAAGGGATCAGCGAACCGCCGAGCTCCTGGCTTTCCGGCTGCCTGGTCAGCACAGGCCATAATTTTTCGATGTGCTCGGTAACAGACTGGCTTCGGTCGGGTTCAAACGTGGAAAGGATATGGGCCGAAATGCGAAAATATTCGTTGACAAATCCGGCCAGGTCAAATCCCGAACGATCCTTTTCCTGATGATATTTTTCCATAATCAAAGCCGGTTCCTGCAATGGAACCGCATCGGCAAAAGTTTTGGAATCTTCGAAAATAGAGCTGTTCTGAACGTCCTGGAATAAACTTCCGTACAAATCTTCGGGAGAAATATGCGTGTGACCGTAAGTAAATGAAGGTTCAGCAAGTGGGTACAATCTGGTTCTGTTTAGGTTGGAAACGGGAGTATAAAAAGCATCAGACCAGGTTTGCAAAGCATTCTTTTTGATACAGCAATTAACTTTTTCAATTCTGATTCAATCCTTTGAAAAAGTTAAAAGCCTGCTTTTCAACAAGCTTGCTTGACGTATTTTTCCTGGCATGCACCGGTATTAGATTTACAGACCCGTAATTATCATGCCACTTGTTTGTCAGTGCGTTCTTTCCCGTTCAGCTCGCCAGCAGACTTAAAACTGAAAAAACAAGCCGCATCGGCACCGGGCCGGTTTCCGTTTAATAAGTTGCGCCAAGGTTTATAGTAAGCGGCAGCAGTCATATGGATTATCTTTGGTAAAAGTCAAACCAGCTCACGTTCCATGTCACCAGATTTACTTCACCGATGCCTCGCCGGCAGGAAACTTCTTCTCTTGTCCTTTTTTCTTTTCACAGCGGCAGCCGCCTATGCACAGCCCGGCATTGAATGGGGATGGCTGTACCCGAAAGCGGGCGTAGATAAATTCAGGTCTGTAACGGCAACCCGGGATGGCGGGTATATCGTTGCAGGTACTTTCTCTGCAATTCCTCCGTCTTCAGACTTTCAAAATTTCGATGATTTCCGGGTCATAAAAATAGCTTCATCCGGAATCGTTGAATGGGAAAAGACATTGGGCGGCGCAGGATCGGAGTACGAACCGCGCATCGTTCAGACAGCAGACGGCGGCTATCTGGTCGGAGGTACATCCACGTCTGACAAAAGTGCGGATAAATCGGAAAACGACCGTTCTGCCATAGAATACGAGCGCGGAGATTTCTGGATCATCAAACTTTCCGCCAACGGAACGATGCAGTGGGAAAAAACCATTGGCGGCAACAAGTCGGATCGGCTGGCAGTAATAAGACCAACTGCTGACGGCGGCTATTTGCTGGGCGGTTCATCCTTCTCGGATATCAGTGCGGATAAAACAACCGCTGCAAAAGGCTGGGATGACTTCTGGATTGTCAAGATCAATGCGGGCGGGGCCATACAGTGGGACAAAACGTTCGGAGGCAGCGGACAGGAAGGACTGGGCGGATTGCTAATAACCAGTGACGGCATTCTTTTAGGAGGCTACTCCGATTCGAATGCAAGCGGCGACAAAAGCGAAAATGCGAAGGGTATCTGGGATTACTGGCTGGTAAAACTTTCACCCGACGGAACGAAGCTCTGGGACAAAACAATCGGCGGCGACCAATTTGACGAAATGGTCGATATGCAGGCTACTTCGGACGGCGGAGTGATTATTGGCGGTAACTCTGAATCAGGGATAAGCGGAGACAAAAGTGAAAAAAGCAGAGGAGAATGGTACGACCACTGGATCGTAAAAACCGATGCTTTGGGTAATATACAGTGGGACAAAACGCTTGGAGGGTCAAAATCGGAAAGTCTGGGCTCGGTCAGACAAACTCCGGATGGAGGCTATATCATAAGCGGCGTTTCTGAATCGGGTATAAGCGGTGATAAAACGCTGCCAAACAGAGGCACTTTCAGCGCATGGCTTGTGAAGCTGGATGCAACGGGGAAAAAGCTTTGGGAAAAAACCCCGGGCGGAGACGGAAGTGATGATTTTTCAAGAGGAACACGAACGATCCCCACTGCAGATGGCGGCTATCTGATGATCGGATCGGCTGGCGGTTCTACCGGATCGGGCGACATCATGCAGAAACCATTGCAGGAAGACGGATGGATTGTCAAGCTGCAAGCGGACGGCAACACCAAAAAGCTGGCATTTTCTGCCGAAACGCTGGATTTTGACCTGTTCAGCTCTACGCCGGACTCTGTCCGGAATGTAATCATTTCTGCCAGTGCGGGTATGCCTGAAATTACCCTTCGCAAATCGGATGCCAAATGGCTTGATCTGCCTTCACCGGCAACCGGATCAGTGCCGTTCACCGTCAAAACCGCAGGTGTCAGGCCCAACCGGTACAGTTCCCTGGTCACGGCCGTCGCTCCCGGGTACGTCAGGGCAGTTCTGAAAGTAAACCTGCTACTTAAAGATGCAACCATGGCACCAAAGCTCAACCGGATCGGCGACAAAGAACTGTTGCCGGGCGGGACACTGAATTTTACTGCAACTGCGACAACAAGATATGGACAAACCAAGACATTTTCTCTTCTGAACCCGTTAGCCGGTGCAACGATTAATGCCTCTACGGGTGCTTTCAACTGGGCTGCACCTTTTCAGACAGGATCATACTCATTTACAGTCC
This sequence comes from Dyadobacter sediminis, assembly GCF_005860765.1. Lineage (GTDB taxonomy): Bacteria > Bacteroidota > Bacteroidia > Cytophagales > Spirosomataceae > Dyadobacter > Dyadobacter sediminis. The sequence continues at coordinate 833,121 of NZ_VCEI01000025.1, read as the reverse complement.
GGGTCAGTGCCGTCAATTACCCCTACCTTTACGAAGATGAAACCTTTACAGTAAAAGTAGTGGACCCTGCTGATGCCACTGTTATCCGGATCAATGCAGGCGGCAAGGCTTTCACAACTGCCGACGGCCATGTGTTCCAGGCTGACACGTTCTATGTGAGGAATACCCGCACCAGTTCGGCGGAGGGCGTTGAAATCCTGAACACACAGGACGACGAGCTTTACCGGAGCGGACGTTGCGATCATAACTTCAGTTACCAGATTCCTGTTCAAAGCGGTATTTACAGGGTTACCCTTCATTTTGCCGAAATATACTGGGGCGTTTCTCCCAACCGTCCTGCCAATATATACCGACGACGGTTCCACGTTGAGGCAGAAGGCCAGAGAAAACTGGATGATTACAAAATTTTACAGAAAGCAGGTGCGCCGCTCACAGCAGTGCAGGAATCTTTTGAAGCAAGCGTTACAGACGGCTTTCTGAATCTGGATTTCCTGAAAGGCCGAAGTGACCTGCCCAGAGTATCGGCTATAGAAGTACAAGCCATCCAACCGTTAAGTTTATTATCGATAGCACCTGTGGCGGATGCGTATGTCCGTTACGGAAGCAGCTCGCAGGCCAACTATGGCCTTGAACAAACCATTGATCTGAAAGAAACCACCAAGGCAGAGCTTGCCCGCACGGCATACATCAAGTTTTCCCTGGCAAGAGCAAGCGATGTACTTAGCGCAAAGCTTCGTATATACGGACGAAACTATGAAGGCACCAACTATGTAAGGGTCGGACTGACCGGAATTGACAACGACAGCTGGTCGGAAACCGGCATAACCGGAAGCAATGCGCCCACCGGCCCTTCCACGTTCCTGCAATCTTTCGCCATTGCCGGCTATCATCATACGGCAAGGTTTTTCGAAGTTGACATTACCGAGTACGTACAAATGCAGTTTGCTCAGGATAAAATACTGACATTAAAGCTTGCGGATCTGTCTGATTCCAATAAAAGGATCATTTTCAACAGCAGGGAAAATGCAGTAAATCCGCCGGAACTGCTTGTTGTGACCTCTTTTCCGACGAACTCCAGCACCAGAATGACTGAGGTGCACACTTCTGATCGTATTGAAACCGAGACTGAAAGCGAACTTGCCGCTTCAAGTGTTTTCCCGAACCCGGCCCAGAAACGTTTTACCGTTCAGATCGGCAACAGGCATCAGGAAAATATTTCTTTGGAGCTGATCAATGCGACGGGCATCAGTTATCCGGTTAAAACAAATGAAGAACTGCATGCCGGCAGCAAAGTGGAAGCGGATGTTTCCGGTTTGTCTTTAAACAAAGGAATTTATCTGCTTAAAGTACATTCTAGTAATACTTCTGAAATATTGAAAGTGTTGATTACAGAGTAATCTGACTGCTGAAATGCCCGGTTTTATCCGGGCATTTATTTCATTTTGATCAAAGAAAATTCTTACTATTTAACCCTTAATCGCTCACATTACATGTATTTACATTTATCTGCTAAAAATCATTTATCAGGAAACTTTCTACACAGAACTTTTTCCAATTACCTGAAACGGTACCTGATTTTGATCTTGATCCTCTTCTTAACAGGAAATTTGCTGGCACAGCCCGCAGTAGAATGGGACAAACTGCAAACACTTTCACCGGGATTCGGGCCTTACCCTACAGTAGCATGTCAAACGACAGATGGCGGGGTGATGATCGGATTCGCAGCTGTTAGTAATGTGGGGTCTAAATACTTTATACTTAAACTGGATCGTAAAGGAATCAAAGAGTGGGAAAAAACATATGGTGGAAATAAAGACGACGAATTAAAGTCTGTTATCCAGACATCCGATGGCGGATACCTGATCGGAGGCCAGTCCGACTCTGATGCCAGTGGTGATAAGTCAGATTCCGCCTATTCCATTAGTACTGATTACTGGATTATCAAGATTACCGCAGACGGAACCAAACAATGGGACAAAACATATGGCGGAACAGGCACAGACAATCTGGCAACAACAATACAGACTTCTGACGGAGGGTATCTCGTTGGCGGTTTGTCAAGTTCTCCTGCAAATGGGATTAAATCCGAAAATCCGTATGGAGAATTTGATTACTGGGTGATTAAACTTGATGCAAACGGAAACAAGCAATGGGACAAAACCCTGGGTGGATCCTTGCGAGATGGTGTTTCATCTTTAATACAGGCACCCGATGGAGGTTTTATCGTAAGTGGCGATTCCGATTCAGAAATCAATGGAAATAAAACTGCAGGTTCCAAGGGTTCGTATGATTACTGGATTGTAAAACTTTCAGCCAGCGGCACCAAACTATGGGACAAAACCTATGGTGGCAATGGATTCGACCGCGATCCTATCATTGTGCGAACCGAAGACAACGGGTATTTGCTTGCCGGAAACTCCTGGTCCGATGCAGGTGAAGATAGAACAGCTCCCAATATCGGCTATTACGATTTATGGATCGTTAAAATCAATTCAGAAGGAGAAAAGCAATGGGACAAAAGCTACGGCGGAAATGAATATGATATGATTCAATCCATTCAGCCAACACCCGATGGAGGATATCTGATCGGTATGGTATTTTATTCTGACCTCGGTGACACCAAGACGGATCCAACAAGAGATTTCGATGATAGCTGGATCATTAAAATAGATGCCAGCGGGACCAAATTATGGGATAAAAACCTGGGAGGCAGCCCTCGCTCAATAAGCACTTTAGCTGGTGCTTTTGCTACTTCCGATGGCGGGTATCTAACAACCGGATATTCATATAGCTATACTGCAGGCGGTGATAAAACCGAAGCTGGACCAGGTGTCTGGACCGTGAAGTTACTCGCTGAATCAAACAACAAAAAGCTTGCATTTTCTGCCGACTCGCTGGATTTTGTCCTTTCAAGTATCCCGACTGACTCTACCCGAAATGCAAGCCTTTCTGCCAATTACGGTTCGCCGGAAATTACGCTCCGCAAATCCGCTGCCGACTGGCTGGATTTGCCTTCGCCTGCACTGGACACATTGCCGTTCACCGTTACTACTGCAGGTATTGCGTCGGGTCAGTATAGTTCGGTGGTTGCCGCAACAGCACCCGGATATGCCAGAGCATTGCTGAAAGTCAACCTGACCGTCAATGAAGTCACCAATTCTCCGGTACTCAGCCCGATTGGAGACAAGGTGCTGCAGCCGGGCGAAATACTGAAGTTTACAGCGGATGCAACAGCAGGATTTGGACAAACCAAGATCTTTTCGCTTGTAAACGCCCCTGCCGGCGCTTCCATTGATGCTTCTACTGGCGCTTTCAGCTGGAACACGCCGTGGGAATCCGGTACTTATCCGTTTAATGTCAGGGTCAGTATTGCGGGCCATCCGGACCTTTATGATGAAGAAACCATTACCGTTATCCTGAAGCTGACGGATCCAGCAGATGTGCCTGCTATCCGGATCAATGCCGGCGGCAAGGAATTTACAACTGCTGACGGCCGTGTGTTCCAGGCTGATGCGTTTTTTGACGGTAGGCGTACAAGCTTTGTCGGGCAAGTTGATATCCTGAACACACCGGATGACGACTTGTACCGCAACACCCGCAGTGAAGATTTTTTCAATTACGACATTCCGGTACAAACCGGCGTATACAAGGTTACGCTTCATTTTGCCGAAATATACTGGGGCGTTTCTCCCAACAGGCCGGCCATCGATATCAGGAGAAAGTTCAACGTGGAAGCTGAAGGCCAGCTAAAACTGGAAAATTACAGCATTCTCCGGAAAGCAGGCGCGCCGCTTACCGCAGTAACAGAAACTTTTGAAACAGACGTAAAAGATGGTTTTCTTAGCCTGCAGTTCGTAAAAATTGCAGACCGGGCTTCCGTAGCTGCTATCGAAGTTGAATTTATCAAACCATTGGTAGAGCTTTCGACTGGACCTGTTGCAGATGCTTATATTCGCTACGGAAGCAGCTCGCAGACCAACTTCGGACTTGAACAAACCATTGACCTGAAATCAAATACAAACTCCGATTATGACCGTGCAGCGTATATGAAGTTTTCGCTGGCCGGGTTGAGCAGTATCAATAATGCACGGATTCGCATTTACGGGCGTAACTATGAAGGCAGCAAAACCGTTCAGGTTGGCCTTACCGGTATTGACAATGATAACTGGACGGAAACCGGAATCACGGCGAGCAATGCACCATCCGGCAATTCTGTATTTCTGGGAAAGTTCAATTCCATGCGGAAGGCCCGGTTTTATGAAATTGATATTACTGAATTTGCAAAATCGCAGCTTGCACAAGACAAGACGTTGACGCTGATCCTGGCCGATTTGTTCGCGACCAATAACAGGGTCATTTTCAACAGCAGGGAAAATGCCGTAAACCCGCCTGAACTGATTGTGACGACTACTGAACCGGTAATTTCATCCGCAAGAATGGCCGAGTCAGAAATAGCAAAAGAAGCCGGAGAGGAAACGGAAAGCTCAATCATTTATCCAAATCCGGTAAAAGACCGCTTTACAATCCGCGTGGGAAGTCGGCACCAGCATGCCATCGGCTTGTCGCTTTTCAGCGAAACGGGCAACCTTATCCCGATCAGTACGCCCGAAGGTCTGCAGGCGGGTGCTGTTTCCGATATTGATATAAGCCGCTTTCGGCTTCCGGCAGGCATTTATTTGTTAAATATACAGTCGGCTTCCACCTCGGAAACCCTGAAAGTGCTGCTTGCAAATTAGATTAGTTTCATTCCGGATCCAGCAAAAACGGGTGCCCAACAAGCACCCGTTTTATTTCAAAGACTAATAAATAACTACGGAATTCTATAAATTTTTTTTTAAAAATCCTTCAACCTGTTTCCAAAACCATTTAATTACCAATTAATCACCCCAAAACTTTCCTACCTTCCTCCTTTCTTCCCTTCCTCCTTCCTCCATTTCCCAACTACCGCGTCACCATTTCGATTTCTCCACCATCGGTAAAAAGACTGTGCGGCACAAAATAGCCCTTTGTTTGCTGCCCGTTTACTTTGATGGCCGTCAGGTTCCTGCCTTTTGCCGGTTTTTTGATGGTCAGCATTTTGCCGCTGCTGGTTTTCCATTTCACCTCGTCAAAAAGCGGTACGGTCACAATGTATTCCGGATCGGTAGCCGAAAACGGGTACAATCCCAATGCGCTGAACACATACCAGGCCGACATTTCGCCTGCATCGTCCATCCCGCAAAGCGCCAGTCCCTCATCACCGATTCCGTACAGATTATTGAGAATATGATCCAGGATTTTCTGCGATTTCTCAGGCTTTCCGATGAAATGATAAGCAAACGGCGCTTCATGGTCCGGCTGGTTTCCGTGGCAGTACTGACCGATCATCGTTTCCACATTGCGTGCAATGTAAGACGGGTTCCAGGGAACCGTAAAAAGCGAATCCAGTTTCGACTCAAAGCCTTTCGGGCCGCCGTAGAGTGCAATCAACCCGGGCATATCGTGTGGTGCAAAAAACGACATCTGCCACGCATTGGCTTCTCGGTACATGTATTCATAATAAGGGTATTGCGGATTGAACGGCTTGATCCAGTCGCCGTTTTCGAGCCTGCCGCGCATAAAACGGGTAGAAGCATCGAACATGTTTTTATAATTTCCGGAGCGTGCCATCAGCACCCTGTAATTGGCCGTATCGCCCAGACTTTTCGCGAGCTGCGCCACGGAGTAATCGTCGTACGAGTATTCCAGTGTTTTGGAGACGCCCGCTCTGGCTTTTGTTTCCACATGCGGATTAGGCACGTCAGGGTCTGAGATATAGCCTTTCTGAATGTACTCGGCAATGTACGGCCGGGCGCCGTCTGGCGTGTTCGCATTTTTCAGTAGGATTTCGTAAGTACCTTTTATATCAAAATCTTTGATCCCGCGCAGGTAAGCGCCTGCAATGGACGACGATCCGTGATCGCCGTGAAAAAATGTGGGAATGAAGCCCGTTTTATCACCGACATCCTTCATGGACTTGATTACATCCCGGGTTACATCCGGCGAAATCAGCCCGAGGAGCACATCCTTGTTCCGGTACGTATCCCAGAGTGAAGGCTCGGTGTAATAACGAAAATCAGATTTGGCCACATTTTTCTTTGCATCCGTAAACGCGCCGTTCACATCGCTGCGCAGCGCAGGCCACAAAAACGATCTGTACAGACTGGAATAAAGCATTTGTTTTTGCTTCTCTGTACCGCCTTTGACCTGCACCGATGCCAATAGTGTTTCCCACGTACAGGTGGCTTCCGCGCGGACATTTTCGAAGGTCTTGCCGCCTATTTCCTTTTCCAGGTTCTCTTTTGCATTAGCCGTACTTACAAACGAAATCCCGATTTTAAGTTCCACGGGCCCTTTGCCGCCGTCGGCCAGATGTACGATTGCATAACCGCTCGCTGCACCTTCTTCTTTCTTTTCCAGCTTTTGAACGGGCGTATTCAGTACGGCGTAGAAGTAAATTTTTTCACCCGTCTGCTGAAACCCCTGAACAGCATTGTCGCCCGCCTGTTCCATGCGCCAGTCGGAAATTTTGTTATTGGCCTTTGCAAGATCGAAAAGAATCTGGCGGTCCTTGCTGTTCTGATATTCGTACCGGTGATAGCCGGCCCGGAGCGTGGAAGTAAGGCTCACATTTACATGATAATCATCGAGATAAACCTGATAAAATCCCGGCGCGGCACTTTCTTTCTGATGACTGAACTTCGAACCGAATTTTCCGCCCGGATTGGAAAGCGGCAGGACCGGAATGTTGCACAGGTTCCAATGGCCTTTGTTGGTATGAGTAAAACCCAGAATAACGTCGTCTTCATACTCATAGCCCGCACCGGAGCCGTATTCCGTCATCGGGCTCAGCTGAACCATCGCGTTGGGCAGCGAACTGCCCGGGAAAGTCAGTCCTGCCCACGACCGCCATCCTTCGGGCAGCTTGTACCCCAGAATTTTCGGATCCGTAAGTGGTGCCGTGCCGATAAATGTGTTGACATATTTCGTGTATTGCTGGCTTTGTCCGGGAACCGAAGCCGTCAGGATCATTAAAAAACCGTACAGGGTTTTCGGAAGCTTCATTGAAATACAGTTTTGATTAAGTAAATACGTTACGCTACAGCCGGTTAGGCTTTGGTGTCTGCATATCCTGCAAAAGCCTCCTGCCGTACCCTTTTCTAAACATACTTAAAAAATCAGAACTTCTCTTTTCTCTTTCCGGTTTCCGCTTCTTTTACCCAGACAGATCCTTTTTCAGCAAGTCTCAATCAAAACAGCTGGTGTTAGATCCATAGCAAACAAATACACACTTCCATCTTTTACCCTATGCATTTCATAACAAATAAGCATGTTCCGGCTGTCTGGAAAGTTGTGAATTTTTATTTACACCAAAGTATGGAACTTAAATGTTGTAACTAACTTCATATGATGTAATCAATGACGGAAGGAAGAATGAAGAAAGCATAACAAAGTTTGCAAATTACTTAGTTAAAAAGCTTTTCAACCTTTAAGTAAGATCAAATACATTACTGCCTAATTTATCAGAAATGAATTTATAATCGGTGTGTTTTTTCAAGCCTTTCTCAAATACAAACTTCCTCCACGCCCATGTTGATTGTAATTGGACATATTCAGGAGTATCCCTTGCTTGTGGAAACTCTGCATAAAGTCATTAAAAATGATAATTTTGTATTGATTCTGATTCGTTAAAAAAGCACGTAATATATAAGCTTCATTCCAGCCAAACCTTCCATTACCGTAAATTACCCATTCTTTCGGGTACTCAAAAGGATAGAATATATCATGAATGTGAATAATGACACCGGATTTAAGGACTGGAAGAATGTTAAACAGTAAATAATTCACATCACTGCCTGTTTTCGATACATGTGTTGAATCTATAAATAGAATATCATTTTCTTCCAACTGCTCAAAGTACCTGATGTCAACATCTTGCAGGTCGCTTACAATAATATTCGTATTTTTCCTTTCACTATCCTTTAACAGAGAGTACAACCGATCAGGATATGGTTCAATAAAACTCAAATCAATTCCATTGCTACAAAAATGTTCGTTGACATCAAGCATTACAGCAGAAGAAAATCCGGAACCCACTTCAATAATTTTTCTGGGTTTGAAGTGGCGAATAGTAAAGTACAATGAGGTAGCATCTGCATGCCCGAAATACTTGTTGTTATAATAGTATCGTAGTTTAGAACTACTATTTTCTGAAAACGGCAAGTCTTTATAATAATGGTCGAAACAATAAGTAAATAAAGCAATCTGCTCATTTTCAGATAGCTCTAAGCCCTCCATCTTGTTTTTAGGTAGTGGGTATATTTGTGATTCTCTTCTTTTAATTTCCTGTACTGAAACAATAGGGCTATAATAATGCCCGGCGGGCACTCTGGTTCTGTAAGTATTGAATTTACGTACCCATTTTCCAAATACAGGCAGATTTTTAACAACTTCCGTCAGTTTATTGTGCATAGACTTTGTATTAGATAATGCTATTAATGAAGATATTCGCCCTTACAGTCAAGCGAAATCATCAAAGCAAGGTTGAATAATCAATAACAACCAGTATTCTAAGTTGTACAATATTTTAACCTTGGACATTATTGACAGTCAAAGTACATCGGAAATAATCAGACTGAGGTTCGTTAATTAACTAACGGTATAGAGTATATTTATTTAACGGTAATATTCTAGTTCTGTAATGCAGATGGTAGCTGCACAATGATCTAAAACAAATTGCAGGCAAGTTCTGTCTCCTTGTCGTAATGCATCTTTAATTGAATTTTGTTCTAAACTGATCAATCCGCCTCTTTCATTTGTTCTATCTAACAGATTTGGTACGGAAAGAAATAAAAAGATAATTAAATCAAGACTGCATCTACGTTCTGGATTTATAAATTGAAATAGATATACAAAGCATATTCCGACAACGTCTGGAACTTACATTAAAAAAAACCGCCCTTTATTAACCTTGATCGCCGCAATTGTTGCAAGATCAATGAATACATACCTTTAAAGGAAATAGATCAGCTACTTCTGCAAGCTTCCATGTTAATAGAAAGAGGAACGATCAGTCAATAAAGCATATTTCAATTCTCCTGACACACCTTCTAAGACACTTTCGACCGCCGCGTCTAAAATGATGTTTTTTTTCAATGCTATTTGTGATACATTTGAACAAGACGGAATACCCATATAAATACAATAAATAGTTGAAATACTTTAAATTAATCGTTCTACTCAGCCTCGTCCTGACGGCCTGCGCCAGGAAAGAATCTAAACAGTTCAGCATCGCCTTTTCACAATGCACCGGTGCCGACAACTGGCGTAAAACGATGCAGGAAAGTATGTACCGTGAGCTGTCATTCCATCCCGAGATCAGCTTTGTCATGAAAGATGCAGGAGGCCAGAGCGACAGGCAGATTACGCAGATCCGGGAACTGATCAACCAGCATATTGATCTGCTCATCATATCGCCCAATGAAGCCGAGCCGATCACACCCATTGCAGAAAAAGCATATCAGAACGGCATTCCGGTCATTATTCTGGACCGCCGTACCAATTCTGACCAGTATACTGCCTATGTCGGGGCCGACAATGTCGAAGTGGGCCAGATTGCCGGAGCTTACACCAATACGCTTCTGAAAGGAGGCGGGAAAGTAATTGAAATCAGTGAAAAGCCCGGCTCTTCGGCGGATATAGACCGTCACAAGGGTTTTATGGAAACGGTTAAACATTTTCCCGGCATTGAACTGGTTGCAAAACTGGACGGTGACTGGGATAAATACTCCTTTGAAGCACCGCTGACCAAACTCCTGAAAACCCACTCGGACATTGACGTCATCTTTTGCCAGAATGACCGCCGTGCACTTGCAGCATTCCAGGTTTGTAAAAATCTGGGTCTTGAACAAAAGATCCGGCTGATCGGCGTAGACGGGCTTACCGGCCCGAATGGCGGAATTGATCTGGTTGACAAAGGCGTTCTGAATGCCACGATTTTATATCCCACCGGGGGCGAAGAAGCCATACGAACGGCTATTTCCATTTTACAGAAACAACCATTTAAAAGAGAAAACCGGCTTCAGATCACCATGATTGATTCTACCAATGTCAGGATCATGAAACTGCAGAGTGAGAAACTGGTGGCCCAGCAACAGGATATTGAACGCCGCCAGAAGAAAATTGAAGAACAGCGTGCGATTTCGGAGAATCAGAGCATTGTCATTTACACGGTTTCCATTACACTTGCCCTTGCGCTGATCTTCGGAGCCATCTCCTTTTATTCGCTGCGGGAAAACCGGAAAATCAACGAACGGCTGGAAATGCAAAACCATGAAATATCGGATCAGAAAAGCCAGATTGAGCAACTTGCGCAAAGTGCCGAAATAGAAAACGAGGCCAAGCTGAAATTCTTTACCAACATTTCCCACGAGTTCCGGACCCCGCTCACGCTCATCCTTGCGCCGGTTGAAGACGTGCTGGCCAGTGAAAAAATCCGGGACCCGCTGATAAAGCAGGAGCTTTCCATGATCAAGAAAAACACATTGAGGCTGCTCCGGCTGGTGAGCCAGCTCATGGATTTCCGGAAACTGGGAAGTCACGGCATGCAGGTACGGGCCGGCGAACACAATCTGGTGGCATTTGCAAAGGAAATCATGGCGGCGTTTGAACGGATTGCTTCCAAGCACAGGATTGATTTTCAGCTGATCGCAGCAGAAGCCGAAGTTATGGTCTGGTTTGATGCCACGATGCTGGACAAAGTGATTTTCAACTTGCTTTCCAATGCCTTTAAATTCACTCCGGACAAGGGACGCGTTTATCTTTACATCAGAACACTGGATAACGGCCATGTGCAGATGACGGTGGAAGACAATGGAATCGGCATGACGGAAGCAGAAGTAGCGCATGTTTTTGAAGTATTTTACCAGGCTGAAAGCAGCTACAAAACACTGGGCAGCGGGCTTGGTCTGGCACTTTCCAAAGAGTTGATCGCCCTGCACAAAGGCACTATTTCCGTCCGCAGCCAGCCTAACAAGGAAACGGCATTTACAATCGAACTGCCGCTGGGAAACACCCATTTTCAGCCGGAGGAACTGCATAACGATCTGGCAGAAGATTTTACAATGACCCAGGATTTTGAACCCGGTGAAGACACCTTGCAAACACTGGCCACGGATGCAAACAAGGTTTCAAACCACGAGCAGTCGGTACTGATTATTGAAGACAATGATGATCTGGTCCGCCTGCTGGAACAAAAGTTACAGACCGGCTATCAGATCGTTGTGGCCAAGGACGGCGAAGCAGGATTGCGCCTGGCATTCGAGCACATTCCGGACCTAATCATATGCGATGTGATGCTGCCCAAAAAAAACGGCCTTCATGTTACTTCCATTCTCAAAACGGATTTCAGGACTTCGCACATTCCCGTTATTTTACTTACCGCCCGAACCACAACCGAACAGCAGATCGAAGGAATCCAGACAGGCGTGGACGCTTACATCACCAAACCGTTCAATCTGCAATACGTACAGGAAATGATCAGAACGCTGCTCAAAAACAGGGCGCTGCTCCGGGAACATTATACGAGCGAACTGCCGATCGAGATTTCATCGGGAACAAATCCCAATAAACTGGACAAGAAATTCCTTACGCAGTTCACAGCCTATATTGAGGAGCATTACGACAATTCCGAACTGAGTGTGGAAGAAATCGGGAAAGAACTGGGATTGTCGCGGGTGCAGCTTTACAGAAAGGTAAAAGCACTGCTGGGCATGAGCGTGAACGAATACATTCAGCAGCTAAGGCTCAACAAGGCCCGGTTTTTACTGAGGCGTGATGACTTCACCGTGGCCGATGTCGCATACAAGGTTGGATTTTCTTCTCCGACCTACTTTTCAACTGCTTTTAAAGGAAAATACAAGCAGACGCCGATGGAATATAAGAATCAAAAGTAGGCGGGTTTTTATTTAAAATATTCCGAGAATAGTACCATTGACATCCGTGCAGGTCTGTAATCTTGCAACATTTTTTAAACAAGTTGTATCAAAATTGAAAGTATACGGATGTAACAAATTTTAAATTATGAATTAACCTATTGATTATCAACTAACTATTACATCAAAAACCGGCTGTATCAAAGTTTAACTTTTTTGAGATATTATTTAGTTATTCCGGGCACCTCATGGCGGTAGTTTTGACAAAAAATCAGAACTATTCATGAAGAACAGCAAAGTATTAGTTTGGTCGATTGTCGTTGCCCTGGGCGGGTTTCTCTTCGGATTCGACACGGCCGTTATTTCGGGTGCGGAAAAGGCCATTCAGCATCTATGGGATTTGTCGGCGGTCGAACATGGTTTCACTGTTTCCATTGCCCTGATAGGGACCGTACTGGGTGCCATGCTGGGCGGCATTCCTACAGACAGGCTTGGAAGAAAAACTACTTTGTTCTGGATTGCCGTTCTGTATCTGGTTTCTTCGCTTGGTTCCGCACTCGCAACTGACTGGTACGTTTTCATATTTTTCCGATTCCTGGGCGGGTTGGGCGTTGGCGCTTCTTCCGTTGCCGCACCGATGTATATCTCCGAAATTTCTCCTGCACGGTCACGCGGAAAAATGGTCGGGCTTTTTCAGTTCAATGTCGTTTTCGGCATACTCATCGCCTACTTCTCCAATTATTTCATGCAGGATCTGGGTGAAAATGCCTGGCGCTGGATGCTGGGCGTGCAGGCGCTGCCTTCCCTGATTTTTCTGCTTGCCATCCTGTACGTCCCTGAAAGTCCCCGCTGGCTCATTATGAAGAAAGGTGCCGTACAGCAGGCAAAAGAAATTCTCGACATCATTGATGCCGGCAGCAGCGAAGAAACTTTGTTTGCTATCCTGCAAGCAAACGAGGAAACCAAGGACAAGCCAACTGCCAGACTTTTTTCGGCCCAGTACAAGACGCCCGTCATGCTTGCCGTTCTGTTTGCCGTTTTCAATCAGGTTTCGGGGATCAATGCCATTATTTATTACAGTCCGCGTATTTTTGAAATGACCGGCCTGGGCGCAAAAGCGGCATTCCTGTCTTCTGCCGGTATTGGGTTTGTCAACTTTGCCTTTACATTGCTGGCCATCAATTTCATTGACCGGTTTGGCCGGCGTACACTCATGGCCATCGGTTCGGTGGGCGTCATCATCACGCTGGGACTGGTTGCAAGGGCCTTTTTTATACAGGATTTTACAGGCGTCCCTGTTTTCCTGTTTGTCTACATCGCCTTTTTTGCCTTCTCGCAGGGTGCTGTAATCTGGGTTTTTATTTCTGAAATTTTCCCGAATGAAGTACGGGCCAGCGGACAGGCACTCGGCAGCTTTACGCACTGGTTCATGGCCGCAGTGATTGCATTCTCCTTTCCCATCATTGCGGAGTACCTCGGCGGAGGGATCACCTTTTCATTTTTCGCCATCATGATGGTTCTGCAGCTCATTTTCGTATGGCGCATCATGCCTGAAACCAAAGGAACCTCGCTGGAACACACGGACAAAACAATCATCCTGCATTAAACTCACCAACTATATGAAACCTGCAATTACCGTTTTCGGGGAGATGCTCTGGGACATGCTGCCTTCCGGAAAGCAGCCCGGCGGCGCCCCCATGAATGTAGCCATCCATCTTAAAAACTTTGGTCTGGACCCTGCCTTTATCAGCCGGGCGGGTGACGACGATCTGGGCGCCGAGCTGATGCAATACCTTGAAAAACAGAAACTCAATACAGACTTTATCCAGACCGGCACCACGCATCTTACCGGCATTGTCAAAGTAAACCTGAGCGACAAAACCGAAGTCACTTACAAAATTGTGCAGCCCGTAGCATGGGATTACATCCAGGCAACACCTGAAAACAGGCAACTGGTAAAAAATTCGGATGTGTTCGTGTACGGCACACTTTCGGTACGCAGCCAGCAATCGCGCGATACGCTTTTTGAACTGCTTAAAGAGGCAAAACTGAAAGTATTTGATGTAAATATCCGTCCTCCGCATCTGGACAGGACAACGGCGGAACACCTGCTGCAGCAAGCCGATATCGTAAAAGTCAACGAGCATGAACTGGGTACCGTATGCGACTGGTTCGGCATACAGCCCGACGTGGAAACCCGCATGAAATTTCTGTACGAGCGCTTTAACCTGAAACTGGTTTGTGTAACGCTCGGAGCCGATGGCGCCATGGTTCTTTCCGCTGACGGGTTTCATACGCAGAAAGGATACAAAGTGGAAGTTCAGGACACCATCGGCAGCGGAGATTCTTTTCTTGCCATGTTCCTTAAAGAATATATTTCCGGCTCACCCGTGTCTGCCGCACTCCGGAAAGCCTGTGCCGTAGGTGCACTGGTTGCCTCGCATCGCGGAGCCACACCCGAAATCTCCGAAGCGGAACTTGATCAATTCCTTAACATTAACCAGTAATTCCATGAACAAAAGATTACTAACTATGGCCTTGGCCATCCTGTGCAGTATGCAGCTGGCATGGGCACAGAACGTGCCGGTTTCCGGAACGATAAAGGCAACGGACGGAGAAATCCTTCCCGGCGTGAGCATCCTTGAAAAAGGGACAACGAACGGCGCAGTGAGCGATGCGGCAGGAAAGTACTCGATTTCGGTAAACCCTGCTGCCACGCTGGTTTTTTCATCCGTGGGAATGGTTGCCAAAGAATTGCCGGTCGGTAACCAGTCAACTGTGGACGTTACGCTGGAATATGACCAGAAAAACCTGAACGAAGTCGTTGTAGTCGGTTATACAAGCTCCAAAAGGGAAGATCTTACCGGCGCCATTGCCATTGTGGATATGGCACCGTTGAAAAATATCAGCTCAGGAAACCCGATGCAGGCGCTGCAGGGCCGTGTTCCCGGTCTTTACATTGAAAAAACAGGAACACCCAGCGGAGCCAATTCCCGCATCCTGATCCGTGGCGCGAATACGCTCGGCAACACCGATCCGCTCTACATCATCGACGGCATTCCTACCAAGCGTCCGGAAGTTTTCCAGAGCCTGAACCCCAACTCGATTGAATCCGTGCAGGTGCTGAAAGATGCATCGGCTTCTTCCATTTACGGTTCCAGAGCTTCCAACGGCGTCATCATCGTCACGACCAAAAACGGAGCCAATGCGGACGGAAAAATCACCATCGACTTCAACACCAGTGTTTCGGCCCAGTCGGAAAAGTATGCAAGGTTTAAAATGCTGAATGCCGTAGACCGCGGACGCGCACTCTGGCAGGCTTCTGTAAACGACGGCGTAAACCCTGAGGACGGCTATGGCGCACTTTATCAGTTTGACTGGAACAAGGATTTTGCCAATCCGGTACTGAACGGCGTTACCGTGCAGCCCCTGGTGGGAGGCAATGCCAATATGCCCGCCGGCAACACCGACTGGCAAAAGGAACTTTACAAGACCGGCATTGTCACCAACAATGAACTGACGATTTCGGGAGGCACTAAAACTTCTTCTCTGCAGATCAATCTGGGATACTACAAAAACACCGGTATGCTCCGGTACACCGATTATGACAAGCTGAGCGGCCGTATCAATGCCCTTACGAGCGCGTTCAACGGCAAACTTAAAATCGGGGCGAATATGCAGGTCGCATCTTCCAATGAAACGCTGGCATCCACGGACATCGGCGGCGCGGCCACTACCGGACTGGCCGTTACCCTCGCTCCTACCATCCCGGTTTATGCCAAAGACGGCAGCTGGGGCGGCGGCATCGGCTCGGGTTATTCGGACCGGAACAATCCTTTGCACATGCAGGAAATAAACAAATGGGACAACACGCACCGACTGACTTTGTTCGGAAATGTATTTGCCGAGATTGAACCCGTCAAAAACCTTTTCCTGCGTACAAGCCTGGGCATGGACAATGCCGGTTATTATTTCAAAAACATCGAACAATCCTTTGAAGAAGGCTCATTCGGACGTTCGAACAACAGCCTGACCATTGACCAGAACCGCTATCTGAGTGCAACCTGGTCCAATACGGTCCGGTACAACTTTGATCTGGGCGAACATCATTTCAAACTGCTGGGCGGCATTGAAGCCATTAAAAATGACCTGAACTTTGAAATTGCACGTAAGGAAGGGTTTGCGCAGCAGACTGAAGATTACTTTGTACTGAATGCAGGAACAGGAAATGCAAACATCACCGGAACCGGCTCGGGAAGCAGGCTGCTTTCACAATTCGCCCGGATCGATTACGGTTTTTCGGACCGGTACCTGGCGGCGGTTACCATCCGGCGCGACGGTTCATCGCGTTTCGGCAAAGAAAACGCTTATGGGATATTTCCGGCTGCTTCGGTGGGATGGCGTATAGACCGGGAAGCTTTTATGCAGGATCTCAAATCGGTAAGCAGCCTGAAACTTCGTGCCGGTGTGGGCCGTGTAGGAAACCAGGAAATTGGCGATCTGGCAAGATTTGGTCTTTTTGATACCCGCTATGGATCCAGACGTTCCCAATTTCCGGACGGCCACAACAGTTTCTTCGATCAGTTTTACAATATCGGAACAGCCTATGACCTGAACGGTGCCAATACGGGCAATCTTCCTTCGGGCATCGTCTCCATTCAGGGAGCCAACCCGAATCTGAAATGGGAGACAACGGATGAAGCCAATTTCGGCCTGGATTTCGGCTTTTTTAACGGAAGCATTCAGGGTTCGTTTGACTATTTTACCCGCAAGACCAGCGATATCCTGATTACGCCGCCGATTGCGTCCGCCGTAGGCGAAGGCCAGCTGAAAGTGGTGAACGGGGCGCAGAAGTCCAACAACGGTTTCGAATTTTCGGTAGGTTATTACGCCAGGCCAAAAGGTGATTTCACATACAATGTCATGGCCGGCATGAGCCGCTTCCGCGACAAAATCACCGTTTTGCCGGAGGAAGTAAGGGCAGCCTACCCGGGCAATGTGACGCAGACCATTCTCGGGCATTCCCAGTTTGATCTGTTTGGATACAAAACCGACGGACTTTTCCAGAACCAGCAGGAAGTGGATGCCGCTCCGACGCAGGTTGGGGCCGGTCCCGGCCGCATCCGCTATGTGGACAGCAACGGCGACGGCCGAATTGATGACCTCGACCGCGTATTTTTCGGAACCACGCTGCCTGCTTTTGAATACAACCTGAAAATTGAGGCATTTTACAAAAACTTTGACTTGTCCGTATTTGGGTCGGGCGTTGCAGGCCGGTCAGGATTTGACGCATATACATTTTACAACAACTTTATAAGAGGCCGTGAAAACTCGGGACCGGGCGTGTTTGATGCATGGACACCGCAAAATTCGGGTTCCCGAATCCCTGCCCTTTCGCTTTCCGACGCCAATAACGAAACCCGCGCCTCTGACTATTTCAATGTAAATACGTCCTATTTCAAACTCAGAAACGTACAGCTTGGCTATGCGATCGGTTCAAAAGCGATTGAGAAGATCAAACTGCAGAGACTGCGGGTATACGTAATGGCTGAAAACCTGTTTCTGATCAAATCCAGAGAATTTGCCGGGCCGGACCCGGAGCGCGTGGATGTGAATGCCATCCCTATTCCGAGGACGATTACAGTGGGCTTAAATGTTTCATTCTAAATTTTTTGACAGAAATCCGATGAGAACCAAATTCATATTCAGCATTATAATGGCCGGCAGTTTGTTCACCGCCACATCCTGCAGCGACTTTCTGGATTACGAGCCGAAAGGGCTGTTATCTTCCGAAAACATCAAATCGGCTTCCAGTGCCGAAGCACTTGCAACTGCTGCCTATGCCGGTATCGGCAACGACGAAATGATTGGCCCGATGACCAGCATGTGGGTTTACGGCAGCGTGCGTTCGGATGATGCGTACAAAGGCGGAGGCGGCGTTTCGGATGTTGCGGAAATCGATTTTTACGAACATTATAACCTTACCCGCCCTGACCTTGGCTCCATGCACCCGTTTACGTGGGAAAATTTTTACAAGGCCATCAGCCGGGCCAACGCCGCGCTGGCCAGCATGAATGCACTCACGGAAGCCGAGTTCCCGTTGAAGCAGACCCGAACGGCTGAAATGCGCTTTTTGCGTGGCCATTCCCATTTTATGCTTAAAATGCTTTTTAAAAATATTCCTTACATTACCGAAAACCTGACCAGCGAGGAAATCCTGAAAACCTCCAATGTGGAATTGACCAATGATCAGCTATGGGACAAAATTGCAGAAGATTTCCAGTTTGCGGTAGACAACCTGCCTGCCCGACAAAGCCAGATCGGACGTGCCAACAAAATGGCCGCTGCGGCATATCTTGCCAAACTGAGATTATACCAGGCTTATGAACAGGATGATACGCACAGGGTAACGAACATCAACAAAACCCGCCTGCAGGAAGTAGTGACGCTCACGCAACAGGTTATTGCCTCCGGACAGTACAGTCTGCAGCCCGACTTCGCCGAGAACTTTATTGCCGAAACGGAAAACGGCCCGGAATCCATTTTTGCCATCCAGTATTCGATCAATGACGGAACGGCCGTTGGCAGGCTGAGTTATGTAACCGGACTGAATTACCCGCACGGCGCCCCGCAATACGGCTGCTGCGGATTTCACCAGCCCAGCCAGAATCTTGCCAATGCCTACAAAACCGGTGCGGACGGATTGCCTCTTTTTGAAACATACAACGATAAAAACGTGGATTTTGCAAACGAGACCGTAGACCCGCGCGTAGACCATACCATCGGCATTGACGGGCATCCGTACAAATATGATGCAACCAAGCCGTTCAGCAACAGCTGGATACGCGACCCGGGCGTTTACGGATTTTTTCATACCATGAAAGATCAGCAGCTTGCAACCAGCGCTTCGTACCACAAAGAAGGCCCGTTTATCGGTTCGTCCAAAAACATTGATATACTGCGTTACGATGACGTTTTGTTAATGCAGGCGGAAGCTTACATTGAACTCGGGCAGCAGGCACTGGCGCTTCCACTGATCAATCAGATCAGAAGACGGGCGGCCAACAGTACGGGCAGATTGAAGAAGACGGACGGAACTTTTGCTTCCAAATACAATATCAAAGAATATGCATCGGCAGGGTGGACGCAGGATTATGCACGGAAAGCATTGCAATGGGAACGCCGTCTGGAATTTGCAACGGAAAGCCCGCGCTTTTTCGATCTGGTACGCTGGGGAATCGCCGAAAAAACGTTGAATGCATACCTTGAAAAGGAAAAAGCAAGACGGCCGTTTCTGTCAACCGCCAGGTTCACAGCCGGACGGGACGAATATCTGCCGATTCCGCAAAGAGAAATCAGTTTTACAAAAGGGTTATATAAACAGAATCCGGGCTTTTAGCTGTTAGCTGTTAGCCATTAGCTGTTAGCGATTAGCTGTGGCTTTCAGTGACTGGCTTTCAGCATCAGCAGATAGGGAATTGACATTCGCTGTGAAACAACAGCCAAAAGCAAAAGTTGATATTCCAAATTTTATAAACATCATTTTACAGCTAATAGCCAGTAGCTAATAGCCATTAGCCAACAGCCCAAAACATCCAACTTACACATGAAAAAAATCATTATCGCCCTGATTATCATTTCTGCATGGACAGCCACGCGGGTTATGGC
Source organism: Dyadobacter sediminis (assembly GCF_005860765.1). Classification (GTDB taxonomy): domain Bacteria; phylum Bacteroidota; class Bacteroidia; order Cytophagales; family Spirosomataceae; genus Dyadobacter; species Dyadobacter sediminis. The sequence continues at coordinate 813,502 of NZ_VCEI01000025.1, read as the reverse complement.
TCAGGAATTCAGGGAAAAATACAGGCCGCAATTTCACTTTACGCCAAAAGCCAACTGGATGAACGATCCCAACGGCATGGTGTTTCACAACGGGACTTACCATCTTTTTTATCAGTACTACCCCAATGACAAAGTCTGGGGACCGATGCACTGGGGACACGCTACGAGCAAGGATATGATTGCCTGGAAAGAACAGCCGATTGCCTTGTATCCGGACAGTCTGGGTTATATTTTTTCAGGAAGTGCGGTGGTTGATAAAAACAATACGGCCGGGTTTGGGAAAGATGCGCTGGTCGCCATATTCACGCACCACGATCCGGTACAGGAAAAACAGAAAACCGGCAAACACGAAACGCAAAGCATCGCTTACAGCCTCGACGACGGCAAAACCTGGACCAAATACAAAGGTAACCCCGTTGTAAAAAACCCGGGCATCAGCGATTTCCGTGACCCGAAAGTAAGATGGTTTGAGCCTCAGAAAAAATGGATCATGACCCTGGCAACGAAAGACCGGATTACGTTTTATTCCTCACCCGATCTTAAAACATGGACTCGCGAAAGTGACTTTGGTGCCAATGAAGGCGGGCATGGCGGCGTATGGGAATGTCCGGATTTGTTTCCGATCATGCACGAAGGAAAAGAAATCTGGGTGCTGATCGTGAACATCAATCCGGGCGGACCGAACAAAGGCTCGGCCGGCCAGTATTTTGCAGGCAGTTTCGACGGCAAAACATTCCGGTCCAATTCAAAGGAAACCAAATGGCTGGATTTCGGAACGGACAACTATGCCGCCGTTACATTTTCCAATACGGGCAACCGCAACATACTGATGGGCTGGATGAGCAACTGGCAGTATGCCAATCAGGTGCCAACCGATCCATGGCGCAGCGCAAATACCATTGCGCGTGAACTTGGCCTGAAAACGGTCGGAAAAGAAATGTACCTTACTTCGGTTCCCGTGAAAGAATTGGATGTTCTGAACACAACAGGTTTTTCACTGAAAAATACTCGAGTGAAGGACAATCTGGACCTGACCGAAAAAGCCAATAACAAAACGGGATTGTTCCTGCTGGACATCCATACGGAAAACACGGCGGACTTCTCTATTGTTCTGGCCAATGAAGCGGGCAATGAACTCATCGTAGGGTACGACAAAGCTGCGAACCAGTACTATATAGACCGTTCAAAATCCGGCAGAACTGATTTTGAAAAAGGATTTGGAGAAAAACACAACGCCCCAAGATTTGCAACGGAGAAAAAAATGGCTCTGACATTAATTGCTGACGTAGCTTCGGTAGAGCTTTTTGCAGATAACGGATTGACGGTCATGACCGATATTTTCTTTCCCGAAAGTGAAATGTCAAAGCTTTACATCAAATCGGCATCCGGAATTACACTGGAAAATCTCAAATATACCGTACTGAAAAAATCGGTGGAATAAGTTGTTCCGGCATTCCGCAAATGCCTTGCTACCCGAACATACCAATCGGCCGAGATCCATGTTTAGTAATCTAGACATGGATTTTTCCGTTATTGATCCAGCCATTTTTCACATCGCCAATGTCCATACCAGGATCTCGGCGGCTTACCCAAAGGATTTTCAACGGTTATAAACTTCATCTTTGTATTTCGGCAAATCCTGCTGGATCGGTTTTTTATAATATATTCGCGCAAGTAAAAGAAAATATGGCATCAGGATTTTTTGCGATTTTAGACGATATAGCGTTCTTAATGGATGATGTTGCGCTGGCAACGAAAGTAGCAACACGTAAAACGGCGGGTATTCTGGGCGACGACCTGGCTGTGAATGCGGAAAAAGCAACCGGTTTCTTATCGGAACGCGAGCTACCGGTTTTATGGGCGATTACCAAAGGCTCCCTGCTCAACAAGCTCATCATTGTTCCGTTGGCTTTGCTGCTGAATGTGTTTTTACCGTCGGCCATTACGTACATCCTGCTTTTGGGAGGACTTTATCTGGCTTACGAAGGTGTTGAAAAAATTATTGAATACTTTTTTCATCATCCCAAAAGCGAACATTCCGTCATAAAAGAAGTGGAACCTGAAACGCAGACGATTGACGTTGATAACGAAAAGGCAAAAATCAAATCGGCCGTGACAACGGACTTTATCCTGTCCATAGAAATCGTGATTATTGCTTTGGGCAGCGTCATAGATGAAAATCTCACAATCCAAATACTGACGGTTTCAGTCGTTGCCTTGCTGGCAACTGTGGGTGTTTACGGCATTGTTGCATTGATTGTAAGATCGGATGATGCCGGCTACAAGCTGATTAAAAAATCGAATGATAAAGGTTTTTTTTCAAAACTGGGCCATTTACTGGTGAAGGCACTTCCAGTCATGATCAAGGTCCTGGGTGCGGTGGGAACCGTGGCATTGCTATTGGTGTCAGGCGGCATCTTTGTCCATAACATTGAATATTTTCATCATCTTTTCCCCGGAGTTCCCGCTACGATCAAAGAACTGGGAATAGGCATCGTTGCCGGACTGATCGCTTTTGTGGTTATTACCGGTTTCAAGAAACTGGTTGCTCTGGCGAAGTAAGGGTAACCGCGTCTGTTCGGGCCGATTTCCCGCTGATCCTATATTCCTGAAACCTGATAAATTGCAGCAAGCAACCTGACAGGCGCTCCGTTCTTTCTGTTCAGCCGGGCCGGTGACCAAACCTATTTGCCAGCCGACATCCGTTTCGGATTGCCTTAATAATGTAAATTCATTTTTGAACCAAAAAAACGATTTTTACATTTATGCGGATGAGGTGTATGTCCCATGTGCGTATATCATTTAATTTCCCAAACCTGTTAACTTTCAAAAACAATGACAAAATATGTTTTGCTGATCGCGGCAGCTGCTGCTTTTTCTCTTGCATCCTGCCAGCATGAATCATCAGAGTCCTCCGAAACTGCCAGAAAGGATAGTACCGGCGCACCCGTTGAAACCCAGAAAGCCAATTCGGATTATAAACCTTCATTTGAAGGCCAGACCCGGATCGGCAGTGTAAAGTCTGCGACTGCCTACGAAGGCAAAGTTCTGAGCAGCGAACTTCAGAATCCATGGGGAATCACTACGCTGCCTGACGGCCGCCTGATCATTACCGAAAAGGCCGGCACCATGCGCATCGCGACCACAGACGGGAAAGTCAGTGCGCCTATTACCGGAATTCCGGCGGTTAACTCCGAAGGCCAGGGAGGTTTGCTGGGCATCCGCGTTGATCCCGAATTTGAGAAAAACAGAATGGTTTACTGGGTATTTTCACAGGCGCTGCCCGGCGGCAACCTCACGGCCGTAGCCAAGGGGAAATTATCTGCAGATGAAAAGAAAATAGAAGGCGCCAAGGTTATTTACCAGGCCACACCGGCATTTGCCAGCAATCTTCACTACGGCGGGCGTATTCTTTTTGACAAAGATGCCAATCTTATCATCAGCACGGGAGAACGTTCCGATACGATTACCAGACCGCAGGCCCAGCACCTGAACTCCGCCCTGGGAAAAGTAATCCGGATTACCAAAGAGGGCAAGCCTGTTTCAGGCAATCCGTTTGAAGGAAAAGCGGGCGCCAGACCGGAACTGTATTCTTACGGACACCGCAATGTACAGGGACTTGCTTTTCATCCTGAAACAGGTGACTTGTGGGAAGTGGAATTTGGTCCGAGAGGCGGCGATGAACTTAACCGCATTGAGCCGGGAAAAAATTACGGCTGGCCAACAATCACTTACGGTATCGAGTACAGCGGCAAGAAAATCGGCGATTCTATTCAGGTAAAAGAAGGAATGGAGCAACCCGTTTATTACTGGGATCCGGTTGTTTCTCCGAGCGGAATCACATTTTACAGCGGCGACAGCATTCCGGAATGGAAAAACAATCTGTTCATCGGCGGACTGAGCAGCATGCACATAGCCAGGCTTGTCATTGAAAACAACAAAGTCGTAGGAGAAGAAAGGCTTCTTGCCAGTGAAGGACAGCGTTTCCGCGACATCACGGAAGGCAAAGACGGCGCCTTGTATGCCGTTACCGATCAGGGAAGATTATACCGCGTTTACAAAAAGTAAGCAGTTTTTTGGTATAAATAAAAAGCCATTTACTGTAAACAGATTTTCATGCAAGATCTGTTTACAGTAAATGGCTTTTTTTATTATACTAAAATCAATTTTCTAAAATACAGAATCATTTAAAGCAACTGCCTACTGCACGTCAATCAGCAAGGTGGCGCTTCTCCAGATGGATTTGTACGGCTTGCCAAAATGATCGCCTTCTGCTTTTTCACTGGCTGATGCCTCGATTTTGTAAGTACCGGGCCATACCGGTACAAACTCCGCCGCTCCGCCTGCATCCGAACGGGCATGCCTGTTCCAGCCGCTCGGAGATGCAATGCTCACCTCCATTTTTTCAGCGGGCTTGTTCTTTAACCGGGTCGTAACGTTTACAGACTGGTTTGTTCTAAATGTTCCGGAAGCATCGGCAAAGACGCTGATCTCGTTTTCATTAAAAGAAGCTTCATTTCCGGTCAGTGATTTTCCTACTTTAATGATGGCGCTGGCATTGAACTGGTAAATCGTGGAACCGCCCAGCTCCTTTGCCGCCTTGCTGATCGTCAGGGTATATACGCCGTCCTGTCTCGGAGTAAATTCCGAAGTGAAGTGATCCTCGGCCGCTACGGTCGCCAGTTTTGTCTTTTGCTTGTCCGGCGCAATGAGCCAAAGCTCGAACTCTTTCACATCCGAATACCAGTCACCGAGTTTTTCGGGTTTGTCGTCCGGCTCGGCATAAATGATTTTCACCGTCTGCTTCTGTCCGGCTTTTCCAACAGTGCTGGTTTCTATCCAGAGTGCATGGGCAAAAAGGCTGCCGGCGTTCGACAGCAATACGATAACAAGCAGTATCAGATTTTTCAGGGTAGTCATATGTACTGTTCTTTTTTAATCCGTTGAATTATAAATAAAGTGATCTTATGCGTTTCCGGGATTGTTCCCTGCCGGTACTTTTTGGGTAAATGCCACCGTATTCTGAACTTTGGGCCTGAAAGCCGGCTTCGCAGCAATATGTTCATTTGCATAAACATCATTTTCCTTACTTCCCTTCTCCTTACTCCCTTTCTCCTTGTTTCCCTTCCCCTTCTCACGCTTCTTTTTGCTTTTCCCGAATCCCTTGCGGTTCCACCAGACTATAAAGCCGGTTACAGGCAGGCTGGCACCGATCAAAGTAGAGAGAAATGCCAGCACTTTCCCCGGAAACCCCAGTATGCTTCCGACATGGATATCGTAATTCATGCGGCGGAGCTTCGACCCGAACGCCGCTTCTTCATACGGAGCACCAAAAACTTTGTCACGCGGAAGTTCTTTCAAGGTATGCTGGTCAAAAACGTAACTGCGGTTGTTGTAGAACTGGCCGCTGTTGGGATAAACCGTTACATAGATGGGTGATGTGGCTTTCGCAGTATCCGGAAAAGTATAGTAAAATCCTTCGGACCTTGGATGTTTGGCAATGACGTTGTTCCAGGCTTTGTCCATGGCCTGCTGCGGCATAAAATATTTCCCGGCCATCAATGAGTCCGACTTTGCTTCGCGTGCTCTTTCCGGCAGGGAATCACCGCCGGAAGTAACCCAGTACAGCCCTTCACTGTACCACTGGATACCGTAAACCATACCGGTCAAAGCAATGGCCAGCAGGAATAAAAGCGAGTAGAACCCGAGTACATTGTGCAGATCAAGGTTTACGCGCTTGAAAGAAGCACCCCATTTGATCTTAAAACTTTTATCAACCGTACTTTGCGTCCATTTTTTGGGGTACCACCATATCAGACCGGTAATCAGCAAAATGACAAACACCAGCGTACCGTAATTTACAACGGGACGACCGATTTCGAAAGGCAGCCACAAGAAGCGGTGTCCGTTCAGTACCCAGCGAAAGAAGTTGGTTTCGCCTTTCCTGTGCACTTCCCTGCTGATCACTTTTCCGGTATAAGGATTTACTTTCAGCGTTATATTGGGTCCGCGCCGTTCGCCAAGGCCCAGATAAATGATGCGTCCCTGCTGGTAAGTAGCGTAGGAAACTTTCATATGCGGGTAAGAAGCAGCGGCTATCTGCATCAGTCTGGACGGCATGATTACGGGATTATCCTGCCTTTCGATTTTGGTCTCAGGTTCCAGCATACCCGTGATTTCTTCATTAAAGACCCAGATACAGCCGGTAATACAGACAATAAAAACGATTATCCCGGAAATCAGGCCCAGCCATAAATGAAGCCAGTTATTCACTTTTTTAAATGTTGTCATAAAATGAATGGCAAATGATCAGAAGAATTAAATACGCGCCATGAAAAACGACTGCCATGATAAAGCCCGCCGGATAAGCGGAAGAGCTTTACGATGACCATTGTAAATCTTTACTTCACCTTCACAATGGCCGTGATGGCGCCGCCTTCCACTTTGAGGCCCTGCCTGGCCGTTGCAGTAGCAATGTCAATGGCATATACCCAGCTTCCTGCGTCCGTGTTTATTCCTACGAATATCGTTTTGCCGTCGGCGCTGACCGTGTTGTTGTTGTAAGATGCCGATCTGGAAGCAATACTTTCAGGCGTGCCTGTTACCCATGTAAAAGTCTGATTGTAAATATCGGAAATGGCCAGCCTCGTCGGACCGTACTGATCGGCAGGGTCTGTCAGCATGTAAAGCAACGATTTTCCTTTACCCAGATACGTTTGTCCGATCACTTTTTTACCGCCCGATTTTTCCTGCACATTGAAGTAATAGCTCTGGTCGAATTCCGTAGTGCCTTTTTTGATCCTTACAAAAGCCGACGGTTTGGTACCGGACTGCTTTCCGCTGCTGGTGGCAACAGCCGGTGAAAATGCATACGTATCGCCGTTTTCATCTACAAGCAGTCCGTTGTTGAAATAAGATCCGATGAAACTGGTTCGGTTGTCCTTAATTACTTTTTCAAGCTGCATTTCCGGGTAAGAGAAAACAGCAATCCAGCTGCTGTCCGGGTAAGCCGTTCCGAAGACATCCGGCGCGGCTCCTTTGATGCTCATGTAAGGCGCGAAAATTTTGTCACCGACTTGCGTAGCCCATGTAAAGTGAGCCCGTTCGCCGTTTCCGGCTAGCCTGACGATATTGATCTGCCCTTCGCCCACAATTTTGGACTGGTCCGCATTGATCCGGAACCACGATGCGCTTTCATTGCCGCTTCTCGGCACTTTAATTGTCAGGATGTCATCGCCCGCCGGAGCAAATACCTGTACCGTCTCGCTCTGGAAATCGGATGACTTGACCAGTTCACCAGTTTCGCTGAGCGTGTAGGTTGTGACCGCGCCGGGATTTCCCTGTCCGTACAGCAGACTGAAAAATTTACCTTTATGCGTTAAATAATAACGGTACGAACCGTCCTGCTCGATTCCTTTTCCAACGGTGCTGATGGTGCCCTGCGAAAGATCGCTCGTCGTCAGCAGATAATCCGCTATGCCTGAGGAACCGACGGGCGCTGAAGCGACTACATATCGGGAAGGAGCTGTTGCAACCGGATCTGTAATGATGGGAGGATCAATGGTTTTATCATCGCTGCATGCGCCTAAAAACAGGCCGGTTCCCAATACAAAAAACCATTGTAAATATGACTTTTTCATAATCTGTTAAACTGAGTTTTTGAACTTATTGAATTGATTGATAATTACTTGCTTATAAAATACCTGAGCTTGACGTAGAAGCCGCGGCTGGGTTTCTGAAGGCTGAAATTGTCGTAGAGTTTGCTGTCGAGCATATTTTTACACTCGAATGCCACATTGTATTTCCCGTTGGCCATGGCATATACGACATGGACGTCATGGCTCAGCTGGCGCGGAATATCCAGCTTGTCGCTTCCGAGGCTCGGCCAGTACAAATAGTAGGCATGCACGAAAAGCAGGTTGTAACCGAGTGTCAGCGTATTTCCTTCCCTGCCGAAATTTTTAAGAAAAAGGGCGGCGTCGGCGTTGCCGAACATAAAGGGCATATTGGGAATGCGGTCGCGGTACAGCGGGCTTTCGGTCGTGTAGCCGTCTTCAAACCTGGTGTTGTTCCGAAGGTCCTGATACGTAAGATTCACACCCGCCGTCAGCAATTGCCGGAAAGAGTAGCGCACTTCTCCGTCTACCCCGAAATTGGTAACGTCGGCCAGGTTGTCCATCACCTGCTTGGTCTGGTTTGCATTCAGCTTGGGCCGGATAAATCCTTGTGCATCCCGGTATAATAAATTGGCATCCACGCTGAACCGGTGAACTTTGCCGATGTTGCCCTGATAACTGAAACCCAGATTGTAATTGTTGCTCGTTTCCGGGTCCAGGTCAATATTGCCTTCCAGGTTCAGCAGATCGCCGAATAGCTCATCCGTTTCGGGCAAACGGTAACTTTTTTCAAAAGAGCCTTTTAACTGCAGGTTTTTATAAAGGAAGTAAGTAGAAGCAATGCCATAGCCCAGTTTGCTGAACTTGTTTTCCTGTTCCATGTAAGCGACATCGCCGTAATTCCCGCTCGGGTTATAGGTGACGGAATACTTGTTATGCTGGGTAAACTGCTTTACAAAAACGGACGTATTCCAGCGGTCGCTGTAATCGAACTTGTAACCCAGGCCGAGTACATTTTTGGCGTTGATGCGCGGCTGCTCGTATTTGTCTGCATCGGGGTAAAGTTCGTCCCTGCCCTTCCGGTTAAAAGTATTGTAAACATTGTTGATGGTCAAAGCATGTCTTGCATCCATCTGGTAAGTCAGATTGGCCGTAGCCAGACCGTTGTTGTTGCGGAATTTGTAAAGCGAGCGTTCCCGTTCGCTGCCTGTGCCTTCGTACTGTTTGAATTGCTGAAACCAGTTGTAGCGGCGGTAAACGGTATCAATATTCTGTTCCTGCCCAAGGTTGTAGTTAGCGGAAATGTTCAGGTTCAGGCCTTTAACGAGCAAATCCTTTTTCTGGTATTTCAGGCTTGGCATGACAATATTCCCTTTGCGGTGCCATTGGCCAAAGACGCTGACCATCCGTGCGCCGGTCTGGATTTCGGCCCGGTTCTGGCCAAGTGTGATCCCGATCAGAAGCCGGTCCGCAAACTTTTTGCCCACCAATCCGACATTCGCAATGAACGTTTCATTATGGTATGTATCATGAAATCTCCGTAAACGCTGGTTTTTGAAATACTCGCCCGTGTTAACGTCTGCAACATCCACATCAATCCAGTAATTGTTGTCCGAATAGTTCTGAAAAGCGTTGATCTGTGCGGTAAAACCGTTCTTTGCCGTGTAGCCCGCATTGATGGCAGTCCGGTGCGTGTTGAAAGAACCGTAGGAATAAGACGCATCCAGATAACTGTTTTGTCTGGTGTTCGTTACAATGTTCACGGCTCCGCCCAGCGCATCGGAACCCAGCCAGATCGGTACGACGCCTTTGTACACTTCTACCCTTTCGGCCAGATTGACGGGAATATTGTTGAGCTGAAAAGAGGATCCGAAATTATCCATCGGAATGCCGTCCAGAAAGAACTTCACCTGTCTTCCGGTAAAGCCGTTCAGGGAAAAATTCATATTGGAACCCACCCCGCCGCTTTCCCTCACCCTTACACCCGAAACGCGGTCCAGGGCGTGTGAAAGATCTAACGTTGAATTCTGAAGCTTTTTTGCATCGATGGCTGTGACATTGTAAGCCTGCCGGTTGATTTCCTTTGCATCCGAACGTCCGATCACGGAAACGGATTCAAGGTCCTGCGTTGCGGATTTGAGGATGAAGTGCACGCTGACATTTTCACCCGCTTTTACATTTACTTCTTTCGACTGTGTTTCATAACCCAGATACGAAACCAGCAGCGTATAGCGTTCCGGATGCAGTTTATCAAGAATAAAATGTCCTTTGGAATCCGAAAAAACACCTTGCGAAGTACCTGAAAGAGAGACGGAAGCGCCGGGAAGCAGTTCGCCGTCCGCTGTTCTGACAGTACCTTTTACAGCAGCATTCTGGGCGAATGATAATAATGTACAGGCACAGAGTATACCTGTAATGAAAATTTTTCTAATTTGCATTACTTTTAATTTTTGACGACTTTAAAAGTACCACACTCCAATGTGGTTGGCCGTACGGTTGGCGCCGTGCGGCCTTTTTGTTTTTATAACGGTTTTCCTAGAAAGACATACGACAAGGAGAACGAATAGCCATACGGCTTATTTAGACTAATTATAATATATCGCAAATGTAGACGGTAATTCTTAAAATCCAAACTTTACAGATCTTTAATGTAACAAAAACGGCCGTATACTCTGAAACCCGGCTGGCAGCACGTATCGTCGCGTTGATCCAGAAAATGTCTGAACATGCGGGCCAATCCGCTTCCAAACGACATCCTTTTACCCTTTCACAGAACCGGAATCCCGGCTTGTAATATTCCCCGAATGTATGCTACGGAAATACCTATTTAACGGTATGGTAAATTCATTACGCGCACAACTTATCCCAATATCGCGCACGTTCAATGAATCCAATAGTTAATATCTTCATTTACAGCAAAATATTAATTAATCCTAAAAACCAATCCATACTTATGAACGCTTCTTTACATGCCTTGTCGGGCAGCCCGCTGCGCTGCCCGGCTCATCGGCCTTCCTCTTTGGAACAAAAAGCCGGCAGATTTACAACGGCTGAAAAGCAGCTTGGAAAATGGTCTGTGCTGCTCCTGCTGTTCTTGTTTCCATTTTCACTGAGCGCTCAGGCACAGCCGGCACTTGAATGGAACAAAACACTTGGCGGCAACCTGAGAGAATATTTATACGCTGTAAAACAGACTGCGGACGGCGGGTATATTGCAGCCGGAGTTTCCAATTCGGCCGTTGGAGGCGACAAATCGCAGGCTGGTAATGGAAATAATGATTACTGGGTGATAAAAGTGGCTCCGGACGGTACCAGACAGTGGGACAAAATGTATGGAGGAAAGGGTACTGATGAGCTGAAAGAAGTTTTTCAGACTGCTGACGGCGGTTATTTGCTGGCCGGAAATTCCACATCCGATGCGGGAAATGACAAAAGCCAGAACGATAAAGCTGCGTCCGGAGGTATCCGTGGTGATTACTGGATTGTCAAAATTGATGCGGCTGGTGAAAGGGAATGGGACAAGACAATCGGCGGTACCAGGGAGGAAATCCTGACGGATGCCAAACAGACCCCTGACGGCGGTTACATCCTTATCGGCACGTCGAATTCTGCGGTAAGCGGTGACAAGACCAAGGCAGGCACGGAATCCTGGATTGTAAAGTTAAGGGCTGACGGCAGCATTCAGTGGGATAATCCCATTGAATATATTCATAAAAGCAACATTGACCCAACGCAGGATGGCGGATATATTGTAGGCGGCAATACCACTAACGTCCCGGCACAGGATTATACCGACAGTTACATTATTAAACTTTCCCCAAACGGAAGGATTGAATGGAGTACTGTATTTAACCTTCATCAAAGTGAGCTCATGGACGTTCACCAGACCCGTGAAGGGCAGTATATTGTAGCTGTAAAGACTGAGACGCCTGGTTCCGGCATTCCTTATCTGGTTATCAAACTGGGAAATACGGGTATAGAATTATGGCGCAAGGTTTTCACTACTTCCACTGCAAATGACGATTTCAAACTGGCTCTTATCAGGCAGGTGATCCAGACAGCGGATGGCGGCTTTCTGGCGGGAGGTTACTCGGACTCTCCCGCCGGCGCGGACAAAAGCGAAGATTCAAAAGGTGGTGACGATTACTGGCTGGTAAAAATGGATGCGGATGGCAACAAACAATGGGACAAAACCATTGGCGGGCCGGGCCAGGACTTTCTTCAAACCATGGAACTGACGCGTGACGGCGGCTATATACTGGGCGGCAACTCCGATTCCCCAACAGGACAAGACAAGACAGAAGCTTCCAGAGGCGAAGCCGATTTCTGGATTGTGAAGCTCGCTCCGGAATTCAATAACAAGCTGCTCAGTTTTTCCGCCAATAATCTCGGCTTCACGGTCACGGCCGACTCATCCGTTCCGGCACAGTCCGTTTTGCTGGTGGCAAGCAGCGGTACGCCTCAGGTCACCCTTTCCAAATCGGCCAGCAGTTCCTGGCTTACGCTTCCTTCGCCTGCACTGGGAACATTGTCTTTTAACGTCAATGCAGCTGGTCTGGCACCGGGTACGTACAATGCCACCGTAAATGCCATAGCGCCGGGATATGCGGGTGCAACGCTGAACGTACTTCTGACGGTTGTTCCGGGTAACCAGCTGACAACAGTCCGAATCAATGCGGGCGGGCCGGCTTTTACAACTTCGGACGGGCGCGTGTTCAGCGAAGACAGGTACTTTGGCGGCACCGACCGGATTTATTACATTCCTGACCGGGAAATCCTGTACACAACGGATGACGCACTTTACCGTACGGAGCGAAGCGCGCCTTCTTTCAGCTACAATATTCCGGTTGTCAACGGCGACTATGTTGTCGTGCTGCATTTTGCTGAAATATGGTTTGATTCACCAAAAGGCAATGCAGGCAAACGCTTGTTCAACGTGGATATGGAAGGAAGCCGCAAACTGGAAAACTATGATATTTATGCCCAAGCGGACGATGCACTTGCAGCCGTTGAGGAAGAATTTCAACTCAAGGTTACAGACGGCGTTTTAAATATCGATTTTTCAAAAGGTGCTGCCAATCTGCCCACAGTGGCCGCCATCGAGGTAATACCAAAATCTGATTTTACCCGGACCACACTTACATTGCCCGCTGTTGCAGACGCTTATGTGCATACCTATTTTCCCGATGAAAATTTCGGCACGGCGGATCAGCTGATCGTCAAATCGGGAGAGATCAACATCAGCCGACAGACTTACCTGAAATTTCCGCTGACGGGCATCAGTGAAGTAACATCGGCCAGACTCCGGATTTACGGCTCCAATGTGGAAAGTACCATGAAAGTCAATACATCCGCGTACAGCGTGGACAACGATGCGTGGACCGAAACGGCCATTACTTATAACAACGCCCCGGCCAGCAGTACATGGCCGCTGGCCCGCACGACCGTCAAAAATGTGCCGGGGTATCGTGTGCTGGACGTGACTGCCTTTGTGCAATCGCAGGCAGAAGGTGATAAGGTGGTCAGCATCATGCTTAAGAATCCGACATCCGTAAATAAAAAACTGATTTTTCACAGTAAGGAAAACCCTTCGGGTATGGCCCCGGAACTTGTCGTTACAACCCGCAAACCGGTTGACAACAGCTTCCGCATGAGCGCAGGACCCGGATTGAAAGAAGAACCTGACAATCAGAAAAGCAATGCATCCACCCTTTTTCCCAACCCGGTAAAAAAACAGTTTACACTGGGTCTTTCCAGCCGGCATGAAGGTGCTGTTTCCCTGCAATTAATTACCCGGTCAGGCAAATTGTATGATGTGAAGGCAACCGAACAGAGCACGGCTTCCGCCCGGAAGCAGGTCGATCTTTCCGGACTTTCGCTCGCCCGGGGAATGTACCTGCTGAAAATACGTTCCGGTACAGCCACAGAAGTGTTGAAAGTCCTTGTGGCCGAATAAAAATGATATAAAATCTTGTTCAGATCACGGCTTTTCAGGAACAGAAAAACTCCTTTTTCCCGCTTGCCGCCTCCGAAGAGTGTCAGACATGATCCGGGGGCATTTTTGTGAGACGGGGGTTGGTTTGTGCGGGTAACCGTATCCGGTTATGAAACAAATGTTTGCTGATATTTAACATTCTGGTAACTGCTTTTATGGTAAACAGGGCTAAATTGTCCGGAAAACCTTTCACCTCGCTCTCCAAAGAAAATGGTAACAAAACCGATTCGGAACCTCATTCTTTTACTCATACTTTTTATCTTTATAGACATCACCGGATCGTGGATACCCGTGTACTTGATAAACCCGGATCATGCATCGGTTCCTCTGACAATCAGTTCCGTATTTCTGACAATCGGATTTCGTCTGTTTTTTGCCTTGTGGTACTGGATAGCAATTTACTCCGTTTGGATGCTTGCCAACATCGGCATTTTTCTAATTTTCCCCCGGTCTGTAGTGAGGTCCGTTGCCGTAAGTTCCGTTATACCGCTTTTTGTCATTTGCACAGTTCCTGATGCCGTTCCTGTGGTTATTTGGTATTGCCTCCTGAGTATAGCTTTCGGTTTTGTGTTTCATAAATATGCGGATACTTCCGCCCGGGTAAACGGAATGTAATGTATAACTGTCTGTTGCCTTGTTTTTATAAAAATTCTTTCCTGTTTCTTTGAGAATCAATTATCCAGTTACTCGGGTGCAGGTATTTGCACAATGATATAATTCTTACTGATCTGTGCGATTAAAACCGGCTTCTTCCCGGTTGCCGGATTACCGGAGCAAGGAAACAGGAATAAAGAAAAATAACGCTACCCTGATAAAAAATCATAACATCCGAAGAAAACAGAAAAATCAGTATTGAATTGTTACTCGGTTTATCCGCGGCTTTCCTGAGCTTTGCAGTTCTGATCGTTGCTGTATTTCAAACCAAAATTGCAGGAGAGCAGCATGCTTCGGTATGGCCATATCTTTCGACTTCTTTTTCATACAATGTCAATACCTTCAGGATCCGGCCGGCCATCATCCGGAATGTAGAGATTCCGTTTATAACAGCACTTTCGATTTTCTCCGCAACGAAATAGGTTTTCCAAAAGGTCTTGGAAGAAGTGAAACGGAAAGCGGCTATGTGGTGCCTGCAAACAATGGTTTATCCTTGATTGAAGTCATTGACAACGATTCTTTGGCCCGACTTATGGAAAAGAAATTAACCAGCGATTCGTTCCGGCTTTGCGTGGTCTACTCCGACGTGTATGGAAACTGGGAACGGACAAGGCCAAACCTTTGTCCGAATGTCCGGAATGATGCCTGCTTTATCAAATAGCCAACCGAGTTGAAAGCCTGATATTTATCATTTGTTTGCCGGATTCACTCGGAAAAACACAAGGATGCCAAGGAAAAAACTGACTGGTCACAAAAATAGCAGATCACTTCAGTGAACCGCTTTTCCGGTTTAGCCTGTACAAATTACGTTTCAAGGTGCAACAGGTTTATCGCTACTGTTTTTCCCCTGAATTTTGAGGAGTCAAATTAAAAAACGATTTTAACCAACAGCCATGAAAACAATTACAAAAATGAACACGCTCGAAAAACCGGCACGCACCATCACCAATCCATTGATGAAAGATGAAGTTGTGTTTCTCGAAACCAGCCGGGAAAGTGGCGGCAGGTACACACTGGTAGAAGTAAGCCTGGCGGCCGGGGCCGGCAACCCGCTGCATTATCATGATGATTTTTCTGAAGAATTCACCTGTATTTCCGGAGAACTGAGCATCGAACTGAATGGAAAAATCATCCGTTTGTCAGCCGGTGAAACCGCAGTTGCACCGGCTCGCAGCAAACACCGGTTTTTCAACCAGAGCCAATCGGAATGCCGGTTTCAATGCCGCATTGCTCCCGGCTGCCCGGGATTTGAACAAACTTTGCAAATCACCTACGGACTGGCACGGGACGGAAAAACCAACAAACAAGGTGTTCCGCAAAGTCCGCTGATCCTGGGTTACATGTTCCTGATCAGCGGTACCCGGCTTACGGGAATGATGTCGGCCATCGAACCGCTGCTGAAATGGTTCGGGCGGCGTGCCATCGCCAAAGGCATTGCAGCGGACTTACAACGACGTTATATTACAATTCACTGAAAATAGGCTGTTCCTTGCCGCATCCATTCCGTATATTCGTTTTGTAAATCCTGCATGAGCATTATGAAACAATGGGCCAAGTTTGACCGGTACGACGTGCTGGTTTACCTGCTGAACTCCCCGGCGATCATTATCGTAAATTACATTCTTTTTGGAGGCATGTATTTTCAGAATACCGGCCTGTTTATCAAAGCTACCTTACTGGCCAACGTATGGGGAGCAATGGTGTTTCTGATGCTGACACTGTGGATGAAGTTCATGCGTTACCGATTTGGCAAACCCGATGATTTCGGTTCGCGGCTCATGTACTCGATGCTTATGTACGTGGCAGTCATGATGGCCATGATGCTGTTGCTGGTATATTGCTACGGTTTGCTGAAATTGCCTTACAAGCCGGAAAACGTGCTGTGGGTGCTCGTTATTGGCTTCGTGACCAACGTCATTTCGGCGGGTTGTCACGAAGCCATATTTACCTATTATCAGTTACGGGCAAGTACAAAGCGCGAGTTCGAGCTGAAAGAAATGCATATGCAGCGACAGATGGATGTGCTTAAACAGCAGATCAATCCACATTTTCTGTTCAACAGCCTCAATTCGCTCATGGCGCTGATCGGTGAGGACACCGAACTTGCCGAACGGTTTGTGGAAGAGCTCAGCTCGGTGTACCGATATGTGCTGCGCGCCAATGAGCAGAACCTGATTAATCTGTCTGACGAGCTGGAATTTATCCGTTCGTACTCCCATTTGCTGACAACCCGGCACGGCAAGGGCTTTAACCTGACGATTGAAGTAAATCCCGTATGGGCGCATTACCAGCTTCCGCCGTTAACCCTGCAGCTTTTGGTCGAGAATGCCGTCAAACACAATATTGTCATGAACGATATGCCGCTGAATGTGGAAATCCATACGGACGAACGGGCGAACCTGCACGTCAGCAACAATCTGCAGAAGAAAATCATACGCGTGACTTCCCATGGCGTCGGATTGTCCAATATATTGACAAGGTACCAGATGCTGGGCCAGCCTACGCCTGTGATCAGGCAGGAAGCGGATCGGTTTATCGTTGCCGTACCGCTGATCTCCGCCTGAAACAATCTTATTCCGAGCATTATTCTCCTTATTTACCGATGAATGTATTAATTGTAGAAGACGAACAACTGGCGGTTCTGAAGCTCACCAAACTGCTGGCAGAAGTAGCACCGGCATTGAAAGTGGCTGGTACCGCGGCAAGTGTCACCGGTACCGTTTCCTATCTTCAGAACAATCCCGCGCCTGACCTTATTTTTATGGATATCGAGCTGGCAGACGGACAAAGTTTCGAGATTTTCGAGCGGATCAGCGTTCCGGCACCGGTCATTTTCACGACTTCGTACGACGAATACGCGATCAAGGCGTTTAAAGTCAACAGTATTGATTACTTGCTCAAACCGGTTAAAAAACAGGATCTTGCCGCCAGCCTGCAAAAGCACGGGGAACTTTACGGTGACAAAAAAACAACAGCATCTTCATCCATCGCCATTGACTCACTGATTGAGCAGCTCCGTAAGCAAGTACAGCCCGCCGAATACCGGTTGCGGTTTCTGGTCCGGCATTTGTCGCAATGGCTGCCCGTGAATGTAAGTGAAATAGCATTTTTCTATTCAGAGGAAGGAATGACGCTTTTCCGCACGGCAAACAATCAGAAATTTCCGCTCGATTATGCGTTGGACGAACTGGAAAACATGCTGGACCCCAAACTGTTTTTCAGGGCAAACCGGCAGTTTCTGGTCAATGTCTCCGCAGTGCAGCAAATCCACTCTTACTTCAACAACAAACTTAAACTAACGCTCAGACCCGCATCCGACGATGAAGTGCTGGTCAGCAGGGAAAGAGCTACGGATTTCAAGAAGTGGATGGGCAAGTAAATAAATTTAAAGATCTCCGAATCAGTTCAGGCTGCGGAATTCAACAGGCGGTTTTCTGCTTGAAAAGTTTCCTTTGCAGATTGCACATGGTGGCAACGACATTCCAGCCTTTACTTAAAAATAACTGCGCAGTAGCCGCGCCGATTCCGCTGCTGGCACCTGTAATCAAAATGGTCTTTTTCATTTTTTCTGTTGTTAAATGATGCATCAAAGGTCCCTTTAAAAGCAGGCTGACGGGTAATACGAATGCAGGATGTTTGTATACTTTTTACGGTTTTGGCTAAATCAAACGCAGATTTGGATAAATCCAGCCGGTAAAAGCCTCCGATCTTTGCACAAACAGAATCAAAATCAATCATGCGTGTATTTGTTACAGGAGCCACAGGTTTCATCGGTACTGCCATTGTGCAGGAATTACTCAGTGCGGGCCATCAGGTATCGGGCCTGGCGCGTTCGGATGCATCTGCCCGAAAACTGATCGATGCGGGAGCAGCCGTTCACCGCGGTAATCTGGAAGATCTGGAAAGCCTTCGCAGTGGCGCAGCGTCAGCCGACGCCGTGATCCATGCGGGGTTCATTCACGACTTTACCCGGTTTCCGGAAGTTTGCCGGGTGGATCAAACAGCCATTGAAACCATCGGCAAAGTATTGACCGGATCCGACCGCCCGTTTGTAGTGACTTCGGGTACGGCGCTCGTCAGCCCAGGAAAACTGGCTACCGAAGATATTATTCCCGCATTCAACCCTGCTTGGCCCCGTGCTTCCGAACAGGCAGCGGATGCAGTTGCGGCAACGGGCGTCCGGACGTCAGTGATCCGCTTGTCACCATCGGTGCATGGCGACGGAGACCAATACGGATTTATACCCATACTGGTCAATATTGCGCGTGAAAAAGGCGTTTCGGCTTACGTTGGTGAAGGTTTGAACCATTGGAGCGCCGTACACCGGCTGGATGCAGCGCGCTTGTACAGACTGGCGCTGGAAAATACGGCATCAAATGATCTTGCATCGGACACTGCTATACAAAGTACCCGTTTTCACGGTTCTGCCGAAGAAGCCATTACGGTCAGAAAGATTGCGGAAGCCATTGGCAGACAACTTCATGTTCCAGCCGTTTCGCTAGCACCTGAAGCAGCTGCAGAACATTTTGGCTGGTTTGCGCACATGGCCGCGATCGACTGCCCGGCATCGAGCAGCCGGACGCAGGAACAGTTAAGCTGGCACCCGGCACATGCCACTTTGCTGGACGATATTGAAAACGGCATTTATACCCGGTAAGAAGCAGTGAAAGTCGCAGCGGATCAGCAGATCCGGTCAAAGGCGGCTTCGGCATATCATAAAAAATAACGAACTTTATAATTGCTATGAACGATCACCAGCTTCACCGTTTCCATACCATTACGGAGTATCACCGGGCTGCGGGCCTGGCCAAGCCGGCACACCCGCTGGTCAGCCTGGTGAATTTGGACGAACTGAACAGGCCTGTTGCAGAAGGCCCGTTCAGTCTGATCTATGATTTTTATTCGATCTCGATGAAAAGGGTCAACAATACCCGGTTCAGATATGGCCAGCAGAGCAGTGATTTTGATGAAGGCGTTCTGTTTTTTATGGCACCCGGACAGGTTTTTGGCGTGGAAACGGATAAGGGCAACGTCATGCACCAACCGGAAGGCTGGATGATCCTGATCCATCCGGATTTTCTATGGAATACACCGCTTGCCAAAACCATCAGGCAGTATGAGTTCTTCAGTTACTCGGTTTATGAAGCACTTTACCTGTCGGACAAGGAAGAGACGATGCTGACAACCCTTGTACAAACTATTGAGCAGGAATACCATGCCAATATGGACAGGTTCAGCCAGCGTGTGATCATTGCCCAGCTGGAACTGCTGCTGACCTACTCGGAACGGTTTTACCAGCGTCAGTTTATCACGCGCAAGATCGCCAGCCATGAAATCCTGACCAAACTGGAAGAGTTACTCACATATTATTCCAACAGCGGCGCACTGGCTCAAAAAGGATTGCCGAGTGTTACTTACATTGCCGAGAACCTGCACATATCGCCCGGTTACCTGAGCAGCCTGCTCAAATCCCTGACCGGACAGAATACCCAGCAGCATCTGCACAACAAACTGATTGAACTGGCCAAGGAAAAGCTCTCAACTACCAATCTGTCCGTCAGTGAAATTGCCTATGAACTGGGTTTTGAACACCTGCAATCTTTCAGTAAACTTTTCAAGACTAAAACCAGTGTCTCGCCGCTGGAATTTCGTCATTCTTTTAACTGAATAATGGAACCATTTCAACCTTGCCTTGAAAAGCAGGACCGTTGTTAAAGACCGGTAAGCATCAATACTCCCGGCTCCTCGACAGTACCATCCTCATCCGTACCTGTTTTGCAATCGGATGATCGGACCGGCCGCGGATAACTGCCCGTTTATATTTTAAGCATTCTTTATTCATTATGTAATTTACATCTGATTCAGACAATGAAATTAAAATATAACATACGTAGTTCAGAAGCAGAAGACGCCGTCAAATACCTTATTGTTGAATCCAACGATATGAGTAAACTGGCTGTAATCGTAAATGATTATATCAAAAAAGGCTGGCTGCCATTGGGAGGTGTTGGAGTTAATCAGAAATCGGAACTTGCTTCAAAGGAATACACACAGGCCCTGACTAAAATGGAGGATATGCCCCGGGAATCATCCTGAACTTATTGCCATTTTTATAGGCTTCACATTGATCTTATTGCGCGTCAATTCAATTTATCAAGCTGATTTTCAAAGCTCTATCTTTGCATTCCGAAATCCGGTACGTTCAGTTGGACAAGATCGGAATCCGACTGTGATTACAAAAAAATGAACAGGCAGGACCTGCTCATTTTTCATTTACTCCTCGGTTAACTTATATATGGGAATCAATATAATAAGTCTGCAAACGCCAACTCTATATATCCTAACTGGACTCTATGACGGTGCAAAACTAGGCAAAAACAAAGCTGGCAATGTTTCCTCACAATGAAGCAATCGTTAAATAATCTCACAAAAAAAGAAGCAGGCAATACCCGCTCCTATATTATTATATCAATAACAAACTCCCAATAACCAAAAACAACAATCCATAACTACAAATAATCATTCATGACCAAAAACAACAATTCATAGCCATAAATGACAACCCATGACTACAAATAACTATCCATGACCAAAAACAACAACCCACAACCATAAATGACCATCCATGACTAAAAAAACTATCCATGACTAAAAACATCAATCCATGACCATAAATTAACAACCCACAATCACGTCAAAATCGGTTTTACCACTTTGCCGGCCACATCTGTAAGGCGATAGCGGCGGCCCTGATGCTTGAACACGAGCTGCTCATGGTCCACGCCGAGCAAATGCATAACCGTAGCCTGAAAATCATGCACATGCACCGGATCTTTGATGACATTGTACCCGAATTCATCTGTTTCTCCAAACACAAAACCTTTTTTGACGCCGGCTCCTGCCATCCAGATCGTAAAGCTTCTCGGGTGGTGATCGCGGCCGTAATTATCTTTGGTAAGCTTGCCCTGCGAGTAAGCGCCGCGGCCAAACTCTCCGCCCCAGATCACAAGCGTTTCGTCCAGTAAACCGCGCTGTTTCAAATCCTTGATCAGTGCAGCCGATGCCTGATCCACGCTTTTGGCCATTGTTTTGATGTCATCCGGCAAGTTGCCATGCTGATCCCAGCCCTGATGATAAAGCTGCACAAATTTCACGTCCTTTTCAATCAGTTTTCTTGCCAGCAGACAGTTGGCTGCGAATGTACCGGGCTGGCGCGATTCCTCACCGTACAAGTCGAAAATGTAATCCGGTTCTTTGGAAATGTCCATCGTTTCGGGAACGGCGGTCTGCATGCGGTAAGCCATTTCGTACTGCGCCATGCGGTAATTGATTTCCGGATCAAGGATTTTTTCAAACTGCGCCTGCTGCAACTTTGCCAGCGAATTCAGCATCCTTCTGCGGCTGGTTTTATCAATGCCGTCGGGATTGTTCAGGTAAAAAACCGGATCGGGGCCTGAGCGGAAAACGACGCCTTGATGTACAGAAGGCAGAAAGCCATTGCTCCACAATTTGGCATAAAGCGGCTGGTCTCCGCTGCGGCCTTTGGAGAGCAGCACGACAAAAGACGGCATATTCTGATTGTCGGAACCAAGTCCGTAACTGATCCAAGAGCCCCACGACGGCCGTCCGCCCTGCTGGCTTCCGGTCTGGAAAAAAGTCACTGCCGGGTCATGGTTAATGGCTTCCGTATGCATGCTTCGAATGAACGTTACATCATCCACAATGCTGGATGTAAACGGCATCAGTTCGCTGATCATCATATCGTTGCTGCCGTGTCTTGCAAACTTGTATTTGGATGCTGCCAGCGGAAAGCTGCTTTGTCCGGCCGTCATACCCGTCAGCCGCTGTCCTTTCCTGACCGATTCGGGCAGGTCCTGTCCCCACATCTGTTCCAGTTTCGGCTTGTAGTCAAACAGTTCCAGTTGCGAAGGTGCACCGCTTTGAAACAGATAAATGATCCGCTTTGCCTTGGGCGCAAAATGGGGTTTTCCCAACGGCAATGAAGCGCCTTCGGGTGTTGCCGCAGTTATTTTCTTGGCCATCGAATCGTCTGCATTCAGCAAGGAAGCCATGGCGGCAGCTCCCAGTCCGAGGCTTGTTTTTGACAGGAAATTCCGCCGGCTTAACTGCTCGTGCACATGATTTTCAAGTTCTCTGTAAAAGCTCATAACTGTTTCCCTTTATCTCTTGATCAAAAATTCATCAAAATTCATTACCGTACTTGCCACGATCGTACCTGCGGCCACTTGTGCGGGATTAAGCATTTTGTCTGCCGGATACTCTCCTACGCCCAGTATTTCCTTGACACGTTTCGGGTTCCTGCTGAAATCGGAATATTCTTCTTCGTACAGCTCTTTCAGAATGGACATTTCCCGGTTGCTCGGCGGCCTGCTCGTAAGCGCCGTAAAGGCATAGGAAATCTGTTCGTCCAGCGTTTTGCCTTTCCTGAACATCTGCTGTGCCAGCACACGGGATGCTTCTACAAACTGCGGATCATTCATGACCACCAGCGCCTGCAGCGGCGTACTTGTCTTTTGCCTTTTGGTAATACAGAAATGCCTTTCCGCAGCATCAAAATTCAGCATCATCGGTGGCGGCGAACTGCGCTTCCAGACCGTATACAAGCTTCTTCTGTACAGACTGTCGCCATGCTGTTGTTTGTAAACCACTTCGTTCCGGGTTGCCAGTGCTTCCCAAAGTCCGTTGGGCTGATACGGATAGGCGCTTTTCCCTCCGATCCGCTGCGTGAGCAGGCTGCTGGAAGCCAGTGCATTGTCGCGGATCTGTTCGGCACTCATGCGGTAACTCGGGCCGCGTGCGTAAAGCCGGTTATCCGGATCGCTTTCACGCATTTCCTGCGTTCCGCTGGAGGCCTGCCGGTAAGTGGCGCTCATTACGATCATTTTCTGCATTGCTTTTACATTCCATTTGGATTGGCGAAATGTTGCCGACAGATAGTCAAGCAGTTGCGGATGCGTAGGCAATTCGCCCTGATTACCAAAATCGTCGCTGGAAACCACAAGCCCTTTTCCGAAATACATCATCCAGAAACGATTCACCGTTACGCGCGTAAAAAGCGGATGATCTTCGTGCAACAGCCATCTGGCCAGGCCAAGCCTGTTTTTGGGATAATTTTTTGGTATTTTAAAAAAGCTGTCGGGCGTATCCGGATTTACGGGCTTGCCCGGCGCATCATAGGCGCCGCGGTTGAGAATGAACGACTGGCGCGGAAACTTGCGTTCTTTCATCACCATGACATCAATTTCCTTGTCCAGAATCTCGGTTTCCTCCCCGATCAATTTTCGTCTTTCAGCAAGGTATTTTGCAGATTCAGGGTCCATGTTGCTGAAATAATATTCTTTCAATGCGTTCAGCTGAGCCGGTGTCCGGGATGCTGCCGGTGTATTTATCGCTGCGGCCAGTTCGTTTTTCAATGTGTAAAGTCCAAGCATTTCAATGCTCGTGAGCGGACGGGTGTAGATTTTCAGTTCGTCCACTTCGAAATTTTTCGTGCGCTGATCCGATAACCGGCCGATATTCAGCTTGTCTACATACCAGTTCGTTTTATTTTTTCCGTACAGAATGCTTTCTGTCAGGTTATCGTTATGAACCACCACTTTGGCAGGCAGGCCATTGATGTATAATTTCAGACCGTCCGCTTTGCTTAGCCCGTCGTAAGAAAACCCGATCTGCGTCCATTTGTTCATCGGGAATTTTTCAACGGTTTGTATTTCAATGGCGTTTTCAGGCCAGACATGGCTCATGGTCAGTTTGATGCGGCCATCTTTTTCACGAAAGATATTCCAGCCCCTGTAGCCGTTCATTACGCCGTTCGATTTGTGAATAAGCGAGCCACTGACTGCCGGATCATGCAGATTGAGCCAGATGCTGATGCTGAAAGGCTGGTTTCGTTCGAAAAAAGCAAATTTATCCCCGAACCCTACCGCATTTTCGCCGTACATATAACGTGCTTTTCCGATTTTTCCAGGTCGGGATGCCACGTTGGACAAGCTGTCATCGCCTTCCGAAGTAGCTTTGTGTTTTGGATCAGCAAGATTCCTGAACTCTTTACCTTTCGGCTCATCAAATGTAAAATGCCCCAGCAAATCTTGCGAGTCCGGAAGCAATGCTTTTTCAGGATGAGCCTCGGCGGCGGCAAGCCATCTCCTGAAATCCGGATCACCGCCTGCAACGCGCTGCTGCTCTTCCGAACTCGCTTTATCAAGACGGGTATGGATGAATTTCAGCCTGACTTCGGCTTCCGGCGTCGGCAAAGTAATGCTCGGGCTTGCCTCCCCATTGTACGGAATCTGCCCGTTTTCATTGTTGTTGTTGAAATACGAATACAGCGAATAGTAATCCTTGTGGCTGATCGGGTCGTACTTATGGTCGTGGCATCGTGCGCATTCTACGGTAATGCCCAGGAATGTTTTTCCAAAAGTATCCACCCGGTCTGTCACATAGGCCGTTCTGTATTCCTCTGGAATAATCCCGCCTTCCTGACTTTGCTGGTGCATGCGGTTGAATCCGGTTGCTACCATCTGGTCGCGCGTAGGATTGGGCAACATATCTCCTGCAAGCTGCCAGGTTACAAACTGATCGTAAGGCTGGTTCCGGTTAAAGGACCGGATCACCCAGTCGCGGAACGGCCAGGCCGTGCGCATGCCGTCGTCCTGATAGCCGTGCGTATCCGCATAACGTGCCGCATCGAGCCAGGAAACGGCCATATGCTCCCCGTAATGCGGCGAAGCAAGCAGTTTGTCAATCACCTTTTCATAAGCTTTGGGAGACTGGTCGGCCAGAAATGCGGTTACTTCTTCCGGCGTTGGCGGCAGGCCCGTTAGGTCAAGGTAAGCACGGCGCAGCAATGTGGTTTTATCTGCTTCAGGTGCGGGACTGATGTTTTTTTCTTCCAGCTTGTTCAGGATAAACCGGTCAATGTCGTTTTTTACCCAGCTTTCATTTTTGACTTCCGGAAGTTCCGGTTTTTCCACTTTTGTAAAAGCCCAGTGCGGCTTGTACGCAGCCCCTTCGTCAACCCATTTTACCAGAATCGCTTTTTCACGTGCGGTAAGGGACAAGTGCGACTCAGGCGTCGGCATCATTACTTCCGGATCAGCTGAAAGAATGCGATGCACAAGTTCACTTTTACCGGGCTTGCCGGGCATAATGGCTTTCAGGCCGCTATCCGTTTCCTTCTCGTATGCCACTTCCGCAATGTCGAGCCGAAGGCCCGCTTTCTGATGATTGGCATCGGGGCCGTGGCATGCAAAGCACCGGTCCGAAAGAATGGGTTTCACGTCATAGGTATAGTCGATCGGCTGTGCCAAAGTAGACATTTCCGCAGCAACGTCATCCGGCAGATCAACCTTGCCGCCGCAGGAAGCCAGCATGGCTCCTGCAAGCGGCAATAAAAGACCGTATGTAAACAAGCTTTTGAACATCAATGAGTTATTTAATTCCTTACTTACAAAACAAAACCAAATATTTGAATATTCGGTTCTTTGTTGTCATTTTTTTAATACCCCGGATTCTGCTGCAAGGTGGCCTGACCGTTTTTTGTACTGTATACAATGGCCTGCTGCGGAATAGGATAATACTGGTGCTTTTCTTCAAATTTAGCCCCGCTGAGGTAAGTTCGCAATGTTTTTTCCTTATCCAGATACTTGTTCAGCACACTAACTGCAACGCCCCAGCGCACCAGATCAAAAAACCGGTGGCCTTCCATGGCGAACTCGAGTCTGTTCTCAAAACGAACCGCTTCCCTTGCATCTGCCGCACTGGTCCAGGGATCATTGTAAAGACCTACTGCATAATTGGCGGCCGGCTTGCCTGCATCCGTTTTTACAAACCCGTCCGGATTCGCAGCACGTTTTCGGATCATGTTCACATATTCACGTGCTTTTTCGAGGTTTCCTAATTCCACTTCGCATTCTGCCAGCCATAGTAAAACATGGTCGTAACGTATCAGGCGGTAATTGTTGGTACTTTGTCTCGGGTTTCCGGTTTTGCCCGATTCGGCTTTGCTGACGATCTGTTTTTTGGAAGAATAAGGCCCTGCATAGGATTGGTCCCGAATCCAGAAACGGCCCGGATGTACACCCCAGTCAATAAACGGAATGCCACGGCGGCCAACCGTCCAGTCGAGCCGGGCATCAAGCCTGCCCGTATATGGCTCAAACGGCGCCGACGAAAGCAGCCCTTCGTCATTTTTCACATCCACATCATTGAAGGTCTTTATCAAAGGCAATCCTTTTTCATCCGTTTTGTAGGCATTGACCAGATTCTGCGAAGCCTGATAAAATCCGCAGCAGCCGCCCGGGCCATTGGGATACATATAAGTAAGCTCATCGCCCTGATTACCCCCTGAACCGTCCGCCGCCGTTACGGAATACTGCACCTCGAAAACAGACTCGGGATTGTTGCGGGTTTCGGCAGCAAAATTGTCGTGAAAATGATCAACCAACCGGTATTTACCGCTGTTGACCACCTGAACGAGAGCCGCTTTTGCCGCAGTAAGGTGCGCCATATCAGGCTGGCCTTTCGGAAATCCCTGATGCATGTGGCATTTGCCGAGGTAAGCAAGCGCCGACCATTTCGTGGGCCTTCCGGCCTGTGCCTGGGTTTCGGGCAGGTTTTCTGCAGCAAACTGGAAATCAGCTTCAATCTTGGGCCATGCATCTTCCGTGTTGGGGACTTGCACGCTCGCCGGGTCGCTTGTATCCCAAAGCTGCTCGTCGATGTAAGAAATATTCCCCCACATTTTTTTAGCCTCGAAATGATAATGTCCGCGCAGAAAACGCGCTTCCGCCTGAATCTGTAGTTTGCGGGCGTCATCAAGGCCGGTCACTTCCGGCAACGTTTTCAGCACGTCGTTGGAACGCGCCACACCGTCATACAAAGTCCGCCATTTGCCGTAAATATGCGTGTTGGTCGTGAGCCACACATACCGTTCCATAAAAGTCTGCTCCGGCTGGTCGCCTGCATCTGAACCTTTATACGCATCGTCGGACACCACGCTTCCGAAAATCCAGTTGGAGGCTGCGCCGTGCCACGAAGTCACACCGCTGGTTCCTATGCCGTCCAGCAGTGCGTAGGCACCGGTAAGCGCGCCTTCAATGCCGGATGCGGTTTTGATAATGTCCGGACTGTATTGTCCCAAAGGCTTTTTTTCCAGAAAGCTGTCGCCGCAGGAAGAAGCGATGAGCAATGTAATGAAGAGGAATGTCTTTTTCATGTCAGTTCTTTTTAAAATCCAAGACTAAGCCCTACAATAATTGATTTCGGAGTGGGATAAACACCTTCATCCACACCGATCTGCCGGTCGGAGCCGCTGTTGAAATTTCTAAGGTTCACTTCCGGATCAAGTCCGGTGTATTTGGTAAAAGTGAACAGGTTCTGCGCCTGTACATACACTTTCAAGTGGTCGGTGCCGATTTTGTTCAGAACAGATTTCGGAAGCGTGTAGCCCAGCTGAATGTTCTTGAACCGCAGATAAGAACCGTTTTCTACGAAATAAGTGGAAGGTTCTCCGCTTTGTGCGTCATTGGCATCCAGAATCGGCAGCTTGGCATCCGGATTGTCCGGGCGCCACGATTCATAGAGCATCCGCTTGGTCCGGTTGCCCTGAAAAACCTCGAAGTCAGTCCAGTAACGAACGTGGTTAAAGATTTCATTACCCTGTACGCCTTGCGCAAAAATGGTCAGGTCAAAGTTTTTAAAGGTGACATTGGCATTGATTCCGTAAGTAAAATCCGGATGCGGACTGCCGATGTAAGTCTGGTCGTTTGCATTGATTATGCCGTCATTGTTGATATCCCGGTAGTTAAATTTGCCTACACCCTGCGTCTTTTTGCCGTTGATATAAATGTTGGAATCGTAATATCCGGGAAACTTCGCATGTGCAGCCACCTGCTCTTCATTCTGCAGAATGCCGTCGATGATGTAGCCATAAAATGATGAAATCGGGCGGCCTGCAATGGAACGCGTCACAGCCGGCGTGCGCAGGGAAAATCCGGGCAGGAAGTCGTTCGGGTTTTGTGGATCGAGCGCCAGAATTTTATTGCGGTAAGTTGAAAAGTTGACGCCGATGCTGTAAGTCAGCTGTCCGTCCATCACGGCATCATTGTAATTCAGGCCGAGGTCTATGCCCCGGTTTTGCAGTGAAGCTATGTTCTGGGCAGGAATGGCTGCGTCTCCAAGCCGCGGATCGTATGCTTTGGTATAAAGTAAATCTTTGGTTTGCCGGTCGTAAACATCCAGGCTCAGGTCAAACTTGCCTTTGAAAAGATTGGCATCAAGGCCCACATTGACCGTCGTTGTGGTTTCCCATTTTGCATTGGGATTTCCGAACCGGGCCAGATCAAAACCCTGCACATACCCGATCGGTGCGCCTCCGATTCCGTAGCCGCTGCTGTTCGGGTTGCTCTGATAAGTTGAATAGGCATTGAAGTCCCCGATTTCCTGATTGCCCGTCTGGCCCCAGCCCGCCCTCAGTTTCAGATCCGTAATGAAGCCGACATTGGCCAGAAAAGCTTCTTTCGAAAGCCGCCAGCCAACGCTGGCCGCCGGAAAAGTAGCATAGCGCGAAGCTGCCTGAAAACGGGAGGACGCATCGCGCCTGACCGTTCCCTGAAGCAGATATTTGTCCTGAAATGCGTAATCGATTCTTCCGAAATAGGAAAACAACGACCATGACGAAGTCGCATAACCGCTGTTGGTGGAAGTGGACGGGTTACCGGCATCAATGTATCTCAGATCTTCCACATTGGAAAAAAACCCCTGGCGGTATGCGTTGACAAAATTCCCGTAAGAATCAATGGATTCCAGTCCGGCGAAAACATTCAGATGATGACTGCCAAATGTTTTGTCATACGTCAGCGAGTTGGTCCAGGTCCATGCATAGCTGTAACTTCTGTTTTCGCTCAGGCTGTTCACATTCGTTCCGTGCGCAAGCTCGATTTCCACGGGCGTGAAATAGGTTCCGGCAGAAACCGTGGCATCCATTCCGAAACTGGTTTTTGCCGTCAGGTTTTTGAGAATGTCCACTTCGGCGTACGCATTGCCGAAAATCCGCAGGTCTTTGTAACCGTTATTTTTGTTCCGGATCAATTGTCCTACGGGATTGTTGGCATTGCCGAGGTTACTGCCCAACGTTCCTGCGAAGTTTCCGCCGATGTCGTAAACCGGAATGATCGGCTGTGCGCGGTATGTGTTGGAAACCTGGCTCGTCTCGCTGTTGTTGCCGTAATTGCCCTGCCGCTGGCCGTATGCGACCTGCAGGTTTTCTCCGATCCGCAGTCTTTTCCTGATCGTAAATTCCGTGTTGGCACGAACCGAATAGCGTTTGTAACCATTGTAGATCAAAATGCCCTGCTGGTTGAAATAATTGGTTGAAAAGGCATACCTGCTGTTCTCCGAACCGCCTGAAACGCCAAGCTGGTAATTCTGGATCGGTGCCGGATCAAAAACCTCGTTCTGCCAGTCGGTTCCTTCCTTGTTTGCTTTGGTAATGGAGAATTTGGTTTTGCCGAACTGCGGATCATTGTACCGGTTGAAACTGTAGTTGGCAGGATTTACGCGCGGATCGTCCGCTGAAGCGCCGTCCGGAATGATGTAGTCGGGAGTCACCGGCTCGGCGCCGCGGCCAAACTGTGCATGCTCCGGATTGCCCGTGGCCGGGTTCACGACATTGGCATTTCTTTTACTTTGCCAGAGATACTGGCCATATTCGGCCGTATTAAGCAGATCCATTGTCCTGGCAAGCCGCTGCACACCGTAATACGCGTCGAAAGTAAACTTCGGAACGCCTGTTTTTCCTCTTTTTGTCGTAATGATCACCACGCCGTTTGCTGCACGCGACCCGTAAATGGACGCAGACGAAGCATCTTTCAGGATCTGGATGGATTCAATGTCATTCTGGTTAATCGTGTTCAGGCTGCCCTTTGTCGGCACACCGTCGATCACGTATAAAGGATCATTGTTTCCCAGAGTGCCGTAGCCGCGCACCCGCACCGCTACGCCTCCGCCGGGCGTATTGTCGGTTCCTACGGTAACGCCTGCCGCGCGTCCCTGCAACTGCTGCGCAAGGTTGGTGGCCGGAACTGCCAGCAGCTTGTCCGCATCGATCACACTGACAGATCCTGTAATATCCCTCCGCGACTGGGTTGTGTAACCCGTTACAACCACTTCGCTCAAAGCCTTGATGTCGGCTTCCAGCGTAACGTGGATCAATGACCGGTTGGCAACCTGTATTTCCTGGGATACGTAACCCACAAAGCTGAAAACCAGAACGGCACTTTCGTCCGGCACCACCAGACTGTACGATCCGTCGCCGCTCGTAATTGCTCCCTGCTGCGTACCCTTTACAACCACGCTTACACCCGGCAGCGGTTCTTTGCTGTCGCTTGCTGTCACCTGGCCTTTTATCGTCATATCTGTCTGGTCCGTGTAAGGCAGCGGCACCAGTAATCCCTGTTCTTTGGCTGCGTCAGGCGTATCTTCTTTCTTTTTGTTTAAAATAATATAATCACCCGAAACCGAAAACCGGATCTGCAGCGGAACAAGAAGCTCCTTCAACACCACTTTAAGCGTCTGGTTGGTTGCGGAAAAAGTTACTTTCTGATTTTTAATCAAGGACGGGACGTATGAAAATTTCACTTGGGCGGATTTTTCGATGCTGGCCAGAACGCTTTTCAGTTCCTGCTGATCTGCCTGGATGCTGACTTCGCGGTTCAGGAGTTCCTGCGCCAGTCCGCTGCGGGCAAAGGAAAGGCTTGTGCAGATCAGCGAAACCAGAAATGGAATGCATGTGAATTTGATCACAGTTACCAGAATTTTAAATGGTATACTACTTTTTCTCATAATACTGCATTGGTTTAGGTGTATACTAATAGCAATACCTTCCTCCCGGAAGGAACATGTCGTAACCGCCTGAACGGAGTGGAGCATCAGAACCGTAATGCTGGATGCGTGACCGATCTGTTCCCGATTCAGATGCAGGGTTTAGTCATAGGATGTCAGTTTAAAAGATGATACAGGTTCAGGAATATCCGTTTTACTCGCACCCTTCGCTGGAAACAACAACCTGCCCGTCGCTGATGCGGTAACTGGCACCGATGGTCTGGCTGATGATGTCGAGTTTTGTAAAAAATGGTTCGTTGCTCAGTTCCACGTGCAGTGCGCATTTTTCCATGAGTAAGCTGTCGTAGACGATCGGGATGCCGTACACTTTTTCGAGCGTGGCAAAAACCTTGTGGATCGGCTGGTCCCGGAACACAAAGCCGCTCTGCGATTCAGGCTTGATGAGTTCCAGCGGCATGCTTGATATGGATTTTGAAATCAGGTTGTCCCGGGTTGAGAAAATGGCCTGCTGGTTCGGTGTCAGCAGCAGTTCGGTGTTGCGGTCTCGCTGGTTATCCATGTCCTTCATGGCCAGAACAGAAACCCTGCCGCTGTGTACCAGCACTTCCACCTTTGAGGCTGTGGTTTTTACGAGAAAACTGGTCCCGACAACGCGTGTGACCAGTCCGTGTGCGTATACAAAGAACGGATTGGAAGCATCTTTCTTTACATCGAAAAACGCCTCACCGGACAAATACACTTCTCTTTTTCTGTTGCTGATGAATTGTGCGGCATAACGGATGCGGCCGGCAGGCGAAAGCGAAACCACGCTGCCATCGGGCAGGCTGACCTTCCTTTTCCGGCCCGATTTATTGACGACTTCTTTCATGGGAACGGTCGCTTCGGGCACATACTGGCTGTAACCGGAAGCGGGCTGCTTATACTGCATTTTCCGGGAAACGGTCCAGCCGAGGCCGATCAGGATGATGAATAAAGCGGCAATGGAAATCCAGGTCTGGGTAAATTTAAAGGCATATGCACGGTTTGAGGAAGTTTCAGTACTGTGAAGAATGCGTGTAACCTGCTTTTCCAGGTCACCCTCCGTAAGTTCCGAACCGGTCTGATTCCAGGTCAGCAGCAATTCACGGGCCTGCTGCATGGCCATCCTTTTGTCGGGATAATGCTTCCCAAGCTCCGTCCAGAAATCATCGGAAGCGGGTTCAGGCTGCACCGCCCAGATTCTGAAACGCTCATCCAGCAGGAAGTCTTCCAGTTTATAATTTTCATAATTTTTCATAACATAGTACCATCATTGCGGTACTTACATAGGCATAATCCGGAAGCCTTTAAAAAATCATGGAAAAAGTTGAATTATTTTCTGAATTTTCTTTCCAAGCTCTATAATGCATTGTGAATCAACACGAAGCTATAAACAGAACAACAGTATGAAGAAGGGTTTCCCACTTTTCCCGGAACAGCCTGAGCGTGGCGTGCAGCAAATTGGCAACGGCCGGGCGGCTGATTGCAAGTACGGTGGCGATCTGGTCGTTGGTGAGGTTTTCGTAGAATTTGAGGTAAATAATTTCCTGTTGCCGGGGCGTCAGCGTATGCAGCACATAGCCGATCTGCTTTTTCTTCTCTTCCGTATATTCGGATGTAATGATCTTTGATTCAATGTCTTCTTCGTTCAGGAACAGCTCGTCTTCCTGTTCCATAAAAATAAAATGATTGCTGCGCTGCTTTTCCTTGATGATGCGGTTCCGTAAACTTTTAAGCAGATAAGGCTTGATCTGGTCCGTACTTCCCAGAAATGAATGCCGTTCCCAGAGCGAAGTGAAAAGGTCATGAATGCAGTCGGTAAGTGCATCGCGATCCGAAAGGAATTTTTTGCCATAATCAAACAAGGTGCGGTAATGTTCCCTGATAATCCATTCAAACACAGCCCGGTCACCGTTTTTAAATTTTTGCCAGAGCAGCAAATCCTTTTCCATTTTTTGGCAGGTAAATTAAAGCTAAGTTCGCAACTTCTTCATTAAGTATAATAATAACCTTTATTACTGCAAATATTCGCATAAATGCGCATCTTGCGGTTTAAACCGTTTCTACGCAATGCTGGTCTGTATCCGCTTTTCCGCAGACCGGCTAAACGTATGCCTGTATACGGAAACGCGGCTGGAAATTTTGGCACATGACATGTATGGAACAGCCAAGACTCAGAAGCAGCAAGGCTGATTTCCGTTTTATACAGGGGTATTCAACCTCATGCCGGCTTGCCAGTAACGGTACCCCATTCGAAAATTCAGAGGAATTGTATGCATGATTTTCAGAGGAATTTGTATTAAATTACGGAACCTAACAACCTTGATCCTCATACGCAACGTGCTAAAAACAATTGCTTTCACAACCTGCTGCCTGTTGCTGATCTTTAACATGGCCGTTGCACAATCCGATACGCTTAAATGGCATCCGGGAATCAAGTTGAAATTCAGCGATTTTACCATTGATCAATCCACAACGCATGCATTTGCGGATATCATTGTCTATTACGATTATTCCTCTTCGCCGATGAAATTCGGCCGGTACTTTCCGCTCACCCATGCCGATGCCATCTTCAACCGGAAAACGGCGAGCCTGCCCGATTCAAGCGAAAAGAATTTGCGTTATGCGCAGCTGCTGTTTGATCTGTCGGGGTATGAAAGCAGGCTGATCAAGTTAAAAGCAATGGAACTGGGCGAACTCAACGCAAGGAATGCGCCGGTGAAACAGACCATGGACGACATTTTTTTCAAGGTAAACAATGAAATTTCCCTGCTGAAAAAAGACATGACCGAAAGCATTTCAAAGTCCGGAGATGAACAGGTATTATCCGAGTGGGAAGCAAAAGTGGCTGCCTTGCTGCAAAGCACACCTGAAGTAATCACAGAAACCACTCTGGGTAAATGGCAGGTCGGTATGTTTATGGGCATAGCGCAAAGCTACTTTTCAGGTAAATCCAGTCATTATTTTACCACGGCAACGGGGCTGGACTACGGCCTCAATGTGGACCTGAAAAGATCAAGGCTGGTATTTGACGTGAACCTGGATTTTAACAAAACAAAAATCGGGTTTGAGCAAAACGGAAACTGGCAGACAGGAATGAAAACGCATTTTGCTTCGGTGGAAATCACTTATGGCTTCAAGCTTCCCAAAAACAAATGGCTGGCTGTTCCCTATGCCGGTTTGTCGCTCAATGAACTCACGCCACGAAGGCCGAGCGATGAAGACAAGCGATCCCTGGACGGAGCTGGTCCGGTTATCGGCCTGGAGATCAACCGTTTTTTCGGAAATATGACCGATTCCTGGGAAAATGTCAATCTTTTCTATAAATGCCGGGCTTCTTTCAACCCTGCCAATTTGATTAAGGATAACGGCGGTACCCAGTTCAACCTCAAAATCGCAGTCGGTTTCGATACCCGGCGCGTGAAAAGCAGGCTTGCAAAGAAAATGTAGCGGCTATTTCCGGTTCCTGCTATATGAATGGCTTTTTCCCCGGCTGCTTTTATTTGAACCTTTGCATTTTGCTGATACAGAAAGACATCCGTGAATGATGAGCATGTAATTATCTGGATGCCCACTTGATCATATCAGTATATAAATCAGCAACCGTCTGGCCTGAACTTTTATTTTTATATAAGCGCAGGAGTTCCTGATTGAATTCTCTGAACCTTACGAAGCCGCGGGAATTGACCATGTTGTTTTCAATATGGGCACTCATGATTTCAAAGGCCTCTTTGTTAAGAATATCGGAATAATATAATGTAACCAGCCCGTAGTTCATGTATTCTTCAAAACAAACCAGGCTGTTATTGTATCCGGCTGAGGGTTTTCCGGCTGTAATCCATCTGGATAAATCATTGAATGCAGCATGAATCGTTTGCGAATGCTTTTCCGCTTCAGGGTTCAGGTATGCATGATTAAGTTCCGTAAATGCAATCATCATACGCAGACCTTGCCGGATATCGCGGGACTGTTTCAGATCCTGGCTGTTCAAAAACGGAAAGTTGACATGTGCCTGTGCCTCGGAAAAATGATTATCATTAAAAAAGGAAGCGGATTGATTCCATCCAACCAGTGGTGAAAAAATGACTTTGACAGCCGAATATTTTGTGCCTGGAAACTCTTTTTCAAGCCAGCTTTTCATATTGTCTGCTTTGATGTAATTCCTGTAATCTTTTATCAGTCCGGAGTAATAATCCAGATGTTTTTTATAAAATGCACGATATCCGGCTTTTTCAGAAAAGGTCTGAAGCATAGGCACATAAGGCTGCAATTCGTTCCTTTCTCCTGATGCAATACGGTCATACACACCTGTATTTCTGATCTGATTTTCCGAAAAGCCAAATGCGTAACTATCCATTTTCAGATGTTGATAGAAAAAACCCGGTGAAAGTTTGAGCAGTGAATCCATAACCTGTACGACAGGATCACGGTTATACTGCTGAAAATGCCCGATTACGGTCTTATAGTAGTCTGTATCTTTATAAATGGCATTCGTTTTACCATATGCGGTTAATGCAAAAATGATGTTAACCAACTCATATACTTCCGGAATCTCGATAATGATTTTGTCCTTGTTTTCTGCTTTATACTGATCCGTAAAAGTGGCCGGTTTCACCAGTTTCTGAACGGTAAAAGTACAGGTTACCGTGTCTTTTCCGGATTCTCTTATTATTTGAAAAGAAGTATTTACATGGGGCCTGAGTATCATCGAAATCGAATCTGATTCGGATACCAGCGCAAGTACAGCTGAATCTTTTTCAACCACAAAGCTGTAACTGAATCGGGAACCCAGTTTATTAACACCGTTGAACTCATCCTGCTGATTATCCAGGTACATAATCAGACTGTCCGAAGATGTATGCAATGCAGGAACCAGCACGTTTTGTGCCAATGCAGCTGATCCTTCCAAAAAGGTGATGAAACAGATAACAAGTAGTCTTATGCAATTGTCAGCCATATTTTAAAACAAAATTTCCGGTAATAATCTGAACAGTCAATTAGCGTCTTTTAAAAAAATTCCATTGTACTTGTCAGCATCGGTATTTTACCACAGGCAGTCGGGAAATTACGGCTGATTAACCTTGGCAATAAATACCGGCTCCACCTGATACCCTTTTGCCCGCAGTAAGGAAATCAGACCTGTTTTGTACCAGAGATGAAGTGCGCCGACGGCGATCAGACATCTGTTTTGGGAAATCCCCGATTCGATCTGAGGCATCCAGCTGATGTTCCTTTCGCGGCTTGTATGGCTGCCTATCAAAGAAACACTTTCCGGGTCCTCTTTGTCCAGCTGGTAATCCAGGTTCATTTTCTTGTAATCGTACAAAAACCTGCCTGCGGTATAAGATGTATCTGAAAGGTTCCATCCGGGATAATCTCCTGTCTTGCTGGCTTCCACGAACCGGGAAAGTATTTCTTTGCCCCGTTCTTTGTCCTTGCTCCCGAATTCCAGGTTTTCAATTGCGTCCAGCGCCGTTACTTTCTTTTGCTTGTTTTTGAAACCTGTGTACAATTCCCGGTCCATGCAGGGAAGCGTTACACCTTGTTTACTTTTGTCGCTGAGGAGCGTCATCAGAATGGCACTGCTTAATTCCCAGACGTTCATTTCCAGCGCATCCTGATTGTTCGTAATTCCTTCTCCTACCCGGGCCACAAAAAAGGAATCCAGCGTCGCGTACTGCCGGGCAGTCAGCAAGTCAACTGCCCTTATTTTTACCCCGGCCCGGTTTACAGAATCGGCCTGTTTATTGTTTCCGAAAATGGCCTTGTCGTTATCGCCGTAGAATTCGGTCATCAACACATCAGCGGAGTCGATCACCGACCTGATTTCGGGAAAATCATTAAGCCATTCTGCCGATACCACGTGATTGATTCCGAGCAGATAGGACGGCTGCGGCATACCGCTTTTGGAAACTTTCCATAATAGTGTCTTCGGGCTACTGTTTTCCGCACTCTGACGAATTTTTTCCGGCGTGTTTCCGAAAGGCAGGTTTTCACCAAAGAAAAGCCATGTGCATAGGAAAGTGAATATAAGTTTCATAACGATCCTGACCAGAATGGAAGTTCAGTAATTGTACTTGCTCAATCTTTTATAAAGCCGGGATAAAGGTTGCTTTACTCCTGCCTGTCATACGGTACTTCCACGCTTTTGACAGTTCCGGTGCGTACCGGTTAAAACCAGGGCAAAAATCCGTCCTGACTTCTTTTGAAACCATTTTGCTCTTATACTGACAACTAGTTCAGCTGCCTGCAACTATTCAACTATAATCACCCATACTATATGGATAACCGTTCAAAATAAAAGTTCTATTTCATCATGACAAGCTTTTATTTAATCCTGTTATAGTTTAATTGATCTTACAGGCACGCACACCTCAAACTAATTACAAGCTTTTATCCAACTATTCTGTTTGTGCCTAAAATCCGGATAAAATTTTACTTTCAAATAAACGGACGGGTACAACCTATTGGAAATAACTGTATCTTAACCCTGATCTCATTCGCTCCGGTGTGATTTCAAGGCTTGTGCAAACCCGGACTATGAAAGGATTGCTGCCATTTACCGTTGATGCAAAAAACAGCAGATAACCGCATTTGAATCGTATCAACTGCAAATAAAGTAAATTCGGATTCGGGCATATAGCCTTTTATGCAATAGCTATGGCCTTCTGTTTCTGCTGAATGGCAGCTGTCAGTCAGGCAGTACTGCCGGGAAGCGTACCAAGTGGAATTTGTTGAAATAAAAACAGGAATATCAGTGATTAAAAACAACCGCAATCATCGGTTATATTCCTGTTAGATAAGAATAACCCATATAGAATAATAACGATCTGATTGAATACGGGCTGGCCACGAAATGGTTTATGGCTTGAAATGCTTTTTGCCGGATCTGCAATCTTATTATCCGGTAAAAAATAGCTTCAATCGCGGCTACCCGTAATTTTATTGGATATCCGAGTGTCTGGCGGCAAGTGTTGACTGGTGAGATGTCGGCATTAAAGCAAACATCATGGCCTGATTACTTTTTAAATTATTTCTACATGATTATTGATTTCAATGATGACAGTGCTCCGCTTGGATTGGAGGCGGATATATGTATAATCGGCAGTGGCGCAGCTTCACTCGCAATTCTTACCAAACTGTACAATTCTTCGTACAAAGTCGTAGTCCTGGAAGCCGGCGGAGAGCAGATTACCGATCAGAATCAGGAACTGTACAAGGTAATTACGCCCTTTAGCTCTTTTGAAGGAGCAAACAATGGCCGCTTCCGTGTATTTGGAGGCTCCACTACCCGCTGGGGCGGACAATCGCTTCCGCTCGACAGGATCGATTTTACCCGGCGCGACTGGCTGCCCAACACCGGCTGGCCTATATGCTACGATTCCCTGCACAAGTATTATGCAAATGCAGACCGCTTTCTCAACCTGGATCCGACCGGCTATGAAAAAGACATTTTTGCATTGCTGAAAGAGAAGCGCCTGAATACCATGGACGAACTGCAATTCAGGTTCTCCAAATGGAGCCCGCTGCCAAACCTGCGGGAACAGTACCGCAAGGAAATCGGGAAGTCCGCGCATGTGACGCTTGTTAAAAATGCCAATGTTACAGACCTGATGCTCACGCCCGATCACTCCGGTGTGGAATCGGTCGTTTTCAAAAATTTCAGTAAAAAGACCGGGACCATAAAGGCCAAACGCTATGTGCTGGCTTGTGGCGGCATTGAAAATGCCCGGCTGCTTCTGGTTTCCGATACGCAGCTCCCGAACGGAATCGGCAATGGGAATGGCCTGGTCGGGCGTTTCCTTCAGGATCACCCGCGTGCAGAAGTCGGATCGCTGGTTTCCGGCAAAAAACAACAATCCTATCTCAACTATTTTTACCTGGGAAAAACGCGTATCATGCCGAGATTTTTCTTTTCCGATGATTTCCAGAAAAAGCACAGCATGCTGAACAGCAGCGCATTTGTTGAGTTTTACACACAAGAAAATGACGTATTTACAATCGCCAAGGAAATTTACAGAAAACAGATCAGAGGCCAGCTTACATGGAAAGAGTTTCAGCTGGCATTGAAGCTGGTAAAAAACCTGCCCGAACTTCTGCTCATCGCCAAGCATTATTATATTAACAGGAAAGTGTATACGCCCAATGCAAGGGCCCGCCTGAATGTGATGACGGAATCGCAGGCGCTATGGGAAAACAATGTAAGCCTGAGCAGCGACGTGGATGCGCTGGGCATGAGGCGTGCCGTCATCAACTGGACGATCGATGAAAAAGTACGGCATACTTTTCTGACTGCCACTGAACTGATCAGCCAGTATTTCACGACAACGGGTTTGGGAAAAATCCAGGTCGATGACTGGCTTTATACCGACGACTGGAAAGCATATATCAGAGATTCCAAGCACCACATCGGTACCACCCGAATGGCCCTTTCGCCCAAAGAAGGAGTTGTGGATGAGAATTGCAGGGTTTTCGGAACCCGCAACCTGTACATGGCGGGCAGCTCGGTATTCCCGACCAGCGGACAGTCCAATCCGACGACCACGCTCATCGCACTGGCTTTTCGCCTGGGCGATCATTTCCTGGAAACAAAATGACGATTAACAGTTAATTTTACCACCATAAGCAGTAACAAACCACTTAACCCGCAGTAACCCGTACCGTATCATGAGAAAAGTTGAATTGGTAAAAAATATCCAATCTTCGGCACTAGGCTTCGGCTGCGCACCGATCCTTGGTGCCGTAGATGGAAAAACAGCAAAAAGAGCCATTGATTGTGCACTGGACTGCGGCATCACCCACTTTGATCTCGCCCGTTCCTACGGATATGGAGAAGCCGAAGAATTTGTTGGAAAAATCCTTAAGAAACACCGGGGCCAGGTTACAATTGCTTCCAAATTCGGTATCATGGCCAACTGGAAATCCCAGCTGCTGAAACCGTTGAAACCGCTGGTCCGGTATCTCCGAAGCGGCAGCAACAAACTGGATCTTGTACCCAAAAAACAGCCTGCCCGCATGAACCAGCCTTCCAAAGGCGCCGATATGTTCCATGACCGCATTCCTTTTCGCGGAGCGGATATGCGTCGCAGTCTCGAGAAAAGCCTGCGTGCACTTGACTCCGATTACCTGGATTATCTCTTCGTCCACAATCCGCTCGAATCTCTGGTGCATATTGACGAACTCAGCGAAACGGCTCAGCAACTGAAAGCGGAAGGTAAAATCCGGGCATGGGGAATCGCGTACAAGCGTTCCCTTCAGCAAATGCACGAGCCCTATCTGGACCGCTTTGATTTACTTCAGTTCGATAATTCTGTAGGCAGCGATGGTTATGACGATCTGGTTAGAAACCGTGGAACAAAGCCGAACATCTTTTTTTCACCCTTGCGCGGAGCTGCTAAGACCATGAAGCCAGATGAAATTTTCCAGCAGCTTTTTACTGATTTTCCCGACACGGTCATTCTTAGCTCCATGTTTAATGAAAAGCACCTTCAGGCAAATGCGTCGCTGGTGCGTTAAGGATTATTCTGACTGTACAGTAACATTCAGGTAAAAGCAACCGGTTGGGATTACCGTTGCTTTTACCTGAATTACGGTCATTTCCCGAACCGGAAAGGAAGCTGCTATTCCTTGCTAACCGGTACCAGGGAAGGATTCTCGCGCTGGCTGAGCATTTGTTTGTACCCGAATACCTTTTCAATGCCGATCAGCAGGTTGGAACGGTGCCGTACAAGCTTTTTCAACACATACAGGGTATATTTCCAGCCAAATGCGTGCGACCTGCCAAGGTAGTAAAGCACCGATTGCTGGTATTTGCCTTTACCAATGGAGCGGAGAAAATCATTGGCTGTAAGCACGGCCTGAAACCTGGCATCAAAGTGTTCGCGGCTGAACGAATTGCTGATGCTGTTCGGCGTTACGGTTATGGTATAAAGTACTTTGGTTGTGGCCGCAATTTTCCGGGCCCGGAAGCCGCAGTTCATGGAAAAGAAAATATCATTGGAGGCCAGGATTTCCTGAAACCGGATCTTGTGCTTCTCCACCATTTCCCGCCTGATCAGTTTTGCCCAGGGCGGATTGAAATAGTACTTCAATGCATCTTCATGGTCGGCAGTAGGGTTTCCGGCATAATCGGTGACCAGCTTGTGGTACCGATGATGGCGGTACGCAGTCCGGTGCATGTCATTGTTGAAAACACTGGTCGTACCGAAAAATACCACATCTTCCTCTGCGTTGTAAAACGGACTGATCAGATCCAGCAGACCGTCAGAGAAAAAATCATCCGCGTCTGCGAACAACAACCATTTTCCCGAGGCATGCCGAAGAGCCTTGTTTCTTGCACTTCCGGCTCCTTTTGCCGCTGTTTCAAACAGGACATTTACTTCCCTGCCGAAGTCATGATCCCTGAGCTTTTGCTGTTGCTCATCCCGGCTGCTGTCGTCAACAATGATAATCTGGATATCATCCGAGACCGGAATGGATGCCAGCAGGCGTGTTAGCAATTCAAATGAATTTTTATGAGGAATGATAATGGAGTACTTCTTTTCTGCGGATGTACCGGCAAGGCTTGGATGGGCAGCAATAGAATGTTCAGACATATTCGGGCTTGAAAAGGACTCCTTCAAGTCTGGCCGTGTACCGTACTGTATCTGGAATGCAGCTGCTGATACGCCAACTAAACCAAGGCAAATGTTGTGGAAAGTGCTATAACGCTTGTAATGATCAACGGCTGATTTTCCCTGACCATCTTGCATCGTTATGCTGCAAATATAACAAGCACAATTCAGAAATACGGATATCGCGCTTGTAAAGCTTTCCGTAAAGTAAGTTCCGGGCACTGATTTCATTTTTCGGACTGCCGAAACGGATTCTACAGCGTACAAATTCAGGTTTGCTCGATGCTTTCGAAAAAGGAAATTATATAAAAGGCTTTATACAGATGACAAAAGCCAGGCAACCTTTCGGGATCGCCTGGCTTTTTCGGATTACTCAGCATGACAGCAGAATCAGATCAAATCCGAATCCGGTGCATCAGTAACCGGGATTTTGCACCAGCAACGGGTTCAGCTGCAATGCCACTCGCGGAATCGGGAAAATACGGTGGTTAACATCCGAATCGGTTTTGAAGCCCCATTTGCCTTCAAATTTCCCAAACCGGATCATGTCATTTCTTCTCCATCCTTCCCATGCAAATTCACGCGCTCTTTCAGCGTAAATGAATTCAAGGTCGACAGCAGATAAAGGTGCCGAAGTTGTTCGTTGTGCTCTCAGCTGGTTTACAAGCGAAAGTGCTGTCTGCCCCTGCGTTAGTGCTCCGCCCCGCAAGATTGCTTCCGCTTTCATCAAAATGACGTCCGAATACCTGAAAATCGGAATGTCGTTATTCTGGTTCCGGTTCAGCGAAGTGGCATCCGGATAAAACTTCATGTTGCGGTACCCCATGTGCCAGGCGATTTCATCATTACCCGCATCAAAAGCCGATACGCTTTGACGAAGGACAACGTCGGGCGTCAGATTGACCTGATAAGTCTTCGGAGCCGAAGGGCTGTCGCCGCTGTAAAACTGATCGTATCCGATGTTGGTCGTGGTGACCGTAACCGGAGTAACGCCATCGTTCATGAACTGCAGGCCGGTGAGCCATTGTCCGTTCCGGATGTCTCCCTTGTCATTGAAATTGGCATAATATTCCGGCAATGTGCTCGCGCTTCCCGCCGGCGTAAACGGCAGACCGAATTTCTTGACCTCGCTTCTCGGAATGTCGTAACGGGAACGGTTGTTGACACTGCGGAAAGGAAAAGTGTTGGTTTGCGCCGGGTCGTAAGGGATTGCAAAAACAAACTCTTTCATTTGCGGCCCGTTCGTCGGGTAAAACATGCTCAGGTAACTGCTTCTTGGTTCCAGCGCGTACAATCCAGACGCCATTATCTTGTCGCAGGCGGCAATACAATCATCGTAACGCTTTGTGCCGGTATAATACTCGGCGTTCAGGTACATTTTAGCCAGCAAGGCATTGGCAGTCCATTTATTGGCGCGGCCGTAAGTGGAAACACCCGATATTTCACTCAGATTCGGCAATGCTTCCTGTATTTCTTTTTCGATGAAATTGAAAACTTCCAGCCGTGTCGAATTTGGCTTAGGCGAAAAATCTCCGTATTCGGTATAAATGGGCACATTTCCGAAAGCATCCATCATCATGAAATAAGCAAATGCACGCACCATTTTGATCTCGGAAATGCTGGTGTTTTTCGCTGCTCCTTCCGGTTGCTTGTCTTCCAGTATGGAAATCGTCTGGTTTGCAACACCGATAATGGTCGAGAGCCACGACCAATGCCCGTTGAGGTACGTGTTGTCCACCGTCCAGGTATGGTAATGGAGCGTCTGGTTTTGTCCGCCGTCGTACCAGTTTCCGCCTCTTGCGGGCATAATGCCTTCATCGGTGCTGTAAGATGCAATCTGGAATGCTTCTGCTCCGAAATTTCCTCTCAGGGCAACGTAAACAGGTCCCGAAGCGGAAATGAACTGCTCGTCCGTACTCGGAAAAACGTCCGTGGTCAGCTCGGTGGTTACCGGTAC
This sequence comes from Dyadobacter sediminis, assembly GCF_005860765.1. Classification (GTDB taxonomy): domain Bacteria; phylum Bacteroidota; class Bacteroidia; order Cytophagales; family Spirosomataceae; genus Dyadobacter; species Dyadobacter sediminis. The sequence continues at coordinate 769,786 of NZ_VCEI01000025.1, read as the reverse complement.
ATCCAGGTCATGACAAGAAGCCATGGCGGCAATCACCAGCGTGGAAAGGAATATATTTCTGTATGATTTTTTCATAATGGTTTCAAAAATTAGATCGATATATTCAGGCCAAAAAGAAACGTGCGGGTCTTCGGGTAAAAGTTGTTGTAATCCACTCCCGGCGCAATGCCGCCCTGATTTACCTCAGGATCAATGCCTGTATATTTGGTAATGACAAACAGGTTATTCACAGAAGTATAAACCCGCAGGTTTTTGACAAATGGACCCAGCTTCCTGAAATTGTACGCCAGCGTGGCATTGTCAAGCCGGATAAAACTTCCGTTTTCCAGAAAACGCGAGGAATAAACGTATGCATTGAAATCCTTTACCGATTCGTCCGCCGCATCCACAAGAATATTGCTGTACTGTGCGGTGCTCGGCCTGAACAGATCGGCACGGGTTGCATTGAAGATCTTGTTCCCGAATGCGCCTCTGATGAATACATTCAGATCAAAGTTCCCGTATTTCATGCTGTTGTTCCAGCCCATCAGCAATTTGGGCTGCGAGCTTCCGAGGTAATGATAGTCCTTGCCAACGACCGGCGTAGTGGTGAGGCTCCCGTCGGCGGCCACAAACTGCGATACGCCGCTTTCATCTTTTCCCGCATAAAGAAAAGCAAAGTACTGCCCCAAAGGACGGCCCGATTTCAGGATCTGCAAGGATCTTCCGGACTGGCCGCCGCCTTCCGGACGTGACAACAACACCGAATCGCCGCCTGCAAACAACGGGTTGGTCAGACTTGTGATCACGTTTTTGTTATGCGCAAGATTGACGCCGCTTGTCCAGCTGAAATGGGCCTTGTCAACAATTTTCGCACTCAGATTGAATTCAATTCCCTTGTTGTTAACGCTTCCGCCGTTGGCCACAATGCTGCCGGACGGAACGATAATGCGGTCTACGGTATAGGAATAAATCATGCCTGTCGTGTTCTTTTCATACAGTTCCAGTGATCCGTTGATCCTGCTTCCGAATACCGAAAAGTCCAGACCGATGTTGGAAGTTGCCGTTTTTTCCCATTTCAGATCCGGGTTTTCGGATTTTGTAGGCCCGAATGCACCCGTAAGGGTACCGTTGTAGTAATACGTTCCCAGGCTTCCGGATATAAACTGTGCGGTGTAAGCATTGAAGCCGGTCGCGTTTCCGGTCACTCCGTAGCTCGCCCTCAGTTTCAGATCGCTGAGCACATTCTGGTTTTCCATAAAACTTTCCTGACTGATCCGCCACGCAGCGCCGACCGACGGAAAATATCCCCACTGGTTATTGGCCCCGAAAACCGAACTGCCGTCTCTCCGGATCGAGCCCTGCAGTAGATACTTGCTTTTGTAATTGTAATTGAATCTTGCAAAGTCCGAAATCAGCTGGGTTTCCTGAAAAATACCATCCGGCCCGAAACTGATCTGATAACCGGGCGTACCGTATGGATTGCTCAGCGCCAGATTGTTGTAAGTGATATTGTCAACAGGCAGGTTGCTGGTCGTTACCTGAAACCCTTCGCCGATCCGGTTGTTTTGCCAGGAATAACCGATGACCGCGTTCAGGGAATGATCGCCGAATTCCTTGTTCCAGGTTAAATACGTTTCCAGGATCTTGTTGGTATTCTGATAAGAACTTCTGCTTGCCTGACCGTTTTTTCCGAACGACTGCACGGCATGAAAACCGAGACCCGGATCGGGATTGTCGTACATGTTGTTATAGTTGTTCGTAAAATATTTGTTGTAATACGAACCCTGCAATGCGGTTGAATTCAGGTAGGAAATATCCATGTTGTAAGTAAGCCCGAAAGGCAGTTCCAGCTGTGTTTTGAAGCTTCCGATGAGATTGTTCGTCTTGGTATTCATCTCACTGTTGTGGATCATCGCCACCGGATTGTAGTAATTCGTATTCTGAAAATTTTCAAAATAGGAACCGTCTTCATTCTTGACCGGCGAAACCGGCAGATAGGAAGCCGACTGAAGCAGCACGGTGTTGCGGTACGGAATGTCGTCGGCATTGCTTTGCGAGTTCGTAACAGAAAAACCGAATTTCAGTTTGTCTTTCAGTGCACGCTGCTCGATGGCCAGACGCCCGATAAACCGGCTCAGCGAACTGTTGAGCAGAATACCGTCTTTCTTGACATAATTCAGACTTGCACTGTAAGTCGTGTGCTCGCCGCCGCCGTTAAAAGACAGGTTATGGTTTGTTGAAATGGCCGTTTTTTTCTGAATGGACGATTGCCAGTCGGTATTGGCACCTTTGTCGTCGGCGGGCGAAAAGCCTACATCATTTTTTTCCAGGAAAGACCTTAACTGATCGGCCGACATCATATCGAGCTTGCTGGAAATTTTTTCAATGCCGATGTATGAATTATACGAAATCTGCATCTGGCCTGCTTTTCCTTTTTTGGTTGTGACCATAATCACGCCGTTTGCTGCGCGGTTACCGTATATGGCCGTGGCAGCCGCATCCTTTAATACGTCGATGGAAGCGATGTCGTCTGGCGCAATGGTGGAAATGTCCGCGCCCGGCACGCCGTCAATCACGTAAAACGGACCTTGTGCACTGTTGATCGTGGATGCGCCGCGCATGACTACGGCTGCCGGCCGGTTCGGGTCACCGCTCGCCGTAATGTTCAGGCCCGGCACTTTGCCCTGGAGCAGCTGGCCTACGTCCGTGATCGCTCCGCGGTTAAGTTCTTCAGTTTTGATGGTGCTTACCGCGCTCGTGAGGTTTTTGCGGGATTGCTGGCCGTAACCCACAACGGCTACTTCGTTCAGTGTCGTATTGCTTTCCGAAAGTGTGACGGATAGCGTGCTTTGTTTTCCAACCAAAATTTCCTTTGTATCAAACCCGATGTAGGAAAAAACAAGTACGTCCGTTTCCGCGGCATTGACGGAGAAATTGCCTTCCATGTCCGTCGTCGTTCCCAGTTTGCTGGCTTTCACAATGACCGTCACGCCGATCAGCGGCTTTCCGTCCGAGCCCAGCACCTGGCCTTTGATGATTTCAAGGAGCTGCTTTACAGGCGCTATGGCCTTAGTTTCCTTTCTGGCCTGCAAAACCACGGTCTGGTCTACAATGGCATATTCCAACGGCTGGTTTTTCAATACTTTTGAAAGCGCGTTTTCCAGATCGCTGTCCTTGATGGAGACCGTGATCTTTCCGGCTTTCAGCATCAGCTCAGACTTGTACCAGAACGAATAGCCGCTCTGCCTTTCTATGTCTTTCAGAACCTTTTCCAGCGATGCATTCTGTGCAACCAGCGTGATTTTCTGGGCTGCGCTGTTGGCACTCACCTGCATGCAGAAAGCAAGGCAAAAAATAAAGATCAGTTTCATTACCAAAAATGTTCTGGTGGCCCGGAGACTCCGATAACAGTCGGCTACACATGACAGTCCGGGTCTCTTTTGGATAAAAGAGTTGTGATTCATACTTTTGTTTTGGGTTGGTACTAAACGGTTTGCGAATAATTGTTGGGTAATGCCGGCTCTTTACAGGCGGGAGCGGTTGCAACGTTCCCGTTCTTTTTTTCAGAGACAGCGCCTGTTTTTCAGGTTTCTGCGGATGTCTATGCTGTCATATTTGCTGCTTTGGTTTACGGGGTTACGATAATTGATTTTTCTTTAATTCTGAATTTTACGCCGCTGAGCGAGAGTATTTTCAATACGCGGGAAACATTGCCGCTGCGGGGCAGCTTTCCTGTAAAAGTTTCCTTGCCCGGATTACCTTCGTAAGTCACCTCCACATCGTACCACCTGGAAATCTGCCGCATGATATTTTCAAGATTGTCGTCCTCAAACTGGAAATAGCCGTTTTTCCATGCCATTTCCTTTTCCGTATCCACATCACTGGCCACCACGATACGGTCCGAAACAGCGGTAATCCGCGCCTGCTGACCGGGCGTCAGCAGGGCCGACTTTCCTGCACGGCTTACTTTTACGGAACCTTCCATCAAAGTGGTTTTGATCACCTTTTCATCCGCATAAGCCATTACGTTGAAGTGTGTTCCAAGAACGGCAATCCGGGTTTCACCCGTTTTTACAAGAAATGGCATTTTTGCGTTGTGCGCCACTTCAAAATATACCTCGCCGGTAATTTCCACGCTCCGCTCTTTTCCGCTGAACGCAGTCGGGAATTTCAGACTGGAGGCGGCGTTGAGCCAAACGCTGGAACCGTCCGGCAAAACAATATGAAACTGGCCGCCTTTGGGCGTTGTAACCGTATTGAAGACAGCGGCTTTGTCGGCATTTCCGGAAGTGTTGTAAACCAGTTCCCCGGCTGCGGACTTTGTAATGCTCGTATTTCCCTGACTGGCCAGACTGCCGTTCTTGGCACTGTCGAGCATAATGCTGGAACCGTCGCCCAGCGTAAGCATGGCCTTGTTCCCGCCGGGCGGAATGTCGGCCAGTTCAGGTTTAGGAGCCCGTTGCTGCGCAAGCCGGTCCTGATCTCCGCGCGACCACCAGTATAACCCGACTGCCAAAATGATCAGGGCCGCCGCAGCCATTTTCGGCCAGAGGTAACGACGTACTGGCGTACCGGTTTCAGTAATTTCTTCCGAAGGTTCTTCCGGAACGGCAGGGATCATGTTGCCCAGAATCCTGTCAGAAACCTGCACGGGCATTTTGGTTTCACTTTCAAACCCGTTCCATTCATTTTCGAGCGCCTCTGTGATCACTTCGTCCGGGTTCTGCTTTATCCATACCGCGAGTTCCTGCTTTTCAGCTTCACTGCAGGTTCCGGCAAAGAATTTCCCCGTCAGGTATTTTATCCTTTCTGTATACATAAATTATATTTCGCCCTTTTGAAACCAGACAAATCTTTCTCATGCAGAAATCAGCTATGACCAAATAAAAGACAAACGGGAACTGCGCAGGGACTAGCCGGATGTAAAAAAATCTGAAATTATTTTCCGAAGAAAGCTGCAAGCGCCAGAAAAAGGAATGTATCGGAGTGCCGCCGAAGCTGCGTACGGATGGTCGACATGGCCTGTACCATGTGGTTTTTAACGGTATTCGGAGAAATTTTCAGTAATTCCGCGATCTCTTCATGGCTCCTGCCCTCCTGCCGGCTGAGCTGGTAAATCGTCTTTTGCTGCGCAGGAAGTTTGTCAATAATCGCACTGAGCAGCTTTTCGGTTTCATTCAGCGCGACCAGATCTTCCGTTGCATTGTGCGAGGGATCGGCCTGGAACAATTCAGAAATCAGCAGTGTTTCGTGAGACATTCTCCGGAAATGATTGATCGCATGGTTTTTGGACATCCGGAACAGGTAACTTCCAAAATTGTCAATGCCTGCAAGTGACGCATGCTCGTTCCACAACTTCATGAAAACATCCTGAACAATGTCTTCAGCAAGCATTTCCGATTCCGTAAGTCGCAGCACATACGCATATAACTTGTTTTTGTACAGATGAAAAAGCAAAGTAAAAGCGCTTTCGTCACCTGTTGACGACAGCATCAGTAACGCTTTCTCGGAACCTGCGGGCTGTTCGGACACTTTGCTTTTTACAATATTTTATTCAATAATATACTAAAAATAAGAAAATTATATATTTATAATGGATAAAAGCGCATCTGATGCAGGAATGTGCTCCATTGCCGGCCTGACCGGCCTGGCCAGGTGCCTGATCCAAAAACCAGGAATGCCATTCGAGAAGAATGCGGCGTGGTTTCGGTTGCACGTGAGCAACGACCTGCCTGCATTTATGAAATATCTTGAAAACATGCTAAATTGAGCAAATTGAAAATCTTTACTGATGCAAAAAACCAAAATCACCATACTGGGCGCCGGTTTCATCTCCGATATCCATCTCGAAAGTTATCATCGGTTTGTACCCGAGGCAGAAATAGTGGCCGTATATACCCGCGATTCTGAAAAAGCAAGAGCATTTGCGGAAAAGCACCAGATCGGTCTGTGGTATGATGATTTGGAACGGGCGATCAGCGAATCGGGGTGCGACATTGTGGATATCTGTCTTCCCAATTTCCTGCATGCCAAAGCAACCCTGCTCGCCGCCAAAGCCGGAAAGCACATCATTATCGAAAAGCCGCTGGCCGTTACGCTGGAAGAGGCCGATCAGATGCTGACTGCCTGCCGTGAGGCAGGCGTGAAACTGATGTATGCCGAAGAATTATGTTTTGCACCCAAATACGAACGCGTCCGTCAGCTGGTGACAGAAGGAGCCATTGGAGAGATTTACATGCTGAAACAATCCGAAAAGCATTCCGGACCGCATTCCGACTGGTTTTATGACATCAATCTGTCCGGCGGCGGCGTATTGATGGACATGGGATGCCATGCGCTGGCGTGGTTCCGCTGGATGCTGGGCAACAACCCGGCAGCAAGCGTTTACGCAACTATGAAAACAGTTCTCCACCAAGGCCGCACGCTCGGCGAAGATAATTCCGTAGTGATCGTCGAATTTGAAAATGGCGTGACGGCCGTGGCTGAAGACAGCTGGGCCAAACACGGCGGCATGGACGACAAATGCGAAGTACATGGCCTGGGTGGCGTTGTTTATGCAGACTTGTTTATGGGCAATGCAGCCGTTGCATACAGCCGCGAAGGTTACGGCTATGCCATGGAAAAAGCCGATACCACAAAAGGATGGAGCTATGCGGTTTTTGAAGAAGCGTTCAACCAAGGTTACCCGCAGGAACTGAAACATTTTGTGGATTGCGTACGCCAGGATAAAGCGCCTTTGGTAACCGGGGAAGACGGACGGGCCGTGCTGGAAATCATCTACGCAGCGTATGCATCAGCAGGAACAGGCAGGAAAGTAATGCTTCCGTTTGCACCGAAAGTAGAAAAGCCGGTCGATCTCTGGCTGTCGCCCCGGTAATTTTCAGCTTCACCGTTTTTTAGTTTTAAAATACATCATTCAGGATGCAGGAAAATACATTTGATGCAATTGTGATCGGTTCGGGCATCAGCGGCGGATGGGCTGCCAAGGAACTTTGTGAAAAAGGACTGAAAACCCTCGTTTTGGAAAGAGGAAGAAACATCGTACACAATCAGGATTATCCTACCGCCCACAAAGCGCCCTGGGAACTGGAACACCGGGGACGTATGCCGCACCGGTTTCTGGAAGAAAATCCGCTTATTTCCAAAGCAGCCGGCTTTGAGGAAGCGACTGCCCATTTTTTTATCAAAGACAAAGATCATCCGTACGTTCAGGAAAAGCCTTTTGACTGGATTCGCGGCTACCAGGTTGGCGGAAAGTCACTGACCTGGGGCCGGGCAACGCAGCGGTGGAGCGATTTCGAGTTTTCGGCTCCCGCGCGTTTCGGTTACGGGCTCGACTGGCCGATCCGGTATGCCGACGTTGCGCCGTGGTACTCACACGTGGAGAAGTTCATTGGCATCTGCGGCAGCAAAGATGGCATCGAAGCCATGCCGGACGGCGAATTTCTTCCGCCATTTGATTTTAACTGCGTGGAATCCGCCGTTCAGCAAGCTATCAAAAAGAATTACCCCGACCGGTTTATGGTGCATGCCCGGTGGGCACATCTGACGCAGCCCCGGGAAATCCATCTGAAACAGGGACGCGGCCAGTGCCAGGCGCGCAACATGTGTATGCGCGGATGTCCGTACGGCGGCTATTTCAGTTCCGTTTCCTCCACCTTGCCCTGGGCGCAAAATACCGGCAATCTTACTATACGGCCTCATTCCGTGGTGCATTCCATTATTTATGATGAGAAGGCAGGCAAGGCCAAAGGTGTCAGGATTATTGATGCCGAAACGCATGAAGCGACGGAGTTTTTTGCAAAAATTGTTTTTGTAAATGCTTCCGCGCTGAACTCCAACCTGATCCTGCTGAACTCTACTTCCGGAAGGTTTCCGGACGGGCTGGGCAACGATAACGGCCTGCTTGGCAAATACATCTGTTTTCACAATTACCGCGGGTCGGTCAGTGCGGGTATGGACGGGTTTCTGGATAAATACTATTACGGGCGCAATCCTACGGAACCGATTATTGCCAATTACCGGAACCTTCATAAACAGGAAACGGACTATTTTGGCGGGTTTACCACATTCACAGGCGCATACCGCGCGCGCCAGAATGCCGGGTCAGCCGAAGTGCCTTTCGGACAGGAACTGAAAGAAGCTTTTACCAGACCGGGAGGATGGCGGACTTACATGTACATGCAGGGCGAGACCGTTCCCAAAGCGGAAAACCACGTGAGGCTCAGCACCGATAAAGTCGATGAATGGGGAATTCCATTGCTGGTTACTTCCGTAGGCTACGACGATAATGACGAAAGAATGCTGAAAGATTTTCTGAAAGAAAGCACGGAAATGCTCGAAAAAGCAGGCTGCAAAGACATTGAAGCGCATGACAGCAAACAGCCTCCCGGCCTGGACATCCATGAAATGGGCGGCGTAAGGATGGGAAAAGATCCGAAAACTTCGCTTCTCAACGAATGGAACCAGCTGCACCATTGCAAAAACGTGTTCGTAACGGACGGCGCCTGCATGACCAGCACAGGAAACCAGAGTCCTTCCATCCTTTATATGGCGCTTACGGCAAGGGCTGTGGATTATGCAGCCGGCGAATTAAAAAAAGGAAACCTGTAGTGTCGCGCGTATATTATCTCGGCAAAACCATTGGCATACGCTTGTGAAATGGCTTTATGAAATTCCGTATACAGCGGAACTGAAAATTTTGATAACGCTTTATTACAAGGACTTAATTGAAACTGGCTCTGAATTCCAGCGGAGATAACTGGGTTTTGGACTTGAAAAATTTGTTGAACGACTGCGGATGCTCAAAGCCCAGCTGATATGCAATTTCCCCGACCGTAAGATTGCTGATCGTCAGGTTTTCTTTAGCCTTTTCGATCAGCCGCATATGAATGTGCTGCTGTGTGTTGTGGCCTGTCAGCGTCCGCAGCAGGTCACCCAGGTATTTTGGTGAAATATTCAGCTGCCCTGCAAGAAACTGCACCGTTGGCAAACCTTTCAGCAACGCGGTCTGATCATCGAAATAGGCATCCAGTATGTTGTCCAGTTTTTCCAGCAATGCATGGTTCAGGGGCTTTCGGGTAATAAACTGTCGCTTGTAAAACCGCTGACTGTAACTGAGCAGCAATTCTATCTGCGAAATCAGCACATCCTGACTGACGTCATCGATGGCCGTTTTCAGTTCGTCATCCATGTTTTTTCCGATTGTGCTGATGATCGCTCTTTCCTTGCCGGCAAGGTGCAGCGACTCATTGACAGCATAACCGAAAAAACCGTACGTTTTGATTTTGGCATCCAATGGATAATTCCGCAGGAAATCGGGGTGAACAAGCAAGGTAAAACCGGAACTTACAGCAGCCGTTTCCAGGCCAGTCAGCGGCTGTCCGGGCGACGTGAAGAACATGCCGCCTTCTTCAAAATCGTAAATCGTTTGTCCGTACCGCATCCGGCAGCCCGCCGATTCATTATAAGTAATGTTGTAGAAATCCATCACAAACGGAAGCGCCAGCATCTCGCGCGTAATTTCCACTTTACTGTAATCCAGCATGCTGATCAGCGGATGCAAAGGACGCGGCAACCCGAAAGCGAGCTGCATTTCCGTGATAGAATGAAAAACGCGGAGTTTATTTCTCTGTTCCATTATAAATTCTTTTAACTGCCGGTAAATATGGAAATGATTTTACCGGCAGTGTCATCATTATGTTCGAATGTAATTATGCCAGCATTTTTTTCATTGCTTCCCTGAACGCCTCGTCGCCTCCGGCAAGCCGCTGCGCATACAGGCTTTTTGCATCTTCACCGCATACATAACGCAGGGTATTCCGGCCATCGGTCGCAGCGCCATACACGACTTCTGCAATCTGTTCTGCAGTGGTTACGTTTTCGCCATGTGCAATGAGTGCCATAAACCGGTTCATTAAATTTTCATAGGCAGGATGGGAAACAGTCACGGACCGGTCCCCGATTTCCGTTGCAACCAGGCCGGGTTCAATCGTTTTGATGCCGATGCCCACTTCATTTAATTCATACGACAGGCTTTCGCTCCATCCTTCCAGCGCCCATTTGCTTGCATCATACATGGAACTTACCGGAAATCCCATCAGCCCCGCCGATGATCCCGTCGTGATGAAAAGCCCGGTACCTTTTTCCCGGAAATAAGGAATAAAAGCTTGTGTTACACGCACTACACCGAAAAAATTCGTTTCCATCTGTGCCACAAGCTGCTCATCTGTAATGGCTTCCAGCACGCCCAGCAGCGCATATCCTGCATTGTTGAAGACCACATCAATCTGCGTTTGTGCCAGCGCCTTCTGCACGGTTTTCCTGATTTGCACCGGATCGTTTACATCCAGCGGCAGCAGCGTTACATTTTCAAGCAGATTCAGCTCTTTCTCGTTTTCCGGCTTGCGCATGGTAGCGATCACATGCCAGCCTTTTGCGGCAAAAAATTTGGCAGTTGCTTTTCCTATTCCGGCCGATGCGCCTGTAATAAAAATGGTCTTTGTCATCTCTGTTTATCTGATATTGGAATGCAAATCTCCTTAAATGACACAGGTTGTTTGTAGCGAAACCGGAGTATTTTGTAGCCAAAATGATAAGCTGAATCTTCCTGTAAAATCTTTTTGGCTGCTTTCGCCTAAAAAGCAGCTGACAAAAGGAATAAGTTCCGCCCTGCTTTCTGCAACCTGGTCCGGAAATGGGAAATAAAGCAGATCCTGAAAGCCATGAACCGCTCTTTCCGGAATGATACAAAACGGCTTGTATGCTGCATCCTTTTCTTTTTAATGCATTGGCTAATCAGCTCAATGCAAATGAATCTTATTTTACTCGGAATCAAAGCAGGCATATCTCAGATTATTTATATAGATAGCGACATCGTGCTTTTTAAAGCTGCCCGCACCTTCGTTCCGGGACAAATCATACAAAAAACCGGCACTTTGATCAATCCGGGAAATATTTCGGAATGGGTTGTAAAGCATAAGCAAATACAGGTTTTATCCGGCACCGGAACGCAGCAGATTTACCGTTAAATAAATTTGTATTGCCGGTAGCATGATTTTTCTAAATTACAACCTGTAACTATGAATCTACTTAACCGACAATCCGATGAAGAATCCTTTACTTCGCAAACCCCTAGTTAAATTTTTCCTTTCCCTAATCGTATTTGCGCAGGCAAGTGTTTTTGCCCAGCCTATAATCCAATGGGACAAAACCATTGGCAGCAACGGTTATGATGATCTCAAATCGATTATGCAGGATGCTAACGGTGAATACCTGCTGACTGGTACCGGCGCATGGGCACCAGTCAGCGGTGACCGCACGCAGGCCGGCCTTGAGGAAGATCCCTGGATCGTTAAACTCAGGCCCGACGGGACAAAGAAATGGGATGACATCGTTACGCCTCTTTCCGGCCCGGACTGGGTTTACATGGCAGTAAGGACAAGTGACGGCGGACTGGCAATTGCCGGCAGTACGGAAACGGCCTATTTTATACGAAAGCTCGACTACCAGCGAAACGTACAATGGGCTAAATACTTTTCTTCAGATTCCGATGCCGGAATTGAAATTGGTTTTGGTGAAATTCATGAAACGGCAGACGGCGGCATTATCGTGGGCATGAGCAGTACAGGCGGCGCAAAGCCGGCGCAGGGAAAAGACGAAGCAAGTGTTGGCGGTTATGATTACTGGATCATCAAGTTTTCAGCGGACGGTCAGGTTCAATGGAACAATACAATCGGAGGAACCGGATCGGATATTTGCAGAACGGTCCGACAAACAGCGGATGGCGGCTACATTGTGGGCGGCTCCTCCAATTCCGGAATAGGTTTTGACAAAACAGAAGCACCCGTTACCGGCAGTGATATGTGGATTGTGAAGCTGGATGCCAACGGAGTAGTTAGCTGGGACAAGACGCTCGGAGGCCCCGCTCCTACCAGCCTTATTCAAACGGCCGATGGCGGATACGTTGCGGGTGGTTATTCATCGGCAAACGCCGGCAGTGACAAATCCGAGAATTCAAAGGGCGGCGTGGACATGTGGATCGTCAAACTTACTTCGTTCGGATCAATTGTCTGGGACCGGACTATCGGCGGTACCGGCGATGACTATTGTCTTGCAGTAATCGAACAGCCGGATGGCAGCATCGTTGCAAGCGGCCAGACCAATTCGGGAAGCGGCGGTGACAAGACAGAGGCCAGCTGGGGCTTGACGGACATGTGGGTTGTAAAACTGAGCGGAAACGGAGTAAAAGTCTGGGACAAGACATTGGGCGGTTCGCTGGTTGACCGCGCAGAAAGAAACTCGCTGATTTCAACGCTGGACGGCGGGTTTATTGTCGGAGGAACGTCAGGCTCCAATGCGAGCGGTAACAAAACGGAAAATTCAAGAGGAGGTGATGACTACTGGGTTGTAAAATTTGCTCCCGAACCGTCCCTTGCTGCGGGCCCGATCCGGATCAATGCAGGCGGACAGGATTTTACGACCGCTACCAAAAAACTGTTCATTGCTGATCGGTATTACGCCGGCCTGGACCGCACCAGCAGCATTGCAAGCGGAGATATCCTGAATACAAGTAATGACGTGCTTTACCGTTCTGCCCGCTGCTCGCCTTCGTTCAGCTACAATATTCCGGTTCCCAATGGCGAAGTAAGCGTATACCTGCATTTTGCAGAGACTTACTATGGCGCTCCGGGCAAAAAAGGCGGAGCCGGCAGCCGGCAGTTTCATGTCAACATGGAAGGCAGCCGCAAACTGACCAACTATGATATCTTCGTCAGAGCCGGCGGAGCCATGCGTGCTACGGCAGAAACCTTTACGGTTAATGTTACAGATGGCGTGCTCAACATTGATTTTCTGACCGGCGCAACGGACCTGCCCAGAGTCTCGGCCATTGAAGTGATTCCTGTTTCCGGTTCAACGCTGAAACCGGTTGCAGATGCTTATGTACGCGATGGCAGTTACAGTTTCACGAACTATGGCTTGGCTTCAATCCTGGATATAAAGAACAACATCAGCGATTTTTCAGCAAAGCGTTCCTCCTACCTTCGGTTCCAGTTACCGTCAGCTGCGGCTGTCACATCTGCCAAACTGCGTATTTACGGGCATAACCATGAAAATACCAAAAGCATTTCGGTACATGCATACGGCGTTGACAATGACACCTGGACTGAAAGCGGCATTGTCAGAAGCAACGCCCCGACGGTATCCACACTTTCACTGGGCTACGTTGCAGTTGATAATACTTACAAGTACTATGAAATAGACGTGACCAGTTATGTAAAAGCACAGCAGCAATCCGGTGAAACCCTGGTCAGTCTGTCTTTGGCCGACCCGAACAATCGCAATACCCGACTGGTATTTAACAGCAAGGAAAACAGCTCCAATCCTCCCCAGCTGATTGTTCAGACTGCACCGGTTATCAATAGCAATACGCGGATAAGCAACGAAGAAATCAGCTCGAACCTGGAAGCAGAACCGGAGCCTTCATCGGTTTACCCCAATCCGGTCAGAAAGCAGTTTACCGTGCAGCTGTCTGCAAAACACAGCGAAAACATTTCCCTTGACCTGCTAAATCATGCAGGCCGGAATTACCAGGTAACAACCGCAGAAAAAGCAACAGCCGGGCAGAAAGTGGAAGTGGATATTTCCGGTCTGTCGCTCAGTTCCGGAATTTACATGCTGAAAATACATTCGGAAGCAGCAACGGAAGTGATTAAGGTTCTGGTGACTGAATAGTCCTGAAATAGCAGGTTTACTTACTTTGCGAGGATTTAAAAATACCTGACTTTACGACTGCAGAATAGCTCCAATGCAAGCCATGTTTGCATTGGAGCTATTCTGCTTCACCGTTAAATAGGTCACATAACAGATCCGCATGATTATTGCTCGGAATAATACTTTGTAACTATGAATTTACCTAACCAAAAATCTAAATGAAAAATACTTTACGTTTTAAGCGTTTTATCAAGTCCCTGCTTACTTTAATTGTCTTTGGACAGGCAAGTGTGTATGCCCAGCCTGCTATTCAGTGGGATAGAACATTTGGAAGTAATGGGCGGGAATATTTCGAATCTGTCAAGCAAACACCTGATGGTGGCTTTATTGCTATTGGTCATTCCGAATCCGGCAAAAGTGGTGACAAAAGCCAGGCCGGGTATGGCGGTACAGACATTTGGATTGTAAAGATGGCTGCTGATGGAACCAAGCAATGGGACCTGGCCCTGGGCGGGGATCAGGGTGAATCCAACGGTTATATTGAACTTACGCCGGATGGTGGATATATTGTTGGTGCAACATCCACTTCCGGAGTAGGTCCAATAAAAAGCCAGCCTCCCTATGGCACCGACTTTGAGGAAATGTATGATTACTGGATTATTAAGCTTAGTGCCAGTGGTACCGTTGAATGGGATAAAACAATTGGAGGTCCAAGGAGAGAGTTTCTTAAATCGCTGAAACCAACAAAAGACGGAGGTTATATTCTGGCAGGTGTATCCAGGTCACCAATTGGCAATGACAAAACCAAAGCACCATTAGCTTATCCAAATAGCTATGACCTATGGGTAGTAAAGCTATCTTCTTCGGGAGAAGTACAATGGGACTCTGTTCTGGGAACAGATAATTATGATGATGGTGGTGGCTACATTGAACAGACATCTGATGGTGGATATATATTGGGAGGTTATTTGAGCGTGGAGCTAAATTACCCAGGAGACTACTACATTGCCAAATTAAACCAGAATGGAGCTTTGCAGTGGGAAAAGACATACGGAGGTCCTGACTATGATCAACTTGAATCTGTATTGCAGACCAACGATGGCGGATACCTTCTGGGAGGATGGTCTTATTCTGGTATTGGAGGAGATAAAAGCGAAGCCAGTAATTACAACTCAGATTACTGGATAATAAAAGTTGATGCGAATGGCACAAAGCTATGGGACAAGACCATTGGTGCAGGATTACCTACTGATAACAGTGATGAGGTAAATAATGTAAGCCAGCTTCATTCGATGACCAAGACAAGTGATGGCGGATTTTTGCTGGGTGGAAGCTCCTATGGCAGTATAGGGCCTGACAAATCGGAGCCTTCAAGAGGGAAAGAAGATTTCTGGCTTATCAAGATAGATGCGAATGGCACAAAGCTATGGGACAAGACTCTTGGCGGAATTGGTAATGATGATATGAACTCGGTAGAACTAAGTGCTGATGGTGGTATTATCCTGGGTGGTACTTCTAACTCGACAAAGAGTTATGACAAGTCAGAAAACAGCTATGGAGGTGACGATTACTGGATTGTCAAAATGGCTCCCGAAAACCCGCCACTACCACAAAACCCGATCCGCATCAATGCGGGCGGACCGGAATTCATGACTGCTACCAAAAAGCTGTTCATAGCAGATAAATATTACGCCGGCATTGACCGTATCAGCTCCATTGCAACCGGCGATATTCCGAATACAAGCAATGACATATTATACCAATCCGCACGCTGCTCACCTTCGTTCAGCTATAACATTCCGGTTCCCAATGGCGAGGTAACCGTATACCTGCATTTTGCAGAAACGTACTTCGGGGCTCCGGGCAAAAAAGGCGGCAAAGGCAGCAGACAGTTTCACGTCAACATGGAAGGCGTCCGCAAGCTGACCAACTATGATATCTTTGCCAAAGCCGGCGGAGCAATGCTTGCCACAGCAGAAACCTTCACCGTCAACGTCACAGACGGCATGCTCAATATCGACTTTCTGACCGGAGCAGCGGATCTGCCCCGGGTTTCGGCCATTGAAGTCCTGCCTTCTCCACAGCGTACCCTCACCTTTGCTCCTGAGGAGGATGCCACAGTACGTGATGGAATTTACCAGAATCAGAACTTTGGCTCAGATCCCTTGCTTAGTATTAAAGGCTTTAACGGCACACCCCGGGACCTTCAGCGGGTAAGTTATTTGAAATTTGCCATACCAGGAATTACTAATGTCAAGTCGGCGAAACTTCGGGTGTATGGGAAAAATCACGAGAACATGGAAGGAGTAACGCTGGTTGCCGGGGGCGTTTTAGATGATTCCTGGACCGAAAACGGAATTACTAAAGCGAATGCTCCCTACGCCCTGAACCCGGCTGCAGAAGCAAGGGTGCAAGTCAACAGTGAAATGAAATACAGGGATTTGGACGTGACTGAATTTGTCAGATTACAAGCAGCCGGAGACAAAGTTGTGAGCCTCGCATTATCAACAGGCTCAATCCGGCTATTGAATTTCCATAGTAAAGAAAACCCGTCCGGCTTTGCACCTCAGCTGGTGATTGTAACAGATAATACGGCAAATCAGGTTACGCGTTTGGGAAGCGAAAGTGAAGAAGCATCTGAAAGTAACACAGCTCTCAGCTCGGTAATTTACCCTAATCCTGCCAAAGACCACATCATGCTGGAAGTCTCTTCCGGCCACAAAAGCGAAGTGGATCTGGAGTTGACAAACATGGCAGGCATGCAGTTCCAGTTGCAGCGTCCTGAGACCGAAGACAACTCAACCAGACTGAAAGTAGGCCTGCCCGGCCAGTTGCAGGCGGGTATGTATCTCTTGAAAGTACAGTCAAGGGAATTTTCAGAAGTGCTTAAAGTGCTTGTAACGGAGTAGTTAAACGCTAAAAAGCAGCATAAACAAAAAACGCCGCATGTCCATGATGGATAAGCGGCTTTTTTGTAGCTGTTTATTACTTCTGAGTTAAAAATCTGTTATCCGAAAACTAATCCATTTAGAAACGGCAATGAAAGTAATCGGATTTTTAGTGACTGAATAATGCGTCATTAAGCGCAGAACTCAGTTGAATGATTGCCGGAAAGCGAGCGGTGAAAAACTGGTTTTTGTTTTGAACAGACGGCTGAAAGACTGCGGATAATCAAAACCCAGTTCAAAAGCGATTTCAGAAACCGACAAGTTTGAAGTAGACAATTTCTCCTTGGCTTTCTCCACAAGCTTTTCATGGATATGATACAAAGCATTTTCTCCGGTCAGTGAACGAAGCATGTCGCTCAGATAACTGGCGGACATGTCCAGCTTTTCTGCCAGAAATTGCACAGTCGGAATTCCGTTTTCAGATGACTTTCCACTATTCAGATAGTCATCCAGAACAGACTCCATTCTTTGTAAAAGGTCATTGGTCGCAGATTTCCGGGTGATGAACTGACGCCCGTAAAAACGGTTGCTGTAATTGAGAAGCAGTTCTATCTGGGATATAAGCACATCCTGACTGAAGTGGTCAATTCTGCTGTTAAGCTCTTCTTCGATGATACTGAAAACAGAAAACAGGACTGTCCGCTCTTTGTCGGAAAGGTACAACGCCTCATTGGCCGCATAGGTAAAAAAACGATACTGCCGGATTGTTCCGGCCAGCGGGTAACGCAGGAAAAAGTCGGGATGAACAAGCAGGATATACCCTGAACTTGCCTGACTGACAGGGCTTTCAAAAATCTGACCGGGTGCTGTAAATACAAGTCCGCCCTCGCCGAAGTCGTAATAATTCTGGCCGTACCTGGCTTTGCCGCACAGGCTGGTTTTGTAGGCAATTTTGTAAAACGGCAGGACAATCGACGGAGGTAATGCATCCGGACTGATCTTCATGTCCTCAATCTTTATAAAACTGACCAACGGATGAACGGGCTTTGGCAGCCCGAACACGCGGTGGAAATCGTTCAGTGATTCAAATCGGTACAAAGCAGGTGCTTCTGTTTTCATGACGTAAATATATTGAACTTTAAACTGATATAGCTTACCAGGGCGTTACGCCTGTTTCCGGGTTATATTCTTCACTGAAAAACTGGCCCGTAGGTCCTTCCTCGCCGATCGTGGCATACTTTGCAATGCGCATGCCGCCTTCTTCTGCAGTGCCCGTACCGTGATGCCCGTTGAAATCAGTCGCTACAAAGCCGGGGCACACCGCATTGACTTTAAATGGCGTATCGCGCAACTCGTATGCCAGATTGATGGTGAACATGTTCAATGCGGCTTTGGAGGATGGATAAAGTGCCGCTTTGTGATTGTAATACTTCCAGCCCGGATCACTGTGCAAGGTTAAAGAGCAGCCGCTGGATGATACATTCACGATGCGGGGCTGCGGCGATTTGCGCAACAGGTCAATAAAGGCCTGCGTCACCCGCACAACGCCATACAAATTGGTATCGAATACCTCGCGGTACTGGTCAATATTTGCTTCCAGTGCCGATTGCGGCCATCCGCCGTTGATCCCTGCATTGTTAATCAGCACATCCAGCACCTGCGTCTTTTCTCCGATAGCAAGGCGTGCAGCCTGTACTGAAGCAGTATCGGTGACATCCAGCTGTACAGCTTCGGCATTTTGCAAACCTTCGTTTCTCAGCTTTTCCGCTGCCTTCTGACCATTTTGCAGATCACGGCTTGCCATATATACATAATACCCTTGCCGAAGGAGCTGACGGGCTGTTTCAAAGCCAACACCTTTGTTGGCACCTGTAATCAAAACGGTTTTCATCATTTAAATGGATTATTGGTGATATGCTATTGCAAACTCTTTGATAAAATCGGCCAGCTTTACTTTGCCCAGCTTCGGCTTGTTGCGGTAATAGTCTTCATACAGCCTGCCGCTTTGCTGCGCTGCCTGCATTTGAACCATGCCGTTAGCGATCCATTCGTTCATACCGGCATCCAGCATGCCTTTCAGCATCTGATCCGGCGGAATAACCTTCCATTTCAGGCCGGGCATTCCGATGGCTTTTCCCAGGGCTGCGGCGATTTCATTCGGGGATAGTTCTTCACTGGCCAGATAACGGACTGTTCTTCCTGCAAAAGGTTTTTCCATTTCTTCGGCAATCGTAGCGGCTATGTCCAGCGGAGAAACCCAGGGTTCTTTCTGATCACCTCCGTAGCTCTGAACAATCGCACCTTGTGTTTTTATGGAATGTACGTACCGGTACAGATTGGTAAAAAAACCGACCGGCCGCATGAATTTAATGGCCGTATCCAAAGGCAACTGATTCAGGATGTTCTCGACGGTGTTGTGTAAACGAAGGCTGCCCGTTCCCTGGTCCGTATGGGCGCCGATGCTGCTTAAATGTACAATACGCTTTACTCCTGCCCGTTCCGCGGCCTGTCTGTAGTTGTTTCCGATCCGGGTAAAAGCGGCAACGAAATCCACATCATTGTCAAACAGGCTGCCGATGCCTTCCCATGCTTCCATCAGGTAAACGATGTCGGCTCCCTGGAAAGTAGCTGTTAAAAAATCTGCATCCTGTATGGTACCGATGGCTGCCTTTGCGCCTAGTGCTTCAATCGCCATTTGCCGGCCGGCCTTGCTGCTGATAATGGTTACCGAATGTCCTTTCTGGATTAATTCCTCTGCCAGAAGCTTGCTGATGTTCCCGAGGGAACCTGTTATGACAATGTTCATTTTCCTGCTGTTTTTTGATAATGCAAAGTTGCGCAACCGTCAAAAAGCAGATTTAACCGAATTGAGGAAGTTTATAACAATATTGAAAGTGAGGCTTTGATAACGATCACCGGACGTTCGTTCAAAAGGAAGTTTGCGCTGCCAGATTCATTTTTTTACAAAAAAGCGGAGCAGATTTTATTGCAAATCTGCTCCGCCTTAATAGCATTCCGCCAAAAATAATCCGGTTCAGTTCAAACCCGGTTTATGGATATTGTGTTCGAAAGCATGACGAGAAGTAAAAAGGCCCGCGCCCATCTCGAATATCCCCAGAATCAGGTGCGGAAGATACACCTGGTCCGCAAAGCCAAGCAGCCATGGAGATGCTGCCAGAAACAAGCCTGCAATCAGATCCATGGTCAGGTGAGTTGACATGGCCACTTTCCGGATCAGACCGCCTTCATAGTCTGTCAATGCCGAAAGCAGTATAATCATAAGCCCGATAATGATCATAACCCAGGATGCATTCTCAATTTCATTGAAATGAAACAGCCAGGGCGATGCAATAAAAAGTACTCCGCTCAGATAATCGATGACGCCGTGCAGTTTTGTGCTGATGAATCTCATGGTAAGTTGCTGTTTAGTAATGAACAGTTGATCCGTTTTCAGAAAAAAGCTGCTGTTAACATGCTGTTTTTCCGAGTGCATCTCGACTATAAATTACATGCCAGCACCTCGTAATTTCATTTCAGAAGCATGGAATGGCAGCAAGATTTTTTATTTACCGGAAAGTAAATCAAAAATCAGCTTACGCCGTCACGTTCCCGACCATTTCCAGCTTGGTCTTAACAAGTTCCGTGATTTTGCACGTTGCCTTCGGAAACACTTTTCGAAGGTCAATATCCTCATTATACGTCAGTTCGGCTTTCAGCGAAGCCATAAAGATATTTTTGATTTCTGTCGCCAGGTTCACCTTGCAGATTCCGTTGGAAATCGCCTGCTGTACCTGATTGTGCGGCACGCCCGAGCTTCCGTGCAGGACAAGGGTTGCCGGGGTTTTCTCGGCAATGCTTCGCAGAAGACTGATATCCAGCTTTGGTTCCTGTTTATAGAATCCGTGTGCCGTACCGATTGCCACAGCGAGCGCGTCCACGCCCGTTTCTTCTACGAACGTGGCAGCTTCGTCCGGCTGCGTAAAGCCTGTGGTGTGATGCGATTGTCCCAGTTTGGCAACGTACCCCAATTCCGCTTCCACATGTGCATCATACCGTTTGGCACGCTCCACAACTTCTCTGGTCAGGAGGACGTTCTGTTCAAAAGGAAGCTCGCTGCCATCGATCATCACCGAATCAAAACCGGCGTCCAGGCAGCGCTGCACAAGGTCCACAGACCCGCCATGATCCAGATGTATCCAGCCTTCCACACCAAATTCTTCCAGTCCGTTGCGTCCGAGGTTCACTGCCGTTTTAAGGCCCATGTACTCAATCGAACTTTGGGTAAGTTGCAGGATGACAGGTTGTTTCAGGTCGGCTGCCGCCTGCAGTACGCCATGAAGGGTTTCCAGATCGTAATAATTTGTAGCCAGCAGGCCTTTTTTCAGCAGTGTTAACTCCCGTAGTTTTTCTTTCAGTTTCATGACAGGCTTGATTCTGTTCCCCAGTATTCCTTTATGTTCTTGTTGATTTTTTCAAGGTTATCAAATGCGCCGGTGCCTCCTGCAGCCGTCGTATTCAGGGCGCCCATCCGATTGCCTTCGCGCAGACAATCTTCCAGCGCAGCACCGGCCATGTATTTCCGGATAAACCCTGCATTAAAGGAGTCGCCTGCTCCGATGGCATCCACAAAATGCGACACTTCAAAGGCCGGTATCGTTACATGCTGCGTACCGCAAATGCCAATACTGCCGTTTTTACCCATTTTCAGCGCAAGGGTATTCAGGTATGGTTTTATTTTTTCTATGGCATCGCTGATCGAACCCGTCCTGGTAAGCGCCAGTAACTCCGATTCATTCGGCATGAACACATCCACGTACGGCAGGCACCGGGCATAGTCGAATGCCCATTGCTCGGCAGGGTCCCATTGCATGTCCAGCGAAGTAGTCATGCCGGCAGCCCGGGCGTTTACAAAAAGCTGCTCAATGTCATTCAGAATGCCTTGCTGGAGAAAAAGGCTCGATACATGCAAATGCTGGTAAACGGCAGGCTTCTCAAAAGGAACATCGTGGATCGTCAGCGCATTCATGGCACCTGGATACGTCACATTGGCGCGATCCTGTCCATAGTTCAAAATCAGGGTGCACCCTGTTTTCTGATGCTGTAATCTT
The DNA here is from genome assembly GCF_005860765.1 of Dyadobacter sediminis. Lineage (GTDB taxonomy): Bacteria > Bacteroidota > Bacteroidia > Cytophagales > Spirosomataceae > Dyadobacter > Dyadobacter sediminis. The sequence continues at coordinate 748,095 of NZ_VCEI01000025.1, read as the reverse complement.
GTGATATGGCGGCAGCTGACGGATTTCCGTTTGAGTTCCCGCAGTATGAAATCACCGAAGTAATCTTCTCCCACAACGCCGCAAAAGGTCGTATCCACGCCCATGGCTGCACTGTTGGCCGCCATGATGGCCGACGAGCTGCCGAGGCACAGATCCATTCCTTCTGCAATGATCTCCTTGCCCAGCTGGGGAAAAGCCTGAATCTGGTTTAAAAGAAGATCCACGTTCAGTTCGCCAACAACGAGTAATCTGGAATTTACCATGCCTGTTCTTAACTATTGTATTCCGTATAGATATTCACCCCCTGCACGACCCTGCTGATCGATCCGGACACTGACGGGCTGTCCGGATTGATCCCCAGATGCACAGCACTGTAATAACCCAGCAACTGCCCCACAAGCGCGGCAGGAATGACCTGATAAGGATTTTCCGGATCAATGCTGAGCGTAATCTTGCTGCTATGCGGGAGTGCCACTTCATGGATGCCCCCGATCTGCAGGGACTGGATTTCTCTTGCATCACGCGATATATCCTCCGCAAGGTCCCGTTCGTAGCGCAGGATGTGCGGCTTTCTTGAAAACAGATAAACCATGAGCGTATGCTCGTTTACAAAGGCTCTGGGCCCATGCCTGAACCCCAGAAAGGAATCCGACATGCACACCTGTTTTCCATCAGTCAGTTCGAGCAGTTTCAGGTGACATTCCCTGGCGATACCAAGAAATTCACCGGAGCCTATGAAAACTACCCGCTCGAAACCTTTAATGACCAGTGCTTCCAGCAAGGATTTTTCTTCCAGAATGGTATTTCCCTGTTCCACAATGCGCAGCACCCTTTCCAGTTCACTTTCAATAGAATCCAAATGAGCAACCAGCAGCACGCTTAGCAACATACAGGTAAAGCTGCTCGTCATGGCCAGGCTTTTGTCATTTGTAGCTTCGGGCAGCACAATCTGATATAAATGGCTGGGAGCAGTTGCATTCATATTGGCCAGCGCTCCCTCGCCGTTGCAGGTAATAATCAGGTGATAAATTTCATCACAGGATGCATTAGCCAGCCTTACCGTTTCGACACTTTCGGGACTGTTTCCCGAACGCGCAAACGAGATCAGCAGCGTGGGAACCGACCGGATAAAAACCGTTTCGGGCTGGGTGACGATTTCCGTTGTCGGCACGGCCTGAACGGGTCTTTGCCATATTTTCTGCAAAGTACCCTGTGCTGCATCGCCGATGAATCCCGAAGTGCCTGCTCCGGTCAGCAACACCCTCAGGTTGCCTTTTTGCAGAACCGGTCTTAAAAAGCCGGCTATACCTTCACTTTCCTGTCTTATCAAGTGAAATACCTCTTGCCAAAGCTCGGGCTGTGACAGAATTTCTCTTTGCGTGTGTGCTTCCCCACCGCTTGTAAACTCACTTACTTGATTTTTTTGCATTATTCCTGCAGTAATTAGAAGACGGTTATTTGTCCGCAACTGAAAACGTTTGTTACGACATTTCAAATTAAACATCATAAAACGAAAGTAAAAAGTATTTTTAAAGCTTTCATTTAATTTATTTATTCTTACTTATATATTGCGAGAAAAATAATGGCGTACATTTAGCTTGCAAGCGGCCCGAATGCCGGAATATGTTGCAAAAACAACTGCTACCTAAACCCTTTTTATGATCCCGACGGAACGGAATGCCTCACCTCGAGGACTTTTGACAGAAGATTTATGCAAAATCAGAAAAGTTGGCACAGCATTGCTGGCTCCGGCAGGCGACGATCTCGTATACCACGTATCGGTAGCCGACATCGTTCAAAATGAATACGATGACCTGATTATACTGGTTTCAGCGAACAGAACTGCAAAAACCGTTTTGGGCCATGGCGCCGCACACACCTGGTCGCCGGATGGCAGCGAACTCCTGTATGAAACCGGTAACGGGGAACTGCATATTTATACGGTAAAAACCGCAGCAAGCCGGTTCCTTGCCCAACGCCATGACTCTTCGTTCTTTTTCAATCATCTGGCGCTGAAAAACGTCATCTGGTCGCCGGACGGACAGTACATTGCCTACCTCAGTGCCGACTTTTCGTCAGAGACAGAAAACAGTGAAATCCGGGTCATTGATGATCTGCTTTACAAATCCAAAGGTGGCCGGGGCAGGCCGGTATATGCCGACCATGCCTGTACGCACCTGTACCTTGTTCCGGCTGCGGGAGGATCGCCGGTACTGCTTACTCCCGGTCCCTATAACGAGCATTCCATTACATGGGCATCCGACAGCCGCCATATCGCATTCATCAGCAACCGAACCAGCCGGCCTGATGACATTCAGCAGAGCGATGTCTGGACGGTCGATACTCAGACATTAAAGATCACCCGCCTTACGCAGCACAAAGGCATGACTTACCAGCCGGCATGGTCTCCGGATGGCAGCCAGATTGCATTTCTGGCAGTTTCGGGGCACTTTGGCACCAATGACAGTACCGCCGAGGATACGCACATAGGCCTCATTTCCGCGGACGGCAGCAACTTCCGGTACCTGACCAAATCATTTGACCGGAGAATCGAGCATATCCGCTGGCACCCTTCAGGAAAGCACCTCTTTTTCATAGCAGGCGACCACGGCGACACATCCATTTATCAGGTAAACATCGACAAAGAAGAAATCACAATGGTTCAGGGCGGCACAGGCTGCATTTACGAGTTCTGTCTTAACAGCTCCGGTGAAGAGATGGTATTTATAAAGTCTGATACCAACCGGCCGGCCGAAGTTTTCCTGACCAGCAATCACGGTACGGTCATGGAACAGATAACGCAGGAAAATACAGCGTGGATGGAAACGAAAACGCTGCAGCAAGCCTCAACTTTCCGGTTTCGGAGCTTTGATAACCTTTCCGTGCAAGGCTGGCTCATGCCGCCTGTCGGTTTTACGGCAACACAAAAATATCCGCTCATCCTTGTTATCCACGGCGGCCCGCACAACATGTTCGGCCACAATTTCGACGAACGCATGCATTTGCTGTCGCAGGCCGGATATGCCGTTTTGTACATCAATCCCAGAGGCAGCCACGGCTACGGACAAACCTTCTCAAACGGCACCATCCTGAACTGGGGCGGCGGCGACTACCAGGACTTAATGGCCGGCGTAGACTTTGTCTTAAAAGAATACTCTTGGCTTGACGCGAAACAGCTCGGAGTGACCGGCCAGAGCTACGGCGGCTACATGACCAACTGGATCATCACCCAGACTTCCCGTTTCAGCGCAGCGGTGACTGATGGCGGGATAAGCAATCTGGTAAGTTTCGCAGGAACATCCTTGTATCATTCCCTGATGGAATCCGAATTCGGCGGCAGAGCCTGCGAACGGTTTGACCTGCTGTGGCAGTGGTCGCCGTTGCGAAACGCAAACCGGGCAAGTACGCCAACCTTATTCCTGCACGGCGAGACGGACAACGAGGTACCTTTTTCCCAGGCCGAAGAGATGTATACAGCCCTCAAAAAACAGGGCGTGCATACCACACTCATACAATATACAGGCGAAGGGCACGGCTGGCGGCCGGACCTGAACCCGCGCAGCAAAGCCGACCTGAACGAACGGATGATCCGCTGGTTTGACACTTATGTAAAAGCAGCAACGCCCTGAATTTCAGGCCGTCATCTTAAATTTTACCCGACAAAAAAATTATCAATCAGAAGGAAATCAGCATTTCATGAGCAGGAGCAAAAACCACTGGCCCATTTACGTAATCATTCATGTCCTGTTCATCGGCGTATGGGGAGCCGTCACCGAAATTCCGGAGAAAAACGGCTTTCCTCCTACCCTTGGCTATGTCGTTTGGGCATTAACCATGATTCCGGCTGCCCTTGCCGCCCTGAAACTAAAGGACTGGAAGCTGGATTTCAACAAAAGCGCTGTGCTCTGGGGCAGTGCTGTCGGCCTTCTGGGCGCTGTAGGGCAACTGGTACTTTTCTTTACCCTGCGCATTGCACCCGCCTACCTCGTTTTCCCGATCCTCTCACTGACGCCGGTCGTAACTATTTTACTGGCGGTTGTATTACTTCATGAAAAAACGGGCAAAAAAGGCTGGATCGGGATCATGCTCGCGCTGATTTCCATTTTCATGCTTTCCTATCAGCCTGCCGGCACTGCAAGCGCAAGTGGCTACACGTGGCTGCTGTTCACGGCTATTCCGTTAGTCGCCTGGGGCGCACAGGGTTGTATCATGCGGTTTGCCAATGAAATCATGTCTGCCGAAAGCCTGTATTTTTACATGATGCTATCGTCTATCCTGTTGATTCCCTTTGCATTATACATGACCAACTTTGATCAGCCGATCAACTGGGGATTCAAAGGACCTTACCTGTCGGCAATTCTACAGTCACTCAATGCTTTTGGTGCCCTGTGTCTGGTTTATGCCTTTCGATATGGCAAGGCAATCATTATAGCTCCCATCACCACGGCGCTTGCGCCGGTGCTCACAGTTACCTTATCGCTGGTTTTGTACCAGACCATTCCTCATCCGGTCATTGTTGCCGGCATTGTACTGACTATTGCAGCAGCTTTGCTCATGGGACTTGAAGAAGCCAGCAATGCATAATGCTATTCAGATCAAAGTTGTTTTTTTTTGCAGGAACAAGGTTAACTAAAGGTGCTCCAGTCTGAAAATTCTCTTCATTAAGCTTACAATGAAAGAAAAAAGAAATAAAATGAAAATAAATACATTTCATACTTATTTCATTTTAGAACAGTTTTATTTACATTAGCATAATGATAATGCAATGTATTCCTAAACCCTTATCCTTCATGGCATGCATCTTACTTAGCCACCCGTTTTTTACAAGCGCCAGATTAAAATGGCTTATGGAGAAAGTTATTTTGTCATCCTTCCGGCTTTCCGGTACCTGGCTTGCACAACGATTGATCAATGGAAATGCCTTGTTTTCGGGCAATGCCGCTTTTCCGGGTGCGTGGATTGTTGTTAAAGTCACAACGCACAAGAAGTTCCCGGTAATGTAAATCTTCCGGATACCCCGAAAGTCCGATTGCCTTGTTGTGACAAGATCAGATCAATACCAGTTACCTAAACCCGCTTATTATGAATTCTTGCTTTCTGAATGGATTGCGCTCGGCATCCTGGATTGCCGGGTTGCTGCTGATGGCAGGCACGGAAATACTCCTCGCCCAGCCGTCTGCCGCTACCGACAAGCACGTCGCTTTCATTGAATACCCTGATTTTCCCGAGGCGCATTCAACCTGGGGTTCGATCGGGTACAATGCCGCTTCCAACACCGTACATATCGGTGTAACCAACCACCGCAACAACGTAGCCTTGTATACGTTTGACCCTGCAAAAAACACGATGAAACAGAACGGATTCATCCGGGAAATGGCCAATTTGCGCGCATTTCAGTGGCAGGGAAAAATACACTCCAAGATCGTAGCGTCACCCGAGGGTTCCATTTATTTTACAACAGATGGCGGCGAGTCGCGTGAAGAATACCTGATGGAACATCCGCAGGGCTACGCCGGAGGTTTTTTCATGAAATGGGACGCCAAAACGGGCGATCTGAAAAACCTGGGACTCGGCATGCAATACGAAAGTTTAAAAGACATTGACATAGACCCAAAAACAGGAACGCTTTATGGCATCACTTACCCGCAGGCACATTTCCTCGTTTACGATCCGGCCAAAAACAACCTGCGCGACATGGGCCGCCTCGCCAGTTCGCACGTCCCCCGCGTACTGTTTACCGACTGGTGGGGAAACTGCTATTATGTAGACTGGCGGCAGCGTCTGGTGAAATACGAAAAAGACAGCGACAGCCTGGTATTTGCCCGCGAAAGCCTGCCTGCTTTTGAAGGCACACCCGGCTCAAAAATCATTACCGGCGTAACGGCCTATGCCAAAGACGAAGCAAAAGGAATCATTTACCTCGTCACTTACGGCGCCAAAGTAATTGCATTTCATCCTCAGAAAGAAGGCATTGGCAAAGTGGAAGACCTGGGCGGCGTCATCGACACCGGCGAGGGAGCGGCATGGGGACCTTATGTGCCGAACCTGAACATCGGCAACAATGGCAAGCTGTACTACGTCATCGGCGGACATGGCAACTATGTATTGAAAGATAAAACGGTTTTGGTAGAACTCGACCCAGCCACGAAAAAGAAGACCATTCTGAGAGAATATCCGATTACTACCATGACCGAAGCAACGGGCTCTGATATCAAAGACAAAGACGGAAACATGTACTTCGCCGGCCGGCGCGTCATTTCTGTCAAGGACGATTCCAGTGCGCCCTTTCTGATCAAGTTCAATCCTGAAAAAGACATCCGGAAATGAAAAGCCTGACTAAAAAAATACTTCTGCCGGTTTTATCTCTGGCCTGTTCGGGCCCGCTGCTTGCCCAGTATACCTTTTTCACGCCAAAAGACGCATTTGCTATTGAAATTTCGCTGCCCAACAGCGCCGAAAAACGCTTGCCGATGTACCGCAATGCCATCACTTCCCTGTATGTGGATGGCGACCGGGTGCTGGGCGGGACTACTGCCAAAGAAGGACTTTCGCCGTATCTGTTCATTGCATCCATCTCAAAGCGGACACTTGCAACCACGAAAGACCTGCAGGAAGCAGTTCCGGGGCAGAAGAGCATTGCCACGGGATTTTGCAAGGGAACCGGCAATCAGCTGTATGCCGGCACACTGGCGCATCTGAAAAACAATCAGCAGACCGGACATCTATTACAGATCCGTATCGGCAACGGGGATGCCATTGAAGTGAAAGACCTGGGCACGCCTGTTCCGGGAGAAGGAATTTTTACGCTGCTCAGTAACAGCCAAGGCACTGAACTGTACGGGATCAGCTATCCGGGCGGACGGTTTTTCACTTACAACATTGCTTCAGGAAAAGTGCAGCTGTTTGACGAGATTTCCCCAAAAGCAGAAGAACTCAAAAATTTGCATGACTTTGCTTCCGAGCCAGGCGGTTACTTGTGCAAAGCCCTTGTTCAGGACAGCCAGGGGCTGGTTTACGGAAGTGCGCCGGGCAACAGGATGTTTGCATTTGATCCGGCCAAAAAGCGTTTTGAGTTTCTGAAAACGCCTTTGCCAAGCGTATGGGGACGGGAAGTACTCGGACAGGTGGAAGCCTGGGCCAAAGCACCCGATGGAAAACTATATGGCGGCAATGCCGGTGACGGTCAGCTATTTGTGCTGGACCCCGCCACCAAAAAAATCAAAAATCTGGGCAAGCCTGTTATGATGAACCGGTTGCGGGCGCTGGCTTTCGGGCGCGACGGCAAGCTGTACGGACTGGCCGGCGGCGCACCGGGTTATTCGCATTTGTTTTATTACGATGAAAAAGGCGCCGGTTTTGTGGATCTGGGCAATCCTGAATTCAAAATGGTGGAGCCCGGTATCGAGCAGGGCATATTGTGGCGCGGCTTTCAGTTGAGCACCCTGACTGCCTCAGCCGACGGAAAATACATGGTTATGGGCGAAGACGAAGCGCTGAGCCAGCTCATGATCTTTCCTGTTGCAGAATAAAAGCGGTAAGTCAAAAATTCCTGAACCAGTATGAATATGATCCGATTTGCAAAATTAATCCTCTGTTTGATTGTCCTCACCGCATTGAACTGCGGGAATAAAACTTACGGCGCTGATCCGTGGCGCCTGCGGGCACTGCCTTCGTCTGTCCGGCTCGATCCTGTCAGCAATGAAATCATCGAACACCGCTTCAAAGGAGTTCCAGCCGGCCAGTCCGGAATAAACAACCTGCTGGATAAAAACTGGATATATGATGGAAATGCGGTTGCCCTGCACGGAGCACGCGGGGAATATGTGTCGTTTCAGCTGGTACTGACGAATGAGTCGGATGCGGAACTGACCGGGATCAAACTTGCAATGACGCCGTTTAAAAACGAAAATACGGAATTAAACATCCAGCCGGAGCTGTTTCTGGAATGGTCGGTGAATGTACAGAGCACCAGCACAGGCTATCCCAAATCCACGCTGGGCAAAGGCTGGTACCCCGACGCTTTGATTCCGTTCAAATACATTCAGACCGACTCTGCAAGTGTCCACGGGCGCTGGGTTTACCCTTTTACCTTGCCCGACTTCAATAACCGCATCAGCAACCAGCGTTCACAAATCATCTGGGTAGATCAGTTTATTCCGCTGGATGCGCAGAAAGCACGGCCCGGCACGTACAAGAGCGTCATCACCGCTACAATCGGCGGCGTGTCCAAACAGATCCCGGTCAGCCTCACCATCTGGGATTTTGAACTGCCGAATGAAAATCTTTTCAAAGCGAGTCTGCAGCACGAGGGTTTTCTGAGCCGGATGGACGAGAAGCAGGAACTGGCCGTTTATCAGCTGTTCAAGAGAAACCGCATTTCGCTCATGGACCCGACTTACGATCCGGAAATCCAGGTGCTGAAAAACGGTAAGGTGGAAATACAATGGGATAAATTTGACAAACGATTGAAAAAGTACCTCACCGGACAGGCATTCACCAAGGCGCACGGATACAGCGACGGCCCGGGCTATGGCGAGCCGCTTGAAACGTTCGCGCTTCCGTTCGACGTGTACGGCAAGCACGACACAAAGGGCTGGCCGGATACCGGCAAACCGGCAGTAGAACGCAACCCTTCCAACCTGGCCATTTACACGAGCAGCATCCGGCAGGTACGCCAGCATTTGTTGCCGATGGTCAATCCTGAAAAAACCGAACTGATGGTTTACCTGAACGGCCTGGATGAATCGTATTTTCCCGAAGCATGGTCCCGGATGGTTTTTTACGGTGATCTGTTCAAAAAGGAATATCCCGAAGCCAAATTCCGGGTGGACGGCGGTTACACCAAAGAAGCCATGGACGTAATTGGGAAATCCATCACCGACTGGGCATCCCATACGATCAACTATAACATTGACGAGGTAAAACAATATCAGCAAATGGGCATTAAAGACTGGCTTTACGGTCCGTTGCTGTACGAACACAAACTCAACAGCTGGGTAGGCAGCTCGACATTCATCGATCTGCCCCTGATTAATGACCGGGCGATCAGCTGGAGTTGCTGGAAGTACAAAACCTATTCATGGATCAGCTGGGGTGTCGGCGCGGGTTGGGAAAGAGGCTGGTACGATCCCGAATCCTGGAAAGACTTTTACAAGGAAGCATCCGAGGCAGATGCCGAATTTACTTACCGGACGTTCAACGGAAACGGTTCGGTCATCTACAAACCCGGCATGGTGCCCAACGTATCGGAACCTTGCCCGTCCATCCGGCTGAAAACGATGCGCGACGGCGTGCAGGATTACGAATACCTGCGCCTGCTTGCGAAGCTGGACGGCAATTCCAAACGTGCCGACGCGCTTGTGGATCAGCTGATCAAAGAACCGTTCGGGGACAGATCCATCGGCCGGCTGGACGTGTGGAGCTACGATCAGGAGCAATGGTACAAAGTCCGTATGGAACTGGCCGGACTTATTTCCAGAAGCAAAAAATAACACAGACAGCATTCCTAAAACCTCCATTTTCTTACGTGAAGGCTCTTTCCCGTTTCTCATTGTCACCATCAATTGCCGGAACAGTACGTTCTGTTCTGGCGCTGCTGCTCTTTTCACCTGCTTTACAAGCGCAAAAGGCCAGCATTACGGAAAAAGTACAGGTCATGAAAACCTATCCCTTTTCGGACCCGAATCCGGTGCCGGTGATGGGTGTCGGCAAAAAAGTCTCGCCTTTTTACCCTTACTACGTTTTTGATGGCTACACGGACAAGGGCACGTCTAGGAACTGGAAAGTAGTGGAGCTGGAAAATCCCTATATCAAAGTTCAGGTACTGCCGGAAGTCGGCGGCAAAGTCATGGGTGCAACGGAGAAATCGACCGGCGAAGAATTTGTTTACACCAATCACGTCATGAAATTCCGCTCCATCGGCATCCGCGGTCCCTGGACGAGCGGCGGCATCGAGCACAACTTCGGACTGGACCTCGGCCATGCGCCGTGGGCAGCCGCGCCGGTCGACTATGTCATGCAGAACAATCCCGACGGAAGTGTAACCTGCGTGGTGGGCGGCCTGGACCTGGCATCGCGTACGCAGTGGCGGGTTAAAATTGTACTGCCAAAAGACAAAGCTTATTTTGAAACGCAAAGTCTGTGGTATAACCCCTCGCCGCTTCATGACGCATACCTTTCGTGGGAAAATGCGGCGTTCCGGGCTTCGGACGATATGCAGTTTTTTTTCCCGGGTACGCACCATGTAGGTCATGACGGAAATGCCGGCACCTGGCCGATTGATGAAAAGGGCGTGGATTTGTCGTATTACAAAAATGTCAATTCCGGCGGTGACAAGTCGTATCACGTCATGGGCACGCATACGAACTGGTTTGGCGGATACTGGCACGATCGTAAATTTGGTTTCGGTCACTGGGCTCCTTATTCCGATGCGCCGGGCAAAAAGTTATGGATCTGGTCGCGGGCCCGGGAAGGCGCCATCTGGGAAGATCTGCTTACGGACAAAGACGGGCAATACATTGAGGCTCAATCGGGCGTAACATTCAATCAGGCCGCAGAAAGAAGCGGGTTCCACAGTCCGTTCAACCAGAAATCACTCGGGCCTTTTTATTCTGAAACAAAAACCGAATACTGGTTTCCGGTAAAAGCCACAGGCGGAATGGCCGATGCTTCGCCTTACGGTACGCTCCATGTCGAAACACGCGGTGACAGTATGAAAATAATCATTAATCCAATCTCCGCTATTCAGGACACCCTGAAAGTGACTGTGTCCGGACGAAGCATTCATCAGTCTCCGCTTCAACTGAAACCCATGGAAGTGTATGTTAAAACAATTGCTTTAACGGGAAATGACCAGAAAAATACAAGAGTGGCTGTCGGTAAAGACAGGCTGGTTTATTCCTCTCAGCCGGAAAACGTAATCGACCGCCCGCTGCTGTCAGCTGACAAGCAGGAATTTCGCTCAGCGGAACGCCTTTTTGAACTCGGCGAAGATGCGCGGTCCATGCGCGATTACGTGCTGGCGCGTCAATATTATCTGGATTGCCTTGAAAAAGAAGCCACGCACAGCGGTGCACTGATCCGGCTGGCCGAATTTCATTACAGAAAAGGAGATTATGCGAAAGGGCTGGAATTTGCCCGGCAGGTACTGGCCGAAAACACCTATCACGGCGGCGCCAATTACCTTTACGGAGCACTTTACCGCAAGCTGGGTGATCTGACAAAAGCCGAAGAAGCCATGGCGGTTGCCTCGTGGACCATGGAATACCGCTCGGGCGCCTATGCACAGCTGGCAGGTATCGCATTGCAGAATCAGGATGTTGAAAAAGCCGAAGTTGATGCCCGGAAAGCACTGGATTACAACCGCAATAATCTTGTTGCATACCAATTGCTGGGTACCGCGCTTCGAAAACTGAATAAAACGGATCAGGCGGCGCAGGTCTGGACGGATCTGCTGCAGGTGGACCCGCTGAATCATTATGCCCATTTCGAACAGTATTTACTTCAACCGGCCAAAGAAAGCCAGACTGCTTTTCAGGCTGCCATCCGCAACGAGCTGCCGCATGAAACGTATCTGGAACTGGCCATGGATTACATCAATCAGGGACAAAATCAGGAAGCGATGAAGGTGCTGGAACTGGCTCCCGCCTACCCTACGGTTTCCTACTGGCTGGCGTACCTCAACCGGGATTCGGCACCGGCGGAAAGCAGAAGATTCCTGAAACAGGCAATTGATATGTCGCCCGAACTGGTTTTTCCTTTTCGCCTGGAAACCATTCCTGTCCTTCAGTGGGCGGAAAAGCAACTTCCTTCCTGGAAAAACCGCTATTATCTGGGACTGATTTACTGGCACATCGGCGATCAGGAAAATGCAGAAACGCAGTTCACGGCTTGCAAAGACGAGCCGGATTATGCGCCTTTCTACATGGCCAGAGGAATTTTATTCCAGAACGATGCAACTGCCAAGGCACAGGCGCAGCTTGATTTTGTAAAAGCCAATCAGCTTGATCCGGAAGAATGGCGCAGCTGGCATTATCTTACGGGTTTTTTCAATACTCAAAAAATGCAGGACAAAGGACTGGAAAACGCCAGAACAGCATACGAAAGATTTACTGAAAATCCGGTCATCGGGATCGATTATGCCAGGTCACTGCTGAATGCGGGCAATTTCAAAACCTGTCTGCAGGTACTGGACAAAATCCGGGTGCTGCCGCAGGAAGGTGCGCGGGAAGGACATAATCTGTACGTCGTGGCCAACCTCGCCAATGCGCTTGCAATGGCAGAAAACAAAAAATACACCGATGCACTGAAGTCGCTGGAAAAGGCACGGCTATGGCCTGAAAACCTCGGCTCCGGCAAACCGCACGCACCGGACAACCGGCTTATCGACTATCTGGCCGCTTACTGCGAAACCCGGCTCGGCCATCCGCAAAAGGCCGGCCGGTATGCACAGGAAATCATGGCTTACACGCTGAATCCGGACAAGGAAAGCAACCGAAACGCGCTGAACAATTACCTGGGCATACACTTGCTTCAAAATTCAGGCAAAAAAGCACCGGCTGCTGAATTTCTGAACACCTGGAAAACGGAACAGGATTCGCTGCGAAACTGGGAAATAACACCGGGAACGAATGCGCCGGAAGTCAAGTGGCTTATAGCCAGGGCACAAGACGACAACGCACTTTCAGACAAGCTTAAACAGGAGTTGACAGAAAACAAGAAACACACCCTGACCACGCTCTTTTTCAGCATACTGGATTTGTCGGGTACCGGCAAAAGGAAGGATTAAAACGTGCATCATGAATTTGACAAACAGCTTTACTAATCTGATAAAAAAGCGTAAATACCACCTGAACCGGAGCTGGTTACTTACGGGTTTGATGTTTGCTTCAGTGCTCGTACATGCGCATGCCCAGCAGCTTCGGCACAAAGGCATCATCGAAGACGGAATGCATTACAGCAAAATATTTCAGGAAAACCGCCATTTCCGCCTGATCCTGCCGGCTGACTACCACCAGCATCCCGAGCGGCGCTATCCAGTGATTTATTATTTTCATGGCAATGCAGGTCGGTACAATGGCCCTGAAGAAGGCGAAGTTTCCCGTTCCGGTGAAGCACGTTATTATGATGATTTTAACGGAAACTATGAACGCTGCGGGCCTGATTCGCTGGATAATTTTGCAAGTTATGTAGCCGACAATGACGTGATTATTGCCAAATGGGACGGGTTTGTGCCCGCGCAGTATCCGCGCCCGTACGACATTGCGCCGGTAAAGGAAGACAGGCAGTTTGCAGATTACTTCCCTGAATTCGTGCAGTATGTGGATTCACATTATCGTACAAAAGCTTACCGGGAAGCCCGTGCCGTTTCCGGGCTGAGCATGGGCGGTTTTATGTCCATGCTGATTGCTTCCAAATACCCGCACCTGCTGTCAAGCGCTTCGTTTTTCTGTCCTTCCGCTTCGTTTACCGTCGGGCCGAAAGCTTTGCAGATTTACACGCCTTTCAAAGAAATGGGTCGCAATTTTGTGGGCTTGCCGATACGCATGCATCTGGGAAGCAAAGATTTTCTGCGGCAGCACGATCAGGAGATTGATCAGGCTTACAAAACCCTTGAACTGAACTACGAAAGCTGGCATTACGGAATAGGTTATTTCAGAGGTTTTCACAATGCGGTCAATATCAAGGGACAATTTGATTTTCACATGAAGTATTTCCGGATGCCGCTCGCAAGGCCGGAGAAATGGCATCATATTGATCTGTACCCGAGTTTCTCTGTCTGGAATTATAATGTAAGTACGAACCGGAACATACCCGGCTTTACAGTGCTAGACGATGTGCGAAAGGAAGGGTTCAGCTTGCAGACCAGAAAGTGGCTGCCCGACGGCCCCGCGGTTCCAAACTTGTCCGTACAAATCACTACCGACAGCATTTATCCGGCCAATACCCTTTTTGAATTGATCCAACTGGATGTACCCGCACGAAAAACCTTCCGTAAAAGTGTGCGCAGCGACAACAAAGGTCGCGTTCAGTGGCAGGGAACCGGTCAGCACAGCAACATCGGTTTGTACCGTGCCGGCGATCCGGGCCACATTACGATGGCTGCCTATACGCTCGACCGGAAGATGCCGGGCATCGGCGATATTGTTTCGCTCAGCCCGTTGCTGTTTAACAAAGGCGGCGCTGCTGTGGATTCCGTCCACATGGAACTGATCGCGCAGGATGAAGACGTGGAAGTGATGGACCCGGCCATCACAATCGGAAAACTGGCTCAGGGCGCCTTGCATGAAAAAACCGCTTTCCGCATTCGCTCCCGGCATGCCGGTCTGGATCGGGCCAAGCTCAAATTGCTGGTGAGTTATAACGGCAGGAAAGATCTGTTTCTGCTGGAAGTACCTTTTTATTCGCCGGAAACAACGTTGGCCCGTTTTAAAATTGCCGATGGCCGTCCTGTCAATCTGGAAGTGGAAGGGAAAACGCAAGCAGGAGAAGGCAATGGAAACGGGATCGCCAATCCCGGCGAATGGATCAGTATTTTCACCAGATCCGAACTGGACTCGCTGCATGATTTCGGACTTCAGCTCCATACGAAAGATCCTTATGTAGCCATGGAAGACCGGCAGATGCGCTACTTCGCCCGGAATGACTGGTCGGGCGCGCAGCGTCTGACTTCACAGGTCAGGATCAGACCGGATTGTCCGGACGGGCATGAAATTGCCTTTTACGGCACGTATGAATACCCAAAAAACGGCAACACGCGGCGCGACAGTCATGGGGCACATTCATTTATCCGCGAGACAAAAAGGGTTTCGTTCATCGTAAAAGTTAAAAAGTAAATCAGCCGGTCACAAATGCCGGTTTCATGCCGGATCTAAATTATTGATTATGAAAAACCAGTTTCCAGATACATGCCGGATATCGGTTTATGCTTACGATGAGAACCTTGTGCTGGCCAGGATCTTGCAGCTGTTCAGTAAAAGCCGGTTTGCAGTCAACTACATTCAGATATTTGATATACAGGACGAGAAGCTGAAACTGATTATAATAGACGCGGCTTTTCCGAAAGAAATGGTGCCGCTGATGCTGGAACGGATCGGGAAAATCATTGAAGTTCAGAAAGTAGTACCGCATTATTTTGAACAGAAAAAACGGTTTCTGGGACTTTACACGGTTCCCGCAGACTTCCGGGAAACAGCTCTTTTTCTTACTTTGAAAAACAGAGGCGTACAAATAAGCACTGCGGCGGAGCATGTACTAGTTTTGCAACGGATTGGCGACGAAAAGGAAATATCGGAAATACATCAGCTGCTGTCTGCTGCCTGCGCCACTGTTTTTCACAAAAGCATGTGGCCGGATGTCACCGGACTTCCGGTCATTTCCGCCGGATTGTACGACGGCACCGGAAGCTAGGTGCACAAACTGCCGGAAGGCAAAATAGTAATATTATTGAATGTTGCTACCTTTACAACCTAGTCCGGGCAGCCGGAAGTTTCAGGCTCAAAAGATCAGTGAATTAATAAAAAGTAACCGAATAAACGGGTTGGTACCATGAAAAAGACTGCGCAACGTCGTTCGCTTATACTGCAGAAACTCGATGAGCTGGGCGAAGTGAATGTGAATGATTTGAGTGAGTTGCTGGAAGTAAGTGAAGTGACTATCCGCAATGATCTGGACAAGCTGGAAAACAGCAATTTACTGGTGAGGGCACATGGCGGCGCCTTTAAAACCAACAACATTGCCCTGACGGTTACTGAAAAAAGGAAGATCAATCATGACATCAAGCGGCTCATCGGCAGAAAGGCCGTGTCGCTGATCAATGAAGATGACAGCATCATACTGGACTCCGGCACCACTACTTTTGAAATATCGAACAATCTTGAAAAATTCAAGAACCTGACGGTAATCAGCAATGCGCTGGACATTGTCAATAATCTGGCTCAATACGAAAACCTGCAGGTGCATATGCCGGGTGGATACCTGAAAGAATTTTCCATGTCGCTTGTCGGGCCGATGGCCGAAAGGAACTTCAAACAGCTGTACTGCAACAAACTGTTTCTGGGGATCGACGGCATGAAGGCGAACACCGGTTTTTTCACCCATTACATGGAGGAAGCTCATTTGAACCAGATCATGATCGACATTGCCGAAGAGGTCATTATCGTCACCGACTCTTCCAAGTTCAAGAAATCCGGTCTGGCATTCATTTGCGGTTTTGATAAAATCAACAAAGTCGTTACCGATGACAAGATTGAAGATGCAGACGTAAAAATGCTCAGGCAGCACAATGTGGAAGTAATCATTGCGCATAGCTGATCTGGAATGCAATTCAAAGTTCGCAGTGCACTGCGGCATAAATGACTTTCCCGTTCATCAGCTGACGTTCATAGCTGAGCGTTTGAACAAAAGGTTTTTTACACTTATCATAAAATTCAGGCATCATGCCGCTGATGTTCATATACTCATAACATTGGGTGCATGATACCTTAATATTGGGGATCTAGCTTTGCATTTTTATTCCATGTAAAATCAGACCCTATGATTAAGTATTCTACCATGTTGAAGGCGGGAATTCTTCAGATGCTGCTGCTCGGTACCATTCAGGCAATGGGACAAATCGGCATAAGCGGAAAAGTCACCGACCAGCAAACCGGCGAAGCCATTCCCGGCGCAAGTATCATTGTAAAAGGAACCAGTTCAGGAACCGGGACCAATGCAGAAGGAACCTATGAATTGTCGGTTCCTGATTCCAGATCTGTGCTTATTTTTTCTTTCGTTGGGTTTTCCACGCAGGAAATTGCGGTGAACGGCCAGTCAAAGATTGATGTCGCACTGCGTACCGATCTGAAACAGCTGAATGAAGTGGTGGTAACGGCGCTAGGAATTAAAAAAGATGTACGCAGAATAGGCGTTGCCATTCAGACGGTAGACGGAACGTCAACGGTCAAGGCCAGGGAACCAAATGCGATCAATGCGCTGGCGGGTAAAGTGGCTGGGCTTACAATCGGAGCGCAGCCGGAACTGCTGAGAAGGCCCAATATTATGCTGCGCGGAAACACGGATGTACTGTTCGTCGTCGATGGCGTTCCTGTAAACTCGGATACGTGGAACGTGAGCCCGGATGATATCGATACCTATTCGGTTCTGAAAGGAGCGAGTGCCTCCGCATTGTATGGCTTCCGTGGAAAAAACGGCGCGATCCTGATTACGACCAAAAGAGGTACAAAAGACAAACGCGGGTTTTCCGTGGACGTCAATTCATCAACCATGATGGACAAGGGATTTTATTCCATTCCCAAAGTTCAGGATGAATACGGGCCGGGCGATCACGGCCGTTATGCCTTCGTTAACGGAGCGGGCGGCGGGCTGAATGACGGTGATTATGACGGCGGATGGGGCCCCCGGTTTGAAGGACAGCCCATTACGCAGTACGACAGCCCTGTGGACCCGATTACCGGAGTAAGATCGCCAACGCCCTGGATCAACCGCGGAAAAGATAATTTGAGACGCTTCTTAAGACCCGGTATCCTTTCAACCAATAACGTATCCGTTTCATCGACAGGCGACAAGTACAACCTTCGTTTTTCTGCATCGAATACTTTCCAGAAAGGGATTGTACCCAACACCAAGCTGAATATTACGAACTTTAACGTTACCGGTGATTTCAGGTTTTCCGACAAACTGAGTTTTACTTCCAATCTCCAGTACAACCGTCAGTATTCCCCCAATATCCCGGACGTGAATTATGGGCCCAATTCCATCATTTACAACATGGTATTCTGGGCTGGCGCCGACTGGAACGTGGACGATATGCGCAACTACTGGCAGCCCGGCAAAGAAGGCGTACAGCAGATTTACGCAGAATACCAGCGTTACAACAACCCGTATTTCATGAGTTACGAATGGCTTCGCGGCCATCAAAAATCCGACATCATCGGGCAGGCCGCCATGACTTACAAGATCAATAGTTTCCTGGAAGCGACTTTGCGGACACAGATAACCACCTGGAATTTGTTCAGAAATGAAAAAATGCCTTATTCTGCCGGGTCTTACGGACGTGAGGAACGCAGGGGCGATTACCGGGAAGACCGCCGGAACCTGTTTGAGAACAATACAGACATTCTTGTAAAATTCGACAAAGACCTTTTTGAAGGTTTCAATACCAAAATCTGGGCCGGCGGGAACATCCGCAGTTTTGAGTACAGCTCGCAGTACGGCTCCACGGATTACCTGAACGTGCCCGGCCTTTACAATTTCAACAACTCGTACCGGCCGGTTAAAACATCCAATTTCAATTCCGCCATGCGCGTGAATTCTGCGTATTATTCAGCCGATTTTACCTTCAGGGATTACTTTACCCTGTCCACAACCGGACGGGTTGACAAGCTTTCTACCCTGCCGGCAGGAAACAACACCTTCTTTTATCCGTCCGTGGCCGGTTCTACCGTACTTTCGGATTACCTTCCTGTTCCGGAAGTTATTTCATTCCTTAAATTACGTGCATCTTATGCCAACGTAAAAGATGGTCTGACCCGATCAACGATCGGTACCACGCCTGCTTTGGGCGACGTCAATCCGCTCGGGTACGGAGATCAGTACTATTCGCCTTACGACGGTCCTACTTACCAGAATGCCGCTGTCTATTCCACCCCGTTTGCTTACAACAACGCCCCGGCGGCCTATTTTACCAATACGCTTAACAATCCGGGCCTGAAACCAAGCACAACATCCCAAACAGAAATCGGGCTGGATGTGCGTGTGCTGAGAAACAGGCTCGGACTGGACATGACTTATTTTGTATCGCACGAAGGCCCGAGAATATTTGCCTTGCCGATCTCTTCCACAACCGGCTACGAATCGTATCTGGTGAACGGGATCCAAACCAAAAAGACCGGCTTTGAACTGGCATTGACCGGCTCCGTGCTGGCAATCCCCAACGGCCTGAACTGGGATGTGGTGGCCAATTATTCCACCTTCAAGGAAGTACTGACGGACATTTACCCGGGCGTCAACGCATTGAATACGTTCTTCAAGGCAGGCGACCGGCTGGATAAATTCTACGGCAGGGCATTTGCCAGAACGCAGGACGGACAAATCATCAATGATGAATCGGGAAGACCTGTTTATCTGCCTGTCAACCAGTATCTGGGAAATATCAATCCGAAATTTGTTTTCGGTATCAATAACAAATTTGCATACAAAAACGTAAATGTGAGCTTTCAGGTTGACGGCCGTATCGGCGGCGTCATTTCCAATTATGTCCAGAAACAGACTTTCCGCGGCGGCAGAAACGCCAAACTGGCTGAGGGCGTGCTGGGCGATGCAAGGTATCAGGACTGGCTCGGGTTCAAAAACGGTGAGACGGACAATAAAAATTACCTGGGAGAAGGCGTTCAGATCAGCAATGGCAAGGCGCTCAATTACGATGTGGACGGCAAAATCACCAACCTTGCCGAACTGCAGTTCGCTCCCAACACAACCAAACAGTACGTTCAGGACTGGGTAAGCCGGTATTACAACTCTGATGAAGGAAACCTGATGAGCCGTTCGTTTGCCATGTTGCGGGAAGTCGTTATCGGATACACCATTCCTTCCAAATGGCTTGTCAAAAGCAAGTTCATCCGAAATGCTTCCGTTTCGCTCGTCGGAAGAAACCTGCTGTACTTTGCCGAAAGCAAGGACATTGACCTGAATCAGTATACATCCGGCGGAGAGTCCAGCCCGCAAACGCCCTCCATGCGCCGTTACGGTGTCAATGTTAATTTATCATTCTAATCAGGAATCAAAGAAAACTGAAATACTATGCTGACCATACGTGGAAATAAAATAAAATACATCCTTTTAACGCTGGCTGCCCTGATAGCAACCAGTTGCGACAGGAGTTTTGAAGATCTCGAAAAAGATCCAAACCGCGCCATTTCGGCACCTGCGTCTCTGATCCTGCAGGGAATTGAATGGGACATGTACAACAATACCGGAAAACCGTTCTCCGCTGAAATGCGCTGGAACCAGTTTTATGCCATCAATTACAACTACTACGGCAATAATGAGTACCAGTGGTCCTCGTTTACAAACCATTATTCCACGCTGAAAAACGTGGTGCAGATGGAGCTGGAACATAAGAAAACCGGCGCAGCAGACGTCAACGGGTATGCTGCACTGGGCAAATTCTTCCGGGCATTTTTTATGGATCAGATGTCGGCTAGAGCGGGCGATCTTCCCATGACCGAGGCACTGACCGGCAGGACGAACCTGAATCCGAAATACGATTCCCAGAAGCAGATCTATACGCAGATCCTGTCCTTGCTGAACGAAGCCAACAGCGACATTACCGCATTGATTGCCAAAGGAGAAACAACGGTGGAAGGTGATTTTTACTTTGCCGGAAAACTCGCCAACTGGCAGAAAGTGATCAATGCCTTCAGACTGCGGATACTCATTCGCCTGAGCAAAAAACAGGCAGATGCCGACCTGAACGTAAAAGGACAGTTTGCCGAAATCATCAACAATCCGGGCAAATACCCGTTATTGTCCGGCATGAACGATAATCTGCAGTTCGTGTCCAACAATTACAACAAATATCCTTCCAATCCCGACAACTTCGGTTTTGATGCCACCCGCCAGAATATGGCTGCGACTTATGTAGGATTATTGTCTGCCCGCAAAGATCCGCGGGTGATGATCACCACGGAGCCGGCAGGAGCCCAGCTGAAAGCAGGAAAATCCCCGTCGGATTATTCAGCTTACGTCGGTGCGAGTTCCGGTGAAGACCTTTCCGACATGTCTGCGAAGGCGGGGATCAACAATGGCCCCGGGTATGCGCCGGGAGCCTATTCGTTTCAGAGCCGTTCGCGTTACTATTCCACTTACACGGGAGAAAATGTATTCATTGTGGGTTACCCTGAAATGTGTTTCAATATTGCAGAAGGGATCAATCGTGGCTGGGCAACGGGCAATTCCGAACAGTGGTATCAGAACGGGATAAAAGCCTCCATGACTTTTTATGGCATCAAGGATGGCACCAACACCATGCAATATTCGCGTACCGGCGGCAAGGAAGCCGGTGATTTCACAAGCTATACGGTTGATTTTAATTTTGATACCTACTATGCGCAACCTTTGGTGAAATACAGCGGAAACAATGTGGCCGGTCTGGAACAGATCCTAACGCAGAAATACCTTGCATTCTTCATGAATTCAGGACTGGAAGCTTACCTGAACTACCGCCGTACCGGTTTTCCCAAATTCATGACAGGCGTCGGAACCGGAAATTCAAGAAGGATCGCCACACGCTGGCAATACCCGATTTCGGAACGTACGACCAATGCTGCCAATTACAAAGCGGCCATAGACAGCCAGTACGCAGGCAAAGACGACATTAATGATGCGGTATGGCTTGAAAAATAGCCGAGCAAATTAAAATAAAGCTGTCCCGGAAGAAACTTGCAAATGTCCGTCCGGGAACATGCAAAATACAGCAGGCGACGTTCGTTTGCTGTATTTTTTTGTAATTAAGGGTAAAAACTGCCAATCCCGAATCCGGCTCGGTAGCATTAAAAAGCCTTTATATGGAAAAGCCGGTTCAGCTTTTCAAGCTGGAAAGCCCGGGCCGGATCAGTTGTCGTTCAGTGATTCAATTCCCTGCTCTTTAAGTTTTGCCAAAGCGTCTTTCATGGCTTTCACCTGTTCTGCGGGATGGGATTGCCAGACGGCAACTTCACCGACGACTTTAAACGGATGTTGCGAACGATAGGATTTGGTCGGATTTCCGGGAAATTTTCTGTCCGTCAGATCCGGATCGTCTTCGATAGGCCCTGTTGCTTCCACCAGATAAATTCTCTCGCGTCCTTCTCCGGAGGCAAGTTCAGCGCCCCAGATAGCCGCATCCAGCGTTGCTGTCAGAAAAATATACGCGGCATTTTTTCTTTGGCCAAAGTTGGAATTAAAACCGGTTTGAATAAAATCTCCGATTTTCAGGTCCGCTTTTGTTCCGTGAAAGTATGTCTGGACAAAAGGGCTTTGAGCGTTTTTTTCTTCACCGTTATTTTGTTCCATAGTCATTCAGCTATTCCTGT
Organism: Dyadobacter sediminis; assembly: GCF_005860765.1. Taxonomy (GTDB): domain Bacteria; phylum Bacteroidota; class Bacteroidia; order Cytophagales; family Spirosomataceae; genus Dyadobacter; species Dyadobacter sediminis. Next base: position 726,025 of record NZ_VCEI01000025.1, on the reverse strand, counting down.
TTATTTTGTAAAACTAAACCATTTCATTTTGTTCCCAACCAGAACTGCGGGCATACAAGCCATTATGATCCCGAAATCCGTTTGTATGTTTCAAGTATAAATTCGGTCACATAAATATCCTATCTTGCACTCAGAATCGGATAGTACCTGTTCAGAACATCAAAAAGCCGCTTCAAAGCAAATCAACAGCAGATTCAGGTCATGCGGCCTGTAACTTTGCGGCCGGCTTACCCTAAAATTACAAACCCATTTCAAATGAAAAAGTACATGTTGATTTTACTGGTCAGTACTTACTGTGCGCCTGGCCAGGCTCAGCTTCTGGACCGTGTCCGCAACCGAATGGAGCAGAAAGTGGTGGATAAAATAGACGAGTCCATAGACAAGGCAACCCAGAAAAAGAAACCAAAAAACGAGACGGCCAAAGAAAAGACAGCCGAAAATGAAAAAGTCGTGACAGAAACGCCGGCAAGCACTTCTCCTGAAAGCACTGCTCCGGCGGGCACACAGGCTGCGCCGGCTACAACGGCTGCGCCGGTACGGGATATCAACTCCTACTCCAGGTTTGATTTCATTGCCGGTGAAAAAGTGATCGTTCACGAAGATTTTTCCCGGGATGCGCTGGGCGACTTTCCCTCAAACTGGAATACGCGTTCCGGTGCCGAGCTGGTAACGATTGTGAACCGGGAAGGCAAGTGGCTGCGAATGGGTCAAAGCGGCATTTTTTATCCGGAATATATTCATGACAATCTGCCGGAGAACTTCACGCTTCAGCTGGAATTGCTGGCCAATCAGCACGTGGCGGGAATCGGGCAGTGGACGGTGAGCCTGCTTCAGACCAAAGACACCGATGAGAAATTCAGATGGGGAGAAGTCGGACAGATCGGCGATGCAGCGAATTTCAAGCTTACGCTTCAGCCCGCATCCAGCAAGGGTTCCATGTACTATTCCACCAACCTGATCGGCAGTCAGTCCAAATCCAATGTGGCCGAATTCAACATGCCGGACAAGCCTTCTGTAAAAATTTCCATATGGCGGCAAAAGCAACGGGTGCGCGTGTATTTTGACAGTACCAAAGTTCTGGATCTTCCCCGGGCACTGGATGCCAATGCGGTGATGAATACACTGGTATTTTCATCAAGCAATCCCGAATACGACCACAAGGAAGGCGCTTTTTTCATGGGCGACATCCGGCTTGCGGTCGGCGCTCCCAACCTCCGCAACAAGCTGCTGACGGAAGGCAAATTCAGCACAAACGGAATCCTTTTTGATGTGAACAGCGACCGGATCAAGCCCGAGTCGTTCGGCAGTTTGCAGGATATTGCCCAACTGTTGAAAGAAAATACTTCCCTTCGAATCCAGATTGTAGGCCATACGGATGCAGACGGAGATGACCATGCGAATCAGGACCTTTCGGTGCGCAGGGCTGCTTCCGTAAAGGAAACCCTCACTACGACATTCGGCATTGACGCTTCCCGGATGCAAAGCAGCGGAAAAGGAAAATCCCAGCCGATCGATACCAATGACACGCCGGCAGGCAAAGCCAACAACCGGCGGGTGGAATTTATCAAGCTGTAGGCATGACCGTTAAGGATCACACCCGTTTCTTTTGTATGAAGATCGTATTCTCGACAGCCATTGTAATGCTCATGCTTGCCTGTAACAAACCTGCAGATAAAGCATCCGCCAGTACGGATACGACCGGTTCCGGTTCCGCTTCCGCTGAATCAGCCGTAAAACCGGATCAGCTGATAACGCCGGGAAAAGGCATCGGGCACCTGACGATCGGTTTGCCTGTTGACAGTGCCATTGTCAGGCTCGGAAGTCCGGATTCATCGGATGCAGCCATGGGCAGTGCGTTGTTGGCGTGGTATAGCAAAGATGCCAGCAAACATCGTACAGCAGTTTTTGCAGGCCGTAATATGGGCAACGATGACGTTAGCCGCATAAAAAAGATCATGGTAAGCTCGCCCTGGTTCAAAACCAGCGAGGGCGTTGCAGCCGGTACATCACGGACGGACATTGAAAGAAATTACACGCTGAAACAAGTAGACGACCTCACTGCCCGGCAGAAAGGCTTGCAGGTTTTTGATGATAACGACAAAGGCATCACCTTCGATATTGACAGTGCCAGCGGGAAATGTACGGCCATCACCGTGCATACAACGCACGAAAGCCCGCAAAGCTACATCAACATGCATTGAAACCAATTGCTGTTTTTCAGCAAGATATGATCTAGAAGACTGTTTCCGGAAAGTGCAGGGCCGGTTTCAGCTTCATCAGGTAAGCGTAAGTCTGTTTCCATTTACTAGAAATGCATTAAAAAAGCACCTGAAATATTTCAGGTGCTTTTTTAATGCATTTCCTAAGTTGCCTCATTTCACCACCATCACTTTCAGCACTTCCGACCTGGAAATGGACTGTACTTTCAGAAGATAAATTCCTTCATCCAGCGCAAGATCCGCAATGCTGATTTCGGCTTTGGTTCCTGCGTGCAGCATTTCAGGCGTTTTGATGTTGTAAGCCCTTCCGGCTTCATTGAAAAGCTGCAAAGCAACCGCTTCCTGATGCTGGTTTCCGATCTGAAGCGTGAATTGCGTACGCACCGGATTGGGGTAAATGACAGAACTTTCCGCGCCGGATTCAGCAGTATTGTTGTCCACTTCTTCCGCGGCAAGCCTGGTAACAGAATTCACGGGCTCACTCGTATTGATGATCAGCTCCGGCCTGAATGCGGCGTTTTCCCTGCTGTTGAATATAATCCTTTTACCGCCGAATGTCTGATCGATCCGCAAGGTCAGCGTTTTGTCCCGGGCAAGCTGGGCTCTGGCAAATTCTGTAATGCCGACTTCAAAGTATTCCGGCTTTCGGGTCACGCTCAACGTTCCCAATGCAGTCATTACGCCGGTTGGGGCATTACTGGCAGTGATGCCGGTTTCGGTCCAGTCGTCATTGTCCAGACCGATCAAATTCAGATTAACCCTGGTGTCGGCCTGATGGTTATAGCCGTAGATGCGGAATCTTGCGCTGGTTATATCGCTGAAATCGGCCAGGGAAAATTTAAGAAAGGATACCCGCTGCAGTTCCGGAACGCTCGTTGCTTTAACATTCAATGCAGGCTCATTTCCGTAATTGGTATTGGCATTGACACCATAACTGACGTCCGCATCCGCAACCGGCGATAAAGTAGCAGTTGACATCGATCCAAGAAATTCCACTTCAATGGCCGATACCCGCGGCTTGTCGCGCCTTTCGGATGTGGACCTGAAAGCCAGATTAAGTACACCGTCAATAACCTCTACTTCAAAAGTTTCCTGTACGGCACGCAAAGCTCCGCCTGCACGGCCGATGATGCTGTAATTATTCAGTTTCACTGCTCCTTCCGCACTCACATTGAACAGGCGTCTGTTTATCTCGGCCGGACGGTTGGCATACACGCCCCAGTATACTTCGGCAAAATGAAGTGTAACCTTTACAATGCCATTTGTAACCGGAATGTTGTAATTGAAGTAATCCGAACTGCGGCCTGAACGGTACAGCTCGTCATCTGTCGTGTTCAGAATATCCACGTCAGCAATCGTGCTGGTGCGGTCTACGCCCTCATAATAATTATCCGCTTCAAAAACACGTCCGTCGGAGGTTTTGTAAGCACGACCGCCTGCATTGATGCGGACGGAATTTACACCGCCCGCATTCACGACTTTTACCGTAACGGTTTCCTCATCATACAGTTTCGGTGCAGCAGCAACGCTGATTCTGACTACAAACTTGTAAATACCCGAACTTTGAGGTACCCAGCTGAAAATGCCGCTGAATGATTTGATCGTTGCACCTTGAGGTGCGCCTATCAGCGAATACCGTTTTGTTTGTCCGGTAGCCATTGTAGCCCTTGGCGTAAATGCAAGTGTATCGCCGGCTGCTAATTCCTGGTAAGGAATGGGATCCAGTATTGGCGGCGTAGTTACATCATTAACGTTAAGATTGACGTTCAACACTGCCCGTGCATATCCGGGAGAAGTTGCCGCCACATAGGAGGTATATTTAGCAGGAAAAAGACTTGCCGGATCCACTGTAAACGCTAAAGAACCACGTGAAGGCGCAGGAATCGTCAGCCAGTCCGCTTGTGACTTCCTGAGCTTTACGGCAGGCGTCCCGGTATTGGCGGAAAGATTAACGGATCGCTTCGGCGTAGTGATGTCACCGTCATTGGTAAAATTGAGTGAGCCGGAAGAAAATGCCAATGCCTTGGTATTGGTTTCCGAAACCAGCTTTACTACCCACAATTCCCTTTCATACGAAAAAGCCTCTATTCGGTCATTGCCGGCAAGGATGCCTGCCGAAGTTCCGCACAGCAGGTATCCGCCGTCCCAAGCAGGGAGTGCAGCAATCAGCTGACTGTCGGTTTCTTTTGCTCCGCCCACGGTTTTGTCCCACACGATGGTTCCGGCCGGGTTCAGTTTTACAATCCAGTAGTCATTAAGTCCTTTATTTGCTTCTGTCTTGTTGCCGCTTGCAATTGATGCGGAATAACCACCGACCAAATAGCCGCCGTCAGGAGTTTGTTTAACTGATTTTAAAAATTCTCCTTTGTTTCCTCCAAGCGTTCTATCCCACTCCTTGTCTCCGTTTGCATTTATTTTAACGACCCAAAAATCATAGGAGCCATTATGGGGTTCGGATTTGCTCTTGCCAGCATTCGAATTTGAATTGCCGCCCAGGATGTACCCGCCGTCGGAAGTACGATCCATAGACTGTAATATTTCTACACTGGAGCCGCTGTAAGTCTTGTCCCACAGTTTTGCACCGTTGGGTGCCAGTTGTACGATCCAGAAATCGGAATATCTATTCAAATTCGTTTTATCTCCGTTTTTCCAGGAAGAAGAGGTACCGCCCAGGATGTAATTTCCGCTGGCAGTCTGGTCTACATAAACCAAATTATCTCTGTCACTTCCTCCAATGGTTTTGTCCCATTCTTTGGTGCCGTCTGATGTGATTTTAATAACCCAGTAATCGTAATCGCCTCTACTGGCTTCAGTCTTCACACCATCAATGGATGTAAGTGAAGTTCCACCAAGAATGTATCCGCCATCCTTTGTCTGCCTCAATGAATTCAGCACATCTTCACCTTTTCCTCCATAGGTTTTGTCCCATTGTTTGGTGCCATTGGCCGAAATTTTGATAACCCAGTAATCGAAAGAGGATGAATAAGCATCATCTGTTTTATCCTGGCCGTCATTGGAGTTGGAAATGCCACCCAGTAAATAGCCTCCGTCTGCGGTCTGAATAATTGCGTTCAGGTTATCCTGTTTATTTCCGGAAAATGTTTTGTCCCATTCTTTATTTCCATCTGTATCATATTTGGCAACATTGTAATCTGAATCGTTACGATAAGGCAGTAATCGCCCCACAATGATACCGCCATCATCCGTAGCGCATACGACGCTCGGTGTGAAATCAGGAACAGGCTCGTAAGTTTTATCCCACTCAATGGCAGGCTGTGCTGCGAGTGAAGATGCAGCAAGCAACAGAACACCCAGTTTCATCAAGCAAAAATTCCAAAATGCGGACTGCTTCTGCCAGTGCCCGACAATTTCAGTAATCCGTAAGTCAATGCGCCGCCGGCTGATCGGGCTCAGGTCGGGAAAACAGGAAGCTGGTAAATGTAAATACATAAATATTAATCAGTTATAATTTCAGGTGAGTATGTAACAATTATAAAGGTAAGCGTAAGTTTATCTCTGCTTACTACAAAGCAATGAATAAAAGCACCCGGAAAAATCCGGATGCTTTTGAAACCTTTATTTGCTATACTGATTTATTTCACCACCATCACTTTCAGCACTTCCGACCTGGAAATGGACTGTACTTTCAGAAGATAAATTCCTTCACCCAGTGAAAGATCCGCAATGCTGATTTCGGCTTTGGCTCCTGCATGCAGCATTTCAGGCGTTTTAATATTATAAGCCCTTCCGGCTTCATTGAAAAGCTGCAAAGCAACCGCTTCCTGATGCTGGTTTCCGACCTGAAGCGTGAATTGCGTACGAACCGGATTGGGGTAAATGACAGAACTTGCAGCGTCCGTTTCAGCGTTTTTATTCGGCAATTCTTCCGCGGCAAGCCTGGTAACAGAATTCACGGGCTCACTCGTATTGATGATCAGCTCCGGCCTGAATGCGGCGTTTTCCCTGCTGTTGAATATAATCCTTTTGCCGCCGAAGGTCTGATCGATCCGCAAGGTCAGCGTTTTGTCCCGGGCAAGCTGGGCTCTGGCAAATTCTGTAATGCCGACTTCGAAGTATTCCGGTTTCCTCGTCACGCTCAACGTTCCCAATGCAGTCATTACGCCGGTTGGGGCATTACTGGCAGTGATGCCGGTTTCGGTCCAGTCGTCATTGTCCAGACCGATCAAGTTCAGATTAACCCTGGTGTCGGCCTGATGGTTATAGCCGTAGATGCGGAACTTTGCATTGGTTATATCGCTGAAATCGGCCAGCGAGAATTTGAGATAAGATACCCGTCGAAGCTCCGGAACGCTCGTTGCTTTAACATTCAATGCAGGCTCATTTCCGTAATTGGTACTGGCATTCACGCCATAACTGACATCTGCATCCGCAACCGGCGTTATAATGGTTGGTATATTATTGATAAACTCCACTTCAATGGCCGACACGCGCGGCTTGTCGCGCATTTCAGCTGTTGACCTGAAAGCCAGATTAAGAACGCCGTCAACAACAACCACCTCAAAAGTTTCCTGCACGGCATTTAAAGGCTGGCCTGCATGGCCGATGATGCTGTAATTGTCCAGCTTCACCACGCCTTCCGCACTCACATTGAACCGGCGCCTGTCCTTGTCGCCCGGACGCCCGGGATAGACACCCCAGTAGGTTTCTGCAAAATGGAGTGTCACTTTGACAATGCCGTTTGTAACCGGAATGTTGTAATTAAAGTAATCCGAACTGCGTCCTGAACGGTACAGCTCATCGTCGGTTGTGCTCAGAATATCCACGTCAGCACCAATCGTGCTGGTGCGGTCGATGCCACTGTAATAGTTATCCGCCTCAAAAATGCGCCCGTCAGACGTGGCGTAAGCACCGCCGCCTGCATTGATGCGGACGGAAGTTGCAGCGGCCGGATTCAGTACTCTTACGGAAATCGTTTCCTCATCATACAGTTCCGGTACCTGAGCAACGCTGATCCTGACTACAAACCGGTAAGTGCCCGCAACCAGAGGAGCCCAGCTGAAAACCCCGTCGGATTCGCCAATCGTTGCTCCCTCAGGCGCGCCAATCAGTGAAAACCGTTTGGTTTGGCCGTTTGCTGTTGTAGCCTTCGCTGTAAATGTAAGGGTATCCGGTGCAGTTACTTCCTTGTCTCCGATGGAATTCAATACAGGCGGCGTCGTTACATCATTAACATGCAGATTGACTTTCAGCAATGCCCGTGCATAACCGGGAGCCGTTGCTACAACGAGGGAGGTATATTTTTCAGGAGAAAGGCCTGCGGAATTTACCGTAAAAGGCAAGGAGCCCCGTGCAGGTGCAGGAAGCGTCAGCCAGCTAACCTTCGAATTCTTAAGGGTTACAGCAGGCGTTCCGGTATTTGCCGAAAGCTTAACGGATTGCGCTGGAATTGTGCTGTTTCCGTTGCTAATAAACTTGAGTGAGCCGGAAGAAAATGCCAGTGCCTTGGTATTGGTTTCTGAAACCAGCTTCACGACCCATAATTCGGGTGAATTGGACATAGCCACCGTTCTGTCATTGCCGGTAGCAGCCCCTGCGGAATTTCCGCACAGCAGGTATCCTCCGTCCCGTGCAAGAAAAGCACCAATCAGCTGATTGTTGGTATCCCTTGCTCCGCCAATGGTTTTGTCCCAGGCTATGCTGCCATCTGCGTTTAGTTTTACAATCCAGTAATCCGTAGATCCTTTACGTGCTTCCGTCTTGTTGCCACTTTTATCCGAGCTGGAACTGCCCCCGACAATATAACCGCCGTCAGGCGTTTGCTTCACTGAAGCTAGAAGCTCTCTCCCTGTTCCTCCAAGTGTTTTGTCCCATTGTTTGTCTCCGTTTGCATTGATCTTTATTACCCAGTAATCACGCATACCGAATGCATCTTCCGTTTTGTCCCCGCCGATCGGGGAAAAAGACTCGCCGGCGATGATGTAGCCTCCGTCGGAAGTACGCTCCATGGATTTCATGTTATCATAGTTATAGCCGCTAAACGACTTGTCCCATAACTTCGAGCCGTCTGGTGCCAATTGCACAATCCAGAAGTTATGATTGATTGCGTCACCATCCGTTTTATCTCCACTGATGCCTGAAAGTGAGGTACCGCCCAAAATGTAATTTCCGCTGGCAGTCTCGTCCACATAAACCAGGCTGTCCGCCATATTTCCTCCGATGGTTTTATCCCATTCCTTGGTGCCGTCTGAAGTAGTTTTGATAACCCAGAAATCATGCGCACCTCTGCTGGATTCAGACTTGATGCCATCCCTGGATGAAAGAGAATTACCGCCAACCAGATAACCGCCATCCTTTGTCTGCTTCAGGGATCTTACATTATCAGCACGGCTTCCGCCATAAGTTTTGTCCCACTCTTTGCTGCCATTGGCCGAGATCTTGACAATCCAGTAATCCACAGAAGATGCGTAAGCATTATCGGTTTTATCCTGGCCAGGATCCGAGTTGGAGGAGCCGCCAAGTAAATAGCCTCCATCGGAGGTCTGAATAATCGCGTTCAGATTATCCTGTTTGTTTCCGGAAAATGTTTTGTCCCATTCTTTATTTCCGTTTACATCGTATTTCACAACAATGTAATTTGCATTGTCGGAAGGATACAATGCCCGTCCTACAATGATACCGCCGTCATCGGTAGGACATACAATCTTGGGCGTCAGGCCCGGAACGGGTTCATAGGCTTTGTCCCATTCAATGGCTGGCTGTGCCAGAAGTGAAGATGCAGCAAGCAACAGAACGCCTGATATCATCAAACACAGTTTCCAAAAACCGGATCGTTTTTGCCAGTGCACGGTGCTTTCTATTATTTTTAAATCAACCCGCCGCCGGCTGATCAGGCGCGTACGGGTAAAACAGGAAGTTGGTAAAGGTAAATTCATCATACTAAATTGGTTATAATTTCAGGTGAGTATGTTAATGATTATAAAGGTAAGCGTAAGTTTATATTTGTTTACTACCAGTTAATTAATAAAAGCACCCGTAAAAATCCGGGTGCTTTTGCCGGGGCACGCTCAACGTTCCCCGTGTTGTCGTTACGCCGGTCGGTGCATTGTTGGCAGTGATGCCGGTTTCGGTTCAGTCGTCATTGTCCAGTCCGGCAAGATTCAGATCAACCTTCGTACCTGCCTGATGGTTATAGCCGTAGAGGCGGAACTTCGCATTGGTCATATCGCTGAAAGCAGCCAGCGAGAATTTGAGATAAGATACCCGGCGAAGCTCCGGAACGCTCGTCGCTTTAACATTTAATGTAGGCTGATTTCCGTAATTCTTATTGGCATTGGTGCCGTAACTGACATCCGAATCTGCAACCGGCCGCTGGATGCTCCGATCGTGGCACCTTGCGGCGCGCCCGCCAGTGAAAACACTTTTGTTTGCCCGAATGCGGAAGTAGCCTTGGCCGTAAATGCAAGTGTATCGCCACGGCTCAGTTCTTTGTCACCGATGGGTTCGAGCACAGGCAGTGTGGTTGCATCATTTGCGACAAGATTGGATTTTCAGCAAAGCCCGCGCATAACCGGGAGCCGTTGCCGTAACTACGGTTGAATAATGATCCGGTGAAAAACCTTTCGGTTTAACTGAAAATGGCAAAGTACCCCGTGAAGGTGCAGGAAGCGTCAGCCATTCAGCCCTGGTCTATTGAAGGTTTACAGCAGGCGTTCCTGTATTGGCTGAAAGGATGGCGGATTGTGCTGGCGTAGTAGTACTTCCCGTATTCACATAATCCAGTGTTCCGGAAGAAAAAGCCAGTGCTTTGGTATTGGTTTCCGAAAGCAGCTTCTCTACCCATAAACCGCCTGCTGTCGAGAATGACGTTTATAATAGGTTGAGTTTGGTAAAGAAGATCATTAAACGTAAAAAACATTAAGGTACAAGCATTTACCTATACTTGTACCTTTCCGTTTACTAAATGGTGCAAATAAAAACAAATCCAGCTTTCGAGCTTTGGAGGAGCAAACTGTTTGTAGAAAAAAGCAAGGAACCGGAATTTTCGGGCTCCAGAGGAGCCTTCCGGAACTAACCGGCCAATCAGGCGGCCCCGCCGGGGCTAACAAAATCAATAATGCATATTGCTACAAACAGGAGGCCGCTCTGTGGCCGGGCTGGATTAATTTGTTGAATCATCTTCAAAAGATGCGGGTGCTTTTCAAAGCACCGACAAACGATTTCAACTCCTGGCAATTCTAGACATAACAAATCCAGCTTCCGAGCTTCGGAGGAGCAAACTGCTTGTAGAAAAAAAGCAAGGAACCGCAATATTCGGGCTCCGGAGGAGCCTTCTGAAACTAACCGGCCAATCAGGCGCTCCCGCCGGGGCTAACAAAATCAATAATGCATATTGCTACAAACAGGAGGCCGCTCTGCGGCCGGGCTGGATTAATTTGTTGAATCATATTCAAAAGATGCGGGTGCTTTTCAAAGCATCAACAAATGATTTCAACTCCTGGCAATTCTAGACATAACAAATCCAGCTCCCAAGCTTCGGAGGAGCAACCTGTTTGTGGAAAAAAAGCAAGGAACCCGAATTTTCGGGCTCCGGAGGAGCCTTCCGGAATTGTTATGAACCTTCAAAAATGTAACAGCTATGGCATATATCAAATAAGATTACCTGTAGTTTTTGAAATTACCTCTTCTTTTTCTAAAAAACCGGTTTTCACTTGCCGGGTGGCTTGCGGCATGATCCAGCCAAGGGTATCGGGTAAGATGCTTTTATCCTGCCGGTTATCACTGGCCTTCAGAACTTGTGTCAAGCTGTTAATATAAGATCAGCTTTTCATATATTGCCGTTCTGGAAAATCCATTACGCATCAAACCCGCACATCATGCTACAACTCCGAACTCTGTTCCTATTTCTTTTGTCTGGCTGTATTTTGCTGTACGCATGCCAGAACGACCAGAGAGAGCAACATCTTGCCCAGCGTGAACAGGCCATCATCAAGAAGGAAAATGACTTTGCACTTAAGGAGGCTGATTACAAGTCTTTAGTAAAAATGCGGGACAGCCTGCGGACAAAAAAAGACACGGTCATCATCCAGAGCTGGCCGGAGACGATCGCCGGCGTCTGGAACAGCAAGGCAGTGTGCCGGGAATCCAATTGCAGCGAATATGTGATCGGCGATCAGCGTGCCAATTTCTGGGAGTTCATAAGCGACTCAACAGGCCTGTTTACCCGCGTTCTGGATGCTGACAAAAAGCTCGTCCGTGTTTACAACGCCCGGCTGGACAGTTCCGGCATCCAATTACAATTTCTGAGTGACTCTTCGGCAGCCAAAAGACTGGACATCCATTTTGATCTTAGCCAAGTGAACCCGGAATTGCTGAAAGGCACACAGGCCATCACGATTAACCAGGCATGCAACGCGACATTTACCGTAGAACTTACCCGTACAACCCCCCGCTGAGCCATGCAGTTACTGAATATCCATATTGGCAGCCTGCCCATTGAAGACCCAGTTTTGAAGTTTCTGCTTGAACTGGTGATAATCCTGAGCGCACCGCTTCTGCTTAACAAAATCAAGGTTCCGCATTTACTCGGACTTTTGATAGCCGGCGCGGTAGTCGGCCCGAACGGTCTGAACCTGCTCGCCCGCGACAGCAGCGTTGTGGTCACCGGAACAACCGGGCTGCTTTACATCATGTTTCTGGCCGGACTGGAAATTGATCTGGGAGATTTTAAGAAGAACAAGTGGAAAAGCCTCACTTTCACGCTGTACACCTTTGCCATTCCATTTATCCTGGGTTTTACGGGCGGCTACTATCTTCTGCATTTCTCCGTTATAACTTCCGTGCTTTTTGCCAGCTTGTTCTCTTCCCATACATTGATCGCATATCCGCTGGTCAGCAAACTTGGAATTGCCAAGAACCTTTCCGTCAACATTACAGTCGGCGGCACCATGATCACCGATGTATTATCCCTGCTGGTACTCGCTGTTTGCGTGGGAATGACACAAGGTGAGGTCAACACGGCCTTTTGGACACGTCTGACATTGTCCATGCTGGCATTCAGCCTCACCGTCCTTTTTGTTTTCCCTATCCTAGCAAGATGGTTTTTCAAGAAAGTAGATGACAAGATTTCACAGTACATTTTTGTACTTGTCATGATTTATCTGGCAGCTGTACTGGCGGAACTTGCCGGCATTGAGGCCATAATCGGCGCTTTTTTTGCAGGCCTGGCCTTAAACAGGTTGATTCCCCACGCTTCGGCCATGATGAACCGCGTTGAATTTGTCGGAAATGCTATTTTCATTCCTTTTTTTCTGATCAGCGTAGGCATGCTGATAGACTTTACGGTATTTTTTAAAAGTCTGGAAACCCTTGTAGTTGCATCGGTCATGCTTGTTGCTTCCATCGGCGGAAAATACCTTGCGGCCGTTTTAACGCAAAAAACATTTCATCTAAGCAAAGATGAAGGCATGCTGGTTTTTGGCATGAGCTCCGCCTCGGCCGCTGCCACCCTTGCTGCGGTTCTGGTCGGTTACAACATCATCGTTTCGGAAACGGCCAGCGGTGAATCGGTCCGGCTGCTGAGTGAGCACGTACTGAATGGCAGCATTCTGCTCATCCTGATTTCCTGTACCGTCTCCTCCTTTGTATCCATGTCGAGCGGCCAGCGAATTGCCGAGGCGGACCGGGAAGATACCGCTTCAGGAATCAACCGTGAGAATGAAAACATCCTGATAGCTGTCAACTATGAAAAAACAGTTGAAAAGCTGGTGAACCTGAGCCTGCTTGTAAAAGCAAGACATAACGACGACCGGCTTTGGGCGCTGAACGTGGTCAATGATGAAAAAAGTGAATCTTCGGTTAAAAATGCCAGGAAAAACCTGCACATCGCTGTTGATACCGCTGCCGCCGCCGATGTGACTATACTGCCGCTTACCCGGTACGATAACGATGTGGCTACCGGCATCAGCAATGTTATCAAAGAACAGCAAATCACGGACCTGATTATCGGATTGCAGCCCGATAAAGGCCTGACACCTTCTTTCGTTTACAACCTGCACAATGGTTACCTGCAAAATGAAAATGTAAACACGCTGATCTATCACGCCGGGCAACCTGTTTCAACTATCAAACGTTACGTCGTGCTGATACCTGCAAGAGCCGAAAAAGAAGCCGGTTTTTTCAGTTCATTGCTTCGTGTCTGGAATATTGCCAAGAATTCCGGTGCGAAAATGAGCTTTTTCGCCAATCAGCAAACCGCCGAGATTTTAAAGAAAGTCGTCAGTAAGTCCGCTATTGATTTATCCCTGCATACCATTGACAACTGGAAGCAAGCAGAAAAGGCAGCAACCGGTCTGCAGAATGATGAAGGCCTGATTGTGTTCATGGCCAGACGTGGGATGATTTCTTACTTTCCCCAAATGGGGTCCATACCGGATTTTCTGAACCAGCATGTACAGGAAAACAATTTCCTTCTTATTTATCCTTACCGTGACCAGATCGCAGACCCGGCAGAAAAGCGGTCGGTAAACAACCATGACGACTTTGCCGAAATCGGCCAGATCATCGGAAAGGTTTTTGCCCGTTAAGAAAAGCGGGAACCTGTCGGCAAAATATCATAAAAAGTTATTTCAGCAATGAAAATATATTTAGCGCTAATCCTCTTCCTTTCTTTTTTCACTGCCCGTGCCCAGTGGAAAGGCCTTACCGGCATTCCTGACACATCTTTCACCGTTCGCAGCGCATTTCAGAAGGCAAAAAGAGATTTTCCGCATATTCAGATGCCGGCTGGCACCTTACCCGGAAGTGTAACTTTGAAAAAGGATCTGGAATATAAAAAAATGCCGCAGCGAAGCTTGAAACTGGACGTTTTTTCACCTGTGAAGGCGAGCGGCAAGCGGCCTGCGGTGTTGCTGATTTTTGGAGGCGGATGGCGCTCAGGGGAAAAGGCGCAGTTGCATGCCATTGCGGCACAACTGGCAAATAACGGTTTTATAGCATTTACTGCAGATTACCGATTATCCACAGAAGCCTTGTACCCTGCAGCAGTCGAGGACCTGAAAGAGGCTGTCATCTGGATCAGGGAGAATGCCGGAACTTTCCAAGTCGATACCAGCCGCATTGCTACGCTGGGTTTTTCGGCAGGCGGGCAACTGGCTGCATTGGTGGGATATACCGGCAATTCCGGGATTTTTAATCCGAACCGAAAAAAGGACGGGCCTTCCGACGCCGTTCAGGCGGTTGTAGACATAGATGGGCTTGTGGCTTACATTCACCCGGAGTCGGGCGAGGGCGACGACAGCAAATCGGTTTCGGCAGCGACGAACTGGTTTGGCGGAAACAAGGTGGAGAAAAAGGCGCTCTGGGAACAAGCCTCGCCGATTCATTATGTAACGGCCCAAAGTCCGCCGATCCTTTTCATCAACAGCTCTGTCGATCGCATGCATGCCGGCCGCGAGGACATGCGCAAGAAGCTGGATGTTTTCGGCATTTATTCCGAAGTACACACGTTTTCCGGAGCGCCTCATGTATTCCCGCTGTTCCACCCCTGGTTTGAGCCGACTGTGAAATATACGGTGGAATTTCTGAAGAAAGTCTTTGATGTGTGAAAAACGCTGGCGGAAGTCGGACAGAAACCCGTTTCCTTTATGGAGTATCTTCCGGCATTGGAGCAATCCCGTTCCTTTTGACTACTAAATAGCGCCTTTCGGATACATTCCGCAACCCAGGCAAGCCAAACTTTGCCTTTAACAAAATGTAAAGGACACCAAAACGGAATACTATGCTCATGTTGATCCATTCAGCCAGAATATCTGAGCGCATTCCTGCTCCGGTTCCTTCACGCTGATGCTGGACCGATTTTAATTGATAAGATTATTGCAACAATCAAGTCAATGAATTTGCCCTGCAAGGCAATTAAATCAAAATCAATAAAGATGAAGTCAGTTACCATATTTCATAACCCAAACGCCGGTGATGAAGCATATGACCAGCAGCAGCTGATCACTTTGGCGGAGCAGCACGGGTATCAGTGCGATTATTATTCCGTTAAAGAAGAAGATTATGAAAGCTTTCAGGAAGATACCGACCTGATCGCTGTAGCAGGCGGTGACGGTACCGTAAGGTCTATCCTGAAAGTCCTGATGAAACGCAGGCTTAATACCCTGGCACCGCTGACTATCCTCCCCATGGGCACTGCGAACAACATTTCCAAGTCACTGGGCATCTTCAATGAGCCCTCTGAAGTGGTTAAAGACTGGGAAAACAGAAATATCAGAAAGATTGACCTAGGCGAGATCCTGGATGAAAAGGAAGAAACCTTTTTTCTGGAAGCAGCCGGGTTTGGTGTCTTTCCCGCATTGATGCAGCTTATGAAAGATCATCCTGATGAAGACAGTACGGAAGATAAACTGGAGGCCACCCTGAAAAAACTCCGTGAGCTGATCGTAACTTATCAGGCCAGAGATGCGCGCGTAGAATTGAACGGTGAAGTCCGAAGCGGCAAGTTCCTTGTAATTGAAATCATGAATATCTCTTCCATTGGTCCCAATTTGCTGCTTGCACCCGAGGCAGATCCGGGCGACGGCCAGCTGGATATTGTACTGATTGAGGAAAATGAGAAGGATAATTTGCTGGCTGCCATTGACCATAAAATAAACGGAAGTGATCAGGGTTTCCGTTTTGAAGTGGTGAGAGCAGATCAGGTTCATGTCCGGATTCAGGATTCTGTCATGCACTTGGACGACGAGCTTATCCAGAAGCATGCACCTTTGGATATTACAATCAGAAATGATCCGAAAGTTTTTGAATTTCTGATTTAAGCCTTTATCTGACGGCAGGAAAGCATTTTGGAAATGCAAAGTCTGAAGCGATGCGATCATAGAAATATACTACTGTGCCGGCTGCCAGAATACTATTAATAAAACCATACTCCCAAAGTGCTTTGCTCTGGGAGTATGGTCAAGTTCATGCCTGTATCCTATTTTACGTCTGATTTGCTGTTCTCAAACTGACAAATACTGACTTAGCTCGGTTTCATTGGTCAGATCCAGCCGTAAAGGGGTAATGGAAACGAATCCGTTTTCCACAGCCCAGCGATCGGTGTCTTCCTCAGCCGGTTCCAGTGGCGTTACCGTAATCCAGTAGTTTTTGCGCCCCATCGGATCTTCTCCCGGCACGACGTTCCCATCATACAGCCGGACCGATTGCCGGGTCCATTTTATCCCTTTAGGCTCCGGCGGAAAGTTTACGTTGTATAATCCGAGCTTTGTGTCCCGGAGCAGCAGCGCAAGACTTTCCTCCACATAAGAAGCAAGCCCATCAAAATCAGGCTCAGACTGCCCGACCGGCGTACTTAGGGCAATTCCCTTTATACCCAGCAGAACCGCTTGCTTGGCAGCCGCAAGTGTTCCGGAATGCCACATGGAGTTTCCAAGATTGGGCCCCATATTGATCCCTGAAAGAACAACGTCTGTATCTGGATACATATGCAGCCCTATAGCTACACAATCCGCCGGTGTCCCGTTTACGCGAAATGCTTCTATTCCATCAAAAGTAATGGGTGATTTTTTATAAGTAAGCGGACGGGAATGCGTAATGGCATGGCCCATGGACGACTGCTCTACATCCGGGGCAACAATACGTACTTCCCCGAACCGCAGAGCGACCTGGGCCAGTGCAGCAATACCCGGGCTGTAAATACCATCATCATTTGTAATCAGGATCTTCATAGTATTCAGGATGTTTTTTTAATTATAACTTCCTGTTCTAAAAAAAGAGTACCAAAACCGGACAAACCGGGAAAACCAACCAAAACCTGGACGGCTTGACGCAAGCCATGCTTTGAACGATTTCAGGTCTTTGTTTAAACCTTGTGAGGTGCTGATGCTTCTTCTGCCGCAAAAATCATCCGCAAAGTCGTGGTAAAACTGAAACATATTGGTCAGGTCAGCTGCCCCGGGAAAATACAAACTCCAAAGCTTCTCGGAACTGCTGCACTGGCTGTTCCAGCTATTCCCGCCCATGTAAAGGAATGGGCGTATGCCGGATTTTTCATTAACTTTCTTTCCGCATTTTTTGCACATTATTTTGTCGGTGATCCGGCGGGCAACCTGTTTGCTCTCGTCCTGATGCTGGTGTTACTGATTGTTTCCTATGTTTCCAGGGAAAAGATTTTGAAAAGCGGGTATAATTCCTGAGCTCCCTCCCCTTTTCAACAGCATAAAGATCAGGCAGTGCTGAAAAACGCAAGTTCCCGGGTGGCGACATAGCAGGAAAGAAATTGAAATTACATGGATTTTATTCCATAGATTAGCCATCGTGCAATACTCCGTTCCCTGTTTCTGATGAATAACACCAAACTTGTCACCAAGCCGCATTATCAAGTACTGGATGGACTTCGGGGTGTAGCGGCAATCATTGTCGTATTTTTTCACCTTACCGAACCGCTTGCAGGCAGCCGCCTCGACAATGTTGTAAACCACGGTTATCTGGCTGTTGATTTTTTCTTTCTCCTGTCCGGCTTTGTAATCGGCTATGCCTACGACGACAGATGGGACCAGTTGACTGTCAGCGGCTTTCTTCGGCGCCGGTTTGAGCGGCTGCATCCTCTCGTTGTGTTGGGCATGACACTGGGCGCCATAGGCTTTTACTTTACCGACTCCACGATATGGCCCCTTGTTCATACCGTTCCCGTTTGGAAACTGATGGTTGTCATGCTGATTGGATGGACACTTTTACCTGTTCCGCTTTCCATGGATATCCGCGGCTGGTTTGAAATGCATCCGCTCAATAGTGTTGGCTGGTCCTTGTTTTTCGAGTATATCGCCAACATTCTTTACGCTTTGGGACTAAGAAAATTATCTGACAAAGCACTGGCTTGCTTTGTTGCCCTGGCAGGTGCAGCACTGCTGCACCTGGCTGTCACCAGCCCGAACGGAGACGTAACCGGCGGCTGGACATTGAATGCCGAACATATGCGTATCGGTATAACGCGGACACTGTTCCCTTTTTTTGCCGGATTGCTTTTATCGCGGGTAGCACGGCCGGTTTACATCAAAAATGCTTTCCTATGGTGCAGCATACTGGTTGCAGCCGTTCTGCTTATGCCACGAATAGGCGGTGCAGCACGTCTCTGGATGAACGGGTTGTTCGAAGCCTTTTGCATCATCATCGTTTTTCCACTGATTGTATATATCGGTGCAAGCGGCAGGGTGCGCAGCCAAACGGAGGAGAAAATTTGCAAGTTCCTCGGTGATCTTTCTTATCCTTTATACATGACCCATTACGTGCTTGTCTATTTTTATGTAGCATGGGTAAGCAATCACAAGGGCATTACACTGGCACAAGCCTGGCCGTATGCATTGCTCACATTTTCGGGCGCTATTGTGCTGGCTTATGCAAGTTTACTGTTGTACGACGAACCGGTAAGAGCCTGGCTGCGAAAAAAGCTGAAACAGTAAAAGAAAACGCTGGCTGCATCAAATATGATATTTTTCGCCTGTATCTACATCAGTCGGCTTTGCTTTCCTGACAGGAATTTCTCTTTACCGGTTGAATCCCTGCTGCCGGATTTTGTCCCGTAGAATTTTTCTGGATTTTTGTGCAACAGCCTTCTTTTTTCATGAAAACAGGATCATTTCCCGATCAACCTTTCCAGCCGTGCCATCATATCTTCCTTTTCCTTCAGCATCCGCTCGTACAAAGTAATTTTTTCCTCGTGAAGCTGAAAGAACTTTTCGACGGGATGAAAGTTAATCGTGCCGTTGTTGAATGAATTTTCAAAAGCAGTATCCTGAAATGTATTCGCAATAATGTTCACAGTCTTCTCTTCATCAAAGTTCCGGATCGCTTCAGCCGGAATTTTAAGAATGGCCGCAACTTGCTCCAGAATGTCGGAATCGATCTGTTCTTTTTGTTCGAGTAAAAAAATTTTTTGCTGGTTCCAGTCTTCGCCGAGCTCAAACGCGAGTGCGTCCTGTTTGATCGAGAGCATTTCGCGGAAACGTTTCAGATTGCGGCCTTCGTGGATTTTCAGGCTGGAGGTAGTATGTGTCACCCGGCTGAGGCTTTGGTTAAAAAGACAAGTTATACAATGACTCCGGGAAATGTTCGGATAACTTCCCGCATTGCGATATAAGTTACCGTGCGCAGTTCTCAGGCACGATGCGCGGTCATTCTCCGCTGCAGAATACCTCGTTCTGGCTACAAATTGGTTTGATTTGGCTACAACGGTACCTTTTCCAAACCCGAACTTTGCTGGCTCAAACTTAAAGCAGACGAAAAATGGAAGTACAAAGTAAAGTGGCATTGGTTACAGGTGCCAATCAGGGAGTAGGATTTCAGATTGCCAAAGCCCTCGCCGATCAGGGCTATACCGTTTATGCAGGCTCACGCAACCTGCAGAACGGGATAACGGCTGTCGGGAAAATCGGCGGCAAAGCCCGGGCAATCCAGATCGATGTTACGGATAAGAATTCCGTTGAAAAGGCAGTTTCAACCGTACAGCAAGAGTTTGGCCGGCTTGATCTGCTGGTGAACAATGCAGCTATTTCGCATGCAGGGGCTCCCGGACGTACGCTGGAAGAAATCATGGCCGCCAACCGCCCCAGCATCAGTTCGGTAGATGAAATGCGGACGGTTTGGGAAACCAATGTTTTCGGTGTGGTCGTCGTAACGCAGGCATTCCTGCCCTTGCTGCGCAAAGCCACAGCGCCGCGGATTGTAAACGTCTCCAGCGGATTGGCTTCCCTTACGCTTGCCAGGGACCCGCAAAATCCTTATGCCCCGCACTATGAACTGATTTATGGCGCATCCAAAACGGCCATGAATGCAGTTACGGTTGCATTTGCCAATGAACTGGAAAAGAGCGGGATTAAAGTAAGTGCGGTAAGCCCGGGCTTTACGGCAACAGCGCTGAACAATTTCCAGGGAACCGATTCGGTGGAAGTAGGTTCGCAGGAGCCCGTGCGCGTGGCGCTGGAAGAAGATGGCCCGACGGCGCTGTTTACCGGCCCGAATCAGGAGGTTTACCCGTGGTAAGGAAACTATTTATTTTAAGAACCCGGATCTGCGGTGATGAATTTGCCGCGGATTTTGTTTCCGTTTCTAAATGCATCCCATGAAAAAATCAGATCATATCCGGCTCCGCTCTATTTCTGCCATCCATCAGGCTTTCGGATTGCCCAAACCGCAGCACCCTTTGATAAGCCTCACGCATTTTGACGAAAACAATGCATTCAATCCCGACAAGGCACCGGTGTATGATGTACTGGATTTTTATAAAATAACCTTTAACGTGCAAAACAGCGGCAGGCTGAAATACGGGCAGAGCTATTACGATTTTGAAGAAGGAAGTATGATGTTTATGGCGCCGCAGCAACTGGTCGGCCCTACGGAGTATCACGAGGGAGGAGAATCCTATGTCCTGCTGATCCATCCTGATTTTTTACTGGGCTATTCCCTGGCGCAGAAGATGAAACAGTACAGCTATTTTTCGTACTCCGTCAATGAAGCCCTGCATTTGTCGGATCAGGAGAAAGAAATTGTCCTTTCCATCTATTGTATTATCGAGCGTGAGCTGAACAGCCGTGTGGATGAATTCAGTCAGGAAATTGTGATTGCCCAGATCGAATTGCTGCTAAGTTATGCCAGCCGTTTTTACAAAAGACAATTTGTAACCCGCAGGGCAACTTGCACCACGATTCTGGAAAGAACAGAATGTGTCATCAACGATTATCTCAACAACCAGAAAGCGCTTGACAGGGGCTTGCCCACAGTGCAGTATTTATCGCAACAGCTGAATGTTTCCTCCGGGTACCTGAGCGATACGCTGCGCTCGCTGATCGGCCGGAATGCCCAGCAGTACATCCATGAAAAGCTGGTTGAAAAAGCCAAAGAGCGGCTGTCGACAACGGATTTGACGGTCAGTTCCATTGCTTACGAACTTGGTTTTGAGCACTCGCAGAGCTTTAACAAGTTTTTTAAAAACAAAACCCGGCAATCACCGCTTGAATTCAGGCAGTTGTTTGTTGGTTCCTGATATTCAGGCAGTGTTACGTTGCCATGGGCCTGAATTCCGGTGGCCGTTCTACAAAGTATGTGCAGACTGCACGCAGCCTGAACGGATTTCCGCTATCCGTATACACTTTACCGTTTGGTTCATGTGCTTTCCTGATCTTTTCAATCTGCTGCCGCTCATTTTTCCGGAGCCGGTCCTGCGGCATGCCTGTACATTTGCAACAGGTTACGGATTCAGTTTGGAGATGGAAAACAGGTTTCCTTCGGAGTCAAATAACAGTTCCAAGATGCAGTCGAGCTGTGTTTCACCACTTTTGATCCAGTTCAAGCTTGCTGACTTGAAACGCATGTTCTGAGACTCGCCGTCGTAATGCGTAATGGCAAAACCCTGAAAGTCCATGGGTTTTCCGGTAGTTGGTTTTAATTGATCTCCCACTTTGAACATTCGTCCATTAGCCTGTCCAACCGCTATTTTATCATCGAGCAGATGCCACGCATCCAGTTTACCTTTCAGAAAATACAGCTTACACTTTCCATAGCTGTACAGCTTCAGGGTATCTTCATCCATTTCAGAGTAAACATCGGATATGCTGTCAGGCTTTCCCAGGGTTGTAATGCATTCCGCAAAGCTGCCACCCAGCAGCAACCCTTCCGATTTTATTACCGGACTGATCAGCGCAATCTGACGAACATCGATTACCGGATTTTGTGCCTGCAAGCCGGCCATTTTCAAAATAAACAGGAACAGTAATTTATGTTTCATTGATTTACAATTTAAATTCGGCAGATCCTCGTCAGCCATTTTTTACATTGAAAAATTACGAAGTGCCATGAATTATCATTTTCTGAATAAATGGCATCAAAGCTTGCATACAGCCGGACTACGCTCCTAAATATCGCAAATAGTTTACAAGAATGCGCCTGCAGGCTTACTTTCTGATGATCTGCAAGCTGGAACCAACCGGAACTTCGCACCGGCGTGCGGATTGGGAGAGGTAACCGGAACCATAATAAAACTCCGTTTTACGCCGCTTTCCACCCCATTCCAGAAAGCCTGCCGCATCCAGTGTCTGCAGTTTTCTGAACGTAGTGCGGAGGGGCTTTGTATGCGTGTAAACTTCCAACTTGGCCGAATTGCCTGCACCGGCCAGTAGCGATTTTCCGTCCTGCGATACCAGCTCAACCAGCGACCTGCTGTCACCGCGCAAACCCAGTCCGTCCGAAGCCGGATTCACCAGAACAAAATTTCCTTTTCCATCGCCTCTGAGGCACATTCCATACATGGCATCAAAACGTCCGATCGAAGCATCCGGCGCATACGAATTCCCGGAAAGAATCAGATCCAGGTTGTTGTCGCCATCCAGATCTTTCGCCAAAATACCATTTACCGGCGCAAACTGTGCCTGCACGGGCAGCGGACGAATGGTGAACTTGCCCTTTCCCCGATTTTCAATGTAAGAAGAAGAAAAATACGTACCTTTTAACGCAGCAGCCTTGTGAAGCAGTTCAGGTGAAAGCACGTCCTGCACTGTAGCTCTGGCATAATCATCATATAAAAAAAACTTTTTGCCGAGCCTTGGCATCTGGCGTACCAGCGCATCCCTTGACGGCCAGGGGTAATTTTTGCCTTGAATAAACCAGGAAAGCATGGACTGGTGCACGCCGCTTCCATCCAGATTCCCGCTGTAAACGGTTACAGGTTCTTCGGCCGAAGCTCGGAAAGGCGTGTTCAGGCCCATATTCCCAAGTATGTAATCGGTGTCGCCATCATTGTCCATATCCGCCCCGGCAATGCTGTTCCAGCAGCCGGAAGTTTCGCCCAGTCCCGCAGAGGCAGTTACATTCACCAGTTTTCCACCCTGATTTTTAAAAAAAGCAACCCGCATCCATTCGCCTGCAACCACCAGATCGATGTATCCATCATCGTCAAAATCTGTCCACAAGGCCGAGCTGACCATGCCGATGTGGCGAAGTTCTGCGGATACATCCCGGGTTATATTGGTAAATTTTCCGCCGTCATTCCGGAGCACGTAGCTTTCGGGCGCTACCGGATACTGGCCGGGAACAAGCCTGCCGCCTACAAAAAGATCAAGGTCGCCATCGCGGTCAAAATCAGCCGCCGTCACGCAGGACTTGCTGGCACGCATTGCAGGTAATGCATCAGCAGCTTTTGTAAATTCTCCTTTTCCGTTGTTTTTGTAAAACCGGTCCTGATAAAACGTGGAACCGGTTTCAAACTCACTGCCGCCGCTCGCTATGTACAGATCAAGATCGCCGTCACGGTCTGCATCAAAAAGCAGGATGCCCGCGTCTTCGCCGGCCTGGTCAGCAGTAAATTCGCGACGGACAAACTTTCCGCTGGCTTGCTGCAGGTAGTAAGTTGCCGGCAAACCCGCAGCACCACCGATAAAAAGATCATCCAGACCATTTCCATCTATATCACCTGCCGCCATGGAAGGGCCGATCCTGGAATAGGTTTGCGGCATCAGTACATGCGTGGAAAAATCGGATTGGTTATTTTCGGTATGTGTGTAGTCAAGCCCGATATCGCGGGAAACTTCGGTAAAAACGGGTTGAAGCGGTTTGTCAAAAGCCGGTAATGCTGCGGCAGCATCTTTGTAATCCAAAACCAGCCGCTGACCGGACGCTACGTTCAAAAGCCGCTGCATGCTTCCGTTCGGCCACCGGATTTCCAGGGTGTCAATCCTGCCTGCACTGCCCAGCCCAAAATGAATGGTATGATCTACGGTGGACTGAAAGCCCCGGTACAGGGTTTGTTCGTAAACCTGCATTTGTCCGCCATAATGCAGCGTCACCTTTGCGCCCAGACCGAGCCGGTTCAGGCTGTCGCCTTGGAGTGAAAGCTGAATCCAATGGTACTTTCCACGCTTTTGCAATTCGTTTTTGTATACAAATGCTTTTTCATTGACATTATTGACCACCAGATCCAGGTCGCCGTCATTATCCAGGTCAGCGAAGGATGCACCGTTGGAAAACGACGGCTGATCGATTCCCCAGTCTTCTGCTTCTGCGAAAGTCAGGTCACCTTTGTTGCGAAAAAGATAGTTGTGCACTTTGACGCCTTTCAGGTTTTCCATCAGTTTCAACAATTTAGCATTCGCCTGGTCCTTTTCCTCGAACATGGTCGTCTGCTGACTGTATTTGATAAAATCCTTATCGGTCATATCCTTCAAATGGCCGTTGCTGATAAACAGGTCGCAACGGCCGTCATTGTCAAAATCGGCAAACAAAGGACTCCAGCTCCAATCGGTTTTGTCGACTCCTGCCAGCTGCCCTATTTCACTGAAATGACCGTCGCCATTGTTAAGTTGCAGCGTGTTGCGCATGTACTGCGGCTGGTAGCCCATCTGCAGCATAAAATCAAACTTTTCATTAGACATGCCCGCCGCCATGATCTTCTGGCGGTAATTTCCCTCCGGCAACATATCCAGCACCACCACATCCTGAAAACCGTCATTGTTGTAATCGGCCACATCCACGCCCATCGCATTGTAACTCTGGTGCTTCATGTATTCGCCGATGCGGTTGGTAAAAGTGCCGTCCTGGTTGTTGATGTACAGCAAATCATTGCTGAGAAAGTCATTGGCTACGTAGATATCCGGCCAGCCATCGCCATTCAGATCATTCACAGCCACACCCAGGCCATAACCTTCGATTGAAATACCGGCCTGCGCGGATACATCCTTGAAAACCGGGTGGCCAGCAGCTCCGGCACCTTCATTTCTCAGCAATTTATCCGTATTGGCGGCTTCTCCGTGCGAGCGCACAGGCATGAGGTTGTTGACCGCACGGGGGGAATGATCATGCGTAAGCAGGTAGGCGTCCAGATCGCCGTCGTGATCGTAATCAAGAAATGCGGCCTGCGTGCTGTAACCCGTATCCGCCAGTCCGTAAGCCTCCGCCGACTCAGTGAACTTGTTGTTGCCTTTGTTGATA
Source organism: Dyadobacter sediminis (assembly GCF_005860765.1). Lineage (GTDB taxonomy): Bacteria > Bacteroidota > Bacteroidia > Cytophagales > Spirosomataceae > Dyadobacter > Dyadobacter sediminis. Next base: position 700,877 of record NZ_VCEI01000025.1, on the reverse strand, counting down.
AAGAGCAGATTGGCGCGTTCGGCGGGAACTGTGCTGCCTGCGCGACTGACATAAATATCCAGCAACCCATCGGCATTCAGATCCGCCATGGCAACACCCGTGCACCATCCTTTTGTAGCAACGCCTGCTTTTTCAGTAATGTCTTCAAACTGCATATTTCCCTTGTTAAGGTACAGTTTTGAAGACACCATGTTTCCTGAGAAGAACAGATCGGCAAGTCCGTCATTATTAATGTCGCCGAGCCCCACACCGCCTCCGTTATAGAAATACATGTATTTCAGAATGTTGAGCGAGTCGGTTTGCCGGATGTCATTGGAAAAATCAATACCGGTTTCCTGTGAGCTCAGCAAACGAAACAGCGGCTCTGCCGACTTTTTCCGGCAGCCGAAAAAGATCAGTAAAATAAAAAAACAATGCAGGTACGTTCTTTTCATCATGAACTAGGAAAACTGATTTTCGAGCTTTTCAAGCGAAACGCCTTTTGTTTCGGGCATAAGCAGCACGACGAACAATAATTGCAGCACCATAAGCAAGTCAAAGCCGGCAAACAGGATCCAGGTTTCAACCCGATGAATCAAAACAGTCCCAAAAAGTGTGGTCAGTCCGGCAAATACATGGAGCAATCCCGACCCCCACGCCTGCCCGAATGCGCGCATCCTGGTCGGAAAGATTTCAGCAACAAAAACCCAGATTACCGCACCCTGCCCGATGGCATGCGAACAGATAAAGACAAGCATAAACGACAGTACAAACCATGCGGACAAACCTGCGTAGAAACCCCATGCGATCATCGACAAACCCAGAATATAGCCAGCTGATCCTGCAAGCATGAGCTGCCTTCTTCCTGCCCGGTCAATAAAATACCTGCCGGCAAGGGTCGCCAGCAGATTTACAACTCCAATAAAAACCCCGCCGAGCAGCGATTGCGACATTTCCAGTCCGGCCTGTTTCAAAATCTGCGGGGCATAGAAAAGCACAAAACTGATACCGGAAAACTGGTTGAAAAAGACCATCAGCAGCGTAATCAAAAGCACTCTGGAGTACTTTCCTGAAAAAAGACCAGCCTTTGCATATTCCTCTTTTTGCATAACCGATTTTTTAGCACGCATGGACCATCGCGGACTTTCCGGAATGCCTGCTGCCAGTAAAATGTAAATGAATGCGATCAATCCCGTTGCACCGGCCATAAACCGCCAGTCGTCCGAACCGCCCAGGTCTGAAAGCAAATAATTGGAAATGTAGGCAAGCAGAATACCGGACACCAGGTTAATCTGAAAGAGTATTCCCATTTTACCCCGGTCCTTTGCATCACTGATCTCGGCAATGTAGGTAGGAGCGGCAATGGCGCCGATGCCTGCCGCCAACCCGCCGATAAAACGAAAAGCGGAAAACATATAGGGTGAAACGGACAATGCAGTCCCGAGCGAAGCAGTTATAAATAATGCGCCTGTGAGCAGCAAAGCCGCTTTTCTGCCCCAGTGCTCAGTGGGGTAACCTCCGATCCATGCCCCCGCCACAGCACCCCAAAGTGCAATGGAAACAATGAAAGTACCATGAAACCAGTCCGAAGTCGTCCATATCTGTCTTACCGATAAGTTGATGCCGGAAATCACAATGGAATCAAAACCGGAAAGCAAGCCTGTCAGCGACACGATCAGCACACGGCGGAATGTCCTGCGATCCATACGGGATGCCGTACCTGTATTGTGCATATTAAAATCAGGTTGAAGCTCTGACAATCAGTGACGTAGGCAATGTAATGACCTCCGCCGTTTTTTTCGTCAGAGCCGGATTGCGCAGCTTCGACATCAATGTATCAATCGCCTTTTGGGCAATTGCCTCAATAGGCTGAGCAACCACGGTAATTCCGGGCCGGTGTATGCGGAAAAGATCGTGGTCGTCAAAGGAAATCATGGCCATGTCGTCCGGAATGCGAAGTCCCATCTGATTGATTACTTCCAGCCCGGCGATACCCAGATAGTTTGTTCCGAACACTACTGCATCCAGCTTGTTCCGGCTGAATATTTCGCTGATATCCTGCAAGTATTCCTCGTACCCGCCTTTGAATGGCAAGGGAAACACGTAAGTAGCCAGCCCGTTGTCCGCAATGGCTTTTTTGAACCCGATAATCCGGTCCTCTTTTTCCGGGTCGTCCAACGCAATGGCTATCAGACCAATGTCTTTTGCACCGCGTGCAGCCAGGTGTTCTACGGCACGGTACATGCCGCCCTGGTTGTCGACCATTACTGCGTCGGTACCGTCGTTTCCGAAATACCGGTCAAACAAAACCACACTTTTCCCTTTTTCATGCATTTCGCGGATTTCCTGCTCCATACCCTGCGTCGGCGCAACGATGCAGCCATCCACGCTGAGCGTGGAGAACATGGTCAGGAAATCCTTTCCGCGGGTCACGTCATTTTCTGTACTGCAATACACGATCCTGTACCCGTTCTGGTAAACCTTTTCCTCGATCAGCCTGGCGATGCTGGCATAAAAAGGATTGGAAATATCCTCCACCATCAGACCGATAATGTTTGTCCGGCCCGTGCGCAGGCTCTGTGCGAACTGATTGGGCCGGTAACCCAGGTTTGCCGCTTCTGCCAGCACTTTCTCGACCAAGGCCTCGCTGATCCGCCGCTCCTTTGCCTTGCCATTCAGAATAAATGATATTGTTGTTTTTGAAACATTGAGCTTCTTGGCAAGGTCGCTCATGGATGGTTTCGAATCTGTCATGATTTGTTAAGCAAGCCTAAATGGGCAAGGTCATTTTTGAAGGATCGGTTCAGGCCAGTCGTCACTCCGGAAGGGCAGCGCAGGCAGCCCGTCCTTGTTTTGCAGATTGGTTACCGGAAAATTAGTAAATGCGTAACGAACCGCCACAGGATTTTTCACCTTGTGGCAGGTTAGTACAATGTGGTTTTCCTCAATCCTGGCTTCAGCAGGATAAAAATTTTTGTCCGCTCCTGCTATGAAGAAGTGTTCCGGTGCATTTCCGTTGTTTGTTTCAAGTCCGTTCCGAACCGTTTCAGAGAGAAAATGTACTGCCACTTCCTTTTTCCCGAACAATGCAAAGTCAAACTTCGGTCCCTGATAAGCGATGCTGAGGGCGCCGTAAGTCCGGTTCAATGCTGTTTTTGCAAGACGTACGCCAATGGGCTTTTTGTTTTTGGGATGCAGATCTCTGGACTCGCCTACATCCATGGTTACAACCATCCCGGTATTTCCCAAACTGCTTATATGTTCCTGTGCTTCCCGAAAGAACGCGTAATCAGCCAGCGCGGCATCATCCTGATCATACCAGAACGGTGCGACCTGTACGTAGTACAACGGCAGATTTCCCTGTTTGAAAGCCGTTCGCCAGCTCTGGATCATCGTCTGGGTAAGCCGCGTATAACTTTCCCGTTCGCTGCGGTTTGACTCGCCCTGATACCAGATAAAACCTTTGACAGACAGGTTAACAAACGGATGGATGATCGCATTGTAAAGCAGAAACGGTCTTGTCACTTTCTCAAACGTAAAGCCGCCATCCATCTTTTCCTTTGATTTCGGGCTGTCAAGATAAGGCTGTAAATAAACGCGGTTGAGCATGGTATCCGCTGCCAGCACTTCCCGCGGCACATAAGCCTGCGCCGACGAGGCACCGATTCCTGTAAAAACAAGGCCGATCGGCACATGGAGTTTTGCAAACAGCTCTTTTCCGAAATGATAGCCTACCGCGCTGAACGTGCGCACAGAACCGGGTGTACATTCCTGCCAGGTTCCGCCGATGCTGTCCAAGGGTTCATTGCTGAAATTTAGCCCGGCGCTGAACAGGCGGATTTGCGGGTAAACAGCCGCGGGTACTTCCTTCGCCGAATCCAGCGTTTCGTGCATTTTAAACTGCATATTCGACTGCCCGCTGCAAATCCAGGTTTCACCGATCAGTACATTGTCCAGAACCTGCGTTTCACCGGCGCCGGAAACGGTAATCCTGTGTCTGGTAAAATCGCCCGGCCGCACTGCCGGAACCGGGATAATGCCCAGAAACTGATTCCCTGCATTCGCGGAAATACTGACCGGCGCATCCATCCAGTCAGCCTGAATTGTGACGGTGGTTCCGGCAGGCGCATGGCCCCATACTTGGAAAGGCTGGTTTTGCTGCACCACCATATTGCTTTGCAAAACCGGACTTAATTTAACCTTTTTGACGTTTTGCGCATGCACCGGTAATGCCATGCAAAACAGGACTATGATAATTTTGACTTTCCGAATATTCATGTTGGCAAGATAGGATAAATCAATGTGCTGTGAAGTTTTTCAAACGAATTGTCCTGATTCCGAAACGAGGCATCGCCACGCTTACAACCGACTTTTCACTCTCATTCCGGAGGACAAGTCCCTCCTTTTCTGATCCGTTCAATTCGATCAGATTCGCTGAACCTGCTTTTCCGCCAAGCACAACTTTCCTGGCGCGGGCATCGCCGTCTGCATTGAAAAGCCTTATCAGAAGATCATTCCCGTCTACCAAAGTGGCCGTGACCTGATAACCCGTGCCTGTTACATCGACGAGTGATTTCCCGGCTTTCTTTGCTGTACTTGACAGCATGGCAAAAGCGGGTTCATTCCAGGTTAATACTTCGCCTGAAATGCCTGCTTTGTCCCACTTGCCGGCATGCGGCACCAGTGCGTAACGCATTTTCGTAGGGCCGGTAATGGTATGATTTCTGCCCCAGAGTCCGGCACCTGAATACTGCACATTCAGTCCGAGCGGAAAATTTTCACCATGCGTGTAGGTCGTGGTGTGGTCTGAAAGCAGCGCCAGACCCATGTTTTTCTTTGCATCATACAAATCTACCCAGCTGACCATCAGGTTATGCTTGATGCTGTCCCACCGGCTGAAAAAGGTGTTTTCCAGTTTGCTTTCCGTTACATCGAACGGGGCGTCCTTGTAGATTTTTTCAGATACGAAATTAACCGGAAACAATGCGAGCAGCTTTTGGCTGTCGTCGTAAAATGGCTTGTGGTAATCTTTCGGATCAATTTTTTCGTGCTGTTTATAGTTGCTGCCAATGCCGATATTGCTTTTCCAGTCGATTACAATGCCGCATTCAATTTTGCGTTCACCTTGCCGGAGGGTAATGGTTTGGATAAAGGGACTGGAAAGCAGCTCGCCTTCAATCTGCGCCGTTACAACCAGCGGCCCGTTTTCGATCATGCGGATCGTCACAGGTACTTCGGCTGTTGAATGGTACCCGCCGTGATCATAGAAATTGCCGCGCAGCTCATTGAACGAACGTTCACTTTCCGGATCTACAAACTCTTTGTTACCCAGCGTTTTTACCACCAGACTTTTGATACTCCCGCCTTTTGATTTATTTAAAACCAGTTTGTAATGATCCGTTTCGAGGACAACATCCCCGGAAGCCATTACCGCAGCTTTGGCACCGGCTGTTTTCTGAGGCTTTTTCCTGACCAGGCTGTATTGACTAAATCCCATCGCAGGAACCTCCGCTTTGAAATAAAGCATTCGCCCGCCGGCAGGCTGCACAGGCATTTCGTTGTTTTTCAAATCCAGCACGCTAACGGCATTGGCATTTGCTCCTTCCGGGAGTTGCAATGCAACATTTTCTGTTCTGACATTGCCGGTTGTATTGTAAACACGGGCATATGCATTGCCTGCAACATTGCCTGCTCCAATAATCCGGTCGCTGATTTGATTGGCAGTATCCGTCCACACCACCACCTTGTCGGCCCAGGTATCGCCGCGTTTACCATGATACGGAACGATCCAGCAGTCGTGGTGCTGAGCCAGCATCAGCCCGCGCCAGGCTTCGTCGATAGCGGCTTGCGGCCAGGGTATGTTACTGTAAATTTTATTTAAAGCTGCCATTTTCTCCGCCCTTACGATCCTGTTTTCCGAAACCCGCACCTGCTGCGCGATCTTTTGCAGAATCTGCGAGCCCCAAACCAGACTTACCTGCATATCCTCCTGTGAAAAATGCCAGTCCTGACTCGTTTTTCCAATAGAAGTACTGGCAAAATAGCTCCGCCAGGTCTTGTACTCGGTGGGCTGATAACCTTTTTCACCATTGCCGATCCACGGGCCATTTCGCCAGCCCGCGTCCTGCAAAGTCATTGCAACCGGATTTTCAATACCTGATTTTAAAGCGTCACGGATGTATTTCGGGGAGTTGGTCCACGCTTCGGTTTGCCACGTAGAGTTGGGTTCCAGTCCTTCGCTGCCATAGCGCGGCACGGTGGTGATACGCGAGCCGTCCGGCCCGATCCAGTTCACCAGCTCGCCGCCAAAAGCCCGCGTATAACCGCCCCAGCACGTGTTCGGATTTTTCAGCGAGGCATATTTATAACCGAACGAATTCAATATTTGCGGCAATGCACTGGTGAAGCAAGGTTCTTCCGACGAATAAGTTGTGAAGACAGCTGACGGAAAATGGCTTTTTACCTTTTTGATACCATAATCAAAATGCCGGATAATGCTCTCACCGGAAATGTTGTACAAATAACTCTGGCCATAAGCCGGACTGACGTATTCCATGCGGCCCGTAAGTGACTGATCTTCGAAAAGCTTCTGAAATTCGGCCAGCGCTTCCGGCTCACGCACCTTTACAGAATCCCAGGTTTCCGGTTCGATTTCAAGATTGATTTTCCAGAACGGGTTCCTTTTCAGTTCATCCACCACGAATTGGGTATAACCCACGGGGTAATGCCCGTACACGCCGCCGTGATAGCCATCTATAAAATAGGCTTTCTGCGCAAATGTTCCGATGGACAGTAAAACCATCGGAACAAACAACTTGAAAGGGTTCAGGAATGTCAAAAAGTAATTTTTCAAGGGTTCAGGATTAAGGTTAAGGGCAGGAATCAGTCGCCAAAATTTTCATCGGGTGAGGGCCCACTGTCACTTCCGGAGTGCCGCCAGAAGTGATATCGGTATAGTCCAGAAAGCATTTGCTGTACGCTTTTCCATTGAGCTTGGCGCTTTGAATGTAAATGTTGACCGGTGAATTGTCGGGCGCGACAATCGTAAACTGCCTGCCTCTGGCATATGCCGGACCCGGCCGGATGGCCACTTTTTCAAAAACCGGACTGGCGATTTCAAAACGGTTCTTGCCAGGACAAACCTGATTTAACCGGACGCTGAAACGGCGTCCGGAGTAACATATGATGCATTTTTCAATAGCCCGGATTTTGCGGAAGCTCAGGATTTACGTCGCGCTCACGCTGCGGCAGCGGGAAAAGATAATAGATCGGTTTTACGGCAATGGATTTTGCTTTCTGAACTTTCGCTTCCAATGTACCCGTCCGCACCAGATCATACCAGCGGTGGCCTTCTGCTACAAATTCCTTTCTGCGCTGATCCAGTATTTCTTCCTTCAAAGCGGTACCCGTAAGGTTCACTTCTGCCAGCTTTGCCCTTTTCCGTACCAGATTGACATATTGATTGGCAACCGCTGTATTTCCCAGCTCCGCCTGCGCTTCGGCATAGGTCAGCAATACATCGGAATAACGGATCACGGGAAAATCCTGCTGCGAATCGCCCGCTACCGGCTCGGCTGTTCTGTCCCAGTATTTCTGAATGTAAATGTCATTGAGCTTGATGGTTGCGCCTTTGTCATTCACAAACTCGGTCAGGAAAGTGACTTTTTTACGCTCATCCTGATCTGAAAAAGAATTATAAAGATCCTTGGTAGCAGCCTGCCAGCCCTGCGTATTGCGAATTCCCGAAATTTCCCTGGAAAGCTCCGGCGGCAAAAGGCGCACATTGAACTGACCGAATTCCCAGAAAGAAATACTTCCGCCACCGTCGCCAAAGCTCACCGAAAACAGCGCTTCTTTGCCATTGCGATTGGTATGTCTGAAAACATCCGCAAAACTGGCCCATAACGCATATTTGTCAGACTGAATCACCTCCAATGCTTTTGAGGAAGCATTCTGGTAATCTTTACGGGTCAGATATACCTTTGCCAGCAAGGCTTTTGCTGCACCCTGCGTGGCGCGCCCTTCCTGGATCTCGCCATCAGGCGGCAATGCTTCTGCCGATTTCAAATCGCTGATAATCTGATCATATACTGCATTGGCATCGGCAACGCCGGGATTCAGCGGCTCTTCCTCTTTAACCAGCAGCGGCACGTTCCCGAACATTCTGACCAGGTTGAAATAAGCCAGCGCCCGCAGGAACCTGGCTTCGTTGACAAGCCGGTTTTTCAAAGTCTCCTCCATATCGATCGGCGGAATGCGCTCGATAGCAATGTTGGCAAGCGTAATGGTTTTGTAGTGGATGCGCCAGATGGTGCCTACATTGCCGTTTTCAGCATTCCATGAAAAAGTGGCGAGCTGATCGTTGGCAATGGCGCCTTCCTGTTTGTTGATCAGCTCGTCGGAAGCCAGTCCGGCCGCAATCCATGTGGTGCTGTGGTAAATACCTTCCGGCCCTGAAGAAGTGGAGCCCAGATTGGAATATACGGAATTGACAGCAGCCGTCGCATCTTCAGCAGTCTGATAGAAACGATCCTGTGCAATGCGGTCCTGCGGATCTTCTTGAAGAAAATCCTCACAGGAACTGAGCCACAGCAAGCCGGTCGCAAGAAGCATTCCGGATATTTTGATGATTTTATAACTTTTCATTTTTGGTAATTAAAATCGGGTTTGAAACTAGAATCCAAAGTTGATACCAACTGTGTAAGTCTTGGCCTGCGGATATCCTCCGAAATCAACGCCTACGATATTGGTGGTGCCGCCGTAGGCATTGCCTTCCGGATCATAACCGCTGTAATCGGTGAGTGTCCACAGGTTGGTTGCACTTACATAAATCCGCGCACTGGCCAGTCCGGCTTTTTTGAGCACGGTTCCGGGAAGATTGTAGCCCAGCGTAATGTTTTTAAGACGCACATAGGAAGCATCCTCCACAAAGCGCGATGAGAAGACGTTGTCGTTGGCCGTAGCCAGAGCACGGGCGTATTTGTTGCTGCGGTTCTCGGGTGTCCACCGGCCCAGACCGGCTTCGGCAAGTACGTTTTGCTTGCCATTCACATTGGCCAGGTCACCCCGGTTCTGGTTTACCATCTCGTTTCCCTGTGACCCCTGAAAGAAAACAGATAATGTGACTCCTTTGTAGGTGACCGTGTTGTTTAAACCCCAGGTAAAATCGGGTTGTGCCGAGCCGATGATGGTACGGTCAAAATCATTGATTATGCCGTCAGGCGTTCCGGCCGGGCCGCTGATATCCTTGTATTTACGATCACCCGCTGATGGCGTTTGTCCTGCAATGGCCGGACTGTTTTTGGCTTCTTCGTCTGTTTGGTAAATTCCATCGAACACATAGCCGAAGAAAGTACCGATCGGCTCGCCTTCACGGAGAATATTGCCGCCTACGCCCAGGTTTACATCTTCCTTGCGTGCCAGATTGGTGATTTTATTACGGTTTACAGAAACATTCAGCGACGTATTCCACTGTACTTTCCCGTCCAGGTTCACCGAGTTGACGGCCACATCGATACCGCGGTTGCGTACGTTGCCGATGTTCAGCAAAGTATTGTCAAAACCGCTGGTGTACGGAATGGGCGTATCCAGAAGCAGGTCTATCGTATTTTTGTTATATGCCTCGAACGTGAAATCAAGTCTGCCTTTGAACACCGACAGATCGATCGCTGCATTCAGCTGGTCGGTAGTTTCCCATTTCAGTTCCCGGTTGGGATAGGAAACCGGTTCGCGGCCACGGATTATTTCCTGACCGGTTGTCGAGAAAACCCCCTGCCCGATCGCGCCGATCAGTGCCAGCGAACGGTACGGCTGAATGGACTGATTACCCGTACGGCCATAGCTCGCGCGGAATTTCAGGTCCTGAATAAAACGGACCGGTTTCATGAAGTTTTCCTCAGTCACCTTCCAGGCAAATGCCGCTGACGGGAAGAAACCGAACTTGCGGCCTTCGGAGAATTTGGATGAACCGTCACTGCGGCCCGTCAGCGTAAAGAGGTACTTGTTTTTCAATGTATAATTAATTCTTCCGAAATAGGAAAGCATGCTCCATTGCAGCTCTCCGTTTGAGGTAGTTTGCGGGTTTTCGGCCGAGCCGATATCATGCCAGCCGGTACGCGAATCGGGGAAGCCGAACGCGTAGGCATTGACAGATTCATTGCGGAACTTCTGTGTTTCCAGCCCCAGCAGCACATTAAAGTTGTTGTCTTTGTTGATCTGCCTGGTGTAATTGAAAGTGTTGGTATTCAGCCACGTCAGCGCCTGCAAGGTGGTCACCGACGCCTCTCCTTTACTGTTTTCTGTTCTTTTCAAAAAGTTGGGGCCGAACGTGTTGGATTTGGTATTCAAAACATCTATCCCGAAACTCGACCGGAATGAAAGCCCTTTGGCGATCTGGTACTCGGCAAAGACAGAACCCAGCATTCTTGAAGTCGTCGTAATCGCCTGGTATTCCTTGGCCTCGGCAACGGGGTTGGCGATCGCATCCCGGCGGTCGTGCTGGAATGTATAGCCGCCCGGCCTTGATGGATCGTAAACAGGCAGAATCGGGTTGAACATCAATGCGTTGGTCACTACGCCCTGAACCACATTTCCCGGACCTGTCAGAACACCGTTTGTCGACATGCGGTTGTAAGACACATTGGCTCCCACTTTCAGGCGCTTGCTTACATCGGTATCCAGGTTCAGCTTGAATGAGTAGCGGCCAAAATCGGAACCGGTCACGATACCATTCTGCTTGAAGTAACCACCGCCCAACGCGTAGCGCGTCTTTTCATTTCCTCCGGCAACGGATAGCTGGTAATTGGAAATCGATGCTTTGCGGAAAAGCTCGTTCTGCCAGTTGGTACCTTCGCCGTAACTTGCCGGGCTGGCATAAACAGGTGCCAGTTTCGCATTCACCTGCGCCTCGTTCACCAGCTCTGCGTATTGCGTTGCATTGAGCAAATCAAGTGTTTTGGTTACCTGCTGACTGCCGTAGTAAGTTTCGATATGGATGGAAGCCTTACCCGCCTTGCCTTTGCGCGTGGTGATCAGGATCACACCATTGGCAGCCCGCGAGCCGTAAATAGCAGTGGCAGAAGCATCTTTAAGCACTTCAATGGATTCAATATCACTGGGATTGATGGTCGACAAAGGGTTAATGGAAGGACCGCGGCCGCCGGCAGACATTTCATTGGTATTGTTGTTGATCAGCATGCCGTCGATCACATACAACGGCTCGCTGCTGGCACTCACGGAAGTGGTCCCGCGGATCCGAATGTTCGTTCCGCCTCCGGGAACTCCGTTGGATTGCACCACCTGCACCCCAGCGGCGCGCCCCTGCAAAGCCTGGTCAAAGGTGGCGACCGGCACTGCTTTCAGCTCCGTGGAGGAAATGGATGCGACCGAGCCGGTCAAATCCGACTTTTTTACGGTTCCATAACCCACAACGACCAGCTCGTCCAGGTTTTGCAGATCTTCCTGCATGGTTACGTCGATCTTCGACTTTCCGTCTACCGGTACTTCCGCAGGCGAATAGCCGATAAAGGAAAACAGCAGCACGTCATTTCTGCCCGTCACATTCAGCGAATACGTACCATCGGCATTGGTAACCGTTCCGGTGGAGGTGTTTTTTATGATGATGTTGACACCGGGCAAAGGCTCTCCCCGGGGATCTGTGACCTTCCCGGTCAGCTGCGACTGTGCTGCCGCTTTCACCCAAAACAGGATAAAAAAGACACAAAGTGGTAAAAAGCTTTTCATAAATACAGGGAATCAGGTTAGAAATAAAGCAGTCTTCAATACGCTAAATCGATTTATTGTACTAAGTAAATCGATTTAGCATAAATAGAAAAAATATTTATGGAAATATTTATATAAATTTGAAAGGTAGCCCTAATCTCCACTTCCAGGCCCTACTTGACCATAGGCCTGTGACCAGTGCCTTCGGGCGGGAAGCGAGCTTGGATGGTCTGCTGTAACGCTTGTAAAAGTACGGATGAAAACTATTCTCTGACGCTTTCGACCGTGTACACAAAGCTGTCTGCGCGATAGTATCCCAGGTTATATTCAATGGGTCTATTTCCCTGGTCAAAGACAAAGCGCTTTCTGAAGAGAATAGGACTTCCTGTTTCCACTTCCAGCTTGGCAGCGATGAATTTGTTAGCGGCAATTGCGCTAACTTCTTCTTTGGAAAGCGTCGCAATGACGTGATGGTCTTTTTCCAGAATGTCATAAAGCGGCCGCTTGAAATCCTCTTCGCCCGTCAGGCCGACCCTGGGATGAAAGTAGGAAATAAAGTATACAAACGGCCCGTCCATTTTTCCCCGGAGACGTTCCAGTTTCAGAATTTTTTTCCCGGGATCCATGTCAAAGAAAGCAGCTGTTTTCTCATCCGGAGTTACCCAGGTTATGTGCAGCTCAAAGTTTTTAACGTCGATACCACGCGCATTCATTTCCTGCGTAAAACTAAGCCAGTTTTTTGATTTAGAGCTGATAACAGGTTCTGCCACCTTCGTGCCGATTCCTTTTTTCCTGACCAGCAATCCCTCGTATACCAATTTGTTCAAAGCTTGCCGCAACGTCGATCGGGAAATGGCCAGCTGCTTGGCCAGATCCAGCTCATTCGGAAGAAATTTCCCGTTCAGATGCTCGGGATCACTGATCATCGTACGCAACAGGTTTTCTGCCTGAATGTGCAAAGGAACCGGGCTTTTATGATCAATACTGAGCTTCATAATAGACAAATTGAATAAATAAGGACAAAACTAGCAAATTCAGGTTCTTTAAAGCATTTGGACTTTCAAGGTCTGACATAAGCTTTCAGCGTCGCACACTGCATTCCGGCCGATTTGCCTGACGGCTTGATTGTATAAGCCGGTACATGGGCCGGGACAATGAAGGTTTCGGCATAGTGGATGACATACGGCTCAAACAGGTTATCCGGACTTTCTACGGTCACTTCCGCACCTTCCACAAGGTTGACCACATTGAGGTTTCCGTGTGTAAAATGAGTCACTTTGGTGTCAAACCAGTGTCTTCTGGTTTCAATAAACTGGGAATTGTGAAGCCCGGTTGATTCTTCTTTCACGTGGCTGTCCAGCGAAATAGCAGTTATATTGTTCACCAGGTGCTGCTTCACCCAATTCTCATCCCGACTGAAATCAATCACATTTTTACCATGCTCAATGTTGATCGGTCTCGGCTTTCCATCCAGCCCCAGCCGGCCCCAGTCCCACAATTTGAACGTGAAAATGTAAGGAGTAGCCGATATTTCCAGTACAACTGCATTCTTGCCGGAACAATGGATCGTTCCCGCCGGAATCAGGATGTGGTCATGCTTTTTGACCGGCAGTTTGTTTACGTATTTTTCAGCGTCAAAGCCGGTCATTTCCTGCTGCGCCTTTTCAAGATCGGCGATCATGGCGGCGGTGTCCACATCATTGTGCGTACCCAGATAGACGCATGCATCTTTCTCCGCTTCAAGAAAATAGTAACTTTCATCCTGCGTGTAGCTCATGCCGAACTGCTCCTGAATGTAGGTCCGCGTGGGATGTACCTGCAGGCTCAGGTTGCCACCTTCCATGGTATCCAGAAAATCAAAACGGATCGGAAATTCGGCTCCGAATGCGTTGAAAACGGCTTCGCCCAGCAGCTCCTTCGGCCGGGTCAGCACAAGATTGATAGCAGGAAGTTCAAAAAAGTGCTCGCCTATTTTAAACAGCAGGCTGTTTTCTTCGGGTACACAATCAAAACCCCAGGCATAATTGATTTCATCGCGATTCAGGTCGACGACTTCTTTGAGCCACTGCCCGCCCCAGGGTCCCGGATCAAAAAATGGCACTACCCTGAATGGCCGGCCAATGCTTTCGGTCAATCCTTTCTGGTACAGCTCCGCGCCCAGCATCTTAGGCTTATCGCTGTCATTGGCGTCTATAAAGTAGTCGATCTGGTCAAAATGGGCGAGCTTATGCCGGTCGAATACGCGCCAGTCCAGAAAATAGCCCTGCTTGTATTTCAATGCGAAACTCCCGTTCTGATTATCCACTCCAAAATTCCCTGCTTCGTTGCGTTTCATTCTTTTCTGAATTTCCCAACGCGCAAGGTCCGCGTAAATCAGGACATCGGCATCGGCAAAAAGAGCGGCACCTTCTCCGAAAATCACCACCGTTCCCGATTCCATTTCCTTAATCTGTTTTTTCGTTTGATCCAGACGGGATACATTGAAAAAATCAATCATTTCCAGATTGCTGATTTTGCCGAAAATCGGATCGTCCGTTACAAATGGAAATACCATATCCTGAATTTCAGAGGCACTTTTCAGGCATGATGCGGTTAGAAACAAAGCTGCAGTTTGCAGGTTTGCCTGGATTGCGCCGAGCATTTTTGCTGCATCCACACCTTGATAAAGGTCAATGCAAACAACCGTTTTGTTCTGATTCTTTGAATGTATAAAACGCTGTACTTCAGAAATTACAGACGTCCAGCCTGCGAAACACAGTTCTGACGACTGGCTGATTTCGATGTATGGAAACTTGTCGTAGCTTGACTGCATTGTCAATATTTTTTTTGTTTGAGTAATTCGTATACGCCCAATATTCCGGCGTGCTCCGGCTGCGAAGCCGTCACCAGCTCCACATCGGCGGAGCTGATCCAGGAATGCTTATCGAGCATTTGTCTGATGTAAGGCAAGATAATGGAGCTGCTTTTCATAATCCCTCCGCCAAAGATCACCTTTTCGGGATCGTACGCATGGACCAGATTGATGACGCACAGTGACCACACTTTCAGGCAGCGGTCGAGCAGCTTTTCTGCCAGTGCGTCTTTTTCCGCAGCCAGTTCAAAAAGGTTTTTGAAATCAATAAGTTCCAACTGCGCAAGTTTGCTGGTTTGGAACTCCGGAGATTGTGCAGCCATCTGCGTCAGCGCCCAGGTGGAACTTTCACTTTCCACACAACCGACATTGCCGCAATTACAGATCACTCCCTCGAAATGGATGGTCGAATGCCCGCCAAGATTTCCTCCTATAAAGTTTTTTCCCCGCAGCGGCGCTCCATTCACCAATACGCCGGTACCTACGCCGGTACCGAGCGTTACAAGTACCAGATCGGAGCTCCCCACACCCGCTCCATGTTTCCACTCACCGATTAATGCCGCACGGGCATCATTTTCGACGGCAACCGGAACACCAAAGTTAGTCAGTGCCCACTCATTAAGATCTACGTTTTCGGCACCGGGGTACTTTACATATTTTGACAAAATCCTGCCGGAATGAAAGTTTACAATACCGGGAAACGCAAAGCCGATGCCACTCAGTTTGTATGAACCCGCCGAAAGCAAACGCTTCATTTCAAATTTAATATCCGTTAATCTTTGTTCAAAAGTAAGCTCGGAAGCTGCTTCCATGTTGGCGTCGGCAATCCATTTTCCATCAGAGATCAAACCGATTTTTATCCGGGTTCCGCCAAAATCAACTCCTATGAATGTGTCTTGCATGGTGTGATGGCTTTTAGCTGTTAGCTGTTAGCCGGTAAGTTTTTAGCCTTGGTGTTTGCTGTTAAATAGTCCAATTTTCAGTTACCAGCTTTTTTCGATTTCTTCCAGTGTTCTGTTTTTGGTTTCCGGAATTTTTTTAATGGTAAAAATCCAGATCATGACCGCATTGACCATGAAGATCCAGAATGTCGTTGCGCCGCCAAATGTTTCCAGAAAATAGGGCGTCAGCTGCGTGATAGCCACCACACCGATCCATAATACCAGCGTTGCCAGTGACATGGCAATTCCCCGGATCTTGGTCGGAAATATTTCTGACATCAGAACCCACGGGATCGGTCCGAGTGAAACGGCAAAACTGGCGATGTAACCCAGGATAAAAATCAGCAGCCACGGTCCCTGATCAAAATGAAAATGGAAGCAGATACCCGTGGCAAAAAGGCATATAATCATTCCGGCTATGCCCCAGATCAGCAGGCTTCTTCTGCCGGCCCGGTCGATGAGCCAGATCGCCAGTAATGTAAAAAGCAGATTGACTACGCCAATAATGATGGTCTGGGTAAATGCCGATTCCGCACCGAAACCAATGCTTTTGAAAATCTCAGGCGCATAATAAATGACCGCATTAATGCCTGTAATCTGTGAAAACAAC
Organism: Dyadobacter sediminis; assembly: GCF_005860765.1. Lineage (GTDB taxonomy): Bacteria > Bacteroidota > Bacteroidia > Cytophagales > Spirosomataceae > Dyadobacter > Dyadobacter sediminis. The sequence continues at coordinate 684,775 of NZ_VCEI01000025.1, read as the reverse complement.
GCCAGCACTATACCGATCCAGAGCGGCTTGCGCAGCTTTTGTTCCATCAGGTCGCCCCAATTGCCTTTTTCGCTGCGCAGGCTATCCGTAATCTCCCCGAAAATTTCTTCGGAAACGACCTTTCCATTGATCCGTTCGAGAATTTTTCTGGCTGCCTCACCCTTCGACTGCGCCGCAAGCCACCGCGGACTTTCGGGCACAAAAAACAGCAACACAAAAAATACCGCCGCCGGAATCACTTCTGAACCCAGCATGTAACGCCAGCCGTATGCTACATTCCAGGCCTCGTCGCCAGCCTGGCTGATTTTGAGATTGATTACATAGATGATATTAATTCCCAGCACGATCGCCAGTTGATACAAGGTAACCAGCCGGCCCCGGATCTGCGATGGGGCGATTTCCGAAATGTACATCGGACAGAGCATGGAAGCGGCGCCCACACCGATCCCGCCCAGCAGCCGCATGATGATAAAACTGGTCAGATCGTCCACCACGGCCGAACCGTATGCGGGCAATGCAAAAAGTACCGCCGTACCGATCAGTACCGCTTTGCGGCCATACCGGTCACTGAGGTAACCGGCCGACATCGCACCAAGCACACAGCCCCAGATTGCACTGCTGGCAGCCCATCCCACCATAATAGGCGACAAATCAAACTTGACCTGAAGATACCCGATTGCCCCGGCAATCACAGCGGTATCATATCCGAACAGGAAACCGCCGAATGCGGCAACGCTGGTAATAAGGATGATGTAGGAGGATCTTTTTTGCGCAGGAACTGCGTCGCTTTGCTCGGTCATGATGCTCAGTGGCTTGTTTGGGAAGTTTGTTGATCGAATTTGACTCTCACAAACCTTGGACGGTATAAATCAGGCTTTTTGGGCAAAACTTCGAAAAACCTGAAGCTGTTGACATTATAAGAAATCAGCAATTCGCCCGGCGCTGATAACGCCGGATGCGCTTTGGCATTATAGGTGAACAAATCCGGGTCCTGAATGTCGTTTGTGGTTTTGTAAAGTACGATCCGCTCGCCAAACGGTCCGGCCGGCGAGGGTCCCACCTGCATGCATATTTCCGGCAAAAGACTGCCAAGCTGATAGACCAGTGCGTACTTTCCTGTTGCCAGCCTGCTTACACTCAGTTCATTGGAAACAGAGTCACTCACGGCTTCCGCTGATTTCACATCTTTTGTCCAGCCGTTCCCATTCCAGAATTCCCACCGGTCAAACAAAGCGATCTCAGCAGGATTTACCCGGGCGGCAACCAGTTTTTTGCTTTTCCCTTTTGTCCCGTAAACATACACAAAGCCGTCACCCTCAGCCTCTCCGGCCGATTTACTGTTGTTAAAAACCCCGGCCCCGAAGGAAATGGTTTCGTCTCCGTTTTTGTAATTATTGAACGGAAGCGTCATTTGCTGCTGATCTGCATAGGGAAACTGGTTGCCGGCCGGTATCCGGATCAGCATATTTCCCGTCTCTTTGAACGGAAATGGCGATTTGTCATGCGTATTGGTAATCTGATACGCAAAAATAAACAGGTCTTTATTCGCTTCGGGACTGGCAAATCCGTCTCCTAGCCAGAAATATGTATCCTTGTCCGGTTTGTTTGTTTTCGGGGTAAAAACGGCTTTGTAACTTCCTTTTTCACCCGCCATCCGGAAGGAAATACTGCTTGAATCGGGTGCTGCTCCTTTCAACAAGGCTACTGAATTGTTGACCATCACAAATCCGGGCTGCAGAGTGTCCCCGTGAATTTCGCCGATCATCGTATCACTGAACAGAAAAAGCAGGCTATCGTTTTTTTCGGAATCCTTTCCTGAAAGCGGCAGCGCAAAGATCCCGTCGCCGCCAAACCAGCCTGACTTTCTTAGAAACAGGCTGTTCCAGTCCTGCGCAGGTTCCGCTGTAAATTTCCGCTCATTGATCCCCGCTGTCTGTACATCCTTTTCCTTATCCGACGGACTGCCGCCGCAGGAAGCCAGCGCAAGCAGAAAAAGCAGCAGGACATAACTTTTTATGAAGTGAAATTTCATTTTCGGGTAAGGTAAAAGCATATCCAACAAATATGTACGTATGTATGAACATTTAAATGTATGGAATATACCATAAAACAAAAATAGTTTAGGTAAATTTTGCCCCGAACTCCGGCACCTTTGACCGGACGATGAAAAATACAAAAGCAACCTCCTAAGTTTATATAATGCATTCAAAAGTTCTGATCTTAAATCTAGCTGTATGAAAACCAGATTCAGTTTAATCCTTGCGATATTGGTCGTGCAATGGGCAGGTTTGCGCGTTACCGCTCAGGACCTTCTCCAATATGTGGATCCCGACATTGGCACCGCGCACAGCCGCTGGTTCTTTTACACCCCGGCAGCAGTTCCTTATGGGATGGCTAAGCTGGCACCATCCACAAACGGGCATTACGGCAACCCCTCGGGCTGGGAAGCGGTCGGGTACGATACGCGCCAGCATTCCATCGAGGGATTTGTGCATTTTCATGAATGGCAGATCGGCGGGGTAAGTTACATGCCTACAACGGGAATATTGAAAACCAGACCCGGCGAACTGGAAGGAACCAGTACAGGTTACCGCTCCGGATTTGACCGCAAAAATCAGGTTGCGCAGCCGGGCTACTATAAAGTGCTGCTGGACGATTACAACATTACTGCCGAGCTGACGGCTACCAAAAGAGTGGGATTTCAGCGTTATACCTTTCCTAAAAACGAACAGTCGCACATTATCCTGGACATTGGCAACAAGCAGGGCGAAAGTGACATCGTAACGGATGCAGGCATTAAAATGCTGGACGCAACGCATTTTGAAGGGTATGTGATCACTTATCCGAAGTACGTGAAAACCTATGATCCGGAAGGTAAGATTGCCATGTACTTCTATGGCGAGATCAGCAAAAAGCCGGCTACAGTCACTGCATTTACGGCCGACCAGGTGACGGAAAACCAGAAAAGTGCGAACGGCAAAGGTGCCGGCCTGGTGCTTAACTATCAAACCGCCGACCAGGAAACCATTGAGGTGAAAACCGGCTTGTCCTACACTTCCAATTCCAATGCAAAGCAAAACTTTTTGGCTGAGGCAAACGGATTGTCATTCGAAACGGCCAAAACCCGGGCACAAAAAACGTGGCAGGAACAGCTTGGCAAGCTGGTGGTGGAAGATTCCAGTGAACCTGATAAAATCAAGTTTTACACGGGCCTTTTTCATGCACTCCTCGGCAGAGGAATTGCCAGCGATGTGAATGGCGCCTATCCGAAACACGGCGGCAAAACGGGGCAGCTGCCGGTTCAGAAAGGCAAAGGTCCAAAAGCCGAATTCATCAATACGGATGCGATCTGGGGCGCTTTCTGGAATATTACGCAATTATGGTCGCTTTCGTACCCGGAATGGTACGGCAGCTTTGTGAACACCCATTTACAGATTTTCAAAGATAAAGGCTGGTTTGGTGACGGCATTGCAAACAGTGAATTTGTGTCCGGCGTAGGTACCAACTTTGTCGGCCTCGCCATAGCAGGCGCTTATAATGCGGGCATCCGCAACTATGATCCTGATCTGGCGTACAAAGCGGTAAAAGCAAACGAGCTGAATTACAAAAACCGTCCGGTTGGCTCGGGCAAACTGGATACGAAAGCGTTTGTTGATAACGGTTTTGTGCCTTTTCTGGAGCAGAAAGGCGCCGGCTTTGTCACGGATTCGACGGGCTCAAACTTTGCAGGCTCGCATACGCTGGAATACAGTTTCAGCGCATTTGCTGCTGCACAAATGGCGAAGGCAATGGGCAAAAACGAAGATTACAGCAAGCTGATCAGGTTATCAAACGGCTGGCAGCAAATTTTCAATCCGCAGAACAAGCTGATGCAGCCTAAAACCGCAGCCGGTCATTTTATTGACAAGTTCGACCCTTACCAGCCCTGGCGGGGTTTCCAGGAAGGCAACGCAGTGCAGTATACTTTTTACGTACCGCACAACCCGGCAGGATTGATTGAAGCAATCGGAAAAGATCATTTTAATAACCGGCTGGACAGTATTTTCACCGTTTCGGAAAAGCTAGGCTTCGGCGGAGGAAAAACGATCGATGCTTTTGCGGGCATCCAATCCATTTACAATCATGGAAATCAGCCCAACTTACACACCAGCTGGCTGTTCAACTTTTCCGGAAAACCATGGCTGACCCAGAAATGGACACGGGCTATCGGCAATGACTTTTATGGTACCGAACCGATTCACGGCTACGGCTACGGCCAGGACGAAGACCAGGGCCAGCTTGGTTCCTGGTATGTAATGAATGCACTGGGTTTGTTTGATGTAAAAGGCCTGACCGATCTCCGCCCGATCATTCAGCTGGGCAGCCCGTTATTTGAAAAAGTGACCATTACACTGGGTAACGGAAAAACGCTTGTTATTGAAACAAAAAACAACTCGAAGGACAATGTGTACATCCAATCCGCGACATGGAACGGAGCGGCACTCGACAACTGCTGGCTGTACCGGGATGAGTTGATGAAAGGGGGCAAGATGACGTTTGTCATGGGTGCAGAGCCTGCTACAAACTGGGGCACGAAAACGCCGCCGCCGTCAGCACAGTAAATCATTGGCTCCGGTGCAATGGATTATACCCCTCGCTGCACTTGCAGCTGCCAACCAGCTTCAGTAAACTTTTTGTAACCGCAGTATTTTAACTGACTTAAAAAAACCATTTTCATCAGACGCAATCCTGAAATTATTTTTCAATTCTGAAAAGCCCCATACAACCCTTTCATCTTTTGGCAGCCTCTTTGATCTGAATCCATTGGAATGCGATAGATGATACAACGACCGAGCTTATTTCAGGATGCCTTTACATGACCCTTCTGAAAGGGTCCTGTACACACACGTGCATAGCAAATTCATTCGCATTGCTGACCGGCAGTACCGTACAGGGAAGTAGCTCCGTAAAATTGCCCGTAGTTCTAAATGAAATCCTGAAACAGCCGGTATCAAGGAACCTTTTTCCAGAAATCAGGCAACCCTTGTCCCTGTTGATGCCGAGTTCGGCCATATGAGCCGCTTAACAAAGTTCTTAATATCCATTAGCCATGAAATCATGCCTTGCCACGCTTGCCATTTTATTTTCCAGTCCGTTTTCCAGTGCCCAGGATAGCATTCCGGTCCAATTTCATCAGGAAACCGACACGCTGGTCAAACAACGCTTTATCGACCGGTATGAAAATGTGTTTATGACCAAAGTACCCACAAGGCATATGTTCAAAGCAGCAGCGGTCGGCTCTGAAGTTCAGGGTGCCGGCATTAATCTGGGTTATGAATACAAGCTGATGCCAGCCGTATCTGTTGAAGCGTCCGTTTACGCGCAGCTCAGCCGGTTCAATAGCAGCCTGGCCAATGAATTTATTCATCTGGATACTAAACGAGTGGATATCTGGGGCAGTGCCAAACTACGGTGGTACTACCGTATGAACAAGAGGATAAAAAAGGGATTGAACGCAAATAATTTCAGCGGCGGCTATCTTGCTCTTGCGTATGAACAGCCATTACGCCGTGACAACGTTTTTGGAACTAAAAGAATTGGCGGATTCAGCCTTCTTTATGGTTTCCAGAGTCGTTTTTTTAACCATGGGTTTATTGATTTTGCACTGGGCATTTATTAAAAAGAAGTCAGTAAAAATTTCTTTCTGGATTATAGTCCAAGTTCTTTCGGTATCAATAATTTTGTTTTAGGCACTCAGGCACGGATCGGGATTGCACTGGGAGATTGGAAAAGAAGCCGGACCAGTCCGCTATGTGAGGTAATGATCTGCGATGAGCTGATCCAGGATCAGCTTAAAATTGAAATGCCCAGTATGGCAATCGGCTTTAAACAGCAGACATTCAATCCGGGTTTGGCTTACGAAATCAAACTGGCCAACAGCCCATTTTCGATCCAGGCCAATGCTGCGCTTTTTTACCGCAAAGACGCCATGTCGGGCGCTGGCCTTAAATTCCTTTCCACCGGAGCCGGACTCGAATTCCGGTACTATTACCTGCAGAAATTCATGATGAGGGTTGGCAAGGCAGGCGGCAATTTATCCGGCCTTTATGCCGGGGTCAAAGGAAGTTACGACATTACAACCGTGAAACGAAGGGATGGTTTACTGCGGTATCCAATCGTTACAAAAGCGCGAGATTTCAATACGGCACTGTCGCTTGGCTATCAGCAACGGCTCTTCAGAAGAATCTACATTGACGGGTCTGTGTTCTATAATAAAACATCCCCGACAGCTGAAAAATTTACGGTGTTCCCATTCCCTCTGAGCTATCGGACTTTTGGTATTTCCCGCAACTTTATATCTTCAAAAATGTCTATCGGTTTTACATTCTGACAGCATGAGCCCGGCTAAACCACAGCAATCAGGAATGGCCTGATAACCCTTTTGCTACTGCCGTGTACTATTTACGGCAAAGTAAAGGACAATCTTCTGAAAGCCACAAACCGGCTAGATCAGGAACAATCCATTCTAACACACGTAACAAAAAATCTGATTTGATTTCTCCGAAAATCTTCAGAAGAGTATGTACACGATTTGATTAATACCCGGAAAGTGCTTTCTGCTACCGGGTTAATTTGAAACTCTGGAAAACCCGGTAAGCCCCGTACCTGAAATTACATTGGCGCTGCGGCTGCGGAATGCTGTTCTGGATGGTTACAGCCGGAACAGCGTTCGGCGGGAATTGCGCAGAAGCATGAAGACCGGTGATGTACATTCCTTTTTTTCCAAATCTGCACTACGGGCCTTTTATTCTATTCTGACAAGCTGCCCCATTTTTTCACTGGTTTCAAGATCAAAACCTTCCGATCCGGAGATGGCGTAAGCTTCGTAAGTTCCATTTTCAACAACGGCTGGGATCGGAAAACTGAAAAATTGATTGATGTAGCACATGGAAGTGAAACGGGGCTTCTCTGTAGTCAGTATAAATTCTTTCCGGGTTTGCGCATTCACCAGCTTCATTCTGATCGTAGCGTTAGGATGGTTCTGGTAGTCGGCCGAGATGTACGCAATCAGGTTCTGCTTGCGGGAAAGTGTAGCGACCGGACTGAAATAGTAACAATCGCCCAAAGGCTTGAACTCGGATTCCTGCGACACATATACGAGAGCAGGCTGGTTTGCAGTGCGCTTTACATACAATTCAGGAAGAAAATCAAGCGGATAGTTCTGCGGCTCGTACTCCTTTCCATTTACAAACAATTTGGTGTTGTAATTTCCCGGTGTAATCTCGGCCGGTAATTTCAGGCTGAGCGAGTTATATCCTTTCCTGTCCAGCCTGTATTTTTTAACCGGAAAGAAGCCATTCGAAATTTCCACTTCGTAGGTGTTTTCAGGGTAAATATTATAGCCATTTACCATCAGTTCCGCACTACTGTCGCGCCTTGTCCCCCAAGGTCCATCTGACAGTTCCAGCTTGCCATATTTTACGCTGATCCGGTCGGGTGCCGTTATACTCATGCCGCCGCGATGGACAGTAGCCTGGTAATCTGCCGCCAATATAGTTCCGGGAACATTAAACAGGAGTTTGGACTCTCCGGGAGTATCACTGAAAATACTGGTTTGATCGAAACGGAGGGTATCTCCGGTTTCAAGGTTTTTCAACACCACTGAAACATGCTGGTTTTCCGGGTAACTTCTGGCTGTCCCGAAATTCTGCATGGTCAGCGCCAGTTCTGTATACCGGCTGATGAAGACTTCACTGACGCCTTCCGACTTGACTTTCCATGGTGCTGCGGGTTTTACATAAACCGGAAAATGGACCGGATCATGCGTACTGCTGGCAAAGGAAATGTACACATCCTGGCCCTCAAATGCAATGCCTTTGCTAAGATCGCTGATGAGCCTGAAATCTCCTTTAGGTTCAATAGAGACTCTCAGGTTACTGCCGGACGGATAATCCGCAGGTAGTGTAATCATGATCCTGTCGTTTTTCAGTACTATGTTCTCCTGACTTACACCTTCTATTTTAATGCTCCTGATTACAAGATCAGCAAAACTGAATACAGGAGCCGGTGTAAATTCTTCCTTGCACCCGAGCAGGGTAATCAGTACCAGAGTAAAAAGCTTTTTCATGGAATGGCTGTCAGATGGTGAAAATGCCGGAACATCCGTAACAATCGGTTTAAAGAATTTACCTGAAAAGTACGATAAGCAATATTTTACTTGGTAAAAAGCATAAACTGTTGTCCATGCTGATGGTTACTCCGTAAAGCCGGCACTCCGGAAAAGAAAGGGCAAAGTACATTTTCCCTGGCCTGTAAAACTTTTACAATCCGGCGCTTCCTCTTGTTCCCTGTTCTTTTGCTTCGTCTGAAATCTGTTGCCTGAAGAGGGAATCCGTAAATCTCAGCAACCGCCTTTATCCGGACAAGGATTTGCGGAAGAACTCACAGGCATATGATCGTTTTTCTCCGGTTTGGAACGGTCCGGTTCTGACGAGGAAAATCAGACTTTAAGAAAAATAGTTACCTGTTGGTTTGAAAAAACGGAGCGTACTTCAGGTGCGGCAAAGCTGTTCAGTGACAATGCATACGGCTGATTCATGAAAGCGTATCTGATTGTAACCAATATTTGGTCATCAACGGTTTATAGCTAAATTTTTTATTTTAGTCAGATTTCCCTTTTCATCATAAATATGTAAATTCATATAAAAAAGATAACTATGCAAATAACTCTACCTGTCAGAATGCCATGAAAGCCCTGCTGTCGTTGACTACCCTGTTTGTGTACGCAATGTGCCTTTTGAGAAAAAATTTAAATTAAAATTCACTTCTTAACCCCAGCAGCCGGAACTATCCAGCCGGGCTGGCCTGAACACCTGATCCGCTTGTGCTTAATGTTTTGATGAACAACAGCAATACCATGCAGCATTTTGCCTGATACCCGTTTGTTGATTTCCGGCACAGCGCCGGCAGCAGCAATCTTTTCCAGTCCATTTCCCCACGATACACCAACTTTAATTCACCTTTAAATCCCGAAAACCATGAACAAAATGGTACTCTTTCTGGCCTTTTCACTGATCAGTGCAGAGGCCCTGCTAGCCCAGGAAAGCGGGCTTGTAAAAGATATCAACGTGACTAGATCTGCCAACGGCTTTCTGATACAGGAATCCATCGCAGCAGGTAGTATGTTCTATATGATTGCCGATCATGGACCCGTAAAGCAGGGATTATGGAAAAGCGACGGCACAGCAAAGGGTACGGTGCTGGTCAAAGAGTTCCCGGGCGCCCGGTTTGTAGGCAACCTGAGCTCGTATAACGGTACCGTTTATTTCGTGGTGCTTCCTATCGTCGGAAGCTATGAGCTCAATTTATATAAAAGTGACGGAACCTCGGAAGGCACAGTCCTTTTTCATAATCTGACTTACATGCTGCCGGACAGGACTAACATGCCGTATGCAAATTTGAACGGTACCCTGTATTTTTCCGGTACAACAGGATTAAGGAAAACAGACGGGACTGCTTCCGGAACAGTGTTATTGAAAAGGTTCACATTTCATGAGAAGGAAGTACTGAAGGAAGCAGTTGAAGTGAATGGCACCGTATTTTTTACCACCGTCGAAGACGAAATTCATTACAGGCTCTACAAATCCAGCGGGACGGGAAGCGGGACTGTAGATCTCGGAGATAATCTCGCAGGTCCAGCCTGGACTTATTCGTCGCTTGTAACAATGGGCAGTGATGTATACTTCAGTGCTTCCAATGCCCGGGTAGCAGGCTTGTACAAGGTCAGCAATGCGACCGGAATTACACTGGTCAAAGCATTTTCGTCCGGTGTACAGAATCTTACCAGAATAGGAAACAGCTTGTATTTCACTGCCAGCGATAACGGAGATGGCAATGAGCTTTGGAAATCCGATGGCAGCACGGCCGGTACTGGCCTGGTCAAAGACATCCGTTCAGGCGCTTCTTCTTCCGATCCTTCCATGCTTACTGTAGTGGATGAACAACTTTACTTTGTCGCAAATGACGGAATCCATGGCCGTGAGCTTTGGAAAAGCGGCGGAACGGCTGCAACGACGGAGCTGGTCAGTGACATCAGACCTGGCATGGCAGATTCGGAGATCAGAGAACTTACCGCCGTTGGCAGCAAGGCCACCTTTGTTGCCCAGGACGGCTCAGGCGAAAAGCTATGGCAGATCAACGGCAATGTTTATGGTACCAGGGTACTCGCTGAACTGGCTGCTTCGCACCTTCTGAACGTCAATGGAACCCTGTACTTCAACGGCAACACAGGCCGTGGCCCGGAACTTTTCAAAAGCACCATGGTCACAGGCGGCACGCATGCCGTAACCGAGCTTGCCAGACCCGAATCCATGCCGCTTGGTTTTACCCAGGTCAACGGAGTTTCCTACTTCACTGCGGATGATGGCATCCATGGCCGCGAGCTCTGGAAAACGGATGGCAGCACCGCCGGTACCATACTGGTCAAAGATGTTGTAAACGGAGCGAACAGCTCCTATCCCGAGCAGATCACCGATGTAAACGGTACCGCTTACTTTATAACCGGAAAAGAATCCCAGGTGCACAGCTTGTGGAAAAGCAACGGAACCCCGGCAACAACCATCAAGGTCAAAGACTTTACCAAAGCCGACACGCTGCAAGGGTTAATCAATGTGAACGGCACATTGTTTTTCGGTGTAGTCAACGGAAGCGGCAGCATGCAGCTATGGAAAAGCAATGGCAGTGCAGCGGGCACACAGCTGATCAGGACCTTTGCACAAACGTCCACTTTTTTACCTGTAACCATGAAGGGCCGGTTATTTTTTGGTGCATACGACGGCATCAACAGTGTGGACTTGTGGAAAAGTGACGGCACAGCAGCAGGAACCGTGCTGGTGAAAGATCTGGCAGTCAGCCGGAGTAGAAACGATGTTGAAGGCCTGTATACTTCCATTACCGTAGCAGGTAACCTGGTTTATTACATCATTACAGATTTTGACGGACGCTTCGGGAGAAACCAACTGGTTAAAAGCGACGGCACTTCAGAAGGGACGACGGTCATCACCAGACTCACTTCTTCATTCTCCAAACTCACAACAGTAAACAATCTGGTCTTTTACCTGGCTTTTCACGGCGGGGATGATTACGATGGCGAAGCGTTATGGAGAACGGATGGTACAGAGCAGGGGACCTTTTCCGTAGCAGGTTTTCAATTTTACGATTACGACAGGATTAGCACCATTTTCACACATAATCTGCTGGCAGTGGACGGTAATTTCTATTGTGTACCAAAAAGGCAGGAACAGTTATGGAAAAGTGATGGCACGGTGAAAGGCACAAAGCAGGTGACGCACATCGGTACGCCCGAAAACGGGGCATTTATCCGGCTTACGGCTGCCATAGGAAACACCTTGTATTTCACCATTACGGATGAAAACCACAGGCTTAAACTATGGAAAACCCAGGGTACGGCCGAGTCCACCGGTCCGGCATATGATTTGAACCCGAATGGCTCTACCCTTTTCTACGAGATTGCTGCCCTCAACGACCAGCTTCTGGTATCCGCCGATAACGGCCGCTATGGTGCCGAGCTCTTTAAAGTTCAGCAGGCTCATACCGAAAATACCATGCGGATCAATGCAGGCGGAGCAGCCTTCACGGCTTCCGGTGAAAGGCAGTTCAGCGCCGACCAGTACTATGAAGGTATTGACCGTACCAGCTCGGTTGCGACCGGGGACATTCTCAATACGACCGATGATGTATTGTACCGTTCAGGCCGCTGCTCGCCATCATTCAGCTATACTATTCCGGTACCAGATGGCAGCATGAACGTCATCCTGCACTTTGCCGAAATCTGGTACGGCGTACCGGGCAAAGGTACAGGCGGAGCAGGCAAAAGACAATTTAATGTCACTGTGGAAGGCAGCCGCAAGCTGACCAACTTTGACATCTTTGCCGCTGCGGGCGGGGCCATGCGCGCTGTCCAGATACCCATTCCGGTCACCGTTACGGATGGCGTGCTCAACATTGACTTCACGAGCGGCGCAGCGGATATGCCCAGGGTGTCTGCAATTGAAATCGTCGCGACCAGCCTTGCTCTGAAACCGGTAGCGGATGCTTATGTACGCGATGGCAAAGATTACTACTGGATGCGGTATGGCTATACTTCCAGTCTGGAAATCAAAAACAATACCGACACTGATGATCTTTCAACCAAACGCTCCTCTTACCTTCGGTTCCAGCTGCCGCAAGCAGCCATCACCTCTGCCAGACTTCGGGTCTACGGTCATAATCAGGAAAACAGCAAGGAGATTTCGGTACATGCGTATGGAGTCGATGACAATAGCTGGGTTGAAGAATTTATTACCCGAAGAGATGCACCGGCAGCATCCACGCCGTCTCTGGGCTATGCAGTGGTCAATGCTGTTTACAAATACTATGAAGTAGATGTGTCGAGTTATGTAAAAGCGCGGCAGCAATTCGGTGAAACACAGGTGAGTTTTCTGTTGGCAGATCCGAATAACCGAAATACCCGAGTGGTTTTTAACAGTAAGGAAAACAGCGACAACCTTCCTCAGCTGATCGTTCAGACACCGTCCGGAAACAAGAACCCGGCCCGGTTAAACCAGGAAGCTGTTCCATCGGAAACCGTACAGGACGGGCAGGAATCAGCGGTTTACCCCAACCCGGTCAATGGTCGGTTTACAATAACCTTATCCAGCCGGCACAGCGAAGATGTTTCCTTTGATCTGCTGAATAGTACAGGCCAGAGCTACCCCGTAGCTCCACTTGAAAAAGCAAGAGCAGGCCAGAAAGCAGAGGCAGATATTTCCGGTCTGGCGCTAAATGCCGGCATGTACCTGTTGAAAATACATTCAGCAGCTGCAACGGAAACCATCAAACTGCTGGTGACGGAGTAAGACCGGTTCGCAGAAAAACTAGCCGTAAAATCAAAAACCGAAAGGCCGTTCATAGAAAGTGATGAACGGCTTTTTTTGTCCTGTTCCAGAAGAAATTTATCTGACGGAAGTTAATGGCTGCTCTTCGCTTATCGGTTAGTCTGTCATATCATTGACCTTTGAACAATTTCATGATCACTTTTCCTGATGTCGCTGACAGAATCTCGTGAAACCCAGGCAGATATGAATTACATCTTAACCTGGAAAGTAGCCGGGCTCAATGAACAAAAACACTTTTTTGAAAGTCCACTTCAGAAAGTTTTCAGAAGTGCTTGAAGGTACTCGTAACGGAATAACCAGGCCTTGCAAAGCAGAATAAACGGAAAACCCGCCTGTCCTGATAGAGAGGCGGGTTTTTGAGATGGACAGCATCCTTATGCATACGACACCTGTTTTTTTGACCAGTGCATGCACGAAATTCAGTTACAAAAGAATCAAGTTCACGTCCATAGTAGCTGAAAATTACATTAACTTTTAAGATTAAAATCTGTAAACCTTGTTCAGTAACATATACGTCTGTTCTTTACGAATCGAATCAATCAAAATGTTTTATGAAACCGTATCTTCTTTTAGCACTCTTTTCTATTCTGCCGGCATGCTGCTCCGCACAGATTTTTGTTGGTGATGTTGATATCAACCGTGCCGATAGTATTAAAATTGTCGAGGTATATATCAACCGGCGTGTGCTAAGGAATATGGTTAATGTCTATGTTGATTACGGGCAAAAAGATAATTTCAATGCACAAAGTCTTGGGTACCGAACGGATAATTTGATCATTATGCAGCCGGAAACAAAAAAGAAAATGGTTTTTAAATCCACAGCAGCAGTACTCAATTTCTTTGAGCGCAACCATTGGGAGTATCTGGACGGATTCGCCGAAAACGCTGCCGCTGATTCCGGCTATTATTATTATTTCAAAAAAAGGCAGTAACAACAATGCAAACATGACCCTTTCAGCATACAAACCTGGACTTTTCAACAAACCTGCGCCTGCTGGCCTGAGTTACCTTTGCGATGTAAATAATTAAGCAACTAAAAATTACAGGCAAAATGAAAAAGACCGTATTGGTAACAGGGGCTTCGGCAGGAATCGGAAAAGCAACGGCCATTTATCTCGCGCAAAATGGCTATCAGGTGTATGGTGCAGCGCGCAGGATCGACCAGATGCAAGACTTGAAAACGTACGGCATCAAACCCATCGTGCTTGATGTGACAAAAGAGGAAAGTATAACCGCATGCGTCAGTCAGATTTTCCGGGAAGAAGGAAGTATTGCCATTCTGGTAAACAATGCCGGCTTTGGAATGGAAGGCGCAATTGAAGATATACCGATGCAGGATGCTCGCTATCAACTGGAAGTAAACGTCTTTGGGGCGATGCGGCTGGCACAACTGGTTTTGCCGAAAATGCGGGAAAACGGCTACGGCAAGATTGTGAACATCTCGTCTGTGGGCGGCAAGATTGCATTTCCACTGGGCGGCTGGTACCATGCCAGCAAATTTGCACTGGAAGCATTGAGCGACAGCATGCGAAGTGAAGTAAAGCAGTTCGGCATTGACGTGATCGTTGTGGAACCCGGTGCCACCCGCTCCGAGTGGGGGAATGTGGCAACGGATCTTCTCATGAAAGTATCAGGACATACCGCTTACAAAGACCTGGCGGCCAAAACACACCAATTATTTACCCGGCTCAGCAAGCAGGTGGCCGAACCGGAAGTAATCGCCAGACTCGTCCGAAACGGAATAGAAGCAAAAAGTCCGAAAACGCGCTATACCACTTCGCAAATCGCCTCTTCGCTTTTGTTGTTTTTGAAAAGAGTTCTGTCCGACAAGCAAATGGATAAACTGATCCTCAGCCAGATAAAATAACCGAAATGGAATTGCCGTAATGGAATCGAACCAAATGGAAAATCTCGTTCTTCAGCATAATTTCCTGTATGCGCAAGGGCATCAAAAAACGCAAAGCAGTGAACATTACTTTCCTGACCATGCTCTGGGCATCATGCTGTCCGGCGAATCACACTATTTTTCGAATGAAGGAACATTTGTCATGAAAGAAGGCACGATCTGTTTGATGCGCCGGAATGAGCTGTTCAAAAAGCTGAAAAAAGCAGGCCCGAACGGGGAACCGCCTTCGTTGATCAGCCTGTTTCTGGACCAGAAAACATTACGCCGGTACGCAACCCAAAACGATGTTCCCAGGCAAAGTGCGTACAAGGGCAAGGCCATGACGGACCTGACCGGCAATGTGTTCCTGAAAGGATTTTTTGATTCCCTCCTGCCCTACATCGATCATCCGGAAAAGCTGACAGCCAAAATGGCGGAAATCAAAACCTGTGAAGCCATTGAGCTCTTGCTTCAAAGCGGCAATGTGTATCGAAATCTTTTATTTGATTTTCAGGAACCGCACAAGATCGACCTGGAAACGTACATGAACCACCATTTCAAGTATAACATCCCGCTGTCATCGTTTGCCAAACTTGCCGGACGCAGTCTGTCCACATTCAAACGGGATTTTACAAAGATCTTTGAAACAACGCCGGAAAAATGGCTGCAGCAAAAGCGTCTGGAGCAAGCGCATTACCTGATTTCTAAAAGAGCCATGCGGCCTTCGGAGGTTTATCTGGAAGTCGGCTTTGAAAACCTGTCGCACTTCTCGTTCGCTTTCAAGAAAACATTCGGCCTGACGCCATCCGAGCTGACGGAACAGCACAGGAGTACGAGCCTTTAGGAATACGGACCAGCCGATTTGGCAAGGTGCTGAAAACGGTTCAGGAACCGCAAACACAGATGCGGTTTGTCTTCTTCATCAGCTTGCTAAAAGTACAAATACGGCTTGTGCTTTGTTCTCTGGCTAGTTTATTGTTGCGGTGGCCGTTGGCACTGCAAACGCAGGAAAGAACAAGGTTTTGGAGGTATTTAAGGGCAAAAATGAGTATGAAAAATCATAAAAGTCCTTCGTACTGTATGCATTAACATGAAACAGGATGACGGAATACCAAACTCCCAAGGATCGAAAATACACCGAGACATTGATCCAGTCTGCTCCGAAAGAGGCAGCGGCATTTTTAAATCTGAAGCATACCGCTGAACGAAGTGACGGCGTCATTCCTGTCAAATACAGGGAACTTATTTCCGTAGCAGTGGCACTGACGACACAATGCTCCTATTGTATTGAAGCCCATATGAAAAATGCGGTGGAGGCGGGCGCTACCCGGGAAGAGATCGGAGAAACTGTGTTTATTGCGGCAGCGCTCCGCGCTGGTGGTGCCGTTGGAAACGGCCTCTTCGCCATGCGTATTTATGAAGAAGAAGCCGCTAAGAAAAGTTGATTTTTTTATACAGTCCGTCTGCAGCAGCGCATACCAAGAAATGGCTATGCCTGCGAGACCATATCCGTTGATATTTTTTTACGAAAACCTAACCAGGCGTTATCAGATGGAGATCACGCTTTGGCAAGTTCGAAATAAAAGGTGCTGCCCATGCCGATTTCACTGTTCACGCCGATGCGCCCGCCCTGCGCCTCAATAAACTCCTTGCTGATCGCAAGGCCGAGCCCTGTACCCGTTTTGGAACTGCCGGGCACCTGGAAGTAGCGGTCAAATATTTTGTTTCGGTAACGGCTGTCTATCCCTTTCCCTTCATCCTGCACGTGGAATTTTACGCCTTCTCCGGTACTCGTGAGCTGAATGTGGATTCTGCCTTCCTGCTGCGAGTAGCGCACTGCATTCGTCAGGAAATTGATCAGCACCCAGGCGGTTTTTTCCATGTCGGCTTTCACGTCGGCAAGCTGCTCGTCTGCATGTACAACCAGCTCGATCTGCTTTTGCTCGAGCGGTGTCCTCACCGCTTCAACGGCGTATTTCAGGATGGCGTACGGGCTGCTTGACTGGATATTCAACTGGATATTTCCCGTCTCTACCTGGGACATATTCAGCAGCTCGCCCGTGATTTTCAGCAACCGGTCACTGTCTTCTTTAATGCTTGACATCAACTGCTTTTGCTCCTCGTTCAAGTCTCCTGTCTGCCGGCTTTCCAGCAGCTGCAAGCTCATTTTAATGGAAGCAATCGGTGTTTTCAGCTCATGCGAAACGGTGGCGATGAAGTTGGTTTTGGCAAAATCAAGCTCCTTGAAAGGCGTGATGTTTTTTAAAAGGATCACCTGTCCAATACATTTTTTGAGCCGCTCGCCGGTTGGCACAATCATGATATCCACTATTTCTTTTTCAAAATAGCTTTCCTTGTCATCTGCATAGATTTTTAGCGATGGCGCAGCCGGATTGCCCATACTTCCATGCAGGCCCTCTTTTTCCCGGATCAATGCACGGATCAGATCATTCTGTTCGGCCAGCTCTGTGGCAGACTTGCCAAGCAGGTCGGTAGCCGCAATCCCCGAAATCTTGACAGCCTCTTCGTTGGCAAACAGTATCTTTTTATTTTCATCCAGCCCGATTACCGGCTCATGCATGTTATTGATCAGAGCTTCTATACGTTTTTTTTCAATCAGAATCTGCGACAGGTTGCTGTTGTTATACTCTTCGAGCTTCTCAGCCATGGTATTGAACGAGCTGGCCAGCTCGCCAAATTCGTCCTTCCCGGAAAAATGAAGCCGCTCGGCGTATTTTTTAGCTGCAATTGCCTGGATGCTTTCAGTCAGATCCCGGATCGGGTTGCCTATATTGCCCGGAAGATTGATCAGCAGCGTCAGTGCAATCAGAAAGCAGACAGTCCCCGTCAGCGCAATCCATATGAATGCAGACCGGACCGTAGCCAGCGCCTTGTCACTCTTGGCCCGGATCGCTTCCATGTTAATCCGCGTAAGCTCGGCCAGATCGTTCCGGATCAGAACCGGCAGTTGCGGGTTATCCGTATCTTTTTTCAGCGCATTGTAATGGCCTGCAATTTTACGCGTCACGGCTCCTTCTCCCGGCTCCGTCACATTCAGCTGCTGTTCTTTCAGGTTTCGCTCAAACCCCGTCCATGCTTTGGGTCCTGCGTGTATCTCATCCATGGCCAGAAACATGCTTCTGCTGTAATCCAGGGTCTTGTAGTTGTCCTGCAGGATGTTTTCCGTATCTTCCTTGAGCGCGTAAATGTAGCCGGCCGCAATCAGCGACAATGCAAGAATCATCAAAAAAAGAACCCCGAGTCCAAGCCGCAGTTTGGTTTTTATTTTCATAGAGCAAATCAGAATGGTTATGCTAGGACAAGATAACCAGGTCAATGTCCGAAGATGAAAGTTTTTTTAAAAGATTATTGAAAAGATTGGTGGCCAGGATGATCCTGATCAGGTTGATGTGAGGCTTTCCAAGACAGATGGTTGTAATTTCGCGCTGCTCGGCTACCTGGATGATTGCTTCCGAAATATTGGCATCCTGCACCCGGATGATTTCGGCACCCATTTCGGTGGCAAGTTTAAAGTTGTTGATCAGATGCCGCTGCTTGTCCAGAGCTATTTTGTCCTGTCTCTCATTCGGAGTCTGTACATAAAGCACAAACCATTTGCTGTTGTAATAGCTGGCCAGCCGCGCTGTTTTGCGGATCACATGCCGGGCCGTACTTTCATTGCTGCTGATGCAGGCCAGGAATTTCTCTCTTTTAGGCGCAACCAACTTGGGGATTTCCGTTTCGACTTTTCGTTCGACCTGACTGGCCACTTCTTTAAGGGCAAGTTCGCGGAGCTGCAGGATATGGTCGGGCTTGAAAAAATGGTTGAGTGCAGTCTGGATTTTGTCCGGTTTGTAGATTTTACCCTCTTTCAGCCGGGTAATCAGCTCATCGGCGGTCAGATCAATATTGACTACTTCATCGGCTGTGCCCAGCACACTGTCGGGAATCCGCTCTTTTACTTCCACACCGGTGATCCCTTTTACTTCCTCGTTCAGGGATTCAATGTGCTGGATGTTGACCGCGCTGATTACATTGATGCCCGCTTCCAGGATTTCGAGCACATCCTGCCAGCGCTTGTCGTTTTTGCTGCCTTCAATATTGGTATGCGCCAGTTCGTCCACGATCACGACCTCCGGCCTCAGGCTGATCACGGCCTGCATGTCCAGCTCATCCAGTTCTTTTCCCTTGTAAAAAAGCTTCCGGCGCGGTATAACAGGCAATCCTTCCAGTAAATCATGGGTCTCTTTCCGGTTATGGGTCTCAATGTACCCGATCTTGACATCAATCCCGTTGCGCAACAGTGCATGCGCTTCCTGCAGCATCCGGAAGGTTTTGCCTACGCCGGCGCTCATGCCGATATAGATCTTGAACTTTCCACGTCTGGATCTTTTGATCAGGTCCAGAAAATGCTGCGCACTCGGATTGGTTTCGGCCATCGGTTTGATTGGGGTTAAATAACATGGTCAGCCTTTGTAACACTGCTGCCCTGAACGGATTCAAACAGGGCCGCCGTACACAAGGAATGCCGGTCACCATAGAAATTGCCTGGCGACCGGCAAAAAAAATCAAAATGCAATGGATAGCGAAGAGGTCAAAAAGAAGTTGTCCTTTTGCGACAATCCTTTTGACAGGCTGTCATTTCTTTTGAAAAATATCCGGTCTTTACTGCCTAGATTTCGGGCTTCCACGCGCCAGAGCACACCCGGAAAAACAGCGTAATCCACGTTGGCAGAAATACCGAATGTTTTAAAGCCGTTCCGGGTGCCTGTGGCAATAATGACGCCGTTTTTATCCTGAAAGTATTCGCCCCGGGCTGCAAGATTTACTTTCGGAGATGCCGCGTAGCGAGCGATCAGCACGGGCACAAACCAGTTGTTATAATCGCTGCTGCCCTTTGCTTTCTGCTCTGTACCATAATCAAACCCGGCAGTTATCCCGAATTTTTCTGTCAGCTGGAAAATACCGTAGAAGTTTTGGTGATAACGCATTTGTCTTGCACTGTCAGGCTTGTCGGAGCCCATAAAGGTGCTGTAGTTCAAAGTTACATTTGTTGCCGGTTTGTAGGTAACCTGCGTTCCAAAGGCGGGTGTGGTATTTCCGTCCACCCGCTGGATCCGCTGCCAGCCATTCAGGTACAGGGCTGATAAATAGAGTTTTTCATCTCTGGTAGTAAAGCCAAGCTTCACGCCTGATTCAAAATAAGGCGTATTTTCAGCGACCAGACTTCTTGTCAGCGTCCAGTTCTCCTTTCCGATAGCACTTTCAAAACCGATATGCGAAGGCATGATCCCGGCATCGATCCAGAGATTGGCACTTTTGGAGATTTTGACACCTATACTGGCTTCGAAAACGTTTTTGAGCACGCCCGGCTCGGCCCCATAATTGGCATTAACATAGGTTCCTGCTGCAAGTGCCAGATTGGCCCTGACGTGGTTTGCAGTATAGTTTGCTTTGACAAACCCCAGGTTCAGGTTCACTTCCCCGGCCCGGTTGAAATTGTAAAGAAAGCCCGGCACGGTATTGTCCGACGGCCTGTTGAAATCGTAATTGTAGTATGCTTCCGCATAGCCGCTAATAGTCAGAGGGCGCTTCGTTTCAGTAGAATCCTGGGCCAGAGCCGGTTTCAACATCACGAATCCGAATGCAGCTAATAATAAAATTTTCATTGAAATGGTACTGTAAATGAATGTAGCGGCGCTTAAAAAATCCCCGGCCCCGCGTCGCTGCCTGTAGGTGCCGGGGGCAATGTTAAAGTTTTTCCAATGCCATGTTCAGACTGAGCACATGAACCTTTTCAGGCCCGAACAAGCCTGACAGCGGCTTTTCCGTATGAGCACTGACAAGCTGCATGATTTTTGCTTCGGATACCTTCCGTGCTGCTGCTATCCTTTTGACCTGCAACCATGCCGCCCTGGGAGAAATGTGGGGATCAAGACCGCTGCCGCTGGCCGTTACCAATTCGACTGGAATGTCTTTTTTGTCTGTACCCGGGTTATGTACCAGAAAAGTGTCGATCCTTGCCTGCACTATGGCCAGGTATTCCGGGTTGGAAGGTCCTTTATTGCTGCCTCCGCTTCCGGCTGCATTGTACTCCACCGCCGACGGACGGCTGTTGAAAAACCGGTCTTCGGTAAATTTCTGGCCAATGTTGGCATAGTAGCGTTTACCATTGGCTGTTACTATTTCACCATGTCCGCTGCCCGGGGCCAGCTGTGCAATTGCCCAAACAACGGCAGGATAAATTACACAGAAAAAGATCAGCGTTACAATGGTCAGTTTGATTGCAGGAAACAGGTTCGTTTTCATGTTTTCTCAGCTTTAATGTTTTTAAGTTAAATTCTAAATCCAGAAGCTCACCACCAGGTCGATAACTTTAATTCCGATGAATGGAACCAGTATGCCCCCCAAACCGTAAATAAACAGGTTTCTTCTCAGCAGCGCGCTGGCGCCGATGGGTTTGTAAGCTACGCCTTTCAGAGCAAGCGGGATCAAAAACGGGATGATGACTGCATTAAAGATCACAGCCGACAGGATCGCACTTTCAGGACTGTTGAGCCGCATGATGTTCAGTCCTTGCAGTGCGGGTATACTGGCGATGAACAGGGCCGGGATAATGGCAAAGTATTTGGCCACATCATTGGCAATCGAGAAGGTCGTCAGCGTTCCGCGTGTCATCAGGAGCTGCTTGCCGATTTCAACGATCTCGATCAGCTTGGTGGGATCATTGTCCAGATCGACCATGTTACCTGCTTCCTTGGCTGCCTGCGTTCCGCTGTTCATTGCAACACCCACATCCGCCTGGGCAAGCGCCGGCGCATCATTGGTACCATCTCCCATCATTGCTACGAGCTTACCGCCTTCCTGCTCCTTTTTGATGTAGTTCATTTTGTCTTCGGGCCTGGCTTCGGCAATAAAATCATCCACACCGGCCTTTTCTGCAATAAACCTGGCCGTAAGCGGATTATCGCCGGTCACCATAACAGTTTTGACCCCCATTCTGCGAAGCCGCCCGAATCGCTCGCTGATGCCCGGCTTGATGATATCCTGCAACTCGACAACGCCCAGTACACGCTCGTTTTCAGAAACCACCAGCGGAGTACCTCCGTTGTTTGAAATGGTTTTCACACGTTCTTCGATCTCGGGCGGAAACGGGTTTCCGGCATTGGTAACCAGACTTCGGATCGAATCAAATGCGCCTTTCCGGATGCGGGTAGCTTCAAAGTCGACGCCGGAGCTGCGTGTTTCGGCTGTGAACTTGATAAATTTCGGATTTGAAATCTGGTAAGTCGATGGCGTCGCATTGGCCAGTTCCAGAATTGATTTTCCTTCCGGCGTCTCGTCAGCAATGGAACTAAGTACGGCGGCTTTCACGAAATGGTTGTCCGGGATGCCTTTTGCTGCATGAAATTGCGTTGCCTTTCGGTTGCCAATGGTGATCGTACCTGTTTTGTCCAGTAAAAGCACATCAATATCCCCTGCCGTTTCAACCGCTTTCCCGGATTTGGTAATCACGTTGGCACGTAGCGCCCGGTCCATCCCTGCAATACCGATGGCGGAAAGCAGCCCGCCAATCGTTGTCGGGATCAGGCACACAAACAGTGAGATGAATGCAGCAATCGTAATAGGCGTACCGGAATAATCGGCAAAGGGTTTCAGCGTCACGCAGACAATCACAAATACCAGTGTAAATCCAGCCAAAAGGATCGTCAAAGCAATTTCGTTGGGTGTTTTCTGGCGACTGGCACCTTCCACCAGCGCGATCATCTTATCCAGAAAACTTTCGCCCGGCGCAGTGGTTACCATGACCTTGATCTTGTCGGAAAGCACCCGGGTACCACCTGTTACGCTGCTTTTATCGCCACCCGCTTCACGGATCACCGGAGCGGATTCACCCGTTATGGCACTTTCGTCGATAGTAGCCAGACCTTCAATGATCTCGCCATCCGTGGCGATGTTGTCGCCGGCCTCACAGATAAAAACATCTCCTTTTTTCATCTGGGCCGACATGACATTCCGGGTTGATACAGCAAACCCCGGCTTGTTGTCGGTCACCAGTTTGGCGGGCGTTTCTTCACGGGTTTTACGCAGGCTGTCGGCCTGGGCTTTTCCCCTTGCTTCGGCAATTGCTTCGGCAAAGTTGGCAAACAGCAAGGTTAGCAGAAGGATCAGAAAGATAACAAAGTTGTAGCCAAAACCGCCCTGGGACGTATTGCCTGACAAGATCCACAGACAGACCACAAACATGACAAATGTACCTATTTCGACGGTAAACATGACCGGATTACGAAACAGGATCCGGGGGCTTAATTTAACAAAAGACTGTTTGAGAGCCTGATTGACCAGATCCTTCTGGAATAAGGATGCATTTTGATTCTTCATTTTTTTGGAACTATTGGCCATTAGCCGTCAGCGCTTCGCTTTTTGGCTGCCGGCTGGAATTTGAATTATTCGGTTTGATTAACGTATGCTGAAATATTCGGCAATCGGGCCCAGCGTCAGCGATGGGAAGAACGACAACGCGGTAATGATCACGATCACCGCCATGACCATCATTCCAAAAGTAGCTGAATCCGTCCGTAGCGTACCTGCGCTTTCAGGAATGTACTTTTTGTCGGCTAAAAGCCCTGCAATCGCTATTGGTCCGATGATCGGGATAAACCGGGAAAGGAGCAGCACGAAGCCTGTGGTAATGTTCCACCAGGGATTATTGTCACCCAAACCCTCAAAACCGCTTCCATTATTGGCTGCCGATGAGGTGTACTCATAAAGCATTTCACTGAATCCATGAAAGCCGGGATTGTTCAGGCCGGCCGCTGTGATCTCCGGAAAAGCGGCTGCCAGCGCAGTGCCTGCCAGAATCAAAAGCGGGTGCAAAAGTGCCACGATCATGGCAATCTTCATCTCGCGGCCTTCAATCTTTTTACCCAGAAACTCAGGCGTACGTCCTACCATGAGGCCGCTGATGAAAACAGCGAGAATAATGAAGATAAAGAAGTTCAGGATTCCGACTCCGCAGCCGCCGTAAAAAGCGTTGGTCATCATCGAAAGCAGCTGCATCATTCCGGATAGCGGCATGGTGCTGTCGTGCATGGCATTGACCGATCCCGTCGAGATCACGGTGGTGGCTATACTCCAGAACCCGGAAGCTGCACTTCCAAATCGGACCTCCTTTCCTTCCATAGCACCTGCTCCCATATCAATGCCCATCCGTGCGATGGCCGGGTTACCCTGTACTTCCCAGACAATCGTCGGTACACAGAGCAGCAGAAAGCCAAGAGTCATCACGCCAAAAATCATCCGGGCCATTTTCTTTCTTTTCAGAAAGAAGCCAAGTGCAAAGATCATGGCCAGCGGGATAATCATCTGAGAAAGCATCTCGACCATGTTGGTCATGTAATTCGGGTTTTCCAGCGGATGTGCCGAGTTGGTACCATAGAACCCGCCTCCGTTGGTTCCCAAATGCTTGATGGCAACAAAGGCTGCTACCGGTCCGGTGGATACTCCGACCGTGTCGCCCTGCATGCTGATCATACTGCCTTTGCCTTCAAGAGTCATTGGCGTGCCGTTGAATGCCAGGATGCCGGCCACAACGATGGATACAGGCAATAAAATCCGCGTGCACGAGATCAGCATCAGGTTATAAAAGTTACCGAGCTTACCGGCCGCTTTCTGTTTTAAGGCAATGAATAAAACAACGGCTGCTGCCATCCCTGTTGCTGCGCTTACAAACTGCAGAAACATTAAAAAAAGCTGCGACAGATAGCTTATGCCGCTTTCTCCCGAATAATGCTGCAGGTTACAATTGACAACAAAGGATATACTGGTATTAAAGGCAAGATCAGCGGTTTGCCCCGGGTTACCGTCCGGATTCAGCGGCAGCCATCCCTGATTCATGAGTACAAACATACCCAGTAAAAACCAGACAAAGTTGATCGTCAGCATGGCGGACAGATGTTGTTTCCAGTTCATTTCGGCCTTTCGGTCAATACCGCTGATGCGGAAAAAGCTATTTTCAAGAGGATTGAATACGGGATCCAGCAGCGTCTTTTCGGATGCATAAACGCTGGCAATGTACTTACCGAACGGGACTGCCATCAGGATGGTCGTTGCATACACGGCAATGACGCCTAAAATTTCTGTGTTCATTTTTATTAAGAATTGATAGCGGACCTGTTAGAATTTCTCGGGTTTGATAAGCACGTAGCACATGTAAACAAACACGCCGATGGATATGATAAATAGTGCTGCCATGATTTCAGATCTTTTCAAAAAATGCAATGGATTGATAAAAAAGCGCGAAGCAGGCGCAGCCTGCGACAACTAAGAGGATTGTAAGCATGATATAAGTTAGTTAAGTAAGAACTGGGCAAGTCGGTTTTATCGACCGTGATCATCGGGTAAAAAGCAATAAGCACAGCAAAAGAATCCGTTTGTTTTGTGATGGCCGCCGGCTTTCTTTCTGATGGATTGATACGCTTCATTTGTTTTGACTTTTCCCTGATACAATCCAAAGGCATACCAAATCGGATTAAAATATTTCAACTTGCTGATCACTAACTATTTACTAATATTTATATATTTTCAAACAACTTTCGGCCTTATCATTTTGATAGGGTGCCTTATCAAAAAAGTAGTGTCTCCCGGCAGGCAGCCAGTCACTGACCGGATTTCTGAAGACCGTATTTCCCCTTTTCCGGTAAACGGTGGTTATTCCTGTTTCAGGTAACCGGCCGGTTTCCGCCTTGTCCCCATTGCATTAGTTGAATACTTTCCGGACATGCAGTTTTTCGGCGCCATCCATTGAAAAGCTGAAAGGTGCCGGCTGTTGAAGAAGCTGGATTCGGTTTAACAAAATGTAAAAATGGTTTCAAAAATCAGCCCGTCTGCCACAGAATGGCTGCTTTTTGTTTTAAACCTGTATTGGGAAAAATGATTACCACAGCAATATTTGTTAAATATTTTTTTACATTGTGTTTTCAATCTGACATTCTGACAAGAAGCCGCCTTCATCATTCTGACTGCATGGATGGCTTTTCCCGATCGGAATGAACTTCAATTTACATCCTGAATCTTAATGAAAAGAAGAGATTTTATGCAAATGGCCGGGCTCGGCACGGGCGCTTTGATGCTTGCCTCCGTTCCGGTGACCGGAAACCCTGTGAGCGCAGCACATTTGCTTGAACCGTGGATCGATGTCGCTGCCAAGAAAAAGTTTTCGGAAATTGCGCTGAATGCGGCCAGAAGCAAAGGCGCAACGTACACGGACGTCCGGATCGGGCGCTATTTGCAGCAATATCTTTTCACCCGCGAAAAGCAGGTCCAGAACATCGTGAATACGGAATCTTACGGCGTCGGCATTCGCGTGATTGCAAACGGAACCTGGGGTTTTGCGGCAACCAGCGATGTGACCGCGGAAGGCATTGCCAAATGTGCTGCAACGGCCGTTGAAATTGCCAAAGCAAATTCAAAATTCCAGAAAGAGCCGGTTGTACTGGCCGAGCAAAAAGGAGTTGGCGATAAAACCTGGAAAACGCCTGTAAAGAAAAATGCATTTGAAATTCCCATTCAGGAAAAAATAGACCTTTTAATGCATGTGAACGGAGAGGCGATGAAAAACGGCGCCGGCTTCGTCACATCCAATTTGTTTTTTGTAAACGAACAGAAATATTTTGCCTCATCCGACGGGTCCTTTATAGACCAGGACGTGCACCGGATCTGGCCTACATTCACGGTTACGGTAACGGACAAGGCTGCCGGCAAATTCAAGACGCGCGACGCCATCAGCTCGCCGATGGGCATGGGTTACGAATATCTGGACGGGCTGGCTTCCGAAAAAATTGCCGGCCCGAATGGTCTGGTTGGGTATCGGAACTCGTACGATATGGTGGAAGATGCCATTATGGCGGCAAAGCAGGCAAAGGAAAAAATGACGGCAAAATCGGTTCTGGCCGGCAAATATGACCTTGTTCTGGATCCGAATCACCTCGGACTGACCATCCATGAATCGGTCGGTCACCCTACGGAACTCGATCGCGTCCTGGGTTATGAGGCCAATTATGCCGGGACGAGCTTTGCAACTTTGGATAAGTGGGAATCGAAAAACTTTGCTTACGGAAGCAAGCTGGTGAACATTGTAGCGGATAAAACGCAGGCGAACACGCTTGGGGCCGTCGGGTATGACGACGAAGGCGTTCCCTGCAAGGAATGGGACATCATCAAAGACGGTGTTCTGGTCAATTATCAGGCGATCCGCGATCAGGCGAAGATCATTGGCGAAAAAGAATCGCATGGCTGCTGTTATGCGGACAACTGGAATTCGGTCCAGTTTCAGCGCATGCCCAATATTTCGTTAAAACCGGGCACCGAAAAACGCAGTGTGCTGGATATGATCAAAGGCGTTGAAAAAGGCATTTACATCATTGGCCGGGGCTCCTACTCGATTGATCAGCAGCGTTATAATTTCCAGTTCGGCGGTCAGGTCTTTTATGAGATCAAAAACGGAGAAATTGCGGGCATGCTGGACGATGTGGCGTATCAATCCAACACACAGGAATTCTGGAACTCGTGTTCACAGCTTTGTGACAAAGACGATTACCGCACATTCGGCTCGTTTTTCGATGGAAAAGGCCAGCCTGCGCAAGTGAGCGCGGTTTCTCACGGAAGCGCCACTTCCCGTTTCGACGGCGTCAATGTCATCAACACGGGACGCAAAATCTGATCAAAACGCAACTGGCAGTGGATTTTCTGCTAATCAGCCACATTTTTCAAAAGCAAATCATTTTCAAGAAATGGCCATTTTATCTAAGGAAGAAGCGAAAAAAATCATTGATAAAGTTCTGGCATTTTCAAAGGCCGACGAAATCAGCGTGGGTTTGGAAGGCAACCGGACCGGTAACATCCGTTATGCAAGGAATTCCGTTTCAACAAGCGGAGAAACGACCGATCTGTCCCTTTCGGTAACTTCGATTTTTGGTAAAAAATCCGGAACGTCCACGATCAACGAGTTCGACGACGCTTCTCTGGAAAAAACGGTTCGCAGAGCCGAAGAAATCGCCAAACTGGCTCCTGACAACCCTGAATATGTGCCCATGCTCGGGCCGCAACAGTATTCGGAAACCCATTCTTATGCCGAAGCGACCGCTGCGATCAACCCGGATTTCCGCGCAAAAGCAGCATTTGACAGCATTGATCCCTGCGCAAAGAAAAATCTGACAGCCGCAGGTTACATGGAAGACACCGCCGGGTTTTCGGCCATGGGGAACAACAAAGGTCTTTTTGGTTACAATAAAGCCACATCGGTTGACTTTTCGATCACTGTGCGCACGGCAGACGGCAAAGGTTCCGGTTATGCCGCACGCGATTACAATGATGCCTCCAGATTAAGCACCGCTTCCGCAACAGAAGTGGCCATGCAAAAAGCGCTTGCATCTGCTTCGGCAAAAGCTTTGGAACCGGGAAAATACACCGTAATCCTCGAACCAACGGCTGGTGTGGACCTTTTGCAAAATATGATGCGCAGCATGGACGCACGGAACGCAGACGAAGGACGGAGTTTTCTGGGTAAAAAAGGCGGCGGAACAAGGCTTGGTGAAAAGCTTTTTGACGAACGTGTAAACATTTATTCAGATCCGCAGAATAGTGAAATTCCCGGTTCGCCGTTCAGCGGAGACGGACGCCCGCAGGAAAAAGTGATGTGGGTTGAAAACGGCGTGGTGAAAAACATGTCCTATTCCCGTTTCTGGGCGCAGAAACAAGGCGTTAAGGCAATTCCGGCACCGTCCGGATTTATTTTCCAGGGCGGAACCGAGTCGCTGGCCGATCTGATCAGAGGAACAGAAAAAGGAATTCTGGTAACTCGACTTTGGTATATCCGCGCTGTGGACCCGCAAACATTGCTGTATACCGGACTCACGCGCGACGGCACTTTTTACATTGAAAACGGACAGATCAAATATCCGGTGAAAAATTTCCGGTTCAACGAAAGTCCGGTGATCATGCTCAATAACCTGGAAGCAATCGGCAAGCCGGTGCGTGCAGGCGGCAACCTCGTGCCACCGCTGAAAATCCGTGATTTTACCTTTACAAGCCTTTCGGATGCGGTTTAAATACGATTGCCGCTCAAACCGCGAAACAATCCTCCGGTAAAAAGCGCATTGATTCTGTGGGATTTTTCCGCTAGATTATACCGTATGCTTTTTAAAAAATAATAATTCGTCACGATTAGTAAACCTATATACTTTGAAACGCAGGGACTTTATACAACTGGCCGGACTCGGAACGGGAGCGTTCATGATGCCCGCCTTTGCAATGGGCAGGAATGTTTCACCCGAGGCATTTCTTGAAAAAAGCATCGATACAGCCGTCAAGAAAAGGCTTGCCGACGCCGCGCTGAATGCTGCAAAATCCAAAGGCGCTTCGTATGCCGACGTCCGGATCGGCCGCTACCTCAATCAGTTTGTGATTACACGCGAGGATAAGGTTCAGAATATTGTGAACACCGAATCCTATGGCGTGGGCGTGCGGGTCATTGCGAACGGCTGCTGGGGCTTTGCTGCGGTAGTGGATGTGCACAATGAAACGCAAATGGCAAAAGCCGCCGAAGATGCCGTAGCGATTGCAAAGGCAAATGCCCGGCTGATGAAAGAACCCGTTCAGTTAGCACCTCAAAAGGGTTTTGGCGAAGTAAGCTGGAAAGCACCGATCAGGAAAAATGCATTTGAAGTACCTATCAAAGAAAAGGTTGATTTGCTGCTTTCCGTAAATGATGCCGCATTGAAAAACGGTGCCAACTATGTTAATTCCGTACTTTTTCTGGTGAATGAACAAAAATATTTTGCTTCTACGGACGGCTCTTACATTGATCAGGACGTGCACCGCATCTGGCCGATTTTCAATATCACGGCTATTGACCCGAAAAGCGGCAAATTTGAAACCAGAAACGCATTAAGTGCCCCGATGGGCATGGGTTACGACTATTTGCAATCCAATCCTTCGGACAAAATCACCGGCATAACCACGCGTTACAACAAAGGGTATGACATGCTGGAAGACGCCACTGCGGCGGCAAAGCAAGCCAAAGAAAAGCTCACCGCAAAGTCCGTCGAAGCCGGAAAATACGACTTGATCCTGGATCCGTCGCACCTGTGGCTCACGATCCACGAGTCCGTTGGCCATCCGCTGGAACTGGATCGCGTGCTCGGATACGAGGCCAATTTTGCAGGAACTTCCTTTGCAACGTTGGACAAATGGCAATCCAAAAACTTCCAGTACGGCAGCAAACAAGTGAATTTGGTTGCTGACAAATTGCAGGAAGGATCACTCGGTGCAGTAGGCTGGGATGATGAAGGCGTTAATACAAAAAAATGGGATCTGGTGAAGGACGGCGTGTTGGTGAATTACCAGGCAATCCGCGATCAGGCGCATATCATTGGTGAAAAAGAGTCGCACGGCTGCTGCTATGCCGACAGCTGGTCATCGGTGCAATTCCAGCGAATGCCGAATGTTTCACTGGCTGCCGGGAAAACGCCTTTGTCTGTGGACGAGATGATCAAGGATGTCAAGAAAGGCATTTACATCATTGGCGACGGATCATTCTCCATTGACCAGCAGCGTTACAACTTTCAGTTTGGCGGACAGTTGTTTTACGAAATCAAAGACGGCAAGATCGCGGGAATGTTGAAAGACGTTGCCTATCAGTCCAATACACAGGAATTCTGGAATTCCTGCACACAGGTTTGTGATGAAAAGGATTATCGCCTCGGCGGTTCGTTCTTCGACGGAAAAGGCCAGCCATCCCAGTCCAGCGCCGTGTCGCACGGGAGTTCCACCACGCGTTTCAATGGCGTGAATGTCATCAACACAGCCCGCAAAATCTAATCCGATCAGCCATGTCAATCATACTATCTGAATCCGAAGCGAAAGCATTGTTGCAAAAAGTACTGGCTTACTCCAAAGCGGATGAATGCGAAATTACCCTTGTAGGCGAAGAGCGGGGAAACCTGCGTTATGCACGAAACGAAGTCTCGACAAGCGGATCGCTTGTTAACCAGAATTTATCCGTTCAATCCGCCTTTGGCAAAAAAGTGGGCGTTGCGACCATTGATGAATTTAGCGACGAATCATTGGAAAAAGTGGTGCGGCGTTCCGAAGAACTTGCCAAACTTGCTCCGGAAAACCCGGAATACGTAGGCGTTCTGGGTCCGCAGACGTATCTGAAATCATCCGGTTTCTTTGAATCCACCGCAGGCATTGATGCAGATAAGCGTGCGGATGCCGTTGCCAAAAGTCTGGAATTGTCACGCGGGAAAAACCTGACCGCCGCCGGTTTTCTGGATAATCAGAAAGGCTATACGGCCCTGATGAATTCCAAAGGTTTATTCGCTTACTATCCAAGCACGAGCGTCAATTTTTCACTTACCGTCCGCACGCCGGACGGAACCGGCTCCGGTTACATTGCACGAGGTTATAGTGATGTAAACAAGCTGGATACAGCCGCTGCAACAACAATAGCAATACAAAAAGCCATGGGTTCCATGAATGCAAAAGCACTGGAGCCCGGGAAATACACCGTAATTCTGGAGCCGACTGCGGCAGCGGTTTTGCTGGAAAATATCTATTTCAATTTCGACGCCAGAAGTGCAGATGAAGGTCGTTCCTTTCTGAGCAAACCCGGCGGGAAAACAAAACTGGGCGAGAAAATCGTGGACGAGCGCGTGAACATTTATTCGGACCCCACGCATCCCGACTTGCCCGCATCGCCGTGGTCGGGTGACGGTCAGCCTTTGCAGAAAACGAGCTGGATCGAAAAAGGCGTGGTCAAAAACATGATTTATTCGCGTTACTGGGCACAAAAGAACAATGTGAAGCCCGTTCCACAGCCCAGCAATGTCATTATGGAAGGCGGCACCGCGTCGATGGAAGAATTGATCAAATCTACAAAACAAGGGATTTTGGTCACCAAACTCTGGTATATCCGCGAAGTGGACCCGCAAACTTTGCTGCTCACCGGACTTACGCGCGACGGCACATTTTACATAGAAAACGGCGTCATCAAGCATCCCGTCAAAAATTTCCGTTTCAACGAAAGTCCGGTCATTATGCTGAACAATCTGGAAACACTGGGAAAATCGGAGCGGGTTGTCAGCACGGAATCGGACCGGAATTACCTGGTTCCGCCGATGAAAATCAGGGAATTTACATTTTCATCACTTTCCGACGCGGTTTGAAGCCTTTTTTCTTTACACGAATTCAGTACACGTCCGGAAATTGGGACACTGACCAGCGAATGCCGTCCAATTTGCTGCATTCGCTGGTTGAATACACCACCATTCCCATTGTTGAGCAAGAGAAAGTGGTGCAACTGAACAGCAATGAGATTTTCAAAAGCCCTTTTTGCTATCTGAGCGGGCACAAGCTCGTCGAGTTTTCCACGCAGGAACGGGATCATTTCAAACGGTATGTACAGAATGGCGGCTTCGTTTTTGTGGATGACTGCAACCATGATATCGACGGCCTTTTTGCCAAATCCTTTGAGCAGGAAATGGAGCGCACGTTCGGTCCGCGGGCTTTGCAGAAAATACCGAACAACCACCCGATTTATCACAGCTTTTTCAAATTTGAGGACGGCCCGCCCACAACCTCTTTCGAGCTGAATGGCTGGGGCGATGATCTTGTGCACGATTACCTGAAAGCCGTCACGATCAATGGCCGGATCGGTGTCCTTTACAGCAACAAGGATTACGGGTGTGAGTGGGATTACGATTTCAGGAACAAGCGTTTTCTGGCTGTTGACAATACGCGTTTTGGGGTAAATATTGTGGTTTATGCATTGAATGCGTGAGATGCTTATGAACGCAGCAACTTCAAAAATGACTCTGGACTTTTAACTTTTAACGAACAAAAACTGCATTCTGAGGTTTGGAAAAATTGGAATTAAGCCATTATAAAACGTTGGTAGCCAAGCTGCCGCTTCTTAAAAAGGAAATTGCCAAAGTGATTGTCGGGCAGCAGGAAGCGATTGACGAAATATTGATTTCGCTGCTGGCATCCGGCCATTGCCTGCTGGAAGGCGTGCCCGGTCTGGCCAAGACATTGATGGTGAAAACCATGTCGGAGGCATTGCATATGAGCTTCAAGCGAATCCAGTTTACACCCGATCTGATGCCCGGCGACATTGTAGGAACGGAGATTCTGGAAGAAGACCACGAAACGGGCAGGAAGTTTTTCAAATTCAATCAGGGGCCAATTTTTGCAAATGTGGTTCTGGCCGATGAGATCAACCGGACGCCGCCCAAGACGCAGGCCGCCTTACTGGAAGCCATGCAGGAAAAATCGGTCACGTACGGCGGAACGAATTACGAGCTGCCCGGCCCGTTTCTGATCATTGCCACACAAAATCCCATCGAACAGGCTGGAACATACCCATTGCCCGAAGCCCAGCTTGACCGGTTTTTGCTTTACATCAGGCTGAATTATCCCAGCGAGCAGGAAGAACTGGACGTATTGAAAGGCACAACCGGATCATTCAAAGCACACATTAACCGCGTTTTGGCAGACACTGAAATCATTGAATTGCAAAAGCTGACGAGGCAAGTGCACATCAGCGACGAGTTGCTTCAATGGATCAACAGATTAGTGCGCGCAACGCGGCCAGACGGAAGTCCATCCGATTTTGTAAAAGAATGGTGCGACTGGGGAGCAGGCCCGCGCGCAGGCCAGGCGCTTGTCTTATGCGCAAAAGCCCGCGCCGTTCTGCATGAGCGTTTTGCCGTCATTCCGGAAGATATTCAAACATTGGCTTATCCGGTAATCAGGCACCGGATTGCCATGAATTTCCGTGCCGAAGCCGAAAACATCAGCACGGATCAGGTGATTGGTCAGTTGTTACGGACGGTTAAGGGCTAATCCAAAGACCGCAAGAAACGTTGTAACAATTCCTGAATCGCAAAGCGATATAATATCGGTGGCACATAAAAAAATGATCGTTATAACGATACATGTCGAAGGCATGAAAAAGATGGTTTTTAATTTATAATATGACAAAAAGCACCGGCCTTTTAGCCTCTCAACTGATCAAGCTGAAAAACCTGCAGCTGACTGGCAAGCTGGTGAGCGAAGAGCTGATGTTGGGCATTCATGCCAGCAAGCGGTCGGGAATCGGTGTGGAATTTGAGCAATACCGGCATTATGAACCCGGTGATGATCCGAAACGCATTGACTGGAAACTCTTTGCGCGTACGGACAAACATCTGATCCGGGAATCGTCCACAGAAAGTGACAAACAAGTGCGGTTTGTTCTGGACCTTTCAGGGTCTATGAATTACAGTGAAAATGGCGTTTCGCGACTTCAGTATGCACAGATTTTGCTGGCTTCGCTGAGTTATCTCTCTTACATTCAGAATGACCAGATTAGTTTGTACACCTTGAAAAACAGCGCAATACAAACCATTTCGGCGACCGGAGCTGTTTCTTCCGGCAAGCAGGCGTTCCAGAAAATATTGGTTGGATTGGAAAAAACCGTTGCCGAAGGGCCGTGGCGACTTTCGGATGAGTCAGGTGTCGGGATCAGGTTTCCGGAATTGCAATCGAAGAAAAAGGAGCAGCTGGTTTTCGTCAGTGATTTTTTGCAGGCGCAGAATGAGTGGCTGGACCTGATCAGATCGCTTGCCAGTGCGCACCGTGAAATTGTGGTTTTTCAGATTCTCGGTGATCAGGAAATGGATTTTAATCTGGACGGATTTTACCGGTTCAAAGATCTGGAAACAGGAAAAGAAATCGAGTTGGACGCGGGTTCAGTTCGGGAAAAGTTTCGTGAATCAGCAGATTTGTATCTGCAGCAACTGAAAGAAGCATTGCAGATTCCACATGTACAGTTGATCCGTACGCGCATGAGTGATCCGATCGGAAAGGTATTGAAGACCTTTTTAACTAAAAGAAAAGGATAAATGGAATTTTTGAATCCAAATTTGTTATGGGGAATGCTGGCGGTAATCGGGCCGGTTATCATCCATTTCTGGTATCAAAAAAAGGGCAAAACGATTGCATGGGCGGCTTCGCAATGGCTTACGGAGAAAACATCTTTGCAGCACCGCGGGCTTCGTCTGGACGAGATTCCGTTGCTTTTGATCCGCTGTTTGCTGGTTGTGCTGTTGTCGCTGATTTTAAGCAAGCCCATCGTCAATTGGATGAAAAGTAATGAAGATCGGAAGCAGGTCCATTTGGTTCAAAGCAAGGCAAAAGTGGCCGGCAACTTCCGGTTCGAACTGGAAAATGCGATGAAAAAAGGAGAAGAAGTTTTCTGGATAGCGCCGGGGAACGTGAAAATGACAGATATAAATACAGTTCCCCAAAACAGCGGCGAGCTGCTTTTTTTGCAGCAGACTACAAACGGATTAACGGATAAGAAGGCCGATATACAGCTTTATATCAGCGACATACAGGATGTTAGCCAAATTCCAAAAATTTATATTCCAGGTTCCTATAAAATTCATAGCAGTACGGATTCGGTGCAAAAGCCGGAAAATCCGTTTGCCGGATTGCTGGAAAGAACCGGAAAAGATAGAATTCATGTATTGGCCAATTATAAAAATGCCGGCGAGCAGCTGACCGTTCAGGCCGGGCTTTTGGCTTTGGCGGAAGTGTATAAAATTCCGTTTACAATCGATCTGAAAAAGCAGCCTGAAGCGACCTACGACTGGATTCTGACGGATAAGGCCGTGGCTGAATACAATCCCAAAACGCTCTACGTGATTCCAGCAGGAAAAAGTACGGTTCATGCTGCCGCCAATGTTATCGAAGTACAGGATTCTTTGCGGCTTGCGACATCCGATGTCGTAAGAAACGGGCAATTGCCGGAATGGCTTGGAAATCGGATGATCGCCCATTTCAGGTTAGGCAAGCCTGAGAGCAAGCAAAGTAACAAGCAGTTAGCGGCTCATTTTGAATTGGCAAAGCCGGATAAAAATAAAGAAGAAAGTATTTTCAACCCGTTGATGATGTTCCTTTTTGTGCTGACGCTCCTGATTGAACGCTGGATCGCATTGCGCAAAACGATTCGTACAAACCATGCATGAACTTAGGAAACTGATCGGTTCGGTGACAAGCCAGCTTTACGCCAGCGCGCTTTTGCAGTGTGTGCTGCTGGCCGCTTCGGCTTATCTTTTTGTCTCTGCATTTACGGGTTCTGCGCACACGATCAGCGTGTTGTCAGGCGTTGCCGGTTTTGCAGCCGGCATCGGGTTGACGCGCGTATTTCAAAACAAAAAACGGACAGCTATATCGCTCATTCATCAATTCGTGGACGGCACGGAGCATAGTCTGCATTTGCTGGACAAGGCGGAGCTCAACCTGGCGGAACAACTGCAAATGGAGCGGATTGCAGGAAGGCAGTTTGATTTTCCCTTTTTGCAATTGTATCGCGGATCCGGCGCTTATGCTGGTTTATTGGTGTTTGCGGCGGCATTTCATTTTATTTACCCAACCCTTAATTTTGATAAAAAAGAGAAGAAAGTGAGCGTTAATGAGCACATTAAAACACAAAAGAAAAATTCGCTTGTGGCACCTGAATTTAATTCTGCCAGCGTCATAATCATTCCGCCTGCTTACACAAAACTGCCAAAGCGGGAGTCCGGTGACCTCAATGTGAGCACAATTTCCGGTTCGTCGCTGCAATGGAAAATTGCTTTTACACACGCTGAAAATCTTGAAGTCCGGTTAGCCAACAATCGCGGGGAAGAAATTGCATTCCGTAGAAAACAAGGTTCTTTCATCCATTCCGACCGGCTCACGGGCTCGGGTTTGTATGCCATTAAAGGCTATTGGAAAGATTCGCTTGTTTATCAATCGGAGTTTTATAGGCTGGAAGCCATTCCCGATCTCGCACCAAAAATAGAGCCTGCTTCCAAAGAGCTTTACAAATATCATTTTTTGAAAGACAAGAAAACCATTCGCATTTCGGCCAAAATTTCTGACGATTTTCTGGTGAAGCAAGCATTCATTGTAGCGACTCTGGCGAGAGGTTCCGGTGAAAATGTAAAGTTCCGCGAAGTGAAATTTCCTTTGGCGCCTTCGGATTTCAAACAGGCCCGTTTGCAAAAAGAGATTGACCTGAATGCGTTGAACTTTGCACCCGGCGATGAATTGTATTACTACTGGGCCGCGGTTGACAACAAAACCCCGCAAGCCAATTTCAGTAAATCGGATACGTACTTCCTCGTTTTTAAAGATACAGCACAGATTGAAGAAGCCGAACTGGCAACGATGGCGGTGAACATCATGCCGGAATATTTCCGGAGTCAGCGGCAGATTATTATCGATACGGAAAAGTTGATTACCCGGCGTAAGAAGCTGGCGAAGAAAGAATTTGCTTCGGTATCCAACGAAATCGGCTTTGATCAGAAAGTGCTCAGGCTGCGTTACGGACAGTATCTGGGCGAAGAATTTGAAACCAGCATTGGCGGTGGCGGGGCTCCGCCTCCGGGAACGGACGGCGGAAATATGCTCGATGCCTTCACGCACAAGTCGGACGGGGAAGGCGAAGCGGCCGAGCGGAGAGCATCGGAGCCGGCGCATCAGGACACGCATGAGCACGGAAATGAGCATAGCGACGCAGCTGAAAAAGATCCGATTGCTGCTTTGATGGAACAATATGTGCATGCGCACGACGATGCGGAGACGAATACTTTTTACGAGGAATCGACGCGCAGCTTGTTGAAAATGGCACTGGAACAAATGTGGCAATCCGAGCTGCATCTGCGCATGTATGAGCCTGAGAAAGCATTGCCCTTTGAGCATAAGGCACTTGAATACCTGAAATCTGCACAGCATAAGGCGCGCACGTATGTGAAGAAAAGCGGCTACGATCCGCCGCCCATCAAAGAAAAAGAAAAGCGGCTGAGCGGAGAACTGAAAGAAATCAGCAGCGATTTGAACAGTGTGAAATTCTTTGATGATAAAAGCACAGCGCAGCTGGCAGCCGAAATTTCCGGTTATCTGGAGATGAATATCCGTTCTGAAAAACAGCAGCTTCGCTTACAGCAAATCGGGGCGGCACTCAGCAACCGCCTCATCAGCAGCGGGCCTTTTAACGGTGGACTAAAGCATTGGGAAATAATCGGGGTGCTGCAAAAGCTCGTCAGCGGGAAACCGCTCGCCAGAAAAGAAATGCAGCATTTGAAATCGGATCTTGCCAGATATACGGATCGTTCCGAGCAAAGCAAACGCGGCTATTCAAGCGAAAAGAAACTGGAACAAGCGTTCTGGAAAAAAATGCAATGAACAAACCAAAAGCCGCCCCTTGAAAACCTGCGCATGATTGAATTTGATTTTAACTGGTCTGAACCGTTTAACCTGCTCCTGCTTGCATTCACCGCCGCGCTGCTTCCGTTGCAGTTGGGATTGCTGTTTCGTCAAAAGTCGAATATTCCGGGTCAAAGATTCCGGATCAAGACCGGCTTGAATGTGCTCCTGTGGCTCGTCGTCATGGCGTTTATTGTTCAGCCTTATATAAATGGAAAAGCAAAAACTTCGGTTGGCTTCGTTGCCGGGAAAGATTTGCCTCGTGCGGTTGCCAATGCGTTGCTGGACAGTTTATCCAAGTCGGGAAAAGTTGTTGCGGATGATCCGGAAGCAAGCATGCCCGATACATTGATTCTGGCAGGCCAGGATTTTGATTCAGCACTCTTTCCGAAAATCATGCAATCGCAGCAGCTGCCGGGTTTTATCCAATGGATTCCCTACTTCCAGAAAGATTTGCCTTACGATCTGCATTGGAAAGGACTGGTCCGGAATGGTGAAATGCAGGTTCTGCACGGGCGGATCGAGTCCACCCGAAAGCATTTTGTCAGGCTCAAATACGGCGGCCAAACGCTGGACAGTGTTTCGCTGAATGCCGGGAGCAATTATTTCAGGCTGCAGTTTCCAGGTTTTACTTTGGGAAGAACAGTTGTTGAACTGACGCTCAATGAAAAAGTTGCGGATACGCTGCATTATTTCTCCCGTTCTGCAGCGCCCATGACGGTGCAGTTTATTCTGGACAGTCCGGATTTTGAAAGCCGGGCTTTGGCAAACTGGTTGGGAAAGGCGGGTCATTCCGTGATTTACACGGCTACTTTGTCCAAAGACATCAAAAGCAAACTGACGATTAACAAAGGCAAGGAACCGGATGTAATCATTACGGATGCGGCAAACGCAAGCAATCCACTGGTTAAGAAGTCATTGCTGAACGGAAAAAGTATTTTGTTTCTTAATCTCACCAATCCGCTTCTCGAAGTTCCGGCCATCAATGCTGCATTGGGAAGCAGTTTCCAGGTGCGAAAATCTTCTTCTGAAGAATCCGTTGCAATTCACTCCGGGCTTACGGCATTACCTTATTCTTTTGTGCCATCCAACCGTTATTTTCAAGTTGCCGGTTATCCTTCCGCAGTTCAGAAAACTACGGGAAATGTTGGCGTAAGCCTTTTAAACGAGACTTTCCCCTTGCAATTAGCTGGCGACTCACTTGCATATCAGCAGATCTGGAACACACTTCTGGCACCGATCCGTCCTATACCAAAATCCGGTATCGAAATTACAGCTCCTGTTTTTCAGGGCCTGGGTTCGGAAATTGCTTTGAACAATTTTCCGGAAGCGGTCAGGATGCTTGGAATAGGCACAGACACGATCTTTCCGGTCGCTTCGGCATTGAACCCACAATCCGGAAATGCCATTTTCAAACCGGCTGAGTCCGGCTGGCTTGCTTTTGACGACTCACTTAAAACAGAACTATATGTAGAAAACCGGGCTGCTCAAGCTGGACATTACCATGCTGCGCTTGTCAGAGACTTTGTCAGATCCTACCCTGTTTACAGAGAAAAACTGGCTGATATCATGCCAGGAACGGCTGCAAAAACGAACGGAGTAAATCGTAAACTTTCGGACTGGATGTGGTTTGGCTGCATCATGTGCTGCTTGCTGGCCGTCTGGATGGAAAGTAAATGGTGATTACCGTAACCATCAGCTCTGGCCTTTACTTGATAAAGGCAAAATACTGCGTAATCCAGATTTAAAGCAGATCCCCGAACCGGCTGCGGCTGCGGCAATCCAGTAGTATGAAGCTTGATAAAAGGGCTCTTTATCCCAAGATTCCTTTTCTAATACCATTAAGTAACTAATGCTATGAAAGCTTCCGGAATACCCCTAACATTATAGATTGTAACTACGAATATACCTAACCAACTAGTTAAATGAAAAATACTCTACGTTTAAAACTGTTTGTAAAATCCCTGCTTGCATTGGTTGTCTTTGTACAGGCTAATGTTTATGCCCAGCCTGTCATTCAGTGGGACAAAACGATCGGAGGTACAAACAACGATGCTTTATCCCAGGTGCTGCAGACTGCTGATGGAGGTTATATCCTGGGAGGCAATTCCAATTCGGATGCAGGAGGCGACAAAACCGAAAATTACAGGGGCGGTTATGATCCGGACGGAAATCGAAATGGTGATTACTGGATTGTTAAAATAGCGGCGGATGGAACCAAACAGTGGGATAAGACTTTTGGTACCGTTCATGATGATCAATTAAACAGCATGCAGCAGACGGCAGATGGCGGCTATATCCTTGGTGGAAGTTCAAATTCCGATTACTGGATTATTAAGCTTGACGCTAACGGAACAAAACAGTGGGAAAAAACTTATGACAAAGGAAGTTCGGAAAAGTTGACTGTTGTAAGGCCAACGTATGATGGCGGATTTATTTTAGGAGGGTCTTCCAGAATACCGCCAAAGCCCAACGATTTTCCGCTTGCTGATGCAAGGTACGAATTCTGGATTGTTAAAATTACAGCGGATGGAACCAAACTCTGGGAAAAAGCACTTGCACAAACTTTCACTTTGACATGCCTGAACCTGACTGAAGACGGAGGTTATATTATGGGCGGCTATAGAGGTATTCAACAGAGTTCCGGAGGATATTACCTTGTCAAGCTTGCAGCAAATGGCACGCAACAATGGACCAGAACGGTTGAGGGAACAGGTTATGCTGAAATTCGCGATGTTCAGCAAACGCCGGACAGAGGATTTATCCTGGGTGGATGGTCAGACCAGGATGCAGGCGGAGACCAAAAAGAAGTTTCCCGTGGCGATTACTGGATTGTGAAACTAAATCCGGACAGAGATATAGAGTGGGAAAATGTAATTGCAGTACCCGAAGATGAAAACAGCAATGTAAGAGAAGAATTTCAAAAACTTGCACAATCACCGGATGGAGGTTATCTTCTCTTAGGCAATAGCCGGGAACCTGCAGGCGGTGACAAAACAGAAAACAGCATCAATGGCAGCTTTGACTTCTGGATTGTCAAGATTGACGCTGGCGGAAACGTACTTTGGGACAAAACCATTGGCGGCAGCGAAGGAGAATTTGCTGCTTCAATCTCAACTACTTTCGATGGCGGCTATATCCTCGGCAGCACGTCTAACTCCAATGCAGGCTATAATAAATCGGCAGATTCAAAAGGGGGCATTGATTACTGGATTGTAAAACTCGCCCCCGAAAGTTCTTCACTGCCATCAGCCCCGATCCGCATCAATGCAGGCGGGCAAGCCTTCACAACTGCAACCAAAAAACTATTCAGTGCAGATAAGTACTATTCCGGCATCAATCGTATCAGCTCTGTTGCCAGCGGCGATATCCTTAATACAAGCAATGACGTATTGTATCAATCCGCACGCTGTTCGCCTTCGTTCAGCTATAACGTTCCGGTTCCCAATGGCGAGGTAACCGTATACCTGCATTTTGCAGAAACCTACTTCGGGGCTCCGGGTAAAAAGGGCGGCAAAGGCAGCAGACAGTTTCACGTCAACATGGAAGGTGTCCGCAAGCTGACCAACTACGACATCTTCGACAAAGCCGGCAGAGCCATGCTCGCCACAGCAGAAATCTTCACTGTCAACGTCACAGACGGCATGCTCAACATTGACTTTCTGACCGGAGCTGCCGATCTTCCCCGAATTTCGGCCATCGAAGTACTGCCCATTCCGAAGCTGCGTACACAGACCTTTACTCCTGAGGCCGATGCCATGGTCCGGGGCGGAACTTACCAGGATCAAAATTTTGGTCTGGACCCGCTTATGGATGTTAAAAACGGACACATCGAACTTCAACGCAGAAGTTATTTACGTTTTGCCATTCCCGGTGTTCAGAATATCAAGTCTGCCAAACTACGTGTTTATGGGCATAATCATGAATCGTCCGTAGCATATGTGCTCGCTGCGGGGGG
This sequence comes from Dyadobacter sediminis, assembly GCF_005860765.1. Lineage (GTDB taxonomy): Bacteria > Bacteroidota > Bacteroidia > Cytophagales > Spirosomataceae > Dyadobacter > Dyadobacter sediminis. The sequence goes on along the minus strand of NZ_VCEI01000025.1, from coordinate 642,699 downwards.
CGTACTGGATGATACATGGACTGAAACCGGTATTACTTACTCCAATGCACCCTCCATACTTAATGCTCCCAAAGAAGCGCGTACAAGTGTGAGAGGCGAATGGGCGTATGCAGAACTGGATGTTACCGAGTTTGTCAAAACACAGGCTGCAGGTGATCAGGTAGCGAGCTTTGCACTTAACGGTGCGGCTCAACGAATGGTTTTCCACACCAAAGAAAACCCGTCCGGCTTTGCGCCACAGCTGGTGATTGTGACGGATATTACAACCAACTCAGTTACCCGGCTAGGGAATGATAATCAGGAAGCATCAAAAACCAAAACAGGCCTCAGCTCAGTCATTTACCCCAACCCTGCCAAAGACCACATCATGCTGGAAGTATCTTCCGGCCACACAAGCGAAGTTGACTTAGAGCTGACAAACGTCGCAGGAAGCCAGTTCCAATTGCAGCGTCCCGTAATTGAAGACAACTCAACCAGACTGAAAGTAGGCCTGCCCGGCCAGTTGCCAGCGGGTATGTATCTTTTGAAAGTCCAGTCCAGCGAATTTTCAGAAGTACTTAAAGTGCTTGTAACGGAATAATCTGGTCTTAAAAAGCAGAGTAAACGAGAAAGCCGCTTGTCCTAACGGGCAGGCGGCTTTCTCGTTTACACGGGCATAATTAATATTATATTATGCGGATATTCATGTAATCTACAAATTGATAAAAAGCTTCATCAGGTGAGCGGAAGAATTTCAAATCTTGTGCGACTCAGACTTGACTCGGTACTACGCCATTTGGCGGCAAAACTGACATCTAGTATTTCCTAGAACCGAAATCATTTCCTTTATCAGGTACCTGGTTCAGCATGATGATGAGAAATCAAAAGGACAAGAATAAGGATCTCTGCCTTGCTGAAAGATTACTTATCCTAACAAACCAGACCGGCAAGGGCTGCACAACATACCGTCTGATTTCTTCTGATCATAAAATGTACAGCTTGCCAGAGACAGGTCACTTTCAGCATTATACCTTTAAGTAACAAATGCTATGAAAGCTTCCGGAATATCCTTAACATTATAGATTGTAACTACGAATATACCTAACCAACTATCTAATGAAAAATACTTTACGTGTTAAGCGTTTTATTAAGTCCCTGCTTGCCTTACTCGTCTTCGCTCAGGCAAGTGTTTACGCGCAGCCTGCTATTCAGTGGGATAAAACGATTGGGGGCCCAGGTATCGGAGTGCTTTTTACCAGCAAGCAAACTGCTGATGGCGGTTATATATTGGGTGGTATTGGATCCTCCGCAACAGGCTTTGATAAAACGGACCCCGGCTTTGGTGGAGGTGATTACTGGATTGTCAAGGTATCCGCTACCGGTGTGAAGGAATGGGACCGTGCTTACGGGGGCACGGGCAACGAATACCTGTACTCCGTGGATCTAACTGCCGACGGAGGCTACATTCTGGGGGGTAGTTCAAATTCAAATAAAGGCGGTGACAAGAGTGAAGATTATAGAGGCGGCGTTGTAGAAGGTGTGAGTAACAACGATTACTGGATCGTAAAAATAGCTGCTGACGGCACCAAGGAATGGGATAAGACTTTGGGAGGCTCAGGTATTGACGACGTACAATCAATAGTCCAAACCTCGGATGGCGGATATGTCATCGGAGGAGTATCTAATTCCGGAATTGGTGTTGATAAATCGCAGGCACAGATTGGACTTTATGATTTCTGGGTCGTTAAACTTGCAGCAAATGGAAGTAAGCAGTGGGATAAGACGCTAGGTAGAAACGATTTTGAAGAAAGCTGCGTGGTAAGGCAAACTGCTGATGGAGGCTATGTTTTAGGAGGTACATCGTTCAACCGGCAATCTGCTAATAACATAGATTACCTGGTAATCAGGCTTGCACCAAACGGCACTCCATTATGGCAAAAGGTTTTTGGTGGCACCGGTACGGAATATTTAACTTCACTGGAAGTTACCAAAGATGGAGGCTATATAGTTGGAGGCTACTCAGATACCAATGCCAATGGCGATAAAAGTGAAGGATCACAGCAGGTACCTAATTCATCCGGAGGATTCAGAGATTACTGGGTATTGAAGCTAACACAAGATGGATCAAAGGAATGGGACAGAACACTTGGAGGCAATAACGGCAGTAGCTTTCTGCATAGTTTATACCAGACCTCTGATGAGGGATACATACTTGGTGGATACTCGGAGGCTAATGCAGGTCGAAGTAAATCAGAAAAAAGCAAAGGCGGTAACGATTTTTGGGCAGTAAAGCTGGATGCAAATGGAAAAAAGAGTTGGGATAAAACCATTGGCGGTAATGCAAATGATCAAATAAGAAGTGTTTTACAAACAGCTGACGGCGGATACTTTCTGGCAGGTTTTTCGTATTCTAATTGGAGTGCTGATAAAACGGAAAACAAGAAAGGAGAAGCCGATTTCTGGGTTGTGAAACTTGCTCCCGAAAACCCAACACTTCCATCAACCCCGATCCGTATCAACGCAGGCGGGCCGGCTTTCACAACCGCCACAAAAAAGCTGTTTATAGCAGATAAATATTACGCCGGCATTGACCGTATCAGCTCCATTGCAACCGGCGATATTCCGAATACAACCAATGACATACTCTATCAATCCGCACGCTGCTCGCCTTCGTTCAGCTATAACATTCCGGTTCCCAATGGCGAGTTCAGCGTATACCTGCACTTCGCCGAAACGTACTTCGGGGCTCCGGGCAAAAAAGGCGGAAAAGGCAGCAGACAGTTTCACGTCAACATGGAAGGTGTCCGCAAGCTGACCAACTACGATATCTTCGCCAAAGCCGGCAGAGCCATGCTCGCCACAGCAGAAATCTTCACTGTCAACGTCACAGATGGCATGCTCAACATTGACTTTCTGACCGGAGCAGCGGATCTGCCCCGGGTTTCTGCCATCGAAGTATTGTCTTCCGGGCTGCGTACACAGACCTTTACTCCTGAGGCTGATGCCATGGTTCGGGGCGGCAGCTACCAGAACCAGAACTTCGGCTCAGACCCGTTTATGGATGTGAAGAACAAGGATGGTGAACTGTTGCGCAAAAGTTATCTGCGGTTTGCCATTCCCGGAGTTCAGAATATCAAGTCAGCCAAACTTCGTGTTTATGGGCATAATCATGAATCCTCGTTAGCGTATATGGTAGATGCAGGAGGTGTACTGGACGATACCTGGACTGAAAACGGTATTACCTTCTCGAACGCACCTGTCGAAATTAGTGATCCTCAGAAGGCGCGTGCACGCGTGAGAGGCGAATGGGCGTATGCAGAACTGGATGTCACGGAGTTTGTCAAAACACAAGCTGCGGGTGATCAGGTGGTGAGCTTTGCGCTTAAAGGCGCTTCTCAAAAAATGGTTTTTCACAGCAAAGAAAACCCGTCCGGCTTTGTGCCGCAGCTGGTGATTGTGACGGATAACACGGCCAATCAGGTTACGCGTTTGGGAAGCCAAAGTGAAGAAGCATCAGAAAGTAACACTGCTGCCAGCTCGGTGATTTACCCTAATCCTGCCAAAGACCACATCATGCTGGAAGTCTCTGCCGGCCACAAAAGCGAAGTTGACTTAGAGCTGACAAACGTCGCAGGAAGCCGGTTCCAATTGCAGCGTCCTGAGACCGAAAACAACTCAACCAGACTGAAAGTAGGCCTGCCCGGACAATTGCCAGCGGGTATGTATCTTTTGAAAGTACAGTCCAGGGAGTTTTCAGAAGTGCTTAAAGTGCTCGTGACGGAGTAGTCAGGCCTAAAAGCAGAATAACCGAGAAAGCCGCTGATCTTGTGCACTGCCCCAAAAAGTTGGACACTTCTTGGGACAGTGCACTTTTCGGGGCTTTTTTATTCTGGCTGGTGTCATGCCCTCTTTTGTACTTTCCAATTCAGTAAAGTCATCGTTCCGGATTATGGTCAATGCGAAATCCGGAATTGATTTTTGCCGAGACTTGATGATTTGCTTTGTCTGAATGCCTCGTCGGCTGGCTATTTTTTAAGAAAGTTGATCTGATTATCAAGGCGAGCTTTTGCTGCTCTCATTTTTGTTGCAGCAAGGTATATCTGATATTCCGAATGGCCACCGGCCCGTGGTCGCCCTGAAACATGAGCGGGCCTGTGGGACGCTCATCTTCAAATGCAGCCGATCGCGTAGGGCCGGTCACTTCCACATTCTCATGGATCACCACATCATTGAGCTGTACTTTGATGAATTTCGCATTCGCCGTTTTTTGGCCTTTTTTGTCAAACCGGGGAGACTGGAATACGATCTTGAAATGCTGCCACGTACCCGGCGCTTTGCAGGCATTTTGCGCAGGGACTTTGCCTTCGAAGCCTTTTTTGGAAACCCGGCTTTCGTTCCAGCGCTGATAAATTCCGCCGCAATCATAAAACGCCGGCGTCGCGACTCCCCAGCTGTCAAAAATCTGTACTTCGTAGCGTCCTTGCAGGTAAACACCTGAATTGGACTGTTTGGCAACGGCGAAGTCAAATTCCAGTTCAATATCGCCATGCTGCATCCTGGTAAACAAATGGCCGGTATCCGGCTTGACGGGCAAAGCGAGTACAATTCCTACGCCTGGCTCAAAGCGTTTTTCATCGGTATCCGGACTGAAAAAGACACTCTTGGCCAGTTTCCAGTTGCTTGTCGCAGGATCAAATTCGCCCAGGTTGTTCAGGGATACCGTGTGGAAACCGGCTTTCTTTTGCGCCGCACTTTCCAGAGAACAGAAAAGTACGACGCAAAACAGGCCTATACCGGATAATTTCATTTTCATCTTATACTTTATATTTTCTGTAAAGTTCTCCCCAGGGTTCGCGCATCACGCGGGAACGTAACTGATTCGCAGCGAAATTTTCTACAAACGTCTCTTTTTCAGGGTTCCATTTCAAATCCTGATTGAGCAGCAAGGCAATGTTCCCCAGATGAGCGATGGTGACGGACCGATGCCCGATCTCTGCCGGTGCAGCTGTGGGTTTTTTCGAGATTACACAGTCTATAAAGTTGCGGTAATGGTTGTCACTCTTATACAACCGGGTTTCCTGATCGCCGATTACAGTGGTGTCGATCTTCTCGGGCGTCACTTTGTAACTGCCCCTTGAAACCCAGATCTGCCCTTCCGAACCGTGAAACGTAATGCCGCGAGGTGCCTGCGCAGCATCCGATCCCACGATTAGCTGAACTCCGTTTTCGTAAATGCATTCAAAATAGAATTCCACCGCCGTATTCCAGACCGGATCTTTAGACCACTTCGCTCTGGCATTTTTTACTTCTACCGGGCCGGTATGGTCCGTACCAATTCCCCATTGGGCAATGTCCAGATGATGCGCGCCCCAGTCTGTGACCATCCCGCCCGAATAGTCCAGGTTCCATCTGAAATTGACATGCGTTCGCGCAGGACAGTACGGTGCTTCGGGTGCCGGGCCCAGCCAGGTCTGGTAGTCAAAATCCTTCGGAACAGCAGTTGGAGCCGTTAACTGGCCCGTTTTCCCAAAATCCGGCGTCCCGCCGGGCAGGCCGCAAACCACCTTTTCCAGCTTGCCGATCCTGCCGTTTCTCACCAGTTCGCAAGTCCGTAGAAATTCCGGTCCGGATCTTTGCTGGCTGCCCGTCTGAAATACGACCCCGTATTTTTTCACGGCATCGCTCATTGCCCTTCCTTCCGAAATGGTCAGCGATAATGGTTTTTGACAATACATATGTTTTCCGGCCTTGGCAGCCATCAGCACCGGTATCGAGTGCCAGTGGTCGGGCGTCAGCACCGCTACTGCGTCGATGTCTTTGCGATCGGTCACTTCCCTGAAATCGAGCGATCCTTTGGTTGCTTTGTAAGTCTTACCGTTTTCCCTGGTATAAAAATCATCGACCAGTTCCATGAGGTACTCGCGGCCACCCATTTTTCCATCCCAGTAGCCGGTGCTTTTCCTGTTGACGTCGCAAATGGTGGTGACCTGTACCCGCTTGTCCGGCAAAAAGCCTTTTACGTCATTTTCCGCCTGGTTCCCGGCTCCGATAAATGCCAGATTGATCCGGTCCGACGGATTGACAAAACCGTTTTTTCCAAGTGCCGAAGCGGGAATCAAGGTGGGGAATGCCATTGCCGAGGTAGCAGTACCGGCGGCGTTTCTGATAAATGCTCTTCTGTTCATATTCATCTGTTAAGTCGGATCCATGATCCCGCTGTATTCAAAAAAACCGTCAGTATCCGGGGTTCTGGCCACTTTTGAGCATTTCCGGATTACTATCCATTTCGGCAATCGGGATCGGCATCAGCAAATGCACCGCGACATCAAATCCCCAAAGCGTTTCATCGTATTGCGGCCCCATGCCGAAATCCGTTTTTTTCCAGCTTCCAAGATGAATGAATCCCGCCTTGTGCCAACGCTTCAGATCATTCCACCGAATGCCCTCTTCCCCTGCCAGCTCGCGCATCCGCTCGTCCATAATATGCTGCATCGTCACGGTCGACAGATTGGCCGGAACGGCAGCCGGCGTTCCGTTTGACGTCGATCTTCTTGCCCTTAACCGGATGTCGTTCACCTGTTCAAGCGCCTTGGTCAGCTGGTTTGTTTGTAGATAAGCCTCAGCCGCCAGTAATTTAACATCCGCCAGACGAAGAATACGTGTATTATTTATTGAATTGATGTTCGCAATCCCCGCATATTTACCCCTTTCGCCATTTATGTATTTCACCATTTGGTAGCCGCCATTGAATGAAAACGCCCCGCTTGTATCTTTTACAAAGGTTTCTGCGATCCTCGGATCACCTGCTTCAAACAAATTGACCAATTTCGAAGTCGGGCCGACGATGGTTCCCTGATTGGTAAAATTATTTTCAAAGTGTTTATAAAAAGCGCCCATCGTGCCCACAGCATCGGTAAAGTCATTGTCGAGCCAGGGGTTCTCGGCCGTTTTCAGACTCGCCTGGAATTCGAATAAGGATTCCTCATTGTTTTCAGAACGGTAATCAAAATTCTCTCCGAAATGGCTGGTCAGCTTTCTTGATCCGGAAATCCGTTCGAAGGCGGCGATTGCCTTTTGATAATCCTGCGCATTTTTTCCATTAAAACAGGCTTTGGTAACGTAGCATTTGACCAGTAATCCATTGGCGGCATCTTTCGTAACCCGGCCTGATTCGGTGAGCGGCCAGGTTGCAGGCAGCAGCTCGGCGGCACTTTCCAGATCGGCAATCGCGCGGTCAAGCATTTCTGTGCCCTGCGAAGGATTGTAATAGATACCGGATAAGCTCCGCACCCGCTCTGTGATCACCGGCGCTTTGCCCCACCAGCTCCATAGCTTGTAAAAACTCCATGACCGCAGAAAAAGCATTTCACCCTTGTTCTGATCGGCCATCGTTTTGTTTTTGTAAACACCGGTATTTTCGTCGATCACTTCCAGCATGGTGTTGGCCCGGGTATTCAGCTGATAAAGACGGTTCCAGATGAAGTTGACATCTGCATCAGAACCATTCAAACCCTTGAAATTGTCCATCTGCCTTGGATTATTCGACATCAGATCGTCGCCCGGCAATAACCAAAGCTTGTGGCTCGGGGTATTGGCATTGTATCCGTACAGGTCTGTTATCTTTGCATACACAGCCAGTACACCCCGCTGCATACGCTCCTCGTCGGAAAAGTACTCCGATTCCAGTTCTCTTGTTGGTTTCACATCCAGATTCCGGTCACAAGCACTGCACATGACCCATGCAATGATGACGGGTTTGATCAATCCAAAAGGTTTCATATACCGTTCGATTTTAGATTAAAATTTTGCACTCAGGCCGAAGTTGAACACCCGCGGCTCGGGATTGTCGTCATTCTCGGGATCAAGTCCGGTCCATTTGGTCAGAATAAATCCGTTATTGACACTGACATACAGCCGAAGCGAGCTCACGCTTTTTAACGGTGTCAAAAGGGTTTTCGGGAACGAATAACCCAACTGGGCATTTCCAAGTTTGAAATAGGCCGCACTTTCCACGTAATAGGATGAAACGCGCAGACTGCCGTTGGGATCATTCACAATTGCTCTGGCAATATCCGTATCAGGATTTTCAGGTGTCCATGCATTGAGGACGGCAACACTCCGGTTGTTACCCCGGGTTGCGGTACCTTCCATGGTTGCCCTCGCATAATTGTATTTTTTGACATCGCCCACACCCAGAAAAAATACGGAGAGGTCAACTCCCTTGTAATTCAGCCCGAGATTAAAACCGTAATAGTAACCCGGAATCGTTTTGCCCAAATACGTGCGGTCATACTGGTTAATCGTGCCGTCCGCTCCGGGTGTATAGAATTCGTAGCCTTTGCTGATGTCCGGTGCGCCATTGAGATCGTTGAAATAACGGTCGCCGGGCTGAAACGTTTGTGTAATGGTAATGTCTTTTGTCTTTCCGGTATATTGGTCTATTTCACTTTGATTTTGAAAAATTCCCGCTGCCTGATAGCCATAGATATAATTCATGGAATAGCCGGGTTCAATACGCATGTCACTGGCATTCAGAGGAATTCCTTTAAAGGTGCTTAGCACGCGGTTTTTGACCGTAGTCAGATTGGCTCCGACACTATATCCCAGATTTCCCGCTGCCCCGTTGTAATTGGCCGAAATCTCAAATCCGGAGTTTCTGACGGAAGCGATATTATCAACCGGGTTTTCCTTGCTTCCTACACTCGGGGGAATATTGGTTTCCTGAAGAATCCCGTCTGTTTTCTTGTCATAATATTCAGCAGAAAAGGAAAGCTTTCCCAGGATTTGGCCGTCAAAACCTACATTGGTGGTGATGATTTTCTCCCATCCGAGGTCCGCATTCGGGAAAGAAAACATGGCGGCTCCTACCCCGTAATTGCCCAGTCCGTTGCCGCCCGGGTTGGAGCCGAATGCATAGGTCGATCTTTTTTCCACCGGCGAGAGATAAGCCAGCGGACGGACTTCCTGATTACCCAGCTTGCCCCACCCCGCACGGAACTTGAGATCCGTCAGCCATTGGTTATTTTCCAGAAACGGCTCTGAAGTAATGCGCCAGGCAACGGAGGCCGACGGGAATGTTCCCCACCGGTTCTGGGGTGCAAAGCGGTTGCTTCCGTCTCTGCGAACCGTAGCGTCGACATAGTATTTGTTTTTGTAATTGTAGCTTACCCTTCCCAGCAAGCCCTGCAGCGCCCAGCGGAACAGCTCCGACTCCACCATGGTGTACTGGTTTTCACCCCCGAGCTTGAACAGGTGTTTTTCAATCGTCGACATGGATTCGGTGGAGGCGGTTACGTATCTGGCCGAGTACCGCTGGTCCATTCCATTTAAAAGCAGATCAAAATTATGGGCTCCAAACGCTTTGTGGTAGTTAACTGTCAGTTCTTTGATGAGGTTAAAATTAGTCGTATACCGCTCTTCGTAGGATCCCAGCGATTTGCCGCCGCCTTTATCGGTCGGACTTCCGGAATAGGTAAAGTATTGTCCCGTATAGTTGTTAAAAGAAAACCGGTCGTGCTTGTACCAGTCAATGCTGACAGAACCCTTGACAGATAATCCGGCAACAGGGGTAATTTCCACAAATGTATTGCCAAGATTCCGGATGGAATTGTAATCCTGTGTGTTGAACTGCGTTTGGGCAATGCTGTTGGCGCGGGTTCCTTCGCCATATAATTTGTCAGTAGACCATACGCCCTGTGCGTTGTACCCTTTTACTACCGGTGCAAAACCCCTCAGAATGGGCAGGCCGTTCGGATCATAAACGGGCTGCCAGGGTGGCGTCTCGGCTGCGCTGGTCAGTCCGCCTTGCAGATCGTCTTTTCCTTCCACGTAGGCCAGGCGGTAGTTAATGCCTGTTTTCAGCCAATCGTTGATCCGCGTATCCAGCTTGACATTGAAGGAATAACGATCCAGACGCTCGGCGATGAGCGTACCCTCTGTTGAGGTGTACCCGGCCGACGCATAATAATTGGTTGCCTGTGTTTTTCCCGATATTCGGACCGAGTAGTCCTGCGTCACAGCGTTTTTGTTGATGGTCGGCGTTTGCCAGTCGTAGGTATTCTGGGTATTGCCCAGGTATGCCGGACTTTGCGGATCGAACCACGCGTCCAACGCGAAGCTGGGGTTTGCGGCGTATGATTTTCTGTAAAAACGGGTATACGACTGCGTATCCATGACATCCCATTTCCTGACAACGTTCTGCACTCCGTAGCGCGTGTTTAATTCAATGACCGGTTTTTCTGTCTGGCCCCGTTTTGTCGTAATCAGGATTACGCCGTTTGCTGCCCGCACGCCATAGATCGCAGCGGCTGAGGCGTCCTTCAAAACCGAAATTGATTCAATGTCATTGGGATCGATCATGGTCATGATGTTGATAGGTCCGCGCACATCCCTGATCCGGGCATCCTGCCCCTCGATTCCGCCTCCCAGCTCCGTAATGGGTATGCCATCCACCACGTACAGCGGATCGGCAACGCCCCAGGTACCTACTCCCCTGATCCGTACTTTGGGCCGGGTCATGGGGCTGCCCGAATTTCCCGAAATGTGTACACCCGTCATCCGGCCCTGCATTGCCAGCTCCGGGGTCATGGAAACGCTTTTTGTTATTTCCTCGGATGCAATGGTCGAGATGGAAGTAGTGACGTCTCTTTTCTGGCGACTTCCATATCCTACTACGACCACCTCTTTCAGGCTCTTTTCGTCCACGGCCAACACCACTTCAATGGCACTTCTGTTCCCGATAACCAGTTCCTGGCTTATATATCCGACAAATGAAAATATGAGTGTGGCCTCATCGTCTGGAACATCGATGAAAAATTCCCCCTTTGAATCCGTTGACATTCCTTGCTGTGTGCCTTTGATGATGATATTCACGCCGGGCAGCCCTGCTCCATTCTTGTCCGTCACTTTTCCGGTCACACCTCTTGCTTTGATCTGGGGCACTTCCGGCTTTGGCGCATCTGCTGGTGACGGAAACGGGTTTTCGCCTGACAGGATAATGTAGTTGTTTTTCTTCTTTATATAACGCAATCCGAGCGGCTTCAGTAATTCAGTCAGACTGGCTTCCATGTTCTTTTGTGTTCGCAGCGCACTGGCGGGCACAAGGAGGTTCTGAAGACTTCTTTCTTCAAAAAGAATATCTACCTGGAACTGCTCTTTCAATCGGTCCAGCGCATGAATCAAACTGAACATGGGTGTCTGAATGGACTTCTGCGGCTTGATGTCCGATTGCGCCATCAGCTGTGCAAATACAGGGAGCTGTGCGAACAGCATCAGCAACATCAGGCACGGGGCCAGGCATCGACTACGAGGTATGCCAAGTAAAATGTACGTCATGATGAACAGGTTAAAGGATTAGGTTATGGAATTGGAATGGGTCATTTATCTGCGTATCTCTAAAACAACAGATACAAAAACGGAAAAGCACCCTAATTGAATTGAACCAATTTTTCACAAAAAAATACAAGTCGGACCAGCAGGGAATAATGACGCTGCCGTTGCCTGCTTTGTTCATCTTGAAAAAAACGCTACTCTGCACGTTGCAGAAGCGTGTAGCCGTCCGCTGTCTCTTTTAGTTCCAGTTTCATCATTTCGGATACGGCCTCCAGTAAATCCGCCGCTGTTTCGGCCTGGAAAGTTCCGGATACCGTCCGGGTCAGAAGTTCAGGCTGCTCAATACGAACGCTTATCCCGTATACGTCATTTAATTGTTCTGCCATTTCTTTCAAGGAGGTATTTTTAAAGAGAAACTTCCTGACATGCCTGTTTTGCTCAACCTGCTGCGGGAAAAACTTCTCTTTCTGTATTCTTTTTTCATCCGTAACGGTCACCAGATCGCCCGGCCGCAACATCAGCGGTTTTGCAGCCATCGGATTGGTCAGCCTGATACTTCCCGTCCTGAGTAAAACCCTGGTGGATTTTTGCCTGCTACGCACCATAAACTCGGTTCCAAGAACCTCGATGGCAGTTTGATCGGGCGTATACACGATAAAACGTTCGGCATTTGCAAGATGGGCCACCTTAAATTCCGCATCGCCTTCCAGCCATACATACCGGGTTGTTTCACCAAAACAGAAACGCGGATACTTCAGAGACGAACTGGCACCTAACAGTACCCTGGAACCATCATTCAGGTGTATGGAAAGCGTCTGTCCGTTCCGGCTTGTTGTTTGTTTGTAGTACCAAATGTCTTTTGCAAGCCACATTCCGGCTACCAGAACCACAGATGCTGCCACTGCCGACAGAAAAATTCCGGCCCGCCTCCAAACCGGTTGTGCGTTTTCATCAACCGGAACAGCCGCTGCCATTTCCTTGCGCTTGAGATCTAAAAAAGGCTTTGCATCCGCTTCGCGGACAAAAAGGGCAAAATCCGCACGGGCGTTTTCCAGATTTGCCTGAAACTGAGGAAACTGTCGTTCCCATTCATCCAGGTAAGTAAAATAAGCTTCTGCACCTTCTTTCGTTTGGAGCCAGCTTTCAATTTGTTGTCGCTCCATAAGCGTCGCCCGATGCACAAAATGGGCAAAGACCATTTCTCTGGTTATCTGAGGCTGAGATTTATTCATGACTTAAAGCTTTACGAAAAACGGTGAGGGCTTTTGTCAGGTGCGCCTCGATTGTTTTTAGTGAGATGTGTAGTTCGTTCGCAATTTCCTGGTTCTTGCGCCCTTCGAACCGGCTTAATAAAAAAACGCGGCGCACCGACGGACTTAAAGTACGAACGAGCCTGTCGATGCGTTCCGCCAGTTCATCAAACTGAATCTGGTCGGAAGGATGCGGCACCTGGGCCCGGATTTCCTCCGACATGTACTGCTCGACCGAAATCGTAGTCTTTGCCTCCCTTTGTAAATAAAGCAGGCAATTGCTGCGCACTGCCCGGTACAAATAAGCACGGTAGGAATAGTCGATCCGTTCAAAAATCCGCTTTTGCCAGAAAGTCTTGAACAGATCCGCTACGATATCCTCCGCTACTGCCCTGTCATACACGAATCGGGCTGCCTGGCTGCAAAGAGGCTGATAATACCGGCGAAAGAGCAGATCACACCCCTGGTAGGCATCGGTCGCGAAGGCTCGGCGGATCAGGATTTCGTCATCCGGTCTGATAACCCCGTCATGATCCAGCGATACAGCGGTCTGTGTTTTTTTGTCGTCTTCGTCAGAACTCGCGGAAATCATATCTTACATCGATTGCGTCAAGTTGTAGATACGCAAAACTTCCGATACCCTAATCCGACTTTGAAATTTTTTAGCCTTCCATTCCGTATGCTACCCAAATTGCTTGGCAGTCAATCCGGCTTTACATTATCCGCAGAATACTGCACGTTTCGAAATAGGCTTATCACCGGGAGTATCATCGTGAAGGAAGAGGTGAGTTCCTGTAATCCGCTTTCAGCCGTAGAAGTTTGTTTTCTTTTTCAAATACGAAAAGCCGTTTACCCAAGGCTTTCAGATAAGAAGCATTTGTTTTCAGCAGCATTCGCCGTGTTATTCCAAACTGGTCCTGTTACTCTGTTATCCATTTTATTGCAGCCGTTACTTTTTTGTCCTTCAGAATGTCATTAAAGTTATCTCCATCTTTGATCGGGATATCAGGTGTAACGCCATGGTTATAAACACGGCCCTTTCCATCCGAGTAATAGCCGGTTGAAATAAAAAGTACGATACCTTTCCCAACGTTGAGCCCACTCAGGGATGACGTGAATCCCTTTGTCGGTTCACCGAAAATTTTACTGTTGTTCAAGCCTCTGAGTGCAACGGCAACGGCCTCTCCGCTACTTGCGGTGACAGGTCCCGTCAGAATGGCGATCTTACCTGGTTTTAGCCGGGCATTGCATTTTATTCCTGACGATGTCTTTTGCTCCTGCTGTTCATAAAAGTCTCCGCCTTTCATAATCCAGCCGCCTGATTCTTTCCCGTCTTTATCTGTAAAGGAACCGATTTTCCCGTCACCAAACAGTTTATTCAAGCCACCAAGCATAGCAAACATGTTACCACCGTAATTCAGCCTTAAATCAACAATCCAGCTACTGACATTTTTATCCATGAGAACACAAACCTGCCTTTGGATTTCTTCGTTATACTTCTTATCCATACCGGGCTGCGAATCAACAAATTTTGGAATTCTCAGGTATGCAACGGAGTCACTGATCCGGACAGATACAATATCCTTGTCATTTCCATAAGCAGCCTGCCTTAATGCCGGACTTATATTTTTGAAGTCATCCGTTTCATAACCCATGCTCTTGCTGTTGAAAAATACAAATCCGTGTTTATCTCTCAGATTTTGAAGAATAAGTTGTAAAACAGGAATAAGCTGGTCTGCACTTGTAACATCCTCAGTCATCCGTAAAGCCATTTTGTTAAGCTTTACCCAATCTACGTCCTTTCTGTTCAGTGCATTTTGCTCGGCAATATGCAACGCATACTCTGCATACAGCTGGAATAACGTTCTTTCCGATTTATTCAGCGTTAACGGAAAGGTATGATCGCCCTGAATCCATTTGCCCGGAATCTGTCCATTGCCCATCCTTGCTTTATACTTTGCGGTCATCCCGTCGGAAAACTCCAGATACAAGCTGTCACCCCTGATCAGGCACTCCGATGCCGGTAATTCAAAAATGTGCTGCTGCGGTATTGAAACGTCACACTTTAATTTTCCAAAGAAAGGCTTTTCGAATCCAAAATGCAGAGTAACGTTCTGGCCAGGAGCACTTACCGTTCCCGCCCAGCGTTTTTGATACAAGTTCTCTTCTGTTTCTGTTATACAACCAGTCAGAAAAACGACGACTAAACACAAGAGAAAATTTTTGTTCATGAAAAATTGATCGTGAAGTAATGATCAATAATCACTATAAATTCTGGTTTTAACAACCTAAGTAAAAGTAAGTCCGCCCGGCCGGGTTCAGCCCGTTGTTATAACCAGGATTCGGGAAATATCCGCCGACAGCATTATTGTGAGACACCTTCTTTTTAGTTGGCTTTGCCATACTAAAAAAGAAGGTGTCAAATGCTGCTGCAACATGTGTTTCTTACGGCGCTCAACAGCGTCGTTCGTCTACACAATCAAGAGCGGGTTTGCAATACGGGATTCAAGTGACGAACTATGCTGTACTTCCATATTGGCATATTGAATGGCCACTTTCTGAGACATAGGCGACCTGTAAACACCAAACTTCCAGTAAGGTCCGGTTGCATCCGGATAGCCCAGTCCGATGTTGGCAATGTTGACCAGTTCTTTTCCGTCTTTCCACCATTGCAGTTGTCCTTTTGTGGGAGAGAAGCGGATACGCATGACATTTTTATGCCATATTCCGCGCGTAAACTGCGTAGTGCCTCTCAATACGGACTTCGGGCTTTTGGTATGCGGGTTCTCCGTTGTCGCACAGGTATAAACGTTGGCCGTGTCCAGGCCATCCAGCCTCAGCCCAAGTACAGGCGGCGAGCTGATGTCGCCCGGGTCTTCACTGGCATGAAACTGACCAATGTAGCAAAATTCGGAGGGTTCCAGGATCAGCGGCACACCGGGTTCGATTTTGATGGCAAATGAAACCCAGACATCTCTGTCGTAGGGCATCTGGTAATTTTTCAGATAAAACTCCGAACGCTCTCTGTACTGGTTGGTATAATCGCCTGTCCAGACTTCTTTTGCATTAACTTCCACACGGTAAAGCGGAGAGGTTTTATTAACGGCTTTCTGCAGGGACCATAATTTGTTAGGCGTTTGGGTGTTGTAGAGCTTGTCGAACATGGTCAGCATGGTTCCGCTGGCTCCCACCGAAACATACTCTTCCGGAAACAGCGTCAGTGCTGTTGCTTCATGCGCATTACTGATTTCACTGGTATCATAAAAACTGATCAGCTGGATTTCGTTTTCAGAAGGTGCCACTTCATAGTCGGCAGTTGTCTGTTTTGCCCAGTCGCCGCCGTTTGTCCTTTGTATAAAAACATCGAACGTACTTTCAGTGCTCGGTCTGGCAAGTCTGACAATGTCCGCCTTACGCGTAGCAGCACCTGCGCCGGTACGGATATAGCTGGTAGGCACTTCGCTTTTTTCCAGTTGTATGCCCCACACCAGCATTCCGCTTGATCCGTCCCCTGCATAGGATTGCTTGCCATTGCTTATTTCAGGCCCGATAACGGTGGAAGTTACCGATTTTGTGGCGATGAAAGTAGCAGAACATCTCAGCCAGCCATTCCCGGCCTGTTCAATGGCTGCGTTAATGAAGACATTGCTTTTGTTACCGACTATGCCCGTAGCGATATCAAAATGGATTGTCGAACCATTTACGTTGAAATAAGCCCATTTACGTTCCGCTGCTTTAAAGAACGCACTTAACGTATAGGTGCCGCCCGGGGCTGTGGCGATCGTGGGGTTCGGGACAATGTAATGGGATGAAGAACTGCTGCTTTCCCTGATCTTGAATCCATTGGTCTTGCCATCCGGTGATTTGGTACCGGTCGCTACAATGGTTGCATACTGCTTGCGCCATCCGGCTGCATCCAGCTGCTGCGAAAAAGGAACCAGGTTTGTGGACTCCGCTTCTATCAACGCACCGGCCAGCGCAGGAGAAGATCCTGCAAGACTGTAATTGTACCTTAAACCCATGTAAGCGGCATTCAGCGTAGGCGTATAAGCGGTCATTGTACTTCCCGGCTCCATTTGGGCTCCCCATGCATAGATGTATTTGTCCGGACTTCCCAGGTAGCTGGTCCTGTTGCTGTCATTGAGCAGATAAATATGAAAACCGGATGCAATACCAAGATCAGGCATGGCCGAAATCTGAAGTCTCCACCAGCCGTTTCCGCTATCTACCGCATTATAACTAACCAGATTAGAGCTTTTGGATATAAAGGTGCCCGTGGCAAGATTGAATTTTACTGTCGGATTGCCGCCTGTATAAGTGGTGGCATTGGAAAAGCTGAACTGAACCCGGCTGCATGTGCCGGCTTTCAGGTAAATGCTGACGGTCACCGGCTGTCCAAGCGGAACATTCAGGTTCCGTGAAATCCTGTGTTCCCCCGTTGCGGAAGTTTCCGATATCTTGTTTGCCGTAGGCGTTCCGTCGGCTGCCATTACTTCACTGGCCACAGAAGGTGTAACCCGTACATTGATCCAGGGATTATTGGCGCAGTTCTGACTTTGCGCCAGCCAGTTTATGCCGGATTGGGCAAAGTGCAGATAGCCGTCAGCGCCGTAATACGATGCTTCACTTTCTCTTGAAAATAAAATGCTGCTGTTGAATGCAGATGGCTCTTGCCTGAAATCGAAGGTTTGTGCAGGTGTTGGCATATTTGGATCAAGAATAGGATAATGTGCAGTAACGGGTATTTACCTTGATTACTATAATCATCCGGGTTAAACAGATTACCAAAATTAGGCAAGCACCTGAACCTGTAATATGACCTTTGTCAGTCTAAAAATTGATATCGATTGATATAAACGGATGTTATGCCAAGGACTTCTGCATAAAGCTGCCTTGTGAATCCGGCAGCAAGTGAAGTGTGGATGCATCCTGATCGATGTGAATAGTCAATGTCGTAAAGCCATCTTCGGCCATATACCTGATTTCACAGGAATGTGACGGTGTTTTAAGCTTTCCCTTTTTAATTGGCCGGGTTTACAATCTGTTTCATACCGTCCACACGAAATTTGTAACTGCCGTTTTTGCAGGACATTTCAACAGACTATGACCTTGTGCAGGAACCTGCAGGCTGTTGCCGGCTTGCAGGCATTTTGAATCCGGTTACGATTGTACCCAATCCTAAAGAAACTGTCTGGATGAAATTCCTGCGTTTAATGTCCACTTTATTTGTTTATACAAAATTGTTAAACAATCAGTAAAGGATCTGTAATTCTGGATTCAAGCGAAGTGTTGGATTGTACTTCCATGTTTGCATATTCTACCGCGACCGTCTGCGGCATGGGTGAACGATAGATTCCAAATTTCCAGTAAGGCCCGATTGCATCCGGATAGCCGATTCCGATTCCGGAAACATTTACGAGTTCCACGCCGTCTTTCCACCATTGAAACTGCCCGTCGGTCGGAGAAAAGCGGATACGCATGACATTTTTGTGCCATATTCCGCGGGTAAACTGGCTGCTTGCTCTCAGAAAAGCTTTCGGGCTTACCGTATGCGGCGTTACCGTGGTGGAGCATGTGAAGATTTTGAAGGTATCCAGCCCTTCCAGCCGAAAGCCCAGAACAGGCGGTGAACTGATATCGCCTTCGTCTTCGCTGGCATGAAACTGGCCAAGGTAACAGAAATCGGAAGGGTCCAGGGTCAGTGCTTCACCCGGCTCAATCTTGATGGCAAACGAAAGCCACACATCCTGATCATAAGGCATCTGCGCGTTTTTCATGTAAAATTCGGAACGCTCACGGTATTTGTTGGTATAATCGCCCGACCAGACTTCACCGGCATTCACCTGTGCACGGTAAAGCGGGCATGATTTGTTGATTGCCTTTTGCAGGGACCATTGCTTGTTTGGCGTCTGTGTCATATACGTCCTGTCGAACATGCTGAGCATGATGCCCGAATTACCGACAGAAACGAAGTTTTCGGGGAACAATGCTACGGCTATATCTTCATGCTCCGTACTGATCACATCGGAGTCATAGAAATGGATGATCTGGATCTCGTTTTCGGATTGTTCGAGCTGATAATTGGTACTGGTCTGTTTGATCCAGTTTCCGCCATTTATCCTTTGTGTAAAAACATCGGATGCAGTGCTGGTGGATGGCCTGTTCAAAACGACGATATCTGCATCCCGGGTTACTGCGTTGGCGTTGGTGCGGATGTAGCTGGTCATAGCCACTGCTTTTTCCAGCTGAATACCCCAGATCAGTGCACCGCTTGTGCCGTCGCCTGCATAGGATTGCTTGCCATTGCTTATTTCACAGCCGATTACCGTGGATGTACTGGATGAAGATGCAATGAAAGTGGCAGCACAACGAAACCAGCCGTTTCCTGCATTTTCAATGGCAGCATCAATAAAGATACTGCTTTTGTTTCCAATGGTTCCGTTTAATATATCGTAGTGGATCGTCAGTCCGCTTACATTGAAATAGGCCCATGTGCGTTCAGCTGCTTTAAAAAACGCACTGAAAGTATAGGTGTTTCCTGCTTCGGTGGCAAGGATCGGATTGGGTACAATGTAGTGCGCTGAACTTGCGGTGCTTTCCTTGATCTTGTAACCAAATGTCACACCGTCCGGCGATTTTATGTTAGTAAACGGTGTGCTGGCTGCCTGCTTGCGCCATGGCGAGCCTTCCAGCTTTTGGGAATAGGGCACCAGGTTGGTGCTTTCCGGTTCTACCAGGGCGCCGGCCAAAACGGGTGCCGCATCCGAAAGCCTGTAATTATAACGCAAACCCAGATACGGATTTTCATCTGTCGGCGTGTAGGCAGTCATATTCATGCCTGGTTCCACCTGAGCGCCCCATGCGTACATATAACTATTTACATTACCTTCATAGCTGATACTGCTGTTTTCATTGAGCATGTAAATGTGAAAACCGGTTGTGGAACCCAGATCGGGAACGGCTGTCAGCTGAACCCTCCACCAGCCATTACCGCTGCTTACCGCCTGATAACTGATCAGATTGGAACTTACGGCCATAAATGTTCCGGTGGCAAGATCAAGTTGTACCGTAGGATTGCCTCCCGTAAAAGAAGCTGATTCGCTGAAACTGACCTGTACTTTGCTGCGTGTTCCTTCTTTCAGGTATATGCTGACAGTAAGAGGCTGGCCCTGCGGAACCTGCATGCTGCGTGAAAGCCTGTGTTCACCAAGTGTATATTCTTCAGAAATCCTGCAGGCTGTGTCCGAACCATCCGGAGCTGTCATGGTGCTGGCGCTCGTTACAAATGCCATCACCTGAACCCAGGGGCTGACGGCCAGGTTCTGGCTCTGCGATAACCAGTTTCTTCCCGGCCGGGCAAAGTGCAGATACCCGTCCGAGCCGTAGTAAGAGGCTTCACATGCTCTGAAAAATGAGATGTTGTTATGATATTCCGAAGTCTCTGCTCTGAAATCAAAGGCTTGTACAGGTGCTAGCATTCTTGAATGGTTGTATTCCGGTAATTATTTAAAACAATCAGGACTGAACCCGATCAAGGTAAATATCCGACCTGGGTTGATCAGCAAAACTATACAGGCACCTGCACCTACAACATGACATTTGTCAGGATAGAAGTTGACATAAGTTGCGTTTTATGAATCTTAAAAGTTTAATAATGTCCAGAAAGACCCCTGAAAGGTCATCGGGATTGCTGATTTAGAAAAATACACCTTTGATTACGGGAAAATTTTTTGAGGCATGCTATGTAACCGGTATACAGTTTATGCATTAACGGCATGCGGATTGTTAAAAAATGCAAGCCGTACAAATCCGGCTGCAACTGCTTTGCGCGCAAAGATTTCACAAA
The DNA here is from genome assembly GCF_005860765.1 of Dyadobacter sediminis. Taxonomy (GTDB): domain Bacteria; phylum Bacteroidota; class Bacteroidia; order Cytophagales; family Spirosomataceae; genus Dyadobacter; species Dyadobacter sediminis. The sequence continues at coordinate 622,293 of NZ_VCEI01000025.1, read as the reverse complement.
CATATAGCCTCAACGGTTAGCAGCCCGGCCAATGGATTGAATGATGCGCTCCTCGTGTGCATTCCATACCGGTTTCCACGGTTATGAGAGACTTTCAAACTGATTTTACATAGGAAAAGTGTGGAAATTATGCCCGGAAATCACAGGTACAATAATATACGTAAAGCATTTAGATTACAAGTCAGACCTCCTGATCCCATTGACCCAAATCAGCAAGTAAATGCAATTAGAAAGTAGCAGTGCAGCGTGCCTTTTTAACAATGAAGAAAATCCCCCGGCCATCTGTCAGGTCTGTGTGGTGGTGCCTGTCCGTAACGAAGCCGGATCTTTATACCAGACCCTGGAAGCGTTGCGCCGGCAGACAGATCAGCAGCAGCAGCCCCTTGACCCGGCCAGCTATGAAGTACTTGTTCTGGTAAACAACAGCACAGACCATTCTTTTCAGATCGCATCAGAATACGCCCGTGATTTTCCGGCTTTTAGATTGATTGTCGAGAACATTCACCTGCCCGCACATCAGGCGCATATCGGTACAGTCAGGCGTCTGCTGATGGACCGGGCATATACCCGGCTCATGCGCAGCAACAACCTCAACGGTATTATTGCCTCGACTGACGGGGATACGATTGTTGATCATCAGTGGGTTCACCACATTATAGCAGAAATTGCCTGTGGCAATGATGCGGTCGGCGGCAGGATACTGACCAGAAAAAAAGCAGGAAGTGCACGTTTATACCATCTCCGCGATGTGACTTACAGATGTCTGCTCTCGCAGGCGGAATCCATTCTGGATCCTCAGGTCCATAATCCCTTTCCATGTCATTTTCAATATTTTGGTGCAAATATGGCTGTGACCTGTAAAATGTACGAGCAGGCCGGAAGGCTCCCCATCCTGCCCTTTCTAGAGGATGCAGCATTTCACAAGGCTTTGCTGCACCAGGATGCACGGATCAGAAAAAGCTTTAAAGTAAAGGTATACACCTCGGCACGTACCAACGGACGTGTCTCTGTCGGCTTTTCAGAACAACTTAAAAAATGGAAAGAAGATCAAAAAAATGGTCAGGCCCAGCTCGTTGAAGCTGTTGCCCCTTTGCTTGTAATGTTTAATGCAAGAAGCCGGTTGCGAAGATGCTGGTATGAATATCACCAGAATCAAATCATCTTGTACAAGGAAATAGATGAGCTGGCCCATTCCCTGCAAGTACAACCCGCCGGGTTACAAAACAGCCTGATCCGTGCTACCTTGTTTGGCGAGTTGTGGGAATCTGTTGTACTTCTGGTTCAATCCGATGTAAACTACACAGTCCGCTTTCAGCCCATCCAGCAAGCGATCATGCAACTTCGGATGTTTGTAAAAAACCCAGGGCTTACCGTTTCTGAAACGAATCCAGACGGTATGTCTTTTCCCTTAGACTGAATAGTAATTCCAGCGGCTGACCAGGACCTGACAGCAGTTGAAAAGCTTCATGTACCTGGTCACCGGTTAATGGATAATCATCTACTTGCGGCGTCCAGTGCACGAGCAGCAACTGGCCGTATTGATCAAGATGCGCCAGGATCTGCCCTTGTAAAATTTCCAAATCAGTCATTGACAAATAATACCCTACCTCCGAGATCAGCACCAGATCGAACCGCTCATCGGGAAACTGCCCCGGAACGGCCATTTGCTGCACCTGGACATGGTTAAACCGTTCCAGCCGCCTGCGTGCCTTGACAAGCGGTGCCTTGGCTGCATCAATACTCAGCAGTCTCTGGCACCGGACTGCCAGCATCTCACTCAACACCCCGATGGAACAGCCAATTTCAAATGCATTCCGATAAGTAGCGCAGGTCAGTGCATCCATGGTTGTTTTGTACTTGTTGAATTCATATTCACTGGTTTCGAAATTCCAGGGATCCTCGTTGTTTTGGTAGACCTTGTCAAAGTAATCCTCGGTCAGGCTTTTTTTATGATCTGACATATCTGTTATTGCTATACGTTTCTATAAATACCTCAAAAGGTTTGTCAAAGTGAGACAGTACTGCTTCAGACAACATGAAACCTTGCGGGTCATCATCGATCAGCCGTGTGGTCTGGGAAACATGGGCTTTGATGGCCTGCCGCTTACGGGCTACTGCCGTTTTGATATCCACGGTCCATACTCTGCATTCAGCCGGTAAGGGTAAATCGCCCGAATCTGCCCGTTCCCAAAGCCATATGAAGTATTCCAGTTTTCTGACAGTCTGCTGTTGTAAAGTCCAGGCATGGTCCACAATCTGCCATGTTGCCCGGTGGTCAGGATGTGGATCGCGCCGCCATGGAACAAACAGCGTTTGCGGCTCAAACCGGCTGATTACCCCGCGTATCAGGTCTGCGGCCGCATCAAAACCCGGCATTTGCATGGCTGGTACTTGACTGTCCTTAAGGCGCAGAAAAGTGATGTGCTCGGCAGGTACACCCAGAATTTCCAGCGCCTTTCTTGATTCCTCTTCTCTGAGACTGATCCGCTTTGCCAGGGGGTATTTTTCAGAGTCTGGATGTGACATGCTGCCATCACTTACAAAAACGACATGGACGGGTGTTCCCAATTGTGTCAGCAGATAGATAATGCCACCACATCCCAGTGATTCGTCGTCCTGGTGCGGCGCAACAATCAGAGTCCTTCCCAACTGCTCAACTGACAACCTGGAAGCGTTTTCATACCATTCCGGTTTCTGCATCAGTCCCATAGTTTAGCTGCATGTTGCTGATCTAAAACATATTGACCTATGGCCATCATTGCTGCATCCGGTGCTGGCTGCCGCAGATAAGTGGTCAGGTCACGGTGCAGGCGTTCCAGCACATTCGGGCGCATGAGGCCCCGGGCTCCTACAGAACGTTCAGCCAGGTGCATGCAGCGCAGACAAATGTCTTCAATTACTGTACGGGCCATGTTCACATAAGCGAGTATTTTTGCGGTTGCATCAGGCTCGTCCAGCCATTGGTCCAGATTTTCTGCCGCCTGATTGATCCACAGGTTTCCAGTTTCCACAAGGTAAGTAATCTGGGCAATCCTTGTTCTTTGAAATGCATCCTCACCGCGGGCCATGCTTTGTAAAAACCGGTGTGTTTCTTCCAGGATAGCCTGTGCCCCGCCCAGCTGCACCGCGGCAAAACGAATGGCGCCGCTGCTGAAATAAGGTTGCCGGTAATAGGCATCCGGCTCTGCAAGCAAATCCGACTCATCGATTTCAACCCCGGTGAAGTCCATTCTGAAACTGGCCGATGCACGCATGCCAAGTGGCTGCCAGAAACTGCTGTCTGACCGGATCGGCTGTACATGTTCAGTCGGAACAACACACATCTGCCATCCGGATCTGCCGGCAGAAACCAGCTCTCCTGTAATTAATGGTCTGGTAATCCAGTCTGCTCCGGAGCAGAAGGTTTTAGAACCTTCCAGTCTGTAGCGGCCATTGCCCAGGTCATGGATCTTTATCCCGGCTTCATCCTGGGTGTTCCATACGCCAAACAAATGGGCATCCGCATCAGCAAACCAGCGTTGTTTCCGGGTACTGTCTCCGAACAAATGGATCAGGTACAATGCGTTGATATGTCCTTCATAGATACGTCCTGCCGGCAGACTGGCTTTCCCCACTTCTTTTAAAATTTGCAGCAGCCGGCCTGTGCGGCCATCCTGAAAAGATAAAGGCTGCCCGGGCAGTGTAACCGATAAAAGCCCGGCTTTTCTGAGCAACTTGAATTCTTCTACCGGGAAGCGTCCATCCTGATCAGAACCTGCTGCATGCAGGGAAATTTCGGCAAATAGTTCCTGTAAAGAGGACGGGTCTTGCAATAGGGAATAATTGTCTATATGGATCATTAATCAGATTTTAGTGGCAAGAGATGCACGGTTGCACACTTGCGTATATTCCTAATTAACAAAAGCATACCAGTACAGTCAGGACAACACTTGCACATGCCCCAGAATGGAAGTCTCTCTATTTGAACTTAAACTTTCCTGCAAAGGGAACAAATCCAAATTTCAGTCTCTGCAAAGGTTGGATCTTGTCAACTTTACGCTCGCAGATGTACGGAATGGAATCGGACCATTCCTGGGAATTTACCGGATATTGGCATTGCAACCTCTGCAGGCTTCAGTATATTTATTTGTAATGGTTTTCCCTTCCAAGAATTCGCAAATTGTCGGGCTTTGTTGATCTATGATCAGATAAGCCTTAATGTGTCATGAGTTCCAACTTTTGCTTGTCTTTTACAAGCTGCATACGCAACAGGGCTTAATCCACAGCCTGTACTGCAGCTTTTGTATATTACCCTTGCTTCTGATTCACTACTTCCAGTATCTGCCTTAATTTGGCAAAACGGGTATTGTCTGGTCTGTTATCAAAATAAATTACCAGTATTACAACGAAACATGATAAATATGGATCTATTCAAGAAACAGAGAACCATGAATAGATTGATACATTTCATCCTGCTCTTATTTGCTTTTACAAATTGCAAAAAAGACGAACGCGACCCGGTTGCTTTGCTCGCTTCTCTTACAGGTATCTGGCGACCAGTAGAACGCACCTCACCTGACTTTGTTACCGTAGCGGTGACCAACGCTGAACCGGATATCCTGGAATTCAGGTTTGATGGTGTCATACTAAACAGAAACGGATTCAGGTCTTGCTGCACTCCGAACTCGTATACGGTCAATGGCGTTTATTTGAATATCACACCTCCACTACCTGCAGAATTGGATCCTCTTTGTATTGCTGCCAGCTGTGTTTCCTGTCAGGATTTACATGTGATCCAGAACAAACCTGACGAACTCACCATGTACTGTAACGGAAATGCAACCAAATTCATCCGGGAAAAATGACATCAGATAAAAGCTTTGTATAAACCCGGCAATAGCTGGCATAACGGCGAATTTTACATCCGACTGTTGTTGTCAACAAAGTATGTATGTTCAGCTGATTATTGATCAAAATATTATAAAAGTCAAGAAGGATCCATACGGCGATGATAGTATAATCCGGCTACAGAGTTCTTCTTTACGGATAATCCAAGAACTATGCGTTGCTCGTTTTTGATTGGCTGGATAACCGTCGTGCTGTTTTTTGGTTTGTCCATGCTTGTTCATGGACAAACGACTGCCGTGTTAACCGGCTACGTAACGGATGCAACAACGGGAAAACCCATGCCTTTTGCCCATGTCTACGTAAATGGATCGACACAAAGTACAAGCACTGACGAGAAGGGTTATTATACCCTGACCGGCGTACCGCTTGGTACCGTTGAAATAGCCATTTCATATGTCGGCTATCAACCTGCTACCCGAAAAATCCGGTTTGAGAACGGCTCTCCGCAAAAAACGGATTTCGGGCTGAAAGAAAGTGAACAAATGCTAGATGCCATTACAGTACGTGGAAATTCAAAGCGTTCGGAACGCCAGTTGCGGCAGTTTAAAAAGCAACTTTTCGGCGAGCCTTTTGGCGGACAGTGCCTGCTGGTAAATAGTGAAGTTCTCAACTTCAAAGAAGATAAGGATCATCTGTATGCAACGGCGAACGAGCCTTTGATTATTGACAATCAGGCACTGGGTTACCGGATGATTTATGACTTGCAGCATTTCGATGCTTCCTCCGCAGGAAAAGTCTATTTTGCAGGCACTACCCGTTTTGAAGAATTACAACCTGACAATGAACGCCAGGCTACCCAATTCCGGCGTAATCGGCTTACTGCCTACAAAGGATCCACCCGGCATCTGATGGCCACGCTGACCGACAATACCTTTGAACAGGCTGGCTTTCTGGTTTACGAGGAAGACGCCACCAAGCCAATCTCTTCTGTAGGCCGGGCCATTACGCTTTCTGCTGCAATCAGCGATTACAAACACTTGGTCCCAATTAAAATTTCTGCGTTGATCCAGCCAGGCCGGTTACCGGCCGAGCGCCAGCTAGTATCAGCCAGGAAACTTGTTATCTTCTATACAAAGGCAACTTCGAACTTTTCGCCCTATCCGGATGCCCGTTATGCATACACCGAAATGAAACTGCCCAGCGGTCGTACACAAATGACTGTCAACGGAGTCATCACCATGCCGGAAGGGATGGAAACAAAAGGCTCTATGGGAAATGACCGGCTATCGACCATGCTGCCTGCCGACTGGAAACCGGAAGGGGATCAAAAAGAGCTGAATAAAGACAGTCCACTGGCTATACAGGGAAAACTTGCTTCTCCTGACACTTGCTCAGGACGTATTGATGCGGATTTCAGAAAAAGGTTCAGGCTGCTGTCACCCATCCTGTACGTGCACATGGACAAACCTCTTTATGCGACCGGGGACCGGATCTGGATGAGCATGTATTTACTTGATGCGGCGAATCACCAGCGACCGGCTGGCGAAACGGCCATGCATGTCGACCTGCTTACATCAACCGGAAAACTTGTGCAGCACCAGTGGATTCATATTGTTGATGGACGCGGTCAAGGTAATTTCCGGCTATCCGATACGCTTATAACCGGAACCTACCGCCTGCGTGCCTATACCGATGAAGACGAAGTACAGCGGCGTCCGGCATTTGAACGGAATGTTGTCATCCATAATCTTTTCCACAGCAGCTCATCAATCCACAATGATTCTGTTTCTCCTGAATTGGACATACAGATCCTGCCGGAAGGTGGCCGCTGGATTTTCGGTTTGCCTGCACGTTTGGGTGTAAAAATCACACAACCCAATGGCCATGGCTTGTTGGTGGAGGGACGCATTGTCGACGATTTGGGAGCTGAGGTCGTTCGCTTTAAAACCAGCCGGTACGGCATGACCAGTATAATAATGCAGCCGAAGATACAACGCACTTACTACGCCGAGGCAGTATATAACGGCAAATTGCAACTCATTCCTTTGCCCAGGCCCGAAACCGAAGGACTGTCGCTTTCAGCTGATGCGGTCAGTGATACGTCCCGACTGGTACTGACCATCAGGAATGTCAGGCAAGCCGGCACTGATTCTGCATATGTACTCATCCAGCAGCGCGGCCGGATAGTCGACCAACATAAAGTTTTTCTGCAAAATGGAATGGCAAAGGTAAGCTTGCCCATGTTCACAGGATTGCCGGGTCTCATGCAGATTACCCTTTACGATGCCCTGGCCAGACCGCAAGCTGAACGGTTGGTCTTTGTACCCGAGTTGATGGAGCCGGTGCATGTCATGCTGAAGTTTGACAAAGTCCAGTATCAACCCCGTGAACAGGTTTTGTTGAACGTTCATTTAAATGATACCGGATTGCCGGCAGTTGCAGCGTTGTCTGCATCGGTTACGGATGCCGAAAAAGTACCCGGTGACACTGCCGAGGCTACTTTGCAGTCACATTTGTTACTTACCGGAGAGTTACGGGGAATGATCGAAAACCCCAACCAGTATGTAGCAAACCATACGGTCGAAACCCGGCAGGCTCTGGACGATCTGTTACTTACACAGGGTTGGCGCCGGGTCAGCGGTTCGCCGGAATCGGACTCCCTTGGCGGTGTATCGCTCAAAGGCCGCATACTGAATGCGAAAAACCAACCTATTCCCGGAGCGAAAATTGTGCTGGCTTTGACGGCACTCGGACAATCGTTCGTAAGGTCAGCAGATGCTGATCATCAGGGGCAGTTTCGACTGGCGGGCATGGCCATTACGGATACCGTTCAACTGGTGGCACAACTTGCTGACAGTCATTCCAAACCATTTTCTACCAAAGAAGCCTTTCTGCTGCAGCAAGAACCAGGCAGGCTTTGGGAATCCGGCAGGCTAACTGTTTTACCGGACTGGCCGGCTTTACAGGCCCAGCTGGATGCTGCCCGGATGCGGCAGGAAGCAAACGCCGATTTGTACCGCGACAAAACAGCAAAAGAGTTAAACGAAGTAACTGTCCGGGCGCGAAAGAACAATGAAAGACCTCAGGATATACAAAGCCGCAGCTTGCACAACGATGCCGACGTCGTAATTACATTTGATTCGAAATCACCGGTTTATTCCAATCTCTATGAAATGATCCAGGGCCGGATTGCAGGCGTAACCGTTTCACGAACAGTACCACCGCCAAACGGACAGGTAACGCCGCCTGGCTACAAGGTAACCATACGAGGCATGAACAGCTTCAATAATGGTACACAGCCGCTGTATTTGATGGATGGCATCCCGGTTAAGGACCCTGACGGAACCGTTTTGATGAACTTCAACCCGGGAGATATAGAACGAATCGAAGTATTGAAAAATGCCGGTACAGTGGGTATATACGGTTTACAGGGAGGAAATGGCGTGATTGCTTTTTACTCCAAAGGCGCACGGTCCATGCAGGCAAACATAAAGTCCAGAGACGTTAGCATCCTGCTTCCATTTATCGGATACCCATCTGTGCAGCGCGAGTTCTATGTACCGGTATACCAGGCAGATGCAACTGCCGCCACCATGTCCGGTCCCGCCGATAACCGGGACGTACTTTACTGGAAACCCCTTATGCAAACAGACCGGCAGGGAAACAGCCAGCTCCGTTTTCCATTGTCGGATACGGTACGAACGCTGCGTATAATGATCCAGGGTATTACCGCCAATGGTCGTCCTGTACTGGGCGTTCAGATCATCCACGTTCAGTAATACAAAGGTGATTTCTCTGCAATGGGCAAGATGTCCTTGATCCGGAATTTTTAAAGCGATTTTTAATCCTGATCCGATTGGCAGATCAGAACTTTTGCCAAAGAAACAGGCACCGGACAAGAGTTAAAACCGGTTAATAAGTTTTTCAAAAACTTTGTGCTGGCAGCGGGCGTCTGGCGTAAGCATATTGGTTGTAAATTACAGCTAACTTACTTTAAACAGAATCTGACCTTAAAAAATGAACCCTGCTTTACGATCCCGACGCAACATCCTGTTCCTGTTTACGTATCTCCTCTTCACCTGCCTGAGTGCCTTTGCGCAGCCTGCAATCGAGTGGGATAAAATCTATGAACCTTACTATTCTTCGAAGGTATCAGTTGTACGTCCTACTTCGGATGGCGGTATCATCGCAGGACGCTCGGACTTTTCAGAAGGCTCGAATTACGTGATAGCCAAATTCGATGCAGCTGGTGTCAAAGAATGGGGTAAAATCTTTGCCGGCAACAAGCGTGACGATCTTACTGCGATCATTCAGACTACTGACGGAGGCTATTTGCTGGGAGGCTCTTCCAGATCCAATAAGTCGGCAGTCAAATCGCAGTCTCCTTACGGGTACCCGATGGACTACTGGATTATCAAAATCAATTCCAATGGTACCAAGCAATGGGACAAGACTTTCGGGGGAACACTCCTGGACGAGCTGACTACGCTGATACAAACCTCGGATGGCGGCTACCTGATTGGCGGATCATCGAGTTCAGACAGCAGCGATACCAAAACCGAGAACAGTATTTCGGGCATGGATTACTGGGTTGTCAAAATTACGTCAGACGGTACCCGGCAGTGGGATAAAACGATTGGCGGGTTGTTAGACGACAGATTGGCATTTATTGATCAGACACCAGCCGGTAACTATATTCTGGCCGGCTACTCGTCATCACCGGTCAGCGGGGATAAAACCGCGGCTTCAAAAGGTGCCGAAGATTTCTGGATTGTGCAACTATCCCAAACCGGCACCAAACAGTGGGACAAAACGATCGGCGGCAGCGGCAGCGACCTGTTGACGGCCATGATCCGCACTCGGGACGGTGGCTACCTGCTGGGAGGGTCTTCGGGTTCTACCGATGCCAGCGGCGATAAATCCGAAAACGGACAGGGGCTCAAAGATTTCTGGGTAATGAAAATGAATGCAAACTGGGACAAGCAGTGGGATAAAACATTTGGAGGCAAAAAAGACGACATCCCCAGATCGCTGGCACAAACCGCTGACGAGGCCTACATCATCGGCGGCGATTCCGAATCGGAAATCAGCGGCAACAAAACCGGCGTGCTGAAAGGCGACTCGGATTATTGGGTGATCAAACTGAATGCATCCGGGGCGAAGATCTGGGAAAAAACGGTTGGCGCAGCAGCGGGCTCGAAAAGCAGCCTTGTCAGTGTAGTTCCTGCCCCGGATGGGACAAACCTTTTATACGGAAGTTCTTATAGCCAGTATCCCGGTAATGATAAAACAAAGGGTTCGGTTGCGACCTTCTGGATCGTAAAACTGCTGGCCGAGTCCAATACCAAAGCGCTTTCATTTTCCGCCGGGACATTAAAATATGTAAACAGCGGAAGTACGACCACGCCAACCCAGTCATTAGGCCTTTCGGCAAATACGGGAACCCCTGTTGTAACCCTGACGAAATCACATGCCAACTGGCTGACGCTGCCAGCTGCCTCGCTGGGATCATTGCCTTTTGCAGTAAATCCGTCAGGTCTTTCTCCCAAGGTATATACCTCGGTAGTGGTAGCGACTGCGCCGGGATATGCACGTGCATTCACGAAAATCAACCTGCATGTCAATGATGTAACCACGCCTCCTACGCTCAATCCGATCGGATATCAGGAAGGAACCGCTGGTAAGACGATCACTTTTCAGGCTGCCGCCAAGATATCAATAGGGCAATCGGCGCGATTTTCGCTGATCGGTGCGCCGAAGGGCGCCACGATCGGCGCCTCAGACGGCGTGTTCAGCTGGGTACTTAATCAGGCGCCGGGTATCTACCAGTTTGTGGTCAGGGTAAGCGTTGCGAATTACCCGCAATTGTTTGACGAGGAAAAAATCACGGTGACAATTCTGAAAAACTACGAGCCGACGGTCATCAGGATCAATGCAGGAGGAGGCGATTACACGACTTCCGACGGGCGCGTTTTCGAGGCTGACAAATATTATGACGGGCTGGACAGGACCAGTTACGTCGCCGACGTGGATATTCTGAATACCGAAGACGATGAGCTATACCGGTCAGGAAGGAGTTCCGAATATTTCAATTACCATATTCCCGTTGCTTATGGAACGGTCAAGGTAACGCTTCATTTTGCCGAAACCTATTGGGGCGTTTACCCCGGACGAACCAGTGGAACAGGCCGGCGCCGTTTTGACGTTTATGCGGAAGACCAGCTGAAACTGGGCAATTACAGCATCATCGCCGAAGCAGGTGCCCCTTTGACAGCAATACAGGAAACCTTTGAAGTGGAAGTGAAAGACGGCGATCTTAACCTCGCGTTCCGGTCCATCACCCAAAACCGCGACCAGCCAAGATTAGCGGCCATTGAAGTGGAATTTACCAGTCCTTCGGCCACCGTGATACTCAATCCGGTTGCTGATTCCTACATTTCGTACGGAGCCAATGCAAATACAAATTATGGAACAGAACCCGAGCTGAATGTCAAACAAAGTGGCAATCTGGAGGAATCCCGGAATGCCTTTCTGAAATTTTCCCTGGCAAACTTCAAAGATGTTGCCAGTGCAAAGTTCCGCATATACGGGTATAATCAACAGGCGAAAACCAATGTGAAGCTGATTCTGGCAGGCCTGAACGACGACAACTGGACAGAAACCGGCATCACGGCCAACAATGCGCCTGCCTTTTCTGCTGCCGTGTTACTGGCACAGCTGAATGTAACCAGAACACCCGAGTATTTTGAAGTCGATATTACCGACTTTGCGAAGGTCCAGTTTGCAGGCGATAAAGTGCTCACCTTACGAATTCATGAGAGTTATGGAGGTAAGAGAATTGTATTAAACAGCCGGGAAAATGCGGTCAACCGACCCGAGCTGATCGTCACCACCAACGAACCCGTCCATGCTGCCACCAGGCTGATGGCAGAGGCAGAAAGTGAAGATCCGCAGCCCGATGGAGCAAGTTCCGTTATTTATCCGAATCCGGTACAAAACCGGTTTACGCTTCAAATTGGAAACCAGCATCGGGAAAACGCATCTTTGGAGCTCTTCAATGAAGCAGGGAATACTTATCCGATCAAAACGCCGCCAGCCCTGCGAGCAGGGTCAAAAACAGAAATCAACATCGCTGATCTGTCACTTACGACTGGTATTTACCTGTTAAAAGTCCAGTCCGTATCGAAGTCGGAGGTATTAAAAGTAGTTGTTACCCAACAGGACTAGATAAAGCAGGTTGCAAAAAAGCCGTTTTGGAAACTCCAAGACGGCTTTTTTTGTGAGAAGACAAGGCAAGTAGAATCCACGGAGGCATTGGCTGTATGGATTTCCTGGTCCAGAGGCGAACACGGCTCGTTTCAGGTTTGACTAGGCTACGGCGTTTTGGCGTCCGTAACGGTCAAGATTCCCTGCATAACCCGCCAGTGTCCGGGAAATGAGCAGATAAACGGATAGTCGCCTGGCCGGGCAGGCGCTTTGAATTCAAGCCGGAAGCTTTTTCCTGAGTTAACGAGCGGCGTTGCAAACAGTACGTCAGGCGTAGACGGGACAAAATTCTTTTCAAAACCATCTTTCAGACTCGCCATCGCATCCGCCGCCTCGCCCACTTTCCCGGTCGTTCCGGGTCTGACGATCACCACATTATGCGGCATCAAATCAGGGTTTTCAAAAACCAATGTTACCGCTCTACCCGCGGGAACCGTTAAAACTTTTTTGTCAAAGGCCATTTTCGCTTCAACCGCTACGAGCCTAATTTCAATGGTTCCCATCTTTTCCAGCAGAGAAAGCACTGCCTTTCTGTCTTTTTCCGGTATGCCATTTACCATGCTTTTCATGGTCGTAATGGCAGCGGCGAATGCGGGTGCGTTCTGAGTATTTTCAGAGATACTGTTTAACGACGCGATAAAATCCATTGTGCTCTGCGTTTTGGATTCGCTTTCCATCGTCATTTTCATTAATAATGGATAGCCGGTTGCTGGCATCTTCGGAGCGAGATCTTTTACTTTTTTATAAAACGAAGCTTTTAGATCCGCATTGGTTAACATGGATATTCCTGTCAGATAAGCCGCCAATTTCTCCGGAATGGCTTCTTGCAAAGATTCGTCCGACTGCTGGGCAGTGATCACGGCTGCAAAACCGGTCGCCTGCATCACTTGACTTGTATCCGCACGGATCAGTTTCGTCAATTCAGCCAGATGGAGTTTCAGCTCCGAAGGCTCAGAAGCCAACAAAAGTTTGATAAGTTCTTGCTGGCCAGAATTTTGCCGGGAAACACCTTGCCTGCTTTTTTCTTCTTCCCGAATCGCATTCAAAAGCACATTAACCTTCCCCGTTTTCTGCTTTTCCGCCAGGCTGCCCATGGCCTCCTGTTTTTCTGCAGCATGGATATCCGGCCGGGTCAGCAAGGCAGTCAGTACGTCAGGCGTTTGTGGTAAGGTGGCGAGTTCCTGTGCATTTGCCAGTTTCAACAGATACGGAATGGCTGATTTTTGATTTGTCCCGAAGCTTTTTCCCTGCTTCATTCCTGCCAGCCAGACGGGTTTTAAAAACCGGAATGTTTCGAGCACAGCATAATCCAAGTAATAATCGGTTGGATAATTAAAGATATCCGTAGCAGCCATCACGGCTTCTTCTGAACTGAAAAAACTCATACCTACAATGGCCTCCATCCTGACCCGCGCCGATTCATCATTGAGCCGGGCGCGCATCAGTTCCAGCGATCCGGGAATGCGGTCGCGCCAGTATAGCAGCAGTTTTGTGGCTGCGGCGCGTGCCTGAGGCTCCTTTGCGTTGAGTACTGTTTTCAGAAGGTTGGGTTCAACCACATTGAAATCCTGATAAAGCCACAAACCTTCCAGCAGATTATGCTCATATTGCGGATCACTTTCATCCAGGGCAGCGATCCACTTTCTGAGTTCAGGCATTACTTCCGCTGCTTTCTTTTCCCGGATCTGCGCCCGCGAACGATAGCGGAAACGGTCTTCGCAGGCCTTCAAGTTATTGAGTAACTCCGAAATGCTTTGTTTTGAAACGTCCGTTACTTTCAGCACTGGCTTGCCTTTGTAAGTGATCCGCCAAACGCGACCGTGCGATTTGTCGCGGGCAAGATCGCGCGGCGGATTTTCGCCATGCGAGATCAGCGGATTGTACCAGTCCACAATGTACAGGCTGCCATCCGGACCGAATTCTATGTCGATCGGATGGAAATTCGGATCTTCGGATTGCAGGATCGCTTCCACTTCCCGGCTGCCGATACCCGAGCCGCGCGGAATGATGCGGTGTTGCTTTGTTCCCTGAAAACCAATGTTATTGTTGACCAGAAAATTACCTTGAACTTCATCGGGAAATTGGCTGCTGGAAACGATCTCGATGCCCGCAGTGGGCCTTACACGCGTTTCCGTGAACATTTCAATGCGCGGATGCTTGTCGGGATAGGTGACATTGCCGGTCATGGGCGGGGCAAAATAATTGGAACCATCGGATGCGTCACCGATCAGATGCATGCCCCATTTATCAAAAACACTGCCCCACGGATTGTAATAAGGATAGGAAATGTAGTGCGTGAGTTTCGCCGTACGCGGCTCGTAGCGATAAGTTGCACCGGCATAGGAGCGGATCGGGCCATAAGGTGTTTCCACTTGTGAATTCAGGAATGTGCCTTCATTGAAATACAGTGCGCCATCCTGCCCGAATGTGAATGCATGCGTGGCGTGATGGCTGTCTTCAGAGCCGAAACCCGTCAAAACCACTTCGCGATGATCGGCCTTGTCGTCACCGTCGGTGTCTTTTAAAAACACAATATCCGGCTCCTGGGACACATAAACGCCGCCATCGCCAAATTCAAAGCCCAGTGGCAGATAAAGGTCGTCTGCAAAAACAGTGTGCTTGTCGGCCTTGCCATCTGCGTCGGTGTCTTCCAGGATCACGATTTTGTCATGAACCGGAATGCCGGGGAAATATTGCGGATACGTGGGCATTGTCGCAACCCAGAGCCTTCCGCGTGCATCAAAGTTCATGGCCACCGGTTTTTCAATCGGAAAATCCTTTTCCGAGGCAAAAAGATTGATCTCGTAACCTTCCGGCAGCTTGAATTGGTCGGTTGTTGCAGGCCACATTTTCTCATGCTGTGCATGCGCCGCTGCTTTCGCGGCTTCGCCTTGCCGTCCTGTCATCGGAATGTCGGGCATGAGCATGGGGTCAACCGGTTTTCCACGCCTGTCCACGATTTCAACCGCATTTTTATACGCTTCGGCATCATTGCTTTTGCCCATTTCCCAAATCACCGAATCCAGTGCAGCCGTCATCTGGTTAATTTTCCTGAGCTCCGGCGGAAATGCAATGACGCCAAACGGCTCCCTTCTGCGGCCATAAATGTATTCGCCATTCACTGCGCGCCAGCGGTAAAAGAAATGATCATCTTTCATTTTGATTACCGCCAGAAGTTTCCTGCTGTTTTCGGTGTTCAAATCGGGCATTTTTCCAAACCCCAACGATTGGCCCATCCATTCGGCAGCCAGCTTGTAACCGGCGCCAGTGAGATGGATGCCATTGATAGTCAGCTTCTCCTGCCCTTTCTGTTTCATCCTGGCCATTGACTTTGTGAAAAGATCGATGAAATAAAGCCCCTTTGTGGAAGCCGCTTTCTGCATGGCTTTGGTATACAATTCCAGATTTTTGTTGTGCTCCGCAGGATTTGGAAAATGAACGCCCCGTTCTTCGTGCGCGATCGGGGAAACAAGCACGAGCGAAGGCGCCGAGCGGCCGTTGTACCGGTTCCTTTGCAGGTTCCGGATGAATGCATGAAGGTCTTTTTCAAATTGCGGCAAGCCGGCGGCACCTTTAAACGATTCATTCATTCCAAAACAAAGGAAGATCATGTCTGCTTTCTGATCATATAAATCCTGATTCAAACCTTCGAAATTAAGCGCCACAGGCATAACGATGCGCTCGCCTTCATGCGTAAAGCCTTGAAATTTCACCTCTTTCTGACCTTCGGTCAGTCTTTTTGTTTTTTCTCCGAAACCTGGAAAATTCAGCGGCCGGGGCTGCAGACCCACTTCATCAGCACTCCATCCCATATTGCGCAGGGTAAGATGCTTGTCTGGAAAGTTTTTCTGAAGTAATGTTTCAAAATAACCGTAGTGGCGCATCCGGTCGGCAAAGGTGTTGCCGAGCAGGATAATATGGTCGCCGTTTTTCGGAACGAAACCGGAGTTAAGCGCTTGTCCGCTGACCGGTTTTGCAAAGGTGACCGACAAAATGATGGCCAGTAGAATAAGCTGAAATTTGGACTTCATAGGCAATGAGCTAAGTCAGTAAATGGCAGATTGTTAGCAGCCGGCATTTTATTTCAGGTCAGGATTCTTCTCGATCTCGCGCTGCGGAATGGGCATGAAATACTTTTCATCCTGAAAACATAAGGTACGCCGTCCAGCACTTGCGACGCTATTTTCCAGCATTTCAAATTCCGATAGCGCCTGCCTTCGAAGCTTCATTCCATAAAGCGTTCATGGCGGATTTTCTTACGCATTTGCACTTTCGAAAGTTCTGCCGTCAAGCTGGTAAGGAAATAGTCCGGCACACTGACGGATGTACACGCCTACCGCATCAGATAGATATTCACCGATTTTTTTACCTCTTCCAAAGTCCGATCCGGCGGCGTCAGACTTGCGGGAACAGGCTGACGGGAAAACGTCTGCAGATATAGAAGCCAGGCATCGCGCCACCAGATCGCTTCACGCCGCTGCACTTTCAACCGCCCCGCAACGTCGGCATACACCCTTGTGTCGAGATCGTTTCTGGCCAGCTCCCATTGCTGCTGCATCCATGATACCGAGTCCGCGCCTGAATACAAGCGATGACAAAGTTCGTCCCAGAGTGTGCGTCCGCTGCCCAGCTTTTTATTCCAGCTTACGTGGTGAAACCACAAGAGGTAAGGCAGCGGGGTTTTGTCAGGATCATTCCATTGCGCCTGCACCTGCGGACGGTACTGGGACAATGCATTGCTGCCCGAAGTTGTGCGGTCGAAGCCTAATCCGGCAGAGTCGGCGCGGTGATAGTACGTGGCCGTCCAGTCTGGGCGGGCACCGCGGCTTTGCCAGGGCTCGGGTGCGAAGTGCACACCCATCCAGGGTCGTGACAAGCCGAGGGGCGTGTTGTAACCGATGTAAATCTCGCGGGACCGGAGCATCATTTTTACAATGTGTTCTCTGGATTTAATCTGGCGTGTCAGCGTAAGCTGCGTCCATTCCGCAGCGATTTGTTCGGCACTGAGCTGGTGATCCCAGGCGAGCCGGCCAAATGCATACCAGTTGGCCTGCGCCAGCGGGTGACCGGTCCAGTTTCGGTCGCTGCCGGTGTTGGCTACGCCAGCTATTAACGTACGCTCATACCCGTGCAAACTACCGTCGATTACTTTGGCGACCGTCGATCCCTGCCCGTTCACCCAGGTATCTGATTCCAGACATTCCTTGAAAAGCGGTGCTTCGTACACGGCATGCGCAGCAAAACCAAGGTATTCCTGCGTAATCTGAAATTCCATCCCCAGCGGTGTTTTGGGCATGTTGCCGAATAAAGGTGAAAATGGCTCGCGAGGCTGAAAATCGATCGGGCCGTTTTTGACTTGTACGATTACCTTGGGATCAAACTGACCATCGAGCGGTACAAATTCCTCGTAAGCGGCCTTGAAACGATCTGCATCCGGATCAGCTTTGTATACAAATGCGCGCCAAACGACAATGCCGTCGTAGGGTTTCAATGCTGCGGCCAGCATATTGGCACCATCCGCATGCGTGCGGCCATAATCCTGCGGGCCGGGCTCTCCCTCTGAATTGGCTTTGACCAGAAAACCGCCAAAATCAGGAATGGTTTTATAAATCTCCGCCACCTTGTCCGCCCACCACGCACGCACGTTGGGATCGAGCGGATCGGAGCCTGCCAGTCCGCCAAGCGTTTTGGGCGCAGCAAAGTAAACCGACAAATACGTTTTAATCCCGTACTTCCGCAGCACATTGGCAATAGCCGCGACCTTGCCGATATATTCCTGCGACATAAAGCGTGCGCTGGCATTTACGTTGTTCAGCACTGTACCATTAATGCCCAGTGAAGCGTTGGCACGGGCGTAATCCTCATACCGCGGGTCCACACGCTCGGGCAGCTCATACCATTTCCAGATCGAACCGCCCGCATAACCGCGCTCGATGGTTCCGTCGGTATTATCCCAATGGTTGAGCATGCGGTAGCGAATCTTCGGAGTGCTGGAAATACGGAGGTTTTTTAACGGCTGCTGCATTTGCATATGCCTCAGCAACGCAAATGTGCCGTACAGAATGCCGCGCTCCGACTGCGCGCTGATCACAATGTTTCCGGATACCGGCTGGATCTGGTAACCTTCCTTCGCCGCGGAGTCGCCAGTGGCAGGTTTAAGCGAGAATACAACGCCGCCGGTGCGGCTTCCAGCCGTAGTTATAGCCGGGACCCTTTTACCAATCAGCTGTTTCAGCCCCGTTTGCAGCTCTTTCAACGCGCTGCCTGTGATTTCACCTTTTTCAGTGTTTGCTATAAACGAAGCATATTTCAGGTATTCCACTTTTATGGCGGCATTGGTCACCGGCTCGTATCGAAGCCACAACCGGTACCCATCATCGTCCTCAGGCGCGGTCGGGTTGCTCGCGAAGGTAGCCATGCAGGTTAGCTGGAAACTGAAAAGCGTCAGCAGTATTTTTTTAAACATCATTTCAGATTAATTATCATTCAAAAAATCGCCATCGGTCCGAAACGGCGAAGCGGGCAGACCGGCCGAATTATAAAAGTTGATCCCCTCCGGATTGTCCTGCCAGGCATAGCGCACGTATTTCGGACTTTTCACCGATTCGCCGGACAGCTCGATCCGGTCTTTGCCAATAATTCTTGTCTTTGCCCATACGAAATGTTTGTCCTCGCCAGCCACTGCAAACCAGCGCAAATCCTCTCCGTCGGCCGACTTTATCCCATCGGCTACATCACTGAATGTAAGTATGATTTTGTCGCCGTCAATGCTATGCGAGGTAAGTCTCGGACCGCTGTAAACTACACTTTTGTCATCATATGCCAGATTTCTGGCTGCAAGCGCAAGTCTTTTCCCGATGTCTTTTTTGTTCAGCGGATGAATGTCATTCCATTCGCCCAGGTCTATCGTAACGGCCACGGCCGTGTGCTTTAACGTGAGTGCCTTGTTCTGCGCCTCGCGGAGTACGGCCCAATCGCTTTCGACGGGACGGTAGCTGATATCCTGGAAATTGGGCAGCTGCACGACCAGAAACGGCAGGTTTTCGGACTTCCAAAGACTGCGCCAGTTCTGAATCAAAGCCGGCATAAAGCGGTTATAATCCTTTGCATTGCCTACATTGGATTCTCCCTGATACCACACAAATCCTTTCAGCTTCATCGGCAATGCAGGGGCAATCATGGCATTATACAAGGCAGCGGGCTGGTTCTGAGCAATCAGCGGCGCTGTTTTGTCCGGCATTTCCAGCGGCTCATCTACCCTGCCGACTTTATACTGCCAGGTTCCTTTCAGATCGATTTGCTCCTCACCCATTTGCATGAAATAAGGTTTATCAGTTACAAATCCGCCTTTGCCTGCCTGATTCGTTACCCGGATCACGAATGTATTTTTACCTGCTTTCAGAACTCCTTCCGGAATCTGATATCTGCGTGGCGGATACTGGTAAGTTGTCCCGCCGATCCTTTTTCCATTGACGTACATTTCATCTGCATCCACAATGCGTCCCATAAAGAGTTTGGCGGGATTTCCGGCCCAGTTCACAGGCACATCAAACTCCCTTCTGAACCAGACCACGCCGTCCAGTTCCTTCAATCCCTGATCTTCCCAATAACCGGGAATGTTGAAATTCCGCCAGCCTTTCGGTTTATAATCCGCACGCTCCCAATGTTCGGACAGTCCGGTATCGGTATTTTCCGGCATGGAAGATTTTGAAAGCACCGGTTTTGAAATGCGGGCATTTACATAGCTCGTATCTTTGTTTTGAATGATTACCTTTTGAATGTCACCGAAATTTCCATACCCCTGCTCACTGATCCAGGCCTCTATGGGCGTTCCTCCTACCGAGCTGTTGATAATGCCGACCGGAACGTGATATTGCTCGTACAAGTCCCGCGCAAAAAAATAGGAAACCGCGCCAAAGCTTAAAATGTCAGCCGTCGTGGCTGCTTTCCATTGTGATGGCGGCAAATCCTTTTCCGGACCGTTCAGATCCGTTCTGGCAGGAATAAAAAAGTTACGGATGTCGGGATAACGGGCCGATGCAATGTCCTCGGGAAACCGCTCCTTGACGCGCTCCATGTTGATCACCATATTGCTCTGCCCGCTGCACAGCCACACATCGCCGAATGCGATATTCCGGATCTGAACCCGATTTTTACCTTTGATAACCATGTCGAATCCTGTCCCGGCAGGCTGTGCGGGCAACTCCGTTTTCCAGCTGCCGTCTGCTTTGGCCACCGCATGGTAATTTTTGTTTTTGAATGTGACAGTTACCTTTTCTTTCGGAGCAGCCCAGCCCCAGATCGCTATCGGCTGGTCGCGCTGCAAGACCATATTATCCGAGACAAGCTTCGGCAAACGGACTTGGGCGAACAGCAAACCTGGCAGTAAAATCAGTCCGAGTATAATGCGTAAAATGCTCATCGATGCATGCGTTGTTATCATTATCTCCCTTTTTGTAAGCGGCAACACGGATTTATAATTTAAAAAAGAACCCGTCATTTCGAAATAACCGAAGTCCGCATAGCCGCCTGCCTCTTTGGCGGAGTAAATGAAAAGAACGGAACGGTTTCCCATAAATTACAGAATCGTGTAGGCCATTTTTAAAGGCGCGCCGACCGGTTTCCAGGCTTTTCCATTGATATTCTTGATTATAATAAGAGCGTAAGCCGCTTTCCCTGCCCGGATTCCAACAGATCCGCAATTTTTCTCCAAAATCCCAGATCCGCCAATTTTCTCTCGTTCCTAAAAGGCAGACGAGTCGCAGTTGGTTATTCGAGCGGCCCTATGAGTTCAACAAAAGTCCCGTCCGGATCCTGCACCAGCACAAAATGCGCATCCTTATTTAACGGCGTCGGCGTACTACCGAGGAAGGTCACGTTGCGCTGTTTCAGCCTTTCGATGATGCCTTTCAATGACTTTACCTGAATGGTAATGTACTGCACACCCGTATCGTCCTGGATAAACTTCGGTTTGGGATGAGCCGCTTTTCTGCCAAAACTCATCAGCTTCCAGTCACTGGCCTGCGGGCTGTTTTCCAGTTTGAGAATGTGGACCTGAACAGAATCACCGCCTGTCAAACCACCTCTTTTTCCAAATTCGGCACCTATTGTAAATTTCCCTGCCTGCACCATACCAATTCCATTGACATAAAAATCCAGTGAGCGTTCCATATCCGAAACAACCACGCCCATTCCGATTTGTTGACTTCTGAAATTCGATTGTGAGAAAGCCACACTACTCACCAACAGGCCGAACCCGATCATCAGGTTTTTAAACACATTCATTTGCATTGCATTTTATTTTAGTTATTTACTCAATAAAACAAAGAGGAAATTTAATGAGACATACTCTTGAACACCGGATCATTACCACTGTATCGGAGGTATTTGAATGACGCAGAATTATCCGCCTGCTCACCCGAAGAAGTGGCATACATGCCAAACAAACAGCCTATAAAACCGCCGGCAACCTGCGTACTCAGAAATTTTGCATCGACTTTATCTTTCAGCAATTCCCACTTGGAACCTGTTGAAAAATAAAAGCTGTATGCATCTCCTGCTGCCGTAATGCGCAACTTAACGGGCCTGGATTGATCCGAAAGCGGTAACTGGGCAAGCACTTCCATGGTTTTTGGATCTGCGCCGGCTTTATAAAGCTGAATGACCGGCTTGCCCTTTTCCATGGATTTGGCAAGGAAATAAAAATGAGATTCGTCTTGCAGAATGGTCAGTCCGGCTTTTTCCTTTTCCGATCTGGCAGAAAAAGCAATTTCCGTTTCAGCGGTGCAATACAGATGCTGCTGGCGCTTTCCGATAAAAGAAGGATTGCCTGTTTCCATTACCGTTTCCGGTTTCAGTTTCATGGTCAGACCTGAACTTCTGGACAATGAAAATGACGAACTATCGATCGTGCGCATGAACAAAAAAGACGGATCGAGGCTTTTTTCAAATGTCAGGGTATAATCAAAATTTCCCGCCTGTGGCAGCGCGTCTTTCTGCTTCGCTTCCGTGTAACGGGCTGTATATTCGTATTTGATTTCCTTGCTGCCGGGATTAATAACCGGCCAGTCGTTTTTCCATTCCACAGGCGCTATAAAGGTCTCGCGGCCAGTGTTATAATAATCCCCTTCATATGGACGGACCGCCAGAAAAATCGCATAAGTCTTCCCATCCGGACCATCCACAAATTGCGCGTGACCAGCGGAAGTAACCGGATTTTTCCGATCTTCCGGCAGTCCCATTTGCGTCAGGACCGGATTGTTTTCGTAAGGCACGAAAGGTCCCCAAACCGACTTGCTCCGGAACACCACCTCCGTGTGGTTCACCGACGTACCGCCTTCCGCTGCATAGAGATAGTACCAGCCATTTCTCTTCATGATATGCGGCGCTTCGATCCAGACGGGCTTTTTGCTCAGATCGACCCCGCCATTTACCAGCTGCTTTTCTTCGCCTACGACCTTTAAAGTTGCCGGGTCCAGTTCATATATACGAATGGTGCGGTGGCCGGAATAAAGCGGCTTCCGGTCAGGAGCATCGCTGTTGTAAACGATGTAAGCTTTGTTGTCATCATCGAAATACAACGAAGGATCAATGCCGCGTACCTGCGGAACACGCACCGGATTGCTCCACGGGCCTGCCGGGTTTTTGGCCGTTACAATAAAATTCCCGTCATGATCAATGTCCGTGCAGGTAACATAAAAGGTTCCGTTGTGGTAACTGATTGCGGGTGCAAACAAACCACGCGTTAACTTCTCTCCCATGAAATCCATCTGCGTGGCACGGTCGATCACATTGCTGATTTGTTTCCAGTTTTTCAAATCCTTGCTGTGAAAAACCGGAATGCCGGGGAAATACGAGAATGTGGAATTGACCAGATAATAATCGGTTCCGACCTGAACCACGCTCGGGTCAGGATAGAATCCGGTCAGAATCGGGTTGGTCAGAGTAATCATCTGCGCTGAGGCGAAAGAGCTGGCAAAAAGCCAAAATGCTGCGATAGCGGTGCATAAGGGATGCTTCATTCTTAGTTGCTAGAGTTCGTAATGATGAGTTGATGGTAAAACTTTTAAAAAAGCTTTGACTTCGCCCAGAATGACAAAAAAGTAACAAAAAGTAATAACAAACGCAAACTGTTGGCAAGTGGGCATGAGCCGGGAAAGTCTGTACAGCAAAATACTGGATACGAGCAGACAAACCTTGATTGAGTTTTTTGTGCGCCATTAAACTTGAAAAAGCGGCAATATTACTGGAAAACACTGATCTCGGCATTTCGCAGTTCTCCGGTATGACCAGTTGCTCGGGCGTTCTGCCGACCAGCTGACTGTAGAAAGCATTAGCCATGGTATAGGTCAGTTCAAACGCATCAATCAAGGCAATTGACACCGGTGATTCCTCGAAAAAGTCCAGTATCTGCTTTTGAGCCGCATCAATTTGGCTTTCCTGGCAGCATAAATTTTTATCAATCTGCTTTTCTGGACACCACTGAACCTTTCCCTTGCTGAAGGATTCCGGGTCAATGTCAGTTCGTATAAATAATGGCAACCCTTGTTCCAATGCTGACCGCTGCAAAATTTCTACTACTTTACCAGCAAGGATGGATTACACATCGGTATTAATCAACTTGTTCCGGATTGCCTGTTATACTGGAATACTGACAGGATCCAGGTTGGGAATGCAATCCAGCGTGCAAGCCTTATACTAACCGGCCCGAACTTATTTGTCATCAGCAACTATTCGGGCTTGTAAGTATCTCCAGAAACCGGACAGTTTAACGCTAAACAATTTCCATTTTCAAAAGAAACACAATACTATTCTCAAGGTATTTTGAAATTTTATTGTTTTGAAAAGCGGTTTATTGAATTTTATTAATATGTTTGCACAATAAATCTACTCCTCTAAAATAGATATTCTGCTGGTTTAACTAGCGATCAGCAACAGTTAAGTCATTCGTTTGCCGATGCTCCTGAATGATTAAATAGTTTGAAGTATCTGTTATCAACAAGTTACATACAATAAATTTTGCAGTAAATTTTCGAATTTGCTGTCAGGCTGTTTCCGTCTTTTCCGGTTCGGTACAACCTAAGTGATTACTGCACCAGACAGGATTATCTCCTTTCCTGCTTGCAGTAAACTCAAAAAATATTAAAAAAATCTTTTAACAGGACACGAGGTTAACCCGAAACGGAAACTTCTGTGTATCAGAAACTTTGTGCCTATTCAATAGATCTACAAGTCGATTTGCTGTTGTTCCGGCTAGCATGCATTATGCAAGTTCAATCATGTATTCAGAAAATTATGATTATTGAAGAAACATCTTCCCCACTAAGCGTATTTGACTTCAGAGTAATGCCGAAGTCTGCGAACACCAATCTTTCCGTCACCCGCAAAAGTGAAGCATCTTTTTTCGGACAGGATGGATACCTGCATTTCGCCCAGCCTGGACAGAACTGGCTTACTTACAGCGAAAATGCTACAAACAGCGCCTGGCTCAAGGTAGGAACCTCGGTCTCGATACCGGGCAGTATAACGGCCATTGATGGTTCAGAAACAGGCAATAAAATCATTGAGAGCAGTTCCTCAGGTGAACACCGTATTACCAGAGAGCTGAATGTCGCACGGAACGTACCCATAACGGTCAGTATTTACCTGAAAGCAGCTACCTGCAGCAGAGTACAGCTTAGCTTTTCAAACGGATCGTCTTTCAAAGGAGGCAACCCGGGTGTAAAATTCAACCTGTCCAACGGCACATTCATTTCTACAAGCTCAAATGTAACCAGTTATCAGGCAATCAATTGCGGAAATGGCTGGTGGAGGCTTAAACTCAGCGGCGTTCCGGACCTGGGCACACAATCCGGATTTCATCTATACATGCTCAATGACAGCAATAACACCAGCTATTCAGGCAGTACTTCCAAATTCCTGTATGCATGGGGTGCGCAGTTTGAACAAGGTACCAATTTATCTACATATACACCTACTACGGTAGCTCCTTACCTGGGGCTTAGATTTAATTATGACCTTGCCAGCTTGTCGCTGACAGGTGCTTTGATAGAACCTGCTACAACTAATTCAGTACGCTACTCCCAGGTATTTGACAACTCCTTCTGGCGGAAAGAGAATGCATCGGCAGTGCGTTCGGGCAGCCGCTCCCCGGATGGGAAAACCTATGCTTTCAAGATCAAAGAGAATTCTAACAGTTCTGTCCACTACATCGCCCCTGCGAGCAATTTGTCCACGAATACGGACAGCGTTTATACATTCAGTGCGTTTCTTAAATACTCTGAACGTAAATGGGCCTACTTCAACATCATCGGACACACGGTCCACTTTGATCTGGCAAACAGAGTAATAGGCAACCGGAGCGATGTCATCACTTCCGCATCTATTAAAAATGCCGGCAATGGATGGGTAAGATGTTCTGCCACTTTCAAAGCAAAATCCTCGGAAAGTTCTGTCAAAATAGGCACCGAGATTTCTAATGGCGCCACCTCTTACCGGGGCGATGGCAGCAGCGGTATACTGATCTGGGGCGCTCAGCTGGAAAAAGGAAGCCAGATGACTTCTTACATCCGCACCAACGGAAGCACAGTTACCCGCAGTGCGGATATTGTCACACTTGCCAAGCCTTCTTCCAGCTCGGAATGTGATATTTTAGTTCAGCGGAAAGATGGAAGGACCTGGGTTAATGATATCTCCGGAAGCTATCAGGTAGCCCCCTCAGGAACCGAAGTACAGTACGTCAACTTCTACGATAGCTCGGAAACAAGTACGGGCGATGGCGATGATCCTACTGCTGTCGAACAGCAACTGGATTATACCAGCATAGGCCCGACGGGAACGATGCTGGACATCCTTTCCAATTCCTACATGTCACAAACGCCAAGCAAATCCTGGTCACTGCAGAAGGCAACGAACACGAGAGCTCCAATCTATCGCATGCAGGTGAACGCCGGTGACAGGTGGTCGGGCGATGCAAACAACCAGAACAGAGAGCGTTCCGAATTTTATTCCAAAAACAACAACCTGCCCTTCAACAAGGATGTCTGGCTTTCTTTTTCCGTCAGGCTTGCGGAGGGTAGCTCGTTAAACCTTTCTTCCGGCGAATTTTGTTACCTTGGCCAGTTTCACGCCAGTGAAGATGACAGAGACATCAGTTCTGCGCCTGTTTTAGGCTTCAAACTGGAAGGTGACGACACCATATCCATCTGCACCTGTTCCACCACATCCAATCCACATACGGTAAGTCCGAAGGCGGTCGTCCGCGGAACTACCCGGTTCAATCGAGGTGTCTGGCAAAAGATCGTTGTACGCGTACGGTTTTCTCCTACAAACGGGCAACTTCAATGGTGGCAGAACGGCAAGCAGCTCCTGAATCTGTCCGGAATAGGAATCGGTTATCCGGATGCATCTGGTCCTTACTGGAAATTCGGCATTTACCGTTCACCGATGTCTTTTACAACAGCAGTAGAATACGCCAATATGGAGCTGGAACACGATTCATCGCTGTACTCCAGAGTTTCTAATCCATTATCGATTTTGTAGGAAAACGTTAATCTGAGAATTAAAATGCGTTTGACGTACAGAAGTGAAATTTGTTGCCGTTTTTGACTTTGCTTCATTCATGTTCTTGAAACGTAATTAGCTCAAATGGATTTCTGCCGCAGCATTATAAAGTTTGTTTCGAACGTTGGCTGAAATGATTCCTCAATCTCCGGTTTGAATTTGTTTCACTTACCATATTATGTGTGTTATGTAACTAACTATTATTTGGCGGGAAACCATTAGACGGTGCAAGCCTGTTTCGATTTGATATGTATGTTTAACAACTAAAACTTCATATCAAATCTTCCTTCCGTAATTTTCAGAATTGGATCACAGTCTTCGGAAACCGTCGATTTTATTAATGTAAATTCAAATGTTCCAGCAAGTATTCCCTTATCCATATCAAGCTTAGTAATTGTCAGGGTTCCCTTGCGTTTGTCTCTAATTTCATCATAATAACATCTTTTTATAACAGTCAAGGGAATGTTCTCGTCTTGAACCCTGATTGAATAAGCGCCTAAGGCCAGAGAGTCTTCATTATCAAAAGAGTATGTACCGGGTTTAGATAATTCTCCCAATGAAATATCGATATGTTCCACAGTTGCTACCTTCTCATTCCGGCTATTCCTAAACCAGTATTTTGCCTGGTAATGCTGGCAATCCTATCTTTGAAACAAAATACCAAGTATTCAGAGGTTGCGAAAGTACGTTAAGGATGATTTCATTTATTCGATCGAATTTTGCGGTTTATCGAATATCATAGATAAAAATCAAGAGACATCTTCTTGAATCAGGCTTTGAAGAAAACAAGTAATTAGTCATGCGAAGCGCTGACATGAGGTAAGGACGTTGTCATATATAGTGAATCAAAATTACAAGTCCGCATTTCAAAAAATCCCTTGAATTAATCGAAGGGGTATGACATACTGCTGTCACTTCACCAAAGGAGCTTTGTGGAAACAAAAACAAACCATGTTATCACAAGCAAAAATGGAAAAGAACACAATCGATCCCTGGGAATGGGGCAAGTACAGCAATTCAGTACAGGCAGTCGAAATCAAGCAACCGGCCGGAACACTTTATTGTTCCGGGCAAGTTGCCATAGCTGCCAATGGCCAGCCTGTTGCCGCTGATATGCTTACGCAGTTTGAGCTGACGATCCGGAACTTGGAGCATCTGATAAGCGAAGCTGGATACGAGCCTGGCGGTATTGTAAGATTAAATGTCTACACCACTTCCACACAAGAGTTTTTCACAAGCTGCGTGCAGACATATCAAAGCTGGATTGCAAAGCATGGCATCCAGCAAGCGACTACCTTGCTTGAAGTGAAGGGTTTGTTTGGCGGGCTTACCATCGAACTGGAAGCAACGGTGATAAAGTAGTTTATTTGTCTGAAAAGGATTGCAAAAGAGCCCGGCTCCGGGCTCTTTTGCATCGTTGTTTAATCAAAACTCAAATCCAAGATGGATTCAGAAGCGACCCGGCTGTCCCGACTTGTGGCCTTGCTTACACTACTACAAACAAAACGGAACGTAACCGCTACGGAGCTGGCAGTACGTTTTTCAGTGAGCACGCGTACCATTTACAGGGACATCAGGACCCTTGAAAGTGCAGGGATCCCGATCGTGACACAGGAAGGAAAAGGGTACGCAATGCTGGAAGGATACCGTCTGCCGCCTGTCATGTTCACACGTGAGGAAGCCATCGCATTGCTGACTGCTGAAAAACTGGCTTCAAGGCTCACCGATACAGCTACAGGCAAGCTGAGCGGCGCAGCCATGGACAAGGTTCGGGCAGCACTCAGGTATTCAGACCGCGACCATCTGGAAACCGTAGAACCTTACATCCATGTGATGGAGCCGCCGAGTGCATCCGAGCGGCCAGATACCTACCAGCAACTCGTTTCTGCTGTTACATCGCACCGTGTCGTACACATTCGTTATCAAGCCGCAGAATCAGGAGAAGCCACCATGCGCGAGATTGAGCCGATCGGCCTCTATCTAAGTGAGCACTGGCATGTAGTGGCATTTTGTCGCCTGCGGCAGGCATTCCGGAACTTTCGACTTGACCGTATCTGTAACTTGTCCGTATCCGGGGAATCGTTCCCTCCACGTCCGGAAACATTGCAGCAATACTGGGCCAACGAAGCCAAAAGCAGGAACCAGGAAAAGGTGGTGATCCATTTCAATTCTTCGAAGGTATCACCTGCCCGGGTTCAGCATCTTCATGATACCAAGCACAAATATGGATGGACGCATGAACAAACCCTGCCAGACGGAAGCCTGGAAATCTTGTTTTTAGTTGGATCACTTACTTATTTGTCCACCTGGTTGTTACCTTTTGCAGGCGCTGTTAAAATCATGGAGCCGGCTTCATTGACTGAACATCTATCCGGCCTTGCAAAGCAGGCATATGATTCATTTTATACCGGATAAATTGCAAGCCTCACGATCCATACCATTTTACCAAGGTCAAGCTGACCATCATCACTTATCCGAATTCATTTTGTCCGTATAACGCTATACAGTTGCCGCCGCGAAACATTGTCAAGCATAAGTCGGAGTCTTCATACAGACAGTCGTATAGCTGTGCACAAAATGCAATAGGACACGTTCAGAAATAACTTCCGTATTCTGGAACCAGCATGCTAAGATATGAATCGTTGAAACGTAAAGCCGGGTTGACGAATTTCCAGCTCGTTCTTGCTGGATGCGCTCTGCGCTTCTGACGCATAGGCAAACATCTTATGCTCATAATCTTCAATGGCAGCTTGTACGGATTGATAATTACCGCTGGTCAGATTATCTGCTAACAATAAAGCGTCCATCAAGCCGGTATTTACACCTTGGCCAGCAAAAGGCGGCATTAAATGCGCAGCATCGCCGATCAGCGTAATGGGTAAGGGCCGGTCTGCTTTCCAAGGATGATCAAAAGACAATTTTCGGGTTGGTAAACCAACAAAGAACGATGTGGCCTTGAATAATTCATGATAGCGCCGGTTCCAATCGGTAAATCTTTCGGAAAGGTAGGTGCGGATGCAAGCCGGACTTTCAAAATCAAGTCCATAGCCATTTGACCATTCTTCTGGTCTCCGGAATGTTATTCCGTAAGCCAACGCCCCGCCATTACTTGGGTTTGCTACCAGCAAGTTACCTTGATACGAACTCATCAATATATTGCCGCCACACAAGTGGTAAAAGGATGGGCATTTCCGTATCGGGTCATGCACTTCGCCCTGGATAATAAAGGTGCCGGTGTCTTCGACCTGTGCATCTGTCACGTAAGGTCTTACCCTGGACATCCCACCGTTTGCGCCGATTACCAGATCAGCGACATCATCTGGTTTTTCGTCGAAATACAGACGCCATCTTCCATTGTCCTGGGAAAGCCCTGTACATTTTCTGTCCCAAACCACAGTGTTGGCAGACAAGCTCTCCATTAGTAAAGACCGTAAATCATTTCTGCTGATTTCGGGTTGATCATACCGGTTTTCAGCGGCTGGCTTCTTAGAAAAAATCACATTACCGAGCTGATCGGCCAAGGTTCTTCCCATTGGTTTAGCCAGCGTAAAATAGCGGTCCAGTAAACCTGCTTTTTTCAAAGCGGCTTGCCCGGACTCTTTATGAAGGTCAAGGGTACCACCCCAGATTCTGGCCTGTGCATCTTTGTCCCGCTCGTAGACCTTTACATGAACTCCTTGCTGTTGTAATAAGCTGGCTAAGGTAAGACCTACGGGCCCAGCTCCAATGATGGCCACTTGTTTATTATGAAGGATCATGAGTTTGTGTTGTTTAACCTCAACGCAAACGTAATAAGTCCGTTATAGACTAAATAGCTATATTGGACGCAAAATCAGTCATAAAAGACATCATGGAGGAAAACAAACAATCAATGATACCTAAAGTGCTGATCGGGCTGGCTCATCAACTCGGGACAGAGGTGAAAAACGGGCGACTGGACATTCCGGAGCAATTCGGCAGTGGTTACTGCACCGGGTTCGTATTTAACGAGTTTATCCGGCTGATGATTTTCGATTACCAACTCCGGGAAGACATCGTCATCGACAATCCGGATGCAGCTATTGCGGAAAGAATGATCTTGTTTAAGTTTCAGCATGTCCTGACTAAATCAGTCCATGTACCACCGGATCAGCAAACCCCGTCCGTTTTGATTGTAACCAGTCGCCTGAACTCCAGCCTGGTTATTCCGATCCAACGCAGCCGGGCAATGATCAATATTGAAGTGGATGCCACATATCTGAAAGGACTCTTCCATTCATCTCAAAAATCACCGGTCTTGCAAGGCCTGCTGGAAAACACGCAGCCTTTGTTTTTTGAAGAAATGATCTTTCCTGCTTTGCAAACCATTGTTGATCAACTGGTAAGCGAAACGATTGATGACACATTCGCCTTGTTTTACCGGCGTGTAAAGTCCGAAGAACTGATTTGCCGATTGTTAATGGCCCTGGAAAAGCGGGATGAAAATCAGCTGTACGCATTGAATGGACAGGATATCCAGACCATTTACAGAATTAAGGGACAAATGCTGGAACACCTGGAAGTCCCGCCGGTGATCAGCGAATTAGCCAGAAGCGCCCGAATGAGTCCGACCAAGTTAAAAAGGTTGTTCAGACAAATATTTGGTAACAGCGTATTCAGCTACTATCAGGCGTTCCGCATCAATGAGGCGGCCCGTCTGTTGAAAGCAGAAGGGTTGTCAGTTTCGGAGGTAGGTTATCAACTCGGCTTTGCCAACCTGAGCCACTTTTCCAGAGTATTCGAAAAGCATATGGGTGTCAAGCCAAAGAAATTTTCAACTGCTCAAAGGTAATCATGCATCGCGACGCATGTATGTGTACAACGCAGCTTACAACAGTACACTTTAACGTAGTGCAAGATGGATTTACCTGATATAATCAGACTGTCAGACGATTAAGAATGTGGTTTTCACAAGGAACAGAAAGTACGTTTTGAGCACCGAATATTTCAACATCAAACTCTTATTCGCGCGTTGATCCGCAATTGTGCGTACTGCTCAATAAATGAGTCAATCCTGGACAGATCACGAAAGGAAGATCATCATTTACGCTGACATAATTCCTGCGGAAAAGGCAATTTCATACAATGTACTGAATTTGGCACCTTCTCAATTTCAGGGTAGGACCGCCAAACCTTAGTCGTAATCCTAGCCACATTTAACCAAATCACAGTGGCTCTGTTTTAATCCTAACCATTTTCTTATGAAAGAAAGATTATTTACCCGACGGCTTTTTCCTTTTTATAAGCTTTTCGGAATGGTACAGTTTATATCGGCCACATTCTTATACGGGGTTACATTTGACAGCCGCTTGCAGGCAGGCATAATATCAAAAATTGATCGAAATATTTCAGGAACTGTAAAAGATGACAAAGGAGAAGTACTCCCAGGCGTAAGCGTGGTGGTCAAAGGATCACAGAGCGGGACATCCACGAATGTGGACGGATCGTACCAACTAAGCATTCCGGATGGCGCAAACACCTTGATTTTCAGTTTTGTGGGCTATATTCCCCAGGAAATAGCAGTGACTGACCAGACTGTACTGGACGTTACTCTTCAAACTGATACAAAATCCCTGGAAGAGGTGGTTGTGGTGGGTTACGGCACGCAAAAAAGAGCGGATGTTACGGCAGCTATCTCTTCGGTTCCCATGAGTGAGGTCAAAGACATGCCGGTATCCAACGTTGCGACAGCACTCCAGGGTAAAATTCCAGGAGTAGTTATTCAGCAAAACAGTGGAACGCCCGGCAGTACGCCAGCAATCAAAGTACGTGGTTTTGGATCGATTAGTGCCGGAAATGCCCCATTGATCGTTGTAGATGGCAACATCGTCAATGCCAGTATTTTCAGTAATCTGAGCACCAATGATATCGAGAGCATTGATGTGTTGAAAGATGCATCTTCCACAGCCATTTATGGTTCAAAGGGTTCCAACGGTGTGATACTGGTTACAACCAAAAGGGGGAAAAGCGGAAAGCCAAGCGTAAATCTGGATGTTTTTACCGGTTTTCAGCAGGTAAGCAAAAAAATCGACCTGATCAATTCGCAGCAGTTTGCAGAGTTTGGTAAAGATGCTTCCAATAATGCTTATCTGGGTAACATTCCAGGTGCTAACATCACGGACCCGAACAGCGCCAGACCTACGGATTACTTGCGCTACCGCTACCCGAGAGGCGAGGTATTTGACTGGCTGGATTTTGATGATCCTGCCAAGGTTGCTGCCCTCCCCTATACCGATTATCAGGATAAGATTTTCAGGACGGCTAAAATGAACAGCTACCAGCTCTCTGCTTCCGGCGGAAGCGAAAAGGCGCGGTACAGCATCAGCGGCGGCTACCTGCAGCAGGACGGGATCATTCGCCGGTCTTCCCTGGACCGTTATACGTTACGCGCCAATGTGGAAGTTGATGTTTTGCCGATCCTTAAAATCGGATTGAACCTGAACCCTACTTACAGAATCCAGCAGGAAGTAAGAGATGCGGGCCACTGGGCGGACAACGCAGTGATTAATTCTGCTTTGTCGGTGATGCCTATGATACCGATCTATGCCGCAGATGGCTCCTACACGTCACAAGCGGCTTTTGCAGCGCCCTACAATTACCCGGGCATCACCAATCCGGTTGCCAATATCACCGAGTACAACAGCCAGTATTTAACGACCAATTTACTGGGCAACACGTATGCCGAGCTCAAAATCCTTAAAGACCTCAATTACCGTGTGTCAGGAAACATCAATTTCACTGGCAACCGGCGGAATGCATACCGTACTTCCAGGATGCCGCTCAACCAGATCCTGCCCCCTACGGTATCCACCGGAACAGCCTACTCCGATCAAAGTCTGAGCTGGCTTTTCAACCAAACGCTGAATTACAGCAAATCGCTGAACGATATCCATAATTTCGACATTCTGATCGGGATGGAATCCACCAAATTCCAATTTCAGGATAGCCAGGGAACCGGCAGCTCCTACCCCAACGACGTCGTGGAAACCCTGAACGGAAGTGCCAGTGGCACGACGACAACCGCTGTTTCTTCCAAACTGGAAAATGCCTCGGCCTCCTATTTTGCAAGGGCGAATTACAATTACAGGGGAAAATACCTGATTAATGTTTCTGTCCGCCGTGACGGTTCTTCCATCTTTGGGGCGGATAACCGCTGGGGAACATTTCCTGCAGGATCGCTGGGCTGGCGCATCAGTGAGGAGGGATTTATGAAAAGCATGGCAGCTGTAACCGAGGCCAAGTTGCGGGTAAGCTATGGCTTGGCCGGAAACAATGCGTTCACTAATAATTACCCTTATGTTGCTACGCTCAGATCGGATAATTACAGCTTTAACAACAATCTGGTAAATGGGCTGGCACCATCGTCTCTTGCCAACCCGCAACTTGGCTGGGAACGCAGCCAGCAGCTGGATGCCGGCATTGACCTGGGACTTTTCAGCAATCGTGTTTTCCTTATTGTTGATTATTACCAGCGTACGACCAAAGACCTGCTGCTTTCTGTGAATGTGCCAACCGTGACGGGTTTTAGCACCGCAGTAAAGAATATTGGTAAAATGCAGAATAAAGGATGGGAATTTGCAGTAACTACCCGGAACCTGACCAAAGCCCTGACCTGGAACACCAACCTGAACCTGTCTTTTAACCGCAACAAAGTTGTTGCACTGGGGCCAACCGGCGATCCGATCCGCAGTGGGAGCGGAATCGGCGAAACAAACATTACACAGATCGGCTCACCAATCGGCAGCTTTTACGGGTACAGACAACTGGGTGTTTTCAAAGATCAGGCCGACCTGGACAGCTATCCGCATGATCCTACCTCCAAGCCCGGAGACGTAAAATACGAAGATGTAAATGGTGACAATAAAATAGATGCCAATGACCGTACGATCATTGGGAACAACCAGCCGGACTTTATTTACGGAATGACAAATACATTGAGCTACAAAGGCTTTGACCTGAGTATTGCCATACAGGGATCCCAGGGAGGAGAAATCCTGAACCTGAGCCGGCGGTTTTTTGAAAACCTGGAAGGAAATGCCAATCAGCTGACCACGGTTCTGAACAGGTGGCGCTCACCGGCAGATCCGGGTGACGGTGTAACGCCCCGCGCCAATGCCCGTACAACCGGCAACAACAATGCTGTTTCAACTCGCTGGGTAGAAGACGGTTCTTACCTGCGAATCCAGAATGTCAGTCTGGGCTATCAGCTCCCGGCATCTTTGATCAATAAAGCCAGATTGTCACAGGTAAGGATCTACGCGTCGGCACAGAACCTGTTTACTTTTACCAAATACCTCAATTTCAATCCGGAGGTAAGCAATTATGAGGGCCCGCTCACCGGTGGGGTCGATTATGGTGTATATCCATTGGCCAAGACTTTTACAATCGGGATCAACATTGGCCTGTAAACAAAGCCCGGGCAACTATTTACAATTTTAAAGATAAATACCGCAATGAAAATCATTAAGCCATATACAGTTCTCTTAATTACTGTTTTACTTAGTTCCTGTAGCGAGGAGTTTCTGGATTTAAAACCGATTTCAACAGCAACCAGTGACATTTTTTATAAAACTGCTGATGATTTCAAAAATGCATTGAACGGAGGCTATGCAGGTCTGCAGGCAGGCGGACTGGCAGGAAACAGTTACGTTTTTGGAGAAATCGCCTCGGAT
The DNA here is from genome assembly GCF_005860765.1 of Dyadobacter sediminis. Classification (GTDB taxonomy): domain Bacteria; phylum Bacteroidota; class Bacteroidia; order Cytophagales; family Spirosomataceae; genus Dyadobacter; species Dyadobacter sediminis. The sequence continues at coordinate 586,948 of NZ_VCEI01000025.1, read as the reverse complement.
AATACCGTTGCCGTTGCTTCCGGATCGGTTACGGATCAGGATGAATTTGACCGTTTTTATATTAAAACGACCAATCCGTTTATTGCCGGCCGCTGGAATGACGCTTACAATGTAATTGCACGCTACAATACCATTCTGGACAAAATCGGCGGAGTGACAATGGACGAAGCCCTCAAAACCAGATACATTGCCGAGACCAAATTCCTGCGGGCAGTAGTTTACTTTACGTTGGTACAAACTTTCGGGGATGTTCCGCTGATCCTCAAACCCGTGTCGACACCCGATGAAGGCTATTCTTTCGGACGCACTCCCAAAGCAGAGGTTTATGCACAGATTGAAAAAGACCTTACCGATGCTGAAAATGTCCTGCCGGTTACCTATGCTGCCGCTGACATTGGAAGAGCTACAAAAGGCGCCGCAAAAGCATACCTGGGCAAAGTATATTTAACTCAAAAGAAATATGCTGATGCTGCCGCCAAGCTTAAAGAAGTTGTTGACCTGGGTGTTTATGAATTGCTGCCCTCCTATGCAGATGTTTTCAAGGTTGCCAATAAAAACAACAAAGAATCCGTATTTGATATCCAGTATAAATCAGGCGGTGCCGGGGAGGGAAATGCATGGCCCAATTCCTTTGCGCCTCAGAATTCCGGCAATGCGGTGATCGCCTTTGGAGGTGACGGCAATAACCAGCCTACCAACGACATCATCAATGCGTATGAAGCCGGTGATCTGCGTAAAGAGGCCTCTGTTGCTACTTCTTATACCAACGCCGCGGGACAGGTTATTCCCGATAAGTTTATCAAAAAGTATTACGACGTTCCGGTTGCAAAAAATGACAATGGCAATAACATTCCGCTGATCCGTTATGCAGATGTTCTATTAATGTACGCCGAGGCTTTGAACGAAGTAGGTTATCAGGCTAACGCAGATGCATTCACGTACCTGAACATGGTCCGTACAAGAGCCGGCCTGGCAAAGAAAACGGCAGCAGATTTACCCACGCAGCAGGCTTTCCGCCTGGCGATCGAACAGGAAAGGCGCGTTGAACTGGCATTTGAAGGCCACCGCTGGTTCGACCTGGTTCGTACTGGCCGGGCAATCCCCGTATTAAACAGCAAAAAAGAGGAGATCAGGCTGGTTTCCGATCTGACAGAAAACAACCTCGTTTTTCCTGTTCCTCAAAGCCAGATTGATATCAACAAAGATAAGATTAAACAAAATCCCGGATATTAGTAGCAGATACCCAACCGGAATGGTGTAAGAAAATACAATACCTTTCCGGTTGGGTAAACCACGTGATTAAACAGGCATGCAGCATTTCTCTGACTATAATTTTCACAAAATATACCATGCTGGCTACTCACCTGCCTAAATTTGGTTCAATCCTATCTGTCTCCTTTTTACATCAACCGAGTTGCCGAATATCAGATATCAGCAAGTAAAATGCATGATGCTTTCGAACACTGATTCAAATGTCGCGTATCCGATTGGATGATCCCCGAACGACTAATTCAGTTTTAAGTATTTTCTGAGTTGGCATTGCAATCTCTGTTTCCGAATCCACCATTTGTAAAATCCATTCCGCAGTGGTTGTTCCCATTTCCAGGGTAGGCTGGCGGACTGTCGTTAGGCCAGGTCCGATATAAGCTGATTCCGGATTATCGCTAAACCCTACTACACCAAGCTCTTCGGGAATTCTGATGCCTTTTTCCATGGCCAATAACATGATTTCTATAGCCGCAGAATCATTGACGGCAAAGATTGCATCCGGCCGGTTTTCAAGTTCCAGTAAATATTTTCCGTAAATCCGGGCTTTCTGCTGAGAGAACATCCCTTGGATGATCATATTTTCCTCGATGCTCTTGCCATGCTTTTCCATTGCGGCCCTGTAGCCGCGCAAGCGTTCCCGGCTGACAAGCAACGTGAGCGGCCCTCCCAGATGAGCAATGCGTTCATAACCATTCAAAATCAAGTGTTCGACCGCCGAAAACGATGCGTCAAAATCATTGACTACTACTTTGGGAACTTCTACATGATCGCAAACCCGGTTAAAAAGAATCAGCGGGATCCCTCTTTTTTCAAAGACTTTCAGATGATCGAAATTATTGGTTTCCTGCGTCAGGGATATAAGCAAGCCATCAATCCGGTTTGCCAGCATGGCCTTCGTATTCGACACTTCTACCGGGTAGGATTCATTGGACTGCATAATGGTGAGATTGTAACCCGCCTCTGTCAGCACATGATGCGCTCCGATGATCACATTCGGAAAAAATGGATTATGAAACTCGGGCACGATCATTCCGATGGTGTTCGTCCTGCTTTTTACCAGATTATATGCCAGCTGATTGGGCTGGTAATCCATTTGAGAGGCCATGTTCAGTACAGCCTGCCGCGTTTCCGGACTAATATCTGCATGCCCGTGCAAAGCTCTGGAAACCGTTGAGTTTGATACGCCGATGGAACGGGCGATGTCAATAATCGTCGTTTGGTGCCGCCTTGCCTTTTTCCCGGGAACCGGACTTTCCGGATTGGCGAGTGTGAAAAAATAGTTACAATCCTTGCAAACATACCGCTGTTTATTGCGGACGTACCCGGCTTTCATGATCGATCCTACCTCGGAACATTTTGGACAGCTTATCATTGTACTTTTTTAATATTTATTACCTATTTTCAAAAACAGGATTACAAAACTAGCGATAATCAGGATAAAAATATTTTCATATTTAAAATAATCATAACCATATATCGGTAACGTATTCGCAAACGTTACCGATACTTTTTGTTTTAATTCTACACTTAATTGGCTTTATTCACCCTTGATAGCTTATCCCGGTACCTGTATCTTCAACATAGTTATCTGTTAAAGCAGCTAACCAGCCCATTTTTCAACTTTGGTTACTATTTGAAATCTAGGGCAAACATTAGAAAATATTGGTACTATTTCAATAACAAATCCTTTTACCCTTACTATTTATGCAAAAAAAAATACTCGGTTTATTTCTACTGATGTTCCTGCAGTGGAACTTGATAAATAAAGGTCTGGCGCAGAACAGCACGGTTACGGGCAAAGTTACAGACGAAAAAGGCGAAGGGATTCCCGGCGCAAGTGTTGCCGTGAAAGGAACCCAGCAAGGGACGCTTACGAATGTTGAAGGTGTTTATACACTGGAGGTTTCACCTTCCGCTACGCTGGTCATTTCGTTTGTAGGGTATTTACGCGAAGAAACCGGCATCAACAATCGCTCTGAGGTAAATGTTACATTGAAAGCAGATACCAAAGCGCTGGAAGAAGTGGTGGTGGTAGGTTACGGCACACAGCGGAAAATTGAGACGACCGGATCCATTGCTTCTGTAAAGTCAGATGAACTTACCCAGTTACCGATCACGAATGTGGCGCAGGGATTGCAATCGCGCGTTTCGGGTGTGCAGATCAGCCAGAACTCCGGCTCGCCGGGCGGTAACATCAGTGTCAGAATCCGGGGCACGAACTCCATCAACGGAAATGCGGAGCCTCTGTATGTAATCGATGGAATCCAGATCTCAAACAGCGGCGGAATCAATGACGTAAGCCCTCTTTCAACCATTAACCCCAATGATATTGAATCGGTAGAAGTATTGAAGGATGCCTCTGCTTCTGCCATTTACGGGGCACGGGCCGCCAATGGCGTGATCCTGATCACGACCAAACGCGGAAAGGCAGGCAAGACGAACGTGTCGCTGGAAAGCTATTACGGCGTGCAGCAGGTTACCAAAAAGCTGGACGTCCTGAATGCCGCCGAATTTGCCCAGCTTGAAAATGAAACCTTCAAAAACAACGCGTATCCGGATCCGGCCAGCCTTGGAGAAGGTGTGGACTGGCAGGACCTGATTTTCCAGAAAGCGCCGATCCAGAATCATCAGCTTACGATCAGCGGTGGTTCTGATAAAACGCAGCTTTCGCTCTCCGCCAATTACTTTGACCAGGATGGCGTGATCATTAATTCGGACTTCAAACGTTTTACATACCGCCTCAATATTGACCATACTATCAGCAAGCGGCTCCGGGTAGGCACGAGTGTAATGGGCAGCTTTTCCAATAACAACGGAATAGAAGCCGCAAGTACCACGATAGGCGATGCCGCAGTTGTTACCGGCAGTGTGCTGGGTGCGGCGATTGGCGCTCCGCCGACTTTGCAGCCTTATAAAGAAGACGGCTCCATTTTCCCGTTTGCAGAACAGGGCAACGGCCAGTACCGCGAGGTCATTAACCCGCTGAACTACACCTCCATCATGCGAAAACGGAATATCAAACGGGCGCTGATCAACCTTTACGGAGATTATACGATCCTGCCCGGCCTCACTTACCGTGCTTCCTTTAACGCAGACGTGGATTCCAGACTTTACGATACGTATCTGCCGATTTCGATCATTGCACTGAAAGACCGCAACGATAATTCGGGAACTGCCGCAAAATTCAATTCCAATTTCCTTGGCCTGCTGCATGAGAGTGTGCTTTCATACAGTACCAGAATTGCTGCCAATCATAGCTTGAAATTCACAGGTCTGTTCGCAACGCAGACGGAGAAATACAACAGCAATCAGATCAATGCAACGGGCTTCCCAAATGATGCGACCAGAAACGAAGCACTCCAGTTGGCATTGAACCGTACTATTTCGAGCAGCCGGAACATGCAGCGGCTTGACTCGTACATGGGCAGGATCAACTATGGTTTTAAAGACCGTTATTTTATTGATGTTACTGCCCGCGTCGATGGTTCGAGCAAGTTTGGGGCAAACCACAAGTATGGATTTTTTCCGGCCGTTTCGGCAGCATGGCGCATCATTGAAGAACCGTTTATGAAAGATGTATCGTGGCTGTCGGATATGAAAGTGCGTGGAAGTTACGGAATTACCGGAAATGCCGGCGGCATTGATCCTTATCAGTCTCTGGCAACGGTGGAATCGGGCGGCGGTTACAACATCAACCATACGTATTTCACAGCCATCCGTCCTTCGGGCATTTCAAACCCGGACCTTCGCTGGGAAAAGTCAACGCAGACCAACATCGGTATCGATGCCAGCTTGCTCAGTAACCGATTCTCATTGATTGTTGATTATTACATCAAAAAAACCGAAGATCTTCTGTATATCAAGACGCTGCCGCTTTCATCGGGTTACAGCAGCATAACCGGAAATTATGGTTCTCTTGAAAATAAAGGACTTGAAATCGCGGTCAATGCAAACCTGCTAAACGGCCCTTTGAAATGGAGCATCAATGGCAACCTTACGCTGAACCGCAACAAAGTACTTGATCTGGACGGAGGCACCACCAACGAAAGATTCATCACCAATTATACCATCCTTAAAGTCGGTGAGCCGCTTGGCGTTTTCAAAACGTATGTTTTCGACGGCATCAACCAGACCGGCGAAACGATTGTGCCGGGCTATGACGGAAGACTGGGCGGACACAAGGTTAAAGATATCAACAGCGATGGCGTCATCAACTCGGCTGATCAGGTGATTACCGGAAATCCCAATCCAAAGTTTATTTACGGTTTTTCTACCAATGTCACTTTTAAAAATTTTGACCTGAGCGCGTTTTTCTCGGGAACACAGGGCAACGACATTTACAACATCAGCAGGCTTTCGTTTGAAAATCCGCTGGGCCAGCGCAATCTGTTGCAAGGTGTTGAAAACCGCTGGACTCCGGAAAACCCGAGCAACCAATACGTAAGTCCTGCCGTTGCAGGCCGCCTTCCGATTTCGTCCTACGCGGTTGAAGACGGCTCCTATCTGCGCTTCAAGAACCTGATGCTCGGCTACACGCTTCCAACGATCAAAGGAATAAGCAGGCTGCGAATTTATGTAAGCGGCAATAACCTGTTTACGTTTACGAAATACTCCGGTTTTGATCCTGAGGTCAATACATATGCCGGTTCCAACACGACAATCGGCATTGACAACCTGGTTTATCCGCAGTCGAAATCATTTCTGGGAGGCATTCAGCTGACTTTCTAAATGCCCTAAACAATTTGAAACATGAAACTTCTGAAAAATACATTCAAGAAAATAATTCCGCTTGCGGCATTAACACTGGGACTGGGTTCCTGTCAGCTTGATGAAGAAATTTATTCTTCCATCTTTGTTGAATCTTTCTATAAAACAGCTTCGGATGCTGAAAAAGGCCTGCTGGCCGTATACGATGCGTTGGGCGGATTATACGGCGGTCCGGCAGCAACCATGGTGCCCGATTACAGCGCGGATCAGGTTTATCCGAGAGGTGTTGTAGGCCGCAATTCATTGACATTGTTTACAGTAGAGCCGACTTATACCGTTCAGAAAAGTGCCGGCCGGACAAACGAGTCGCCTCAGCAGCTCTGGATTTCCTCGTACAGCGGCATTGAAAAGGCCAACTGGATTATTGCCAAAGTTCCGGATGCGGCCATGGATGAAACGCGCAAGAAGCAGATCATCGGAGAAGCTTATTTTCTGAGGGCATTTTACCTGTGGACACTGGCAAAAAACTTTGGAGACGTGGTGATTAAAACCGAACCGAGTGTAACGGAAGCGAAAGCCTACTTCCCGAAAAGTCCGAAAGCGGATGTTTACAGGCAGATTTACAGCGATCTGGATGCAGCTTCACAGGCAGGATTGCCTTCCTATCCGGCCAATGAAAAAGGACGCCCGTCGAAAGAAGCCGTGGATGCGCTTTATGCCAAAGCCGCACTTTACAATGAAGACTGGGCCAAGGCACTGGAAAAAGCACAGGGCGTGATGGCATCCGGGAAGTATGCGCTCATGCCCAATGTGATGGATGTATACAGTTACCTGAAAGAAGATGAGGCACGCTTGGAAAATATCTGGGCCTTCGAGGCAGATCCCATTACGCCCGGCAACAGTCACCAGCTCGTGGGACTGACCGGCCCGGTTGGAAGCGCCGGCGTGGAATATGCCAAAACCTCGTACGGCTCCATGTTTGCGTTCATGTCATTTTTCAATTCCTTTGATCCCAAAGACAAGCGCAGACAATTGCTGGATACCACATTTCTTGACAAAGCGGGTAAATGGGTTCCGCAGAAAAGCATTACGCCCATTACAACGGACGCTGTTTTGATCAAAAAATACCAGGACCCGGTATCCAGCACCGGTTTGATCCCGAACATTCCTATTTTCCGGATGGCCGATATGTACCTCATTGCAGCAGAAGCGGAAGCACGTTTGAACGGTGCGTCTGCAAAAGCTTACGAGTACATCAATATCGTTCGCACAAGGGCAGGCCTTCCGGAGCTAACCAAAGGGCTGGGCAAAGATGCATTTCTGGATGCGGTGATCCAGGAACGTTCGTGGGAATTTTTTGCAGAAGGCGACCGCTGGTATGACCTCACCAGGACAAACAAATACCTTACCGTGATTCCCAAAGCCGTAAACTCGGTTTATCCCAGCCGTCCGGTTCAGGCCAAACACAAGTATTTTCCCATTCCGCAGGACGAGATCAATGCCAATCCGCAACTGGAACAAAATCCCGACTGGAAGTAGCCAGAACAAAAGCTGAAACTTAAAAGGTAGCCGTTGAAGTCGCTTCATGTATTTATCTTTTACACCGGTGAAGCGGGCAAACTGAATACGTATGTTACGGATGGAATTAAAGATCTGATTTTATGAAATGTTTTCTTACCCTGTTACTAAGCATTATTTTTCTGTCGAACGTTGCCGCACAGCGCCGCCCGTCCGCCCGCCTGATGAATGATCACATTCATGTAAGCTGGGCAAGCGCCAATAAACTGGATTGGAACGTGGATCAGCTTCAGGTAAAAAAAGACGGAAAGTGGATCAACGTGGCGGCTCCCTCCGGAGCCTATACGTTGCTTTTTAGCCAGACGAAACCTTCATCTGAACCCAGGGAAACCTTTGAAAAAAGTACGGGCGGCAAGTTTCCCGAAGATAATTATCACTATCAGGAGGCGCAATGGAAGGAAAGCACTAACGAAGTTTCCCTGAATACGGCCGGTACCGCATTTCATTTTTTTCCCTCGGCGGTTTTGATCAAAAAGAATGAGCTGGAATTCAAAAAGGAAACCGAGGCAGCAACGGTAATCGCCAACTGGAAACTGGATCCGAAATTCCCGACTGATATTCAGGTTACATTGACTTTAATCCCGAAAAAGAAAGGTTTTTTTTCACTGGCTACTCCTACCCTTGCCGCTGTCTCTCCTGAAAACATGGCCTGGGCTTCGGTTCCGGGCTATTTTCAGGGAAATTTTATGCAGGAAAATTTTGCACTGGCTTATGCGTACGGCCACGGCATTCCAAGTCGGCCGGTGATTTACAGAGAACGCTGCGCTTCTACACTGAGTCCGTTGATAAGTACGAAAACCGGTATTACGGTTTCGGTGATTCCTGAACCGGGGTTGGCGCGCGATCCGTGGGAATCGGATAAAATCACGCAGACGGACTGGCACCTGGGCTTGTCGCACATGAACCGGAAAGCGGAGCTTTCGCCTACGCTGTATTATCCGGTTTTGGGAGAAGAAAACTCGGAAAGGAACATCGGGGATAAAATCAGTTATTCGTTCCGTTACAGCCTTATTGCAGGCGACTGGTTTGCAGCAATCAAGCATGCGGCCTATGACATTTACAAGTTTAACGAAACACTTGCGCTGCGCCAGAGCAAGCAGTCATTGACGGACCGCATCGAAAAAATGCATCATTATCTGACCGATCCTAAAACTTCACTCTGGAACATGGAGGAGTTCAAGGGCAAGCAGATCGGCGCACAATCTTACCTCGGCGGCGTAGTGGGATCCAATAAGGATGCAATGAAAAATTCGGATTACGGCGCCATGTGGATGCTTGCAAACGCTACAAATGATCCTGAACTGACCCAAAAAGTGCTTCCGCCGGCAGAAAACTTCAAGCTTGTTCAGCAGCAGACTGAAAACGGCTTTTTTAAAGGAGCTGTGGAAGGACAGTATTATCTGGCAAAAAGCAAAAAGTTTGTTGAAGAATGGGGCGAGCTCGTCGAGCCGATCGCATTGACTTACTATGTGATGCTCGACATCGGCAACATGCTCTTGTTTGATCCGGCCAACATGGAATTGAAAGAACGCCTGAAACTCGGGGCTGAAAAATTGCTGAGCTGGCAAAATGCGGATGGAAGCTGGGCAGTGGCTTACGACCGCAAAACCGAGCAGGAACTATTCAGGGATATCAAAGATGTGCGTCCGACTTTTTACGGCATGATCGTCGCCTACCGGATGCTGAAAGACGAAAAATACCTGAAAGCTGCTCAGAAAGGAGCTGACTGGATGATTAAAAATGCCGTCGAAACCGGCGCTTTCCTTGGAGTTTGCGGCGATGCCCGTTATGCTCCGGACTTTGCTACGGGACAATCGGCTCAGGCGTTTCTGGATCTTTATGATTTAACAAAAGACAAAAAATACCAGGATGCAGCTATCACCTGTGCGAAAATCTACACGGCTTCCATCTACACGCATCCGATTGCAGATACGAAAGTCAAAAATGTGAATGGCACCGAAAGGCAGGACTGGGAAATCAGCCAGACGGGGCTCAGCTTCGAACACGGCGGCATTTTCGGCTCGGCCACGCGTCACGGGCCTATTCAGCTGGCGAGCCATGCGGGCATGTTCATCCGGATGTTTCAGCTAACGGGCGAGCCTGTGTTCGCCGATATGGCCCGTTCTGCCGCCATTGGCAGAGATGCATTTGTAGACAGCAAGACAAGCGTGGCTTCCTATTACTGGAACGCGATGAACAAAGGCGCCGGCCCTTATCCGCATCACGCCTGGTGGCAGGTCGGCTGGATCACAGATTATTTACTGGCCGAAGCCGAATTCAGATCCAATGGCAAAGTAACATTCCCGAGAGGATTTGTAACGCCAAAAGTCGGCCCGCACCAGACCTACGGATTTGCAGACGGAACCATTTACGGCCAAAAAGCAAAGCTGGTGATCAAGGAAGGTTTTGCATCGGGAAACCCGCCTGTAACAGACATGATCCTGGCAGAAAGTGCAGGCAGCAAAGAGGCTTTTGTAACAATCCTGAACAACCGGGTTCAGCCAACAGAAGGCAAAATCACCTTTGATCCCGAAAAATGGGCAGCAGGAAAAAAGATCAAATCCATCATCCATACAGAAACCGGCAAATCGCTTGCAAATGCTAATCAGCCGGTTTCTTTTCATTTGAAAGGATTTGGAATAGAAACCTACAAAATCATTTTCAACTGAAACGCAAAACAATCCAAAGCCAACAGCCAACAGCTAACAGCCTAACCCCGTATGAATACTACTGTTGATACCATTGTAATTGTTGTTTTTTCCGCTTTTGTACTGGCCATCGGGCTGCTTTTTGCCCGTACCGGACGAAACCTTAAGTCGTTTTTCGCAGGCGGCGAGGCCGTTCCGTGGTTTATCGGCGGGTTGTCTTTATTTATGAGTTTCTTTTCGGCCGGCACATTTGTGGCGTGGGGTTCCATTGCCTATAAGCATGGCTGGGTAGCCATTACGATTCAATGGACTATGTGCATCGGTGCGCTCGTCACGGGTCTGTATCTGGCTCCGCGCTGGAAGCGGACCGGCGCGCTTACCGCCGCCGAGTTCATTCGTGAAAGGCTGGGTTTGCCCGTTCAGAAAACGTACATTTTCATTTTTACGCTCGTTTCGGTTTTTATAAAAGGCTCGGTGCTTTATCCGGTTGCAAGATTGGTCAGCGCCTCGCTGGATTTGCCGCTTGTGCCCTGCACCATCGGATTGGGTTTGTTTATGATCGCCTACACGGCAGTTGGCGGACTTTGGGCTGTAATGGTCACAGACATACTGCAATTTGTGGTGCTGTGCGCAGCCGTTTTCATTTTATTACCGCTGTCATTCGACCGGGTTGGCGGCTGGAAAGGCTTCACGCAGAATGTTCCGGACGACTTTTTCAATCTGCTCAATGGGGAGTACACCTTTGGATTTGTGCTGGCTTTTATCATTTATCACATTTGTTACATTGGCGGAAACTGGACCATGGTGCAGCGTTACACCAGTGTCGACAGCGAAAAATCGGCAAAAAAAGTCGCTTACCTGTTTGCAGGATTGTATCTGATCAGTCCGGTGATCTGGATGTTTCCGCCGATGATCTATAAAGCCATCAATCCTGCACTGACCGGCCTTGATACGGAGAATGCTTACCTGATGATCTGCAAACTGGTGCTTCCTCCGGGTTTACTGGGCCTGATGCTGACAGGCATGTATTTTTCCACTTCTGCCAGTGCCAACACGGCGCTGAATGTTGTTTCGGCTGTTTTCACCAATGACATTTACAAAGGCATGATCAATCCGGCGGCTTCCGACAAGCAGTTGATTACAGTTGCGCGCACGTCATCCTGGTTTTTCGGCTTGGGAATGATCGGCATTGCATTAATGGTGCCGGCAGCAGGCGGGATTGTGGAAGTGGTGCTCAGCATTTCTGCCATTTCCGGCGGACCGTTGCTGGCTCCGCCACTCTGGGCATTGTTTTCCAAAAGGCTGAACAGTAAAGTAACGCTTTGGGTAACCTGCACCGGACTTGCCGTAAATCTGTTTTTTAAGGTATTAGCCCCGCTTTTGCTCGACTTCAAACTGTCCCGGGGAATGGAAACCATTGTGGGCGTTGGCCTTCCATTGCTGCTGCTGCTGGCTTATGAACTGTGGGCACGCTCCAAAGGAACTATTGCCGAGGAATATCAAGCTTATCTGATTTCCCGTGAACAAAAAAGAATAGATAATCTGATCGAAGCAAGCGTGGAAGAAGCAACAGAAATACGACGACAAAACCGTTTCGGGTTACGCGTGATTGCTGCTGCACTGCTGTTCACAGCCGTAATGCTTTATATCCTGAGCACTTTCGCAACTTCCGGTGCCATGGTAACGGCCATGATCGCGACCGTTGTCCTGATCGCAACCCTTATTCCCTATCATGCTTCCCGGAAGATCAAAGTAGAACCGGAAGTGATCAACGCCTGACAATTTTTCATTTGAGCCAAACATACATGAAACGAACTCCTTTATTCCTGATTTTTATTCTGACATTTTGCATCTCAAAACCTGCATCTTCCCAATACACCATCAAGCAGCCAAATGCCATTCCATTGCATGGAGAATGGTCATTTGCACTGGATCCTGCCGAGATGGGCATCACTGGACAGTGGTTTACGGATAAGGTTGCGCAAGGCAGCCGGTTTGACAAAGTAACCGTTCCGCATTGCTTTTCGGCAGATCCGCGCTATGGATTTTACACGGGAACGGTTTGGTACCGCAAACCTTTTTCCTGGAAAGTGACCAGTGGAAAGCGTGTGATCCTGCATTTTGATGCGGCTTATTATAAAACCCGCATTTGGCTCAACAATCAGAAAGTGGGTGATCACGAAGGCGGCTATACGCCGTTCAGTTTTGATGTTACGGACTTTCTGAAAGATGGCGATAACTTGCTGGCAGTTTCGGTGAACAACAATACATGGAAGCCTGGCACCATTCCCGGTGCAAAGGATAACAATGATGTCAATGATGCTTTCATGGGCTGGCTCAATTACGGCGGACTTGTACGTCCGGTTTACCTGACGATTGAACCCGAAGTTTATGCCGAAAACATCAAAATCGAAGCAACGCCTGATCTTGAAAAAGGAACAGCCGTTTTAAAGACCAGACTACGGATCCGAAATGCATCGAAACAAGCTTATTCCGCCAAATCCAGCTACATTGTTTTGTTTCAGAACAAACCGGTTTCTTTAAACTGGAAAAGCAAATCAGCAAGCATTCCGGCGGGGCAAACGGGTTTTCTGGAATCGGAAACCACGCTTTCTGCAGCGCAGGTGAAGCTCTGGAACCTGGATGATCCCAATCTGTATCAGTTGAAAGCTTCGGCAGGAACAGACACCATTGCATCCAGCTTTGGCATCAGAAAAATAGAGATCAGGAACACGCAGCTGCTTCTGAACGGAAAGTCGCTGAAACTGGCGGGCGGAAACCGGGTAGTGGATTATCCCGGCCTGGGTTCGCTCGAACCGGACTGGCTTGTAGAGAAAGATTTCAGGCTGATGAAAGAAGCCGGAATGGAATTTCAAAGGCTGACACATTACACACCTTCCGAGTATTTCTATGAACTGGCCGACCGGTACGGCATGCTGATCATCAGCGAAGCCGGCAACTGGCAGCTCACGCCAAACCAGATGGACAATGATTCGATGCGGACCAAATTCCGCTCGCAGTTCCGGGAAATGGCCGAACGTGACTGGAACCATCCAAGCATTATCGCGTACAGTGTAGGAAACGAATATCTATCCGAACAGCCTGCCGGTCAGCGCTGGACAAAAGACATGATCGCTTATGCACGCGAGCTGGATGCCACGCGGCTCTACACTTTTGCTACCATGCGCCTGAATATTTTACCCAAAAAGCCGGAAGACGAAGCAAGCCAGTATGTCGATTTTGTTTCGACCAACACCTACGGAAATCACGCAAAAGCGCTGGATCACATTCACGCACTGTATCCGGAAAAACCAATCCTGATCAGCGAATGGGGTATTCGAGCCGACAACAAATCAGAAAACTGGCTGGACAATACTGCCTTAAAAGCACATCATTTTGGCGAAAGTGAAATAAATCAGGCAAAGCACATTTCCGACATTGCAGCGGAGATCCGCAAACGGGATTACGTGATCGGGGCTTCCTGGTGGACCTACAATGATTATCAGAGCCGCTTTCACGGCACAAACCCCAATGGTTACCGGCCCTGGGGAATTGTGCGCCCGGACCGGGAGCTGCGGCCTGCCTACAAAACGCATCAGCATGAAATGGCTCCGGTGACGCTCGAAAAAGCAAGCTTTCAATCCGGCGAACAAGGCGAGCAGCAACTTACGATCCGTATTACCGCGCGAAAAGATTTTCCTTCTTATGCCATTAGCGGATATTATTTAATGGCCAATGGTAAAAAAATCCCGATTGCAAATCTGAATCCGGGGGAAAGCAAAGAGATAACCATTCCAGTTACAGGTTTTGATAAAAACCTTTCCATAAGCATTTACAAACCAACCGGATTTAAGATCGTTGACGAGATTCTAGAATTGAAGTAATCATGATAACAGAAAAATACACTTATAAAAGAACACCAAAAACCATTGCGCTTTCTGCTGATCTGGTTATCGTCGGCGGTGGGTTGACGGGAACGTGCTCGGCCATTACGGCCGCCAGAGCCGGGATGAAAGTAATTCTGGTGCAGGACCGGCCGGTTTTAGGCGGAAACTGTTCGAGCGAAGTCCGGTTATGGATTTTGGGAGCGACTTCGCACATGGGCAATAACAACCGCTGGGCACGTGAAAGCGGCGTGATCGATGAGATCATGCTGGAAAATATCTACCGCAATCCAGACGGAAATCCGCTGATTTTTGATACGGTATTACTGGAAAAAATGGTAGAGGAAAAGAACATTACGCTCTTGCTGAATACCAGCGTTTATGATCTGGACAAGAATCCTGCCGGCAGTCCGGACGAGGACATTATTACAGCGGTACATGCATTTTGCAGCCAGAACAGCACGCAATACAACTTGTCTGCTCCTCTTTTTTGTGATGCTTCCGGTGACGGCATTATTGGGTTTCTTTCGGGTGCAGCCTTTCGGATGGGCGCTGAATCGGCTGAAGAATTTGGGGAAAAATTTGCTCCGGAAAAATCGTACGGCGAGCTGCTGGGACATTCCATGTACTTCTACTCCAAAGACATAGGAAGACCCGTAAAGTTTGTGCCGCCCTCTTTTGCATTGCAGGACATCACCGAGATTCCGCGTTATAAAACCTTTAATCCAAAAGATTTCGGTTGCCGGCTATGGTGGCTGGAATATGGCGGAAGGCTTGATACCGTGCACGATACCGAGAAAATAAAATGGGAATTATGGAAAGTTGTTTACGGCGCCTGGAACTATATCAAAAATTCCGGCTCGTTTCCAGAGGCTGAAAACATGACACTCGAATGGGTGGGCACCATTCCCGGCAAGCGGGAAAGCCGCCGTTTTGAAGGCGACTACATGCTGAAGCAACAGGACATTGTAGAGCAAAGAACATTTGATGACACAGTGGCATTTGGCGGCTGGAGCATAGACCTGCATCCGGCAGATGGCGTTTACAGCGACCAGTCGGGTTGCAATCAGTGGCATAGCAAAGGCGTTTACCCGGTTCCTTACCGTTGTTATTACAGCAAAAACATCGGCAACCTCTTTATTGCAGGCCGCATTATCAGTGCTACGCACGTTGCCTTTGCATCCACCCGCGTAATGGCGACGTCTGCTGCCGGCGGGCAGGCTGTTGGCATCGCGGCTGCTTTATGCAAAAAATACAACTGTTCACCTCGCGAAGTGGGCCAATTGCATTTGCAGGAACTTCAACTGGAACTCTGGCGATCGGGACAATACCTGCCACAAACCGCTATTTCGGATCCAGAGAATCTGGTTAACCACGCTGTGCAGATCACGGCCTCGTCCACATTGCAATTGAAAGAGCTCGCACCTTCCGGTTTCTGGGCACCGATCAAAGATTCGGTGGCGCAAATGCTTCCTGTTACTCTGGGAAAAATGCCTGCCGTTTCATTTTGGATAGAAGCAGACAAGGAAACCGATTTCGAGGTGGAACTACGGAAAAGCAGCAAGTCGTTCAATCACACGCCGGATGTGATTCTGGAGAGAAAAAGCTTTCATCTGGCAAAAGGAAAACAGGAAATCACAGCGGCATGGGACGTAACTTTTGAGGAGCCCTGTTATGCTTTTGTCTGTTTTATGAAAAATGAAGATGTGAAGATTCAATACTCCGAAATACGGATTTCGGGCGTTGTTTCGCTTTTCAATGCGACCAATCCTGCCGTTTCAAATTACGGAAAACAGGAACCAACTGAGGATATTGGCGTGGATACATTTGAATTCTGGTGTCCGCAACGTCGTCCAGAAGGCCGCAATATAGCTATGAAACTGAGTGAGCCATTAGATGCTTTTACTGTAAGAAATCTTGTAAACAACTATCACCGGCCTGTTTCACAAACGAATGCGTGGGCTGCCGATCTGAGCGACCGTAATCCAATGCTCACCATCAGCTGGGCACAGCCTGAGCTTGTTTCCCGCATCGATCTGGTGTTTGATACCGATTACGATCATCCGATGGAAAACGTGATATATGTTCACCCGGAAACAGTTATGCCATTTTGTATAACGAATGTGGAAGTTACCAGCTCCAATGAACAGGTTATCGGAAGAATTATCGACAATCACCTGAGCCGAAGAACAATCTTGCTGGAAAAACCGATTTCAACCCAGCATTTAAAATTACGGCTTTCAGGATCAAATCCGAATGTTCCTGTATCGTTGATGGAAGTAAGGTGTTATCGTTAGAAGGAACTGTGTTTTGATTTTAACTCCTGAGGACTTTCCAAATTCCGGACAATCAAAGCTGGAAAATCAGGCTTTTGTTTTCTTCTTTTTTCACCTGCAATCCGACTTCATCCGGAGCCGTCCGCGGCTGCGGATGGATTTCCAAGTGAACTGTACGGACAGAAGCTGTTACACTCTTATCGCCAGCTTTTAATTTTTTCCTGTGCATCTTCCAAGGATAAGAACCAGTGTGCATTCAAACATCCATCCGTAAATTCTAACTTGGCCGGTTTCTTTAATCCTTTGCCGAATTGCTGTATCAGCACGTCGATGCGGTTTATAGTACGGGGCCGGCTGTGCTTCCGTGAATTTCATTGTTTTCATAAGCGATTTTCTGATGGTTAAGTGATCAAATCGCCTGATTTTCTCTAATCATGAATTGTCCGGCTTTACGGGGGAGGGTCAAACCCAGCCTAGAAAGTATTATTCAATCAAGAAGGACTAAGACAATAATTATTTTTATAAAATAGAACTTTTGCAAAATACCGGAAACATAAAAAATCTGTGATCCTGTTGTAGAATAGGTTTCAAAATAAATAATTTTAGTAAATTTAGTTCTACAATTCGTTTCATATGTTAAGAATACAATTCATCTGTGTATTTACATGGGTGTTCCTGTTGGGTTGCTCTGAAACCACCAAAAAACTGCCATATCGTAACGTGCAGATCATCAAGACTCAGGGAAAATACATCTTGTACAGAAACAACAAGCCTTTTGTTGTCCGTGGTGCCAGTGGTTCAACCAACCTTCGTTTGTTAAGTGAATCCGGTGGTAATACCATCCGGATCTGGGACACTACCCATCTGGGAACGATTCTGGATAGCGCACATGCCAACAAAATAGCAGTCATTATCGGCCTGCCTGTTTCCAACAGCAAAAATCAGGCATTATACGCTAACCCGGCAAGTGTTGCTGCACAGCATCAGTCCTTTAAAAGCTTGGTCGACCGGTATAAATCCCATCCGGCTATCTTGATGTGGTGTGTAGGCAATGAGCTTGACTTTTCCGACAATTGGTCAGATTACGCCTTTTACAAAGCGTTCAATGCACTTACGGACATGATCCACAGCCAGGATCCGGATCATCCGGTAACCACAACAGTGTTAAACTTTAACAAAAAGTATATTGCCAACCTGCTGTTACGCTGTGATATTGATCTTATTTCTTTTAACATTTTCAGCATGCTTCCTTTCATGCGGCAGGACTTGGAAAACTTTTCCTGGTTTTGGCATGGGCCGTTTATGGTTCTTGAATGGGGCATAGACGGCCCCTGGACGGGAACGGATCAAACCGCATGGTCGGCGTTTATTGAAGATTCCAGCTGGAAAAAAGCGCAGATTTACCTAAGTCGTTACCTAGCCAGTATGCCAGTTGAAAACAGCCGCTTTCTGGGATCATGCGTTTTCTTTTGGGGCTATAAACAGGAAACTACGCATACCTGGTTCAGTATTTTCGATCGGTACGGAGGCAAATCACAACCAATAAGCATCATGAAATACATCTGGACCGGCAAAAAGCCCGATGAAACCTATCCGGCAGTCAACTTTATGCTGGTTAACAACCAAGGTGCAAAAGACAATATCATCTTGAATGAAGGAGACAATGCAACAGCTGAAATTGTCCTGTTTAATAATAAAGACAGTATCAGAACGATCCAGTGGGAAATATACAAGGAAGATTGGTACAAGATAAATTATTATGAGAACAGTATGAATTTCCTGCATCCACTAAAAGGTCTTTTGCCTGAATCCCAAGGCTTAAAGGTAGGGTTTAAAACACCTGTTGAGGAAGGCCCCTACCGGATTTTTGCTACCGTTTATGATCACAAGGGCAATTTTTCAACATGTAATACGCCATTTTACGTACTGGGTCTAAATTGATCCTTGTTACGGTCAGCAATCCAAGTTACATCTGAACTTGACTTGCACCTTTACACCATCTCCTCTTTTAAGCCAGGAATATAAAGGCCCAAATGGTACCATTACCTTAAAACACATTCCCCGAGAATTCCTTTGTTTATCAGCTTCAACTATAAATTATAAAAGAGAATGTTGTGGCCAGCATTATGATACCCACTATTAATAACCCATTATTTCCCCGCGATGAGGAACTTCAACTTTGTTAATCAATAATCACCTTATGAAAAATAGCAAGATATTTTATTTGGCTGCTTTGCTGATCGGTACTGCCGTTATATGGATTGGCATAATTAAACCAAGGCTTTTTGTTAGCAATGCACATGTTGAAAAAGAAAACGAATACAAATGGAATGAACATGTTATCGGGGTATACGAGCGGGGACAAAAAACCGGCATTACAGAATTTGATTCCTTACAGCTCATTGCCATAAAACTGGACAAAAGCCCTGATCAAAACGGTTTTCAAGGTTTGTTACAGGATATAAACCCGAAGTATCCGGTATTGCTGACAATTGAAACGCTACCCTCCTCGGGCGACAATATTCTTGAGAATTGTATTAACGGAGAATACGATTCCAAGATCAAGGCATTATGCAATGCTATAAGTTCGAAAAACACGGTTTTTTATCTAAGGTGGAATCCGGAAATGGAAGTGCCTGTAACATTATATCCCTGGCAGTACCAGTCTTCTGAAACATACATCCAGGCTTTTCGTCATTTTACCGCACTATGCCGGTCAATAGCTCCTGAAATTAAGATAGTATGGGGAACGGCCGGATACCCGGGAGCTGATGAATACTGGCCGGGCAGGGATGTTGTGGACCTGATCAGTATTACATTAAACACCAAATCAGAGGGACTTACATCCGCTTACTCGCATGAGAAAGATATGACAGAAGTCATCAGGCGGAAAATACTTCGCATGAGGTTTATGAATAAACCGGTACTTGTTCTGCAAGCACCCGATGCTGAAACCGATCCGCTTCCTACAGGCAAGCTGGCAGCTTCTATCCGTGAGATAAAAGAAGAGGATTCAACCATTTATTCATTTATAAATACTGAGAATAACATTCGCCCATACATTCCTGCAACAGCCCGCATGCCGCTGATTGGTGTTTACGACCCTAAACTGTTGCTGGCCTTGTCCCCTTCCGTCGGTGTAGAGCACTTGTTTATAGACCTGAACAATTTCAGGGATGGTACATTCGAAAAGTTATTCAATGAAGTTATATCCCGAAAGCATGACGTAATTATCACCTTTGAACCATGGAAAGACGAAAAATATGATGAATCCGCCGTGTTGTCCAATACGATTCAGGGCGTTTATGACAATCAGTTCAGAGAATTATACCGTATCATTTCAAATGTGAAGCAAACCGTTTACCTGAGGTTTTTACATGAGATGGAAATTCCGATTCACCGCTATCCGTGGCAGAGCCAGGATCCGGTTTCTTACATTAAAGCTTTTCGTTACTTTATGAATTTCAATAAGATAAAGGCTGAAAATATCAAAAAGGTTTGGGGACCTGCAGGTGACCGCGGCTCCATGGAATGGTGGCCTGGCGATGATGTGGTCGATTATGTAAGTATGGCCATTTACGGATTACCGGATAAGAATATCACTGATCCCAACCAGCAGGAGCAGTTTGGCACCATCTACAAGAGGAAATACCATCGGATGCGCTTTACGAACAAACCGGTTTTTATAACGGAATTCGGAGTTACAGGGCCGGAGGAATTTCAAAAAAAATGGCTTGAAGATGCTGCCGCTGTTATTAACAGCCACAGGGAAATATATGGAATCAATTACTTTAATCTGGCAGATAATCCAAAAGTATGGGGTGACATTCCCACTCCGGTATGGAGTATCAGTAAAGAAACCTTTGACCATTTTGTGCTGATCCTATCGAAAAGAAAGTAACCATCAACTTTCCTGTACCATTGGGTTACGTTTTTAGTTTACGAATCCTTCATGATGATAGTTGAAAAATAACAATACAATGCATCACTATGATCTTCGTAGCAGAAGAGATGTACTGAAATAACTAAGCGATTCATAAATGACTTAGGATTCGACAGGTTGCGCAAGGGGCCCGACTCTTGATCAAATGCCGGGCGGCACCCTGCTGGTCATGTTGTTTGCTTTCTTATGGATCGGGTCACAGACCATTAAGGCAGCAAGAAGTACCCGGCGGCCGCAAAGCATCCTATTGGTACAGGCCAGGAAAAAGTCATCATGCGGACAAAAAACAGAACCGGCCAAAAAATACAATCCAGCTGCTTTCGCCTTTCCAGTCAGGTACTGGATTACCAATTTTGAACGTTCAGGCATTGTTCCATTTACCACATACAACTCTTATCCCATTGTTATTACCTGCTATAATACTGTTGCTCTACACGTTTTTGCAACATGATCCGCCTGTACAAAAGCTGCGTGTGATTCGATATCATAAGCTGCCGGCATTTTGGAGCGGCGACACGCTGCGTTTTTCGTCGGCTGATCTTCAAGTGTCTCTCATTGATGCGAAGGAGAAAGGAATTAAAGTAATGACTAAGGCCACAACGGGCAGCATACAGCAATTCAGTGAGCCGACAGTTAGCATGGAAAGTTGCCGGGATACTGCATTCGCTGCGGATCTCAATCACGACGGCCGGCTGGATTTCAAGATATTCTTTGACTTTCAAGGAGCGTCGCCGCTAGCGTCCAAAGTGAAACGAAAAATGTACTTGTTCAGCGAGCCCGATGGTTCGTATTCAAAAGTTTCCTTTTTTGATTTTTCCATGGAGCCTGAAACGGATTTCAACGCTGATCACCGGTATGAAATCGTAGCAAAAGATTTGATGCAATTCAAAAACCATAGCTACTGGAAATACGAAATTTTTGAATATTCTGGTAAAAAGCTGCGTAATGTGAGCCTGAGGCATGGCTATCCAAAGCTTGTCCCCTACCGCAACAAGCCTGCCCGTAAGCCGTTGTCTGACCTTGCAGATACAGACCGGCGCAAGCTGCTGTCGAAACAGCCCAGAGAATTTGATCAGCAGTAACAGGCAGCAATGCTTGTTTTCAATGCGTCACCCGGGCAGTTATCGCCTGCGAAACGGCCCGGGATATCGGTTTAATGCTCGTTTTACAAGGACTAATTCGAAAGCACTTTCTGCATCCGGAAATTTGTAATCCAGACCCCGCGTATGCAATTCCGGTTCTCAGCCGATACTGCAAAGCCCTGTCGTTCAAAGAATGGCCTTGCAGTCTTACTTACATCAGCGGTTAAGATTTCTGCACCCGTTTTAGCGGCCTTTTCTTCCAATCGGTCATAGATGGTCTGGGCGATGCCTTGACGGAGGTAATGCTTGCTGGTGAACATAAAATCAATGTAATCATTGTCTTTCAGCGAGCCAAAGCCGGCTTGATTTCCGTCCACTTCGGCAATGATAAAATATTGCGTATCGATAGCAGCCGCCCAGCGTTCCAGGTTTTCAGTGCCCTGCTTCCATGCATCGCGCTGCTCCGGATCATAGTCATGGGCGCAAGTGTGATCTATTGTTTCTTTATAAATGGCCTGCAGGCATTCCAGGTCAGTGCGCGTTGCCTGTCGCAATGTAATTGCTGTTAATTGGTCGCCGTTGTTCATACGCACGAAATAATCAATTTTCAAAATGAAATGAAAACACCAGGAGTGAAAATTGATTGCATCAGCGGCCGATTTCAAATTCATTTATAACCAAACGACCTTTTGCTCCGAAATGTGCGGCTGACCGATGATGTCGCTGTACAAAGCGGGCTTGCGGGCGTTGATATATCTGGCTCCTCCCGCGGCTTTCAGCTTTTCCGGCGTCAATGTGGCAATGGCAATGTCATTGTCAAGTTTGCGGCACTCTGCAATGATATCGCCAAACGGGTCCAGAATCATCGAACAGCCGTTTTTGAGCTGATCATCGTCCATACCGATCGGATTGGAAAACACGGCATAAACCGCATTGTCATAAGCCCGTGCAGGCAGCCATTTCATCAGCCAGCCACGTCCTTTAAGCCCGTCAAATTCCTGACGGAGTGTGGTCGGATCGTTTTGCCTGTTCAGCCACAGATCCGGATCAACAAAGCCGGCGCCGGGGCGGGATGAAGGGGTACACATGGTCACATGCGGCATAAAAATAATATCGGCACCAAGCAATTTGGTTGCCCTCACGTTTTCAATGACATTGTTATCGTAACAGATCAATATTCCACATTTCCAGCCCATCAAATCAAAAACCACATATTCGTTCCCGGGCGTCAGATGCGGGTTGATGAATGGATGAAGCTTGCGGAACCTGGCGACCAATCCGCGCTCATTGACGCAGACATAGGCTTTGTACATATTTCCGTGGGCGTCTTTTTCAAACAACCCTGCCAGGATTGTAATGTTGTTCGCCCGGGAAATCTCAGTTAGTCTGCCGATGCTGGGACCTTCCGGAATCAGTTCGGAAACTTCCAGCAGTTGTTCTCTGGATAAATTTCGAGCGAATGTGTAACCCGTCACCGAGCATTCGTGGAATGCAATTACCTGGGCGCCTTCCTTTGCTGCCTGGGCGGAAAGCGAATCGATCATTCCAAGGTTGTAACTTTTGTCCCCGCTGCGGTTCTCAAATTGTGCGGTGGCAACTTTCAGATTTTCCATACTTTCTTTAATTTTTTTGAATGGCTCAAAGCTAGCGGAATGCAAATTTTCTGGATTGTACAAATCCGACAATGGCCAGAAATCACAAAGAAATTTCCAGAAAGTTAGCGGCCAGTAAGTGCGGTTGTCCTAAATATTCGCCGGGCGTGATGCCGGAAATACTTCTCATGGTTCTGATCAGATGCGCCTGATCGTAAAAACCGGCATCGTATACCAGGCCGGTATAGTTCGAGGGGCGGTTTTGGCGAAGCAATCTTAGGAAATACTGGATCTTGGTAATGCCCGCAAAGCGCTTGGGTGAGTAGCCCACATGATCCTGAAAAATACGTTCCAACTTCCGTTCACTGATTTGCAGGGACGATAAAAGTACGTTTACCGGCAAGTCGCCATGATGTTGCTGGATCAACCGTACGGCATGAAAAGCATTGTTATTCGCTGGCTTGAAACCAGAAAGCTTTTGCAAGAGGAATTTTTCAACCACGGCGATTTTTGCATAACTGTCCTGAGCGAGGCGGATTTGCGCGGTAAGATCATTTGCTTCCTGATCATAGACCGCTTCCAGGTTGATTACCTGATCGATCAGGTGATTTGCCTGCACTTTCAGCATGGACGAAAGGGCGAAAGGGTGAAAAACGGCTACCAGCAAACCAATCCTTCCGGTGGCTTTCAAGTCCTGATAATGGTGAAACGATCCATATAAAAAGCTGGGAGGAAGAAAGTTGACCGATGTTTCATCTTGCCCCAAAAGAATAGGGTCTTTATAGTTGAAAACCATTCCCGTATTTCCGTCAGAAAACATCCTCAGGTTCCGGTTGGGGATCTCATCCATATCAATGACAAGGTAATGTTTGATGAGATGTGCCAGTGCGGCTGTGGGACAAAGTTGCATAATCAGTTCGTCTCAATTCATCAATTCAGAGGGCAATACTTACAATTCACCATTTTATTCAGGCATTTGGAATGTTTCGTGATTCCTGATCCTGATCTCATCGGCCACCTTTGTGCCACTGAAAACAAAATGGCGATGAGCGTTGCCCTACGGCATTTCGAATACAAGCTTACCAATAAATAAAGTAATTAGCCATGATTTTATGAAATGCAAATTTTTATGGTTCGTACTTTTTTGTACGGGCCCACAATTCCTCTATGCCCAATCCCTGCGGCTGGGATATTTTGGCGAAACGGTCTCCCATTACGGCCTTCGTGTGGCTTATGAAAAACCTGTAGCGGTTTCCGTATCCGCACGCCATGCAAAACGGATGCTTTACGGTTCGCTGGGGGTGGCCGGATACCAACATCCGCAGAATCACATCGGCCTGATCGTATCGCCCGAAATTGGTTTTCGGCGGACGGGAAAGAAAGGTGCGCTTTTTGAACTCTCACTTTCCCCGGCCTACTTCCGCTATTTCCTCGATGGTAAAACCTACGAAGCCACTACGGACGGTGATTTCGACCGGGTACGTTTTGCAGGCGGAAATGCATTTATGCCCACCCTATCGCTTGGTGTCGGCCATGATTTATCGGTCCGCAGAAAAGTGCCGCTAGCCTGGTACGTCAGACTGGATCTGATGCAGCAGCGGCCTTACAACACGTCTAACCTGATCCGCTTCGCCCTGGAAGCCGGCACATTAATTCCTCTGAAAAAACAATGAGACTGCTTACAAGACTATCGATGTTCTGCCTGCTCTTCGGGCTGATCTGCTGCAAAGAAAAAGATACGCAGCCGCGTGAGGACGCTACATTTTTCCTGCGGCACAAAGGCGCTGACATGCCGATCTGGGTCAAAGGAAACAGGCAGCCTGATAAGATCGTGCTTTTTGTCCATGGCGGCCCGGGCGATTGTGCGATGTGTTACCGGTATTACCTCAAAGACCTGGAAAGCGATGTGATGATGGCGTATTGGGACCAGCGTGTAGCCGGTGCATCTTCGGGCAAAGTCGATCCTGCGACACTGCGTTACGCGCAGTTTGAAGAAGATATGGAACTGGTCGTTAGCTTGTTGAAAAAGCAATATCCCGGCGCGCAGATATACCTGCTCGCACATAGCTTTGGTGTGGAGCTTGCCTGGCAATATCTGACGAAAGGGGACAATCAAAGGCACATTGCCGGCGCGATGATGGTCAATGGCATGTTCTCTTATTACCGCTGGCTCTACCAGGTGCGGGAATGGGCATTGAAACGGGCCAGGGAAAAAGGCAATAAAGAGGCCGAAGATTTTCTGACTGCAAATCCGGTCACGCCGCAAAACACCGGGACCGTAGATTGGGAAGGCATTTACCGCTGGATGCACAAACTGGACGGAAATCCCGTTTCGGTATATTCGGATAAAAAGTATGTGATCAATTACGCGTTAGGATCGCCAAATACGGCGCTTGCACAGTTTACCCACAGCAAAGCGTACGGCTACTACGGTGACATCGAAAGCCGAACATTTGAAAAGGGCAATCTGCTGCAACATGTGCGGATTCCGGTGGGCCTTTTCTGGGGTAAAAAAGACGGGATTGTGCCCTGTGAAATCGGACAGGAAAGTAAGGATTTACTTAAAAATGCCATCGTAACACAGGTTATATTTGAGCAATCCTGGCATGAGCCGTTTATTACGGAAACTGCTGAATTTGTAAATGCGGTGCGGACTTTTGTCGGGCAACAGTTATGATTACAGGGAATTTGAAATATTAAACATCGCATTGATGATGAAAACGATCGGGCTACTTGGCGGAATGAGCTGGGAATCAACAGCCACTTACTATAAATGGATCAACGAGATGATCCGCCGGCGGCTCGGCGGACTACACTCAGCAAAGCTGCTGCTTTATTCCTTTGACTTTGAAGAAATTGCCAGGCTGCAAACCAATGGTGACTGGCAACAAGCAGCAGAAATGCTTTCCGACGCGGCTTTGAAACTGGAAAATGCAGGCGCTGATGCATTGATGATTTGTACGAACACCATGCATCTGGTGTATGCCCGGGTAGCCGACGCGGTGAAAATACCCGTGATTCACATCGCTGATCCGACAGCCGCAGCCATACAGCAGTTAGAACTGAAAAAAGTAGGTATGCTGGCCACCCGCTTTACCATGGAGCAGGATTTTTATATCCGAAGATTCCGTGAGCAGCATCAGATTGAAGTCATCGTTCCGGGCCATGACGATCGACAGCTCGTTCATGATATTATTTATGATGAGCTATGTAAAGGCATCATAAATGATTCTTCGCGGCACCAGTATATTCATGTCATTCAAAATCTGATTGACTCCGGCGCCGGCGCGATTGTCCTCGGATGTACGGAAATCGGTATGCTGATCAACCAGACCGACGTTGCTGTTCCTGTTTTTGACACAACTTACCTGCATGCACAAGCAGCCGTGAAATTTTGTCTTAGCTGATTTTTAAAACTATTTGCCATGAAACTTGCGCTTTATCATGCCCCTTCTGCTGAGTGGCTGGGCACTTACTGCCTGTCAGCAAAATCAGTCAGAACCGCAGCCAGACCCCATAGTCCCAACGCAAAGGAGGCCGGCTGATATGGAGAAACCCTTTTGTGCGCCCATCAAAAAGACCAGGAAAATGAAAGCGGCTCGCCCCGCTTACAATGCCTGCATAACTGAAAAGAGGCTGCAACAAGCACTTATACATACAAATTTTTAAAGGTTATGAACACGCAGTATCAGATTATACCACTATCCAAAGAAGACTTTTCCGAAGTCACCTCTTTATGGGAAGCTTCGGTGCGCACCAGCCATCACTTTCTGTCAGAAGCTGACATACAATTTTACAAACCACTGGTTCTTAATGCGTACTTGCCCAGTCTTAGTCTTTTTGGGATTCGCCGTGCATCCGGCGAGATTTCAGGCTTTATCGGGGTTGCAGAAGGGAAGATTGAAATGCTTTTCGTGCGACCGGACGATTTTGGAAAAGGCATCGGCCAGGCATTGTGCCGATTCGCAGTTCAGCAGCTGCAGGCCTGGGAAGTTGATGTCAATGAGGACAATCAGGAAGCACTGAAATTTTATATAAAAACAGGATTTAAGGTTGTCGGCCGTTCACCGCTTGATTTCAGCGGAAAGCCGTTTCCCATATTGCATTTGAAAACAAACATCCGATGAGTTTTTATTTTTTAAACTTAGGGATATAATACCAGAACATATTCTATGAACAATCTCCTCATTTACACAGACATTGTGGCGACCTGATTTAATACCTACAAAGTTTAATTTCATTTCGCCCAGCCATGTATCATCAGGTTTGAAATTGTCGAATTCACCAAAATATAGCCTGATTTCACTCCTGAGCTTTCGAATTTCATATCGTATCCTGATGGATGAGACAATAAACGAATTTTGAATGTCCGAACCGTTCATACCTGCTTTCCAGGCAATTGTGCCCTGTATATTAAATGCTAACACGTCAACTTTTTCTGTTTCAGCATTTCGTATGGATTTTACTGCAAGGTCAATTTAAGATCATCATTTGACTCCTACCTCTGTTTTTTTTATATGAATTGATAAGAAGTTTCTCATGAAAATGTAAGCAGTAAATACCAGCTCTACCGCTGCGCTGGCCTTGGAAGATCGGCTTCACCAGCCGTTCACGAACTTCACAGCAATCTTCTACCCATTCCGATAGCTCACGACTTGATTTTGATTAATTTTGCTCAAATAAGATCATTTTTGATCAACATTAATAAGAGCGTTGAAATAATAATTAATCTTTTTAGCCATGAAAAAATTTGCATGTTTAGTTGTTGCCTTCTTGGCGTTGGTGGGTTGGTCACACGGCCAGGATTCCGTGCGATACCAGCTTCGCCTTTCGGTACCCGTCATTGATCTTCCCCAGAACACGGACCTCCCCTACCGCTATCCTTCGATGACCCAGGCACTGGAATTCTCTGCCGACTTCTATGAGCTTGGCTATATGGGCATCGATAAGCTTGGAAACGGGCTTTTTAAGCCAAAAAAGCAACCGTACACATCTGGCAGAAAGGTGTTAAATGCAGGATTCAAGTATCTGTTGAGTGCAGGGTTTGTTAAGTACGGAAGTGAGCTCCCTATTCCGCTGGGCGTTTGGGCGCATGAAGAATTCCACCGGTCGGTTCTGGGTATCAACAATATGGATTCCAAAAACGGGAACTGGTTTCTGCACCGATGGGACGGAACAGTGTATGGCATCAGTGATCAGGATCTGGCCTCACTTAAAAGCAGTAATCCTGATCAGCTTCTTTACGCGTATGTTGCAGGCGTACAGTCAGAAGTGCTGTTGAACAGAAAAATATCCGTTCAGGATTTTTACAAAAGAAGGACGTTATCAAAAAACGCGCTCATTCTGTACAATGCGTGGTATGTATGGGATTATTTCAAATTTTCAGCCAGTCCGATGACGGATTCAGTGAAAGTCTGGGGCGCAAAAAGTGAAAGTCCGGATCCTAAGCAGCGTGATTTTGCAGGTGCCGATCTCACCGCCTGGGCCTACGATATGTTCAGTCCTGAAAAGCCCTACACAGACAGGGATAAATTCCCTAATGGTGAGGGTGTCAACCGAAGGATCGGCTACTCGGACTTGTCCTTGGAGGCGCAGCGGTATTTGTTAAAACAAAAGAAGTTATCCCTGCTTAATTTCGTGAACCCGGCTATATTCTTCATCAACCGCATTCCCCTGGGCAGGCATTCCTCATTTAACTTTTTGATGCAATATACTCCTACGCACTTTGGAAATGATATTTCGTTAACCCTTCCGGTTCAATTTCGGAACAGAAATATTTTGTTTGGAATCCACAAATTCAGCAATTACAAATCCGAAGGTTACGGGCTTGATTTGGGTACTTATAACAAAGAAATCACAAAGCGCCTGGAAGCAGACCTGATCCTACGGATGTGGGACCAGCCAAAAGATTTCTTGTCTGATTCAAAAGTAACAGGCGGAGCGCTCCAAGTTGACGCCCGGTACCGGATCACAAGAAACGTAGCGCTTGCGGTTGGCCTAAGCGGCAAAACAAGCGGCTGGCAACTAGGTTCTGCCTACCTCAGATCAAATTTCTCATTTAGTTTCGGATTGAGCTGCAATTTATAGTAATGCATATAGCAGCTTCAAACATTAGCCACTGCCGAATGATTCAAACCAGTAATCCATAGTGATGCAGCAATACCAACTGGCTCAAATTAATGTGGCTAAAATGAAGGGAGTTGATATCTATGACCCTGTGATGAAAGAATTCGTAGATGCAAGACGTATGCTGGTTTAGGTGTATCTGAATTGCGGAAACTTCGGCAACTCGTGAAGGAAAACCAAAAATTAAAACAGCTGGTAGTCGATTCTTATTGACACAATTAGACCATTCACCTTCATAAAATTACAGCGTTAGTGCAAGGCTATTTCAGCGTAATACACTTTATATATTTCACATTGCAGCATACAAATGGAAACCTTTGCGCATAAGATGGACCATGGCTAACAGTATCTTGAATAAACTGATAAAAAATCCGGATCAATAAACCAGAGCGAGATAGTGCCCGTGATGACTTACGCAGGCCGGATTTTTTGAAGCATATGCCGGCAGTTCGCCAGAGTAATGAATAATTTCAATCCTGATTTTGGCCAGCTGATCTGACTGAAGGCCAGCAATTGTGTGAATATAGTTTTCAGTCATTTCAGTACAGGTATAAAATTTCAAATCATCAATCTGTACGGTCCCAAAAGTGTGCTCACCCAGTGTACAGCAAAGTTTTACCGGAGCAAAACTTCTGATCCCGGTCATGCGGGAATATATTTTATAGGCTGCTTCTTTCATCGTCCAGTATTTCCAAACCAGCAGAAAGGGGTTTTCACCGGAACGGATCTGTGTTTTTTCAGACGTTGTAAATAGTTTATCCAGAAACCCTTTTCTTTTCCAGTTGCTTTCGATTGAAGCACAGTAGAGATCGACTAGGTCATTGCCGATCATTTTTCGCTAAGCTTAGCCTCAATAACGGCTATGGAAGCTTTTACAGTAAGCATCTTTTCCATGGCATCGTTATCGATCACAATGTCGAATTCTTCTTCAACGTCGAGAATCACATCCACCAGATTTGCTGAATTTATTTTCAGGTCATTGATAAAGTCCGTTTCTTCATTAATGGAATTCAGCGCTTCCTTGTTTTGAGCATACGTACTTACAATAGCTTTAAGGCGGTTTATTAAATTTTCGTTAGGCATCAGATTCAGAGTATTTTTTTAAAACGATACAAGCATTGATATCACCAAAACCAAAGCTGGCTTTGATCAGAATTCGGGATTGCCGGTTCAGCGTTTCCCGCGGGATCTTTTCACTGTCCACCAACTTCAGGATTTCAGGATGCTGCACTTCACAATTAATATTTGGAAATATAAAATTGTTATGTAACTGCAAAACCGAAGCTACACACTCTATGCTTCCTGCCGCCGTCAGACAATGTCCTGTCATTCCCTTTAACGTATTAATGTACGGAAAATCCGTCCCAGATCTGTCCAGTGCCTCCACCCAGTTCTGGATTTCCGTAGCGTCCATAGCTGTTGCAGTAAGGTGTCCATTGATCAAATCCACCTCATTTGCCGTAACACCTGCATGAAGGAGTGCCTCCCGGATGCACCGTTGAACAGCTATGGAATTGGGAGCAGTCATAGAACCCTTGCCGCGCTGCCCGCCGGAATTTACATGGCCGCCCAGTACTTCTGCATAAATTCGAGCTCCTCTTGCCCTTGCGTGATCCAGTGATTCTACCACAAGCGCGCCGGCGCCGCTGCCGGGTACAAAACCGCTGGCATTGCTGCTCATTGGCCTGGATCCCTGTTCAGGCTCCTGGTTATATTTATACGTACACACTTTCATCGCATCAAATCCGCCCCAGATATAAGGACCGCTGTCACTGGTTGCGCCGGAAAGGACCACGCTGGCTTTTCCGCTGCGGATGCGTTCATAGGCCATCAACAGACTCTCGGTTCCTGTGCTGCATGCTGAGGAATTGGTAATAACCTGATTGCCCAGTCCAAGTTTGCCGGAAAGATATGCAGACACTCCACTATTCATGGTCTGGAGTACAACGGTACTTCCCAGTCGTCTGACATTCAGTGCATCGATGTCGTATATGGCTTCCCGAAACCTGTCGATTCCGGATGTTCCGGAGCCAAAAACCAGTCCGTAGTCCCAGAATGGCTCCTCATTGTCAGAAAGCGGCAATCCGGCATCTTTCCAGGAGTCCATTCCGGCAATTACACCGTACATGATACCTTTGCTGTTGAAATTACGGAGCTCCAGTGGACTGAAATACGGTGCAATGTCAGCTTCACCGAGCTGGGGCTTACCGGAAATCTGACATGAAAATTTCAGTTCTTCCAGTTCCCTGTCAAAGCGGATTCCTGACCGGCCTGCGCGCAGCGCCGATTCAAATGCTTCCAGTCCGACACCATTTGGCGCCACGACACCCAGTCCGGTAATGACAACTCTGTTATCCATTTAGCTTTAAAGTGACCATTCCAGAAAGTTTGCCATTGCATACGGTTTCTCCCGCAGCATTGGTCATGCTCACTGTACAATGTAGTTTTTTAAATCTAAAATACACCTTTTTAGAAACAACAGTTACTTTTTCGCCCGGGAAAACAGGTTTCAGGAAATCGATAGCTGCCGAAGTTAACACGACATGGCCAGTTTCCTGCTCTTCAACATTCCCCAAAAGATAAATTCCCAGACAAACCAGCCCGATTTGTGCCATTGTCTCGATCAGGATCACACCCGGCGTTACCGGTTTATCTTTGAAATGGCCTTTGTAAATTTCCAGTTCCGGGTTAAATGTATACGTTCCGTATGCTCCATTTTCATCAATTTCTACTAATTCGTCTACAAACAGGAACGGATAGGAATAAGGTAATGCTTCAAGTATTTCTTGTTTGTTCATATCAATGTATCTTTTCGCCTCCGTCCACCGGGATCACGGCACCGTTTATCCAGGCAGCTTCGTCTTTGCACAAAAGATAAACCACATCGGCAACATCTTGCGGCGTAGTCAGGCGCTTAAAGGGATTTCTTTCCTGTGTGTGCTTGATCAGCTCCTCATTCCCGGGAATTCTACGCAAAGACGGCGTATCGGTTACACCCGCCTGAATGCAGTTGGCACGGATTCCAAACGGTGCATATTCCAGCGCAATTTGCCGGCTGATTGCTTCAAGCGCCGCCTTTGCTGCAGACACGGCCCCGTAATACTGCCATGTGCGGGAAGAACCATCGCTCGTAAAGGAAATAACTCTGGAATCCTGCGCAAATAAACCTGCTTTATGAATATCGGCCACCCAGTCAACTAAACTAAAAGCCATATTCTGGAGCGTAATCGTCATGTCTTCGGAAGATAGGAATGGTTCCGTAACCATTGATTTCAGATTTCCTTTGGCAATGCTGTGCACAAGGCAACGCAGCTTTTCCTTTGTGCCAAGTCGTTCCCGGAGCGCCGACAAGACCGTAGCCCTGTTTTCTGACTTCACCACATCCAGATTAAATGTGATCAGTTCAGTGCCGGCGGCTTGTACTAACCTAAACTGCTGATCAAGTTCTGGAATGTCTGTTCTTGGATTCCGGTGTAAAATACAGATATGCATTCCTTTCTGCGCAAGTGTGCGTGCTGTCGCAAATCCAAGACCGCTGCTGCCGCCCAGAATCAATGCCCAATATCCTTTTCCTTCAAACTCTTTTACCATTTTAATAGGATCTGCCGAGCAGAAAACACCGGTCGAAATTTCATGTTAATTCCTTATTATTAATAAAGAATAAGACAATAATCATTCCATTACGGATGCAACAGATATGGTCTGGATCAATATTTATAGGATCTTGCACATATTCCTGTCTGTAATCTGACTTTTCAGCCGGTTTGATTTATTCCTGTTGAAGCAACAAAATAAACAGGAATGCCTAGAAAACCATTTTCATAAGCATCTTAAATGATCATCAATACAACCAAAAGAAGCGGTAAAGCAGAAATAATGGATGACTTCTCTATGAAAGGTGAAGTCCTGAAAGATGCGCTGGACAAGATTGCCCATATCAATCGACTTTTAGGTGGAAACAAAGTAACCTTGCAAGGTGTCAGGCTGTTAACAAAAAACCTGGACGCAAATCAAGTATTAACCGTTGCGGATTTTGGCTGCGGCAATGGGGACATGCTGAGGGCGCTTGCAGATTATGGTCAGAAACAAGGATTAAAAATGAAGCTGATTGGAATAGACGCTAATCAATTTACAGTTAATTACGCACGATCACTTTCCACAGGTTACGACAACATCAGTTATCAATGCACAGACATATTTTCAGAACATAGCCAGAAAAATAATTATGACATTATTCTTTGCACACTGACATTGCACCATTTTAACGATCATGACATTGATAAATTGATTTCCGATACTTTGTCAAAGGCAGGAATTGGATTTGTAGTGAATGATTTACACAGAAGTGCAATCGCTTACTATCTTTTCAAGGGACTTTGCCTGCTGTTTGGTTTGAACGAAATGTCTGAAAAAGATGGTTTAGTCTCTATATTGAGAGGATTTAAAAAAGAAGATCTTGAGCGTTTTTCAATGAAGTTCAAGTTTAAGAAATATAGCATCAAATGGAAGTGGGCATTTCGGTATCAATGGATCGTAAAGACAGTATGAGCGTAAAAGTCAAAGCAGTAAGCAAAGCAGTACCTGAATATTCAAAATCCACTCCGGAAATCATCAAGTTTCTCGATATTTGGCTGGCAGGAAAGGATGAGCGTTTTATCCGGAAGGTTAAAAAGATTTTTGAAAATGCTGCCGTAGACAAGCGCTATTCCATTATGTCTCCCGAAGAAGTTTTCACTTCGACATCATTTGAAGATAAAAATAACATCTACATTAAGGAAGGGATCAAGCTCGGGACTCAATGCCTCAGCAGCGCCTTGCAGAAAGCGGACTGGGAACCAAAAGATATTGATTATCTGATCACGGTGAGCTGTACGGGCATTATGATACCTTCTCTGGATGCTTTTCTGATCAATAAACTGGGGATGCGGCAGGATGTAGTTCGTTTGCCTGTTACCGAAATGGGCTGTGCGGCAGGCATATCGGGAATGATCTATGCAAAAAATTTCCTGAAATCAAATCCTGGTAAAAGAGCGGCCGTTGTCGCCGTTGAATCGCCAAGTGCAACCTTTCAGCTCAATGATTTTTCCATGGCAAACATTGTAAGTGCCGCCATTTTTGGAGACGGAGCTGCGTGCGTGCTGCTTTCTTCCTGTGAAGAAGACAAAGGTCCGGAGATAATTGACGAGGAAATGTATCATTTTTTCGATGCTGAACATATGATGGGCTTCAATTTGACCAATACAGGATTGCAGATGGTGCTGGATATTGAAGTTCCAAATACCATTGCGTCCCATTTTCCGGACATTATTCATCCGTTTCTGGCCAAAAACAATCTGGACATTTCCGATATTGATCACCTGATTTTTCATCCGGGAGGGAAAAAAATCATTCAGGTTGTAGAAGAATTGTTTGGTGAGTCGGGAAAAGACATAAACGAGACCAAGGAAGTATTGAAACAATATGGCAATATGTCCAGCGCCACTGTTTTGTATGTGCTTGAAAGATTCATGAATACGGCAAGAAAGAAGGGTGAAACAGGACTCATGTTAAGCTTCGGACCTGGTTTTTCAGCACAGAAAATTTTATTGCAATGGTAAATTCAGTCTTTAGATGAAGGTCAGAATAGATAAGAAATAGACTTCAGCAGGATATAATTGTCTGGTGCGGCTGATGGTCGAGTGCCATGGCAGTTGCTCATCAATATCATATCCTAAAAAGTAAAGAATATCCATTCGCATGAAGCAATGCTCAACAAGTTTCCTGTCCGAGGTAATATTTTCTAAATAACCTGTAAGCATTAGCTTAAACCGGGCCGCCAGGCGGAAAACAACTGGGTCGATGGACGGGTTTCTGTAGTTCCATACAATTTACAGGCATCATTATAAAAAGCCTTCAAATCAATTATTTCCATGAGCATCCGGTAAAAGTTATTCTTGGGAACACGGTCTGAAAGTTGGAAGCTGACGACAACTTTTCTGAGTAATTTTTCTTTCCTTGCATTCCTGAGGTTACTAAATTTTAATAGCATTTAGGAGTTTTATTCACTACTTCTAGTCAATATGTATAAATATTTTCATTGATGCCCAACTAAGGTTGGTTAGATCACTTGGATGCAAACTCTATCTATTAATTACATCCTGGCTGTTCCTTTCAAATTGTTCATCACCTGAGTACCGGCAAGATTCCACTTTAACGGATAGGAATGGCATACCTGTTAATTCATCTATATTGTTTGTGCCAGATTCTATGATAACTGACGGAGGGATAGTTCCCTCAAATTTAAACGAGGATCGGTATTTATACTCGGCAGTCCTTTCAGCTGCCAAACAACCAATTTTATTTAACTACTTTGTAAATGAAACAGTTACTACCTATTTACATTTTTTTACTCCACATTCCGAGTTCCTTCAAATTGCCTAGTTGTGCAACAGCTACGTACGTTTTTTGCGACAGGTAAAACTGAGATTATTCTTGAACGTGTCAGCATTTATTCTCATTGATCATAGTATTTTATTGAGTAGAATTACTTTTGTATTATATCTACATAATTGCATTTAAAATATCAGTCAGACTCAATGAAGTACATACGTCTATTTACCCTTTTCATAATCGTTAGTAGCTTTACCTCTTGCAAGAAGAAAAATGTTCCGGAACCTGAACCCGGTCTCATTGAAACTGTTTACGTGGGTTGTGATGACAGTAAGCTATACGCAATCAATGCTGTAACTGGCTTAAAAAGGTGGACTTTTGCAACAAGTGGCAGTATTTTTTCTAGCCCATCTGTAAATAACGGATTAGTATACGTAGGGAGTTCTGATCAGAAGTTGTATGCAGTAAACGCTACCACAGGAGTAAAAAAATGGGAGTTTGCTACGGATGGAAGTATCAGTTCCAGC
This sequence comes from Dyadobacter sediminis, assembly GCF_005860765.1. Lineage (GTDB taxonomy): Bacteria > Bacteroidota > Bacteroidia > Cytophagales > Spirosomataceae > Dyadobacter > Dyadobacter sediminis. Next base: position 550,947 of record NZ_VCEI01000025.1, on the reverse strand, counting down.
CCATTTGTGGTGAATGGGGTGGTGTACATAGGAAGTATAGACCAAAAGCTATACGCACTGGATGCGGCTACAGGTGAAAAAAAATGGGAATTCATGGCAGATGGAAAAGTGGATTCTAGTCCAATGGTGGTGAATGGAGTGGTGTATTTTGGGAGTGAAGGTAAAAAGGTATATGCACTTGATGCTGTAACAGGCGCGAAAAACTGGGAGTTTGCGATGAGTGGTGTGAGTGCGGGCACCCTGTCCAGCCCTACATTTGCCAACGGGGTGGTATACGCATGTGACTTTAAAGGGACAATTTTTGCCATTGATGCAGCTACCGGATCCAAAAAATGGGAATTTAAAGCAGGCGCAACCATCGACTCGAGCCCGACAGTTGCAAATGGTGTGGTTTATATAACCAGCTTTGATTTTAAGTTATACGCTCTTGATGCGGTCATGGGAACAAAAAAATGGGAATTTGTTGTCGGCATTACAGGAATGTCCAGCCCTACGGTCAGCGATGGCATCGTATACGTAGGAAGTATCTTTGGAAGAATGTATGCAGTCGACGCAGTCACCGGCCTAAAAAAATGGCAATTTATTACGGATGACCATAATACCCCCGCCATGTACTCTAGCCTAACTGCCGCAGAAGGAAAAATATACGCCGGTACCGGTGAGAAAAAACTTTATTCACTTGATGCTGTTACTGGCGCCAGTAATTGGGTCTTTCAAACCGAGGGTGTGATTAGTTCCTCGCCCTGCGTGATAACGGCAAGCGGTAAGGTCTACCACTCCGGAGTAAGCGGCGCACAGGAATAATTTGATTTGAGCTATATAGAGCAATTACAATAAAAAATGATACCGAGGAATCGACTCAGATTGTTTCGATCCCCTATTATTCGGACTGTTTTGGCAAATCAGTTTAGAAGACTTTGCGTCTTATTTACCAATGCGAAGTTAGCCTTCGCTCCATGATTATCAAGGGCTTCGCAAGTTCCTCCTGCGTCGGAACCCTTGACAATCATTCCGCTGTCAGCTTGTTTTGCATGGTTCAAAATTGTTACGGCTATACATTTGAAAGATTTTTTTTTGCAAATTCCATATCCTGGTATCCGTGGGTCTAAGAAAACAATCCCCTTTACCTGTTCCGGATGCCGTGCTGTGAATACTCGGTTATAAAATACACCTAATGAATGCCTGACCAAAGAAATTTCGCATTTGGGTAGCCAAATCTTTCATCTCGTAATCTACTCACTTTTCAGCACCTTCGCCGGATTACCCCTGGCAGCTATCACTGTCTGGCTTCCAATCATTACGAAAGCGATGAACAGGACCACCAAAACTCCTGCCAACATTACACTAAGACTGATTGGAGCGTGATACGCAAAATTGGTCAGCACTATTTTATCAAAGAATAAATAGGTTGCAGGAAGTGCAAGCAGCGTGGCAATTACAAGCAGAAATAAAAATCCTTTGCTTAGCAAAAAGACCAGTCCGCCTTCACTCGCTCCAAGCACTTTTCGGATACTTATTTCCCTGAGCCGGGTTTCAGTTGTAAACACTACCATGCCGAACAAACCCATGGAAGCAATGCAAATGGCCAGAAAGGTAATGAACCCAATAACTTTGATCATCACTAAAAACTGACTATAAGCGAGCTCTATTTGCTCGGTATAGAATTTAGCATCCAAGGGATGAACCTTGTCAATCTTTCGCCAGGCATGTTCTATACGAGTACGGGTTTCACTCCAGTCCGCAGACTTAACGGCTACATTCAGGTAACCTCCGGTGGACTCGTCATCGTAGTAACGGAAAGCAGTAGGTTCAATTTCTTTTTCCACAGTCCCGTAATGAAAATCCTTCAGTACGCCTACAATGGTTAATTTTCTATCATCCATTTGCAACACTTCTCCCAATGCTTTTTGCGGATTTCGGTCTGCAATATTAAAACGTTTCAACACCTGTTCATTCACAATGATCTGTGTTTCATTTCCTTTTACCGGCTTTGTAGTAAAGTTTCCTCCGGCCAGGAACTTATGTCTGTGCATGGGAAGGTAATTTGCATCGACAGCATTCTGATAAAGTCTGGCCGAATCTCCGGGATCTTTATACTTCATCGATGTACCGTATAAACTGCCAAGGCTGGTAATCATGTTCGATCTGGCTATCATTCCAACTTCCGGGATTTCTGCCAGTTCTTTTTTCAATAGTTCGCTTTTGTTGCCCTGCATTTTAATGTTCAGAATATTTTCGGTATTAAAACCCAGATCAAAAGCCAGAAATCCTTTGTATTGATGATACCCGATCAGAGTGGCCGTAATAAACATGAGCGAAAAGGTATACTGGACTAATATCAAGACTTTACGCAAATTGACCTGGCGAAAAACTTTAAGTCCGGAAGCATCTTTCAGCACTTGTATTGCCTTCATGCGGGAAAAGAATATTGCGGGCAAAAAACCGGCAGAAATGCCTGTCACAACAGCCAGCATTATAAAATAAAGAACGATCCTGGGAGAAAGTTCAAGCGCTACCAGGTTTTCAGGGAATTGATCCAGTGACATAAATTGCTTGCGGAGCACCAGAAAAAGCGGAAAGGAAAATACCAGTGCCAAAAGTGCAATAATGACAGATTCTGTAACAAACTGGCCCAGAACATGACCTCTGAGCGCACCTACAATTTTGCGGATTCCTACTTCTTTCGAACGCCTCAGCGAACGTGCAATAGACAAATTGGTGTAATTAAAACACGCCGAAAGGATAACGACAAATGCAAGTCCGGCCAAAATCCATGCAACCGCTACTGAAAAACTGTGACCGATCTCATTGGAATAATGCTTCCCCAGCGTAATTGTTGAAATGGGCTGAATGGATAAACTGATCTTCCTGTTTTGCAATCCTTTGTTTTCACTTGCTGACAGCCGGTCCAGGTTTGTTTGCAAGGCTTTGGTGCTGCCATTTTCAGGCATCGTAAAATAAGCGTAGTTGGAATAAATATGGTCCCAGCTTTCCTTTTCACCTGTTACCAACCACTTTTCATTTTCCACACTGGCAAATGAAACCAGCGCTTCAAACCGCAGGTGCGAAAGATTTGGAATGTCTTTGATAATCCCTGTGACGGTATAATTCAGCGTATCAAACTGCACGGTTCTGCCCAATGCATCCGATTCTCCGAATAGTTTTTTAGCTGTTTTTTCAGTCAATACCAGGGAATAAGGTTCACGCAATGCGGTAGAAGAATCACCTTCCAGCATGGGAAAAGTAAAAACCCTGAAAAAAGAATCATCCGCCCACCAGGCAGAAACAGGCAGAACCGTTTCTTTACTGACCCTTGCGTCAGCGGAAAATCCGGGTCGTAGCAGTGTAATGTCCTCAAATCCTGTAAAAGACTCCTTGATTTTTTTGCCGGCTTTCAATGACATGGAGGCAAAATCCATAGAAGGCTGTCCATCGGCTTCGTTTTTGGTGACCACCCGGTAAATACGGTCTTTTTTCACATGAAAATGGTCGTAGGAAACAAGGTCCGTTAAAAACGCAATGACCAGAAGTCCTACGGACATGCTGATTGCCAAGCCAATAATATTGATAAAAGAAAATAGTTTGTTACGTACCAGACTGCGCCGGGAAGTTTTGAGATAGCTGCCGATCATCATGTAGTGTATAAACAGGTTGAGAAAATCAGGTTTTTTCACCGTGTACAATCTGAAAAATTTAAGAACATCGAGTATATAGATCAGGCGTGCATAGCTGGCACCTTTCGATTGCAAATTTCTCTCAAAGTATTCATTCAAATCTCCCTGAAGATCTTCCAGTATCCCGGGACGGCAATACCAGGCCAAGAAGTTCTCAGCCCAACGTGGCGGCTGTGCTTTTTCTTTACTGGTTTTAGTTGAAGCTGTTTTCATCAGGCAGGCTCAATATTAAATCCTGGAATAATTTTCCATAAACCATCACGTACTTCTTTCGACCGCATCAGCCCGATCTTGCCAGCCTGTGTCACTTCATAATACCGTTTGCGCTTACCGCCTCTTGCGCTTGTGGCCTCTCCCAGTCTGCTTTTAACAAGGCCTTTTTCTTCCAGCCGGTTTAGTACGGCATGCACCACACCAAGTTTGGAAACCCTGCCTGTATGCTTTTCCAGTTCATCGCAAATGGCAACACTATAGGCATCCTGCACCAATGCCGCAATGGTCAGCAACACCAGTTCTTCAAATTCTCCCAGATTTGTCCCTTTCATCAGGTCATTTTTTTGGGTAACAAATATTAACTATGTAAATGTATGTATTATAAATTTATTTATTCCTGTTTTGTATGTAAAACTATAAAAAGCTAAACTTATTACCGTTGTACTTAAAATAAGCTACGTATAAAATTTCAGGGTTATTTTAAAAGTCAGTTGCAATTCAGAGTTTAGATAAATAGCTCACTTTAAGCAATTTATAAAAAATGAGTGGATAACAATTTTTCCTGATAGCTTCCATCATGTTAATCAACTCCTGAACAAGCATGATGGAATAAGTTGAATGCCACAGAAAATTATAACAAGGAAAGACTATAACACACTTTTGATTAGCAGAGAATTTGAATCATTGAACTCATGCTTTCCATAATAAAGAAATCCCCGGAACAGGTTCACTAGGCTACTGATGGTGAGCTGAATTTGCAGAACGTGGCAGGTTTCAGCTGCTTCCAGTACTGGACATAGCACACCAGGATTTCACTGCGCTCGGGAAAAGGAAGCATAGAGTCTCCGGTTGTCGGAAACATCCGGAAGATGCCCGAGGGCAGGCCCGGGATATTGAACTTGGGCAGTTCGGCCAGATACTGCGGATCGGCATACCTCAAAAACGCAAGAAACCCGTTTAAATGCTTTAAACGGGTTTTTGAATGTTTTGACATCATATCCAGCAGAGAGAGGGAGTTAAAATCGCCTCCTATCCTAGTAAAATCAACAGCTTACAATATAATAAAAAACCTGCTCACCGAATTGCTCACCAGAATATTTAACTGAAATCAGATATAAATTTAACATTGAAACTTTAAAAAAAGTAATTTTAACTGCCCGCCTAATCGTTTAAAGTTAATATTAGCAGGGCGAAAAGTTTAACATCCGAAGTACATATTGTTATTGAATCAACTAGTTCTGAATTGTCTGTTACATTGGGATTCTTACACGATTAATGCTATTTTCCCTAAGCGATGGAAGTTTTGGAAATAGAGTCCTTCGGAAATCTCAATTACGAAAATCAATCAAAGTAACTCATGACAATGTATGGATTGAATGCCTTAAACGGTTTAGCCAATGCTTATTTACTTCTTCTTTATTGGGGATTTTCGGCTGGTCCCACAAATTACTTACCTTATGTAGTACTTACTGCCAGTCTGCTCTTGCACTTTGTTTGTACGGTGATTTCACTTTTTCGGCCAAAGATAAACGCATTGATCTCGACAGTATGTTCGTTAGTTATTTTGTTCTGGCAATCGCATCTTATAACAGATGCATTAAATGGCGGTAAAATTGGGATATTAATGTTTTTGCTTTTAGTGGGTTCGTGTTGGACGTTAATTTTTAAAGCAATCAAAATTTTAATAGATAAGGAAATTTCTTGGGCATCCCCTAATGTAAGCGTCAAAGAAAGATGGAAGCCTGTTTTTTTAATGTTACCATTCTCCGTGTTACTACTTTACCTTTTGTGATACTTGTCGAGCTCATTTTATTATGATCGGTGCTAATAAGTACAAAGTTGTGAAACAGCCACCTGTGTTTTGTTGAAAATCAAAAATCGGAGTTAAAAATCCCAATTAAACTTTACACAGCTTTTAGAATATTTTCTTCTTAATATTTCTCAGCCATACAACAGCTCCATCAACTTCCTTACTTCGGCAAACCTTGAACTGGCACAATATAACATGCAGATTGTAAATTTACGTATATAGCAATGCGTAAATTTTGCTATTGTATGGATCAGTTTTAGCATGCAAATTGCTTCTGATTACTACGGTATTTAATACATGAGAAAGCAGTCCTGTTTTCTTTCGGTATACTCGTCTTTTTACCATTAAATAGGAACGCTCTCAAAACCTGTCATAAAATTTGTTATTACATCAAAATGTATTTAATTTAAACGCATGCCATGACTGATAAACAATTAATTACTATTTAAAGTACTTAAATCTTTGTTTAAACAATTATGGCTGACCTCTTCCACAAAATCTATAAAGAATAAACTGATAATATCTTCAGTTTGGCATGCTTTCCCTGATTACTTACCTAAAATTAGAACTTACAGGTATGGACGATCAATCTTATTCTATACTCAATGAAAAAGTTGATAAACAGGTTTTATTAACTAAACGAAAGCAGGATGGGAAAATGTTGATTGCAAAAGTACTTAGACAAGAGTTTCCTGATGAAATTAAGTTGCATCAGCTTGAAAATGAGTACAAAATCACAAATTCCCTAGACACTACGTTTGTAAGAAAAGCAATCAGCCGGGAAATGATACAAAACCGGCATGCACTCATCCTGGAATATTTTGAAGGGACTACATTATTTGACGCATTTGTTGTCAGAAAACAGCCTCTGGAATCCTTTCTGAAAGTTGCCATGCAAATTACACAGGCGCTAGCCTATTTGCATCAACAAAAAATTATTCATAAAGACATTAACAGCTCGAACATTCTGGTAAACCTGTCAAAACCAGAGATCAAGATTATTGACTTTGAAATGAGTTCGCGTGCAGATTCAAAGAAAAGCTTTACCGGCAATGTTGAACTGCTTGAAGGGTCATTAGCCTACATGTCACCGGAGCAAACCGGAAGAATGAACCGGAAAGTGGATTATCGCTCGGATCTGTATTCTCTGGGAATCACTTTTTATGAATTGCTGACTGGCACACTTCCTTTTAGTTCTATGGATGCCCTGGAAATGGTTCATATGCACATAGCCAAGCGCCCTGTTTTGCCTCAAGAAATAAACCCCCTTGTTCCTACAGTAATTGGCAACATCGTGTTAAAGCTTTTAAGTAAAAATGCAGAAGACCGGTATCAGTCAGCACTAGGCGTTTATAAAGATCTGGAAAGATGTTTGCGTCACCTTTCCAGTCAGGGCGTAATTCCGGATTTTTCGATAGCAGCAGGTGATTTCTCGGGAGCTTTGCATTTATCACAAAAGCTATATGGCCGGGAGCAGGATGTAAATACCATAATCGACTCCTTTTCGAGAATCAGTAATGGAAATACAGAGATCATCCTTGTCGAAGGAAGTCCCGGAATAGGGAAATCGGCTCTTGTTCACGAATTGCATAGGCCGGTTACAGAAAAGCACGGATTTTTTATTGAAGGGAAATTTGAACAGTACCAAAGGAACATACCTTTTTTCGCTTTTATACAGGCTTTTGAGGAATTGGTGACCATGCTGCTGACCGAAAGTGAAAGCAAGCTGGCTTACTGGAAAAATAAAATACAGGAAGCAGTCGGATCATTAGGGAAAGTAATTACAGATCTTGTCCCTTCACTTGAATTGATTATAGATAAACAGGCTGATGTTCCCGAACTGGGTGCAACAGAGTCGCAGAACAGGTTGATTTATGTCATTCTGAACTTTATAAATGTATTTTGCAAACAGGATCATCCCTTTGTATTATTTATTGATGATCTTCAATGGGCAGACTCCGGCTCACTGCTGCTCTTGTCAAGGATGAGGAACAACCGGGAAAAAGGATTTTTCCTGTTAATCGGGGCATATCGTGACAACGAACTGCATTCGGCCCATCCACTGGTACATACGCTGGAAAGCATACGCAGTACCGAAATGATACAGACTACGATCAAACTGAAAAATCTGTCCCAGAAAGATATACTCTGTCTTATAACCGACACACTTAAGTCTGCTAACGAGGATATTGAAAAACTGGCCTTTTTAATCAGCAGTAAAACCCAGGGTAACCCCTTTTTTATCGGCCAGTTTTTGAAATTATTATATGAAGATGATTTGCTGAATTTTGACTTTGCTACAAGCCGTTGGAACTGGAACGAAAAAGCAACCCGGGAACTGGACAGTACAAACAACGTCATCGATCTTCTGGTATCAAGGATACAGAAACTGCCTGTTCCTGCCCGGGAAACCTTAATGTGTGCCGCATGTATTGGTACCAGATTTGATCTTGACACGCTGTCAGTGTTGCTGAACAAGTCAGCGGCAGAGGTAGGCAAGGACATTTTACCTTGCTTGCTGGATGGCCTTATTGTTGCAGCGGATCATGAACTTCTAATTTCTGATATATCCGATTATCATTTTTTACAGCAACTTAAACATTTGCGTTTTGTCCATGACAGGATTCAGCAGGCCGCCTACTCATTGATCGCTCAGGATCAGCGGGAGCAGGTTCATTTTGAAATCGGCAAATTGCTCTTAAAACACCTGGACAGTGAACAGCTTGATGAAAAGATCTTCGATGTCGTTTATCATTTAAACAAAGGAAATAAGCTAATTGAAAATGAGGATGAACGGATAAATTACGCTGTGCTTAACGCTCAGGCAGCTGCGAAAGCCAAAAAAAGTTCGGCATTTAAACCTGCTTTCGAATTTTATACCATTGCGATCAAGCTGGCAGGAAAAAACGACTGGGATACCAGCTATCAGCTGTTACTGGATTTATATACCGAGGGTGCAGAAACGGCTTACCTGATTGGCGAATTCGACACCATGAATGACTGGTTGTCACAGGTATTCCGACATGCCGCTTCAGTACTGGATACGGTCAAAGCCTATAATGTAAAAATTGATGCGGAAACTTCTGTAAATGAATTGCCCAAAGCACTTGAAACAGGACTGGAAATACTTGAGAAATTAGGCGTCAATTTCCCCAGAAACCCCAAGTTGCCATATATCTTTTACTCTCTTATTCTTACCCAGACCAAACTCAACAATCAAAAAATAGAAAAACTGATTGATCTCCAGACGATGACAAATGCGGAAAAACTGGAAGCAATGTTCATTTTACAGCGATTGATACCTGCTGCATTCATGTCCGGCAGCCAGCTCTTTCCTTTGATTGTTTTTAAAATGGTCCGGTTATCCCTTCAGTTTGGAAACTCGGAGCCTTCCGCTCTTGGCTATGCATCTTTTGCCATCACCCAGACCGGTATTTTGGGAAATTTCGAGATTGGAGCCCGGCTGGGAAAAGCAAGCCTGCAGGTACTTGACAAATTCTCTTCAGACAAATACAGGGTAAAGGTGTTATTTACCTTGAATAATTTTATCAGGCACTGGAAAGAGCATCTAAGGCTTACTGTCGATCCTTTGCTCGAATCATTTCAACTGGGCCTGAAGGTTGGCGACCTGGTTGGAGGAACCTGGTCTGCATATTACCGTTTGCTGAATATGTTTTTTTATGGAAAGGAATTGCCCTTATTGCAGGCAAAAGTGGTGAAATACAGCGGCATTTTCGAACAGTACAAGCAGGAAGCCGCGCTTAAGAGGACCAATATGTTGCATCAGGTAATCTTGAATCTGATGGGCAGGAATACAAGTACAATGCTGCTTACCGGCAGTATATATAATGAAAATGACATTCTCAGGATTATTGAAGAGGGAAATGATCAAACATCCGTTTTCTGCTTTTATCAGAATAAAGCATTTCTTTCCTATTTATTTGGTGATTATCTGGAAGCCAGGGAATTTTCGCAAAAAGCAATGCCCTTTATCTCCTCCGTCACGGGATTGCCCGAATTAACAACGTTTATCTTTTACGATACGCTGATCTCAATTTCGGCATACAATCTGTTGTCCTCTGCTGAACAAGGCGCCGCACTTTCCAGGATTAAAAAGAACAGAAACAAATTATCTAAGTGGGCCAAATCCGGAGCAGAAAATTACCTTCATAAATTATTGCTTGTTGATGCAGCATATTGCCTTTTAAAAAAAGAGGCACCTCACGCAAGTGTATTGTTTGACAAAGCAGGAATGACAGCGCGAAAAAATGAGTATATTCAGGAAGAAGCGCTGGTATATGAACGCGCCGGCGAGTTTTATTTTGAACAGGAAAACAGCAATCTGGGCGAATATTATCTTATAAAGTCCTATGATGCATACAGGCACTGGGGCGCTTCCGCCAAAATGCGTCAGCTTGAAAATAAATACCCGTTCATTCTCTTTACAGAGTCTCGCGAGACAGAGCTGGGCATCCAGTTTTCACATTCAGGAAAAACAGATAACCTGGACCTTGCATCTGTACTTAAAGCCTCTACGGCTATTTCCTCAGAAATCGTATTTGACAGATTCGTGGAAAAGTTAATGCGTATCGCTATAGAAAATGCCGGTGCACAGCGAGGTGTATTATTGCTTAATTATAGCGGTTCATTAAAAGCTGAAGTGGAAGGGCTGATTTACAACAATGAAATCATCTGTAAAAAGGCTGATAAGACAGAAACCGGTTTGTATCTTCCTCAATCTCTGGTGCAATATGTAAGCAGAAGCCGGGAAAGTATTGTGATTGAAGATATTTCATCTGATTCCCGGTTCTTGCATGATCCTGTCATTATAAAAAATAAAACCGGATCTGTCCTTTGCTTTCCGATTATCAATCTTGGAAACCTGATCGGGGTACTGTATCTGGAAAACAATCTGGTCAAAGGCGCATTTACTTCTTTGCGGATTGAGGTACTAAAACTTTTGTCCGGCCAGATGTCGGTTTCCATTCAGAATTCACTCCTTTTTGAGAACCTTGAAGAAAAAGTTAAAGAGAGAACAAAGGTAATTGCGGATCAAAAAGATGAGATTGAAAAAGAAAGGCAAAAGTCCGAAAATCTGCTGCTTGAAATTCTGCCTTTGAAGACGGCACAGGAATTAAAACTGTTTGGCCACGCTCAGCCCCGCCTGTATAATCAGGTGACTGTAATGTTTGCAGATTTTGTCGGTTTCTCTAAAATCAGTAAAACGATCAGTCCTGAGAAACTGGTAAAAGCAATAGATTATTACTACCGGAATTTTGATCGCATCATTCTGGAAAACAATCTGGAAAAGATCAAGACCATTGGGGACTGCTACATGTGTGCAGGCGGCTTACCCGAAGAAAATCATACACATGCCTATAACATGATCCAGGCAGCAAAGGCCATTCAGGAATTTGTCCGGAAAGAAAAGGCAGAAAGGCTGCTGACCAATGAACCTTTTTTTGAAAACAGGATTGGAATACATACCGGCCCGGTAGTAGCAGGAATTGTGGGCCTGAGAAAATTTGCATACGATGTATGGGGTGATACTGTAAATATTGCAGCAAGGCTTGAAGAAACTTCCCAGATCGGGCGCATCAATGTCTCTACTTCGACCTATGAACTCCTGAAAGCTGAATTTGTCTTTAATTACAGAGGGAAAATCGAAGTGAAAAACCTGGGTGAAATTGATATGTATTTCCTGGAAGATGCAATACCGGAAGTTTCAATGGCACTGTTAACTTAAACACTCGGTATGGATCAAGCATTGTTTGCCAAATTGGAAGATCAGGCCCGGTTAATCTGTATACCTGCCCAGGACTTCCCGGAAGAAAGATATAAGCTCCGGGAAGGCTTTTACAGGAAATTCGGATACTGCAAAAAAGGTACATTCGGGTATGGCAATTCAGAACTGGCATTTATCCGATGGGAAATCAAGCGCGGTGTTTTGAATCCGGTGTCGGATCCAGAACAACCTGGCAGTGCGTGGTGGCGGGCTATAAACGGACATTTTATATACCATGGGGTATTGGCGGAGCTTTTATATGAGAACAATGTAAAGCCACAGGAAGTCAAAACCGTATCTTCTTTATGGCTTGAATATATGTACAAGCCATCTGCTCAAGCCTGGTATGCGGCCCATAACGCATCAATAACCTGCGGTTATCTGCAATTCAGTGAACTGGCGGCAAAGGAATCTGTTTATGAACAGTCGTTTATCAAAGAGGTTCTGATCCGGTTGTATTATGCACAAGTGCTGATTATGGGCAAGTTCCTTGGCTCGGTAAAGGTCAAGAATATTTTTTCCAATTTTGCTCGCGTACTGGTCAAAGACATGATTCTTGATTTAGAAAAGATTGAAGAATTCCTGGCTGATCCGAAATATAACTCAGTGGACTTGCTGGTGCAGCTACCTGACTTTTATCCGGATCATTATCCGCTTTTCAAATCCGATATCGACAATATCTTATTTAAAAACAAAGACTCCTGTATCATGGATTGGATGGCCTGGTTCTTTGATGAAGATATGATAGGCTGGCATCTTACACCCGTTTTTGATTATGTATCACAATGGATTTTATTTCCGGAAGTGAAAAATATGATTGTTGATAACAAAGTAAACTATCCGCACGCAGGGAACCCTTATACAATTAACTGTTGCTGTTATGAATGAAAAGAAAAAAATCATCATTATGGGTGGCGGCCCAAGTGCATTGGCTGCGGCTTACGAATTAACGGATTACACCGGATGGCAGGACAAATACCAGATTTCCCTGTATCAGCTTGGCTGGCGGCTGGGTGGGAAAACAGCAACCGGCAGAGGTGTAAACAACAGGATTGAAGAAAGAGGGATCCATATTTTTCAGGGATGGTACGATAATGCATTCAGGCTTATCAAGGATGTTTACAGAATACAAAAAGAAAAAGGGCTGGCTCCAGATAGTCCCTTGCAAAGTTGGACAGATGCATTTCAGCCGGATTATTCGACTTTTCTGACCGAGTTTATTCCCAAAGAAGCAGGTTGGCGCAACTGGCCGGTCGTTTTTCCTGCGAATGATAAAGTTCCCGGGGAGGACATTGCCCCGTCGTTGGGCAATGTGATCAAAGAAGTGGTAAGTATGGCTCTGGAAATGCTCCTGGGAAATGCTTATAAAGTCGTGGAGCCTGTATATCCGGCACCTGTAGTTGATTCAGAAAACACACATCACGATCTATGGCACAACATGCTGCATAAACTAGAAGAGGAAGTGACCGGTTTCATTAAAAAAGAAGAATTGAAATTTTTACCGGAAGCCTACAAGCTGGCAACTGAACTGGAAACTGCCCAACACGAAGAGAAAATAGGCAAGCTCCGTGAAATTGTTAATTTACTGACTAATTTCCGGAAATGGTTTTTGAAGGAGGAAAGTTCTTATTTGTATGAGCACGATACCATTCGACGTATTCATTGTTTAATTGAATGGATGGAAATAAATCTTACAGGCATGCTATCGGATGTATATGACCCGGTGGCAAAGTGTTTTGATTTCAAAAGAATTAATGATTATGATTATTGCAATTGGCTCAGCAAGCACGGAGGATCTGAAATGTTACTTAATTCAGCACCGGTGCGCTTTATATACTATGGCAGCTTTGCTAACTTAAACGATCAGGTTTCAGGTACGATTGCAGCTGATATTGCTCTGAGAATGGTCATGCTTTCCATCAGTTACAAGGAGTCGCTTGTTTGGAAAATGAAAGCAGGAACTGCCGATACCTTGATTACTCCTATTTATCATGTACTTAGAGACCGGGGCGTAAATTTTAAGTTTTTTCATAAAATTAAAAAAATTCACTACTCCGAAACAGGAGAAATAGAACAGGTCACAGTAGGCAAGCAAGTTACCCTGAAAAATGAAGACCTGGATTATCAGCCTACTATAAAAGTAAACGGGCTTGATGCATGGCCAAGCAAGCCATTGTACGGGCAAATAGCAGAAGAAGAGGCCATTGAATTACAGAACAATGAAATAGACCTGGAATCATCCTGGTCTCCGTGGAAGGAAGTTGAAACCATTGTTCTGAAAAAGGGAATGGATTTTCATCAGATCATTTTAGGAATACCTGCCGCCGCGCTTAAAGATATCTGTTCTGAAATTATAGAGAAGGATCAAAAATGGAAAGATATGGTGGATCATGTGAAAATGGTACCCACCTTTGGAATATCGCTATGGGTCAGGAAAAACCCGCAAGAACTTGGCATGGATGTTACCAAATGGGGAATTGAGTCGGGAATGGAACCCAATACTTTAATTTATGCCAATCCATTGTATTCATGGACAAGCATGAATCTTATTCTTCCGCAGGAAAACTGGAATCCCGACAACATGCCGAAACAGCTTAGTTACTTCTGCGGCACCTACCAGGTCCCATCAAAGCTTCCCCCTTTTACCGATCACCATTACCCTGAACGAGAGAAAGCCAGACTGATAGGCCTTACTGAACAATGGCTGCATGATCAGATGGGCTGGTTTTGGCCAAAAGCTACAACAGCAGGTTATCCTACCGGATTTGATCTTAATCTGCTGATTGATCCCGACGGGCCGGCGGAGCAGTCAAATGGGATAGATAAGCTTATGAAACAGCATTTTAGCCTGAATATAGATCCAACCAATTACTATGCTCTTGCCAGGCCCGGAACTGACAAATACCGTTTTAAAACGAATGAATCAGGCTTTTCCAACCTTTTCCTTACCGGAGACTGGATCAATTTCGGCTTGAATGTAGGACATATGGAAGGTGCCATAGTAAGTGGGTTGAGAGCCGGACAGTCAGTTCTAGCATTGTATGGTTTTAATTCATTAAAAAAAATAATGGGACATGCCGAAAATATTCAATAGATATATCCAAAGATAAACCTTAAAAGCTTGTAATAACTTGATTAAGTAAGATGATAATCCTGAACTATGATCTGACAAATGTTAAAGCCAGTAGCTTGTTAACTATCAGAAATAATTTCCATTTTGATAAGGTTATTATGGGAATTTCAATTTGAATACCATATTTAAATCCTTAAAGTAGTTTGAAAAGTTATTTTATTCCCTTTTAAACCGTTTGTGGATTAAGGCTACTTACATTGCTGGTGGGAGATCAACATCCTAGATATTAAATCAATCTAGCATGGACTTTGCCGTTTCGGACTAATCTTTCCTTTTTTCTTTTACCACACCAAATGTAAAAACCTGTAATAGGTAATGTGGAGCATGCCAGGGCTGAAAAGAAGGAGAGAATTTTTCCAAACAGCCCCATGTATGCGCCAGTATGTAGATCAAAATTGAGCTGATAGGCCTTATCGCCATTATTTAGATCTTGAAAGGAAGTATTGGAAAGCATTTTTCCGGAATATCTGTCAAATACGATCAGCAGGCGGTCGAAGCGGTTCCAGTCTTTCTTGTAGACCAATGTATTGATCGTAGAAGTGGCTTTGGCCGGCAATAATACCAAATAAGCATACGCATCCGGGTAGCCAGTTGCCGTTGTTGTGAATGCCTGATCCAACCCGGAAACAGCTTGCGGCTGCAAGGTGTCCGAAACTAACAGAGCCGGCTTTTGTATATTTTTGCCGCCATTTGCTACAAAACGTACGGAATCCTGCATCCAGTCAAATGCCCAGACCAAGCCCGTCAGGGAAGTTAGTAACAAAATAAAAAATGCATAAAGTCCAAGGATCTGGTGCAGGTCGTAGTTGAGTCTTTTCCATTTTGCGCGCCATTTAACAGTGAAATGATTCTTGATGCTTTTGGCTGTCCATTTCTTGGGAAACCAGAGAATCACGCCGGAGATCAATATAATGATGAAGCTCAGCACCGAATACCCGACTACGTAATGCCCTACTTTTTCTCCAAAAAGCATTCGCATGTGCAATGCGAGTACAAGCTGAAAAAACTCGTTTTTCGAGTCTTCTACATAAATTACTTTCCCCGTATATGGATTGATGTATACCCGGTAGTAATATTCAAAATAGTCCCAGTGCGTCAATCCGTCTGGGTTATTCTTTTGCGACCGGAACGTTACCGACCGGTCCGGCGCATTGGCCATTTCGATCCTTGTGATGATTTTATCTTTCCCGAGTGTGTTTTGAGCAATGCTCAGCAATTGGGTCAAAGGGAGCTTTTCCTTGTTTTCCGGCGCAACAAAAAGACGTTCGTGGTAAACGATGGGTTTGAGCTCGTCGACAAAAACATAGAGGCAGCCGCTGATGGCAATCAAAAACACAGAAAGCCCGGACACAAGTCCGAGCCAAAGGTGTAAAAAGCTGACCACTTTTTTAAATTTCATATTCGCTAGAACCGGTAGCCTACAGTAAGGTTAAATCTGCGCCCGTTTCCTCTCCGGTAATCAATGGCTGTTCCGTAAAACTGGGCAATAGCCGGGTAATAAACAGTATTAAGCAAGTTTTCAATACCCAGATCAGCTTTCAGGCTTTCCGTAATTTTATATCCCAAAGACAAATTGAATGTATTGTAGGATTCGATAGGCCCTTCCCCGATCGGATAAATGCCTTTTTCGTTGGGTGCAAACCGGTCGCGCTTGCCTACATACAACCAGTTCAGGTCTGCATTGAAACGGGCTTTGTTGTACCTGGCATAAGCCGCGATTTTCACCGGCGTAATGCGGTTCGAGTTCAGATATTTATCGGTTGGGCCGTTGAAATTACCGTCGCCATCCTTGTCTCCTTTGCCTTCCACGAAAGCATAATTACCTCCCAAAACGAAGTTGTTCGTGACCTGATAATCCACCTGGAATTCGTAACCCCAAACCCGCTCGGGCAACCGTTCCGCCACGTATTTACCATCCACGAGCAATAAATTGGAACCCAGTTTCGATGTGCTGTAATAATAGGCTGCCGACACATTCAATGGCCCCAGTGCACTGCTGAAACCCACTTCATAATTGTTTACAATGATCGGCTCGGTTTGCAAACCGGCCACCGTGTTCTCGTTTGCAGCCCTTAATATCCTTCCCAGATCGAAAATCGAGAACGATTGCGAATAGCTGACGAACGGATTGAACCGTTTATATTTTGAATACCGAAGCCCGGCATTGAACACAAACGCGTTGTAATCCAGCTTCCCGCCTGTTACATTGATGCTTCCTGCGCCGTCGGGACCCGTGGCCAGCGTGGCGTAATCGGCAATGTCCATTTTAATATTTTCAGCACGCAGGCCGGTTTTAAGGTTAAGGTAATCAAACCATTGGGTTGTAAGCTGGGCGTAGGGCGCCAGGTTGTTCATATTAATGCGCGGCACCCAGGAGCGGCCGTCGACCAGGTTTTGTTCCGTCTTATCGTTCAATATATCTACACCATAAGTGACGTCGCCCGATAGTTTGGACGAAACAGTGAAGGGTGTGTTTAGATTAAGTCTGAAACCTCTCTTTGTAGAAATGATCGCTGATTGCCCGCTGCCAAAAAATGATTCCGAATTGGAATAGACCGTCCAGAAATCCTGCAAATACACATTGGCAGTCAGAGAAGTCCGGCCAACCATATTTTTATTGGTATACTGAATATTAGCATTGTGGTTGTAACGGGTTCCCTCGTCAATTCCTTTCCGGTTTCCCCATACGCCGATCGCGGGAGACTCTCCGTAAATGCCGGCTTTGGCAACATAAGCCGAATGCTGATTGGAACTGTAATAATTATACATCGCCTCAATGCGCTGGGAAGCATTGAAATTGTAACCCACCTTCGCGAATGCATTGTATATTTTGGTTTCGCCCAGCCCGTAATCAGGAGATATCACCAGCCCTTTCGGATCCCTGTATACGCCGGTTTTTTCGTACATTCCACTTACTATGTAATCGAACTTGGCCACGCGTCCGTACAGCTGCTGCAAGGCACGGAAACCCAGCGTGCTATCTCCACGGGTGTTGCCCGTAATGGTCAACTGGCTGTATCCACCGATTTTCCGGTCAGTCTTTGGCATTTTTGTGATGTAGTTCATCAGCCCGCCATCGGCACCGTTTCCGTAAATAGCCGTGGCACCTTTGATCACCTCGACACGCTCAATCACCGAAGGGTCAATTGAGCGGATATCCCGACCTCCTGCCCTGAGAGGAGTGGATTGCGGTATGCCATCAATAAGCACCAGCAGGTTACGACCGCGCAATGTTTGTCCCGAGTTCCCGGTTTGATTGGTAGAAGCGCCCAAACCCGGAACCGAAAACGCCAGAATGTTGGCAATGTTGGGGCTTATGGTAGAAAGTGCACCAATTTCCTTCGCATTGACGACCGTTACAGATGACGGCGTTTCTGCCAGCGACTCCACCCGGCGTCCTGCAGAAACAATCACTTCATCGAGTTGGGAAGAACTTTCTTTCAGTTCAAAATCGAGGCTTTGTTCTGATCCCGAATCAAGTGTAGTATTCTTATCCTGAATCGCATACCCAATAAAAGAAGCTCTGATTGAAACGTTTCCTTTGGGCAAATTACCAAGCCGGTAACTTCCGTCACCGCCTGCGGTGGTGCCCATATTGGTTCCCTTCACAATAACAGAAGCGAACGGGATAGGTTGTTTATTATTATCCATCACGATCCCCCAAATTACTCCTGAATCAGATTGGGCATAAGCGAGCTGGATGGAACAGATGGAGGCGACAAAGAATAGTAGGGAGTGTAATCTTACTTTCATCAAGCGATTGTTTAATTTCCGCAAAAGTAATATTATTTATACTAAATAAAAATAATGTTTTACTTGTGTCTTACGCCATGGATGCGCTGTCAAAATCTGAGACGTGGAAGAACCTTCCATTTCAACATTGTTTTACGAAAATTATTAGGTTGGCTAATGACTGAAATTGGCTAATTAAATAGAAAATGGTCCAATGGCATAGAATAAAGAAATGAAAAACTTATTTATTCAGTCGATCGTTTTCGCGAACAAGCAAGTAATTTTATTCTGAGAAGAAATCAATGCCAGATTGTTTATAAGGATAATCCCTTTTATCATCGGCATTGGGAATTTCAGTTTACCTTAGAGATCGATATTTCGAAAAAATACCATGATTTTTGATTGCTCTCAATTAATTCGGCAGCCTTATAATACATACCTTTATTTCTAAGTAATTTTAATCCGGACCGGCCCCTTAATATTCTTGACATCGACAGGCATTCCCTTTTGTGTTATTACTATGCTGCCTTTGTTATGCAAATCAATTGCTACCTTAAGTACATCTTTCATGTGTTTACGCCAATCGTCGGGAAACAGCATGCGTGCAATTTCCGAAGGACAGGTACTTTTTTCAGCGCCACGATGAATGGCAGTTGATAGGACAGTTGCTTCAATTTTCTCGTAGAGTTCCATGTTTTTTCTACTGGAATAGGTTGTCGGGAATACTACATCAAAGATCCAGATCTGCTGCTAATTTGACCGCTGAAATCTTACTCCTCTCCTACTTTTCTCCCGTACAGTTTAATGGTTGTCTTCAAGCCAATGGTATTCAATTACCTAGTAAGGTTTTTTAAGTAACAAAACATTATT
The DNA here is from genome assembly GCF_005860765.1 of Dyadobacter sediminis. Taxonomy (GTDB): domain Bacteria; phylum Bacteroidota; class Bacteroidia; order Cytophagales; family Spirosomataceae; genus Dyadobacter; species Dyadobacter sediminis. Next base: position 531,730 of record NZ_VCEI01000025.1, on the reverse strand, counting down.
TGGCTCATATTCTAGAATAGGCTTAATTCTAATATGCAGCTATTTTGTTCTGGTAACCTTCATTATAATAAATAGGTATTCTTTCAACATTTGAAAATTTACACCTATTTCCACTTTATATGATTAGGCAAGTTTAGGATTGAATACAATCTAACTTAATCTAACATCTAAAATAATACAAATTGTTCTAGTTGAAAGTGAAATTATTACAAATAATTATAGAATTAGTTTGTATTACATATAATCACCGTTATATTGATGCCGAAATCCTTATATCAATTAAACATTAGATTAAATGAAAAACTTTCTATCTGTAGCTTTGGCTATTTTCCTTTATCAGAGTGCCCATTCCCAGCAAAATGTAGGCATTAATACCGTTCCGGATGCTTCGGCAGCACTGGATGTAAGCAGTACTACACAAGGTATGCTGGTACCACGTATGAACATGAGCCAGCGTGATGGGATAAATGCACCTGCCAGTGGATTACTGATTTATCAGACTGACAATACACCGGGTTTTTACTATTACAACGGTACTGAATGGGTAACACTTAATAAATCCGGTGAAGGTAATGTGCTTGCCAACGGCACAGCAGCAGGACAGGTGTACCTTACAGGTGCAACTGCTCCTTACGCCCCGCAAAATCCGGCTACGCTTACAGGGGATGTTACCATCAGCAGTTCTGCAGAAACAACCATTGCTGATCATGTAGTAACCAGTGAAAAGATTCATGATGCCGCAGTAACTACTGAGAAACTGGCGGATAAATCAGTGACCGCGGCAAAGATTTCTGCAACAGGAACCGCAAATGAAAACACTTTTCTTCGTGGTGACGGTAGCTGGGCCACGCCTTCGGGCAGTAATACATCTGTATTTGCAGCAAGAAAATCAGCAGGAATAAGCCTTCTTAGTTTGGGCCTGTTTCCGACAGGGTTCCGGGCTGTAAACTTCCTGGCGGCCGAGAGGACGGTTGGAGAAACTTCCCTTTTTTCTGATTCTGATTATACTTACATAGTTCCGGCGGACGGCGTATATAATATTGATTATACATTTAAGTACGGTAATGGATTACAAGCGGCAATGTTAGCAAACAGCCCGGGGATCGGCATTGTAAGAACCCGTGCAGGAGTTTCAACGCTAATTGACAACCGTTCGTTTAGTGGTGCTAATCTGGTATTACTGTCATTAACCATTTCAGAGACAAGCATCAGCTCTCTTTATAACCTAAGGGCTGGTGACAGATTATCTTTTGGCTTGACGGGTTCAACAGCACTGGATGCAGGGCTTTTGGGTGTCAGTAGGGCCAATTTCTCAATCTATAAAGTCAATTAGAAATGGATGGTTATGTAACCATAATCTGAACTGTACCATCATGAAAAAATATTGGATCACAATGCTGTCAATGGGTTTGAGCCTTGGCACCTATGCTCAAACTCCTGCTCTGTATAACAACGGTGCGGGCTTGTATATTTCACCCGGCGCCAAAGTCCGTGTTAATGGGGACTTTCTTAACCAGGAAGGAAGTAATTTAGAAAACGAGGGTATGATTGCAGCCTCGGGCAATGTAACCAACTTTGTGCCTATGAACCAGGCTGATGCCGGTGAATTGCTTTTAGAGGGCAGCAGTCCGCAAAAGATCACCGGATCACCCGTATATGCAACTAACGTTACGGTTGATAACGCCGCAGGAGTCGTATTTTCAACCCCGGTTAAAATAAGTGGCAGCCTTTCCTTTGTTGCAGGGATACTGACGAATGAGGTGCCTGAAAACGCTTTTACTTTTGGGCCTGATGCCAGTGTGAGTACGATCAACCCGCCGACAAACACCAGCCACATCAACGGCTTTGTAGCCAAACAGGGAGAAGGTGCATTTGTTTTTCCGGTTGGCAATGGATTGTCTTACCAGCCAGTGGGTGTAGATCTGTCTGATAATCCGGATGGTTTGTTGGCAAAGTATGAAGAAGGAGATGCCGGAAACGGGGCATTTACTAACGCTGGCAGCATGCCCCTTGTTGCACGCAATGCACAGGAGTACTGGACACTGACCCCGGTTAGCACTGCCGAAGGTACTGTTTCAATTTACTGGGACCAGTACAATAACACTGGCATTACCAACATTAAAGACCTTGCAGTGGCGCATCTGGTGAATGGTAGCTGGATTAATGAAGGTGACAGTGACATTTCAGGAAATGTTGAGGGCGGCTTTGTAACCAGCAACATAATCAGTAAATGGAGCCCGTTTACATTAGGAAGTACGGAAACTACTTCTCCCCTGCCCGTCCGTCTTACCGATTTCACCGCACGATGGGCAGAAGGCACCGTAGCCCTGGATTGGAAGGTGTCAGATGCAGTTGGTTTTGAACGGTTTGAAATTGAACGCAGCATCAATGCGGTACACTATGAGCGTATTGGTCAGCTTGCTTACAATGGGCAGTCTACCTTTCAGTTTTCAGACTCTAATCCCCTGACGACATTTAGCTTTGCAGGCAAGCGGTACTACAGGCTGAAAATGGTTGACACGAATGGAAGTTTTGCATACAGCAGAGTGCGGAGCGTTGATGCTGACGGTAATCAGAATGGCTTGTTTGCCTTTCCAAATCCATCCCGGGACGTGCTTCACCTGAATCTGGATCCAGCAAGTCAGGACAGTGCCGAAGCAACCATTATCTCGGTTGATGGCAAAGCCGAGCTAAGAAGAACTGTCAGGATCATACATGGAACTGCTTCCATAGATACCAGCAGCCTGGCTGGGGGTGTATATCTTTTATCTCTACGGGTAAACGGCCGTGAAAAGCTTCTCAGGTTTGTGAAGCAATAATTAAAGATTGAAATAAGTACATGTTACATAGCTTTCAATGTCCATTAGAAAAACTATCGCATGGACTCTGTAAACCTTTCAACCGGGCAAGGCCTTAAGCCTGAACCCGGTTGAAAATGACAGGTAAACATTGTAGTACTTCCTATTTTTTGGACACTAGTGTAAGCAAAATCGGGAATTTTTAAAAATGCAGAAAACAATTACTTTATCAGTATTAAGGTTATTTGCAACAAGTCAGATAAATGAATGGTGTTAGACAGAATATATCACGCCCCACTATGTGTTCGCAATATATTCGATTAAGCCAAGGACATAAGTATTATCGTATAATTCGTACGAATCTACAATCAGACTGATTAATCTTTGCCTGTAGCTGTCTCAATTTTATCAATAATATGTATAACTATAGAAAGCCCCAGGCAATTCAAAAGTACCCTCAGTTCGAGAAATCGTGCTGCTACTCACATGGTTTTTATTATCCAACTTATAATCAAAATTAAGCGTAACTATAATACTCCCAAAAATCTGGACAGCTACTTAAATTTCTAATTTAGTAGTTGACTATGAAAAAAGAACGTAGAAAATTCAGCGCGAGCTTCAAAGCCAAGGTGGCCATTGAAGCGATCAACGAGGTTCAAACCGTCCAGGAACTGGCCTCTAAGTATGAGATTCATCCAACGCAGATAACGGCCTGGAAGAGAGAGTTTTTGGAAAAGGCAGAGCTAGTGTTCAGTAAGGAATCTCCACCGACTGGGCATGACGCTGAAAATACAAAGGAGAAAGAATTATATTCCAAAATCGGAGAGCTGCAAGTCCGAGTGGATTTTTTAAAAAAGGTCTTGGGGAAATGAGCGTGAGGGAGAAACGCGGCCTTATTTCCCCTGAATATACCTCATTAAGCATTTCGCAACAATGCAAGTTAATTGGCATACAGCACAGTAGCTACTATTTAAAACCCAGAGGGCAGTCACTATTGAATCAGCGCTTGATGAAAGTTATTGATCGTCAATTTCTGGATTGCCCCTTTTATGGAGTAGAGCGGATGCGTGATTACCTGACTGGCTTAGGGTATCCTGTTGGCGTGAAGCGAGTGAGAAGGCTTTACAGACTTATGAATTTGCGCACAATTTACCGGCACGGGCCGCCCCGCTAAGCCTAATCTGAGCAGAGCCAATCCTGCTGACTACAAGTATCCATACTTATTGAAGGGACTGAAAATAGAACGTCCCAACCAGGTCTGACAGGCCGATATATCGTACATTCCAATGTTCAGAGGGTTTGTGTATATGTTTGCCATCATTGATGTTTACAGCCGTCGAATTGTGGGATGGAGTATTTCTAATACGATGAGTATGGAGTGGTGCCGGGAAACACTTTCAGATACCATGCGTACCGAAGGGCAACCGGAAATATTTAATACCGATCAAGGTAGTCAATTTACAAGCCCGGGCTTTGTTAACCCTTTGTTGGAGAAGGGAATTCAGATTTCCATGGACGAAAAAGGAAGGGCTCTTGACAATGTTTTCATCAAACGATTTTGGAGGTCGCTTAAACAGGAGTATATATATATCTAAACCCTCCCAATGGCGGGATGGATTTGTATCGCGGAGTAAAGACGTATGTGGAATTTTACAACCGCCGACGCAAACACACAGGTACTGGCTACATTCCTGATGATCTTTTTTTCGAGAACAATGCGAAAGCATCTTAATTAAAATTAATTTCATCCTTACGCTGTCCGGTGAAAGGGGAGTATTTTAATACCCCAGAAGAAAACTCCTATATTGAAGCATTTCACAGTATTCTGGAACGTGAAGTGATTGAACGTAACGAATTTGCCAGTTACTATGAGGCTAAAGAAACAATTCAGCGCTTCATCACGCACTATAACCAAAGTAGGTTACACCGTTCAATTGGCTTCATAATACCTCAACAAAAATGGGAAGAAGCAATGGTTTGTAACACAACCAAATTAAAAAAATTGTCCAACTAAAAAGGGGCTAAGACAATACATAGAAGAGAGATCTTCTTGAAGTTTGACAGGTACTTCATTGTCGTATTATGACTGCATTTGCGAACCGCTTTCATCCAGAATTCATAATCGGCGATGAAGTCGTAATCAAGCTTCTCAATTTCAAGATCGGCTGTCTTATACTTGTACCTTATAAACTCTTTGGTATGCTCAAACGAGGTCTTATAACGTTCCAAGGTACCGGGAGCAAAGTCTGTACCTACCAATCTCGACATCTTGTCATTATGATCCTGAAAAATCTCGAGAATCATTTTAGGCTTTCCCGCACTTCCAACGAGAACATTCTTTACAGATTCAGCTGTAACGGTTCGACCGGCTTCGATCATCTGTCTATGAACATCATAAACTTTGGATTGAAGGGTGTCCAGATACGCATTGAGAAGCTTTACATCTTCTTTGACACCATTCTTCCTGCCAGCTGATGAATTCCACTTTTCCGGCTCGCACTCCCTTTTGGTGCTAATTTCAATCCGTTGGCTGTCAACTGTCAATCTCATGTAGATTGGCAATTTACCTTTGACATAATTGTTGCGTTTTTTGAGATAAAAAAGCAACGTGAAGCTTTTCGTTAACATAGCAATTAAATTTTAAGTGATTAAAATTATGATTGCAGCCTATTAAAATCAAGATGTTTACGCCGTAAACATATTCATAAACAGTACGTTACGGATAGTTCGGTGAGCAATTTTTTCTGCGTTCAACTGCTCATTAACATATTGAGAATTTTTGAACATTTTAGCATAGTGTTGAAAGAAAAAAAGCCTTCAAATGGTTGATTTGAAGGCTTTTGTTATGTTTTGATATTGATTATTGCAGAGAGAGAGGGATTCTGAGAACCAGAACCCCCACCCTGCTAATACACTGATAGTTACGATATCTTTTATTTGTCCCGTACTTAATTTGATCATTTTTGAATAGGTTTTGTCCCGCTATTTGTCCCGGCTTTTAAGGATTTCCACCAGTTCCATCAATAACTTATTCTCATTTTTTAGATACTCAATCAGTTGTTGAGATTCGTCATTTTTTACTTTGTAGTGTACTGTTCCGCTGCCGGCAATGTTCGCGTTTCCTTTTTGAATAATGTTGGTAATGCTGATCTTAATTTGCCTTTTTTCATAGCATGGAAGTTTTTCATAAAAGATGCATTTGCAACTTCTAACATTTTCACCATCAGTAATGTGTGTAAATGGACATTGTGCGTGTGTGTTTAGCATTGAGTGATGTATTTAGGTTTAAGATTGATTCAGGTCTTTCCTCGTAATACTTCTACCATTTGTTCAAGCAGCTGAATCTGCTTTTTAAGATGCTGGTTTTCATTTTCGAGTATGTGTAATTTGTTGGTATCGGAATTCATTGCATTGTTGCTGCCTTTATATTGTACATTCCCATCCCCGGCAATATTTGCTTTTCCCTTTTGACTAATATTCTTGGATAAAAAATAATCCATCTCAACATCCAAGGCATCACATACCTTCTTTAAAACTTCCGTATTCACATCCTTTTTTTTCAATATTTTACCGAAACCCTGCTGGGTATAACCAATTCGGCTCGAAACGTCTTCTAATGAAACATTATGTTTCTTTATTAACTCTTTGATTAACAGACCAAAATCAATATCATAAACCATTAACTGAAAAAATTTAAAATAAATGAAACATTATGTTTGCTTTTATGAACCAAAACGTATTATTATTGCACAGCGAATCATTATCAAATTACAAAAACTAACCATTAAAAAACAAAATGGATTTACAAAATGGAACCGTAATGGAAAAGCCATCCTCATTTTGGAAGATGTGGCGTGAGGATTTACCAGGTTCTTTTCCCAAAATGAAGCTTACTAAAGACCTGGAAGAACGTTGGGGATTAACATTTACAAATGTTTACTCCAGATTGAAGAAGGAAGACTTCATGCATTTACAATCCGACTTGCTATTTCTTTTCAACCATTATGGAATTGCCTTCGATTACAAAACAAAAGGTTTCTTCCTGGACAAAAGACAATATGACTTGATCCGGCAAAATGAAGAAATGGAAGCAGCGCAGTTGTTCGGGCTGTCCAAATAAGTAAGTCCGCATGACTACCTTGGAACTGCTCCGGAAGAAACTGCAGATACATAACCGGGATTGTCACGAAATACCCACCGAAGATCCGAAAGAATTAAAGCGAAGGTTATACATCAAAAGAATGTACTGGCTGCAAATCGAATGTGAGGAGTTCAGGAACGCCATAAACCTTGCCTTTCGCCTTTGCTCACAGGAACCCGTCAAGGAAATAGTTGACGATCTGGAGATTGTAAAAATGCGAACCGTATTCAAATGGGAAGAATGGAAAGATGCACAGATCTTGGCCATTAACGAAAAAGAAGCAACAGGTTTAGAATTCTTCAAAACGAAAATTTTGGAATTGCCCAATGACAAACAAGCAAAAGTTTGAGGCCGGCCACAGGTTTACAATTCCCAGAAGCAGTATCATTTATAAGCAAGTAGCAGATCATTATGGTAATGATTACATCGCTTACCTGAATTGTGGAAGGTGGGAATTTGGGATGCTGATTTTACAAGTGACAAAATCCTGTCTGGTATATCTGGACGGTGAAAGACAGAAAAAAATCCCGTTTGAATCTATGTCTTTTATCCAATGAAAAAAGATGAACTGAAAATGCAAATCAGCCTGATTAATGAAGGCGACTTACAGGAACGTAGCATGCAACTTTTTGAATGGCTGCATCCGGGTAAAATGAAGAATACAGTTCAGGAAATGTTTGATCTGATCAATTATCAAACTGAGCTTATTTCTGTTTTACAAAAAGAACTTATTGATTTACGTATACAGCAAAGCGACAGCAAGCCGGTTTTCTATCCCATGTCATACACTCCTCACAAAAGACATTGAAATGAATTTACTCAAAGCTTTTCTTTTTTATGCCTGGAACATGACATTGATGTTCTTTGATTCTGCCTCAAATACGCGTAAGTAAATAATTATGCTTTGTAAAACTATAAACAGAGTTTAAAACCTTAACAGTTCCGAACCCATGTCATTACGATCTTTTATTGAATGGCGGATTCCAGAGCCAATACAAGCAAAGTATAGCTTTCAAATACTCGAAGCTGATCACAAATTCACATATTGGAACCTGTGCCCGTACTGCGGACATCATTTAACCTACATAGCAAGCGGATGGGAAGAATGCGAAGATACTGGTTTATGGATCGTTGAATTTTTGGATAATGATTGTTGGTCAGAGCCTGATCACGATGCGCAGCGCGCGGAATGGGTAAAGTGGATGGATGAACATTGTCCTTTTCCCTACGTATATCAATTGTCTGTTGATGAGCGTGTGCGGATTGAATTAAAAGAGAAATATAGATTCTACTTTAAAAAATAATTTAACAGAGTTTAACTCGAAGAATTTAGACAGCGTAGAATCCATATGGTGTATTGGTTGTATTTGATTCCAATTCAATGTTTATGAATCGTAATAAAAGTCATGGTGTTGAACTTCAATATGATGTTAGTTATTCGGTGATATTTCAAAAACTATTTGACCCAATTGATCTTCGAAATAGATTATACCAGTACGTGGATTTAAAGAAATAGCCATACTCATACTCTCACTTATATTATGGTACCCCTTAGCTCTCAAATGAGCAATGATTTGATTCTTTACGTTTGTCATTTCATTGTCTATCTTATTTACACCTACAAAAGTTATTTGTTTTGTTGTATCTGGATAACTAGTAACAAAATAATTAATATCTGCAGAAGTTATTGTACGAGGCTGTGGACCATAGTTGTTAGTGGTTTGATTGACAGTAAGATCATTTGCCATAATGCCATTGTTAATGCCTTTATTAACATTGGCCTGATTAGACCCAACATTGTTTTGTTGATTGATCGACTCGTCACTTGTATTTGTTGTTTTTTTCTTAATCGACTTTTTCCTTTTAATATCTCCTTCAGTTTTCTTTTTAGTAACCTTTTGAGGCTGTTGGGTGGAAACTGGCTTTTGAACTTGAGAATTTTTTTCAGGCAATGGTTTAGTAAACAGAGCTATTACCACTGCTATAAACATAAGAAATGCACCTACGACGAATGGAACCTTCACCCAATTCGAATAAGGAATCATACGATCTATCAATTCAAACATTTGACTTATCAGATAGGTTTTTTCTAGAAAGAACAAATGTATAGTCCTTTTACTCTTACGTCCAGGCTGAGACCTTTTTTAATGGGTTTATCAAAGCGTCGACTCCACCCGTAAAGTGCTCATACGTTCCAAAATCGAACTCCGAAAGTTTAAAAACTCCCTTTTAATCACTATTACCGGCATTTTTAATCATGTCAGCAGCCGATATTCTCCGCCCTTTGGAAAACCGTATTACAGAATTTGACTTTCAGAAGTACGCCAAGTTCAAACCGCACTCTGTAATCATTCAGAAGAAGTTCATTAATTACTCGTATGATGAATTCGGAAACCAGATTATTGTAAAACCGGACTTATCACAAAAGAATCTGAACAGCCTCATGAATCTGGAAAAAGGTGCATCCGGACAATGGAACGGCTACATGTCGCCAGGTACGCGCAGAAAAGTAAAAGGCATTATTGAAAATTACCTGACGGCTATTCAGTTGAACACATCCATGGCTTTTCCCAAGTCTTTTCCATCACAGGAAATTTATCCTTCATTTCTCACGCTTACGCTGCCGGCAAAACAGATTCATTGTGATAATGATATCAAAAAAGAATGTTTTCTCAGGTTCATTGAATGGCTTACAGGCGATAAAGAAAAAGGTGCTTCCGGGTGGGGAGTAAAAAATTACATTTGGGTTGCTGAAACCCAGAAAAACGGAAACATTCACTTTCACCTGATCATTGACCGCGGCTTGCCTGCGGACCGGATCAACAGAAAATGGAACCAGTTCATTGAGCGGCTTGGCTATGTAACCCGGTTCCGGAACCGGCAGAACTACATTTATAAAAATGGCTGGTACGTTCGTAAAGATATGCTTTATGAAAGGATTGAGCAAAAAAGGAAGGCTTGCCGGGCCATGTCCCAGAAATTCAATAAAGCCGATGCCGTAAATGAAGAAAAGAAAAGGCAGCTGAAAGCATTCAACAGCGGAATTGCCTGCAACTGGAACAATCCGCCATCCACTAAAATCCATGCAATCCAGAACATTAAAAAGCTGACTGCCTATGTCAGCAAATACATGACAAAGGCACCTGAAATCAACATCCGGTTGCAGGAAGGTGAAAAGCTGATAGAAGAAAATGGAAGGTACTTTATCCAGACTGAAATAGTTGAAAAATCAGAATCCATTGAAGGCCATCAGATTGAAACTGTTTTATCGGAACGCAAGGAAGTACAGGTAAAATTCCGGAACCGTTACATTCGCGGCCGTATCTGGGGAGCGTCGAAAATCCTTCATTCGGACAATCTCAATCCATATACTGTAGCACTGGAAACTTTCTCGATGGTCACGACTACAACGTTTGATTACCGGACTGTAAAAATTTCACAGCCAGTTTATACCACGGACATTTTCGGAAACAGAATGTTTTCCCACATGCAGAAAGTGGAAAAAGAAAATGTAATCAAAAATTCAAAGCGTGACATTGATCCGCCCAATGTTAACTATGATTCATCCAGGTACGTGCAGTTTCTTACAGAAATGTATGTACCTCAGAAGGATATTGACAAAGCCACATCCAAGGCCGGCGAACATTTCCGACATTATGGCGGCATTATCATACCGTTGGAAAACCCTCAAAAAGATATTCTGAAAATGTATTCGCCCAATATGTATGCAAGGTATGCGGATCATTACCAGCAAATGTTCGCCATGCTTTACCCGGACAATAATGCTAAATGAAAGTTACCAGAAAGGAAGTTCCCTATGCTGTTTTCGGTACATGGGAAGTTTGGAAGGATGGGACTTTGAGAAGTATCTATGTCAATCCATCAGGCCGGGAAAGTACAATCAATATTTACCCTGAAATGCTGGCAGAACCGGACCTTTTCTTAAATCTCTATGCCGACGGAACTGTAAAAGACTGGAACGACTTCATTGAGGCCTTTTTTACTGCCTGTGAAATCACAAAAATCAAGAACATTAAAAACTTTCAAACCGGATTCGAATAATGGAAAAGCTGCCCGCACTTACATACTCACACAACTGGAACAACAAGCTGAATTCACATGTACATACCACTTTAAGGCTTTGGAACCCGGCAAAGTATTACAAAGGTGCCAAGTTTGAAGAATTTCTGAAAGGTGAATCAATAGGGACTGTTTTGGTTGTAGAGGTAAAAAAGCTGAAACTGGCTCAGGTTAACGATTACATAGCCGGACTCGATACCGGCTACCTGGCTGCATCCTGTCATGAAATGATTAAAAGTATGTATAAAAATATTGTCAATGACTGGAAGGTACAGGAATTAGCCTTTGTCCTTTTAATCCGTATCGATTAAGATCATTTATAGACAATGTTAATTGTGGAGTAATAATACTTATAAAGTTAAAAAAGGTGACATATTAATTATGAAAGTACTAGATTTTTTATTTTCACACCGTTAAATAAATCTTTATAATACCAAATACTATAATTAAATCTAGTAACTAAATTTAGTAGAACCTTACATATTATTTCTATGATCTACTCTATACAACATCGTTTAGTCTGTATTTTCAAACAAGCCCTCTTTTTGTTATTCGTCATATCGTTCAATCTCCATGCACAAGAGGACAGGCGAGTATACAAAAGTTTTCAGAAAGCAGGTAAACTAGAAAATAATGGTGAACGAACTTTAATTAGTAATTTAAAATTTTCTACAAATCAATTATTTAATTTTAAATCAGAACTACTGACATCTGATAAACCTACTACATCAAGAATGGTATCTGATTATGGTTTCAATCACATAATTAAAAAGGATATGGAATTAGTACTTGTAGGTGAACAATCCCCACAAGCAGGTTTTAGTATTGATGTAAGTAGTAAAACAAGTGTAAAATTAAGTGGGCGAATTCCTACAAATAGAGGTATATCCACTTTAGAATTGGAGGCTGGTCAAAAAGAAAACAATGTACCAATAGTAGAAGCAGGTAAATACAACGGCACTGTAGACTTGGCGTTTAACAGGCATATAATTGTAAAATCTAATACATATACCTATTTGAATGATTCTCCCAAATTATATCAGCCAGTTTTTGAAAAAAAGAAATTGCATTTGGATAAAGAAATGATTGATTCTGCGTCAGTTTTAGCAAATTTTTTAGAAGAAATTGACATCAATGCATATAGAGTAATTGAGAATAGAGCATTTTTCAAGATAGAAGATGCAGATAGCATAATGATTAATAATTATGATGGCATCGAAGCACTTAGTATTCTTCGAAAACAGATTGTTCCCATAATATTCGAACTTGATTTTTACATTTCTTTGGCAAAAAAATATTCAACAAATAAGTTATTGGATTCCGCCAAAACTGTTACTGAAGTGAATGAAATTATTCAAAGTGATACAAAATTAAAGTTAGATTTACTTGTTGATGATTTAAAAAAAATTCTTACACGTCTATCTGTACGTCACGAATTACTTAAAGATGCCGAAAGAGATTTAGCAAGTCCACTATGGATAAGCAAGCATTTGCAATGGTTTTCTATTTCTCCAACTATTGGTATTAAAGCTTATAAAGTTTATGGAAAAGATGATAATGATGTAATTTTAGAAAAACCAGAAAACAAAGTTTTTTGGACTCCAAAAGTAAATTTTTGGTATTCCTTTTATGACGTTTATAAAAAAGGAGCAAACTTATACCGCCTTGGCTTGGAACCTATTTATGGTAATAATCTAGAAGATTATACTGAAATTAAGTATCATGAAAATGACACTTTACAATTTGAGCCAAATGGCAATTTGGTAATTAAAGAGAAAACGACATCCGGTTTATATCGAAAGAAAGATAGTAAATCAAAATACAAAGTTTATGTAAACTACAGGTTGGAATTTTATAGACTTCCTAGAAAAAATTTTGTACCGGGATACTCAATGAAATTTGGTTATGTTAAAGATGGCATATTAGCTGAACATAAGCGTAAATTAAGATTTCAGGCTGGCCTAGTGCTTAATTTATTAAATCAGGAGAAAAGCAAGCCGATAATAACATTACAGCCTTATCTATTGTATGACAATCTCTTAAAGGAAACTGTTTTAGATAAAGGTGACACTTACCGTAACAAGACAGCTCTTGAAAAACTTGGTGCTGGAATTTTAATTGGCCTTCCTATTAAAGGATTACTATCTATTGGTGACTAAGTATGTATGACAAAATTTAAATTATACGTGGTAATAAGAAGTATAACCAACCTTTTAATAGATAAAAAGCTTATCAATTAATTTTGTGATACCACTATTCAGAAAACTTAAAACAGGTGACATTCTGATCACTACAACCCAATATCCGCTTATTCAGCATTTTGGAGTAGTGATCATTGAAGGAAATAAAACTTTTGTATATCACTGCATCCCCAGCCGGAACGTTACTCATGATACGTTGATTGATTTCCTTTCCAATCGGGAGTTGGTAGCTGTACGCACTACAAATACGCCGGCGTTCAAAATTCAGAAACGATTCAAGTCAATTCAGCATAAAAGATACAATGCTGTTAACTTTAACTGCATTCACGTTGCTGAATTCCTGACCAGTCCGGATTTATCATTGAATTAAAAATTGTCTGGTTACATTGCCTTTTTTGGATTCGATTTTCAGAAAGTAAATTCCCGGCTTTTGATCCACATACATAAGGCTCGGCGAATTGCCGTTAACATGCCTGCTCTGGCGAATCTGCTTTCCGTTTATGTCAAACATAATGAAGTTTAGTTCACCTTTCAAAGGCGTCTTGACCTGAATAAACTTGGTCGCCGGATTCGGATAAATAACCGTTGCGGCGGCTAAATCCGGATCTTCCAAACCGGTAATTGTAAATGCATCCGATTCTGACGTGCAGCCGTTTTCTGTAACTTTCACCGAGTACGAAGCGGAACCGGTACTTGTTAATTTCTGTCCATTTTCACCCGTTAAGGCAGTACCGTTTGCAAACCATTGATTACCCTTTTCAGAACTGGAAACAAGCGCATTATCCTGTATGGTAATGACCGGCTTTTCAGGCTTTGGCTTGACTTGAAGTACAATTTCATTTACTGACTTTTCACTTACTCCGCATTTCCGGCCTTGTACAGAATATGTTCCCGGACTATTCACTGTTACAGATAAACCGGTTCCCACATTTATACCGTCTTTGTACCAGGTATAAGAATCATATCCAGCGTTTTCCAGTTTCAATGTAACTTTTTCACCATCACAGATGGATGCATTGCCTTCGGTAACTATTGCTGGCAGCTGAGGCAAAGGACAAAATTCCGTTGCAAACTCGTATGGGACAAAGTGTAAAGGATAACCGCTGGCAGCTCCGGTTGCACCATATATGCCGATTGAGTAAGAACCGGCATCAATCATTACGCGGCTTTCTCTTTGCAGTTCTTTAATTTCAATACCTTGCCAATTGAATAATTGAATACCGCCATACTTGTCTTTGTTGGTTTTGAAATCCAGAATTCCCCTCTGATCAAAATTGATCTTGAAACGGTCATAATCCAGATCATTTCCTTTGGGATCAGGTGTAAAGAAAGCCTGATAAGTTTTGTTCGGCTTTATTTCATACGCCAGTTCCAGTTCTGCCGGTTCATCCAGTGCATACTGGTTCAGGAAAGTTTGTGTCGGCAACTTGGTATGCCAGGTGGCTTCCAATGTATTGCCAGACTGTTGATTAGAGTTGTCCACTACAAATAAATCTCCTTTCATCGGCTTGTCATACGTGAGATTAAATATATTGGCACTATACGATTTTACTACATCATCATCGTCGGTTCCAAGCCAACCAAAAATATTAATTCCACCGGTACCGACAATACATGCAAAATGCAGGTTCAAATACATTGGTTTGTGATTCAGACCAGTTATGTAATTTAAGTTACCATTGCAGTCAATGTCCTTGGATTTGAAGGAATCCGGAACATTGCCTTCAAATCCACCATATAGATAATTTCCAGCTAAACTGTTGACTCTCATATCCCTGACG
This sequence comes from Dyadobacter sediminis, assembly GCF_005860765.1. Classification (GTDB taxonomy): domain Bacteria; phylum Bacteroidota; class Bacteroidia; order Cytophagales; family Spirosomataceae; genus Dyadobacter; species Dyadobacter sediminis. The sequence goes on along the minus strand of NZ_VCEI01000025.1, from coordinate 516,729 downwards.
GCATCTGAGTTTTCATCTTTGCCGAATAATAATTTGACCAGATTACCGGTAGTTATGTCACTTCCCTGGTGCGGCGTTCCGGAAGTAATCAGTTTGGCAACATGGTGCTTGTTATCCTTTGTCAGCCAGTTTTCAGGATTTTGTAAATACTCCCGAATAGCCAGACCGCCCATACTGTGGCCGAACAAAACAACCTTATCAGCGCCGGTTGCCTGAAGAATTTTCCTTACTGCAAGCCCGACTGCAAAACCCTGTTTAACAATGGCAGCCTGATTACTTTGGACAGTTGGAAAAGAATTATCAAAGTTGATTACAAATACATCGTTGTCGGGATTGACATAAGACATCAAATCTAAGACATCACCATATTGCGGGCCAATGGCATTTCTGTTCAGGGTTGTTGAACTCAGATCATAATTTAACTGGAAATTTATTTGACTTCCGGTGCCAGCCCGTTTTTCGATTTGGTTAATGTCCAGGTTACATCCCTGTTCTTTTAATTGTACAAGCATTTCATACCAGGTCGCGTCCGAGCCAGTCCAGCCGTGTACAAACAAAATGGGATAGGGAATATGTTTTTTCGATTGGCCGAACAGCAAAGAATGTGAAAAAACAATGGAAAGCAGAAGCAGAAAGCGTGTGTAATTTTTAAGCATGTAGTGCGTGTTTATAGTTATAACGGAAGCCAAAATAAAGAAAATTAATGTTTTTTGGCCAGCTATAATACAAACAACATGTCTGTGGCTGAAAAATATCCTTACAAATAGGGATTGAAATACCCGGAGTAGCTATCGGAAAATACCTTGCAAATACCCAGGTAGTAAAGACCCGTTCTGTAATCAGCCGTATTTTTCTTCTCTTTTCAGCGGTTCGCCTATCAATTCCCTGAGTTGCCTGACCTGTTTGGGCGTGAATCGCTGCTGGCCGGCTTTCCAGTTCAGTATCTTTTTGCCCTCTTTTCCTATTAACCTTTCAAACGTGCGGCGTGTAGATACGTTGTACTGCCCGATCAAGTCAGATTTTGAAAGAAAATCCATTTTGGTAAAAGTGTGGGTTGCTAAAAGGTGCTGAAAGTTGCCATATGTTGCTACAAGATAACACCTATTTGCTACTATGGCAAGCGTACACCTATAATTGTGCTATCAAGTTGAAAGCAGAAAAAAGAGGGTTTTCAAGCACAAGAAAAGGCATTATGAAACATGGGTCAATTAACCTTACCGCCCGATTATTTCAGAACGGCGGCAGAGCTGTACCAGCAAAATCCAAGCGACAGAAAAGCGTGGTTGCAGGATCAGATCGCAAAGGCTAATTCATCCCTGTTGCAGTACCAGGCCGAGTTGAATGAAATCACTGCGGCACTTGTAAAGCTGGGAGCGATGCCGGGAAGCGGCGGTATCATTACTACTGCCGGAGGCGTATTAGCAGCATTGCCAACCGGGTACACAAAGATCATTGGCGGAATCCTGATTGTGGCCGGTGCCTTTTTCTCAAAAGTTGAAAACAAGCAAAAGGCCAAACAGATTGAACAATTAAAGCAAGTGGGACTTGCCCGGTATAACGAAGCGGTCCAGGTAGGAGAATACAAAACCAGGTATGAAAAGGAGCTGGCAGGATTACGCATGATCCCTGTTGCTTTAACAGCGGTTATACTTTGGCTTATCATAAAATAAACTATGGCATCAGAACCAAAGAAAGGAGACAGATTAATTGCCAAGGTAAGGTTGACGTTTTACATGAACGATCAATGCACCGTCCCTTTCCCTCCTGTTCCGCCCGGTATTGGTTACCAAAAAACTTACCAGGTTATGGAAAGAACAAAAAATCAGGAAGTGGGAACATATACCGGCAAATCGTCTAACATTGGCTTTGAAGTAGATTGGGTACAACAGTATAGACATGTTCCCAAATTTCCAAAAGATCCAACCAATGTTGTAATCCCGCGTACTTCCTGGGTAAAGAGAGATCAAGTCACAGGATTCTGGGATATGGGTGTGGATAGTCCGATAAACGATCCGGATGTTAATGTTCCAACTACTACGCCGGCCCCTGTTGAACCGGATCAAACCAATACGTACCTGTTCATCGCATTAGGAGCCGCTGTTTTCTGGAAGTTCCTTTTACCTAAGATTAACAAACAGTAGCATGGCATTATTACCACCATCAGTACCCAGTGGAACAGGAAAAGGCGTTAACGAGCTTTTCACCCTGCTTAATCCAGCAATCGGAAGTTTTGATGCATCAGGAATCTTTTTTGTGTCAGCAGGCAACATTCCGCCTATCTCGCAAATGAAAGTTATATGGCTGAATTCGATTGCTAAAACGTTTAACGACAATCCTGACAGTGCCAATAACCTTTACAAGATTGTCAACAACAGTGCCAATGAAGTCAAGTTTCACTGGACAGATATTTATGCCCTGAGCATGATTGCTGATACGGTGAACGGTGCTGCACTGGATTACAAATACCGCTCTTACAAAGCCGGAAGCCGGCTGTTCGGAGAAGCCGATCTGTTGAAAATTTACAAGAATATTCTGGCTGCACCCGGCGCACGTGATTACAACAGTGAAGTTGCCGGACTGATCATTCAGGAAGCCAATGACACAGAACCCGTTCAAAACGGCGGTCAGCAAAACGGCGGCACCCAGAATGGCGGCTCACAAAACGGAGGTATACCAAGTGGTCCCGACACTACGGGTACGAGCCAGGAAAAGAAACAAAAGCAGTGGGTTACGTATGCGCTTATTGGATTGATACTCTTTGTCATCTTCAAGAAAAGGTTTAAAAATGGCAGTAAAGGCAAGCGTTAGCGGAACAGGCGAAGGAGTGACCGAAGTTGCTAATTACGAGGACATGGATGTGCATGGCAGTTTCAGTCCGGAAGGTTTTATCATAATCAGGGGCCACTACATCTACAATCCCGACCTGTACAAAGCACACCAGGCTAACATTGTATTAAGGCCTTTACTGGGTGATTACATAGCCAGTAATTACACAAAATTGCATTGGTCAGACATTATAGCCTTTGCTTTGGTAACCAAAAATCTCGAAGTAGAGAAAGACACGAAAACGGTTGTTTGCAGAGCCGGAAAGCTAACATTTGACAATGCAACGCTTCGTGTCATGGTCAAAGATATAGCAGAAAGCGGCGGTAAAAAAGACTGGAATACGATCATTAAAGCAAAAAGCATTGCTGATGCAGCTTCCAATAATAATGCCATTGACCCTAAAAGCCCTTTTAACCCGAAAAGCATTTATTACAGTCCGTCCAAACCGGTTTTCATCTATGATCCCACTTATGGTTACATCATTTATAATTCCGGGGAAATAATCTGGACGGTAACAGACGGAAGATATTACGACAAAGCCAACGGCGATGCTGTCAGCTACGACAAAACCAACCATACCGTTACGTTTACGACAGGGAACATCCTGAACCTGGAAACACTGGAACTTAAAACACCGGACAATAAAGTATCGAAGATCAAAAATACCGTTTCGCTGTTTTTTCAACTATTCAGAAAGCTTTTGTCCGACACCAATACGCAGTTGATATTTCTAGGCACACTGGTCATCGTCATATTATTAATCATCAAGAGAAAACGAAATGCAAAGTAAGTGGCTGATAGTAATTGCAATCCTGATCTGGTACTTTACCCGTAAAATCCAGGCGGCAAATGCCTTGCTGGTACGTTACATGCTGCCTTCCAATATCCGGATCAGCAAAGGTGCCATCATGTGGGATCAGCCTGTCATTATCACCAATCCAACAGGTACACCCATTAACCTGAACCGGTATTATATTCAGATTGCACTGGAAGATACGCCGATCGGAACGGCCTATGATAGTCTTTTTACAACGCTGCAGGCTGCCAGCGATACCACGATAACAGCCAATGTAGTGGTACCAATAGATGCCCTGCTGACCAGTATTCCCACCCTGGTGAATGCAGGCGCGCAGCTGGATTTCAAGTTAACAGGGAACATCATTGCCGAAGGCTTAACGGTTCCCGTGAATACGGTCATACGGGTTCCAATACCCAAACTTTTCAAATAAATGGATATTGTAGATTACACCTATCATCCGGATGGTTCGGTAACTGTGGAGTATGCCGATGGCAGCATTGAGACAGTCAAACAATCAGACTCTGGAACCGGATCAAGCTCAGGAAGCAGTTCTGGCTCCGGCTCAATACCTGGCTGGCTCAGTGCATTGCTGGGTGCACTGCCCGGATTGATTGCAGGCGTGGGCAGCCTGTTTGGAAAAGGCGGAAGCGAGCCACAAAGCCCGGTTGTGACCACCACGCCCGGAACCCCAACAACGGTAAACCTGGGCGGCAGCAACACAAACAGCATTCTTCTCATTGCCCTGGTGGTAATGTTTGCATACATAGTTTTCACAGGTAAACAGCCTAAAAAATGAAGGTCGAAAAGCAGGTTGGTTGGATTAAAGGACTTAACGGCATTGGTAACGTATTTGAGCTTTCGCACAATGGCAAATATTTACTGGCCTGCATCTGGCAGGACAACAAATTCCATTTCCTTGATGCCGGTTCTCTGATTGAGGAAATAAACCAAGGCACAGCATCACTTGCCGAAATACGGGAATCTTACCTGCACGGAAGTGCTGTTCCGATAAATGCAGATGGTTCTTTGACCGTATCCAATCCGGATGGCTGGCAAAGGCTATACCAGCCGGCGACAGGTAACAGCACAGAAGCAACTGAGAATCTGGCCGATGAACTTAATTTCCCGGTTTCCATATCCTTTACCGGATCAGTCAAAGTCAAGCTGGAAGGATTATCACAAATTTTAAAATTCATTGAGTAATGGCTACAACAAAATCAACAGCAGTTAAGAAAACTGCAACTGCACCAATTCCTGTGAGTACAGAACCGGCATTCAGTTCCTTCACAATACAGGATTTGACCGAAGGGCATCCGGAAACCCCGGTACGATCCGGTTCCCGAATTCAGCAATGGGAATTTACCCTGGACGACATGCACCGGAACACGCCGGGTGAAATGGTGAAAGTATTCCTTTCCGCCCTGGAAATCCCGGTTTACAAACACCTGCAACGCCTGAGATACGCAGCCCAATGGGGCCTTGATCCCGGCTATGTATTAGTTCAGTAACAAGCCCATGGGCTTCAAAGATTATACGAATTACACTTCATCAATAAACCATTAAGTATCATGTCAAAAGTACAGTATAACATAGGGACCTTTAAAGGTCTTCTGGGAACGGCCATCCTTTACCTGGCCAAAACAAACTCCGGAACCGAGTTTATAACCCACAAGGTTCTGGAAGGCAGTGACGAATTCTGGGCATATATATCCCGTACCGCATTGCAAGGCTACATGCTTTCAAATGATATTGTCATTTCAAGCAACATTGATGTTTCCAAGCTTGCAGATACCGCGCCGGACGGTGTTCTGGATGCCAACGGCCATGTAGCAATTGATAATGGAAACAGCTTGCCACGCTTGACAGCTGGTGAAGCATACTATTCTCTAAAAGGAGATGGGATAGCTGATTATACAGATGATCCTGGAACGCCAACTTCTGGCAACTCCAATTCTTCGGGTACCGTAGTCATTGCCAACAAATCCAAAACCATCAGTGAAACCCTTTCGGAAGCTGTTACCTGGGTTACAAAGAATCCATTGATTCTGATCGTCATCCTTTTTGCGCTTTCAGAACTTTTGGGACTGACCAATCTGCTGGGATTAAGAAAGAAAAAGCCGGCCAAGAAACGCCGCTAAGACCAGGCCGTATATGGCACTCCGTCCGGGCAATTCGTATGAGAATCCCGGATAAAATTATTCTTCATTTTCACAATTAAACTCCAAAATAGTTATGGCTACTAAATCAACATTAACAAGCCTTAAGAAAAAGAAAAACAAAAAGAAACCGGGCTTGAAAGCATCCGCAAGGGCAATAGATGCTTATGTAAAAGGCCAGAAAGAGGTTGACGATCATAACAAGCGTGTAGATGCCGAACTGGCCAGACGTAAAAAGCTTTTGGGTAAGAATTAGCCAGCAGTGTAGTGGTCATCAGATCACTACACGATTTAAATCTTCGAGATTATGAACGCAGACAATGCAATCCAATGGATACAGGCTGAAAGGTTTAATCAATGGCGGCTGAATCGTGGCGAAGACGAGAAGGTTTCCGAGTACGATTCCGACAATGAATCCGAAGAAGAAGCAGTCGAAAGGCTTACCAACATTCTCCGGTTGCAGCAGCCCGGCAAGTATGTACTGAAAGCGTACAAAGGAAAAGGCAGGCAGGCGGCCCAGAGTACATACCGATTTGAAATTACACGGCCCGCACTGTCGCAGCCTGGTTCAGCTTCTCACCAGAACTTCGATTACCAGGAAATTTTCGAAAAAGCAAAGGCGTTGGCACGTGCAGAATTTGAGGAACAGGCATTCAAAAAAGAAGTCCTGCAAAGACTGGATAGCCTGGAATTGGAAGTTGAAAAAATCAGGAAATCCATTCTGGAACTCAATGACGAAGACGAAGAAAATGACGAAGATGCACTGGAACGCCTGAGTTCCGTTGCACAAAAACTGCCCGGCCTTGCCAAAGGCTTTGATTCGATGAAAGGACTTTTTAAACCAGCATAAACACAACTACGATGGCTAACAGAAGCAATAAAGAATTGACGGTAATCCCGATTGAAAAGGAAAGAACCGAAGAAGAAATCATTGAAGCCATGCGCGAATTTGCCATGGCTTCTTATGAAAGCGTAGGCGTTAATAACACCTACAATACCCTGAAATTCATGACACAGATTGTCAAAGATTCCCCGGAAACCTACCGGAAAATTTTCCATCCCAAAACAATGGAAAAACTCAAACAAATCACGGAAAGCAGAAGCACCGGCGGCAAAATGTCCACCATGGAAATGCTGGGCTTAGTGGGTGATATTACATCCATTCTGACGTAAAAGTTACCAGTGTGATGCAGCATAAGTAAACGGTCTGTATTTGATCAAAATTGATATGGCAAACATTAATATTTCTCCCAAAATCCCGGTCAGTCCTGAAAACATCAAGATTGCGCAGTATTTTATCATTGGCCTGGTGCTCTGGCTGATCATATCCGGACAGCTCCGGAAATACAGGCAGGCCAACCAGTACCAGCAGGCCGGAAATGATGCAAATACTTCCCTGGCCATTCAGGTACGACAGGCGTGCAATCCATCCGGCATCAAACTCCTGGTGGAACTGGACGGTACCTGGGAAAGTGATTTGATGCTTGTTGCCGATCAGATCAGCAATGTGGATGCCGTAAATGCCGCATATGTGAACTTGTACAATGAAAACATGTACGAACGCCTTGAAAAGGAACTGAGCAGTACCAAGTTTCAGGAATGGCTGAAACGCGCCAAAGCCGCACCGACAGCAACGGCAGCCGCTGGCACCAACAAGGAAGTAAAGCTGGAAGCCATCAAAGATACCGTCATACTGAGCGACACGGACAGCACCAAAGTTGCCCGTACCGTAAAGGCCGGCGAAAAAATAGGTACCCGGTTGAAAACTTATAGTATCACCAACAAACAAGGCGTAAAGAACACGTATTACCTGGTAAGCTGGACTTCCTTCCTGTTTCTTACCAATCAGGGTTTGGTACTGGCAGCAGATACAAAAGAGGTATGAACGAGGAGCAAAAAAAGGGATTGGGCTTGTTCGGCATGTTTGGTGCGGTCATTTACTTTCTGACCAGGCCACGGCAGGTTGCACGCTATTCGCAGGGTGTAGGCACCATGACCGCAGTACAGCTGGCTGAGAGTTACCGTGAGCTGATCAGTTCTCCTTTGCGCGTCTTCATCAATCCGGTAAGCGAAGCCGAACCTGATACGGGCACGCCCTGGGCGGTGGACCTGGCCAAGTATACCAAAAATTACGAGGCGGTAAAAAAGGAGTACCTGAAATATTACGGCGGCGATCTGTCCCAGGATCTGATTGCCTGGTTCCGGCCCGCCGAATTGTCGGAGTATGTCGCAGCTCTTTGGGATAGTAACAAACAAGCAATGTCATGAATATGCAGATCAGTTCCGAAGGATTAGAGGTATTGAAGAACCGTGAAAAATTGCGGTTGACGGCTTACAAGGATTCCGGCGGCGTATGGACAATCGGTTACGGCTGTACTACTTACGAAAACGGCAACAAAGTAAAAGCCGGTGATGTCATTACAGAAGCAAAGGCATTGCAGCTTCTGGCTTTTCATGTCGGGAAAGCGGCTGCGGCTGTGAATGCCGGCATCAAGTCTGTCATTAATCAGGGCCAGTTCGATGCACTCACATCCTTTACTTACAACGTAGGTACCGGCGCATTTGCAAAATCCCACCTTCGGGTATTGGTCAACACCAATCCGAATGACTTTGACAGCATAGAAGCCGAGTTTTTACGCTGGGTTTATGATGAAAATGAAAACGGCGTGAAAGTCGTGGTTGCCGGTTTGGTGAACCGCAGGAAGGAAGAAATTGAAATGTACCGGAACGGTTCAGTAAAAAAAAAGCTCAATGGTTCTGGATTGCGGCAGCGGCTGCCATCCTGATTATCCGAAGCAAGTATGCAAAACGTTGAAAACAAAATCATAGCCGGTGCCATGGTGGTTTTCTGTGCTTTGATGGCCGTCATGGTATTTCTTACCAATCGTATCCTGGACAAAGCCTGCAACTGCAGAGAAATCATTCCAATCGGGATTACTGAAATAAACAAGCTGCTTTATGAAAACAGTCAGGAAATGGATTCCGTATCTGTTCATTCCGATACTACTGCTGCCGGCTCTTTCCGGGAATTGCAGCAGCGTTACGGCAGCAGACACCATCCGGAACAAATATCCGGAGCTGGAAAAGATGCTGCCCAGGATAAACCGGGACCTGAAAGTATGTGATCTGGTAAAAAAGGAAAATGCATTGCTCGGCATCAAAAACCGGGTTCTGGAAAACGAAGTAAAGCAGCAGCGGCAGCATACCAGGCGGGCCACTCTGGAAAACAGAAATCAGAAGCGTAAACACCTGCTTGCCAACATTGTCCGGACCATGCTTGAAATCACTGCCGTAGTCGTAATTATCATAATCTGTTAACCAGTTGGGAAGTATACTTGATATTGTTCTGGGCGCTCTGGGCGGTGGCGTAAGCATGAAGATCATTGACCACTTTGTAAAATTCAAACGCTATGCCATCGACAATGACGGAGTGGTTTCCAAGCAATGGAAAGATTTATACGACGAACTCAGAAAGGTTCAGAAGGAACAGGCCCTGAAAATCGATCAGCTGGAAATTGAGTGTGAAAAGCTGCGGTTGACCAACATTGATTTACAACATCAGATCCGCTTTAACCCAAAACTATAATGTACTTCCTGTTCGCAAAATTCGAGATTTTCCAGATCGTTTACCTGGCCGTTTTACTGGATACGGTATTGGGCGTGACGCAGGCGAAAATTGCCGGCATGTTCAACTGGAAATTCCTGCCGGAGTTTATCAATACCATGATCCGGTACACCATATACCTGCTTTTCGGGAACCTGGTTGATCATTTCTCCAAAGTAGCCGGCTACAAGATCGACGGGATCGGATTGTACTTCATTGCTGCCGTTCTGATCCGGGTAGAAGCCGCCAGCATGATCCAAAGCATTCAATCATTTTCAAAATCCAAATAGCTATGAGAGTATTCGCACTTTTTATGATTCTGTACGTCCTTTTTGATATTAGAAGGCGGCTCTGGGAAAAGGATAAGTTTGTCACTCAAAAAGAGTTTGAAGAATACAAAGCCCTGCAAGCTGCATCCAATACACAGGTAGGCAAAAGGCTTGATTCCATGGAATCATCTGCATTCAGCTGATTTGAATTTCTGTTTAATCGTTCAATTACACTTCATCCCTATTTTATGAAAAGATTCATTTTAAGCTTGCTATTCGCAAGTTTCTGTACTTTGATTTTTGCACAGGTACCCGATACCACTACACTGGAAAAGAAAGCCCGGTATCATACCGAGCAATTAAAGGATAACAAAACCCGGGCAATTACACCTTTACATTTAAGAAAAGCTTTCAATGCTGTTACCAATCTGGCACTTGCCAATGTAATCCCTGACCTTACCACACACCCGAAATCATACGCAGCTTCATCTACCTATCCAGATGGCATCAGTATGTTTCAAATCACCAAGGTAGATGGCTGGCCCTTTGATGGTACTTTACTGGTTGAAAAAAGTAAAGACGGCCAAACTATGCAGACAATTACTGCATCTACTAACAGCACCTTTATTGACCAAAGGAAGCGTACAAACTTCATCAACGTAAATTCAGTTGACTGGACACCCTGGGATATTATTTCGACTACTTCCGGGCTTAATCCACCGGTTTTGAAGCCTGGTGAAAGTTTTTCACATAATGTGTTCTTCTCTGGCCTTACTGCTCAACATCGTATAAAGCGGATTTACTTCAGTAGTAATCAAACTGGTATTATCCTGCAATCAGGGAAAGTAGAATTTAATTCAGCAACTGTAATATTTACAAATAGCTCACTGGCCGACATTGACCTGTTCAGCGGCTTGCTGACAGTTTACGCCGAGTACTAACCTTTCTATGAACATGGAACTGAAAAAGAAAATAGAAGTATCCCGTAAAAAGGTACAGAAGTTTGTAAAAAAGCCTGAGAACAAGAAATATCTGGTCCTTGCAGTTGTACTTACTGCCGTATTCGTCATTTACAAAAAATATGGCAATGGTAAAAAAGCAGCATCAGGAACAGGTACCAATAATGGTTCAACAGGAACAACCACTTTCCCCGATAACAGTGCCAATGCAGATGGCGCACTTGGCAGTTACAAAAAAGTAGTTGCCGGCAGGGAATATTCCTATTCCCGCACGCCGGAACTGGAACTGGAATTCAACGAGGATGGAACCATTTCCGACATTACTCCGGGATTGAGCTTCGACGGAATTTCAAATCGAATTGGTAACAAGCGGATTTACTACATGCTTGGTTACAGTGTATTTCAGAATGCAAATAATTCCTACAACCAGTTCCGCAATGTATTTCTGCCGGATGGCATTTATACCATCCGCCAATTTGTATGTGATGAAAACGTGGTTCCCAACCTTGCTGCATTCAAACAAAAACTTACTGGCTGGAACAACGGTGTCAACATGACCAACAGCCGCCTTTCAGAAGTTTTCCTTGCCATAAAGACATTGAATGCAACCGGGAACTCGGTTGTACCGCGCTGGCTGAAAGTTTCCCGGCATCTGGTATTTCCTTCGGTTGTGCCGCAGAAGGATTGGGCTGCATACAACAAGTTCTTCTGTATCGTTTACCAGAACCAGGGCAGCAGCGCGGAAGATTATCAAAAGTTTGGGATCAATACCGATCTGGATTATAATGTTCAGGCAGCGCAGCCTAAAACCTGGAACACGGTCAGAAAAGGAGATCCAAGCATTCAGGACAACAACTGGTATTATCAGCAGGGCCGCAGCTGGATCGAAAAGTCCGGCGTTTCAAAACGGTTTGTTTTAACGGATCAATATCCGGAAGATGCCCAGAACACAGATCCAGACATTGATACCAAGATGTACCACTTCTACAAAGGTGCCTTGGACAGGATTTCAGAAGTCCACGGCCCTACAAACAAAAAGAACACCGGGCTTTACGGCTCTTACGGGATTGATGATTTTTCAAAGCTGATTGTTGCGGACCATCTTAAATTTGACCGGCAGACTTTTGAACAATCCCTTACCAGCCATGTGCATAAGGTATACGATCCTGCTTCCAGCAGCTGGGCAGGTGATGCCAGTTATTATGCCACCGGAGCAATCAATGTGCGGAACGTGAACCATTCATTTTACATGTACAACAATATTGAAATGATCCCTTACCGGATCATTTACGTGAATGAGCGCATCAAAGTAGGCACAAAGACTTATCAGGGACAGGACAGGGAATCCAATATTCTTGGTTTCGGCTGGGCCAAAGCACAAAGCCTTGTTACTCCTTTTGGTATCGGCATCGAGTACGCATCTACCGGCGAGATCATCCCCTTTCCGGGCGGTGAAATCAAAAGCGTTCAAAATCTGGAAATCCCGATGCCCTGGGAAGAAAACTTTACCTGTGGCTTCTGGTGTACGCTGATCTTTTCTGGGTTAGGAATGTGGAATGCTCCGGGTTCCCGGTTCGGAAAAGATGCATCCAAACTGCACTGGTGGACAGATCAGCAAGTACAATGGAAAAAGAACGGCGGCAACTGGGAACCCTATGTTTCCGGCCAGAACGGTGCACCTGTAAACGACAGTTCCGGATTGATGCACCGGCTTTGGGCACCGCCGACAGATGCCGCCTATGCCGGCTCTGACGCCGTATGGAAAATCCGTGATCGCATCCAGGTACTTGAACATGTATCGTACACATCTTCAAAGGGCAACTTTACCGCCGTACCCGGAACATCCGGATTGCACCTGAATGGATTCGGCAGCTTAAACAAGAACCTGTTTGTCATTAAGGATGCTTATGATGGCCAAAAAGGAGTTGCACTTCGTGGCTCCGGCCAGGGCGGGAAAGTACTGATCTATTACAACGGCTTTCTTTCCCCGCATGAATATGAAGACAATGTAATAATGGACGGCGTGAACCTGGGCCGGGTTTATGGAAGACAAACAGTAATACGGACGATATAAAATAGTATTTGTCTGTTAGTGAGTAGTGTGTAGCTTAAACAGCAAGCCGGTTGGCTTGCTGTTTTTTTTTTGCAAATCAATTTGCAACTGAAAAAAGCTATGAATATAATCCGCTTTTTAACCGTGATTTTGTTTGAAATCTGACTGATTAGATGAAAAGGTGTGTTCTAGCTCTTATTTGTAACAATTACTACTCTTTAATTAGTGCATTTCATAATGCTATAATAGTACATAAAAGGTTCGAATTTGCAGTAATGTTTTTACATTGCTTAGCTTCTTCCTGAGCAAAGCTTACCTTATTCGATTTAAATCAACCACAAAAAAGCTAGAAGGAAATTATGAATAGAATAGTTATTGTTGGAAATGGATTTGACTTAGGTCATAGGCTCTTAACAGGATACAACCACTTTATTGATCATTTAAAAGTAGAATTCATGAACTTAGTAAATGATCGCAACTATATAGGTGTGCTTAATCATAAATTATTTCGTTTTGAGCCAATAGAAAGAATTAACTATGACTCAGTAAATAACATGTACCTAATGATAGAAGCGGATAAAAAATTTACTAATTGGAATGAATTAATACGGATAAAGGAAGCTTATTATGATTTTCAAATTGGCTACAAATCCATGCAGCTTATCAGATCGTCATCTATAGTATATAAAAATAAGTTTCTTGGATACGTATTCAATCAGGCTTTAACCGATTCTTGGGGTGGATTTGAAGAAGATTATAAAAATGTACTCATTGCTATTCTGCAAGATCGTGTAAAAGAACTTGATGAAAATTTTAGAATTTACTCAGTCCGTCACTTAAATAATGATTTAGCTCAGATCATTGACTTGCTATATAATTATCTTAAAAATATAAACCCTATTGAAAAAGCGAGTCCAGAGATTGTAGGAAGATTATATGCACCACCTCTTTTAAATTGGAAACAGCACAATGATTTTAATGATATACTTGGAACAGTACCAGATGGTAAAGATGAAGATTTCACTAAAACGCTAAAACATGTACTGTTTCTAAGTTTTAATTATACAAAGACAATTCAAAATTATCTTATTAAAAATTTGCAAAAGGATAATCTTGAACATGCAATTCCATTTGATATATCTGATGAAAATACACAATCTTCTCTTAGATATATCCACGGCGACTTAGAATATGGTGGACGTTCCTCCATGATTTTTGGTTATGGTGATGAACTTAATCAACTTCAATCAGATTTGGAAATGCAAAAAGATGATTTTTTAAAGCATATGAAATCAGTATTATATACCAGAAGCCCGTCATATAGAGAGGTTATTGACTATGCTGATGCAGATAAGTTTGACATAATAATTTATGGGCATTCATGCTCTAATACTGATAGGACATTATTAAATACACTGTTTGAACATAAAAACTGCGTTTCAATTCAGCCTTTTTTACATAATGTAAATGATACATCCATCTATTTCAATATTTACAGATGTTTTAAAAATAAACAACTAATGCGAAGTCGCGTAGTAGATGAAACTAACACGGTAAGAGATGGAGTATAATTTAAAAGCTCAGGTATATGTTAATTCTAATATATGCAAGTAAGATTTGGAATATATCTTATTGATATATAATAAAAATGAGTAAATAATTGGATTTTCTCTGCTTTATTGGAAATAATCCAATTTTAATTGGTTTTTGTGAATCGTAAAATTCATATTTGCCAAAAACTCACGTTATTATGAAAACACCCACGCTTTACAGTACGCAAAATCTTGACATCCTTTCCTACTGCATCTTAGATGTCGTTTTACCCTTAATTCCCGGCATCAGTGCCGGTTTCCCTTCTCCTGCTGCTGATTTCATAGATACCAATATCGACCTTGGCAAAGAGCTTATCCGTAATCCTTCTTCCACATTTCTTGGCAGGGTGAAAGGAGACAGCATGAAGGATGCCGGCATCCATGACAAAGATTTACTGATCATTGACAAGAGCCTGGATTGTAAAGATGGCAAGATTGCTGTTTGTTTTCTGGATGGCGAATTCACTGTAAAGCGGGTACGGATTGAAAAGGACATTTGCTGGCTGGTTGCCGAAAACCCGCATTACAAACCCATCAAAGTAACTGCCGAGAATGACTTTCTTATCTGGGGTATCGTAATACATATCATCAAACCTGTCTGATTATGTTCGCACTAGTAGACTGTAACAACTTTTATGCAAGTTGCGAACGTGTATTCCGGCCAGAGCTTAACGGTGTTCCCATCGTGGTATTGAGCAACAATGACGGATGCGTTATTGCGCGTTCAAACGAAGCCAAAATGCTGGGCATTGAAATGGGTGCGCCGGCATACCAGTACGAAAAAGACTTTGAGGATAAAGGCATAAAGGTGTTTTCTTCCAACTATGCCCTGTACGGCGACATGTCAAACCGGGTAATGACCATGCTTTCTGCTTACACACCGGACATTGAAGTGTACAGTATTGATGAAGCATTTTTAAAGTTTGATGGTTTTGATTACTTCGATATACAGGAACTGGTAGAACGCATACGCCGGGAAGTAACCAAAGGGACCGGAATCCCGGTAACGATTGGCGTTGCACCTACAAAGGCACTGGCCAAAGTAGCCAACAAAATAGCTAAAAAGTTCATGCACCCATCTGTTGGTGTATATGTAATGACGCATCCCAAAAGGATTGAAATGGGCACCAAATGGCTGGATATTGAAGATGTGTGGGGAATAGGAAAACAACACGCGTTACGGCTCCGGGCATTGGGCGTCAGAAAAGCCTATGATTTCACGCAGCTTCCGGATGCCTGGGTAAAGCAGCACATGTCCATTGTAGGGCTTCGGCTCAAAAAGGAGCTTTCCGGATTTCGGGCACTTGACCTGGAAGAAGACAAGAAAAAGAAAAACATAGCTACTACGCGCTCTTTCAATGTAAATTATGACACCTACGATCAGGTAAAAGAACGTGTTGTGACCTTCGCCGTGATCTGTGCCGAAAAACTCAGAAAACAAGATTCCTGCTGCAATGTCATTCAGGTTTTCGTACTCACAAACCGCTTCCGTGCCGACCAGCCGCAACACTCTCAAAGTGTCATCATACATCTTCCATATCCCACCAATTCAGGCATTGAACTGGCCCGATTCGCAGAACAAGGATTAAAGCAGATTTACAAGGAAGGCTATCAGTACAAAAAAGCCGGTGTAATCGTGATGGAGATTTCACCGGCAGATTGCGGACAACAAATGATTTTCCAAAACTCTGATCCGAAGCACAATCAGTTGTTTGCAGTAATTGACAAACTCAATAAGGCATATGGACAGCAGAAGGTGAAACTTGCAGCTCAGGACCTTGGCAGAACCTGGAAGATGAAGCAAGAACGGCTTTCTCCGAGATATACAACTCAATTGAAGGATATTATTATTATTAATGCATAAATCATAGCAGCTTCAACATCACTGTTTTGATTTATGCACTCAAACTTTTTGTTAATTCCATTTTATATGCATCTGCCAGCAAATCTTCAATATCAACTTTAGTATTTTTTTTTCCTTTTAAGCTAAATACCAATATATCACAAGATGCACCTTTGATTATCTTATAAAAGTCTTTACGAGGTACTTCAAGTGTAAAAGTAAGGCAAGTAATAAATTCATTAGGAAATATTGGTACCATTCTTGTTGTTGAAAACTTTAATCCTTGATTTTGATCAATCGTTATATCATATCCATTAGTAAGTGGATAGATATAATCAATAAGATTTGACAGTTTTAGCCAACAGGCTACTTTATATCTTTCAGCTACATATCTACCCTCATTGCTAATTTGAATATGAAAGTCTACTCGAAATATATCATATTTTATAAAGGGCTTCATTAACTGAATGTTTGAAAAAATCACCTTACTTTCATGATCTTTCAAATATGAACCCCTTACTTCATATTCTTCCATCGGAACAGATTGAAAATTATACCTTTTATAATATTTCTTATCTGAATTCATGTGAGGACTGTCTGGTGATCTTCCTATTATAACTACATATATGGACCTTTCTAAATCATTACCAAATCTTACTGGAATAATTCTTAAATCATCGATTTTTGGCTGAATGTTTGAAGTTAAGACATTTTCGATCCACTCTTTTGTTATTTCCCGACCGTTTATAAAAGACAATTGTGAAGCTACATGATCTATTTCTTTAATTCCATAAAATATAATTCCACCATCTGAATTAGCCATTGCAGCTACATCTTTAGACATTTCTTTTTTTGATATTGAATCAAAACTTAAAGATCCCGAACTCTTAAATTCTATATTTATAGATTCTTCTAATTTTGAATCTATAACAGATAAAATATCTTGTTCAGTAAACCGCTTCTTTTTTGTAATCTTCACTATATAGATATTTATGCTATCAATTAAAAGAATTTACTTTTAGGTAAATAAGGTGCCTTAAATATTTGAAATTAGTCATAATTTAAACTAACTTATAGAGGTTTGAGAATAGGATTGATTTGGTCTAATAATGTTTACTACTCCTCTTTAAAGAATAATTCTGGATCGGGAATCTCTTTATTTCCAACAATTATTCTTGTATTTTTTAGTGCAAGAACAGCTCCGTAAGCTGGCTCGGATTCGAAAGTCTGAATAGTAGTATAAAAACCATTTTCCCACATAACGTCACATGCATAACTAACCTTATATGTCCAAGTTTCATAATTGCCTTTGAAAACCAATTCTGATTGATCCTTGGCGAGTGTCATAGGTCCTACTTCGACAAATCCCGTTTTAGTTTTGATAGGATTAGGATATGCAGCTATATCACGATTTCCTTCTTCATTAAACTCAAATCCTAATGAACCTGATATTCTTATTTTAACATTCCTCAGTGGAACTGTGCCATTGTTCGACAAGAAAATTTCTATCGGTTTATACTTTTCTTGGCGTTCTCTCGGTCGCTTTTCATGTCCAGGATATACATACATAGGTAATGGGCGTATAAAAACTACTGGTTTATTTCCTCCACCAGTTACATATCTATTTAAATGCAATTGAAGCTCAATGGCTTTTGCTTGCTTTTCAGCTAGATCCTCACTTTTTGCCAATGCTTTTTCTTGCATTTGGCCCAAAGCATCAGATTTCCTTTTAAGCTCTTCATTTGTACTATCAAGCTTAGCTTCTCTATCACTTGTTTCTTTTTGATCTTTTATTTCTTTTACACATTGAGTAATAGCAATTGCAATTGCTAGAACCACAACAACAATGCTATAACTGTATTTCATGAAAAAATCTTCAAACATTAGTTTCTTAATCGTTACAAAATACGTTGAAAAATGATTTTCAAATAAAGAACCAAAGAGCTGAATTACTTATTTTACTATTTTGCAATTATCCGCTCCAATCGGCTCATCATCTCATCCTTCTCCTTCAACATCCGCTCATACAAAGCAATCTTATCTTCATGCAGTTGCATTAACTTATCTATGGGATAATTATTAGTTTGGTATATAGCTGACCCATTATCAAAGGTGTTGGAAATTATATTGATAGCTTGCTGTTCATCAAAATTCCGAATTGCCTCGGCTGGAATTTTCAGAATTGCTGCAACTTGCTCCAAAATGTCGGAATCCATTTTTTCTTTTTGTTCGAGTATGGAAATTTTCTGCTGATTCCAATCTTCGCCAAGTTCAAATGCGAGGAAATCTTGCTTTATTCCGAGCATTTCTCGGAATCGCTTCAAATTACGGCCTTCGTGGATCTTTGGGTTAGAGGTAGTATGTGCCATGTGACTAAAAGTGGTTAGAAAAGCAATTTATGTAAATCTGCCGGCAAGTGCTTGAATAACTCACCGTTAAAATATAATTGGTAGTATTGGCCTGTGAAGTTATAATTTATCACCATTTGTAAGTATGCAAATTTGGATCAGTTCTCAGGCCTAATGATTTCAGATAAATGTCTGTAATCTGCACAGAAGAATGGCGTAAAAAGTTTTGAAGCTCCTTTAATCCGATACCTGCCAAGTAAGCATTTACAGCACCGGTATGCTTCCAGGAATAAAGCGTATATCCTTTATTATCTAATCCCAATTCCCTCAAAGCTTTTTCATGTCTTCTGAATGGCACCTGCTTTCCTGAAACTTTTACACCTGGTTTCAAACCGGATGAGAACAGCAATAAATCCGGTTTCCTTCCTTTAAGAACTCCGGAATCATCAATGTGTTTCATAAGTGGCGGAATGATCGGGACCGTTTCAGTTTTACCATTTTTGCTTATCATACCTTTTATGGTAATATACTTGTTTGTTGTGTTTACATCTTCAATCCGGATATTGAGAAGTTCGCCAGGCCTTATAAAAGCATAGTACATAAAGCGTGTAAAAAGGTATACTTCCGGCTCGTGCTCCTGAAGGTAAGCTTCTATTTTATGCCGGTCTTCATCTGTAATAGCAATATTCCTGTTGGTGGCTTGCTGTTTCAGCTTGTTGATCTTGAAAGGACTTTCTTTCAAGGCTGTCCGGCTTTTCATATGACCATATACCGTGTTCAGATGAACCAAGGTGTTATTGGCTGTACGTGGGGAGTTCTTCAACGTAATAATCAAATGATCCCTAAACCGGATTGCATCCTGTGTAGTGTAGGCTGAAACTTCTACCGGATCAACCAGAAACTCTTTCAGTTTGGCAATTGCGGAATTATAAGTAACAACTGACTTTGGCCGCAAAGTCGGACTGATTGTGGAAAGTGTAGCCTCCAGACTTATAATCAGATCATTTTTTAATTCCGTTACAAGGTCGGCTGCTGGTGAAGGCTTCCTGGGTGCAAAGTGGAATCCTTGTTCCAGAAGTTTGTTGGCTTTTGCTATAAGTTTGTTGGCATGTTCTACCCTGCCCTTTTTGTCCCGGAATGACATTGGAATCTTGATCCGCTTGCGGACCAGCTTTCCTTCCAGCTCCGACCAAGCGTAAAATTCAACAAACCATTCTTTGGAAAGATCTCCTTTCCTGTCCCGGAGAACGGCCCTTTTATAAGGTAAGTGTGTGTTGTGATTCTTAACCATATCGTTCAGTACATTTGTCCCGATATTTGTCCCGAAAACTAAAAATGCCCCTCCTGACGCCAGGAAGGGCATTAAGCAGAGAGAGAGGGATTCGAACCCCCGGACCTGTTACAGTCAACGGTTTTCAAGACCGTCGCAATCGACCACTCTGCCATCTCTCTAAATCCGTTTCGCCAAATACGAAACGTGGTGCAAAGGTAAAAACAAATTTTATAAGTGCAACTAGTAATCCTAATTTTTTAACTACTCAACCCTAATTTGTATATATAAACTCTCTGGTTTTACTCATTTTGATTTAATGAAATTACCATAATTTGTCTTGTAAAATCCTGAATCCGATAACGTTCATCCAATCTTACGTCCACAACCCAGATGATTTCGCCATTTCCATTTTCCAGTAAATAAATATTCTCTTTTTGGAATAAATCAAATTTGAGATCAATCAACAGATCACTGACTTTCTTCTTTTTTCCTTTCATCCCAAAGGGCATAAGATAATCGCCCGTTAACCATTTTCTGATCGTCAATGGAAAAATAAGCTTGTCAGCATCTATGTATGCACTGTGCTTTTCTTTATTGATTGTTACTTCATCAACATTGAAGATTTTGCTGAAAATGAGCGAATAATGGGACAAAACAATTTTGGTATCCGGATTTGTAACCGGTATATTGTTTTTATTTCCTGCATCCTGTTTCGGTTTAATAATCAGCTCACTCCTATCCATCAGCAGGCTGTGCGATGAAGATGAAAAAAGTCTTCCTGAGATACCATTCAAATGGCTGCCTACTTGCCGGGATTGACTATACGTAAATCCAAAATCCTGCAAAATGGACCATAATCTGTAAACGGGTTCACTTGCGGCGGCTATTTTGATGATGGGTATACGTACGAGTCCATTTTCGATTTGCATCACTTCTTTTTTCCAGTCTTCAAGGTACAATCTGAGCAGATTATCAGCAGATTTTAATCGTTCAGAACTTGAAACAAATGTGGATTCCAATGACGGATTCATTTCCTTGAACACCGGAACTACTTTATGCCTGATCAAATTGCGCTTGTAATCATCGGAATCATTGGACTCGTCTTCCCGCCATTGAAGATGATGTTCTGTTGCATAATCAAGTATCTGCTCACGGCTCGCAAAAAGCAATGGCCGAATGACAAAGTTATTTCTGGCAGAAATTCCGTATAAACCGGAAATACCTGTTCCTCTTACAAGATTTAACACACTGGTTTCTAAAGAATCATTGATATGATGCGCTGTCGCAATCCATGGCAGGCTGTAAGATTTCCTGACCTCTTCAAACCAAGTGTACCTCAGCTCCCGCGCCGCCATCTGTGTGGACACAGATTGCTCCGTTGCAAACATTTTGGTATCAAATTTTTTAGAAACAAATTCAAATCCGTACGATTCAGCAAGTTGATTTACAAAGGTTTCATCTCCATCGGACTCCGCTCCTCTCAAACTAAAATTACAATGTGCGATAACTGCGGAATATCCCATTTTGTAGAATAAATGCGTCATAACAATAGAATCGACCCCACCGCTGACGGCAAGCAAACACGATTGATCCCGAAGATTAAATCCCTGCTGGTTAATAAAAGTTAAAAAAGAATCCAACATGAACCTGGAAGATGTATTTGATGTAATTTTGCGTATATAAGTAAACTTTATCTTTTACAGAGCCATCTTGCAACGGGTACATATCAAAGGTAAAAGAAAGAACAGCAACATGAACAAAAATATATATATAACAAACTGCAACCCTTTAAAACTTTTGTGCGTCTTCGGTATGAAAGGGAATTTATCCTTTGCAGCGTTCTTTGTCATCATGATTGCCTCTCCTTTTCTGATCGTTAAACAGGCTTCAGCGCAAGTAAAGCCGGTACAAAGTGAAGATCTGGTGGAAATACTCAAATCCGATGAACTGGAACTTATCAACGAAAACGGTATAGATTCCAGGCGTGTGACCAACGGCGTTTTCAAGCACAAAGGCGCTCTTTTGTACAGCAATCTGGCGATCCAGAATATCAGCACCAACGTGATTGAGGCTTTTGGAAATGTAAGAATTGTTCAGGGCGATACGGTTACAGTTACAGGCGATACGCTTTATTATTACGGAAATACGCGCCTTGCGATTGTCAGCGGACGAAAAACAGTACTCAAAGACCGCAAACGTACGCTTACCACGCAGAAAATCGAATACAATATGGCTCAGGGCATAGCCAATTACAAAGTTCCCGGCCGCACAGTGGATGAAGAAAATGTTCTGACCAGCAAAGAAGGTTTTTACAATACAGCAACAAAGGAATTTACTTATTATAAAAACGTAAAACTGGTCAATAAAAAATATACGCTTACAACAGACACGCTGCTCTATAATTCGCTGACAAAATGGTCCTATTTTAATGGAGATACCAAAATCACGAACAAGGACGGCACGGTAAAAGGTACAAAAGGACGCTATAATACCGAATCTGCAGAGTCTGCATTTCAGAACAGAACCACGGTTGACAATGAAACGTATACACTAACCGCAGATTCGCTGGAAGTGGACGGAAAAAGCAACAATGGAAAAGGAAAGGGAAATGTTGTAATCGTTGCAAAAAAGGACAAAACCATCCTGAACGGTGACGAAGGATATTACTGGAAAACAGCAGGTTATTCAAAAATATTTGGCCATGCTTATGTCAGAAATGTAGTTGCCCAGGACACCCTTTACATTCGTGCCGACACCTTGTATTCTTACGAAAACAGCAGAGACAGTACAAGAAAGCTGATCGGCAACAAAAATGTCTTTATCTACAAATCTGATTTCCAGGGCAAATGCGACTCCATAAGCTATAACACGGCAGACTCCGTGATTCGGTTTTTCCAAAAACCCATACTATGGAGCGAGCAGCAGTATCAGATGGAAGCGGATTCAATTACTGCTTTTCTTGTAAATAACCAGATTAACCGGATGCTGCTGAAAGGAAAATCTTTTGTAATTACCGAAGATACGCTTGTAAAACAGTTCAATCAGGTTAAAGGCCGTACAATCAATGCTTATTTTCAGACCGGCAACAAGCTGAAACAGGTTCTGGTGGATGGAAATGGCGAAAGTGCCTATTATGCAGTTGACGATAAGGAAAAGAGTATCGGGCTTAACCGGGTGGAGTGCGGAAGGATGAACCTCTTGTTTGAAGATAATCGGGTTCAGCGGATTTCCTTTATCGGAAAGCCGGACGGAAGGCTGATTCCGCCGTCTAAAATAAAGCTGGCAGAGAGACAATTAGAAGGATTCAACTGGCGGATCACAGAAAAACCAACCCGGGAAAAAACGATTTGGGCCGAGTTATAAAAAACATTTAAAAATATTATAAAAAATTTTCAAACGGCATGGTTTTTTATCTGAAAAAATAAAGATAGGCGTTCACACAATATATTTTGAAGATACAATTATTTCTCTATATTTTTGTAGTGTACTTTAACTATGTTGATGAAAATATTAGTCAAAAGTATCCTGATTATCAGCTATGAAAAAAACTATACTTTATTTGATCATATTAATTGCATTAACCTGGCAAGGACTTAATGCACAAACGGTTTCGAATGGAAGCCGACTGAATATGGTCGGCAAAAAAAAACCGAACACAAGTGAAAACATGAAATTCGCAGATCTTGCATCGGGTCTGACTTACAAGCCGTTGTCCTTGCAAAATCCAAAGGCACTTAACAGTTTTTACCGATCTTTTCTTTTTTCAACTTCGAGCGCTTCCGAAAGCACAAGCATCCAGACTACTGAAATCGTTGAGAAAAACATTGAAAAAAGAAGCCCGGCAATAGATGCACCTATAAAAATAGATGAGCAGCTGTTTGTGAATGATAAAATTTCTGTTTCCAATATGTATCCGAATCCGGCCAGTGAATACGCTGATCTTGATTTCAACATTTCCTCGGGTATCAGAGATGCAAAAGTGATTATTTACAATGTTCTTGGCTCTCAAATGGTTGAACTACCTTTGAACAAGAACGACAGAAAATTAAGGGTGAATACCAAAGACATGCCGACCGGACTTTATTTCTATCAGCTGTCACTGGATGGCAAAAAAGTTGCGACAAAAAAAATGCTTGTACGCCATCAGCAATAAGCTTATTCTAACACTATATTAAGCTACTCATTCGTTATGAATGGTGTAGCTTTTTTTATTACCTTTGCAGTTAATATGCGAAAAAACAGTCTAGCAAGTTATTTCTTGCTTTTTATCACGTTTCTTGTTTTTACTTCCTGCAGTAAATTTTCGAAATTACAGAAAACCGGTACGGATCAGGAAAAGTATGACGCTGCCATGTCATATTACAAAAAAGGGGATTTCTACAAATCCGGCCTGTTGTTCGAAGAGCTGATCCCGCTGCTTAAAGGAAGTACCGAATCGGAGCTGGCGCAATTCTATTATGCTTATACGCAATACCAGCAAGGTCAGTATAATACGAGTCAGTTCCTGTTTAAAAAATTCTACGACACGTATGCGCGAAGTGATTATGCACAGGAAGCATTATACATGCATGCATTTTCCCTCTACAAGGATTCTTCGCCTTACAATCTGGATCAGACCAGTACCTTTACGGCTATTTCTGCCATGCAGGACTTTATCAATACTTATCCTGAAAGCGCATTTCGTGAAGAATGTACCAAGTATATCCTGGAACTGCGGTCGAAGCTGGAAAGAAAAGCTTACGAGAGAGCCAAGCTTTATCATAAAGTCAGTGATTTTAACATGATGTCATTGAAGTCAGCCGTTATTTCCATTGAGAATTTCCGCAAGGATTTTCCGGATTCCCAGTATAATGAAGAGCTTGCATTTTTGAAAGTCGAATCGCAGTACAATCTGGCTTCCAACAGTTTTACTACTAAGCAAAAGGATCGTTATCAGGACGTTATCAAATTTTATCAGGAACTCATCGATAAATATCCGACCGGCAAATTCAACAGGGACGCGGAGAGAATGTTTGAAGACAGCCAGAAACAAATAGAAGTTATTGCAAAGGCCGATCTGGAAAGACAGAAACTGCTGCAGACCGAGCCGGAACCTGAAAACAAACCGACGAAAGTAACGGCTCCGGCTACTCCGGAAGCAAAAGCGCAGTAAACCGGATTTAATCACTACATTAGAAAATTCAATTATATAAAATCAATTATGGCAACGAATCCATCAATTATCACACGGGATACGGACAAAATAGCGGACGTAACCGGAAATTTATATGAGTCGGTATCTGTAATTTCAAAGAGAGCACGTCAGATATCCAGCAAAATGAAAGAAGAGCTGAATAACAAACTGGCAGAATTTGCATCCGGTGTTGACAACCTTGAAGAAGTTTTTGAAAACAGAGAGCAAATTGAAATTTCCAAATTTTACGAGCGCATGCCGAAAGCAGGAAGCATTTCAATTGATGAATTTATAGAAGGCAAAACGTACCACAGCTACCGCGAGAATTCGGAAGAATAATCAGAAACATAAAAAAGCAGCCGCAAAAGTACTTTTGCGGCTGCTTTTTTATGTCTGAACCAAAATAAATCTGAATGTAAAAGGTAACTTTATACCTTCATAATCCGTTCCACTTCAATAATCAGAATACGAGTTGAGTCTTAAAGGAAAGAAAATACTGCTGGGTGTTTCGGGAAGCATTGCTGCATACAAGGCCGCACTGATTGTCAGACTTCTGATTAAGCAGCAAGCGGAAGTTAAAGTAGTTATGACCGAGTCGGCAAAAGACTTCATTACGCCACTTACTTTATCCGTATTATCCAAAAATCCGGTTTTCAGTTCATTTTTCAATGATTCGGACGGTACATGGAATAATCATGTCGAACTTGGGCTCTGGGCCGATGCAATTATTGTTGCACCTGCAACAGCAAAAACATTGTCCAAATGTGCAACCGGAAATTGCGATGATTTGCTTACAGCTGTTTACTTGTCTGCAAGATGCCCGGTTTTCTTTGCACCCGCCATGGATGCGGATATGTTTCAGCATGGAACGACCAAACAGAATATCAATACTTTAATTTCATTTGGAAACCATTTTATAGATCCGGATCATGGCGAACTGGCCAGCGGACTCACCGGCGAAGGGCGACTTGCGGAGCCGGAAAAGATCATTCACGAACTTTCCTTATTTTTTTCCAGAGTTCCGGTTGCCGCCCGGAAAAAAGTACTGATTACCGCCGGTCCGACGCTGGAAGCAATTGATCCGGTGCGCTATATCGGCAATCGTTCTTCCGGAAAAATGGGTTATGCCATTGCTTCGGCTTTTGCAGCTGCCGGCGCATCTGTAACGCTGATCAGCGGCCCTACCAACCTGAAACCTGCGGATCAATCCATCAAGCTGCATTCGGTGCAGAGTGCGAAAGAAATGTTTGAGGCTGCAAGTGCGGAATTTGAACAGCATGATGTTGTCATTTTTGCCGCCGCAGTTGCCGATTACACACCCAAATACGTTGCCGAACAAAAGATCAAGAAACAGGGTCTCGGAATGAGCCTCGAACTGACGCGTACGCCGGACATTGCCGGAACACTCGGAAAGCTGAAAAAAGAAAATCAGCTGCTCATCGGTTTTGCGCTGGAAACAGAAAATGAGCTGCAGTATGCCATGGACAAGCTGGACCGGAAAAACTTTGACTACATTATTTTAAACTCGCTGAACGATCCTGGTGCCGGCTTTGCACACGATACGAACAAAATTACCGTTATTGACAAAGACAAAAATGTGAGCCGTTTCAACCTTAAATCAAAGGAAGATGTTGCCCGTGATATTTTACATATTGTTTTAGCCAAATGGATGGAGGCATGAAAAAGATCCTTTTTTTACTGTTGCTGTTTTTCTTTTTAAAAGCTCCTGAAAGTTTATACGCGCAGGAATTTCAGTTTACGGTTAACCTGAATTATGAGCAGCTTGTTGCCCAGCAAAAAACAGATCCGCAGTCGATGAGCCAGCTGCAGACTTACATGAACGATTTTCTTAACAACACGCGCTGGACAAACGACGAGTTTAACAAAGAAGAAAAAATCAAATGCAAGCTCAACGTGAACCTTACGCGTTCCCTGAATCAGGGAAGTTATGAAGGAAATGCACAGCTTGTGGTTTCAAGGCCGGTTTACAATTCCAGTTATGAAACGGTACTTTTTACTTATGTAGACAAGAATTTTACATTCTCCTATCTGCCGAGTACGCAGCTGTATTTCAATGAGAACAGCTATACCGAGGAATTGCCGTATATCCTGGCATTTTATGCAAATGTCGCGCTTGTCTTTGATTATGATTCTTTCAGCAGAATGGGCGGCTCGCCTTATGTTCAGAAAGCCTTCAACCTTGTAAATCAGGCACGAAATTCTTCCCCGAACAAAAGAGGCTGGGATTCAAACGGCGATACGCGGAACCGTTACTGGCTGATTGAAAATCTGATGAGCCAGCAATTCACGCCTTTCCGGGAAGGAATGTACAAATATTACCGCGAAGGTCTTGACGTTGCCGTTCAGAACCCGGCGGGAACACGTGCAAGTGTACTGGAATTTCTGGATATCCTGAGCAGTGTAAATCAGCTCAGACCGGCAAGCGTGGTGATCAATTCGTTTTTTGATGCAAAATCAGATGAATTGTATAAAATCCTGATCGAAGGCTTACCTGAAGAAAGAGCGCAGGCCTACAACATCCTCGTAAGCCTTGATCCTTCCAAAACACAGCTTTATCAAAGGCTTACGCTTTAACCGACAACAAGCACTTTCCAGATCGTTTTATGAGTAAAAGATTGATGCGCATCCGTGCGGGTAAGATTCACCCTTTATCCGAAAAACTGCTTGGCTACGACATTCATGCCGTCATGCAAAATGGAAATACACATTTCGGAAAACTGGAATCCCTGACAGAAAATCATCTTTTGATCCGTGATCCGCGCAATCATCCGCACAATCTGGCTGTAACCGATCTGTATGAAATTGTTTACGATACCGTGCAGCTTAAACAATAAAATTACTTTTACGAACAGGATTGATTTTCTATTTGTTGATATCGTAACTATATTCGTATCGGAGACATTATTATGACTTTCCTTCTTGAAGGCATGATTGCACGATCTCCGGTAATCTGCCTGAAATAGTCATGCTTTCTAATTTACTGATAAAAAATTACGCACTTATCAAGCAACTGGAGATGTCACCTGATCCGGGGCTTAATATTATAACCGGTGAAACCGGTGCTGGAAAATCGATCATGCTTGGTGCAATCGGCTTGCTTCTGGGTAACCGTGCCGATGTAAAATCACTTTACGATGCCAGCCATAAATGCATTATAGAAGGAAGTTTCAACCTTTCCGGCTATGATCTGGCTCCGAACTTCGAGGATGAAAATCTGGACTTTTCGGATGAATGTATCATCCGAAGGGAAATTTCGGTTGCCGGAAAATCACGTGCTTTTATTAATGATACGCCTGTCAATCTGGATGCTTTGCGTCGGATTGGCGGCCAGTTGCTGGATATTCATTCGCAGCACGATTCCGTTATGCTCGGGAACAATGAATTTCAGCTGAAAGTAGTCGATTCATATGCAGATAATTCAGGTTTGCTGAAAACGTATACGACACACTATCAGGCTTACCGCGAGGCTGTAAAATCTTTGGAAGACCTGCGGAAAAGAGCACTTCAGCTTCGCAAGGAATTTGATTACGACCAGTTTTTGTTTCAGGAATTAAGCAATGCAAATCTGGAAGCAGACGAACAGGACAGACTGGAACAGGAACTGACGATTCTTGAAAATGCCGTTGAAATCCGGGAAAGACTTCAGCTTGCACATGCCTATTTTGATAATCCTGAAAATTCAATCCTGGAATTGTTGAAAAGTGCAATCGGTGTACTCGGGCAAGCTGCAAAGCTGGTTCCGTCCTATGATTCGCTCAGACAAAGAGCGCAAAGTTCATTGATCGAACTGCGTGATCTTGCCGATGAAATTGACCAGGTCAACAGTTCCGTGGAAGTGGACCGCAGCCGGAGCGAAATTGTACAGGAAAGGCTGGATCTGATTTATTCCCTGTCCAAAAAGCATCAGGCATCTTCGGTAAGTCAGTTGCTGCAAATACAGGAAGAACTGCAAAACAAGCTGAGCCTGGTGATGAACCTCGACGACGAATTGATAAAAGCGGAAAAAGCGGCTTTGCAGACGAAAGAAAAAATGCTGAAAAGTGCAGGCACGCTTTCTGCCAAACGACATAAAGTAACGGCCGCCATTGAGTCGCTGATTCTGAACCGGCTCGCGGAACTTGGAATCCCCAATGCTACTTTGTCCATTCAGATTTCCGAAATACCGCCATCCGTTAACGGCATAGATTCTGTTGTTTTTATGTTTTCCGGCAACAAGGGAATTGTCCCGCAGGAGCTTAAAAACGTGGCTTCCGGCGGAGAATTCAGCCGGCTGATGATGGTGATCAAATACATTCTGGCGGACAAGCGGAAACTTCCGACAATTATTTTTGACGAAATTGATACGGGTGTTTCCGGAGAAACGGCCAAAAAGATGGGAAAAATGATGCTGAAAATGTCCCATAATCACCAGATTATTGCCATTACGCATTTGCATCAGATCGCCAGCAGCGGAAATGCGCACTACTTTGTCTATAAAGATCATTCTTCCGACAAAACGGTGAGCAGGATCAAAAAGCTTTCTGTTGACGAGCGCGTTCAGGAAATAGCGCAAATGATCGGCGGGCACAACCCTTCGGAAGCCGTTCTGATCAATGCAAGGGAAATGATTTCAAAGGAATAGAATTTTCAGTATAACCCTCAGTTTAACAGAATAAACCTCATAGAATGAAAAAGTATTTACTGGCTGCTGCTGCTTTGTTTCTTGTTTACGGATGTAACAGCGATGCAGAAAAAGACAAAATTACAGGCCTTGAAACCGAAGTGCTGACTTTGCACGATGAAGTAATGCCCAAAATGGATCAGATTATGACTTTAAAGTCACAACTTTCCAGAAAAATCCAGCATATGGACAGCCTTCAGAACGAAGGAATCAGCAGCATTACATTTGCCGAAGAGAGAATAAAAGCCGTTGACCTGAATCAGAAACTGAATGAATCGGATAAGCTGATGATGAAATGGATGCATGAATACCGCGGTGATTCTGCAAAAAAGCTGAAATCAGACCAGGCATTGGCCTACTTCGAAAAAGAGAAGGAAAAGATACTGAACGTAAAACAAACAACATTAAAATCAATACAGGAAGCTGAAACATTCCTGAAATAAGTTATGGCGTACAACTCAAGGTTCCATTTAATTCATCTATTTATTCTGACCGTTTTAGTTGCAGGATTCTCGGCATGTTCCGACAACGAAAGGAAACTTCCGATTTATGGGGAAAGAGACACCGTTATCAAAACGGTTGACGGGAAAGAAGTTACTGATACCATTTACAACACCATTCCGCCCTTTTCTTTTATTAATCAGGAAGGCGATACCGTTTCCGAAAAACTGGTGGAAGGAAAAATTTATATAACGGATTTTTTCTTCACTACCTGCCCGACGATCTGTCCGGTAATGAAACGTCAGATGATCAAGGTTTTCAATGATATTAAAGGAAAACCTGACGTCATGATCCTCTCCCACTCCATTGATCCTGAACACGATACGCCGCAAGTGCTTAAAAAATATGCGCAGGATCTCGGCGTTGAAGGTCCGCAATGGCAATTTCTGACGGGTGAGAAAGAGAAAATCTATGAAATTGGTCAGAAAAGTTATCTATCCACAGCAAAAGAAGATAAATCTGCCGAAGGCGGTTACATTCACAGCGGCGCATTTATTCTTGTTGACAAGGAAAAGCATGTAAGAGGCATGTATGACGGAACAACGGAAGAAGGCACACAAAAGCTGATTGCCGATATCAAAACATTGCAGGAAGAATACAACACCAAGTAAACGTTCCGATTTGCAATGATAAAACCAGCAGCTGCTTTCATAGCTTTGTGCGTACTTGCCTCCTGCCAGAATGCCGAGGAATTAAAAAGCGGGCAATACTTTGCCGAAGGTTATCAGTTGTATACGGCCAACTGTTCTAATTGTCATCAGCCGGACGGTAAAGGAATGTCCAATCTTTACCCGCCGCTTGCAGGCTCCAAAAAACTGGCTGACCGATCAGGTGTTGCGTGTATCATCAGAAACGGAATGAAAGGAACCATTCTGGTCAACGGAAAAGAATTCAACCGTCCGATGCCTGCGAATGCAAAGCTGACGGAAATTGAGATTGCAGAAATTGTCAGCTATGTAAGTATGAAATGGGGAAAAGACAGCCTGTATACGCCGATTACTTACGTGCAGAATGCGTTGCAAAACTGCAAGCCGGATTAAGGTCCTGTAAACTTGTAAATACCCGTTGCCTTCCTGAATTTTATCCGCGTAAAATCCTGCTCGGCGTCCATCCCGATTGCATTGGTTATCTCTGAAGTTCTGGTATTTTTAACAGCAAGCGGCTTGTCTGTAAAAACCTTTCTTGTTCTCGGACTCCAGTTTAATTCCGTTGTGGTCAGTGTTTCCTGCGTTTCGGATTTCACAACGCGGACATTTCCTTTCACAATGTAAACGTCCGCATTCTGATCGTATCTTCCCGAATCGGAACGAAGGCGCGTTACGACTGTTCCCAGAGAATCATAAAAACTGATATTGATGGTATCCGGAAAAATTTTGGTTTCATTCTGATAACGAAATGACTTCGGCGTTTTCATCAGCACTTTAAGCCTTCCCTGCTCGCTGTACTTTACTTCCACATTGTTGACAATTTCCAGCGGGCCGGTATAAAGCGCGCCGACTTTGTTTTTCTTACTTTCACAGGCAGTTACAAGCAGGAAGCTGCACAGTAATACACAAAAAGGAGATAAAAACGTATCTCCTTTTTTCCAACTTTTATATTTAAGCCTGCTGATCATAAAGTCCGGCTTAATCAATTTTCTGTTTTACAAACCATCTTTCAAGCAAAGTAATGCCAAGAACGGCTCTTCCATACCTTTCGCGGATCATGCCGTTGCCGGTATTTCCTCTTTGTCCTGCCACAAGGGCAATAGAAAGAAAATTCTGGTAACCACGGCCCATCGGAAAAGTAAAGCCAAGACTCACATTAGTGTCATTTACATCGCGGTTATTGATAGAATAAGGCGTTTTGCCATGACTGAAACCGATGCGGTATCTTACCAGATCAAAATAATTCAGTGAAGTAAAACGCGGTAAATATTCGAGGCCGACATTAAAACGGCCTACATCTTTAAGGCCGTCATTGGTTCCGGCAATGCTTCTGTATTTTGACCACGATTGCCGATTGTAATCCGCAGAAATCACAAGCTTGAACGGCCATTCAAGGCTTGCACCAACCTGATACTGCTCCGGGGTTTTCAGTCCGCCGCCGGCATTATTGATCAATGTGTCCGGGTCTACGATATTAAATGTTCTTTGCGTAACTTCAAATGAGGTTGTCTGGCTTGCATTGATACTGGTACTTAAACTGTAAGCGCCGCCCAGATTCAGGTTCAGCTTATTGTTCTTTTTGATCGGAATCCGCAAAGCTGCACCGCCGCGAAAAGAAATGTCCGAATAAGTAGTACGTTCATTCAAGCTTACGAGATAATCATTGTCCAGATTAACTTGTGTTGCCTGGGGAAGAACCACTTCAGAAGCTTTACGCACGTTTCCGAAAACATAGGAACTCTCCAGACCGATACTCAGGTATTTGCCAATCTGAAATGAATTGGTAAGAGAAGCTTTATTGATACCGCCTTTTCCGCTGGTACTGTAATATGCAACAGCCGGCGTTCCGGGAACCGCGCGCGTGGAAGTGTTTTCGTAATCCACAAAAGTGTAAGGTTTAAGGCTTACACCTATTGCCCATCGCGGGCCAACCGGAAATGACAAGGATACATAACCAAGATTGCCGCCCGTATTACGCTGGTTTCTGCTTCCCGAAACAATATCCTTATACTGACCGATCAAGCCGATATCCAGTGTTGTAAACCGGTTTCGGACCCATAATGCAGGATTCAGGTTATTAACCTGGAAACCGGAGCTGGTACTTACGCCGGACTGGCCCATTCCTGTATGATCAGAATATGACTCACCGTAAAATTCGCCCATGCCCAATGAAGAATAAGGGGAATTGCCCAAACCTTGGGCCTGAAGCGCCGAAGTCAGGAAAGTACAGCTGCAGGTGAGTGTAATTGCAAATGTGAGTATTCTGAATCTACTGTAAAGAGACATTATATGTTAAAATTCTGTTCAATCCTATTAAAACCAATTCCGGCACAAAGATGGCTTGTTTCATGCTACTTTCAAAAAAAGCAGCATCCCCGCCACATAGTACTACGCGTAAAGATGGTGATTTGTGCCGGTACCTTTCAATTATTCCGTTCATTTCTGCTAAAATGCCATTCATTACGCCGCTTTGAAGCGACGATACCGTACTTTTCCCGATCAGTTCCGGATTGTGTTCGGGCTGCACCAGCGGAAGCCTTTTAGTAAACGTATGCATGGCCTCGAATCGCATCTTTACACCGGGAGAAATCAGCCCGCCCTGAAAAGTTCCGGTGCGGTCAATCAGGTCATAAGTAATGCAGGTTCCCATATCCACAACCACGACATCTTCATGGGGGTAAAGAAAACCGGCACCGGCCGAAGCGGCAATCCGGTCTGCACCCAATGTATGCGGTGTATCGTAGTTTTTTACAATCGGCAGAGGAGTTTCAGGCGAAAGATTATAAATCCGAACCTGCAATCCGAGCGCTTCTCTGAACTCTTCCACGGAACGGTTTACAGACGAATAAAAAATGTTGTCCGGAACGTTTGAGCGTACAGTCCGGATCATTTCTTCAAAATTTAAGCCTTTCGTATAGCGTATCAGTTTTTCTTCCTGAAACCAGCCGATCTTCGAATACGTATTACCTGAATCAATTACAACATTCATATTGCATGCAAAAATCAGATATTCTGTCAATAAATACTAATCGTGTGTTGCCGGCACTTTTCAGCCAATATTCATTTATAAGGCTCCTGTAATGGCTTTTTTTCCTGTATCAGAGGCAAAATTGCTTGTTGTATTTTTTTTCAATTCGGAAATTTGGAATTGCAATTTTGTTTAATTACCTTCGTCACACTGAGTCCAGTATCGACTTGTAAATCCAAATTCCATCTCGCGATAATCTTCAACGTTATCGAGGTTATAAAAATCTTGCCGATTTATTGTCTTTACTTCCTGTATTATTTTGCAAACTTTTCATAGTTGATCCAACAAAGTTTTTCATTTTGTAAAGCCTTATACCCTAGCTTTCACAAAAAAATTCTTATTCTGATATCAATGACCAACACGTGACCCTCGAGACAGACTTCTCGCATTTGTCCAACCAAATACACAAACTTATCATCCATTTGGTAAAGCGCTTGCTTTACTTTCCATTTTATGTATGCCTACAATTGATGAATTAAACATTAAGCTTCTATCAGAGCTTAGAGAAATAGCAGGTAACCTGGGAATACCCGATCACACGAAACTTCCTAAAAAAGAAATAATCAACAGAATTCTGACACAACAGGAAGCTACTCAGGCTGCCGGTACAACGCCTCCGGGCCAGACTGCAGGCAATTCAGATGGCGTCCAGGTTGATGGTGTTTCGGTGGCTGCGGTTGCTGACACTTCCGTGGAAGAACCCAAGAAAAAAAGAATACGCCGGCCGTCCGATGTTGCCGAGCCCGCAGCGAAGCCGGGTAATAACCGTCCTGCACGTAATAAAAAAGACCAGGCTGCTACGTCATCCGCTCCGTTGTTCGATGCGCCTGCCAAAACAGAACTTCCGGCCCAGAATGATGAAAGGCCTCAAAACATAGATATTGCCGGAGAAAACGATTCGGATAGTGACACATTGAATGACTTGGGCAAAGAAGAAGCCGACAGTCAGTCAGAAAACAGACAAACTCCGGTTTCTGAAAACAACCAGGAAAAAACCAGTGAAAATGTGCAGGAAAATCCGCCTGCTCCAAAAGCAGAAAGAGAATCCCGCCAGAACAATGAAAATGCGGAACGTACGCCTCAACAGCAAAATCACCGCGATGATCCGTCTTCAAAAATAAAGCGCAACTATAACAATTACGTAAGAGAATTTGACGGCTTGATCGTCAATGAAGGCGTACTTGAAATTATGCAGGATGGCGGATATGGTTTTCTTCGCTCGGCAGATTACAATTACCTTGCCAGTCCGGATGATATATACGTATCACCGTCACAAATAAAATTGTTTGGCCTTAAAACAGGCGATACTGTAAAAGGCCAGATCCGTCCGCCGAAAGAAGGCGAAAAATATTTTGCCCTACTTCGGGTTGAAACCGTTAATGGCAAAACAACTGAAGAAATCAGGGACCGCATTCCTTTTGAATACCTTACCCCACTTTTCCCGGACGAATGCCTTAAATTAAGCTCCCGCCCGGATCAGTATTCTACAAGGATTCTGGATCTTTTTGCACCGATCGGAAAGGGACAGCGCGGTATGATTGTGGCGCAGCCTAAAACCGGTAAAACCGTTTTGCTGAAAGAAATCGCCAATGCAATCACACGTAACCACCCGGAAGTTTTCCTGCTTATACTGCTGATTGACGAACGTCCGGAAGAAGTTACAGACATGCAGCGCAGCGTGCGTGCCGAAGTAATCGCTTCCACGTTTGATGAACAGGCTGACCGTCACGTTAAGGTTGCCAGCATTGTTCTGGAAAAAGCAAAAAGAATGGTTGAATGCGGTCACGATGTCGTGATTCTGCTCGATTCCATAACCCGTCTGGCACGTGCGTACAATACGGTTGTTCCGTCTTCCGGTAAAATTCTTTCCGGTGGTGTGGATGCCAACGCGCTGCATAAGCCGAAACGTTTTTTCGGCGCAGCCAGAAATGTAGAACACGGCGGATCTTTAACCATTATCGCAACGGCCCTGATTGATACAGGTTCCAAAATGGACGAGGTTATCTTTGAAGAATTTAAAGGTACCGGTAACATGGAACTGCAGCTTGACCGCAAACTTTCAAACAAACGCGTATTCCCGGCCATTGATGTAATGGCATCCGGAACACGCCGTGAAGATTTGCTTCTGGATAAGGAAACACTTAAGAAAGTCTGGATTCTCCGAAAACACATGTCGGATATGAATGCCATGGAATCCATGGATTTCCTGCTCGAACATATGAAAGGAACCCGGAACAATGAAGAGTTTCTGATTTCCATGAACCGATAAGTAAAGAAGCCCGGGTATATATCCGGGCTTTTTTGCTTTATAGTATGTACGGTTGCAAGTTACAGGCAGGAAGGTTATTTTTAGAAAACGATCATAACTTTCTGGCTACATAAAATTTACTTTCAGGAAAAATGTTTAAAAGCAGGGCGTTCTGGTGGATACTTCTGGTTGTCTGGATGACCGGGGCAACTTACTGGCATGTCTGCAAAATAAAACAGCTTTGCGGCATTATGCCTTACTATCGCTCCACAACTGTAGATGAATCCTCGCTCAACATTACGGACGGAAACAAACTGAACCTGGAATCTACCGGCAACATTACCTTTGCAAGATCGGAGGCAGCTGCCAATTATAATGCTGCCAAACCGGAACTTGATTCGATGGTAAGATATCTTAAAGCAAATCCGGCCAAATACGTAATGATAAAAGGAGCTTATCTGCCGGACGAAAAGAACTACACTACTTTTTCCAACCTCGGACTGGCCCGCGCTTCCAATATTAAAAAATACCTGATCATTCAGGGCCTGCCCGATTCCATTTTTACTATTTCAAGTCAGGTTCGACTGAATAATGGGAACCAGAAAGATGCTGTGGTCGGAGGAATCGAATTTCAGTTTTCCAGCCGCCGCTTACCCTCGCTCGTTCAATAATGTATTTTAAATTTCTGATACCATGTTTGATCTTAATCCATACGGAAATTCCAACGCTCCCTGGCAACACATCATTATGATTGGCGTAACGGCCTGCCTGGGATTTCTGGCTGCCTATATGCCCGGCAAAAAGAAAGTGAGTGAAATGGAACATAAACTCAAACGCATCAGCAGCGAACTGGAAGGCTATCAATAAACAGCAATATCTTTTACAATGGAATTAAATCCTCAGAGCTTGTCGGGAGCAATTGCAGAAATACTGATCTTACTTTTCATTGCGGCAAGTACCGGATGGCTGTGCGCCAGAGCCATTATCAACAAACAGCTTTACAAGATCAATCTGGAAATCACGCAGAAAAAGGCGGAACTTGCTCATTACAAAATCACGCATAATGAGCACACGTTCGAACCAACCATAGCCAAAGTTTCCAAAACCGTTTATCCCGATCATATCAAAACGATTGCCGAACCGGATAATTTTTTGCTCATTGAAGGCATTGGCCCAAAAACAGTCGAACTGCTGAACAA
The DNA here is from genome assembly GCF_005860765.1 of Dyadobacter sediminis. GTDB lineage: Bacteria > Bacteroidota > Bacteroidia > Cytophagales > Spirosomataceae > Dyadobacter > Dyadobacter sediminis. Next base: position 479,530 of record NZ_VCEI01000025.1, on the reverse strand, counting down.
GGAAGGAATACTCACTTTTGAACAGCTTGCAGGAACTTCGGCCATTATGCTTTCCGGAATCTTGAAAAAGGCCGGTCCCAGGTTTCAGATTCAGGACCCGACGTACTGGCCGCAGCAGGCGAGTTTTGCAAAAGACGGACAATGGGAACAGCTGAAAGAATATCAAACGTATCTGACAGCAGGAAAAAGCAACTGACCAGCATAAAAAAAGGCCTGCACGCATGCAGGCCTTTTTTGCTGATACCAATTCAGAACTTACAAACTGGTTACGGTTCTCTGGATAAACTTCGTCAGATCATTACCTGTCAGCAATCCTTGCGAGAGCAATGCAAGATCGTAAACCTGTTTTGCAAGTGATTTCTGATCTTCTTCGCCTTCTGTCTGGAGAATACGGCTGATCACCGGATGATTGGAGTTCAGCGAAACGGTATACATCAGCGGCATGTCGCCGAACATGGACCGCTGTCCGGAACTTGCCTGCATATCCGTCATGCGGCGCATGAATTCAGGAAAGGTAATGACAACCGGCAGCTCGTCAACCGGCATGGCTTCCACCTGAACGTGCGCGCTTTTACTTCCGGCTACTTCCTCAAACACTTTTTTCACTTTTTCCTGATCGTCACTTGAAAGGATGCTTTCCAGCTTGACATCCTTTTCAACCAGTTTGTCGAGCGTATCGGCATCCACACGTTTGATGCTGATTTTTTCCAGTTTCTGTTCAAGTGCGTTGATAAAGTGCGAATCAATGACGCTGTTCAGTATCAGTACGTCATAACTTCTTTTCTTGGCCGACTGGATAAATGCATCCTGCTTGTTTTCGTCCGTAGTATAAAGGAATATCTGCGTATCGTTCTTGTCCGTCTGATTTTCCCTGATATGCTCGCGGTATTCTTCAAAGGTGAAAAACTGGCCGTCCGTATTTTTCAGCAAACAGAAATCCTTGGCTTTTTCGTAGAATTTGTCATCGCTGATAATTCCGTATTTTACAAACAAACCGATATCATCAAACTTCTTCTCAAAACCCTCACGGTCATTTTTGAAAATCTCGGATAACTTGTCAGCTACTTTACGCGTGATGTAGCCGTTGATTTTCTTCACATTTCCATCGGCCTGCAGGTAACTTCTGGAAACGTTCAATGGAATATCCGGAGAATCGATTACGCCATGCAGCAACTGCAGAAAATCGGGAACAATGTCTTTAACTTCGTCTGTAATAAATACCTGACGGCTGTAAAGCTGAATTTTTTCACGCTGTCCCTGAAAATCGTTTTTCAGTTTCGGGAAGTACAGCACGCCGGTCAGATTGAAAGGATAATCCACATTCAGGTGAATCCAGAAAAGCGGGTCTTCGCTGAACGGATAAAGTTCTTTATAGAAAGCCAGATAATCTTCATCGCTCAGATCGGAAGGATTTTTGGTCCAGATCGGGCTCGGATTGTTGATTACCTTGTCTTCAAATTCAATTTCAACAGGCAGGAATTTGCCGTATTTTTCAAGAATGCCGCGCAGACGGTGTTCATCCAGGAACTCTTCCGAATCCGCAGCGATGTGCAGGATGATATCCGAACCGCGTTCTGCTTTCTCGGCTGCAGACAGTTCAAATTCGGTGGAACCGTCGCATTGCCAGCGAACTGCTTCGGTATCTTCTTTATAGGATTTGGTGATGATTTCAACATTTTCCGCAACCATATAGGCCGAATAGAAACCCAGACCGAAATGGCCGATAATGCCTTTGTCCCCTTTTCCGTCTTCGCCTTTGTCCTTGTATTTTTCAACGAACTCGGTAGCACCGGAAAAAGCAATCTGATTAATATATTTCTTGATCTCGTCCGCCGTCATACCGATCCCGTTGTCGCTGATGGTGATCGTTTTGGCTTCTTTGTCCAGTTTCACAACAACTTTAAGATCGCCCAGTTCGCCGTTGAATTCGCCATAAGAAGCCAGTTTTTTGATTTTCTGCGTAGCGTCAACAGCGTTGGAAACCAATTCTCTTAAAAAAATTTCGTGGTCCGAATAAAGGAATTTTTTAATAATCGGAAATATGTTCTCGGTATGAATGCTTAGGTTCCCTTTTTCCTGAATCACTGATTCCATAGTTATTCTGTTTTGGTTTTATATTTTAGAATTGCTTTCTGCGTTGCAATACTGCATAAAAATATGCGTTCCAATTACAATTATATTTCCGGCAAGCTGACACATTGTCAGTCATGCACCATTATAAGCAGTGACGGACAACAAACTGGCAAGTGACCTGCTTTTTTCTTAATATTGCGGCGAGGATATAACTCAACCAAATTTTCAAACCAGTTCTCAAGAACACGAAACACAAGTATGAACCTGATTAAAAAACTTATTGCCGGCGTGCTATTGTTAAGCGGGATATCTGCATGTACTACAATGAATTCCGTTCCTTTGTCCAATTACACTGTTTTTACAGAAGATCTGCGGAGAGACCTGGAAGCCGCCAATATTCCCATCAGCAAGGTTCAGTTTTTCAATGACAAAGCCATCAACATCCGCCGCGAAGTTTCCGACCCGAACGATATCAAGGTCAATCCGGAAGGACAGATTACCATGAGCAACGGAAAAAGCATTCAGACGATCAATGTGCTTCCTTTTACGCCCGGCGTTGCACTAAGTTCGGACAACGGCGTTATCAACGTTTCCTGGGACGATACGCAGCAGGATACCAAAGGAATGAAGTTCAATCTCAGCGGCCAGCATTATTTTCTGGACATTCTGCCGAATAACAAGTTTCAATACAAAGAACGCACATTTGATTTGCAGGGCGGAAGCGGAACGCGTCTCTTCGTAAAAAAGGACCTTTTGAAACAGGTCAAGAATGAAAGGGAAACGCTGAAAGGAAGAAAAGTAAATCAGTAATTTATAAAAGTCGTAACGAAAAAAGGCCGGAGCAAGTCCGGCCTTTTTTCGTTAACAGGAGTAAAATACAATTATTTCTGTGCATCACCGCCTCCGACAACATCCGTATTGTCTACTGATTTTGTTTTCTTTTTCGGCGCATTGAAGTTCATTTTCCCGATTGAATAATTGAAAGTAATTTTAAAGTTACGGTTGTAAAGCTGCGTTTGTCCGGTTTGTATGAATTGTGCCGAATTCAGGTCAGAAGTAAAACGTACGCCTTTTGTAGCGAAGTTTTCAGCAGCAAATCCGATGCTTCCCTTTTTATTTGCGAAATCCTTCTTGAAGCCCATCGAATACATGTAAAAACCCGTCCGCGTTCCTTGCAGCTGGATTTCCTTTCCGCGGTAAAAGCCAAATGCCTGCAAACCCCAGCCCTGCGGCAGTGAAAGTTGTGACATCAGTCTTCCGCCATAATTAAAACCTGAATTGCTGATCCGTTCCGAAGTGCCGGATTCCGTAACAGCCTGTCCTTCCAGGTACGAATGCAGGATGTCGACACTTCCGTTCAGAGTCCATTTCGGTGTCAGATAAACGTTTGCAAAAACGTTCATCCCGTATGCCTGCTGCTTTCCGATGTTTTCAAAAGTGGTTACAATGGCACCCTGCAACGTATCCACGGCCATTCTGACCTGCGTAATGGAATTGTTGGTCTGCCGCATGAAAACGGACGCATTTACATATGTTTTCTTGATATTCGTACTCATTGCCAGCTCGAAATTATCCGTCAGTTCCGGACTTAAAGCCGGATTTCCCGTACTGATGCTTTGCGGATTGGAAAGGTTCACATTCGGGTTCAGCTGCTGAATTCCGGGGCGTTGGATCCGGCGGTTATAGGCTGCTTTAAGCGTTGTACTTTCGGAAATGCTTTTGGATACGTTGATGCTCGGAACGATATTTCCGTAGTTCGGAATGGCGACACTGCCTTTTTCACCCAGATCGGCCGTTATTCCTGTAAATTCGTATCTTGTTCCTACCTTGAAAGTATACTTGTTTCTGGTCGAAAGCGAGTAGGAAGCATAACCCGCCGCTACATTCTGGTTGTAGTTCAAAACGCCCGACGGATTGTCTGTACTCAGTGAAAAATCGCCGGCTTCGGTTGCTGTCAGATATTTAAAGTTGCTGTTTACAGTGCGGAAAATGCCTTTTACACCAAATTCCACAAGCTGGTTTTTACCAATCGGCGTTTGATAATCCGTTTGTAACGTAAATTCGGTGTTGTAATTCTTGTTGTCATTTTTCAGTCTGCCGCTGATCGCACCGGATTCGTTCAGCAAGTCTGTGTTGAAATTGTTGGTTAAATTCGTTCTGCTGTAAAGCGTTGAAATGCTCCACTCCTGCTGCGGCTTGAACGTCCGGATGTAATCCACATTCATATCCACGGTTCCGGACAAATCCTTGCGGTCTACTTTCCGCTGCGAGTTCTGGTCCAGAATACTGTTTTCAAACTGGCTGATGTAAAGATTCTGCTTCTGAATAAAATTTCTGGTTCCGTAACGCAGCCCGGCGGACAATGCCTGATTTTTGCCCAGATCATAATCCCAGCCCAGCGTATACTGTCCGAACAAACCTCTGTCTTTGGCATCCGAAGTTTGTTTGGTCAAATAGGAATTACCCTTTGAAAAAGTAGTTTGATCCAGCAACGATTCTGCTTTATTATAAAATGCACGGCCAAATCCGCCAAGTGTAAAGCCCATTTTACCTTTGCGGTAACTGCCGTTCAGCCCCAGGTTCGTACCGCGGTTGCCGACGCCGGAATCAATGTTCAGCGTAAGTCCCTGCAGATTGTTTTTCTTGGTTACAATGTTGATGATCCCGCCTGAACCTTCTGCATCGTATTTGGCCGAAGGCGAAGTAATGACTTCAACCGACTTGATCATATCGGCCGGAATCTGCTTTAATGCATCCGCAACGTTACTGGCGATGATGGTTGAAGGCTTGTTATTGATCAGCACGCGGATATTGGAGCTTCCTCTCAATGAAACATTTCCGTCCAGATCTACCGAAAGCATCGGAACTTTTCTCAACAGATCGGACGCATCGCCGCCTTTGGAAGTAATGTCTTTTTCAGCATTGAAAACCAGCCGGTCCACTTTTTCCTCGATCAGCGATTTCTCGCCCGTAATCGTAACTTCTTTCAGATTCTGAATGCTCGATGACAGCTGAATGGAGCCAAGTTCAACGTCTTTGCCTTTTTCCACTCTGATGTTGCCGATGGTTTTATCTTTAAAACCGATAAAGGAAACAAGCAGCTTGTAATTACCGGGAGCAACTTTCGAAATGGAGAATTTACCGGTCTCGTCAGCCGTATTTCCGTCAATGGCTTTGTTGTCAGCAGCACTGAATAATGCAACGCTTGCAAACTCGACGCCTTTGGCAGCTGCTGAGTCCAGTACAATTCCCGAGATTCTGGAATTGCCTTTTACGGTCTGCTCGCTTGTTTCCTGCGCGGGAGCCTGCGCCATTGTTTTACTTGTGCCGGCTGCCAGCGCAACTGCCAGCAAAGCAATCCGGAATTTTAATAAAAATGTTCTTTTCATAATACAAACTGGAAGGAAAGAGGGCTTATTTGTTGTCTCCTGTTTAAATACAATTTTCATTACAAAGAAATAACAACTTTGAAACTTCAAATTTTATAATAGACAGAGAAGACGTTTTTGTCTGCGAAAAGGCATTTTCAGTATCCCGGTTTCGGATCAGTCGAACGAACTTTGCGTAATTATTTGAATATTTGTAAACTGGTATAATTTTATTGCAGCTCATTGCAGCCACCGATTTGTTCACTTCTTACTCAAAAAAACGCCTCAGTACATGAATGATGTTGCCATTGATTTCAGCAAGGTTCATCAGATCCAGGTTTTCGGAATTACTATTTTAGAACCTTCGACTGTTATCTCAAGCCTGATGATGACCGTCATTTGTATCTATGCGTTTGTTCAGCTTGGCAAGCTGCATCGTACGCACCGCATGTACAGGCAGCTTCAGTACTTTTTTCTTTTTATGGGAATTGCAACGGCCATCGGCGGTGTTTTGGGGCATGGCTTTTTGTATATGACAGGAATGCGGGGCAAAATCCCGGGCTGGTTTGCCAGTATGATCGCTGTTGCACTGATGGAACGTGCCGCTATCTGGCATGTAAAACCACTGCTGCAACGAAGAGGCGGACTGATCCTCGGCTGGCTTAATTATGTAGAACTGTCCATTTTCTTTGTACTGACTTTTGTTACGCTCAACTTTCTCATTGTTGAGATACATGCATTCTACGGACTGTTCCTAATGCTTTTCATGATTGAGATCTATGTTTACAGACAAAAGAAAGATCCGGGCAGCAAAGATGTATTCATCGCCACCTTTTTAGGGGCTGCATCCGCCGGCCTGCACGCGCTGAAATTCAGTTTCGGACCGTGGTTCAATTATAATGACATCAGCCATATTACCATGGGCGCTTCCATCTGGTTTTATTATCAGGCAGCCAGACATATGATTTATTATGGTGAAGAAGTTACCAAGCCGGCAGAAGTAATTGAAAGCTGATTTTCCGTATAGCAGTAAACAGAAATGAGGATGTTCAAAACGGGCATCCTCATTTCTGTTTACTGCTTTTCAGCAGAATTATTTGTTAGGCTGAGGCGTGTAACGCAGATATGGTTTAACGATATTCAAACCTTTTGTAAATTTCTTTTCAGCATCTTCGGTACTTACCGCAGGCACAACAATCACATCGTCACCGTCATTCCAGTCTGCCGGTGTGGCAACGGAATAGTTGGCAGTCAGCTGAAGAGAATCAATGACACGCAGGATTTCTGTGAAATTACGTCCTGTAGATGCCGGGTATGTCAGCGTAAGTTTGATCTTTTTGTCCGGCCCGATGATAAACACCGAACGTACGGTAGCTCTTTCACTGGCATTCGGATGGATCATATCGTAAAGCTCAGCCACTGTACGGTTTTCGTCCGCTATAATCGGATAATTGACTTCTGTATTGTTAACTTCATTGATATCCGGAATCCATCGATTATGCGAATCAATATCATCCACACTTACCGCAAGGACTTTCACATTGCGTTTTTCGAACTCACCGGTCAAAAGAGCTGTTCTTCCCAGTTCGGTGGTACAAACCGGCGTAAAATCGCCCGGATGCGAAAACAGCAATCCCCAGCTGTTACCTAACCATTCATGAAACTTAATAGGCCCTTGTGTGGTGTTTGCCTCAAAATCCGGTGCAATATCTCCTAGTCGAAGTGACATAATCTTAATATTTAAATGAAAAAATTAATCTACTAACCTTGTAGGGTTTAACACAAAAATAACTAATAAGTTTCAATTTAGGTATCAATTTATTAAACCATTCCTGCATGGCGGGAAGTATGGGTGCTTTTTTTCTGTCCTGGCCGGGAAAGTTGAGTCTTCTCAACTTTAACCGCATTTTAAGTCGCATTTAATTGCGTTTTAATTGCCTGTAAGCTCCTTTGGATAGGAATTGAAAATCAGGTAAATTCTGGTTTTCGGTTACAAAAACCGGATTGTTTCGGCATCGTTCAAGGCATTAAATAGCATAACAAACGTGTTTGCTATTATTCTGATTAATACCAACCAATACCATGTTAAATCGTAAGCTGGTTCAGTGAATGAAATGGCTTGAAGATCTTCATAATTGTAGTTAACCTGTTCGTTTTAGTTTCAGAAACCATCTCATGCATAAAATGGGATGGTTTTTTGTTTATATTGAACTATAAATAATGTTTTTGTTTTCTTGAATCAGAACAACATTGCAACTGAATGGCTCTGAAACTGCCCGTATATCTTGACAATAATGCAACAACGCCGATGGACCCGAGGGTTCTGGAGGAAATGCTGCCTTATTTTACAGAGAAGTTCGGCAACGCCGCCAGCCGTACGCATTCGTATGGCTGGGAAGCAGAAGAAGCCGTTGATATCGCACGTGAAAATGTGGCCGCGCTCATCGGCGCGCATCCGCATGAAATCGTGTTTACTTCAGGCGCTACGGAAGCGGTCAATTTGGCCATCAAAGGCGTTCTGGAAAATTTTCCCGGTCAGAACAAACACATCATCACGGTTGCCACGGAGCATAAAGCCGTTCTGGATACGTGCAGGCATCTTGAAAAAACAGGAACCCGCGTTACTTATCTGCCGGTTTCCGGACAGGGCACCATCGATCTTGTTGAACTTGAAAAGGAAATTACGGATCAAACCGTTCTCATTTCGGTGATGTATGCCAACAATGAGACCGGCGTCATCCAGCCCGTTCAGGAAATCGGAAATATAGCCAGACAATACCGAATTCCGTTTATGACCGATGCAACGCAGGCTGTGGGCAAAATTCCTGTTAATGTAAATTCAGACAACATTGATCTGCTGACGTTCAGCGCTCATAAAATATACGGCCCGAAAGGAACAGGCGCGCTTTTTGTCAGGAAAAAACATCCGGCAGTTTCCATTATATCCCAGATTGATGGCGGAGGCCATGAACGCAACATGCGCAGCGGTACGCTCAATGTACCCGGAATTGTGGGTCTCGGCAAAGCCTGTGAATTATGCAATGAGGAAATGGATGCTGAAAACGAAAGGTTAACGCTGCTCCGTAATACTCTTGAAAACCAGTTATTTGAATTAGGCGACGTTCACATCAACGGAAAAGACAGCCTGCGGCTTCCGCATGCGACGAACATTTCATTCCGGTATATAGACGGTGAAAAACTGATTTTTGAAGCCGGAAACAACATGGCTTTTTCAAGAAGTTCTGCATGTACGTCTGCAACGCTCGAACCCAGTTATGTACTGAAAGCAATGGGCCTGTCGGATGAAATGATCCATAATTCCTTTCGTTTCAGCTTCGGCAGGTTTTCAACTGATGACGAGCTTTCGCATGCCGTTCAAATCATTTCCAAAATAGTTAAAGAACATCGTAATGAAAGAAATTACGGACATCATAAAATCCTATGAACGTGCCGTAACCGCCGGAAAGAAAATGGCGCTTGCAACCGTTGTACATGTAGAAGGCTCCTCTTACCGCCGCCCCGGCGCACGCATGCTGGTGACAGACGACGGGCAGCTTACCGGTGCGATCAGCGGCGGATGCCTGGAAGGCGATGCGCTGCGGAAAGCATTGCTTGCCATTTCGCAGCAAAAAAACAAACTGGTTACTTACGATACAACCGACGAAACGGACACAACACTCGGCGTTCAACTTGGCTGTAACGGCATCGTACATATTCTCTTCGAACCCATTCTTCCCGATCAGCCGAATCATCCGGTCGCCTTGCTGAAAAGAGTTGCCGAAAAAAGGCAGAACGCGGTACTGATCACTTTGTTTTCGCTTCATTCCAGAAACGCAAATCAGCCGGGAACCTGTTATCTGGACCTTGAGACGGATCAGATTACTGTCAGCAATTTAGCTGAAACCGATTTCAATACGATTTTACAGGACGAATCGGATCTGGCTAAAGAAAGACAGGAATCGGCTTTCAGGACATTCAGTTTCAAGAACCAGAAACTCACCGGATTTGTAGAATACCTGAAAATTCCGCCGTTACTTGTGATTGCCGGAGCCGGGAACGACACCATTCCATTGATGGAAATGGCTTCTGTACTGGGCTGGGAAATTACCATTGTGGACGGCCGCGCCGGACATGCAACCATACAGCGTTTTCCAAAAGCCAAACATGTCTTTGTAACCAAATCGTCAGGCGTTCTGAACTTGATCAGCGTGGACTCACGGACTTTTTTCGTATTGATGACACATAATTACAACTACGATCTGGCTTTGCTCAAAGAACTGATTGCGTTGGAAGAATGCATTTACATAGGTTCTCTGGGACCAAGAAAAAAGCTGGAAAGGATGTTTGATGAACTGGAAAATAACGGAATGACAATCTCCGAACAGCAGAAGTCAAAAGTATTCGGGCCGGTCGGGCTGGATATCGGGGCTGAAACTTCCGAAGAAATTGCCTTGTCCGTACTGGCCGAAATCAAGGCGGTTTTGAACGGGAGAACCGGTATTTCGTTACGCGAAAAATCCGAACCTATTCACAGCCGTACGGATCAGAAAGTAGATTATGCAAAAACGGCACGCGAAGATTTCCTTTGTGCGATACAAACCTCGGAATCCTGAAAATGCAGTCAAACTCCAAATACGGCATCGTTATTCTTGCAGCCGGCAATTCGTCCCGCCTCGGTGAGCCTAAACAATTGCTGAAATACCAGGATAAAACCCTGATCCGACATATTGTGGAAGCTGCGATTGAAGCTGCCGGCCTGGAAGTTGTTGTCGTAACGGGTTCCGGCGCAACTTCAATCGAAAAAGAGCTTGAACCATTATCATTTCATCAGGCCTTTAACGCAAACTGGGAAACGGGCATGGGTTCATCCGTAGCAGCAGGAATTGCAAAGCTGCTGGAAGTAAATCCTTTGGTCAAAGGCGCCATTATTGCGGTCAGCGATCAGCCGTTTGTTACTTTAGATATTTTCAATGCATTGTTTCAAAAATCGGAAGAAACCGGTGCCGGCATTGCGGCCTGCGCTTATGACGATACCATCGGAACGCCTGTTTTTTTCAGTAAAAAATATTTTGATATACTGCTGAAATTGAACGGTGCAGACGGGGCCAAAAAGCTTTTGAAAAAATATGAAAACGATGTTACAACGCTTCCTTTTCCAGCCGGAAGCATCGATATTGATACCGCTGCGGATTATCAGAACCTTCTGAAAAGCTGAAAGCAATTTCTGATAATCCAATGACAGTTGATTATTTGTAGATTTCTTAAATCATTTAATTCCAAGCATCAGACTTGCACCGCCACCCGCATTTGTAGTTGGCAGCACGCCGTTCCATTTTGCAACCCATTCCTGCTGAATCAGTAAGGGTGTCAATGTTTTCTGACGAAGTTGGTTTGCTTCTGCTTCTGCCCTCGCCTTGATTAAAGTTGCTTTCGCTTGACCTTCCGCACGGGCAATAATTACTTTGGCTTCCGCTTCGGCCTGCTTTGCCATGTTTTCAGCTTTCAACCTGGCTTGTATGGATGTATTTTTTTCATCAATCATTTGTCGCAGCGATGGCGGCGGCGTAATGGCGGAAGTCAGCTGATCATAAACGAAACCATCTCTTCCCAGCGTTTTGGTAAGTACATTCTGAACCCTGTCTTCGAATACTTCCCGGTTCGACATCACGCTATCCGACGTAAAAGAGTTGGCTACAATCCTATAAGCGTCATAAATCGTATTTTTCATAAATCCTTGCTGAATTTCACCTAACGGACGACGGTACTGACGATAAATCTGCGGCACTTTTTCAGGATTGATGTGATAATTTAGCTTTGGATCAACCTTGAATTCGGCAGCATCTTTCGTTGTAATGACAAAAGAATCGTAATCTACACTTTGCGTATAAGTCGGAAATTCAATGATTTTTGTTGTCCATGCGTTATACCACACCCGCCCTGTTACCAATGTAATATTATCGACTCCTTTATCAGATCCGTACAGATTGATCCGGATGCCGACATTTCCGGCGTCGATGTTTTCAAATGTAAAAGGCTGTGCAATAAGGACAATGATAATTAAGATAAAACCTGTAATTCCTATGGTAATGTTTCTTGTCATTTTGGCTTAAAGTTTTGATTTTAAAAGCATTAAGATGTCATTCAACTGTTGAACAAGATAATAAAGTGCAACGCCGATAATGGCAAGTCCACCAAAAACAAGCAAATCGGACTGCGCATTAACAAGCTTCAATGAATAAGTAATTGCAATAAGAACTGCAATGATTTTTAGAATGTGTATCATATTTCTTTGAGATTTTTTATAAAGTTCTGTATTACGATATAAAAAGCGAATGGTTTTTTTACCAGTGGCTGCGGGAATTTACAAGCTCATGCTGGGCATGATGAAATAAAAAAGCGCGCCTGAAACAAGCGCGCCCGATTTACTGATATGATTAACGCAATCGCCGGATCTACAAACTCATTTTCCAGATTGGTACAAACTTGCAGCAGCTTCATCGACAAACCAATGAAGCTGTCCGTTTTCAGGATTTATAATTTGTGACGGATAAAGATCCATGTTTCTTTCTCCCTGAAGTACGTTTTTTAAAGTTTCCGCTTTCCCGGAACCTGCTGCAAGAAAAACCACACATGCCGATTGATTGACCGGCGGAGCCGTCAGCGTAATCCGGTACATGTCCTGTGCAGGCAGAAAAAACGAAGTCGCCCACGCATTTTGCTCATGAATTACATCTGTTCCCGGAAATAACGATAACGTATGACCGTCGTCGCCCATTCCGAGCAGCACCAAATCAAAAGTTGTTTCAGAATCCTGAAAATACGTTTTCAAAATACTTTCATATGCCTCTGCCGACGAGTCCGGATCAATATCCGTACGCATGACATGGATGTTTTCTGCAACCACAGGCACTTTTTCCAGCAATTCCTCGAAACACATTCTGGCGTTGTTCCGCGAATCCTCAAAAGGCACTGCGCGTTCATCGCCCCAGAAAAAATGTATTCTGTTCCAGGGAATAGATTCTTTATAAGGCATTTCGGCCAGTTTGGAATACAGCAGTTTCGGTGTGCCGCCGCCGGACAGCACAAAGGTAAAGCGTTCCTTTTTCTCCAGTACTTGCTGAATGTAATGGCTTATCCATTCGGCCAGTTCATTACTCAGCTGTTCTGTATCTTTTGAAATGTGAATTTCCATAAATCAGGGAACTGGCGGTAAATTAATCCACGTATGTCCGTCGCGTGCAATCAATGCATCGGCATCGTCAGGGCCCCATGAATCCGGCGCATAGTTCGGAAAATCCTGAGGTGTCCTGCTTTCCCACGTTTCCAGAATCGGCATGATCACTTTCCATGCCGCATCCACCTGATCATTCCGCATGAACAAAGTTGCATCGCCTTCCATTACGTCCAGCAGCAAGGTTTCATACGCTTCAGGTGCGTGGTCTCCGGCAATGGCGTCATAATCAAAAGTCATGTCAACGGGATCGAGCGTCATGGTCTGGCCGGGACGCTTGGACTGAAAACGGATGCTGATGTCCATATTCGGCTGGATACTGATTGTCAGCCGGTTCGAACGCCAGGTTTCAGCTGCTTCTGCCGGAAATGCATAATGCGGCGCCGGTTTGAACTGCAACGTTATATGCGTTGCTTTCTGGTTCAGGTATTTTCCGGTACGTACATAAAAAGGCACGCCCTGCCAGCGCCAGTTGTCAATGTAGAATTTGGCAGCAGCAAAAGTATCAATGTTGGATTGCGGGTTCACGCCTTCTTCCTGACGGTATCCGACTACTTTCTCCCCTTTTTTCCAGCCGCCTGAATATTGTCCGCGAACGGCAAAGTCATGCACCTGATCCTTGGTAATACGGCGGATAGCGTTCAGTACGTCCACTTTTTTGTTACGTATTTCATTGGCATCAAAGGAAACCGGCGGTTCCATGGCAATCATGCAAAGGATCTGCAGAATATGATTTTGAACCATATCCCTCAATGCGCCGGCATGCTCAAAGTAACCGCCCCGCCCTTCCAGACCGACACTTTCGGCGGCTGTAATCTGGATATGATCAATGTAATTACGGTTCCATAACGGTTCAAAAAGTGCATTTGCAAAGCGCAGGGCCAGGATGTTCTGAACTGTTTCCTTTCCCAGATAATGATCAATTCTGAAAATCTGCTCTTCGGCAAACATGCTGGAAAGCAAGGTATTCAGTTCATGCGCACTTTCGAGATCATGGCCAAAAGGCTTTTCCACGACAATCCGCGTCGTACTTTTTTCCGAACAGATTTTCAATGCGCCCAGTTTCTGCGCGATGGAAGGAACAAGCTGCGGTGCAACGGCCAGATAAAAAATCACATTGGGATGTACGCCCCACTCCTCTTCCTTCTGTTTGACCAGATCCGTAATCAAATGATAAGCCTCGGCATTGTCGGCATCCATCTGCAGATAAGTTACATGCTGGCTGAATTCCTGCCAGTGGCCGTTCTGCTGTCCTTTTCTGCGCGAAAAACGCGTGACGCCGTCCAGCAAATGTTCATAATACGCTTCATTGGTATAAGGACTTCTTCCAATGCCGGCAATGGCAAATTGTTCCGGCATCCAGTTGTCCAGAAACAGGTTATAAAGTGCAGGTGTTAACTTTCTGAAATTAAGGTCTCCGCTTCCGCCAAAAATAAAAAGGATGGAAGCAGGCGGACGTTTATTGATTTGCATAGGATATCTGATTTATTGTGGACCCCACTCTGTATGAAAAATACCGGGGACATCGATACGTTGATAAGTATGCGCTCCGAAGTAGTCGCGCTGCGCCTGAATCAGATTGGTTGGCATGCTTTCCGTACGGAATGCGTCAAAATAGGAAAGTGACGACATCAGTCCGGCAGCCGGAATCCCTGATTTTGCAGCAAACGCAACCAGCGAACGCGTATTCTCTTCTACTGACTTAACGAGTGCGGCCACTTCTTGGTTCAGCAGAATATTGGACAATTCCGCCTCTTCCCTGTAAGCTTTGGCAAATGTTTCCAGTAAAGAAGAACGGATGATACAACCGCCGCGCCATACACTGACCACTTCCGGCATAGGAATGTCCATGCTCAGATATTTGGAAGCCTGAAACAACATTGCCAGACCTTGTGCATAACTCAATATGGTCGCAAAATACAGTGCATCGTGAACCTGCTGAATAAATTCTTCGGTTGCAGCCGGCACTTCGGTGTTGTTTTCAGCATATAACTGAGAGGCTTTTACTCTTTCGTCCTTGTAGCCGGACAACGTACGCATCGCAACTGCCGTATCAATAACAGGCACAGCCACAGGCAATTCCATGGAATCCTGCGATGTCCATTTACCCGTACCTTTGGAACCTGCCTTGTCCGAAATTACATCCACAAGATCGGCAGCCGACTGATCATCTTTCTGCAGGAAAATATCAGCCGTAATTTCGACCAGAAAAGACTGCAGCTTGCCTTCATTCCAGCTTTTGAATACTTCATGCAATTGCTGGTTACTCAATCCGGCGTGTTTCAGAATGGAGTACGTTTCACTGATCAGCTGCATAATGGCATATTCAATGCCGTTGTGGACCATTTTCACATAATGACCGGCGCCGGACCTGCCGAGGTAGGCCACGCACGGCGTTCCGTCCACTTTGGCGGCAATGGCTTCCAGCATCGGTTTTACGTTTTTATATGCAGTCTGATCGCCGCCGGGCATGATACTCGGTCCTGAACGTGCGCCCTGCTCACCGCCGGATACGCCCATTCCCATAAAGTGAATTCCCTTTTCGCCAAGGTACTGCACCCGGCGCAATGTATCGGTATAATGAGAATTTCCCCCGTCAATAATGATATCATCCTTTTCAACGAGCGGCAGCAGCGAATCGATCACATCATCAACCGGTTTTCCGGCAGGAACAAGCATCATTATTTTGCGGGGAGGCTGTAAAAGCTGAACCATCTGCGCAAGTTCGGGCACTCCTTTTACCGTGGTTCCCGGAGTAGCTGCCGATTCCAGCGCAGCGTTCTTGACTGCATCCTTATCAAAGCCGATGACAGAAAAGCCATGATCGGCCATATTGAGCAACAGGTTCCTACCCATTACACCAAGCCCGATCATTCCAAAATCGAATAGGTTATTTGACATAATTGAAGCGTCTTAAAAGAATAAAGAAGTTGCAATAATAAAGGAATTTACGCTACGGATTCGTTTTCAGCGCAATTTGTTGGGCTTTATCCTGAAATAAAGTAACATCCGACTTTTTGCACCGTTGCGTATTAAAAACCGGAGGAAGCAAATAACAAATGCCTTTCGTTTTCAGTACTGCGATCACGAAAGGCATTTTCAGTAGGTAAATATCCCGTAAAAAATAACGGGCGATTATCCGCGGCTTAAATCAAAGCCATGGGACCGGATCAGATCCACAAATTTGAATGGATTGGGCAAATCCCAGATTGCGCCGTCGGCTTCAAAAAATGTTTTTCCGCTATTATAGATAACAAGCTTGCGGTTATCGTTGAAAATGACGACACCTTCGCCGTCATCGGTTGATTTTGTATTGTAATTTGTTCCTTCTTTTTCACAGACAAAGTCAAAAACTTCCTGACAAGCTTCTTTATTCTCGGCAAGTGCTATCAATGGTTTACTTTCTGATGTGTTCATACAAATGATTGTTGGTATATGCTGCTTTTATAAAAAAGCCGTACCTGTACGGACATGTCTATGTTTTTTATGCGTATGAAAACCATTCAGGATGCTGGAATTTTGTTAAAATCCCGTTGCCAGACTACTGATTTCGTAAAAACTCTGTTTTCACCAGCGCATTCATTCCTTATTCCAGACATTGCTTTTCAGGTGTTCCCGCAGGTAAAATCCTTTTTCAGTCAATTCGCAATCCATGGGGTACGTCTGGTTTTGTTCCCAAGCACAGGCAATTGTGTTATCCTGTTCAAGTCTTTTCAATGCCGAAATGATATTCGGCTGCAGTTTTTTATCGGACAAAAATGAGTAACGGTCTTCATCCTTGAAAAACTTCATAGCTTCCAATTCGTCTTCTTCCATCGCTTTTGCTTTATTGTTACAGGTTCTTGTTTAGCTTACCAATTAGTGCATTTCTTTGCAGAAATCCACATTCGGCCAAAATATTCCGGTAAAAAAGCAGGCCATTTATAAATATTTCAACGTGGCTGTAATCCGATAATGAGTACTTCATTTTCCGATCAGAACCTTCCTTACCAAAGAACTTCCGTCAGCCGGCGTAATCCGGACAAAGTAAATCCCGGTCGGCAGCTCCTTAACATGCACGCTCTGAACCGGCTTGTCACCAGAATCATAAACCACATCAGAACGACTGTTCAGCAGCTCCACGGTTTTAACCTTGTGCCAGTCGGCCATTTCAATGTTCAGGATCTCGGATGCCGGGTTCGGGAAGATATTCACCTCAATAGCTTCTTTCACTGCAATGATTTCTTCCATACCTTCACGTGTATTGCTGACAGTAACAGGCGCAGTCTGAACGATCAATTGAGGCGGATTTGCACCGTTTTCCTTGCTGTTAAATACCAGCCTAGTATTCCGGTTATTCGGATCTTGCAAAAGAAGAGTCACAACCTGATCGCCGGGTTGCTGCTGAGACTTCACATAACTGGTCACATCAATTTCGTAGTACTTGTAAACGTTGTTGACCGATACATATCCTAATGATGCCGTGGATGCAGCTGGTGCATTTGTTTTGTTAATAATGTTTTCAGTCCAACTGTCATTATTGACCCCGTAAGCATGCACAGAGATATTATTGCTGTTCTCATGATTATGGCCATAGATTCGAAGCTTGGCAGATGTGATGCCGGAAGCTACCGGAAGCTGAAATTTCAGATAAGCTGATCTGTTTGCTGAAAGGTTGCTGGAAGATTTTTTCACATCCAGAAAGTCCGTGGCTCCGAAGTTTGCTTTGTTATAAGTGCCATCCTGAACGTATGCGTCTGCAAGCAGCTTTGATGTGAAGGTCGTAACGGCAACAACTTCAATCGCTGATACTCTTGGCAGGTCCGCAGCTCCACTTAGAAAGTCAATGTTCAGTACGCCGTCTGTAACAGTAACCGGGAATGTTCTTTGATAAGCACGTAATGCTCCACCAGCTGCTGTAAATATGTCGAAGTTGGTAAGTTTCCGGCTGCCTTCAATGTTGACGTTAAATTGTCTGCTTCCTGCCCCACCCTTTTTGCCGGGAGCGCCGTAATACGTTTCTGCAAAGTGAAGTGTCACATCTACTTTGCCATTGGCAACCGGGATATTGTAACTGAATGCTGGTGAGCTTCGGCCAGATCTGTAAAGTACGTCATTGGTTGTGTTCAGGATATCACCGGAAGCAATCGAGCTTGTCCGATCAATGCCGGCATAGTACTTGTCAGCAATGAATGTCTTTTTTGTAGCTGTGGTGAAATCTGGACCTCCTGCGTTGATTCGGATTGTGGATGGAGGCGGTATGACATCAGGTTCAAGCTTAATAACCCAAAAATCAAAATAGCCTCCCTTCATGTCTTCGCTTTTATCATACTCTTTATCTGAGTTGGAGCTACCTGCTAAAATATATCCTCCATCAAACGTTATTTGAAACGAGTTAAGAAAATCTTGATCTCTTCCGAAGTATGATTTGTCCCAAATTTTTGTTCCGTTTTTGTCAAGCTTAAAAAGCCAAAAGTCCTGCTGACCACGAGAATTTTCACTTTTGTCTTTCCCTATACTACCTCTTGAATCACCAGCAAGTATATAGGTTCCGTCCGATTGCTGTCTTACGCTATTTAGAACGTCATAATTTTCCCAACTAAAGCTTGCACCAATTGTTTTATCCCACTCCTTTGTTCCATTAGCAGAAACTTTCACGACCCATGTGTCATAATCCATTGTTTGTACCTCCTGCTCCTCAGGCAAACTAAAATCAATCGAGCCGGTCATAATGTAGCCGCCATCAAATGTTTGTATTATCGAGGTTAATTGATCATCGGTAGAACTTCCAATTGTTTTGTCCCAAAGTTTTGAACCATTTGAAGCTAGCTTAACAATCCAGTAATCCCTTTTTCCTACTGTATCTTGGCTTTTGTCTGCCCCTATAATTGAATTTGAAGAGCCTCCTAATATAAAGCCACCGTCATTCGTCACTTGCATTGACCCTAACTTATCATTTCCTATGCCACCTATGGTCCTATCCCATTCCTGCGTTCCGGTAGATGAAAGTTTTACAACCCAGTAATCTGTTCCTCCTTTCGAATTCTCTTTTTTCTGCGGACCAGCATCTGAATCCGAAGATCCACCGATGATATAGCCGCCATCGGAAGTTTGCATGATCGTAGCAGCATTTTCGGTTTTGCTTCCACCAAGTGTCCGATCCCACTGCTTCACACCATTCTCATCCAATTTGATGATCCAGTAGTCCACAAAGCCTTTATTGGAATCCGCTTTGTCTGCTCCGGTGCCGGATCTAGAGTTGGCTGCGATTACGTAACCGCCATCGGAAGTTTGAATCATGTCGGCAGCCTGATCCTGGGTCAGACCCTGAATGGTCTTGTCCCATTGCTTTATGCCATCCGCAGAGATTTTGACGATCCAGATGTCGTTCTCACCGTTGCCACCGAGCGTTCCAACCGATTTGTCTGAGCCGGCCCCTCCATCCGAAGAGCCACATAGCATGTACCCTCCGTCTTTCGTCTGAAGCACAGTAGTCAAATCATCAGTGCCGGGTCCTCCTATTGTATTTTCCCACTGTAAAGTTGGCTGCGCGATAATACTCACCTGCACGAAAACAAGCAAGGCAAGCAGGAATTTGAAGAAGTGTTGAGGAAGTAGAGTTCTGGTCATATTATGATAATTAGGTAATCTGTAGTTACAGATACAATTGTAAGTACAATATCCTTCTCTCTGCTTCGCGAACTTATTTAACGGTAAAGATTTGTCAAGAAAGGTTTTAAACCGAGGAAATTAGCCTAAACCATAAACGCGTTTGAGCTTGTATATATGAATTTGCTTGTGTTCACACATGTTCACGATGTTCACGCGTTCATAAGTGTTCATGGTGTTCATGGTGTTCATTTCGTTTATGCTGCCCACACTCTGAACAGTGAACATCGTAACACTCGATATTTTCAAATGGAGCTGAAAATAAAAATGGCCTTCCGTGATTAAACGAAAGGCCATTTTATGTAAAAAAAACGTGGAGAATATCGGATTCGAACCGACGACCTCTTGCATGCCATGCAAGCGCTCTAGCCAACTGAGCTAATCCCCCGGGTTTAATCATGCCGGCAAAAACCGTAATTATGCCGGCCGGATTTTTTTATGGTGTGCAAAGATTAAACAGAGAACTTTTATAAACAAGCATACGTGCTAATTTTCTGTCTGAAAACGGAAAACTTTATCCGCGTCGCCCGCCACCGAATACTCTGGAAAGTGCCCAGATTACAATTGCAATGATGGCAACAACAAGTATAACTCCTGTCCAGACTCCCGTTTTGAATATATCACCAATTGCTGCACAGCTGGTAAACATGACGGATATAAGAAGAATTACAAGGCAATTGATATAAGCTTTCATCGGGAAGAATAATTTAGTTTAGTAATTTTTAACTAAACTTCTAAAAAATCATTCCACGAAAATTTCCGGCCTGCTATACGAAGACTCTACCGGAATCAGCTTTTTACTGTCATTTAAAAGCAATTTTTCAAATAATCGTACAGTTGCCTCTGCATCACCATGCGCCCGGTGCCGGTTTTCAATATGGATCTGAAGGCTTTCACAAAGTTTTCCCAGGCTATAAGATTTCAATCCCGGAAATATTTTTCTGCTAAGCTGAACCGTACATAAAATGTCACGCTGAAAATACTCTTCCAGAGCGCCGTATTCCCTCTTTATAAATCCATAGTCAAACCTTGCATTGTGCGCTACAAACCAGGCATCCTTGGTTATATTCCGCAAAGCATCCTGAACGTCGGAAAATGTGGGTGAATTCCGTACCATTTCATTATCAATTCCGGTCAGGCGTGTGATAAATGGCGGAATGTAAATCTCCGGGTTTATTAATGAATGAAAAGTATCAACAACTTTCAAACCATCATGTCTGAAAACAGCTATTTCCGTTATGCGCGCTGTTCCTCCTCCTCCGGTCGTCTCTATATCAATGATAGCGTACATTAAACTTGCAGAATGAAATAAGTATCAGGAAAAATTGAGCAGTAAAATATTCAGTACAAAAAAAAGAAAAAATCCCCGTTTTAGCGAGGATTTTCTGTTATACAGGACGGTGTTTACGCGATATGCCTTATTTTAATTAAGCTGGAATGCAATCGGCAATGTAAACCGGACACGAACCGGAGCACCTGACTGCTTGCCCGGAATCCAGTTTTGCATGAGTTTCACAACCCGCACCGCTTCTTCATCACACCCGAATCCGATTCCTTTGATCGCAGTAACGTTTTCAATCTTTCCATCCGTCCCCACTGTAAATTCAACGAAAACCCTGCCCTGTATTCCGGCTGTTGCAGCCGGAGACGGATACTTCAGATTTTTCTGCAGAAACGCGCTCATGGCAGCAATTCCGCCTCGGTATTCCGGAGCCTGCTCCACAATCCGGAATATTTCATCGCTCTTCGGCTTTACTTCTGCGGCAATCGCTTTATCATTGGCAACCGGTACTGTCGGCGGCACGATGCCATCCAGATCTTCTATCCCGCTTATGTTTTCCTGTCCCGGCAACGCGGTTTCCAGCTCTTCCTTTGTAGGCGGGATATTTTCAATTTCCACTTGATTGTCAGGCAATACAACCGGCGGCAGCGACCTTACCATTTTTACTGCCGGAGCAGGTTTTTCTGCTGCTGGCGGCACCGGAGGAACTTCTATTTTAATGTCCACCGGTTTGGCTTCTACAATATAGGCGATGTCGGAATCCTTAGGCTCCGGCACCAGACGTGCATACAAATTCGGCAGCATCACCATCAGCAAAAACAACGTAACGCCCATTAACACAGAACGCTGGATGGTTTGTCCGTAACTTTTCCTCAGGTCATAGGCTCCGTAAAGCTTGTTTCTTCCTTCAAAAACGATGTCATTCAGTGACTTTTCCATGGCTAACAGATTTTTATGATCAACACTTAAATTCAGGAGCAGTTGCGCATCGGCAGTTTCTGTAATTTCCTTGTATATCTGCTCAAACGGCTTTCCGTTCCAAAGGCATTCTTCGGCCTCGCAAGCCAGATGGTCCAGTATTTCGGGAAGCAATTCCGGATCCAGTTTGCTCGACTGCAAATATTTATTAATCAAGTCAATGCGATTTTCCTGAAGGCGTTTCATCGGATTATCTGTTTAGATTTCAGCCATGTAAAGAATTTATTCTGAGGTCAGCACTCTTGGTGCCAGCAATAATCTTACTGCTTCTATAAATCTTTCCAGATCAGTGGTTTTATCCCGTGCGGCTTCATTGCCGGGCGTAGTCAGCGAATAATATTTTCTCAGCCTTCCGTCCACTTCTACCGATTCCGTGATCAGCAAGCCTTCCTGTTCCAGCTTGTGCAGTACCGGGTACAATGCCCCGAAAGTAAGGGCAATAGCTCCTCCAGTCCGGTCTTTAACCTCCTGCGTAATCTCGTATCCGTACATCCGACTATGTTCAGCAAGTAAATTCAATACTATTGTTTTCAATGTACCGCGTACATACTCGTTACTGGTTGCGTTGTTATCCATAAGTCATAATTTTCTTTACAAATATATATAAGTTTTTTATATATCCAACAAGAAGCAGAAATTCTTTTTAATATAGTTATAAAGTTTCAGCTTTCAGCAAGCGGAATGGAACGATTGATACGTTCTTCAAGCGAAATAAAGGTTTCGGTCCGCTGGATGCCGTTCACTTTCTGGATCTTATCATGAAGGATTTCTCTTAAATGCCCTGTGTCGCGGCAGACGATTTTGATAAAAATACTGTAGATACCCGTTGTATAATGAATATTGACTACCTCCGGAATGCTTTCCAGCTCGGTTGCCACTTGCTCGTACAAAGAACTTTTTTCAAGGTAAATCCCTAAAAATGCACTGATGTCCCAGCCGAGCTTTGCCGGATCGATAATCAGCTGAGAACCGCGTACAATCCCCATTTGTTCCAGCTTTTTCATGCGCACATGCACGGTGCCCCCGGAAACAAAAACCCGCTTACCGATCTCGGTATAAGGCAGCGCCGCGTTCTCCATCAGCAAAGAAAGAATGCGTAAATCCGTGTTATCAATATCAGAATATTTTTGCATTTAGCCTGATTTGTTTGAATTATTTATAATAATACTTACCAAATTATGGAAAAATTGTAAATTTTGTCAATTTTAAATGAAAAAATTTTATATTTAAGATGAGAAGTTTTAGTTTTGCACAGTCAAATAAAGGGAACAGCTTAAATGTTTTTCTGAATTGATTATCACATTGTAGGGTGATGAAACTGGCAGCCATGCCCTCCTGTCTCGGGGGTGGTGAATAAGGGATAAACGCGGCATAATGCCGACGCAAGTCGACTGGGGTGGACCACCAACAGTATTTGTACCGTAGCTAACCGCACCGTGGGTGGTTCGAATCCCCCTCCTACAGCAAAAAAAACTTGACAAGCGAATTTTTTCGTATTAGTTTTATTTGGTTTTTAGTTTGTTGATGAAGTGTAATTTGACACGCGGGTTCATTTTGAAACCTGCGTGTTTTTTATTTACTCCAATACAAACTTTAAAAAAAGCACTTCTAAAACCTTGCAGATCAATATTTTTTCATCTGTAATATACCCCTAATTATCTGGGAAGCAAATTCTTACAAGATTACCAGACTGCTTTCCACTTGGATTCCGCATTCAGATTTAAATCTTTTATCAATTAGAAGAATCGGCACTTCATTGCAGAACTGGAAAAGCCTGTTATAAATTACTGCCACAAACAGGGTTATACGGTGTAAAAAATCTACAAATATTTTCTTTATTCTTTCCATGGCATATCAGCGGAATTGTCATCATTCGGCTTAGTTTCAGATATACTTTTTTTGTTAAAAATGCTGCTTTCATGTTGTTTGCAGCAAGAAAATATTTTGCACTGTAAACCCATGGAAAATAATCAAAGCATTATGGCTATTTTCGTTTCTCGATATTCTTCATCCTGTTACGAATGCAATACACCAGAGATCAGGTCCTTCAACTGGCACCTGATGATGCTTCTGCCAAAGCCGGACAACAGTTGGCAAACCATGCAAAGTGGGTAACTAAAAGCATGCACAGTAAAGCACTCTGGGGCGATTGCCAGGGAAGCGGAAAAACCCCTTACATAACCATTATTGACCTTCAGAACATTGCTTTCAAATGCTCTTGTCCCAGCAGGAAATTTCCCTGCAAGCATGGCTTGGGACTATTACTGCTTTACAGCCAACAGTCCGATGTGTTTACAAAATCAGAGGAACTGCCGCAGCATGTATCCGAATGGCTTAATAAACGTGAGGGAAAAGAAGCGGCAAAGGAATTGAAAGAAACCGGACCGCCAGATGAAGCAGCTCAGGCAAAACGCATAGCTGCCAGAGAAAAAAAGGTGGACGCAGGCATAGAAGAACTGAGATTATGGATCAAAGATGCGGTCAGAACAGGCATCATGAACGTGCCGCAAAACAGCTATCGGTTTAGCCAGAACATTACAGCCCGTATGGTGGATGCACAGGCAGGCGGACTGGCAAACCAGCTGAGGCAAATCCATAATATCCATTTTTATGAAGAAGGCTGGCACCGCGCTCTGATCAAGAGGCTTTCAGGCATTTACCTTATCACAGAAGCATTCCGGCATATTGATATGCTGCCACAGGAAATGGCAAAGGAAATACAGACGCTCATTGGCTGGATCACTACAAAAGAAGAAGTACTGCAGGGCACGCCTGTTCGGGACACATGGGTTGTACTTTCTGTTTCGGTTACTGAAGATCAAAATTTATCCACAGAAAAAATATGGCTTTACAGCCTGACCGAGAAGCGGTTTGCATTACTGCTCCATTTTTATGCAGCCAGTCAGATACCGCAGCATTTTCTTTTTCCCGGCTTGCATATAGAAGCCGATGTTGTTTTTTTCCCGGGCCTGACACCGTTGCGGGCATTGATAAAAGAACAGCGCACAGTGCCTGCGACAGGTATCCAGATTGAAGCAGATCATTCCGTGCAATCCGTTTATCACAAAATTACGGCACAGCTGGCGCAGAATCCCTTTGCAGAACAAATACCTTTTTTGCTGAACAATGTACAGGTGACTTTCCGGGATAAAACATGGCTGCTGTACGATCACGACAAACAAGGCTTTGCCATTGCCAATCCGGAAGAAGCATGCTGGCGGATACTGGCTTTTACAAGAGGAAAAGCCTTTAGCTGCTTTGGTATTTATGAAAATGAGCAGTTCAGCATTCACACGCTCTGGTCGCCTGATAAAACATATTTTATAAAATGATAGCCAGTGAAATCTTAAAGGCTGCCTTGCTGGGAACCGACAAATACATGCCGCAGCCTTCGCCGTCCTTACAGGAAACCGGGCAAAAGATAGCATTACAGCATCCGGATAAAGAAGATCACTTTCTCAAACTTGCCATTACCACGCTCTTGTACGAAGAAGCTGGAAGAAATCCGCTCTACGTGGAAAATACTTTGCCAGAATGCCCGGTGGAAACATTGCCGCTGATCAGTAAAAAGCTGCACGGAAATATCATGGCTGCATTGATTTCAAAAGAGGAGGTATTGTTTCAGTACTTTATGAATGATGTCAATAAAAGCAACAGTGTGCTGACTCCGGAGCTGGTTCCATTGATTTTAAATAAAGCCCTGGAACATAAAAAGTCAGCATTCCCGCTTGTCAAGGCTTGTGGTGAAACCGGCAAATGGCTTTGTCAGCTTAATGAAAGCTGGCGCATATTACTTGAAAACCGTGAGGAAGAAAATATATGGGAAACCGGAAACTTTGAAAGTCGCAAAGCATTTCTGAAAAATGTACGGAACACGGATCCGCAAAGAGCCATTGAGCTTCTGGAACAAGCCATTTCTGCCGAGAATGCTGCCAATCGTCTGGCATTGATTGAATTGCTGGACCAGAATCTTTCCATTGCGGATGAGCCGTTTTTACAGAGTCTGCTAAAAGACAAAAGCCAGAAAATAAAAGAAGCCGCCATCCGACTTCTGCAGAAAATGCAAGGATCTGCTGTCAATAAAAGGTACCTTGAATATCTGCTCAGCGCCATCAGCATTAAAGAAGAAAGGCATTTGCTTCTTACTAAAAAGAAAGTTTTAATCATCAGGGACGATATTTCTCCGGATGAAAATCTTTTTAAAACTGGCATAGACAAAGTAAGCGCTCACAAGGATGTGCCCGATCCTATTTATGTTACCGGCCAAATACTGCAATATATGGATCCTGCCACACTGGCTCGGCACCTCAACGTAACAGAACCGGAACTGATCCGGTTATTTTTACAGCACAAAGACTCCAAACACCTGCTCGGATATCTGGCCCAATCGGCTTCATTTTTCAAGAATAAAATCTGGGCATTGGCTTTGCTTCATACGCAGGAAATACAGGATATTACTTTGCTGGATGCCTTGACGGAGCACGAACGCATGCCTTTTTACGAACAGTTCATCATTGACAGCTTGCATCAGCTGCTGACTTATCTGCTGACCGATGATTATAGTCTTTTGCCGGAATCTTTATCGGAACGACTGCTGGAACACCTTTCAAAAAACCCGTATATCATTTCACAGCCGGTTTATCAAAGGCTGGCCCTGCACTTGCCTGTGCAAACTCTTTCAGCATTGAAACACTATGCAGAAGATGCAAGTGAGACTTATCAGCACAGATATTTCAAAGCGCAGGCGCTGGAGATGATGCGGATTATAGATCTAAAAAATAATATAATTTAAAAAATTTATGTCAGGAAATATTTTAAGAGCCTCGGCCGAACAGCAATTTGCACAGGAAATAGAAGAACTCAGGAAACAGGACGCAAATACCAGACCTGCCAACTGGCTGCTCTCTCCGCAAGCAGTTGTCACCTACCTGATGGGCGGCACGCTGAACAATGGTTTTGCCATAAGTCCAAAATACATCGGTAACAGGAGATTGATGGAAATAGCTGTGGCTACACTTACCACCGACCGGGCTTTGCTGCTCTACGGACTGCCGGGCACTGCCAAATCCTGGGTTTCCGAACATCTTAGCGCTGCCATTTCCGGCAGCTCCGCACTCGTTATACAGGGAACAGCCGGCACAAGCGAAGAATCCGTCCGGTATGGCTGGAACTATGCACAGTTGCTGTCTGCGGGACCTACGCTGGAAGCTATTGTCGAAACACCGGTTATGCGTGGCATGAAAGAAGGCAAAATCGTAAGAATAGAAGAACTTACCCGCATCGGATCAGACGTGCAGGATACACTGATAACTATTTTATCCGAAAAAATGCTGCCTGTTCCTGAGCTTAACACGCAAATTCAGGCAGTGCAGGGCTTTAATATCATCGCTACAGCCAATAACCGGGACAAAGGCGTCAATGATTTATCCAGCGCGCTGAAAAGAAGATTCAATACAGTTATTCTTCCGGTTCCGGAAACCATGGAAGAAGAAGTAAGAATTGTACAGCAACGTGTAGCCGGTTTCAGCAAGGGCATTGACTTGCCTGTTGAAAAACCGATACACGAGGAAATAAACCGGATTGTAACCATTTTCAGAGAATTAAGGAGCGGAGTATCCGCAGATGGAAAAACAAAGCTCAAATCGCCTTCCGGCACACTGAGTACGGCAGAGGCAATATCCGTAATGAATAACGGCTTGTCACTTGCTTATCATTTTGGCGATGCCAGTCTGAAGGCCGACGACCTCGCCAGCAGTCTTATCGGTGCCATAATCAAGGATCCGGTGCAGGACAGGATTGTATTTCTGGAGTATATGGAAACAGTGTTGAAGCAGCGTGATGGCTGGAAGGATATTTACCGGGCATGCAGGGAAGTTGTTTGATATACGTCCGTTTCCAGCTACGAACCCATTAATTGACAAAATACCATGTCGCTCCATCTCTTAGGCATCCGGCATCACGGGCCGGGCTCTTCCAGGCATGTGCTGGATGCACTTCATACCATTCGTCCGGATATTCTATTAATAGAAGGCCCACCGGAAGGTGAAACGATGCTGCCCTGGGTAACGCATTCCGACATGAAGCCTCCGGTTGCCCTGCTTGCCTATGTTCCTGATCATCCGGATCAGGCGGTTTTTTATCCGTTTGCTGCATTTAGTCCGGAATGGAATGCTATTCAGTATGCCTTGAAAAATGGAATTCCGGTACGCTTCATTGATATGCCGCTTGCACATAGTCTGGTTAAAGTAAATGAACCTGATACGCGGACGGTACCGGCTATGGATCTAGCGGAAGAAAACAAACCATCAACCCATGCAGATATACCGGCAATCCGTCAAAACCCTGTTGCTTATCTGGCAGAAATTGCAGGCTTTGAAGATGCTGAAGAATGGTGGGAACACAAGTTTGAAATTGCAAATCATCCAGCAGAGGTTTTTAGTGCCATAGCCAGTTCTATGGAAGCTTTAAGGAATGAATTGCCACACAAGAAAGATAATGACGAAGCCTTGCGGGAAGCTTTTATGCGCAAAGCCATACGGACTGCGCAAAAGGAGCTATACACAAAGATTGCAGTCATATGCGGAGCCTGGCATGTGCCGGCATTGAGCAACATGCCCAGGCAAAAGGATGATAACGTTCTTTTGAAAAATCTGCCGAAAGTAAAAGTAGAAACCACCTGGATACCGTGGACCAATGACCGTTTGTCGTTGGCAAGCGGGTATGGCGCAGGACTGGAATCGCCGGGTTGGTACAGCCATGCCTGGCATCATCCGGAAGATGGCGGTGCTTTATGGCTGTCGCATGCAGCCCGTATATTCCGTGCGCATCAGGTAGCTATTTCATCGGCTCATATTATAGAATCGGTACGGCTTGCCAATGCTCTGGCAGGATTAAGACATCTGCACAGACCCGGGTTAAAAGAATTCAACGAGTCCATTCTGGCTGTCATGTGCATGGGCGATCCTATTTTCATGAACCTTATTCACCGGGAACTGATCGTGGGGAATGCACTCGGACAGATTCCGGAAGGTACGCCGCAGGTACCGGTCCAAAGAGATCTGGAGCAGCAAATCAGAAGGCTCAGGTTGAAAATCAGCAACGATGAGAAACACATCAAACTGGATTTGCGTAACGAAAACGATCTGGAAAAAAGCATTCTGCTGCACCGGCTTATTGCACTGGAGGTGGATTGGGCCAAGTTGCAGCACAGCAGCAGCAAAGGCACCTTCAAGGAAGAATGGAGTTTGCTTTGGTATCCGGAACTTACCATTAAATTACTGGAAAAAGCTGCCTGGGGAAATACTATAGAAGAAGCTGCCAATAAATACCTGGAACATGAAGCACGTAATTGTACACGTCTGGATGAAATTACTGCCCTGATACAAAAAGCCTTGCCGTCTGACCTGCAAAGTGCCGTTGCATTTGCCATCCAACGGATGGATGAACTCGCCGCCAGCACTGCCGATACAACCGTCCTGATGAATGCATTTATCCCCTTGGTACAGGTTAACCGTTATGGCAATGTGCGCAAAACGGATCTGGAGGCCGTAAATGTGATTTTAAAAGCTGTTTTTTACAGGATTGCGGCCAGCCTGCCGCTAAGCTGCACAGGCATTGATGAAGAACAGGCGGTTACCATTACTGAAAAAATCAGGGATGTAAATCAATCCATACTTTTACTGGAAGAGGAAGAACTGAAAGCTTCCTGGACAGAAACGATCAAGAAAATAGTGGCCTCGGCCCATGCTGCGCCTATGGTGCAGGGTTATTGCTGTAAAACACTGTATGATGCCCGTGTACTGGATCATGAATCCATGAGTAATGAGTTCTCAAAAGTCCTGTCGATAAACAACAGCCCTGATTTTTCAGCGGCCTGGCTGGAAGGTTTTTTAAATGATGCAGCAACCGTGCTGGTACTGGATGATAACATCTGGAACATTGTAAATGACTGGCTGCTCGGTCTGGAAGAAACGGTTTTCCTGCAGGTCATACCATTGCTGCGACGCACTTTTTCCGTATACAGCAATGTAGAAAAGCAAAAGATCGCACAACGCGCCAGACAAGCAAAACCGGTTTCCGCCGGTATGGAAATTCACAGCAAGATTGATGAAGAACGGGCGAAACAAGTATTGCCGGTGCTCGAAAAACTGATGGGCCTTTAAATCAAAAACATGGACAATAAAGATGCGATCAAACGCTGGCGCCTCGTACTGGGCAAAGAAACGCATGAGGAACTGAATACAACATTTACCAAAGAAGAAAGCGGTATTGATAAAACCCTCGAAGCGCTTTACAATAGTGAAAGAAAGGGCGGTCTCGGCGCTTCTTCTCCTAACGTCGCCCGCTGGCTTGGCGACATACGGGAGTATTTTCCGGCT
Source organism: Dyadobacter sediminis (assembly GCF_005860765.1). Taxonomy (GTDB): domain Bacteria; phylum Bacteroidota; class Bacteroidia; order Cytophagales; family Spirosomataceae; genus Dyadobacter; species Dyadobacter sediminis. Next base: position 449,572 of record NZ_VCEI01000025.1, on the reverse strand, counting down.
TCTGTTGTAAAGGTGATGCAGCAGGATGCATTGAAGCGGCTTAATCTCACCGCCATGCTGACCGAGCCTGAAATGCTGGAAACAGTAGTGCCGGATATTCATTTGGTAGCCAGCCTGATGACACTTGGAAAACTGATTCCTGAAAAGACAAAAACAACAGCCAGGCAAGTGGTCAAAAAAGTAGTGGATGAATTAACTCAAAAATTGTCGGGCCCTACGCAGCAAGCCATTACGGGCATGCTGAACCGGGCTGCAAGAAATACCCGGCCACAGCACAACGAAATAAACTGGAATGAAACAATTCGTAAGAATCTGAAACATTATCAGCCTGAATACAAAACCATTATTCCTGAAATCAGGGTTGGCTATGGCCGCAAGCGCAAAGCCATGAAAGATGTAGTACTTTGTATTGACCAAAGCGGCTCAATGGGAACGTCCGTAATCTATTCAGGTATTTTTGGCGCTGTAATGGCCTCTATTCCGGCAATACAAACCAGAATGGTCGTTTTTGACACAGCGGTGGCAGATTTGACAGAAGAACTTACTGATCCGGTGGATTTACTGTTTGGCGTACAGCTTGGCGGCGGCACAGACATCCATAAAGCCCTGATTTACTGCCAGCAAATAATAAGCCGGCCTCTGGATACGGTTTTGGTTCTGATCAGTGATTTATATGAAGGCGGGAATCAGGCAGAAATGCGAAAGAAAGCAGTTCAGCTTGTAAGCAGCGGCGTTCAGGTCATTGTGCTGTTGGCACTGAATGACTCCGGTGCTCCCTTTTACGATCATCAGAATGCCGAATTCCTGGCTTCTGCCGGTATTCCAGTATTTGCCTGCACGCCCGACAAATTTCCGGATTTAATGGCAGCTGCGTTAAGCAAACAGGATCTGGCCGGCTGGGCAGGCAGTAACAACATCAAACTGTAATCAAGCGAAATGCTAATGAAGCATTTTCCAATTCATTCCTAAACAGCAAAAGCCCGTAAAATGAATTTACAGGCTTTTACTTAAAACTTGAAGCGGTCTGGACGGGACTCGAACCGGGCGGCGTTCCGCACGCGACCCCATGCGTGACACTCTACGCGGGCCGGGCCATCGTGGCGCGACATGTATTCTAACCAGCTGAACTACCAAACCAATACTTGCAAAGAACTCTCTTAAAACCAGAGTTAACGTAAAATAAAAAAAGCCTGTAAAATGAATTTACAGGCTTTTACTTAAACTTGAAGCGGTCTGGACGGGACTCGAACCGGGCGGCGTTCCGCACGCGACCCCATGCGTGACACTCTACGCAGGCCGGGCCATCATGGCGCGACATGTATTCTAACCGGCTGAACTACCAAACCAATACTTGCAAAGAACTCTCTTAAAACCGGAGGTAACGTAAAATAAAAAAAGCCTGTAAAATGAATTTACAGGCTTTTACTTAAACTTGAAGCGGTCTGGACGGGACTCGAACCCGCGACCCCATGCGTGACAGGCATGTATTCTAACCAACTGAACTACCAAACCAATACTTGTAAAGAACTTTAAACTTTCTGTTGTCTTATTATAGACAAAACTTAAAACTGGCGGTCTGGACGGGACTCGAACCCGCGACCCCATGCGTGACAGGCATGTATTCTAACCAACTGAACTACCAAACCAGTTTATTTCACAGCTTTTCTGTAAAACGTGGTGCAAAACTACTATTATTATTTTCCGTTGCAATACTTACGACACCAATTTAGTTATTTTATTTGTAAATAAAAATAGATAAAGAAAGGAATATTCTGAAAATGAAACAGTTGTAGTAAACAAAAAAATGACATATATAAGTGAAGTAATTCAGGAGCTGGAAAAACTGGCTCCGCTTGCGTATCAGGAAGGTTATGATAATGCAGGTCTTTTGGTAGGTTCCGCGCAAACCGGAATATCAGGCGTGCTTTTTACACTGGACGTGACCGAAAAAGTAGTGGAAGAAGCCATTGAAAAAAAATGCAACCTGATCATAGCGCATCATCCCATTATTTTCAAAGGTTTGAAAAAACTCAACGGGAACAATTATGTGGAAAGAACGATAATCAAAGCTATAAAAAACGATATCGCCATTTATGCGATCCATACCAATCTTGATCATATTGAAAAAGGAGTGAACTGGAAAATAGCCGAACGGCTCGGACTTGGAAATGTCCGCGTACTTGCTCCAAAAAAGAATCTGCTGATGAAACTGGCTTTTTTTGTTCCGGTCAAGGATGCAAAATCTGTTCTCGACGCTCTTTTTGCAGCCGGTGCAGGCAAAATCGGCCAATATGAGAATTGCAGCTTCAGGACTGATGGAACCGGAACTTTTTTGCCCGGCGAGTCGGCCCATCCGGTAATCGGCACGGCAGGAAAGCTGGAAGAAGTGGCGGAACATCGCATTGAAGTCATGTTTCCGGCACACATGCAGTCAAAAGTTCTTTCAACACTGCGTCAAGCGCATCCGTATGAAGAAGTTGCCTATTATCTGACATCTCTTGAAAATGAAAATCAGGAAGTCGGAGCCGGTGCTGTCGGGGAATTGCCGGATGCGGTTGATCCGCATAATTTTCTGAATCTGCTGAAAGAAAAAATGCAGCTTAATGTAATCAAGCATACTGCCGCAGCCGGAAGTACGATCAAACGGGTTGCTGTTTGCGGAGGCGCAGGAAGCTTTCTTTTACCAGACGCAATCCGGGCAAACGCAGATATATTTATAACCTCTGATTATAAATATCATGAATATTTTGACGCAGAAAATAAAATTATGATCTGTGATATAGGCCATTATGAGAGTGAAGTCTTTACTAAAGATTTACTCTATAACTATTTATCAGGAAAATTTAGTAATTTCGCACGCTGTTTGTCAGAAGTCAACACCAATCCGGTACAATATTTTGTTTAGAAAGCAATTTCATCTCAACTTATTTAACTGATATTCTGTTAAAATAAAGGGCTGACTACCTTCACTTATTACGCATTGAAACAAGTCCATTAAAGACATACATGGAAAATACAATCGCACAAAAATTAGACGCACTCCTGAAGCTGCAGGAAATTGATTCAAGCCTTGACGAAATATTAAAAACACGCGGTGATCTTCCTGAGGAAGTCCGGGACCTTGAAGATGAAATCATCGGTTTTGAAACCCGCCTCGGAAAATTCAAAAGTGAAATTGCCACTCTGAATTCTGAAATAGACAACTTCAAAAATGCGCAGAAAGAAGGTGAAAAACTGATCAAAAAATACAAGGATCAGCAAATGAATGTCCGCAATAACCGCGAATATGACGCCATCACCAAAGAAATAGAATTACAAGAACTGGATATGCAGCTGGCCGACAAGAAAATAAATGAAGCCAGAGCACGTATCCGCCTGATTGAAGAAGACGCAAACCGTGCCGAATCTGTTCTGAATGAAAGGAACGAAGATCTGAAGGCGAAAAAAGGCGAACTGTCCGTCATCACAAGCGAAAGCGAAGCCGAAGAAAAAGCACTCATTGCAGAAAGAGAAAAACACGTTAAGAAAATTGAAGAGCGCCTTCTGAAATCCTATCAGAAAATCCGTGACAATTCCATGAACGGCCTTGCAGTGGTGCATGTGTCGCGCGGTGCCTGCGGCGGCTGTTTCAGCATCGTTCCGCCACAGCGTCAGGCTGACATTCGTGAACGCAAAAAACTGATTGTCTGTGAACATTGCGGTCGTATTCTTGCCGATGTGGAAAGCGTTGAACCGGTTCATCAGCGTCGATAAGATTTTTAAATTATAGATTCCAAGGTTGTCTTGCCGGACAACCTTTTTTTGTGCCCGTAAAATGACATTCCGAAAACGGCTTTTTTACGCAAAGTACGCTTATTTGATAACAGGATTGCTGTTACTGATTTTATCAGCAAATCCGTTAATGGCCCAGGAAAACGGTTACAAGGCCGGTTTTACTTCGAAGCTGCAAAAAGCCTATTCCGAAATACAGAAATTGCGCCTGCAGCCTGCACGCGAGTTACTGAACGCAGAACGTAAGACCCAGCCGGATAATGCGTTTGTTCCTTATCTCGACAATTATGCAGACCTGCATTATCTGCTGATTTCGGAAGATAAAAATGCTTACAAACAACTTTCCCGGCTTGAAGAAGAACGTCTGGATAAAATGGCAAAGCTTCCGGACAACTCGCCGTACAAACGGTTTCTTCAGGCGGAAATCCGGATGCACTGGGCATTTGCCAAGCTGAAGTTCGGAAATGAAATCAGCGGATCATGGGAAATTATCAAAGCCTACAAACTGCTGGAAGAAAACCAGAAGAAATTTCCGAAATTCCTCCCTACTCTTAAATCGCTCGGACTTTTGCATGTGCTGATTGGTTCCATACCGGAAAATTATACATGGATTACCCGGATGCTGGGACTGAAAGGCAGTATCCAGACCGGTATTCAGGAACTGCGCAAGGTTGCCGAAGAAGAACCTGTTTTCCGGCAGGAAGCCGAACTGATCGATCTTTTGCTTCATGCCTATACTTTGCACCTGTCGCCGGCGCAGCTTGCCCGAATGCGTCAGTTGCCGGAAGAACAGCCAGATAATCTGCTTTATCATTTTTTTGCCACAACCATTTTTTTAAAAGAAAACAAAGGAGAAGAAGCGGCCGGATTTCTGGCAAAGGCACCTTCCGGCTCTGCTTACATTCCGTTTCCATTTCTGGATTATCTACGCGGAGAAATAAAACTGCAAAGGGGCGATTACGAAAATGCACAGGAGTCGTATCTACTTTTTCAGCGAAAATACAGCGGTTTCAATTACATCAAAGACAGCAACCTGAAACTATTCATGTGTTTTTGGCTGGACAATAAAGATCAGGAAGCCACCAGGTTTATAAATAAAATAAATGCAGGCGGAAGTACGATTGTAGAAGCCGACCAGTCGGCGCAGCGCTTTGCGGAGGATTTTCTTGCAGGAAAAATAAGTCCGTCAAACAAAATTTTGTATAAAGCCAGATATGCCACAGATGGCGGATACCTTTTGCAGGCCATGAAGATCATGGATGCCGTTTCTGAAAATTCATTTCGTTCATGGCCGGAAAAAACAGAATTCAATTACCGTAAAGCAAGGATTTTTCAGAAATCAGGAAAAATAAATCAGTCCATTCCTTATTACGAACGGACTTTAACGTTGTCGCGTAAAGCGGCGCCCGGCTTTGGAGCTTCTGCTGCATTACAGCTCGGGTACATTTGCATGGATAAAAAAGATAAAGTCAAAGCCGCAGGATATTTTAAAACGGCCATGTCGTTCAAAAAACATGAATACAAGAACAGCATCGATAACAAGGCACGCGCAGCATTGACGCTGCTCGGTGAGTAAAAGTGACTTTACCGTTTCCGGAACGTCTAAGCATTAGCAATCCTGAAAATTGGCGGTATGTCGAAGAAAAATGATCACAGTACAAGAAAAATCCGCAGCTGGTTTGAAGAAGACAGACCGCGTGAAAAGTTACTTCTGAAAGGAAGGGCAGCACTATCCGATGCGGAGCTTATTGCAATCCTGATCGGTTCAGGAACAGTCGATCTTTCCGCAGTCGATGTTGGCAAACAGATCATGAACTCGGTTGGAAACAATATCAATGAACTGGCCAAACTGGGTGTTACCGATCTTACCAAAATCAGGGGAATCGGAGAAGCCAAGGCCATTACGATTGTTGCCGCTCTTGAACTCGGGCGGAGAAGAAACGATATAACCAAATCGCAGAAGCGGAAGATAACGGCACCCGCTGATGTTTACGAAGAAATGAAGCAGTATCTGCTGGATAAAGCGCATGAAGAATTCTGGATCATGCTGCTCAACCGCGCCAACGATGTAACACGTACGATTCAGGTCAGCGTCGGAGGCGTTTCAGGTACGGTCGTGGATGTAAAAGTGATTTTCAAACTGGCTATTGATCATCTTGCAAGTTCGGTAATTCTGGTTCACAACCATCCTTCCGGCCAGTTACAGCCCAGCCATGCGGACCGGCAGCTTACGATGCAGGTCAAGGAAGCCGGACGTTTGCTGGACATTCCTATTCTGGACCACATGATTTTTACGGACAATGGCTTTTACAGCTTTCTGGATTCGGGTGAAATCTAGAAAAACACATTTTCATCAATTACGTTTTCCAGTTCGGAATAGGGAATCACAAACTGAATTGCACCGCGTGCATATGCCGCAATTTCGTATGGATTGTAATAGAACAGAATGCCTTCGCGTGTCAAAGCGTGACTTACAGGAATAGAAAATGTATGGTCAAGAAGGAAATAGCCGGCTTTTTCAAGATCCATATCCGGCGCAATATTTTCTGTTTTCCTGAAATGCTTTTCAACCAGTTTTAAAAAGGAAACCGAATCCGTCACACACTTTTTTATATCCGTTTCCTTACCGGTTGTTCGGTCAAAAATATGAAAAGACCGGAAGCTGTTCGGGTGGGCGCCGCCGGTAAATGCATAATGATCAAGCCGGTATTGCAGTACTTTCGGAGTCGTCATAACGGTATCCCCTTTCAGTTCCACTTCCCAGCAGCCGGGCGCATCGGGAAAATCCTTTTTGAAGTCGTTGTAATTCTTCTGGAACAACTTAAAAGCGTCATCAATACTTCCGGAAGCAGAGGGCATGGAAGCCAGCGTGGTCGAATCGAGGTACGAGTTAATCCTCTGCAATGACTTTACCGTCAGCATATTATTTATCGTTTCCGTTACGCTGTTCGAACCTGAAGGTGTCCAAAGACTGATTTTCAAAGAAACGCCAGTACCGCTGACCGTATCGCATTTCCCGTAAGATGATCGAACAATTTTACCATGAACCGCATCCGGCTCAGCCTTTTTATCCGCATTCCCGGAAGTGCCGCATCCTGTAAACCAAACTGCAAACAACAGCAAAGTACAACCCGCAGCAATACGCATTATTTTCATTCAAGTCCTGATTATTGCAAATTCTAAAGGCTCATTAATTCTTTAAACCGGATCGCCTGACGACGAGAGATCTCGATTTTATCTCCACCCTGCAGCGTAACAAGCAATCCTCCGCTAAACCAGGGTTCGATTTTCTCGATCCAGTGAAGATTTATGATATGCTTGCGGTTAGCGCGGAAGTATGTATTCGGGTCCAGTCGTTCTTCCAGATTATTCAGCGATTTCAGGACCAAAGGTTTCTGATCGTCAAAATGAAGCCTTACATAATTGCCCATGGATTCAAAAAGCCTGATTTTGCCCAGTTTTACAAACCAGCACTTTTCTCCGTCCTTTACAAAAACCTGATCATTCTCGCCCAGCACTTTTTCTGCACGTTCCTGCGTATGCGCCGATGTTTCGGGCAGCGCCTGATTTTCTTCAATCCGGTGAATGGTTTCTTTAAGCCGTTCCGTATCAATCGGTTTCAGAAGATAATCCAGAGCATTAAATTCAAATGCTTTAATTGCGTATGCGTCGTATGCGGTTGTAAAAATTACTTCGGGGCTTTTTCCTTCAATGGACGAAAGCAGTTCAAACCCGTTTTTGCCGGGCATCTGAATATCCAGAAACAACAGCTCCGGCTGCATTTCCTCAATCATCACCAACGCTTCTTCCGCGTTGGCGGCCTCGCCGATAATTTCTATTTTGGTATACGGTTCAAGCAGCCTTTTCAATTCATTTCTTGCAAGGCGCTCATCGTCAACAATCAAAGTTCTCATGACCAATAAAATTAGGAATAATTAAGGTTAATGTTTGAACAGCTTTTTACCGGTTGCTTTCCTCTCCTGCCATCATGACATCTTCTGACAACATCGGAATTTTTACTTCAGAGCATACGACATCTTCTTTTTCCTGAAAAATCCGGAAAGCAGCTCCTTTTCCGTACAGAATAGACAATCTTTCAGCGGTATTCTTCAGCCCTACGCCTCCGGAATCGGTATTTCCCAGATTGCCTGAATTCATGATTGTAATTACCAGCAAGTCATTAATGATTTCTGATTTTACTTCCACAAATCCACCTTTGATTTCCTTGGAAACACCGTGCTTGATGCCGTTTTCAACCAGCGTCTGCAGCATCATCGGCGGCACCTGCCAGTAAATGGCCTGCGGATTGGTAACAATGGAGTACCGCAGCCGGTCTTCATAACGGACTTTTTCCAGTTCAAGGTAATCTTCTACAGTTCTGAGTTCTTCCTGCAGATCAACCGTTTTACGCCTGTCGGCAAGCAATGAATTGCGCAGAATGTTGGAAAGCTGCGTGATGCTTAACTGGGCTTTGGTCGGATCTTCAAATACAAGCGCCCGGATGCTGTTCAATGCATTAAAGGTAAAATGAGGATTGAGCTGCGAACGCAAAACTTTCGATTCGGCTTCACGCATGGACATTTTGAGCATGATTCTTTCGTAACCCGCCAGCCTTGTCTGTTCTACATAATGATAAACCGTATAGGATAAAATCCACGCAAGCAGGTTTTTACACCAATTGGAATAATATCCCCAGAAAAGCAACGGCTGATTCAGCAGATTTTCCTGCAGTACCTGCCGGTCCAGCGGCAGATTGACCATGGTCATGATCAGCCCGAGCAGTAAAACTGATCCGATCACCCGGAACGCCAGCCTTGGCAGCGGCAGCGAAGACCAGTTCCATTTTCTGATCACAAGCCTGTAAAAATGCGTGAGGCAAATGCCCAGCAGAATATTGGCAAGAGCGGTGTAAAACACGCCCAACTCAAACCCGAATTCCATGGTATACGGAACAAACTCAAACATCATGATTAATGTCCAGCCCAGGATTTGCAAAGTCCAATAAATATGTCTTTTGGACATGTAGTTTTATGTTCGCTGAGAATATGGATGTCAAAAGACAAATGTATGGACGCGCTTTGATGTCCGGTTTATAAATACACCAAAGGAAACGAATCCACACAAACGGCTTTTATGATATCTGAGGAATTTCGAGGGAAAGCAAATGCGTAATATCGTTTGAAACTTCCAGTTCGAACTTGTTGGTTTCGTATGAGTAGCCGATTTTGTACAAACACAGATTGCTATGCTCATAGTTATCCATGCTTACAAGCGGCTCGTCAAAAATCGTTGTGAGGAAAACGCGCATGGCACGGCCGTGCATGGCAATCAGGATATTTCTTTCATGCGGGCGCGACAAAATGGTTTCGATAACCGGAATCTGGCGTTCTCTTACCTGCACCGGGCTTTCTCCTTCTTCAGCTGCCAGATCCACCTGTCCGTTTTTCCAGGCCGTCACCAGTTCGCGGTAGTAATTGTTGTCGCCGGTGTTTGGCTCTCTTCCTTCCCGTGCTCCCCACGAAATTTCATTCAGTCCCGAATAACTTTCATGCGGTATGCCCAGTTTGATGAACCCGCGAACGGTTTGATGTGTTCGTTTTAAGTCAGAGGTGTAGATTTTATCAAAAGGAACATGTTGATACGCATTGAAAAAAGCGGCTGCCTGCGCTTCACCCCATTCATTAAGCAAGGAATCAACGCCACTTCCCTGTACAACTCCTCTGCGGTTAAAATCCGTTTCACCGTGACGAATGAGGTATATAGACTTTCTTTTCAAAATATAGGATTATTTAAATATAAATTTTGCAAATACCTTGTTTTCAACCAATGAAGCCGTTACAAATTTATACATTTTTTAGATATGTTTATCAAATCCGTTACACTTCAGGCCATTCAGTCTTTAAGCCAGAACACACTTTCGGGTCATCTTGGAATAGAATTCACAGAAATCGGGCCGGATCATATTACGGCGCGCATGCCGGTTGATCAACGCACGCATCAGCCATTCGGAATTCTGCATGGCGGCGCCTCGGTTGTGCTGGCCGAAACGCTGGGAAGTATCGCCTCGTTTCTCTGTCTTCCCGATTCCGAAAAACAACATGCGGTCGGTTTGGAAATTAATGCCAATCATTTACGTTCTGTTAAAGAAGGCTTTGTTTACGGTACGGTAAAACCGGTTCATGTGGGCCGGTCCACGCATGTGTGGGAAATCAGGATCGTGAACGAACAGGACAAGCCGGTTTGTATCAGCCGGCTTACGGTGGCTGTTGTGAATGCAGACCGCTGAGTTTAATTTGCAGGAAAATTAAAATACACGATTATCAGTAAAAAAATAATGCTTTCGGTTCAAACAGATTCCCAACTTTCCATCTTTGAAGGACTGCAGATTGACGAACTGTGGGAAGCATCAGTGAAACTTGGATTTCCATCCGCACTGTGGAGGCTTCCGCATCAAAATGAAATAAAACTCCTGATTTCGATTCAGGACGGCATACGCAAGTGCCAGCCCGATCTTGAAAAACTTTCTCCGGGCTTTATCATCAGTGCCTTTCACTGGCGTGACGATCAGGAAGTGCTTTTTCTGGAAGGTGATATCATACTTACTTTTTCAGAAGAGAGTAAAATCCGGAGCGTGGAAAATACGATCGGTGAAGAACATCCGGAAATTCAGAAGCTGGTAAAACTGGCCGAGGAAATTGCAGAAGAAAAACCGCAAACGTCCAGGGGCATTTCCCTGATGGTTCCCGAACTGCCGAATACGGATGCAAAACGGCGGTTTGAGCGTACGGTCGAACTGGCCATTGCAGCCATCCGGCAGAACCAGTTTAAAAAAGTGGTTTTGTCCCGCACCAAAGAACTGGCCTATTCCGGAAATTTCCAGCCTGCCAAAGCATTTTGCAAGCTTTCGAAAGTTTATCCGCATGCTTTTGTATCGCTCGTGAATCTTCCTGAACAAAATGAACTATGGCTGGGCGCAACGCCGGAAGTGCTTGTTCAGCAAACCGCGGATGGAATTTTCAGAACCATGTCGCTTGCAGGAACGCAGCATGCAAGAAACAAATCCGGCGAACTGATCCCTCGCTATGATATCCGCTGGGGAGAAAAGGAAATTGAGGAACAGGCACTGGTAAGTCGTTACATTGTGGAATGTTTTAAAAAAATCCGTTTGCGAGAATATGCAGAAACCGGCCCGAAAACTTTACTGGCCGGCAATTTATATCACCTGAAAACCGATTTTGAAGTAGATACCGTACAGCTTCATTTTCCTGAACTTGCGTCGGTTATGGTGCGGTTGCTGCATCCCACTTCGGCCGTGTGTGGAGTTCCCAAAGTTCCCAGTCTTGAGTTTCTTACAAACATTGAAGGGTACGACCGATCTTTTTACAGCGGATTTCTCGGCCCCACACAAGTGGATGCCGAAACCAGTCTTTTTGTAAACCTTCGTACAGTTCGTTTCAAGGACGGGAAAGCAACATTTTATGCCGGAGCGGGAATAACAGAAGACTCTGTACCTGAGCGCGAATGGGACGAAACGGAAATGAAGTGCGATACATTGCTGAAAGTCATTGCAGATGAATTCTGAAAAAAAGTTTCTGGCACAGAACTTTTAAAAGTAGAAATCTGGCCAAACGGTTTTAGTTTAGTATATAATTTTGCAGACGCATTCTAAATACAACTTTTGCCAACCTAAATCTTTAAGCCCGGAATATAATCATCTGTATGAATTCTACCCAAAATTCTTTACTTCCTGACCTGCTTCTTTTAAAAAAATCCTTCGCATCAGTTTTAATTACGGGTACGCTCTTCACTGCGTTTTCATGCGGTGAAAAAAAAGATACATTTCAACAAAAAGGGAGCAACGGCCCGACGATTGTTGATGTAATTATTGCCAAATCAGAGAAAGTCAATGACAAGGTTGAAGTAAACGGAACAGTCGTTGCCAATGAATTTGCTGAGCTTCGTCCGGAGGTAAGCGGACTGCTTACTTTTCTGGATGTTCCCGAAGGCAAAACGATCCAGAAGGGAAGTGTGATTGCCAGGATCAACAATGCGGATCTTGTCGCACAGCTTGATAAAATAAAAATTCAGCTGGATCTTGCACAGACTACCGAGCAAAGGCTGAAACAGCTCGTGGCCATAAACGGCATTAATCAGGCCGATTATGATCTGGCTCTCAATCAGGTAAATACATTCAAAGCTGATCTCGTTTATACGCAGGCACTTATTGACAAAACAATTGTACGGGCACCTTTTACGGGTGTTATTGGGCTCAGGAAAGTAAGTGAAGGCACTTATGTGACGCCCAGTACGGTCATTTCCACCATGCAGCAGCTTTCCAACCTGAGGATTGATTTTACCGTACCCGAAACTTATCAGAAATACATTTCCAAAGGCGGCAGTGTGGAAGTGCTGCTGGATCAGAATGGCGGGAAAAGAGTAAATGCAAGAATTATTGCCATTGAACCGCAGGTTAACCAGACAACCCGCAACATTACAGTAAGGGCCGTACTGAATTCAGGATCAACGAGTCCGGGTTCGTTTGCCAAAGTATATCTGAATGCCAATGCCGAGAAAAGCAGCATCCTGATTCCGGCCAACAGTATAATTCCCGAAGCACAAAGTAAAAAAGCAATCGTTGTAAAAGGTGGAAAGTCCGTTTTCGTCACAATAGAAACCGGAGAACGCCAGGAAGCTTATGTCGAGGTTACCAAGGGCCTGAATGTCGGAGACTCCGTTGTTGTCTCAGGGGTTTTGTTTGCCCGTCCTGATGCACCCGTAAAGGTGAGAAGCGTAAGAAGCTTGAAAGTTGCAAGTAAGTAGCATGATGACATCCTGTTTGAGATACAATCTATGAACATTTCAGAATTATCCTTGAAACGACCGGTTCTTGCCATTGTCATGAACCTGCTTATTATACTGTTCGGTGTAGTCGGCTACAACTTTCTGTCTCTGCGCGATTACCCCGCCATTGACCCTCCTATCGTGAATGTGCGTACGAGCTATACGGGCGCCAATGCGGATATTATTGAAAGCCAGATTACCGAGCCGCTGGAAAAAAGCATCAACGGGATTCCGGGCATCAAAAGCATCAGCTCTTCCAGCCAGATCGGTTCCAGCAATATTACAGTGGAATTCAACCTGGAAGCGGATCTGGAAGGCGCTGCCAACGACGTACGGGACAAAGTAAGCCAGGCACAGCGGAACCTTCCGCAGGATATTGATGCGCCGCCGGTTGTAAGCAAAGCGGATGCAAACAGTGATTTTATTTTGCTGCTGGCCGTTCAGAGTCCGTCCAAAGGACTTCTTGAACTCAGCGATTATGCAGAAAACGTTTTGCAGCAAAGCCTTCAGACGATTGACGGCGTGAGTGCCATCAATATATTCGGGCAAAAGAGATATGCCATGCGCATCTGGCTGGACCCGGACCAGATGAGTGCTTACAATGTTTCCTTCAATGATATAACGACAACGCTGAGTGCTGAAAACGTAGAGCTCCCGGCTGGTAAAATCTATGGAAACAATACCGAGCTGACCATTCGGACAATGGGACGGCTCACCAGTGAAAAGGAATTCAGTGATCTTGTAATACGCAATGACAGCTCGGGAATTGTGCGCCTTGCCAACGTCGCCAAAGTAGAACTGGGCCCTGAAAATGAAGAACAGAGCTGGAAATACAATGGCATGTACGCAGTAGGGCTTGCTGTCATTCCGCAGCCCGGTGCCAACTATGTGGAAATTTCAGACGAGTTCAACAAACGTCTGGCCGAAATCCAGAAATCCAATAAATCCGATATTACCTTCAATGTACTGATCGACAACACCCGGCTGGTGCGGCAGTCCATTGAAGAAGTGGAAGAGACGCTGATGATTGCTTTCGCACTCGTTGTGATTGTAATCCTTTTCTTTTTCCGGAACTTTCTCGTTGCAGTGCGTCCGCTTATTGATATTCCCATATCGCTTGTCGCCACGTTCTTTATCATGTACATGTTCGGTTTCTCGATCAATATCCTGACGCTGCTCGGCATTGTGCTTGCCACTGGCCTTGTAGTCGATGACGGTATTGTGGTGACGGAAAATATTTTCCGAAAGCTTGAAAGCGGACTTCCGATCCGGCAGGCCGCACTTGAAGGAAGCCGGGAAATTTTCTTTGCAGTTATTTCAACATCTCTGACGCTTGCCGTTGTGTTCCTGCCCGTAATTTTTCTGGAAGGATTTGTCGGCAGCCTTTTCCGCGAATTCGGTATTGTGGTTGCATCCGCCGTATTGATCTCTGCTTTCGTATCGCTTACAATTACGCCGGTTCTGAACGTTTTGCTTAACCGTAAAAACTCCGGTCATGGCTGGTTCTATAATAAAACAGAGCCTTTCTTCACCGGAATGGAAGATGGCTACAACCGTACGTTGAAAGGATTTATGAAAGTACGCTGGGCAGCGTGGGTGCTTGTAGTAGCCTGCGGCGTGCTGATCTGGTTTACTTACGGGAATCTTCAGAGCGAACTGGCGCCTATGGAAGATAGAAATAGCATCCGTTTCAACCTTTCCGCCCCAGAAGGAACAAGTTACGATCAGATGCAGAGCGTTGCAGACGAACTTGGCAATTTCCTGAACGATTCCATTCCTGAAAAGGCATTTACCTTTTCGGCCACGCCGGGATTTGGCGGCGGCGGTGTGAACAGCGCAACGGGCCGTATCGGGCTTGTGCCGGCGGAACAAAGGGTAAAAAGCCAGAACCAGATTGCGCAGGAAATCAACAAAAAACTGGCCCGGTTTAACGATGCACGGATTTTCGCAACGCAGGAACAGACCATTTCCGTAGGTATCGGATCAAGAGGTTCGCTGCCGGTGCAATTCGTACTTCAGAATCTGGACTTCCGCAAGTTGAGTGAAGTTTTGCCTAAATTCCTGGATGAAGCCCGGCAAGACCCTACATTCCAGAATGTGGATGTAAATCTGAAATTCAACAAACCTGAGGTTCAGCTTACCATTGACCGTTTAAAAGCGCGCGACCTTGGACTTTCCACTGCAGACATAGCCGCTACGATCCAGTCTGCATTCAGTGGCAGGAGGCTTGCCTATTTTATCATGAACGGACAGCAGTATCAGGTTATCGGGCAGGTTGAACGCGCGGAGAGAAACAAACCGGCCGATATTGCAAAATTATATGTCCGTAACAACCGCGGAGAAAGCATTCCGCTAACTTCTGTCGTAAACATGGCTGAAGAAAGCGGACCACCAACCATTTACCACTACAACCGTTATAAAAGTGCAACGATTTCGGCCTCGCTTGTGGAAGGAAAAACAATCGGGGATGGCGTGGCCGCTATGGAAAAAATCGGTTCCAAACTGCTGGACGAAACATTTCAGACATCATTGACAGGGCCTTCACGCGACTTTGAAGAAAGTTCGTCCAATACAAGCTTTGCGTTCGGGCTCGCGCTTTTACTTGTTTACCTTGTTCTGGCCGGGCAGTTCGAGAGCTTTACCGATCCTTTTATCATCATGATTACGGTACCGCTTGCACTTGCGGGCGCATTGCTGAGCCTTTACATTTTCGGGCTTACGATCAATATCTTTTCGCAGATCGGTATGATCATGCTCATCGGGCTAGTAACCAAAAACGGGATCCTGATCGTGGAATTTGCCAATCAGAAAAGGGAACAGGGAATGGGAAGAACTGCAGCAGCCATTGAATCCGCGACACAGCGCCTCCGGCCGATATTAATGACCAGCCTGGCAACTGCATTCGGCGCTCTGCCGATTGCGCTGAGCCTTGGCGCCGCCGCTACTAGCCGTGTTCCGCTGGGTGTTGTTATCGTTGGCGGACTGATGTTTTCGCTGATCCTTACGCTGTTTGTAATTCCTGCGGTTTATACATTCATTTCTCCCAAAAAACACAAGGTAACCGAAGAACAGAAAATGGCAGAAGAACTCGCTGTCTAGCGTTCACTGAAATTTATTGTTCTGAAGAAATTATCAATATAAATTATTATTGTTTTTGCATGAACCTGTTTTCTCTTTTCACAAACAAAAAAAGTACACTTCTGTTTTTTCTGCTTTGCGGAAGTCAGGCGTTTTGCCAGCAAACGGTAGACAGTCTGACCATTTCGCTGGATAATGCCATTGCACTTGCCTTGAAAAACAGTTATGACATAGAAATTGCAAAAAACAATGTAGAGGCCAATACAATCCTGAACAACTACGGCGTTGCCGGCGGATTGCCGCTGGTGACAGCGTCGGCCACCAATACAGAACAAATTACAGAGATTAACCAGAGACTGACAGACGGTACGGTAATCAACCGCAACGCGGCTGCGGGTAACAATACACAGGCAAGCCTCGCAGCGGGAATTCTGCTTTACAACGGCAAACGTGTTGTTTCTACCAAAAAGCGCCTTGCCGAACAGCAATTTCAAAGCGCAGAAGTGCTCAATTCGCTGGTTCAGAATACAATTGCACTGGTTATGACGAGCTATTATGATGTTGTGCGGCAGTTAAGCTACGTGAATACAGTCAGGACTTCCATTCAGGCTTCGGAAAAGCGTCTGGAAATTCTTAAAGTCAGAAAAGAAGCCGGAATGGCGAACAATGCCGATATTTTTCAGGCACAAATCGATCTGAATACGCTGAACCAGACTTTACTGGACCAGCAAATGATTGCGCAGGTTGCCAAAACGGAGCTGCTGAGGATTCTGACGCTTGACCCCAAGTCGGCAGTTACGATCAAAGACACGATTACGGTAGACAACAACCTGAATCTGGATACCATTCTGGAACGCATAACGCTGAATGCCGATGTAAAAGCTGCCGATCACCAGATCCGAATCAATGAACTGATCACGAGGGAAACGGCTGCGCTGAGATATCCTACGGTACGTTTCAATACGGCATACAATTACTCACGAAACCAGAGTGCGGCGGGATTTACGCTGCTGAACAGGACCGTCGGCCCCAATGCAGGAATCAGCCTCATTGTTCCGATCTACAACGGCTCCGCCTATAAAAGGCAGCAGCAGGTGGCGGAAATCAATACGTCCAGTGCAAAACTGCAGAAAAGTTCTCTGGTAAGGGACTACAATGCAGGTGCCGTCAAAATGTACCAGACTTATCTGAGCTCACTGCAGCAGCTGGAAACGCAGAAGCTGAATTACGCACTCAGTAAGCAGTTGCTGGATCTTACATTGCAAAGATTTGAGCTTATTCAGGCCACTATTATCGATGTTCGCGAAGCACAGCGAAGTTTCGAAGATGCCGGCTTCAGAATGATCAATCTTAATTACGCAGCAAAGGCAGCGGAAATTGAACTGAAAAGACTAAGCAATATTCTTCAGTAAATAAAGGAACATGCATCCGGAATGGTTATTACGCAGTTTTGAAAGCCCGGAAAAAGTATAGAAAACTTTGTTTCCAATCCGGCAAAGCTCAAAAAATCCGATTGTAACCCGAAAGCGTTACCTTTACGCCAAACTTCAGAAGAATAACGAATGCTTTTTATAGGAAAATACAATAACCTCACAATCCAGCGCCTGACGAGCGTAGGCATGTTCCTGAGTGATGTGGAAGGCGAAGAAGTGCTGCTGCCCAATCAATATCTCACGGACGAGATGCAGATTGACGATACAATCCGTGTGTTTGTATACCTCGACTCTGAAGACCGGCCGGTAGCTACAACCGAAACCCCGAAAATCATCCGTAATGAATTTGCCTTTCTGGAAGTCAAGGATGTAACGGAACACGGCGCTTTTATGGACTGGGGTTTAATCAAAGACCTTTTTGTTCCATTTCGCGAGCAAAGCACACCGATGCAGCCGGGCGAATGGCATGTCGTTTTTCTGTATCTGGATCAGAAATCATCCCGTTTGATCGCTTCTACCAAAATTGACCGCTTTCTGGAAAATGAAAGACTTACGGTAAAAGAAGGCGACGAAGTGGATCTTCTGATCTGGCAAAAAACGGATCTTGGCTACAATGCAATTGTAAATCAATACCATAAAGGTCTGATTTATGCCAATGAAGTTTTCAGGGAAATCAGAGTTGGCGATTCTCTGAAAGGCTATGTTAAAAAAATCCGGGAAGAAAACAAGCTGGATATCAGTCTGCAGAAAAGCGGTTATGAAGTTGTGGAACCGACTGCACGGCAAATTCTGGATGAACTGAAAAAAAGCGGCGGGTTTCTGAATCTTTCGGATAACAGTTCACCGGAAGAAATTTACAAAAGACTTCAGATCAGCAAAAAAGTTTTCAAAAAGTCCATCGGAGGCTTGTACAGACAAGGACAAATCAAAATTTCCGATGACGGAATACGTCTGATCAGCGAAGATTAAACTTTATAAAAAACGATTAAAAGGAACCATGCCGGAGCTTTCCGGCATGGTTCCTTTATTTACTTCTGGTTGTATTTTACTTTATACTTCTCGTAAAGCCGCTTCTGCTTATCGTCCAGATTAACCTTTCCGCCTTTTACAAAAACCATTTTCACCACGTTGCCGCGCATATCAAGAATATCGCCGTCTGCTACGAGCAAAGATGCATGTTTTCCTTTTTCCAGCGTCCCCACCGTATTTTCCGCACCGATAATTTCCGCTGCATTGCTGGTTATAAACCGCAATGCTTCTTCCGGTGTGACCTCGCCGAACCCGGCCGAAGTTCCGGATAGAAAAGCAAGATTTCGGGTGCGCCACCATTCGTCTGTGTACGTAATAGCCACTTTAACGCCGGCTTTATGCAGCATACCCGGCAATTCGTAAGGCAAGTATACATTTTCATCTACGCGGTTTGGAAGTCGGTGTGTCGGGTTCAGAATGACAGGAACCTGATTTTCTTTCAGGAAAGCCGCCACTTTGTACGATTCGTCACCACCCGCAATCACCACTTTTTTAATGCCAAACTCACGCGCAAACTTTACAGCTTCCACAATATCTTTTGCATATTCGGCCCGGATGTAAAGGTTTGCAGAACCATCAAATAAAGGCTTCATCGCCGCCAGTCTGAGATTTACAACGGCAGGCTGCTGAATTTCCGCATAAGCCTTTGCATCGGAGAAAGTAGTCCGGAACACTTCCAGCGCTTCCTGGCGTTTTTCATTTCTTTTTACCGTAACCCTGAAATCTTCGCTGCTGAAGCTGCTTTCCAGAAACGGCGGCCAGCTCAGCCAGATTCCGTCATCTTTTTTCAGTACGGCATCTTCCCAGTTCCAGCCGTCGGTATAAAAAACGGATGAAGAACCTGAAATAATTCCGCCCTGCGGAACAGCCTGAGAAAGCAGGACTCCGTTTCCGCGCAATGTCGGGATTACTTCCGAATCGGTATTGTAGGCAATCAGTGCGCGTACGTGCGGGTTAATTTGTCCGACTTCATTATAATCCAGCGTAGCGCGTACGGATGCAACTTCCTGCAAGCCAACCGTTGTATTCAGAGAAATAATGCCCGGATAAATATGTTTGCCGCTTACATCAATAGTTTCAGCGCCGGTTATTGAAGATACGGAACCCGCAGCGCCGATTTGCGTGATGATTCCTTTGTCAAAAGCAATGGCGCCGTTTGTCAGCACCTGTCCGTTTCCGATGTGAATGGTTGCGCCGGTCAGGATAACGGGCTTTGCCTGCGCAGTTGCAGGCGCCGGATTTTGCGCATAACCACAATTACTGACGAGCATACAGGAAACCAGCAAACAAAACGCAGAGAAAATAAACTTACTTTTTACCATGATATACCTTGAAGAATTTTACTAAATATTATTTCGATGCTTCCTGTTCTGCATGAATGCCAACAATATCCTCGCAGTGCCACATGCGCGGCTGCGAAGATTGCGGTTTCTGAACCGGTTTGCCTTCCGCCTTGTCACTGATCATTTTCTGGATGAGCCTTTCGCGCTCGGCTGCAATGGATTTTTGTTTTTCCTCATCTTTTTTCCTGTCAAAATAAACAGCGCCTTCAATCATTGTAAATTCAGGGCGTGCATAAATAGACAGCGGATTGGTATTCCAGAGAACAAGATCGGCATCTTTTCCGGACTTGATGCTTCCGGTTCGGTTGTCGATATGCAGTAATTTGGCAGGATTTAACGTAACCATTTTCCACGCTTCGGCTTCGGGAACGCCGCCGTATTCAACCGTTTTGGCCGCTTCCTGATTCAGGCGCCGTGCCATTTCCGCGTCATCCGAATTGATCGCAACTGTAATTCCTTCATGATACATCAAAGCGGCATTATAAGGAATGGCTTCTTTTACCTCCATTTTGTAAGCCCACCAATCCGCAAATGTCGAACCGCCGATTCCTCGTTTGGCCATTTTGTCCGCTACTTTGTACCCTTCCAGAATATGCGTAAACGTGTTGATTTTAAAGTTAAGCGAATCCGCTACGTGCATCAGCATATTTATTTCCGACTGCACATAGGAATGGCAAGTTATAAAACGCTCGCTTGCAAGAATTTCCGCAAGTGCGTCCAGTTCAATATCACGCCTTGGTGCGCCGGAGGCCGATTTTTTCGATGCTGCATTGTAGGTTTTCCAGCGGTTTGCATATTCCTTTGCTCTTAGAAAATGGTCAAAATAAACCTGCTCCACGCCCATTCTTGTTTGCGGAAAACGCGTTCTGACGATATCGCCCCAGTTGGATTGCTTCACATTTTCTCCGAGTGCAAACTTGATCGTTTTTACTTCCGGCAGCAGCATTTCGTTCTGGCTTGCGCCCCATTTCAGCTTGATCAGCGCACTTTGCCCGCCGATGGAATTGGCGGAACCATGCAGCAGATGCGAAGCAGTAACCCCGCCGGCAAGCTGACGGTAAATGTTGATATCGTCGGGATTGATAACATCGCTCATGCGTACTTCCGCTGAACTGGACTGGCCGCCTTCGTTGATGGTAAACAGTGCGATATGCGAATGTTCGTCTATAATTCCGCTTGTGAGGTGCTTGCCGGAACCGTCCACGGTGCGTGCGCCGGAAGGCGCTGACAATGATTTTCCGATTTTTGAAATTTTACCATTCTGAACAATAACGTCCGTATTCTGTAAAATACCGTCGTTTTCATTGGTCCATACCGTTGCATTTCGGATCAGTACCGTTTCGGATTTTGGCAGTTCTTCATTTCCGTAGCCTACAAACGGGTAAAGTATTTTCCCGGTTTGTACCGAATCTGCTTTT
The DNA here is from genome assembly GCF_005860765.1 of Dyadobacter sediminis. Taxonomy (GTDB): domain Bacteria; phylum Bacteroidota; class Bacteroidia; order Cytophagales; family Spirosomataceae; genus Dyadobacter; species Dyadobacter sediminis. Next base: position 428,659 of record NZ_VCEI01000025.1, on the reverse strand, counting down.
AGGGAATCTTTTGCTGCGCTTGCCTGAAACTTTTCTGACAAAACGGCTGTCCACGGAACAACGGAGCCGTCCGGCAGTTTGCCTTCGCCGGTAAGTCCGGTATCCGATTTCCATCCCGTAAGCCGAATGGTTTCCGACTTGCTTTTGTCCGGCTGATAAGTAAGTGTAAGCAGTTCATCCGTAAGAATCGTTTTCGGGGTAATTTTTACTGAATCACGAAGAATTACTTTATAGTCCGGCTTTTCGACAGAACCTGTAATCTGAAGTTTTCCGGTTGATTGGTTATTCAGTGATAAACTATACGTTCCGCGGATATCCGGTGCATCTATCGGCGCCAGGATAAATTTTTTGCCCTGCACCCAGTTTTCATAAATGATGTTGTCCTTGTCAAAAAGGTCTTGGGAAGTAATGATAAAATTCGCCAGCATACCCGTTTTCAGACTGCCGACCTTGTCTTCTGCCTTCATTAATCTGGCCGGCAGAGTAGTCAGTGCTTCCAGTGCTTTTTCTTTTGGCAAGCCGTAGTTTATAGCAGTTTTGATATTTTTCCAGAAGTCCGATCTGTTTTTCATTCCTGCGGAAGTCAGTGCAAACGGTATTCCTGCTTTGGCAATTTCTGCCGGGTTTTTAGGAGCCAGTTCCCAGTGCTTCAACTCCGACATACTCACCAGATCCGCATCCCAGGGATCAGCTACGTCGTAAGCATCGGGAAAATTCAATGGCATAATCAGCGTTGCTTTTGTAGCCTTGATTTCGTTCAAACGCTGATATTCGTCGCCTCCGCCACGGATAACATATTGCACTCCGAACTCATCCCCTACTTTGTCCGCACGCAGCAAACTGTATTTGTCGTTGGTCTCAAAAAACGACGGCAGCGTTTTGATCTGGTTAAATGCTTCAAGAGAAATGTTGGTTTCCTTGGATTTTTCTGCTTTTGCATACCAGTCTGCATCGTAATAATTTTGCCTCAGCAGAGCCACAACGCCCATTGTTGACGACGGATACGTTTGCGAGGAAGAACCTTTGCTGAATGAAAAATGCGCCGATGCCTTTCTGATGAGAATGGCTGTGTTGGCCGGGCCTTCGTTCAGTGTCACAACCGAGCCGTTTCCGCGCACGATCCCGTCATGATCATGCACCAGAACGGTTCCGAAACCCAGCTTACGAAGATCAGCCGCTTTTTTGGTATCGGGCACAAACAGTTCACTCGCATCATTTTCCGCCTGAATCGCCTGGTTCCAGCCAAAAGCGCCTTTTTTATTTGATTCCAGCTGCGGAGTCTGGCGGCTGCCGGCTGATGGCATTCTTCTAACCTCGGGCATTCCGTAATCCGAATCCAGATCGATCAGTGAAGGATAAATGTATTTTCCTTTGAGGTCTGTTATAACTGTTCCGGAAGGGATTTTAACCTGTTTGCCTGCCTCCCGAATGATTCCGTTTTCTATCAGCAATGTGCCGTTGGTAATTACAGTTCTGGAATCCACGACGATGACGGCGTTGGTGAATGCATAGCGCCCCGGCCGTTCGTCGTAAGCACCGTTCTGAGGAAATGTTTCCTGCCCGTAACAAAAAATACTTAGTGAAATGCCGGCAAGTAATGTTGATAACCGTTTAAACATAATTGTCAGTTTGATAGCAAATAGAATGTACAATATACAATGAAAAACTAAAAAGCCGGACTAACGGCACGTAATCAGAAGAAGTTACAATCAGCTTATAAAATCTTTATGTAAATTTCATTTTTTTGCAACAGTTATCCCGTTTACGTTTATTCAAGCACTTAGTATGACATACGATCAATTTAAAGAATCACTTTCCGGAACTACGCCGCCGGCTGGAATTCCGGTGCTGCTGGAAGCACTCTGGCACGATGCAAAGGGAAACTGGGAAGCAGCGCATAACATTGCGCAAAGCAAGGAAGGAACCCGTCCGTACGACCGCCTGCATGCCTATCTGCACCGGGTGGAAGGCGACAACGGGAATGCCGGTTACTGGTACAGAAGAGCTGGCGCGGATGTTTTCAGAGGTTCACTGCAGGAGGAATGGAAAACGCTTGTGGAATCGTTGATCTAAAAATTAAAATACCTTTCGGAAAACGTTAGCTAAATTCAATCGGCTGTTTAAACCTTTTGCCGAAAATCTTCTCTAACCGTTGTAACAAAACCAAAAAACCATGAGGAAAGGACTTTTTGCCCTGATATTGACACTGGCAAGTTTCGCTGCATTTGCACAAGGCCGGAATTCAGACCTGACGCCGGAACAGCGCGCCGAAAACCAGACAAAAACCATGACGGAAAGGCTTGACCTTTCCGACGAACAGCAGAAGCAGGTTTATGCGCTGAATTTGGCAAGAGTTCAGAAAATGCAGGAAATGAGGGAATCACAGACGCAGGACCGTGCGCAAATGCGTGCTTCCATGGAAACTTTCAACACGGAAATTGCAAAAATCCTGACCGTTGAACAGCAGGAAAAATACAAAACCATGCTGGAAGACAGAAGGAATAACGGAGGAAGAGGACCAAGTGACGAGTCGCCGGTAAAGCCTTGAAGTTGGGATTAAGGAAGGAAAGGAAAATGGAGGAAGGGACAAAGGATGAATGGTCAGAAAAATCTTGAATTTTGGATAAATGGGAAAGCGGAGGAAAGGACGAGGGGAGAATTGCCTCTAAAACTTGAAACGATTTTTAATAAAAAAGCCCTATACTATTGCCAAACCATCACTAATAAACAATCTTTTACAAAAAATGACTCATTGATCATAAATGACATTTATCTAAAAACAACCTTTGACTAAAAATGACCTATTGACAAAAAATGACTTTTAACCAAAAACAACCCTTAACTATAAATGATCCGTTGACCACGAATGACATTTAATAAACTGATTTCATTTGTCACAGGCATACAATCCACTTGAATACGGATTATATGCCTGTTCTTTTTCAAACGGCCATTTCCGTTTTAAATTCGGAGGTAAAATGGAAATGAATGGCCGGATTGTTTTCTCGGTTCATCCGGATCATCCATTCGGATTCGGCCAGAAATACCGGATTGCGGTCTTTATCGTAGGCAATCTGATTTCCTTTCAGGCGGACAAACTGATCCATAGCCGGTTTTTCATCTGCAGTAAGCCAGCATGCACGCGAAATGTTCATCGGAACCCAGCGGCATTTAGCACCATATTCATGTTCCAGACGATACTGGATTACATCAAACTGCAGTTCACCCACGGTACCGACTACTTTCCGGTTTCCAAGGTCCAGCGTAAAAAGCTGTGCAACGCCTTCGTCCGTAAGCTGCTGAATACCTTTTTCCAGCTGCTTGGATTTCATCGGGTCCATATTAATGAGTTCCTTGAAAATTTCGGGCGAAAAGCTCGGAATTCCTGAAAACTGAAGATTTTCACCTTCTGTCAGCGTGTCTCCGATTTTAAAACTTCCAGTGTCATACAAGCCAACTACATCGCCGGGAAAGCCCTCGTCCAACACACTTTTGTCCGAAGCCATAAAGGTAAACGGACTTGAAAACCGAACTTCTTTGCCGAGACGCACATGCTTGTAAAACTTGCCACGTTCGAATTTACCAGAACAAATCCTTAAAAAAGCAATCCGGTCGCGGTGACGCGGATCAAGATTTGCGTGTATTTTAAATACAAAACCGGTGAATTTTGGCTCCGTTGGTTCCACTTCGCGTACGTCCGTCGGACGTGGCTGCGGAATCGGGGAAATCTGACAGAAAGTATCAAGCAATTCCTTGATACCAAAGTTATTGATAGCGCTTCCAAAAAACACGGGTGCAAGCTGCCCTTTCTGATAAGCATCTTCTGAAAACGCATCGTACACGCCTTCAACCAGTTCCACATCTTCGATCAGTTGCAAAGCATCGCGCTCGCCGACCAGCGATTCCAGGTTTTCATCGTCCAGCCCTACTTTGGCAACGTCTCGTTCTATTTTGGTTTTGTTGATTTTAAAGAAATACAGCATTTGTTCGTACAGGCTGTACACGCCTTTAAATTCAGCACCCATATTGATCGGCCATGTAAGCGGCCTTACGCGAATGCCAAGCTTGGTTTCAAGTTCATCCAGCAGTTCAAACGGGTTCCGGCCTTCGCGGTCCAGCTTGTTCACAAACACGATCACCGGCGTATTGCGCATGCGGCACACTTCCATGAGCCTTTCGGTTTGCTCTTCAACGCCTTTTACACAATCAATGACGAGAATAACGCTGTCCACGGCGGTAAGCGTACGGTACGTATCTTCTGCAAAATCCTTGTGACCGGGCGTATCCAGAATATTGATCAGCAAATCATGGTATTCAAATGTCATGACGGACGTAGCGACCGAAATACCTCTCTGCTTTTCAATTTCCATGAAATCCGAAGTCGCCGTCTTTTTGATTTTATTGGATTTTACCGCACCTGCCGTCTGGATGGCGCCTCCGAAAAGCAGCAGCTTTTCCGTTAGCGTCGTTTTCCCCGCATCCGGGTGACTGATGATCGCAAAAGTGCGGCGTTTTTTTATTTCTTGTATATTACTCATATCAGACTGATAAACATCTTCCAATATCTTTCCGGCAGGATTTGTAAGCGCTTTTTATTCAGCTTTTTGATTATGCCTGCCAGCGATACCGATTCTATAAAAATTTGCACAAAGATAAGAATAAACAAAAGCCGTCCCTAGCGGGGACGGCTCAAAATTCCGGATCAAACGGTATTAAACCTGAGGTAAATTATATTTTCAGTAATACGAATGTTTGTAATCTTCAACAGACGTCAGAATTACTTCATGCGCCTCTTCTTTTCCGTAAACATTGGTGATTTCAATATGTGCTTTTTCGCCCGGCAGGTTTTTGTAAGTAAGGAAGTAATGCTTCAGACGCTCGATAATTCCTTCAGGCAGTTCGCTCAGGTCTGAAAATGCACCGTATACTTCATCTCCTTTCAGGACGGCAATGATTTTATCATCTGCTTCACCGCCATCAATCAGACGGATTCCGCCGATAGGCTTGGCTTCGCACATAATGTTACCGTGAGAAATGATTTTCTCGCACAATACAATGATATCCAGCGGATCACCGTCTCCTTCGGTCACATCGCGTCCGGAACGCTCTCTGGCCAGCAATGCAATTTTTTCGGCACAATACGTTTTGGGGATGAATCCGTACAGTGCAGGAACAATGTTGGAATATTTTTGAGGACGGTCAATTTTCAGATAACCCGTCGCCTTGTCAATTTCGTATTTTACAGTATCAGTCGGAACGATTTCAATAAATGCAGTTACAAGTTCAGGTGCATTTTCACCCATTGGAATCCCGTGCCAGGGATGTGCTTTGTGTACGTTAGCTATCATTATTTATATAGAATGTAATATCTTTTAATTTTTTAATGTGTTTAAGTGTTCTAACTGCCAACCCGACTGGAAATGTTGTAATCACCGGTTTTCGATATGGACTGCTTTACAAACAGCTCTCCAAGGAAACCGGCTAAAAATAATTGCGAACCCACCATGATTGCCACCAGCGCCAGAAAGAAAAGCGGGTTTTCAGTAACATTCCGGTAAGGCTGCAGATGATAAATATTATATAGCTTTTTACCTAAAAGCCAGAATGCTATAATGCTTCCAAGAAAAAACATGAGCGTTCCAAGACTGCCAAACAAATGCATGGGTCGTCGCCCAAACTTATTCACAAAGGCAATCGAAAGCAAATCCAGAAAGCCAAAAATAAATCTTTCAAGGCCGAACTTGGTATAGCCGTATTTGCGGGCACGGTGCTGAACTACTTTTTCACCTATTTTCCTGAAACCGTTCCACTTGGCGATAACCGGAATATAACGGTGCATTTCGCCGTAAATCGTAATGTTTTTTACCACTTCTTTACGGTATGCCTTTAAGCCGCAGTTGAAATCGTGCAGCGATACGCCGGAAATGCTTCGTGTAGCCGCATTGAAAATTTTGGTGGGAATCGTCTTGGAAATTGGGTCATACCGCTTCTTTTTCCAGCCCGAAACCAGATCGTATCTTTCCTGCGTGATCATGCGGTACAAATCCGGGATTTCGTCGGGACTGTCCTGAAGATCGGCGTCCATTGTAATGACGACTTCGCCTCTTGTCGCCTGAAAGCCGGTCTGCAATGCAGCGGTTTTCCCGTAATTGCGGACAAAGCGAAACCCGTGGATGTGCGGATTGACAGAAGAAAGCCGGGTAATGACAGACCAAGACAAATCGCTGCTGCCATCGTCAATAAACAGGATTTCGTATGAAAAACCATTTTCGTCCATGACCCTTTCAATCCATTCGGCTAGCTCGGGAAGCGACTCTTCTTCATTGTAAAGAGGGACAACTACGGAAATCTGAATTACTGAATCGATCATGAATAAAGTTCAATGGCAAAGCACGAGGCCGGTATTACAGCAAAGTTCGTATTTTTCCTGATCAAAATATTAAATAAAAGTCTTTCATTAAATCCCGGAACGACGGATGATAGGTAACTCCATCATTCTCATAGATATACAATACATTTTCAATTACAGGAGCAGCATATTTTTCAGTCTTTTGAAATTCCATAAGCAGCCGGAAAGGATTTTTACCCGAATGGTGACAAAGCGCGAGCTTACGGTTTAAAACCAAGCCGGCATTTTCTGCTTTTTGCTGAAACCTTGTCCCTTCTTCCACCGGAAAAAGAACCTGAAATTTACCGGAAGGCAAAAGCAGCCGGTTAACCGCAGCAACAAGTTCTTCAAAGTCAAGCGAATGTGCATGATGCGCAAGATTTTTCTTTTTGTCAGGCGATTTCAGATCATCCTGAAAAAATGGCGGGTTACTGATGATCACATCGTACTGAAAACCCGGATCAAAAAGCTGTATGGCAGTATGATACAGTTTTATACGGTTATGAAACGGACTTTTTGCAACATTTTCACCCGCCTGTTCAAAAGCATCGGTGTCAATTTCCACGGCATCGATCCGAGCATGGGTATTTCTCTGCGCGGACATCAGCGAAAGCAAACCCGTTCCGGCGCCGATATCGAGCACACGACCTGCATTTTCCAGGTTTGTCCAGGCTCCGAACACGCAGGCATCCGTACAAACTTTCATCGCACATTTATCCTGCCAGATTGTAAACTGCTTGAAATGAAAAGTGGAATTCCGGGCCATATGCGTCTATTTTCGTCCGAAATCAGCCGGGTTTTCGCCCCAGTATTCCGTTTCCCATTTCAGAATTTTATTGGAAAACGAATTGGTTGCCAGCCAGCGTTCGGCTCTTTGCAGCATTTCGAAAACCGGTTTGTTCCGGGGCGTCAGTTCGAGCTTTGTGTTAGCATGTTTTTTCCTGATCCAGCTGATCGCCGTTCTGGAATCGCTGTAAATGGGCAAGTCACTTTCCTTTTTCTGCAGGTAGGCAAGCGCATGGACAATGGCCAGAAATTCGCCGATGTTGTTCGTTGCATCTTTAAAAGGCCCTTGTAAAAAAAGCCGCTCGCCAGTTGCATAGTAAATGCCCTGATATTCCATGTCGCCGGAAGCTGTGTTCCAGGCGGCATCCACGGCAATGCTGTTTTTGATCGGCCGGCCGATACTGGCCGGCGCTTCCTTGGTTAAAGCCGGTTTGTTATTTTCCTTTTTGGCAACAAATTCCCAGTAATTACGCTGAATGGCTGCCTCTGCTTCCTGAATGGATTCAAATGATTTGTAACGGGCATCGTCAAAACCTTTGATCTGCGCTTCGCATTCTTTCCAGTCTGTAAAAACGCCTGTTTTCCTCCCTTGCCATACTACGTAATATTTGGTCTTCTTTGCCATATCAATTAATTCTTTGCGTATTGGTAACTGTTTATAAGATCCGTTTTCAGGCTTTCTCTTCCCAAATCCGGCATATATTTACAATTACTTCCACGGCTTTTTCCATATCCTGCACCGAAACCCATTCCAGTCGCGAATGAAAAGCATGTTCGCCGGCAAAAATATTCGGGCATGGAAGTCCCATAAACGACAAACGCGAGCCGTCCGTACCGCCACGAATGCTTCTCTGAACAGGGTTCATGCCAAGCCGCTTCATCGCCAGAAATGCATTTTCCGTCACTTCAGGATGCAGGTCCAGCACTTCTTTCATGTTCCGGTATTGCTCCGTAACCTTGAACTCGGCCGTGGAATTGGGAAAGTGCCTCAGAACGTCATCCGTAATTTCTTTCAGCAAAGCTTCTTTTTCATGCAGGCCGCTTTCGGTAAAATCACGTATGATAAAGCTCAGTACGGCTTTTTCCTGAATGCCTTCCATTTGAACGGGATGAATAAACCCTTCCTTGTCTTTGGTGGCTTCCGGTGAAAGTGCTTTGGGCAGTGCAGCAAGAATCTGTCCGGCAATTTTCAGCGCATTTTCCAGCTTGTCCAGCGCATAGCCGGGATGCGTGCTTACGCCGTGAATCGTGATTTTCACACCGTCGGCAGAAAAGGTTTCGTCTTCCAGCGTTCCCACCGCTTCGCCATCCACGGTATACCCGAAATCGGCACCCAGTTTTTCAAGATCCACTTTCTCGGTTCCGCGGCCTACTTCTTCGTCCGGCGTAAAAAGAATCTTGATCGGGCCGTGTTTGATTTCAGGATGCGTCTGCAGGAATTCAACGGCTGCCATGATTTCCGCAACGCCTGCTTTATTATCCGCACCAAGCAACGTAGTGCCGCTTGCCGTTACAATATCATTGCCGATCTGCTGATCGAGATCGTGCAGTTCGCCGATCTGCAAAACCTGTGTCGGGTCGTCGGGCAGAATGATGTCGGCACCGTTCCAGTTTTTGTGTACGATCGGTTTTACATTGGCTCCGGTTACATCAGGCGATGTGTCCACATGCGAGCAGAAGCAGATTACCGGAATGTCCGTTTTTTCCGAATTGGAAGGAACCGTTGCGTAGACATAGCCGTGTTCATCCAGATGCGCATCCTGAATTCCCATTTCAAGCAATTGCGAAACAAGCAGTTTGCTCAGGTCTTTTTGCTTGGACGTACTTGGAAAAGTTTCCGAATCCGGGTCTGACTGCGTATCGATTTTTACGTACTGAAGAAAACGGTCAAGAACTGATGACATAAGCAGAAAGTATTTAAATAAAGTTATCAGCTCAGAATGGAAACCAGATCAGCCGGAGAATAATTGATATTCTTCAGTGTTTTGTCATCGGCAGTTCTGTAAACCAGGTATTTGCCATTGTCTTCCTTATAATAGCAATCCGTTCCTTTTGCCTTGTAATGCGCCACGGTCGCTTCTGCTTCCTCCACGTTCAGACAGGCTTTCGACATATTGGAGCGTTGTACTTCATCAAAAAGCGCCCTGAATTTTTCCCCAAGACCAAATTCCAGCACGGCGCCCGACAATACATACTGCAGATCGCAGAGTGCGTCGGCGACTTCCACAATGTCTTTTTCCAGAATGGCTACTTCCAGTTCTTTCAGTTCTTCGGCAAGCAAGGCCACACGGAGTCGTGAACGTTCTTCGGACGGGATTGTAGGCTTTTCCAGAATCGGATGCCTGAAAGTGGTATGAAATTCTGCGACCTGATTAAGGCTGTCCAGTTGCTGCATTTTATGTTGATTTTAAAATAATTTATCCTGATCGCCTGAAATGTTACCGGCTAAATAATCAGGTTTGTTTTGAATAATTTAATGGAAATGGCCAGAAGTATAATCCCGAAAACCTTTCTGAGAATGTCCGTTCCGCCCGTTCCAAGTTTGTTTTCGATCCAGTTGGACGATTTCAAAACCAGATATACAAAGAACAGATTCAGTAAAATGCCGATCAGTATGTTCTGGATCTGATAGGTGGAGCGCAAGGCAAGCAAGGTCGTCATTGTGGCGGCACCGGCAATGATCGGAAATGCAATGGGTACGATGGAAGCAGTTCCCACATCCAGGTCATCGTGCTTGAAAATATTCCTTCCCAAAATCATTTCCATTCCTAGCAGAAAAAGGATAATGGCGCCTGCAATGGCAAAGGAGGCGACATCAACTCCAAAAAGAGACAGCAGCCTTTCGCCCAGAAACAGAAACACAATCATAATGAATCCTGCTGCCAGCGTTGCTTTTTCGGACTCGATTTTCCCCAGCTTTTTCCTGAAATCAACAATAACCGGCAATGAACCAAGCACATCGATCACAGAAAAAAGAATAAGCGTAACGGAAACGATTTCCTTGAAGTTGAACATGGGATTTTCCTTGCATGTATGTCCCGCAAAGTTGCTCAAAACCGCTTGCTTACACAACTGTTGCCCGTTTCTTTCTGAAAAATTACCGCTTTCAGGACGCATTCCCGGGCAGGAAATTGAGAAACGTATTGAATTGCTTGCGGTATTTTTCTTCGTTGATTTTGTAAAAGTAGGCGCCTTTTTTGGAATAACCTTTTTGCTTTTCGTCCAGCTTTACAAGCAGATTGGTCGAAAGCAGTTTCCGGCTGAAATTGCGTTTATCCAGATCGGTCCCGAAAATGGCTTCATACAATTTTTGAAGCTGCGGGATCGTGAATTTTTCGGGAAGCAGCTCAAACCCAATCGGATGCTGCGAGGCTTTGTACCGTAAATGCTGAATGGCCATTTCCACCATGGAAGCGTGGTCAAAAAGAAGATGAGGCAGTTCCTGCATGGAAAACCACTGCGCTTCGTAGCTTTTGGAAATCTTGTGATCGTAATCTTCCACATTGATCAGCGCAAAGTAGGCGACCGAAACGGTGCGTTCCACGGGATCACGTTCAGGACTCCCGAATGTATGCAGCTGCTCAAGATAAATGTCGGTCAGGTTCGTGAGTTCAAACAGGATTCTGGAAGAAGCACTTTCCAGGCTTTCGTCGGGCTGCATCCAGCCGCCCATTAAGGACCAGGTGTGATGCTCCTGCTCGATACCTCTTTTTACAAGCAGCAATTTCAGCTCTTCACCATCAAAACCGAAAATAATGGAATCCAGCGCAACCAGGTATTTCGTCTGAGCCTGATATTGTTTTAATATATCTAATCGCACAACTTGTAAACTGCAGAAATGAGTTAATTAATGTTTAGTTAATAAATGCAAATAACCATCAATAATACTCATTCGCTACTTATTTGAAGCCGTCCGGATCAGAAATCCCTTCAGAACTGCAATTTCTTCATCACTTATGGCCGGGAAATTGGCGATCCGGAAACTGGTCTCCTTGTCTTTTCCGTAACCGTTGCCCAGCGTGATTCCGTCCTGTTTTGCTGCTTTTTTCAATTCCGCAATCCTTGTCTTTTCTGCATGTACGGCAATAACGGTACCGGAACGCACGGCTTCATTTTTGACAAGCAACTCGTATCCGTTTTCGGCCAGAAATTGATACCAGTTTTTTGCTCTTTGTTGTATAATTTCTGAAATAATCTCAATCTGTTCCACCTGTTCCATGACTTTTCCTATCAGATAAATGCCGAGCGTATTGGGCGTATACGGCGTCTGGAATTTGAGAAAATTGTCTCTGATGAAAAGCAGGCTGTTATAATGTTTATTCTCACCGATTTCTTCTGCCCTGCGAACGGCCCGAGGCGAAACGATCATGACGCCCAGCCCGGCCGGAAGCCCGAAACATTTCTGAACGGATGCATACCAGATGTCGGCATTTTGCCAGGGCAGCGCAACGCCCGCCATGGAAGAAGTAGCGTCCACGGCAATCAGGTTTTCAGTTCGGGAACGGAGTTCAGAGAGAAAGGAAGAAGGGAGAAAAGTGCCGTTGGAAGTTTCACTGTGCGTAACACAGATTACTTCATTTTCCTGAAAATACAGTTTGTTCAGGTCCGGAACCGTTTCGGAATCAAAATAAAAAGCATTGGCGCCGGCTGTGATTTTATGCGTGTACTGCATCCATTTTTCACCAAAAGCGCCGTTGTAAATGTGCGTACTGGAAGCTGAAATAAGCGACTGCGCAATGATTTCCCAGCATTCGGTTGCAGAAGAGACAAAATACACTTCATAATCATCCGGAACGTCCAGCTTTGTTTTTAACGACAAAACCGTATGCTGAAGCATTTGCATAAATGCCTCGCTTCTGTGATTGGCGCTGATCAGTCCGCTTTCGACAGCTTCCTGAAGATACGGCCCGACTTGCGGATAAACCTTGGACGGTCCGGGATAAAACGTGATCATATTCAAAGGAATCCTTCTCTGATCATGGCTTTTTCAAGCTTTTGGCCTAACTCGTCGGATGCTTTCAGCAACGGCAAGCGAACATCGGAGCGGCATATGCCTTTTATTTCCAGACATTTTTTGATCCCGACCGGATTGGATTCTATATAAAGCAGCGTATCGAATTCCAGAAATGCCAGCTGCAAACGGGCTGCTTCCTGAAACCTTCCTTCCAGCGCATGCCATGTAAGATCTCTGAACTGCGAAGGGAACGCATTGGCAATCACTGAAATAACGCCATGCCAGCCCACACTGATCATCGTCGTAACCAGATTGTCGTCGCCGGAAAGCAGCAGGAAATCGTCGGGCACGCGGGATGCCAGTTCCATGCTTTGTTCGATGCTTCCGCCCGCATCTTTAATCCCGATGATGTTCGGATGCGCGGCAAGTTTCACGATTGTATCCGGTTTCATGTTTACGACCGTGCGGCCGGGCACATTGTATAAGATAACCGGAACCGGCGAAGCATCTGCAATGGCTGTAAAATGTGCTGCAATTCCTTCCTGAGTCGGTTTGTTATAATAAGGACAAACGGAAAGAATGGCGTCGACACCGTTAAAATCGGTTTCTTTAATGGAATCCAGTACAGTCTGCGTGTTGTTGCCGCCAAGACCATACACAATGGGCAGCGACTTGGTGTTGTTTTTTATGGTAAATGCCAGGATCTCCGTTTTTTCCTGCCTGGATACTGTCGGAGATTCGCCTGTTGTTCCCTGTACGACGAGGTAATCCGATCCGCCCTCTGTTACGAGGTCGATCAGTCTTTTCAAACCCGGATAATCAATTTTGTTCTGCTCATCAAAAGGTGTAATCAACGCAGCTCCTACCCCTTTAAAACGTTGGTCCAATGGCATTATTCCTGTATAAATGTTAGATTTTAAAACACAAAGTTAGCTTTCTGAGGCATTTTTCTTTATTTATTACGGATCATTGCTAAAAATTCTTCTTCCGCCAAAATCGTGACACCCAGTTTTCTTGCTTTTTCGAGCTTGGCCGGGCCCATATTCGCGCCTGCCAGCAGATAATTCAGTTTTCCGGAAACACCACTCAAAATCCGGCCTCCGTTCGCTTCTATTTTATCCTTCAGATCGTCCCGGTCAAAGTTTTCGAACACACCGGAAATGACAAACGTTTTGCCTTCCAGCACATTGCTTTCCAGCACAACAGGCTTTTCATCACTTTCCATCTGCAGACCGGCCCGTTGCAAACGTTCCACAAGAAGCTGGTTTTCAGGTACGCTGAAATAAGACACGATACTTTGCGCAATCCGGCCGCCGATTTCAGGAACGGCAACAAGCTGATCGTAACTGGCCGTGCGCAATGCATCAATGGATTTGAAATAAACAGCCAGTTTCTCGGCAACTGTTGCGCCCACAAAGCGGATTCCCAATGCAAAGAGCACATTTTTAAACGGAACCGTTTTGGAAAGCGCAATGCCGTTCAGAATATTTTCAACCGTTTTTTCCCTGAAACTGATTTTTTTGATCTTGCCCGTTTCTTCATTGAGAATGTTTTTCTCCAAGCCGAGCAGACTTTCATACTTAAGATCGTACAGATCCGCAGGCGTACGTACCAGATTGATGTCAAACAGCGTTTCTACTTTTCCTTCGCCCAGACTTTCGATGTTCATGGCCTTGCGATGGATGAAATGCTCGATACGGCCTTTCAGCTGCGGCGGGCAATGGCTGTCGTTCGGACAGAAAAAGGCTACTTCGCCTTCGTTACGTTGCAGAGGCGAGCCGCATTCGGGGCAATTTACCGGGAAATCAATCGGTACCGTCAGGAAGTTTTCTCGCTGCGTGATGTCTACACCGGTTATTTTCGGAATAATTTCCCCGCTTTTTTCCACAAACACCGTATCGCCGATTCGTATGCCCAATCGTATGAGTTCATTGGCATTGTGAAGCGTCGCGCGTTTCACATACGTTCCGGAAAGATGCACGCCCCGGACCTGGTTATAAGGAAGCATGCGTTCGCTTTCCGCGCACAGATTTGCCACCGGTGTAATCGTTCCGATTCTGCCTACCTGAAAATTGACCGACCGGAGAACAGCCGGCTTGTTCTCCGCTTTGTACTTGAAGGAAATAGCCCAGCGCGGGCTTTTGGCCGTGAAACCGAGTTCCCGCTGCTGTTCAAAGGAATTGACTTTGATCACAATCCCGTCTGTTGCCAGCGGAAGCGTCATGCGTTTTTCTTCCCATGCATGAATGTATGCGATTACTTCGTCGATTGTCTGCACTTTGCGCCAGCCCGGCGAAACGTTGAAACCCCGGGATTTCAGTTCCAGCAGACTTTCTTCATGGCTTTTGAACACTTCGTTGTCTGTAATAAAGGAATATATGTAGCAGTCGAGCGCACGCCTGGCCGTTTCAGCCGAATCCTGCAGTTTGAAAGAACCCGAAGCGGCATTCCTCGGATTGGCATACAGATTTTCACCCAAAGTTTCCATTTCCTCGTTCAGCTTCTGAAACGATGAAATCGGCATGAAACCCTCGCCGCGTACCTCGAAAAGCTCGGGCAACCCGGCTGCTTTTACACGCAGCGGCAAAGTCCGGATCGTTTTGATGTTGTTGGTGATTTCATCTCCGCGCGTTCCGTCGCCCCTTGTGACGCCTCTCACGAGCACGCCGTTTTCATAAGTGAAACTAAGCGAAATGCCGTCGAATTTCAGTTCGCAGATGTATTCGTAAGCTTCACCATTCAGCCCTTTTCTTACACGGTCATCAAAGTTGCGCAGCTCCTGTTCATTGTAGGTATTGTCCAGCGACAGCATCGGGTAACGATGATAAACGGTATTGAACGACTTCGTTACCGTGCCTCCTACCCTTTGCGTCGGAGAATCGCTCTGCCTGAATTCGGGGTACTGACTTTCCAGCGCCTTCAGCTGATTTAAAAGCTGGTCAAATTCAAAATCGGATATTTCGGATACACTATCCTGATAATAGCGATCATTGTAATAATTAATTTTCTGAATGAGGTCAAGAATCTGCTGTTCCGGCGTCATAATCATTGCGGCTGCTTTTTGTTTCCTTCAAATTTAGGAGCAAAATAAGTGATTTATCCCGATTATGTTTTTTGTCTTTCCAACAATAAAGCATTGCGTTTACAGCTTCCGCCAACCTAACTTATTATATTTCAGGAAGGTAAATACTTACATTTCCTATGCTTGACCGGCATGTACATAAATTCACTAATTTCGCCCTCATTAAACCGTTATACCCGACCGAATCATGGCTGAAATTGCCCCATCCATACTTGCTGCCGACTTTGCGAATCTTCAGCGCGACATTGAAATGCTGAATGCGAGTGAAGCGGATTATATTCATGTTGATATCATGGATGGCATGTTTGTCCCGAATATTTCCTTTGGCATTCCGGTTTGTGAAGCCATTCACAAACATGCCCGAAAACCGCTTGACGTTCATCTCATGATTGAACAGCCGGACCGGTATCTGGAAGCATTCAGCAAGGCAGGCGCATGGGGATTGACAGTCCATTACGAAGCATGTCCGCATCTGCACAGTACTGTTCAGCATATCAGGCAGCTTGGTGTGCAGCCGGGCGTCGCCATTAATCCGCATACGCCTGTGGAGGCGCTTTCGGAAATACTTCCGGATTTATCCCTTGTGCTGGTGATGTCTGTCAATCCGGGATTCGGCGGCCAGAAATTTATTGAAAACACGTATAAAAAAGTAGCCACGCTGAAAGCGCTGAAAGAAAAATTCGGCTACAATTTCAAGATTGAGGTGGATGGCGGCGTTAATCTGGATAATGCTGCTTCGCTGATCCAGAACGGCGCGGATATTCTGGTAGCAGGAAGTTTTGTTTTCGGATCAGCGAATCCGACGGCGACCATTGCGGATTTAAAGAACAAGTAATTTTTCAGGATTTGACTTACACTAAAAATAACTTTAATCATCAAGCTGTTTTTTCCAGAATGGTTAAATGCCTTTTGGGTATTTTAATCCTGTTTATCCTGCCAAACACAACCCTGGCTGCTGAAGATGATTATGCCAAAAATGCATTTCCTTTAAAAGTCAGTCCAAACGGCCGCCATATTACGGATGCGAACGGCACTCCTTTTCTGATGGTTGCGGACGTTGCCTGGCAGCTGCTCCGCAAACTGAGCTATCCCGAAGCACTGCACTATATGAATGTGCGGAAGTCTCAGTCGTTTAATACTATTCTGGTGGAACTTTTGCCGGCTTTGCCCAACCAGAGAAATTATCATAAAATACCGCCATTCCAGAACAACAATCTTTCGAAGCCCAACGCGGCCTATTTTGATTATCTTGAAAAAATGATTGCAGCGGCAAAGGAGCGCAATCTTGTTGTCGGCATTGTGGTATCACGCAAAAGCTGGAACGTCGTTTTTGATGCGCACAATGAAGAAATCTGGAAAGAGTACGGCGCCTTTGCAGGAAAGCGCTACGCGAAATACAGCAATATCATCTGGATTGTAAGTGAAGAGGAATATCAGAGTGCTTCCCAGTTCAAAGCCATTGCTGACGGCATCCGTTCCGGTTTTGACGGACAGATTATTGCATCATTAAGTACTTGTTCGCCAACGAATAACAGCAGTTCGCCAAACCGCTCGGATCTCAAATTTATTATTCCGGATTCTACGGTAACGTATTCGGAATATGCCGCGCTGGCCAACTGGCAGAAAAATTCAGCAGAAGCTGCGCTACGGCCATTTCTGATCGCCAATTCAGAATTCCCGAAAGAAATTGCCGACCAGTCGGGGCTGATCCGAAATCAGGCTTATCAATCTATTATGAGTTCTGCCGCCGGTTTTTGCCATCTGAGCACCATCCGGAATTTTAATCCGACCTGGAAAATGAACATTACCAAAGACGGAGCGGAATACATTCATCAGCTGGTTAAAATCCTGAAAGGAATTCCGTGGGAATACATGCAGCCGGAAGCTTCTCCGCAACTGCTGCCGGATTCTGTTGACCAAAGCGAAATCGGCATTCTTTCCTTATCAAACAAACGCATGGCGATGCTGTACGTGCCTTCTTCCAAACCGGTAACGCTTGATCTCACGCACCTGAACGGCACGGAATTTGAAACGGTCTGGTACAGTCCGCGTACTGGCAGACGGTGGACCGGAGGCAGTTTTCAGACAGCAGCCCATGCCATTGTGCAGCCGCCGGACTCGCAGCCTGGCTGGGACTGGGTTCTGCTGGTCGGAGCAAAGAAATGAATTTTGCCTGAACCCGCATTACTTTGCTCAATTTGGAACCTGCTGCCATTTAAGCTTGATATTCATTTATATTCTTAATAATATTACTTTGTGTTGAATTTACATGAAGTTTTAAACCAGCGTTCTCATCTTCATCTTTCGTTAATAGCCTGGAATTGCCTTTCCGGCAAGCAGAATCACCCATGAACTTAATTGGAAAACGTATTGCAATTTGCCTGTTAGCGGTATTGATATGGAGTAATGGTTATGGTCAGGAAGTTTTTTGGGCAAATAAGGTTCTTGGCTATTCCTCCGAGTTACGGCCTGCTCAGTACGGCTTTGCATTCCGGGCGAAACAGATTCTCGGAGAACCCAATAAATTACCCGATTTCGGAAGCAGTCCATGCGCGTGGTCGCCGGCAGAAGCGGACGGCAGAAATGAAGAATGGATTAAAGTCGGTTTTGAAAAAGCCATTCAGCTTAAACAAATTGCCATTGCAGAAAACTTCAATCCCGGCGCCATTACGCGCGTTTATGCGTATGATGAATCCGGCAAGGAATACCTGATTCCGGAGGCTGTGTCTTCACAGCCGGCCAGACAAGCACAATCCGGCACCAAGGCTGTGGAGACACAGCCCGCCGCCAAAGGAAGAATGCTACTCATTTTTCCAGAGCAGAACATCCTTGCCAATGCCATCAAGATCGTCCTTCAGCCGGGAAAAGTAGCCGGATTTAACCAGATTGATGCCATCGGAATTTCCGGATCAACCGTTCCTGTAGAAGCGGTGATCAACGTCACGGCCAACGTCCAGGCGAACATGCAGAAAGAAAATATCGGCAAGGCAATCAACAGCAAAGGACAGGAAGTAGCACCCATTATATCACCGGATGGCAAAACCCTTTTTTTTACAAGAAGCAATTTTGAAGGCAATACAGGCTCGCCCCAGAAACAGGATGTCTGGTATTCGACATTAAACGATAAAAACCAGTGGGGCCAGGCCGTGAACATCGGGCCGCCGATCAACAATGCCGGAGATAACGCCATCACCAGCATATCGGCAGACGGAAAAACCATTTACCTGATCAATGTATACCGGCCGGACGGCAGCATGTTTTTCGGACTGTCGCGTTCCTTTAAAACAAAAACCGGGTGGAGCTTTCCGAAAGAGTACCGCATCAATAACCTTTCCGGCTACATTGGCAGCATGGAACTTACCGTTTCCCCAATTGGCAATGTGATGATCATCTCCGTGCAGCGCAGCGATACTGAAGGCGGGAAAGATCTGTATGTTTCCTTCTTGCAGGGTGACGACAGCTGGTCGGAGCCGAAGCATCTTGGAAATGTGATCAATACGGCGGATTATGAAGGAACGCCGTTTCTTGCGCTGGACAATAAAACCCTGTACTTTTCTTCACAAGGCCACAGCGGATATGGCGAAGGCGATCTTTTCCTGACACGACGACTGGACGATACATGGGTAAACTGGTCCAAACCTGAAAATCTGGGTCCGGCGATCAATACGCCTCTGTGGGACGCATACATCAACATTCCGGCTACGGGCGACTATGCCTATTTCAGTGCGAGTGAAAAAACGGTGGGCCAGGAAGATATTTACCGGATCAGGATGGTACCGGAAATCAAGCCGGAACCTGTAGCCATTATTACAGGAATTGTTTATGAAGCGGAAACGACCAAGCCGGTCCGGTCCGAAATCGTGGCGGATATCAAAAAGAGCAATGCCGTTTTTACCGATGCAACCTTTGACCCTGAAACCGGAGAATACCGGCTCATTCTGCCCTTAAAGGAAATCTACCGCCTAACAGCTTCCGGCGAAGGTTATTTTCCGTTTACCGAAGAGATCGACCTTACCGAAGAAACCGGTTTCAGAACGATAAAGAAAAACCTGTATCTGCAGCCGATCAAAGCCGGACAGCAGATCAGGCTGAGCAATACCATGTTCTCGCAGAGCAGCGCAGAAGTGATTCCCTCCTCTTTTTCGGAACTGGACCGGATTGTGGCTACAATGAATACGTATCCGACCATGGAAATTCTGCTGGAAGGCCATACCGACAATCAGGGTGAAGTGAAGCAGAATGTAAAACTTTCGGAAGACCGTGTGCAGCAAGTCAAAAAATACCTGCTTTCCAAAGGCATCCGTCCGAACCGAATCCAGACCAAAGCATGGGGTCCGGCCAAACCGATTGCCAGTAATCTGACCGAACAAACCCGTAAAAAGAACCGCAGGGTAGAGTTCACCATCCTTAAAATCTGAAAAACCACCTGTAAAAGGAAATTTGTTTAATTTCGCGCAACTTGATTTGCTGGTGCAGCATTCATTCCGGCACAAATAAATCATTGGCGAACTTTCATTAACTGATGTCCTTGAAACACACAAGCGAAAACCTGCAATCCAGGCTGATACTACTTGTCATCCTGATTGCAGGTTGCGTACTAAGAATTTATCAGCTTGACACGTACAGCATTTTCTTTGATGAGAAAAGCACGATGGTTGTAAGTCAGGGAATCGTACTGGAAGGTGCCAATCAGAAAAAAGTTTTTTCCGAAAGAACATTATCCGTTCCGCCTTTCTGGAAAGCGCCGGCGCTGCCTTATCCGCCTGCAAACGTGGTGAGGTCATTTACCTATCAGGAAACTTTCACGCCGCGGGCATTCACGCCCGCAGAATTCTGGTCGCCGAAAACCATGGCCGATTATTACGAAGCCATGACCAGAAGCGACATCGGCAACAGTCCGTTTTACTATCTGCTGCTGCACATATGGATGGAAATATTCGGCCTTTCAGACTTCTCGGCCCGGTTCCTGTCTGTTGTCTTCAGCGTTATGATAATCGGTCTGACTTATGTATTCGGAAAACGGTTTTTCGGTGTTAAAACGGGACTGATTGCCGCTGCTATCGTTGCCATTGAACCTTTTTTTATTGCCTACAGCCATCAGGCGCGCAATTATTCACTTACCTTTTTACTGACGCTCCTTGCAACCTATTTCTTTCTGCGGATTATTGAAAACCAGAACGGTAAACAAAAAATCTCTTTATACATCGGTTATATCCTTGCTGCGGGGCTGAGCCTTTTATCCCATTTCCTCACCATTTCGGTATTGCTGGCGCATGCAATCTATGCATTATTCTTTTTGAGATCCATAAAAGGCTGGATCAGAATGGCCCTTTCGGCGGTACTTGCCTTAACCGGCGTTACGTGGTGGATGATTTTTGGCGGCGGTCAGTACACGCTTTACTCGCTGAGTTATCAGGCAGATCTGTACAAAAGGATGGCCGACACCATGCCATACAACAATCCGTTCGGGATTATACTGCCGGCTACACCGCTGAATGTGTTCAACAAGTCACTGCCGATCTTTACGGATCTGGTCATTTTTACCAATGGATTAACAGATGCGCTCGCTGGAAAAAGAAATATCCTTTTTTCCATCCTTACAGGTATATTGCTGATCGTTTGGTACCGCTTTAAAGACAGGATTGCAATGCCCGGCCGGCTTAAAATGAGTGTTCCTTTTGTTCTGGTTCTTTCGGGGCTGACTTTATATACAAGCCACCGGCTGCAGTTTTGTATTCTGTCGGTGAGCTTGTTTGCACTTTCGTTCATTCCGGACTTTCATCGTCAATCCGATCTGAAGCAGAGGAAAAAATTATGGATGCTTTACAGCATGGCGCTGATTCCTACTTTGTTCCTGATCCTGATGTCATTCAAAAACGGGCATACGTTCGGGCTTACGCAGCGCTATTCCGGTTTTTCATTCCCCTATGTCATTATTCTTTTATCACTGCTTTTACAGTTTTATACCAGAATGAAGCCGGAATTCAGGATTATTATTTTTGTCTTTCTTGCTGTACAGTTATACTTTGTAAGTACGCGCCTCAAAGAATTTTATGAAGACCGGTCGCTGAAATACGGCTATTTTGCAACGCCGAGAGCGCCGAATCCTTATTATGAAGCAGCACGGAAAATCAGTCGGCTGTACCAGAAAGGAGACACGATTATGTACCCGGCGCCGCGTTTTCAGATCCTGTCGGAAATGGACCGCACTTTTTTACCCTATTCGGTTCAGGATGCGCAGCTTACCAATTTGTATTTCCCAAAAGATGCCCAATACATTCAGGTTATGGACACCACGCAGACTTCCAGTATCCTGCTGAAAAAAGCCGGAAGAAAGAGGCCGGTCGAGATTATAAAACTGAAAGGATTACGTTACGGATCGGAATAAGGCCCACATCCGTGGAAAAAGCCGTCCAATAAGATTTCGTATATTGCGCACCTGAAACCGAAATTGACCGTTATTCTGAATTAACCTTTTACATATATACACATCACACCAGGCATGACTGCAGAAGAAATATTGAATGACCCCAGACAGATCAGCGGCGAGCTCAGGCTGAAAATCCTGAACTTGTACCACAAGGCAAATGCCGGACATATCGGTTGTTCTCTGAGTTGCATTGACCTGATGATTGCCGTTCTTTTTACCCACAAATCGCAGGAAGATACTTTTATACTGTCCAAGGGACATGCCGCTGCGGCATTATACGCCTGCCTTAACATTTCAGGCGAAATAACAGACGAAGAACTCGACTCATTCTACGCGGACGGGACAACGCTTCCGGCGCATCCGGCCCCACAGCAATACAAAGGCATCCCGTTTGCAACAGGTTCGCTGGGCCATGGCCTGCCGATCTCTGCCGGAATTGCGCATGCAGCAAAAATCAGCGGAGAAGACAGCTACGCGTTTGTGCTTTTGTCAGATGGCGAAACCAATGAAGGGACAACCTGGGAAGCAGCCAATTATGCCATTCAGAACAGGCTGGACAATCTGTTTATGATTATTGATAAAAACGGTCTTCAGGGTTTCGGGTTTACAGACCAGGTCATGGGCGAAACGGCATCCGCAGAGAAATGGAATGCAATCGGTTTTGAAACCATTGAGCTGGACGGGCACGATATTACGGCCATCAGCCAGACCATCAGTGAATTGAAATCCCGTAAAAACGGATTACCCAAAGCCATTATTGCCAATACAGTAAAAGGCAAAGGGGTTTCCTACATGGAAAACAAACTGGAATGGCACTATTTACCCATGAATAAAGACCAGTATGAACAGGCCACGCTGGAAATAAAGGAACGCTACTTTAATGAATTGACGAATGCTTGACCATTTACCGGTATACCGTGCTAAAATTGAACAGTTAAAGGGCCCGGTATTTGTTTTTGGCGCCAGCGGTTTTATCGGCGCCAACCTTTTTAACGACATTTTCAAGATCAGGAAAGATTGTTATGCGCTTACGCATGACGCGACCAAGGCATGGCGGCTGAAACTGCTGAATGTGCCTTTTGAAAACATCATTCACTGCGATATACTTTCCAATAATTCGGTTCAGGAAGTTTTTGACAAGTATAAACCGCAGACGATTTTCAATCTGGCGGCATACGGCGCTTACAGCAAGCAAAGCAATGTTAACCTGACTTATGAAACGAATGTGCTGGGTACGGTCAACATTCTGCAGAACTGTACGCGGGAAATGGTTTATATTCATGCAGGCAGCAGCTCGGAATATGGTTTCAACTGTACTTCGCCGAAAGAAACGGACCGCGTGGAACCCAACAGCCATTACGCCGTATCAAAAGTATCCGCCGCTTACTTGCTGGAATATTACGCGAAAGTTGCTGACCTTAAAACTCTTAATTTAAGGTTATACTCCATTTACGGTTACTGGGAAGAACCCGACAGACTCATTCCCAAACTGATTGAAAATGCCCGGAAAAAGCAGCTTCCTTCGCTTGTGTCGCCGGATATAAGCCGTGATTTCGTGTTTATTGAAGACTGTGTGGAAGCTTTTCTGGATGCTGCACTGAACGTCAGCAGCAGCACGGCCGGAAAATCCTACAACATTGCAACCGGCGTAAAAACCACGATGGGAAATCTGGTGGATACTTCGCGAAAAACGTTCGGTATTACGCAGGAACCGCAATGGGGCAGCATGTCGAACCGGAAATGGGACCTGGCGGAATGGTTTGGAGACCCGGGTGCTTTTGAAAAAGACTTTGGCTGGAAAGCGCGTACAACGCTGGATAGCGGACTTTTGAAATACAGCAACTGGCAGGAAGCAATTAACTATGAGGAACGCGTCATTCCGGCTTTTGAAAACCCGAAATTAAATCCGGTCATAACCGCCATTATTGCCTGCTACAAGGATGCACAGGCCATCCCGTTTATGTACGACAGGCTTGTCAAAACCTTCAACGAACTGAAAGTTCGGTACGAAATTATTTTTGTAAACGACAATTCGCCTGATAATCAGGAAGAAGTAATCAATGCGATTTGTGACAAAGATCCGAATGTGGTCGGAATAAGTCACTCACGTAATTTTGGCTCACAGTCTGCTTTTCTGAGCGGAATGGAAATTGCCACGGGTGACTGCGTCGTGCTGATGGACGGTGATCTGCAAGACCCGCCCGAAGTAATCCCGGCTTTTTACGAAAAATGGATGGAAGGCTTTGACGTGGTTTACGGCGTACGCGTCCAGCGCGAAATGAAGCCACATATCCATTTTTTTTACAAAACCTTTTATAAAATTTTCCAAGGACTCAGCTACATTCCGATCCCGCGCGATGCAGGCGATTTTTCAATGATTGACCGCAAGGTTGTGAAAGAACTTGTCGATCTTCCTGAGACGGAACAGTTTCTGCGCGGACTGCGGGCGTGGGTTGGCTTTAAGCAAACGGGCGTTCCTTATATCAGGCCGGAACGGATGTTTGGCGTTTCTACGAACAACTGGACGAAAAATATCTGGTGGGCAAAAAAAGCCATTTTCTCGTTCAGCTTTGCACCGCTGGAACTCATGAGCTACGCCGGTTTTGCGCTGACGGGCTTGTCTATTCTGGGTATCGTCTGGCAGATTCTGGCCAAACTGTTCTTTTTCCCGGATACGCCTCGCGGCATCAGTACGGTTATTGTACTGATCGTATTTTTCGGCGGACTGACGATCCTTGGCATTTCATTTCTGGGCGAATACATTACCAAGATATTTGAAGAGACCAAAAAGCGACCGAAATACATCCGTACCCGGATCCGGCGCGGTTCAAAATCGTACAAGACCGCAGATGAAATCAGAACGCTGGTAAAACAGCTCAGAAAATGATATTATGAGAAAAGAATTTTCAAATGCCATGGAACAGCTGGCGACGGAAGATGATTCCATCGTTTTTATAACAGGTGACCTGGGCTATAATGCGCTTGAAAACCTGCAGGAAAAGCTTGGCAAACGATTTATCAATGCAGGCGTTGCCGAACAGAATATGGTCGGTGTAGCTGCGGGATTTGCGCATAAAGGTTATAAAGTGTTCTGTTACAGCATTGCGCCGTTTATCGTTTATCGTTGCCTCGAACAGTTCCGGAATGATGTATGCTTCAACAATCTACCTGTTTTTCTGGTTGGAAACGGTGGCGGCTACGGATACGGCATTATGGGAAGCAGCCATCATGCGATTGAAGATCTGGCTTGCCTGAGCGGACTGCAGAATGCAAATGTGTGGGTTCCGGCATTTTCGGATGAGGTGGAACCGGTTATCCGGCAAATCAGGAATGACGCACGTCCCGCTTATTTGCGGCTCGGAGCCGGGAAAACGGCACCTGAAAATTCTGTTTTATCAAAATCTTTTAAAATAATACATCAGGGAAATGCTGCCGAAATCACCGTTTTTGCACTTGGCCCGATTGCGAACAATGTCATGACCGCTTTGTCATTGTCAGCGGAGCTTGCATCCCGGGTGAACGTTGTCACGGCTTTGCATTTTCCTCTTCAGCTCGGCAGTGAACTGATTGATCTTGTTAAGAATGCGCCTTCTGTTCTTGTGGCAGAGGAACATGTGAGTACAGGCGGACTGGCTCAGCAGCTTTCGGTACAATTGCTTGAAAACGGCATTTTTCCACGCAGCTTCAGAAGCCTGAAAGCAGAAGGTTATCCCAACAGAAAATACGGAAGCCAGACTTATCACCAAAAAATATCCGGGCTAGACGCGGATTCCATCTTATCAGAAATCAGCCAGCTACTCATTCCGGCATGACGAACAAGGCTTTAACCGTTATTGTTAGCCTCATTCTTTTATTACCGTTAGTCATTTATTTTACGGTATGGGATTACTATGCCATCAATATTCCCAAATGGGATGACCACGCCCTGAAAACGTTTATCCTGGAATATGCCGGTGCCGAAAACGGACAGCAAAAAATCAGGGCACTTTTCAAACAGCACAATGAACACCGCATTGCACTCACGCGGTTTATTACCTGGATCGACTTTTGCATAGCGGGCGGTGTAAATTACAGGCATCTGATGCTTGCCGGCAACTTGTTGCTTCTGGGGATCATTCCGCTCTGGCACGACATCCTGAAGAAAAGCAAAAAGCCTCTTTTTGCATTGGTACCGGTTCCGTTCCTCTGGCTTACACTCGCTTTCTGGGAAAATATGTATTGGGGAATGGCCGCCATTCAGAATTTCGGCGTGGTGACGCTGGCATTATGGACGTTGTATCTTTGTATCAATCCCCGGATTTTCCCTTTTCTGATGTCGTTTTTTCTGGCGGGCCTCACCATCCTGACGAGCGGAAACGGGCTGCTGGTCCTCCCGGTCGGTGCGGTGCTGCTTTTTCTTACACAGAACCGGAAAAGATTTGCAAGCTGGATTATTGCCAGTGCTGCAATGGTTGCCGTTTACTTTTACTCATATACCAAAACCGGGTCCAATCCGGAGTCCAAGGCTTCTCTTTTCCAGCTTGTCAAAGGCTATATGGCTTTTTTAGGCTCTTTTGCTGAATCCTTCCCCGTACTGAACCATTTTCAGGTCTGCTTTTTTCTGGGCATTGTACTTTTTCTTGTCGCCGTTTCCATCATTTCCGCCACTTTGTTCAGACTGATCCGGAATAAATACGGCGTTAAATATGAGCGGATTACAGATCTTTTTTGCCTTGGCGCCATTCTTTTTATTCTCGGAACTGCATTGATTGTCGTTTACGGACGTGCGGGTTTCGGCCTGGAAGGACTGATTACCAGCCGGTATAAAATTTACTCCGTGCTGCTGCTTATTGTCGCTTATCTGTATGTTGTAATTCCGATCCGCGGCAGTTTTTTATCGCCCTATATTACCGCTATTATATTTCTGGCGGTTACTTTTAATGTTTTCAGTTATCATTATCATCTGGTGGATGCCTACAACCTGCGCAAAATGCTGGTTACCGAACAGTTCAACTGGACTTTTGAAGATAAAGAACTGAAATACCCTTCGGACACTTCCTTTGCTTCCCGGATCGTGGCCAAAACACCCGTTTTCTACGATCAATGGCTTCCTTTGATTTCCATTGCGGACCGGCAGAATTATGCGGGCAACTCACCCGGCATGACAGCTCTGTTTGATGAAACCAGTTTTAAAGCAGGCAAAAACAGCCTGACAGTCAACAACAATAGTTTCACCAGCCAGCGGTTGCAGGACAGCGGCATATATATTTTGCTAAGTTCCAAAAAACGGTATTATGTATTTCCGGCGTACCGTACACGCAATACGAGCAGGAAAGAGCTGTTTCTGAAGCAATATTACTTTGCATCCGGTTTTCATTCGGAAATTTCTTATGCAGGTCTGGAAAAAGGAACTTACCAGATTGCGCTCATTCGACAGCAAGGCGAGCAAACCGGAATGCTGTTTAAAGGAAAGAAAATAATCGTTCGGGAAACCCGGGAAAACAAAGTAAAGGTAAACTGGTAACTATGCGCGCCACAGCTCAGGGACATATCATTCAGCTTGACGGGATTCGTTTCATTGCAATTGCACTGGTGCTCATTGATCATCTGTTTGTAGCAGTGAATGTCATTCCGTTCGGAGCATTAGGCGTTACGATTTTCTTTGTACTGAGCGGTTTTCTGATTTCCAGGATTCTCCTAAAAAGCAAGAAAAAAACCTACGGAACGCCGGACGGCTTCAAAAAATATTTACGCAAGTTTCTCATAAGAAGAACCATACGCATTTTTCCGGTTTATTATCTGACCATATTTTTACTGTACGTTTTCAATGTGCCTCCGGTCAGGGACAAGCTTGCATGGCTCGCACTTTACGGTACGAACATTTACATGGCCTATCACAAGACCTGGATGGGCTCCGTGGATCATTTGTGGTCCCTTGCCGTGGAAGAACAAGTTTACTTATTCTTTCCATTTCTTATATTTTTTATACCAAAACGCAACTTGGTACCGGTTTTGGGCATGATGGGTATACTAAGCCTTGCATTCCGTTTCGTTTACTTCCTGATGAGAAAGGATTTTACAAGTGACGACTGGATTGTGACTTATGTAAGCACGCCCGCCTGCCTCGACTCCTTTGCGCTTGGCGGCTTTATGGCGTGGATCCAGCTTTACAAAAATGACTTTTTTATAAAACTTTTCAATAAATCCGGACCGGTACTGATCGGCTTGCTGGCCTGGGTGTTGTTGCAGTACTGGGCTAAAACTTTTGAAAACAGGTTCAATTTCGCCTTTGTCGTGCTGGACCGGACCGTTTCATCCGCATTCGGTTTTTTCCTGATCGGAAGAGCAGTAATGGGTTATAACGGGTTGATGGCTGCCTTTCTGGAAAATTCCGTAAGTATTTATCTGGGAAAAATCAGCTATGGCCTTTATCTGTATCACAATTTTGTCTATAACCATTTTCACAGCGGCCCGACGCACCCGACGGTTCGCCTGTTCAATAAAATTTACCAGTATATACCGGATTTAAGAGGTTCTGTAACCTTTGAAGCGCTTATTGTTATTGCGCTGACGATTGCCGCAGCTTCCATTTCCTGGCATTTTTTTGAAAAACCGATCAACGCAATAAAAGATAAGTATGCCAACTAATTTAAAATTTGCGATAGCCCGGTTACAGCCTTTATTTATTAATTTCGCCAAACATACCAAATAAGATTCTGCATGTCGTACCTGCTAAGTATTGTAATGCCTGCTTACAACGAACAAGATTGTATCGAAAAAGTAGTATATAACTGGACTGATTTTCTTAAAAATAAATTCCCGAACGATAAAACAACCCTCATTGTAATCAACGACGGATCCAAAGATAAAACCAGGGAACTTCTGGATAAACTAATCCCGAAAATTTCCAACCTGACCGTTATCCACCAGAAAAACGGCGGACACGGCAATGCAGTTGTGAACGGCTACCGCAAGGCGCTGGAAGTTGGTTCCGAATACGTTTTCCAGACCGACAGTGACGATCAGTTTGTTTCCAGTGATTTTGACAAGTTGTGGGAAAAGCGAAATCAGTCACAGTTCATTCTGGGTTACCGGCAAGTACGGCATGATGCGGGTGTGCGTCTGTTTATAACATCCTTTCTGCGCGGAACCATTTCGATGATTTACGGTACTTACATCATGGACAGCAACATTCCGTTCCGGCTGATCAAAGGCACTTTCCTGCAAAAGCTGATGAATCAGTTACCAGATCCGGAGCCTTTTGCACCAAATATCTTTTTATCCGTCATGGCGAAAAAATCCGGTCAGCAGCTTTTCGATATTCCGATTACGCACAAGGACCGGGAAACAGGAACCGTTTCTATCGTAAAATGGAATCTCTGGAAAGTTTGTATCCGAAGCTTTAATGAACTGCTGCGGTTCCGGCTTGAACTGAACAGAAAAGTGAAGGCGATCCGTGCTTAAAATTCAGGTTTGTGTCTATTAAAAAAATAGTTGTTTTTCTGCTGGCATTAGGAATCCTTTCAGGAGGATATTTTCTGTACCGATGGTCGCGTGGTTCTTCGGCTGCATGGAAATTCATTCCTTCCAATGCCGTTGTCGTTATTACAAGCGAGCATCTTCAGGATTCGTTCTACACCGCAACGGAGGCTGACGTTGATCTGAAAAGACTTCCGTTTCTGGACATTGCCAGCGATAATCTTTCGCTATTGAACCTGCTTACGCCGGACCGGAAAAAATTATCCGGTTTTCTCAAAGAGAAAGTACTTTCGTATTCCTATCATCCGAGAACGAGTACGGAATGGGGCGTGATCCTGTACATTCCCGTTAAAGATGACGAAGAAGCCAAATGGTTGAAAAGCCCGCAGCGGGCAGGAATCCGTGCTTTGCACCATACTTTTCAGAATCAGCGGATCACGGATATTATTGACAGCAATTCGCGGCCATTGTTTTCTTACCTTATCAAAGACGATTTTCTGATCGTCAGCTATTATGGTGATCTGATTGAAGATGTTGTGCGTGCTTCATCTCTGAACCTGGAATCGTTCCGGCTGAAATCGGAATTTTCACAGATTCATGATTCGGATTACGGGACAAGCCTGTATCTGAACAGCGAAGCATGGAACTCCGTAATTTCTTCCGAGCATTCAGACGGCGTTTTGAGAGAATTTTCAAGAAATTTCGGACGTTATCAGGATTTTCACATTGAAAAAAGCAAGGAAAAAGGGCCGCTTACGCTTAAATCCACAGGAACGGATTCTCCGGATTATTATCTTGCCGGCATCACCAACGGAATTCCGGGCGCGCCGTTTGCAGGTCACAGGCATATTTCACAGCAAACCTCATTTCTGTACCGGACAGCCGTCGTAGACAAGGAAGCATTTCAGAAAAATTTCCTGAAATGGCATAAAAGCTATAAATCCGAGGCCTGGAACAAGCTTAATTATTACATTGCCGGAGAAAGCAATCTGCTGATTGAAAATCTCGGATCGGAGTTGATTCTCTGTCAACTGGAAGAAAACAACAGCATCAGTGACGGAAAAATCCTGCTGGCAGAATTTTCCAACTACGAAAAGCTGAGGCCCGTCCTACAAAAACTGGCAAAGCTGGCCACACAGGAATCCAGTGTTTCAGCAGACCAATATCAGGGGTACGACATTTACTCCGTGCCGCTGCCCGAATTGCCTTCGGGACTTTACGGACCTATGTTCAAGGGATTTCCGAGAAGTTACATTACTTATATTGCGCCTTATCTTGTCATCAGCAACAATTCACAGGTTCTGCAAAACTACATTGTAGACTATGAAAACCAGATTACATGGAAACAGTCGCCGGAATATGACAGTGCGCTGACGGCCACCAAAAATGAAGCCCAGCTTTCACTGATTGTTAACCTGCGCAAAGCACAGACAAGAGCCGGGAAGCAGGCTGCAAAAAACTACAATGACCTTACTTCCAAAATTGAAGCCGTTGTTTTTCAATGCCATTACGACGGCAATAAAGCATATCCTGAAATAACGCTTTATCCGAAGAAGAGACAGACAGCCAGTAAAGTGCTTAACCGTACTTTTCTGAATATCAATATTGAATGGCCGGTGATTTACGACACGGAACTTGCCGCTCTCCAGAACCCGGTTGACGGCAGCTCAGAAATACTGCTTACCGATCAGAATAACAATTTATTGAGAAGCAGCAATTTATACGAAGGCAAAACAAAAGCGGTCGCCAGACTCAACGGTCCGATCGTTACCGCTGCTTACAAGCTGGACTTTCTCAATATCGGCAGGCAGCAAAGGATATTTGCCACGAAAAGAAGCATTTACGTACTGGATGAAGACGATTCCACAAGGATTTCAACTTTTACCGGAACATTGCCTTCTTCACAGCCCATCACCGCGCTGTATTCCATTGACGGCGGCAATGAAGGAAGTAACCGTTTGATTATCAAGAATGAGGCAGAAGAACTGTTTTTGTGGGAAAATGTCATGAAGCCGGTCAAAAGGCTGAACCGTTCCGTTCAGTTTGAAAGCATACAGAGTCCGGTTGTAGCATTGAACCAGATCGGAAACAGGGGTTTTATTGTCACGCAGAAAAACGGAAAAATCTACTTGCTGAAAGAAAACGGCACTGTACGGCCCGGCTTTCCGACTGACATCCTTACACGGACTGAAAGTGCATTCACATGGGCACAAAACCCTGAAAGTGGTCAGCCTGAACTGGTTGGCGTAAGTGTTTCCGGCGAACTGATCCGGATCGGTCTGGACGGAAACATAACATCGCGCAAGCAGCTTTTGCGCCCTGAACCCGGTTCCAGGTTCCGTACGCTTTTTGACAGAAACTCGCTGGACTGGATTCTTGTCCGTTCGCTCAATTCCAAAACTGCCATCATCACCAAGGACGGCAATGAACTGTTTGAGATCAAAGACATTCTGCCGAATTCAATCATCCAGTATCATTTCTTTGGCGTGGACAACCGGTTTATCAGCATTAAATCGGGAAATTACACGACTGTTTTCGATATGACGGGAAAGAGACTGGGCGACAAAGCCATTCCGTCGGAAATGCCGGTTCAGCTTACTTATCAGCCGGGTTATTATAAATTGCTTATATTCAGCAGGTCGGAAGAAAAAGTACAGGTTTGGTCGGTTAAGCTGCGGTAGTGTTTTTTATGAAATTTCTTAAATACGCATTTCTTGTCCTTGGTTGTCTGGTCTGGGCTGCCGGACTGAGCCCGGCCTTGTTGTCGGAAGCCGGGAAGCTGGATCTGATCAAAGACAGTTACCGGTTTGGCGATCTTTACCGTTTGTCCAATCTGGCTCAGTTTAAAGATCCAAGAACCGAATGCACAGCTTACAGAACGCCTGCAAAAACTGCTTCACAGAAAACCCATTTATACATCATCGGTGACAGCTTTACGGAAGCGCAGCGCGTTGGCAAAAAGGATTTTGCGGTGGATGCTTACACGTATGTACACTGGAATGAATTTCTGCATCTGAAAACAGATCCTTCCGAAACCAATATTCTGCTGCTGGAATCGGTGGAAAGGCATTTCAGGGAAAAGATGAAGGATACGATCCGGAACCTGATTCCGGACCATGCGACGTTTGTTTCCAAAGGCACTCCGCCGCGCTTCATGAACCGGCTCGACAATGCTTTCAAATCCAGATCAACCGAAGACCGGCTGGACGAACTGCTGTTTCAGAATGATGTCATTCTTACTTTGAAAGAATGGAAATCCGCATTTAATTACCGCTTCTTCAGCCGTGTGAACAAAGGCGTTACGCTTATAAACAATGACGAAAACGTCGTTTATTACATGGATACGGATACGCCCAACATGACTTCTTCTTTTTCCAAAGTAAATGAAACGGAAATTGACAGCATGGTACAAAATATCAATGCTTCGCAGGATTTTGCCAGAAATCTGGGTTTTGACCACGTCATATTGTCCATTATTCCAAACAAGGTTTCTGTTTTAACAACCGAAACTGTAAAATACAACAACCTGATCAAGAGGATTTATACGCATCCTGAACTGAAAATGCCGTTTATAGATGTTCTCACCGATTTCCGGAAAATGGGCAGCAACGCTTATCTTAAAGGCGATTCGCACTGGACCTGCGAAGGTCAGTACCTCTGGCTTGACAAAGTCAATGCATTTATAAAAACGATTGAGAAACCCGCAAATTCCTAATCTGCTACTTCCGCCGTTTCGCTCATTTTGGCCGTCAGCTTGCCAACGGTAAGCCCCTGAACAATAATGGAAAAGAGCACTACAAAGTAAGTAATGGCCAGAAGCAGATCTTTGTTCAGATCCTGATCTATAGATAAGGCCAATGCGATGGAAACGCCGCCCCGCAAACCGCCCCAAACAAGAATGGTTATGGACTTTTTACCAAAACGCGTACGGAACGGAATAATCCGGACCGGAATGTAAATGGAAATAAACCTTGCAAAAAGCACAACTGCAATCGCCGCTATTCCGATAAAACCGTATTGTTTCAGATCAGGAATCAGAAGCAGTTCAAAACCGATGATGAGGAACAGGATGGCATTCAGGATCTCGTCGATCAGTTCCCAGAACTTGTCAATATAATCCCGCTCCATTTCAGAAACGCCTCCAAGATTTTTCCCGTAATTGCCTACAACCAGTCCGGCTGCGACCATCGCCAGCGGACCCGACATATGCATGGCCTGCGCTGCAAGATGCCCGCCCATAACGATAGCAAGCGTAATCAGAACGTGAACATTGTAGCCGTCCACGCGGTAAATCATCTGTGAACCTATGAATCCAAGCACAAGTCCGAGAACAATTCCGCCGAGTGCCTCTTTGACAAGCAGTGAAGTAATGCCTCCGAATGAAGTATTTACCTCCTCGCCTCTCGCCAGTGCAAGCATCAGAATGAACACCACGACGGCCATACCGTCATTGAAAAGGGATTCTCCGGCAATTTTGGTTTCCAGCGATTTCGGAACGCCGGCCTGCTTCAGGATTCCTAATACGGCAATCGGATCGGTTGGTGAAATCAAAGCGCCGAAAACCAGACACTGAATCATCGGAATCGGCATTCCTGCAAAATTCAGTAAATTGTACATCAGAAATCCGATCACAAAAGTGGAAATCACCACGCTGACCGTAGAAAATATCATGACAGGCGCACGCTGTTCCCTTAAATCTTCCAGGTGAATGTGAATGGCGCCAGCAAAAAGCAAAAAATTAAGCATGGCTCCCATCAGGATTTCCGTCAGATCGACACTGGCGATCAGGGTCGTAATCCGGATAAATGTCCTTGGAAAAATACTGTCAGTTGCTATTAATCCAACGGAAACAATCAATGCAATCACCATTACACCAATGGATGCAGGCAGTTTCAGAAACCGTGCATTGAGGTAAGCAAAGATGGCCGAAAGGACGATTAATGCCGAAAAAGAATAATATAATTCCATAAAAATATTTTTAGACCAGCCAAAAATAAGAAACTCAAATTTAAAACTGCCCTTTGAAGAGGCTGATTTGCAAACTCTAATGGTATTCTAATGACCTGAACAGCTGTCAATTTTTCAAAAAAAGTACCCTGCGGCATGAATCCAGTTATTAAACCGGGAGATTTCCTACATTTAGAAATTGATACTTTACTGTTCCTTTTAATAAAAATATGCCGTTGAAATGATAAATATCCGGACTGTTTTCAGAAAACTATATTTACGATCCTTAACCAGTGCCGCCGCTGTATTTTGCTGCTGCATGGCATTACACGCCCAAAATGGTTTGCTGAAACCGGGATTCGATAAAGCCGAATATGAAGAGTTGCTGCGTATGCACGTCTTGCTTTACGATCCGCTGATGACAGATTCCGCAAAAACGCCTGTTCCGAAACCTGCCGTTTTCAAATCTGTTTACAAATCGCCGGTTATAGGACTGGACAATCGCTGGGAACTCTGGAAAAATGACGATCAGGTGGCGGCTATCAATATCCGGGGTACAACTAAAAACCCGGTTGGCTGGCTGGAAAACTTTTATGCTGCCATGGTTCCTGCACACGGCGAAGTCAAACTTTCTTCCACCTTTTTGTTTCAGTACCATCTTGCGGACCATCCGAAAGCAGCAGTACATATCGGCTGGCTTATCGGAACCGCTTATCTGGCGAAAGACATTCTCCCGAAAATCGATTCGTGCTACAAAGCCGGTATCAAGGACTTTCTGGTAATGGGACATAGTCAGGGCGGCGCCATTTCCTACTTGCTGACGTCGCATTTATACAATCTTCAGAAACAGAACCGCCTTCCGAAAGACATTCGTTTTAAAACATACAGCAGCGCAAGCCCGAAAGCCGGCAATACATATTATGCTTACGAGTACGAAGCCATGGTTGCCGGTGGCTGGGCGAATAACGTTATCAATGCAGCCGACTGGGTTCCGGAAGTGCCGTTCTCCGTGCAGACGCTGGACGATTTCAATAAAACCAACCCTTTTAAAAACATAGACAAAATAATAAAAAAGCAGAAGTTCTTTGCACGGATCGCATTACGGCATGCTTACAGGAAAATGAAAAAGCCAAGTGAAAAGGCAAGAAGTAATTATGAAAAATTCCTGGGCAACTACGCTTCCAAAATGGTCAGAAAAACGTTGCCGGAGTTTAAATCCCCTGTTTATTTCAAAAGCAGCAATTACGTACGCATCGGACCAACAGTCGTTT
The DNA here is from genome assembly GCF_005860765.1 of Dyadobacter sediminis. Lineage (GTDB taxonomy): Bacteria > Bacteroidota > Bacteroidia > Cytophagales > Spirosomataceae > Dyadobacter > Dyadobacter sediminis. The sequence continues at coordinate 393,343 of NZ_VCEI01000025.1, read as the reverse complement.
TAATGCCGGATAAAGCTTATTTTAACCTGTACCCGGATTCTGATGATCAAATATTTGTGCATCATCTTCCCGAACCATATTTATATTTGCTGAAAAAGTACAATGCCGGTCCGGCTGAAACAGGTAAGTCAAGATAATCCATCCTATGCGCATTCAAAATACATTTGTCCGGACAAGTATTCTTCTTTTCGGTTTCCTGATTTCTTTTTCCGTTCGTGCGCAGTATGAAACCAGATTTGAGAAATCCGGAGGCACTCAAACTACTGATTATGAAGAAGGTATTGCTTTTTATAAACTGCTGGCAAAAAAATTTCCTCAGGTCCGGATTACCGAAGAAGGATTGACTGACAGCGGCAAACCGCTGCATCTTGTTTTATATTCCAGCAATAAAAACTTTGACATAAAAAAACTGAAAGCAGAGGGAAAAGCCATTTTGTTTGTCAACAACGCCATTCACCCCGGCGAGCCGGACGGCGTGGATGCTTCCATGATGCTGTTAAGGGATATTTTGTTGAATCCGAAGAAATTTCCTGAAATGGAGCATGTTGTGCTTGCTGTTATTCCATTTTACAACATCGGCGGAACGCTGAACCGCAACAATACGACTCGTACCAATCAAAACGGTCCGGAAGAATACGGTTTCAGAGGAAATGCCCGGAATTTTGATCTTAACCGCGATTTTATAAAAAATGACACCAGAAATGCACGAAGTTTTGCAGCTATTTTCCATAAACTGGATCCTGATCTTTTTGCCGACATGCATGTAAGCAACGGCGCGGATTACCAGTATGTGATGACGCTCGATTATGCGCAGAAAGACAAGCTGGGCGGAAGACTGGGTGAATTCAACAATGCCGTTTTTCTTCCTTATATGTACAAACATCTTGAAAAAGCCGGTTATGAAGCAACGCCGTACGTGAATGCCTGGGGTCAGACGCCTGACAAAGGTTTTGTGCAGTTTCCCGACTGGCCGCGTTACTCAACAGGCTACGCCGCTCTTTTTCATACAATTGGTGTCATGACAGAAACACATATGCTGAAACCTTATGATCAGCGCGTGAAAGCAACTTATGCGTACTTGCACGGCAATATCCTGTTTCTGGCCAAATACCGGAAAGAACTGCTGCAATTGCGCAAAGAGACCAAGGAAGCGGTGAAAGTGCAGGAAAAGTTTGCGGTCACGTGGCAGGTTAACAAAGAGAAAAATACCCAGATCGAATTCAAAGGCTATGAACCTGAATACATTACCAGTAAAGTAAGCGGTCAGGAGCGACTGTATTACAACCGTTCAAAACCATTTATCAAGAATATTCCTTTTTACGATACGTACGTGCCGCAGGATGAAGTTACAAAGCCGGCAGCTTACCTTGTTCCGCAAGGCTGGCACAATATCATTGAACTGCTGAAACTGAACGGAGTGGAAATGAAACAGCTGGAAAAAGATGCTGAAATGGAAGTGGAAACGTATTTTATTGAAAATTACGAATCACCCAAACAGCCTTTTGAAGGACATTACTGGCATACGGGCGTCAGTCTCAGGACCGAAAAAACGAAAGTCGGTTTCAGGAAAGGCGATTGGTACATTCCTGTAAATCAATGGACGAACCGTTACATCATTGAAACGCTGGAACCCAAAGCAGTTGATTCTTTTTTCAAATGGAATTTTTTTGATACGATTCTTCAGGCCAAGGAACATTATTCTGCGTATGTATTTGAAGATCTGGCAGCGGAACTTCTGGAAAAATCACCCGAACTGAAAAAGCAGCTGGAAGAAAAAAGAAAATCCGAGCCGGAATTTGCAAAAAGCGCCAATGCCCAGCTCGAATTTATTTATGACCATTCACCTTATCGCGAAAAAGAGTATTTGCGCTATCCGGTTTTCAGGCTGATGAAATGATTTTTAACTAAAATAATCAGAGACGCAGGCCGAGGTTAAACATGAATTCTCCGGTAAATTCAATACCATGCATTTTGTTATTGATGTTGAGATACTTTTCGTTATCAACATATCTGGAACCGAGGCCGAGATGCAGGCCAAGCTGAAATGCGCGTGTGATCTGAAAATTAATGTAATTATTCACCATAAGGCCAAATCGGAACACTTTTGCTCTTGCCTCCGTACTGGTGTAACTTCCGGTATTCGGATTATAGAAGTCGTTATATATCCATCGATGACCAAAACCAGTAAATAAATTAGGACCTACTGCATAAGTGACGCGTCTTTGTCCTGCCGGATAAATTTTAAGTCCCGGCGAAAAATAAAATATTTCTGTTCCCTGTCTGGTATCGTAAGCAATACTTGAGGAATTGTCAGGAAAAGTAAGTGCAAAAGGCAGCGTAATACCAAAATAACCTTGTTTGTCGATGATTCTTTCGTAATTAATTCCAAAGCCAATGCCGCTGTCCAATGCCTGGAACGGAGAAAAATTGATGAGGTTAGCTCCAAACGTTATTCCTCGTCTGCTGTTTTTTTCATTTTCGGCCTCCTGCCGTTCGTTCATGTAAACAGTTACACCGTTTTCCATACGGATACTGCTCAGTTCATTTTTACGGATGACAAAGCTGGCGTCGGATTCTTCTTTTCCAAGCTTGTACGTCACGTTGTTGATGCCAACTTCGAGGATCTTGCATTCAGTGACTTTGCCATTTCTGCGGATGATGACATCCTGTGCATTTGCAACGATAAAAATGGCTGAAAATAAAACAGTTAAAGTAATGGCTCTGATCATAAATTTACTGATTTAATGAAGGTTGTCTAAATTTACGCATTCCGGAAAACTTTTACGCAGTATACCCACTGAACGTTTAAAAAGTTACTTCTGTTATACTTTCGGCCTCCTTGGTCAATAATTATTCAGGCTGTTTATATCATGATGTTAAAAGCAGCCATCTTAAAAAACACAAATGATATTTCAGGATTTAAAACTCATTGAGCCCATTACAAAGGCGCTCCGGGAAGAAGGCTACACAACACCCACTCCCATTCAGGCAAAAGCAATTCCCATTATTTTAGAACAGAAAGATTTGCTGGGCTGCGCGCAGACCGGAACCGGGAAAACAGCCGCATTTGCCATTCCGATGCTTCAGTTGCTTCAGAACAATCCGGTTGGAAAATTTGAAAGAAGCCGTATCCGTGCGCTGATACTTACTCCGACGCGCGAACTGGCTATTCAGATTGGTGAAAGTTTTGCCGCTTACGGAAGATATACCGATATAAAACATACCGTTATTTTTGGCGGCGTTGGCCAGAAGCCGCAAACCGATGCCATTCAGAGAGGCGTTGACGTACTGATTGCAACACCCGGCCGTTTGCTGGATCTGATCAATCAAGGCTTTATCAAGCTGAATCAACTTGAATTTTTCGTACTGGACGAAGCCGACCGCATGCTGGATATGGGATTTGTTCACGATGTTAAAAAAGTGATCAAACTGCTGCCTGCCAAAAGACAATCGCTTTTCTTTTCGGCAACCATGCCGCCGGCGATTGTTACGCTTGCCGATACGATCTTAAGAAATCCGTCCAAAGTGGAAGTGACACCTGTTTCCTCTACGGCGGACACGATCAGACAATCGGTTTTCTTTGTGGACAAATCGGATAAAAATTCGCTTTTACTGCATATTCTGCAGGATTCTTCCATTGCTACGGCGCTGGTTTTTACCAGAACCAAACACGGTGCCGACAAAGTTGTGAAAGTATTGAGAAAAGCAGGCGTTACGTCTGAAGCCATTCATGGCAACAAATCGCAGAACGCGCGTCAGAATGCGTTGAAAAACTTCAAAAGTCAGGCTACGAGGGTTTTGGTTGCCACGGATATTGCGGCAAGAGGAATTGACGTAGACGATCTGACGCATGTAATCAACTATGAAATCCCGAATATTCCGGAAACGTATGTTCACCGGATCGGGCGAACAGGCCGCGCAGGAGCGAAAGGAACGGCTTTTTCATTTTGTGATACGGAGGAAAAAGTATATCTGAAAGACATTCATAAACTGATTGCCAAAAACATTCCGGTGGTTAATGACCATCCTTATGCCGCAAGGAGATAAAATTTTAAATGGTTTGTGAATTTTCGTTACCGTATTATCCTTTATGGAAAACCGGTAACGATTTTTTTTAACGGTATGACAAAGAATACTTACACCGATATTGATCTCCACGAGGCGCTGAAACTGAGAAATGAAGCCAGTTCCGTATTGGTGGACGTGCGGGAAACATGGGAATTCGAAGAATTCAACGAAGGCGGCATCAACATTCCTTTATCCGAAATCCGGGATAAAAGGAATTTGCTGACTCCTTATAAAAATATTGTTGTGATCTGTACAAACGGCGTCCGGAGCAAAGTCGCGGCAATGGATTACTGCCGCGTACCCGAATGGCTGGACAAATCGATTTTCCACGTAAAAGGCGGAATTATCGAATCGGAATAGCTAGCTTAAATCCGTTTTATTCCGGCAAGTTCAGCTTTCCTTCAAACACGCGTACGGCTGGCCCGATTAAATAAACATCGTCAAATTCGCCCGGCTGTTTTTCTTCAAACGCAACTTCCAGCGCGCCGCCAATGGTTTTGACATGGATCGGACTTTCCCAGCCTTCACGTAAATGCGCTGAAAGTGCACAGGCTGTTACGCCTGTTCCGCAGGAAAAAGTTTCGTCTTCCACGCCGCGCTCGTAAGTACGGACGCTTAACTGATTCTGATCTTTTACCTCAACAAAATTGACATTCACGCCGCCTTTGGGCCCGTAAACGGAACCATACCGGATGCCGCTTCCGATATTTACGACATCCACTTCCTCAATATGATCCACATAGGTAACATAATGCGGAGAACCCGTATTCATGAAATCATGTTCGTCAAACTTTTGAACGTCTCGAACCGAAGACATTTTCAACCGGATAATGTCATCTGAAACTGTGGCTTCATGCAAACCGTCTACGGCAATAAAAGTGGTTTTTTCAGAAAAAAGGCCCAGATCATGCGCAAAGCGCACAACGCAGCGGCCACCGTTTCCGCACATGCTTCCTTCTCCGCCGTCCGCATTGAAATAAACCATTCTGAAATCGTAACCCGTTTCATTCTGAAGTAATATCAGTCCGTCCGCTCCGATTCCGAACCTGCGGTGACAAAGCGATGCAATGAATTCTTTCGAGACCGGAAAGTTTTTTTCCCGGTCATCAATCATTACGAAATCATTTCCGGTACCCTGATATTTATAAAATACGGTATTCATAAAAGTAAATAGTTTGCAGCATTCCAACGCCTGTAAAAATAGCGGATATTACATCCAGTTGAAACAGGCAGTTGTTTTAAACAACAAAACCCTGCAAGAAATAATTACTTGCAGGGTTTCGATTCAGGTCCGAAAGACAATAAATCTTATTTCGAAACTTTAAGCTCTTTGATACGAGCGGCTTTGCCCTGACGTCCACGCAGGTAAAACAAACGGGCACGACGTACTTTACCGCGGCGAACCAGTTCGATTTTTGCAATACTTGGAGAAAGAATAGGGAAAACACGTTCAACAGCTATGCCGTTTGATATCTTGCGTACTGTAAATGTCTCACCGCTTGCGCTAAGGTTACGGCGCTGCATAACAGTACCCTGAAATTGCTGGATACGTTCTTTGTTACCTTCGCGGATCTTAACGTGTACGTTGATCGTGTCGCCTGAATTGAATTCAGGATACTCGGATTTACGATTTTCAATCGTAGCTTCTACGAGTTTAATAAGTTCGCTCATGACGAATGCTTTTTATGGATTAAAATAATGACTGTTTTCAGCGGATTGGGTGACGCCCATTCATTCAAAACAGCTTTTGCGAAAACGAGTGCAAAGCTACTATTATTCCGTTGCATATGAAAGTTTTGACCTGATATAATCCTCAAAAATTATACGTTTTTACGCTTTGTTACCTTTGCAGCAAGCGCGTTGGTACAATGATTTAGGCAAATGCTATTTTGCATGACATTTTTCACAACCTGACTTTTTATGAAAATCCTGAATGTAGAACAGATTCGCCAGCTGGACGCTTATACAATTGAAAACGAACCGATTTCATCCGTTGATTTGATGGAACGTGCTTCAAACGGCTTTGTAAGATGGTTCTGCAATCAGTTTGTGAATACAAGACCGGTTTGTGTTTTTTGCGGAAAAGGCAACAATGGCGGCGACGGGCTGGCAATTGCGCGCATACTTGCTTCAATGGATTATCATGTAAATGTTTACATAGTTGAGCACAGCACCGATGCTTCGGCTGACTTTCAGGCAAATCGGGAGAGATTTAAAAACAGCGTACAACCAAACAGCATCCGTACAGCCGCCGACTTTCCTGAAATTGCTCCGGAAACCGTTTTGATTGATGCCATTCTGGGTTCAGGATTATCCAGACCGGCAGAAGGACTTTTGGCGGATGTGATCAATGCTATTAATAATTTGACAAACAAAACGATTTCGGTTGACATTGCCAGCGGACTTTATGCCGACAAACCCAATGATAAAAATAATATCATTATCAAGCCGGATCATACCGTCACATTTCAGTTTCCGAAACTGGCTTTTATGCTGCCGCAGAATGCGTTGTTTGCCGGAGAATGGCACGTTGCGGACATCGGTCTCAGCAAGGATTTTATCCGGAATGCGCAAACACCTTATTATTTTACCGAAAAACAAAACGCGGAAGCAATCATAAAGCCCAGGGAAAAGTTTTCACACAAAGGAACGTTCGGGCATGCGTTGCTGATCGCGGGAAGTTTTGGAAAAATGGGCGCGGCAGTTTTGTCCGGTAAAGCTTGTTTGCGCTCGGGCGCCGGGTTGCTGACGATGCATTTTCCGGCTTGCGGTTACGATATTATGCAGATTTCCATTCCCGAAGCGATGGCGGTTCCGGACAAAAATGAAAAATACATCAGTGAGTTACCCGATCTGGAAAGTTACTCTGCGGTTGGCATCGGGCCGGGGCTCAGCAAGGATGCAGCGACTGTAAAGGTTCTGGAACAACTGCTGGATTCCGTAAAAGTTCCTTTGATCATTGACGCCGACGCATTGAATATTTTATCCGAAAATCGCTTTTTACTTGACAAATTACCTGAAAATACAATTCTTACTCCGCATCCGAAAGAATTTCAGCGACTGGCAGGCGAAAGCAAAAACGAATACGAACGACTGGAAACAGGCAGACAATTTGCCGTAAAACACAAAGTCGTTATTTGCCTGAAAGGTGCAAATACGGCTGTAATCCTTTCAAACGGCGAAGTGCATTTCAATTCAACAGGCAATGCCGGCATGGCAACCGGCGGAACCGGCGATGTACTGACAGGAATAATAACCAGTCTGCTTGCACAAAAGTATGCGCCTGCGGATGCTGCCGTTCTGGGGGTTTACGAACACGGACTCGCCGGCGATCGTGCAGCCGTCAAAAAAGGACAAAGCGCACTTATCGCTTCCGACGTTGTCGACTGTCTTGGCTGGTAAAAAACTCCGTTGTTTTGTCAAAAGCCGTTCTGCAAGATCAGCTCAGCAACTGATAAGTAGCAAATGCAGATGCATAAGCCAGTGCCATCAGATACACAAGCTGGATCAACGGCCATTTCCAGCCGTGTGTTTCGCGGTACACGACGGCAATCGTGCTCATGCACATCATGGCAAAAACGTAAAACATCAGCAACGAATAACAGACTGCAGGCGTAAACATGGCCGCACCCGTATCCGGATTCTTTTCGTTCAGCAGCTTTTCTTTAACCGTAAGTACATCTTCGGAATCGCCGCCAATGCTGTAAATAGTAGCCATTGTACCTACAAAAACTTCCCTCGCCGCAAAGGAAGCCAGCAATGCAATTCCGATTTTCCAGTCGTAGCCGAGCGGACGGATAACGGGTTCAATGAAATGTCCGAACTGACCGGCATACGAATTTTCCAGTCTTGCGGAAGCAACGGCAACATCAATTTCTTCCTGCGGCTTCGTGCCCATTTCTGAAATGACCCTTTTTTCGGCATTACTCATGCTATCGCCCGGACCGTAAGAAGCCAGCACCCAGAGAATAATGGAAATCGCCATAATGACTTTCCCGGCTTCCAGCACAAACGATTTGACACTTTCATACATGGAAAAACCGACATGTCCCCAGCGCGGCCATTTGTAAGTAGGCATCTCGAGCATGAAATAACCCGGTTCTTTTCTTGGAATAAAAAGGGATAACAGCCACGCCGAGCCAAGCGCCCCGACAAGCCCGAGCACATACAATCCGAAAAGTACAAGTCCTTGCATATTGAAAAACCCGAAAACTTTTGTGGACGGCACCACCAAAGCAATCAGAATCGTATAGATAGGCAAACGTGCCGAACAACTCATCAGCGGCGTAACCAGAATCGTAAGCAAACGTTCGTAGCGGCTGCTGATGCTTCGGGTCGTCATAATGGCCGGAACAGCGCACGCAACGCCGGAAATAAGCGGAACCACACTTCGTCCGTTCAGACCGAAGCGGCGCATGAGCTTATCCATAATCACCATCACACGCGCCATGTAACCGGATTCTTCCAGTACGGAAACAAGTGCAAACAGAATCGCAATTTGCGGGATAAAAATAATGATACCGCCGATTCCGGCCAGAATTCCATTTGTTATCAGATCATTGAGCACGCCTTTTGGCAATGCTTCCTTGGTCCATTCAATGGTTTGGGCCGTAACCGCATCCAGCATATCCATCGGATAGGAAGCCCATGCAAAAATGGCCTGAAAAATGACAAGCAGCACAAAGGCAAAAGTTACATAGCCCCAAACCGAATGCAGTAAAATACTGTCCAGTTTTCTGGTCCAGTATGGCTGTTCCGTAATTCCCTGGGATTTTACGGATTTGGAAACAATCGGCTTTATTTTCTCATAGCGTGCGACCGTTTCCGATGCCAGAAAGTGGTTTTCATCAAACCCGTACTTCTCAATAAGTGTGTCGAGCTTGGCCCGGACGGGTTGTTCAAGAAAGGAAAAATTATCGTGCTGACAAACGTATTGCAAAGCAACATAATCATTGTCAAGATGATACAGTTCGCGCACTTCTTCGATCAGCTCCACTTCGTTTCCTTTGGGTTCGTAGAAATACTGCAGAGCAGGCTTTTCTCTTTTTTCCAGTGTCTGCTTTACAGCTTCTTTCAAAGTGCTGATTCCTTCTCCGGTACGTGCGTTGATCCGGATAACGGGAACATTCAGCTGCATGGCAAGCTGTACCGCATTGACCGTCAGATTCATGCTGGAAGCCACATCCAGCATGTTGAGCGCCAGAATGGAAGGAACACCAAGGTCGCTTACTTCCGTGAAAAGAAGCAGGTTTCGCTGTAAATTGGATGCATCCGCCACAATAATGACAACATCCGGATAATCAGGGTGTTTCGGGTTGGCAAGAATATCCATTACAACCGTTTCATCCTTTGATTTGGGATAAATGCTGTAAGTTCCCGGAAGGTCTACAACCGTTACGGCTGTATCCGGCTGCCCCTCCGAGCCGGACAAACGGAATGTACCTGATTTCTTCTCAACTGTTACACCGGGAAAATTTCCTGTTTTCTGCCGTAATCCGGTCAATGCATTAAATAACGTAGACTTGCCGGCATTTGGATTTCCTACCAGCGCAACTTTAATATGAACTTGTTTCAATGGACAGGCTGATAAACGGAACGTATTTGTTACTCAAGCTCAATAACGGCCGCTTCGTTCAGTCTTAACGACAAGGAGTAACAACCGCCTACATTGATACAAATCGGATCACCAAAAGGTGCAATTGCATCCAGACGCACTTCGCTGCCGGGAAGACAGCCCATTTCCAGCAATTTCAAAGACATGTCACGATCTGTGAATGACTTTATAACCCCTTTTTCTCCTTTTCGAAGACTGCAAACCGTACGAGCCGACATACGCTCCTTATTTAGATTCATTTTATTTAAAGTGCAAATTAAGCACTATCAGTTTGTAATTCAAACATAACTTCAGCAATTGTATAATGCTTGCGACAAATACTGCAAATTCGTACCCGATTTATTATTTCCCTCAGCCTTTATGTCGTATTTTTGCAGTGCGAAAGGAATCCGACAAGCAGAGGATTTGATTTAGTAAGTACAATCACCGAGCTGCAAGCAAACAGCCGATTGCCCGTAATCTTGAACGAAATAAAAACCCTGATCTGGAAAGAAGTAACCCTTGAATGGCGTCAGAAATACGCATTGAGCGGGATGTTGCTTTATGTTGTGAGCACCGTTTTTGTTTGTTATCTCAGTTTTAATCTCAGAAGAAACCAGCTTACACCCATCGTATGGAACACGCTTTTCTGGATTATCATCTTGTTTACGGCAGTGAATGCGATTGCCAAAAGTTTCTCGCAGGAGAGGTTCGGACGGTTGTTGTACTACTATAATCTTTGCAGTCCGCAGGCCATCATCATATCAAAAATCGTTTACAATTCGTTGATCATGTTGCTGCTGTCCGGTTTCGGATTTGTTTTTTATGCTTTCGTCATGGGAAATCCGGTTGGCGATATGGGACTTTATCTGATCTGTATTTTGCTGGCCGCCATTGGTTTTGCTTCGGTGCTAACGTTGGTGGCAGGCATTGCTTCCAAGGCGGACAACAGCGCTACGCTGATGGCCGTTCTCAGTTTCCCGATCATACTGCCCATGCTGCTCATGACGATCCGGCTGGCCAAAAATGCGCTGGACGGTCTGGACTGGTCGGTAAGTTCGGATGAAATCACCACACTATTATCTATTGATCTCATAGTAATTACGCTCAGCTATTTGCTTTTTCCTTATCTATGGAGAAGCTGAAACCTGCATCTGGCCTGAAAAAAGATTAAAAGTTAAAATTCTGAAAATGAGAAAGATCTGGTGGAAAATCCTTTGCATTGCTATTATATTCTACGTGATTGTAATGGGCATCATGGGTCCTGTTCCGCATCTTGCGATTATCAACGAAAGCATCCGCAATACGTATTATCACGTGGCGCTCTGGCTGGCCATGACTACTTTGCTCTTTGCATCCATGGTTTTTTCCATTCGCTACCTCAGCAGCGGACGCATCAATGATGATGATATTGCCAGCGAACTTGCGAAGTCGGCCATCTTTTTTGGTATTCTGGGCTGCCTTACCGGCTCGGTCTGGGCCAATTATACGTGGGGCGACCCGTGGCCGAACGATCCGAAACTGAACGGGGCCGCTGTCGGAATCCTGATTTATCTTGCGTACCTTTTGCTGAGAAGTTCGTTTGAAGACGAGCAGCGTAAGGCCCGCATTTCGTCCGTTTACAACATCTTTGCGTTTGCCGTTTTTATCCCGATCATTTATATTCTTCCAAGGCTTACAGATTCGCTGCACCCGGGAAGCGGCGGCAACAGCACTTTCGGTTCGTACGATTTCAACAACGACATCCGGAAGGTATTTTATCCGGCCATTATCGGTTATATTCTGCTTGGATTGTGGCTTGCAGAACTGCGGGTAAGGATCAAACGGATTAACCGCGTGCGTGAAGAAAAGCTTGTTTCAACGTCCAGAATATAGATTTATCACTGTTTTTTAACAGATCATAAACATTTCAATTCAAATTTTCGTTAAGATTTCAGTTCCCCTTAAATACAATGAAAAGAGTTCTTCAGATTCTGTTTTTCCTGTTTTTCATATCCGGAAATACATTTGCACAAGCTGCTGAAAACGCTGTCCCGATGGCTGACAAGCTGCGCGAAGACGGCAAAATATGGGTTGTAGTTGCCGTCATAGCCATTGTGTTTCTGGGCATTGCCGTTAACATGCTTCGAATTGACTCCCGTGTAAGCAAAATTGAGAAGGAATTAAATATCAAGTAACATTCATGAAAAAGATACAGATATTCGGTCTTATTATCGTAGCCGTTGCCATCGGAATCATTGTTTCCACTGCCGGCGATGCCAGTACTTATGTTGACTTTACCAAAGCCAGGGAAATGGCACAAGAAGGTGACGCTGAAAGTATCCATGTGGTCGGAAAATTGAAAAAAGACGTTTCAGGACGGATTCTGGATATGGAATACCAGCCTGAAATTGACCCCAATTACTTCGCTTTTACATTGATTGACAATAATAACGTAGAACAGAAAGTCATTTACAAAAACACCAAACCGCAGGATTTTGATAAATCGGAACAGGTTGTGGTGATTGGAAAAATGCAGGACGGCGCTTTTACAGCCGAAAAAATATTGATGAAATGTCCGTCGAAATACGACAACGGCAAAATGGAAACCACTGAACATACAGCAGCAAAATCATGATTCACAGCACAATCGGAAGTGCAGGTCACCTGCTGGTTATTATTGCGTTTGTAACGGCGCTCGTTGCAACATTCGCCTATTTCAAAGCCGGCATGTCCGGCACATTGCCTGAGGAAACACTGACCTGGAAGAAGTTCGCCCGAATGATTTTTTTCGTGCACGTGGCGGCAGTCGCAGGGGTCGTCTTTTCGTTGTACTGGATCATCGGAAATCATTATTTTGAGTACCATTATGCCTGGAAAAACTCCTCGCTTTCCCTGCCGACCGGTTACACGATTTCCAGCTTCTGGCAGGACCAGGAAGGAAGTTTTCTGCTCTGGATCTTCTGGAACGTCGTGCTCGGCGTGGTACTGATTTTCTCAAACCGCTCGTGGGAAGCGCCTGTGATGACCGTTTTTGCTTTGGTTCAGGCATTTCTGACTTCCATGATTCTGGGCGTTGTCATTCCCGGACTGGATCTTAAAATCGGCTCCACTCCGTTCCTTTTGCTAAAAGAAGTAATGCCGGACTTACCGGTTTATCAGATGGACGCCAATTTCATTCCGAAAGATGGCAACGGACTGAATCCGCTTTTACAGAATTACTGGATGGTGATTCACCCTCCTACCCTTTTTCTGGGATTTGCCACTACGCTGATTCCTTTCTCGTTTGCCATTGCCGGATTATGGACGAGGAAAATTCAGGACTGGATTCGTCCGGCATTGCCGTGGGCGCTGTTTTCCGCGCTGATTCTGGGTGTAGGTATTTTGATGGGCGCTTACTGGGCTTACGAAACGCTTAACTTCGGCGGTTACTGGAACTGGGATCCGGTCGAAAACTCTTCCATTGTTCCCTGGTTGGTGCTTGTTGCGGCTATTCATACGATGATTATCGGAAGAAGAAATGCCACTGCGCTTAAAACTTCGTTTATCCTGACGATTGCCACTTTCATTCTCATTCTTTACTCCACTTTCATGACAAGAAGCGGGGTTCTGGGAAATGCATCGGTTCACTCGTTTACAGACCTTGGACTTTCGGGTCAGCTTCTGGTTTATCTTCTGACATTCACAATCGTGGCAACCGGCCTTCTGATTTACCGCTGGAAAGAACTTCCTGTTGACGAAGAAGAAGTTTCTACATACTCACAGGAATTCTGGATTTTTATCGGTGCTACTTTATTGTGCTTGTCCGGTTTCCAGATTCTTGCCACGACTTCCATTCCGGTTTACAATAAAATTGCGGAAGCGTTCGGTACCATCCTGAACATGGCTTTGCCGGCGGATCAGATCGGGCACTATAACAAATTTCAGCTCTGGTTTTTCTCGCTGATTATTGTATTGACCGGTATCGGCCAGTTTTTCTGGTGGAAACGAGTGGGTCAGAACCGCCTTCAGGCACTTTACAATCCTTTGCTGATTGCATTGATCATCAGTGCGGCTATTATAACATATCAAGGCGTAAAGGACATTCAGTACATTGTTCTTTTGACTACGGCGGTTTTCGCAATTGTGGCGAACGGCACCATTCTGATTAATATCATCAGTGGAAATTACAACTTGTCGGGTGGCGCTATTACGCACATCGGCGTTGCACTGATGCTGATCGGGATTCTGTTTTCTTCGGGTTATACCAAAGTTGTTTCCATTAACAATTCCGGGCTGATGATTTCGCGCAGTGAGGAATTTACCAGTAATGACAATAAGGAAAACAAGGAAAATATTACGCTATGGCTCAACAAGCCTGAGAAAATGGGCGATTACATGCTCACATGGCGAGATGTCCGCGTGGAGCCGCGTCATATTCCGGGTTATATTCCCAAAAGCTGGGTCGATATTGTAGAAGGCGATTTCCATGCAGTTGCTCTGAGAGATATTGTTGTCAATGACAAAAAATACAACTCCAAAGGCGACACGATCGAGATTTTCCCTGAAAACTTTTATTATGATATTGAGTATCGTGAGCCTTCCGGACGTATTTTCAACCTGTTCCCAAGGGTTCAGATCAATCCGAGAATGGGCGGGATTGTTTCATCACCGGACATTCAGCGCAAGTACAACAAGGATCTGTACACGTATGTTTCCATGGTAACCAACCCGACTGCCGAGCCGGTCTGGAGTCAGACCGAAAACTTTACGGTAAACATGCGCGATACATTTTTTGTAAATGATTATGTTGCCATTCTGGATAATGTCATCCGTACGGAACAGGTCGAAGGCGTTACGCTTGGCGAAGGCGATGCAGCAGTAAAAGCCATTATCCGCGTGCTGGACAAGGATAAAGAATATGTTATCACGCCGTCGTTTGTAATCCGAGACCGTATGGTGGCACGCAAGCCGGAAGTAAGCAACGATTTGGGCATGCGTATTCAGTTCCAGGAAATCAATCCGCAGACAGGCCAGTTCTCATTTGCCGTCAATACGACGCAACGTGATTTTATTGTCATGAAAGCCATTGAAAAGCCGCTTATCAATGTACTCTGGCTCGGAACATTCGTATTGGTTATCGGCTTTGTTATGGCCACAATCAGGAGATTCAAGGAGTTTGTAAAAATGCGGAACAGGGAAAATATGCCTGCTTCCGGCAAAAGCAAATCCAAAGCCAGGCCACAGGCTGTTTAAAATACATCAGCAATATAAAAAGGGGGCTCAAACTTTGTTTGAGCCCCCTTTTTATTATACAATCTGTTTTTTTCTGTTATACTTACAATCAGAAACGGAAACCAAGCCGGGTAAAAATGAAAGCGCCGTTGCTTCCCATCTGAACAGGGTCCCATGCTCCACCCGACTCCGTAAGCGCAGGCAAGGACATGTCCGGATAAACATTGAAGATATTGCTTCCGCCCACCGACAATGAAAAGTTCTTGCTTACCTTGTAATTCAAGGTAACATCCGTCTGGATTCTCGGCTTGTACACGTCCAGTTCGTAATCCCAGTTGGCCAGTTTTATTTCTCCAAAACGGATGAATCGCAGCATAAAGCTGAATTTATCCACTGAGTAATCCAGTGTCAGGTTTATTTTGGAGGGAGGCGCCGAAGCGAGTACAAACCTGCGTTCTCGTTCATCAAAATAAATGTCCTCTTTTCCTGCCAGTTTCGGACTTGTGTTTACCGGACCGAGTTCCATCCAGTTGAAGTTGGCTGCCAGTGTGGAACTAAGCCTTCCAATGCCCAATGGGGTTGTATGCGCTACAATCACATCGATTCCTTTAGTCGTCGTATAAGATAGT
Organism: Dyadobacter sediminis; assembly: GCF_005860765.1. GTDB lineage: Bacteria > Bacteroidota > Bacteroidia > Cytophagales > Spirosomataceae > Dyadobacter > Dyadobacter sediminis. The sequence continues at coordinate 377,860 of NZ_VCEI01000025.1, read as the reverse complement.
GCATTGGTAAAAAACTGGGCTTTTCCAACTCTGAGCTGTTTCAGAAGATCACCAATTTCCTTGTCCTCATCGCTGAATTGTCCGGTCAGCACAACGCGGTCTTTTACTTTGACATAATAACCATCCACGGTCACCGAAAGTCCGGAAGCCGGTGAAACTGTAAAGCCAACGCTTGCATTCTGAGATGTTTCCTGTTTTAGTTTAGGAATTCCCAATGCCTGCGTAACAGCACTTTCATTATTGGCAAGTAAAACTTCAACCGGTGTACCGTTCACAAAATTGGTAAAAGTGGAATTGAAATATTTTTGCGCAAGTGACGGCGCACGGAAACCTGTACTGACCGTTCCGCGCAATGAAAATGCATCGGTTACTTTGTAGCGCAAACCCACTTTTCCATTTACCGTACTTCCGAAATCGCTGTAATTTTCATAACGTACCGCGGCATCCACCAAAAATTTCTTTGTAACATCGGCTTCTACATCCAGATAAACGCCCACATTTGAACGGCTTTTGTCCGTAACGTCCGTCGGGCTGTATCCCGGAAATCCCTGGGAACCGCCCGGGTAAGTCGGGTCGTAGTTGTAATACGAAGCGCGCTCGCCTGCAAAGATCTTATACTGTTCTGTTCTGTATTCCGCCCCGAATGCAAGGTTAAGCCCTTATAAAATCGTTTTGTAATACCTTGTAATGTTCAGATTGTTCACATTTTGCCCTAACTGAAAGCCGCCGGCATCGAACGTTGTCTGAGACAATGGCCCGAGCGAACGGTTCAGCGAATTTTTTACATTAAAATGAAATTTGTTAAAACCATATGTATTGCTCAGATCAATATCCCAGCCTTTCCATACGCCTCTTACGCCAAAGGCAAACGAACGGTCGTCAATCGTGCTGGCAATGATCGGGTCAAAGCCGTTCGGATAAATGGAAGGAATGTTCCGATCGTCGTCAGCAAAACGCGTCCACGCATAAGCATCGCCTTTTCTTTTGTTAAAACCGCCAAAGCTGTAAACCTGAAAATTCGTTCCGATCGGAACTTTTGCATTGTAATACACTGCAGCATTGTTGATCTTCGGGTCGCCGTACTGTCTTCTGGCAAGATCCGCTTCGCTGGAAACGGTATTGGCGCGGTTGGTATGATCCCGGAAATTGTAATCTGCCGTAACGTTCAGAAACCCTTTTTTTGCGATTTTTATTCCGTAGTTGAGGTTTGCATTATAGTTCAGTCCGTCAAACTGCTTATCGTCGTAGCGGTATTTTGCCTTGTACATGCCCGCATTTACATTGGCGCTCAGCTGATTTACCGTTTCTTTCAAAACAATATTGATAACGCCTGCAATGGCATCCGAACCGTACTGTGCAGAAGCGCCGTCACGCAGGATTTCAATTCGTTCGATGGCAGCAGCCGGAATGGCGTTCAGGTCGGTGCCGGTGTTCCCGCGTCCGCGCGTACCGAAAAGGTTTACAAGCGAAGACTGATGACGTCTTTTCCCGTTGATCAGAACCAAAGTCTGATCCGGGCCGAGACCGCGCAAAGATGCCGGATCGACGTGATCCGCACCGTCGGAACCGGTCTGGCGATTGGAATTGAAGGAAGGAGCTGCAAACTGAAGAAGCTGATTTACGTCCAGCTGGCCCTGCTTCGTTGTAATTTCCCGGATATCGATCACATCCACCGGTGCAGGCGTATCCGTAGAGGAACGGTTTAAATTTCTGGAACCCACAACGGTAACCTGATTCAGGACAGTCGCATTTTCAAGAACCAGATTCTGCTCACCGCTGCCGCTGATGGCTTTTTCAAGCTTGTTGTAACCGACATAAGTCGCTACAATGACAGAACTTGCACTGCTGACCGACAACGTGTAGGCACCGTTTCCATCGGTTGTCGTTCCGTTGCTGGTTCCTTTTTCGATAATGGAAGCACCGATCAGCGGATCGCCTTTTTCATCTGTAATCCTTCCGGAAACCTTGAAACTCTGCGCAAAACAGAAACAGGTTACCAGTGTAAAAATAAAAGTGAAGAACGTTTTATTCATGTAAGTTGGCTTTTGTAGTATAAATTTTTCTCAAAAATATCAGACCACAAATATCAAACTAAACCAAACAATGTTCTTACAACAATCCGGATTTTAGAATTTAATTATATAAAAAGCACATTAAGTATCATCTTCTATGCAGTTAGGTTACTGAATTGCATAGAATTCCTCTCTTTTTACATTTAATGAATGATTATATAACAATTCCATGGAAAAGCTTTTGCATTATGGTGTAGATCAAGCTTTCGAATATGTATCTTTACACTTGTAATACATGTTTTCTTTTGTTGATTTCTTATGCTTTCTACTTTATTAAAATCAGCTTTGGGCCGCTTCCGCATCATTGCTTTTCTGGAAGGTGTCTCCTATCTGGTGCTGCTGGGTATTGCCATGCCGCTCAAATACCTCGCTGGCATTCCGCAGGCCGTTCGCGTAGTCGGAATGGCGCATGGCGTACTGTTCGTCCTTTTTGTACTGCTGCTTGTTCAGGTTGCCGCTCAATATGGCTGGTCTTTCAAGAAATCCTTTTTGTCGTTCTTCTCATCCCTGATTCCGTTCGGTACGTTTTATGCCGATGCAAAATGGTTCAGAAGCTAAGCATACCTTCAACCTTCGTTATCTACCAATTCCTATACCCATCAAGCAAGTGCAACGTACTTCTATCCTGACCTTTGTCTTTTTCTGTTTGATCATTTTCCAGAGCATTGCGCAGAAACCCAATGAAAATTACCAGTACCACATTCATTCCGCAGCCGCTCCGCTGAATATCGACGGCGTGGCGGACGATCTTGCCTGGTCTTCTGCTGAAACGGCAACGGACTTTTTCATGATCACGCCAATGGACACCAGCTTTTCGCGTGCACAGACGGACGTTAAAATGTGCTATGACAAGGATAATCTTTACATTCTGGTTATCAACTACAAGCCGATCAAAGGTGCTATCATTGTGGAATCGCTTAAAAGGGATTTTGCATTTGGAAAAAATGACAACTTCCTGCTTTTCATGGACACGTTTGATGACCGTACCAACGGTTTTTCATTCGGGGCCAATGCTGCCGGCGCTCCATGGGACGGACAGCAGGGCGATGGCGGAACCGTGGATCTGAGCTGGGACAACAAATGGCTGAGTTCCGTCAAGAACGATGACGACAAATGGGTCTGGGAAGCTGCGATCCCGTTTAAAAGCATCCGTTACAAACCCGGAATTACACGCTGGGGAATCAACTTCAGCCGGCAGGATCTTACCATTTCCGAGAAATCGGCTTGGGCGCCGGTTCCGAGGCAGTTTCCTTCGGCATCGCTGGCTTACACCGGCGTACTGGTATGGGACGTTCCGCCGCCCAATCCAGGCCCGAATATTTCCGTGATTCCGTATGCCGCCACACGTCTTACCAAAGATTACGACAATGACACGCCCGGCAAGTACAAACCTGCTGTCGGCGGTGATGTCAAAATCGGACTGACGCCTTCTTTGAACCTCGATTTGACGGTTAACCCGGATTTCTCGCAGGTGGACGTGGATGTGCAGCAAACCAACCTGACGCGATTCGAACTCTTTTTTCCGGAACGCCGCCAGTTCTTTCTGGAAAATGCCGATCTTTTTGCCAATTTCGGGTACGCTACCATTCGTCCTTTTTTCTCCCGCCGCATTGGTCTTGGCGTACCGATCCAGTTCGGAGCGCGTATGAGCGGTAAAATCAACAAGAACTGGCGTATTGGTGTACTGGACGTTCAAACAGGTTCTTCCGACAGCCTGACGCCCCGGAATAATTATGCCGTGTTTGCACTTCAGAGACAGGTTCTGGCCCGGTCCAATATCCGTTTTATATACGTAAACAAGGATGCGACCAACTATTCACTCGACAGGCATGCAGCCACCAGCCGCTATAACCGGAACATCGGAGCGGAATTTAATCTTGCAAGTGCCAAAAACCTGTGGACCGGAAAGGTCATGTTCCTGAAATCCTTTACGCCGGGAAAATCAACGGATGATTTTTCACATGCCGCCGATCTGAAATTCAACAAGGCCAATTTTTTCTGGCAATGGCAGCATGAATACGTCGGTAAAAACTACAATGCAGAAGTGGGGTACGTTCCGAATGCCGTGCGGATGGGTTATTATAAAATCAGCCCGAACATCGGTTATCTGTTTTTTGTGAAATCTCCGAAAATCATCAGTCACGGGCCCAAGCTCGTCAGCAATGTTTACTGGGACAAACAGTTTAATGTCAGCGATAAGGAATATATTCTTTCCTATAACCTGAATTTCATAAACCGCGCAACGGTAGCCGTCTGGGGAGCCAGCAATTATGTACGCCTTTTACGCCCGTTTGACCCGACTAACCTCGGCGGCTTCACGCTGACAACAGGCAGTGAACACAGCTACAAATCCGCCGGTTTTGATATCGTTTCCGGCCCGCAAAACCGGTTTACATATCTTGTTTCCGGAATAACAGGCGGTTACTATCAAAACGGAAGACGCAATAACCTGCGCGCCGAACTTGGCTACCGCGTGCAGCCTTATGTAGCAATTACAATGGCCGGAAATTACAACGATATCCATTTGCCGGAACCCTGGAACCGCAAGCAGTTATGGCTCGTCGGTCCGCGTGTGGACGTCACTTTTACGAACAACCTGTTTTTTACCACTTTCATGCAGTACAACAATCAGGCGGATAATATCAACCTGAACGCACGTCTGCAATGGCGGTACAAGCCGGCTTCGGATTTGTTCATTGTTTACACGGACAATTATCTTCCCGAAAACTTCATGGTCAAAAACCGGGCGATTGTTTTGAAATTCACATACTGGTGGAATCTGTAATCAGTAGTATACTTCAATATTCCTGTTTTTCAGCTGTCCGAGTTGCTGGCTGTACTTTATTTCGGCATCGTCTTTCACAAACGGGTTTCCACGGAGATAAAGCTTGTCCAGCTGCTTTATCTCCAGCAGCTGTTCCGGAAAAGTAAGGAAGTTGTTGGACGAAAGATCCAGTTCCTGCAGATTGAAAAAAGCGGTAAGTTCCTTTGGAAAATCCGTAAACCAGTTGAAACCAAGATCCAGGATTTTAAGATTCTGCATTTTTGCAATGCGAGCCGGCAGCTTGCTGATATGATTGTGATGCGCGTAAAGCGTATGCACTTTGGAAAGACGGTCAATTTTCTTCGGCAACGACGTCAACTGATTGTGCGAAACAGCCAGATGCGTCAGTTTTTTCAATTTGGTGATGGAAACCGGCAGTGTTTCGAGCTTGTTGTAATAAAGATCCAGCACTTCCAGATTCTTCATTTTTTTGATTCCTTTCGGCAAAACCGGAATGGCTGATTTATAAAAATTCAGATCCTGAACGCTATTTAGTTTTCTGAAACTTTTATTCGATAAATGATTCATTTCATTGCCGCCAAGCCACAAACTGGAAAGCTTCCTGGATGCCCGCAACTGTTTTGGAATGTCTGTAAATTTGTTTTCGTTCAGGTTCAGTAATGTAAGCGAATGATTTTCGGTAATTTCCAAACCATTGTTTCCGATCTGATTATTCTGTAAATGAAGTTGTTTCAGCTTTGGCAGATGCTGCATCTGAATATGAACGCTTTGTAATTCATTCCTGCCCAGATACAATTCTTCCAGATTCGGAAACCTGTAAATTACATCCGGAACCGATTTCAAATCGAGCTGATTCAGGTAAAGCCGTTTTACCTTTAAGGTATCCTGAAAAACCAGTGCAGATTTCAGGTCCGTTACACTGCTGTCGCCGCTGCGCACTTCCCGCATGACCGGCTGTTTTCCGAATGTCTTGAAAGACATGATCGCAAAGCGCGTACCGGCCGGCTTTTTCACTTTCCAGCCGTCAAAACCGGTGAGAAAAGCTTTTCTGGTCAGTTCATTAAGTGAATCCTTGTTATAGCCCTCGCCGGTCTGCAGATCAAAGATCAGATAATCCGCACTGCCTGACTCATTGATATAAAACCGGGTAAAAACGGTAATTCCGGGGTTTGGATTTTCCGGAAAAGCTGCGGCGAGCACATCATTCGTTTTTGCCAGGATTTCGTCTGCCGCATTTTGGCCGGTACCGGTATACTCATTGGAAAGTTTCGCCTGATTGATGCCCTGCTTTTCAGCATTTTCAGAAGACAGAACACGGATTTGCGCATAAAGACTTTCTATGCAAAGACAAAGGAATGCAGTCAGAATGAGTTTCATAACAACAAGATTTTGTGGAAGTAACAACATAACTAAAAACTTAGTCACATTAGTATAAAATCTTGTATTTTCTTTAATGAATTATAAAACGCTTCGGAGAACGGGATCAGTTACTTGCTTCTTTCAATCGTGTACTGCACAAGTTGTTCGAGCGACCTGCGGTGCGGTGAGTCTACAAATTCATATAAAAGTTCGTGTGCTTCTTCCACATAGCGCTGCATGACTTCCTGCGCATACCGGAGCCCGCCCGAATCCTTTACAAAAGCAATAACCTCGTTTACCTTTTTAGGTTTGTGGCTTTCATTACGGATGATGTTGATGATCTTGCGTTTTTCAAGCCATCCGGCGTGGTTCAGCGCATATATAAGCGGAAGCGTCATCTTTTTTTCCTTGATATCAATGCCGAGCGGCTTGCCGATTTCATCTTCGCCGTAGTCGAAAAGGTCATCTTTGATCTGAAAAGCCATGCCTACTTTTTCACCGAACGCATGCATCCGCTTCACAATGTCAGCACCGGCACCAACCGAGCTCGCGCCCACGGCACAGCAGGAAGCAATGAGTGAAGCCGTTTTTTGCTTGATGATCTGGTAATAAACTTCCTCGTTAATATCCAGCCTTCTTGCTTTTTCAATCTGAAGCAATTCGCCTTCACTCAGTTCACGAACGGCGGTAGAAACAATTTTCAGAATATCAAACTCCTGATGATCAACGGACAAAAGCAAACCGCGCGAAAGAAGATAATCTCCGACGAGCACGGCAATCTTATTTTTCCACAATGCATTGACCGAAAAAAAACCGCGGCGGTAATTGGAATCGTCCACAACGTCGTCATGTACAAGTGTCGCCGTATGCAAAAGCTCGATCAGGGCGCCACCGCGGTAAGTGGATTCGGAAATTTCGCCGCAGACTCCGGCAGAAAGAAAAACAAACATGGGACGTAGCTGTTTGCCCTTGCGCCTGACGATGTAATTCATGATCTGGTCCAGCAGCATTACATCACTTTTCATAAACTGACGAAACTTATGCTCAAAGGCTTTCATTTCATCTGCAATCGGAACCTGAATTTCCTTTATTGAAAGGGTCATATGTATTAACGAAGGACCATGCTCCTACTGATATAAACAGGCTGTAAATGGCAGCCGTCACATTGTTTTGTCGTTTCAAATATATTTTGAACTCCAGTCTTCAAATTTGGAATAAAATCTTCTGTTTATACCAATTTTATTTTTAAAATGTTTACAATTGAGAAAAAAGGAATTGCATCGGAATCGAAATGTCAAATTGCAGAACGCTGATGCAGAAAACATACAGCTATGAAAGCACTTGTTCTCGGAGGAGGGTCCATGAAAGGCGCATTTCAGGTGGGCGTTATCCAGGCCGTGCTGGAAAGCGGTTTCGAGCCAGAAATGATTTACGGGATATCTGTCGGCGCACTGAACACCACCTTTCTTGCCAATGAAGCCGGACATCAGTTTCACGACAACAAACAAGTCCAATGGCCGGTTGCCGGACGAAAACTGCTTGAATTCTGGATCAGGAACATTACGCAGCCGCAGGATATTTCCATTCTCCGCTCCCGTGTGAAACTCGGTGTCAATACGCTTATGAGTCGTTTTGACGGAATCGTGAACCCGCAGCCGCTTCATCAGCTGATCCGGAAGCATGTAAACAAGGAAAATCTGGTCCACAATCCGGTACGCGTCAAGGTCGGGGCTGTCAATATGGCTACCGGGGAAATAAAATATGTAGCGCCGGACAATCCGCACTTTCTGGATTATGTATTCGCCAGTTCATCCATTCCCATGCTGATGCCCGCCGTGGAAATAGAACAGCAGCTTTATCAGGATGGCGGCATGCGGGAAGTTGCGCCGGTCCGGCAGGCCATTGAAGATGGCGCTACGGAAATCGTTCTCATCGCCTGTCATTCACCGCTATTGTACCAGCCGGAAGGCATCAATACCAAAAACCTGATCACACTGATCGAACGCGTAAGAGACATTACTGTAAACCAGATTGTAAACAGCAATATCATTTGGGCGGAAAATTACATAGACCGGTCCGTACTGCGCGGAAAACCCATGAAACTAACGGTTATACGACCCAAAATACCGCTCTTTCTTGATCTGCAGCATTTTACTTCCGAAGATATTTCCAGACTGATTATCGAAGGCTACCGCGCAGGAACGGAGGCCATTTCGAAAACTGAAAAAATCCCGGAAAAACAATGAACGCCGCTATAAAGCAGAAAGCCCGTCTGTCCGGACGGGCTTTCTGCTTTATTCAGGAAATTACTGAACGGGCAATCAGTTGAAAATATAACGGATTCCGATCTGTGCCTGCCAAACGCTGTTGACAGTAGCGCTCGGGATAAATGAATCTCTCAGTAAAATCGTTCTGTTCACGTTATTTTCATTCACAACCTGCGTGGCAATCCGGTAAGAAGGAGTGCCGTCCGCAGAAACACTTGCAAGCGCCAGCGGATTTACCGTAGTTGACTGGTTTCCAAGTCCCCATTTGTCATTGATCAGGTTTCCAATGTTCAGGACATCGCCGCGAAGCTGGATCGTGTTTCTTTTTCCGTTTTTGCCGACAGCCACATAAAACTCCTGGATAACCGTCAGGTCAAAGCGGGTAAGCCATGGAAATGCGCCTCCGTTGCGTTCCGCATACTGGCCACGACGGCTTTTCAGATAATCATTTCCTTCTATGTAACTGTTAAATGCATTCTGCTGTTCTTCCGGCGAGTAGGTGACAGCATTGGCTCCGGTACCGACAGTCAATGGTGCAAATGACAATTCAGAAGCATTACGCGGCACATAAATCAGGTCATTGGAAGTTTGTCCGTCGCCGTTCAGGTCCTGATTAAGTGTGTAGGAAATTTTGCTTCCGCTGTTGGAAACGGCACCAAGCGTAAATGTGGTGGAACCGCCAGCCGTACCACCATAATTGATGCGGTAATTCAGCAAGCCGACAATGCGGTGACGAAGGTCATTGTCTGCATAAGATAACGGCAGATAATTCTGACCTGCTACGGACGGAATGTTGGCCTGAACCGTACTTCCTACAAATGCAATGTCTTTTGCTTCGCCATACGTATAAGAAACAAATCCGCCGAAACCGCGTGATGCCGGTTTTTCCAGTTTAACCGTTGCAATGTATGAATTTCCTTTTTTCGTATTTTTCAGCACAAAAACGTTGGAAATATTCGGGTTGATAAATCGGGCAACAGCCACGGTATTGGCCGCGCCGGTACCGGTGCTGGTAACGCCGGAAGCAGGGTAACGCGGGCGCTCGTCGGCACCTTCAAACGTGCGATCCGGTGTTTTCAGGTTGGCATCAATGTAACGAAGGCCGTTGATTGTCTTGTTGTAAATAAATTCAACCGTTCCGATCAGTCCCAATGGCAATCGCTGGTCAACAGCAATGTTTGACTTCCAGATCTGCGGATATTTCAGGTTCTGGTCCGATGCGTTGATTACATACGGCGGCAATGTTGTAATGTCTGCTTTATTCGTCGGAATGTACCGGGTAGGATCCGTCGTAAAGGCGTAATCCGTTGTATTGGATTCATTGATCACTGCTGTATTTACGCCGTTGTTACCCAATTGGTTGGAAATCAGAACTTCCGGAATACGTGAAACAAATATTCCGGTTCCTCCGCGAACCTGCGTTGTTTTGTCGCCTTTTACATCCAGGTTGAAACCGATACGAGGTGAAATCAGCAGTCTGGTTTTCGGGAAAGTTCCGGTGGTGACTTTATACGGAGCTCCGTTTTCATCCTGAAACGTCAATCCAGCTACAATCGGGTTATTGAAATCCGTTGCAGTAGAATTGTCGTAGGCAAAAATATCGCCGCGGATCCCTGCAGTCACTTTAAAGTTCGGGCTAACCTGATATTCGTCCTGCAGGTAAGCACTGTACAAATCTCTTTTCAGAACCTGCAACGGCTCGCCTCCGCCCGGAAGCAAAGAGTAACGAAGGTTGTATTTGGCCACAGTAACCGGTGAAGTTGTAGCGCCCGGATTGTCCAGTGATGCCTGCGCAGCTGTTTTGAAATCCTCTATGGAATTGTAAACATACACGCCGTTCGACGATGGGAAAAAGACGTTATTGGAAGTAAAATGCTCATAAACAACACCCGCAGTGAACGTATGCTTTCCGGCAAAATAGCTCAGGTTGTTTGTAATGTTGAACGTAGAATAGTTCAGCTTGTTATTCGGCGTAAAAGGATCGAAACCAACGGTTGTGTAAGTACTTCCGTCTTTCAGAATGTCCACGGTCGGGAACATGGCTGTTTTATACGTCCGGTCTTCAATTTGCTTGTTATAGGTAACAATCAGGTCATTTGCCAGCTTGCCGTTAAAGTTGGAAGTCAGCTCGGCTGCGATAGAACGTGTATTGTCTGCAATAAGGTAACCCGTATTTTCAGCTGAAATAGCAAGCGGACTGTTTGTACGGTTTCCGTTACCCGCCGTGTTGCTGCTGCTGCTGTTGCTGATAACTTGTCCTGATTCCGACTGATGCTGCGAATAACGTACTGAAAGTTTGTTACGGTCATTGATGTTGTAATCCAGACGAATAAGTCCTTTTGTACTTTTAACTTCATTATTAAAGCCGTCCAGTGCACCAATTGAATAGTTGAATTTGGTCGTAAGGAACTGATCCAGATCGCGAAGATCCGATTCCAGTACACGCGAAACGTTGCTTCCGCCTGTTCCTCTGTCCAGCGACCAGGTCAGTGCCGGCGTGCTGCTGGTAAATCTTTCGGCATTAATAAAGAAGAACAATTTGTTCTTGATAATGGGGCCGCCCAGACGGAATCCGTACGTATTTTCCTTTACATTAGGCTTGGGTGTAAGGTCACGGCCGCCGTTTGCTTTTTTGCCTACAAGATCGTTGTTCCTGAAAAGCGTGTATGCCGATCCGGAAAATTCGTTTGTTCCGGACCTCGTTACGGCATTGATACCCGCACCGGTAAAGCCCGACTGGCGTACGTCAAAAGGCGCCACGTTAACCTGCACCTGATCCAAAGCATCCAGCGATACTGCCGTCGTTCCGGTACGTCCGCCGGCCTGCGCCGATGAACCCAATCCAAAACCATTGTTAAAAACAGATCCGTCAATCGTAATGTTGTTGAAACGCGCATCCTGACCGGCGAATGACTGGCCGTTTCCGTACGGATTGTACTTGGTAATGTCGTTGATGGTACGGCCGATTGTTGGCGTTGTGTTAATGGTTTCACGCCCGAAAGAAGAAGCTGCTCCGGTACGGTCCGAGCTGAAGATGTCACTTCTTGCGGTTGATATTACAACTTCCTGCAATTCGGTGCCGTTTTCTGCCATTGCAAAGCTCACATCCGCACTGGTTCCCAGCTCTGCAAAAATGTTTTCCCTGGTCTGATCTCCGAAACCTACAAAAGATGAAGTAACTGCATACGGACCACCGACACGAACGCCGGGGATTGTATAAAGTCCTTTTTCATTCGTAACCGTTCCGTACTTGGTCCCAGAAGGCACGTGAATGGCCACGACGGTCGCACCGGGAAGAACATCTCCTTTGTTGTCTGCAACCCGACCTGTAATTGTTGATGAAGTAACCTGCGCCCTGACTTCCGGACTAAATAAAGCAAACAGAAATGCAACCAGCATTGCACCTGCTGCTTTGAAAAGTAAACTTTTCGATTTCATAAATTATGTTGAGTTGATTTTTATTGTAAGTGGGCTCCATGAAGGAAGATAAGTATTATCTGATGCAAAATAATATCATTTTTAATTTATTCGCAACAACGAGAATCCTACTAAAATGCAATACTATTTACCATAACTCATTGATCTATTGAAATAATACATTTAAGTAGACCAATAATTCAATATTTTTAATATAAAGAAATTGTCCGGAATCCGGCTGCTCCGGGATTAATAAATGAAAATGATTTCAGGAGGTGTGTAAATCAACTTTTTAAGTCTGAACCAGAAAAACTTATAAAAATATGATGCCTGCTGATATAAATTTTTTGTTAATTTTTATCAGATGTTCATTCTCGGTTAATAAATTCCTGCGCACCTTTGCAAAAATCAGGTGCCAGAACCGGAACTTGCCGTAAACTGTCTGACAATGATCGGTCTTTTCAATCAAACATCTTTTTAAATGCAACTTCACTTTAAACAATTCGGAGAATCCGGAAAGCCGCTGATCATTCTGCATGGCTTGTTCGGCCTCCTGGATAACTGGCTTACGATTGGCAAGGCAATTTCAGAACACGGCTATAAAGTCTTCCTTGTCGATCAGCGGAATCATGGCCGTTCACCGCATGAAGCGCCGCTTAGTTTTCCGGCTTTCGCCGCAGATCTGAAAGAATTCATAAGTCAGCACCAAATTCAGAATCCGGTTCTGATCGGGCATTCGATGGGCGGAAAAACGGTGATGGAATATGCTTTGACAAACCCCGGAACATACGACGGACTGGTTGTTGTGGATATTGGCCCGAAACCTTATCCTGTTCATCACAAAAAAATACTGGAAGGACTGAATGCAATGAATCTGGAAGAAGTAGAAAACCGGAACCAGGCGGATGAAATGCTGAGCCGTTATGAACCAGCGTTGGGCGTAAGACAATTTCTGCTCAAAAACCTGTACCGGAAAGAGGAAGGAGGATTTGCGTGGCGTTTCAATCTGCCGCTGCTCACCAGTGCTATTGAAAACATTGGCGCAGAAGTCAAATCAGACCTGAAAGTGGAGGTTCCGGCTCTTTTCATGCGCGGCGAAAAATCAGATTATATTCTGGACGAAGACTGGGCCGACATTCTGAAAATGTTCCCGAATGCAAGGCTGGAAACGATTGCCGATGCCGGGCACTGGATACAGGCCGATCAGCCCAAATCTTTTGTCGCTGCTTTATTTGAGTTTCTGGACAAAGCGGTTATCGGATAAACTTCATTCTCGGACTGTTGCAGGCTGTGACAATCATCTGGTTTCCTATGAATTCGATTTCCCAGGTCGGGCAGTTGATGCAGTTAACCAATTCACACGCTTCATTAGTCGGAATCGGGCTTTGAGGCTTTATTTCGAGTAACCGATCATTAATGATCAGTGAAGTCGGGGCGCAGCATGCCGGCTTTCCGTCTGCATTCAGGATGACGCCGTCAGAACGGAGAATTATTGTGTAGGACTGTGAAGCAGAAACCGGTTCCCAGGTTTTCTGATCATCAATCGATACTTTTTCTTTTTCGGTCAGTTTCCAGCTTCCTGCAAAGGATCCGGATCCGGCATTCAGGAACTCCGCGGCGGACTGAACTTCCTGACTGTCCTTGCTACATGATAATAGCACAAGGAAATATAATGGCAGATAGAATAATCTTTTCATGACTTCGGACTTTGTTTTTCTTCATGATTCCGTTATTACGGATTTGGTTGGAACAACACATTAAAAATCAACCCGCTTATGAACGATGCCGGAATAGCATTATACCTCATCCCGACCGTACTGGCAGAAAGCACGCAGGACAAAGTGCTGAGCCCTCAGGTTATCGATGCAGTACAGCATCTGAATGTATTCTTTGTCGAAAATGTACGTACTGCCCGTCGCTTCATCAGCAGCCTGAAACTGGGCAGAATCATTGACGAACTTACGTTTATTGAGTTAAACAAGGATACGCCGGAAAGTGAAACCCGCGAACAACTGAAAAATCTCAGACAAAGCGCCGGGATTATTTCAGAAGCCGGCTGCCCGGGAATTGCCGATCCCGGCGCCGTTGCCGTAAACCTTGCGCACCAGATGGGCATCCGCGTCATTCCGCTGGCTGGCCCCTCTTCTATTCTACTGGCGCTGATGTCGTCAGGGATGAGTGGGCAGTCTTTTACTTTTCACGGTTATCTTCCAATTGATAAAGTACAGCGGAAAAAGGCAATTCAAAGCCTGGAACGCGATGCACGGCAGCGAAGCCAAACGCAGATTTTCATGGAAACACCCTTTCGGAACAATCAGCTTCTGGAAGCAGTACTGGAAAGCTGTATGCCTGATACACAACTCTGCATTGTGGCCAATGTAACAGCAGAAGATGAATTTATAAAGGCCATGCCCGTTAAAAGATGGAAAACCAATACGCCTGATCTTCATAAAAGGCCTACGGTTTTTCTGATCGGTTAAATGTAAAACGCCAACTTCTTCTGAATCAATTTTGAACAGAATTTTATCTGCAAAACAAGGCTCTTTTTCCAACCTTAATATCAAAAATACACTCTTCATGGCATCAATGGATCTTTGTATCAAACTTACTAATTAACGCTATGAAAAAATGGATGATGCTCACAGGTGTGGCAATGACCCTATTTTTGTCTGCCTGTGACAATGAAGACAAACTGAATGCAATCGTTAAAGTGGATTCTGCATTTGAAACGGGCGCGGACGGCTGGACACCGGGTTTCAGTGATTATTCAACAGATACAGACTCTACGACGCTGGAAATGGAAGCAGAACGCACAACTCTTCCGACCGGCCTGGACACAACCCGATATGGCTACATGTTGCAAGGACATAACCGAGCCGACGATATGTTTATGTATCTCAAGAAAAAAGTAACAGGCTTTGTCCCGAACCAGACTTACAGCGTCGTTTTCAACGTCAATTTTGGAACACAATATCCGGAAAACAGCTTCGGAGCCGGCGGTTCACCGGGAGGTTCGGTTTACCTGAAAGCGGGCGCTTCACCGGTTGAGCCTGTCCGAAAGCTGGAAAACAAAATGTACGTTTTTAACCTGAATAAAGGCGCGCAATCGGAAATCGGGAAAGATGCGGTGCTGCTGGGAAATGTCTCCAATGGCGTTGATACGTTCGTTTATAAACTGGTGGAAAGATCCAATACCGACAAACCTTTTACGGTGAAGGCAAATGCACAGGGTGAAATCTGGCTTTATATAGGCACCGACTCGGGTTACGAAGGTCTGAGCGTTTTTTATTACGACAGGATAACGGTGACCTTGACGGAACAGCAGATTTAGCAAAAAGCATTGTTGTATTTCAAAATCGTCCGTGCGAGTATCCATGCACGGACGATTTTGTTTTCCGGATTGTAGGTTTCCAAAGTTTTGTAACTTCGCCGGCGCAATCATTATTTCAGTAAAATACCGCATGGCATGATACATATTGAAACTTTTGTCTTTAATCCGTTTGCAGAAAATACCTACTTGCTGCACGACGATACCGGCGAAGCAGTGATTATTGATCCCGGCTGTTACGACAAACAGGAATTGGCTGAAATAACCGATTATATTGAAGCAAACGGATTAAAGCCCGTTCAGATCATCAATACGCATGCACATATCGATCATGTTCTGGGAATTACCGCTTTGAAAAGGAAATACCAAATTCCGTTTTCCCTGCATGCACTAGATGAGCCTTTGCTGAAAGCAGTCCAATCCTATGCTTCCAATTACGGCTTTGCTTCATTCGACGAACCAGAAATTGATACCTATCTGGCCGAAGGAGACACGGTACATTTTGGAAATTCGTCACTGAAAGTCATTTTTGTTCCCGGACATGCGCCTGGCCATATTGCTTTTGTAAATGAAGATCAGCGTTTTGTCATAGGCGGTGATGTGCTGTTTCACATGAGCATCGGACGTACGGACTTGCCCGGCGGCGATCATAACCAGCTGCTTTCGAGCATTCGCAGCAAATTGTTTACATTGCCTGACGATTATACCGTTTATCCCGGCCATATGCAGCTGACGACAATCGGTTTTGAGAAGAAAAACAATCCGTTTTTTTAAAATCCAGTTTTTGAATAAAATTTTCAGCCATGATCCGTCGCAACATCCCGAATGCACTTACCTGTGGAAATCTGCTGTGCGGATGTGTCGGTGTAGTCGAGGCATTTCACAATAACCTGCTTTTATCCTGCGTACTGATCGGGGTTGCGCTCATTTTTGACTTTCTTGACGGCTTTCTGGCAAGACTGCTGCATGCAAGTTCACCGATCGGCAAGGACCTGGATTCGCTGGCGGACATGGTGACGTTCGGGTTACTGCCGTCCGTTATCGTATATCAACTGCTTATGCAGAGCATTCCGGATCTTTTCGGGATCTGGAAAGCCAATGCGGCATTTATCATTGCTATTTTTTCCGCTATCCGGCTGGCCAAATTCAACAATGACCCAAGACAGTCCGATTCGTTTATCGGTGTTCCTACGCCTGCCAATGCCATGCTGATTGCTTCCCTGCCGCTGATTGTTCATACGCATGGTGAAATCTGGAAAGACATTATTGTCAACACCAGTAATCTGCTGATCCTTTCCGTTGTCATGTCTTACCTGCTGGTTATGGAAATGCCTTTGATTGCACTTAAATTTAAAAATTTCGGCTGGAAAGGAAATGAAGCGCGTTTTCTGCTGATCATACTGGCTGTCGTTTTACTGCTTACGCTGAAGATTCTGGCAGTACCGGCCGTAATCATTCTTTACATTCTGCTTTCTGTTGCTGACAATTTCAGGAAAAAGCGTGCATGAATGGATATACGTTTGTTTTTTTGCAATTTTGAAACTTATTCGGGCAAGGCTGAGCCATACTGGTATAAAGTTTTCTGTACATGTAATATGACAGAATCCATATACGTTCACTCATTACCTGATTCTGACATCAACTGAATTTAGTACAATTAATTAGAAGCATATGGCATTGTCACGAATTACTGGTTTAGGTTATTATGTTCCCGACAATGTGATAACAAATAATGATCTCACGAAATGGATGGAAACTTCCGACGAATGGATACAGGAAAGGACCGGAATTCGTGAAAGACGTTATTTTGAGTACGGAAAAGATACCAATTACAGCATGGCCGCCGCAGCTTCGCGGCAAGCGCTGGAACACGCAGGCCTAACTCCCGGCGACATTGATGTAATTGTTTATGCCACCATTACGCCGGATTATTTTTTTCCTGGCTCGGCCTTTCTGATGCAGCGCGAACTCGGCATGGACGGAAAGCCGGTTATCGATATCCGGGAGCAATGTTCCGGTTTTGTATATGCTCTTTCCATTGCCGATCAGTTTATAAAATCAGGAATGTATAAAACGGCGCTAGTCGTAGGCTCGGAAATACAATCTTCATGGATCGACAAAAGTACGGCTGGCAGAAATACTGCGGTAATTTTTGGCGACGGAGCCGGGGCAGCCGTCCTTACCGCTACCGAAGATCCACAACATTGTATAATATCTACACACCTGCACGCAGACGGGCGCTATGCTGAGGAGCTTTTTGTACGGGAACCGGGAAGCAGCCGGCCCGGACGTACCATTACCAAAGAAATGATTGAAGAAGGCGGATTTAATGTTTACATGAATGGCAATGCCGTTTTCAAACACGCCATTGTGCGGTTCGGGGAAGTCATCCGGGAAGCACTTGAAAAGAACGGACTGGAAGCCGGCGACATTGATTTACTGGTTCCACATCAGGCAAATATCAGAATCAGTGACTATGTAAGGCAGCAACTCGGACTTTCGGAGTCGCAGGTTGTCAACAATATTCAGCGATTTGGAAATACTACCGCCGCATCCGTCCCGATCGCACTTGCAGAAGCTTTCGAAAACGGTCGATTGCATGATGGAAACCTGATTTGCCTTGCTGCATTCGGAAGCGGATTTACATGGGCATCGGCCCTGATCCGCTGGTAAAAATAATTTACTGCAGGTTTTAGAACTATTTTATTAAATTACAAAAGATCAGGCATGATTTTTAATACTGCCCGACTGAAAGCATCACAAGCGTACAACCTTCTATTGGTATGATATTTTTGGCAAGTAACATATTTTTAAATTCAGGGTTCTCTGTGCCAGGATTAAAAATGACGCGGTTAGGCTTCAAGGAAATGATATACGCATAGTAGTCGGGCTGGTGACTTGGATTGATATATAAGGTAACGGTATCCACATCTTCCCATGCTACTTGCTCCGTATGAATTTCTTCACCCAGCGCAAAACCTTTTCTGCGTCCGAGAAGTAAAAAAGGATGACCGTAATTCCTGAGTTTTTGTGCTGCCAGATAAGCGTATCTGGATGGATTTGAGGAAGCTCCGACAATAAGAGTACGCTTCATGCTTTAATGATTTGGTAAAAACAATGATTACACATTTGCTACATGCACTGGATTAACATATTTAGATTACAAAATCGTTTCCTGTATCAAAAGAATGCAGTATAAAAGTGCCCTTAGTTAAACAAACCTTTGAAAAAATTAATATTAGATCTATATCCAAATGAATGAGTCAAATGTAAGTCGGAGTTTCTGGAATGAAAAGTGGGCAAAAATTATATTCGACGAAATCGAGAATGCTCCTCATTATGAAGTGTCAAATTACGGCAGGTTAAAAAGTTTTCAAAATAACCCTAAAGAAGGCGCCATCATCAAAGGATCCGTTATTCAGGGTTACAGATCACTTAATATCCGGGTAGCCGGAGGAAAAACGATCAACCGCTATGTACACAAACTGGTTGCCGAACACTTCGTGGAAAAAGCAAGCCCGGAACATATATTTGTGATCCATGTTGATTTTGAGAAACAGAACAACTATTTCGAAAATCTGAAATGGGTCACAAAAATGGAAATGATTGACCATAACCGTGAAAATCCGGCCTTCGTCAATCGTGTGATACCAAGACGTACGAAAAACTATAAACTAACGGAAAGCAAGGTGCGTATTATCAAGAAATTACTTAAAAATGATAATAACAGGCTGAAAATGATTGCAAAACAATTTGGCATCACGCATACGCAGCTGAACAGGATCCGATCCGGCGAAAACTGGAAACACGTTACTATTGAGGAGTAAACAGCGTTTTACATCTTATCAAGCGCAGAAACCGTATAACCGCTCCCGTTCGTTCCTTCTTCATAATCGACCGATACGCCGATTACGTACATGAGGTGACGCTTGTCTATGAATATTTTAATATCCTCAATTACATAGGTTAGATCATTCTCCGTAGCCGTATCAAAACCCAGCAGAAATGTTCCGCTGCACGCACCGCCTCTGAGTCCGACTCGCAGGCCGTAAGTGTCGGGAATTTTATTGGACCTTAATGTTGTTTTTATTTCAAGTTTGGCTTTTTCAGTAAGCTGAACCGGACTTTCCATAATAGAGTATTGCTTGATTTTTGCATATAAAGATGAACACCATTTGTCTGCAATGCATTCGTTCCTGCAATAAAACGATGTTAAATCACGTCAATATTCTAATTTTGTAGTCGTTATCCGGAATAAATTGAAATAAAAACATGGAATATTACTCGTTACTTGTTGTCCTGATCCTGGGAGTTGCCATGGTATATGGCATGTACCTGACCATTACAACCGTAGCCGACAAGGTTTTTGAAAAACAGAGATGGGACATCAGAAGTACAAATACAGGCATCACCCTTCCGCTGAGGTTACAGGCATATGAAAGAATGTGCCTTTTTCTTGAAAGAATGGCGCCAAACAGCCTGTTGCTGCGTCTGGTCCCTTCCGCAATGAGTGCACTGGAACTTCAGCAGTTGCTTCTTCAGGAAATACGCGAAGAGTACAACCATAATGTAGCCCAGCAAATGTACATCAGCAGCAATGCATGGGAGCAGATTACGAACGCAATGAACGAAACCGTAGCGGTCATTAATCAGTCGGCTTCGGAAATACCGGCGGAAGCGCCGCCTTCGGATCTGGCGAAAAAAATCTTTTCGCATGTCATTGAAAAAGAAGTGCAGCCTTCGGCACATGCCCTGAAAGTGCTGAAAGAAGAAATCCGGGGGCTGTTTTAAATTAAAAATTCATTAACAAACCAGAACAAACAGACGCTGCATTTACAGTAAAATGCAGCATGTCGGAAAAAGCGGACGGACAACTGCCGGAAGCTAACTTTCAATCCAATGCTATATCCAAATACATTAGAACAGAAATTAGGTTTTGACAAGCTCAGGGAACGCCTGAAAGAAGCTTGTATAAGCCCGCTGGGGCAAGGGTATGTAGAGAAAATCAAGTTTTCAGAAAATTTCGGCCTTGTGGAAAAGCTGGTCAGCCAGACGGCCGAAATGCAGCGGATCATGGAAATCGGTGAAAACTTTCCTTCCCAGAACTATATTGACGCAACACCTTATCTGAGACGTGCCGCCATAAAGGGCATGCTGCTCACGCAGCAGGAATTTTCGGACCTGAAAGTATCGATGCAGACCATTCGGCTTTGTCTGCGGTTTTTTGACAGTCAGGAACCGGACGCTTATCCGATTCTGGGTGAATATTCCAAAAGCATTAAAGTCGAAAAAGCGATTACGGATGCCATTGACCGTATTATTGATGACCGTGGCCAGATTCGCGATTCAGCCTCTTCGGAATTGTCAAGGATCAGAAAACGCCTGATTTCCGAACAGGCCGGCATTCGTAAAAAGCTGGATACCATTCTGAAATCCGCCCGAAGCAACGGCTGGATCGGCGATGATGTTTCGCTTACGATCCGCAACGGACGTATGGTGATTCCGGTTTCAGCCGAGCATAAACGAAAACTGAAAGGTTTTATACATGACGAATCCGCAACCGGACAGACCGTTTTCATTGAGCCAACGGATGTCTTTGAATCCAATAACGAAATCCGTGAACTGGAATACGAAGAGCGCAGGGAAATAAACCGAATTTTGCTGGAACTTACAAGTCAGCTCCGGCCTTACGTGCCGGATCTTCAGAAAGCATACCAGTTTCTGGGGTTGATGGATTTTCTGCGGGCAAAGGCAAAACTTGCGGCTGAAATGAGTGCCATTAATCCGCCTTTCAGCAACCGGCAGTTCATCGACTGGCGCAATGCAAGACATCCGCTTCTGCATTTGTCTTTTCAGAAACAGGGCAAGAAAGTAGTTCCGCTGAATATTGAACTGAAAGAAAACCAGCGCATTCTGATCGTTTCCGGACCAAATGCCGGCGGTAAATCCGTATCGCTGAAAACCGTCGGGCTTATTCAGTACATGTTCCAGTGCGGGTTGCTTGTGCCGGTGGAAGAAGGCTCTTCCATGGGATTTTTCCAGAATATATTCATTGATATCGGAGATGAGCAATCGCTTGAAAATGACCTGAGTACATACAGTTCGCACCTGACAAACATGCGCCATTTCCTGACGTTGGCCAACAAGCGTACGCTGTTTCTGATCGACGAATTCGGAACCGGAACCGAGCCCGGACTGGGCGGCGCCATTGCAGAAGCTATTCTGGAAAACCTGACAAAATCGGGCGCATACGGCGTTATTAATACGCATTATACCAACCTTAAAGTGCTGGCTGATAAAACGGAAGGGCTTGTAAACGGAGCCATGCGCTTTGACGGCGAAAACCTTGAACCGATTTACCAGCTGGAAATCGGCAGACCGGGAAGTTCCTTTGCCTTTGAAATTGCCTCGAAAATAGGATTGCCGACTGCCGTAGTAAACCGGGCCAAGGAAAAGCTCGGAACGCAGCAAGTGAATTTTGAAAAATTGCTGAAAGAACTGGATATTGAAAGAAGGGTTTTTGCAGAAAAGAACATTGAACTTGGCATCAAAGAAAGAAAACTGACCAAACAGCTTGCCGACTACACTTCTTTAAAGGAAAACCTGGAAAACAATGAGAAGAAAATTGTAAACGAAGCCAAGCAAAAAGCCAAAAACCTGCTTTCGGATGCCAATCAGCTGATTGAAAATACAATCCGGGAAATCAAGGAAAACAAGGCCGAAAAGGAAAAAACCAAGACGGTAAGAACGGAGCTTGAAAAATTCGGAAAAGCAAACCTGGAACTTGCAGCAGTTGCAGAACCAGCTCCGGAAGTGGAAGTCTTTGAACCGGAAAGCGGAGAAATTACGCCCGGAAGTTACGTGCGCATTATTGGCCAGACGGCCATTGGCGAAGTACTTGCGATCAAGGGAAAAGATGCTGAAATCAGGATTGGCGATCTGAAATCCACGGTTAAACTGAACCGGCTGGAAAAGGTTTCCAACAAAACCTACAAAGCAGCGACTGGTGAAAAGAAGCTGAAAACCAGTGCAAAAGGTGTGGATTTAAATGAACGCATGCTGAATTTCAGCTTTAATCTGGACATGCGGGGCAAGCGCGGCGAGGAAGCACTCGGGCTTGTGGATCAGTTTATGGATAATGCCATTATGCTGGGTTATGACGAACTTCGGATTGTACACGGAAAAGGCGACGGCATATTAAGAACGCTGGTCAGAAATCATCTGCGCGGCTATTCGCAGGTCGCAAGCATGCAGGATGAACATCCCGATCGCGGCGGTGCCGGCGTAACGATTGTCAAGCTGAAATAAAATAGGCTTATATCCAATAAAAAAAGGCAGGCGATGTAAAATCGCCTGCCTTTTTGCTTTATAACTATAAGATTACAACTGAGGCTGTTCTGCCACTTTGATTTCGTCCACAGATCCGGTTTTAGGATTGCCTGCCCAGAACCACAGAACGATAAACAGAACGATCAGAATAATCGGGAAAGTCAGCATTGTGGATAAAGTCGCTTGTCCGGCTGCCAGCTCCAATGCAGGCCCGGTAACGCCTTTTGCTGCATATTCAGCATGTGCGGAATCAATCCAGCGTCCGATAAACGGCTGAAATATAGATGTGGACAACATACCAACTCCACCGATTATGGACATACCCAAAGCGCCGCTAAGCGGAACACGCTGTGCGACAAAACCGATCATAATCGGCCAGTTGAAGCATACGCCCAAGCCAAAAATAACTGCCGCCAGATAAGCAATCGGACCGGTAACCGTACTGAACATATAAATACCGATGGCTGCAAGAATGGCTCCTCCGAACAAAACGCCCGTTTGACCAAACCGGTCCACAACCGGACCTGTGAAAAGTCTGCCAAGTGTCATGACACCGAAAGTCAGTGCCAGAACCAGCATGGCATCCGCGCCGCTGCTGCTTAAAACTACGGATACCCATTGGTTAGGACCAAACTCGGTAATGGCTGTCAGCGCCATGCAGCAGAATATATAAATGTAGAGCGGTGTAAGCATAGCCTGAAAGTTTTTGGAAAGCGAAGTAACGCCTTCTACTTTCGGACGAGGAAAAGCCTGACCGAAAAACAGGAATGCATAGATCACAGTCGGGATCATGAGCACCCAGATCTGCGTTTGCCAGGATGCGCCTGCACTGGTCATGAATTTGGAGATCAAACTGCCGATTACGATTCCGCCCGGAAACCACATGTGAAAACGGCCCAGCATTTTGTTCAGCTTGTTGCTTGTATACATATCCGCGATCATCGGGTTACAGGCCGCTTCGGTACAACCGTTACCAAATCCGATAAAAAATGTCGAAACCAGCAAACCGGTATATCCGCCTGCATAAATCGTTAACAGAATACCCAGCGTATGCGCAACAACAGCTACCTGCATAATGATCTTCGGGCCAATCGAATGGTAAACAATACCGCCGATAACCATTGAAATCGGGAAGCCGAAAAAGAACATGGAATTGATAAAGCCCAGCTGCTCGGCGGTAAGGCCGAATTCGGATCCAAGCTGAGGAAGAATACCTGCCCGGATGCTGAATGAAAAGGCCGTGGTAATAATGGCAAGACAACTGGCATTAAAAAGTCTGCCGCTGTTGATTGTTTGAGTCATGTGACTAAAAGGATTTGGTTATTTGAATTAGACTGTTTAAGAGCTCGGGCTACTGATTTCTTATAAGATTTTCACAAAAAAAACAAATTAACGCTTTTTCTACTGCTTTTAATTATGCCTGAGCAGTGTTTTTTATGTGTTAAAATTATATTTGTAAGAAGTAAGAGTCATGTATACTACTCTTTATAATTGTAAAATCTTTTCAAAACTTTAAACCAACTGGAATGTCAAGAAAGATCAGGATGGGTATGGTGGGCGGTTCTCTGGAAGCCTTTATAGGCGGAGTCCATCGCCGTGCTGCTATCATGGATGGAGAAATTGAACTGGTTTGTGGCGCATTCAGTTCCGACCCGGCCAAGTCCAAAGAAACAGGAAAAGCCTTGTATTTGCCAGAAAACCGCATTTATGATAACTATGAGGAAATGATTCTGAAGGAAAAAGAGTTGCCGGAAGGCGAACGCATGGACTTTGTGTCCATTGTAACGCCAAACCATGTACATCATGCACCGACAAAGCTTGCTCTTGAAAACGGCTTTCATGTTGTCTGCGACAAACCGATTACATTAAATACCCAGGAAGCAGAAGAAATTGTTGCAATTGCTGAAAAATCCGGTCTGGTTTTTTGCCTGACGCATAATTATACAGGTTACCCGATGGTAAAAGAAGCGCGGGAAATGATTGCTTCCGGCGCAATCGGTGAAATCCGAAAAGTAATTGTGGAATATCCGCAGGGTTGGCTTTCGGCTTATGTGGAAGTGGCTGGCAACAAACAGGCCGCATGGCGCACAGATCCGAAACGCTCGGGAGCTGCAGGCGGACTGGGCGATATCGGAACACATGCCGAAAACCTGGCCGAATATATAACCGGTCTGAAAATTACAGAACTGTGTGCCGACCTGACTATTTTTGTAAAAGGCCGGTTGCTGGACGACGACGCCAACATTCTGCTCCGCTTCAACAATGGCGCAAAAGGAATTCTCCAGAACAGCCAGATTGCCAACGGAGAAGAAAATGACCTCAACATCCGCGTTTACGGCGAAACCGGCGGTCTGCAATGGAAGCAAATGGAGCCGAATACCTTGATCCATAAAACCAATGAAGGCGTTAGAATAATCCGTACGGGCGTTGGCAACTTGTCCAAAGCGGCTCAGGTGCATACGCGCATTCCGGCCGGACATCCGGAAGGTTATTTCGAAGCTTTTGCCAATCTTTACAGGAACTTTGCCATTCATGTAAGGGCATACTGGGAAGGCACAACGCCTGATCCGGTGTACGATTTTCCTACGGCAAAAGACGGGCTGCGGGGCATGAAGTTCATTGATACCGTCATTGCTTCCAACAATTCGGAGACCAAATGGACTGCTTTCTGATTTAATTTAAATAACCATTTATAATGTTAAACCGCGGATGCGGATTGTTTTTCACCTTTCATTCAATACCCGTTTATGAACAAAATTAAAGTTGGCGTTGTCGGTACAGGCTTCATCGGACCCGCACACATTGAAGCGCTGAGACGTCTTCCGCAAGTAGAAGTTGCCGCACTTTGTGAAGTCACTGCCGAACTCGCCAAAGAAAAGGCCGATGCACTTGGAATTGCAAGATCCTACACATTTGAAGAGCTTCTGAAACAGGACGACATTCAGGCAATCCATATTTGTACGCCCAATTTTCTTCATTATTCCCAATCCAAAGCTGCCTTGCTTGCCGGCAAGCACGTCATCTGCGAAAAACCGCTTGCAAAGGACTTGTCCGAAGCAGAGGAATTGGTAGAACTTGCCGCCAAAACCGGTCTCGTAAACGCCGTTCATTTTAACCTTCGTTACTATCCGCTGGCGCGCCAGATGAAATCCATGCGCGAGAAAGGCGAACTGGGTGAAATCTATTCATTTATCGGTTCTTATCTTCAGGACTGGCTTTTCTACGAAACCGATTACAACTGGCGCCTCGAGCCGGACAAATCCGGTGATTCACGTGCGATTGCAGACATCGGCTCGCACTTGATGGATATTCTGGAATACATTACAGGTTTGAAAACGGTGGCCGTGATGGCGGATTTCAATACTGTTCATAAAACACGCAAAAAGCCGCTGAAAGCCGTAGAAACCTATTCCGGAAAAATGCTTCAGCCTGAAGATTATGCGGATGTTCCCATTACAACTGAAGACCATGCCAATGTACTGCTCCGTTTCGACAACGGCAATAAAGGCGTGATAACCGTTTCACAAGTTTCTGCCGGTCGTAAAAACCGCATGTCGCTGGAAATTTCCGGATCTAAAAAGACATTCAACTGGTGCTCCGAATCCCCGAATGAAATGTGGATCGGAAACCGTGACAAAGCCAATGAAATCCTGCTGCGCGACCCGTCTCTTGTAAATGAAGACGTGCGCTCAACGATAACGTTCCCCGGCGGCCATAATGAAGGCTTTCCAGATACTTCCAAGCAGATGTTCAAAGAAGTATATGCGGCGATTGCACAAGGCAAACAGCCCGAAAACCCAACTTTCCCGACCTTCGCTGACGGATACCGTGAATTGCTGATCTGCGAAAAAATCCTGGAAAGCAACAAGGCACAGGCCTGGGTTACGATTTAACTCTGAATGAAAAAGTGAGTGAATAGTGAAATGCTCCGGCAAATTCATTCACTCATGCAATTATTTGCTCATCATTAACATTGACAAATTATGAAAACGATAAAAGGACCGGGTATCTTTCTTGCGCAGTTTCTGGGCGATGAAGCACCTTTCAATTCTTTGGACTCCATTGCCGGTTACATGGCTGACCTTGGCTACAAAGGCGTACAATTACCAATTTGGGACCCGAGGATTATTGATGTAAAACTTGCCGCCGAGTCACAAACGTACGCGGATGAACTAAAAGGAAAACTGAAAGACAAAGGGTTGGAAATTACCGAACTGGCGTCACATATCATCGGGCAGCTTGTAGCCTCCCACCCTGTTTATGATGAAATGTACGACGGTTTTGCCATTCCCGAGGTTCGCAACAACCCGAAAGCAAGAGCCGAATGGGCAACGCAGCAGCTGAAATATGCAGCCGTAGCAAGCCGGAATCTGGGACTTACCGCAAGTGCAACTTTTTCCGGCGCTTTGGCGTGGCCTTTCCTTTATCCATGGCCGCAGCGTCCTGCCGGCTTGGTAGAAACCGCATTTAAAGAACTGGCAGCAAGATGGAAGCCGATTCTGGACGTTTATGACGAGAACGGCGTGGACGTTGCCTACGAACTACACCCGGGTGAAGATCTTTTCGACGGCTCTACTTTTGAGATGTTCGTGGATTACCTCGACGGACATACACGCGCCAACATCAATTACGATCCGAGCCATTTTGTGTTGCAGCAGCTGGATTATCTGCAATTCATTGATCTGTATCACGACCGTATCAAAGCATTTCATGTGAAAGATGCCGAGTTCAATCCTTCCGGAAAGCAGGGCGTTTACAGCGGTTTTGCAGGCTGGGCAGATCGTGCAGGCCGTTTCCGTTCATTAGGTGACGGACAGGTGGATTTCGGAAGTATATTCTCCAAATTATCCCAGTACGATTACGGCAGCTGGGCAGTTCTGGAATGGGAATGCTGCATCAAATCGCCGTCACAGGGCGCTGCGGAAGGTGCTCCGTTCATTGAAAACCATATTATTGAAGTTACAACCAAAGCGTTTGATGATTTTGCCGGAACCGGTGCAGACGAGGCATTTAACCGTAAAGTGCTCGGCCTGTAACTATAAATTGCTATTTACAAGTATATTGAAAACCTATCTTCCTTCTGAAGTATAGGTTTTTTTTGTATATTCAAGTATTATCCGTTAATCAACAATTATATTAGGAATGCGTAATTTTCTTTATCAAACTTCATTAAAATGTTTGCAGGCGGCAAGTATGGTCTTAATGACCTGCTTTTGTCTGGAAACTTTTGCACAGACCGTAACACCGGAAAAACGGATTCTGGTTTTTTCCAAAACAGTCGGATTCCGGCATTCTTCCATTCCGGCAGGCAGAACTGCAATTTTGAACCTCGGACGTGAAAAAGGTTTTGCCGTGGATACAACGGAGAACGCAGCGGTTTTTACAGACAAAAATCTTCAGAAATACAGCGCGGTTATTTTCCTGAACACCACCGGAAATATCCTGAACGACAAGCAGCAGGATTCTTTTGAACGCTATATTCAGGCGGGCGGCGGTTATGTCGGGATTCATGCGGCAACGGATACGGAGTATGAATGGCCGTGGTATAACAAACTTTCAGGCGCTTACTTTGCCAGCCATCCGGGAAACCCGAATGTGCAGGAAGGCGAAGCATACGTAGTGAACGACCAGCATCCGTCCATGACCGATTTTCCGAAAAAATGGAAGATCAAGGATGAGTTTTATGATTTCAAAAGCTTTAACCCGAAAGTAACTGTTCTGGTGAAAATTGATGAAAAAACATACAAAGACGGGAAGATGGGCGACGATCATCCCATGTCGTGGTACCATGAATATGATGGCGGAAAAGCATTTTATACCAATTTTGGCCATGAAGATGCAACGTACGTAAATCCTGTATTTGTAAAACACCTGACCGGCGGCCTTAATTACGTCATGGCTTCCAAACTGGATTATTCCAAAGCCCGTCCGGAAGAAAACCGGTTTACCAAAAAAATACTGGCTTCCAAGCTGGACGAACCTACTGAACTTGTTGTACTGGATGATCAGCGCGTTTTATTTGCAGAGCGGAAAGGAAAACTTAAACTGTACAATCCGAAGACAGGAAAAGTTAAGCTAGCTGCCGAAGTGCCGGTTTATACCAAACAGGAATACGGTCTGATGGGATTGAACATTGACCCGAATTTCAAAACCAACAAGCTTGTTTATCTGTATTATTCGCCGCCGTCTTCCGAAGCCGATACGGCGCAGCATTTGTCGCGCTTCAAATATGATGATGTAAAAGATACGCTTTTGCTCTCGACCGAAGAAGTGCTGCTGACCGTTCCTGTAAAAAGAACGGATTGCTGTCATACCGGCGGTTCTATCGCGTGGGACAGCAAAGGAAATCTTTATTTATCTACGGGTGACGATGTAAATCCGTTCCAATCCAGCGGGTATGGTCCGATGGACGAGCGTCCGGGCCGCGAAGGTTGGGACGGACAGCATTCTTCTTCCAATACCAATTCCCTGCGGGGTAAAGTACTGCGCATCAAGCCGCGTTATGGCGACCGCCGCGCCAACATGCCGGGTGGAACAAACCTGTACGATATTCCCGAAGGAAACCTTTTCCCGGCCGGCAACCCGAAAGCACGTCCGGAAATATATGTAATGGGCACGCGTAATCCGTACCGGATTTCCGTGGATCAGCATAACGGTTATTTGTATTGGGGCGACGTTGGCCCGGATGCATCCAACGATGATCCGAAACGCGGTCCGCGAGGCTATGATGAAGTAAATCAGGCCAGAAAAGCAGGCTATTTCGGTTATCCGCTATTCATTGCCGACAACAAACCTTATGTGGATTTCAACTTTGCCGATAGCACTTCCGGAAAGCCTTTTGATCCGGCTGCACCGGTAAACAACTCGCCTCACAATACAGGTCTTCAGGAACTGCCTCCTGCACAGCCTGCATTTATCTGGTACCCGTATGCGGATTCGCCGGAATTCGGGGCGATTGTAGGAAAAGGCGGCCGCAATGCCATGGCCGGTCCTGTTTATTATGCAGCTGATTACCAGAACGGAAAAGGAAAATTCCCGGATTATTATAACGGAAAATTCTTTGCTTACGACTGGATCCGTGACTATATCAACGTTGTGACGATGAATGAGCAGGGCGATCTTGTGAATATGGAGCGTTTCATGCCAAATGGAAAATTCAGCCACCCGATTGACATGCAGTTTGCCAACGACGGATCGTTATACACGCTGGAATACGGCCCGAACTGGTTTGCACAAAATGATGAAGCCAGCTTGTCACACATTACGTTTAACGCCGGAAATCGTGCGCCGGTTGCGATTGCTTCTGCTACAAACACGGTTGGAGCCGTTCCGCTGAAAGTGAACTTTTTATCAAAAGGATCAAAGGATTATGACGGGGACGCAATCAAATATGAATGGACATTCGGAAAAGGACTGCCGAAAAGCACTGCTGCAAATCCGACCTTTACGTATGCAAAGCCGGGCGAATACGTGGCTACGCTGAAAATAACGGACAGTGCCGGCAATTCCAATACTTCCGAAGTCACGATTAAAGCAGGAAACGCAGTTCCGAAAGTGGATGTGGCGATTAAAGGCAACAAGACTTTTTACTGGAACGGAAAACCTGTCAATTACGAAGTTTCTGTAATGGATAAGGAAGACGGCAGCCTTGCCGACAAAAAAATTCCTGAAGAAGATGTCATGCTGACCATTGATTATCTGGAAGGTTATGACAAAACGCAGCTTGCACAAGGTCATCAGGCCAATACAGGATTTGAAACCGGAAGAAGACTGATCGAGCTCAGCGACTGCAAAGCCTGTCATTCCATTACCAAAAAATCCATCGGGCCGGCTTACATTGAAGTAGCAAAACGGTATGAAAAAGAACGCAATGCAGTAAAGACACTTGCTGAAAAAGTGATCAAAGGCGGGGGCGGAAACTGGGGCGAGCAGGCCATGGCTGCGCATCCTCAGCACAAGCCGGAAGAAGCCGAGGAAATGGTAAAGTATATCCTTTCGCTTGCCAAGGAAAAAACAGTCGACAAAAAGCCGCTGAAAAGCAGCTACGTTACTGAAGCCAAACAAAAAGAAGGTTCATACATTTTCTCAGCCAGCTACACGGATAAAGGAAGCAATTCCATGGGACCGTTAACCGGTTTTAAAACCATTGCCCTGCGCCCGTCAACACTGATGGCAAATGCTGCGGATACAACAAGAAACACGGTGGCATTCAAAGGTGAAAAAGGCACGGACGTGATCGTTGCGCTGAAAAATGACAGCTTCATCGGATTCGAAGATATTGACCTGAATGAAGTTTCCGGCCTGACTTTATCGGTAAGCCATAATGCCGCTCGGACTGCGGGCGGAATCATTGAAGTTCACATGGATGCTGTAAACGGGCCTAAACTAGGTGAAGCCAAGGTTGAAAATACAGGAAACGTGGATATTCCGGTAAAAGTCACAGCTGACGGCAGGCTTCACAAGTTGTTCTTTGTATTCAAAAATCCCTCTGCAGGCAATAAAGCACTTTTTGCTGTTGACTGGATTAAGTTTAACAATGCGGTGATGTAAAAATCACAGCCGAAAACTTCGGCAGCGCTTAGTCTAACAAAAAACAGCTTCCTTTCCGGGAAGCTGTTTTTTTATGTACTCATTTGGCAAAACCTTCAATGCCCAGTCCGAACAACGCAAAATCGTATTTGACAGGATCATCCGGATTCAGCAACCTTAGTGAAGCAGTAAGTTCTGTCGCTGTTTGCCAGTCTGTTACTGGCCTCTTGATCAATCCCAGAAGCCTTGCAACGCGATCCACATGCACATCGCAAGGACAGACAAGCTGAGCCGGCGTAATTGTATTCCAAATCCCGAAGTCCACCCCTTTATCGTCTATTCTGACCATCCAGCGCAAAAACATATTCAGCCGTTTGCATGATGATTTTCTGACAGGCGTCGCAATATGCTTGCGCGTTCGGGGCGGAAAATGCTCCGAATTGCTGAACAGATCATGAAAACCGATCAACCCGTTTTCAATCGTCTGATCTTCCGGTTTCATATGACTGCTGAAAGCGTATTCCAGTGAATCGTGAAGGCTGTAATATTGTTTGAAAAAATGCAGAAAATAAAGTGTATCCGTTGCATTGAACGTCCGGTGCTTGAAATTAAGAAACGGCCTCAGATCGCGTTCTTCATGATTCCGTATAAAATCATACGGCGCATGATCCATGAATGCGGAAAGTTCCAGACATTTATTGATAATGGTTTTACGCTGTCCCCAGGCTAGTACCGCAGCCCAGAAACCCATTATTTCAATATCCTGTTTCCGTGAAAACAAGTGCGGAATGCTGATCGGATCGGAAGAAATAAATTCAGGACAATTATACTGTTCTGCTTTTTCTTCGAGTAAATCAATTAAATAAGGTGAAATAGTAAATGCTTGTGTTTAGTGTTTGGCCTGGCTTCCACGGAACATGTAAGCCAGAATTCGGGATATACCGGAAAAAAACATGACGATTCCGGAGAACAAAAACGTAAATATGGCAATGAATGGATACAGCATGGTGAACATAATGCTCCACATTTTATATCCTGCCGTGTTTTTGAGCGCGGCTCTTTCTTCTTCTCTTTTGGAACGGAATTCTGGTGAATGTTTCATATTTGCAGGTTATTCAAAAATTATTCCAGATAACTTACAACGGCCCTGAATCTTTTGCTGTTTGGAGAAACTTTTTCGAAAGCTCTGGAAGACAACTTAATAACAATATCGTCGTTGATGCTCGTATCCGGAATACGGCCTATGATTCTGACAATGATTTTTTCCTGATTATATTCATTCAGCACTTCCACCAAAGCGCCGATCGGAGCCGTACGGTGAAGACCCAGAAATTTGCTTGTACTTTCATCCGTCTCGATTACCTCGGCCAAACCGGATTCCGATTTTCTTTTACCACGAACCACTTTGGGCGGAGCCACTTCTTCCACCGGCTTCACTACTTTTTCAGGAACGACGGTTTTGGCTTTTGCAGAATCTTTCACAACCGTTGTGGTTGTAACTTTCGGCTCCGGAGGAGCCACCGAAGCAACGACTTTCTCAGCACCTTTTTCACTGACAATCAGCTCCTGACCTTCTCTGATATTGTCATCTGTAAGATTGTTCCATTTTCTCAGGTCCGCCATCAGCACGCCATACTTCACAGCCACACGGTACAAAGTCTGCCCCGGCTCTACTTTATGGATTCCGTTCGGAGCAACTGAGACAGCTGATCCGGCACTCGGAGCTGATGCAGCCGGTGCTACAGCAGCCGGTTTCAAACTTTTCACTTCCTCCTTCTTCTCTTCCTTCCTTTCTTCCTTTTTCTCCTCTTTCCTTTCCTCCTTTTTAGAATCCTTTTTACCAGCTTTTGCTATGTAAGGTACCCGGATTGTTTGTCCGGACTGGATCTGATCGCTCATTCCCGGATTGGCTTCCCGAAGTGCCTGAATCGTAGTACCGTACTGTCGGACTACTGCAAACATGGTCTGCCCCTGATTTACTTTGTGCAAAACAAAAACCTTACCTCCTACTTTTTCAACCCCCACAGAGTCTACTGCATTCATTCCATTGGCACGTGTACAAACCATGCCTGTCAACAAACCTGCCAGAAAAGTCAGGCAAAAAATGTATTTCATTTATTATGAAAAAGTTAAACTCGAGAACTCGTTATTGTTTTTAAGATAAACCAGCGTTGAAGCTTTCAGCATCATGGTGGAGCGGCCTATTCCCTTGCGTTCTTCAGACAGTTGTTCGTGTAAAACAATCTGCTTGTTGTTTGTCACAATCAGGAGATATTGAATGGCTTTATCCTGCTCGTAAATATAATAAGAAAACATTATATAGGGCCTTTTCTCCAGATAATCAATGTTCACAGCAACATGTCCGCCTGTAACTTGTTTAATAAACGAACCAAGCTGGTCAAAGTATGGATTTCCCTGTTTGTAACGAACGGGCTCTTTCAAAATTATTTCACCGGACTGCTCTTTGTATTCACCGGAAAGCGGCATTATTTCCCCGGTTTCCGCATTGCACGACATATGCCTGAACTGCTCGCCCGCTTTTGTCGCAACCTCGATCCTGTCCGGCGCAATCTTTTTAACCATCAGATAATTGGGCAGCACCCACAGCGTTTGTCCGTTTGCTGCATTAACGGCAAGCAGGTCAGTCGGTTCGGGAAGTTCCGGGTAACGGTAGTTATGCAAAAAAAGCTGTTTACCCGAAAAAGCCGTCAGTGAAGTCCACCAGTCTGTACCTTCCGGCTGATTATGCCATAAGAGCTGCTGTACAGCGACATCAGCCACTGCAAACGAGACTTTTTTTCCTTCTGCTTCCCGTAACTCGATAGCCCACAAGTTGCTGTCTGCATCCGGATCAGGAAGAATTCTCCAGATATTTTGCGAAAACGGATGTGAAAAGATTTTATGCAATTTTTTACCTTTATTTGATTCAAATTTAACAATCGGACCATACTAATAACAAAATCGTGCGAATTTTAGGAATAATCCCGGCCCGCTATGCTTCAACGCGTTTTCCTGCCAAAGCGCTGGCCGATATCGGAGGAAAAAGTATGATCCGGCGGGTATACGAACAAGCCAGGAAAGCTACGCAGCTTGATCAGGTTATTGTGGCGACGGATGATGAAAGAATCCTGAATCATGTAAAACACTTTGGAGGACAGGCTGTTATGACTTCCGAAAATCATCACAGCGGAACGGACCGATGCTTTGAAGCCCTTTCCAAAACGGGAGATTATGAATATGTGATCAATATTCAAGGCGATGAACCTTTTATCAGTCCGGAACCGATTGACAGTCTGGCTGCCGTACTCGACGGTGTTACGGAACTGGCAACTTTGGTGAAAATTGTAGACAATGAAGATATTTTGTTTAATGTAAATGTTCCAAAGGCTGTTTTGAACAAACGAAAGGAAGTCATGTATTTCAGCCGCCAGACGATTCCTTACCTGCGGAATGCAGCGCAGCCTGAATGGCTGGATTCGCATGTTTTCTATAAACACATCGGGATATATGCATACCGTTCGGATGTTCTTGCCGAAATCACAAAGCTGCCGGTTTCCGGTCTGGAAAAAGCGGAGGCACTGGAACAGCTTCGCTGGCTTGAAAACGGCTATGCCATCAAGGCCGTGATTACTTCCGACGACTCGCACGGCGTGGATACGCCCGACGATCTGGAACGGGTTACAAGAAAGTTCCTGTCGTAAACCGATGACTTGGAATGCTATTTTTACAATTCAGGATAATGCTTGACAAGGGCGCGTACAGGATTAAAAAACGTTAAAACGTGTATTTTTATACGACTGCTTTTGATTGACACGTTACCCTTGTAGAGATTTCCACTAATTCAAACGAAAACAACGCTTATGCAATACAACATTCTTTGGGCCGATGACGAAATAGATCTTCTAAAACCTCATATCATGTTTTTGACCAACAAAGGGTATGGCGTAACGCCCGTCAACAGCGGTGCCGATGCTTTGGACCGGATCGAAAACGACCGATTTGACATTGTTTTTCTGGATGAAATGATGCCCGGCATGACCGGACTTGAAACTTTGGCCCAGATCAAACAGCAGCAGCCCAATTTACCTGTTGTAATGATAACGAAAAGTGAAGAGGAACACATTATGGAAGATGCCATCGGTTCCAAGATCGATGATTATCTGATCAAACCTCTGAATCCCAATCAGATCTTGCTTTCTGTCAAAAAAATTCTTGAAAATAAAAGACTTGTCACAGAAAAAACAACGCTTACCTATCAACAGCAATTCCGGAACCTGGCCACGCAATACCAAGACCGGATCGGCCATGAAGAATGGGCGGATATTTATAAAAAACTGATTTATTGGGAACTGGAACTCGAAAGTTCGGAAGATCAGGGAATGGCGGAAGTGTTCAGCATGCAGAAAAGTGAAGCCAATGCCAATTTCTGTAAATTCATTGAGGAAGAATACGAAGACTGGCTGAATGATCCGAAGTCGGACAAGCCGATTCTTTCGCATCAGCTTATGAAACAAAAAGTTTTCCCGCATCTGAAAGGATCGGATGAACCGCTGTTTTTTCTTTTGATTGACAATTTCCGGTATGATCAGTGGAAAATGATTCAGCCGATTCTGCAGGATTACTTTAACATCGAAGAAGAATCCTCTTATTACTCCATTCTGCCGACCACAACGGGTTATGCAAGAAATGCGATTTTTTCCGGACTGATGCCAAGCGAAATGGAACGCAAGCATCCGCAATGGTGGGTAAGCGATGAAAATACACCGGAAGGTGAAGAAGGGCTGAACAACCACGAATACGATTTTCTCCAGAAGCAGCTGGAAATGAATCATTTCAACATAAAATCTTCTTATAATAAAATTCTGAATACCAATCAGGGCAAATCGCTGATTGATAACTTCAACAATCTGCTCAACAATCAGCTGAATGTTGTCGTTTACAACTTTGTGGACATGCTTTCGCACGCACGTACGGATGTTCAGATGATTAAAGAACTGGCGCCGGATGAAGCTGCTTACCGATCCATTACAAGATCGTGGTTCCAGCATTCGCCGTTACTCGACTTCATTAAGAAAGTTGCTGAAAAGAAATGCAGGCTGATCCTGACAACGGATCACGGAATGATCCGCGTACAGAAGCCGGTCAAAATCATCGGCTATCGTGAAACCAATACAAACCTGCGTTACAAGCACGGAAAAAACCTTGGATTTGATGACAATCATTTGATGGTTTGCCGCAAGCCGGAACGTATTTTCCTGCCAAAACCGCATGTCTCGACTTCGTATGTGTTTACAAAAGAAGATTACTTCTTTGCGTATCCGAACAATTACAATCAGTATGTAAACCTTTATCGTGATACGTTCCAGCACGGCGGCGTTTCACTGGAGGAAATGATCATTCCGATCATTGATATGAAAGCAAAATAATTTTTGAATTTAATTATAAAAAAGGAGAAGCGCGGAACAGAATTCCGCGCTTCTCCTTTTTATTTTAATCCATATTTTTTTATCTAAAAGCCAATCGCTAAAAGCTAACCGCCAAAAACCATCCATCAGCCCTCCACGACGCTTCCGTTTTCGCATTTTAAAACGCGTGCCGGGTAACGTTTCAGAAAATCATGATTGTGTGTTGCCATCAGAATAGCCGTTCCGGCATTATTGATCGTCCTGAAAACCTGCATGATCTGTTCACCTACTTCCGGATCAAGGTTTCCGGTCGGCTCGTCGGCAATCAGAATCCGGGGCTCGTTCAGCATGGCGCGTGCAATAACCACACGTTGCTGCTCGCCGCCGGAAAGCTGATGCGGCATTCTTTTCTGAGCCGTTCCCAGTCCGACCTGCATCAGAACTTCCGCAATGCGCTTGGCAATTTTCGCCTGCTGTTTCCAACCGGTTGCACGCAGAACAAAAGAAAGATTATCCTCAACAGAACGGTCGGAAAGCAGCTGAAAATCCTGAAACACAATACCAATGCGCCGGCGTAGAAAAGGAATGTCGGCCCGCTTGATATGATGAAGTTCATAACCGGCAACTTTGGCAGATCCGGTATGCAGCCACAAATCCGCATACAGGGTTTTGAGAAGTGAACTTTTCCCGCTTCCGGTACGGCCAATCATATATACGAATTCGCCGTTTTTTATTTCAAAATGGACATCGTTTAAAACAGGCCGCTCACCTTGATAAATATCTGCCCTATCCAGTACAATAATTGGCTCTGTTGACTCAATCATGTTAATTCAAGAAAAGTAATTTCTAGACTAGGAATTTCCCTTATTATAATCTGCAAGGAATTTCTCCAGACCAATGTCTGTCAGCGGATGCTTCAGCAACGCCTCCATTGCACTTAACGGACCTGTCATTACGTCTGCTCCCACTTCTGCACACTGAATGATATGCATCGGGTGACGAACGGAAGCTGCAAGCACCTGCGTATCAAAACCGTAATTTCTGTAAATGGTAAGAATCTGTTCAATAAGCCCGATTCCGTCCGTAGAAATATCATCCAGACGGCCGATGAACGGAGACACATACGTTGCGCCTGCTTTGGCGGCCAGCAATGCCTGTCCTGCGGAAAAAATCAATGTACAGTTGGTACGGATGCCCTTGGAGGAAAAATATTTCAAGGCTTTTACGCCTTCTTTGATCATTGGAATCTTTACTACAATTTTATCATCTATTTCAACAAGTTCTTCTCCTTCACGAATCATTCCTTCAAGATCAACTGAAATAACTTCTGCACTTACGTCACCATCCACAATATCGCAGATTGCCTTGTAGTGACGCATGATGTTGTCCTTGCCGCTAATTCCTTCCTTGGCCATTAGCGAGGGATTGGTGGTAACGCCATCCAGCACGCCAAGCGCTTGCGCTTCCCGGATTTCGTGCAGGTTAGCCGTATCAATAAAAAATTTCATATAGGGAATTGATTGTTTTGAATATTCACAAAAGTAGAAAACCCTGGCCAAAAGCAAAAAGAATGAAGAGAATTGAAGGGGAAGGGCATAAAAAAAGGCAAACCGAGAATCTCACCGCATCGACCACCTACCCTTGCTTCCGTCAGGACCTGGGGGATTCGGAAGGAGCTGGTAGTTCCGATTTGCCGCTGCAAAGATAAAGACATTTTATTGACAAAAAGAAAACAATCGTTTCATCTTTCGCTTTACTTTTGTGCGAATCAATTAGAAATGAAGCCATATGCCCCGATTATTTTTTTTTATTTTTTTAATTTTCCTGTCTTCTTGCTCTGAATCCGCCGATGCTTTCCTCCAAAAAGCCAAGGAATTGATGCAGGAAGGTAAATCCCGCGAAGCCATCGAATACATTAACAAAGCCATTGAAAAAAGTACGGATAATGCCGAGGCTTTTAATCTACGCGGCGTAGCATATTATGAACTGAAAGAATACCCGAGTGCTTTGCTGGACTTTAATCAGGCCATCAGAATACAGCCAGATTCCTATCGCCCTTATTTTAACCGCGCGCTGCTGTATACGGATGAAAACCGCCTTGATTCTGCATTTGCCGATTACAACAAATCAGCGGCCTTGGCTCCGGATACCGCCGATATCTTCCTGAACCGGGGACAAGTGCTGGTGCTGATGGAAAAAATTCCGGAAGCAATCACCGATTTTGAAAAAGCGACCAAACTGGATGAAAACAACAAACAGGCGTGGTATAATCTGGGAAACACGTATTACCGCAGCAAGGATTATACAAAAGCAGCACTGGCTTTTCGTCAGACGGTCAAACTGGATGCTGCGTACAGCAAGGCATTCTACGGTCTCGGCCTTGCGCAGTGGAATTCCGGAGAAAAAGATCTTGGCTGCATAAACCTCAAACAGGCTGCAAACCTGGGCTATTCCGATGCCGCCGGAGCAATCGCGCAGTTTTGTCAATAAAAATGTGGAAAAATAACTCGCAAATGATTAATAATTGTTACTATGCGGCTTATTACAACAGCATCCATTTTATACATTCAACAAGTTTGAACAATGAGATTCTTCAAAATATTTTTCGGAATTGTATTTGTAATTTTTGCCTATCTTCAATGGAATGATCCCGATTCGGGCGTCTGGATTGCCACATACAGCTTTGCCGCACTGGCCTGTTTTATGAGCATCCGGGATTTATGGCCGAACTGGGTTTTTTACGTACTTGCTGCCGGTTACCTCGTAGCCGCCATCCTGCAATGGCCACCGGAATTTGAAGGCATTTTCTTCGGTGAAACCGCCATGCGCAGCCTGAACATCGAACTTGCCAGAGAATCACTCGGCTTGGGAATGTGCGCTGTGGTAATGGCGGTTATCGGAAAATGGGGCCAGAGTCCGGTTATTGAATAATCCATTCGATTTCTTTTAATCCCAGTTCCAGTACTTCGGGTTCTGTCTCGAGTTTTACCAGGATTTTCCCAATGGCTGTAACGCCGGTTACGGTTCCTTTTACAATCCGATTCTGGTAGTTGAATGTCACGGTTTCATTATAGCCGTACAAGTGGCTGAGGTATTCCTGGCGAAGGTCATTGTGTCTCCACAATGACCTCATCTGCTGATAGTATACATCCAGAAATGTGAGAACTTTCTGAAATTCTTCCGGCAGTAAGAATAAATTTCCTGTTTCCCTGGAAAGTGATGTGGCATTGCTGTTTTCAAAATCTTTTTGATTTACATTCAAACCGATTCCGACAATGGAACCGGCTATTTTAGTCCCTTGTATTGAATTCTCGATCAGTATGCCGCATACTTTCCTGTTATTCACATAAACATCGTTCGGCCATTTTATTTTTACATGCCCGACATACTGGCTCAAATAAGCTCGGATTGCCAATGCAATAACCTGACTGATCAGGAACTGCTCCGAAACTGTTATAAACGACGGGGAAAGTATTACTGAAAAAGTCAGATTCTCACCCGGGCTTGCCTGCCATACCGTTCCTCTTTGTCCCTTTCCTTTGACCTGATTATCGGTAATGACAATTGTCCCCTCTGCAAATAAACCTGCGTGCACTATTTCAGCCGCAATGTCGTTTGTAGAGTGACAACTTGGCAGATATATAACTTTTTTACCAATTATTAAGGTATCCTGTATAGAGTTGTACAATTTTTTTGCTTTACTTTAGGGTTTAGAAAAGGATTTAACTACGAATGAAAGAACGTAAAAATAAAGAACTATCATCAAAAGATCTCTCTGAGCTGGTAGCAAAAGGAATGATTGAAAAGAAAGGCTTGGATATTGCAATTCTTGACCTAAGAAACGTAAAAAACTCAATAACTGATTTTTTTGTAATCTGTTCGGGTAATTCTGATACCCAAATCGATGCATTGGCAAACTCGGTTGAAGACGAAGTTTATAAAGTATCCAAAACAGAGCCCTGGCAGAAGGAAGGCAAGGCGAATGGAGAATGGATTCTAATTGATTATGTGGACGTTGTAGCTCACATTTTTAATAAAGATCGCCGGAAACATTACGATCTTGAAGAACTTTGGGGAGATGCGGAAGTAACATACCTGGAAGAATCCATGGTATAAATCACGGGCATGATGAACATTCATTATGCCCGGAATGTTGTTTAATATATTTCCTCTTAATTAAATACACAGAATGTCTGAAAACGATAACAAAAGAGGGCCGCTCAGTCCTAAAAGTCCTCAAAAAGGATATCAGGGCTGGATTATAGCCGCTCTGATTGCCACCATACTTGGAATAACATACCTTAACAGAACCTCAACAATCCGCGAAACGACTCAGAAGCGCTTCGAGAAGATGATGGCTGACAAGGAAGTGGAACGGGTAACCATTGTCAATGATAAATCCGTGGAAGTTACGCTGAAACCGGAGGCTCTGAAACAGGATAAATACAAAGTTGTTGCAAAAGAAAATAACTACTTCGGCGGCGAATCTGTATCGCATTACCAGTTTCAGGTAACCTCGGCGGAAACTTTCAAAAAGGATTTTGACAAAATGCAGGAAGGGGTTCCTGACGATGACAAAGTTCCGTTTGTAGTGGATACACGAAATGACTGGACCAGTTTTCTCGGAACCTGGGGCTTTTTCATTGTCATGATTCTGGTGATGTACTTTATTCTTGGCAGAATGTCAGGCGGAGTTGGACCCGGCGGTCAGATTTTCAATATCGGCCGTTCACGTGCTACTTTGTTTGATGCTGAAAATAAGGTTAAAATAACTTTTAACGACGTTGCCGGTCTGGATGAAGCAAAAGAAGAGATCAAAGAAATTGTAGAGTATCTTCAGAGTCCGGACAAATTTAAAAAACTGGGTGCGAAAATTCCTAAAGGTGCGTTGCTTGTAGGCCCTCCCGGAACCGGTAAAACCTTGCTTGCAAAAGCCGTTGCCGGTGAAGCGGGCGTTCCCTTTTTCTCACTTTCAGGTTCTGACTTTGTAGAAATGTTTGTGGGTGTTGGTGCAGCGCGTGTGCGTGATTTGTTCAAGCAGGCCAAGGAAAAAGCGCCTTGCATCATATTTATTGATGAAATTGATGCCGTGGGCCGTTCCCGCGGAAGAGGTGCCATGCCGGGTTCAAACGATGAGCGTGAAAATACGCTGAACTCGTTACTGGTGGAAATGGACGGTTTTGCTACCGATTCCGGTATCATTATTGTTGCCGCAACAAACCGTCCGGATGTACTGGACCCTGCTTTGTTAAGGCCAGGACGTTTTGACCGTCAGATTTCTGTGGACAAGCCGGATGTAATTGGCCGTGAAGCAATTTTCAAAGTGCATTTGAAACCTTTGAAATTGTCGACGGACGTGAATATTCAAAAGCTTTCTTCGCAAACTCCGGGTTTTGCAGGAGCAGAAATCGCAAACGTTTGTAACGAAGCAGCCCTGATTGCAGCACGCCGTAACCGCGATGAAGTAACCATGCAGGATTTTCAGGATGCTATGGACCGTGTAATCGGTGGTCTTGAAAAGAAAAACAAGCTGATTTCACCTGAAGAAAAAGAAATCGTTGCGTACCATGAAGCCGGCCACGCCGTAGCAGGTTGGTTCCTGGAACATGCTGATCCTTTGGTTAAAGTATCGATTGTTCCCCGTGGCGTTGCGGCATTGGGTTATGCACAGTATTTACCGCGTGAGCAGTATCTGTATCGTACAGAGCAGCTTTTTGATGAAATGTGTATGACGCTGGGCGGACGTGCAGCTGAAGATGTTGTTTTTGGAAAGATTTCAACAGGTGCGTTAAGTGACCTTGAACGCGTTACGAAAGTGGCTTACAGCATGGTTACCATGTATGGAATGAACGAACGTATCGGAAATATTTCCTATTACGATTCCAAACAAAGTGATTATGCGTTTACGAAACCATATTCCGAATCTACTTCACAAGCCATTGATGAAGAAGTAAGAAAGCTGATTGATCAGGCTTATCAGTTTGTTAAAAGTCTTTTAAGTGACAAACGCGACAAACTGGAAGTACTGGCCAAGGAATTGCTTGAAAAGGAAATTTTGTTTCAGAGTGATCTTGAAAAGCTGATCGGAAAAAGGCCGTATGAAAAAGAAACCAGTTATCAGGCTTACATCAACCGCAGATCGCATGAAGAAGCTGCAATTCATGAGGAAGTAGTAAAGCATACGCTTGAAAAAGAGCATAAAGAAGAGGAAATGGCAGAAGCTGAAAAAAGCGCTTCTGACGATTAATCGCTAGTTGAATATTCAAAATAAGCCGGATAAGTTGATTCTTGTCCGGCTTTTTGTTTGAGATATGCACTATATTTACCGACCTTAACTTTCATTCATAATGGCATTTGAAATATTTGAACAGCAATTTGGCGACCTGAAAGAGCTTGTCGTTCAGGATTCAGCAACAAAAAACAGGTTTGTCGTTATTCCGGAACTCGGCGGGATTGTACGCCAGCTTTCCTTATTGAAAGATGAAACCCTTTTTTCGGTTCTGAAAACACCTGCAACTCCGCATTTGCTTACCGAAGATTCCAGAAGTGCCAGTGAATTGCTTTTCCCTTTTGCAAGCCGTATTCCGGATGGAAAGTACAGATTTCTGGGAAAGGATTATGAACTGGATAAAAATGAAGACGGAAACCTGAATGCCATCCATGGACTTGTCCGCAAAAAGCCATTTGAAATAGAAGAGCAAATCATTGAAGATCAGTATGCATTGATCAGGTTGTCATTTCATCTTAAAGAACTGAAAGGTTATCCTTTTGAACTTCAGTTTTCCGTTACATACAAACTGGATGCTGCCGGAACATTTACATTGAAATACGAAGCCGAAAACAAAGGCACTTCTCCGGCTCCGGTCATGTTTGGCTGGCATCCGTATTTTTTGCTGGGAAATGAATCCGCCGATGCCTGGAAAATCAATATTCCTTCTGATGAAATCGTAGCATTTGATTACAATTCGATTCCAACCGGTAAAGAACCTTTCACTGTAGATATGCCAACGTTGCTTTACAAGAAAGCTTTTGATAACTGCTTTGTAATCCGTTCACAAAATGACTCCGCAGTAACTCAGCTTATTTCTGAAAATCAGGATGTAACGTTGAATGTTCGTCAGGGAATTGGTGCAGATAAATTTAACTTTCTTGTCGTTTATACTCCTCCGGCAAGGGACTGTGTGGCAATAGAGCCTTTAACTGCAAACGTCAATGCATTCAATTCAGGCGAAGGACTGAATATTGTGGCTCCGGGAAATCAGGTCGAAGGTACAATTCAGGTATTTTTGACCTAAAACCGGTTTTTACGGTACCAGATCATTTTGTGCCAGATAAGCTGCAGATTGGAAATATACGATAAATGAGCTGCAATGATGGAGAACCTGCTTTTCCAGTTATCGCGGTACTTCAGATTATAAAGCAAGATCCTCCACGATTTGGTTTTGATTACCGGTCGTTCATTTTCCCAATGAGTGATCATATTCCGGAAAAATGAAGCCGAAGGTGAAAATGGTGCTTTTGGATTCAAGTATTTAAGATAATCTTCTGCGGTAATGATTGTGACTGCGTTCAAAGATTCAAGCAGAAGACGTTTGAAACCTTTCTTCCGGGCTGTTTCAGCAATGTAATTCCAGTCAAGTTTGTCTGCATACAAGCGCAGTAAACGAATAAAATCCGCCATGTATTTCAATTTGTCCCACTGCTCAACGCCTCCGTGATGGATCAGCATCATCAGCAGCTGATTTTCCATTTTCGGTATGCTGACCAAAGCTCCTGAAATGCTGAATTCGGTCATGTCACCGGCTATTTCGGTCCAGGAAAAATCATAGCAATAACGGGGATAACTACAATTCCACTGAATTTCAAGCGATTGCAGAATATTTTCATTAACCGGATTCAATGGAAGCTGGTAATCTGTATTCAGATACTGACTAGCAACTTGCATTCTGCTCAATAAGTAGCTACGGTAATGATCAGGCTCAAAGCCGTTGTCCGACAATATTTTCAGACTTTTCTTAATGCTGGCTTTATCAATAAAAAAGTCAATGTCGCCAAATTCCCTGTTTCCGGGCTTGTCGTATAACATCCACGCCCACAAAGCGCCTTTCATTAAAAATGCAGGAACATCGTTTTCAACAAGTTGCCTGTATAATTTAAGAGAAACGCCCAGAAAAGCCATATTGGTCACGGCCTGCCCAACGCTGTCTTCATGAAGTGATTGCAAGATTTTTTTTGGAATA
Source organism: Dyadobacter sediminis (assembly GCF_005860765.1). Lineage (GTDB taxonomy): Bacteria > Bacteroidota > Bacteroidia > Cytophagales > Spirosomataceae > Dyadobacter > Dyadobacter sediminis. The sequence continues at coordinate 333,129 of NZ_VCEI01000025.1, read as the reverse complement.
CCTTCCAGATGATTTTGCTGAATATAGTCAAAAAGCAACGGCCTGACCTGATGCCAGTTCGCAAGCTTTGATAACCGTTCCCAATGAACAGGTCTTTTGTAAATAGCAATTGGAAGATCGTGCGTTAAATGCAATGCAGCCTTGATCAAATGCGCTAGTTCAGGCGAAATTTTGATTTTTTGCATATCAACCGGCAATTAATGATTCCGGAATGCTTTCCTGAACCCACTTTTCCAGATTACTGAATCCGTCCGGCCTCTTTTTTCGCCACATCTGTGCAGATTTTGCACATTGAAAACTTTGCAGAAAATGCCTTTTCAGCGCTTCATTGGCCAGCAGCTGAACGGGTAAAGGAAAATTTTTCAGCATTTCTGTCGGAATTTCAGCAGCCGTCAGCGTTTGCAGCGCCTTGCGGTTCCTTGCTTTATGAAGAAAAAAAACCTGGCCCAGTTTAACCGGATCGTGCAAGAAACCTGATTTTGGCTGATAAGAAAATTTGTTAACTCCTTCACTCACCGGCTGCAATCCGGATTCATCGTAATCAAGTCCTTTTACTGTGTTACTCCAGATTTTGAGCTGCGGATAAGCCGGAATCACAAAAGGCAAACCATCCTTGTCAAAATGAATCGCCGTCAGATCGTCACTTAACAGTTTACATCCGGCTTTGATAAACGCTGCAGCAGTTGTTGATTTTCCGGCACCGGGTGCACCCATAAAACACCACGCCTCATCTCCTATCTGCACCGCACTCGCATGTAATAAAAAGTAATTTTTCTGAAACAGAACAAGTCCGAGCGCTTCACTGACAGTAAAAAGGCTCAGTAGATTCGGGTCTTCACAAAATGGCATGATGGTAAGAAACCTTCCGGAACTTGCCTTGAAACCGGCTACATTTTCCCAATGCAAATACAGATTTTCATCCTGATCTTTTCCAAAATCAGCCTTGATCCCTCTTCTGTAAATCTGTGTCGTTCTCAGTTTGGGAAATTCAAATTGTGCAACTTGAATGTGAAGATCATAGTCTGCAACTGTTTTTACTTCACTCAATTCCGGCAGTTTGATCTCGGAAAATATGTTCAGGCCATATGCAAGATAGGAATACATGTGTGTCAATAGTTATTTCCAGGCCCAGAGGCGGTGATAAGAAACAGATTCCGGCCACTTGCCCATGATAACCGTTCCGTTATTTTCAACCCATGCATGCGCTTCAAAATGCTTTGCAGGATTTACCTCAATGCCGATTTCAAGTGTCAGAGAAGGTACTTTTCGCAGCAGGTATTTGGCAGCAAGTGCACGCGGCAGGCAGAGTAGTTCAAATGGCAGCAAGTTGGCCGCCGTATCCACGGCCCAGACGGTAAGTTCAATCTGCTGCGGTGAAACTTCCTTTACTGTACTTGTTTCGGTAATCCGGTGAAACAACCTTCTGAATTGTAGAAACGGCAGTAATGTAAGGCCCGTTTTGATCAGCAAAAGGCAAACAGCCGATTTGAGAAAGATTACCTTTCCGTCATAGCTCAGACTTTTCCATCTTTTTATAAATTGACCCGATTTGCCCAAAATAGTTATTTAACAATTTCCACCAGTTTTTCAGAAATCAAATCTTTCAGCAGCACATCAATATCGTTTTTACACGTTTCCGTGTCTATATCGTATTCATTTACAACAACCTGACAAAGTGAATCCATGGTCTGCGGCCCTTTTTCAAGTGTATCCCAAATCAGGACGCCCACTTCATCCAGCCCGTAATAAGCGCCTTTGCTATGGTTCAATATGACAGTTTCACCTGCAACTTTGGACGAGATCTGGTCGGATGATAACTGGTATTTCATGATTTAAGCGTATTGGATATGGAAAGCTGCCGTTTTCTGTATCTTACAAAGTTAAAAATTTTAATAACTTCCTGTTAAACTTTATTCCCTTCGTCTGCTGTTATGCAATACAGCAATGAATCAGAAAAGCCGAATATCCTGAAATACACTGCAACATTAATCATAGATAGCCAGTTAAATTCATAACAACCAGAATGGCTTGCAGGTAATTTTCAAAGGGCAGCAATTGAAGTACAACAAGTGAATAGCAATTTTCAAATTGATCTGGAACTTTTATAACCTGCCTGTCTTTTTCATCATGATCTTAAAAGTTATTTCATGCAGATTGCAATCGTTGGCGGAGGCGCTTCGGGATTTATGGCTGCCATTACAGCAGCAGAAAATTATCCGGATGCAAGGATTTTTATAATTGAAAAAAACAGGACCGTATTGAATAAAGTACGCATTTCAGGCGGCGGAAGATGCAATGTCACGCATCATCCGTCCGATCTGCGGTTTTTTATCAAAAATTATCCAAGAGGTGAAAAACTGCTACGCAAGCTTCTTGGCCGTTTTGACGCCACGGCTACGATCAGCTGGTTTGAAAAGCACGGAGTAAAATTGAAAACCGAACCGGACGGACGCATGTTCCCGGTTTCCGATTCTTCCCAAACGATTATTGACTGCTTTTTAAAAGCTGCCAGAAATGCGGATGTAGAAATCCGTACAGGCGTTTCCGTAAAGTCGTTTTCAAAGATCACAAACGATACGCAGCAGGGATTTCTTTTGTATACCGACCAGAATGAAACCATTTATGCGGACCGCCTGCTGATTGCAACGGGCGGTTATTCGAAACCCGAAGGGTTTGGCTGGCTCCAATCGCATGATCATGAAATTGTTTCCCCGCTTCCTTCCCTGTTTACTTTTAATACGCCGGATAACGACTTGCTTCCGCTTGCAGGCGTTTCAGTTCAGGATGCGCTTGTAAAAATTTCCGGTACAAAGCATGAATGGCGCGGGCCGCTGCTGATTACGCATTGGGGTTTCAGCGGGCCGGCAGTTCTGAAATTATCAGCCTGGGGCGCGCGCGATCTGGCGGAAAAAAATTATCATTTTACATGCAGAATAAACTGGCTTCCGGACTTCAACGAGCAACAGGTCCGTGAAATCCTGATTCAGGAAAAAGTCAAAACGCCCAAACAACAGATTACTTCGCATGCAAGATTCGGGATTCCGCTGAGGCTTTGGAAAGCATTTGCAGAAAAAGCGGAAATCGGTGAGACGCTGCGCTGGTCGGAAGCCACCAACAAATCATTAAACCGTATTACGGAACTGCTCACAAACAGTCAGTTCGAAGTAAAAGGAAAAACGACTTTTAAAGAAGAATTTGTCACTTGCGGAGGAATTTCGTTGGCGGACGTGAAGCCGGAAACACTGGAAAGCAAAAGTGTTCCCGGATTGTTTTTCTGCGGAGAAGTGCTGGATGTAGACGGTATTACAGGCGGTTTCAATTTCCAGAATGCATGGACAACCGGCTATATGGCCGGCTTGCACATCGGCGCTGAAAACGTTACTGAGCCATTGCATCAAAATAAGCTCTGACCTTTTTGGCACGATCCAGTCCGATCAGCTCGGTAAGTGTTTCCAGCGAACTTTCCCGTATTCCGCGTACCGATCCAAAATGTTTCAGCAGTTTGGCGGCAGTTACTTTTCCCACGCCATTAACGTTTTCCAGCTCACTGATCAGGCTTCCCTTGCTTCGCTGGTCGCGGTGGAAAGTAATGGCAAACCGGTGCGCTTCATCCCGGATTTGCTGGATGAGTTTAAGCGATTCGGACTTTTTGTCAATATATAGAGGCAAAGAATCCTCGGGGAAATAAATTTCTTCCAGCCTTTTGGCAATCCCGATAATCGGAACCTGGCCGTAAATTCCCAGACTCTTCAATGCATCGCAGGCAGCTCCGAGCTGTCCTTTGCCGCCGTCAATAACAATCAGATCCGGCATGGGCTGCTCTTCCGCGATCAGTCGCAGATAACGCCGTCCGACGACTTCATTCATGGAAGCAAAGTCGTTGGGTCCGATAACCGTTTTGATATTAAAATGCCTGTAATCTTTTTTGGACGGTTTTCCGTCTTTAAAGCAGACCATTGCCGAAACAGGATTTGTACCCTGGATATTGGAATTATCAAAACATTCAATATGCCGAGGAAGCGTTTTCAGCTGCAAATCGGCTTTGAGTCTGATCAGGACACGGTCTTTTTTGGATGAAGTTGCGGTGTTTTCCACTTCTCTTCTTTCTGCTTTTTCCCTGCGGAAGTACATCACATTCTTCATGGACATATCGAGCAGTTTTTTCTTGTCGCCGATTTGCGGAACGGTAATTTCCAGCCGCATTTCAAGATCCGGTTTCAGGTTTGAAATCAGTTCTTTTGCCTCGGTGCCATAAGTAGCACGCATTTCCACGATCATCATGGCCAGAATGTCCGCATCGCTTTCATCCAGCTTTTTTCTGACTTCAATTGTCTGGGTAGCAACCATATAACCCTGTTTTATTTTCATAAAATTCAGGTAAGCCGCTTCTTCGTCCGAAACAATTGTAAGCACATCGATATTCCCGATCCTTGGATTGATAACCGTAGCCTTGCTCTGAAAATTGGAAAGATGCTCGATTTTGGTTTTCCAGGAATGTGCTTTTTCAAAAGCCATCTGTTCCGCAGCTTCAAGCATTTTTTCTTTGAAATACTGCTGGGGCAACGACAGATTTCCTTTAAGAATATGATGAATCTGCTCAATTTCCGCATTATACTCCTTTTCACCCTGCAACCCTTCACACGGGCCTTTGCAGTTGCCGATGTGATATTCCAGGCAAACCTTAAATTTCTTCGCCTCGATGTTTTCCTTATTTAAAGGAAGCTGACAGGACCTGATCTGATACAAGGATTTGAACATGTCCAGTAACGTGTACATGGAGCGCAGATTTGCAAACGGACCATAGAAAGTACCTTTTTTACGATCCAGGTTGCGCGTCGGGTAAACGCGTGGAAACGGCTCATCCGTAACGCAGATAAAAGGATATGTTTTATCGTCTTTGAGCAGGATATTGAACTTGGGCTGAAGCTGTTTGATCAGCTGATTTTCCAGCAGCAGCGCATCCCATTCACTTAACACAATGGTATATTCAATACGTCGGATCTGACTGACAAGACGCTTTGTTTTACGGTCATGCTGATTGGATTTCAGGAAATAACTGGAAACCCGGTTACGCAGACTTTTGGCTTTACCAACATATATAACTTCTCCTGTTTCATCAAAATACCGGTATACACCCGGCTCAAGAGGAATTTTGGAAAGTTCTTCTTTATAATTGAATTCAGACATTTAATTTTTGATTGTCTGGACAATGGAAATGAATTTGTCCAATAAGTTACACAACCATTTTCACCTATTTGAAAAAAACAACCTCACAAGATGAAAAGTTGCGTCTTTAACAAGGTCAAAGGCCTCCTTTTGTGCAACATTCAGATCCATCGGCCGGTTTAGGACAGATACAGCATAAGTCATACCAGCATCGCGGACCTGCTCGGGAGTAATCTGCAGGGTTCCGCACACCACGGCCAGCGGAACGTTAAATTTCCGGCAATAACCGGCAAGACCTTTTACTACTTTACCGCTAAGCGTCTGTTCGTCCACTTTCCCTTCTCCCGTAATCACCAGATCCGCATTTTCAATCAATTGCGTGATCCCGGATTGTTCCATTACAATGCTTGTTCCGTCTTTCAGAACTGCATTCAGGAACCATAAGCAACCGGCTCCAAGTCCGCCTGCTGCGCCTGCACCCGGGTTCCGGCTAACATCTTTTCCGAAAGTTTCAGAAGCAATTGCTGTAAGATTCTTCAGGCCGTCATCCAGCTTTTTGACCATTTCAGGACTGGCTCCTTTTTGCGGACCGTAAATGTATGCGGCTCCGTTCAATCCGGTCAGCGGATTGGTTACGTCACATGCAACCGTTATGCTGACATCGTTCAGCCTTGGATCAGCATGCGTGGAATCAATGGATTTTATTTCATTGAGCGAAGCGCCGTTGGGTTCAATAAGATGTTTTTCCTGATTATAAAACTGAAAGCCCAAAGCAGCTGCCATTCCGGTTCCGCCGTCTGTTGTAGCGCTGCCTCCGATTCCCAGAATTATTTCCCGGATGCCCTGATCCAGTGCATTTTTTATCAGTTCGCCGGTTCCGAATGTACTGGCCAGCATCGGATTGTGTTCTTCAACCGTAAGAAGGCTCAGTCCGGAGGCCGCAGCCATTTCAATAAAGGCTGTCTTTCTATCTGCTGAAATTCCGTAAGAAGCTTTTATCAGTCTGCCAAGCGGGTCCTTTACATCGGCTTTTACGCTGGAACCGGAAGCCTGTCTGGTTAATATCTCGGCAGTTCCCTCACCCCCGTCCGCAAGCGGAACAACATGAACACATGCATCGGGAAAAGCAAGCAGAATTCCTTTTTCTATTGCGCTGCAAACCTCAGCTGCTTCCAGCGAACCGCGAAATTTGTCGGGTGCAACAAGAATATTCATAAATCAGGGCACATTATTTTAAAATAACACACCTTCATCATCCGAGCGGGACGGCGGAACATAGGTATCGGTACTATCCGAGACAACACCGCCGCCGCATTCTCTTACATAATTTTCAGGCTTGTTGAACGGCCCCTTGCGGTATTGCACAAGTGTCTGATCAGCATAAACTTTCTTCATAAAAATTCCCCATGCCGGCATGGCAACGCGTCCGCCCTGACCCAATTCTATGGTACGGAAGTGAATGCTTCGGTCTTCACCGCCCACCCAGATGCCGGAAACCAGATGCTGCGTCATGCCCATAAACCAGCCGTCGGAATAATTGGATGTCGTTCCGGTTTTTGCAGCGATTTCATTTCCTTCAGTAACGCCGTATTGTCTCAGCCGGCCCGCCGTTCCGCCCGGATCTTCCACAGCACCACGCATCAGATACAGCATGTTATATGCCATATTCTCACTGATTTCCTGATTTTGTTTCTGAAAAAATTCCTGTAAAACGTTTCCGTAACGATCCTCAATACGCAGGATAGTCATTGGTTCCGTACGATGACCGCCATTTGCAAAGGCACAATAAGCGCCAACCATTTCATAAACAGAAACGTCGCTGATTCCCAGACAAAGCGAAGGCACCGCCTGCAGATTGCTTGTAATGCCCAGCTTGTGCGCATAATCCACAACTGTTTTGGGACGCACCATTTTCATCAGATAGGCACTTACCGTATTCACAGACTTTCCAAGCGCCTGCCTCAGCGACAATGCCTGATAGGAATATTTGTTATTGGAATTACGCGGAGACCAGCCGCTTGGAGCGCCATCAGACGGACCGAAATAAATCGGCTGATCCGTAACATGATCACAAGGTGTCAGGAAATTCTTGTCAAGTGCAGAAACATAAACAAACGGCTTGAATGTAGAACCCGGCTGCCGGGAGCCTTGCTTGACGTGATCGTATTTGAAATATTTGAAATTAATCCCTCCTACCCAGGCTTTGACATGTCCGTTCCTTGGATCCATGGACATCATGCCTGCACGTAAAAAACGCTTGTAATAACGAATGGAATCAATCGGGCTCATGGTTACTTCTTTTTCGCCATTCCACGAGAAAACCTTCATTTTATACGGCTTCTTCATGATCCTCCATGCTTCCTCTTCGCCAAGGTCCCTTTTAAGTGAAATGAAATGCGGCGATTTCCGGACAGCTGAATTAATGAATCCCGGAATTTCCTTTCCATTTTTGTCTATCCACGGATCACGGCCTTTCCAGTGTGCATCAAACAGTTTTTGCTGTTGCTTCATATGCTCCGTCAGTGCTTCTTCCTGATACCGCTGCATGCGTGAATCTATAGTCGTGTAGATTCTCAGGCCGCTTGTATAAAGGTCATAAGTTTCGTCATGCTCTTCATTGTAAACTTTGATCCAGCTTTTAAGATAACCGCGCATCGACTCCCTGAAATACGGCGCAAGACCGGTATTATGGCTGTCAACTGTAAAATTCAGTCCCAGTGATTTTTCTTTATAGCGGTCGAATTTATCCGTAGACAGATAATCGTATTTCATCATCTGGCCAAGAACGATATTTCTGCGGTTCAAAGCATTTTCAGGAAAACGAAGCGGATTAAAAAGCGTCGGATTCTGAAGCATTCCGACAAGCAGTGCAGCTTCCGGCACATTCAAGTCCCAGGCTTCCTTGTTGAAATAGGTTTTGGCCGCAACCTTGATTCCATACGTATTATTCCCGAACGAAACCGTGTTCAGGTACATTTTCATGATTTCCTGCTTGGTATATTTCCGTTCCAGAATCACTGCCAGAATCCATTCTTTCGTTTTGGCAATTACAATTCTGACCAATGGAATTTTTCCCAGAATGCCTTCAAATTCTTCGGAACGGGTATTGAAAAGGTTTTTTGCAACCTGCTGCGTTAATGTACTGCCGCCGCCCGAACTGGAATTTCCTGAAACAATCCCTTTGAAAACACGCAGCAAGCTTCTCGGGTCAATTCCGGAATGGTTTACAAAACGCGCATCTTCGGTTGCTATAAGCGCATTGATCAGATTCGGTGAAATCTGTGCGATGTCAATGGAAATACGGTTTTCAAAAAAGTACTTGCCCAGCGATTTGCCGTCTTCGCTGATCAGTTCGGATGCAAGTTCGCTTTTCGGGTTCTCGAGTGTTTTTAAATCCGGCATTCCTCCGAAAAGCCAGAAAAAATTGAAACTTACGGCAACAATGTAAAGTATAACAAGACCCAGCCCAAATGCAACAAAACGCCAGAGGCGAACAATGCTGCGCCGGTACTTTCCGGGTTGTAATTCAATCATAAATGATAGGGTATTTTAATAGTAAACGGACAAAGATACAATTTCAGACAGTTATCTCTTTCCCATCGATACAGAATTAAGTTCCTGCATTTCTTTTAGTCTCGGAAGGTATACGCTGGAAGGATACAACCGCATAAATTCTTCAATGGCTTGTGCATAAGCCTCTTTTCCCCGTACTTTCCCGATTATGAAAACCCGCAGCAATGCAAATTTATCTTCCATCGGGCCGCCTTTGTAGGCAGGAAGATTTTGTTCAATGTCGTCGAGTGCTTTGGAATAATTCCCGTCCAGATACAATTTGTAAGCAGCTTCATATTCTTTTACAGGATTGGTCCCGATTGCAGTCGCATTGCCTGCAGCATCCGGCGATTTGCTTACCAACCGTGCATACGTGGAGGTCGGGTATTCTTTCAGCAGCTTGTCTTTCCAGACCAGTTTATTGCTGTTGCCTTCGTCATAGGTAAGGTATAGAAGGTAATAAATTTCTTCCTTGTACTGCGTATTTGGAAAATCAGCAAGAATGCGTTCAAAAGTCGCAATCGAACGTTGCGGTTCTTTCAGGTCAAAGCGGTAAATTTTACCAAGATTATACAGGGCGTCTTCCTTTTTCTTCTGCGATTCTGCAAGTTGTGCCTCTGTCAGCGGAACGCTCTGTTTCATGGTATCATGCAGTTCATTCCATTCCTGGCTGCCTTTTTTCATAATGCTGTCCGAGGACGCAACAGGCGCTTCGGCAGAGTCGAGCGGATTGTCCGGATTTCCGGCTGCGAGTGTTTTAAGCTGGCGGCTGCTTCTCCGCCAGTCGTCTTCAAGCGGACGGTTTCCCCAGATTCTTTTGAACTCTATTTTACCCTGATTTATCAAAGCCGGATCGTACAGTTCCCATCTTCTTTCATTTCCGTTCATCATCGGGTTTGGCGTACTCCGGCTGGTTGCATTTTGTGCCAGTTCCATTTCTTCTCTGGCTTTTCTTTGTTCCTCTACTCTGGCTTTTTCCTGCGTTTCAATGATGTTGTCGATATAATTGTCCAGCGCCGCAGGATTCATTTTAGCAAGATTCTGAAGACTGTCTTCCATATCGACAAGCATGTACTGCGTTACAAAATCGTCCAGCGCCTTTTTACGGTCGGCAACAAGCCTGTATTCCGGCGCTTCTTCCGGAAGGATGATCAATGCACTGTCATAATACGACTTTGATTTTTCAAAATTTTCAAGCGCTTCATAGTTGATACGAGCCAGCTGAAGATAAGTGTAAGCCTTTTGCTGCGTATTGGTTCCTTTGGAAGCAAAAGCGGATTTCTGAAGATATTCAATGGCTTCGGGTATTTGTTTGCGGTGTTCAGCCAGCAAGCCCATTGTAAAATAGATCTTGTCCTTCAAATCGTCATTTTTACGGTCACGAAGCATTTTTTCAAAGCCGACAGAAGAGAGATCTCTTTCCGGATTGAGCACGACTTCATTCTGAAGGGAATTCATGGATGAATAAAATCCAAGATTGTAATCCGGCGTATTTCGCTGCACACTTTTGTAATGCTTGTTTGCAAGCGCATACTGTCCGAGACGGTCGTACATCTGCGCAGCTGCAAAATGGATCCTGGCTGTTTCAATGGATTTGTTCAGCATGGGAAAAGTTTCTTCCAGAATGGCAACCGAAGTAAGGTATTCGCCGTTTTGCTGGTGCAGATACGCTTTTGTAAGATAAAAATCGCGCGTTGAATTTTTATCCAGCGCTTGCTGGCTCAGGTACTCGGCTACGCCAAGTGCATTGGAAAAATCCTTCTGGACAATGTAGGCACGCATGAGCAGAATCAGCGCGTCGTTCTTGTCGTTTTCATCACGCCCGTTTGCATATACATAACGCAGTGCTTCAAGCCCGTCCGGCCATTCTCCCATGTATAAACGCGCTTTTCCCAATACAATATAACTGTTGTCGAGCCACTTGCTGTTCTGGTGTTTTTCGGCGACAATCGAAGCTTTTTTAACGGCATTTTCAAGCTGCGGTTTTACGGGAAGGGACAAGACAGAGTCCATTGGCAGCAAAATCGGCAGAATCTGATTATAATCTTCTTTAAAAGCCTTTTTCATTTCATACTCGGCATTCAGCAAATCCTGTTCTGCCATGAAATAGGCATTGTACCTTGCAGAAAGGTTATGAAAACCAATGGCACCCCGTCTGGAGCTGAATTGCGAACAGGCAAAGAAACAGCTTATAAAGATCAGGCATAGTAACAGCCGGCTGATATGAATAATGGAACGGTCGATCACGAATTTGGCTATTAGGGATGGTCTAATTATCTTCTTGACAAGCAAAACTAAAACGGTAATTTGAATATTTACGTATTGAAGATAACGTCATTTCTAAAATTTGGAGCAATTTTAACATTATATTTTATTTGTGTCCCCATGAAGAAAAATAATCCTGACCCGTTCAGTGAAGAAAGGAAATCCGCGTTGAAAAAACAGTCTTCAGGATTTCTGAAGTATTCCGGAATGGCAACCCAGATGCTGGGCACCATACTGCTATTTACTTATGGCGGCTACAAGCTGGACGAATGGCAGCAGAACAAAGTACCGGTCTGGACCTTGATCCTTTCCCTGGTTTCCATTGCTGCATCGCTGTATATGTTGATCAGAAGTTTTACGAAAAAGTAAATATCAAAGCTTACGCATGTTACGCAGCATTATAGCAACAGCCGTTCTTGGAATTGTATTTTTCCTCGCTCAGCATTTTCACTTCGATTTTTTCCTGCACCGGCATATCTGGTATATTCTGGCCTTCTTTTTCGGGCTGTCCTTTTTCATTCACAGGTTAATGGAATTCGGTTTCAGAAACAAACGGGAAAAATTTGTCACCTTTTACATTTCCACAATCGCAGGCCGGATTGTTCTCAGCCTTGTGTTTATTGCACTGTTTTTGTATAACGGGCTAACTGATTCATTACTATTTGTCATCAACTTTTTTGCACTCTATTTATTTTATACATGCTTTGAAATATATGGTTTGTATCGTAACTTGCGCCGCGATTGACAAAGCATAGCATTTCAAGCCTTTATGTATACCCATTTGAGACTGTTTTTTACTACGGCCCTAGTTGTGGCAACCTGCCTTTTCAATGCTCCTGCCCATGCAGCGGAACCCACCCAGCACGAGTCTGGCGGAGTTGCCGAAGGTATTAATGAGCAAGAGCATAAAATTGAACATAATCTTGAAGAGTCGGAAGAAAAGTTTGATATCGGGAGCATGATCATGCACCATATTGCCGATTCTCATGAATGGGAAATGACGCATGGCGTAACCATTCCTTTGCCTGTTATTCTTTACTCCGCCGACCGTGGAATCGAGGTTTTTTCTTCTTCCAACTTCCATAACGAGCACCACGAATACAACGGCTATCATCTGGTTCACGGTGAATCGGAGCAGATTGTTCCGGTTGATGAATCCCGCAAGATTTACGATTTTTCGATTACGAAAAACGTAGCTTCCATGCTGCTGAGTGCCGTAATTCTGATTCTTGTCTTTACAAGCATTGCAAGCTGGTACAAAAACAATAAAGGCAAAGCGCCAAGAGGTTTTCAGTCTGCAATGGAAGTAATTATCCTGTTTATCCGGGATGAAGTCGTGAAACCGAATGTCGGACCCAAGTATGAAAAGTATCTGCCTTATTTGCTGACACTTTTCTTTTTTATCCTGATCAACAATATTCTTGGTCTGTTGCCGGGATCGGCCAACCTGACCGGAAATATTGCCGTAACGATGACGCTTGCCGTACTGACTTTCATTATCGTTCACCTGAATGCAAACGGTCATTATTACAAACACCTTGTCAAACCGACCGGCGTTCCTGCTCCGTTGTTGCTGATTATGATTCCGGTTGAAATTGTGGGTGTGTTCATGAAACCGTTTTCATTGATGGTGCGGTTATTTGCCAACATTACAGCGGGCCACATTATCCTTTTAAGTCTTTTCGGACTGATCTTTATTTTCCAGAGTTTTGTCATCGCACCGGTTATTTCACTGTTTGCTCTTTTCCTGAACTTCATTGAAATCATGGTTGCCTTCATTCAGGCTTTCATCTTTACGCTTTTGTCTTCCATGTACATCGGAAGTGCGATTGAAGATAACCACGATGCTGACCTCGGACATTAATTCGCATTCTCTTTTATTAATTTATATTTAAAACAAACACAATTATGTTGCTTCAAATTTTGCTTCAGGCTACAGAACAAAGCGGTGCAGGTCTTGCAGTTTTCGGTGCTGCTATCGGTGCAGGTCTTGCTGCTATCGGTGCTGGCCTTGGTATTGGTAAAATCGGTGGAAGTGCTGTTGAAGGTATCGCTCGTCAGCCGGAAGCTGCCGGTGCTATCCAGACTGCCATGCTTATCATCGCTGCTCTTATCGAAGCTGTGGCGCTTTTTGCAGCGGTTATCTGTCTGCTTATTTCGTTCAAGCTTTAGTAAAAAAATTCGGGCTGATTCAGCCCTGCTTTCATAGCACTAGGCATGAAAGTAAATGAAATGCATCGTGGAAGCATTAGGCTTCCACAACTTTTTAATAAAGAGAGAAAAAAGTAAAAGGATCAATCCTTTATTAATCTTACACTCAAAACTCATTTATACTATGTCATTGCTTACTCCAAACCCAGGCCTTATTTTCTGGATGCTGGTGGTATTCTTACTGGTTGTTTTCATCTTGGCAAAGTTTGCATGGAAACCAATCATCAAAGGCCTTAAAGATCGCGAAAATGAAATTCAGGGCGCTCTGGATCTTGCGGAAAGAACAAGAGCAGAAATGATTCAGCTGAAATCGGATAACGAAAAGCTGATTGCAGAAGCCAATGCTGTACGCGACCAGATTCTGCGTGATGCCAAAGAAGCTGCTGACCGTACCATTCTGGAATCCAAAGACAAGGCTGCTGTTGAAGCCCAAAAAATGATAGAAGGCGCGCGTGAGACTATTCGTAACGAACAACAGCTTGCCGTTTCCAAAATCAGAAAAGAAGTAGCTGTGCTTTCCCTGGAAATTGCTGAAAAGGTTTTGCAGCGTGAACTGAAAGATAAAGAAGCGCAGGAAAGCCTTATTGCAGAACTTGCTTCATCTGCACGTCTTAATTAAAATTTATAAAATTAATTTCCGATGTCAGTAAGTATAGTTGCTTCCCGATATGCAAAGTCACTGATCGAACTTGCGAAAGAGCAGAACGTTCTGGAAGAAGTTTATCAGGATATGTTATTGTTCAAAGACACTGCCGATAAGAACCGTGGCCTGATGCTGGCACTAAAAAGCCCGGTCGTACGTCATGAAAAAAAGCTTGGAATTCTAAAATCGCTTTTTGAAAACCGAGTTAATCCGGTTTCCTATGCGATTTATACCATTATTACCAAAAAGAACAGAGAGGCAATTCTGGACGAGATTGCAGCCGAATTTATTAAAAGCTACAATCTTTACCGCGGAATTCAGAGAGCAACGGTTATTACAACCACGCCGCTTACAGCGGAATTGCGTGAACAGTTTAAAGGCATTGTTGCCTCCGCGACAGGAAGTACTGTTGATCTGAGCGAAAAAGTCGATACAAGTCTGATCGGAGGTTATATTCTCAGGATTGATGACCGTCAGGTGGATGCTTCGCTTCGCAGCCGATTGAATGAACTTAAGTTACAGTTAACAAACTGATATTTTTATCTGCTAATTTGGAAGACCCGGCTGCCATGCGGCCGGGTCTTTTTATATTTTTTATACATTCATTTTTGTCACATTTTTAAAGCTGATTTCAATCGCTTCAACCGGCGGCCTTTTGGCCACATCCTGCTCCACAAAAAAGTGAGTCATACCGGCGATTTTACGTGCATCAAATATCTTCTTAAAATCAATGGAACCCGTTCCGACTTCTGCAAACGATTGATCGCCTTTATCCATGTCTTTTACATGCCACAAAGGGAAACGGCCCGGATATTTCTTGAACAAATCGACAGGATCCATTCCGGCTTTTACTATCCAGTACAAATCCAGTTCCAGTTTGACAAGTTCCGGATCAGTACTTGCTATAAGGTCGTATGGAAGCTGCCCGTCCATTTTCTTGAATTCGAAATCATGATTGTGATAACCAAACTGCAGACCAGCCTTTTTAGCAACTTCTCCTGATTTATTAAACAGATCAACGTACTTTTTATAGTCGTCAGTAGATTTTCTTTCCGCATCCGTCAAGTAAGCACAGTTTACATATTTCTGGCCCAGTTCAGCTGCATCGTCTACAGCGCGCTGCCAGTCATTGCTTAATGTACCTTTTACATCTTTTCTTTCTACACCGGCACCATAATGGCCGCTTACCGGATCTAGTCCAAGGCTTTTCAGCATTGCCTTGAACTCCTTGGTTGTTTTACCAAAAAATTTCCCGTCCGTATACCCGAATAGTTCCACTTCTTTATACCCGATTGCCGCAACCTTTTTCAAAGTGCCTTCCAGATCCTTTGAAAGCTCATTTCGCAGCGTATAAAGTTGCAATCCGACTTTCGAAGATGCTTTCATTTCCCAATTCGATAACACCGGTGTTGCCATCAGCAAAGCTCCTGCTTTTACAAACGATCTGCGGGAAATATTTTCTGTGCTTTTCATTTTTAAATTGTAATTATATGATTGTTTTTATTTGGTAATGCTAAGTACGTTGGAACCTGCCATTGCTTTCTTCATTTCATCCGTCAACTGCCAGTTTTCTGAAAAATACCCTTCTGCAACAGGATTTAAAATCGAGCCTTTGAAGAAAACGAGATCTTTGAATTCCGGCAATTTCCGGTGCATGACAGGAACAAACGGTAAACCTTCTTCCTTCATGCCTGTCCACCAAGGCAATCCGGAACTGATGGCTACGTAGTGTTTATCAATCGGAAATATGTAAAACAAGCCGTAATCTTTGTCAGCGGAATTCAGGTGCAGCGGCAATTTGTCTGCATGCCTTGCAATCAAACTATTGGTTT
The DNA here is from genome assembly GCF_005860765.1 of Dyadobacter sediminis. Lineage (GTDB taxonomy): Bacteria > Bacteroidota > Bacteroidia > Cytophagales > Spirosomataceae > Dyadobacter > Dyadobacter sediminis. The sequence continues at coordinate 317,460 of NZ_VCEI01000025.1, read as the reverse complement.
CTTTGGTTCCAAACAAAATCAGATTAGCGCTTTCCAGATCACTTGGCCGTACTTCTTTGTCAGACAATATGCGGGGAAAGAACATCATTCTGCCCAGAAAAGGACCGCGGTATTGTGCCCAGTCCGCAGCCTGGTTTGCGATATCCATTCTGCGTTTCAACTCTTCCTGAGAAGGATTATCGGCTGTTCCGTAGACATAAACATGCCGGGATGAAAAAGCATCGAAGAGCGGCCCTTCTGCTCCTTTTCTCTTCGTCATTGCAGAGTTGCCGGTTATTGTACCAACTACCCAGGCATTGTTCTTTTTTACAAATGAAACGACGCTGTCCGTTTTTGCATTGATTTCGTTATTATCAATCTTAAAACTCACACCCGATGCATTACTGAATTTCGGATGATTTTTCAGGTTCAGTGTAAATGCATTCAGGTTCTTTGTTGTAATGGCTATGTTGTTGGCCTTTGAAAATCTTGCATCTATTTCTGCCAGCATTCCATCACTGATCTTGTCAAATTTCACCCAGAATGCCTTGTCATATTTGTAAAGTTTGCTCACAAATCTCACACGATCCGGATAAGGGTTTCTTTCCGCATGTCCGAACCATTCGAAGATAAATTCATTATCATAAGCACTGACCCAGCTGTCATGTTTCACATCTACAAACTCCTTGTAACTAACTTCCACACCCAGGTTCTGTAATTCTGAAACCCACTTCTGCGTTCCGGAAACAGGCACTACGGGATCAGCATCGCCATGAAAAAAATGGATCGGAAAGTTCAGCGCATTGGGAGCCAGATCGAAAGTGCCGCTAGGCGGTGCAGGACAAACCGGCGCAATGGCAGCCCATATGTCAGGCCGTGTAAGTCCAAGCCAGAGCGTACCGCCGCCACCCATGGACAAACCGGTCAGGTAAATCCGGTTTTTATCAATTTTAAAGCGTTTTTTAACATCATCCAGAACGTCATAAACGTCTTCTTCCGGAATTCCCTGGTAACCCGCAGTTCCTCTTGCCAGCGGCGATGCAACAATGAAATCCACGTTTTCCCACTGCGGAAAATACCTGGTGGCTTCTACATCCGTTTCTCCTTCCGCATTACTTTTGCCGAAAACCCTGCGGAGTGAAAGCCGGTGATTGTCGCCTGCGCCATGCAGCATAATCACAAGCGGATACTTTTTATTTTCATCAAAATTCTTTGGTATATAGAGGCCATAAGGCTGCTCCGTATCGTCAGCATCCGAAAAAAATGTCATTACCTGCGGACCGGAAGGAAGTTTTTGTGCAGCGGAATCAAAAGCCGGAAAACTCAGAAGCAGTCCAATAATAAACAGGATTTTGCAGGAATTTACATTCATTTTAATATACGAATTTTCTGGGGCTAAATATAAACTAAATCATAACGGGATTTTGCTAAAAACGTATTTTCCTTTTCAGCATACGGTGTTAATATTTGCAAACAAAAAAAGGCAGATCGTACGACCTGCCTTTTTGCATAATTGCTGCATTCCGGAATGAACGGCTTAGTTGGCCAGTTCCTCTTCTTTCTTACGAACACTGATAACAAGTTGTTCACTGTTTTCTTCATGATTGGCAACCAGTACGTCACCTTCACGCAAGTCACCTTTCAGGATTTCTTCTGCAACGGGATCTTCAAGATATTTCTGAATGGCCCGGTTTAATGGACGTGCTCCGTATTGCGGATCGTACCCTTTATCCGACAAAAAGTCTTTCGCAGCTACTGTAAGTTCAATTTCATAACCCAAACCTTTTACGCGGTTGAACAGTTTGCCAAGAGAAATGTCAATGATTCTGTGCAGATCTTCGCGCTGCAATGAATTAAAGACAATCACATCGTCAAGACGGTTCAGGAATTCAGGCGAGAACGCTTTGCGAAGTGCACTTTGAATCGTGCCTTTCATGATGTCATCCTGGTTTTCAGTTTTCGCTCTTGTAGAGAAACCGATTCCCGTACCGAAGTCTTTCAGATCACGTGCACCAATGTTGGATGTCATGATAATGATCGTATTTCTGAAATCGACACGGCGTCCAAGTCCGTCCGTCAGAATACCATCGTCCAGAACTTGCAAGAGAATATTAAATACATCCGGATGCGCCTTCTCGATTTCATCCAGCAAGACAACGCTGTACGGTTTACGACGGATTTTTTCAGTCAACTGACCACCTTCTTCGTAACCTACATATCCCGGAGGAGCTCCTACCAAGCGGGATACGCTGAATTTCTCCATGTACTCACTCATATCGATACGCACCAAAGAATCGTCTTTATCAAACAGATAAGTAGACAAAACTTTCGCAAGTTCGGTTTTACCTACACCGGTTGGTCCGAGGAAAATAAATGAACCGATTGGCTTTTTAGGATCTTTCAAACCGACTCTTGTACGCTGAATGGCTTTAACCAGTTTTTCAATCGGCGGATTCTGACCAATTACCTTAGCTTTAAGCTCGTCGGCCATGTTCAGCAATTTCTTGCCTTCGTCCATGGAAACGTTGGTTACCGGAATACCCGTCATCATGGCGACTACTTCCGCAACGTTCTGTTCTGTAACGGTATAACGCTTTTGCTTGGTTTCTTCTTCCCAGGCAAGTTTGGCACGTTCCAGCTGATCAATCAATTTTTTCTCACGATCTCTGAGCTGTGCTGCTTCTTCGTATTTCTGGCTTTTGACAACCCTGTTTTTTTCCTGTTTGATGTTCTCGATCTGTTCTTCAAGAAGCAGAATGTCCTCAGGAACCGTAATGTTGCTGATGTGAACGCGTGCGCCTACTTCGTCCAGAACGTCAATGGCTTTATCCGGCAGAAAACGATCCGTAATATAGCGCTCCGATAATTTTACAGCTGTGCTGATTGATTCCGGCGTATAATTTACATGGTGATGATCTTCGTATTTATCCTTGATGTTTTCAAGAATCTGAATGGTTTCTTCGATGGAAGTTGCATCCACCATAACCATCTGAAAACGACGTGCCAAGGCACCATCTTTCTCGATATACTGACGATACTCATCCAGTGTGGTTGCACCGATACATTGAATTTCACCGCGTGACAATGCAGGCTTGAACATGTTGGATGCATCCAGAGAACCCGATGCACCGCCAGCACCTACAATCGTGTGAAGCTCGTCAATGAAAAGGATAACGTCCGGCGATTTTTCAAGCTCGTTCATGACCGCTTTCATTCTTTCTTCAAACTGACCGCGGTATTTGGTTCCGGCTACCAACGAAGCCAGATCAAGCGTTACAACACGTTTTCCAAACAAAACGCGTGATACTTTTTTCTGAACAATTCTCAAAGCAAGACCTTCTGCAATGGCTGTTTTACCAACACCGGGCTCACCAATCAGAATCGGATTGTTCTTTTTACGACGGCTCAAGATCTGTGCAACGCGCTCGATTTCTTTTTCACGTCCTACAATCGGATCCAGTTTACCGACTTCGGCCATTTTGGTCAGATCCCGTCCAAAGTTGTCCAATACAGGTGTGCGGGATTTTTCAGCTCCTTTTGACTCTTTTCCGGATGCGGAACCACTTCCGCCTCCAAACATGCCACCTCTTGCTTCATCATCTCCGTCTTCGGTCTCCGGACCCATATGAGGTCTGGATCCTGATGATTGATATTCTAACATTTCTTTGATGACTTCGTAGTTAACATTGAATTTATGCAATATCTGGGTTCCGACATTATCTTCATCCCTTAATATAGACAAAAGCAAGTGCTCGGTCCCGATTAAAGTACTCTTGAATATCTTGGCTTCCAGATATGTAATCTTTAATACCTTTTCTGACTGCCTTGTCAAAGGAATATTCTGAAGATTCTTGACATTATTGGTAGCAGCGCCTTTTGTAGCCTGCTCGATATGCTGCCTTACATCATCCAGGGAAACGCCAAGTTTCTTCAGTAAACCAATCGCAACTCCATCGCCCTCACGAATCATTCCTAATAACAAGTGCTCTGCTCCAATGTAATCATGCCCGAGACGCAGGGCTTCTTCCCGGCTCATCGAGATTACTTCTTTCACTCTATTCGAAAATTTTGCTTCCATTGTGTAGCAATAAAAAGTGTTTTAATATTCTAAATGCTACTTGATCCTTGTTTGTTCAAAATAGCTTACTGAGACTTACAGGATCTTAACAAAACACTTTTTGCTTCCGGCCCCATATTGAAAAGTAAATCAACAATACTTAAGTTACTCACAAAATCATTCCCGAAGGTTTGATAATAAGGTACTGGCTGATAATATTTGAATAAATTATTGCCTTTCCTGTTGTTTATAAGCGAAATATCATTAACCACACACTCCGGTCTATTTATTTCACCTGACAAATTGTACATGACTTCCTTTTTGACTCCAACCAATTTAAGACAAAATGTCAATAATTCATAATTCAGGTCAACAAGAAAAGCGAAATTCTTCTGGTAAATCCGTAGCAGCCCGGGTGCATAAAACTCATAAAACGGAGACTTCCCGTATGCCGATTTAAAACATCCCAGGTGACGACGTACCCAGTCCTGATTGTAATCGATTTTTACATCCTTTGTAAGACAGCCCGCTTCATAACTTTTGACCGGTACCGTCAATACATCAATTTTATTTGTAGTAAGCACTTTACAGCGGTTGCGGTAAGTTTGCTTCACATACCTTTCTTCAATATCAACGTGAATACGGTCGTACTGTAGTATACAGGTGAAATATTCCAGACAAGGCAAATACTGCAGTTCAAGCCGCACTTCCCGGCACTGTTTGTTTATAGAAAAAAAATCCGGCACTACCAAATATGCTAAAGGCTTATGATATTATCAAAAAATTCATAATAATTATTTTACCAAAACCGCCTTGTTCATGAACGGCTTAAATCATTACAATTCTGATTTCACAGGAAAACACTCACATCGCCCAGGCCTTCCCGAACAATTTCAAAATTCCCGGAATCCGCTTTTACAATCGTGGATGCAACATTTCCGCCATATCCGCCATCAACAACCATGTCCACCTGATGCTGAAACTTTTCGTATATTAATTCCGGATCAGTAGAATACTCGATAACTTCATCGTCATCTTTTATCGAAGTTGTTACAATCGGATTGCCCAGCTGTTTTACAATCAGCCTCGGAATAAGGTTGTCCGGAACACGGATCCCAACGGTTTTCTTGTTTGTATTCAGTAATTTCGGAACGTTGCTGGTGGCTTCCAGAATGAAAGTGTAAGGTCCCGGCAAAACCCGTTTCATGATTTTGAAAGCTGCGTTCTCAACTCTGGCAAAATCGGATATGTGGCTGAGATCGTAGCATATGAATGAAAAATCATTTTTTTGCGGCTTAATACCCTTGATCCTGGCGATCCGCTCCACTGCCCGTGCATTATAAATATCACAGCCCAGACCATACACCGTATCCGTAGGATAAATAACCAGACCACCGTCCCGAAGGCAGTTTACAACCTGCAGGATTCTTCTTTCATCGGGATTCTGGGGGTAAATTTTAATAAATTCAGCAGGCATAGAAAAAATTCTCTTTATAATTTAACAATCACAAAGCACAAATCCTTCCTGATTATCCAACTTTTTTTAAGTTTTTTAGATAAAAACGATACAGGGAATTCACCGGAAGACGTAATCTGCACAGTACCATAATCAGTTCCGTTTGCCAGCCGGGATTCTCAATGTAGTTTAAAAGCTTGCAAAACTGCTCTGCAAGTTCGAATTCTCCGGCATACAGACATTTTCTGATAAACGTACGTATTCTGGCAGCAAGCAGATCAAATTCCTCCTGATCGCGGTTCAGATCATATGCTTTGTTACAAACTTCGTAACACGAAAAAAGGATTCCACTTCCTTTCTGATACACCCTGGCCGATAAAGAACCAGGCACCATTCTCTTTTTGGTAAGAACCTCATCCAGATAAAAATAGTGAAACTGTGCCGACGAACGGACCCAGAAATCAAAATCTTCAAAATGGAGCGATTCATCGTAACCGCCCAGATAATGCAGCACGGATGTCCGCATCATCATGGTCGGCGTACAAATGAAATATTTTTCCAGGACATTCTTGTAAACATCACCGGACGGTACTTTCTGCAGGGATTTTCCATTGACATCAACCGGATAATGCGTCTTCTTTTCCTTTCCGTCCGTATCAATATAAACCGCATTGGTAAAAACCACGGCGTAGTCATCTGTAAGTGCTTCGAATGATTTTACCTGTTTTGCAACGCGTTCCGGCATCAGCACGTCATCGCCGGAAAGATCAATGGCATATTTCCCGTACGCAGCCGCAAGCCCCTGGTTGAATGCTTTGCAAAGGCCCTTATTATTTGCGTTTTTAATCAGCAGGAAAGCGGGGGAAGTTTCTTTGTATTGTTCAATGATAGACAAAGTCCTGTCGGTGCTGGCATTGTCAATAACAATAAGCTGAATGGCGGGATAAGTCTGCTGGCGAACGGATTCAAGGGCTTCTCCGATGTACTTTTCCTGATTATAGGCCGTCAGGATAATGCTGACTTCAGGTTGTTGTTTCTCTTCCATTTCAGATCGCTGTCATACCGGTTCCACACCTTCAACGGCATGGAAACAAACCTGATTTCAGCCGCAGTTCACAAAATTATCAACAATGAAGATAAATATGCCGGATAGTTATTTTACGGCAAATCAATGTATCAACGATCGCTGTTTTCTGGTTGCAGCCAGAATTCCGGCATTGATTTCAAAGCCGAGGATGATTACAAATGCCAGCAGATACAGCCAGATCATAAGCGCAATCATGGTGCCGATGGAACCGTAAAGTTTGTTGTAGGAACTGAAATTGGAAAGGTAAAATGAAAACCCGTAAGTAGCCGCAATGATGAGGATGGAAGCAACAATGGAACCTGTATTGACAAAATTTTGCTGCCTGCCGTGCGTCGGGGCAAACCGGTAAATAAAGGAAATCGTCAGCATCAGCGATCCGAAACTGATCAGGTAACGGGTGATGTTCAGAAGCACGATAATCCAGTTGTCTTTCAGCATATGCCATTCACTTACAATATGCATGACGCCGTCTCCGACAATGAGCAGAATAACCGAAAGGAAAAGCACTGCAATCAGCAGCAAGGTAAGCAGCGTGGCAATTCCTCTGCTTTTCAGAAAACCCCTCGTTTCCACGTCTTCATAAACCATATCAAACGAACGCATGAGCGACATCATTCCGTTGGTTGAAGCAATCATGGCAAATATGAAACCGAATGAAAGCACGCCTTTGCGCGGCCGGCTGATGATATCCATAATGGTCTGATCGGCATCCTCGTAAATTCCTCTCGGAATATTCTCGCGCAGCATTTCCATAATCTGCTGATCCAGATTTTCGATCGGAATGTAGGGAATCAGTGTAAAAAGGAAAATAATGGCCGGAAAGGAAGCAAGCGTCAGGCTGTAAGCCACGGCCGAGGCACGCTGGTCTATGTCAAATTTATCATTGCTTTTTACCAGATTAAGCAGCACGTCATACAATGAAACCGTTTTGCCGAGCAGCAACGGCCTCTGCAGCCAAAGGATAATCTGCTTGACATATCGGTTTCTCAACAGCTTCTCAAGCATATACTGTTTTCTGTTTATTTCCGGATTCAAAAATAACCTCTCAGTTTGTCAAGCAGCTTTTCGGGTGCCATGCAAAGCTTGCCGTTATCCCGTCTTTGAAAAACAAGCGTGGTCTCACCGGTATTGAGCAGCACATGGTGCTGATTTCGTATTTCGTAATGAAAAACGACCCGGATTCCCGGTATTTCGTTAAGTATGACCTTAATGCTGAGTTCATCGTCGTACCGCGCCGGCTTCAGATAACGCGATCGGTTTTCATAAACCGGCATCATAACGCCCTCATCTTCCATTGCCTTGTAATGAAAGTCCAGACTCCGCAATGCTTCTACCCTGCCGATTTCATAATAGCGCGCATAATTTCCATAATACACATAACCCATCTGGTCCGTATCGGCGTAGCGGACCCTTATTCCCTTTACTTCGTATGTGAACATGGTTATTTCATAATTTTCAATCTGTTCAATTCGGCCTGGTACATGCGCGCATTGTTCAGATGATCCGTATAATTGGTGGCAAATGCATGATAACCGGACAAATCGGCTTTGGCGCACATATATACATAATCATGCTTGTCGTAATTCAGAACGGCATTCAGCGAATTCAAATCAGCGACACGGATCGGGCCCGGCGGTAAACCGACATTGACATACGTATTGTAAGGCGAAATGATTCGCAGCTGATCGTTCAGAATGCGTTTGATGCCGAAGTTCTGCAATGCAAATTTAATTGTCGGATCAGCCTGCAATGGCATTTGTGCGTGCAGCCTGTTGATGTACAGCCCTGCTACTTTGGGCCTTTCGTCCACTTTCCGCGCCTGCTCCTCTTCTACAATAGATGCCAGGATCGAAACCTGCACAGGCGTGAGCCCGATTTCTTTTGCTTTTGCAATTTTTTCGTCCGTCCAGAATTTCTTGTATTCACTATGCATCCGGTCCAGAAACTTTTCCGTACCGGTTGTCCAGTAAATGTCATACGTATTGGGCAAAAACATGGAAACAATTGTCAGGGTGTCCAATCCGTATTTGCGGCAAACCTCCGGGCTGTTGAGCGCCTTCCGGAAATTGTCTTCACCGAATTCAAACCGGTTTCCGATTCTTTTGATCAGGTCTTCTTTCAGCCGGATGTTGTTGAAAGTAAGCCGTACCGCATCCTGATTGCCTGAAATCAGCTTTTTGATAACGATGTAATTATTGGAATTCGGCTTGATGACATACCTTCCGGGTTTTACTTTATCGGGGTACTTCAGCAGTTTGGCCAGAAACTGAAACGAGATATGGTCATTGATCACTTCATGCTTGTTAAGCGTGTCCAGAACCGTTTTGTAAGTGGCGCCTTCAGGAATCAGTAATGCAAAGCTGGTTTGTTTGTCGACCTGCAGATTGGGCGTTTTAAAAATCTGCCAGAAGTAAAAAGTGAAAGTGGTTGTAAGAATGGCCAGTGTGACAAACAATCCTACCTTGAAATTACGGGACATGTGTTTTTTGCTTTTGGCTGTCAGCGCATGGCTGCAAGCTGCGATAAATGATTTTTAAACAAAAAATTAAAGGTTATTTTCAAAAGGTATATTAAAACGCTTTGCCAGTTCATCTAATGACAAAACGACAGGTTCCAGCAAAGCGATTCCATTTGTAAACCGGTCTGCTTCCGCTTCGCGTTCCGGATCGCCGGGAATCAGCACTTTCTGTCCTTCAACTGCCTTTGCGCCGCGAAAAGCACGGATCCATTTGTCCATATCTTTTTTAAACTCCTCTGCCGGACGAAACCCGTCGATCCGCATGGCGCCCAGAAAATGACCTGTTCCCAGACCGACCCCTTCCTGTGCATTCATAAACCCGGCCGTTGCAAACGGCGGCACCCAAGGGCCAAAGTTGGCGCCTGACAAAACGCCTGAAAAAATATCCACAATGGCGCCCAGCCCGTATCCCTTATGGCTTCCGTGCTCGCGGTCAGAACCGAGCGGCAATAATCCGCCGCCGCTCTTGACGGCATTGGAATCCGTTGTTGCGTTGCCTTCTGCGTCCTGCGCCCAACCGAGCGGAGCAGGCAACCCTTTGCGCTGAAGAATTTCAAATTTGCCGTAAGCCACTGCCGTAGACGCAAAGTCTGCCACGAAAGGAGGCTCTTCCAGAGCCGGAACTGCCACCGCAACTGGATTGGTACCCAGCAGTTTTTCAAGTGAGAAAGTAGGCGTTACCAAAGGCGCGGCGTTGGTCATCGTCCAGCCGATCATCTCTTTTTCCAGCGCCAGCATGGCATGATAACCGGCGATTCCAAAGTGATTGGAATTGCGTACGGAAACCCAGCCGGAACCGACTTTTTCCGCCTTTTCCATGGCAACTTCCATGGCTTTCGGCGCTACGACCAGTCCCAGTCCGCGATCTCCGTCTACAACGGCGGTACTTGGCGTTTCATAAACGACTTTTATCTCCGGTTTGGGATTTAGCCTTCCGTGATCGTACAGGCGTACGTAGCCGGCCAGCCGTGCAATGCCGTGCGAATCCACACCGCGCAGATCTGCACTGACCAGCACCTGAGCGGCCAGCTTGGCTTCCTGCTCCGGACAACCGATGGCAAGGAAAACTTCTTCTGTAAAATGTTTTAAATAGCCGGCCTGATACATATAATTCAATTGAATGAACTTCTGATTAATTTTATACGCGTATTCTGAAATGCGGTTTGAAGCGCGAAGCTGCAAATATCCTAATTCAATCGGCATAGTCCAATTTTTCATATTGCGGATCTGCTTTTTATTGGTCCCGGCAAAAACAGATGCAGGATCTGTTCTGTTTGTAAAAACCTATTCTTTTGACTTACAGTAATTTCCAAAATAATTATCAGATCAATTTTAATGGAAGGAAAAAATTCTCTTTTAAAACGAATCATCCGCTACTTCATTCGCGGGCTTGTTCTCGTTGCGCCGCTTTATGTCACTTTACTGATCATATGGACTGGAATCGAGTATCTGGACAACATCATTCCGATCAACATTCCCGTTTCCGGCAACCAGTATCTGTATCTGCCCGGACTGGGTTTTCTGATTATTCTGCTGGGAATTATCCTGCTTGGCTTTTTCTTTTCCACCATTGTGCCGCAGTCGTTTTTCAGCTTTGCAGAAAGTATCCTGCGCCGTGTGCCGCTTGTCAGTCTTATTTATTATTCGATCAAAGACCTTATCCTTGCTTTTGTAGGCGACAAGAAGAAATTCAACCAGCCGGTTCTTGTGACGATGTACAAGGATACGCAAATAAAAAAGATCGGTTTTATTACGCAGAATGACCTCAGCCATTTGAAAATTAATGGTCATGTTGCCGTGTACATGCCTTTGTCTTACTCTTTGTCCGGCGAGCTCTTCATCGTTCCCGCAGAGCAGGTTACGCCTCTGGAAGTTGCCTCGACGGACATCATGAAAATGGTGATTTCAGGCGGTGTGTCCGTCAAAGTCCCAAAGGAAGAAACCATGGAAGAAGATTGATCCAAAGCATATAAATTGAGCAACAATGCAACACTTTTGCCCGTTTAAAAGAATGATTCCCTATATTTGAACCATTCTTTTTACGCTATGAGACAAATACTTGCTATTGTCCTTTTACTTTTCCTGGGGAATCTGACAGCATGGTCGCAGGATCATTATGACCCTAAAAAAGCACTTTCCAGCGAAGAACTTTTCCTCAAACAGAATAATACCAATCGGATTATTGCCTCTCCTGGCCAAAAATACCTGGTTCTCGACGCCTCGCCCGTGATCGGCGGATTTCATCGTTACCGTTTTTTCCCGGGCGATAATATCAAGTTCAGGATGCGCAACGAAACCATCCGCTTCAATGAAACCATTGCCGGCGTAACCGATTCTTCTTTCAGCATTGCCGTTATCAACGAGGCTGTCGGCAGAATGGACTACCAGGAAGTGCTGCTGAAAGATGTGCGTTTGCTGAAAGTTTCACGTCAGATTCCTTTTATCTCGCAGGCTGCGCCGCTTCTGCCACTTGCAGGGCTTATTTACATCGGAGCCGATTTTTTCAATAAAGGTGTTGACAACAAACGATATACAACCGACGGATCTTCGCTGATCGTCGGAGGCTCGCTGATGGCAGCCGGATTTTTCTGTTACAAACTGACCTTTTCTTCTCTCAAAATAAACGGAAGAAACAAGCTGAAAGTCCTGGAAACCTATTGAATTGTTAAACCGCTGCCGAGCAGTTCGGCATTCTTGTACTAATCTGATTTTTTGAAGTGAAATCCATTATTGTCCATCCTCCAAAGCAACCCATACGCACCGAAATACGCCTTGCCGCTTCCAAAAGTGAATGCAACCGTGCCCTGATCATCAATGCCCTCACGGGTTTTCAATGCGCGCTTTCCAATATTTCAGAAGCAAGGGATTCACAAACCATGCAGCGGCTTCTGCAGTCGGATGACTATACAGCGGACGTTATTGATGCAGGAACAACCATGCGTTTTCTGACGGCATATTTTGCGGTTACCAATCAGAAAAAAAGAATGACGGGAACACCGAGAATGTGTGAACGCCCGATCGGGATTCTGGTGGATGCATTGCGGATTTTAGGCGCAGATATCGAGTACGAGCAGAATGAGGGTTATCCGCCGTTAAAGCTGAACGGATTTACATATTCCGGAACCAACGAGCTTGTCATGCGCGGCGATGTGAGCAGCCAGTATATTTCTGCATTGCTGCTGATTGCGCCGGAATTGCCTGATGGGCTGACAATCAGACTCGAAGGGGAAGTCGGTTCAAGGCCATACATTGAAATGACACTGAATCAGATGGCGCATTTTGGTATTGAATATCAGGCAGACTGGCAAACGAACACGCTGACGATTCCGCCTTACAAATATCAGCCGCAATCTTACAGCATTGAATCGGATTGGTCCGGCGCAAGTTACTGGTACAGCATTGTAGCGCTTGCCACCGATGCAGAAGTGGAATTGCTCGGGCTGAAAAAAAATTCTCTGCAAGGTGACAGTGCCATTGCAGAAATCATGCGGAATCTGGGTGTGGAAAGCGTATTTACAGAAGGGGGTGTATTACTGACTAAAATTCCGGGAGCCGCATCCATTGGCTGGGACTTTACAAACTGCCCGGATCTTGCACAAACCATTGCCGTATGCTGCGGACTGAAAGATATCAAGCTTTCATTAACCGGCATTGAAAGCTTGAAAATCAAGGAAACAGATCGCGTTCTTGCTTTGCAGAATGAACTTGTAAAACTTGGTGCCGAACTGAAAGAAATCGAGAAAGATCATCTTTACGAAGTTTCCATAATAAAAAATGCATCGCTTTCGGAGCTGCCTTCCATTCACACGTATGACGATCACCGAATGGCAATGGCTTTTGCACCGGCAGGTATGATCAGTCCTGTACGCATTGAAGAGCCGGGCGTTGTGGTGAAATCGTATCCGGGATTCTGGAAAGATCTGGCCAGAATCACCACGCTGGAAGAAGAATAACTTTCAGGTATGCTGAAACATTACGCCTTTTCGCTTCTTGTTTTATCATTTTTTATCATTTCCTGTTCCGGCCCACACAAGCCGGAACAGCTGAAAGAACCCGGCTATGCTCCGCTGGAAGCCGGAAACTTTTCGGAATTCAATGTTGAAAAAACAACCTATGTTTCCGGCCAGCCCGATAAAATCACAAAGCATGTGATCCGGCAGCTTACCCAGACTCCGTTTACAGATTCTGAAGGCAATTCGGTTTTCCCTCAACAATATGCAACGCTGAATACAGATCAATCGTGGCAAACGGACTCTGTAACAGTTTCATGGCATTCGGCAAATAAAGTTTTTGCACAAGAAAACGGCCGTACTGTTGTAAAGATGATCCTTCCGGCTGCAGAAGGTTTGCAATGGAACGGCAACGAATACAATACTTCCGGCAAATGCATGTTTGAAGAAAGCCAAGTAAAAAAGCATTATCAAACCGGTTCTTTGTTTTTCCCCAATACAGTTACGGTGATCCGGCAAAACGATTCCACACTTTTGTCCAGAAGCAAGTATACCGAAACGTATGCTGCGGGCGTTGGTCTGATATGCCGCGAGCAAATTTACCTGCGCTATTGTTATGATGGCGATTGTCTTGGAAAAGGGATTGTCAGTTCGGGCTGGAAAAAAATCACTAGCATCAGAAAATCCGGAAAGCAATGATCAGAACTTTACTTGCTGCATTTGTTACATTTTCACTGATTTCATTTCACAGTTTTGCACAAAGCAACCCACGGTATCTCGTCCTGTACAAGGACAAGATAAATTCTCCTTTTTCAACAGACAAACCTTCCGATTTTCTGTCCGAACGTGCCATTATGCGGAGAACACGGCAGAATATTGCATTGACAACACGCGATTTCCCCGTAAACCCGGCGTACGTAACGGCTGTAAAACAAACGGGTGCCGCCATTGTATTTTCCTCGCGCTGGTTTAACGGTTCCGTTGTTGAAGCTTCCGTCGCACAACTGGAAGCGATTAAAAAACTTCCTTTTTACAAAGGAATCGAACTTAATCTTCCCGTTGCTAATCTAAATTCAAAATCCGAAGGTGTCGAACGCATCCATGCCGGAAGCCGAAAACTGGAAACTGAAGAGGATCTGGACTACGGAAGCATGAATGCCCAGCTTGCGCTCATGCAAGTAGCGCAACATCACCAGAAAGGGTATCATGGCGAAAATATGCTCATTGCTGTGATGGACAACGGATTCAACAGCGGCGATAAAGTCGGCTTTTTAAAACCGCTCCGCGATGAAAACCGGATTGTTGACACGTATGATTTCATGGCGCGCGAAAGCAACGTTTACAATGACGGCTCGCATGGCCTGAACGTATTGTCAACAATGGCCGCTTACCTTCCCGGCACCATGATCGGAGCTGCCTTTAAGGCAAGTTATGCCTTGTACCGGTCTGAAAACGACTACATTGAATCACCGTACGAAGAAATTACATGGCTGATGGCCGCCGAACGTGCCGATAGCATCGGTGCGGATGTGATCAATACTTCGCTGGGCTACTCCTATTTCGACAATGAATTCAACAGGCCTGAATACAATTACACCTATGCCGATATGGATGGGAAAACAACCATTATCAGCCGGGCAGCACGATTTGCTACGCGTACAGGAATGCTGGTTGTATGCGCCGCCGGCAACGAAGGTGACAATGCATGGCATTATATAGCGGCACCTGCAGATGTGGATTCCGTTCTGACTGTGGGTGCAACCAATTACGAGCGCAGCTATGCACCGTTGAGTTCTGTCGGGCCGAATGCGGCCGGCCAGCAGAAGCCGGATGTGGCGGCGGTCGGGCTGCAGGCCGTTGCCGGTAACACAGCCGGGAATGTTTCGGGTTTGAACGGAACTTCGCTTGCTTCGCCGCAGATTGCAGGATTATGCGCCATTCTTTGGCAGGCTTATCCGCAGCTTACTGCGCAGGAAATTATCAAGGTGGTGAAAATGTCCGGGCACCAGGCTACCGCACCGGACAATCTGCTGGGCTACGGTGTTCCCGATCTGGTCAAAGCAGTGGAATATATCGACAGCAATTTCAAACCGCTGGGCACTGAAAGTGAAACGATCCGTCAAATTGTCATTGCGCCCAACCCGGCACAAAAAGAACTGGTATTAACGATTCCCGCTGCTTTGGTTGGAAAAAAAGCAAATCTTGCACTTTACGGCGTGAACGGCGCATCTTTGGGAAACATGGAATCGCAGCTTGCAGCAAGCCAGGTCATTTCCACGGCACATTTATCTTCCGGACTTTATTTTCTCAGAATCCGCGTCAATAATCAGGAAAGGGCCTTGAAATTTATAAAGCAATAGTTTTCCTGAACATCCGCATGATGGATTCCGAGTTATTGAGTTTTTCAATATCTGCCACCGGAACCCAGCGGACGTCCATGGATTCATCGTTCAGAACAATGGATTGCCCGGGCTCTGCCCTGAACAGGAAGCGTACGTCATAATGATTATGCGCAGGCAAATTGTTCCTTTCCGGGATCAGATGAATGTCTACATCAAAAATCCCTTTTTTGTATAATGCAAGCTGTTCTATGCCAGTTTCTTCACTGATTTCCTTGCGTGCAACCGCTTCCACATCCGGATCGCCGTCACAATGGCCACCGGGCTGAAACCAGCGGTCCAGCTTGCGGTGATGCAGCATCAAAACTGAACTCCTATCAGCAGAAAGTACCCAGCCGGAAGCCGTTACATGCCCCGTAAGCAGCGTTCGTTCAAAGCATTCGGGATTGTTCCTGACAAAATCCAGCATTTCCCGGTACATATTATTTTCATTTCCGTTTTCCGGTTCATACGCGCCGAGCAGGGATAATAAACTGTTTCGCTTCATGTAGGCTATGTAATTATTTCATTCTAATTTCACCGCAAGTTTAATACATCAGGAATAAACCATTTGTCAGAAATGAAAAAGTATCTGTTATCTGTTTGCTTTACCGCTTTGCTTGCAACCAGTTCCATGTCACAGCGCACACCGCAGCCAAGTCCCGCAGCCGGCGTGATGCAGACGATCGGCGTTACGGATTTTAGCATAAAATATTCAAAGCCAAGCCTGAAAGGACGAAAGGTTTTTGCAGACAGCTCCGAACTGGCACCGTATAACCAGCTTTGGCGCACCGGAGCCAATATGGCCACCATTTTCGAATCGAGCACGGAATTTTCTTTCGGCGACAAAAAAGTACCTGCCGGAAAATATGCGCTTTTCTCCATTCCTTCCGGCGCAGCATGGACGGTCATTCTGAATAAAAACTACAATCAGCCGGGAACCAACGATTATAAAGAAACGGAAGATGCAGCCCGCATCATGGTTTACCCGACTTCAGGTGAATTTACAGAATCGTTCAAAATTGACATTTCACCGCTTTCCGACAGCAGCGCCGTCATGGATCTTGCATGGTCATCGGTCCACATTCCGGTTCCGCTTTCGGTAAGTACAGAAAGCCTGACGATGACAGCACTGAACAAGGCCGTTGCCGAAAAGCCGGAAGACGTAGCTACTTTACAAAGCGCAGCCGGCTATATGCTGTCAAAAGGGAAAGACCTGCAGGTCGCGCTTTCACTGGCCGACAAAGCCATCGGATTGAAGGAATCCTTTTCCAACTTATGGCTGAAAGCGCAGATTTTGAACAAACTTGGAAAGGTTAATGAAGCGCTTCCGGTTGCGCAGAAAGCCCTGGCTACAGGCAGCACTTCAGGCGAAGGCTCATTCAGTTTCTACAAAGGCCAGATTGAAAAAGGCATTGCCGAAATGCAGACAAAAGCCGCTTCTACAAAAGCAGTCGCTTCCGCGGCAAAGGTAAAAAAGAAGAAAAAGTAGTTGATAAAGAGCAATGAATAACGGCAGGCTTTTCCAGCCCTGCCGTTATTATCTGAAAAATTTCGGAACACTCCAGTGATACCGCACGGCCAGAATCCGGAGAATGATAATCACAAGTGATGCCGCAATGAATGCCGTGTTACGTTCCGCACCGAGCTTGTTCAGCAGCAAATAACTGCAGGCGCCTGTAAAGCAAGCCGTAGCATACACTTCCTTTCGATAGATAATGGGGATTTCGTTGGTCATGACATCGCGGAGCACGCCCCCCATAGTGGCAGTAAAAACACCCATAATCACGGCAATTTCCGGCTTCACACCAAGATTCAGCGCCTTTTCTGTTCCGATAATGGTAAAAAGTGCAATGCCGAACGTATCAAAAAGAAACATGGTTTTTCTTAACCTCAGCACAAATTTGTAAAATACCGAAGTGACCAGAATGCCGGCAATAATGGCATATATGATCGTAATATCGCTGATCCAGACCAGCGGATAACTGCCCAGCAGAATATCGCGCAGCGTTCCGCCGCCGATGGAAGAAATAAAAGCCGTAAAACTGGCACCAAACCAATCCTGATGCTTCTGGTCCTTAACCGCCAGCGCACCTGAAATGGCAAATGCAAAGGTTCCTGTTATTTCCAGAATATACTGAATGCCCATGCTGACTTTCTAGACTGCAACGGGGGCTTTAATGCCCGGCCATGGATTGTAATTCTGAAGTTCGAAATCTTCAAACTTGAAATCAAACACACTTTTCACGTCTGGATTGATGGCCATAACAGGCAATGCACGCGGCGTACGGCTCAGTTGCAGTTCAACTTGTTCTAGGTGATTCAGATAAATGTGCGTATCGCCGCCGGTCCAGATAAAATCTCCAAGATCCAGATCACATTCCTGCGCAATCATCATCGTAAGCAGCGCATAGCTCGCAATGTTGAACGGAACGCCCAGAAAAACATCCGCGCTGCGCTGATAAAGCTGGCAGGAAAGTTTGCCTCTGGTTTCGCCTGCGGCTTCATCCGGCGGTGCCACGTAAAACTGAAACAATGCATGGCAAGGCTGCAGCTTCATTTCCGACAGTTCAGAAGGGTTCCAGGCCGAAACCATAATGCGGCGGGAATCCGGCGTACTTTTCAGCTGTTTGAGAATTTCCTGAAGCTGGTCTACGGTTTTGCCGTTTGCGCCTTCCCAGCTGCGCCATTGCTTTCCGTAAACCGGGCCCAAGTCTCCGTTTTCGTCTGCCCATTCGTCCCAGATGGAAACGCCGTGTTCTTTCAGGTAAGCTATGTTGGTATCGCCGCGCAAAAACCACAGCAGTTCATAAATGATCGATTTGGTATGAACTTTCTTCGTCGTGACCAAAGGGAAACCGTCTTTCAGGTTGAAGCGCATCTGATAACCGAAAACGCTGATCGTACCGGTCCCGGTTCTGTCAGTCTTACGGACGCCGTTATCCAGTATATGGCGTAATAAATCGTGGTATTGCTGCATTTTATTGATAAAAAGCGCTTGAATTAAATCGGTTAAGCAGTTACAATTTCGATATCGTACGTGATCGTGGCAAGCGCTTCCAGCTGTGCAGTGGCTGAACAATACTTTTCCATCGACAAGGCCACCGCGCGGCTGATCTTGTTCTGATCCAGATCATTTCCTGCAAACTGGTAAATCAAATGAATTTTCCGGAACGGCTTTCGTTGCGTGTCTTCTTCCTGCACGCGGTCTCCTTCGGCCGAGATACGGAAATCTGTAATGTCCTGACGTTGTTTTTTAAGGATCAGAACCACGTCAATGGCACTGCAGCTGGCAAGCCCCATCAGCAACAATTCCATGGGCCGCACGCCGAGGTTGCTTCCGCCTATATCCGACGATGCATCGGTATGTACTTTGATTTCCGATGAGCCGCTTCCTTCAAAATGAAAGGCGTCATCCACACGAACAAGTTCTATTTTCATAATTTCTACTTCGGTTATTGTAATGGAGGTTTTGTTAATGACAAGATCGTTAACCCGTTATTGTCATCTAACCGTTCCTGTACTGATTTAATGCCTGTTTTTAGCCGATTCTGTTTTAATAAGGATTTGAGCTGTATCAAAGTTCAAATATACTTCATCAAACGTGATTCGGCTATTTGACGGAATAATTTAAAAACAAGTATAATCCTTGTATATTCGTTTTATCAAAAGATCAACGTTCTATAAATATGTTCAGACTATATTCGAGCATTCTGATTTCAGCCATTCTGTTTTCCAACTGTCAAAGCGAATCTGAATCAACGCCTGTTGAGGCCGAAAAACCTTTAACCCAGAAGGATTTGTCCGGAATGTATAAAGGTTACAAGGTTTTTAATAAATCAACCGAGGATTCTTCCGAAGTTTCCCTTAAGCTCAACTGGATTTCAGATAACAAAATGAAGCTGGAAGAAATTACGCCGTACAATTACACGACGCAGATTGACATGACCGGCTTTGACTTTGTGTATGACCGCGGTATTGGCGAAGATGAATGCGGCGCCACGTCGCTGACAGGAACCGGAAGCTTCAAGGGAACGCAGCTTTATCTGATTGAAACAATTAAATGTGTGAACGGCAACGGCCCTGATAAATTCATGGAATACCGTGTAAAAAAAATCCAGTAGGAAACAATTCCGGCAAAATGTGGAAAGAAGAAGATAACATACTGAAAAAAAGTTTCACTTTCAGGAATTTCAGGGAAGCTTTCCGGTTCATGACCGAAGTGGCTTTCATTGCCGATGAAATGGACCACCATCCGTTCTGGACCAATTCCTATAATAAAGTCAGCTTTGAACTGAATACACACGATGCAGGAAACGTTGTTACAGAAAAAGACAGAAACCTTGCTGCTGCAATCGACGAAACCTTTAAAAAATTTGAATAAAATAACCGCGCGGCTGACGGATCAATATATGCCGGTCAGAATATAGATGAAACTTTACATTGTTCCCACACCGATCGGCAATCTTGAAGATATTACGCTTCGCGCTGTCCATGTTCTGAAAAGTGTTGATGTTGTACTGGCCGAAGATACCCGTACATCCGGCACCTTGCTGAAACATCTTGGCATTTCCAAACCGATGCACAGCTATCATATTCACAATGAGCACCAAACCGTCATGCGCGTAACCGAGCGTATCCTGAAAGGTGAAACCATGGCGCTCATTTCCGACGCAGGCACGCCCGCCGTTTCCGACCCCGGTTTTCTGCTGGTACGCGAATGTATAAAACAGGGCGTAACCGTTGAATGCCTTCCGGGTCCGACGGCCTTTGTCCCCGCACTCGTCAATTCCGGACTCCCCTCCGACCGCTTCACTTTCGAAGGTTTTCTGCCGCATAAGAAAGGCCGGCAGACCCGTCTCCAAAATCTTGTACAGGAAGAAAGAACGATGGTTTTTTACGAATCGCCGCACAGACTTGTAAAGGCACTGCAGCAGTTTGCAGAATATTTCGGAAAAGAAAGGCAAGTAAGTGTTTCCAGGGAACTGACAAAAATATATGAAGAAAATGTCCGCGGCACTTTAGAGGAAGTAATTGCTTATTTTTCCGAAAAAACGGTGAAAGGCGAAATTGTGATCGTGCTGGCTGGAAAAGCAGAGGAAAAAAAGAAATCTGAAAAATACGAGGATTAAATATCCTGAATGACTGATATGAACCGACACCCGGAACGCATTTTATCCGATAAAAACACATTTTTTAAAAAGTACCAGGTCATCAGAAACCTTATTCTGTTTATTGCTATTTCGCTGATCCAGCATCCGCTTGCCTTTGCGCAGTTCGGTACATTGAGCCAGGAAGCAAAAGTAAGCCTGATTACAGTCGGGCCGGGACGGGAACTGTATTCGGGTTTCGGACATAGCGTCATCTGGATTTATGATCCGGTTCTGAAACTTGACAATGCTTACAGTTACGGTTCTTTCAGCTTTGAAACCGGAAATTTCTACGTCAAATTTCTAAGAGGTACTTTGCCTTATACGATTTCGGTTGCGCCGCTTGCCCCGCAATCCGCCTACTGGCGTGCTGAAAACCGGTCCATCAAAGAACAGGTCCTGAACCTTTCGACCAGCCAGAAACAAAAGCTTTACAACTTTCTGGAAAACAATCATTTACCTCAGAACAGGGAATATCAGTACAAGTTCTTTTACGATAACTGCGCCACAAGGCTGGCTGTTGCACTGAAAGCGGCATGCGGTGACAGCCTGGAATATGAAGGGTACAAACAGGAAAAACTGAGTTTCCGGCAATGGATCGACCGTTATGCCTATTTACAGAATCCATGGGCGGATTTCGGGATGGACCTTGCAATCGGAACGCCGTCGGATGAAATTGCCGATCCGGAACAGGCTACTTTTTTGCCGGACAACCTCAGCAAGGCCTTTTCAAAGGCACGCATGATTACACCGTGCGGAATTCTGCCGCTTGTGGCTTCCACAAAAGAACTGAACCGGGCCAACCCGATGAGCCGCAATCACCGTTTTACGCCCATGGTTGTGTTCTGGAGCCTGGCCATTTTTGTACTTGCCTTTACATACTGGCAGATCAGAAGACAGAAAGTCAATTTCACATTGGACAAAATCCTGTTTTCCATCGCCGGATTGACGGGCTGGCTGATTTTACTGTTATGGTTCGGGACCAATCACGGCGTCACGGCTTACAATTATGACATTCTGTGGGCATTTCCTTTATGGATGCCGCTTATTTTCTTTATCTCAGAAAACAGAAAACCATCGTGGTTCCAGTATTTATTGATATTCTACGGATTTCTTTTACTTTGCGCTACGGGCAATCTGATGAAGCACAACCTTGTACTGATACCCATTCTGCTGACGCTCATCATCAGGGTTTATTACATGAATAATACACTTTCTAAAATCCCTAATGGACAACATGACAATGGATCTGGAAAAGCTGACACAACAAACTATTGAAATCGTAAGGCAGGCTTCTTCCTTTATTCAGCGGGAAGCTGCACAGTTTTCACGCGATAAAATTGAATATAAAGATCTGAACAATCTGGTTTCCTACGTTGACAAGGAAGCTGAAAAACTGCTTGTTGCAGGGCTTAGCCAGTTGTTGCCGGAAGCAAGTTACATTACAGAAGAAGGAACTACAGGCCAGGAACCGGACCCGTCGGCACTGAACTGGATTATAGATCCGCTGGACGGCACTACCAATTTCATTCACGGCATTCCGGTTTACTGCGTCAGTGTTGGACTGGCCAAAGGAAAAGAACTGCTTGTAGGCGTGATTCATGAACCCAGTCTGGATGAAATGTTTTATGCCTGGCAGGGCGGCGGCGCGTGGTGCAACGGAAAAAAAATCAGTGTGAGCAACGTTCCGCTTCTGCAGGAAAGCCTGATCGCAACCGGTTTTCCATATGCCCGATTCGACAAGCAGAAACGCTATATGTACATTCTGGAACTGCTGATGCAGAAAACACACGGCATCCGCCGCATGGGTGCAGCAGCCGTAGACCTTGCCTATGTGGCAGCCGGCCGTTTTGATGGTTTCTATGAATACAATCTGAATTCCTGGGATATGGCCGCGGGCGTTTTACTGATCAAGGAAGCGGGCGGAAAAGTGACCGATTTCAAAGGAAGCGACAATTACCTTTTTGGTGGTGACATTGTTGCAGCTTCACGTGCTCCGCATCAGGAACTTGTGGATGTAATCCGGAGTAATTTCAACTGATCATACTTTTACGTTTTCATTTATTTCGAATACTAATGGACCTCGAACAGCTTCGTTACCCAATCGGAGAATTCAGATTTAAGGACAGTTATTCGCTGGCCGAAGTTAAATCCAACATTCAGATCATCAGTGCTTTGCCTTCGCGCTTTATCAATTTGCTCGGTGGCTGGGATGATGAAAAATACAATACGCCTTACCGTCCGGACGGCTGGACGATCCGGCAATTAATCCATCATGTTGCTGACAGCCATATCAATGCCTACACCAGATGCAGGCTGGCGCTGACGGAAGATAATCCGGTAATCAAACCGTATGATGAAGCTGCGTGGGCCGAATTGCCGGACGGAAAAGCAGCACAGGTTGAATTGTCTCTTCAGCTCATGCGCTATGTTCATTTAAGATGGGTTCTGCTCTTGAACTCCATGCAGGAAGCGGAATTGGCCAGAACTTATACGCATCCGGCGACAGGACGTGTTTTCAGGATGGACGAGGTTATTGCCAATTATGCTTGGCACAGCGAACATCATTATCAGCATGCTTTTCAGCTGGCAGTCAGGAACAATTGGCAGTAAGCGGTTGTTTGCAGGATATGGTAACGCAACAGATCATTATTCTCATTCTTTTTCTTGCAGCTGCCGGCTACATGGGCTGGCGCTTGTGGAAAGCATTTGACAGCAGAAACAGTGGCGGCTGTGCCAAAGGATGCGGTTGCGCTGCCGACAAGAATGCTTCTGCAAAAGCATGATTGATTTTAAGGAAATGCAGGATTTGAGATATTTTTAAAACATATTATAACAAAACAGAAAACCGCTTTACACCTGTGTAAAGCGGTTTTCTGTTTTAAAGCTGTATATTCAAAAACCTAAGCCGGATTTTTTATAAAGCGCCTCTTTTGATATCTTCCACAACTGCCGGATCGAGCAAAGTAGAAATATCGCCCAAATTGCCCATATCGCCTTCTGATATTTTCCTTAAAATCCGTCGCATGATTTTTCCGGAACGCGTTTTCGGCAAACCCGTTACAAACTGGACTTTATCCGGTTTTGCAATCGGCCCGATAATCCGGGAAACCGTTGCGGCAATGTCTTTTCTGAACATTTCGGCATCTTCCGGCTCGCTTTCCGCAATGACATACGCGTAAATGCCCTGGCCTTTGATATCATGTGTATAACCCACAACGGCCGATTCCACAACGCCAAGGTGCATGTTAATCGCGTTTTCTACTTCCGCCGTCCCGATTCTGTGCCCGGAAACATTCAGTACATCGTCTACGCGGCCTGTGATTCGGTAGTAGCCGTCTTCGTCACGCAGGCAGCCGTCGCCGGTAAAATACATGCCCGGATACGTAGAGAAATAGGTTTGCTTGCAGCGTTCATGATCGCCGTAAGTAGTCCGGATGATGCCCGGCCACGGAAATTTCATGCACAGATTGCCGCTTACGCCGTTTCCTTCAATTTCCTTTCCGTTTTCATCCACAATAACAGGCTGAATTCCGGGCAAAGGCAACGTGGCAAAAGTCGGTTTTTCATGCGTAATGCCGGCGAGCGGTGAAATCATGATGCCGCCGGTTTCCGTTTGCCACCAAGTATCGGCAAGCGGGCAGTTGTCGGAACCGATGTTGGTTTTAAACCAGTGCCATGCTTCTTCATTGATAGGCTCTCCTACCGAACCCAGCTTTTTCAGCGAGGAAAGGTCATGGCCTTTTACATAATCCAGCCCGAAACTCATCAGCGAACGGATGGCAGTCGGAGCCGTATATAAAATATTGACCTGATGCTTTTCAACGATCTGCCACAAACGGCTGGCGTCGGGGTAAGTGGGCACGCCTTCAAAAATAAGCGAAGTTGCTCCGGTGCAAAGCGGGCCGTACACGATATAACTGTGGCCTGTGATCCAGCCAATGTCCGCCGTACAGAAATAAACCTCTTCCGGCTCGTACTGAAATACGTTGGCAAAGGTATAAGCCGCATAAACCATATAACCACCGCAGGTATGCACAACGCCCTTCGGCTTTCCGGTCGAGCCCGATGTATATAAAATAAATAACGGATCTTCTGCGTCCATCGGCTCGGCTGCGCATACCGAATCCACGTGTTTAACTTCTTCTTCCCACCACAGATCGCGGCCTTTCAGCATGGAAACCGGCGTGCGGGTACGCGTCATGACGATGACATGCTTTACAGAACGGCATTGATCCAAAGCTGCATCCACGGTTTCTTTCATCGGAATGACCTTGGAACCGCGGTATGCGCCGTCCGAAGTAATGACCATATTGCATTCGGCATCATTGATACGGTCCGCAATGGATTTGGCAGAAAACCCGCCGAATACAACCGAGTGTATGGCTCCGATCCTTGCGCAGGCCAATACGGCAACAGTCAGTTCAGGGACCATCGGAAGGTATATACAAACCCGGTCGCCTTTTTTTACGCCATGTTTTTTGAGCACATTGGCAAACCGGCAAACGCGGTCGTGCAGCACATTGTAGGAAATGGAAACCGCTTTGTCTTCCGGATCATTGGGCTCCCAAATAATGGCAGGCTGATTACCTATTTGTGCCAAATGCCTGTCGAGTGCATTTTCAGTTATATTCAATACGCCGCCTTCAAACCACTTTACATTTGCCTCATTGAAATTCCAGCTTAATACTTTTTTCCAGGGCTTGCGCCACTGGAATTGTTGGGCTACTTCCGCCCAAAAACCTTCGGGATCTTCTACACTTTGTCTGTAGGCAATCTGATACGCTTCAAAGGTCTTGATTCTCATGATAAATAAAGGTTAAACTTAGGGATAAAGGATAATGGCTGACAATTTATAATTTTCATCTGGTTAGTCCTACTTAATGCAATACAGAATGTTGCGCTTTCCGGACAACCTGCATGCAAGAATCAGCCTGAGGTGTGTTTACCGGATTTTATTCCGCTGTCAATCTTCCAGTTGGATTTTCACGATCCGTTTTTTGTGACCCGCATGCAAAAAGATGTACTTTCGGATTTGTAAACCGCAGAAATGTTTTTTCATGAATAAGCCGAACAGCCAAACAGACCGGCAGGAAGCCGGATTTTCCGAAACCGAAATCGGTTTCATCCAGACGAATCTTAAGGAAAATCCGGGTCAGCTGATTTTGCGTGCCGGGCAGTTTAAAGAGCTGGATGTAAAGAAACTCGCTGCACAGATTTTATCCAGACAAAAAGCCGTCAAGAAACTTCCTGAATGGTCGGCAAATGAAAGACTGATTTTTCCGCCTGCGCTTTCTGTCGAGCAATGTTCTTCGGAAGCAACGGCGCGTTACAAGGCAAGTCTGGTTTCCGGAAAGCAGCTTATGGATGTAACCGGCGGCATGGGCGTCGATTGTTTTTATATGAGCAGGAAATTTGATCACGCACTTTATTTTGAGCAGCAGGAAGAAGTTGCAAAAACGGCGGAATACAATTTTAAACAACTGGGCTGCAACAATATAACTGTCCATAACGCCGATTCTATTCAGGCAATTGAAAATAAAAAAGTGCCTTCGGACTGGATTTATGCCGACCCGGCAAGACGGAATACAAACCGGGAAAAAGTAGTACTGCTTTCCGACTGCACGCCGGATATCACAGCCAGTCTGCCGGTTCTGTTTGAAAATGCACCTAATATTCTGTTAAAAACTTCGCCGCTGCTAGATATTGATCTGGCTTCAAGGGAACTTGAAAATCTGGCAGAAGTGCATGTAATCGGCTACGAACAGGAATGCAAGGAATTGCTTTTTGTCCTTAAAAAAGACTGTAAAACTGAAAATTTTACGATTAAAACACGCATTATCAATGCAGCCGGAGAAGTTCTTCATCAACTTGATTTTGACCGTGAATCCGAACGTAACGCACCTGTTTCCTATTCCAATCCGCTGAGGTATTTGTATGAACCGCATCCGGCCGTTCTGAAAGCAGGCGCATTCAGGACTTTGTGCGCAGAATTCGATACAAGGAAACTGGCCGTCAACAGCCAGTTATATACTTCTGAAAACTACATTCCTGATTTTCCCGGAAGACCTTTTAAAATCGTGGCCGTATGCAAGCCGGATATGCGGGAAATTTCCGGATACATACAAAGCGGCAAAGCCAACCTGACGATCCGGAATTTTCCAGGCAAAACAGAAGAGCTCCGCAAAAAATGGAAACTGAAAGAAGGCGGTGATTTTTACCTTTTTGCTACAACGCTAACGGATAATGCCAAAGTGGTTATTGTAACCACAAAGCCTTAAAATACTTTTGAAAAAATCTGGAAAGGAACTTAGAGAAATAGCTCTTCAAATTCCTTTTCTGAAAACCCGAGTGCAACGGGCTTGCCGCTGGCATCTTCCACAAGCGGCCTTTTGATAACGGAGGTTTTGGAAATCATCAGCTGCACAGCCGAGTCTTCATCTTTTACCAAACTTTTTTCTTCATCCGGAAGCGCTTTCCATGTGGTTCCGGACTTGTTGACGAGTTTTTCCCACGAGTAACTGTCAAACCAGCTTTTCAGCTTTTCGGGCGTGATTCCTTTCTTTTTATAATCGTGGAAAGCGTAGGCAATCTGATGCGTATCCAGCCAGGTTCTCGCCTTTTTGACCGTGTTGCAATTGGGAATTCCGTATACGGTGAACATAAAGTTATTCAATTGAATTTACGCTTCTGTTTCCGACACAACCGGCTCATCCAGCAAGAGATCGGAGCTATGCATTTTCTGATCATCCAACTCTCCTTCCCAGCGCGCAATGACCGCCGTTGCAAGGCAGTTTCCGGTAACATTGACAGAAGTCCGGGCCATATCCATCAGTTCGTCAATTCCCATAATGAGCAGAACCGGCCATTCGGGCATACCGAAATTTGCAATCGCACCTAAAAGAATAACCAGCGTGGCGCGCGGAATTCCGGCAACGCCTTTACTCGTGAGCATTAGCAAAAGGACCATTGTAAATTGCTGCCCCAGTGACATTTCCGTTCCGGTAGCTTGTGCTACGAAAACGGTTGCGAGTGCCAGGTAAAGCGTGGATCCGTCCAGATTGAAGCTGTAACCCGTCGGCATGACAAACGAAACAATCTGACGCGGAACACCGAATTTCTCCATCTTTTCCATGGCCTTGGGCAGAGCCGCCTCGGAACTTGTCGTGGAAAATGCAATGGAAACCGGCTCCACGATGGCTTTGGCAAATTTCAGGACAGGAATTTTTGCGATCAACGCAACGGGTACAAAAACGATCAGTATAAATACAATCAGCGCGCAATAGAGTGTCGCCAGCAACAGCGCAAGGTTTTTCAGTACGTCAATGCCCATGTGTCCGACCGTTTCCGCAATGGCCGCGCCTACGCCGATCGGCGCAAAAAGCATGATGATTTTGGTCAGCTTAAACATGACTTCCGCCAAAAGCTCCACGCCGTGTACAAATTTTTCCTTTTTGACTGTCGGCAGCAAGGCAAGGCTTATTCCGAAAAGTACGCTGAAAACAACAATCTGCAGCACTTCTCCGTGGTAAATGGATTTGGCGATGTTTTCCGGAAACGAATGAACTATGATATCCTGCCAGGTCTGCTCATTAACCTTCGGTAAAGTGGCATTCAGCGTTGCAGGCGGAATAATGCCTACACCAGGCTTGAACCAGTTGGCAAAAAACAGCCCGATCAGCAAGGCAAAAGTAGTAACGACTTCAAAGTACAAAAGCGATTTCCAGCCCATTCTGCCGACCTGCTTCAGATCGGAATGACCTGCGATCCCGGTTACGAGCGTGGCAAAAAGCAGCGGTGCAATCACCGTTTTGATCATTTGCAGAAATATCTGTCTCAGAAAATGCAGCCCGGTTCCCATTGCCGGAAAATCATAGCCGATTTCCGTTCCCACAAGCATGGAAATCAGAATGGAAGTAGTCAGGTTTTTTTTAAGGATGGCGTAATAGATCAGTCCGGCCAGGGCAAGCCAGCGCAGAATAATCAGGACGTTTGCGGATAAAGGAACGATGTTGTAAGCACTTAATACGGTTGCTATTGCTGCAATGGTAATCAGTGCAATATTAATAAGGGTAATCTTGCGCTTCATATGGGAATTTAAATAGGGAAATCGTTTGTGATGGTAAACTTATAAAAAATCAGTTTAAGACCAACTATGAAGTTTAATGCTGTTTGGCTGATTTTCGAAATAAATTGTAGGCTTTGAACAATCAGGTTTTATGATTGTACTAAACAAATGCTTATTTATAAAATAAATTTCGGTTTTGAAAAATTTCAATTTCAGGTTTGCCGGATAAAAATACTGAAATTTTGAGTCCGGTAAAACAATCCTTTTTTCAGAACCTGTTCCTCAGCTTACGCATTCTTTCCAACTTTCCGAAATGAAATTTGTACGCGGGCTTTCCACTTTACGGCATGTTTGTCAGAAAACATGGCTCGAATCTTTGGTTTGAGTCTGTAAATTTGATATGTTCGAAAAGTACATTTCCCATTTCAAATCACGGAACAAAAATGAACAAAATACTGATTCCGATCGACTTTTCTGAAAATGCCGAGCGTGCCCTTGCTGCGGCCAGAATTATAGCGGAAAAAGGAAGCACCGAACTCCTTATCATGCATGCCTATGAACCTTATATCGCCGATGTAAGTGTAACGCCGGGCAACGTACTTCCCGGTGTAGGCGGCGCAGACTTTCTTACGCTTACGGATGAACTGGAAAATGAATTCCGCAAAAAACTGGAAGATTATGCCGCCAATCTGACAGCAGAAGGTTATAAGGCGCGTGCAATCTGGGAAATCGGAAGTGTGCAGTCGTCTGTTGAAAACGCAATCAGGGAATATCAGCCCGATATGGCCGTGATCGGAAGAACCGGAACAGGCGGGTTTCTGGACAAACTCGTCGGAAGCTCGGCCACGCACATTGCATTGCATTCCACTTGCCCGGTTCTGATCATTCCGCCTCAGACCAATCCGGACAAATTCAGCAAGGTTGTATATGCCACGCAGTTTGAATACAATGAAAGTGATATTCTGAAAGAAGTATTTGTATTGCTGAATCATTTGGGCAGCAGCCTGACACTGCTGAAAATCAATTCGGATAACCAGCCGAACATTCAGCCCGATAATCAGTATATAGATGAAATAAAGGCGGAATTCGGTGTTACCGACAACAACATCGTGGTCAGAAGTTCAAGGCATGTGCTGGATGGCATCGAGGAATATTGCGACGAGGTCGGCGCCGATCTGCTGATCATGTCCGCTAGGGAACGTTCTTTTCTGGAAGAATATCTGATCAATCCGAGCGTTACAAGAAAGCTGATCGTTGACACGCATGTTCCGTTACTTGTTTTCCATCTTAAGTAAGCATACCGGTGAATAATCCAGAAGAAGGCAGTCAGGTAAATGAGGAAGTCGAAAAACAGGCGATCCGTAAACGCAAACGTTACAGAAAGCACAATCTGCTTACTTCTCCCGGCACGCTTACGTACATCGGTCCGGAAGTTGCCTTAAAAACCAAAATAAGGAAAATCCAGTATAACGAAACGAAATTCAGTGACCAGCCGGTAAAGTCACTGCAGGAATGCCTGCCGGCAAACGGCCCGGAAAAACAGGTAAACTGGCTGGACGTGGATGGCATTCATGAAATTTCCCTCATCGAAAAACTGGGAAAACTGTACAAGCTGCACCCGCTGTTGCTGGAAGACGTGGTGAACACGGAGCATAAGCCCAAGCTGGAAATGTATGATACCGGCCATTTGTTCCTGACGCTGAAAATGCTGCATGTGGAAACCGAATCGCCGATCTGCATTTCTTCGGAGCATGTAAGCTTTGTACTGACGGATCATTATCTGATTTCTTTTCAGGAAGAACTCACCAGCGATATTTTCACGCCCGTACTGAAAAGGCTGGAAGCGTCCGTCGGGAAAACACGCCGTAATGGTCCTGATTATCTGCTGTTTGCCTTGATGGATATTATCGTGGACAATTATTTCATTGTGCTTGAAAAACTCGGCGATAATCTGGATCAGGCCGAAGATCAGGTCATCCGGGGAACTGAAAATATGTCTTTGACCGATCTGTATTCGCTGAAACGTGAACTAACAACGGTCAGACGGCAGATATGGCCACTGCGCGATATGATCAGCCAGCTGATGAGAGAAGACAATCCGCAAATTGGCAAAGATGTAATTCCTTATTACAGAGATTTATACGACCATACGATGCAGGTTTTGGACACGATTGACTCCTATCGTGAACTGGTAGCCAGCCTTGCGGACGTTCATTTGTCCACAATCAGCAACAAAATGAACTCGGTCATGAAAACACTGACGATTTTCTCGGCCGTATTCATGCCGCTTACGTTTATTGTGGGTGTTTACGGAATGAATTTCGAATACATGCCCGAGCTGAAAATGCGTTACGGTTACTTTTATGTCTGGGGTTTGATGGCGGTTGTGACCGTTGCGCTTATTTTCTATTTCAGATCTAAAAAATGGTTTTGAAAACATTTGTTTCGATTGCAACGTACACATTTGCGTTATTTCTGTTTGCAAAACTGTAATGAATTCCGGGGTTTGATACCTTTGCAGTGAAAAATCATTGGAATGAATAGTATCGGATACAACGCCCAGACGATTACAACAAGTGCTGCTTACATACTCACAGACAGCCGCCAGATTTCTTTTCCGGAACAAAGCATCTTTTTTGCAATCAGAGGAAACCGGCACGACGGCCATCAGTTTCTCCCCTATTTGTACGCAAGCGGCGTAAGGGAATTTGTGGTGGAAGAAAATGCCTTTACAGAACCGCTCCGGAAAGAAACTGAAAAATGGAGCGATGCCAGCATCTGGGTTGTACCGTCGAGCATACGCGCCTTGCAAAAACTGGTGGCGGATAAAAGAAGAAATTTCCATATACCGGTTGTGGGAATTGCCGGCAGCAACGGCAAAACGATAGTAAAGGAATGGCTTGTGCAGTTGCTATCGCCGGGTAAAAGAATCGTCTCAAGCCCGAAAAGCTATAATTCGCAGATCGGCGTTCCATTGTCTGTTTGGAATATGGGAAATGAACATGAACTGGCCATTTTTGAAGCCGGCATTTCCCAGGTGCACGAAATGGAGTATCTTCAGCCGGTTATGCTTCCTACCATCGGGATTTTCACCAATATCGGTTCTGCGCATGATGACGGTTTCAAAAGCCGCAAGCAGAAAATTACGGAAAAGCTCCGCCTTTTTACCAAAGTCAGAAAACTCATTTACCGTAAGGATTATACGGCCATTGATGAAGAAATCAGTCTGATTCTACGGCCTGTCAATTCATTTCTGCAAACCATAAGTTGGGGAAAACCAGATTCCGGCGCTGACATCAGCGTGATATGCAAACCGGAAAATACGGGAACAGTCATTTCTTTTTCCGGATTGTTTGGCGAACTGCGGTTTGAAACCGCGTTCAGAGATGATGCTTCGCTGGAAAACCTGACGCACTGCATCATTTTCATGCTAGATTTTGGAATTTCCGCACCCGTGATTCAGGAAAGAATTCAGCTTCTCAAGCCCGTTTCCATGCGGCTTGAACTGAAAGAGGGAATCAACCACAGTTATTTAATCGACGATACATACAACAATGACATTCAGGGTCTTCTGATGGCGCTCAACTTTCTTTCACAACAGGAACAGCGGCAGAAGAAAACGGTTATTCTTTCGGATGTGCTGCAAACCGGGCAAACACCGGGCGAACTTTACGGAACGGTTGCGAAGCTGTTAAAAGAAAAATCGGTCAGTCATCTGATCGGCATCGGAAAGGAAATATGCAGCCAGTCCGCACTTTTTGACGTTCCACAAAAAGATTTTTATAAAGATACGGATTCATTCCTGCGTGATTTTCCGTTTGACACCCTTTCAGACAGCATGGTGCTTGTGAAAGGCGCCCGGCCTTTTTCATTTGAAAGAATTGTCCACCGACTGCAGCAAAAAGCGCATGGAACCGTACTGGAAATCAATCTGGATTCGCTTTCCCATAACCTGAATTACTACAAGTCCAAAATCGGTCAGGAAACCAAGGTAATGGCAATGGTGAAAGCCTTTGCTTACGGAAGCGGAAGCTCGGAAGTGGCTGCCTTGCTGCAATATCATCGTCTGGATTATCTGGGAGTCGCTTATGCGGACGAAGGCGTTTCATTGCGGCAGAACGGCATTACGCTGCCCATTATGGTCATGAATGCAACAATGCCTGCTTTCGATTTGCTTTTGCAATACAAACTGGAACCGGAAATTTACAGCCGGCGCATGCTTGCAGACTGGATTGCTTACGTCAACAAAAACGGCGCACAGGCTGAAATTCCTGCTGTTCACCTGAAACTGGACACGGGTATGCACCGGCTGGGATTTGTCAAAGACGATTATGAATGGCTGTCCGAACAGCTGAAACAGAACCCGGCTATCAAAGTTGCTTCGGTATTTTCGCATCTGGTCGGCGCGGACGAAGGCGTTCATAACGAATTTTCCAGAAAGCAGTTTGAACTTTTTATGGAAGGTGCGCTGCGCATCGAGGCAGCACTGGGCTATAAGACCATCAAGCATATTCTTAATTCTGCAGGCATTGTACGCTTTCCGGATTACAAACTGGATATGGTGCGGCTTGGGATCGGGCTTTACGGCGTAGAGGCAACCGGACAGGAACAGCATGCACTTTTGCCGGTCGGGACGCTGAAAACAATTGTTTCGCAGATCAAATACCTTTCGGCAGGAGAAACCGTCGGTTACAGCCGCAAAGGAGAACTGAAACATGATGCTGCCATTGCAACGCTGGCCATTGGCTACGCCGACGGTTATGACCGCCGACTCGGCAATGGCGTTGGGCACATTTGCGTAAACGGAACTTTATGTCCGACTGTCGGAAATATTTGTATGGATATGACGATGATCGACGTAACGAACGCCAGCGTGGATGAAGGCGATGAAGTGATTGTTTTCGGAAAAGAAGTGCCGATTACTGAACTTGCAAAACGCATTGGCACGATCCCCTATGAAATCTTGACGGGCATAGGAGATCGTGTCAAACGGGTATTTTACAAAGAGTAATCAAGCATTCTGATCGCTGTGTGCCTCGGTTTCCTGATCGGCGGGTTCGGCTATTTCCGTTACGGGCGAATCCGCTTTGGCGACAGTTTCATCTTCAAATAACTTGGTGGCCATTACTTCTTCCAGCGTGACGTAGTAAAATGCCTTGTGCACGTTCAGCGGTTCGCTGCCTTCTTCTATTTCGCATTTCTTGTAAGTGCCGTCTTCCTGCATTTCATACGCATTCACATTGTCTTTGAGGCTGTAATAGAGAATATGAATGGCTTCCTGCCTCACACGCGGATCGACCAGCTTGAACAAGGATTCAATTCGTCTGTCAAAACTCCTGACCATTGCATCCGCGCTTCCGCCATAAACCAGCGGATTTCCGTTCTGATGAAAATAAAATATCCGTGAATGTTCCAGAAAATCGCCGACAAGTGAACGCACTGTAATATTTTCACTCAGGCCAACCCTTTGCGGGCGCAGGCAGCACATGCCTCTCACAATGAGCTTAACAGGAACGCCGGCCGACGATGCTTTGTAAAGTTCCAGAATCGTATCCCGGTCTTCCAGCGAATTTATTTTAATGCAAATTCCGCTTTTCAGGCCGGCTGCTGCATTTTCCGCTTCTTTCTGGATCAGCTCAATCAGCTTGTGGCGCATGTAGCGCGGCGCTGTGATCAGGTTCTGGTATTCGGAAGGGATGGAATGGCCGGTGATGACGTTGAAAAACTCCGAAATATCATGCGTGTATTCCTCATTGGAAGTAAGCAGTCCGGTATCGGTATAAAGCCTTGACGTGTCTTCGTTGTAATTACCGCTGGATAAATGCGCATAGCGCAGCACACGGTTTCCTTCATTCCGTACAATGAGCAAAAGTTTGGTATGCGTTTTCAGCAAACCGATTCCGTAAATGACAAAGCATCCCGCTTTCTGCAGACGTTGTGCTTCACGGATATTGTTTTCTTCATCAAACCTGGCTTTTACTTCAAACAGAACGGCAACGTGCTTGCCGTTTTCTGCAGCATGAAGCAAAGCCTCCGTCACCCTCGAATTTTTGGCCAACCTGTAAATAGTCAGCTTGATAGACAGCACTTTAGGATCTTCAGCGGCTTGTTCGAGCAACTGAAGAACCGGCTCAAAGTTATTGTAAGGATGATGCAGCAGGATATCTCTTTCCCGCATGGCCTCAAAAATGTCCGGAATACGCTCGCGTTCCAGTCCGAGCGGCGGAACCGGCGGATGCGTGGTCGGGATCTGGTCTTTAAACTCAGGATGCTTGATGATGCTCCATAATGCCGTATAATCAATCAGACCGTCAACTGGAAAAACATTGTAATCATCAATTTCCCAGCGTTTCTTGATCAGATTCAGCAAATCCGGGTTCATATCCGGCTCAATGGAAACCTGTACTACACGGCCCAGACGGCGGCTTTTGATCTTCTGCTTGATTTCATCAATGAAATCCGCTTCAATGTCATCGCTTTCTTCCAGTGTAAAATCCCCGTTCCGGATGATCCGGAAAAGGTTGGTGGACACAATATCCACATTGCGGTAAAGCTTGTCGATATATGCCCGTACAATGGTTTCGACCGGAATCAGCAACAGTTCATCTTCGCGTTCAATCACATAAAATCTCGGAAGATTGGGCGGAAGCTGTACGAACGAAAGTTTGCGGTCTTCTTCGGAAGTCGTGCCTTTGACCTGCGTCATCACGCCCAGCACCAGTACTTTTGCCAGCAGAATAGGAAATGCATGCGTGTAGTCAAACAGCATGGGCGTGAGCATCGGATAAATGGTGCGCTCAAAATACTCTTCAACGGCTGCTTTTTCTTCAGGCTCGGTTTCCTCAAGACCAATGATCCGGAAACCATGCTGTGCAAACAACGGCAATAACTGATTTTTATAGCACTCATTTTGCCTGTGTACATAATCGTGCAGTTCGCGCATGAGCACTTTCCTGAAGGGAATTTCGCGCAAGCCCGAATAATCAAGCCGCTCTTTTCCGAAATCAAGGTAATTGTACAAACTTCCGACACGAATAGTAAAAAATTCGTCCAGATTGGAAGCTGTAATGGCGAGGAATTTAAGTCTGTCAAAAAGGTTGCGTTCTTCGTTGGTCGCCTGATCCAGAACACGGTCATTGAATTTAAGCCAGCTCAGGTCGCGACTGATCAAATCACTTTGCTGGACAAGCGTATTGGCTTTTTCCGTGGAGGAATTAACCGCTTTGACTTCTTCCAGCGGAGCCTGCGTCCTGGGACTTTTGAGAAAAGAGAACAAATTTGTCAGTTTGTTACCTTTTTCATTATTGTATATGGAATCTGAGCCGAACATATCTTGATTCAATTAACGTTTCTGTGATTAATGGCACCTGAAATTTAACGTATACGCGTGTGTATTGTTTTTGTTTTTATCCGGATTTTGCTTGCAATGCTCTGAAAAAAGAAACGGATGACTGATTATTACAGCCATCCGTTTCACCTGTTTACTAAAACCGACTGCTATACATCAACACGTGCATACTTTGCATTTTTCTCGATAAAATCGCGTCTTGGCGCCACTTCATCACCCATCAGCATGGAGAACAAATGGTCTGCCTCGGCAGCTGATTCCACGGTAACCTGTTTAAGACTTCTGCGCTCGGGGTTCATGGTTGTTTCCCATAACTGTTCCGCATTCATTTCACCCAAACCCTTGTAACGCTGTACGTTCACGGAATCTTCACGGCCTCCGCCTATTTCCTTAACCGCCGTTTCGCGCTGTGCTTCAGTCCAGCAATATCTTTCCTCACGGCCTTTTTTCACAAGGTACAACGGCGGCTGTGCAATGTAGATATAACCGTTGTCGATAAGGATTTTCATATACCGGAAAAAGAAAGTAAGAATCAGCGTCCGGATGTGGCTTCCGTCAATATCCGCATCCGTCATGATCACAATCTTGTGATAACGCAGCTTGTCAATATTCAAAGCCCTTTCGTCGCCGTCCTTTCCGATCTGCACACCCATGGCGGTGAACATGTTCTTGATTTCCTCATTTTCGTAAATGCGGTATTCCTGCGCTTTTTCCACGTTCAGGATCTTACCGCGCAATGGCAATATTGCCTGAAATGCGCGGTTACGGCCCTGCTTTGCAGTTCCGCCCGCAGAATCCCCTTCCACAAGATACAATTCGCATATGTTAGGATCCGTTTCAGAGCAGTCGGACAACTTGCCAGGCAAACCCGTGCCGGTCAGAACGTTTTTGCGCTGCACCATTTCACGCGCTTTTTTAGCCGCGATACGTGCTTTGGCTGCCAGAATAACCTTGTCAATGATAATCCGTGCTTCTTTCGGGTGTTCGTTCAGGTAAGTATCCAGCATTTCGGCAACTACCTGGCTTACCGCACTTGTCACTTCGGAGTTTCCGAGTTTGGTTTTGGTTTGTCCTTCAAACTGCGGCTCGGCTACTTTAATGGAAATGACGGCTGTCAGACCTTCACGAAAGTCGTCTCCGCTGATCTCTACTTTTTCCTTTGCAAGAATGCCGGATTTCTCAGCGTAGTTTTTCAGCGTTCTTGTCAATGCAGCCCGGAAACCGGAAACGTGCGTTCCTCCTTCAATGGTGTTGATGTTATTCACATAGGAAAACACATTTTCACTGTAAGAAGTATTGTACATCATTGCCACTTCAACCGGAATAACACCTTTGGCATTTTCCATGTAGATCGGCTCCGGAATCAATGGCTGGCGGGTAGCATCCAGGTAAGTAACGAATTCGTTGAGACCGACTGTTGAATGAAATTCTTCTCCGCGGAACTTGCCTTCTTCATCCTCTTCCCGCTTGTCTTCCAGCGTAATCCTGATTCCTTTGTTCAGATAAGCCAGTTCCCGCATACGCGTGGCCACCGTTTCGTACTTGAACTCCGTAACCGTAAAAATGGTATCGTCCGGCAGGAAGTGAATCATGGTTCCGGTTTTCTCCGATTCACCGATCACGCGGGTCGGGTACAAAGGCTTTCCTTCGCTGAATTCCTGCTCGAATATTTTTCCTTCGCGGTGAACTTCGGCACGAAGATGTATGGAAAGTGCATTTACGCAGGAAACCCCCACGCCGTGCAAACCTCCTGAAACCTTGTAAGTATCTTTGTCGAATTTACCGCCGGCATGCAGCACCGTCAGTACCACTTCCAGTGCTGATTTCTTTTCTTTCGGGTGCATTCCGGTAGGAATACCGCGGCCGTTATCCTGAACAGTAATGGAGTTATCTTTTTCTATCGTAACATTGATGGTGTCGCAGTATCCTGCCATCGCCTCATCAATGGAATTGTCAACTACTTCCCATATCAAGTGGTGAACGCCTTTAAAACCGGTATCACCAATATACATGGCCGGACGCTTGCGGACGGCCTCCAACCCTTCAAGAACCTGTATATTTTCGGCTGAATAACTATTTACTTCAATTACTGTTTCGTTTGACATATAGTTTGTTTTACACTTGGATAAAAAGAACCATTTTCAGGCTTTTTAAGCTTGTAAAGATACGCATTTTCCGGCAGGAATCCAGGTTTTCAGCCGGATTTGTTACCGCTTCCGGCACAGAATAAAAATATTAAATAACCAATACGGAGCATGTCCGGCCATTTGAACGAAAAGCACTGCGAAGCAGCAATTTTTATTTCAGGAAAAGACTTCCGTTTTTTACAGAAAGTTCTTTATCAAGTTTGAAAAAGGCCATTTTTCCGGCATTTTTTACATCCAGAACCGCCAGCTTGTATATTCCGTTATCCAGATCATTTTCCCGGATCACTGCATTGAAACCATTCTTGTAGTAATTTCCGGACGTGATGATATGCTTCCGGCCTTCTTTTTTCGGATTTGCATTCATCATATAAATCCTTCCGCTGCTGCTATCCTTTAAAACCAGAAAACGGTTATCTGAAAAACGCATCCGCTCCGGCTGATCATTACTTGCCAGAAAATGGTAATGAAGGTGCTCTTTTCCGTCACGCACAACTCTCTCCACTTGCCAATCTTCCAGAAAAATACTGTAATCCGAATCCGATTTTTCGCTGGCTGTAAACATGGAATCCAGTTGTTTTTTGCCTGCAACAGGATCAGGCAGCTTAAGAGATCCTTTATCATAAGCCGGAAGCAGGTAAAAATTACCATTTCTGACAATGGTTTTTTCTACTGAAAACATATTCCGGTTATACTTCCAATTATAAACGTCTGCAAGATAAATGCTCTTTTTGCCGGCTACTACATCCGAATACATGTAATACGAATATGCGCAGTAAAAAACACTCAAACCGGTGATAACAAAAAGCACGGCTTTCCTGCGAAAAACCGGGAAATAATAGACCAGAAGAATGTAAAACATCACCATGGACAAAGCCGCATAGATCTGAAAACGGCTCGCAATTGTAGTGCCCATCCACGAACGAAAAAGCGCAATGACCGTACTCGTTATGAATATGAACGCGAACAGCGTAAGCAACTCGATCGTACCCGGTTTTACGGTTGTTTTTTCCTGAAAATAAATCCCGGACGCTTTTACAAAAAGAAACGCCATAAAAGCCGTAATCACCGCTCCCCAAATCGCAGAAACAAGGATCGGATGTTCCCATAGCGAAACGCCAGAGCCTACAAACGCAAACAGCGAAGTAAAAAATACGGCTATGCTCGTGGGCAGTTTCACCGCCTGCCCAGATTCGTAGCCGGCCAGATAAATACCGAGGCTGATGAGCATGACAACGGTGGTAACCGTCGCTTTCTTGAAGTCTTTGAAACACAGAAAATAAAAGATAACGGCAGGAAATGAAAGGATTCCGTTGCCGTGCGTGAACGTTGCCAGAAAGCAGCACAGCAAAGCCCCCGCAAGAGCCGTATGGGTCCGTTTGGAAGCCAGCAGAATGGCTGTCACCGTAAATGCAGTCAGAAAGGAATGCTGCATGCCGTTCAGCGCCCAGCCTGAAATTTCATGATAAAGCGGATGAAAAAACAGGAACGGAACGGGTATGAAATAATACAGCGGGAGCCTTGTTTTCCTGAACTGAAGATAGACAAAATAGAAAATGTACGTAATATTCAGCAGGACAAGAACGATGTAAAACCGGAAATTGAGATGGCCTGTTATTTTATATTCAGTAAACGCTATAAGCCTGGGAACAACCGCCTTGTGATCATTGAACGTCCTGAAAAGCTCCTTTACAAAACCGGTAAATCCCACTTTGCCTTGCGTAACTGTTTCTACAAACTGAATCAGCAGAAAATCGTCCTGAAACGGAAAGTTGACTGAAAAAAAGTAGTTGTAAAAAAGATTCAGAAAGACAACAAGGCAAATCACAAAACCGGCAGGAAAACGCAGCATTTTCGGAAAACAGGAAGGTATGGTTAGCATTAAAATTCAGGCAAAGCTAAATTATTAATATGGCTAATGTAAACATTGTCCTGATTTCTTGCACCCGATAGCAATGAACATTCGCATCCTATTTACCGTAGTGCAAAAAAAAGCCGGACAACGGTGATTTGTGCACCTTGTCCGGCTTTTGAATTTTTATGTATTCCTTTAACACAAATACGTGTTACATGCTTTCCATTGGATGCTCTTTCAGCAACTGGTCCGGCGAGTAGAAATCTTTTTTGCTTTCGGTTGCCGCCCTTACTCTATTCACTTTTTCCGGCAATATGGCCGGGCCTTTGTTCCCGAATGAATTGCGGACGTAAGTAAGTACCGCAGCCAGCTCTTCATCTTTAAGCAAGCCGCCGAAAGGGGTCATCGGAACCTGGCCGGGGTATTTTTTCCCGTTTACTTCAATCGGGCCGAGCAAACCTTTCAGAGCCAGTTTGATCAGGCGTTCATCGCTGCCCATAACCCAGTTGGTTGCCGCCAGCGGCGGAAATCCGGAAGCGGCAAGCCCTTTTCCGTCCGGCTGGTGACAAGTTGAACAATACCCTTCCTTGGAATAGATTTCTTTGCCCATGGTGTAAAGTTCCAGCTCTTTGCCCTTCAAAGCCGATTTGACAACAACTGCTTTCTCTTTCTTCATGTTTTCCCCTTTAAGGTGCGCCACAGCCGTTTCATAGGCATGAATTGTCCAGTCGTCCAGCGGCATTTTGCTGGCTTCCGCCAAAACGGCCAGCCCTTTTTCCTTTTCAATCCAGGATGCGGCCACGATTGCGACCAGCCTGACCCGGCTGTTTTCATCACGTACGGCCTGCATGAGCAGTTCAGCCTGATCCGGAACCTGATGGCCAGTGTAACGCACAACCTGAACAGCCGCTGCTCTTGCGTGGTAATCTTTCGCTTTCAGTACCTGTTTCAGCAGTTTCTGATCTACTTTGTTCATTCCCCAGCTTACCCAAAGGCCTTCCAGCAAATGATGCTCGTATTTCGGATCATTCTTATCCAGACCGGCAACCCAGGTATTCAGCTTGGAAAGCACTTGCGAAGCGTCTCTTCCCCGGAGTTCGCGGCGGGTCCTGTAACGCGTACGGTATTCCGGCAATTTGAGATTATCCAGCAGTTCTTCTATGCTTGCGCCGGCTACTTTGGCAGGTTTTACAAGCGGGCGTGAAGGATAAGTAATTCTGTAAACCCTTCCGTGTGAATGGTCGCGCAAAGGATCGCGTGCATTGTGCTGCATGTGTCCGATGAGGATATTATGCCAGTCGATCAGATAAAGCGAACCGTCGGGTGCAAATTCCATATCGACCGGACGGAAATTACGATCTTCGCTCACAACCAGATCCATGCGGTGCGTGCTTTTATAGCCTGTCCCGTCATCTTTCAGGGTATGCTCCTTGGTTCCGAGAAAACCGATTGTATTGTTAATCAGAAAATCACCTTGTAATTCGTCCGGAAAATGACGGCTTGAAACAAACTCCAGACCCGAAGTCGGGCGTACGCGATGCGCTTCTTCGATCAACTGAACGGATTTATGAGTTGCTTCTCCGTAACGCGGCAATACGCTTCCCGGCATCATCCAGCGCACATCCGGGCTGGACGTTTCAGCAAAAAACGGCTGTCCCCACTCGTCAAATGCAATTCCCCACGGGTTCGGAATCGAAAGCTGGGCAGTGCGTTCCAGTTTTTTACGTTGCGGCGCATACCGGTAAAATCCGCCGTTTGTAGCGCGAACCGGACCATAGGAAGTTTCTACATTGGTATGCAGAAAAACACCTTCACCCGAATAAATAGCACCTGACGGGTCTACGGTAAATGCATGGCTGTTATGGTGCGTATCATGGTCGTCAAAACCGCTCAGCAGGATTTCACTTTTATCCGCCTTATCATCGCCGTTGGTATCAGTAAAAAGTTTCAGATTGGTTCCCTGGGAAACATATACGCCTTCAGGTGCAATTTCAAAGCCCAGCGGCAAGTGCAGGCCGTCTGCAAAAACGGTTTGCTTGTCGGCTTTTCCGTCACCGTTGGTATCTTCCAGAATGATAATCTTGTCATTTGGTTTGGTGTCGCCCGGCTTGTAATGCGGGTAGCTCGGCATCGTGGCAATCCACAAACGGCCTTTGTTGTCAAAAGACATCTGCATCGGTTTGGCCAGATCGGGAAATTCTTCTTCCGAAGCAAACATTTCTATTTTATAACCTTCCGGCACTTTCAGCTTTTTAAGCGCGTCCTGTCCGTAAAGGTATTCCAGGCTTCCGTTCTTTTCAGGATTGAAGTTGGTTTTCACCTGTGGCAGCGGGCGTGTATTCTTGTCCGCCGCGGCAACGTCCATTTTCTCACCTTTTACAGCCATCCAGATTGCTTTGTCACGGATGTCAGTCATTTCTCTTATTTTTTCAATTTCCGCTGGATAATTGTCAGGGCCAAACGGATTGTAACGTCTGCCGTAAACGTGTACGCCATTCGGTATTTTAAAATCGTTGTGCCACATCCAGTTCTTTTCCATGACCGCATCGTGAACCAGTTTCCGGTTGGCCTCTGCCTTGGGCGCCGATTTCCCGAAAACCATATCCGTAAGCAGTACGCCGAGCTTTTTATAGCCTGCTTCATTAAGCTGTGAACCGTCGATTGTCAACGGCTCTTTCGAATCGTTGTACCATTTCTGGGAAGGCGTAAATGCGTCTACAAAAAGCACATTGTTCTTGTCGGCAATTTCCTTCATGGCTTTGGAATACATGGAAAGGTTTTCATTTTCCTTTTTACCGTTCGGAAGATCAAACTGGCCTGAAAGATCTTCAAAAGCGATCGGTGAAACAATGGCAAGCTGCGGCGCGGCACTTCCGTTGTATTTCTGGCTTAATGTATATTTAATGAAAGCATCCAGTTCTGCCTTGTAATTTTCCAGTCCTTCTTTTCCCTGAAAAGATTCGTTATAACCAAAAAAAGCAATAATGACGTCCGCTTTGAGCCTTGTAAGCCATTGGTCCGGCGTATCAAAATGGCCTTCGCTCTGCGACGGATTCGCATATTCCGTCTGGAACTTTTCAG
Source organism: Dyadobacter sediminis (assembly GCF_005860765.1). Classification (GTDB taxonomy): domain Bacteria; phylum Bacteroidota; class Bacteroidia; order Cytophagales; family Spirosomataceae; genus Dyadobacter; species Dyadobacter sediminis. The sequence goes on along the minus strand of NZ_VCEI01000025.1, from coordinate 274,389 downwards.
CGCCCGGAAATGCCCATGGTGAATTTCTGCTGGCATGCGGCCTGAATCCGGGCGTATCGCCGCCATCGCACATGTTACGGATAAACAGCATGTTGTCCGGATATCTCACCTGCATTTCGGTTTCGAAAGTACCGTAATTCATCATTCTTGAACCAAGGTTATTGCCAAGCAGAACAATGTGGGAACTTTTGGAAACGGTCAGCGGCTCAGATCGCCCGAATTTGAAGGCACTGAATGCAATAACCGCCAGCGCAAACAGCACCAGCGATATGTGAATACTGATTTTTTTTGGTTTAGACATTTGTTTTCAAACCTTTAAGTTGGATTTAGGAAATATATTCGATTGTTTATTTTGCTTCTCTGTACGGAACCTGAATGTCCATTTTACCCTTCCATTCTTTCGGGACTTTCATGCCGAGTTCCCAGTGAACGGCATTGATAATCAGTCGCTGAAAAGGTTCAAGCCGGAAATCTTCCGGATGGCCGAGCGTAGTCATGAATACTTTACCGCCGAAAGAATTGGTACCCGTCCAGGCAACCGGATTATCAATGGCTTCCTTGTCCGGGTTAACGGATTTTCCCATCAGCAGCCATTGGGAACCTTTTGTCGGGTAATTCGGCAAAACACGGTAAAGCCATGATTTGGCATGAAAAGTCGTTGTAACGCCCGTCAGGATCGGATTCTTAGCCTGTTCGGGAATGACGGTCACGTCGGTGCTGCTTTTATGACCGTAATGCGTATGCGCCGCAGCACCGCCCCAGCCCGGAGGCGCATTCAGCGCAAACTCTCCGAATGCATTCCATTTTTCACTTTCGTCGCCTTTCGGAAAGTTGAAGGCATGCGTGGAGGTACGGAATCCCATAACAGGCTTTCCCTTTTTCAGGTAAGCCTCAATGTGCGCAAGCTGATCCTTTGGAAGTTGCCGCCACCGAAGATAAAATACGGCAAGATCGGCCTGTTCAAGCGCTTCCAGGCCCGGAATATTCTTCTCACTGTTATGATCCGGGTATGCTTTCAGGACAATGGTTTTCATCCCGTAGTTTTTTTCCAGCTCGGCGGCGATGATCGGTAAGGTTTCCTCGCCACTGTATTCATGATCTCCGGTTACAAACACAACAAGCGGCTGTTTGTCTTTTGATCTGGCAGACTGCGCATTAACTGTAATCTGAAAAAGCACGGAAAGAGCAACAAGCAAAAAGGCAAGAAAAGAAACCTGACGTTTCCCTTTGACAAAAGTTGTATCCATTAGAATGGTTTAGAAATAAAAGAAGTTAAACAAAACAGGCATTTATAAATTAAGGCTGCTGTTGAATCAATCTACCATTGCGGAGCCGATTTTCGTTCTCCGACAAAGGCGAATTACAAGGAAGACTTTTTTATCCTATTTTTCCCTTACTTTTTTATAAAATTTAAACGTCAGGCATTTCGTTTTCGCATCATTGTGCCCTGTTTAAAACGAACATTCATTTTTTGGAAAATAAAAATGGCGGGCTTTTCAGAAAAGTTTAAACCCGAGTGAAATGGAAACGCGCGACAGATCGACGCTGTCGTCCTTGGATAAATGCAGTGTTTCGGTATTGATGGAAGTTGCCCTTTTCAGCCTGTAAACAGCGCCCATGATGGCCGTGCCTGTCAGGTTCATGGCAAATTTTCTGCTAAAACGGTGTTCAACGCCGGCGCTTATGCCCCAGCCCATTGTGTTGGCAGTAAAATTCACATTTTCATTTCCGACGAATGTATAATTGCGATACGGCTGATAACCAACCAGTAATGAACTCAGTATGATGTTGCGGCCGTTTTCAGAAACAGATCGGTGCGTAACCGAACCGCCGAAAAATTGGATCATCACATCTTCTCCCAAATCATTTTCGTTTTCCGCTTTGCTCAGATACCGGTCGTAATTCAGCCCGATTCCGAATTTTTTCCAGAAAAAGTAAGTTAGCTCACCGCCAAATGCAATCCCAGATTTCAGATCTTTCACATATTTCTGGTCTGCAACATTCAGTCCGATGACCGAACGGAAAAGCCTGTAGCCATAACCGCCGTTTACGCCAAACCTGATTCTGGAAAGATCAGCAAATGCGGTTTCTTCTTCCGGCTGGACTGCTGTACTGTCCGGCTCTTTTCTCCATTCCGTTGAAATAACCGGGTCTTGCGCACTCAACTGCATGCAGTTCAGGAGAAATATCAGCAGGAAGACGGAAAATATTCTGTTCATTTTAACATCAATGCGACGTGTCGGTTTCAAAACTACCAATTTCACCGGAGAATCGCTGCTGTATCCATTTTATTTGTCAGATTAACGGCTTCACTCCTTTCTTTTGAAGCTTTTCAATAATGAACTGCGCAATTGCTTTTCCCTGAACCTGACCGTTTTCGATGGCATCGCGGTAATGAATTCCGCCGTAAAGCCGGGAAATGGCCGCTTCTTCCGCCGCTTGCCGGAACGACCGGAAATCGCGCGTCGGCAAATCGAAAATTACTTCGGTATCGTCCCGGAATGCAAAGTTGTCGCCCAGGAAGTAAGTCAGTACTTCGGAAACGGAAGTAGAAATCACACTATGGCCGCTCGTATATTCCGGAAAAGGCGGCGTTTGCAGGAGTGGCTGCCATTTCGGGTCAATGTAACGGTTAATGACCGTTTCAGGCCGTATCCTGCTGCTTCTGTACTTTTCGTCCCAGCAACTTATAAAAGAATCCATTAACGTAGCGGCAACCAGCGCATGCACCATAATGCCTCTATCCAGATCCAGATTGGCTTTGGACGTTACAATGCCGGTAATGTTCATCCAGTGCCCGCCCGGACTTATTTTTTTGAAGCCAATGGACATATGCCCGGAAGTATTGATCGCAAACGGGTTGCAATCCCAGTAGGAAGCAATAAACCGTTCTTTTTCAGTCATTTTTTTCCCAACCGCATACACTTCATACGTCAGCTTGTAAAATTCGCTGGTGCTGTCCTTGCTGAATGCAACCGGAGGTTTTGGCACAAACTGGTTACAGGAATCGATGAGCATCGGGCGGATCGTTTTCCAGTGCGGCTCAATGCCTTCGATGTAGCCGGGCGGTGTCGGGTACCAGTATGCGTCGCCCTTTTTCGGCCTGTACCGTACTCTTGTGCTTAGTTTCAGATAACCGTCCGTTGCTGCGTTCGCTGCTATTTTTTTGGAAACTTCCTGTGCAACCGCAATTGCCTCATTTATTTTTTTTTGTGAATGGCCGTCCCTCAGCAGTGCGATAACCAGCTTTTTCTGGTCTTCTTCCAGCATATACCCCGACGGAAGAATAAGGCGACCCGTTTCCAGAATGGCGTACAATGCAGCAATGCGGTAATCATAACCTGCTGCGAATTCCATTTTTACAGGTTCCATGCTTTGGATGAAAGTCGTTGGCGAAACGATTTCCTTGTTGTTCTGCGCCACAATTTCGTAAGCGCCAAGCATGCAGTACGTATAAAACCGGCTGGCGGCGGGCGGATTCACAACGTCGTGGATCATGACCATCGTAACCGAAAATACCGCAGGCTGCAAATGCACACGAATATCGTTTTTTGCTTTTTCTGCAAAAGCAAACTGGCTTAAAAACAACATCCAGACCAAAATGACGCGCATTATTTTTTTTGTATTTTATAAGATTGCAAAGACTGGTTAAATGCTCCGATTACAAGACAAGGCTCTTTTCCAACCTGCATCCGGATCAGCGATTTTACGTCTCCGTTCACCGACAAACCTGAAACCGACTGGCTTACGTAAGTAAAATCACCTTTTCCGTTCCCTTCGAGCAAACAGCCGTAATTGGCATCCATGCTGCCGAGTTTCAGGCGGTTATCCGTTTTATTTCCCAAAAGCAGCAGATCCTTTTTGCCGTCGCCGTTGAAATCCTCGGCCAGAATGCAAGTAACAGGCGCAAATTGTGCCTGAACGGGCAATATGTTTTTTTCAAATTTCCCATTCCGGTTCAAATAGCAGACCGTGCGCGCTTCTTTTACTTCGAGCTTCGTCGCCTTGCTCAGTTCTTCCGCTGAAAAAACGTCTGTAATGGAAGCATTTGCGTAATCTTTATAATAAGGAAATTTCCTGCGCATCGGATAAATCTGATCATTGAGCTCGTCACGGCTGACAAACGGATACGATTTCCCCTGAATGTAAAAGCTGAAGAAAGGATCTATCGAGCCATTCTTGTCAAAATCTGCAAAGTAAAGTTCAGCAGGTTCTTTGGCCGAAACCTTGATCTGTGAATTAAGCCCGAGATTTCCGGCTACGATATCCGGTTTCCCGTCATTGTCAAGGTCTTCTATTTTCAGTGAAGACCAGAAACCGGGTTCTTCTTCCTGAAAATACTGCAATGTCTGATCATCAAAATCTTTTCCGTTGTACGAAAACACCTTGACCGGCATCATTTCCCCGCATATAATCAGTTCCGCTTTTCCATCTGCGTTCAGATCCGTCCACTGCGCATCCGTTACCATTCCGATCTTGAAAAAAGGCGAATCTTTTACAGTAAACTGCCCTTTTCCGTCATTGACAAGCAGATACGAAACCGGCGTTTCCGGATAACGGCCCGGAATAATGCGCCCGCCGATGAACAGATCCTGATCGCCGTCCTTGTCGTAATCAAACGGACGTACGCAGGATTTGCTGCTTGCTTTCAGATTAGGCAATGACAAAACGGAAAGATTCAGTTTTCCTTTTCCGTCATTGAGATAAATTTCATCCTGAAGAGAAAAGGTATTAGGCTCAAATAAAGAATAACCGCCTTTGGCAATATACAGATCGTCATAGCCGTCGCCGTTTGCATCCAAAAAAACAGCCGCCGAAGTTGCCGAAACGTTTTCATCGCCAATCGCAAAATCCTGCATTTCACTGAAAGTCCCGTTTGGTTGCTGCAGCCAGATTTTCGCCTGCTTGTTCTGATCGCCGCTGACAAAAATATCTTCCAGTCCGTCCTTGTTTACATCGCCTTTTGCAATCACCGGCCCGGTTTGCGAATACATGGAAAGCATCAGAGGCTGCCGTTTGAAATCATTTTCATTGAAGCCTTCGTGCTGATAGGCCATGCTGAAATCTTCTTTTTTAAAGATCGGATCTGTTTTCGAATTTACAGCTATTGCTTTTTCCAGCTTGTTTCCTTTTTCCAGTACATGCAGCTGATTTATTTTCAAATCCGTAAAAAGCTGAGTTTGATTATTCGGCCAGATGACTTTTACAGAATCAACAACAGTGTTTTTTTGCAGGCCGAAATGCAGCCTCAGCGGAGTGCAGGAAAGGTATCCGCGGTTCGGGTTCACTTCCTGATACTGCTGGATGCCTTTTGAAAATACATAAACCTTTGAACCGACGGCATTTTTATTTGCAGTGTTCTCCTTCAGTTTAACCTGAATCCATGCATTTCCGGATTGGTCCGCACTGGTATTCTGATAAATAAAAGCCGGGTCATTGATGTTATTTACAACCAGATCAAGATCGCCGTCATTATCCAGATCCGCATACACGGCTCCGCTTGAAACAGACTGCATTTGCAAGCCCCATTCCTGCTGCATTTTGGTAAAAGTAAGGTCGCGGTTATTGCGGAAAATATAGTTTGCCAGTTTGGTGGAAGGCATGGCTTTCACCAGATCCATTAATTGTACGGCTTCTTTGTCCACAGCCCTGCGGACCTTGTAATCGCCCCAGTATTTCAGAAAATCCTTGTTGGTATAATCGCGGAAATAACCGTTTGAAATAAAAAGATCCTTGAAACCGTCGTTATCAAAATCGGCAAAAAGAGGACTCCAGCTCCAGTCGGTATTGGAAACGCCCGAAATCTGCGCAATTTCACTGAAAGTGCCGTCGCCGTTGTTGAGCTGCAGCATATTGCGCATGTACTGCTTGTAAAGGTTCTGCTTCATCATCAGCTCAAAGGATTCGTAGTTTTCCTGAAGCTGCAATAATTTCTGACGCTGATTATCTTCGGGCAACATATCCAGCGACATGATGTCGGGCAGGCCGTCGTTGTTGAAATCGGCAATGTCAATGCCCATGGAAAACTGCGCCAGATGCCGGAAATACTGCTGCGTTACATCTTCAAAAGTCCCGTTCTTTTTATTGATATAAAGGTAATCCGGCTCGTTGTAATCGTTGGTGACGTAAATATCCTGCCAGCCGTCCTGATTTACGTCCGCAATGGCCATTCCCAGCCCGAATGTTAAAGGATACTGATGAATCCCGGCTTTCTGTGTTACTTCGGTAAAATGATTGTTCCGGTTTTCAAACAGCTTGTTTCCGGCCAGTTCGTCCGTTTCCTGCCTGAACTTGGCCAGTTCCATGTTATCAATTTTCTTGACGCTGTGATTCAGCAGCATCATATCCAGATCGCCGTCATTGTCGTAGTCAAAAAATGCGGCCTGCGTGCTGTAACTGATGTTATCGAGTCCGTATTCTTTTGCCTGTTCAATGAATTTGAGATTTCCCTGATTGATGAATAACTGGTTTTTCCGCTTTTCATCTTCGACTTTACCGGAGTAGCATATATGAATGTCCAGTAACCCGTCACCGTTTACATCCGCCATCGTCACACCCGTTTTCCAGCCGTCCTTCCGTCCTTCCAGCCCTTTCCCTGCCGAGGAAGTTATATCTTTAAACCGCAAGGCCTGCCCTTTTCCTGCTCCGAGGTTGAGGTACAGCTTGTTGGCGCCCATGTTGGAAGTGAAGAAAAGATCTTCGAAACCGTCGTTGTTGATATCGCCGGCCGCAACGCCGCCGCCATTGTAGAAATATTCATAAGCCATTACATTCAGCCTTTCATCTTCGCTGATCGTATTTACAAAATCAATTCCGGTTTGTTTGGAAGGCAACAACTGAAACAACGGCTGCTGTGCCATTACAGTGAACTGCCGGAACACCAGAATGACAATCAGAAAAAGGTAATTACAAAGGGCTTTTATATTCATTATGAGTAGTGCCGGCGATCAGAAAACAAAAAGATCTGCTTGTAACTGAAAAAACTTCAACAAAGGTTGAAGTTAAAACTTAGTTAAGTCATTTTATTTGAAAGCGGCAAGAAATTTATATTTCCTGCCGCTCCGCGTTTCTATTCAGTAAATCATTTTTCTGACTTTCCTTTATTGAGCTGAAAAGTCTGCAGTTCCGCATTGTTGATTGCCGTGATCAGATACGTTTTCTCCGCTTGTGCAAACACGGCCAGATCGCGTACGTCACCATTTACATAAAGCCCGCTTTGCGCCTGCGGCATATACTCAAACGCCATTTTTCCTTTGTTCAGAAAAACCTGCAAAAGGCTTGCGTCATTTTTCCCGATCCTTACACGTGTTTGTTTCAGGTTTCCGCCAAGCAGGATATCCGGTTTTCCGTCTGCATTTACATCATGCAATGCAATGGCGTAAACCGGGGCAAATTGTGCCTGAACGGGCAGCGGATGAAAAATCATTTTTCCTTTGTCATTTTCCAGAATACCGCTTCTGAACTCCCTGGCCGTGAGTTTTTGCGCATGGCTCAGTTTGTCCGCCGGCAAAATGTCCGTTAAAGTCGCTTTGGAATACGTGACGTAATTGGAATATTTCTTTTTCAGGGATGGAATCTGGTCCAGCAATTCATCGCGGCTTGCATACGGATATTCTTTTCCGTTTTCGGTAACGCTGATGACCGGAACAATACGCCCGAGATTGTCAAAATCAGCGGCATACAACGCTAAACCTTGCGAGGAAGTCACGTTCCATTGCCAGTTTGTCCCCATATTCCCGACTACAAAATCCATATCCCCGTCTCCATCCAGATCCGCCGGCCGGATCACGTTCCAGCAGCCGTTCAGCGCCGCTGTTCCCCATGCTGCACTTGCATCGGCTAAATTTCCTTTTTGATTACTGAAAATCTGAATGGGTTTCCAGTCCGAAGTTAGAATCAGTTCAGGAAAGCCATCCTGGTTCAGATCCTGAAATACAGCGTCGGTAATCATGCCTGCATTTGCGAGCTGCGGAGCCAGATTCTTTGTGGCATCTGTAAATGTACCTTTGCCGTCATTAACCAGCATTACGCCGCCCGCACTTTCAGGAAAACGGCCGGGATTCACTCTTGTACCCAGAAAAACATCCATATCGCCGTCATGATCCACGTCAGCAACGGTTATTGCAGAAGCATTCGGTCCAACTGCGGGAAAATCGGCTTTCCGCCACTTTCCGTTATCGTTGATATACAAGCGCGGCATCAGCAAAGGATCGCCGGCGTTCAGTTCGTAGCCTTCACTGGTCACCAGCAAATCGTAGTCTTTGTCATTATCGACATCAAAAAAGGCCATTCCGGCATCTTCATAAGCAGCGTCTTTTTCAAAAGTTTCCTGCGATACTTTCCGGAACGTTCCGCCTTCGCTCATGAACAAAGCGCCGGCTTGCCCGCGTCCGCCGCCGATGTAGAAATCGTCTGTTCCGTCCCCGTTCAGGTCTTTTTGTGCAAGATGCGGTCCCTGATACGTAAGCATGTTTGGCAAAAGCGTCTGAATCCTGAAATCATTTCGCGGATCTTCGGCATGTCTGAAATCAATTCCTTTTGCAGCTTCCCAAAGAACCTGCGGCTTGCTTTCTGAAGCATCGGGATTTTTCCGCGCAGCGGTGTATTTCAGAACAAGCTGTTTGTCCGCTTCCGGTTTTTTGATAGTCTGGCTGCTTCCATCCGCCCAAAGCACCGTCAGCGAATCTATTTTAGGGTTATTTCCCAATCCAAAATGCACTGATTCCCATTGCGCAGACTGAAAACCGCGGACAGGCATAAAGTGCTGCGTTTGTGTGAGTGAATCCGAGTAAACCGTAATTTTTGTCCCGGCCAGAAAAGCGTACTTGGGCGATTCCAGCTTGATGTTCAGCGATTTGTTTGTCAGCTTGGTTTCTGCATTATTCCGGTACACAAAAGCTTTCTGATTTACATTATTGGTGACCAGATCCAGATCGCCGTCATTGTCAAGGTCCGCATAAATGGCTCCGTTTGACTGGTTATTTTCCTCAAATCCCCACTCGGTTATTCTTTTGGCAAAAGTCAGGTTCTTCTGGTTCTGGAAAATATAATTCGGCTCATTAATCGGCGGCATCTGCTCAATAATGTCCATTTGCGTAGGCGCTTTGCCGCCTTTTCCGGCTTCCAGCTGAATGTCCGTCGAGTATTTCAGAAATTCCATGTTAGTATAATCCCTTGCATATCCGTTCGAAACAAATATGTCTTTCCAGCCGTCATTGTCAAAATCAGCCATTAAAGCCGCCCAGCTCCAGTCCGTATTGGAAACGCCCGCAAGCTGCCCGATTTCACTGAAAACCGGAACGCCGCCGGCATTGACGCCATTGTTCAGCTGCAACATGTTGCGCATTGTCTGATCATGGAAACCAGCCCGGAGCAACTGCTGGTATTTGTCGTAATTATCGTCGCCGGCAGTCAGTTTGATACGTTCGTTCGAAGCAGGAAGCATGTCCAGCGTCAGAATATCGGTCAGTCCGTCATTGTTTAGGTCGGCAGCGTCGGTACCCATGGAATACAGTGAAACGTGACCGGTTGCTTCGCGGATTACTTCCCTGAACGTGCCGTTCTTTTGATTGAGGTATAAGTAATCATTTTCATTGTAATCATTGGAAATGTAAATATCCGGCCACCCGTCGTTGTTAAAATCATTGACATTGATACCAAGTCCGAAGCTCAGCACATTGGAAACAATCCCGGACGAATCCGTTACGTTGGAAAATTTCCCGTTGTTGTTCTGTAAAAGTTTATTTCCATACGCTTCATTCCGCTGTTCGCGGTAACTTCCCAGCAGATTACTGAAACCCGCATATTTCTGAACGGAGTGATTCAAAAGAAAACAGTCGGTATCGCCGTCACGGTCGTAATCAAAAAAGACGGCCTGCGTGGTGTAAGAACGGTCGTCGAGCCCGTATTCAGCAGCTTTTTCGGTAAAAGTCGGAATGCCGTCGGCCGTTTTCCCATTGTTCACATAAAGCAGTTTGCTTCTCAACCTGGGGTCCTGAGCGCCTGCCCGGCATACGTAAATATCAATCCAGCCATCGTCATTGATATCCACAACCGAAACGCCTGTTTTCCAGCCTTCATTCAGTGCCGTACCCGATTTTTCGGAAACATCTTCGAAGTTGAAATCACCTTTGTTGAGATACAGTTTATTGGCGACCATATTCCCGGTGAAGTAAAGATCCACCAGACCGTCGTTGTTAAAATCTGCCGCAGCAACGCCGCCACCGTTGTAGAAATAGCCGTATTCCAGTACGTTGTTGGCTGCGTCTTCATCAATAAAGTTATTGAATTCTATTCCGGTATCCCCTGATTTCAGCAGCGTGAAAAGCGTGTCTTTATTCTGGCAGGAAGCAAGCAGGAAAATAAAAAAAACAGGTATAAAGCTTTTTTTCATGTAATCTGTTGTAAACTTTTCTAAGCTTAAAACGCTGTATAACAAGCGAAAAAGGCTGTAATATCAAAAATATCTTCGATCGTTAAAAATTACCGGGTTTTATTGAAAAGCAAAAAGGCAGGCATGTTGCCCGCCTTTTGCCTATACGCAAAGCATTGCCCGGGGTTAGTTTTTATCCCACCACAAAGGCGTACTTGCTTTATCAGGACCACCCAATAATTTTTCGGCTTCCAGAACTGCCGCACCGTTGGTTTGTCTTTCCGAAGTAAGGAAAGGAATCCTTCTGAGCACAGCACCTTTCGGCACATCTTCGTTTTCAGAATTTACAACCGGGTACAATTTCGGGAAACGGGTTCTTCTGTATTCAGCCCATGCTTCCATGCCGTCCGGATACAGTCCCAGCCATTTCTGCGTACCGATTTTCTCACGTTTAACCGCGTCCGAAGCCGCTTCGTCCCATTTGATCGGGATGTTGGATAAAGCAGGAGAATTCTGCTGGTCGCCCGGCGCAACAGGCACTGCGGAACTGTTGATGTAAGCGGTAACAGGTGCACCGGTTATGCCCCATTGCGCCATGGATGCAGTGATTCCTTTTTCATACAATTCTTTTGCAGTCCCGCCCATGTTCCAGCCGTTCAGTGCGCCTTCTGCACGCAGGAAGTACGCTTCTGCCGCATGCATGATGTCCTGAGGCGTGGTAAAATTCGTGTTCCATGCAGCTCCCGAGCCTGTCACCCATCTTGTACCTACGTTGGAATTGTCGTTGTTGCCGTTTTTCGCAAGTGCAAGTTCAGCCGCAGTCAAACCGTTTCTCAAACCTTCGTAAGTACCGGTTGCCGATGCCGGCTGATAGTAAATCCCGATACGCGGATCCGCATAGCCTTTCAATACCGATTCCATGGATGCACTCATCCGGAATTCGTTCCAGACAGCAATCCGGCTCAATCCGTTGGCATCGTCACCGGCCAGGTTTTTAACCATATAGGCATCGTCGGCAACTTCCGTCATCACACCGCCGGCAACCGCCGCTTCGGCCTGTTTTTTTGCTTCTGCAGGATCCACTTTTGAAATCCTCAACGCAAGGCGCAGGCGCAGCGTATTGGTAAATTTCAGCCATTTGGCCGCATCGCCTTTGTAAATAAGATCAAAATTTCCGTATGGTTTGGCCGTTGCATTGGCTTTCAGCGCGTTTGCAGCAGCATCGAGTCTTACAAAAAAGTCCTTGTAAATGTCGCTTTGCGCATCGTACTTCACACTTAAGGCAGGTTTTCCAGCCTCGGAATAAGGAACCGGTCCGTAATAATCCGTCAAGCGGTGAAAAGCATAAACCCACATTACATTCGCCAGTGCATATTCTGCAGATGCCGGATCGGTTTGTTCAAAAAGCGTTTTCAGCTGCGGTACAACCTGTGTATAAATCGGGTTCCAGTGGCCGGTAAGCCAGTCAAAACGCATGACATACCGGTCGGAAGGAAAATAGGTTGCAGACGTTGCATAATACTGCGCATACAAATCGGCAAACAGGTTCTGGGCAATCTGGTACGTACCGCTTGAATAGGAAGCCTGCTGTTCAGCCCTTGAAAAGAGAAACGGCAATTCATCCTCACCCAAAGCCGTCAGTTTGGTTTTGCTGGTATTCATTTCCTCGAAATCACCGGTACAAGCCTGCCAGAGGCCCGCAGAACCCATGATCAATCCTGCAATTGCTATTTTCCTGAATTTATGATTCATTTTCATTTGTTAAATCGAAAGAGTGGTTAAAATCAGAATCCTAATTTAAGATTCAATCCGATGGTTCTGGTTGATGGTAAGTTTCCGTATTCCACACCCTGGAAATTGCTTGAACCCAGGTTGACATCCGGGTCAAACGGCAGTTGCCGTTTGGCAATGCCCGGAATATCCATGGTTGCATAACCTCTGTAGAAGAAGAACAGGTTACGTGCGATCAAAGACAAGCGCGCATCTTTAATAAAGAATTTATCACCGGTCGGAATCTCATATCCCAATGAAATTTCTCTCAGACGAACATTGGTCGTGGAGTAAGTAAAGAATTCACCCCATGAATAGCGTCCGCCGGAAACCGTCGTCCAGAATGTCTCCGCATTGATCGGCGTATTGTTGGCTTCGCCTGTGGAAGTAACACCCGGCAAGATCCAGCCGCCTTCGCGGTGCTCGGTTGTGAAGTCGCCCGTTCCGTCTGATGCCAGGTTGGCTTGTGTTCCGGAAGTCATCACACCGCCAAAACGTCCGTCGATCAGGAAGCTTCCGACAAATCTCTTGTATTTGAAAGAGTTGTTGAATCCGGCAGTGAATTTCGGATTGAAGTTTCCGATGTACTGGTTATCCGTAGTAGCAACCGGCTTTCCACCGTTTTTACCCTCTGCATCCGGTGCAGTCACAATGTACCTGCCCTGTTCATCCACCGCCCAGCGCTGTGCATAAAGATCTCCGTACGATCCGCCTTCTGAAACGACCGGCGTTGCTGTACGTCCGAATCCGCCGGAAAGTGGGGAAATCTTGATGTTCGGGTCAAGCTTTACAACGGTGTTTTTGTTTCTTGCAAAGTTCAGCGTCATGTCCCAGTTGAAGTTATCGCTTTTCAACGGCTTGGCTGTCAGCGAAAGCTCCACTCCTTTGTTGTTGATTTTACCGGCGTTAATGAACTGATCAGAGAAACCCGAAGCAGGAGCAAGACTCAATCGGAGCAATTGGTTAACCGTATTGGAGTTGTAATAGGTAACATCCACACCGAATCTTCCGTTGAACAAACGCAGGTCAAGGCCGAATTCTGTAGAAGAAGAAATTTCAGGCTTCAGATTGGTTGCAGGCTGCGTTGGGTCGCGGTAAATGAATCCTCCCGTTCCGCCTTGTGTAAAGGAGTAAGTCTGGCTAAGCTGATAAGGGTCTGTATCATTACCCACCTGCGCCCATGAACCTCTCAATTTGGCAAAACTGATAACGGCAGGAAGCTGGAATGCATCGGAAAGCACAATGTTTGCTCCGAATGACGGATAGAAATACGAGTATGGCTTTGGCAGCGTAGACGACCAGTCATTTCTGGCTGCTGCATCTACTGTAAAGAAGTCTTTGTAAGAGAAAGAAGCCGTTCCAAAAACATAGTGCAGTTCTTTTTCGGAGAAACCGGCAATTTGTGTCAGTGCCGTAGCAAAGGACAAATCAAATTTGTTCGGAACAAGCAGCCCGTTTGCATTAGCTCCAACCTGTGAGTAACGCTTGTAAGTTTGTCCTGCACCAAAGTTGTACGTCAGTGCAAAGTTACTTCCTACATTGTTGTTCCCCGAAACGATTACGTCCATATTGCGTTCTACGATGGCAACTGAATAATCCTGGTACGATCCGCCCGGCCCGGCAAACAGAAGGGTACGGTTGGCCCAGCTTCTGGTCACACGGTCGTCATAACGGTCAAAGCTGATTCTTCCCTGAACATTCAGCCAGTCCGTCAGATTGTATTTGGCAGATCCGAGCACAATGGTTCTGTTACGTTTTTCCGAATCTCTGGTTTTGTTGAGTGTCCAGTAAGGGTTCATATAAATGGAAGATGTAGTCCAGTATGTTGGCTCTCCGTTTGCATCTTCATAGTTTTTATAGGTATTAAGATCCACGTTGCGCGGAACTTTGTACAGGTTCATGATAATGGCACTTTCCTCACCCGACCGCGGCTTGTTGTTGATCACCTGGTTGGTATACGTGATTTTGGCATCGGTTGAAAAACGTTTCGACAACTGCGTACCGATACGCAGGTTCAGTGTATGCCGCGACAGATCATTGTTCGGTATAATACCCTGATTGTTATTGTAAGCATAAGATGCATAGGTCGTTACTTTATCCGTTCCTGCAGAAACGCCGAATGAATTGTTGGTAGAAAGTGCGTTTCTGAAAAAATCCTTCACATTGTCAGGATATGCAGTGGCTACACCGCCCCAGCTTCCGCTGGCTGTCGCAGAAGCTGTACCGCCGTTTCCCTGCCCGTATGTATTCTGGAATTTAGGCAGTACAAAAGGCGTTTCTATTACAACACCGGAATTGATATTGGCAGTTACCCGGCCCGCTGAACCTCTTTTGGTTGTAATCATAATAACACCGTTTGCAGCACGGCTACCGTAAAGTGCCGAGGCAGCCGCACCTTTCAGTACGTTCATCGACTCAATATCGTCCGGGTTGATGTTTGCGGCTCCGTCACTTCCGTTGGTTCCGCCGAAGTCACTTCCAACCTGCCCTTGCACCGTATTGTCGATCGGTACGCCGTCCACTACAAACAAGGCATTGTTGCTTCCTGAAATAGAGCGGTTACCGCGAAGTACCACACGTGTTGCAGAACCGGGCCCGCTGGCTCCTTGTGTCACCACAAGGCCGGCCACTTTTCCTGAAAGCGTGTTCACAAAGTTTGCATCACGAACATCGGTAAGCTGCTTTCCGTCAATTTTCTGGGTTGCATAAGTAAGTGACTTGGCGCTTCTTTCGATCCCGAGGGCCGTTACAACCACTTCTCCAAGATTTCTTACATCCGGATCAAGACTTACTTCAACAGTGGTCATGGAAGCTGTAACACTGACTTCTTTTGGCGTGTAGCCCACAGAAGAAACAGTCAGGAAAGTTTCGGTTGGCGGCACGCTGATTGTAAAGCTGCCGTCGGCATCTGTTGTCGTACCCCGCGTTGTACCTTTTACAAGAACGTTTGCGCCGGGAAGACCTGCCCTATTCTCATCAATAACCTTTCCAGTAATCTGCCGATCCTGGGCGTTTGATGGTAAAACAAAAATCACTGCCACGAGGAACGCCAGCAGCAACCGCAGTACACTTTTTTCCATAGGTTAATTTGGTGAATTAAATTTTCAGGAAATTTATAATTAATAATCAATACAAGCAATATATTTCAAATATTTAGATTGCACTAATCTAATATTCTGCCAACACCAGTAATGAAAGGAAATGTGTTCTTGTTAAGGATGCAATGTAAAATAAAATTTGCTTGAATGTATTTTTAAATACTGAATAATATTTTGGCATGAGCAACAATTACCAATGAAGATTTCGTCATTAAAGAAAGTGCTCGAACACACTAAATGCAATGAAGCATCCGAAGTAAATCGCACATGACAGGAATAGTTGTACAGGAACGGCGCCATAAATTACGCCGGGAGTAGTCAGAACTGGTACTATACTAAGAAATTGCTAGTCATAAGTGCGCCATATGCCCAGGATGCTGCCGGTAATGGCATATACTATTACACTTGCACCGCCGTCAATAAACGAAAGCAGCAGGGGCCGCAGGGAAGACATGTCTTTGACAATGATTTCAAAAAGTACGAATACAGTACCGAACAGCAAACCGGTGAGGAATCCGTTAAGCAGCGTTTTGACCGGAATTTTGGTAAAAACCCACGCCATGGTATAAGCCATAAAAGAAGTGGAAACAATTCTGGCAAGGTAAGGTGCCGGACCATGGGCTGCCTTTACCTGTTCTGCTGTAAAGCCGTTCAGTTGTGCCCACAGCTCTGAAAATGAAGCATGCCATAAAGCCGGCACCAGCTGACCAATTACCACACATACAAGCACGGCCCAAAGATTGACAGATTGTCTTCTCATGTTTTGAGTGTTTTATTCAGTCATCGAAAGGAACTCCCCGGCTTCAAATATAAGTGCTTTAACTATTAATTGTACTTTTTATTTGGGTGATCTGACAAAATCGATATTCCGCTTCAAACCTTTCAATTTGGTCCTTTTTATCGGCGAACGCCGGAAAAGTTCACTGAATACCTCTTCCGAGATTTCCTGCCAGTCGTTGTTCGTAAATCCTGCCAAACTTTCAGGCAATGAAAATTCCTGCGTGGTATGCGGCTTTGAAAAACGGTTCCAGGGACAAACATCCTGACAAATATCACAGCCAAAAATCCAGTTTTCGAACTTTCCCTGCACTTCCTGCGGAATGGCGTCTTTCAATTCTATAGTGTAATAACTGATGCATTTGCTTCCGTCCACGACGAATGGCTCGGCGATGGCATCGGTCGGGCAGGCGTCCACGCATCTTGTACAGGTTCCGCAGTAATCCTTTACGGCTCCGTCGTAGGCAAGTTCCAGATCGCAGATGATTTCGCCAATGAAAAAGAAGCTGCCCATTTCCTTGTTAAGCAGGTTTGAATTTTTACCAATCCAGCCCAGACCACTTTTGGCAGCCCACGCTTTGTCCATAACCGGCGCAGAATCCACAAAAATCCGGCCGCTTACTTCGCCTATTTCCTCCTGAATGCCTTGCAGCAGCGACGCCAGCTTTTCTTTCAATACAAAATGATAATCCGTACCGTAAGCGTATTTGGAGATTTTAAGGTCTTCTTCACCCTCGGGAAGTTTTTCGGCCGGATAATAATTCAGCAAAACGGAGATCACGCTTTTGGCGCCGTCCACGAGTTTGCGCGGATCCAGCCTTTTGTCAAAATGATTGGCCATGTAGCCCATGGCGCCATGCTGATTGCGGTTCAGCCAGTTTTCCAGCCTCGGCGCCTCTTTTTCCAGAAACTCCGCTTTTGAAATACCGCAAAAATCAAAGCCGCACTCCAGTGCTCTGGCCTTGATGAAAGCACTTCTTTCCTGCCGCACAAAATCTTCTGTTATCATTTTACAAAATTACAAATTGATTGTAAAATGCCATCTTGTCAGTATTTTAGCAGTGGCAAAATAATTTAGGCTGCAAATTGTTGTTGATTACAATTCATTTACGCTGAATAACTATGCCGGAAAATACAGACTTCAACATAGATCAAGACAAAAATTACGATATGAACGAGGAAAAATCTCCATTGGAAACTGACAATCTGGTAAACGAAGAAAATACCGAAACATCCAATTCAGTACCGTTGGACAATGCCGGACAGGAAATCACAGGCGAAGCTCCTTCTGCTGCCAGTAACGAACCGCTTGAAGCTGCAAAATCGGAAATTGCTGAACTTAAAGACAAGTATTTACGTCTTTATGCTGATTTTGAAAACTTTCGCAGACGTACGGCAAAAGAAAAACTGGAAATGATTTCCGGTGCAAGCGCCGATACGGTCAGAATGATCCTGCCGATTGTGGACGACTTTGAACGTGCACAGGTTTCCTTCGATTCTTCCACGGACATTGATGCGCTTAAAGAAGGTGTCGATCTGATTTATACCAAGCTTCTTAAAACGCTGGAATCCAAAGGGCTTAAACCGATGCAGTCGAAAGGGGAAACGTTTGACGCGGAACTACACGAGTCCATCGCACAGTTTCCTGCGCCTACGGAAGACCTCAAAGGAAAGGTCATTGACGAAATCGAAAAAGGGTATTACCTGAACGACAAAGTAATACGTTACGCGAAAGTGATCGTAGGTGCATAAGTTACTCAATCATGTTATGATGTATAATGACCAAAGGCATCCATAATCATTTTTAATATGGCGCTAGCCGCTTACATTATACATTCAGCAATATAAAAATGGCAAAGAAAAGAGATTACTACGAAATCCTTGGAGTGGATCGCGGCGCCAGTGCCGATGACATCAAAAAAGCTTATCGCAAGCTGGCAATCAAGTTTCACCCTGACAAAAATCCGGATGATCCTACTGCCGAGGATAAATTCAAGGAAGCCGCAGAGGCATACAGTGTTCTGAGCGACGACAACAAACGTCAGCGTTACGATCAGTATGGCCATGCAGGCGTTGGCGGTGCAGGCGGCGGAGCGGGATACGGTGCCGGCGGCGGTTTTTCGATGGACGATATTTTCTCCCAGTTTGGCGATATTTTTGGCGACAGCAGTCCGTTTGGCGATATATTCGGCCGGGCCGGAGGCGGCGGAACGGGCCGCAGAGTACGCCGGGGATCAGATCTGAGGATCAAACTGAAACTGAACCTGGAAGAAATTGCCAACGGCGTTGAAAAGAAAATCAAGGTAAAAAGGCATGTAACCTGCGATACCTGCGGCGGAAACGGCGCTAAAAACGGCACGTCGCTCAGCAACTGCAATGGCTGTAACGGAACGGGCCAGGTCCGTAAGGTTGTGAGCACCATGCTTGGACAAATGGTTTCCACAAGCACGTGCCCGACTTGTAACGGTGACGGAAAAATCATCAGCGAACGTTGCGAAGCCTGTGCGGGAGAAGGAAGATTGTTACAGGATGATCTGATCACACTGAATATACCCGGCGGCGTTGCGGAAGGCATGCAGCTTTCCATGTCCGGAAAAGGAAACGTGCCGGCACGCGGCGGCGTAGCAGGCGATTTGCTGATCGTGATTGAAGAGGAAGAAGATGCAGCTTTGAAAAGAGATGGCAATAACGTTGTTTTTGACATGCATATCAGCTTCATTGACGCTGCACTCGGAACATCCGTTGAAATTCCAACGCTGGACGGCAAAGCAAGAATCAGCATCGAATCCGGAACGCAGGCCGGAAAAATCCTTCGTCTGAAAGGAAAAGGCATTAAAGATCTGAACGGCTACGGAAAGGGCGACCAATTGGTACATATCAATGTATGGACGCCACAGCAGCTGACTTCTGACGAAAAAGAAACACTTGAATCGTTGCGTCATTCACCAAACTTCCAGCCGAAGCCCGGAAAGAATGAAAAAGGTTTTTTTGACAAAATGAAGGATTTCTTTCATTGATATTGAAGTCAAAACTATATTTTCCAAAAAGCCGTTTCATCACAGAAGCGGCTTTTTCGTTTCAAGCCGAGTTACTTTTTTATTTTTTGTAAATGCCCAGTCCAATGAAAACAATGTTGCTGTTCACAGCCCTTTTTTACTCAAGAATGCTCTTTGCTCAACCCGTTGCCACCAATGAACTGACATTCGCTACTTACAACGTGAGTATGGAAGCGGAAAACTACGTCCCGAAAGGAACACCCGGAATTTCCGAACAGATTCTGGTTAAAGAACTGGCTTCCGGAAACAATGTACAGATCCGGAACATTGCCAGCATTATCAAATCCGTAAGGCCGGATGTTATATTGCTGAATGAATTCGATTACGTCAAAGATCCGCAGGCCGGCGTTCTGCAGTTTGTAAAAGCTTATCTGCAGGACAGCTCGGATGGAAGAAGAGGAATTGATTATCCTTATTATTATTACTCAACGGTAAACACCGGCCAGCCATCGCCCTACGATCTGGACAATAACGGAAAAGCAGAACAGTTCGGAGCTGATGCATGGGGTTATGGCCTTTATCCCGGACAATACGGAATGGTGCTTTTATCCAGGTTCCCGATTGACATCAACAATGTCCGTACTTTCCAGAACTTTAAATGGAAAGACATGCCCGGCGCGTTGAAGGTCACAAAAGCGGACGGAAGCGACTGGTATGCACCCGAAGCCTGGGCCCAATTTCCGCTTTCTTCCAAATCACACTGGGACATTCCGGTGATGGCCGGAAACAAAGTCATTCATATTCTTGCCAGCCATCCTACTCCGCCGTCTTTTGATGGCGATGAAGACCGGAACGGAAAACGCAACCATGACGAAATCCGCTTCTGGCGGGATTACATCAGCGATCATCTTAGCTCCTATATTTATGACGACAAAGGCGTAAAAGGCGGGCTTAGGCCAAATTCCTCCTTTGTCATTTTAGGTGACCAGAATGCGTCGCCGGATGAAGGCAATGCCATTTCAGCAGGCATCAGATCTTTACTCAGCCACCCTAAAGTGAACAGTGAACTTGCTCCTGCCAGCAAAGGCGGTCCCGAGCACAGCAATACGAATGCATTTGCCAAAAACCATACGGCTGTCTGGAGAATGCGTGCGGATTATGTAATCCCTTCAAAAACAGGCTTTAAAGTGCTGGACAGCGGCGTATTCTGGCCGGCAAAGGGCGAACCCATGGCGGATCTGGTCGAAAAAAGAGAATCCAGCTCCGATCACCGGCTCGTTTGGGTGAAAGTAAAACTGGATTGATCATTGATATCCAAAGCAAAAGCGGGAGGTGTAAAATACACTACCCGCTTTTGCTTTGGATCCTTCTTTATTTTATTGCTGGCCGCCGTACATGTTATACCCGGCCATATGCTTCTGGAAAATAGCTTCGTATTTCTTTGCAGCTGCTTCCTGCTTAGCCTCGCGGCATTCCTGAACGATTATCTGCATAATGTACAGGTAAACACTGCTGTCGCGGCGTTTTGTAGTGCCGTTATCTTTTGCCCAGGTGAGCACTTCATCCGCACGGGTAGCCATGGTCTCAGCGATATCCAGCGCTTTTTTGGTTTCTCCAAGATCAAAAAGAGGACCGATGAAATTGGCTGAAAACTGATCGTAAGGAATGCTCTTGTCGGGCATGGTTGCAAGCGACTTGTCAATGGCCTTCTTGGCCTCTTCCTTGCGCCCGTCGGCAATCAGCTGGCCGGTCAGGCGCAGAAACGCGATCCGGGCCGTAGCAACCGGCGATCCGAGATACGTATTGTCGTAATACGTGTTCGGGTTATCCAGTTCTCTCCAGAACATTTTGTTCATCAGATTGTTATACATCACATCGGTGTTTACATAACCGTCTGTTGCGCCCGGCACTTTTACCGGCAGCAAACGAAATGCATAACCTTCCAGCTGCATATATTCTTTCAGGTTCAGATAACTTGATCCGCCCAGTGTGGAAGAAAAGTAAATCGGACGTTTCCAGTCATTGGTGGAAATGATATCCAGCATGATCAGATCGGATTTGTACAAGTTTCCTTTTCCGATTGTCCAGCTGATGGAGTCGCTTACGAATGGAAGCAAATCACTTTTGATGATATTCATTTTCTTGACCGCTTCTGCATTGACCGGCAGAAACAAAACGGACGACGGCAGAATGGAAGTCATGTCGCCGCTTGTCAAAGGAACCTGAATGGCTTTATTTTCTTGCTTCACCAATCCCATGTATTCTTTCAGATTGATTCCGCCTTTTACACTGGGGATTTCATAAAACGGTACGATATCGTTTTTCCCGAATGCATAATTGTTTTTATCCAGCGAAATCGGCAGCGCTTCGGATTTGTACGTTTTGCGCTTCATCTGATCGATATACCAGTCGGTTCCCAGCAAGCTCAGGTTACATACGCGCACATCCGTGCGGAAACCTTCCACTTCCTGCACATACCACAACGGAAATGTATCGTTATCGCCGCCTGTAAACAGAATTGCATTCGGTGCACAGGAATTAAGCAGGTTTTTGGCAAAGTCAACAGAATGGTATCTGTGAGCGCGGTTGTGATTATCCCAGCCTTTTGCACCCATGATAATCGGAACTACAAGGCTTAATGCAGTGGCAGCACCGGCACGTGTTGTCGAACTTTTAACAAAACGGCTTAATGCATCTGCAACGGAAATCACACCAAAACCAATCCAGATACAGAAAATATAAAATGATCCGACATAGATATAATCCCGTTCACGCGGCTCGGTCGGCGGAGAGTTGAGGTAAACGACAAGCGCAACGCCGGTAAGAATAAATAATAATCCGAGAACCAGAAGATCCCGTTTGCTGCGGTAATAAACGATTACAATGCCCAACAAGCCCAGTATGAAAGGAAGCATGAAGTAATTGTCATGTGCCTTGTTGTTGGCAATCGGCGCAGGATACTGTTTTGCGGTATCCCATGGAAGCATGTTTCCGGCTCCCTCTTCGTCACTTTCACGGCCTACGAAATTCCACAGGAAATACCGCCAGTACATATGCCCGATCTGGTAAGAAAACATAAATGACAAGTTATTGCCCATAGTCGGCTTTTGTCCTTCGGCCAGTCCGGTCATTTGCTGATAAAGCTGCGGGTGTCCGGGCTGCGTGCTGTACATCCGCGGCAGAAGCATGTTGCTTCCCGGTTCGTACTCATATTCAGGGCGGTAATCGTAAATGGCGTATTTTCCATCCTGCTTGCGGTACATCGGCGCACCGCGCTTCTGGCTCACAGGAGAAGAAACAAAAGACGGGCCATACAGCAACGGACGGCTGCCGTATTGTTCTCTTTTAAGATAAGAAACAAAGCTCAGAACGTCATTCGGGTTGTTTTCATTGATCGGCGGATTGTATTCTGCACGTACCAGAACCATCAGATAACTGGCATAACCGATCAAAACAAAGGCAAGTGAAAGCAAACTTGTATTCAGCAACACATTTTCTTTTTTCTGTGAAAAGCGAATCCCCCAGATAAGTGCGCCCAGAAAAATAATGATAAAGAATATAACGCCCGACTTGTAAGGAAGCCCCAGCGAGTTCACAAAGAAGATCTCGAACTTTCCGGCAATACTCGGCAGTCCGGGAATGATGCCGGAGTTGATAATGGCCAGAATGACAAGACCGCCCGCAAAGGCCATGATTCCGCCAAAAACACTTGTTTTAGGATATTTCTTGAAATAATAAACCAGTGCAAGTGCAGGAATCGTTACAAGGTTCAGCAAGTGGACGCCAATGGAAAGGCCAACCAGATAAGCAATCAGAATCAGCCAGCGGTTTTCGGCAGCCGGATCTTCAATTCTTTCCCATTTGAACACAGCCCAGATCACAATGGCCGTAAAGAAAGAAGACATTCCGTAAACCTCCGCTTCCACTGCAGAAAACCAGAAGGAATCGGACCATGTATAAGCCAGCGCTCCGACGATCCCGGAACCCATCAGCAATATGATGTCGCTGGAATCCAGCTCTTCGTCCGTTTTGTTAATCAGTTTGCGGGCAAGCAGCGTAATGGTCCAGAAAAGAAACAGGATCGTGAATGCGCTGCTCACAACCGAAACCATGTTTACCCAGTAAGCAACATTGGTTAAATCACCGAATGCGAAAAGAGAAAAAATACGGCCGATCAGAAGAAAGAATGGTGCTCCCGGCGGGTGCGGCACCTGCAGTTTGAATGCACAAGCTATAAATTCCCCGCAATCCCAGAAACTTGCAGTACGCTCCACAGTGAGCGTGTATGTAATTAATGCAATTGCGAAAACAATCCAACCCGTAAGGTTGTTGGAACGGTTGAAACGGGTCATTTGAAAGAAGATAAGATTAAAAAGTTAAATGCAAACATTGGAGTAAGATGATGACGCCTATCGTACAGTTTTGTCAATAGTCAGTCAAAATTAGCAAAATTACCTCAACGGCAAGGTTCAAACAGTCTTAAAAAGTGTTAACAGGAAGAAGTATTGACGGCACAAAATCAGGAATATTCAGCTAAAAGCAACCAATTTGCCCGCAAAACTCATTTGTAAAATATCCATTTTGCCAGTTCCTTGTACGTGACTTTCTTTCCGTACATCAGAATCCCGACTCTGTAAATCCGGGCCGCAAGCCAGGTCGTACCCATGAATCCAAGCACAAGCAACGCCATCGAAAGCGCAATTTCCCATGCCGGAACGCCGAAAGGAATCCGGACCATCATGATAATCGGCGAAGTAAACGGAATGATGGATGTCCAGAACGCCAGCGTTCCGTCGGGATCGCGCAGGACAAGCTGGGCAAATACAAAGGAAAAAATAATAGGCAAAGTAATGGGAAGCATGAACTGCTGTGTATCGGCATCGTTGTCCACAGCAGCACCGATCGCCCCGAAAAGTGCGCTGTAAAGCAAGTACCCGCCGAGATAATAAAACAGAAAGCAGCCCACGATCAGCGGAATATTCAAACTGTTGACAGCGCCAAGCACTTCAGCCACCGGATTTTCCACGTTCCCTCCCGGCATTCCCTGCGCAGGCATTCCTTTCTGGATGGATTGCATTTCCTGTGCCATCTGTGCCGGATTATCAGGCATCTTGCTGCTCAGAACCGCAGAAGCTGCACTTGTAAGCGCGGTACTTAATAAAATCCAGAGTACAAACTGCGTTAATCCGACCAGCGCCACGCCGATGATTTTTCCAAGCATCAGCTGAAACGGTTTGACCGAAGAAATAATCACTTCCACGATCCGGCTGGTTTTTTCTTCCGTAATGCCGCGCATCACCTGCGTTCCGTAAATGAAAACCGACATGTAAATCAGAAATGCACAAATTCCGCCGATGACCGTTGCAGCACCGGAACTGCTTGTTTTTTCACCTTCTTCGCTGAGGCTGATCGTTTCCGAACTTACATTCACCCTTGAATCTTCGAGAATTTTGTGCGTGATGCCTGCTTCCGAAAGTTTTATGTCTTCAATCTGTTTTTCAATGACTTTTTCAATTTGCGATTTCAGGTCCATACTCACGTTCTTTTCTGCATAAATCCGGACGCCTTTCGGATCGCGTATGATGTCGGCAGGAATGTAGACCAGCGCATTCGCATCGCTTTTTTTGAATCCCGTTTTGGCCGAATCAATGGAAGAAGCGATATACATGAATTTCAGCGCTTCCGTATCCTTGAATTCCTTGCTGAACAATCCGCTTTCGTCCAGAACCTGAACTGTTTTGGTATCAACCGATTCGATTGCCACCCAGATGACGGTTGCATAAAAGGCTACAAAAAGCACCGGCGCAAGCAAGGTCATGATGAGAAAGGATTTCTTCTTTACCCTCACCAGATATTCCCTTCTGATAACTAGTAATATATTACGCATTGAATAATGATTTTAAGGTTGAAACGGCTGAGTAGTTATGATTCCGGCACTTCATTAACTGAACGCATGAAAATGTCGCTCATACTCGGAATGTTTTCGCCGAAAGAACGGATTTCAACCCTTTGCAGTAAACCGGATAATAATTCATTCGGACTTACATGGTTTGCCAGATGAATATGGATGCGCTTGTAATCATTTTCAAGGTTTTTCTCCTGCCCAAGTTCATACAATTCGCCCAGATCGGCCAGGTTTCCTCTGTATTCGACAAAGTAGGTATGCGTTTTGAATTGTTCCTTGATCAGCAGCTTGGGGCCGTCCAGGACCTTTTTTGCCTTGTGGATCAGTGCGATATTGTCACAAAGTTCTTCCACGGTTTCCATCCGGTGCGTGGAGAAAATGATCGTACTTCCCTTTTTTTTAAGTTCAAGGATTTCGTCACGGATCAGATTGGCATTGATCGGGTCAAATCCCGAGAAAGGTTCATCCAGAATGATCAGGTCGGGCTCATGCAAAACGGTGGACACAAACTGCACTTTCTGCTGCATGCCTTTGGAAAGATCCGAAACGCTTTTGTCCCACCAGGTTTTGATATCAAATTTAATAAACCAGCTTTTCAGCTTTTCCATCGCCTGTTTCTGCGACAATCCTTTCAGCTGCGCCAGATAAAGCAGCTGCTCGCCGACCTTCATCTTTTTATAAAGTCCTCTTTCTTCAGGCAAATAACCAATTCTGGAAATATGGCTCTGGTCAAGATGCTGTCCGTCAAACAGGATTTCGCCTTTGTCCGGCCCGGTAATCTGATTGATGATTCTGATCAGTGAAGTTTTTCCGGCCCCGTTCGGCCCGAGCAATCCGAAGATACATCCTTTTGGAATGGAAAGGCTTACATCGTCCAGCGCTACATGGTTTGCATATTCCTTCGTTACATTCCGGACTTCTATAATGTTCATACTTGTGAAAGGGTCTGTGATTCGTTCTGTGCCGCTGTTTGTAAAAGCGGACGTTCTGCTTGGTTGCGGCGGTAAAGATGCAAAATTTCAGAAGGCCGGATTAAAGTTACAAGTATCAAAGCATTAAATGCCGGATTAATGGTAAAATAAAATAGCGGACGGATGCCCGTTCGCTATTTTATTCAGTTCCAAATTTAGGAATATTTGTCAGATGTACTTTTCGCGTATCTGAAACAGGATCCAGAATCCAAGCACACCGCTTACAATGGCTACCAGAATATTGAGCTGCACCATGTTACTGATCAATCCGATGAGCAGTGCATAATAAAGCAGGTTCCAGCCCGACCGTTTACGTGCTCTCAATGGTGAAAACGCCATGAGGTACATAATCAGCACAAAAACCCCGAGTGCGATATTGAGATAAAAACTGATTCCGAATGCCGTTGAAACACTGCCCATTCCCGAAACAGCCCCCATGATCCCGAATGCAGTAAACAATCCCACAAGACCCAGAACGGACAGGATCAGAATAAAATAAGGCCCGTACTGAACCACAAACTCCTTGACTTGCTCTGAAAACGGAGGAAATTTTTGTAAAAAGACAGGTTCCAGTTCTCGCTCCAAAGGTAATTTTGATTCCATATCGGGATGTTTACGTAAGTCAGTTAATGTTCAATAAAACTAAATTAATTTTCTCAAACCGCTTGGAATGTTACGCAAACATACCCTACTCATTTAGCTGCCGGCAGGATATTACCTTTATCCGGTAACCTGTTGGGAGCTGCACAGGACTCAGTCTTCCGGATAAGGTACAAATACAAACCCGGAGAAATCGCCGATCAACGCAAAAAGACAGCAAAACTCGTCCGCATTCTTGTAATTTTCCTGAAACAGCAATACGGATTCTTCTCCGATCAGCTTACGGTCAACAAATTCCTGCATGTAAGAAGCGCGGTACGAATAATTATTGGCAAGTTCCGTAGCATCGATCAGCAGAACGCCCAGTTCCAGTTCATTATTGGTAACCACAAAAATAGGATTGTCGGAAAAGCCTCGTTTCCTGATCTGGTAAGAAGCTTCTTTAAGCTGATCGGCAACTTTTATAAAATCTTCGGATATATACCCCATCAGTTTCTGATTCAATTCCGGAGAATTGGCATCATCCATCAGAGCGTTTTCATTGCTGTTGTTGATCATGGTTTTTGGTTGTTGGCTTTTAGCTTTTAGCAGCTGGCTTTTAGCTATTGGCTCTTGGATTTTTGTGAAATAGTAAAATGTGTTTATTGCTGTCGCTTTTCGTAAAATGCAAGCTGTTTTCGGCTATTAGCTAACGGCTAAAAGCCAAAGGCTCTTCACATTCTCGCAGCCAGCAGCAGTGTCAGGTCTTTGTAACGCATGTTGAAGCTTCTGGCAATGTGCGAATTGGTCAATGTTCCTTTGTGACAGTAAACACCTTTCATAAACCATTTGTTTGCATAAATCATTTCTTCAATTCCGCCGATTGTACCCGTCTGGAGTAAAAAAGGCAGAAAAACATTGCTTAATGCCGTACTCGCCGTATGCGCAACGCGCGAAGGAATATTGGGCACACAGTAATGGATAATGTCATTATATTTGAAAGTCGGGTTTTTATGCGTCGTCATGCGCGAAGTTTCAAATGATCCGCCCTGATCAATACTGACGTCAATAATTACTGAACCGGGCTTCATCTGGGAAACCATTTCTTTGGTTACTATCAACGGGCTGGAGCCGTTTTCTGCACGCATGGTGCCTATCACCACATCGGCACGCGCAATGGCTTCGCCAAGCGTATCCGAATCTATAATGGACGTGTAGATATTTTGTCCGATGGAATATTTCAGCCTTTGCAAACGGTAAATATGCTTATCAAACACCTTCACATCCGCTCCGACGCTGATCGCTGCCCGCGTGGCATATTCGGCAACCGTTCCGGCTCCGATGATGACGATTTTGGTTGGCGGCACGCCGGTTATTCCGCCGAGGATAATTCCCCTTCCGCCGTTTGGTGTCGATAAATATTCCGCCGCAATGAGCAGCACGGTGCTTCCGGCAATTTCGCCCATTGCGCGTATGATCGGCTTCCCTCCTACTTTGTCCTCGATCAGTTCATAACTGATACCGGTGATTTTAAGCTCGTTCAGTTTCTCAAAATACCTTTTCTGAAGAACCGGAAGGTTCAGAACGGAAATCAGTGTGGTTCCGGACTTGATGTAGCCAAATTCTTCCTCCACCAAAGGCTCCACTTTCAGTATGACATTGGCCTGATAAACTTCCTTGGCACTTTGCACGATTCTGGCTCCGGCCTCACTGTACTCATGATCCGAAAGATTGGCGCCTTTGCCCGCATCTTTTTCAACCCAGACTTCATGTCCGTTCCTGACCAGTATTCCGACAGCGTCTGGTGTAAGCGCAATCCTGTTTTCCTGCAATGAAACTTCTTTCGGCAATCCGATATGCAACGAGTTTTGATTTTTCCGCACAGCCATTAAAGATTCTTGCGGATACAGCACGGACTGTTTAGCGAGCTCTTCAAAACCGGTTATCTGAGGTTGTGCCATTTACTACCAAAAAAATGAAAGTGAAAAATACTGATTATGTAAACCCTTTATATCTTCTTTATTTCTAATATTCTCATGCCAGTTTCATCTGCCTGCAGATTGAGCAGCATATACTTTTCAGGCCACAAGATTTCAATTTTGCCCGGCCATTCCACAAAGCAGAAGCAACCGGAATCGAAATACTCTTCTATACCCATATCCAACGCTTCCGTTTCATCTTTAATCCTGTAAAAATCAAAATGATATACGCAGCCGTTTTGTGCTTCGTACTCATTTACAAGTGAGAAAGTAGGACTTTGAACATGTGATTTCACACCAAGCTGCTTGCAAACAGCCTTGATCAGTGTGGTTTTACCGGCGCCCATATGACCTTCAAAAAGCCAGACCTGCATGCCGCTGCCCATTTGCAGGAGTTTGGCCGAGACTGCCGCCAATTCCTCCTCATCCCTGAAATATATCGTGGCAGGCTGTTCAATCATATTACAAAAATACACAATTTGGAAAAATACATCGCATTTTTATCATGGGCCGAGGTCCGCACCTGACTTCTGCTGAAAACTTTTTTCATTTCCCGGAATTACTATTTTGACAAATCTCCGGATAATCCCGAAAATGATCTGACATTATGCCGGTAAAAAAGGACCTGTACGATCTTATGATTCTAAAATATTCCTAAAACAGTAAAGCCAAAAAATGGCGAATATAATATGCCCAAATCCCTATCACGCCGTGACTTTCTTGTTCATACCGCCTTGGCCGGCGCCGTAATCCCCGCAATGGCAGGCGAGGTCTTTTCCGGAAAGACTATAACCGCAGCAGAACCTCTTAAGATCAATATCTTTTCAAAACACCTGCAGTTTCTGAATTATACGGATATGTGCGCAGCAGCCAAGGAAATCGGGTTTGACGGCATTGATCTTACGGTGCGTCCCAAAGGACATGTTGTTCCGGAAAATGTAGAAACGGACCTTCCCAAAGCAGTGGATGCCATGAAAAAAGCCGGCTTTGCGCCTTCCATGTTCTGTACGGCTGTGGAAGATGCGAACAATGCCATGGATAAAAAACTGCTGGAAACGGCTGCAAAGCTGGGCTTCAGATATTACCGGATGAACTGGTACAAATACAATGACCAGAAAACAATCCCGCAGCTGCTGGATGAATACAAGAATAAAATGGCCGGGCTGAGCAAGCTGAATGACAAACTCGGCCTCATTGGCTGCTACCAGAACCATGCGGGCAGAATGGTAGGTGCATCCATGTTCGAAATCTGGGAAATACTTCAGAAAGCAAATCCCGGAAATATGGGTGCGCAGTATGATATACGCCACGCCACGCTGGAAGGCGGCCTTTCCTGGCAAACCGGCTTTAACCTTATCCGGCCAAACATTAAAACCATTGTGCTGAAGGATTTCATGTGGGAAAAGACCAATGGAAAATGGGCACCGAAAAGCGTGCCGCTCGGTGAAGGAATGGTCGATTTCAAAACTTATTTCAAACTGCTCAAAGACACAAAAACCGAAGTGCCGATCTGCCTGCACCTTGAATATCCGCTGGGCGGCGCAGACCAGGGCGCCGACAAAATTACCGTGGACGAAAAGGTTGTATTTGACGCGATGAAAAGGGATTTGCAAAGAGCAAAAGAACTCTGGCAGGAAGCATGATCAGACTGATCCTGATTTTAACGGGCGTTGCACTTGCATCTTTTCTGCCCGATACAGACTGGCCCGAATACAACGGCGACGGTGCAAGAAGCCATTACTCGCATTTGAATCAGATCAATACAAAGAATGTAAGTCAGCTGAAAGTGGCCTGGACCTACGCTTCCGGCGGTGCCGATACGATCCGGAACCGCAGCCAGATACAAAGCAATCCGATCATTGTCAATGGCGTTCTTTATGCAGTGTCCGCAGCTACACAGGCTTTTGCCGTCAATGCGGAAACCGGGAAGGAAATCTGGAAATCAAACGTTCCGGATGTAGGCGGAACCATAAGCCGAGGTGTGACATACTGGGCTGACAAACAGGATAAACGCATTTTTTTCGGTGCCGGCCAATGGCTTTATGCGCTGGATGCGGAAACCGGATTGGCAATCCGTTCTTTCGGCGAAAATGGCAGGATCAATCTTAAAAACGGCATTGAACGGCCGGGAGCGGATGATTTTGTCACTTCCAACACGCCGAATACAATCTATAAAAACCTGATCATTGTCGGGACGCGCGTTGCCGAATCCGAAACTGCTCTTCTGGGCGATGTAAGGGCTTATCATGTACTTACCGGAAAACTTGCATGGACTTTCAAAACGATCCCGGACAAAGGTGAATTCGGTTCTGAAACCTGGCTCGCGCAGCCTGCAAGAAAAAAATTCGGCGGGGCAAATGCATGGGCAGGAATGGCAATCGACAGGAAAAGAGGCATCGTTTACGTTCCGACCGGTTCTGCCGCTTACGATTTTTACGGCGGAAACAGGCCGGGGAATAATTTGTTTGCCAACTGTCTCCTTGCGCTGGATGCCGCAACGGGCAGACGGCTATGGCATTTTCAGTTTGTTCATCATGACATCTGGGACCGGGACCTTCCGGCACCGCCCAATCTGGTTACCGTTATGCACAACGGAAAGCGCATTGATGCCGTTGCACAGATTACCAAACAAGGCTATATCTTTATTTTTGACCGGGTTACAGGAAAACCGCTTTTTCCGGTAAAGGAAGTGTCTTTTCCTTTGGATGCCATTTCCGGTGAAAAACCAAGTGCTACGCAGCCAGTTCC
This sequence comes from Dyadobacter sediminis, assembly GCF_005860765.1. GTDB lineage: Bacteria > Bacteroidota > Bacteroidia > Cytophagales > Spirosomataceae > Dyadobacter > Dyadobacter sediminis. Next base: position 243,194 of record NZ_VCEI01000025.1, on the reverse strand, counting down.
GGAGTTGCCGGTTCCGTTTACACGTCAAAGTTTTACTGTAAAAGACCTAAATTCTTTTGTTGCCGACCGTGATTCCATGGAAAGCCTGCTGCTTCATGCCCGCACCGGACAGGCTTACATTCCTGTAACATCACAGATGACCATTTTTTATCCCGGCACAGACGGCGGTGCACAATGGGGCGGCGCCGCTACCGATCCGGGCGGCATCCTGTACGTGCCGGCAAAGGAAATCCCGGTTTATACTTCATTAATTAAAAAAGATTTAAAAACAGACAATCAAAGCATAACCGGCGCCGATCTATATAAAAGCAACTGCGCTTCCTGTCACGGAGCCGACAGAACCGGAAACCACGACGGATCGTATCCTTCTCTGGCCGGCATTGATAAAAGGCTTACAACCTCACAGATACATTCCATTCTTGAAAAAGGCAAAGGCATGATGCCTTCCTTTTCACATATTTCCAGAGCTGAAAAAGATGCAATTGTTGATTTTCTATATAACAGGAATTTAGCAGAGCAAATCGCAGCCACAAACACGTCGCAGGTTCCGTATCAGCATACAGGTTACAATCGCTGGTATGATAAAAACGGTTATCCGGTGAGTCAGCCGCCATGGGGAACACTTACCGCCGTTGATCTGAACACGGGAAAACACCGCTGGCAGGCGCCGCTGGGCGAATACAAGGAATTGACTGAAAAGGGTATTCCGATAACCGGAACGGATAATTATGGCGGGCCGCTGGTTACAGCGGGCGAATTGTTATTTATTGCTGCAAGCCGCGACGAACAATTCAGAGCCATTGACAAACGTACCGGAAAAACAGTATGGCAAGCCGAACTGCCGGCCGCCGGGTATGCCTCGCCGAGTACTTATTCCGTGAATGGCAAACAGTTTGTCGTCATTGCCTGCGGAGGCGGAAAGCTCAATACAAAGTCAGGAGATCAATTTGTTGCTTTTGCATTGCCTTAGTGAATGGATTAATTCCATAAAATAGGAACTAACTGCTGATAAAGCCTGAATTTTTTATCCTGTGTTATAATGGTCAAATTTTCAGTAATTGCCTGTGCAATAATCATTCTGTCAAAAGGATCCGAATGAAATAAGGGAAGATTTTCAAGAATTTCATAATGATCCCTATTAAAAAACAATTCACAAAACGAATTCTCAATCACAGCCTCATAAAATTTTGACACTGAAACGCTCAGATCCAATTTTCCCAATCCTTTCTTGATAGTCATTTCCCAAAAAGTTGCATGACTTACATACAGATCTGTATAAGCAGAGTTAAATATTGAAAGAACCTTGTCAGAAAGTTTTTGATTATCGTCTGAATGCCAAATTAAGATGTGTGTGTCTAATAAATAATTCATTTGTTTTAAGAAAATCCTGATGGAACAAAATCATCAAAATCTTCTGAAATTCCGTTGATCATACCTTTTCCCCAGCCCGGCTTTCTGGACACTGGCGGATTCTGCTGATCTTTTAAGATTTCATTAACCTTATTGATTAATTCATCATTCTCAAGATGAACAATTTTTTCAATGATATCCAATTTCTTTTCCTTCGTCGTCATGGCAGAAAGTTCTGATGCACGTCAAATATAATGTCAGTAATTTAAATGTTAAAATGCACGCCGAACTGCTTCCCAAAGTCGTTGCACTTGTCAGTTTGCAGTCAAAAGTTACCTTTGTGAAAAGTCTAAATTCAACTGTATGTCTTCAAAAATTCTCAATGTCGGATTAATTGGTTTTGGTTTGTCCGGACGTTATTTCCATTCTCCATTTTTAAGTACGAACCCCGGATTTAAAATCAAAACGGTGGTCGAAAGAAGCAAGAACGAAGCACAGGAATTTGATCCGTCCATCGGCAATGCAAGATCAGTCGATGAACTTTTGAGCGACGAAGAAATAGATGTTGTATTCATATGTACGCCCAATGACACGCACTTTCCATATGCCATGGATGCGCTTGAAAACGGAAAGCATGTTGTCATTGAAAAACCTTTTGCTGCAACCGAAGAGGAAGCCAGACAGCTCGTTGCACTTGCCGAGGAAAAAGGATTGATTCTGACTGCATACCAGAACCGGCGCTGGGACTCTGATTTTCTGACGGTTAAAAAACTGATTGCTGAAAACAAGCTGGGCGATATCATTGAATACGAATGCCATTACGACCGCTTCCGGCCCGTGGTCCCGACCGAATCCTGGAAAGAAAAAAGCGTTCCGGTAGGCGGAAACCTTTATAACCTCGGCCCGCACCTGATTGATCAGGCACTGGTGCTTTTCGGCGAGCCGCAGACGGTTACCGCGGAAATCCGAACAATCAGACCAAACAGTGAAATCGATGACTATTTTGACGTGCGGCTTGGCTATGCAGATAAAATGGTTATCATCAAGTCAAGCCTGCTGGTTTATGAAAATTTCCTGCGCTATAACCTGCACGGCACAAAAGGTTCATTCATCAAAGGTGGGCTGGACCCGCAGGAAGAAACGCTGCGCCAAAATATTTTACCTACCACCAAACCCTGGGGCGTGGAACCTGAGAACCGCTGGGGAAGGATGTTCAGTGAAGAATATACAGGAATTATCGAAAGTGAAGCCGGCGATTATGCCCCGTTTTATCAGAACGTTTATGATGCGATTGTCGACGGTGCAGAGCTGGCCGTAAAGCCGGAAGAAATTATCCGCACCACCCGCGTCATTGACCTTGCTTTTGAGAGCAGCAGAGAAAAGAAAGTAATGAAATACTAAGTATTTTTTCCAAAAAAGGCAGCCTTGAAATTCAGGGCTGCCTTTTTTTATAACCAATCGGTATGCTGCAGATTAGTTGATTGCTGCCGCTGTAACCTGACGTTTTGTTTCCGTTGTGATTACAAATGGCTTGGAAGAAACTTCGTTTCCGTTGTTCACAATAAAGCTGTACTGACCGTCTGCAAGGTTGGACAAATCAAAAATCTTGGAATAATTTTCTGATTTTGGAAGTGCAGTGCTGTAAACGATATCTCCGCCGAAATCTTTGATCACAAGAGAAGACTTATCTTTTACATTTTCAAGCGTCAGTTTGAATTTCAGTTCGCCTTTGGAAACAAGCTCAATGGCAGCGTTGTTTTCTTTTACTTTATCAGCAGCGATAGAAAGGTTTGCAGCAGATACTCCCATCAAAACTGCAAGTGTCAAAATTGTCTTTTTCATTGTGTTGTGAAATTTAATGTCTTGTTCGGATTTACAAATTGTACTTTTCAGATATTTCGTCAACATTATAGTCTAATTCCGGCAAACAGCGATTTTCGTTCCCTTATCTCTCTGTTTGATGATTCAAATGTACATCACAATACAAATACAAAACAATAGCCAAGTTTTCAGGAAGTTAAAGTTCTTTTTCCTGTTATGCATAAATATTAAAATAATCCTATGATTATAGCAAAAGTGCAATAAGTAGTTTGAAATTTGCCACCTGTATGGAAATAGTGCAATCCCTATTTTGTTGTACTTTACATAGATATAGCATTGATAAACAGCGTATACAAAGCCGGCTGGTTTCCGGTCATTAAAAATAAGGAATCCGGTAAAGGATCAAACTGCATTCTCACCTCCGGAAACCCCCGGATCATACATGCTTTTTCAGCCTGTTGCTGAAAATAATCTGTTTGATTTAAAGTAATTTCGTTTGCAGCCCGTCTGTTACTTTGTTACCTGTTTTCCCTTCATTTTGTCGCAGAAAAGGCCAAATATCATTCAGACTGTCGCATCTTACAGCAAGCAACTGCTGGGGTTTATCCGGCAGCGCGTGAATACGGATGAAGATGCCGAAGATATTCTGCAGGACGTCTGGTATCAGCTCAGCAGCGTGCCCGAAATCGAAGCCATTGAACAGATCGGAAGCTGGCTGTACCGCGTGGCGCGCAACCGCATTATTGACAAGTACCGCAAGCAGAAACCGGATTCGCTGGAAGATTACGGCTATGAAGATGAAGACGGAGAATTTTACTTCAAAGACATACTTCTGGCCGACGACGGTACGCCGGAAACGGTGTACATGAAAGAACTTTTCTGGGAACAACTGACGCTTGCCTTACAGGAACTTCCTGAAAGCCAGCGCCAGGTTTTTATCTGGAATGAACTGGAAGACCAGACTTTCCAGGAGATCTCGGACCGGACGGGAGAAAATATCAAAACCCTTATTTCCAGAAAACGGTATGCCGTACGTCATCTTCGGGAACGCCTGGAAACATTTTATCAGGAATTTGTAAATTATTAAATTTGTCAATCATGAATCAGCGACATACATATAGAAGGCGTTTCTGGATGTTCCCGTTTTTCGCACTGGCTGCAATACTTTTACTGGGAAATATCATACGCTGGTTATGGAATGCCATTTTGCCTGATTTGCTGAATGTAAATCCCATTTCGTACTGGCAGTCCGTCGGGTTGCTCGCATTATGCCGGCTGCTGTTCGGGAACTTCGGCGGACGCAGGGGCGGTCCGGGCCGATGGAGAGGCCAACCGCGTTTCAGCCGCGAAAGTTCAAAAGATGACAAGCGTGGTTTCGGTCCGCCGTGGAAAAACAAATGGATGGAAATGACCGAAGCGGAACGCAGCAAATTTCGCCAGGAAATGCGGCGGCGCTGCGGAAAGCCGCCAGAAAATGACTTATAAACGAATCCGGCCATGCAGCCGGATTTTTTTTGCTTTTATACAGATCTTTTAAAGTATTTTCTGCTGCACGCCGTCTGCGATTATATACAGCATATCCATGCATCCGGTTTTCACCTTTAAAATCAAAAGCCATGTTCTTACAAGTTGTCAAAGTAGTAATTGCAGGAATTCTGGGCGGCATTTTACTTTTTGCAGTTCCCTTTTTCCTTTTCAAGGCTCTGTTCTTTTTTCTGTTTCTCGGGCTCGTTTTCAGACTGTTTGCAGGAAGGTTTTCCGGATTCCGCAGACCAAGGCGGTTTGATTTCGATTTTGACGATTACCAAAGATTCCGGCCTTATGAAGGCAAGGAAAGATTAAGAGATTATTTGAATGAAAATCCTAAAAACATATAAGGTATGAAAAGAAGCACACGATTTATTCTGGGTGCAAGCATTGCCTTGCTTACCGCAGCCGGCCTGCATTATACAGTCGGTTCCCGCTTTCATGAAAGAGCCTATTTCGGACGTTACGGGTATGAAGGATGCGGACACAACTGGCATGGTTACAGCGAAAAACCAACTTTAAACCAACCTTTGCAGTGAATAGTCAGTAATAAAGTCATGAGTTGAAATGGGTTGAAATGGCTCGTTCCAGTAGATCGGCATTGTTAGAAATGAAGCCATGGATTGACATGAGTTGAAATGTGTTGAGATGGCGGGTTCTGGAAAAGTAGCACTTTTTGAAATGAAGTCATGGATTGACATGAGTTGAAATTGCTCGTTCCAGTAAATCAGCATTGTTAGAAATGAAGTCATGGATTGACATGGATTGAAATGTGTTGAGATGGCGGGTTCTGGAAAATTAGCATTATTAGAAATGAAGTCATGGATTGAAATGGCTGGTTCTGGAAAATTGGCATTTTTTGAAATGAAGTCATGAGTTGAAATGGCTGGTTCTGGGAAATGAGCATTTTTATTAAATAAATTTTTTCAACAGCTAAAAGCCAATCGCTGACAGCTAAAAAACGTAAATTAAACATGTGCAACAGATATGGAAATCGTGGCTATGGAATGCGCCATGATCATTTTGGGAAACAATTCGGCGAAAGCCGCTATTACCGTGTTCCGGTAAATATTGTGAAAAACGAGAACAATTACGAACTGCTGGTTTTTGCTCCCGACCGGTCCAAGGACGACTTCCGGATCAGCATCAAAGGCCATGAACTAACGGTTTCCTACGAACTCAAAAATGACCTGCGCGAAAAAAGAAACTGGATACGGCATGAGTTCAGCAAGGCATCGTTTGAAAGGACTTTCATCATTGATGAAACCGTGGATACGGAAAATATCCGCGCCGAATACGTAAATGGCATTTTACAGCTTATTTTGCCGGTTATACCCGGCTCGGAAAAGCCGGCGCAGGAGATTAACGTTGCCTGAAAGCAGCATTACAAATATAAAAAAGCCGCTGCAACAATTTGCAGCGGCTTTTTTGTATTCAAAAGAACGAACAGATTATTCTTTAACGACTCTTTTTGTGCCTTTTGAATCCATGATAACAACTTCATCCGTATTCGCCGGTAAAAAAAGCGTATGTGTGGATTGTGAAAGAAAAGAAGAGCCGTAACTGATTTCCTCGCGTCGGGTTTTACCGTTTTTCAGTTTCAGCAATGCCGTTGTTTCCATCGGCGCCAGCTTTACTTTCTTCATTTCTTTCCGGATTTCATGGAAGCGCAGCGAGTCGCGGTTCTGCGAAGTGACAGCAATCCACTTGTTGCCCGAAGCCGGAAGTTTTATCAAGCCTTTTGCATTGCCGGAAGCGGCATATCCGCTTTGCGAAGGACTTAATGCCTGAAATTTTCCGTTACCGTTTCCTTTTAAGATAAGGCCATAAAACGCGTCATATCTTCCAACGGAAACTTCCGATCCGTAATCATTTCCCGAAAGCATGACATCCAGGTTTCCATCCTGATCAAAATCATCCGCGATCATACCAAAAATGGGTGCAAACTGCGCTTCAACGGGCAATTCATGCATAGCGAACTTTCCATTGCCTAGGTTTTCAACATAGCTGCTTTTCATCCAATTTACGCTTACATGCAAGGCATCTTTCAGTTCTTCAGGTTTTAAAATATCCGTTAACGAAGCCTCTGCAAATTTCCCGTATTCCTGAAAACGCTGGCGAACCTGAATGATCTGTTTGCCCATGTCGTCGCGGGTATTGTACGGAAATTCCTTGTATGAATTGTCTTTTGCTTTGTAAAAAACAGTTGGTATAGCATCAAAATAACCGTCATTGTTAAAATCCTTTGCATACATGCTCACAGGCCTGCTTTCTGAAGCCCGGCTTAATGAGTTCATACCCAGATTTCCTGCGATATAATCCATATCCCCGTCATTGTCAAAATCACCTGCAAGCAGACTTCCCCACCAACCTTTTTTCCCTTCCAGCCCGGAAGTGATTTTCTTCAATTTCCCGTTTTCATTTTTCAGAAAAGTAAGCGGCATCCATTCGCCGGCAAGAATCAGGTCTGTCCAGCCATCGTTATCGAAATCGGTCCATAATGCGTCACAGATCATGCCGATATTGGCCAGTTCCGGCGCGGCTTTGGCCGTAACATCTGAAAACTTGGCTACATGGTTCTGCGTATCATTGCGGAGCACATAACTGGAAACTGCCTTCGGATATGCACCGGATTCCACTCTGCCGCCAACAAAAAGGTCCAGATCGCCGTCGCGGTCATAATCAACTGCTTTTACACAGGAGCCGTTAACCAGAAACGGCGGCAACGCAGCCGTATCGTTTACAAATTTTCCTTTTCCGTCATTGAGGTACAGCATGCTTTTCAAGCCCTGCGAACCGGTCTGCAGTTCGTAACTTCCGCTTACAATATACAGGTCCAGATCCTTGTCATTATCCGCATCAAAAAGCAAAACGCCCATGTCTTCTGTTATTTTTTCCGGACCGTCGGCACCGGGAAGAAGGTCTGCAACCCTGAATTTTCCGTCAGGCTGCTGCAACATGAAACGACCTTTATGCTGAAATGCGCCTCCGACAAAAACATCATCAAGCCCGTCGCCATTTACATCACCTGCAGCCATTGCCGGCCCGAACTGCGACAGTTTGTGCGGCAGCAGTTTTTGAAGATTAAAATCAATGGCATCTGTTTCTTCATGCTTGTAACCAACGTTCAGCTTTGAAGTAATGTCTGTAAAAAGGGTATTCTCAACAACATCTTCTTTTTCTTCCGAAATAAAAGCAGCATTTTTTTCAGAAACAGCAACAACCTGATTTGCAGAAATATTTTTAATAACCTGGCTTTTTCCGCCTGGCCACGTGACTTTCAGCTGATCGACTTTTTTGTTTTTACCCAGTCCAAAATGCACAACCGGCTCAATCGTTGATAAATATCCGCGGTAAGGAGAATTTTCTGAAATCTGTTTCTGGCCATTTGCGTAAGTTATTTCTGCAACGGCGCCAATTCCGGCATGATTGCTTCTTTCGCCTTTAAATTCGATCCGGAGGTAATTGCTTTCTTCCGGTTTGAGCTGAATGCTGTTGTTCCGGCACACAAAAGCGGAATCATTGATGTTGTTGACCACATAGTCCAGATCGCCGTCATTGTCCAGATCGGCATAAGCGGCGCCGTTTGAAAAGCTTGGCAGTTCAATGCCCCAGTCGTCCGTAACATCCTCAAACTGCAGACCGCCTTTATTTTTGAAAGCAAAGTTCCGGATTTTGACCGTCGGAATATAATCGAGCATCATCATGGGTTCCATAACGCTGGAAACTTCGTTGCGGTAAGCTATAAAATCAAGGTCTGTAATATCACGCGGAAAACCGTTTGTAATGATCACGTCGCGAAATCCGTCATTATCAAAATCCGTAACCATAGGCGTCCAGCTCCAGTCCGTTTCGGCAATTCCGCTCAGCAACCCTATTTCGCTGAAAACCGGATCTTTGCCTTTACCGTTCAGGTTTCCAAGATTCAGCTGCAACGTATTGCGTGCCACCTGATACTGATAACCAAAGAGTTCGTTATTCTGATACGTTACGTAACTGTTTGCAGGCGTCATCATTTTCTTGCGGCGATTGGTAGCCGGCATCATATCAACGGCAATAACATCCATCAATCCGTCATTGTTTATATCGGCCACATCGTTGCCCATCGCAGAATGCGACGTATGCTTGAAATAGGATGGCGCTTTGTCCGTAAATGTGCCGTTACCGTTGTTGATGTATAGCAAATCATTCGTGAGATAATCATTGGTCACGTAAATATCCTTCCAGCCGTCCTGATTTACATCGGTTACATTCACACCCAGCCCGTAACCTTCAATGAGTATGCCGGCTTCTCTGGAAACATTGGTAAAAACAGGATGTTTCAGCTTCTCATCCCAGTCATTTCTGTAAAGCCGGTCGGTTCTCCGCGAAGACCCGTCTGTAATCTTTTTGTGGTACTTGTTCGGAAAATTGTTATCATCCATTTCATTGACAACCAGAAACAGATCGAGGTCGCCATCATTGTCATAATCCAGGAAAGCAGCGTTTGTGGTGTGCGTCGTGTCGGCAATGCCGTATTCTTTTCCCATTTCCCTGAAAACAGGAACCTTGTTTTTATCAAGTCCCTGATTTACATAAAGCAGGTTTTCACGTTCCTGCGGTACTTTGCGCACGGAGGAACAGACATAAATATCCAGCAGATTGTCATTGTTTATATCCACAAGCGCAACACCTGTCGACCATTTGTTCGATGCTTCCACGCCTGCTGTTTTGGTGATATCTTCAAATTTGAAATCACCTTTGTTCAGATACAGTTTGTTATCCACCGAATTTCCGGTAAAATAAACATCCGGCAGACTGTCATTGTTAAAGTCACCCAAAGCTACGCCCCCGCCATTGTACACGTACTCGAACGAAAGAATGTTCATCGTATCATTTTCAGCAATTCGGTTGGCAAACTGAATGCCGGTTTCTTCACTGTCGAGCTGGGTAAACGTTTTAAGGTCCTTTTTACAGGAAATCAGGAAAATAACTGCGGAGAGTGCAGAAAGTAAGTACTTTAAGAACATTGTGTAATGCAATGAAAAGATAGGAACGGATACCTCGAAATTAATAAAAGGAGATGGCAAATCAATACCATCTCCTTTTGTCACCTGTATTGAAAAAGATCAGTAACCCGGATTTTGGATAAGCACATCTTTACCAAGCAAATCGACCTGATCCTGCGGCAGTGGAAGATACTCGTTTTTGTTGGGAGTAAATTTCGCGCCACCCAGCGCACCGCTCAGCTTTTTGCTTTCGTAAGCCAGATAAGCATTGATTTCCTTTTCTGCGGTTCCCCAGCGAACAAGGTCAAAAAAGCGGTGGCCTTCTCCTGAAAGTTCCAGCTTTCTCTCAAAACGAACGGCAGTACGAGCTACATCTTTGGAAGTCCAAGGCGTTTTATACGTGCTGATTACATAATTGGCAGCATTTTCGCCATTGGCACGTTTTACAAAACTGGCAGGATTGGCTGCACGCTGACGGACAAGGTTGGTATATTCTCTTGCCTTTTCCAGCGATCCTACTTCGATTTCGGCTTCTGCAGCCATCAATAAAACATCTGCATAACGAATGATGTTTACGTTAATAGCAGTATAGCCCGGCGTCCATGAGCTGTTATCCTGCAAAGAACCTACGTCCGTTCTGTAATACGCATATTTTTTACTTGAATAAGGACCGGCATTAGCCTGATTTCTGATCCAGTCGTTACCCGGATGATCAATCCAGTCCAGATACGGAATACCTCTGCGGCCGATGGAATGGTCAAGACGCGGATCAACCGGTTTTGCATCTGGCGTAAATGCATCTTTTGATTTCAAACCCATATCCGTTTTAAGCTCATTGGCAGCGGCATTGTAAGAACCGTCCAGCAAAGGCAGCCCCGTTGCATCTGTTCTGAAAGAGTTGCCCAGTTCAAAGCTCGGCGCAAAGAAACCGCAGCAGTTTCCGGGACCGTTCGGACCTGTATTGTATGGCCAGTTCAAGTCAAAATCGGGGTTTGCATTGTTTACACTTCCCGTATTGGCAGCCGCCTGAATGGCAAATACCGATTCTTCGTTGTTATCGTTGGAAGCTTTGAATGCATCCTGATACCGGGCAACAAGGCCGTACTTTTTACCGTTTGTCGTTTTTCCACTGGCAATGATCAGATCATACAAAGCCTTTGCTTCGGCAAACTTCTTCTGGTACATGTATACTTTTGCAAGGTATGCCGCAGCGCCCCACTTGTTCACCCGTCCAACGGCAGTTTGCGTTTCAGGCAGGTTTTCATAGGCATATTTAAGGTCGGCTTCAATGAAAGGATACAAGTCCACATTATTGGATACCTTTTCAATGTCCGTGCCGTAATCCTTGGTTTCATCCACGTAAGGCGTGTTGTTAAAACCTCTTTTCAGCTCGAAATAATAGTGGGCACGCAAGAATTTTGCTTCACCGCCAATGCGTTTCTTGTCATTTTCAGTCACGTCTTCCTTGGCTATTCCCAGCAGTTTGATCACCAGATTGGCACGTGCAACGCCTTCGTAATTTCCGGTCCATTTATCCGCAATAACACCCTGTGTTGTAAGATATTCAAATCGCTGGATCGGGTTGATATCACTGAAATCGCCCGGATCGGTACCTTTGTTTGCATCGCCGCCGCGGATACTTCCCCAAACCCAGTTGCTGGCGCTGGCCATCCGGTTGGCACGTCCGTTAAGCTGGCCGTAAACAGAAACCAGCACGCCTTCAATCCCCTTTTTGGTAGAAAGCTGGCCTTCATCAAGCTGGCCGGTTGCCGGGATTTCAAGAAAACTTTCTTTACAGGAGTAACCGATCAGCATGATTACCATTAAAACAGCCAATCCTCCTTTAGATATTATTTTTTCCATTTTATTTAATTTTTGTCAAAATCTTAACCGAAGTTGTGAAATCAATTTTTACGGGTTTCAATTTCAGAATCCAAGGTTGATCCCTACTGTGTAGCTTCTTGTGATCGGATAGTTACCTACGTCAATACCGAAGTTTGTATCCGCATTACCGCCAACGCCCGGATCAAGACCTTGATATTTCGTTACCGTAAACAGGTTATTTGTTGAAGCAAATACTCTGAGTTTCTGCATTTTGATCTTGCTCAGCAGATTTCCCGGAAGCGTATAGCCCAATGTGATATTCTGCATTCTGAAAAACGAGCCGTCTTCAACATAGAACGAGTTCGACTGCGTGTTTGTGCTGAAATTGGATGTGCTTTCGAAGATCGGGGTATTTGTATTCGTGTGATCTGGCAGCCAGGAATCTTTAACTCTCGCACTAACAGCCGCGCCTGTGAAAGACGGATAGAAGTCAGTAAACCATTTGGAAACATTGAAAATCTTGTTGCCAATGGATGTATACATATATGTTTCAAGATCAAAGCCTTTGTAAGTAAAGCGAAGGTTGACACCGCCGGTAAATTTCGGAACCGGGCTGCCAAGGTAAGCACGGTCATTGGTGTTGATTACGCCGTCACCGTTCACATCTTCATAGCGGAAACGGCCCGGTGCTGCTCCATCCTGATCAGGTGCGCTGTCCACTTCGGATTGGTCTTTGAAAAGGCCCATTACCTTGTAGCCGTAAAAAGAAGAAATGGAGTATCCTCTCTGGTTCCGGATCGGATTAATGCCGCGGAAACCGGGATTTACAGAAGTAAGGTAATCAAGTCCCGGTGCCAGTGATTCTATTTTGTTTTTAAGAACGCCGGCTGTGAAGTTGAATTCATAACCAAGATCGTCGCTGAACCGGCCCCTTGTAATGATTTGCAGGTCGATACCTTTGTTGGACATTTTGCCCACGTTAACAGAAGGTGCAGATGCCTTATAACCTGCAGTAGCTGTAACCGGAACCTGGAACAACAAGTCTTTGGTATCTTTTTGCCAGAAATCAAGAATTACGTCCAGCTTTCCTTTGAAGAAGGTCGCATCAATACCAATGTTTTTGGTAATACTGGTTTCCCATTTGGCACTTCTGTTCCCGATACGGGTACGATAGTAACCTTCCAGTGCACTGGAATTTGTTCCGTTAAGGTCATACGACGATTCACCGAGATTGGCTCCGTACAAGCTGTACTGGTTGTTCGGATCCACGTTATTGGAATTACCCATCAAACCATAACCTCCGCGGATCTTCATTTCGGTGATGAACGGAATACCTTTCATAAAGTTTTCCGATGACAGACGCCATGCTGCCGAGAATGCAGGAAATACACCGTAGCGGTTGTTTGATCCGAACCTGGAAGATCCGTCCCTTCTTACAACCCCGGTAACAATGTATTTGTCGTTAAAGGTATAATTGGCACGGCCAAACAAAGAGTAGAAATTCACCCCTTTATAGAACTCGCTGCCAACGATCTTAGAACTGACATTGTTCATATTGATGTAGTTGACGTCCGTTGAAAACGGGTTCAGACCAGAGGAGTTCTGGTTTTTACCGGCTCCGCTGTTTAGTGCTTCCTGACCAACAATTACATCCAGTGCATGCAAACCAAACTGTTTTTTAAAATTCAGAGTGTTGGTCAAAGTCCAGGCGAAACGATGGCCTGAGCCTTCGTTGTAACCAAATGCAGAATTGTTTTCAGAGTTTTCATATTGCAGCCTGTTGAAACCTCTGTTGCTGTAATTGTTGAATTGTCCGCCAATGCTTGAACGAAGTGTCAGTCCCGGAATCACGTCCAGTTCAACATAGAAATTACCAAAACCGTTACCAGCGAAAGCGCTGTTATTGGCCAGTCCGTCACGGCTTGCAACCGGGTTGCGGGGATTGTTAAAGCCTTTTGCAGCTGTTCCTGCATATCCGCCGAATTCGTCATATACCGGAATAATGGAAGGCATACGGAATGCGGAAAGAATATCATTTTCATCTGCAGAAACACCTTGTCCGCCGCCGCCGCCGCCCTGGCCCAGCACCTGCAGATAAGTAAACTGTGCATTCTGGCCGATTCTAAGGTTTTTCAGCACATCGAATTCAGAATTGATCCGGAAAGCATAACGTTTAAAGCTGTTGTTCAGCAAAATACCTTTCTGATCCTGGACACTGAAGCCCGCATAAACACGGCTGTTGTCACCACCGCCTGAAAAGCCCAGGGTATGGCGCTGAAGCGGTGCGTTGCGTGTAATGGCATCATACCAGTCCGTTCCCTCCTTATTGGCACGAACAACCTGATAAATAGCACCCGCAGCAGGATTCACATTGTATTTCAGTTTTTCTGCGGCAAGATCCAATGTTCCGCGTACGCCTGTTGCACCACCGACATTGATATAATCCGGAAGTACAGGTGTGTCGCCGTTTCCGTATTGTCCGCTTGCTACGTTGGTGAATTTAGGAAGCGAGTCACCCTGGAAAGCATCATTACGGATGGCCTGCCAAGTCCAGTCAGCCTGTTCCTGCGGCGTAAGCATTTTCTGGCCCTTTCCGGGTGTTGTGATACCAAACAGACCATCATAAGTAATGCTCAGCTTTTTAGCTTTTTTGGTACCTTTTTTAGTGGTGTAAACGATTACACCGTTTGCAGCACGTGCTCCATAGATTGAAGCAGCAGCAGCATCTTTCAAAACCGTTGTTGACTCAATATCATCCGGGTTAAGGAAGTCGGTGGAGCCGGTAGGGACACCGTCCACAACGTACAAAGGCTCGTTACCGCCAAATGCACCGAATCCTCTTACACGGATCTGGCTGGTTGTTCCGGGCTGCCCGTTGGTAATCACCGTTACACCCGCAACGCGTCCCTGAAGCTGCTGCTCAACGTTACCGGACGGTGTGGCAGTAAGGTCCTTGGATTTTACGGTCGCAACGGCACCTGTAGTTTCGCGCCGGCTGTCAACGGTGTAACCCGTAACAATCACCTCTTCAAGACTGGAAATGTCGTCTTCCATTTTAATATCGACAACGCTCTGATTGCCGACCGGTACTTCAATTGTTTTGTAGCCAACAAAACTGACAACCAGTGCATCGTTCCCCGATCTTACAGTAAGTGAAAATTCACCGTCACCATTGGTGTTGGTTCCGGTCTGTGTTCCTTTCAGGACAACGGTTGCACCCGGGATCCCCACTCCCGCAACATCTGTAACTTTTCCGGTTACCTTTCTTTCCTGTGCAAATGCCGCCAACGAGAAAAGGCTGAGCACAAGAGAGAAGACAAGGTACCTCGCAGGATTCCTGTAAATTCTTTTCATAATTTTCTATTAGGTTAATAATCTTTAAGCAACCAAATTTATAATTATTTGAACATAATTTTGTCTCATACCTGCTAATATTTTTTTGTAGTGAAAAAATAGTATTATAAAAGGATAAAATAATGTCACTCAAATTGGATTTTAAGGTACTTGTTACCATTTTGTAGCCAAAATTTGTAAAAACATAATGTTTGTAACCGATAGCAACTTTTTATTTCCTTATAATTGAATGATAAATTTGTATCACTATTTATTTCTTGTTAGACGTACGTTTTTAATAATAGTCACATACATTCTTGTACTTTCTTGTCAGTTTGAAAAAGAATCTGCCTTGACAGAAGGCAAATTACTGGCCGGGAAGTACTGCAGCAGCTGCCATTTGTTTCCGGAACCGGCCTTACTTGATAAAAAAACGTGGATTAATGGTGTGTTGCCTGCAATGGCCGGCCAGCTGGGCATTGAAGTATTACAGGGAAATGTTTATCTGACAGACAAGAAATCGGTACTCACAGGTAAAGAATGGTCCAGATTGGTCGAGTATTACAAGACACTGGCACCGGATACACTGCAAAAAGCAACTGTTCCAGTTGTTGCCTCAGATGACTGGTGCAATTTTACATTGAAGAAACCTGCAGAAAATCCGGATGCAGTCAGCAGCACGACAATGGTTGCCATCGATGAAAAAAGACACCAGATTGTAACAAGTAGTTCTGAACGCTCTGCTATATATGAATACAGTTCAAACCTCGAAATAATTCTCAGCTCAGACTTGCCTTCCGCTGCAATCGACATTTCATTTGCACAACAAACCAGCCAGGAAGATATCATAACGTGCATGGGCGGAATGCAGGCAGCCGATCATACCAAAGGGCAAATATTAGAATACAGACAAAAAGACAGCAAAGCTAATCTACTGTCATCGGACCTGATCCGACCGATACAAACCCGGCCGCTGGATTATAATAAGGATGGATTGCAGGATTATGTCGTATGTGCTTTCGGGCACAACCGCGGAGGTTTGTATATTCTAAAACAAGATGCGGATCATACTTTTGAAAAAGTGCCGGTCCGGGAAGTTCCGGGCGCGACACAAAGTGTTGTACAGGATTTCAACCATGACGGCTGGCCGGATATCATGACTTTGTTTGCACATGGCGACGAGGGAATATGGCTGTTCCTGAATAATCAGCATGGCGGATTTACTACAAAAAACATCCTGCGTTTTCCGCCTTCATCTGGTTCCAGCAGCTTTCAACTGATCGATATGGATAAAGATGGGAAAGAAGACATTGTATATACAGCCGGCGACAACAGCGATTATTCCAGAATCCTGAAACCTTATCATGGCATTTACATTTATAAAAATACAGGCAACCTACATTTTGAAAAATCATACTTTTACCCGGTAAATGGCTGTACAAAGGCTATTGCCGCCGATTTTGACAAAGACGGAGATATTGATGTTGCCGTAATTGCTTTTTTCGCAGATTTCAAAAGCAATCCGGCCCAAACATTTTTGTATTTTGAACACGTTAATGAAGGCATAACATTCAAGCCACATAATGTTCCTGTTGCGGCAAGCGGCCGCTGGATTTGTATGGATGCAAGCGATTACGACAATGACGGCGATATAGATATCGTCCTGGGAAATTATTCAAAAGGCTTTCTGAATCAAGAAAATGTAAAGCCAAGCTGGAATATACACACTCCTTTTGTCGTACTGGAAAACAACATTTTGAATAAAAAGAATAAATAACCGCTGAAAGTTAAATTCAAGCCAGCAGCTAATTGTCTCTTTTCCAGTCTGCAGGCAAAAGGGTTGAAAAACGGTCATTTGCCAGTTCGCCTGCAATTTCAAAGCCCATTGGCATCGATACCCAGCCTTGCGGCGTAATAATCATGTAACCCTGAGGAAATGTAATCTGCGAGTAAGCATACGGCATATCCGAATAGGGCGACCTTCCTCTTTTCTTAGTATTGAAGATTTCGAGCTGCGTACGCGAAATGACAAGCCGCTCTGTAATCAGTTCGCCGGGCTGGATCAGCCTCATTCCTCTTATGGCCTCAATCCGGTTATGCAAATGATTAGCAAGCGTATTAACACCATTGACAGACCGCACCGATTTGAACATACGCAAGGAATCCGGAATAACCTGGTATACTTTAAAGCCTTGTTCCTGTAAGCTGTCGGCAACCATACTGGCCAGTAAATGCTTCAACGAACCCTGATAAGCGATCTTCTGATTTAAGCGCCACGATTTCTTCTGGAGACTGTCTTTCGGTGCAAGCAACTCAAAGCGCGTGCTGCCTCCATAATAAACTTTTCCGTTAAAATAATCAAAGTCATCCAGATCCTGATGAATACGGTATCCCAGTGCATTATTTTCAATAATCAGCGGCTTGGTTGTCTGTGCTCCCAGATGGCCGTCATCATCTTCCGAAATACGCAGTACTTCCGGATTTACAATTCTGCATTGCTTGCTAAACTGGCTGTTTCCCAGCAACTCACGGGTAATTATTTTTAAATGTTTTTCTCTTTTCTTGTTTTTTCTGGCATAAACGGTAACACCCTGAAGTTCCATTCCTTCTTTCAATTTGAACAGCACCGTTTTCAGGCCCGGCTGCTCGAAACGAAGCGTCTGTTTGATGGTTTCGTATCCCAGAAACGAGACGGCAATTTCAATGTTTCCAATGGAAAGGTCAGGCAGTTTGTAGTTACCATTTTCATCAGCATTGGTTCCAATGGAAGAATTATTGATAAAAACGTTGGCGAAAGGCAGTGGCTTGCCGGTTTTTTCGTCAGTAACCTTTCCGGTTAATGTGACGGAAGTACTTTGCTGGGCAAAGGTTTGAGTTATGGCAAATAGCAGTAGAAAGGCAATGAATTGCAGATTACAAATGAAATGGCGTGTTAAAATCAGACACATAAACGAAATTCAAAGCTTTTTGACCCAAATATAAAGTAGGGTTTTGTAATCTGCTGGATATGTACATGATTTGTTGCATAATCGTAAACAAAGGCGGCTCCTCCGGAGCCAAAACCACATGTAAAAACAAATTTGCTACAAACAGGATGCCCCTCCGGGGCGATCCATTCTGCTCCGGAAGAGCATTCTGTTTGTAGAAAAAACATGAGAATTGAAACACAATTGTAAAAATCCGGAGAAATTGCCTGTTTCCAGAAGGCTCCTCCGGAGCCAAAACCACATGTAAAAACAAATTTGCTACAAACAGGATACTCCACCGAGGCGCTCCATTCTGCTCCGGAGAAGGAGTTGCCTGTTTCCAGACAAATTTTTCAAACAAAAAAGGCCACTCTTTACAAAGAGCAGCCCTTGATTAAAAAGAAACATAAAACTATTTCAATTCAAGCTCTTCGCCGATTGACTTAACCTTATCCTTCAAGGCAGCATAAACAGCATCAAAATCCTCATTCTTTTCCAGAGCGGCTCTTACACCAACATAGAATTTGATCTTCGGCTCTGTTCCGGATGGACGACATGTGAACTTCGTTCCGTCTTCGGTAAAAAACTGAAGCACGTTGGACGTTTCGATACCCATTTCACCGGATGGAATCTGACTGGTTGTGCCGCTTGTAAAATCAGTGGTTGTCAAAGCTTTGTAATCATCCATCCGGATTACCGGCGAACCTGCAAGCGTCTTTGGCGGATTGGCACGGAAATCTGCCATCATCTGCTGAATTTCATCTGCACCGGATTTGCCCTTTTTGGTCAGCGAGATCAAACCTTCATAATAAAAGCCGAACTGCTTGTAAATTTCCATCAGCATATCAAACAGACTCAGCCCTTTATCTTTGGCATAAGCCGTTAACTCCGCAATCATGGCGCAGGAAGCAATAGCATCCTTGTCACGAACTGCATCACCGATCAGATAACCGTAGCTTTCTTCGCCTCCGCCGATAAATTGCTCAACGCCTTCTTTTTCACGGATAACCTGCGCAATGTATTTGAAACCCGTTAATGTATTGTAACAGTTTACATCATAAGCAGCTGCCATTTTATCGATCAGGTCCGTTGTTACAATGGTTTTGCAAACGAACTGCGTTCCTGTAAGCTTGCCGGCATCTTTCCACGCATTCAGCAGATAGTAAATCAGCACGCTTGCCGTCTGGTTTCCGTTCAGTAACTGAATTTCGCCATGATGATTTTTAACGGCGATCCCGACCCGGTCTGCATCCGGATCTGTTCCAAGTACAAGGTCCGCATCGATTTCGCGGGCTTTTGCAACTGCTTTCGACATGGCTTCACTTTCCTCCGGATTCGGATAAACAACGGTCGGGAACTGTCCGTTGCCTTTTGGCTCAGCCTGTTCTTCAATGACCGTAACGGCTTCAAATCCCATTTTGGAAAGCAAAGCCGGAACCAGTGTCACACCCGTTCCATGCAACGGCGTATATACGATTTTTAGGTTTTTCTGACGTTCGAGTGCGCCTTTGGAAATAGAAAGCGAAAGAATATGGTTAATGTATTTTTCGTCTACTTCCGCACCGATTTTGGTGATTCTCGAATTGTCTCCTTCAAATTTTACTTCATCAATGGATTGGATCGCATTTACCTCATCAATGATGTTGGAATCATGCGGAGCAACCACCTGCGAGCCGTCATCCCAGTAAGCCTTGTAACCGTTGTATTCTTTCGGATTATGCGAGGCTGTCACCACAACCCCACTTTTACATCCCAGAAGACGAATGGCAAACGACAATTCAGGCGTCGGGCGCAATGCCTCAAAAAGATAAACCGAGATACCGTTTGCAGAAAAGATATCCGCTATAATCCGTGCAAATTCGTCCGATTTAATGCGGCTGTCATAAGCAATGGCCACTTTCTTTTCTTCATTCGGAAATGCCTTGTTCAGGTAATTGGCAAGTCCTTGTGTAGCAGTGCCTACGGTATACCGGTTCATGCGATTGGAACCTATTCCGATCAATCCGCGCAAACCGCCTGTTCCGAATTCCAGGTCTTTGTAAAATGCATCCGTCAGTTCGGTGTCATTTCCTTCATCAATTAACTGTTGAATGGATTGTTTTGTATCGATATCGTAATCTCCGGTAAGCCAGCTACTTACCTTGGTCATTACATTCGGTTCCAATTTTGCGGTCATAATAAAGCTTAGTAGAATTGATTTATAGTGTAAATATATATACCGGAATTATTTACTTATTTCCAGTTCCTCTTTTTCAAGTTGTTTTACCTGTTCATGAGCTGTTTTATGGATCAGCTCAGCCACCAGCCCTGTCCAGCCTGTCTGGTGACTTGCACCGCATCCGCGCCCGTTATCGCCATGAAAATATTCATAAAATAAAACGTGTTCATTAAAATGCGGATCTTTTTGCATTTTCTCATCGTGGCCGTATACAGCGCGGTTACCTTCAGTGTCCTTTTTGAATATATCAATAAGGCGGCAGGCTATTCCAACGGCAGCATCTTTAATCGTTGTCAGGTTGCCCGAATTGGTCGGATATTCGATCAGGAAATCTTCGCCATAATACGCATGAAATTTCATCAACGAATCAAATACAAGGTAATTCAGCGGAAACCAGATGGGCCCGCGCCAGTTCGAATTTCCTCCCATGATATCCGTAAGCGCCTCCGCAGGCGTATAATCAACCTGAAGAACTTCTCCGTTTATATAAAACTTGTAAGGATTTGCTTCATGGTACTTGGACAACGCCCGCACGCCGAAATCGGACAAAAACTCGCTTTCATCCAGCATGCGTTTCATAATCATTTTCATACGGTGTCCGCGCAGGATCGAAAGCAGGCGGTTTTCTCCTTTTCCGGATTCAAACCATCTTGAAATCAGACGTGCAAGGTCCGGCCGGTTGGCAAGTACCCATTCCACGCGCCGTTTGAAAACAGGCAGTTTGTCGAGATTTTGCGGATCAAGAATTTCAACGGCAAACAACGGAATAAGCCCGACAATGGAACGCACTTTCAGCAGAATGCTTTGTCCGTTCGGAATATGGATAACATCGTAATAAAACTGGTCTTCCTCATCCCAAAGGCTGATCGAGGAATTCTTGCCGCCGATCGATTCCATGGCACCTGCAATGTGCAGAAAATGCTCAAAGAACTTGGAAGCCATATCCTGATAAACCGGATGGACCAGCGACACTTCAACCGAAATCCGCAGCATATTCAGCGTGTACATGGCCATCCAGCCTGTTGCATCCGCCTGTTGCAGCTTTCCACCGAACGGCATCGGCGTGGACCGGTCAAAAACACCGATATTGTCCAGACCTAGAAATCCGCCGCTGAAAATATTGTTTCCGGTATCATCTTTCTGATTTACCCACCACGTAAAGTTCAGAAGCAACTTGTGGAATATTTTTTCCAGAAACTCGATGTCGCCTACGCCGTTATTCTGTTCCTGATCAATTTCGTATACTTTCCATGTCGCCCAGCCGTGTACAGGCGGGTTGACGTCCGAGAAATTCCATTCGTAGGCAGGAATCTGCCCGTTCGGGTGCATGTAATATTCGCGCAGCAGAATTTCAAGCTGCCTTTTTGCAAAACCTGCATCCACGCGCGCCAGCGGAACACAGTGAAATGCAAGGTCCCACGCCGCAAACCACGGATATTCCCATTTATCCGGCATCGAAATGATATTGGCGGCATACAGATGTTTCCATCCCGAATTCCGCCCCCATTTTCGCCCCTGATTGGGTCCGGGCTGCGCGGGGTCGCCTTTCAGCCATTCATAAACGTTGTAGTAATAAAACTGTTTGCTCCATAACATGCCCGCATACGACTGGCGCTGAATGGATTTAAGGTCAGGATCGGAAACTTCTTTCTGCAGGTCGTCATAAAATTCGTCCGCTTCCCGGATTCTTTTGCTGAAAAGATCTTCAAAACCTCCGAACGGCTCCGAAATGGTATGATTCACAAATCGCAGCTTGAAGGTGGCGCTTTCGCCGGCTTTTATGGTTTTCGTAAATCGTGCAGATGCCTTGGTACCGATGCTGTTCGGATTGATCGTTCCTGACTTTCCTCCGCTTACAACATGGTCGTTGATCCCGTCTTTCGGGTAAGAAGTATTATTGGAAGTTCCGTAAAGCTTTTTAAAATTGGTCTCGTTTTCACAGAACAGCAGCTCATCCGCATTATCCAGATACAGATTATACTTGCCATGTTTCCGGTGCGTCACTTCGATCAGACGGTTTGAAATGCCGTTCATGATCGGCTTGTAATTGAAAGCCTCGTAACCCCAGGACCACGTATTGCGAAACAGGATCGTAGGCAGAACGGTTATCGGAGCATCTTTCGGACCCCTGTTGAAAACGGTGACTTTCATCAGAATATCTTCTTCATCCGCTTTCGCATGCTCGATGAAAATGTCAAAGTACTCGTCATTTTCAAACACTCCGGTATCCATGATTTCGTATTCCGGATCCTGTTTGCCTCTGCGGGCATTTTCCTGACGGATCTTTTCGTACGGGAAAGGCTGCTGAGGATATTTGTACAACATCTTCGTATAGGAATGCGTAGGCGTACTATCCAGATAATAATACATTTCCTTTACATCCTCGCCATGATTGGATTCCCGGTTTGTAAGACCGAATATTCTTTCCTTGATCAGTTTATCCTTGTGATTCCAGAATGCGAACGACAGACATATATGCTGTTTATTGTCAGAAAAACCTCCGATTCCGTCTTCACCCCAGCGATAGGCTTTGGAAAGTGCCATTTCATGGGTTATGTAGTTCCATGCATCGCCATTTCCGCTATAATCTTCTCTGACCGTTCCCCATTGACGTTCGGACAAATAAGGGCCCCACTTTTTCCATCCCGTATTTTCTTTCTGAAGGCTTAATCTAACTTTTTCAGCGCCGTGTGCCATTATATTTTTATTTTCTGAAAGGAATGAAATTCATTGTAAATCTACAAAAATTAAGATGCAGGTTTCCAAAAACTATATAATCTGATAGAAATCATAACAATCAGATACAATAAAAAAAACTAACCAGATTCAAAACAAGGTTACAAAACCGAACCTTCCAGTTCTGTCAGACTTGTATATACGCTGATTCCGAAATCCGGATTTCCTCCGTAAAAAGACGTAATCTCAGCCGCTTTCCGGGAAGTTTCAGTCAGTAACGCATGTCGTTCTGCATGTAATAAATCTTCTATATCAGCTACAAATTCCTTAAACATCAGCGGATTGGTCAGCTTGTAATATTTGCCGTCCTTTGCATGCAGAACCGGAACCGGTACCGACTTGCCTGCTGCATGCATGCTGCCGTATTTCAGCCGGGCAGCCGCATATTGCTCATCCGTAGATTCAAAAACGATCAGTTCTTTTGGTTTTAAAACGGAATTATGCTGCCTGATTTTTTCATCCAGTGAAGCAAGCAGACTGCGCAGCTGCCATGTATGCTTGCCCGAACGAATTCTTTCACGCAGCGATTGCCGGATCAGGTAAGTGAGTGCCTGCGTTACATTCAGGCCGATTTCAGCCATTTGCTTGAAAATGAACGAAGTCGGCGACATACCCGGGATCGTATTCGGATCATGCAGCACGATGGTTCCTTCCGGCGTCAGAAAACCGTCAATCCGTACACATACGTTGATGCCGAGTTGCTGGAAAACATCGGCAATGACCCGCTGGATTTCCTGGTTTATTTCAAGTGTTGTGTCCACCGGAATGCGCTTGCGGCTTGCTCCGGGCTTGTATTTGGCATTAAAATCAAAAACCCTGACCATTTTGATGACCTCACTTGGCGGCAATGCCAAAGGTTTTCCGTTGTCAAACTGAATGCAGCCGCATGAAAACTCCTGACCTTCGATAAATTCTTCAACAAGCACCTGATCTTCGGCATTGGCACTGCTGATAAAAGCCGTTGCCTCATCCTGTAAAAAGTAAGTATCCAGTTCAGCGATGAGCGCAGCCGGATGAAAAACAGTTTGACCATGGAACAGAACCGGAAAACCGATTCCTTCGTCCAGATTTGCCATTTTTTGCCCCCATGCCTGTTTCTGCGCAGGGTCCATTGCATTCCAGGTTGTGCTTTCCAGCTCCACCTGAAAAAAGCATTGATTGACTGCATATACGAATTCTTCCAGCGAATCTTCCTTTACAATGGCAACGCCGATGGACGAACCCTGATGCGGAGCCTTGATGACAAGCGGCAGACCGAGATGCTTTTTCAATACCTGAAAAAGAAGGGCATATTCGTTCGGAACCCACTGATCGAAGCGAAGCGTCCAGCTTTTTTTCTGCTGCGCGTTAACAAGCGCAATCATTTCATTCTGAAGTATTTTATCAATTCCGACGGCCGAGCCCATTAATCCCGGACCGCTATACGGAATTTTATACCATTCCAGCAAACCCTGAATGGCACCATCTTCACAATCCGGGCCATGCATGGCCAAAAAAGCAAAGTCAAAATGCTGTTTAAATTCCGAAGGTGAAATCAGAACGCCGGTTTCAGGCGGCAGAGGCTCATTTTCCAGCGTGGGAAAAGATTCAATATAGGTCCTGAAACCATCCTGAAAATGGTTTTTTGCAGGATAAAAATCCCTTATTTCACTGGCATACATTAAATCTTCCTGAATCCTGACAAACCGGCCGAAGCTGTCAACGAAAATGGGGACGGGCTCAAAAAGTGACTTGTCCAAATACTCAAAAGCTGTTTTTCCGCCTGCAAATGAAATCTCCCTTTCACGGGAAGGGCCACCAAAAAAAATCCCGATACGCATGTTTTAATCCTGATTAATGCATTCCAATCTTACCCGCAATATAAGGCACTAAACGGGAGGAATCAATTTCTGTAAAAAGTACGGCCCGTTTTTAAACAAAAAAGCAGTTTCCGGGAAGAAAACTGCTTTGATTGAAATTGGTATGATACGATGCTGAATCAGGCAAGAGCGGGTACATTGACCGACACGACGCGGTTGACATGAGGAACTGCCTTGCGGATCGATTCTTCAAGACCGGCGCGGAAAGTCATTGCACTCATTGGGCAGCTTTGGCAAGATCCCTGCAGTTCCAGCTTCACAGTCAGATCATCAGTCAGTTCAATGAATTTGACATCTCCGCCATCTGCATGCAAGTAAGGACGTACCGAATCGAGTGCCTGCTCGATAAGTTCTATTGTTTTTTCTTTTGAATCCATTATAAAAAAGTATGTTCGCTAAGATGCAAGATTATGTTCAAAAAATCAAATCTTTTGCCAGTTATATCAAACCTGAATTTCTACCGGCCGGGTTTTTTCCCTGGAAGCATTTCGGATGGCTACCTGCTGCGCAAGCGATTCGGCTGCGTCCCGGAAAGCGTCATTGACAATCGGATTTACGTCCATAACGGCCGGGCGGCCTTCATCCCCGGATTCGCGTATTCCCTGAACCAAAGGTATCTGGCCCAGTAAAGGAACGTCAAATTTGTCCGCCAGTGACTGGCCGCCGCCTTTGCCGAAAATAAAATACTGATGTTCCGGCAATTCCTCCGGAGTAAACCATGACATATTTTCCACGACACCCAGAATCGGAACATTGATTTGCGGTTGCCTGAACATCGCCATTCCTTTGGACGCATCGGCAAGCGCAACTTTTTGAGGCGTTGTCACGATCACTGCGCCGGTTACGGGCACCGTTTGCACCAGCGTAAGATGAATATCGCTGGTTCCGGGCGGAAGGTCAATCAACAGATAATCCAGTTCACCCCAGTCCGTATCTCCGAAAAACTGCTTCAAGGCCTGGCTTGCCATCGGACCACGCCATACGATTGCGCTGTCCGGCGGCGTAAGAAAGCCAATGGAAATCATCTTGATTCCGTACTGTCGAATCGGGTTAATGTAGTTTTTGCCGTCTTTCGGTGTAATGGTCGGCTGCATGTTTTCCGCACCGAACATAACGGGTATCGAAGGTCCTGAAATATCCGCATCAATAATCCCTACTTTGGCGCCTGAACGGTGCAATGCCATGGCCAGATTTGCCGTTACGGTCGATTTGCCGACTCCGCCTTTTCCGGACGAAATGGCAATTACGTTTTTCACGCCCGGAATCATCGGGCCGGCGTCCCGCGTTGACGTCACATTGGCGATCAGCTTGATGTTCACTTCCACATCCGGGCTCAGATGTTCATGAATGGCGGCTTCACAATTTCTTCTGATCAATTCTTTCAGGGGACAGGCCGGCGTTGTAAGCACAACTGTAAAACTGACCTGATTTATTCCTATTTCAATATCCTGAATCATACCGAGTGTCACCAGATCCCTTTTCAGATCGGGTTCTTCCACAGTGCTCAGGGCCTGCAGTACTTTTTCCTTATTGATTGTAAATTCTCCCATTGTAGCGGATTTGGGCAATTTAAATGATTTGCGGCCATGCCTTAATCCCGATTGCCTTACTTAAAAATACCTTGAACTGTTATATGTTTTCAACACCAAATATCCTCAATGAGTTTATTGCAGGTCCGAAAATTCCTGAATTCTCTTCTCAATTTCACGCAGTTCAGAGGAAACGTCTGTATTTTCCGAAATAGCCCGCAGTTTGGCATGAATGGATTGCAGCAGGCGCAGCTGGCTTTTTGTCGGACCGTGCATGGGCCGGTGCAGCATCATCTGGCGGATGGCATCCCACTCCTTCATGAAAGCAAGTGAGCCGGTATCAATAAAAGCGCGTGCAAAAGCATTCAGGATGATATCCTCTGCAGTTCGGTTCGGATGGATAAGATCTTCTTCATAAAACCGGTAATCGCGCAGTTCGTCAATCATGATTTCGTAGGAAGGAAAGTATTCGACCTGTTTGAACTTTTCCGATAACCTGTGACAAACGAGCCTTAGAGTGGATTTGCTGACCTGATTCAGCGGCAAGGTATCCCGCGTATGACGAACCGGGCTTACGGTAAGAACAATCCGGAGGTTCCTCTGAAAAGGCTGCAGTTTGAGAATAAGCTGTTCCAGCGCCATATTCACCTGATCAGGATGCAGAAGTTCCTTCACAAAACTATCGCCCGGCATCTTATGACAATTGCCTACGATCATGTTCGACTGGCGGTGCCTGTAAGCATAAGCTGTTCCCAGCGTAATGACCAGGATATCCGAACTTTTCAGAAATTCCCTGACGGTGTTCAGCTTTCCTATCAGTTTCATTTCCAGATCTTTCCGGTCATGGCTCCATTGCGACGAATGGAAATCATGATGAAACCAGATGTGATCGGAATCCTGGATATACAAAGCCGGATTCGGCAGTTTTCCGTCCAGCGCACTGTCGAGTATGCGTGTGATCGCCAGCGGGTTGAATATGTTCCCGAGCGGATTATTGAGAACGGGAAATTTATAATTGCTTAGCTGCCTGCCAAGTACATCCGCAAAACAGGAGCCTATGGTAAGTACTTTTGAATTATGACTGATCTTCCATTCGGAGGGAATTATGCTGACTTCGGTACTTAATTTAATCTGCTTCATTCAATTCATTAAAAAAATGGGTAATACAAAATTAACGGAATTAAGCAGTCAAGCACTTGTTACGATTTCGAAAATCCGCAGAAAGTGGTAATATTGATAATAATATGTGTTTAAATTTTAATCCGGACCTGAAATGCCTAGAACCGCGCCCTTTTTTGCATCTTTCCTGTATGTGTTTTTCATTGCATTTTCGGGTTGCTCGCAAAGTATGCCGGCTGCTCCGCAATATAAATTTGCAACCACGCCTTCCTGGCAGGATGAATTTGACTACTCAGGAAAACCCGATCCGGCAAAGTGGAGCTACAACCTGGGCGATCACGGCTGGGGCAACAAGGAACTGGAAGATTATACAGATAAAACAGAAAATGCAAGAGTTGAAAACGGACAGCTTGTTATTGAGGCATTGAAGAAAAAATCCGGAAAGGCGGATTACAGTTCGGCCCGGCTGGTTTCAAAAGGCAAAGGCGACTTTCTTTATGGAAAATTCGAGATAAAAGCCAGATTGCCAAAAGGCCGCGGCACGTGGCCTGCGATCTGGATGCTGGCGAGCGAAAATAATTACGGGAACAAAGGCTGGCCGGATAACGGCGAAATCGACATTATGGAACACGTCGGGTTTGACCAGAACCGGGTTCACGGCAACATTCATACCAAAGCTTTCAATCATTCCATCGGCACCAATAAAGGCAATAATGTCATGATCGAAAACGCATCCGGGGCTTTTCACATTTATGCATGCGAGTGGACGCCGGACTACATTTCCATCCTGGCAGACGGAAAGGAATATTTCAGATTCACAAAGGAAAATGCGTACCAATGGCAGGAATGGCCTTTTGACAAACCTTTTCACCTCATTCTGAATATTGCCGTCGGAGGCGGCTGGGGCGGACAGAAAGGCGTGGACGACAGTATTTTCCCGCAGAAAATGGAAGTCGATTACGTCCGTGTTTACCCGCTTGTGCAGAAAAAGTAGCTTTGAAATTCCAGTGCATGGAAGTAACTTGCACCATGGATAATTTTGTTGTTTCGGCCAGGAAGTACCGCCCAGTCACCTTTGATTCGGTGGTTGGACAATCACACATTACGACTACTTTAAAAAATGCAATAAGAACCAATCACCTTGCACAGGCTTTCCTTTTCTGCGGACCGCGCGGAGTTGGCAAAACAACCTGTGCCCGGATTCTTGCCAAAACGATCAACTGCCAGAACCTGGGCGACGATGTGGAAGCGTGCGGAGAATGCGAATCCTGCATCAGTTTCCAGAACAACGCATCTTTTAATATCCATGAACTGGATGCGGCTTCCAACAACTCGGTAGAAGATATCCGGAACCTGATCGATCAGGTACGTTATCCGCCGCAGACCGGAAAATACAAAATTTATATTATCGACGAGGTTCACATGCTTTCGCAGGCGGCTTTCAACGCTTTCCTGAAAACGCTGGAAGAACCGCCGGGATACGCCATTTTTATTCTGGCTACAACGGAAAAGCACAAAATCCTGCCGACGATTTTATCACGCTGCCAGATTTTTGACTTCAACCGCATTCAGCCCAAAGACATCGTGCATCATCTGGCCGATATTGCAAGGAAAGAAGGCATTGCAACGGAAAAAGAAGCATTGGAACTGATCGGACAAAAAGCCGATGGCGGTTTGCGCGATGCACTTTCCATGTTCGATCTGAATGTGACGTTTTCAACGGATAGCCGGCTTACTTACGAAGCCGTACTTGAAAATCTGCATATTCTGGATTATGACTATTATTTCAAAATAACGGATGCGCTTACTTCGGGCAGCATTGCGCGTTCGCTGATCCTTTTTGATGAAATCCTGAGAAAAGGTTTTGACGGGCATTTGTTTGTTGTCGGGCTTCTGGAACATTTCCGGAATCTGCTGGTTTGCAAAGATCCTGCGACAGTTACGCTTTTACAGGTTTCAGAATCTGCCGAAAGGAAATATGTGGAGCAATCCGCTTTGTCCGAAATGAGTTTTTTGCTGTCTGCGCTCAGTATTGCCGGCCAATGCGATATCAATTATAAATCGGCCAAAAACCAGCGGCTGCACGTTGAGCTTTGCCTGATGAAGCTTGCCAATTTGCCCGGAATTCTTCATCTTGATTCGCTGGCAGCCGTTGATGAAACGGCAAAAAAAAAAGTTGAGCCACAGCCTGTAACGACAGCAACTCCGGTCAATTCTGAAAATAAAAGCAATGAAATTGCTTCAAACGGAAACACCCAGCCGGGTACGGCCCAAGCATTTGCGGCCCAGCCGATTGCGGCCCAGCCTTCTCAGATTGCATCTGCGCCTTCCCGGCTGAAGAATACTGTTCCGCTCAGCATGACCGCTCCGGTTTCCGGCCCGGCAAAGGAAACAGCGGCCAAACCACAAGCAGAAACACCCGTCAGCAACGCAAGAAAAGAAGCACTTACGCTGGAAAATCTGCAGGCTGCATGGTTTCAGTTTGCAGAGAAGCGAAAACAGGCCGGAAATTCAACGACCGAAGAAATCACGTTGAACAAGGGATTTTCGCTGAATGGAAAAACGATTGAAATTGCGCTGGACAATACGCATCAGCTGGAAGCACTTCAAAATGCCCGTTATGATCTGATGGGTTTTCTGAAAAGCAGGCTGGATGCGCCTGATCTGGATATAAACCCGCGTGTAGCTCCGCAGGAAGTAAACAGACTACCTTACACGCCGGCTGAAAAATTCAATTATATGGCTGAAAAGAATCCGTATTTACTGGAATTAAAGCAGGCACTGGGCCTGGATGTAGATTTTTAACCGGCGTTTTTGCCACTTATAAAAGAACGGTGCAGTTTCATGACCTGCGGTATCAAAGCGGTTGTTTCGTCATTGATGATCGTAAAATCAGCAATTTCCCTGCGCTTTTCGTCCGAAACCTGTCTTTCTATAATAGCCCGGATTTCCTTTTCACTGCGGTTGTCCCGGCTTAATATCCGGCTGATTCTTAACGAAACCGGTGCTTCCACAACAATGACGTAATCCAGTGTATTTTTATCTCCTGCCGCATTCATGATGGCCGCTTCCTTGATCACGTACGGTGAATCGGAGTGCTGATAAACCCAGCTTTCAGTATCGCTCATGACAACCGGATGTATAATGGCATTCAGTTCTTTAAGCAAAGTTTCATTATTGAAAACCAGCGACGCTACATATGCCGTATTGTAAATGCCCGATTCATTATAAGCCTGCGGGCCGAGCAGTGCGGTTATTTTCTCCCGGATAACCGGATCGTGATTGGTCAGCCATTTTGCACGGCTGTCAGCACTGTAAACAGGAATATCCAGACAGGAAAACAGCCGGCAAACCATGCTTTTACCTGAACCGATTCCTCCGGTAACCCCGATCTGAAGAGCTTGTGACATCAGCCTGGCAATGAATGTATTTAAATAAATTTTATGATTGATTACTGAGGAATGGCATTCAGGTACTGTGCGACCTCAAAACTGATGTAAACATCCCTGTGGCTTACTTCCACCAGAGGCGAAACCGGCAAAGGAATGGGCAGACTCTCGTCAAAGTTGTTCTGGATTTTCGGAACAGGAACGGAAATGCGGATGGTATCCGGATAGGACCGGATCAGCGAAACAGGCCCGTCCACGGAAATCAGCGATGGCGAAACATTGATAATACTGGAAATAACGTAACCTTCACGGATGTTGATTCCTGCGCTGTCCACGCGGATTGGAATGATTTTCCGGATCTTGCGCTCAAAGTTCAGTTCAAAGGTATCGGCTACAACGTAATTGACATGCAGGTTTGGAAACAGTTCAGTGATCTGATCCGTCAGTGTCGTCGAATTGATAAAACTGGCTTCATTGGGATTCAGTACCTTGTACACTACCGGATTGGCATTGAAATTCAGCCAGGACTTCTGGAGCAGGCTCCATCCATCGCCGGAAACATTTACCGAAATCCTTTTCGGCAAAGGCTGCATGGGTACAAATGCAGAATTATCGTACTCTATGGCAAGCGGATAATTAAGCTTTATAGAGTAATTGTCCTTGTTCAGGACGTTCATTAACCAAAAGAATGATGCTGCCAGAAAGCATCCCAGGAAAGTTTTGATTTTGTTTTGGTTTGGTGGAACGTTACTCACAGCATTATTGATTTACACACACTTCAAAATGTATGCCGTTCTTTATTTACTTATTACTTATTAAAACCTTAAAGTAACAAACAAATACTGATAACAGGCAATTAGCCTGCTATGGTACGTGATACTGCGGATTTATCAACAGTCAGTTTGACGCCTTTATCCAGTTCCAGCGTTACCGTATTTTCTTCTACGGTGTAAATCCGAGCGTGGATCCCTCCTATCGTTACGACCTGGTCTCCTTTTTTAAGATTGTTCAAAAGCTCTTTCTGCTCCTTCTGTTTCTTTTGCTGCGGACGGATCATGAAAAAGTAAAACACACCGATAATTCCAACCCACATGACAACCTGATAAATCATGGCTTCGGAACCGCCCGCTGCTGCTTGTGCTAAAAGAGAAAACTTCATTGTAATAGATGGATTAGTAAAATATAGGTCCCGTTAAGGAATAATTGTGATCTTAATTGCTTTTCGACTGTGTCTCAGGAACCGAGTTAACAATTCCCCTCAGTCTCAGCTCCGAATACGCCGGTTCTGTGTTGGCATAAACGGTTATCGTTTTAACCTGCGGCCCCGACTTGTTCTTGCTGTCAAAGCGGACTTTGATATTCGAAGTCTGCTTCGGCCCGATGGGTTCTTTGGGCCATTCGGGTGTAGTACAGCCACAGGAAGTTGTAATGTTGTTGAGGATCAGAGGATATTCCCCGTCGTTCCGGAATTTGAAATCATGTTCTATGACTTCGCCTTCCCGGATTGTGCCAAAATCATAAGACGAACTGTCAATCAAAGCAAAAACAGGCATTTTTGAATCTGCCTGTTCTGCACTGTCCTTATCTTTAACCTTTGAGCAGCTGGAAAAAGCCATTACAATTCCCAGCAACACACAAACGGATCTTTTTTTCATGGAAGTATCAGTTGGTCTGCCCTTTGATCTGCGCCATCAGCCTGTCTACATCTTCGAGTAACTTTTCTGCTTTTTCGCGTGCGTCGTTTACAACTCTTTTGCCTTCGGTTCTTGCGGAGCTGTCAGGCTGATCTTTTTTATCAACCAGATCGTGAACAACTTCTTCCAGTTTTTCACGGTACTTGGATAATCTGTATGTCAATTGTGTACGCAGCACTCTTCCTTTGTCCGGAGCATACAGAATGCCCACAGCAGCGCCCGTCACACAGCCTGTCAGAAATGCAATTAAAGTGTTAGTGGTTTTACTCATGACTTTTAAGTTTTTAGCCTCAGCTTGCGCCGAGGCTTTATATTGATACTGTAATTGCTGTCCAAAAAAACTATTCCTTCTGCAACCTATTTGTTATCGATCAATCCGCGTCCGCTTTTTCTGATAATTCCTTCTTTGGCCAGTTTGACTGAAAGAACATCCAGGACGCCGTTCACAAACTTACCACTTTTTGGAGTACTATACCTTTTGGCTATCTCAATAAACTCGTTTATGGTCACCTTCACAGGGATTCCGGGAAAATGGATCAGTTCGGCCAAAGCCGTTTTGAGGATGATCAGATCAACAAGTGCAATTCTTTCCAGTTCCCAGTTTTTCAGCTGTTCGTCCAGGTAAACGGCATACTGATCATTTTCCTGCACGACAATCCGGCAAAGCTCCTCCACAAAAAAACGGTCTTCTTCCCAGTCTTTTGTAAAGGGCGCCAGCTGAAACGTATGGCTGTTGTCGGCGGATTTCAATGTCTTTATCGCAAGACTGCGGATCAGTTCACTATGATCGTCCCAGTAAAGGTCCCGCTGGACAAAGTATTCAAGCGGAATTTCATGCTTGAAAAGCACCTGCCGCAGAATGTGCTGGATAATGGCCTGATCTTCTTCAACCGTATGCGTGCTTTCTTTGCAGTATGCTTCATACACTTCATCTTTCCGCAGCGCATCCCGGTATACTTTACGAATGAGGTTCATATCGTTCTGCCAGCTGATGCCGTTGCGTATAATTTCTTCCTGAAGGCTTGCATCTTCTTCCAGCACCTGGATTATTCTGTTGCTGTTCAGGCCGGAATCTTTCGGAAAAGGAAATTCGGGATCATCGTATCTTCTTTCACGATCAATTTTCGCCTGATGTGAAAGTTCGATAATCATGGAAATCACGCGTATGAAATCCACGTAAATGGATTCCGTTTCGTTCAGTACCCGACGAACCATTTTTTCGCCGTCGGTCACCGTCTGCCGGTTGTAGGCTTCGTATGCGCTTCTTGCCACTTTCAGGACCTGCGCCGGAAGCTCCTCGTCTTCGGCCGGTTTGCCGTGCTTGATGAATTCGTCCAGCGTAATGCTTGCGAGCCGTTTCATTCCCGCCAGTTTTTTGCGGTCCTGAGGTTCCATGGAGTTCAGGTCCGGAGCAAAAGCTTCGTCAATATGGTCAAGAGCAAGCAAACGGTTGGCATCTGCTGTTAACTGGCGTGCGTACAGCGCCTGCACTGCTTTTGTTCTTAATAATCTTCTATTCAGCATAAGCCGGAATTACTAATTGGGATAAAAGGTACAGTAAATCAAAGAACGTTTTTGCATGTAAGGCAAGGCTGTCAATTTAATATACCCCGCATTTCTGATTTAAAATTGACCGCAAAATTAGACTATTTTGTTTAGAATTGAAAAAATGAAACCATGCCTTTTAAATTTGCAACGTTTTAAATAGATAGGATGTTGGTTAATCATACGTTCTGTAACGGCATCGGCAATTTAAAGTTTTATATCTAGGTGAAAGCATTAAAGTACCTCAATCAGTACTTGTGGAAATACAAATGGTACCTCATCCTTGGTATCGTTTTTACGATTATTTCTAACCTTTTCGGCATTCTTCCGGCTCAGCTTGTGCGCTATGCGCTGGACCTTGTAATTGAGACCCTGAATATCTATTACCTTTTTGACGGCGCTTCGCTGCAAAGTGAAATGTATGATATTTTCGCTTTCAGCATTTTGCTTTACGGCCTGCTGATCCTTGCCATGGCGCTGCTGAAAGGCATATTCCTGTTTCTTGTAAGGCAAACGATCATCGTGATGTCCAGGCATATCGAGTTCGATCTTAAAAACGATATTTACAGCCATTACCAGACGTTGCCCGCAAGCTTTTTCCGCCGCCATAATACCGGTGACCTGATGGCGCGCATTTCAGAAGATGTCAGCAACGTCCGGATTTATCTCGGGCCGGCGCTGATGTACGGCATCAACCTGATCGTACTTTTCTTTCTGGTTATTTCCTATATGCTGACTGTGAGCAGCAAACTGACGCTTTACGTGCTGCTGCCGCTTCCGGTTCTTTCCGTAAGCGTTTACATTGTCAACAGCATGATCATGAAACGTTCGCAGGCCATTCAGAAACAGCTTTCAGGACTTTCGACTTACGTTCAGGAAGCTTTTTCAGGAATCAGGGTGATCAAATCGTTTGTTCAGGAAAATCACTCTTTCAGTAACTTTCAGAAAGAAGCGGAAGATTTCAAGGACAAATCGCTCAGTCTTACCAAAGTGGACGCTTTCTTTTACCCGATTATTCTGCTGCTGATCGGGCTGAGCAACATTCTGATTATTTACGTGGGCGGCCAGGAAATTATTAACGGAAACCTTACGCCGGGAAATATCACCGAGTTTATTCTTTATGTAAATATGCTTACGTGGCCGGTTATGGCATTGGGCTGGACCACAAGCCAGATTCAGCGCGCCGCTACTTCGCAGGCACGTATCAATGAATTTCTGGATGAAAAAACCACGCTTGTTTCCGAAAAGAACGTTATTAAAAATCTGGACGGGGCTATTTCGTTCCGCAACGTGGGCTTCATTTATCCCGATTCCGGCATTCAGGCACTGGACAATTTTGATCTTGAGGTAAAACAGGGCGAAACAGTCGCCATTCTGGGAACTACGGGTTCGGGAAAAAGTACGTTGGCGCATTTGCTATGCCGCCTGTACGATCCGACCCAAGGAGAAATCCTGATCGATAACATTCCGATGAAGGATTACGACGTGCATGCTTACCGCCGGCAGATCGGTTATGTTCCGCAGGATGTATTCCTGTTTTCCGATTCCATTGAAAACAACGTCCGCTTCGGTACGCTCGACATGCCTTTTGAACGGATTGAACAGGCTGTCAAAGACGCTGATCTTTACAATAACATAGTTGATTTTCCGGAAGGCTATAAAACGACGCTCGGAGAAAGAGGCATTACGCTTTCGGGCGGACAGAAACAGCGGCTTTCCATCGCAAGGGCCATTGCCCGCGATCCGAAAATCCTGGTTCTGGACGATTGTCTTTCCGCGGTGGACACCAATACGGAAAACATCATTCTCAATAACCTCAAACGGATTATGGATCAGCGGACTTCCGTGATCATTTCGCATCGCGTGTCTTCTGCCAAGCTGGCCGACCGGATCGTGGTGCTGGATGACGGAAAAATTGTGGAACAGGGAACGCATGCCGAGTTGATGGCGCACAACGGAGCTTACAAGGAACTTTACGAAAAACAATTGCTGGCCGAGGAAGTGTAATTTTTATGAATTAAAATCCCCCGGCCGCCAATTTCTGTTCATTTGGCTTTTGCGAGCTTTTTCATTTCTTCTTTCAGCTCTTTCATTTCCTGATGCAAGTTTTGCAGGCTTATCTGCTGCACATCCGCTTCCAGGTCAAACGTCAGCTTACTGTTCACGAGCCATATTTCCCTGATTTCGCTGCGGTCCAGACGAATGGCGCCGTACTCCGGATTCATTGAAATAAGGTTGATGAACGTGCCCTGATTTTCTTTCTGCACCCTTTTCACCAGAATACTGTCCACCGTCACGACAACGTACATTTGTTTGTTGTTCAGGTTTTCCCAGTCTTCAACTGCCTTTCCGACGATCCATTCACCGGAATGCAGCACGGGCGACATACTGTCGCCATCTACCTGAAAACCCCTGAAAGTAGCGTTGCGGTACTCGGGCAGCGGAATACTGAACGCGGGCAGTGATTCAAACCACTGCGCATCGCCAATGTTATTGGGATAGCCGGCCGCGGCTTTTGCACTGACCATTACAATATTCTCCTTTCCCGAGCTGTCCACGGTAACTACTTTGGGGCTCATCAGAATCTTTTCGGCATAGAGGTATTTCTGCTTGCTGTCGCCAAAAAGCCATAACGGGTTGATATGGTATTTTCTCAGAAGCTCTTTGACAACATGGCCGGGTATGCGCGTCCGGCCTCTTTCAATGTCAGCCGTAGTCGCATTGATTCCCAGCTCTTCGGCAAATGCCGACTGCGTCAGATTCAACTCTTCCCTTACTTGCTTAAAGCGCCTGAACTCTTCGTCAATTAGCATATGCAGCTTATGAAATCCGTAATCCTTGATTTTCTTAATACATTCAAATATACAAAAAAATTGGAATATTTCCTTTCATATTTTGGACAACATCCATATATTTGGAAATATTCCATAAACTTGTAAAAATTCCAAACACAATGGACCGAACAATATTACACATGGACCTGGACACATTTTTTGTCTCTGTGGAAAGGAAAAATGACAGCCGGCTTAAAAACCGGCCTGTGCTTGTAGGAGGAATCGGAGACCGCGGCGTTGTGGCCGCATGCAGCTACGAAACGCGGCCTTACGGCGTACATTCCGGCATGCCCATGAAAATGGCAAAAGCACTTTGCCCGGAAGCAACGGTTATCAAAGGCGATGCCGGCGCTTACTCCAAGGAATCCAAAACTGTCACAGAGATCATCCGGCAAGAAGTACCATTGTTCGAAAAAGCGAGTATTGATGAATTTTATGCGGATTTGTCGGGCATGGACAAGTTTTTTGGCTGCTATGAAATTGCGACGAATCTCGGAAACCGGATCAGGCGTGAAAGCGGACTTCCCATTTCCTTCGGACTTTCGACCAACAAGATCGTTTCCAAAGTAGCCACCGGCGTTGCAAAGCCCGACAATCAGCGGAAAGTGGAAGCCGGCGAGGAAAAGCCGTTCCTTGCGCCGATGCTCATCCGTAAAATTCCCATGGTGGGCGAAAAGACAAACCAGATCCTTTACAATCTCGGGATCAAATATGTAAAAACAGTTCAGCAAATGCCTATGGAAGTCATGGGAAGGGTTCTGGGCAAAAATGGCATCGTGCTCTGGAACCGCGCCAACGGCATCGACGATACGCCCATCGTGCCGTTTCATGAACGCAAGTCCATTTCCAACGAACGTACTTTCGGGAAAGATACGGGCGACGTCCGCCGCATGCGTGAAATGATCCGCGCCATGGCCGAAAACCTTGCGTTCCAACTCCGCAACGGCAACAAACTGACTTCCTGCGTTTCCGTAAAAATCCGTTATTCCGACTTCAACACTTTTTCAAAACAGATTAAAATCCCTTACACTTCCGCCGATCATCTGCTGATCCCGCAAGTTGAAAAACTGTTTGATCAGCTTTATAACCGCCGCATGATGGTGCGCCTCGTGGGCGTCACGTTCAGCGATCTCGTCACCGGAAATTATCAGATCAACATGTTCGACGACTGCGAGGAACGGCTGAACCTTTATCAGGCCATGGATTATATCCGCAACAAGTACGGAACGGACGAGCGCGGCAATGCGATCCTGAGCTGGGGCACAACGCTGGGCATACCCAATATTGCCAGCATGGGAAATCCGTTCAACGGCGAACCGCCCGTTATTCCCGCGCACCGCAACCAGTGAAAAGGCAGAGCGGCCCTTTTACGAGTTGTATTTTTCGGCAAGCGGCATGTTTTATCTTCAAACCCGACTCTTTAAAGTAATTCCTATCGATCATTTTTTGCCAACGTTAAAAGCAAGTACCCAGTATTTTTCCCACTAACATGCTACTCAACTGCCACTCTTATTTCAGCCTTCGTTTCGGAATGATCCCGGAAGAAGAATTGCTTCGTATGAGCAGAGACAACGGTTACGGCTGTATTGCTCTTACAGACATCAACAATACGTCCGGCTGCCTGAGTTTTATCCGCATGGCGCCCAGATACAACATCAAACCCATTGTTGGAATTGATTTCCGGAACGGCATACGGCAGCAGTTTGTGGGACTTGCCCGAAACAATGCAGGGTTTCAGGAACTGAATGCCTATTTATCAGAACATCTGCACTGCAAGAGGGACTTTCCGGACCAGGCACCGAGGCTTGCCAATGCCGTTTTCATCTATCCATTTGAAAAACTGCTCAAACTGAAAAAGCAAAAACTGTTTCCCAACGAATACATCGGCGTTTCGATCAAGGATCTTGATAAAATAAGGATTTCACCATTAAAAAAATACACAGACAAATTTGTCGTGCTGCAGCCGCTGAGCTTCCGAAACAAGCGCGACTTCAATGCACACCGTTTGCTGAGGGCCATTGATGAAAATTCCATGCTCGGCAAACTTTTGCCTTCCGAATTCGCTGACGTAACAGAGCAGATCGTGCCGTGGAAAGTGCTGGAATATCATTTTACGCATAACGAATTTGACAGAATTCTTTACAACACCGCAAAGCTGATGGAAGAATGTGAGATCCATTTCAGCTTTGGGGACAGCCGTGAAAACCAGAACCTGAAAATATTCGGAAAAAGTGAAAAAGATGATTTCCAGCGACTCAGCACACTGAGTTATCAGGCGCTTGGTTACCGGTACGACGACAACATTACAGACCAGATTTTTGACAGGATCGCCAAGGAACTGGAAATGATCCAGAAGCAGGATTTTGTGCCTTTTTTCTTGGTCAATCACGATATTGTGAGCTATGCCCGCCGCAAAGGCTACTATTACGTCGGACGCGGAAGCGGCGCCAACAGCATTGTAGCATACCTGCTGAATATTACCAATGTGGATCCGATTGAGCTGGACCTGTACTTTGAACGCTTCATAAACCTGCACCGGAAAAACCCGCCGGATTTCGACATTGACTTTTCGTGGAGAGACCGTGAAGACGTTACCAAATACATTTTTGATACCTATGGGAAAAACGGGCGCACGGCTTTGCTGGCAACGTACAATACGTTTCAGCACAGTGCCGCTGTGCGGGAACTTGGAAAAGTATTTGGCCTTGCGGCACATGAAATTGATCTGCTCAGCGAAGGAAAATTTGATCCGAAAAAGCTGGATCAGTTTTCTACGCTTGTGATCCGGTATGCAAAGTATTTTCAGGAAAATAACCAGCCTAATCACCTGAGCATACATGCCGGCGGAATCCTGATTTCGGAGAAGCCGATCAACTATTTTTCTGCTACGAACCTGCCGCCGAAAGGTTTTCCCACCACGCAGTTTGACATGCTCATTGCAGAAGATATCGGGCTTAACAAATACGATATTCTCGGGCAGCGAGGTTTGGCCAAAATCAAGGAAACCATTGAAATCATCCGCTATAACCGCCCTGAAGCGCCTGAATTCGATATTGATGATGTAAAAAAATTCAAGGCCGACCCGAAGATCAATGATATGATCAAAGCGGCACAATGCATCGGCTGTTTTTATATTGAATCGCCTGCCATGCGCATGCTTTTGCGGAAACTGGAAGTGAACAATTATCTCGGTCTGGTGGCTGCCAGTTCCATTATCCGTCCGGGCGTTGCCAAAAGCGGCATGATGCGCGAATACATTCTTCGTCACCGCATTCCTGAAAAAAGAAAAGAAGCACATCCGATTCTGCTGGAACTGATGAAAGATACCTACGGCGTGATGGTTTATCAGGAAGATGTGATCAAGGTTGCGCATTACTTTGCCGGTCTGGATCTGGGCGAAGCGGATATTCTGCGCCGCGGCATGAGCGGAAAATTTCGCGGGCGCGATGAATTTGAACGTGTCAGGAAAAAGTTTTTCAAAAACTGCAAGGCAAGAGGCTACTCGGAGGATCTTGCCAAGGATATCTGGATGCAGATTTCCAGCTTTGCCAGTTTTGCTTTTGCCAAAGGGCATTCCGCTTCCTATGCCGTGGAAAGTTATCAGACGCTTTTTCTGAAAGCATATTATCCGCTGGAATACATGGTGGCCGTGCTGAATAACGGCGGCGGTTTCTACGCAACCGAACTGTATGTGCACGAAGCGCGTATGCTGGGCGCAAGTGTGCTGGCGCCGTGCGTAAACCACAGCTATGCACAAACGGTCATTGAAGGTACCGACATTTACATTGGCATGCAGTTCCTGAACGGAATCGAAGAAAAAACCATTTTAAAAATCATTCAGGCGAGAGAAGCAGAAGGGGAATTTACGTCCCTGAACAATTTTCTGGACCGCGTGCCGCTTTCCATCGAGCAGCTCACGATTCTGATCCGCATCGACGCATTCCGGTTTACGGGCATCAACAAGAAAACGCTGCTCTGGAAAGCACATTTCCAGCTTGCCAAAAGTCCTGCCAAAGTGCCGCAGAAACGATTGTTCCATTCTGAAATAAAAGATTACAAACTGCCGACTTTCCATTCCACACCGCTCGACGATGCTTATGACCAGATTGAACTGCTCGGTTTTCCGCTCTGCAGTCCTTTCAACCTGCTGAAAAATGCGCTGCCCAAAAGCATCATGGCCGAAGATCTGGATTTGCATATTGATGATGAAGTCACATTGTACGGCTATATGGTTGCTGTTAAAAACACGCGTACATCAAAAGGAGAAACCATGCAGTTCGGAACATTTCTGGATCAGAAAGGGCATTTTATCGATACCGTTCATTTTCCTGAAGTAGCGGCCAAGTCGAATTTTTCAGTGAAAGGCATTTACCGCATCTGCGGAACCGTTGTGGAGGAATTCGGATTTCTGAGCATTGAAGTCACTGAAATTTCCCGCATGGATTCTGCGACGCGGTAACAAAGGATTGATCAAAAAAACATTTATTAACCGTTTTGAAATACTTTTTCCTTGCCCATCCGTTTTTAGTTGAGTAAAAAATGATCACTTTAGAAGCGCCTCAACCAAATAATAACAGCTAATGAAAAAGTACATTCCTGTTTTAATTGTCCTCTTCTGTATTTTACAAGCCTGCAATAAGGAATCCGGCTCCATATCGGGCAACTGGGTAACTGAAATGCCGGGCCAGCCGCAGCACAAATACGGGTTCAGCCTGAAAGATGACGGCAATGCTTCATCCATAAACATGAAAAACCTCAACTATGAAAAGTGGGAAAAACAAGGCGATCTGCTCATCCTAAAAGGCAGCAATCCGGAAAATAAACAGTCTTCCGGCATAACGGAAAGACTGAAAATTATTTCAGTGGCCGACAGCACTTTGATCCTG
Organism: Dyadobacter sediminis; assembly: GCF_005860765.1. Lineage (GTDB taxonomy): Bacteria > Bacteroidota > Bacteroidia > Cytophagales > Spirosomataceae > Dyadobacter > Dyadobacter sediminis. Next base: position 201,576 of record NZ_VCEI01000025.1, on the reverse strand, counting down.
GAAAAACCGGATGGCAAAAGAGTAAAGTATGTCAAGACGGCAGAAGTGGAAAAGGTTGTCAATAATTTCGAGATCTATGAATGTTTTGCTTACATCAACAAAAAAGATTCTGCGTTCATGCATCTCAACGTTGCCGACAGCATTGTAACCGGCGATCTGGTTTACATGTTTTTTGAAAAAGATAAAAACCAGGGAAAAATCATCGGAAAAATGCGTGGAGACACGCTTTTGGCCAAATACCATTTCATATCCGAGGGCGTGCTTTCCACGCGCGACGTTGTTTTCCTGAAAAACAGCAGCACATGGACCGAAGGCTTCGGCGAAACAGAAGAAAAAGCGGGATCAACGGCTTTCAGGGACCGGACGAAAATCAGCTTTAAAAAAGGATTGCCGTTTAAAGGCATTCCGTGCAAGTAGCGGCAAAACATTCATTTCCTCTTGTGCAATCGCAATCTTTAAATTTCTAGTTCGTTCCTCGTGAATCCTATTTAAATTAAAATCAGAAAAATGAAAAAGGCTGTTATAGCTTTATATTTTGCCGTATCCGGAATCTGTACGGTTCCATTTGCTTCTGCGCAGGATTTGTCAGCCAGGAAAATACCGCTTGACCCGAATGTTAAAACCGGAAAGCTCAAAAACGGAATCACTTATTACATCCGCAAAAACGCCGAGCCTAAAAACCGTGCGGAACTGCGCCTTGCGGTAAAAGCCGGATCAGTACTGGAAACGGATCAGCAGCAGGGACTTGCCCATTTTATGGAGCATATGAACTTCAACGGCACGACGAATTTTCCTAAAAATGAACTGGTCAATTTTCTTCAGAAAACCGGCGTACGTTTTGGTGCGGATCTGAATGCATATACCGGATTTGATGAAACCGTATACATGCTCCCGATCCCGACCGACTCTGCGGGATTGCTGGAAAAGGGCATTCAGGTACTGGAAGACTGGGCGCATGGCGCATTGCTGGATTCTGCCGAAATCGAAAAAGAAAGAGGCGTTGTGCTGGAAGAATCGCGGATGGGCCGCGGCGCGCAGCAAAGAATGCGTGACCAGTTCCTGAAAGTGATCCTGAACAATTCCCGCTATGCCGAGCGGCTGCCGATCGGGAAAGACAGCATCCTGAAAGTTTTCAAACCGCAGGCCATCCGCTCGTTTTACAAAGACTGGTACCGTCCGGACCTGATGGCGGTGATCGCAGTCGGGGATTTTGACGTGGCCAAAACGGAAGCGATCATTATTCAGAAATTCAGTTCCATTCCGGCGCCCGTTAACCCTAAAAAAAGAATCAGGTATGATATTCCGCTGGACGGGACCACGAAAGTAGCCATTGTAACCGATCCGGAATATCCGCAAAACCTGATCCAGCTCATTTACAAACAACCTAACAAAAAAGAAAAATCGCTGAAAGATGTGCGTGACAACTTTGGGCAGGAGCTATATAATGCCATGATGGGGCAACGTGTTCAGGAGCTTACGCAAACGGCAAACCCGCCGTTTCTGTACGGAGGAAGCCAGTACGGTGATTTCATGGGAAATCTGGATTCGTATACTTCCATTGCGCTGGCCAAAGATGCACTGTCCATGAAAACTGCGCTGACAGCCTTGCTGGAAGAAAATGCAAGGGTTCAGAAGTTCGGTTTTACGCAGCCGGAACTCGACCGTGCAAAAAAAGATTTCCTGAACGCAATAGAACAGTATTACAAGGAAAAAGACAAAACGAAATCATCGAGCCATGTTCAGGAATATCTGAACCATTTTTTGCTGGACAAACCTTACATGGGCGCCGACGCCTATTTTGACTTTGTAAAAAAATACCTTGGCGGCGTTACGCTGGCGGAAGTCAATGCGCTTGCAAAGAAATACATTACGGACAAAAACCGTGCGGTTGTCGTCATGGGTCCGGAAAAAAGCAAGGATGAACTGCCGACCGAGGCCGAAATAAGAAAACTTCTGGCTACTGCCGGAAAGGACGTTACGGCGTACGTGGATGAGGCTGTGGATTCACCGCTGCTCAGTTCCGAGCCGAAGGCCGGCAAAGTCACCAATGAAAAAACATTGCCTGAACTGGACGTTGCAGAACTTAAATTATCAAACGGCGTCAAAGTGCTGCTCAAACCAACGGATTTCAAGAATGACGAAATCCTGATCAAAGCCACGGCAAAAGGTGGCTATTCCCTTTTCCCGAATGAACGTGAAACCGGCATTTTTGCCAGTTACCTTGTGGAATCGGGCGGTGTGGGGCCGTATAACCAGACGCAGCTGCAGAAGTTTATGGCCGGAAAAACGGCCAGCGTCGGGCCGTATATCAGCGAACTTACCGAAGGTATTGCCGGAAATACAAACCCGAAAGATCTCGAAACGGCTTTGCAGCTGATTTATGCCTATTTTACCGCTCCGCGCAAGGATACGGCCGTCGTAAGCGGCATATTGGCCAATCAAAAATCGTATCTTGAAAACATTCAGAAAACGTTAACGCCTGAAAAAGTCTTTTCCGATTCGCTGAATGCCATACTGACGAGCCACAATCCCAAACGCCGGCCATTGAAACCGGAAAGTATCGACAAAGTCAGCCTGAATCGTGCGCTGGAGATTTACAAAGACCGTTTTTCAGATGCTTCCGATTTTGTGTTTACGATTGTAGGCGCTTTCAAAACGGAAGAAATCAAGCCTTTGCTGGAAAAATACATCGGTGCACTTCCTTCCACGGAACGTGACGATAACTTTAATCATCCGAATATTTTTCCGCCAAATGGCCGCATTGAAAAAACGATTTACAAAGGTCTGGAACCGAAAAGCCGCGTGACGCTGATTTCCAGCGGTGAATTTGAATACAGCCCTGAAAACAACATTCAGATCGAGGCATTGCAGGAAGTACTTCAGATCAAGCTCATTGAGGCGCTGCGCGAAGAAGAAAGCGGCGTTTACGGCGTAAGCGTTTCCGAAGGAACGGATAAATTCCCGACCGGACATTACCGTTTCAGCATCAGCTTCGGCTGTGCACCGGAAAATGTGGAAAAACTGGTAAAACGCACGCAGGAAGAAGTTGAAAAAATCAGGCAGAACGGCGCGGATAAAAAGGATATTGAAAAATTTGTTGCAGAAACAAGGCGCAAAATGGAAACGGCCGTTAAGACAAACAGTTTCTGGCTGGATTATCTGGACGACAATATGTATCTGGGCGACGACCTGAACGAAATTCTTCAGCAGGAAAAACTGCTTGGTTCCATTACCGAAGCCAGCACAAAAGCTGCGGCACAGCAATACTTCAAGGATGCGGATTTCATTAAAGCAGTGCTGATGCCGGAAAGCAAATAATTTATGACTTTGAATGCAGCTTTTTAAGTCCTTTCAACAGATGTTCCAGTCCGTTCAGGCGAATTTCATAAAGGGTACTCAGCATCATGCCGAGCTTGCCGGAAGGAAATCCCTGACGCTGGAACCACTCGAGGTACGTTATGGGCAGTTCGGTAAGCAGAGAATCCTTGTATTTACCAAAAGGCATTTTATAGACAATCAGTTCTTTCAGAAGTTCAGAGTCGGGCGATAAAATTTCTTGCATGGTTGTTTCAGTTTTGATTTGCAGCTTCACTGTCTGCACGTAATTTAAGGATTAAATCCGTCTTTAAATCAAACAATGATTTTTCCAGACCCACCGGGTATGTATGCGGATTGACAAACCTTTTGGTTCCTTCATGAAAGTGGGCAAGCTGGGATTTTACCCGTTCACGCGTTTCGTGAATTGATGGCAAATTATAGATAAGCTGACCTTTGGCAAACACAGGAACAAGCAAGTCTTCATACGGCATGGTTTCGAAAAATGAGCGGTTACGGGTAAAATCGTAAGGGTCAATCATCGTCGACTTTCCGATCAGAGCCGTTTCTGTATTGAAAATCATATCCGAGACAAAACCTTTGGAATCCCTGAACCTGCGCACCTGCTGAATGCCCGGCGTGGAAACCTTAATGGCCTGTTCGGACAATTTCAGTTTGTAATCCCATTCGCCATTCGGATTTTTGATGGCGGCAAGCTTGAAAACGCCGCCCAGCGCAGGCTGGTCATAAGCCGTAATCAGCTTGGTACCAACGCCCCAGATGCCGATGCGTGCGCCCTGTCTTTTAAGACTGTCCATAATATGTTCGTCCAGATCGTTACTGGCCACAATGCCGGTTTTTTCAAATCCGGCTTCATCCAGCAATTTTCTGGCTTCGATACTGAGGTAAGCAAGGTCACCGGAATCCAGCCGGATACCGCCGAGTTCATAACCACGTTCGCGAAGCTGATGCCCGACTTTTATGGCATTCCGGACACCCTGAAGCGAATCGTACGTGTCCACAAGCAGCGTTACATTGTTGGGCATGTGTTCGGCGTAGGTTTCAAAGGATTCCAGTTCGCTGTCAAACGACATGACCCAGCTATGCGCATGCGTTCCTTTGACGGGTATGTCATAAAGTTTTCCCGCCAGCACGTTAGACGTAGCATCAAAACCGCCAATATATGCCGCGCGGCTTGCCGTAACGCCGCCATCCGGACCTTGCGCACGCCGCAAGCCAAATTCCAGCAAGGCATCGTTTTTGGCAACCAGGCGCATGCGGGCTGCTTTTGTAGCGATCAAAGATTGAAAATTGATCAGGTTCAGCAAAGGCGTTTCCAGCAGCTGGCATTGCAGGATCGGGCCCTGAACTCTCAGCAGCGGCTCATTTGGAAAGACAACGGTTCCTTCCGGAATGGCATCTATACTACATTGGAATTCCATGGATTCCAGATAAGTCAGAAATCCTGGCTCGAACAGCTTTTTTCCGTCGCTGCCCGTCAGCGAACCGATATATTCCAGATCTTCTTTTTGGAATTTGTATTCATTCAGATAATCAATAACGCTGTTTAATCCGCATGCAATCGTAAAGCCGCCCTGAAAAGGATGTTTTCTGAAGTAAAGGTTAAACACCGCTTCCTGTTCCGCCTTGCCTGCTTTCCAGTAGCCATAAGCCATCGTGAGCTGGTACAGATCGGTGAGCAGGCTCAGTGAAGTGCCGTATAGTTTGTTGATCATTTTTCTGTTTACTGTTTATACCAAAGACCTATTTAAAAAAAATTCCTGATCATTTACAATCAGGAATTTTACACTTCCGAAAAATTTATTTACTAAAATGCTGATTATGAATCATTCGGATCATTTATTACTTTACAAAAAACCTTTATAAATCAGATCGCTTCAAGGATTCTTTCGATAGCAACCTGGTAACCGATTTTTTCTTTCAGCTCGCTGATGGCCACACGTTCCTGTTCCATGGTATCCCGGTGACGGATGGTAACGGTTTCGTCTTCCATCGTCTGATAATCCACGGCAATGCAGAACGGCGTTCCGATCAGGTCCTGACGCGTATAACGCTTTCCGATGGCAGCACCGTCGTCATACGTCGTGCGGAATGACGATTTCAGCGAATTGGCAATAGCCTGCGCTTTTTCAGCAAGTCCGTCTTTTTTAACCAGCGGAAGCACGGCTACTTTGAACGGTGCCAAAGCTGGATGCAGCTTCAGATATGTACGCTCTTTCAGACTGTCGCCCTCGCCTACTGTTTCGACGGTATAGGCATTGCAGAAGGCGGCCAGAAAAAGGCGGTCTGCACCTACGGAAGTTTCAACGACATAAGGAATATAATTACCGTAAGGCTTGCCGTTTTCATCCAGGTCCGAATCAAAATACTGCTGCTTCTTTTTGGAAAGTTCCTGATGATTTCTCAGGTCAAAATCGGTTCTGGAATGGATTCCTTCAATTTCGCGGAAGCCGAACGGGAACTCATATTCAATATCCACGGCTGCATTGGCGTAATGCGCCAGTTTTTCGTGATCGTGGAATTTCAGCTTTTCAGCGGGCAGGCCAACGGCTTTATGGAATTTCATGCGGGCTTCTTTCCACTTTTCATACCATTCCATTTCGGTGCCGGGGCGGATGAAAAACTGCATTTCCATCTGTTCGAATTCCCGCATACGAAACGTAAACTGACGCGCCACAATCTCGTTCCGGAACGCTTTTCCGATCTGCGCGATACCGAACGGAATCTTCATTCTTCCGCTTTTCTGCACGTTCAGGAAATTCACAAAAATGCCCTGCGCCGTTTCCGGACGCAGGTATATAAGACTTGAATCTTCGGCTACGGAACCAACCTGCGTGCTGAACATGAGGTTAAACTGACGGACTTCCGTCCAGTTGGTCGTACCGGAAACCGGGCATTTGATATTTTCAGAAATGATCAGTTCGCGAACGCCTGCCAGATCTTCGGCGCTCAGCAGCCGTCCCATTTCGGCAAGCAGTGCCTTTGCTTTTTCAGACTGCCCTTCTGCTTCATACTGTTCGGCTTTTCCTTCCAGCAACTGATCCGCACGGTACCTTTTCTTGGAATCCTTGTTGTCGATCATCGGATCATTGAACCCGTCCACGTGGCCGGAAGCCTTCCAGGTCAGCGGATGCATGAAAATAGCCGCATCAATGCCGACAATGTTGTCATGAAGCTGCGTCATTGCTTTCCACCAGGCTGCTTTCAGGTTGTTTTTCAGCTCAACACCATTTTGCCCGTAATCATAAACGGCTTGCAGTCCATCATATATTTCAGAAGAAGGGAATACAAAGCCATATTCTTTGGCATGCCCAACAATGTCTTGTAAAGAAGTAGCAGGTGCTTGATTCATTCTGTTTGTTTAAAAATCTATTGAAAACGACTGTAAATCCATTAAAATCATGAATTTGGCAAAAATAGGAATTTTGACGGCATGGAACATTGATATGCTTAAATTTTGCCTGTGAGGATTGAAATTCATGATAAATGATCCGCATCAATTTGCTGCTGGTATGAAGCAAACCTGCATGGAACGGGTGAACGTGTGTCCTCACACGTTTTTGCACGATGCCGTTCGACTTCAGACTTCCTGATATCCAGCAACAATCCGGCAGATCGGGTAAAAGGTTAAAAATAGTTAAACCAGGATCTGCGGTATTTTCTGAAAGCGCATTTGGGCTAGTTTTGCCTTACTCACCCAAATGATCTCCGTTACACATGCTTAAAAATTATTTCAAAATCGCCTGGCGAAATATCCTGAAACGCAGGTTTTACTCGTTTGTGACCATCTTCGGCCTGTCGGTCGGAATGACATTCAGCTTTCTCATCATGAGCTACATATGGGGTGAATTGAACGTCAACCGGGATTTAAGGAACATTGAAAACCAGTACATTGTCCGAAGCAAATGGAAAAACCCGGATATGGGGATTGACATAGCCACACTTGGACCTCTTGGCAAAACGCTCAAAGAAGAATATCCGGATCTGGTCGCCAATTATTACCGTTATGATGCTATTACCGTGGCCGTTTCCAAAGGCGACAGACATTTTCGCGAAGAAGTACAGACAGGCGATTCCACACTGCTTTCCATGTACGGCTTTCCGCTTGCTGAAGGCAATGCAGGCTCCGCACTGAGCAAGCCCAATGCCATCGTTATTACAGAAGACAAAGCATTGAAATACTTTGGGAAAACCAATGCCGTAGGTGAAACACTTACACTGCATAACTTCGTTGGCGGAAAACAGGAATATGAAGTTTCGGCGGTCCTGAAAACGCTTTCCAACAATTCGGTAAGCCGTTTATTACAAAATCAGGCAGAGCTATTCATACCGCTCAGCAGTCTGGAAGGAAGGAAAGGCTCAGAAAACAACTGGCAAAATCCGTTCATGATCACATATGTAGAACTCCGCGATGGCATAAAAAAGGAAAAACTGAATAAACCGCTTGCACAAATACTGGAGACGCATGCACCTGAAAATATAAAAGCTGATCTGCAGGTCTATTTAACTTCACTGACGGATTACTATCGCGAGGCCAATGACGGTCTGGTCAGAAAAATGATCTTGACGCTTTCCGGAGTTACCGCTTTTATTTTGCTGATGGCCATCGTCAATTTTGTCAATATTTCTATCGGTAAATCCTCTTCGAGGTTAAAAGAAATTGGTGTCCGGAAAGTACTGGGAAGCCTTAAACGACAGCTTGTCGGGCAATTTCTTGCCGAGTCCGTTTTACTTGCATTTTGTTCTGTAATCCTGTCTGTTGCCTGCTATGAAGCATTCCGGACATTATTCGGAAACCTGTTGGGAAAACCGCTGGATTCATTGGTTCATTTATTTCCTTACTCCATCTTCATACCGGTTGCAAGTGCTTTGCTCGTCGGCTTGCTGGCTGGCATTTATCCGGCTTTTGTGCTTTCCGGCGTTCCTTCGCTTGATTCCATGAAAGGAAAGCTGAAATCATTGAAAGAAAATATCCTGTTCCGAAGGCTGCTTGTTGCTTCACAATTCATAACGGCGCTGTTTGTTTTTGCCGGTGCTGCCGTTGTATCGCAGCAAGTGAATTTCTTTTTCAGCAAAGATCTGGGTTATCAGAAAGAATCACTGGTTTCTCTGGCTGTTCCACGCGATTGGACGCCGGAAGGTCTGACCAGAATGGAATCGGTCAGAAATGAATTTTCACGGCTTAAAGAAGTAAAGCAGGTCAGTTTGTCCTACGAAATCCCGAATGGCAACAACGGCGGACATTACGGCATTTACAAAACAGGCCAGGATTCTACGAAAGCTGTTCATACGCAGTTTCTTGCAACAGATGAAAAATATGCCGATACGTACGGTTTAAAAATGATTGCGGGAAAGTACTTTCAATCCGGCCAGGGCGAATCTTTTTATACGGATAAAATCATTTTTAATGAAGCAGCGCTGAAAGTACTAGGGTACAAAAGCGCGGATGAAGCAGTTGGCCGTCAGATCAGGGTACATTATTTCCCAAAACCGCTGTCAATCAAAGGTGTCATTCATAATTTTCATTTTGAATCCATGCACAAGGTTATCAAGCCACTGGCTATAATTCATGTGCGCAATAGCGGCGCTTACAGATACCTTACTTTCCGGCTGAATCCTTCAGATTTAGGCAAATCCATAGCTGCTATTGAACAAAAATGGCGGGAACTCATGCCGGATGCGCCGTTTGAATACATTTTCATGGACGACACGCTTCAGAAACTTTATCAATCGGAAGTTCAGCTGAAAAAAGCGTCGCAGCTTGCTACAATTCTTTCAGTTCTCATCGTATTGCTTGGCGTTCTGGGAATGGTTTCGCTGAATGTTGCCCGGCGCACACGGGAAGTCGGGATACGTAAGGTTCTGGGCGCAACGGGAATCAGTATTGTGGCACTGTTCCTCAAGGAATTTCTGCTTGTTCTTTTATTTGCCATTGCTGTATCGTTTCCGCTTATTTACATCATCATGAGCAAATGGCTTCAGAATTATGCTTACCGCATTGATATTGGCATTTCTACTTTTGTGTGGACAGGAATGTTTTTCGGGATGATCATCAGCCTGATCGTTTGCATGCAGACTTACAAGGCTGCTTTAATGAACCCTGTGAAGTCCCTTAAAACGGAGTAAAAGGTTTAACTTGAGACTTTGTGACCGTACTTTTTAGCAAGCTGCATGGAACGTGTGTCCTCACACGTTCTTGCACGATGTCATTGACTTACCAAATGCTTTAACTCAGCCTTATCGAAAACAGATCTTTGGAATTCAGGTAAATCCATGAAACGACAACAATGGTAACAATGCCGCCGATCATCACAGAAGGAACCGTACCGAACGCTTTGGCCATGGCACCGGATTCAAAAGCGCCCAGCTCATTGGAAGAGCTTACAAACATGCCGTTAACTGCCGCAACCCGTCCGCGCATTTCATCCGGCGGATAAATCTGAAGGATTGTCTGCCGGACAATTACACTCACACTATCGAAAACACCGGTGGCAAAAAGCGCCGCGCATGACAGCAGAAAGTTGGTGGAAAGTGCAAAAACAATCGTGAATACGCCAAATCCCGCAACCGCAATCAGCATGTTCCGCCAGGCATTGTGCGTGGGCGGAAAGTACGCCATGGCAAACATCGTGAGCAGCGAACCAATGGAAGGTGCTGCCCGCAGCAAACCAAGTCCTTCGGGCCCTACTTTCAGAATGTCTTCTGCAAATACCGGTAAAATGGCCACTACGCCGCCGAAAAGCACCGAAAACAGATCAAGCGAAATGGCATAAAGGACGATTCTGGTCCGGAATACGAACCGAAATCCTTCTTTAAGACTTTCGAGGATCGGCTGGGATATTTTTGCCAGTTCAGGCCGCGTTTTGATCATGCCCAGCAATATCCAGCAGACAACAAAATTGGCGATAACCAGCAGCAGCGTATTGGTAAGACCCATATAAGCATACAAAAAACCTGCAATTGCCGGCCCGGTTATGGAGCCCGCCTGCCAGAATGAACTGCTCCATGTAGAAGAATTGTGGTAAATAGCCCGTGGTACCAGAAAGGGTTTCAGCGAACTGGAGGCAGGAGAATAAAATCCTTTTGCAAAGCCTATCAAAGCAAAAACCGAATAAATTACAACCAGATGCTGCGACTGAGACAGCATGTTGTAAATTCCGGGCTGAAAAGCAGTGTACAAAATCACAGAACCCAGCAGAATAACAACCAGACTGATATGCATGATCGTTATTTTATTTTTCTGATCGGCAATATAACCTCCGAAAAGGGAAGTAATGATAAATGGAATAACCTCGGCAAGCCCGATCAGTCCCAGGGCAAGCGGGTCATGTGTCATTTTATACAGTTCATACGCAACAATTACTTCCTGAATAAGAATACTTGCCGAAAACAGAAAAGTATTGGAAATATAAAACCGGAAATCAGAATAGCGGAGCGCTGCGTATGGATCTTGTGAAGTTACTGTTTTCAACTTATGGATTGTGGTGTTCTCCGGAGTAACAAGTTTGGCAATGATTTATGTTCTGTTTGTCCGGAAAAATCAGGAAGTTTATTAATAAAATCAATTTAGTTATTTACAGAATACCATTCAAAACAACAACCTGCTTATATACCGGCGGGCATTATTCCGGAATCCAGAAAAGGATATGAAGCTGGAAAAGAAACCCTGAACATCGTCCCTCTTTCAGGATGGCTTTCAATGTGCATATGGGCATGGAGCATGTTGACAAGCTTTTTAACAATAAACAGGCCAATGCCTTCCCCACCCGAATGCTGGGAAACTTCCGTTTTTGTTCCGTCTGCCTTGTTATGGTCTGCTTTCAGTTCAGAGTCGTTGAGTTTGCTGATCAGTTCATCCGGAATGCCCGGCCCGGTATCCTGAACCATCAAAAACCAGCGCTGTTCTTCTCCGTCCTCTTCATTTCCCCAGCTTATTTTTACTTCGCCCTGACTGGTGTATTTGATTGCATTTAAAATCAGGTTCTGTGCTATGCGGCGGATTTTGACCACATCGCCTTCAATCTTCATGCCCTGCGGCCCGGAATACGGCAGCAACAGTTTCTTGTGCTGTGCCATTGCAAATGAAGTTTCACATAATTCGGTAAACAGCTCCGAAACATCGAATGATACGATCTGCAATTCCTCCTGCCCGGATTCCAGCCGTGAATAATCCAGAAGCTGGTTAATCATGTAAGTAACCTGCTTCAGGCTGCGCTGCAGCATATCAAGCGTTTTGCTGCGGTCTTCTTCCACATCAATCATATTCAGCAGGCTGGCGGCACCTACAATGATACCGAAGCTTCCTCTCAGATCATGCGAAGTGGAGCGAAGGAATTCCCCGCGGTCCCGCACATACTGGCGCATGCTTTCGAGTGCAGCCAGCGTCTGCCCAGCTCCTTCCAGCTGCTGTATCAGTTCATACTGCTTCTTTTCCGACTCCTTTATAGCCGTAATGTTAAGCTGCGTGACAACGACTCCAGAATCGTGTTTGGTAATGGAAATGCCGAGCCATTTGCCGTTTTCCTGCAGTTTTTCTTCATAATGGTTGGTTGCAGTCAGTGCAACATGCTTCATTTTCTCAAGCTCAAAGGCAGAATAAAGGTCAGACGCCATTTTGTACTCGGTACCGTTGCTTAATTCAGGGAAATACTTCCGGAACTTGTGATTATAGATCAGAAGCTTGAAGTCTTCAACTTTATTCGAATCGCTGAAAAGCGTTTTGAAAAATCCGATGGATGCAGGCGAACTGTCCAGCACGGCCTGAAGACTTTCCGCAGTTTCAGTCAGTTTGTAATTGGCATTCTCAAGTTCAGTGTTGACATGCTGAAGTTCCCGTGTGCGCTGGTCCACATGCCGGTTCAGTTCCTGCGTCATCATTTTCTGCAGATGAACTTCCACGCAGTTTCCGATGTAGCCGGTAAATGCATTGTTACTGTCAAACATCGGTTTGGCATTTTCAAGCATCCAGCGGTAAGCGCCGTCTGCACGCAGCAGGCGGTATTCAAAATTCAGGGGCTTGCGCGCGAGAAAAGCCTGTGAATAACGGGCAAGATAATTTTCCTGATCTTCGGGATGAATGTGCTTGATGATATCCATTTCCGATTGGTTACCCGTAAACTCCTGCCATGCTTTGTTCAGAAAGCTGATCTCGCCGCTGGATTTTGAAACCCAGATCAGTGTCGGAGCATCGTTGATCAGGTTTACAAACCACGTTTGCCGTTCCTGCAACAATTTCTGAGCCCGGCGGTGCTCGGTAATATCTTCCATAACGAGCAAAATTGCCTGCTGACGCTGATGTTGCACCACTTTACGTGCATGCAGCAGCATGATTTTATCTCCTACACCTTCAAAGGCAAGACTAACCTCAAAAGAATTGATGATGGCATCGTTGACGATGACATTCGAGAGCATTTGCCGTAATACCGAAATATCCCATTGTCGCTGGCCCAGCTCGTAAAGCATCATTCCGCGGATATTCTGCTCCGGGATACGGAAAATTTTATGAAACGCCTTGTTGGCGACTTTGATCCGCAAGTTTTTGTCAAGTACCAGCGTAGCTTCATGAATGGTATTCAGAATGGCCTCCGAATAGCCGTAAGCCTCGGTAAGCTGATCGTTGCGGACCTGAAGTTCCTGATTGATCGTCAGCAGCTCTTCATTCGTGGATTCTATCTCTTCCTTGCTCGTTTCCAGCTCTTCATTGATACTCTGAAGTTCCTCATTGCTGCTCACAATTTCTTCATTGGCCGACTGAAGCTCCTCGTTCGTAGCCTCGTGCTCTTCAATAATGGAATGCATGTCTTCCCGTAGAGCGGCAAGCTGCTCTTCCAGTTCCCTGATACGCTGGCTACCGGCTTCCGAGTAAGGCAGCGAGGCAGGTTTTTCAGGGATTATTTCCTGAAAAAGAACAAGGCAAAGCAGCTGATCAGCAGGACCCTTTACTGGAACGGCTTCAATTTTCACGTAATGTGTCTGGCCGTTTACCTGAATTTCCAGTCCCGACCGGGAAACCGGCAGGCCTGTTTTCCGGGCTTTATGAACCAGATTCCGTAGTTCCAGAACCAGCACAGGCCTTGCCATCCGGGCCAGATTGAAACTTGGTTTGCCCGGCGAAGGTTCAAGAAAAAGTCCGGTGGAACCGCGCAGTTGTATAATTTCCAGATCCTGATCCACGACAACGCTCGCCGGAACATAACGGGTCAGCAGCAGGTCGTCAATGATTTGTTCAAGATCGATTGTAGTTACGGGTGAGTTACCCGATACTGGCCTTTTTTGTGGCATCTGGGGTAGTTTGGCTTCATTTGTATAAGAACCGACATCATAAAGGATTTTGGCAGAATAACCGTTTCTGCGTGTAAAAACCTTGTGATTTTTGTCTGTCTGGGTAAACAGGGAAGCAACGCTGCTTGCTCCTTCCGATTTTCCCAGCAGCAAATGTCCTTCCGGATTCAGCGCATAATGAAAGCTTTTCAAAGCCTGCTGCTGTAACTGATTGTCAAAATAAATCAAAACATTGCGGCAACTTACCAGATCAAGCCTTGAAAAGGGAGGATCTTTCAGCAGGTTATGCGGCGCAAATACGCAAAGGTCACGAACTGCTTTGTTAATCCGGTAAGTACCGTCCACTTTTACAAAAAAACGTTCAAGCCGTCCCGCCGAGATATCCTGTACTTCGCTTGCTGAGTAAATGCCCAGCCTTGCCTTTGCGATGGCTGCTTCGCTGAGGTCACTTGCAAAAATATGAATGTTTGCCGCCCGGGTTCCGATTACTTCCAGAAAGATGATTGCCAGCGAATATGCTTCCTGACCGGTGGAGCATCCTGCGACCCATATCCTGATCGCTTCTCCAGGGCTCTTGTTGTCTATGATTTTCGGCACCAGCTCATCTTTCAGGTACGCCATTGTATCTGTATCCCGGAAAAAATTGGTTACATTGATCAGCAGGTCGCCGTAAAGCAGGTTAGCTTCCGAGGCATGCAGTTTCAGGTACTGGAGATAACTTGCAAAGGTTTCCAGCTTGAAAAGCAGCATGCGTCTTATAATCCGTCTTCTGATTGTTGTGATCTTATAATTTTCAAAATCTACCCCGAGTGATTTTTTAAGATATCTGAGAATCAGGACAAGATCTTTATCAACAGCCTCCTGCTGCTCTTCGTTAAACTCGAATGACCTGAAAATGGCCGAATTCTTGCTTAGCCTTTGTAATTCTATGGCAATTTCTTTGGGAGAAAGGATCAGGTCCACAACTTCCTCGGAAATTGCAGACATCGGCATACTTTGGAATTTGGCACTTTCGTCCTGTACAATCGTTATGCCGCCCGCCGACTTGATTGCTTTAAGGCCCAGTGTGCCGTCGCTTCCGATCCCGGATAGCACAATGCCGATAATACCGTCTTTCTGATGTTCAGATAAAGATATAAAAAAGCTGTCAACCGGCATATATGATTCAGACGGCAAGTTGCTGTTAACCAGCACAAATTTCCCGTCAACTGCTTCCAGCCCGGAATCCGGATAAACAATATAGAAATGATCCGGCAGAATCCTGAGCCCTTCGGCAGCTTTCAGCACAGGCATGGACGTAAGCGTATCCAGCGTAGTTTCCAGCCGGGTTTCATGCTCCGTAAAAGCATGCTGTATATAGATAAATGCAAGTCCGGTTGTGGTGGAAAGCAGTTCCAGAATCTGCGTCAACGCTTCCAGTGCTCCTGTCGAACCGCCGATGGCAACAATAAAACCAGGTATTTGGCCGGATTGTTTTTTTTTAAGCTTGTTTTTATTCTCTGACATTGTTTACTAACTAAAACTTAAAAAATCACCAGCAGCATATGTGTATTGCCAAAAGGGATGGACTATTTAAAAGTAGAAGAAATCGGAATGAAATTACAATTTATGGCTTTACTTACAAATAATTTTAAGGCTTCTTCTTTCTGAATGGATATAGACTGCAAGCTTTATAGTTTCTGATTTGTAGAATAATTGCCTGAACCGCAGCGCCTTTGTTGTTCGTATGGCCTGTTGAAATACTTGTTATTCCACAAAGTGAGTTCATGCCCGTATCTTGTGTGCATCGTTTCATCAATCAATAGCTCATTCGTACCGCCGGATTGCTCTGCGCCCAGGCCGGTTATCTGACGATAAAAGCAGACTGTTACCTTTATTAAAAAATAGTTTATTTATTCATGTACGGAAATAGATTCTCCGAAACAGCCTCCCGGCCAGTGTCCGGAAAACCAATGCCACGATCCGCGATTTTACAGCCGGCAGAGGATTCCAAGCCGCTTTCAACACCAAAAAACAACCTCGTCCGATACCGTACACCTTTGTACGATTCCGAACGATCACGACTTCGCTTCAAAAGAAAACTATTTGGCTATCAATAGCTTAATATTCTGGCAAGGCTTTTTAAAAAGTGTTGACATCAGAGAAGCGGGTATTTGCACCTGAATCTTCAATCCCTGTTTTTATATGATCAAGTTAGACAAGATTTCCAAATATTACCCGGCAGGTTTTGGCAAGACGTATGTTCTGCGCCACATTGATCTCGACATCAAAGAAGGCGAATTTGTATCCATTATGGGGCCGTCCGGCTCGGGAAAATCAACTTTGCTGCATATTCTCGGCCTGCTGGAAGAGCCGTCCGAAGGTGAGTACCTTTTTATGGACGAACCCGTTCAGAAACTTTCCGAAAAGAAACGTACGGAGCTGCACCGCCATCACATCGGTTTTGTTTTTCAGGCCTATCACCTTATTGACGAACTGACTGTATATGAAAACATTGAAACACCTTTGCTCTACAAAGGAACTTCGTCATCGGAACGCAAAAGCCGCATCGCCGAACTGCTCGACCGCTTTAATATGGTCGCCAAAAAAGACCTTTTCCCGCATCAGCTTTCAGGCGGACAACAGCAGCTGGTAGGCGTGGCGAGAGCCATTGTACACAATCCGAAAGTGATCTATGCCGACGAACCGACCGGAAACCTGCATTCCGAACAAGCCATTGAAATCATGGAATTATTTCAGAAACTCAACAAGGAAGACAAAGTGACTATTGTTCAGGTCACGCACTCGGAAGTAAATGCAGGCTACGGAAACCGGATCGTACGGTTGAAAGACGGCTGGCTGGCATGAGGCGTCACGCTCATCCGATCCCTATCAAAAATTTAACAGCTATGAAACATTTACTTTTACTTTTCTGCCTGCTGCCGTTGTTTTCAAAGGCACAAAATACGCTGAGCCTGGCCGAATGCGTGGATCTTCTAGTAAAAAACAACCTTACGTATCAGCAAAGCAATTTGCAGGCCGAAGCTTCACAGGCGCAGCTGAAACAGACAAGGTCGCAGATTTTCCCGCAAATCTATATCGGTGCAGACCAGAGCCTGAACATCGGGCGCAGTATTGACCAGTATACCAACGCGTATATAGACGAGGTTTACAGTTACAACGCCATCGGAACCGGTTTGAGAATTCCGGTTTTTCAGGGATTTAAACTCCAGAACCAGATTCGCCAGGGCGTGCTGCTGAAAGAATCCTTTGCGGAAAACAAAACGGCGGTCCTGAATGCACAAACGGTACTGCTCATGCAGGGTTATGTAAATGTACTGGCGACGAAATCCTTGCTGGAAGCTGCTGACCAGCAGGTTGCGTCTTCCCAGCAGCAGGTTGACCGTGTTGAAAAGCAGGTGAATGCCGGCGTAGCAGCCTCCAATCTGTTGTTCGAGATCAGGGCGCAGCTTGCCAACGACCGTTTTGATCAGGTTACGGCACTGAACAATTACCGTACGGCGCGGCTTGCCTTGTTTCAGCGGATCAACATTGCACCCGACGACAAAGTGGAATTTGAATCGCTTGCTCCGAAAGATACTACGCAGCATGCCGACAATGTAGCGGCCATTTACGAAGATGCCCAGAAAACTTTTCCTGAACTGCGCAGTGCCGAACTGTACCGCCAGAGTTTTGTGTATCTGGTAAAATCCATCAAGGCTGAAAATTATCCGTCCTTGTTCATGGGCGCCAATATCCGAGCCTTTTACGCTTCCACCAACACGAACCTCGATTATTTCAAGCAATTGAACGCAACCCGAAACGGGTCTTTAAGCCTGAGCCTCAACATTCCGATTATGGGCCGCTGGGTTACACGTCCGCGCATTGATCTCGCAAAAGTACAGGAACGACAAGCGCAGAATACACTTGATGTAACCAACCAGCAGTTGCGGCAGGCCATAGAGCTGGCCGTACTGAACCTGAATGCGATGGCCGACAAATACGCTGCGGCGCAGGGACAGGTGGAATCACTTACAGCCAGCTTTTCGGTCGTTGAAAGCAAGCTGAACGCCGGAGTGGCGAATATTTTTGAGTACTCGCTTGCCAAAGCCAATCTTGCCAAAGCACAGGCAAATGCCATTCAGGCAAAATACGGATTTCTGATGCAGCAGAGATTGTTACAATATTATCGTCAGGGAAACTGGGAAGGCGTTTTCTGACCTTGAAAAATACAGCATGATAACGGCCAGAAAGCTGCCGGTCAATGTTTTGCAAAGATTGTTAGGTTAAATTTGGTATCGGTAATTTTTAGAGGCAGCCTGTTCGCTGCCTCTTTTTGTTATATTTTTTGTTAAATAAAGCTAAACGATACGGTGGTTACATAAACATCTGTATCTTGCTTTTACTAACTAAAACAACAGTCATGAAAAAACTTCTTCTTATGAACCTGCTTGGCATTTTTTGCCTTGCCGGTGAAACAATGGCGCAAATTCCGGCGGGAACGCGGTATCGCGCCGCCACGCTGAGCCTGGAAGGCTCCAATCAGAAAATAGAATATGCTCTTGAAAAAAACAGCGGCAATTCCGTTTCCTTTAATCCTTCTTTCCAGATCGGCAGATTTACCGGTAATAATAAAATGCTGGGCCTGGGCTTTGGTGCAAACTTTAATTTCAGTAGTGGCAAAAACAAAATTGGAGGTCAGGAAAACACCAGCCGTTACAGTAATAACGCATACACTTTATCGCCTTTTATCCGGCATTACAAAACATTAAACGAAAAATGGTATGCATTCCTGAACACGTCGGTTTATGGTTCTTATCTGAGATCGACACAGCAGAGTTACGACATTGCAGAAAAAGATATTGAGAACGGTTATGGTGCCGGGCTTACCGTTGTACCCGGCATTGCTTACCGGCTCAAATCAAGGTTTGCGCTGGAAGCGGACGTGAACTTATTGTCACTGGGAATCGGGTACAGTCATATGAACGACAATAATTCCATCTCTTTTAATTCAGCTGTAACAACCGGACTGACAAGCTATTTTTCTTTAAGGGCATCGTGGTATATTCAAAAAGCAAACTAAATCAGCTATGAAAAAGATCTTCATTTTTACCCTTATGCTGCTGTTCTGCACAGCCGGCTACATACATGCGCAGTTTGCAGGAAGAAAATTTATTTCCGGAGCAGCAAGCGTTAATTTCTTCAACCACAATCCCGATCTGACGACTTCCACCAATGGATATAATTACAACATCAATATTCACGCCGGGAAATTCAAATCCGAAACAAGGGCCAGCGGCTGGAATCTCAGCCATTCATTAATCGGCGGAAAATCGTATATGCCCAATAGCGAAGTAATGAAAACCTACAAAGGCATCAATAATTTAGGTTTTGGCATTGGCCGCTTCTGGCAGTATTACAAGCATTTCAACAACAAACTGGGTGTCTTTGCAGGGCCGAACATAGACCTTGGCTATACTTTTACAAAAGGTCCGAGTCCGGAATACAATACTCCCAACACAACCCGGGGCCACACGATTGCGCTTTCGGCCGGGCTCAGTGCCGGAATGTATTATCAACTGTCGGAAAAATGGTGGATAACGGCTTCACTCGGATTTTCCAATCCGGTTTTTGTATCCTATTCTGCTTTTGAATCAACACAGCTTCGAACGGATGAAACGATCCTGAGAAACGGTTTTAATTACAAATTAACGCCTGCTATTAGTTTCCCATTCGTAGGACTTGGTTTCCGGTATTTTCTGAAAGAGTAAAAACTTGATTGTTTCTTGATTTTTTCGGCCCGGGATCATTAAAAAGTGGACATATATGCCTTATTTGCTATATCCATTTTATGAATAATGAAAAAATACCTATTGATTTTTGCCTTAATCTGGCTAAATGCTTGTCATAAACCCAATTACACAAATCTGGGTACGCCGTGGGAACCGGATTACAAGGTTGACAGGTCAGAGAATGCGATCAGGGAATTTGAAAATCAGGATATGAAGCAGATGTCGGCGCCGGGCGGAATCGTTCTTACCGGAAGTTCATCTTTTACAAAGTGGAAATCTGCCGGTGAAGATCTGGCGCCTTTGCCCATTATCAACCGTGGTTTCGGAGGTTCCACTTTTCCGGAAGTTATTTACTATGCCGATCGCACGATCACGAAATATCAGCCGAAAACCGTGGTTATTTACTGCGAAAACGATATGTTTGGCTCAAAAGCAAAAACGCCGGAGCAAGTCCGGGACGCATATGTCACGCTTGTAAAACGGATCCGCGACAAACTGCCGGAAGTGCAGCTGTACGCCGTTTCCCTGAAACCTTCTCCTTCCAGATGGGCAAAGCGGGACGATGTCATCAAGGCAAACAGGCTTATTCAGGATTATATAAAAAAGGACCGCAGGCACGGATATATCGACGTATGGCCTGTAATGCTGAAAGACGGAAAACCGGACCCGGCTATTTTCGTAAGCGACAGCTTGCATATGAACGATGAAGGATACCGGCGCTGGACCAAAGTCCTGAAACCTGTTCTTGAAAAAACAGCCTGATGATTCAGAGCTGACGGTGAATTCAGAAAGTTAAAGAAGTAAGGGTATTCGTTTTAACGTAAGTCACCATAAGAACGGAAATGTTCTCCGGGTTTAAAGTGGCATAGCATTCAAATTAATGAAATTAACAGCGGTTTTTGACATTGGCAGGACCAATAAAAAGTACGTACTTTTTGATGAAAAGTATCAGATTGTAGAAGAATTCTCCGAGTCGCTGCCCGAAACGACCGATGAGGACGGGTTTCCGACGGAAGACATAGAACTTCTGACCAACTGGGTAACAAGTCGCTGGACAGATCTGCTGAATAATCCGGAGTATGATATCAAAGCAGTGAATGTGGCTGCCTACGGAGCCAGCCTTGTACATCTGGATGCTGCACACAAACCGCTTACTCCGCTTTATTCGTATCTGAAGCCATTTCCTGAAGACCTTCTCAATCAGTTTTACAGTACGTACGGCGATCCGACCCGCATATCCCTGCAGACCGGCTCGCCCGCTATGGGTATGCTGAACTCGGGCATGCAGCTTTACTGGCTGAAATATACGCAGCCGGAAATTTACAAGCAGATTGCCATGACGCTGCATTTGCCGCAATACATTCTTTATCTGCTGACCGGACGAAAAGTAAGCGATTACACTTCACTGGGCTGCCATACGGCATTGTGGAGCTTTGAAATGTGGGATTACCATGAGTGGGTAAAAGCAGAAGGCATTCACAAGAAACTGGCGCCTGTTCTGGCTTCGTCGTCGTTTATTTACCGTAATGGAGACAAAGGAATCCAGTCAGGATTTGGCTTGCACGACAGTTCCTCTGCGCTGATTCCCTACCGGATGGCTGTTAAAAAGCCGTTTGTGCTGCTTTCTACCGGAACCTGGTGCATCAACTTCAATTCCTTTACTTCCAAACCGTTGACTTCTTACCAGCTGGAACGGGATTGCATGAATTATCTTACGCCCGAAGGCAGCGGCGTGACGGCATCACGGCTTTTTCTGGGAAAAGAACACGATTTTCAGGTCGCACGCATTGCAGAATATTTCCGTGTTGCACCGGATTTTTATAAAAGTGTGAAGTTTGACGATGAAATTCTAAAAGCGGATACGCCCAAATTTTATCCGGCCTGCATGACAGGCAACGGGCCGTTCCCGGAACCAAGCCCTATGGAATGGCAGGTGAGCGCGTTTGCCTCTGCAGACGCTGCATACCATCATCTGATCAAAGGACTCACGGATATGCTTGCCGTTTCACTGGAACTGGTGGGCGTAAACGACGTACAAGCTATTTACATCGACGGCGGATTTGCCAGAAACGACATATTCACCAGACTGATCGCACGTAATTTTCCAAAGCATACCGTGCATGCCACAGACCTTCCGTATGCGACTTCGCTGGGAGCTGCGCTGCATGTTACGCGTCCGCAGAACTTTGAGTTTTTAAATGACAACCGGGAAATCAAGGCATAACCGTTAACTGATCCTGCTCCAGTTCGTTTCCTCTTTACGCAGATTTGCCAGATGAAGGCGTATAGGCTGGTTAACAGACTGGAGCAGTTCCGGGTCCGAGTTCAAAATAGCTTCTGCAGACAGTCTGGCTTCTTTCAGAATCTGTCCGTCCTGCGCAAGATTCGCAACCAGCAGATCCACAAGGCCGCTTTGCTGCGTTCCTGAAAGATCGCCCGGGCCTCTCAACTGAAGATCCACTTCCGCAATTTCGAATCCGTCGTTGGTCCGACACATCGTTTCAATCCGCAATTTGGTGTCCTTGCTTATTTTGTAATCCGTAATCAGGATACAGTAAGATTGCTCCGCGCCCCGCCCTACCCTTCCGCGCAACTGGTGAAGCTGTGACAAGCCGAACCTTTCCGCATTTTCGATGACCATTACAGATGCGTTGGGAACGTTTACGCCTACTTCAATAACCGTGGTCGCAACCATGATTTTTGTTTCCTGGCTAACAAAACGCGCCATTTCGTAATCTTTATCCTTTGACTTCATCTTGCCATGCAGAATACTCAGCGGAACATCCGGAAAAGACCTTGAAACGCTTTCATACCCGTCCATCAAATCCTTCAGATCCATTTTTTCCGATTCTTCGATCAGCGGATAAACCATGTAAATCTGCCTTCCTTTTGCAATTTCATCTTTCATAAACCCGAAAACAGAAGCGCGGTTTGCATCATAGCGATGCACCGTTTTGATAGGCTTTCTTCCTGCTGGCAGTTCATCAATGGCCGAAATATCCAGATCTCCGTAAAGCGTCATGGCAAGTGTCCTCGGAATGGGCGTTGCGGTCATCACAAGCATATGCGGATTAATGCGCGGGTTTTTAGCCCAAAGTTTCGCCCGTTGCGCTACACCGAAACGGTGTTGTTCATCAATAATGCACAATCCCAGATTTTTAAACTGGACAATATCCTCGATCAGCGCATGCGTTCCTACAAGCACCTGCATGGAACCTTCCAGCAGTTGCTGATGAATAACTTCCCTGTCTTTTTTCTTCGTTGATCCGGTCAGCTTTCCAAGATTGATCCCGAGCAAATCCGCAAATTTTTTCAGGCCCATATAATGCTGATCGGTAAGGATTTCGGTCGGTGCCATCAGGCATGCCTGCGCATCGTTGGACAAGGCAAAGAGCATGGTGATGAAAGCCACAATCGTTTTTCCCGAGCCTACGTCGCCCTGCAAAAGCCGGTTCATTTGTTTTCCGGTTTTCAGGTCTTCATGAATTTCCTGTAAAACCCTGATCTGCGCATTGGTAAGACTAAATGGCAGATGATTGGCATAAAATTCCCTGACCAGATCATTTTTGCTGAAAACAAGGCCCGGGTATTCGGTTTTATGCAGCAGCTTATTTTTGATCAGCCGGAACTGATTGTAAAAAAGCTCTTCAAATTTCAGCCTTCTCTGCGCCTGCACAAGCCATTGCTGGCTTTGCGGCAAATGGTAATTCCAGAGCGCGTCTGCTTTTGAGACCAAACGGTATTTCTGGACAAGATTTTCAGGAAGTGTTTCGCGAATGTGCTGATGGGCAATTTCGAGCAGGTTCCGGATTATGCGGCTGAGCGTACGGCTATCCAGAAAACGCTTGCGAAGCTTTTCTGTTAATGGATAAACCGGCTGCCAGAAACCGCCGTTTTCATTTTCCGGCGTCATCAGGTCGATGTCGGGATGCGTCATGCTCCACCTTCCGCCGAAAGCAACGGGTTTGCCGTACACAATGTATTCCGAGTTGGGCCGCAGGCTTTTTTCATACCACCCGATACTCTGGAACCAGACCAGCTCCATGATGCCCGTTCCGTCTGTAAAATACGCAACCAGCCGTTTTTTTCCGCCTTCGCCTACGGTTGTCATTTCGCGCAGCCTTCCTTTGATCTGCGCAGCGGGAAGCTGCTCGTTCAGGTCACTGATCTTGTGAAAAACAGTGCGGTCTTCATGCCGGAACGGATAATGCTGAATAAGGTCTCCGTATGTAAAAATATTCAGTTCCTGATTCAGCAAAGCCGCTTTTTGCGGGCCAACGCCTTTCAGGAATTCGATTTTGGTATCGAAAAAACGGGTACGTACCGGTGGATTATTTTCAGAAATCATTATTCAAATATACAATCTAAAATCACTTATCAGGAATGAAAGCGAAAAGGCTTGCTTCACAACTTTTCAATAGCGTAATTCGTTACTGCAAAAATCCAGTTTCATTAAAACCAGTTTATCATTCATTATTTTATGAAAACAACATTTTTAACGCTGTTCCTTACATTGATCGCATTTACATGGGCATCTGCACAAAAAAGCCCGAGAGTGACTGCAAAAGGTGAAAACGTAACCATTGCTTACGGCCAGCCATCCAAAAGAGGACGTGTGCTTTTCGGTAACGCAGGAAGCGGAAGCCTTGAACCTTATGGAAAAGTATGGCGGATCGGTGCCGACAGCGCTACGGCAATTACGTTCAAGAAAGACGGAATGTTCGGCGGCAAGGCGGTTAAAGCAGGAACGTACACGTTTTTTGCAATTCCTGCCGAAAAAGAATGGACCATTATCCTGAACAGCGAAGGAAATCAATGGGGTGCTTACAAATATGAAGAAATCAAAGGAAAAGATGTGCTGAAAGTAACTGTTCCAAACAAGACTTACCCGTCTTCACAGGAAAAACTGACTTTTACCGTTAAGAACAATTCACTTGATTTCCAGTGGGATAAATCAGGTTTTTCTGTCCCTTTGAAATTTTAGGTTTTATAAATCAGAAACAAAAAGTGCCTGTACTTGCCAGAAGTGCAGGCATTTTCTGTTTCTAAACAGTTATAGAACAGGCTCGATATGAATAGCCGAGCAAACAGAACCCGGCCTTCCAATAATGTATATTTTATTATTAAGCCAGTAACAAACCTGCGAAGACAATACTGGTTTTGTTGATGTAATACAATTTCCTATAATGTATTTATCGCCTTTATTAAAATCAATGTTTAATGCAACAGCTGACACATTGTCTGGAACACTCAGGACTGTTTTGACCTTATCCTCAATTAAAATAGCCTGATCAATTAATGAATCCTTATCCATTATCTGAGATCCAACAAGATAAATCTTGTCTTTATTGAAGCTAACATTCCAGATGTAAGCTGAATTATTACCAACAGAAATGAATTCTTTATTTTTCCAGTAACCTGTTAAATAATATTCATTATCTTCAGGTGCGAACTCTCCTGCTGAAAGTACATCATTATTTGCTATTTCAATGCCATTTACTATTCCGACATGATCGGATAACATTATTTTCACCTGATTTTCCCAATAACAAGGCTTTCCTTCATCAATTCCCGCTATGTAAATGTCATTATTATCAAAAGCTATGTCAGTTACACTGGCATAGCCATTACCAAGAATGGTAAAAACATTATTTTCCCACAAAAAGGCATAGTATATATCTGTCAAGCTATCATGGTATAGCCCTACCATGTATAGATTTCCCTTATGAAACTTAATAGCACTTACAAATCCATCATCTTTGCTTATAATTACACATTTTCCATTAACCCAATAACATGGCTTTCCGTTAATTGTCCCTCCTACAAAAACATCACCTTCATTAACTAGAATGTCGTTTGCAAAAGAATGATCATTTGAGAGTATAATTTCTTTACCGTTTTTCCAGTAAGCGGCGTTTGAATAATTATTGAAATTATTAATTGCGCCTGCTATAAAAATATCAGCATACTGATGAATTTGGTTATTAGAATTGATGATTGTATCTGATTGCCAAATGTCTTCTCCTGTTGTATTAAGTAATTTACATTCCCAGGAAGCAACAAGTAAGCATAAAAATGGAAATAGCTTAGTAGAAAATAATAATGCACTCATATAGATGATATTTAAAATAAAGGCAAACTGAATCTTTAAATTAAATAAAGCGCAACTTTTTGAACATGAAAATTTATTTATCCAACTGCCATAAATAATGAGCAAGTGGCTAAAAATTGTCTAAAACATACAAAAATTTTGCTTTGACAAAGTACATTTACTGTTCAACCTTCATAAAAATCATGGCATCCCGGTTTCTCAGCCAAACCGCCTGATCGCGCTGGTTGTTGGCCTGCATGGTCAGAACCGATGAAACGACTCCTGTTCCCAGCGATACCCAGAAGAACTTGCGGAGATTGTCCCTATTGCCTGAAACGAGCGAAACGATTGTTCCGGCGGAGCCAGCGAGTGAAATAAACAATGCGATGTTTCTTGTACGTCTTGATTTCAGGTATAATTCCAGTCCGCCCGGAGAAATCATGAATTCGCTCCGCAAGGCTTTTCCTCCTGAATAAATAACATTGTTTTTAACATAACTGTTGCCGCCTCTCAGGTAAATGGTTTCTTTGTCATACCATTTCCGGGCAAGCTGCAGGGAGCTGTCAGCAGAAAACTGAGCTTTGATTTCAAAGGTTGTCAGCAACAAAAAGAGTCCCGTTATGCATGCAAGCCTGCACTTGTACAAATTGCTGCAGACCAATCGAAAAGAATGTACAATAAAGCATTGGACAACGTACAAGGAGCGAAAAACTTGCTGGTGCATAGCAGATTGGAATGATGTTGTCCGAAGGCGCATGGATGTTGAGGAACTGAAACAAAGGTCAAAAAAACAGCAGTGCTTTCGGAATAAATATAATTCCTCCTACAATGACAGCTGAAATGGCAAGTATGAGCACTGCGGCGGCAGCTGTATCTTTTACTACTTTGATTCCAGGATGGTATTCAGGTGAAACGACGTCTGCCAGTTTTTCAACGGCTGTATTAACCGCCTCTGCCGACCATACAAGTCCGATCTGGATAACCAGCAATGACCATTCGGCAGATGAAATATCAAAGAAAACACCTGCAATAACGACGAATATACAGGCAAGCAAATGGATGCGGGCGTTGTTTTCGTATCGGAATAAATTATAAATACCTACGCCGGCATACCGAAAGCTACGCACAGCTTTAAGAATATTTATGGGTCCCTTCATGCTTTTTGAGTTCGTCGAAAATATGGAACGCAAAGTACAACAACATCATTACGAACGAAAACGTAAAAGTATGTTTTATTGCAAACGGGTCCAGCATACGGCTTGTTATTCCTTGCAAGAGTGCTTTCGGCTGCGTCACCATATCCCAGCTGTTCCATCTGCCATACCGGCCCAGGTATACGCCAAAACCGCCGAGAAGCATAGAAACCAGAACTACGAGCCAGGCAACTGCATGGTTCCAGCGATGTGCAAAAATCCGGTGCACAATCCGGATGCTGCAAAGGCCTGCCAGCAAGCCTGCAACTGAAAAATTGAAAAGCATCAGCGCATCATACTAGATCATATGTTCCGGAACGCTGCGAACGTATTTCAGATCGGTTATGATGTAAGGTGCATTTGGAAAGAACAGAAGCCAGATCAGGAAACAAACGATCAGCAGTCCTAACGGCAGCCTGCGCCTGATTTCAAATGACCAGACCATTTGAATAAACAGCAATGGCACCCAGGCAAGAAACAGGTTCCAGACAAGAAATATAAAATCCCAGTCGTAGCTGTAAATACGAAATGCAAGCAGTGCTACGGCAGAAAACGAAATAATGGAAAGCAGGACAATATTCAGATTTCTCTGAAGAAAATAAAACTGTTTTTCATACCTAAACATAGCGTGTGTAAAGAACGGTGAAGCATTTCAAAATGGCCGGAAACCTGACTAAAAAACTTTCGAAAATGATCGTTAGAGATCATTCTACTTCTTTTCAGAAAAGGCCTCCATCATGGCCCATTCCCTTCCGGCTGATTTGGCCTGAAAACTTTCCAGACATCCGCGGTCCTGAAGCGTAATGTAGCAGGTCTTTCCGTTGCGTCCGCCAAAGCAGATGTTGGATACTTTCTTGCCAATGGTTTTAATGGTCTGGATTACTTTGCCTTCGGGTGAAAGAACGGCTACTTCACCGACGCCATGCCGTGCAATGTACAAATTCCCGAGAATGTCGCACCGCATGCCGTCCATACCGCCGTCTTCAAAATGGTAAAGCAGTTTTTTATTGGACAAAGTGCCGTCTTCAGACAGATCAAAAACCCAGACATTTTTCTGTACGCTTTCATTGACGTACAGCTTTTTCTCGTCCGGACTTATGTCAATACCATTGGTGGTACCCATGTTTTCAGCAGCAATCTTTGTTTTACCGTCGGGTGAAACGTGCCAGATCTGGCCGGTGTTCTCTTTCCAGTTCGGATCGGAACAGAAAATATGCCCGGAAGCCGTAATGGCAAGATCGTTGGGCTGATTCATTTTCGGCTCATTGGCGAAAACAGTTGTTTCTTTCGTGATCAGATTCACTTTCAGAACATTATGGCCTGTAAAATCGGCTACATAAAAGGTATTTGCATCGCCGAACCGGATTCCGTTCCCGGTGCTGCCTTTGGGAAGTGTGACAAAAAAGCTGGCATTGCCTTTCTTGTTGATCTGGGCAATAGTGCCGTCGCGGGCAAAATTGACTGCATATACATTTCCGTCCTGATCAACAGCTGGTCCTTCGCAATTGCTAGTAAATTCACCTTCGTTGGAAAAATTCTTGCTTTTGGTTTGTGCAAAGGAAGGTTGCGCCAGCAATAACAAAATGCTATAAAAGACGGATGCAATAAGTTTGTTCATAAGACTGCATGAATCGTTAATTCATTAATTTTTCAGTTTGATGGCACATCCGACGGGTTTTGTTACCGTAGTCACAACCGGTTTCTGGCTCAGAAGATTGGTTACGGCTTCATCAACGTACAGTTTTGTGACACCTGACGGATCCTGCGGATTGTCATCAATCATACCCATATACCTGACTATGAATTTGGCCCCGTTTTTCTGAAGTATATAAACCTGCGGCATACGGATGGCACCAAACGCCCTGGCTGTTTGCTGTTGACTATCGACCAGATATGGAAACCGGTAACTTTTGGCAGCAGATCTTTCCTTCATTTTTTCAGCCGTATCGTCCTGATGCGTTCCCGGATCGCTTGGATTGATGGCAATTACCGGAAATCCCTGAGACGCAAATTTACTGTTCAGCGCAATAACGCGGTCTTCATAAGCCTTTGCGAACGGACAGTGATTGCTTGTAAAAACAACAATAATGCCTTTTGACCCTGAAAAATCATTTAAAGAAACATTGCTGCCATCTGCATTTTTAAGCTGGAAATTAGCCACGGCATCGCCTATCTGATAACCTGAGGAAACCTGTTTTTCATCATTCAGATAAACATAATCCGAACTGAAAGCACTTGTTCTGCCTGTCAAACCCGTAAATACAGCAATCAAAATCCACAGACCAATTTTCATTTTTATATTTTATTAATCATTCCTATGGTAAGACGTAATTTAATGATAAAAGTAACATTTTTGGAATGTTAAGGTTTGTTAATCCTTCAATTTGACAAATATTCCGTGAACGGCACTTTTCATCTGATGTATAAAGGTAATTGTTTGAACAGCTTTAACTATATCTATACAAATAATTGCATAAATAATCCGGCCGGCATTTCTATTGGCGTTCCGGGCTCTGCTTGCAGTACCAAATAAACAGCGTAAGGCATTGTTATTCTGCATTTATGTGCCTATATTTGCACCTCATTTTGAAATTCAGTATATCATAATCAATTAACATGTACGCAATTGTAGAAATCGCAGGTCAGCAATTTAAGGTTGAAAAGGGTCTCGCTATCTTCACGCACAGGCTTGAAGGTGACGTGAACGCTGCCCTTGTGTTTGATAAAGTCCTTCTCGTTGATAACGGAGGCACAGTACAGGTAGGTTTGCCAACAGTAGCCGGCGCTTCTGTAAAAGCAACTGTACTTGAACACCTTAAAGGTGAAAAAGTAATCGTCTTCAAAAAGAAAAGACGTAAAGGTTACAAAGTTAAAAATGGTCACCGCCAGTATCTGACAAAGATCAGCATTGACGAAATTGTAGCCTGAGTTGTTCCGCAACCCGGAAAGCAAGTATCTGTTTAAATCAAGAAATTACAACAATCAGTTTAAGATATCATGGCACATAAGAAAGGTGTAGGTAGCTCGAGAAACGGACGTGAGTCGGAAAGCAAGCGTCTTGGAGTAAAATTATTTGGTGGCCAGCTTGCCAAAGCAGGCAACATTCTGGTCCGCCAGCGCGGAACAAAACACAATCCTGGCAAAAACGTAGGCATCGGCCGCGACCATACATTGTTTGCACTGGTTGAAGGCAATGTGGTTTTCCGCAAGACGCGTGAAAACAAGTCTTACGTTCACATTGAACCCATCGCAATTGCGGCAACCGAGCCTGCAACAGCAGAAGCTTAGGAAATCAGATCCAGCATTTTATCGTGCTGAACTTTGAAAGCCCGTCAGAAAAATAACTGACGGGCTTTTTTATTGCCGTGCATTTCCGGATTTGAAAACCAAATCTTCATTTTACTTGTTCATTGCAGTAGAGATTAATTTACCCCATCATTTTATAAAAAAGAAATGCTTACACGACCGGTTTTTGTATATACGGAATTAAGCCCCAATCCGAATTCAATGAAATTTGTATTGAATTTCGAACTGGTTCCCGACGGACTTTCATTTGATTACCCTTCGCGTGAAGCCGCTTTGCAAGAAGGCAGTGCTTCACCGCTTGCTTATGACCTGTTTCAGTTTCCGCATGTAAAAAGGGTTTTTATAGCCAGTAACTTCATTACGCTGACCAAAGATGAAGCCATTGCGTGGGAAGATGTGCTGAGAGATACAAAGCAGTTCATAAAGATTTATTTTGAAGAAAATCATCCTGTTTTCGAACAGCGCACCATTGATAAAAACACGGTTATTGTAGATTCAAGGGATTCCGACACGGTTCAGAAAATAAAGGCGGCGCTGGACCAATACGTACGTCCAGCCGTGGAATCGGACGGCGGTGCCATTAACTTTCATTCGTTCAATGAAGATTCCGGCGTTGTTAAAGTATTGCTCCAGGGTTCGTGCAGCGGCTGCCCGTCTTCCACGCTGACATTGAAAGCCGGAATTGAAAATTTGCTTACCCGCATGGTTCCGGATGTGAAACAGGTTGTGGCAGAAGGAGTTTAAAAAAGAAAATAAAATTGCCGAAACCCTGTCCGAAAGACAGGGTTTCTTTTTATAGTGTGATTTGTTAGTTTCGGAACATGAAGCAAAACCTGCAGAAATTCATTGATCAAACCGAATGTCTACAATCCACGGGAAACCGCTATTTTCCGGAAGGCATTTTTTCTGCATACCGCATTAATCCGGTTATTGGTTACAGAAGACCGGATACAACGATATTTTTTTCAGCCATTATCTGCTATACGCTGCAATCGGTACGGAATCAGGCGGACGCTGAACTTCAAAACCGGATCGACAGAATTTGCGGCAAGGTTATTAAAAATTATCCTGCGTTTCAGAACAAAGACGGTTTAAAGACTTATAATTTCTGGAAAACAAAACCTTCCATGCATTTTCCGAATGGCCATGTATTCCGCCATTTTGATCATTTCCGTATTCCTGACGACATTGATGATACTGCATTTATTTATCTGACTTCCAAAGCGTCAACGGATGAAATGATTTGGCTCAAACAGAAACTGCCGCTGCATGCCAACGGGACCGGACGACGCATTCGGAACACGTATCCCGAATACAGCGCGTTGCAGGCTTATTCAACATGGTTCGGAAAGAACATGTATATTGAATTTGACGTCTGCGTGCTGAGCAATCTCATGCTGCTGATTTTCCGGCATAACCTGCCTTTGAACCGGCACGATCACGACAGCCTTGCTTACATTCGTTCCGTCATTGAAACGGACCGTTACCGGACTGCTCCTTTCCGGTGTGCGCATCAATATCCGCGAACACCGCTGATTATTTATCATGTAGCGCGATTGATTGCAGCATTCGATCCGCCTGCTCTTCAAAGTATCAGAAAGAAACTGGCTGAAGACACGATTCAGCTTGCAGCCGCCACGAAAAGCCCGATGGACCGCGTGATTCTTTCTACTTCCCTGATAAGGCTCGGCATTGAAACAGAAAGGATTCCCGTCGAAAATTACACGGTTCATGACTTCAAAGGTTTTTACTTCTTCATTGCCGGATTGCTGACAGCGTATGAGAATCCTTTGCTTTACAAGGCTTCCATTAACCCGCTTTTTCATATGCACTGGATTTGTGAGGCGCATTGCTGGACTTTGCTGGCAGAATATGAAACGGTCTGGAATAATTTTCTTGCTGAAAAGTCTTACTTAAAAAATATTCAATAAAGACACCAACTGATGTCCGACTCCACCATTTCCCTGCGCGTAAGGCAAATCATTCCGGAAAGTGAAGATACCAAAACGTTTTTGTTTGAAAGAACCGACGGAAAGCCTTTTACGTACAAAGCCGGTCAGTTCCTTACTTTTCTCATTCCGCAGCATGGCCATGAAGTTCGGCGTTCGTATTCCATGAGTTCTGCGCCGGATGCAGATGCCTTTCCGGCCATTACCGTCAAGCGTGTTCCAAATGGTGAAATTTCCCGTTTCTGGGTACATTCCGTCCAGGTCGGCGATGTATTCACAGCCTTGCCTGCAGCAGGCCGTTTTGTGCTGGAAAAAACCGGAGATAAGCCGCATGACATTGTTCTGCTCGGTGCCGGCAGCGGCATAACGCCTCTTTTCTCTCTTATGAAACAGGCACTGACCGATGAAATCGAAAGCCGCATTACATTGATTTACGCCAGCAGAAACACAAAAACAACGCTGTTTCAGGAACGTATCCAGCAGTTGCAGCAACAGTTTCCGGAACGGCTGAAAGTCATACAAATCCATAGTCAGCCTTCGGACGACTGGACGGGCATCCGCGGCAGGATCAATAACACGCGGCTGGAACAGCTTGTAAGCAAATCACTCGCTTTTCCACCGGAACTTGCCCGTTTTTTCATCTGCGGTCCTTACGAACTGATGCGTTCCATGGAAATTACGCTGCATTTCATGGGCTTTACTTCTTCACAAATCCGGAAAGAAAGCTTTGTGATTCCTGCAGTTCCAAAACCTGAAACGGATTCTTTTCCGCATACGATCGATTTACATTTCAGAGATAAGGATTACCAGTTGCTTGTGCCGGCGCATACGACCATTCTGGATGCCGCACTTTCTGCGGGAATCCACCTGCCTTACAGCTGCAGAGGCGGCCGTTGTTCCGCTTGTGCAGGAATATGCAAGAACGGTGCAGTAAGAATGAGCGTAAATGAAGTTTTAACAGATCGGGACCTGAAAGAAGGCTGGATACTGACCTGCTCCGCTTATGTGGACAGTGACGATGTAAGAGTTGAAATCCTTACCGCGATGTAAATAAAAAAGCGTACGTTTTTTACTTCGTACGCTTTTTTCAGGATTTAGGATTAGCAGGAATTCAGAAACGGTTAAGGACAGGAATAAGGTCAGATGAATTAAATGCTGAAATATTAGGAATGCGATAGTGGCGTGATCAGGAATAATATTCTATTTATATTACTGATTACAAAATTAATTGTTAAATCCATTATTCCAAGTATAATTCAAAAAAGTGTACGAACACGCTGCTGATTTTACTGATTGTGTTCGTACACGGTTGATTTGCCGCATGCTTGCAGTACAATTTGCAAAGGCGGGGTTCAAACAGCATCAGCATATTTTTATTATAAATTACATTTGAAAAATCTTGTTATTTATCTGTAAGTAACCATCTATATTTTTCCGAATACAAATCGATAGTGAAAAAAAAGATCGTAAGAATTAAAGACATTGCAGAAAAGGCGCAAACCTCCAAGGGAACTGTGGATCGCGTGCTGCATAACCGCGGAAGAGTAGCGGACGATGTTCGTGAACGAATCCTGGGCATTATAAAGGAACTGAATTACGAACCGAACTTTATTGCGCAGTCGCTGAAATCGCAGCGTACATTCAATTTAGCCGCACTTGTTCCCGATCCGCACATGGATTCCTATTGGGAAGCACCTGAAACGGGAATGGAAAAGGCAGAAAAGGAACTCCGTCAATACGGCGTTACCATCAGCCGGTATATTTTTGATCCGCATGAAGAACAGTCTTTTATTGCAAAAGCGCAGGAAGTAACCAGAGAACATCCGGACGGCTTGCTGATTGCGCCGGTGTTTTACAAGGAAGCATTGCCGTTTTTTAAAGAATGGGCCGCACTGAACATTCCTTACGTGCTGTTCAACACACAGATTGAACTTGTAAATCCACTTTGTTATATCGGGCAGGATTCCTACAGAAGCGGTTGCCTTGCAGCCAAAATATTGTGTTTCGGCCTTCAGTCGCCCGGAAGTATTCTGGTGGCGCATGTTAACGAGGATATTTCAAATTCCGCACATCTGATTACCAAGGAAAAAGGTTTTCGGGACTACTTTAACACCTTGCCGGAAAAAAGCAGCTTCAAAGTGATCAGCAAGGAAATCAATTATGCTGAAAACGAATCGATTGATCCGCAACTGGAAAGCATCCTGAAAGACGAACCCGGACTGAAAGCGATTTATGTTACCAATTCCAAAGCCTTTGAAGTTGCCTCTTATCTGGAACGAAATCAGCTCGGGCACATCAAACTGGTCGGATATGACCTTTTAAAACCTAACCTGAATTATTTAAACAAGGAAATCATCAACTTTCTGATCAATCAGAATCCGCTTGGACAAGGTTACTGGGGAATTCACCAGCTTGCCAATCATCTGGTTTTTAAAAAAGAAATCCAGCCGATCAAGTTTTTGCCGCTGGATATCATTACAAAAGAAAATCTTGATTATTACCTGGATCCGCAATGAATGCCGGAAGCGGGCAACTAACCTGAAAAGCTGAACTTTTACTCAGTAGTTTTTATTACAAATCACCAAACTGATTATACATTTCTTTCAGCTTGGGTTCTGTTTCCTTGGAGCGGATGTCTTTACGCAAAGCAGAAACACCCTGTATATCCGTCAGCAGCCCAAGTGCCTGAAAAGCACCAAACCGTACAAAATACGAAGGATTGTCACGCGCAAGCCCTTCCAGCACCGGAATGCTTTTTCTTTGAATATCCTGTTTTGACTTGATCAGATACTTTCCGAAAACCTGCAGGAAATTATATTTCTCGGTTGGTTTCATCAGCTTCATTTTTTCCAGAAACCATTCAAACCTTTCAGGCTGCGCCAGTCCGGCATAATAATTCGCAACGGAAGTGACAATCGCGTCATTCGGGGAATTCTCAAACTGCGCGGCAATGCTGCTTGCGTCATCCGGCTGGCCCATCAGGTATTTTTCCATTGCTACTGAAACAACCTGATAAGAGCTGTCGCTCAAAGCTTCCCGGAAAATGGAATCGTTGTTGTTGTCGCCAAAAGATGCAAGCGTAATAATGGCCTCTGTGCGGACCTGCGGATGCGGATCAAGTTTTGCACGTTCCTGAATTACTTTTTCAATATCGACAAACCCGGTGCCGTCATATTCGGCAAAGTTACTGATCGCCATCTGACGAAGTTTCCAGAATGGGTCATTCATCGCTTTTACCAGGATATTCTTGACGGTAGAATCGGCCATTGCACCTTCAAGTGAAGCAAGTGCCTCGTATTTATGCAGAAACCGGTCGGCATTCAGGTATTGAAACTGCATTTCCTTGCGTGATTTTTCGTGCTCGATTACGCCGAGCAACTGTGCATCTGCATCAAAAATAACAAGGTCCGGTCTTTTGGCAGCTGGAAATTCCAGTGTTTGCGAAGCTTTATCCAGCGTAACGTCATACCGGTTTTTCTTGCCGCTTACCCATACATCCACTTTCAATGGCAAGCGATAAACCGTTGCAGCCAGCGTATCCTGCGCCTGTTTTACTTTTAAAAGAACCTTTCCTCCACCGGCTGTTGCATATTCCTGCTGGATTTTTAAAACCGGATGTCCCGGCTTGTGAAACCACTGATCGAAAAACCAGTTCATATCCTGTCCGGTGATTTTTTCAAATGACATCCTCAGGTCGTCGATTTCCGCCGTTCCGAATGCATGCGTTTTCAGGTAATGCTGCAGCGATGCAAAAAAAGCGTCGTCGCCTACGTAAGTTCGCAGCATATGCAGTATCCGGCCACCTTTTGCGTAGGAATGGCTGTCAAACATATTTTCCCGGTCCTTGTAAAAATAGCGGATCATCGGAACCTGCTTGGTTTCTGCCTCTGCAAGGTATGCCCTCATTTCCTGAAGATTCTGCCAGTCTGCCTCGTATCTACCGTTATTGTATTCGCTCCACAGGAATTCGGAATAATTGGCAAAAGATTCGTTCAGCGGAAGCTGGCCCCACTCCTCGCAGGTAACGTAATCGCCAAACCAGTGATGCGCCAGTTCATGCGCAATGACCGCATCCGAATTGCCGTCTACAAGCGAGCGCGTATCGTTTTGTACGCCTTCCTCATGCACCGTTGCCGTCGTATTTTCCATAGCGCCGGCCACAAAATCCCTTACTGCAATCTGTGCATACTTTTCCCAGGGAAAATCCATTCCGAATACGTTGGAAAAAAAACCGATCATTTCAGGCGTGCGACCGAAAATCGCATGTGCGTCCGCTCCGTATTTCGGTTCTACATAATAGCTGAGTTCCAGCCCGTTCGGCATCATGTCTTTGGCAACGGCAAAATCTCCGACGGCAAGCATCGCAAGGTACGGCGCATGCGGAAGCGACTGTTTCCAGTGATCGGTACGCATGCCTTTTTTCTTTTCTTCCTGCGAAATCAGCAGTCCGTTTGATAAGGTTTTGTAAGTGCTGTCAACGGTAATGTAAAAATCATGTGTAAATTTCTGATTCGGCGCATCAATGGTCGGGAACCAGCAGGAACTTCCTTCGGTTTCGCCCTGCGTCCAGATCTGCCGCGGTTTCCCTTCGTCCATTCCGTCGGCATTGATAAAATAAAGTCCTTTGTCCGAAACGTTGTCGTCCGCTTTTCCTCTCGGAACGTCGTTCGGTCTGGCGACGTAATCAATTTTGATAAAAAGCGTATCTTTCCGCATATAGTTTTTACCGAGCTTGACAATCAGTTTACGCTTGTCATACGTGTATTCGAGCTTTTTCTTCACCTTGCCGGCTATTTCCCCGGCGGCAATATCACCGTAATTTGCAAGTGTATCCAGCAGGTTAATTTCCTTGATATCAAATCCCTTGGCATCCAGTTCCAGCGTATTCTGCGGATAAAAATGCGGTTTGAACATCAGTACCGCAGAAGCCGGCGCCTGCTGTTTTACCCAGTCAAACTGAATATCCAGACGTGTGTAAAGAATATCGCTCTTTTTGGGGTTTTCCGGACGGTATGGTCCTTGCGGCGTAATGGTTCCGGGTGTTCTTCTGAAAAGTGTATCAGCCGTTTCACGGTGTTTTTCGGAACGGGAAACCAATGGGGAAATCAGTAAAACTCCAAAGATTATGCAGATCAGCCCGTTGTGGAAGAACTTGTTATTTTTTCCGGTCATAACTGCTTTTGAATTGATTGCAGGATAGTTAGTCAAAATATTCAGATGGTATAGTGTCATTTTCAAATCCGGAAATCAGCTTAAACGCGTAAAATCTGGCCTGCGTCTGCTGCTCTTCGGGCTGGAATATAAGAAACGATCATAGTAATAATAACGACAATGACACCTGTGTAGAGTATGTCCTGCCACATTAATTTGACGGGATACGCATCAATCAGCGAAGTGGTCATGCCCATGGATACAAAACCGTAGCGGATCTGAAGAAGGCAAATCGCGATCCCTCCGCAAAGCCCGAATATGGCACCCGACAACGCAACAATGGCTCCTTCCGCCAGAAATATTCTCCGGATAAGCGCCGGCCCGGCACCGAGCGCGTACAGCATAGAAACATCTTTTTTCTTCTCGATGGCAAGCATGCTTAACGAAAAGAAAATGTTGATCGCGGCCACCAGAATAATCAGCGACAAGGTTACGCTGACAAAAAGTTTTTCCAGGCGAATGGCGCGGAGCAGATCCGAATTCAGCGAATCCCGGTCTTTTACCACAAAATTCTCACCCAGCTTTTCTCCGATTGCCCTGCTGATCTTGTATTCTGAAAAACCGGGTATTGTCTTTATTTCAAGTGCAGAACGCTGACTGCCGTATTCCATGAGCGTAGAAACAAGCGAAAGCGGTGCAATAACATAATCATCGTAACGTGCTTCGATAAAGAAAATTCCGCCCGGCCGCAAGGTAATGTGGTTAAAAGCTTCGGCAGACGTAACGTTCAGCGTTTTGGTACCTGTACGCGGATACAGAAGTTCAAGCGGCACAATGACATCTTCCAGCGAAATCGACAATGCGTTCCTGATTCCTTCTGCTATAACCGCATAAGGCGTTCCATTGGGACCGTACAACTTCAGCGAACCCTGAACAAGCGCAGTATCCAGCTGGCCCTGCTGTTCAAAACCTTCATCTACGCCTTTCAGCCTCACAATCATTTGCTGGCTTCCGTACCTTGCCAGCGCGTTGTCTTCAATAACTTGTGTAACCGATTTTACTCCGTTTACCGATTTTATTATGGAAATCAATGAATCAGAAACCTGAAATCTTTTTCCTTCACGCGGAGAAATCTTCACGTCGGCATCAAAAGTTTTAAAAATCTTGCGGTTCAGATCTTCCATTCCGTTAAAAACAGACAAAACAACAATCATCGCCATGGTACCCACGGCAACGCCGGCCATGGCAATGCGAGCGATCAGACTGATGAAACTGCGTTTGTTTCTGGAAAAAAAATAGCGAACTGCAATCCTGTATGAAAGATCCATCAAAAGCCGCAGTTGAAATCAATTGGATTCATCTTCACTGTCGGGCTGCGCCGGCGGAATGACGATATCAGAAAAAAGCAAATCCATTTTAGCTGCATATTCCGCCGTATCGTCCATATAAAACTGAAGATGCGGAACAATGCGTAACTGGTGACGAACTCTTTCCGCCAGTTTCTGACGGATAAAACGGGTATTTTCCTGAATTGTTTCCAGCAGCATCTTTTTGTTTTTATCAGGCAAAAAACTGAGATAAGCTCTTGCTATGCTGAGGTCAGGCGTAACGCGCACGGCGGTGATGGTTACGAAAGATCCGTTTGTCAGGTGCTGCGCATCTTTCTGGATAATTTCACCAAGGTCCTTTTGTATCTGCCTTCCTACTTT
This sequence comes from Dyadobacter sediminis, assembly GCF_005860765.1. GTDB lineage: Bacteria > Bacteroidota > Bacteroidia > Cytophagales > Spirosomataceae > Dyadobacter > Dyadobacter sediminis. The sequence continues at coordinate 162,789 of NZ_VCEI01000025.1, read as the reverse complement.
TTGTTGTCTTTTAGATTCCATAGTTTCAAATCATTGTCAGCCGGTAAGCTGCCTGAATCAATATCCTGAGCACCCTGCGCTGCATCTTGTTGTGCCAACAAACCTGCATCTTCAAAATCCCCCTGCTCCTATATAATAAGTACAAATATCCATACTTATTTTGTTATTGTAGAATACGGAGTTGTAATTTCGTGAAAGTTATTCCGATTAAGATCTATAATCCGCCAACTTCTTGTTAAGCTTCTTTCGCGTTAACGCACGGTATCAGACCATCAGTCTGATTGTATTTTTCCTGCTGCTCCGGCTGCCGTTTTTTCTGGGCGGCGCACCTTTGCTTATACCCGAACTGAGCTGGATGCTGGTTGGCGAACAAATGGGCCGGGGCTTTATGCTTTACCGCGACGTATGGGATAATGTAAGTCCTTTTTCGGGATTGACTTACTGGCTTATCGACAGCCTTTTCGGACGGACGCAATGGATTTATCAGCTTGCCGCCATTACCGTTTCCATTGTCCAGATCGTCTATTTCAATTACGTCATTCATTCCAGGGAAGTATTTCCGGAGCGCAGTTTTATTCCCGGCGCACTGTACGCGCTTTTCCTGAACATTTCATTTGATATGGGCACGCTTTCGCCCATGCTCATGGCCAACACTTTTCTGCTATTTGCATTCGGGGCTATTGTCAAGATACTCGTAAGAAGAGAAGTCAGCCCGCAGGTTTTTGAAATGGGTCTGTATGTCGGAATTGCCACGCTGTTTTATCTTCCGGCATCCTTATTCATGATCTGGGCTTTTCTGGCGCTGCTTTTTTATACCGGCTCTACGGTCCGACATCACCTGCTCGGCATGTTCGGTTCTGTTTTTCCGCTGCTGATGGTCGTGCTGTTTTTTTACATGAACAACGGCATGGAAAGTCTGAACAGGAATCTGCTCACTTCTGTTTTTCAGGTGAAACAATATAATCTGAACGATTTCACTTCGCTGATTGCCTCCCTCCTGCTGCCGCTGGGTTTTGGAGTAATGGGTTTCATGCGGATTTTCACCACCATGCGTTTTGTAAGTTACCAAACCCGGATTCAGCAGGTGATGGCTCTATGGTTCATAACGGCTGTTTTCACCATACCGCTCATGCAGTTCCTTGCGCCGATGCAGTTCGTAATCTTTGTACCGCCGGCTGCTTTCTTTGCCACGCATTATTTTCAGAGTTTCAGGAAAAACAGCTTTTCGGACGAGCTTCAGTTTACTTTAATGGGCGGGATTATTTTGCTTATACAATATCAGGGATTGCGTGGCGTGGTACCCGGCGTCAGCATGGGCAGACTGGAAAACCTCAGGGCAAGACCGGCAAACCTGCCCGGCCAGATCCGCAGCAAACGCATTCTGGTGCTCGGGCAGCATACGGGAGAATACATTAATAATTACACGGCAACGCCTTATCTCAACTGGGAACTGGCGAGCTACGATTTGATGAACCTCGACAATTTTGACAGCGTCATCCATGTTTATGACAACTTCCGCAAAGATCCGCCCGACTACGTTGTAGACAAGGTGAATATCATGCCGAAACTGCTGAACCGTGTTCCGGCATTACAAAAACAGTACGAAGCCAGTCCCTGGAAGGGCATTTACCAGAAGAAAATCTAGCAGGCAATTTTATCTACGCGCGCCTGATGCCTGCCGCCTTCAAATTCAGTGCTCAGAAATGCTTCAATGCTTGCCAGTGCTGTTTCCAGCTCAATAAACCTTACCGGGAAACAAATTACGTTGGCATCGTTATGCTGGCGTGCCAGCTGCGCCAGCGGCGCATCCCAGACCAGCGCGGCACGGATTCCGGCATGTTTGTTCGCCGTAATGCACACGCCCTGGCCGCTTCCGCATAGCAAAACTCCTTTCTCAAATTCCCCGCTTTCCACGGCACTTGCAACCGGATGTGCAAAATCGGCGTAGTCAGCGGAATCGGCACTGTATGTGCCGAAATCTTTTACTTCAAAACCGTTTGTAATAAGCCATTGTGTTACAGGCTCTTTATAAGGAAAACCGGCATGGTCCGAACCGATAGCAATTTTTCTCATTATTTTGTTGTTATATGTAACCCGTTTATATACAAAATAAAAGGGTTTTTAAATGTATAATTTTAAACTAAGTAATTGTTAAAATTAGTCGGGAGCAGCCGTTTTTACAACATGTGCTTTGTTAATAATTGATCTTCCTGACTGCTTAGAGCGGCTTTCCGGCAACTGCAAAGCTACGATATATGAATTAACAACTAAATGGAATTTTTAAGTATGGATGAACAAGTAAAAACAGAAAATTCACAGCTCATTGACGTATCCCTTCTCAATCCGGCAGTTCCGGAAGATGAAAAACGCATCAAGGAAGCATTTGAGGATAGAAACTGGAATGAAATAAAAAGTGCCGATTCCTGGGTTGTATTCAAGGTCATGGCCGAATTTGTTGAGGGTTTTGATAAACTGGCCAAAATAGGCCCCTGCGTTTCTCTTTTCGGTTCTGCCCGTACGCCGGCCGACAATCCGCATTATAAAACTGCTGAAGACATTGCAGCTAAACTGGTCAGGCATGGCTACGGTGTCATCACCGGCGGGGGGCCCGGTATCATGGAAGCGGGAAACAAAGGTGCTTTTCAGCAGGGCGGCAAATCCGTCGGTCTGAACATCAAACTGCCTTTTGAACAACACAGCAACATTTACATCGATCCGGATAAAAACATCAACTTTGACTTTTTCTTTGTCAGAAAGGTCATGTTTGTAAAATATTCCCAGGGATTTATTGTCATGCCTGGCGGTTTCGGAACGCTGGATGAACTTTTTGAGGCATTGACTTTGATACAGACAAAAAAAATCGGCCGTTTCCCGATTGTGCTTGTCGGAAGCAGTTACTGGACCGGATTGCTCGACTGGATCAAAGGAACGATGCTGACTGAAGGAAATATCAATCCCGAAGACCTTAAACTCATCAGCGTTGTGGATACGCCTGATGAAGCGGTGAAAGTGATCGATAATTTCTACTCGAAATATCTGCTGAAACCCAATTTTTAAAATCATCATTTCTGATCAGAAAGAAAGATACGGCTCGATCTTTCTGATCATGATTTCATCCACGACTTTTACTTTCCGCAGATCGTCAGCAGACCGGAACGCCCCGTGCTGATCGCGGTAATTAATAAGGATTGCGGCAATTTTTCTGTTTTTAAGATACGTATGGCTGTTCAGTTCTTCGGCAGTCGCCGTATTGATATCAATCTTTTTTACGGCACTCTGCACTTTTGCAAAACGGTTAAGCTCGGACAAAGCCAGTGAATCCAGCCCGAATATTTCCGCATACTGACTCGCAGAATGGAACCCGCCAAGCCCGTCCCGGAATTTCAGAATCCGCATGGACAATTTACTGCCGATTCCGCGAAGCCGTACAAGCTGTGCCGTATCGGCTTTGTTAATATCAAACTCTGAAATGACCGGCTTTCCTGCCAAAATCTTTTTCTCAGTTGCTGCTTTATCCTTTTCCGCAATCTTATCCCGGATTGTGCTGGCAGCAAACGGCAGCACAATGTGTTTTTCCAGCCGTTCGTAAAGACTGGAAGGAAAATCATAAATCGTGAGCAAATCTTCTTTTTTACGGAATTTACCGCCCTTACTCCTGAATTTCTCCATTCTTTTTGCAAGAAAAACCGGAATTCCAAGCTCCGTCAGTTCATCAACGGTTGCCGTATTCGGGTCAAAATCAAAAAGGCGGAATGAACGGGCAGATTTTATATCATCGTTTTTCTGAGGATATTTCTTGTACTTTTTAAATTTCAGCTGATTCTCTTTTTCAAGCCTGACTGCAATGCTGTCCAGCTTCTTCAGATCAACGTCGTTCTCGTTAACCGGAACAATCGGCAAAATCCATCTTCTGAACACAAATGGCGTCCAGATCAGAAAAAGGCATAAGAGCATCAGAACCAGCGCGCCGCGTGCTTCCTTTCTGGAAATTCCAAAATAGTCCTGCAAGCGCGTAACCATATTTCTAAACATACGTCAGACCAAAGGTTTATTCTTTTAGACGCAGTTTCCGGTTTATGGTTACTATAAAAAAATAAAATGGCGGAAGAACGAAGCCAAATCCCGTCCTTCCGCCGTTTACAAGTAATTTTTTATCCTGACAGCTCCAAGTTAACTGCCAACAGCCATTCATTGATTTACATAAACGCTTCCGCTGCTGGCTGAAAGTGTAACCGGAATGCCGCCGCCATTCATTTTGCCGTTTACGCGGTCTTTTTCTGCTTCGCCGTCAAAGTTTTTCAGCGGGATGGATACTTTGTTTCCTTTCAGGTTCAGGTCCACGCCTTTATCCAGCGGCATTGTCACGCGTACGCTTCCCGCCGAGCTGGACAGATTCACATATTCGCCCAGCTTGGTCAGTTCCACTTCAATGCTGCCTGCGCTTGTACTGGCTTTCAGGCTTCCTGAGACATTCGCCAGCCTTACAGAACCGCCTGAAGTTCCGGTGTTCAGCGAGCCGGCCAGGTTTTCACCTTTGATGCTTCCGCCGCTGGTCTGCGCTTCAATTTCTCCATTCAGGTTATTCAAGGCAATGCTTCCGCCGGAAGTTTTGAGTTCGATTTTACCTTTCAGGTCGCTTGCTTTGATGCTTCCGCCGCTCGTATGCAGCTCGATGTCCTTGCTGCAGTTGGCAACCTCAATGCTTCCGCCGGAAGTACGCCCGCGGATCATTCCGCTCAGGTCATTTACATGCAGACTGCCACCGCTTGTCGTGAAGTTCTGTTCACCGTTCAGGGAAGCAATGCGGATGCTTCCGCCGCTTGTTTTAAGGTAAGTGGCTGTATTTGTAGGTGCATACACCTTAAACCCGATCGAAATGCCTTTGTTATTGTTCTGGTTATTGTTTTTACGCTTTGCTGTGGCTACAACCCGGTCGCCTTCCGTACCGATCAGAATGTCGTAATCTTCCAGTCTGTCTTCGATTTCTTCTTTTGAAAGTTCACTTTTGCCATTCCAGTTATTGGGTTTTACAAACATTTCCACTTTAAAGCCGTTGCTTTCACCGCCCGTTACCGAAATGGAACCGCCGGAAGTTTCAACAGACAATTCTTTCAGTGAGGCATTGGTAAAATTTTTGGTCACATACGGCTTGTCACTGTCATTCTGGGCATTTCCTGCAATAGCGACGAACATTGCAAGCATAATTACAAGTAGCTGTTTCTTTTTCATGATCCGATGTTGTTAATTTTTGTAATGATGATAAAATGAAATCGTATGTTGCACGGCGTAATGTTAATTTTAATAAGTCAAAAACAAAGCCAGCACTAAAATATACTGATTATTAACTACATAGACATAATGTACTGTTCAAAATCGGACATTTGAAATACTGGATATGCATTTGCCCGTTACAGGTTTCAAACGGGTATGATTTTTTGAGTTCTTGTATAAAATTTAAAAAACAGCAGTTCTATGAAAACCTTTCATGTCAAAGCAATTAACGAATCGGACAACAATCTGGCAGAACAAATACTGGTTGCCCTGAAAAACAAGGGCATTATCGATTTTTGGGAAATCAATCCGGCAAACAATACCGAACCCGCAAAACCCGCAACGGAAGAACAGGTTCAGGAAATTATTGATGAGGCGGAGCTTGGCCCTTTTTATACCGAGAAAGAAGCAAAAGACATTCTGGATTTGTAATGCTGTAATTCCGGAAAATCCTGTTTGTTTTACGCAGACACTTCTAATTTCAGATTTTTCAGGATGATGGCTTTAAACTATATTTCTGTAATACTGCTTGCTGCATTGCTGGTTTCCTGTTCTTCCAGAACGGCGGAAAAAAGTGAAAATGATGTTCTGAACCGGATTTCCAGTGATTATGTCCGTCTGGCCTTAAATATCGGTCAGTATGATACGGATTTTGTAGATGCATATTACGGCCCGGATTCACTGAAAACTGCTGCTCCGAGACATGCGGATTTTCCAAAAGACAGCTTTCTAACGCAAGCGGCCGGTCTGAAAAAAGAACTTGACAGCCTCGCCGCTGCATCCAAAAATGACTCGGCCAATAAAAGGGCAAAATGGCTTTCGGCACAGCTGACGGCATTTCAAAGAAGAATAAAGGTGTTTTCAGGAGAAAACGTTTCTTTTGACGAAGAATCCAGGGAATTGTTCGACGCCGTTGCGCCTGTTTATTCTGAAAAGCATTTTCAGTCGCAAATTGCCCGGCTCGACAGTCTGCTGCCCGGCAGCGGTTCCATTTCAGATCGCTTTCAGAAACTGGCCGGACATTTCCTGATTCCGGAAAACAAGATTGACACGGTTTTCAGAACGGCCATTGCCGAAGCCAGAAGACGGACTTCAACGCATTACCAGCTTCCCGCCGGTGAAACCTTTACGCTGGAATATGTCAGGGACAAACCTTGGTCGGGTTATAACTGGTACAAAGGAAATTTCACTAGTGTCATTCAGATCAACGTCAGTCAGCCTATTTTTATAGAACGGGCCATTGATCTGGCTTGCCACGAAGGTTATCCGGGGCATCACGTTTATAATTCCTTGCTGGAAAAAAATCTTTACAAGGATAAAAACCGGACTGAAATCTCCCTTTATCCGCTGTTCAGTCCGCAGTCGCTGATTGCCGAAGGAAGTGCGAATTATGGTATTTCCGTTGCTTTTCCGGGCAATGAACAAAAGGAATTCTGCAAGAAAGTCCTGATGCCGCTTGCAAAAATGGACACATTAAAAGCAGATCTGTACTTTGAAGCTTTGACCGTTAAATCCGGCCTCGGCTATGTAAGGAACGAAGCAGCAAGAGGAATCCTGAACAAAACCATGACGGATGAACAAGCCGTTCAGTGGCTGGAAAATTATGCTTTGCTTACTCCGAAAGGCGCAGCAGATTATTTAAAGTTTATAAAAAAATACCGCAGTTACGTCATCAACTATAACTACGGACAGGATCTGGTCAAAAATTATATAGAAGCAAATGGCGGCACGGACCATGCTCCTGAACGGCGCTGGAAATTGTTTGGTGATTTGCTGAGCAACGAAATCAAGGCAGGTGATTTACAGATTAAACAGTAACAGGCCAGCAGAAAATTACCGCAGCTTAAAAATGAATATTTTCAGTATCCATGCAGTTCAGTTATGTTTCAGATTATACAAGCTTCTACACCGGCAGATTACCAGACAGGCGCAGCACTTTTCAAAGAATATGCCGCTTCGCTCGATTTCACACTTTGCTTTCAGAATTTCGATGATGAACTGACGGTTGTTTCTGACATGTACGGCGCACCGACCGGCGTGCTGCTGTTGGTCAAAAATGAAAACGAGTACATCGGAGCCGTCGGATTAAGGCGTATTGAGAACGATTTTACCTGCGAAGTCAAGCGCATGTACATCCGGCTGGAATTCCAGGGTAAAGGCATCGGAAAAGCATTGATGTCCAGCGTTATTGAATGTGCCAGAATGTTGCATTACAAAATCATCAAACTGGATACACTCGGCACCAAAATGCCGGCTGCGGTGGCATTATACAAATCTTTCGGCTTCAGAGAAACGGTGCCTTACAATTACAATCCGTACGATGGCGTGCTTTATTTTGAAAGGGAACTTTCATAGAATTCAATAAAATACAGGCCTATTTTTGAGATTTTGAACGGTTTGAAAGTATATTGAGCACACGAACTCATTCCCTTTACCGATCTTGAAAAACTTAAAATTGTTCAAAGAAAATAACAGCTTTGAACTGAATTGCCTGTTTCGGTTACCCATTTTCGCCACTTTCCTGTTTGCCGGTTTGCTTGTTTCAAACAGCGGGTTTGCGCAAGCTCCCAATCCCCCTGAAAGCTACATCTGTTTTCAACCGGACGAAAAGATTGTCATTGACGGAAAGCTGAATGAAAAATCTTGGAAAAAAGCGGAATGGACGTCAAAATTCAAAGATATTGAAGGTGACAAGAAACCGCTTCCTTTGCAAGATACGCGTGTCAAAATGCTTTGGGACAATGAATTTCTCTACATTGCTGCTGTGCTGGACGAGGAACACATCTGGGCATATCAGGACAAAAAGGACCAGATTGTATTTCACGAAAATGACTTCGAGGTTTTTATTGATCCCGACAGCGACACCGAAAATTACTACGAGCTGGAAATCAATGCAATCAACAATACTTTCGACCTTTTTCTTCCGAAAACGTACAGAAAAGGCGGAAAAGCGCAAATTTCATGGAATATCGAAAACCTGAAATCGGCCGTTTCCATTGACGGTACGCTCAACGACGGCAAGGATAAAGATAAGAGCTGGACGCTGGAAATGGCCATTCCGTTCAGATCACTTGCCAATGAAAAGGTCCCGGCCATACTTCCTGCACACGATGTCGTATGGCGTATCAATTTTTCGCGTGTCAACTGGCAGCACGAAATCGGAACTGATGGCAAATACAGCCGCAGGAAAAATAAGGAAACAAACAAATTAATTCCCGAATATAACTGGGTATGGTCGCCGCAGGGCATTATAAACATGCATTTTCCTGAATATTGGGGCTATCTGCATTTCAACGCAGGCACTGTGGGCAAGAAGCAATCAAAAAGCAAGTAACTGTTTTAACCGGATTGAAAATGAAAGTATTCTGCTATTCTTTTCTGCTTATGCTTCTTGCGCATGGCTTGTATGCGCAGCCTTCGGCAGTCGGTAAAACGAAAACGGACCAGAAATTAACGGCCATGCTGGAAAAGGCATTGGCCGGCTTTCACGGCAATGCGGGCGTGTACGTCCGGAACCTGAAAACGAATCAAACAGCCGCCATCCACGCAGACTCGATTTTCCCGACTGCAAGCATGATCAAGGTCCCGATCATGTGTGGTCTATTTGATAAAATCAGCAAAGGTGAAATCAGATTTAACCAGGAACTCGTTTACCGCGATTCTCTGAAATATGACAACGGCATCGTAGGCTCGTTCCGCGACAGTACCAGAATCGCTCTGCCGAAAGTTGTGCATCTGATGATTTCCCAAAGTGACAACACGGGCAGCTTGTGGTTGCAGGCTATGGCCGGCGGCGGCGCAGCTATTAACCAGTGGCTCGATGCAAACGGCTTTGCCAATATCCGCGTCAATTCCCGCACGCCCGGCCGCAAGGAAGGTCAGGCGAAGTACGGCTGGGGACAAACCACGCCCAAGGAAATGGCGGAACTTGTTGCGATGATCCGGAATGGCAAAGCGATCAATGCAGCTGCAAGCGAACGGATGTATCGCTACTTAGGCATGCAGTTCTGGGACGGAGAAGCTATTTCACAGATTCCGCCGTACATCAAAACGGCTGCGAAAAGCGGAGCGGTAAATCAGGCCAGATCGGAAGTGCTTGTTGTACATGCGCCGCACGGGGATTATGTTTTTTGTGTCTCCACAAAAAACCAGCAGGATGAAACCTGGCAGCAGAACAATGAAGGTTATACGCTGATCCGCAAAGTGTCAGAAATTATCTGGAATCACTTCGAACCGAAAAGCAAATGGAAACCGCTTCCGGATTCCGGAAAATGGTGGTTCTGAATGCAGGCTTTCCAGGCAGAAACAACCCGGAAAGTCTGTGAAATAACCCTTATGCCATTGCTTCCCGAAGGAAGTTCCTGCTTTCTTTCTTTACAAAAGTAATCGGGACAAACTCATCATTCGGCGCGCCAATGTAATAAACGGTCCATTCCGGATCATGATGTGCCAGCATTTCACTGATGCAATCGGCACGATGCGCAACCGGATTGCTGCAGTCTTCCCAATAAAAAAGCTCTACACGATAAAACAGGTTCTGCCTGATTCCGTTGATCGTTACTTCAACTTTGATTTCCTGCTTGCCCTGAAGCGGCGGAATCGGGATCGCAATATGGCTCATGGTAACGGTTGATTAAAAATTTAACATATTGAAAGTATAAGTGGAATCCTCTTTTTACTGCCTGCTGTCAAGCGCGGAATGCTTGCTGCACAGTATAAATTTCAGGAACAGTGATCGTTCTCTGAAATAGCAATAAATGCATGCCGGCACGTATACCTTATTATATTTCAATAAGTTAAACCAAAATAAAATTCATTTTCTGTCCGAATTCGAACAGCTTTGTTCGTGGATGAACAACATGTATCAACGGAATAAAACCATTTACCAGTTTCTTCTGATCCCAAGATAACCGCCGGTTGTTTGACTGAACAGATGTCCCTGATCCGTTGCTACTTGAACGATGAGACTTGTATTTTTAACTTTTGAAAGTGCATAGCGGGCAGAGATCATCGAAGAGAACTGATTTCTGACTTCTGTATAGTTATTGCCCGGCATACCGAAATTGCGGCTGAAAGAAGTACGCAGGGTAAACATCAGCGATTTGCCCAACATGCCCTCGGCGCCCAGATACCACATATTGACACGATTGTCCGGAAAGTACCTGTTTCTTGTTGGCGATGCATGATCCATATCTATTCCGGGAACAATAAACGGCGTTCCGACTGTACGGCCGAAATAAGACCAGCCTTCGGCATATTGCGAGTGGTTAAAATAATTGTCCGCGCCCTGAAACTTGCTGCCCGGAATATAGAATGTAGATCCCGACTGGTCTTTTGTTGTAAGAAACTCCATTGTGAGGCGTGTCAGCCTGAAACCTGCATTGGCAACCGCATTGACGCTTAAATTAATACCGTAAAGTCCGTCGGGAACGTTTTTGAGCAGCATACTCGAAACATCTTCAAACGGATGCTGATGATAAATCCACAATTTTCTGCCATTGATTTTTGTTTCAAAACCCAGATCATAGCTGCCCAGATGATTGCCTAGCCGGTAACTGTCAAAAGCGCCGTAACCATTTTTGGTAAACCAGTTTTTGGAAGTAAAAGCCAGAACTACATTGGGGTAAAATTTCCAGGAAGAAGGCAGTTCGCCGTTCAGGGCCAGCTCAGGATATCTTTTCAGGTATTCGGCATGGCCGGCCCAAAGTACATTATGATTAAGCCCGAAAAAGAATTTGCTTTTGGACTGTTCTTTGCCAAGCCTGAAATATAAAAATTTCTGGTGAAGCCGCACACCCTGAATATAGTCCGTACCAAACCAGCCGTGTGCAAATCCCGCATGTACCGCTACGAAATTTCCCGTAAACCGCAGCGGCGTAAAACCGATGGTTCCGATCTGGACTTTAGGGACCGGAAGCGAGTTGCCCGAAACGGAATAAAATCCGGATGATAAAGTGGAATCGCCTAATCCCATTAGTTCTTTTCTTCTTCCTGCAAACAGTTCCACTGCCTTAAACCTCACTTTTACATGCGCTTCCGGAAAAATCAGTTTTGTATGATTCCTTTTGTCAAACGTAAGTACCGGGTTGAAGGCAAAACCCCAATCGAACTTTTTCGGACGCTGTTTAAGGGAATCATAAAATACATAGCTTTTACCAGCATTTCCCTGAATTACCGCTGACGGAGCCTGTAACGGAACTGCGCCAAACTGATTGGTTCTTAGCCAGAACGGCGTCCGATTTCCGGAGGAAACGTAACCTCCCGCTTCCAGATCTGCTTTTAGCAATGAACCCAACGATTTCTGCTGTGCATAAACCGTGTTAAAACAAAAAAATAAAAGGAATATAGTGCGGTAACCTGTTCTCTGAGGCATAGTCTACTTTTGAAAAGTACGGATATGCAAGATAAACACCGCGCCAGAATTATAACTCAGTACAATTCATTTTAATAAAAGATTAATGGATTTTGGCTATTAGCTGCTGGCTATTGGCTTTTGGTAATCAGCCGTCCACTTTTGTTTATTAAAGAAAAATCCTGCCTTCATTTTTTGATAAAAGCCATTTGTTAACAGCGCTAGCCAGTAACAAAAAAGTTACAAGCCATCGGCTCATAACTCTTCTGAAAACAAATACCAAAAGCTAAAACCTACTCACTCCGCAGCGATTTCACCGGATTCATTAATGCCGCTTTGATACTTTGGAAACTCACCGTAATGAATGCGATTGCAACCGAAAGAAATGCGGCTACGAGAAAAATCCACCAATGAATATCTGTACGGTAAGCAAAGTTCTGCAGCCACTTGTACATACCGTAATATGCAACAGGCGAGGCAATTACAAATGCAATTAAAACCAGTTTCAGAAAATCCCTGGACAAAAGCCCGACTATACTTCCGATGGATGCGCCCATTACTTTCCGGACACCGATTTCCTTTGTACGCTGCATGGTGCTGTACGAAGCAAGGCCCAGCAAACCAAGGCAGGATATAAAAATGGCAAGAATGGCAAAATTGAAAAACAGCTTTTCAAATCGCTCTTCACTCCGGTACTGACGGTCGAAAAACTCATCCATAAAATAATAACTGAATGGCCGGTCCGGCAGGATGGATTTCCATTTGCTTTCAATAGCCGCAATGGTTCCCTGAATATTTCCGCCGTCTATTTTCACCGAAACCAGATCCGTATTCCGCGGCTCAATGCGCATGGTGAGCGGCTTGATCACTTCCTGCAACGCCCTGAAATGAAAATCTTTGATAACCCCGACAATTTTTCCTTCACGCCCCCATTGCTTGAAACGCCTGCCGATTGCCTGCTCCGGAGAACTGTACCCGAACAATTTTACCGCCGCTTCATTGATGACCATGGCCTGCGTCGTATCCGTACCAAATTCCCGTGAAAACGGGCGTCCGGCAGCCATTTTCAGTTTAAACTGAGGAATATAGTCAAAGTCTACAAAGTAAAGGTCAAGATTGGCAATCTGCATGTCGCCGCTTTTGTTCTCAATCTCGGAATACGCGCCCGGATTGCCGCTTCCCGGTACGCTGGACGATGTGGCAGTCGATTTCACACCGCTCAGACTGGCGAGCGATTCTTTGAATGCTTCTTTTTTAGGATCACCTTCGGAATTGATAATCAGCATCTGATCCTTGCTGAAACCCAGATCGCGGTTGCGCATGAAATCCATTTGGGTATAAACGACAATCGTGGCAATAATCAGCGCAATGGAAATGGCAAACTGAACGGCAACCAGTCCTTTTCTTAACAAAGCACCTTTGAAACTTGTCGTAAATCGTCCTTTCAAAACCACAACAGGCTCAAAAGATGACAAAACAAGCGCCGGGTAAATTCCTGCCAGTATGCCGATCACAATGGAAGCGACAAGCAATCCAAGCACAAAAGGCAAGTTATCCAGCATACCGTCACTGATTATTTTACCCGACAGGTTATTGAATAAAGGAAGGAGTACGGCCGACAAAACAATGGCAAACACAAACGCGATCAGGCACAGTAAAATGGATTCACTGATAAATTGTCTCGCAATCAGCCATTTCGGGGCACCCACGACTTTGCGGATACCGACTTCTTTTGCTCTTTCCACGGAACGCGCCGTAGTCAGGTTTACAAAATTGATACAGGCAATGAGCAGGATAAAAACAGCCACAACCGAAAATATATATACGTTGTTCATACTTCCGGCTTCATCCGATCCGCGGGTCGAAAGCAGATGCACATCCCTGAGCGGTTCCAGGAACAAGGTATAATGCATGTTCAGTTCGTTCATGAGTTTTCCCGCACGGTTTTTCAGAAATTCCGGCAGCTTTTTTTCAAGCGCTTTTCCGGTGGTTCCCGGTTTCAGAAGCAGGTAAGTCGTTGCCCCGAAATTGCCCCATTGCTCATCCAGTCCTTTGTTGAACTTTTGCGTAAGCGTCGACATGGACACGAACATATCGCCTTTGATCTGCGAATTTTCCGGAATATCTTTCATAATGCCCGTTACAATCGCGGGAAATCCTTCGCCGGACAACAGCAGCGTCTGCCCGATCGGATCGGCGTCGCCAAAATATTTTTTGGCTGCTTTTTCCGTAAAAACCAGGCTAAGCTGATCTTTCAGCGCAGTAGCCGGGTTTCCTTTTATCAGTTTGAAATCAAAGACCCTGAAAAGTGAAGAATCGGCAAAAACCGTTTTTTCCTCCTGAAATTTGACATCGCCTTTCCGGACCAGAAAACTGCCTCCGCTTACGCGCGTAAAGGCATCTACTTCCGGCAAATCGTTTTTCATGCTCGGTGCAAATGCCCATGAAGTAACACCGGTGTTAATGGTTTCGGAAGGCGTCTTGATGTCCGTTACGAGCCTGTAAATACGATCTGCCTTGGAATTGAAAGCGTCGTAGCTCAGTTCAAAATTGACATACAGAAATATCAGAAAGCAAGCCGACATGCCGACCGTAAGCCCCATAATATTGATAAACGAAAATACCTTGTGCTTCCAGAGGTTACGAAATGCAATTTTGAGATAGTTTTTTAACATTGATGGTCGGAGTTGGAAGTTGTTTATGGGTTTTGGCTATTAGCTATGGGTTGTTAGCTGTTAGTATTTGGTTATCTGAAATACAAAACTTGTACCGAATCTTTAACTTATTACAATTCAACGGATTAACTTAAAAAATCATTAACCAGGTGTTCAAAAACGAACATTACATCTTCCACGCCGGACAGTATTGCCGGCTGTTAGCGATTAGCTGTTAGCAGCCGGTGGTTAACTGTGAAAAACTAATTATGGACAATCAGCAATAATCTGACAGCTAGTAGCCAATAGCTAAAAGCCAACAACTAATCACTTTTCAGCGATTCCACCGGATTCATCAGTGCTGCTTTTATGCTTTGGAAACTGATCGTCAGCAATGCAATGGCAATAGCTGAAATACTCGAAACAATTAAAATCCATATCGGAATCTGGATGCGGTAAGTAAAATCCTGCAGCCATTTGTTCATCAAATAATAAGCTGCCGGAATAGCCAGAACAATGGCTACGAGCACCAGTCTGATAAAATCACGAGAAAGCAGCGCAACGATTCCGGCTACTGAAGCGCCCAGCACTTTGCGGATACCGATTTCCTTTGTCCGGATTTCGGCAGTAAATGTCACCAGTCCGAAAAGTCCTATGCAGGCAATGAAAATAGCAAAAGCCGTAAATACCGAAAACATTCTGGACATGCGGATTTCCGTTTTGAAAGTTTCATTGAAAGCATCGTCCAGAAAGTAATACTCGAACGGCTTCTCACGGTCATATTTTTTGAAAATTCCGCCGATTGCTGCCACTTTCTCTTTCAGGTCAGCTTTCGGATCCAGCCGGACATACAAAACGCCGGTTGCGCCGGGAACTTTCAGGACATTGGAAGTATCGTTCACAACAAAAAGTCCCATGGCCTTGATCTCGTTCTGAACGGATGAAAAATGAAAATCCTTTAAAATACCCGCAATTTCGTCATTTTCCCCCACTTTCTGCCCGATCGGGTTTCCTTTCATGCCCAATTGCCGTACGGCTGTTTCATTCACAACCACGTAGTTCCGGTCTTTCCATATTTCCGCCGCAGGCTCCGTTTTCCATTTCAGTCCAAGGGTGCGGGTAAAGTTTTTATCCACAACCATATAAGTAAGACTGACATCTTTTCCGGTTGTAAAATTTTTGAGAAAAAACATATTGTAGCCCTTAAAAAGACCGGCATTGGTAAAAGCCACTTGATCAACGCCTGTTTGCTCCCGGATTTCATTCCGCATCGGAAAATAATTCGGTGCCATAGTGGCACTCAAAGGAATGCTCAGCACCTGATCTTTGTAAAGCCCCAGTTTTTTGGTCTGCATAAATTGCAGCTGATTATTCACCACCAGACTGCAAACGATGAGTGTAATGGATACGGCAAACTGGAAAACCATGAATATGCGCCGCACCGAAGCGCCGTTCTGCGCTCCTCCAAACTTTCCTTTCAACACATCCAGCGGTGCAAACCCCGACAGAATCAATGCCGGATAGCTGCCGGCAATCAGTGCACTGACCATGAGCAGCAAAGCTAAAAATCCGATAAATCCAGGTGAAAGCAGAAAGGACGAGTCGATACGAAGATCAAGCAGATTGTAAAACGGCTGCTGCATCATATTAACCAAAACAAAAGCCAGCGCAAACGAAAGCGTACAAACCAGTACGGATTCGACATAAAACTGCCGGACCAGACCGTTTTTGCCAGCGCCAACCACTTTCCTTACGCCCACTTCCTTTGCCCGCATTGTTGCACGGGCGGTTGTAAGGCTCATGTAGTTGAACAATGCCAGAAGAAGGATCACCACGGCAACGCCGGCAAAAATATAAATCAGCTTGGTGTTGCCTGATTCATTGAAATTATTGCCGAGGTGAATGCCACCGAAACTTTCCAGTTTGTAATTCGCCGTACTGTCAAATGCACCCGTTTTGTTGCCTTCCCTTTTAATGTTTTTTTCAACAATGTATTTTGATTTTTCAGAGTCCAGCAAAAGATAAGTTGTAAAAATCCCGGCTACTTCCCAGTTGTTCTTATCCTGTTCGCTCAGCTTCGGGAAAGTGGACGCGGACACTACAAAATCAAAATCAAACGTGGAATTGGACGGAGGGTCCTGTGCGATACCGGTGATCTGCATCATGTGCTTGCCCTCGTAAACCAGCGTTTTTCCCAATGCTTGCCGGTTTCCGAAATACTTTCGTGCAGCACGTTCGGATATGACCATTGTAAATGGTTTTTCCAGTATCGTGTCCGGATTTCCTTCTTTTAATTTAAATGAAAAAACCTTGAAAAAGGAAGGATCGGCAAACAGAAAGCCCGGCTCATAAAACAGCTCACCGCCTTTTTCCGGATTTCGCATGACTACTTTCTGATAAGCAGGCTTGACTCTTACATAATCCTGAACCTGCGGGTTATACTCCTTCAGTGCCGGACCCAGCTTGGCCGAAAACGAAGTAAACTGCATGTCATTGTCGCCCATTTTAATCTGAGAAAGAATGCGGTATATGCGTGTATTGTTGACATGAAACTGATCATAACTGAATTCATGCATGACAAAAATGAGTATCAGCACGGAAACTGCCATTCCCAGCGCCAGCCCGATGATATTGATAAGAGAATAGGTCTTGTTCTTGACAAGGTTCCTGAAAGCAATTTTCAGATAGTTCGTTAGCATGGGTTTAATTGCGGTTAGCTTTCAGCTTTTAGCAGTTAGCTTTTAGCGGTTAGCGATTACTAAATGGGTTTCAGTTTTTTTAGGTAGTCGGCAACTCAATTCAGGCTGATTATTGAAATTTATAATTGCCGATCAACGGCTTGCTAATAGCCAAAAGCCAAAAGCCAGAAACAACTCACGTTATTCGGTTTTCAGCGACTTTACCGGATTAATTAATGCTGCTTTTATGCTCTGGAAACTGATCGTGGATAAGGCAATGGCAATGGAAATGACAGCCGCAAAAGCGAAAACAGACCATTGAATTTCCGTATGATAGGCAAAATCCTGCAGCCAGCTGTTCATGGCATACCATGCAACCGGCGATGCAATCAGAATGGCAATAACGACCAGTTTTAGAAAATCGTTGGAAAGTAAAATAACCAGACTGGTCACCGAAGCCCCGAGCACTTTGCGCACACCGATTTCTTTGATTCTGATTTCGGCCATGAACATGGAAAGTCCGAGCAGTCCGAGGCAGGAAATAAAAATGGCAATGCCTGCAAAAATTCCAAAAAGCAGTTGCTGCGTCTGTTCACGTGCATAAAGTTCGCCAAACCGCTGATCCAAAAATCCGTAATTGAACGGACGGTCTGGAAATTCCTGCTGCCAAACCGCCTTGATATGCGCAAGCGATTCCTTGATGTTTCTGCCGGCTATGTGCACCGACATCCAGCCGAGGCGGTCATTCTGGCGGAACATGACAACGGGTGCCACTTTCTGATGGAGCGATTCAAAATGATAATCCCTGGTAACGCCGATAATCTGGCCGCGAATCGGGCCGTAACCGAAACGGTCGCCTATTGCGCTTGCCGGATTCTTATACCCCATCAGCTTTATGGCCGTTTCGTTCAGGATAAAACCGTTTGTTTTGTCAGTAGAATAATCGCGTGAAAAATTCCTGCCAGCAGCCATTTCAATTTCGTAAGCGGATATAAAATCCTCATCTACAGATAATGATTTTATATTGATGTTGCTCGGAGCCATGGAATCGCCTTTGGAAACATAGGCTTCCCAGGAATCCAGCAGCCTGCCGGAAGGAATGCGGGACGACCGACCGACTTCCAGGATATTGCTGTTTGCTTTGAAACGCTGTTTGAGACTTTCAAAGTTGGTGGTCGTATCGTTTCCCGCGCGCAGCAGTACAACCTGATCTTTGGCATAACCCAACTCGTAATTTCTGATGTATTGCATTTGCTTGTAAACCACAGTCGTACTGATGATGAGAACAACGGCAATTGCAAATTGAGTTACGACGAGCACCTGACGCAGCGTTCCTTTTTTCAGTGCCGTTGTGATCTTTCCCCTGAAAACACTGAGCGGCTGAAACGATGTCATGAAAAAAGCAGGATAACTGCCGGCAATCAGACCCGTGAACAACGTAATGCAAACCACAATCGACAAAAATACCGGATCAAGCAGCGATCTGAACGATAACTGTTTTTGTGTAAATGAATTGAGATACGGAAGACAAAGAACGATGATTACCATAGCCAGCAACAGCCCGATGATAACCAGCAGCAGGGATTCACTCAGAAACTGACGGATAAGCTGATACCGCACTGCACCGATGACCTTACGCATGCCGACTTCCTTCGCACGCATTGCCGAGCGCGCCGTAGCAAGGTTCATGTAATTAATGCAGGCAATGATCAGGATAAAAAGTGCAATGGCAGAAAAAAGATATACATACTGAATATCGCCATTTGCCTCTATCTCCGAATCCGTATGCGAATGCAGGTGAATATCGGTCAGCTTCATAAGGTCAAGACGCGAATATTTGGATGCATTGGGTTCTATATGCCGGTTTTGAAACGCCGGAAATGCATTTACGAGATTCTGCGGATTGTAATTTTCAGGAAGCAGCAGAAAAGTTGAAAAAGCGTTATTGCCCCAGTTGGTGCGCAGGTTTTCGGCACCATAAACGCGGTCGTCGTTCAGCGAGGAAAAGGAAACCAGAAATTGCGGATGGAAATGTGACTGCGAAGGAAGCGGCTCGAAAACCCCTGTAACAGTATAATCAAACTGGTTATCCAGCCGCACGGTCTTTCCTACCGGATTTTCGTTTCCAAAGTATTTTTCCGCCATTAGTTTTGAAAACATAACAGAAAAAGGGTTTTCCAACGCGCTGGCTGCATTTCCCTGCAGCACTTGAAAGGTAAATACCTTGAAAATGGCCGGTTCCGCCACAAACAGATCTTCTTCTTCAAAAACCTTGTCGCCGTACCTGAAAAGCGCCCCCATCTGGAGTAACCGCACGACTTCTTCCACCTGCGGAAAATCCTGCTTTACAAGCGGGCCGAACGGCGGGGCAGCCTGTCCGAGCCGCAGCGATTCTGTTCCGTCAGTGGAAATAAATGTGCGTGAAAGCCGGTAAATACGGTTTGCATTGGCATGATGACGATCATAACTCAGCTCATCTTTTACATAAAGGGAAAGCAACAGAAAACAAGCCAGTCCGATGGCTATACCGGCAATGTTAATAAAGCTGAACGCTTTATGTTTGATCAGGTTCCGGAATGCAATTTTGAGATAGTTCTTTAACATGGCTTCTGGCAGTTGGCTGTTAGCGATTGGCTGTTAGCTTTTATTAATTAGATATAAGATTTCTGAATTAAATGGCAACGATTTGTACCTGGCTTTTAGCGATTGGCTATTAGCGGTTATTGGTTGGATATAAAATTTCGAATCGAGATGTAAGCAGTTTACAATTCACTATTAGCAATTGGCAGTTAGCTTTTATTGGTTAGAAGTAAATTTCTGACATTGAAATGTAAGCGATTTGTAACCGGCTTTTAGCAATTGGTTTAAAACCAAAAGCTAACAGCTCGCAACCAACAGCTTCCATCAATCACTCTTCAGCGACTTTACCGGATTTACCATTGCGGCTTTGATGCTTTGAAAACCGACCGTCAGTACGGCAATCAGAATGGCCGTAGTGCCTCCGGCGGCAAAAATCCACCAGCTCAATTTGACCTGATATTCAAAACCCTCCAGCCAGCTGTTCATAAAATACCACGCAAGCGGACTTGCAATGATTATGGATACAAAAACAAGTTTTAGAAAATCTGCTGACAGCAAACCGGCTATGCTGGCCACCGAAGCACCGAGTACTTTCCGGATCCCGATTTCTTTTGTCCGGGTTTCAACCGTAAATGTAGCCAGTCCGAACAATCCCATACAGGCTATGAAAATGGCCCAAACCGATGCAGAAGTGAATATTTTGCCATATTGCTTTTCAGAAACATACTGCTTGTTAAAGTTTTCATCCGCAAAAAAGTAATCGAACGGATTGCCGGCAAAGTAGTTTTTGTACATGCTTTCCATCCGGGCCATTTTGTCCTGAATATGTCCCGGCGCAAGCCTGATTGTGATGTAAGTGTTGTTGTTTTGAGGGTAAAAGATAATCGGGTCAATGGCATGCTGCAAGCCCGTATGATGATAATTCTTGACAACGCCGATTACTTCCAGATACCTTTCATCCCATTTGATTTTGTTCTGAACGGCTTCTTCTGCAGACTGGAAGCCAAACTGCTCCACGGCTTTTTCATTCAGGATAACTTTGCTGTTGCTGTTCCAGTCTACCCGGACTTCCTGTGATGTAAAATTTCGTCCGGCTTTCCGCTGGATGCCGTAAGTATCAAGATAATGGTTGTCGATAATGGCAAATGAATAGGTTTTGAATTCATCACCCGGCCTGGAACCCGACTGTGTAAAACCGGAAGTCTTGAAATTGTACCAGTTTCCCGGCACCGTTCCGGAAAGGCTGTAATCCTTTACATAGCTCTGCCGGCCCAGCTCATTGTAAAAAGCAGCCTGCCGCGTTTGGTAAGTGCTGTCATTGCCTGCTTCCGGACCGCGTACAACCAGCAACTGTTCTGTACTGATTCCCAGGTTCCGGCTTTGCATGAAACGCAGCTGAGCGTATATGACAATCGTTGCAAGGATGAGTACAATGGAAATCGTAAACTGTGAAATTACAAGCGATTTTCGAAGCAAAATGCCTTTGGTCGATTTTACCAGATTTCCTTTCAGGATTTTAACCGGATTGAACCTGGATAATGCAAATGCGGTATACACGCCAGAAATTGCCGAACCCGACAACAGAATACAGGCGCCTGCAAGCCACATGGAAGAATTGCCCAGCGTTGCCAGTGAAAGTTCTTTTCCGACCAGTTCATTGAAAAATGGCTGAAGAACACTGATCAGCAATACAGCCGAGGAAATCGCAAGCATGTTCACCAGCATGGATTCCCCGAGAAATTGTGCAATCAGATTACCCGGCGTAGCACCGATCACTTTGCGGACGCCCACTTCATTCGCCCGTTTGAACGCATTCGCCGTAGAAAGATTAATGTAATTGAACCATGCGATCAGCAGAATAAGAACGGCAATGATCAGCAGCATATAAACATATTTCAGGTTGCCGCTGGTTTGGTAAGTATCGCCCAGCTTTTCAGAAAGATGTACATTTCCAAATGCCTGCAATCCGAATTTTACGCCGTCTTTATCCGTTTTCAGCTCATCACGCAACTTGCTCAGCTTAGTTTCAAGGCTTTTTACATTTGTATTTGGTGCAAGCAAAAAGTACGTGCTCAAAAACTGGGAATCCAGATTATCCAGCGTTGCCCAGTCGTTTCCGTTAAGGTTTGCCGGATTGGCCAGCGTTTCCAGTGAAAATATCATATCAAACTGAATATCGGAATTCGCGGGTATTTCATAAATCCCTTCTACGGAATAGGAATGCGTTCCAAACTGGTTCGAAAGTGTCAGTACTTTACCGATCGGATCGTCATTTCCGAAATATTTTACCGAAGAATTTTTCGATATGAAAACAACTTTCGGCTTACTGAGTGCGGCCTTGTTTCCGGCCAGCAACGGAAAACTGAAAAAATCGAAAAAGTTACCTTCTGCATATCCGATATTGGCTTCCCGGAATGGTTCCGCCTTTGCATCTGCTCTTTTCACAATACCTTTTGCATATCCTTCCGCAAAACGGCAGTATTCCTTTATTTCCGGAAAGTTCTGTTTTGCCTGTGCGCCCCAGCCCGGTTCCACTTCCGTCCAGGTTTCACCTTTCGGATTAATGTTCAGCATTCGGTACATATCCGGAAGGCTGGCATGAAACTGGTTTACACTTTTCTCAAAGCTCACATATTCCAGGATCAGCAGGAAAGCAGCTATGCCCATGGCGAGCCCGGCAATGTTTATAAAGCTGTAAACCTTGTTGCGAAAAAGGTTACGCCATGCAATTTTAAGATAGTTATGGACCATGGCTTTTCAGGAAAATAATTAATCAGGTTCAAGAAAGATGCAACTTTCATACTTTCGGAAGTATAAATCCTGTACCAATTACATAAATATCTGAATATAAGCTATTTACATAAATAATTTAAAAGTAATCTGTTCGATATTGAACAGTTTGTACAGCACTGAACGGGCATCGATCCAAATGCTTGATCCGGCAATTAGGCCATTTATTGTTTGCCGCCTGCCACGGAGCGGCTTCCTGTTTGTAGAGATTGCACCGACACAAATACCATCGGCCCCGGCGGGGCCTCCTGATTATAGGTCAACCCAAGGATGCTCCTCCGGAGCAACAAAAAACTCATGTAAATCTCCTTTGCTATAAACAGTTAGCTCCTCCGGAGCTGACTTTGCATATGTAAAAAAAACCTTTCTTGTTTAAGGCCTGCCGCAGAGCGGCTTCCTGTTTATAGCAATAACATTGCCACAAATACCATTGGGCCCCGGCGGGGCCTCCTTACCATTTGTCAATCCAAAAATACTCCTCCGGAGCAACAAAAAACTCGCACAAATTTCCTTTGCTATAAACAGTTAGCTCCTCCGGAGCTGATTTTACGTATGTAAAAAAAACCCTTTCTTGTTTAAGGCCTGCCGCAGAGCGGCTCCCTGTTTATAGCAATAACATTGCCACAAATACCATTGGGCCCCGGCGGGGCCTCCTTATCATTTGTCAATCCAAAAAATACTCCTCCGGAGCAACAAAAAACTCGCACAAATTTCCTTTGCTATAAACAGTTAGCTCCTCCGGAGCTAATTTTACGTATGCAAAATAAGCCCTTCATTGTTCACAATTGGCCGCGGAGCGGCTCCCTGTTTATAGCAATAGCATTGCCACAAATACCATCGGCCCCGGCGGGGCCTCCTGATTATAGGTCAACCCAAGGATGCTCCTCCGGAGCAACAAAAAACAAATATGAATTTGCTTTGCTATAAACAGGTAGCTCCTGCGGAGCTGATTTTACGTATGCAAAATAAGCCCTTCATTGTTCACAACTGGCCGCAGAGCGGCTTCCTGTATTTCTGGAACTATGCGGTTACTAATAAAGGCTGCCGCACTCTTAATAAAACATGCCTGTCGCATTTTCCTTTCAGTTCTGCACGTCGTCGTTGCGGATGCTACGCTTGTTTTTTTGGATTGCTTCTTTCAGACGGCCGAATTTGTAGTTTACGCTCAGGTTGAAAGACCGGAAATAATCTCTTCTGTCATTGTATTGTGAAAAATTCGGCCCGGAGGTTTCGGTATGGTATTTCCGGAATTTGGTAAACGGATTGTTCGCCGCAGCCGAAAAAGTCAGTTTGTCTTTGATAATATCTTTGTTAATACTGAAAGACGGACTGACCATGGAATTGGATGTTCCCTGCAAATTCAGGTTCGGGCCATAAATGTTCAGATTGGCATTAACCCGCCAGTCTTTTGGAAGACGGTAACCGCTGGAAACAGCCAACTGATACATCAGTCCGCTGTTTGTGATCTGCGCGCCGTTCACAATCCCTTCTACTTTTCCATGCGCCAGCCGCATGTTCATACTGAAATTCCATTCTTTTGAAATCGGGTAATTCAGGTTAAGGTTTCCGCTGATCAGTCTTGCCCGGCCCGTATTTCCGAAAGAAGTGCGGGTGACACCCGTTTCCGGATTGAAAACCGCAACGCCAAAAATCAGGTCTTTAAACTGCGTATACCCTATACCGAAATTAACGGATGCCTTCTTTGACTTGCTGTAGCCCAGCTGCAGATCGTGCACGAATGCCGGCCGCAAACCCGGATTGCCTGTTCTTTCAAAACTCGGATTGGAACGGTCAATGAACGGGTTCAGCTGATAAATGCCCGGCCGCTGTATCCTCTGCGTATAACCAAAGTTCAGACCGCTGTTATCCTTCATCTTGCGGTTAATGGAAACAGACGGAATTACATTGAAATAGTTTTGTTTTACTCTGGAATCCGTAGAAATGAAATCGGCATTTACAATGGTCTGTTCAATCCTTGCACCTGCTTTAAATCCCCATTTCTTGAAATTGTACTGGTACGTATTGTAAGCACCGAACACATTCTGCGTGTTGCTGAACATGTTGCTCATACCCCGATCAATCTCGAACAATTTGTTTTCGGCATTGAAAATGCTGTAACGAAAATCGCTGTTATTGTCGCGCATAATGCCTTTTATACCTGCTTCAATGCCCAGTTTTTTTACCGGATAAACAAAATCGACCTGAAAAGTCTGCTCCGCGAAGCGCTGGTCATTGATCTGCCGGTAATCCGGCGTTTCATAATTGATCCGGTCCAAAATGGAAAGATTGCTGTTCTGAATGTTGTTGAAACCATAGTAACGGTAAGAGAAAGTGAGCAGCCTGTTTTTATCAGCTTTAAAACCCTTTTGATAATTCAAGGCAGCATCCATACCGCTTCCTTTTCCGTCATTGTTGTTGATGATTTCATATCCCTGCAAAATTCCGCTGTTGCCGCTGAGTGCGGAACGCTGAAACCCCGAACCGTCCGATCTGCTTCCGTTCAGATTGATCTGTGCGCTGAAAAGGTTCAGGCTGTCCAGCTCGTAAGTTACTTCATAACCGATATAGCCGTTCCTGTACGCCGATTTTGCCGATCCGTTCTGAAACAGGTTTGTCGGTTCAGAACCAAAATTTTTCTGATAAAGCATATTCTGCGTGGAAGGCGTATTATACTGACTGCCACCCGCAAGAGCCGTCATTCCCAACTTGCCAAGCTTAGCAGAAAGTGAACCGCCAAACCCGGGTCCTCCGATCGGAAAGCGTTCGCTGACGTTAATGGTGCCGCTGTAACCGTTATCAACCTTTTTATTGGTAATGATATTGATAATGCCCGCCAAACCTTCCGCATCGTACTTGGCAGGCGGCGTTGTAATGACTTCAATCCGCTGGATGGAAGACGCAGGCATGCTCCTCAAAACTTCCTTGTAACTTCTTTCCACCATACTCGACGGCTTTCCATTAATCAGAATTCTGAAATCTGCGTTTCCCTTCAGATAAATATTATCGTCCGCATCCAGTGAAAGATAAGGTACTTTCCGCATCATTTCCAGTACGCTGAACACCTTGCTTTCCGGATCAGCCTGCAGATCATACGACATGCGGTCAACTTCCTGTTTTACAATGGGCTTGATACTTGTTACGGTCACTTCTTTCAGACCAGTAACACTTGGTGCAATGAAAACCGGCCCAAGCTCCGTAATCCTTTTTGTACTGTCCGAAAGATCGGCTTCAACCGATTTGTTCCGGTAACCAACGCCTACAATCACGACTGTATATTTGATGGGTTTGAGGTTCCGGAAAGCAAATGATCCGTCCGTTTTGGTAAAATCAGCCTTTAATGCTACGTCTTTATCCGTCATCAGATTGATAGTAATGTAATCGAGCGGCTTTCCGGTGACCGAATCTTTGACAACGCCTGAAATGGTGCTTCCGGAATGAACCGTCTGACCAAGGGCAGGCTTGCTGAGACAGACCAAACCGTAAATCAAAAGGAAAAAAAGGTAAGAAAAAATGGTTTTCATAGCTAAATTTTAGATGGCTAACAGATTCAAAAAAGGCATAGCAAATCCGATAAGTGCCTGTGGCTCTTTTAAAAAGATTATTCAGAAATGTCGGATTTACATCATTTTACATCAACTCTCAATTGACAAACAAATGTATACTAAGGTACTTTGTGATGCAAGGTACTTGGTGGAATAATGTTAAACGGCACATTTTAAATTTGAACGGCAGGCGTTTTTTTATCTGTAACGGCAAATTAAAAAGCAACCTGCACCGGCATAAACTTGCCTGATACGGGTTGCTTTTTTATGGTTAGCTTGGTGCTTTACTCGTGCTTATCCTCTTCGGCTACGGTATTTGCTGTCAAGGCGGTTGGCGTGCTGATAGGCATACAAGCGCTGGCGCTGAACCGGAGTCAGTACAGAAAGTATTTCCTGCTGCTTCCGGGTCTCCAGCCGCCGGAAATCCCGATGCGAATTATATCTTCTGTTGGACGATTGCAGGCGGTCATAATGGTCTTTAATTCTTTTCAGCTGCTTTTCCTGCTTGCGGGAAAGATTTACAATTTCGTTCAGTTTGCTGATCCGGATATTTTCATTGATATCATCTATCCGCGAATTTTCTGCAGCCGGAATTTCATGCCTGCCATATGGGCGTTGTGCGAAGCTGTTTCCTGCTGTCAGAGCAATGACTGTTGCGATGGCTAAGATGATCTTTTTCATGGTTTCAAGTATTAAAGTGTTTGTTTATGAAGGTTAGAGGACCTTTTTTCACAAACGTTTAATGCACCTGAACCCCGATCTGCCACTGGGCTCTGCTGGCAGACAGTATGCCTGATTTTATCGACCAATCGCTTTCATCCGGTTAAATACTACTCGCTCCGCAAAGATTTTACCGGGTTCATCAATGCTGCTTTTATAGCCTGAAAACTCACAGTCAAAAGCGTAATGACAATAGCGGTAAATGCAGAAACAGCGAACACAACCCAGCTCAGTTCAATATGATACTGGTATTTTTGAAGCCAGTCATTCAGGAAATACAAGGCGATAGGCGAAGCAATGATGCAGGAAATCGTAACAAGATAAACAAATTCTTTGGAAAGCATGGCCCACATCTGCGCTACGCTTGCGCCAAGCGCCTTGCGAATCCCGATTTCCTTTGTACGCTGCTCGGCCGTGTAGGCGGCAAGCCCGAACAGTCCGAGGCAGGAAATAAATACGGCCAGCACGGCAAATACACGGGCCAGCTTTCCGATTCTTTCTTCAGAGCGGAACTTGGCATCGTATTCCTCATCGGCAAACTTGAACTCGAACGGAGAATCCGGATCGTGTTTGCGGAAAACGGCCTCTACCCTTTTCAGTGCCTTGTCAACCGGAACACCCGGTGCCAGCTTGATATTGATCAGATTGGCCCATTCGTAATCCATCAGAAAAACAGTTGGCATGGCCGGCTCATACGGCGACTGCATGACCATATCCTTGACGACACCCACGACCTGCCGCGGCTTGCCGTTAAAACGGATTGTTTTGCCAATGATATTTTTGATTCCCGTCAGTTTGACCGCTGATTCATTCAGGATAAATGCAGCTGTATCAGTAGAATAATCGCGTGAAAAATCACGGCCTTCTATAATTTTCCAGCCGATTGTCTTTCCGAAATCATGCGTACATGCAATTGTCCCGAAAAGCGGCACGGAACCGGGTGTCATTCCTTCCCACTCAAAACCGATCTGATTGGAATAAATATCCGTGGTCGGGCTGGAAGATTCGCTCATTTCACTGACCATGCCTGTTTTCAAAAGATCGTCACGAAGCGGATAATACTTTCCGAAGATATTTGGTGAAATGCGGATCTGAAGCAATCCCTGCCGGTCGTAACCGACCGGCCGGTTTTTGGCATGTTGAATTTGCTGAAAAACGATGATTGTTCCGATAATGAGCGTAATGGAAACGGTAAACTGCATGACAACCATTACTTTACGCGGCACAGCCGACCATTTGCCAACTTTAAAGGTACCTTTCAGAACAGCCAGCGGGTTGAAAGAAGAAAGGTAAAATGCCGGGTAACTTCCTGAAATAAGACCGGTGAACAAAGCAAATACAAG
This sequence comes from Dyadobacter sediminis, assembly GCF_005860765.1. Classification (GTDB taxonomy): domain Bacteria; phylum Bacteroidota; class Bacteroidia; order Cytophagales; family Spirosomataceae; genus Dyadobacter; species Dyadobacter sediminis. The sequence continues at coordinate 134,859 of NZ_VCEI01000025.1, read as the reverse complement.
AATGGCCAGCCAGAACTGAAAATAGGCAAACGGAAGACTTACATGCTTGCCGGACAATTCATTAAAGGCAGGAAGCGCCAGCAAAACAATGAGGACAGCGAGTACAAGCGCCAAAATGACAACCAGAAAAGATTCGCTCAGAAACTGAAAAATCAGCTGGTTCCGCAATGAACCGATGGATTTCCGGATTCCGACTTCCTTCGCACGCTTTTCCGAACGTGCAGTGCTCAGGTTCATGAAATTAATGCAGGCAAGCAGCAGCACAAAAACGCCGATGATGCTGAACAGCCACACAAACTGAATGCTTCCGCCTACGTTTTTGCCGTCTTTGAACTCGGAATACAAGTGCCAGCGGCTCATCGGATGCAGGAAATACTGCGGCTTGTCCGTTTTGGAAAATGCATGCGGCAGCTCCACATCTTTTATCTTAAGCGACACTTTATCAATATCCGCCTGATCCGCAACCTGTGCAAAAAACTGGAACGAATGATTTCCCCATTGCGTCTGCGCATTTTTAAGCCAGTTTTCGGAAACCAGATAATCGTTCCACGGCAAGACAAGCATCAGTTCTCTGAAATCAGAATTGAACGGAATGTCTTCATAAACGCCCGTAATTTTAACATCTTTCCTGATATCCAGTTTGAGCGTTTTGTTCAGCGGATCTTCATTTCCGAAAAGTGCTTTGGCTACAGACTCCGCTATGATGATGGAACCCGGGTTTTTCAGTGCACTGGCATAATCGCCGCGGATCATTTTCAAAGAAAGCATTTCAGGCAGATCCGGCTGTGCATACATGCCCGGTTTATTGATTTTCTTTTCGCCATTCGTAAGTAAATGACTGTTATTCCAGGAAGCAAGTGACGTATATTTGAAATCGGCCGAATACTTGGTGGTCATTTCAACAGCCGCCGGAATGGAAACAGCCGTGCCGCTGCCCGTTTGTTCATTAAAAGTCTGGCTTACCCATGCCTGCACAATCTTGTCGTAATTCCTGTGGTATTTATTATAGGAAAGTTCATCCCAGACCCAAAGGCCGATCAGCATGGCAATGGCAATCCCGACGGCAAGGCCAGTAATATTGATGAATGAGTAAACTTTGTTTTTGGCAAGATTGCGCAGTGCAATCAGCAGATAATTCTTGATCATGGCTTTATAGTATGGATTGGGATATTACTCGCTTGTCATCACACGACAATTTATTCGCTTTTCAATGAATTTACCGGGTTCATCAATGCTGCCTTGATGCTTTGAAAACTGACGGTAAAGACTGCCACGATGATGGCGGAAAGCCCGACCAGAACAAATACCAATGGATTTATCTCAATGCGGTACGGGTAATTATCCAGCCATTTCTGCATAAAAAACCACGCAAGCGGCGATGCGATGAAAATAGCGACCAGCACCAGTTTCACAAAGTCACGCGACAGAACAAAAACCAGATTGGATATGCTTGCACCCAGCACTTTACGAACGCCGATTTCTTTGGTACGCTGCTCAATGACAATCAGTGCAACAGCAAAAAGGCCGAGGCAGGAAAGCATAATGGCAATGCCGGAAGCCAGACTGAAAACCTGCGAAAGCTGTTCTTCCTCGCGGTACCATGAATTTGTATTTTCATCCACATAGGAACCAATAAATTCGGATCCGGGCGCCACTTCATCCCAGATTTCCCTGAACTTGTCCATAGCACCTTTAAGGCTCTGCGGCGTTACGCGCACAAATATATAATTGATCGCTTCCGAACCGGAAACATGCATGGTGATCGGCTTCTTTTCATTCTTGGAAGAATACAGGTTGAAGTCGGGAATGAGGCCGATGATCTGGTATTTGGCACCGGCTGTATCTGTCTGGAAAAATTTACCGACCGGCTCGGGCTCTGCAATCATTCTGGCCATGCTTTCCGTAATAATAACCCGGTCAAGCGTATCCGAAGGATAAGCCGGGCTGAACTCGCGGCCCGCCAGCAATTTGATATTCAGCGTTTTTAAATAATCGTAATCCACATGCAGCCAGTCTGTTGTGACTTCCTTTTCCTTGTACGTAAACCCAAGAATACTTCTTGAAGTACCTCTGTCAATTCCTACGCCGAGGTTTACACCGCTTCCGGTAATGCCGAGTACGTTGGGATCACCTTCCAGTTTGTTCCGCATCCGCATCAGCACCTGACGTCCGTTCACCTTTTTCCCGACCGGAATACTGATGACCTGTTCTTTCTGAAAACCCAGCGGTTGTTTTCTCAGATGATCCACTTGCTGAATGGCAATAACAGTACAGCAGATCAGCAGACTTGACAAAGTAAACTGTGCTACAATCAGTGAGTTACGCAATACACCGGGCTTCTTCAGGGAAACTTTTCCTTTCAGCACTTCCACCGCGTTGAACTTGGACATCTGCCACGCAGGATAACCGCCCGCAAGCAAAGTTACAAGTATGAAAAGGCTCAGCAGAATGGCTAACTTATCGGGCTGAAGCAAATAATCCAGAGTTAATTTTCCCTGGAAAGTGGCGTTAAAAGTAGGCAGCAGCAGAACCGCCAGGATAACTCCCGACAGAAAACCCATAAAACAGATGATGCCCGCTTCACCCCATATCTGCAGAAAAAGCTGGTTTTTCAATGCACCGAGCGATTTGCGGACGCCTACTTCACGTGCACGGATAAAAGATCTTGCCACGTTCAGGTTGATGAAGTTGATGCAGGCAATGAGCAGGATAAAAAAACCGATTCCCATCAGCGCATACACAAGCGCAAGCGGTGCACTTCCTCCGCCGGACATCTGTGAGTCAAAATGCACTTTCCGGATCTGCTCTATCCGTACGGCAAACAAATCTCCTTTTTCATCCGGCTTTGCTCCTTTCTTTTTCAATGAAGCGATATTTTCACCGAAGTATTTGGCTGAAAACGGTTTAAGGCGCTTTTCAAAAGAAGCCTGATCTGTATTCGGGTTTAATTTTAAAAATACGCGATGCGAATAGGCATCCCACTGATCTTTTTGATTCTGGTAGTTCGCTGCGTTTTCGCTTCTTATAAAAGCATCAAATTTGATAGATGAATTTTCAGGAAAATCCTTTAAAATCCCCGTTACGACATACTGCTTTTTACTGCCGTCCAGACCCACATCAAGCGGCTTGCCCAACGGATCTTCTTTTCCGAACACTGCTTCGGCCATATTTTCGGAAATGATTATGCTGCTCAGGTCCTGAAGTGCCGTTTCCGGACTGCCTTTTACAAGCGGAAACGTAAAGATTTTCAGAAAATCCGGATCTGTAAAAAGAACTTGCTTATCAAAATATTTCCCTTTGTATTCCACCACATTGCTGCCGTTCAGAACCCTTGTAACACCTTCTATTTCGGGAAATTCGGCTTTGAGTGCGGGCGTAATCGGAAAAGGCATCGAGCCTACTTTTTCTGCTTTTTCCGGCTCGTTCGAGAAAAAATAAGCCTGATACAACCGTTCGTTATCCTTGTGAAAATTGTCGAAGGACAAGGCAAAGTATGCGGTCAGAAACAAAAAAGTGCTGATGCAGAATGCCACGGCAAGGCCTGCAATATTGATAAAAGCATAACCCTTGCTTTTCCAGAGGTTACGAAAGGCGATTTTAAGGTAACTTTTAAACATGGTTTTTCTTGGCTAAATATACAGGCAGCAGGGATTGCTACTATTCATCAGCTTCATTTTAAAGAATATTATACCAAAATTTATTAACAAGCATAAATAGCTTATAATCAATAAATTATACCAACAACCAGAAATTTTCAATGTTCAAAAGCGAACACTTTTGTTCATTTGCGTTCGAGGGTAATTTACAACCGCCAACTATTTTTCATAGCGGGCGTATTTCCATATCTTTACAAGTAGAACTTACATTTGATCTGATGACGAGCGAGCTTTCATTATACATCAAACTTCAAACCCTGCCTCCGGAATTAAAGCAGGAAGTAAATGAATTTGTTGATTCACTGGTTCAAAAATCTGCATCGCAAAACCAGAAAGCAGTTCCCGTATTTGGATGCGCAAAAGGAAAAATCAGAATGTCAGCTGATTTTGATGATCCGCTAGATGATTTTCGGGAATATATGCAATGAAATACTTGCTTGATACACACATCTTATTATGGTTTATTAATGGCGATCTTGAACTTTCAGCAAATGCTAGACAAATAATAAACAGTCCTATTAACTGTAAATTTATCAGTATTGCTACGTTTTGGGAAATAGCAATTAAAATAAGTATTGGCAAGTTGGAAATCAAAATGCCGTATGCAGAACTTGATCTCTATATAACCAGAAACGGCTTTGTTTTACTTCCCATTACGTTTCAGCATACAGTTGCATTAGTTAACCTGCCCTTTTATCACCGAGATCCTTTTGACAGAATAATTATAGCACAATCTTTTTGCGAAAATATTCCGGTTATTAGCAAAGATGCTAATTTTGGAAACTACAAGATAAATACAGAATGGTAAAAGTCAACAGCTATCAGCTTCTAGCTGGCAGCTCTTAGTATCAACCATCAACTCATCTTACATTTCACATTCTACATCTCACAACGCCTGCGCTACTCACTTTTCAGCGATTTTACAGGATTTGTAACGGCTGCTTTAATCGCCTGCGTGCTTACGGTAATGATGGCAATGCATACGGCAAGCGCGCCGGCCAGCACAAACATCCACCATTGAATACTGATCTTGTAAGCAAATCCCTGCAGCCATTTGTTCATTACATACCATGTAAGCGGCGTGGCAATGACAATGGAAACAATGACCAGTTTGATAAAATCGCCCGAAAGCAAGGCCACAATGCTTGTCACGGAAGCGCCCAGCACTTTCCTAACACCTATTTCCTTGATTCTCTGCTGTGCTGCAAATGCCGCAAGTCCGAACAGGCCAAGACAGGAAATAACGATGGAAATCAGTGTAAAAGAATTGACAATGCGCGAAGTACGGGCATCCGCGGCATAATTATTCTGAAAATCCTGATCCAGAAAACTGTATGTAAAAGGCTCGTCCGGAACCAGCGACTTCCATTTGCTTTCGATAAACGGAAGCACCTTGCCGGCATCTCTGGAACTGACATGCGTAACGATGTAGTTAAAATCGGAATTCATATTCAGGAACAAGGCGTAAGGCTCAATGGCCTGATGCAGATCGGCAAAGTGGAAATCCTTCACAACGCCAACGATTTCAAGAGGATGTATTACGTCGTCCGTATTGCTTTTAAAATGGAGCCTGCTGCCAACTGCTTTTTCCAGCGGAATGCCCATTTTTCGTATGGTTGCTTCGTTCACCACCATTTTATAATTGGTATCTCCGGGAAAATCAGCTGATAGCATACGGCCCGCCGCCATTTCAAATCCCATTGTTTTCATAAAATCAGGAGCAACCCAGTTTGTTTTAACAAGTTTGGCTTCGTGGATACTTTGATCTGACGGATAAAGAGACATATCGCTCGGGTTCAGGATTCCCGGATAGTAAGATGTTCCGGAGGCACCTTCCACCTGACTGTTTTGTAAAAACTCATTACGTAAGGCTGTATACGCATGCTTTGCAGCCTCGGTTCGCAAAGGAATGACAAGCTGCTGATCTTTGGTAAATCCAAGCGGCTGTTCCCGCATGTATTTCATCTGGGTTTGAATAACCAGCGTAGCCACAACGAGCCCGGTGGAAATGACGAACTGCACAACAACAAGCCCTTTACGCAAAGTCGTAGCCGAAACAGAGTTGACAAATTTTCCTTTTATTACATCCAGCGGGTTGAAAACAGATAAATAAAATGCGGGATAACTTCCGGCCAGCAATCCGGTTACAAAGGCCAGCACGACAAATGCCAGCATAATTTCAGGTTTGAGCAGTTCATTGAAATCCAGCATTTTGCCTGCAAGCTCGTTAAATACAGGCAGAAACAACACGACGAGAACCGCAGCAACAGCCAATGCAATAAACGTAAGCACCATGGATTCTCCCAGAAACTGCCCGACCAGCCCGCTTTTTCCGGCACCCATCACTTTTCGAATGCCCACTTCGGCTGCACGTTTCGCAGAACGGGCTGTTGCCAGATTCATGAAATTGATGCAGGCAATAAGCAGCGTAAACAACCCAATGGATGCCAGCACATAAAGGTACGTGGAGCTTGTTGTCGGCGTTACAATGCTTTCAATCTGATTAAAAAGGTGAATATCGTTCACTGCAAGCAGGGCCATTTGCTTGTCAACACCGGCCGCCTTCAGATCCTGCCGCGCATATTTATCAATAAATGCAGGCAATTTCTTTTCAAAACCGGATGCGTCCGTTCCGGGAGCCAGTCGGACGTATGTATAAAACATATTGTTGTTGGTAAAATCCTGCTTCTGCTCTCTCAGAAAACCGCCAACCCAGCCGGCATGCATCGAAACAAAAAAACGGGCATCAATATGCGAACGTGCACTTTCATCTTTGTAAACACCTGTAACCCTGAAATTTTCACCATTTCCCGTTGTACCGCCCAGACGGATTATTTTATTCAGCGCAGAAGCACTGCCGAACAGGTTTCTGGCCACTTCTTCCGACAGCACAACCGCATGCGCGTCATCGAGTGCCGTGTTGGCATCACCTTCCAGAAACTGATACGTGAAAACGTCGAAAAAAGTAGAATCAACATGATAGCCGCGGGTTTCATAAAATGACTTTACAGACTTGCCGGATTCCTCCACGCTGAGCAGCGTTTTGTTTTCCAGAAAATTCTGCCATAATCTTGTGACCTGCTTTACCTCCGGAAATTCCGATTTGATGGCACCGGCATAAGGCGAAGGCGCACGCGGATTATCCATTTTTTCTCCGTTGGACTGAATACGAACGCTTCTGATCAGATAAATATCCTTGCCAAACTGATGATGGCTGTCAAACGAAACTTCACTTAAAATGTACAGCAAAAGCAGCATGCAGCAGGTCATTCCTACGGACAGGCCAAAAACATTGATAGCAGAAAAGAGTTTGCTTTTAAGCACGTTCCGCCAGGCGATCTTCAAATAATTTTTTATCATGGCTAACAGATTGCAAACGTATTGTTGCATAGGTTCGGCTACTATGCAATGAATATTGTACCAGCGCAGCAAAAAATTTACTTATATGCTAATAATCAAGAAATTAAGTAGCTATAAAAATAACAAAAGTGTCCGCTTACGGACACTTTTGTTCGGTATTGGACTTGGCCTGGAGTTATGTTCCTAAAAAAAATTTCATTTTTCAGTAATTGTCTGAAAAGATAAAAATCAGCATTCCAGCACTTCCGTTTACTCACTCCGGAGCGATTTTACCGGATCAAGCAAGGCTGTTTTTACACTCTGAAAACCCACTGTCAGTATGGCGACGGAAATGGCGATGGATGCAGCCGAAATAAAGTACCACGATGTAAGATCAATCCGGTATGGAAAGTTCTGAAGCCAGACATTCACGGCATAATAGGAAAGTGGCAGCGAAATGACAATCGCCAGCAAAACCAGTTTTACAAAATCTGTGGATAACAAAGCGGCAATACTCGAAACTGAAGCACCAAGCACTTTTCTGATCCCGACTTCCTTAACCCTTGTTTCTGCATTGAAAGTAGCCAGACCAAACAGACCGATGCAGGAAACAAAGATCGAAAGTGCCGCTGCAAGCGTAATCATCTGTTTCCAGCGGGCCTCGGATTCATATCTTTTATAATTGGCAGCATCTTCAAAATGATACTCGAATGGCATAAACGGAACATGCTTCCGGAATATTTTTTCCACGGTTCTGATCGTTTCCGGAATGTTGGCGGCGTTGAGTTTGAGATATACGGTTCCCAGACGATAATTGGGGTCCTGCGTCAATAACAACGGCTTGATCGTGTCTTTCAGGGAAGCATAATGATAATCCCGGATTACTCCGATCACATTCATTTTCTGGTTTTTCCATTTAAAATCCACTTCCTTGCCAATCGGATCATGCCAGCCGGCTTCCTTTACAAAAGCTTCGTTCACGACAACGGATTGCAGCGGATCGGAAGGATAACTCCTGGAAAAATTACGTCCTTTAACCAGCGGGACCTGTAATGTTGAAAGAAAGTGATCGTCTACGCCAATGTACCCGAAATCCATTCTTTTGCCGTTCACCTCTGCACCGGTTCCGTTGTAATGGCCATTGAAAGCAGCAACGGATTCAATGCCGGTCGTATTTTCCAGTTCTTCCATAATCGTGGCAAGTGTTTCATTGCCCGGGCCACCCCGGCCCGTACTGAAACTCATCAGATTCTTGTCATTATAACCGAGCTTCTTGTTTGTCAGATAGTTGAACTGGGAATAGATAACCAGCGTGCCAACCAGCAGAAATACGGACAAGGCAAACTGGAACACGACCAGTCCTTTGGTAAGGTAATTTCTTTGTGTCAGGCGGGTACGGTTATAAAGTGTCTGCGCAGGACTGAATCCCGACAGCACCAAAGCCGGATAAAATCCAGCAATCATGCCGGTTACCAGAAACAGCAGCAAATAACCTGTAACAAGCTGTGCATCGAGCAGGTACGAAAGTGACAGCTCCTTATTGGTCAGTACATTAAAGGTTGGCAGAATGAACTTTGTCAGTAAAAGCGCAAAACTGAATGCAATGAACGACAGCAGGAACGATTCGCCCAGAAACTGGATCATCAGCTGCTTGCGCTGGCTGCCGACTACTTTTCGGATACCGATTTCCTTGGCGCGGTTGAGCGATCTGGCAACGGTAAGATTTACAAAATTGATACAGGCAATCAGCAATATGAAAATGGCAATCCCGGAAAGGATATAGGAATAAACCGGACTGCCGCCGCGTCCAAGCCCGTTCCGGAGTTCGCTCGATTCGCTGTCCAGATGAACTTCCATAAAAGGCTGAAGACTGAAACTGATTTTCTGGTTGAAATCCTTGATCTTGCCGATCTCATCCGCCGATTTGCTTTTGAAAATCCGATTAAGCTTTGGAATAACCGTTTGGTAATTTGTATTGTCATGCAGCAAAACAAAGGTGTTCATATAAAAGCCCAGCCACGCATGGTCCGTCCAGCCTCTGGCCTCCTGAAACTGAAAAGGCAAAATGGCTTCAAACTGTATGGATGAATTCTGCGGACATTTCCGGGCTACACCCGATACGGTAAACGTTTCAAACACATCGCCGATTTTCAGTTCCAGGGCTTTGCCGACCGCATCTTTGGTATTAAAGTACTTTTCAGCAATGTGTTCTGCCAGCACAATCGAATGGATATCTTTCAGGACTGTTTTCGGATCGCCGGCCAGCAAGGGCATTGTAAAAACATTAAAAAAGTTGCTATCGGCAAAAAGGACATCTTCATTCAGCAGTTCGCGGCCTTTCCTGATGACAAATGAGCTGGTTTGTGTCCTCACAAACTCGTGCACTTCCGGAATTTCCGCCTTGAACGATGGCCCGTGGATCGCATTGGTACTGCCGATTGTGTGCGTTTCCTTATCGTCCGACAAGGTTACTTTTATCCTGTACAAATGATCTTTTTTCTCCTGAAAACGGTCAAAACTTATTTCATCCTTTGTATAAAGTACAATCAGCATGCAGCATGTAAGCCCAAGCGAAAGACCGGCAATGTTGATTAATGAAAATATTTTATTTCTGGTCAAATTGCGGACAGCAATTTTCAGGTAGTTTTTGATCATGGCTTTAAGGTTCAGGTAAATACAGAAACAGAAAAACGGCTGTACCTGAATTGTCTTTCCGGCACAAATACTTTCACTCCGAATCCGGAGATTTTACCGCATTCATCAAAGCTGTCTTTACAGCCTGAAAGCAGACGGTAAACCATGCAAAGGCACTTTTCACACGACCTTAAAATTCATATGGAGCAAATCACGGACTGCGTACAAAAGTAATTCCGGCTTGCGCAACAGCTTTGCTGCACCAATCCGGAATTACAGGTTAATAGGCGTTTCTCTTCCCGGAAATGCTATTTCGTCTTCAAATTCAAGAATGATCTGCTTACGCTCTTCCTTTGATTTTCCGACGGCATTTATCGTCTTTTCATAAATAAATTCTTCGCTGTTTTTCACAAACTCATATTTAAGAAAGAGTACGCCGGAATCATCATTGTAGCGCACATATTTTTTAAATTCCCCGGCTTCTTCCGCTGCATACGTTGGTGTATATATGCACTCCGACACGGCTGCATGTGCTCTCACTTCACACGGGTCGGTGACTTTGCCGCAATCCGGATCTTTTTGGGCGATTGCCGGCGTATGCATGCCGAGCATACCGGCGCCGGCAAAGACAAAAATTAAAAAAGCTTTCATGCTACACATGTACTTTTTCTGTCACTATTTTGCCGTCAAACAAATTTACAATCCGGTGTGCAAAACCGGCATCGTAAGGCGAGTGCGTTACCATCAGAATCGTTGTTCCGGCGGCATTGAGCTGGCTGAGCAGGCTCATAACTTCCTCCCCGTTTTTGGAGTCAAGGTTACCCGTAGGCTCATCCGCAAGGATTGTTTTCGGCGTTGCAACCACAGCCCGGGCAATGGCGGTACGCTGCTGCTGCCCGCCCGAAAGCTGTTGCGGAAAGTGGTTCCTTCGGTGCATCATGTTCATGCGCGTCAGGGCGGCTTCCACTTTTTCCTTGCGTTCTGCCGGAGGTGTTTTCAGGTACAGCAAAGGAAGCTCCACGTTTTCATACACGGTCAGTTCATCAATCAGGTTAAAGCTCTGAAATACAAACCCGATATTTCCCTTACGGATCTGCGCGCGCTGTCTTTCCGACATTTTTGCGACTTCGGTCCCGTAAAATTCGTAAGAACCTTCACTTGGATTATCCAGAAGTCCGAGGATATTCAGCAACGTGGATTTCCCGCAACCTGAAGGCCCCATAATGGCAACAAATTCGCCGTCCCTGACATCCATATCAATGCCGTTCAGCGCTGTGGTCTCTACTTCTTCCGTAGAAAAGATTTTGTGAAGGTTCGTAATTTTGATCATCGTTTTTCTGGCTTTTGGCTGTTAGCTTTTAGCTATCGGCAATTTGGTTATGATAAATGTGGTTTACAAATTCTGTCTTGCTTTGTGACCTGACATCTGATTCTAAAGGAAACAAGTTAAATGTTTATAGATCAAATGAAAGATTTCAGGGTGTTAAGAGTTTGGGAAAAAAGTCATCAGCTAGTTCTTGATATTTATGCCATTTCAAAAAATTTTCCTAAGGATGAATTATTTGGCCTTGTCAGTCAGATTCGCCGTTCTGCCGTATCCATACCGTCAAACATTTCCGAAAGATGCGGAAGACTTTCAGATGCCGAACTGGCAAAATTTATGGTAATTGCCAGCGGCTCTGCTTCTGAGCTTGAATATCAGCTGCTTCTTAGTAAGGACCTTCATTTTCTTACGCTGGATGAATATGAAATACTTGCAAACGATTTAACCGAAATCCACAAAATGCTTAATTCGTTTATTAAAAAATTAAACTCGAAATGAGAATGGTTGTTGGCTGTTGGCGATTAGCGATTAATTTTTGGTTACTGTATTCAAAGCACTTATATAATTGACTTTAAAGTGCTAAGCACTTGGCTAAAAAACAACGAATCGCTAACAGCTAATGGCTAAAAGCTAACAGCCATCAAAATTCCAGCACCTCATTATCCCCGAAATTCTCGTACGAGCTCGTAATTACCTTTTCACCCGCCTTCAGACCTTCCAGTACTTCAAAATATTCAGGGTTTTTGCGGCCTAATGTGATGTTGCGTTTGGAAGCGCGTTTTCCGTCTTCGCCGACTACATACACCCAGTTTCCGCCAGTTTCCGAGAAGAACCCGCCGACCGGCAGCAGCGTTGCCTGCGACGGTTGTCCGAGCTGCAGACGGATCGGTGCCGACTGGCCTCTTTTGATCAGTTCTGGCGCACCTTTGTCAAACTGCATATCGACTTCAAACCGTCCGCTCAGTACTTCCGGATAGATTTTGATGATCTTCAGTCCGTAATCCTTTCCGTTGAATTCCATGGAACCCTGCAGACCTGCAAAAATCCTGGAAATATAATGCTCATCCACGCTGACGCGCATTTTAAAACCGTTCAGGTCATCGATCTGGCCAATGTTCTGGCCCTGATTGATATTCGATCCTACTTCCACGTTCATGGATGAAAGCAATCCGGAAACCGGCGCTTTAACAACAAGATTATCCAGCGTCTGTCTCCACAGGTTTACGTTCTTCTGCGTGCTCGCCAGCGTTCCTTCCAGCTGGGAAATCTGCATGCGCGAGTTTTCTTCCTGGTATTTCTGCGACTCAATCTCGATTTCACGCTGTTTGCTAAGCCGTTCAAACTCTCTTTTTGTTTTCAGGAAATCAGCATCCGGAATGACTTTATCCTTGTACAACTTGGTATTTCTTTCATGCGCATCTTTCGCCTGGTCGATCTGATAATCCAGTTCACTCAGCGTTTTCTGAAGCGTAAACCGCGCAATACGCAGGCTTTGACGCGTATTCTGAAGATCATTTACCAATCGGCTGGCTTCCGTTTCTGATTGAAGAAAGCTCAGTTTCAGGTTCTGGTTTTCGAGCCGCAGCAGCACGTCGCCCTGTTTTACCATATTCCCGCCTTCGATCAGTTTTTCGGTCACATAGCCGCCTACGATCGCATCCAGCTGAATGGTTTTCAATGGCTGCACAACGCCCGTAACCACAATGAATTCATCAAATTTCCCTTGCTTCACCGTCGATACAGTAAGTTTGTCCTGCTCTACGTTGAGCTTGCTGCGTTTGTCTGCAAAGAAAAACTGATAAATCAGAAATGCAACCAGCAATGTGCTTCCGGCAATGATGCCAATGCGTTGGGTAGTCCAGAATTTTTTTGGTTTGATTTTATCCATAGACGATGAGCCTCCGGTAAAGCCGTTACTGCTGCTCGCTGAATTAGGTGTTTTGACTTCCATTATATAGTAAAGATTGGATTCGCTGTTAAACTTTGATCTTAACTATCCAATCCTTGTGCCAAAGAACATTTACGTATTTAAATAACTGAAAATCAATATACATAATTATTTACAAACCTGCTTATTTGTCCGATAACGGACATTTTTGTTCGGCGCCGGACAAGCCGTTTTGCCGCATGATCCGGGCATGTCACCGCTTTTTAAGCAGGTATAAACGTAAATTTCAAATTGCATATATTATCTTACCGAACAATTACCAACATCCGGATAATTTTTGTTTTCAACCGCAGGATTATCTTTGTGAATAAAAACAGCCATGCAACTCTCTGAAGCAAAAATCCTGATCATCGATGACGATGTTGACGTGCTCAGCGCAGCCAAACTTTTGTTAAAACGGCATGCAAAAGCAGTCGATATCGAAAAGAACCCGCAAAAACTTCCATTCCTGATTACCAACGGCGACTACAACCTTGTTCTGCTGGACATGAATTTTACGCGTGACGTCAACAGCGGAAGGGAAGGATTTCACTGGCTTGACCGTATTCTGGACATCAAGCCCAGCTCAAAAGTAATCATGATTACGGCATATGGTGATATTGAAATGGCCATCCGGGCCATCAAAGCAGGTGCCACCGATTTTGTACTGAAACCCTGGGAAAATGACAAGCTGCTTGCAACCATTGCCGGCGCGCTGGAAGGCGGAGCGGACAAAGCGATAGTCGTGCCGGAAGAAAAAAGCAAAGAAGACAACAAGAAACCCAAACCGGCCGCAGACACGATCGTGGCATCCAGCGAATCGATGCGGCAGGTGCTGGCAACCGCTGAACGCGTGGCTACAACGGATGCAAACGTGCTGATACTCGGCGAAAACGGCACAGGCAAAACGCAGCTTGCCAAACATATCCATCAGCATTCCAAACGTTCGGACAAGCCGTTTGTCGTCGTTGATCTGGGTGCTTTGAGCGAGACACTTTTTGAAAGCGAGCTTTTCGGACACGTGAAAGGCGCGTTTACGGATGCCAGGGAAGACCGCGCCGGACGGTTTGAAGAGGCAAAAGGCGGCACCATTTTTCTGGATGAAATCGGTAATCTTACGCTTCCGCTGCAAGCCAAACTGCTGACTGTCATTCAGGAGCGGCGCGTTACGCGTGTAGGTTCCAACAAGCCGATCTCGCTGGATGTACGCCTGCTTTGCGCCACCAATATGAACATTGAAAAAATGGTAACCGAAAAAACATTCCGTCAGGATCTGCTTTACAGGATCAATACCATTGAACTGGAACTTCCGCCGCTGCGTGAAAGGCCCGAGGATATCAGCGCGCTTGCGGATTTTTACCTGAAACAGTACAGCAAAAAATACAACCGTCCCGTTAACGACGTCAGCAGCGCACTCATCAAGAAAATGCAGCAATACAACTGGCCGGGCAACATCCGCGAACTGCAGCACGCCATTGAACGCGCCGTGATCCTTTCGCAGGAAAAAACATTGCAGCCCGACGATCTTTTCCTGAAAAGTTCCGGCGGACAGCCTGTAACAGCTACGGGCTTTGATCTGGAAGACATGGAGAAAACACTGATTATCAAAGCCATGAAGCGCTTCAACGGAAATATTACAGATGCCGCACGCGAGCTGGGCCTGAGCCGCGCAGCACTTTACAGAAGAATGGAAAAGTACGGTTTGTAATCCTCAAAAACCCTATAACAAGCGGATTAATACATAAAACACCCAGCCTTCGTTGGCTCTTGTGGTATAAACGGGAACATTGATGGCACTTGATCCCGGGTCGAAAGCTGCCAGGTTAATCGGTTTTGCAAATTGATAAACCAGTTCAAAGGAAACGCGTTTTTTAAGATTTAACCCTACTCCTGCGATATAGGAAAAGTTTTTTCTGAGCTTTTCATTGGCAGGAATTGTGAAGTCTGCCGGCGTATTTCCTGAATCTATTTCTCCGATCAACGAGCTTTTGGCAGTATAACGGATGCGGCCGGAAGTAATAAACGACGGCATGATACCGGCAGTAATGTATGGTTTGAAGGATTTATCAAAAGGTGAATATTGCAGGGTTAACGGCAACTGAATGCGCTTGAAATTGTTTCGGTAAAAAGTAGTATAAACCGGATCATTTGAAGTGTCGGCAGAATTTCGGGCATCGAAAGTCCGGATTCTCAGATCCTGACTGAATTGCCATTCTGCATCCATGGCAAGTGTCAGAAATCGGGAAAGCCGTAATCCGGCGCGAACACCTGAACCAATCTTGAAACCCCGGCTGAATTCGTCCTTTGTTTCCCGATCAAGGATTATTGTCTTTTCCGTTCCGGCCCACCCGTAACCCGGTTTAAGACGGAATGTCCATTTGGAAGACTGAGCGGATACACAGCCCGTTTTAAAGAAGATCAGTAAAAAAATTAAATATTTAAGCATGGCTGTTTCCTTTTTATTAAACCATTTGAAGATAACAACCGTTTTCATCCGATTGTAAAAAGGCTTTCAGAATTGACTGACTGGCATGTTTTTAGAAGCATTCTATCGTTTTAACGTCGGATTTAGAACCAATTTGATTTTATAATGACCAGATTCCTGCTTTCCTTTTTCCTGTTTTTTTCCTGCCATTTCCTTTTTGCCCAGAAAACCAAGATAACTCCCGTTCCGCTTAAAAACGTAAAAACCCGTCAGGGATTCTGGCACCAGAGGCTGGAAGCGGCAAAGAACGTAACCGTTCCGCATGTGCTGGAAGAATGCGAAAAATCGGGAAGAATCGACAACTTTGCCGTGGCCGGCGGATTGAAAAAAGGAAAATTTGAAGGCACACGGTTCAATGATTCGGATGTTTTCAAAGTTGTGGAAGGCGCGGCGTACGTGCTGCAAAACCAGTATGATGCCAAACTGGATCATTACCTCGACAGTCTGATCATGCTTTTTGCCGCTGCGCAGGAACCGGACGGATACCTTTATACAATCCGTACGATCAACAAAGACACGACGGGTTCTTACGACTGGATTGCCGGTCCGTACCGTTACGGCTTTGAAAACGGCAGCCATGAACTCTACAATGTGGGGCACCTTTATGAAGCAGCCATTGCCCATTACGAAGCCACCGGAAAAAAATCACTGCTGAATGTGGCGATCAAGAATGCGGATCATCTTGTAAAAACTTTCGGGCCGAATCCCGGCCAGCTCATCGTGGTTCCCGGCCATGAAGAAATAGAAATTGCATTGATCCGGTTGTACCGTACAACCGGTAAAAAAGAATATCTGGACCTTTCCCGCTTTTTCATTGACATGCGCGGACGTTCCGACAAGCGCGCACTTTATCTGGATGAACACAAGCTCGGACCGGCGTATTTTCAGGATCAGGTTCCTTTTGTAAGGCAGAAAGAAGCCGAAGGCCATGCCGTTCGGGCGCAGTACCTTTACACGGCAGTTGCCGATTTCCTTACTGTACAGGAAGATGCCGGCTACAGCAATGCCGTTCACGCCATCTGGAAAGATGCAACGGAAAAAAAACAATACCTAACCGGCGGCGTCGGGGCACGTGAAGACGGCGAAGCGTTTGATAAAGCATACGTGCTTCCCAACGATAATGCTTATGCCGAAACCTGCGCGGCGGTGGCCAACATGCTCTGGAACCATAAAATGTACCTGTATACAGGTGAATCCAGATATATGGACGTTTTTGAACGGGTGCTGTACAATGGGTTTCTGGGCGGTATGTCCGTGAAGGGCGACAAATTTTTCTATGTAAATCCGATGGCTTCCAATGGAGTCAATGACTTCAACCGGGGTACGGGCGCAGAAAGGCAACTTTGGTTTGGAACGGCATGCTGTCCGACGAATGTCTCACGGTTTTTGCCTTCCATGCCGGCGTACATTTATGCTCTGCGCGGCGACGAATTGGTCATCAATTTATTTGCCGATAATGAAGCTAACGTTTCGGTAAAAAACGAAAAGGTTAAAATTGTTCAGCAAACCAGTTATCCCTGGGATGGAAATATAAAAATCAGTATCGAGCCAGAAAAACCGCTTGCATTTCCTTTATCAGTACGAATTCCCGGTTGGGCCAACGGACAGGCCATTCCCGGAGATCTTTATACTTATACCGAGAAAGCATCAAAGCCTGTAACGTTAACAATCAATGGTAAAAAAACGCCGGCAACAATTGAAAACGGATATCTGAAAATTTCAAGAACGTGGAAAAAAGGTGACGTTATTGAAATGACGCTGGATATGCCGGTGCGGAAAGTCATTTCGGATCAAAACATCAGGTCAAATAAAGGAAAAGTGGCTATTGAACGCGGGCCCGTTCTGTACTGCGCCGAAGGCCGCGACAATAATGGAAAAGCAGCTGCCATTCAGGTTTCGGCTTCGGACACGTTTGTTCCGCAGTTCCAGAAGGATCTTCTGGGCGGCATCAATGTATTGAAATCAGCTTCCGGAAATGCAATGCTTGTTCCCTATTATGCGTGGGGAAACAGAGGCGCCAATGAAATGACAATCTGGTTTGACCAGAAAAAATAACTTTTTAGGATCGTTACTTTTTGATCAGGTTTTCTTTTGCCATTTTCAAATCTTCCAGTTCTCCGTTTGTAACCATGTTGATATTACTGTTTTTGAACATGTCATTTTCCGAAACAATCTTGCTCTTGAAATAGAAAGTATACGGCAGGTGCTTGCCTTTGGTAATCACCTGTCCGGTCGCTTTCAGCATTTTTCCAAGATCAATCGACATCGGGATTTCATATATTTCCTTGCTGTGCGCCTTTATTATGGTTGGGCCTTTTACGCTACCCTCCGCAATTCTTTTCTGTTTGCCAAGATCCATTACATAAGCTGCATTCCTGAATTCCATTGAAAACGGATTAGGGTTCGTTAACTCTATACTCAGGACTACTTCCGTATCTTTCAGGCGCAGCTTTTTCATGTCATAGCCGGCCATTCGGATTTTCGGGACTCTTACAAGCGGCAGCCGTTTGTCCATAGACAATTCAATGAAATCTTTACCGAGAAAAGGTTTCTGAAGATGAAAAACGCCTTCAAAATGGTAATCGGCGCTGTCTTCACCTTGAGATGCTTCCCGATCGCCTTCCATCCTCAATTTACTGATTTTCAATTCGGAAGAAACAGGAATAATCGTACTGTCACTGGATTTGATATTTACAGGTTTCGGATAATCGTCTTCCATAATCGTTTTTCCGTTCATCTGAACAACATAACTGAAGTTCTTGATGTCCAGCCCGACAGGCAGCGGATTATGTACAAGCACTTTCAAATCCATGTCCAGCGTACTGTCCGTAATATTATTGATTTGTCCGATCCCCATTTCCACACGTGGTTTGAGGCCGGAAACCGGGTTTTCGTTCTTCTTTTTATACATATACCAGCCGAAACCGCCGGCAATCAGCAGCACAATGACAATCAGCAGCGTTTTTACAAACTTCCCGTTCATAATGGTTAAATTATTGGTTCAGAGCGGAGCAGATAAAAATCATACCTTCCAACCAGATTTCCCGGAATCTGATTGAAAACAGAATTGTCCGCGCATGAAAGATCCGTTTTACGCATATGTAGATTAAACTCTTCATTACAATCCGGGTAAAAGCCTGTTTCTGTCATGCTGAAATTGGTATGGTTTTTTATACATCCGGAATCAAAAAAGATGACGTTTGTCATCCAAATTCATTTTCAAACCAAATACCTTTTTAATTTTTTAAAATCATGGCAACTAAAAGCAAAGCAACCAACAAGATTACAGGATCAGATAGTGATAAGTTAAAAGAACTGTTTGTTGACGGTCTGAAAGATATTTACTGGGCAGAAAAAAATCTGGCAAAAGCGTTGACCAAATTGTCAAAAAGTGCAACTTCTGAAGAATTGAAGGCTGCTTTTGAACAGCATACTACTGAAACAGAAGAACATGCAGCAAGACTGGAGCAAATTTTCGAACTAGTTGGCGAAAAAGCACAGGCCAAAAAATGTGCAGCCATGGAAGGTCTGATCGAAGAAGCGAATGAAATCGTAAGCAGCACAGACAAAGGAACGATGGTTCGTGACTGCGGACTGATTATGGCAGCACAGAAAGTTGAGCATTATGAAATCGCTTCTTACGGTACACTCCGTAACATCGCAAGAACACTGGGACATGCAGACGTAGCTGATTTGCTGCAACAAACGCTGGATCAGGAAGGTGAAACCGATCATAAACTGACGGCACTAGCAGAAACGTATGTAAATGAAGAAGCAAGCGCTGAATAAGCAGCATTTGCAAATCATTTCTAAAAAGAGAAGCCGTTCAGAAATATTCTGAACGGCTTCTCTTTTTATCTGTAGAATCAAGCCAGATTTAGCTTGCCGTAATCGCCGCCGTCCGGCGTAGTGCCCGTTAAAACTGCTTTTACCATGGAGAAAAATACGATCATTTGTGACGATGTATTATCCCAGTATGCTGCTTCGTCGGTTGTAACTTTCAGCAATACGACATTCGGATCATCTTTGCCTTCTGGAAACCACGCTTTTGTCATAGGATTCCACAGTTCATCTTTTTTTGCCTGGTCTTCAACTGCGACCGCGCTACCGGAAACACTCAGATAAGTATTGTTTTTAGGATCGGAATAAATAAGCGTTACGGCTTCTTCCGGATTTGTTTCGCTGCCGATCTCGGTTTTTTTACTGGTGAAAAACCACGCATTTCCGTCCTCGTCTATCTGGATCGTCGTCATTGGCCGGGACTCTATTTTTTCGTTTTTGTAAGTCGTGTACATACAAAAACGAATATCCTCAGCTGCTGATTTCAGTTTTTTTACCGCTTCTTTATTCTGAAGGTCCTTTTCCATGATTGTTTTATTTAATCTTTAAGATAATATTCCCCAGCTTCAATAAAACAACTGTTCCAAAACCGGGTATGCGGTGGTATAAAACAGTGGAATCCGTCATTTCAGTCAATTACGCAGCAGTTTCTCATATTCTTTTTCAGCCAGGTTCTTTTCATCCAGGCTGCCGTAAGCCGAAAGATAATGCGTTGCAAGGCCGATTCCCCACCCAAGCATCGGGAACACCGGCCACGGAAAACCGCCTCTTCCTGCATTTGGGTAAAATGTTACCAGATAAATCAGCCACAAACCGGCATTGACAACCAGATACGTACGAAGATGCATTTTGAACGATGCTCTTTGTTTTGCTTTTCTCCAGAGAAATTCATTGCGCGGCGTTTCCATAGCTTTTTGTTTTTTGGTTAAAGTCAGCGTTTTCAGCTGCTGACATACGAATATAAAGCCGTTTTCAACGGATGAACATGCGAATCCGACGGAGTTAACAATTCATATGATGAAGAAGCAAAATGCAGCGATGAACTTTTGAATGAGCCTTCTGCATGCCTACACTTCCCACTTCTCCAGCTTGTAGGCACTGTCCCAGAACACATATTCCAGCCGTGAAGCGGTAAGGTATGCTTCGGTCATCTGCTTTCTGGTTTTTTCCGAAGCCGTTTCTGCCAGCGTATCGCAAATGGCCAATGCTTTTTCAACAGAATGCGCAAAATCCTCACCTGCATAGGCATCGATCCAGTTTTGATAAGGATTGGGTGAAACCTGGCTTTCATATATGTAATCACCGATTTTTTTGTAAATCCAGAAACAGGGCAGCAACGCGGCAACGGCTACTTCATAAGATTCAAATGCGCTTACAGCCATCAAATAACTGGTATAAGCAAAGCAGCCCGGTGCCTTTTTACCGTCATATGGAATATCATATTCTTTGAAATAACTCAAATGCAGCGCACGCTCAACCAGAATGGCATTCTGCGCAAACTGAAGAAAATCGAGCAGTTCATGGCTGCTGCCGGCACGTGTTCCTGCGGTGGCAAGCGCACGGGCAAAATCGGCAAGATAAAGGGAATCCTGAAAAATGTAGAATTTGAATTTCTCAACCGGCAAAGTGCCGTTTTTCAGTTCCTGATTAAAAGGATGGAGCTTTATTTTCTCATAGATCGGCAAAGCTTCCGTCCAGAGCTGGTCTGTAAATTTCATAAAACAAACTGCATGTTTATCGGAGAAAAAGAATGATTAAGCGGTCCCGGTCCGTGGCCGGTCTTTACATCTTTGCCGGCTTCAATTGCCTCGGAAATATATTTTTTGGCAAAAATGATCGCTTCCGGAAGTGAGTTACCCAATGCCATGTACGTTGCGATGGCCGAGGAAAGGGTGCATCCGGTCCCGTGCAGGTTACTGCTTGCAATGTAGCCGGATTCCAAAATCAAAGTTTCTTCATTTTGCCGTGCAAAAACATCGGATAACGTAGGCGCCACCAGATGTCCGCCTTTGAGCAATACCGCCTTGCAGCCTTTCCGGACCATTTCTTCGGCAGCTTCTTTCAAAAGTTCGACGGAATCAATTTTTCCGGAAATAAGAATCTGACCTTCATCCAGATTGGGCGTAATCAGATCCACGCGCGGAAACAGTTCCTTCCATAAAACGGCAATGGTTTCATTTTCTATCAGTTTTGATCCGCTTGTAGAAACCATTACAGGATCAAAAACAACAAACTCCGGCTTGTAGCGGTCCAGTATTTCCGCAATGGCTACGGCTGCTTCCACAGTGTTGATCATTCCGATTTTAACGGCATCCACAATCAGGTCTTCAAAAATTGCATCGAGCTGTTCTTTCAGGAAATCCGCCGGAACGGGATGAATGGCTTTTACACCTTGAGTATTCTGGGCCGTAAGTGCCGTAATGGCCGAAGCGCCGTATGCGCCGAGCGCTGCAATGGTTTTCAGGTCGGCCTGGATTCCGGCCCCGCCGCTGCTGTCCGATCCGGCTATGGTTAGTACTGTTGGGTATCGTTTCATGCACTTTCAGCAAATTATTTGTTGGGAAATCCTGTCTGTGGAGGTAAGTGTATTTCGGATTTGGAAGCTGCAATAATGGCTCTGAGTTCTTTGGCCGCTTCATACGGAGAAGGAGAACTGCACAGGGCCGAAATAACGGCAATTCCGTCCGCTCCATTCTGAATGGCTTCTTTTGTATTGATCGCGTTCAGGCCGCCAATGACCATCAGCGGATGCCGGCTGTTTTGCTTTGCCCAGCTGATCCCGTCCATTCCCCAAGGATTTCCGGTGTCGGTTTTGGAAGGCGTTGCAAACAGCGGACTCAGTGCGAGGTAAGAAATATTCCATGCTTCCGCTTCCTGTACATTTTCCTTTGTTTCAGCAGAAATACCGATGATCCTGCCGGCAGGAAGCACGTTTTCCAGTTCATAAAACGGCATGTCGCTTTGCCCGACATGAATGCCGTCAGCATCACAAGCCAGTGCAACTTCTATGCTGTCATTGATGATCAAAGGCACTTTGTACGGCGCAAGCAGCTCTTTCAGCCTTTTCGCCTTGTCAATGAAAGCACTTGTTGACAACGCTTTTTCCCGCAGCTGAACCAAGGTCACACCGCCTTTTACAGCTTCTTCCACAACCCAGAAAAAGTCCCGTCCCATGCATGCGGCTTCGTCTGTTACAAGATAAAGTTCCATTTGAAAACAGTTAAGATGAACTGATATGCACGAATTCAGATTGATTGAAGCAACTTACAAGGAAGTAAATTTCACCTTTGACAATTCAGCCAAATGTGCCGGTGAAATATCTGCAAGCGCGTCCAGAAAGGCGATCTGGAACGAGCCGGGCAGTTTTGCACTGCGGTAAGCCAGTTCTCCGCACACGCTCATGGCCGCTGCCGCTGATACGGCAGCGTGAAAAGGATCAGAACTTACTGCCGCAAATGCGCCGGCAAGCGCAGAAGCCGTACAGCCCATACCGGTTATTTTCGTCATCAGCGGAACGCCGCCGGAGACAAATGCAGCCTGTGTGCCGCTTACAATGACGTCCGTTTCGCCGCTTACACTGATGACCGAACCGTACTTGAGGCTCAATGCTTTTGCCGCTTCCATACTTTCCGCCGAACTTGCCGTGCTGTCCACGCCTTTCGTCTGGATGTTTGTTCCGGCAAGCGCCATGATTTCTGACGCATTTCCTCTGATAATTGTCGGAGCGGCTGTTTCAAGCAATTCTGTCAGCACGGCATTGCGGTAAGGCGTTGCGCCCGCTCCTACCGGATCCAGTATAATCGGCCTGCCCGTTTGCGCTGCTTTCCGCATGGCGAGCTTCATGCCTTTCACCCATTCCGGCGACAATGTGCCAATGTTCACGACTAATGCGCCTGCAATGGAAACCATATCCTCGGCTTCCTCCGCAGCATGCGACATAACGGGTGAAGCGCCGATGGCCAGCAAGGCATTGGCCGTAAAATTCATCACCACATAATTGGTAATGTTGTGAACAAGCGGAGCGGAAGCTCTCAGGCTGTGCAGGTTATTTGCAAGGTTAAATTCCATTCTTCGGATTTAAAAGATTGACAAACGGAACGGCAAAGAGGAAGAAGCTGCGCATACAAGATCTATTGCACGACAACTAAAAGACAAAAAAGATAGTTATTACCTTGATATTGCTTTTTCCTACGACAGTATAAACTGTTTCAGGTTCAAAGGGTATGAATCTCAGTCCTTTTTGGACACCCCCAAAGCCATTCTTACCGGCGAATGTAGTAGTTTTGGGCGATTAATAAAAAATTCGGAAGACCGGAAAACCATATTATAGTATAATCCACTCACCTGATAATGATTAAAGCTGCCATATTCGATATGGACGGGTTGCTGATTGATTCGGAACCCATCTGGACACAAGCCGCGCGTGACGTCATGCGGAAAGTAAATTTTGATCTGACTGATGCGCTCAAACAGCAGACAACCGGCTTGTCGGTGAAGCTGTTCCTTGATTTCTGCCATCAGCTGCAACCCTGGAACACGCCTTCATTTGAAGAACTGGAAAGTGAAATTCTGGAACTTGCGCATAAAAACATTCTTGCCCATGCCGTTGCCATGCCCGGCGCTATTGAAATTATTAAAGACCTGAAAGCAAAAGGACTCAAACTGGCCGTTGCTTCGGCTTCGCATATGGACCTGATCGAAGGCGTGCTTAAAAGGCTTGAAATAATCGATTATTTTGATGTATGGCATTCCGGCGAACTGGAAGAATTTACAAAACCGCATCCCGCAGTTTATCTTACAACCGCTGCCAAACTGGGTGTATTGCCCGAGGAATGCATTGCGTTTGAAGATTCTCATGCCGGCCTCCGCGCAGCGCATGCCGCGGGAATGATCACGATTTCGGTTCCGGCCATGGAAGTATACGAACATTCCAAATTCAATCTGGCGCATTATAAAATTCCTTCGCTGGAAAAATATGTGCTCAGCGAAATGTCGGGCGTACCGCAGAACGTACTGGAAAACGAATAGCAAATTTCTGAATACCGGATTTAAATGGTCGGATTACGACATTTCAGCATCATGATCATGCTCAGGATAACGGTGATTATCCTGAGCGTTATTGCCGTAGCATGGCTGGCTTCAGGACATACCAACAGCATGCTTATTTATGTTCTGGGTGCCATTTTTATTTTCGTGCAGGGTTCGCTGCTTTATCAGTACGTAACGAATGTCAACAGAAAACTGACTTACTTTCTGGAATCTGTCCGTTATTCCGATTTTACAATCAATTTCCGTTCGGATAATAAAATGGGCAGGACCTTTAAAGAACTGAACCAGCAGTTCAATGAAGTTTTACACGCATTTCGTCAGGCGCGGGCCGAAAAAGAAGCCAATCTTCAGTATCTGAACACCATTGTGCAGCATATCGGAACCGGGCTCATCACTTTTGACAGCACCGGACAAGTGAATCTGATCAACAATGCGGCATTGCGTATGCTCGGCATTTACAGGCTGCATCAGCTTGGCGAACTGAAAGACAAACATCCGAGGCTTTTTGAACTGCTTTCGAATCTGGACAGCGGCGTACGTGAACTGTACCGGACTCCTTCGGATCAGCCTCTTGCCCTGCAGGGCGCATCCATTCAGCTGCGGGGAATGTGGGTCAGAATTGTTGTTCTGCAAAATATCCAGACCGAACTTCAGCAGCAGGAAGTGGAATCCTGGCAAAACCTGACGAGGGTGCTGCGCCATGAAATCATGAATTCCATGACACCGATCGTTTCGCTTGTCGGAACCATGAGACTGATTGTAAATGAAGACATTGAAAAATCCACGACGGATCAGGAAGCAGTAAATGACCTTAAGGAAGCTTTGCATACCCTTGAAAAAAGAAGCAAGGGCATGATGCAGTTTGTGAATGCATACCGGGATTTCACTACTTTGCCAAAGCCTGTTTTTGCCAACCTTAACGTTTCGGAACTTTTGCATGAAGTTCTTCAGCTTCTGCAAACGGATCTGACTCAGTCCAAGGTTTTATGGAAACTTTCTGTAAAGCCCGAAACGCTGATCGTAAAAGCCGACGCAAGCCAGATTCAGCAGGTGCTGATCAATCTCATCAAAAATGCGTCCGAAGCATTTTCCAGCCAGACTAACCGCCTCATAACTTTGTCTGCATATCAGACGGACAATGCCGTGATGATCGAGGTGGAAGACAATGGCGACGGAATTGAACCCGAAGCCATTGAAAACATTTTTATCCCTTTTTATACCACCAAAAAAACAGGTTCCGGAATCGGGTTAAGCCTTTCGCGCCAGATTCTGCAGCAGCATAACGGACAACTGAACGTTTCTTCCGAAGTTGGAAAAGGAACTGTTTTTACACTGATGATCTGACCGGCATTTTCCAGTTTACTTTTACGAATTCTGATTGCCGGCAGCCAGTTTGCTCCTGCGGTAGCCGTAACTGAAATAAATCACCAGCCCGATTGCCAGCCAGATGACGAAAATCAGCCAGTTGGAAGATCCGAGTTCTGTCATCAGGTAAAGGTTCGTAAGAATGCCTGCCACGGGAAGAATGGAAAAATTGTGCTGATAACTCATCACGGAAAGTATCGCCCATGTAATCCAGAAAATAATCGTAAGCAGCTTGTGTTCAAATATGGCCTCTGCTGAAAGAAGACTCCACTCCTGAATTACTTCCTGTCCGTACAATAAAAGTCCCATGATGGAAAGGATAAAAAGGATCCCGACCAGGTATTTTCCATTGATGTAAGGTACGCGGAATTTGGACTGCGCAGAAATGCCTTTGTGATCCAAGTAAAGAACGCCGCCGCAAACCAGAATGAAGGCAAAAAACGTCCCGACGCTCGTCAGATCGACAAAGAAATCCATTTTGAAAAACAATGCGGGAATGCCCACGACAAAGCCCGTGACGATGGTTGCGAAAGAAGGCGTCTGATATCTGGGATGGATTTTTGAAAACCGTTTCCATAAAAGCCCGTCGCGGCTCATGGTCATCCAGATCCTCGGCTGTCCGAGCTGATACACGAGCAATGCGCTTGTGATGGCAATTACTGAACTTACCGAGATGACGCCGGCCATGAAATCAAGGCCGTTTTTCTGAAAAACAAAAGCCAGCGGGTCACTTACTTTCAGTTCCTTGTAATTCACCATTCCCGTCAGGACCAGCGTAATCAGCACGTATAAAACGGTACAAATGATCAGGCAGTAAATCATGGCTTTGGGCATATCCCTTTGCGGATCTTTGCATTCTTCTGCTGTTGTTGAAATGGAATCAAAACCGATGAATGCAAAAAATACGGCGGCAACTCCGCTTAAAACACCTTTTGCTCCGTTTGGTGCAAACGGCGACCAGTTTTCCGGTTTTACATAAAATGCGCCTGCAAGAATAACCAGCAGCACCACGCCGATTTTCAGCACGACCATAATGTTGCTGGCCGTCCGCGACTCGCGTATGCCGATGTACACAAGCGCCGTAATGAACAAGGTAACCAGTCCGGCGGGAAGATTGAGAATGACGGGAAAGTCTCCGATGCGGGGCGCCATTTCATAAGCAGACGCTGCAAAGCGCTCATACTCCGTTAACTGCGCTGCGCCTGCAAGCTGCAATTTGCTGAATGCCTCGGAGGCAGATTCCTGATTCATGGTGAGCCAGCCGGGCAGCGTTATGCCGAACCCTTTGAGCATGCTTACGAAATATTCGGACCATGAAATGGCAACCACCATGTTGGAAACGGCATACTCCAGAATAAGCGCCCAGCCGATAATCCATGCAAAAAGTTCACCGAAGGCTACGTAAGCATAAGTATAGGCACTGCCGGAAACCGGAACCGTACTTGCAAACTGAGCGTACGACAAAGCAGTAAAAACACATGCAACGGCCGTAAAAACGAATAAAAGAGATACAGCCGGTCCGCCGTTGTAACTGGCCAGCCCGATTGTACTAAATATACCTGCTCCTACAATGGCAGCAATGCCCAGCGAAACAAGATCACGCACTCCAAGTACTTTAGCCAGACTGTTTTCATTTGAGTGAGCATCTTTCAGTATTTGATCAACTGTTTTTTTACGAAAGAGAGCAGAATTTTGTTTCATGAAGTAATCGAGTTATCATAACGTCAGTAAGCAATAGTTTAGCTAAAATAGCAATATTCTGGCCGCAACTTCTTTTAAGTTGATTTTTTGTACCGCAATCCGGGAAAAACGGTTTTGTAAAAAACGGGAGCCGTCCTAGAAATGAGGAGAATACATCCGTGATCGGCTAATTCTGAAACGGATACTTTTTTCAATAACAGCTGATTCTAATTTAGCATATATTTACCCGATTTTACGCCCCTTATCTTTCTGAATAATGAAGTTTACGATACTTTTTCTCCTTGGAGCCCTGCTTTTCTATCCGCAGCTGCATGCGCAAAGCATCAAGTCCTACACAACTGCACAGGCACATTCACATAATGATTATGAAAGAAGAAAAGCTTTTTATGATGCCTATGACCAGCAATTCGGTTCGATAGAAGCGGATCTTTTTCTGGTTAATGACACGCTTTTTGTTGCGCATACTATAAAAGACATCCGTCCCGAACGCACATTCGCATCGCTCTACATGCAGCCGATCTTAAAGCAGACTGAAAAGAACGGCGGCAGTATTTATCCGCAGGAAGATGTGCCTCTTCAGTTGCTTATCGACCTGAAAACTTCGGCTGAACCGACGCTGGCCGCGCTGGTCAAAGAACTGGAACCGCACAAGCATGTTCTGGCGCCGAAAGGAACAGTCCGGATCGTTGTAAGCGGCAATGTTCCGGAACCTTCGTCATTTGAAAAATATCCTGACTTTATTTTCTTCGACGGCCGGCCGGAAATAACTTACACGCCAAAGCAGCTGGAACGCATCGGACTGATCAGTCAGGCTTTCGATAAATATTCCCGGTGGAACGGTGAAGGCCCATTGCCTGAAAAGGATAAAAAGCGGATTGTGCAGGTACTTGGCCAGACGCATGGCCTTGGAAAAAAAATGCGCATCTGGGCCACTCCGGACAATATCAACTCCTGGAAAATCATGATGACGCTGGGCGTGGATTATCTGAATACAGATAAAGTAAGGGAAATGGGCGATTATCTTCGTACTGCACCCAGGTAGCAACTCCAAATAAAACAGTACTGATCTGCAACTTTCCAGAAGCATTCAATTGCATTCGGAAAGTTATAGATTATATTGTGCTGTTTTATAAACAGTCAAAAAATGCTGCATGTCTGCTGAACAATCTGCTTCCCTTAAAAAAGTTTTAAAACCAATACATCTCTGGGCCATTGCTGTCGGACTGGTTATTTCCGGTGAATACTTTGGCTGGAACTACGGATGGGGCGTTTCCGGAACCATCGGTTTTCTTATTGCCACGCTGGTCGTAACCATTATGTATGTGACCTTTATATTCAGCTTTACCGAACTGACCACGTCCATTCCGCAGGCAGGCGGCCCGTTTTCGTATTCGCACCGGGCTTTTGGCTGGTGGGGCGGCATTATTGCCGGATATGCAACGCTGATTGAATTCCTGATTACCCCGCCGGCGATCGCCTTTGCGCTTGGCAGCTATACTCATTTTCTTTATCCATCGTTACAGGTCCTTGAAGTTGCATTAGCATGCTATGCCATTTTTATCATGATCAATTTACTGGGGATCAAGGAATCGGCTTTTTTCTCGCTGGTTGTCACCATTCTTGCCGTTGCCGAACTGCTGATTTACATCGGTATCGTTGCGCCGCATTTTTCCTATGAAACGTTCGTGACCGAGCCAATGCCGTTTGGCTGGCCGGGCGTTTTTGCAGCACTTCCGTTTGCAATCTGGTTTTATCTGGCCATAGAAGGTGTGGCCATGGTGGCGGAGGAAGTGGAAGATCCGAAACGGACGATATCGCTGGGTTACATTTACGGGATTCTTACGCTGGTTGTACTTGCACTGGCCGTCATGATCTTTACCGGCGGCGTTGCACACTGGCGTCGGCTGAGTGAAATCGATTATCCGCTTCCGGCAGCGCTGGGCATTGTTCTCGGACGTGACAACAGTCTTACGCAGCTTTTTGCAAGCCTCGGCCTTTTCGGATTGATTGCTTCCTTTCACGGCACTGTGATCGGTTATTCCAGACAGATTTTTGCACTGGCAAGAAGCGGTTATCTTCCATCGTTTCTCGGCCAGCTCAACGCCCGCTTTCAAACGCCGCACTGGGCACTGATTGCGGGAGGCATTATCGGCTGCATGGCTTTGCTGCTCGGAACTACGGACCAGGTTATCATTCTTGCTGCGCTTGGAGCCGTGGTCATGTATATAATCAGTATGGTGGCCCTGTTTGTCTTACGGAAAAAAGAACCCGAACTGGAACGGCCTTTTATGGTTCCCGGATTCCCGTTTTTTCCGTTGATTGCGCTTGTTCTGTCCACAGTCTGCCTGATTGCCATCATTTATTACAATCTGGTTCTGAGTCTCTGGTTTTTTGCAGGACTTGCCGTTGTAACCATTTTCTTCGTTGCTACCGGCCGGCATAAAACGCTTTGAAATATAGCGGAAAGTCTGATCTTGTACATGTTTGAATTGCCTTTTGCAGTTGGCGAAGTTGCTGTCTGCCTCGCGCCTGATGCTTGTCTCTCGACAAGTATGGGCAGTATTCAATAGCACGTAATTATTTTTCTGAATGCCGGAGATTTCCCGGCAACTGCCGTTGCATAGACCAGTGTACACATCCGGTATTTGATTTTTTCAGCATCCGGATATTTAACGCTGCACAATCATCTTTAGCAGCTACTTTTTCGTACATAGATTTATCTCTCATTTTCAAGGTATTATTGCTACATAATAGTAATTAATAGCTTTTCAGTTTATATTTAAAAAAGTTTTACAAATAGATTGAAATCAGTAGAATTACTTCGTTCATTATACTAAATTTGTTTTTGGATAATATACAGGTCATAAATTCATTTAACACATTTAGCCTTTTCACACCAGGCTAAGCTGAACACTATAAACCAGAATGAATATCTTAATTGTTGAGGACGATTATATCATTGCGAAACATCTTCAATATCTGCTCAACGGTTTTGGTTATGAAGCCAAAGACATTGCTTCTGACTATACAATGGCGACGGAAATGCTGAGCAATAAAGTTTTTCATCTTGCCATTCTCGATATCAACCTGAATGGTTACCAGACAGGAATTGATCTTGCGGACCATATCCGGGAAAATTACCAGATTCCATTCCTGTTTCTTTCCAGCCATGAAGACATTGCAGTAATCAATGCTGCCCTGCAGTCGGCGCCGCACGCATTTTTACAAAAACCGTTTCAGAAGATTACGGTTTACACGGCGGTGAAACTAGCGCTCAAAAATTACCGGCTGGCAGCCATTGCAGGCGAGTCGGACATGGAAGAAAAACAGGATACGACGGTCATAAAAGACGCCCTTTTCATTAAGGAAAAACACATGTTTACCAAAATTCTCCTTTCCGATATCCTTTATATCCGAAGTGACGACAACTATCTGGAACTACATACGAGCAGGAAGAAATACACGATCCGGGAAACGCTGAAGAATATGCTTAACCAGCTGCCTCCCAATTTTTTCTTCCGGGTTCACAAATCGTTCATTATCAACCTGCATGCAATTACCGGAATCAATTATGTACATGTAATTATCAACGATATAGAAATACCTATTACAAACGATAACAGAAATGAGCTGCTCAGCCGGGTAAAAACGTTTTCCTGAGCAAATTTTAATGCACTTTTGGCACTATAAACCGTTGTTTTGGACACAAACCCCAAAAAACCGGGCTTTCACCACACGAAATTATAAAAGAATAAACATAGAAGTAATTTTGCATCACGTAAACCATACCTCTATCCTCCTAATAATTCCCGGCATGATTAACCCGGACTTCTGATTCAAAAAGAAGTCCGGGCACTCAATCAAAATAATTGCAGAGATGGCATTACAAGTCAATGTTTGTCGTTACTTGTCAATGTTTGTCATTTTTTGTCATTACAAGTCATTTTTTGTCATTGTTTGGAATGATCTGATTTGTTGGGTGAAGATGCAACTAATCTATTTTTTCCTTTAAGTTGCGGGCTGTGGTTTTGTGTTTTACGGATAAAGCAGGTATTTTTTTCTTATTGATTTGAAATTGGATAAACCTGGTTCCCAGCTTTTTCTGATCTCTTTTTCAGATGTTCCGGCAATAATCTGTTTTTTTAGGTTCTCGGTTCCGGCAAGTTTATCAAAACTCCCCATTTGCTTGCTCTGGCTCATGTCAAAGAATCTCTCTTTTTCCGGGTATGCTTTGTACAATTCAATAAGCCAGTCGAGATGCAGCTTCCTGCTTTTTATGATCTGCTGCATGTCGTACTTTCTTAAATCCAGCCCGTAACATTCCTGATTTTGGTGCAAAGGCGTTTCGCTCATCCCCTTTATGCTTTGCGGCTTGAATGAAAATTCGTATTTGCCTTTCAGCAACGGCGCTCCGAGTACGGTAAAAGGCATGTAAGTACCTCTTCCCTGGCTGATGATGGTGCCTTCGAACATACAGATATGCGGATACAGCATGACGGACTGCTGCGTATTAAGATTGGGTGAAGGCATTGCAGGCAAAGTGTACGGTGTGTCGTGCGTGTAATTGGCAACTTTTACAATCCGGAGTTTACATTTCACTTTGTTGGGCAGCCAGCCTTCTCCGTTGATCATCTGTGCAAATTCCGCAATTGTCATTCCGTGTGCAATGGGTATGGCGTACATGCCGATTCCCGAATGCAGATGATCTTCCAGAACCGGGCCGTCTACAAGGAAACCATTGGGATTTGGTCTGTCGAGAATCATCATTTCCTTGTCATTTTCGGCACATGCTTCCATTACATGCCCCAGCGTATTGATATAAGTATAAAACCGGGCGCCAACATCCTGAATATCAAACATCATAATGTCCAGTGCAGCCATTTGATCCTTTGTAGGCTTTTTCAGTTTGCCGTATAATGAAATGGCGGGAATGCCGGTTTTGGGATCCACACTGTCACTTACTTTGTCTCCATTGCTCGCTGTTCCTCTGAAACCATGTTCAGGCCCGAAAATAGCAACGATATTGATTCCCATTGCCACGAGGCTGTCCACAATGGGCGTATTGCCGATTATGGAGGTTTGATTCACGACGATTCCTACCTTTTTTCCTTTCAGATAACTGATGTACTCAGAAATCTGATCTGCGCCGGTAACAAGCGTAGCTGTGTTTACCGGACGGTTCAGTGTAGAATCCGTGCCGCCGGAGCTGGTGATTACCGGGTTTTTCTGAGATGAGGAATTTACACAATTACTGTTAAGGCAAATAAAAATAGTAAGGCTGATTACTGCTGATAATGATTTCATAAGATCCGGATTGAGCTTGCTAAAATAGTTTTTTTAAGCCACGAATACACCAACTATCACGGATATTCCAACTCATCAGCATGAATGGACAGCTCAGAACAATTTCATCTGGCCGCCCTTTATAAACAATGAAGTATCCAGATCCGGCAATGTTCTGTCTTTGAAATATTTTCGGCAGGCCAGCTTGTGGAGTTGCTTTATATTTTCCGCATACGGTCCTTCGCCGGTCATACGGAGTCCGAAGCGGGAATCGTTTACCGAGCCGCCATGACATGCAGCGATCTGGCTAAGTACTTTTGCAGCGCGATCCGGGAAATGCCGGTTGATCCATTCTTCAAAAATTGCACCGACAGCGCCATTGAGCCGTACAACCGTGTAAGCAGACCATACTGCGCCATTTTCTGCAGCGGCCTGTATCATGGAAGGAATTTCATGATCATTGAGGCCGGGAATAATGGGCGCCGTCATCACACCGACTGGAATGCCGGCTTCGTGCAGCGACTTGACGATCTGCAAACGTCTTTTTGCCGTAACCGTGCGAGGTTCCAGCGCAGCGCGCAGATCTTCATTTAAAGAAGTAATGGAAATAGCGGCGTGTACAAGATTCAGCGCAGCCAGTTTTTCAAGCACGTCGATATCCCTCAGAATCAATGCATTCTTGGTAAGAACACTGACAGGATTTCTGTACCGGAGACAAATCTCAAGCAGTTGCCGTGTAAGCCTGTACGTTTTTTCTCCCGGCTGGTAACAATCGGTATTTCCGGAAAGATGAATGCTTTTAGGCTGCCAGTTTTTTGAATCAAACAGCTTTTCAAGTAATTGCGGCGCATTCTTTTTTACAATGATTTTTGTTTCAAAATCCAGTCCGGCTGAAAAGCCCCAGTATTCATGCGAATTGCGTGCGTAGCAATAAACACAGCCATGCTCACAGCCGCGGTATGGATTGACGGAATAATAATGGCCAAGATCAGGACTGTCCGAAACACTGAGCAGCGTTCTGGATTCTTCTTCAATAAACCTAGTTTTAGGATTCGGAACCGGCTCTTCCCATTGCTGCCATTCTTCGGAAATGTACTCCGTTTCCAGCTTTGAAAATCTGTTGCGGGTATTTATTCCAGCTCCCCGACCTTTCGAACCGTTATCCATATTCCAGCTTATTCCAATTGTTACAATGACAAAATGCCGGCTGTGTCCTCACAGCCGCAGCCATGCCCGTTTACAAAACAAAAATTCACGCCAGCCTGTTTAAAGCGGACGTGAATTTTTCCTGTTTTCTGACCAAAAATAATCCGGTTTACCGGATGTATCTGAAATCCTCGCCGCCTTTTAGCGAAAGCAGCACATCGTACATCAGCTGAATCACATTTTTAACGTCTTCTTTATGCACCATTTCGACGGTTGTATGCATGTATTTCAGCGGAAGCGAAATCAGGGCAGAAGCGATTCCTTCGGTTGAATAGGCAAATGAGTCCGTGTCGGTTCCTGTGGAGCGGCTTACCGCCTGGCGCTGGAACGGAATATTTTTTTCTTCCGCAACCCGGATGAGCATATCGCGAACGTTGTTCTGGACTGCCGGACCGTAGCAGATAACCGGACCGTTTCCGCTTTTAAGATCGCCCTGCTCTTTTTTATTGTACATTGGCGATTGTGTGTCGTGCGTCACATCCGTACAAATGGCCAGATCCGGTTTCAATCGGCGTGAGATCATTTCAGCACCGCGCAAGCCGATTTCCTCCTGAACCGCATTTACAACATACAGCGTAAAAGGCAGTTTTACATTATTTTCATGCAGCATACGCGCCACTTCTGCGATCATGTAGCCGCCCATGCGGTTGTCGAGCGCCCTTCCGAGATAATATTTGTCGTTCAGTTCATCGAACCCGTCTGCAAACGTGGCAACGGTACCGACGTGGATTCCCATTTCCAGCACTTCGTCTTTTTTGGCAGCACCGACATCAATGAAAAGCTCATGCACTTTCGGAACCTGGTCTTTTGCTATATCACGCACGTGAATGGCAGGCCAGCCGAAAACGCCTTTCACAACGCCTTTTGCGGTATGCAGATTAACACGCATGGATGGTGCAATGGCTGCATCCGATCCGCCGTTCCGGCGCACATGAATATAGCCGTCGTCTGTAATGTAATTTACAAACCAGGAAATTTCATCCGAATGCGCTTCAATGACCACCTTGTAATCCTGGCCCGGGTTAATTACTCCGACTGCCGTGCCGTAAACATCTATAATCGTTTCTTCAATATACGGTCGGATGTAATCCAGCCATATCTGCTGTCCGGTCGACTCAAAGCCGGTCGGAGAGGCATTGTTAAGGTATTTATAGAGAAATTCTGTGCTTTGTTCAGACATATGTGATGATTAAATTATAAATCCATGTATACGCTTGATTGATCCGTCGGGATCGTATTTCAATTTTACAAATATTTCCGAAAAGCCCAGAAAGAGCGTTTTTTCAGATATTCCAGATCGGCCTGATGCTGGTATGCCTCCCTTTCAAACGAAATATGAAGATATGCCAAATAATGTTTTCTGTGCTGCACAAGCCGGATTAAATATTCCGCAAGATACCATATGTAAAAGAGAACAATCCCCATTTCAAGCTGCTGCCGCAAATGGATCTGTTCATGGTTAATGAGAAAACGGCTTGGAGCCTTGCGTCTCAGGAAAATAAAGGGAAAAATAGCCATACCTTCCACCCACAGGAATGAAATGTTCAGCAAAAATCCTTTAAATTTCATCTTTGACAACCGGCTTGTCTTGGGTAACAAAAAATTCTGAATCAATTTATCCCGTCCTTTGTAAACAAAAATGTTGGATTGTGAAATGATCTGCTCATTTTACAATCCAACATTCGGCAACCGGCACGTATTATTCCGTAAACCGGCTGATATTCAGGACTTCAAATTCCATTAATCCGGCAGGCACCTTTATTTCGGTTGTATCCCCTACTTTTTTGCCCAGCAATCCTTTTCCTATGGGCGAGCCGACGGATATTTTACCCGTTTTCAAATCGGCTTCTTCTTCCGAAACCAGCGTATAGGTTACTTCCATACCATTTTTACGGTTCTTGATCTTTACTTTAGAAAGAACTGCGACCTGCGAATTGTCCATAGAAGATTCGTCGATCACACGGGCATTGGAAAGAATTTCTTCAAGCTTTGCAATTTTCATTTCATGCATTCCCTGCGCATCTTTGGCTGCATCATATTCTGCATTTTCACTCAGATCCCCTTTATCCCGCGCTTCTGCAATTTGTCGTGCAATATCCGTGCGGCCTTTGGTTTTCATATCATTCAGCTCATTCCTCAGCTTGTTTAATCCTTCTACCGTATAGTATGAAATTTTAGCCATGACCTTGATTAAGTTTATAAGTCCTTGATTTTGAAATATTGAATAAAAAAAAAGAACGGCTCAAAGACCGCTCTACATAAGTTGGTGTTACTTGTAGTAGCAGGCTATAAGACCTTTTCTTTTCGGCTCGTATATGATTTCATCTGCATCATAATTTTCTGTTAAGAACGACAAAAATAACAATATTTGTAAATGGTAACACCATTTTTATACAAAGCAGTAACAATCTATGCCAAATCCGTTAAGAATCATATTCATGGGAACGCCGGAATTTGCAGTCCCCAGTTTGAAAAGCCTCGTCGAAAGCAATTCTAATATAGTAGCCGTTGTAACCGTTCCGGACAAGCCCTCGGGACGCGGACAAAAACAGACTGCTTCGCCTGTTAAAGTGTATGCGCAGGAAAAAGGAATTCCTGTTCTGCAGCCTGAAAAACTGAAAAATCCGGCGTTTCTGGAAGAATTAAAATCCTATAACGCCGATCTGCAGGTCGTGGTCGCTTTCCGAATGCTGCCTGAAGTTGTCTGGAACATGCCGCCAAAAGGCACATTCAATTTGCACAGCTCACTGCTGCCGCAATACCGCGGAGCCGCGCCGATCAACTGGGCAGTTATAAACGGCGAAACGGAAACGGGTGTAACAACTTTTTTCATCGAAAAGGATATTGACACGGGAAAAATCATTTTTCAGGATAAAGAAACAATTTCTGAGGACGATGACGCGGGTTCACTGCACGACCGGCTTATGCTTAAAGGGGCTCAACTGGTTGTAAAAACGGTGAAGGCAATTGAAAACGGAAGCTTTCCGCAGGAAGCGCAGCAAGAGCCGGCCGACATTAAAATGGCTCCGAAAATATTCCGTGAAACCTGTGAAATAGACTGGAACAGACCTTCATTCGAAATCCACAATTTTGTAAGAGGACTTTCGCCATATCCTGCCGCCTGGACTGTTTTGAACGGACTTTCCTGCAAAATATTCAGAACAAAAATCGTTGAAACAGAAGAAACGGCGCAGCCGGGCGAATACCGGACAGACCATAAAACTTATCTCCGCTTTTGTACCGGTGACGGTTGGCTCTCTGTTGAAAATTTGCAGCTGGAAGGCAAAAAAAGAATGGATATCAGCGATTTTCTGAGAGGAAACAAAATTTAGAATCCAGAAAAAAGGATTGTTTTCAGATACAGCCAAATTTTACAAATTACGCGTAAAAACACAATACAGATACCTTAATGACCATCTCAATTATCGTTGCAGTTTCCGAAAATGGTGTAATCGGAAAGAACAATCAGCTTTTATGGCGCCTGCCGGATGACCTCAAACGTTTTAAGAACCTGACTCTGAACCATCCGATTATTATGGGCAGAAAAACGTTCGAGTCTATCGGGAAACCGCTTCCAGGCAGAACTTCCATTGTTGTCACACGCAATTCCGACTTTTTTCATGAAGGCATAATTGTAACCCATTCATTGGAAGAAGCTTTGCAGAAAGCCCAGGAAACGGATACAAATGAAGCTTTTATCATAGGCGGCGGTGAACTGTACCGACAGGCGCAATCCTTATCGGACAAACTTTACATTACGGAAGTCAAAACTATGATAGACGGTGATACCCGTTTTGAAATTTTACAACCTGCCGACTGGAAGGAAACCAACCGTATTTCCCATAAAGCAGACGAACGTCATAATTTCCCGTTTGAATTTGCAGATTACATCCGATGGAATAAATTATAGGTATTTTTTGTTCTGGAAATACAAGTAACAATTCTCAACAAACTTCTGATGACTGTATGCGCAGGTAAGCACGGAATTACAAGGCAAATTGGCATCATACCCACAATTCATTGAAAACAGAATTATTCCCGATTATTGAGGTTCTTTCAGAAACTTTCAAGATACCTCAACTGGACAAAAGCCGGCGCATACATGTGCTGCTTCCACATGATTACTATGACAAGCCGGAAAAACATTATCCGGTTCTTTATATGACCGATGCACAAAATCTGTTTGGTGAAGGTTCTGCGTATGGAAACTGGTACATCGATTCAAGTCTGGCTTATCTTGCAGAAGAAGATAAGGCCAATATCATCATTGTTGCGATTGATCACGGAGAAGAAAACAGAATACAGGAATTTTCACCGTACGATAATCCGCGGCTTGGAAAAGGACTTGGCTACCTGTTTTTGAAGTTTGTAACAGAAACACTGAAGCCGCATGTGGATGCAACTTACCGCACCAAACCGGAAAGACTTAATACCGGTATGGGTGGAAGCTCTGTCGGCGGATTGCTGAGTATTTATGCCGCGTTGATGTTTCCGCAAGTATTCGGAAGACTGATGATATTTTCTCCTTCGCTCTGGATTTCACAACGCATTTATTTTGATGCCATCCACTTTTTCGAACCTTTTGAAACACGTATTTATTTGTATGCCGGCGGCAAAGAAGGCACCAACATGCTTCCGAATGTAGAAAGGCTTCAGAAAACATTGCAAAATCAGGGTTTTGGCTACAGCCGCGTAAAAATCAAAACTTCCATTGATCCGGAAGGCCAGCACAACGAAGAACAATGGAGCAAGGAATTTCCCGTTGCACTCAGGTGGCTATTCTTCGAAAATTGAGCAGGATGTGATTTGGGGAAGGATGGAGAAAGGGAATTATAAGTCATTTTTGGTCATTGATTGTTTTTCTCTGCCTCTAAGATCCGCAGAAGCCATTCACCGCGGAGCGGTATCCTGTTTGTAGAAATTAAATATATGTTAATCGTAGCAACCCCGGAGGGGTTTCCTTTTGCCTGGGCCAGGCTGCTCTTCCGGAGCAAAAATGTGACAAATGTGACAAAATCCAAATCTTGCTACAAAAAGAAGGCTCTGCAGGAGCCAACATCCACCGCGGAGCGGTGGCCTGCTTGTAGAAAGTTGAATATATGTTAATCATAGCAACCCCGGAGGGGTTTCCTTTTGACATGGACAGGCTGCTCCTCCGGAGCAAAAATGTACAAATGTGACAAGTGTGACAAAATCCAAATCTTGCTACAAAAAGAAGGCTCCGCAGGAGCCAACATC
Organism: Dyadobacter sediminis; assembly: GCF_005860765.1. GTDB lineage: Bacteria > Bacteroidota > Bacteroidia > Cytophagales > Spirosomataceae > Dyadobacter > Dyadobacter sediminis. The sequence goes on along the minus strand of NZ_VCEI01000025.1, from coordinate 95,812 downwards.
TACCGCGGAGCGGTATCCTGTTTGTAGAAATTAGATATATGTTAATCGTAGCAACCCCGGAGGGGTTTCCTTTTGCCTCGGCCAGGCTGCTCCTCCGGAGCAACCATGTACAAATTTGATAAATTGAAAAACAAAAAAAGGAGAAAGGAAAAACGTATTTTCTCCTTCCTGCTTAAATCCTTTTTCCTTCCTCCTTTCTTCCCTACTCCTATTCTCCTTTCTCTTTTAAAGAATATACTGACTCAGATCACGGTTTTTGACAAGTGCAGAGAGTTTTTCAGTGACAAGTTCGGCAGTGACGACAATGTGGGAATCTGCGCCGATCATGTCCGGAATGTCATACATGAAGTCATTTAATAGTAAGCTCATTACAGTCTGCAGCCTGCGTGCACCGATATTTTCTACTTCGCTGTTTACTTCAAAAGCAATTTTGGCAATTTCACGAAGTGCTCCGTCTTCAAATTCCAGTTCAACGCCTTCGGATTCCATCATGGCCACATATTGCTTGGTAAGCGCATTTTTAGGCGTTTTCAGAATCTGGTAAAAATCCGACTCCGTCAGACTGTTCAGTTCCACGCGGATCGGGAAACGGCCTTGTAACTCTGGAATCAGATCGGATGGCTTGGAGACATGGAATGCGCCCGCTGCCACAAAAAGAATGTGATCTGTATGGATTATGCCGTGCTTGGTCGTAACCGCACTTCCTTCCACGATCGGAAGCAGATCGCGCTGAACTCCTTCACGGCTTACATCCGGCCCGCTGCCGCCCGATTTGCTGGAAGCAACTTTATCAATTTCGTCAATAAATATAATCCCGAGGTTTTCCGCTTTTTTGATCGCCTCCATTTTGACTTCATCCATATCGATAAGTTTGGACGCTTCTTCGTCAAGCAGGATTTTTCTGGCTTCTTCCACGGTTACTTTCCTTTTTTTACCGCGTCTCGGCATCATATTGCTGATCATTTCCTGAATGTTCATCATCGAAACGTCATCCACGGCACCGCCGATCATGCCTACATTCGGAGACTGATTCTGCTGCACTTCAATTTCAATCTTGCGATTATCCAGCTCCCCGTTTCTGATTTTTTCACGAAAGCGCTCTCTTGTACGCTGGTTAAGCTCTCCATCATCTTCGGGAATTGCATTGGACGAGCCATTGTCCGTTCTGACTTTGGCAACGCCGGACGCATGTACAGGCGGAATCAGCGCATCCAGGATAATATCTTCCACAGCTTGTTCAGCCTTGATCTTGACTTCTTCTTTTTTTTGCGTTCTTACCATTCCAACCGCCTGTTCCACCAGATCGCGCACCATACTTTCAACATCCCGGCCTACGTAACCCACTTCGGTAAACTTGGAAGCTTCCACTTTTACAAAAGGAGCATCGGCAATTTTGGCCAGGCGACGTGCAATTTCTGTCTTGCCGACTCCCGTCGCACCGATCATGAGTATATTGTTCGGAATAATCTCACGCTGTATGTCTTCGGGGCTGTTCATCCGCCTCCACCGGTTTCTCAATGCAATGGCCACGTTTCTTTTTGCGTCATTTTGTCCGATAATATATTGGTCAAGCTCAAAAACGATCTGACGCGGGGTCAAGCGGTCTAAGTGTTCAGTCATTGTAATTTAAATGAATACGTAACTTTATTTACAATATGTACCCCGGCAACAACAGCCCGCAGAGCAGATTGCAACTGCTTGCTGTTATTGCCGGAAACAAGGTTTTACCTCTGTATTTTATTAACGTAAAGAACTATGCCCGTACAAATTGTCATGTTTTCCTGTCTTCCGGCAAATCTTTTAGCTGTTTACTTTTTGTTAGCCGGCCTTCCATTACTTTTGTTCTCTTAACCGGTTTCTCAACTATTATATACAGTAACGCATTGTTTCCGATATGAAAAAAATCCTTTCCTTTCTCTTTCTGCTTTTTACTGCCCCGACGCTTTTTGCCCAGTCTGAAACCAATAAAAATCTTGTTGATTTTGTAAATCCTTTAATGGGAACGCAGTCCAAGTTCAGCTTGTCATCCGGCAATACGTATCCTGCTATTGCTATGCCGTGGGGAATGAATTTCTGGATGCCGCAAACCGGAAAAATGGGCGACGGATGGAGTTATATGTATGATGCTGAAAAAATACGCGGTTTCAAACAAACGCATCAGCCGAGTCCGTGGATCAACGATTACGGCCAGTTCTCCATATTGCCAATAACCGGAAAGCTGAAAATTGATGAAGAAAGCCGCGCAAGCTGGTTTTCACACAAAGCCGAAATTGCCAAGCCGCATTATTACAAGGTTTATCTCGCAGATTATGACGTAACTACCGAAATAGCACCAACGGAAAGAGCCGCGCAGTTCCGTTTTACATTTCCTGAAGCTGACAGCTCCTTCGTTCTTGTGGATGCATTCGACAAAGGATCTTACATAAAAATAATTCCTGCCGAGCGCAAGATCATTGGTTATACGACCAAAAACAGCGGCGGCGTTCCTGCCAATTTCAAGAACTACTTTGTACTTGTATTTGACAAGGCATTTACGTTTTCATCCGCGTTCCGCGGCAAGGCGCTGGCAAAAGATACGCTGGAACTGAAAGCCAGTCATACCGGAGCCGTCGTTGGTTTTAAAACAAGAAAAGGTGAAAAAGTCGGCGTGAAAGTGGCTTCGTCTTTCATCAGTCCGGAACAGGCCGAGCTTAACCTTCAGCGTGAAATCGGAAAGGACAATTTTGATGCGACCATGGCAAAAGGCCAGAAAGTATGGAACGATGAACTTTCACGGATTCAGGTGGAAGGCGACAATGTGGATCAGATCCGTACTTTTTATTCCTGTCTTTACCGCGTGCTTCTGTTCCCGAGAAAGTTCTATGAGTTTGACAAGGACAATAAAATAGTACATTACAGCCCTTATAATGGCGAAACGCGTCCGGGTTACATGTTTACGGATAACGGTTTCTGGGATACTTTCCGAGCGGTATTTCCATTTTTCACTTTAATGTACCCGACTTTGAACGCGCACATTATGGAAGGACTTGCGAATGCATACGAAGAAAGCGGTTACCTTCCGGAATGGGCAAGTCCGGGGCACCGCGATTGTATGATCGGTTCCAATTCTGCTTCACTCATTGCCGATTCGTATGTTAAAGGAATCCGTGGCTATGACATTGAAAAGCTTTATGAGGCGGTTATCAAAAATACGGAAAATGCCGGCCCGGTAAGTTCTGTCGGTCGTTTCGGACATGAATATTATAACGAGCTTGGCTATGTTCCCTATGATGTAAAGGTAAATGAAAACGTGGCCAGAACACTGGAATACGCTTATGCGGACTTTTGTATCTCGCAATTGGGCAAAGAACTCAAAAAGCCGCAAAAGGAAATTGACCTGTTCCTGAAAAGAAGCCAGAATTACAAAAATGTTTTTGACCCTGAAACCAAATGGATGCGCGGTAAAAACAAAGACGGCAAATTCCAGTCGCCGTTCAATCCTTTCAAATGGGGCGATGCATTTACAGAAGGCAACAGCATTCACTATACATGGTCTGTTTTTCAGGATGTTAAAGGACTTATCGGCCTTGTTGGCGGCAGAGAAGCTTTTGTTCAGAAACTGGATACGGTATTTACATTGCCTCCAATCTTTGACGACAGTTATTACGGTTTCCCGATCCATGAAATCCGCGAAATGCAGATCATGAACATGGGAAACTATGCACACGGAAACCAGCCGATCCAGCATATGATTTATTTGTACAACTACGCAGGTGCGCCCGACAAAGCACAATACTGGCTGCGTCAGGTGATGAACAAACTGTATCAGGCAACGCCGGACGGTTACTGCGGCGATGAAGACAACGGCCAGACTTCGGCCTGGTATGTGTTCTCTTCACTCGGTTTTTATCCGGTAACGCCGGGCACCACGCAGTATGTGATCGGCTCGCCGCTTTTCAAAAAAGCAACCATGACGATGGAAAACGGCAAAAAGTTTGTTGTGCAGGCTCCGGCAAGCAGCCAGGCCAATATGTACATCAAAGCGGCAACTCTAAACGGAAAGCCTCACGGAAATACATTTCTGGAACATGCTGACATCCTAAAGGGAGGAACAATCCAGTTTACAATGGACAGCAAACCGTCCGGAACATGGGGAACCAAGCCCGAAGCGGCTCCGTTTTCATTAACAAAATAAGAAAATGCGGCAGCCGGCAAATGGCTGCCGTCAAAATCAACAAACGATGAAATACAGAAAACTAGGACATTCGGACCTTGAAGTTTCGGTCATTACTTTCGGCGCATGGGCAGCCGGCGGCTGGATGTGGGGTGGAACGGAAAGAAGTGAGGCTGTAAAGGCTATTCAGGACTCGTTTCATGCGGGTGTTACTTCCATTGACACGGCACCCGTTTACGGTCAGGGACTCAGCGAAGAAATTGTGGGTGAAGCCATCAAGGATTTCCCGCGTGACAAAGTGCAGATCCTGACCAAATACGGCATGCGCTGGGACATTGCGAAAGGCGATCTGGCGATGCACAGCAAAAACAATGAAGGCCAGGATATTGACATTTACAAATACGCAGGCAAAGAAAGCGTCATCAAGGAATGTGAAGACAGCCTGAGAAGGCTGGGAACGGACTATATCGATCTTTACCAGATCCACTGGCATGATAAAACCACGCCGATTGAGGAAACAATGGAAGCTGTTTCCACGCTTATCGAGCAGGGAAAAGTGCGCTATGCGGGTGTCTGCAATTACGATGCGGAACTGATGAAAGAAGCTGCAAAATACATCAATCTCGTTTCCGATCAGGTTCCTTACAGCATGGTGAAGCGCGAAAACGAAGCCGAACTTGTTCCTTACTGCATGGAGAACAACAAGTCCATTCTGGCATACAGCCCGCTGGAAAGAGGCTTGCTTACCGGAAAAATGAAGCCCGGGCACCAGTTTGCTCCGGACGATCACCGCGCTTCTCTGAAATATTACAAAGATGAAAACCTGAAAAGAGTCAACAGTTTTCTGGATCAGATCAGACCGCTTGCCGATGAGAAAAATGCATCGCTCGGGCAGCTTGTGCTGCGCTGGACCGTAGAACAGCCCGGTATCACCATCGCGCTTGTAGGCGCAAGGGATTCTGCACAAGCCCTTCAGAACGCTGCCGCCATTGATATCGATTTAAGTCAGAAGGAAATCAGCTTCATAACGGAGCACCTGAACAAGCTGGAACTTGTTAATTAAGAAAGAAAAGGTAGCATCCGCTGCCTTTTCTTTTTACTATCTTTGACCATGACCGTCTTAAACAACAACAAGCCTTTACTTACATTTATGAACAAAAACATTCCTTTACTAAAAAAATACATTCCTCTTGCGCTTGGAGGCGCATTGCTGATGGCATCTGCCGGACTGATGAGCAACAGCGGTATGAATCCGGATAAAAAGCCTGAAAAGAAATTTTCTGAAGCCAGTCTGCAGGTGGATACGGTTGCAACCGGACTGACCATGCCGTGGGCTTCTGCATTGCTGCCGAATGGCGATCTGCTTGTTACCGAGCGCGGCGGCAAACTTCGTCTGGTACAAAAAGGAAAACTGGACCCGCAGGAAATTTCCGGTATTCCGGAGGTTTATTATAAAGGACAAGGCGGCCTGCTCGACATTGCGCTGCATCCGGATTACAAGTCCAATGGCTGGATCTACATCAGTTACTCTTCTCCGAAAGCGGCCGGCGAAGAAGGCGACGACAATGGCGCCAATACCGCCCTGATCCGCGCTAAATTGAAAGACCACGCATTGACGGATATTCAGCCGCTCTTCAAAGCCATACCGAATGTAAAAGCCAATGTCCATTTCGGCGGACGCATTGTTTTTGACAAAAAAGGCTATGTGTTTTTATCACTCGGCGAACGCGGTCAAAAGGAAAATTCGCAGAATCTGGGCAGAGATCAGGGAAAGGTTGTACGCTTGCACGAAGACGGAAAAATCCCGACCGACAATCCTTTTGTAAAAACCGAAGGCGCACGGCCTGAAATTTGGACTTACGGCCACCGCAACCCGCAGGGAATGATTATTCATCCGACGACCGGCGTAATCTGGGAACATGAGCACGGCCCGCAAGGCGGCGATGAACTGAATATCATTGAAAAAGGCAAGAATTACGGCTGGCCGCTGATTACTTACGGAATTGACTATGATAACAGCATTATTTCAAAAGATACCGCGCGCGCAGGTCTTGAACAGCCGGTTACTTTCTGGAGACCATCCATTGCGCCGTGCGGCATGACATTTATCAGCAATGACAAGTTCAAGGAATGGAAAGGTGATCTTATTGTTGGCTCGCTGAAATTCATGTATCTGCAGCATCTTGTTGTAAAAGGCAACAAAGTAACAAGCAGAGAAATTATTTTTGATAAAATCGGTCGTGTACGCGATGTGCGTCAGGGCTGGGACGGAAATATTTATGTCGTTCTCGAAAATTCAGGAAAAGTCGTCCGCATCAGTCCGAAAAGCTGATTGCCCAATTATTTTAATATGAAAAAGTTGCTGATGTTGTTATCTGCCGGTGTTTTTTGTTCAGCCATTATGCCCGGCCAGGACGATGAACTTGCCAAAAGCATCGAGCGGGGTAAAATGATTTATTCGGAAAACTGCATTACTTGTCACATGGGAAATGGCGAGGGCGTTCCTGCCGCTTTTCCTCCGCTGGCCAAATCGGATTACTTTATTAATGCGCCTGAAAATGCAATCAGGGCTGTAAAGTTCGGTTTAATCGGGAAAATAAAAGTCAACGGCATTGACTATGACAATATGATGCCTGATCCGGGACTTGGAAAGGATGAAATCGCCGACGTTGTCAATTACATCAGCAATTCCTGGGGAAATTCTTCCGACAAGAAAATCATAACCGAGAAAATGGTTGAAGAAACCAAAGAGAATAAGTAAACCGTTTTTTCTCATCATTTTGAAAGCAGGATTTGTCAGACGACAATCCTGTTTTTTTATTGACTTATCCTGCTCTTGTACAATTCATTCTATCTTTGATTCTTATTTTAAATAAATCTAAATAAAAACTTGTATCGCAAATATTGCTGAATCATATTTGCCGGACAATTCACTATTTAGAACAATTTAAAATTACGATGAAGCAAATCTATACTCTTCTCTTGTTCATGATGGCTGCAGGCGCCGCATTCGCCCAAAACGGAAAAATAGCCGGACAAATTACCAGTTCGGACGGAAAGCCTGCCGAACAGGTTTCGGTCGGTCTCAAAGGCAGTTCCAAAGGCGCGATATCAGATGAAAAAGGAAATTTTACAATCGAAAAGATCAAAGCCGGAAATTATACCATTCTGGTCAGTTTTGTGGGCCTGGAAACGCAGGAAAAAGACATTGAAGTAATTGCCGGCGAAACCGTGAACGTACTTTTCACGTTGTCCGAAAGTGCCAATCAATTGCAGGAAGTGATCGTAAAAAGCGGCAATCTTTATAAATCGGACCAGGTTTCGTCGAGCCTGAAACTGCTCACTCCTATTCTGGAAACGCCTCAGAACGTTCAGGTTGTAACATCCAAAGTTTTGTCCGACCAACAGGTCATCAGTATGAGCGACGGACTGATCCGGAATGTGAGCGGCGCAACGCGTGTGGAACACTGGGGCGATCTTTATGCAAACATCACCATGCGCGGTTCACAGATTCAGGCCTTTCGCAACGGATTCAACGTGGTGAGTTCCTACTGGGGACCGCTTACCGAAGACATGAGTTTTGTGGACCATATTGAATTTGTGAAAGGCCCGGCCGGATTTATGCTGGCCAACGGCGATCCGAGCGGATTGTACAATGTTGTTACCAAAAAGCCGACCGGAGAAACAAAAGGCGAATTCAACCTGACGACCGGAAGTTTTGGCCTGTACCGCGCCGCGCTGGATCTGGACGGTAAACTGAGCAAAAACGGAAAACTGCTTTACAGACTGAATGCAGCCGGACAGAACAAAAATTCACATCGTGCCTACGAATACAACAACCGTTACAGCATTGCACCCGTCATTTCCTATCAGATTGACGACAAGACCAAGTTCACCGCAGAGTACACGATGCAGTATGCTAAAATGTCAGACGTGGGTTCATTCTATGTTTTTTCACCAAAAGGCTATGCGACGCTGCCGCAGGATTTTACAGTAATGCCTCCGGGACTGGAACCGACCAGAATCAAAGACCAGAGCCTTTTCCTGAACCTTCAGCATCAGATCAGCAAAGAATGGAAAGTGACTGCGCAGGTTGCTTACCTGAATTATCAGCAGAAAGGATCAAGCATGTGGCCGAATTCCGTAGCACCGGACGGAAAAATACGGCGGGCAGTAGGCATCTGGGATGCAAAAAGTGAAATGACTTTGGCGCAGGCCTTTATCAACGGCGACGTACAAACCGGCGGCGTAAAGCACCGGATTCTGGGCGGGATTGATATCGGTTCAAAAAACTATTTCGCAGACTGGTCCCAATCGCATCCGCTGGATACATTGGGCGGTTTGTTTGATCCCTTGGCTCCGGTTTATGCCGCGCCTGCAAACGGCTACCCTGTTTTTGACCGTACCTTGAATCTGGAAGCCAGAGCTGTAAAAGGCGGCGGAACAATCGATCAGAAATATACCGGCATTTACGCACAGGATGAACTTGGCTTTGTGGATAATAAAATCCGGCTAACCGTTGCCGGCCGGTATACTTATGTCAGCCAGTCAGCTTACGGCGGAACGCCGGAAAGTGCGCATCATTTTACACCGCGCCTCGGACTGAGTGTTTCGCTTGATAACAATACAGCTCTTTATGCCTTGTATGACGAAGCTTTTCTGCCGCAATCGGGAAGACTTGCAGGCGGCGGCAATGTAAAACCGATTACCGGCAGCAACCGGGAACTGGGTGTAAAAAGAGACTGGGCTGACGGAAGGTGGAACACAACCGTTTCCATTTACCGCATTGTAAAAAACAACGAACTTACGGGCGACCCGAACAGCGGACCCAATTCCGGACTGAGTGTCGTTCTGGGACAAAAACGTGCACAAGGCGTTGAGTTTGACCTTAGAGGAACCATCGTAAAAGGGCTTAATCTTACTGCAAACTATGCTTATACCAATTCGGAAGTGACGAAAGTTACCGAAGGTGTCGCGGGCATTCAGGTCGGAGAAGTTGTTCCGGGATTTGCAAAACATACGGTAAACAGCTGGCTGAGCTATAAAGTCCAGAACGGCGCATTAAAAGGTGCCGGCATTTCTGCCGGATTTACTTACCTGGCGGACAGGGCAACAGCCAACTGGAGTCAAACAAACAGCAGCATGAACCTTCCGAATTACTTTAAACTGGACGGCGGATTGTTCTGGGAAAAAGACAAACTGCGGCTTACGCTTAATGCATTCAATATACTGGACAAATACCTTTACAGCGGCGGTTATTATCAGTGGCTGAATGCTTATTACTGGCAATCGGAAGCACCGAGAAATTACAGATTGAGCCTTGCCTACAAATTTTGAAACAAAAAAGTCCCGGAACTTGCGAGCCGGGACTTTTTACTGATATCACAAAATTCATTTTACATCCTGCAAACTTCATTTTACCAGTCCTGAGTCCCTTGCGCCAGCATAAACTGCGCTCCTTTTATAAACCTTTTACTCAGCTCATCGTACTGCACATGCACTTCCGGAACAGCATCAAATTCTTTACCGACGGTTGTAAAAGATTTCATTTCTGAATATTCCCTGTAAACGCCCAGTGCTTTCAGACCCAGCATGGCTGCGCCGACAGCACCGGTTTCCACCGTTTCATTCAGCATGACCTTTTTCCCGAAAATATCCGAAAGCATCTGCACCCAGATCGGGCTTCTTGCAAAACCGCCGTTGGCAAAAATCGTATCCGTATCTTTCATCTGCATCAGGATTTTTCCGATGCTGTAAAGGTTCAGCAGAATACCTTCCATAACGGACCTTGCAAAATGTGCTTTTCCATGCTGGATATCCAGCCCTGAAAAACCGCCGCGAACCGCTGAACTCCATAACGGCGCACGCTCACCGAGCAGATAAGGATAAAACAGCAGGCCGTCCGAGCCTGGTTTGACGGAAGATGCTTTCTCAAAAACGGCATCGTATTCTTCATTTTCAAAGAACGTATTCATCAGCCATTCAAAAATTACGGCGCCGTTGTTGGAAGGACCTCCGATTATATAGTTTTTTTCATCCAGCACATAGCAGAATGTCTGCATATAAGGATCGGAATAAGGCTGGTCCGAGCATATTCGTACGGCTGCACTTGTACCGATGGTTACAGCCATGGAACTGTTTCCGACTGCACCACTTCCCAGGTTTGCCAGGCATCCGTCGCTGGCACCCATAATCAGCGCCGTGCCTTTAGGCAGCTGAACGGCATTATTCGCAGGCAGTTTTTCGATATGGTACGGAGATACGGCACTGGAAAGCTTTTCAGACTTTATACCCAGTTTTTTCAAGGTATATTCATCCCATTTCAATTCCCGGATATTGAACATTCCGGTGGCCGAGGCAATGGAATAATCTACAACAAAATTTCCTGTCAGGCGATAAATGATGTATTCCTTGATACTCAGAAACTTGCTTGCACTCTTGTAAATTTCTGGCTGGTGGCTTTTAAGCCAGAGCAGCTTGCAGACGGGCGTCATCGCGTGAATCGGCGTTCCGTTGTTATAGTATATCTTTTTGCCGGTTACGGATGACCGGAGCTTGACGGCAATGTCGGAACTTCTGTTATCGGCCCAGATGATCAGACCCGTCAATTTTTTTCCGTTCTTGTCCAGCGCCAGCACGCCGTGCATGGCCGCACTGAAACTGATCCCGAGCAAGTCGCCTTTTTCGGTACAGGAATCAGCAACTGCTTTCAATGTTTTGCATGCGGCTTCGTAAATATCGTCCGGGTCCTGCTCACTCCAGTCGGGATGAGGATGCATCATTTCATAACTTTCACTGTGTGAGTTCAGTATTGCACCGGAAACGGAATCAAAAGCAACCGCTTTCACATTTGTTGTGCCGATATCACAACCAATAATGTAAGACATTTCTCTTTGTTTTAGTAACAGCGGCTGGCACTCGATGGCAGGCCGAACTGAAAAATTTGCACGGAAGCAAATGTATGGATTCAAACCAAGAAATGAATTTATACAGGCAAATTTTAAGTCCTTATGCCTATCCTTACAAAATGGCTGAAAAGGTGTGCTTTCAAAAAATATGCAATACTGGTATAAACTTGAACCGGATTTATTATTTTAGCGGAAACAAACGATTACGATTTACCTTTTTCTGAAACCATGTCCGAAACAACGCATACAAAATCCGGCTCGCTTCCAAGTGCAGTCTATATCATAGCTTTCATCATTCTGTTCACTATACTGGCTGTATTCGGTGATCTTTTCATCTTTATTCTGGGAACAATTGGCCTTATTGTAACATTCGCAGCATTTTACAGAGACAACAGTCATGATGCCGGCCATCACTGACCCGGTGCCATCAGCAATGACCGTCACAATAATCTAGAAATTCAACGAACGGCCAGTTCCGGAATGGATTGAAGTATTTTCCATTCGAGCTGGCCGTTCTGCCTGTTTATTGTCCAAGATTCTTCAAATACGCAGGTATCTTCCAGATCGCGGTATTCAGCTCTGAGATTTTGTTCATCCAGCAGCAGCCGCACAAAGCCGTTATAACCCAGCGCATGTCTTTTGACAACCGTTCTGACACGGCGGTCATAAAAACCGATTCTTTCAAGATCGTTCGGATCAGGCATTTTTATTTCAACCGGCAACCCGCCGTGACCCAGACAGCGGCCGTATGCAAGCGGCCCGTTTCCGTTTTTTCCCTGATTATAAATGACCAGACGGTGATCATGGCCCCAGAGCCAAATAACCGGACGCTCTGCTCCTTTCAGCAATTCCTGAATCTGTTCGCCCGGCTTTGCATAATCTTCTCGAAATGCGGAAATGTACGGATGATGGCTTAAAAACAGCAATCCGCGCTTGTCGTCCGGATCGCCGATCTTTACAACATCCCGCAGCCACTCGATCTGTTCTTTTTTTAAATGACAGTCCGGCGGTGAAATGATCTCAACGAACGGCCTTCCTACGGATGTATAACCGGTGTCCAGCCCGATGATGCGCCAATGTTCATTTTCAAGACAGAAGAAACCCGCCTGCTGTGTTTTCCGGACTTCGCCTTCCTGAATGTACATGGCCGGCAGCAAATGCTTAAAAAATGCATTGCCATTGGAATACATTTCATGGTTTCCCGACAAAGCCAGGCTTCCGGAAGCGCCGTAATACCAGGAGGCGTAAGGCGCCGTAAAGTTTGCCTCCACTTCCTGCGGACTTCCTACAAAGTAAATATCGCCCATATGGACCGTGTAATCGGGAGCATAGCGTGCAACCAGATGCGCAACTTTGTCCGATTCTTCGGTATCGCTCGCCCAGTCGGAAAGCAGGGCCAGACTGATTTCATTGCGCGACGGAACGGACGATTGTAACCTGTAAACTCCGGAATCGCCGTTTCTCGGATACGATTGATACGGATGCCTCGGACCAAAACGGCTTTTGATATAATGCCATGCAAAACCGACGAGATTGGTTTTAAAAAACTCGGAAATTACATTGGTGACTGATGAAGTGTCCTTTACATGCTTTTCGTAGAGTTCAAGCTGCGTTTTGGCGTGATTTTCCGCTTCGCTATGCCCCAGATCCAGATACTTTTTTGTTCGATCCTGTGAAGTTTCAGGCATACGTTTGTTTTTCGAAGTTTTAAGAGTGACCGGTAAATAAAATAATAACTTGACAAACGCCAATGGCTGCCAGTCAAATTTATTGCGCTTGCGGGTCCAGACTTGTAACCACGCCTTGCGTTTCATTTACTAATAATTTGATCCGGGTGTTGACAATCGCATCAGTTAGAATTACCTTTCCCGTAAATATTAACCACCAAAAACAGAACCTGATGAAACGACTGACAATTACCTGCCTTATGCTTTTTGCAATCCATTCCGCTTTCGCGCAATCCATGCTTAACAAGCAGCTTGCCGACTGGGAAAGAGCCAAAACATACACAAAAGAATATCTGGACGCCATGCCGGAAGACGGCTATGCTTACAAACCAACACCGGAAATACGCAGTTTTGCAGAACAGATGGACCACATTGCCGATGCAAACTATGCATTTATTTCAGGTGCATCCGGTAAAAAAAGCCCGATGACAAGTTCCGCAGAAAAGATGCCCGATCAGTCCAAAGCTGCTGTAACCAAAGTAGTGATGGACAGTTATGATTTTGTAATTTCCAGCCTGAAAGGAATGAGCGATGCGGATATGGCCAAAGATGTAAAGATTTTCAATATGGATATGAAAGCCGGAACTGCATTTGAGAAAGCGTTTGAGCACCAGACACATCACCGCGGACAAGCTACTGTTTACATCCGGATGAAAGGCATCAAACCGCCGCAGGAAAAATTATTCTGATTTTGCGTTGTAGAACAGAATGCTGTAAAAAGCGTTGGTTTTAACAAAAATAGCCCGGCAATCTTTTATGATCTGCCGGGCAATTTTTGTTTGTAAAAACATGATTCCTGTTTATGCCCTTCCTTTTTCCTTGATGTTGTAAAGGCCCAGTGCAAGAAAACTGTAAATCTTCATGGCAAACGGAGGCATGATAAAATCGCGGATAATTTCCTTTTTTTTCTCCGGGCCGGGCTGCGCCAAAGAAAGATATTTCATGGCATATTTCATCCTCGGCCAGTACGTATGGCCGTATTCCCTTGAAAAAAGCAACTTGTAATAATAAGATGCTATATTTTTTTTAAGCTTATCGTCATACTTGTATTTCAGTTCTTTATTGATATTGCTATAAAGCTGGATCCGGTTGAAAAGGAAATCGGCACCGTAATGATTGTCTGCAAAGCTGGCTCCTCCCCTGTTTTTACGGTAAACGGACATTACTTCATCAATGTACCCGATCGGGCCGCGTGTGGCAAACATGATATTTCTCGGGATGTCGCCGCTTGTGGAAAGGTTTGTCCATTCGGGATCGGGATTTCTGGCGAAATCTTCCCGCCGGAACATCAGGCTTGAAGTCGCAATAAAGCAAAGTTCGTCTTCACCGATCAGATCATCGACGGTTATTTCCGGCTTGGACAACGTATTGACAAGGTACGGCGGTGCGGCGTTATCATCGTAAATAACGCGGGCATTGTGATAGCAGGCGGAATAATGCGGGTTGGCGTCCAGCATTTCCACTTGCTTCTGAAGCTTGTGCGGGGAAATCAGATAATCGTCGCCGTCAAACTGCGCAATGTACTCGCCTTTTGCGGCGGCAAATGTGGACAACGCATTGTACTTTCCGTTCAGACCCAGATTTTTCGGATGCAGTATCAGCCTGATCTTGTCAGGAAACTTTTGCTGATACTCTTTTAAAATAGCAACCGTATTGTCTTTTGAGCAATCGTCGCCTACAATGATTTCAAACAGAAAAGTGGTCTGCTGCATCAGGATTGAATCCAGCATTTTTGCGACAAACTTTTCATGGTTATAGGTAACTACACAAACACTCACTTTTATCATCATCCCTTTTCATTGATTAAAGCCGTCCGGCCCGCTGCAAATCTAGTTTATTTAATTGCATATAACGGAATGCAACTATTTTCCGGTTCTTTTTGCAATGGTTTTGATACTTTTAAAAACTATTTCCTGATAAATAAGTTCTCCTGATGTTTGATCAAGAGAAAAAGCTTCACTTTTGAAACTGATTTTTAAAGCATGATAACCCATTCTGACATGCCTGAAAAGCCGCTTTACAGAGCTCCCGGCATCTTTTTACAATTTCCGAACCTTATTGCAGCAGAAAGTACACGGCACGGCGGTGTGAGCAAAGGTGCATATGCGTCACTGAACCTCGGCGGTTCAACGCAGGACAAACCCGAAAATGTAGCGGAAAACGTGCGGCGTTTTTTCAATGCTCTGCAGGTGCCACTGGAGCATGTTGCAAAATCGCATCAGATTCACGGCGATGCCATTCTGAAAGTGACGGAACCGGGCCGGTTTGAAACTTTTGATGCCTTGATAACCGATAAACCTCATGTGCAGCTCGCAGTCACGATTGCGGATTGCACCCCGATTTTAATTTTTGATCCGGTTCACAATTCTGTCGCGGCCATTCATGCCGGATGGCGCGGAACGGTCAAGCACATTGTACAAAAAACGGTGGCAGCACTTCAGAAAGAATACGGAACTGTTCCTGAACATTGCTATGCATACGTCGGCACTTGTATCGACGAATGTTCATTTGAGGTCGGTGAAGAAGTTGCAGAGCACTTTGACTCGCTGCATAAACGTCCGGACGAAACCAGCGGCAAATATTTTATTGACCTGAAACTTGCCAACCGCGATCAGCTGATCCATGCAGGTCTGAAGAATGAAAATATTGAAGTATCTGCTTACTCCACGGTTCTGCACAACAGCGATTACTTTTCATACAGACATGAAAAAGGGATTACCGGCAGAATGCTGGCAACGATCGGAATCATAACCAATGATTTTCAAACAAAAAATTCAGCTTTCTGAAAAGCTGAATTTTTTTACAAATCCTTAATCAGGGTTATTCTGCAGAAGCGGTACTGTTATCTTGTGCTTCTACGGCCTGCGGCAATGTTCCTGTCGGTTTTGAATCGGCTTTAACCGCCGTTTTAGAACTTGCTGCCGGCTTGGCTGCAACCGGTTTTGCCGGAGGTGCCACCGGAACTTTGGAAGAAGCTTCGGCTACAAGGGCAGCAACTTTCTCATGCTTATGCTTTTTACCTTCTTTTTTGTCTTTCCCTTTTAATTTCCTTTCGGCATGTTTTGCTTCTTTCTCCTTTTTTTTCTGCGTTTCCTTTTCAAACTTGACGACCTTCTTGGCAAGTTTGGCAGCCGCTTTCTCAATCGATTTCTTTATTTTCTTGGAACCGGCGGATACGGAATCAATTTTCTCTGAAAGAGATTCCGCAATGTCGAGGGTCAATTTTTTCGTAGCAGATTTCATAATTTAAGTTTGTAAGTACATTAACAATATGCCGGATACAGGGTTGATTCTTGCTTTGCAAACAGAAAAACTGCATTTTTCACATTTGCTTATAAACCTGCAATTAGCACTTATAAAGTTATAAACCCCACAATTCTGTATTATATTTATGTTATTTTATTTCTTACATACTCCCAAAAAACAATGCCTGCAGAAACGGATACATTAAACGAGTGTTTTGTACCAAACTGAGGAATTTCCAGGCATCCGTCCGATGCCGCAATGACGTCATCTTCCACGCCTTCCACTTCATTCCCGAACACAAATGCATACGAGAAATCCGGTTCCGGCACGAAGTTCTGCAGCAGAACGCTTCCTTCGGCCTGTTCCACACACCAGACCCTGTAGCCCGCGGCTTTCAGTTCCTTTACTGCGCTTAACGTATCCGGCACTTTCTCCCAATTCACAGCAAGTTCAGCACCGAGCGCGCTTCTGGTTATCTCCCGATGCGGCGGACTCTGTGTATAACCGCATAGCAAAATCCTTTCTGCACGGAAAGCATCAGCCGTCCTGAAAAAAGAACCGATGTTGTTGAGACTGCGAATATTGTCAAGTACAATTGTAAAAGGAAATTTATCTGACTCTTTAAATTCTTCGACCGTCATGCGGCCCATTTCTTCAACGCCTAATTTTCGCATGAACGTTTTTTCAACCAATTAGAGATAATAAAATTTTTATCAAAGGAACCGATCCGTTTTTATACGAAAAAATCCCTGTACGCAGCACGCACAGGGATTTTTTCGTTTCATCAAAAAACTTTATTTGATTTTGGTAATGAGTTCTACAATGTTTTTAACACCCAGTTTTTCAAAAATCCGGGCTTTATAAGTACTTACCGTAGACAATTGCAAGTTTAGTTTTTCAGCAATTTTGGCAGTACCCAAGCCTTCTTTAAGCAAATTCATTACATCCGTTTCACGCGGCGACAAGCTTACAACCGGATCCGGAAGGAATTCCCTCGGATTGATCAGCCTGTTGATATTCATCTGCTGCATGTCTTCGCTCATGTATTTTTTGTTGTTCAGAACGCTCATAACAGCTGTTTTGAACTCTTCCTCGGGAGCGTCTTTGGATAAATACCCGTCTGCACCGGCCTGAAGGTACATAAGACCATAAAGCTGCTCATCGTAACTTGAAAACATCAAGATTCTTACGCCGGGAGATTTGGCGCGAATGGTTTCAACCATTTTGGTGGTATTGCCGCCCGGAATGTTAATGTCCAGAATTAAAAGATCATATGGCTTTACTTCAAGCTCCTGAAGTAATTTGTCGAAATCGTCAACATCCGAAATAGTGGATTCCGGAATAAGTGATTTGAGGAGGTGTTTCGTACCGATTCTAACCACTGCATGGTCCTCAGCAATAAGTATGTGTTTCATGTATGGGTTTGAGTCCAATTGAATATAAAATTATCCTGGTGTCAAAGTTAAATTAATCTATCAACTTTATGTAAACAGATACATATTTTTGTTAAAGTTCCTGATCATTAAACCAGAACAATTACGACATTTCCCATCAGGAAAGTTGAATAATAAACAAAAATAGTAATCAGCGTTGTATTAAACCTAAAAAAAAACAAATTAGTATATTATTATTTATCAATCGTTACAATATAAGGGCATAAATTCTAAAAAACAGCAAAAATATATGCATTGTAACCCTTATTAATTATTACTACTATCATACACACACGTAATTCTGACTATTGCTGGCCGAGTACCGGCTTCAGCATTCATCTTTTTACAGGAAATTCAAAGCACGACCAGCCATTAGGTTTTTCTCCGGATCTCTATTTCTCTTCGGAACATCTTCAGACGCAGGCTTCAGGTGAAATATACACTTTTATGCTTTTTCGTCAAAATGCTGAACATGCTGCTGCAGTATTTCATTGTACCCGCGATCCGCAGGATAACTGGCACTCACCGCTGGCCGCTCCGTTCGGTGGAATCCAGTCTGATGGGAAATGTACTGAAAAGGAGATTACTTTCCTTCTAAACTGCATAAAAAAATGGGTGAATCTATTTTCCGGAAAAAAACTGACAATCAAAACGGCTCCTTCTGCCTATGATTTGAAAATGCATATTTTTTATCATAATTGTTACATTAGTTCTGGATTTATCCCGGATCCTGTTTATCCCGATCACTTTATACCGGTTTGTTCAATGCCTTTTGCTGAACGCATCGCTGCCGCTGAAAAACGCAGGTTAAGGAAATCTGTTGCTGCAGGGTTCGTAGCCGGGCCGGATTTTACTGTTTCCTGTGAGACCGCTTACGAATTTATTCAGGAAAGCCGCCTGCAGAAAGGCTATGCCATTTCGATTTCCTTGCTGCAGATGCAATTACTGCTGCATGTATTTCCGGATCATTTTCAGATTTTCACAGTAAAAGATACGGGCCGGATTATCGCGCTTTCACTGGCCGTCCGCGTTAACGAACGTGTTTTGTACAACTTTCTTTCAGCTGATCTTGGCAGTTACCGGCATTTCAGCCCGGCAGTGATGTTACTGGAATCCATTTACCGGTTTTGCCAGGAAAAGCAGATCAGCATGCTTGATCTCGGGATTTCTATTGACGGCACGGGCATTCACAAGCCGTCGTTAAGCCGGTTCAAACAGAATGTCGGCGGAGAAGCATGTGTAAAAATCACTTATTCACAGAAATTCTAGATCAGATGCCCAGACAGTTATTGTCCCTGTAAAACACACTGGTGCAGGTTTCAATGCCTACAATCGGCGCCATTCCGATAAAATCAAGTCGCCGGAAGCCTTTTTCAGCCAGATACTCCTTTGCCTTGTTATACCATTCCCGTTCCGAGTTATCCAAGATCAGAACGCCGTCTGGTGTGAGGTAACTGGCAGCAAACACGGCGCATTTTACCCGGTTACGACCATCGACCACAATAATGTTATAAAGATCGCCCGTTGATTTTACTGCTTTGATGTAAGGTTCACCCAAAGGCTTTTCCAGCACTTTTGCATTTGCGGGAAGCTTCGGACTGATCTGTTTAATCCAGTCAGCATCGTGTTCCACAGCCGTAATGTGCTTCACACGCGCTGCATACCATCTTGTAGAATTGCCCGATCCGTATTCAAAGACGTTGAAATGGGGCTTGACGCGGGGTTTCAGGAAAAGAATAAACGGATATGTATACCACGGAAGCGGGTCGCCGTTCGCATCCACAGACTGCTTGGAATGAAAGCTTCTGAACCAGCCGTACTGCTTTAAGGCGCCATCCAGAATCAGCTGAACACTTCCGCCCAGACCCATCCCGTTCAGGACATTCCAGGCGTTATTCTTTATTTTTTTGATCATTGTATTTCAGCCAATTGCCGGTTAATTGCCACAAACGTACGAATTAATGTATTTTTCTCTTAAAACCGAAACGATCCTTTCCGCAGCTTTTCCATCCCAAAGCGCCGGAATAATGCCTTTCTTTGCATTTCCGGCAAAAATTGCCTCAGCAAGTTTTACAACATCTTTTCTGTCCGGCCTGCTTAAAAGATAATTTGTCCCCGACTCCACCGTAACCGGCCTTTCCGTGGTTTCTCGCAGCGTCATGCACGGAATCTGCAGAAAAGTCGTTTCCTCCTGAATGCCGCCCGAATCCGTGAGTACCAAAGCTGCGTGTAAAGTAAGATTAAGAAATTCCAGGTATCCTTGCGGTTGCAGCATTTTGAGGCCTGCAATGTTCTCAAATTCCTTTTTCAAACCAGCTATTTCCATATGCTGCATGGTGCGCGGATGAACAGGAAAAACGACATTTTTATGCAAGGCCAATTCCTTTACAATTTCGAGGATCTGCTTTAACCCTTCCGTACCATCCACATTGGCCGGACGGTGCATGGTCATCAGCACGTAAGCATTCGGGGCAACGCCGATGCTTTCAGGAATATTCAGCTTTCTGATTTCCGGAAAATAATAGAGCAGTGAATCGATCATGACATTGCCTGAAAAATGAATTTTGCTTTCATCCACATTTTCTTTTTTCAGATTCACAAGCGCTGCATTTTCAGTAACGAACAAGTGATCCGAAACGGAATCCGTCATGATACGGTTGATTTCCTCCGGCATGCGCCTGTCGCCGCTTCTCAAGCCTGCTTCCACATGCGCAACGGGAATATGTTCCTTCACAGCGACCAACGCACAAGCCAGCGTAGAGTTCACGTCGCCGGCCACCAGGACCAGATCGGGTTTTTCCTTGTAAATCACTTTTTCAAATTCCAGCATAATCCCGGCTGTCTGCTGCGCGTGCGAGCCTGCGCCTATGCCCAGAAAATAATCCGGCTCAGGCATTTCGAGCTGACTGAAAAATATGCCGGACATGCGTGTGTCATAATGCTGGCCGGTGTGTACGATTTTTGAGCTGATGTCCCTGTATTTCATAAATGCCCTGTGAATCGGTGCTATTTTCATGAAATTGGGACGTGCGCCAACGATATTCAGAACTTTCAAAGATTCATCATTTAAGTTTTCAGGCCCAAGTTATAATTACTGCCGTTGTAAAGTTATCGCCAGTTATCGTTAGGCTATCTTATGCTTTTTGTCTTATTTCGCCCTGTGAACCAAGTAGTACCTCAATGGGGATTATCGTACGTCAGGGATTTAAAAGCTCCATTGTTTCTTACATCGGGGTTATTATCGGCATTTTCAATATCCTGATACTTTATAACCAGTTTCTTACGCAGGAACAACTGGGCCTTTATGCTTCCACGCTGCTTACATTTCCGGTCATTTACATGTCATTTGCGCTGCTTGGCGTTCCTTCCGTGGCCGTACGTTTTCACAGCCGGTTTCAGGATCATGCATCGCGCAGGCAGCTTTTCACTTTCATTATCGTTACGCCGCTGGCCGGGCTGGCGGCTTTTGTGATCCTTTATCTTCTGTTCAAGCCGCTTTACCTGAAATTTTATCTGGATCATTCTCCGATGCTCGTCCGGTATTATTATGTTTTCATTCCGCTGACGGTCGGTATGGTTTATCTGCTGGCGCTGGAATCCTATTCGAGGATCAATCTGCGCATTGCCGTTCCTTCCTTGATCCGGGAAGTCGGACTGCGTCTGGCCAACAGCCTTGTCGTCATTCTTTTCGGCTTCAAGATCATTTCTTTTGACACCATGGTCAATCTTACGGTCGTCAGCTATGCGCTGGCCATTGTTGCCATGCTGATTTACCTTTATTTCCAGAAACGTTTGTATACCTCGCTTGACTTCGGGTTTATAAAACATCCTGCATTTTCCGAAATGTACCGCTACGGGTTGTGGGTTTTGCTGGGCGGAGCCAGTGCAGCGCTGCTTCCGCATATCGAAAAAGTGCTTTTGCCAGCCTTTAAAGGCGGACTTGGCAATACGGCCATTTTTGACATAGCATCGCGTATCGCACTGGTTATTTCCATCCCGCGGAACAGCATTGTCATGATCAGCGCACCGATTATTTCAGAAGCGTATGGGAGAAATGATCTGGCGCATATTGATACGATTTACAAGAAATCATCGCTTAACCTTTTTATCATCGGTTCTTTCCTTTTTCTCGGAATCTGGTGCAATATCGATGCCATTTTCGGGCTTATACCCAAATCAGACATCTATTCACAAGGCAAATGGGTTGTGTTGATGGTCGGCATTTCAAGGATTGCGGATATGATGACGGGCCTGAATTCCGAGATACTGACCAATTCCCGTTTTTACCGTTTCGACATTGTTTTCATGCTTTTTTTTACGGCGCTCATTCTTTTAAGCAGCCAGTTTCTCATTCCGCTTTACGGCTACAACGGCGCAGCGGCGGCGGCACTTTTTGCAACCGTAACCTATAACGTGGTCAAACTGCTTTTTATCAAATACAAAATGGGCATTCAGCCGTTTACAACGGGCACGCTGAAAGTCATTGTTCTTGCCATGATGACTTACCTTGCGGCTTCCTTCGTGCCCGAGCCTGCAAATGGAATTCTTCCGGAATCGCTTGCGGTCATGTTTGCAAAATCACTGCTGATCACGTTCCTGTTCGGAGGCGGAATTTTGCTCTGGAATGTTTCGGAAGATATCAGCGGCGGCTTTCGCTCGGGCTGGAACCTTGTAAAAGCAAGCTTTTTGAAAATGAAATAAGGCCGGCCTTTTGCCATTTTAACTTTTACTATCTTTGGGAAAATAAAACAGCCATTTACACGCCGTTTTATCATTCAATATTTATTCCGATGTCGCTAACGCAGAAAATTGTTGCCGGTATTTTAAAACAGCCTTTCAGCTTGTATCAGCTGATGACGTATGATCGTACCAAACCGGTAAATATGGTTGTAGGCTCCATGTTTTCGCTTTACAAGGGCTGGATACATTCCGATATTGAAACGCTCAACCTGTTGAAAAAGAGTGACTGGGAAAAATATTTTGAAGAAAATTCCATTGACAGGATCCTGGCTGAGCACGTTTGGGAACATCTTACGGAAGCGGAAGGAAAACAGGCATTCCAGCATTGCTACACGTATCTCAAACCCGGCGGCTTTTTACGCGTTGCCGTTCCGGACGGCTTTAATCCGAGCGAAGAGTACATTAATTATGTCAAGCCGGGCGGCACCGGGAACGGCGCAGACGACCATAAAATCCTGTACAATTACAAGCTGATGTCCGGCTTTCTTCAGGAAATCGGGTATACGGTGAAACTGCTGGAATACTTTGATGAAAACGGACAATTTCACAAAGCGCCGTGGAAACCTGAAGACGGCATGATCCGCCGTTCCGCAGACCATGACAGCCGCAACCAGAACGGCAAACTCGGTTATACTTCGCTGATTATTGATGCTTACAAAAGCTGAAATGAGCCTGTCCGGAAACCTTGCTCCTGTCGTGCTGTTTTGCTACAATCGTCCCTGGCATCTGCGCCAGACCATCGAATCCCTGCAGCTTAATTTACTTGCTTCTCAAAGTGAACTGATTATTTATTCCGACGGCCCGAAATTGCCGCCGGATGAGCCTTTTATTGCAGACATAAGAAATTACATTGCCGACTTAAAAGGATTTAAAAGTGTAAAGGTAATTGCAGCAGAAAAAAATAACGGTCTGGCCAAATCGGTGATAAAAGGCGTGAGCGACGTTCTGGAAAAATATGAAAAAATCATTGTGCTGGAAGATGACATGCTTACTACGCCCGATTTCCTCACCTTCATGAATGAAGCGCTGCATATTTATCAGGAAAGAAAAGATATTTTTTCGGTTACTGCTTACAGCCCGCCTATCGAAGTTCCTGCCGCTTACAGGCACGATCTGTATCTCGCGCCGCGAGCAAGTTCGTGGGGATGGGGAACGTGGAAATCCAGATGGCAGCACGCGGACTGGGATGTAAATGATTTTGATTCGCTGAAAAAAGATCCGGGTAAAAAACAGGCGTTTACACAAGGCGGTGAAGACCTCTGGCCCATGCTCGCCAAGCAGCAGCTCGGCACGATTGATTCCTGGGCTATCCGCTGGACTTACAGCCAGTTCAAAAACAGCGCATACGGCGTATATCCGGTCAAATCCAAGATAAAAAACATCGGAACGGACGGAAGCGGAACCAATTTTACCTTTAAAACGGGTTATTACGAAAGTGAAATGAGCGCGGGCAAAGTCCTGTTTGATCCATTGTTACAACCGGATGCGGACGTCATCAATGCTTTTCGCCGTTATTACCAACTTCCTTTTTATTTAAAAATCAAAAACCGGATCAAATACGGGATCTGAATAAAGAAATTCAATATGTACTGGCTTCGCTATTTGCTTAAAGAACCTTATCATTCCTTGCGTACAACCTCCAGTCGTGCGTTTTTAAGGTTGCTGTTGCAGTATGGAAACAGCAAAAGGCATGTGCTTACGCCGGTACAGTTCAGCAGGTTCAAACTTAAGGTACCGGATAGTATGTCGTTTTTGTGGCAGTACAAGGAAATCTTTGCGGATGAATTCTACTTTTTCCAGGCACCGGATGCCGAACCGGTCATTCTGGACTGCGGCGCCAATGTCGGAATGAGCATTTTGTATTTCAAGGAACTATATCCGGAATCAAGAATTGTTGCATTTGAAGCCGAACCTGAAATTGCCTCTTTGCTGCGTGAAAATCTGAATGTCAATCAAATCAGCGGCGTGAACATAATTGACAAGGCAGTATGGACGGATGAAAACGGCGTCTGGTTTGGAAGCGAAGCAGCTGATTCTTCTTCCATTTTTTCGAACTCAGACAAAAAGAAAATCCCTTCAATCCGTTTAAAAGATTTTTTACTGGCAGAAAAAAGGATTGATTTTCTGAAAATAGATATTGAAGGCGCAGAGCAGCAGGTTCTTGCCGACTGCCGCGAAAACCTCGGACATGTTCAGAACCTTTTTGTTGAATTCCATTCCTACATCGGAAATCCGCAGGGACTGGCCGAAACCATCAAAATCTTTGAAGAAAACGGGTTCCGGTACTTTATTGACACCAATCAGCACCGCACACGGCCATTTGCAAACCATCGTTACCGGGGAAACGATTCCATGGATCTGCAGCTGAATATTTTTGGCTGGCGGGAATAAAAATGAACGTTACTTCAGATTATCTGGCATAAGGATTCGGCGGAAAAACATGAATCTGAAAACCTTCTTTTTTCATAACTTCCATCGTTTCCTGTGAAGGGATTTTCTTGAAAATAACAGCACAAAGCACTTGCGAAGGCATTAACGAAAGTTTGGTAAGCAGGTCATGAACGGCCAGTTTCCGTTTTATCTTGCGGAATGCCTGTGAAGAATCGTCCGCTTTTTCCTTGTTGGAAGCCGGATGGTAATAATTATTGTTGATACCCTTGAAAGCAACCATCGGAAGTCCGATCCCGTTGGCAAGCTTGTCCATTTCACGCTCGGAAAGCTTGAAAACGTAATTCCCGACCTCTTCAAAAGAATACCTGTTTTTCCAGTATTTCTGTAAAAGGGAAGTATCGAACCGGTCAAAAATGTTTCTTAGAGCCAGCAGTAAAGGCATTTTGGATATCGGATCGTGCGGCTCGATCAGTATGACGGCTTCGCGCGCAACGCGCAGCATTTCATACACGCCGAGGTACGGACGCGGAAAATGGTGATATGCTTCCTTGCAGAAAATATAATCAAAACTGTTGTCTTCAAAACTCAGCTTTTCAACGTTCTCAACCGAGTATTTTTCAAAAAATCCATGCGACTGCGATAAGGGAAGAAATGTTCCGGAAATATCCGTTGCAGTTACGTCGAGCCCTTTTCTGAAAAAATAATTGGCATCAAATCCGTAACCGTCCCCAACTGTAAGCCACGATTTTTTCTCATGCACAAACGGTTCGGTAAGATCCAGCAAGCGATGATGAATCCAGTAATTGATAGTCTTGTTTGCCTCGTCATATTCCCACAGCTCAATGGCTTTATCCTTCGCTTCCTTCGAAGCGTACTGTACATCATACCAGCCGGAATGCGCCTCATAACTCCGTTTTTCGTTGAGCATCAGATTGATTTTTCGTTGAGTATTGTTACTGAAACACTTAATTTCTGATAAAGATAGTTTGAAGCTATAAAAATCAAGTATTTGCTTAAAATTAGTTGAGATTTTTAGTTTTTACAATTTGCCCTTTGTTATAACTGTTCAAAGCTAATTGCCAGCAGCTACTTATATAACCGCAGAACTATTTAATTTTACCGCAATAAGTACATTCCAATTACCCGGAAGTGATGAAACCTTCGTTTGCAGATGTCAAAACTGAACTGTAAACCGGCCGCTCATTTCCGGACACAAGCAGTAAATTCAAATGGTGCTTCACCTGAGTACTTTTCATCTGGAAGGCGGAGCCGGCGTTGCAGCAACCCGGCTGCACAGGGCATTGCTCCGTTCGGGATTCGATTCCAATATGCTTGTACCGACAGTTCAGCAGGAAGAAAATGGCGTGCACGGACTGGCGAACACCAAATGGCAGGCACGAAAAGCATGGATGCGGTTTGTTGCGGAAAGGGCATTTTTTTTACCTTACGAAAAAGATAAAAGTGTCAGGTTTGCATTTTCGCCGGCCTTAATCGGCACTGATATCCATATGCATCCATTGGTTCAGCAAGCGGACATTATTCACCTTCACTGGATCAATTTCGGGTTCCTGTCGCTTTATTCTCTTGAAAAGCTGTTTTCACTGGGCAAACCGATTGTATGGACTTTGCATGATATGTGGACGTTTACCGGCGGCTGCCATTACAGCAAGGGATGTGAAAATTTTCTTTCGCATTGCCGTTACTGCCCGTTTCTTGCCAGGCCGGAAGCGTATGATTTGTCATTTGCACAGTTTGAACGTAAAAGATCCATGTACGGCAACGCAAAACTGGCACTTGTATCGCCAAGCCATTGGCTGGATAATATGGTAAAGAATGCCGCTTTAACCCAAAATATACAGGCTCAAAGTATTCCGAACTGCATTGATACGGATTTGTTTACTTCATTGGACAAGTCAGAAATACGTGCCAGGCTGAATTTACCGATGGATAAAAAACTGGTTCTTTTTGCCGGCGCCAACACGCAGGACCCGCGAAAGGGATTTTCCTTTTTCAAAGACGCTATTGCAAAGCTGAACCGCAATTCCATGGAAACTGAAGTGCTTGTTCTGGGTAAATCACGCCCGGAAAACTTTACCGGATTTCCGGCGAACGTTCATTATCTGGGTAAAATATCGGATCAGCAGGAACTTGTAAATGCCTACAATGCAGCGGATATGATTGCCGTTCCGTCGCTTGAAGACAATTTGCCCAATACGATTATGGAAGCAATGGCCTGCGGAACGCCGGTCGCAGGATTCAATACGGGCGGCATTCCTGAAATGATCGACCATAAAGTGAATGGCTATGTTTCAGAAGCAGGATCGTCCGATTCGCTTGCGGAAGGAATGCAATGGATTATGGATAACAATACCGGTTATTCATTGTCACGGCTTGCGCGTGAAAAAGTAATCCGCTCGTATGCAGAAAATGTTATTGCCCGCCGGTATGAGGAATTATATCAGTCTTTACTTGCACGATGAACGAGACACCGCAACTTACAATCATCACGATTACGTACAACGCAGAACGCTTTCTGGAACGGACGCTGAAAAGCGTTGAACAGGCTTTGCAAGATACAGAACGTGCATTTGAAACAGAATACCTGATTATTGACGGAAATTCAACGGACGGAACGCTGCAGATTGCCGCGAAATACAAACCGATTATTTCCCGGATCGTTTCGGAACCTGACCGCGGACTTTACGACGCCATGAACAAAGGACTTGCACGTGCGACCGGAAAATACATCTGGTTTCTGAATGCGGGTGATGAAATTTACAATGTAAATGTCCTGGAAAAGCTTTTCCTGAGTTTTGAAAGCCAGGCGGATGTGTATTACAGCGATGCCATGCTTGTCAAAGACGATGGAAGTGAAGTGGGACTCAGAAGCCGGTTCACACCGCACGATCTTCCGAAAAACCTGAAATGGCAGGATTTTGCATTCGGAATGAAAGTTTGCCATCAGGCTTTTATTGCAAAAAGAGAAATTGCGCCTTATTACGATGACCAGAATCTCAGCGCGGACATTGACTGGGAAATACAAATCCTGAAACGTTCAGATCAAGTGCAGTACCTTGATTTCCTTCTTTGCAAATATCTGATGGGCGGCATTTCTGTCAAAAATCACCGTCGCTCGCTGATGGACAGGTTTCATGTGCTGCGCAAGCATTTCGGCCTCTTTCCTGCCCTTTTCAATCATGTGCTCATTTTCCAGAGAGGGTTTCAGTTTGCCCGCCGCAATGGCCGGTATTGGTAAATAATCCAATTTTTCAAATATGGAAGAAACCCTGAAATAGCGTTATTTCTGAGATTTCTTCATTCCCGCCAACGAACACGGCAATCGTTTTTCATAAAATTATATTGTAATAAAAAAAGGGATATTAGCAAATATCTTATTACAACATTTGGTTGTTATACCAATAGAGATATATTTGTTTTATAATAAAAGCAAATAACCAAATCTAACAATTATGAAAAAATTTTTGCTACCTGTAATTTTCTGCTTGTTAAGTGCATGGCTGTCCGCTTATGGGCAGAGTGTGCAGATAACCGGAAAAGTTACATCTGACGATGAAGATTCTGCACTGCCGGGTGCTACGGTCCAGCTCAAAGGGTCCACAACAGGCACACAGACGGATGCCGACGGAACGTATTCCATCAGTGTGCCATCAAATGGTTCTGTACTTGTGTTCAGCTTTGTAGGAATGCTTTCACAGGAAATAACCGTAGGCAGCCAGACCGTCATCGACGTAAAGCTTGCAAGCGATTCGCGCAATCTGAGCGAAGTGGTTGTTACCGGTTTCGGCTCGCAGATCAAGCGCGACCTTACCGGAAACATTGCGCAGGTAAAAGGCACTGAAATCCAGAACATGCCCGTTGCGAGCGTGGATGCTGCCTTGCAGGGACGTGCGGCCGGAGTTTATGTAAACAGCGGTTCGGGAAAACTGGGTCAGGGAATTAATGTGCGTATCCGGGGTAATTCATCCATCAGCGCAAGCAGCCAGCCGTTATACGTGGTGGACGGCATGCCGATCACGACCTCGGACCTGAGCAATAACGGAGGCGCGACCAATCCTTTATCCGATATCAACTCCAATGATATTGAATCCATTGAAATACTGAAAGACGCTTCTGCAGGTGCCATTTATGGTTCCCGTGCTGCAAACGGCGTGGTGCTCATCACAACAAAACGCGGAAAAGCCGGAAAAACCAACGTAAGCATCAATTACCAGCTGGGTTCATCCAAAGCCACAAGACGCGTTGACTTCCTGAATGCTGAGCAGTATGTGAAGTTTTATACCATGGCCGCCAATAATCGTGATCGTATTGATGGCGTTGAGACAACGGATCCGGATTCTTACACCCAATACATGCTGGGTCCTGGCGGATTTCTTGAATATTACAGCCTTGGTACTTACAATACGCCAAATCAAAAGGAATATTTATGGCAGGATCAGGCATTTCAGAAAGGCCCGATGCAGCAACTCGACTTTCAGCTAAACGGCGGAACAGAAAAAACAAAGTTCTTTTTGTCAGGCCAATACCTTGATCAGAAAGGTACCATCATCGGCAACAAACTGGATCGTCTTTCAGCCCGTATGAACCTGGATCATCAGGCATATGACTGGTTGCAGATCGGATTATCCATGGGACTTGCGCGTACCAATAACAAGCGTTTGCCGGGAGATAATGCTTTTTCAAATCCATTGCAGATGGCAGCACTTACGCCGTTGACGCCGTTTACCGATCCTGAAACGGGCTTGCCTACCGGAACGCCTCCGGGCGATGTAAATGTGCCCTTGTATTTTAATCCAATGATTTCAATTCAGTATGCAAGCTATGTAGCTACTTCTTTCCGGAACCTTACCAATGCATATGCTCAGATTAACTTTACTAAAGATCTGAAATTCCGCAGTGAGCTTGGTATTGACCTTTTGAACCAGAATGAGGAAGGTTACTGGCAAAGCCAGAATATCCGCAATGTAAGCAATGCAAGCAGTGGTCTGGGTGAGAATTATGCTACTTTCGTTACCAATTACAATACCAATAACTTCATCTCCTATGACAAGATACACAATGCTCATTCCTTCGGAGCGACATTGGGTATGTCCTATCAGCAGTCGCAGACGAAGTACAGCTATATTGCAGGAACCCAGTTCCCATCGGATTCTTACAAAAAAATTGCCAGTGCCGCTACCAAATCGGACGGATCTTCAACCGAAACGAATTTCCGGTTCCTGTCTTATTTTGCACGTCTGAATTACAAGTTTTCAGATAAATACCTGTTATCAGCAAGCGCGCGTATAGATGGTTCTTCCAGGTTTGGGGTAAACTCCCGCTATGGATTTTTCCCGTCTGTATCCGCCGGCTGGGTTCTTACCGAAGAGAGCTTTCTTAAAAACAACAACATCATAAGCTTTCTTAAATTCAGAGGAAGTTACGGTTCAACGGGTAATTCGGAAATCGGTGATTTCCCGCAGTTGGGCTTGTATGCAGGAGATGCAGGTTATGCAGGAGCAGCCGGACAGCGGCCTTCACAGCTTAGCAACCCTGATCTGAGATGGGAAACCACAAAGCAAACCGATTTTGGTATTGATTTTGGATTTTTCAACAACCGAATCAATGGTGAAATTGATTATTATGTAAAAAAGACCAACGGGCTTTTACTGGAAGTAAACGTTCCAAATACAACCGGTTTCTCTACTCAGGTTGCCAACGTTGGAAAACTGGAAAACAAAGGCTTTGAACTCGTACTGAACACACAGAACCTTGTAGGCGCATTCAAATGGAACACTTCCTTCAATGTTGCAAATAACAAGAATAAGGTTGTTGACATTCAGGGACAAATCATTGAAGGAGGAATGAGGAATATGAGCCGTGTTATGGAAGGACAGCCGGTCGGTGTTTTTTATACTGTAGAGTATGCAGGTGTTGATCCTGCAAACGGAGACGCGCTTTTCTATAAAAACACACCCAATCCGGACGGAACAGTGGATCGTACAACCGTAACAAACAATGGTTATAACAGTGCTACCCGCGTAGCTGCAGGCAATCCGAACCCGAAATTTGTAGGAGGTATTACGAATACTTTCTCTTATAAAGGATTTGATCTGAACATATTTTTTAACGGCGTTGCAGGAAATAAAATCAACTTTTACGGTGTAGGCCAGTATTCTTCTGCAAACGGGATTTATGAAGATAACCAGACTGCCGATCAGCTGAATGCGTGGACGCCGCAAAATCCGAACACAAATGTTCCGGAAGCACGTTTTTACCGTGGAAATGGCAATCAGGCGTCAACACGCTATATCTATGATGGCTCCTATCTCCGCCTTCGCACAATGACATTGGGATATAACCTTCCGTCCAGCCTTGTCAGCCGTATCAAAATGGATCGCATACGCATTTATGTTTCAGCATTGAACCTTGCAACTTTTACCAATTACAAAGGCTGGGACCCCGAAGTAAATACGGATGACATGAGTGAAAGGGATTTGAAATTTGCGCTTGGAAATGACTTCTACACAGCCCCTCAGCCGCGTACACTACTGCTGGGCGTCAACATTGGTTTCTAAAAGCATCAGGTTTAATTATTAAAGAAATATGAAAAAGAAAGTATTTATATATTCCCTGGCTTTATCCGCCGGATTGTTTTTCACCATTGGCTGTAATAACAAACTGGATGTACAGCCAACACAAAGTATTGATGAAAGTCAGGCACTAAGTACTTCCCGCGACGTAGAAGTGACTTTAATCGGATGTTATGATGCCTTGCAGGACATAGATGTTTACGGAGGCGCATTTCAGTATGCATCGGAACTGCTGGGCAACAGTGGCGAACTGGGATTTGGAGGAACTTTCCAGAATTTGCTTGAAATGTATAACAAGGAAATTACGACTGCCAATGTTACCGCAGCGGCAACCTGGCGGGACTCTTACATAACCATCAATCGCTGCAACAACGTCCTTTCGGCACTGGATAAAGTGGACGAAGACAAACGTGCACGTGTAGAAGGCGAAGCAAAGTTTATTCGCGGGTCTGTTTATTTTGAACTTGTAAAATTATTTGCAAAAACCTGGGGCGACGGCGATAATGCTTCCAATCCGGGCGTCCCGATTGTACTTACACCAACACGCGTGGTGACAGAGTCCAATGATATCCCGAGGAATTCAGTTGCAGAAGTGTATGCGCAGGTTATGGAAGACCTTACTGCGGCTAAAACGCTGCTGCCTGAAACCAACACCAATTATGCCACCAAGTATGCCGCTTCTGCCCAGCTTTCACGCGTTTACCTGATGCAGTCCAATTTTGCAGGGGCACGCGATGAAGCCAATGAAGTAATTTCCTCCGGTGAATTTGCTCTTGAAGAAAACTTTGAAGATCTGTTCAACACGTTTCTGAACAACGGCGGTGCGAATCCCGGAGAATATATATTTTCCATGATTGTTACGCAGCAGGACGGAGTCAATGATATGACTACTTTCTTTGGAACAACCATTTCCGACATTCCGGGTACTTCCGGACGCGGTGACATCCGGATACTGCCAAAGCATATCAGCCTTTATGAGCCTGGCGATGTCAGAGGAACTTTCTTTATAACTCCGACGAACAATACATTTACACGGAAATATCTGGACACTTTTACCAATGTGCTTGTATTCCGGCTTGCGGAAATGTATCTGACGCGTGCGGAAGCCAATTTCCGCCTGGGAACGGCAATCGGTGCGACTCCGCTGGCAGATATCAATGTGATCCGGACCCGTGCAAAGCTGAAACCGGCAACAACCGTTACGCTGGCATCCATCTTGAAGGAACGTCATCTTGAACTTGCTTTTGAAGGTCATACTTTATACGACATCAAACGCAACAAAGGCAACGTCGGAACGCTGCCGTACAACTCGCCGAAACTTATTCTTCCACTTCCGCAGCGTGAAATCGATGTGAACCCGAAACTAGTTCAGAATGAAGGTTATAACTAGGAATACTGCGTTTTAAATAATTTACTGAACAACAAAAAATCACTTCTTTACGGAAGTGATTTTTTGTTGTAGTATCTTTTACAAATTATTATCTGTACCAGCTTATCCAGGATTTGGCATCTTTGGCACTGATCATATCGTAAGTTGTTGCCGAGGTCTGAACCATATAATAACCGCTGGTATCAAACAGCAAATTGGATGTGCTTACCGCCGGTCCTGTTTTCGGGAATTCTCCGAATGTGCCGTACTTGGTAAAAATTATTCTTCCGTCAGCTGCAAAGGTTGGCGTCGCTGGTGCATCGGCATATTCCAGTGTCAATGCATTACCTACAACAAATGCAGGCCCAAACAAGTCGTATTTAGGATTAATTCCCGGCTGATAAACGTAAAACACATAAAATCCCTGATCAACTTTCAACGAACTGACATTATAGGCATCGTCCGCTCCGTTTACGTGAAATGCACTGTCCGACCGCCATTCACCGCCCGACTCTATCGGAGACTGCCACCATCTTTTTGCGGCGCCTGCATCCACTGACAAGGGTTTTGCCGCACTTTGTACAATAGCCGTGGAACCGCCGGCCGAAACGCCGAGCTGAAGAGTGGCTGCATTCCAGGTTATATTACTGAAACCGGAGATGGTTTGTGCGCCGTTTGTCAGCGGAGAAACAAAAGCAATACCTGACGAAGTATAGTAATAATTGGTTGTAAAAGTCTTTGGCGCATTGCCGTCCAGCCATGTCAGCTTCATTGTTCTGGCAATGGGGTTCGCTGTTATTTCATACGCTACACCGCCTAGTGTTACACGCTTGAAATAAGTCTGATATTTTTCTATATTATTAAACAACAATCCTTTTGCAAGATCACCTTTCAGGTATGCAGCCGATTGTTCCTGCGTGGCTTTTGTCAGCACAAGCCGGCTCTGGTTTTTTCTTCCAACCAGTGAAATCACATCCGTTTTCACAGAATCCGGAAAAATGCTGAACTCGAAATCCGCACCAAGCCCTACTCCCGTTACACCTCCATTTACATCCCGGTCAGGATCTGCAAGCACATGAAGATAGGAATACGTGTCAAAAATCAGAGTGGGTGTTTGCATGGCTTTCAGCCGGTAACTGCTTTCCTTGGAAGTCGCCGCCGCTTCATTGCTGAAATCCGAATACATGACCACGCGGTTCTTGTCGTCAAATTTGAAATAAAAGCCATAACTACCTCCGAGTGCCGGATAAACGACGGCATTCCATCCATACGGCGCTTCCACCAGCTGTTTTTCATAAGATGCAAGAGCGGCATTGATGCGAACGTCCGCTGTTTCTTCAAAAACGGTATCGTCTTTGTTTTCGCAGGAAAAGAAAGCAGTACTTAAAAACAGCAGATATAAAATGGACTTTTTCATCCGGGATAATTTTGTAATTGGAATAGCTTGCAAAAAGGTACTTGATAATTCTGTTAGAAAAGCGTGTTCATGGATTTTCTGACCTTGGTCTGAAGGCTGTAAAAATCAATTTTCCACGTATTCTTATAGTATGCCACAACGATCGCTTCTTTTTGTCTCAGCGCAGCCTGTGCCTGAGCGCGCGTTACACCCTGTTCGCTGGTTCCTTCCGGAATTTCATTAACCATTTTATCGAAACCCGCCTTGCCTTCAATCAGCATGATGGCAATCATTTCAACAAAATCCTCATCAAAGCTGGAAGAGCTGTAAGCGGTAATAAACCCGTTTCTGCGTGCGTATGCATCGTCCCAGTTGATCCAGTTACCGCCCTGATATACGCCAGCACTTATGCTTTTATACTCCACAGGATACAATACGGTTTGATGCAGGATATGGCCAAATTCATGATGTATCGTCTGAAAAAACCATTGCTTAACAAAAGAAGAATCTCTTACCGCATTGTATTCAGGCATTCCTTTTACCTTGAAAAGGTTTACGCCGTACAGAATCACCTTGCGTCCGCCTTCGGCTGTTCCCAGCGTTACGGTTCCGTTGGTATTGAACTCGTTGCTTCCGGAAAGAATGAAGAACTTGGGCGAATACTTGTTAAAAAACACTTTTCCGGCTTCTTCAACGTACGGAGCGGCCCATCCCCTTTTAATGGCGCTTAATAATGGCACAACCTGCGCTTCATCCGGCGGCACGAGGTTTTTTGTGATATTCCCGAATTCAAACTGGTCCCATTTGTATTTGGCTGAAATGTTATAAGGCATTACCAGACTGTCCAGTATCCATTTGTCCAGCGGACCCTGAGCCCATTCAACGCCGCCAAGGCCGGATATATCATCCACTTCGCCTATTTCCTCTTCTTTGCAGCCACTCAATACAAAGCTCATCAGCAATGCAGCAAAGAAAAGCCCGGGTATTTTGTTAAAAATCATATTGCAATAATTTCAAAATTTTATCTATCGTTCTGTTTTATTCCTGAAACCGTAGCAAACTGCGGTATCTGCACAACGCGCCTCGGATCATTGGCGGAAACTGTTATAACTGAACCCATTACTGTTTCATGTTCCACTTCAATGCCGTATCGCTGAATGTCAAACCATCGCATTCCTTCCTGAACGAATTCAATTCTTTTAAAAGCCAAAATGGTATTGATCAAACCTTGTCTTACATTGGAAGTTCCGAAAAAACTGCGGATACTGGCTGCCGTAATTACATGCGTTGATGCCTTGTAATTACTTACTCTTTTACTCGCAAATACGTTTAAATCAGCAAGAGCAGCAGCTGAATTTCCAAGATATGCGTTGGCTTCGGCACGGTTGAACAAGACTTCTTCGGCTGTAAATGCCGGTAGCATCACATAGGCGATACCAATTTCAGCATTCACGGATTCGCGTACAAAATACTCTGACAATTTCGGAATAAAATAATTGTTATCACCCTGATAATATAATGGATAAGCCCAGTTTGCTCCGCCTGCAATGATTCCGTCCCCCGAAGATATTTCAAGCCATTTTTGATACGTCATTCCATATCTGTACCGGGCTACAAACCGGCCAACAGTAGAAGCGGTTTCTATCAGCAAAAGATTGGCATTCTCACTTGCCCTTGAAAAAATATTGTTCAGTTCTGCCGGCGACATGGACGCATAGGTCGTGTTCCACGGCCTCAGATAATCACCGATACTGCCTCCTGAAAAAGCCTGATCGGCGTACTGCACTACTTTTGCATAATCCTTTTTGACCAGATAAAAACGGGTGGCAAATGCATATGCAGCCGCACGGTTAAAATGATACTTGGGAACCGTATAGGAACCGTCACTAATTAAAGGCAATCCTTCCAGCAGATCCTTTTCAATCATTTCATAAACGTAGGCTACTGTTTTTCTTTCATATTTTTCAAGCACAACAGTTTCCGGCTTGGTTACATACGGAATGCCGGGATTGGTGTTCGGCTGTGCCGGATCATAAAACTTGCTGAAAAAAGTAACGAGCATAAAATGCGCATAAGCTCTTGCAACAAGTGCTTCTCCGCGCTGAGCCGAAAATTCGGACGGATTTTCAACATTGTCAATGATTTCCAGCGCCTGGTTTGTAACTGAAATCGCACGATAGCATTCCGCCCAGTACAGATCAGGCGAATCCGAATCATCCACAGTCGCTTCCACATTCTGAAAAAGGTACGAAGCCCGGTTCGTCTTGTCGTCCTCGCCTACTCCTTTATCGCTCACATTGTCACTCATCGACTCGGCAAATACAACATAGTTCGCTTGTGGATAAGCAGTTGTAAGTAATTGCGAAACCTGTTTCGGCGTACTGATCGTAGCCCGCGTGCTGTCCGGTTCTGTAGACAAAAATTCGTCACAGCCTGAAAGGATCAGTATGGGTATGATCAGTAAAAATCTTTTATAAAATTGGTTCTTCATATTAGCAGATACTTAAAATCATTCTGAACTTCAACATTCCCGGTTTTGCTTTTTATAGTGTCAGTTTGATGGCAACGGTAAACTGTTTCTGGATCGGCTGCGCAACACCTCCGGAATTAAAGAATTCGGGGTCCTGTCCTTTCAGCTTTTTGTCCGCATAAATCAGCCACGGATTGATCGATGAAAACTGAATGCTGGCTGCTTTGAAACCTGCTTTTGCTGCAACCGGCAACGGAACTCGGTACAGTAGCGAAACAGACTTAAGACGAATAAAATCACCTTTGGCAACGCGTTCTGTGGAGTAATTAAAAATATTATACGGATAAGTTCCTGAAAGATATTGCTGTTCAAGCATATCGCTAATGTTCGGGATTGTTGTGCTCGCCTCCTCTCCGGACAGTACCCAACGGTCGAGAAATTCTCTTGGCATGGCATCCAGATCGCTGAATACATTGCTGCTCGACGTCGTACCTTTGTATAACGGGTTCATCCTGATCTTGTTTCCGGCCTGATAAGTCAGAAATACATTTAATGTAAAATCCTTGTATGTAAGCGTATTATTGAAACCGCCTGTAATCGGCGGATCCACCGGGCCTTCGTATTTTAAATATCTCAGATTCTGATCCTGCAGATATACATCCGAATTGACTTCTCCGTTTTCGTTTACAAAAATCGGAACGCCTGTTTTTGGATCAAGCGATTTGAAATCGATGGAAAACAAACTTCTTACCGGCCTTCCCTGCACATTGGCGCCCTCGGCTTTCACAAGTTCAAAAATATTCGGGCTGTTGTCCACTTTGGTTATCCGTGTTTTAGCATAGCCAACAGTAATTCTGGACCGGAAATCCCAGTCTTTATTTTTGAAAAGCACGCCGTCCAGCGAAAGGTCAACGCCATGCGATTCCATATCAGCATAGTTGGCGACTTTATTAATCTGTCCGCCGATTCCCGACGTTCTGATTTCATCAATCAGATCGAAACTGTTTCGAATATAGCCGTCTACAGACAGATTAATGCGATTGGAAAGAAATCCCAAATCCATTCCTACGTTGCCGCTGTAAAGTTTTTCCCACGTAAGCTCCGTATTTTCCAAAGAAGCCAGCTGCGTTGCCGATTCTTTTTCGTCGGTATACGGCCTTCTTGTAATAATGCTCTGAAACAAAACGGCTGTATTCGTTGCCGGACCTGTATCCGCAGAAAGCCCGTAGCTTGCACGAAGGCGTCCCATGCTCAGCCATTTGAAGTTCTTGAAGAAATTTTCACGGTCAAAATTCCACGATCCCGCAACGGTATAAGTTGGCAGCCAGCGGGCCCTTGCCGATTTCCCAAATCCGTTGGAACCGTCGTAGCGAATGTAACCTGTAAAGTTGTACTTGTCATCGAGCGTGTAGCCGGCACTTCCATAAAATGCTGCAAACCGTTCGTAATCCATCTTCATGCCGTAATATTGAAAATTGCTTTCAATCGTCTGCTTCAGAATCCGGTAATCCACAAACGGCGTTCCGCCCTGATCATACTGAAATCCGTAGCCTGTATTATTTGAGTTCTGCCGGTTTGTATATTTGATTTCAGAACCTGCAAGCAAGTTAACCGCATGCCGCGCAGCGAAAGTGCGATTGTATCTCAAGTTGTTACGGATGTTATAAAACAGCATCTGATCTTCATTCCGGTTGTAAAAACCACCGCTCGGCAATACGACAACCGGATTTGCATTGGGCACGTCAGGATCGGTATAAAGGTACTTGTTGGCTGCTGCAATCGTTGAATTGTCTGCTGCACGATACGCATTTGCCATATTTGAATTCTCCGTAATGATATGCTCGCGCCCGGTTTGTGTGTAGCGCAATGCACCCAGAAAATCGTAAGTCAGATGATCCGTAATTTTGTAGGACAATTCTCCCTGTAATTTGATATCCACCAGATTCAGATTGATCTTGTTATTTGCCAGTTCGTGAACAATGTTGAACGGAGCAAAATTTCTTCTAAAAAACTCAAGATTACCGTTTTCATCATACGCAGTGAGCGTACGGCTGGTGTTGAGTGCATAACTGAATGGATTTATGTCGAAATCCCGGTCAAATTTGCCTTCGACCGGATTGCTTCTGCGGTTTACCGAACCCGGCACCTGCTGCCTTCGGACGGATGCCAGCGTGGAAGTCACTAGGGTAATTTTGTCGGTAAGATTGTACGTATTTTTAAAGTTAAGCGTATACCTTTTTACTTTATCGGCAATCGTCCAGCCGCTATCATCCAGATAACTAGTTGAAAAATAAGAATTTGATTTATCGGTTCCGAAAGAAACACTTACTGAATGCTCCTGAATTAAGTTCTGCTTGAAAAGCACGTCAAACCAGTCTGTATTAACTTTTGCATATCCGAGAAGAAAATCTCTTTTTGCTTCCGGCGTGTTTGCTATCGGAAAATTTCCCTCGTTATCACCGGTTAAAGAGTTGTAATATTTACCATAAATACCATAATCAGGCTTGGACAAAATGGAAGAAGTCAAATAACCTTTTCTTTCCAGCTCGCCCAGAACCGACATTTGCTGAGCCGAATTCAGGATATTGAAATTCCTGTAAGAAGGCGTCAGCTGCGTACTGAAATTACCGGAATAAGTAATAACCGGCTTGCCGCTTTTACCGCGCTTGGTTGTAATAACAATAACGCCGTTCATGGCGCGTGCACCATATAATGCCGCCGCTGCCGCGTCTTTCAGAATATCAAAGGTTTCAATATCATTGGGATTGATCCCTGCAACGGCAGAACCAAGCAAAGTAGTCGGGTCGCCGCTGGAAAGCTGGTCATTGGAAATATTGACGATATCTTCCAGCACAACGCCGTCCACAACCCACAAAGGCTTGTTGTCGCCGTTCAGTGAAGTGGCGCCCCGGATCCTTACTTTCGGCGCTGCGCCGAAAGTACCGGAAACGTTCTGAATGGAAACACCCGCAGCGCGGCCTTCCAGCATGCGGCTTACATCCGGCAGACCATCG
Source organism: Dyadobacter sediminis (assembly GCF_005860765.1). GTDB lineage: Bacteria > Bacteroidota > Bacteroidia > Cytophagales > Spirosomataceae > Dyadobacter > Dyadobacter sediminis. The sequence goes on along the minus strand of NZ_VCEI01000025.1, from coordinate 56,375 downwards.
ATTTTCACATCGTCCGTTTTAAGGGTGACGGCCGAACCGGTAAATTTATCCTTGTCAATTTGCTGAAAACCCGTAACCACGACATCCTGAAGACCAACGGCATCTTCGGCAAGTTCGATACTCAGGCTTCGGGCAGCTTTTACTTCTTTCGGTAAAAACCCGATCATCGATATCACCAGCGTAGCACCTTCGCTCACACCTGTAAGTACGAATTCACCCTTTTCATTACTGACGGTTCCCTGCTGCGTTCCTTTTACGCGGATTGTAGAACCAATCAGCAATTCACCGGAACTGCTTTTGACAACGCCTTTCACATCAATAGCCGCCAGAGGCAATGAAAATGCAGGAAAAGAAAGCTGGAGGAGAATTAAACTTAAGCACAGCACTAGAAGCCGATTCAGGCCACTGATCCGATAAAAAACATCCATATAAATAAGTATAAGTCTGACTCTGGATTAACGGGCTTTAAATAATCATGAATTCAATAATACGAATTATCAAGGTAAAAAACGAAAAGTATTTTAACAGGAATGTCGATATACCTTTTCAATAGCATTTACACAAAAAAATAAAATAGCCGTAGTCGGTAATGACTAAAGTACGCAGAATAAATTACTGAGGTGGAGAGGCCGGCAAATGTGACCAGTTTTAATTTAAAACAATGCAAAACCCTGAATTATTGTACTCACAACGTGCGTATTTTACAACATTTCAGGGAATTACAGACACTTTAAAAAAGTAAGGTATTTTTTAGCCGACGAATATAAAATCCGTTAGCCGGCATTGTTTTTTGTGGTCAATACGGCTGTAATGCGGTTCAGTTCTTCTACTTTGTATGCAAAATCGCCTTTCAGCATATCCCTTACCGCTTTCAGCTGTTCCATTGCCGTATCCAAATTATCCGGAAGCGCATCGCCAAGCACTTCTTTCAGGCGTTTGGCAAAAGTCGGCGACATGCCGTTGGTTGAAATGGCGACTTTCAGATTTCCTTTACGGACGACGGACGAAAGATAAAAGTCGCAAATGGCAGGCGTATCGGCCACATTGGCCAGTATATGTTTGGTCCGCGCCAGTTCCCATATCCTTTTATTTTCCTCCTTGTCGTTTGTAGCCACAATCACGAGGTCTTTTCCTGAAAGATCTTCATCTTCAAACCGGCGCAGGATTAAATTAATCCGTGAATTCTGCTCAGCTATATCCAGGATTTCCTTCTTGATTTCGGGCGAAACCAAAGTGACTTTTGCCATCGGGGAATTATCCAGAACAGCCGTCAGTTTTTCCAGGCCGACATAACCGCCGCCGACAAGGAGCGTATGCAGGTTTTCAAGTTTCAGGAATATGGGAAACAAATGGTTCATATACCAAATTTACATGAAAACTTGCAAATACTGCACCGTACCTGTTACTTTATAACTATTCCAACAACTACACTTTTACTATCTCCATCTTTCCCCGTACCTTTGCGGTATGATCGCGATTACAAACCTCAGTTACTTTCTTGGCGACCGTGCGCTTTATGACGGTGCTTCGCTGCATATCAAGCCCAAACAGAAAATCGGCCTTATCGGCCTGAACGGCACCGGAAAGTCAACGCTCCTCAGAATGATAAACGGAGAATTCCAGCCTGACGGCGGAAATATCTCCAAAGCAGGCGACTGCACCATCGGATTTCTGAATCAGGACCTGCTTTCTTACCAAAGTGACGATTCGATTCTTTCCGTAGCCATGCAGGCGTTTGAACGCCAGAACCAGCTTCAGATTCAGATTGACAAGATCCTGCACGATATGGAGCATAACTACACGGATGCACTTGTTGACAAGCTGGCCAAAGTTCAGGATGAATTTGACGCGCTGGACGGTTATACCATTCAGTCCAAAGCCGAAGCCATTCTGGAAGGTCTGGGATTTTCGACAGATGACCTTCACCGGCCGCTTAGGCTGTTTTCAGGAGGATGGCGCATGCGCGTCATGCTTGCCAAGCTGCTTTTGCAAAAGCCTTCGCTGCTGATGCTCGATGAGCCGACCAACCACCTTGACTTGCCTTCTATTCAATGGGTAGAAAAATATGTGCAGAGTTATGAAGGCGCTGTGATTGTGGTTTCTCACGACAGGCAGTTTCTGGATAATACCATTGATACAACCGTTGAGGTTTCAGGCGGCAAGCTGAATTATTACGCGGGAAACTATTCTTACTATCTGGAGGAAAAAGAAGAACGCAATGAAATCCAGCGCGGTGCATATGAAAACCAGCAGGCTAAAATCCGCCAGACGGAACGTTTCATTGAACGTTTTAAAGCAAAAGCAACCAAATCCCGCCAGGTTCAGAGCCGTGTAAAAGCATTGGACAAAATGGAAGTTGTGGATCAGGTAGTGGATGAAAATGCAAAAGTCCATTTCCGCTTTCAGTTTACAACACAGCCGGGAAGACATGTTTTCCAGCTGGAAGATGCGTCCAAGGCTTACGGTGACAAAGTCATTCTGGACAGCACGAACATCAGCATGGAACGGGGCGACAAGATTGCTTTGATCGGGGCAAACGGACGAGGAAAGTCAACGGTTCTGCGCGTTGTTGCAGGAACGGAGCCCATTGAAGGAAAAAGAAGACTCGGACATAATGTATCTTTTACATTTTATGCACAGCATCAGCTGGAATCACTGAATGTACAGCATAACCTGATCGAAGAACTTAAATACGCCAATCCGAACAAAACAGAAACCGAGTTAAGGACTGTTCTTGGCTGCTTCCTTTTTTCGGGCGATGACGTGTTCAAGAAAATCAAGGTGCTTTCAGGAGGTGAAAAATCACGGGTTGCACTGGCCAAAGTATTGCTTTCACAAGCCAATTTTCTGCTTCTGGATGAGCCTACGAACCACCTTGACATGCAATCGGTAAATATCCTTATTCAGGCATTGCAGCAGTATGAAGGCAGCTATATTGTCGTTTCTCACGACCGTTATTTTGTTGAAAACATAGCCAACAAAATCTGGTATATTGAAGATCACAAGATAAAAGAATATCCGGGCACGTATGAGGAATATGAAATCTGGGTGGAAGAACGCGGATTGCAGTCTGCTGTCAGTGAAAAAGCAGTTGTGAGCAGCGCGCCGCCGCAAGTGAAGAGCAACCCGCAGCCAGCAGCCAGCAGCAATGCTCAGAAAAGCAACGGAAAGCCGGTTTCCAATGAAGATGCCCAGAAACTGAAAAAGGTACAGAAGCAGATTGAAGAACTGGAAGCGAGTATTGAAAATCTTGAAATAAAGAAGACAGAAACGGAAACGAAACTGGCCGATCCGAAAATCTACAACGACAATGCTGCGCTTGCCGAACTGAACTTTTCTTATTCAGACATTAAAAAGAAATTGGAACAAAGTACCGAAACGTGGGAAAACCTCATGCTTGAAGTCGACGAGCTGGCAGGCAAATAATCTAAGTAAAAAAGGAGATCCGGCGGTCTTCTTTTTTACTATATATCCGCTATTTATATTGAATCAGCCATTGATCAAATCCTCTGTTTCAGCGTAGATATCCGACAGCTTCAAACTTAAATCTACGCTTTGTAAACGAATACTTTCATCTGAATTATAAGCTTCGGAAGCCAGAAACCATGTTCCCTGTTCATCTTTCCTGAAAACTTCAGCCGCTACGGATTGGGAGTTGATCAGAACATATTCCGACAACGAAGGAATGCTGCGGTAGAAATGGAATTTTTCACCCCGGTCATAAGCGGCAGTACTTTCGGAAAGTACCTCGATAATTACGCTCGGATTCAGGATCGTATCTTTTTTTGCATCCAGAAATTCGTTTTTGCCGCATACAATTAACAGGTCAGGATAAGTGTAAATACCATTCGCAGGAATATGCAGCCGCTGGTCGCTGGAATAAGTCCGGCAGGATTTGCCTTTGAACATAATATAACATTCGCCGGACAGGTTTTCTACAATGCGGTTGTGATTATGACCGGCTCCGGCCATTGCAAAAATTTCACCGCGGTAATACTCGCTTTTGTACGGTGCTTCCCTTTCCAGCTCGAGATATTCTTTTTCTGAATACATTTTAATAGGTTGTGCAGACATTTATACGTAGCAGTTAAAACAAAAATAATTAATTCTCATCAAATACCTTTTATTAACTATACGTACCTTTCATTAAATAGTAACGTTAATATCTTAAAAATCTGTTATGCGTTTATTACTTCTGCTTTGCGTAATATCCTGTTTGTTAGCATCATTTACAAATGCACAAAATGTCCGCCTTGAGGATCACATTTACAATGAGCAAATCAAAACGGTATTGCTTTATCCCGCACTTGAAGATCCGGAAAATCCTGCACGACTTTTAACGCCCGCTATCAAACCGCTGAACAGCGATGCTCCGCTTGTTCTTGAATTTGATGATCTTTCCGGTCAGTTTGAAGGTTATCGCGCAAAAATTATCCATTGCAATGCGGACTGGAGCAAGTCCAACCTGAATGACATTGAGTTTACTTTTGAGTACAATGAATACCCGATCCACAGTTCCGAACAGTCTTTCAGCACCAAAGTGCCGTATTTTCATTACCGGCTTGAATTACCCAAACTGAAATTATCTGGCAATTATGTAGTTTATGTATATGCCGAGCGCGGTCGGAAAGTCGTTCTGAGCCGACGGTTTATGCTGTATGAAAACCGGGTAAATATTGATGCGAAAGCACGCTTTTCACAAGGTATCCAGCAGCAGTTTACAGACCAGCAGATTGATTTTAACATTGATTACAAAGGGTATCCCCTGAATGCGCCGCAGACTGACCTGAAAGTTGTTTTGAGAAAAAACTTTCGCTGGGATCAGATCCGCTCAGGTTTCAAGCCAACCAATGTAAGGCCTTTTGACCAGATTCTTGAATATGCCTTTTTTGACCTCGAAAATACGTTTCCCGGCGGCAATGAATTCCGCTACTTTGACAGTCGTTCGCTGACCGGACGCGGATACGGGATTACGGAAATTGAAAGAACCGATGCATTTACAAGACTGATCCTTTTTCCCGACAAGTTCCGCTCTAACGGTTCTTACATTCAGATTGATGATTTTAACGGCCAGTATGTTGTGGATCAAAAGGAATCCGGACGGGGAAGCATTGAGGCTGATTATACGCCGGTGCTCTTTAACTTGCACATTCCGGAGGAGCCCGGCACAGAGTTTTATGTAAACGGTGCTTTTAATCTCTGGCAGCTGAACGACCGCAACCGGATGACTTACAATCCGGTTACAAATGCCTACGAAGTGGAAATCATGCTAAAACAAGGCGTGATCAATTATGACTATACGATGGTGAAAGAAGCGGGTGCAAAAGCGGATGAAGCCTACATTGAAGGCAATTATGCACCCACAGAAAACGATTATGATATCCTGGTTTATCACCGTCCGCCAGCTGGCCGCGCCGATCTTCTGGTTGGTTACAGAACAGTAGAATGGAACCGAAGAAGGTAAATCTGTAAAGGATTTTCTGACAACTAAATTGCTCGTTATGAAATTACTTCCAAAGAAGACTTGCCTTGCTCCGCATTTATGGATTACCAATGATGAAAGTCTGATCGTTGATTTCCTTGCAGACCATGAAGAAATGCCCTCGGATTTTGAGCGCGGTCATGTAATTTCATTTTACGAAAAAGAAGACCTGTACCTTGTTTTATACTTCTCCAATCCTGAAGACCGCGGATTTCAGATGTATATCGTTGAAGACTTTTCCGTAAACATTGATCAGCTTTTTTGCCTGAGAGAAATTTTTGCCCGGCTTGTCCGTGAAGGATTAAATGCCGAAGTTCTTAAAAAAGCGCATTACCGCGTGGATTCCATTTTGAGAATGGCCAAGACCTTGCGCGCCGTTATATACAATGACCTTGCCGATTTTCAGGAGGACTGACTTTATATCAATAAGAAAGGAGCAGCGCCAAAGCTGCTCCTTTCTTGTATATAGGCTGAATATATAGGCTTATACATTGAACCGGAAATGCATGATGTCGCCATCTGCAACAACGTACTCTTTGCCTTCAACGGCCATTTTCCCAACTTCCTTTACACCTGCTTCCGTTTTATATTGTTCGTAATCGGCAATTTTGATTACTTCTGCTCGGATAAACCCTTTTTCAAAATCACTATGGATTACGCCGGCCGCCTGCGGTGCTTTCCAGCCTTTTACAATCGTCCACGCGCGCACTTCCTTAACGCCCGCTGTAAAATAAGTAATCAGATTCAAAAGCGCATACGAAGCTTTGATCAGTTTGCTCAATCCCGATTCTTCCAGCCCGTATTCACCCAAAAACATGGCATGCTCTTCCGGATCTTCGATTTCCGAGATCTGCGATTCGATGGCGGCACAAAGGATTATGACATCAGCACCTTCATGCTTTACAGCTTCTTTCAACTTCTCGGAATATTCGTTTCCGGTAAGCATGGAACCTTCGTCCACATTGGCAACGTACAAAACCGGCTTCGCCGTAAGCAACTGCAGATCGCCGATTACAGCTTCTTTGGTTTCCTCGTCAATTTGCAGGCTTCTTGCATTCTTGCCGGCTTCGAGTGTTTCCTTGTACTTTTTCAGCCATTCCAGTTCTGCTTTTGCTTTGGCATCACCGGCTCTGGCTCCTTTTTCGGTACGCTGGATTTTCTTTTCTATAGATTCAAGATCTTTCAGCTGAAGTTCGATATCAATAATTTCCTTGTCAAAAACCGGATCGACACGTCCTTCGACGTGCACGACATTTTCATCCTGAAAACAGCGTACAACATGCACGATGGCGTCTACTTCCCGTATATTGGCCAGAAATTTATTTCCGAGACCGGCGCCTTGGCTTGCGCCTTTCACAAGCCCGGCTATATCGACGAATTCTATGATGGTCGGTATTACTTTCTGCGGCTTCACCAGTTCGGTTAAAATATCCAGACGTTCGTCCGGCACTGTAACGACGCCAACGTTCGGTTCTATAGTACAGAAAGGATAATTTGCAGCTTCGGCTTTACCGGTAGAAATGGCATTAAAAAGAGTGGATTTCCCTACGTTCGGCAATCCAACAATCCCACATTGAAGACTCATATTATAAAGGTATGCAGTGAATAGCAGGCAATCTTCAATGCACAGGCAAAGAACTCCTGACTGCTAAATGATATTTTTGACAAAATTACCATTTAGCGGGTACAAAAACCAAAAGCCTTCGTAAGAGATTGCGAAGGCTTCCATTTTTAGCATCATTTTTTTAATCCCACTTAAGATCCGATTCTCCGACTACATCGACTTCATCGGCTTTGGTTTCGAACTGAGAGAAGTCAACCTCTGGCATCAACTCAGTTTTGACGTGATCCACTGCATCCTTTAACGCATCTACGAACTTATCAAAGTCTTCCTTGTACAAAAACATCTTGTGTTTTTCGTACGTAAAGCCATCGCCCTGAGGATGCCGGCGACTTTCAGTGATCGTTAGATAATAATCGTTGGATCGCGTAGAGCGAACATCGAAGAAGTAAGTCCGTTTTCCTGCCCTGACCCTTTTGGAGTAGATTTGCTCTCTGTCTTCCACTATGATTAGTTTAAATAGGTTTTCAAACGCTAAAATATAAAGTTTATTGCTGCGAACAAAAAAACCTCGGGATATTAGCAATTTGTTAGCATTGAACATCTTAAATTTTCACACCGATTTGCACTTTCACCTTAAAAATTATACGTTTCTTCGAATTTTGTATTACTTTTGAAATTCCCGGGTTTCAAATTCCGCGAAATTCCAGGGCAAACAGGATCCATATAAGGTTGTTCAGCCTTATTCAGTTTCACCTAAATCCAGCGATATGACTTATTATCGTATTCTGATTCTCATCATTTTAGCTTTTGCTGCACAGCCGGACACATTCGCTCAGGTTAAACTAGGCAAAACGGAAACCGGAAATGCATCGTATTACGCAACCCGGTTCAATGGCAAGAAAACTTCATTTGGTGAAGTCCATAACAGCACCGAATTGCTTGCCGCTCACAAGAGTTATCCGCTTAATACAATGCTGGAAGTGACGAATCTTGATAACGATGAAAAAGTAATCGTAAGAGTGAATGATCGGGGGCCTTTTTCCAAAAACCGTGTAGTTGATGTCAGCAAGGAAGCCGCAAGACTGCTTGGAATCATTGCAAAAGGCGTTGCCAATGTTTCGATTCGCGTAGTCGGTATGGAAGGAATGGTTTTACTGGGTTCCAATGAAGACATAGATCCGAAATCCGGCAAGGTAATAACCATGAGAACCAAGCATTAAAATCTTTCCGATGAGCAGCAGGCAGCTTGATTTAGCGAAAGTAAGAGAATTCGGAAATCTGGAATTTCTTGCCAAGCAACTGGTTGAAGGATTTATTACTGGCCTGCACAAATCGCCATTCCACGGCTTTTCTGTCGAATTTGCCGAGCACCAGCTTTATAATACCGGCGAATCCACCCGAAATATTGACTGGAAAGTTTTTGCAAAAAGTGACCGGCTTTATGTAAAACGCTACGAAGAAGAAACCAATCTGCGCTGCCATATTTTACTGGACACATCTTCTTCCATGTATTATCCGGAAGAAAATAACGGCAAAATGACATTCAGCGTGATGGCTGCCGCCAGCCTGACTTATTTGTTGCAGAGACAGAAAGATGCTGTGAGCCTGTGTACATTTTCCGAAAACATTGAAATTCAGACAGCTGTAAAATCCACGCCTTCGCACGTTCATAAAATCATGCTTGAACTGGAAAACCTGCTCCAGTCCAGACGTCCGCTTCTCAAAACTTCCGTTTCTGAAGTACTCCATCAGATCGCAGAAAAAATTCATAAGCGTTCGCTTGTGGTTATTTTCAGTGACATGTTTGACAATCTGGAAAATTCAGACAAGATTTTTTCTGCTTTGCAGCATTTGCGGCACAATCTGCATGAAGTGCTTCTGTTTCATGTTACCGACCGGAAAACCGAAGAGAATTTTTCTTTTGAAAACCGGCCTTACGAATTTATAGACCTTGAAACCGGCGAAAAAATAAAAGTTCAGCCGGATCAGGTCAGAGATTCTTACAAGGAATTTGTCGGCAATTTTTACCAGCAACTCAAATTAAAATGCGGTCAGTACAAAATAGACTTTATTGAAGCGGATATCGCCAAAGGCTTTGATCCGATTCTGATGGCATATCTGGTAAAACACTCCAAAATGCGGTAATTTTTGTCCTGCTTTTTTAAACTTCATTGGTAATTATAAAGATCAGGTATTCAGAAAGAGCGACATAAATAACTGATCCAAATGCGCGACCGGAATAATCTCAATCTTTGACTTTTTCAGATCCAGTCCCTTGCTGTTATACTTCGAGATATAAATCTTCTTGAATCCCAGCTTTTCCGATTCTGAAATCCGGCTTTCAATCCGGTTTACCGCACGCACTTCACCGCCCAGCCCGACTTCGGCAGCAAAACAGACCGACGGCGCAATGAATTTATCTTCATAAGATGAAACAATGGAAGCCACAACGGCAAGGTCTATAGCCGGATCTTCCACTTTTAACCCGCCGGCAACATTCAGGAAAACATCCTGCACGCCCAGCCGGAACCCGCCGCGTTTTTCAAGTACGGCAAGCAGCATCTGCAGCCGCTTGGCGTCAAAACCCGTACTGCTCCGCTGCGGCGTTCCGTAAGTAGCCACACTCACAAGCGACTGGATTTCAACGAGCAGCGGCCTGTTGCCTTCCATCATGGAGCCGATCGCAATTCCGCTGACGGGTTCGTCGCGCTGAGAAATAAGGATTTCGGACGGATTGCTTACCTGCCGGAGACCGGAGCCCAGCATTTCATAAATTCCGAGTTCGGAAGTACTGCCGAAGCGGTTTTTAATGGTACGTAAAATCCGATACGTATTATGCCGGTCACCTTCAAACTGCAAAACGGTATCCACCATATGTTCCAGCACTTTTGGACCTGCAAGCGAGCCGTCTTTGGTGATATGGCCGATCAGAAATACGGGAACACCCGTTTCCTTTGCATATTTCATGAATTCCGCCGTACATTCCCGCACCTGTGAGACACTCCCCGCACCCGATTCAATGTATGTCGATTGCATCGTCTGAATGGAATCCACGATCAGGATTTCGGGCTGGAAATCTTCAATCTGCCGGAAAATATTCTGTGTATGCGTTTCTGTAAAAATATAGCAGCGGTCACTTTTGGAAGTCATTCTTTCCGCCCGCATTTTAATCTGCTGTTCCGATTCCTCACCGGAGACGTACAAAACCTTTTTGTTGGCAAGCGTCAGAGCGATCTGAAGCATCAACGTAGACTTTCCGATTCCAGGTTCTCCGCCGATCAGCACAAGAGAACCCTGAACGATACCTCCGCCCAGAACCCGGTTCAGTTCGCCATCAAGCGTTTCAATTCTTGGTTCGTTCTCGTATTCTATTTCGGCAATGGCCCGCGGCCGGCTAGCGAGGTTTACGCCTTTAAAAGTGACTGTCGGCTTTTTATCTTCTTTTTCAATAACTTCCTGAACAAACGTATTCCATTCACCGCAGGCCGGACAGCGCCCCACCCATTTAGGAGAATTATATCCGCATTCTTGGCAAAAATATGCTGTTTTGGCTTTGGCCATAAGTAGAAAAGTATAATTTAGATTAGCTTATTAATAACAAGAATCGAGACATAAATATCCAAATATTCGCATGTTTTGGCCATCATTTCAAAAAAAATAATGGCAAGGTACAGTTTTCTTCCTTTCAGCGTTATTATCCAGTTTTACTTAAAAAATGATATTATCCATGAACATCCTGAAAAAAGTAGCCTGCATCTGTTTGTTGTGCATTTTTGCGGCTTCAACCGTGAAAGCGCAGAAAAAAGGCTTTGCATTTGGAATTAAGGGAGGTGTAAATCTTTCACGCCTGACGATGGGAGATGTTTTTACGACACGCTATGACGACAACGGAAACCCGTATCTGGGCTATGATGGAAAGGAAGTAAAGGATAATCTGAAACAAAGCTTCAGTACAAGAACAGGTGCCGTTGGTGGAATTTATATGCGATTCGGCCGTACGATATTCATTCAGCCCGAAGTACTGGTTTCTACCAAAGGCGGCTCTTTTGAAATCGTACAAATGGATCGGGAACAACCAGTAAGCAAAACAGTTGATATCAAATACAGCAATATTGATGTTCCGTTGCTGATCGGGCTTAAAGGCGGGCCGATCCGGATTCTGGCGGGGCCGGTTACTTCTTTCAGGATCGGGGACAATCAGCGTTTAAGGGATGCTTTCAAACAATATACTTCGGATTTGAACAATGCATTGTCCGAAGCGAGTTTCGGGTATCAGCTCGGTGCCGGTATTGATATAGGAAATATAAGCCTGGATGTAAGAAAAGAGGGCTCATTTACAAACCTTGCCTCTTTTCAGGTAAATGGCCAGTCCGTTGGAGGAGGCAATGCGTCCGTAAAACAGAAAATCAGTTCGTGGCAGGTTACTTTGGGGCTCAAGCTGCTATAAAACTCATAAAGGTTATAAAACAAAACAAGCAGCCTTCGATCAAGCGATGGCTGCTGTTTTTATGAATAACCCACTAATTTAATTCACTATAAGACTTACGCGCTGATACGAAGGTTGGAATGATCCAGCAATCCGGTGATTTCTTTTATTTTACGGCGAGAAACCACTACTTCTTTTCCGCAGGATAATTTGAGCAGACGGTCATCTTCCAGACGTTCCACAACGTAATCCACATTCACAAGGTACGATTTGTGTACACGCATGAAGTTGGGATTCAATTGTTCAGCAAGCGATTTTAAAGTTCTTGAAACCAGGTATTTTTTCCCGGTATTTGTATATATATACGTATAGTTTCCCTCACCTTCCAGGAAGATGATTACGTCAGGAGTCAAAAAAACAGTTCTGCCCATCGACTGAACCGAGATGGAAGCCTTGCTGTCATTCAAGCTTTTTTCTGACAGATTAGGGCGAACGATACTTGTAAAATTTTTCATGTTAAGTAAGGCTAATAAATGTTTTTGTTTCTTGTATCAAAATTAACATTTAGCCTAAATGTAAGAAATACGTAAAAATACTTACATATCAACAATGTGCTGAATTACAATTACTTAACATGGATGAACATTACAAAAAGGCGTAACTGAACTTACTAAAACACGTAATTTTACCTACTCCGGAAACCATGGATTTGAAGCAAAGTCCACCGAAACGGACATAAGAATACGGGTTCTCTCCGATGTAGGCTCAACTTTAATTATCTTTGCCGTGTTTTAGTAAGCATGCTGCGTATAAATTGCGTCATGAAGCATGACTGAACAAAATGCTGTTACCGTCTTTAAGACAGACAGCTTACTTGCAACTGATACAAAAAAAGTGATATGATTACCGAACGGGTAAAGGAATTAATCTCGGAAATTGAACAGGTTACAATAACCAGCAAAGAACAGCTGGAAGCGTTCAGATTGAAATACATCAGTAAAAAAGGTGTTGTTACAGAACTTTTTGAAGGTCTGAAAAATGTACCGCAGGAAGACAGGCGTACGGTTGGGCAGGAACTGAACACGCTTAAAAACCTGGCGCAAAACCGCTTTCAGGAATTTTCAGCCATTCTCGAAAATACTCTGGAAGAAAATTCGGTTACGGCTCAGGACCTTACTTTGCCCGTGGTTCCCAATCTTCAGGGCAGCCTGCATCCGCTGACCATCGTACGCCGCAGGATCATTGAAATATTCGAACGCATGGGCTTCAATGTTTCCTACGGGCCCGAAATCGAGAAAGACTGGTATAATTTCAGTGCGCTGAACTTTGCAGATAACCATCCCGCGCGTGAAATGCAGGATACATTTTTTATCTCGAAAAGTGAAAATGACGTAAAAGAAGATGTTTTACTGAGAACGCATACGTCCAATGTTCAGGTGCGCCTGATGGAAAGGCAGAAATTACCGATCCGGTCCATCATGCCAGGAAGGGTATTCCGGAACGAAGCGATTTCGGCTCGTGCGCACTGCGTTTTTCATCAGGTGGAAGGCTTGTATGTGGATAAAAATGTGAGCTTCAAAGACTTGAAAGATACTTTATACCATTTTGCCAAGGAAATGTTCGGGAAAGACTCGAAAATCCGTTTGCGTCCCTCCTACTTTCCGTTTACAGAGCCAAGCGCTGAAATTGACGTAACCTGTTTTATATGCAAGGGCGTAGGCTGCAACGTATGCAAGCATAGCGGCTGGGTGGAAATTGCCGGATCAGGCATGGTGGATCCGAACGTACTTGAAAACTGCGGAATAAACAGCGAGGAATATACCGGATTTGCCTTCGGAATGGGAATTGAAAGGATTACAATGCTGCGTTACGGAATCAATGACCTCCGATTGTTTACCGAAAACGACGTAAGATTCTTAAGACAGTTTGAAGGTGCCTGACTTTTTCATCAGAGCAGATTCCAGTGATCTGCTCTGATGAAAAAACCCATATTAAAATCTTGTTTCCAGATAATAGGGAAGCATTCTTTGCCATACCCACCAATCATGCGGCATGTCGCTTCCCCAGATATCAAGTTCATGCGGCACATTTTTGGATGTCAGGATCATGGAAATCTGCCTTGAATATTCCGGCACTTCGTACGCGCCCGAGCCGGTTATAAAATGAATGTGACGGCTTTCTCTGTACATGGACAAGTGCCATTCTGCTTTCAGCTGCGGCAGATAATGAACAGGCGAATTGAAATAGACATTATCGTCGTGATAACCTTCAGTATAAACACTCAGATCGTAACATCCGCTCATTGCAATTACGCCATGGATATAATCCGGATGCTTAAAGAAAAGATTGGCCGCATGCATGGCTCCGAATGACGCACCGCCTGCAATGATTTCGTTCGTTGGACTTGAATTTTCCTTAATAAACGGAATCACTTCCCGGATCACATAATCATTAAAAAGCTGATGTCTGATTGCCTTGTCATAACCATGCATGTACGGATTGAGCCAGCTTTCCGAATTAATGCTGTTGATACAGTATACCTTTACTTTTCCTGAATCGATAAACGGCTGGATACTTTCTATAAGTCCTTTTTCTTCATATTCCAGGAAGTTTGAAGCTGCAGTCGGGATCAGCAGCAATGCAAACCCGTAATGTCCGTATACTGCAATATCCATATGTTCATTCAGTGACGGACTAAACCAGCCTGTTACCTCACGTTGCATTTTGTTTTCATTTAAGTTGCTGTAATTCATTTAAAATCAGGAATGTCCATTCCCGGATTTCTGAATCGGAACAATCATTTTCCTTGATGTTTACAGCAACAAGCATGATCATTTCAATACAAAACCCAGGTATCCTTCCCTCCTCCTCCTTGCGACGAGTTAACAACCAGCGAACCCTTTCTCAGGGCTACTCTCGTCAAACCGCCCGGTATTACGCTGATATCATCTCCATATAAAATATAAGGGCGCAAATCCACATGCCGCCCTTCTGCGTGTCCGTCCACCATGCACGGCACGCGTGAAAGGGAAATGGTGGGCTGTGCAATGTAATTACGCGGATTGTTTCTTATTTTTTCCCTGAACTGCTCATGTTCCTCTTCAGTCGCCTTCGGACCGATCAGCATGCCATATCCGCCGGCTTCATTGGCTTCTTTTACAACCAGCTGCGAAATATTTTCCAGAACATAATTGAAGTCTTCTTCTTCTCCGCATATGTAGGTTTTCACATTGGGTATGATGGCTTCTTCTCCAAGGTAATATTTGATAATCCGGGGAACATATGCGTACACTACTTTATCGTCGGCCACACCGGTTCCGGGCGCGTTGGCCAGCGCCACGCGACCTTTTTTATAAACCTCGAAAATGCCCGGAATGCCGATCAGCGAATCGGGATTAAATGCATCCGGGTCCATAAAAGTGTCGTCAATACGACGGTAAATCACATCCACGATCTGAAGACCGTTGGTTGTACGCATTTTCACATAGCCGTCCGAAACCACAAGATCACGCGCGTCCACCAGTTCAACGCCCATTTGCTGCGCAAGATAGGAATGCTCGAAATAAGCGGAATTGTAAATACCCGGCGTCAGCACCGCAACGGTCGGATTTGGCCTGTCGGCCAGATGCTGCAACATCTGCAACAGCCTTGTCGGATAATCGGAAACCGGCCTTACGCCCGTACGCGCCAGCACATCCGGAAAAATCTGCTTTGAAAGCTCCCGGTTTTCCAGCATGTAGGAAACGCCGGAAGGACAGCGGAGGTTATCTTCCAGAACCATAAACGTGCCGTCTTCGCCCTTGATAAGATCCGTACCGGTAATATGGCACCAGATTCCCTTTGGCGGTTTCAGGCCGATACAAGGCCGTAGAAAACATTTGCTGGATTCGATCAGTTCACGCGGGACAACGCCGTCGTTGAGTATATTCTGTTCATTGTACACATCGTCAATAAACATGTTCAGTGCCTTGATCCGCTGTTTCAATCCTTTTTCCAGCCATTCCCATTCGGCATTGGAAAGTACACGCGGAATGATGTCAATCGGCATGATGCGCTCGGTTCCTTCCCCTTCAGAATAAACATTGAAAGTAATCCCCATTGAAAGCAGGGCACGCTCCGTTGCAAGCTGGCGGTTTGTAAGATCTTCGTGTGTCAGGTTTTCAAATTTGTTCTTTAAATGTTCATAGCCCGGCCGTATTTCTCCCTCTGGGGTGAACATCTCATCGAAGAAATTTTCGCTTTGATAATTTGAAAATGAAAAATTCATACAATACAAAATTTGAATAAGTATATTTCAATTATTTACAGAACAATATATGGTCAATGTTTGACTATACAAAACAATCTGCACTTACATTCCTTTTCCGATTCTGTAATCTCATCTTTATTTATACACTTATACTTTCATCCTGACTTTGAAAAAAAGCTGAACACACGAGCCGGCCAGCCGCCAATGCTTTTGTTTTAAATGTTAAAATCAGGCGGTTGGTTCCTGCTCCATATTATTTTTCTGACCGGCAAATACGCATTACAGAAACGTTTGCACTTTCTTTGTACACTGAAATGACTGGAAAATAGCAAATGTCATTAATCCACTATGCACAAAAACTGGTTACTTGCACTCGGAATGGTTTTCGGCTGGACACTTACAGGCTGGTCGCAGCACTTGCCGGGAGCTTCCATGGGAAATTATGCGGGGACCAACGCGCTATACCATAATCCGGCATTTGTTGCCGACAGCAGGTACCGGGCTTATATCAATGTGGCTGCAACACAGCTTTATACGGCCAATAATCATGTCAGGTATGAAGCACCTTTTTCATTTCTGAATCTACTGACCAATACGGTTTCTGCCAAATACCGCAGCAACCGGGGCGTAGTACAGTTTCCACGCTCCTATCTCGGCGAAAAACTGAACGGCAATTTTAAGTACATGAATGCAGGCGGCGATACGCGGCTTCCATCCGTTATGTTCAACATGCTGAAAGGAAAACTGGGTGCTGCTGTACTGCTGCGGGCAAGATATATCCTGAATGCTTCCGGAATAACTGAAGATCTGGCCAGACTGATCAGCAAGACGACGCAGCTGAAAGCATTGCAGGGCCCGGTTTTCAATAACCAGTCCGGACAACTTCATTTTAACGGACTGGGCGAAATTGCTTTTACACTGGGCGGCGTGGTGATGGACAATGAAACCGATTTTCTGAAAGTCGGTGTAACGCTGAAAGGACTGCTGGGACTTTACAACGCACATGCCATCATTGAAAATTCATCTTTCAACGTTTTGCCCGATTCATCCTGGGAAAACAAGCGCCAGTATATCAATATCAATGAGATCAATGTGCGCTATGCCATGACGCGCGACGAAGGCCTGGCTCCAAGCGGCAGGCCGCCCGGTATAGGCTGGGGCTTTGATGTCGGTGCAGTGTACGAATACCGGCCGGATGTCAGCAAATACAGTTATTACGAAAAAGGAGAACGTAAAAAGGATCATTCAAAAAACAAATACCTGTACCGCATCGCGGTTTCATTAACAGATATCGGCCGTGTCCGTTTCAACAATCCGGCATATCTGTTGCAGCAGGAAACGCACACAACCAACAAGGAATTCAGGTTTGATGATTTTCAGAAACTGGACGGATCGGAAGGATTTTTCAATGCCATCAATAATTCACTGGACGGCGGCCCGACGATTGCACCGGATTTCCGTTCCGTTCTGCCGGCAGCATTTCAGGCGAGTGTGGATTACAACGTCAAACCCAATGTATATGTAAGCGGATTGTGGGTGCAGAACCTTGTTCCGCAAAAGGCATTTGGCATGAAAGCTGAATCCACTGTTTCGGTAACGCCGCGTTATGAGCATAAATGGTACGAATTATCGGTTCCGCTTTCGCTGATGAACCGCTACCGTTCGCCGGCAATCGGATTGGCAGGCCGCGCCGGGCCGCTGTGGATCGGGACGGATCATCTGGCCGGCTTGTTGAATATCGGAAATCCGAAAGCGTTTAACGTTTACTTCGGAATAGCGGCAGGCATTTACCACAAATCGCCGGAATCGCAGAACAAATGCTGGCCGCCGCAGGATTCGTGGCTGAGGCGCATTTTCAGCAAACGATAAATGCCCGTAATTCGTTGATGCTATAAGTGGCATAATTTTGCTAATTTATGCCATTGATAATAAAAATATTTTGACAATGAGAGAAATAGAAAAAACCAAGGAAGAATGGCGGAAAGAACTCACCGGGCAGCAATGCTTTGTTCTTTTTGAAAAAGGTACGGAAAGACCGTTTTCGCATCCATATAATGACAATAAAGAAAATGGAACTTACGTTTGTGCAGCATGCGGAACGCCATTGTTCAGTTCGGAAACCAAATTTGATTCCGGAACAGGATGGCCAAGTTTTTTTCAGCCTGTAGCTTCCGGCAATGTGGAAGAAATAGTGGATAAAAGCCACGGCATGACGCGCACCGAAGTAGTTTGCCGTACATGCGGCGGACATCTCGGCCATGTTTTTGACGACGGCCCGCGTCCTACCGGCCTGCGTTACTGCATGAACGGCGCTGCCCTGAAATTCGAGAAAGCGGAATAGCATCATTACACAAAAGCCGGATCTGGTCAGATATATCCGGCTTTTGCTATCTTTGAATTCCAGCGAACAGGAAAGTTGGCAGGAAATTATACCGATCAATTTATTATAAATTACAGGCAATGTTCCAAAACCTTGGGAATCAGCTTTCGACATTCATTAACCGTACTGCCTACAAGCTAACTTCGTTAATAACCGGCAAGGAACGAGCTGACTCATTTTTTTTGTCATACCGTAGAAAGAAACAAGCATTCAGGAACTGGCGGGAAGAAACCATAGATGTACATTCTGCTTACTACCGGCCGATCAAGTTTATCTGGAAAACTTTCATTTACGGTTTTCTGACGTTTGCTGCTTATATTTTCTGCGTTGAAACCAATTTTCTCTGGCTGATGGGCAGCATGCCCAGCGTGGAAGATCTTCAGAACCCGAAGGTGGCGCAGTCTTCCGAAATTTATACCGCAGACGGCGTGATGATCGGTAAATTCTATACGGAAAACCGTACGCCCGTCACCGCAAAAATGATTTCCCCGAACCTGATCAAGGCACTGATTGCAACTGAAGACGTTCGTTTTTACAAGCATTCCGGAATTGATTACAAGGCCATGGCCAGCGTTGCGGTCGGAATTATAACCGGCGCAACGGATCGCGGCGGCGGAAGTACGATCACGCAACAGCTGGCAAAAAAACTTTTTAAAACCAGGAAAACGGATGCACGCGGCTTTCTGGGTTACGTTCCGGGATTTGGTACGCTGATTTATAAAACCAAGGAATGGCTTACGGCGATCAAACTGGAACGGAATTTCACTAAAGAAGAAATTCTGACCATGTATTTCAATACCGTTGATTACGGCAACAATACGTATGGAATCAATACGGCCGCACAATCCTATTTCAGCAAATCGCCCGACAGCCTCAACATTCAGGAATCTGCTGTGCTCGTCGGATTACAGAAAGCAACAACAACTTATAATCCGATCCGAAACAAAAAGCGCTCGCTGGAACGCCGAAACGTTGTAATCGGGCAAATGCAGAAGTACGGATTCATCAGCGCCAGACAGGCCGATTCCATCAGTGCATTGCCGATTGAGCTGAAAACAAAGTTTGAAACGCCGTACGACGGAAACGCCAATTACTTTAAAAACGCCGTTGTCGATTTTGTAAGAAAATGGGGCGACGAAAATGGATACGACCTTTATACCGACGGTCTTCGAATCTACACGACTATCGATTCCCGCATGCAGGCGGATGCGGAAGAAGCCATGACGCAGAAAATGAAACAGCTTCAGCGCGTATTTGAAGCACATTGGGGCAAGCAAAATCCATGGATTGACGAACAGGGAAAGGAAATCCCGGACTTTCTTGAAAATGTCGTTAAAAGAACAAGCAAGTATAAAAATCTCGCAGCCAAATTCCCAAACCAGCCCGACAGCATCCGACATTATCTTAACAAAAAGGATACCATGACGGTTTACGACTGGAAAAACAGCAGCGAAATGAAGAAGTACTGGAGTTCCATGGATTCGCTGGATTATTACAAAAGAGTGCTAAGAGCCGGCATGATGGCCATGAGCCCGCAAACCGGGCAGATCAAAGCGTGGGTGGGCGGTCTGGATTATAACTATTTCAAATACGATGCAGTAAAACAAGGCAAAAGACAGCCAGGCTCTACTTTCAAGCCATTTGTTTACACGACTGCGATTGATGATCCGAACTTCAATATGACCCCGTGCGATCAGATTGTGGACAAGCCATTTGAAAAGAAATACATGGAAGACGGCGTGGAAAAAGAATGGAAGCCAAGAAATGCAACCGGCACCTTTTCTTATTCCAACATGACGCTGAAACGTGCGCTTGCGCAATCCATCAATTCCGTCACTGCTCAACTGACCGATCAGGTCGGGCCGGCCAATGTTGCCAGTTATGCCAAAAAAATGGGGATTACAACCCCGCTGGAACCGCTTCCTTCCATTGGTCTGGGGCCGTTTGATGTTTCGCTTTATGATATGGTTGCCGCTTATTGCGTATTTGTAAACAGCGGAACTTACACGCAGCCTATCCTGGTCACCAAAATCGAAGACAGTAACGGAAAGGTTATTGAGGAATTTCAGCCGGAGCACCGGCAGGCAATCAGTCCGGAATCTGCATTTCTGATGGTTCAGATGCTGAAAGGCGGCGTGGAAGAGCCGGGCGGAACGTCCGGAAGTATCCGCTGGAAATTTGACGTAACCAAAAACGGAAACGAAATCGGCGGCAAAACCGGAACTACATCCAATAACTCCGACGGCTGGTTTATGTGCATTACCCGTGACCTTGTCGTTGGCGCATGGGTGGGCGGCGATGACAGAAGCATTCACTTCCGGACAACAAATCTGGGCGAAGGCGCAAAAACCGCTTTGCCGATTGTCGGCAGTTTTCTCGAAAAGATTTACAAGGATAAATCCAATGGTATTGAACCCGGGCCGTTTCCAAAACCGAGTTTCAAAGTTGCAAAAACGTACAATTGCCCGACTTATTACCAACGTTACGAAAGTGATTCGCTAGGCTCAGAAGGCGACAGCACGCCTGCCAAAAGAAACGACGAAGATGAATTTTTGATCGGGCCGCCGCCGATCCCGCTGGATACCGGCAGTGCCAACTGATCAACTAGATTTTAAGAACTTCTTTATACTGCATACGGTACAAATTGGCGTAGAAGCCTTCTTTTTCAAGCAATTGAAGATGATTGCCTTCTTCGACAATTTGTCCTTTATCCACCACAATGATTTTATCCGCTTCCTGAATCGTTGAAAGCCTGTGCGCAATGACAATGGCCGTCCGGCCCTGCATTAACGTTTCAATCGCTTTCTGAATAAGTTCTTCCGTTTCACTGTCTACCGAAGAAGTCGCTTCGTCCAGCACAATGATTTTCGGCTCGTGCACCATGGCTCGCACAAAGGAAATAAGCTGACGCTGCCCGACAGAAAGCGTGGAACCTCTTTCCATGACATTATAGGCATAACCGCCCGGAAGCCTTTCAATGAAATCATGAACGCCGACGAGCTTGGCTGCTTCTACAATTTTTTCATGCGTTATGGAAAAATCTCCCAGCCGGATATTGTTTTCGATTGTATCGGAAAACAGAAAAACATCCTGAAGGACGACACCGATGTTCTTGCGCAATGCATTCAGTTCAAAATCATGAATTTCAATGCCATCGACGTAAATGCTTCCTTTGTTGATATCGTAAAAACGCGATAACAGATTGATAATGGATGATTTTCCGGCACCGGTCGCGCCTACAAACGCGATGGTCTCGCCTTCTTTTACCGTAAAATTGATGTCTTTCAGTACATATTCTTCTTCATTGTAAGCAAACCAGACGTTTCTGAATTCTACGTTCCCTTTGATCGTTTCCGGCGCAATGGTTCCTTCATTGGAAGTATACTCGTCACTGTCAAGCAGTTTCAGGATTCTGTCCGTACTTACAATTCCCATTTGCAAGGTATTGAAACGGTCTGCAAGCTGGCGGATCGGACGAAAAAACAGGTTGATAAACATAACGAATGCAGTAACTGTACCAAAAGTCACTTCTGCATCAAGAATTTGCCGCGAACCATACCAAACGACAAGGCCCGTTCCTGCCGCTGCAATCACATCGGCAACCGGATAGTAAATGGAATAATACAGAATAGACCGGATATTGGCATCCCGGTGAACTTTATTGATTTCCTGAAATTTCCTGTACTCAATATCTTCACTGCTGAAAATCTGGACAATCCCCATTCCCGTCAGATGTTCCTGAACAAACGAGTTGAGGTTGGAAACCGCCGCACGCACTTCATTGAATGAATCCTTGATATTTTCCTTGAAAACATACGTACAGTACAGCATAACCGGAATCATGGACAAACTGATCAGTGACAGCTTCCAGTCGGTATAAAACATCACGGCAATAATGAGCGTAAGCTGCAAGATATCGCCTGCAATGGCGGCCATTCCGTCACTGAATACATTGGAAAGCGTTTCCACATCGGAAATCGTGCGCGTCACAAGACGTCCGATTGGCGTGTTATCAAAAAATTTGAGCCTCAGCCCGATGATTTTCTGGTAAAGCTGCACACGGATATCACGAATAATATACTGCCCGAGCCAGCCCGACATATACGTATTCCAGAACTGCGCGAGGCCCTGAATGACTGTAACGACAATCATTACAACCAACATGACCGTCAGCTGCGAATAATCGCCGTTTGCAATCGGCGTATCAATCGTGTATTTGATTAAAAGAGGCGTAAGCGGCGCAAGCAATGCATTCAGTAAAATAATCCCGATCAGCAGATAAAACTGCTTTTGATACGGACGAACGAATGTATAAAGACGTCTTAATGTAGGAAGATCGAATATCTGGCCGCTTTTGGTTTCCTGCTTCACCTTGTATTTTGGATTATGGCTTTTCTAGATCAACAATGTAAATGTAAAAAATGTCACCCGCAGATTAAAAAAACCTTTCCCGGGAATGCATTTTGAACAAATTACTTACCTTACATGCTCGTCACTTCACACAAATGAATATGAATTTACTGCTTAGCCTTTGCGTAGGACTGGGCCTGAGCGCCAGCTGCGGTTTCAGGGTTTTTCTGCCCATGCTTGCGGCCAACGTGGCGGCCATGAGCGGATGGATTTCGCCGGGTGAGCAATTTGCCTGGCTGAGCACCTGGCCGGCTTTCTTTGCATTGCTTTCCGCTACAATCGCTGAAATCGGCGGTTATTACATTCCGTTTGTTGACAATCTGCTGGATACCATTGCCACGCCCGCCGCAGTAATTGCCGGAACCTTACTCACAACTTCAGTAATTGAAATCAATAATCCGGTTCTGCATTGGGGTCTTGGCCTGATGCTGGGCGGCGGCACAGCCGGGATTGTGCAGGCGGGTACGGGTTTACTCCGGCTGTTATCTTCCAAAACAACGGCGGGTTTTGGAAATCCGGTTGTTTCCACGGCCGAAAACGTTGCTTCGTTCAGCTTGTCCGGTCTGGCAATTTTCCTGCCTTTCCTGGCGATCGTGCTGGTAGTTTTGCTGGTTATCTGGCTTTTAAAAAGGTTGATGAGTCTGAAAAAGTTATAACTGACCCTGTTTGCAATGTGCAATACCATTCCTGTTCATTCTCTTCCCAAAACAACAGATCAGGTTCCGGCGCTGAAAATATACAGATTCAAAAACAGCAGCACCGCACAGAAGGAATCGCCGTTATCGCTGCCGATTACCCCGCTGCCTACGAATACGCCGCACCGCCATACCTATTACGAGATCCTTTTTATAGAAGAAGGCCAGGGCTTTCACGAAATTGATTTCCGTTCCTATCCGGTTCAGGGTGCCGGAATGCATTTCCTTACGCCCGGCCAAGTTCATTTACTCACATTTTCCACTTCATTCCAGGGTTACATCGTAGCGTTTTCCGAGGATTTTTATACTTTTTACAATCCGGTAAATCCATCCCTTTCTTCACTCCCGTTTTTTCAGCCTCAACGCCGTCAGCCTGTTTTAACCATTTCCGAACCTGAAAAGAAGTATTTTCACAATATTCTGGAAAATATGGTTTCTGATCATTTGCATGCCGGTGCAGACCAGACCATGATTGGCAAATACCTTGGCATTTTACTTCAGAAGTGCAGTTCACTGGTCAGGGAAAAGGACAATCTGCCCGAATCACCGGTGCATACCGTTCCGGAACTGGCCGGCAGATTTCAGGAAATGGTTGAGAAAAATTTCAGGCAAATGCATGAAGTACAGCAATATGCGCAGGCACTTTCGGTTTCTCCCGATTACTTGGGAAAAATGGTCCGGAAACATCTCGGCATTTCTTCACAGGAATATATTCTGGATAAGTTACTGCTTGAAGCCAAGCGGCTGCTTGTTTTTACAAGCCTGAGCAGCAAGGAAATCGGTTATCACATCCATCTGGAAGATCCATCGTATTTCAGCAGAATATTTAAAAAGAAAACCGGTCTGACGCCGAATGAATACCGGGACCATGTTCGGAAAAGTACCATTTAATAGCAAAAATGTACCTTGCCGCAGCATTTTGACCAGAATATATTTGCGATATACTTATAAAAAATGGCTAAATAGTACCATACTTATAACTTATGCAAATCCGAAACGATCTTACTGCTGCCGCAATCCAGCCGAAAATTGATAAACTCTGGCAGCTTTCTGCCGAGAAAATCAATCTTATTTCCAGAGAATACGACAACTCCAAAGGTACGCCGGTATTTACCGTAGACGGAAAATACACATTGCGCGGCTGGACCGAATGGACGCAGGGGTTTCAGTACGGCGCGGAAGTATTGCAATTTGACGCAACGGGTGAAACCGCTTTTCTGGAAAGTGCGCGAAAAAACACCATTGGCAACATGGCGTCGCACGTCAGTCATTTCGGTGTACACGATCATGGTTTCAATAACGTAAGCACGTACGGAAATTTACTGAGACTGATGAATGAAGGCCGTATTCCGGAAAATGAATGGGAACGCAACTTTTATGAGATCGCGCTTAAAGTATCCGGCTCTGTTCAGGCTAAACGCTGGACGGCTACAAAGGACGGACAAGGTTTTATTCATTCGTTCAACGGTCCGCATTCTTTATTCGTTGACACGATCCGCTCCGTTCGTGCTTTGATGGTTTCTCACTTGCTGGGCCATAGCCTGATGGGTGAAAACGACGTAAAAACCAGTTTGCTCGAACGCGGAACGCTGCATTCCATTGCAACTGCGAATTATTCGGTTTACTACGGAGAAGGCCGTGACAGTTATGATTTGTGGGGAAGAACGGCGCATGAAAGTGTGTTCAATACAAACGACGGAAATTACCGGTGCCCGAATTCACAACAAGGATTTTCAGGATTTACAACCTGGACACGCGGACTTGCCTGGGCTATGGCCGGATTTGCAGAACAGCTTGAATCGCTGCCGCTGTTTTCCGATGAAGAACTGGCTTCCCTGGGCGGACGCGCTGAAATCGAACGCATTTACCTGAAAGCAGCCAAAGCAACCTGCGATTTTTACATCGAAAATACAGCTTCGGACGGCATTCCATATTGGGATACAGGCGCTCCGCAACTATACAAACTGGGCGATTACACGAACCGCAGTTCCGATCCTTACAATGAATTTGAACCCGTTGACAGCTCGGCAGCAGCCATCGGTGCGCAGGGATTGCTTCGTCTGGGAAAATACCTGAATGACAAAAACCAGTCTGAAGAAGGAAACCGTTACTGGCAGGCAGGACTTACTGCGCTAAACACGCTTTTTGACGAGCCATACCTTTCCACAGACCCGAATCATCAGGGACTGATCCTGCATTCCATTTATCACCGGCCAAATGGCTGGGACAATATTCCGGCCGGACAAAAAATCCCGAACGGAGAATCCAGCATGTGGGGCGATTATCACGCCCGCGAGGTCGCTTTGTACCTGCACCGGATTAACAAAGGACTGCCTTATTATGCCTATACTGCCAGTGTGAAGTAACCTGAGACGATCCATTTCATTTACCTGAAAAATCATTTAACATTGGAGAACATCACACTTGATCGCTGCTGCATTCATACGATTACAACCAAGCCGTGGAGCCTTCCGCAAGCCGTTGAAAATTATGCAGCCATGGGTATAAAAGGCATCAGCGTATGGCAGAATGCTACGGAAGGCATCGGGCCTCATCGTGCGGGTGAAATCATCCGCGAGGCTGGTCTTGAAATAGTTTCTTATGTCAGAGGCGGCTTTTTTACGCATACCGGCAGCGCCGGAAGAGCACAGGCAATTGAAAACAATAAAAAGCTGCTGGAAGAAGCCGCTGCACTGGGCGCTTCCATGCTCGTACTGGTTTGCGGTGCATCGCCCGGCCAGTCATTGGAAACATCCAGACAACAGATTAAAGAAGGAATTACGGCAATTCTGCCTCTGGCCGAAAAGCTGAAAGTCAAGCTTGCCATTGAGCCTTTGCATCCGATGTACGCTGCGGACCGTTCGGCAATCAATACGCTGGCGCAGGCCAATGACATGGCGGAACACTTTAATTCTCCGTTTGTAGGCATTGCTGTGGATGTATATCATTTATGGTGGGACGGAAATCTGGAAGGTGAAATTGCACGATGCGGCGCAAACGGAAATCTTTTTGCTTATCACGTCTGCGACTGGAAAGTAAATACGATCGATATGCTCAATGACCGCGGGTTGATGGGCGAAGGCTGTATTAATCTGAAGCAAATCCGCAGCTGGGTCGAAAACACCGGCTTTAAAGGTTTCTGCGAAGTCGAGATTTTTTCAAATATCCACTGGGCAAAAGATCAGCATTTGTTTTTGGAAGAAGTTGTTGAGGCGTTTGTTTCGAAAGTTTAATATTTCCTGGCGATTAGCCATTAGCTTTTAGCTATTAGCTGTTAGCTTTTAGCGATTGGCAATTTGTCTTTGCGAAAGTCAAACCTTTAAATATTCAATAGCTGAAAGTTAAATACTAAAAGTCAAAACCAAATCCTAAAAGCCAAAAGCTAACCGCTAAATGCTAATTAGCTAATGGCTAATAGCTAAAAAAAAACCACCATGACAACACATACCATTGGCATCATCATGAACGGCGTAACCGGCAGGATGGGAACAAACCAGCATTTATTACGATCCATAAAGGCAATAATTGAACAAGGCGGCGTCAGGATTTCTGCCGAAGAAACCATTATGCCCGACCCGATTCTTGTAGGCCGGAACGAAAGCAAACTGCAGACGCTCTGCAAACAAGCCGGCATTCAGAAATATACAACGGACCTTGATTCGGTACTTGCCGATCCGCAGTATCAGGTTTATTTTGACGCTCAGGTTACGGGAAGACGGGCCGAGTCTGTGAAAAAGGCGATTCTTGCCGGAAAACATATTTACTGTGAAAAACCGACGGGAACTTCTGTGCAGGAAGCACTTGAATTGTATGAACTGGCGACTTC
Organism: Dyadobacter sediminis; assembly: GCF_005860765.1. Classification (GTDB taxonomy): domain Bacteria; phylum Bacteroidota; class Bacteroidia; order Cytophagales; family Spirosomataceae; genus Dyadobacter; species Dyadobacter sediminis. The sequence continues at coordinate 29,343 of NZ_VCEI01000025.1, read as the reverse complement.
GGCCGGACTGAAAAACGGCGTTGTGCAGGATAAGCTTTGGCTTCCCGGACTGCTGAAACTGAAACGTTTGATGGAGAATGACTTTTTCGGAAAAATCCTTTCGGTACGCGGAGAATTTGGTTACTGGGTTTTCGAAGGACACAGTATTCCTGCCCAACGGCCGTCCTGGAATTACCGGAAGGAAGATGACGGCGGAATTATTGTAGACATGCTTTGCCACTGGCGCTATGTGCTGGATAATCTTTTTGGCAATGTAAAAGCCGTTTCCTGCCTCGGAGCCACGCACATTCCCGAACGCATTGACGAAAACGGAAATCCTTACAAATGCACTGCCGATGATGCCTGCTACGCGACTTTCGAGCTGGGAAACGATGTCATTGCCCATTTCAATTCTTCCTGGACCGTCCGCGTCCGCCGCGATGATTTACTGACTTTGCAGGTTGACGGGACAAAAGGCTCTGCTGTTGCCGGATTGCGCGACTGTTATATCCAGCATTACGGAAATACGCCGAAACCCGTCTGGAACCCGGATATTCCGCAGCCGATTCCGTTTTTTGAAGGTTGGGCAAAAGTACCTGAACAGGAAATTTTTGACAATGCCTTTAAAGCGCAGTGGGAATTGTTTTTAAAACACATTGTAAAGGATACGCCTTTTCCGTGGGACCTGAAAGCCGGAGCAAGAGGCGTTCAGCTTGCTGAAAAAGGAATTGAAAGCTGGGAAAAACGTCAATGGGTCAACATCGAGGAATTATGAAAAAAACAGCCCTGATCACCGGAGGAAGCCGCGGAATCGGTTTTGGCATTGCAAAAGCTTTGGCGAACGAAGGTTACAATCTTGCTATTAACGGCGTGCGTGATGAGGAGAATGCCGCCGCCGCGTTGGACGAACTCCGACAGCTTGGCGCCGAGGTGTTGTATTGTCAGGGAAATGTTGCGAGTTCCATTGACCGTGAACTCGTTATAGAAAAAGCATATGGTGTTTTCGGGCAGATTAATGTGCTCGTAAACAACGCCGGAATTGCACCGCGCGAACGACTGGATATTCTGGAAACTTCCATAGAAAATTATCATGAAGTCATGAAAACGAATCTGGAAGGACCGTTTTTCCTGACGCAGGCCATTGCAAAAAGAATGGCGCATATCAAGCAGAACAATCATGCTTTTGAAGCTGCGATCATTTTTGTAACCTCCATTTCAGCAACTGTTGCATCGGTAAACCGCGGTGAATATTGTATTTCCAAAGCCGGACTCGCCATGACAAACCTGCTTTTCGCAGTCAGAATGGCCGAGTTCAACATTCCCGTTTATGAAGTACGGCCGGGCATCATTGCTACGGACATGACGTCCAAGGTCCAGGAAAAATACGACAATTTATTTCAGAACGGCATTGCACTGCAACCGCGCTGGGGAACGCCGGAAGATGTAGGAAAAGCCGTTGCTTCGCTTACAAGAGGCGATTTCCCCTACTCCACCGGACAGGTTATCGGCGTGGACGGCGGAATGCTGATTGACAGGTTGTGATGAGCTGTTGGCGATTAGCTTTTAGCGTTTGGCTGTTTGTTGTTAAAAGTGAGATGTGAAATGTAGTTTTTTGAATTCGAACTTTCAGCTATTTTGCTTGTTATCAGGAAATTAAATATAAGTATCAAAATAAAAGATTTACTCCATTGTAACTCTCAAAAATAGTTAATCAAATCCCCAAGAAGCTAACAGCTAACAGCTGGTAGCTAATCGCCAACCACCATGCTACAAACAACCGAATCACGCCCTTCTTTGCTTTCGCAACTTCTACAAGTGCCGGTTATTGTGGCGGCATTGGGTTATCTGGTCGATATGTATGACCTTTTTCTTTTCAGCGTTGTGCGTGTTCCTAGTCTTAAGGCACTGAATGTTCCGGCTGAAAGATTGCTTACTGAAGGAATCAGTCTGCTTAATTACCAAATGGCCGGAATGCTGATCGGCGGTGTTCTCTGGGGAATCATTGCAGATAAAAAGGGACGGTTATCGGTCCTTTTCGGTTCTATTATCATGTATTCACTGGCCAATATCGGCAATGGATTGGTGACATCGCTGGAACAATATGCATTACTCCGTTTCATTGCGGGCGTAGGACTTGCAGGCGAGCTTGGAGCAGGCATTACGCTGGTCACAGAAGTACTTCCGAAAGAAATCCGCGGTTACGGCACTACGCTTGTTGCAACATTGGGCGTTCTGGGCGCCATACTTGCCTATTTTGTGGCGGATCTTTTTGCATGGCGGATTTCCTATTTCGTAGGCGGCGGAATGGGCTTGCTGCTTTTGGTGCTGCGGTTCAATGTTTTTGAATCGGGCATGTTCCGACAAATAAAAGAACAGACTGCGGACCGGGGAAATATTTTGATGATCCTGACAAACGGAAAACGTTTCGGAAAATACCTGATGGCCATACTCGTCGGCTTACCGATCTGGTTTGTAGTCGGAATTCTCATTACATTTTCGCCGGAGTTCGGTGCAGCTAAGGGAGTTGAAGGAATCAATGCAGGAAAAGCAGTGATGCTGGCATTTTCCGGACAGGTTTTGGGAGATATCGGAAGCGGGCTGCTCAGTCAGTATCTGAAAAGCAGGAAACGGGTGATCGGCTTGTTCATTATGCTTTCACTGGCTATGGTGATCGGCTATCTGATGATTCCGATGCAGGATCTGTTTTCCTTTTATCTGATGTGCACTTTACTTGGATTTTGCAATGGCTACTGGACCCTGTTCATCACCATTGCGGCTGAGCTTTTCGGGACAAACCTGCGTGCGACCGTTGCAACGACGGTTCCAAACTTTGTCCGAGGCGCCACAATCCCGCTGGCTGCATTGTTTGTAAACTTCAAACCCGATCTGGGTGTAATACAAAGCGGATTACTGATCGGAGCCACAACGAGCCTTGTCGCGCTGACTGCACTTTACTTTCTGGAAGAGACTTTTACAAAAGACATGAATTTCATCGAAAAGGAGTAATGTCCGATTTCATAAAACGAAAAAAGCGGCTTTGGAGTGAAAGCCGCTTTTTTCGTTTTATAAGCCTTTATAATGAGATTTCAGGACTTTTTCACAAGAAAGCAATCCAACAACTCCGTACCGTTTAATTGCTTATTTTACATAATTGCCACTCAGCATTTCCATTTCTCCGCTCATGTACTTTGTATAACATAGTACCAAGCATAACATATACATTTGTCATGTTCTTTTAGTTACAACAACAGCAAATCATAAATAAATATAGCCATGAAAAATTCAGTAAAAACCTTCGCATTCGCATTAGTTCTTTTAGCAACTGCCACTTTCACTGCCAGCGCAGAAGACAAGGAAACCAAAAAAGCATCGACGTTCGGAACAGGCATTTATCCGACAAAATCCGGCAAAATCAATGTTCTGGTAGACAAAGTCAATAAAGATGCCAGCACAGTGCTTCTGGTCAAAAATGAAAACGGTGATGTTGTTTATCGTGAAAAGATTAACAAGAACGAGCAAAAATTCGGCCGCTCACTGAACCTGGATGAAATGGAAGCCGGTAAGTATCGTCTGGAAGTAATCAGCGGCAATGAAATGCAGTCTAAAACATTCCAGTTATCTGCACAAAAAACAGAAAGAATGCTTACTGTGAAGTAATCGTTTTCTGCATCAAATTTAAAAGCAGGCTTCCGCTGATCCGGAAGCCTGCTTTTTTGCGTTACGATGTGACTTCAATGCAGCTTGTGAGTCTAATGTACAAAGCTACATTTCCAAAAGTTCTGTTTTTAATAGAACTTTTATTTAAATTTGACCATTCATGCTGATAGAAGGAACAAGAATCCTGATTAAATTAAAGCTTAAAAATCAAGGAAATACAAAGTTGACTAAGGCTATTGAAAACCTGATTGCAGATTTTGAAAGTATCGAATGTATTTCAACAGAAAACTTTCAGACGCTAAGAAAAGATGCGGATAAAGTTCATAGCAATGGCATTTACTTTCTTAATATTCATCATCACCGGGTATTGGTATTGATTGAATTTGAAGAAAATGAAGCAACTGTATTATGGGCTGGCTCACATGACGAATATGTAAGCATTTTTAAGAACAACAAAAGAAGTATTGAAAAATGGCTCAAAAGCAACAATATTCTGAAATGAAAGAAACAGATATTTTATCCATAATCCGGAAAGGTGAAATAACTTCTGAACTCGATCTGGAAAGAGCCGTCTTGGCTGAAAGATCTTTACGCATGCTGAGTGAAGAACAACCAGAACTGAAACCGATGAGAAAAGAACTTAGAGCTTTAATCATCCAATACGAATCTGCTCATTGGTCGGATGAAAGCTTGGTTACAGAAGCTCAGGTTGCGGAAAGCGATGCGGCAGAAATCCAGGCTGCCACAGAATTTAAATTTTTCAGACGGAGAAGAGCGTTGATCCTGGAAAAGCTAAAAAGCCTTGGCCTCAAACAGAATGACCTTGGAATATTGCTGGCTCATAGCAAATCCTATACTTCTGAACTGCTGAACGGAATCCGTGCTTTTTCAGCCAATGACCTTCTTTTGATCCATAAATTACTGGACATTGATATGGAAGATTTGTTTTTTACCGAAATCCCGGCTGCTACTTTAAACAGAATTCAAGGCTCATTGCAAAAAATGGCAGAAAGAAATATCAAACTGGATAAAAATGGACTGAAACTTGTTCCGCCGGCAAAGAAGCGTTTATCTGAAAGTACTTTGTGAACAATAATACTTTTATCTACTTGACCCGAGATTTTACGGCCAATCATTTTCTAAAAACAGCCTGATATAAGGAGATAACTCTTCAATGCCTCTTTTTAATTATCCGAGAATCAATCGCTTTAATCTGCAAGCAGAAACACGGAATTGAAAACAAAAATGGCTATCATTACGAAAACATGCACCGGCTTAAATTTAATCCGTGCATTGATCCTGAAAAATGACTCAAAAATCTTTATCAATAAATAATTCAGATCTTACTCACATGGATTCTCGTCGGGACTTTCTTCAGAAACTTTCATTTGGAATTGGTGCAACGGCCATTTCCGGCTTGCCTGCTTATGCCGGCGCATCATGTGCCAGCCCAAAAGCTGACAAACAATTACGGGTCGCCATTATGGGACTTGGAAGTTACGGTACGCGCGTTGCGGAGGCAATGAAAGATTGTAAAATGGCCACGTTGGTCGGGGCTGTTTCGGGAACGCCTTCCAAGCTGGAAACCTGGAAACAGAAATACAACATTCCGGAGAAAAATACTTATAACTACGAGAATGTAAGTAAAATAAAAGACAATCCGGATATAGATCTTGTTTATGTAGTTACACCCAACTCGCTGCATCACAAGCATGTACTGCAAATTGCCGCTGCAGGAAAACATGTACTTTGCGAAAAACCGGTTGCTGACAATGCAAAGCAAACGCGCGAAATGATCGCAGCCTGCGAAAAGGCGGGTGTAAAATTCTATATCGGTTACCGCATGCATTTTGAACCGCATACCCGCGAGCTGATCCGGATGCGCGAAGCCGGCGAATTTGGCAAAATTATGCACGTCAACAATTACATGGGTTTCAAATCCGGCGATCCGAATCAGTGGAGGCTCAAAAAAGCATTGGCTGGCGGCGGTGCAATGATGGATGTGGGCATTTATGCACTGAACGGCGCAAGATATGCAACGGGCGAAGAACCGATCTGGGTCACTGCGCAGGAAAGCAAAACGGATCCCGTAAAATTCAAGGAAGTGGACGAAACCATTATGTTCCAGCTTGGCTTTCCGAGCGGTGTAATCGCCAGTTGCGGAACCACTTACAATTTCAATAATTATGAAAGACTATATGTGGTCGGCGAAAAAGGTTTTGCGGAACTAAGCCCGGCTTTCAGTTACGGCCCGATTAAAGGCCATACGCATTTGGGTCCGATGAACCAGCCGGTTGTAACGCATCAGACTCTGCAGATGGACGGTATTGCAGACATTATCCTCAACAACAAACCCGACCCGAACGTAAGCGGAGCCGAAGGTTTAAAGGATATGATTGTTGTGGATGCAGTTTATGAATCGATCCGGAAAAATGGCGCAAAAATTATGTTGACAGGTAAATAACAGCACTTTCATGCAGGCAAGAATCACCATGGCAGTTCCGAATCTGTTTAAATTATGCATTTTCGCCGCTCTGGTGATTTTTGCGTTTAATACCGGTTGCAGCAGAAAAAATAGTTCTGTTTCCAAAAGTGAAAGTCCGGAAAACCGATTTAAAATAATTGGTTATTTACCTAATCAGGCTAATCTTCTTGCATCCGCCGACCAGGTCGATTTTGCTAAGATTACGCATTTGTATATTGCATTTGTAAATCCGGATTCATTGGGAAATCTGATGGGAACGGCAAACCTGAGAGCAATGGCAGAACGGGCGCATTCCAGAAATGTAAAGATCATGGCTTCCATCGGCGGAGGCGGTGCTCCGCATTACTATCCTTCTTTTCTGACCGGAGAAAAGAAAGCAAAACTGATTGATGATCTTGTAAATCTGGCTGTTGACAATAAACTGGACGGAATTGATGTGGATCTCGAAGGAGCATTGATTGATGCCAATTATGAGAATTTTGTAGTGGATCTTGCAGCGGCGTTGAAACAGAAAGACAAGCAGATTACCGCAGCCATTGCCACGGTTTACAAAGATCAGTTTACCGATAAAGCTTTGGCGCAATTTGATTTTGTAAACATTATGTCTTACGACCGTACCGGTCCGTGGCGGCCTGAAAAACCCGGCCCGCATTCGCCTTATGAAATGGCCGAAGAAGATCTGGATTACTGGCTTGATACGCGCAAAATCCCGAAGGAAAAACTGACATTAGGCGTTCCCTTTTACGGTTACGGCTTTGGAGGCACCGCTCCGGAAAGCATTTCCTTTAAAAATATCCTGCAACAATATCCCGACTCAGTCATGCAGGACGAAATGAAAATAAACGGCGGCGCTGTATACTATAACGGAATACCGACCATCCGAAGAAAAACAGAACTGGCTTTACAAAAAGTCAGCGGCATAATGATCTGGCAATTATTGCAGGACAGCACAGGAAAAAAGTCGCTGCTTGGAGAGATTGATGAAATGGTGAAAAAGAAAAAATGAGTTGATGCGGGCAATTTTGTTATTAATCTTGCTCAGAAAATTATTTGAAATACACACACATACATATTGAATGAAAATTGAAAAATATTCGATTAAAACGGATAATGATTCTACCATTTTTCAATTTACAAGTATTGGGCCAAAAGGCTCCATTGAGAAACTTATCCAGTTTCAAAAAATTTATGATGGGGTTTATAACTTAGCCTTCGGTGACAAAAATCAGGACACAGGTAATCTTGATGATCAGGTTATTTCTGATAATGGAGATAGCGAAAAAGTTCTTGCAACGGTTGTATCTGCATTATATAAATTTTTTGACGCTTATCCCGATTCAGTAGTTTATGCTGTTGGCAGTAGCACATCACGAACAAGGCTCTACCGAATGGGAATTTCCAAGTTTTTTAGGGAAGTAACCGAAGACTTCCATGTTTATGGCGAAATTGGAGATGAATTTTGTGACTTTGAACTAAACAAAGAGTATACTTCGTTTTTGGTTCGACGAAGATTTAGTTAAACTGCATACTATGAAAACTAATCAACAACGCTGGAAAAATAGAGTACCAAAAGTTGAAATTGATCCTTCTCTGGACAACTACCAAAATGTTGTGCTTTTTCCTGAAAAACTTGCCCAGGCTATTACAAGCTTGAAAAAAGCAAAATTTCCAAAATCCATGCAGTTAAGACAAAACCAAGATTAGCTTCATTAGTTTGCTATTTATGTTATAATTATAATGTTACAAGTTCACTGATTGGTATTTCCAGCGCGACCGAAATCTCGTATAACAAGTAAATGGAAGGTGCTACTTTCCCGTTTTCCATACGTTCAATAGACTGCCGATCCTTGTTACATGCACGTGCAAGATCCGACTGACTCCATCCTTTTTGCGTTCTGAGCTTAACAATGCGTTGACCAATAAGTCTTTGAAGTTCAGATTTAGTCATTACATACATATTGCTTTTTAGCTAAGATCTGCTTAGTTCAACATTCTTAAATAGCGCATTCAGCAAATCGCAAGGAGCTACATCCATTGCTAAGGCAATAAGGTAAAGTTCCTTTGCACGCAAATGCGCGCCATCATTTAATGTCAACTCGCTCAGCCGCGAAGCACTGATTCCTGTCTTTCTAGAAATTTCGGCTTTATTAATTGATTTTCTACCCAAGTAAAGACCTAATTCTGTCATGATTTCCAGCTTTTTCAAATTATAAATTTAGATAGGCTGACGATCCTTCAAGAATTCTTGATTACTAATTAGCAAACTAACCAGAATATCAATATATTTATACAGAAATTCTATATAAATATATTAAAATCCAGATTATTTTTTCATTGATCATTTATACTACTATGAAGCAAGTTCAGTCCTTCACACGGCAATTAAAAATCTATTATAAATTTCAGACAACTTCTTCTTATCAATTCAAGATTGTTCCCGAAATACGACTTTGCGGTAAATGGTTGCAGGAAATTGGTTTTGATCACGGGCAACTTATAACGGTGCGACTGGAAGATAACAGGCTTATTATTGAGCATACAATGTAAAAATTGAAACCGGAATTCTTATTGTTAGCAAGTATGGATTACTAACTCGTGGACTTTATAAGCAAACCGGACCTCAACTCTGCCCGGCATTGTTTTAATATGAAAAGATCTGCAGTTATTCATTCAATCATTATAAGTGTGACAGCGATGCTATTGCCGCTTTCACTTTCTGCTCAAATTATGGATTCTAAATCAATCGTAGCACCCGGAGCTCAGGTTGAAAAAATTGGTGACGGCTATAAATTCACGGAAGGTCCGGTTGCCGATAAGGACGGAAATGTGTTTTTCACAGACCAACCAAATAATAAAATCATTCGATGGGATGCGGAAACAGGCAAATTCAGTACTTTTTCTGATAGTCCCGGCCGTGCAAACGGCATGTATTTTGACAATAAAGGCAATCTTGTAGCATGTTCGGACGAAGAAAATCAGGTTTGGTCATTTGATAAAAACGGAAAGCCGACTGTTTTGGTAACCGATTACGAAGGCAAACTTCTGAACGGCCCAAACGACATCTGGATTGATCCGAAAGGCGGCATTTACCTGACTGATCCACTGTATAAACGGGATTACTGGAAACGCAATCCGGAAATGCAACAGGAAGGTGAGCATGTTTATTATTTAAGCCCAGGAAGTAAAAAGCTTGTCCGCGTTGATGAAAAGCTAAAAAAACCGAATGGAATAATCGGAACTGCTGACGGCAAAAAACTTTATGTAGCCGATATTGGTGACAATAAAACCTACGTATATGACATTGCTCAGGACGGATCGCTGACAAACAGAACTTTGTTTGTTTCAAAAGGTTCGGACGGAATGATTCTGGATGAGGAAGGCAATCTTTACATTACCGGTGACGGCGTTACGGTTTTTGATAAAAAAGGTGAACAAATTGCTCATTTTCCGGTGCATAAAGGCTGGACAGCCAACTTGTGCTTTGGAGGAAAAAATCGTGATTTGCTTTTTGTAACGGCTGAAACAGCAGTTTATGGCTTGAAAATGAAGGTTAAAGGAATTAAGTAAGAGCCCCGGCAGAGACTTTCTGTTTTTACATATAGTCGAAACGGAATGCAGGAAAGCTCCAGCCGGAGCCATTGGTTTGTTATTCCATGCTGTGTTGCTACAAACAGAGGGCTCCTCCAGAGCCAATTATGCGAGCTCCGGCAGGGGCTTTCTGTTTTTATATATAGTCGAAATGGAATGCAAGGAGGCTCCGGCCGGAGCCATTGGTTTGTTATTCCATGCTGTATTGCTACAAACAGAGGGCTCCTCCGGAGCCAATTATGCGAGCCCCGGCAGGGGCTTTCTGTTTTTATATATAGTCGAAATGGAATGCAAGGAGGCTCCGGCCGGAGCCATTGGTTTGTTATTCCATACTGTATTGCTACAAACAGAGGGCCCCTGCCGGAGCCAATTATGCGAGCCCCGGCAGGGCTTTCTGTTTTTACATATAGTCGAAATGGAATGCAAGGAGGCTCCGGCCGGAGCCATTGGTTTGTTATTCCATGCTGTGTTGCTACAAACAGAGGGCTCCTCCGGAGCCAGTTATGCGAGCCCCGGCAGGGGCTTTCTGTTTATAGAAATGGATGATTTGAATTGAAAAATCAAACTCCGGAGGAGTTGCCTTTTTAGTTTACAAAGGGCTCCGGCCGGAGCCTTGTTGCCGTTCACACAATAACATCTCCCGATTGCAACTTCTGTAATAAATTCTGGTTCTCTGATTATTATCCAAAATCAAAAAACCAGCCATGAACACCTGTTTCACAAACAATCTTTTTAGTACCCGATTACTCCTCTTCGCCACCTTTGTTTCACTTGCTTTTTCATCCTGCCGAACTGCTGAACTTGCGGTAAACGGCGAGCTTAGAAATGGATCCGAGATGTATGATGTCAAAGGAAAACAAGGTTTTCAGATTGGTCAGACGTTATCTTTTGGCGCGTACAAAACCGGCAAGGTAAAACGTGGCTGGACATTCAATTATGCAGTTCCGTTTATTATGAAGTTTAACGGAGCAAAGCAAAAACTAAGCTTTCAGCAATTTGGAGCAAACAACAAAACAGCTGACATAGCTTTGGTAAGCCGGTTTAAGGAAACGGAATTCGAACCTATCAAAGATTATTTCTCAATTGCGCTTCAATACAAAAATTACTTTGCGGGAACTATAAAGCTGAATTCCGAAGAAGATTCCTGGGATTTCATCGTGCACAATGTAGATGGCACTAGCCGGAGTATCAGAAACAATCAGACCATCGGATTCGCAAGAAACCGTCAAACCCGGATTGACATCATTGGCATTCGCGAGCTGGAAGGATCCTCTGCACTGATCACACAAGGTGATGTTTACGGATATGAGTTTCAGATGCAGGGAAAAGTCATTGGAGCAGTTTCCACAATAAATAACGGAAAAGTATGGATCAGGAAAGAACTTGATGATGATCTTAAACTGGTACTTGCAAGTATTTCTTCCGGATTGATGTTGCGGAATAGCCTGGAAGACGATGCATTGAGCATGAACTGAGATTCAATTATTGCTCCATAAGATTCAATTGATAAATTGCGGTTTGAAAAGAAAATTTTCTGACATATGAAACGCTTTACTCAGGCTATAATTATAACCGCCAGCATGACCTTATCAATCAATGAAGCCGCTGAGGCACAACAAAGTAACAATCCTTTTTTATCCGAGTACAACACGCCGTTTCAGGTTCCGCCTTTCAATAAAGTGGAACCTGAACATTTTATGCCTGCATTTGCAGAGGGCATGAAAGAACAGCAAAAAAGAATTGAGGCAATTTGCAAGCAGCAGTCTGCTCCGAACTTTGAAAATACCATTACTGCGCTTGAAGAAAGCGGCGACTTGCTGAAAAATGTGAGCACCGTTTTTTTCAACCTTTCTTCAGCCCATACAAATCCTGAAATTGAAAAGATATCAAAGGAAATTGCGCCCCGGTTGTCTCAGCACAGCGATGACATTTACCTGAATGCCGAACTGTTTAAAAGAGTAAAAACAGTCCATGAAAAGCAGGCAGGTGAAAACCTTTCCTCTGAACAAAAGCGGCTCCTCGAAAAAATGTACAAGGCATTTGTCCGAAGTGGAGCCAATCTGAATGGTGCGCAGCAAGCCCGGACGCGGGAGATCAACAAAGAGCTTTCGGTACTTACCGTGCGTTTTGGCCAAAACCTGTTGGCCGAAACAAATAATTTTGAGCTGATTGTTGACAAAGAATCGCAGTTGTCGGGATTGCCTGTTTCGCTGAAATCCACTGCGGCACAATCTGCGAAAGAGGCCGGACAGGATGGAAAATGGAAATTCACCTTACACAATCCGAGCGTAATGCCTTTTTTACAATATGCGGACGACAGGCAGCTCCGAGAAAGGATGTACACGGCTTATATCAACCGCTGCAATTACAACGATCAATACGACAACAAGGAAATCATAGCGCAGATTGCAACCTTGCGTGCTGAAAAAGCTGATTTGCTTGGCTATAAGTCGCATGCCGATTACGTACTCGAAGAAAGCATGGCCAAAAGGCCCGCACAGGCTTATGAACTGCTTAACAGTCTTTGGAAAGCGGCACTTCCTGTTGCCAAAATGGAAGCGCTGGAAATGCAGAAAGTTATGGGCAAAAACGGCAAAGGTGAACAGCTGGAAGCCTGGGACTGGTTTTACTATGCCGATAAAGTGCGGAAAGAGAAATATAACTACAATGCAGAAGAACTGAAACCGTACTTCAAACTGGAAAATGTCAGAGACGGTATTTTTACGGTTACTGAAAAACTTTACGGGTTGACTTTCAGCGAGGTTAAAGATATTCCCAGATACCATGAAGACGTAGTCGCCTATGAAGTAAAGGAAGCGGACGGCACACATGTGGGAATATTTTACATGGATTTTTTCACACGCAAATCCAAACGCGGCGGTGCGTGGATGACATCATACCGGAAGCAGGCGATCAAAAACGGAAAGCGCATTGCACCGGTTGTATCCATTGTCTGCAATTATGCAAAGCCTGCTGCCGGTGAACCCGCCTTACTGACGCCCGATGAAGTTGAAACGTACTTTCATGAATTCGGACATGCATTGCATGGCTTGCTGTCAAACGTGAAATTTGAAACATTGTCCGGAACTTCCGTTCCGCGCGACTTTGTGGAATTGCCGTCGCAAATTATGGAACACTGGGCTTTTGAACCCGAAGTTCTGAAATTTTATGCGAAACATGATCAGACCGGCGAAGTGATCCCGAACGAACTGATTGAAAAAATGAAAAAGGCTTCCAAATTCAATCAGGGATTTGCAACGGTGGAATATCTTGCGGCGTCCCTGCTGGATATGGGTTATCATACAATACGTTCCGGTACGAAAGTGCAGACGACATCATTTGAAAAGGAACAAATGAACGAACTCGGATTGATCAGGCAAATTGCACCGCGTTACCGCAGCACCTATTTTCAGCATGTATTTTCGGGCGGCTACTCAGCCGGATATTACAGTTACATCTGGTCGGAAGTATTGGACAGCGATGCTTTTGCAGCTTTCAAGGAAACCGGAAATCTGTTTGATCCTGCCACTGCCAAATCTTTCCGGAAAAATGTTCTGGAAAAAGGTGGAACCGAAGAGCCGATGAATCTGTACAAATCCTTCCGGGGCCGTGAACCGGATGTGAAATACCTGCTCGAGAACCGCGGACTTGACAAAGCACTCTGATCCGAATATGATTTAAACCGTTTTTTCAATAACATTATTTTATTGCTGCAGTTTCTACATAAATGCCAATATGAGGTGCTTTGACCTCATATTGGCATTTATGTTATTTGCCAGCAACTGAACATAGGCCGTTATAAAGTGCATAATGGCAAAGAACGGGCAGTAACTTAAATCGATTGGTTACAGCATTTTGCATCACTTTTAACAACGGTCTGCATAGCATTTTTAAATGAACAAACTGAATATTCCTGCACATGAAATGTTGCGTATGTTCGGCATAGTTTTTTCTTGTAATCCGTTTATTGAATCAATCAGTACGGTTTATTTTATTATAGCATAAGCCGGAATCTGGTTTTCTGTATTTGTGAAATGGAATCGACAAACGTCAGCCAGACTGATTATATAAATATCAATAACCTAAATTATTTTCATTATGGATTTGCAACACACCGATAAGGATAACGAAAACAAACCGCATCCATCGAACAAAAATATGAGTGAGCCGGATACTCTGGTAGAAACACTTGAAAGTTTGCAGGAACAAGGTTATACATACGATTTCAACATGACCGCGCATTCGTTGGAATTCCATAAAGAAGATGGCATCAAGCTGTCGCTTTCCCCGGATGATTTTGACATTGTAAAAGTTTTCAGGTTTGAAGGTATGACAAACCCTTCGGACATGTCCATACTTTATGCGATTGAATCCAAAGATGGCCTGAAAGGTACGCTTGTCAGCAGCTACGGGGTTTATGCCGATGCGATGTCTGCAGAAATGATTAAGAAACTGGATACAAGAAGCTCGCTGATCGTTCATCCGACCGATGATCAGAATGCGGAGTAAACAATATTGCACTTCATCAATAAATTAGTTAAGATCAAGATGTTATTTGACCAGATTCTGGTTTGAATAACATCTTTTCTTTTGAGGCCCGTAATTAAAAACGTCTGAGAACTTACTTTATATCCTGTACTATGCCAATATTTTTTCCTTTATGAAAGAAATTTTCGAGTGGGATCGTGTGCTTTTTAATGAAATGCCAGTTGCTTTTCTGCTGGAAGTAATGTTACGGTCCACCGTCATGTTTACTTTCCTGCTCATTGCGTTGCGCATTACCGGAAAAAGAGGCGTAAAACAGCTGTCGATTTTTGAAATCGTTATCATTATTTCGCTGGGCTCTGCTGCGGGTGATCCCATGTTTTACGAAGACGTAGGCATTATTCCTGCTCTTGTCGTGTTTTCGACCGTCATTGCACTGTACAGATCGGTAACATGGCTGACCGGGAAAAACACTTGGTTTGAAAAACTGATTGAAGGCAAAACGGTTTGTCTCATCCATAATGGCAGATTTTCAATAACCGAATTTGCAAAAGAAAGCCTGGCGCAGGACGAATTTTTTTCTGAACTGCGCGTCAAAAGCATCGAGCACCTCGGACAAGTGCGCAATGCTTATCTTGAACCTTCCGGCGAGGTCAGCGTTTTCTTTTTCAAGGATGAAGATGTAAAATACGGCTTGCCTCTGCTGCCTGAACTCTACAATAAGAAAAGCAAGTCTATTTCAAAAGACGGTTATCACGCATGTTCATTTTGCGGCCATACAGAAGAACACCAGGCAGGAACCGCCATATGCCCGGTTTGCGAAAAAGACGAATGGGTTACAGCCATAAACAATTTGCGGCTTGCCTGATTTTTTCTCTTGGAAATTCTTGAAATAAGGCCCTAATTGGGTATTTTACGTTAAAATATCAAAGTATTACTATGGAACTGATTGAATTGACAGAAGATCTTATTAAGTCTGTGGAGCAGCGTTCACAGGGACAATCTTATCCTTATTTTGTAAAAAGTCTTAAATCCTTTGGTGTTGACAATTATGAAGTAAAGGTCAAGAACAATAAGAGAACTTACACCGCTATGAACGGGGAAAAACTGATTATTCCCGGCGATTTTCCTGAATTTGAGTGTGCCGAAGCGTTTGTACTGGAAGATGTCAAAGCTGCAATCAAGCGTAATCAGGAAGGCGCCACGGATTACCCGACATTCCTGAGAGAAATCGGAAATGCCGGGATTCATACGTACGTTGCAGACCTGACCGGAATGAAGGTAATTTATCAGGGGCCCAATTCTGAATACGAATACGAGGAAATTATTCCAGAAGTTTGAGCCTTTTATTCATTTCCTCCAGATGATCGTCGTTAAAATCAAGATGCGTGATAAAACGGACCAGATTTTTGCCGAATGCAACAGCCAGAATACCAACATCTGCCAGCTTTCTGACATAGGCGGATTCTGAAATCGTTTCATCCACTTCTATAATGACAATATTGGTATCAACAGGAAGTATATTTCTGACTTCCGGCCTGGCACGGAACATTTCTCCGATCTTGCGTGCCCTGCCATGATCTTCTTTGAGACGTTCTATATGATTGTCCAGCGCGTAAATTCCTGCGGCAGCCAGAAAACCGGCCTGCCGCCAGCCGCCACCCATTACCTTACGGAAGCGACGCGCTTTGCTGATTACTTCCCGGGTTCCGAGCAGCAGTGAACCGACCGGGCAGCCAAGCCCTTTGGAGAGACAAATGCTGATGCTGTCGAAAACCTGCCCGTACTGTTCCGGTGACTCGCGGGTTTCCACCAATGCATTGAAAAGCCGGGCGCCATCCAGATGCAGCGGAATGTTGTTTTGTGAACAAACCTCCCGGATCGCTTTTATCTCCTGAAAATCATAATAGCAGCCTCCGCCTTTGTTCATGGTGTTTTCCAATGATACAAGCCGCGTTACCGTTGAATGAATATCATGGACAGGACTTATGGCACCGGCAACCTGAGCAGCAGAAATGCGGCCTCTGTCACCATCCAGCAGCTTCACGGACGATAGTGCGTTCAGCATAATGCCACCGCCTTCGTAAAGGTAAATGTGAGAATATTTGTCACAGATCACATCGCTTCCGGGCTGTGTATGCACACGGATTGCAAGCTGGTTGGTCATGGTTCCGGAAGGACAGAACAAGGCATCTTCCATTCCAAAAAGCCTGGCTGCTTTTTCCTGCAGAGCATTCACCGTCGGATCGTCGCCCAGTACATCATCGCCCACTTCTGCCGCCCACATGGCCTGCTGCATTTCCGGCGTAGGTTTTGTAATCGTATCGCTTCGTAAGTCTATTTTCATTTTCAAAAATACCTTTGCCATTCAGGCCCAATTCTTTTTTTTCAACATTTCTATAATGCAAATAACGGAATGTTCATTTTAAAGAACCTGTATATTTTGGTAAAAACGCAGGCAGAAATGAAATTTCAAAGCTGTACGCCTGAAATTTTAAACTGATATATTGCAGTAAAAAAGAAAGAATGGAATTTGAAGAATTTTTGAAACAGAAAAAAATTGATGCTACTGCATTCAGAGAAGCTGATGAAACCCGGTTTTCAGAATGGAAAGAATTGTTTCCAAACATGCACCCTGAAAGCTTTACAGCCCAGAAAAAATTCCTGATCAATGAAATACGGAGAAGGTATCACCTCAAGGAGGATGTTGCATAGTGCAATTTTACAAACTACATTTTGGCATAAAGTAGTTGAATATGGATATGGTTTCTGTTGATTCTTCCAGTCTGGCTGCTATTGGCTATGATTATCCGAAACGGACTTTGCGCGTGAAATTTTTATCAGGGCGGATGTACGATTATAAGGAAGTGGACCCGGAAATATTTCAGCTTTTTCTGAAATCGCCGTCCAAAGGTTCTTTTTTTGACCGGAACATCAAGGATTGCGGCTATCCTTTTATCCGGCTTGAATAACGCTTTCTTTCTTTCAGAGTAGCTTGATGTCTGCATCCGTAACTTTCAAAAGCTAAAAGCTAACAGCCAACAGCTAAATTAACCTTTCCCGCAGGTCTGAGTTTTTTGTACAGTATTTTCCTGAACAGAAAACCAGAAATTTCATGAAAGACAATTTTTCAAAACAGGCCGATGCATATGCAAGGTTTCGTCCTACGTACCCGGACGAAGCTTTTGACTTTATACTTTCCACGGTTAAAACCAAAGATGCTGTATGGGATTGCGGAACAGGAAACGGTCAGCTTGCAGCAAAACTTTCCGGATATTTCAATACGGTATTTGCAACCGATATCAGCGAGAAGCAGCTTAGTAATGCGGTTAAAAGAGAAAATATCCGGTATATCGTTGCGAGTGCTGAAGAAAACAGCTTTACTGAAAACCAGTTTGACCTTGTTACCATAGCGCAGGCCATTCACTGGTTCAACTTCGACAGATTTTACGCCAAAGTACATGCTGTACTGAAAGATGAAGGCATTATTGCAGTCATTGGCTACGCACTTCTCGAAATTGACGAAGCAACAGACAAAGTAGTTCAGAAATTATACATAGATGTTCTCGGGCCATACTGGGACAAAGAGCGGGAATATATCAACCAGAGATATGCTACCATCCCGTTTCCGTTTGATGAAATAAAATCAGGGCAACAATTTGTTCAGGTTATGCAATGGAGCGCAGATGATCTGATCGGGTACTTGAATACCTGGTCTGCTGTGCAGCATTACATGGAACAGAACAAAAGCAACCCTGTTGAAGAGATAGCCGAGGAACTTCGCCAGTTGTGGGGAAATGAAGATAAAAAAACTGTCCGTTTTCCTACACTGCTGCGGATCGGAAGAAATGTAAAACAGCCACGCAAAGCCTGAGAAGACTCAGGCTTGAAGTCAGGCACAATAATTGATAAGGCAATTAATGTAATACTTAATTCTTCAATCGACTATAATCTCTAAAATCAATGAAAAACATCTTTTGTACGTTTGCACTTATGCTGCTTGGCAGCATTTTGTACGGCCAGGCTTCTGCCCAGCCTTCCATTTCTTTACACGGATCATACGGATTCTCGGATCAGGGAGATATTTCAAACGGACTTTATGGCGGCGGAGCACAGCTTCGTTTTTTTCTTGGACCCAGAGTAGCGGTGGGTGCTACTGCAAAAGTATTTACTGAAAACCTGGAAATTACCCCAAGTACAGCAACTGTGGAATCGTCCAGCTCTATTATTCCGATTTCCGGATTACTTGAGTATTATTTTACAGATAAAGGAATCCGTCCATACGTGGGAACAGAAGCCGGCGTTTACTTCCTTAAGCTGAAAAGCGGTGACCTGACTGCCAATGCATCCAACTTTGGTATTGCACCAAAAATAGGTCTTCAGATTCCTCTGGGAAAAACGTTCGGGATATTTGCGGAAGGCGCTTATAACGTTGTTTTTGGTAATGACAACACGCTGACTGTCGGCAATGCCAATAATGTAGACTTCAACAATTCTACCAAATACTTTACACTTCAGGCCGGTATCATCATTGGTCTCGGAAGTTCATTCTGATTACCGCTGATTTACATTCCCGGATATGTTCCGGGAATGTAAATCAATTATTGATATCATTTTCTTCTGAATCTTCTGAATCCGTCCGGATCATCCTTTCATTTCTTCCATCAGTTTTTGCAGAATACCTACTGTTTTTTCAGTTTGCTCTTTACTCGGCGTAGTGTCCCAGTTTCCGACTATGCCGTTGCTTCCAATGAATATGCCGTCTTTTCTTGAAATAAAATTGGCACCTTGCGTATAGAGTTTGTAATGGATGTCACTTTGCGGGATAAGGCATGAAAGCTGACCGGAAACCGGCGTAAGTTCCTCGTCATTAAACACAGGCTTTGCACCCAGTCCCATGCAGTTGACAACCACGTTTTCCTGCAGCGCATCAATATCTTCCGGTTTTCTGATTTCCTGAATTTTTACTTTTCCGCCAAACATCACAAAATCAGTTAACTGATGTCGCAGGTAAGCCGGAATGTTGAACATCAGATTGGAACGCCGCGTAACATGATTTGCTTTAAACGGATGTTCTCTGGAATCCAGTTTTACACGTTCCGGCAGCAATCCTTCAATCTCAAAATCTTCGCCGCCGGCACCCGGCGTGTAAACCGGCATTTCCCTGAAAACGCCGTATTCCTCCGCCCAGCATGCAATTTCATTCATACCCAGCAGAAACTGAAACCTGCGGAATGAAAATCTTGTAGCTTCTTCCCAGACCGTGCGAAATTCCGGTTTGGCTACTTTCACATCACATACACGCGATGCCGGCGACCAAGTGCCTGTTGCCAGATTACTCGTGATATTGGGCGGAACGTCTTTTGTATAAATGGTCACTTCGCAGCCGCTTTCCTGCAACAGCCGCGCCGTAGCAATGCCGACGGTACCGCAGCCCAGAACCGCAATTTTCTTTTCGTTGGTAGCAAGCACATTTTTCCTTGCAATATTGCCCGTTCCCCATGACAGCGACCAGCCACTGCCTCCGTGTCCGTAATTGTGAACAATTGTTTTATTTCCAAGTTTTTCAACATCCAGTCTCGGACCGGAAGCACGAAACGGCCTTAAACCAACCGTTTCCTTTACAATACGATCGGTGGAAAGCCTTAGTTTGGGAATCTGGTGATAACCACGACTGATGTGAAAGTGCTTGTCGGGATATAATTGCTGAGATTTCGGCGCACAGGAAGCTGCAACCGCACCTATTGCAAAACTTGCAGGAACGGCCCTGGCAAAAAAACTTCTACGATTCATCGGACTGGATTTAGAGAATAGATACAGACGGAAATTAAGCAACACAGCAAAGTATTACAAATTTTATATCGTATTTGTAGTTATTAACCATATATCATTCCAACTATTCAAGCAAAATCCAATTATTAATGCACATATTTCAATTATAAGCCAATAATCATCATTTCAATTCAATTTGATTTTTGAAACAGAGAAAGGTTCGTCCTCCGGTTTGGCACCCCGGGTTTTATTGGGTTCTGTGCCCATTTGCAAAATCAGTTTTCCGCCATTGACAATTTCAGCATGCGTGAGGAAATTTCTTGTAAAAACCTTGCCGTTCAAAGTAGCCGACTGAATATAATACGCTGACTCAGAAACGCCTTTTGCTTCAATAACAAACTTTTTACCGTTACCCGAATGGATTGTTACTTCTTCAAAAACCGGACTTCCCAACACATATTCCGGCGTACCCGGAGCAACGGGATAAAAACCGATCATACTGAACGCCAGCCAGGCCGACATTTGTCCGCCATCTTCGTTTCCGCTTAGCCCGCCGTTTCCGGTGTCATATTCCTCACGGATGATTTTCCTTGTCAGCTTCTGCGTTTTCCAGGGCTGGCCTGCATATGCATACAAATACGAAATCTGATGATTTGGCTCGTTTCCATGCCAGTAGTGACCTTGTTCAAATAGTGTGTCCAGCTTGCTGGTCAATGCATTTCTGCTGCCCATCATGTTCTGAAGTCCGGCAATATCCTGCGGTACAAACCAGGTATACTGAGCCGGAGAGCCTTCGGTAATAAAGCTGGAACGCTTCACAAACGGATCGAAGTCAGCGATCCATTTTGCATTTGCATAGCGCCCGCGCGCATAGCCCGTTCCCGGATCAATGACGTTTCTGTAATTCATGGCTCTTTTTTTCAGCTTCGCGGCATCGTCTGTGAATCCCAAACCAGATGCCAGCACCGACAGGCAGAAATCGTCATAAGCATATTCCAGCGTGCGTGAAACCTGTTCGCGTTTGTGATAAGCCTGCCATACGCTGTCTTCCAAAGGAATATAGCCGTATTGAAGATACGAATTCAGCGCTCTCCTGCCCTTTCCCGCATCGTAGCTTTTCGGATCGGCATTGACTTCAAATGCATTTTTTCTCAGATAACTATAAGCCGTTTTCAAATCAAAATTCCGCACGTTCTTGATGTAAGCGTCTGCCATCACCGACATCGCATGGTCGCCGATCATGGCAGCGGTATAATGGTTCCAGCAGGGAAAAATCGGCATCCAGCCGCCTTGCTCCGCTTTTTTGACGAGCGACTGCATCATATCGCCGGTTTTTTTCGGTTCCAGAAGAATATTCAAAGGCATAGCCGCCCGGAAAGTATCCCACAAGCTGAAATCGCAGTAATAATCAAATCCTTCTGCAAGCTGAACGGGCGTTCCGCCGGCAAAAGAAGGATATTTCCCATCTGCATCTGAAAAAAGCCTCGGCGACAGCTTGGTACGATACAAGGCGCTGTAAAATAGAACTTTATCCTTTTCACTTCCTTTTACCTTTACTTTTCCCAAAGCCTCGTTCCATGCTTTTTCAGCCGATTTCCTTATTGTTTCAAAATCCTGACTTCCTATTTCTTTTTCCAGATTCAGCCTTGCACCTTCCAGACTTGTAAAAGAAGTACCGATTTTTACCGAAACGACTTGCTTGCCAGATCCAAAACCAAGGTACGCTCCGGATTTTACCTTGTCCCCGTTTCCGGTCACGGACCTTCCAGCCGGTGAAACCGTATCGCCGCGCCAGACGCCAAACTGCTTGATCGGACGGTCAAATTTCAGGACAAAATAGCCGCTGATTCCCGCCGGCTGGCCTGCTCCCTGATAAATCCTGTGCACCGGATTATAGCCTGTAATTTCTCCTTTTTCCTTGGAAACTTCGATAAAAGCTTCTCCTTCATCGCTATTTGGCTCAATAACAACAAATGATTCTTCCCCGCTTTCAAAGCTGAACCGCATCATTGCCGCGCGCGCAGTCGCCGTTACTTCGGCATGGATCTGATATTTTTCCAGCCATGTTCCGTAATACGCCGGCGATGTTTTTTCCTTTTCATGCATGAAAGCAGAAGCCCGCTGTTCAGCATCCGTAATCAGTTCGCCGGATAATGGCATTACAGTAAACGAGCCGTAGTCCTGCACGCAGGAACCGTTGAGCCAGTGCGTACCGCGAAATCCCTGAAAGCTGGTGTCGTTGTAATAATAGGGCGCAATGCATTTTGCTTCGGAAGCTCTCGTTTGCGGCGTCCAGTGCGTCATGCCGTTCGGAACGCCGGCGACAGGAATGGTTTGTCCCTTCAACTCACTGCCAGCTTCGCTGTGCATGCGTGCGCTTTCCGTTGCGGACGGAGCCGTTCCGATTCTGGTTTCCACGTAATCAATCAAAGGCTTTTCCTGCGCAGCAACATTCCTGATGCCGAACAACACGCATAGCAGAAAAGGAACGGGCAGCAAAGAAAACCGGAAATGCATGATCATTTTTGTTCGTTTTAATAGGGCAAAAGATTCCGAAAATATGTTATGTTACGCATCGCTTTTTGAAGTGCGCAATGTTTAAAGGTGATAAAAATCAACTTTTACCTTATGAAATTAAATATCATTGAAACCGGCTATTTCAAGCTGGACGGCGGCGCCATGTTTGGCGTCGTACCCAAAACATTATGGAACAGGCACAATCCGGCTGATGAAAACAACCGTTGTACCTGGGCGATGCGCTGTCTGCTTGTGGAAGACGAAGGAAAACTTATTCTGATCGATACGGGACTTGGCGACAAACAAGATCCGAAATTTTTCAGTCATTACGATCTTCACGGCGATGCCACGCTGTTTTCTTCTATTACAAAATGCGGTTACCGGCCTGAGGATATTACCGATGTCATTTTAACGCATCTGCATTTTGATCATGCCGGAGGCGCAGTCATTTATAATCCCGACCGTACGAAGCTGCTGCCGGCTTTCCCCAATGCTGTTTACTGGTCCAATGAATCGCACTGGAACTGGGCCGTAAATCCGAATCCGAGAGAAAAAGCGTCCTTTTTTAAGGAAAACATCATTCCGTTGCAGGATTCAGGAAGTCTAAGGTTTATAGAAAAAGGAACTTCGCCGTTTGCGTCCATTGATTTTATCCATGTGGACGGGCATACCGAGCAAATGATGCTTCCGGTGATCCGCTATAACAATCAGAAAATCATTTATGCTGCCGATCTTGTCCCGTCTTCCTTTCACATTGCGCTGCCCTGGGTTATGGGTTATGATGTGCGGCCGCTTCTGACGATGCAGGAAAAAGAACAGGTTCTAAAAACAGCCATTAAGGAAAATCATATACTGTTATTTGAACATGATCCGTTTTACGAAGCAGCGGTTCTGGAACAATCTGAAAAAGGCATTGTTATCCGCAGGCGTGGCGCATTAAGTGATTTTATTTAAATGAATGTATGAAAACCGGACTGGTTTTATCGGGCGGCGGGGCGCGGGGAATTGCGCATATCGGTGTTATAAAGGCACTTTTGCAAAATGGAATCCGGCCGGATATCCTCAGCGGCACGAGTTCCGGAGCCTTTGTCGGGGCCATGCTGGCTTACGGCCATTCGCCGGACGAAATTTTGGAAGCTGTTATCCAGACAAGTTTTTATCCTTATCTACGATTTGGGTTTGGCGCAAAAGGCTTGTTACGGATGAGCCGAATGGAAGCAATTTTGTGTAAATACATTCCGGAAAACAGTTTTGAATCGCTGAAAATACCGCTGATTGTAACTGCAACGGACATTGTCTCAGGCGAAGAAATCCATTTCAGAAAAGGCATGCTGGCTACACCCGTGCTGGCTTCGTGTTCGATTCCGGGCTTGTTCAGCCCGGTGCCATTTCAGGGACATTCACTTGTAGATGGCGGCGTGCTCAATAATCTGCCCGTTGAGCCGGTCCTGAATGAAGCCGAATTTATTATCGGTATGCACTGCAATCCGTTTGCATTGGACAAACCGCTGAAAACCACGTCTGAAATCGTGTACAGAAGCATGATCCTTGCGATGCACAGCAAAACAAAAGAACGTTTTAAAAAATGCAATCTCCTGATCGAACCGCCGGAACTCAGCCGTTACAGTATCTTCGACTTCCGAAAAGCACGCCAGCTTTTTGATGTCGGCTATCGTTATACAACGGAATTACTGCAGGAAAGAGCGGCTGAAGAAATGCGTTCAGGCGGTTTTACAAAATAAATTTACTGAGCTTCCAATGCAGCTTTGGCCATCAGTTCGTCAGCAGATTGCTCTGGCTTGTTTCCCAAAGTTTGCAACACCCAGTTCCCGACCTGAAAACCTTGCTTCTGACCGTTTACAACAGCGTCCATAAAGTGAATGCCGCCATAAAACCGCGACATGCCCGATTCCTGTGCCGCTGCCAGAAACGATTTGAACTTACGCGGTTTCAGGCCAAAAGGCTCTTCCACGGTGTCGGTATAGGCAAAATGGTCTCCAAGATAATGCGTGAGGATCAATGCAGCCGCAGAGGAAATTACCGAATGGCCGCTGAGATATTCCGGAAAAGGCGGTGTCTGTAAAAACGGCTGCCACGACGGATCGATGTATTTGCGGATCGCAGTTTCAGGGCGGATGCGATTACTTCTGTATTTTTCGTCCCAGCAAGCCATGAACCCGTCCATTAAACCGATGGCTACTGAAGTCGTTACCAGCATTGTTCTGGAAAAATCCGATTGGGCCTGTTTGCATGCAATAGCCGTAATTCCCATCCAGTGAGCACCGGGTGATATCTTTTTCATCCCGACGAGCAAATGGCCTTTGTTTTCAAGTGCAAACGGATTACAATCCCAAAATGCAGCCATCACACGATGTTCAGGTTGTTTCTGATCGTCATAATTCATTTTCATCAGCCTGAAAAATTCCGATTTTTTGCTTTCGGAAAATGCTGCAGGCGGGGCCGGACGAAACTGGGATGAAGAATCCAGCGTAAATGCACGTATTGTTTTAAAGAAAGGTTCTACCGGCGGAAAATATCCCGGCGGTGTAGGGTACCAGCTTCCCGCTTCTTTTTCAGGCTCATAGCGGGGAAAATTACTGATCCGGTTGTAACGGTCGGCCTTGGCATATTTGAGAATCTGCATGGTTATGGCGGATGCATATTCCTGTGAGCCGGCAATCACTTCATCACTGAATCCCGCATGACGGCACGAATCGATCAGCTGATCCTGAAATTTCTGGTGAAGCGCGCCCGAAGGCTGCATTTTTTTGGCCGTTTCAATCATGGCCAAGGCTGCTGCGAGCTGATAGGAATAAGCTTCAACTGACGGCTTCTGTATTTCAGGAAACTCGTTCAGAACACCATGCATACTTTTGTAAGCCGTGTCATTTTGCGCTACAACTTCATAGCCGGCCAGACATGCGTAAGCGAAAAAACGTGCACTGAGCGGCGGATTAGTAACATCGTGTATCATTACGTCCGTCATTCGTGAAGTAACCTGCCCAATGGCCTGGGGACTTACATAATCCGGTTTTTCATTCTTTTTACAACTGCCAAGCAAATAGATAGCCGCAATAAGAAAAGCAGCTTTACTGAACTTTATCAATTTTATACGCTTTTATTTCCTGCTGATTAATCCCGAACAACAATTTATTCCCGATTGGAAGCACGCTTCTTACATCGCCTTTCAGGCCAAGCCCGGATTTGTTCTGATCCATATACGTGAACTTTCCATTGCCGTTTCCTTTTAACAAAACGCCGTAATTGGCATCGTATTTGCCGAACCTTAATCTTGCCCGGCTTACATTGCCGCATAACAGCAAATCTTTCTTCCCGTCCTGATCGTAATCCAGCGATGTAATGGTGTAAACCGGTGAAATCTGGGCCTGCAGAGGAAGGCTCTTTTCAGCGAACTTGCCATTTGGGCTTCTTTCAAAATAAGCCGTTTTCAGGTAATTCGACTTTAATTCTTTTGCACCTTCCAGTTCCTCGGGTGTGAATATTTCCTTTACTGTAGCATCCGCATAGCTTTTGTAATCCTGAAAACGTGTACGCATGATGCTCATCTGATCCAGCAGTTCGTCTCTTGTCACGTACGGATAACTTTTCCCCTGAATATAAAAACTCATGATCGGATCAATCGCGCCGTTATCGTCAAAATCCTTGTAAATCATTTCAACAGGTTCCGAATCACTGGCTTTGCATTGCGTGTTCAATCCCATATTGCCAAGAACCAGATCCGGTTTGCCGTCGCCGTTCAGATCCTCCGCCAGGATTTTATTCCACCATCCGCTGTATGTTTTATCGAAATAGTCAGTCGTTTTATTTTCCAGCTTTCCGTTTGTGTTGGTAAAAACCGTAACCGGCATCCACTCTCCGACTACGACCAGATCTTGCTTTTTATCCCCGTTCAGATCCATCCATGCTGCATCCGTCACAAGCCCGATCCTTTCAATTTCCGGAGCCAGTGCCGAAGTCTGATCTGAAAACCTGCCTTTTCCGTCATTGATCAGTATATAACTTCTTGGCGTTTCCGGGTAACGGCCGGGAATGACGCGCCCGCCCACAAAAAGATCAGGTTTCCCGTCGCCGTTTACATCGGCAGAACGTACGCAGCTTGTACTGGTGAGCATTTTCGGCAAGGCAGCAACGTCCTTTGTGAAATTTCCCTTTCCATCATTGATATACAAACGGCTTTGCAGCAACAGATCCTCAGGCATGAAACTGGCATAACCGCCGCTGCACACAAACAAATCCTGAAATCCGTCGCCATTTACATCCAGGAACAATGCGTCAGTATCTTCACTTTGCTTGTCTGCTTCCAGCGCCGGTACCGGTTTATCGGTAAAAGAACCATTTTTCTGCTGTAAATAAAGTTTTCCAGCTTCGCCCGATCCGCCGCCTGCAAATACATCTTCAAGCCCATCGCCGTTCACGTCGCCTTTTACCAAACAAGGCCCTGAAAACGAAATAGGATTGATCATTAAAGGCTGGCGCTTGAAATCGTTTGTCCTGATACCCGGATTTTTATACGCAACCGGCGACTGAACTGGCGTAAATACGGGCTCAGATGTATTGATTATGCTTTTCACAGACTTTGCTTCACTTTCAGAAAGTGTGAGCAACTGATTTATTTTCGGAGCAGTAATTTTCTGTTGTTTGCCACCCAGCCAGACTATTATTAAAGAATCAATTGCACTTTCTTTCCCCAAACCAAAATGCAGAACAGGCGAAACGCTGGACTGATAACCGCGCGTAGGCATTTGTTCGAGATATTGCTTCTTTCCTTTTTGGTAAATTGTGATTTTTGATCCGAGACCCAGTGTGTTGTTTCCTGCTCCGTTCAGTTTTATTTTCAGGAAATTGTTATTCAGTAATTTATCGCCGTCATTCTGATAAATGAATGCAGGTTTGTTGATGTTGTTGACAATCAGATCCAGATCACCGTCATTGTCCAGATCGGAATAAGCCGCTCCGCCACTGCTCGAAATGTCGCCCGTTCCCCATTTGTCGGCAACATTCGTAAAAGTGAGATTTTTATTATTCCGGAAAAGGTAGTTTTTCATATTGGAAGAAGGCATCTGATACACAAGGTTCAGTACATCTTCTCTTTTCACCTGACCTTCAATCCTTTTCAGATGATCGCCCATGAATTTGACAAAATCCATATTGGTAAAATCGCGGAGATTACCGTTGGTTATATACAGATCCTTCCAGCCGTCATTGTCATAATCTGCAAAAAGTGCTGCCCAGCTCCAGTCGGTATTCGAAACGCCGGACAACTGCCCGACTTCGGAGAACAAAGGCGCTTTTGTATTTTTTCCCAAGCCTTCGTTCAACTGCAGCATATTCCGCATATACTGGTGATGAAAGCCGACCTTTACATTGAAGTCAAAAAGTTCGTAATTATCCAGCCCGGAAAGCAGTTTCTGTCTGCGGTTATCTTCCGGCAGCATGTCCAGCGTAAAAATATCCGGCAGCCCGTCGTTGTTAAAATCGGCAATGTCATTTCCCATGGAAGAATGAGAAGTATGTCCGATACCTGCTTCCATGACATCCGTAAATGTTCCGTTGCCGTTATTGATGTATAGAAAATCCGGAACGGAGTAATCATTGGAAATATACATGTCCTGCCAGCCATCCTGATTTACATCGGCAATCCCGATTCCGAGGCCGTAAGTCAAAGGTGAACTGTGGATGCCTGCTTTCTTGGTTATATCCGTAAAGTATGGCTCGCTTTTTCCTTTCTGATCATTGCGAAACAACCTTACGCCGGTTACAGGATCATCTTTTTTCAGCAGATCGGCCGTACTCGCCTCGTCCAGAATCGGTAATGATTTCGGATTGTGATTCAATAGAAACATATCCAGGTCACCGTCTTTGTCAAAATCAAAAAAAGCCGCCTGCGTACTGTTGCTCGGATTGCCAAGGCCGTATTTTTCAGCGGATTCTTCAAACTGCGGAATGCCCGCAGCGTTGTTGCCTTTATTGATGAAAAGTTGATCTTTCAGGCTTTCGGGCGAGACATTCCCGGAGTAACAGACATAAATATCCAGCTTTCCGTCACCGTTCACATCCGCCATGGTTACGCCCGTTTTCCATGGCCTTTCCCTTCCTCCGACAGCCGCAGCCATGGTAATATCCTCAAAAATCATCTTTCCTTTGTTCAGATAAAGTTTGTTGGAAACCATATTTCCGGTAAAGTAAATATCATCCAGCCCGTCGCCATTGAGATCGCCGACAGCTACGCCGCCTCCGTTATAAAAGTATTCATACATCAGCACGTTGGTATTAAGGCCTTCGGTTAATGTATTTGCAAAGTCAACTTTTGTTTTCTCGGGTGGCAAAAGCGTAAAAAGGTGCGGGCCGTCATTTGCTTCTTCCGGTTTATCGTTATGCGAAGATTTGTCACAGCTTGTAAGAATTGAAACGCTTGTCAGTAGAATGATTCCTGCTTTCAAAAGTTGCATTCGCTTCATATCGGAAAAACGAAGGGTTGAATAGAAAAAAGAAACTATGCCTTCTTAACGGAAGGCATAGTTTCAGGTAAAATTAGTCAATAAAAGATAACTATTTATCGTAACCGGGATTTTGCACGAGCTGTGCATTTCGGTTAATCTCGTCACGGCTGAACGGACGGAAGTACATCTTGTCGATCCAGGTCCGGTTCTCATGCGCTTTTTCCTCCACCGGCGTGTAAGTATAGTCATACACGGCCGGATCGTAGCGGTAAGGTTCCTTCATCGACTTGCCCGCCTTGAACTTGCCCAGTACGGTAATGTAGGTCAATGGTCTTCCCAAAGTTTCCTTGGCGATCATCCAGCGGCGTGCATCATGGTAACGCTGCTCTTCATAGGCCA
>NZ_VCEI01000020.1 GCF_005860765.1 Dyadobacter sediminis | reverse complement strand
TTCAATAGCCACTCTCGCCTTAAATGATGAATCAAATTTTCTACGCATCTTTTTCATTATTTTATCCTTGTTTAAGTTACTAAGTTTTAACTAAACAAGTGGTCTGAATTTGTAGAGGTATTATATTTATAGTAAAGTTGATTTAATGGATATTTTTTTGGCAAATTACTTCCTAATCAGTGGCTGATTGAAATTTATTTTTGTTGGTACCGACTTGGCAATTGGTTTTGTATATACGAGGCCCGATAAATGTTGCCATACAATTGACGGCAGGAATTACAAACCTGATCATACGCACCTTACTTTTTCTTTATTTCAAATTGATTGTAATCAAACCACTTTTTATAAGAGACAACTAATTTATTAGTTGTCGCGCACTCTGTTTAAATTTGTTTTTGCTGATTTTGTTCTTTTTTGATTTTACGTTCTGACTTATGAACGAATCCTTCCCTTAAATGACTTTTTTTTACATCACAATTTGTGTATTTTAATTATTTGTTTTATTTGCAGGGGGTCGTAACCATTTATATATCAGTTTGTTACAGCGATTAAAAACGAGTTTTTATAAGTTAAAAACGAGTTTTTATAAGTTAAAAACGAGTTTTTATAAGTTAAAAACGAGTTTTTATAAGTTAAAAAACGAGTTTTTATAAGTTAAAAACGAGTGATAAAAACGATACTTGTTTTTATCACTCGTTTTTAACTTATTTGTAATAAAATTAGCTTTATGAAAAAAGACGATTCACCCGAGATCAGGCAGCACAATGCTATTACCACAGCCCGATTTGATTACTCTGCTTGTCAATTAGATATTCTCTTTTACTTACTTTCTAAAATCAAAAAGGAAGACACCTATAATCAGGAGTATCAGATATATGTTAACGAAGTTGAATTTATAACTGGTCGAACCTGGAATTATCAACAGTTGCGCGAAGCCACAGCAGATATGGGGTCTCGAATGTTTGAGATTAACACATCAAACAGCTATAAACAAATATGGATGTTTCAGAAAGTAGAATACATGACTGGACAGGGATTTCTGAAGATTAAGCTTTCAGAAGATATCCGTCCATTTTTGTTTGAGCTAAAAGATAATTTCACTTCCTTTCAATTGCATTCTGCTTTAAAGCTTTCCAGCAAATATGCTAAGCGAATATATCAGCTCTCTAGCCAATGGAAGGATATTGGAGAGACAAAAGCATATGATCTTGAAGAATTAAAAATTATGCTGAAGCTGAAAGATCCTACTGGTAAAAGCAATGAACAGTTCGAGAGAATTAGTGATTTCAAAAAGTTTGTTCTAGATATTGCTGTGCGTCAAATTAATAAACATACAGACTTGAAGATCAGTTACGACTTAATCAAACAAGGAAGATCTTTTCAAAGCATTCGGTTTTACATCCACTCTCAGACACCTGAACTGCTACCAATTCTTTTTGATCAACCTATTGAAGATATACGCCAGCAAAATGCCCAGCAAATCCTAAATGATTTGGGAATAAAAGACATAAAGATTGTTCAACAAATTTTAGCTGAAAAACCCCTTACAGAAGCATTATTTAAATTTAACTATGATTTAAAAACAGGTAAGGTTAAAGCTGCCAAGAACCCTGCTGGGCTTTTACTCAAAATATTAGGCATTCGGTAGCAAAACCAGCAATCATAATTTGGGTAAAGCAACTAGCTGAAAGAAAAAGAAACTTAGAATAGAACAAAATGGGAAGTGGACAGTTTACCATTTTCACACTGCCCTCATTTTTCTAATAGCTGGCAACTTGGGTTAACTTATATCTTCTGCTACTGCTTCAATCCGGACTCTATACTTTCCCATAAGTTTTCCGGGTCTACTTCGATAAACTCCCCTTTTGCAATACGGGTTTTAGCCTTCTTAACCTTTTTTACAAAAGAAGCGCTGTAAGGACTCCTTTCACGCTTCTCTGAGTAGGACACGCCATACCCTTTTAACAAGGCTCTGACCGCGTCAATAATGCGCTTGTCTTCGGTATCTATGGTAAGATTGAGCATTTCTCTTTTTAAGCAAATTGACGTGGTTCCGTTTTGGTTTACACTTTTGCGGGTTAGTAAATATTAAAAACTTCAATTCTTATCCAGTTTGTCGGTAATATTCGGCTTCAAAAGCTACTGGATTTAAATAGTTCAAAGAAGAAT
>NZ_VCEI01000019.1 GCF_005860765.1 Dyadobacter sediminis | reverse complement strand
AGATTCCTGTACGATCGAGTACCGGTCTTCTGCACTGAATGTTCGGCGTTGTTTACTCATGATTCCTAAATTAAATGGACTAAACTGTTTTTACAATTTTGTCCAACCATTTAGGGGGCTAAGACAACATTATTGAAGATGACACCGAAATTGCATTTCCAATTGAAGAAATAGAAGGGTGTAAATTTCAACTTCTTTCATTCCCCGAAGAATGCTCCAGGCTTTTTTGTGCTTTTCCAATGATAGGAACAAGCGACTTTAATTTTCCAGTTGTAATTCATAGTGAAAAGTTTGTTCCTAACAGAGAAAGAGATGGAGTAGAACTAACGGACTTTGATGAAGAAAATAGAGAAAGGCTTGTTGAAGCAAAAATTGCTTTTAAAAAGCTTTTACAAATTATTCAAGACAATGAATGGACAGAAGCCTTTAACATTTGCCGTTTCACAAATCCCGACATAAGCGATGCAGAAACTAAAAAATGGTTTATCAAAGAAATATTCAATCCAACTAAGGAAGGAATTTACAACACCAAATTAATTGAACTTGATAGTTCATTGGAATTGAACGAACAACGAATTTCATTAAGTTCTGCCTACGTTCCTTATGCTGACCGAAGAACAAAAGACAAAGAAAAAATCGTTAAAACGATTTACGATTTTGCATTTCAGGTAATGGCTGAACAAATTCCTTGTAAAGAACATTTCTTGAATTGGTATGAAGTTCTTGACTTTGAAATATTTGAAAATGAAAAATTAGATATTGAAAAACTTTGTGAAACAATATCGCCAAAAGGTAATTTGACCGAGTTTGCCGAAGCAAATAAATTGACAGAAGATGAAACAGTTCAATATTTCATTGACCTTGTTGAGTTCGTAATTGAACAGGAAGAAGAAGAGCTATTAGGAAAGTATAATCTTCTACTAAACCAAAGCGATGTATTTACAAAAATTAAAGGGCTTAAAATTGACAGAGTTGAACACAAAGGATTAAAGGAAGGCTATGATGAAAAATTGAAAGACATTTACTTCTCTTTGTCAAACAATGAATGTAGAGAAACCTTACTTCATAAAGAATTTGAAAGCATTGATGACCTCATAGAAAAGGAAGACAAATATGATTTTAAAGAGTTAGCAAAGGACACAGACGAAGAATTGAGAAATTTTGAAGGAAATTTTCACGATGAATACTTTTTGCTCATACTAAAAGACCTTTTTAATTGGTATACAACCTGCGGGATTTCTGATGAAACACTAATAAACTTATTTCCATATTTCTCACTCAACAAATCACAACTATATCTCAACACAAAAACACCGCAAGAATTAGAATATGCTTTTGATATTGAGATAAGCGGTAAAAGCGAAGTGTTAGCAAAACTTGCTAACAGTTCACTATCGGAGAATGAATTAGAAATAATTGCGGACAACCCAGAATTGGTTTCAAATATTATTGAGTGGCTAAATAGTAAACAAGAAGATAACCCTGACGAAGAATTGGGAAATATCGGAAAAGAATTTTTGTATCACCAGCTTTGCCAAATGTTTGGAGAAAACAGAGTGCTTTGGGAAGATAAATCTGAATATGATTTTAGAGTTCTTGAAAAGGATTTGACTACAACAAAATACTTTATTGACGCAAAGACAACAGGTAAAGGCATTGCAAACAGCGACAATGTTCCGTTCTTTATGCGGACAGCACAATGGACTTTCTTAGACAAACAACAAGCAAGTGACAAATATATTATTGCAAGAATTTTCAAAAACGGCGGGACTATTGACGTTAAGTATTTAAAACTAAACAAACAGTCTCTATGACAACACCAATGCCTATAACATTGGGTTTGGCAAAAGTGGGGCGGAGAGACTGTAAATTGAACTGTGTCACCTCTTAGTTTGATTAAAGGGAAAAATAAGTAAATTAGTTTAACTTATAGACACGATAAAGACAAACGAATCCTTCGATTTTCAGCGCTTCAAAGAGGAAGCGATGCAAGGTCGCTATGACGGCAAAAAGATGGGCGGTACCGATTGACCTCCCCCCAGTAAACGAGACAGCTGAAAACTAGAGTTTTTCGGTGGCTGAGGGCCTCCCAAATTCCGGACAATAAAAGCCCGATTCACCAGTTTTGACTGTCCATAAATTGGAAGCCCCTTAGTACCTTGCTAACATTAACAGAACTTTATATATTACAGTAAAATAATCATAAATTGTTGTTTAACAATGAGATGGATATTTAAGAAAAGAATCAAGATAATGCCTGGTGTGCATCTAAACTTTAGCAAAAATGGAGTATCAACAACTATTGGGCGCAAGGGAGCTAGTGTAAATTATGGAAAAAAAGGCACCTTTCTAAATCTTGGAATTCCAGGGACAGGCGTATACTCGCGTCAAAAGTTAACTAGTAATAAAACAGATAATTATACAGGAGATAAAACTCTATATCAACTCTGCGAGGACAGTGAAAAACTCTTAAAAGAAGTCAATGATGCTCTAAACTGTTTTAAAACTATAGAGTTAAAAATAGAGTGGTATAAAAGCGAAAGAGATAGAGATAATATTTCGGAGTCACAACTACAAGAAAAGCTGTTTATTTTAAAAAATGACCCCAAATATAAAGAAGCTCGAATTTATTTTGGAATGGATATCGATCCGAACAAATCAGACCAAAAGGGACTATCGCATTAACTGTGTAAACTTTTGAATCGGGGTTGGGCGAAGCTTATAGCCTGACCCTATTTTCAAAAATAGTCAAAAACTGATTCAGGATCATGCCCCAATTCCGGATGGGCATAGTCC
>NZ_VCEI01000018.1 GCF_005860765.1 Dyadobacter sediminis | reverse complement strand
TGGATAGATATCATTTCAGAGCGCACCAGGGAATAGATCGAAAAAAGCCTGCAGAGCTGTTTGAAATGTGCGCCTAAAACAACTAACAAACCTAAATTAGTGGTCTAACATAATCGAGGTATCATAGGTCTCTATATCTCATCTGACAATTTCATCAACTTTACTTGCAATCCATTTTTTAATCTCAATTAACACCTCATTTGTTACGCCAAAACTGCTTTGAATATTATGATTATATCCAATTACAGGGATTGATCTATTAAGTCTCACTCCACCAATCTCCTTGACATGTCCCTGATAGCCATAACCAACTACTCCGGTTGAGGTTTTACGGGGTAAGGTCCAACTTGATATAATTTGTCTATCTAACTTTAAATCAGCTAATTTTTCAAAATTATCGACCACTGATTTTCCATTTAATACTAAAATTAGAATTGAGGATTCATTAATAATATGCCCTAAAATATCACCAGTGTATGATAGTAGGTTTGTCTTTTCTTTAATAGATAAGTTTCCCCATTTACAACTAGTGGCGTAAGGTACCAAATCCAGGTGGCATGCTAAATACGAAGGAAAATAGTAAGAATATTCAGTTCCAGATAGAAGAAAATCTAACTTTTTAAACCAGCTATCATATGGATTGCTCTTAAAATATTCCTTGCATGTGCTAACTATAGAATTAAGGTGTGTTGAACTTGCCTCAGACCAATCTGTCAATGATAATGATTTCAAAGTATGGAATCTTCTCTCACTACCTTCTAATTCTGCGCCACTACCTTTAACAAATTCTCTATTACTAGGGTTAATGCCAACCGTTGCTATTTTTGCAGAAGTCCAATCTCCGAATGATGGAATTGGAGCTCCCCACTGTATAACATAAGATTCTGATAAGATAGGATTGTGTATTTGGTTTACTAATTTAGATAGTTCGGCTATCATTCTATATGGATTTTTTCTGCAAGTTAGCCAAACGCTTCTCAATGTAAGTATCATACACTTTTGAATCCATTGCTCCTCTCAACGTCGCTATTTCATTAACATTACCATCTTTCGCTAGTCGGTATATACAAAGTAACCTTCCCAAATCTGCCCAATAAGGAGACAAATTACTGATCTCAAATGATACCGGAAGGCGTTTTCGTACCTTTGCTTCAATATCTAAAAGGTAGGAAATATCTTTTGTATTGTCACTTGTTGGCATGCTGGGCATATAATTTTGCCTACTTTGAAATCCAAGTGATAAATATTTGGTCGCTTGATCAGCGTCTACTTCATATAAGTGAAGGCTTCCCACCATGTGCATGTAGGTTCCTAAGCCGACCGTCAGTCTCGACGCTAGAAATTCTTGAAGCATTGTGAAGGCAAAAATATCATGTGGCAGCCCTTTGAATGCATCATTGGACCTCATATGAGTAATCATATCAAGTCTATCCTTTCTTATAAAAAATTGCAGAGTACATGTACATGGCACTTCCTTGCGATCAATCACATGGATATCCTCAGCATTGAAAAGTTGAATAACGGCTCTTCGAGAAGTTGGTCTAGAGTGGAGAAGATTCGCTACATTGTCGATCTGATTTATACCTCGCATGTTAAATATTCTTGGACCATATCCCCCAAATATTTTTCCGTCTTCACTTTCTTTTTCATAAAGGGGGATAAAATATTCAATGAATTCCAAGGTATTGTCACCCTTCATATACCACAGAAATTCACCCAAGGCACTAAATGGTAGCCCTCGCGATTCGGTTCTACTGAGCCGCGCACGTGGATTTTCAAGACATAAAACTGCTCCAAGTATTTCACATGTCTTGCTGCGAGTAGTAAAAACATCAAATTCTTTTTTTAGGAGCTCAGAATAGACTTCTCTCAACAAGTCGTCGATATTATCATGTTTTAAATACATCCCTTTATGATTTTTTCATAGCAAATCATTTACGTGCTTCCATTAGGCGGAATCTATCCGAGTAGTTTGAAAATTCAACCATCCTATTATAACTGAGACGTTAGACAAAATTTGGTGAACGAGCACATATTTTATGTGATTTGACCAAAAGATACAATGTAAGAGTAAGTTCATTTGTGCTAAAAGACATTTTAAATGGAGTTCATAAACTGATCACTTTTACCCTTTCAATAATTTCTACGACACACTCATTTATCTAAAAGGACTTATCTCAATAAAATATAATGAATTTATAACGTCCAAGACTCTGCTCTAAGCAATATGTCGTCTGCATACTTCACAAATTCCTCGAAAGAATTTAAAAATTGACCATGGCTGTACTGAATGGGATATTCATGATCTAATGCTTCCCCGAGAATATTTTGAAGGATGAATAACTCTCCCATTATAGCAGTCATAGGAGGAATATAATGGTTTTTAAAATTGTCTTTTTTTAGCTTTCTTAGTCTCAGGGTAGCTTTTTCCACTCGCCAGCTTATCCTACCGATTACAGAATCTGTTTGTATGGTTTGGCCTAAATCATATAAACTCGTAAGCGTAATATTTGCCTTCTCAGCTATCCGCAACGCACCAGATTGAAAGCCCTTCTCAGATAAAAGAAATCCTCTGTCTGCACCAACGTCAGTTATTATAGATTGAAGAGCCAAAACTTTCTCCTTTGGCACATTGCTGTTCCATGCTTTGCATTCAACTATCCACATAAAGTAGATACCGTGAATATTCCCTTCTACATAGACGTCTACCAAATTTTTCCTCTTACCCCATCAACTTTATGCTCAACAAATGACGTAAGGCCAAGTTTCTTAAAAAAATCTCCCACCTGGTTTTGATATGCTTTCCATTTTGGGATTTTCATGTTGAAAAAATAGATAATACTACAAGTATACAAACAGACGCAGTTGCAAAAGGAACTGACCAATTTTTAAGGAGAAAATCTTTATATCTTTTGGGCTTGTGTTAAGGTAATAATTTATTGAAATTAATACCAACTATAATACCTCTACAAATTCAGACCACTTGTTTAGTTAAAACTTAGTAACTTAAACAAGGATAAAATAATGAAAAAGATGCGTAGAAAATTTGATTCATCATTTAAGGCGAGAGTGGCTATT
>NZ_VCEI01000017.1 GCF_005860765.1 Dyadobacter sediminis | reverse complement strand
CAAAACCTGTTGCAAGGGCATCTTTGCTAGTTGAAGGAGAATCCCGG
Source organism: Dyadobacter sediminis (assembly GCF_005860765.1). GTDB lineage: Bacteria > Bacteroidota > Bacteroidia > Cytophagales > Spirosomataceae > Dyadobacter > Dyadobacter sediminis. The sequence continues at coordinate 4,511 of NZ_VCEI01000017.1, read as the reverse complement.
CCGGTATAAGCAATGATGCTCAGGTACCTTCCCCAGCTTTGGTTACGAATGTGCTCGCATACTTGATATCCATTCATGATTGGCATATCAATATCTAATAATATAACATCGGGTTGCATTTGTTGGGCAAGCCTAATACAATCCTTCCCAGTGTTACAAGTCTGAACTTGAAACCCTAGAAAATTCAATAGCATTCCGGTAACAGACGCCAAATCAAGGTTGTCATCTACTATTAAAATTTTATGATATGAGTTTGAAATTTTGTCAACAACAGCCATAAACCTGGAATTTAATATTGGCCAATGCTCAACAAAATATTGTGCCAATACACTGAAAGTAGCCCAGCAACACAAATTACACTCCCGCCATGCTTTGAGCTGATAGATTAGCTATTTGATCAATTTTTTTAAAACGCCAATTACATATCCCTGTGGGTTGTTAGCCTCCATTGCTTTGGGTTTAATCATGCTCAATTCATACAATAAATCCACCTTTGATTGAGCTACAATAAAGAGCTCAAGGTTATTCTTGATCTGGGTTTCAGTAAAGAAAAAGTTCTCTATCAGGTAGTTAATCACCATTTTTTCTAAATCCCAACGCAATGAAGTTTGCTTTTTTAGATCGTTTCTCTCCAAATTCGGATCTCTATTCTCGGACTTGAAAACAGGGTAAAACTTTATAGAAATAATCTTACGCCCATTTTTTAAAGCCTTGTATTTAAACGAATACGGGCTTTTTTTATCAAGTTCATTCTTCGCTGTATCAATTACCTTCCGGATAAAGTCGGCTGTTAACTTGTATTTAAGCTCGACCTTAAACATCATTTTTAGATGATCAATGGTATAGATTAGAGGAGATTTTTGGCCACTCAAAAGCTCATAAAAACGCATTGAATAGACGGAATCAAAAGACATGGCAGTTTTCAATTCGTACTTTCGAAACCCTTTGGAAAAATTTAGAATAGCTTCATATATCTCAGGGTGTATTTGAAACTGGACATACCCCTTTTTAACATACTTTGGAATCTCAATAAGCCCTATTAACTTCCACATATGATCGTCTTCAAACTCTAAAGTTTTGTTTCTCAGGCTAGTTAGTGCTTTTTTAACTTCTAAGTAATTTTGATCATTTACATCCTTCAAAAATGCGGACAAGGGCATTGTAACACCTGTCATGTCACCAAATAAGTTTGGTTGAATACTGTAGTCCTTATCCAGTTTCTGACCTTCCATGCTAAACTGTACCATCTCCACTAATCGATACAAAATGCGCTTTTCGTAAACTGAGAAGTCATACTTGGCAGTTGATAAAACATAACTTTGAATAACATCCTTGTTCCTGATAACCATATACTTACCCTTAATACTATGACCATTTTAGTGTTGCTTGGCCAAATGTAAATAACAACTATGACTTTTAAAAATTAAAGTCATAGTTCACACTAATTAGGTCATAGTTAGAGGGGGTCGTTCACACTAATTAGGTCATAGTTCACACTAATTAGGTCATAGTTGATTGAAAAAAATCACGTGTAATATACTGAATTTGAGATCATTACAACCAAAAAAAAATAGGTTGATAAGCATATAATAAGCTATGATTAAACAACATAAAATAAAGGGCTTCAGAAAGTAAGGTTCAAAAGTCTGGACCGTGCTTTAAACTTGGATAAGGAAAGACGAGAACAAAACAAAAAAATGGAAAAAAGAAAGTAGCGCCGACAACTAAGGAATTAGTTATCTTTTGTTTGTTGAAGTATGTAAATGGGTATAAATCAGATACTTCAATCTTTTTAAAATTAAGCAGTACATAATTCTATTTATGTATACCATATATTTAACGTGCAATACAAAATGCAAGGCATATAAAAATGGCAGAAGATATAGAGCATACAGAATCTGAATTAAGTAATACAAAACCAGAAAACAGGGCTGGGAGACCTAGAAAATCTAGGGACGTACCACAATGGACTATTAGAGGTGTTGAGCCGGAGACGAGAACAGCTATCGAAAAAGCTAGTACCAGGTCCGGTAAAACAATGGGGCAGTACTTCAATGAGGATATACGATCTTTTGTTCAAGAGCAGCTAAAAAAGGGGAATAATCCGCCTATGCTGCAAGAGGATATAAGATCTGAACTTGATAATCTGAATAGTAAATTTGATCAGCTTCTGGAAAGGCTGCCATCAGATAGAAAACAAGGACTATTTAGCCGATTTTTCAAATGATAGCAGAGCGTCAGCGACTGCCTATAAAATTATAAGAACCAACTTGCAACAGCTTTAAAAACCTCTCGTACCATCTCATTTTTGTACACCTTGTCAATCCAGATTCCTGCCTTTGCTAGCTCTCCAGTTTTTTTAACTATTCTGATTCCCCAATCCAGGAATCGCTCGAACCTTGTTTTTCTTCTGCTCATTTTTATTTTGGTTGTTCAATAATAAATATGTCTGAGGTTGCCCAAAAGAGATTTTCAAAGGTAAATCGATACAATTTTTTTCAGTAGGACAGGCTAAGCAATCAATTTGCCTTTAATCATCATGACCTGGTTGGACAATGCGATTGAAGTAAAGCTTCAAGTTGATAGAGGCTGTTTTTATAAATAAGGAAAGTTGCTTGTGGCCGTGGGTAGTTTTAAAGTGCAGTAGAAGTAAAATCCACGCACATTTTCGGCTTACGTTACTTCGTACACGTTTTTAAAAGTCCTCTGAGAGGTGCTTTTTAATATGATTTTTTTCTGTTAGCTTCGGCAATGTTTATTTATGGTTATAGCCCACTAGAACCCTTACACTTCGTTTCAGAGTTCGGGGGTCTTGCAGACGGCTAAAAAAGCGACAAATGGGAAAGAGTAGCATACACATCATGCCGGTAAAATCCGGATCAGAAAGCCATAATCAACGGCTCCAAAATCTGAACTATGTCCGGGATGATTTAAGCCATTTAAACAGCTCGATTGTCCTGGCGTCGATCGCTGATACGAGAAGTCAAATCGAGACCAAGTATCAAGAAAGTACTGGGCAGAAAATGCAAGCGAAGCAAACACCAATCCGGGAAGGCGTGCTGCTGATCGATGAAAAGCATAGTGTTGATGATTTAAAGCAAGTGGCCGTAAAGCTGGAAGAACGTTTTGGTATCCGGACAATTCAAGCATACGCTCACAAAGACGAAGGCCACTGGAACAAGGAAACAGGTATCTGGAAGCCTAACCACCATGCACACATGGTTTTTGACTGGACAGACAAGAATACCGGCAAGAGTTTGAAATTAAAAAGAGAAGATTTAGCCGAAATTCAGACAGTTGTGGCTGAAGCGTTAGGTCTTGAAAGGGGTATACCTTCAACCAAAAAACACATTGAAGCCAGGGAATACAAAGCCATAAAAGTTGAAGAAGACATAAAGAAGGTGTTTAAGCTACAAAATGGGCTATCTGAGGCATTCAAAGTGGTTGAGACGGCCAAAGAGATGGAGAAGTCAATAAAACCGCTTAAAGACGAAAAAAACGCGCTGGAAATAGAAAATTCACTTCTACGGGCAAATAAAAACTTCCTAACGGATAAAAATGAAAGCCTAAGGGAAGAAAACAAAAAACTGGAGCTCGAAAAACAAAATAAAAACCAAATGAGAAGATAGCCATGGAAATACTTAATGAACTATTAAACAAACAATTAGAATTTCAAAAAAGCTTAGAATCAGTTAGTAGAAAGCTTGACGAACAAGCTCAAAAAAAGCCTATTGTTCATCTGGACCACCAAGCAATTGCCAGCCAGATCAAAGCCGGCTTGCCTTCTTCTGAGCAATTTGAAAAAGTAAATGAGCAGATCAGACGCACGATATCAAACATTCCAGACAGGATTCCCGTCCATACATCCGGAGATATCCTTGGTTTTACGAGCTTCAAAGCGCTCTGGATTAACTGGGCTATATTCTTTTCCCTTCTGGTTCTTGTTGCAGCAGGTATTACTTACTCAAAAAATCAAGAAATTGAAGGATTGAAGCAGTATCGAAGAAACTCAGAAGAATTTATCACTTGGATTCAGGATAAATACCCTCTGGTTTGGAAGGTGTGGAGACAACAATAAGCAATTGACACTTCTGAGCAAACGATTTACCTTAAAGCAAGACTGTGAAAAATGCAATCAGCATTCTTTATTTTTTGTTCTAGAAAGCTGTACTTATCTCAGAACCAGCTTCTAAAGTTTTTATAACGGATTTTATGTTAAATGACAAAACACAGAACAAGGGGCTGGCAGCGCTTTTGTGAGATTTCTTAGGATAGTACAAAGACAGTCTGATCCGGATGATCTAAATCACTTTTTTTTCGGCAATTGTAGTTAATATAACTGCTGAGAGATCTTCATATTGGGCAGGTTTTAAAACATATTTATCAAAACCTGTTGCAAGGGCATCTTTGCTAGTTGAAGGAGAATCCCGGCCGGTATAAGCAATGATGCTCAGGTACCTTCCCCAGCTTTGGTTACGAATGTGCTCGCATACTTGATATCCATTCATGAT
>NZ_VCEI01000016.1 GCF_005860765.1 Dyadobacter sediminis | reverse complement strand
GCTTCAATAGCCACTCTCGCCTTAAATGATGAATCAAATTTTCTACGCATCTTTTTCATTATTTTATCCTTGTTTAAGTTACTAAGTTTTAACTAAACAAGTGGTCTGAATTTGTAGAGGTATTATAGTTGGCAAGAATTTAACCTAACTTTTAATCCCATTCATGATTCTTTAAGTAATCCCGCAGGCCCTTCCCCTTGTTGGTCAACTGGCCCTCGACAGGATGGTTTGAGATTGTAGTCCACAGGCAAATAGCCATTTCCTCATCTTCAAGAAGTCTCATGCCCGAATTGATGTCAGCATTAATCCTATCATTGATTTCAAATACAATGTAGTCCTCATCCTTAAAGAGCTTCATGGCCTCAAAAATAAGCTCCATAACATTTTCAAAGCTTGATATCTGTTGTATTCAGAAATATCATACCACAAAATGGGTTTGTAGAAGAAACACTGATCTTTTACCTTGCTCCCTATTGTTCAGGGACAGGATTTCAGGACTTATTTGTCAGATCCGGCAAGATTGGACCATTCTTTTGTTTAATCCTTCAGGGGTAGGGAAAAAGGTATGACCTGCCACTTTTTATATTGTCCTATATTGTACAGCACGGTCATATTGACTAGGGCCATCTTTGGAATTTGTTCCTTTTTTAGCTCCGTAACCAGCTGCTGCCACATCAATCAATGGGCCGATAAAGCCAAAAATAGCGGCTTTGGAGCTTGCCGCAGCTGAATCAGAAGCTGCTGATGCCGCCAAGGGAAAGCTTGGTGAAGTAGCAGGGCAAGCAAAAAGTGCTGTAGACATTTATGCAGACAAAGTTAAGGGAACCGTTGACCATCTCGCAGACACAGCGATAGCTACCGTTGATAAAATCCAAAAACAACCTTGATGCCAGTTCAACGTCATGGCAGAAGCCTGTCTTTAAAAGCTTTTGATGCTGGTCACTGAGTGTCTTAAAACCGGCCAAGCCAAGTATGCAAACAGGTTATTGAAGAAGAATCAATTTTTAAAAGGTAAGATCACCATTGAAGACATAACGATAGCGCAAAAAGAATTCATTCAGTATATCAAGTCAACCATCAGGCACAATTATTTAAATACGCCAGGAAATCAATTAACCAAAAACTTAAAAAGAGAAATCATGTCCAATACAGTAATAGGAATTTTCGAGTATGAAAGTGATGCCCAGCAGGCGCAGAATAATTTATTGGCAAACGGGTTTGCTGACGCAGATGTCGATATCGAAACTGCATCATACACCTCAGAAGCCGGCAAAACTTCGGGCAGTAACCATAATGAAGATCTAGCAGACCGTATCGGGAACTTCTTTAGGGATCTTTTCGATGGTGATGAAGAAGAGACAAAACGTTACTCAGAAGCAGGAAAGCGCGGAACCATTGTAACTGTACATGCAGCCAGCGCCAACGAAGCAGAAGCTGCTGCGGCGATCCTTGATCAATACGGGGCAGTTGATGTCAATGAAAGTGCAGCTGGGTATTCCCCTAACCAGACGTATGCTGAAGCCCTGCCGAATGCATCTTCTGTTTCTGATGACACTACTGCTTCACTCCCTATAATTGAGGAAAAACTGCAGGTTGGCAAGCGTCAGGTACAGACAGGTGGTGTGCGTCTGAGGAGCCGCATCGTATCGCGTCCAGTTCAGGAAGGCATCCGTCTTCGCCAGGAGCAGGTCACCGTGGACAGGACACCTGTTGACCGCATTGCGTCAGATTCAGATTTTGACACCTTCAAAGAAGGTACATTCCAAGTAAAGGAGTATGCGGAAGTCCCTGTGGTCAGCAAAGAAGCACGCGTAGTGGAGGAAGTGAGCTTGAATAAAACAGTGGAAGAGCACGATGAGCTCATTAATGAAACCGTCCGTAAAACCGAAGTGGATGTAGAGGACCTTACAGAACAGGAAAGATTAAGAAAGTCAGGGTCAGGTTTATAACTGTCAGCTCTAAAACATTTTCTAGCCTCTGCTTTTAGCAGGGGCTTTGTTTTCCCAAATTGGTTACAAAAACAGCATTGACTTCAAAGAAGAATTAAGATCTTAAAACTCCTATTAACATTAAGAACAAGCTGATCTGCAATTACATGAACTTAAAACATATAAGGGCAGTAGTTACTACCCTTCATATATAAAGTTAAGCAGATCACAAATAAGTAAATATTTATATGGCAAGGATATTGATTACCGGCTCAGTCGATGGGCTGGGGCAACTGGCGGCAAATGCGCTGGTTCACAAAGGGCATAGTGTGGTTTTGCATGCACGTAACCCAGCGCGTGCAAAGTATGGACTGGCTAGGGTACCAGGGGCTGAGACCATACTAACCGGGGATCTATCCAGTATCGAAGAAACCAAAAATCTTGCTTATCAAGTCAACAAATTAGGTGATTTCGATACTGTTATACACAATGCAGCAGTATTCCAGGTGCCAGAAGGTAAACTTACCCAAGACGGCTTGCCGCTACTATTTGCTGTTAACAGCCTAGCACCTTACATCCTGACTTGCCTGATTAAAAAACCCAGGCGCTTGGTTTATCTTAGTTCGGGAATGCATAAGCAAGCAGACCCAGATTTGAAAGGCCTGGAAATTGATAACCTAAGTGTCAGCTATTCTGATTCTAAATTTCACAACTTAATTATGGCAATGGCTGTTGCCTGCCAGTGGCCCAAGGTTTATTCTAATGCGGTAGATCCCGGCTGGGTACCCACAAAAATGGGTGGGCCCGGAGCACCTGATAATTTAATGAAAGGTTTTGCAACCCAGGTGTGGCTGGCAGAAAGTAGCGATGTTCATGCAAAAGTAAGCGGTCAGTATTTTCACCATCAAAAGCAGGATTGTTACCTGCGTCAGGCAGACGATGCCAATGTCCAGAACCAATTCCTTTCTTTCTGTGAAAGGATAAGCGGAGTAGCATTTCCTGCTTAGCAATAGGGACATTGTAGTTATAATAGAATTGTAACTGGTAAGAGAACCAATAGATGTAATTAAATTTAAATTCTATTTAACATAGTACGTTTGAACCGTGTTTAAACTTTCCACATTCTTTGAATAAATTGATCTTAATTAAAGGCCTTCAGTGTGGGGTTCTTTTAGTAAATGGACAAAGAATAGCGGTAAGGATTCATGACCTTAATGGTCGTAAACCATTGTCCTCAAATTTTTCTACTTTTTGAAAAGTATATCTACCCAACCGGTTAATATGTGCAAACCTGGCTGGAGAAAGATGCTCAAAATCATTTTCATCGACCGTGTTGCCATCCGCTTGATGTTTTTTAAGTACTTCCTGTGTATAAATCGTATTCCAAACCACAACCAGGTTTGTCAGAACGTTTAAACAACCAGCAGTCTCTTGCTGGGCATCTTCCTGTTTTCGCCTAAGATGTCCATCGCCACCAAACCAAAGCCAGGCGCGAAGTGCATGCAGCTGTTCACCTTTGTTAAGCTGGGCATGGATACGGCGGCGCAACGGCTGACTTTGTAAGTAACGGAGTATGAAGGTCGTTTTAACCAGTTTTCCGTACTCTTGCAAGAGTGTGGTTAAATGATGTTGACGTGGATATCCTTGTAATTTACTGATTAGCAAAGACGAAGTGACCCATCCGCTTTTTAATGTTGCCGCTACCCGTAATAAATCATCCCACCTGGCCCGGACATATTCCGGACGGAAATTTGAAGTGAATTTGAGAGAGGGATATTTTAGGTCCATTCCCTTAATACGGCAAAGGCTTTGGTTTGAAAGATCGCGCAGCCTGGGCGAAAATAGGAGCCACAATAAATTGAACAGAGCAAAAATGATATCCGTATAACCTCCTGTGTCCGTGGTGTGCTCTACAATTTCCAAGTCTGTCTCGTTACCCAGTATTTCATCCAAGACATAAGTGGCATCCCGGACAGTGGATGGAACAGATTTGCTACCGTACTGAGCATACTGATCTGATGTGTGTGTGATTAGCGTATAACCCTTCCCGTAGCCGTAATAACGCGGGATGGACTGTGCATTGCGGATCTTACCACTAACTGGGAAGCGTTGTCCGTCTGAAGAAGACAACGTGCCACTGCCCCAATAAGATGACAGCCAAAGTTCGTGCTGATAATTAACCAGCCGGACTGTTGCGCGTTTGAGCGTTTCTTCCCTGATGTAATTGGTAGATACCCACCAAAGTGCCTGGTAGTCAAGTCCCGCACTTTGGGCCATTTCGGCCAATGGAATATTGCATGCCCCTGCCAAAAGTGCTGCATACAATAATGTCTGATGGTCTTTACTCCTGGCTTCATTTTCCAGGCCTGTCAACTCATTGGAAAATCCTGTCCAGTTGTCTACTTCCACCAGCAGATCCGTTAGCTCTACCCGCGGTAATAAACGGTCAACCGCAGCACGAAGTGCTTTTACCGATTCGGGCACTTCATCTGCTTTCAAGGGTGTTACTAACAATTCTCCATCATCGTCCAGACGGATATCACCACCGTCGGCCAGTATTTGTATGATACCTCGATTATGTTAGACCACTAATTTAGGTTTGTTAGTTGTTTTAGGCGCACATTTCAAACAGCTCTGCAGGCTTTTTTCGATCTATTCCCTGGTGCGCTCTGAAATGATATCTATCCA
>NZ_VCEI01000015.1:0-3281 GCF_005860765.1 Dyadobacter sediminis | reverse complement strand
TCTCCACATTGCAGCGAATGCGCTGTGAGGAGTTCATTGACATATTGGAGTAGAAGAGAGAAAGAAAAAGAAGATCGCGCAAGCGACTTAAGGGCGCATGGGGGATACCTAGGCTCTCAGAGGCGAAGAAGGACGTGATAAGCTGCGAAAAGCTGCGGGGATTGGCACATACAAATTGATCCGCAGATATCCGAATGGGGCAACCCAATACCATGAAGTGGTATTACCCTGCGGGGGGCAAACCAGGGGAACTGAAACATCTAAGTACCCTGAGGAGAAGAAAACAACAGTGATTCCGCAAGTAGTGGCGAGCGAACGCGGATTAGCCCAAACCAGTCTGGTTACGGCCAGGCCGGGGTTGTAGGACTCACCAAGTGTTTGACAATGGAACTGGAATGGTCTGGGAAGGCCAATCACAGAGGGTGAGAATCCCGTACAGGCAAGAGCGTCAAACGAGTGAGTATCCTGAGTAAGTGGGGACCGGAGAAATCCCCTCTGAATCCGGCGGCACCATCCGCCAAGGCTAAATACTCCTGAGAGACCGATAGTGAACGAGTACCGTGAGGGAAAGGTGAAAAGTACCGCGAGCAGCGGGGTGAAATAGAACTTGAAACCATGCGCTTACAAGCGGGCGGAGCCTTTCGGGGTGACGCCGTGCCTTTTGCATAATGAGCCTACGAGTTACGGTTACTGGCAAGGTTAATGTTTAAAGAACAGGAGCCGAAGCGAAAGCGAGTCTGAAATGGGCGATTAGTCAGTGGCTGTAGACGCGAAACTTGGTGATCTACCCTTGGTCAGGTTGAAGCGCTGGTAACACATCGTGGAGGACCGAACCGGTAAACGTTGAAAAGTTTTCGGATGAACTGAGGGTAGGGGTGAAAGGCCAATCAAACTGAGAAATAGCTCGTACTCCCCGAAATGTTTTTAGGAACAGCGTCGTGGTCGAGTCATGTTCAGGTAGAGCTACTGATAGGACTAGGGGGAGTCAAATCCTACCAAATTCTGACAAACTCCGAATGGGGCATGATATACACGGCAGTGAGGGCCGGGGTGCTAAGGTCCCGGTCCGAGAGGGGAACAACCCAGAGCATCAGCTAAGGTCCCAAAATATATGCTAAGTTGAACTAAGGGGGTCCGACTGCAGAGACAGCCAGGATGTTAGCTTGGAAGCAGCTATACATTTAAAGAGTGCGTAACAGCTCACTGGTCGAGCGGGGCGGGCATCGATAATAAACGGGCATCAAGCATATTACCGAAGCTATGCGATCGTAATTTATTACAATCGGTAGGGGAGCATTCTCACAGGGGCGAAGGTCAGGCGTAAGCCTGGCTGGACTGGTGAGAAAAGCAAATGTAGGCATAAGTAACGATAATGCGGATGAGAAATCCGCACACCGAAAGACTAAGGATTCCTCCGCTATGCTAATCAACGGAGGGTTAGGCGGGGCCTAAGGGATAGCCGACAGGCGACTCTCGATGGACAGCAGGTTAATATTCCTGCCCTTGCGTGCAGTGTGAAAAAGTGACGGAGCTGTGTGGTAGGTACGTACTGACGGAATAGTGCGTTGAGCCGAGCCTACGGGCAAAGCGAATCTGTGAAACGGCTTCCAAGAAAAGCTTTTGAAACATCAGCTGTATGCAACCCGTACCGTAAACCGACACAGGTAGTCGAGAAGAATATTCTAAGGTGCTCGAGTGAATCACGGCTAAGGAACTCGGCAAATTAACCCTGTAACTTCGGGAGAAGGGGAGCCTCCTTGCGCAAGCAAGAGGCCGCAGAGAAATGGCCCAGGCGACTGTTTAGCAAAAACACAGGGCTCTGCCAAAACGAAAGTTGACGTATAGGGCCTGACACCTGCCCGGTGCTGGAAGGTTAAGAGGGGATGTCACCGCAAGGGAAGCATTGAATCGAAGCCCCAGTAAACGGCGGCCGTAACTATAACGGTCCTAAGGTAGCGAAATTCCTTGTCGGGTAAGTTCCGACCTGCACGAATGGTGTAACGATCTGGGCACTGTCTCGGCCGTGAGCTCGGTGAAATTGTAGTAGCGGTGAAGATGCCGCTTACCCGCCACGGGACGGAAAGACCCCGTGCACCTTTACTATAGCTTTGCATTGTTTTCGGGTCAGGGATGTGTAGGATAGGTGGGAGGCTGTGAGTGGGCGTCGCCAGGCGTCCAGGAGCCAACGTTGAAATACCACCCTTCGCTGGCCTGGGATCTAACCCCTACGAATAGGGGAACCGTGCATGGTGGGTAGTTTGACTGGGGTGGTCGCCTCCAAAAGTGTAACGGAGGCTTCCAAAGGTCTGCTCAACACGCTTGGTAACCGTGTGTGGAGTGCAATAGTACAAGCAGGCTTGACTGTGAGACCGACGGGTCGAGCAGGTGGGAAACCAGGGTATAGTGATCCGGTGGTTCTGTATGGAAGGGCCATCGCTCAAAGGATAAAAGGTACGCCGGGGATAACAGGCTGATCTCCCCCAAGAGCTCACATCGACGGGGAGGTTTGGCACCTCGATGTCGGCTCGTCACATCCTGGGGCTGGAGAAGGTCCCAAGGGTTCGGCTGTTCGCCGATTAAAGTGGCACGCGAGCTGGGTTCAGAACGTCGTGAGACAGTTCGGTCCCTATCTGTGGTGGGCGTAGGAAGATTGACGGGGGCTGCCCTTAGTACGAGAGGACCGGGGTGGACCCACCGCTGGTGAACCGGTTGTCACGCCAGTGGCATGGCCGGGTAGCTATGTGGGGAATAGATAAGCGCTGAAAGCATCTAAGTGCGAAACTAGCCCGAAGATGAATCTTCCACATAAGGGTCGTTGTAGACTACGACGTTGATAGGCTGCAGGTATAAGCGTGGAAACACATTCAGCCGAGCAGTACTAATTACCCAACAGCTTGCCGCATTACAAATCTTTGAAAACTTTTTCTCTTCTGCTTCCAATATGACATGAAAACAAGGAAAACGGACAATGGAAAATGGACCAAAGGGAAATCCCCTTCCTTCATACTCCTTGTTGCCTTTCCTGCTAACTCAAAAGAGCTTGTTGGTGGCTATTGGGACGGCCGGGGTCGCGATCGACTTCACCTGTTCCCCCTAGCAGCACAATAAACCAACAAAAGAGCTTGTTGGTGGCTATTGGCCCGGTGTTCACCTCTTCCCATTCCGAACAGAGAAGTTAAGCCCGGAACCGCCGATGATACTTGGATCAAACCCGGTAAAGTAGGTAGCCGCCACAATACCATCGTAAAAAGACCATCCCCAAAAAGATGGTCTTTTTCTTT
>NZ_VCEI01000014.1 GCF_005860765.1 Dyadobacter sediminis | reverse complement strand
AGCCAGCATTCTAAATACTTCTTGCTTGAACTCAGCGTCATAGCTCCTACGAGTCTTTAACGTTTTTGGGTCTTTCATTTTGCATCAGGATGTGCAAAAATGTGTGCCGTTTTTTGGAGCCACCTCATACGGCGCGTCTCATTTTATAGCACAGTTGCCTCTCGTCACATATCATTTCAAAGGATTAATCCGGCATCGCGGCAATTTGATCCGATCAGGGCTGCAATGCTATCACGGCAAGTTCAGAATTTTAATGAAGCCTATTGGTTAGCCTTTTTAGCAGTTCATTTTGGAAAAAACAAAAATACTCAATGGGAGCTAGTACGAAACGTCTATGGAGGATTAGGTAATTCTAGAATTTGGACATGGGATGCAGTAAAAAACAACTTCGAAGAATTCTCGAATTGGATGGAAGACCATGAACTAGAACTTACTAGAGCTGGCCATTTTGGAAATCACCGAAAGTATGAATCCTTAAAATATTCCAGTAGAAGCGGGACCGTACACGTAATTAATAGTTACCTGGACTGGATAGGTGATGATCACGTTTCAAGATTCGAAGGATTTGTGAATCAATCTCCGGAAGATCCTCGAAAGATTTTTGATTTGTTATACAGGTCAATGAGACGGGTTCACAGGTTTGGGAGAACTGCTCGTTTCGATTATCTTACTAGTATTGGTAAATTGAATCTTGTACAAATAGAACCAGGCCGAACATATCTCCAAGATGCTACTGGTCCCGTTCGTGGCTCTCGGCTTTTATTTGGCGGATCATCAACAGCTAGCATATCAAAACCGGATTTGGAAGAATTGCTTAATCTCCTGGAGGCTAAGTTGAATTTACCATTCGGAATGCAAGTGTTAGAAGATGCTCTCTGTAATTGGCAAAAAAGCCCTGGAACCTATGAGTATTTCAATGGTTAAGATACTCATAGGTCTCTATAACGTCAATTGTTGTGAAAAATGACTGAGTCAACCTGATCCCAATTAAAACGCCTCTTATAGCCATTTAATTGATTCATCTCTACGAATCGATAATATTGCATTTGTCCAACTACAATTCCGGTGGAAACACCCAAATTTGAGGCAAATCTCGATATATTCCACTTTCCTTTTAATTTACGCAATTGAGTATGATACCGATGGGGAATTAACATCTCAGATGAAAATGAGTTAGCTTCAATTTCTCTCTGCTCTACATTTGCATTATTTAACTCCTTGTCTTCCAAATAGACCTCATTTTGCCCATGTAAAATTAAGTGTCCAGCCTCATGGAAAAATGTAAACCAAAATTGATCATCCGACAAAAATCTAAAACTGAGCATTAATAGTGCTTTTTCTTTTGTCAAAAATTTCGTCATTCCACTAGCAGTACATCCACTTGGTGTTTTAACTATTGCCAGAGCTACACCCGATGCAGCACACAGTGTGCGTAGCTTGGGAATAAAGATCCTAGGGTCTTTGATTCGTGTTAGTTCCCTAATAGCCGGTAGAGACTCAACAAATTTGTCGGAGTTCCATGGAAGACAGTCAATTTTGCCTGCTTCGAGTTCTCCCTGTCTTATCCATGTAGAGACTGATCCAAATTTTGACGATATTTTATAAGAGGTTCGAAATGAACCCTGCACATTAAGTCGATCATATGTCTCATTCCATTTACCAACACTATCAACACCAAAATATTCAAGGCATCCATTTAACAAATCTTTAGATTTGTCAATCCAACCAAATTTAATCATGTCTTTAATAGGTAGTTGAGCTAGCCATGCACCTGCCTCGATTCGTGCCAAATCCTCCCGATACTGGTCCTCTCGATGAATCCAGAAATCACTTGAGGCACCCAAGCAGCCTGAAAGCTGCTGGGCTAGCTTTCCAGTAATGGGTTCATGTCCTCTTAAAAGCCTGGAAACAAAAGTGCGTGGTTGTCCAATCCGTTCGGCAAAAGCGTTTTCCGAAATATTTTTGTCTGCCAAAACTTCCTTGATAGTAGTACCAGGCGCGGATGCCCACTTCGGCTGAAATGCCATATTATTCAATATTTACTATTTTTATTTGTGTAACTCTTGACCAATCAATCTTTCCATTGGAACCGGAAGGTTGTTTCAGGTGGTTGGATACAAAATACAATGCCAGATCCTTCACTATCTCAACTTTGTATTTTTCTTGGCCATTCTGCGACGAGATGAGGGTTGGATGTCCCACAAGTAGATCATTTACATTACCAGCCGCTCTTAAATCTGCAAGTCTTGAAGTAAGAACATGAGCCTTCCATTGATTAAATTGATATTCAGCAATTTCTGAGTCTTCACATATGTCACGTAAAAGTTTATTTTCAAACGATATTTCCAATCGAGATAAAATTTAAAATAGCATAGGAAGAGCATTGCAGTAAAATTTATTTACAAATGTAAAGCCCCATTTCCTAGTATTTAAGCCGTTTTTGATCTTAATCTACTTTGTCTTTTTAAACATTTAAAAACCAATAGATTAGTATTGAATATAATTAGTGTCGATAGTACACCTGACTCTCACATAAAACTTTAATGTCAGAAGAACCAACCTTCCCACTGTTAAAATTAGTTAATCCAGTGTAAAACAGCTTAATACCAGCATGTGAAATATTTTGATATACATTTCTGGATCCATTGAAACGACTTTACTATCACATTTGCAAAATTAAAGCGTTATGCAGTTTTCAAAATTTGGAAACTTGAACAGTCAATACTGTTAGGATAGAGTTATGAGACTGCTTGTTTATCAAATTCTTTACCTGAATCTTTTAATTATGTAATGGCATTTTACAAACGGACATTCTTAAAGTGCTATACGGACCCACTGTGTCATTTGCTTCGTAAAATTAACTAAATACTTAACCGAAGTCTTTATCCTCCTTCGCCAGAGATTCAAGTTCTTTTTCGAGTTCTTCGATACTTGGAAGATTTCCTTTAAGATTTGGGGGGATGCTATCAGTAATCTTGTATTCTGCAATGCCAATTGGCTTATTCATGTCTTTTAAGGCGTATTCAGCAACGACTTTGTTTTTATCCTGACAGATTAAAAGACCAATGGTTGGTTGATCCAAGTCGGTTTTCAAGACATCATCTACCACGGAAAGATAAAAGTTTAGTTTTCCCGCATACTCTGGAATGAACTTACCAGTCTTAAGCTCAATGACTACATATGACCTAAGCTTTAAATGGTAAAAGAGCAGATCAATGTAAAAATCAGAGTCGCCGACGTTCAGGTGGTATTGTCTACCAACAAATGCAAAGCCGGCCCCCAATTCTAGTAAAAATTTAACGATATGATCTGTTAATGCGTTTTCCAGATCCTTTTCCTTATAGTTTTCAGCCAGGGAAATAAAATCGAACAGGTAAGGATCTTTTGTGACTTGTTGTGCAAGATCAGACTGGGTAGGAGGGAGGCGATTTTCAAAATTGCTTATGGCTTTCCCTTTCCTTTTTAGGTAACCCGATTCAATCTGCATAACCATGATGTCTCTTGACCACCCATTCCTGGCTGTCTCTTGAATATAAAACAGCCTATCACTCTCATCCTTTACTTTACCTAATAAAGTAATATGATGGTACCAAGTAATTTGTGCAAGTGACACTTGCACAAATTCAGAATCCGAGTAAGCCTTGGCAAACTGACGCATATATTTAAGGTTTCTCACAGAAAGGCCATGCATATCAGTAAACTCACTTCGAAGGTCCTTTGCCAACTGTTCGATTACCTTTGATCCCCATCCGAACTGTTCTTGCTGATCCAGAATTGTTTTCCCAATTTTCCAATAGAGCAAAAGCATCTCAGCATTTGCAGATAGTAGCGCTTTAAAGCGGCTTTGACGGATTGCTGTTTTCAGCTCAGAAAGAATTAAGGGGTATTGATCCGGTAAAACACTCATTTATTGCTTCCCATTTGTTAAGCAGCAATATAAGAACATTGGTTAAAAAACGAATAGGACTTCCTATTAGGATGATACCTAAATACTATTCACGCTTACAAACACCTCAGTAGTGTCCAGTGTATTAGTGAAGCCATTATCGAAACCAAGTATTACTTTGTTGAATGACAGCAACAGGCCTTACAATCAATAGGATATTTCCTGCTCGGGGATAAGCTTTGAACTAGATGGGAGAAAGTAATAGAGGTATAAGATTTCAGCGTGTAGTTTAGCAGCAGCATATTTGACCTTTGATGTAGTATTTCCGACAACCAATTTCAGCAGCACGCAAACTTTAAGGTTATTTAAGGACGACACATTACCTCTGTCCGAGTGAAAAATCAGTTTATTTGTAATACTTCTATTTTTACAAGCCATATTCCATGCAGATATCAAAGTATCAATGGCTTTCATTGTTGAACTAAGTGCCCATCCAATTACTCTCCTGTCAGTTAAATCCAGTATTATGGTGAGATATAGCCAGCCTTGCATTGTCTTAATGTTGGCGGGCGCCGCCTTTAGCTTTGACATCTAATTTAAATCCTATATTGCCACACCTTACCAGCAGCTCTGGTGAACTCAGGGCGCCGCTAGGTTAATGACCTCTCCCGCGAATTAGGACCAGAGCTGTAAGGTTGGATACGAGCCAATTAGAATTATAGGCATCAAGGCCTAATAAAGGTATCAGCTGACTCCAATCACGGTATATTTTACTTTAATTTTTAAAGAATCATGACATTTACTTGCTTTGTTGGTATTGATATATCCAAATTAACGATCGATGCTGTACTTTATGTTTCAGCTACCGAACCATCATTTCATCAACAATTCGAGAATAGGCCCTCAGGTTTTCAGAAGCTTTTGACTTGGATAAACCAACGACAAAGTAGTGCCGGCGTTTTATTTTGCTTGGAACATACAGGTATATATGCTCTTCCCCTATGTTGCTTTTTCAATCAGCGCAAGCTTAATTATTCACTTCAGTCAGCACTACACGTTAAAAGGTCAATGGGCCTTCAAAGAGCCAAGAATGACAAAGCAGATGCGTATATGCTGGCTCGGTTCGCTTACTTGTACCGTGATGAAATCAAGTTGTCTGAACTTCCATCCCAGGCACTGCTTAAAATTCAGCACTTGCTTGCCTATCGTCAGAGGTTGGTAAAAAGCAAGGTAGCCTTACAAATAGCAGCCCAGGAATTAGCTGCTTTTACTGATAATCAATTCAGCTCCACAATTGTAAAGGATAGCCAGAAACATATTACTCAACTTAGTGCCAGCATAATTCTGATTGACAAGCAACTGCAAACGATCATTGCTGAGGATCAGCAGGTACATCAGGTTTATCAGTTAGCTACTTCGGTTACAGGCATTGGCTTGCAAACTGCAGCTTACCTGTTAGTACATACTAACTGTTTTAGTGGATTTGATAATTGGCGCAAGCTAGCATGCTTTGCCGGAACAGCTCCATTCGAATATACCTCAGGGAGTAGTATTCATGGCCGTAGTAAATTAAGTAAGATTGGGAATATGAAACTGAAGGCTCTACTAAGCAATGGAGCAAATGCTGCTATTCAATCTCCCAATGAGTTCTCAACTTATTATAACCGCAAAATAGCGGAGGGGAAACCTAAGTTAGTTGCACTTAATGGAGTTCGTAATAAATTGCTAAGTCGTGTTATAGCAGTAGTTCAAAGAGGAACACCATATATAAGAAATCAAACCGACTACCTACAAGTAGCGTCTTGATAAATTTATATGAATTTTCTTGTTTTAAGCTTAGAATTCGCGATGATGTCAGATACCCATGTAGTAGCTTGGTATTTATGTACAAAAAACTCAATAACATAGGATATAAAAACCGCCAAATGAAGGTTTGCCATGGAAATCAGGGACTTGGCTATTGCCTTGATCGTCATCCATTGTGGAGGGAATCTAGATCTGTTTTTTAAAACAGACACTATCTCAAAATCTGTGTAAAGTTTAAATCGGGGTTTGTAACTCCGATTTTTTACTTTTAACAAAACACAGTTTATGAGACCAGAAGATTTGTTGACTGATGAGTTTTTAAAGCAGTTCAAGA
>NZ_VCEI01000013.1 GCF_005860765.1 Dyadobacter sediminis | reverse complement strand
AGCCAGCATTCTAAATACTTCTTGCTTGAACTCAGCGTCATAGCTCCTACGAGTCTTTAACGTTTTTGGGTCTTTCATTTTGCATCAGGATGTGCAAAAATGTGTGCCGTTTTTTGGAGCCACCTCAAAGGTGTATTTGTTCTCTGAAACAACAAAAGTTCATGGTTATAAACAAAACTAAGAAAGTGCTCTCTCTTTGTACTAATTAAAGAACTTTCGCAAAACCGCTGCTACCCTCTTGTTCTGTGTTTTCTCATTTAACATAAAATCCGTTATAAAAACTGCAGGAACCATTTCTGGATTTTATTATAATTACTTACCCTAATCTAAGTAATACCAGTTTGTACTTTTCGGATTTACTTTCTAAAATTATCTTATAAACAAACTATCTACTTTTAACTATTATTTATATCGGAAATCCTGGCAAATACACACAAAATGTAGCTCCCTGTCCAAGCTCACTAATTGCTGTAATTACTCCATTGTGATTTAAAACTACCCGCTCACATATAGCTAATCCAACTCCAGTACCTTGAAATTCATTTTTGGTATGTAGCCTTTGAAAAACCTGAAATATTCGATCTAAATATTTAATATCAAATCCAATGCCTTCGTCTTTAACATTAATTTGGTGGAATAATGGTGCATTGCTACTAAATACCAAATGTTTTGGTAACTCACTTCTATGACGAATGAAATATTCAATACTTATTCTAGGATTTTCATTAGGTCGTGTAAATTTAATTGCATTAGATATCAGGTTTTGAAACAGATGCATAAGTTGTGATTTGTCACCTTCTACAACACCCAGTTGCTCAAATTCAATAGTTGCATTGTATTTACGAATTTCGTAATTCAAAATTTCTAATACGTCCATTAAAACTGTATTTAATGATACCAAACCAAATTTCTGCTTACGACTATCCACAAGTGAGTACTTGTGTAAATCTTTAATTAATGCAGACATCCTTTGACCTGATACATTAATTCGATTCAAAAGGTCTATGGAGTTTTCATCTATTTTATCCGCAAGATTTTCACTAAGTATAGAGCTAAATGTTTGAATTTTACGAAGGGGTTCTTGCAGATCATGGCTAGCTATATAGGCAAATTGACGAAGATTATCATTCAAGCGAAGCAAGTCTTCGTTAAGTATAGTTAGTTCTTGTGTTCTAAGCTTAACTCTTCCTTCAAGCTCAACTGTCAATTGTTTATATTTATTTTCACTAATTTCTATCTTCTGTCGGCTTCTAACCTGCATGGAAACATCTGTTGCAATAACTAAGACACCAGAAATTTCTCCATTGATTTGGCGCCTTGGCTGGTAAGTCAAATTGACATAAATTGTTTCTAATTTACTATCTCGAATAAGATCTACAGACACTTCAGGAGCTATATAAGAGATACCCGTAGCAATAACATTTTTCAGGATTTGATCAAAGCCTTGTTCTTTAATTTCAGGTACTGCTATTAAAAGAGGCTTATTGATCAATTGCTCAGGTGTCCTACCAACCAGTTGGCAATAGAAGGGGTTAGCCATCCTATAAGTAAGTTCAAACTCATCTATTAACGCAATTGCTACTGGCGATTCTTCGAATGAGGTCAGTATCTGTTGCTGAGCTAAATCAATTTTCTGCTGAGTCAAGACCCGATCAGTAACATCCACAGCAATATTCATGACTGCATAAACACTACCTTTTTGATCATGAATTGGTTGATAAATAAAATCAAAGTAATAAGATCCTAATACACCATCAATTTCTAGCTGTGCTATAGTATTTTGAGTAATATATGGTACATCAGTTTCAAGAACATTATTTAAGATTTCTAAAAAACCTTGCTCTTTTATTTCTGGGATTATTTCAATCAATGGCTTTCCGATTACACATGGTCCCTTCCCCCAATATGATATCATTAAATCATTTGCTAGATCAACTCGCATTTCCTTACCTACAAAAAGACCTATTGCTACCGGTGCCTGACTTAGCAACGACCTGAAATCCGCTTCTTTTTCATTTAATTCTTTATTTTTTCGCCTTAGTTTTAAAAGATTGATGACTTGCCCGGATAAGATCTCCAAAGTTTTTATCTGATCCTGACTTAATGTTCTAGGATGATTATCAATAACGCATAATGACCCTAATACAAACCCGTCTTCATCAATAAGAGGGGTAGCCGCATAAAAAACCATATGAGGTGCATAAACTACTAACGGGTTTTCTGCAAAGCATGCATCTTGACACAAATCAGTAATAATAAATGTTTCACTTGGATTAAGTGTATAATGTGTAAAAATTGAGTGACTAAGAGAGACTTCTTTTAATTTCAGTCCATGACTAGATTTGAACCATTCTCTGGTATCATCTATAAAACTGATTAGTGATACTGGAGTTTGACAAAATTGAGCTGCTAAATATGTTATATTGTCGTAGTCTTGCTCTGGTAAAGAATCCAGTATATCATAACTTTTTACAGCAATTAAGCGGCTATTCTCATTTAAGAAGCCAGTTATTTTATTCATTTAATAAAAAAATGTGTTGTCATTAAATCTTTGAATGTACAATTCTCATTATCAAATTTAAAATTCTTATTAATTCATTAACAATAAATATTTACATTGTATTGTAATAGTAAATCTATATTTTCAAAATAATAGTAAAAATAAGCAGTGTATGAAGCAGTTGTATTGTTGATACTTACTGGTCAACTACTCCAATATGATAACTTCATCGCCAAATTCACAGAATAGTTTTAATTTACATACAAAGATGGCGGCCCCTCTCTTTCTGATGCGCTTGCTTGTCTGTTATTTTAGGCTGCTGTGCTAACTCTTTCTTTTCCCTTTTGTTTTGCTCGACAGCTTGGCTATGCTCTTTAGCTTGCTTGAGCTGACGGCTTTGCTCGGCTACAATCATATCAGCACGCTGCATCACTGTCCCGTTTAGCATCACCTTCCGGTATTGGAAGGTTTCGCTCAGCTCACGTACATAGCCAAACGTTCGGTCAAAGGCTTTTTCGCAGCGCTCTGTGAAATCCAACCGATTAAACTGCCCGAATTTCTTGCTGTGGCTGGCATTGCTCCCCCGGTGGTTGGTCATGGGGCTGATCAGCCGGCCGTTGTCTGCCGTCTTGCGGCTCACGATCAACTGTGCATGCATGTGGCTTCCTTCTTTCGCTTCTCCACGTTGACGGAGGCCCTGCTTTACTTCCTGATCTTCATGCGTATAGTAACGATGGTACTCGATCTTTCCATAGTATTTGATATCCTTTTCAGATAGCCCTTTATTAAAATTCTCTGCATACTCTTTCATTACTTCACGCGCAAAGGCTTTTAGCTTTTGCGGATCATTGCCAATATGGTCGAGCTCCTTTCCGGAAGGGCTGATATTGATTAGGTAAAACTTGGCTTCAGTCTTTTTAAGCTTGGCCACATTCTGGTCGATCCCAGATTTAACTTGGTCAGGCCCGATATCATCACGCCCTTGGTCAAACCATAACTCTTTTTTGTTCAGCTTCTGGTTTTC
This sequence comes from Dyadobacter sediminis, assembly GCF_005860765.1. GTDB lineage: Bacteria > Bacteroidota > Bacteroidia > Cytophagales > Spirosomataceae > Dyadobacter > Dyadobacter sediminis. The sequence continues at coordinate 2,840 of NZ_VCEI01000013.1, read as the reverse complement.
CTTTTCCAAATAGTCCGTCAATTGCCCGCAGCTGCCGGTATTGCCGCCCGTTTCACTTGCAGTAATGTTTACATGAGCCATAATCAAATCATTTTAAGCTGGCGACGGGTTTCGTCCTGAAGATCTCTGATCAGTTTGGATTGTGTCAAAGAATTTAGACCGTCCCGGACCTGAATGTAATTCTCCAGGATCTTGATATAATGATCCTGTAACCTCTCCTTCCCCCTTAGCATAGCATAGACCTCCCTCTGGTTCTTCTGTACTTCTAAAAGTACCTCTTTGCTGCTATGGAAAGACCTGAGCATTTCTGTGGCCAGGCTGGCAAACTGGCCCCGCATCTTGCCCTCCGGAAGCATTTCAAAGAAAGCTTCAAACTGGCTTCCCAACTCCTTGACCTGCCCGGCTTGTATTTTATGCTCGGCAAGCATCGGGGCTAAGATATCCTTTTCCTGAACTTTGATAAAACTGATGATCCGGTTAATGCCTTGCCCCAGCTCTTTCTTCAGCAGCTCGTCGCTCAGATCTGCCGGATCCTTCTTGGATTTATAGAAATAGTCAACCATTTCAGCAAGCAGATCCTGCTTGCTGCGCCCCAGCTTCTCGGCGATTTTCCCGAATTTTTCATCGGTTATCTCCGTAAAACGGACTGACTTATTGTACTTCTTTTCCATAGCCTAATATATCAGTTGATATACTTAAATAAGCTATTTAAAGTCATATAGGCAATATTAAATATCAAAATATATTTCATTTATATTAATTGTAAAATATAAAACACATATCATATTGAATATCAGTATTTTAGCCTCGCAGAGCAAGAATGAATTATCGCGCAGCGTAATTCCTTCTTGCTTCTATAAATAGAACAATTGGGGATAGTAAAGAAGGTAGGTTCTAGTTGGGAATATAAGTGAATTGCAAGGGAGAAATAGCTAGATGCTGTGAATTAAGTGGCTTATAGTAAGATATTAGGATGATATAAGGGTTTTAAGTTGTTTGATCCTAGCTGATTTTAGATTGGATTTTTATATTTGGCCTATTTCTGTTCTATAATGGAGTTATAATGGATGTTTTGATCTGTTTCTATTTAATAATCGTTTTATTAGTGTTCTCCAGTCTGATTTTATAATAACAACCTAGGAGATATCACGAAGTAAATAACGGATCATCTCATCTGGAATAGTATCTTTCTCGGACTTGTCGTAAATAGATAATAAGTAAATGGATTCTCGCTGAACTTTAACATAGGTAATCAAACGTCCACCTCCACTCTTACCTCGTCCTTTGCTCTTAATTGCAAAGCGAACCTTATAGCAATTCTTAAAAACCTCATCTCCTTGCATAGGATTTTCTAATAAACTTCTTTGTAATTGCAAAAGGTCTGATTTTAAAGAAGGGTACTTTTTAGCAATCTTTTTGAGTTCTCGCTCAAAATTAGGAGTAGCAATTATACTAAAGCTCATTCAGTAAATCTTCTAAAGACTTTGGCTTTACTTCTCCCTTTTCGATTAATTCTACTTCCTTTAAACCAGTCCGGATACTAGCTGCTAGATCGTAAGCTTCTGCTTTACGTTCCAATTCTTTCCAGTCTTTTATTGGCAGCTGAACGGCCGTTATCTTACCTTGATTGTTAGCTAAAAATTGTATGTTCATTGTTAGAATAGTTTTTAAGCAATTACAATTAATTTGTAGGTACAGCTTCTTTTAAATAAGCTTCAATGGCCTGAGTAGTAATATCCTTTAGTGACAACTCATTCTCTATACCATAAGACTTCATCCGCTTTACTAAATCTTTAGATATCCAAACATTTAGCTGAGCAGTTGCAATTTTAACTTCCTCTTTTAATACTGGCTTCACTTCTTGAATAGGCATTTTTGGTTGCTCTAACTTTAACCGGTTAGCTAATCCGCCCATTCGTTCTTTATAATCATTACCCATATAACATCTACATTTATGTATTTATGTAAATGCAAAAATATGTATTTATGTAATATGCATTTACATAATCTTCATTATTTTAAGAAATTGCTTCTACTATTTCTTCTGCTAATGAAGTAATCTCTTCTTTGGCTTTAGGATCTTCTCCGTTTAGTACTCCTCCCGTTAAAGGCGACCGAGTAAAACTTACCCGGTCATGTATAATAGTTTGCAGTAAAGGAATGGATAAAGTTTTCAGTAGCTCCTGGACTTCACTTGTAACACCAGAACGAGGCTTAACCATATTCAGTACAATACCTGACTTTAAAGAATGATGTTTCTTTCTTGTTTCTTCAATCAACTGCAACGTAGAACGAATTGCCATAACATCAAAAAAGCCAGCTTTTGTAGGTACTAAAACATAGTCGGATATTTTAAAAAGCTCAGGCAAACGACTTGATAAGTATGGTGGAGTATCAACTACAATCAAATCATAAGACAACTTTTGAATCTGATCGAACTGGTCTTCAGTAATAATCGATAAGTCAGGAAAATCGTTTTTTAGATCTGCAATACTTCCTTGCACATCAATGTCTACTAAAGCAACTGATAACTCTTCCTGAAAGCAAATAGCCAGATTTAAAGCTAATGTACTTTTTCCTACACCGCCTTTTTGATGGGCTATGGTAATGATTTTTGCCATAGCCAAATTTACTAGAATTATAAATTATACTATTACATAATTCCAAAACTAAATACATAAATACATATTTATATAATTGTAGATTTATGTATTTTATGATACCTCGATTATGTTAGACCACTAATTTAGGTTTGTTAGTTGTTTTAGGCGCACATTTCAAACAGCTCTGCAGGCTTTTTTCGATCTATTCCCTGGTGCGCTCTGAAATGATATCTATCC
>NZ_VCEI01000012.1 GCF_005860765.1 Dyadobacter sediminis | reverse complement strand
CGGACCAGAAGAACCCTATTTCAAGGCAACTGGAAATTTCGTATAGAACAGTGTATAAATTATGCCTCAAAACTAAAAGCGTAGTTTACTAACGCCGTTTTCCGGACATTTGTAAGAAAAACCTCGTACTGAACAATGTAATTTACATGATCCCAGGTTCTTTTCCGGCTTCAGACAAGAGTAAAAGTAAGCTTCAAGAAAGCTACTGATATACTCAGGTCATAGTCTTATTAGCAGACCCTCGTTTAAGCGGCCTTTTTTGCCTCTCTGTCCATCGATCTCTTCTATAATGCAGGGTTTATATATCAGGTGATGTAAAGAGCTTGTCAATACCAAATGATAGCGTGTGCCGGCTTGCATGTACATAACCGGATTTTGAATTCATGCAAATGACACTTGCATAAATTACCTGATTTCATTCTATAATTCGGTTAACCAAAGCTTTGATCTGTGTTGTTACAAATTAAAAACAGGGTGTTTATGCCGGGAAAATGAATTTTTATATATGCGCAACAGCTGCGGTCTTTATGTATGCTAAAGCTGTTCTTAAAATAATCTCCGTTTATAAATCTGACAAAAAGGCAGAAAATCAACTAAATATTTAGTTGCCGTGGGCTTTTTAGAGAATTATATATAAATCCGCACGTTCTTAACCATAGAAATATAACTAATAATTTAGTTATAAGTAATCACGTTCTGTTTGTCTATAATGTTTCCCCCCTAGAAGATTTTCAAGGCGTGCGCGAAGCGACGCAAGCCGTTTTTGCGCGTTGGTTTTGGTGCAGAATTTTCCTTTCAATTCGCTTTTCAAAAATCAAAAAATCAAATTTTTTCTAAATATATATTTTTATATATAACTATATATTTGGTGGCAATACTCGACAGCAACTGCCCTCCACGTTCAACAGAGGCGGTTTTTAGCGTGGCAATACTCGACAGCAAAGGGGGGTGCGTGGCAATACTCGACAGCAGTGAGGCAATACTCGACAGCAACGTGGCAATACTCGACAGCAAAATCGCATTTTGAGGCAATACTCGACAGCAGTGAGGCAATACTCGACAGCAACGTGGCAATACTCGACAAGTTTGTGGCAATACTCGACAGCAAAGCATTCAACTATTTTTTTTAAACTTGCTTATACCGTAAAGTAACAAGTGCTTAAAGTAACAAATTACAAACTCGAAAATCAGTAACAGGAGCGTGGCAATACTCGACAGCAGTTTAGCCAATGCATCGGCAAGCCAGCACCCGAAATGTGGCAATACTCGACAGCAAAGGCCAAAATGAAATATTTATCAAGGTTTTGCAGCCCCGGTTATCGTATGAGAATAAAAATAGCGTGGCAATACTCGACAGCAACTATTTCACGAAAAAACCATCTTTTATAAATTGTTTAGCTTGTATTACAGTAAGCTGCTGATTATAAGCTTTGTAGTAGGAAGATATCAGAATATCGGCTTTTGCATCCAGATCGGCATCCACGTTCGTGAGCCAACGCTGAAATACGTCTGTTTCGTCCTTGATCGTGATGTTGACGTATTTGAAAGAAAACATGGCCTTCAGTTCATTCATAAGGGTAGTGAAAAACAAATGATCGCCTTTCTTTTCAGAAAGAGAACTGATATTCACCGCATCTGAAAAATCAAATTCGACCCAGTATTCTTCTTGATTCAGTTTCGAAGGATTTCCTTTTATAAATCGGTATGACAAAGGAAACTCGCCTCTCTCGATAAAAAAATCAAGTATTCTTTTCAACGACTTTTTCCGGAACCTGTTTTCCTCCACTTCCAGCTCAGCCAAGTCTGAAAGATAATCCACAGAAAACCTGGCTGTTGTCTCTTTCTGACTTAGCAACTGATGCCTGGTTCTTTGAAGAATCAGATAAAGGCTTTTTCTTCCGTCTCCTCCCCTGCCCTTGCCGATTTTGGGGTATCCATTGGTTTCGATGGTATAGTACCTGCTTATAAAGCCATCAAGCCATTCGTCAGAAATCCTGATTTCATAAACCTTGATTGTATTGGACTGCCTGTTGATATTTAACCTGATATCTTTGAGAATGGGAAAATTTTTAAGCTGGACAATTTCGTTTTTTGTATTCACTGCATAGGACTTGGCGAATATGATATTCTTTTGCAGCATATTGAACAATGCATAATCAAATACAGAGACGAATTCATGACCAAAATATTCCGGAACCGGAGCCTTTGGATTCATGACGAAGTAAGGATGTTTTTTGGCAAGATCCTGCCTGTTTCGTCCAGACTCCTTGCAAAAGTCTTTCAACGTAAATTTGGTATATCCAAAAAGATCCCTTTTCAGATTCTTGCTGATAAATACAATGAAATCTTTGACAATCCCTGCATCTTCCCCGAATGATTTTCTGATATCATGAAGATTGTCAGCTACACTCCTGTCAATGCGACTTAAAAAGAAATCGCTTTTAGAATTGCCTTCGATTTCGATCACCTGCATTTTTTCTTTGTCCTCCATATCAATCTTGCAGCTTTGAAGCTAATTTGGCACTAGTTCTTGCACTTCATTCAGTGTTGTTTCCAGCACTATTTTTCGTACTGGCTTTCACTGCTCAGTTTATCGAGCACCGCTTCTACAATCCAGTCGTGAATGCTGATACCCAACTTGGGCGATCCCGGTTTTCTGGGGCGTTTTGCTCTGGACTGTTCAATTTCACCAATGATCTTTTCGGTCAGTCTGATGTTGATATGCTTTGGCTTTTCAGGACTGGAGCTTTTGGAAATAGTTGATCCGCCTCTGTTGATCACAGCTTCGATTTCTGCTTCTGACAGATTCTTTTTACGCGCTGGTGGTAGCGTGGTTGCCATACAATACGTGGTTAAATAAATTTTCTATTTCTGCAACTGCTTTCAGATCGGGCTGCTCTGCTTCAAATACGGCCAGCCCGATTCCTGCTGTATTACTGAATGCTTTCCGGTTGCTTATTGGATAAGGAAGGTATGTAAGTTCAGGAAAGCTGCTCAAAGCTTCTGCAACTTCTCTGTTGTCGGCACTCTTGATGTCCGCACGGCTCAGAAATGTATAAATTTTCAGGGGATTGGAGCGTATAGACTGAATTTCATCGATCAATGTAATGACCTTGTTGATTGTCCAAAGATCAAAACTTCTTGGCGCAAAAGGTATCATGGATACATCGGCGACAATCAGTGCTGCCCTTTGGCTGGTTGTATCGCGGCCGCCGGTATCAATAATGATGTGATCGTACTTTGGTTTCATGGCTTCAACCTGCTTGCGCAGATTTGCCCCTGTCATGTTTACGAGTGTATAGCCGGTTTGTCCAAGCGTTTGTTCGCGCCAGGCAGTAAAATCCGAAGCTGTTTCCTGATCATCGCCATCCACTAGCAGAACGTCCTGGCCTTTGCTGGCCAGCCATGCTGCAAAAGTTGTAGCCATAGTGCTTTTGCCAACTCCGCCCTTGATTGAGTTAAATGATATTACCACTGTTTGAATTTAAAATGACACTGCAATAAATGGAATAAACAGTACTAAAACAAACACTTTATTCAGTATTGCAATCGGTGCTGAATGCAACACTTAATCGAATGCTGTTATCGACACTAATTCAAGCACTGTTTTCAGCACTAAATTTCCCTTTTTAACAGGTATCCTGAATTGCCGGTTTTGAACTTATGCAACCATCGAATTTAGCACTGGTTACAGCACTAAAACAAGTGCTGATTTATGCACTCGAAGCACCTTTAAATTACATGAATAAACAGTCTTTAACACAGGGAATAACTGATTGCAGATACTTAAAAATATAGTGTACAACGGGAAACTTCAATACCGTATTTATTTGTATCAGAACCATTACTTAAAAACAGTGTCGTCATCAGCACTGGATACATTTTCATCAATGCTACCGCAGGCAGCAGGGTAGGAGAAAGAAACGCAATTCAATCAGCATCAGTAACAGCACTGCATCTGGCACCGATTCTAGCACTGAATCAAGTGCCGCTTCATTTGCATAAAAGCTGCAAATGCCTGTGATACAGTAAAATAAAGCCCATTTTACACCAACATAAAATGTAAACGCAACAGAAAACTTGTTTCCACATGGCTTCTGAAAAGCTGACTTTACAGAAAGGCAAGGCGTATCAGGCTGATGACATCCAGTGATAAGGTTGCCAGTCTGATCCAGAATCTGGAATGCTTTTTCTTTTCCATAAATGCAAGAAAATTTTATTGTAATATCCGCAAAAAGTACTGTGCTGCAAAGAAGTGTTTGATAAGCGGGATGCAATTCTGCTTTATGCCTCTTTATACAATTGTTTATAAATATCACGAAACATGGCAGCAAGGAATCTGTAAAGGATCCGGAACATTCCAAAGACAAATCTTGCAGGCAATCGAGCGAAGTGATTTCATTTTTTGCAAGTGTTTTGAGATAACGATTCACTTTTGTTCATTAATGCTGTTAATACCAAACCCGCTGGCAGCAATGATCTTGCAACAGGACAAAATTTTCAGTCAAGCCTGAATTTACCACAGCACTGATCAACAAAGCCTGCAAGCAAATGTCAAAGTGAATTTCTAAACTTGAATGAGCTTTACAGGCAAATTATTTGAGCCCTGGAAGAAAGTTTCGGATGTATGGAATGTGGATCTTTGCATCATGAAAAATAGCACAGAAATGCAATTGGGAAAGAATGGCCCGTTCGTGTCCAGACTTGGTTTAGGCTGTATGCGCATGTCTTCCATTTGGGGCGGCTCCATTCCTGACGAAAAAGAAAGTATTGCTACGATCCGGGAAGCCCTGGATAATGGAATCAACTTCTTGAACACCGGAGACTTTTACGGTGCCGGTCACAATGAAATGCTGATCGGGAAAGCCATTCAGGGAAGGCGCAATGATGCTTTCATCAGTGTAAAATTCGGTGCTATCTTTCACAACGGTCAGCCTTTGGGAATGGATCTGCGGCCAATTGCTATTAAAAACTTTATAAACTATTCTCTTACCCGTTTGCGTGTTGAAACCATTGACCTTTATCAGCCCAGCCGAATGGATAACAGCGTACCGGTGGAAGACATCATCGGAACGGTTGCAGATCTGATCAGAGAAGGGAAAGTGCGTTACATCGGCGTATCGGAAATTACAGCTGATCAACTTCGTAAAGCCAACAGCATTCATCCCGTAAGTGCACTGGAAATCGGCTATTCGCTCGCTGACCGTCAAATAGAAAGTAAACTGCTGCCAGCGGCAAAGGAGTTGGGCATCTCCGTAGTAGCTTTTGCCAATACTGCTGAGGGCCTGTTGACCGGCGAAATAAAAGTACCGCTTGCAGCAAACGATTACCGCAACCATTTCTCCCGTTTTCAAGGTAAAAATCTAATCAGTAACCTGGAAAAAGTCGAGGTTCTAAAGCAACTTGCCAGTCGTAAAGGTTGTACGCCAGCGCAGGCTGCCATTGCTTGGGTGAAGGAGCAAGGCGACCGCATTATGCCTTTGGTAAGTATGAGCCGCAGATCACGTTTGCCGGAAAACATTGCGGCGATGAACATTGTATTTACACCGGAAGAAATGAACACTTTGAACACTACTTTTGCAACAGGCGCCATACTTGGCGGCACTTACTTACAGCGCTAAATGACCAGTCCAGCAGAAATTCTTCCGGGAGTGATTTTCTACTCATACCTCTCCGCCAAGCGGAAGGAGAAAGTATGTTTATGGAACCATCATACCCTGATATTACAGGTTTCAGGACAATTTGTTATGGAAACCTCTGCACAAAGCATTTCAATGTCCGGAGGAGAAATGCTGCTGATCGGCAGAAACCAGCTGGGGACACTCACCAAAACACCGATGCCAGGTGAAAATTACGAAACCATCGTGATATCTCTTCAGGAGGACCTGCTGCGCAGAATTGCGTTGGAAGAAAAGCTAGAAGCAGACAGGAAACATATCGGCCCGCCTAATATCCTGATTCCTTCCAATGAATTCCTCAAGGGATACTTCCAGTCTGTTGTTCCATATGCCCGGAGTTCCGGAGCAGCTATGACCGATGAAATGGGTATTTTGAAAGTGAAGGAAGGTGTTAAACTGTTGTTACTTGCCGTGCCGGGACTGCGCAACTTCTTGTTTGACTTTTCAGAACCCAGCAAGATCGACCTGGAAAAGTTCATGCTCAGTAACTTTCATTTTAATGTTCCTGTTGAAAAATTTGCGCAGCTTACCGGCCGCAGTCTGGCAGCCTTCAAACGCGATTTTCTGAAAACATTCGGTACGTCGCCCCGTCATTGGCTGCAGGACAAACGACTGACCGAAGCAAAGCACCTGATCGAAACCAGGCATCACAAGCCCTCAGCCATTTACCTTAATCTGGGATTTGAAAGTCTGTCACACTTTTCATATTCCTTCAAGAAAAAGTTCGGCATGGCTCCAACCGCACTGAATTGTGATCTTACCCGAAAGTAATTTGCAAGCATTTGAAAAAGCCCCTTTCAGATACGGATAAAGTTCTTCTGGCTAGTTCCGAATTTTATCATGATATATCTGCTTTATACCAGTCCCCTGATTTTGTATTTATTAAACAAATCTTATTAAATAAATCTCATAGCAGTCATCAAAATTACAACCTTTGTTGTTTGTAGAGAGTCCTGTTACAAAAATGCTAAAAAGCTAATGAACAAGACCTTTGGTTATTTACTTCTGCTTGGATTAGGCCTTTTTGCCTCTTGTGAGGACAGAACAGACGTACGTTCAGAAACTTTTTGCGCTCAGGCCAAGTTTGTCCGCAGATATCATTGTACTTCTTCAGAATCGGTTCAGGTAGTGGAATTGATGTCACCCAATCCGCTGGCTACGCAATTTACTGTAAATGATACTTCTGCTGTAAGATATTACGCTGCAATGCTGGATTTACCGGACTCGGTTCTTGTTGCAGACAAAACTTTTCACATGCAGTTTCACCGGGACAAGGCCAGAGAGAAAAAAGCGAACGTGCTGTACTGTACGCAGGAATATGCGCTGGTTAATATACTTGTATGCGAAAGTATCCTGCAATCCTGTCCATAATAACAGAATACTGGTTTGCAGTCTTTCTGCAATGTTATGTGAAGAAATCCCAGCCTTAACTCTTTTCAGAACCACTATCAGTTAAAGCTGGTAAATAATTGCTGTTTTTTTTTAACATCTTCATGCCTTTTAATCAACCTGTATATGGCCTTGCCGTCAAATTGCTTGTGCCGGCGAGTAAGGTAATGCGTTTCATTCAGCCTCTCTGCAATCTGGGCATAAGTCATACCCTTACTTCTGTATAGCATAGCAAGTTCCGTAGCCTGCACATTGGCCTTGTGGGTTAACGCATTTTGCGTCCGGATCTGCTGACCAGTGCGTATAGCATCCCGTGTCAGGTTCTCCGGCTTTCCAAGTTTGAACCCTTGCAGCTTCTTTTGGAACAATGCCGCTTTGGTCCGTTCGGATGTACGCTCGGCTTCATACTGTGCAAAGGTCACCATCATACCGACTGAAAGCGTATTGGCATCAGGCAGATCACATGCAACAAAATTGACACCTGAATCGCGGAGTGTCATTACAAAGGCAACGTTCCGGCTAAGGCGGTCGAGTTTGGCAATAAGCAGTTTTGCCTGGTTTTTCTGACAGGCCAGAATGGCATCCCGGAGTTTGGGGCGGTCACTTTTCTTTCCGGATTCTATTTCGGTAAATTCCAAAATGATCTGGTCACCTTCCCGAAGGTAGCGGTTGACAATGGATACCTGATCGCCCAGCCCGAGTCCGGATTTTCCCTGCCCTTTGGTCGATACCCGGTAATAACAGATGTAATTCATGCACTTCCAATGATAATTTGTCAAAAATAAAACTTTGTGGCATATTAGTAACGCTCGTTTATAAAATGCCATAAGGCAGATCATTGCATGACCATCATCAAAGCACTGATTGAAAGCAAAAAGTACAATAATGAACAGATTAACCGTTTCCTGTTCTTTCTAACAACCTTTATATAGATTGACAATCCTGAAATAAACAGTAACTTGAGAAGCAGTTTGAATTGTTAACCGGAATTAAAAATGGTATGGGAATAACGTAAACCGTGTAAATGATAACCTTTGAAGAAAGTATTGAAAAAGGCCGTGAAGAAGAAAAAACTGTTTTTTTGAAAACCTTCTTTTAAATACAGATTCTGATCTGGCCAAAATTGCAGCATTGGCCGGAGTTACAGAAAGTTTTATTCAGACACTTGAAAGTAAAATACGAATGCAAGCTTAATCTTCTACTTTATCTTACTTACATTGATAAATTGCCACTAAGGCGGTAAACCGGGTTTGTTCATCAGTTCTTTTCCACCGAAGTACCATATTGACGACATTCCAAATCATTTCCGATCGTCGACAGTGAAGCTAGTATCTGGCTTGCTTATATGTTTATAGTTACTAAATCGCTACATTCGATTTGACCAGCAATATTAGCTGCTGAAATTGGAACAGATAGCATAATCGGGACAGGATTCAGAACCATGCTTTTCAAACATTAAAAATATTTTTGTCAATTTATTGCATTTAAAAATTAGACTTTCTACTTTTGCACTCCCAATCGGGAAATAACGGGTCTTGCGAGCGGCAGGGCCATCAGTTCTGAGGCAATCAGGGCCAAGTTCTTTGACATGATGAAGAGAGCAAAACAAGGAGATTTGTTTAGGAGAAT
>NZ_VCEI01000021.1 GCF_005860765.1 Dyadobacter sediminis | reverse complement strand
CATAGAGCACCGTGGCATAGAAACGCGGGTCACGGTTGGCGTAAGGACTGGCTTTCTCAACCGGGTTGGTCCAGTTGAATGGCGTTCCGTCCATCATCTCGTAGTCATCCACCAGAAGGCCGATCGGCGTGTTGCCTGCCCAGTTGTGGTAGCCGTTCGGACCGTTGTTCAGACCCGTCTGGCGTGCACCTTCGCTCAAACTCGGCGTAAAGTAGCGGCCAAAGATGATCTCGTTTCCGGCCGATGCGTCCAGGGTCTTGTCTGTGCTTCCGCCCCCCATCGAGATGGAGATGTAGTTCAGCTTGCCCTCCGCAGCACTTACCGGCGCAGTCAGGTTCAGCTTGTAGCCCCGGCTCGCCGTCAGGTCCACGACCGCCTTGGCTGCAGCCTGTGCAGCCTGCCAGCGTGCCTTGCGGTCGCCGGAAAGATACCCCAGAAACTCAGGCTTGGCATAAGCAGCGATCACGCTGGACTTGGCCTTCGCAGTCGGGATGTCGTGCAGGTCACTGGCCGCATACAACAGGATGCGGGATTTAAGTGCCAGCGCAGCTTCTTTGGTCGCACGGCCTTTGACCAGCGTCTTGCCTTCCAGCAGCATGGCCGCACTGTCGGCATTGCTCACAATGAAGCTCACACATTCCTCAAAGGTGTTGCGGGCTACGGCATAATCCTCGTTCAAATCGTATACCTTGGTGATCAGCGGGACAGAACCGTAGTAGCGCACCAGCTGCTGGTAGTAGTAGGCCCTCAGAAAGTAAGCCTCGCCCATCAGCCTGCTTTTCAGCGTCTCATCAGTGAAAGTGGCTGTTTTCAGGTTCTGGATCGCGATGTTGGTCGAGCGTATGCGCTGGTACATCGGGCTCCATCCGTAGGTATCGTCCACCCAGCCCAGGTTGGAAGGGCTCAGACTTCCTTCGTTGACCGTGTTGATGTTGCGGCCCGTATGCGTGAAAACCGCTTCGTCAGTGAGCGAGGCCAGCATCTGCTCGCTGAAACCACCCTGCTGAAGACCGGAGTAAATACCGGTAACAAAGGCCTCTGAAAGTGCGCCGTCGGTCCAGACCTGCTCGCTTGCAATCTCGCTCGGTGGCGTTACGTCCAGAAATTCCGTGTCGCAGGACACCAGCCCGACTGTGGCCAGTGATGCAAAAAATAGTATGCTTTTATAATTCAATTTCATGTTATGATCTTAGAAAGTTACACGTACGCCTGCGTTAAGAACTCTTGACTGCGGATAATACTGTCCGTTTGAAGAAGTGGATTCCGGATCCCAGATCTTGATCTTGTCAATGGTGAAAAGATTCAGTCCGTTTACATAAATCCGCAGATTGCTCAAACCGATCTTGCTTCCTACTTCAGAAGGCAGGTTATAGCCCAGCTCAATGTTTTTAAGACGCAGGTAATTGTTGCTTCTGATGAAATAAGTGTTGGCGCCGGCAATATCATTGTTTGTATAATAAGTATTGTTACGGTTGGCCAGACGCGGATCTACAGAACTTGGATTGTCAATGGTCCAGCGGTGATCGTACGCATATTTCAGGAAGTTTCCGATATCGCCGGATTCTGTCTGACCGATGTACTGAAGACCGCCCATGGTTCCCTGGAACAAAATGGCCAGGTCAAATGCCTTGTATCCGAAGTTGAAGTTTGCACCTCCTGTGAAACGCGGACGGTTGGTTTTGTCAGAACGAAGTCTGTCATCAGCTGTGATTTTGCCATCCGGTTTGAAATCCGGTCCCGGGCCGCCGATGTCCTTGAACTTCATATCACCGGGACGAAGCGACCCTGCAATAGCGCTGTAATCAATGGTGTTGGCATCAATTTCTGCCTGATCCTTGAAAACACCGTCGTACTGATAAGCCAGGAATGAATTGTAAGGCATACCGGTTGTCTGCTGGTATGGCGGGTTGCCCGGCGTTTCATCCCAGAATTTGATCTGGTTTTTGGCATAACCTCCGTTTACACTCACAGAGTAAGTAAAGTCATTTACGCTTCCGTCATATCCGATTTTGAATTCCCATCCTTTGTTCTGCAGTTTTCCAAGGTTCTGAGGAGGAAGCTTGCCGTCGATACCCGCAGATGAAGGCGTGGAACCGGTTTTCGGGATCAGGATATTGGAACGGTTATTCACAAAATAGTCAAACTCGAAGTAAACCTTGTCGCGGAACAGCGTTCCTTCAATACCGAAGTTGCTGTTGTTTGCTACTTCCCAAGTAAAGCTGTTGTTTGCTACACGTGATTCAAGAAGCGTCTTGGCAACCTGATCGTTGATCACGTACTGACCAAATCCCATTGTGGAAAGGTACTGGTATTCAGCAAGGATTTCGGTTCCGAGGAAGTAAGGCTCCGCTCCCATCTGTCCCCACGATCCGCGCAACTTCACATTGTTCAGGAAGTTGATGTTGTTTTTCCAGAATTCTTCTTCCGAAATTCTCCATCCGGCAGAAATACCCGGGAAGAAACCGAAACGGCCGTCTTTTGGAAATACATAGGAACCGTCTACACGCCAGAGAAATTCAGCCAGGTATTTTTCTTTGAAGTTGTAACCTGCACGACCGAAATAGCTCAAACGGGCACGCTGGTAAAGATCGGTGTTGTTAAGGGTTGTACCGTTTAATGTAGCTGTTCCCGAGTTTCCGATATTCTGCTCAGGCGTTCCGCCGGCAAACAGCTGATCCACGATCGGTGATACAAAGTAGCGGCGGTATGCAAAGAAACCGTCGGCATCCACTTTTTCACGCTGAATACCAGCCATTACATTGAAGTTATGCGACCCAATCGATTTTTCATACGAAACCTGACCGGTAAGCTGTATGGAAAGTTCCTGCGATGCAGTTTCGGTAAGGCGCGGATCATTGAATGTAGAACGAACCGAGCCGGTCAGCAGCGGGCTTGTTCCATCGGCTTCAAAGGATGTTTTGTCCCAGTAATACAAAGTCCACGGTTTCTGAAACGATTTCTGACGACGTACCTGCTTGTCCACAGCAGCCATGGCAACTACTTTCAGACCGGTTACGCCCGGAACAAGAATTTCAAGCGTTCCGTTGGTCTGGATATAATCCCTTTTGTCATTGTTATAACCGGTTGTATTGGTCGTAATCACAGCGGGGTTTTGTCCGTTTTCGATATCCGGACCCGGACGTCCGTCTGGCCAGATGGCAATTTCAGTCGGCTTTCCGCGCATCAGCATACGGAAAATATCACCGGCGCCGCCGCCATTCGGAAAACGGCGATCTTCTTCACGTAATGCTATTCCAAGATTTGCATTTACATATTTATTGATTTTGGTATCCAGATTGACACGCATGTCATATTGCTTGTAACCTGTTGCGGAGTTGATATAATTCCCCTCCTGATTGATGTGTCCCAGTGACGCGAGGTAACGGATATTTTCGCTTCCGCCCGTCAACTGAAGATTGTGGCGTTGCTGTGGTGCCCATTTCCGGATTACCGAGCCGTACCAATCTGTATTCGGGTGCAGTAAAGGATCAGAACCGTTGCTGAATTTATTGATATCATCCGGTGTAAAGACCGAATTCAGCACGTTTCCGTTATCTGTTCTTTTGTAGGTTCCGTTTGTATTGAAGCCTTGCAAGGCACCACCCCATTGTCCTACCGGAAGGTTGTCATAAATCTGCAACTCGTTACGGATTGTTGCATATTCCTGCGCACTCGACATGGTTGGTGTGCGGGTTGGCTGGGACATTCCCAGGTTAAGGTCATAGGCAAGTTGCGGCTTGCCCGATTTTCCGCGCTTGGTTGTGATCAGGATTACCCCGTTTCCTGCACGCGAACCGTAAATAGCAGCCGCGGCATCTTTCAGAACGGAAATACTTTCAATGTCAGCAGGATTGATACGGTCCAATCCACCGCTACGGTTGGGAACACCGTCCACAACGATCAGTGCATTGCTGTTACCCAGCGAGTTCGTACCCCGGATACGGATCGCTGATCCGTCATAGCCCGGCTCACCGCTGGACTGTACGGCAGAAACGCCCGGAAGACGGCCGCCCAATGTATTGGAAAGGTTGGCAGCCGGCGCTTTCTGAAGTTCCGCTCCTTTTACAGCTGTAACCGAGCCGGTAAGGGTAGCTTTCTTTGCCGTTCCATAACCCACAACCACTACTTCTTCGAGTGCTTTGGTATCGGAAAGCATTTTTACATCCAGATTGGTCTTATTGCCCAATGGTATTTCCTGGGTAACGTAACCGATAAAGGAAAATACCAGGGTACTTGTTGCAGGCGCATTCAAGGTATAGTTACCCTCCAGATCGGTAACCGTACCGACCGATGTTCCTTTTACCACCACACTTACTCCCGGCAATCCCTGCGTCTGCTCATCGTTTACTTTCCCTTTCACCGTAACATCCTGAGCAAATGCCGCAGTCATGACACACATGGTCATTAAAAGCGAAAATAAGTACCGGGTTGAGGTCCGGTCCCTGCTGATTTTAAAAATCCCCATAGATTGCTTGATTGTAAATAGTTAAAAAATAATAAAAATTAAAAAAATCCTATTTGGTCCATTGTTCACTTTTTGCTGTCATGTAGGCTTCATAAAGGTTTAGTGTCTATTTTACACAATTAATTAAACTAAAAAAACGAAATGTCCAATTCTGCCGTAGCCGCAGTGATTACCGTAAAAATTTTTGTAATAAATAAAGGAAATCAGGTGTGATTTGAGCCTTGCGCTGAAAATTACCGGCTCAGATCTGATCTGGATTGCAATGATCCATCTGTACAAAAAGATATGAAATTATTTACATAAACAAGCAATCGCGTTTTTTGAATATGCTTTCTTGGAAAAGAACAAGTATTAAAGGATGATTAACGCTTGTATAATGATGGGAGGCAATAAAATAAAATGATTAACAGACTTAAGTTGATTTTATCAATTCTGTTCCCGCCTTTTGCTTTCAAATCCCTGAACAAAGCAAAATCTTCCATGCTGTCTTAATAACTACAAACTTTACTATTTTATTATATTTAAAAAAGAAATATTTACATTTTAAATTTTTTGTATATACTTAGGGTTACTTCTGCTTTCGTCTTCTTTGCACAAATCCTGATAAATTACAATTTCAGCGCGCAGTCCAGCCACCGTCAACGGTCAGAATAGACCCCACCATATAACTTGCAGCTTCGCTGGAAAGAAAAATGGCGGCGCCCTGAATTTCCCGTAAATTGCCCCAGCGCTGAAGTGCCGTTGTGTTCAGGATTTTCCTGGCTTCCTCGCTGTCTGCCATCGGAAGATTCATTTCGGTAAGGAAAGGACCCGGACAAATTGCATTGACCAGAATGTTAAAAGGGGCGAGTTCCAGCGCCAGCGCACGCGTCATCTGTACAACGGCTCCTTTGCTGGAAGTATAAGGCGTGCGGTTTTCCAGCCCGACCAGCCCGAGCGTACTGGCCAGATTAATGATCCTGCCGCTTTTCTGCTGCTTCATATAAGGCGTAACGGCACGCGAGGAAAGCCACGTGCCGTTTACATTCACATTCATGACATGGTTAAAATCTGCAGGAGAAAGCGCATCAATTGCACCGCGGATGTTAATACCGGCACTGTTGATCAGAATATCGATTTTCCCGAAAGTTTCTGCGGCGAATGCAGCCATGCCATCCGCTTCTTCCACATTCGTAATGTCGGCTGCACAGGCAATGATGCGCGTTCCATACGATTCGCCAAGTGCAGCCGCACTCGCCTGCCCTTCTGCCGCGTTGCGGTTTACAAGCATTACATCGGCTCCTGCAGAAGCCAGCCCGGCCGCCATGGCAAAGCCAAGCCCTTTGGAACCGCCTGTGATCACGGCTGTTTTTCCCGTCAGATCAAACTGTCTGATGCCGGGAAGTAGCTCTTTATTCATGTGTGATTAATATTGATGAAATGCCTGCGATACAAACTCCAGCACCGTTGGCAGCGATGCACGCCAGTAAGTCCAGTTATGCGCACCGTCGCGGATACGAAATTCGTGCGGGATTTCTTTTTTGCGGAGTGCAATGTGCACAAGGCTGTTTCCTTCGTACAGAAAGTCATCGTCGCCGCAGTCTATAAACCAGCGCACTGCTTTTTTCTGATCATCCGGCATGTTATTGATAAGCGCCAGTGCACTATGTCTGTTGTAATAAGAAGCAACGGTTGAATCCTGCACGTTCGGATTGTTCCTGAGCAGGTTCTTTTTCGCATCTTCCATTGTAATCGGACCGGTGGAGGCACTCAGCGGACATGCGGATGAAAACAGCTCGGGATGATGCAGGGCGTACATGAAGCTGCCGCCTCCGCCCATGGAAAGCCCGGCTACGGCGCGGTACTTCTTTTCACCCTTGATCCGGTATTTCTTTTCCACAAACGGCATCAGTTCCTGAAAAAAGAAATCTTCATACGGCCAGTCGCCTTTTACATCGTTGAAATAGCCTCTTCTGCCCGTATCCGCATCGGGCATGACAATGATCATCGGCGTTGCCGTGCCTTCACGAATGGCCTTGTCCGCAATATTAAGCACTTCGCCGAACTGCACCCAGCCCGTATGGTTGTCACCGGCACCGTGTAAAAGATAAAGTACCGGATAACTTCTTTCGGAAGTCGCATAATCGGGCGGCAGGTAAATGGCAAATTTTCTTTCCGATTTTAACAGTTTGCTCGGAAGCGACAAATTGTCCAGCACTTTGCCGGACTGGGCAAATGTGCAAACGGAAGTTACAAAAAACAGGCAGGAGAATACGACGGATTTCATTATCGGTGATTTGGATTTTGTTTCTGACCGTATAAAGTTTCCGGCGCGGGAATTTCTACTTCCTGTGTTTTATGCGAACAGGGATGCCAGTTATGATTTTATACTACACACAACCGGTTTGAACGGCTTATTTTTTCTTCAGTTTCATCTCCACCGGATCCCAGTGAATGACTTTTCTGGAAAAATAGCTTTCGTTGCACGCCAGTACCGGTGCAGCGGCTCGATAGCCGAAAACGGGATCTTCAACGGTACCGAGGCTGCCTTTTTTCACATTGTCGAAGAAATCACGAAAGTGACTGGCATGTGCATCATCGTCTTTCGGTGCTTCAAATTTTATTTCCTTTACAGGTTCTGCCTTGCGGGTTTCCTGTGGAAACTGCGTATCGTACTGTTTTTTAAACTCTTTTTGCTCGCTTTCCGAAAAAGTATTGTAACTGTCATATCCGCCGAAACCGGGTGCTTGGGGCAGTTTTCTTTTGGTTAGTACCAAATGGTCTTCCGTAAATTCCAGCTGTCCTTCGGTTCCGATTATTCTTGTATTGTTGGCAATGGCACCGGCATTCGCAAAATTCACTCTCAGTACCATCTGAAAACCGGCATTAACTGCTGTTTTGGGATAATCCAGAATGGAAACCATTACATCGGGAACATCGCGGCCATCTTTCCAGTAACTCAGTCCGCCGGAGGAAAAGATGCGCTCGGGACCGAGTGAATTGGTCACGAAATGAACACCGGTAATCAAATGCACATACAAGTCGCCTGCAACGCCCGTACCGTAATCCCGGTAATTCCGCCATCTGAAAAAACGTTTGGCATCAAAAGGCACTTTCGGCGCGTCGCCCAGAAAAGTGTCCCAATCCAGCGTTTTCGGAGAAGCATCCGTCGGGATGGAGTAATTCCATGCGCCGATGGCATTAAAGCGGTCGTTATTGGATTCGACATAATTGATTTCCCCGATTTCGCCCGCCTGATACAATCTTTTCACTTCTTTGAACGCCGCCGAACTGATGCTCTGGCTACCGATCTGCATGGTTTTACCGGATTTTTTCCAGGCTTCGATCACAGACGGCCCTTCCTGAATATGATGCACCATGGGCTTTTCACAATACACGTGCTTTCCCGCTGCGAGCGAAGCTTTGGTGATGTGGTCATGCCAGTGATCCGGCGTCACCACGAGTACGGCGTCAATGTCTTTTCTTTCCAGAATCTGCCGGTAATCACGGGTTGTGAAAATGGCTTTTCCGAACAGCTCTTTCACACGTGTGAGCCGTCCGTCGTACAGATCCGCTGCTGCCACAAATTCCGCATCCGGCGTTCCCCGCAAAGCGGCTTTTGTATCACTGTGTCCCTGAATGCCCATTCCGATCGTTGCAAACCGGATTTTATCATTGGGACTGATTTTTTTGAAATCCTTGATAATGCTGAAAGGCTTGGCAATGCTTTCGGTAGCCAGCAATGCCGAAGCAGCCGTAACGCTTTTGATAAAATGCCTGCGATGAGGATTCATGATGAAAATGGCCGGATTTGAGAACAATTACAGTAAACTAAAATAAGCATAATTGCTATGGAAAATGATCAGCAACAAAAATTAATCAGTGAACTGGTATTTTTAATTGAAAAAGGGAATGCGCACGTATCCATGGAAGATGCCGTTGCCGGACTCCCCGCGAACATGCGTACCGTAATTCCCGAAAACCTTCCTTACAGCATTTGGCAGCTCATCGAACACATCCGGATTGCGCAGAAGGATATTCTTGATTTCTGTGTTTCCGAAGATCATGAAAAACTGGCCTGGCCGGACGATTACTGGACCGAACCGGTGGAACATATTGACGACCAGACATGGGAAAATGCCCTGAACGAGATCAAACAGGAGCGCCAGCGTTTTTTCGACCTTCTTCAAGATGAAAAGACGGACTTGTTCAGCCCGATTGAATGGGGCGACGGCCAGACGATTTTGTGCGAGGCCATGCTGATCGCAGACCACAATGCTTATCATACGGCTGAAATTGTCGTTATCCGCAGAATGCTTGGATGCTGGCGTTAATAGTTACCGTGAGATGCTTTTTGTAATATGTTCCGGTGATGATTTTATGGATTTTCAGAGTTCTTTGATGTAAATGTCTTTATAGGCAATAAGGGCTTTTCCTCCGCCGTGAACCTGAAAGGCAATCAGTCCTTTCTGCGGAATGGATTTGTCCGGCTCTGTGTAATCCACGGTTTGCGTGCCGTTAAGAAAAATACGGATGTGCCCGTTCTCGCTTCTGATTTCATACTCGTTCCATTCATTGGGTTTCAGGATTTTTTTGACCGTCGCGGAATCCGGCCCGATCAGCGTTTTGTTTCTTCTGGATTCGTCATAAAGGCTCGCCCAGTAACCATTTCCCAGGTCTGCCTGATATCCGATCATTTCATAGGCTGGGTCCTTGGCTCTTACGCTGTGAAACTGAACGCCGCCGTTGATAAAACCTTCTGTACCGGAAAATTTGAATTTCAGCTTCAGAATATAATTGGCGTAGCTTTTGCGGGTACAGATGAACTCATTATGCGGAACCATTTCCGTCAAAGATCCGCCCGTTAGTGCCTGATCGACAATTTTCCACGTTTTGGCCGTATCACCTTCCCAGCCGTTGAACGTCTTGCCATCAAAAAGCGCAACCTGTGCGCAGGCAGTAAAGGCAGCGCTGCTCATTACAACCGAAAAAAGGGCAATAGCAACAGATTGAGGTATTTTCAATTTCATATGTTCCTATGGTTGGCAAAAGGAAAAGTTTCTTTTAAAACAAAAGTCTGCCGGTTTCAAACTTTACTATATGTGCCCGGCATATGCATTATAATTAATATCAGTATTTTTACTGAAAATAATTGTTTGTCCTGCGCTTGTTACCGATTATACAAGCCAAAGTATATGCAGATCATTCTGAAATGAAAATTAGCAAAACAATCAACGGCCATGAGCATGATCTGCTGGTCGCTATCGAAAGATTTGAACTGGTTGCAAAAGCCACACACGATGTAATATGGGACTGGGATCTTGAAAAAAGTACCGTATGGTGGAACGATGGCATGCAGCACATCTTCGGATATGATCCCGGCCAGATCAGTACGGGCCCGGATTGCTGGTTCGACAGGATTCATCCGGACGATCAGGATAAGGTAATCAGGAAAATTTACTTCGTCATTGATCAGGGCCAGGCAAACTGGTCGGATTTCTATCGTTTCAGACGCGCTGACGGTTCATACGCCCATGTGCATGACCGGGGTTACACCATTCAGTCCAACGGCAAGCCCATCCGGATGGTCGGATCCATGATGGATATTACCGAACAGCTGAAATCCGAGCAGGCGCATAAGGAAAGCGAGGAAAACCTGAAATTCGCCATGCTAGCAGCCAATCTGGGAACATGGAACCTGGACCCGGTTACCAAAATGCTGCTCTTTGACGAACGCTGTCTCGAACTGTACGGAAATCCTGACGATGAATTCCTGAGTTATGAAACAGTGCTGAAATACATCCACCCCGAAGATCGGGAACGGGTTGTTTCAGCAGTTGCAAAAGCGCTGGACCCCGAACTAAAAAAGGATTATGACGTTCGTTACAGAACAATCGGTGCAACCGACGGGATACTGCGCTGGCTCCATTGCAAAGGAAAAGCCTATTTTGATAACCATAACCAGTCTTACCGCTTCGCAGGTGTGAGCCGTGACATCACGGATGAAGTTGCTACCCAGCAGAAAATCCTTTGGGCAGACCAGCAGGCTGCCATGACCATAGAAGGCTCCGGCGCCGGTTCCTTTTTTATTACGCTGAATTCGGATGAAATCATTTATTCTCCGACCATGGCCCGAATACTGACGGGCACTGAAAATAAACAGATCACGCGGGATATATTTATAGACCACATTCATCCGGATGATGTACAGACGCGGCTGGACGCCTATGCAGAAGCAGAGCAGACCGGCGAACTCAGGTATGAGGCACGTTTTATCTGGGACAACGGATCGGTGCACTGGATCCGGGTCATTGGCAGGAATTTTTATGACAGCGCTGGCAGAGCCATTTCACTTTCCGGTATCGTCATGGATATTACAGACCGGATCGAATCGGAACAGAAAATCAAGACCAGTGAAGAACACCTGCGGACTTTGATCGAGCAGGCGCCTGTGGCCACGTCACTGTTTGTCGGGAAAGATCTGATCATTGACATTCCCAACGAAGCCATGCTGAAATTGTGGGGAAAAGGAAATTCGGTCATCGGAAAGCCTTTGCGCGAAGCATTGCCCGAACTGGAAGGCCAGCCATTTCTGGCTATCCTTGACAACATTTTCCAGACCGGAGAAGCCCATTCCGAAAAAGGTGCACGCGGCGATATTGTTATGGACGGCGTTCTGCAAACGTTCTACTACGACTATACTTACAAGCCGCTCCGGAATTCCGAAGGGGAAATCTATGCCATTCTGGATATGGCAGTAGACGTCACGGAACAGGTGAAATCTTTGCAGGCGCTTGAAAAAAGCGAGGAACGTTACAGGCAGCTTGCCAGTGAACTGGAAAGAAGGGTTCAGCAACGGACCGAAGAACTGCACAGGGCTAATACAGAACTGATCAACTCCAACAATAATTTGCAACAGTTTGCCTATGCTGCCAGCCACGACATGCAGGAACCGTTACGGAAAATTCAATCTTTCAGTTCCCGGCTGCAAAGTATATATACAAAGCAACTGGACGAAAACGGTGTTTTTATGCTGGGCCGCATTCAGGACGCGTCCAAACGAATGTCCATGATGATTGACGACCTGCTGACTTATTCCAGGCTCACAACGCGCGAAGTCGAATTTGAAGCTGTTCCGCTAGAAAAAACGGTAAATGCCGTCCTGGCCGATCTGGAAATTTCGATTCAGGAGCAGGGAACGCACGTAACGGTGGAATCCTTGCCGGAAGTCTGGGGCAACCGGCCGCAGCTTACACAGCTTCTGCAGAATCTCATCAGCAATGCCATCAAGTACAGGCAGCGCGATCAGGTTTCTGTTATTAAAATCAGCGCCCATGACGCGGATGCATCCGAAATGGCCGATATTCCTAGAATACTTGCAGCACATTCCTATACATGCCTTGAAATCAGCGACAACGGAATCGGATTTGATGAAAAGTTTCTGGACCGGATTTTTCAGATGTTTCAGCGCCTGCACGGAAGAGGCGAGTTTTCAGGTTCCGGCATCGGACTGGCATTGTGCAAAAAAGTAGTTCAGAACCATTACGGTCACATAACAGCCCGAAGCGAACTCGGAAAAGGCTCAACTTTTATCGTATACCTTCCGAAACCGGCCAAAAAATAACCCGCTGTTTTACAAACGGGTTATTTTTTCCATACATCCTTGTACTCGTCCGGATGCCGCTTGAACTGAACATGCACGTATTCACATAAGGGAACAACCTGCAGATCATGCGTTCTGGCGTAATCCACCATGGCATCCAGCATTTGTTTGGCCAGCCCTTTTCCTTCCATTTCGGGGACAACTTCGGTATGATAAACTGTCAGCGCAGTTTCACTGAGGCCAACGACCATTTCACCTGCTTTTTTATGGTTTTCTTCTATGTAAAAAGCACCGCGCCGGCCATTGCTCAGATCAAATTTGACTTCACTCATATTTGTTTTGGTTAAATCCGTTAAAAAACTTTCAAACAAAAAAGAAATTGCCTGCATCCATTCAGGAAACAGGCAAATGATGCATTTTATTACAAATTCGGCAGCTGTCGGCAATCTGCTCCGGGCTGTCAGGATTATAAAGTATTTACTTATAGTTCATTACAGAAATTTGTAATCTCAACTAATTTTCAGCAATTACTTCCTGTCATTTACGCTCAGGAAATTCCTTCAGTAACCTTTTTCATTTTGGCCAGTCCCGTCTTTGCAACCACCAGTGCATCCTGTGCATAGTAATTTTTATTGAAGACCTCAAAAGACAGGATTACGGGCCTTTCCGGATTCACAAGCGTTTTCATCAAATCTTTGAGCGGGGCTACGCCGTCTCCGGCATAAACCCGGTCGGCATCCGTAATGGCTTCGCGTGCAGGCGTTGCGGGGTAATCGTTGATATGGAATATTTCAATCAATGGCTTGCCGACCGCCTTCACGCTTTCGCTTCCCGAACCGCCTTTGTGCAGATGATAAACGTCCATCAACAGCCGTGCGGAAGGATGGCCGGATTCAACGGCAACGTACAGGATTTCCCCTACCCGGCTCAGGTTTTTGGAAAAACCCCAGAGTTCAAGATGCGGTACTACACCGGTTTTATCGCCAAGTTCCAGAATCGTACGGTACCGTTCCGCCACTTTGGCCAGATCAAGCGAATCGCCGGTTGTGGCACCCATCGGCGGAGCGGCAATACGCGGACAACCGATCTGCGCAAGCTGCTCCATTTCCATTTTCAGTTGATCGATTGCTTTGACCCGTGCCGTATTGTCATCCACAATCCAGGTAGCAAACCCGATCGCATCTTCCACTTTCAGCCCCAGATCATCAATAATGCGTTTGGCTTCCGCGAGCGTGGCCCCTGTTTTCAGAAAATCCTGCAACGTATTGACCCAGATTTCAACCGATCCGTATCCTGCTTTGGCCGCCACTTCCAGCTCTTTTCTGAATCCCAGCTGATGCCCGCGCAGGGTACTCATATTAAGTGCATAAATAAACGGCTGCTCTTTGTTCCGGGTCGTTTTGGCAGGCAATAACTCCGCACTGGAAATAGCTAGAATAGACGACAGTGCTTCTCGGCGCTTCATTCGTTTGATATCTGGTTGAAAGGTGATTTATTTGTAAAGACGTAACCGGGAATTATTTACCGCCACATCCTGTAAATTCATTGTCAAATCCTGATTAATAAACCTATTTATGGAACTGGAAAACTACAAAGTGCCGGCACAAACACAAATCGGACATGTGCATTTAAAAGTAGCTGATCTGGAAAGGTCGCTCGGTTTTTACTGCGGACTGCTGGGTTTTGAGGTCATGGCACGGTACGGCGAACAGGCCGCTTTTATATCAGCCGGCGGTTATCATCACCATATCGGACTGAATACCTGGTACAGCAAAGGTGCTCCTGCCGCTTCCCAGTACGGCGTCGGGTTGTTTCATACGGCCATACTTTACCCCACCAGAAAGGACCTGGCCATTATTTTTGACAGACTGCAAAAGGCAGAATACCCGCTTTCCGGCGCCAGCGATCACGGCGTTTCCGAAGCATTGTATCTCAACGATCCGGACAATAACGGCGTGGAACTTTACTGGGACCGGCCAAAGGAAAAATGGAATTTTCTGCCTGACGGCACCGTAGAAATGTACACCAAAGCCCTCAACTTTCACACCTTGCTGGCCGAACTGAAGTAAAAGCTTGTTTCAAATTCAACCCTACCGTCGGACTGAGCAAAGCAGAAGTCCGTTCAAATGCGCAAACCAGATTCTGACTGCGTTCCAGTTGACAATCCATGACAACAAATGACTATAAATTCCCAAATTCCCTTTCAACTCACGTTAAACCAAACTGTCCGAAATCAATACTTCATCAGCAACGTCAGCAGCTTGCGGTCCAGCTTATGGCCGTGCCAGTCTTCGTAACGGACATCTTCACGCCTGGAATCCAGGACACCGAAATCACCGGCAAATTCCCAAAGTGAAAACCCGATTCCGTTGGTAGTCAGAATATCCAGCACATCACCAAACCAGGCCAGAAAAACGGCATGCGGCGTTTTGTTCCAGCAGCCGCACTCGCCGCAGTGCACGCCAACGCCTTTTTGCACCAGTTCAATCCAGGGCTTGTAAAACTTTTCGAGCATGGCGCGGCTGAGGTACTGGTCACCAACTTGTCCCGGCCATTTTGGTTCCGGAATGTTTTCCGTATCCTTCATCGCCCACGGCGCCTTGTAATGCGATATAATGCCCGGATGGTACCCGCGGCAGCTCTGGGCAATATCCAGATCGGCAATTTCAGGAATAACGGAAGTTCCTACGTCGTTTCCGTCTGCAATGATCAGGTGCATGGGATTTTCCCTGCGGATGGCTTCGGATGCGGCCAATGCAAGTTTCCGGTAAACCTCACCCGGCACCGATGTTCTTTTGGAATGCTGATCGTTCATATCCTCGCGCATACTTGGTTCGTTGAGCAGGTCAAAACTGATCTTTTTGGAAGAGACGTTCTTGTATCTTTTTGCCCACATGTTCCAGTGAAAACAAAATGCATCCAGTGCTTTCTGATCGGTCCAGAGATTGTAAGGCTCGTTAAATCCTGCATTTACGCAATAACCGGGCGCTCTGTGAAGGTTCAGGCTGACGTGCATGTTGTATTTATGCGCGGCGGAGACAAGCTTGTCTATACGCTCCACAGCCTGTTCATCAATCTGGTAAACTTCATCCGGTGTAATGTTGCGGCTCCGGTCAAATTTCAGATAGGCCGGATACGCCATCGGGATTCTGACAAAATCAAATCCCCAGTCGCTCATCCATTTGAGTTGCTCTTCAGTTGTAGCCTTGCGGCCTGATGAAGGATCAGGCGAGAAAAAATCGAGCAGGTTAAATCCTTTCCATTTGGGCAGCTTGTTCTTGGCCTCGGGATTCGGAAAGGTAAAAGGTGAAGTAACAGCGGCACTGGCTGCAACCATCATTCCCGTGTTTTTTATAAAAGTTCTGCGCTGCATGGATTGCACATGTTTGGTTGTTACTTTTTATAAAATACAACCGGCGCATCATTTTACTTGGCTGTAATCCGCAGTTTATGCGAACCGGCCGCTCTGATTCAAATTGGAATAAACGGAAATTCTGTACCCGTGTATTTGTCTGCACGATTTTCAAAGAAAACCATGCAGACAAAACGAAATCTATGCGCCTAACGCCTTGCGTGCATATTCCACACATTTTGCGGTTTCCTTCACGGCATCGGAGCCGGCGGGTATTTCGTATTCCAGTTCTATAGTTGCAGGAAATTTGTATTTTCTGGCTCGCATCAGTTCGAGTGCTGCCGTAATCGGCGTGTCGCCTTGTCCCCAAGGCAGGTTTGCACCGCCGTTTTCTTTTGATTTCCTGTCTTTTACATGCATGCTGACAATATGCTCGTGCTTGGTTTCGATCAGCGGAAGCGGATCAAAGCCGGCTGCAACATAATGCCCCATATCAAAATTCATGGCGTTGTATTTGGACTGTCCGAGCGCCACGTCCCACCAGGTCGGCGTTTGCTGCGTGTGTCCGTGATAGCCGACATAAACCTTGTTTCTGGCAGCAATATCGCCCAGCCGTTTGGTCTGAGCAGGATCGGTCGGCAGTTCAATATTGGCCTGGTTTGCGCCAAGCGCTTTTGCAGCACGAAAAGCATAATCCGCCTCTATATCCGTATTGTTCACGCCAAGTGCCGACGGTTTGAACGCATAGATGCTTACGCCGGCATCGTTGTACATTTTGCGCAGCTGAATGAATTTGTCCATCGGCACTTTTGCACGCCATTCCGCCATTTTGGCCATGTGTTCTGCCTGTGCTGCTTTTTGTTCGGGCGTCAGTTCCGGGCGCTGGCCGTTGGCTGCAGGCGTCATGTTCGGGCGTGGCGGTGCCTCAGGTGCACCGGCAAACAGTTCGGCAGTCGGACCCATGAGTTCAATTGCGCTGACGTTGCAGTCGATGCAGTATTTCAGAATGTCCTCGGCGCTTCCGGGAAGGCTCCGCCATGAATATGTAATGGCTCCGATCTGCACGCCGTTAAACAAAGAGTTAGGCTTGCCGAGCCGTTTGATGTACGCAGGCATTCCGAATGTCGGTACGGATACAAGTGCAATTCCGGTTGCTGCCAATGCCGCTTTGCCGAAGAACGCACGTCTTGAAATTTCTTGACTGTTCATTTTTACAGGTTAAAAGTTTTTTACAGAAACAGATCCGCGGCTTAATAGTATCTGCCTACATATTTATTTTCCACAATCAGTTTTTTCATTTGGTGCGGATCGATCGGCCCTTGTTTGGCATAAACAATTTTGCCGCCCGGCTCCACGAGCAAAGTATAAGGCAAAGCGCCCTGCCATTTCGGGTCCACGGCCTCGATCAGTTTGTATTTGTCTTCCACACTGAAAATGTAATTCTTGTTGGAGGCAAATTTTCCCTGAAGAAATTTGAGTGCTTTCGGCTTTTTATCCGGATTGTCGGCACTGATGGAAATGAATTCGAAATCGCGCTGGCGGTATATATGGTGCATGGTCATAAAATCAGGAAACTCGGTTACACACGGTCCGCACCAGGTTGCCCACACGTTGATCAGCCTCAGTTTGTCCGATTTGTTCTGAATCAGTTCTTTAAGTCCGGCTTCGTCAATGGATTCCAGCGTTACGGGTTCTTTGGCCCAGGCTGCCTGCTCGTCCTGCACGCCATGTTCCTTGGAAATCCATTTCATGGAACAGCCGAAGGTTTTGGTCGTGGGTACCGGAACGGGCTTGCCGGCAACAAGTGCTTCTATTGCATTTCTGGCATCCGTATTTTTAGGCGTTCCCGAGGGTTTTTCCACGTCATCGATCCTTCCGTTGTACTGCAGTTTTCTGTCCTTGTCAAAAATGAAGATGTGCGGCGTGGCAACAGGACCGTAAGCCAGCGCTGTTTTCTGATCGTCGCCGTCGAAAAGGTACGGGAAATTATAGGCCATGTCTTTTGCGCGCACTTTCATTTCTTCGTAGGTGTCGCTGAGGTCCGTATAACCGAGTTCATCCAGCCGGATCGCTTTCGGGTCATTGGACGAAATAGCCACAACCGCCACTTTGCTTGCCTTGAAGTCGGAAGTCAGTTTCTTGATCCTTTCTTCGTAAGCCTGCGCCGTGGGACAATGGTTGCAGGTAAATACAATGGCAAGAACCGGAGAAGCGGCAAAGGTTTTCAGGGTATATTTTTTTCCGTCAATGCCCGTCAGGTTAAAATCCGGTGCCTGGGCTCCGATTTTCAACGTCTCCGGCTGTTCGGCATGCAAAACGTGGATGGATGCGGCGAAAACAAAAAGTACCAGCATAATTCGGCAGCAGGCGCGCATATGTTTTATGTTTAAAATGAATATTCGTTTTTGTTCAAAAGCAACTTCACTCCAAAAAAATACTGTTTTTATACCATTAATAAGGAAAAATATAATCACAAAAAAACCGGCATCCAATCAGAATGCCGGCGGCTGATGCTGTTTAAGATCGGTTTGTCGGCAGAATCCGTTCTGGTCCTGCCATACGTACATGCATGGAAAGCATTATTATTTTAAGGTGCATTACCTTTTTTTCTGAAAACGGAGGTTTCCCTTTTGCCAGGCTCTCTTGAAAAACAGGTTGTTGATCCAGATAAAAAGCGCCAGTCCGAGCAGGATGAAAACGGCGTTCAGCTTGTAGGAAAAGCCTGCAAACTTTTCTTTTCCGTCCAGCGAGAGTTCAAACCGCAGCCATGACCTTTCTACGGTTGTAGTAACCCGGTCAAACGGCAGGGCTTCATCATAAATGGCTTCAGTCACAAACCGGCCGGTCGTATCGATGTAGCCGTACTTGTCGTCGATACGGACCATGGAAAGGCCGTTGTTGTAATAGGAAGCAAAGTCGTATTTCAAAGGCGTGCGTATTCTTCCCGATTTGTCGATATGCCCGAATTTGCCGTTAATGGCAACTGCAGAGCGGTTTTCAGAAGTAAAACCCGTTGCTTCGTCATACAGGAAGTTTATTTTCACTTTTCCCGTTTTGTCGATGGCGCCCCATTTGTTGTTCTTTTTTGCCCAGAACAATCCCGCCGTTGGTTTGCGGGTTTCGGAAAACTGGAACGGAACGATGAGCTCACCCGTATACGGACTGATATAACCGTATTTATCGCAGTACTGAACCCTTTCCATGCCCTGGCCGGAATACTTGTAAGTAGGGTCAATGTCGTCGAGCGCAACGGGTATGCGCAGGATCATGTTTTTATCAATGATGCCGTATTTGCCTTTATAATTGAAATGATAAATCCCTTTTGAACCCGTGATTTCACGTTCGATAAACGGGCTGAAATTCCAGTTGAGGATAAAAAGCTCGTTCTTTTTCCACCATAAGATATCTTCCCGGCAATCGTGGCTGCACACGTGGTCGACACTTGCATCGGAAATCAGGAAGTCGTTTTTAAATTGTTCAATCGGAATCCTGTAAATCGTTTTTCCCGTAGTATCTATGTAGGAAAGCCCGTATTGCTTGCCGGCGGGATAAATAACCCATGTTTTTCCTTTGTAAAATTTGTCCGTTGCGTGGTAAATGGCCGGAATTACGATTTTGCCCTGCCGGTTAATAAAGCCGTGAAGTGCGTGTTTCTGCGAATCCGAAGGCATGGGAACAAACTCGGCAAGACTGCCTGAGAAATCGCCGATGTCGCGAAAGGCCGGCGTAAGTTTTTTACCATCCTGATCGGTTAGAAACGTCTCGTAATCACGGCACGGAACATTTACTTTTTTGACCACATAAACGCCGCCGTACGCCTTGTACTCATGGTATTCTTTGAGCCACGGCTTGTTCCCATTCGTGCCGGACTGACTATTGGCATTATAAATCTGAAAAATAAACAGGATCAACAGGAAAAATCGTGAATCCGACTGCTGCATTCGGTCGTAAGTTTTGTTCAGTAACGGTAAATTTCAAAGGTGACGAATATACCGAATATGCGTCATGCAGCATAGCGGTTGGGGAAATAACTTGTCAACTTTCGGGTACATCCTTTTATGATCAGGCAGCGGAAAGAGGATAAAATTCCTGCCTGAATCATTTTGGCTTAAAAATATATAACTTATTTTCAGGAAAGATGTTATAACCATATTGTTCACTAACCGGCTTCCCGCTTCATTCAACACGGATTGCAGATGACTGTTGTCAAATTTATATTTTTACTGATCCTGATTACGGTTATGGATCATCACGGCTTTCTTTACCGCACCGATACAGATGCCGATGAGGATGAGATCGAAAGCGGAAGTGCGGAATATTATGCGCTTGCGGGTAAAAATAACCTGAAAGGAACCTGGCGGCTCACCGGCATTAGCGAGACAAAAAACGGGCACGGCAATTCTTTCACCCCGGAAAAACAGAAAGAAGAATTTCTGCTGTCGTTTTTTCCGGACAGCACTTACACGCAGGTTACCAACGATGGCCGTTATGTTTCAGGGAAATGGGTGTTCGATGAAGATTCGGAATCTGTTTTTCTGACATCCAACCGGAAAACCGAAGAAGTGAAAGTTCTGTTTGATCTTGCATCGACGGGCAAAAGATTGGTAACACTGGTGTTCTCGCCTGAAAACAGCATGTCACTCGCCGAATACGGAAGGAGCCTGGACAAATACAAGGAAGATCCCTATTATGCGGCGAACAATCAGTGGAGAGTAAAGCCAACGGAATCAGAAAATGAAAAACAGATTCATGAAAGGCTTACCAATTACATTGCACACAATCTCTGCATTCTGAAATCGGCACAAATCAGAGAGCAGGATTACATCTCCTGGGAATTTTCTGAAGGCATTATCAAGCTTTACAATGTAGGCATCGGAATTGTTTCCATTGAAAAGATCCCGCAATCGTGGATCGACAACTTTTATTCCCGTGAAGATGCACTGCGCGCACATGAAATCTTTGAAACTTATCTGCGCACAGGCACTCACAAGAAATTCGCAACCGGCAACTGGGTCAAGGACGATTACAACATTCTGCTCGGCATCCAGAACGGATTAACCAGAATGAACAATCTGTAACCATCGTCCCGGCCCTTTTGCCGGTTGTTTAAAGAATGAAAAAAGCATCCGGCTCGTAAGCTGACGGAACGTGCTTGTCTTTCATCATTTGCTTCAGATCGCGTTCAATGTTTCTGGAAATGGTCAGTACCGGCGTATCCGTAGGCTTGTTTTCGAACGGGTCCTGCAGGTGAATCGCCATTTTTTCGATCAGGAAAAAACAGGCCGTAATCACGATCAGAACGGGAACCATCAGAAATCCGAATAACTGTACAAGTCCGAACGGCAGCAGCAGAATAAAGAAATGCAGCGCCATTTTGATGTAAAGTCCGTACGTGGACGGAAAAACGGTGTTCTTGATCCTTTCGCACTTTCCCATGGCATCGCAAAGGCGCGTGATGGTGCGGTCGATCTCGATCTGCTGATAAGGATTGATCCAGCCTTGTTTCAGCGCGTTGTTAAGGTCTCTTGCATGCAGTTGCTGCAATCCTACATGCTTGTTATCGTAGTCTTTCAGGTATTCGCATTCCTCTTCGGACACGAACTTACGGATGAGCGGCATGGGATCGTCCTTGCGCAGGCCTTTTCCGAGCGCGTAGCACCATGCAATCTGCCTTTTGATGATGCGGTGCTTGAAAGCTTCTATATGCTCCGGCTGAAAGGGATCTTCCATCAGGAAAATAATCTGACGTGCAAAAGAACGCGAGTCATTGACAATAGCGCCCCAGATGATACGTGCTTCCCACCAGCGGTCATACGCCTGATTGGAGCGAAATGCAAGCAGGAGTGAAATGATTGTACCCAATACTGTCGGTACTGTCATCGGGATCGAGATGTTGGTGATGTGAAAATTCTGGTAAATAACCTCAATGGCAATACCGTAAATGGTTACAAACAGAATCTCGTATTTGATTTTTCCGAATATGTACCCGATGGGAATGTTGTTTTTTAACAGCATGATTTAAGTTGCTTTGGAATGAATGGTTTTACTTTGATCCGCTTATTCCGCCGGCAGTAAAAAGGGCAGAATCAGCGATCAGGTCCGTATTCAGCAGCGGAAGCCCGCATTTTTTAAGAACAGGCAGGGCTTCAATGCTGCTTTTTTTGAGCTTCGGAATGCCGTAGCTTTCCGAATATGCAATGCAGTCGGCCTGATGATAATCGAGGAAATTCTTGAAGGAAGCCAGTTTGTTGCCGTAATAAAAGGCCACTTTTATACTCAGGAGTTTCTTGGAATAAAGGTCTTTCAGAATCCGGCATTCATGATAAAATTCCTCCGGAACCAGCTCGTACTCTTTTTCCCGGTAACTGGAAAACAGCAAATCCTGGATATCGTCTGCAACGTGAAAAAGATGTGTAAAAACCAGACGCAAATCTTCGCTGCTTTCTCTCACAACGGTTTCAGCTACTTGAATGGATTCCATACTGAAATCACTGGGCAACAGGATCGTTTTCATGACATGATGGTTTGGTTAACAATGCATTGAATGATAATACAATGTTAAGATCCTGACATTAACCCTGGCTAAGAGCCGGATTATAATACGATAAGAGACTTATTAAAATGAAATAAGAAAATTAGAAACCGATAAGAAGAGTACGGTTACTTGAACGGCAGATAAGTAACAAACCGCGTTCCTTCGTCTACACGGCTGTGCACATCCACTTTTCCCTGATGCATCCGGATGATGTTGTGCGCCAGCGGAAGCCCGATGCCGTAACCTTTGTATTTCTCGGTATTGGAGGCACGGAAAAACGGCACAAAAATCTGGTTGATCTCCCGGTCCGGAATGCCGATGCCTTCATCGGTGATTTCCACGATTGCATACGTGTGATCGGCTTTTATAATCACAGTCACAGGTTTGTTGTCGGAGTATTTGCAGCTGTTCAGCACGATGTTGGAGAATGCAGCTTTCAGCAATGTTTTATTTCCATTCAGAATCAGCTTCTGGTCGTCGTCCGGAAGGTGATCAAAGTTGATCGCCACATGATTGGAAGGAATAATCTTGTCAACAGCTTCTTTCACATCCAGAATAAGTTCGTCGATACGGAGCTCTTCCCATTGTTCTTTTTTGCCGTCAAAGCCTGTCTGCGCAAGGCTCAGCATGCTGTTGGTGAGATGTTCCAGCCTTTCCGATTCCCGGTAAATGGTGTGGAATGAATCGATGGCATTTTGCGGAAGACCGGGTATGGACAAACCGATCTGCGCCTCGCCGCTGATCACAGTCAGGGGCGTTTTCAGTTCGTGCGATGCATTGCTGACAAAATTGTTCTGCACTTCGAACGTAATTTCAAGCCGGTCCAGCATGTCGTTGAATGTTTTGGAAAGGTCCGATATGTCGTCGTTGCTGCCGTTCGGCACGAGCCGCTGATGCAGATTGTGCGCGTTAATGCCTTTGACATTTCTGATAATCAGCCGGATCGGCCTGAAAATCTGTGCGGAAAACAATTTTCCGAACGTAAACACAAAGAACATCGAGATCAGGAATCCGGTGACTAGCAGGTTTTTAAGATTTTCCATTTCCGCCAGTCCGAACACATCCACAGCCGTGGAAAGAACCAGAACATTTTTATCGCCCTTGGCTATTTTCATTCCCACATAGGAAGTGTCACTTCTGAAAAACCGTGCAGGCGTATCGAAGCGGATCTGGCTGTAAAAAGATTCCGGCAAATGCAGGCTGCTTTTTATGTTTCCGGCCCTTGCACTGTTGACATTATGGATCACATGATGATTTTCAAAGGGCAGATCGCCAAGGTGCTTTTCCTTGAAATCGTAGTAAACGGAAGTTTTGGACTTGTTTTCTTCCAGCGCCGCATGGCCGACGATTCCCGCCCGAACTTCCAAGCGGTGGTAAAAACTGCCGGAAATGCTTTCCGAAGCAAATATGTAGATATAAATGCTGAGCGCCAGAATGATCCCTGCAGAAAGAACCGTAAAAATCAGAGCAATTTTATTTTGTATCGTCATGGGCCTGCCGAATTACATATCCCATTCCGAATACGGTATGGATCAGTTTTACAGAATGGTTTTTATCAATTTTCTTCCGGAGATAATTGATGTAAACATCCACAACGTTGGTACCGAGGTTAAAATTGATATCCCAGACATTTTCAAGGATTTCCATTCGGTTCAGAACCCGGTTCGTATTGGACAACAGGTATTCGAGCAGCCTGAACTCCGTTGCCGTCAGATCAATCGCATGCTTTCCACGCCGCACCGACTTCGTGATTTTATCCAGCACCAGATCGCCAAGGCTCAGTATGCCTTCATTTTTTTCTTTTTCGGGTTCTTTTCCTCTTCTTGCAAGCGTGCGCAGCCGTGCTTCCAGCTCCGCCAGCTTAAACGGCTTGGTCATGTAATCATCCGCCCCCGCATCCAGTCCGGACACAATATTTTCAGTCGTTCCAAGCGCCGTCAGCATCAGGATGGGAATAACGGACTGCGCACTTTTGAGCTTTCTGCATACTTCCATTCCGTTCATCACCGGGATCATCAGGTCCAGAATGATGACGTCAAACGCATAATTAAGTGCCATCTGCAATCCGGACTGTCCATCCATCGCTACAGTAACTTCGTGCCCCGAAGCAGAAAGGCTCCGCTGAATAAGCGATATCACACTGGGTTCATCTTCAATAAGCAAAAGCTTCATGCGTGTAAACTGTATTCGGTGAAAGATTTAATCCTGATGAACGTAAACAGGCTTAAATATGGTGGCCAGAAGTTCTGAAAACCGGATTTCTGTATATAAATACAACATTCGGCACAAATTATCCATTTACCAAAGAATTAATAAGACAAACATTTTCCGCAGCAATTCATTCCATCAGCAGCATTTCACCAGTCCTGCAAACCGGCCGTTTTTATCCTGAATTGTAGATTTCGGGAAAGTATAGGCACAAAAAAAGGAGGATAAATCCTCCTTGCGACCGCTCATTTTATCAAACCTGATAAAGGGGCTGTTCGAATTACTTTGCAGAAATGCTTTTCAATTGAAGGCCAACGATAGTGGCTTTTTGTGCCGCACTTTGTTTGTTGTTGTCTGCGTTCACTTTTACAGCCTGAGGTGCCGGACTTTCCAGTGCAGGAATGCTGGCAGGAAGTGCTTTGTTTGCCCCGTAAACGGTTGCCTTGTCTTCCAATGCTATTGTATTAACTGAATTTCTGGCGCTTGCGTAAGTTGCGATAGTCATTGCCATCATGGCAGCAGCTATCATTGATTTTGTATTTTTCATTGTTAATAGTGTTTTACTTTTCTTTTTGTTTCTATCTTGTTTTCGATTACAAATATACTACATTATTATTGATATAAACGTTCAGGGCATGTTTTATGAAATACAGCTTACCCCAAAAACAGGGAAAAACAGACAAAAATCCGGCTATTTTAAAGTTGAAAAATATATAATTATTTCAAGATTATAAAATCAAAACCGAATGGTTTTCCTGTTTTCTGGCTGAATAACATTCTGCTTTGACATGCCCGCATGGATACCATTATACGAAAGCACTGGAATAGCAAAATTAAATTTTGAATAATAATACTAAAACCATACATTATTCTTACTGCACTTTAACAATACGCCTTAATTCGAAATTTTTAACTAAAATGGAGCATTGGTGATGAAAAATATTTTTAAAATTTTTTAAAATATTTTTCCTGAATGATCAAACGGTTGGTTTTAATCCGTAGATGAAGGCTTATTTTCCTGAACATCACCTGTTTTACAGCAGTCCAAAAGGGCACAAGCATAAAAAGTGACACATTATTTTACCGGATTCTGTCGGGTTGAAGTAGATTTGTACGATCATAAACAGAACCGGTTCATACTTGTAAACCAGTTTTTGAAAAGCGTAACATGAAAGTTTGTATAGCTGAAAAGCCAAGTGTAGCGAAAGATATTGCGGGAGTAATCGGAGCGAGCCAGCGCAAGGACGGATATTTTGAAGGAAACGGGTATCAGGTAACCTGGACTTTCGGCCATTTCTGCACATTAAAGGAACCGCACGACTACACCGACCGCTGGAAATCGTGGCGGCTGGAAGACCTGCCGATGATCCCGCCGAGCTTTGGCATCAAGCTCATTGACAATGCCGGCGCACTGAAACAGTTTGGCGTAATTGAAAAACTGGTGCAACAATGCGAGGAAGTCATCAACTGCGGCGATGCCGGGCAGGAAGGCGAACTGATCCAGCGCTGGGTGCTGCTGAAAGCAAAGTGCAGCGTTCCGGTAAAAAGGCTCTGGATTTCGTCTCTGACCGAACAGGCTATCCGTGAAGGATTTCAGAAGCTGACCGACAGTGGCCAATATGACAATCTGTACGCAGCAGGAAGTGCCAGGGCAATCGGCGACTGGCTGCTCGGCATGAACGCTACACGCCTTTTTACCAAAAAATTCGGGCAGGGAAAAGTCGTGCTTTCCATCGGGCGCGTGCAGACGCCTACGCTGGCACTCATTGTGCAGCGGCAAAAGGAAATCAACGCCTTTGTTTCGGAAGATTACTGGGAACTGAAAACGATTTACCGGGAAACCGAATTTACCGCAACAATTGACCGCATCAAAAATGCCGAAAAGGCGAACAAAGGACTTGCGTATCTTCTGCAATATGAATTTGAAGTAACCGCTTTTGAAAGAAAAGAGGGCAAAGAAGGCAACCCAAGGCTTTTTGACCTGACTTCATTACAGGTGGAAGCAAACAGGAAATATGCCTATTCGGCGGAAGACACGCTCAAACACGTTCAGAATCTGTACGAAAAGAAATTTGTCACTTACCCGCGGGTTGATACTACTTATCTGTCGGAAGACCTGCACCCGAAAGTGGAAGGCATTCTCAGGAACCTGACGGAATATGCAAGTCTGACCGCATCCATTCTGGAAAAGCCGATATTGAAATCAAAGGTTGTTTTTGACGACAAAAAAGTAACCGATCACCATGCCATTATTCCGACCGGCGTCACGCCGAATCATCTGAGCCAGGAAGAAAGGCATATATATGATCTGATTGCAAGACGTTTTATAGCCGCATTTTATCCTGAATGCAAGGTTTCCAACACGACCGTTTTGGGGAAAGTAGGTCAAGTCGAGTTCAAGGCCACGGGAAAGCAGATTCTGGAACCCGGCTGGCGTGCCGTATACGCCAATGAGGCCAGAAGCAAAAAGGAAGCTGCGGAAGAAATCGTTCTGCCGGATTTTACAGTCGGTGAAACCGGACCGCATGAGCCGAGGGTGCATCAGGGAAAAACCACGCCGCCCAAAGCTTATACGGAAGCATCGCTGCTGCGTGCCATGGAAACCGCCGGCAAACAGGTGGAAGATGAAGAAATGCGTGAATTGCTGAAAGACAACGGAATCGGAAGGCCGTCAACACGCGCCAACATCATAGAAACGCTGCTGAAACGCCGTTATATCGAGAAAAAGAAGAAGAATGTTTTTGCAACGCAGACGGGTATGGATCTGATTGATACGATCCAGAACGAACTGCTTAAAAGTGCCGAACTGACCGGAAACTGGGAAAGAAAGCTGCGCCTGATTGAAAAAGGAGAATACGGCATGGAAACATTCAAGCAGGAACTGATCCAGATGGTTATTGACCTTACCAATGAGGTCAAGAGCAATCAGTACCGCGTTATTTCCATTGAACAGGAAGCGCAGGTTCAGAATGAAGAAAAGCCGAAGAAAGAACCAAAAGCAAGAGAGCCGAAAGAACCCAGGTCAAGAGAATCAAAGGAAGAAGTTCCCATAGAATCGCTTACCTGTCCGAAATGCAAATCGCATTTGCTGAGAAGAGGCAAAACTGCTTACGGCTGTCCTGATTTCCAGAATTGCGGCTTTAAAATACCTTTTGAATTCCTGGGTAAAAAACTCTCTGACAAAAACGTGTTTGACCTGCTGAGCAAAGGAAAAACCGCCAAAATAAAAGGACTCCAGATTCCCGGTAATCCGGAAACCATTGATGCCCGACTGGTTATGAATGGCGACTTTAATTTTGAAGTCGGCTGAAACCGGCCTTTACATCGGCGTATTCGGTGTTTCAACCGCTGGCATCTGGAACGGAATGCCGGCAATCTGGCACAATCCAAGGAATTCGGTAAGGCTCGGAAGTTGTCCCTGCTCAAAGACTTCCGCAGCCAGCTCTTTGCGAAAACCGGTTTCTTCCAGCGCGATTGATAAATCGAGACCTTTCACGTCGATCAATTGTTTGATTTCACCTAGAATTTCCCTTGCGCGGTCTTCATATACTGTGGTCTCCATCGTAATCTGATTTTGGTTCAACCATGCCCGTACAAAATTGTGCCAGTTAATTTGTCCATACTATCTCGCTGGTTTTACAGGCTTTTGGCCTGAGATTTGTACATTTTGTTTTCTGGCCGGACAATGCTTTTTTCAGCTTGTCACTTACAAATAACCGGCTAGAAAACGTATTAATTTTCTAAAAATCGCATAATGAGTACGACAACACAAAATCCTGCAACATTCCGGATTGGCGGAGAAATTGAAATCAACAGACTGGGTTACGGAGGCATGCAGCTGACAGGCCACGGCGTGTGGGGCGATGCGCCGGACCGTGAAAAAGCAAAGCAAGTATTGAAAGCAGCGGTAGAAGCCGGTGTGAATTTCATTGATACCGCCGATTCCTACGGACCGCATACGAACGAAGTCCTGATTTCCGAAGCACTGCATCCGTATCCTTCCAATCTCCTGATTGCTACAAAAGGCGGACTGGACAGAACCGGTCCGAATCAATGGCCGGTAAACGGCAATCCGCAGCACATTCGTGAAACAATCGACGGCAGCCTGAAACGCCTGAAACTGGATTGCATCGATCTGTGGCAGCTGCACCGCTTTGATCCGAAATTTCCGGTTGAAGAAACACTTGCGCCTGTTGTGGATGCTGTAAAAGCCGGAAAAATACGGTTTGTAGGACTTTCGGAAGTAGATGTGGAACAAATTGAAAGAGCTGAAAAAGTGATAGAAATCGTTTCGGTGCAGAACCTGTACAATCTGGGCAACAGACAATGGGAAAATGTGCTGGATTATACCGCGCAGCGCGGCATGGCGTTTATTCCCTGGTTTCCGCTTGCGTCCGGGCCGGACAAGCTTAAAAGCAAAATCGAAAGCATTGCAGAAAAGCATCAGGCAACGACGGCGCAGATTGCATTGGCATGGCTTCTGAAACGGTCACCCAATATCCTTCTGATTCCCGGAACAAGTTCGGTGGAGCATTTGCAGGAAAATATGAAAGCAGCAAGCATTGAATTGTCGGATGAAGACTTTACGGCGCTTTCCCAGTTATAAATCTTATCGGGTAAATTTTCATGCTGATATATCAGAACAAAACAGTGATTGTAACCGGTGCCGGCAACGGCATCGGAAGCGTCATTGCAGCTCATTACGCTAAGCTGGGCGCAACAGTAAGCTTGTGGGACCGCGACGAGCATGCTTTGCGGAAAATGCAGGAATTGCTGGAAAAGGACGGCGGCAATGTTTTCATAAAGGTTATTGATATTACTTCTCCGGAAAACATTGCAGATGCTATAAACGAAGTTCATCAGTCTTGCGGACGAATCGATATACTGATCAATAACGCGGGCCTGGGCAGAAGCAGCTCGCCTTACGATTTGTCGGTTGCGGACTGGGATTACGTGATCAATACCAATTTGCGCGGCACTTTTCTCTGTGCGCGGGAAGCGGCCAAAGTCATGCGGATCAATCATAAAGGAGCAATCGTAAACATTGCCTCCACGCGTGCACTCATGTCGGAACCCGATACGGAGGCTTATGCTGCTTCGAAAGGCGGCATTCTGGCGCTTACGCATGCACTTGCGGTGTCACTTGGCCCGGATCATATTACGGTAAATGCAATAAGTCCGGGCTGGATAGAAACGGGCGATTATGAAAAGCTCAAAGAATCCGATCACAAGCAACATCCTTCCGGACGAGTCGGCAAGCCGGACGATATTGCAAGAGCATGCCTGTATCTGACCGATCCTGCGAACGATTTCATTACGGGCATTAATCTTGTAATTGATGGCGGAATGACCCGTAAAATGATTTATGAAGAGTGACCGAAAATAATCAAGAATAAAATTTCAGCTCAGAACAGTGACGTCGGTGGCTTTTTTCTGTGCTTTGAGTGCCAGTTCGGTCGCCAGAAAACAATGTTCTTGTGACATGGCTGTTTCGGTTCTGTTCAGGACATCGTCCACAAGCTGGCGGCCGTAGGGTAGTTCGACGTTGCTGCAATCAATGTACTGCGTTTCCTTGTTGACCAGAAAAAGATGGTTTCCGCCTTCTCTTCCGGCAATGTCAATATTTTTACGGATTTCAATATAACCCTCCGTTCCCAGAACGGTCAGTCGTCCGTCGCCCCAGGATTTCAGTCCGTCCGGCGTAAACCAGTCTACACGGATGTAACCTGCACCGCCGTTGCCTTTCAGAACCGTATCGCCGAAATCTTCAAAACCCGGATATTGCGGATGATTTACATTGCCCACCTGTGAAGCTACGATTTCCGCTTTTGTTGATCCGGTAAAAAACAGAAACTGGTCAAACTGATGCGAGGCAATGTCACAAATGATCCCGCCAAACCTTTTTTTATCAAAAAACCATTCGGGTCTTGTGTTTCCGTTCATGCGGTGCGGCCCCAATCCGATTGTTTGCACCACCTTGCCGATAGCGCCTTCTTTTATCAATTCCGCTGCACGGACGGTTGCACGGTTTTCCAGTCTTTCGCTGTACATGATCGAGTAAATGCGCTTGGTTTCCTTCTGCACTTTGCGGACTTGCGCAAGCTGTTCAAGCGACGTAACGCCGGGTTTATCCACCATATAATCTTTTCCGCTTTTCATGACGCGAACACCCAATGGTGCGCGCTCATCCGGAATTCCTGAACTTAAAATAAGCTGGACGGATTTGTCATTGAGAACTTCGGCCTCGCTGGCAGCCTGTTTTACATTTGGGTAACGCTTTACAAACGCAGCCGCCAGATCCGCTTCTTTGGCATAAAAGGATACCAGTTCGCCGCCGCCTCTGGTTACCGCTTCAACCTGTCCGTAAATATGGCCGTGATTGATACCGATTACCGAAAACCTGATTCGGGGCGCCGGGTACTGTGCTGGGGTTTCCTGCGCCGGCTGCGATTTTACGGAAGCAAGTACTTCTTTTGACAAGGCCGGCATCATCATGAGACCGGCAGCGGTATTTACCGAATTTTTGATAAAACGGCGTCGGTTATCCTGTAAGTCTTTCATTGCTGTATCAGAAAGTTATAAATATGTATAAAAGCAACATTCGGCCGGATATAATGTAAACCCGGAAATTCATTGCGGTTTTATAAAACTTTATTTTCCCTGAAACTGCCGGTCAATTCCTATTTATTCCCGACCGAAATACCGAACGTAATGCGGGAATCATTGCGCCTTCTGGTGGCTTCCACCACGCTTTCATACGAATTCTCGAAACTTGTCCGCAGCGTAACCCATTTATTGATAGGAAGTTCAATGGACATAATTGTATTCCAGCGCAAATTGGAAAAGTCGTTCAATGCCGGCTGCAGAAAGGTAATATGGTTGAAACGGATCTTGTCCTGCAGCAAGGAATGCTTGCCTTTCACGCGGAAAGAGTTACGAATGGTTTTTACCAATGCTTTTTCCTGAAAATCGGTGGATTCATACAGAATCGCATTCGTAAGGCTCAGATTGTTGTTGATGTTCTGCACCAGTCTGTAACCGACGCCGGCGCCGATCATTTGACGCAGATCAATTTTTCGCAAATTACTCGTTTCCAGTGCGCCGAGCCCGAACAAATAGGTCTTTCTCTTTTTGAAAACATCTACAAATACATCCACATAACTGTCTCTTTCCGCCAGAATACCGTTCTGCTTTCCATAAGTAAACCTTGGATTGGTCGCAATATTAATGACCGGCCCGCTGAAAGTCACTTCGGCACGCAACACCATGAGGCTGCGGTTTACATTACCTTTGGCAAAGTTGCCGTCGCCGATAAAACGGTAACGAACCGTATCGATCAGTACATTCGGTATAATGAGCACACTATCCTTTCGGGGAACGGCCGTTGAATCGCCAGGCGACACCACAGTGCCGGACGGCTGCTGGGCAAATACCGGATAGGAAAAAAGAAACAGGCTGAAAGCAGCAAGCTTTGTAAAGCGGTGGAACGTCGAGTTTTTCATTAATCACTTTTGCAAAATAATAATGCCAAAAAGGGGAATAGTCGTTAGCTGTTAGCTACTGGCTGTTAGCTGTAAGTCATTAGCTAAAAAGCCACAACCGGTAGCCAACAGCTAACAGCCATCTATTTTTCCAGCGCTTTGACCTTTTCGAGCCGGCGCATGTGTCTTTCGGCACCTGTGAATTCGGCCTTCAGAAAGGCTTCTATCAATTCCTGCGCGACCATTTTACCGGTAACGCGTCCGCCCAGACACAGTAAGTTCAGATCATCATCCTCCACGCCCTGATGTGCCGAAAAATGATCGTTAATGAGTGCCGCGCGCACGCCCGCTACTTTGTTCGCGACAACCGAGGCTCCTACCCCGCTTCCGCAAACGGCAATTCCGCGCTCCACTTCCTGATTGACGATTGCATTGGCCAGCGGAATGACGAAATCCGGATAATCATCCTGATTATCAAGCCCGAAAGCGCCAAAATCCTTTATTTCATAGCCTTTGGAAGTAAGGAATTCGCTGAGACTTTCCTTTAATTCATAACCTCCGTGGTCTGCTGCTATTCCGATTTTCATACTTTTCATGTTTAATTTAATGATGTTTCCAGAACCAAAACCGGTCCGGATTAATTGTATAACTATATTTTTGAAAGCTGTTAGCGTTTAGCTTTTAGGATTGATTAATATTGGACCAGGAGAAGCCAGTAAAAACTTTCATCTGAATCAATTTAAAGAAGTGATTGTAACTAATTATTTCAAGGTTATCGGTATTACTGATTTACACTATATTAAACTCTTATTTACCAGAAAGCTAAAAGCCAATTGCCAAAAGCACACAGCTAAAAGTTAACAGCTGATTGCCAAAAGCTACTAAAACCGAATTTTTCAACGTTGTAATTGTCCTGTTCTGGCCTTTAACGGCAATTAAAGAATAAAAACCCTGAAAACAAGCATCTGTGCGCCGCTGAAAAGCGATTGATATGACCGGTTTCAACCAACATAAATTTGTATTCGATAATTTAAGCATTCAGGCACTTACGCATGCGCATATCCTGAAAAACAGCGCGGCTTTGCCTTCCACGGATCAAAGGGGCTATTTTGATATTCAGCCGGAAGATATTGCCGTTGATTACG
The DNA here is from genome assembly GCF_005860765.1 of Dyadobacter sediminis. GTDB lineage: Bacteria > Bacteroidota > Bacteroidia > Cytophagales > Spirosomataceae > Dyadobacter > Dyadobacter sediminis. The sequence continues at coordinate 1,208,625 of NZ_VCEI01000021.1, read as the reverse complement.
CCTGTTTTAAAATCCAGCATTCTTTGTCCGACTTTGCCAAAGTCATTATCCGTCAGGATGCCGGTTCGCTGGCGCTTTACTGCGAGTGCCTGACGAAAGGGAAAAAACTGTGCGAGCACCAGATTCAGGTTCTGTATAATATGATGAACCGGAAAGACCTCCGGGCGTACTTTGATCCCGAATTGCGAAAAGAGCAGATACGGCTTGTGGCGGCGGATTACGGCATGCAGGATGAAGCGGATCTGGACGAATTTTTTCAGCTCGAATATGTAAATAAAACACTCCAGATTACGCCGAAAATAAAGGAACTGATCCCGGCTACGCAATCGGCGTTTGCCATTATAGAAAATGAGCTGGTTTCAGGGATTCCATCCGGGCCGGCAAACAAGGGTTTCCCGGAAAACAGGAAAACAATCGTCGTACTGGGCCAGAACCGCTATTACAATCATTTTTTCCTGGAACTGCATGAAATCCAGACTACAAAGGAAGGCAAACCGAAAAACCCGCTCGTTGCTGTCAATCCGCTGGATGTGATCTGGAAAACAAACAATCCGGAAGCGGTGAAATTTTACACGGCTGTTTCTGTTTTTCAGAATAATTTCCGCAAGAAAAATGCCGAAACGGACATAGAAGGCTTAAAATCCATTGCGGCAAACCCGGCCCGGCTGGATTTCTATTTTCACAATGCAGCCGTTTCCGAAAATATCGGCGCAAGTTCGATACTTCCGGTTCAGGTCAGGCATACGGCTGTGGATCTGGAACTGCTTATTCACCGGAAAGATCCGTTTTTCCATATCTCGGGAAAGCTCGTGATCAACGGCGTGGACCTTGATCTTGATGATGTGAAAATCCGGTATGATTACTTCGTGCTGCATTTGAATACGCTGTATCTGATCGACCGTGAAGCGGTTCTCAAGACCGTTGAATTTTTCAGCCGTCACAATCAGAAAATCGTTATTCACAAATCAAAGTTTGAGGAATTCCGGCAAAATGTCCTTTCCCGGATCGAGGCAAATTTCCGGATTACTTATTCTTACCTGAAACCGGCAACGCCCAGACAATTGCAGGAACAGGGTTTTGAACATGAAACCGAAAAGATCATTTACCTTGAAGATCTGGGTGATTACATTCTGTTCACGCCTGTCATCAAGTATGGAAACGTGGAAGTTCCGGTTTTTTCCAAAAGACAGATTTATTCCGTTGACAGTCATGGAAATCCGTTTACCGTACGCCGCGATGAAGATGCAGAAATCCGTTTCGGGAATGCTTTGCTCAGGCAGCATCGCGATTTTACGGATCAGCCGGAAAGAGAATTTTTTTATCTGCATAAGTCAAAATTCCAGGATGAAGACTGGCTTCTTTCCGCTTTTCAGGAATGGCAGGATTTGCATGTTACCGTACTCGGGTTTGACAAACTGGCAAAAAACCGGCTGAACCCGAACCGAGCGAAAGTATCGGTGCATGTGAGCAGCGGCATCAACTGGTTTGACACGACGATAAGCGTACTGTTCGGAAAGCAGAAGGTTACCCTTAAAAATCTGCATAAAGCGGTTAAGAACAGAAGCAAATACGTGCAGCTCGGTGACGGCACACAAGGCATTCTTCCGCAGGAATGGATGGAAAAATTCTCAAAATTCTTCGCAGAAGGAGAAATTTCAGAAGAAATAATCCGTACGCCAAAAATCAACTTTGCTTCCGTGTCGGCCCTGTATGAAGAAGCATTGCTGTCGCAGGAAACAAAAGACCAGATTGCATTTTACCAGGCTGCGTTCAACGATTTCCATTCCATCATTCCGGTAAAAGTCCCGAACGGCCTGAAAACATCTTTGCGCGAATACCAGAAACAAGGGCTGAACTGGCTGAATTTTCTGGATGATTTTGGCTTTGGCGGCTGTCTGGCCGATGATATGGGCCTTGGTAAAACGATCCAGATCCTTGCATTTCTACTGCTTCAAAGAAAAAAGAAGGCGCAAAATACCAATCTCATCGTTGTCCCAACGTCACTGATTTTCAACTGGCAGGCCGAAATGGAGAAATTTGCCCCAAGCTTGAAAGTACGCACCATCTACGGCGCATCCAGAATCAGGGAAATAAAGGATTTTGACAAGTATGAAGTGCTACTGACGTCTTACGGAACATTGCTTGCGGACGTTTCTTTTCTGAAAAAATTCTGTTTCAATTACATCATTCTGGATGAATCGCAGAATATCAAAAATCCGGAATCGCAGCGGTACAAGGCGGCGCGCTTACTGCAGTCGAAAAACAAGCTGGTGCTGACGGGTACGCCGGTTGAAAACAATACATTTGACCTTTATGGCCAGCTTTCCTTCGCTTGCCCGGGACTGTTGGGGAACAAAACGCAGTTTAAAGATTACTATTCCACGCCTATCGACCGGTTCAAGGATAACGAAAGAGCCCGTGAACTTCAGAAGAGGATCAATCCATTTATTCTGCGCAGGACCAAAAAACAGGTAGCAACCGAACTGCCCGATAAAACGGAAATGGTGCTATATTGCGAAATGGGAGAAGAACAACGCAAGGTTTACAATGCCTACGAACTGGAATTCCATACGTATCTTAATACCAAAAGTGAAGTCGATATTCCGCGCATCAGTCTGCACATTCTGCAGGGACTTACGAAGCTGAGGCAAATCTGCAATTCACCTGCATTGTTGAACGATGATTTGTATTACGGCAACGAATCCTCAAAAATCGCCGTACTCATGGAACAGATCGAAACAAAATCCTCAGGGCATAAAATCCTGGTTTTTTCGCAGTTTGTCTCCATGCTCGACCTGATCAAAAAAGAGCTCGGAAACAGGAATATCGGCTATGAATATCTGACCGGCAAAACCAAAGACCGTGCGGCGCGTGTTGACAATTTCCAGAATAATGAAAATGTCCGCGTTTTTCTGATCAGCCTTAAAGCAGGCGGAACCGGCCTTAACCTGACCGAAGCGGACTACGTTTACATCATTGATCCGTGGTGGAACCCTTCTGTTGAAAACCAGGCGATTGACCGGAGCTACCGCATTGGCCAACGGAAAAACGTGATTGCGGTAAGACTGATTTGTCCGGGCACGATTGAAGAAAAAATCCTGGAACTGCAGCAATCCAAAAAAGACCTTGCGGAAGATCTGGTCAAAACAGATTCGGCCGTACTTAAGACGTTATCCAAAAAAGATCTGCTGAACCTGGTTTCACCAAACTAGAACGGTTAGTTATCCGGAGAAATTTGAGCTTTCAGTCCAGATTGCGGCTGATTTCCTTAATCAGGTATTCCTTGGGATCGTTGAAATATTCCCAGAAGAAAATCCCTGCCAGCTTGTGTTTCTTCACGTATTTGCATTTGTCTCTTACCGATTTTTCGTCTTCGTACGTGATGAGCACTTTGGTGGAATCGTTGAAAAGATAAGGTGCCCGGGCTTTTTTGTCGTAGTATTTTTTGTAGCCGTTCTGATTGATCAGTGAATCTTTCAGCTTGGTGTAGCCGCCGCCCGGAACCGATCTGATGCGTTTTTCACCCAGTCCATTGTTTTTACCCGTTTCTGCTTCCCAGCCTTTTCCGTAGAAAGCCGCGCCCAATCCGATTTTGGAAGCCGGGACGCCTGCTGCGATAAAATTTTTAACAGACTGATCCGCAGACGAAACATCTCTGGAATTGCCATAACCGTAAAGATTGGTATGGTGCCCGACCGTACCGTTTTTACCACCGTAATCGTAAGTCATGATGAAAATATAATCCATATAGGGCTGCAACAAACCCATTTCGGTATTGTCAATAAAGGATTTTGAACCGCCGACGGCCGCTGTCAGCAAAAATTTCCTTCCTTTTTCCTTTTCCAGTATATTCAGTTCTTCACGCAATGCCTTGAACATGAGCGTAAAGTTCTGCTTGTCTTCCGGCCTGAAAACATTCCCTTCCTCACCGCGCATGGCAGGATATTCCCAGTCAATATCCACGCCGTCCAGATGATACTGCCGGATAATGTCCACGCTCGATTTTGCAAACAGCAGCCGGGAAGTCGGCGTCAGCACCGCATCTGAAAAATTCTCGCTCCATGCCCAGCCGCCGATTGAAATAAGAATCTGAAGATCCGGGTTTTTAAGCTTCAGTGCGTTCAGCTTCCTGAAATTGGTGGAATCCGTGGCCAAATTAGTCAGAACGGCAAGGCTGTCCTGAACGTTGACGAATGCATAATTGATATGCGTGAGTTTGTCCGCATTGATTTCTTCAGTATTCACCAGCCCGCGAAAACCGCCGACATAAGCATTCACAACATACTTTTTCTTTTTTTGCGCCAGCGTTTTATGAAAATGGAAGCAGCAAAATGCAGTTGTCAGCAGCAACAAACGAAGAAATGATTTCATGCTTACAAGCTTTGGTTCAGGGTTAATCAATGACAATTTTATGCGTCAAACGCGTGTTTTCAGTTTCCACAACAACGATATAAATACCCGGATGCAGCAAGCCAAGGTCAATTCGTGATGAAGGCTGCACATTCTGCTGATTTCTTAATATTCCATTCAAATCATAAATGCTGAGCTGGTATTGCGGCTTCGGTTTCAGATCAATCACCAAAGTTCGCCCGTAAGCATAAATCCGGTTCTGGTTTGTTAACGGCTCATTTGCAGTGATAATCGTAGATCCGCGAACAATGGAAATCAGACTGTAAGGCGAACTTCCGCCGGCATTGACGGCTTTGATCCGGTAGTAATAATCCGTTATGGCCAGTGAATCCTTGTCCTGATACTGCACTGCACTGGCCGGCAGGCGGGCTATTTCCCTGAAATTACCGTCCGTATTTTGTGATCGTTCCACAACAATGGCATTTGCATTGCCGGTTACCGGCGACCAGTTCAGCTGAATGAGATCAGGCGCAAGCGGTACAGCTGTCAAGTTTGACGGCATGTCGGGTACCGGAATTTGCTGCGTCGTCGCCGAACTCACCGCACTATATGCCGATGGCCCGATCAGGTTTACCGCCCTGATCCGGTAATAATATTTTGTAGCCGGCGCAAGATCCCTGTTTTCGTAACCGATCCTGTTGGCCGCAATGTCAGCAATTTTGGTAAACGTAACTCCGTCCAGCGAACGTTCAAGTTGAAAACCGGTTTCGTTCACTGCTTTATCTGTCCATGCAAGATTAATCTGAAAAGGTGAAACAGCCGTTGCAATTAATCCCGCCGGCGCATTGGGAACTACTTCCAGCGTCGTGGCACTCACCACGTTGGAATATGCAGATTTTCCGGCTGTATTTTTAGCCAGCAGTCGGTACCAGTATTTGGTTGTGGAAGCAAGACCGGTATCTGCATAAGCCGTAGCATTGGCGGTTATGTCGGCAATTTTAGCAAAAGCAGTTCCGTTCAAGGACCTTTCCAGTTCAAAACCTGTTTCATCCGTTGCGTTGTCAGTCCATTTCAGGTTGATTTCTTTTCCTGTTACCGTTGTCACGGCCAGACTGGAGGGCGCTTTCGGAATGGTGATTACCGGCGGTTTTGTCACGGCGCTCACAACATTGGAATAAGCTGAAAATCCGGATGCGTTTTTTGACCGTACCCGGTACCAGTATGTCGTTGAAGCAATAAGCTGCAGATTCTGAAAAGCCTTGCTGTTTGCAGGAAGATCGGCAATCCGGACAAAAACTTTGCCGTCCAGCGAGCGTTCCACTTCAAATCCGGTTTCGTCCAGAGAAGCATCCGTCCATTCCAGATTAATCTGCACCGGAGAAACAGCCGTAGCTTTCAGACTGGCGGGTACCACCGGAACTGCAAGGGAATATGCAGGCGGCGACAATACCAATAGGTTCATGATCAGGGCATATAGCACAAACCGCATGGCAGGCATGCAATGTTTTTTCATAAGTTGAGTACAAATTATTGAGTCAAAACAACGCTGAACGCTTTTTCAGAGCCAGCTTTTTCGCTTGAACCACATATAAATCCCGACCGTAATCAATGCCATCGCAAACAGGGTGACAGGATAACCGTATTTCATCTGAAGCTCCGGCATGTAGCGGAAATTCATTCCGTAAATGCCTACAATGAACGTCAGCGGCATGAAAAATACCGAAAACAAAGTCAGAATGCGTACAATTTCGTTGGTCCGCTGGGAAGATATGGAAAAATAGATCATCACGAGCTGATTCATGTTCTCAAAAAGTGTATCGTAAATGTTCTGAAGTTTTACAAACAGATCCCTTGTATCTCTGGTATTGGCATTGCCTTGTTCCGGCGTATCTATTTTTTCCATGATATCGTGCGAAAGCATAATGACCCTGCGCGTTACTTCCACTCTCCGACGCAAATAGTAAAGCCCTTTCAGCATTGCAGGCTTTCTGTTTTTCAGAAACATATTGGCTTCGTAGTATTCGATATCGCTCGTCAGTTTAATAGAAGGCTCTTCGTACGTCGTGAGACAGACTTTTATAATTTCATTGACAAGCTCGTGCGTATTGCTGCATGTATTCTGTTCTTTCTGGCTGTTCCGGATTGCTTCCGGTGCGAGCCATGCTTTTCGGTGCAGTGTTATGATCCGTTCTTCATTCATGAATATGGCCACACTGTCAGTAAGTTCCGGAACCGTATCCGCCTCCATTGTGACTTCCTCGGCATGTACTCGGAAAATAATAAAAGCATAACCGCCGACATTCTCGAATTTGGGAAGATGATCGGGCTGGCGCCAGTCTTTTATCGAAGAATGGTGCAAGGAATATTTTCTGGTTAACTCATCAATTTCTTCATCACTCGGATTTTCGGCATCCAGCCATTCAAAACCGTACTCGGAACTTTCGGTAATTACATGGATCATAATTATTTGTCAGGTTTCGCATCCAGGATAAAGCGCAGCGACTGATCTCTGGTAAAAAGCGCAACAATCCAGTTATATAATGTCTTGACCTGATTACGGTAACGGATCAACGAAAACAAATGCACCACAAGCCACATCATATAAGCAATAAACCCGTTGAAATGCATTCCCGACAAGTCCGCAACGGCTTTGTTCACGCCGATGATCGCCATGGAGCCGCGGTCATTGTAATGAAAGTCGTGCAGCGTTTTCCCTTCTATTAATGCCCTGAAATTTTTGGCAAGCGTCCTTCCCTGCTGAATGGCAACCTGCGCAACCTGCGGATGTCCGTCCGGGAATTTCTCATCGGTCGTCATCAGGCAAATGTCACCGATTGCAAATATATTCGTAAAGCCTTTTACCCGGTTATAACTGTCCACCAAAACTCTTCTGCCTTTTCCTATGGCTTCCTTGGGGAGTCCCGGCAAGGCAATGCCTGTGACGCCGGAAGTCCAGATCAGCGTTTCGGTTTGTATGGCATGGCCGTTTGCGAACGTTACGACGCCATTCTGAAAATCCTTTACGGCATGATCCAGCAGCACATTTATTCCAAGTCCTTTCAGTTCGCCCAGCGTATCCTGCTGCGATTTTTTTGTCATCGGGTTCAGCACATTCGGAAGCGCATCCACCAGGTAAATCTGTACTTCGTCTCTGTTCAGTTCGGGATAATCCCTTTTAAAAATATTCTTGTGCATTTCAGCGAGCATGCCCGAAATTTCCACGCCGGTCGGACCAGCGCCGGCTACAACGATGGAAAGCAGCTTTTTCCTTTCATTTACGTCCGCAATTTTAGTCGCCTTTTCCTTGTTCCATAAAATATGGTTCCGCAACGCCAGCGCATCTTTCACCGTTTTCATGGGAACCGCATATTTCTTAACGTTCTCCATTCCGAAGTAGTTGGTTTCGGTACCTGTCGCAAAGATGAGATAATCGTAGTAAACGTCTCCGGTGTCCGTTAAAATTCTGTTTTCTGCCGGAAAAACTTCCTGAAACAATCCCAGATTGAATCTTAAATTGCTCTTTTCCTGAAAGAACTTCCGGAACGGATAACAGATGTTGGAAGGATCCAGAAATCCGGTGGCAACCTGATAAAGCAGCGGCGGAAAGAAGTTGTAATTGTTTTTATCTACGATAGTTATATGAAAGAGATTGTCTTTTGCCAGTTTCTGCGCAAGGTTTATTCCTGCAAATCCGCCTCCGATAATTACTACTTTTTTTTGCTCCATGATATCTGATCTTTTTGACGGAAATAATCCACGTTGGATACTATAATTATGCCCGAAGTACGATGCAGCGCGCAGTTCAGGGCCATTTTCTGCTTTTTCCCGGTCAGTAGTGTGAAATTCTTTACTCAGTCATAATTTCCCTTCTTCATTTCATACCTTCCGCCAGAAGCCAGTGCCGCTCATTGTACTGGCATATCGTTTTTAGCAGTCCGGTTAGATTTAACCTTCATTCAAAAATTGTAAAGATGAATTACGAAATAGATACGAAAGGCCAGACGCAGGAATCACAGCCGGGCATTGAAAAAGAAATGGATCCGGCACCGGTTATTATCCGGGAGAATTACAAAGGCAGCAGCAGGCTGGAAGGAAAAACGGCTCTGATTACGGGCGGCGACAGCGGTATCGGACGTGCCGTTGCCGTACATTTTGCACGTGAAGGTGCCGACATTGCCATTGTATACCTGAATGAGAACGAAGATGCACAAAAAACAAAATCGCTTGTGGAAGCCGAAGGAAAAGCCTGCCTGCTGATCCCGGGCGATATCCGCAGCGAATCCTTCTGTAAAGAAGCCGTGGAACGTGTTGTAAGCGAATTCGGGAAACTGAATATTCTGGTGAACAATGCCGCCGAGCAGCACCCGAAAGAGGACGTGCAGGAAATTTCCGCCGAACAGCTCAAAGATACTTTTTCGACCAATATATTTTCTTTCTTCTATTTTACACAAGCGGCACTTCCGCACCTGAAAGAAGGCGATGCGATTGTGAATACGACTTCGGTAACCGCTTATCACGGAAGCCCTGCGCTGCTGGATTATTCCTCTACGAAAGGCGCCATTGTAGCGTATACCCGTTCGCTGGCGATTAATCTGGCAGAAAAGAACATCAGGGTAAATGCCGTTGCACCCGGCCCGATCTGGACGCCGCTGATCCCTGCTACTTTTGATTCTGATAAGGTAGAAAAATTCGGCAAAGATACGCCTCTTAAACGACCCGGACAACCCAGCGAAGTGGCGCCGTGCTATGTGTTTCTGGCCAGTGAAGATGCGTCCTACATGAGCGGGCAGGTTCTGCATCCAAATGGCGGACAAGTTGTTAACGGATAAAAATCAAACAAAGCTGTCATTGCGACAGGAAAGTCCGGATGTGTTTTCCGGCCTATTTCCAGCATCAATGACAGCTTTGTTTTAAGACAGCTCTTCTATTTTTTTCCTTTAAAAAGCCATTTCTGAATTGCTTCTTCCAGCGTATCCTTTATAACCGGTTTGGTAAGATAATCGTCCATTCCGGCTTCAATACATTTTTCACGTTCTCCGACAACGGTTCCGGCGGTCAGTGCAATAATCGGGATCTTTCTATCTGTTTCCAGCATCCGTATAGCTCCTGTGGCTTCATAACCGTTCATTTCAGGCATTTGTATGTCCATGAAAATCAAATCGGGATCAGATTGCTGATAGGCCTTGATGGCTTCTTTTCCGTTTGCCGCTTCAATCATTCGGACATTGGGAAGTATCTTTTCCAGCATCGTTTTAACCAGCAGCATGTTGATTTTATGGTCTTCCGCAATCAGAACCGTTACTTCCTGATGGTTATAGGCGCTGACTTTGCCTTTTTCATGTCCTGAATTGCTCGGTACGTCATGCCCGTTTTTCAGATTTATCTGTGACAAGGTGTGAAACAGCTGCGGAATCTTGACCGGTTTGATCAGGAAATGCTGAATGTTGAGTTCTTCTTTTACCGAATTGAGCATTTCTTCCTCAAACGAGTCATTAAGCAGGATAACAGGCTGGTTTGCAAGCTCCGTTTTGATGTTTCTGATCCTGCGCACGGTCTCAATTCCATCCTGTCCTGGCATTTTGAAATCCATCAGAATAACATCATACCTGTTTTCCGCAGCCAGTTTTCTGATTGCTTCATCGCCGTTCTGAACATAATCTGCACTGATATTTTTGTTGTTCAGAATATCTTTCAGGATACGCCCGTTTTTCAGATTGTCATCTACGATCAGTATTTTATCAATGTGCTCGTTATTTTGCCAGGCAAACTTGTTCTCGCCTTCCACAGAAGAAAACGTTACATCAAAATAGAACGTACTGCCCACATCCACCGTGCTCGTCAGCTGCAGTCTGCTGTCCATTAGTCCCAGAAGACTGTTGGAAATCGTAAGGCCGAGGCCCGTTCCTCCGAAGCGCTTTGTTGTGGAAGAATCTTCCTGTGCAAATGCTTCAAAGATTTTCCGCTGGTTTTGCAGCTCGATCCCGATTCCTGTGTCCCTTACGGAGAACCTGAAACTGTTTTCCAGATTACTCAAAGGAGTCAGTAATTCTATTTTAAGTTCGATTTCACCGGTTATGGTAAACTTTACGGCGTTGCTCAGCAGATTGACCAGAATCTGCCGCAGGCGAATGGAATCCGTCCAGACGAACTGCGGAATATCCGAAGGAATATTCAGCAGCATTTCCAGATGTTTTTGCTGTGCCTGATAAGTAACCATATCCATGACTTGCCCGCAGATTTCCAGCAAGTCTGTTTTCTCCATCGTAAGTTCCAGCTTTCCGGCTTCAATTTTGGAAAAATCCAGAATGTCATTGATGATATCAAGCAGCGAATTGGCAGACTGGAAAACCATGGACATGTACTGCTGCTGCGTTTCATCCAGACTGGTTTTCATCAGCAGATCGGTGAAACCGACAACACCATTCAGCGGTGTACGGATTTCATGGCTCATGTTGGCCAGGAATTCCGATTTCAGTTTATTGGCGGATTCGGCATGTTCGCGGGCTTCCAGCAATTCCTGTTCAGCCTGCTTCCGGAGCGTAATATCTCTGATGACGGCCTGAATGATTTCCTGTCCGTTGATACTGATCCGTGTTAACAGTACTTCGGCGACAAATGTGCCTTTGATCTTGCCAAAACGCTTGTAAGTCCATTCAAAACTATGGCTTCCGTCTTCATACACTTTATTGACGTGTTCTATCGTAATGCCTTGCCCGCTTTCCATTTCTACCATCGGGTTGTTGGACAAATTGCCCAGCGGCATTCTCAGCAGTGAACCAACGCTATCCAGCCCGAACATCATCAAGGCCGCATGGTTGCAATCCAGGTATTCATGACGGTTAAAAAGGATTACGGCATCACTTGTAGAATCATACAGGCTTCTGAACTTGGCTTCCGAATTTAGCAGCTCCACTTCATGGCGCTTGCGCAGCGTAACATCCTGAAAAGCCCCGTAAACCCTTTCGCAAAAGCCATTGTTCATATCCGCTTTTCCGATGGTCCTAACCCACAGCTCATTTCCTTTGCTTGTAATGAGCTGCAGTTCCATATCCCAGGCCGTACCGTGCGATACCGCTTCGTAAACCGCTTCCGTTATGATCTGGCGGCTCGGGCCTTTATAAAAGGAAATGGCAGACTGCAGATCAGGCATAAAATCGTCATCCACTTCATGAATTTCCCGCACAATGGACGTCCATGTAATTTCACCCGTCCGCGGATAAAACTCCCATCCTCCTACCCTGGCCACGCTGTTGGTCTGTTCCAGCATGTCCTTCATCCTGCGCATTTCATCATCCGTGTTTTTACGGGATGAAATGTCTCTTTCCACTGCTATGTAATTGATGCAGTTTCCTTTATCATCACAAACCGGGGTAACTTTCAGATCAACCCAGTATTTTTCACCATTTTTCTTATAACAAAGCAGTTCCTCCTGAACAATGTTGTTACTGATGCATGCATTGTAAATCCGGTCAACAGTTTCTTTATCCGTTTCCGGCCCGCCCATCATTTTCTCCGGCCTCATTCCTTTTACTTCCTTCCTTGTATATCCTGTCTGGTTTTCACAGGCTTTGTTGATCCATGTAATGTAACCTTTGTTATCCGTTATGAGGATGTAATCCGTCGTATTGGATGCGACAATCGCCAGTTCCTTCAGACGTTCTCTTGAATTTCTGAGCTCTGTAATGTTGTGGCTCGTCAGTATGATTTCCTTGCTGACCGGATTCACATTTGCCATCGTGCTGCTCCACGACCATGATCCGTCCTTGTGCATAATCCTGTGTTCCACGCCTCCTTTTACCGAATCTTGTGAAGTCAGGATTTTGTGCAATGCCTTGAAGCAGATTTCAATATCGTCCGGATGAATAAAACTGATGAACGATTTGCCGACGGTTTCTTCCACCGAATAGCCGTACATGGTCGTCCAGCTTGGCGACACGTATGTAAAAATCCCATCCGGGGAAATGGTGAAAAGGACATCGTTCATACTCGAAACCAGCACGGACAAATCTTCCTCCACCTTTAATTTCTGCGTAATGTCATACCCGATGCAGAATACTTCCGTAACCTGTCCCGCTTCGTTCCGGATGCCTGTAAATTCCCACTGGGTTGTATTTAATTCTCCTTTCAGCGACAGCTTTCTCAGAACGACAGCGTGCGGTATTTCCGGTTCCAGATAGCATTTCCAGCCGGTATCCAGGCACTTTTGTACATCTTCCGGCACAACGCCCAGCAACGATGACTTTCCGTATATGATATCTTGTGTAACCCCGTAAAAATTACAGAAATAATCATTTGCGTAAAAATAATTTCCGGCAATATCCACACCGACAGCATAGATGCTGCTGCTGTGCAGAAACGTTTTGTACAACGGATTGTTATAATCGGAACTCGGTCCGGCTTCCTCTGTTCTTTTGAATCCTGAAATGATCCGGATCAGTTCACCGCTGTTGTTATATATTCCCAGCGCATGCACGGTCAGAAACAGTTTTTCAGACTTGTTTTCGTTGATATGGATCCGCTTGCTGAATTCTTCGTTGCTGTTACTGAAATGGTTCCGGGCATTTTCAAGGTATTCCGAAAGTATTTCTGATTGCAACAGTTCGTCGGGTTCATTGTTTTCCGGTCTGGAATCCATTCCCAGCATTCTGTACAATTTATCATCTGCCCAATATCCGGAAACTTCTGATCCTTCCCATATCATCAATCCGTCCGTTGCCGAATCCAGAATAAAATCAAAAACATTTTCATTTTCCTGCAGAATGCTATACAGCTCTTTTTTCAGGTTATTCATCTTTAAAAGCCTTCCAAATTTAATTTCATTCTGCATGTGTTTAAATGATGTACAAGGTAACTCTTAATTTAGTCAGATGGTTAAAATCAAGCGTGCTAGTTGTAATACTTTTACTAATTTCCAATAATTACTACTACTTTCCAAGAAGCATTACATATAAAAGATTAGTGTGTAGTCATAAATTATTGTAACTGTCCGTTACTAATAATTCAAGTACAAGCATCCATTTCGGTCATGACAAAAACTGCACAATTTCAATCAAATCCTGCAATTACCTTCCCAAGTACCTAAAAAACCTGACCGGCATGTACTATACTTCAATTCTTTTTCTCCGGCACCTTTGCTCCTGCTTTCCGTGCTTCCGACAAGCCAATGGCAATGGCCTGCTTTTTTGAAGTTACCTTTTTGCCCGAACCCGTTTTAAGCTTTCCTTCTTTTTGCTCGTGCATGGCTTCCTCCACTTTTTCTCCTGCTTTTTTTGAATACCTTGCCATCATTTCAGGATTTAAGTCACGAATGGTTTATATTAACGATTGTTGCCGGGTTTAAGTTGTCAGTAAACCCGTTACAACAAATCTTGTACCAAAGAACCGCAATCAGTGACAAAAAGAATTGCAATGCACTTTATAACAAGCCATTTATTCCCATGAAACCATCTTTATTGCTAACCGGATTACTGGTTCTTCTTACAAGCCTCCTGCATACTTATGCGCAGCAGCCGGATTTGTACTTACTGAAAAATGCCACCATTATAGATGGAACTGGCACGGCCTCCAAAGAAAATCAGGATATCCTGATCAGAGGCGAGCGCATTGAAGCCGTCGGAAACGGGATTAAAGCGGATGGAGCAAAAGAAGTCAGCCTGAAAGGCAAAACTGTCATTCCGGCGATCATTTCTGCTCATGCACATATCGGAACGCTTAAGGGAACAACTTCCTCGGCCGAAAATTACACGCGTGAAAATATATTCAGACAACTCAGAAAATACCAGGATTATGGCGTCAACTCCATACTGGTGATGGGAACGGACCGTCCGCTCATATTCAATGGTCTGCGCGATTCCACAGTCGCCGGACTGTTGCCCGGGGCACGTCTGTTTTCAGCAGGATACGGTTTCAACACGCCCGATCCTTCGCCCGGCTCGTGGATGAACCTTTTGCAAAGGCCCGCCACGCCGGAGGAAGTGCCGGCCATGATGGACAAACTGGTTCCGCTGAAACCGACTGTCGTGAAAATCTGGGTGGATGACCATGGCGGCAATGCACAGAAAATGAAGCCCGAAATTTATACCGCCATTATCCGGGAAGCGCACAAACGAAACCTGCGCGTGGCAGCGCATCTGTTCTACGCCGAAGACGCACGCGCGCTGACCGAAGCCGGCATCGATATGATTGCACACAGCATTCGTGACAAAGTAGCGGATGAAGATCTTCTTGCAAAAATGAAACAGCATCATGTAACCTACATTCCGACCCTGTCGCTGGACGAATATCAGTTTGCCTATGCCGGCAATCCCGACTGGATCAATGATGAATTTTTTAAAGCTTCACTCGAACCCGGCGTTTTTGAAATGATCACCGATAAGGCTTATGCCGAAAAAATCAGAAACTCACCGGATTATGAAAAGAACATGGCGGCATTTAAGACAGCATCCGAAAACCTGAAAAAGATATTTGATGCCGGCATCACCGTGGCATTGGGAACGGATTCGGGCGCCTTTCCGGTAAGAACACAGGGATTTACGGAACATCTGGAAATGGAACTGATGGTGCGCGCCGGGCTTACGCCCTTGCAGGCCATTATGCTGGCCACGTTAAATGCAGCCAAAGCGTTGAAAATCGATCCTGATTACGGCAGCATTCAAAAAGGCAAAAAAGCGGATCTGATCATTCTGAGCGACAATCCGGAAAAAAATATTAAAAACACGCGTAAAATCGAATCGGTCTGGAAAGACGGAAAGGAAGCGAGCAAAGGGCCTTTGAAAAAGTAAAAACACATGTAAAGATGAGTATCTTGAATATAAAACCGGAAACGTTCCTTTTCAGCGACGACGGAAAAATCCCGAACAGCAAATTCCCTCTGGTCGTTTATAGAAATGCATTTTCTGAAAGGTCCTTGCAAGGTGCCGCCTGGATCGAACAAAGATTTGAAAGCAACAATTGGACAAATTCATGGCGTAACGGCGTATTTTCCTATCATCATTATCACAGCATTTCACACGAAGTGCTGGCCGTTTATGCCGGAAATGCCTTGCTGCACATGGGCGGTGAAAAGGGAGAAAAAATAACGGTCAATGCCGGCGATATCCTGATTATCCCCGCGGGTGTCGGTCACAAAAAACAGGATGCTTCTGCGGATTTTGCCGTTGTAGGCGCTTATCCGAACGGCAGCGACTATGACATTTTGAGAGGTGAGCCGGGTGACAGGCCAAAGGCCCAGCAAAATATTGCACGTGTACCGATGCCTGAACTGGATCCGTTATACGGCAAAAGTGGTGAATTATCAAAAATCTGGATTTAACCTGATCCGAAACAGCATGTAAAAATGAACATTGAATTCAAAAGACTGGACCATATTATGCTCTGCATTCCGGAAGGAGCAGAAAATGCAGCAAGGGAATTTTACGGAAATATTTTAGCACTGGAAGAACTTACAGACCTGGGTTATCCGCTGCCAAACGGAGCCATTTGGTTTCAGATAGGTGATATACAGTTGCACATCCGGGCTGAGAAAAATACTGAATTGTCGCAAAGGCATCCTGCTTTCGAGATAAAAAACCTTGAAAGCGCACGCTACTTACTCGAACAGCACGGCATTGCCATCCGAAACGACAGCCCGATCCCCGGCAGAAACCGCTTTTCATTCCGTGACCCGTTCGGAAACCGCATTGAACTGATTGAAATGGTTTGAAGAAAAAGGAAGGGAAAGAAGGAGGAAGGAAGTTAACATTTTCGGTTATTGATTGTCATGAGGTTGTCATGGCGTGTCATGAAGTTGAAATGGATTGTCATGAGGTTGTAATGGGTTGTCATGGATTGTCATGAATTGTAATGAGGTTGTTATGGGTTGTAATGGATTTTTATTTTGGTAAAAAAGAGTGTTTTTAGTGAGTCATGAACGGGTTCTTTTACTGCCTCTAATTGCGAGATAACAACCCCCTGACCAAAAATGACAACTTCATAACCATAAACAACAACCTAATGACTAAAAATGGCAACCTCATGACCAAAAGTGACAACCTCATGACCAAAAGTGCAACCTCATGACCAAAAGTGAGATGCCATTTTCCACGACAGAGCACTTATCTCCGCCGGCAAATACGCCAACGCTGCCGCAAGCACTTATTTGAGGTCCATATTCTGCAAAAAATCGTATTTGGCAAAAGTAATCCTAAATTTGCAGCGCGTTTGCAGAAGACACCGCCGATTTATAATGCTTAAATTTTTTTACCGAATCCTGATCCTTATTGTTCTGCTTGCAGGAATTGCTGAGATTGTATTGAGAGTAAAATACGGATTCTGCAACTCTCCGCTTTACATTTCCGATCCGGATTTTGAATATGTCTATGCTCCGAATCAGGATGTCAAACGTTTCGGCTATGCACTGCGCACCAATCGTTTTTCCATGCGAAATGAAGAAGTTTTGCCTACGGACAGCCTGGTTATCCTGCTGATCGGCGATTCGGTTGTGAACGGCGGAAGTCTTACGGATCAGGACAGCATTGCTTCGACCATCATGGAAAAATGGTTTTTACGCGATTTCAAAACAAGGGTCCGGGTGCTGAATATTTCTGCGGGTTCATGGGGGCCGGACAACATTGCCGCATACCTTAAAAAGTACGGAACGTTCCAAGCAAAACTGATGTGTCTGGTGACGAGCAGCCATGACGCGCATGATATCATGTCGCATCAAAGCCCGGTCGGTATCGACCCCGGAATGCCCGACAAGCAGTACAAAGTGGCATTGTATGAATTATGGGACCGTTACGGATGGATGTTTTTTTATTTTTACGACACGCTGTTTTCTTCGCCAAAAACGGATCAGAGTCAGCAAAACAATCCGCCGGACTCCACCAAAACGGAATCCGTCAAACAGACGGAACTGAACAATGCCGGCATCCGGAAGCCCGGACTTGTTTTTAATCCGGGTTATGAACAGCTTTACGAACTGGCGCGCGAGCAATCCATTCCGCTGTTCATTTATCTGCATCCCGAAATTTCAGAAATAGAATCCGGCCGTTTCAATGATCAGGGTGAGGAAATTATTGATTTTGCCAGGAGCAGAAACATCCGTTTGGTCAATGAATTGCAGTTGGGCATCTCCACAAAACTGTACCGGAATATGGATGTGGTGCATTATAACAGTCAGGGGCAGGTTTTTATGGCCAATAACCTGTATCCGTTGTTTCAGGAATACCTTAAATTTAAAAGATAATGCGTATTCTCATCATTCACAATCAGTTATGGGCGCATTACAAATCAAGGCTGTTCAGTGAAATATACAGTTCGTTGAAAGAAAAATATCCGGAAAGCGCTTTCCTTGTTGTGCAGATTGCCTTGTACGAAGCAAGCCGCAGTGCCATGCAAAGCGACGAAAGCATTGTTTACGATTACCCGTATCAAGTACTTTTCAGCCGCAGCCTTGATTCCGTTCGTTTCCCGGAAAGGCTGAAATCGCTTTTCAAAGCTTTCCACACATACAAACCGACGGTCCTGAATATTACCGGTTATTTTGACTGGGCGCAGGTGCTATTGATGTTTTATGCCCGAATGCGCGGTGTAAAAGTGGTTTTGTCTTCTGAATCTTCGTCCGCCGATCACAACCGCTCCGCCCTGAAAGAACGGTTGAAACGTTTTATTGTAAACCGGGCAAATGCATTCTTTTGTTTTGGCAAAACCTCGGCACAATATCTGGAAAGTCTGGGCGTAAATCCGGCCACTATTCTGGTACGCAACGCAGCAGTTATTGATGAGGAAATAATAAGAACGCGGTATGATCTGGCAAAAAAGCAGTTCGGCAATGAGCATTTAATCCGAAAATTCATTTTTACCGGCCGGCTTGCTCCTGAAAAAAACCTTTCCTTGCTGATCCGGGCATTTTATAACGTCCAGCATACCGATTCGGGTTCATGGCAATTGCTGCTGGTCGGTGACGGACCGGAGCGGGATTTACTCGAAAATTTAACAAGAAGTCTGAACCTGGCCGATAAAGTGACTTTTGCAGGCGGATTTCCGTGGTATAAAGTGCCCGAATGGCTTGCCAAAAGCGATGTGCTTGTACTGCCGAGCAAATCGGAGCCGTGGGGCTTGGTTGTGAATGAAGCGATGACGTGCGGCATGCCCGTTCTGGTTTCGGATAAGTGCGGATGCGCAGCCGACCTGGTGGAACCCGGAAAAAATGGTCTTACTTTTGATCCCGAAAATCAGTCAGCACTGGAAGAAGCCATGCGTTTTTTTATGCAGAACCCGGACCGGATCGTACCCATGGGAAATGAATCCATGAAGATGATTGCGCCTTTTTCGTCGAAGCACGTTGCTTCCCGGATGGCTGACTGCTACAAAAGCCTGAGCCGGAAAGGTTAAAAAGCTAAAACTTACAGATACTGAATTCAAGCATGCGGATTTTAAATATATGTGCATATACATGGGCAATCGGAGGTCCCGCCCGGATTATTTACGATCATACCAGTGAAGTAATCCGGCAGGGACATTCGGTGGACATCCTGAGCCCGATGACGCCGGGCGAGAAAATGTACCCGGTTCCGGAAGGCGCCCGGCTTATTGCCTGCGCACGCACTACGCCTGTAAGCGATATTTACCGCGAGTTTTCTCTGGACATGTATAAATACCTGAAAGCGCATATCGGCGAGTATGATGTCATTCATATGCATGGCATCTGGCATTTCGGAAGTCTGGCTCCGTTTCTGATTCCTAATAAAGCGGTGAAGGTAATTACGATTCACGGGCTGCTGGACAAATGGGCCGTGGCGCACAGCAAATGGAAAAAACAGATTGTTACCGCACTTTATCAGAAAAAACTGCTGGGAAAAGCAGATCTGATCCAGATCAACAATACGGATGAAGAAGAAGATGTGATCCGCTATCTTGGTTACAGGCCGGCCAACATGGTGATCGTACCCAACGGCATGAAACTTTCGGAATACAGCCAGCTTCCGCCAAAAGGGCTTTTCCGTTCCAGGCACCAGATCCGGAAAGATCAGCAGATGATTTTGTTCATGGGAAGACTGAATATCAAAAAAGGACTTGACCTGCTTCTGCCTGCATTTCTGGAAATTCATAACAAGCTGCCGGAAACCATTCTGGTCCTGGCCGGGCCGGATGACGGTTACAAGCAGGAAACCGAGGATTTTATCCGGAAAAATAATTTGAGCGAACGTGTCAGGCTTGTCGGTATGCTTACGGATACCGACAAAAAAGAAGCACTTTCCGATGCCGATCTTTTTGTTCTGCCGTCGTATTCGGAAGGATTTTCCATTGCAGTGCTGGAAGCCATGGCCTCAAAAGTACCCGCGCTGGTTTCTGACCGGGTCGGTTTCGGCGACTACATCCGCCGCTGCAATGCTGCTTATCTGACGCCGCTCAGCAGCCAAGGTGTTGCAGAAGGATTTCTTAAAATATTACAAGATCATGCATACGCTCAGGATATCGCAAATCGGGCATATCAGATGGTATCTGAAAATTTTGACATACAAGTTGTAGCCAACCAGTTATTGGAAGAATACAAGAAAGTTCAAAAAAGTACGTAACTTTGAAAGGTTCAAGCACCAGCAATTGGCCATTTTGTCCTGTCTAACATTGGGTATGATCGATTTATCCGTCATCATTTTAACACACAACGAATCAAAACATATCGGGCGCTGCATCAAAAGCCTGCTTGCCGTGACGGATAAAATTTTCATTGTCGATTCCTTTTCCACAGACGATACCGTTGTCCTTGCACGCAGTCTCGGCGCTACTGTAATCCAGAATCCCTGGGTTTCCTACTCTTTTCAGTTTAATTTCGGTATCCGGAACAACCCGTTCAACACCCGCTGGCTGATGCGCATGGATGCGGATGAATACATTTCCGCCGAGCTTGCCGATGAACTGAACAATACGATCAACAGCATTCCGGAAGACGTATCGGGTTTGTATGTAAAAAGGCGCGTGATGTTTATGGATAAGTGGATCCGCCGCGGCGGCTATTATCCGATATGGCTGCTCAGGATCTGGAGAAACGGGCACGGAACATGCGAGGAACTCTGGATGGATGAACACATCAAGCTCAGCAGCGGCAGTACGGCACAGCTTCAGAACGACATTGTAGATCACAACCTGAACAATCTGACCTGGTGGACGCAAAAACACAACAATTATGCGATCCGTGAAGTCATTGATCTGCTTAACATCAAGTATAATTTTGATAACAAGGAAACCGTTACACCCGGCTTTTGGGGAAGTCAGGAACAGCGTACGCGTTTCCTGAAAATCAAGTATGCCGGCCTGCCTTTATTTACAAGGCCGTTCATTTATTTTGTTTACCGCTACCTTATCAAAGCCGGTTTTCTGGATGGCGTCAAAGGACTGATCTGGCATTTTCTTCAGGGATTCTGGTACCGGTTTCTGGTCGATGCCAAAATCTACGAGGTTTATTACAAGGCGGGAAAAGACAAGCAGCAAATTATTTCACATTTCAGGACAGAGTATGGAAAAGACCTCAAGAACCCAAACCAGTCTGTCCGCGTATAACAACAGCTGGTACCGGCCCGGAAGCTTTCCGAAACAAATGGCATGGTATATGGCTAACCGGTTGTTTTTGAATACGTATTTGCCGTGGCCGATGATTGTCAAAGTTTTTATTTTGAAGTTATTCGGCGCAGAAATCGGAACCGGTATTGTCATAAAACCAAAAGTGAACATCAAATATCCGTGGTTTTTAAGCATTGGAAACAACTGCTGGATAGGTGAAAATGTGTGGATTGACAACCTCACAATGGTGACTATGGAAGCAAATGTCTGCCTTTCGCAGGGAAGTATGCTGCTGACAGGAAACCATGATTATACAAAAAGTACTTTTGACCTGATCATCAAACCGATTACGCTGGAAAGCGGTGCGTGGATCGGGGCGAAAGCCACGGTTTGCCCGGGTGCAAAAGTGGGATCGCATGCAGTGCTAACCGTGAACTCGGTTGCATCAGGCGATCTGGAACCTTATGGAATATATCAGGGAAATCCTGCTAAATACTTAAAAACAAGAAATTTAACGCATTGAAAGTAAGTATCATCACGGTTGTATATAACGGTGCACAAACCATCCGGCAGTGCATTGAATCGGTTCTTGCTCAGGATTTTCCTTCGGTTGAATACATTATCATTGACGGCAACTCGACGGACGGAACGCAGGAAATAGTCCGGTCTTACGGGCGTGCCGTTGCCCGGTTTGTCAGCGAACCCGACAGCGGAATTTACGATGCCATGAACAAAGGCATACAAATAGCATCGGGTGATGTAATCGGAATCCTGAATGCGGATGATTTTTATGCGTATGTTTCTGTTATAAAAGACGTTGTGAATCAATTGTCGGCAGGGAACTTTCAGGCGTGTTACGGTGACTTACAGTATGTTGACGCGTCTGATGAAAACATTGTCAAGAGACAATGGAATTCCGGAAAGTACAGCTCCGGCGCATTCCTGAACGGATGGATGCCGCCGCATCCTACATTTTTTGTCCAAAAAGAAGTGTATGAAAAATTCGGCAAATTCAGGCTTGACCTCGGAAGCGCAGCAGATTATGAACTGATGCTCAGACTTGTGCATAAACATGGAATCAGCATTACTTATGTACCGAAAGTGCTGGTCAAAATGCGGATCGGAGGCGTAAGCAACAGTACGCTGAAAAACAGGCTGGCTGCCAACCGGAATGATCTGAAAGCTTGGAAAATTAACAATTTGCGCCCGAGATTTTACACGTTGTGGCTAAAACCATTAAGAAAGCTGATTCAATTTATTTAATCCGGAATAAATACAACTTGTTCCGATTATTCCAGTAAATTTCGGCAATTGAATTCCGGCCAGATTCAACAACCATAAAACTTATATTACGCTTATTGCAGACACTATGAAATTAGAACTACCTCTTCAGATATTAAGCGAAGGAAATTTCGGCAACATTATCCATCACGACGTTTATCAATGCCTTCTTTCTTTTCTGATTGCCTGTTTTCTTTCCATTATTTCCATTCCGATCATTATCAATCTGTCCAATCTGCTGCACCTGACCGCAAAGCCGGGATTCAGAAGTTCGCATGAAACAGAAACGCCGACACTGGGCGGAATCGCCATTTTTGCGGCAACACTTATTGCCTATTTTCTATGGCCGCATTCCGAAAATATTCTGGATTCCAATCTGATCAGCCTGGCCATGACCGGTGTGATTATTCTGTTTTTTCTGGGCATCAAAGACGATATTCTGGCCGTTGATCCGACCAAAAAACTCATTATCCAGATTTTCGCATCGCTGATTCTGGTGGCAATGGGCAATTTCAAGGTTGATAATTTTTACGGCATATTCGGCATTCATGACGTTTCCGATTTTATCAGCATTCCGCTGACGGTCTTTATTTTCATTGCGATCATCAATTCAATCAATCTGATTGACGGCATTGACGGCCTGGCGGGCGGCATCAGCCTGATTGCCGGACTTGGCTTCGGGATCTGGTTTATACTGAACGACCATTTTTCCTTTGGCTGTCTGGCTTTTGCCATGTCGGGATCACTGCTTGGTTTCCTGCGCTTCAATTTTTCCAAAACCAGCAAAATTTTTATGGGCGATACCGGCTCGCTGATCGTCGGATACCTGCTTTCCATATTCTCTGTCGAATTTCTGACCCTGAATGTAGGTTATCAGCACGACCCGAATGCTTATTTCAATGCGCCGATCATTGTGATGGTTTTGCTTATTGTCCCCATCTTTGATACACTCCGCGTTTTCATTGTCCGTATCTTCAAAGGCGGATCGCCGTTCATTGCCGACAGAAACCACATGCATCACATCCTGATCGACAGCGGACTGAACCATTTCTGGGCTTCGTTCACACTCTGGATGGCCACCATCGTAAATACCACCCTGTTTTTTGCATTTCATGGCGACATAACCAATACGGCCTCGCTTTATGTGTACATCGGTATGTTCGCATCTTATATGATTATTGCCACCGTACTGAAAAGAAGAGTTACCAGCAGGAAAAGAAAAAGAAACCTTGCAAAAAGCCCTTCGTTCAACGACGATACGATTTCCGCTTCCAAGAAGCTGTTCAGAAGACAGTAAAAGCCTGCATTTTCGGCTATTTTTAATATACATGGCCAAATTCATTGCCTTGTATCGAATGTTTGTACCTTAGCATGAAATAATTGACTACAGGTATGAATAAAAAAATCAGAAAAGAAGACGCCTTACACTACCATTCCAAAGGCAGGCCTGGTAAAATTCAGGTGATTCCTACCAAAGAAACAAGCACACAGCGCGACCTTACGCTGGCCTATTCGCCCGGCGTGGCAGAACCCTGTCTCGAAATTGCCGCCAATGTGGAAGACGCCTATCTTTATACGGCAAAAGGCAATCTGGTTGCAGTCATCAGCAACGGAACTGCCGTGCTCGGACTGGGCGATATAGGGCCGGAAGCCTCAAAGCCTGTTATGGAAGGCAAAGGACTTCTGTTTAAAATTTATTCGGACATTGATGTTTTTGATATTGAGCTGAATACCAAGGATGTTGATGAATTTGTAAGAACCGTTAAAATCCTTGAACCGACTTTCGGCGGCGTTAACCTTGAAGATATCAAAGCGCCGGAATGTTTTGAAATTGAAGCCCGCTTAAAAAAAGAACTGAATATCCCGGTCATGCACGATGACCAGCACGGAACGGCCATCATCAGCGCTGCCGCCATGCTGAACGCGCTTGATCTTGTAAAAAAAGACATTGCCGAAATCCGGATTGTGGTTTCCGGTGCCGGCGCTTCCGCGGTTTCCTGTACCAAACTGTATCTCGCACTGGGCGCAACTCCTGCCAATATCGCCATGTTCGACACCAAAGGACATATTCACAACGGCAGAACGGATCTTGGCGAAATGAAAAAACAGTTTGCCACAGACCAGGTTTACGAATCGCTGGAAGATGCCATGAAAGGCGCAGATCTGTTCCTCGGGCTTTCTACGGCTGATATAGTATCCAAAGACATGGTAAAATCCATGGCCAAAGATCCGATTGTACTGGCTATGGCGAACCCGAACCCTGAAATTCCTTACCCGGATGCGGTGGAAGCACGCGAAGACGTGATTATGGCCACAGGGCGTTCGGATTATCCAAATCAGGTCAATAACGTACTTGGATTTCCGTACATTTTCAGAGGTGCGCTGGACGTTCGGGCGACTGAAATCAATGAAGAAATGAAGCTGGCCGCCGTGCATGCATTGGCCGATCTTGCCAAAAAACCGGTTCCTGACATTGTCAACCTTGCCTACAATGAAACCAATATTGTTTTTGGCAAAAATTACATTATCCCGAAACCTGTTGACCCGAGATTGCTGACAACCGTTGCGCCGGCCGTAGCCAAAGCTGCGATAGCAACCGGAGTAGCCCGAAAAGTGATTACGGACTGGGACGCCTACGAGCAGGAACTTTCCAGCAGGCTTGGCCGGAACGAGCAGATTTCAAGAGTCATTTTGAATAAAGCCAAACTGGCGCCCAAAAGAGTTGTTTTTGCAGATGCAGAAAATATTCAGGTGCTCCGCGCTGCACAGCAGGTTCGGGACGAAGGCATCGCTATTCCGATTTTGCTGGGAAACAACGAAACCATTCTGAACCTGATCAAGGAAAGCAAACTGGATCTGGGCGATGTTTCCATTATTGACCCGAGAGCCGAAATAAACGATCATATCGTGGACGTCTATGCCTCTGCGCTTTATGAAAAAAGAAAAAGAAAAGGTTTGACGCCGATTGAAGCCCGCAGGACCATTTATTTCAAAAGCTATTTTGGCTCCATGATGGTGGAAAACGGCGAAGCGGATGCATTCATTTCCGGCCTGACCCGTACTTATCCGGATACGATCCGGCCTGCGCTGCACGTCATCGGCAAGGATGAAGGCGTAAACAAGGTTGCCGGTATGTATATTCTGCTGACACCCAAAGGCCCGATTTTCTTTTCGGATACAACCGTCAATCTTAATCCGACCGTGGATGAAATTGTGGAAATTACGGAACTGACGACAAAGGCCGTTGAACGGTTTAATATTCAGCCGCGCGTTGCGCTGGTTACTTATGCCAATTACGGAAGTGCCGGCGGAGAGGATGCAGAAAAAATGAGAGACGCAGCCGCGATCCTTAAAAAGAGAAACCCGTCCATGATTGTAGACGGTGAAATGCAGGCGCACCTTGCTTTCAATACGGAGCTTTTAAAACAGAACTATCCTTTCAGTGATCTGGTGGACGGCGGTGCGAACACCCTTATTTTTCCGAACCTTTCTGCCAGCAACATTGCCTATAACCTGCTGAAAGAAGCTGCGGAACTGGAAACCATCGGACCTATTCTGTTGGGGATGAAAAAACCCGTTCACGTTCTTCAGATCGGCAGTTCGGTACGGGAAATTGTAAATATGGTCGCCATTGCCGTTGTGGAAGCGCAGATGAAGCAGTAAGATTGGAGCAGAATCAAAAATTTAAAAACCAGCCGGATTTCAAAATCCGGCTGGTTTTTAAATAAATCAGGGTTTCAGCTTGACGAAAGACGGATCGTACAATTTTAAATGAATTTGTTTGAGTTTGGTTTCAGGCATTTTGATCACCTTTCTGTCATACGTCATCAATCCGTTTATTTCCACTTCCACGTCTGTAGTCTGCGTGTAAACGGCAGCAGACAACCCTTTCCGGATCAATGGCTCGAAGCGTCCGATGAATGATTCGTATTTGTTGTAAAGTTCTTCCGGATTTTTAAAACTCTGATAGCCCCAGTTATCTTTCTGCTGCCACGTATGCTGATCTACAGGCAAGCCCAGTCCGCCGAATTCACCCAGCACAATAACCTGTTTTGCACCGAAAAGATCAGGTCTCGGCATGGCCGGTGCTGGATAATTATGCAGGTCCATAATGTGTCCTACAGGAAAGAAGTTACCGCCGCTTGCGCTGTTCACCAGTCTGCTCGGATCGTATTGCATTGTCCAGTTCGTAATTTCTTCGGTCTTGAACTGGCCCCAGGCTTCATTGAACGGAACCCACACAACGATGGAAGGAAAATGGTAATTCGCGTCCATGATCGCTTTCCATTCCGTTTTATACATTTGTTCTGATTCAGGCGTACGTTCCTTTTCCGTTTCATTTCCGGTTATTCCGGGATGCGGTTCCCAGTTGTTGCCCAAGTCGCCGCTGGGCATATCCTGCCAAACCAGCATGCCGAGTTCGTCACAGTAACGGTACCATCTTGCCGGCTCCACTTTTACATGTTTCCGGATCATGTTGAAGCCCATTTCCTTGGTCTTGATGATATCAAATTTCAGCGCTTCGTCCGTAGGAGCAGTATAGAGCCCGTCCGGCCACCAGCCCTGGTCCAGCGGGCCGTACTGAAACAGGAATTGATTGTTCAGCATCATGCGCTGTACACCGTTTGCGTCCGGCTGCATGGATATCTTACGCATGGCAAAGTAACTCTTCACTTCATCCATAACCTTTCCGTTCCGGGTAATGCTTATCGTCAGATCGTATAAAAACGGGCTTTCAGGCGACCACAACTTCGGATTGGCGATATTGAGAACGGCATTGGAGCCGGCTTCAAATTCCTGTTCGGCAACGGTTGCGGAACCATCCGAAGCCACGATCCTGATCTTATCACCGGACGCGGCATTGGCGATGTCCGTCTTCACCGTCAGCGTTTGCTTGTCCACATTGGGCGTTGGTTTGATGCCTGCAATGTAACTGGCGGGAACCGTTTCCAGCCATACCGTTTGCCAGATTCCCGTTACGGGCGTATACCAGATACTATGCGGGTTCTTGATCTGCTTGCCGCGCGGCTGCGGTCCGTCGCTGCTCGGGTCCCACACACGCACACTGATTTCCTGCTGTTTTTTCTTCGTCAGCAATGCGGTTATATCCAATGAAAAAGGATCGTAGCCGCCCTGATGGGAACCTGCCGGCTTGCCGTTTACAAACACATCGCATTTCCAGTCCACCGCACCGAAGTGAAGCAATACGCGCTCATTTTTCAGTTTCGGATTAAAATCAACCATACGCTGATACCACAGAATACTGTCTTTCCCGACTGTTTTTCCAACGCCGGACAAAGCCGATTCAACGGCGAACGGCACCAGAATCTGACCGTCGAAAGTTGCGGGCTTTGCATCCGTTTCACTTTTCGGCAAGATGGAATAGTTCCACAAACCGTTGATGTTCATCCAGTTTTTGCGCACCATTTGCGGTCTGGGGTATTCGGGATGCGGATTGGATGCATTTACTTTTTCGGCCCATTGTGTTACAATCTTTCCTTCAACGTATTTCCATTCAGCGGGCTTTTGCGCAAGTGTGCCTTCATTGAAAAACAAGAGCACAGCACCAATTAATAGCAGTATTTTTTTCATTAAAAATTCAGGTTATTGAAAAACAGAACTCGGTATTATTCATAAAAGGTCGGTTTCAGATGGCTCTACTGTCATCTTGGTTAATCGGGAATGCATATATATGCCTGATTCAATCCACAGGCAAGGTTAAAGGAATTTCAAAGTTTCCTTGCTAGATTTGGTTATCACTCCATTTAATCCATAATTCATGAAAACGCTTTACTCTGTTTTTCTCGCCGTTTTAGTTTATATGCCGGTTTCAGCACAAGACTATTCAGATAAAATCACACTGGCCATTCATGGCGGCGCCGGAACCATTACACGTGCCAATATGACGCCGGAAAAGGAAAAAGCATACAAGGAAGTGCTGAATACGGCATTGCAGACCGGCTATCAAGTGCTGAAAAAAGGAGGAACAAGCGTTCAGGCTGTGGAAGCTACGATAAAAGTGATGGAAGATTCGCCGCTTTTCAATGCAGGAAAAGGCGCCGTATTTACCAATGAAGGGAAAAATGAGCTGGATGCATCCATTATGGAAGGCAAAACGCTGAAAGCCGGTACCATCGCCGGTGTAACAACCATCAAAAACCCGATCAGTACGGCCATAGCGGTGATGGAAAAGTCACCGCATGTGATGATGGCCGGCAAAGGAGCAGAAACTTTTGCCAAAGAACAGGGTCTTGAAATTGTAGACCCGTCGTATTTCTATACCGAATCCCGGTTCAAAGCATTGCAGCGCGCCAAAGAAGAGGAAAAAACGGAACTGGACCATAATGCAAAAGAGGAAAAAGAAGTAAAAAAAGGCCCTAAAACCGGCGCACTGGAAGAAAATGAACTAATCTTTACAGAAGGAAAAAAATTCGGTACGGTCGGCTGCGTTGCACTGGACAAATTCGGGAACCTTGCGGCAGGAACTTCCACCGGCGGCATGACGAATAAAAGGTACGGACGCATCGGCGATGCGCCGATTATCGGTGCCGGAACGTATGCCAACAATGCAACATGCGCCGTTTCCGCGACCGGGCACGGCGAGTTTTTTATCCGTTCCGTTGTGGCTTACGATATTTCTGCCCTGATGGAATACAAAGGAATGTCGCTGAAAGATGCAGCCCACGAAGTAGTGATGAAAAAGCTCGTGGAGCGCGGCGGCGAAGGCGGTATCATTGCTTTGGACCGGCACGGAAATGTAGCCATGCCGTTCAACAGCGAAGGCATGTACCGCGGTTTTATCAAAAATGACGGTAAAAGCGAAATACTGATTTACAAGGATTGATTTGGCTCAGGATTTGTACATTTGTTTATTGCCCTGTCAATACAAAATGATGCTATCCCAACGTTCTGATCTTAGCAATGTCACTTACCGATTCCTTTTTAATTATATGAAATCAGTTTACAAAATATTCTTATTTCTGCTGCTGCTCGGCCCTGCCGCCTATGCAACGCATTTACAAGGAGGCGAAATTATGGCTTCGCAAGTAAGCGGCCAGACTTACAACATCAAGGTTCGCCTTTATCTCAACACTGAGAACGGAGCGCAGGCCTCAGAAGCGCAAAATGCAGTAACCGTTTGTTTTGGCGATGGCAACACCAAAGATTTTTCCAGAATTTCCATTACGCCGATTCCCGGGAACAACAAAGTAGTGGTTGCTGAATACGACGGCCAGTATACTTACCGGGCTGCCGGCATGTTCCAGATTTCCGCCTCAGTGGATAACAGAACGGGAAATCTGCTCAATTTATACAATGCACAAAACACTTCCATGTTTCTTTGGACCGTTATCGACACGCAGGTTGGCAATTCCACGCCTGTGTTTCCTTATCTGGTATTTGAAGCCGGCGTAAAGCAAGTATTTTCACTTGATCTGAAACCTTCGGTAAAGGATGCGGACAGCGTAACGATCCGTCTTCCAAAACTCAGCAAAGCATCGCCGGGAACCTGCGGCGTGCGGATGGAAGACAAAACGTACATGTACCCGAATGAAGTCAGTGCAAGCGGAACTTTCAAGGTAATCCCTGCTGAAAACAAACTGGTTTGGCAGGCACCGGAACATGTCGGATCCTATGTTTTCGCCATGATTGCGGACGAATGGCGAAACGGAGTCATTATCTCGCAATCCTGTCGTGAAGGCATTATTGAAGTTTTGGACAAACCCGGCCCCGTTGTAGACATTCCGCCTTACGAAGCAGCGGGTACAAACGGCGGCCCGATTACATCCGTTCCCAATCCGGATGCTCAGGAAATAGCCATATCCATTGAAGCTTACCCGATTCCTGCCGACAAATTTATTACTGCCAGAGTTTACAGCCAAACGCGTTCCGTTATCAAACTGCAGCTTGTGGACCTGAACGGCCGGACACTTCGTCAGATAGATTCCAAAGTTCCTGTTATTCAGTTGGAAGGAGAATTTGACCTGAGTAATCTGGCAAGAGGACTTTATTTGATTCGCGCAGCTAACGACAAGGAATCCGTAACCAAGAAAATTGTTCATTAATCCGAATTATTTCGGTTCCGTTCATGGTAATTACATTAAAATAACGTCATTGGTATAAAGACTGCTTACCGGATTCATTATGAAACAGCTTTTATCATAGGTTAATTATAATGAAGAAAAACGGCTGATCCTGAGATTAGCCGTTTTCTTGTTTTTTAGCTGTTGCTTTTAGCTATTGGCTGTTTGGCTGTTAGCTATGTATGCTGATTGTTGGTTTGGCCGGAAATACTCCATTTAGTTTCCAAGCTCTCCTGCTCCGCTGGCCACATCAATGGACGTCACCTTATCCTGAAACATCAGGCTTTTAAGCAGCATTTCCTTGATCATCGATAAGTGCGTGTAAGTAATCATATGACCGGCATTGTAGAGAAAAATATACTGCGCGCGTTTGCTTTGAATGTGCTTTTTGGCAAAGTCAATGTTGGTCGGATCGGCAATCCAGTCATTTCCCCCCTGAATGACGGTTGTAGGGATATGCAGATTTTGCCAGACGGGAATAAGTTTTTTCAGTTCGTCGGAATGGCTGTATTTTTCCGCAGTGGCCGTATTGAATTCACCGGGAAGAAAAAGCTGGATAAAGGCATTTTTGCCCCATTTCGAAAACCAGTAAAACCTTTCTTTTTCCGGGTCAATGACGGGCGAAACCATAATCAGTTCCTTTACCTTGTCCTGCACCAGAGAAACGAGCTTGGCGGCTATCGGCGCGCCGTATGACCTGCCGAGCACTGTTACTTTTTCCTTGCTTTTATTAAGGTCAAATACGGGAAGCAAAGCGTTGGCCTGTGTAGCAATGGAAGTTACATGACGGCGTTTTTTCAGTTTTGATTTCCCGTATCCTACCCGATCCACCGAAACGATGTGAAAATGCTTCTGGAGATCTTCATCGTCCATAAGGTTCATATAACCCCATAAAGATCCCGGTGCCCCGTGTATAAGCAGCAGCATAGGCAAGGTGTCGGCACCTACGCTGGCTATGCAAAGTGAAAGTGTGTCATTCTGAATGAGTTGTTCTTTGGGCTTGACTTTTTTCAACGAATAGTGCTTTCTTACCTGTTTGGCCGAAATAGTATATCTTGAAAAACAGGACGAAAGCGATACGGATACAAGCAAGATGACAACGACAGACCGAAATGATTTAAAACTTAGCATATAACTTACAAAATGTTACTGTATTTTATAACTTCACAGGATATTTGAATATACGGTTTTATCCTGTAAAAAGTAAACGCTGGCTGCCCTTTTTGCAAAGAAGCAGCAATTATTAAATTTTTCCGGCTAATTATTTGTTCAGTGTAAAAAATCAGTGCCAGATATCATTGCGACTGCGTAGGTCTAACTCTTAATGTTAATGACAGCCAACCACCAAGAATTTCTTCAGCGCCTGAGCAGGCAGAATGAAACCTATATTTATAAGTTGCCTTCCCGGCATGACGCCGGCAAATTCATTCAGGATCTGATTAATTTCTTGTTCCCGATCAGTCAGGATTGCCCGAGCTGCCCGAACAAGGATCTGGCTGTAAAGTATGCGGATCTCCGAAACAGTCTGGCCTGCATGCTGCATCCTCTGCAGCCCCAGCTGGAACAAAGCAG
Source organism: Dyadobacter sediminis (assembly GCF_005860765.1). Taxonomy (GTDB): domain Bacteria; phylum Bacteroidota; class Bacteroidia; order Cytophagales; family Spirosomataceae; genus Dyadobacter; species Dyadobacter sediminis. The sequence goes on along the minus strand of NZ_VCEI01000021.1, from coordinate 1,176,802 downwards.
TGAAGAAATACTTGATTGTATATTTTCCCGGATTCCGGAAATTTATGAAATGCTGTTGCTGGATGCCCGTTCCATTACGGACAACGATCCGGCATCGGTAAGCATTGAAGAAGTAATTTCAGTTTACCCTGGTTTTATGGCGATTGCCACTTACCGTTTTGCACATTTGTTTGCTGTTTGCGGAATCCCGCTGCTGCCCAGAATGCTGACAGAATTCGCACATAGCCAGACGGGCATTGACATTCATCCGAATGCAACCATCGGACATTCATTTTTTATAGATCACGGAACCGGTGTTGTGATCGGTGAAACGACGCATATCGGCAACAATGTAAAATTGTACCAGGGCGTAACGCTCGGCGCCACACACGTATCTAAATCCCTTGCTTCCAGCAAACGCCATCCCACCATTGAAGACAACGTAGTTGTTTATGCCAATGCAACCATTCTGGGTGGCGATACTGTTATTGGCCACGACTCCGTTATTGGCGGCAATGCATGGCTTGTAAAAAGCGTACCTCCACATTCCCAGGTTTATCACCAGAGTAAAATAGAGATACGCCAGCAAACCGTTTCGGCTGCTACATAATACTTCGGATAAACCGGCGGATGCCTTCCATATAAACCGGCTCGGCCTGTGGAAATGCATACCTCGGCTGGGTCGTCATGGTGATGCTGATAAAACCGTATGTGAGACACCACCATTCGTAATAGGTTTTGGTGACGTGCTCGCCCGATTTGGGACGCAGACTTGCGATCATTTCCCATACCGGATTTCCCTTGATGCTCATGGCTTCGGAATATACCTTTCTGGAATCGCAGTAAGCACCTTCCAGATTGAACATAACCTGAAAAACTTCCGGGTTTTCAAAGGCGAAATTCCAGATATGCTGCGCGACTTCCACGAGTTGCTTCTGCGGATTGCTGAAATGATTTTTTATTTTTATAAACTCGGCCTGAAGAAAGTTAAAACCTTCCACCCGTATTTCTTCCAGAAGCTTGTCTTTACTCTCAAAATATTCGTACAGAATCGGCGGGCTGTATTCGATCACTTCGGCTATTTTCCGGATTGAAACCGCAGTCCATCCATCTTCACGGGCGATCACCTTGGCTGTCTTAACGATGTCAGAGCGTACCTGAATTTTAACCCGCTCTCTTCGTTCCACTATTCCCATGCTTTAACGTTTCTTTATGATTGAGTAGAATGAAATGCTTTCAAATATAAACATATACTCCTTATTGCTCAAGAACATACTGCCGTACCGAGGTCAGAGAATTATTTCCGTAACACGGCCCGTCAGCAAGACACACGTACTAAATCTAACAGTAAAAAATTTATTTTCACTGAAAAAACGGTTTAAAAAGTATAATTTTTATTCTGTTTTTTTTGCGGGGCCGCTTTTTTCCAGCTTTTCTACCAAACGGTAATTTACATCCTGGGCACGCACTTTCACACGTGTATCATCGGGTAATTTGAGGTTGTTCTGATAAAGGTCCAGCCGTACGGACTTCTGATTGTCATTGACGTAGTTTCGCAGGACGGTACGCATCTGGCTTTTCAGGTTTTCATCCAGGATGGGAAAACAGATGTCGATGCGGCGGTGCAGGTTGCGGTGGGTCCAGTCGCAGGAAGAAAGGTATATTTCATCGTTGCCGCGATTGGCAAAATGAAAAATCCTTGTATTCTCGATGTAGCGGTCTACATGCCGGCTTACGACAATATTATCGCTGATGGAAGGAAGCCCGGAAATCAGGCTGCAGCTTTCGCTTACAATAATCTGAACGGAAACACCAGCCTTTCCGGCCTGATATAATTTATCAATCAGCGTATGATCCTGAAGCTGATTGATTTTAATGGTTATAAATGATTTGAGCCCGGCATTGCAGCTTGCAATTTCACGATCAATCAGATTGATGATTCGCTGCTGTAAGGTAAACTGGGTTACGAATAAATAATTGAACGGCAGATATTTATACTTTTTAGGTTCGTCCTGCGTGGACAGATACCCGAAAAGCAGTTCCAGCTCGTTTGTCAGTTCGCGGTTACTTGTCAGCAGCGTATGATCCACAATTTCGCGGCTGGTCATCCTGTAAAAACCGCCGGTTCCGAGCAATGCGTAACGTTCCCATCCTTTTTGTACTTTCCTTTTGACCAGCGCCATTTTCGCGTGGACTTTCAATCCCGGAATGCTGATGATGATCTTGATGCCGGCATCACGCATCTTTTTTGACCAATGCATGTTTTCCTGAATATCCAGCTTGCTGTTGAGTTCAATGTAAGTGGTGACGCGTTTGCCGTTTCTGGATGCGCTGATCAGCGAGTTCAGGATAAAGGAATTGGAATTGATCTTGTAAAGCGAAACATGAATTTCCCTTACATGCGGATCAATGGCTGCCTCATTAAAAAACCGGATAACCGGCTCGTAGGAATGATACGGCAAATGCAGCAGATGATCCGATTTCTGAATCGACTCAAATACAGATCCCGTATCATCCAGTCCAGGATTCTGTACAGGTTTCTGATAAGGATAATCCAGCCGTTTGGAAAGTGCGGGAAAAGAAACAAGTTCCTGCATGTAAATATAATGGCCGCGCTCGTGAAACTCATTCATCGGAACGGCTGCCTTCCGCATCAGATATTCACGCATGTAAAGCGGCATGCCCGATTCGTAGTAGTAGTGGGAAGGCAGTACAAAGTTGCGTTTTTCAAGCTGTTTCAGAATGCGTAGCGCGATCGGTGCCGGATATTCGTCTTCAACGGTCAGCTCCGTATTCCTTTCGACACGCAATGCATAACTTTCCAGAATCTCGTATCCGGGAAACAGCAAAGGCAGATTTTCACGGATAATATCTTCCAGAAAAGCGACATGCCGTTTCCCTTCCAGTTCAGGCAGTTCAATGAACCGGCCGAACGGTTCAGAAGGCACGTTCACTGCTGCATACCAGTCTTCCTCCGAATCGCCGGCGGGCTGCATTCTGACGATGAGGTACAAATGCCGGGAATCAAACAACTGCAACTTTGAATTGCGCCTTCCATCCAGAAAAACAGGCTGAAGGTACCTGAACAGTTTATTCACAAAAAACCTGCGTAGAAAAGGCCGGTGTTCGTCTGCAAATGCTTCGCGGTAATACCAGTGGATTCCCTGTTCCTGCAATGCAGGCAGTATCCGGTTTACCAGAATGAGGTTGAATTCACGAAGCTGGTTTTCAACGGTCTCGTAAACATGTTCCAGCAGCGAATCCGGAAAGATATTGAGCTTGGAACGGATATCATTGCTTACTTCGCCCATTGCGAGCAAACCCGGAATGCGTGCACGGAAAAATTCTTTGGTTTCATATGCATACAATCCAAGAAAGCGCAGGCGTTCCCTAACCGGTACGGTATCATCATCGGCTTCCAGCAGTAATCTGTAATTATTCGAAAGCCAGCTCAGATTTGTATCGAAGTAAGGATAAGCAACATCTATCATTGAGTATGGTGAAAAGATTACAATTGTGCTACAATATAAATACATTTGGCGGGTAAGGATATAACTTTGCGTGACAAAAATTAACAATGCATAGTCCGAAGCAGACGTTGTATCCTTTTTTAAAAACATAATTTTATTACTATGCGCTATCAATTATTGGGCAGATCCGGATTGCGTGTTTCAGAAGTTTGCCTCGGAACAATGACTTTTGGAACCGAGTGGGGATGGGGAGCAGACAAACATGAAAGTTTTAAAATTTTTGAAACCTTTGCAAGCGCAGGCGGAAATTTTATTGACACTGCAAACCGATATACAGAAGGCTCCTCGGAAAAATATGTAGGGGAATTTATTGAAAGTGACCGTGACCACTGGGTACTTGCGACAAAGTTTACGCTGAAAGACCGGAACAATGACCTGAACTACGCCGGCAATCACCGCAAAAACCTGATGCGTTCCGTTCTGTCCAGCCTGAAAAGACTTAATACCGAATACATTGATCTGCTTTGGGTTCACTTGTGGGACAATACAACGCCCGTGGAAGAAGTAATGAGAGGACTTGACGATCTTGTTTCGCGCGGACTTGTTCACTATGTCGGGATTTCCGATACGCCTGCATGGATCGTTTCACAAGCCAACACAATTGCCGATTTCCGGGGCTGGAATGCGTTTGCCGCGATCCAGTTTGAATATTCACTGCTGCAGAGAACGCCTGAAAGAGACCTTATTCCAATGGCCAGGGCACTGGACCTTGCCGTAACGCCTTGGGGAACGATCGGCGGCGGCGCGCTCACCGGAAAATATTTACGGGGCGAAGCCGGGCGCGTTCCGGACGACAGCGCCAGACGTAATGAGCACAGCAGCCTTATTGCACAGGCCGTTGTGGAAGTTGCAAATGAACTGGATGTCACGCCTGCACAGGTCGCCATTAACTGGACGCGTCACCGCAATCAGGTGATGATTCCGATTATAGGCGCTTCCAGAGAAAAACAATTAATAGATTCTCTTGGCTGCCTGAACTTCACTATTCCTGATGCTATGATTCAGCGGTTAAATGAAGTCAGTAAAATAGAACTCGGGTTTCCGCACGAGTTTCTCAAATCGGACGGCGTCAAGGAAGAAGCCTTTGGCGGATTGTTTGAAAAACTCGATAATCACCGCGGCTAAAATTCCTCCGGCCTTCAAATCAAAGCATACAGCCAGGTTTGAAGGCCGTAGGAATTACTTTATCTATTTGCCCCATTTTTCGGGCGCCAGCCGCCATGCACTCAGGCTTTCCAGCTGGGTACTGTCAATATAATGATGTTCAAGAGCCGTTTCAATCAATGCATTGTAATTGCTGATGGCATCCAGACGAACATTTTTTTCCTTGAAATTTTTTTCTGCTACTTCAAAACCGTAAGTAAAAATAGCAACCATTCCCGCTACTTCTATGCCGGCTTCGCGCAAAACGTCCACGACTTTGAGCGAGCTTCCACCTGTTGAAATCAGGTCTTCAACGATGATAACCGATTGTCCTTTTTCCAGTCTGCCTTCAATCTGATTGCCCATGCCGTGCTTTTTGGGCTCCGGACGCACATAAGCAAACGGAAGTTCCAGTAATTCTGCCACCAGCGCGCCTTGTGCAATGCCGCCGGTTGCCACTCCTACCACGGCCTGAACGTCCGGATAGTTTTCCCTGATTATTTTTGCCAGCACTTTTTTAATGAAAGTTCTGGTATCCGGAAAGGACAAAGCAACTCTGTTGTCGCAATAGATGGGTGAAAGCCATCCCGAACTCCACTGAAACGGGTTTTCAGGTCTTAATTTGATGGCTTGCGCTTCAAGCAGCAATTCTGCAATTCTTTTACTGGTGTCCTGGTTTTCTGGCATTTTAGTCTTCGGATTCTTCTTGAATATTGTGGTTAATCAGTAATAACTTGTCAATGCGGCTTCTGTCCATATCCAGGACTTCAAACTCAAAATATTTCCATTTGAATTTTTCACCGGTTTTGGGGATATTTTCCAGTATATGCAGCACAAAACCGCCCAGCGTATTGAAACCTACAAGTTCACGCCTCTCTATATCGGTCATATTGATACTGAAATACTGAAGAAAGTTATCGAACGGCAACTGTGCATCAATCAGGTAACTTCCGTCTTCCCGCTTGACGATTTCCGTGGCTTCTTCCACATCTTCTGAAATATCGCCGACGAGCGCATCCATGATGTCATGCATGGTCAGTACGCCGAGCAATCCGCCGTACTCATCCACAATGATCCCGAAATATACGCGCTGTTCCTTGAATTTTTCCAGCGCCTGATAGGCACGGTTGCTTTCCGGCAAATAGACCGGATCTTTGACAATCGCGTTCAGATTGGCCATTTGTGCTTCAATATCAGTCGCAATGAGATCTTTCACATACACAAGTCCGACGACATTGTCAACGGTATCCCGGCAAACCGGATAAATGGAATGCCGCGATTCAAAAATTTTGGCCTTGTTTTCCTCCACTGTATCTTCCAGGTCCAGCCACACTATTTCTTGCCGGTTCGTCATAAGCGATGTTACTCTTCTGTCGCCGAGCTGAAAAACATTGTGTACGATTTCCTGTTCAATTTCTTCAAAAACACCGCCGGAAGTTCCTTCCTGAATAAGGCTTTTGATTTCCTCTTCGGTAACCGAACTTTCACTCGGCTTGATGTTCAGGACTTTAATAATCAGGTCACTTGAAAAACTCAGCAAAGCAATAAACGGAGCCGTAATGGTTGAGAGCAGGTTCATCGGGCGCGCCATAAACCTGGAAATCGCTTCCGGATTCGCCATTCCGATCCTTTTCGGCACCAGCTCGCCCAGTACAAGCGAAAGATACGTGATGATAACCAGCACAGTACCGACCGCCAGCGAATGGCTGTACGGGTTCAGAAAAGGAATGCCGGCTATAAATTTTTCAAGATTGGAAGTAATATTGTCGCCGCTGTACATACCCGTCAGCAGTCCGATCAGCGTAATCCCGATCTGAACGGTTGACAGAAACCGGTTTGGAGAACTGGCGAGGTGCAATGCGGCCTTTGCACTGGCATCGCCATTTTTCGCAGCAGATTCAAGACGGGATTTTCGGGATGAAACGAGTGCGATCTCGGACATGGAAAAAACACCATTGAGAAGCACTAAAAGCAGAATGATCAGGAGTTCCAAGAACTGTATATTTGTTAACAGTACAAATTTATCAATAATAATCACTGCCTAAACTAAACTCTTTACTTAATTTTGGCATCCTATCACGTACCATTTGAAAAATGATCATTTTTTTTGACGACCGTCCATTCAGAATTGTACGGACCAATCAGCTTTCTGCCTCGGAAACCTCAGGTTTTGACCATGTCATTGATCTGCGGCTTGAGAAAATCAAAAAGACCATGCTGACCGGCCATATTCTGTTTCTGAACTCTACTGCAACCACGGCCGTACAGGTTATACAGCTTCTGGAAAAGGAATTACCGAAGCAAATGCTTTCCATTACGATGGCTACACGCGAAAAATCGGAAGTGGAAGAGAAAATAAAAGGATTGTATAAAGTAATCAAAGCTTCCGGCGGCGTAGTTGTAAAAGACAGCAAATGGCTTTTTATGTTCCGCAGAAAAAAGTGGGACCTTCCGAAGGGAAAACTGGATAAAGGAGAAAATTCAAAAACGGCTGCAATAAGGGAAATCAAGGAAGAAACCGGTGTAGATGCTGCCATCCGGGATAAAATCTGCACAACATGGCATACGTACAGTCTGAACAATAACCGGATCCTGAAACGTACAAAATGGTACCTTTTTGATTGCATCGACGATTCGGAAATGCAGCCTCAGGCCGAAGAACAGATTGAAAAACTGGATTGGTACTCGCCGGCAGAAGCCAAATCAATCCTGATCAATTCTTACAGTTCGATACGCTATGTCATTGACAGTCTGAACAAAATCCACAAAGTCAACGAATAAGCAGCTTATCTGATAAAACTATCCTTCCTGACTCAGTTTATTTAACTCCGAAAGCGAATAAGGCAGAAAATTGTCCACGCCTTGCCCGTAACGGTGCAGATCGCGGATAATGCTGGAACTGATCGGCGCAAGATTAGGCGAAGTGATCAGAAATACCGTTTCAATTTCCTCGTACAAATACCTGTTCACTTGTGAAATGCCGTTTTCATACTCGAAATCGGTTGTATTGCGCAAACCTCTCAGCAGAAAGGTAGCGCCGAGCTCGCGGGCCGTATGCGCAGTAAGGTCTTCATAAGTAATCACCCGGACATTTTCCTGATGATCAAACGTCCTTTCGATCATTTCTTTCATAACTTCCAGCGGGAAATAACGCTTTTTGGTAGCGTTATTTCCTATCCCGATCACCACTTCGTCAAAAAGCCGCAACCCGCGTATGACAATATCTTCATGCCCTTTGGTAAAAGGATCAAAAGAGCCGGGAAATAATGCGATACGCTTCATAGTAGCTTGATTTACAGATCAGGATGAAACAAGGTAAGTATTGAAAAGACCGAAATATCTGTGCCCGGGAACATGTGCGCACTGGGTGCTGTACCGCAGCGTTGTAGGTCCGTTCCCGATATGCAGATTGGGGAAAAACTGTGAAAGTTCTGTGTATGTGTCCGAAGAAGCTGTTATTTCACCGTAGCAGATCACTTTCATTTCCTCCGGAAGAAAATTCAGCTGGCTTAAAGTAAACAGGATAATGTAGGCAAGTTCCTGAAATTGTGAAAACCGGAACCGGTTGCAAAGTATAAGCTGCTGACTTTCTGTTATGATCAGCGTGAAATAATCCTTTTCAAAATAAACAGAAACAATCCGGAATTCTTCATGTTCCGCGTGGCTGACCAGTGCGCCGATGATCAGCGGACTTGTCAGATGATAAAATGTAATGCTGGACGAGCCGAAATGATTGATCATCCAGTCGTACCAGATTTGCGGGATACTGAAAACATTATAGGCATGAACAAGCGGCAGCTCATGATATAAAACTTTTTCATCCTCCGGAACGGAATTTCCCAGCGCAAATTCCAGATAATCCCGGATGGCGTTCTTATCAAAAATGACACTCGGAATCAGACTGAAAGCATGCGAGTTGATCGCAATCCTGACATTTTTCCAGTTATGGGAAGACCATAATAAATGACCGGTAAAAATCCTTTTCAGCTTTTCGAAGATTTCATTCGGATTCAGAACGGTTTCAAAACCGTAATCTTCCAGCCAGATGCATTCCATATTTTCATCACGGACAATGCAGAAACGAATGCGCCTTTCATCCACTTCAATACACAGCGTACAGAATGGAATGCTGGCCTCGTCAAATGAATTATCGCCTACAAGCAAGGTAGGAATAACTTCAATGACTTGGTTTTCAGAATGTGCCACAATAAAACGGGTAATTATTAATTAGTATTCAATTTAGTCGGCTGTTCCGGAGATGTACCTTTCAAGCTGTAAAATCTCATCCAGTGCATGCACATGCGAAAATAAGGCATGCAGCTCATAATCCTGAAACTTACTGAGTTCTTCCCAGCTCATAAAACGGACATCGGCAATAATCTGGTTTTCCGCCGGCAATTCAGGATCAGTGCCTTTTTCCGGCATGCCTGCAAATGATTCTATTTCGAAGAATAATTCAATGGCATGCAGCGGAGCCTGAACATGTTCGTTTACAAAAAGCAGCTTTCCTACTTCTACATCCAGACCGGTTTCTTCTCTGAATTCCCTTTTTAAAGCCGTTTCGGCTGTTTCCCCAAAGCTGATCCCGCCGCCGGGCGGACTCCAAAAAAACCCGTCTCTGCCGTAAAGCGAATGATTGATCAGCAATATTTTATCATTGACCATGCAGATTCCGCAAACGCGGACACGCACAATGCCGCCGTATAAAATTTCTATCTGATCATTCAGTTTTGACAAAGCCTGATTTTTTGGAGCGGTAAATATAAACATCCTGACAGAATTGACAAGACATAATTCTGTCAGGAAAGGCGTTTCTGCCGGAATAAAGCAGAATTTGTCTTTCTGAAAAGATGCAGTTTAAAAAATAACGGGTTTGTAATCAGTAATAAGGACTTCCTGAAATGTAGCTTTCCAGGGTATTGATGTGCTCCTTTTGTTCGTACATAATGGCCGATACAATATCATTGATGGAAATAATACCGACCAGCCTGCCATGCTCATTTACAGGCAAATGGCGAATATGCTTGTCAGACATGATCTGCATGCAGTCCTCAATCTTCTGATCCGTTTCCACGGTAATTACCTTGCTCGTCATTACTTCCCGGATCAGCGTATCGCGTGAAGCCCTTCCCTGAAGAATGACTTTTCTGGCATAATCCCTTTCCGAAAATATTCCGATGAGTTCGTTATCTTCCAGCACCAAAACCGCTCCGATATTTTTGGCAGCCATCAGCTCAAGAGCCTCGAATACCGTATTATCCTGCGTTACTGACCAGATTGCATTGAAAGGCTTGTTGCCCATTACATGATGTACCAGCATAGACGATTAGGTTATAGATTGGAGATAAAAGGAAACCGAATATAGAAATTTGATCCGTTAAAATCCAACTATTTCTTAGTATATTTTTGTAACTAATCAGCCACTTTGATATTTGCGTCGCTTCCATTAGCTTCGTTATTATGGAAACAGATAAAATTTTACCTTCCCAGCTGCTGCGCAAACGTTTTCCTTTTAAACCTACTGAGGGTCAGCTCCGTTTTTTTGCCAAGATGGACGATTTTCTGATCGAGGAATCAGGACTGGAACGGTACCGCGACTGTTTTCTGCTGAAAGGATATGCCGGAACGGGTAAAACAACGATTATAAGTACGTTAATAAAGGTTCTGAAAAACTTCGGGTATAAATCCGTGCTGCTTGCTCCTACCGGCCGGGCTGCCAAAGTAATGTCCGGATACTCCGAAAAAATTGCGCTTACGATTCATAAAAAAATATACAAGCAAACGGCAGATTCCTTTTCTGGCACACTGACATTCCAGCGTCAGAAAAATTATCATGACAACACGCTGTTTATCGTGGATGAAGCATCCATGATTACCGACGAGGCCGATTTTGGCAACCGCAGCCTTCTGGCCGATCTCATTGAATTTGTATTTGAAAACCCCGGAAACAAGCTGATGCTCGTCGGCGATGTAGCCCAGCTTCCGCCGGTCGGCCGCGAATTGAGCCCGGCACTGGACGGTGAATATCTGGAAAGAACTTTCTATATGTCTGTTTTTCAGGAAGAACTCAGGGAAGTCATGCGGCAGGATGAAGAATCGGGCATTCTTTACAATGCAACGCTGCTCCGGAATGAACTCAGCGCAGAAAAACCCAACATTCACATTACAACAAGATCTTACCGCGATGTTTTCAAGATGACGGGTGAAAAGCTGGAAGAAGGGCTGCGCTATGCTTATGACAAGTTCGGGCAGGAAAATTCCATCATTCTGACACGCTCCAACAAGTCTGCAGTGCAGTATAACGAATTTATCCGGCGGGCCGTTAACTTTTCAGAAGAAGAAATTGACGCCGGCGACCGGCTGATGGTTGTGCGGAACAACTATAACGTACTCGATGAGGATTCGCCTGCGGGATTTATTGCAAATGGTGATTTTGTAGAATTACTGAAAATCAGGAAAACGGAGGAAATTCACGGGTTCCGGTTTGCAGATGTGGTTTTACGCCTGACGGATTATGAAAAACAGCCGGAGTTTAACGCCAAGATTTTTCTGGATACGCTGCATTCCGCTGCTCCGTCCCTTTCGTCGGACGATAATAAAAAACTGTACGAAAGTATTCTTGAAGATTATTTTCACATCAAATCAAAGAAAGAGCGCGCGGAAGCGTTACGGAAAGATCCGTATCTGAATGCCCTTCAGGTAAAGTTTGCCTACGCGCTTACCTGCCATAAAGCGCAGGGCGGACAATGGAGCAGCGTATTCATTGATCAGGGTTATTTGCCTGAAGAACAGATCAATGCGGAATTCATACGATGGCTTTATACGGCAATTACACGCGCTACGGACGAGGTTTTTCTGATGAATTTCCATCCGCATTTTTTCAAATAATTCAGTGCGCTGCCGCCCGTTGCAGACGGTCGTTGATGGCAAGTCCGAGGCTGTACGCAGGAACGCGTTCAGCAATAATCTTTTCAACAGGCAACGTGTCCAGTTCTCTCAGGTAAGCAAAAAGGTTGTGCGCAGCTTCCTGCATATTTGCATTAAAACTTAAAACGCGCTGATTTTCAATATTTACGCCTTCCAGATATTTGTCAAACAAAAGATAGCCGGTTTGCTCGTTACCGTTTTCTGAAATTACTTTATTCCGCAGAAAAAACGCCTTTCTCGGCGCATAGTGGCTTTTCAGCATGCCCGGCGCTTTGGGGTCTGAAGAGGAATTCGGCATCAGCGTCACTTTCCCGATCACTTGTTCAATGTCGTCCACGGCAAGGCCGCCGAGCCGGTAAATGATCGTTTCATTATTTTCAAACCCTACAATCGTTGATTCAATGCCTACGCTGCTTTCGCCGCCGTCCAGGATATAAGGGATTTTATCTCCCAGTTGCGCATTGACGTGCATGGCGTTTGTCGGACTGATGTAACCGAACGGATTGGCGCTTGGAGCGGCAAGCGGGAAGTCCAGCCTTCCAAGCAGATCCAGCAATATCGGGTGATTCGGAATCCTCACCGCCACGCTGTCCAGTCCGGATGTGACCAGATCGGGTATGACCGTTTTCTTAGGCAAAAGTAAAGTGAGCGGACCAGGCCAGAAATTTTCTGCAAGTCTGCGGGCTTTCTCAGGGAAATCCGAGACATACTGCATGACTTTTTCAACGGAATCCGTATGAATAATCAGCGGATCAAACGCCGGACGGTTTTTCACCTCAAAAATAGACAAAACGGCCTTTTCATCCAGTGCATTGCCTGCAAGTCCGTACACCGTTTCAGTAGGAATGGCTACAAGTTCTCCTTTTACAAGAGTCTCTTTTGCCCGGTCTAGATCGTTTCCTGTAACTGCCAAAATCATTCAATTTGATTAACAGATCAAAATTAACGAGATGTATTACAAGCGCAGCTATTTTTTAGCGTTAGTTAAAGAATATTCAGGTACCAAAGTTAAAAAGAAGCCGTTTCTGGTCACTGCAAAGTATTTATTGCAAGATTTTAATTGAAATTCCACATTCCATTTAGATTTGTTTTAAATAAACTTTAAAATGTATACGAACGGCTACTCTTATATAATCCGTGTTTATATTTAATGATTAAATAGTATTTTTATAAACTACCCTTTTAACTATGTTTCAAATCAAAGAACAGCCTGTCGTTTTTGACGTCTGCATTATTGGCTCGGGAGCAGGAGGCGGAATGGCGGCATACCAGCTTGCAAAAGCGGGTGCCAAAGTGGCTCTTTTGGAGGCAGGCGGATATTTTGACCCTGCTGATCCTAAATATATTACGCAGCTTAAATGGCCTTGGGAATCACCGCGCAGAGGTGCTTCCAATCATCGCCCGTTTGGTGACTTCGACGCAGCGTGGGGCGGCTGGGACATTGAAGGCGAACCTTATACGCATAAAAACGGTACAGAATTTGACTGGTTCCGTTCAAGGATGCTGGGCGGCCGTACCAATCACTGGGGCCGGATTTCGCTCCGTTTCGGGCCAAAGGATTTCAAGAGAAAAAGCATAGACGGACTGGGCGACGACTGGCCGATCAGTTACGACGATGTAAAACCGTACTACGATCAGGTGGATAAACTGATCGGGGTTTTTGGAACGGTTGAAAACATGGACAACGAGCCGGACGGAATTTTCCTGCCTCCGCCGAAACCGCGTCTGCACGAACTCTTGCTTAAACAGGCCGGAAAAAAGGCTAATGTGCCTGTGATTCCTTCCCGTCTTTCCATCCTTACAAAACCGATTAACGATCAGCGCGGCGTTTGTTTTTACTGCAGCCAATGTTCACGCAGCTGTCAGGCCTATGCGGATTTCTCGTCCTCTTCAGTGCTTTGTATCCCGGCTGTAAAAACCGGAAATGTAACGCTGATCAATAATGCCATGGCGCGTGAAGTACTGACCGATCCGGTTTCCGGACTGGCAACAGGCGTTTCTTACGTGAACCGTGAAAAACTGACCGAACACACGATCAAGGCGAAAGTAGTTGTATTGGCAGCCAGCGCAGGGGAATCCGCAAGGCTTTTGCTGAACTCCAAATCGGAAAGACATCCGGGCGGACTTGCCAATTCAAGCGGTGTCGTCGGAAAATACCTGCACGATTCTACCGGTGCATCGCGTGGTGCATTTCTGCCGCATCTGATGGACAGAAAAAGATACAATGAAGACGGCGTGGGCGGTATGCACGTGTACACGCCTTGGTGGCTGGACAACAAAAAACTGGATTTCCCGAGAGGTTACCATATCGAATACGGCGGCGGAATGGGTATGCCAAGCTATGGTTTCGGCTCAGGCATCGAGAATATGAATGGCAAATATCCGACTGCAGCAGGCTTGATGAAACCGGCCGGCGGATACGGCGCTTCGCTGAAAGAAGATTACCGCCGTTTCTACGGCGCTTACGTTGGAATGGCCGGACGCGGTGAAGCTGTCCCCGATATCAACAACTATTGCGAAATTGACCCGAACGTTGTAGACAAATACGGAATCCCTGTTTTGCGTTTTCACTACAAATGGTCTGATTACGAGATCAAGCAGGCCAAACACATGCATGATACGTTTGAAGAAATCATTCATGCACTGGGCGGCGTAGCAAGCGGTACAAAACCCGGCGCTGATACCAACTACGGAATTGCAGCACCCGGCCGCATTATCCATGAAGTGGGTACAGTGAGAATGGGCGATGACCCGAAAACTTCTGCATTGAACAAATTTTCACAGGCTCACGACGCGAAAAACGTGTTTGTTGTAGACGGCGGATCGTTTGTTTCGCAAGCGGACAAAAACCCGACCTGGACCATACTTGCACTTTCCATGCGTGCATCGGAATACATTGTCAATCAGGTTAAGCAAAAGAATATTTAACCATTTGAACTTAGTTTCAAATCTTATTAAAATATGAAACGCAGAGATTCATTAAAAGCCCTGACACTTAGTTCGCTTGGCATTACCGCGCTCAACCCGCAGGTGGCGCTTGCCGAACAAAGAGAATTGGATACACAGATGCCGCCTGAAACACCGCTCAAAATACCGAACGGACGTACAAAGGACGAGGCAATCCGGGATGCGAAACTTCTGAAAGAGAAGTTTCTGACTCCTTCTGAAATGGCAACCATCAAAGTTCTTGTAGACATCATTATTCCGGCTGACGAAAAATCAGGCAGTGCAACGCAAGCGGGAGTTCCTGATTTTATCGAGTTCATTGTGAAAGATATGCCGCAATATCAAACTCCTTTACGCGGCGGTTTGAAATGGCTTGACCTTGAATCGAACAAAAGATTCAAGAAAATATTCACTCTTTGTACCAAAGCACAGCAAATCCAGATTGTTGACGATATTGCATATCCGGAGAAAGCCAAACCCATGCACAGCCAGGGTGTCGCTTTTTTCAATATGATGCGAAATCTGACAGCTTCCGGTTTTTACACAACCAGAATCGGGATTGATGACCTCGGCTATGTTGGAAATACACCAAACGTCTGGGAAGGTGTTCCTGCTGATGTGCTGAAACAATACGGAGTAAGCTACGATTCGTAGCTGCTGCATGATAAACAGGAAAAGGCCTTTGATAAAATTCATCAAAGGCCTTTTTAGTTATTATCAGATTATAATCAATACAGCTTTTGACGCTGCTCTTTTACCGTTTCGTCTTTCAGGAACTCGTCATAAGTCATCAGTTTATCCAGAATTCCTTTCGGACCGATTTCGATAATGCGGTTGGCAATCGTATGCACAAACTGGTGATCATGTGAATAGAATAACAGACAGCCTGAAAAATCAATTAATCCATTGTTCAGTGCCGTAATGGATTCCAGATCCAGGTGGTTTGTAGGATCGTCGAGTACCAGAGCATTCGCACCGGAAAGCATTGTTCTGGAAAGCATGCAGCGTACTTTTTCACCTCCTGAAAGCACTTTCGCTTTTTTCAGCGACTCTTCCCCGGAGAAAAGCATTCTTCCCAGAAACCCGCGGATAAAGCTTTCGTCCTTTTCCTCCGAATATTGGCGAAGCCAGTCCACAAGATTAAGGTCTACATCAAAAAACTGCGTCGGATCTTTTGGAAAATAGGATTTGGTGATGGTTACGCCCCAGGTATAAGTTCCTTTATCCGCTTTCTGAATTTCGTTGATGATATCAAAAAAAGAACTGATGGCAAGAACATTGCGGCTTACAAATGCAATTTTATCCCCTTTGTTCACTGTAAAACTAAGGTTATTAAAAAGCTTGGTGCCGTCTTCGGCAGTTTTGGACAAACCTTCAATGCGCAGCAGCTGATCGCCGACTTCTCTTTCCGACTTGAAAGCAATGTATGGGTATTTGCGGGAAGAAGGCTTTATATCATCAATTGTCAGTTTTTCAAGCAGTTTGGCGCGGGAAGTGGCCTGCTTGGATTTGGAAGCATTCGCACTGAACCTTCTGATAAAATCCTCCAGTTCCTTCCGCTTGTCTTCAGATTTTCTGTTTGCATCCTGACGCTGTTTCAGTGCAAGCTGACTGGACTCATACCAGAAAGAATAGTTTCCCGTGAACATCTGAACCTTGCTGAAATCAATATCGACAACATGCGTACAAACCTCATCCAGAAAGTGCCTGTCGTGAGAAACAACAATTACGGTATTCTTGAAATCAGCCAGGAAGTTTTCGAGCCAGAGTACTGTTTCAACGTCCAGGTTATTAGTAGGCTCATCGAGCAGCAGCACATCCGGATTTCCGAACAATGCCTGCGCAAGCAAAACCCTTACTTTGTCATTGGCATTCAGATCGCCCATAATGGCGGAATGAAGTTCCTCGCCAAGTCCGAGTCCGCTCAGCAGCTGCGCTGCTTCAGTTTCTGCTTCCCAGCCGTTCAGGTCAGCAAATTCCGCTTCCAGTTCCGCCGCTTTTTCACCATCGGCATCTGTAAAATCCTCTTTTTCGTAAATGGCTTCACGTTCTTTCATGATCTTGTAAAGACGTTCATGTCCCAAAATCACCGTGTCCATTACAGTATATGCGTCAAATTCAAACTGATCCTGTTTCAGAAAAGTCATCCTTTCACCCGGATTCATTTGAACTGTACCGGTTTGCGGCTCTATTTCACCGGAAAGGATTTTTAAAAAGGTCGATTTTCCCGCTCCGTTCGCTCCAATCACTCCATAACAGTTTCCCGGGACAAATTTTATATTTACTTCGTCAAATAATATCCTTTTGCCGTATCTTAAGGATACGTTCTGAACCGTAATCATTGTAAATCAATTTTTATGAATGAAACCGCAAAATTAAGAAATTCACGCCGATTTCATATGTTTGATATTATTAAAAGCGAAGAAAGCGGACTGATAATCAACAGTCCGCTTTCTTTATGTATCTGTTGCACGTCAGGGAATAACCCTTAAGGTATGCGCTCCTTTTCCGACACTTATCTTTGCATCCTGTTTTTTCAGAGAAGGTGTTTCGCCCTTGGTAACACTCCAGAATTCAACGCCGCCATTTCCCATTCCGTATTCGAGGTATTCAAAGACGGAAACAGCGAGATTTGAACCGTCTTTGTCAAAGGCTGCACTTTGCGGATAAATTCCGTCAAACGGATAATCGGCCACTTTGGTCAGTGCGGCGTCTGCTTTTCCGACTTTGAACAAAGTAATGGAAGCTCCTGCTCCTGTTCCGGCTTCTGTCCATGGCGAGTCGCTTTTTCCTGCATTCACAGCGACCAGCCGGGAACCGTCCGGACTGATGGCAAAAGAACCCGTATTGATACCAGCCAGAACCGGGCTTGCAACTTTATGCTCAACGGCGCCATCCATTGAAAAATCCACAACAAAAATTTCGCCCTCAACCGCAGTTTTTCCGGGAGTGCCTTTGGTGTCCAGTATAAAGTAATGTTTTCCATCTGCGGAAAATTTTCCAAACGAAGGCTGTGTTCCGACTTTCACGGGCTTGCCGACAATTTCCACGTTTTTAAGCTTGCCGCCTTCCCGAATGACTTTATACAATCCTACTTCCTTTGAATTACTTAAAGTAAAGGCAATGTAATCGCCGGAAGGATGCCAGGAAAGATCGGCAATTTTATCGGATGAGTCGATCGCTGCGGGCAGATTCAGGAACCTTGCAGGCTTGCCGTCCGGTCCTGCTTCGATAAACACCAGTTCTTTTCCGGTTTCACCCGTTGAAATAATCAGTTCATTTTTATTCACATCAATGGCCATCGGTTTTTTCCCGACCGGAAAACCGAATTTTGCCTTTGGCGAAGCCAGGTTTGTAATATCGACTACAAATAATTTTTCTCCTGCCGGAAATTCTGAAATCACATCTTTATATTCCGTAACGCCGTCTTCCGGCTTCACACGGCTTTCCAGCACATAAGCAAGTCCGCCGGCGGGAGGTACCGCCAGCGTTTTGGAAGATCCGAGTGCCGAATTTGAAACCATTGCACTTCCGATTCCTTTGCTGCCTCTTTCAACGGGAAATTTGATTGTACTTAACTGATCTTTTGCTGTAATGTCTCTTAATAGCTTTCCATCAACGAGTGCAGAAGCCGACAAATCAGCATCCGAAACAACAACCAGGCCACGTGCATTGAAGTTAATGGTTGATTGGGCAACCGCCGGGATTGCTCCCACTGCCGCCAAACCAGCAAATAAAACGACTTTTTTCATAAAAAGAATTTAGGTTACAGTGATTGAAAGTAAATAGAACGATCAGATCGAACTAAACCTTGTAAAGAATCTTGCTTTATAAGGACTTTAAAAATGGCAATATAACAAAAAAGAAAACCCCGGTAAATTGCTACCGGGGTTTGAATCTCAGGAAGAAAAGGGACTAAGCTGCTGCAGTAGTAAGTGCGTTCACAACTTTCGCCAGTTTTGATTTCTGGTTTGAAGCCTTTTTCTTATGGATAATATTTTTCTTTGCCAAACGATCCAACATTGAAGAAACAGTTTTGTAAACTTCAACAGCTACTGCCTTATCAGTCGTTTCACGCAATTTTTTGATGTATGAACGTGTAGTTTTATGCTGGTAACGATTACGCAAACGTTTTGTTTCGTTAGCGCGGATTCTCTTTAATGCTGATTTATGATTTGCCATTTTATTGAACTGATATTTTCCTATTTTTCATTTCGATTTGCAAAAATAGAAATTACTGACAGAAATGCCAAGCTTAGCCTGAAATATATTTGATCAATCCCGGCCCGACTTACTGCGGCATACGTTGCACATCGGAATTCAGGTACTCTTCAATGCGGTTTTCCAGCTCCGTATATGGAATATTGCTGTGCAATTGCCCTTCCACGGCAAGCGAGATTTTGCCGGTCTGTTCGGAAATGACAATCACGATGGCGTCTGTGGCTTCGCTCATGCCCATGGCCGCTCTGTGCCGGAATCCGAGTGAAGACGGAACATCCACGCCGTCTGCAACCGGCAGTACGCATCTTGCCGCTTTCAGCACGCCGTCCACAATGATGACTGCGCCGTCGTGCAATTCACTATACTGGTTAAAAAGGGAAACAAGCAAAGGCTTGGAAACACGCGAATCCAGCAATTCGCCGGTTTCTACGTACTTGCTCAGGTCATCGCGTTTGTTGACGACAATCAATGCGCCTGTAAAGTTGGCGGCAATGGTTTTGCTGGCGTCCACAATCTCTTTCAGGTTTTTCACTTTCAGGTCCAGCACCGAATTGCCAAGGACTTTTTTCAGGAGCCCGTTATTGGTATAAATGGTGGATTTACCGATGATGAGCAAAAAACGCCGGATTTCCTGCTGAAAAATAACAATCAGCGCAACGGCTCCAACACCCATAAAATACTGCAGAATGGCCGTGAGTAATCCCAGTCCGAGTCCTTTTACAACCAGATAAAACACATAGACAAACAGATACCCGAGGAAAACCCTGCTGGCAATACTTCCCCGAACCAGCGTATATACCTGATAAAGAAGAACTGAAACTAAAAAAACATCCAGGACGTCAGCCCAATTGATGTTCAGAAAACCCACACGCATAAGAAAATCAATATTATTCCGGGACTAAATTACTATTTAATTCATACTGTTACCAGCGGCAATCCATAGTTTTACAACTTCTGCCGCCTGTTTTACGTCATGCACGCGAATAATTGAGGCACCTTGCTGCAATGCCAGCGTGTTGAGTACGGTTGTTCCATTTAACGCTTCTTCAGCCGTTATATTCAAAGTTTTGTAAATAGTGGTTTTCCTCGAAATCCCGACAAGCAGCGGATAATCCAGCAAGTGGAAGGCACGGAGGTTTTTCATCAGTTCGAAATTCTGAGCAATGGTTTTGGCAAATCCGAAACCCGGATCAATGATGATATCGGCAACACCTTTCTGCCTGAGCACATCCGCTTTTTCCTTCAGATCTTTCAGAATGTCCGGAATCAGCTGATTATAGTTTGTCAATTGGTTCATCGTCTGCGGCGTACCGCGCATATGCATCAGAATGTAAGGAACTTTCAGCGCAGCGGCCACATCGAACATGCTGTCGTCCAGAATTCCGCCGGAAACGTCATTGATCATATGCGCGCCTTTCTGTACGGCCCGGCCGGCTACTGAAGATCGGAAGGTATCTACGGAAAGGATCAGTTCAGGAAAATATTTAGTTAACGGCTCAATCGCGGATTCCACGCGGTCTGCTTCTTCTTCCGGATCAATTTCCTTTGCCCCGGGACGTGTGGAATATCCGCCGACATCTATAATGCCCGCGCCTTCTTTCTGCATTTGTCCGGCCTTGTCCACCAGCTCGTCAACGGAGCTGATGCGGCTTCCGGCGTAAAAAGAATCCGGCGTTATATTGAGTATGCCCATTACAACCGGAGTTGACAGTTCCATCAGTCTGCCCCGGATGTTGAGCGTTTTTTTGCTAACTTGCATCATCATTTTTTAACTGAAACCGGCAAGGGAATGATTATGAATTCATTTCGGGTTCCCCGCCGTAAAGCCATTAACTAATTCAAAGCAGTGAAATCCACAGAATCGGAATATCAGGAAATCATTCAGTATTGCCAAGCGCTTTTTACAAAAAAGAACAGAGATTACGGAACATCATGGCGTATTCTGCGTATTCCGTCGCTTACAGACCAGATTTTCATCAAGGCGCAGAGAATCCGGACTATTCAGGAAAAAGGCGTACAGAAAGTGAATGAAGACGTTTCTTCCGAGTTCGTCGGCATTATTAATTACTGCGTTATGGCACTAATTCAGATTGCTTCTTCAGAAACGGGACAGGATATTCAGGATTCGGATCTGGCCAATCTTTATACTATGCAGGTCAATGAAGTAAAGGAACTGCTTTTCAACAAAAATCATGATTACGGCGAGGCTTGGCGCGATATGCGCGTCAGTTCCATGACGGACATAATTCTGATGAAATTGCTGAGGATCAAACAAATCGAGGATAATCAGGGGTTAACGCTGGTTTCTGAAGGTGTAAAGGCGGGTTATCAGGATATTATCAATTACTCGGTTTTTTGCCTGATCAAATCCAATGCATTGCAAACAAACTGACCAGCGTTTTGTGTTAAAGCATTTCTAATAGCATTATAAAAAATGAAAATCCTTGCCCAGATTTCCCGTATCGTCGTTGGCCTGCTGTTTATTTTTTCAGGTTTGATAAAATTGAACGATCCGATCGGAACACAGTACAAGCTTGAAGAGTACTTTGAAGTTTTTGCCGTGGATATGCCTTTTCTGCACGATTTCTTCATGGCGCTGGTTCCGCTTGCACTTTATCTCTCTGTATTTTTATGTACGGCAGAAGTTGTGCTCGGCATTGCATTACTCGTCCGCTACAAGCCGCGGACCATTTCATGGCTACTGCTGATCATCATTGTGTTTTTCACCTTCCTGACATTCTATTCGGCTTATTTCAACAAAGTTACAGACTGCGGCTGCTTTGGTGCCGCGATCAAACTGACGCCGTGGACATCTTTCGGAAAAGATTTGTTTTTACTCGCCCTGATCCTTGTGATCGTTTACTACCGCAAAAAATTCAAGCCTTTGCCGACAGGAATCATTATCGTGATTTCGACGATTGCTTCGCTCGGGCTTGCCGTGTATGTACTGCGTCATTTGCCCGTTTTGGACCTTTTGCCGTATCGCGTAGGCGCCAACATTCCGGCCCAGCTGAAACCTTCAGAGCCGCTGCGTTACCTTTATATATTTGATAAAGGAGGAAAAAAATATGAATTTGAAAAATATCCGAGTGACACAACGATGGTTTTCAAGGAAATGGTTGTGCTGAACGAAGATGCAAAGCCGAAAATCACAGATTACAAAGTCTGGAATGACGCGGGAGATTTTACAGAAGAGACTTTCAAGGGAAAAAAACTTTTCCTGATCATCAAAAGTCTGAACGATATCAATACGGCTGCTTTGCCTGAAATCAACAAGCTTATCAATCAGGTTAAAACGCAGGGTGTCGAACCGATTATCCTGACTTCGGGAAACAGTGAAGAAATTGTACGGTTCCTTTCCGGGCACCAGCTTAACGTGCCTTATTATTATGTAGATGCTACGGTTTTAAAAACAATTTCAAGGTCCAACCCCGGCTTATGGCTGCTGGACAACGGCACTGTCAAAGGCAAATGGCATTACAATGATACGCCGACTGCGGAAGAAGTGATCGAACTGGTTAAATAAACGGAAAGGCTGCTTGCTGAAACGGCGCACCATATTATGAAAAATATAGTACTCGTCGGAATGATGTCTTCCGGCAAATCAA
This sequence comes from Dyadobacter sediminis, assembly GCF_005860765.1. Classification (GTDB taxonomy): domain Bacteria; phylum Bacteroidota; class Bacteroidia; order Cytophagales; family Spirosomataceae; genus Dyadobacter; species Dyadobacter sediminis. Next base: position 1,154,448 of record NZ_VCEI01000021.1, on the reverse strand, counting down.
CTCTGGGTAAAAAACTGGCGCGTGCGCTGAACTACAAGTTTGTGGATCTTGACAAACTGATCGAAAAAGATCAGCAAACCGACATTCCATCCCTATTCAGGCAAAAAGGCGAAACTTATTTCCGGGAAACGGAATCAAGGATTTTAAAGGAAATAATGCCTGAAAGCAAAATTGTCCTGGCTTCCGGCGGCGGAACGCCTTGCTTTTACGATAACATGGACTACATCCGTTCGCTCGGAATCAGTATTTTTCTGGACGTTCCGGCTGCAGATCTTGTAAAAAGAATTGAAAACCACGGCAAAGATGACCGCCCGGTTCTGTCGGGAGCGGCTTCGCTGGAAGATGCATTAACCAGTAAAATACAGGAACGATTTCCCTATTACTCACAAGCTGACCTTACATTAAAAGGTGAAATTGACGTCAGTCATTTGCTGGAAGTTTTAAAGCCTTTGCTGTAAACAATGGCGCTTGCAGCAATTCTGAGAACATGGAATCGTACTTTTTACCGTTCAGATTTATATAAAAAATGCCTCGCCGTAACAGCCGAGGCATTTTTTCAGGTTATAGATAAATCCGGAAAAGCGATTTTTATCAGAAAGTAGTTCCGATTGTAAGCATTACATTGACCGGCTTGTTTGTAATTTCCACAGAAGAATAGTCCTGCGCACTGGCAAGCGTATAAGGGGTAAATGCCGTTTTGTAGGTCAAAAACGTTCCGGTAAGATCTGCAAAAAACCGGCTTCCTCTTACACCTGCTCCGGCTGAAAACAACAGTTTTTGTCTGTTCAAACCATCGGTTCTTGAATAAGGGTCACCTAGGTAAGCAACTCCTGCCCTCGCCCGGAAAATATTCATGCGGTATTCACCGCCAATCCGGAAATTTGCCGTATTTCTGTATGTATCTTTAATTTCAGCTTTTGTTTCATTTTTGAATGCCTCGTTGCTTGTGCTGCTAAGGTAATTGGTATTGGCGCCCATTCCGGCATAACCGACATACTCCACAGAACCGGTAATAAAACCTTTGTCCTGAAAAAAGAAAGTAGCTCCGAAATTTCCTCGGAACGGGCTTGTCAGCGAATATACAAAATCATTGGGTGCGATCGGCAGGCTCGTATAGGGCGGTGTGATCAGATCTCCGTCCGGTCCTGTAACCTTGTTATCAACATATTGCGCACTGACATTCTGATTGAAAGTTTCCTTGATCGAAGTAAATGTCGGACTTGTCAGCACACCGCCGATCTGAACAAACGGATTAAACTTGTAAATCACTCCAAGCGCTACATTAATGCCGTTTCCTGTAACCGTAAGATTTTCATCCTGCTGCGTGAAAACAAGTTCCGGGCTGTCTGTATAATTGTCCTGAAAAGTCCGCGTGTACTTGTACCGCAGACGGCTGAACCCAAGCGTAGCACCGATGTAAAACTTGTCATTGTAATTTCCGGCATAGGCAATATTCCATTGTGTGTTCGCACCCGTCGCACTGTACGTTCCAAACTGATCTGCAGCACTGTTGTTATTATTCAGCGGGGCATAAGGTGGTCCTGTTGTACTTGTAGGATTGATCAAATACATTTGGTAATAAGCTGATGGCAAGGAATAAGCAACCGGGCCGCCTTTGGCCGGATCGCTTTCGAAATCCGTTTCAAGCTGCGAAACTGTTGTGCCGTCTGCATTTACGTTTTCCACAACCTGATCAAGATAAGCACTCCGGTTATTCAATCCTGAAAAATTGTATTTATCCTGAAAAGTCTGTTGACGTGAAAAGGATATTCCCAGCGATGAACCTTTCCACTTTCTTTGAAAACCGGGCTGGCTGGCAATGACAAGCGAAGCCTGTGCAACGTTGAAATTACTTTTACCGGATGACCGGGAATCATCAATGTAACGGGTATTGTTATTAATACTTGTCACTGCCGGACTGACAGTCAATTCAGATCTGTTATAAAAACCCAGTCCAGCAGGATTGCCGTGTATTACACTGGGATCGCCACCCAGGGCGGCATGATTTCCTCCAAGTGCCTGAAACCGGGCCGATCCTGTCAGATTACTTTCAGAATATCTCAAAGCATCCGATGCATATTGTCCGAATACGGATGAAGAAGCACACAGGGCACAAACTACCGCCCATATAGATTGTTTTGTCATGGATATATAATGTTCGCTAACCTTTGAATTCAACATTTAATAAACGAAAAACCCTGCAAGACTTTGCAGGGTTTTAATAATAATTCTATGCCTGATCAACAAAATCAGAGTGATTATCTCGGACCTCTTGAAGAAGAACGGGTTGCTCCGCCGCCGCCACCGCCGCCAGATGGCGCGCTGTAACTTCTGGATGGCGCACTATAACTTGGTGCACTGTATGAACGGCTCGGTGCGCTGTACGATTCAGAACCTCTGCTGCTAGGAGTTGAGTAACTACGTGCAGGTGCCGAATAATCAGACTGGCTTCTTGAAGGAGAATTGTACGATGGCGAGCTGTATGAGCTTGCTCCTCTTGACGAACGCGGACTTGCATAGCTGCCGGAAGTTACGCCATCCGAAGAATAACTGCTTGCATTAGTTGAACGCGGACGTGAATAATAAACATTATTGCCCTGGTTTTCACCTCTCGAACTGTAAGAAGAAGTTCCGCTTGTTCTTCCGTTTGCATCAGACAAACTGTTTCTTCCGTAAGATCTCGAAGACCTTGGTGAAGAATACGTGTCGTTTGCAGATATGGCATTTGCTGCTCTGCGGCCGGCACGGCCTTCAGTTACAGGAGTGGAATTGGATCTTGATCTGGACGAGTTTACAAAATTCGAGTTATAGCTGTCACGGTTTCTGGAACTGTTGCCGGAAGCAATTCTCGGTCCGGAAGTTCTTGCAAGACCCTGTCTTTCGTAATTGTTGTTTACTACTACAACCGGACGGCTGTAAGCCCATGGATTATAACCGTAACCGCCATAATAACTGTCATACATTCCATAACCGTACATGCTGTTATAGCCCCAGGGACTATAACCAAATGAATTATATCCGAAAGGATCATAACCGTATCCCAGCATACTTCCGTAACCCATCATTCCGCCGTAACCCATGCCCATCATGCTGCCGTAGCCCCATGGTGAATAGCCCATCATCGGACTCATGCCAAATCCCATATAAGGACGCATTCTGAACATGCTTCCAAGACCGAACTGAAGTCCGAAGTTCATTCCGCTTCCAGGCCAGTAAGAACCCAAGCCGCCGTAGCTGTAAGGATTTGCAAAAGAATTTGCCTGATTATAGCCGTCTACAAAACCGGCATTGTAACCAACATCATTGGAAACATTCCGTTTTACAGAACGGGAAGACAGGTAAGAATCATCATAATAATCGCTGGTACCTGTAGCTTCTTCGTCTCCAGTGTAAGTATAATCCGGATTGTCACTGCGGGAAATTTCTTGATCTGCACTGCGGTCTCTGGACACTAATCCGGAACCGGGATTTCCACCGTAAAGTGGATCATACCCGCCTGAACGTGATACATTTTGAGTCGTTGTACATCCCCAAGCTCCCAGCAACACCAGCAAAGAAAAATATTTTGCTTTATTGAACATCGTCATGGCTTTAAAGGATTAAAAAGTTTGATGCTAATATAATTAAAATTTTTATTCCAAGTACTAAGTAAACGTGCACTATAATACATTAATTCCAAATTTAACATAAAAAACTATCTTTGCTACTTCAAGAATTTGAGGTTCCGATATAACGATATACTCCTTTTCATTTACAAAATAATCCTACGAATGAGTAAAGCCTTACCAACCCGAAGTGAAAATTACTCCGAATGGTACAATGAATTAGTAAAAAGAGCCGATCTGGCCGAGAACTCTCCCGTCCGAGGCTGCATGGTGATCAAACCGTACGGCTATTCGATCTGGGAAAAAATGCAGCGGGCACTGGATGACATGTTTAAGGAAACCGGGCATACCAACGCTTATTTTCCTTTGTTCATACCCAAGTCATACCTGAGTAAAGAAGCCTCACATGTGGAAGGATTCGCCAAGGAATGTGCTGTCGTTACCCATTACAGGTTAAAAAATGATCCGAACGGAAAAGGCGTTATTGTGGATCCGGAAGCCAAGCTAGAAGAAGAACTGATCGTCAGGCCGACTTCTGAAACGGTGATATGGAGTACGTACAAGAACTGGATCCAGTCATACCGGGATTTGCCGCTGCTGATCAACCAATGGGCGAATGTGGTTCGCTGGGAAATGCGGACGCGTCTGTTTCTGCGTACTGCAGAGTTTTTGTGGCAGGAAGGCCATACGGCGCATGCTACTTCGGCGGAGGCCATTGCCGAAACCAGACAAATGCTGGATGTATACGCGCAGTTTGCAGAAGAATGGATGGCCGTGCCGGTAATTAAGGGTGTAAAATCACCGAACGAACGGTTTGCCGGCGCTGTGGACACGTACTGTATTGAAGCATTGATGCAGGATGGAAAAGCATTGCAGGCCGGAACTTCACATTTTCTCGGACAGAATTTTGCCAATGCCTTTGATGTGAAATTTCAGGATAAAGACGGCAAGCTGGAATATGTCTGGGGAACTTCCTGGGGCGTAAGTACCCGGCTTATGGGCGCACTGATTATGGCGCATTCGGATGACAGCGGACTTGTGTTGCCGCCTAAACTCGCACCGATTCAGGTGGTGATCGTGCCGATTTACAAGAATGACGAACAGCTGGAACTCATTTCTGCAAAAGTAGGCGAAATTGTAAAAGAGCTTAAAAAACTGGGTATCAGCGTGAAATACGATAACAGCGATGCTTATAAACCCGGTTACAAATTTGCCGAGTATGAATTGAAAGGGGTTCCGGTACGCCTTGCGATGGGCGCACGCGATTTGGAAAACGGCACCATTGAAGTAGCCAGAAGAGATACCAAAACAAAAGAAACCGTACAGCTGGAAGGAATCGCCGGCTACATCAGTTTGCTTCTCGACAATATTCAGGAAGCCATATACAACAAAGCCCTTGCATTCAGAGAGGAGAACACGACACGTGTAGACACGTTTGAAGAATTCAACCAGCTGCTGGATACCAAAGGCGGCTTTATTCTGGCGCATTGGGACGGCACTTCCGAAACCGAAGAAAAAATCAAGGAAGAAACCAAAGCAACGATCCGCTGCATTCCGCTGAACCAGGAACAGGAAGAAGGTGTCTGCATTTATTCCGGAAAGCCTTCATCCGGAAGAGTGGTTTTTGCGCGGGCATATTAATTTTAGACAACCGGTACAAGGTTCTGCAAAATTCCGGAGCAGGACAATTTTCTAACCATTAAGTTTTAATACAATGAAGCAGGCGAAAGCAGGTGATAATGTGCAGGTCCATTACAAAGGGACTTTGCCGGACGGACAACTTTTTGATTCATCAGAAGGACGCGATCCTCTGGATTTTCAGCTTGGAAGCGGTCAGGTGATCAAAGGATTTGATGACGGAGTTACAGGTATGGAAATTGGCGATAAAAAAACGATCCATATACCGAATGCCGAAGCATACGGCCCTGTAAATGAAGATATGATAATTCATTTTGACAGAAAACAGATTCCTGCTGAAATCCCTCTGGAAATTGGCAGTACACTGAACATGCATCAGGAAGGAAACGGCCAGGTTATTCCGGTCATCATCCGCGAAGTAACGGAAGATACAGTCGTGCTGGATGCAAACCATCCGCTTGCAGGACAGGATCTTATCTTTGAACTGGAATTGGTAGGAATTAAATAAACAGCAGTTTTTGTAATGAAAAGGCGTTTGACAAGGATGTCAAACGCCTTTTTTATTCTGCCCATTTGAGACTGAAAGTTTCGGGCTTCTTAGGAGAAATTTTTAATAAAATCTGTCTGGCGGCAAGATCGTGCAGCATTTTCTCTGCTCTTTTTTCCGAAATATTAATGATTCTGGAAAAGACCTTGGCCGTAATCGAATCCGTTTCTTTCAAGTAAGTCACCAGTGTTTTCACATGCCGCGAAGCAAGCAGCTTTGTGGTATCTTCATCGCTTTCGCCGTACAGCAGCAATCGCGGAATCGGCATGCTTTTGTCTTTGACCCGGATGTAGATAATCCTTTCTCGCTTTTCATTTCTGGCATAATGCGGCTTGTCATGACTTTCATTTACATCAATAACCAGTATTTTTCTGCCGTCCAGGCTAACCGTTTCTATACTGATCATTATGGCCGGTTCGATCAGTTCGGCAGTTGCCTTTTCCAGCTTTTGCAGCTCTTTCAGTTCCGACGCGACGCCCGAAATGGTGCCATTGTCCGATACGCCTACGATCAGGGTACCTCCTGATGTATTGGCAAAAGATACAATGGTCTTGGCTATTTTAAACGGGCTGTCAATGGTTTTCTTAAACTCGGTTGTTAGCCCTTCTCCCTGTTTTATTGTTTGAACGATGTCTTTAATCATGCATTTATATCAACCCGTATTTTTTGCCCGGCATGGACCGGACCATTCCCTGAAATTCCAGATTCAGCAACAGCGTAGCCAGCCTGTTAAGGTGCATTCCCGACTGCCACGACAGTTCATCGATCTGTATGGTACCATTTTGTTTCAAAAGCGCAAGAATTTGTCCTTCCTCCTGCGTAAATCCGTCAAAACTGGCTTGCAGCTGAACCTTTTCGGCTGCACCTTCATCTGTTTCCATTTCATGCCAGCCCATGGCATAGGCCATATCCGAAACGGAAGTAAAAATGGAAGCCTTGTGATCGCGGATCAGGGCATTGCAACCCTCCGACTGCGCATTGCCGATCATTCCCGGAACTGCATAAACATCTCTGTGATAATTTTGCGCAAATTCCACCGTAATCAGACTTCCGCCTTTCTTTGCCGATTCAACTACAATAATAACATCACTTAACCCCGCAATAATTCGGTTACGTGCAGGAAATCTCATAAAATCCGGTTTGGTATCCAGCGCATTCTCCGTGACAAGCCCGCCGTGTTCCATCATTTCTGCAGCCGTACGCTGGTGCGAGGAAGGATACACTACATCAAGGCCGCTTGCCATAACGCCTATTGTGGGAATATGATGCTTTAGACAAGCCCGATGCGCAGTGATGTCCACTCCGTATGCAAGTCCGCTTACGACCATGGGAAAGTAAGGCTGAAGTTCCTTGATAATGATTTCAGCAGTGGCTTTGCCGTACTCGCTGATTTGCCTTGTTCCAACAATTCCGACTGTTCTGGCTGCATTGAAATCGAAATTACCACGGGAATAAAGTACAATCGGGGCATCGTACAACGGTTTCAGTCTGGCCGGAAAAGATTTGTCTGTAAAAAAATGAAGTCCGGTTCCGGATTCGCTGCACTTGCGGTATTCCTCTTCCGCCATGCTCAGACAGTTTTTGGTGAGAATAGCCCTTGCTACTTTTTCACCAATGCCCGGGATTCTGATCAGCTTTTTGTATTCCGACTTAAAAACTTCCGAAGCGCTTCCGCAGTATCCGATAAGCTGCCTGATCGTCACGGAACCGATTCCCGGCGTATGAATCAGGGCAAGTGTACATATCTTTTCGTTTTCAGTAAGTTCCGACATATTATAGTGTGTTGTGATCCTCATTGCTTCCAACCAAACGTATAAGTATACGAACTGGCATGTATTTTGCCAATATACGTAATAGTTTAACCTCAAAAATAACAAATATCCCCAAGGGAAATGGAAAATTTACAAACTGAAGAAACGGAAACCATTCAACGATTTGAAGGAATGGGAGCAACCTGCTATCCGGAAGGAGTTTATTACCGGGTATGGGCACCGCATGCAGAAAGCGTTTCAGTAGTTGGTACTTTTAACGACTGGGATGATCAGAAAAACCCGCTTGAAAAAGAAGAAAATGGTATGTGGGGCGCTTTGGTAGCTAATTCAAAAGAAGGTGACGAGTATAAGTTTGCCTTGAAAACACCATATGGTGATTTCATGAGAAACGATCCTTATGCATTGAAAATGACCAATTCTTCCGGAAATTGCATCGTATATAATCATGCTTCCTTTGACTGGAAAGAAACCGGTTTTCAAATGCCCGGCTGGCATGAACTTGTCGTTTATGAACTGCACGTAGGTACTTTTAACGTAAAGGAAAAAGATCAGGTCGGGACGTTTTATACGGCTATTGAAAAGATCCCTTACCTGAAAGATATGGGCTTCAATGCTGTTGAATTAATGCCCTGTTCTGAGTTTCCGGGATCTCGGTCATGGGGATATAACCCCGCAAACCCGTTTGCCATAGAATCCGACTACGGCGGCCCTGACGGGCTGAAAGCTTTTGTTCAGGCTGCCCATGAAGCCGGGCTTTCCGTTATCCTGGATGTTGTCTATAACCATTTCGGCCCGTCCGATCTGGATCTGTGGCAGTTTGACGGATGGCAGGAAAACGATGGCGGCGGCATTTACTTCTACAACGACTGGCGTTCGGAAACACCATGGGGAAACACACGTCCCGATTACGGCCGCGGCGAAGTAAGACAGTACATTCATGACAACGCCATGATGTGGCTGAAAGAATACCGTGTTAACGGGCTACGCATGGATATGGTACCTTATATCCGGAATGTAAAAGCAGACGGCAATCCGGGCAATGATATTCAGGAAGGCATTTCACTTATACAATGGATCAATAAAGACATCCGTGAAAGTTGCCCGAATTGCATAACGATTGCAGAAGACATGCATTCGTTGGATTTCATCACCAATTCTCCTGAAAATGGCGGGATGGGTTATGGCTCGCAATGGGATGCGGAATTTGTACATACGGTCAGAGATGCCATTATTACAGCCAATGATCAGGACAGAAATATGTTCAGCGTAGCAGAAACGATTGCAGACCGGTTCAATACAGATTCCTTTCAGCGCATCATTTACACCGAATCACACGACGAGGTTGCGAACGGACAAGCGCGGGTTGCAGAAGAAATCGCAGACGGTGATGTAAATAACTGGTATTCAAAAAAGAGAGCCGCACTTGGCGTGGCACTGGTTTTGACTTCACCGGGCATTCCCATGATTTTTCAGGGGCAGCCACTGCTCGAAGACAAATGGTTTTCCGACAGTGACCCGATCGATTGGTCAAGACTGGAAAAGTTCAGCGGATTCGCTGCACTGCACCGCGATATGATCCACTTGAGAAGAAACTGGTTTGGCGTTACAAAAGGTCTTCAGGGCCAGAACGTGCAATTGATCCGGGTTGATAACGATAAAAAAATAATTGTGATGCACCGTTGGGATCAGGGCGGGCCAAAAGACAGCGTAGTGGTTGTCCTTAATTTTTCCATTGAAACTTTTTCTGACTATAAAGTAGGTTTCCCGAGAGCCGGTAAATGGAATCTGAGATTAAACAGCGACAATGCGCAGTACGATCCTGAATTCTCCAATATTGGCGTATTTGACGTAGAAACCATGGACGGATCTTTTGACGAACTGCCTTGTTATGCTTCGCTGCATATTCCACCGTACACCGCACTAATTTATTCTCAGGAAGAATAAACGAAGCCGAACGGAGCTATTTGATTACTCTGAATAACCTTTCCCAACGAATCTTGTTAAAAAAGTTCGTTGGGTCAGGATCAATTGACATCCATACAAATACTGCTTTACCTACAATATGATCTTTGGGCACAAATCCCCAGTAACGCGAATCCGCTGAATTGTGCCGGTTATCGCCCATCATGAAGTAATAATCCTGTTTAAACGTATACTGGCTCAAAGGCTTTCCATTCAAAAGAAGCTTGCCTTCTTTCAGGGTTACATGTTCATTTCCTTCATAATACCGGATAACATCCGCGTAAAATGCCGTATTTAAATCATTGAGTACAACGGTACCGTTTTCTTTCGGAATAATCAGCGGGCCGTAATTATCCTTGTTCCAGTTTGTCAGATTTGTTGCCGGAAAAAGAAAAGGCTCCTTTAAACCTTTGCTTAAATACAAAGGCTCCACTCTTTTTACAAAATCGTACGTTTTCAGCTTCTGGGCAAGAGCAGGCGTCGTTTTCACGATATAACCGGATTCATCATTGGAATCGGTACTGTCATTGAACGTTTCCGTAAACGGTGTAAAATCGGTAATACCGTTTTTACGAAATACATTTTCTTCATGAACAGCAGTTGTCGTTGACATAAAGTATTCGTTCTGCATGCGAAACGGAACGGGTTGCGCTTCACCATTGATATAAACCTGACCGTTCCGGATTTCCAGCGTATCACCAGCCTGCGCTACGCACCTTTTGATATAATTGGAACGGAGATCCACGGGATGCGGATGAAGGTCGGGCAGCACATTGCTGTATTTGCTGTACGTTTCCGGATGCTCAACAGGCAGGTTAAATACAACTACATCACCGCGTTTTACATCTGTGAATCCCGGCAAGCGGTATTGAGGCAATTTGATCCATTCCAGATACGAAGGAATCGCAGTTCCCCAAATGTACTGATGCGTAAGCGGCATCTGCAAAGGCGTAACCGGCGTAGTAGTGCCGTAATGCAGCTTGCTTACAAACAGATAATCCCCGACCAGCAATGTATTTTCCATGGAAGGTGTTGGAATTACAAAGGCACTGAAAAACAGCCAGCGGATAACAGCTGCAGCAATGACGGCGAACAAAACAGAATCAATCCATTCACGAAAGGCAGATTTGCCTTTATTCTGTTTTTGCTGTTTCGGGGCAATTTCGGTAACGGCCATTGCGGTTGCTTTTTGTTTACCTGCAATATTACATCAATATTTATAAATAGTAAATTTTTATATATTATTTATTTATATATATTGAAAAGTAAAAAAGGGAATGCGTTGCTGCATTCCCTTTTTACTTTTAAAATGGTCTTGAAAAAATCAGTTAATAACCCGGAAAATCCGGTTCCATCTGATTTTGTTAAAAAATCCGGTCGGGCTCGGATCGATGGACATCCAGACAAATACGGCTTTTCCGACAATATGATCCATTGGAACAAAACCCCAATAACGCGAATCCGCAGAATTGTGACGGTTATCGCCCATCATAAAATAATAATCCTGCTTGAAAGTATAGCTGCTGATTGCTGTACCGTTCACTTTCACCGATTTTTCTTCCAGTACTATATTTTCGTTTCCTTCATAATTTTTGATAACCGGACCGTATAATGCCAGATTTTCAGGAGTCATCTGAACGGTCATTCCTTTTTTGGGAACTGTTACCGGACCGTAATTGTCGCGGTTCCATTTGAACAGGGAAGAATTCGGATAAAGCATTGGCTCGCTGATTTCCTTCGGGGATTTTACAAGCGTGATTCCTTTTACAAAATCATAGTTCTTCAGCTTTGCTGCGATTTCGACTGTTGTAAAAACCAGATAACCCATCTGATCATTGGATGCAATCGTATCATTAAAGCTTTCCGTATAAGGGCTGTATTCGGAAATTCCGTTTTCCTTGAACACCTTAACCTCATTGACCGCAGTTGAAGTAGCAACAAAATACTCGTTTTCCATTCGGACCGGATTTTCAACCGCGGTTCCATTGGCATAAACCTGCAGGTCCCTTACTTCCACCTTGTCTCCGGGAAGTCCCATGCAGCGTTTGATGTAATTGGTTTTCAGGTCAACCGGGTGCTGAAGTTCAGGCGGATAATTGAACACCACCACGTCTCCGCGCTTTACTTCACTGAATCCCGGCAAACGGTATTGCGGCAACTGAACCGCATCGGTATAAGACGGAATGTTGGTTCCCCAGATTGTCTGATGCGTCAGCGGGACCTGAAGCGGTGTTTTCGGCGTACGTGTTCCGTAATGCAATTTACTTACGAACAAAAAATCCCCAACGAGCAGACTGTTCTCCATGGAAGGCGTAGGAATCGTAAATGCTTCAAAAAAAAGCCAGCGGATAAGGGTTGCAGCCACAACGGCAAAAAGTACGGAATCAAACCATTCACGGATGGGCGACTTCTTTTTATGGGTATGCACCGTACTGGAGGTAATTTCTTTATGGATAGCCATGCTATAAGTTTATTGATAGTTTATGATTTTCAATCCAGATTCTTCAGAAGGTCGTCCATTCCGAAAACCCCTTCCCTGCCCGGCAGCCATTCTGCTGATACCACGGCGCCCAATGCAAATCCGGCCCGGCTGTTAGCCGTATGCGTTATCTCAATAGTATCCACTTCGGATTCGTAACGGACAATGTGCGTTCCCGGAACTTCTCCTTCCCGCAGCGAGGTAATCTGTAAATATCCTTCTTCTTCATCAGGTGCCAGCTTCCAGCCGTCCAGTGATTCTGTTTCAGCAATAACTCCCTCGGCCAGTGTAATCGCCGTTCCGCTTGGCGCGTCCAGTTTATGAATATGGTGAATTTCGGTCATGGAAGACTGGTATGCATGTCCGTTCATCAAGCGTGCAAGCTGGCGGTTCAGACGGAAAAACAGGTTTACGCCGATGCTGTAATTGGATGCATAGAAGAATGCGCCGTTCTGTTCCTTGCACAATCTTTCAATTTCTGCACGGTGTTCCAGCCAGCCGGTCGTTCCGCTTACAACCGGCCAGCCTTTTTTAAGACAATAGGTTATATTTTCAAACGCGGCTTCAGGCGAGCTGAACTCAATGGCTGCGTCTACATCCGCTGTTTTGAGCACGTCCATTTCCGCGCGGTTGCCAAGGTCTATTCTGCCAACGATCGTATGCCCTCTTTCCAGTGCAATTTTCTCGATCGTTCTGCCCATTTTGCCGTATCCAAGTAATAGTATTCTCATCAATCAAAAATTTATTCGGTACCGGTAATAGTTACTTTACATTAAAAACAAGGCGCAGGCCTGGTGTCGGTGTTCGCATGGCGGGCTGGTTCAGTTTGGGTTCAATTCTCAATGACAAATCGTCTGAAAGATCAAACGTCTTCAAATGTGCTGCCACGTTGGCTTCAATAATGGAAAGTGAATAAATGAACCCGGAAACAATCAGCGCAAATCCTCTGTTGCGGCGCCAGTAATTCTTGCCTCTGGCCGCCTGGTCCCTTGTTGCAGGCAAATATTCACTTTCGGTATTCAGCAGGTTTCTTACTCGCACAATCTTTGTAGAATCCGGTGTAAGTCCTGTTTTTATATTTCCGTAATTCTTGCTGTTCTTATCCAGGTCGTAAAAGGATTTATACGTATCGAGATAATCCTTGTACTTTATGGAATTAAGATAATAGGCATAAAGTCCGCCGCCGAATGCAATATATACAATGGGAAGCTTCCAGTAATCCCGATTGTAAATCTGCCCGCCACCGGGAATCAGTGCAAGCCTAGTGGCCGTTTTGGGAACGGGCATAAACTTTTTGCTTTTGGGACGGATGGAATCCTGCTGCGCGACCTTGATGGTATCGCCGGATGCGCGGACGGTGTCTCCACCGGAAGCCGAACCCTTTTTTATAGCTCGAACAGTATCTGCCGGCGTGGTTTGCGCGATAATAGTTCTGGAAAAGAATATGAACATCCCAAGCAAAAACCAGTTTTTCAAGTCCTATTTAAATTTCAGTGTTTCAAGTATTTTTTTCAGCTCGTCCTGTGATGTAAAAGGAATCTTGATTTCACCTTTATGATCATTATTGCTTTTCACAGAAACTTTCGCTCCGAAAAAAGAAGACAATTGAAATTGTAACGACTTTATTTCCTGATTAATTGTAGCCTGTTTTTTGGCAGCAAACGATATGCTGCTCATCATGCCCAGTTTGCGGACTTCATCTTCCACTTTCCGCACTGACCAGCCTTCTTCAATAATTTTATTAAATATTTTTAACTGACTCTGATCGCTGTTTATGGTAATAATTGCACGCGCATGTCCCATGCTGATCTTGTTGTCGCGCAGTGCAGCCTGAATAACGGGCGGAAGTTTCAGCAAACGGATGTAATTATTGACCGTTGTACGGTTTTTACCGACGCGCACGCCAAGTTCTTCCTGTTTAAGATTACATTCCAGGATCAGGCGCTGATAGCTGAGGGCAATTTCTATCGAGTTAAGGTTTTCACGCTGAATGTTCTCGATAAGTGCCATTTCCAGCATTTGCTGGTCATTTGCTGTTCTGATATAAGCAGGGATAGAAGTCATTCCCACCAGTCTCGAAGCCTGCAGACGTCTTTCTCCCGAAATCAGCTGATAACTGTCATCCGTCAGCTGCCTTACCGTAATTGGCTGAATGATGCCCTGCACCCGAATGGAATCGGCAAGTTCCTGCAGAGATTCCTGATCAAATTTGGTCCGGGGCTGATACGGGTTTGCTTCAATCTGGCTGACGTCGATCTCGTTCATCGAACCGATGACGTCTGTCGGCGAAAGCCGGGCATTGGTTCTTGGCGCACTGATTTTTTCCGAATCCTGAAGTAAAGCCCCGAGGCCTCTTCCCAGTCCGGTCATTTTTTTGGTCTTACTGCTGTTCTCCATCTTCTTTCTCGCTGTTCAAATCATTTATCAGTTTACGCCAATCTGTTTGTCAGAAGACAGCAAACCATTTTTACTGAGAATTTCCCGGGCAAGATTCAGATAGCTCACCGCACCTTTGCTGTCGGCATCCTGCGCCATAACAGGAATACCATAGCTCGGCGCTTCGCTGATCCTTACGTTACGCGGTATGATGGTGTTAAAGACAAGCGATTCAAAATGACTCGTAACTTCATTTACAACCTGATTGGACAAGCGCAGCCGAAGGTCATACATCGTAAGCAGGATCCCTTCTATAATAAGGCTTGTATTGAGGCGTGACTGAATGATAGTAATGGTATTCAGCAGCTTGCCAAGGCCTTCCAGTGCAAAGTATTCGCATTGTACGGGTATGATAACGGAATCAGCGGCTGTAAGGCTGTTGATCGTGATCAAACCCAGTGACGGCGAGCAGTCTATTATGATAAAGTCGTATTCGTCCCGTACTTCGGCAATCGCATCTTTCATGCGCTGTTCCCGGTTTTTCAGATTGATCATTTCAATTTCCGCACCGACCAGATCAATATGCGACGGCAGCAGATTCAGGTATGGAAAATCAGTTTCCAGAATAATATCCGCCGTCCTCGCCTGCTCCACCATGCATTCGTAAATGCTGTTTTCCATTTCCTGCGGATTGAATCCCAGCCCGGAGGTTGAATTGGCCTGCGGGTCAGCATCAATAATCAATGTACGGAATTCAAGTGCGGCCAGACTTGCCGCCAGATTAATAGCAGTGGTTGTTTTTCCTACTCCTCCCTTTTGGTTTGCAATTGCAATTACTTTGCCCATGTATTAATTTGAGTTACCAAGGTCAAATTTCTATTATTCGGGGCAATTCACCAAAAAATGTTCCACGGAGTTTTTATTTACGGATACACTTATTTGATTAAGAGCAACTTAAACTATATTATTTATTAATTAAAAATAAATCTGCTACAAAATGGCGAAATGTTTCACGCCCAAACCTGAGTTCCTTCGGTACAATTTTTACACATTTCAATTTCCGAACGGGAACGGATCAGCGAAGCTCTGAAATCTTTGTATTTCTTTCCTTTCCATAATTGCCGGAAAGTCTGCCTTTTCATATCTCCGAGCTGGTATTCGGCATCTTTGTCAAAACAGCACGGAACCACCGCGCCGTCCCATGTGATGACACATGAATGCCACATTTTCCAGCAATGGTCCACAAATTTGTTTTTAATGGAATACCGGCCCGACTCCTGCTTTTGGTAACGCGAGTATTTTTCAATAGTCGGGATCAGTTCCGAGCCTTCTTCGTAGTCGTAAATCTGTGCCGTTTTCAGCCCGACTTCATCTACGCCAAGTTCTTCTGCAAGTTTTTTCACTTCCTCGATCTGGTGTTCATTCGGCTTCACAACCAGAAACTGGAATATGACATGCGGCGTGCTCGAACGCAGTTCCTTTTTCCATTTGATAATGTTTCGGGTGCCTTCGAGCACTTTTTCCAGATTGCCTCCAACGCGGTACTGCTGATAAACATCCTGCGTGGTACCGTCTATGGAAATGATCAAACGGTCGAGACCGGATTCTACCGTTTTTCTTGCTTTTTCATCCGTCAGATAATGCGCATTGGTGGATGTAGCCGTATACAGTCCTTTTTCATGTGCATACTGTACGAGTTCAAAAAATTTCGGGTGTAAATAAGGTTCTCCCTGAAAATAGAAAATAAGGTAAAGCAGGGTTTCGGCCAGTTCGTCTATAGTTTTTTTGTACAGCTTTTCTTCCATCATGCCGGTCGGCCTTGTAAACGAACGCAACCCGCTCGGACATTCGGGACAGCGAAGGTTGCATGAAGTGGTCGGCTCAAAGGAAATGGCAATCGGCATTCCCCAGTGAACCGGATTTCCGCTGACTTTTGAATAAAAATAACTGCTTAAAATCTGGATTGCATTCCATGCCCGCTTCGGCGTAACTTTGGACATCAGGTTGAGGCCGTCCTTGAAATTCTTATTCATTTATATGGCTTTTGGCAAATGGCTAGACTCTATATGCCTGTTTATCAATGTAAAATAAAACGTAAGCTGCGCTTGCTTATACAACGGAAATGGCAGTCGTGTACTTGATCTCGGAAATTACGAAATAACTGCTGATGTGTAACACACTTTTTAACGCAGAAAGTTTGTGCTGGTAAAACTGATTGTAAGCTTCCGCATCTTCCACAACGATTTTCAGCATGTAATCAAAGTTCCCCGATACGATCGAACATTCCAGCACTTCGCTCATTTTGACAATGGCTTCATTAAAATCCTCAAAACTTTCTTTACGCTGTTTGTCAAGCGTTATGTTACAATAAACGATCAAGGCTTTTCCAAGTTTACGCCGGTTGAGCAAGCCCACGTATTTATCAATAATTCCTTCTTTTTCAAGCTTCCGGATCCTTTCATGAACAGGCGTGACCGAGAGATTGATGTGTGCCGCAATTTCCTTGATGGTCATTTGTGCATTCTGCTGAAGAAGTTCCAGAATTTTTCTGTCCGTAAGGTCAGGCTGCATATAGTATTTTTTATCGGCTGAATATGGATTAATTACTTGATGGAAGAAATTATAATGCCATATAAGGATGAAAATAGTTTTCTTTTCTGTCCTTTTTGTATTTCATAGTATCTTTTTCTTAATAAAAGTACTTTTGCAAGTCTCCCGAAAGTCTTTCCAATCTTATAAAAATACAGTTTCCAATGATCATTGGCGTACCTAAAGAAATTAAAAATAATGAAAACCGTGTAGCCGTAACGCCAGCCGGAGTTACGGAATTCCTGAAAAACAAGCATACGGTTTATGTTCAGACGGAAGCCGGAAAAGGAAGCGGTTTTTCGGATGAAGAATACATGGCGGCCGGGGCCGTAATCCTGCCTTCCATTGAGCAGGTTTATGCCATTGCCGAAATGATTATCAAGGTAAAAGAGCCGATTGAAAGCGAATACGCGCTGATTAAAGAAGGCCAGCTGCTGTTTACTTACTTCCACTTTGCCTCATCCGAACCGCTGACACACGCCATGATTGAGCGGAAGGCAGTTTGCCTTGCTTACGAAACCGTTGAAAAAACAGACAGAAGTCTTCCGCTGCTTGTTCCGATGAGTGAAGTGGCAGGAAGAATGGCGGTTCAGGAAGGTGCCAAATATCTGGAAAAACCAATGGGTGGATTCGGCATTTTGCTGGGAGGTGTCGCAGGCGTAAAACCGGCCAACGTGCTTGTTCTTGGCGGTGGAATCGTGGGCACGCAGGCGGCTAAGATGGCGGCCGGACTTGGAGCAAATGTAACGATCGTGGATATCAGTCTGCCAAGATTGCGTTATCTGGAAGATATCATGCCTGCCAATGTGGATACCGTGATGTCCAACGAGTACAATATCCGTGATTTGGTTAAAAGTGCAAACCTGATCATCGGCGGTGTGCTGATTCCCGGTGCCAAAGCGCCTTCGCTGATTACGCGCGATATGCTGAAATTGATGAAGCCCGGAACCGTTATGGTCGATGTGGCCATTGATCAGGGCGGCTGCTTTGAAACGTCCAAAGCCACTACGCATGAACACCCGATTTATGAAGTAGACGGCGTTGTACATTACTGTGTTGCCAATATGCCCGGAGCAGTTCCTTATACGTCTACCCTTGCATTAACAAACGCTACGCTCCCTTATGCATTGCAACTGGCCAATCTGGGCTGGAAAGCGGCCTGCTCCAGAAATGAAGAACTTCGCAAAGGGCTGAATGTTGTAAATGGCCAGGTTGTTTTCAAAGGTGTTTCGGAAGCATGGAACCTGCCTTACACCGAAGTAGAAAAGATTTTTTAATAAACAAACCTGACTGATAAAACCCTGCGGATGCAACTATCCGCAGGGTTTGCTTTTCTAAAAATATTACAATTAATTACGCATCGTTATTGTAATTTCAAATTATATTCTTACTTTTGCATAAAATTTGAACGAACATCCGTTCGCTTCTCTGCTTCTTACACGGTTTAGCACTTAATAATTCGCTCCGACCTTAAAAATTACCTGGTTGGCATCACCGTTCTCATGCAGGACCCCACGGATGGTTTGTGGTGGGCTTTGCGCAATCCCCTTTTGAATTAGTTGATATTTTGCTGAATGATTCTGGCTATACGACCATTTTTGGTCCGTACAGGTCGTTGGCAAGTTGTTGATCCGATATGGATAGCTGTTCCGGAAATGGGAACCGGAATTTCATGCGAAGTAATACTTTGCACCTTTTTTACATCTAGCATTTTATAATAAAATACATATAATGACAACTGAAAATTTTGAAACTTTCTCAGAGCTTGGTCTCTCAGAAAACATCCTGAAAGCCTTAAATGAAATGGGTTTTGAAAAACCCTCTCCCATTCAGGCACAGGGAATCCCTGCAGTAATGCAAGGCTCCGACGTAATTGGACAAGCCCAGACCGGAACCGGTAAGACTGCTGCATTCGGAATTCCTGTTCTGGAAAGAATTGATATAACCAGCAATGCAGTACAAGCTCTTGTTCTTTGCCCGACCCGCGAACTTGCCGTTCAGGTTTCAGAAGAAATAGGAAGACTTGCCAAATACCAGAGAGGACTTAAAATTGAAGCGATTTACGGTGGCGATTCTATTGACCGTCAGATACGCTCCCTGAAAAAAGGAGTCCATATTGTAGTGGGAACTCCCGGCCGTGTTATGGACCATATGGAACGTAAAACGTTGAAATTCGACGAAGTACGCATGATGGTTCTGGATGAAGCGGATGAAATGCTTGATATGGGCTTCCGGGAAGATATTGAAAGTATTCTGGCCGACATGCCGGAGGATCGTCAGACAATCCTGTTTTCTGCAACGATGTCCAAGCCGATCATGTCCATCACAAAACGTTTCCTGAATGATCCGATCCTGATCAAAGTGGTACGTAACGAGCTGACAAACCAGAATATTGAACAGGTTTATTTTGAAGTAAAACCGCAGGCTAAAGTTGAAGTAATGACCCGGCTGATCGATATGTATCATCTTAAATCACTGCTTGTTTTTTGCAATACCAAACGCAAGGTGGATGAAATCGTTGAAGATCTTCAGTTGAGAGGTTATGCTTCCGAAGGGATTCACGGCGATTTGCGCCAGCAGCAACGCAGCAATGTAATGAGCAAATTCAAGGCAGGTGTAACAACGATTCTTGTTGCTACGGACGTTGCAGCCCGCGGTATTGACGTTAGCGGCCTGGATGGCGTGATCAATTACGACATTCCGCTGGATGAAGAATATTATGTTCACCGTATCGGCCGTACAGGTCGTGCCGGAATGTCCGGGAAAGCATTTTCCCTTGTTGCAAGAGATGAGAAATATCGTCTTAAATCCATTGAAGGATATACCAAAGTTAAAATTGAAAAAGGTGTCATTCCTTCTTACGAAGATATCGTAGGTGTCCGTAAAGCACGCTTTGTAGAGTCCATTTCCAATTCTATCAAAGAAGGCGATGATCTGAATCTGTATAATGATGTGCTGGAAATGCTTCATCACAGTGGTTTCTCGACCGAACAGGTTGTAGCCGCACTTGCCAAGCAGATCATGGGTGTTCAGAAAAATGAATATGCTGACAGCAACCTGGCATGGGAAGAAAGACGCAGCGACAGAGACGGCCGTCGTGAAGGCAGCGGTGACAGATTTGACCGCCGTTCGTCAGGAAGCCGGTTTGAAAGAAGCGGTGACCGTCGTGAAAATGATCGTTATGCACCATCATCACGCAGGTCCGAAGGCGGCCGTGACGGAGATTCAAGACGTAGCGGTACACCGGAAGCCGGCATGACCCGCTTGTTCCTGAGCCTTGGACGTAAAGATCACATTTTGCCAAAAGATATTGTTGGTGCCATTGCAGGCGAAGCTAACATTCCGGGAAAAACCATCGGTGCCATCGACATTTATGACAAATTTACCTTTGTTGACGTTCCGGAACGCGATGCACGTGCGGTCCTGAGAGCAATGGATGGAAATACGATTAAAGGAAAACCGGTTCAGATTGATATTGCAAAACAATAATCAACACAATCATCAGCAAAAAAGGGACTTGTAAAAAAGTCCCTTTTTTTGTTACTTTTCGGCATGAAAAACAATGAAAAACCGGAAGTATGGCTTCGCGGACCGCTTGCAGGTATTCCGGATCTGTTGCAGCCGGTTGCACATGCTCTACTTCAGGCACAGGAAGAAATTACAGCTCTGGTTCAGGATTTTCCTGACGAACTGCTTTGGGAACAACCGGCAGGCGTAGCTTCTGCCGGATTTCATCTTCAGCATATGGCGGGTGTTCTGGACCGGCTTTTTACCTATGCAAGAGGCGAATCGCTCCTGGAAAACCAGCTTGCCTATCTGAAGGCAGAAGGAAGCCCGCCCTTTCCGGGCTGTACTGCAGCGGATCTTCTTAGGATTTTGGATGACAGGCTTTTGTCCGTGATGCAGCAATTAAAGCAAACCGACGAAAGTACTTTGAAAGAAGTGCGTTACGTCGGACGCGCAGGAATTCCTTCAACGCATCTGGGCCTTCTGTTTCATGCTGCCGAACATACGCAACGGCATCTGGGCCAGCTTTTGGTAACTGCGCGGATATTAATTTCTGCAAAGGAGTAGATCAAAACGACTGTTTATCTTTTTTGAAAAATTTCTTAATTGTTAAAACGCGTTTTATGCAAAACTTTAAAAAAAGCTGCATGCTTTGTCTGCTTGCACTTTGCAGTCTGACAGTACGGGCACAGAAAAATCCCGAAGACAAGGCCGGCTGGAAACTGGGTGCTCAATCGTATACTTTCCGGTTGTTTACTTTTGATGAAGCTCTGAAAAAAATTGACAGCTGCGGCCTGAAATACGTGGAAGCTTTTCCGGGACAAAAGCTGGGCGGCAATCTGGAAGGAACCATGGATTTCAAGATGAATGCTCAGAAACGGCAGGAAGTAAAAAATCTGCTGAAAAAGCATGGCATTACAATGACTGCTTTCGGTGTGGTCAATGGAAAGGACAAAGCGGAATGGGAACAGCTCTTTGAATTTGCAAAGGATATGGGAATCCTGAACATAGATACCGAGCCGAATCCGGAACAGTTTGCCTACATCCTTCCGATGGCTGAAAAATACAAGATCAATGTTGCACTGCACAATCACCCGAAACCTTCCCGTTTCTGGCATCCTGATACGGTTCTGAAATATGCAGGAAACAGCAAATTCATCGGTTCGTGCTCCGATATCGGCCATTGGGTACGATCGGGCCTGGATCCGGTGGAATGCCTCAGACAACTGAACGGGCATGTTATGGGCATGCATTTCAAAGACGTTGTGAAAGATTCTCCGGACGGCAAGTATCACGATGTGATCTGGGGAAAAGGCGACAGTAAAGTGGATGCAGTCATTGCAGAAATGAAACGCCAGAAATTCAAAGGTCCGATTTCGGTTGAATACGAATATCACTGGGAAAATAATGGCCCGGAAGTAGCGGAAAGTGTCAAATATTTCCGTCAGGCTTACGAAAAGACCAAGTAGCAACAGTAACATTTGTTACTCGTCTCCTTCCGACCTTACCCGAAGAATCCGCTGAAACCAGCTTTGCTGTTCAGCGGATTCTTCATTTTTGACTTTTTGATCCGGCACAAATCCTGCCATTTTCTTTAAGTCGGGTTGGCCGGCATTGATCCAGCAGCTGTACCAGATATCGCCTACCATTTTTACAGATGCCTTCATGCGCCTCTCCACTTGCCCGCCAAGCATCTGATGGTATTTTTCTGAAAATTCCTTTGAATAGGATCTGGTCAGTACATTGTTCCTGAGTTCGTAACTGTACTTTTTATAAGATTCAAAATCCACAGTCAACTGCTTTTCAAACTTAAAAACAGAATCGCTGGCGGTATTGGATGCCATTACAGTTTTCCAGACTTGCTCTGCAATATCCGTATGATAAACCGGTTCGCCGATCCACATGTCATAATCCTCTGCAAACAGTTCCGGAAGCCGCGATTCCCAGAATGCGTGGATTCCTTCCTGATTGCTGAGCTGCCCGTTGTAGTTTCTGGTCGTATGCAAAGGAACATGCGCGTCGGCAATGTAATGGCCGAGATCCGCTGATACTCTCAGAATTCTGGCTGGATCGTGTGCTTTAAATGCTTCCGTCAGCTGAAAAGCAGCCGACTGAATATACCACGGTACAATGCCATGTTTTCGCAGGCTGTCTTCACCGATTTTCTGTACGGCATCCTTCCAGTATTTTGGCAGAGTTAACCTTGCGCTGTCGCCGTATACATCCAGATCAATGTAATGCCTTTCCGCTTCTCCCACAACCGAGTACCTTCTTCTGTCCGGGTTTGTTGCATTTTCAGTAAGGTAATCGATGTTCTTTTTATAGAAGTACTGCATTTCAACCGGAAGCCGGAACACTGCCATGCGGTTAATCCGCTTATGCGCCCAGAATCCCCATTTTACATCAGCCGCCTGAACAATGCTCGCCACCAGCATAAAAAGCTGCATACAGGAAATGAATTTCGAAAAAGACCGAAAATGATCCGACTTTTTTTTACGAAAGACACAAAGTTGTGCCATATAAAATTTTGATATGCCTGGAAAACTGAATTTTACCTGTTTAGACGCTTGCAGCAAAAAAAGTAACGCGCAATATGATTTTTGCTACTATAAATCCCCTGTTGTTCCACTTTCTATCGGTAAAATTCCTTTTTCCAAAACCCGGATATCTTTCCCCTGCAATTTCTAAGAAGAAAGCACCCCGAACATTATTCTATAATTTAATAAATGACATGAATATTATTTTTTAATACCAATTTAAATCAGAATATGTTATATAATATATACAAATAATGCAATTTATAAATATCTGGTTATCTTTGTAACCTAAAAGAGATAATTTGATATAATTGACTGAAAGGATAATGAAACCAAAAAATAAAACAATAGGATATTTAATACCGGTTTTCGCTTTGTGCGTGTTCATGCTTGTTATTTACGGAGCTTACGTTCCGCATAAACCTGCCGAAATACAGCGCGTAGTCTGTATCAAGTTCAAGCCGGGCACGACGCCGGAAGCCATTGACAAGCATTTGCGTGATTTTGCATCCATGAAAAATGCAGTAGATGATGTGGTTGCTTATTCCGCAGGCCATGTTCAGAAATCGGGCGCAAACGAAAACCAGTTTGACGTGATTCATTACCTGACGTTCCGCACCAAAGAAGGCGCATTGCAGTATGCTTCCAATGCCGACCATAAGGCATTTGTACAGGCAAATGAAGGCAAATGGGCTAATGTGCTGGAAATGAATTCGAATATTGAAAAGTAATCAAAGAAAGTAATAGGAGTGAAATTCTTAAAAAGAGCCGGGCTTCCCGACTCTTTTTTTATTTGCCGGATCACCAGTTTATCGGTTCGAGACCTTTGCTTTCCAGATATGCGTTGGCTTTGCTGAAATGCTGGTTGCCAAACCAGCCGCCGCCATTGGCCGACATAGGCGAAGGATGTTTTGATTTCAGTATATAATGTCTTGAAGCGTCAATAATACTGCCTTTATCTTGTGCATAACGTCCCCAAAGCATAAATACCAGATTGTTTTTCTCGTCTGACAAACACTTGATAACTGCGTCTGTAAACTTTTCCCAGCCTTTGTTCTGATGCGAACCGGCAAGTCCGCTTTGAACCGTCAGCGTGGCATTGAGCAGCAGAACACCCTGCTTTGCCCATCTTTCCAGATTTCCTGATTTCGGAATCGGCTTGCCAAGGTCGTCCTGAATTTCCTTGAAAATATTGACGAGTGACGGCGGCGTTCTGACCCCTTCATTCACCGAGAAACAAAGTCCATGCGCCTGCCCGGCGCCATGATACGGGTCCTGGCCAAGAATCACCACCTTGCACGCATCAAAACTGCAGTAATTGAATGCATTAAAAATTTGTTTGGCAGGAGGAAATATCTGTTTGGTTGAATATTCGTTCTTAACAAATTCAACAAGGTTTGTAAAGTAAGGTTTTTCAAACTCCGGTTCGAGTCTTTCTTTCCAGGATTGCTCTATTTTTACGTCCATAAAGTGGTTTTTAATTTGATATCCAAATTATATGATTTTGTTTTGGTTTTATCAGCATTTGATGACTATTTTCGTTTGAGTGGAAGAACTGAAATTTTATTATTGAACACTTCCTTACTTTTGCAACATTCATAAACACCTTCATTCCATATGGTTTCCAAAGTGACAGATGGTGTAAAAGTCACCGTTTTAACAGAATATCAACCGGATTATTCCAATCCCGGTCAAGATCATTACGTCTTTACTTATAAAATTCTGATAGAAAATCATAGTGAGTACACAGTCAAGCTGTTAAGGCGGCACTGGCTCATTTATGACGCCAACGGAACCGTCCGGGAAGTGGAAGGAGCCGGCATTGTCGGGCTGCAGCCGATCCTGGAACCGGGCGATGTCCATGATTATGTATCCGGCTGCAATCTGCGTACCGACATGGGCAAAATGGCCGGGACTTATCTCATGGAACGCGTTCTCGACGGACGACAGTTTCGTGTAATTATTCCTGCTTTTTCGCTGGTGGCTCCTTACAGAATGAACTAGCATTATCCGTTTTTTCGCATGCAGGACTTTTTTCCTGCTTTTTTAAACGCTTCACCATTGATTGCTGCTTACTTCAGGTACCTGTTCCATTCAGGAAACGAACATTCCATCCATTCACCTTTTGTTTTTGATCTTTACACACAGGTTATTAAAGTCAAAAAAGACCGCAATCCGGACTATAAAAGCCTGAAGTTGCTTCGTAAAGAACTTCTGAAATCCGATCGTCAGATCGAAATCCTTGATCTTGGGGCCGGCTCGCGCATCAACAAATCAAATCTCCGTAAAGTAAAAACCATTGCAAAAAATGCAGAAAAGCCGGAAAAATTCGGAAAACTTTTCAACCGGCTTATCCGGAGATTTCAGCCGGCAACCATGCTGGAACTCGGAACTTCATTAGGGCTTACAACTTTGTACATGTCCAAAGCGGCGCCGGAATCGCGCATGTTTACGTTTGAAGGCTGCCCGGAAACGGCAAAACTGGCTAGTCAGCATTTTAATAGAATGAATGCGGACAACATTAAAATTATTACCGGGAACATTGATTCCACGCTTCCCAAGTTTCTTGCCGAAACCAATACAAAGCTGGATTTCGCTTATTTCGATGCCAATCACCGGTTTGAACCCACGGTCCGTTATTTCGAAACATGCCTTCCGTATATTCAAAACGAATCGGTTTTTATTTTTGACGATATTTACTGGTCGCCGGAAATGACGCGTGCATGGGAATACATCAAGGCGCATCCGCAAGTAACCATTACGGTTGATCTGTTCTGGATCGGACTGGTTTTTTTCAGGAAAGAACAGGTTAAGGAAAATTTCACACTTCGTTTCTGACCGATCCAGACTTATCGAACGGTATGTCAGCGGTTTGACAAGTAAGCTGGACAGCAAACGCTTAAGTTACTATTTTTACTTTCTGCGTCTAAAAGCTGGTATGAACACACAATCAATACTTCGGGATCTGGTCGGTAAAAAAATCATTTCGGAAAGCCACGCTTCCCTGATTTTGGAGTACGAAACTGCAAAGCCTCTTTCCGTGCATTGGGAACTGCGGTATATGCTGTACACCGGCATCCTGCTTTTTAATTCCGGGCTTGGGATGATTATTTATGAAAACATCGATTCCATCGGACATCAGGCGATGATTGCTGCCATTGCATTGCTCACAGCCGCCTGCTTTTATTATGCGTATCAGAAAAGTCATCCGTACAGTCATGATGAAATACTGAATTCCAACAAGTTACAGGAATATATCTTATTGCTTGGCTGCGTCAGTTTTCTTGCACTGGAAGGTTATCTGCAGTTTCAGTATGAATTGTTTGGTTCACGCTATGGCATTGCGGTCATCATCCCGACTATTTTGTTCTTTGTATGCGCGTACCGGTTTGATCACCGCGGCGTGCTTTCCATGGCCATTACCGGACTTGCTTCATGGCTCGGGCTTACCATTGCGCCGCTCTCCGTTGTGTACGGAAATAATCTGACTGACCTGAAAATCCTGAATTCAGCAATTATACTGGGCACTTTGCTGACGGTTACAGGCTGGCTGTCAGAAAGGTTAAGTATTAAAAAACACTTTTCATCTACCTACATTTTCCTAGGCGGAAATCTGGCTGCGCTGGCTGCAATTTCAGGTTTGATCAATCAGCCGTACAAAGTAGCTTACGCCGTTTTAAGCCTTGCTTTTTGCTTGTTTTTTGTTCTGAATGCACGTCGGAAACAATCGCATATCTTTCTGCTGATTGGAATCATATATGCTTATATAACTGTTACTTACCTCATCTTTTTCAGAATAAGCGAAAATGCGTACTTTTCATTAATGACCGTTTATCTTACTGTTTCCAGCATCGGGGTCATTTATTTTCTGCTGAATTTCAAGAAAATCCTCGGAACAGCAAGATGAAAAAACCATACAATCTGAACTGGATCAAAAATATTGAAGTTCAGCGCCGGGCAACCGACTGGGCTTCTAAAAACCTGCTTGACAAACCGCAACTGGAAGCGATCAAAGCTCAATATCAGACGCATTTTTACAGGCCTAATTTCTTTGTCAAGATTGGACTTTTCCTTTTTGCAATTATTGCTTCTGCCTTTTTTATGGGATTTATTTCCATTTTTCTGACCGACAGCAATATAACCGATCGCGGTTTTGCAATGATCAGTTTTCTTTTTGCCGGATTCTTTATCTTTTTTCTGGAACGTCAGATTAAATTATTAAAATTCTTTCATTCCGGTGTTGACAATGCCTTGTTATACATAAGCATTGCATTGCTTTTTGTGCCTTTGTTTTTGCTTTTTAATGACCTGAAAATCTGGCAATATTCACTTGTTCTTTTCATTCTGTTGTCCATTGCGACCATACGTTATGCGGATATTTTAACCGCCGCGGGTTCCTTTTTGGCGTTGTTTGTTACGCTGGCAAATTTCCTGATGAACTTTTCAGCCGGTACTCTCATTTTGCCTTTTGCTGTTATGCTGATGGCTGCATGCATTTATTTTGCAGTCAGAAAAAACACAGGCATTTACTATGCAGACTGTTGTAAGATCATTGAAATACTGTCATTTGCGGCTTTTTACCTTGGCGGAAATTACCTTATCGTTCGTGAAGGAAATGCTTTGCTGAATAATTCCGTCCGGCCTATTTCCCTGCAAATTCCATTTGCGCCGGTTTTTTACCTGTTTACAATCGTGATTCCATTTGCCTACATAGTAACGGGTGTGCGTAAAAAAGACCGGATTTTGCTGAATACCGGCTTGCTGGCAATGGCTTTTTCCATGGTTTCGTTTGGATATTATTTCAGCCCTTTCACAACAGCCCAACATATTTTTGTGAGCGGACTGGCTCTTATTCTGTTTTCGGCTGCGCTGATACGCTATCTGCATAGGCCAAAACTTGGAATCAGTGATGAGCCGGAAAAGAGAAATATACCGGATGAGCTGAAATCAATTTTAATTGCACAAACCCTGGGACAAGATCCTGAAACAAAAGGCATTAATTTCGGAGGCGGAAACTTTGGCGGCGGAGGCGCAGGTGAAGTATACTGATTTCTGACAAAAATTGAGATATTTACATGTTACAATACCTTTTCCGAAAATCAACTGATGAAAAAACACTTCCTTATTCTTCTCCTTTGTATCTCAGGAATTCATTCATTTGCACAATCCACCGGTAAAACGTCCGGCAGTCCGGTGGCCGGCAGTCCGGTGGTCGGCAATCCGGTGGCCGGCAGTCCGGTGGTCGGCAATCCGGTGTTCCCCGGCTGGTATGCTGATCCCGAAGGCATTATTTTCAACAAGACTTACTGGATTTACCCGACTTATTCCGCACCTTATGAAAAGCAGGTCTTTTTTGACGCTTTTTCTTCCAAAGACCTTGTTACGTGGAAAAAACATGAGGCTATACTGGATACAAGTTCTGTAAAATGGGCTAAAAAAGCCATGTGGGCTCCTTCCATCATTGAAAAAGAAGGAAAATACTACTTCTTTTTTGGCGCTAATGACATTCAGAGCGATAATGAAACCGGTGGAATCGGTGTTGCCGTAGCCGACAAACCCGAAGGTCCGTTCAAAGACCTGCTGGGAAAACCTCTGATCGACAAGTTCCATAACAAGGCACAGCCTATTGACCAGTTCGTTTTCAAGGACAAGGATGGTCAGTACTATCTTTTTTATGGCGGCTGGAAACACTGCAATGTCGCCAAACTGAACAATGACTTTACCGGTTTTATTCCTTTTGAAGACGGTTCCATATTCCGGGAAATAACGCCGGAGAGTTATGTTGAAGGCCCGTTCATGTTCATCAGAAACGGGAAATATTACTTCATGTGGTCAGAAGGCGGCTGGACAGGCCCGAATTATTCCGTAGCTTATGCCATTGCCGATTCCCCATTCGGACCGTTTAAGCGTGTGGACAAAATTCTTCAGCAGGACCCGAAAGTGGCAACCGGCGCCGGCCATCATTCCGTTATAAACATTCCGGGTAAAGACCAGTGGTACATTGTTTATCATAGACGGCCGCTGACTGAAACCGACGGCAATCACCGGGAAACATGCATTGACGAAATGACTTTTGATGAAAAAGGGTTTATCAATCCGGTTAAAATCACAACCAAGGGCGTTAAAAAACAGCGTATTAACTAGCGCTTCTCAATAATAGCTTTTCATGACAATCCGTTGACTACTAATTTGACAGCTAACGGATATGTTTCGAATTACTTACATATAGCGGTCAGCGTTTAAATTAATTTTTCTGTTTTCCGGATTGTTCAGAGCCTGTTTTCGCCGGTTTATGACCAAATGATTTTTTAATTTTCATTTAAGAACGATATTGTAAGAACTTATTTGTTTGTGTTTATAGCTTTTCCGCTACAATGAATGCTTTAAAATGGATCCTGGAAGTTTCAGGCGCACTGGTCATTTTGTTTTCTGTTATACCGCTTATCCGGAATGACTATTGGGCATTCAGGGTTTTTGAGTATCCGAGGATTCAGAAGCTTTTTCTCAATTTAATCATTCTTGCGCTTTACGTTTCGTTCTTTTCCGTTTCATCAACGTACGAAATTGTATTTACAAGTCTGATCGTTGTGAATGCGTTCTATCTTTTATTTCAGATTCTGCCATTTACATTTCTGGCCAAGTCAGCGCTGATCAGGGCTACGAAAAAGGATGATGACAATTCACTGAGCATCATTTCTTCCAACGTTTTTCAGGATAATAAAAATACGGCCGGCTGCATGAAGCTGCTCCATAAATATGATCCGGACATTATTTTGCTGCTGGAAACCGACAACTTCTGGTTCAAAGGAACCGAAACCCTGAAAGAAAAATATCCGCATCAGGTTCTGGTGCCGCTGGAAAATACATATGGCATGCTGCTGTATTCCAAACTGAAACTAATCGATGCCGAAGTAAGATACCTTGTTGATCCTGAAATACCTTCCATTAAAGCAAAAGTGCAGCTTCCATCCGGCAAGACCATACGCTTGTACTGCGTGCACCCTACTCCGCCGGTCCCGGGCGAAAACCTGTATTCCACCGAAAGGGACAAGGAACTGCTGATGGTCGCCAAAGAAGTAAAGGAAAATAACTTGGCAACCATCGTGGTCGGTGACCTCAACGACGTGGCATGGTCCTATACAACCAAACTCTTTACCAAAATCAGCGGCCTGCTTGACCCGAGAAAAGGAAGAGGTTTTTACAATACATTCCATGCACAGCATCCGATTCTGCGCTTCCCGCTCGATCATGTATTTTGTTCTACAGACTTCAAGCTGCGCCGCCTGAAGCGGCTTGAAAATTTTTCTTCCGATCATTTTCCTATTCTGATCAGCCTGCAGTATGAAGCCATTGCACATTTGCAGCAGGAAGAGCCTGAACCAGACGCGGATGAAATCAAACTGGCGGAAGAAAAAATCCATAAAAAAACCAATTGATCCAGACTGCTTCCGGATGCATACCGGAGCCTGGCCAGCCTGTTTTCAGGGCTGCCATTTATTGGAATGATTTTTGCTAAACAGGAGTAAGTGTCAAAAACGCGTATTTCTGTTCTATCCGAAATTGTCCTTTTACCGGTATGCAAATCCTTACATATGAAGAAAAGATACAATCTGAACTGGTCAGGTGGCAGCAGAAGATGCAGAAGCGGCCCAACTTCATTGACCGGACTTCCAAGAAAGTTCAGGATAAGCTGAACAACATCATTCCCGATAAAGTGCATGAGGCCATAACGGCTTCCATCAAACAGATGACACGCGCTGTGCTTACAGGTGCGGAATTTACGACTTCCATGCCTTTGCCAAAAAGCTCGATAGAAGAAACCGAAATTGCAGTCAGAAAAAGGATTGAATTCTACAAAAAAGCAGGCGCCGCGGAAGGAGGCATTACCGGAGCCGGCGGTTTCTGGCTTGCACTGGCCGAATTTCCGATTCTACTGGGCATCAAACTGAAACTTTTATTTGAAATCGCAGCCCTGTATGGTTATCCGGTGGATGACTATCGGGAACGACTTTTTATACTTCACGTCTTTCAGCTTACTTTCTCAAGCCAGAAACAACGCCAGCATGTTTTTCAGCAGATTATTCAGTGGCATGTAAAATGCAAAGAACTGCCTGAAGATATCAATCAGTTCGACTGGAAGACCTTTCAGCAGGAATACCGGGATTATATTGATCTCGCCAAACTGGCGCAGCTGATACCCGGCATCGGAGCCGCCGTTGGCCTGGTCGTTAATTACCGCCTGCTCGATCAGTTGGGAAAAACAGCCATGAACGCCTACCGGATGCGATGGTTTGAAGAAAAGAATACATTACTAGCAGTTACAAGTTAATCCACCTTGCATTTTATCTGAATGAGCGCCAAGCAAAAGGAACACGTTTACACCAAAAAAATAGATTCGGCCTTACTGGCAGTTTACAACGGTTATTCTTTTTTTATCCGTTTTTTCCGTGAAGCTTTTCGGGGAAGAATGGAATTTCAGGAAATTATAAAACAATGCTATGCCATTGGGAACAAGTCGCTGTTGCTGATCGGGATGACGGGATTTATTACCGGAATGGTGTTTACCAAACAGTCCCGTCCGTCTCTGGCTGAATTTGGCGCTACTTCGTGGCTTCCTTCGCTGGTAGCCATCGCGATTGTGCGGGCTCTGGCCGCTCTCGTTACCGCACTGATCAGTGCAGGAAAAATCGGTTCCAGTATCGGTGCCGAACTTGGCTCCATGCGCGTGACCGAACAGATTGACGCTATGGAAGTCTCTGCGGTAAACCCGTTCAAGTTTCTGGTGGTTACCCGCGTGCTGGCTTCCACGATTTCGATTCCGATCCTGATGTTTTACTGTACAATGGTCAGCCTCATGGGCGCATTTCTAAACGTGTACCTGAATGAAGGCACAAGTTTTATTGCATTTTTTGAGAACGCATTCGAGCAGATTACTTTTCTCGATGTGGGGACTTCAGTCGCGAAAGCAGTTGCATACGGATTTACAATCGGTATTGTAGGCTGCTATCAGGGATATAACGCCAACAAAGGAACGGAAGGCGTCGGAAAAGCAGCCAATTCAGCGGTGGTCATTTCCATGTTCCTGATTTTTATCGAGGAAGTTATTATTGTTCAGGTATCGAATTATTTCAGGATATAAAATGGCAGAAACCCGCTTAGACACCGATACGGTTATTGATATACAAGATCTTTATAAATCATTCGGAGACCTTCATGTACTCCGGGGTGTGAACCTGAAAATCAGCAGAGGTGAAAATGTCGTTGTCCTTGGCCGTTCGGGAACAGGAAAATCGGTTTTGATCAAAATCATTGCCGGCTTGCTCCGACAGGATAAAGGAGTTTGCAATGTACTGGGAAATGAAGTTTCAACGCTCAATGAAAATGAACTTCGTGACTTGCGGCTGAAAATCGGGTTTTCGTTCCAGAACAGTGCGCTCTACGATAGTATGACAGTTCGCGAGAATCTGGAATTTCCGCTTGTACGCAATGTTGCCAACCTGAGCAGAGCCGAAATTAACGAACAGGTGGAATATGTACTGGATGCTGTCGGGCTGCTTCAGACCATCAATCAGGTTCCTTCCGAGCTTTCCGGCGGGCAGCGCAAAAGGATCGGGATTGCAAGGACACTGATCCTGAAACCGGAAATCATGCTTTATGATGAACCCACCGCAGGACTTGATCCGATTACGTGTCTGGAAATCAACGAACTTATCAATGAAGTAAAGGAAAAATACCACACGACCTCCATCATCATCACGCATGATCTGACGTGTGCAAGGACAACCGGCGACCGTATTGCCATGCTGCTCGACGGCATATTCCTGAAGCAGGGCACATTTGAGGAAGTATTTGATACCAATGAAGAAAGAATCAAAAGTTTTTACGACTATAATTTTATTCAATAAATAATGGAAACATCAAGCAGAAAACGCTCTATAACAGTTGGTCTTTTTGTCATCATCGGCATTTTGATTTTTGTAGTAGGTATACTTACGATCGGGAGCATGAAAAAAGCATTTTCTACAACCATTACGGTCAAAACCATTTTTGATGACGTAAACGGTCTTCAGAAAGGAAACAACATCTGGTATTCGGGTGTAAAAATCGGAACGGTGAAATCCATCCGGTTTCTTCAGAATTCCAAAGTGGAAGTGATCATGAACATCGAGGAAAAATCGCAGGAATTCATCCGTAAAAATGCCAAGGCCAAAATCAGTACGGATGGTCTGATCGGGAATAAAATTGTGGTGCTGTATGGCGGAACGCAGAAAGTGCCTTCCATTGAAGACGGCGATGTACTGGCTGTTGAAAAAATTGAAAGTACCGAAGAAATGCTGGCTGTACTCTCCGAAAACAATAAAAATCTGCTCGGGATTACAAGTGCATTCAAAACGATCAGCAAGAATATCCTGGAAGGAAAAGGAACAGTCGGGATGCTTCTGAACGACGAAAGTCTTTATAAAGACGTAGACCAGACTTTAACCCTGTTGAAAAAGGCATCGCAAAATGCTTCGACCATGACGGCATCGCTTTCGGGGTTTACTGACAAACTGAACCAGAAAGGCGGATTGGCCAACGACTTCGCAACGGATACGGTCATCATGCGCGATCTGAGAATGACGGTCGGCAGACTGAACGAAACAGTTTCTTCGGCGAATGAAATGGTTACTAACCTGAAAACGGCCAGCGCAGATATCAACTCGAATACAACGAGCCCGATTGGTGTGCTGCTGCACGATGAAGCAACAGCATCCAACCTGAAAGGCACATTGCAAAATCTGGAAAGCAGTACGGAAAAGCTGGATGAAAATATGCAGGCATTAAGATCCAACTTTCTTTTCAGACGTTATTTCAAGAAAAAAGACAAAGAACAGGCCAAACAGCAGGAAACGGCACCAACCGAAGAAAAAGCGCAGAATGTCCAGTAATTTGATATCTTTGTAAAAATAGTTGTGTATTTTACATGATAAGTCAAATAATTTCATAAGCTTTAACAAACCATAATTTGTAACTTGTTAAACATCTGAAACACCTATAACTGGAAGATATGGCACTGCAACTTAATCCTGCTCTGGACTTGAACTACATTGATAAAGCGTATGGAGAAGATCCTGTTATTCTGCATATGATTTTTGATGCTTTTCTCAGTGATTCTGTCCCGCGCTGGAATGCATTGCACGAAGCGCTGGACAAGGAAGACTGGAAGGAATCGGCGAGTATCGTTCACGGTCTGAAGCCGTCTTTTACCATGGCCGGTCTTACCTGGATCCGTCCGAAAGTGGAAGTGCTTGAAAAGGCAATCAAGGATAACGAAGAGCCGGAAAATCTGATGAATATGTACCTGACAATTTCCGATGAACTGAATCAGCTGATTCCGATTCTGGAAGAAGAATCCGAAAGGCTGAAAAACTATTAATTGGCTATTGGCTGTTAGCTGTTAGCAACTGGCTTTTAGGAAAGAGATAAATGTTACAAAGAAGTAAAATTTAAAGAATAATGTTTTTTGCTGAATTCTGGTGATTGCCGTTATTTTTGTAATTGCAATTTTTATAAAATATTGTTTGAAGCGCCGTTATTAAACGGCGCTTTTTCTTTTTGCCTTGTCCCATACGGCACTCTGGCTTCCGGCAAGGTATCTTTTGATTCCGGCCAGCACGGCATAATTCATCACGCAGAAGTAATAGGGCACAAATAATGCCTTGATCTTGATTCTTCGTTTTTCAAGAACCCATCCGGCAAAGGAAAGCGTATAAAAAAGCAGCTGCGCGGTCAGAATAGCCGTATAAAGCCATTCACCCGTTCTGATGACAATAACAATATTCAAAATCAGCGCAAGCAGCATCAGAAAAGGAGTTACGGTCCAGCGAAGCACGCGGTGACTGATGTACTGAAAAGTAAGGACGGGATAATGAAACGGGTTAAAGAGCTTTTCGAGGCGCAGAATGGACTGTATGCCCCCGGCCGCAATTCTGATTTTTCTTTTCAGCTCTTCCTTGATGTTGTCCGAAGAAAGTTCCGACGCATATGCCTCGGGTTCGTAAATAATGCGGTAACCTTGCTGCGCAATCAGCATGGAAATCATGAAATCATCGAGAATAGTATCGGGCTGGACTTCCTTGTACAGCGAACGCCTTACGCTGAACAGTTCGCCCGCCGCGCCTACAACCGAATACAGCTCGGAATCCCATTTTTTCAGCGTTGATTCGTATTTCCAGTAAAAGCCCTCTCCTGCCGTAGCATCGGCCATGGCATCCTGCATAACCCTTTTTTCACCCGAAACGGCACCCACTTCCGGATCGGCATAATGCCTTGCAATGAGCAGCAGCGCATCCTGGTTTAAAAACGTATTGGCATCGGTAAAAACAACCACTTCACTGTCCACTTCATGCATGGCTCTGTGAATCGCCTGAATTTTCCCGCTTCTGACCGGCGTATGCATGAGTTTGATTTGTCCGTAACGTGCAATAAGATCAGGCGTACGGTCCGAGGAACCATCTGTAATGAACAGCAGCTTCAGCTTTCCCTGCGGATAGGACAGTTCAAGCGTATTCCGGATTTTTTCCTCGATAATGCTTTCCTCGTTATAAGCTGCAATCACCAGCGTCAGCGTCGGAAAATCCTGATCTAAACCCGGAACCGGCCTTTTTCCTTTAAAAATCCTGCGAATTCGTACCAGAACATAAAGGACAATACCGTAACCTAGAAAAGTATAAAAAACAATGAACAGGCTGAACCAGAAAGAAAATTTCATATTTTATCTCGTAAGTGGGAATCCAAGATTATTGCTATCCGCTTTGTTTGTAAAATGCCATGTAATGGCCTTCAGAAAGACCGGAATAAAGTCGTACTCCTTGTTTTTGACGTACTGGAAAAGGTTACGCGGAATCACTGCAGCCAGAAAATAACAGCAGAACACAAGAAAAGTGAAGGTATCTGCATTTTTACGGATAAAAAGGATGCGGTTCCGGTTCATAAAAAATTCCTTCAGAGCCGTCCGCTTTCCTACTGAAACCGATTCCTTATGGTAAATAAGTGCCGATAAGTCAACGTGAATTTCATAACCGGCTTTCCGGATGCGTTCGCACCAGTCCAGTTCTTCGTAATACAGAAAGTAGTTTTCCGCCATCACGCCTGCTTTCTGCAAAGCTTCTCTTCGGATCATCATGGCGGCGCCATGCGCATAGCCCGTTATTCCGGTCAGTGAATCGTACTGGCCGCGATCTTCTTCAAACTGCCCGATGCATGCATTTCTGGCTGTGAAGTAATTCATCGGCGTATAACCTGTGTATTGCAGCATGCCCGGCTGGTCAAAGTAATGGATCTTGGGTGATATCATTCCGATTTTTGGATCGGACTCCATCTTCGCCACCAGCTTTCCGATCAGGTCCGCTGTAACTTCCGTGTCATTGTTGATCAGAAAAAGATAATCGCCGGTCGCATGCTGAATGCCGATGTTGTTCCCTCCGGCAAATCCGGTGTTGATTTCGGAACGGATGAATCGAATGTCTTTGTACCGCAACTGCCATTCCGGCACCACATTGACCTTGCTCCCATTGTCAACAACGATTATTTCCAGATCGGGATAGGCATTTACTTCCGCAAGTGATCTCAGCAAATCTTCCGTAACCAACGGCTGGTTAAAATTTACCGTAACAATGGAAACCCTTTTCATGATCATGTGATTTCTGAAATTGTTCTGAAATAACAAATATATTTTGTTGATTTGTAGAATTATTTCAAAATTAGTAATAAAATTATAGCTTCAAATAGTTGCTGGGTTTTAAGAAAATATTTTATTGGAATTGTAAATCACATGTCCGTTAAAGCAGTTTAAATCTTATAAAATATTTAAATAGTGAAAATTAATCGCTTGCTTAATATCCGGAAAGATTCTGAAGTACAAAGTGCCCGTTTGCCGCAGTCGGAAACCGGTAATACTTTGCTTGAACAGAAATTAAGCGAGCTGATCGAAATTATCGAGCGCTCCGTGATAGACAGTGAAAGTGCGAGACTTTATCAGCAGCAGATCGCAGAAGCTTTCGCAAAATCGGGAACAGCAGAAGCTCAGATCGCATCGTTTGAGCAGCTGGATCAGGACAACAACCTTTCGAGGGAAGAATTGCTGGAAGGTCTGGAAAAACTGCTTTCCGAAACCAAAATTGACAGCAAGATCAGTAGCAATTATCTTAAAAAAAATGCATTTCAAAAAGGCATTATGTTTATTCTGGCCATATTGCTGATCGTATTCGGATTTGCCATGATCATCATGCCTGCACCGCCCAGTTTTGAAATATTTACTGTTTTTTACTTTACTCCGAATGACGGCGTTACGATCATGGACTTGGTTTCGTTGCTCATCATATTTGGCGGCGTCCTATTGTTTGTTTTAAACTTCAACAAAAAATGATCAGTTTCCCGGATCCTCCTGCGGCCGTAAAAAAGATCCTGCTGGTAGAAGACAATCTGCTGTTCCGTAAGGTTATAGAAGCATCCTTGCTGAAAGCAGGCTACAACTGCGTGCTCTGCGAGTCTGCAACGGAAGCGCTGGAATTGCTTGCGGATGAAATGCCGGATCTGATTCTTTCCGATTATGACATGCCTGAAATGAACGGATTTGATTTCCGGCAGGCCGTTCTGCACAATCCGAACCTGAAAGATATCCCGTTTGTATTCCTGACTTCCATTACCGACGATTCGCTGATGCTGGAAGGGCTGAACATGTATGCGCTGGATTTTATCAACAAGGAAACGCCGATGGCGGTTATTATTTCTAAGCTCAACAACATCATTACATCGCTTCAGAACGAACACGTAAGATCTGTACACGAACTTAAAATTGCCGCTGAAACGCTGAATGTCAAATCCATGCCGGTACAGGACCCCAAAGTTGCAGGTTTCCGTGTCCATTTCTGGCACAAAGGGTTTCGGGGATATCCGGGCGGCGATTTCATTGATTTCGTGCAGGTCGATGAACGTTTCTGCTTTGCTTTTCTGGGCGATATCATGGGAAAAAAATGGAAAGCATGGTTTTTTACATTCGGGTTTTTAAGCTACATCCGGGCAGCTATCCGCTTCTGCGTGCTGGATAACGATTATGCCATTGATACCATCATGCAGAAGATCAATAAGCTGATTTATCTGGATGACAGCCTGGAAAGTATCCTATCCAGCCTGTCGCTGCTTCTGCTCGACAGCCATACCGGAGAGGTGCATTACTCCGGAGCAGGTGACCTTCCGCTCGTAAATTTTGAACCTTCGCTCGACAGAACTTCAACCATTATGTCTTCCGGCCTGCTGCTCGGACTGATGGAAGAAGGCATGTACGACAAACAGGTCATAAAAATGAAATCCGGAGACCAGATTGTGCTTTTTACAGACGGCATGATCGATATCCCTTCGGATGGTTCCAAAAAAAGCGATTATCCTTTTTTTGTAGACAAGATCAGCCCTTATCTCGGCAGGACTGACAGTTTTGAACTGATTAAAAAAGAGGTTCTGGGGACGATCAACGACGGTAACCAGATGGACGACGCAAGCATTATTTTTATCGAAAAACAATAATATACCCTATGGTACTTCAAGTTAATGACCTTTCAGATGTAGTACAGGCAACGATTTTGCCGGAAGAAGCCAGTTTGTCAAATGCAGACATGTTCAAAGAAGAAATGATCACACTCATAGCCGGAGGAACGAAGCTGATCATCCTGAGTTTCGAGAATGTGAATTATATCGACAGTTCCTTTCTGGGAAGCCTCGTTGTGGCTCTGAAATATGCCATGCCGCGGAAAGTGGATATCTACCTTGTTGCCCTGAAACCGGATGTCAAAAATCTGCTGACCCTGATCAGAATGGATAAAGTCTTCAAGATTTTCAAAGACTACAAGCAGGCTATGGAAACAATAAACTAGATTATGAAAGAGGAATCAGGTAAGATTAATATTGCTTTTAAATGTGACCGGGAAGAAATTCCCGGAATTGTAAACCTGTGCCTTGATCATATCAGGAAAGAAACACACGTCAAGCCTGTAGGTATGTTAACCCTTGCAAAGCTGAAATGGATTATAACCGAACTACTCACCAACGCAGTAAAGCATTCGGGCATGAACGAATGCATGCTGACTTTCGAGCATGATACCGAACAGCTTGTCCTGGAAAAGGAAGATACGGGAAAACCGCTGATGCTGTTTGAAAACAACAGCGGCCAAGTTATAACCTGGCCGCTGCCTCCCTTGGCCGAACCCCTCGAATTCCAGATTTACCACAACGGAACGGATTCACTCCGGGTACGGAGCACAGAACCTGACTGCGCAGCTTTTTTTGTTGAACAGCTGGATGACGTGGAAATGCCCGGACTGCTTATTGATACAAGCGAGCACTTCGGGCTGCTCATTATGACCAAAGCATCTGATGAATTTACCTATACATACGATCCCATACTAAAAATCAACCGGTTCAGAAGCACCATTTATCTGAATAGCAACGAACATGAAGCATAGGTTTGAAGTACTTGATATTTTTCGCGGCCTGTTTGCAACGCTGGTTTTTATGTTTCACCTCGGCCCGTTTGCAGAAACTCCCGTGCTGAACAACAGCTTTGTGGAAAATTCCGACATGTTTGTCGATTTCTTCTTTGTGCTGAGCGGATTTGTGATTGCTTACAGCTACCAATCCCTTTCCGACTGGCAGCAGTTCAGGCTTTTTATCACCAAACGCATTTACAGGATTTACCCGCTGCATTTGTTCATGCTTCTGGCGTTTGTAGGAATGGAAGTAGCCAAAAATCTGCTGAACCCTTATGTCAAGGTTAACAACCTTGTTAACCCGGCCAATAATATCACGACCTTTTTTACTTCCTTTTTTCTCGTTAACTCCACTCCGGTTCCGGGTGTACACGACGTGAGCTGGAATATTCCGAGCTGGTCGATTAGTGCAGAAATGATGGCTTATCTTGTTTTCGGAAGTCTGCTGGTTTTCATTCATGGCACGCGCCAGTTCAGCCACAGGAATTTCTATTATGCATTGATTATTCTCGTTTGTCTGGCAGGATTGTCTGCAGTTTCAGGAAGTTTACAGATCAATTACAGTTTTGATTACGGTTTTCTGCGCGGCATACTCGGCTTTTTTACCGGCGCAATCTGTTTCAACCTGTTCAGTGCTACGCATCATCATGTACGTACCTGGCCTTCGTTCTTGTTTTCTGCTGCGGAACTGACCACGCTTGTGCTGATTACGGTTTGTATCTGTTACGGAGAAATTATGAAGCCGCTCGGCGCTGTTTTTGAAGTGTTGTTCTTTGTCTGCATTTACACTTTTTCATTTGAAAAAGGCTTTATTTCCGCCATGCTGAAAAGAGCCGGCTTACTGCATAACCTTGGAAAGTACTCCTACTCTATTTACATGACGCATGCCTTGATGATCAGCCTTTTCAATGTGTTTTTCATCCGCATTCTCAAATTTCCACCCACTGCGTATTCTTATCTTTTCATCCTGAATTTTGCGCTGATTTATCTGGTTTCTTCCTGGACTTACAAGAATATTGAAATGCGTTTTCAATACAAGAAGACCAAAGTTCCTGCAAAGCAAACGGATGCAGCATAACGCCTGCAATCAGTTTTTCGCAAGTTTCAGCCAGTAAGTTTTAACGAGGTTTACCGCTTCCGAATAGCCCGTTGTGAATACGCTCATGATGCTGAAAGGCTCAAACCGGTTCAATCCCCAGTATCCGATTCCCACGCCGATCAGCGTCGGCACAATTCCTGCAATGGCCACGCCGTATACATTTCCTGTCAGGTAAATTCCGGCAAAGGAGGCCGAGACGCTTCCCGCGAGCATTAACAGTACTTTTACAAAATTGATCTTGGGCTGATGGATGACATCCAGCGTAAGGGCAAAAAACCGGTCGAGCGGATAAAGCAGTGCAAAGGTCATAAACAACCGCATGATGTTAGCGGCTTCACTGTGCACATACTTGCTTCCGCCGATGATGCTGATGGCAACGTCGGCAAGCGCCACAGCACCCAGGCAAGCCGGAAGCAGAGCCACCGTAATCAGGCCCGTATATCTTTTCATGGTTTCAATCACCTTTGCCTTGTTGCCTTCATTGTAGGCTGCGGATAACTCGGGCATTCCCGTGGCGGCAAAACTTCTGAGCGGAATTTCAATGATTTCCATGAGCCGTTGGCCGAGATTAAAAACAGCCAGCGCGGCAGGCCCGAGCATGAAGTTGATGATCATGGTGTTGGAAGTTCCGAAGAGGTTGGAGCTGAGCGTGGTCCCGACACTGTATTTGCCAAAATGAAAAATCTCACGGATCGTTGTCCACGTCCGGTCTTTGAACATGGCAATCCGCGACCAGCCCATGAGTATGGTAAAAAGGCTCGTCATGGCCGCACCGCCCAGATAAGCATAAATGATATTCTGCAGATTGGCCGTTTTGGTCAATGCCATGATAATCACAAACAGTATGAACACGCCCTGGCTCAGAAAACGGATGCAGAGCAAATGATCGAAACGCTGCTCGGCCTGTACGACGCAGGAAGCAATGAATGAAGGAAGCGACGCTACATAAATAATCCCGAACCATTCTACAAACAAAACCAGCGACGGATTTTTGAAATAGGAAGAAAACAGATAGGCAGGAACATTCAGGATCACCAGCACCAGCGTGATGGAACCGCCTATAAACCATGCCGAACCAACCACTTCCGCTTTTCTGGACGTAGCGGCACCTGCATAAAACTTGATAAAGGCTGTCGTAAGAAAGCCCGAGCGAAAGGTATCCACGAGCAGCAGAATAGACAGGAAAAACACCCACATTCCGATACTGGCAACCGGAAGCGCACGGTACAGGATAATCATGTTAAGCATTCCCAGTACCGACATGATGCCGTTTCCGGCCAGCGAAAGAAAATGTTTGTTCCTGAACTTCTGTAAAAGTTGCATTGCCATGTAACGCTGAATGTGACAGTTAGTATTTCATTTGACGGGGCAGCACAAATATGTAATTTTTTTTAATGAGATATTATTGACGCTGCGAATTATTTCCACAAATAATTTAATTAATTTGCCTAACGAATAGATTCCTAGCTACGTTCCAAAATAATACATTGGCGCTCTATGATGACCAAAACTTTTACACCGGTTAAAAATTCCCAAAAGAGTCATACGATATTGCTGTCTGCTATCCTGCTTTCAGGAATTTTCCTGCGTGTGTTCCATTATTTTGATAACCGTTCCTTATGGGAAGATGAAGTTTTCCTGGCTTCCAGTCTTATTCATATGGATTTTTTGCAGCTTGCAACCCTGCCGCTGGAATATCAGCAAAGGGCGCCGGTCGGCTTTCTCTGGCTTTCGCGCCTGGGTGTGGTGCTCTTTGGAAAGAAGGAACTGGCGTTACGGCTTTTTCCGTTTTTATGCGGCATTGCATCTTTACTTCTTTTTGTTCCGGTTGCCAGGCATTTCTTGCGTTCGGGCCGCAGCATCGTGGCAGCAGTGTTCATTGCAGCATTCGCGCCACCGCTGGTTTATCATGCCGTGGAAGTAAAACAGTATGGAACGGAGTTTCTGGCAACGGTGCTCTGCCTGCTCCTGTACATCAATCACATCGGAAAAACCGATGTAAAAAATCTGGTACTTTGGGGATTGGGCGGAGCTGCCATACTCTGGTTTTCGTTTTCGTCCCTGTTCGTTCTGGCAGGGATAGGCGGGGCCGTTGCACTCACCTGTATAATCCGGAAAGACTGGCGAATGTTCTTTTTATACCTCGTTCCGTTTTCACTGTGGCTCTTCAGCTTTGTCATTCAGTATGTATTTTTTATCAGCCGGTTTCCGGAAGAAGAATGGCTTGTGCAGTTCTGGCGCAACAGGGAAGCTTTTATGCCGTTCCCGCCGCGCTCGCTGCACGATGTGCTCTGGCATTTCAACCAGATTTATTCTCTCGTCCGGTATCCGATCGGTCTTTCATGGTTTGACCTTGATTACGAGCATGATTACAGCCAGGTGACCCGGATTCTGGCAAGGATTCCGTTCCTTCCGATTGTCGTCGGCACTGTCGGGCTGGCTACCTTGTATTTTCGTCAGAAGCGGCACCTGCTTCTGTTTTCATTGCCGGTTATACTTGCGCTGGCAGCCTCTTCGCTGGAATTTTACCCTTTAAGGGAAAGACTAACCCTGTTCCTTGCGCCGATCTTTATTCTGGTCATGGCAAAAGGCGTGGAAAGGATTGATGCTTTAAAGATTTCCTCCAATGCAAAAACGTGGATCGTCGCCATTCTGCTGGCGGCCCCGCTTATGAATTCCGTATTGCAGATCTGGAACACAAGCCTGTTTGGCAGTTACAAAAAATCCATGCAGCGCGAAGTCATGCAGAACATCCAAAGCCAGTACCGCGAAAACGATATCGTGTATGTATACTGGAACGACCTGCCATCGTACCGTTATTACGAGGAAGCCTACAATTTCAGGTTCAACACCATTTACGGCAGCGACGAGCGGAAAACTTCCAGCAATTTCAACAGCTATTTAAAAAACATGTCGGGCGATTTTCAAAAATTCCAGGGTCATGAAAGGCTTTGGTACATATACAAGCCCTATAACGGACTGAAACTTGGCGATATTGAAAACGAGCCGCAA
This sequence comes from Dyadobacter sediminis, assembly GCF_005860765.1. Lineage (GTDB taxonomy): Bacteria > Bacteroidota > Bacteroidia > Cytophagales > Spirosomataceae > Dyadobacter > Dyadobacter sediminis. The sequence continues at coordinate 1,110,805 of NZ_VCEI01000021.1, read as the reverse complement.
TGGTACTACCGCAATGTTGACGCCGTCGGAAAAGTACTGGGACATATTTCCAAAATGGGCACTTTACAGGAAGTATTCCCGTCCGGAAAAACGACCGACGATGTCAAAGTCTGTCTGTTCGAACTTTCTGTGCAGTGAGCCGGAAGTTGCCCTGAAATTATCGTTAAAACCTTTTAATGTTGAAACATGAGTTTATTTGGTTTACCAAAATGGATCCAGCCGCACCTGTTCAAGAACAAGAAATTCAAAGACCTTACGGGTTCCGAAATTGAAAATCTTAGAAGGACAATCAGCCGCTTCAGGGCTGAAAAACCGGATGTTTCGGTCGTTATCCCTGCATGGAACGAAGAAAACAACATTTACAGGACACTTTCTTCGCTTTCCAACAGCCGTACCAAATACATGGTGGAAATTGTCGTGATCAACAATAATTCCACTGACGGAACACAAAATGTGCTTGATACGCTGGGCGTTCGCAATTACATGCAGCCTGTTCAGGGAACGCCTTTTGCCCGGCAAATGGGTCTTGAACTGGCGCGCGGCAAATACCATTTATGTGCAGACTCGGACACTTTTTATCCGCCCGACTGGATTGACCAGATGGTGGCGCCCATGGTAAAGGATTCCAACATTACAGGTGTTTACGGGAATTACTCCTTTATACCGCCCGAAAACCAGGGAAGGTTCGGGTTATGGCTGTACGAGCTTTTTGCCGGCATGATGATCCGGATCCGCAAAAGAAACCGTGAATACCTGAACGTTTACGGGTTCAATATGGGATTTGTAACGCAGATCGGACGCGATACCGGCGGTTTCAAGGTCAGCGGTTCCAGAATTTATGCCAACATTGTCGGAAGCGATTACGAGAATGAAGCCGAAGACGGACGCATGGCGCTGAACCTCAAAAAAGCAGGAAAACTGAAAATGGTGACTTCTTCCAGTGCAACCGTTTACACGTCTCCGCGCCGGCTGCTGGATGACGGGAGCATTGCCCATGCTTTTTTCAACCGGGCCGGAAGACAGCTGAAAGGCATGCGCGATTATCTCTCTCTTTCCAATTAAGTTATGGATTATCATTTCCCTGATACTACTTTACTCATTACGCATTACAACCGGAGCGGTTCGCTGGAACGGCTGCTGGCTACTTTTGAAAGTCTCGGATGCCGGTTCGGCGACATTGTCGTTTCTGACGACGGAAGCAGGCCGGAGCATCTCGACAAATTAAAAGCCATGGAAAACCGGTACGCGTTCCGGCTGATTACCACGCCTGTCAACAAAGGCCTCGGCAATAACATCAACAAAGGCCAGGATGCGGTAAAAACGCCTTATACCCTGTACGTACAGGAAGATTTTCAACCATCCGATATTTTTCCGGGCCATTTTCAGGATGCGCTTGGCTTCATGCGGGAAGATCCGGCCTGGGATATTGTCCGGTTTTATGCTTACTTCTCCTATCCTACACTGAGGCCGTTCAAAAAAGGTTTTTCAGAAATGGTTTATACTTTCTGGGATATGAATCATTTGAAATTTTATTATTACAGCGATCATCCGCATTTGCGGCGCAGTCATTTTCTGGAAAAATTCGGAAGGTACCCGGAAGGAATCAAAGGCGACCTGACGGAATACAAAATGGCCGTCAGCTTTCTTCAGAAAAAAGGCAAAGGACTGTTCTTTAATGATTTTACCAAACTGTTTTACCAGAAGAATTCCTCCGACGAACCAAGTACCATGGAAAGGCCGAACTGGAGACTGAGCAGCAATCCGCTCATCAAATTATCACGCCTGCTGTATCTGCGTTACCGCTGGCTGAAAAATTCCCTTGATCTGGTATTTATGAAGTGAACAGCGCCGACTGACTATTATGAAAAAAGACTATTTTTTTAAGGATGTGACGCTTCTGATCACACATTACAACCGAAGCCAGTCACTGGAACAGCTTCTGAAATCCTTTGTACAGCTTGGCTGCCGGTTTGAAGACATTGTGGTTTCGGATGACGGCAGCAAGCCGGAACACCAGGAATACCTCCGGACATTACAGCCGCAATACGGGTTCAGGCTGATTACCACGCCGGTAAACAGAGGGCTTGGCAACAACATCAACAAAGGACAGGATGCCGTAAAAACGCCGCTTACATTGTATGTGCAGGAAGATTTTACGCCTGCCGCCATTTTTCCGGAAAGTTTCACACATGCATTGAACATCATCAACGGCAGGCCGGAAATTGATATGGTGCGGTTTTATGCGTATTTTCTTTATCCTTATCTGAAAAATCCGGAGAACAACTATTACGAAATGGCCTTTCATGTGCTGAAACCGGGTTATAAAAAGTTTTACGTTTACAGCGATCATCCGCATCTGCGCCGCAGCAGCTTTTTCAACAAATTCGGAAGGTATATGGAAGGTCAGAAGGGTGATGTTACGGAATACGGCATGATGATGTCGTTTCTGAAAAATAACGGGAAAGCCGTGTTTTACAAAGACTTTAAAGACCTGTTTCTGCAGAAGAACTCCGAAGCCGAACCCAGCACGATGAAGCGGAATGTATGGCGGGAAAGTGATAATTTTTTCCTGACGCAGGCAAGGCATCTTTACAGGCACTTGAAATTCAACTTTGATTATTTGGTCTGATTCCGCAGCATCCATGCAAATCCAGTCAGGTCTACAGTTACAGCTCAATCATTTACAGGTTTATGCCCGGTACTACAAGAAACAATTCATTCAAATGGTATTATGCCAGCATTTACCTCGGGCTTGTCCTGATTTTCGGATCGCAGTATTTTACCTATAAAAACGTAAGGGATCTTTCGCTGAACAACACAAGGCTGAACGTGACCGTAGGCGTACTGAACCAGATTGCCAATTTCGGGCTGGTTACCAAAGATTTCCAGTCCAACATGCGCGGTTACCTTATAACCAAAAACAGTGAACTTCTTTCGGACAATTACAATAAAAAAATCCAGCTGGTCGGTATTACGGACACGCTTTTCAACCTTGTCAGATCGGATGCAGCGCAGACGCGGCGTGTTCAGGAACTGTTAAAAATTTCGGGCAAAATCGTTTTCTACACGCAGAATGTCATTACCGTGTACCGTACACAGGGCGAAGAAGCTGCTTTTCATCTGCTGCAGGAAGGTGAAGGAATCCGTCTGAACAATTTACTGACGGACAAAATCAATGAAATCAACAGTGAAGCAAACAGCAATCTGAACGAACGGAGAAGGCTTGTGGCCAGTACGCAAAAAAACTCGGTGCTCTTTATCTTCGTCACCGGGGCGGCCGGATTTCTGCTTTCTCTTCTTTCAATCGTACTCCTGAACCGCGACAAGCGAAAGCTCAGACGTATGCAAAAGGAAATAAATGAAAAAGAAAGAGTTGTAAACCAGTATCTGGAAGCCATTCCGGACGGTGTACTGGTGATCAACAAGGAAAATGAAATTGTGCTGCTGAACCAGTCAGGCCGTGAAATCCTGGGTGTCCGGTCCACCAACCTGGAAGCGCTTAATGAAGAACTGAATACGGTGAAACTGCTTGATCCGACACGTTATCACATTGCTTTTACCCGTGAAACACTGCCGGTATCACGCGCTTTGCGCGGTGAAAAACTCATCGGCAATAAAATTGACCTTGTTAAGGAAAACCGTTTGTATCATCTCGAAACCAATGTACAGCCCGTAATCGGACTGGAAGGTGAAATTACAAGCGCCATTACGGTTTTCCGCGACATTACCGAAAGAGCCAATTACGAAGCTACGCTGGAAAAAGCCCGGACGCTGGCCGAAAAATCGGTGAGGGTAAAAGACATATTCCTGTCCAATGTAAGCCATGAAATCCGTACGCCGCTGAATGCCATTATCGGTTTCACAAACCTGCTTATCGGAGAAGTAAAGGACAGGAAAAGCATCGAGTACGTGGGATACATTCAGTATGCCAGTAAAAACCTGCTCGAACTGATCAACGATATTCTGGACTTTTCGAAAATAGAAGCCGGACAGGTGCATCTTGAAAAAATGGCGGTTTCCATTACCGAGCTTGTCAACTCCGTTTCAGTGATTATTAACCAGCGGGCCGCTGAAAAAGGCATTGTTTACCAATCCGTTTTATCCGCCGGACTGCCGGAAATCATCGAAATCGACAAACTGCGCCTCACACAGATATTGCTGAATGTCTGCGGAAATGCCGTAAAGTTCACCGAAAAAGGCAGTGTAAAATTGCTGGTAGAACCCATCGGCGAGCCGGTCAGCGGCGTTCAGAACATCCGCTTTGAAGTGCGCGACACCGGAATCGGAATTGCTCAGGACAAAATTGACGAAGTATTCAACCGTTTTGTGCAGGCCACGGAAAGCACAACGCGGGTTTTTGGCGGAACAGGGCTCGGACTGAGTATTGTAAAGTCGCTGGTACAACTCTTTAACGGAACACTGAACCTGAAAAGCGAAGTCGGCAAAGGCAGTGCTTTCACGATAGATATTCCGGTCAGGATCATGACGGACGCTGTTTTACAGGAAGATCTGGAAAGAACAATTGACTTCAATGGCTCCATCACGTCGTTAAAAATACTTGCTGCTGAGGACAATACGCTTAACCAGAAACTTCTTAAAGCCATTTTTGAAAGATTGGACATACCTTTGACAATAGTAAACAACGGCCAGGAAGCCATCGAGAAACTTCAGGCCGAATCGTTTGATATTGTACTGATGGATATTCAGATGCCGGTGATGGATGGCTATACCGCTATCCGGAAAATAAGAAGTTCGATTTCAAAAACCATCCCGATTATCACCATGACCGCGCATGCCATGATCGGAGAAAAAGAAGAATGCCTGAGCATAGGTGCCAACAGTTATATATCCAAGCCGTTCAAAGAGAGTGAACTGCTGTATACCATTGCACATCTGGGAAACAAAGAGAATATAGTAACGCCTCATAACCAATCCACTAATCAAAATCAAAATACCATGACTGACTCCATTATCAATCTTGAATATCTGAATGAAATTACAGGAGGCGATGAAGAGTTGCGGGAAGAACTTATTGCACTTTATGAAAAAGACAGTAAAACGCAGCTGAGTGCCATAGAAGAAGCATCGCACACCATGAATCAGGAACAGATGCGGCAGGCTGTTCACAAATTCCGCTCCTCGCTGTTTTCGGTCGGAATGCTTTCCACAGCCAATCAGTATAAAGAACTGGAAGCCATCCTGAAACAGGGAAAATGGGAATCTTCCCTGAACCAGAAACTGGAAGAACTGAAGGCAGAGTCGGAACTGGGCCTTCAGCAGCTAAAAATGCTGAGTTAAATTCAGAGTGGTATTTGCAGGCAGTTCATTGATTGCCTTGTAAATATCACCTACACTGTTTTCCCAGGTATGCGAAGCGGCAAAAGCACGGCGTGCTTCCATCCTGGAATCCGAGTTTTCATCCAGTGCCTTTTCGATCAGTGAAACGTAATCTTCTTTGGTTTTACCGAGATAAACGTACTCTGCAAAAACGCTCATGGCATCTGTTCTGGTCGCTACGGTCGGTTTTCCCATGGCCAGATATTCGTCAATTTTTCTGGGATAATTCCCGATGGTAACTTCGTTCAGCAATTGCGGATTGATGCATACGTCAAACGAATTGATGTAGGCCGGCAGCTGATCTATGTTTCTGGAACCGGTAAACGTCACGTTCGGCAGCTGATGCAGACTGCTCTGAAGGAACTCGTTATCCTCGGGCCCCACCAGCACAAGGTTCCAGTCCGGACGTGTTACTGCTATGTAATGAAGCAGTTCCATGTCCAGCCGGATGCTCTGCAGCGCGCCTACATAGCCGATTCTTGGCCTGGCGATGCGGCTGATATCAGCGGGTTCATCGCTGCCAACTCCTTCCATGAACAACTGCAGGTCGCAGCCCTGGCCCACGTAATACGAATGCCGGTTATACTTTCTGCAGTAATCGGCCAGGTAAGTGGAATTGGCAACGCAAAGGTCACTTTTTGCAATAAGCTGCGGTTCCAGTGAAGTACCGTGTTTTTTCCAGTAATCCACTGCCAGCATGAAATCGCGGGAATAATAAATGGACAGTTTCGGCTGCAGGAAATCCTTAAGGTAAAAGCTCCGGAACATGTCATTGTCATTGAAATGAATGAAATCGCTGAACCCGAGACTTTTTACGGCACGTTCAATAGACGAGGCAAAAATCCGGTTATTCCTTTTATTGAGCCGGTTAAAAATAAATTGCGAAGGTATCCAGTTAATGGATTCGATCATCCGGTCGGGATACAGTACCCATAGGTTCCTGTTGATCTTTTCTATGCTGTTCAGTTTCCTGTCGATGACTTCGCGGCGCCTGATGATTTTGGGATCGGCACTTTTTTTCAGCAGACTGATCCGGTCCAACGGTGAATTGACGTACAGCACTCTGTGCTGCCTGCTGAATTCAAGAGCAATATTCTTGCAGTTGCTGCCGATTTCCACGTCCCATGCCTGCTGCCCGGTGATGACAATATCCATTTTCAATCTGCTTACAGGTAAAAAAATTCAGTTTCTGTTTAAAAATGCTTGTGCAAAAAAGTCATAAATGGCTGTGAATCCGTTTATCCAGCATATCCAGTATTTCCGGATATTTAACCAGATCAAATTTTCTGGCAAAAAGCGCAGGAGATGCCAGCAGCTTGCCCACATCTTCGTAATCCAGTGTTTTGGGACTTGCGTTTCCAGCCGACCAGTCAATGTATCTCAGATTGTTATTGATCAGTTTACTCCGGAAAGTGGAATTGTATAATATGGTCTGAAAAATCATTTCATCCGGTGCCCAGGTCAGTTTGAAGAAACGTACAACTTCGGGATGCTCGTCCAGATAGGTGATGATGAACTGAACTGCTTCCATGGTAATGCTGAGCCATTGCGACTTGCCGACAGGTACCAGCAGATCAGGCATTTTTCGGACCGGCAAAAACTTGTTCATCCATCTCTGAAGCATGGTTTTTCCACGAAACCGGTAGTTTGTAAGATGGTACTCGGTAAAGCGGGTTTCGGCTTCTCTCCATTCTTCCGGGATAAACTTGTACTCCATAAAATTCTTGTCCGGGTTCTTTTCAAAAAAATCATGGATTTCCTCAGCACTTTTTAACGGGTAATCCGATCCGCTGAGCAGATTAACAAGGTCAATCTGAAGACCGGATCTGGCAATGGCCAGAAAGCCGTTCAGCGTTGCCTGCACCATGCTGTAAGCGCCCCAGAACACTTTTTCACGGTTACTGATCAGGAAAACACGATCCCTGGCTGCCAGAAAGTCGAAATTACTTTCCGTTGCTTTTTGATCAATATGTATGAAAAAATAGGCATTTTCGTGCTGAAGGCTGTCAATAAGCCTTTCCAGCTGCGCGGGTTGCGAATGGGCCAGTATGAGATGTGCTATTTTCATAAGGTGATTTTCTCTTTTAAAGCCACTTCCCGGTCATTGATCCGTTTGGTTATATTGATAAGGGCAACAGCAACATAGAAATAAATGTTGGATGGAAACTGCACCAGGGCTTCCTGCGGATAATTGCCGATGTTATACGCAAAAACGATCAGCAGCATGGCCATGCAGTATGTTTTCAGCTCTTTGTTTTCGATCAGATAATAGTTGTTGACGCCTTCGCGCAGGATAAAGTACATCAGGATACAAAACAGCAGCAGCCCGATCCAGCCCAGTTCCACTGCAATACGGACATATCCGCTGTCGGGAGGAAAATTGGCCAGAAAGGAATTCGGTGCAAACCTTTGCCCCCATGCACCTGTAGCACCCAGTCCGCCGCCCATCGGGTGCGTCCATATGTATGGCTGGATCCTTTTCTGATTGGCAGTACGCAGCTTGAAAGACTCGTCATCCGATGGCTTGAAAGCCGTCTGGAAACGTACTATGTTAGGATCGGCCGTTGGCACAAAAATCAGGAACAGGATGAATACACCGGCAATGGCCGTTCCCACCAGCACCTGGCGGCTGAACCTCAGGATCATAAAGAGTACCATGGCTGCCGGCAGAAGCACATAGGCACCGCGCGTTCCTGAAAAAAGCATGGCAGAAAAGAACAGCGCGATCAGAATGGCCAGCACTACTTTCTTCCAGAATTTCTTCACAATTGTCAGCAGCGCAATGCAGAGAATGCTGCTTACAACCATGTTATAGGAAAAGGCAACCGGATCGGAAAAAATGGAGAACTTGCGCCAGCGTCCGGCAATAAACAGCAGGTTGGCAATGTTCGGATCGGAATGCAGCCATTCGTCTTCGGCTGTTGAAAAACCGATGTATTCCTGCTTGTAAGCATACAATGCCGCAAATATGGACAGGATGAGCCACATGTAAAGCAGGTTCCGGATGGCACTCACCGTCCTGATCTGGAACATAAAGACAAAGTACATCAGCATGACAATGGCTACCGAACGGATCGTGTAAACCCACGCCAGCCTTGATTCCGCCACCGGATTGGCAACTTCAATGATGTTGTAAGCGATCCAGACCAGGATCATGAAACTGATCGGGCCGCGAAAAACGGTCCAGTCGGGATATTTTTTCTGGTAAATAAAAAAGCCGAGAATCAGCAGCACCTGAATGCCGTCCATAACGGTCCCAAGCGGAAAATTGATTCCCAGCCGCATAATGAAAAACAGCAGATATGCCATGATCAGCAGAACTGAAATGCCGAACAGTGGAAATACGACAATTCCGTAAATCATGAGCGGCCCGATTATCAGTCCCATGATGGCTGCAAAGGCAAAAATCCCGTGATAGGCAACGAGTGTTCCCAAAACAAGGGAAACAGCGAGCAATATAAAAAGTCCGGTTGTATTGCTCAGTTTCTGAACCCAGAACAAATGTTTCAGCCTGCTTCTGCGGCTTGTACCGGAAGCATTGTTCTGCATCAATAGCTGAATATCGTCTGTCACTAGAAAAACAGGATTTTAAAGAAAAAAATAAATACACTGACCAGAACCAGCAGCAAAGCAACCTGACGGGTTTTCTTCTGAAGCGGCGTCAGATGTTCAAAACTCTCCTTTCTCTTTTTTTCGGTTTTCTCCGGATATATTTTCATAGGATGGAAAGCTGTTACTGTTTCTGGTCCGAATGTCCGTGCCGCGTTGCCACCGAAATCTGATTGGCTTTCCGTGCGTTGAAAAGCGCCAGAAGCTGAAAGGATATGAACTTTGGAATACTTACAAGCGACTGGTAAATGCGCGGGTCGGTTTTTGATTTTTTCAGAGCCAGGTAAAATCCTGCGACAAAGGTGCACAGCCCGGCAAACCATGCAAGCGCCACGAAAGGAGCTATAAACAGGTTTACAAGCAAAAACAGGACCGAAAGAATCAGGAAAATAAACAGCGGCGGCCGCAGCAGGACCAAGCCGAAAATAAGCTGGTTCCAGTTGAAACCGGCAATTCCCTTAAAGAAGATCCTGAAACCCAGCGTGAAGTACTTGAACCAGGTATTAATCCAGCGTGCTCGCTGTTTCACCAGCTGATCGGTGCCGCTGGTTTTTTCATCGTACACAATGGCGTTTTCTGCAAAAGCGATCCGGTACTTGCGGCTGACGATCCCTTCCTGAAGAACTTTGTCAAACCCGGCACCGGTTACATCCAGATGTTCCAGACATTCTTTATACAACGCCGTCGTAAATGCCATTCCCGAACCCGCCAGCGTAGCCGAAGTTCCTGCGCCGAAAAGAATTTTCCCGTCATAAAAATGATAGTAGATATCCCGTGCCGCGTCCAGACAGGCATAGGTAGTGTCCAGGTTTTTAGCATCTCTTACGCCTTGTACCGCCTGAAATCCCTGATTGAAATAAACATTCAGTTCATTCAGGTATTGCGGGTGCGTGAGGTTGTCACTGTCGATGATGGTCAGATGGGAATGCGGGCGGATGAAATTCCGTATGGCGTAAAAATGGGAACGTGTGTTACTGGCAAGCACTTGCTCCGGCCGCAGCACAAGCACGCGGTCCGCCGGAAAACGCAGATTGCTGATGTCGCATTTATCAGCCACGACATATATATGATAATGAACATAATTCAGATTCAGCAATGAATTGACAACCGCCGGCAATTGCTGCGTCTGTTCATAGGCCGTAACAATAATCCCGTAATCCGGAACCCGCACTCCTGCCGGATTCTGTACACGGCTGTGCGATTGTTTTCTCAGGTTATAAATCAGCAGAAGCATGACCGGAAAAATCAGGTTATATCCGATCAGCAGCTGCAGCAACAGCCATAACAGTTCTATTATTTTCATACTTCAACCAGTTTTCCGATTTTTCCTGCCTGTTCCGGAATGTCCTCAGTATTGGTCAGCACCCAGCCGGCAAACTTGTTTTCCAGGTTGTTCAGATACTGAATCTTGGATTGATCTTCATCTGAAATCGTGTTTCCTGCGGCAAATACGGCCACAACAAGGTCGGTGAACGAGATCCATTCCTTGGCTTTGTTCATGGCTGTAAGCGGGTCTGTTTCCACCAGAATAATGTCAAACTGCGTTTTCAGTACCGAAAGCCGCTGACGGATTACCCGGTCATCGGCCAGTTCTTTCAGGGAAATATCGCCGCCTTTGTTGCTCAATACGCTGATCTGGCCCGGAACGGCTTCTTTCATCGTATCCTTTTTTACAAAACTTTCGAACAGCTCCGAATCCGGGTTCAGCTTGGAAATATCCGACTGCCCGAAATTACCGTCGATGATCAGAACCGTTTTGTTGATCTTGGAAAAAGCCCACGCAAGTGCCAGTACAAACGACGTTTTCCCGACGTCGTGCGAAAGACTGGTTACGGCAATGATCTTGGGATCATCCATTTCATTATCCAGTTCATAGCGTATCGACCGGACCAGATTCTTGTACATCCGCAAAGGTTTTTCATCCGACGAACCCGTTCCGGCAAGGTTGACATTCGAATCCGAACCCAAGGCATTGAGGTAACCAAGCACCGGGCGTTCCGTGGCATTGGCAAGCTGAAGCGGGTAGCGAATGGACTTGTCGAGGTAAAACAGAATAAAGAATACAAATACGCAGAAAGTAAGGCTGATGACGCCGGAAAGAATCACCAGAACCATTTTTTTGGAAGCCTGAACCTGCCCCGGCATCGCCCTTTCGATCAGTCGGAGATAGATCGGGAAACTGAATTCCAGACTGGCTTCATTGTAGCGCTGCAGTGCTTCGATATATTCCTTGCTTGCAATGTCGATCCCCGTTTCGTACTCCTGGATTTTGGCTTCGTTGGGCACCAGACCGTCAAACTTGCGGTTTAGCCTGTTCAGCTCGCCCTGAATCGAAGCAACGCTGTTCCGGGCCAGTTCAAGCGAAATTTCCATCGTCAGTTTCTGAGTCACCAGATCCTGCTTCAGGGCCATGGGATTGTATACATACCGGTCCGATGCATCGTCTATTTCGTTTGAAAGCTGGGTTTTCAGAGAATCCAGACTGACTTTTACCTTGGCGTCGAAATTGCTCAGGATGTATTTTTCGTTCAGCTCCTTGAGATTTCGTTTGGTCGTAATGATTTTCTGGTTGATACCCGTCAGCGCGCTTTCAAAGTATTTCCTGTCCGCCGGATCAAATTTCTTGTCAATGTTTTTGATCGCAGCACTGTAAGCAATGATATCTTTCTGCGCAATTTCCCTTTTGGTTTCGTAATCGGCCATCTGGCCGTAAATGCTTTTAGCCTGCTCGTTCAGGTTCAGTACGCGGTTCTTGATCTTGTAATCTTTCAGCGTGTTCATCCTTTCATTAAGCGCAGTCAGTTTCTGAAGCATAAAGCGCTGGAGAAAATCAATGGTCTTTTTATTGTTCCCGACCACACGCGAAGAATTGTCTGAAATAAATTCCTGGCAAAGGCTGTTGACCACATAAGCCGCAAGCTCGGGATCATCCGCTTCATATTCAATATCAATGTAATCGCTGCCGCCGGTGCGGTATATAATGAGTTTGTCCCTCAGCGCATTGGCATCATAACCCATATCGACCATGATTTTATTCAGGCTGTTTTCATAAGGTTTCCACAAAAAAAGCTCTTCTCTGGCCTTGTATTTTTTGGTAAGGAGCGCAATGGCCTTGCTTTTGTCGGCCTTGCTCATGTTTTCAATTTCCTTCACAGGTTCCCGCCAGGTCGAATCCTCGTAACCTTTCAGCTGATTCAGCAGCAGGCGGTAGGAAACCTGATCAAGCGTTCTTTTAAGCCTCATTACCTGAATCAGGCTTTCGAATTTTCGGGCAATCTGCGTATCCTGCTCGTCTTTGGCCTTCGTAACCACCTGATCGGTTTTGTCCACCAGCCCCGTTGCAATCCGCGCGCGGGTATCGTAAGTATCCGGGAGTCTTCTGACGAGGAAAAAGCAAAGTATAACAGTGATCAGCGGGACAAGGATCAGTGTTATCTTGTTCCGCTGCAGTAATCTCAGAAATTGTAAGAATTCGGTCATTTTATGTCTTCCAGTTTTTGTCCCAACAGTTCTTCCAGATTGCTTTTGGCCACCAGCACATCGCTTTCTGCATTGAGTATGTTCTGTGCATGATCGGCAATCATGATCAGCACTTTATTGTAATTTTCAAGCGATTCTTCTCCTCTCTCAAACCGGTGCCTGATCGTGGAGGCCATACTTTCCACATCCAGCATGGCTCCTGACCTTACGCGCATCACGGCAATTTTCTGGACATAGGTGAAATACCGCTTTTTGACCTCGGCTTCCATGTTCAGGTCAAAACTTTCCTTGTCATATTGCGCGGCTGCCAGTTCGCCTTTGGCCTGTTTGATCAGGCTGGGCTTTTGCAGGATGGAACCGATGTTGGCAAAAAAACCAAACTGGTACCCGCCCAGAAAATTGGGCGATATGGTGGCGGTGTTGTTGTTCGGGCTGTACAGATAGGAAAATGAAAATATGTCGAAGTAGGAAAGTTTGGCTCTTTTGATCCCGTTTTCAGCAGTACTTACCCTGGCTTCGTACATTTTGATCTTCGGGTAATTAGCCTTGCATACTGCGATCAGCTTTTCAAGATACGCGTAAGAGACATCTTTGCTTAAAGATTCCTGCGCCTTGCCCGTATGCATTGTGAGAATTAAAAAAGCCGAAAACACTGCGTGTTTCATTTGCATTAATTTAGAAAAAATTAAACTATTGAAAATTACTTTTAATATAATTGTAAATAAAAGAAATCTTGATGTAATATTAAATATATTATTACAACTAACTAAATCTACACAAATGTCAGTATCTGACCAAATCAAAAATAATCCCCGTTTAAAGAAATTTTTCCATTGGCTCCTGATTCCCACGAATCAGGCACGTCCCAGATTATGGGTAAGGCTTATCCTGAACCGGTTTTATCATCAGCGGGGAAAAGGCGTCATTATTCGGAGCCGGGTCAGAATGGACGTTGTGCCGTTCAATCATTTCTCAATCGGAAACCATTCCATGATTGAAGATTTTTCTACGGTAAACAATGGCGTCGGAGATGTGATAATCGGAGAAAACTCGCTTGTGGGACTTGGAAACGTGATTATTGGTCCGGTAAAAATCGGAAATAATGTCATTCTTGCCCAGAACATTGTCGCCAGCGGACTGAATCATAACTACAATGATGTGATGCAGCCTATTCAAAAGCAAGGCGTAAGCATGGCGCCTATTGTCATTGAAGATGATTGCTGGATAGGCTCCAATGCTGTGATAACGGCCGGCGTCACCATTGGAAAACATGCGGTTGTTGCTGCCGGCACGGTGGTCACCAAGAACGTACCTCCGTATTCGGTTGCAGTTGGGAATCCCTCGCGAATTATTAAAAAATATGATGACACCCGCAAGGAATGGGTTAAAACATACTAGCATAAGAAGTAGAATATATTCAAATAATTCGCTCCGCGCTTCGTGCCCAAGTATCTTTATTATAACCCGGAATCAGACGTTTTCGGATTGCAGCAGGGCCGGGAACGTTTTGAGAATAATTCTGAGGTCCATCATAAAGGAGAACTCTTTGGCGTAGGTAATGTCCAGCTGTGTTCTTTCTTCTTCCGACATATCTGCTTTTCCTTTTCCCCGCTTGGTCACCTGCCATAAACCGGTCAGTCCGGCCGGGCCAGCAAAACGGAGAATTTTATCGTCCGTTGTCATTTTTTCCGCTTCATACAATGGAAGCGGACGGTTTCCTACCAGTGACATATCGCCTTTCAGAATGTTTAAAAGCTGCGGAAGTTCGTCCAGACTGCTGTTCCGCAGAAACTGGCCGAGACGCGTAATACGCGGGTCGTTCTGGAATTTCATGAAAGCGGCTTTCTGATCTTTCTGGTATTGGTACAGCTTTTCACATATTTCCTTACCGTCATGGAACAGCAGGCTTTTGCAGTAATTCTGCGCCTTGCACTCGTCACAGAGTCCGTTGCTTTCAATTTGCTGAACCGGCTCGGGACTTTTGTTGTACATGCTCAGCGCAGCCATTTTCCGGATCAGCTGGTCCGCATCGGTCCGCATGGTCCTGAACTTGTACAGGTCAAATATCTTGTACCCGCTCCCTACCCTTTTCGACAGGTAAAAAACAGGACCTTTGGAATCTATTTTAATCAGGATCGCCACAATCAGAAATACAGGCAAAAGCAGGATCAGTGCCGTTCCGGTTGTTGCAACATCAATGGCTCTTTTCCAGAATGGTGTCCGGCTGTTCATTGAACCTATTTTCTGCGATGCTTTGCTGGCAACATACCACTGCCGCTTTTTAAAGTATTTCAGTCTCGTGATCAGATCGCCATTGTCGAACCGCACCGAATAAATATCATCTGCATGTTTCGCTCTTGCCATGTCTATCGCTTCCCGGCTGAGCTTGTTCACCATCAGTACAAACGGAATATTACCGAATCCCGAGTTGCCGCGGATGGTTTCCAAAAGCGCAACGCCGCCGCTGTCAACATGCGCCAGAATGACGTCAGCAGGATAATTTTCGTATAAGGCCTGCAGAACACCTTCCTGCGAATCAAAATATTCTACCTGCAGCGTTTCTTCAAACTGCTCTGAAAACCGGATATACTGATCCCAGTCCGAATTCAGGTAAATGACCCTGAACGAAGATGCATAGGATCTTTGCTCAGCAACCATTCCTTCGGACGTGCTTGTTAATTCCATGACTTTCTTATGATTAGGAAAAGCGTTTACTACGGCGCAGGATCGCGTTGATCTTTGCGTGTACTTCCATTGGATTGAACGGTTTGACCATAAAATCATCCGCGCCAAGGTTCAGGCACTGAATGCGTTCGCTGCTTTCGTCCGATCCGGAAAGAATAATGATGGGAATCTCGGAATACAGGTTGCTGGCTTTCGCAACTTTCAGGAATTCCTTGCCGCTAAGATTCGGCATGTGCAAATCTGCGATGATGAGGTCCGTATGGTTTCCCTGTTCGAGCCAGAGCATTCCTTCCGAACCATCATTTTTGACCACTACATTAAAATCCTTTTTAAGAAAATGTTCCAGAATTTTGGTAATGCTGGGTTCATCGTCCAAAATCAACAGATCTTTTTTATCGCTCATGGGTTTGTAAATATTTCAGATATTCGGATGATCGTTTATGCCGGTTAAATCAAAGTTTTATTAAATGAGTCAAGTGCGTGATGTCCGAAAAATATCCGGTACAAAATGATCATTGCGTAGAATTAATAACAAGAATGCTCAATAGCTATTTTACGCTTCTTTAATTTTAAGAGCTTTCAACTGAATGGCCCGCTCCCTTGTTTCAAGTTACAACTTGACTCGATTTATTTGTAAATAATAAAATTACGATGATTGCAGCCCGTATTCAGTAGTACAAGTTAATAGTAAAATTAATTATTCGTAACAACAAGTCAAAAATAAAATCGGAATTATTGGAAAATAATTAAAATAACTTCTACAAGTAAAAGATAACAGTTTGATAACTGCCCTTTTACCGGAAATGTGCGGATTAAAAAGTATTATTTCGTGAAGTGAATCATAACAATAACACGCTGACCGGCGCCTTTTCCGGCAGAAAGCCAGGCCGGACCATTCCGGACCAGGCCGATGGCGCGATTGGTCAAGGTGCTGTCGCCGATTGCAGAAAACCGGGTGAGTTTGCCGTCAGGCTGCACTGTGAAAGTAACGGTCACAACCGCATTGATCCCGGCCGAAACGGCATTTTTTTCAAGGTAATCCTGATAATTTTTCCAGCCTTTTTCCGGCATGGCGCCGTCTGACGATCGGAAAGAAACTTGTTTTTCAGCAGTCATCGGAGCGGCTGCAACTTGTATTTCATTTTCACTCCTTTGCTGTTCGCCGGCCGCGTCTGCCATATTTGCATTATCCGCAGAATCCGATGCGCTGTTTTCGTCCGCCGGAACAATAGCGGAAAGCTTTTCGGATTCCCGATGCCGGCTGATTATTCTTTCGGATACTGAACCGTGTTCCGATCCTGCTTTGTCGGCGGATGCAATGCGGCTACTTTCGTCCTTTAAAATTTGCTGCTGACGCGGCACGGTTTCCGCAAAAAGAGATTCTTTTTCGTAGCGATCCGCTACAATGCTGTTTTCGACTGTGGAGGAATTTGTTATGCGGTCTGTTTCCGGTTTGTTTTCCGTTGGCGGCGACGGACTCTTCAAACTTAGCGGGGCATCTGGGGTAATCCGTTCTTCCTGTTCATTGGCATCTGGATATTCTGGCACTTCCCTTGCGGAAAACTGCTTTTCGGATGGATTTTTCTGCATTTTTGGTCCAGTCAGAAAAGTCGTCCAGAGGATACCGATACTGATAAACAAGGAAGCCGCTGCGCCATAAGCCCAAACCGGAACAAACCGTTTACGCGCAGTACCGAGCCGGTTTTCCAGCTTCCGGTTTAATTCCTGCCCAACAGCCGGTAAATCCATTTTATCTTCTTCCAGTGCCAGAAATCCTGCATATGCTGCTGCGGAGAAAGCATCTTCAAGTAACTGTTTCTCAAACGCATGCTGTTCTTCATAAGACATTTCGCCCTGCTGATACCGGCGAAAATCTTCTGAACCGAACGGACGTAATTTATCAGGCTTTTTCATCTTTTTCCATGCAGATTTTAAGGTTCCGCTTTCCGTTCTGGATGCAGCTTTTCACTTTGTTCAGATCAAAACCGGTTTCCGCGCTGATTTCCCGGTAACATTTTTCCTGCATGTAAAACTTCTCAATCGCAGTCCTTTGTTCTTTTGCCAGTGCGTTCATGCAACTCTCAAGTACCGTAAATTTCGCATCTGCTTTCTCGTGTGCTTCATACGCGTTACCCGGAATTTCTGCCTGATTTTCATCCAGTTCTTCGGTTGTTACAAAAACCCGTTTTGCACGGATCTGCATAAGGCAGTAATTCCGTGCAACGGCATGGAGCCAGCTTCTGAAATGATCGACTTCATGCGTTTTCAGATCAGTGATTATTTTTTCAAAAATCTGCATCACAGCGTCCTTGCTTTCGGCCTCTTCGCGCAGGTATTTATAGCAAACGGCGAACACCATTTCCATATACGGCTGATACAAAGCGCCTAAAAGCTGTATATCTCCGGTAAGGCGATACAAGGAAAGCTGTTCCGCTTCTGAAAACGAAGGATCCTTTCTGCCCTGAAACCATTTTAAAAACTTCACACGCGCGTACTTAAAAGAACAACTTCCATTTGCCTGCTGCTTATTGATGCAGTTTCACCAAAATTCCATAAATTTTTTTTGAAATAAGTATGGAATTAGCAGCCGGCATGCATCCTGTCTGTAAACAAAATCACGATTGGCCATGAAAAGAAACCTGATTGCACTATTCTCTTTGATCCTTTGCGCATTTGCCTTGCTTCCGTCCCGAAAAATCACGGGAACCGTTTTGAACTCCGCACTCGAACCCATGAAGGAAGTTCAGGTAATGGCCAAAGGCACTTCTGTTTCCACAAATACCGATTCACTGGGCAAATTCGAAATTACGGTTCCTGTTTATGCAAAAGTACTGGTCTTCAACATGGAAGGTTATTTTACGCAGGAAATCAAACTGGATTCCAGCTCCGTGTTGCAGGTGATTTTAGAAAATATGGTCCTGAGACCGGAGCAGTTTAAAGTCATACATGAAGAACTGGAAATCGAAGAAACCGCTGTTGCAGATTATCAAAAATCCGAAAATGTCGCCACCATCATGGCTGCAAGTCCGATGTATGCCCCGCGTTCGCAATCGTTGAAGCAGCGGACCACTACGGAAAGTTACAGTCCGATCACTGAAAAAGGATTTCAATATGCAGAACGCGAGCCGGTGACTACTTTTTCAGCGGATGTGGACCGGGCGGCATACAGCAACGTGCGCCGCTTCCTGAATTCGGGACAAATGCCGCCAGTTGACGCTGTCCGGATCGAGGAAATGATCAATTACTTTGCGTATGAGTATGCGCAGCCAAAGGACGAACATCCATTGTCTGTCAAAACCGAACTGACCGATTCTCCGTGGAATCCCGGTCTCAAATTGCTGCACATCGGGCTTCAGGCCAAATCCGTTTCGACCAAAGAACTGCCCGCTTCCAATCTGGTTTTCCTGATCGACGTTTCGGGTTCCATGTCGGATGAAAACAAGCTTCCATTATTGCAGCAGGCGTTCAAGCTGCTAACCGATCAGCTGAGGTCGCAGGATAAAATTTCCATCGTCGCTTATGCCGGGGCCGCCGGCGTCATTCTTCCGCCAACTGCAGGAAATGAAAACATGAAAATCCGGGAAGCACTGGAAAATCTGGAAGCCGGCGGCTCTACAGCCGGCGGCGAAGGCATCGAACTGGCTTACAAGCTGGCAAAGGAAAATTTTCTGCCCAAGGGAAATAACCGCGTTATTTTGGCTACGGACGGCGATTTCAACGTCGGGGTTTCCAGTGAAAGCGATCTGCAGAAACTTATTGAGGAAAAACGAAAAGACGGCATTTTCCTGAGTGTCATGGGTTTCGGAATGGGCAATTACAAAGACAGCCAGATGGAAACACTCGCGGATAAAGGCAATGGAAATTATGCTTACATCGACAACATTCAGGAAGCACGAAAGGAATTTGTAGAGGAATTTGGCGGAACGCTTTTCACAGTTGCCAAAGATGTAAAATTCCAGATCGAGTTCAATCCGCAGCATGTGCAGGCTTACCGGCTGATCGGCTATGAAAACCGCGCTTTACAGAATGAAGATTTCAACAACGATAAAAAAGATGCCGGAGAAATGGGCGCCGGACATACGGTAACGGCTTTGTACGAAATTATTCCCACAGGCTTTAAGAGCGATTACATTTCACAAACCGATGCGTTGAAATACCAGAAGAAAAACCCTTCCGCAACCGAAAAGTCGGATGAAATGCTAACGTTGAAAATCAGGTACAAAAATCCGGATGATGAAAAAAGCCGCTTGTTTGACCTGCCTGTAAAAAACCTGAACGCACCCTTTGCTGCGGCTTCCGAAAACCTTCGCTTTGCTGCTTCAGTAGCAGAATTCGGCCTGCTGCTTCGGAATTCGGAATATAAAGGAAGTGCTTCGTATCGGACTGTAATCCAAAATGCCAAAAATGCTTTGGGAAAAGACGAGGAAGGTTATCGTTCAGAATTTATAAAGCTGGTAAAAACCGCTGAATTGCTGGATAACAACCAAAAAACGGTTTCGAAAAACAAGGAATGAAAATCACTTTTGCAATGCATAACAGTCTGTGCGGCGTATTTTACTTTGCCGCACAGATTGTTGTTTTTACGAAGCTGTATTTACAAATGATGGATTGCCCGCAGTTACTTATCTGCGAAAATGTTTTTCAGCCATTCAAGGCTTTATGAATCAGTTGTTTTCCTTCATTGCTGTATTGCAGCGACAGCGCCGTTTCTCTGCCGGAATCGCTCATTTTCGCCCACGTTTTCCGCAGTATGTCAATCATTTTCTCCTCGCTTACCTTTGCAATCAGGTCATCAAACTGGTACTGAAGAAAAACCAGGCACAATGCATTTTCCATGGTCTGCACTTCGCTATCTGCCTTTATTTTCTGTTTGAGAATAATTTGCCGGACGCGGTCGGTTGTTTCCTTGTCATAACCTACCGAAGCCAGTATTTCCTCTGCTTTGTGCGCATGGAATTTCGCAAGATCGCTTCTCCATCTAAGATAACCCGCCCTTCCGTCCGGATATGAATCTCTGGCAATTTCCCACCTGCCGATATGCTGGCTTCTGGATGCCAGCAAAAGGCTTTCGCTTGCTTCGGGATCAAGCTTTTTTATCCATTCATATCGTTTTACCGCATAAAAATATTCAGCCGGATAATCCTCGCTTTCCCATTGCAGATGCTCGGGCGACTGCCGGTTGTATGCGTCAAAAAGTTCAAATGCTTTTGCAAGTTTGTCCATGAATGGCCGGTATATACATTGTGGTTAAAGTTATTTTGCTGCCTTGAATTTCAGGGCAATTCTTGTTACGCGCGGATAATCGTAGGCTGTGCTTTGCGTCTTCATTGTAAAAGAACTGCTGCTGACATCGTGTGGTTCAATGGTCCATTCGCCACTTTTCGCATGGGCATCTGCGGCTCCGACGGTGATATTGGCCTTGTTTTCTTTCCATTTCAGGATAAAAGGTTTTGATTCTCCTTTGAAAACCCCTGAAAACGTGCCGTCCTTTTTCAGTTCTACGGTCTCCATATACCTTTCAAAGTCAATGCCGCCGAATTGCTGCGTTAGTTTACCCTCTTTAAAAGTAATGGCGTCATTGACAGAAATCTCGTCAATGCGCCATTGGGATTGGTTCATTAATATGGAAGCTGCTTCCTGCACATTGTCCGCCGACTGACTGCAGGCGGACAATGTGAGCAGGAACAGAAATATGCATTTTCTTTGAACGGTCATTTTCCAGATTATACGTGTTTGTACAAATATAATCACATCATTGAAAGTCCGTCACAAGAATGCATTGTTGTTATTGTTGTCACCGGAAACCAGAATCCTGGTTCCATTGCATTTTCTGAATTCTTCGGCAAGGCTTTCCTTGTTCAGGTGACTTTTAACTTCCACGCTGATGATGATACCGCCCTGCTTGATTTTATCTTCATAATAATCCACATCGTCTTTCGGATAACCGGAACCAATGATGGCACCGATGGTTCCGCCTGCCAATCCGCCTGCAGCAGCTCCGGTAAGTCCGGCCAGTAACGGGCCGGCCAGAACAAGCCCTACGCCGGGCAATACCAGGTTTGTACCGATTGCAGCAATGACGGTGAGCACGGCGCCGGCGGCGCCTCCTACTATAGCGCCACGCTTCGCATCACCGGCTGCATGTGTTTCTGCCGGATGTTCTTCGAGATCATCTTCAGATTTGTTTTCCGGCCTGGCCATCACTACAGAGATTTCGTCCCGGTCATATCCTTTTTCAAGGAGTGTAGTAAATATATGGTCGGCATCTTTGTGGGTTTCAAACAAGCCGGTTACTTTTTCCGATTTAACATGTACACTTTCCATAACAGTCCTTTTTTAAGCGTTATAAAACGGGTGATGAACTAAAATTCCATGCCATTACATACTTAATCCCGGTTGAACAAAACCGTCAGGTCTGCCAGAAACTTTTCGGCATCCTTGGTAACCTGACCCGGTGTCAACCGCCATGCCCAGTTGTTTTCGCTTGATCCCGGACTGTTCATTTTGGTGGACTCGTCCAGATTCAGAACATCCTGCATCGGCAGTATAGCTGCTTTGGCAACTGAAGAATAAGCCATGCGCGCCATAGCGACATAAAAATTTTCTTCATTGACCGAGGCTGAAATGTAGTTTTCAATACGCGCTTTCATATCGTCATCCACCGCCTGCCGGAACCATCCCCGTATGGTGTTGTTGTCGTGCGTTCCGGTATAAACTATAAAGTTGGGCGTGAAATTATGAGGTATATGATCCGACTGCGGCATATTTTCATCAAAAGCGAACTGCAGTACTTTCATACCGGGCAACGCAAATTTGTCGCGCAGCCTGAATACTGCCGGGCTTACTTCTCCAAGATCTTCCGCTATGAACGGCAGTCCGCCCAATGCTGCTTCTATTTTCTTGAAGAAATCTTCATCAGGCCCGAGTTTCCATTCTCCTTTTACAGCCGTCTTTTCACCGCCCGGCACTTCCCAGTAATCTGCAAAAGCCCTGAAATGGTCAAGCCGCACGATATCGAACAGTTCGATGTTTTTTGCCAGCCGTTCGATCCACCATTGGTATCCCTGCTGTTTGAGTGCTCCCCAGTTAAACACAGGCATTCCCCAAAGCTGGCCGTCATCCGAAAACGCATCCGGCGGAACGCCCGCAATACCGGTTATTTTTCCATTTTCATCCACACAGAAGAATTCCGGATTTGACCATACATCTGCCGAATCATAGCTGACATAGAAAGGCATGTCGCCCAGCAGCTGAATATTCAAGCCGTTGCAGTATTTGCGCAGGCTTTTCCACTGCTTGTCAAAAATGTACTGCTGCCACTTCACAAACCGGATGTGTTCTGCTTCTGTTTTTTCCAGTTCGTCCAGTGCAGGCTGATCTCGCTTCCGGTATTCATCCGGCCATTCGTACCAGGGCTGTGTTTCATGTTTGGCTTTCAGTACCATGTACACGGCAAAATCATGCAGCCATTCTGTATTTTTTTCACAAAAGGCTTCGAAATGCTTTTCCTCTTCTGAATCCTGCAGTTCGTTGAACTTGTTGAATGCTTCCTGCAACAGCTCGTTTTTTATTTTGGCAGCCTGATCATAATCCGCTTCTCCGGTATCGGGTAAATGGTATTCCTGCAATTTTTCACGATCCAGCAAACCGTCTTCGGCCAAAAGCTCCGGACTCACCAGCAACGGATTGCCTGCACGGCTTGAAAGCGCGCTGTACGGAGAATTGGCCTGTGCGGCTTCCACCGGATTCAGCGGCAGCATTTGCCATAACTTCTGATTGCTCCTGCCCAGGAAATCGGCAAACGCGTAGGATTCCGGTCCCATGTCACCAATTCCGAAAGGCGATGCCAGCGAACTGATGTGCAGCAAAACACCCGCCATGCGCTCATTGTCCAGTTTTGTTCCTTTCAGTACGGCAAATGGCAGTTCCCTGAAAATGTCGCTCATGTTGATCTTGCCCTGGAATTCCAGTTTTTCTTCGCTGAAAACATTGTCCCATTCCAGTGAAAGGTTGTCCGGCATGACGATCAGCGTATCTTTCCAGTCGATATCAAAGAAGCTTTTTTGCTGTTCCCTGCATATAACGGCGGCATGCAGCGGCACGATCACAATGTAGTAATCTTTCTTCTGCTTGCGCGCAAATGCCAGAATATGATCTTTGTACGCACCTCGCATTTTCAGAGGGATATAATCTCCTTTAGTAAAGAGAAGCGGGTTTTCCCTGCGCAGCTTGAACAAATGCTGTGTCAGCCAGAGTTTGATCTGTGCATTGTTGCGGTCGTCCCAGAGTTTTTCCAGCAGCCTGTCTGCATCGTAATCGTCCAGTTCTTTCAGCCATTGTTCCCTTTTGGCAAAATCAACCGGACGGCGGTTGTCCGGATCTACCAAACTGAAATCCCAGAGTTCGCAGCCCTGATAAACATCCGGGATGCCGGGACATGTAAATTTCAGCACAAGCTGAACCAGTGAATTGATGATGCCGTAATCCGCTATTTCCGCGTTAAATGCCGTGAAGTTGTCGAAGAACGGGTGTTCCTTGTTCAGCAGCTGATCCGCAAACTTCATTACGCTGCTTTCGTAAGCTTCATTCGGCTCCGACCAGTTGGTTTCCGTCTTGGCTTCGCGAAGTGCTTTCTGAAGGTATTCTCCAAGTCTTTGCTGAAAGTTGTCTTCATCTTCGCCCTGCATCGGATAAGCGCCTGCAAGCGTCTGGTAAATCAGGTATTCATCGTTCGCAGTCGGCCCGGCCTGATCTTTTTTCAAATCAGCGTTCAGCGCCGTCCATTCCTTTACCTTGGCAATCCATTCTTCACCAATATCCGTCAGTACATTAAGCCTTGCGCGTACGTCCTCGCCTCTTTTTGTATCTTGCGTGGATGTCGCATTCAGTGCCAGCGGCCAGTCTTTCTGGCGCTGACGCATGCTTTGATGAAAATCCTTGATGCTCATACCGAAACGGTCCGGAAAGTCGCCGACATCGTTATGTCCGATAAAGCGGTTGTATGTATACATCAGCGTGTCTTCTCCGCCTTTTGCCATCAGCGGTCCGGAGAACTGCATCAGCCTCTGGTAGAATTCCAGTGCCTTTGCCTGATATGCTTCATCCCCGCCAGCTGTTTTTTTCAGGATACTTTCTTCCAGAAAAGCAATGGTTTCCGTCAGGTCTTCATGATGCTCGCGGACGTCTTCAAAAATGGCCTGGATTTCCAGCGTTTCCGTTTCAGACAGCGGCATGTTGTTTCCATAATAGCGGTAAACAGGGCAGTGGATCAAAAATTCACCGATTGTCTTTTTAAGGTTGTCCTTTCCGATTCTTTCTATGGTGTCCTGATCTGCAAGCTGAAGCTCCACAAAAAGCTGATACAGGTTTTCCAGTTCACCGCCCATATGGTTGTAAAGGATATCGGATTTCTTGTTCAGCAGATTGGAACGTACGGATTCCTTGTTGCCGGTCAGTTCGCTGTAATAATCGGAGAAAACCTGTTCTGCCTGGCTGTTTGTTAGCAGGTTGTTTAAAGTAGCAAGAAATTCGTATCCGGTTGTTCCTTCGATCGGCCAGGAAGCGGGAAGGTCTTCGTGCTTTTCAAGGATTTTTTCGGCAACGATGTAGGTGTCTTCACCGGTCAGTGCTCTTATTTGTTCAAGGTATGCCGCCGGATCGTACAAGCCATCGATATGGTCAATGCGGATGCCCTGAAAAATGCCTTCGTCCAGCAGCGTTTTGATATAACGGTGATAATGCTCAAAAACATTTTCGTCCTGGATATTAAGGCAAATCAGACCGTTTACCGTAAAAAACCTTCTGAAACTGATCTGCGCCTCCGTATGCCTCCAGTAGCAAAGCCTGTATTCCTGCTGTGCGGCAAGTGCTTTCAGCTTTTCCTTGTCGCCGCTGATCTGTTCCAGCCGTGCCGTGATATAGTTTTTCACCATATCGTTTTTCATCAGCGAAGCAAGCTGAAGCAGCAGCTCGTTCCATCTTTCGGAAAATACTTTCGGATCTTCCACTTCATGGATTTCGTTCAGCTGTGATATAAATTGCCCGATTGTCTGCGGGCCCTCCTCTTCGCCTGCATTCAGAATGGTGATGTACGATTTCAGGTTGACCGGGAAAGAAGTTCCTTCATAGGTAAGCACCAGTCGGCCGTCTACAAATTCAGTCTTCAGTTTGCCATCCTCGATCACTTCGTCCAGTTCCTTGCCCAGAAACGGCACCATCATTTTTCCGCGAAACAGTTTGCTGTTGCCCGGCATGTCAAAATAAGTGGCATACACGGACTGCTTCCCTTTTTCAAGCACATCCATCAGCCACGGATTGGTGAAATGAAATGCCATATGGTTGGGTACGATGTCCTGCAACCATTTTATTTCCAGTTTTTTAAGACTGCTGCTGAGTTCCCGGAGCTGATCTTCGGTTCCGATTTCAGGATCAATGACGGACGGATTCACACCGTCGTAGCCATGCGTGCTGCCGGGTGTGGATTCCAGGATCGGTGAAGCGTAAATGGTTCCCACTCCCAGCTTCTGGAAGTAAGGAATCCATTTTTCGAAATCGGTAAAAGAAAATGCTTTATGAAATTGTATGCGGTAAGTAGCTGTAAGATTATTCATAATAAGTCGGAATGATTCTTTGCTTGCATATTAAATACTGTGCCAGTACAAGAATGGTCCGCGCAGGAAAATGAAGAATTTACATATTCAGAAGGGATTTTAAAACCGGGATTTCCAATGGTTTGGAAAGCAGCTGTATAATAAACGGGTTGGCAGTAGCTTCTTCCATATCCGTTCTGTCCACCGTGGAAGAGATCATGAAAACCTTGATCCTTGCCCTTAATTCGTCCGCAAGATGTGCGTACTTCGCGATAAACTGGAACCCGTTGATCCCGGGCATCTGAAGATCCAGCAATATCACAGTCTCAGGCATTTCCGCGGGTTGTGTTTCAAGAAAATCAAGTGCAAGCTGTGCCGAACTAAATGTGATGACTTCTGTCGTCAATCCGCTTCTCAAAAGTAATTTCTCCTGAGTAAACAAATCAAAACTGCTATCATCAAT
The DNA here is from genome assembly GCF_005860765.1 of Dyadobacter sediminis. GTDB lineage: Bacteria > Bacteroidota > Bacteroidia > Cytophagales > Spirosomataceae > Dyadobacter > Dyadobacter sediminis. The sequence goes on along the minus strand of NZ_VCEI01000021.1, from coordinate 1,084,642 downwards.
CAGAAGAAATTTCATGTACACGGGAAGGAAAGTTCTCTATAAAGCTATCTGCAAAGACCATCAAGTTCAATCAATTATTAAAAAATAATTTTTATTTCTACATTTATTGCCAATAGTAGAAATACTTCTTATTTCATTTCTATCTTTAATAAGAACAAATTTTTAATTCCAGCCTCAACAAGTAATATTTATTCAATCAAGGATAATGAAAGTATCTCTGCGGGCCGTTTTATTTTTTCTTGTTGTAAGTTACTGTTTACAGGCACAGGAAAAAAACCGTTCGTTCCGGCACCTCACCACAAACCAGGGCCTGTCGCAGAACAATGTGACGAGCATCCAGAAAGACCGCCGGGGTTTTATGTGGTTCGGAACACAGGACGGGCTGAATATTTATGACGGTTACAAATTTACTGTGTACCGCAATGAGCCGCACAATCCCGGAAGCCTCGGCCATAATTACGTACATACCATTTTTGAAGACAGCAAAGGAAGGCTCTGGATCGGCACCAATTACGGCGGCCTGAGCCTGTACAATCCCGAAACCGACCGCTTTACCAATTACACGCACAAGCCCGGCGACGACGCAAGCATCAGCCATAACAATGTAACTTCCATTGCCGAGGACAAGAACGGCAATCTGTGGATTGGTACCGGCGGCGGCGGGCTGAATTATTTCGACATTAAAAAAAGAACTTTCAGGCATTTTATTCATCATGAATCGGAGCCGTCGAGCCTGAGCGACAACTTTGTTATCGATGTACTGGTTACCAGCGACGGAGCAGTTTGGGCAGCAATGAAAAAGAAGGGGCTGGAAATGCTTTCTTCCGACGGCAGCCGTTTTACGCATTACATGTACGATCCGGCCGATCCGAAATCGTTGAGCAAAAATGAAATCAACAGTATTTATGAAGATGCCCAGCATCGTTTCTGGATTGCTACCGAAGGCGGCGGACTGAATCTGTTCAACAGAAGTGAAGGAAAGTTTACGGCTTACCAGCACGATGAAGCAGATCCGCAGAGTATTTCGCACAATGACGTCATTTCCCTTGCGCAGGATAAAAAAGGCAGATTATGGATCGGTACCCGGAACGGCGGGATCAATATTCTGGAAAAAAACGGTACTTTCAAAAAATATGCATTTGACCCTGCAATCAGCAGCGGGCTGAACAATGGCTCTATTTATTCGCTGCATTGTGACAACATCGGTACCATGTGGATCGGGACGTACAGCGGGGGCGTGAATGTAATGGATTACGAACCGCAGAAATTCAACCTCTACAGAAGCAATCCGAGCAGGAAGAACGGCCTCAACAATGACAATATACTCACCGTAACCGAAGACAGCGACGGCAAACTCTGGCTGGGAACGGACGGTGGCGGAATTAACGTCTGGGACAGGAAAACCGACCGGTTTACACATTATACTCACAATCCCTTGCAAGCCGAAAGTATTGCCAGCAACTTCATTATGTCGCTTTATGAAGACAAGGACAAAAAAATGTGGATCGGCAACTACAAAGGCGGACTGAGTATTTTCAACCGGGAAAAAGGCACTTTCCTGAACCTGAATGAAGACAGCAGCATCCGTGACGTCATTCCGTCCAACATTAATTCCATGATCGAGGGCAGCAACGGATTCATCTGGATCGGCACTTCCGCCGGACTTATCCGGTATGACAAGAAAGCGAGAACGTACATTGTTTATAACAGTAATGCTGTAAAACACGGACACATCAACAATGATATCATCAAATCGCTCTGCATTGACCGGAAAGGGAATTTGTGGATCGGGACAGAAGGCGGCGGGCTGAACCTCTTTAATGAAAAACAGAACACTTTTACGCATTATGCCAATAATGAAGACGATGAAAATTCCATCAGCAATAACCTGGTTAACTGTATTTATGAGGATAAGAAAGGCAATCTGTGGATCGGAACGAGCAACGGACTGAATCTCTTTAATCCGAAAACAGGAAATTTCAGAAGTTACCGGCAGAAAGACGGCCTTCCAAACAATGTAATCCAGGGAATAACGGAAGATTCGCGCGGAACGCTCTGGATCAGTACCAATTACGGCATTTCCAACTTCAATCCCGGAACAAGAACATTCCGCAACTTCGATAACAGCGACGGACTACAAGGTACTTCGTTCAACAGAATGTCGGTTTACAAAAATCAGGAAGGTTACATTTTTTTCGGCGGTCAAAACGGCTTCAACTTTTTTCATCCCGACAGCATTGCATACAACAATTACATTCCGCCTGTTTACATTACAGACTTTCAGATTTTCAATAAATCCGTCACACTGCATGACGCAGAGTCTCCGCTGAAAAAGCACATTACGGCCACCCAGGAAATTACGGTTTCCTACAAGGACCTCATGCTTTCCTTTGAATTTACTGCGCTGAACTACACCATATCCAGAAAAAATAAATATGCGTATAAACTGGAAGGTTTTGATAAAGACTGGATTTTTCCCGGAACTACCCGCCGTGCGACTTACACGAATCTGGATCCGGGCGACTATGTTTTCCGGGTAAAAGCCTCCAACAATGACGGCATCTGGAACGAAACCGGAACTTCTGTAAGGCTGCATATCATCCCGCCCTTCTGGCAAACCTGGTGGTTCCAAGGTGTCATGCTGCTGCTGGTCGCTGCGCTGATCATCGGTATATACCATTCCAGAATGGAGGGCGTCAAAAAACAGAAACTCGAACTGCTCAGTCAGGTTCAGGCAAGGACAAAAGAAGTGATCCGGCAAAAGCAGGTACTGGAAGAACAGGCGGAAAACCTGCACAAGCTGAACAGCGACCTGCAGAAAAAACACATTGAAGAGCAGCTCGCCAGAGAGGAAGCGGAACGCGCAAACCAGGCTAAAAGTGTGTTTCTGGCCACGATGAGCCATGAAATTCGGACGCCCATGAACGGTATACTGGGCATGGCTGCGCTGCTTTCTCAAACGGCCATGAACGAGGAGCAGGAAGAATATGCCGAAACCATCATGAGCTGCGGTGACGGCCTGCTGACGGTCATCAACGACATTCTGGATTTTTCCAAAATCGAGTCCGGCAATATGGAACTGGAAAACAAGCCATTCGACCTGCACGAGTGCATTGAAGAAGTGCTCGGCATCTTTTCGGGAAAGGCTTCCGATCTCGGGCTGGACCTTGTTTATCAGATTGCACCGGACGTTCCCGGCCAGATCGTCGGTGACAATCTGCGTCTGCGGCAGGTCCTGATCAATCTGGTCGGGAATGCAGTGAAATTTACACAGCAGGGCGAAATTCTTGTAAGTGTACAGAATGCAGGTATGAAAGATGACGGTATGATCGAACTGAAATTTCTGGTGCAGGATACAGGTATCGGCATTCCGCAGGACAAGCTTGACTTATTGTTCAAGGCATTTTCACAGGTTGATTCTTCGCATACCCGGAAGTACGGCGGTACCGGCCTTGGCTTGGTAATCAGCCAGCGGCTTGTTCAGTTAATGGGCGGGCATATCCATGCAGAAAGCTGGGATGGAAAAGGAACCGATTTTTATTTCAGTATACATACCAGAGCCAGTGAGCAGAAATTGCCGCAGTCTGCCGACAATGAAGCGCATGACATCGAAGGAAAACTCGTGCTGGTTGTAGATGACAACAAAACCAATCTCCGGATCATAGAGTCGCAGCTCCGGTACTGGAAACTGGTGCCGGTGCTGGCAGCATCGGGCCAGGCCGCGCTGGACCGCCTGGATCAGTACAAAAACATTGAACTGGTCATTACGGATCAGCACATGCCTGAAATGAACGGACTCGAATTAGGCGAAAAGATCAAAAGCAGGTTCCCCCAGCTTCCGATCGTGCTGCTCAGCTCGGTTGGTGACGTCGTACGCAAAAACAACTCGGACATTTTCCGCTCCATACTTACAAAACCCGTCAAACACCAGAAACTTGTCAAGGTAATCAGAAATGAACTTTCACAACGTTCTGGTGCAATCCAGCCGGACATTGCCAGCAAAAGCCAGCTTTCAAACAACTTTGCCGCAGATTTTCCACTCACCATTCTGATTGCCGAGGATAATCCCATCAACGAAAAACTGTTTGTAACGGTGCTGCGCAAGCTGGGCTACACAGCACAGGTTGTGCATAACGGTCGGGAAGCGCTGGAAACGGTACAAAGGCAAACTTTTGACCTGATTTTTATGGATGTTCAAATGCCGGAAATGGACGGACTGGAAGCAGCTTCGCTGATCAGGAAACTGGAAATCAAGCAACCGTTCATTGTTGCGGTTACGGCCAATGCCATGCCTGAAGACCGTGAAATCTGCATCAATGCCGGAATGGACGATTACATTTCAAAGCCGCTGCGGTACGATGACGTCAAAGCATCCCTTCAAAGTGCCTTTAACACGAAAAAGCCTTTGTACAAGTAATTTACATCTGCATGGCGGTCTGCTGTCCGTTTCGTGCTTTCCGCCGACATTCAAATAATCCGGATTTTATATAAAAAACAGCGGTAGAACAGGATCAAAGCCTGCCTGCAGGCATGATTTTGATTGTCCTAGTATCCATTCGAGAAATGAAAACTTAAAAATCGGATCGATGAGTATTCAGGATGGAATAAGACGCGTAATTATCACCAACGTTACACCACAAGTTGAAGGCGGCAAGTATCCGGCCAAAAGAGCAATCGGGGAAAATGTCCTTGTTTCTGCTGACATTTTCGGAGACGGACACGATGTAGTTGCTGCCAGTGTGATTTTCAGACATGAAAATGACGAATACTGGAGTGACCTTCCCATGAACTATGTCATTAATGACTGCTGGGAAGTTTCATGGACACCGGAAAAAACCGGTTTTTATGAGTACAGGGTAACAGGCTGGATCGATCATTTCACCACCTGGAAAAAAGGTCTGGTCAAGAAATATGATGCAGGCCAGGATGTCTCCGTCGAAATCCTCATCGGTGCCGAGCTGCTGGAAGAAGCAGCTGAACTCGTAAGCTCAGAAAAGAAGCCGGATTTTACCCGGTGGATCAGTGAACTGAGAAACTCCGGAGACAAAGACGTTGTACATGCAATAAATCTGGCCATCAGCGACGAGGTTGCCAACGCCATGAACGGAATCCGTTTCACAGACCGGATCACAGTTTATGATAAAACATTCCGGCTGGAGGTAGAAAGGAAAAAAGCTGCATTCAGTTCGTGGTATGAACTTTTCCCACGATCTGCATCCGCAACGCCTGATACACACGGCACTTTTAAAGATGTTGCAAAACTTTTGCCCCGAGTTGCCAGAATGGGCTTTGATACGCTTTATTTCCCGCCGGTTCATCCGATTGGCGAAATGAAGCGCAAGGGAAAAAACAATTCATTAACGCCTTCGGAAACAGATCCGGGCTCTCCATGGGCAATCGGAAACAGGCTTGGCGGGCACAAGGCAGTTCATCCGGAACTGGGTACTTTAGAAGATTTTGAGGAACTGGTTTTACAAGCCAAAGAACTCGGTATCGAGATCGCGATGGACATTGCGTACCAGTGCGCACCTGACCATCCGTATGTGAAAGAACATCCGCAATGGTTTAAATGGCGGCCCGACGGCACTGTTCAGTATGCAGAAAACCCGCCCAAAAGATACGAGGACATTCTTCCTTTTGATTTTGAAACCGAAGACTGGCAAAATCTGTGGAATGAACTGAAAAGTGTGATCGACTTCTGGATTGAAAAAGGCGTACGCGTATTCCGTATCGACAACCCGCATACGAAGGCATTCGGTTTCTGGGAATGGATGATCGGTGAAGTCAGGAAGAAAAACCCGGAAGTTTTGTTTCTGGCCGAGGCATTTACGAGACCGAGGGTTATGGAACGGCTTGCCAAGATCGGCTTCAATCAGTCGTATACTTACTTTACGTGGCGAAACAGCAAATACGAAATTGAAAAGTACATGCATGAACTGACCAAAACAGATCAGCAATACTATTTCCGTCCTAATTTCTGGCCCAACACACCCGACATCCTGCCGCACCATCTGGCCGTCGGCGGAGAAAATGCGCACATTACCCGGTTTTTACTTGCTGCCACGCTGTCTTCCAATTACGGTCTTTACGGCCCGGTTTATGAATTCGGTGTCAATACGCCGCACCCCGGCAAGGAAGAATACACAGACAATGAAAAATACGAAATCAAGCACTGGGACTGGAACCGTTACAGCCGTACGGCAGAAATCATAACGCGTGTCAATAAAATCAGGAAAGACAATCCGGCACTGCAGACAACCTGGAACATTGAATTTGCGGACACAAACAATGACATGATCATGTGCTATACCAAAATTGATGAAGCCAGCAACAATGCATTGCTGATTGCTGTAAACCTCGACTTTTATAATACACAAGGCGCACATATAAAAGTACCGATTGAGAAATTCGGGATACATTATGATCAGCCGTATAAAGTCAGCGACATGCTTTCCGGAGAAAAATACAACTGGCAGGGAGCGTACAATTACGTACAGCTCAATCCGTACGAAATGCCTGCACACATTTTAAAAATTGAACCATTGAATACATACCCGCATGGAAAATAAGAATGGAGTACTCGAAAAAAATCTGCAATGGTACAAAGATGCCATTATTTACGAATTGCATATAAAAGCATTCAAAGACGGAAATTGCGACGGAATAGGCGATTTCCAGGGTTTGATGCAACAGCTGGACTATCTTCAGGATCTTGGCGTAACGGCGATCTGGCTGCTTCCTTTTTACCCTTCGCCTCTGCGGGACGACGGATACGATATTTCGGATTATTACTCCATTAATCCTTCTTACGGCGATATCCAGCAATTTAAAACCTTCCTGAAAGAAGCCCATAAACGCGGTCTCAAAGTAATTACTGAGCTGGTTATTAATCACACTTCTGATCAGCACCCGTGGTTCCAGCGTGCCAGAAAAGCGCCCAAAGGTTCCGATTACCGTAATTATTATGTCTGGACGGACGATCCGAAACAGTTCAAGGATGCGCGGATCATTTTTCAGGATTATGAAAAATCCAACTGGACGTGGGATAGTGAAGCAGGACAATATTACTGGCACCGGTTCTTCCATCACCAGCCGGACTTAAACTACGACAGTCCGCTTGTGCAGGAAGAAATATTCAAGATTCTTAATTTCTGGTGTAAAATGGGTGTGGACGGATTCCGTCTGGACGCTGTTCCGTACCTTTTTGAAAGAGACGGAACAAACTGCGAAAACCTGCCGGAAACGCATGAATACCTCAAAAAACTGAGAAAATATGTAGACGAGCGTTACCCCGGAACTTTGCTTCTGGCGGAAGCCAACATGTGGCCGGAAGACTCCGCAGCCTACTTTGGCGACGGTGACGAATGTCAGATGAATTATCATTTTCCGATTATGCCGCGCATGTTCATGTCGCTGCAGATGGAAGACCGTTATCCGATCACCGACATTTTTGACCAGACTCCGGAAATCCCGGAAAACTGTCAGTGGGGAATATTCCTGCGTAACCATGACGAGCTGACACTGGAAATGGTAACGGACGAAGAACGCGATTACATGTACAAAGTATATGTGAAAGATCCGAAGGCAAGGATAAATCTGGGCATCCGGCACCGGCTTGCTCCTTTGATGGAGAATAACCGCAAGAAAATCGAGCTGCTGAATTCACTTCTTTTCACTTTTCCGGGAACACCGATCATTTATTACGGGGATGAAATCGGGATGGGCGATAACTTTTACCTTGGCGACCGCGACGGCGTAAGAACGCCGATGCAATGGAGCCCGGACCGTAATGCCGGATTTTCACAAGCTAATCCGCAGCGCCTTTATCTGCCATTGATTCTTGATCCGCAATATCATTACGAATCCGTAAACGTGGAACTGCAGACACGCAATTCGTCTTCGCTGCTGTGGTGGATGAAACGGGCAATCAACACGCGTAAGAAGTACAAGGCATTCAGCCGCGGAGACATCAAGTTCATCAATTCGGAAAATGCCAAGGTACTTGCTTTTACACGTACTTTCGAAGATGAGACCATGCTGGTCATTGCCAATCTTTCACGCTTTCCGCAGCCGGTAGAACTGGATATTGATCAGTATAAAGGTTATCAGCCGGTCGAGATTTTCAGCAAAAACAAATTTCCCGCCATTAAGGACAATACACCGTATTTCTTTACATTGGAAGCTTATGCATGCCAATGCTTTGTATTGCAGCAAACGCATCCGGAAATCGACAAGAACGAGGAACTGCCGCTTATTGAACTGGCAACATGGGAAGATCTGCTGAAGCCGCGTGTTATCGAGTATCTTGAAAACAAAATATTGCCGGCTTACCTGATGAAAATGAGGTGGTTCGGCGGCAAAGGAAAAGGATTGGACAGTCTGCGCATTGTTTCGCATGCAACCATTCCGCTTGGCGAGAACCTGCCGGGCTACATCCTTTTGCTGGAAGCGACTTACCAGAATGACCTTCCGGAAATGTATCAGCTGCACGTTGCTTTTGGCAAACAGCCTTTTTCTTTCCGTGTAAGAGAAGATTGTCCACAGGCTGTTATCGCACAGATCAAGATTGAAGAGGAAGAGGGAGTACTGTTTGACGGTGTTTACGGACAGGAACTGCAGCTTGCCCTGATCAACAATATGGCTGTGCAGGAGTCTGTCGAAACCAAAGACGGCCACATCCATTTCTCAGGAAACGAGGAGCTGGAAAATCACATTAAAGATACTGAAAAGATCAAACCGAGGGTGATGTCTGCTGAACAAAGCAACACTTCCCTGGCGTTTGACAGCAAGTACTTTTTCAAGCTGTACCGCAAGGTGGATCGTGCCATTAACCCCGATCTGGAAATCACGCATTTTCTGACGCACGAAGCCAAATTCCCGAACATCCCGGCTTTTGTGGGAGCCATTGAATGGAAAAACAACAAAGATTCCATGGTACTGGGCATGATGCAGGAAATGGTTCCGAGCAGTACGGACGCATGGGCAAATATGCTGGACAGGCTCAACGATTTCAATGAGAAAATACTTTTGGGAAGCAATGTTCAGTTGCCGGCCGAGCTGGTCGGAACTTTGATCGACCCGGTGGGTTACGAGGATATTCCGGATGTGCTGAAAGATCTGCTGGACGTTCCTACTGCCGAGCAGATTTCGCTGCTGGGCGTAAGAACAGCTGAAATGCACCTTGCACTTGCTTCGGGAACGCATCTGCCGGATTTTAAACCGGAAGAATTCTCACTTCACTATCAGCGGTCGGTTTATTCCTCTTTGCAGTCGCTTGTACGCGTTGCTTTCCAGAGCCTTAACCGAAACAGTAAAAAACTGGAACCGGAAGTTAAAAAGGAAGCCGATGAAATCATGCAGATGAAAGAAGAAATCCTGGCGGAACTTAAAAAGGTGTATTCGCACAAGATCGATACTTCCAAAATCCGCATCCATGGCGACTACCATCTGGGACAAGTGCTGTTTACAGGAAAAGACTTTGTGATCCTTGATTTTGAAGGCGAGCCAGCAAGAAGTTACAGTGAAAGAAGGCTGAAACGTTCGGCACTGCGCGATGTGGCGGGTATGCTCCGCTCGTTCCATTATGCGGCTTACGGAAGTCTTTATCTGGATAATCAGGTTCGTACGGAAGATATTGAAAAGCTCATTCCTTATGTAGAACAATGGTACCACTACATGAGCGGAATTTTCATGAAATCGTATCTTGAAACGGTGAAAGACAGCCCGATCATTCCGCAGAAAAAGGAAGACCTTGCCATCCTGCTGCAAACATTCCTGCTGCAAAAAGCTATTTATGAACTTAATTATGAGGTAAACAACAGGCCGACCTGGGTTATGGTCCCGCTGAGAGGAATTAAATCCATCATGAAAAAGGCAGAACCTGCGACTGTATAAACTTTTGACTATGACAGATCATAAAACGGAATTACCGGCATTACTGACCGACTTTGATATCAGCCTGTTTCAATCAGGTACGCATTACCGTATATATAATAAACTTGGTTCGCACATCACCGAACATAATGGTGTGAAAGGAACAAGCTTTGCTGTCTGGGCGCCCAATGCAGCTTACGTTTCGGTTGTCGGCAATTTCAACGGCTGGACAAGAGAAAGCGCGCCTCTTCAACTTCGGAACGATCATTCGGGTATTTGGGAAGGCTTTATCCCGCAAATGGGAAAAGGTGAATATTACAAGTATTTCATTCGTTCGAACAATGGGTATGAAGTAGAAAAAGGCGATCCGTATGCCTTCCATTGGGAAACGCCTCCGCATACCGCGACGGTAACGTGGGACCTGAACTACGATTGGAACGACAGCAGCTGGATGCAAAGCCGGAAAGCGGAACATGCCATGAACAAACCCATTTCGGTTTATGAAATGCATATCGGATCATGGCGGCGCGTGGATGAAGAAAATGGCCGGTTTATGACTTACCGTGAACTCGCAGCTGAACTTCCCGAATACTGTAATTATATGGGATTCACACATGTGGAGTTTATGCCCGTCATGGAACACCCGTTTTACGGATCATGGGGTTATCAGCTGACAGGCTACTTTGCACCTTCCAGCCGTTTTGGAACACCGCAGGATTTTATGTTTCTGGTAGATGCCCTGCATCAGGCGGGAATCGGTGTGATACTTGACTGGGTTCCTTCCCATTTTCCTACGGATGAACACGGATTGGGGTATTTTGACGGCACGCACCTTTACGAGCATGCCGATCCCAGAAAAGGTTTCCACCCGGACTGGAAAAGTTCGATCTTCAATTTTGGCAGAAACGAGGTTAAATCTTTTCTGATTTCCAACGCCATTTACTGGCTGGACAAATTTCACATTGACGCCCTGCGCGTAGACGCCGTGGCTTCGATGCTTTATCTGGATTACTCAAGAAATGAAGGAGAATGGATTCCAAATGAATTTGGCGGCAGGGAAAACCTGGAAGCCATTGATTTCATCAGATCCTTCAACGATGCTGTCCACACCTATTTTCCGGACGTATTCACGGTTGCCGAAGAATCAACAGCCTGGCCGGGCGTTACCAGCCCGACCAACCAGGGCGGACTGGGTTTTGATATGAAATGGATGATGGGCTGGATGCACGATACACTCTCCTATTTCCAGCTTGATCCTGTACACCGCACGCATCATCAGGGACAGCTTACTTTCAGCATACATTATGCATTTTCGGAAAAATTCACATTGCCGCTTTCGCATGATGAAGTCGTCTACGGCAAGCATTCACTGATCAACAAAATGCCGGGCGATCACTGGCAGCAGTTTGCCAACCTGCGGCTTTTATATGCTTACATGTACGGTCATCCGGGTGCAAAGCTGCTGTTTATGGGTGCGGATTTTGCCCAGCGACATGAATGGCGTCACGATTTCAGTCTGGACTGGTCAGAAAACAACAATCCTGCGCATACGGGCATTCAGCATGTACTGAAAGATCTGAATGCATTGTATAAAGAACAGCCGGCACTTTACGAGAATAATTTTTCGGCAGAAGGATTTGAATGGATTGACAATCAGGACGCAGCAAATTGCGTCATGAGCTGGATGCGCAAAGGCAGGAATGAAGCAGACATCCTGATTTTTGTGGCCAACTTCACCCCTGTTGTACGGAACAATTACCGGGTCGGGACTGGTAAACCGGGGTATTACAAGGAGATATTCAACAGTGATAATCTGAAGTACGGCGGAGCTGATGTGATTCATAAAGACGAACTGGAAACCTACCCCGTTCCCAAACATGGAAAAACACATTCCATTCCGCTGACCTTACCGCCGTTGGGCATTATTGTTTTAAAGTATGTGCGGGAATTTGAATGGCTTTGAGCCAATAGTTTTCACCTAAATCTTAAGAAGTTATGTCTGCAGATAAAAAATATGCTTTAATAACCGGTGCCACCAGCGGCATTGGTTACGAACTTGCTCTACTGTTTGCCAAAAACCAGTATAACCTCGTTATTGTATCACGTGACCAGCAGCAGCTGGAAACCAGAGCGAAAGAGTTCAGGCAACATGGAGCCAATGTAATTTCCATCGCAAAAGATCTTTTTATAAAAGATGAAGCTTTTGCGCTTTGTCAGGAAGTAAGAAATCAGGGCATTGAAGTTGAAGTACTTGTCAATGACGCCGGACAAGGTGTTTACGGACTGTTCAAGGATACAGAAATTGAAAGAGAACTGGATATTGTAAACCTGAACATTGCTTCCGTTATCATTTTAACAAAGTTCTTTTTACGGGACATGATCAGCCGTAATTCCGGTAAAATCCTGAATGTCGCTTCCATTGCCAGTAAAACACCGGGACCATGGCAATCGGTATATCATGGAACGAAGGCTTTTGTACTCTCTTTTTCTGAGTCGATCCGGGAAGAAGTAAAGGAATATGAAATCACCGTGACTGCGCTGATGCCGGGCGTGACGGATACCGACTTTTTCAACAAAGCGGATATGACGGAAAGCAAGGCAGTTCAGGATGAAAGTTCCATGGCCGACCCTGCCGATGTAGCCAAAGATGGTTACGATGCACTGATGTCCGGCAAGGACAAGGTTATTTCAGGGTTCAAGAACAAGGTTCAGATCGGGATGAGCAACATTTTACCGGATACGGTTGTAGCACATAACATGAACGAAATGCAGAAGCCTGTGGACAAAGACTGATTATAAATGAATTTGATTAAAATCCCGGAAGTCATCCTCTCCGGGATTTTTTTATGCACCTTGGCCAGAAAAAGGGCACTTTGGTCCGGTTGCTACAAACCCGCACATGCATCTTTATTATTCACAGAAAATGTTCCGCCTTGCTGGTTTCGACCGAAAATGCAAGAGCGGCAATCCGGATGATCCTGTCCGTATCAAGAAGTAAATTACCTTACAGTAATCAGCATCAGCCACCAAATAAATGAATCCTGCTATATGGGTGAAATTAGTATAAATTATTGCCGCTAACAGATACGAGGATTAGTACGCAGCAACCATTTATTATTTTATTTCCTACTATATCAGACTTGCGTTATGATAAAAGCGTTGATTATTGATGATGAACAAAAGGCCAGAAATGTGCTCCGGCATTATTTAGACAATCTTGTAAAAGAAAGTTTCGAGATCAGAGATGCGGATTCGGTTCAGTCAGCATTGACGGTACTGGAGACTTTCATTCCGGACGTTGTATTTCTGGATGTTGAAATGCCTTTTCAGAACGGATTTGAATTCATCAGTGCCCGAAAAGATCCGCCCTACGATATTGTGTTCACTACGGCTTACAACCAGTATGCTATTCAGGCCATCCGTTTCAGTGCACTGGATTATCTGCTTAAACCGGTGGATCCCGACGAACTGCAGGCAGCCATAGAAAGGCACATCGAAAAAGCACGTCTCCGGGCTATTGAACTGAATCAGGAGTTGTATGATAACCTTGTCCAGAATATAGAGAAGAAAGACATCCGGGATTTTAGGCTGGCGGTACCATCCAGCGAAGGAGTTTTCTTTTTTACACTGGATGAAATTCTTCGTCTGGAAGCTGATAAAAATTATACGGCCATTCACCTTGTAGGAAAAAAGCCGTTTATTTCCAGCAAAACGCTCAAACATTTTGATGACATGCTCGGTGAATTCAACTTCATCCGGACACACAAATCGCATCTTGTAAATCCCAAATACATCAAGCAGGTTACACATAACAACCAGTTTGTACTGCTTTCCGACGGATCAAAAGTGGAGGTTTCAAGACGTAAAAAGGAAGAAGTCCAGCAACATCTGAACTTGCGCTGACGGTTATCCAACCTGCTGTCTGAACAAACGCTGCAATGTTTCATCCGGATCTTTACAAAAGCCCGGATGAACTTTCGACGATTGTACAACGGTGCTTCGTGTAGCCGTGAGCCAGCGAAAGCGTGATGAGAGCGGCAATGCTCCGATAGGTCCTCCTGCTTTCCGGCCCTCGCAAATACGCCTCAATGCGTCAAGGTAATCAAGTACTTCCTTTATATCGGTGTTTTCGGAAAGAGCACGCAAACGGGCTTCGTTCACGTTAAAGACAAACTGAAGGTAATTTTTTCCGGGACAGTACAGAATGACTCCGACATTTATAAATTCCTCGCGCTCCACCCTTGGTACAACACGTATTACGGCGTACTCAAATAAGTGATTCTCGTGCATTTTGCGCTCCTTTTACAAAAATTTCAGAAACAGAAAGCCGCAGTTCCAGAAAGCGGGCATAGGCATTGCGATGTGCTTCGGCGGAATCAAAAGGCGAATCAGCAAGCAGCCATTCATCCGGAATCAGCGCAACGACCGACCTGATTTGATCCGCATTCAGTATCTTTTTAAAAGCAGTGTCCGCTTCGTCCATCTCAGTTGCATAGCGAAGCAGAACGTGATCTTTTACCTGTGCAAAAGGCCGTTGTGCCTGCTCTTCCCAGTTTTGCCAGGAATGGTGAAAATACAGCGAAGCGCCGTGATCAATGAGCCAGAGCTCTTTATGCCACATCAGCATATTGGTATTGCGTGCAGTCCTGTCCACATTGGCAAGAAAGCTGTCTAGCCAAACAATCCGGGAAGCAAGCTGCGGATCAACAACAGTAACTATGGGGTCAAAAGTGACAGCACCCGACAAATAATGCATGGCGAGGTTCAGTCCGGCACTTGCCCTGAGCAGATCCTGGATTTCCTCATCCGGCTCGGTTCTTCCAAAAGCTTCATCCAGATTGGCAAATACAATTTCGGGAATCCTGAACCCCAGAAAGCGGGCCAGTTCGCCGCCGATGAGTTCGGCAATCAATGCTTTCGGTCCCTGTCCGGCTCCGCGGAATTTAAGAACATAAAGAAAATCGTCATCCGCTTCTGCGATGGCCGGAAGGGATCCACCCTCGCGCAGCGGCGTTACATAACGTGTTACATGTACAGTCCTGAGCCGGGAATTATTCGGGTCCATTGCAATTACAGGGTCATTCAATGCTGGCAAGATAGAAATTTTTAACAGAACTCCTCATTGCCATATAAAACAAAACCGCATAAAACTCTTTTGTGAAAAAGGAATTTTATGCGGAATAGCTGCTTTCGATTAATCTTCATCATGGTCATCTCGTCGCATCCACGCTATAAAAAGCGCGGTAACGGCTACACCGACAAGCACTTTTTTTGCAAACCCTTTGGGATTATGCTTTAACTCCGACTTTACACCAAGTTCGTCAATCAGATTGGGAATATGGCCTTTTTTGAAATCGTCGGCGATGCCTTCGAGCATATTGATGCGGTCGGCAAGGATAAGCGGCAGCCAGTGCGCAAAGCTCGCTTCACTGTATTTGAATGCAAACCGCCTGATTTTTCCGCTCAGACCAGACGGCGGCGTGGAAGTACCGAACACGGCAGTAAGATCCGGCCTTTCATTGGATTTTAGTATTTCGACGGTCTGGACCTGATGTGCCGGACGTTCCCAGTACATGCCTTTATTATCATTTTCGGTCCTTCTTTTCATCGGATAAGCCGGAACATCAAGCGGATCAGCGTCAACGCCCCATCCCTTGATATGGCTGTGATCAATGGCTGTATTTTTCATATCTGTTTCCTTTAAATTCCTGCAGATGGCGGTATAAGAATGGTTTTAATGCAATTATCAAGCTTGGCGGAGAAAATATGGTATGCATCTCCGACTTCTTCCAGCGGAACTCTGTGCGTAATAATGGCTTTCGGGTCCAGACGCCCTTCCTTGATGTGCTCGATCAGTCTGGGCAGCAACCTTTTGACAGAAGCCTGGTTCGCACGGATTGTAATGCCTTTGTTGACGACATTTCCTATCGGAATCAGGTTGCCAGTCGGGCCGTACACACCTACAATGGATACAATCCCTCCTTTTTTTACCGAGTTGATCGCCCAGTGCAGGGCAGTGGCTGCTCCGGCCTGAAGCATGAGTTTTACTCCTGTAATGGTCTGCAATGCGCTTCCTGCGGCTTCACAGCCTACAGCGTCGATGCAAACGTCTGCTCCGATCCAGTCTGTTGTTTTCTTGATGAACAAAACCGGATCTTCCAATGAACGGAAATTGTAGGCTTCACACTGCGCGTAATTTTTGACAAATTCCAGACGGTATTCAATATGGTCAATAACAATCACGCGTCCTGCTCCGAAAAGCCAGGCGCATTTGGCAGCCATAATGCCGACCGGCCCTGCTCCGAACACCACAACGGTATCGCCCGGTTTTATACCGCCCATTTCTGCTGCCTGATAGCCTGTCGGAACCACGTCCGTCAGTAAAACAGCATCATCCGGATGCATTTCGGCAGGAATTACCGTAGGGCCTACATCTGCATAAGGAACACGGACGTACTCGGCCTGTCCGCCATCGTAGCCGCCAGCCGTATGCGAATAACCGAAGATACCGCCGACTGCTGTTGCCTGTGAATTGGATTCGTGACAGTTTCCATACATCTGCTGCTCGCAAAATACGCACTTTCCGCAAGCAACGTTAAAAGGAACAATTACATGATCTCCAACTTTAAGGTTTTGTACAGAAGGTCCGATTTCCTCTACAATGCCGATGAATTCATGGCCAAACGTCATTCCAACTCTGGTATCCGGCACCAGGCCGTGATATAAATGTAAATCCGATCCGCAGATACAGGATCTGGTTACACGAACAATCGCATCTTCCGGATGCAGTATTTCCGGATAAGGCTTGTGATCTGCCCGGACTCTGTATGGCCCGCGGTAATTCATTGCTAACATAAATGCTCCTTTCTGATTTGATAAGACATTATTCCTGAATAACCTTTTTACAAGAATTCAGTATATGCTTAAAAAAGCGTTCCAATGTTAACGTTTTATCCTGTTGGATCGCCATGCGCTTTTCTGATGCTGCTTTTTGATTACTGCGGCTGCACGGCTTTATGCAGGAATGTTCTGGAACGGTATTTTACAACAGCTCAATATCCTTGCAGATTCGAAAACCTTAAATCATCAAAATATATGAGAGTCCTTAAATTCATGGTTATCATCACGTTGATGGCTGCGCCCGCAGTTTCATTTGCCCAGTCCCGGAACAATGCCTCCGGAACAACGGGAAGTGAAAGAACCTATCAGAAAAAAACATCCAGAACCAGCATGAGAAAGGATTCATCCGATGTCACTGCCATTCTGAAAGATTCAGCCAATGCCGAAAGCGGACCGATCCTGAGCGACAATGGAAATGTCAGTACAACCGGACTGGTTGATGGCAGCAGAAGCAGCACCGGAAGACCGGGTACCGATACATTGTCTTCCTATTCGGTAAAAAAAACCAGAAAAACCATGCGCTCCGAAAGGGCAACAATGCCGGACAACACCAAAAGGAGAAAAAACCAGCGTTGAAATAGCTCATTCCTTATTCTTAATTCCCATGTTAAGGGCTTGTCCGGCTTCTTTTCGTGGGATTTTTTGTTTGTGAGGACACAAACGAAAACGGTGAATGTTGCTGGTTTTGTGTCTTCACAAAACCGTGCATAAAGCATTTTACAGCTACAAATTTCACGTTTTACGGCGTTTGTTATTTGTTTGTGAAGACACAAACATCACATTTACAATACCTCCGAACACACAAAAGCCTGCACATGAGCAGGTCACATACAGGCTTTTATACAAATTTCCGGATTTCCTATTTCTTCTGTTTGGAAAGAAAAGTAATCAGGGAAGCAAATTCCTCGTATGAAAGTTCGTTGGCGAGGCCGGATGGCATCATGGACGTTTCCATTTCCTTGCGAGAAACAATATCCGACGTCTTTATTGTATAAACCTGTCCCGTAATATCGCGCATGACAAGTTTGTCAGCCGATTCTTCCGAAATAAAGCCCATGTAATTTTTATCACCTTTGGCTGTAACCATAACGGTTGCAAAGCCTTGTGAAATAGAAGCATTGGGCTTCAGAATGGACTCTGCAATTTGCTCGCGCGTCATAATGGAACCGATTTGTCCCATAAACGGCCCTTTCATCACTTCGCCTTTGCTGATACTGTGACAGGCAACGCATCCCTGTTTGGTAAAAAGTGTTTTACCTATGGCAGGATCTCCGTTGATTTTTGCCATAGCCAGCATCACGTCTTCAATGGAAGATTCCCCAACCTGACCTTTTTTGTTCCTGATTTTTTCAAGATCAATTTTTACTTCCTCTTTTGCTACCGTTTTTTCTTCACCGCCAAATTCAGCAATTTCCATGCGGTGACGGCTGTTCAGGTCGGCGAAAAGCTGCTTGTCCTTTTCATTGGCCTGCTTCCATTCCTGCATCAGAAAATCTTTAATGCTGTCGGACGATTCCCAGGTTATGGCTTTATAATACGGACCATGCGTATCCGGTCTTGTGCTCCACCACCACGAACCGTCATAGTCCGCTTCTTTTTTGTAAAGCCGGGAAAGGGTAACCAGAATCTGGTCTTTCAGCTTTTCATCTTTTGACTGTTTATACGCTGCAATCAGTCCGTTCACTGCTTTCGGATCATGCATGTAACGCAATGCCCACAATGCAATCGCTGCATTTTCAGTATTGATCGCACTTACACAAGCATCCACTGCATTCAGGCTCACAAGCGATCTTACAGCGATATGGGCCGGAATAATAGCCGCATTCGGCGTTGCGTGCGGACCTTCCGTTCCCAGTGCAGGCGCCATAAAAGAAGCCGGAACTTTCACCTTCAGCAATTCCTTTGCAGCCTCCGCGCGGCCAAGCCTGCCCAGACCAACCGCTGCAGCAATCCTTACACGCTCGGAAGGATCATTAAGGCCTTTCAGAAAGGGCTCAACCGGCACATTTTTCAGAGCGGTTTTTCGGTCGGCCAGCGCACGGAGTGCGAATTCCCGGACGTCATTGTCTGCAGTCAGCTTTACAAGGTTTTCATTTCCACCGGCTCCGGCAAGCTGGGTATAGGTAAAAATTCCGGCTACACGTGCATAAAGCGGGTTACTTTTGTTGGATGCAATGTTCCAGGTTTCTTTTGCCGCATCTTTGGCGTTGCGTGCGATCAGTTCCTGCTGTGCAGCCAGCCGGGCTACTGCGCTTTCCGATTTGAGCATAGCCGCCAGTTCCTTTACAGAAGCTTTGTTAACATCCGCAAATTTTTTGTATGTCCAGTTCTTGGGAACAGCTCTTACGACAAATCCTTTACCCGGATTTCCCGAATAACCTGCACCGTCCCATGCCGACAGATAAACACGTCCCGAAGCATCGATATCCAGATCCGTAATCTGCGCAAGTTTTATAAATTCTTCTTCTTTCTGCTGGAAACTCGGGCCGTCCGGCGTTACCCGGTGAATGTAAAGCTGGTTTCTTCCCCAATCCGCCATCATCGGCACCTTGTTGAATTTGGCAGGCCAAGTCGGATCATCCAGAAACAAAGCCCCGGTTCCGGAACCTCCGCCCAGATCAACCAAAGCAGGAATGATTTCATCAGTAAAATGCTGGAACAAAACCGGATAACCATACTCTCCGGACTGTATCTGGTTACTGAAACGGATGTTCCAGCCTCCGCCGTCATTGGTATTTCCTCTTGTAAAAATATTCATATAAGGATCAATGGCCACGTCATAAATGTTCCGCATACCGTGTGTGTATACTTCCATTTCGGTGCCGTCCGGCCTCACTCTTACAATCCCGCCGCCAAGCTGCGTCATTTTTTTACCGGAACGGTCTACGGCATCGTGAAAGCCGAAATCACCGACAGCAATGTAAATCCAGCCGTCAATTCCCATGCGGATACCGTTTGTGGCATGGTCCGTACCTCGGCTTTGCAGAAATTTGGGTGAACTGATATTCTGGATCAGCGGGCTTGAAGGGCCGTCGGCCACGCCGTCATGGTTTTTATCCTCAAAAACCACGAGGTCCATTCCGGAAGCAATGCCGGTTTGCGCAGAAAATGTCGTATGCAGCACAAATACTTTGTCGCCCTGCGAAATAATACCGCGTGGATTGTCAACGCTGGCAAAAACGGTGTGCTTGTCCATTTTTCCGTCATTATTGCTGTCCACCAGTTTGACAATACTTCCTTTACCCGGTTCTTTTCCGAGCGACCCCATCATGTCCACGCCCACATACACTTCCCCCGTAGGCGCCACTGCCAGACAAGCCGGGCTCGGCGTAATGTCCGGGCCTGTAAAAGGTGTAATATTGATCTCTTCCGGCCAGCTGGTGGCATTCCGCATGGAATCCGTTTTCAGCAGCATTCTGTTTTCTTCCGCATTTCCTGACGGTCTGTTGATCGGCGCAGACCAGAAAAAAACCAAAAATGCGGCAAACAAGCTTAATGTAATTTTTAACATAAATGAATGGGACTAACAAGGCAATACATGACATATAGCCTGCAATTAAGAAAAGGAACGTTTGATTATAAATTGTACAAATTGAATTACTCCTATAAATATATGTGCTGAAACTTACTTAATCTGTCATTGAACCTGAATTTTGGCAAATTTCATAAAAAGCTCGGGCAGTGCCTCGTGCTGGCCGTGCAATATGGTAAAATAAAAATACCGCTCGATATTCAGGCCTTCCACATCCACAATGCGGCATTCTTTGTGATGCAGCTCTTTCAGAACGGCATGAACCGAAAGGAACGCCATGCTGTCGGAATGCAGCATGTACAGTTTCATGCTTTCACTGCCGCCCAGCTGCATTTCATTGTTCAGGTCGGCAATGC
Organism: Dyadobacter sediminis; assembly: GCF_005860765.1. GTDB lineage: Bacteria > Bacteroidota > Bacteroidia > Cytophagales > Spirosomataceae > Dyadobacter > Dyadobacter sediminis. The sequence goes on along the minus strand of NZ_VCEI01000021.1, from coordinate 1,063,981 downwards.
TGATCCCGATTTCCCGCAGTGCATGTGCAATAACTTCCAGCGTTCCCGAACCCGGTTCCCGCAAAAGCAGCGGAATCTGTTTCAGCTTTTCAGGCTTGATAACGGCTCCTTTTACCAATGGATTTTTAATGGCCGCCACCAGCACGATTTCGTCTTTCAGGAACTCGGTATATTTGATCGCTGCATTTTTGGAGTATCCTTCAATCACGCCGAGATCAATTTCCTTGTTTTGCAGCGCCTGCTCTATTTCCTCTGTGTTTTTAATGGTAAGCGTAATTTCCAGATTCCGGAATTTCTTATGAAAAGCAGCCAGGATCGGCGGCAGGATATACTGTGCAGCCGTTGTGCTTGCACCCAGCCTCAATTTGCCGCTCTGCCGCTGCGACAAACTGTTGATTTCAAATTCAAGATTACGGTAAATCTCAAATATTTGCTCACTATGCTGCATCAGGATTTCTCCTGCTCTGGTCAGCTTGATCCGGGAGCCGTTCCGGTCAAAAAGCTTTGTATTCAGCTGGTTTTCCAGTTCGTGGATGTGCTTGGTAACAGCAGGCTGCGTTATAAACAGTTCCGCTGCCGCCTTTGTGAAGTTCAGGCGTTTTGCAACGGTATGGAAAACGTGTAACCTAAAATCAAAAACCATTATATATTTTAAAACACTCGACGAAATTCTTCAGTAAAAATCTTGCATTCATTTTATATGGAATGTCAATGTTACGGTTTGAAACCTTGTCATTTGCCGGCAAGTACTGAAAACAGATTGAAAACACTGAGGTAGAAACCGGAAACAATATGACATTTTTTCCAGATAAATCATTGTTTAAACATCAACTAAGCCTATTTTACGCATGATAAACTGAAAATGTGACAGATCAAAATGTCAATTTTTCACCTTGAATTTTCTGGTATGAAATTTACTGTTTATGCTGTATGAATGTTTAATACTTTCATTTACTTATTAGATAATTTATTATTTAACAATTAAAACAGGAGGTAATTATGTCACTCATCAGAAAAAACAGGGATATGTTCCCCGTATTTCCGGCTTTATTTGATGACTTTTTAAGCCGTGATCTTTTTGACTGGAACCAGTCCAACTTTTCATCCACAAGCACCACGGTTCCTGCCGTAAACATCCGCGAATCAGAAGAAAACTTTGAAGTTGAAATGGCTTCGCCGGGCATGGACAAAAAAGACTTCAACATTCGTCTGGACGGCAACACGCTGACGATCTCTTCGATGAAGGAAAATAAACAGGAAGAAAATAAAGAGCATTATTCCAGAAAAGAATTCAGCTATCAGTCTTTCCAGAGAACATTTGTCCTTCCAAAGGACGTAGTCGATGAAGACCGCATCAGCGCGCAATATGAAAACGGACTTTTGAAACTGTTGATTCCGAAGAAGGAAGAAGCCAGGCAAAAGGGACCAAGATTAATTGAAATATCCTAATATAAAAAGTAAGAGGCTCTGACAGAGCCTCTTACTTTTTAGTTTCTCAAGCATTATACTGTAATCTTCACAGCCTGCCTCGCAATCAGAATCCATTTTCCACCCTGCTTGTGCCATACCTGTAGAACTTTCAGGTTTGCCGATCCCGGCGATTTTCCGGCATCATGCGTTTCAGCCGTAAAAACATGCCGTACAATGGCAGCATCGCCTGTAATTTTGATTGTTTGTTCAGTCAGGTTTATTTTCTGAAAATTGAACTTTCCGCTCATCAACGAAGCTGTAAAAGTTGCCTGATCTTCCACGAGGCCGTTGGAATGTCCATAGCTAAGATCCCTGGAAACCAGCTTTGAAAGTTCATTTTCCTGCGGGTCAACAAGCTGCACACGTAACGCTTCTACAGCATTGGCTACTTCGGCCTCCTCTTTTCCTTGTGCAAACGCATTGGACAAATTCAATGCTAAAAACAAAAAGGTTATAAAAGCACTTTTAAAAACGGAATAACGGTTCATCATATCTGGTGTAAAATGCTGGTTGTGTTGCTGTTCATCATATTAAAGTACCTCAAAAACCTTTTTTTACTTATGCATTAAAGTTCTTCATTAATGCGATCCGTGGACAAGAGGCTATTGAAAATAAAGCAACATGTAACTGAATACGTTGAAATGCTCCTGACATCATTCCAGTAACCCTTTCACCTTCAGATCATCGAAGATTAATTTGGCCACATCCGAAACTTTTTCCCGATCGGAGTAGGAAAGCCAAATCACTTCTTCAATTTCGGCAGATGGCACGATTTCGCCAATTCCGGATGCGGTGTAGCAACGCATATTCACCATGATGCCTTCGGACTGCCCATGTGCCTGTGCACGAAATTCGCCGTAAAATTGAACAGAAGCCGGATCCAGTTTCAGCGTCAGTTCTTCTTCAATTTCCCTTGCCAATGCTTCGGAATCCGTTTCGCCGGGTTCGCGCTTGCCGCCGGGAATGTAATAGATCCCGCGTCCTTTGCTGCGCGCAGCCAGGATTTTTTTATCTTGTAACTTTATAAAGGCCAGTTTATCAATCATTCTAAAAGCTTTTTCTTTCCGGCAAACATAGCAAATTTTACTATGCTGCTTAGCGACATGTTCATTCATCACAAGGTATGTTGCCGTAACTGTTGAAATTCATACCTGTTTGTAATAAAACTTTCCAACTATTTTCCGTTCAGCCAGGTCTTGCTACTTTAAGCCGGCAGGTTCAAAAATCGACCTGTTTTATTGCACTGTTTTTATTCCGGAATTTTCTTTCATTCATTTCCAACCATTACGCTCATGAAAAACATGGATTTTAAAGGCAGGCTTCTATCATTTCTTGCAGTAACTGTTCTGGTATTTGCTTTGTCCTGCCAAAAAGAAGATCCGAAGCCCGATTGCGGCTGTGACGGAAAAACTTACAAAAAAGTGGAAAATGCAAAAGCCGTTTATCACGGACTTGGAACTTTTACAATAGCGGAAGAAGCTTCATCAGGAAATATTTATACGATTGCCTGCGAAGCGGACTCAACGTGGCAAAAAAGTGCTGATCTGAAAATTCCGGATTATATCATCAGCGGCAATCTGAAATCAAATTGTTCCTTTGGTCCAACACTGATTGCGCTGCCTGACTACATCCAGATTACTGCCATCAAAAAGCAATAAACAACGCTGTAAAATCCGGTTTATCAACTCCTGCTTAACAGCTTTTCAAAGCATATGCTGTTTTCTACATTGATGTACTGGCCGTAATTCGGAATTTGCCGGTAACCGCATTTTTTATAAAGTGCAATGGCATCGGGCTGTCTTTTTCCCGTTTCGAGAACGCATCTTTTAAACGACATTTCACCGGCCCAGCTTTCCAGTTCGGACAGGATTTTCCCTGCAATTCCTTTATTCCTGCATTCCGGCGAAACGTACATGCGCTTCACTTCCATGGCTTCGTCCTCAAACACTTTGATAGCGCCGCAGCCCACAGGCTTTTCATTTTCATAAGCCAGTACGACATGCCTGATTTTGTCCACTTTATTGTACTGCGAGTAAAACGAATGATCGTCACCGTCCGTTACCGCAAGGTATGCATCCAGCAACTTTACTAATGAAATAAAATCCGGATTGTCAGAATCGGTTCTTTTTAGAATAATCATGATTGATTGAATGTGTGTGTTGATCAAACTATTTTACAGCTTAAAAATGCCGTTAATTTAAGCAACATTTTTTTCAAGCTTAATTTTTATCAACGGGTTTTTGATTAAAAAAGCAAACCCAAACCGACTCTGTTTAACGCAATTCTTCCAGTTCCACAACCTTGGCCGTTTTCGTGAGCAAATGAATAATCAGCCAGGCAACAAGATAAGTGCAGCCGCAGATCGTAAAAATGATGTTGTAGCCGCCGGCGAGGTTTCCTGCGGCTTTGTAGGTATCCAGCAAACTGCCGATCAGAATCGGAAACAAAATACCGCCTACGGCACCGGCCATGCCGCCGATACCGACTACCGAACTCACCGCCTGTTTGGGAAACAGATCCGACGGCAGGGTAAAAACATTTGTAGCCCACGCCTGATGCAACGCCACTGCCAGACTGATCAAGCCGACGGCGGCCCAGACATTTCCGGCAAACTGGATCAGAATGACGGACAATTCCAGAAATGCAAATGCAAGCAAAACCGTTTTCCGCGCTTTCAGAGTCGGCCAGCCTTTTTTGATCAGCCACGATGACAAATACCCTCCGCCGATACTTCCGACTGTTGTTGCGGTATAAATCAGCATCAGTTCCAGACTCGGTTTTTTAAGGTCCAGATTGAAAGTCGATGCAAAGTAGGAAGGCAGCCAGAACAGGAAAAACCAGTAAATCGGATCAATAAGCCCTTTTCCGGTTATATATGCCCATGTTTGCGGGAATGTAAAAAGCTTGATCCATTGAACCGGCTGCTTTTCAGCTTCATTTTCATCCTGATCCTGCCCGCTTGTTATGTAATGCAGTTCTTCGGCGCTGAGCCTTTTCTGCTTTGAAGGAATGTCGTAAAAAATAAGCCAGAAAACCAGCCACACAAATCCCAGCGCGCCCGTAATCCAGAACACTTCCTGCCAACCGTAATAATTCAGTATCCAGGGCACCAGTAAAAGCGCAACGACTACGCCAATGCTCGTTCCGGCGTTAAAAAGTCCCGTTGCCAGCGCACGCTCCTTTCTGGGAAACCATTCTGCCACCGTTTTGACAGCTGCCGGATAATTCCCGGCTTCGCCCAACCCCAATCCAACCCGCGCAATGCCAAACCCGAACGCGCTCCGGGCGACCGCATGCAGCATACCGGCAACACTCCAGAAAATGATCGTAATGGAATACCCCGTTTTGGTCCCGATTTTATCGATAAGCCAGCCGAAAAGCAGCAGACCGACGGCATAAGCCGCCGTAAAAGCCATGACAATCCGCGCAAAATCGGTTTCCGTCCAGACAAATTCCTTTTCCAGAATGGGTTTCAGCAAACCGATAATCTGGCGGTCGAGGTAATTGATTGTCGTGGCCGTGAAAAGCAAGATCACAATGATCCAGCGGTAATTTCCGGAAGTTACATTTTGCATCAGACGGAGAGTTTGCTGTGAAATTGCCGGAAATGCGTTTTCAGCGCATCCCAGTTTTTTTCCTGAATCAGTTTTTTGTCAAAAAGCTGTCCGCCGATGCCGAGTCCATTGGCGCCGGCTTTCAGGAATGCAGACATGTTTTCAAGGCTTACGCCGCCGGTCGGAAGCAGTTTAAGCTGATTCATAGGCGCTTTCAGATCTTTAATGTACTCAGGCCCGAGCGAAGTGGCCGGATAAATTTTCACCATACTGGCGCCCAGCGTCCAGGCATTGTAAATTTCCGTAGGCGTAAATGCGCCGGGAAAAACGGGAATATTTTTTTTGACGCAGGATTTGATTACTTTTTTATTAATGACCGGTGTCACGATAAAATGGGCACCTGCTTCCAGTGCCGCTTCCAGATCATCTTTGGTACAAACCGTTCCCGCACCGATATTCAGGCCTTCGCTTTCATTTTCCAGCGCATACCGGATCATTTTGGAAGCGTCGGGCGTATTCATGGTGATTTCAACGGTTGTAAGTCCGGCTTCGCGGAAAACGGGAAGAATACGTACCATGTCTTCCATTGCAACGTTTCGGATAATGCCGACAAGCGGTGCCTTTTGGAACAGCTCCCAGGAAAATTTACTCATAAGTTCAGTTTGTTCAATGTTAATTTCTGATGCTCAAAAACCTTGATCTGACCGGCTGTTGCGGACCTATCCACGATTTCGGAAGGTACAATTATAGTTCTGTCCGGCAGGTTCAATGTTTCGATGGCGGTTTTGTATAATTCGTAAAGATTTTTTCCGCTGCATAATACCAGTTTCCATTCCGTTTCTTTTAGCAAGTGCCGCAGCTCGGACCCGATCAGCAGTCCGCTCAGGAACATGGCATTCTGTTTTTTATTCATTAAATGAAAAAGCTGGTTCGTTCTTACTGTAAAAAGCGCATTTAAAATACTGGCAACACCCGATTCTTCAATCCCGGCCTTGAACGGTTCCAGCATTTCAGGCGAAAGATTTACCTGATTTTCAACTTCCACGGAATCTTTTAATATACTCTGACCCGCCATCAGATTAAAAACTTCACCCGTCATGAACGTTTTAAACTGCGTAAGCTCGCCTTGCTTCACGTACAAATGTTTGGAATGCGTTCCCGGAAATAGGAATATGGCATTTTCCTGATATGGAAAATCGGTAAGTTCGGCTACACCGATGAGCTGTGTTTCTTCTCCGCGCATGACATCATGATGGCTGCTTACGCCGGATAACAGCATGATTTCATTGTTAAAACCTTCCTGTTCACCAAAATGCTTCATCAGAATACTGCTGCCGTTCAAAGCAAACGGAAGCTGCGCATAAGGAATTTCCTGCATACCGATGGATGAAGACGCCATGCCTGACAAAATAACCGTAACTCCATCGAGATTCATGGCAAGTTTTTGTGACAAGATCCTGATCTGTTCGGCCAGTTGCTGCCTGAAATAAATTTCACGCGGGATGCCATCCAATGCTTTCCATGAACTGTATGTGTAGCTGATTCCATTCTGCGAAATCACTTCGCCAATCAGCGAATTGTCCGTTCTGTTTACCAGCCGCAGTCGGAAAGATGTAGTGCCCCAATCGCAGCTTAACAAATATTTCTCCATGTTATCAGGTTGAGTTATGCCGCCAAAACTTCACGTATTTTAAATAAAAGGCTTTGATATATCCAGTTTTCTGACCCGCAGTATACGAATTCCGGCGCCATTAAGGAAGCGCAAAAGCAACATAGCTTCCACCGGACTTCAATCCATACCGCGTACCGCCGGCAGCAATAACAATATACTGCTTTCCGTTCACCATGTACGTGGCCGGTGTTGCAAAGCCGCCCGCAGGCAGTTTGTATTCCCAGACGACCTTTCCTGTTCTGGTATCAAAAGCCCTGAGTTTTTCATCATACGTTGCCGCAATGAACAGCAGTCCGCCTGCTGTTACGATCGGGCCGCCGTGATTTTCCGTGCCGGTCGGCGGAATTCCTTTGCCGGTCAGTTCGGGGTACTCGCCCAGTGTTACTTTCCAGAGGTATTCTCCCGTGTTCAGGTCAACGGCATTCAGCGTTCCCCACGGCGGTTTGATGGCCGGATAATTATCCTGATCGCGAAACTGGACATTGCCGTTGTTGACAAATGGCGGAGCATAAGGAAAATCCGCACTTTTCTGCGCCGCAATTTCCGGAGTCTGGCTGTGAACGTCATTGGCTGCCGGCTTGCTTTCCATATTCAGCAAAAAATCGATAATAGCATTCCGGTCGTCCTTTGCAATATGCTGAAAAGAAGGCATTCTTCCGCGTCCCGTTTCCAGAATGGCCGCAATCTGCTCCCGGCTCAATCTTTTGCCAATGTCTTTCAAAACAGGATAAGCCTGCGGACCCGCCGAAGCCGTTGCATTTCCGGTCGTTGTAGCGTGGCAAGCCGTACAGTTGGTATTAAAAAGCACCGCTCCTTTTGACAGCGTTTGTCCATTGTTTTTTTCCCTGCTGTCGCGCATTTTCAGCCACCAGAGCATGTTGTTGCCGTTTACATACATAATCCCGTTCGGATCAGCGGCTGTACCGCCCCACTCTGCCCCGCCTCCGATGCCGTAAAGCAGCCCTCCTTCCAGACTGGGCAATTCATTTTTCGGACCTTTGCGGCTATTAGTATAGCGGTCCAGTACGTAGGCGTGTGCTTCCGGCGTACGCGTTGTAATATCTGCTTCGGTCAATTGCTGATTGGCAAACGGCGCAGGTCTGGACGGAACGGGCTGCGTAGGCCATGGATTTTCACCAGGCAAGGCGTTGGCAACAGGCGCCGCCACTTCTTTGACCGGAAATAACGGTTTGCCTGTATCCCTGTCAAAAACAAAAATGTAGCCGTCTTTGGTCGCCTGCGCTATGGCATCTATCCTTTTACCATGATGCTTCACGGTGATCAGATTGGGCGGACAAGGAATATCGCGGTCCCATAAGTCGTGATGTACAGTCTGAAAATGCCATTTACGTTTTCCTGTTTCCGCATTCAGTGCAATGACGCAGTTTGCAAAAAGGTTGGCACCTTTTCTGGCGCCTCCGTAAAAATCCACCGAAGGCGAGCCGGTTCCCAGAAACACCGTTCCGCGCTTTTCGTCCAGAACCATTCCCGCCCAGCAATTGGCGCCGCCCAGTTTTTTATAGGAATCTTCTGACCAGGTTTCATACCCGTATTCCCCGGGAAGCGGAATGGTGCGGAAAATCCAGGCGAGCTTGCCCGTACGAACATCAAAAGCGCGGATATGGCCCGGCAGTGCATCGCCGCCTTCGGAAACGGACGAGCCTGTAATCAGCAGATTTTTGTAGATAACGCCGGGAGTCGTGTTGCGGATGTTGAAATTGTTCAGGTCGTAACCATACGTTTCCTTGTCGCCAAGACCTTCGTGAAAATCGACTTCGCCGTTTTTACCAAAACTTTCAACGCGTTTTCCGGTATTTGCATTTATAGCGAATAAAGAAGATCCGGCGGTATAAAGAATTCTTTTGTCATTTCCATCGGCCCAGTAAACAACGCCGCGCACCGGATGAAACCTCGGCCTTTTGCCTTCAAACGGATCGAATTTCCACAGTTCTTTGCCGGTTGCTGCTTCAATGGCAAATACTTTCAGTTTCGGTGTGGTGCCGTATAGAATGCCGTCAATAATAATGGGCTGGCATTGCATGTCCATGCCTCTTTCATCGGCATTGCTGTTTTCACCGGTATCGTAAGTCCAGGCGAGTTTCAGGTTCTTAACATTTTCTTTATTGATCTGTGTTAAAGACGAGTAACGGTTTCCAGCCTGATTGCCTCCGTAAACCGGCCAGTCCTGATCCGGCCCGGAAAGTTCTTGCTTCCTGTTTGCGAAAGTCCATGCGCAGATCAGGAAAAGTAACGACAGGTAAAAGATATTTTTCAAGGGTTCAGAAATCATTTTAAAAGTAAATGGATCTTGCTGATGAAAATAAAGTCCTTACCGATCCGGAAAGTGAAAAACCTATATTTCAATTAAATACAACGTTCCGGGCATTTTATGCAGAGCATAAAACGTCCGGAACGCAGGCTCATCAATTCAGGTTCGGGTTTAGCGATGTGTCGGAATAAGGCAGCGGAAACCAGTAATTGGCTTTGGTAATGGCGCGTATTGGCTGAAGATCGTCCGGACTTTTATTCGCGTTGGCTTCTTCTACTTTTTCCAGACGCACAAGATCAAACCAGCGCGTTCTTTCACAGGCAAATTCCCATGCACGCTCCTGCACCACTTCATCGGCAAATCTGGCGGCAGTAAGTCCGTCTGCGGCAGACAAAGGTTTGGTTCCGGCGACGCGGCCTCTGAGCCGGATCTGGTTCAGCGCATCATACGCAGCCTGATCCGGGCCGCCCGTTCCGCGTGCTTTCGCTTCGGCATAGATCGTCAGGACATGCGCATACCGCATCATCACCGACGGCAACGAAGCCTGATACGTGGAAATATCGCCTTTGATATACCATTTTTTATAATAAGGATGTTTTGTCAGACTGTTTTGCCACGGGATTTTAGTACCTGAAAGTCCGAACTCGGTGCGGAACGTCGCATCTTTTCTTGGCCCTGCGGGAAAATTGTTAAAGAAATTCAGCTCGGCATACATATCGTCCCAGCCGCCTTCTTCTCCGGGCATGGTCGTTAATCCGTACGTGGAATTGCCGGAATCGCCGCTTGTGAAACCATTGATCTGGAACACGGCCTCGGCTGTTCCCGTTGAGGCCGGATCATTTTCAAAGACAGCAGCAAAAGTCGGCAGCAGCTGAAATCCGTATGCAGCTTTGTTATCGATTACTTCTTTGGCTTTGGCGGCTGCAAGGTCGTATTTATCAGTCTGTTTCAGCGGCCATCCGGCCATTGTCAAATATACATCCGCGAGATATGCCTTTGCGGAACCTTTATTCGGCCTGCCCGGATCACGTTTGTTATTGGGCAGATTGGTTTCAGCCACTTTCAGATCGGCCACAATCAGTTCGTAAACCTGCTCGGGCGTAGACTTTCCAATACTCAGCAAATCAGCGGAATACTCGCCTGCGAGCACCAACGGAATATTTCCCCAGAAACGCGTAAGCCAGTAATAGGAAAACGCACGTATAAAATGCGCTTCTCCGACAATGATATCAATAGCCGCTTTGTCGCCAACCGTTTTTTCATAATTATTGATCACATTGTTTGCGCCCTGAATAGCTTTGTAGCAGCCGTTGTAAACGGCATTGGAACGCTGGTTTGTGGTAGAAACATTGAACTGGTCAAACTCGCGCCAGTCGGCTTTGTTGCTCGCGGGATGTGTCGTCACATCATCGCTGCCCAGCGTTGCGGCATTGGCAGACGGATGTATAAATCCTCTCGACCATTGCGAAGCCAGACCTTTGTAAGCGCCCGTCAGTGCAGATTCCAGTCCGTCCTGTGTGGATAAAACGTTGTTGCCATAAAGCAGCCCAGTTGTATCTTCTTCCAGATAATCTTTGCAACTCGCCCCGGAAAGCAGCAACGCGGCAAGCAGGAATGTGTTTATTTTTTTCATTTTATATTCAATGTGAAATGTCAGATGTGAAATACTGGCCATGAAGTTGTCATGGGTTGTTAGTTGGTTGGTTGTTGAAAACTGGTCATTTTTTGTCAGATGATTGTTGGCCGTTTTCAATGATTAATTGCTAACAGCTAAAAGCTAACAGCTAGCAGCTAAAAGCTCAAATTGATTCCCAGCGTATAAACTTTTGCATTCGGGTACGAGCCCCGGTCGATGCCGATGGCGGTGTCCGTTCCGGAACCTACATTGCTGGACTCAGGGTCCGGACCGGAATAGTTGGTAATGGTAAACAGGTTCGTCGCACTTCCGAAAATTCTGATGGCACCTTTGTCACGCAACAACGCGCTCGGAAGATTGTATGCAAGACTCACGTTTTTTAACCGGACAAAACTGCCGTTTTCAAGGAAGCGGCTGGATTGCGTAAACGGCTGATATGTTTTGGTAAATGCAGGAATATCCGAATCCTCGTTGCCCGGACGGTAATAATCCCTGATTTCGGTCAGCAAAAACTGACGTGCTTCACCGGAACCGGACATGGCGCCGGCGCGGGTATAATTCAGCTTGTCAACACCGAAAACGCCGTTTACAAAAACATTCAGCGTAAAAGCACCATAAGTAAAGGTGTTATTCCATCCGCCGGTCACTTTCGGGAAAGCGTAGCCGATTACCTTGAAATCATCCGTTGTAATGCTGTTGTCACCGTTTACATCTTCGTAATGCGGATCACCCGGAACACGGCCCTGCTTGGCTGCTTCGTCGGCTTCATTCGGTTTGAAGGTCCCGAGGTAATTCAATCCCCAGTAAGAACCGAGCGGCTGGCCGGGCATCAGCATGAATTCATTCGTAATAGACATGCCGCCGCCTGCTCCCGTTCCGGTTCCGATTCTTGGCAATCCGCCGAGATCCAGCACTTTGTTTTTCAGCGTAGAAAAATTCAGGTTGGTTTCCCAGCCGAATCTGCTGCCCTGCACCGGCGTTCCGCCGATGGAAAATTCAAATCCTTTATTCTCGATTTCACCGATATTGCGCGTTTGCGTTCCGCCGCCGGCATAGTTCGGTATGGATACATTCAGCAAAAGGTCTTTGGTGTTTTTATGAAAATAATCCGCTTCCAGCCGTAACCTTCCGTTCAGGAATTCCATTTCAATACCTACGTCGGTCTGCCGCGTGGTTTCCCATTTCAGATCCATGTTCCCGGCATTGCCCTGGATTACGCCGGCCGTGATGCTGTTGTTGTTGAACGCCACATAAGTTGTGTTGTAAGAAGACAGCGTAGCGTATGGATTAATCGCCTGGCTTCCTGTCGAGCCCCAGCTGCCTCTGAGTTTCAGGTTACTGAAAATGTTCAGGTTCTTGATAAATTCCTCTTCCGACAAACGCCAGCCAATTGCAACGGAAGGGAAAACACTGTACCGGTTTGACGGGCTGAACTTGGACGAACCGTCTCTTCGGATGGCCGCAGTAAGCAGATATTTGTCTTTGAATGCATAGTTTACACGTCCGAGAAATGACAGCAACGTCCATTTCTGAAAACCGGATGCTACGGACGCTGCGGAATTTCCACCGATGTTGTCATAACCCAACTGCGGGAAACGCAAACCGGTGGCATTGGCCGAAAAGTTCTTGTTGGTATACTGCTGTGTTTCCAGAACGGCCACTGCATTGATCGAATGGTTTCCAAGCGTTACATTGTAGTTTAATGAATTGGTGTTCTGAAGCGTTACCTGATCCGAGGAATAACGACCGGCATTCGGAACATTGTTTGCAATTCTTGGCCCGTTAAAATAGCTGTTCTGGCCATCGAGGTAATTAACCGCATACTGAAGATCGAGTGTCAAACCTTTAACCGGCAGTTGATAATTCAACCCGCCGATGGCATTGACATTGAATTTAGTGGCATCATTGGATCGGTCGTATAAGTTATCCAGCGGACTTCTTGAAACGGAACCGATCGGATCCGCGAATGTCGGAAAACCGTCTGCTCCGTAAGCCGGCGTTGTCGGTGCCCATTGCAAAGCTTCGATCAACGCGCCGCCGCCATCCGTATTGTGATTCAGCGAATGTGCTCCCGAAAGATTGAAGCGCAAAGCCAGTTTGTTATTCACCTGCGTGTTCAGGTTGGTACGAAAAACCAGACGTCTGAAATTGCTGTTTTCTACAATCCCTTTCTGATTAACATAATTTCCCGAAACCAGAAACGTCGTTTTTTCATTTCCGCCGGTAATGGTAATCTGCTGTTGCTGACCTCGTCCGGTGCGATAAACCAGATCCTGCCAGTCCGTACCGCCATTTGATTTGTAATTGGCAATCTGCGCTTCTGTGAACGGCGGCGTTGAGCCGGTTGCGAGTGCGCGTGCATTTACGATTTCGGCAAATTCACCCGCGGGTAAAAGGTCAAATTTCTTGATCACATTAGAAACACTTCCCTGACCTTCGTAAGTTACTTTGATGCCTCTCGCTCCTTTTTTCGTGGTGATGATGACGACGCCGTTTGCGCCGCGGCTGCCGTAAATGGAAGTGGAAGCGGCATCTTTCAAAACCTGAATGGATGCAATGTCATTCGGATTCAGCAGGTTGTAATCTGCTCCGATGTAGCCGTCGATGACGTACAGCGGATCATTGTTTCCAAGAACCGAGTTTGCGCCGCGAATACGGATTCTGGAATCACCGCCCGGCGAGCCGTTGGATTGTGTAACCTGCACACCCGTCGCACGTCCCTGTAACACCTGATCCAGACGTGTAACCGGCTGCTGCGCAAATTCTTTGGTAGAAATAACAGACAATGCGCCGGTAACATCGGTTTTTCGCTGCGTTCCGTACCCTACAACCACAAGCTCGCTCAGGCTTCTGGATTCCTGCGTCAGCTGAATATCAATGACACTGCGGTTATTGATTGCGACGGTCTGACTTACATATCCGATAAAGGAAAAAACCAGCGAACCGGATGCCGGCGCATTGATCACAAAGTTCCCTTCCCCGTCGGTAGCCGTTCCCTGCGAAGAGCCACTCAGCAGCACGTTGACGCCGGGAAGCGCCGCATTGTCCTGATCCGTCACCTTTCCGGTTATCCGGCCATTCTGGGCATAGGAATAACCGGCCCCAATGTAAAGGTTCAGCAAGATTAAAACTACGTATTTTCTCATTTTGGAATAGGTATTAAGTTACATTTTTAGTAGAAAAATTGCAATTCAAACTGATCTTAAAGTGCTTTTTTTAGTTATTTCAAAGGGTTTATCAAGGATGGCAAAGCAGGTGAAATGTGGCAAAGCAGGTGCAAATGCCGCTAATGGGAAACTGTAACTAAATGCAGTAAATCTGTAACGCTGTCACCAGTCTACAACGGAGCCGTCCAGCGCATTGTAACTTTCCGGATTTTTCCAGTCGTGACCGATCATTTCCTTCATTTTGTCTTCGTCCAGTTCAATGCCGAGTCCGGGCGTCTTTGGCACCATAACCGTTCCGTCTTTCTGAAGTTTAAAGGGATTTTTCAAATAACCTTCCCCCAACGACACCTGTTCCTGAACAAGGAAATTGGGAACGCTTGCGGCGAGCTGCAGGCCGGTCGCAAGCGAAATCGGGCCCATGGGGTTATGCGGTGCGATGGGAACGTAATATGCTTCGGCCATCCCTGCAATGATCCGGCCTTCAGTAATTCCACCCGCATGGCAAAGATCGGGCTGGACAATGCTGGCAGCGCCTTTTTCAAGGATTTCGCGAAAGCCCCATTTGGTAAAAATCCGTTCACCGGTCGCAATCGGAATATGCATTCCGCGGGCGATATCCACCATGGTATCCACATTCTGCGCCTGACAAGGTTCTTCCACGAACATGGGCTGATATTGTTCCAGTTCTTTGATCAAAACCTTGGAAGTCTGCTGGGAAATGGCACCGTGAAAATCAATGGCGATATCCATTTCCGGGCCGCCAGCTTCGCGCAGGGAAGCAAAGTTGTCGGCAGCGAATTTGATAAAAGCCGGATTTTCAACAATGTTGGCCGGGTTCTTTTTGGCTACGCCTGTTTTGATTACGGTAAAACCTTCTTCCTTACGCTTTTTCATATCTTCGGCATTGGCAGCACGCCCGTAAACCCGCACGCGGTCACGCGTTGGTCCGCCGAAAAGCTCATGAACGGGAACGCCAAGCAATTTGCCTTTGATATCCCATAAAGCCTGATCAATACCGCTCAGCGCGCTCGTCAGTATGGGGCCGCCGCGGTAAAAAGCATGGCGGTAAATCGCCTGCCAGTGATGCACAACCTGCCTCGGATCTTTGCCGATGAGATAAGGCTCCACTTCCTGAATCGCTGTTTTGATCGTGAGCGCACGTCCTTCCAGCAGCGGCTCGCCCAAACCGAAGATGCCGGAATTGGTATGAATTTTCAGGAATATCCACCGCGGTTTGACCAGAAATGTTTCCAGCCTGGTGATTTTCACACTCCCGTATGCACTGAACGGCAGCGGCGCGGATGCATAAGAACTTTTGGGCAAAAGCATGGTACCCATCGCAGCAACGCCGAGTACGGCCTGAATTGCTTCCCTGCGTGACATGCCGGTTTTTTCAGATTTTTTCATTTATCTAAACATTAACATGGATTTGCGTAATGCTGTTTTTAATCTGTATTCAACCAATTTTATTTACCTAAAGGCTGTAAAGTTTGGATAAGCGTAATTGTCACCAGTTATGGATGGCTCCGTCGGGACTTTTCAGAACGGGATGCGGGAACCTGGTCTTTTCTTTCACTTCCATGACAAACGTGGCTTTTTTAGGATCGAATTTCACACCCAGACCGGGACTGTCATTCAGGTATAATTTGCCATTTTTGAAATTGATAAAATCCTCATTGAAGTACGGCGGACGTTCCGGCTCGCCGCCGCCCAGCTCCATCAGGCAGCGCGCCGGACTGCTCGAACCCAGAATATGCACCAGCGCGGCCGTTGAAAGCGGTCCGGTAAAATGCGGAATCATGCCTACATAATGCGTTTCGCACATGGAAGCAAGCTTTTTAAACTCTCCTATTCCACCGGTGTTCGGTACGGTAAAGCGTGTATAATCGATCAGGCGGTTTTCAATCAGTTCATTGGTATCCCAGCGGTCGCCAAACTGCTCTCCGACTGCAATCGGCACTTTGGTCATGGTTCTTACTGTTTTGTACACACCGGGGTTTTCGGAACGGACGATGTCTTCCACAAAGTAAGGTTCAAGCGGTTCAAGCGCCGTGCAGATTTTCAGTCCGTCCGTCATGTCAAACCTTGTATGCAGATCGATTGCCCATTTTCCGCCGCCTCCGACAGCAGCATCAATTCTTTTACAGAACTCAATCGTCTTTTTTACATTGTCATAAAAATCAAACGGCTCTTCTCCGTTTCCGCCCGTCGGCCCGATCCGGTAGGCTCTTAATCCAGCTTCAATGCAGTCTCTGGCTCTTTCTTCTTCGGTTTTGGCCTTGGAAGCACGAAAACCCGTGGCATAACACTCGACATAATCACGGGTAGCACCGCCAAGCAGTTCGTACACCGGAACATTCAATGCCTTGCCTTTAATATCCCAAAGCGCCATTTCCAGCGCTCCGAGCGCATGCAGTTTTTCTCTTCCGGGCGGATAAAACATGCCGCGGTAAACGTTCTGCCAGATGTGTTCAATCCGGAAAGGATCTTCACCGATCATCATTTGCGCACACTGCTCGATCATGTCTTTGGAACCTCCTTCCCCGATTCCGATAATCCCGCCGTCGGTTTCTATTTCGACGATTCCGCGTGCCTGATTGAAAAGGGGTTTGTTGTAGCCGGGCGCTGCATAATACCGGATTTTTGTAATTTTCATTCTGGAAGCCGCCTCTGTTTTCAGGACGGGCAGTCCGGAAAGGACCGCAGCGGTGCCGAGAGCGGCGGATTTGAGAAAGTTTCTTCTTTGCATGGGTTTGGATTGGGCTGTTGGCTTTTAGCGATTTGGGTTTAGCGATTCGGTTGGTTTTTTAGGGGGCCCCGCCAGGGCCGGGTTTGCATTGGTTATGTTTTGCTACAAACAGGGGGCCCCGCCGGGGCCGGGTTTACATTGGTTTTTGTTTTGCTACAAACAGGAGGCCCCGCCGAGGCCGGGTTTACATTGGTTTTTGTTTTGCTACAAACAGGAGGCCCCGCCGGGGCCGGGTTTGCATTGGCTTTGTTTTTGCTACAAACAGGGGGCCCCGCCGGGGCTGGCTTTACATTGGTTTTTGTTTTGCTACAAACAGTGGGCCCCGCCGGGGCCGGGCGGCTCCGGAGGAGCCTTCTGTTTCTAGCACTATGCTTGACGATTGTGGTTTTGGGCTCCGGAGGAGCCTCCTTATTTTACGTACTAACTTTTCCTATTCAATGAAATACATCAGCAAACTAACCCGAAATCCATCCGGATTTCACCTTGGAAGAATCGCGGGCGATGAGTTTTGCCTCCATCAAAACCTGCTTCATTTCTTCATCGGGATTTTTCAGCTTTTTCAGAAGGTACTCCACCGCCGTTTTACCCAACATTTCCAGAGGTTGCCGCAGATAAGTAATCGGACAGTAATAAAGATCAAATACTTCTGCCTGTCCAAAACTGACAATGGCAAGGTCTGACGGTACTTTCAGCCGCAGTTCATTGATGTATTTCAAGCCGTTAATTGCCAGACCGTACGTTGCGAAAATGATCGCCTCTACCTTCTGATCCGATGAAAGAAGTTCCTCAATCGCAACTTTCACTTCCTTTTCCATCGTTTCAAAACGGACTTCTTTTAACCAGTCGTCCTGAAATTCAATACGGCTATCCTGCAATGCCTGCCGGTACCCGCGTATGCGTTCCTGCATGTGGTACATTTCCGATTTGTAGGCAATCAGTCCGATGCGGGTGTAGCCGCCGCTGATCAGGTGAATGCCCGCGTCAAAGGAAGCCTTGTAATTGTTGGTAGCCACAAAATCAGTCTGGATATCCGGAAAGTGCCTGTCAAGCAGAACAAACGGAATATTTCTTTCTTTCAGATACATGATCTGGTTTCCTGAACCTTCGCAGGAAACGATGATAAAGCCGTCCACTTGCCTGTTGATCAGCACCGTTATAAGATCCCACGCTTTGTCTGCATTTTCGTCGCAGCTTCCGATGATGACCGTATAACCACTTCGCTTGGCTTCATCTTCCACCACTCTGGCAATGTTGGCAAAAAAAGGATTGGATATATCAGCAATAATCAGCCCGATCGTATGCGTTTTCCCGCTCCGCAAACTCTTTGCCAGGTGATTGGGCTGGTAATTCAGCTCTTTCGCCAATGCCCTGATCTTGCCTGCAATGGCTTCTCCTACCCGGGCTTCCTTTTCTTTCCCGTTCAGAACATAGGAAACCAGGGCCGTCGAAACGCCGGCTTGCAGGGCTATGTCTTTCAGGGAAACCTTTTTCATATTATGGCCGAACGAGGGTTCCGTCAAATTTTCTTACCTGCCAGTTGGATTTGGTCGTGATCGGATACTTGGCCGCTTCTTTTTCATTAATATCCACGCCGATTCCGGGTACCTCGTTGACAGACATATAACCGTTTTTCATCGTCGGGCAGCCGGAAAATACTTCGAGTGTTTTGTCATTGAACGACACTGCTTCTTGAATGCCGAAGTTCCAGACAGCCAGATCAATATGTGCATGTGCTGCATGGCCTACAGGTGAAACATCGCCGGGGCCATGCCATGCGGTTCTGATGTTGAACCATTCTCCGAGCCTTGCCACTTTCATTGCAGGTGTTACACCTCCGATCTGGGAAACGTGAATGCGGATATAGTCAAAATACAGGTTCACCATCGGCTCCAGAAATTCGTTGATGTTGTTGAACAGCTCGCCCATGGCAATCGGAACCGAAGTAACCGCCCGCAGCTGCTTGAACCATTTCATATTTTCGGGAGAAAACGGATCTTCGATAAAAAACGGATTGTATTCTTCCAGCTGTTTGATCATGTTGATGGCGTTCATCGGCTGAACTCTTTCGTGAATGTCATGCAGCAGTTCTATTTCTTCTCCGCAGCTTTTTCTTACCGCAGCAAACAATTTCGGAATGGATTTGAGATACGTATTTTCATTCATAAAGCTGTCCGTTGGTCCGCCGAAGTTTTCATTCCTGAAATCCGGCTTTTCAACAGTGCTTCCGACTGCGCCATAACCGCCTTGCTGAATACGGATGAACTTATAGCCTTTTTCCATGATGCTTTTGACACTTTCAACCGTTTCTTCGGGCGAGTTGCCGTTGGCATGCGTGTAGCAAGGAACGGCAAAACGGACTTTACCGCCCAGAAGCTGGTATAACGACATGCCCGCACGCTTTCCCTTGATATCCCAAAGTGCCTGGTCCAGACCGCTCAATGCGTTGTTCAGAACCGGTCCGTTGCGCCAGTAAGAGCTCACGTAGGCACCCTGCCAGATGTCTTCGATGTTATCGACGTCCTTGCCTGCGCAGAATTCATTCAGATACGTATTGATGGCCACAATGACAACGGCTGCCCGCTGGGTAAAAGTAGCGCAGCCAAGTCCGTAGAGTCCGGGTTCGGACGTTTCCACTTTTACCACAATCAGGTTGGATCCCTGCGGTGCGGTTGCAATGGCCCGGACACTCTTGATCGTTACGGGTTTCATCGCTTTGGCATAGTTCGGAATGCCTTTTTCTTCGCGTGCTTCTGCAGTTGATATGCCGCCGAATAATCCGAGCAAGCCTGCCGAAGTGCTCATGCCCAACGCTTTCATTGTATCGCGACGACTGATTCCACTTTTATTCATGAACTTTTGGATTGTTAAAAGGTTAAAGATTCAGGAGTTATGTTTTTACAATTGATTTACTTTTTGTCCCACCATACTCTGGTGTTCAGATCATTCGGTCCCTGCCTTGCATTGGCATCATTGACATTCTGAAGGTTCACAATAATTTCACTGTCGGGATAAGGCATGCGGCGGATAAAGTCTTCCGTAATTTCAGCACCGGGATACGGATTTTTCTTCAATGCAGGATAACCGCTTCTGCGGAAGTTGGCAAACAGCTCGTTCCCGTCCAGAAAAGAGGCGACCCAGTATTGCGTGTTAATCTGTTCCAATGCTTTGGTCTTATCCAGCGGATGGGCTTTAAGATACGTTTGTATGGCCGCTTCCGGAATGGCCGCAGCGGGATCGTACAAAGCCATTTGTTCCAGATTGGCACGAATGCCTTTTGAAAAATAATCTGCCGGCTCGCCTGTAACCCATCCGCGGACAGCCGCTTCTGCCAGTAAAAGCTGGTTCTGGGCATACGTAACGTGAAACTCGGGCGCATCCAGTTTCAATACCGTTGTCAAGTTCACCTGACTGAAATCCCACAAACTTGCCACGCCGTTTGCTGTCAGTACGGTATTGATTGTTACGTCATTATAGCCCATCGGCATGCCGACCTGAACTTTCGGATCGGATGAAGCCCGGGTGGCGACCTGCTCCGGACCGCCCTTGGCGCCTACATAACGCACGGCAAATACGGGCAATCGCGGATCGTTGTTTTCCTTTAAATAATTGACAAACGGCGCCGCAAGGTAAAAGTTGGTCTTCTCGCGTGCCGCAAGGTGATTGGCAATGTAATTGTTGTAAATCGCCGTATGCCGGATCATGGAATTGTCTGCGTTGCTTTCAAATAACCCGCCGGCAACTGCTTTTGCCACGTAGGTTTTGGCCATGGCTTCGTCCACTTTCGTGAGGCGCATGCCCGCTCGAAGCATTAGTGAATAGCCCAGTTTTTTCCATTTCGCAACGTTTCCGCCATACAGAATATCCGTTGTAACCGCAGGCTGGGAAACGTCCAGTGCAGCCGAAGCTTCGTCCAGTTCTTTCAGAATATCCTTGTAAATGGCTTCCTGCGGATCATATTTCGGTCTGATGATTTCATTGATATAGCCTTGCCCGGCTTCAAAATACGGAACGTCGCCGTATGTATCCGTCAGGATCATGAATGCATACGCTTTCCAGATTCTGGCCGTATGATAAATATTAGCCTGCATAGGATCGTCCTTGGTCTGCGTGGTGACGGCAACCAGCTGTTTGATCACATTCCGGTAAAAATTCACCCACACCAGCGGCGAATTTGCATTGTTGTACTGGTTGTAATTTCCGCCTGACAAAGAGCTTCCGTAAGGCGTAACAATCTGTTGGACAATGGCAAAATTGTAGGTCAGCATGCCGAGTGTCGAAAGTCCGTCGAGGTAAGTCGTGCTGATGATGGCCTTGTTCAGGATGAGCGACGGCGCCAGGGAAGTCGGATCAACTTTGTTGGTATTGATCTCGTCAAACCCTTTATCGCAGCCCGTAAGCGAACCCAGCAGAAACAAAACGGCAAGTATGGATTTTAATAAAGTCTTCATATTTTTCAGGAGTTTTGAAAACAGTTTGACGATCAGAATTTCACATTCAGATTGAATCCGATGCTCCGTGTCGGCGGCAAGCCCGGCCAGAAATCAAGTCCGGTCGCGTTGTCCGACGAGTTCAGCACTTCTTCCGGGCCCATATTTTCGGTCCATTTTTTAATGATCAGCACGTTGTTCGCAACGGCGCTCAGTCTCAGCCCTTTGATAAAGAACTTTTCAGGAAGCAGTTTGCCGAGATCATAGCTCAGCGTGATCTGCCGCAGTTTCCAGAAACCGGCATTGAACACAAAATCTTCGTTGACGCCCAGCGGATTAATGGATTCATAAAAAGGCTGCACTGCCGCTTTGGTCTGATTGATTTCCCCGTCCGGATTTACGCCGTTACCGATCACGAAACCTTCCGCTCGCCCCGGCAGCGTTCTTTTGGACAATCCGTGGCGCATGTAATTGATATTCCGACCGGCAATCATTTTATGACCAAGCTTGAAATCAATCAGTGTGGAAAGCGTGATTCCTTTGTAAGTAAACGTGTTTGTGATTCCGCCAAAATATCTTGGAAGCGCATTTCCGACGTTCATCAGCGTATTGTTCCGCAGCGGCATTCCACTGTTTTTGTCAAAAACCTGCC
Organism: Dyadobacter sediminis; assembly: GCF_005860765.1. Taxonomy (GTDB): domain Bacteria; phylum Bacteroidota; class Bacteroidia; order Cytophagales; family Spirosomataceae; genus Dyadobacter; species Dyadobacter sediminis. Next base: position 1,042,385 of record NZ_VCEI01000021.1, on the reverse strand, counting down.
TTCCTGCTTCATCCCGCAGATATTTGAATGTATAAAGCTGGCCAAGCGGCTTGCCTACGACCATATTCAGCGTACGACCGCCTCCGCCGCCAACTGTTATGACCGTATCTTTTTCAGCAAGACCGAGTTTCAGTACTTTCGAAGTATTGTAAGATGCATTGAAGCTGACATCCCAGCGAAAATTTTTGGTGTTCACCGGCGAGCCGCTGATCAGCAGTTCAATGCCTTTGTTCATGCTGCGCCCCACATTAATGAGCTGGGCCGTATAAGAGGAAGCATCCGAAATCTGTGCGGCAAGAATCTGATCGTCAGTCGTTTTATGATAATACGTAAAATCAAACCCGATCTGGTTGTTGAACATTTTCATTTCCAGTCCGGCCTCGGCTTCCTTAATCCGTAACGGACGCAGGTTTTTATTGGGAACAGTGGATGCATTGATCCCGCCGACCGGCACAAGCTGGCCTGACGGATTCGGAAAGGAATTATTGTCAACGGAATAGTACAATGCATTGGAATACGGGTTCACGTTATCCGAACCCACTTCCGCATACGCCGCTCTCAGCTTGCCGAATGTAATCCATGCCGGCAGGTTTGTAATGGCCTGTGAAAAAACAAAACTTCCCGTAACAGACGGATAAAGAATGCTGCGATTCTGAGGCGCAAGTGTTGAAAACCAATCGTTTCGGGCGGTAACATTCAGGTATAAAAATTCTTTATACGAGATTGTGGCGGCACCGTAAAGCGAATTGATTTTCTTTTCCGAAAGACTGTACAACGGGTTTTTCACGCGTCCGTTCATAACTGTGTACAAGCCCGGCTGAATAAAATCCTGTACCGTTACGCTGTTGTAATCCATGCGAGCATAACGCTGGTTTCCGCCGAGCGTAACGTCCAGACCGATGCTGCCGAACGTATGGTTTCCGCCCAGAATGAAATCCAGGTTCCGTTCCGTATTCCTGCGGATATCCTGCGTGTAAGAACCGTTTACATAACCGACCGGTGCTTTTGCAATCGGCGCATAACCGTTCGGAATGTTGTAATCCTGTCCGCGTACGTAGAAATCCTGCGCAATGCGGCCCTGCAGATAAAGCCAGTCTGTAAACTGATATTTCATGGCCACGTTACCGAAAATACGGTCGCGGTCGATGTTTTCAAAATGGCGGCTCAGCGAGTAGTACGGATTATTTCTGACCAGAAACCTTGAAAACACAAATTCATCTCCGTTCGGCAAAGTCTGGTTCTGCTGCAATGCTTCAAATGGCATGGAATTGGCCAGCGTAAAAAGGACTGTTGAAACGGCAAAGTCCTGTGTATCAATCTGCGGCGGGTTTGTATTTTTCTCTTTTGAATAATTGATGTTGCCAAAAACATTAAGCTTTTTAGAGATATTCTGTGTAAAACCCAGATTTACAATTTTCCTGTTGAAGGTATTATTCGGTAAAATTCCCTTGTTCTCCGCATTGGCAAGCGAAAGGCTGAAACCGCCGTTAGGGCCGTTATTGGAAACGGTAACCGTATTTGTCATGTTCGTGCCCGTCCGGTAAAACTTCTTCACCCGATTGAAGACCGGTTCGTAAGGCCATGTTTCGTTGTCAAAAAGCACTTGCGTCATGCCCGGTTCAAACTTTTCCCCAAAACTCCATACTCCGGATGTCGGCATTGTAGCAGTCGGCCTTTTTCCGCCTTCGCCCTGTCCGTATTCATATTGAAAATCAGTAAAATCCAGCGGTGTATCCGTTGTGAAATTGATATTGTAATCCACACCGATCCCTTTTCCGGTACCGCGGTTTTTGGTCGTGATCATGACTACGCCGTCTTTGGCACGCGAGCCGTAAAGTGCGGCCGCGGTTGCACCTTTCAGAACGGTCATGGATTCAATGTCATCGGGATTGATACTGGAAAGTCCGTCGCCGCCGTCCGAAGCATTGGCCGATCTGGAACCGTAATCGCCGCCGCCTGCATAATTGGAATTATCGATCGGAACGCCGTTTACAACAATAAGCGGACTATTCTGACCGCTGAATGAAGACTGGCCGCGAATACGGATTTTGGCCGTTCCGCCCGGGCCGGTCGATAAAGAGGAAATGTTGACACCGGCCATTTTTCCCTGCAATGAACTGACAACGTTGGGTGTACGGTTGGTTGAAATCTGGTCGGCGTTGACGGTGGCAGTAGCATAGCCGAGTGTTTTGGCTTCCCGTTTGATGCCCAGCGCCGTCACGACCACTTCATTCAGGTTTTTTGATTCCTGAGCAAGTTCCAGATCAATAACCGATCTGGAATTGATGCTGATTGTCTGGCTGATATAACCTATAAATGAAAAAACAAGGCTTGCACCGGCCGGCGCATCAATGGCATATTTTCCTTCCGAATCCGTTACGGTTCCCTGCGACGAACCGCTGATCAGAATGTTGACGCCGGGCAAAGGCTCCTTATCCTGCCCGGTTACAATGCCTGTTATCCGGCTGTTTTGTGCATCAGCAACGGTGCATAGCATCGATAACAGAAAAATGATAATTGTAGAAGATTGTCTCATCATAACCAATTGTACATTAGAAATGTAAATCAAACCACATACAGAATTCCCCGCAACAATGCAGGATAACAGCCCGGAAAATCGCCGGGCGAAGAAAAAAATACCTTACTTATTTAAATTTCAGATCAACAAAGCGACAAGCCGGAAATCAGATTTCCCACAAGTAACTGTTCACCCTATACGTACAAAGAATTATGCTGGCAAAAAGGTATTTTGCCTGAAAGATACCGTTCCGGTAAATTCCGCTACATGCATGTTATACGGATTGAAACGGAATGTATTTAAACGATTAAGCAAAAATCAAGTGGTCATATACAAAAAGCGTTTTAAGCCGAAAATTAATAATCAATGTATCAACAATCTGTTCAGAACCGGAAGAAAAAGTGTGAGCTGGAATATGGCTTGTATCCTTTATTGAATTTTAAATAGGTATATTCCGGGAATGCTTGCTTCAAATGTAGGTTTAATCGTTTAAACAACAAAGCATTTCAATAAAATATTTTTATAATATTTCTAAAAATAAACATATAAGCCTTAAACAAGCTATTTGGCGGGAAACATGCGAATTACTTGTAGTATACAGCAAACCGCCCGTCAAAATAAACCAGATGGTAAAACGGAATTCCGGCTGTTCCCGGAGCCGGGAAGTAGGACTCGGCATTAAATTCATAATCCATCAGGATAAAATCCGCACCTTTTTTGTACGCCCAGGTGCCAAATTTTCCGGCAGTCATGTTTTTCTTCTGAGCATACAGTTTGTAATTCTCGTGTGTCAGCAAACGCGGAAACTGCTCGTATTCATTGTAAAAAAAAGTAAGTGGCACTACGCCCGTTGTTTTCCCGGGCAAATGCTTCCGAAGTTTTGAATAGGTGTCCGGCAAAAAACCGAGTTTATGATTTTTGACAATAAGCTGGACCGTACCGAAAATACCAATGATCAGATAAGCCAGCAACACAAGTTTCAGACCGGTATTGACAAACGGCCTGATTTTGTAAAGTTCGAAAACCAGCGCAAACATAAACGGCATAAACAAAGGAAGATACAAACCGCCGTTGCCTTTGGTGATAAGCCAGAAGGAGAAAAACAGAATCAGTGAGAACCGTTTCAGCTCGGACGGCAGTTTACGGATCAGATTCCTTTGAACCCACAGCATGTAAACAAGTAAAAGTGAAAGCGCAATCTGTTCCGGTGAATGAAAAAATATGCGCGGGTAAGTCAGAATCTGGATCAGCTTGGTTTGAAAACCGAATGCGGCCTGTGTCGCCGGATCATGCCGGAACTGGTACCACCAGATTTTAAAGCCGTTTTCAGTCAATAAAATATCCGTCAGATACAACGCGCAGGTCAGACTGCTGAATATTCCGAAACAGATTGCATCTCGGTATCTTTTGAGCAGCAGCAACGTTCCAATTCCGGCAATGACGTAAATAATACCGTTGAGATGCGACAGAAATGCGAGTCCGGCCAGCATGCCGCCGGCTGCCATGTGCAACTTATTTCCTTTGTTTCTGATCAGCAGAAAAGCCCCGAAACCAAATGCTGCGAGCATCATTTCCGGACGGTTTTCGAAACTCATCTTGATCAGTAACCGGTTGGTAAAAACCAGAATCAGAATTGCCGGCACAAATCCTGAGTTTTCAGCAGAAACCCTTGATCGTACATAAAAGGCAATTTCTGCCGTCATAATGCTAAAAAAGAGCAATCCTGTAAATTGAAGAACAGGCAGATGAAACCCGAAGAAATGTATAAACAAGGCCCCAACGGCCAGAAATAATTTGTGACTGACCAGAAGCTGCTTTTCCCAGCCCGCAATTCCGCGAAAGAATTCGGAACGGATCACGCCTTCTTTTTCCAGCCAGTACGATTGCTCGCCAAACCATGCATCATCGCCTGTCGGAAAGCGGTGATAATACGTTGCGGCGGTCAGCAGGATAAAGACAAAAAGTACGAAATACAGGCGTTGACCGGAAAAAAGGTGCATGCAGCTTGATAATGAATATGCTTTCAATTAAACAAGCCACAATACTAGCAATTATTCGTTTAACGTTTACTGATTACAATTTTTTATCCGGTAGGTTTTGGGAGTAAACCGGTTATTTAAATTTACTTTCCGCTAAAAGGCATTTTACATAACCTTGATTTCACTCTTCCTGAAACGGATCAGGATCTGTTCAAGCACATAGCTTTTGAATGCCGTTTCGGAATAAACGTCATTGAGCCAGACTGTAATTTTGAGCTCGACATTGTCCGCTGCAATCGCGCTGAACAAAATTTGGCGGGGCGCTTTTTTTACAATCCCTTCTGCATCATCAACAATATCGTTGATGATTTTCTTGGCCGCTTCCAGATCGGAATCGATATTGATCTTGAAAACAACTTCGCTTTTCAGACGTGCATTGCTGGTTGTGTAATTGACAAGCCGGCCTGAAAGCAGATCGCCGTTCGGGATAATGACGCTGGAACCCTGCGGCGTAAGCATGCGGCTCGAACGGATTCCGATGTCCATAACCTTTCCTTTTTTGTCGGCCAGCTCGATGTAATCGCCGATTGTAAACGGTTTTTCAAAAATAAGGATGATTCCGGAAACAAAATTATTGACGATATTCTGCATACCCAATCCGTTTCCGACACCGAGTGCCCCCAGCAAAACAGTTATTTTATCCAGCGGAACACCCGAAGCTGTAACTGCAAAAAGGAAGCCTATAACAATGATCACAAGCCGGATCAATGCCAGTTTGGAGCCTTTGTGTACGGATTCTTCCGTAAAACTGACCTCCGGACCGGAGAAAAACAGACTGATGTTTTTTTGAAGATTATTGGAAATCCAGAGAATCAACGAGAAAATCAGGACATTTTGAAGCGTAAAGGTGATGCTGCCGAAATTACGCGGTTTTTCCATGATCCCGAATAAGAAACCGAATACCGGATCAATGATATTGAGGTTGATGAAAAATACAAGCAGCCAGAGCACAACCGAAATGACCGTCATGGCTTTTTGAAAAGAAGCGCGCGTTTTCTGAACATTGATCCTGGAAAATATTCCGTTGGAACATGAACTTACTTTGATCTGCAGTTCCACTGCTTCCGTAAGCACATGCACAAAAACGCCCAGACTCAGAATTTGTATCAGTCCGCTTATTGCTGTGATATTGAGTGTTTTGGCCAGTGTAACGCGGCCAAGCGCATTCAGTAAAATGGCTGAACTATTCAGGAAAACATAAATAATCAGAATTGGTTTTATAAATCTTTCTTCCAGCTTTACTTCTTTCAGTTTTTTGTAAAACCTGATTCCGAACAAGATAGAGCCGACATTCAGCCCAATTAGTAAAAACCGTAAGAAGAAAGATGCGTCAACGATTACATTGCTGAAAATGACGAGCACATATAAAATCAAAACCGAAAACCACCACATCAGGTGATTTGGCGGCAGCATTTTCAGAAAGAAAACGGTCAGCGTCATCAAAAGCAAAAACTGGTTCAGTTCTATATAGATGGACGGCGCGCGGGGTTCGAACAGAGGAGTCAGGTTAAGCAGCACAATAAACGTGGCCAGCAATGGCCTGGCATTTATGTAGTTGAATTCAAGTTTGCCGATTTCCCGGCTGAGCTTTGCGCCTGCGGCCTTGCTGTAATTGTAATAAACCCATACAAAAAATCCGATACAAAGCAGTACAAGTAAAATGCGGTTATCCCACGTGGACTGAAAAAAATACCTCAGAATATTGTTCTGGCCCAAATAGGAAACGCTGATCATGTTCCTGACCTTTTCCTGATTGTCGCGGACAGAAGGCTTCCAGATGTAGCTTGTTTCCCTGCCGAACAAATTGCGGCCGGATTCCTTCAGATAACCGCTGATGGTGGACTGAAGATCATTGGCCAGAAAGTACACTTCCGATACGTCCGCAAGCAGATTGCTGACCGTATCCAGATTGGCCGTCGTAATCTTTCCGGCTTGCTGCAGCCTTTGCCTCAAATCATAAATCTGTCCGGAGTAAAGCTTTTTCTGTGTCGTATCGCGGTTGTTGACAGCCAGTAACGAATCCCGTCCGAATTCAATGATCTGTTCGGACATCTGCTGCAGTTCCGCATTGTGCCTCGACAGCAACTTTCGCCATTGTGTGGTTTTCTGCTGTACATCGGTGAGCATAATCCGGTAATTCAGAAGATCTTTATTATTCGGAATAGCCTCGGTGTCAGCAAGCGCGCGCTGTATATGGCCGGCGTTGCCTTTGATGGTCTTGAGTTCACGCCGGATGTTACCGCTGTTGTAACCTTTTGTATTAGCCGTGTTGATCTGGGTGATCACCGCCTGGGCCTGTTCTATTTTAAATAAAAGCGTATCCGGAATTACAATGCTCCTTTTTCCCGTGGAATCGGAACGCTGCGCATTGGCCGTGAATGAAACGGCACATGCAGAGAAAATCAGAAGAAATAAAAAATGATAGAAAACCTTAAATGCAGCAAACGATTGAGTACTTGTATTTTTCTTTTTGTGTTCAGACATGTTTATTTATTTTCATCACGAGGATGTGCTGTCAATCTATGTCTGAATCTGCAAAAATTTCATACCAGAACCTGCTGTACCTGCATTTCAGCGATCATGCAGCTTGAACATGGTTGCGTACGGAATGGCTGTTGGCTGTTAGCTATTGATGTTTAGCTTTTTGGAAATTAATAATGGGATTTGAGTTAAAAAGTGTAATAACAAAATGCTTTATACGCTTTTTCAGAATACCTGTGAAGCAGTGAGTTCTTTCAGACCAGGGTTATGCCGCTGAGGTCTTTGGTCCCTTTTTCAGGATCTGTCTTGTATTCAAAATGCAGCTTTTTTCCGGTTTCATCGGCTTCTTCCAGCAGTTCGAAAACACGGCGTTCGCCCAGCATCAGCAGTGCCTGAAACAGAACGCCCGCGTAAGTACTTTCTTCACTCCCCGGCCCTTTTTCTTTTGCAAGATCATTGTAATGTCCGAACAATTCTTTTCCTTTTCCCATGATGGTATAACTGGTTTGGTGAAAAAGTTTGGTGAAGGTTGTAACTACTCGTGATGCCCTTCCTTTTTTACAGGATGATCCATGCCATGCCGTTGAACTATTCCGATTCCTCCTGTCCGCTTACATCCGGATCCGTTTTTCACCGGATGGCGGCGCTTTTACTCACACTCCATTCTTCGACCAGTTTGTTGACATGCCGCAGCCAGAGCCGTTTTCCATGCACATTCCAGTGTCCGTCGCCTTTATGGAACCACTCCGGATGCCTGCGAATTTCCCGGTGAAGTGATAAAAACGGTGCTTTCAACGCAGGATGCTGTTCAATTCGTGTAATCTGGTTGTTATATACGGACCTGTCGGGCTCGCAAACCGTCACTTTGTTGGGCAGCAGACAAAAATAGACTTCATCAAAACCGGCGTTTTTATAATAATCCCGAATGGCGTTCATGTTTGTAACTACCGTATCAACGGATGCCGGGCCAACTGCGGCGAATGGCGACAAAACACTTTTCGGATTTGCCTCTACATCATAAAATATATACTCCCGGTTGGCCGAAACAAGCGAACCGGTATGCGTCCGGTTAAACCATGAAAGCATGATTCCGGCTTTCAGTTCCTTGATTTTCAGAAACGGTTCAGAGTTAAAAAGCAGAAATTCCAGCCGCTGGTTAATCTGATGCCCGAACTGGTCCCACCAGAAGGAAGCCGGATCGGTTTTTTCAGCGGGTTTATTTGTTGCCGGTTTATTTTCAAACTGAAAACCCATGTTGATGTAGAGTTTCCGGTAATCGCTTTTAAGCCGCTCCTGAATGGTTCTTTCAATAATTTCTATAACCAGAATGGATTTACGGTCAGGATGCAGCCGGGCTGTATCCACATTTACGCCAAGCCAGATATGGTAATTATTTCTGCCGGCATAAAAACTGGTATCCATCGGTGTAAAGCTGTCACCAATGGTATAAAGATCTACATGATCAAATCTTTTTGCAGGCTTGTCCGCTTCCGTAAGCTGCGAATTCTGCTGCATATCCGTTTCCTTGAATTTCTTCAGATTGGATACATTGTAAAGATCTCCGAAACGGTACTGATCCGGAATAAGGCCCCATTCGAAAATTTGTCTCTGCAGGTTGGAAGATAAACCCACAACAAGGATAATCCCGGAAGCTGCAATTAAAAAAAGACGGAGCAAGCCGTACATCCGGTTCATAATTTAAAACTGAAAATAAATAAACTGATTGCTGTTGAACACGCCGAAAAGGTAACACAGAAAAGAAACTGTGAAGAAAGAAAGCCAGAATGCAGGCTTTTGCGGCACATAATCCGGTAAATAATAATCCTTGAACATCAATAATGCGATCAGGAACATGCAAAACCCGAACTCGGTGCCATTGATACCGATTTTCGGAACCGCGTAAGCAGCCGGATCAAATATAACGGAAATGATCTCAATTGCTTCGGCTGTACTGCCGGCCCTGAAAAATATCCATGCAATTGCCACCAGCAAGAATGTCCAGATAACATGAAAGGTTTTTACAACCGGAGAAACTTGATTTTTATTCGATGCCGGCCACCACGGAACGCCTTTCATAAACTGTGCAAGGATGAGGTAAATGCCGTGAATGCCGCCCCAGATAATGAATTTCCAGTCTGCACCGTGCCAAAGCCCGCTTAACAGAAACACAATCATGGTGTTTATATAAAGACGCGACTTTCCGACGCGGTTTCCTCCGAGCGGGATGTACACGTAATCCCGGAACCATGTAGACAATGAAATATGCCATCTTTTCCAGAATTCTGAAATGGAAGCTGAAAAGTAAGGCGCTCTGAAATTGGTCATGAGTTTAAAACCCATGGTTCGGGCGGTACCGATGGCAATATCCGAATAGCCCGAAAAATCGCAGTAGATCTGAAAGCTGTAAAAAACAACGGCAATGATCAGCGTGGAAGCATTCTGGCCGGCCACATCGCCGAACGCATGGTCTGTAACCAGTGCGAGCCGGTCGGCAATGACCACTTTCTTGAACAGTCCCCATGCAATCATCCATAATCCGATCCGGATGTTTTCCCAGTCAAATTCCATTTTCTTGTGAAATTGCCAGAGCACGTTCTGCGGCCGTTCGATGGGCCCGGCCACGAGCTGCGGATAAAAAAGAACATACAGTGCATAGATGCCAAAGTTTTTTTCCGCTTTCTGATTGCCGCGGTATACTTCAATGGTATAGCTCATGGACTGGAAAGTATGAAATGAAAGTCCGATCGGCAGGATTAATGAGGGATAAAGCTCCCTGAACAGCGGAACCTGATTTTTTTGTCCGGCGAATCCAAGCAAAGCGGAGAAATTAATGCTCAGAAAATCAAAATATTTGAAAAAAGCCAGAAAGCCGACATTTGCCACAAGGCTCAGAATGAGAATCCACCGCCGTTTTTTGCCCGCCGAATTTTCGATCCATATGCCGGCGGCGTAATCAATAACAATCACTACACCCAGAATCAGCAGATAAGCCGGAATGAACGAAGCATAAAAGTAAGCACTCGCCGCCAGTAAAAGAATCCAGCGCAGACGCCAGTTAATCGTATAATAAAGTGTTGTAACAAAAATGAAAAAGATAACAAAGTGCAGCGAGTTAAAAAGCATTTCCGTTGAGTATGATTCAGCTTATATTCCAATGAACTTTTAAACCTGTTGTCAGCCGTGTGCAGGAGTTCTGATTCAGATATAATAGCCATTTGATAATTAGTTTGCAGAATATGTACAAAAGCTGCACTGATTGCAGGTTTGTCCAATTTAACCGCTTCGTTGGTATTGCGAATATTCAAAAGTTACCCGCATAATTGCAAGCAGTAGCCGGATGAATTGTAAAGAAGTTGATTCCCGCCTGCTTTTATTCTTACCTTTAAGCATCAAATTACGATCTGAAAATTGAAATACATCGCATTACTTCTGTTGCTTTTAAGCTTTTACAACGGCTTTGGTCAGGATGGCCTGCTGCCGCTTGACAAGGATAAAAACGTTTATTACGCCGATCTGGGAAAAGCGGACAAATCGAGGGCAACCATTTACAAAAATGCCCAGAACTGGATCTCAGCCACTTTCGGAAATTATGAAAATGCAGTTAAGCAGGATGATCCGCAATCCGGAAAACTTGCTATCATCAGCTACGTTCCGGTTTCAGGTTCTTCGTACGAATACGTAAGGTTCCAACTTGCAATTGATTGCGAGGATAACAGGTATCAGGCAAGAATTGACAGGCTTGACGGCATTTCAAGATTACACAGCCCGGAAAGGCTTGGTATTAAAAACAACGATGTGGTAACGGCAAAAGAACAGGCCGTAAAAACAGAAAACAACCGCAAAAACCGCACTGAAGCAGAAGAAGCGCTGAAAACAGCAAAAGCAGATAATGACGCCGTTAACACGGCTATGTTCAAGCTGCTTGCAAGTCTGAAACAGGCACTAACCGCTGGCGAACAGTAATAGGGCTATTTAAAAATGTTCATTTCAGCTTTTTCCACTTTTCTGCAAGCTTTTCCGCAATGACTGCATAACCTTTGTCGGATGGATGAAGCCCGTCATAAGTCATGTCCACTGCTTCCGCCGGATATGGATATTCGTCTTTTTCGGGATCAAAAGGAATATTGGTGTAAGCAGGATAAGTATAATCATTGTAATTTCCAGAAGCCGGATCTTTCAGCCTTTTAAAATGGACCATGTTTTCCAGCGTAATCCCGCTTTCATGGTACAAATCCAGAACAGGATATTTTTCAAGTTTTCCGATTTCGACAATAGCCTTCGCAAATTGTTCCAGAGTCTGCCCGTTCTTCGGTTTATATGAACCGTATGCATTGTTTTTGGCACCGTTGATATAAACAAAATCACCGCGCTGCATAGGTGTGATGAGTATTATTTCTGCTTTTTTGTTCAGCTTTTTCAGTTTATCCGTGATGACACGAAATGAGCCATAAACGGTTCCGGTGCCGGTTTGCTGCTCGTAATCAGCGATAGTACCGAGCGTTTTTCCCTGCCACCAGTCATTTGTACCCAGAAAAACGGTATATACATCGGCTTTTACCAACCCGAGATCATTGATTTTATCGGCAATATTTACCGATGTCCAGCCATTATGGCCCTGATTGATATAACTTACAAACGGGTACTTTTCAGCAATCAGCGCCATGTACCCTTTGGTGATACGGTTTCCGGTTTCATCCGGATGATCGTTGAGATAAGTAATGGAATCGCCAATGGCAACCCAGGAAATTTTACGCGGGCCAGCTCCGGCCATTGATAAAAGCAAGGCAAAAAACAGCAGAAATTTCTTCATCAGGGTTCAGGTTATTTTTGTCCCAATATAAGAATTCCCACGATTTCTGGTATGAAGAAACACTATAAAAAATAGCAGTGAACTTTCCATAGCCGGGCTATCCGAAATTCACTGCCAACTGTTATAAATCTGTCAAATTATTTTTCCAGGTTTTCAATCCATTTCCTTGCGTTCACAAAAGCCTCCATCCAAGGTGAAACCTCGTCTTTTCTTCCTTCGGGATAGTTGGCCCAATGCCATTGAAAAAGCGATCTTTCGATGTGCGGCATCATGACAAGGTGCCTTCCGGATTCGTCACAAAGCATGGCCGTGTTAAAGCCGGAGCCGTTCGGACAAGCCGGATATGTTTCATAGCCGTATTTGGCAACGATTTGATAGCGGTTTTCAGTAAACGGAAATTCGAAACGGCCTTCACCGTGTGAAACCCAGACGCCAAGCGTACTGCCCGCAAGCGAAGAAAGCATCACCGATTTATTTTTCTGAATGGTCAGTGACGTGAAAATACTTTCGTGCTTGCCGCTTTTGTTATGCAGCATTTTCGGTTTTTCTTCATGATCGCCATTAATCAAACCAAGTTCAATGAATAACTGACAGCCGTTGCAGACACCCACAGACAGGGTATCATCGCGTTTAAAGAAGTTTTCAAGCGCAATTTTTGCCTTTTCATTGTAAAGAAATGCACCCGCCCAGCCTTTGGCAGAACCCAGCACATCCGAATTGGAAAATCCGCCTACGGCTCCGATGAACTGGATATCTTCCAGCGTTTCCCGGCCCGAAATCAGATCGGTCATATGCACGTCTTTTACGTCAAAACCGGCCAGATACATGGCATTAGCCAGCTCCCTTTCGGAATTACTGCCTTTTTCACGCAATATGGCTGCCTTCGGCCTTGGTTTTGAAGGGTCGATTTCCGGTTTTTTCCCGTCGAAATGAGCAGGGAAATTGTAGCGGAGCAGCTGAAATTTATAATTGTCGTAGCGTTCCTTTGCCAGTTGCGGGCCGCTTTGCCTGCAATCCAGCAGATAGGAAGTTTTGAACCAGACGTCGCGCAGCTGATCTATGTCAAAATCCCATGTTCCGGCTGCATCTTTTACAACCAAAGTAGCCGCCATATTTACGGTTCCGATCTTGTGAAAAGCAACGCCGTTTGCAGCAAGAATTTCCTCGGCAGACTCGTCGGCCTGGAAAACGATTCCGTTGTTTTCAGCAAAGAGTTTTTCAATCATATCCTGATCGCCAAGCGCGGAAAGGTCAATCGCAGCGCCCAGATCGCGGTCTGCAAAACACATTTCAAGCAAAGTCGTAATCAGCCCGCCGCTGCCGATGTCGTGCCCGGCCTGTATTTTTCCGCTTTTGATCAGTTCCTGAATCGTATTGAATGCCGTTTTAAATGTATTTGCATCCAGCATATCCGGCGTTTCAGAACCGATTTTGTTCAGGATTTGTGCGAATGACGAACCGCCCAGCTTGTAACGGTCGCCGGAAAGATTGATATAATAGATGGAGCCGCCGGTTTTGCGCAAAACCGGTTCCACAACGGCTGTAATGTCATCGCAATGCCCGGCTGCAGAAATAATCACCGTGCCCGGTGCAATCACTTCCGCATCTTTGTACTTCTGCTTCATCGAAAGCGAATCTTTTCCCGTAGGAATATTGATTCCCAGACTGATCGCAAACTCCGAACACGCTTTTACGGCCTTGTACAAACGGGCATCCTCGCCTTCGTTTTTACATGCCCACATCCAATTGGCAGAAAGCGAAACGCTTGTAAGGCCGTCTTTCAGAGGTGCCCATACGATGTTGGAAAGCGCTTCGGCAATGGCGTTACGGCTTCCGGCAGCGGGATCAATCAAAGCAGAAAGCGGCGCATGTCCGACCGAAGTCGCAATACCGTCAATTCCCCGAAAGTCCAGCGCCATAACGCCGACGTTGTTCAAAGGCAACTGAAGCGGACCGGCACATTGCTGCTTGGCAACGCGTCCGCCCACGCAGCGGTCTACTTTATTCGTAAGCCAGTCCTTGCTGGCAACGGCTTCCAGTTGCAGCAATTGTTCAAGGTATTCATGAAGCTTTGCAATGTCATAAGCAACCGGCTCATACTTTCTTTCAACTGTTTTGTCCTGCATTACCACCTTTGGCGAGCTGCCGAACATATCGTCCAGTTCCAGATCCATCGGACGAGCGCCCGTTTTGGCTGATTCGAAAGTAAAGCGGTGATTGCCCGTTACGTCGCCGACTGTATACATCGGCGCTCTTTCGCGATCTGCAATTTTCTGTAAAGTTTCCAGGTTTTCCTTGCCGATCACAATTCCCATACGTTCCTGGGATTCGTTCCCGATGATTTCTTTGGCAGAAAGCGTCGGATCGCCAACGGGTAATTTATCCAGATCAATTTTTCCGCCCGTTTCTTCCACCAGTTCGGAAAGGCAGTTCAAATGACCGCCTGCACCGTGATCGTGAATGGAAATAATGGTATTGTTGTCACTTTCCACCATGCCGCGAACCGCATTGGCTACGCGTTTCTGCATTTCAGGATTGGAACGCTGCACGGCATTCAGCTCAATACCGGAACCGAAAGCGCCGGTATCCGCAGAAGATACGGCTGCGCCGCCCATTCCGATCCGGTAATTTTCACCGCCGAGCACCACGATTTTGTCATCCGTCTGCGGCTTGTCTTTTTTCGCCTGGTCTGCTTTTCCGTATCCGATCCCGCCGGCCTGCATAATTACTTTGTCATAACCCAGCTTACGGCCTTCTTCTTCATGCTCAAAAGTAAGTACGGAACCCACGATCAGCGGCTGACCGAATTTATTCCCAAAATCGGTAGCACCGTTGGAAGCCTTTATCAGAATGTCCATCGGCGTCTGATAAAGCCATTTTCTTTCCTCCACGCCTTTTTCCCACGGACGGTTTTCTTCCAGACGCGAAAGCGCGGTCATATAAACAGCCGTTCCGGCCAATGGAATGGAGCCTTGTCCGCCGGCCAGCCGGTCGCGGATTTCTCCGCCGGAACCCGTTGCCGCTCCGTTGAAAGGCTCCACGGTGGTAGGAAAATTATGTGTTTCCGCTTTCAGCGAGATAACGGATTCAAAATCTTTTATTTCGTAATACTCAGGAACATCCGGCCTTTTCGGCGCAAACTGCTGCACTGTGGGCCCTTTTACAAAAGCGACATTGTCTTTATAAGCAGAAACAATTCCATTGGGATTCGTTTCAGAAGTTTTACGGATCAGCTTGAAGAGAGAAACCGGCTGTTCCTCGCCGTCAATGACGAAAGTGCCGTTGAAAATCTTGTGGCGGCAATGTTCCGAATTGACCTGAGAAAAACCAAAGACTTCCGAATCGGTTAGTTTGCGACCGAGTTTTTGAGCCAGTTTATTCAGATAATCCACTTCCTCATCACTGAGCGAAAGTCCTTCCTGCTTGTTATATGCAGCAATATCGCTGATTTCCAGCACAGGTTCAGGCTGAATACGGATCGTGTAAATATCCTGATCAAGCTCGTTGTACTTCTGCGAAAGCATGGGGTCAAAACCGTCAAAGCCGGCTTCTACCCTTTTAAACTCCTCAATCCGGACAATGCCCTGAATGTCCATATTCTGCGTTATTTCAACGGCATTGGTGCTCCATGGCGTAATCATGGCAGCGCGTGGACCTACAAAGGAATCTGTAATGACCGTTTCTTCCATGCGTTGTGCGCCGCCAAAAAGCCAGCTTAGTTTTGAAATATCGGAGTCTGTAAGTATGCGCTCTGTTTGTAGGGCAAAAACAGTATTGTGATCGTCGGCGAAGAAATAAATCATGGTATCGTTTTATGGTGCAAAGGTAATTTAAAAATTCCTTGATGCCCATTGGAAGATGAAAATTGCTCTGTTTTGGTAACAGCCGGCGGCTACGTTGTTGTTCCTGAACGCGGTGAATAAGTTTTAGGAAACAGATTTGACATGCTAAAAAGAAAGCTGTTGGCTCCTCCGGAGCCTTCTGGCATCCACAATTTTATTAGGAGGCCCCGCCGGGGCCAATGAACATCCTATGCATTTACGTGCTACAAACAGGGAGCCGCTCTGCGGATTGGCTGAATGCGGTTTTCCCATGGGTAGAACTAAACAATAAGGCACCAGCGCCAAGCTCCGGAGGAGCTTTCTGTTTCTAGAAAAAAGCATAGCGGCGATTTTTTTTGGCTCCGGAGGAGCCTTCTGGCGTCCACAATTTTATCAGGAAACCCCGGCGGGGCCAATAAACATCACGTGTATTTTCGTGCTACAAACAGGGAGCCGCTCCGAGGCTTGGCTGAATGCGGTTTTCTATGGGTGGAACTAAACAATAAGGCACCAGCGCCAAGCTCCGGAGGAGCTTTCTGTTTCTAGAAAAAAGCATAGCGGCAATTTTTTTGGCTCCGGAGGAGCCTTCTGGCATCCACAATTTTATCAGAAGGCCCCGCCGGGGCCAATGAACATCTTATGCATTTACGTGCTACAAACAGGGAGCCGCTCTGCGGATTGGCAGGATGCGGTTTTCTATGGGTAGAACTAAACAACAAGGCACCAGCGCCAAGCTCCGGAGGAGCTTTCTGTTTCTAGAAAAAAGCATAGAGGCGATTTTTTTTGGCTCCTCCGGAGGAGCCTTCTGGCATCCACAATTTTATCAGAAGGCCCCGCCAAGGCCAATGAACATCCTATGCATTTACGTGCTACAAACAGGGAGCCGCTCTGCGGATTGGCAGGATGCGGTTTTACAAAAAAAATGCATCTCAGCATTGTTAAAACTATATTTTCATTAAACAATTAGAGTAACTTGCCCGAAGTATAATCCTCAATCCTAAATAGACCTATGAAGTCCAAACTCCTTGCCTGTTGTGCTTTAATGATCATGATGACGTCCTGCAATGACAAAAAAACGACAACGGACGAAACTGCATTACCATCCATTACCGGAACATGGGAACTGGTTTCCAGCCGGGTTATTGCCAAAGGTGACACAACGGTCACTTATCCGGTTAAAGGTCAGGAAATGATCAAGATGTTTGCCGGGAATCATTTTTCCTTTCTGAAACACGACACCAGTCAGGGAAAAGGCGATTCGGCAGTTTTTGATGCAGGCGGCGGTACGTATGAGCTGAAAGGCGAGGATTATTCGGAGCATCTGCAATACTGCAATTACCGCGAATGGGAAAACAGGGACTTTCATTTCAAGCTGCGGACCAAAGGAGATTCATTGATCCAATCCGGCATTGAAAAAATCGACAGTCTGGACATCAATCAGGAAATTCTCGAGATTTACGTCAGAAAGCATTGAGATCAAATCAAGTCTTGTTTAATATTTTTCGTCATTTCAGCGTCATTTCTTCCGGCAATCTTGTTATTCCGGGCAGGCTATTCTTACCTTGCTCAGAAAGTAGATTACTTTTGAACAGCCAATACAAAAAGATTAAAACAATTACTTAACCCGATGAAACCAAAGACCGAACATCCGGAGCAACTCAATTTGTTTTCACCGGATCATGACGCAAATCTGAATACATCCGATATAAATCATCCCGAAACAGTACAAGGCAAATTATTTCCTGATTTTAAATCTCTACCCAACATCCCGTGGATTCAGGTTGCAAAAGATGCGCCTTATTTTATAACTGAAAACGGCGAAGACTGGACGCCGGTCGGACAAAATGACGCCATCACATGGCCTGATTTTGCAGGACTTTTCCGACGTAAAAATCTGCAGCAGGTGGAAGGTCATCTGGCCTGGCTTGCGGGACATGGCGTAACGTGCCTGCGGCTGATGCTGGAATACGCACAGGGCGAAAGCCGCTATTTTGAAAAGCCTGCCGGCACGTTTTCCAAAAATATGGTCGCGTTATGGGACGATCTTTTTCTGCTTTGCGCAAAGTATCATATGCGCATTCTGCTTACGCCGGTGGATACTTTCTGGATGTGGATCCGCTGGAAACATCATCCGTACAATGCTGCAAATGGCGGTCCTTGCAAAAAACGTTCGGAATGGCTTTTATGTGAAGACACATTAAAAGCTGTCAAAAACAGGCTCAGTTTCGTTGCCGAAAGATGGGGCGGCAGCGGCGTTCTGTTTGCCTGGGACCTGTGGAACGAAATCCATCCGGCACATGCAAGCGGCCGAACGGACGTTTTCGGCAATTTTGTGGGCGAGCTCAGCCGGCATCTGCGCGAAACAGAAATGCGGCTTTACGGACGCTGCCATCCGCAGACCGTATCGCTTTTCGGGCCGGTACTGAATGAACAGCCTGCCGTTGCAGATGTTATCTTCCGGCATCCGCTGCTTGATTTTGCAAGCACGCATTTTTATGATGCAGCTACGATCGACAATCCGAAAGATACGGTGGCATCAGCCATTTGTACCGGAAGGCTCGTTCGGGAAGCACTGGAACATTTACCCGCAAACAGGCCGTTTTTCGACAGTGAACACGGGCCGATTCATGCCTTCAAAGACAAGCATATTACTTTTCCGGCTTATTTTGATGATGAATATTTTCGTCATATTCAATGGGCGCATCTTGCTTCGGGCGCAGCAGGCGGCGGTATGCGCTGGCCAAACCGGCATCCGCACTGCCTGACTCACGGCATGCGTGCTGCTCAGAAAAACATGGCGGAATTCACAAAATTGATCGACTGGCAAAATTTCAGGCGCAGAAACCTAAATCACGAAGTAAAGTCAAGCCATCGGGCATTTGCCGTTTTTGCCTGTGCTGATGGCCAACAGGCAGTTGTATGGCTGCTCCGGACGGATATCAACAAAAAGGTGACAAGAACGTTACACATCCTGAATGAACAGGCAAATTCATTGGATACTGAAGTCAATATTCCCGGAATGGAATCCGGCACTTATTCCATTACAAGCTGGGATACACGCACCGGACAAACGATCCGGTCCGAAACTTTGGAACTGAAATCAGCGGGAAATCTTCTTTTCAGTATTTCCGGAATTGCCATGGATGTGGCTGTTGCAGTAAGGCGTATAACGCCGGAAGTGTAATTTACCCGTTGTAAAGTACACTTTGGTTTTGCAGGCATTTGAACATAACCAATTTGAAAATGCTCAAATGCTGCAAAGCCTGAAAAAACTTCTTCTGTTACATTTCTCAGAACGTCACTACTTCATCCGGTTTCGATTTTAAATAAATTTCAGCAGAACTGTTATCCAGAAAACACGTGCAGCTCGGGTGCAACTGCAGGATGCTTGCCGGAAATTTATTGCTTACATTTTGCAGCAGACTGTCGCTTACAGCCTGCGCTTTGCGTTCATCAGGAACCGAACAAATAATATGCTCCGATTTCATGATCTGCTTGACCGACATGCTGATTGCCTGCTGAGGCACGTCTTCAAGCGATTCAAACCAGCCTTCATTCATTTGCTGTCTGCGGCACGGCTCGTCCAGATTGACGACGAGATAAGGCTGCTCCGTATCAAAATCAGCCGGCGGATCATTAAAAGCCAAATGCCCGTTTTCACCGATTCCAACGAGCGCAACATCAACCGGATGTTCTGAAATCAGCTTGTTTAACCGGCTTAGTTCCGTTTCAGAGTCTGCTTCGCCGTTAATCAGAAATACTTCATGCAATGGCGGGACATTTTCCAGAAAACGTTCTTTTAAATACTTTCGGAAACTGGCCGGATGCGTTACAGGCAAACCGATATATTCGTCCAGATGAAACATGGTTACTTTTGACCAGTCAATGTCCTCTTCCTTCAGAAGCTGACTGATTGTTTCAAACTGGCTTGTACCCGTAGCCAGAATGATATTGGCTTTTCCTTTTTCCGAAATAGTGCGGCGAATCAAATCTGCGGCTTCACTTCCTGCGGCCCGGCCCAATTCCTGGCTGTTGTTCGAGATGATAATTTTCATTCAAATCATTTTAATAATTAAAACTTAGGCTTTTTATGCCTTGACAAGTGTATTTCCTCCTTTTTTAAGCTCAATATCAACCGGCGTATTCGTTTTCCATGCGCCGGAAGTAAAATCGGGAACGTCAATGGAATTGGAACGGTTGGCAACCGACCATTCACTCAGCGGCGCGATCACGCTCCACGAAGCCGCATCGTATACATCCTGATCCAGCGGAAGTCCGTTGCGCAGACAGTCGATCAAACGCCAGTCCATTAAAAAATCCATACCGCCGTGCCCGCCTACTTTTTTGGCCAGCTCGCCGATTCTGGTCACAATTTCAGGCTGATACTTTTTTTCAAGCACTTTATATTCCTCTTCCGAAATCCATTCATGGCCATGTGAAATTTTTCCGGGCAACGGGTATTTCTGGGCAGTTCCTTTCGTGCCGCTGATGAGGTGAATCCGTGAGTACGGCCGCGGCGACGTCACGTCGTGCTGCAACATAATGGTTTTGCCTTTATTGGTCCGGATTGTCGTCGTATTCATATTTCCTCGAAAGCTTTTCCCTTCAAATTCCTTGAAGGCCGGATCTGTTTTTGCCATTTCATTGGCTTTTGCAGCAAGCATGAAATCATTGCTCGCAGTAGAAACCAGATAATCCATTTTATCGCCTCGGTTGATATTGAGCACCTGACAAACCGGCCCGAGTCCGTGCGTCGGATACAGATTACCATTTTTCTGGTTTTCTCTCAATCGCCACAGATCATACCTTTTGGTTTTATCAAAAAACGATTCATAAATGTCATGGATATAGGCGCCTTCCACGTGCACGATCTCGCCGAAAAACCCCTGGCGCGCCATGTTCAGCGTAAGCAGCTCGAAGAAATCGTAGCAGCAGTTTTCCAGCATCATGCAATGCTTTTTGGTACGTTCGGAAGTTTCAACGAGTTTCCAGCAGTCTTCCACCGTCGTGGCAATCGGAATTTCGCAGGCGACGTGCTTGCCGTGTTCCATGGCATAAAGCGCCATCGGTGTGTGCAGGTTCCAGGGCGTACAAATATAAATCAGATCGATGTCGTCGCGTTCGCAGACTTTTTTCCATTCGTCCGCATGGCCTGAATAAAGCTGCGGTTTGTGCGAAGTTCCTTCAAAAGTCTTTCCGGCTGCGACTGCATTTTCCTCCCGGATATCGCACAACGCCTTTACTTCCACATTATCCAGATGAACGATGCGCTTGATGGCGCCTCCGCCCCGGTTGCCCAGACCTATGTAAGCCATTCGGACGGTATCTATTTTCGGCGCCGCATAGCCCGACATGTTGAAAGTCTGGCGATGCGCTGCTTCCGCCTGTTTTTTGATGGCCGGCAACTGCGAAGTAGCTTTGCCTGTTGTACAGCCCTGCTGGAAAATGCCGCTTGCCAGACCGGTTCCGCCCAGTGCGGTAAGTTTTAAAAATGCTCTCTTGTTCATTGCTGATCCGTTTTATTGAAGCCGGGAAATCGTAGTTTGTCCGGCCGGAAAATTTAACATACTATTCAATGGTCGTAAGCGGCGCAATATTCAGTTCAGCGCCGTTGTAGCCGGCATTCTGATTGATTACGCCCTGTGTATTAGCCGTAATCACCAGCGACGGAATGGGCCAGAGTGCATGAAAAGGCGCCATATTTGCGGTGTTACCCAACAGCTGGATTTTCTTTTCGTACGTATTATTGTATTTCATTACCCGGTCAAAATAGAAGTTTTTGGTACTGAAATTGCTTAAACTGTATCCGCCCAGATTCGATTTCGCCATGATGTATGAGATTCTCACCAGCTCGGAATGCCGGGGTTCTTCGGCAAACAGTTCGCGGGCGCGTTCATCCAGAATGAAATGGATATTTACATCGGCGGCTGTAACCGGCAATGCTTTTGCACGTTCCCTTACTTTGTTAAGGTCCGCTGCGGCTAAGGCAAGCTGTCCTTTCCAGTAATACGCTTCGGCTCTTAAAAGATACGTTTCGGCCAGTCGGAAAATATACCAGTCGCCGTTGCCGCCTACGGGTATGGCTTTCGGATCGTCCATTGGATTGTACATGATGTAATGCGGAATGGCGTACACATGCTTGAAAGTATCTACTTGCGCAGCCAGAAACCTGATATTTACAGGCTTGCCGAAATCGACCGATGCCGGATTGTTGTATTTCAGTTCGTCAATATCCACCCAGTTGATATCGCTTCTTCTCAAATCCGGCGTAACGCGCCAGTTGACGCCCTTGTAAGTCCAGATATCGTACTGATAATAACCTGTCAGGCGAATGTTGGCGTTTCCTCTTCCCAAAGAATCGTACATCGGCCCGCTCGCCACCATGCCGGGCTTTCCCTGACTGTCCAGCACCTGTGGCTGAAACCATTGCGGATTGTACAAACGCATCGTATAAAGACCAAGCGACCTTGCTCCCGGCGGCGCTTCGTAACGATCTATGGAGGCAAGAATAGTTTCGGTATTCTGCGTGCTGCTGAAATTCTTGGAACGGTGCAGATCCCAGATCAGGTTACGCTGCGGTTTGGCGGCATCAATCCCGAAGCGCTGCATCATCAGCGCATAAGGTCCTGAAATCACATTGTTTGCAGCTTTTATGGCCTTGTCAAATTCCAGATTGGCGAGGTAAACTTTCGCAAGCAAATGATTTCCCGCACCTTTGGATACCGCACCGGCTTTGGCCGTAACGGGCAGCCACTGAACGGCAAATTCCAGATCTGATTGTATTTTCTTTAAAATGGCTTCCCGGCTGTGCGTCTGGAAATCCAGCTTTGCGCCTTCTATTTCCTTGCTGATAAACGGAACATCACCATAGGAATTCACAAGCCGGTAATACCAGTAAGACCGGTGCCAGTATGCTTCCGCCAGGATGCCGTTGCGTTCTTCTTCAGATGTCCACTTGATATGATCAATTCTGGAGATCAGTACGTTGGTATTTTTTATGGAAGTATAAATCTGCGTAAACATGGCCAGAAAACGATAGTACTGATCCGTATTCGGCGTGAGGTTATAAAAATCCAGCTGCGACCACGGCGAAGCAAGGTCCGAAGCTGCAAATTCCATGGTCAGATTGGGCATCGTTCCCGTATTTTCGTTTTTAAGGTCTTTTCGCATCGTAATGATCAACGACTCAAAACCGGTCTTGTCCGTAAAAACGTTTTCAGGACTGAAAAAGGAAAGCGGCTCGGGTTTCAGCCAATCCTTGTTACAGGAAGTCAGTGCAACCAAGAGTATAAAGTATGCTGCAGATAGTGGTCTGAGTAATTTCATAATTCTTTTCATTTAGGGTTATGCTCCAGATTACAGTGACAAGGTGAGTCCGATAGTAAAATTCCGCGGCATCGGCACATTATTTCCGGCATTGTCCCACGCTTCCGGGTCCCAGCCGGGCCATTTGTTGAAGCTGTACAGATTCCTGACCGAAGCAAAAACACGCATATTGTTCATTTTCAGCCTTGTTGCAAGCTCCGACGGCAATGCATACGCAATGTTCACATCCTGAATCCGGACAAAAGAAAGCGGTTTGTAAACCTTGATCCCGCCGCCAAAAACATTGGTATTGGTGTTCAGTCTCGGAAAATCATTAATGCCGTTTTCAGGTGTCCAGTAAGGAAAATCGTTGGTGTTCCTTCTGTCGTACGTATCCGATCCGCCCGTGCGCAGTCCTTCGGCAAACGGTGCAATGTGGCCGAGTTCGCTTCTCAAGAAAACGGAGGCCGAGAAATTTTTGAAAAAGGTAAATTCATTCCGGAGTCCGAGCCGGAACCTTGGCTGACGGTAACCAATGAACCTTTTATCCAGAAGCGCCTCGTATTTTCCGTTTCCGTCCACGTCCGTAGCTTTGAAATCGCCCGGTTCCAGCTTGTAAACGGCGGCAGCATCTTTTTCATTCGTCTGCCAGATTCCGTTTACGTCGTAATTCCAGACACGGTCCAGCGCCTGTCCCGGAAACCATTCATTGGTGTAATCCGGAAGTTCCGTTCTCACCGCATTGCCGTCAATGGTTTCTTCCTTGTAATCTCCGAACAGCCTTTTGATTTTATTCCGGTTAAATGAAAACACCAGACTGGAACGCCAGCTGAAATTTTTCTTTTCCGTATTGACGGTATTGATGGTCATTTCGAAACCCTTGTTCCCAAGCTGGCCAAGGTTGGAAACGATGTTCCTGAATCCTGTAATTTCCGGAAGCAGGCGGTTCATCAGCAAATTGGAAGTCGTCATGTCATAATATTCCATGCTGAGGTCCACACGGTTTTTCAGTATGCTCAGGTCCATGCCCAGATTGATGGATTCCGTTCTTTCCCAAACCAGGTTCGGATTAGCCAGCGTATTCGGATAAACGCCGACCTGTACATTGGAGCCATCGTAATACTGCGTGGAAAACATTTGCGCAATGGCCGAATAAGCGCCGATATCGCGGTTCCCGTTCACGCCGTAGGATAACCGCAGTTTCATCTGGCTTACAAAATCAAGGTTGAAAAACTTTTCTTCCGAGATTTTCCATGCCAGTGCGAGCGCCGGAAACACAGCTCTCGGCTGCTTTGTACCGAATGCCGAAAAACCATCTCTTCGCAGGGAAGCCGTTAACAGATATTTATCCAGCAAAGTATAATTCAGCCGGATCATGGCGGCGTCGCCGGTCAGTTGCGTGTCATTGGTAAAAACGGTCGGGCTGGTTCCGTACTGAAGGCCGTGAAAACCGAGGTTCTGATTGGGCACAAAAGACTGGTTTGTAATCGTGGATGCCCATGCCCGGTTTCTTTCCGAACTGTACAGCAGTGTCACGTCAAAAAGATGAACTCCGAATTCCTTATTCCAGTGCAGCAGATTGTCCAGAATCCATTCGTAAGTGGAAGCATCGTCGCGCGTGGCGTACCCGTTGGAACGCGAAGAACCTCCTGCCAACGTCGCCGAAGACCAGAAATCATAATCTTTCATAGCTTCGTAACGCGGCTGAAAAGACAATTTGTAATCCATACCGAACGGCAGTTTCAGTTTTGCATAAATGGAGGCAAAAAGCGTATTGACCTTTTTAAAACGGTCCTGACCGTAATAATCGATCAGCGGGCTGGCTACTGCAAAACTGTTTGGATACCAGGAAGCACTTCCGTCTGCTTCAAACATGGAACCATAAGGGCTCATCAGATACATTTGTCCGAGATTGGCCGTAACGGTACTTTCATCACGGTCTGCAAACTGGGTATTGACGCCGACGTTCAGCCAGTCCGTCACTTTGAAATCCACATTCAGCCTCGAACGGATCGTAGAAAACTTGTCTCCGCGGATCAGTCCTTCGTTATTCTGATAACCCAGCGACCAGTAATACGTAACGTTCTTTGAGCCGCCGCCGATGCTGACGTCATAATTCTGCCGGATGCCTTTCCGGATTACTTCATTATACCAGTCTACCGTTTTGCCGGCCAGATAATTTTCGGTTTCAATCGGGAAAAACCGCAGTCGTCCGAGCCATTCCTGCGTATTGTCGGTCTGCGGATTGTTGCTTGCGTTTCTCCATTGGTCCAGCGTTACGCCGGCAGGAAGCTGCGCCGGATTGTCATAATAAAATTTCGGATTGTTCGGATTGGTGGCGCGGAGCAAATCCCTTCTGAACGTAAGATAACCCTGCGCATCAAAGGGCTTGAAATCGTTCGTGGTTTCCGTCATGCCGACGTTTGCAGAAAAGTTGATTACCGGCTTTCCGACCGTTCCTCTTTTGGTCGTGATCAGAATAACTCCGCCGGCCGCCCTTGCGCCGAACACAGCCGCCGAACTCGCATCTTTCAGGATATCAATTGTTTCAATATCAGCCGGATTGATATCCGAAATACTGCCGTTGAAAATGACACCGTCCATAACCACCATCGGATTCGTGGAAGCATTCAGTGATTTCGGCCCTCTGATCTGAAGAGAACTTCCGCCGGCAGCAGTAGTACTCTGATTGGCGTTAAAACCGGCAACGGTTCCCGTAAGCATGTCGGTAAGCTGCGTCATCGGCTGGTTTTTAAACGTTTTGGCATCCAGCCGGATTACCGCCCCCGTCAGATCGCTTTTTTTCATCGTTCCGTACCCGACCACAACGAGTTCATCCAGCGCATTTACATTGGACTCGAGTGCGATATCAATGGTTGTTTTTGTTCCGACATACATTTCTTTCTGCGTGTAACCTACAAAGCTGAACGAAAGCGTATCCTTCATGCCGCACTGAATTGTGTAATGCCCTTCTGCATTAGTCGTGGTTCCCCGCTGCGTACCTTTAACAATGACGGTCACACCCGGCAGGCCGGTTTTCGACAAGCTGTCCAGTACATTTCCGCTGATTTCTTTTTGTTCCTGGCCGTAAAGCAAGCCGGAGCATGACAGAAACAGAAGCATAAGCCAGGCTCTGGAAAACCTTGAAATAGGTAGTTGAAGAATCATATGGTATGGTTTAGGTGAGTGGAAATACTTGCTGCTGAAACTTGCTTTGCCCGTTTTTAAACCGTAATTATATTCCGTGAACGTGTATTACAGGAATACATCAAACCAGTGCTTCAAACAATAGGCGGAAGTATATTCTGAATAAAAACAATTTTACAAGGAATTACTCAAGGTTCCTTGCCAAATGCGGAAAATAGTAGCGTAAACGTTACCGATAACGTTTACGATGCCGGACAAATCAGTACTTGGAGGTGCGGGAATTATTAATTATTATTCAGAACACGCCATTGCATGAATTAATCAGCAATCACACGGCGAATTATTTTTTGGCTTTATACCGGATTCAGACTTTATGCGCAAGAGATATACGACGATTAAAGACATTGCGAAAGCATTGAATATTTCGGTTGCGACGGTTTCGCGGGCATTGCGGGACAAATATGACGTGAGCGCGGAAACAAGGCAGAACGTTCTAAAAATCGCGGAAGAACTGAACTATAAACCCAACTTCAATGCGACCGGCCTCGTTCAGCGGAGCACGCATAATATTGGCGTAATCATTCCCGGCATCACCAATTATTATTTTTCAACCGTCATTACCGGGATTCAGGAAATGGCGCGTGAAAATGATTTTAACATTATTCTGTACATCACCAATGACTCGCCTGAGACAGAAATCAAAATAGCAAAAAACCTTTCTGCAAGCAGTCTGGACGGGATTCTGGCTTGTGTGTCGGCACATTCCAATGATTGTTCCCACTTTCAGGAAATGATCGAAGACGGCCTGCCTGTTGTCTTTTTTGACCGCGTTGCCAAGTCAGTGGATACGTCAAAAGTGATGCAGGACGATTATAACGGCGCATTTGCGGCAGTTGAACATCTGATCGGCTGCGGTTACAAGAAAATAGCGCATATCACAGGCACAAAAGATTTGTCACTGACGGAAAACAGACTGAAAGGATATTATCATGCCCTGGAAAAATACGGTTTGCCGATTGTACCGGATTTTACCATACACTCGGGATTTTCACAAAAAGACGGAGAAAATGACGTGAATATTTTGTTTGAAAACAAATGGAATACGCCCGATGCCATTTTTGCCGTAAATGATCGTAAAGGAGTCGGAGCCATCATTGCGTTAAAAAAAAGGAACATTCAGGTTGGTAGAGAAGTTGGTGTCATCGGGTTTACAAATGACCCGATTTCTGAAATTATTTCCCCTGCCCTTTCCACAGTTGCCGAGCCGGCACTGGAAATCGGAAAAATCAGTTGCGGATTGTTGCTGAAACACATTAAAAAGAGCAGCTTTCCGGCAGAACAGGTTATACTTTCAGGAGAACTTATTGCAAGAAACTCGACGCAAAGACATGAACTGCCATGAATGCAGGATTTGTGCAGGCTGAAAAAATCCGGGCGGCTTTCCTGTTTTTATTGAATATTCAGCAAAACTGAAGCACTGCGCCAATAAATGATTCTACCTTACGCGGGCGTTTTACACTCTTCTTATTCCATTCTGATAACGCCGGCTTCGGGGCATTTTCTTTTAAGCGACTGCCTGCAAAAAGCACGGCAGAAAATGCAGCAGCAATCCAGACGAATAATTTTGAGCTCGGTTTCATTAACAACGAATGATTCAGGAAAAAAACGATTGATTTCCTGAATCAACATCTGTAAAACTGACATTAACAATAGCTTTATCCACTGGCTTGTTATGAATGATCAAACGATGAATCACGGTTATTGCTGATTGGATTACTGATCACCAATAAACTGCGAGGCACGGAAACTTCTTAAAATTCGCCAGAAGTATTTTTCTGCACGTGTAGGAAATTCCATTTTCAATGTTTAACTTTGAAATGCAAAGTACTTTTTATGAAAACAGAGCAGGAATATATCAGGGATTTGACAGAGATCCGTTCCATGATGGAACGATCCACCAAGTTTTTGTCTTTAACGGGCTGGTCTGGCATCATGGCCGGCATATATGCGCTGATCGGCGCTTATATCGCCTTTCAGCTGCTGGATTTCAACGGGCATGATGTAGCTTTGTACAACCGGAATATACAGCAATTGCCTGCGAACGGCCCGGAACTGGTTATTTTAGCGTTAACGATTTTGCTTCTGGCTGTCGGTACTGCTGTTTTTCTTTCCTACCGGAAGTCGAGGCAGCGCGGTGAGCAGCTGTGGAATGCGGCGGCACGCAGAATGGTCATTAATATGGCTATTCCGCTGTTTGCAGGCGGCTGCTTCATTCTGATTTTGTTTTCCAAAGGAATTCTGGATCTGATTGCCCCTTCCATGCTGATCTTTTACGGGCTTGCTCTTCTGAACGCCGGTAAATTTACTTTTGGAGAAATGAGGGATCTGGGAATCATCCAGATTATACTGGGTCTTGCAGCTGCTTACTTTACGATGTACGGATTGGTTTTCTGGGCTGTTGGATTTGGATTGATGCACATCGGTTATGGTATTTATATGCATGTAAAGTACGAGAAGTGAAAACAATCATCAACGCGTTAAATAAAGCTTTTGAAAGCAGGGTAAGGCTTGGCATTATGTCAGCGCTTATTGTCAATGACACCTTGGATTTCAACAATTTGAAGGAATATCTGGAAGTAACGGACGGCAATCTGGCCAGTCATCTGAAAGCATTGGAAAAGGAAGAATATGTTGCCGTCAAAAAGTCGTTTATCGGCCGAAAGCCCAATACGCAGTATGTCATAACCCAGCAGGGAAAACAGGCTTTTGAAGAACACATTTCCGCATTGGAAGATCTGATCAGAAGCCAGCGATAAAACTATATTTTTTTATTCATTCACTTTGAAATGCAAAGTACTTTTAGCTATGAAAGCCAATTATGACACATCTTGAAAAGGGAGGAAAGGGTAAAAGGGAAAAGGGAGGAAAGGTTTGAACCGGCAGCTAATAGCCAAACAGCTAACAGCTAACAGCAAAATAAAAATCTAACGAATTATTCACGAACCAAACAATCAATAAAAATGAAAGAGGAAATTATTGACAACATTCAGAATCCCAGACGGCTGGAAGCATTGTACCGGGAAAATAAAATGGCGTTCAGAAGCGCTTTTAATATCATTTATCAGGAAATCAAGGAAAATGCAACGGCTCAGATCTGGAATGAACGGCTGAACTTTGAGCGTAACGACATTTCGTGGGGCACCAACAAGGAGCTTATCTTTGTGATTGCAGCTTCATTTCTGGCGGGCCTGATTGCCAAAATTCCGAATTTCACGGCGATTGATCCTGAATTCTTTTATCCGAGAAACATTGCATTTGTCGTTTTTCCGTTGCTCGCAGTTTACTTTATCTGGAAGCAAAAAGTGGAATTCAAAAATATCGTTGTTATTTCCATAACATTCCTGTTTGCAGCCATTTATATCAACTTGCTTCCCGATAACCGTACAAGTGATACGCTGGTTTTAGCCTGCATGCATCTTGCGTTGTTTTTATGGACGGTTCTGGGCTATGCATATGTCGGCGGAAAACTGCACAATTATCAAAAACGGCTGGATTTTCTGCGGTACAATGGTGATCTGATCGTCATGACGGCCATTATTCTTCTGGCAGGCGGTTTGATGGCCGCAATTACAGTCGGGCTGTTTTCGCTGATTGATGTCAAAATAGAAGAGCTTTATTTTCAATATGTCGGAATCTGGGGACTTTCGGCCGCTCCGATTCTGGGCACGTACCTTGTTCAGACCAATCCGCAGCTCGTCGGCAAAGTTGCTCCGATTATTGCCAAAGTTTTTACGCCGCTGGCTTTGGTAACGCTTGTCGTTTATTTGATAGCCGTGATTTACACCGGAAAAGATCCGTACAATGACAGGGATTTCTTGATTATTTTCAATCTTCTTTTGGTTGGTGTCATGGCACTTATTCTTTTTTCCATTATTGAAACTTCGAAAAATGCAGGAAGCAAAATTGAAACGCTTTTGCTGCTTGGACTTGCGGTAATGACCATTGTAATCAACGGAATCGCGCTTTCAGCCATTGTTTTCCGGATTTCGGAATGGGGAATTACACCGAACCGGCTGGCTGTTCTTGGAAGCAATTTACTGATGCTCACCAATTTGTTAATAGTGACTTACAGACTTTTTCGTTCTGTAAATAACCCGCGCGAAGTTGAGAAAGTGGAAATCAGCATTGCCTTGTTCCTGCCCGTTTACAGCATCTGGACCATTCTGGTGACGTTTGTTTTTCCGGTTCTTTTTGGTTTTAAATAAAAGAAATTTAATAATTCAAACTGAATTGTAATTCAATTCTAATTTAAATGAAAGCACGGAGAGGTCATTACGAACGTTGTTAAATTACGCTTTGTCAAGCCTCGGGACTTTCGTCCGTAAGCCTCTCCAAAACCTTTGTTTTAATTCATTATTTATGAATAACCCGCTTTTCCTTTTTAATTTGTTCAAAGCTTTCCCAAAGAAGTTTTAAATCGAAAAGAGCTGATTTTTCAACTTTATTGAATGAAATATCCGAATGATAAAGCGCCAGATCATGAATCAGTTTCAATGAACGCGACAATTCTGTAGCGCCATGTGAAAGTACAAGTTCTAAAAAATCCGCCTGTGATTGCGTGAAATTAAATCCGGCATCTGATTTTGAATGCGTATCAACTATTTTGTTAACTGAATAATCATTTGCGTTAACGCCTAGACCGTTTGACATTTGCGATTTACTTGGATTAAATTAAAAAATGGAAAGGTCACTGCAAACGTCACCAAAGCACGCTTTGACTGGTCTCGGGACTTTCACCCGTATGCCTTTCCAAGGCCATATAATTAGACCAGTTTGTTAATAATTGTGCCATAAATAAGTAACGTTTGCATTACAAATATAGAATTAAATTATAATCTGTGGCAAGTTGTAAAATACGCAGTTATTCAAAATCGGCTTGCACAGTAAATGCGGTAAATGGATTTCCGTTCTGAAAATCATCTAAATATTTTCAAACATTTTCTGATTTTCAATAAATATTTCAGAGCGCGCTGCCTTTACTTTAATTCAGAAGACAAAAAGTCCTGACCCAAAATTTATCCATTAAATTTTACCATGAAAACCAGCAAAAAAGAACTTTCCACGGAACAAAATTCAGAACTGATTCAGATTTTAAAGGATCGTTTTGAAAAAAACATGAACCGCCATAAAGGCGCAGACTGGGAGAAAGTGCAGGCAAAACTGGAAGCAAATCCTGAAAAACTTTGGTCGCTCGATGAAATGGAAATTACTGGCGGCGAGCCAGATGTCATTGATTTTGATGAGAATACAAATGAATTTCTATTCTGTGATTGTTCGGCAGAAACACCGAAAGACCGCCGGAGTTTTTGTTACGACCATGAAGCGCTGGAAGCCAGAAAAGCAAACAAACCGGAAAACAGCGCCGTAAATAGCGCCGCAGAAATGGGCGTGGAATTGCTGACCGAAGAACAATATCAGCAACTGCAGCAACTCGGAAATTTTGATACGAAAACATCAAGCTGGCTGAAAACTCCTGCTGAAATCCGCAAACTGGGCGGTGCAATATTCGGCGACCGCCGTTTCGGAAGAGTCTTCATTTATCACAACGGTGCCGAGTCCTACTACGCCGCCCGAGGCTTCCGCGCTTCACTAAAAGTCTAAAAATCAAAAAAACAACAAATGACAACAAACAACAACAAACGACTAAAAATAACAACAAATGACTAAAAATGACCAAACATGACAACTTGTAACTAACTATGCAAATCCATGAAAACCCCTGACCAAACATGACAGCATTAAAGGAAACCCTTTCCCAACTCGAAGCACTTGGCAGTGAAAAGATGCATGCGTTCAACAAAAAACATGGCGTCGGGAATAATCAGTTTGGCGTTAAAATGGGCGATATCCGGACATTGGCAAAAAAGATCAAAACCAATCATCAGCTGGCACTGGAACTTTGGAATACCGGAAATACCGACGCACGGTTTCTGGCTATTCTACTGATTGATCCGAAGCAATTATCATCGGACGAAATAAGCGGTATGGTGAAATCCGAGCGGTTTACACATGTTGCCGATTGGCTATATACGTACGTCATCAAACTACATTCCGACAATGAAGCGCTCCGAATAGAATGGATGCAATCGGAAGATCCGATGTGCGCCCGCGCGGGATGGAGCCTGACAAGCGGATGCGTTGCCAGAACCCCGGAGGTGCTGGATTTGCCTGCGCTGCTGGACAGAATAGAAACTGAAATGCCAAATGCTGCACCCGAAGCACAATGGACCATGAATTCGACGCTTGCACAAATCGGCATCCGCTTTCCCGAATACCGAGCCCGTGCACTTGCCATCGGAGAAAAACTGGGAATTTACCGTAACTTTCCCGTATCCAAAGGCTGCACCTCTCCTTTCGCGCCGATCTGGATTAATGAAATGGTGCGCAGGCAGGAATTAGAAAAAGCATCTGAAAATAAAAAAAGTTGAACCCAGGAAGTTCAAATTAAAAGCAATCTCATTAGGTACTGTGTTTCTGGCCAAAAGTTACTTTCTCTAACCTAAAATAACTGCATAACTAAAAAACAATCCGCCTCCTTCAACAAATGACAAAGAATAACAATTAATGACAAAGAATGACAATCAATGACTACAAATGACTATAAACAACAAAACCCCACCCATCATCAATACCCCGCCGCCTGACCATCTTTCCGCATTTCGGAAGCGCCGTGATAAACCTTGTTGACACTATCGACCTGAATAGCCTGATACCCGCCAAAAAAATCTTTATCGCTGAGTTTATGGCCTTTTGCCCTCAGCTTTTCTCTGGTTTCTGCCGGTATGCCGCTTTCCAGTGCGAGCAATCCGCCTGTTGTCATCGTGGTGCCGACGGGTTCGCTGCTTCCCGAATGACTGAACCGCGCAGCATCTCCGGCCTGCTGCACATTCATGCCGAAATCGATCATATTGCATAAAACCTGCAAATGCCCCTGCGGCTGCATGGCGCCGCCCATCACGCCAAAACTCAGGAACGGCTTTCCATTTTTCATAACAAATCCCGGAATTATGGTGTTGAAAGGCCGTTTGCCCGGCGCGTACACATTGGCGTGCCCGGATTTTAAGCTGAAACTGGTGCCGCGGTTGTGAAATACAAATCCAAGTCCGTCCGGTACCATGCCGCTGCCGAATTCCAGCATATTGCTCTGGATCAGCGACACAATGTTCCCGTCTTTATCTGCAACGGTGAGGTAAACCGTATCTCCTTCTTTTAAAGCCAGTTCTCCCGAATCATACCTTTCCGCAGCGGCTGTTTTACTGATCAGTTTTCTTCTTTGTGCGGCATACTCCTTGGAAACAAGCTGCTTTACCGGGACTTTGGAAAACTGCGGATCAGCATAATAACGCGCACGGTCTTCAAAAGCAAGTTTTTTGGCTTCAATAAGCAAATGCAGGTATTCCGCACTATTATGGCCCATGCTTTTCAGGTCGTAGCCTTCCACGATGTTCAGCATCTGAAGGACCGAAATCCCTTGTCCGTTCGGCGGCAGCTCGTACACATCAAATCCTCTGTAATTAGTTGAAACAGGCTCGACCCACGTACTTTTTGTTGCGGCAAAATCCTCTTTCCGAATGAGTATTCCGGTTTTACGAGCATAGGAATCCATTGCGGTTGCAATTTCACCTTTATAAAAAGCATCCCGTCCGCCTTTACCGATCTTCTCATAAGTAGCGGCCAGATCCGGATTTTTAAAGATTTCTCCTTCTTTCGGCGCATGGCCATTGATTAAAAATGTCTTTTTAAAATTATCAAACTCACCGACTACACTTTTCTGCGCATCCAGCCGGACAAAAGCCTGATTCCATGAAAAGGCAATTACTTCGGGCACCGGCGCGCCTTCCCGTGCAAACGTGATACCCGGCGAAAGGAGTTTTTTCATCGGCAACTTGCCAAAACGCCTATGTAGTTCAAACCAGCCATCCACCGTTCCCGGCACCGATACGGACAATGGCCCGTAAAGCGGAATCTGCTCCTTATCTTTCAGCTGCTCTTTCAGCATGGCAAACGACTGCCCGGCTGCCGACCTTCCGCTAGCGTTCAATCCATACAGTTTCTGATCTTTTGCCGACCATACGATTGCAAATAAATCGCCGCCGATCCCGCAGTTATTGGGTTCAATGACGCCCAGTGCCGCATTGGCTGCAATCGCGGCATCTACTGCAGAACCGCCTTCTTTCAAAATATCCAATGCAACTTGTGTGGCAAGCGGGTGACTCGTCGCAGCCATGCCGTGCTGCGCAATGACGGAACTTCTTCCGGTAAAATTCGGGCCGCTGAGGCGATCCCCTTTTCCGGTTGTCTGCGCAACGGAAATACCGGAAATATGAAGTAAAATGGATACTGTACAGCAGGCAAAAAGGCTACTCGGTTTATTTGAAAACATCGTTAATCGGTTACTGTGTCAATATAAAGTAAAAATCTGCTATTCAGATCAAGATAGCGATTTTTTCATTTTTAACACGTTATAAAAGCCTTTACAATTTGTCCGCTGCTGTCCGGCATTGTCCGAAATCGAACAGGTTTATTTCTGAAAAATGCCTTGAAAAACGTTTAAACAGGGAATGAAAAAATGGTATGATATTTACCCGGACTTCGTTTGCCACGTTTATAATCTGAACTTATGCTACGGAGCTATATCACCATTGCCTGCCGGAACCTCGTCCGCTACAAAGGCTACACGTTCATCAATGTTTTCGGGCTGGCTATTGCGATTGCCTGCTGTCTGGTTATTTTCCTTTTCGTGCAGGATGAACTGCGGTTTGACAGGTTCCATGCGAAAGCAAAACAAATTCACCGGATTATCAATCACCGGAGTTCCGACGGCGTACAAATGGTGATGGCGCGCACGCCGCCTGCTTATGGCCCGGCTCTGGAACGTACCTTTCCGGAAGTTTTGCAAAGTACCCGGATTTTTGGTTTTGGAAACAAAGAACTGGTTGCTTACGGAAACAGAAAGTTTTTTGAAACCGGTATCCTGCTTGCAGATTCCACTTTTTTCGAGATGTTTTCATTCCCGTTAACCCGTGGCAACGCAAATCAGGTGCTTAACTCACCGGATGCCATTGTCATTTCGGAAACGATGGCGGAAAAGTATTTCGGAAATCAGGACCCGCTTGGCAAACAGCTTGTGCTGGACGGCTCCTATAAATTCCGGGTAACGGGCATTATGCGCGATATGCCTGCACAATCACATCTGAAGGCAAGCTTTATCGGATCATTTGATGCATTGCGTGAAATTGTAAGTGCTGAACGCCTCCAAAGCTGGGGCTGGCAACAGTTTTATACTTACATCACGCTGTCGGAAGGAAGTGATCCTGCAAAGCTGAACGCCAAACTGCCGGCGTTTCTGGCACAGCATGCCAAAGAAGAGGCCAGTCAGCAAAACTCGCGTGACCATTATCAGCTTCAGGCGCTTACGGACATTCACCTGCGCTCGTCCGACATCGAATACGACATCGTGGAGAAAGGAAACATCCAATACATCTATGCATTTTCGCTTGTCGCTGTATTTACGCTGCTTATTGCCTGCTTCAACTTTATGAACCTGAGCACCGCACGTTCTGCACGAAGGGCCAGGGAAGTCGGCATGCGCAAGGCAATCGGGGCGCAGCGAATCCAGCTGATCGGGCAATTTCTGGGCGAATCCATTCTGCAGACCGGCATGGCGCTTGTGCTTGCGATATTGCTGACTGCCATCGTAATTCCTACGCTGAATAACTGGACCGGAAAAACGCTTTTACTAAGTTCACTAAGTACATTTCCGTTTTTACTGGGTCTTTTCGGATTTACGCTGTTGATCGGACTGCTTGCCGGAAGTTACCCCGCATTTTTCCTGTCAGGATTCAAGCCGTTGCATGTGCTGAAAGGCATGGTCATCACCGGGAATTCAGCGACATTTCTGCGCCGGAATCTGGTTGTCGTTCAGTTTGTCGTTTCCATTATGCTCATGATCGGAGCCGGGGTTGTATTTTTTCAGGTCAGGTATATTCAGGAAAAAAATCTGGGTTTCTCGAATGAACAGCTAATTACGATGCCGATCCGCAATACAACCATGCTGCAAAATATAGAAACGATCAAAGCGGAACTCAGACAAAATCCATCCATTCTGAATGCCACTGCCTGCTACGGCGTGCCGGGCGGCCAGTTTGCAGGGGACGGCATTGTAATACCGGGCCGTACCGAAGAATTTTCGACCAATATGTTTCTTGTCGATGAAGACTACATTCCGACCCTAGGCATGACGATGGCAGCCGGACGTAATTTTTCAAAATCATTCGGCAACGACGCACGTGAAGCATTCATCCTGAACGAAACGGCCGTTCGTGAACTGGGCTGGGGCAAACCTGAAAGTGCAATCGGCAAAACAGTAAACTGGCGCCAATGGCAGCCGGCCACACCTGCCGATTCCATCAAGCGGGGCAAAGTAATCGGGGTTGTAAAAGATTTCAATTACAAGACCATTCACCAGAAAATTGAACCTATGGTTCTGCAGATTGTTCCGGCGGAGTTCTCGCAAGTTGTTGTCCGCATCCGGCCGGAGGCTTCCAGGTCTGCACTGGCTATGCTGGCCGAAAAATGGAAGGCGGCTGCCAGTGAATGGCCCTTTGAGTATACTTTCCTCGACGAGCAGTTTGCGGCGCAGTACAAGTCAGAACAGATTTTCAGCAAGGTTTTCGGGCTGTTTACCTTTCTTTCCATTTTCATTACTTGTCTGGGCTTGTTTGGACTTGCCGCTTTTACTGCCGAGCAGCGCACCAAGGAAATCGGCGTCCGCAAGGTTTTGGGCGCCAGCGTGGCAAGTATTGTCGCGCTGCTTTCAAAAGATTTCCTTATGCTGGTATTGATTGCGCTTGTAATTGCCTCGCCGGTTGCGTGGTATGCCATGAATTACTGGCTGGAAGCATTTGCTTACAGAATTGAGATCCAATGGTGGATGTTTGTGCTGGCCGGCTCGCTTGCTATCGCCATTGCCTTTTTTACGGTTTTTTTCCAGAGTGTAAAAGCGGCCTTGCTGAACCCGGTAAAAAGCTTGCGAAGTGAATAACAGTTTGTTTGTCTTCTTAAAAAATCCGAATGCAGCGGTTAACAGTATGGCAATTTTGATTTATAATACATTTTGAAAGCTTGCAGTGTACCGTTAAAATTAACGGTACACTGGCATTCTACACCTGCTTTGCAAGCTGGATATTGGCAATCATCTTGATTTTCTCGCCCAGGGCCAGTCCGCCGGTTTCAGTAAGCGCATTGAAAGTAACATTGAAATCCTTCCGGTCAATGGTTCCGCTTACCTCAAAACCTACTTTGATATTCCCGTAGGAATCTTTTTCAGTGCCGCCGTACTCGGCTTCCAGCTCCACTTCCTTCGTAATTCCTTTAATAGTCAGATTGCCCGTCAGCTTATATAAATCCGCCTTGATCTTTGTAAATGATGTAGAGGCAAATGTGAACTGCGGATAGGTTTCTGCTTCAAAAAAGTCGGCATTTCTCAAATGTTCGTCCCGTGCGGGCTGACCGGTATCGACACTGTTTACATCGATCGTAAACTCCACATCGGCATTTTCAAACTGATCCTCTTCGGTAACGACTTTGCCGCTGAATGATTTGAACGATCCGGTAACGGTGGAAATAACAAGATGTTTTACCTTGAACTGAATTTCTGAATGGAGCGGGTCTACATTCCAGATGATCTTTGACATTTTCTATAAATTTATGTTCGTACTGATTTTATGAATGAAGCCTGTTTTGCAGCCGCAACGAAGGCTGGTTTTTCAGTCTTGCGGATTACAAATGCTCCTTCTTGTTTGACTGCACAAATTTATTTACCTTTAATATGAAAAAGATACTAGTATACAAAAGCATAGTAGTATCCTGTTGTATACCGCATTTTTAAAAACGGACTGTCATGGAAAGAAAACTTCACACCAAGGAAACCTGCAAGCGAAGTGTTACCGAAATTACAGACGCATTGTATGTACTGAATGGAAAATGGAAATTGCCCTTGATTGTTTCACTGACAAACGGGCCCAAACGTTTCAATGAAATACAAAGGGAATTGAAGAACATAACGCCCAAGGTACTTTCCAAGGAACTGCGCGAACTGGAGCAGAATGAATTTGTAACCCGGAAAGTTTTCGATACAGTCCCCGTTTCAGTGATTTACGAACTAACGGAATACAGCAAATGCCTCGACGCTATTATAGAAGCGCTGCGGGCATTCGGACAGCAGCACAGAGAAAGGATTATCGGGAAAAACAGGTCATTGTCGTTACATGAACATGCAGCAGAACTTCCGGAGCCGAATATAGGGATGAGTTGGAAGTGATGAAATAGATCTCTTCCTGAATAAACTATCAGTTATAAAACAATCAAATGATTCTGCATGAGTATCTGCTGAACTTGCTCGGGCATTTGCGTCCCGATCAGCAGAAATCGCCTTTTTGACTTTTTCCTGATTTCAATGCCATTGTTGCCGGATACGGTTTGAGCAGTTCCCCGCCAGGAAAACCGGATTCCCCATCCTCCAAACTCCGCAATCGGCGCATAGGCGCGGACTGTAACTTTCTCCATTTCCTCCCATTTTATCAGGCGCGGACGTCTTTGAAAAGGAAGCCAGCGATAAGAAATGCCCTGTTCGCTGATGATGGTTTCCAGTTGCAAAAACCATAAGAAAACAGAAACGCCAACGACGACCCATATCCCGCCGTGACCGCGATAAAGCACAACGCACAAGCTAAAAAGCAACAATGCCCAAAGCCAGGGCTGACGGAACTTCTGGACTTCGGTATAATATACGGAACTGTTATTTATTTCATTCATGCTTTGTACCTATTCATTGATGCTCTAAAATAGTTATTTTATAAAAAAGTAACAATGGCAACAAACACAAATCAATACATCTTACATAATATGTTTCTCAATATTCTGACTTTTCGCCAACAGCAATCAGGAAACAGCAATGCAGAGGCGTAATAAATTCAATTACTTGCCGATACAAAACTTCGAAAAAATATTATC
Organism: Dyadobacter sediminis; assembly: GCF_005860765.1. Taxonomy (GTDB): domain Bacteria; phylum Bacteroidota; class Bacteroidia; order Cytophagales; family Spirosomataceae; genus Dyadobacter; species Dyadobacter sediminis. Next base: position 1,003,190 of record NZ_VCEI01000021.1, on the reverse strand, counting down.
CAGCAAATCATCCGTAACAATCGTCCCTGTAATTTCCCCCAAATGATGGAGCGCCAGCCTTATATCCTGTGCCAGAAAATCACCTGTGATGCCGAGTGACAAGCCATTGATGACATCCGTTAATGAATCATGCGTTTTGACCAGATGTTCGTAGTGACGCAGGTTGGTAACAACAGTATCGCCGGCAGATTGCTTGTGCACCATGGAAACAAGCTTTCTTGTTAGATCAGGCAAACCTTTCTGCGTCTGGGCAGAAATGGCAATGATTTCGCTTTCCAGCTTTTGCAGTTTTTCTGCTTCGGCCGGATTGATGTCGATTTTATTCAAAACATATAAAACCTGCTTTGTTGGCGCGAGTGATTTTGCCAGTTCCTTGTTTTCATGAAACGTTTCCTCAGTATCAAAAAGGAAAATGACAATATCGGCTTTTTCCATGGCCGCTTTGGAGCGTTCAATGCCGATGGATTCTACAAGATCGGTCGTTTCACGAATGCCGGCGGTATCAATAAAGCGGAATTTCAGGCCTTCCAGAACCATGGTGTCTTCAATTACATCGCGCGTGGTGCCGGCAATGCTGGTGACAATGGCTTTTTCTTCGTTTAACAATGCATTCAGTAAAGTTGATTTTCCAACATTCGGTGAACCGATAATCGCAACGGGAACGCCTTCCTTGATTGCGTTTCCAAAATCAAATGAATTGATCAGCGGCTCAATGGTTTCCAGCAATGCATTGATCAAACGCCGCAAATCATCGCGCTGGGCAAATTCGACATCTTCTTCGCCAAAATCCAGTTCAAGCTCGATCAAAGAAGCAAAATGGATGAGTTCGCTGCGGAGTGAAGCCAGCTTTTTGGAAAAACCACCTCTCAAATGATTCAATGCAGTTTTATGACTTGCCTGTGAATCTGCGGCGATCAGATCGGCAACAGCCTCGGCTTGCACAAGGTCAAATTGTCCGTTCAGAAAAGCACGTTGCGTAAATTCGCCCGGCTTTGCAATTCTTGCACCTTTTGTAATCAGTATTTTTAGAATCTGCCGGATGATATAATCGGAGCCGTGACAAGAAATTTCAACCGAATCTTCTTTAGTGAAAGATTTCGGCGTTTTGAAAACGGTTACCAAAACCTCGTCGATTATTTCTCCGGCATGCTGTATGGTACCGAAATGCACCGTATGGCTTTCAGCATTTTCAAGATTTTTTCCTTTGAAAACGGTATTGACCAGGGCAATGGAGCCAAGTCCGGAAACCCTGATTACGGCAATTGCGCCTACGCCCGACGGCGTTGCAAGCGCACAAATAACTTCTTGTTGATGGATCTGCAATGTATTCATACTACAAATATGCGACTAAATCCAGGATTGAACATGGAAACGTTCCATTTTGAATTTCTTACCTTTGTGGCATTTTTCGTAACATTTGTTTGTTACCTTTTTTGAACATTTCCCTTTTTGAACTTTGCTTACTGAAACTTTGCCGATTGTCACAAGCCAGCTCCCTGTTATGGAGGCCTTTTACACCTTGCAGGGTGAAGGGCAGCATAGCGGACGTGCTGCCTATTTTATCCGTCTGGGCGGATGCGAAGTCGGCTGTCACTGGTGTGACGTAAAAGAATCCTGGAATGCCGATCTTCATCCCAGCTACTCTGTTGATTCCATTGTAAAAGGTGCTTTGCAATATCCCGGCCGGCTTGCAGTGATCACGGGCGGCGAGCCGCTGATGTATAATCTGGATGAACTGACTGCTGCTCTTAAACATGCGGGATTCAAAACAAACATTGAAACTTCCGGCGTCTATCCTTTTACCGGCTTCTGGGACTGGGTTTGTTTTTCTCCGAAGAAATTTAAAAATCCGCATCCTGACATTTACAAAAATGCAAACGAGCTGAAATCCATTATTTATAACAAAAGTGATTTTGATTTTGCCGAATCGCATGCGTCGCTGGTTTCGCCGGATTGTACGCTGTTGATGCAGCCGGAATGGAGTAAGCATACGCAGATGCTGCCTTTGATAATTGACTATATCAAAGACAATCCCAAATGGAAAATGTCGTTACAAACGCACAAGTACATGAACATTCCCTGATGCAACGTGCCTTTTTCGTTATTTTACTTGCCAGTCTGATTATTTCAAAACGGGTAACTGCGCAGGAAGCGCCATTGTCAAAAAAAGCGCGTGAAAATTATGAAAAGGCGCAAAAAGCATGGCAGGGACGACAACTTCCGGAAGCGATTGCATTGTTTGAAAAAGTACTGGAACAGGAACCGAAAAGCTATGATACGCATTTGAGGCTTGGCCAGATTTACGAACTTCAGAAAAACCGGGATCTTACAAAAAAACATTATTCGGCTGCCGTTCAGCTGAAACCGGCTTCTCCGCAATCTGCCGCTGCCTTTCACTGGCTTGGCCGCTATCATTTTGATTCGGAAAGATATGATTCCGCACAGGTTTATCTTGAAAAGTCCTTCGCTCTTTTTCCTGTAAAATCGAGTCTTTCCAGATTGACGGAGAAGTTGATTGCTTCATCAAAGTTTGCGCAGAATGCCATCAAGAATCCTTTGAGCATTCAAAAAATCTCACTCGGTGATACGATTAATTTTCTGCATACGCAGTATTTTCCGGTTGCAACTGCGGATGACGAAACGCTGATTTTTACAGGACTTACCGAAAACCGGGACGAAAATATCTACATTTCGCACCGCAAACAAAGCGGCTGGGATGTGCCAGAGGAAATTTCCAAAGCCATTAACACCACCAATAATGAAGGAACATGCAGCGTTTCTGCCGACGGAAGGACGCTGGTGTTTACAGCCTGCAACCGGGAAGACGGGTACGGAAGCTGTGACCTTTACATTTCGAGAAAAGAAGGCAAAGAATGGAGTGCACCGCTAAACCTTGGACAAACTGTAAATTCAAGAGACTGGGAATCGCAGCCTTCGCTTTCGGCTGACGGGCATACGCTTTATTTTGCTTCTGACCGCAAAGGCGGACTTGGCAAAAGAGACATTTGGGTTACAACAATGGATCAGAAAAAACAATGGACCGAACCAAAGAATCTGGGTGCGGCCATTAATTCTGCCGATGATGAAAATGCGCCGTTTATTCATGCCAACGGAAGGACTTTGTTTTATGCTTCCAACGGTTTTCCGGGCATGGGCGGACTGGATATTTTTATGTCGCAGCAAATGGATACGGTCTGGTCTCAATCCGGAAACATTGGTTACCCGATCAATACGGTTGCGGACCAGGTCGGATTATTCATTGCTTCTGACGGGCAAAAGGCGTATTATACAGATGACAATTCGGACAAAAAAAGCGGCCGTTCGTTGATTTACACCTTTAAGCTGCCCGAAACGATCAAGGAACGGATTGTACCTGCACGCTATGCAAAAGGAAAGGTGTTTGATAAAAAAACCGCGGCGCCGCTTTCCACCGACATTGATCTTTATGATCTGAAAACGCAGCAAAAAGTCGGCGCATTTACTTCGGACAGTAAGGACGGATCTTTTCTTACCGTTCTGAACAATGGTGGTGAATACGCGTTCTATGTTTCCAAGGCAGGCTATTTGTTTAAAAGTCTGACTTTCAGCGTTAGCGACACTACTTCTTACGTTAACCTGGATATTCCGCTCGAACCGATTGAAAAAGACCGCGTGGAAGTTCTGAACAATATATTTTTCAAAACCGGCGAATATAATCTTGATGAAAAATCAAAAGTCGAGTTGAAAAAAATGGCTGATTTCTTAACGGATAACAAAACGGTCCAGATCGAAATTTCAGGTCATACGGATGATGTTGGATCAGATTCCGAAAATATGGAGCTTTCCAGAAGACGGGCGCAGTCGGTACAACAATATCTGCAACAGTCAGGAATTGCGGCAGAAAGGATTCTGGCCAAAGGTTATGGCGAAACAAAGCCCGTTGCACCCAATGACTCACAGGAAAATCGTCAGAAGAACAGAAGAATTGAATGGCGCATCCGCTGAACCGATTTGCATAAAGAGCTGAAATTTCGCACTTTTGTCGATCACGTAGTGTTATATATGACGAGTACAATCATTGCATTGCTTCTGTAAAAAATGGTTCAATGCCTGATACCGGACACAACTCTTATACGAAACACAGGTTTACAACATACGTCGTTAACAATCAGTATTTATAATAACATGACATCTGAAAAAGTTTCTTGTCTGATTATCGGCTCCGGCCCTGCCGGGTACACAGCCGCTATATATGCTTCACGTGCCGGACTGAATCCGGTTTTATATCAGGGCGCTCAGCCCGGCGGCCAGCTCACCATTACAACGGAAGTTGATAATTACCCCGGTTATCCGGACGGAATTACAGGTCCTGAAATGATGATCAATTTCGAAAAGCAGGCAAAGCGCTTTGGAACGGATATCCGTTACGGCATGGCAACGGAAGTGGATTTTACCTGCTATCCGCTGAAAGTTGTCATTGACAGCAAACATGAAATTACCGCGGATTCCGTTATTGTTTCAACTGGTGCTTCGGCCAAATGGCTTGGCGTTGAAGGCGAAGACCGTTTGAACGGACGGGGCGTTTCGGCTTGTGCGGTTTGCGACGGATTCTTTTTCCGCGGACAGGATGTTGTGGTTGTAGGTGCAGGCGATACTGCTGCCGAAGAAGCCAGTTATCTTGCAAAACTGGCACGTAAAGTGTATCTGCTTGTTCGTCGTGATGAAATGAGAGCTTCCAAAATCATGCAGAAGCGTGTGGAAATGCTTCCGAACATTGAAATTCTATGGAATACCGAAACGGTAAAACTGAACGGTGACGAAGGATTGGAATCTGTACTGGTTAAAAACACTAAAACCGGCGAAGAACACCTTTTGGACGCAACCGGATTTTTCGTAGCCATCGGCCACAAACCGAATACGGATATTTTCAAAGGATACCTGAACATGGATGAAACCGGTTATATCCAGACAGTAAAAGGAAGTTCCTGCACGAACATCAAAGGTGTTTTTGCCTGCGGCGATGCACAGGATAATGTTTACAGACAAGCCATTACGGCTGCCGGAACAGGTTGTATGGCTGCGCTGGATGCAGAACGATTTTTAATGGAGCGTGAAGTTGAAATTCTTGCAGAAGAAACGGCGGCTTAACAAATACCGGAATCAATTATTTATCAGACTGTATGATTCGTTCAATGAAGCATACAGTCTGATCCAGTTTTATAATTATGATGAAAATAAGGCTTATTGTAAGTTTGCTAATGATCGTGTGTTTGATCTCCCGGAACACGCAAGCGCAAGAGCGAGGAAAATTCAAGAAAAATCCGAAAATAAACCAGTCCGGAAACAATGCCAACGAAGGACCTACCCGAATTGCAACGCCCCAGCCCGAGGACGAATATCAGGTTGAAACATCCAGTTTAAAATTTCAGAGCCAGTTTGAACCCGTAAAACCATTGAACCCGCTGGTCAGTGAAGACACAACGACGATTGACGAAGGCGATACCGAAGTAGTCGAAGTCGTGGATTCTTTGCTTGTTGCCGATGAATGGGTAAAAGCAGCGGAATATTACGTAATCTGGGATGCGCGTACCATTAATCCTTACGGTTTGAGTCCGCTCGAATTTGACGAACCCGTTGATCTTACCTTATATGATGAGGCTGCCAAACGTATGTGGAGTACGCCGCTGGCTGTAACCAAACCTACTTCCCAATTCGGATACAGATGGGGAAGATGGCACAATGGCAGCGACCTTGATCTGGAAACGGGTGATACAGTTCGTTCCACTTACGACGGCATGGTGCGGATTGTAGCCTGGGACGGAAGCGGATATGGCCGCTTTGTTGTTGTAAGACATTACAATGGGCTGGAAACCTTATACGGGCATTTATCCAAACAACTCGTTGAATCCGGCCAGATTGTGAAAGCAGGCGAAGTAATCGGGCTGGGCGGAAACACAGGCCGCAGTACAGGCTCGCATCTTCATTATGAAAACCGCTATGAAGGAAACCCGTTTGATCCAAGACATATTTTTGACTGGGACAATAAAATGATCCGTTCGGACCATTTTCTTTTAACCAGCAATGTATGGGGCCATCTTCGTGGAAAATCCAATAAAAGTGAATTTGAATCCGGCGATGCAGCGCCTGTCTCTGTCTCGCGATCCATATTACATAAAGTACGTTCCGGCGATACCCTGTCTTCCATTGCAGGAAAATACGGCGTCAGCATTTCCTCCATTGCACGCAGAAACCGTATGTCAAGCCGTTCGACATTAAGAATCGGACAGAAGCTCCGCATTAAATAATCATTATGAAACTAGATATTCTTGCCATAACCGCGCATCCCGACGATGTGGAGCTATGCTGCGCCGGAACTTTGCTTGCACAGATTGCGCTCGGCAAAAAAGTAGGCATTGTGGATCTTACACGAGGTGAACTGGGTACAAGAGGTACGCCGGAAGGAAGATTGCAGGAAGCGCAGGATGCCGCAAAAATCCTGAACGTACACGTAAGAGACAATGTGGGACTTGCCGATGGTTTTTTTGCCAACAATGAAGCGCACCAGAAAGCCATTATTCCGTTTATCCGCAAATACCAACCGGATATTGTGATTACCAATGCCATCGACGACCGGCATCCCGATCATGGAAGAGGCGGCAAACTTGTTTCGGACAGTTGTTTTTACTCCGGTTTGCGAATGGTCAAAACCTTTGATGAACAGGGAAATGAACAGGAAGCATGGCGTCCGAAGCAGGTATTCCATACGGTGCAGGACCGGTATATCTCTCCGGATTTCATTGTTGATATTACGGCATTTCATGATCAGAAGCTGGAAGCGATCCGGGCTTTCAAGAGCCAGTTTCATGTTCCGGAATATACAGGAGAAGGCGAGCCCGAGAGTTACATTTCCTCACCTGAATTCTTTGAATTTGTAATTGCACGCGCCAAAGAAATGGGCCATGCAATCGGCGTAACGTTCGGTGAAGGATTCACGACAGCCCGAAAACTCGGCGTCAGAGATTTATCCGTGTTCGTCTAATTTTTTCTTCAACGATATTTTTATAAAAAAAGCTCAGCGGTTCAACTATTGCTGACTGCAATTCGTATATAGAAAAAATAACCTGGAACAATATGAAAAGAGCAATGGCATTGTTGCTGTCGGGTGTGTTTACATGCTTTTTGCAAAGCTGCTACGGACAATCGTCACCTGCCGGGCAGAATGAGAAAAAAAGTGCGGATTACTCCCACACGGATACGGAGCCGGTAAACAAGAGCAATAAAGACTGGCAGAAAATACTTTCCCCGGAAGTGTACGAAGTTGCGCGTCTGAAAGGAACGGAAAGGCCTTTTACAAGTGAATATGAGCATTCCAAGGAAGTAGGGACGTTCTATTGCGCCGTATGTGGCAATGCGCTTTTCAAAAGCGATGCCAAATATGAAAGTGGCTGCGGCTGGCCGAGTTTCTTTGAACCGATCAGTAAAAAATCCATCATTGAAGCGGCTGACAACAGTTATGGAATGCGAAGAACCGAGGTGATGTGCGGAAGATGCAAATCACATTTGGGCCACGTTTTTGATGACGGACCGCCGCCAACCGGCCTGCGTTACTGTATCAACGGCGTTGTGCTTGATTTTGAAAAAGCTAAAACCGCCGAAAAGGCTTACAGCAACAGAAAAAAAACAAACAGCGGCAGCTAACTTGTTTATGGGAGCTTTTGATGATCAGCTTGAAGTAATCGGCATTTAGCCTTATGTTGTTAAGAAAATGAAAAAAAGTGCCATAATCTGGAAACGATTCTGATTATGGCACTTTTTGTTTTTATCCGAATCAGTAATTCGGATTCGGCTTTTCACATTTAATCTTCTGCAAAAAACCTCAGCAATTCCATCATCCTCCTGAATTCTGACTGATAATCCGCTTTAATCAAAACCAATTCACGCGATAATGGATGAACGAATTCCAGTTCAACGGCATGCAGCAGCATGGTTGTCATCTGTAACTCTTCCTTGAAATATTTGTTTTGCTTGTTGCATCCGTATGGCCGGTCGCCGATGATCGGATGAAAAATGTGCGCCATATGTTTTCTTAACTGATGCATGCGTCCGGTTGCGGGATTTAGTTCTACAAGCGAATACCGGGAACTTGCATGCTTGCCGGTTCTGAAAGGCGCTTCTGCCCTGTTCAGCGTTATATAGGAAGTAAATGCTTCCTGAACCGTGCCGTCCTCTTTTTTCAATGCGTAATCTATTTCTCCGCTATCTTCTGTAAATCCTCTGACAATGGCGTGGTACTTCTTTTTAACTGTTCCTTCCATAAACTGCTTCTGCATAGCACTGTTCATTGCTTCATCCAACGCAAATAACAGCACGCCGGCCGTTTTTCTGTCCAGCCGATGTACGGGAAATACTTTCCGGTCCAGCTGGTCTCTTAACAACTGAACGGCGAATGTTTCTGCATCTGCTGCAATGGGTGACCGGTGCACAAGCAGGCCATGCGGTTTGTTTACCGCTACAAGGCTGAAATCCTGATAGATAATTTCAATTGTAGAAGTAGTGTTAAGTAATACTGGACTTTCGATGACTTTTCTAATTAATTATTTATAATCATTTCAAATATAAGTAATGATTTGTTTCTATCTTGAACGCTTTCACAAACCTCATAGTAACTTTCAGTATTTATTAACCTACTTTTTTAAACCCGTTATGAAATTTAAACTTTTACTTTTAATTCTGTTTGTAAATTTTTCCTATTTAAATGCCCAGAACTGCACAACGGACTATGTTTTATCAAGCCAGCAAAGTATTGACAACTTCCCTAAAACTCCGGACTGCGCCGTTGGAAACCTGAAAATTTCCGGAGCCGACATTACGAATCTGGACGGGCTTTCCGGAATCACGGAAATTAACGGGTATCTGGATATCAGCATCAATCCGCTGCTCACGAATGTAAACGGATTGTCCGGACTTACCAAAGTATCGGGCTACATCGAAATCAGCAGTAACAAATCACTGACCAGTTTGAGCGGTCTGGAATCTTTGACAACCGCAGGAAACAGTATCAAGCTGGCAAATAACACGGTACTCACCAGTATTTCGGCCCTGAACAAACTGACAACAATCAAAAGTTTTCTGGAAATCAGCAAAAATGATGCGCTTCCAAGCCTGAATGGATTCGGTGCACTTGCACAAGTATTTGGATACGTCGAAATTTCACAAAATCCGTTGCTCACCAGTTTATCCGGACTTGGATCCTTGCAGCTGGTCGGAGGCAATCTGAGAATTGCGGAAAACAATGTATTGAGCAGCTTGTCTTCCCTCGATTCTCTTACCAACATAAACGGTTTTCTGGATATCAGCAACAATCCTGTTCTCAAAAAACTGAATGGTTTGTCGCGGCTTTCCAAAGTTCTCGGCTACATCAATATCAACAATAATCCGCTTTTAAGCGACTTGTCCGGATTCGATTCGCTGATTTCCGTAGGCGGCAATCTCAGGATTGCGGCAAACCAGTCGCTGAAAAGCATTGCCTCCCTGCATAAACTTACAACCATAAACGGGCTCCTTTCCATTGGACGCAATGCCTCGCTGCCCGACCTTCACGGTCTGGAAAGTATCAATGCCATTAACAGCGCCGTTGCCATTGCAGCCAATGACAGTTTAACAAATGTGGATGGACTGAGCGGAGTAACCTACATCGGCGGGTTCCTCTACATCGGAAGAAATCCTGCTCTGACCAGTCTGGCGGGATTAAACAAGCTGACGACCATTTCCGGATACCTGAATATTGAAGATAATGACGCATTAACCAATCTCGCCGGCCTTGACAATATCAATTCTTCGTCCATTGAATTTTTACAGATTCAGAATAATGACCAGCTTTCGATTTGCGGTGTCAAAAGCATCTGTCAGCTTCTGGCTTCCGGCACCAATCACAATTTGAGTGACAATGGTCCCGGTTGTGCTTCGCAGCCGGAAGTGACCAGTTCTTCCTCATGCCAGACTGCACTGCCGGTCGATCTTGTAAGTTTTGCGGGTAAAAATTCGGTTGAAGGAAATGTTATTTCGTGGCAAACGGCATCCGAAATAAACAATGCAGGATTTACTCTGGAAAAAAGCAGAAATGCGCGGAATTTTGAAAAACTGGCCTTTTTACAAGGCCAGGGAAATTCCGGCCGGCCATACAATTATACATTTACAGACACAAACCCATATGAAATCACCTATTACAGACTGAAACAGACGGATTTCGACAACACAATCACTTATTCCCGGATTATCAATGTAAAACAGGGCGTTGCTCATCCTGCTGTCAAACTATTTCCTAACCCTGCGAAAGGCGAGCTTTTTATAGAAGCCGAGAACAGGAACCTGGCATACAGTATCAAAAACAGCTATGGTGTTATGGTCAGAGAAGCTGCCCTGCTTCCTGTCAAGCCGCTGGATATCAGTGAACTTGAAAATGGATTGTATCTGATAAAAATTGGCAGTGAAGTATTCAGAGTAATTATCAGTAACTGATAAATTAACAGTTCGGACCGGATACGACAGGAATCAGCTTTTCCTGTTGTATCTGATCCGGAAACGGACAATTACCCATAGTACAAGGTACAAAATGCCAAGCAGCATACCAATTTCCATACTGAAAACCAATGCCGTACGATCCATTGCACTTTCCAGCAAATTCTTCAGGATTAATTGCGGGTCGTGAATAATATCCCAGCTGTTCATTCGCCTGACCCTTCCGAGGTATACGCCAAATCCGGCAAGCGGCAAACTTGCCAGAAGAAAAGAATTACTGGTTACACGGTTAAAAATGCGGCGCCAGGAACGGTGAATCCAGTACAATGAAACCAGGCCGTTGAAAAGACTGACTTCTGCATAAAAAAACAGCATAATGACATCGTGCCATGTAAGGTCCCTTTCATAATCGACGGTGAGATGCGCCAGATCTGTGATCATGTAAGGCGCGTTTGGGAAAAAAGCCAGCCATACAACACTCAGCAGAATGAGTACAACAGGAATTTTGCCAAAACGCTTTGTAAAGTTATCCGCAAAAAAAGCAATGATCAACGGAATCCAGCTTAGAAACAAATTCCAGTCCATTGAAAAATCAACGGGGGAATTAAACAAAATACGGATAAGATGAAAAAATACAGCGACGAAGCTTAATAATAACAGCAGTAACAGCGAAAACAAACCTTCCATGGAAATGATGGCAGGATCTGATACGCTAAACTTGTGATTTCTTATCCAATCTATCAAACGATCCAATAGTACTTCATTTTAGTTCATGCACGACGGCTTAAAATGCAAAGCAAATGAAAATAAAAAAACGCATACCAGACCTATATCCTGCTCAGTAATTGACACAGGTGTCATTTCAATATTTTCCTGATTCATGCTGCTTACGTCTGACAAACTCTGACAGGGTTATGCCTGGGTCGGTTTCTTTTGTTCCTGCTTGGGTTTACGTCTTTTATTTTTTCCCGGCGACTTTGAAGAAGAAGAATTAGTTGAATTACTTTTCCTTGGTCCTTTTGAACGGGAACGCCGGGCTTCAAACACAGGTGCTTCTCCGAGACCAAGTTCCTTTGTAATGGCCTGCTTTTCAACTTCCTTTTCAAAAAGTTTTTCAATTTTCAGGACATACTTCTGATCCGATTCATTGATAAAGGTGATGGCCGTTCCTTTTGATTCGGCACGTGCAGTACGCCCGATCCGGTGTACATAATCCTCCGGATCACGCGGCACATCGTAATTTACAACGTGGCTCAGATTATCAATGTCGATTCCTCTTGACAATACGTCGGTAGCAACAAGAACCGGAAAAGTCCTGTTTTTAAAATCTCTTAAAACAATTTCGCGCTCGGCCTGCTCAGAATCCGATGAAATTCCTCTGGCGGAAAGCCCCAGCTTGCGGAGAGAACGGACAATCGGCTCAACCGTGGATTTTCTGGAAGTAAAGAGCACCATGCTTGTACTTTGCACCTGCGAAAGCAAATGAAGCAGCAAAGGCAGCTTCTGTTCATCTTTGGCAAGATAAAACTGCTGATCGATACGGTCTGCCGGACGCGACACAGCCAGCCTGATTTCTTCCGGATTTTGCAGGATGCGTTTGGCAAGTTCATTGATTTTCGGTGGCATCGTTGCCGAGAACATCAGCGTTTGCCTTTTAGCAGGCAAATAGCTCATGATTTTCAGAATGTCTCCCAAAAAGCCCATATCCAGCATACGATCGGCTTCGTCCAGTACAAGATGCTTTACATCGCTGAAACTGACGTAACCCAGTTGTAAATGCGCAATAAGCCGTCCGGGTGTGGCAATAATAATATCCGCTCCTTGTGTAAGTGCTTTTTTCTGCTGATCCCACTCGGGACCCTTGTTACCGCCATAAACGGCAATACTGGTGGCTCCGACAAAATAGCCCAGCCCCTGAATCTGCTGATCGATCTGGACGGCAAGTTCGCGTGTCGGAACAAGTATCAGCGCCCCGGTATGCTGGGCGGATTCGTGAGCGACTTTGTCCAGGATCGGAATGAGGTATGCGGCTGTTTTGCCGGTCCCTGTCTGCGCGCAGGCTAAAAGGTCTTTACCGCTAAGAATATAAGGAATAGCCTGCTCCTGAATGGGTGTGGCCTGTTGGTAGTTCATGGAATCCACGGCGTTGAGTACGTCTTCGTGGAGCTCAAATTCATTGAAATTCAAAATTCAGCTTGTATAGCCCAAAGCCACTTGCTTCAGGAAGTTAATAAAGAGCTGACTTTCATTTTCCTGTCAGCAAACCGCTTGATTTTAACAAATATAATAAAAACCGGTCTAAAATAAAAGAAGGGATTGAACAAGTATGCAGCATACCCGTTCAATCCCGTTCTTGACCTTAAATCTTTATTCCTGCGCCGGAACCGGTGCAAGTTCAGCCGTTTCCTCAGCCGTGTACAATCTGGACTTTGTAATGAACCTTACGCCCAGCGGAATTTCCAGCGAAAAGCTTGCGCCACGGCCTTTGGTAACATCAATGGTAAGCTGCGTATGCTGCCAGTATTCAAACTGGTCGCGGCTCATGAAAAATTCACAACCTGCAATTTCTCCAAGAAGTACATCGCTTTGAGAAGTTCTGAATTCGCCTTTTTCAAAGCACATCGGCTGCGAACCGTCGCAACAGCCGCCGCTCTGATGGAACATGAGCTCGCCAAACCTTTCTTTCAGCGTATTTACTACTTCTTCGGCTTCTGGAGTGATCAGTACTCTGGATGTTGTCATTTCTTGTTTGATTCAAAAGAAGCCGAGTTTATTCTTGTCGTAAGAGATCAGCATGTTTTTGGTCTGGCGATAGTAGCCAAGCATCATTTTATGGTTTTCGCGCCCGAATCCCGATTTTTTGTAACCGCCGAAAGGTGCATGTGCCGGGTACGCATGATAATTATTGACCCAGACCCTGCCCGCCTGAATCGCACGCGGAACCTGATAAATCTCGTGCGCGTCGCGTGTCCACACGCCTGCACCCAGGCCATACAACGTGTCGTTGGCAATGGCAATGGCTTCTTCAGTAGTTTTGAAAGTCGTTACGCATACAACCGGACCAAAGATCTCTTCCTGAAAAATCCGCATTTTATTATGTCCCTTGAAAATTGTCGGCTTGATGTAATAGCCACCTGAAATCCCGTTTTCAAAAGTCTGTGCATCGCCGCCTGCAAGTACTTCCGCTCCTTCTTCCTTACCGATTTTCAGATATGAAAGAATTTTTTCGTACTGATCGTTCGAAGCCTGCGCACCCATCATGGTTGTACTGTCCAGCGGATGGCCCATTTTAATCGCATTGGTTCGTTCAATAACGCGGCTCATGAATTTATCATAGATAGACTCATGCACCAGCATTCTGGACGGGCATGTACATACTTCGCCCTGGTTCAAAGCAAAGAGCACGGCGCCTTCAATGGCTTTGTCAAAAAATGCATCGTCTTCGTCCGCAACCGAAGGAAAGAAAATATTCGGTGATTTTCCGCCGAGCTCCATGGTCACCGGAATGAGATTGTCGGAAGCATACTGCATAATCAGCCGGCCTGTTGTTGTTTCGCCTGTAAAAGCTACTTTCGCAACTCTCAGCGACGATGCGAGCGGCTTTCCGGCTTCCACACCAAATCCCGTTACGATATTCAAAACCCCGGCTGGCAAAATATCACCGATCAGTTCCATCAGAATCATAATGGAAGTTGGCGTTTGCTCGGCCGGCTTAACGACCACGCAGCAGCCGGCCGCCAATGCGGGAGCGATTTTCCAGGTGGCCATCAGCAAAGGAAAATTCCACGGAATAATCTGTGCAACAACGCCAAGCGGCTCATGAAGATTGATACAAACTGTATTTTCATCATGCTCCGAAACGCTGCCTTCTTCTGCACGGATCACGCCGGCAAAATACCTGAAATGATCCACGCACAATGGAAGGTCTGCCGCGCGTGTTTCACGAATGGCTTTTCCGTTGTCAATGGTTTCAACAACAGCCAGATATTCCAGATTATCTTCAATAACCTGCGCAATTTTGAGAAGCAGGTTACTGCGGTAAGTTGCAGCCGTTTTGCTCCATGAAGGAAATGCCTTGTGCGCCGCATCCAATGCTTTTTCTACGTCTTCCTTTGTCGAGCGTGCCACTTTGGTAAAAACCTGTCCGTCTATCGGGGAAACATTTTCAAAATATTCACCTTTAACCGGCTCTACAAACCGGCCGTCAATAAAGTTACCGTAACGTTCCTTGAATTCCGGCCTTCTGGCCAGGCTTTCACTTGCATAAGGTTTGCTTTCAACCGCTGCGCTCTCCGTGACTGTATCCATATCCTGAAAATTGATTTAAAATGAATGATGACACAAACCTAGTCGGTAAGCCTGCTTTTCATTGGCACGATTGTTCCATTTAGTAGCACTATTATCTCATTTAATCAAAAAAGAATTATATTTATAACTTATCTCCATTTTTGGCAAACCTCAATTAACCCGCATTCAGCAGCAATGGCAACAGGACACCGATTGAACCAGATTATGGTTTCAGAAGAGAAGTCACTCAAGACACTTGTTGAAAACCGCCGCGCCTTTACGCTTCAGAATTGTGAACTAAACATTTTTGAAACGTTCCAGCCTTCGCATCTTGTGCCGCTTACTTTTAATGACCTGGTCATTACGAGCATGCTTCGCGGAAAAAAAGTAATGCATCTTTTTGACAAGCCGGGCTTCGACTATTTACCCGGGGAAACCGTACTGGTGCCGGCGAATGTGACGATGAAAATAGATTTTCCGGATGCCAATCAGGCAAATCCGACGCAATGCATGGCGCTTTCACTGGATCAGGCCAAAATCCGACAGATCGTAAACCGGCTGAATGAAGAATATCCGCGGGAAGGCAGCGACGAATACTGGAAACTGGATCATCATGAATATCACTTTCTGAACAACCTGGAACTGGCGCAAAGCATGAACAAGCTTATCCATATCTGTTCAAGTTCAAAAATAGGCAAAGATGTTCTGGCTGATCTGACGCTTCAGGAACTGATCGTGCATATAATCCAGAAGCAGAATCTTGAGTCGGCCGCCCATTTCTCTTACAGCAAAGAAGACAGTCCGCTTGCCTATGTAATCAGTTACATTCAGGCCAACATCAGCGAGAAAATTCAGGTGGATGAACTCAGCGAAAAAGCATGCATGAGCAGGACTTCATTTTATCGGGCATTCAAAAGAGAATTCAGTATCAGTCCGCTGGAGTTTATCCTAAAGGAAAAAATCAAAAAAGCGAAGCAGATGCTGTCGGAAACAAAAACAAGCATTTCAGACGTTTGTTATCAACTCGGCTTTTCCGATCTCAATTATTTTGGAAGACAATTTAAAAAGTCGGAAGGAATTTCTCCTACTCAGTACCGCATAGTTTCCAATGCACAGGAAATTAAATAATCCATTATTCAAAATATATATATTGTAGAATTAGTTAAGTGCGTATATACATAATAGTCTTAATTAAAAGAGAAATAGTTTTACTATTTAAATTTTTATTACTTGTCTGTTTGATAGTTCATCCAATTAGAAAGCTTTGTACTCAGCAGCTATTTTATACAATCCTAATTAAATCAAAACTGCTTTTCTGCACCGTATACAATTAATAAAATTGCTTTTTTTATATTATTTATCCTTTGTGTGTACTTGTCAATGGATCTGATTTCAACTGACTTTCAAAATAATTTCCAAGTACATCTTCGCCGTTAGATAATTTCTTGAATAATTATCAACTATTTGAATTGCAGACTAGTGTTCCGGGCCAAATAAATACGCTAAAATAACCAATTGAAAATCAGTTATTTATACAACAAGAAAATATTTACAACCTGAATTAATTCAACATTAGATGTTGTTTGGTTGTATTTTACATCTTAATAAAATACCATTTGATCATTTACAAGACATTTTATTTATATATTTGCTTAACAAACTCTTCTGAACAAAACGATTTTGCAAATTATTATAATCGGTTGTACAATTCATGCAATATTACAATTGTAATGGTCAGGTAACAGTTGATTAACAAGCAATTATTGGTTTTAATGAATTTGAAATTTCTGTTTCAGTATTATGGAATGAATTTACGGGATTAAGAGGTCGAAATTATACCTGTTTTCCTTTTTAAGCCTGGTTTTAAAAGTCAGTTAATTGTCGAATATGTTCCTTTGTAAAGCTGCATAACAGCAGTCCGATGCGATAGTGAACAGCCTTTTATACGGGTATAACTGCAAATGCTTAACTGAATTTTATTTGCTTGAAAATTGAAAACAGGTCACAGCATAAAAGAAATTTTGCAGATCCGCCAGAACAGAATGATGATCCATATTTAATATTCTATTTCCCTACTATTATATTCTAATAGCTAAAATTTACACTGCTATGACAAACGTTATGATTATTGAGGATGAAGTAAAAGTTGCCAATGAACTTAAGTTCATGATTGAGCAAAGCAACAGCAACTTCAAGGTATGCAGCATTCTTCATTCTGTTCTCGATGCAAGAGTATGGCTGATGAACAATAAAGCACCTCAGCTTATTTTTTGCGATATTCATCTGAAAGATGGTTTGGGTTTTGAAATCTTCCGTAACCTTCCGGTGGTTGCGCCCGTAATCTTCTGCACTTCCTATCACGAGTATGCCCTGAAAGCTTTTGAAAACAATGGCATAGATTATCTGATCAAACCGATAGACAATGCCCGGCTTAACCGGAGCCTGAAGAAATTTTTACAGCTGAAGGAAATTTTTACTGAAGAAAATGCTTTGTTCAACAAGCGGAACAGCAATGCAGTTTCTTATATGAATGGCTATAAAAGCTCGCTGCTCGTTTATTATCAAGATAAGATAATTCCGATCAGCCTTGATAAACTGGATTTTATCTATTACAACAATTATCACGTAACTGTTCACACGCAGACCGCACAATATGAAACACGCGATACTCTAAACAATATAATTACCACACTTAATCCAAGAGACTTTTTCAGGGCAAACAGGCAGTTTATCGTTCATCGGAAAGCAGTTACAAGCATTCAGCAGTACTTTGGGAGAAAATTGCTGATCGGCATATCATCGCCTACGCCGGAACCTGTCATTATAAGCAAGGCCAATTCCAGTGAATTCCTCAAATGGGTTGAAGGCGTTAATTACCAGACTCCTTTGCCGCTGATGCTGGAAAATGCCCGCTTTATCAATTAACTTGTCTGATTGGTGCCGGCAATATTTGACTGCGGTGGATCTTTACAGACTTTTGCTCCCGTTATCAGTGACATACTAGTTTATTAGAAGGCATTTGAAGAATTGTACACGGCTTCTAATTATTATTCGCCTGATTAAAGCAAAGAAACATTATTTGATAATGTAGAAACTGTTTATAACGTATATAGGTATCGGTTAAAATAGTTCTAAATTGCTATTGGTAATTTATTTACCGGCTCATGCATCAACTGCCGCAGACTTATTTATCACAGCCGGCTGCATTGCAAAAACCAAAAGAATACCTTGAATAATATGATGTCTGATTTTACTCAAAAACAACATTAAGTCAACTACGGAGAAGTACTAAAACGGGTTACCCGAAAATTGGCCTGCTCTTTTGCGGCATGTGTATACTTCATCCGTTCAGTATGGATTTTAATACTACCTAATAACGTAAACGTGCAAATGCAACCGGAACGGGATTCCTGCAGATGCAATTACAAACTGAGAGTTAAAGCCGCAATCTTTTATATCATTGCGGCTTTTTATTATCACTCAGTCAATGGCTTAACCTGAATGTCTTTGTAGAAAACGACGCTTTTGGGATCATGTGCCTGCAAAGCAAACGTACCGCTGCTCAAAATCCGGTTCTTCATGTCGCCCGGCCTTTGGTCTGCATCCGTTTCTTCATAATCAACAACCGTTTTGTCGTTAATCTTGATTGTAATATGCTTGCCTTCCACTTTGATGTACTCCGTGTACCATTCATCGTCTTTCACATAGGTTTCCTTTACATCTTTTATGTTGTACAAACTTCCGGTTCTTTTCCAGTCCGTATGCGAATTGTTAACCTGTACTTCATAGCCTTTGGAAGGCCAGCCATCTTCTTCATACATGGTATGAATGTAAATTCCGGAATTTGCGCCCGGTTTGGTTTTTACCTGCGCTTTGAACTCGAAATTTTTGAACATATGATTTTTTACCGGTCCGTCGTAGAACAGGTGCGCACGAGGCCCTGCGACCTGAATGGCGCCGTCCACAACTGAAAATGAGGAAGCATTGGCTCCAACTTTCCAGCCATCCAGATTTTTGCCATTGAACAATGAAACCCAGCCGTCCTGCGCCACAACGGAAAAACTGGCTGACAGGCAGAACAGGATGCTCATCAGAAATGTACCCGAAACTTTTTTCATGAATGCTTTATGATTAACTGTTGATAAAATTTGGCAATACAAATTAACGTACAGCTAGTAAATCTTAAATACGGACAAAACTACTCCTCACCATTTAAAGTATTCAGATGAAAAATGCGCAGCATGGAACGGAATACATGCGATTGCGTTTATGCGGTAAGGTGCCGGAAACTGTTTTGGAAAGGCAGAAAAAGCAGTTACATACTGAAAAAAGGCAAAGCATCAATAAAGAAGGGATTTCTCAAAGTTCGATTCAGGAGATTTTGAGGCATAAAATAAAAATCGTTACAAGGATAAATTATAAAAACAAAATACCTTCCGGCTTGTTTCTGACCAGTATGAAGGCCTTACAACTACTAAATTTTAATAAATATTTACAACTAAAAACTGATACACACTCCATTACAGGAATCATACAATTGAATAATCCAATTTTACATTTTTATTAATTTAAAAAAAAATCAGGGTAACATTCTGCTAACTCTTGTTTTTTTTATCTTAAATTTGTCCAACTTTATAAAACAACAAAATTCCGGTTTAAAAATGTTGTTGCCGCAGTAAGCTTCAATGTTATATAACCGAAATTATTATGCTCAACTGGTTATTTGACACTAAAAAGAAAGAGGAGCTGGATTTGTCCCGAATCGGGATCGATATTCACTCCCATATTATTCCGGGCATTGATGACGGTGTTGAAACGATTGAAGAATCGGTTGCAATGGCAAAAAAAATGCAGGAATATGGTTACTCACGCATGTTTACAACTCCACACGTTATGTGGGATTGTTACAAAAACACACCCGAAATCATATCAACTGGGCTGGAAGACGTAAGAAACGCAGCGAAAGAAGCCGGCCTGACCATAGAGATCAATGCAGCAGCGGAATACTTTATTGATGAACACTTTATCGATCTTCTGACAACCGGACAGGAACTCATGACATTGCCGGGAAACAGGCTTCTGGTCGAACTTCCTTATTCCACTCCTTTGATGAACACGTCTGAAACGCTTTTTTCCATCATTGAAAGAGGATATCAGCCAGTTCTGGCGCACCCGGAACGTTATACCTATTTTTATTCCGATCCTTCGGTTTATAAAAAACTGGCGGATCAGGGTTGTGAACTGCAGGTGAACATTCTTTCGCTGAGCAATCATTACGGAGAAAACGTTCATAAAATGGCAGAATGGCTTTTGCGGAATGACCTTATCTCCTATCTCGGAACCGATGCGCACAAGATTCAGCACGTTGAACTGATCCTGAAAAGCAACAAAAATAAATGGCTCACTAAATATCCTTTTCAGAACGAAAAACTTATTAATATTTGATATTGATAATTGAATTTATTCTACATTTGCAATAAATATTTAATTGATTTGTATTAGTATATTATTTTGTACCATCAAGAAAAAAAGAAATCGCAAATGAGTGTATAACTTGAAGTTACACTTCCAAACTGGCGACGGGCCCTTGTCAAATCCAAAATCATTTTTTCAAAAAAAGCCGAAGATTCAACCCAAAATTTATTTCTCACCAACAAAACTTTTTACTCACCGTTTTTACATGAAAATACACCGCTTTTTGCCTGTTCGATTACTAGTATTTTTATCGCTTGCGTACATGGCTATCTTGGGAGGAACCACCTCGTGCGTATCGCCGCAATCGATCATTTATTTCCAAGGAGACACCGCAAGCATTTCAAAAGCCAAAATACAACAAAGCTACGTGCCGGTTATCGAGAGTAACGACATGCTTTCCATTGTGGTCGGAAGCTTAAACCAGGAAGCCAACGCCATCTTCAACTCGGCAAATGAATATGCAACGACATCAACCAGTTATGGTTCAGGAAGCAGCTCGGGACGCCAGCCTTTCGGTTATCTTGTAGACCGGGACGGAAACATTGAACTTCCGCTGGTTGGAAAAATCAAAGTGGAAGGACTTACCACGCCGATTGCAGCAGATACAATCCGCGGACGCCTGCAGATGTATCTTAAAGAGCCGTCTGTCAACATCAAGAATATCAACTTCAAGGTTTCAGTACTTGGAGAAGTGAACAGGCCGGCCGTTTACGTTGTCCCTGATGAAAAAATCACCCTTCCTGAAATCCTGAGTCTTGCAGGCGACCTGACAATTTACGGAAGAAGGAACAACGTTATGATTATCAGAGAAGAAAAAGGAGAAAGACAATATGCACGTGTTGATCTTACTTCGCGGAAAATCTTTGAATCGCCTTTCTATTATATGCACAAAAACGATGTAGTATATATAGAACCAATCAAGGCAAAAATGAACACTACCGACAGGGCAGTTCAGTTGGCTCCTCTGTTTGTAAGTATGGTAACTGCCTTAGCCTTGTTGATTTACAGATTGAGGTTATAACAGTAAATTTTTGAATACAAGTACATACTCAACGGTCCAATTGATAAACTCTAAAGAAGAAAAATTTAGTTATGAGCAATCAAAGTATTGATTTTTATCAGGAACAAATTGAGGAGCAGGAAAAGAAATTTGACATACATAACTATGTCAGAGGATATCTGAGATATTGGTTTCTGTTCCCTATCTTTCTTGTTCTGACGTTAACAGCTGCATTCTTTTACCTGCAGATTACGCAGCCGGTATATCTGGCAAAAGCTACGCTGCTGATAAAAGATGAGAAAAAAGGAATTTCCGGAAGTTCAGGTGATATTTTCGAGCAGATGACTCAGTTTGGCGGCAACAAACTGGTTGAAAACGAAATTGAAATCCTGAAATCCCAGACCTTAATGGAACAAACTGCAAGCGAACTGCAGCTTGATGTAAATTATGAAGCTAAGGACGGGCTTAAAACCATTGATCTGTACAAAGCAAGTCCGGTCAACGTACAGCCTGAACTGATTTCTGAATATGCGTATCAGAATCCGTTGGTCATTCATGTTAAAAGCGAGTCGGAATTTACGATCAATGATGAAGATACATCTCACAAGTACGGACAGAAACTTCGTAATGCCTGGGGTGTTTTCACGGTTACAAAAGGAACTGAATCGTTGTACAGCGATATTACTGTAAAGTTCTATAACATTGCCAGTATGACTGCGGGTATGCTTGGAAGGCTGGAAATTGCAGCTCCGAACCCCAAAAGTACGGTGCTTGAACTGACTTTTGAAGATACTTCGATCCAAAGAGGAAAAGACGTTCTGAACAAGCTTCTGGATGTATACGTGCAGTCATCCCTGAATGATAAAAACAATGAAGCGAGCAATACGCTGAAATTTATTGAGTCGAGGCTTGGATTGATTACCGGTGAACTCGGCGATGTGGAAAGAGATGTTGAATCTTACAAAACGACCCAAGGTCTGACGGATATCGGTGCTGAATCAAATCTGTATCTTCAGAATATTAAAGAAAACGATACGCAGTTGAATGATGTGAACATTAAAATTTCCGTTCTGGAAAGTGTTGACAATTACATCAAAAATGCGGACGCGGGTTCTCCTGCTCCTGCCACGTACCTGATTAATGATCCGGTTCTTGTTGCTTTATTGACAAGATACAACGACTTACAGTTACAAAGAGAAAAGTACGCGCAGACAACGCAAGCCAATAACCCGTTGCTGGGTACAATTAACACACAGATTGCAAATACACGCCAGGCAATTACGGAGAACCTGCAGAATCTTCGCCGCGGACTGGATGTGACAAAGAAAAGCCTTGAAGCTGTTAATTCCAGATTCTCCGCAGGTTTGAGAAGCATTCCTCAAAAAGAACGTGAGTACGTCGGCATCAAGCGTCAGCAAACCATCAAAGAAGGCTTGTATCTTTATCTGCTTCAGAAAAGAGAAGAAACGGCATTGGGATATGCTGCTACGGTTACAGACAGCAGACTTGTTGATGCGCCGCAAGCCGCTTATTTACCGATAAAACCTCAGAAACCTTTGGTATGGCTCGGAGCCGGTTTGGCCGGAATCATGTTACCGGTTCTGCTGATCAATCTGCTGCTGCTTTTCAGCAACACCGTTCAGACACGCGACGAAATCGTTAAAATGTCTCAGTCTTCGGTAATTGGTGAAATCGGGCATATGAAAACAACGGGTGACCAGCCGGGTGAAGAGGCCATTATTAAAATGACCAGCCGCAGCGCAGTTGCCGAGCAGTTCAGGGCGCTTCGTACCAACCTTCAGTATCTTGGTGACGGAACATGCCGTGTCATTATGTTTACATCTTCCATCGGCGGTGAAGGAAAAAGTTTTGTCAGCATCAACCTTGCTGCAAGTTTGGCTTATTCCGATAAGAGAGTGTTACTGATCGGACTGGATTTGCGCAAGCCTACGCTTCATGAACGTTTGCATGTTTCCAATAAATTCGGTGCGTCCAACTGTCTGATCGGTCAGGGCAATACCGTTGATTTCATTCAATCCACAGGCATACACCCTAAATTTGACGTATTGACCAGCGGACCGATTCCGCCGAACCCATCCGAACTGCTGAGCAACGGACGTCTGCCCGTATTGATTGCTGAATTGCGTGAACGTTATGATTATATCCTGATTGATTCACCGCCATTCGGTCTGGTGACGGATTCCTCGCTGATCGCGAAGTATGTGGATGCAACGCTTTATGTTGTACGTCATAACTATACTTTGCAGGATCACCTTAAGCGTATTGGAGAACTGCAGCGTACACACCGTTTTGCCAATTTGTCTGTGATCTTTAACGGCGTTAAATATGGCGGCGGATACGGATACGGCGGATATGGATACGGTGGTTACGGATACGGCTATTACTCCGAAGATCAGGATACCAAATCTCCGAATTTCGGAACGAAAGTCAGAAAAATGCTTAGCAGAAGTTCATAGAGAATAACACGGAAAGTAATCTTGTTTTTGTCGTTCAATCCTTTTGCAATCCACTTTCAGGCATGGATTGATAGATAAAAACAAGATACTTCTTCACTTCTTGAGGAATTTTTAAATTAAAATTGCATTGGACTAAGAATTGTACTATTTTTAGATATCCAAATATAATGATTGCATTATTACCTTAATCAGGCTTATAAAAATCATTAATCAACTCAACGTTATATCATGAAAAAGTCTTTGCTTATCTCCCGACAACATCCGGATCAATGTATCTCCTGTGCATTCCAAATGCAGGTTGCATGTTCTTAAATTTCCGGATCTCTCACTGAATATTATTACATCTTATTTATACAAATTATGAAACTAGCAGTAGTTGGAACAGGGTATGTTGGCCTGGTAACAGGCACGTGCTTTGCTGAAACAGGAAATCAGGTTACTTGTGTCGATATCGACATCAACAAAGTTGAACGTCTTAGAAATGGCGAGATTCCTATTTATGAGCCAGGTCTTGATGTTTTGTTTGACAGAAACGTTGCCGAAGGCCGTTTAACATTTACAACCAACCTTCAGGAAGGTATCAAAGATGCGGAAGTTATCTTCCTTGCACTTCCTACACCTCCGGGAGAAGATGGATCCGCTGACCTTAAGTATATTCTTGGCGTTGCCAATGATCTTGGTCCGATCCTTGAATCTTACGCTGTAATTATCGACAAAAGTACTGTTCCGGTTGGAACTGCTGAAAAAGTACATGCAGCCATTGCAAAGAATGCGAAAGTTGACTTTGACGTCATTTCCAATCCTGAGTTTTTGAGAGAAGGTGTTGCAGTTGAAGATTTCATGAAGCCGGATCGTGTTGTAATCGGAACAACGTCTGAAAAAGCGCAGAAAGTAATGGAGAAACTGTACGCTCCGCTGGTACGTCAGGGAAATCCGATCATCTTTATGGATGAGCGTTCCGCTGAAATGACGAAATATGCAGCCAATTCATTCCTTGCGCTGAAAATTACGTTCATGAACGAAATCGCCAACCTTTGTGAAAAAGTAGGCGCCAATGTAGATGACATCCGTCGCGGTATCGGTACAGACAGCCGTATCGGAAAACGTTTTCTTTTTGCCGGTATCGGTTACGGTGGAAGCTGCTTCCCGAAAGACGTTCAGGCACTTGCCAAAACTTCGGAAGATTACGGATATGATTTCCGTACGCTGAAATCGGTTATGGCCGTTAACGACGATCAGAAGAAAAAACTGATTCCTGTGGTTAAAGAGTATTTCGACGGAGATCTTAAAGATAAAACAATTGCAGTATGGGGTCTTGCATTCAAGCCTTACACGGATGACATCCGTGAAGCACCGGCATTGGAAAACATCAAAGCGCTGCTTGACGCAGGTGCAAAAGTGACAGTTTACGATCCGGAAGCAATGGATAACGTTAAACGCCTGATTCCTGGAATCACTTATTGCCATACCGCTTATGCTGCACTGGACGATGCTGATGCTTTGATGATCTTTACAGAATGGCCTCAGTTCCGTACACCTGATTTCGAAAAAATGGGTAAACTTCTTAAAGAAAAAGTAATTTTTGACGGAAGAAACCTGTACGAACTGGACCAGATGCGTGATAACGGATTTACTTATTACAGCATAGGACGGGAAGCATTAAACGTAAAAGAACTGGTTTAGTTACCCGACAATCGTAAAAGCCAAACAATGTCAAAGCTCATACATGTCATATTATCCGGAGGAGTAGGAAGCCGCTTATGGCCGGTATCCCGCAAATCCATGCCCAAACAGTACATTCCCATGTTTGGTGACAAATCCCTGTTTCAGCTCAGCGCCGAGCGTAACAAGCATTTGGTAAGCCAGGCACTTGTAGTTGGAAACAAGGAAAATTATTTGCTGTCACAGGCGGATATGGTGAGAGCGGACATTGCTATTTACGATGAAATAATTGAAGCGTTACCGCGGAATACGGCGGCGGCTGTTGCTTTCGCCGCATTCGCGGTTCATTCAGATGATATCTTGCTGGTTACTCCTTCTGACCACATTATAACTAATGAAGATGCTTATGCCCAGGCTATTTCCGAGGCAGTTGGATTTGCTTCCGAAGGTTACCTTGTGACCTTCGGAATCACGCCAACCAAACCGGAAACGGGTTACGGCTATATTGAGTGTGATGGAAATGCGGTGTTGTCTTTCAGGGAAAAACCGGATTCGGAGACGGCTCAATCGTTTCTGGAATCAGGAAATTTTCTTTGGAACAGCGGCATGTTCTGTTTTCAGGCAGGCGCCTATCTGGACGAACTGAAAAAGTTTGAGCCGGAAATTTATGAAGCTTCGCTTACAGCTTTTTCTCTGAGGTCCGACGATTTTCTTCCAACTGAAGAAAGCATGCTGATCCCTTCCAAAAGTATAGATTATGCGGTAATGGAACGCTCGGATAAAATCAAGGTTGTAAAAGCAAATTTCGGATGGTCTGATCTGGGTTCGTTTGAATCCATCTGGGAACATTGGGAAGGTCAGGGTGAAAATCACCGCTTTGTGAAAAACAACTGTGTCGTAGGTTCCAGCAAGCATGTTGAATTTCTTGGAGTTGACAACCTTGTTCTGGTCGAAACAAATGATGCCATTCTGGTTCTGGCCAAGGGCAGTTCACAGGATGTGAAAAAGATTTATGAAAGACTGGAAAAGGAAAAGCCGGAACTGGTTAATTAACGATTAAAAATCGAAAGTTAATTTGCAATCGTTTTTTACTTACCCTTACAGTTCGCACTTTTACAGTATCATAGAAATAAATAATACTACCAAAATTATTAACAAAGCAAAATGTTATTCAACGCGGTAAGCTTTGCTACATTCCTGTCCGTTTTACATGCATTAAAGTGGCATTCCCTAAATCCTGTTTTTACTCCCTGGCATCTGTCCATGTTTCCAAAAGCTGTACGTTCCTCTACTTCAACAACATGCGATTTTAAGATACTATAACCGTTTGCGGCCTGCATGCCTTTTGTTAAATCCAGTCCTTCCGGGCAAGCCAATTAAATTCCTCCAAGTAAAAATGATGTGATGAATACTGCCAGTGCATTAAAGAAAAATCTAATTTCCAATATATTACTGTTTGTTTTAAATGGAATAATCAGTTTCTGGTTGCCTCCGTTTCTGGTAAAAAAGCTTGGAATCGGCGCTTACGGTCTTATCCCGCTCTCCACTTCCATGATCGGATATGCTGCGATCATAACTGTTGCTATCAATAGTTCCGTTTCCCGGTTTCTGGCACTCGATCTTACCAATGAAAATTATACAGCC
Source organism: Dyadobacter sediminis (assembly GCF_005860765.1). Classification (GTDB taxonomy): domain Bacteria; phylum Bacteroidota; class Bacteroidia; order Cytophagales; family Spirosomataceae; genus Dyadobacter; species Dyadobacter sediminis. The sequence continues at coordinate 976,148 of NZ_VCEI01000021.1, read as the reverse complement.
GCCAACCGAACTTTCAATACCGCTTTTACCTCTTTGTTTACCCTGCTGGCGCTTCTTGCGCCTTGTCTGTTTATATTTTCGTTCAACATTTCCAAATTCATTTCCATACCCGAAGGACTTGGACATGATGCTTCCATCCTGTTTATGTGTGTAAGCGTTGGCTTTATTATGTCCGCCTTTACATCCATTTTCAATTCATCCGCTTACATTGCAAACAGACTGGATCTTGTTAACCGGGTTTCTGTCATCAATACATACACAAGAGTAATTTTAATTCTCCTCATCTTCTTTCTTATCAACGTTTCCCTGGCGGGTTACGGAACTTCTATTCTGATCGCAAGTATTATTTCCAGTTCTTACAGCTTCTACCTTTTCAGAAAATTTACGCCTACAATCAAAATCGATTTCAAGCTTTTTGACAAATCGGTTCTGGGTGAAATGCTTTCCATGGGCTGGTGGCTGATTGTAATTCAGCTCGGAAGTATTCTGTTTTTACAAATTGATTTATTGGTTATCAACAAATTGCTCGGAAACGTACAGGCAGGAAAGTACGGGATTATCCTTGGGTGGAGCCATATCATCAGAACACTCGCCATTGCACTTTCAGGATCACTTGGACCGCTGATCCTGAATCTTTATGCCAAAAAGGAATTTGATCAGATGATCCGTTTGACGCAGATGTCGAACAAAGTCCTTTCGCTTTTCATCGGTTGTATGGTAAGCGTACTTTGCATCATTGCGCCGGCACTGCTTTCCATCTGGATCGGGCCGGAATATGCTTCGTTAAGATGGCTGTTTATGCTTGTTTTGCTCCCACTACCGATCAATCTGGGCGTTTTACCTTTGTTTTCATTAAACCGGGCTTACAACAAATTGCGTGTTCCGGGTATATACACGGTTATTATGGGAGCCTGCAACCTTTTTCTGGCCATGTATCTGGTTGGGGAAACCAGTCTGAAGTTGTATGGAGTGGCAGCAGCAAGCGGGATTGTACTTACTTTCAAAAATTTCATTTTTATGCCCATTTACGTTGCCAGCAACATGGGTATTAACAAGCTGACCTTCTTTAAAGCATCCCTGAGTACAATGCTCCTGCTGGTTATAGCAGTTGGAACAAGCCTTGTTTATTTCGATTTCTTTGTAATTACCGACTGGTTTCATCTGATTCTTCACAGCGGCATTCTGTTCCTGATATTTGCCGGTATTTCATTTTTATTACTTAATAAAGATGAGAAAAAGATGATCCTGAACACCGTATTAAAAAAAACCAAAAAAAAGTGAAAAATATTATTTTTTTTAAACCTGCGAAGCAAACTGAAAATATCGGAGATCTGCTGATCAATCTGGTGGAAGTTGAATTGCTGCGTCCATATGGTCAGATTGTAGTAGACGATCTTTCAGCTCCTTCCTGGTTTGTTGATGAAATCAGTACTTCTCCTGCGGATCAGCGTTTATCAAAAATTTCAGGAAATCAGTTGTTGAAAACGCTTTCTTCGCTGCTGGTGAAACAATTGTTTTCCAAAAAATATCAGTACTATCTTTTTATTCAGCCTGGCCACACTTCCAGAACCGGCAACGATCTTGCCATGTCAACGCTGAAGCTGAATCTGAAAATGAATCTGCTGAAGATGCTGGGGTTGCGGATTTGCAGGATCGGTTTTTCAATTGGCCCCGTGGATGTTCCGAACGGCTGGGCAGAATCCATCGGATCGCGTGCATACCATTATTACGCATTAAGAGATCATGAATCTTTGAAAATTGCGCAGCAATATAATTTTAAAAATCCGCAGTATTTTCCGGACCTTGCATGGGCATATGCGCCTGAAAAAATAGAAAAACAAGCCGGTGATTACGTGGTGATCAGCCTGCGCTCCAATGCGTACGGAAAGGAACATGATTCGGCTTACCTTCAGCCGCTTATTGCAAAGTTCAGGGAGTTACTGATCCATGCCGGCCAGCAATCACTTAAGGTCATGATTACCTATCAGGTAAAATACGACAGAGATGCTTGCGTAGAACTGTATGAAAACCTGAAAAATGAATTTGACTGCGAATTTGTAGACAGTAAACTGACGCTTAAAGAAGCCAATAAAATTTACGGAAGCGCCAAATTCATTGTAAGTAACAGGCTCCATGTTTTGCTGCTTGCATTAAAATGCGGAGGTTTGTCTTTTGCATTGGTTGATCAGAAAGACAACAAAAAAATAACCAGTATTTTTCACGATAATAACCTGAAAGAACTGATCCTTGATGTAAAGGAAAATGCAAACGCGAATGCGGAAAGACTGAAAAAAGGACTTTCAAAAAGCAATGAAATGATGGCTGAATTCAAAACCATTCAGGCTGGAAATAAAAAAGTAATTGAAGACAAACTGAACAATATTTTCAATCAGTAACATTATAGTCAACCGGATTATTTAAACTATCAACATGGTATCCATTATTATTCCATGCTACAATTGCGAAGGTTTCATTAATCGTGCCATTGATAGTGTTATTAGGCAGACTTTTGAGGACTGGGAACTCTTGTTGGTAAATAATAATTCTACGGACAATACACAGAAAGTACTTGAACTTTGCCAAAGCAAAAATCCGGAACGCATTTTTATTTTTCAGGAAAACAAAAAAGGCGCTCCGGCTGCACGAAATAAAGGGCTTCAGAATGCAAAAGGAAAATGGGTTCAGTATCTCGATGCAGATGACGAATTGCTGCCTGATAAAATAAAAAATCAGTTGAATTCGGCAGAACAAAACAATGCAGACTGTATTATTGGAAATGCTGAATTGATTGAGAAAAAAGGTGAAAAAACCGTAAGAAGCATCAGGCCGTTATATTCTGCCGATGTGTGGATCGGTCTAACAACTTCCCAGCTTGGAATTACAAGTGCCATTCTCTGGAAAAAAGAAATACTTGATAAGATCAATGGCTGGAATGAACAGCTGACATCATCGCAGGAATACGATATGATGTTCAGAATGCTGAAAGCCGGCGGCAAGGTCATTTTTGAAGAAAGTACAAATACGCTGATTCATAAAACGGACAGTGCTATCTCAAAAAATCCTGATAAAAGTAAAATGCTTAAAATCATTGACAACAGGATTAATCTGAGATTACAGATTTTTGAATATCTGACAGAAACCGGCCAGCTTACGAAAGAAAGAGAAGCCATGATTCACAAGTATATTTATCAGGAACTTGCTGGAAACGGGATTAATGTAAAGAAATATCAATCAGAAAAGCTGAAAGGTTTTTCCATAGATGTTCCCTATAATCTGAGATTTAACGCCTATTGGAATGATACAAAACGCACGCTTAAAAGCAACGTTAAATCATTAATCCTTGGCAATAAAACGAGCAGATAAAATAGCAGTATGATCTTTCAGATTAAAATATAAGCGTCGTGCTAGTATCCATTATAATACCGACATATAAGGATTGGAACCGTCTTTTACTATGCCTGAAAGCATTGGAAGAGCAAACTTTTCCTGCCAGTGATTTTGAAATTATTGTAATCAATAATAATCCTGCTGACCTGGTTCCTGAAAATTATCCGGTTCCTGTTAACTGTAAAATCGTAACGGAAGCAAGACCGGGTTCTTACGCAGCCAGAAATGCAGGAATCCGACTGGTGCAAGGCGATATTATAGGCTTTACCGATTCTGATTGTATTCCTGCACAAGACTGGATTTACAATGCGGTTGATTATCTGAAAAAGCATAAAGACGTAAGCAGAATAGCCGGAAATATAGAGTTGTTTTTCAAGAGCAATGACCTTACTCCTGCGGAATTATACGAAAAAGTATACGCTTTCAAACAGGAAGAAATTGTCAAAAGCGGACTGAGTGTTACCGGCAATATGTTTACTTACAAACATGTATTTGACAAAGTTGGAATATTTAATGAAGAGCTGCTTTCCGGCGGTGATTACGAATGGTCCAAACGAGCTTCCAATGCGGGTTTCAAAATTGTTTATGGTCACAATGTGGTTATAAAACATCCGGCCCGAGACAAAATGTCTGATCTGATCAAAAAGACAAAGCGTGTGGTTGGAGGCGATAATCTGTCAAAAACGATGGCTGTTCTGGATTTGATGAAAAACCTGAAACCACCGTTGCGAATTGCATTCCATCAGATCAAAAAGTACGGAAATGACTTGTCTTTCAGCCAGAAACTTAAAGTTTATTCCATCAAATATTACCTGGCAATTACCTGCAGTGTAGAAAAAATAAGGATTTCTTACGGAAACCAGGCAAACAGGGAATAGTCAAAAAAAAATTGAATGCAACTCAACGGATTTATTTATCAGTAAAAGGAATGAATCAAGCTCATAAAATACTTATTCTGTGTAATGTTTTTGATTTTACGGCTTATACCAGAAGAGCTACACTGGAGTCAATTGCCAAATTGTCGCCGGGAACGAAATGCATTTCAACCGTTTCATACTGGTTTCCGCAAGAGCTGAGACTGCATAGCGACCATCTTGAAATTACACCGTTTTTTTATTATTTCCCGTATCAGTTAATCAGAAGATTCAGGATTCTGAATTACATCAATTTTATGATTAACCGCATGCGCAAAAACTTTCATCTGGAAGATTTCGACACTGTAATTCTTTCACGTCCGCACAATCATATCTTCGGGCCTTATATCAAAGACAAAAAGAAGATTGTAATTTTGAGCGATGCGTATCATACCATGGGAAATACGCTGGATGAAACCAGAAAAGTCATTGAAATGGCCGATGTTATTATGGCTACAAGCATGGCTTTGAAAGAAGTATATGTACAAAAATATTATTCTATTACGGATAAGAAAATCGTTTACTGGCCCAATTGCGTAGATCTTGAAGTTTGGGATCCTAGGAAACTAAATGAAAAAAAATCCAGATCGGTAAACGATGAAATTACTGTTGGCTTTGCAGGGAACTTTATGGAAGCTACGGATATCCATCTGCTTTATGAAGTTGTACAAAAAATGAAAAATGTAACTTTTATTCTGGCCGGAAAGGATAATTTTCCTGCAAACGCGCCGGAAAAAGAAATATTTCAAAAGATAATCAGTGCTCCGAATGTAAACTATAAAGGTTATATCCATTACACACAACTTCCGCAAGAAGTAATGACATGGGATATATGCATTATGATTGATGCAATCAGTGAACATGCTTCCTATCATCATCATAATAAGATGTATCAGTATCTGGCACTCGGAAAGCCGGTTGTTTTTCAGAAAAATCACAATGATTACGAATCTCTTAAAGAAGTTGCCGTAGGCGTAACCGGTTCTTCCGAGTTTGTAGAGCAACTAGGATTAATGATTCAGAAAATCAAGAATGGAGAAGATTTTACAGAAAAAGCCAAATATATGGCGTCACTGAATTCAAGCGAAAAAAGAGCCGAACAACTTCTCAGCATGATTTAAATACCACACTTATGGCAATTTTTGATAAAAAATGGTTTCCGATAATCGCAACGATGCTCTGCATGTTTGGCGGGCCGGGTGTTTTACTTTTCATTGGATATCCGCAATCTGACGCAGGTGGTTCAGCTATTTTCCGTATTCACCCGCTGGGCTATTTTCTGATTTTACTTACCATTTATAATGTAATCCGATACAATTATTTTGTCGGAATATTTAAGGAATACTGGGGCTATACCATCTGTGTTGCAATTGTACTTATCTATTCATTAACCTACGGTACTTCGAAAGGGAATCTGTTTTTGTTTAATGTGCTTTTTTGCCCTGCGCTTGTCATTTACAATTTCCAGTTTATGGATATTAAGAGATGGAGACAAGTCATGTTAATCCTGAAAATATTTTTTTATTCCGATTGTGTCCTCGCGATTCTTGAAAATGTTTTCCGCTTCAAATTATTTCCAATTAATGAAACGGCAATTCTTTTTCGCTCCAATGCATTTCAGGGCCATCCGCTGAATAACTCGCTTTTTTTGATATTTTTTGGTCTGTTCTTTTATGCATATGAAAAGAACTTTGTCAGACAAATGATTATCATTGCCCTTACTGTTGGTGCGCTGGCAAGTTTTGGTGTAAGATCGGGATTGGTGGCCTTTTCTCTTGGTATTACTTTACTCAGTTTGAAATTCGTTGAAAATGGTAAATTAAACTTTTCAATGAAGAATATTGCCACGCTTGTTATTTTGTTTGTAAGCGTTATTTACATCGTATTTTATACATCACTCGGCACAAGGATCACAGCGGTCGGAAGTTTTCAGGATAATAGTACAGAAGTTCGTTTTGGTGCTTACAGTTTGTTTTTGGGTATTTCATGGAATGAAATTATCTGGGGAACGCCACAAGAACTTATAGATTACCTCATGTACATCTATAACATCAAAATCATTGAAAATTTCTGGATAATCTGGGTACTTAAATATGGTATTGTATTTACAGCTTATCTTGCCGTTTACTTTATTATTTTTCTTTTCAAGATTACAAAACTGGGTTTTCCGTGGGGATTATATAACCGGTATGCTGTACTCGGATGCTTTTTGATTGCAGCATCTTCCAATAATTCGCTTGCAGTAAACACAATGGTTGTGAATGCCATGACTATTTTATGCATGGCACAGTACCGGATTTTGCATGCGGATAAAAAAGAAAAAGCGGAAAAAGCAGCCAGAATGGTACGCACTAAATCAGTAGAAACGATTGCAATCGGCTGACCGATTAACTTTTCTGCATTAATGAAAATTGGCAGTTGATTTAAAGTAATCATTTCTGCAGCAACAGATCGAATTAAAGGCATTCATACAAATAACAGTGCCGTGGTCTGTTCAGTCAATGCTCAACGTTTTAAGAATTATTATGAAAATTAAAGTACTGCATATTCTTAATAACCCGTCTATCGGCGGCATTGAAACTTTTGTTTATTATTTAACCAAAGTACAACAGAATAATCCGCAGCTGGATATTTCACTCCTGTTTTCAAGGCCGGATGGAAATCTTAAAGAAATGTTTATTGCAACCGGCGTCAAATGTTTTTTTCTGAATATCAAACCGTTTGATCTTGACATCAATAAATATGCAGCATTCAAAAAGATTTCACTGGATTTCGACATTCTGCATTTTCATACGTTTCTTCCGATACGGGATTTGCTTGCATCCCGATCCGGATCAAAAAGGATTTTCACGCAGCACAGCGTCGACGGGATTGGCCGGGTAACCAAAAAAACTGATTTCCTGAAAAGAATGATGCTCCGAAATTTCCTGAATACAAAAGTGGATTATGTTACTTATAACTCACATTACACCAAGCAGTTCTGGAAGGAAAGAGGCATTTCAAACGAGCATAACCAGGTCGTTTACAACGGGGTTACTTTTGCAGCGGATACCGCTCCCAAAAACAGTGCAGAACCGATTCTTCCGGTAAATAAAAACCATTTTGTCATCGGAACATCTTCCAGGTTTATTCCCTGGAAGCGCGTTGATCTGCTGATTCGTTCATTTGCATTGTTTCAGGCTGGCAAAGAGGACGTTACATTACTGCTGGTTGGCGACGGGACTGAAATGGACAATCTGAAAAAGCTTGTAAAAGAGCTTCATATCGAAAACAAGGTTACATTTACCGGATATACGACCAATGTGACCCATTATCAGTCATTAATGGACGTTTGTGTGTTCCCTTCTACAACTGAAGCATTTGGTCTGGTTGCCATTGAATGTCTGTATCTCGGGAAGCCTGTTCTTGTTTTTAAAGACGGCGGCGGCATTACGGAACTCATCGAAAAAATAGAACCGGAAAACGTGGTCAGTGATGTTAACGCACTTGCAGGCGCTTTTGACAACTATTATCAAAACCGCGATTTGCTTTCGGATGAACACAAGAAAAAACGCAGAGCCTTTGCCGAGCAGTTCAATATGGAAATTACCGCAGAGCACTTTTTCAATATTTACAAAGAAATACTATAAAACAACCTCCGTAAACACTGATTCTATCATCTACTGAAAACACTCTACTTTAAAATTATATGAGTAAAAAGCTATATTTCATTTCACGGGATGCCAACTGGCAGCATTACCGCAATGAAGTTCTTACCTATCTTGCCAACAAGCACGATTATCAGGTGGAAATTCTGACTACCGGCCAGCTGAAACCGTACCTTCATGAAAATGACCGTCTGAAATACAAAATTTTCAAAAATGTATTTTCAGATGAAGCCAAAAAAAGTTTCTTTCCGGGCGCTTTGTCCTACATGCTTAAAAACAAGCCCGGCTATGTGCTTGGATTGAATAACGGAACGCAGCTGACGGAATACATCGGCATCCTGCTTTGCAAACTGGCCGGGATCAAGTTCATTGCGTGGACGCATGCATATGATCACAAACCGATCAAAAATCCGCTTAAAAAGTTGTTCAAAGCTGCACAGAATTACTATTTCTTTACACTGGCCGATTCCATTGTGACTTTTTCCTATGCAGGAAGGGATTACCTGATTGAAAAAGGATTTCCGAAAGAAAAAATTCATGTTGCACCCAATACGCTGGATACCAACAGACTGCTTGCGATTAAGGAAAAAATCAAAGTAGGTTTTGATCGTACTTCGTTCCTGAAAACCGTTTCTCCGGAAATGAACGAGAATTCCAAAGTGATCATTTTTTCCGGAAGGCTCAACAAATTTAAAAAAGTAGATGCGATCATTCGGGCCATGGCGCTGCTCAACAAACAGGACCCGAACATTCATCTCATTGTAGTCGGTGACGGCGACCAGATGACATTGCTGAAAGAACTGGCCGTTTCCCTGAACATTCAGAACAAGGTACATTTTACAGGCTATATTTTTGAGGAAACGATTGTCGGACAATACTTTCTTGCATCCGATATCTTCATCATGCCGGGTTATGTCGGGCTGGCGATTGTGCATGCATTTTCATACGGACTTCCGCTGATTACCGAAGATATTGATTTTCACAGTCCTGAAATCCAGTTGCTGCACGACGGTCAGAACGGCTACTTTGTAAAGGAAAATGATGAAAAGCAGCTTGCCGACAAAATCCTTCATTTGCTAAGCGACAAAGCTTTGCTGCAGCAACTGAGCGCCAATGCATTGAAAACGATTCAGGAAGAAGCCAGCATTGATCTGATGGTGGAAAGAATGAATACGGCAATTACACAATAATTATTATTTCAAAAGAATTACCATAAATATGGCTGATGTAAAATGGTTGATCAATCGTCTGAAAACGATGAGTGCTGGTGAAATCCAGTTCAGAACCAGTCAGTTTGTAAAGAAAAAAATTGAAAAGAAGAGGCTAACTGTTCCTAAATCCACTTTGATCCGTACGGCGGATCTGTCTTCCTTCAAGACTTTTGATTTCAGTGCGTTTGAACTGCCGGAAACGGGTAAATTCCATTTTTTCGGCCTGGAAATTGATCTGGACAAACCGATCAATTTTCATCATGATATTTCATCCGGAAAGGATTTCCCGATGTCTTTTTCAAAAGATATCAATATCCGTTCAGATGCATTCGGAAGCGCAAAAGTAGTTTGGGAAGTTAACCGGCTGCAGTTTCTTTTACCGATCCTGATCAAATACAGACAAACCGGCGATAAATCATTTCTGGATCAGTTTGTCCGGATCATGACCGACTGGAATGCGCAGAATCCGTATCTGAAAGGTGTAAACTGGTACAGTAACATTGAAGTTAACATCCGGCTGATCAATTGGTATTGGTGCTGGCTGCTGCTGGCAGATGATAAAAAATGGACATCAGGCGCGGATTACAAGAAATTTACGAACGAAATATGGCTGCCGCTGATTTATCAGCATTGCTTTTATGCGCATAACAATCCATCTTATTACTCCTCTGCAAACAATCATTTGATCTCGGAATATGCCGGATTGTTCATTGCCAATTGTCTCTGGAAATTTGAAGAATCGGACAAATGGCTGGAATTTGCGGTAAAAGGGCTGGAAAAGGAAATTCTGGTTCAGCATTCTGCAAATGGTATTAACAAAGAAGAAGCTGCGGAATACATCCAGTTTATTACAGATTTCTTTCTGATCAGCTATGTCGTCGGCGAACAGCATGGAATCAAGTTTTCGGCTTCGTACGGAAATATGCTGAGCAAAATCTGTGAGTACATTTATCATTTTCTGGATGCAAAAGGCAACTTTCCGAAATATGGCGATGAAGACGATGGCCGTGTAATCCTTCCGGATTTTGATACGCACAGCAACAATTTCATCTCGATTCTGAATACTGCGGCTGTACTTTTTCAAAAACCTGAATGGAAGAGACCGGATTCGGAATGGGACATTAAATCGGAATTGCTGACTGCGCACCGGAACGGCAAAGCATACTGGAACAATATCACGCCTTCGGCCATACCGCTTGAAAGCAAATTCTATTCAGAAGAAGGACATTTTTATTTCAAGGGCGCCACAAACACAGGTAAAGAAATATATGCGCACCTTGATGCGGCAGCACTTGGATTTCTGTCCATTGCAGCGCACGGCCATGCGGATTCACTTTCGTATTTTATCAATCTGGACGGATTTCCGTTTCTCGTTGATCCCGGCACATTTACGTATCACACGCATCCGGAAGTAAGAAAGTACTTTGTCAGCACACTTGCGCACAATACGATTGCCGTTGGTGACGAAGATCAGGCGAAACTGGCAGGCCCGACCATGTGGCTTCAGCATTTCGAAAGCAGTGTGGAATCTGTTCAGAAAGAAGGCAATACGCAAAAAGTGGTTGCGAGCCACAACGGGTATCTGAAAAGCGGTGTGCTGCACAGAAGAACGTTTGAATTCGACAAAAAGCAATCTGAATTCAGGATTTCTGATGAAATCACATTGGAAGGAACGAAGGAAACGCAGCTCAGAATGCCTTTCCATGTACACCCTTCGGTGCAGATCCAACAGATTGACCCGGTAAATTTTATTTTGTCAAGGCCCGGCGATACGGAATTAAGAATTCACATTGAATTATCTTCGCAGCTGAATTACGAAATCTGTAAAGCAAAAGAAGAAAATCCGCTGGGATGGTACTCTCCTACTTTTATGGTAAAAGTGCCTTCCTCGCTAGTATTAGGAAGTATTAAATTAAGTAAATCTATTTCTCTCGAAACTAAAATTAAAATTTTATCAACGTTATGAACATTAGTATATTCGGTTTGGGGTATGTTGGCTGCGTAAGCCTTGGATGTCTTTCAAAAAATGGCCACACAGTAATCGGTGTAGATGTAAGTCAGGACAAAGTTGATCAGATCAACAACGGACAGGCTACAATCGTCGAAAAAGATATTGATGAAATCATCGCAGAACAACATAAAGCAGGAAGAATAAGCGCCACCACGGATTTCAAAGCCGCTATTTTTCAGACTGAAGTTTCCATTGTTGCGGTAGGAACGCCTTCCAGCGCAAAAGGACATTTGAACCTGGATTACATTTTCAATGTAGCACGCAATATCGGTGAAGTGCTGAAAGAAAAAGAAGCATTTCACGTGGTTGCGCTTCGTTCTACTGTGTTACCCGGAACCTGCGAAAAATTCGCGCATATTATTGAAGATGCTTCCGGCAAGAAAAGCAATGTGGATTTTGCCGTTGTCGACAATCCGGAATTTTTGAGAGAAGGGACTGCGGTAGAAGATTATTACAATCCGCCATTGACTTTGATCGGCGGAGAGAGCGAAAAAGCGACTTCGCTGATTTCAAGCCTTTACGAGCAGCTTCCTGCAGAAGTGATTGTAACGGATACAAAGACTGCGGAAATCATGAAGTATGTCAACAATACTTTTCATGCGCTTAAAATTTCGTTCGCCAATGAAGTTGGAAACATTTCAAGTGCGCTGGGCATTGACTCGCATAAAGTAATGGAGATTTTCTGCAAGGACAAGCAGCTGAACATTTCTCCGTATTATTTCAAGCCTGGATTTGCGTACGGCGGCTCTTGCTTGCCAAAAGATTTGAAAGGTCTGCAGACGCTTGCGCATGATTTGTACGTAAAAGTGCCTTTGATCGAAAGTATAGACCAAACCAATGTTATTCAAATCCAGCGTGCCGTCAGCTTGCTGAGCAAGTTTTTTGGAAAAAGAATTGCGATTCTTGGTCTGAGCTTTAAAGCGGGAACAGATGATTTGAGAAACAGCCCTTCGGTTGAACTGGTGGAAACCCTGATCGGAAAAGGATTTGATATTTCGATTTACGACTCCAATATCCAGATTGCCAAACTGACCGGAAAAAACAAGGATTATATCGAAAGCCGCATTCCGCACCTTTCCAAACTGCTTGTCGATAACCTGGATTACGTAATTGAGAAAAGCGATGTACTTGTTGTCTGCAATAAAGAAAAGGAGTTCATCCAGAAGCTTTCTGCAATAAAAGGAAAAACCATTGTGGATCTGGTTCGTCTGCCGGCTCACAACGAAGTTAAAGCAGAAAATACTTACCACGGAATTAACTGGTAAGATCGAATAATCGCACCCAAAGAATATAAGTGATGAACAATGACCTTTTAGGTAAGCATATTTTAATTGTAGTTGAAAACCTTCCCGTTCCGTTTGACCGGCGTGTGTGGCAGGAAGCAAATACATTAAAAGAGCAAGGCGCAAAAATATCCATTATTTGCCCTAAAATGAAAGGATATACTCAGAGCAGAGAAGTGATTGACGGTATTGAAATATACCGTCATCCGCTTCCGCTTGAAGCGAGCGGCGCATTGGGTTATCTGATGGAATACGGGGCTGCGCTTTTCTGGGAACTGGTATTAGCGATCCGTATCTATAGTAAAAAACGCTTTCATGTCATTCAGGGCTGCAATCCGCCCGACCTGATTTTCCTTATCGCATTGCCGTTTAAGCTGCTGGGTGTCAAATACGTATTTGATCATCATGACATTAACCCGGAATTGTACGAGGCCAAATTCAACAAGAAGGACTGGTTTTACAAACTGATGGTCTTTTTTGAGAAACTGACTTTCAAAACGGCGGATGCGAGCATTGCAACCAACGAATCGTACCGGAACATCGCCATTCAGCGCGGAGGCATGAATCCTGCAAAAGTTACCGTAGTACGAAGCGGCCCGAAACTGGACCGTCTTAAAATTACAGCCGGCAATCCGGTTTATAAAAAAGGACGTACTTATCTGATCGGTTATCTTGGCGTGATCGGTGATCAGGAAGGTATTGACCTTTTGCTGGAATCATTCAAATACATCGTCGAAAGAAGAAAAGATGTACAGCTTGCAATCGTAGGCGGCGGAACCAGCGTGGAAAGTCTTAAGGCACTGTCCCTGGAAATGGGATTAGGTGATTATGTAGATTTCTACGGAAGGGTTTCGGATGAACTTCTTGTCGATATCCTCAATACTGCGGATGTTTGTGTGAATCCGGACCGGCCAACAACCATGAACCAGCTTTCCACAATGAATAAAATTATGGAATATATGGCTCTTCAGAAACCGATTGTACAATATGATCTGAAAGAAGGACGTTTTTCTGCACAGCAGGCTTCCTTATATGCGGATAATACGAATACAACAGACTTTGCTGAGAAAGTAATGTGGCTTCTGGACAATCCTGAAGAACGCAAAAAGATGTCTGCATTTGGTTACAGCAGGGTTGTAAGAGAGCTTTCCTGGGAATTTGAGAGTAAAGTTTTAATTGATTTTTATAAAAGACTGCTGCTTTAATCTATAAAGCTTGTGCAGCTGAACCGGAGTTGTAATGAAGAAATTGGTCAGTATCTTGCTTGTTACAGGTTGTGTTTTGTCAGGAAAAGTTATTGCCCAACGAAATGATGTTATTCTTCGGGACTTTTTCCAAAACAAGGATTATAAGAAAAACTGGGAAAAGGCCGAAAGCTGCTGCCCGCACTCCATAAAGCTGCTGACCGGTGCTGATCAGGTCGCTGGAAGAAATGCCATCCGGTTTGAAGTGGACCGCAACGACCAGAAAGTCAATAACGGCTATCGGTCCGAACTCCGAATGGCCAAGGAAAAAACGGCGGACATTGAACGCTGGTATAAATTCAGTATTTTTCTTCCCAAGGATTACGAAATCGATTCAACATTTGAAGTATTGGCGCAGTGGCATGAAGTTCCTGATTTTTCATTGGGAGAAAAGTGGCGTTCTGCGCCAATTTCCCTTCAGACTGACAAGGAAAAATGGAGAATATGCATTAATTCCGCCAGTGATCCGGTCAATACGGACAAGACAATTAGTTTGAAGAAGACCATCGAATTAAGTGACATTAAAAAAGGGGTCTGGACAGACTGGCTTTTCCATATCCGGTTCTCTTATCAGGAGGACGGCGTTCTGGAAGTCTGGGAAAACGATAAAATGGTTGTCGATTACAAAGGGCCCAATTACTACAACGACAAAACAGGTCCGTTTTTCAAAATCGGTATTTATAAAACCCCCTGGAAATTTTACAGGAACAACTCGATCGTAACCAACCGAGTCATTTATTTTTCGGATGTGAAAGTTGGAAATGAACATGCAAGTTTTGATTCAATGAAAGACTAGAAGTTCTACACTTCTTTCTAACATATGTGAAAATATTATAGGACAATTTATTATTCAAATTGTCCTATAATATTTATCAAAAAGAAAAAAAGTACAATTTTCATCTAAATTTCAAGCTATAATCATGGCTTATATGCCTGTTTTTGCTTAACTTTCCTTTCTCTAAAAATTACTTTTTGTAATTGATCAACGTCTCTGCCGCAGGATAATTGAAAGTCTTAAAAGCAGAACCTCTTAATTTAACTTTTGAATGTTAATCATGTGGATGGTCATTAAATATGCCATATGGGCATTATTTTCTGAATTGTCTATGTAGTCCATCTTGTATTATACAATAGATTCTACTTGTTTATAGTATAATATAATCGGTTTATTTTTCACTTGTAGCTTATTATATCTGATTTAAACTATACCTAACCTACAATGCTTTTGAACGAGTTGGCACCACTAAGTATCTTTGATTTTAGGCAGGAATCTACATTTACAAACAGCAACATCCTATTTTCACGCAAAGGCGAAGCATCCTATTACGGAGCGGACGGCCTTCTGCACTTTTCACAACTTGGCCAAAACTGGCTTATGCAAAGCCAGAACCTGACTGTCAAACCTTGGATCAGTGTCGGCGTTTCGGTAAGCACACCGAGCAGCATTGCAGCACCGGACGGCACATTCAGTGCTAATAAAATCACTGAAAATCAGGTCACCGGCGAACACAGAATGTCCAGGAACCTTTCTGTAACAAAAGGTGAAGCCGTAACGCTGAGCATTTACGTCAAAGCAGGCACCCGAAGCAGGATACAGTTCAGCTTTTCAAACGGTTCATCGTACACAGGCGGAAATCCTACCGTGAAGTTTAATCTGGCAACAGGCACTTTCACTTCCATAAGTTCCAATGTTGTGAGTTCCCAAGCTGTCAACAGCGGAAACGGATGGTGGAGAATCAAACTGACCGGAATGCCGGACCTTGGAACTGCTTCCGGATTTCATCTGTATATAGTAAACGATTCCAATGGGATCAATTACAGTGGAGGTAGTGATAAATACATTTATGCATGGGGCGCGCAGATGGAGGCCGGAACTAATATGTCAACATATATACCTACTACGGTAGCTCCTTTGTATGGCAGTAGTTTGCGGTACAATTACAATCTTTCCGGTTCCACGCCTACACTTGCCGGCGCACTTATCGAACCCGAATCCACCAATCTGATTCCCTACTCCCAGAAATTTGACACAAGCGCCTGGAACAAGAGAAATTCAACAGTCGTTACATCCGGCACGAAATCACCGGACGGCGTTAGCAGCGCGTATAAAATAAAGGAAAACACTTCCAGTGCCACCCATAACATTGCACCCGTTTCAAACCTCACTACTTCTTCCGGCGGTACCTACACATTAAGCGCCTTTCTGCACGAAGCGGAACGTGACTGGGGCTATTTTAACGTAAACGGATCATCCATTCATTTTGACCTGAATAACGGAACGCTCGGAAACAAGAATAGCCTTTTCATTTCCTGGATGATTGAAAATGCCGGAAACGGATGGTTCCGCTGCAGCGCCACATTCATCGCCTCCTCTTCTTCCACTTCCATTTACATCGGTGCGGAAAAGTACAATGGCCAGCAGTCATATGGCGGCGACGGTAACAGCGGAATTTTAGTATGGGGCGTACAATTTGAAAAAAGTATAGTTCCAACCAGTTATATTCGTACCAACGGAAGCGCTATGACCAGAGATGCAGACATTGTAACGCTGAGTTCACCGGATTCCAATCAATACGATGTATTTATCCAGCGGTCACAAGGCGGCAGCTGGATAAATGGTAAAAGCGGCAGTTATCAGGTTGAAACCTCAATCAACGAAATACTTCTGATCAACTTAT
Source organism: Dyadobacter sediminis (assembly GCF_005860765.1). GTDB lineage: Bacteria > Bacteroidota > Bacteroidia > Cytophagales > Spirosomataceae > Dyadobacter > Dyadobacter sediminis. The sequence goes on along the minus strand of NZ_VCEI01000021.1, from coordinate 959,773 downwards.
ACAATTCCGGTGTAACAATACGTGAAAAGGAAGAAAGTGTTCAGGCCATGTTCCCGCAGGTATACGAATCCATAGGCATTAGCGGCACAACTGTTCCGTTGTTTAATGAAGTGTATTATACCCAGTCGCCCAGCAAGTCGTGGTCCATGCAGAAGGCAGTGAACAAAACCGCTCCGATATTTCGCGCACAGGTCAATTCCAATGACGTTTGGTCGGGTGATGCCAACAATCAGGATCGCGAACGCTCGGAACTTTACCTTAAGAACGCAAACCTTCCATTTAACCGTGACATATGGCTTTCATTCGCCATCAGAATAGCACCAGGCACTGCATTAAACCTTGAATCGGCAGACTTCTGCTATCTTGGACAGTTTCATGCCAGCGAAGATGACCGCGATATCAGTTCCCCGCCGTTGCTTGGAATAAGGCTGGAAGGACTGGATACAATCAAGGTATTCACTTGTTCGACCACGGATAACCCGCATTACAAAAGTCCGAAATCAATATTGAGAGGGACAACCCAGTTTGAACGCGGAGTATGGCATAAAAACGTCATGCGTATCCGTTTTTCTCCTACCAACGGACAGTTGCAATGGTGGAAAGACGGACAGGAATTAGTTAATCTCTCCGGTATCGGAATCGGCTATCCGGACGAAGTGGGACCATACTGGAAATTTGGTATTTACCGGTCACCAATGTCAAATACAATTGCTGTTGAATATGCTAATATGGAAGTTGATTCTGTAAATTCACTATTATCCCGCATCAATAATCCACTTATAATATCGTAAAAATCTTTGCTTAATTAAACAAACATGATACTTAAACGCAGGAACTTTATTCAGGTCGTTTCCTTAGGTCTGGCAACTGTAGCATCAGGATTTAAAGTAGCACTTCCGGAAAAACCAACTCCTCCGGATACCAAAACGCTGGATATCATCATGCCTTCCCGGGATGGCAAATATGTGTTCTTTGTTGACGGGCAAAAACAACTGCTTCAGATAACAAATGAAAAAGGCATCCTGAGAATTCCTACACATTCGTGTATTATCAAATATATTGCAGCCGATGGCGTAACCAAGTTGTCCGTTTACATTGATCAGGATACCGCCAAATCTCACCTGCTGCCCGGAGTACCGTTAACAGAAGTTGAAAATGATTCCGAATGGAATGCAGTCATACTGGGCAATCCGATCCGTGAAGGAAAATTATCCACACAGATCTCCGGCCCTGTCAACACCAATGCCGTTATTGAAGTTCTTGATCTTCAGGGTCGTTCCCTGATCAAAGAAACAGTTAACAAAACCAAGTCGGTAGAAGCATTTACGCTTGATGTGCAGCGTTTTGCAAAAGGCATGTTACTGGTAAAAGTAAGTAGCGACGAATTCACAAGGACTATGAAAGTCCTGCATGTAAACTGAAATATGCTGCATGAATACGGCGGAACGAACAAACCCGATTGTTGTAAAATACTTTTGTCAGATCTGAAGTATTTTACAACAATCCGCCACACTCAGAAAATGGGTAAGCAATTGTACTAAGCGTACTTATTTAAAATTTCCTGAAACGATTGACATACCAATTTGTGCATCAATCTGTTTTGATCGGAACAATGCGGAAATCAGGCTGCTGCTGCCGAAATAAAATCTTTTATACTTCACGCCTGCCCCGATATTGATACCCGCATATTCCTGATAGGAAATCGGTACGGATACTCTGAACTTGTGGTTTCTCCATGTGGGAACTATGCCCGCATAAGCCGGACTATGCAGGTTATACGCAAAGTCTTTTTTCCTGGTGTCCATTCCGGCATCAACAAGCACACTGTAAGCATCATTGATGTTATAATGCATTTTGAAGCGGATCATCATGGGCAGCCTGTATGAATACTGCTTTTTGAAAGTATCAGTCTGCTTGAAAAACTTGCTGTATTTATCGTAAATTCTGGTTGTATGGCTGAATGATGAAAACTTGATGCTGTTGTTGAAGTAAAGCCTCATGTTTGACGGAATGCCTATATCATAAGATTTGCTATACTTCGGATCAGGCATATAATGAACTTTCCCGACATCCGTTACAGAAGCCATAATGGTCAGTTTCGGCGCTTGTTTCAAATCTTTGTAATATTCGTAAACCAGACCGAAGTCTGCGCCGAGACTTGCTTTCCGTGGTTTCAAAAAACCCAGAAGGCCGAATTCTGCAAGGAAATTTCCGGATGTCTGCGCAGATACTTTACCGGTTGCATCCGTCAGATAACTTCCTTTTGTTTTGTTTTTCTTAATGGTTCCTACCAGATCCGATGAAAGCATTGAACTGTTTGCGACACCGTTAATGTATCGTAAAGTAGCCCCTCCCCGGATTCTCGCATGCTCGCCCGACCATAACGTTCTGGAAACCGATATGCCTAAGTCATTGAATACTGCGGTATTCATGCGCATATCCTTCTCTGCCACGATATGGCTTGGATACGTATAAACCTTCTTCGCCGTCTCGCCGATTTCCGAAATCAGCCGGCCAATTACGTCTGAATAGTTAGCTATCACGCGCGAACGGGTTGTAACTGCAATACTCGTTTTCTCATCGAGACGGATTGCAAACGAAGGCCCGAGTAATCCGATTTCAGCATAGCCCGATGACGGTTTTTTTATTCCTAAAATGCTTCCGCGTAAAAGATCATTATGAAATACCGTGAACAAGGAGAATTTGGCTGTATTGGCAGAAGACCTGAAATACAGGGACGCATAATGAGCAGACCATTTATGCGATTCAGGAACTTGCAGGACAGCAGGATTATAGAACGTATTGGTTAATTCATACTGGTTAAATTCTGTCGTGCTGAACTGAGCAAATGAACTGCTGCTTGCAAGCATGAAGAAAAAGAGATACAATCTTTTCATGAAAGATTAAAGATGTTTGATAAAGATTTCCAACATAGGTCCGGATGCCTGGTTCATTACGGCGCTACTTTCTTCTTGCATCAGGCAATGTACAGCATATCTGTAAGTTACTGAAAAATCCGGTCCCTAACATTGCCGTTTCAAAGAATAGTCGTTGTCCGCAAAAGAGTTAATGTTTCCGTAATACGGAGAAAGTTCAATTTTATGGAAAGCTGTGCACTTGACAAATTGCAAACTGCTTCATACAGGATTGTGTGCATTTTCCAAAGCCTTGCCTTTACTCCAATGCAAAAGTAACCGAATACTTCCTCACTGATATTAAAATGCGGTTAGACTTACAAACTCCTTGTGAGGAAAGCTACAAACAAAAACACGTTATTATAAAATAAATACTACAATCTCAATTCTTGCACTTCTTTCCATTTACTTTTCTAATCCATTTACATACTTCATTCTGCTATTTAGTAATTCCAGCTTGGACGGCTTAGTTCTGAGCAAGCATTCAAGTTCTTTTGTTAAAAACTATTTGAACAAAACGTATCAGATCAATCCATACTGACTTTATTTAAATGCCCTTTTGTAATACTAGTTTGTAAAATTTATTTTGAATATTAAATTTTGTTACATAGCTTTAATTAATAATTAATACCAAATAAATACGTATAATATTTATCAAATTTGTACTACAAACAATTTATAGAGATTTACATAAGTCATTTACTCTAAGCTCTTTTCGATACCTATTCGAATTTATTTAAAGTTATTCCCTAAATGTATTGAAAATGTCAACACCTATTCAAATTTTCGATTTTAGAGAAGAGCCATCCAAACTCAATAGCAACATTTCATTTCAAAGAGAAAGTGAAGCTTCCTATTATGGCTCTGACGGTTACTTGCACTTTGCCCAATCCGGCATAAACTGGTTGGCACAAAGTCAGAATTGCAATAGAACGCCCTGGATTAATGTACGGGTGACGCCTTCTGTTACCAGCGATGTCATGGCAGTTGATGGAACTGCTACGGCAAACAAGATTGCAGAAACTACTGCAACCGGAGAACACCGGATTTCACGAAACCTGAATGTCCCGCAAGGCCAGCCTGTCACAGTAAGTGTTTATCTTAAGGCAGGAACCCGAAGCCGGGTACAGCTCAGTTTTTCAAATGCCACCACTTACACAGGCGGCAATCCGACGATCAAATTCAACCTTGCAACCGGTGTTTTTATAACAAAAAGCTCCAACTTGGTTAATTACAAGGCAGTCGATAGCGGAAACGGCTGGTGGAGGCTTCAGATAACGGCTATGCCCGACCTCGGTGTTGTTTCAGGTTTTCATATTTACCTGATGAATGACAACAATACAGTAGGCTATGCGGGGAGTCCTGATAAATACATTTATGCATGGGGTGCCCAAATGGAGCCTGGAAGAGACATGACTGCTTATACGCCTACATTGGATGCTCCTTATATGGGTCTCAGGTTCAATTACAGCCTTGCCGAGTCTGGTCCGAAACTTGTTGGTGCTTTGATCGAACCTGCCGGAACAAACCTGGTGCCCTATTCTCAACAGATGGAAGTTGCAGCCTGGCGTAAACAATCTGCAACCATTGCAATAACAACCACCAAATCACCGGATGGTGAAACGAATGGCTACAAGATAAGAGAAACTACTTCCACCAGTTCGCACTACATTGTCCCGAATCCAACTTTAGTTACCGCAGCCGGAAGAACCTATACTTTAAGCGTCTATTTCAAAGCGGCAGAACGTAAATGGGCTTATTTCAATGTGAACGGGCTTACCATCCACTTCGATCTTGTTAACGGAATCATTGGCAACAAAAGCAGTGTTTTTATAAACTCAGTAATAGAGAACGTAGGACAAGGCTGGTTCAGATGTTCCGCCACTTTCATTGCTTCCTCATCCACCACTTCAACGGTAATCGGTCCTGAAATAAGCAACGGCAAACAATCGTATGCCGGAGATGGTTCGAGCGGGATTCTGGTATGGGGCGTACAGCTTGAAAACAGCGATGAAGCAACTAGCTATATCCGGACAGGCGCAACGCCTGTTACCCGCAAAGCAGACGTAGTTACTCTTTCCAAACCAAGTTCAGGCGATTTATTTGATATTTTTATACAAAGAAAAAACGGCGGTGACTGGATAAAACAGGTTACTGCCAGTTATGAAGTAGTACCGTCCGAAAACGAGATTCAGGTTATCCACTTCTATGAATCCAGTGAAATAAATGAATTCCATGAAGAAACCGCACACACGTTGTTTCCTGAACAATATGCTTCTGTCGGGGTAAGCGGATCCATGCTTACGATGTTTGATAAACTGTACAATACCCAGACACCCAACAAGCAATGGTCGCTTCAGAAAGCTGTGAACAAATCCTCACCGGTGTACCGCGTTGAAGTAAATGCAGGAGAAGTCTGGACGGGTGATTATACCAATCAGTACAGAGAGCGCTCAGAGTTTTATCTAAAAAATTACCAAATGCCCTATGACAGAGATGTGTGGCTTTCATTCGCCATTAAAATAGAACCCGGAGAACCGCTGGTTCTGGCAGCGTCCGACTTCTGTTACATAGGCCAGTTCCATGCGAGCGAAGATGCGGGAGACATCAGCTCGCCACCGGTACTTGGTATCCGGCTTGATGGTTTGGATACTGCCAATGTATACACTTGCGCAACAACCGAAAACCCGCATAAAAAAAGTCCGAAATCCATATTGAGAGGAACGGCACAGTTCACACGTGGCATCTGGCATAAAAATGTCATGCGTATTCGCTTCTCTCCTACCAATGGCCAGCTGCAATGGTGGAAAGATGGAAAGGAACTGCTTAACATTGCCAATATCGGGATCGGATATCCGGATGCAACCGGACCATACTGGAAATTCGGCATTTACCGGTCACCAATGCCCAGAAAAATAGTTATTGAATATGCCAATATGGAAGTCCAGTATACTTCATCGCTGGAATCCCGTATAACCAATCCATTGTTAATTGTATAACACATCAATCAAAACTGCACAGCCATGGATATCAAACGCAGAAATTTCCTTCAGTTTGCTTCCTTAAGCCTTACTACCGTTCTGGCAGGATTCAAACTTCCGGATTCAGGTGAAGCAGACCTGGATTCCTATACAAAGCCATTATCTGTACAAATGGCTTCCGGACAGGGCACATACATTTTTTATGTAGATGGCAAAAAGCAAATCGTGGATATCGTTGATGAAAAAGGCCAGCTTTTTACACCGGCATATTCATGCGAGATCAAATACCTTGCTTCCGACGGAGAAACAAATCTGATTGTTAATGTTGATCAGGATACGCAACAGCTGTTTCTGGTGCCCGGATTTTCTGAAACTTACTCAGAAATGAAAGGCAAGTTGTAATTTAAAATAGGGTAAAAAGATTTACATTCCATTCCGCATCATGCCTGTAAAAGCTGGTCAAGCTTTTACAGGTTTTTTTTATATGTCCTATTTTGAATACGACAGACCAAATTGCAGTAGGTTGAAAAGGTTATTTTTACACTGAATTCTATACAAAATCATAATTAACGAATAATTTCGACAGCATAGTAAAAATTAGTTTTCAGTATGATATAGGTCATGTTTTCAGGTCGGGCTTGTGCCTAATTTTGAATCATCAAATCAAACAACACCTGCTAATAATACTGACATGAACACTGCACGTAAAAACCTCCTCTTCATTGTTTTACTGATCGTTACTTCTTTATCCTCCTCTTTCAGTGCACCTTTATTTACCAAAACAAAGCCTCTGACCATCCAGATGCCCGTGGCTGACGGCAAGTACGCCTTCGTTGTAGACGGCAAAAAACAGATTGTCGAAATCAGCAACGAAACCGGCAAACTGCAGATCCCTGCGGAACCTTGTGTGATCCGCTACACGGCCGAGGACGGCGTTACAAACCTGACGGTTTTCATCGAGCAGCAAACATCCAGATCGTTTCTTCTGCCAGCCGTTCAGGTCAATGAAAGCGAAGTGGAGGCCAAGTGGGAAGCCGTGATCCTGGGCAATCCGGTACGTGCAGGAAAGGTGATGACGCAGATCACAGGCCCGATGAACAGCAATCCGACGATCGAGATCTACGATTTGCAGGGACGTTCGCTGGTGAAGAAACAGGTTGCCAAAAACCAGGCAACCGAATCGTACACGCTGGATGTGCCGCAGCTATCGACCGGCATCCTGCTTGTAAAAGTAAGCTGCGAGGACTTTTCTCAGACATTGAAAGTGTTGCATACAAACTAAAATACCAATTTAGCAACGGGCAGGGTTGCTACATGTCAAGGCCATAAAGTACTTCTTTGCAGGGAAGAAGTACTTTATGGCTTTTTTTATTGCCCGCTATTTAGATTTGGCTATTTGAAAGTGTTGCAAATACATATTAATTGTACAGGGCACAACATCAATTTCAAACTGCATTTTGTCTCCGTTTTACGCAGCTGTGCCTGAAAGTACCTGATACCCCAGAATAAAGCCGTTGTACCCCATTATTTTAGACATTCCGCCTGCATTAACTTTCTTTGTATTGTCAATCAGACGAGCGATTGACAAAAAAAATTTTACCAGTTATAATTACTCAACGATCCTAAATAATTCTAATAAAACCTGACCATGTAATGCTTTCAGCATGCTAAAAAGCATACGGGTCACATTGCAGAATCAGGTTTTATTGGCAGAATACCCTCCTTGTTATGACGAACGTATTAATTATTGAAAGTAAGCTGCAAGATGCCAATGCATTGAAGCGGATGATAGAGCAGGCCAATCCTGACTATAATATCTGCGGAGTTGTAAATTCGGTCAAGGATGCCCGCAACTGGATTATGAACAACAAATCACCGCAACTGATCTTTTGTGACATTCAATTACCTGACGGATCGGGATTTGATTTATTCGGCAGCCTTCCTGTGGCCGCACCTGTCATTTTTTGTTCCAATACGCAGGAACATGCGTTTAAAGCTTTTGAAAACAATGCAATTGATTATCTGGTCAAGCCATTCAGCAGCGACAGATTGCAGAAAAGTTTTAGAAAATTCACACAGTTCAGACAACTATTCGGCCAGCAGACTGTATCTCAAGCGCAGGACTTTAACCATGCTGTTTCCAATGTCAGCAAGTACAAAAGTTCATTGCTTGTTTATTATCAGGACAAAATCATTCCGATCAGTCTGGATAAGCTTGACTTCATTTATTACAATAATTACCAAGTAAATGTACACACACAAAATGCACAGTACGAAACCCGGGATACATTGAATAGTATAATAAATTCTCTGAACCCGCACGATTTTTTCAGGGCGAACAGACAGTTTATTATTCATCGGAAATCGGTAACGAGCATACAGCAGTATTTTGGCAGAAAATTGCTTGTAGGCACCTCATTTCCTACTCCTGAACCAGTTATAATCAGCAAAGCCAATGCATCGGAGTTTCTCAAATGGGTGGAAGGATTGAACAAAGTACCGGAATATAGCGTTATGCATTAAACATTGTCCGTTTCAAGGCTCAATTTGTCCGGCTTATAATAATACCATTTGTTTTACTTTTGCATTTATGCAAATTTGATTTAGTAAGAATCCAATTTTGCGCTAACTTTGACTGCTTTAACATCATCGAATTTATCCAATTCTTTCATGTTAAATTAGTTATAGTTTACAATAAAATAATTCTAACGCAATTTGCTTGTAAATCATGAATATGTTGATATACTCAGGCATGCTTAAATACAAAAAAGGGATTACAATACTTGTGAACACCCGATTGCTGAATACCTGACAATCAATTTGATTAAAAAAACATATTAGAACTAGTTCGTAACGTATACAGAAAACAGTTAGACAAAACTTTACTTTTTAATTTAACTAACAGAAAAAAGCCTAAGCATCTTTCTGATGCATTTCAGGCGATGTGCAAGATTCAAGTTGTTCATGGATAGTAATACTCTCGATGAAAACAGAATCTGCACCATTAATAAAGGACATGTCGGATTTGGATTGAACTGGCCGAATTAACAATATGATAACCGGTCGAGTCAATCTTTATCACTAATTTTCCGACATGGTAAAATTGACGTAAACCACAAGAATGACACTGTTCTAAAAGAAACAGAATATGGATCGCAGAAATTTTCTCCAGCATGCTGGTATTTTAACGGGTGCCTTACTGTCCACTTCAATCGTGAAGATGACAAAAAAGACAAACCCGACCTTATTGCTGGTTTCCGGGTGGCAGGATGTAAATATCGGAGATATTGCCCATACACCGGGATTGATTGGTCTTATTCGCAAAAGGCTTCCACATGTGAATATTATCCTCTGGAAAAGAAACCGGAGTGAAATGGTTGAAGCCATGCTCGGCAAGCATTATCCGGATGTAAAAGTAATTCACGGCGAAGTCAACGATAAACTTATACCGCAAAGCGAGTCGGTTCGCGAAGCATTTCAGGAAGCAGATTTCTTTATTCACGGTTCAGGACCGTATGTTGTTGCAGCCAATTACCTACAGGCTTGGGCTGCACACACCGACAAACCATTCGGAATTTTTGGGGTAACGATCCAGGAAATCAAGCCGGATCTGAAATCCTTGCTGCAAAAAGCATCTTTTATTTTTACCCGGGAAACAGCTTCCATAAAGGTTTTGAATGAAAACGGGATTTCAGGAGAATTCATCCGATTTGCTCCGGATGCCACTTTTGCCCTTGAGATTCATGATGATAACAAGGCGGCCAGTTTTATCAAAGACAATAAACTGGAAGCCCGCAAATTCATTTGTGTCATTCCGCGCCTGCGGCTTACACCCTATTATAAAATGAGGCCGAAAAACGCAGGATGGTCTCAGGAAAAAATTCAGGAGACGATTGCGCTGAATGATAAATACAAAGAAGAAGATCATTCAAAAGTGCGTGAAGCAATGATCACATGGGTACGTAAAACCGGAAACAAAATAGTCGTGTGCCCGGAGATGACGTATCAGGTAGATATCATAGATGAGCTGCTTGTAAATCCTTTGCCGGAAGATGTAAAGCCTTTTATTGTAAAACATGGCTACTGGCTGCCGGATGAAGCTGCTTCGCTCTACAGGGAAGCACATACTGTTCTCAGCCTGGAATGTCATTCGCCGATTATTGCCATAGCAAATAATACACCTGCTTTTTACCTGCGTCAGCCGGAAGATACCATCAAAGGACAGATGTATTATGACCTGGGATTGAAAGACTGGACTTTCGAGATCATGGAAAGCAACGGACAACAGATTTCGGATCAGTTAATGAAAGTTTACGATCATTATGAAAGTGCCGAGCAAACTGTAAAACAAACGCTGAGCCGTGTAGAAGTACAATATAATGATGCTTTTAAAACCATGGTGAAAGATTTGCAGACAACGGAAAAAGAAAACTTTTTTTCATAATGTGAATGAAAGCAGGTTCGACAACTGGCATGCAAATAGTGAGCGTTAAATTAATTGAATTCTTTGGTTTAAAATTTTAGAATATTGTAAAAGTTACATTTACAAGTTTGAAGCAGTTTAGATCTGAATTTGTATAAAAAGAAGAAGAAAATAATTTTATTAATAATTAAGAAACATATGTTATTGATTATCCAAGAATTATGATGGTTTACTCGATTGAAGATTTTGATTAATAAAAGAAAAGACTTAAACTTGTTATAATATATACTCAGCGTATTTTACTATGAAAAATCACTACTCCGGCATACTCCCGAAGGTACATTTGTGGACAGATGTCTTAATATTGAACTTCAGTTTTTTTGTTGCTTATCTTTTTAAGTTCGACAATTTCACCGGACTGATAACGGATCAGTACATCAATCTTTTACTTGTCGCAAACCTTGTCTGGATTTTCACGATCCATATTTTTAAAACGTACATTTTTACCCGGCTTTCCTACCATTTCAACACACAGCTTGGTCAGTTCCTGAAAGCGGTTACGGTACATTGCGCCGTTATGATGGCTTTCCTTTATCTGACCAAACAAGGTGAGGAATATTCCAGGTACCAGTTTCTGATGACATACGGTTTGTTCATTGCAACATCCACGGCATCGAGAGCGGCAGCCATTTTATTCCTTAAGTTGTATCGTCAGGCGGGTTACAATTACAACCGTTATGCGATTGTAGGAAAAGGCGATCTTGCTTCTTTGATCCGTGAATTTTACAGCAATCGCAAGGAACTTGGTTACAGGTTTTACGGAATCATGGAACTGGACGGAAGAGAAAACAGCGTGGCATCTCTGGAACTGATGGTGAAAGAAAAGAAGCTTGATTACATTTATTGCTGCCTTTCGGAAATGAACGATGAACAGGTTCAGGAAGTAATCAGAATGGGCGAACGTCAAAGAACGCAGATCAGGCTTGTTCCGGATTTCCGCGGATTCATGACCAACATGGCGACCATTGAGTACCATGACATGTATCCTATCATTCAGGTTAATACCAAACCATTTTCAAGTTTCAACGAACAAACGCTGAAACGTACATTTGACCTTGTGTTCTCCATTATTGTAATGATTCTCGGTGCTCCGGTTTTCTTCGCCGTATGGGCAGCAATCAAAATTACATCTCCGGGGCCAGTTTTCTTTAAACAAAGACGTTGCGGACGCTGGGGTGAAATGTTTGACATTTACAAATTCAGAAGTATGCATGTAGACGCCGACAAAATGGGTCTTCAGCATTCGCAAGGTGATAACGATCCAAGAATTACTTCCATTGGCAGGATTTTAAGAAAATCTCGTCTGGATGAATTACCTCAGTTCATCAATGTACTGAAAGGTGAAATGTCCGTAGTAGGTCCTCGCCCGTTATACAAATACGATGTTGATATGCTGATGGAAGCAGCACCGCATGATTTCCAGCGTCTGTTAACGGTTAAGCCTGGAATCACATCCATCGGACAAATCAATGTAGGGTATGCAGATACTGTTGCGAAAAATGTGGAGCGTTTGAAATACGATCTTCAGTATCTTAAAACCTACAGCGTATTTGATGACGTTCTTTTGATATTCCGTACAGTTCAGGTTATGGTTTTGGGAAGAGGCCAATAAGATTGATTAAAATAATTTCCCTGCGTTACTCAACGTTTGTCACATATAAGAAAACCTGTCAGATCTAATAATCTCGTCAGGTTTTTCTTTTTTAGTACATTCCATGTTTTACCTGGCTGAAGAATAAAGTCAATTGAAGAATCAAATATTGGTGTTGCAAACTTTGTTAAACAAGAATAACGGAAAGGAATATAGGTACACTAGTTTTACATTTATCCCATTTCCAATCAAAGTATTTTGAAGTGAATAATTGTACTTGCTTGAAAGGAGCATTCTGTTTTTAGCAACAAGAATACATTGCAGATGTTGGCTCCGGAGGAGCTTTCTGATTCTGGCAAAGAGATGCATTGTGGATATGAGGTCCGGAGGAGCTGCCTTGTCAAGGCAAATGGTATTAAATTCAGCAATTTCCAAAAATCAAAATGCCGATTCAGCATTAACAATCAGCAGCTTTACATTAACTCATTAAACGCATATTGTCAAAAAGCGCAGAATATGCATTTTCTTCAGTATTCAGCCCTTCAACCCATTTTAAAAATTCCGATGAATTTGCTTTGCTTACAACAACAGGTTCCGGTGTTGGTGAAGATGTTCCGATAAGCAGCTTTCTTCCAAAATATTGCTGAATATTAACAACAGCTTTCCGGTGAATAATAAATTGCCTGTTTGCCCGAAAAAAGTCCTTCGGATTTAATGAAGTTATAATATTGTTAAGGGTATCTCTTGTTTCATAATGTGCATTTTGCATGTACACATTCACCTGATAATTATTGTAATATATAAAATCAACCTTGTCCAGACTTACGGGAATAATCTTGTCCTGATAATAAACAAGAAGTGAGCTTTTATAACTGTTCAAGTATAAAGCTGCATTGTTAAATTTCCTGTTATTCAATGCATTCTCTTCACCAAACAGCTCTTTCAATTGTGTAAACTTCTTTAAACTCCTTTGGAGTTTAAAATGATCCAATGGTTTTAACAGGTAATCAATACCATTGTTCTCAAAAGCTTCCAATGCATATTCATTATAATCTGTGCAAAAAATTACCGGAGCTGCAATGGATAAATCCTGAAAAATCTCAAATCCCAATCCGTCAGGCAACTGAATACTGCAAAAAATAAGCTGAGGAGTTTTGTTGTTAATTAACCAGATTTTAGCTTCAAAAACGGATTGAAGTATGCCGCAAACCTTGAATTCAGCGTTTGTCAGCTCAATCATATCTTTTAACTCCTGTGCAATTTTGGATTCATTTTCAATGATTAGTATTTCAGTCATAATAGAAGGGGATTTATCTATAAATGATATTATTTTATTCAAGAAAGGAAACAGAACAATGAAGTTCTTACTAGTTCAACTTTCCGACTGGTGCAAATGTTGTATCCGGACTGTTGAGATTTATACCCAATTTGCCCGGATTATCTATGGACGAATCTATTTTTTGAATGCTCAAATCCGTTTAGAATTCCCTATTTATTTTCGGGCAATTTTCGATTGAATTGTAAGCTTTTGAAATTCAAAATGATAGAAAATCAATTTATACAGATTTAAATTTATAAATCAATACATACGTTGGCAAATACATATCCAATTTAAATGAGCAGTTATACTTTTGAAAAAACCCTTCCAGATTCTATCCGTTATTATTAATGAATTATTAAGTTTTAGAAAAATGCATAGCGTATGAAGAACAACTTGCCCATGAACTAATAGGGAATTCTTTCATACAAATTATATGAAGTTGCAGAAATTGCTGATAAAAAATGAGTAAAACAGATTTACAGATTACTAATATTTAATGTATTTCTATACGATAATCAATTGATTTTTTTGCAAGTAAGAAGCTTAGAATAATATTAGAATTTCTGCCTTAATCAAGCTTTGCTGTTTAAATTATCCGACAAAACTATATTTACTAATGAATGAATTATTTGGATAATCAGAATTGCGCTATATTTGTAGTAGTAGTTTCCTTTTTACTAAAATGACGATTTATTTAAAAGGATTTAACATTTTATTGGGTTCTTTTTTAAGATATTGATAATTTAAGATCTGAAAACCACAATAATTATGATGACTACAAATAATACCAATCATTACGTAAAATATCCTGATACACCAACAGCTATAATGGAGAAAAAATCCAGTACATCCAAATATCCTTTAATCTCCGGGCTTATAATTGGTGTGATTGGTGGCACAATCGGAACTCTGATTTATAATTTTTTAAAAGAATCAAAAGTTTATTCCAAGCTGAATCCGATTTTTGATTTTACATTGAAAGCAATTAATTTAACATATAAACTTCCGGTATATGCTGTTGTTATTTTAATGCTTTTGGCTCTGGCAGGAGTATTCTTTTACAATAAAAAAGCATTGAAATAAATCTTAGAATCGCTTCATTATTTCAATCCTGATTTTCGGTTGCGTTTGAAATTTTATGCAACAGATTTTACCTGAATAACCCACAACTTTCTTGCTTTCCTGATTTCTACAACTTGTGCCGGCTTCTTAATTGCAGCTGTATGAAATCATATTATTTTTGAGGTAACCAGCTTGAATCCAATACATCAGGAGTGATGAATGCTTTTGTAGTTAAATTTATTCTTACCATGTTATAAGAATAAATACTACATTGTATGTATATTTGTTAAGATGCTTGCCTTTTTATAAATCGGCAGCATGCAGGTAATTACGGACTGGAAATGGTTCAGCAAGGAAAAATCGTCGCTTAGCCATTGGTTAAATAAAGTTTCTTGCAGCCGGTCCGATCGTTATATTTGGCAAACATACATTAACAAAATCAGATGAAAATCATAGTTCTCGGGGCTTCGGGGCAGCTGGGCAGCTGCATAAAAAAGGTCTCGGCCGAAAGAAACACACATGATATCGTATTCGCCTCGCAGGAAAACGGCAATATCCTGAATGAAGAATTGCTCAGCAGGCTTTTCGAGCGGGAGAAGCCATCCTTTGTTATAAATTGTGCCGCCTACACTGCGGTTGACAAGGCTGAAGATGAACAGGAACTTTGCCGCAGGATAAATCGTGATGGCGTACTGTTCCTTGCAAAAGCATGTAAACAACACCACGCGTCGCTCATTCATATTTCAACCGATTTTGTTTTTAAAGGCAACATTGCTTATCCGCTGAAAGAAACCGATCCGACTTCGCCTGAAAACATATACGGGATTACAAAACTGGAAGGCGAAGCAGTTCTTGCAGAAACGCTGCCGGAACATTTTATTGTCCGTACGAGCTGGCTGTATTCTGAATTCGGAAACAACTTTGTAAAAACAATGCTTCGGCTCGGAAAAGACAGAAGTGAACTGGGCGTTATTGCGGATCAGATCGGCTCTCCCACTTATGCCATTGATCTTGCAGGCGCTATTCTGGACATCATTGAATCAGAAAGCAAGTCGTACGGCATTTATCATTACAGCAATGAAGGCGTTGCATCATGGTTTGATTTTGCAAAAGCGGTTTTCGACATCAGTAACATGTCAATGCATTTAAATCCGCTAAAAACCTCCGAGTATGTCACCAAAGCTGTTCGGCCACCCTATTCGGTAATGGATAAGACAAAGGTCAAGAGCACTTTTGGCATACAGATTCTATACTGGCGCGACAGTCTTGCAAGATGCATGGAGCAACTGACAGTTACCGCCTGATCCGACGACTGCGAACATTATTTATAAAATCTGGAAGGCACAAGGTTTTACCGTAAGACCTTTATGCCTTTCGGTGCATCTATTGTTGATTTGATACTTCCGTCAGCCTGTTTTTCATGTCTGATTTTCACAATGCCCATTGGTGTCGGATAAGTACCTTCCACCCATTTTAGATCAGCAAGATTGGGCTTTACCTGAATGGTTTTACAGCCGGGTTCCATTACACTGACGCCAAGCACATGCTCCGTAAGCCATGCCGTCGGGCCGGATGCCCAGCCATGACATAAACTATGACGCAGGTTTTTGTAACAATAGGCTCCGAAATCACCGTGAATGTCGTCTTTCCCTTCCGGGACCAGCTCATCAATGGGAGCAGCGTTTTTTGTCCATGCAAGATCGAAATCTTCCCAGAAAGTCGTGGCGCCCATGTCCAGCATGGCACCCCAGTAATTACGAATGCAATTCAGTGCGCCGTCATAATCTTTGGCCCTGGCTTTTGCCTGTAACATGTAATAACCGTAAAAAGTGGAAAAGCGCTCGCATTCACCTTGTGAAATGACCTCCGCGTTCGCCTTTTCCGCCGGCACAAGACCGGAAAGTGCGAGCAAAGCTGCAGCCTGTTTGGATCCGTTTGCATCCGGCACGTAAAGTTTGAGTTGGGTTGCCGTAGCTTTGCATTTGGCTGCCTGCGCAGGCTCATCCAGAATGGTGCAGAGTTCGGCACCTGCTTCCAGCGTCATAACCATCAAGGCATGGAGCCCGGCATGAATTCCCTTTGGATTTTCACTGGAAGGCCAGTCCAGAAAACGCGTTCCGTCCAGATTCTCTTTGTTATCCTTGGTTTTTTGCATCAAAAAATCGAGCAGACCGACAAGGTATTTCTGCTGTTTTCTGAGGTATTCAAGATTGCCTTGGTTTTTATATAAATCCCTGTGAATCAAAATCCACCACATGGAATAAGCACTGATTCCATTCATCCATCCGGGCAAAGGCGTAATATCCCGGGCCTGATCCAGACTTTTGGCAACAACCTCGTTTTTACCAAAAACACTGTTGATCGTCATGACTTCCGGATGCATATCTCCTACCCAAACCAGCCTGTCGCGCTTGATTCCGTCCCACAGAAATTCCTGCATATTCAGATGAACGGTATAAGCTCCGGTATTCCAGATTTTATTCAGACGTTCGTCATTGCTTTTAAATGAACCCAGATACGGAATATCGCGGTATTCAAAAATGGCACGTACTTCTTTGAGCTGCAATTCGCGATCGGTATCTACAAGATCAACCCTCGCAAACCTGAATCCCGAATTTCCGACCTGCATGGTTCCGAGCCATGGAACTTCCGTTGTAAAATCGCGCATGGCGTGATCGTTCGTTGCACCTTGAATGGTATCAATATCCGACATGGCCTCGCTGACTGATTCACCAAAACGAATCCGGATCCGGATCGGTTTCTGATTAGCCGGCTGATCTGTAACCAGTTGAATGCCGCCCTGAATTTCCACTCCAAAATCGAGGAGTATGCCCGGCGTGTTGCCGTCTTTACTGATCATCGTACAGAAATTTTTATGGACAAGGTCAGCCTGCCCGCTTCCCGGAAGTAAAAGACTTTGTGCATTGACAATACTTTTGCCGCTTTTGTCGGATGTCCATACAATGCGCTTTGGTGTCAGATACTGCCTTACGCGGGAATCTTTCTGAGCCTGTGTATTCTTATCGAATATTGGAGGAAGTTGCTGCGCCTCGGCCAGTCCGCTGCACATTAAAATAACGACTCCGATAAAGTAAAGGGATTGTTTCACAATAGAAAGGTTAAGCTGCATTGAAATATTCCCGGAAAATAAATGATTATAATTTGCTCATCCAACCTGTTGTATCCTGTTTTCCGGACAACAACCCTTGCCCGTTTAAGGAAACATTTTTTTTTAAATTCCGGCAATCCGGATTTAACATCTTTGCAATGCTTTTTTCCGGACATGCTAAAATTAACTAAAAACCGTTCTAATTTTGACATTTGGTATCATTCGCTGTTAACTTACAGCATCATATTAATTATGCTCCTGCCATGAAAGAAAATAGCCCGCTGAACCGTGACGGGCTGCCGCCGTTTGTTAAAACCTGGAAACAGATGTATATCTTACTAACCGGCACGCTATTCCTGCTGATTGCCCTCTTCTACTTATTTATGAATCACTTTCAATGAGCTCACTGGACTGGATAGTACTTTCGCTTACATTAATATTTGTTGTATCCTATGGAATATACCGCAGCCGTGAAACGCATACCATGGATTCTTTCTTGCTGGCCGGCAAGTCTTTACCCTGGTACCATGTAACTTTATCACTGATGGCCACGCAGGCCAGTGCCATTACTTTTCTGTCTGCGCCGGGACAGGCTTATACCGACGGAATGCGTTTCGTGCAGTTCTATTTCGGACTTCCGCTTGCGATGGTTGTACTTTGCATTACGTTTGTACCCAAATTCGGCCAGTTAAAAATTTTTACTGCCTATGAATTTCTGGAAAGTCGTTTCGACCTGCGTACACGCGGCCTGACTTCCTTTCTGTTTTTGCTGCAGCGCGGACTTTCAACCGGACTGTCCATTTATGCGCCTTCGCTTATTTTATCTGCTATTCTTGGGTGGGATATTACCTGGACCAATATCATTTCAGGCGGAGTCGTCATGCTTTATACCATTGCCGGCGGCAGCAGGGCCGTTTCCCATACGCATCTTCAGCAAATGGCCATTATCACAATCGGAATGGTTGTAGCGGGTATTATGGTTGTAAAGTTTTTGCCCAGCGATGTTTCTTTTACGGATGCGTTGCATGTTGCCGGCAAAATGGGAAAAATAAATCTGATTGATTTTACATTTGATCTCAACAGCCGTTACAATGTATGGTCAGGTCTGATCGGCGGGTTTTTTCTTCAGTTATCGTACTTCGGCACGGATCAGTCGCAGGTCGGGCGCTTTCTGACCGGCAGCTCGCAGGGACAAAGCAAACTTGGGCTGGCCATGAACGGACTTCTTAAAATTCCGATGCAGTTTCTGATCCTTCTTGTTGGCGTCCTGGTCTTTGCTTTTTACCAGTTTACAAACCCGCCGTTGTTTTTCAATAAAACAGCTGTTGACAAAGTCAGGAAAACGCAGTACGCTGCACAGTACGAAGCACTGGAAAAGAAGCATGAGCTGATCCAGAAAGACAAGCACCCGCACATCATGGCACTTACGGAGGCGCTCAGAAAAGAGGATCAAAATGCCATTCAGGAGTCGCGCGTTGTACTGGCCGGTTTTGAAACAAAAGTTAAAGAAGTCCGTAAAGAAGCTGAAATCCTGCTTTCGGAAGCCAATGGCGGAGATACCAATGACGTCAACTATATTTTTCTCCGGTTTGTAATCGATTATCTTCCGGCGGGAATGGTCGGATTACTGATTGCCGTTATCCTGCTTGCTTCCATGGGCTCGGTTGCGGCGGCTTACAACTCGCTGGCTTCCTGTACGATTGTGGACATTTACAAACGCATGATCCGCAAAGATGATGATTCCAAAGACTATGTGGCGGCTTCCCGCTGGGCAACGTTTTTCTGGGGCATTTTCTGTATTGCCATTGCGCAGTACGCATCAAGGCTCGGCAGCATGATCGAGGCCGTCAATATATTGGGTTCCTTGTTTTACGGTGTTATTCTGGGCATTTTTCTGGTGGCGTTTTACTTTAAGAACATTGGAAGCAGAGCCGTTTTTTACGGCAGCATTCTCGGAGAAATCTTTGTTGTCATCAGCTACATTTTCAATCTGACCGCTTTCTTGTGGCTCAATCTGATCGGGTGTCTGCTTGTTATTATTTTTGCGTGGATTATAGAATATGCCTGGCCGCAATCTGCATCCCGGAAACCTTCTTTGTAAATCCTGAACCATTCGAATACGAAGGAAGCTGGTTCCTGCAAAATTCAAACATTACACCATTTCTGCTATTCAGTATAATTCTATTTAATAATTATACTTTTTAAAGAAAGTGTAGTGTTCCTGCAATTTTTTAGCGCATGGTATGAAACTATTCCGCTATTTAAATCCTTAACCAATACATTCGAGCAAAGTTGATGTAATTGCTGGATTACCTATGTCACCGATTGTTACATTCTTGTCATTTATCCGGTTTATGAAGTTGTTATCTGCTACAAAGACGGTGCGGCCTGCTTTCAGGTACATTCTGAAGGATAGCTGACATCAGTCTTTCAATATTAAAATCTATCCTCTCAGTAAACGGTTTTTTGTTATTTCTCTATCTTAAATATTTCAGCTACATGAATCATTGCTCTAAGCCACAAAAAACAATGCGTTTGGCGCTTAGCTCGGCATTCCTTTTCCTTACTTCTTTTTGCCCTATTTTTTCTCAGGCCATTCAGGAAAGTTCCAAAGAAACGCCGTTACTGCAAAAGGCAACATTGCAGGACGTTGTAAATTATGCCATTAAAAACCAGCCTGTTATCCAGCAGTCGCTCATTGATGAACGGATTACAGAAAACCAGATCAGAAGCAGGCTTGCAGACTGGTACCCGCAGATCAATTTCAATTACAACCTTCAGCACAATTTTATTGTACAAACAAGCATTATCAACGGCAATCCTGTCAAACTGGGTGTAAAAAACCTTTCCGCCGCGCAGTTTACACTTTCACAGCAGATTTTTAACCGTGATGTTTTGCTGGCAAATCAGACGAAGAATGATGTTTTGCTTCAGGCAAGTCAGAACACTTCTTTTAACAAAACGGATCTGGCGGTGAATGTGTCCAAAGCTTTTTATGACGTACTGGCTACTTCCCAGCAGATCGATGTAGCGGAGGAAGATATTGTGCGGCTTGAAAGAAGCCTTAACGATGCCAGAAACCAGTACAATGCAGGCATAACCGACAAAATCGACTTCAAGCGGGCTACTATTTCGCTTAATAATACGAGAGCAAGCAAAAAAAGTTATGAGGAAGTCTTGAAATCCAAACTCCAGAACCTGAAAGCACTGATGGGTTATCCGGTGGAACAGGAGCTGGAAGTAAGTTATGACACGCTTCAGATGGAACGTGAAGTTACACTGGATACCATGCAGAACGTTGATTTCACAACGCGTATCGAATACCAGCTGCTGAGCACGCAGAAAAAATTGCTGGAAGCCAATCTGCAGTACAATAAATGGAGCTATCTGCCGAATCTTTCCATAAACGGCGCGTACAACCTTAACTTTCAGAATAATCAGTTTACGGAACTTTACAACAGAAATTACCCGAACTCCTTTGGCCTGGTTACGTTATCGCTTCCGATTTATCAGGGCGGAAGAAGACGGGCCAATACCAAAGTAGCGGAATGGCAGATCAAACGCGTGGACTGGGATATAAAGGGTCTGCAGCAGAATGTCAGCGCGGAGTATTCAACGGCATTGGCCAATTATAAAGGAAATCTGAGCCTGCTGCTTGCACAAAAGGAAAACATGGACCTTGCCCGCGAAGTATATGACGTTCTTCAGCTGCAGTACAAATCGGGCATCAAGACTTATCTGGAAGTTGTTACATCTGAAACAGATCTCAGGCTCGCAAGAATCAATTACTATAATGCGCTTTATCAGGTTCTGGCCAGTAAAATAGACGTTCAGAAAGCACTCGGACAAATGAATTATTAAAAACCGGATCGCAGTACCGTCAGCTGCTCCGGTTAAACGCTCTTGATACATTAATAGAAAATTCCATGAATGATATGTTTTTAAATAAAATGAAATATTACCCGGCAGCTGTATTATTTGCGCTGCTGACTTCCTGCGGTGATAAAAACCAGCAGCAACAGCCAACCCAGCCACCGGCAGTTCCCGTTACGCTTACTGCGGTAAAAAGTGCACAAGCGGCTTATTACGAAGAATACCCCGGAACCGTAGTTGCATTGAATGAAATCGAACTGCGTCCTCAGGTATCCGGATTTATAACCGGTATCCATTTCAAGGACGGTGCGCGTGTTCGCAAGGGACAATTGCTTTATTCCATCGATGCGCAGCTTTACAATGCCAATTATGATCAGGCAGTAGCCAATCTGAATGTACAGGAAGCCAACCTGGCCAGAGCACAGAAGGATGCCGACCGTTACCATGAACTGGAAAAAAACGATGCGGTTGCCAAACAGCTTGTTGACAATGCAGATGCCGCGCTGGAAGTAGCTAAAAGGCAGGCAGAAGCTGCAAAAGCCAATATCAAAGGCGTACAAACCAGTGTTCGTTACACTAAAGTGGTTGCACCTTTTGACGGTGTGATCGGTATTTCTGCAGTGAAAGTAGGTGCTGCCATTACTGCCGGACAAACTGTTCTGAATACCGTTTCTACGGACAATCAGCTTGCAGTGGATTTCAATGTGGACCAGAAAGAAATTTACCGGTTCAGTACTTTGATGAAAAAGGCCAAATCCTCTGACTCGACATTTACACTGAAATTCGGAACCGACATTTACCCGGAAGCCGGCAAAATTGCATTACTCGACCGCGCCGTTGATCCTCAGACCGGAACAATCAAAGCACGTCTTGTTTTTCCGAACAAGGAAAACCGATTGAGGGCTGGAATGAGCGGAACTGTAAGGGTGCTTAACAACGCAGCAGGAAATTCCATCGTCATCCCCTACAAAGCAGTTACCGAGCAGCTTGGCGAATTCTTCGTTTATGTAGCCGGCGACAGCAGCAAAGTAAGCCAGCGCAGAGTAGTGCTCGGCAATGCAATCGGATCGGATATTATTGTCAAGGAAGGACTTAAAGAAGGTGAAAAGATCGCGGTAGAAGGAGTTCAGAATTTAAGAGAAGGAGTAACAGTTGCAGAAGGTAAATAATTTCTCTCCTATTACATATAAAATCCAGTAAAAGATGATTGCAGATATTTTTATTAAAAGGCCGGTCACAGCAATTGTTTCATCCATTGTGCTGGTCCTTGTGGGTCTGATTGCTCTATCAACCCTGCCCGTTGCACAATATCCGGATGTAACCCCGCCTACTGTAACAGTAAGCGGCAACTTCACCGGTGCGGATGCACAAACGGTTGAACAGACGACGACAACGCCGATCGAAACCCAGATCAACGGTGTGCCGGGCATGACCTACATGTCCAGCAACTCCACGAGCAGCGGACAAAGCAGCATTAACATCACGTTTGATGTCGGAACGGATGTAAACATTGCCGCGCTTGACGTTCAGAACCGTGTGAGTGTGGCCGAGCCTACATTGCCGGACGCCGTTAAACGACTTGGATTAACAGTGCGTAAACGCCAGCCGAGTATCATGCTTGCAATTGCGCTTTACTCACCGAAGGGAACGCACGATGCACAGTTTATAGGAAACTTTGCAAACATTTATCTGAAAGATGCATTGCAGCGGGTAAAAGGTGTTGGTGATATTATTTCACGTGCGGACGATTTTGGTATGCGTATCTGGCTCAATCCGGAAAAACTGGCCAACCTTCGCATGACACCGGCCGATATCTCAGCAGCACTGGCAGAACAAAACCTTCAGGTTGCAGCCGGAACAATCGGCGGAAATCCTCAGCCCAATACGCAGAGTTTTGAATACAGTGTGCTGACGAACAGCCGTCTGAATACAAAAGAACAGTTTGAAGACATCGTCGTAAGGTCATCTCCGGCAGAAGGAAGTGTTGTATACCTTAAAGATGTTGCACGTGTTGAACTTGGAAAATTCGATTACGGCAGCAATGCTTTTGTAAGCGGAAAACCGGCTGCCTTTGTACTGATTTATCAGGCACCGGGTGCAAACGCACTGGATACCTACGAAGGCGTGATCAAAGCATTGTCGGAAATGAAAAAGACGTTTCCGAAGGATATCGATTATGTTATTCCAACGGAAACGGCAACGGTTGTACAGGTATCCATTGAGGAAGTGCTGCATACATTTGCCGAAGCCATGATTCTGGTGGTGATCGTTGTGTTCCTTTTCTTACAGAACTGGAGAGCGACATTGATCCCGATTCTGGCGATTCCGGTTTCATTGATCGGTACGTTTATCTTTTTCATTCCGTTTGGTTTTACGATCAATACGCTTACGCTCTTTGCCTTCGTACTGGCCATCGGGATTGTGGTGGATGATGCCATTGTGGTGGTTGAAGCCGTTCAGCATTATATTGATGAAAAGAAAATGTCGCCGCGCGATGCTACGGTACAGGCAATGAAAGATATTTCCGGCCCTGTAATTGCTATTGCCCTGATCCTTGCGGCTGTGTTTGTTCCGGTAAGTTTTGTTCCGGGGATTGTAGGGCGTCTTTATCAGCAATTTGCCATTACCATTGCCGTTTCCGTTCTTCTTTCCGCATTTGTTGCCCTTTCGCTTACGCCGGCACTTTGTACGATCATGCTGAAACCGTCCAAAGGGGAAGGTGAAAGAAAAAACTGGCTCGAAAAGTTCTTTGACCGTTTCAACCGCTGGTTCGACAAAGTTTCGCATTCCTATACGCGTGGTGTGTCCAAGTGGATCAAAGCAACACCTTTGGTACTGATTATGATGGTTTGTCTTTTTGTAGGACTTTTCTTCCTGTTCAAAAACAAGCCTTCCGGATTTATTCCGGTTGAAGATGAAGGTCGTCTTTTTGTTACGTATGAAATGCAGGAAGCTACTTCCACAACGCGTAACATCGAAATGATCAAGGAAATCATGAAACGCGTTTCTGAAATTCCTGAAGTTAAAGTTGTCGGTGGTTTGGCCGGACTTAACATCATCAGTTTTTCCAACAAGTCGAACGTTGGAACCATGTTTGTCAATCTTAAGCCATGGGCTGAACGTAAAGGTGCCGAACATCATGTACAAGCCGTGATCAAGGAAATCCAGAAACGTACAGGCGACATTAAGGAAGCGCGCGTACTGGCTATTTCGCCACCGGCAATTCCCGGCCTTGGCGCTACTTCCGGATTTACGTTCCAGCTTCAGCAATCGACCAGTACGGACAATATCCAGCAGTTTGAAGCCGTGACGCGCAATTTCATTGCTGCTGTTAACAAGCGTCCTGAAATTGCCATGGCATATACTTTCTTCAATGCAAGAACGCCAAGTTATCAGATCGATGTGGACAGAGACAAGACAAAAAAACTGGGTGTTCAGGTTTCGGACGTATTCAGTTCGCTTTCCACACTGCTGGGTAGCAGTTATGTGAATGATTTTAACCTTTACGGACGTAATTTCCGGGTAATGGTTCAGGCGGACAGCACTTTCCGTTCTTCACTCGACAACATATCCAAATTCTATGTTCGTAACCGCGAAGGAAACATGATTCCGCTGAGTTCGCTGATTACTTCCAAAGTCGTTGAAAACCCGGCTCTGATTTCGCACTATAACATTTATCGTTCGGTAGAAATTAACGGAACTCCAAAACCGGGATACAGTAGCGGACAGGCAATTAATGCGCTTCGTGAGGTTGCCAAAACACTTCCTGCGGGTTATAGTTACGAGTTTTCCGGTATGAGCAGTGAGGAAATCAAGGCCGGCGACAGTACAACAACAATCTTTGCGATTTCAATTGTATTCGTGTTCCTCTTCCTTGCGGCACTTTACGAAAGCTGGTCTATTCCGTTTTCGGTTCTTTTCGCCGTACCGATCGGAGCATTCGGTTCGATCCTGACACTTACGTTTTTACCGAACTTATCCAATAACATTTATGCGCAGATCGGTTTGATCACACTGATTGGTCTTGCTGCAAAAAATGCCATTCTGATTGTGGAATTTGCCAAAGAACGGGTTGATGCCGGAATGGAGGTGGTGAAAGCAACGCTGGAAGCCGTACAGCTTCGTCTCCGCCCGATTATCATGACATCGCTGGCGTTCATTCTTGGGGTTCTTCCGCTGGCTTTTGCAAGCGGCGCAGCAGCCGAATCCCGCAAAACCATTGGCTGGACCGTATTCGGCGGTATGCTTGCGGCTACTTCGCTGGCAATATTTGTAGTGCCGGTACTTTTTGTAGCCATTGAAAAACTGGTGAACGGTAAAAAGTTCAAACAGAAAAGCACGGTAAATCCAGGCAAAGAGCAGGAAGTAGTGGTGTAAGTAAAACGGTTCCATATCAAAGCGGAGTGCAGATCTGGTTTCTGCACTCCGCTTTTTTGTTTAATGGGAAATTTAAAGACGTTCCATGAGCCGGCATCATATTTTATGTTAATAAAAACAAGCTACTAAATTAACTGTACATGTACGTAAAGCAGGTTTTTTCAATCTGGCGGCTTCTGCGAGGAATCTGGCCGGGACTTTTGGTCGTAACGGCTTATGCTGCGCTGGTTTTTCACCTCTACAATGCAAAAAACTGGCATTTTCTTTCTTTTCCTATTTCCATTATCACCATTCTGGGAACGGCACTTTCACTGCTGCTTGGTTTCCGGACCAATTCTGCGTACGACCGTTGGTGGGAAGCGCGGAAAGTTTGGGGCGCCATTGTAAACGACAGTCGGACGCTGGTAAGACAATCGATTTCATTTATTGAAACTTCCAAAGAAGAAAAAGACAAAATCATTTATAATATTGCGCATCTGCAGATTGCGTGGTGCTATGCACTTGCCAATTCGCTCAGAAAGGGGCAGGTTCTCGTTTATGCCGATTTGCATCTGGATCAATCAGAGCATGAGTATGTTGCCAGTCAGGACAATATTCCGAATGCCATTTTAAACCTGCTTCAGTTTAAATTTTCCGAGCTGCATGAAGAAGGAAAGATCAAGACGCTGCTTTTTCAGAATGTGGATCAGACTTTACAGCGGCTCTGCGATGCAATGGGAAAATGTGAACGCATCAAGAATACGGTTTTTCCGACCCAGTACAGCTTTTTTGTCGTACTGGTGATTTTCATTTTCACGCTTGTACTGCCGATGGGCCTTGTGGAAAGCATCGGCAGAATAGCCATTCCGATCACCTTTACCATTTCATTTCTTTTCTTCTACGTCGAATGGATCGCGTATGTCATGCAGAATCCGTTTGAGAACGGTCCGAATGACATTCCGATGACTTCATTGTCAAGAACGATCGAGATAAATCTGCTGGAAATGATCCATGCAGATAAAATTCCGGAAAAAATTCTTCCGAAAAACGGCGTTGTAATGTAAAAAAAGCGGCTTTGCACATACGCTGTACAAAGCCGCCCTGCTTATTTTTAATTCAGATTATTCTGCTTTTACATATGTGTAATACAGTTCCAGTTTTACGCCGGGATCCCCATTGTTCTGATCGCCGATTACAAGCCTGTTTACACTCTGGGAAAATTCCGTCCCTGCATCATAATACTGTGCAGACTTGCCATATGGCGACGTTCTGATCAACAAGCCACCGGTTTGCGCAAAATCACTGCTCACAAGTGATGAAACAAACGAACTCACATCCAGAAGATAAAATTGCTTGTTATTGATCAGATCGGTAAAATAAGAACCGGATACAGCTACTCTTCCATTCAGTTCCGACAGTGGAATTGGAAGTCCGTCGGAACTGCCGATCAGCAGCTCATTGTTTTTATCACACAGATAAACATAAAGCATTGCAGGCGGAGCAGTAAAATTCGAAACAGATGCACGCAAAGGCGTTACCCTCAAAACGGCACGGTTCACAACTGTGAATTTGTTGTACTTCAACTGGTTTATAAAAGGAAAATCAACCCGGGTCATCGTTCCCAGACCGGCCTGAATAAAGGACATATTTCCGGTCTGTGAAGAAGGTAAAGAAATCCTGTGTGTAGCCGGCAACTTTACAAGTTGTGTGCCGGCCCTGTCGGCAAGTATCTGATTATAATTGGCCGTCAGAGATACCGTGCTGGAATCTTTTTTAATCCCGTCTGCATTGGAAACATGATAATGAATCTGCACGTTTGTATTGCCTCTCGTAAATCCTGCTAAAGACCCGTTATCCGTAACAGCAGGCTTTAATACCAAACCTTTCACCAGATTGATCCAGTCATTATTGGAAGTAATCTGATTGTTCTGTGCCTTTGCAAATAGATCCTTTCCTAATACATCCGATAGTTTTATTCTCAGCTGATTGTTTGTTCTTGGCCTGGGAACAACCTTTGCCTGACCAACCGGCACAGCGTCAAATGGCATTGTATTGGCGTTATAGTATGCATTTTTATTCAGAATATCGGATTGCAACTTATGCACACTCAGGTTCATGGCAACGGTCGTATCGCCGTAAGTATATCCATCGTATTTAAGTGAGAGCACCAGGGAATCGTAAACTGCAAGTTCAGGAACCGTCACGGCACCGCTTGTAGTTGTCTGAAAATAGCTGGCAGCCTGGATTTTACCAAAGTAAGGATCAACATAACGTCCGATAAGCATCCGCTCCGAAGCACCGGTCATCATGGAATCCGTTATTACGGAAGAAAGGGCAACCGTGGAGGTATCTGAAAATAAAACTGCAAAATCATCCGGATTAGGCTGAACGAGCGCTTCTATCTGCACATCGGATGTACAGCCTGTTATATAGGCGAACAGACTGAACAAAACCAGAAGTTTAAAAACCGCTGTGGATCTTTTATAAAAAAAGGGATTGAATTTCATTTAATGCAAGAACAGTAAAAAGTGCGAAATTATCATATGTAAACGTAATTACAATATGATTCGGATAAATGGACCAAATTTGTGCATCGGCACTGGAAACATTGCAACAAATGCCGGATTGCAAACGTAATGTCTGAATAACTGCGTGACTGAATTTATAAACAGCACAATGCTTGAAATTCTGTTATCCTGTTTTCTATCAAGCAGACTGTGGTGTCAGTAACAATACGTATCAAAGTGCAATAAAGTGGCAATACCTGAGAAAAAACGTAAATGAGCAGGTTATTATTTCAATAATAATCGTCTTGCAGCGCTTAAAACAACATTGCACAAATACTGTGCGTTAATGGTTGGCAGATCTGCAAACTTTATACAAAAAGTGACATATAATTTTACTTAGCAATATCAAGATGTTATGTTTGCAAAAATTTAAGGTAAAATGCCTGTTTCGGAACGGCAACGTTCATACATATTCTTAATCAATCAAATCTTTTATTATCAATTCTTTTGTATCCATTAGTCAAACCATATTTACATGTTTAATACCTTAAAAAAAGCTTCTTTAGCCCTTCTCGTTGCTTCCACTTCATTGGTTCAGTTTAGCTGTGATAAAGACGATCCGGAAGCTGATAAACAAGGAAACTGGTATAAAACCGGCATTCCAAGTTTCGGCGGATCTGCAAGAACACGTGCCGTTAGTTTTGTCATTAATAATAAAGGTTATATCGGAACCGGTCTGGTCAATGAAATTGTCCCCAGAGTTAAAGATTTCTGGTCGTATGATGCCGGCACCAAAATATGGACGCAGGTTGCTGCATTCGCCGGAACCGGCAGAACGGACGCAGTTGCATTTGTTGTGGGAGGAAAAGCGTATGTTGGAACAGGTTACGACAATGTTACAACGATTGACAACGGCTATAAAAAGGATTTTTACCAGTACGATCCGGCTACGAACAAATGGAAAGCCGTTGCTGATTTCCTTGGCGGAACTCGTCAATATGCGACTTCATTTGTAGTAAATGACCGGGCATATGTCGGATTGGGATATAACGGAAGTAACTTTTATCAGGATTTTTACGAATATAACCCGACGACGGACAAATGGTCTGAGGTCGCTACTTTCACAGGTGGAAAACGCAGAGGTGCCATTTCCTTTACCGTTGGCGGCAATGCATACGTAGGTTTCGGAACCAATAATTCAGGAACAGAAACAAAAGATCTTTACGTATTTGATCCCGCCGGCAATTCAGGAAGCGGAGCATGGTCAAGAACAGAGCATAATGATGATAATTTCCCGACAAGGTCACATGGTTTAGCACTTGTGATCAATGAGAAGG
The DNA here is from genome assembly GCF_005860765.1 of Dyadobacter sediminis. Lineage (GTDB taxonomy): Bacteria > Bacteroidota > Bacteroidia > Cytophagales > Spirosomataceae > Dyadobacter > Dyadobacter sediminis. The sequence goes on along the minus strand of NZ_VCEI01000021.1, from coordinate 930,238 downwards.
CTTATATAATTGGTGGAAACAACAAATCTGATACTTGGGAATATACACCGGGTGCAAACACTTGGAAAGAAGTTACATCATTTGAAGGTGGAGCAAGAGGATTTGCTGCCGGGTTTTCTATTGGTAACATCGGTTATTTTGGTACCGGAAGCCCGACAGGCTCCAATGGCCTTGACGATTTCTGGGCATTTGATCCGACAGCAGCGGCTAATGATGATGACAATTAATGATCAGAAAATTTAAAAACGTTCTGATTGCAGGTTTGTTAGCCTTCGCATCCATCACTTTTATTTTTACATCCTGTAACGGAAAAAAAGATAAAAATGCTGGGCGCGAAGGCTTTCAGCATTTTAGTGTCAAATCATTCCGGAATGGCACGGGCTGGGGTTACCGGATTTATCAGGATACCGCAGCAGTTATTGAGCAGCCGTTCATTCCCGGAATGGCCGGTAACGTAAGCTTTTCCACGGAAGAACAGGCATTGAAAACGGGGCGCCTTGTGGAGCAAAAACTTGAAAACGGCATCTTCCCTCCCACGGTTACCATGCAGGAACTGGACAGTATGAAAATCAAATACTAGCTCCGCCATGTTTCTTTACTTTTTAACAACGGCATATTCACCCATAACCGGGTAATGATCGGAATGCTTGATTTCATCAAAAGTGGTAAAATCAGCCAGCTGTAACTTGTCGGAACTGTAAAACTGATGATCAATCCGGATGAAGTAAGGCAGGTGATTGAACGTAAACCCGAATCCGTTTCCCTTTTCCTCAAAACTGTTGTTCAGCAGCTTGCGCATACGTCCGTAAACATATCCATATGGAACTTCATTGAAATCACCGCAGACAATAATGGGATAAGGTGAAGCTTTTACCCAGGATTCCAGCGCTTTTACTTCCATGGAACGTCGCGTAAAACCACGCTTCATCTGCCGCAAAGTAGTTTTGCTTTCTTTCTTCACTCCTTCCATTTCCTTCTGGCTTACCAGATTGCCAAGCTGAAGCGTCATGGAATAAAGGTGCAGGGCAATGATCCGGACCGTATCCGATTTTATCTTTATATCCGTCTGGATCATACCATTTTGCGCTTCGAAAATGGTATCCCGGCTGGCAATAATCGGAAATTTGGAAAATACGGCAAGACCTGAATATGCTTTGTTCTGCTGCTTGCGCGCTTTGTTGTAAAACACATAATACTGATATCCTTTCTTGCGAAGCGCATCGTTGACACTGAACAGATTGGTGCTGTTATCGTAATATTCAGGCATACACAAAATATCCGCCTCGCTGTTGCTTACCCACGCTTTCATTTCCCGGATATGCCTTTTCACATAAGGCAGTTTGATATCCGAATCACGCTGGAAAACATGCGTATTATAGTTCATTACTTTAAAAGTCTTTTCATTTTCTGCAACATCAGCTTTGTTATGGCCGAATGCATACGAGCGCGGAAGAAATATACTGCCTGCCAGCAGCATGATCAGTGGCAGAAACGCTTTCCTGGCATCTGCAATGAGCCATACCGGAAGACTGATCATGTGCATCATGATTACAACAGGAAAAGACATCATCATAAAACCGGCAAGCCAGCCGCCAAAAGGAATCCATAAAATCAAGATGTAAATAATCAGAGTATAAAAGGCAAAACATTTATACAGAAACCACAGAAATTTTATTACTCCTTTCATTAAATTAAAATTGATATTTCACAAAAATAGGTGAAGGATATGGATTTGGGGTTAGTATCTTAACTTGTGCAAATGATAAAATATTTTTATCTTTGCAAATAATTCTATTTTGATCAATTGATTGAGGGGGTCTTAAATCCCCTTTTTTATTTGCAGTAAGCCATACATGACAATAAAAGAGCAGTTAGAAGCAATGCTTGCGCCCCTTTTGGATGAAGGCAATTGTTTTCTTGTTGATATAATGATCAAGCCTTCCAAGGCAAGTCAAAGAATAATTATCCTTGCTGACAGTGACGAAGGCATTACCATTCAGCAGTGTACATCCATCAGCAGAAGATTGGCTAAGCAACTGGAAGAGCAGGATTTTTTTTCAGAAGCCTACACACTTGAAGTTTCTTCGCCGGGATTGGACCAGCCTCTTGTTTTACCGCGCCAGTACAAAAAAAATATTGGAAGAAATCTGAAGGTGGCTTTGAAACAGGGCGAGACACTGGCGGGAACGCTGCTGGAATCGGACGATGAAAGCATTACGCTGCAATTGCCGCAGCCAAAAAAGAAGTCGAAGGTTCCTGTTGATGAAAGTGAATTGATCCGCAGAATTTCACTGGAAGATATTTCAAAAGCATTAATCGAGATTTCTTTCAAATAAGTACACTTCAGAGTACATCTGATTTGTAATGAATTATATAATATGTATAACTTAGTATCAGCAAATATTCTATAACATAACAATGGATAGCGGAATATTAATTGAGTCATTTGCGGAGTTCGCCACCTCAAAAAACATTGATCGTCCTACAATGATCAGTGTTTTGGAAGAAGTATTTCGTACCATGATTCGTAAAAAGTACGGAACAGACGATAACTTTGATGTTATTATAAACCCGGAAAGCGGCGATTTGGAAATGTGGCGTACACGCGAAATTGTGGACGATAATTCCGAAGACATCTGGGATTATAACAAAATTCCTCTTTCCGAAGCAAGAAGGATACAAAGTGACTTTGAAGTGGGTGAAGAAGTTGCCGAAGAAGTCAAACTGGTTGAATTCGGCCGCAGACTTGTTCAGACCGCACGTCAGACGCTGATCCAGAAAATCAAGGACATGGAAAAAGAAATCATGTTCGAAAAGTACAAGGATCAGGTTGGCGAAATGATTACCGGTGAAGTTTATCAGACGCTGAGGCATGAAGTAATTATAGTGGATTCGGAAGGAAATGAACTTTCTCTTCCGCGCACCGAGCAGATATCCAAAGACCGTTTCCGCAAAGGTGAATCGGTGAAATCAGTCATACATAAAGTGGAGATGAATAACGGATCTCCGAAGATCACTTTATCCAGAACTTCTCCGGTTTTTCTGGAAAGATTGTTTGAAATTGAAATTCCCGAGATATACGATGGAATTATTTCGGTAAGACGTGTTGTTCGTGAACCAGGGGAACGTGCGAAAGTTGCCGTTGAATCCTACGATGACCGCATTGATCCGGTGGGTGCTTGTGTAGGTATGAAAGGTTCAAGAATCCATTCCATTGTGCGTGAACTTGGCAATGAAAACATCGATGTCATCAATTATACTGACAACCTGGAATTGCTGATCAGCAGAGCATTGAGCCCGGCAAAAGTAAGTTCCATGCAGATCGACCGTGACACAAAGCGCGTTTCGGTGTTTCTCAAACCGGATCAGGTGTCCCTCGCAATCGGTAAAGGCGGGCAGAATATCAAGCTTGCGGGCAAACTGGTCGGAATGGAAATCGATGTTTTCCGGGATATTGAAGAGCATAATGACGAAGACGTCGATCTTACTGAATTCTCGGATGAAATTGACGAGTGGATCATCAGCGAACTGCATAAAATAGGCCTTGATACTGCCAAAAGTGTCCTTGCCCTGAATAAAGAAGAACTTGTCAGAAGAACTGACCTGGAAGAAGCAACCGTGGAAGAAATTCTCGATATTCTTCGAAAAGAATTTGAATAGTAACAACCGGCAAAATTATGCTTGCAGCTGATTTTGCCACAATGCAAAACTTTTTCTACTAATTGCTAATATGGCAGAAGATAAAATGATGCGCCTTAGCCAAGTGGCACGGATCCTGAACGTAGGAATTACTACGATCGTGGATCATCTGTCTGCCAAAGGGTATAAGGTGGAAAGTAATCCAAATACAAAAATAAACTCCGATCAGATTGAATTTCTTGCAAAAGATTTCAAATCTGATGATCTGAAATCATCTCTTTCCTTTAAACCTGCTCCGGTGGAAGCCCCGGCCGAAGTTAAAGAGGACAAGGTAAAAAGCGACGTGGACGGAATTCTTTATTTCAGAAACACCACCTCGAAAGAATCTGAAGAGAAACCGTTTGCTGAAGAAAAAGCGCCGGCACAGCCTGCATTTGAAAACCGTTTGCCTGGGATCAAGGTTGTTGGAAAAATTGATCTGAATGCTAAAAGATCTGCTCCTGCTCCGCAGCCGGAACCTGTACCGCAGCCTGCTGCAGCAGAAGAACCGAAAAAAGCAGAGGATATCAAACCGGAAGTCGTGAAAGCAGTGATTCCGGAACCCGTTATAGAAAACAAAGAAGTGGCTCCGGCTCTGGTTGAACAAAAAGAAGAGGTAAAAGCAGAACCTGCTGCACCTGTTGAACAGAAAATACCGGAACCGAAGACAGAACCGGTTATTGAAAAAGCACCAGAACCAAAAGCCGAAGAATCGAAAGTAACATTGCCCGGAATACAACCTGCAGTTGTGGAAGAGTCTGTCCCGGTGTTGCCGGCTGTTTCGACTCCTGAACCGGTTATTGCAGCTGCCGAACCAGCTCCGGTTGCAGAAGCACCTGCCGCAATCAAGGAAGAACCTAAAACAGCTGCCGCAACGGAAACGCCGGTTGTCAATGAAGTACCTGCTGAAGGAGAACTGATTGAAGCCCGCGGCGAACAATTACGCGGATTAAGGGTTGTCGGTAAAATTGAACTTCCTGCAGATAAAGCGAAGAAAAAAGATCCTGTTGCTTCCAGCAGCGATACAGCAGCAGATAAAAAACGTCGCAGAAAAAGAAAAAGAATTCGTGACGGCGCTACGGTTGGCGGTGAAAATCGTCCGGCAACACCTGCGGCGGCAGCCGGAACACCGGAAGCCAATGCCAATACAGCCAGCAGACCAAAAGAAGCCAATGTTCCGCCTGCTTCCAACAGGTCGGGTAACAGGACCAATACAAATAATACCAATGCCGGAACGGCGACTACGCCTCCGGCTTCGGGTAATACAGGAAATGCCGCACCAAAAACAGGAACGAACCGTCCTGCAGGTGGAGGAAATAATAACAGTAACAATAATCGCCGGGGCGGTAAAAGAGAAGAAGTTTCCGATAAGGAAGTTTCTGATAACATTAAGGCTACGATGGCCCGTATGGGTGGTGGAAACACCAAAAATACGGCTCGTGGAAAAGGCCCGCGCCGTCGTGACCGTGCCGACCAGAATGATCCGAATGGATTGGGCTCGGAAGAAACAAAAGTATTGCGCGTAACCGAATTCGTTTCTGCAAATGACTTGGCTTCATTAATGGACGTCACAGTTCAGGAAGTAATTTCGGTTTGTATGAGCATGGGTATGTTTGTTTCGATTAACCAGCGTCTGGATGCCGAGGCGATTACCTTTATTGCGGATGAATTTGGCTTTGAAGTTGCATTCATATCTGCTGAAGAAGAAGTTCAGAACGATGTTCAGGAGGAAGTGGATGATGAAGAAAGCCTGCAGGAACGTGCACCGATTGTTACCATCATGGGACACGTCGATCATGGTAAAACATCACTTCTGGATTACATACGTCAGGAAAACGTTGCCAGCGGTGAGGCCGGCGGAATTACGCAGCACATCGGTGCGTATAGCGTTAAAACCAAAACTGGAAAACAGGTAACATTCCTGGATACGCCTGGTCACGAAGCATTTACGGCCATGAGGGCGCGTGGTGCCAAAGTTACGGACGTTGTTATTATCGTGATTGCAGCAGACGACAGCGTGATGCCGCAAACACGTGAAGCTATCAATCACGCGCAGGTTGCAGGTGTTCCTATAGTTTTTGCATTCAGTAAGGTAGACAAGCCGGGCGCAAATACTGAAAAGATCCGGGAAGAACTTGCCAACATGAACCTTCTGGTGGAAGAATGGGGCGGTAAATACCAGACTCAGGAAATTTCTTCCAAATCCGGAATGGGTATCGATGAACTTCTGGAAAAAGTATTGCTGGAAGCGGAATTACTTGAATTGAAAGCCAATCCGAATCGCCGTGCAATCGGTACGGTTGTTGAAGCTTCTCTGGATAAAGGCCGCGGATATGTTACTACGATTCTTGTCCAGACCGGAACATTGAAAGTCGGAGACGTAGTCCTGGCGGGTGCGCATTTCGGTAAAGTAAAAGCAATGACGGATTATCTTGGAAGAAGGCTGAAAACAGCCGGTCCATCCATGCCGGTCCAGTTGCTTGGTCTGAGCGGAGCGCCGCAGGCCGGTGATCGTTTCAACGTTTTTGAAAATGAACGTGATGCAAGAGATATCGCAACAAAACGTGAACAGATTCAAAGAGAGCAGTCAATTCGTACCCGCAAGCATATTACGCTGGAAGAAATTGGCCGCCGTAAAGCGATCGGAAGTTTCCGCGAGTTGAACCTGATTGTCAAAGGTGACGTGGATGGATCGGTTGAAGCACTTTCGGATTCCTTACTGCAGCTTTCAACTTCGGAAGTTCAGGTTAATATCATTCACAAGGCAGTCGGTCAGATTTCTGAATCGGATGTGAACCTTGCGATTGCTTCTGATGCGATTATTGTTGGTTTCCAGGTACGTCCTTCGTCCAACGCCAAGAAAATGGCAGAACAGGATCAGATCGAAATACGCCATTACTCGGTTATTTACAACGCAATTGAAGAAATCAAGGACGCCATGACGGGTATGCTTGCTCCGACAATTGAGGAAATCATTACGGGTAACATCGAAATTCGTGAAGTATTCAAGATCAGCCGGATTGGTACCATTGCAGGTTGCTATGTAACAGACGGTTATGTCAAACGAAATAACAAAATCCGTGTGATTCGTGACGGTATCGTGTTGTTTACCGGTGAAATTGACTCACTGAAACGTTACAAAGATGATGTTCAGGAAGTTAGAAATGGTTACGAATGTGGTTTGAGTATCAAGAATTACAATGACATCGAAGTGGGTGACATTATTGAGAGCTTTGAACTGCGTGAAGTAAAAAGAACGCTTTAAGAAAATAGTACAGAAGAAAAATCTTCGTTTAAATAATACAAAAACAGCCTGCACCAAATTGGTAGCAGGCTGTTTTCATTTAATTGCTCTGATAAATCCGTAGGAAGTAGCGGGTTCGAACCGCTGACCTCCGCCCTGTCAAGGCGGCGCTCTGAACCAGCTGAGCTAACCTCCTTTTTTAATTCTTCAATATTAAATCAATTTTCATTACGCTCCAATTCAAAACGGTAAACTTTTCGGGAAGGAATGCGATAAAGTAAAATCAACCCGATCATAAAAATGACCAGCAAAGCCAGAATGCTGTTTCGCATGCTTCCGGTAAGATACTCAACCGTTCCGTAAATAAATGTCCCCATTACAATGGCCAGCTTTTCGGTAACATCGTAAAAACTGAAATAGGAAGCAGTGTCCGGCGTATTTTCCGGAATCAGTTTGGAATAAGTAGAACGTGAAAGCGATTGAATACCGCCCATCACCATCCCTACTGCACATGCCACAAAGTAGAATTCAACGGCTTCGGTCGTGTAATAAGCCGCCGTGCAAATGCCGATCCAGATGGCAACGCCGATCATCAAGGCATGAATGTTCCCGATTTTACCGGAAAGCCATGCAAAAGCAAACGACCCGGCAATTCCGACAATCTGAATCAGCAAGACCGTTATGATCAGGCTCTGCGAAGGCAGTTTCAATTCTGTGGCTCCGAAAATGGTCGCCACGTACATGACTGTTCTTAATCCCATGGTATAAACAAAGAATGCGCTCAAAAACTTGGACAAGAAAGGCTGATGTTTTACCTGGAAAAATACTTTCTTGAGTTCTTCAAAACCGTTAAATACCGGATTGTCAGCCTTACGATTACCAGCGTTGCCGGAAGGTAAATAACGAAAGGGAATCTGTGCAAAAAGCATCCACCAGAGTCCGACGGTGAAAAAGGAAATTCTTGCAGGGAGCGACTTCTGGGTTATGCCATAGAATTCAGGCGCAAGAACCATGCTCAGATTAAATAAAAGCAGCAAAACACTTCCAAGGTAACCCAATGAAAATCCGCGGGCACTGTAACGGTCAAAATTATCCTCCGTAGCAATTTCCGGAAGGTAGGAATCATAAAATACAATACTTCCGCTCCATCCGACCAGACTAAGTCCAAACAGGAAAACAGACGGAATCAGTGTTTCCTTTGTAAAAAAATACAAAAGCATGCAGCTGACCGCGCCCAGATAGCAGAAAAACTGCATAAACCGCTTCTTCTTACCGGTATAATCTGCAATGCCGGTGCATAAAGGAATCAAAAGTGCCGTTATCAGAAATGCAGCGGAAACGGTATAGGAAAAAAGCACTGAACTTTTGATCTGGGCTCCGAAAAAACTGATGTTAGCCGTTCCGGATGCGCTTAATGCTGTAGCGCTGAAATAAACAGGAAAAATACTGGAGACAATAACAAGTGCATGAACCGAATTGGCCCAGTCGTACATACACCAGGCATTTATTATCAAGGGATCGTTTTTCTTCATCAGTGTAAATTTCCTACAAAATAAGAAAAGCGGCAGATTTAATCCGCCGCTTGCTAAACAATTTGCAGAAACACCGTTTCCTCTATTTTATTACCGGTGCAAAAACCATGATCGTTTCTTGATCTACACCATTGACCGGCATTACACTTTTCAGTCTTAGTCTGCTGTTTGTCAGCTCTTCGACCCCGAACGTTCCCGAAAAACCGGATATCTTGATATCCAGCGTTTTATTGTCATTGATCAGATACCATGTTCCCCCGTTAATCACCTGTTTTGAACCCTGATCAATGGCTTTTGTGACGTTATTCTGCAGAAACTGAATGTCCATTACTTCCTTAATTGCTCTTGTCTGCGTATTCAGCTGGTTAATTGAAATGTCATTTCCGGTAAGATCTGTAACCGTTTGCATTCGCCATGGATAATTGATGAGTATTTTATCCTTTTCTGTAAGATCAGGCGTTTCATTCTTCTCGTTATCTTTACTGCATCCCAGCAAAAACATGGTTAAAAATAGTGGTGTAAAAAGCAGCAATCGTCTCATATCTGTTTAATTTATGTTTCAATGCAATTTTATTCAGTTTACCGGCATCCATGTATTCCGGAAATTCAAGTTCTCAGGAAATCCGGTAAAGCATGTTGCAAAGTAACGAATTTGTCCGGTCAATTCTTATGATCCCATTTATGATGATGCGTGTCAGCACTTTTGCAGCTGTTTTTATAATGTTGATAAAATATCCATATGCATTGTTTGCGCAGGATTGTGAACCCGGATATGTACTAACACCGGTTGGCAGCAACAACACTATTGAGTGGTCAAAATTTCCGGAGTTTTCACTTCCGTTCAAAATCATTTACAACGCTCCAAGGTTTGGCGACACGCAGTCACAACCGCTAAAGCATGGTTTCAGCCATCTTGCCACATTCAGCGGAAATGAACCCGGATCTTTAAATCCTGCGAATCGTGCAATCATATGGTACGGCGTGGCTACTTCCAGCGGGAACCAGCCGTGGGCCGATAATATGCTGCGAAGTCCCTGGGGAAATGATACGGCCGCTTACCGGAATTACTGGGATCAGTATGCCGCAACGGTTCCGGATGCGGATATTGTATGCCTGGATATCGAGCGCATGCAGCGGGAAGACCGGGACATTCTGGCACTGAAAACCAATAACCAGATTCCTCAGCAATACCGTAGCCTTTCCGACGCCGATTTTCTTTTTGCCTACAAAAAAGACATGCGATGGTGGTATTCGGAAGCCATAAAGCGGCTGAAAATGAAGTATCCGAATGTGCAGGTTTCCAGTTACAGCGATGTGCCAGTCCGGAATACCTGGCTGAATATTACTTCCAACAGCTGGCAGGACTGGACCACCAATCTTGCAAGAACGCATTATCTTGCGCAGGATGATGCCGGGAAAATCGGTGGCAGTTTTTACAATGCGTTGGATTTTCTGACACCTTCGCCTTACTATTATTATGGTTATGACCATCCGATCGGCAAAGATTATCTGTCTTATCTTCTGTTTAACATAGAGGCTAACACCGCATGGAGTGACAAGCCTGTGATTCCTTTTGTATGGATGCGTGTACATGACAGTTACGATCCGGATACACCGTTTATTTCGTCATTCATGGCGGAGGCAACAGCGATCTTTCCATTCTTTTCCGGCGCAAAGGGACTTTGGCTCTGGGAAAATCCGTTTTTTCCGGGAACACGTCAGGAAAACTATGCGCCGTACGAACATTTTATTCATGGGCTTTACAGATTGTCTGAGTTCAAGGATATGTTTGAAGGAGACTATGAACTTGTCATTCCGCAATCGGCACGCGATCATATGGAACTGCAGAATCCGATCTGGCGAGGCGTTGTAAAAGAAAACAATATTCTGATTGCAGCACAGAACCCGTATGCGGCCGACAATGACCAAACGGAAATTACGGTATTTTATAAAAACTGGTATAAAACCATCAGCTTAAAAGGAAAGCAGGTTTTTCTCTGCAAATTTGACCTGAACGATACGGTAAATGGAACCGAAGCGTTTTTGTCGGAAGTTAACGTATTTGCCAATCCTGTTCAGTATGAGCTGAATGTCGTGCTTACCGGAATAAACGGCGTTACTGAAGTTGACTTTTCATTGCTGAATAAAAGCGGGCAAACCGTTTTGCAAAAGAGCCTTAAAGCTGTAAACGGACAAACCAAAGACATTATAAATCTGCCGAAACTTTCCTCTGGCATATATTTTGCCCGCTTCACAAGTCATACCAAAACGATTATCAAAAAGGTAATTGTTCATCAATAGTATTTTCTTGTCAAGCTTATGAATCGTCTCAGCCAGCAAACCAGCCCGTATTTACTTCAGCATGCCCATAATCCAGTAGACTGGTTTCCGTGGGGCGAAGAGGCTTTAACTAAAGCCAGAACCGAAAACAAACCGATTCTGGTCAGTATTGGTTATTCTGCCTGTCACTGGTGCCATGTCATGGAACGCGAATGTTTTGAAAAAGAGGCGATCGCGAATGTAATGAACGAATATTTTATCTGCATTAAAGTAGACCGTGAAGAACGGCCGGATGTGGATGCCGTATATATGGACGCCGTGCAGGCAATGGGTGTACGCGGAGGCTGGCCGCTGAATGTTTTTCTGTTGCCGGACACAAAGCCGTTTTATGGTGTAACTTATCTGCCGCCTCAAAACTGGGTGCAGCTTCTGAAAAGCATTCATGACGCTTTTACAAATCATTACGATGAACTGGCCGAATCAGCCGAAGGATTCGTGCACAACATGGTTGTTTCTGACACGAAAAAATATGGATTGACTGCCGGAAACAAAGGTTACAACCTGGCCGGTGCAGATTCGATGTTTGAACATCTTCAGAGAAATTTTGATATGCAAAGAGGCGGAATGGATCGTGCTCCGAAATTTCCGATGCCTTCCATTTATAAATTTTTGCTCCGTTATTACGATATCAGCCAGAATCCGGAAGCACTTGCCCATATAGAACTGTCGCTGAACAGAATTGCACTCGGCGGAATTTACGACCATGTTGGCGGCGGCTGGGCCCGCTATTCGGTTGATGATAAATGGTTTATTCCGCATTTCGAAAAAATGCTATACGATAACGGGCAATTGTTAAGCATTTATGCTGAGGCTTATTCTCTTACAAAAAATCCGCTCTATGCCGACAGAATGACGCAGACAATCCAGTGGCTGGAAAATGAAATGCGCAGTGACGAAGGCGGGTTTTATTCAGCGCTGGATGCTGACAGCGAAGGCATTGAAGGAAAATTTTACATCTGGACACAAGATGAAATGAGCCATATTCTGGGCGGAGATTTTGAATGGTTTTCAAAAATCTATAACATCTCAGCAAACGGCAACTGGGAAGAAGGACATAATCATCTGCACCTTACACAACCTGCAGAAATTGAGGCCAGAGCTTTGGGAATAAACTTGCTGGATTTCGAAGCCCGTTATAAAGGTGCCCTGAACAAGCTTTTTACCGAGCGTGCCAAAAGAGTAAGGCCCGGTCTGGATGATAAAATTCTTGCTTCATGGAATGGCTTGCTGATCAAAGGCTTGTGTGATTGTTACCGCGCTCTGGGCGACGAACACATTCAAAAGCTGGCATTGTCGGCCGGGCAGTTTATCCTGACCAAAATGACAAAAGAGGGTCAATTACTGCATAGTTATAAAAACGGCAATGCAACCATAACCGGTTTTCTGGAAGATTACGCCGCTATTATCGAAGCATATCTGGCATTGTATCAGATTTCCTTTGATGAAACCTGGATTGAACAGGCTCGGCAACTGGCAAATTACACCATAACCAACTTTTACGATCAGGAAGAAGGATTCTTTCATTTTACAGACGCTTCCGGCGAATCGCTGATCGCAAGAAAAAAGGAATTGTTTGACAATGTCGTTCCAGCTTCCAATTCCATAATGGCGCATAACCTTTATGTGCTCGGAAAAATGCTGGATGACAGTGAATACCTGCAAATAGCCGACACGATGCTGTCCAAAATGGAAAAGATCATGATGTCGGACGTGCAATGGGTTACAAACTGGGCAGCACTTTACTGCATGAGAACTACGCCAACAGCTGAAATAGCTATCGTTGGGGCAAATGCCGAGGCCATTCGCAAGGATTTTGACCGTTTTTTCATTCCCAACAAAATAGTAATGGGTACTGCAAAAACTTCCGGTTTGCCCTTGTTGCAAAGCAGAACCGAGATCAATTCACAGACAGCTATTTATGTTTGCTATGATAAAACCTGCCAGCTGCCGGTGACGAATGTGGAAGATGCACTTAGTCAGCTTACCAGTATTTAAAGCAGAGGAAAGTACCGTTCAGAAATGACATGCATATGATGAACCGGATGGCCGATGATGACAAAACCGAGCGCCAGGGGCGAAATCTCGGTTTTGTTGGCTGTTCCGGAATTTAAAAGCATGGTATCATTCATATTTTTGAAGAGCGTAATTGTCGACTTTCTCACATCGTTGAATTCCTCCATCAGATCATCAACCGAACGCAGCACAGCTGTTGTATTTGCTCCCAACACGGCTTCATCGTAACCCGGCAATTCGGTCTTGTCATTTCTGGAAAAACGCAATGCCCTGTAAGCCATGATTCTTTCATTATCAATTACGTGCTGCAAAATATCCTTTGCAGTCCATTTATCTTCAGCATATACCCGGTTTCCGAGAGCGGTCAGTTTCACTTTATCGGAATAAACTTTGTCCGGTGTATATTTTTCAAATGCTTCAAACAAATCAATATCTTCGACCAGATTGATATAGCGGTCAAAAAAAGCAGGCATCGGATTAATTGCGGATCTTTTCATTTACAAATTCGTTTATGCGGGTAAGTTAATAAAATTCAAATTTCCAGTTCAGAAAAATCAGCAGTCAAACGTATCAAAAGGAAGCTATTTCAGGCTCAGTAACAAGATAAATTTATTTACCGGCGGTGACTTCATTTTGTGCCCAAATGTTGATAAATAGTAATTTACAAGTCACTTGGATTATTGAAACTATTTTTATTAAATTTGGAACAAATCCTCATTCCATTGAAAAAAATAGCACCGATATGTTTATTGGCTCTGCTGCTCTACAATACGTTCGGGCTGACGTTTGCCGTGCTTTTTTTTGAAAAAGACTTTAAAGTTGCTTCCCTTACCGATGGAAAAGAAGATTGGAAAGTGATGAAAATGTATCTTCCGTCTTTGCCTTATTCGGATAATGTAGAGATTTCTGATAACATTGAAGGACTTGTACGACAGGATGGAAATTTTTATAATCCGACGCACATTCTGCATGAAAATGATACGCTTTATGTAACGCTCAAATCCAATCAGGCTGCCCGCGACCATTTCTTTGAACTGGCCAATGCCATGGAAATGCTGAGCAATCCGGAGGCCGACTATCCCAATAATCCTTACAGTAAAGCTGTTAAATTGCTCGGTAACCTGCTGAAAAACTATGTTCCAAGCACATTCGAGTTTGATATTCCTAAAACCTGCTTTTCAGAACAGCTGACAAAATTCAACAGTCTGCCGGTGAAAGCAGTATATGCTTCCATAGACATCCGGCTGCCGACACCTCCTCCCGAATTTTGCTGATTTTTCTTTCGCTGTTTCCTTGAAAACGGCATTCAAGCTTAATCAGATCATTTTGTCGGCCATTTACTCCCATTGGTAATTGCTCATTATCAATCCGGTAAGTATACGCGGACTTTACAATTCCATCTTCAATGCAAAAACATTTACTGAATCTGAAGCAGTTTTCGCTGCTGCTATTCCTGCTTATTCTGTCATTAAAGCAATCCGCATTTGCGCAGATGCCTAACGACGCGATTTATATGTCAAAAAATACAGCTTGCCTGGCTGTATCCTACAACAACAGTTCATGGAACAAGTACTGGGAAAACTCTCTTTTACGTGAAAACCTGAATATCGGCACACATACAACACAAAGTACAATGGCCATGCTGGCTATAGGCGTAACCAAAAACCTGAATGCCATTGTTGCGCTTCCGTACGTATGGACGCAGACGAGTGCCGGAAACCTGCGTTGGCAGCGCGGCTTTCAGGATGCTTCCGGCTGGCTGAAATACCGATTTATCAATAAGTCGGGATTTTCGATGCATGCCATTGCAGGCGCTTCCATTCCGGTCGGAAATTACGTTGCCGAATTCATGCCTATGTCCATCGGAATGCAATGCAAAACAGCAACTGCCAGATTGCTCGCAAGTTACAAGCACAGAAGCGGCATTTACCTGACTGCATCCGAAAGCTACATTTTCCGCAGCAATATCAACATCGACAGGGATTCTTATCAGGCCGACAAACATCTTTACAATGTTCATCAGGTTTCTGTTCCAAACGCTTATGATGCAGCTGTACGGCTGGGCTATATGAAACGCGAAATTCAGGCTGAAACATACGTTGAGCACGGCGCATGTGACGGCGGTGACAACATTCGCCGCAATGACATGCCATTTCCAACCAACAACATGAAATCAACTTCGGTGGGGTTTTATGCCAAATACCAGCCTCATAATATAGGACTAAATGCAAGGGTTGCGCATGTGCTGAGTGGCAGCAATGTTGGCCAGAGTACCTCCTATTCCGTTGGCGTACTTTATCAGTTCCGGTATATAAAGGCTGCTAAAAATTAAAAATTGCTAAATACAATGAAAAATAATATCATATCCTTTCTAAGAAATAGTAAATACCTGATTTTTGTACTGATTACAGCATTTACCCTGTCATGCAGCAAGAATGTCAATGAACCCGTGGCATCCATCAACACACCTTCAGGCCTGGATGAAAATGCAGGGAACTGGAAGCCATTCGTTCTTGCATCATCGGGAGAAATCATGGTTGCCGAACCAAAAGCTGCCACTTCCGATGAATACAAAGCTGAAATTTTAAAGCTCAAAGAAACAACAGCCGCCATTACGCCGCAGCAAAGAGAACTTGTAAATTACTGGGGTGCCGGCGCTGTTTACCGCTGGAATGAAATCGGACGTGAACTTGCTGCCCGTTACAATACGCCTCCTGCTTCCGATAAAGACGGAAAATACCCGCTTCCGGATGCCGCAAATCCACTGGCCGATCCGAAATTTCCGTTTGCCAATCCGCCTTATACGGCGCGTGCACTTGCTTATCTGAGCGTAGCACAGTATGATGCACTGATTACGGCCTGGAATTATAAGTTTAAATTCAACCGGAAAGCGCCTGCCAAAATGGACGAAAGTGTCAAAACATTATTGCCTGTTACCGATTTGCCTTCTTATCCTTCCGAGGACGCAGTTGTAGCTGAAGCTTCATTTCTGATCCTGAAAGCCATGTTTCCGGGCGAAGTACCATTTCTGGAAGAGAAACTGGCGCAGCACAAAAACAGCCGCTTGTGGGCGGGAATGAACGTTGAGAGTGATATTGCCGCCGGTGCGGAACTGGGAAAAGCAGTTGGTGCAAAAATTATGGCAAGAGCCAAAACGGACGGCATGAGCACGGCAAACAATCAGTCAAAAACAGCTGAAATGATCGCCAATGCAAAAAACATCGGAACAACCGAACCGTGGGTAAGCCAGGAACTTCCGGCTCGTCCGCCTATGCTCCCGACGTACGGATTTGTAACGCCCTGGAATTTTGATAAAGCGGCAGTTGCAGAAATGCGTCCTTCGCCCCCGCCTGCAATCGGAAGTGCCGAGTATCAGCAAAACATTGACGAACTGCTGCAAATTGCCAAAAAGCAGACAAGAGAACAAGCCCGGATTGCAAATTTCTGGTCGGATGGCGTTGGAAGCTATACTCCTCCGGGTCACTGGCACCGCCGTGCCGCCGATTTGTGTCATAAGAACAGTTACAGTGAAATAAGAACTGCAAGAACGCTTGCTTTGCTAGGAACTACTTTGCAGGATGCAGGAATCTGCTGCTGGGACGCCAAGTATTATTACTATTATCCGCGCCCGAACCAGATGAACAAGAAGATCAAAACTTCTGTAGGATTGCCTAACTTTCCTTCCTATACTTCTGGCCATTCCACTTTTTCCGGTGCTGCTGCGGAATTGTTGTCATACATTTTTCCGGAAGAAAAGGAAAAGCTCAATCAAATGGCGATGGAAGCATCTGTTTCCCGCATTTACGGACTTATTCATTACCGCTTCGACTGTGAGGCAGGTCTGGAAGCCGGCCACAAAATCGGGCAGACGGCTATTCACCGTGCGCAGCTGGATGATGCTTTATAAACAAGAAAGTATCAAATAAAAAACCCATGTTCCTGAATTGGAACATGGGTTTTTTATTTGATACCTGAAATTCAATTCAGCCAGGAACTTGTCCCGCTCCTGAATCAAAAGCAATCTGGTCCTGATTACCCAAGATTGGCAATATCAAACGGCAGTTTACGCATTCGCTTTCCGGTTGCAGCAAACACTGCATTACCCAGAGCCGGTGCAACCGGCGGCAATCCCGGCTCTCCTACTCCGCCCGGAGCAGATCCGCTGTCCACAATATGAATTTCAATGGCTGGCATTTCATTCAGGCGCATGATGTTATACTGATGGTAATTGCTTTGGTCGCATGCACCATTTGTGAATGTAATGCCATCCTTGATGGCAGCTGTCAGTCCCATGACAATGTTTCCTTCCGTCTGCGCTTTTACGTTATCCGGATTTACATAGTAACCACAGTCAATAACAGAAACCACTTTATCAATTTTGACACCCTGACCCTTTTTCGATACCGTTATACAACAGGCTGAAATACTGTTGAATGATTTGAATACAGCCAGTCCTTTCCCCGTTCCTTCCGCCAGTTTCTCATCCCAGCCTGCTTTTTCGGCCAAAGTTTCAAGTACTTTCCTGAAACGCTCGTCGGGAAGTATTTCGAGACGGGCTTTCAGCGGATCTTTTTTGGCAAGATGCGCCAGTTCGTCAATAAAACATTCTTGTCCCCAGCCGAAATTGGAAGCATAAACCGACCGCCACCATACAATCGGAATATCCGTTTTTACATGCGTCCAGCTTACTTTTGAAGCAGCTGCAAAATTGTATTTGGTATTGCCGGTACTGATTTCTTCCCCGATCCAGGAATCCGCTTCATCTTCTTTCAAGCCTTTGAATACCTGGCCAAGAATGGATTCTCCGATTGCATGGTGATGATACCCTGTTATTTTACCATCCTCCACAAAACCCTGCATATGGCTCAGCATACCCGGGCGATATGGCCCTTGCGTAATATCATCTTCACGCGTCCAGATTACCTTTACAGGTTTCTTGATCTCCTTTGAAATATGACAGGCTTCCAGCACAAAATCGTGGTATGCTTTGCGGCCGAAAGCGCCTCCGAGTAAAGTGACATTCACTTTTACCTGCTCCGGTTTTATTTTCATGTAAGCACAAACGTCGCGGATCGTCCAGTCTGGCCCCTGAACGGGCGCCCAGATTTCAACGGAACCATCTTCTTTCACATGCGCAACGGCATTTTCGGGTTCAATGGGTGCATGCGCCAGGAAAGGTGTTTCGTATTGTGCTTCCAGCTTTTCCTTTGCAGCCGCATATTTTACCGTAAAATCTCCTTTTTCTTCATAATTAATGCCTTCTTTTTTCGCAGCTTCATACGTTTCAGCGAAATAGCCGGCCGTATCCACTGTTTTTTCGTAATTTCCGTTATCCCATTTTACAACGAGTGCTTTCTTGCCCTTAACGGCTGCCCACCAGTTTGTTGCGATGACTGCAACGGCTTCGGAAGTACGGTGCGGCATGGTTCTTTCGGTCTTGATGACCTGTAAAACGCCTTTGATTTTCTTTGCTTCCGAATCGTCAATGGAAACGATTTTACCATGGATTGCAGGCGAATGCACAATGCTTGCATAAACCATTCCGGGCACGTCGATATCAATTCCGTAAACTGCTTTTCCGGTAACCCGATCGGGTACATCGAGCCGTTTGTTGTATTTGCCAATAATTTTGAAATCTTTCGGATCTTTCAGTTTCGGATCGGAAGGGATTTCCAGTTTGGAAGCATCATCGGCCAGTTCGCCGTAGGTGAAGCTTTTGCCGCTTGCTTTATGAAATACCGCGCCATCTTCTGCATGACATTCGGTTACGGGCACATTCCATCTTTTGGCTGCAGTGGTTGTCAGCATTTCGCGGGCAGCAGCACCTGCTTTCCGGATCGGAAGCCACAATTCCCTTACCGAACTGCTGCCTCCGGAAACCTGGCTTCCGTATTTTTCTTTTCCGTCACTCTGAATAATCAGTACTTTCTCCAGACTTACTTCCAGTTCCTCCGCCAGCAAGGAAGGAACGGCTTGCGTAGAGCCTTGTCCCATATCCGGACGCGGATTCACAAGCGTGATATTGCCGGCTGTGTCAATGATAATAAACGGATTGATTTCCAGCTTCAGAACAGCCGGCGTAATCTTTTTAAGGGAAGCATCCTTTGTAAAACCTGAAATCCCCAATGCAAGCCCGAACGTAGTCAGTCCGGACGCTTTCAGAAAATCGCGGCGTGATGTCTGTATATTTTTCAATGTCTTTTGTCGCTAAGGTTCAATGATCACTCCTTTAAACTACATTTTCCCGATTCCTGCTTCTGAAACTTTTATTTCAGCCGCCGCCCGGTGAATTGCCTTGCGAATGCGGTCATAAGTGCCGCAGCGGCAAAGGTTTCCGCTCATGGCCGAGTCAATGTCCGCATCCGTCGGGCTTGGATTTGTTTTAAGCAGCGCAACCGCAGACATTATTTGTCCCGACTGGCAGTAACCGCACTGCGGAACCTGCTCTTCGATCCATGCTTTCTGGATTACACTCAGCTTTCCGTCTCCGATTCCTTCGATCGTTGTAATCTTGTCATTTTTACCAACACTTGAAATCGGCGTCTGACAGGAACGGGCCGGCTGACCGTTGACATGCACGGTACAAGCGCCGCACAATGCCATTCCGCAACCGAATTTGGTGCCTTTTAGTCCTGCAAAATCCCGTACTACCCAAAGTAAAGGCATATCGGGCTCTACGTCAACCTTTACTTTTCTTTCCATTAACGGATAAATTATATACTGCCATCGTTAGCGGTTATGAATGATTAGAAACGACTGAATAACAATATGTAACCCTGCAAAAAGTAGATTTTGCATTTTCGGCAGGCGAATACATGTTATTTGTAAACGAATATAAATAAAAAACAGCGCTAATTTTACCTTGTTTCCGAAACCTTATCCTGAAATAAAATAATGATTACAAACGATGCCGTTGTACTTGGATTACTGATGCTGGTGCTTGCCCTGATTTTTTATACCGCATCGCTTCCGGGAAAGGTCTGGAAACGATTTTACACGCTTGTTCCGCCGCTGCTGCTTTGTTACTTTATTCCCGGCCTGCTCAATTCTTTTGGAATCATCAACGGCAGTACTTCGCAGCTTTATCCTGTCGTTTCAAAGTACTTTCTTCCTGCATGCCTTGTTTTATTTACAATTGGAATGGACTGGCGTTCTTTGGGAAAACTCGGCCCGAAAGCATTGACGGCCATGCTCGTCGGAACGGCAGGAATCATGCTCGGCGGTCCGCTGGCATTATGGATTGTCGGATTGATCAGTCCGGCAACTGTCGCCGGTGAAGGTCCGGATGCGGTATGGCGCGGACTGGCCACGATTGCCGGAAGCTGGATCGGCGGAGGCGCGAATCAGACTGCACTGAGGGAAGTTTTCAAGCCGAGCGACCGGTTGTTTTCACAAATGGTGGCCGTAGACGTGCTGATTGCTGAACTATGGATGGCTTTTTTGATCTACGGAGCCGGAATAGCCGCACGTGTAGACACGTGGCTGGGTGCTGACAGCAGACAAATCGAAGAAGTAAAGCATCATCTTGACGTACAAAACAAGGCAAACGAACAAAATCCGGCCGTTCGCGACTATATATTTCTGGCCGCAGCAGGCTTCGGCGCAACCGGACTTGCACATGCCTTATCCGAAATAATCACTCCTTTTCTGAAAGAAAATTATCCTGCACTGGAGAAATACAGCCTTACTTCCTCTTTTTTCTGGGTAATCACCATTGCTACTTTCATCGGGATTGTGCTTTCGGTTACTCCGGTCCGGAAGCTGGAATATGCAGGTGCTTCAAAGCTGGGATCGGTATTTTTATATGTTCTCATTGCAACGATCGGAATGCAGATGGATCTTGGCGCCGTTGCCGGCAACCCGGGTTTGTTCGCAATTGGTTTGCTTTGGATCTGCATTCATGCGTTTATTCTGATCATTGTCTGCCGGTGGCTGAAAATTCCGTTCTTCTTTCTGGCAGTCGGCAGTCAGGCAAATGTGGGCGGCTCCGCTTCGGCTTCCGTTGTCGCGGCAGCTTTTCATCCGTCGCTGGCAACAGTAGGCGTTTTACTTGCTATATTAGGCTATGCAATCGGAACTTACGGCGGCTATCTTACGGCATTGATGATGCAATGGATCAGTGAAGGCTGAGTCAGCAACAACTTTTCAAATGGCTTGAAAAATGCCGGTTTAAATTATAAATGAATGATTCAATGGAAGAAAACAGCAAACTGGATAAGATTATAGAGGCCAGAATGAAACTGAAAGCACGTTTTCAGGAAAAAATGGCCGCAACACCTTCTGTTTCCGATTCCAGACCCATGGGATCCGGAGAAATAAACCGGCATGGAATGCCCAAGCTGCCGGCGGGACAAACCAGAACCGTCAAATGGCCCGTACTCGATCTTGGTTTTAAACCCGACATTTCACATCAGCAATGGAAACTTGTCGTGGATGGCGAAGTGGAATCACCGGTTACGCTGAACTGGGATGATTTTATGAATCTGCCGCAAACCGAGGACATAAGTGATTTTCACTGCGTTACGACCTGGTCAAGAATGGATGTTCCGTGGATTGGCGTTCGGCTGGCGGATATTGCCGCACTCGTAATGCCGAAATCCACCGCAACGCATGTGCTTTGTCACGGTTATGACCAGTATACAACAAACCTTTCGCTGGAAGAAGCTTTGAAAGAAGATGTGCTGCTTGTTCATACCGCCGACCATAAACCGCTAGAAAAGGATCACGGCGGACCCGTACGCATGATTACGCCGCAGCTTTACGCATGGAAAGGAAGTAAATGGATCAAAAGAATTGAATTTTTATCTTCCAACAAACTGGGATTCTGGGAATTGCGGGGTTACTCCAATACGGCATATCCATGGCGGGATGACCGTTACAGTTAAGAAAAGCGGTGTGGATTCCGCAGGTTAAAGATCCAGAACCAGTCCGTCATAAGCCAGACTTACATTGGGCGGAAGTTCGGTATTGATAACGGCATGCAAACCCAGTCTGTGACTCATATGAACAAGATAAGCCTGCGGAATATCCAGTTTTTCAATCAGTTCAAGCGCCTGCGAAAGGGTAAAATGCGAAATGTGCGGCTCTTTCTGCAGGGTATCCAGCACAAGCACTTTTGAACCTTTGATCTTTTCCTGTTCCTTTTCCGAAATATAATTGGCGTCGGTAATGTAAGTAAAATCACCAATCCGGAATCCGAAAACAGGAAGCATATAATGCATGACTTCGATGGGGATGAACTTTACGCCGCTTACTTCAAAAGGTTCGTTACTAATCGGATGAAGTTCAAAATGTGGAACACCGGGATAACGTGTTTCCGAAAAAGCATAAAAAAACTCACTCCGGATCTGATTCAGAACTTCCTGCCTTCCGTACAGCGGAATATCACTTTGCTGACGATGATTGAAAGCACGGATATCGTCCAGCCCGGCGGTATGATCTTTATGCTGATGAGTGAAAACAGCTGCATCAAGTTCGCGTACATTGGCCCGGAGCATTTGCTGACGGAAATCAGGGCCGGTATCAATGACAAACGATTTGCCCTGGGTTTGTACCCAAACGGAGGTCCTTAAACGCTTGTCATGCGGATCGGAAGAACGGCAAACGACACAGTCGCAGGCAATAACGGGTATTCCCTGCGATGTGCCGGTTCCTAAAAATGTAATCCTCATCCGATTTATTCTGTCAAATGCGCCACTACTTCAACCAGACGGTCAAAGTTTAAAGGTTTCATAAGCGCATCGTCAAATCCTGCTTCTTTGAAATCTTCTTCCGAGTAATTTTTTGCATTGCCCGTTATTGCTACGATCGGTGTTTTGGCCTTGTTCTCGTTAGGCAGCTTGCGGATGCTTCTTGCACACTCCATTCCATCCATCACAGGCATATTGATATCCAGCAAAATAATATCAAAATCTTCTTTTTCAAGGAGTTGCAAAACTTGCTCTCCATTTTTTACGGAAGTAATTTCATAGTGTTGAAATTCCAGAATCTTCCTTGCCAGATTTTGAATAACGGAACTGTCTTCGGCAATGAGTACTCGCTTAGTGTAAGACATATGATGGGTCAAGTATTATGTTTATTTATTTGCCTGGTCAATTTAGGTATATTTAGATCAACAACGCAAACAGGCCGGCTGCGAAGTTTCAAAATTATCATAAAAAAGTAAATAAATATCTTATACTTTTTCAAAGCTGCCTTTCAGGTGTAAGTTTGCAATCCGTTTACAAATAAGACTTTGATATGTTCAAAAATAAAGTAATCCGATACAGCACAATCGCAATGTTTATCGCTGTTCTTGCCTATTTTGTAATTGAGAATTTTACAAAATCCGGAAATGACGACCTGATTGCCGCAAACCCGGAACAGTACAATGCCAAAATCCTGGAAGAACGTGCGGCCAAGGATGAACAGTTTAAAACGGCCGATGATTCTCCGATTGCTGACAAGGAAAGTTTTCACGGGCTACATTACTTCAAGCCAAACCTTAAATACCGCATCAAGGCCAATATTTCTCCGTATACCTCGGAAGACAAGGAACTTGTAATCAAGTATACGGACGGTACTACTGAAAAATACGAGAAATACGGTTATGCCAATTTCACGATCGACGGTCGTGCCCAAAAGCTTCTGCTGCTTAAAAATGAAAGCGTCATTTCCGTACTTTTCAGAGATGAAACCACCGGAAAAGAAACATACGGCGGCGGCCGGTACCTCGATTATCCCGTTTCCGAAATCAAAAACAATGTCATTGTGCTGGATTTCAACAAAGCATATAATCCTTATTGCGTGTATCAGCCGACTTATGCATGTCCGGTTCCTCCGGCTGAAAATACGCTTACAGCTGCCATATACGCGGGCGAAGTGACGGAAACTTCCGCACATGAGTAATTGTTTGCAATAAGTGAAGCTGATGGAAAAGTATACAGTATTGCGTCTTGCAAAGTGCTGTTCAGACTTAAATGATTAATTTTGCAATAAAGGCTGCCGGCAGAATGTCGCAGCCTTTCAACTTATTATTTTAAAGTATCCGCATGAAGATCTCTTATAAGTGGCTTAAGGAACTGATTGATATTACAGAAACGCCGGAAGAAACCGGCAGATTACTCACAGGAACCGGGCTTGAAGTTGAAAGCATAGAAGAAATTGAATCCATAAAAGGCGGCTTGCAGGGCGTTGTGATCGGCGAGGTTCTTACTTGCGAAAAGCATCCGGAAGCAGACCGTCTTAGCAATACAACCGTGGACGTTGGCGAAGAAAACCCGCTTTCGATCGTTTGCGGAGCACCGAATGTTGCGGCAGGACAAAAAGTAATCGTGGCAAAAGTGGGTGCGGTGCTGTATCCGACCGGAAGTGAACAGCCGCTGATTCTGAAAAAATCGAAAATCAGAGGTTCGTTATCTGAAGGAATGATCTGCGCAGAAGACGAACTTGGACTTGGTACCTCGCACGATGGAATTCTGGTTCTGGAAACCGCACTTCCGAACGGCACTCCGGCCAGTGAATATTTCGGCATTTCTTCCGATTATCTGATTGAAATCGGGCTTACGCCCAACCGTGCTGACGCCGCTTCGCACTATGGCGTTGCACGCGACCTGAAAGCCGTTTTGAACCGGCCGGTCAGTTTGTCTTCAGTTGACGGATTTTCAGTTCATAACAAAGATCTTCAGGTACAAGTAGAAGTCAGGAACCAGGAAGCATGCCCGCGATATACCGGCCTGACTATATCCGGAATAAAAGTCGGCGATTCGCCGGAATGGCTGAAACAACGGCTGCAAACGATCGGAATCCGCTCGATCAACAACATTGTGGATATTACGAATTATGTATGCCATGAGCTGGGCCAGCCGATGCATGCGTTTGATGCTGAAAAAATAACAGGCAAAAAAGTAATTGTAACGACGGTTCCCGCCGGAACACCATTCGTAACGCTTGACGGAATAGAAAGAAAAATTTCAGCTTCTGACCTGATGATCTGCAATGAAGGCACGAACGGAAATCCGGAACCGATGTGCATTGCCGGCGTATTCGGCGGCCTTACTTCCGGCGTTTCCGGTGAGACAACTTCTATTTTCCTGGAATCCGCCTATTTTTCACCAATCTGGGTCCGGAAAACTGCGCAGCGCTTTTCTTTGAAAACGGATTCTTCATTCCGTTTTGAACGCGGAACGGACCCGAACATGCCATTATACGCGCTGAAACGAGCCGCATTGCTGATTCAGGAAATAGCGGGAGGAACAATCTCCTCGGAAATCACAGACATTTACCCGGAACCCATACAGGACTTCCGCGTTCAGATGAGTTACCAGCATATTGACCGGCTTATTGGAAAATCGCTGGACAAAAGCCTGATCAAAAGCATTCTGAACAGCCTGGATATAGTAATAGAAAATGAGACTGAAACTTCTTTTACTGCCATTGTACCGCCATACCGCGTTGACGTACAGAGAGAAGCGGATGTAATTGAAGAAATCTTGCGCATTTACGGGTTCGGGCAAGTGGAATTATCCGAATCGCTGAGCTCGGATTACATTTCCGATTTTCCGGTTAATGATCCTGAGAAGCTGAAACTACGTGTTTCTGAACTGCTTGCCGCAAACGGGTTCAATGAAATGATCAATAACTCGCTGACCAAACCGGAATATCAGGCATCGCTTGGTGAAGCTCTTGCCGGAAGTCCGGTGAAAATCCTGAATTATCTGAGTGAGGACCTTTCGGTGATGCGTCAGACGCTGCTTTTTTCCGGGCTGGAAGTCATTGCCTATAACAGCAACCGTCGCCAGCGCGACCTGAAATTGTTTGAATTCGGTAAAACCTATCATTTACTGAATGAAAAGTATGTGGAAAAAGAACGTCTTTCTGTTTTTGTTACCGGAAATATCCAGCAGGAAAGCTGGTTTGAAAAATCACGTGAGACCGTTTTTCATGATCTGGCAGCATTTGTAAACCAGGTTCTTGCCGCGATGAAAATCCGGGAAGTTGAGAAGCAGCATGCGGATACCCGCATTTACAAATACGGCCTTACGCTTCTTTTCAACAAAAAACCGGTTGTAACATTCGGATTGCTGCAGACGGCTGTCGCCAAAAAACTGGATGTGAAAGCAGGCGTCTTCTTTGCAGATTTTGACTGGGAATATATGCTGCGGCAGTACGATGCGGCAGTACAGTACAAGGAAGTTTCCAAATTCCCGGAAGTACGAAGGGACTTGTCCGTTGTGGTGAACAAAAAAATAACGTTTGAAGAACTGCGTCAGATCGCATTCAGAACGGAAAAGCAGTTGCTGCGTTCTGTGAATGCATTTGATGTGTATGAAGGAGCCAATCTGGAAGGCAAGAAATCTTATTCCATCAGCTTTATATTACAGGACGAAACGCAGACTCTGACAGATAAAGTGATCGATAAATCCATGCAGCGCCTGATTGCGGCGTATGAAAGGGAATTTGAGGCGGTAATCAGAAAGTAATTGGTTTGAGTTGGTTTGCGGGAATTTTTTTAAGTGAAAAATGGAAAGAATCGATTCACGTATCATTGAGCATAAATTAGCCGACCTTGAGAAAAAGCTTGAGATCCTGATCAATACTAAAGAAAAACTAAGTTGGTCATTATCAGAATTGCAGCGTGAAAATGCAGACCTCAGAGAATCAAATAACAAACTAAAGGAAGAAGCAAAAGAAATAAAGAAAAAATACACTACTTTGGAAAAAGACTTTAATAAGTCTAAAAGTTTCGCTAAAATTGTCACTAGTAAACTGACGCCAACAAGCGGAATTGCTGAACTGAAAGATTCAGTTGATAAATATATACAAGAGATCGATAAGTGCATTGCACTGCTTGAAGATACCTTATGAAAAAAAGCAACATACTTAATCCCGACGTTTCTGTCTTTATAAAGCTCTTGGACAGAGGTTTCAAACTGAGTGTTCCGGCAGATCAGGAGAAATATTACCGGGATGGCTATGAGGTATTCTTACATCGCGTGGAACAACATAAATTAAAAGGAAAAGTATACGGCGACATCGAAGCAATCGCTCTGACTTCCATTGAATGTCTTGTGGCATTGCAGCGGAATCAGGAGCAGCTGAATGATTTGATCATGGCATTCAGAAGCAGGGTTGAAAAGCTCGATGAAACAATAAGCAGCGCTATAGAAAGCTAATCTCAACAGCGAAAACCTTTAATTTAAACGATTCTTATATTCTTCAACCTTTAACGTTCGGCATTTTAACGCAGGTTTAGTCGGTAAAACCAACTATATAACCATTACTTGAAATGTCAAATTCTCAAATTTTCATCGTTCTCCTGTCCGATATAATTGCTATCGGCGTGGGTATTTTCGCAGGCAAATACATCTTTCAGAAATCTTTTGACCAGAAGGAAAAAGAAGCCCAGGAACGTGCTGCCGAAATCATCAGAAATGCTGAAAGTGCCGCTGAAAACATAAAAAAAGACAGGATTCTGGAAGCAAAAGAAAAATACCTTCGCCTGAAATCGGAATTTGAAGAGGATGCCAATAAAAAACGGGGAATTCTACAGTCGAATGAGCAGAAACTGAAGCAGCGCGAGCAAAGCCTTAACCAGACAATTGAACAAAACAAACGCCGCGAGAACGAACTGGAAGCGCTTAAAACCAATCTGAACCAGCAATTGGAAACGGCCGTAAAACGCCGGGAAGAAGCAGAAAAATCCTTGCAGCAGCAAGTTGCACAACTTGAAAAAATAGCGAACCTGACTGCCGAACAAGCGCGTGACCAGCTGATCGATGCACTGAAAGCAGAGGCTGACACAAGAGCCGGCTCTTACGTGAAAAGTGCTATGGAAGAAGCCCGTCTGACTGCGACCAAAGAAGCCAAGAAAATTGTCATTGAAACCATTCAGCGTACTGCCGCTGAACATGCCATTGAAAACTGCGTTTCGGTATTCAATATTGAAAACGACGATATCAAAGGCAAGATCATCGGAAGGGAAGGAAGAAATATACGGGCGCTGGAAGCAGCAACCGGTGTTGAAATCATTGTGGACGACACGCCCGAGGCCATTGTAATTTCAGGTTTTGATCCGGTCCGCAGGGAAATTGCAAGACTTTCGCTGCACCGCCTTGTACAGGACGGCAGGATTCACCCCGCGCGCATTGAGGAAGTAGTTGCCAAAACCCGCAAAAACATCGACGATGAAATTGTGGAAATCGGTGAGCGTACGGTGATCGAGATGGGAATTCACGGATTGCATCCTGAACTTGTTAAAATGATCGGCCGCATGCGTTTTCGTTCTTCTTACGGACAAAACCTGCTGCAGCACTCGCGTGAAGTTGCAAAACTCTGCGCAACAATGGCATCCGAACTGGGTTTGAATACCAAACTGGCCAAAAGAGCCGGTCTGTTGCACGATATCGGTAAAGTGTGGCCGGAAGAATCCGATCTGCCGCACGCAATTCTGGGAATGGAACTTGCCAAGAAGTACAAGGAAAATCCGGAAGTATGCAATGCAATCGGTGCGCACCATGATGAAATTGAAATGACCAGCATCCTTTCTCCGATCATTCAGGTTTGCGATGCGATTTCGGGCTCACGTCCGGGCGCTCGCCGCGAAATGATGGAATCATATATCCAGCGTCTGCGCGATCTTGAAAACATGGCATTATCTTTTGAAGGTGTAGAGAAATGTTATGCAATCCAGGCCGGAAGAGAGCTGCGCGTCATTATTGATGCCGACAATGTTTCGGATGAAAAAGCAGGAATGCTTTCATTTGATATTTCACAAAAGATTGAAAAAGAAATGCAGTATCCCGGACAAATCAAAATTACCGTAATCCGGGAAATGCGTTCAGTTGCGTACGCGCGTTAATCCAGCCCAAAATACATGAATTACTTACAGCTTACCAGTTCTGAACGATTGGGCATTCATACGCTCGGCGAACTAAAAAGAGCAGGTTATCAGTCCCGTTCCATCAAACAGGAACTTCGCGATAACCTGATTGCAAGAATCAGAAACAAGGAAAATATTTTCCCCGGAATCTGGGGGTATGAAGAAACTGTCATTCCTGACGTGGAACGTGCGATTTTGTCCATGCACAACATCAACTTTCTGGGCCTTCGCGGACAAGCGAAAACCCGGATTGCAAGAATGATGATTAACCTGCTGGATGAATACATTCCGTACATCACGGATTCTGAACTGCATGATGATCCCCTTGAGCCGTTATCCAGAAACTCCAGAGATCTTATCGAGGAATATGGTGACAATACACCCGTTTCCTGGCTTCACCGGGATGAACGCTATACGGAAAAACTGGCAACGCCGGACGTTTCCGTTGCGGATCTGATCGGCGATGTGGACCCGATCAAGGCAGCCACTCTAAAACTGCCTTACTCGGATGAAAGGGTTATTCATTTCGGATTGATACCCCGCTCCCACCGCGGCATTTTCGTAATTAACGAACTTCCCGATCTTCAGGCACGCATTCAGGTTGCGTTATTCAACATTCTTCAGGAAGGTGATATCCAGATACGTGGTTTTAAACTAAGACTTCCGCTTGATATCCAATTTGTGTTTACAGCCAATCCGGAAGATTATACCAACCGGGGAAGCATTGTAACACCTTTGAAAGACCGGATTGAAAGCCAGATCGTAACGCACTATCCGAAAACCATTGAGACAGGTAAAAAAATCACGGAACAGGAAGCGGTGGTTAAGACGGAGCAAAAAGGCCTTGTTGTTGTAAATGAACTTGCCAAAACGCTGATCGAGCAAATAGCTTTTGAAGCGCGTGAAAGCGAGTACGTTGATAGTAAAAGCGGGGTTTCTGCACGTCTGACGATTTCTGCCTATGAAAGTCTTTTAAGTACTGCGGAAAGAAGAGCGCTGATCAATGGTGAAACATCCACTTATGTCCGTATTTCTGATCTTTACGGCGTTGTTTCTGCAATTTGCGGAAAAGTAGAGCTTGTTTATGAAGGCGAAGTCGAGGGCCCGGTCATTGTAGCGCAGAACCTGATCGGTAAAGCAATCCGGACACAGTTTCTGAGCTTTTTCCCCGATCCTGAAAAAAGCAAGAAAAGCAAGATCAATCCGTATGCCAAAGTAATCGAATGGTTCGGATCAGGAAATGAAATGGAAATGCCGGGAGATATGGCCGATCGTGAATACATGGCACGTTTGAAGACCATTGACGGACTGGACGATTTCGTCGATATGCTGAGCGCTTATGCAAGCCAGGAAGAAAAACTGTTTATGATGGAATTTGCGCTGCATGGAATGGCCGAGTTCTCACTGATTGGTAAGCAGTCACTGGATCAGGGGATGAAATTTCAGGATCTGGTCAGCAGTATGTTTTCGGGACCGGGTGACGAAGACTACGATTTCGATGAAGACGATGATGATCAGAAGCCGTTTTGAGTGGCTGTTAGCTTTTAGCTGTTAAAATGGTCACTTGTGACACTGTAGTTACTGAAAAAACCGAGGTTTTAATTAGATTACAAGAAACTGCTTATAAATAAAAATGCCCTGATATACAGGGCATTTTTATTTATAAGCAAGATATTACAGCGGAGATCCTTCGTCAGGAATGTTCGGCTCGCTGGTATCAATCAATGAGTCCGGATCGTTGTTAACTTTTCCGCGGACCTTTGCTTCCAGCTCGTCCATCAATTCAGGATTGTCCTTGATCAGCGCTTTGACTGCGTCACGACCCTGTCCCAGACGGTTTCCATCGTAACTGAACCATGAACCGGATTTCTTAACGATTTCAAGCTCAACAGCCAGGTCAATAATCTCACCAACTTTGGATATGCCTTCGCCGTACATGATATCAAATTCCACTACTTTAAACGGCGGCGCTACTTTGTTCTTCACAACTTTAACGCGCGTACGGTTACCGAGAATGGCATCTGCACTTTCCTTGATCTGTCCTACCCGGCGAATGTCCAGACGAACAGAAGCGTAATATTTAAGCGCATTTCCACCGGTAGTTGTTTCAGGGTTACCGAACATCACACCGATCTTTTCACGAAGCTGGTTGATGAAAATACAGCAGCAGCCTGTTTTGTTGATTACACCGGTCAGCTTACGCAATGCCTGAGACATCAGACGTGCCTGCAGACCCATTTTGCTATCACCCATTTCTCCTTCAAGCTCCGCGCGGGGTACCAGTGCAGCCACGGAGTCAATGACGATAATATCCACAGCACCGCTGCTGATCAGGTGCTCTGCAATTTCAAGTGCCTGTTCGCCGCTGTCAGGTTGGGAAATCAGAAGATTGCTTGTGTCAATGCCCAGTTTTTCAGCGTATGACCGGTCAAAAGCATGCTCCGCATCAATAAATGCTGCAAGGCCGCCTTTTTTTTGTGCTTCGGCAATGCAATGCATTGACAAAGTGGTTTTACCGGATGATTCCGGC
The DNA here is from genome assembly GCF_005860765.1 of Dyadobacter sediminis. Taxonomy (GTDB): domain Bacteria; phylum Bacteroidota; class Bacteroidia; order Cytophagales; family Spirosomataceae; genus Dyadobacter; species Dyadobacter sediminis. The sequence goes on along the minus strand of NZ_VCEI01000021.1, from coordinate 899,042 downwards.
CCATAAATCTCAACAACACGTCCGCGCGGTACACCGCCTACACCCAAAGCAAGATCCAGCCCTAATGAACCTGTTGATATTACAGGAATGTCAAGCACTTTGGTGTCGCTAAGACGCATTACTGTGCCTTTTCCATAAGCCTTATCCAGTTTTTCGAGCGTAGTCTGTAACGCTTTTAATTTGTTGTCTTTATCTGTGGTTGCTTGTGCCATAAAAGGTGACAGAAATTTAGTTTGTACATGAAAAAGGCGGCTTTTTCGTCACAAAAACCGCCTGCTAATTGGTCTTTTTACATTGTAAATTTAACAAATTACTCTTAGAAAAACAACGTATTTACCCTCTAAAAATATAATTATTTAAGCACTTTTTTCAGGAGAAATATTCCCCGGCAAAAGTTCGTAAATTGTTAATTATCAAACGGTTATTTCGAATTATCAAACGGCTTAGCCGGAGCCATCTTCAACTCATAAAATGAATCCTTTTTACCCAGGTACTGATCCGCTTCCAGCTGCGTCCACTTGTCTTTCAGTACTTCATAAATATTGGCATACGCATCATACGGAATGGGCTGGAAACCCGTTTTTTCGGGCATGATCCGCTGCGTAACAACGTTGACTTTCATTGATCTTACAAACCTTCCTGCGGCGATCAGACAGCATGATGCAAGCAGTGCGAACAGAGCCATGCTGTAAGCTGATTTCCGGACCATATTCCAGGCATTAACGGCTGGAACAGACGCCAGCGGATAAAATAGGTACATGCCCACAATCAGCAGATAGGGCATCAGACCCCGGAACAGAAAATCATTTACTTTGCCGATCCTGTAAATCGGAAAGATCATGATGAATGCGAGTATCAGGAAAAAAGGAATGGCCGGAAGTGCCCTTTGTCTTTCACTTCTGAAATGTTTGAATGCCAGATAAAAGATCAGCAGATTGAGACCGATGTTAATGCTGTATTCAATAACTCTGCTCGGCATACTGTCCGGGAACTGCCAGATAAAACCGGAAATTGGCGCCTCTTCGTGGGAAAGAAAAAATATCAATACAGGCAGACAAGCCAGAAACGGAAGTATAACCGAGTTGATGACCAATTTCCAGTCCAGCCTGAACCCGGCCAGAAGCCATTTGCGAATGATCAGCAGTCCCGCCAGCAATCCGCTCGTAAATGCAGGAAAAACCGCCCACCAGAATGTTAATGCAACGGGAAAAACGATATTTTCAAGCGGAAGTCTGTTTTTTAGAATATAAACGAACATTCCGCCGATGATCAAAGTCGGAATAACCTGATTCGGAACCCAGAGAAGATTTTCAAAATTGGACCAGGATTCTATTCCGAAATCACCGAACTCGTACAACTCACCGGTCAGTTTGTAAAAAACGGTTTTGACTACATGCGGCGTATCGCCGATGGCCATTGCTAGCAGTACAAAAAGCATTTTCTTGTTAAGAACCATGTAAACCCACGAAATCCCGAGAAAGAAACCAACGAAAGTCCAGAGGAAAATGAATGTCTCGCTGATGCTTCCGGTAAGTTTGGAAAAAATGGCGGGGACAACGTAATAGCCGTAGTAATAGGAAATTACCGGGCCGTCCAGCGGAATGCGGATCGGCCAGTTGTATTTAAAAAGCTCGTAAAATTTGGTATTATGGCACCAGTAATCGAAAGTCTGATAGGAAAGCCCGCTAACGCCCGACATGAAAGTGACAATCAGTGCCACAATCGTCAGCAGAAGCAGATCTTTTGAATTCAGCACCGTTTCTGAAACCGGGCTGCTTTGCATTAAAATGCTGGCAAACAGATACAAAAGCAGAACAATACCGGCAACAGCAATGCCTACATTTGTCCAGAAGTAAAAGAAAATCAGATTGGGTAAAAGTAAATAGCCAAGGCTCAGGCCGCGAAGTGATCGTATATTCATTCAGATTAACTAGCAGGAACGTTGAGAAACTCAAACCCAAAGGTACGACTAAAACGACATGCATGTTGTGCTTTACATGAACAGGAACATTGTTTTCAATTATTTTATCGTTGAAATTGCATTATTTCCGTTGTTATTACTAAAATTCATTCCGTACTGAATCTGTGCTTAAAAAATTATTTTTTGTCCTGCTTGCCATTTTGCTGCTTGCCGCATTCTATTACAAAGACCTGGTCAGTTACGGCTGGATGCAGGCCAGCGGCCAGATCGGAATACTGATGAATGTAGAAGATGTGGAAGATGTAATGAAAAACCCTGCATTTCCGGATTCCCTGAAGGCCCGCATCCGGCTCATTCAGGAGATTAAGCAATTTGGCATTGATTCACTGGGTCTTGAACCTTCCAAAAACTATACAACATTTTACAATCAGCATGGAAAACCGCTGATCTGGCTGATAACGGCTTCGCCCCGCTACAAAATTGAACCTTACAAATGGCACTTTCCGGTAGTGGGTACTTTTCCTTACAAAGGTTTTTTTGATTCTACCCGCGCCGTAGCAGAAGAACAGCAACTGATTCAGCAAGGCCTGGACACGGATATTGGCGAAGTATCTGCGTGGTCTACACTGGGTTATCTCAAAGATCCCATTCTTTCCAGCATGCTGAAAAGGAAAGATGGCAGCATGGCCAACCTGATCCTGCACGAACTGACGCATGGAACACTTTTTGTCAAAAGTGATCTGGAACTGAATGAGAATCTTGCCAGTTTTATCGGAGATCAGGGCGCTATACGGTTTTTAAAATACAAGTACGGCCAGGATTCACCGGAACTGAATCAGTACGAGTACTCTAAAAAATACAATGACGCTTACGCCGGTCACATGCTCCGGGGAATAGCAAAACTGGACAGCCTTTATAAAACCTTTCAAAACCTTTCGCCGGAACCTGTAAAAGACACACTAAAAAAAAGAATGATCATGAATATACTTAGTAACGCCGACACACTTCTTTCCGGCAAGCGTACGTTTAAAAACAAAAATTCTCTTCCGGACAGCAAATTGCCCAATAACGCCTATTTTATAAGTTATCAGACTTATAAATCGAAACAGGATATTTTTCGCAAGGAGTTTGAGAGCAAGTTTGGTGGAGACCTGAAAAAATATCTGGCCTATTTGAAAGTAAAATATCCCTCTATGTAATTAAAAGATCCGCATGAACAGATCACACTTGATATTAGCCATTATAACATTATCCATTTATCTTTCCTTTAAACAATACGAACAGAACCGCGTCATTCCGAATTACAGCTTTTGTACCGGTGAAAAGGTTGAATACAGAGTCCATTATGGTTTTATCAATGCGGCCGAGGCCAAGGTTGAGATTGCCAAATCTGTTTCGGTTGTTAACAACAGGCCCTGCTTCAAGGTGAATGCAACGGGCCGCACAGTCGGCGCATTTGACCTGATTTCACGGGTGCGGGACACGTGGCGCTCCTACATAGATACTTCCGCCATTTTACCGCATATGTTTGAACGTCAGATCCAGGAAAACAAATACCGGAAAGATGAAAAAGTAATATTCAACCATAACAAGGATCAGGCGATTTCCAGCGAAAAGAATGAAACCAAAACCTTCAATGTGCCCAATAACATCCATGACATTATAAGCGGCTACTTTTTTCTGCGCACAATCAATTTTGAAAAAGTTTCCGAAGGCGAAGTCATAGAAGTACCCACTTTTTTTGACGGGGAGATTTACAAGCTCAGAGTCAGATATTCCGGTAAAGATGTAATTAAAACCAAATTCGGAAAAACGCGCGTGCTACGGCTCCATCCGATCATTCCGCGTAACAAGCTTTTTAAAGGAGAATCGCCGATGCGTCTCTGGATTTCAGATGACTCCAACAAGATTCCGCTGAAAGCCGAAGTGGAACTGGTGATCGGATCGCTGGAAATGGATATAAAATCATATAAGGGTTTGCGTAAGGAAATTACCTGGTTTTAAGCATCAGATTTCTCCGCCATTCCTGTATTTGTCTGAAAGGAAAAACCAGCTGGTTTTTCCTGATCATCATATAGGAATTTTCAATACTTCCAAAACTGTTGTAAAAGCTTGCTATGGAACTTACTTCCGGACTTTCAAAATCAAAAATCATCGGTTTGCTGGCATGAACTTTAAAATAGCAATCCAGCAGAAAAGTCCTGGCGTTTCCTGATCTGCCGATTTTATCAGCTGCGTTGAAAAGGTAGATGATTCTGTTGCAGTTCCTGACCAGCAGAATGCCGGCATGAATCCGGCCTTCTTTTACCGCATACCAGATTTCGGCTTTCTCATGCAAGTTCAGTCTTTCAAAAAGCAACTGTAACCTGGCGTAGGCATCCGGATTTACTCCTCCAAAAATTCTGGAAGCATGATTTTCCTTGAATAAATGAATGAGCGGATTTATATCCGTACTCTGTTCCAATGTCCAGTTATACCGCCTGCTACGTTCCACATTCCGTTGCCGGTCTTTGGAATAGTGGTTGTATATTTTGGAATAATCATGGCCAAGCCGGAGATAGTATGTGCTCTGTTCCTGAAATTTCAATTCATTGAACCGAAAACTGCCTATGTTCACCAGTCTGTAATTGTCCGGATTGAAAGAATAAGCGGATATGTAGGAAAAGTGTGAGGACAAAGAGGTTAAAAATGCTTCCACCTGCGGGGAGGTCAGACTGTTCACAGTAAATAAACCGAGATACTGGCAAAACAAGGGTTGATAAACAATCATTTTACCGGCTTTCGTCCTTACCGGCAAAGGCATTACAACCTGATAATCCTCTTCAGACGGCCAGACCAAGGCTTTCCATTCGATGCAGACTGAATCAAGGTAAAAACTGTATGCATAAACAACACTTTGCTGAGAACGCTGGATATGGTTGTTCCAAAGCAAATCAGAAATTTGAGAACGATTAACAAGAATGGGTGTCATTGGCTGAATCAAAGGTTTGATGAAACAATTCATTTTCCCTTTTAGACTCAGTTTTCTACTTGAAGTAACTGCGAAGTTTTTGAAGTGTTTCCTCCACGTCGGGTGTTTCATCCATTAACAGGTTGACACTCTGTATGGAATGGATTACGGTACTGTGATCCCGGCCCCCGAAATGATACCCGATTGATTTCAAAGGAAGGTCTGTGTATTCTTTGGCAAGGTACATGGCAAGCTGTCGGGGATACACAACTTCTTTCTTGCGGCTTTTGCTTTTCAGATCCGCAATCGTAATCTGGAAAAAGTCGGCAATGATTTCCTGAATGGTATCAATCGTCACTTCCTTGTCTTCATTCATTACGATGTTCCGCAATGTATTTTTGGCAAGTTCTACGTCAATTTCCCTTCTGGTCAGCGAAGCCTGCGCCATTAGCGAGACAATAACGCCTTCCAGTTCCCTTACGTTGGAATTGACGCTGTGCGCAATGTATTCGATTACATCATAATCGATGGAAATGCCTTCGGACTGGATTTTTTTCTGAATAATGGCAATACGCGTTTCAAAATCCGGCGTCTGGAGATCTGCCGTAAGCCCCCATTTGAAACGGGACAACAACCGGTCCTGCAAACCCTGCAGTTCACGAGGCGGCCGGTCACTGGTCATAATGATCTGCTTGCCGAGTTGGTGCAAATGGTTGAAGATATGGAAGAAAGTATCCTGCGTTTTTTCTTTTCCCGAAAGAAACTGCACATCATCAATGGCCAGGACATCCACTTTCATGTAAAAGTCGGTAAAGTCCTGAAGCGTATTGTTCCGGATGGAATTGATAAACTGGTTTGTAAATTTTTCCGAAGAAACGTACAGCACGAGTTTATTGTCAAAATGGTTCATGATGTAATTCCCGATGGCCTGCACCAGATGCGTTTTGCCAAGCCCTACCCCGCCGTACATCATCAGCGGGTTGAACGAAGTAAGTCCGGGGCGCTGTGCCACGGCAAATCCGGCCGACCTTGCCAACCGGTTGCAATCGCCTTCTATAAAATTATCGAACGAATAGTTGGGATTGAGATAAGTATCCAGGTTCATCGAATCCTGATCCTTGTCTTTGTCCTTGTTATTTGTGCCAAGGCGCGGGTCCGTTGCGAAATTATCCGGTTTGGTGAAGTTCGGCGATTTCTGTGTGGACACATTCATCGTGAGCGGCTGATGCTTTTCGTTGCCTTTGTCCACAATAATGGAATATTCCAGCAAGCCGTCGCGGCCGATGGCATAGTCCAGCGCTTTTCTCAACAGATTGACATAGTTATCTTCCAGCCATTCGTAAAAGAACTGGCTGGGAACCTGAATAGTGAGCACTTTACCATAAAGTTTCAATGGCCGTATAGGTTCAAACCACGTTTTAAAACTTTGCTCGGGAATGTGCTGCTGAATTACACGCAGGCAGGCATCCCAGATCTGGTCAACTTCTCTATTTTTGGTAACTCTTTCCAATGTGTACTTGCCGAATTCAGAATGTCAAAATGTAAAAGGACGGCAAAGATATAAAAATACCTGATCTCTGCAGATTAAACCAGAATTCAATTTAGTATCAAAGGCTGCGATCTGCAAGCATATAAATAAAAACAATGAAACTAAATGCTGCAATCGGCATAAGATGCTGTCAGGAAGCGGCTGCAATGATAAAATGTAACACCAAATTTGTAGCTTTGTTCAGACAGGAACTGATCATTATCCATGCTGTTTCATGAAAATACAAGCCGGTTTATCGGAACAAAACGGCATTTCCCCGAAAGCGATATGGGAAATACAGGCCAGAAAAGAACTGAAAGGAAATACGGGCAAACTGGACGCATGGAAAATCGGACCCGATCTTCATCTTGAGCCTTATGCAACAAACGAAGACTGCACGGATGAACGGATAAATGAAATTCAGCTTTGCCAGAAACATACGCCCGGCTGGCTTAACATGCCCTGGTTACACGTTAACGAACCGCAATCGGTAAAATATTCAGTTGAAAATGCGTTGAAACAGGGCGCCGACGCAATTCTGCTAAAAATCGATCAGCCGGATTTACTGCAATCAGATCCCTTGCGGCACCTTCTTTCAAATTCCGAAAACACCGTTTTTTTACAAACGCCGGAATACCCGGAATTTTTGCTTCGTGAAATATATAAATCTACATCGTTAAACTGCAAGGGCGGCATCGCCTTTGATCCGGTTGCAAACTGGATGCGAACCGGAACACACTTTTCCGGCTCTGTTCAATCCATAGCATCCCTATTGAAAAATGCCGGCAGCAAAGAGGATTTCCGCCCTGTAATGATTGAAAGTCATGTTTTTCATTACAGCGGCGCAACGCCGGTGCAGGAACTTGCTTTTCTGATTGCTTCTACGGTTACTTATTTGGACTACTTAACAGATGCCGGGATTCCGGCACAGAAAGTGTTTGAAAATCTCTATTTTTCAGTCCCGGCAGGAATGCAATTCCTTACCGAAATTGCCAAATTCCGTGCATTAAGGTATCTTTTTTCAAAAATTGGCCGTGCCTATCATGTTCCGGATCGGCAAGGCAAAGCGTTTGTTCATGCAACGACTTCTTCTTTTTATTACGCTGAAAAATCACCGCACAATAATGTTGTCAGAGCTACTTCAGAGGCCATGAGTGCGGTTGCAGGCGGCTGTAATGCACTTACGGTTTTGCCTTTTAATCATCATTCCGGGCAATTTCATGAACTCCCCGACCGTATTGCACGCAACGTTTCCAATATTCTGGCGCATGAAAGTTTGCTGAATCAGGTTGCAGACCCCGCGTCGGGTTCGTATATGCTGGAAACAATGACGCTCAAACTGGCGGATGCGGCATGGGAATTGTTCCTTGAAACCGAAGAAAAAGGCGGGCTTGAAAGCTGCTTTGAAAAAGGGTTTATACAAAATGAACTGGATAAGTCTTTAAAGATGTGCGCAGAAGCTTTTAGTTCGGATAAAATCCTGGTCGGCGTTAACAAATTTGAAGAACAGGAATCTGACAACAGTTTCCGGAATGAGGAAAAAGCATTTTTTAAGGAAGACAAAAACGGTCTGCGGCTCTTAAAAGATATAAATCTGTCACAATTGATCCGGTCATGAAGCCCGATTTCAAAAATATGCCTGCGAAAAGCCAAACGGATGTTTTCCGGCAAACGGACATGCAGGAAAATAACAGGCTTACCGCAGAAGAAATCAGACTTAAAACGGTATATACAAAAAATGATGTCAGCGGGATCAGTCATTTGCATGACGGAGCCGGAACACCGCCATTCCTCCGCGGGCCGTACGCAAGCATGTACCTCGAACGCCCCTGGACCATACGGCAATATGCAGGATTTTCTACTGCCGAGGACTCCAATGCCTTTTACAAAAAAAACCTTGCCGCCGGACAGAAAGGACTTTCCGTTGCTTTTGACCTCGCTACGCACCGCGGCTACGACTCGGACCATCCGCGCGTAACCGGCGATGTCGGCAAAGCGGGCGTGGCCATTGATTCCGTGGAAGATATGAAGATACTGTTTGATCAGATTCCGCTGAACGAAATGTCTGTTTCCATGACCATGAACGGAGCCGTTATTCCGGTTATGGCGTTTTTTATTGTAGCCGCCGAAGAGCAGGGCGTAAAACCGGAAATGTTGTCGGGCACGATCCAGAACGACATTTTAAAAGAATTTATGGTGCGTAACACGTATATCTATCCACCTGCGGCATCCATGCGCATTGTCGGGGACGTTTTTGCGTATACCTCGCAGTTTATGCCCAAATTTAATTCCATCAGCATCAGCGGTTACCACATGCACGAAGCTGGCGCACCGGCACATATTGAACTGGCCTATACGCTTGCAGACGGGCTGGAATACATCCGTACCGGAATTCAGGCCGGCATTGTAATGGATGATTTTGCGCCGCGACTTTCTTTTTTCTGGGGAATCGGCATGAACCTTTTTATGGAAATTGCAAAAATGCGTGCGGGAAGGTTTTTATGGTCAAAAATTGCAAGTCAGTTTAAGCCGGAAAATGAAAAATCGCTGATGCTCCGAACGCATTGCCAGACAAGCGGTTACAGCCTTACTGAACAGGACCCATCTAACAACATCACGCGGACTACGGTTGAAGCCATGGCCGCCGTTATGGGCCATACGCAGTCACTTCATACCAATTCCATGGACGAAGCCATTGCACTTCCTACCGACCGTTCCGCAAGAATTGCCCGAAATACGCAGTTGATTATTCAGCATGAAACAGATCTTTGCCATGCAGTGGACCCGTGGGGCGGTTCTTATTATGTAGAGTATCTGACCAATCAGCTGATTGAAAAAGCGTGGCAATTGATCGGAGAAATTGAACAGCTCGGCGGCATGACCAAAGCAATTGAAACAGGTTTGCCAAAGATGCGCATAGAAGAAGCCGCAACCAGAAAACAGGCGCGGATTGACGCAGGAAAAGACATCATTGTCGGTATGAATAAATTTAAAACGGAAGAAAAGGAACATTTTGACATCCTTCAGATTGATAACATTGCTGTACGCCAGGTACAAACGGCGCGATTAAATTCAATTAAAAAAGAAAGAAACGATTCAGAAGTAAAAGCTGCGCTGGAAGCGATTACTGCGGCATGCAGGGAAAAAGGCGGAAAAGACATGAGCAGCAATTTGCTTGCGCTTGCCGTTCAGGCGGCCAGGAAAAGAGCAACTTTGGGAGAAATTTCGGATGCAATGGAAAAGGAATTCGGAAGATACAAATCAGCCATACGGGCAGTTTCAGGAATATATCAGCAGGAATCTTCGGATCAGGAAGAATTCCGGAAAGCACTTGCCCTATCGGACGAATTTGCAGAAGCGGAAGGACGCCGGCCAAGAATTCTGATTGCCAAAATGGGCCAGGACGGACACGACCGCGGCGCAAAAGTCATTGCAACCAGTTTTGCAGACCTTGGCTTTGACGTGGACATTGGCCCACTTTTCCAGACCCCGCAGGAAGTGGCACGGCAGGCCGCTGAAAATGATGTGCATGTAGTTGGCGCTTCAAGCCTTGCAGCTGGCCATGTAACCTTAGTTCCTGAGCTGATTGAGGAACTGAAAAAAATCGGGCGGGAAGATATTATGGTGATTGTGGGCGGCGTGATTCCAGCACAGGATTATCCATTGCTTTATGATGCAGGCGTAAAAGGCATTTTCGGATCGGGAACAAATATTCCGGTTGCCGCACAGATGATCCTGAAAGAGTTGATGAGTTGAGGGTTTAGCTGTTAGCCATTAGCTGTTGGCTGCTTTTACATAAGATAATCAGGAAGCCATTCCATGGCTTTTCTGTTTTTATTGATCCTGCCGTTTCTACAAACAGGATGCTATTCCATAGCTTTTTGTTTTACTCCGGAGAGCCTACAAACAGGATACTATTGCATAGCATTTTGTTTCGCTCCGGAGGAGCACCCTGTTTGTAGAAAAAAGGTGCGTGATAAGTTAATCACGCCGGCTCCGGAGGAGCCTCCAAACATGATACGATTCTATGGCATTTCAATTCGCTCCGAAGAAGCATCCTTTTGCTTAAAGCCAATCGCCAGCAGCTAATGGCCAGCTGCGCCAGAAGGAATCATGCGGTCCTTGTATTTTCTTCTGAACTTGCTTTGTTTAAGATCTTCTTCATACCAGACAATATTTTTGCCCATCGTTCCTCTGAAACGCTTGAAAAAATTTTCCTTATCGGACAATTTGACAAAATTTTCCTGTTTACAGTTTTCGGTATTTGTTTTCGGCTCGTAAAGATTCAGGACACTGAGCGTATCAACAATAACCGGCAGCAATCCGACCGGAAGTTCGTACCGTTTGATAAATCTTTGCATGTAAGTGGTTTGTACCGGGTCCGTAGCCAGCGCAATCTTTGAAAAGCCGAGTCCTTTTGCCATTCGGTAAGAGTAATAAACATTTTCGGTACTGTGCTGCGCCTTTTCTTCGGTAAAAATCCTTTCTCTCGGAACGCCAAGTGCATGTGCGTATTCAGCCATTACCTTGCTTTCAATATACGGCGTTGCCACTGCTGCGCCGGAAAAAATGATGTTTTTGGTATACCCTTTTGTATAAAGATAATGCGCCCAGTGAATCCGCATCTGAAGAATCATATCCCATTTATCGCCGTTATAAGGAAACCCCGGAATGATTACCGCATCATAAGGCTGGTTTTTCAAACCATTTTTATAGGCTCTTTCCGAAGCATTGTTCAGCATACCGCCGCATCCGCCGGAAAACAGGATAATCATAGCCGATAAGATCAGGAAGGCAATTCGCACGATTTTTCTGGATATCAGTTAAAAATTAAGCTGTGAAATGTATGCTTTGAAGCTTACATTTCACAGCTTAAACAAATGTAACAGCAGCGAAATTAATATTATTATTCAGACCTAAAGTTTTCTGTCGAGAAATGCAGCAAGCGATTTACCCGCTTTTGCGTACGATTCGGCAATGCGCACACCGGTGTCGTAGTCAAAACCGCCAAACTGCCCGCCGGGCACATTCCTTAAATGGAATTCTGCAACTTTCACCGATTTGTCAGCCGATTCCACCAGGTCAATTTCAAAATCAACATGTGCGTTTTTACGCATAACGCCTACGTTGAATCCCGGCTCTACCGATTTGGTACGGACGATTAATGTATAAGTGGCGTCCGGTCTGGACTGCACGGCTTTTAAGCCGGCATCTTCCATTCCTTTGTTGAACAACTCTTCAAATTTTGGCTCAAACCTGTTTTTGCGGTCATCGACCCACGCTTTTTTCCAGTTATCCCCTCTTCCTGCTTCTTTTTCGTTGTACTCGGCCGATTTCTTGTCAACGTACTCTTTTTCAGTGGCGAATTTACCTACGCTGAAATCCGAATAATCGTATTCAATATTGACCGTTTTTTGTCCAGCAAGTACGCTTACGTCTCCGGATTTCAGTTCTACTCTCTGGGCAAAAGAGCAATTTACGCCCGTTACAACCATCGTAATCATGGATGCATAAAGAAACTTTTTCATGGCTTATATTTTATTTTTATAATGACTAAGGCTTCAAATATAGATCAATTTTTCAGGCTTGCGTTTCTCCTGTCTGTAAATCCGGAGGCTTAATTCTTGAGCGGTAACAAACTGCAGCAAAGGTGTTACGCGAAGCTTTGAACGGAATAACGAATGCAGCATTTCCTGGAAAACCGGCGTTTGCAGCTGCAATGGCAAGAGGATCGTAACCTCATCATTCCCGTACTCGTTTCTGGAAACAACAACCTGATAAAGTTCTATTTCCTTGACCATATCCAGCACATCGAAAATTGCCGGCGGATAAATAGTAGTCCCTTTGAACTTGATCATCTGCTGCTTGCGACCGACTACTGGTCCGAGCCGCGGACTCTGGCGCCCGCATGCACACGGCGCATAATAAACCGGACAAAGATCGCCGGTTTTGTAACGCAGCAGCGGCATTCCTTCAACGCCCAGAGTTGTTATGACTACTTCTCCGGTTTCTCCTTCTTTTACAGCATGGCCATTGTCGTCCACGACTTCCAGTACAAGCAAATCCGGGTTCAGATGCCCGCCTCTGCCTTCGGCACATTCCGTAAATGCAGCGCCCATTTCGGTGGAAGCATACGTGGAATAAAGCTTGACGTTCCATTGTGAAGTAATCCGTTTTCCAAGTTCGTTAAAGCTAAAATCGGCATTGCGGATCGGCTCGCCGATGCAAATAATGGATCGGATGCTTGAAGATAGGTAATCGATGCGGTTGGCTTCGGCATAATCCAGCAGCCGTGGAATAAAGGAAGGAATGGCAATCAGAACGGTCGGTGAAAACCGCTGGATAGATTCCCATTGCAAAAACGGTGCGCCCGGCCCCACGCGGATCATTCCCGCGCCTATTTTTCTGGCTCCCATCCAATACGCAAGTCCCGCCATGAAGCGCCGGTCAATGGTCGTCGTCAGCTGATAAATATCTTCACTGCTTCCGCCCGCACAACGAAAAGATTCCGCTTCATTTACCGCCAGCCGCTCAATATCAGCATCTGTCAGATAAAATGCGACCGGATCGCTTAAAGTGCCGGAAGTTGTTACAAAATCTGCAATCCTGTTTTTTGGAACACAAAGGAAATCGTCGTTGTAACGCGCAAGATCATCTTTGGTTGTGAATGGCAGCTGAACAAGATCCGCAGGCGAGTTAATTGATTTATAACTGACTTCATATTCCGCCATTATTTTTTGATAATAAGGAGAATGAGCCGAAACATATTCCATCAGCTGCTGTAATTTCAGATGCTGCGTTTCAGCTGAAAACTCAAACTTCATGGCGGTTAGAATGTGTTACAATGATGTAGAAAACTGTAAAAACAGGCTATTTTTTCCCGCAATCTTCAATGCGGTCTTTTATGGCTTTTACTTCATTTAGTGAAGCGACTTCATGTTCTAAAGATTGTTGGTAATAAGCAATGGCCTTTGTGTTGTTCCCGTTTTTCCTGAAATAATCGCCCAGAAACAAATAAGTCAGAAAACTTTCCGGATTGTTGTTGATGAATTTTTTTTCTTCCGCAGGCGAAAGTTCAAACGGCATGCCGAGCATCACATAGCGGCTGATTTTCTGTTTTGTTTTCCTGAAATCTTCAAATTTTCTGTAATCGGCTGTTGCCAGAAATGAATCCTTAGGAATGGTTAAAGAATCCACCGTAGCAAACGTTCTTTTTCCAGAAAAAACATCGTTTAAATTGTAGCAGATAAATTCACCCAGCTGGAATGGCGGCGTGGAAATCCATATTTCTTTTTTTTCCGGCTTGAACAAAATTCCGTGATGGGCGATAAGCTGGTTCAAAGAACTGGAATTTCCGTAACCCAGGAATTTGTCATTCAAGCCTTTCTTATCTCTTAAGATACTGGCAGCATCTTTTATATCAACAGGATAAGTCCGTTCAAGCAACTGGTTCATTCTGTCAAACCTTGACTTTGAATCGGTATCGCGAATGTTATGGATATTGACCGAATCTCGGATAAACGAACTGCCCTGATAATGATTGGCGCAGACCAGATAATCTTTTCCGGATTGATAAACGTCCATTTTCTGCGGCGATTTTTCAATTATAACAGCTTTGTCGTCAGCCGCCGAGCCAATCAGCAGTGATTCGGAAACGAAGGTTTCCCTTCTTTCTGCAATCTCCTGCGCTTCCTGGATTGTACCGGCATACTGCAAAATTTCTCTCGCCAGCAATGAAATCGGTTCTTTAGCCGTATATGGAATGTCGGATTTGGAAGCATTGAGCGTTACGGTGATTCCTTTTTCATTCATGCCGGACACAACGCCCGTCAAACCGGCCCACGCGTAAGATGCGAATTTGTAACCTTTGTCCGGATTCATAAAAACAATCAGCTTATCTTCTGCAAATTCATCGCCCATATAAAAATCGAAGTTACGCGCAATGAGCAGTGTGGAATCTTCTGAAAACCTGTGATTAACCGCAAATGACGTGCAGCCGACCATATTCAGGTCGGTAAGCGCGTGACCGATGTCGTGCGCCGCATGATAATTCAGAATGCGGTAATATTTCGGGGCGATGTAATTGAACTTGTCGGAAAAAGACTGGGAAATGCCGTAGATTTCCTGTTGATTTTCTTCCGGGATATACTTGTAAATATCGCGGTTAAACCAGCCGACAAAACCTTTCAGAACCTGCAGAAACAACGCATTCGGAATCATTTCCTTGATCTGGCCAACGAAATGAACTTCCTGTTTTTCCATCAGTTCTTTGGAAAGAATCCCGTAAATAAGTCCTCTTTCATACGGCGATCCTTCCAGGTACATTTCCCAGATTCCGTATTTGTTCTTTTTCAGCCAGCAGTTTTCAACCACATAATGGTCCGGGCCTGCTTTAATGCGTTTATAACTTTCCGTAGTTTTGTTGCTGTCAATCCTGGGCGAAGGAACAATGATGCGCCAGATGAACAGGCCGAAAAAGATTCCGGTGATCAGCAACAGGATGGAAACCGTTTTGAGAATGTTTTTTGCTAATTTATTTTTGGGCCACATACATGAAAAGCACGCGTATCCGGTGCCGGTTCTGAAATGCTGATTGCTGATATTTAACCAAAATTAATAATAAATGGGAATCTGTTACATAAAAGCGCTTTCTGAAAATACGGCTCTGGGATTGTGGAAAATGACTGAACCATGGCAGGAATTGAAAGAACAGTTACAGCTTACTCCCGCTGATGAAAAACTGCTGTTTGAAAAAAAAACCGACGTTCGCCGGCAGGAATGGCTTGCATGCCGTATATTAATCAAAAATATAACGTCCGTCGATCCGGAAATAACGTACGATCACAATCGAAAACCGCATATGGTTGGCAGTAAGCAGCACATTTCCATGTCGCATTCGGGCGAATATGCCTGTGTTTATGTGAGTGAAACCAAAAAAACGGGAATTGATATACAAAAACTCAAACCTTCTATTTCCAAAGGTGCCGACTACTTTCTGCATGAAGCAGAAATGAATTGGGTTGATGTTGAAAATAATTTGTTGCTGCATATCATCTGGTCTGCAAAGGAATCTGCGTTCAAATTTGCCGGAAATCCGGACCTTGATCTGAAAAAACATATCATTACAAACCGGTTTGACGGCAACCAAAAAGGCGAAATTGAGGTTTCTGTTTTAAAACCCGAATTAAATACAGTCCGTATCGCTTACGACACGTTCGGCGATTACGTTCTTTCCTGGACAATCTGAATTTTTTGCCGGCCAAAAACAATGCTATAATTTCCTGACCAATGAATAAATACCTAGCTGCATTCCTGTTCCTGTTTTCATTAAAAGTTTCTGCACAAGTTCCCGCTTTATCTTCCGGCGAAATATTCCTGAACCTTAAAAAACTGAATGTGCTGGGTTCGGTGCTTTACATCGCTGCGCATCCGGACGATGAAAATACGCTGATGCTTTCCTATTTATCAAAAGATCAACTGGTCAGAACGGGTTACTTGTCGCTTACGCGCGGTGACGGCGGACAGAATCTGATCGGGTCCGAACAGGGATATAATATTGGTGTGATCCGGACACAGGAATTACTCGGCGCACGCCGGATTGACGGTGCACAGCAGTTTTTTTCAAGAGCATATGATTTCGGTTTTTCCAAAACACGTGACGAAACGCTGAATTTCTGGGATCAGGACAAAGTACTGGGCGACGTAGTGTGGATGATACGGAAATTTCAGCCGGATGTCATTATTACACGCTTTCCGCCAGATCCGCGCGCAGGCCACGGCCATCATCAGACTTCTGCTTATCTTGCCGAAAAAGGTTTCAGCCTTGCCGCCGATCCAAATGCATATCCTGATCAGTTGAAATTTGTAAAAACCTGGCAGCCAAAACGTTTGGTATGGAATACATATACGCCCGGATTTACAAACAAAAAACCTGAAGAGGAAAAAAAGCCTTTTATATCCATTGAAATCGGCGGGTACAATCCGGTTCTTGGCAAATCTTACACTGAAATTGCCGCATTAAGCCGTAGCCAGCATAAAAGTCAGGGGTTCGGAAGTTCAGCTGCACGCGGAGAAAGAATTGATTATTTTCTGCACAAAGCGGGTGATCCGGCAAAAACAAGCTTGTTTGACGGCGTTGACATTTCCTGGAAAAGAATTAAAAACAGCACCAAAGTACAGGCGCTGATCAATGAATCCATTAAAAGTTTCTCGGTCAATAATCCCTCTGCTTCTATTAATAATCTTCTGAAAATCAATGCAGAACTGAACCGGCTTGATTCTGCTGACATGTATGTAAAGGCAAAGAAGGAAGAAGTCAAAGACCTGATCCTGCAATGTGCCGGACTTTGGTTCGAGACCAACCCAAATGATTTTTCGGGCGTTGCCGGCGATTCAGTAAATATCCGGATTTCAGTTATCAAGCGTACCGATTTTCCGGTCAAACTTGCGTCAGTCGCATGGACGGGCGCAAACAAAGACAGTCTTGTCAATATTTCTTTGGAAAACAATGATTTTAATGCCATTTCAAAAAAAGTCCTGCTTCCTGAAAACCTGAAAATTACACAGCCGTACTGGCTTGAAAAACCCATCAGCCGCGGCTTGTTCCAGATTGACAAACAGCAGGATATCGGTTTTCCTGAAAACAGGCCCGAAACGTTCACACGTTATAATTTTGAAATCGGAGGTCAGACTTTTACGGTTGCAAGGCCATGGATTTACAAATTCACTGATCCTGCGGAAGGGGAAATTTATCAGCCGTTTGAAATCAGGCCGCCGGTTACGACAACCATTACAGAACCGGTTTTTATTTTTCCGTCTGCCGAATCCAAAACGGTTACGGTTCTGGTTCAGGCGCAGCGCAACGGTATGGAAGGAATTGTGAAACCGGAACTTCCCGAAGGCTGGAAATCCGAACCGGCATCACAAAAATTCAGCATTGCCGATAAATATCACGACCAGTATTTTTCATTCCGTATTACGCCGCCTGCCATTAATCAGGAAGTTGTTTTCCGGGCAACGGCAACTGTAAACGGGAAAATTTATGACAAATCCCTGAAAACAATTGCATACCGGCACATTCCGACCCAGACTATTTTTCCTTCTTCGGAGGCCAAACTGGCGCGCATTGATGTAAAAACAACAGTTAAAAATATCGGCTACATCGCCGGCGCCGGTGACGAAGTCCCGACTGCGCTGCGCCAGATGAATTGTCAGGTTACGATGCTGAATGATGCCGCACTTGCGGGCGATCTGAGTGGTTATGAGGCGATTGTTGTGGGCGTAAGAGCTTACAACACGGAAAACCGGCTTTCCAATTATCAGGAAAAACTGATGGAATATGTCAAAAATGGCGGAACAATGCTTGTACAGTACACCATTCCGAATGACCAGAAAGTAAAACAGATCGGGCCATTTCCGATTACGATGGGACGCGACAGAGTGGCCGAAGAAGATGCTGAAATCCGGTTTTTAATGCCGGAACATCCTTTGATGAATTATCCGAACAAAATTACGCAGCAGGATTTTCAGGGCTGGATTCAGGAACGCGGCTTGTATTTTGCACAGGATTGGGATAAAACCCATTATCAGACATTGTTTTCCAGCAATGATCAGGATGAAACGCCGAAAGAAGGAAGTGTACTTTATGCATCCTATGGAAAAGGGCATTTTATTTACACGGGTTTGTCCTTTTTCCGCGAACTTCCGGCCGGTGTTACGGGCGCTTACCGGCTTTTTGCCAATATGATTTCTATTGGCAAAAAGTAGTAATGGCTCGCTTTACTTAACATTTTTTCTGCGGTTGCGCTGGAAGTCTTCCAGTACAAACCCGCCAAGTCCCTGAAGGTTGCTGTAATAAGCACGTCCATTGTTGACTTGTGTGAAATTCTGTACAAACTGTTTCAGGTACGGATCTGTCGCAATCATGAACGTAGTAACCGGAATATCCAGCCTGCGGCATTGCGCTGCAAGCGTAAGCGTTTTGCTGATGATTTTGCGGTCCAGACCGAAACTGTTTTTGTAATATTTGATTCCTTCTTTCAGGCAAGTCGGCTTTCCATCCGTAATCATGAAAATCTGCTTGTTACGCGTCTTTTTACGGCGGAGAATATCCATGGCCAGTTCCAGACCGGCGACCGTATTGGTGTGATACGGCCCTACTTCCAGATATGGAAGATCTTTCAGCTGGATTTGCCAGGCATCATTACCAAATACGATAATGTCAAGTGAATCTTTCGGGTATTTTGTACGGATCAGTTCCGCCAGAGCAAGCGCCACTTTTTTGGCCGGCGTAATGCGATCCTCGCCGTATAAAATCATGGAATGGCTGATATCGATCATTACGACGGTTGCCGTCGTGGTTTTCTGCTCCCGTTCCACTACTTCCAGGTCATTTTCCATCAGCATAAAATCACCGATTCCATGATTTACCTGCGCATTTTTGATGGATTCTGTCATGGAAATCTGGTCCAGCGTATCTCCGAACTGGAACTGGCGTATGTCGCTGCTCAGTTCGTCGCCCGTACCCATGTGCGGCGTATGGTGGTTTCCACCCGATTTGGATCTTTTCAGTTTACCGAAAATTTCATCCAGCGCACTTTTGCGAATGCTTTTTTCCGATTTCGGTGTCATGACAATGCGGCTTTCACCATCCTGCTTTTCTTCGGTGATGTATCCTTTTTTCTTCAGATCATCAAAAAAGTCACCGATGCCATAAGAATCATTGGTCAGAGTATATTGTCTGTCCAGCTCGCTCAGCCACGACATCGCCTCGCTGACGTCACCGGAAGTCATTAGTAGCAACTGCTGAAAAATATCAAACAGCTGATTAAACTTGCTGTTGGCGCCTTGCTCGGGCGGTGTATATTTCAAAAAACGATGTCCGCGCATATCAATTGAATTCAAAAAGGTTATTAAAAAATACGGCTACTCTCAAATTTAATCGAAAGTAGCCGCATTTTAGTATGTTTGACTGAATTATGCCTCTTCCGTGCAGAACTCTTCAAAAGCCATTTGCAAATGTTGAGCGATCATTTCTGCCGAACGGCCTTCAATATGATGACGTTCTACAAAATGGATCAGTTCACCGTCCTTGAACAGCGCAACGGCTGGTGACGACGGAGGATAAGGCAAAGTATATTCGCGCATTTTTGCAGTTGCTTCCACATCTGCACCGGCAAATACAGTTGCCAGATGATCCGGCTTGATTTCACTGCGCGACAATGCCGCTCTTACGCCCGGACGGGCTGCACCTGCTGCACAGCCACATACTGAATTGATTACAACCAAAGCAGTTCCTTTTGTATTCTGCATGAAGTTATCCACTTCCTCGGCACTTGTCAAATCCTGAAAACCGGCATTCACCAATTCGGCTTTCATCGGAGCCACTAATTGCGGTGGGTACATATTTTTAACGTTTAAAGTTTATAATTAAATTTTTTATAAGATCAGAGGCATTTTCGCCTACATAAATCCAAGTTCAAGCTTGGCTTCCTCGGACATCATTTCCGTGCTGTATGGCGGATCAAAAGTCAGTTCCAGGCTTACGTCGTTTACGCCTTCCACTTCCCTGATTTTCTGTTCCACTTCTCCGGGCAATGTTCCGGCCGACGGACACGAAGGCGATGTCAGCGTCATGGAAACATACACATTGTTTACCGGAAATATTTTCAGATCATATATCAGTCCAAGCTCGTAAACGTCTACGGGAATTTCCGGATCATAAACGGTTTTGATCGCCTTAACTACTTCTTCCTTTAATTCTGATTCCGACATTTTACTAAATTTTAATGCGATGGAGAAAAAACTTTAATCTTAACTTTCCGAATTAACTGTTCTTCCCTGATAGGCAAAACCATAGGCTTTCATTTGTTTCAGCATGGACAGCAATCCGTTGGATCTCGTCTGCGCAAGATGCTGGTGCAAACCTATTTTTTCCATAAAATACAGATTCGCACTGGCAATTTCTTCCGGCGTATGCCCTGACAAAACTTTCACCAGCATACTTACCAGACCGCGAACGATAATGGCATCGCTGTCCGCTTCAAACTTCAAAAGATCGCCATCCATATAAGCATTCAGCCAAACTTTTGACTGACAGCCTTTTATTATATTTTCCTCAGTCTTGTACTGTTCCTGAAGCGGTGGAAACTGCTTGCCGAGATCGATGATGTACTCGTATTTGCTTTCCCAATCATCAAACAATTCAAAATCTGAAATTAGTTCGTCCTGTGTCTCGTTTATAGTCATTGTCTGAAAAATATTTTATGCCGTTGCCGAACGCGTTTCCACCCATGTAATAATGGATTCGGCCATATTTAATCCTGAAACTGCTATATCTGCAGCCGGGTTTCCGTCGTAACTCATGGAAAGATGCAAAGTATCATAAGCGGCAACAAAAGTGTAAAGCAGCTTTTTATCCATTGTGCTTAACCGTTCCTTGTACCAGTCCACATCCTTTCTGCCTCTTCTTTTTTTACCGAACAAACCGTCCAGCGCAACAAGCACGCCGGTATAGGCCGCATGTCCGGCCAGTTTTACATAGTTGGTATCTTTATAGAAACCATCTTCTTTCTTTCCTTTTTCGCTTAAAATTTCCTTTGCATTGTTCAAATAGCGCCGGGCTTCTTCTACTGTGTTGCTCATTAATGTGTATATAGTTGTTTAGTTGAAATTCAGTTTTTTACCCGAGCATTTTCTTCACTTTATGCAAGCCCTGAATCAAACGGTCAATTTCAGCTGTCGTATTATAAACAGCAAACGAGGCCCGAGTGGTTCCTGTAATATTGAATCGTCGCATCAAAGGCTGCGTGCAGTGATGTCCCGTCCGGACGGCGATTCCCTGCTGATCGAGCAGCACGCCGGTATCCTGATGATGAATGCCATCAATCACAAACGAAAGCACACTTACTTTCTCTTTTGCCTTTCCGATAATTTTCAACCCTTCTATTTCCATTACGGCTTGTGTCGCATATTCCAGCAGGCTGTTTTCGTATGCGGCAATATTCGGTTTTCCCAGAGTGTCCACATAATCCAGTGCATATTTGGCTGCAATGACATCTGCAATATTGGGCGTTCCGGCTTCAAACTTGTATGGAAGTTCGTTATAAGTGGTTTTTTCAAAAGTAACTTCCTTGATCATTTCTCCGCCGCCACGGTACGGAGGCATGGCATTCAGCAATTCTTTTTTGCCAAACAAAATACCCATACCTGTCGGGCCGTAGATTTTGTGCAGCGAAAGCGAATAAAAATCACAATCCAGATCCTGAACATCAATCGAAAGATGCGAACTGGCCTGCGCGCCGTCAAGTAGCACCTTGGCACCCACTTCATGCGCTTTGCGGATAATTTCCTTTACGGGATTAATCGTTCCCAGGGAATTGGAAACATGCACAACAGACACAAATTTGGTCCGTTCTGTCAGAAGCGCCTCGTATTCGTCCATCAGCAACTCTCCGTCGTCATTGATCGGGATTACTTTCAGAATGCATCCTTTTTCCTCACAGAGCATTTGCCACGGAACGATATTGGAATGATGCTCCATGGCGGAAATAATCACTTCGTCGCCTTCTTTCAGAAACTTGCGCCCGTAAGTCTGCGCCACAAGATTGATCCCGTCGGTAGTTCCGTAAGTAAAAATAATTTCTTCAAAAGAAGGTGCATTCAGAAATTGCTGCAGGCGCTTTCTGGAATCCTCGAATGCGGCAGTTGCTTTTTCGGCCAGCTGATGAATCCCGCGGTGAATATTGGCATTGTAGTGTTCGTAATATCCTGAAATGGCATCCAGAACTACTTTTGGCTTCTGAGTAGTGGCTGCGTTATCAAAATACACGAGCTGTTTACCGTTTACAATTTCCTCCAGAATCGGAAAGTCATTCCGGATTGCGGTTATATCAAGATTATTGCTCATTTGAATTCTGTTTTAGAAAAAAACCCAACCCGGAAAAATCAAAGGTTGGGTTACAATAAAAACCTTCCGGCACGCATTCGCCGGCATATATTATTTTGACGCCAGTTTTTCTGCAATTACACCTTCCAGATATTCCCGGATTGAGTCAATTCTGATTTGAGAAATCACATCCGCGCAAAAGGCAAACATTAAAAGCGCCATGGCTTCCGACTGGGAAATTCCGCGTGAACGCATGTAAAACAATGCTTCTTCGTCGATCTGGCCGGTTGTGGTTCCGTGTGAACATTTTACATCGTCCGCAAATATTTCAAGCTGCGGTTTCGTGTTCATGGTTGCGTCTGTGGAGAGCACGATATTTTTACAGGACTGAAAAGCATTGGTTTTCTGTGCATCCGGACGAACAAAAATCTTTCCGTTAAAAACGCCTTTCGACCGGTCTCTCAGAATTCCTTTATACAATTCATTGCTTTCAGAGTTAGGCTTTCTGTGATCTGCAACCGTATGGTTATCCACATGCTGCGTTCCGTCCGGGAAGTACAAACCGTACATATGCGCTTCGCAGCGTTCTCCGTCCAGAATGATGTTCAGGTTATTGCGGGTAAAACGGCCGTTCAGTGTAACCGTTCCGGAATAAAACTGCGAACGGTCCAGCATTTTCACCTTCGTAGTTCCGATATGATAAGCGTTTTCACTTTCATTCTGAACCTTGTAATATTCAACGCCTGCATCTTCACTGACAAAAATTTCCGTCACCGTATTCGTAAATGAACGTTCGTTTCCAAGTGTTCTGTAAGCTTCCGCTACTTTCACATGTGCATTTCGGCCTACTGCAATAATGTTCCGCGGCTGGCTTCCGACATTCTGAATTCTTGCATCACTGATGAAGCGAAGAATAACCGGATGCTCCACAGTCTGGTTATCAGGAATATGGATAAATACGCCGTCGTGTGCAAAAGCGGTATTCAATGCCGTAAATGCATCCTTTTCGTCTTCTACCAGCTCATTGAAATAAGTATTGACAAGAACAGGATCCTTTTTGTAAGCTTCCTGTAAAGAATCGATAATGATCTGACTGGCGGCAGATACCAGTACGGAAAGATCCGCGTTGTAATGCCCGTTTATGAAATACAGGATATTGGCTTCCTGCGAAGGAATTCTGAGGTCTTCCAGATCGGCCGTCGTAATGGAACTGCCCGCATTGAAGTTGTACAAAACGCTGGTCAGGTCTTTTACATTGCTGTATTTCCATTCTTCGTTTCTGGTGGTCGGGAAACCCAACTGATCGAACTCGGCCAGAGCAGCGCGCTTTTTCTGATGAAATGCGGAAGAAGCTTCGCCGTTCATTACCGATTCACGGGCGTAAAAGTCGGTAACCAGCCTTGTCTTTAAATCTATTGTTTCGTTACTCATTGAGGTAATAATATTTAGTATCAGGAAACCTGTTCACAAAAACCGGTAACATGATTTCTTAACCAACAGCTTCCACTTCGGCCTTGATCCAGTCGTAACCTTTTTCTTCCAGCTCAAACGCCAGTTCCTTTGTTCCCGATTTTACAATTCTTCCTTTGTAAAGAACATGTACATAATCCGGCACAATGTAATCCAGCAGACGCTGATAGTGCGTTACAACGATGGCGGAGCGGTCCGGAGAACGAAGTGAATTCACGCCTTCCGCCACAATCCGAAGCGCATCAATGTCCAGTCCGGAATCGGTTTCATCCAGAATGGCGAGCTTCGGTTCCAGAACCGCCATCTGGAAAATTTCATTTCTTTTTTTCTCTCCGCCTGAAAAACCTTCGTTCAGCGCACGTTTGAGAAGCGAATCGTTCATGCTCACCAGCTTAGCCTTTTCACGGACCATTTTCAGGAACTGTGCAGCATCCAGCGGGCTTTCCCCTTTATATTTACGGATTTCGTTTACGGCCGTTTTCAGAAAATTGATTGTTGTAACACCCGGAATTTCCACAGGATACTGGAATGCAAGAAAAATTCCTTCTGCGGCCCTTTCTTCAGGAGCCATATCCAGAATTTCTTTTCCGTCAAAAACCACCGTTCCTCCTGTTACCTCATATTCCTCTCTTCCCGCAAGAACCGAAGCCAATGTGCTTTTTCCTGAACCGTTGGGGCCCATAATGGCGTGCACTTCACCCGGCTTGATTTCCAGGTTGATGCCTTTTAATATTTCCTTACCTTCTATAGAGGCACGTAATTCATTAATAGAGAGCATAATTAATTTATACTTAAGATATAGTTCGTGGTAATTTACCGCAAAAGTAACACGCTTTGAGCGTAAAAGAAAATGAGCCGTTAAGCCCGGAGCCTATTGCCATCTATATCTTACAACCGATTTGCAGTGCTTGTTGTTCCCGGTTAAAGCATATTTATATAAGTGATTTATACGGGGTTGTACATGCAACCGGACGCTTTCTGCTTATTAAAATATAAAGCATTTACTTTGTAGCCAGGCGACTTACTCCATCTCATTATGCTTACCGATAAATCAACAAACCCAACCATACATGTTTCGTCCGAAACCGGCACTTTGAAAAGGCTTCTAATTCACAGTCCCGACGGCGGCCTCGGGAAAGTAGTGCCCAGCAAGGCTCAGGACTGGCTTTTTGAGGACATTGTGCATCTGGATACCATGCGCAGGAAAGAATACGATTACTATGTCAAAATCCTCCTTTCATTTCTTGATCCCGGAAAAATCAAGGGCAAACTCGCGCAGATTGATCAGGATGCATCGCGTTCCTTTTACATTCCGGGGTCCGAAAATTACTTTAATTCCGACTATGTCATTGATATACAGAAATTACTGGCCGAAATCCTGGAAAATGAAAGTGTAAGGACCAAATTAACGGCTGCAATCTGCGGCATTGAACGGTGTTCGTACCGCGTGCAGGAAGAACTGAACGGATACGATGCGGACGAACTTGCAAAAATATTTATTTCAGGCGCCTATTCCGGTGAAAAAATGCTTTTTGCGCCATTGCCAAACCTGATTTTCATGCGGGATATCGGCATTGTGATCAACAATCATCTTCTGCTCAACAAACCGGCCAAAAATGCGCGTACGCGCGAATCCATTTTGGCTCAGTTTGTCTTTTTTTACCATCCGATGTTTGCGCATATCAGGGAAAATATCATTGAAATTCCTGAAAACGAACACCATTTTCTGTTGCCGGATGAGGAAAAGGCAAGCGATTATCACCGCTGTACGCTGGAAGGCGGAGATGTCATGATGGTTTCACCCGATCATTTGCTCATCGGATGCAGCGAACGGACTTCGGTTTATGCTGCACAGCAAGTCATGAAACTGTTGTTTCAAAAAGATGTTGTAAAAAAAATCACGATCGTGAAAATTCCTAAAAAAAGGGATTACATGCATATCGATACGATTTTTACACAAGTTAAAAAGAATGTCTGGGTGCTGCTGGGTTCGCTTGCAAGGCTTGGCGACGAGGCAAGAAAGAAAGACGTGCTGCATTTTTTCGGTCCGGAAAACACGAACAAGGAACTGCGGATTCTTCAGTTTGTAAAAGGTCAGGAACAAACGCCGATTGAAATAGAAAACCTGGAAGATCTGCTTTCCAGTATCAGTACGGAAGACCTGGGCTCAACGGAAAAAGTGCGTTTTATTTATTCCGGCAACAATGAATTTCCTTACGGCGAACGCGAACAATGGACGGATTCCTGCAACCTGCTTGCCCTGAAAGACGGCGTTGTCATTGGCTACGACCGGAATGATAAAACACTGGAAGCATTCCGCAAAGAAGGGTTCCGGATCATCAGTGCGGAAAATCTTCTGAACGAATTTGAAAATGACCGCTTGTCGCCCGATTCACTGACCGACACTTTTATTACGCTTGCTTCTGCCGAACTTTCCCGGGCAAGAGGCGGCTCGCATTGCATGAGCATGCCGGTTCTGCGGGAATTATAATATTGCAATCGCAATAATTCAGTTGTAAATTGCCATATAACTTTAACTCCTTGCCATGCGCGTAATCACTTCATCTGTCCAGAACCAGCCTCAGTCAACTTCCCGAATGATGATGATCAGGCCGGCGCAGTTTGGCTTTAATCCGGAGACTGCCGACAGCAACGGGTTTCAGCACAAACCATCGGAAAATACTACTTCCAATACGGCTGATGATGAATTTGAACTGATGATCAAACAGCTCCGGATTGCCGGTATCGAGCTTCACGTTTTTGACGACAAGGATGATGCTTACCGTCCGGATGCCGTTTTTTCCAACAACTGGGTTTCTTTTCATCAAAGCGGGAAAGTAGTCCTTTATCCGATGATGGCGGAAAACCGCCGGACGGAACGCAGAATGGACATTATTGATAAACTGGGCAATGATTTCAAGATGGAAGAAATCATTGATCTGACTCATTTTGAAGCGGAAGGAAAATATCTGGAAGGAACCGGAAGTATGGTGCTGGACCGGCGTTATAAAATTGCATATGCCTGTATTTCACCACGCACGCATCCGGAAGTCCTCAGCGCCTTCGCAGAAGCAATGGGTTACGAAATTGTTTCCTTTTCTGCATCCGATGAAAATGACCTGCCGGTTTACCATACCAATGTACTGATGTGCATCGGCGATATTTTTGCGGTCATTTGCCTCGAAGCTATTAAAGATCCGGACGAAAGGCAGCTTGTACGGGCTGCGCTGGAAGAGACCAAAAAATTCATCATTGAAATTTCACTGGAACAAGTCCGTCACTTTGCAGGCAATATGCTGTTTGTAAAAAACAATCGATCCGACAAATTTCTGGTTATGTCCACGCAGGCTTATCATTCTCTTACCAAAAAACAGAAAGAAATACTGAGCGAATATGGTCGGCTGCTGCATACCGATTTATCCTATATTGAAGAAAACGGAGGCGGTTCTGCGCGGTGCATGCTGACAGAAATTCACCTTCCTTTGAAATAGCATTTGCATTCGCCTATCAAACAAAAATGCTCCGGGCAGGATATGCCGGAGCATTTTTGTTTTACAAGTAGCTTGTTAATCTTTTAGATCCGCCTTGGCTCTTGCAATTTTTTCTTTGGTTTCCGCTTTGAAAGCATCCCATTTTTCAGCAGTTTCTGCCTGTGTATTTTCCAGAGAAGCCTTTAGTTCAGCTTTTTCTTCGTTCATTTCTTTTTTGCGTTCCTGCCATTTTGCTTTTTCCTTGTCAGTCGCTTTTTCCATCTTGGCATCGGCATCTTCTATTTTTTTGTCGAGCTTGCTGATTGCTTCGTTAATGTCGGCTTTCAGGGATTCCTTGTCTTCTTTTACTTTTGCTTCAAAATCGTTGCCCGCGTCTTTGATGTCCGCATTTGCTTCGGAAACGTTTTCGTCCATGTCATTTTTGGCTTCTTCCACGGTTTCCTCGGCGGAATCTTTGGTCTTTTCCGAGCAACTGTTCAGTGTCAGCATTCCGGATGCAAGTATTGCAGCCACCATTAGGTTGATTCTTTTCATAGCAGGTAATAGTTATTGTTATTTGGTATAGATGATTTGTTGTTTCCGGTACAAAAATCTTACCAGACCATTATACGTCACGACACTTTTCATTTGTAGAAAATTATGCTCAAAGAATTAAAAATGTTTTTGACATGCATTTATGAAACCAAACTGGCAAACCAACTCGTTATGGATTTTTCCTGTTCCCTTTTTCCTTGATTTTCTGATTTGAAATTATTGATTCCTGTTTTTTATTATGATGCTTAAATTTTACGTTCCTGCCCTTTTTACAGTCTGTTTAAATGTTTTTTGTCCCGAATCAGCAGCTGCGCAAAGTAGTGATACGCTGCAAACGCAAAACCTGAACGAGGTGACGGTCAATGCATTTGAAACTAAGACAAACCTTTTGTCCACAACGGCAACGGTCGGACTGATCTCGTCCAGATCGCTGGAAAGATTTTCACCCGTTACATGGGCCAATGCGGTGAATGCCATTCCGGGTGTAAGAATGGAAGAACGTTCGCCGGGCAGTTACCGCTTTTCCGTTCGCGGAAGCCTGATCCGCTCGCCTTTCGGGGTCAGGAATGTCAAGTTTTACTGGAACGGCATTCCTTTTACGGATGCAAGCGGCAATACGCCTCTGAATTCACTGGATTACAACGCGGTACAGCGGATGGAAATCATCAAAGGTCCGGGAAGCAGCCTGTACGGAGCGGGAACTGGCGGAGTCGTACTCATGCAAAGCCATCCGGACAATGAAGCCATGAACCGTTTTGAACAAAGCGTCAGTTTCGGCAAGTATGGTTTCCAGAATCGTAATTCCACGATGCAGATCGGCGATATTTCCATTCAGTACGGGCATAGCGAACAGGACGGATACCGCAATCACAGCGCGATGGCGCGCGATGCAATACGGCTTACTTCTTCTTCCCGAATCGGGGAAAAAGGAACTTTGTCCTTGCTCGGCATGTATTCCGACCTTTATTACCAAACGCCCGGCGGCATTACGCTGGCCCAATATCAGACTAATCCAAAGCTGGCCAGACAGCCTACTGCAACGCTTCCGGGTAGCGAAGCCCAGCAAGCCGCCATTTATACCAAACTTGCCTTGCTCGGCGGAAATTACACGTTACAGCTTTCCGACAACTGGACGCAGTCCACTGCACTTTATCTGACTTATACCGACTTTGCCAATCCTTTTATTTCCAATTATGAAAAAAGAGATGAGCAAGGTGTGGGCGGCAGAAATTTCTGGCAGAACCGTTCGCAGATCGGAAATGTGAAAACCAACTGGACAACCGGATTTGAATGGCAGTTCAGCAAATCGGCGCAACGCAATTACGACAATATCGGAGGCACTCCGGACAAACAACAGACCGTTGAAGATATCCGCACAGCAAACCTTTCCGTATTCAGTCAGCTCGAAGCTGTTCTTTTTTCAGACCTCACAGTTAGCGCAGGTTTGAGCTATAACACATCAAGATACAAATACGAACGCTTTTTTGCACTGCCGTATAACAAGGATCAGCGCACGTTTGACGGCATATTCATTCCGCGCTTTGCAGCCAACAAAATCATTGCAAAAAACTGGGCGGTTACCGCTTCGTACAGCGGCGGTTTTTCACCTCCGACCTTGCAGGAAGTTCGTCCTTCGGCCGGCGGGTTCCGCAAAGACCTGGAAGCGGAAAGAGGGATCAACACAGAAGTCGGCATCCGGAAAACAGGAAAATTCATCACCGGAGAAATCAGCCTTTATCATTTCGGGCTTAAAGAAACCATTGTCAGAAGAACCAACGAAGGCGGAGCCGAGTATTTTATCAATGCAGGAAAAACCAGGCAGAAAGGAATGGAATGGACACTGGCTTATGATATTCTTTCGGGCTATCAGAATCCTTTGTCGCTGCGGCTTTGGAATACTGGAACTTACACGCGTTATACTTTCGAAAACTTTCAGCAGGCAGAAGTGGACCTCAGCGGAAAACTCATTCCGGGCATTCCAAGATTTTCACAAAGTACCGGTCTGGATGCGTTGTTCAAATTCGGGATTTCAGCATTTGTTACGTATCAAAGCGGAAGTTCATTTTACCTGAACGATGCCAATACGGTTAAAAATACGCCTTACAACCAATGGATTGCACGCGTAAGCTGGAAAAAAAGCTGGGGACAACACCTTTACAGCGAATTGTCCGCCTCGGCCGAAAAAGTGCATGCCGGCATTTACAGCCTTGGCTACGACCTGAATGCGTTCGGAAACCGTTATTACAATGCGGCTCCAAAAGATAACATCTGGGCAGGTGTGAAGATCGGCTGGGAATGGCAGAAAAATTCAAGATAAATGCATTTATACATTCATATACCGTTTTGCAGACAGGCTTGTCATTATTGTGATTTTCATTTCAGTACCAATACTTCGGGAAAGCAGGCGATGACTGAAGCGATTGTTTCCGAAATGGAATTGCAGAAGCATTATTTAGCTGACCCGTATGTGGAAACGATTTATTTTGGCGGAGGTACGCCGTCTTTGCTGACGGAACCACAGCTGAACAGCATACTGAATGCCGTTTATAAAAACTTTACCGTTGCTCCTGATGCGGAAATCACGCTGGAAGCAAACCCGGACGATCTGGATCAGGAAAAAACAGAACAGCTTAAAAGAGCCGGCATAAATCGATTGAGCATCGGCATACAGTCTTTTCATGAGCCGCATCTGCAATTTCTGAATCGCGTACATTCGGCTTCCGAGGCTGGAGAATGTGTCCGGATTGCGCAGGATTCAGGGATTACGAATATTTCCATTGACCTGATTTATGCCATTCCAGCTTCGGATCACAGTATTTTACTGGAAGACATCCGGAAAGCTTCCGACCTGGATGTTACGCACATTTCGGCGTACTGCCTGACGATTGAACCGCAGACGATTTTTGGAAACTGGCTTAAAAAGAACAAGATAAAACCGATTGATGAAGAATTTGCGGCGAGGCAGTTTGAGATACTTGTAAGTTCACTGGCAGAAAATGGCTACGAACAATACGAAATTTCCAACTTTGCACGCATTCAGCAATACAGCCGGCATAACAGTTCTTACTGGAAGCAGCGTCCGTATCTCGGCATTGGCCCGAGTGCGCATTCCTATAACGGAAGCAGCAGGCAGTACAATATTTCAAACAATGCAAAATATCTGCAGGCCATTCAGAATGAAACCATTCCGGCTACAACAGAAATTCTGACCTCCGCTGACCAGACAAACGAATACATCCTGACCGGGCTTCGTACCAAATGGGGCGTGAAACTGGAAAAGCTGGAATCACTTTCGCAAGGCATTTTTACAGCTCGAAACGGCAAAAGACTGGAAAACATGCTGACCAAAGGCTGGATAAAAAAGAACGACGGCTTTATCCTCTTAACAGAACCGGGAAAACTGTTCGCCGACCGTATTGCCAGCGATCTGTTTATCGATTAGATTTTAAGCAGGACAATAAAAGCAGAAAGGCATCAGTTAATGATGCCTTTCTGCTTTTAAGGATGTCCGGAATAATCAGGAAACCAGTTCTGCATTTAGTGAAATTTCAGCATTAAGCAGCTGGGAAATCGGGCATTCTTTTTCCGCCTTGGCAGCAATTTCCGCAAACTGTTCCTGAGAAATTCCCGGAATCTGTGCTTTCAGGTCGATATGGCTTTTGGTAACCTGCCCTTTTGCAGGATCAAGGCTTACGGTTGCGGTTGCATTCAGTTCATCTGCAGTAAATCCCGCAGCATTCAGTTCGAAGCTGAGCTTCATGGCAAAACAGCCTGCGTGTGCAGCTGCAACCAGTTCTTCCGGATTTGTTCCTTTACCTTCCGCAAAACGCGTATTGAAGGAATATTGCGTATTTTCCAGTACAGTACTCTGCGTGCTGATTGTTCCGGTACCTTCTTTTCCTGTTCCTTTCCAGACGGCGGTTGCTTTACGATTAATCATGATGTTTGATTTAAAATTGTTACTGTTATAAATGGGAAAAGTAGCATCTATCCTTTAACAACGCAAATTTAATTATCCAGCGAAATGCATTATTTATTTAACTGTATTTGCGGGCAAGGTATTTTACATCCAGCGTTGTCGCAATTATTTTAGTTAATGAAAGTTAATACTCTGTCCGGAATTAAACTTTATTATTGTATTTCGATCTAAAACCAAAATTTAAACAATTATTTATTTAATTAGTACATCTTATGAACAGAAAGCTCATTCCCCTTTTATTGATTTTCCTGGCGCTGTTTCAAGGTTGCCGCGGTCCCGAGGGACCTCAGGGCCCGCAAGGAGAAAGTATAGATGTCGTAGGCACGACTTTTGATCTGGTCAATGTGAATTTCACTGTTGCAAACCAACATCAGTACGGTCTGACGTTTGCAGATGCAAAAGTCAATGTTCTTGAATCGGATGCAGTGCTCGTTTACATTAACTGGGGAGAAACGGATGTAAATGGTGAAAAACTGGTAGCGTACCGTCCTTTGCCGCAAACAGCATTTTTAACCAATGGAATTCTTACATACAACTTTGATCGCACCAGCAAGGATTTTTCCATATTTCTTGACGGAACGGTTAATCTGGCTGCTGTCTCGGCGGATTACACCGCAAACCAGAGTTTCCGGGTTGTGATTGTTCCGGCGGATTTTGCAGCCCGTACAAACGGGGCAGTTAATTACAATGATTACAATTCAGTTGCCAAGTATTTTAATATCAAAGAATCCGAAGTAGTTAAGATAAAAGCCAAATAACCGTTTGAAAAACCATAAAGATCGGTTGTTCATTAAGTTAACAATTAACCATCCGGCAAGCTAACTTGCCGGATCACATAAAAAAATGAAGACGATTACAGCCTTGCTCCTATTGTTCCTGACCGCCGGCCAGCTTGTTTGTGCCCAGAATTTCAGCCAAGAAATTGACAAACACCGCCAGAAGTACAAACAGGAATTTCTGCATTCCGCCAACTCGCCTTTGAAAAAAGCAGACCTTGCCTTTCTTGATTTTTTTGAACCCGATTCCACTTACCGCGTTACGGCCCGTTTTGAAAAAAGCAAAAGCACTGCTTTTGAAATGCCGACTTACAGCGGCGTAAACAAAACTTATGTAAAATACGGCGAGCTGAAATTCAGGCTGAACGGCAGAAGACAGACATTGAGTGTTTACAGAAGCCTGAGCCTGCAGTCGCTGGCAAAATACAAGGACTACCTTTTTATTCCGTTTAAAGATAAAACAAACGGCATGGAAACTTACGGCGGCGGCCGTTATCTGGATTTGAAAACAACGGATCTGAAGGATAATGTCTACACGCTTGACTTCAACAAGGCTTATAATCCATATTGTGCTTACAGTGACGGCTTTAACTGCCCGATCCCGCCAAGTGAAAATCATTTGTCCATTGAAATACTGGCAGGCGAAAAGAAATTCGGTAAAGAACACGAGCAGGCCAAGTTACAGGAAACGGACTCAAAACCTAAAAACCGCCTGAATTAACTTTCTTGAAATGACAAAGAAAAAGCCTGACGTAAAATATCAGGCTTTTTCTTTTTGACTTAAATGAGCCATTAGGCTTTCAACTGTTCCTTCTGCTTTAAAATGCGTTCAAAAACCTTGATGTCGTGTTCTGAATTGAAGATTGTGAACGGCAGATGTATAAACTGACCTTTGGAAATAACCAGAACGTAAGCATCCTTGTCTTTATAACTTTCCAGAATCTGTTCCCATTTGATAACGCTTCCTTCTTTCATGTTCAACTTCATCAGAATCTGACGATTGTCAATTTCGTATTGAAATTTTTCGAACATAGGCTTGTACTGCGCCAGCTGTGTGATGCCTGTAAACTGGATCAGCCAGAACAATACATAAAGTATGGAACCGATAATCGCAGTGATATAAATCCAGAGGTTCGGATAAACACCGGTGAGGTTCAGAACGGCATTGATCAGGATCAATGCAAGCGGAATAAGGCCCCATTTCAGCTGCGTTTTGAAAAAATAACGCATGGCCAGCGTAACGTATTTCTTGGTTGCTAAGGCATACTTCTTCGTTCGAACCGCGGCCGGGTTCGTAGGCATTTGATAGACGGGCTGGTGTTTATTTACCGAAACTTTGGCCATAACTTGATTTAAATTAGCAATTTCCTGTTCTGTTCCGCAACTTTATAGATAAAACATGGATTGCGAAAAAGAAGTGCAAAGTTAGGAAAAAGCCACACACATATCAGAAAGGTGCCGAAATAAAAAGTAGTTAGGAGAATTTCATGTAATTTGTCTTTCTTAACTGCGTTGAATTAGCATCATTCTTTAATCTGCGGTCCGGATTATAGGAACAATTGACAAACACGATAATACAGAACCAAATGAGTTTTCTTTTTCCGTCGTTTTTATGGGGCTTACTGGCTGTGTCTGTTCCGATTGCCATTCACATATTCAATTTCCGGCGAACAAAGCGCATTTACTTTACAAATGTCGCTTTTCTGAAAGCAGTGGATACAAAAACGCGCTCGGTCCGGCAAATCAAGCACTGGCTTGTCATGGCGGCGCGGATTCTGGCCATTGTCTGCCTTGCGCTTGCCTTTGCACAGCCGTTTCTGCCGGCAGCAAACAGCCTGGCCGTAGACAGAAGAGGAATCACGAGTTTGTATCTCGATAATTCTTACAGCATGCAGAACGAGCTGAATACCAAACGGTATCTGGATCTTGCAACAAGCCGGCTGAGCGATTTGCTTGGAATTTTACGAAATGTGACAACGCTTCAGATGGTCACCAATGATTTTTCTTCGCAGGAACAAGGGCTTTATTCTGCCGAGAAATTACGTGACCGGCTTACAACCATCGATTTATCCAATACGCCGAGAACGCTGGAACAGGTTTACAGACGACAGGAAAACCTGATGATCAAGCATCAGAATGCGGGTACCAACCAGCTTTTCTGGTTTTCAGATTTCCAGAAAAGTACTTCCGGCGATTTGTCCGGCCTGAAAATCGATACGGCCAGCAAGCTCTTTCTGGTGCCGATTCAGGCCGTACCCGAAAAAAACGTTTTTGTAGATTCCGCATGGCTGAACACGCCGTTCATACGCGAACTTCAGAATAACATCCTGTTTGTAAAAGTGAGCAATTCGGGAAAACAGGAAGCCAAGAACGTCATCCTGAAACTTACGCTGGACAATACGCAGGCTTCGACCGCTTCGGTAAATGTGCCCGCAAACGGCAATGCAACGGCCAAGTTCAATTTCAACCTGAAAGGAAAAGGCTATAAAAAAGGCCAGATTACCTTTGATGATTTTCCGGTTACTTTCGATAATAATTACTATTTTGTACTCAATGCTTCTCCGCTGATCCGGATTCTGCATATTTACGGGCAGAAATCCAGCGGCAATTACATCGAGAATGTTTATGCCAACGACAGTCTGTTTTCCGTGCAGAGTTACAGCGCACAGAATATAGATCCGGGACTGATTAAAAACTCGGACCTTGTTATTCTGGAAGGCGTGGATCAGCTTTCGGGCACATTGCCGCAGGATCTGACCGATTTTGTACGTAACAAAGGCGGCAGCATTGCCGTTGTTCCTCCGGTAATACCTGTTGCCGAAAATTACAGCCGATTTCTGAGTGGTCTGGACATAAGCGGACTGAGCACAACCGGAACGACCAGTCCGGCTCCGATTGCACTGGCACCGCCGGACAGGAACAATCCGTTTTTCAGCGACGTTTTTGAAGAGTCGGTACGGCAGGAAATCAACCTTAACCTTCCGACAGTTGCTTCCGTCTGGAACTGGTCGGGAGCAGGACAACTGCTGCTTTCGTTACGCAACGGGCAGCCGTATCTGAATCAGGCCACATCGGGAACCGGGAAAGTCTATCTTTTTTCTGCGCCTTTCAATCCTGAAAACGGCAATATTGCGCAGCATGCGATTTTTGTTCCTGTCATGTATAAAATTGCCGCTTCCAGCGTACGCGCACAAAGAACTTCTTTCACCTTTGATGAAAACCCGATCGCGCTGAACCTCAACAACCCGGAAGCCAATGCAGTCTACAAATTGCGCCGGAACAAAGCTGAAATCATTCCCGTTCAGCGCATGACCGGAAATCAGTTATTGCTTGAAATCCCGCAGGGCGATCAGCTCAGCGAAGGTCTGGACGCAGGCTATTTTGAACTGGTCAGAAATGACAAAACGGAACAAATCATTGCGCTGAACCATAACCATGCAGAATCCCGGCTTCAGTATTACTCACCGGATGAACTGCGTTCCATTTTCGTGGGGCAGAAGAATGTAGCTGTTTTTGACAAAATTGATGACGACGCTTTTTCCACGGCTTTTCAGCAGCAGAACATGGGCACCAATCTCTGGAAATACTTTTTATACGGCGCGTTGTTCTTTCTGATGATTGAAGTCGCATTGATCCGGTGGATGAAATAAGCCGGACGGGAATTGCAGCCGTTGCAATTTATTAAAAGATCGCGGCAGGGTTTTATGTTAGCGGTTTTTACACCAATTTTGCAAGACATTACCGATTATTTTAAATGCTTTCATCCCGAATAGGAATTCTTGGCGGCGGACAACTTGGATTGATGCTGCTGCAGGCGGCCATAGACTGGAATCTGGAAATACACGTTCTGGACCCGGATGCCGAAGCCCCCTGCAAAAAAATCGCACCTCATTTTCATCACGGATCATTACAGGATTACGATACGGTTTATAATTTCGGAAAAGAGCTGGATGTAATCACCATTGAAATTGAAAAAGTCAATGTGGATGCGCTGGAAGCACTGGAAAAGGAAGGAAAAAAGATCTATCCGCAGCCTGCCGTCATCCGGAAAATACAGGACAAACGCATTCAGAAGCAGTTTTACATTGAGAATGATCTTCCTACCGCCGAATTTATACTGACCGAAAACCGGAACGATACGGCCCGTCATGCATCCTTTCTGCCTGCTTTTCACAAGCTGGGAAAAGACGGTTATGACGGACGCGGAGTGCAGCGGATTGCCTCAGAAAACGATTTTGACAAAGCATTTGACCAGCCTGGACTGCTTGAAAAGGCGGTTCCGTTCCAGAAAGAACTGGCGGTGATTGTTGCCAGAAATCCTTCCGGAGAAGTGGTTACTTTCCCGACTGTGGAAATGGTTTTTCATCCGGAACACAATTTAGTCGAATACCTTTTTGCCCCCGCTGAAATTGACCCTGAAATTGACCGGAAAGCACAGGAAACAGCCCGGCAAACAGCAGAAGCATTTCAGATTGTCGGGTTACTTGCGGTGGAACTTTTCCTGACTGCCGAAGGCGAAATCCTGATCAATGAAGTGGCGCCGCGCCCGCATAACAGCGGCCATCATACGATCCGCGCCAATGCAACCTCGCAATATGAACAGCACTGGCGCGCCATTCTGAACCTGCCGCTTGGAAGCACGCATGCATACGGCCCGTCGGCAATGGTCAATTTGCTGGGCGAAGAAGGTTTTCAGGGGTCAGCGGTTTACGAAGGTATGGAAACACTGCTGGCAACCGAACAGGTTTTCCCGTTTTTATACTGGAAATTCGTTACCAAGCCATTCCGTAAAATGGGGCATATCACCATTATGGATACGGACATCCGTGCATTAAAAGAGAAAGTGGAATTTGTTAAAAGGAATATAAAAGTCATCAGTAAAGAATCGCACTAAAGAAACGAACATTTGAAATGGTTGGAATAATTATGGGAAGCCTTTCCGACAGGAAAGTAATGCAGGAAGCCGCTGACGCACTGAACGAACTGGGAATTGCATACGAAATGGAAATCGTTTCTGCGCACCGCACACCCGAACGCATGCTGGAATATGCAGTTTCTGCCCGCAGCCGCGGATTAAAGGTAATTGTTGCCGGGGCCGGCGGCGCGGCGCATTTGCCCGGCATGGTTGCGTCACTTACATCGCTTCCGGTTATCGGTGTTCCCGTTTTATCCAGCAATTCCATTGACGGCTGGGATTCGGTACTTTCCATTCTTCAGATGCCTTCCGGCGTTCCGGTTGCAACCGTTGCGCTCAACGGAGCAAGAAATGCAGGCATTCTGGCTGCCCAGATTATCGGTGCAGGCGATGCAGCCGTTGCGGAACGACTGGATCTTTTCAAAAACAACCTGAAACAGAAAGTTGCCGACATGAACGAGCAATTGAAAATGAACTTGTAAAACAACAAGTCTTAAGTAATTTCGTAGATATTAAAAAACACCACATTAAAGAATCTCAACTCAGCTATGGAAGATGAATTCCCCAAGAAAAGAAACATTCGCCCGACCGAGAAATCGAATCTGCCCGTTGTAACGCTGCTTGTATTAGTTCTTCTGGTATTGGCAATGCTTTATGTGGGTTATGAATACATTTCTGACAGTTCCACCAACTCGGAAGAACTGACGTCTATTGTTGTGGATTCCAGTGTGGGCCAGAATGCCGAAGAGCCGGTTCTGGACGAGCCCGCAGACGAGGATGAAGCTGTTGCTGAAACCGGCAGGAAGGCAGAGGAAGAAGAACCTGAAAAACCGGCAAAAAAGGAAACGCCTGCTATTTCAGCATCGTCGCTTGGCGGGCAACAAATAACGCATGCAGTAAAAAGCGGCGAAACCTATTCCAGCATCGCAGCGCGATATAACCTGAAAACAGAAACGTTAAAAGGACTCAATTCTTCCGTTCCGGATATCAAGGCCGGTGTAACCAAACTGAAAGTTCAGGTAAAAGCCGTGCATACGGTTGGTCCGGGCGATATATTAAGGGTTGTCGCCAATGAATACAATGTCAGCAAGGGAGCCATTATGAAAGCCAACGGCAAGACAAGGGATATTTCGGAACGTGGCGAAAAACTGATTATTCCGTTTCCTGAAAAGAAATAAAAAAAGTTTATTGTCTAATAACAAAAAATCCCGAAGCGCGATGCTCCGGGATTTTTGTTATTATCAAAATCTGAACTGATTCAAGTAGTTGCTTGAAACCTGCTGAAATAATTCTTCTTCACAATTTACTTTTCTCTGGATAACCAAGTTGCCAGTTGCATGAAAGTAAAGCATTGTACAAGTTGAAGTTTTAAATCTTCATACAAAAACGATTCTTACAATGCACTTACTTTCTGCTTAACCGACGATTGGTGCTATTTAGTAATCAACACTTTCCTGCTGTTCTTTACACCGTCTTTGTTCGTAATAACAAGGATGTAACTTCCTGCTGAAAGTTCACTTACATTGATCTGCTTTACGGATGTCGTGGACTGATAAACGGATTTTCCGTCAACGGATAAAAGTTGTACACTTTTAATCTCGTAAGCGCTTTCCGATTCAATAAAGAGTATATCAGCTGCCGGATTCGGGTATATGCTGACATCCTTTGCAAATTCCTCTGATTCAGACTTTACCTTTGCTTTAATCGTTTCTGACATGTTGTTAACAGCATTTTCCCGTACAGGTGAAGAACTGTTTCCTGTTACGCATTCGGTGACATACCGCCATGGTCCGTACATCTGTCCTGTCAGTGCAGTGGATGGATCGTATTTTACACGTGCCCGAACTCTGGTGGCGTAAATGCCTCGCTTGGCAATTACATTTTTAAGCTCAGTCCCTTTAAGGCCAAGACTTGCATAAGCATTTTGAATGCCCGTGTATTTTGTGCTGGTTGTAATTACCATTTCAAAGTTGCTGCTAAACTGTCCTCCATTCCACTGTGTTTCCCAAACCAGCTTGCCTTTACCACCACCCAGAAAAGATTTAGCATACAGTCCTGCTCCAAAATCGCTTTGGGCTTTTTGAGACTGATTGATAATCGTTGTTAGATTAGAATTGTACAAGCGCAGGTTATTTCGAAGGTTCTTATTGGATTTATTTCCAAGATAAATCAGGCAGATGCTTTTTTCTGTCTGATTATTGAAGTTAGCATATTTTGAATTAATAGCCAGATCGCTGTGCCCGTCTCCATTGATATCTCCGGCAGATGTTACAGATGAATTCATAGAAAGACTCCCGGCAACCGGTGCAGGATTGAAGTTATTAATGCTTTGTGACGGGCTATTGCTGTCTATGCCATTGCCAGTGATTGGAGAACCATAATATATAATTGATTTCCCCTCAGCATTCAAAGGTGCAACAGTATTCGGAAAGTTTACGATGACATCGCTGTATCCGTCTCCATTCATATCACCGGCACCAGAGACTGAAGTACCCATTTTTGCGCCGGGTTGATTGCTTTCCAAAATGGATGGAACAGAAATTAATTTGTGATTGAGCGCATCTCCGTAGTAAATCATTGCTGCACCCTCTTGTGCCTGTCCATTACTATACAAATTTGCACCAACAATCACATCACTCTTCCCGTCGCCATTCACATCTCCAGCTCCGGAAACACTGATACCCATATTGGCAGCTGCAATATCTTTCTCCAATTTCTGAACTGAATTTTTTGAAATACCTGGCGCTGCACCGTAATAAACAAAGGCAGCACCTTCCTTGTTTTGTCCGTTCGAGTACTCAGGGGCTCCTGTAATAATATCAGCATAGCCGTCACCATTGATATCACCAGCGCAGGATACCGAATAACCAAATTGCGCAAAATCTTTGTCGCTCTCCAGTGTAAGGGCAGCGACCGGGTTAATACCGGCTGCCGATCCATGATGAACAAAAACAGCTCCTTCGTCATATTGCCCATTGGTATAACTCACATCTCCTATCAAAACATCACCATAGCCATCTCCGTTGACATCGCCCGCACTGGACACAGACTTGCCAAACATCAATGATTCGCTCTGTTTATTTTTGATAATGGTGCTTACATTTTTATTGATTCCCTGTGCTGAACCATAATATACAAAGGCTGCGCCTTTATTTATATCAGAGTAGGAAACATCTGCAACAATGATATCGCCGTACCCGTCTCCATTCACATCACCAGCACGGGACACTGAAGAACCAAATGCTGCACTCATCGGTATATTCTCTATGGTTGTACTTGGATTCGTGCTGAGTCCCAAAATAGATCCATGATAGATGAATACGGCTCCCTTGGCATTATACCCCGGAACCCCAACAATGAAATCGCTAAATCCGTCTCCGTTGACATCACCAGCATTTGCAATACTCATATTTGGATAAGCAAACTCCAGCTTAGTCGCGTAATTGTTTTCGCTGATGACGCTATCAGGTTTTCCTAACCAAACAAATGCTGCACCGTCATTTGAATATACATTGTCATACAGAGGTGCACCAACAATCACATCGCTGTAACCGTCGCCGTTCACATCTCCGGCACTGGCAACTATATTACCAAACTGGGCAGAGGCTTGATTACTTTCCAGCATTGAAATAGGAGTGGCTGATAATCCTGCGGCAGAACCATGGTAAACAAAGGCAGCTCCTTCATTGTTCTGACCATTATCATATAAAAGCGCTCCTACAATCACATCACTGTAGCCGTCATCATTGACATCGCCAGCACTGTTTACCGAATTGCCAAACTGGGCTTCAGCCTGATTCTTCTCCAATATAAAAGCCGGTATAGCATCAATGCCCCGATCCGAGCCATAGTGTATGAATACAGCTCCTTCATTAGCTTGTCCTTTATCATACATATTGGCACCGATGATGATGTCACTATATCCGTCTCCGTTTATGTCTCCGGCAGTGGCAGCACTGTGGCCCAAGTATGCATAAGACTGGTTACCTTCCAGTACCTTTATAGCTCCGGAAGTGATGCCCAAAGCCGATCCATGGTATACAAAAACAGCGCCTTCGTCAGTCTGACCATTGTCATACTCGCGTGCGCTGACGAGGATATCGCTATATCCGTCTCCGTTCACATCGCCAGCACCATTGACTCGGTATCCGTATAGGGCAGCAGTCTGATTTTCTTCAAGCAACTTAGGGGTAGGATTTAAGCCGGTAGCGGATCCATGGTATATAAATGCGGCGCCTTCGTTAGCCTGTCCTTTGTCAAACATAGGAGCCCCGACAATAATATCACTATATCCATCGCCATTTACATCGCCTGCCATTCCGACACTGCTGCCCATATTGGCATCAAACTGGTTACACTCAAGTATATTTGCAGGCCAGGAAGCTATACCTTGTGCCGAGCCCAGGTATACAAATGCAGCTCCTTCATTGGTTTCTCCGTTATCGTACATACTTGCTCCGATAACAATATCACTGTAACCGTCCTTATTGATATCACCTGCAGATGAGGCATAAGACCCGAAACGAGCCTCTTTTTGATTCATTTCCAAATGAGGTGCAAATCCTGCAATGCCCAAGGAACTTCCATAATATACAAAGACAGCACCTTCATCAACCTGACCGTTATCAAATTTGGAAGCGCATGCCAGCACATCGCTGTACCCATCCCCGTTGATATCGCCTGCACTGGTTACCACACTGCCCAACCAATCCTCTGCTTGGCCCCCTTTCAGAATCGTACTAGCATTGGTCGGATTACCGTTTGCTATGATCGGGTCAATAGTAACGGGATAAGCAGCATCCTGTACGTCTACGCTTAGTCTTACAGTTCCATTTGCATAGGCCAGGGTTGCAGGCAAAGTTTCTCCATTGGCATCCCAGCAACGGATGTCTTTGTAAACCAGACTGGCCACGCGCTCGCCTTTGCGGTTATTTTTATAGAAAAGCAACTCATTGTTTTCAAGGTCATCAACCTTCAAGCCTTTTGCTGAAAGTCTTACCTGCAGCTCTTTGGTAGCTTTTGGGGTTGATTCAATAATAAAGTTCTGGCGTACGCCATCCGCATTGTTAACAAATTCTTCGGTAAAGCCTGCATGCTTGATCGCAAGGGTAGTATCCTGATTTTTCAGGGTTGCATTGGGTTGAGCCGACAGAATTTTTTTACCATCTGCATAAATACCTTCATTGACCAGTTGCAGTGAAAAGTTATGCCCTGCTGAATCAACACGATTTTGTACAGTCAATACGCCCGGCTTGTAATAGGCACGCAGTCCTTGTCGGCGGTTAGGACTTTGCATTGCTGACTTTTGCTCATCGAAGGAAATGTTGTACTCCCGTTTGACCAGCTGCTGCTGGATATCGGGCAAAGCAGTCGAACCGGCCGGTGCATTTTCCATTTTTTTTGTGGCAGTGACTGTGGTAATACTTTTGCTCTGGGGAACTTCCGGATTACAGAGTAAATAGCCTACTCCTACCAGCAAAGGCGAAAAGACAGCATAGATGCCTGTCCTGTAGTGTTTTTTCATGTGTTTGTTTTTATGATTGTTCAGCAGAAAATTCTGCCATGACAAATATGTAAAAACAGCTACTTTCCAAGCCTTGATAATAAGCAACAGGCAGGCACCAATGAGCAATGGGTAAAACCCGGTGTACAGCAGTATCAGTAAATAAGAACAGCAGATCTAATTACTGAATTTGAAACACCCAGTAACAACATCTGCTATTAAATAAGGATAAGAAGAATTCCTTTTTACATGGTTCACATTTTACCGCACAGCCAATAATCTGGTTCAACCATTGATCTCTCTAGCCCCTAAAAGCCAACAGCTAAAACCCGCCCGCTCCTCTTCCTTCACTGCCCGGAAAATTTCCGCGTGAGCCGTTAAAATCACGGCGGCGGTTTTCATTTTCATTGCGGACCGGCATTTTACCAAAATTACGGAGCGTATAAGTGAAAGTCAGCATGGTGTATTGTGTCAGAACGCGGTTTGTAACATCCTGAACATACGTTTCAGTTACTATGCGGTTTACGCTGTTGTTCTGTTTCAGAATATCAAAGACGGTCAGTTTCAGTTCACCGGCATTATTTTTCAGGAATTTCTTTCCAATGCTCGCATTCCATAATGTGAAATTCCGATTGTATCCTTCGCCCAAGCCGCGGTACGACTGATTATTAACATCACTCTGGAATACAAACCCTTTGCCGAAAATCCAGTTTACCCTTCCGGTTATGCCCTGCGTGTAGTAATTATTGTTCAGATTGGGTTGAATGCTGTTTCTGACGATGTTGTAATTGCCTGAATACGAAACGGTAAAATCAAGCTTTTCACTGATGTTGCTGCTGACGACAAGTCCTTGCGAAACAGCATACGTATTGGAATAATTGGCTATGTCATTGATTCGGCCCGGCGATCTTACATAATTAAAGCCCGAGGTCACATTGATGTTCAGTTTCAGCGGTGCCACCGGCTTGCCGTATGCCAGGAAAGTTCTTGCGTTCC
This sequence comes from Dyadobacter sediminis, assembly GCF_005860765.1. Lineage (GTDB taxonomy): Bacteria > Bacteroidota > Bacteroidia > Cytophagales > Spirosomataceae > Dyadobacter > Dyadobacter sediminis. The sequence goes on along the minus strand of NZ_VCEI01000021.1, from coordinate 855,093 downwards.
AGCTTCCGTCCACATTGACCGGAGCAGTCAGCTTGGCACCTTGTTCCAGAACGATCCCGTTTGGCAGCGTAGTCGGTTGCTGCGCAATATAGGTGGAATTGACAATGGCATTGTTGGTCTGTGTTACAAAAACCATTGCATTGAAATTGTACGGACGATCCGCTCCCGCCAGTGAATACCGCATATTGAACATATTCCGGTATTCCTGCTTCAGATCGGGGTTTCCCGCCGTAAGCGAAAGCGGATTGCTGTTGTCAATAACGTTCTGAAGCTGTGAAATCGAAGGCTGATTGGTCGAACTCCGGAAAGAAGTCCGGAACTGCGTACCCGATCTGGAACGGTAACTCAGCATAAAACTGGGCAAAAAATTCGTAAAAGACTGATCAACTTCCGAGTTCCGCGGAGCCGTTTGCTGACTGTACAATCCGGTGTTCTGAAAATCAATTCCAAAGTTGGCAGTCCAGCTGTTTTTACGGTAACGGTAACCCAGTCCGGCGCGATTGGTTACATATTTGTTATCAAACGTGTTGGACAAAAGTGAATCAAGATCAGCATACACATTTTCATCCGGAATCATGTTGTACGTTTCCTTTCCTGAATTGCTGTTGCTGACGGTAAGACCGTAATTGAACTGTAGTTGTCCGGTTGTGCTGATTGGTTCGGTGTAAATAAAATTTCCGCCGAGCGTTATGCCTCCTGATGACGTAAAGCTTCTCTGATCAATGGTATCGCCGCGCATGGCCGTATCCGGAAACGACAAACTGCTGTAATACAGATTTTCTGAATAAAGATCGCGTGTTCCGTTCCGGTCATTCAGCTGTGTGTTCAGGTTCAGTGAAATGGTACGGCCCTTTTTGTCAAAAGCATGACGGAACAGCATGTCATTGGTAAAATTATAGGCGCTGTTTTTGTTTGTCTGTGTGTTATCGGAACTGTTCAGCCTGTTTCCGTCGGCCAAAGTTGTAAGTCCGGCTTTTGCACTTGCAGCAATGTTTTCCTGAAAACTCAGCTTTGGCGTGATGATCAGGGAATTTTTGGGATTTATGTTGTATTCAACTCTGAAATTCAGCCGGTGATTGGAGTTGACGCTGGAAGTACGGCTGTCTTCATTGTAAAACTGGTTTGCTGTATTTCCTGAAAGAAAATATTCCTGTTCTGTACTCTGCAGATTGGTATTGCCGGTTCTGTTAAAAAAGTAGCTTCCCGAAACGTCCACTTTCTTGCCGAACTTGCTGGCGTAATTCAGTCCGAAAGAATTTGTTCCCGTTATTCCGCTTTGGTTTCCGACCAGAAAGTTGTTGGAGGCTCCTCCAGAGCCACCTCTTCCGCCTCCGCTGCTGCCCGTTACGCCCAGCAAATCCTGACTGGAAAAGTTCTGCATGTTGATATTATTGCTGAGCCCAATCACCGAAATCCGTTGATTGCCTTTGAAAAAGCTTACATTTCCGCCGGCCTGATAACGGGCATCCAATCCGTACCCTGCAAATACTTTACCGAACTGGCCTGTTTTCCTGTCGGCTTTGGTAACAATATTAATCGTTTTCTGACCACTGCCGTCATCAAAGCCTGTAAACTGCGCCTGATCGCTCAGCTTGTCAAATACTTCAATTTTATCTACAATTTCTGCCGGCAATGATTTTAATGTAAGTGAAGCGTCGTCGCCGAAAAATGGTTTTCCGTCTACCAAAACCCTGTTTACCGTTTCGCCATGCGCTGTTACCGTTCCGTTTGCAACCGTAATGCCGGGCATTTTCTGGATCAGATCTTCGGAAGTCGCGTCAGGATTTGTTTTAAAAGCAGCGGCATTGAACTGCGTTGTATCGCCTTTTTGCTGGACAGCAGTCACTTGCCCGGTAACCTTGACTTCTTTCAGGTTTGCAGTTGCTTCGGCCAATGGGATTGTTCCCATATCCTGCACATCTTCTTTGACCGTCACCATTTTCGAGACGTCTTTGTAACTCAGATAAGTAATTTTCACCCAATAAGAAACCGATTTGCTCAGACCATTGAATGAAAATTTGCCGTTTATGTCGGTCGTAACGTATTCCGGACGTGCATCCGGCGTGTTGCGGCTGACGGCTACATATGCACCCACAACCGGCGAGTGGTTTACGCTGTCAACGACGATACCGGTTAACCGTGCACTTGATTCCTGCGCAAAAGCCGTCAGCGAAAGGCAAGTCAGGAACAGCAGGAAGTATGGAATTCTGGTCATGATTTCTACAAGGTTTATTGCAGTTTAGAGCAGGCATCCGTAACAAAGTTTAATCGCGCAATCCGGATCAACCCTGCAATAGACAGAAGCAACCTGTTTATAGACCAAAGCCTGCAATGAACCGATGAATCCTTTTAACCGGAATTCCTTCCAATCAGAAAAATCAGCCCAGCCATTCCTTAAGAAGCCCGTTGTAACTGGTCAGAAATTTTTCATAGGCATGCTGTAATTGCGGAAGCGCTTCAGACAATGTACTGGTGTCGTTGGATTTCAGGTGCCATTCCGCATCTCTGGCAATTTCAGCCACCTGTGAAACACCCACGGTTCCGGCACTTCCTTTAAGCGTATGCAGATTGCTTTTCACCGTTACGATATCGCCTTTTTCATAGGCTTCCACCGCTTCTTCCACAAGCTGATTGGACTCTGTAACAAAATCCTCAAAAACCGACCAGACCAGATCAGCTCCGCCGATTCCGTTCAGCTGATCAATGATTTCACGATCCAGTACCGGCAATACTTTTTCTTCTGTAATTTCCTTTTGTTTCAGTTCCAGCTTTTTGTTTTCCACATTGCTCATCAGATCTTTTACTTTCCGGATCAGCGTCTGGGCCCGGATCGGTTTGGCAATGTAATCGTCCATTCCCTGACTGATAAAGCGGTCTCTGTCTTCTTTCATGGAATAGGCAGTCATGGCAACAATGGGCGGCAATCCGGCGGGATAAAGTTTTTTCAGTTCCTGCGAAGTCTGTACGCCGTCCATATCCGGCATCTGGATATCCATAAAAATAATATCGTAACCCTTTTCCATACCGTTGGCTTTGACCATTTCAATGGCTTTGAACCCGCTTTCGGCCAGATCCACCTGACAGCCTGATTTTTTCAGGATTTCATTGGCCACTTTCCTGTTTACCGCATTGTCGTCCACAAGCAGGATTTTCGGATGATAATCGGAAAATACATTTTCTATCGGCTGATCTTCGTTCAACTGGCCTATGGTACCGACTTGCGCAATGGATGTTTCCTGTGTTTCGAAGGTAAACCAGAACGTACTTCCTTTTCCAAGTTCGGATTCCACGCCGATATCGCCGTGCATGAGTTCACACAATTGCTTGGAAATTACCAGTCCGAGACCGGTACCGCCGAACGATTTGCGCGAGGAATTGTCTAGCTGCGTGAATGAAGTAAACAGGATCTGTTTGTCCATCGCGCTGATACCGATTCCCGAATCCTGAACTTCCACTTTGATCTTGTAAAAATTCCCGTCTTTTTTCTCCAGTGTCAGAAAAACTTTCACGGCGCCATTTTCGGTAAATTTAAGCGCGTTGGAAGTCAGGTTTGAAAGAATCTGAAGCAACCGCGTCTGATCGGCAATAATGTATTTCGGAATTTCCGGTGCGATGTGATAGGTAAGCGTATTGCCCTTGCTTTTGGCCGTTTGTCCAAACAAAGAAACCAGTTTTAAAAGCAGTTCTTCTACGGCGATCGGAGCTTCGTGAAGTTCCATTTTGCCCGCTTCTATTTTGGATAAATCCAGAATATCGTTCAGAATGTTCAGCAGCGTTTCTGAAGAGCGTTTGATCGTTAGCACATAATCCTTCTGCTCTACATTAAGCGGCGTTTCGCCCAAAAGGTCGATCATACCGATTACGCCGTTCATCGGCGTACGGATTTCATGGCTCATATTGGCCAGAAAACCTTCCTTTACTTTAAGCGAACGTTCGGCATGTTCCTTGGCTTTCAGCAATTCCTGTTCATTGCGTTTCAGCTCGGTAATATCCCGCGCCAGCACGGCGACTTCCGTCGGTTTGCCCTTGTCATTTGTAAACATCAGCATATTGATCATAAACTGACGTTCCGTTCCGTCTTTACGGTACAGTGTGATTTCAAAATTGCGAAGGCTTTTCGTACGCCGCAGGCGGATCAGCGCGGAATGAATGCGTTTCTTATCAGAGAAAAATTCAGTAATCCGGTGACCGATTACTTCATCCGGCAAATAACCGAGCCTTTTCAGTACCGACTGGCTGATCATAGTGATTTCACCTTTGCGGTTAATGCGGCAATATATATCCTGAAGATTTTCAAAAATGCCCCGGAAAAGTTCTTCGCTGTGCCTTAACGACAATTCTGCTTCTTTCCGGCGTGTTATGTCGCGTGCAATTCCCGAAACCTCTTCGATCAAACCGTCTGCATAATGAATTGGATTGAGATAGAATTCAAGCCACATTTCGCCATCATCCTTGCGGTCAATCTTGAATTCAAAATACTGCGGCTCTCCTTTCAGCGCCTGGCGGTACTTTGTTTCCAGCGTTCTCCGGTTGCTGTTGCCGACCATACGCCAGCCAAATTTCTCGGAACTAGACTGCAGCGAAGGCTTCACGCCCAGCTGATTCTGGATCAGATCCGCATAATTCCGGTTAAACGAAGTCAGCTGCAAGGATTTGTTGACAGACCATATCAAATGCGAGCTGCTGTCAAAAATGGCGTTCAGACGGGCTACATACTTGCTGAGTTCTTCTTCGCTCTGCTTTCTGGCAATGGCCATCGCCACTTGCCCTGAAATAAATTCAAGCAGTTCCAGATCGCGCGTATCGAACATATTCGGATCGTCGTACGATTTTACGCCGATGATTCCCGTTACGCGTTCGCCGATCCGGAGCGGAACGCAGAGAAGCAGCTTCGGCGTGGCACCATACAAGTAAAGACTGTTCGTTCTGGCAAGGTTTTCAATGTCTTCTTCATAAAGAAAAAGCGGTTTGTTGGAAGCAATGGCATATTCCGTAAGTCCGTTCCCCAGCCGGCGTTTCCGGAAGCGCACGTGCCCGGTAAAATACTCGTCAACGTAATAGGGAAAATAAATAAAGCTTTTGGTCGAGTCGTAAAGGGCAATAAAAAAGTTTTTTACATCAATGATCTTTCCGAGTTCTTCATGAATGCTCTGGTAAAAATCGTCCAGATTCTGCGTGTTTACGGTCCAGTTGGCAATGCTGTAATACAGGCTCTGCGCTTTTTCCGCTCTGATTTTTTCTGTAAAATCATTTAATATGCAGCGGAACGCCGTTGCCTTTCCATTGTCAAAACGGCAGTTCACACTTCCTGAAACAAATACTTTTTTGCCTTCCTTGCTTAAAAATACGGTTTCAAAGTTCGGATTGGCTTTTCCCTGTTCAATCAGTTTCAGCTGCGCAAGCGCCTGTTCCTTATGCTGCGGATTGATGATATCTTCCATGCGCATGGAAGCAATTTCGTCCAGGCCATAACCCAGCACCTCGCGCCACGCTTTATTTACAAAAATGAATTTGCCGTCGATCGCGACAAGCTGGATCAGATCACTCGTATTGTCGACAAGATCCTGAAGCTGGGAATTGGATTTGGCAATGGAGGATTCCATTCGCCTGCGGCGCGTAATGTCATCCCCGACGAGCGTTATGCACTGGACTTCTTCATCTTCGCGGTGAATCAAAACCGAGTTTATGGAAAAAGTACGCAGCGTTCCGCTTTGTGCCAGAAAAGGAATTTCCCTTTGTTCCAGTTTCCGGATTCCCTGAATGCCTTCTTCCAGCATTTGCCTGATTTCATATTCGTCGTCTTTGGGTATCAGCTTGTCAAATATACTTTGCCCCACGAGATCCGATTCGAGCCAGCCGGTTTTTCGCAAGGCATGCGCACTGATGTTCTGAATGACAAAATCCGGCGAAAAGGTTACTCCGATCAGATTCAGATGCTGCAATGTGGCATGTATAGCCTGCCAGTCGGTATGGGACGAGATCATTTCCATGGTATCCGGGTATTCGTATTTTTAAAATTCCTTCGTGTTCTTTATTCGATAAATCTACGAATTAAGCCGTAATTTTGACTTGTGAAAATAAATTATAAAAATCGGAATGATTCGAAAGTCAGAGCCAAAAAGCATCTTGGCCAGCACTTTTTAAAAGATCTTGCTATTGCCCAGAAAATCGTTGACGGGCTTTCAGGACACGGCTGTTATAACAAGGTTCTGGAAATCGGGCCGGGTATGGGCGTGCTTACACAGTTTTTACTGGAAAAGAACGGTTTCAGTACTTTTGTGATCGAGATAGATACAGAATCTGTCGATTACCTCAACCAGCATTTCCCCGAACTTTCCCCGCGGATTATTTCCGGCGATTTCCTGAAATTCAATCCGGACGAGTTTTTTCCCGAACCGTTTGCCATCATCGGAAATTTCCCGTACAACATTTCTTCGCAGATTTTTTTCCGGGCTTTGCAGATCCGGGACCGGATTCCGGAGATTGTCTGCATGCTGCAGAAGGAAGTGGCGCAACGGATTGCCTCGCCGCCGGGAAACAAGGATTACGGGATTCTGAGTGTCCTTTTACAGGCTTTTTACGATATAGATTACCTTGTTTCAGTTCCGCCGGGCGCTTTCGACCCGCCCCCCAAAGTACAGTCCGGCGTGATCCGTTTACGAAGGAACGCTACGGTTTCACTGGACTGTGATGAAAAGTTGTTTTTCCGGGTTGTAAAAACGGCTTTTAACCAGCGCAGAAAAACGTTGAGGAACGCGTTAAAACCAGTGGGTGAATTTCCGGAACATCCGCTTCTGACGAAACGGGCCGAACAGTTAAGTGTCAACGACTTTGTGGAACTGACCAGACTTGCGGAAAGCCTTACTTCGCAGGCCTGAAATAAACAGATGCTTCATCAAGTCAGAGCCGTTTTGAAAAATGCCAAAAGCCAGTAACAATGACGTTTGAATTAACCAAAGAATACGTAGGCCATGTCGAGGAACTGATTGCTAGAGAAGATGCTGTATCCATCCGTTCCGAAATAGAAAGTCTTTTTACAGCGGATATTACAGGACTTTTGTACGAGCTTGAAACCGAAGATGCCAAATACCTCATCAGTCAGCTGGACATGGAAACAGGAGCCGAAATCCTTGCGGATATGGACCCGCACCGGCGCAAGGAATTCCTGAAGGCTTTTTCATCCGAGGAAATATCCCGTTTTGTCAATCTGTTTGATTCCGATGATGCCGTGGATTTGCTGAACGAGCAGCCGATCCGGGTGAGAGAAGAAGTGATTGCCTTGCTGGAAGACCGCGAACAGGCGCGTTTCATTCTGGATCTGCTTCATTACGACGAAGACGTTGCGGGCGGCCTGATGCAGAAGGAACTTGTAAAGGCAAATGTAAACTGGACTGTAAATGAATGCATTGAGGAACTGAGAAAGCAGGCCGAAGATGTCGGGAAAGTTTATGCCGTGTATGTCATCGACGATGCCGGCAAACTGCTCGGGTTGCTTTCCCTGAAAAAGATCGTGCTGGCGCACAAAAATACGCGGATCGAAAGCTTGTATGATAAAGATGTGATTTTTGTCGAGACGTACAGGCCGGCCGAAGAAGTGGCAGAGCTTATGCAGCGTTATGATCTGGATGCATTGCCGGTTGTGAACGTTCAGGGAAAACTGCTCGGACGTATTACGATTGATGACGTGATCGACGTCATTACGGATCAGGCTAGTTCCGATACGCTGGCCATGGCGGGTATAACGGGCGATGTGGAAGAAGACGATACGATCTGGCAGCAAACCAAAGCGCGCCTTCCCTGGCTGCTCGTCGGCATGACAGGCGGTATTCTGGCGGCCAAATTCATCAGTTTTTTTGAAGGTGACCTCAAAATCATTCCGGCCATGGCTGCCTTTATTCCGATTATCGGTTCCACGGGCGGCAACGTAGGAATCCAGACTTCATCGATTATTCTGCAAAGCCTGGCGGATAAAACCGGCCTGGATACGACGGTTGGTCAGCGGCTGATCAGAATGCTTGCCGTAGCCTTTATCAATGGATTAATAATCAGCTGCATCGTGTTTGGCTTCAATCTTCTGATCGGGAATGAAATGCAGCTTGCACTGGTTGTTTCCACGGCTTTGATGTCCGTTGTATTCCTGGCTTCTTTTATGGGAACGATTACGCCCATTCTGCTGGAAAAAATCGGGATCAATCCGGCGGTTGCTTCCGGGCCGTTTATCACAACGGCCAATGATCTGATCGGTTACGGCGTTTACTTCGGGCTTGCGCATTTGCTTTTAAATCTATAAGATCAATCAGCTCAGCATTCACTAAGGCTGATCGGAATGTTTACGGCCAGTCCGGCTTCGGAGGTTTCCTTGTAGCGGTTGTTCATGTCCAGCGCCGTTTGCCACATGGTTTTAACCACATTGTCAAGGGAAACTTTTGCATTGGAAGGATTGCTTTGCATGGCAAGCTGCGAAGCAGTTATCGCTTTGATCGCGCCCATTGTATTGCGTTCGATACACGGAATCTGCACCAATCCGCCGACGGGATCGCACGTCATGCCCAGATGATGTTCCATGGCTATTTCCGCTGCCATCAGGCATTGTTCCGCCGTTCCGCCCGAAACCTGCGTCAAACCGGCAGCAGCCATGGCAGAAGAAACACCGATTTCCGCCTGGCAGCCGCCCATAGCAGCCGAAATCGTCGCCCCTTTCTTGAATATGCTTCCTATTTCTCCGGCGGTCAGTAAAAACCGGAATACATCTTCTTCCGTACCGCCGCAAAAAGTAAGATAAAACTGGAGAACAGCCGGAATAACGCCTGCTGCGCCATTCGTAGGAGCGGTAACCACGCGGCTGAACGACGCGTTTTCTTCATTAACTGCCAGTGCAAAACAGCTTACCCAGTCCAGTGTGTAGTTAAAACCCTGGCCGCCTGCACGGATCAGATCAATCCAATCGTCACAGCCTGCACACTGTTTTCCATTTAAAAGTTTCTGGTTTAACTCGGCCGCACGTCGCTGCACATGAAGTCCGCCCGGCAGAATGCCTTTGGTCTGGCAACCGTGAAAAATACTTTCCTGCATGACATGCCAGATATTCAGCAAATCTTCGCGTACCCGTTTTTCATCTTTCCAGACTTTCTCATTTTCCAGTACAATTTCCCAGATCGGCTTTCCGGTTAATTGATGCCAGTTCAGCAGATCAGCTGCATTGTCGATTGGAAAAGGAAGTTTTACATGTGGCAGTAAAGCAGTATCGTCACTTTCTCCGCAAACGACAAAACCTCCGCCTGTTGAATAGTAGGTTTCTTCAATGCTGGTTTGGGACTTGGTGACTGCCTTGAAAATCAGGCCATTCGGATGAAAAGGCAACGATTCTGAATTATGAAAGACAATATCGGTTTCTGGTGAAAAAGGAATTTTCAAATCACCGTGAAGCTGAATGGTTTCCGATGCAGCAATTTCATCCAGAATCCGGTCGATGGATGCCGTTTCCATTGTCACCGGATCATACCCGCTCAAACCCAGCATTACCGCAATGTCCGTTCCGTGCCCTTTTCCGGTTTTCGCCAGCGAGCCGTAAAGGTGTACTTGTACGGAGTAAATCTCATCCGCTTTGTTTTTCAGCGATTTGAGAAAAAGCTGTGCTGCACGCCAGGGACCGAGTGTATGTGAACTGGAAGGACCAATTCCTATCTTAAAAATGTCAAAAACCGATATGCGCTCTTCTTTCATGGCAAGTTTCCGGACCGGATTAATTGTTTCCCTAAATTGTAACTTTTCCTGCATCTTTAATATTGTTCCGTAAAATACCTTCTGATAAATGAGCAGGCTGATCTTGCCGGTAAAAATGTTGATACGGATTAAAATTTCACGGCAGAAGCGCAACTTCCTGCGTTAAAAACCTTTCTAACGCTTACTTTTGACATCATACCAAATTCATAACCTGATTCAAATTACGTTTCTTTTTCATGATTGCAGTTATTCAGCGGGTAAGCAATGCATCGGTTACAATAGAAGGAAAAATTCACGGCGAGATCGGAACCGGTTTTCTGGTATTACTCGGCATTACGCATCTGGATAACCGGGAAGATATGGAATGGCTTGGAAAGAAAATTGCCGGTCTGCGCGTTTTCAGCGACGAGGAAGGCAAAATGAACCTTGACCTTAAATCTGTTGACGGCGATATTTTACTGATCAGTCAGTTTACCCTTCACGCAAGTACCAAAAAGGGAAACCGCCCGTCGTTCATCGAAGCAGCCCGGCATGACGTAGCCATTCCGCTCTATGAAAATATGATCACGTTTCTGGAAAATGAACTCGGAAAACCGATCCAGTGCGGAAAATTCGGCGCTGATATGAAAGTAGCACTGCTGAATGACGGCCCTGTAACCATTGTAATTGATTCCAGAAACCGGATCTGATTCTTAATTTTCATCTTTTTAATACAAATTTATGACGCTTGAAGATGCTCAGTCACAAGTGGATATCTGGATAAAAACATACGGTGTCCGTTATTTCTCTGAACTTACCAATATGACGATCCTGACAGAGGAGGTCGGTGAACTGGCGCGCATTATGGCCCGTACTTACGGTGATCAGTCTTTCAAGAAATCGGATCTCGGAAAGGATCTCGGCGATGAAATGGCGGATGTTCTCTGGGTCCTGATTTGTCTCGCCAATCAGACCGGGATTAATCTTACGGAAGCTTTTGAAAAGAATATGGCCAAGAAAACACAGCGTGACAGCACAAGGCATAAAGAAAATGACAAGCTGAACTAAGATTAAACTGCAAACAAAAAAGGGAGAATCAGACGAACTGACTCTCCCTTTTTCTATATCCTGAAACAGATTACATATCCAGCAATAATCGCATCGGATCTTCCAGAAGTTGTTTTACCCTTACCAGAAAGCTTACAGAATCTTTGCCGTCAATCGTCCGGTGATCGTAAGATAACGCCACATACATGATCGGTCGAATTACAATTTGTCCGTCTACAACAACAGCGCGCTCCACAATGTTATGCATGCCGAGAATGGCTGACTGCGGCGCATTAATGATCGGAGTTGAAAGCATCGAACCGAATGTTCCGCCATTCGTAATGGTGAACGTTCCGCCAGTCATTTCGTCCATTCCCAGTTTTCCGTCTCGTGCACGAACGGCAAGCCTCACAATTTCCTTTTCAATGGCTGCAAATGACAGTGTTTCTGCATTGCGGATAATTGGTACAACCAGTCCGCGTGGCGTTGAAACAGCTACTGAAATGTCGCTGTAATCATTATATACCAGTTCTTCTCCATCAATATAGGCATTGATAACCGGGAAGTCTTTCAATGCAATGGTTACTGCTTTGACAAAGAATGACATAAAGCCCAAACCGACTTCATGCTTTTCCTTGAACTTATCCTTGAACTTCGCACGTACGTCCATAACCGGCTTCATATCCACTTCGTTGAAAGTAGTCAGCATGGCCGTTTCATTTTTAACGGCAACAAGCCTGCGGGCAATGGTTTTGCGTAGTGACGACATTTTTTCTCTGCGCTGTCCGCGGGCACCGGCCTGTGTCTGCACAGGAGCAGCAGGAGCAGGTTTGGACGGAGCCGATGCAGACTGTGCAGCTGGTGCCTGTTCAGCAGGTTTGCTGCCCGCTTTCAAAGCATCGTCTTTCATGATTCTTCCGCCTGACCCTGAACCGTTTACATCTTTCGGATCAATTCCTTTTTCAGCAAGGATTTTTGCAGCAACCGGAGATGCATGTTTGTCGCTGGAATTCTTGTCAGCAGCAGCCGGTGCAGAAGCAGGAGCCGCCGTTTGCGGAGCAGAAGCTGCCGCCGGTGATCCGGATCCTTGCTCGATGGTGCAGATAACCGCACCGATCGGAAGCGTATCGCCTTCTTTGCCGACAATCCTTAGAGTTCCCGCAGCTTCTGCCGGAAGCTCAAACGTGGCTTTGTCAGATTCCAGCTCACAGATTATTTCGTCTACTTCCACGTGGTCGCCGTCTTTTTTGCTCCACGAAGCAATAGTGACTTCTGTAATGGATTCTCCTACCGTAGGAACTTTCATTTCGTAAGCTTTTTTTGAACCTGCAGGCGCTTCTGCGACTGGCGCAGGTGCTTGTTGCTGTGCTGCTGCAACGGAAGCAGGCTCGCCGGCTTTGTCCGCTACGTTTTCAGCACCCGCTTCACTTGGAGCCGAGGCTTTCTGCTGTGGAGCCTGCGTTTTGGTTTCTCCGTTGGACGATGAATTTATGGTTGCAATCAGGTCTCCGATATTCAATGTATCGCCTTCCTGTGCTTTGATATTCAAAACACCTTCGGCTTCTGCTGTAAGTTCAAACGTCGCCTTATCCGAATCAAGTCCGCAAATGACTTCATCCATTTTCACAAAATCGCCATCATTTTTGAACCAGTTTCCTATTGTAACCTCCGTAATCGACTCGCCAACGGGCGGTACTTTTATTTCAATTTCAGCCATTTTATGTGCAATCTTGTTATCGAATTAAGTGTCTAAACATTATAGGAATAATCATTCAAAAGCTCTGTTGATGATTTCGGCCTGCTCTTTCGCATGGATTTTGGAAAATCCGGTTGAAGGCGAAGCACTGGACTGACGGGCAATTACTTCCAGAGGTTTGGCTCCTTTATACATTCTCAGCATAAATGTCCAGCCGCCCATGTTGAAGGGCTCTTCCTGCACCCAGTATACCTTAGCATTTTCATATGGTCCGAGCAATGCATCGATCTGGTTCTGCGGAAAAGGATGCATTTGTTCCAGACGGATAATTGCAACATCATCCCGTTTGTCAGTCTGCTGTTTTTCAAACAGTTCGTAATAAAGCTTTCCGGTGCAAAGAAGCACTTTGGTAACTTTTGCCGGATCCGCGTAAGTATCGCCGATGGTTTCCTGAAAAGATCCGTTCACCAGATCATCAATCGGAGAAATACAAAGCGGATGCCTCAGCATGGATTTCGGCGACATCACGATCAGCGGCTTGCGGAAAGGAAATTTCAGCTGCCTGCGGAGCAGATGGAAAAAGTTCGCCGGTGTTGTAACATTGGCAACAATGATGTTGTAATTGGCCGATAGTTGAAGATATCGTTCCGGACGTGCATTCGAGTGCTCCGGCCCTTGTCCTTCATATCCGTGAGGAAGCAGCATAACCAATCCCGTCCAGCGGTCCCATTTGGTTTCACTGGAAGTCACAAACTGATCAATAATAACCTGTGTGCCATTCGCAAAATCCCCGAACTGTGCTTCCCAAATTACAAGTGCATTCGGGTTAGCCATGGAATAGCCAAATTCAAAACCCAGCACGCCATACTCTGAAAGCAGCGAGTTATAAATCATGAACGGACCCTGATTTTCCTGAATATGGTCCAGATTGCTGTATGCAGCGTTGGTTTCGACATCTCTCAGCACGGCATGACGGTGTGAAAACGTTCCGCGCTGCACATCCTGGCCGCTAAGCCTTACAATATTTCCTTCGGCCAGAATAGAACCGTAAGCAAGCAACTCGGCTGTTGCCCAGTTTACTTCTTTCTTGTCAAAAATCATCTGCTCGCGGTCTTTGAGCAGCTTGTCGATTTGTTTCAGCCTGTTGAAATTCTCAGGCGTCGAGATCAATGCTTTTCCAACTTTTTCAAGTACTTCCAGCGGAACACCCGTTTCAGGAGATTTTTCGAAATCTTCCGGTTTCGACTTGCGGAGCGTATGCCATTCCTGTTCCAGTTTCGGCATGGTATAAGGCAATGCTTTTTGCTTTACCATATCCAGCCTTTCCTGAAGAAGCTGTTTGAATTCCTTATCCATATTGGCAGCAAGCTGCGCATCTACGTCCCCGCGGTCTGCCAGTGTTTTCTGGTAAATTTCTCTCGGGTTCTGATGATTTTCAATGGATTTATATAAAACCGGCTGTGTAAATTTCGGTTCGTCTGCTTCGTTGTGACCGTGACGACGATAGCAAACCATATCAATGAAAATGTCTTTGTTGAATTTCTGACGGTATTCCACGGCAAGGCGCATACAGAAAACAACCGCTTCCGGATCGTCTCCGTTCACATGAAGTACAGGCGCATCCACAATTTTGGCAATATCCGTACAGTAAATACTCGATCTTGCATCAATAAAATCCGTTGTAAAACCAACCTGGTTATTGATCACAAAATGGATTGTTCCGCCGGTATAATACCCGTTCAGCGCGGACATCTGCGTTACTTCATAAACAATCCCCTGTCCTGCAACGGCTGCATCGCCATGAATCAGGATTGGCAGCACACGGTCATAATCGCTGTCGTACATGCCGTCGGCACGTGCGCGGATATAACCTTCCACAACCGGATTCACGGCTTCAAGGTGCGACGGGTTAGGCGCCAGTTTCAGATGTACTTTTTCACCGTTCTTGGTTGTGATCTGGCTTGCAAAACCCATGTGGTATTTTACGTCGCCATCGCCCCAGACCTGATCCGGCAAATTTCCTTCGAACTCGTTAAAAATCTGTCCGTAGGTTTTCTGCATGATATTGGCAAGCACATTCAGACGTCCGCGGTGCGCCATACCGATCATTACTTCCACAACGCCCATTTCTGCTGCCTTGTTGATCATGGCATCCAGCGCAGGAATGGTGGTTTCTCCGCCTTCAAGCGAAAAGCGTTTCTGACCTAAATATTTTGTATGAAGAAAGTTTTCAAAAACAACAGCCTCGTTCAGCTTGGAAAGAATATGTTTTTTCTCATCAATCGAGAATGTCATATTGAGTGCTTCTTTCTCTATTTTTTTACGCAGCCAGCTTTTTTGTTCCCGGTCGCGGATATACAGATACTCAAAACCTATATTTCTGGTATAAATTGTTTTCAGCGAATCTACAATCTCGCGAAGCGTTGCAGGACGGCCAAAAACTTCAACTCCGGCTTCAAAGACAGAATCAAGGTCCTCGTTTCCAAGGTTGAAATCGGCAATGTCCAGCTGTGGCTGGCGATCTTTGCGTTTCTGGATCGGGTTGGTTGTTGCAAGCAAATGGCCTCTCGAGCGGTAACCCCGAATAAGGTGCACCACTTCCATTTCCTTGCGGATGCGGGATGGGTCAACTTTGCCTGCAGCAGCCGTTTCCTTGCCGTTTGCAGCACCATTTGTATGACCATTACCGTTAACGGGATATTTTTGTGAAAAGTCGAAACCTTCAAAAAACTTTTGCCAGCCTTCATCTACTGAAGCGGCATCATGCTTATAGGAATTGTACAATTCCTCTATGTAAGCGGCGTCGGAATTTGCTATATATGTGTATTTATCCATCACAAAAGTGAGTATTTCATTTACCGGACAAAGGTACGAGAGTTATGTAAACATTACGAATAAATTATCCTTTTAACTTGTAAGCTGTAATCATTATAACGCACGCATTTAGATCAGTATTTCTGGAATCCGATTGGATTTGGTATAAACTTCAGCATCAGCTCGTGGATCCCTTTCGGACCGGAATAGGTTGCATAAATCTGCTCCGCCTGCCGGGTACTGTAAAAGTATCCGAGCCTGATATTTCTTCCAGCCTGAACTTCCGCAGATACCTGCAGGTAATTCACCTTGGCCGAAAAAGAATTGTATCCGCCGCCTGCGCGGTAAGATGCCCCGATTCCTACTTTTTCGTCAAACCAGAAGCGCGAGCCGATATCAACTCTCAGCTTATGGTCTTTTTCCTGTACAACCAGTGCATGCGGAAGCATCATTACATCGTCGGCAAGTTCATAGCTTCCGCCGGCCATGATGTACAAAGGACGACGGTAAAAGCTGTTAATTGCCTGAGAACCGAATTTCTGTGACAGTATTTCAGGTTTGGAAACGCCGAAGTACAGGTTTTCAGAACGCAGCCAGGCTCCAAGCCCGAAAGTACCGAGCGCTCTGTTCGTACCATTGAAAGTCAGATCCGAAACGGGAAGTACATTGATTCCGCCCTGCGCCCCGATGCCCAGTTTCCATAGATCACTAACAGGAATATGATAAGCAACGGACGCTGAAATGCCGGTTGTTGTAAAATAACTTGTCTGATCGTTTAAAGCCTGAAACCCGATCCCGACTTTTCCGCCGGCTACAGTTCCGTCTGCGGCAAATGTCTGGCTGGAAGGCGAATTCTGGATCGTAAACCATTTTCTTCTGAACATGGCCGTCATATTGAAGTTCTCCCTTACACCCGTAAAACCCGGATTGATGGACATCGGATTCTGTACATATTGTTCGTAAAGTACTTCTCGCTGCGCAAAAGCTTGTTTGAAACTGAGCATGGATAATAACGTTAGACCTATGCAGATGCGGGTTAACGAAACAGGTGTGTTCATGGAATATCGTTTAAGTTTCACCTTTTATTACACTAAAAATGGCAGGGGACGAATATCCCTTGCCATTATAATAGCTGTAAATACCGGATTTATACTGTTTGTTTTTATCAAAAATCGTAACCCAGTGTTACGTAAGGAATTGGCTTGTTGGTGTAGCCGTTGTCCACGCCCCATGCATAATCAAACTTGGCATAGAAGCCGAATAACGTTGTTCTTGCACCGACACCGTAACCCATCAGATACGGATTTTTGAAATTTGTAACGGTTGCACGGAACGGATCTCCCTCACCACCAATAATCTGCGTATTCAAGCTGTTGTTTTCACTGAACGGCCCTTTGCCCGTCCACGCTGTTCCGATATCACCAAAACCAACGATCTGGAAATTGCGGAGGAAGCTGGAAGTAATGGCGCCCCGGTACAAATATTTGACCAAAGGAATGCGCAACTCGGCATTCAGCAACATGTAACTTGTTCCGGAAAGACGGTTCAGATTGAAGCCGCGCAGGTTGGTTGCAAAATCCGCAAAGAAGATATCCCGGTTATCCTGCTGAAAATTAAGCGGGTTTTCTCCGGTACGTGTTTCTTTTTTGTTTCCAAGCCAGTTTTCCATGCCGCCCAGTATGTTTTGTTTCGGAGCCTTGCCTCCTGAATGGCTTGCAGCAGCACGAACTGCAAAAATCAGGTCCCTGTGAATTTTCTGGTAGTGACGGAAATCAATGCTTACGCGGTTAAAGCTTTCATTGCCGTTTGTTAAACCCAGATACGAATCATAACGTATTTTGAAACGCGTTCCCTCGATCATGTTCATGCCGTTTACACGTGAATTGTCAAATACATATTCACTGCGCACACCTCCGTAACTGGAAGCCATATCCGGAGTGGAAAGCATACTGATATCCATATCGATCATGCGTGTGGAAGTAAACATCGGCGACACGGAAAAGCGGCTAGTCGTCGAGAACGGATAGGAAGCTGTGAACATCAGCTGGTTGAAACGATATTTCTGCGGCGTACCTTCACTATCAATGTAAAGACTTTTTCTGTCAACCCGGACACCGAAGTCGATGCGGTAAGTATTGTTGGAATATTCGGCAAACAAGTCGCTGTTCCGGAAGTTGGAAGAGATAAAAAGGCCGGCTTTGATGATATGATTTTCCAGCAGGTCATTCATGGAAATGGATTGTGCATAACCGAATCCGCGAATCGGATCAATCCGCCAGTCGGAACTCGCGTCATTGGTTACAAACAGACCTTTATAAGGATACGGCCCTTTGATGGCAATATTTTCGCGCGTTGCTTTGGTACGCGTAAGTGCGCCCGGCGTGTTCTGGAACGTGCCTCTGCGCTGACGCGATTCAAATGCTTTCAGGACATCTTCATCAAACTCATAATTTTCCGTATCAACCTCTCCGTCCTTCAAAGCCATTTTCGGAGTTTCTGTCTGCGCAGCAACTTTGGCTGCCGAATCTGTTTTTACGGCTGCCGGTGCATTTTTGTCGGCAATCGCAGTGGCTGCTCCATTGCTCAGGACCGGCGTATTAACCGTTGCATTCAGGTCAAAACCGTTTTTGAAAGCAGCCGTATAATAGCCGTCATTCAGATAAGTATAAGCCAGCCCGCCGCCGGATTGCAGCGTAAAGTCCGCATTTCTGATGCTTTGAATATAATTTGTCAGCTGAACACTGCTGTTCGAAGCGCGGCTGTACTTGAAAAGATTGTTTACGCCTTTTGCATTGGAAAGGTAAACAACGTCATTTTCATTCGCATAAACGGGCAGAACTTTGGTCTTGCCGTCCGTTTGCAGCAATTTCAGCAGATCATTCGACTTCGGTGTTCCGTCGTGTTCAAATAGCGAGAACGAACCGGAGATGGATTTGAAACTTCCCTTATCTCCAGTTCCCAGCGAATCGAGCGGACGATTGGAGGAGAAAACAACCCTTCGGGAAGAACCCTGAACAAATCGAGGCGAAAGATCGTCGTAAAGGTCGTTGGTCAGCGGCAGCAGGGAAGCGCGGGCCACGCTGATCAGAAACAGATCATTCTGACCGCCTTTATCCGCACTGACAGCCAGCATCGTACCGTCACTGGATATGTCCATATCCACGATCTGATCCAGGCCTCGGATGTTGCGCCGCAGCTTGACCTTTACCTTTTTGGTGCCGATATTTTCATACATGTAAAAATTCTTGCGGTCATTTTCATTGGCCAGAATGGAAAGCGTATTGTTTCTGGACCAGCCAAGAAGCGGCGGCTGCGTTTTCATTCTTCCGCCGATAATATCGAGTTTTCCCTGACGAATAATTTTCTTGGAACCGCTTTCACTATTGAACAAGTACACTTTGTACCGGCCATTCTTGATTTCACTGACGGCTGTAAACTTTTTATCCGGCGATACTTTGATAACGGCATTGGCGTCCGACGTACTGAATTCATTCAGTTTATACTTCCAGGACGGGTTCGGATCAGCATAAAACTGCTCGGCATTTTTGTTCTGGTTCAGGTAATACGCACGCCAGTCACGCAAAAAGCGATTGTACGATTGGATTCCCAATGTGCTTGTAATACTGGTTTGCTCTGTCCGGATAATCCGCGTAAGGTTCAGGATATCGGAAATTTTGTCTTTCCCGTATCGTTCTGCAATGTAGTTCCAGATGGAATGTCCGATCAGCGTTGCGTCATTTCCCGTCATCAGCGTTGGTTTTCTGACATTGCGGTTTTTGAAGAAATCACGCATGTAGTCGTTCAGTTCCGGCGACCAGCCTTCGGCGATGTAGGCGGCGGTGCCTGCCATAAACCATTCGGGCAGCGTAAGCAACAGTGAACTTTGCAGTGCTTCTTTCATATTACCGCCATAAAGCATGTCATAAACGAAAAGAAGGCTGATATCCTTAATCAGTTTCTTGCGAAAACCAACCTGATCGCCCGTATAGGCAACTTCCACGCGTGACTGGGAAAGATCGAGCTTTTGCTCGTTCAGATTATCCAGTGTGGACAATCCCATATTGCTCTGTTCCAGCTCGGCAGGAGAATTGTAAAGAAATATTTTCACCCGGCTGTAAGGTGTCCAGCCAAGCACATCGGTAATCCTGTCAAATTCACTTTCGGCATATTGCGCCGTCAGTTTTGCCAGTGCAGTTCCACCCTGATAATGATAAATCTCAAAATTGGTTGTTCTGAAAATTTTCCAGTTAAAGGTTTTATATTGAACCCTGTTTTTTCCAAAGGTTTCCTGAGACGGATAACGTTGTGCGATTGATCGGGTTATGAATCCGGAAACTGCTAAAAAACCGACTGTTAAGGCTAATTTGTATATGTGTTTTATGCTCATAGTGCTAAGGCTGACTTCAACGGAAATATAACGAAAAATACCTGTTAATATTAACTAACGGGTTCAATTCTTTGCCGTTTTCAAGGTGCTGAACGAACTGATTTGCAAAATAAGGCGCCAGTGTTACGCCTTTTGTGCCTAATCCGTTGAAAATACCAACTTTATGATACTCCGGATGAACCCCGACAAGCGGCCGGCGGTCTTTGACAGACGGACGGATGCCAGCGGTTTCCGACTCAACCCGGTACGGGATTTTAAGAAGCGATTGCAGTTTATCTTCCAGTTCGGCGGTTGCTGCGGCAGTCGGTTCCCAGTCCAGCGGGTCCCACGAATACGTTGCTCCTATCCTGGCTTTGAATTCCGTTACGGGCAAAATAAAAATTCCCTGATTGATAATTTCCGGCCCAAGCGCCTTTTCTGTCGTTATTTCAAGAATCTGGCCTTTTACAGGCGTAAACGGCAGCCAGTTGAAAAACGCATTTTCATGCGCCATAAATCCCTGACAAAAGATCACTTTCCCGAACGTCCTGTTTTTCCAAATTATATATTCTTCCTGAATGTTCAGATCAGCTGTTTGAAATCTTTCCTCGGTATACAGGTTTTTTTCTATAAAATAGTCCCGGCTGCTATCCAGCAAAACCGGAAGATCAATCCAGCCCGACTGAATTACTTCCAGCCCGCCGTAAGCCGCATCAACATACGCTCGTAAATCGTTGGTTTGCTGCGGTCCGACATACGGAAGAATGGTCGGATCGGCCGTTCTGGCCAGATAGGTATTTTGTTCTTCAATGGAACGAAAAGGCCGAAAAATGGAAGCAGAATGAAAAAACTTCGCTCCAAGCCTTTTTTCAAGATTGGTGTAAAATGCACTTGCATAGGGAAAAAGCGCATCTGCAAGCCAGGTCTTAACCAGCTTTTTACCCGTCAGCGGATTGAAAATCCCGGCTGCAACTTTGGATGATGACGGCAGATTCAAATCCCCGGCAATCTGTATTTTTTTTCCTGCATCCAGCAAATGCCAGGCCAATGAAGTTCCGGCAACTCCCTGCCCGATGATCAGGTAATCAAAATCCGGGTTATTTTTTGACATATTGAATCTTTATTCCGCACTGCGACGCAACGACAGCCCGATTTGTTCATCCGCAAGCCTTACAACCAGCTCCACCTGCTCATCGAGTGTCATCAGCGAATTATCAACGTAAATGGCATCTTCTGCTTGTTTCAAAGGACTTTCTGCGCGGTGTGTATCAATGTAATCCCGCATTTTCAGGTTTTCGGCAATTTCTGCAAGCCCGACGGTTTCTCCTTTTTCAAGCAGTTCCATCTGGCGCCGCTGCGCTCTGATCAACGGATCGGCGGTCATGAAAATTTTAAGTTCGGCCTGCGGAAACACAACCGTTCCGATATCCCGTCCGTCCATGACGATTCCTTTGGTTTTTCCCATCCGCTGCTGCTGCGCAACGAGCGCATGCCTTACTTCTGCAATTGCACTTACATCACTGACTTTTTCAGAAACATACATTTTGCGGATTTCATCCTCCACATTCAGGCCATTGAGATACGTATCATTACGGCCAAGCTCGGCATGTCTTTTAAACGAAATATGGATATTGTTCAGCGCCTGCTGTGTTTCCCTTGGATTGGTGAGGCTGATATGATTCTGCAGAAAGTAAAGTGTAACTGCCCTGTACATGGCACCGGTATCAATGTAAGGATAGTTTAATTGCCTGGCCACCAGCTTTGCAGTTGTGCTTTTGCCACAACTTGAATAGCCATCAATTGCAACGATTATTTTAGGCATACGTATAAAGCGTAGTTTTTAGCAAACGGCTAAAAAGATTTTCATTAAAAGCGAACTTTGCAAAAATAGAAGAAAGTACCGGCGGGAGAGGAATTTAATCGAAGTTTTTGATTTGCCGCCGGATTATTTTCGGAGTGTCCGGATTCCGGTTAGCTGTAAATACCTTATTTTAACAGACATGCATGCACCGTAAACGTGCATGCATGTCTGATTTCAGAATCATGTGCCGCTGGAATTGTCAAAGGACGGGATAATCTTCAATCAGGAATATCACCATGCTTCGGGCACCGTGCGCGCCAATAACCAAAGATTGTTCAATATCGGCTGTTTTGGAAGGGCCTGCTATAAAACAGCCCCAGCCGGTTGTATCACTCAGGCGTTCGTAGGCGTCGTGCATGTTGTTTACAATCGCATTTCTCGGAATCACAAATGCAAGGTTCTGCGTAATGAAAGGCAACGCACGATGCGGCAGATGTCTTTCCGAAATCCATACCGCGCCGTTTTCCGCCACGCCGAACTCTGCTTCCAGAATGGCTATTTCAATCAATTCCAGCTCATGCGGATCAGCAATGTTGAGACTGAAATCCGCCCAGCTGTTCAGGAAAGGGATTGTCGTTGCCCGGTTTGTAACGGAGGCATAAAGCTCATCAGCCTTGGCCTTTAATTCGTTAAGATCTTTAACAACAATTACTTCGGTGTAAATCGCAGAAAGTGTCTCCACAAACTTGCTTTCCGTACTTTCGAAATGACTGTCGAAACGAATTTTTTCGGGCAGAATGGTTTCTGAAGGCATATTCAGCTTGATCTGCTGCAACATTTTATCGCGTGAGTTCATTGTTTATGCTTTACGGTTACGTACATACCAGTCTCTGAAACTTTCTTTCGGCGGTTCCGGCATATCTCTTTGTTTAAACCAGGGATTAAGCCCGTTATTGACCACAAAAGGAATCGTGCGCATAACGGAGCGCCCCAGCCTTCCCGACCACTGGTAAAATCGCGGCTGCGACAATATTACGGACATAGCCTTTATTCCCAGCTCCTTGGATTGCGGAACATGCCCGCCTTTCACCAGAACCTGACGCCATTTATAAAGCTGATCGTGAATATCGATTTTAACCGGGCAAACATTGGAACAGCTTCCGCACAACGTACTGGCAAACGGCAGATCCGCATTTTTGGTCATGTCCAGATTGGGCGCCAGTATGGAACCGATCGGACCGGCAACGGCATTGTGATAGCTGTGCCCGCCGCTTCTGCGGTAAACCGGACAAGTGTTCATGCAGGCGCCGCAACGGATGCATTTCAGCGAATTCCGGAAATCCGGCCTTCCCAATTGCGTAGTTCTGCCGTTATCCACAATAATGATGTGCATTTCCTGACCTTCACGCGGCTTTTTAAAATGGCTGCTGTAAGTAGTCACCGGCTGCCCGGTTGCGCTGCGTGCAAGCAATCGGAGGAAAACACCGAGATGTTCCTGCTTCGGGATTATTTTTTCAAAACCCATGCTGGCAATATGAATGTCCGCAAGATGCGCGCCCATATCGGCATTTCCTTCATTGGTGGCCACTACGAAGCCGCCCGTTTCAGCAATGGCAAAATTAACGCCCGTCAGAGCCGCTCTCCGCGTCAGGAATTTGTCCCTTAAATGCTGCCTGGCCGCTTCGGTCAGATATTGCGGATCGGTTGCGCCGGCTTCGGTTCCGAGATGTTCATGGAAAAGATCGCCGATGTCCTTTTTCTTTAAATGAATTGCCGGAAGCACGATATGGCTTGGCGGCTCGTTGCGAAGCTGGACAATTCTTTCTCCCAGATCCGTATCAATGACTTCAATGCCGCTCTTGCTCAGAAATTCATTCATATGGCACTCTTCGGTAAGCATGGACTTGCTCTTCACCATCTTGCCGATGTTGTGCTGTCTCAATAGTCCGAGTACGATTTCGTTATGCTCTGCTGCATCCGTGGCCCAGTGAATATGAATGCCGTTTTCCTTTGCTTTTTGCTCAAAAGAAACCAGCAGCGTGTCCATATGCGACAGCACGTAGTTTTTTATCGTGGAAGCAGCTTCACGCAATTGCTCCCATTCCGGCAGCAATTTGGAAGATTTATCCCTTTTCTGACGTACAAACCATAATGTTTCATCGTGCCAGTCTACGTACGACTCATCCTTGTTAAAGGTCTCGGAAGCGGTGGCATGTTCAATAATTGTTCTGGACATGATTATAATCACAATTATTTAATTGTATTTTTTAAAGAATATAAATTGTACTTTTCACATTCGTTGCATTATTTAAAGTTTGCACTTTATTAAACAAACAACTTTTTCAAAGCACACAAAAAGGCTATTTTATTGGAATGCAATATGTTATACCTTTGGATCATAAAGTTTTCTGATCAGGGAATAACATCCCCATCAAAGCATAATTAAACTTTTTATAGATACTTTAAGAATTTACACTCCTATGAAAACCAAGAACATTCTATTTGCAGCAGCTCTTTCCGGCTTGCTTTTAACCGGTTCTGCTTTTACCTGCAATGCACAGCAAAACGATGTTACCTCAGAAAAAAGCGCAGTCACTTCCGAAAAGCTGAGCGTTCTGCAGATCAAGCCAATGCAATTCCGCGTTTCCTATTATAATCCGCAAACAAAATCTGTTCTGGTCCGTATTCTGGACACAAACAATAATGTCCTTTTCTCTGAAACCAAAGCCACTGAGAAAAACTATCTTAAGTACTTCGACCTTTCTACATTGGCAGACGGCACTTATACTTTTGAAGTTACAGACGGCAAAGACAAAGCTTCACAAGCTTTTGACATCCTGACAACAACCAGCCGTGTCATTTCTTCCATTAACTAAATCGAACTTCACTCAGATTACTCAAATCTGTAAACTTCGCAATGTACCGGCGTTCATATCATGGGCGCCGGTACTTTTTTTACGGCGCTGTTCAGGATTTCTGCAATGTGCATTACTTTGACATCCGAGTTTCTTCTTTTCAGGATTCCTTCCAGATGCAGCAGACAACTCATATCCGAGCCCGTAATGTATTGTGCATGATGGCGGATATGATCTGCAACGCGGTCTTTTCCCATTTTAACAGAAACCGCTTCTTCACTCACGCAGAACGTCCCGCCAAATCCGCAGCATTCATCCGCCCGGTCCAGCTCGGTCAGTTCCAACCCTTTTACTTTCTTCAGCAAGGAAACCGGTTTGGAAAAAGGCGCCGCATTCAGTTCCGACATCTGCGAAAGATGCAGCCCGCGTTGCCCGTGACAGCCCTGATGCAATCCGACGCGATACGGAAATTCGGCTTCAATGGAATCCACTTTCAATATATCGATAATAAACTCGACAAGTTCATAAACTCTTTTTCGGAGCATTTTAGATTCTGCGGGCTTTTCCTCCACTTTCAGATGTTCCTTGATATGCAGCACGCAGCTTCCCGAAGGCGAAACAATGTAGTCGCAATCAGCAAAAAGATCGTAAAACAGCTTGTCGCATGATTTGGTCAGATGCTCAAACCCGGAGTTGGCCATGGGCTGGCCGCAACAAGTCTGATTCAGGGGAAACGTAACCGTACAGCCCAGCTTTTCCAGCAATTCCAGCGTGGCAATCCCGACCTGCGGATAAAACTGATCTACGTAACAGGGAATAAACAATCCGATTTTCAAACTTGAGTAATTCATCTTAAGTTATAGCAAAAGTATAATGGAGATTGTCAGTTCTTACGATGTGCTTTTTTTATCACATTTCAATTTGCTAACCGCTAAAAGCCAATTGGCTGCTCACCAGAATTCGATTGTGGCAAGAATAGGGTAATGATCAGAAACGTTCGGGTAATTTCTTATGACCTTGTAGTTCTTGACCCGTACTTTGCTGTTCAGCAATGCAAAAATATAATCGAACCGGTCGCCCGGTAAACCTTCGTTCCAGGTTTCAAGCTGTGAACCCTGTGCCGCATCCTGCCAGTTTCGTCTGAAAGAAAAGTAAGGCTGCTCATTGGGTCGTGCGCCCATATCCATGCCCAGAAGCACCGGCTGTATGCTGTTCACCAGCATCTGGTTAATGTAAGCCGCCTGCAGAGCCCTGTCGAATACAGAAGCATATTCCAGCCGTGAGTTACAGAAACGCAGTGTTACATGCCGTGCCGGCTTGATCAGTCCGCATAACAGTACTTTTGTATCAGCGCCGGGTGTGTGCGGCAAATTAATAGTCTGTGTCTTTTCAAACGGCCACGTTGACAATATGCCGACTCCCTGCGAACCGTTGGCCGACTGATCTGCAGCGCCGTATGCATAATGCATGCCGGTCTGGACCGCAATCTGCCGGAGCTGAAACTGCACTTTGCCCTTATTCACCAGGCTGTCCACTGCCTGAAGCGCAATCAGGTCCGGGCGGTGATCCCTGATAATTTTCAGGATGTCCATGAGATTTGGTTCGTCTGCGGTGCTGAGGCCGTGACGAATGTTAAAACTCATTACTTTCAATTCGACGGCCCGCCGGGGCTGTGATGCAGATAACGTTAAGCAAATAATTATAACGAATATCAAATAGCGTGTTCTATTTAACATTAATAACGTTGATTCTCAATTATCTAACTATTATTCAGGGCAAATATCTGTTTCATTAAAA
The DNA here is from genome assembly GCF_005860765.1 of Dyadobacter sediminis. Classification (GTDB taxonomy): domain Bacteria; phylum Bacteroidota; class Bacteroidia; order Cytophagales; family Spirosomataceae; genus Dyadobacter; species Dyadobacter sediminis. Next base: position 829,015 of record NZ_VCEI01000021.1, on the reverse strand, counting down.
TCCACTTTTCACCCGGTTTGGCAGAGGGTAAAGCCTGCTGGTATTTCCACATCAGCTGCTCCCATTCCTGCACTTTCGGGTTGGAAGCATCCATTTGTGCCTTCTTTTCAAAACTGAAATCATCTTCCGCTTCCATGATCATGAACAGCCGGTTTTCCAGCCGGAAAATATCCATTCGCGTGATGCCTGCGTCTTTGATGCTTTTCTCGATCTCCGGCCTGATCTGCTTGTGAAATGCTTCATATTCCGCGATCATGACCGGATCATCCACGAGATCCACAGCCAGACAGTATTTTTTCATACGTTGTTATATATCAAGATTGTAAAAGCCGACTGCATTTTTGCCCATTATTTTCTGAAACTCAGAATCAGAAAACATGCCGAGATAATCCGTCACAATTCCTTTCGCTCCTTCATATTCTGCGGCAACAAGACATACCGGCCAATCGGAACCGAACAGGAGCCGGTCTGTTCCGAATGCTTCGTAAACAACGTCCAGATAAGGCCGGAAATCTGCTTTTTCCCATTCTTTCCAGTTCGCCTCTGTCACCATTCCGGAAATTTTACAGCTGACATTCGGCAACTCGGCCAGCTTCCTGATGCCTGTTGCCCAAGGCTCCAGTTCGCCTACTTTGATCAGGGGCTTCGCCATATGATCGAGTACAAAATGCACGTTCGGCAGCTTTACGGCAAAATGGAACGCTTCTTCCAGCTGATGCTGATGAATCAGAATATCATACGTAAAATCAAAAGCAACAAGCTGACCCACACCTTTCATAAATGCCGGCTGCAGCATAAATCCTTCCGGCTCGGCCTGCACCACATGCCTGAAACCTTTCAGCTTTTCAAACTGTGAATACCTTTCCAGCCGGCTGTACAAATGATCGCCGCGAAGGTCAATCCAGCCGACAACGCCTTTTATAAAATCATTGGCTTCGGCCAGCTGAAGCAGAAATTCGGTTTCGGAATCGGATTGCGAAGCCTGTACCGCCACGCAGCCGTCAACGCCATTTGCATCCAGAACGGGGCCAAGATCTGCAGGCAGAAAATTCTGACGGATTGCCTGCATTTCCGGCGTAATCCAGGAATCTCTTTCTTTATCAAAAATCCAGAAATGCTGATGCGAATCAATGATCATAAACGTGGATTGAAATTTCGAAGAATCGGTTTATTTGCAATATTTAATTCTGCACCGGTTTCCAGGCAATGGCTTCCTGTTTTTGTTCACCGAGCTTTTCTATTCCGAGTTCCACTATGTCGCCCGGTTTCAGATAAACCTGCGGCTTCATGCCCAGCCCTACGCCGGCCGGTGTTCCTGTTGTAATGACATCGCCCGGCAGCAGCGTCATAAACTGGCTCAGGTAACTGATCAGGAAAGGCACCTGAAAAATCATGTCCGAAGTGTTGCTGTCCTGAATTTTCTTGCCGTTCAGGGAAAGCCATAAATCCAGACTGTTTGCATTTTCAATTTCATCCGAAGTAACAAGGTACGGCCCTAGCGGCGCAAATGTGTCGTTGCTTTTGCCTTTCACCCATTGCCCGCCGCGCTCCATCTGGAATGCACGCTCGGAATAATCATTATGCACGGCATATCCGGCCACATACTGCAATGCATCCGCTTCTTCGACGTAACTGGTTCTTTTACCGATAATGACGGCAAGTTCCACTTCCCAATCCGTTTTTTCTGAATTTCTCGGAATAATCACCTGATCGTTCGGTCCGCATAATGCAGAAGTGGATTTGAAGAAAACAATCGGTTCTTTCGGCAGTTCGGTTGCACCCGATTCGTATGCATGTTTGGCATAGTTCATGCCAATGCAAATAATTTTCGACGGACGTGCCACGCATGATCCGTACCGGAAACCCGCTTCAACTTGCGGACAAGTTCCGGAATTCTCAGCCAGCCAGTCACCAAGGCGTTTGATACCGTCTGTTGAAAAGAATTTTTCATTAAAATCTTCACCAAATGCGGATACATCCAGCTTTGTACCGTCGGCCAGTTCTACACCCGGTTTTTCCTGTTCAAAAGCACCAAATCGAAAAAGTCTCATGGGAAAAATGTTTTTGGCTTCCGGTTTTTATGCCTCGGCCATTGTATTGTTAATTGATTAAATTAAAAGTGTGTGGAAACAAATTTGTTTCTAGTTATTCAGCTTTTCAAAACCGCCGTCGATCAGATAATCGCATCCGGTTACAAACCCGGCTTCGTCCGAGCATAAGTACAACGCAAGCGCACCGATTTCCTCCGGCTTCGCCATGCGGCCGATCGGTTGTGTTTTGGACAGTTTTTCAAACATTTCCTCTTCCTTTCCAGGATACGTTTTTGAAATAAACCCGTCCACAAAAGGCGTATGCACGCGTGCCGGAGAAATGCTGTTGCAGCGGATGTTATCGGCCAAGTAATCCTTTGCAACGGATAAAGTCATGGAATAAACAGCTCCTTTGGCGGTAGAATAGGCAAAACGGTCCGGAATTCCGACGGTCGCCGCAATGGACGCCATGTTCAGGATCACGCCGCCGCCGTTGCTTTTCAAATGCGGAATGGTGGCAAGCAGACAGTTATAAACGCCTTTGACATTCACATTCATTACTCTGTCGAAATCAATTTCGGTTGTCGTATCCGCTTTTCCGATGTGCGCAATGCCGGCATTATTTACCAGAATATCGATTTTATGATTGGCAGCAATGGCATTTACAACATTCACAACATCGGCCTGCTTCGAAATATCCACGGCATGCGCCTCGGCCTGGCCGCCATCGGCTACAAGCTGGCTTACAACCTGATTGGCAAGTTCGATGTTCAGTTCCAGAATATGGACGAATGCGCCCTGCTTTACAAAAGTCTGTGAAATGGCAAGCCCTATGCCGCTTGCGCCTCCGGTTATAAGTGCTGTTTTACCGCTTAAATCAAACATGTATCTTGTAATATAAAATGCCCGCTGACATGCAGGGCACAATGAATTTATTTAAAACGCTTTATATATCGTAAAAGGAAAAGGTTTCTCCGGATCGTCTATACTCTGCCAGATCCGTTTCAGCAGCCTTTTTCCTGACTTTTTATTTTGAATCTACAGCGAAACGCCGCGCTTCCACGGAATGAAATCGTCCTGCCCGAGCTGCTGTGCTTTGGTGAGTTCGCCGCTGGCCACTTTGATAACGTATTCCAGCAATGCTTCTGCATTCTGTTCAATGGTCTGTGTTCCGTCCACAACCGGGCCGCAGTCAAAATCGATTACGTCAGGCATTCTTTCGGCCAGTTTCGTGTTCGTAGCCACTTTGGCAACTGGACAAATCGGATTTCCGGTCGGGGTTCCGAGGCCGGTTGTGAAAAGAATGATGTTTGCGCCTGCGGCCGTCTGGCCCGTTGTTGCTTCCACGTCGTTTCCGGGCGTACACACCAGCTGCAAACCGGATTCGGTCGCTCTTTCCGTATAGTTCAGAACATCCGTAATGTAAGCGTTTCCGCCTTTTTTCGCCGCACCCGCCGATTTGATCGCATCCGTAATCAGGCCGTCCTTGATATTTCCCGGAGAAGGATTGAATGCAAATGCAGAACCGACTGCTTCCGCTTTGCCGGCATAATCGCGCATCAGTTTTTCAAATTTGGCCGCTTTTTCCTCCGTCACGCAACGGTTCAGCAGTTCCTGCTCCACGCCGTTCAGTTCAGGGAATTCGGCCAGAAGCGTTTGTCCGCCCAGACCCGTAACAATATCCGAAAGGTGCCCGAGAACCGGATTGGCCGAAATGCCTGAAAATCCGTCCGAACCGCCGCACTTAAGTCCTACGGACAGTTTGGACAAAGGCGCATCCGACCTTTCAAATTCGTTGATTTTGGCAACGCCCATAAATGTTTCCTTGATCGCACCCGACATCAGCGAATACTCGGTTCCTTTCTGGTGTTCAAATGCATAGAACGGTTTGTTGAAATGCGGATCTCTTTTCCGGATCTCGTCTTCCAACGTCTGCAGTTCGGAATTCTGGCAACCCAGGCTCAAAACCGTTATTCCGGCAACGTTGGGATGAACGGCATAAGCCGCAAAAAGCGCGCATAACGTATTGGCATCCGTTCTTGTACCGCCGCAGCCGCCTTCGTGCGTGAGAAATTTGATGCCGTCTACATTTTCAAAAGGACGCTTCGGCTTCTCATACCCAACAGGCGGCCGTTCCGTAAATGCTTCCATGCTTTTGATTTTCCGGATATCGCCAGACTGGTAAAAATGCAGGAATTCCCGTACGTGTTCCCTGTAAATATCCGTCTGCGCATAACCAAGTTCACGTTCAAACGCATCTTTCATAATCAGCACGTTCCGGTTTTCACAAAACACAAGCGGAAGCACAAGCCAGTAATTATAGGTTCCCACGCGGCCGTCTTCGCGGTGATATCCCCGGAAAGTCCGGTTCTGCCATTTGCTGATGTCGGGCGCAGTATAAAAATAAGGCTGTCTGTTGGCTGTGCTGTAATCGTGTGCGTCGTGCTTTAGATTGAAAGTTGTAATAGGTTCGCCTTTTTTAATTGGCTGCGTAGCCCTTCCGACGAGAACGCCGTACATAATGACCGCTCCGCCGGTTTCAATGTCTTCGGTTACAAACTTGTGCTTCGCCGAAACGCCATATTGTAAATGGTAAGGATCGTTTCCCCAAATGGCATCGGTACCCGCCGGCAAATCGCGCAGCGCCACAATCACATTATCGGAAGGATGTATTTTCAAGAGTTGAGACGCCATAGTCTGCAGGAATATATTTAGATCACAAAAGAATTTCGCCGGTATAATTTACAGGCAAATGAACAGAAATATTTCAATACATTGGTTTGTAATACTGGCAAATTTTTCAACTATATTGGCATATATTTCATGTTTATGAATCAATTGTGTAATTATTTGTGAAACCGCTGCTACTCAAGGTTCCAAAAGGATTGCAGAAATCGTTCAGTATACGGCAGGATGTTGTCCTTTATTTTTATGACCGCTGGCATTATCATCCTGAATTAGAGCTTATTCATATTGAACAAGGCTCCGGTACGCAGTTTGTTGGCGACAATATCCGGAACTTCCGCAGCGGCGACCTGCTGCTGATCGGCCCGAACCTGCCGCATTACTGGCGCTGTGACGAAAAATATTTCCAGCGGGAAAGTCAGTTGTACGCGCAGGCAACGGTTGTGCACTTTTCGGAAGAGATTTTCGGCAAGTCGTTTCTGGCTCTTCCTGAAAACAAGGCAATCCATGAACTCCTGACAAATTCCAGACGCGGATTAAAAATAAGCGGCGGCGGAACACAGGAAGTAAAAGCGCTATTGAAAGATCTGCTGAATCAGAAAAGCGGCAATACGGTGATATCATTACTGAGAATTCTGGAAAGCCTTGCGCAATGTGCTGGCGTGGAAATGCTTTCCGAATTGCCGTTTCAGGAAGAATTTGACCCCTATGATACCGACCGCATCAATCATATTTATCAGTATTCCATTCGTAATTTCCAGAAAAAAATTTCCATTGAAGAAATTTCCGAAGTAGCCAGCATCAGCCCGAATTCTTTCTGCAGATATTTCAAGAGCCGCAGCAGAAAAACCTATTCGCAGTTCCTGCTCGAACTCCGTATCGGACATGCCTGCAAGCTGTTGGCAGAAACCAATTTGTCCGTTGCACAGGTTTGCTACGAAAGCGGATTCAACAATTTTGCCAATTTCAACAAGTACTTTAAAATCTACACCGGCAAAAGTCCTTTGCTATATCAGAAGGAATTCCGTAAAATGCCGGTCAGTACCAACCGGCCGTCCAGCCTAAATCCAGTCCCATGAAAGCTAATCTGGTCAATATTTTTGAAAAAAGCATTTACGAAGCAGAAATCCATGTGAAAAACGGCCGGATCAGCAGAATAGAAATTCTTGGACCCGAGGATGCTGCTTTACCTTATATGTTACCCGGTTTCACGGATGCCCACGTACATATAGAGAGTTCCATGCTTACGCCTGCACAGTTTGCCCGGCTGGCTGTTGCTCATGGTACCGTAGCCATCGTTTCCGATCCGCATGAAATCGGCAATGTACTGGGCGTTCCCGGCGTGGAGTTTATGGTGGAAGACGGAAAAAGAACTCCTTTCAAGTTTTGCTTCGGTGCGCCGTCCTGCGTGCCGGCCACGGTTTTTGAAACTGCAGGTGCGGAGATTTCCGCAGAAGAAGTCGGGGCACTGCTTGCGCAGGATGAAATCGGGTATCTGGCTGAAGTGATGAACTTTCCCGGCGTGCTGAACGAAGATCCGGATATGATGGCCAAAATAAACTGGGCGAAGCATTACAACAAAGTCATTGACGGACATGCGCCGGGCCTGCGCGGGGAAGCTGCCAGAAAATATGCGATGAACGGCATTTCAACGGACCACGAATGTTTCACATATGAAGAAGCATATGAAAAAACAGGTTACGGCGTCAAAATCCTGATCCGCGAAGGAAGTGCCGCCAGAAACTTTGATGCACTGATCCCTCTGATTGACGAATTCCCGGAAATGATCATGTTCTGCTCGGATGACAAGCATCCGGATAATCTCGTAGAAGGACATATCAATTTACTTGTAAAACGTGCGCTCGCACTTGGTTACAATATTTGGAACATTCTGCTGGCTGCCTGCGTAAACCCGGTTCTGCATTACACGCTTCCGGTCGGATTGCTGCGGACTGATGATCCGGCGGATTTCATTGTTGTTGATAACCTTCGTGATTTTACGATACTGCAAACGTGGATAAACGGACAGGTTGTTGCCGAAAATGGCACTTCTCTCCTTCCCGACCTGCGAAGCAAGCATCCGAACAAATTCAATTGCGCACTCAAATTTCCGCAGGATTTCCAGTGTACAGTAGAAAACTTGAATGCTAATATCAGAGTTATTGAAGCGCTGGAAGGCCAACTGATTACCAATCAGCTTGCAAGAAGTGCCAAACATGACGGGAAATTCCTGCTTGCCGACCCGGACTCCGACATTCTGAAAATTACGGTGATCAACCGTTATGAAAATGCTGCTCCGGCCGTTGCTTTCATCAAAAACTTTGGGTTGAAATCCGGAGCCATTGCTTCGTCCGTCGGCCATGATTCGCATAACATCATTGCCGTAGGCTGCGATGATGAAAGCATATGCCAGGCCGTGAATTTGATAATTGAAGCAAAAGGCGGCGTTTCGGCTGTCGGGAAAGGAGAAAAACACTTGCTGTCGCTGCCCGTAGCCGGACTGATGAGCGACCTTGACGGCTATGAAGTCGCAAAATCCTATACGGCGATCGATCTTTTTGTGAAGGAAGAACTCGAGTCCACACTGCAGTCGCCGTTCATGACTTTATCTTTTATGGCATTGCTCGTGATTCCGGATCTGAAATTAAGCGATAAGGGATTATTTGACGGAAAAGGTTTTGATTTTGTACCTTTAAATATATAATAAGTTACATTTTATTAAAATTGCATCATTAAACTTTGAAATATAATTTTATGATGAAAATATTTTTTTAATATGTTTTTTTATAAATATATTTACAAGTGTTATTATGACCCTTATTCATAATCATTCCTAACCTTAATCAATTCCTATCCAAAAAAATGGCTCACCTACGCTACAAGCAAGAAGAAGAACTGTACTTCTGGGATCAGTTCAGAAAGGGCGATGAAAATGCTTATGCATGTCTTTACCGTTCTTATGTTCACATTCTTTACCAGTATTGTTCCCAGTTTACAATTGACAAACCGTTGATTAAAGATTGCATTCACGACTTGTTTGTGGAATTGTGGAGAAACCGGATGACACTCGGCGACACTACTTCGGTGCGGTTTTACCTGATGGCTTCCATCAAAAGGAAACTGGTAAGACACCTGAACGCGCAGCAAAAGCACACAAGCAATGAAGATATTCCGGTTGAATACTGGCATATCAACACGCCTTCGCATGAAAATCACCTGATTTCGGAAGAGGAATTCGAATCTACAAACCAGCACCTGAATGTAGCCATCAACGGACTGCCGCGCCGGCAGCGGGAAGCAATCTTTCTCAAATTTTACATGAACCTTAACAATCATGAAATTGCCGATCTGATGAAGATAAATATACAATCTGTTTATAATCTTGTTTTTGGAGCTTTGGGAAACCTGAAAAAACAAATGACACTGGAAAGACTTACTTTCTGAATTATTTTTCAAAATCATTATAGCAAAAGCGTGGCTAACCAAGCCACGCTTTTTTTGTTTATTTACCGGATAAAACAGAACCTGAATGACTCCGATGAACATACCGCTCGCCGAACGCCTTCGCCCGAAAACGCTGGACGATTTTGTCGGGCAGGAAAAACTGCTTGGCCCGAACGGCCCTTTGCGCAGAGCGATATTGCAGAATACGATTCCGTCCATGATTTTCTGGGGACCGCCGGGCGTCGGCAAAACGACATTGGCATTATTGATTGCAGAAACGACGAAAAGACAGTTTTACAACCTCAGCGCAATCAGTTCGGGCGTTAAAGACCTGCGCGAAGTCCTGGCGAGGCCGTCGGGGCTGTTTCCGGCCATATTGTTTATTGATGAAATTCACCGGTATAATAAAAGTCAGCAGGATGCATTGCTGGGTGCAGTGGAAAAAGGCCAGGTTACACTGATCGGTGCCACAACGGAGAATCCGTCGTTTGAAATCAATTCTGCATTGCTTTCCCGCTGTCAGGTTTATATTCTGGAGGCATTTGGCGAAAAGGAACTTAAAGATCTGGTTGCAAGGGCGCTGGAAAAAGATCCCTGGCTGAAAGAAAAAAACATCCGTTTTGCTTCGTACGATGCATTGCTGAGACTTTCCGGCGGCGACGGACGCAAATTGCTGAACTTGCTTGAACTTGTCGTGCTTGGCAAAGGTGAAGAACAGAAAATCGAAATTACAGATGAATGGGTAACGGAGGTTGCCCAGCAGCATATTGCCCGTTATGATAAATCCGGAGAACAGCATTACGATATTATTTCAGCATTCATTAAATCGCTGCGGGGAAGTGACCCGAACGGCGCCGTTTACTGGCTTGCGCGTATGATCGTTGCCGGCGAAGATCCGGCTTTCATAGCCCGCCGAATGCTGATCATGGCATCGGAAGATATCGGAAATGCCAACCCGACGGCGATGATCATGGCAAATGCGTGCATGCAGGCGGTAAATGTGATCGGCTATCCGGAATCGAGGATTATTCTGTCGCAAGTTGCTGTATATCTGGCTACTTCCCCGAAAAGCAATGCGAGTTATCTTGCCATTAACGATGCCATGGAAACAGCCAAAAATACGGCGCATTTGCCAGTTCCGATGCATTTGAGAAATGCACCTACAAAGCTGATGAAACAGATCGGCTACGGAAAGGAGTACAAATATTCACATGATTTTGAAGGCAATTTTACTAAACAGCATTTTTTGCCGGATGAAATAAAGGGAAGCAAGTTTTTTGACCCGGGCAAAAATGCACGTGAAGAGGAAATCCGCAAAAAGCTGCAGAACTGGTGGGGAGATTGGTACAATTACTGATTTCTGGCTTCTTTAAGCTTCTTTTCAAATGCCGCGAATGACAGATCAGGCTTTTTCGGAGTTGCTTTTGAAGTACTCCATTTTGCATTCAGGTTTTCTGCCAGCTTGTTCAGATTCTTTACCGTTTCCTTTTTCCTGAGCATATCGGAAAGCAGCTCGTCATTTCTGCCCGATTCCGGCGTAAGCCCGAAATTCTTGTAATCTTCCAGAGGGGAATGTGTATTTTCCATTGTACGGAAACAAAAGAAGGTAATAGTAAGAACACAGAGTATATACACAAAGATGCATGCAAAGGATTACTTTTCCAGAAAAAAAATCACAGAAGAAAAACTTTTATCGAGGGAATTATAAAATTCGTACATTCCACAGGTTGTTGCCACACGCAGATTTGCCTTTTACCCATTGTACAAACTGCTGAAAACCGGACTGAAGTGTCAAAATGACGATTGCTTTGATGCTGATACGCAACGCTTTATTAAAATCCACAAAGACAGAAATAGAGGAGGAAAACGATCTTTCAGAAGAAATGATACTATTTAATAAAGCAATAAGCCAAATTTGCCTGAAAAGGCCATTTTTCTACTCTAAAAAATGTCATTTCTTAAATAAAAAGCAATGTTTTAAATAAAGAAATGGTTAAATTTGATGTTGAAAACCAGTCAAATGGCTTTCAATAACGTTGAGTAAAATCAGACATCCCGGATACTTTGTTTCTGGGATGTTTTTCATTTACACGAGTTATAAAATTCAAACTTGTTCCGATGAAGAACAGAACAGACTCTTGACGGTGCGAAAGCAAAAAAAAGCCCTATCCGTTTGCAGCATTTCCGGATAAGGCTTCTTGTATATTTATGTATATTTTTTTAATGAAATTCCATCTTTCTTAATCTCGAAGCATTGCGTTTCAAAAACAAACGATCACTGACAGAGTAATTGTTCTGAGAACCGTTATGTGATTTTTTCAGCTCGGAAATGAGCCAGATCGCACAAAAAGCAGTAGCAAGTAAAACGGCTACAAACAAGTATGGTGTAATAAAGTAGATATTTTGAAGGAGCTGTGTCATAAGTCTGTTGATTAGTCAGGCAAAACTGTTTTATAACCTGCATTATCAAACAATCGTGCCAGATTTTATCCGCTTTTTACTTGCAGCTTCTAAATACAATCCTGATTAACAAATTGAATTATAAAGGTTTATCTGACTACACGAACCTGGTGAATTCTGTGGAATATAAGCATTAATATGTGGACATCTGATGAATCCCGCACCCTCTTTGATGACTTATACCGACATCCAATGGTACTTTTTGATGCTAAAAAGTACCATTGATTACTTTCAGATCGCATCCTACAACAGAATTATTGACATACCCCACACTGATGCCTGCAACTTTCGTTGATTTTTTTGGTGGCAGCGGTGTTTTGATGGTTACAATTTTTGAAGTAAGCACCGACTGGGTTCCTGAAAGATATTTGAACTCGATTTCAAGGTTTTTTACCGTTGCCGCCGTTGCATTGTTGATTGTCAGGCTATGTATGGCAATCCCGCCGACCGTATGCCATTCATTTTCCATGATTTTGATATTGTTCAGTAACTTTTCCTTATTGCTGCCAACCAGTGCGGAAATGGAGTCAGCCTGAGTAACAACCTCTGTTCTGGACTTTACAACCGGTTTCTTTTTGAGGAAGTCAAATTGCTTGTAGTAATAAAGGATGTAAATAAAAGCGCAGACGGGGACAATCGCGCTAAGCCATTTAACAGTTGTAATCAAAGTCTTTCTGAACCTGGCTTTACTGCCTCTTTTCCTTGACATAAATAATGATGCGTTAACGATGAATACGTTGAATTACAAATCTGCTTTGGCCGGAATTTTCCTGCGGCCAATCAGGATTGAAATGTTTTCTGCAAATATACAGAACACCGTTTCATATTTCATTTCGAAATAAGTTAATAAAGTAGGTTAACTTATTCTTAATCCTGTAAAATAATGCAGGAAGTAACGGATAGCAAAAGCTACCGGAGTTATCCTTCGGCGGCTTTGCAGACAAATTGCCCGTGGCTTTGTCATTACTGCTTTGTAATCCTACAAGATTCAGCTGTTGTGTTCCATCGTTCCGATGCTTTGTCTTAACCTCCTTAACCAAGTGACAATTTCTTTTCAGCATCAACGCCGTGTGTGACAGTTCCGCAATGACGGCAACGAGCAATTCACATCTTAATTGAATGCAGCTTCCGGAACCATCCCACGCAATTGCAGCTTGCGGCAGGAACAGATTTTCCGAAAGCAACGGATTTTGTTCCCGTTTTCAAATCCGGAACTGCTCTGCTTGCACGGCCTTATGGACAATGCCAAGCACAGAAGTGGAGACAGTATCAGATTGTTATGTTTTAGCAGTTTACCGCAGGATAAAACGATCCTTTTAATTGTCAAACTTTGATCATATTTGGATCAAATGAACATTATACAGATTTATCTGGTAGAAAAACTTCATACACCATGTATATAAAACACCCATAAACACTGCTTATGGGTAAAAACTTTAAATCCATTTGTTGCTATTAAAACCGGTTCTATGAAAATTACTTTGGTTGACGAACTGCCGATACTGACAAGTGCTTTACAAAATCTGTTTCTCCAGCTTCCCCATGTACAATACGTTGACATATTCGAGGACGGCAAGGAATTTCTGGCTAGAAAGAAAAACCATCCACCGGATATTCTGATCCTTGATCTGCTGATTAACGGAAAGACGGGAATCCAACTGGTGGAAATATGCCGGAACACATTCCCGAAGGAAATGAAAATAATAGTCCTTTCAACAATGACCGATTTCCAGACCATCAAACATGCGCTGAAAAAAGGGGCGAACGGCTATATGTCAAAGTGTACGTCCTTCGAGGAATTACAGGAGTGCATTGCGGATGTATGTGACGGCAAACAATACATTGGCCGGGAAATAAGGGATTATCTGATTAACAATATATTTACCGAAGATCAGATTGTAATGCACCTTTCGCCGCGTGAAAAGGAAGTGCTTCAGAAAGTATGCAGCGGACAGACCATCAAGGAAATTGCCCAAGACCTGAAACTGAGCGTACATACGATTCATTATTATCACCGTTGCGTCATGGACAAGATGAAAGTAAAACGGACAGCGGATCTGATTGTGTTTGCGATCCAGAACAAACTTTATATTCCATAGCAGGTTCGTTCATACTTCCATGCAAACGGTATAAAATTGGTGTACGAAATTACCGGACACAAACCGGTACAAAACATGCACTACCCTAAAAGAGCAATCTGGCACGATAAATGCAACAAACCTGAATGAACCTTAATTTTATAAAATCATTCAATGGACAATTTAGATCAGGTTATTTTGCATGCAGCACGTCTTGGAAACACGGAAGTTCTTGAAGAACTGATTAACCGTCAGGTAAATGTAAATACACAGGATGATAAAGGATACACGCCACTGATCATTGCATGCTACAATAATCAATATAATGCCGCCAAATTGTTGCTGGAAGCAAATGCAGATGTAAATGCCAGTGACTTCGGCGGAAATACGGCATTAATGGGTGTCTCCTTCAAAGGCTATTCTGACATTGCGGAATTGCTGATCAGTTATGGCGCAGATCTGAACAAGCAGCATGGAAACGGCGGCACTGCATTGATGTTTGCCACTATGTTCGGGCGAAATGAACTGGTCAGAATTCTACTGAAACACGGTGCAGACCGAAACCTTGTCGATGTCAGAGGCCTTTCTGTTTTCGACCTTGCCGTACAGCAAGGCAATGAAGAAGCATTGATTATTCTGGAAGAGCAGTAATGCCTTTTTTGTATAAGGAAAACAATCAGGCTGAGCAAACCCGATTTAAAATGATCAAAGCGCATTACTGATATTTTGATCGGATTCCGGTTTTACTCAGCCTGTGGGAAAATTATCTTATAAACAGTTTTTTCAATTCATTCCAGGGACCAAACAATTCAGACCTCTTCCGAAGCTTTATAGTTTACGCAGTTTTCTGCAATTTCGGTTAGTATGAAGTCGGCATCTTTTTCTTCGCTCAGAGTCTGGGCAAATACTTCTGCTATATCATTCAAACCGAGCGTTCTGGCAAGCTGAGTCAGACCGCCGTATGTTGCAATTTCATAATGTTTGATTTTCTGCGCAGCAAGAATAATTCCTGCATCCCTGGTTGCAGTTCCGGCTTCCGTTCTTTCCACAATATGCCCGCCTTCTTTGGTAAGGCCCTCCATAGCATCGCATTTTCGTGCTACTGCTTTTTCATTCAAAGTATCAAAAACCTGTTCAATCCTCTGGACATGCTTTACCGTAAGGTCAAGATGCTTCTGCAATGCGCTGGTCAAGTCTTTCAAAGTGGCGGAAGCTATCATTTCAGGGAGCGTTTTTTGCAAATGGTTTTCTGCCCAGTATGTATCCCGGATCAAGTCCAAAAACAATTCATGCAATGCAGGCTCTGCTTTCACCTTTTTTTTTGTCTTGATTTCTGATTCTTCCCGGAACTCATTTTTCATAAATTGATCTGGAATTAGATAACAGTCCTGAAACCGGACGGCGCTATTATTTATTCGGAACAGTTGACTCTGCCGTTCCTTTGTTTTTCCTGTTTTTACCCTTTTTCGAATCTTTGTTCATCGTTCCGTTTGTTGCTTCATTCAGAGACGAACTTTCAGGTGCCTGCGTCGTACTTGCCGCTGTTCCCGTAGCTTGTGGCCAGGCCGAAGTTCCCTGTGCGCTGTTTCCTTGTGTTTGTACGGAATCTCCTTTGGCAGTTCCATGAGACTGATGCGTGTTTCCTATGGCATTGCCGTCGTCTCCGGACATGGTGCTTGCAGCTGTGCCCGTAGCCTGCGGCCAGGCCGAAGTTCCCTGTGAACTGTTTCCTTGCGTCTGTGTGGAATCCTTGCCCGTACGTTTTGTACCTCCGGCGTTGTTATTGGTAGTTTGTGCCATTGCTGTTCCGCCGGCGATCAGCGTAAACATGACAATGCTGGTGATGAATCTTTTCATGATATTGATTTTAAGCTCGTTTTATATTGTAGAATGAGCTAATCAATTATCGTTCCAGAAACCAGAAATATATTCAGCCACGTTCAGGAACAAACTACTTCCCCGCACATTCCGGCCTTGCTGCTGAAAAGGCTGGTTAACTATTTGGTACAGTTTTAATGCTCCTTGTAGAAATCAGAAAACACAACACGAACGGATATGAGTGAGATCAAAGATTATAAAGCGTGGCTTTCCAATGTAGACCTGGAAGGTCATGAAGAAGTATACCAGCTTTACAGTTCAATAACCAACTTTGAAGGTTCCGGTATTTTTTATACGGATAAGAAGGTCAAGAATGACGGGTATGAGTACCGCGTCAAGGCAGATGGCAATGAAGATGTATTGTTCCTGGAATCCGATGAGGCAAAACATGAGTTTTTACAATATCTGGCCAGTGAATATACGGATTCCGATGAAAGTAATATACAGAAGTGGTATGAGCTTAAATCCGAGATCGGTAAAGTAGACTAGTCAGTCCGGATGCATTTACCGGATGTAAAGCAAATACCGCGTTTCCAGCGTTTCATTTCTTTTCTTATCGTTAAGAAAGTTCGGTTTTAGCTTGGTAATACGGTAATATGCCGGTTTTCCTAAAATGTCTGCTTTCACACCCGACCGGATCAGACTGTCACCCAGTGCGGCAGACGTAAATAGATAAGCAGGTTTTTTATCCAGAAAATGCTGCAGACGTGCATGGTCTGGAAGCAATGTTACATCACCCGGCGAGTAGAACTCGAAAGTATACGAAAAAGCACCATAAGCCCCAACAGGAACATGCCTGTCACGAACCGGAATCAGTCCGGCTGCCTTGCGGCCGGACTGATATTCCAGCAAAAAAGGATAAAAAAAGAAAAAAAGAAATACATACATCATGGCGGCTGCAGCATAGCCTTTAAACAAAAAAGACAAAAGCCGTTTTTTGAATTTGATTACGCTTCCAGCCAGCACCAGCAGCAAAGTTATCGTTGCTGCTGTAATCGTATGTCCGATCCCCGTTATATAAAGAAGCCACAAGATGATTGCACCCAATAATAAAACCAGTACAGTCTGGATTTTCACCAGATGCTTCAATACGGAATTTTCAGCTTGCTGATCAATAAAATAGGCCGTAATGATGGCCAGATAAGGAAAAATGATGACGATGTAATGCGGAAGCTGGAATTTGGAAAGCGAAAATAATACGAAAGTTACCAGTGCACTGCCGTAAATGATCCAACGGGCAGGATCACGGTTTTTGTCATAGCCGATCAGATAAGCGATTCCGGCTACAAGCCCTGCCGACCAGGGAAGGAATGCCCATAAAGTCGTATGCAGGAAAAACAGTTTGTTGCCGCTTCCTTTGATTGGCCCGGTATTGAAAAACCTTCCGAACTGGCTGTCCCAGAAAAAAAACCGGATCCCGGAAACATTTGTCCTTCCAAAAACAACCTTTTCAGGATGCATATCAAATTGTACATACAAGCTGTATAGCTCAGGAATGATGAAAACCAGACAAAGTACGGCCATGATCCACCATTTGTAATTCACAAACTGTTTCCATTGCCTTGTCATTATCCAGAAAATAACCCAGCCTCCGCCTATGGTTGCCAGCACAAAAATTCCTTTTGTCATCATGGCGCAAGCCGCAAAAAATGCTGCAGCCACCACATGCCAAAAATTTCCGTTCCGGTAAGCAACCAGCATATGCCACACGGAAGCAATAATGCATGTCGTAAGATAAGGTTCCGCGCGCACGTCGAAATTGGCAAGTGTGCTGTGCAGGGCGACGGTATACAACAGTACGGAAATCCGGGCTACCGAGTCGTCAAAGAGATCTCTGGCTGTAACATACGTATACCATAAACCTCCAAGCCAGAACAGAAATGCCGGTAATTTGTACGCAAAGCCGTTAATTCCCAATAGTTTATAACTGAAAGCCGCCATCCAGAAAGGGAAATGGGGTTTGTCCAGCCAGTCATGCCCGTCACCGAAGAGGTTAATCCAGTCGTGATGCAGTACGATGTGCTTGGCAATGGTTGCGTACAGTGCGCCGTCGGGTTCCATAATATCCAGAAACAATCCCGGAATGTTCAGCAGAATGCCAAGTGCAAGCAGCCATGAAAAATTACGTTTTAATACAATGTCTGCCTCACGCATTTGATTCTTATTCAATTAGTAAGCCATTTTCCCGGTCAGAGCATATTTCAGATCTTTAAACAGGAAGTGACGGTATGCTCAAAAATAGGGTTCTTTGACGGTTTTTCCTGAAAAAAAATCGGAGCAATGTAACTTATGGCCAAACAAAGGCCATTTTCAGGATCGGGCAAATGATTCCTTTTTTCACTTGCATCCGGCCGTACTTTCCAAAGCGGAATGATGTAGCTGTAAAAATCGTCCGGAATAAATCGTTTGGTAAGACTGTCCAGGTCGGACAAAGGTCTGTTTTCCCCTATTTTTTATTGTCAAAAAACGCTTTTACCGGTTCTGCACTGGTTATTTCGAGGCAACCCTGCAGTGTGAGGGGCTTTTGCTGATAACCGATAACCCGATCAAAGCTCAGTGCTTTTTCCTTTTCCGAAAGCTCTGTAGCCGAACTGACCATTACAATCCACAGCCGCTGAAGATACGGACGCTCCTGAATGGCATTCAGAAAATCCCAGCCGTTCATAACGGGCATATTGATATCCAGTAAAATGAGAAATACGGTATTTTCCGGTTCGTACGAATCCAGATAGCTCAGTGCTTCTTTTCCGTTATGAAAAAGGACAGTATCGTGCAGCACACCTGTTTTCCTTAAAAACATCTCGTTCAGAAACAGCATGATCTTGTCATCATCAACCAAAATTATCTTTAACTCCTTTTCCTCCATTGCTGCTTTGTAGTTTATCTGCCTTTTGCGTAATGTCCTTGATCACTACATCCAGTTCCTGCGCCGATTCAAGTATATGATTCAGAATATCCTTTTGGCTAACATCTCCACATGCTCCTGTTTTCAGCAATTCCACCAGTCCCATCAATCGGGCAAGCGGCGCCCTTACAATATGGGACTGCGTCCAGGCAATTTCTTTCAGCTTTTCATTCTGAAGCCGGATCTGCAGCAGGTTCTGCCTGTAATCTGTAATGTCCCTCAGCGACCCCACCGCACGTATGGCAAGTCCCTGCCGGTTGCGCAGGAATATAATACGGTGTTCCACCAGCGCCAGTTCTCCGCTGGCCTTCCGGAAACGAAATTCCGAAACCAGCATTTCCGTACCGGGATTAGCTGCGGCGGTCTTCAGTTCTGCCAAAAACCGTTCCTTGTCATCCGTATAAATATAGTCATACCCTGACTTATTACTGTATACAGTCAGGTCAAAACCAAAAATATCCTGAAAACCCGGCCCCCATTCCACTTTGCCTGTCTCCATATCCCAGTCGTAAATGGCCTCGTTTGCAGCTTTCTGGATCAGTTTATACCTTTCGTTACTTAAAACCAGATCGTTGGATTTGAGAATAGTATCTGTAATATCCCGTGAATTGGTGACAAACCCGTTAATGGCCGGATCGTACGACAGATTTGTTATTGTTGTAACGATCCACCGGTAATTTCCGGTAGCATCCTGAAACCGGTAAGGATTCGTTTTGGTCCGTTTCTGCTGCCTGACTTTCAGAAACAATCCGGCAAGCCTGCTTTTATCTTCGGGATGAATGTACTGGAAGGCATCTTTGCCAATCAGTTCATCGGGATGCAATCCCAGAACATGATAATAACTTTCACCGGCAAACTTGTATCGTCCGTTGCTATCGAGAATGGAAATGAGGTCGGCACCTTCCTGAACAAGCGCCTTGAAACGCCTTTCACTCTGGATCAGCTGTTTCTTTTTTTCCATTTGATCGGTAATATCCTTTACACAGTAAAGGTGTACGCCTGTCACAATATTACGTGTTGCATTCAGGTTTCCCAAAATAGGAGTCCCATCCTTACGCATCAGCTTCACGATCTGATTGGAGATGTTTTCTTGCAAAAGCCTTTTCCCGCTTTCTTCCGGTTCCTGCTCATTTCTGAAAAGATAAAATAAAGTCAGATTATTCAGTTCGCTTTTGGCATAACCAAACATTTTTACCGCCGCTTCGTTTATATCCAGACAATTACCCTGATCGTCTCCGAGGAGAATTGCATCGCTGGTATGATCAAACACAGCCTTGAACTTTTTATCTGCCTTGCGCTTTTCAGTAATATCCTGAATAATTCCTTTGATCCCGACTACCTCGTTTCCGGCATCTGTCAAAAGCTCTATCCGCTGAAAAACCCACTTTACTTCTCCTTTTTCTGTTATTATCCTGTGTTCAAAATCATTGTATCCGCCTTTTTCCAGCGATGTGAAAGTTTCTTCACAAAGCAAATAGCGGTCATCCGGATGAAAACAACTGATCAGATTCTCAAAAGTGGGCACAAAAGTCTGCGGATTTCTTCCGTAGATTTCAAACATTTCCACAGACCAGTAGGAAATATCTTCTTCCAGCCGCCGGGTCCAGTATCCGAGCTTTGCTATTTTCTGCGCATCAATCAGCTTTTCACTCCATACCGACTTTTCTTTTTCCGCTGCAACTTTGGCTGTAATATCCAATGGTAAAATCAATTCCGCTTTTCTGCCATTGATATTGAATAATCTGCTTTGTATTTCTACATCAATCAGCTCACCGTTCTTTTTACGATGCTTCCATATGCCTCTGGAAAAAAAATTCTCCCCTTTTCTTAGCTTGCTTACTTCTTTTACCAGATCCGGAATATCGTTTACCGGCCGGATATCCTTTATTGTAAGTTCCAGAAACTCACTTCGGCTGTAACCATAATTTTTGATTGCTGCCTGATTTACCTCAAGAATCCGGTAGGTCCGCAGGTCGTAAACCCACATGGGCTGTGGATTGAGGTCAAACATATCCTGGTAAATGGTTGCCGGAATAGCCGGCATACGGACTGCTGCTAAATCGTTATTCTCTTGAACCATTGGTATGAACTTGTTTCAGGAGTTTATTTTCCTGAACCATTCGAAGGTGACACCCTGTTTTATCTAAACTCAGTTTGCTGCAATCTAGAATAAATTTTTAAGATATTGTAGAACAATTATTACTATTTAATCGACGTTTTGCAAATTGCAGTTTGCGCTGTTTAACATTTCAATCAAGTACCTCATTTAGAAAAACTTAAAGTATAATTTCCTTCAAACTATTTTGTAGCCGCTTGTATCATCCAAGGTAACATAACAGATTGATGTGACAGATTTTATGGATGGCAACAAACAAAGGGCAACCGGCTGTTGCCGGTTGCCCTTTCTACCAAAATTACTTCAATAAAATAATTTGTTACTGCGGCTTAGTCGTGACCTTCCAGTTTGACAAGCTTGTTATAAAGACCCAAAAGAAGGAATGGAGCTGCCCATTGTCCTACGAATAAAGCCGTGTGTTTGTGATCCGTCAGTTTAAGTGCCAGCGACACTCCCATGGATCCCAGTGCTGCCCACAAGAAAATATCAGAAGGTAATTTGGCAGTCTGTTCTTCTATTGCTGTCGCTACTTTTCCCTCTTTGTGCTCGGGATTGAAATCATTTTCCATACCTAACATTGGTTTTTAAGTTCAATATTTATTTCAAATTGGAGTATTAACAAAAACCATTCCTTCAAAAATCACACTTCAATATTGTTTGGCATATTTTTTATTACGCAAACATGGTTCGGCCGTAAAATATGGCAAGGTCTCGTTTCAATCAACTTGGGTTATAACCTTTAATCATCTCAAACCATGAAAATTATAAGTACAAAAGCACATGCAGTACTCGATTATCTGAGCGGCATTTTTTTTATCGCTTCTCCGTGGATCTTTGGCTTCAACGATGTTCCCACAGCAACCTGGATTCCTATTCTGATCGGTGCAACGACACTTGTCATGTCCCTGTTTACAGACTATGAAGGCGGTATTGTACGCAGTATCCACATGTCCGTGCACTTGATCGTGGATGTTGTTTCCGGCATTTTACTGGTTGCTTCTCCATGGCTTTTCGGCTTTGCAGATGAAGTTTATCTGCCGCATGTAATCCTCGGGATTTTTGCCATCGGAGCCGGCTCACTTACCAGCAGCAATGCTCCTCACCACAGTCCCAATACCATTAACTGATTTCCGGGTTCTTTACCTTTTGGCATCAGGAATTGAAAAAAATTGAAATTCATCAACAACCAAAACCAATCTTAATGAAAAAGCAACATCTTTTATTTCTGTTCATGTCCGTATTGATGCTCACAACAGTAGCCTGTAATGATGATGACGATGATGACAACAATACCGTTGCACAGGTTGACAGACAATTTGTACTCTCGGCAGCAGACGGCAATCTGTTTGAAATAAATTCAGGACAAGTGGCGTCGAGCAAAGGAACTATGGCAAATGTTAAAAGTTATGGTCAAATGATGGTTACCGACCATACGGCGGCAAGTCAGGAACTGATGTCACTCGCGAACAAGAAAAATGTAGAAATCCCGACAACACTTTCCGATGCCAAGCAGGATAAGCTGGACAGTCTTGCAGCCGTTTCGGGAGCTGCATTTGATTCCATATATGTCAACATGATGGTTGTTTCACACATGGAAACGGTTAATCTGTTTGAAAAAGAATCCACCGGCGGCGCCGACAGTGAACTCAAATCATGGGCAGCCTCCAAACTGCCGGCATTGAGACATCATCTGGAAATGGCCGAAGCTATGAAAGATTCACTGGCGAAATAATCAAGATTTCAGTAGCTTTAAACCATCAAAAAAGGATGACGGCATATGTTCGCTGTCATCCTTTTTTGTGTCTTATTCTTAATGTGCAATGTGAAAAGTACGTTTTCAGGTCGTTAATGATGACCTTCTACTTTTTTATTGCTCCATTGCAGTTGTCTTACTTCTCCTTTTTCCCAGGCGTTTGCCAGAGGATCAATGGACGGTGATGGAATGTCCTTTCTGTTTTCCCGCTTCTTGCTTGTTGAAACCCCGAAGTTCTTATCCCGTTCTGATACCATTGCGGTATCAAGCTGGCCATCTTGAGTAAAGCCCATCATCAGCATCGGAGCACCCAGAGGAAGCTGAAGATCGCGGTCGGTGTGCCAGGTGTGAATTGTTTTCCCGTATGTGGAAACCAGCTTCTCCATGAGTTCGTGTTCAACGGCCTCAGGTATGCCGGGTGCAATCAACTCACCGGATTTTACTTCATAAACATGGCTGTGCCAGAGTTTTTTCTCCTCCGCCGGCAGCTTTGCAAACAGCTTTGCAGAAACAATGTATTCAATGCCCATGATTTTGGCATTTTCATCATTTCCGTCAAAAATGATGGCCTGATGCACATCTTCGTTCAGCTGTGTCACATAATGATGCGCTTCCATCTGGCCTTTCATATCACCGTTGTAAAAGTGAAAACCGTCCAGGTATGTGTTCAGTTTTTTCAAAGGCGTTTTATCCTGGATGAGGTCGGCGCCGGCTCCGAGCACTTTGGTTTTTGCCGTCTTTTCTTCACCGGGTGCCTTTACATTGGAATCGGTATTTTCACCGCCGCAGCCCGACAGCACAAGGAACATAAGGAAAGTGGCAGGCAAGTTGATTTTTTTCATAATAAAAGGAGAAAATGGTTGAAACTGAAGGTGCATTTGGACTAAAAATTATGCCTGCGGCTGAACAAGTTCCAGTTGTAAGACATTCCGGAACTGACAATCAGTTGCATACAACCTCCGGCTTTGCGAATTGAAATCTACAAATTGAGTAATTCCACATGCCAAACCAGGCGAATACATCTTGGAACCATTTTTGAAACCATATTATCACTTTAGTTAGTGTGAACTGACCCAAGGACAATTCATCATCATAAATACTGCAGTAACATGATCAATCAGAACGAAAATGGCGAGATCCCGGATTCCGACAGCCGGACAGAGCATTTCAGCGATATTACAGAACAGGAATCCATGGTTATTCCGGTAATAGAAGAGTTATTGCAGATAGATAAAAAAGTAATCGAAACAGGCCGGGTCCAGATCGAGAAAAAAGTGACGGAAAAGGACGTCATGCTGGAACTTCCCCTGATTCAGGAAAGAATAAATATAGAGAAGAAAGAAGTAAATCAGTTTGTGGAAATGGCACCCCCGCCGGTCAGATATGAAGGCGACACCATGATCCTTTCCGTAGTGAGAGAAGAAGCGGTGATTGTAAAAAAGCTGTTTCTGGTCGAGGAGCTACATGTTACAAGATATAAAACAGAAACACAGATGATTTCAAAGGAAACATTGAGAAAAGAAGAACTGATCATCAACCGGTCAGACAGTGCGGAAGAGTAATTTTCAATAGAATAAACTATATTAACTATTTAACGATCAGAGTTATGTCACAGACAGTCATAGGAATTTTCGAGAACAGTACCGAGGCTTATCAGGCCAAACAAACCTTATTAAACCGCGGGTTCAGTCCGGATGATATTGATATCAATCATAACGTAGATACTGAAGACAACCGCAGTACAGATGGACAGGTTACTGATACAACTGACCGTATCGGAGACTTTTTTTCACGCCTTTTTGATACGAATGATGAAACGGACCGTTACACCAAGGCCGGTCGTACGGGTACCATCATGACAGTGCATACCAATAACATGCAGCAGGCGCTGGATGCCTCCAACATTCTGGATGATTACGGCGCAGTGGATGTAAACGAATTTGAATCCAAAATTTCCGGAACAACAGCTTACGACAGCAGCATTACAGCAGATTATAACAACACTTTGCCGGCTGATGTAGAAGTAAACACACGCAATGCAGCCCTGATGTCCGACGTTGCCGATTTGAGTACAAGTTCGGATGCGGTCATTTCCGGTGATGAAGATCTGAACACGGAATCCATTCCGGTAATCAGAGAAACAATCCATATCGGCAAACGCAGTGTCGCTACCGGCGGCGTAAGGTTCAGAAGCAGGATTATCGAGCGTCCGGTGGAAGAAACTATTCGCTTAAGGCAGGAACGCGTTGAAGTGGACCGCACGCCTGTAAACCGGGTAGCAACAGAAGCTGATTTCGCTAATTTCCAGGAAGGAACAATTGAAGTAACGGAAAGTGCCGAAATCCCGGTTGTAAGCAAAGAAGCAAGGGTTGTTGAAGAAGTAAATGTAAATCTCAACACACAGGAAAAAGAAGAAGTAATTCGCGATACTGTCCGCCATACAGAAGTAACGACTGAGGATCTGACTGAAACGGATCGCCGTAGTTCAGGCAACATGTAATTTTGTCAACCTGCTGTTTTAACTTGAAAAACCCGGACGCCGCAGCAAGGCGGCATCCGGGTTTTCATTTATATCGTTCAGTCCAAATGTGCATAACCGTCATTTCCAAGTATATCCTGGCCATGAAATTGCTTGAATTCACTGATAATGGCATTTCTGTCGGCTATATTTCTGGGATCGACGCTGATGATAATGCCGCCTTCTTTTACTCCGTCTTCATACGAGCCTGTATTTTCCTTTTCAACTTTTGAACAGATGATATTACCGATTGCTCGGCCGGTTATTGCTCCCGCTGCTGCACCCGTCAGTCCGGCTATCCACCACGGGCAGGCAATTCTTAACCGGGGAATGGAACCCAGAGTTAGTGCATAAAGTATTCCGGTGATGGCGCCGGCAGTTCCTCCAAGCATGGTACCCAGACTGATTTTAGGTTGTTCGGCCAGCTTGGCCTCCGGTTCCGAATGGTAACCAGACTGGTTGAAATGCTTGTTCAGCGTTTCATCCGACATCAGCAGGGAAATTTCATCGCGTGAATATCCCCTTTTCATCAGTGCATGGTATGCTTTGTCTGCATTTTCCGTTTCTAGAAATACAGCAGATACGGTGCCGTGTGAATCATACGCGTAAGTAGAAGAATCCATTCTGTTTCAGTTTAGCTTGTAGCATGGCAATTGGCCCGGCTACTAAAATTATGATGCCACCAATGGTTTGTTTCAGAACCAGAATCCAAGCTGAAAAGCTATGCGCGGCTTCTCTTCATTCTTTTCTTTCGGGATAAATGCGCCTACCGAAAGTGTCAGAATATCGACCGGTGCAAGCCATATGCCGCCTCCGTAATTATAATGCCAGTTTTTGGAAGGATCATCTTGCAGCCATACGCGGCCGTAATCAAAACTTCCGAAAATGCCGTACGTCAGCGGAAGTGTCGGATTGTAACTGCTGCCAATTTTTACCCGCAGATCGGTATCATGCCAAACGGTGCTTCTGCCGTAAAAACGTTCGGTACGATAGCCCCGCAAACCTTGTCTGCCCCCAATAACAGGCATTTGAAAGAATGCATAGCCTTCTCCGAAATTAACTCCCGTTCCGATTTGTGTAGCCAGAACAATATTTTCCTTTGGATCAAGGCTGTTGTAAAATGCCAGCTGTGCGCGTAAAGCCCCGAAGTTTTTACGGGTTCTCAGATCATTCGTCCAGTTCATACCGGCATGAAAACGGATTCCGGTATGCGGCGCAAAAATGTTGTCCACGCTGCTGAAATCTGCTAGAAACCGGGCTCCGCTGTAATATTTCGTTTCAAAAATCCGGTTGTCTAATCCATTTTCATTGCTGGTTATAAACCGGTTTGCTGTCGCCTGAATATCCGAAAGTTCAAAGTAAGGCCCGAGCGCGATAAATCCGCTGTTTCCTGCAAACCGTTTTTTCAATGCGGGATAAACGTGAAATGCTGTCTGGCGGACGCGGTAATAATCGGCATTGTCAAACACCCGCACCGAATTGTTTCCCAAGCCGGCGAAGTTGAAAGCGTAAGTCGGGCCGCGGTAGTAAGTGTCCAGGTAAAAATCAAAAATCCGCAAGGCATTGATGAAATCGCCGGTGTAATTCAGTTTGAACCCTTTTGTTCCGAATGCATAGCTGCCGCCGAAATTTTGCACCGAAGCATAAGGTTCTTTTTCAAACCCGTACTTTGTCCTGCTTACATTCGCTCCGATCAGCAGTCCGTCGTCAGGATTGACACCGAGAACGGGAAAGGGAATCGCAATGTCATAGTTACTGTCTGCACTTCTGCGGTCGTACACATTGTATCTGTAAAGATTGCTGCGTTTGTCTGCCGTAACGTCGCCTGCATGCACTTCATTATTACCTTTGTCGTCGTAAATAAACGTTTTTTTGCCGCCGGAACTTACGCGTGCACTGTCTGTAAAAAGGTCTTTTCCCTGGCCGCCGATCAACCGTAATCTGATTCCTTTTTTCACATCGCCTTTTACAATGAACTCGTCATTGTCGCCGTTTCCATAAATGTTAATGGTTTTTGTAATGCTGTTTTCAAATATCCGCTGGAAATTACGCTGTCCGATCTGTTTGTTTTTCCCGATTTCAGATACGGTTACGCTTGTCCGGTTATTGTCCATTCTTTCGATTACAAAACGTTCCTTTTCCTCCGTTCCGATGACATTAACGGATTCACTTACAAATTCATAATGCGTTCTTGCAATCTGAAGCAGATGATCACGACGTGATTTTATACTGTTTATCAAAGCGGGTGCAGCCAGTTCCCTGGCTTTACCGGGCCATTCGGCAAAAGAGCTTTCAATGACTTCATCCGTCAGGTTTTTCTGAATAAATTTTACTTCATTTTCCCATTGTTCCCAGCTCAGGCTGTTCAGGAAAGTCCGGTCAAACAAACGTGCGCTCCATGTTGTCCATTTCATGCTTTGTATTTCAGGACTGAAACTTTGAAGCTGCCTTAAGAACGGCAAGGTCAGCCTTGCAACACCCGTAATGGCACCGTCGTAAAGGGAGAAAGCCTGATCTCTGTCGCGCGGGATGGGCCGGTACAATGTCGATCCGTCTTTCTGTTTTGATGCCGACCATGCCCATTGATCGTCATGCCGGTCCCAGTCACCGATCAGAAAGTCAAAAAGGCGCGTTCGTACCGCCCATTGCTCGTCTACTTTGTGCTTGCTGTCGTCCAGCAGATTTTCGACCAGTTCCGGCGAACTGACGATTTTGTCGGGATTTCCGAAAAAGTCGGCTTGTTTCCATCGTTTGCCGTCCGGCCTTTCTTCCAGCAGATTCATGGTTCCGCCAAAAAGCGGATTGTACGTGGCAAGCGCAGGCTGCGCCGGAACATAATACAGTTTTGGGTTGGTATGATACACGTTTACCGCCTCTGCAAGTACAGGCATGGAAAGCGGCGCAAACGGATTGGTGGAAAGAAAGTTATCTTCAACAAGGTATTTGGCAGCAACCATCTGGTTAAACGGAAACGGAAGAAAACGGCTGACATCTTTGGTGAGTCCGCGCATGGCGTATTCCTTCCCGTCACTGCCGCGTAAACGCAGCGAATTGGTCTGGTTTCCCCCACCCTGTTTTACGGGTGTCAATCCGCCTTTGTAACGGTTCAAGTCCAGAACGGGAAACGGGTATTTTTGCAGATAAAGCGGACGATTATGCTTCCCGAACAAAAATTGATGAAACTTTCCGACCGGCTTTACTTGCATACTCGATACGAAACGGCTTACGCTGTCGGCATGCAGGTTATATTCTGTATAAGTAGCCGTTGAATCCCGAACAGAGGCTACTTGCCTTTCTTTGATTTTTTTCCGGAAAACAAGCTTTGCATTTTTGCCGTCCGGCTGCACTTCCCAGTAACTGACCCATGTTTCACCGCCTTCATAAAAGCTGAGCGTGGCATAACCAAGCGCCGAAGCTGAAAACAGCGAACCTTTTCCCAAACCCACCGGACTTGTCTTGGAGCCGCTTCCGCTGACGATGAATTCCTGTCCGTCATTTTCGATAAACTGCAGTGTATGCTCGTGGCCGCTCGCAAAAATGAATTCCCCGTTTTTCTTTGCTCCTGCCAGCAGCGCGGCCCGCAAATCTTTGTAATGCCTGTTGGCCATATCCTGCCTTGACCCGATCGTTGCACGGAACAATGCACTCAGGCTTCCGAGTCCGGGCAATGGAATGTACAGTTTAGGGTTGATTTCGGTAAGCGGAAAAATATGCTGCTTGATCGTGAAGCGTCCGCCGTGCGGGCCGTACGTATAAGGCGGATGATGCATGGCAATAACCACGTTTTTGTTGCGGTACTTGCGGACTGTATTTTCAAATATGAAGCGGAACTGTTCCCTGTTCCTGATTTCACAGCCGTCATTGATCCGGGAATCATGGTCCCAGTTGGTAAGCCACCACTGCGAATCCGCTACGATAACCACCACATTGTCGTTCAGTTCCACCACTTCGGGGCCGGAGCAGCCGTCGAGCGGCAGAAAGTAATCTTCCCAGTTGTCCTTGTCCTTTTTGCCACGACGTTCATTGATGTATTTCTGAACGTATTTTTCCTGTCTTTTCAACCCTTTTACACCCCAGCCACGCCAGTCGTGATTTCCCGGAATGAAAATGGGCCGGCCTTTAAAGTCATTCAATGTTTCCAGCTGGCTGTCGATACGGAATTCGGCCACTTTGCGGGCGGCAGAGTCTTCGGCAGGCGGCATGCCGTATTCGTAAATGTTATCGCCCAGGAAAATGGCCGAGCTGTTTGCAGGTTCCGTTGCCAGTTTATTTTTCAGGTATTCCAGTACCGGTGCCCTGCTTTCGGGTGAATCGTTGCCGGCGTCGCCGATCAGATACATCGTATGTTTCAGTTCCAGAGAAGAATCCGGCGCTTCTTTTTGCCAAATTTCACCTTCTCTGGAAAAACCGGTTTTGTAGCTGGCGCAGGAGAAAGTCCCGGCCACAATTACAAGAAAAATAACGGTTCGAAGAAGTAAACTCATAGGAGTATTGTGAGTATCATTGTCAGATTTACGGATTGCTGTCAGTGTGCAGCAGGCTTGAATTTCAGAATGTTGCCGTTTGACAAATCATCGCCTTCATTGGAAATATACAGGTTTCCGGCCTTGTCAAACGCAATGCCTTCTGGCTGTATAAACACATTGCCGTTCAGCGGAAAAGCATCTTTTACTTTCCAGTTTTTATCCGTGACGACAAGCAGTTTATTCACTGCCGACAAAATATACCAATCGCCGGTTTCAGGGTTCTTTGCTATTCCGGACGGACGAAAGCCCCTGGAAACCTTTCCGGTTATGGCTTTGATTTCATCCACCTGAATGGAAAATGTTTTTACGTTTGTGGAATCTTTAAACGGGTTAAAAATATATCCGGTTACGCTGTCTTTGGAATCATCCTGCGGGCATTTTTTACAAAGTATGTACAGATCGTCCGTGGCATTGTCGGCGTACATGCCTTCGTATTCTCCTTTGGGCAAAATCTTTTTCCATTCCCTGGTTTGTTCCGATTCTTCAAATACCGTTTCGGACAAAGGCAATGTGTACAAAAAGCCGTTGCTTTTCAGGATAACGGCCTGGTCTTTCAGAATGGCAACATCTTCGTAATCTCCTTTTCTGGCAAATCTGGTATGCAGCTGCCGGTTATTTTTCCAGCCCAGCCTGAACAGCTTCCCTTCTTCGTCCTGAACGGCATAAACCGTATCGCTGTTGCCATTCCGAAACGTGATGCCCGAAATCTCGAACAGACTTTCGGGCATGTTGAACTTTTCGGGATTGCCCATATCGAATTTCCCCAAGCTCATTTTTTTCTTTTGTACAGAATTGCAGCTGCTTACGCAAAAGCAGCATAAAGCCAGCCAGATAATCCTTCTATAATGTACTGCCATTTGATTTCAGTTTGTGGCGGACCAGCTTATTCCGTCAATGTTCAAACAGGGTGGAAGCAATTACAAATGCAATGACAGACCCAATTATACCGAACATGAAAACATTGTATGCAATCCGCAGCAAACGATACTTTCTGCCCAGCACCACGCCTTGTGAATACACATCTTTGGTAAGACTTCCGTATAAAAACTCCCTGTCCATCATCATGCGCTGCATGCCGCTGGAAAATTCCTGAAAAGGCATTCTGTAAAAGTTTCCGAAGAAAAGCAGATTCACACTTTTTGCTTCTATCTCTTCCTGCGTGAAAGTACCGTGCGGAATAGACGGCCGTGTAGCCAGTATGGAAAACACCATCGTGATCATGCAGATGGTGAGCAGCAGTGTCGTCGGGATGATCAGATACGTATTGTCTTCCAGCTTGCGGACGAGCACGCTGAGCAGTACGGAAATGATAATGGAAGTGGTCGTCACCATGATATGCGCTTTGTTATCGGCCATATCGCTCAGTCGCTGGTGGTTATTTGAACTGATCCGGAACATGGTTTCTATTCCCTTTTCAGGCCGGTCTCCTTTCGGCTTTTTGCTGTCACCGCCATCAGTAAATTGTTCAGGTAACTGTGTAGTCAGGAAATCCGGCTTTTCTGCTGCCGCAGGAATTTCTTCTTTATCCTTTTGTTTCAGTTTTTCCAGATTTTTATGTTTCTGCGCGTCCAGATTTTCTCGACAGAAATCCGTATGAAAACGGTGCGCTTCCAGCAGCCTGATTGTACTCCGGCGCCATTCCACCTTATCCATTTTCTTTCCGCTCCGTTGCTCTTCTTCTTTGCGTACGAGCTTGTTCCAGTCCGAAAATTCCGGCGTGCCAAAATGGTAAAGATCGGCATCGCAGACAATCTGCTGCAACAGGTTTACAGGCTTTTGCGGCCAGATCGTTGCCAGGATACAGCCTTCCACTGCTCTGACAATGCTTTCCTCCACTTCTTCTTTTACCAGATATTCCGCAGCCAGCTGTGCGCCTCTTCGCTCGTGCCCGGATGCCTCGCCGTTGCTGTAACCGGTATCATGAAACCATGCAGCGGTAGTTACAATGAACGTTTCCTTTTCATCCAGTCGGTAGTGACCGGCAATTTTGGCTGCACTGGAAACTACGGTTTCCGTATGCGCCAGGTTATGATAACTCAACTGCGATAAAGCTTTGGTCTCGAAGAAATGCCGGACATGGTGCCTGACTTTATCAATCTGATGGTTATAATTCATGGAACGGTCAGTTATATTGTAGACAATTTCAACTCCATTCATTCTCCAGGTTAACGCCGATCCGGAGTGCTCTCAAACCTGTGACGCCCTGCAGTTCTTCCAGCTCAAGATATTCAAGATCATCGCATAATGTATTTTTTTCCTGCAGATAACGGATGTAACCCGCATATTCTTCCGAGGATTTTTCATTGAAATACACCATTGCAATCTTGCCGGGCTGTGTAAGGCGTTCTCCTGTTCCTTTGACCCTGACTTTGTCAATCCGCTTTTTGATCACCTGATACCGGATGTTGTAGGCACCTTCCACGTCGAATCGGCGTTCATCGTCCCGGAAACTGATGTCTATGCTGCTTGAATGGATAAAAATCAACTGCGTGGTTTCAAGAGGTTTTTCCATTTTCGGGATCAGCAGACTGGTGATTTTGGTAATGGCTGCCATGGAAGTAAGCTGCCACAGCCGGATATTTTTCAGGTAAAGTTCGCTGAATTTCTGATCCGGCTTAATGGACTGGCCAATGTAAATATCGTATTCAATGCCGTCCGTCCTGAACTTTTCAAAATAACACGGGTAAGACTGCTGTATTTCGCTTTTAAAAAGATCAAGATAAAGGTTTACGGACGAATTGATCTGCTGCATGGACGTTTCCAGTGCCCTTCTGTTGGCAAATGCTGCGCCGTGCTGCTCGTCTGTGATTTCGAAGTAGCAGTCAATAATCTCTTTGATTTCTGATTTTTCCTTGTTGTGGCTTACACTTTCCCGGCTGTATTCGGCCATGCCGTTTTCCCTGAAATGCTGTAAAAACGGATGTGCTTCAAAATCCAGGAAATCACGCACTTTCATTTCATCACTGTCCGTTGTCTGATCATAAATTTCGGAAAACCACTTTTTACATTTATAAGTCATTTCATCGGCCAGCCCGAATCCCAGTTTTTGTTTTAATGCAGTAAAAGTTTCTGTCAATACGGTGAACTGAAGTTGTAAATCTTTTTTGAGTGCAAGGTTTCTTTCAACGGTTGAGTTGCGGATGTCAATAGCGCCGTAAAGCGGGTACACATTCTTGAAATGGATGTTTTCAATAACTGCATTTTGCGGATTGGCTGCTTTGTCTCTCAGAAAATGCCACGCCGTTTCCCTAAACCGCCACTGAACGGCCGGCTGTAAAGAAGTGAATTTTTCCCGGATTACATTTTCAATGTTTGCATTGAATTCATCAATGTAATTTTTCATGATCTGCGAAATCAGCGGCAGTGCAGAATCCAGCCGCGCCAGCACTTTTTCATCAATGCTGTTTTCCATGCGGGAATAAACTTCCAGTACGCCAATGGCCCTGTTATCATAATAAACCGGCAGCAATGCAAACGACTCGATTTGCTGATTTCTCAGCTTTTTGACGAGCTCCTTTTTATGTTCATTCTCCGTATCCAGATTTCGCATAAAAAATAGTTTCGGATCGCGGAAATACTCCGTTGCCATGGAAAGGTACATTTCCTCCGCCGAGCTGCTTTCTGTTGAAGTCTGCATCAGCTTGCTGTACAGCAGCGTATTGCGGTCAAAAACCAGCTTGTTGTTCACTTTCAGAACAGGCAGCATGCCGAAATCGATATGGGCATTTTCAACCAACATTTTCAGCGACTCATTGATATTCCTGAAGTAAGCAGCCGGCTCGTACGACTGTCTTTCCAGAATAGTGCTTTTAATGTGTTCCAGCGCATGCTCGCCCGTCACATCCGTCATGGTAACAATGGAAAATCCTTCGAACCGGAACAAATCGACTGGTAAAAGTCTGGTTATGACATCCAGATTAAACGATTCCATCAGATCCTGACGCATTTCCTTCAGGTTCAGCTCGGGCAGCGCTTCTTTCGGGTATACATCACAAAAACGGTTGTCAACGTTCAGGCGGTAAAATTTCTGCAGGCCGGAATGGTCATCTTTAAGCGTGATGATCATATCGCTGTGATGAATCGGCGGAAAATGGTAAAGTCTTTCCAGAATGAAGGTATAGAGCATCTGCATTTTATGCCGGTAAACGTCTCTGTTGTCATCAATCAGATCACATCGGAGATTGCCGGTATGGTTCTGGTCGGTTATCAGATTGTAAAATCCGGCCGTACCATAAAAAACCACCGGGCCAAGCGGCATGCTCAGTGCCCAGTAAACATTATTTTCATCGGCAACCGGAGGCACAAGCATGCCGTATACAAGACTTAACTGATCTTTATACGCAGCTACTTCTGTCAGCGGAATCTGCCTGTTAAACCCCGGCTCTGCCTTAAGCCGTTCCAGTACAAGTGAGAAAAAGGTTCTTTTTACAGTTTCTTCCTGATCAGCTTTGCTTTCAAGAAAAGAAATAAAGCTTCGGAATGAAACCGAGGAATCAATTTTCTGGAGCCCGTACGGTGTGTTTTGTGTCACATCAACAGTAATGAGTTCCATTTGGTAAAATATTAGGTACGATCTATTCCTCCGGAAAAATCCCGGATCGTTTCAAGGTTTGAATAATGAAGTACAGCTGTTTTTTCCGCCTGTCCTCCGACTCCGGACAGCGCATTTTAATTCATGACAAATGACATCCTTCCGCCGGTCTAGGAATTCTGGACAGCTTCCGCCTTTTTCATGGTCATAGTGGGCTTGATAATCATCCGCAATGACTGGTCTTTAGTAAAGTAGGCAACCATCCAGTTATACAGCGTATTGATCCGGTTACGATGGTTTATCAGAGAAAGAAGGTGAATAAACAACCATGCAAGCCACGCAATTACTCCTTTGAAATGCAGCTTGGGCGAAGGAAGATCCACAACCGCTTTGGCCCTGCCGATAATGGCCATTGATCCTTTGTCGTGATAAGCAAACGAATGAAGCGGCTTGTTTTCCGCAATAAGCTGCAAATTCCTTGCAAGCAGTTTTCCCTGTTGTATGGCAACCTGCGCTACCTGCGGATGGCCGTTCGGAAAGTTTTCGTCCGTAGTCTGAAGACAGGCATCACCGATCGCATAGATATTATAGGAACCTGCAATTCTGTTATGGGCATCCACAAGCATTCTTCTGCCGCGGCCATACGCCTCCGGCGGAATTCCTTCAAACACCTTTCCGGTAACGCCGGCAGCCCAGATCAGCGTTTTGGCTTCGATACTTTCGCCATCTGTAAAAACAACCTTGTCATCCACGAAGTCGGTAACGTGCGTATTCAGCTTAATCTTGACACCCAGTTTTCTGAGCGCCTGCAAGGTATCTTCCTGAGATTTTACGCTCATCGGAGAAAGCAGGGCATCGCCACCGTCCACAAGGTAAATTTCGCTTCCTCTTCCGGCAAGTTCCGGATATTCCTTGCGCAGGATGCCATTACGCATTTCTGCGAACATGCCGGATATTTCCACACCGGTGGGCCCTCCGCCTGCAATTACCACGGTCAGCAGTTTCTTTACTTCTGCCGGATCTTCAGAAACGGATGCTTTTTCCATCTGGAGAAGCATTCTGTTACGCATTTCCAGGGCATCGTCAAGGGTTTTCATCGGTGTGGAATTCCGCTTTACGTTTTCCATGCCAAAGAAGTTTGTTTCTGCTCCGGTTGCAAAAACCAGAAAGTCGTACTGCAGTTCTCCGTTATTCAGAATGATTTTGTTCTCGTTTGGTACTACTTTGAGAAGCTCGCCCATGCGGAAATAAACATTTCCCCTGCCGCGGAGCAATTTCCGGAACGGGTAGCTGATGCTTGAAGGTTCCAGATAAGCCGTCGCAACCTGATATATCAATGGCGGAAAAAAATTGTAATTGTTTTTATCCACCAGTACGATCTCGAACTTATTACTTTTAGCAAGATCCAGGGCAAGATTTACACCGGCAAATCCTCCACCAACGATTACAACTTTCATAACGTTACAGATTTTATTTATTAAGAAGGGTTATTCTGCGAATACATTAATATTCAGTAGGTTAACTAAAATATGAGCCTTTTGTAACCTGTCAAAATAACACTTGTTAAATTATTATTAAGATGCAAAATGACATTGCCATTACAAGAACGCAACCAGATTAACCTTTAAAAAAATGATACCAACAAACACCTGTCAAAAGGTCAGGCAACGGCATCTGTCATTCTTCCTGATTTCTTCAGGTACTTGATGTATCCGTAAACGGCGCCCAGAACCAGCACGATAATGACAAATGTTTTCATCCGGTTTTCCTCATCCGGAACCAGCTGGGGATATTTAAACAACAGAATGGCAATGATGCCCGTCATCCATACGAACAGCGTGTTGTATTCTTTGAGCAGCCAGCGTTTGTAATTGAACCTCATACCATTAAACGTTGCACCGATCCCGTTGAAATTGATCAGCCATCTGTTCACACGCGCACAGTAACTGTCGAACTGCGCACCGAACTTGTTGCGCAGAAAGTTTTCTTCTGCAAGCACAATCGCCTGGTAGATAAAAAGAAACAAAGGCATCACTACGGCAACGTATATAAGGGAATTGGAAAGAATGCCCACACCCAGCAGCATCAGAATGTTCCCGACATACAACGGATTGCGGCAATGCCTGAAAATGCCTTCGGTGACCAGTTTTTCCGCATAAACCTTTTTGTCCTTTCCGCCCCGGATAATGTAAGCAAGGCCAATGGTGATTCCGCGGATCAGTTCACCGGAAAATGTAACAAGCAGTCCAAGGATGATCGGTAACAAATAATATTTTTCACCAAAGGCTTCCGGTGTAAACAACATGGGTGAAGGTATAAAAAGCAGCAGATACAGGAAAATAAACAATACATTCCTGAACCTGAAAAAGAAATTACCGATGGCGATCATGATTTTTTATAAGCTATTAATCCGGAGAAATTATACCATTTGAAGAAGATTTCACAATCCCCGAAGCCGGCTTCTTTCAGCAGAAGCAGGTTTTCAGAAAGCTTGTACGGGATCAGAACGTTTTCCAGTGCTTCTCTTTTCTGGGAAATTTCCATTTCGCTGTAATGATTGCGACGCTTGTAATTGTAATAATATTTAATAAAATCGCGGTTGAAAACGGTGCTTTCCGCAAGTACTTTCTCCACCAGAATCAGAACACCGCCCGGGTTCAGGCCGGCGTAAATATTCCGGAGCAGCCTTTCGCGGTAAAGCGGGCGGACAAACTGAAGCGTAAGGCACAGAATCACCACGGACGCATTCTGGATCGGGAGCGGCTCATGCAGATCACCTGTAACCAGATCGTACGGACGGACAAAATCTGCTTCTTTTAACTTGACATCGCATTTCGCAAGCATTTCAGGTGACTCGTCAATGCCTATAAAGCGGATGTCGGAAGGAATCAGCTTGTCCACTTCGATCATTGTTGTACCTGTAGAGCAGCCGAGATCGTACAGGCAGGAACCTTCCTTCACGTGATCAGCAGCTATTTCCCCCACCATGCGCTGCATTTCATTATAGTACGGAACCGATCTGCTGACCATGTCGTCAAAAACCTTCACTACGGTTGTTCCGAACTTGAAATCCGAAACTTTTGTAATTTCATCCTTAAAGACTTCGTCCTGCTCAAAATCCGGCGAATTTGTCATGTTATCAGTTTAGGTAAGAATTTGATGCTATTATCAACAACTATTTAAAAAACATCAAATATAAATTATTTACCCGTTTCAGGTTGGTTTAATACGCTGAATTATTGTCTTTCCCGTGGCAGTATCCGTTCCTTTCAGTTCGATGTAAAGTACGTTCGGCGACCAGAACGTGCCACCGTCTATATGAATGAAAACCCTGTTCAGGATGCATTCCCTTTTGTTGATGCTGGCATAAACATGATATTCGTCTTTACTGTCTTTCCGAAGGTACAGCGGCATTTTGGAGTAAGCTACAGACCTGAGTTCAAAAGAGGAATTTCCGGTCTGTTTGGAATTGATACCGTATGCAAATTTTCTCTGAAGGTAATTCAGGTCTTTGCGCACGCCTCCGTCCGTATAACGGATCCAGAATGTATTGACCGGATTTTTTTCACTGATCCGCCCCTGCTTGTCCACATTCAGCTGGTAGCAAATGGTATTGGAATTCGGGTCACGCTGAATATAAAACAGCAGTCCGGGAACATTGGTTGGTACCGGAAAGTCATCGGAATCAACGGATTTCTCAGTTGATTTCCTATCAGTGGAATGGCTTTCTGAATACGAAAACAGCACCAGGCAAAATGCCGTCAGTATGCTAAACACGTATTTCATCATCATTAAAATTGTTATAATAACATTGCTTGCGCAATCATTTCCCTGTCGCATTCGCCGGAACGAAGGACTTCTTCCACCATTTCCGGATCGCCGGAAAACGGTCCCGACGACTGGATTTTCAGCGTCGCCATGGCTGCACCGAACTCGCCCGCTTCCTGAACATCCGCGCCCTGCACTTTTTTACTTAAATAACCGGCCATGTACGTATCTCCGCAGCCCGTTGCATCTACGATTGCCGCAGGTTTATAGGCCGGAATCTGGAAAAATGCATGGTCCTTGTAAATCAGCGAACCTTTGCTGCCAAGCGTAATAATCACCTCTTTCACACCCAGATCGGCCAGATACTGCGCACCTTTGCGGACATCGCTCGTGCCGGTCACGACTTCCATTTCAAATTCATTGGCTTTCAGCGTGAACACATGCGGAAGTACTTCTTTCTTTTCGGCCCAGTCTTTATACAGAACCTTTTGATCTTTTACATAGCGCAGAAAACCCTGAATATCCAGTGAAACCAGCCCTTTTGCAGCCAGCTGTTTAACCAGATCGGCAGAAATATCGTCGGAAAGCAACGGCCCGAGATGGAAAATTTTCGCATCAATGGCCGGCATCAGTTCAGGCGTGAAAGGCGCCGCTTTGTGCAGTACATTCTGCTCGCGGTGATCCTGATTAAAGCTGTAAATGTTTTCGAAATAAACCGTGTATTCGCTATCCAGAGAAAATACTTCAATATTTTCCTCGCGCAGGCCGGCGACAATGTGACTTTCCTTTTCTGCCAGTGCAGTTACCAGCGTATAATTTACATCAAACTGCCTGAGTGCTTTTGAAAAGTAAAAGGAAGTGCCGCCCGGCATGTATTTGACGGAATTCGCCGTAACAACCTTATCCAGGGTAATATGCCCTATGGTGCAAATGTCGTACATACTGTTTCTTTTAATTTCCATTGCGGCATTAATCGTGCCACAACAAAGTTTACAATGAACCTAAATTTTTCAGGGTTTCCGGCAATTGTGCAAAATCGGAAATCTCTGCATCTGCATGCTTCTGTTCGTGATCCGTGGCTTCATCCCAGCCTTTCACGTTTATCCAGACACTTCTGCAGCCCAGCTTTTTAGCCGGCAGAATGTCTTTGCTGTACGAATCGCCCACAACAGCGCATGCTGCAGGATCAAAGCCCAGTGCATCAACGCCAAGCTGATAAATCTGCGGATCGGGCTTGCGTACACCCACAACCGCCGATTCCACAACGGACTGAAAATATTCTCTGATTCCAAAATCCTTCAAAACGCTGTTGATATTGCCGTAAAAATTGGAAACCATTACCAGCGGATAATCATTTGCCAGTTCCGCCAGAACCGGCGCTGCTTTTTCTACTGTTGTGCGTGCAAAATGATTGCAGGCACTCGCAATGGCTTGGATGGCTTCATCATTCATGGAAAAGCCTTTTTCCTTCAAAAAAGCAAACTGCTGCTCCACTTTCAGGAACAATACATCGTAAAAAACATGATGCGGTTTGATGATCGGATTCAGTGCCAGTGCCCTTTCACCAAATGTATAGGCACTTGCAAATGCGTCTCTGTCCACATTTACCTGATTCTGCTGATAACTTTCCCACAATACATTCGCCCAATGCAGGCCGTTTGTATCAATTGTTCCGCCGTAATCAAGTAAAATTCCTTTAATCATAATTGTTTGTTTTCAATCATACCCGTTCTAGCGGATACTGTTTTTTATAAATTCTGCTTTCTGAATGTGTTCACCGCCCCGACCGGAACAGGCTCCATGTTTTTATCATCATTATCCTTGTCACTGTTCGGGTTCCTGTTTTTGACCTTGCGGTTAATAAGCGCAAGTCCGATGGCGATCCATACAATTTCACGGATGCGCATGACGATTCCGATAAAAATTCCTTTGGAAGCCAGAAGGCCTACGCTGCTCAGCGCAAGTGCCAGTCCGCCTTCGCGTGTTCCCAGCTGCATCGGAAAAAAGAAAACCAGATTGGCAAACAGCGACGAACCCGAACTCACGATCAATGATTGCGACAAAGTCATTTCCAAGCCGATCGCATGCGCTGTAAAATAGATTTCCGCACAGGAAATCAGCCGGGCTGCAAACTCGTAAAACAGCGAAGCGTAAAATACATTTCTCCGTTCGGCGTATAAAATGCGGATCTGTTCGTCCACCTCAAACAAGTTTTCAGCATTTTTCTGCGCAAAGGCATTCGCTTTTTTTCGGATAAAAGGAATTTTTTCCAGCAAGCGAAAAGTACTTACGGTAAAGCCTTTTTTATACACATTGATAAACCAGTAACCAAGAACCAGCCCCGTAACAAGTAAAAGTCCGCAGCCGGCAAGCATCATATTGTTCAGCGGCACGACGGCCACGATGAGGATAATGGAAGCAAGCCAGAAAATAACATGCGAAAACATGTGCATCAGGCCGTACAACAGCACGGAAGACGTTGCTTTCTGAATGCCAAGCGCGGGCTTCAGTTCCAGAATCCGGTACGGCTCTCCGCCCAGTGCTACAAACGGCGTAATGTAATTGATAGCATAGCCCGAAATCGTAAGCCGCAAAACTGAACGAAAGGAAATATTGCTTTCGGGCATGGCCGGCTCGCGGATAATGGCACGGAACGCAAAGGCATTCAGCAGATAAATCAGCAGCCAGCTTCCGATTACTGGAATAAACCACAATCCGGTACGCTGGATATTTTCCCAGATTACAAGCATTCCGGTGCTATAAATCATATAGCTCAGCGAAACAATTCCTATGAACAGAAAAACAGCTTTATACAGTTTGGTACCCATTCGTCTTTCCGTTCAGGATTTTCTTGTAAAAATAGCGGCTTACTTTTTCCTGATTGACGATCATATAAATCAGGATCGGGTTCAGGACAAACATGTCAAAAAAGAAATAAATCCATGACTGATCCAGAAAAAGCCATAGAAACAGAAACAAAACCCGCGTATTGAACTGGACAATGTTCGTATATTTCATCAACGGCTTGTTGTGCGCACGGAAATCAACGACAAGTTCATTCGGAAGGCCGTTGCGGTATTTGTCCCGTACAAGCGCAAGCAGTTTCTGAAGCTGCGGTGAAAAGCTTTCCTGCAGTTTCGTATAGTTCAGATACGTTCTGGCAATGAATTTCATTCCGAAATCGGAAGACCAGCTCAGGCGGTCGTATTCCTGCTGCAAGTCCCGTGAACTGTCCAGCTCGCTTCCGGAAGTTCCTTTGATAAAGAACAAATGCACATTGCGGTAATAATCCGCCATGGCCGACTGCACCACGTGCGAAGCGCCGGCGAGTACGCCCGGAACCCATATCCATGCACTCCAGCCTTCATTCTGGCTGCGGAGGCAAATGGCAATGTGAATGGCAATAAACCAGAAATCACCCGCGGCACCGTCTAGAATCCGGCCGAGCCGGCTTTTGTCGTTCGTCATGCGGGCAAGCTGCCCGTCGGCGCTGTCGAGCGAATTGGCAAATACCAGCAGCAGCATGCCGATTACATTGATCCAGAGTTCCTGATAATAGAAAAGTATTCCGGCGGCAACCCCGAAGAAAATGCTGACGATCGTAACCGGATTGGGCCTGATGCCTACTTTTGCACAAAATAATGCAATCTGGTAACCGATTGGACGGTAAAACCAGATATCGATCTGTTCTTCGGTATCGCTGGACTTGAGTGAATTTTCGAAAGCTGAACCGGATTTGACTGCCTCCTCTTTTTTTCCGCTTTTGCCTGAAGTAGTTGTCTCCATTAATTCTGGTTGGTAAATTGATTGTAAAGCATGCGTGCGATATGGCCGGCGGCCTGATCCCGGCAGGGTGCAAAACTCGGCCAGTCGTTGAGGTCAATAATCCGGAAACTTCCGTCTTTGCCGACAATGGCATCTCCTCCATAAATAGCTATTCCAACCACTTCCGCTGCGACGGTCGCTACATTTTTTAAATTCTCCGCATCGAACGCATGATAAACAGAATTTCCGTTGATGCTTTGGTAATCAGCGTACTTGTGATGATTGTTATCGTAAGGATAAAACCAGAAGAAAAAATCGGTACCGCGCACGCCGTAAAATTTCACCAGATCGCCGATCAGATGTCCGGAAATAACTGCATCGGGAATATCCCGCAGTGCATACTCGCGCAAGATTTCCTTGGCTTCATCTCGTGTATTTGCAAAGGAAACGTCCTCTTTATGGATTGCATGAAAATCTCCGCGCTTGATCCAGTACCCTTTGCTGTCTATTTTATCAAAAACATCGTTGTCGCTGTAAGAAGTCGGAACAATGTAACTTTCTGCAACCGGAATGTTGTTCAGGTTCAGCGCATTGGTCAGATTGGTGCGGTAACAGTTTTCAATGCCGAATGCCGAATTGATAACCTGCGTTCCGTTTTTTTCAAATTCCTGCAGTTTCCTTACAACTTCTTTTTGACGGGCCATTGTAAATATTTTCTGCTGCGTGACTTCATTCATTCCCAGCAGTTCATCTTCGGAACAAATGCTGATTCCGCATCCCATTTTAACAAGTTCCTGGGCTGTCAGAGAAAAAATGGCATCGTCATTTCCTATATGATTCGGCGAAAACTTCCGGTTACGGTGCACGCCAAGTATTTCTAATTCATTCATGTACGCTGCTGACCGGTAAAAGCCGCCGGTCATTTAAAGGGTAATTTGGTTAATTGGTGTCTGTATTATATTCAGTAGGCATTTTCAGGACTTAAAAAAAGCTCCGCCGTACGAATGTCGCTGACATGATCCACATCCACGATTTTCGAGAACGGATAGGCTTCCAGTCTGATGCCGTTTTCCAGCAATTGCCGCTGAAAATTCCGCATTCTGCTTGTACCATTTTTCACCGCTTTGTCCACAACGGCAATGGCATTTTTTTTCAGACAGTAGATTCCGCCGGACACAAATGAGGTTTGCGTCACATTCTGATCGGTAAATGCAGTAATTCCATTTTGCGAATTTACGCTTACATACAACGGACTTTCATCATCAATGAAAGAAGTAACTGCCATCAAGCCGTCTATGCTGCTGTTTTCCTGAAAATAGTCAATGAATTCGCTGAATTCCTCTTCCTTGAAAACGGTATCCGTTGTTGTAAGGCAAACGGAATCCAGTTCCGGATCGGATTTCAACAGCTCGTAAACACTGTGCAGTGAACTCGGCGTTGATTTTTTAATGATATCAATCGGAAACGTACGGCTTAACTCGGTCAGATGTTTTTCAAGGCTTTCCGATTCTTCATTGATGATGATCTTGATCCGCTGCGCGTTGTTACGCATAAAAATTCCGATCAGACGATCTATAAGCATTTCTCCGTAAAGGCTGACCATGGGCTTCGGAAGCTTGAACCCTTCCTTCGCCAGGCGCGAACCTTCGCCGGCTGCTATAATTGCATAATTCATATAACTGGTGTTTTAAACTGAGCCCTTTTCTTCTCTTAAAAATCGAGCCTGAACCTTGCCCGCACGCCCCACTCCGAAACATTGGGATTATCCAGATACGTAAATCTTTTTACAAGGTCTACGCGGAGCAGTTTGAAAATGTTGGCAATGCCTATACTTCCTTCAATGTACGGTTCTCTCGACAGCGTATACGTGATCGGCTTGCCGGCCTCATCCACAGGAAAGCGGTAAAGTGACGGATTCAGACCCGGATTGTTTTCGTCACGCAAGCCGCCCATCAGTCCTTTGAAACTGAACACTTCTCTTAATTTCAGTTTTTTGATCAGCGGAATCTTGTTGAACAAAAATCCATTCATATAATACTGAATATCCAGACTTGCATAATGGTCACTGACAAATTCCAGGAAGTTCATCAGGTTATAGGAATTCAACTGATAGGCATAAGTCTGGTTGGCGCGGTGAATGGTCAGCAGCGGAAACAGGACTTTATTTCCAAAAATATAGCCGCCTTCTGCAGTCACATCCGCATAGCCGAACTGGGATAAATAAACCCTTTTAGCAACATTGGCCGTAAGATTATGGTACCGGTTTTGTCCTTCAAACACACCTTTCAGACCGGCATTGTAGCGCAGTGTGAAAATCGGGTATTTGTTGATAATCGGCGTACGGTACAATTTTCCCTGATAAAACTGCTCGTTCGGCGCATAACGGAGTTCCAGATTGGCTTCGGTGTTGCTCAGCGTGCCGGCATTCTGCAGACCGCCTTCGTCATTCAGTCGTTCGTACCGAAGTATTCCGGCGGGCGTCTGCCTCCATTGCGTAAAACCGATCCGGTAAGAAAAGTGACTTTCAAGTTCCCTGACGTATTCCATTTTGTACACGTCATTGTACAGCCAGCGGTTGTTTTCCCCTCTTTTAAAGGATAAAAGAAAATTGTCTTCCTGAACAAACTGCAGATCCTGACCGGGAATTTTGGTATCGCGCTGATAACTCGCACGGATGTAGTTCAGCGGAAAATGATAAACGGATTTATTATTGAACGAATACGTGCCGCTCAGGAAATACTTCCATTTCTTGTCCTTGAAGCCGTATGCCGCATACGTTTCGAAATAAACCCTTTTGCTTAAATCGGTCGTTGTTCTTCCGCCGAAACGCAGCCGGAAACCTTCAATCGGGTTGAAACTGTAAAACGTATTCACCGGCCCGATTTCCACTTTACCCAAGGATTTATACCCCGAAAGCAAAAGCGTGGAAATATCCATGGTGCGCCGGAAAGATGGAATCGTCTGCAGGGTATCGATATTTTTATAAATATCCAGCTCCATTTTATCCAGCGGAATGTGCCTTGCCGTGTTCCAGAAAGACTCTCCGACTTTCACATCCGGATTGTAGGCAATTTCTTCGCCCGGACCTTTGTACGTGCTGTCCGGCCGGCTCTGATTGATAATGTAGTTTTTGAAATTGACAATCCGTTGTCCGTAAAAACCTGCATTCTTCTCACCAAGTGCAAATTCCATGGCAAGACTTGTTTTATTCAGCCGGTAACGTCCGTCTGTGCCTTTTTCAAATTCAATATGCGCTTCCAGATCACGCATAAAGTTCAGGTTAATGTCTTTGTTAACTGTCAGATATGCATTCTGAACGCCATAATTCCCGTCCAGCGTGACAAACAGCTTGCCTTCAAAAAGCATATCGGTTTTGTTTCTCGGGACAAATCCCAGCTCCACAAGCCACGGCGTGCTGGTTTTCACCGTATCGCGGATAAAAAACTTGTAAAATGTCGGCGCCGTATTGGCGATCGGGCTCAGCAAAAGGTTGGTTGCAATGGAAATGTCATTGTCATAAAGATTAATATCTTCATAAAGCCGGTTGAAATAGGCGCTCAGACCGTCATTATCCACAAATTTTGCATCAAACTCGGCACGGCGGTTTGCGAGTACAAGCTGCTTTTTCGTGTAGGGATTTTTTCTGAAATAAACCTGTGAAAGCTTTTCCTGAATGTAGGCCGGCAACATGTTTTTGCCTCCGATCGCCGCCGAATCCTGATCTTTGAACAAAAACTGATAATTCTTGAAAATCCTTTTTTCCTTGAAATTTTCAGAAAGGTTACTCAGCGCAAAGGAAATTTTTTCATACTGCTCGTACTCGACGTAATTATTGCTGGCCATTTTATTCTGGTCTTTGTGCGCAATGACTTCGCGGATCAGCTGAACGGCAGGATTGTCGCGGTTGCGGTATTTTGCTTTTCCTTTTACCGTTACTTCCTTAAGCATGGATGCATCGACCGACATTTTTACATCAATAACCTGACTAACGCCCGGCTTGATTTCCTTTTCTACGCTGAGGTAACCGATGTAAGTAAATTTAACTTTCGTGTATTCTTCACGTAACGTTAGTGCATAACGTCCGTCAACATCCGAGACGGTTCCCATTGTCGTACCCGGAATCAGAATCGATAC
Organism: Dyadobacter sediminis; assembly: GCF_005860765.1. Classification (GTDB taxonomy): domain Bacteria; phylum Bacteroidota; class Bacteroidia; order Cytophagales; family Spirosomataceae; genus Dyadobacter; species Dyadobacter sediminis. The sequence goes on along the minus strand of NZ_VCEI01000021.1, from coordinate 784,424 downwards.
ATACGGCAGTGTTTCGCCGGATTTTGCATCCGTAACCGTTCCTTTGATTGTTGTGTTTTGCGCTATGGCTGTTCCGCTGAAAATCTGTACTAAACAGATCATCAGGAGCATGTTTAACCATACCGGCTTAATTGTTGTTTTCATTTTTAAACATCATAACGTGTTATTTTGCAGTCCTTAGCCTTCGGTTAATCAAGTCACCGGAATTCCGGATGTTGATCAAGAGGGTACAGAAATGTCAGAGCCATTTATTTTCCTTGTACCACATCAGTGTTTCGGTAAGTCCCTGCTGCAAGTTGTATTGCGGCCGGTACCGCAGATGATTGCGGGCTGCGTCTATACTACAGATCCAGTTTGGCGCTGTAAGCTCTTTTAATTTTTCTTTGTTCAGAACCGGCGTTGCCGCTGAAAATGCATAAACCGCATCGAGCAACCCGGCGACCATTTTCACCAGTGTCATCGGAAGGTGTGTGCGAAGGCTGGTTTTGCCGCTTATTTCCCTAAACTTGTCGGCCAGCGCATACCGGTCGTAAGCATGACCGTCGGAAATATTGTAAACGGAGACTTCTTTACTGCTTTCCTTTAAAGCAGCCATTGTTGCCGCCACCAGATCTTTGACATACACGAAGCTCAGCCGCTGAGGGCCATTGCCAATGTAAGCGTCCAGACCTTTGTTCAGTGTTTTGAAAAGAACAAAAAGATCCTTTTCGCCCGGACCATATACGGCAGTCGGGCGGATAATCGTCAACGGTAAATTTTCAACATCCGAAAGGTAATTTTCGGCAAGCAGCTTGCTCCTGCCATAATCCGTTACCGGAACCGGCAAAGTGTTTTCCGTAATCGGCTGTTCAGCTGCATAAGCCAGCGGCCCGATTGCCGCCAGACTGCTCAGAAAAACAAACCTTTTCAGCGGAATGCCCGTTGCCAGCGCAGCCTGCGCCAGATGAAGTGTGTAATTGGCATTTACGAGGTTGTAAGCCGCTGCACTTTTGGCTTTTGTTACGCCCGCAGCATGAATAATATACTCACAGCCCGACTTTTCAAGTGTGTGTTTCAGCGATTCCTGCGAACTGAAATCGGTGTTTGCAAATACAAGAGAATCCGTTTTCAGCTTCTTCAGAAAAGTCAGATCACTGGATGGGCGCACGGCTGCATGTACTTCCATGCCTGCTTTCAGCGCAGTTTCCACCAGATGAAAACCAATGAATCCGCTGGCTCCGGTTATAAAAACTTTCTCTTTCATATTGCTTTTTCAAACAACCTGTACCGTTTGTACAGCTGGCCGTTGATCTGCTCAATGGCGTGGTTCATCAGGTAATTTTCTTCCAGCATCCACGAACATTCGCCGCCTGTAACTTTTGTGCCGTACGTGTTCTTGATGATATGGCCGTAAAGACAGGCTTCAATGCCCATTTTCCGGTAACCTTCCACAACACCCAGTGTAAGCACGCGTATGCGGGTAATATTTTTCTTGCCCATAAGCAGCTTGAAAATTCCTGTCGGAAGCAAACGTCCTCTTCGGATTTTGATCAGAATTTGGTTGATATCCGGAATCCCCAGTACAAAACCGACCATTTCACCGTCCTTTTCAGCGACAAGACAAAAATTCGGATCAAGGATCATTTTAAGGTCTTTGGCCAGATAGTCAAATTCCTTTTCAGTCATCGGAACGAAACCCAGGTTTTTGTCCCACGCTCTATTATAAACCTGACGGATCTTGACGACCTCGTTCTTGAAATCCTTCATATTCACCTTACGGATCACCACGCCGCTTCGTTTCAGCCGGTTTTCCAGCGCGTCAATAAGCCTTACGGATTTGTCATTGGCCGTATTTACATTGATTTCATAAGCCAGAAGATCTGTTTGCTTTGTCAGACCTGCATTTTCAAGCAGTTCAATGTAATACGGCGCGTTGTAAGGCATCATGGCCATCGGCGGCCTTTCAAAACCATCAATCAGTAACCCGCAGGTATCGTTGGTGGAAAGGTTGACCGGCCCGACCAGATTGGAAGCCCCTTTTCCTTTCAGCCATTTAACTGCTTCGTTCAGCAGCAAATCCACGGTTTCCTGATCATCAACAGTGTCGAAAAAACCAAAAAAGCCGTCGTTCTTGCCCGTGAATTCAATATGATTGCGGTTGTAAATGGCGGCAATCCGTCCCGTAATACTTTCCCCGTCCCGTACCAGAAACAGCTTTACTTCCGAGTGTTCATAAAAAGGATGCTTTCCCGGAGAAAGCATATCCTTTTGCGCAATGAAAAGTTCCGGAACATAATTTTTATCGTTTCGATAAAGATCATGCGGAAAATCAATAAACAGTTTAAGTTCTTTGGGAGAGTTTACGTGGACGATTTGTTTCATAGTCTTTCAGTGACAGGCTGAGGACAGATCTGACGATAAATTTTGGTAATTTTATCCACTGCTTCTTCAATCTGGCTGAATGTATGCGTTGCCATGAGTGAGAAACGGATAAGCGACTGTTCAGGAGGAACGCCCGGCGAAACAACCGGATTCACAAAAATTCCTTCGTCCTGTAAAAGTTTTGTCAGCACGAATGTCCTTTCATTATCCCGTATGTACAAGGGCAGAATCGGGCTTTCGGTACGTCCGAGATCAAAGCCGTTGACAAGCAGCAGCTCTTTCGCATATCTTGTATTGGCCCAAAGGCGTTCAATATGATGCGGCTCGGATTCGATTATATCCAGTGCAGCCAGCGTACTTCCAACCGCAGCGGGCGTCATGCTCGCGCTGAACATCAGCGAACGCGCGCGGTGCTTAAGGTAATCAATTGTGCTTGCATCCCCTGCAATAAATCCGCCCAGGGAAGCCAGTGACTTGCTGAAAGTTCCCATAATCAGATCCGTACTTTCCGTCAGTCCGAAATAAGATGCAGTTCCGGCACCATTATGCCCGATCACGCCCAGACTGTGCGCATCGTCCACTAAAACAGTTGCATCGAATTCGGCTGCAATGGCATTCAGTTCAGGCAATTTGACGATATCGCCTTCCATACTGAAAATCCCGTCCGTAGCGATCAGCTTGATAGCCTCTTCCGGCAAAAGGCTCAGCTTTTTCCGGAGATCGTTCATATCGTTATGCGCGTACTTGATTACTTTGGAAAAAGACAGCCGGCTTCCGTCGATGATGGAAGCATGGTCGCTTTCATCCAGAACAAGGTAATCGTTGCGGCCGGTCAGGCAGGATAATGCGCCCAGATTGGCCTGATAACCGGTACTGAAAAGGATTGCATCTTCCTTGCCCGTGAATTTGGCAAGTCTTTCTTCCAGCTCTTCGTGTATGTCGAGTGTGCCGTTCAGAAATCGGGAACCCGCACAGCCGGTACCGTATTTCTGCGCCGCCTTTTGCGATGCTTCAATGATATAAGGATGGGATGTAAGTCCCAGATATGAATTTGACCCGAACATCAGGACCGGTTTTCCATTGATGATAACCTCCGTATCCTGACCCGATTCGATTGGTCTGAAGAAGGGATAAAGACCTTTTGCTCTTACATTGGCCGCGTCTTTGAATTCGGCAATTCGATTATTTAATTTTTTACCCATAGATAATTAGTGTCAGAATCAACAGCTTCTTTTTATAAGGTGCCGGATGGCATCCGGCCGTAAACTGATTGGAAAGATCTGGAAGGTCAGTTGGTATTGTAGTTGTTCTTTTCCATAGTATAAATTTTGAACCTTGAGTGATGGTAAAATGTCTTTTCCTTGCGTGTTAATGCGTGGTTTTCGGCCTTCTGCACCGATCCGTTTCACAGTTATCCTTTCCTGCCGGATTATTCCTGCTTAAAGTTATCAAAGTATTGAAGAACTGTGATGAATAATTCCGCTGCAAATAAATTTAAAAGGTAAACCCGATACCCTCCGCAGTAGTTCACAAAGCTGGTCAATCATTTTGTATTTTACCAGTAATAAAAAGAGCGCGTCTTTGTGCCGGCTGCTCATTCATATGTGTGTTTATCCTGATTCTGAAATCTTTATTTAAAAAACATGAAAGTATTGAACAATCTGTAAAAAGTGAATTTTATTTATTTGCCACAAAACTTTTTCTTCCGTGTTTTTCAGAATGATCCTTATATAAGTGTGTTATCCGGACAGCCTGCATTTTCCGGTATTTTGCCGGCGCCCGATTCAAGGTTGTAACTAGCCTTTTACTATTCTGCCGGATGGACGATTTTTCATCAAAACCGCGCCAGTACATGTGATGCCTGCACTATCTATTTGTGGTTTACACGCACTTTGGTTAAACAAATGTTTATTTTAAATAGTTGTTTAACGTTTATGCAAAAAAATTCAACTTTCCAGTATCAGGTAATTACAGATCATTGCTTTGACATGTTCTTTCTGCTCCTGCGCATACCGGTTAAATTCCTCTTCGCTCATGCCGTAAATCTTTTTATGGATGTGCTTTCCAAGAAAGATAAACTCCACACAGCTTTTAATCAGCGGAATAATATTTTCAATGTGGATTTGCCGCAATGTACCGTTGGCAATGCCTTCATCCAGCTGCTTGCAGAACAAGGTCGAGCGGATCTGTTTAAAAAATGAAAGATCAGGAAAAAGACGTTCCGGTTCCTTGTGGATCTCATTCATGATGAAAATTACCAGATCGGGTTCTTCATTCATCATTTTGAAGTCATTCTCGATCATGTCCGAAATCTTGGTTTTGATATCCACCGGTTTGTTGAGGATATTCACCATATTCTTAAAATACAATTCCAGGATATCCTTGAAGATTTCCAGAAACAGCTTTTCCTTACTTCTGAAATAATAATTGGTCAGCGCAATGTTCATGTCTGCTTCCCGCGCAATGTCACGCGAAGTAGTCCCGTCAAAGCCCTTCTTCAGAAAAACCCTTCTGGCCGCTTCTTTGATCTTGTCCTCACTTTTTTCTGTTACACACTTCACATTCAATTGAGTTAGGCAATACCTTATTAAATATCAGACCGTTTTTCTTCTGATTTATGATCAAATGTCTGTATTAATTTTGTTACACTCAAGTGTTTTAAATAAATAATTTAAACAACTATTTAAAATAATTATTTAATAGAAAATTATATCCGATTAGTACAAAATAACCTGCTCGCAAGGCGGGTCTTCCCGCAACAGTTCGAAACTCTGACGGGCAATTTCAAGCTCTTCATTGGTCGGGATTACAAGCACTTTCACCCCGGCACTTTTCTCACTTATTTCCCGGATCTGATCCGACTTGATCCGGTTGCTTTCAGCGTCCAGCTGAATGCCGAAGTATTCCATACCGCGGCAGATTTTTTCCCTCATCAGCGCATCGTTCTCTCCCACGCCTGCAGTAAATACAATAGCATCCAGGCCGTTCAGTACGGCTGTATAGGAACCGATGTATTTTTTTATCCGGTAAGCATACATATCAATGGCCAGTTCTGCATCGTAATTGCCGGATTCCAGCATTTTCATCACATCGCGCATGTCGTTGGAACCGGCAAGTCCGAGCAATCCGGATTCATTGTTAAGCAGTTTATCCATTTCGTCGGCTGTTTTTCCTTCTTTCCGCTGCAGATGCAGGATTACCGAAGGATCAATATCGCCTGAGCGCGTTCCCATTACCAGCCCGCTGAGCGGTCCGAAACCCATGCTCGTATCAATGGATTTCCCGCCGCTGACGGCCGTTATGCTGCATCCATTTCCCAAATGGATACTGATCATTTTTACATCCGGTTTTCCAAGCCACTCCATCGCTCTTTCAGACACATACTTGTGGCTCGTTCCGTGAAAACCATACGCGCGGATGTGCATTTCCGAATAGTACTTTTCCGGAATGGCATACCTGAAAGCAAATTCGGGCATGGTCTGATGAAATGCGGTATCAAAAACGGCGATCTGTTTGGCATTCGGAAAGATCTTTTCCGCAAATTCTATGCATTTGTAATTCACCGGATTGTGAAGCGGCGCAAGCGTGGACAAACCCAGGATTTTTTGCTTGACATCCGGATCAATGACGACTGCCGTAGAAAAATACTCGCCGCCATGCACGACTCGATGCCCGATTACTTCCAGATCATCCGTGTTTTTGATAAGTCCCGAGTCCGTCAGCAATGCAAGTACATGTTTCATTCCCTCGCCAAAATCTTTTACCGCCAGGGTTTTTTCTGTTACCTGTACATCCTCTTCTCTGATCGTTTTATGACGTATCAGTGAATCTTCTTTACCGATTTTTTCTATCAGACCTGTACAAAGCGGCCTTTCATCGGGCATGCTGAAAAGCTGGTATTTGAGTGAACTGCTTCCTGAATTTATAACGAGAATATTCATTTTATAAGGATTGTCCGCTTTCCTGGCACTGGATCGCAGTAATGATTACGGTATTGAAAATATCATCCACAGTACAGCCGCGGCTCAGATCGTTGATCGGCTTGTTCAAACCCTGAAGCATCGGTCCGATTGCCAGCGCGCCGGTCTCGCGCTGCACGGCCTTATAAGTATTGTTGCCCGTGTTAAGATCCGGAAAAATAAGCACGCTTGCTTTTCCGGCCACTTCCGAATTGGCCATTTTCTGGTTTCCTACGATCGGGTCTACGGCGGCATCGTACTGGATCGGGCCTTCCACTTTCAGGTCGGGGCGCTTTTGTTTTACAATGGCCGTTGCTTCCCGCACTTTCTCCACATCCTCGCCTTCGCCCGAAGTTCCGGAAGAGTAGGACAACATGGCAATGCGCGGTTCTATGCCAAAACGTGCGCTGCTTTCCGCAGATGAAATCGCAATTTCTGCAAGTTGTTGCGCAGTCGGATTCGGATTGACCGCACAATCGCCGAAAACAGAAACACGCTCGGGAAGGCACATGAAAAAAACGGACGAAACAATGGAAACGCCGGGTTTTGTCTTGATAAACTGCAAAGCCGGCCTGATCGTATGCTGCGTTGTATGCACCGCGCCGGAAACCATTCCGTCGGCATCGCCTTTGTAAACCATCATTGTACCGAAGTACGAAACATCGGTCATGAGGTCACGCGCCATTTCCTGATTTACATTTTTATTCTTTCTGAGTTCAAAAAGCGTTTCCACATACTGTTCATAGTAATCGGAAGTAGCCGGATTGATCACTTTAACCGCGTTCAGATCCAGATCCAGCCCCAGTCTTTTCAGCGATGCCGCTATTTCCGCCTGATCGCCGAGAATAGTCAGATCCACGATATTCTGGCTTATGAGCCTTGCAGCAGCTTTGAGAATCCTGTCATCGTTTCCTTCCGGCAGTACGATGTGTTTTTTCTGGCTTTTGGCCCATTTTACAAGCTGGTACTGAAACATATGCGGCGTAATTCCTTCCGGCTGGAAAGTGATAATCCGGTCGTCAAGCGCTTTCATATCAACGTACTTTTCAAAGGTATCAATCGCAAGACTGATTTTGTTGGTATTATCGGCCGTAATCCGCGAATGGATTCCTCCGATCATTGTCGTCGTTTCAAATGTTCCTTTTTTGACTGCTATAATCGGAATAATCGTCTGAAGTCCTTCGATAAGGCGAACAACAGGTTCGTCCGGCTCGGTGCCGGCAGTCAGCACAATGCCCGCCACTTTCGGATAACTGGCGGAAAGATTGGCCTGAAGAGCACCGATAATGATATCGCCGCGGTCGCCGGGTGTGACAATGAGTAGGTTTTCCTTGATATGGTTCAAGAAATTCGGCAGCATCATGGCGCCTGTAACAAAATTGTCGACCTGACTGGAAAGGAGGTTTTCACCAAAAAGCACTTTGGCCTCAAGTACATCCGCAATTTCTTTCATTGTCGGACTTTGCAGCCCTTTTTCCAAAGGAATAATGGTCAGGATAATTTCTTTCGGCAACTGCATGTGCAGCAGTTCGCGTACGTCATCGACTTGTTCCTGTTTTACCCGGTTTGCCACAATCCCGAGAACCTGAACTTCGCGTGACTCAAAATTCCGCAGCACATTTAATGCTGAACTTACGATCTGGGCAGTGGATTTGTTTTCTCCGTTAATAATCGTCAGAACCGGTGCGCCGAGGTTTTTGGCAATGGCTGCGTTGGACTCGAACTCAAAAGCAACGCCTTCTCCGAGGAAATCGCTTCCTTCGATCACGGTGAAATCATACGCATCTTCCAGCTTTTTAAATTTGCTGATGATCGTATTGATCATTTCACCCCAGTTTTCGGATTCGGTCTGCTGAAGTACTTCCTGACGGGTAAAAGCGTAAGTATCTTCGTATGGAATCGGCAGGGAAAAGTAACTCAGGACCGCTTCAATGTGCTTGTCTTTGACTCCGTTTTCCTGTTGTGAAATAATCGGCTTGAAAAACCCGACTTTCTTGGTTTTCGCCAGCAGCATATTTACAAGCCCGAGTGCGATGACCGATTTTCCGGCATAAGGTTCTGCCGATGCAATGAATATATTCTTTGTCATAAAATCCCTGCTTTTTCAGATGTTATATTTGTGTTTTTCCTGACAAAGCTGATTTGCCCGTCGCTTTCCATAAACGCACTTTCTATATTTTCAAAATTGTCTTCCTGCAGATGGTTTCTCAGGCTTGCGTACAGGTCTGTTTCACTGACAAGTGCTCTTTTCAGGTTTTCCTTCATAATGTGCCCGTTTTGATATAAAGCTATTTTCCTGCCTTTGATCATCCTGCCGAATCTCAGATTGGAAGATCCGATCCACGCAAACAGGCGGTGAAGCACTGCAATGACAAGCGCCGCAGAAATGGTAGGCACAAACTCCGATGCACCGACGACGGTCCTGCTCAGTATGGCGCCCAGCAATATGACAATGATGTTGTCAAAAGGTGTTTTCATGCCGAATGAACGGCGTCCGGCAATGCGCAGTAAAAGCAGTGTGATCATAAAAATAGCAGCCGCCCTCAGAGACATCTGAAGTGTGGAGAGATTTTCACCTTCTCCAAATATTTTTATGATACTTTCCATAGATACCCGCAAAATTTCCTGTTTTCCTGAAAGCTGTATTCAGCTGTTTCTTTAAAGATTCCAGAAAATCTCTGCAGCAAAAAATAAACCACGAGCCGGGCCAGGTTTGCCGGCTGTGTGTTTTGAGGTATGAGAAGTAAGGTGTGAGAAGTAAAATGTAAAGCAGACCCGTGTCATTCCAGCATGTTCCAGTCGGCAACTTGCTCGTTTTGCTTTTCTACGAGCCATACCTTGCTTTCCGGAAAAAACTTCATGTACTTTTTGCTTTTTGCAATTCCTGCTACGCTGAATGCCGTTGCAAGCGCGTCCGCGACGGTTCCGTCCGGGGAAATAACTGTTGTTCTTACGTGATAAAGCAGGCCGACACCCGTTTTCGGATCCACAATATGTGAGTAACGCACGCCTTTGTATTCCATGTAGCGGTAAGTAGGGCCGGAAGTAGCGAGTGAAGTATTGGACAGTTCCATGGTCTTTAATGAGTCGCTGCCGTTTGAAACCGTTATTTTCCATCCGCCGGTGCCCGGAGGCGAATCGGTGAGCACGATTTTGCCGCCCGCATCCATCATTGCCGACTTTATTCCATAACTTTTCACAACCTTGATCGCTTCTTCTGCTGCAAAACCCTTTCCAAGTCCGCCGATATCCAGGCGCATTCCTTTCTGGGCAAGCAAAACTTTATAGCCGTCTGCATCCAGTTTCATTTTTTTAAAACCGGTTTTGGACAAAGCCTCTTCTATTTCCTGTCTGGCCGGGAAAATACCTTTTCTTGTAGCATGGCGCCACATCTGCACTACGGGTCCGAGTGTCGCATCGAAAGCCCCTTCCGTTTTCTGACTGATATCCTGCGAAATGGCCAGGATGTCAAACAGTTCCTTGCTTACAGCAACCCATTTTCCACTTCCCGACTGGGCAGAAAGCAGATTGATCTCGCTGCCGTCACGGTAATCGCTCATGATTTCGTTCAGCTTTTCAACCCTTTTAAATGCGCTGTTTGCAGCCGCATTGGCCACAGAATCGTCCGGAGCGTACAGCACCAGTTTGAACGGAGAACCCATCATCCCTTTCTCAAAGCTGTAACGATTTAACTGCGCGTACGATAAATTGCAGAACAAGGTCAAACTCAGCATGATGCATTGTCGCATTAAAACGGACTTCGAAATAAATAGTTTGACTTTGATTTGCTGTATGGAAGAGAAATTGCGGTTAACGGGCATCAGGAATTGGTCAAATGTTCTTTTGCAGATTAAAAACGAAAATTAATTCATTTTATGAGAAGAAGCATAATTCGTACCGGCATAAAACCGTTTCTAACATATCCAGAAAACAAAAAAGGGCCTGAAACAAGAATTTCAGGCCCTTTTTACTGATATAAAAGAAATGTACTAACTGTAATTATCCACGTAATTGTTGTCCGGCTGAGGTGAATAGGAATTCACTGCATCTTTGATTAGCCCCGCTCCGATGAAAGGAAGCGAGATGATTGTTGATATAACCATAGCAACAAACAGTATCGTTGCAAAGAGTAATTTTGCTGAATAATATATGATATTTGACAGGAAGTTCATGGTGCAAATGATTTATATGATATTTTCTATTGCCAAAGTTAAATAAATTATTGTGCCAGCCAAAAATACTGTGCAAAAATTTATAAATTTAAGTCAATTTTAATGTACAAAGTATTCTATAAGCCTGATTTGCAATAGTTTCTTTACTTTATTAGAAATATAATTCAATAAAGTCGGAAAATAGTTCTACAACATCACACACACTTACTTATGAGCCATATTTTCATTTTCCTCGCGAGGATTGTATTCTCCACTATTCTCATTTTTGCAACCCTCTTTTCCTGCATTGTCATCCTGCCTTTCTGGATTCTGCTGCGCATTATGAAAAAGTCGGATTAAATCACAGCCGGAAACGGATTCTGGATTCATAGTCCTTTATATTGCACATTAAACTTCCATGTGCATTTACTCCTATGAAAAGAAGAGCGTTTATTCATATCGCCTCAGCAGCGGGTTTGTCTTCTGTAGCGTTCCATTTTGCCGGCTGCAGCAAGAATGAAAAGGACAGCGGAAACAAGGAACCTGAGTCTTCTCAGGTTTCCGAAATGACGATTGCGGACATGCAGAAGAAAATGCAGGATGGCGCACTTACTTCCCGTTCGCTCACGCAGCATTATCTGCAACAAATAGAAAAATACGACCGCAACGGTCCCAAGCTGAACTCAGTCATTGAACTGAACCCGGATGCACTCAGCATTGCCGATGCCATGGACAAGGAAAGGAAAAGCGGCAAAACCAGAGGTGCCTTGCACGGCATTCCTGTCCTGATCAAGGATAACATCAATACCGCAGACAAAATGCAGACAACTGCCGGATCGCTTGCTCTGGAAGGAAACATTGCCGCGACAGATGCCTTTGTGGTAAAACAACTGCGTAAAGCCGGTGCGGTGATTCTGGGCAAAACAAATCTGAGCGAATGGGCAAACTTCCGTTCCACAAGGTCGTCGAGCGGATGGAGCAGCCGCGGTGGGCAAACGCACAATCCATACGTGCTCGACCGTTCCCCATGCGGATCGAGTTCCGGTTCTGGCGTTGCCGTGGCAGCAAACTTATGCGCTGTTGCCGTCGGTACGGAAACCAACGGCTCCATTGCATGCCCGGCATCGATGAACGGCGTTGTCGGCATCAAGCCCACCGTCGGACTAGTGAGCCGTTCCGGCATTATCCCGATTTCCAAAACACAGGATACAGCCGGACCAATGGCCAGAACCGTTGCGGATGCAGCGGTTTTGCTCGGAGCCATGGCGGGTTTTGATGAGCAGGATGCAGTTGAAAACAGCTATCGTGAAAAAGTACCGGATTACACGGCTTTTCTGCTTCCAAAAGGATTGAACGGAAAGCGCATTGGTGTTGAAAAAGGTTTTCTGAAACAGCATGAAGGCATTGATTCCTTGCTGAAAAAGGCTCTGGACCAGATGAAAAGTCAGGGTGCAACGATTGTAGAAGTGGAATTCATGAAAACCGGCGATGTGGACGGTGCAGAATCAGCCGTTCTTCAGTATGAATTCAAGGATGGGGTAAATAAATACCTTTCCGCTTCCAATGCGAAAATCAAGTCGCTGGAAGAACTGATCGCTTTCAACAAAGCCAATGAAGAAAAGGTTATGCCCGATTTCAAGCAGGAACTGTTTGAAGTCTCGCAGTCAAGAGGCAATCTGGAATCGAAAGAATACAAAGATGCACTGGCAAGAATCATTAATGTAAGAGATTTGCTGAACAAGGAACTCGAAGCCAGCAAACTGGATGCGCTATGTGGCCCGGCAACCGGCGCTTCGTGGTGTATTGATCCTGTAAATGGCGATTTCTGGACGGGATACGGCTCCTATGGTCCGGCGGCGCTTTCCGGTTTTCCGTCCATAACGGTTCCCATGGGCAGTATCGACGAATTGCCTGTCGGGATTTCATTTCTGGGAAAAGCCTACAGTGAGCCGTCGCTGATCAGCATGGCTTATGCTTACGAGCAGGTTTCCAAAAACCGCAGGGCACCGCGCTTTATCAAAACGGTTCAGTAACCAATTAGTATGCTGTCTCAATTAAATCCTTTTGTACGGAAAGCAACCAAAAACTTTCATGGACAGAAGAGGATTTGTTAAAAGCAGCGCAGCTGTACTTTGTGCCTTGCCCGTATTGCCGGCAACGCATTTTGTACCGGTGAAAACCAATGATGAAAAAGCACCTTTGTGGTTAAAAGCCTTGGTTCAGCAGAACGATCTCGGCGTTGCATCACTCAGGTCTTTGCAGGTGAAGGACACAAACAGCAAGGACTTTGGCGGCCTGATGGATGCCTTTGACATCCTAAACCCGCATAGCACGGCTGCATTGATCCAATGGGGCGCCTGCGCGCTTTTTTCTTCTTCGTCCCGGTTCTACAAATCGGCACAACTGCTTGATGAAATCAATGTGGCTGTACTTTATCTGATCAGGACGCAGCATGAAGATGGAACCATTGATCTTTTATCTACCAATTTCCACTCCACGCCTGACACCGGCTTTCTGGTTAAAAGGCTTGCAATGGCCTATACGCTGCTGGACAAGTCCGGAACAGCGGACGTGGAAAAAGTACTGGCAAACCTGAAGACATTCCTGCTCCGTGCCGGCACCGCTTTGAGCACAGGCGGAATTCATACGCCCAATCACCGCTGGGTTGTAACTGCTGCATTGACCAAACTGAACGAACGCTGGCCCAATCCAGCGTACACGGCAAGGGCAGAACAATGGCTTGCCGAAAAAATTGATATTGACAAAGATGGACAGTACAATGAAAAAAGCACTTTTATCTATTCTTCGCTGACTGACAGGCTGCTGATTACCATTGCCAACGGTCTGAACAAACCCGAATTGCTGGACGCAGTACGTAAAAATCTGAATATGACGATGTATTATGTTCATCCGAACGGTGAAATCGTTACAGATGCTTCCGGAAGGCAGGACAAAGCCGTAATCGGAACGCTTGAAAACTACTATTATCCGTACCGTTATCTGGCGTTAAAAGATCAGAACGGGGAATATGCGGCCATGTGCGAAATGATTGAAAAAACGGCCGGGCTCAAAATTGGCGGATTTCTGGACTATTTTCTTTCGGATACTTCCTTATGGAATGAACTTCCGGCTACAAAACTGCTGCCATTGAACTACATACGCACTTTCCCGAACTCGGGGCTTGTCAGAATCAGAAGAAATGAGCGGGACTGCACGTTGATTGCCAACAATCCCGTTTGGTTTACATTCATGAAAGGCAACGCCGTTTTACAGGGAATGCGGTTTGCTTCGTCGTTTTTCGGGAAAGGTCAGTTTCAGGCTGAAAAAATAGTTCAGCACGGCAATGTATGGGAACTGACCCAGAAACTGGAAGGACCGTACTTTCAGCCTTATCCAAAAGAACAGCTTCCGGATGATGGTGACTGGGACAAAATGCCCAGGAATGTCAGGCCGCAAAGTGAAATTCAGCTGCTGGAAACAAAGGTTTTGGTGAGGGAAACAGAAAACGGGATGGAAGTGGAAATAGCAACTTCCGGAACGGAACGCGTTCCGGTGGCACTTGAACTGATATTCCGCGCCGGCGGAACATTTACCGGAATTTCAAAAATAGAAAATACCAAAGACGCCTGGCTTTTGAAAAGCGGTGCCGGAAGTTACAGTGTTCAAAAAGATACAATCACTTTCGGCCATGGAACGGGTTCACATAAAAATATTTCTTTACGCGGCGCACTGCCCGCAATGGACGCGCCAACGGTTTACCTGACGGGCTTCACTCCTTTCCGGCACGTCGTCCGTTTTTCTTGAAACGACAGTTAATACCACAGACAGTCGTTTGAAACAGGGTATTTCAAAGCGTAAATCCGAATGCGTTAACGATGCTGTATCTACGTGCCTGGATACTTTTCAGGGTACCCGTTTTTTTTATTAAAAAATACATTGAAATACCTCAATTACAGCGACTAATCTTATTAATATTCATTAAATTTGATTAACCCTCCTCTATTCATGATGCCACGGATTTCTAAACATCTACAGTCATGCTCAGAAGCGTTAGAATATTCATACTGGTGCTTGCTGCACAGGTTTGCAATGCCAACCAGATTTTCATTCCGATGGATAAATCGCAGACCAATCACCTGAAAGCATACGGGCTTGCCTATGTGCTGCTGAAAGGTGAAACGGATGTAGACTGGCTGCTGAATTACCGCGGCGGGAGCTTTATGGTGCAGTATACCAAATCGGTTGAAAATGAATGCAAACTCCGCGCTATTTCTTATGAAATCCTCTCAGAAGCTGCCAGCCAGCAGATCATCAGCCAGATCAGCAATCCGGACATCAATATGGATGTTGTAAAACTGCATAAAGCGGCAAAAATAGCCGTTTACTCCCCGATCAAGATCAGCCCTGCCGAATTTGAAAATACAGATGCTGTCTTACTGGTCCTGAAATATGCCGAAATTCCGTTTGACGTCATTTACGACGAAGAAATCCTGAAAGGCGATCTGCCCAAATATGACTGGCTGCACTTGCATCATGAAGATTTTACAGGGCAGTTTGGAAAAAATCTACGCCGCACTACGCAAGCGGACATCAAAGCACAGGAATCGATTGCAAGCCGTTTTGGTTTTACCAAAGTATCACAAATGAAACTGGCCGTTGCCAAATCGATCAAGGAGTTCTGTGCAGGTGGCGGTTTTCTGTTTGCCATGTGTTCCGGTGCCGAAACATTCGACATTGCACTGGCTGCCGAAGGAATAGACATCGTTGATAATATGGACGGTGACGGCATTGATCCGGACGCACAATCCAAACTGGATTTTGAGAAAACCTTTGCATTCCAGAATTTCAAATTACAGCTGGATGAATATGACGGAATGAACTTTTCGGATATCAATTCTTCTTCCGGACGATACCGGAACTGGGGTGAAAGCGATGCCTACTTCTCATTGTTCGACTTTTCTGCCAAATGGGACGTTATTCCTGCCATGCTCGTACAGAATCATGAAAACCTGATCCGGGAATTTATGGGCCAGACAACTGCATTTACAAAAAGCATCATAAAACCGGGCGTCTTGGTCATGGGCACCAGCAGCTCTTCAGACCGGTATATTTACGGAGAATTAGGCCGCGGTCAATGGACATTCTATGGCGGCCATGATCCGGAAGGCCGCGGCGGTAGTCATCGCATGCCTACGGATCTTAACTTATATCCCAACTCGCCGGGTTACCGGTTGATCCTGAATAATATCCTGTTTCCTTCCGCAAGAAAGAAAAAACGTAAAACCTGAGATTTGGTGGCAGGCTCCGGAGGAGCCTCCTGTTTATAGCACCAGATTTGAAGGCATTATTGAGCGGCTCCGGAGGAGCTCCCTGTTTCTAGCCAAGATTTAGAAGACATTGTAAAAAGCGGCTCCGGAGGAGCCTCCTTAATATCAAATAATTAATAATCTACAAACAGGATGCCCCTCCGGGGCAAAACTTACATCCTGCAACTTTTGCTACAAACAGGATGCCCCTCCGGGGCGCTTTGGCGATTGTCTTCTATTTTAGATATTCAACCATTAACCTTCCTGCTTTTACAGAAGCGCCGGATTCACCAACCAACTCCCGCAAAACAGCATAATCACTCGTTTGCGCCTGATGTTTTGTTCCGCCAGGCAAAATCAGTTTCAGTTCATTTACCAGATTGGCTTCATTCAATTCATTCTGAATGAGTTCTTTCACTGTTTCTTTGTTCATGATCAAATTAACCAGTGAAATGTAAGGCACACGGATAAGCTGCTTTGCAATGGCATAAGACAAGGCACTCGTTTTGTAACATACGACTTCCGGCACATTAAAAAGAGCTGTTTCCAGAGTTGCAGTTCCGGACGTAACCAATGCAGCTTCTGAAATAGCTAACAGATCGTAAGTTGATTCATAAACTATTACCGCATGGTGAGCCGAAACATATTTGTCATACAAAGAAGCGGGAAGATTGCTTACACCGGCAATCACAAACTGATGATCCGGGAAATGCGGCTGAGTACGCAGCATGATGTCCAGCATTCCCGTTATTTCCTGCTGCCTGCTTCCGGGTAGCAATGCGATGACTGGCTTGTGAGCAGGAATTCCGTTTTTACTTCTGAACTCCGGATCAGGGCGGAATGATGCAATGGCATCCATCAGCGGATTGCCTACATAATCTACTTTGTAATCGTATTTCAGGTAAAAATCAGTCTCAAAAGGAAAGATCACAAACATATGATCCACATTTTCCTTGATCTTCAGAGCACGTTTCTGATTCCATGCCCAGACTTTCGGAGAAATATAATAGAATACTTTCAGACCCTTTTTTCTGGCAAATGCAGCAATCCGCAGATTAAAACCGGGATAATCGATCAAGATGAGTGCGTCGGGCTTGTAATTCAGAATGTCCGTTTTGCAGTCTTTCAGAAATCGGGAAATTTTATGAAGGTTAAGCATTACTTCCAGAAAACCCATGTAAGCGGTATCTTTGTAATGCTTCACCAGTTCCAGTCCCTCGGCTTTCATCATGTCTCCGCCCCAGCCTCTGAACTGCGCATCCGGATCATTTTCCCTTATTCCTTTGATGAGATTGGAACCATGCAAATCGCCCGAACGCTCGCCGGCAACAAGGTAGTATTTCATTCTGATTTGTTTTGATGGCTGTTTGGCAGAGAACTATTAGCGGCAAGTTTGAAAGCAAGTGGCTGAGCAATATTTTACAATGGATTTCAGGTTGAAATTTACCAACGCAAACCAATGTTAACAACCAAGACAAATTGCCAACAAATCAAGATTGATAAAGAATTAAATCCAGTTGCTGCAAGAAAAGGAAAAAAACCAATTACTTACAATTGATGACTAACCATGACTTACAATGACCAACCATGACTTAAATACAAATGCCAACAAGTCATGTACACTTGACTAAAAGCCAGCCCTATTCTCCGTAATATTCAACAAAATTCTTGGGTGTTTCCACAAGCTTGATATAGTGAAGCTTTGCTTCCGGGGCTGCTTCGGCGATTGCGGGTGCCAGTATATTCCAGATTTCAGTTACGAAAATTTCGCATGATGCCATTTTGCCCTGCATGAAATCCACGTCGAGGTTCAGGTTTTTATGGTCTACTTTATCCACGATCATTTCCTTGACCAGATTTCCCAGCACTTTCAAATCGATTACAAATCCTGTTTCAGGATCTGGTTTTCCTTTTACCGTAACAATCAGCTCAAAATTATGTCCATGCCAGTTGTTATTCGCACACGGACCGAATACTTCCTGATTTTTTTCTTCTGACCATGCCGGGTTAAAAAGCCGGTGGGCCGCATTGAAATGCTCTTTTCTTGTTACGTAAATCATAAATCTTCTTCACTTGATAAATAGAGTACAAAATTACATCTTGTATCCGTAGTTTTGCAGTTCAACAAGAGGATAACTAAAAAAAATCCTATTTCAACAGAAAGTTTAGGAACGGACCGGGATTTCCGACTGTTCTTTTCAGGCATTCTTTTTACAGATTAACCTTATTAAACATCTATTTTCTCGCATGATTATCGTAACAGGTGCAGCCGGATTTATCGGCAGCGGGCTTATCAGCCGGCTTAATCGGGATGGTTTTAAAAACATCATTGCAGTCGATGATTTTTCAAAAATTGAAAAAGCGGAAAATCTGCATGGAAAAACGATCCGAGAAAAAGTGGAGCGCGATGCGCTTTTCGAATGGATTGACAGGAACAACCGTGCTATTGAATTCATATTTCATATCGGCGCACGTACGGATACAACCGAATTTGACAAAAATATTTTTGACGAACTCAATGTTTCCTACTCCAAACAGATTTGGGAAAAATGCGTTGCTTACCAGATTCCGCTTGTGTACGCATCTTCCGCGGCAACTTACGGATTGGGTGAAAACGGGTATGACGACGACGAATCGTCCATCCCTGCCTTAAAGCCGCTGAATCCGTACGGAGATTCCAAGAATGAATTTGATATCTGGGCCTTGCAGCAGGAAAAAAAGCCGTTTTTCTGGGCCGGACTGAAATTTTTCAATGTGTACGGTCCTAACGAATACCATAAAGGCCGCATGGCTTCAGTTGTTTTTCACGCTTATAACCAGATCAAAGCCACCGAAAAAATGAAGCTTTTCCGCTCGCATAATCCGGATTTCAAAGACGGCGAGCAAATGCGGGATTTCATTTATGTAAAAGATTTGCTGGATGTATGTATATTTTTGATGCATCACCGCAAAAACTCGGGCATTTACAATCTCGGAAGCGGCCGGGCAAGAACCTTTAAGGATTTGGTCACCAGCACGTTTCTGGCCATGGAAAAAGCACCGGACATTTCCTACATCGACACGCCTGAAGATATCCGTGACAAATACCAGTATTTTACAGAAGCAAACATGGGCAAACTGCGCTCAATCGGGTTTACGCAGCCATTTACTTCACTGGAAGACGGTGTTCATGACTATGTAAAAAATTACCTTTCCACAGGAGCATATCTTTAATCATTTTACCCGGCAGCGGATTTCGGCTGCATGGGGCCGTGATTGCGGATTTACAGGAAAATCGCGAATAAATCCGCTTTTTTCTGTATTTTTGATACAATCAATAAACTCTATCCTGTTTCCCTGTGTTACAGTTAATAGAGACACATGGCGATAATTATATGACTATGAGCAAAGAAGAAGAATTGTTGGAGGAGATCACCAGTTCAGAATACAAATATGGTTTTGTAACGGATATAGAAGCAGACGAAGCTCCTATGGGGCTGAATGACGATATAGTCAGGTTTATCTCGGCCAAGAAAAACGAACCGGAATGGATGCTTGCATGGCGCCTGAAAGCGTATCATCTGTGGCTGACCATGAATGAACCGAAATGGCCGAATGTGCATTATCCCGAAGTTAATTTTCAGGCTATAAAATATTATTCGGCTCCCAAGAAAAAGAAAGCTGTCGAAAGCATCGAAGACATTGATCCCGAACTGCGCGATACATTTGAAAGACTTGGGATTTCCCTGAATGAACAAAAAAGGATTTCCGGTATTGCCGTGGATGCTGTCATGGATTCCGAGTCGGTATTTACGACTTTTAAAGAATCTCTTAAAGAAAAAGGAATTATTTTCTGTTCGATCAGCGAAGCAATCCGCGAGCATCCCGAGCTGGTTAAAAAGTACCTTGGTTCGGTTGTTCCGCCAAAAGACAATTATTACGCAGCGCTGAATTCTGCTGTTTTTTCCGATGGCTCCTTTGTATACATTCCGAAAGGCGTGCGTTGCCCGATGGAACTTTCCACTTATTTCCGGATCAATGCAGCCGGTACCGGACAGTTTGAGCGTACGCTGATCGTTGCCGACGAAGACAGTCACGTAAGTTACCTGGAAGGTTGTACGGCCCCGATGCGCGATGAAAACCAGCTGCATGCAGCGGTTGTTGAAATTTTCGCACATGAAAATGCGAACGTTAAATACTCGACCGTACAGAACTGGTATCCGGGCGATAAAGATGGAAAAGGCGGTATTTACAACTTTGTGACCAAACGTGGTCTTTGTGACGGCGCCAACTCAAAGATTTCATGGACGCAGGTCGAAACCGGTTCTGCCATTACATGGAAATATCCTTCCGTTATCCTGAAAGGCGATAATTCGATCGGTGAATTTTATTCTGTTGCTGTTACCAACAACATGCAGCAGGCAGATACCGGAACAAAAATGATCCACATCGGAAAAAATACCAAAAGCCGGATCGTTTCAAAAGGAATTTCAGCAGGAAAAAGCCAGAACTCCTACCGCGGCCTGGTTCAGGTGTTCAAGAAAGCCGAGAAAGCACGCAACTTTTCACAGTGCGATTCCCTTTTGCTCGGTGACAAATGCGGCGCGCATACTTTCCCGTATATTGAAGTAAGCAATCCGTCCGCAACGGTGGAACACGAGGCCACGACTTCAAAAATCGGTGAAGACATTCTGTTTTACTGCAATCAGCGCGGTATTCCGACCGAACAGGCCGTTGCACTGATTGTAAACGGATACGCAAAAGAAGTATTGAACCAGCTTCCGATGGAATTTGCAGTGGAAGCACAGAAGTTACTGGAAATCAGCCTAGAAGGTAGCGTAGGTTAAGTTCACGGAAATACTTTTTTACAGCTTTATATCTGAAAAGCCTTTGATTCGTCAAAGGCTTTTTGTATTTTATTGATTCCATTAAACTATCCACTCACATTATATCTTCATGACACACGTTCCGCAACTGATTGTTGACCTTTCTTTAATACTCACAATAGCGGGTATCATCACCCTTATTTTCAAGAAATTGAAACAGCCTATTGTGCTTGGTTATATACTGGCCGGATTACTTGTAGGACCTAATTTTCACTTGTTCCCGACCATAACCGATATAAAGACCATTGAAATATGGGCTGAAATCGGGGTTATATTCCTGCTGTTCAATCTTGGTCTGGAGTTCAGTTTTAAAAAACTGGTCAAGGTTGGAAATACTGCAGCCATCACCGGGCTTTTTGAAGTTTCCATGATGCTTGTTACCGGTTTCGTAACGGGTCAGCTTCTGGGATGGAGCAAAACGGACAGCCTTTTCCTGGGCGGTATCATCGCCATTTCTTCCACAACAATCATTTTCCGAGCATTTGACGAACTGCGAATCAAAACACAGCAATTTACAAGAGTCGTTCTCGGCATTCTGGTCATTGAGGATTTAACAGCTGTTTTGCTGATGGTTTTGCTGTCGACGTTATCCATAAGCCAGCAATTCGCGGGCTATGAACTGCTGCAATCCATTCTGAAGCTGTTTTTCTTTCTTACAATCTGGTTTCTGGGCGGGATCTTTATCTTCCCGACGCTGCTCCGTCGTTACAGCAATCTGATGAATGACGAAAGTGTATTGATCACTTCCATTGCGCTCTGTTTCGGAATGGTTTTCTTGGTTACGCAAGCCGGGTTTTCGGCTGCACTCGGCGCATTTATCATGGGTTCTATCCTGGCAGAAACCACGCATGCAGAAAAGATTGAGCATTTGCTGAAACCCGTAAAAGACCTTTTCGGCGCCATATTCTTTATTTCGGTCGGCATGCTGATTAATCCGAGCTTGCTTGCAGAATATGCAGTTCCAACGGCTATTCTGGTTTTCGTTGTCATTTTAGGCAAGACTACGTTTGTATCGCTCGGGGCCATTATATCCGGTCAGCCGCTTAAAAAATCCATGCAGTCGGGAATGAGTTTGTCACAGATCGGTGAATTTTCTTTTATCATCGCCAATCTCGGGCTTTCGCTCAAAGTCACCAGTGAATTCCTTTATCCCATTGCGGTCGGCGTATCGGTGATTACAACCTTTACAACTCCATATATGATGAAAGCATCCGAACCTCTTTCCGAATGGCTGGAAAAAAGATTGCCGGAAAAATGGAAATTATACCTGAACCGTTATAGCACAAGTACGGAGACAATCGGGCAGACAACGCACTGGAACCAGATATTGAAATCGTACTCTCAAACGGTAATCCTCAATGCTGTCGTAATCGTAGGCATTATACTGGCGGCTTCCCGGCAGCTTGCCGATCAGCTGCACACGCGCATTCCTGAAACTTTTATCACGAATGCAGTCCTGTTTTCAATTACATTTCTGCTTATTTCCCCTTTTCTATGGGCATTGGTATTCAAAAGATCAAACCGCAAAGCCTATTCTGCAATCTGGCTGAGCCGCAAATACAGCCGCGGGCCGCTGCTTTTACTGGAATTTTCAAGAGTGCTCATTGCGATTCTGCTCATGGGATTTTTGCTCAACTCATTTTTTGCAACGATCACGGCCTTGAGCTTTGCAGCCGGCATTATGATTCTCGGAATGGGTATTTTTTATCAGAGACTTCAGGTATTTTACCATAAAATTGAAGACCGGTTTTTACAAAATCTCAATGCGCGCCAGCTGGAAGGAAGCGGCAAATCCAAAAAAATTCTTTTGCCGTGGGATGCGCACTTTGCATTTCTGGAAGTAAGCGCGGATTCCAACCTCATTGGAAAAAGTCTGCAGGAATTAAAGATCAGGGAAAAATTCGGTATTAATGTCGTTCTGATTGAACGCGGAAGCAAAACCATTTACTTGCCCA
Source organism: Dyadobacter sediminis (assembly GCF_005860765.1). Classification (GTDB taxonomy): domain Bacteria; phylum Bacteroidota; class Bacteroidia; order Cytophagales; family Spirosomataceae; genus Dyadobacter; species Dyadobacter sediminis. The sequence goes on along the minus strand of NZ_VCEI01000021.1, from coordinate 761,827 downwards.
AACCAACCGAAGTGCTTTATCCATGTGACCGCATCGAGGTAATCGGTACGGATGAGCAACTGGACTCTTTCCGCGGCCATGTGGAAATCAGTATTGACGGCAACAAATATCTGGCGACTGAAGAAAGCGTTGCACTTGCACGCATTGTTGTCAGAAATGAGTATAACATCCGCGGCAAAAGCATTCGTAACAGCCTCATCCGGGAAAAAACGCATGGAATGATCGTCGGTCTGGAAAGGAACAGCGAACGAATCCTCAACCCCGACGCTTCCATGATTATTGAAGACGGAGACGTTCTGTGGGTTGCAGGTCAGAAAGATTTCATCAAGGAATATGTAAATACAAAAACGGCAAACAGTAACGACGAAGTTTCCGCAGTTATTTGATCCGTAATCCTTGTAAACCGCCTGTATGAACGGCAACAATTACGGTTCCTTTTGCAAAGTAGCCGCTTCGGATCAGCTCGAACAGGCCGAAAAACATTTTGCCGGTATAAACCTGTTCAAGCTGAATTCCATGATTATTTTTAAAGCTTTCTATAAAATCAAGAAGTTCCGGATTCCATTTGGCATAGCCTCCAAAATGATAATCAGTAAATAATTTCAGTTTGCCCATGTTTTCATAGCCGGCAAGCAAAGCCTGGATTTCATTTTCAAGAAAACCGCCACCTTTTAACGCAGAAAATGCAAGTACATTCGCATTTGCATAAAGTATTCCGGCAGCCGTACCGCCGGTTCCGGCAGCCACTGCAAAAAAATCCGGTGCAGATGCCAGTTGGCTTCGTACTTCCGTAACCATTTCAGCAACCCCTTTTAACGCAAGGCCCGAAGTTCCGCCTTCCGGAATGATAAAAGGAAAGTCAAACTGTCCGGATAGCTGTAACAAATATTCTTCAGAATGTTTTTGCCTGTATTCCTGTCTGGAAACGAAATGCAGCTGCATATGCTGTTCACGGCAGAATTTCAGTGTTGGCGTTTCTTTTTCAGCCAGCTCCTCGCCTCTTACAATCCCGATTGTTCTGAATCCGAGTGCATTTCCGGCAGCTGCCGTTGCGTACAGATGATTGGAGTAAGCGCCTCCGAATGTCAGCAAAGTGCTTTTATTTTCCGCTTTTGCCTTTACTAAACTGTATTTGAGTTTCCGCCATTTATTGCCTGAAACAGTCGGATGAATAAGGTCATCGCGTTTGATAAACAGTCGGATTCCTGCTTCTTCGGTGAATTTGCCGGAAAGTTCCTGCAGAGGAGTCGGTGTCGTAGGGCCAAGTAAATCCACTAAATTTGATATTTTTGCCAATAGTAAATTAAAATCGAAAAATGTCCGAAGATAACGTTGAAATTACCTCTGAAGAAGATGATTTGTTTGAACATTACCGAATCGTTATTGACAAAGGTCAGAGCGCAATCAGGCTGGACAAATACCTTAGCATTCATGTTGCGAAAGCTTCACGGACAAAAATACAAAACGGCATTGAAGCTGAGGCTGTACGCGTAAACGGGCAGGCCAAAAAAGCCAGTTATAAAGTAAAGCCGTATGATATTATCACGCTTTCCCTTCCTGAGCCGCCGCGTGATACCGAAATTATTCCGGAGGACATTCCGTTAAATATCCTGTATGAGGATGACGCGCTGCTGATCGTTAACAAACCGACCGGAATGGTTGTACATCCGGCTTTCGGGCATTGGTCGGGAACGCTGATACATGCACTGGCTTTCCATTTCAAGCAATTGCCGACGGGAACCAACGGCGACATCAGGCCGGGGCTTGTTCACCGGATCGACAAAGATACATCGGGATTGCTGGTGATTGCCAAAACGGAATTTGCCATGTCATTTCTGGCAAAACAGTTTTCCGACCATTCCATAGAACGCACATACAATGCCATCATCTGGGGCGAACCTAAAAATGACAAAGGAATGGTTACCGGCCACATCGGAAGAAATCTCAAAGACCGAAAAGTAATGGATATATTTCCGGATGGCAGTCATGGAAGGCATGCCGTAACGCATTATGAAGTTTTGAAACGGCTTCGCGAGGTTTCTTTGATTCAATGCAAACTGGAAACCGGCCGTACGCACCAGATTCGCGTTCATATGAAGTATATCGGTCATCCGATTTTCAATGACACCACTTACGGCGGAAATAAAATCCTCCGCGGCGCATCAAGCGGAAGTTACAAGGCAATGGTCGAAAACTGTTTCAGTCTGCTTCCAAGCCAGGCATTGCATGCCAAATCACTGGGTTTCGTCCATCCCACAACCAAAGAATGGATGCAGTTTGATACGGAACTACCCGAAAATTTCAAGGCGATTCTGGATAAGTGGGAAAACTACGTAAATCATCCGTAGCAGATAGTATATTTCTGGCCTTTGCCGGTTTTAACAATAAAAATGACATATGACAATTTCAACCCGACAAGGAACAACTGAAGATATACCCTCCGTTTTTGAACTGGTAAAAGAACTGGCGACTTATGAAAAAGCACTGAATCAGGTTTCCAACAACGTTGAGAAAATGACGCGTGACTACAATGAGAAATTGTACGATTTCTTTGTAGCAGAAGCAGATTCAAAGATTGTCGGCCTGTCGCTTTATTACTTTCGCTATTCTACCTGGAAAGGAAAGAGATTGTACATGGAGGATATCATTGTTACCGAAAGCATGCGCGGAAACGGAATCGGCAAGATACTTTTTGATGCAACCGTTAAAGCGGCAAAGCAAACAGGCTGTACCGGCATGTTATGGCAAGTACTCGACTGGAATACTTCCGCCGTAGGCTTTTACAGAAAGTACGGAACGAACTTTGACAATGAATGGATTAACTGTAGTCTGGACTTTTAGGGTGTTGGCTTTTGGCGGGAAGTCATTGATGATTATTTTTTGTCATTGATGGTCATTTGTTGCTATTGGCATTTAGCCTTTAGCTTTTGATGGAAAATCATTTTTAGTTGATTGCTGGCCTTAAAAGCTTTTTTTATCGTATTAATTTATTGCAATACATTTGAATCAGCTTTAAAGGTAGTGTGATAGCTATTAGCTAAAAGCCAATCGCTAATAGCTAATCATTCCAGCAAATCCGGTCTTCTTTCTTTTGTCCGCTGGAGAGATTGCTCGTGGCGCCAGGATTCAATTTTGACTTCATGCCCGGACATCAGGATCTCCGGCACTTTGTTTCCTTCAAAATCCGCAGGTCTGGTGTAAACGGGCGGTGCAAGCAAATTATCCTGGAAAGAATCTGTCAATGCAGAAGTTTCATCATTCAGCACGCCCGGCAATAAACGGATGATGGCGTCAGCAAGTACGGCCGCAGCCAGTTCCCCGCCAGAAAGCACATAATCTCCGATACTCACTTCCCTGGTTACAAACAAGTCACGGACCCGCTGATCCACCCCTTTGTAATGGCCGCAAAGCAGGATCAGATTGCCTTTCAAGGATAGCTGGTTAACCATTCTTTGCTGCATCAGCTCGCCATCAGGCGTCAGATAAATAACTTCATCATACTGCCGCTCGCTCTGCAGTTTACGGATGCAACGGGCAATAGGTTCTATCTGCAGCACCATACCGGCACCACCGCCAAAAGCATAGTCGTCAATGGTACGGTGCTTGTTGACCGAATAGTCTCTGATATCATGAATCACAACTTCCACGAATCCGCCCTGCTGTGCTCTTTTTAAAATGGAATGCGCAAAAAAGCTGTCAAGCAGGCTCGGAACGCAGGTAACTATGTCAATCCGCATCATCCGGAGTATTATCTGAATTGTTGTCTAAGTAAACTTCCAGCAGGCCTTCTGGCAGATTGACGATCAGCTGCTGCTTTGTTTTATCGGCTCTTAAAACAATATCTTCTGCAGTGGGTATCAGCACTTCACTTCCTTGATAATCCATAGCAATCAGATCCTGGCCATTCAGCGAGTATACTTCTCTTACAATCCCGAGTTCACCTTTGTTTTCATCCACAACTGTGAAGCCTTTGATTTCATGATAATAAAATTCTTCGTTATCAAGCTCTTCCAGCTCATCCAGAGAAAGGTAAAGCGAAGTTCCGACAAGCGCCTGTGCTTTTTCAATCGTATTTACATCTTCAAAGCTTACGATTGCATTTCCTTGCTTCTGAAGATTGAAATTCTGAATAAAATAAGGAACCAGCTCTCCTTTGATCTCGACATAAACGGCGTCAAGTTCTTCATAATCTTCCGGATAATCCACATCCAGAAAAATAACAACATTGCCCGAGGTTCCGTGTGTTCTTACGATATAACCCAGCAAATAACAATTATCCTGTGTCACGAGAATGAAATGTTTATATATGGTATAAAAACAATATGAGTCTGTTCGGTAAACCGACAGACCCATAAAAATGTATTTTCAAGCAAATTATTCAGCAGATTCTTCTGCCGGCGCATCTGCTGCGGCCTCATCAGAAACTTCGTCTGTAACCTCTGCATCGTCGCCAGCAGGCGCTTCTTCAGCAGGAGGTGTGTTTTTCTTAGCAATTGCTTCGGCGCGGGCCTGATTTACCTTACGCTCAGCTTCCAGCTTGGCAAATTTCTCAGCATCTTTTTTCTGAGTCAAGGTATCGGCAGCAGTAGCCTTGCGGTCTGCTTTTGAACCTTTCCATTCTTCAAAACGTGAATCGGCAACTTCCTGCGTAATTGCACCTTTGATAACACCAACCTGAAGGTGCTTGCGAAGCAATATGCCTTCATGCTGCAAAATGGAACGGGCTGTATCTGTTGGCTGGGCACCTTTAAGAAGCCAGTCAACTGCCTTGTCTGATTCCAGAACGATGAAAGCAGGATTTGTTCCAGGGTTGTAAACACCCAGTTTTTCGATGAAGCGACCATCACGTGGTGCTCTGGCATCTGCGACTACGATATCATAGATCGCTTTCTTTTTGCGTCCGCGACGCGCTAACCTTATTTTAACTGCCATTATTGAATTTGTTATGACCGGGAACTCGTCCCTTGATTAAACAGGGTGCAAAGGTAAGTGAATTTCCTGATTTTACTGATATCAGTGCACAAAAAAAGGAAGGCATGTAATGCCTTCCTTTTGCAAAAAGTATTTTCTGAATCCTAGCGGCGGAAACCGGCAGGATAGGTAGAACGCAATGTGTTGTTAGGAAGAATCTTGATTTCCACACGACGGTTAGACTGCAAGCCTTCTACGGTGGTGTTTTCAGCAATCGGACGATACTCACCATAATACTCAGTCAGGATGCGGCTTGGATCTGCAATACCGGCGCGGATCAGGAATCTTTTGGCTGCATCAACACGGCGGCGTGAAAGCCCTACGTTATAGCTGTCAGAAGCACGTGCATCCGTGTGTCCTACCAGAACAATGCGGCAGTTTGTACGCAGGTTCAGAAGCTCAACAACCTTGCTTAATGTTTCTTTCGAAGGGTCACGGATAATTGCTTTATCTGTATCAAATTCAATGTTGCTGAACAATGCTTCGCATTCGTCTTTCGGAAGGTTGTTTTTAATGGCATCTCTGATGATTTTATCAAGATCCATGGCAACACCGCCACCTGAAACAACACTTCCGCTTGGTGTGTTCGGCTCTTTGTCAAAAAGGTCGGCAACACTGTCACCATCAGAATCCGTATAAAGACGTGGATCAACCGGATCCGGCATCACTGCTTTTGCAATGGAGTCAGCATCGCTCATCGTTGGATTGTAAGGTACCGGAATCAAAGATTGCGGATTCGTCCAGCGCAGGTGATAACGGCCGCTTGCAGCATCGTATTTGCCTCCTTTGGCTCTCACTGCATTTTTACCCAGTTTGTAAGTCAATGCAAGGTTCAGCATACCGTAAGAATCGTTTCTTGATTCTCCTCTTGCAAATGTCCAGATTCCTTGCTGTGAAGTATAATCGCTCAAATCACCAACCGTTGCATCAAGCTTTTCTGTATTTACAAAATTGTGTGTGTAGTCAATGCCAAGGTCAAAGCGTGAAGAAAGCTCATAATGAATGGCCAAGCCTGTTGGAACAACCCATTCACGAGTATAAGTAGATCCGTTACGTTCCCACTCACCGGCTGTCTTGGAACTGTTGTCCGTGTTGGTTGAGAAGCTGCCGCTTATTCCTTTGGTTATGTTAACATAATCTACATCGGTGTGGTAATAAATAATACCAGCTCCCAAATGCGCGTCAACTTTCCATCTGCGAAGTTTTTTGTAGCCGAACAGCAAGCGGCTGATGTTGGCAGTTCCATCCAGGGAAACCTGAACAAATGACGGGCTGTTGAATGTAGCACTGTAAACATCACCTGTCAGAGAACTGACGCGTGAATCTTTGGAACCCTGAAGGCGTCCGTTGTAGCCGACGATCTGAAGACCGAATATAGGGGAAAGCTGTTTGTTTACTGATAATCCCCAGCCACCGGTCAGTTTTTCATTGTCTCCGCGTTTGAAGCCGTCGTACTGCGTTAAATCTCCGAAGAATTTTGTGATCCCTCCATATCCTGTTATGGACCAGGTATTCATTTTATTGGGCCCGTCGTACGTTCTGTTTTGGGCAAACGTATCCAGGCTCAGCAGGGACAAACAAATTAAAGCAACGTAAAGATTCTTTTTCTTCATGGGAAACACCAGTTATGTGATTCAATTATTCACTGTATTTAATTAATTCAAAACAGAAAAAAGGACAAGCCTGTAAGCCGGGTTCTGTATCTTTTACAAACTAAAAGGTTCCTACCATTTATCCGGGATTCCGGTCACCCGGAATCTCTAACGATCTACCCGTGCCAGCGTTAGAAACGGGAGCGAGTAACTCCGCAAACTGACACCTATTTGATCTTTCAGCCCGTAAGGTTTACCCTGCCTCAATGGTTACCCAGAGAGCGGTGGGCTCTTACTCCACCATTTCACCCTTACCCTGATACATAAAAAACATGCCAAGGCGGTATCTTTTCTGTGGCACTTGCTGTCAGCAAATCGTCACCGGTTTGCTGCCTTCCCGTTAGGAAGTACGGTACTCTGCGCTGCCCGGACTTTCCTCCCCGGTAAAAACCGTGGCGGTAGGACAGCTTATCCTTTCCTCTGGCCACAAAGCTAAGAAATACTTTCTTTTGATCAGCAGTTAATATACTATTAAAAGTAAAAAAATATGGTAAACAAGCTTATTATTGTACAAATTATATCTCTCAAATTCCTTTTAGCCCGTCAACCCGCAAATTAACCTTTCCGTGTGCAAACACAACAGAATAAATGTGTTTAGGAGTTAAATAAACCTTATCCGGAACAATATCGGAGAGATTACCTTTCAGAATGACACCATCGGTTACTTTGTAATTCTGCAGTGCTTTCTGGATTTTAGCCTTTGCATCGATGATCTGCTGACCTACCGGAAACACCATTTTCTTTTCCATCATTCTGCTGAACTGTCCTTGCAGCAGCCATCCGGCAGTTCGAACTATTGCATTTCTTGTGTCAAGATCGTAGTCCAGGTTTTTTAGAGATAATTGCTGGTTGTCAGGGTTATAATCCGGAATACCTTTTAAATATATTGTACCGTTTATACTACCTTTCATCGCAGCCTTTATTACAAGCCTGTCGTTTTGCCCATACATTTCAACAGACGTAACTTCTACTTTATACTGGCCGTTCAAAAATGAAAACGTTTCGCCTTTCAGTTTTGCCGTTGCAAGCCGGGCCGCGTCTTCATAGGAAACAAGACTGATCAATCCGATTTTGAAATCCTCATTTACATGATTTACAATTTCCAGATCCGGAAGCTTGTGAACCGTCGGAACTACCGGCTTGACGGCTGATGTAACCGTTTGGGTATAAGCACTAATGCCAATGACGGCACGAAGAATATTGTTTTTGGCCAGTAATGGCGTCATAACGACTTTTGACGGAGCGACCACAAGCCATGTATCAAATTCTTTTGCAAGCATAATCGGCTGGCGGGCCATTTCCCACGCCATTTCAGCACTTTTTTTAAGTTCGATATTGGCAGAAACCTGTTCGTCGATTGCTTCTGTAATTTTATCAAAATTTTTGTTCAGAAGCCGGCTGGCCATGCTTTTGATTGGAATGTTGATGCCGGCAACCTTTACATTCGGGTCCGTGATCCAGTCGTAACTGTCTACATAAGTTTCCGATTTTATTTTCCAGTTCGGCAAAATGCCCAGTTTGGAAATCAGCCGGATCCTGATTGAAAATTCCGTATCCTTGAATCCGGACATTTTTATGCCCAGCGGACTAATTCTATATCCTGCGCTGACCCATATCTTCAGAGGAACCTCAAACAAAAAGGAAGAATCAATGGCAATGACCTTGATCGGACTTATTTTCCAGACCTTTGCTTTTAAATTGTCGTTATTGTCATCTTCATAGCTGTTGTCTTCATAAATAAGCCCTTTGATCTTCATGTTAATCTGATTTTCAAGTTCCGAAACGGGTATTTCTACGGGAACGTTGATAACAGAAAGGTGTTTTTCGTTCTGAATCTCTTTATCAGAATATTTATATTCTTCCATAGGCGCTTTTGGAGCAGTTTTCTTTGAACGACATTGCCACAGGATCAGCATGATACCTGAAATAAGAATCAGATACAAGCATTTATAAAGCCATTTATTTGATCTTGACGAGGGTTGCACCGTATCCGAATTTTTCTTTCTGAGCATCCTTGAAATAATTGACATGCGGGTTTTTACCCAGTCGGCGGTGCAGCTCTTCCCGGAGCACGCCGCTTCCTGCGCCGTGAATAAACGTAATTTCATCCATTCCGTTTGCAATGGCCAGCTCAAGGTTGGTTTCAAAGGCCGCAAGCTGTGTTTTCAGCAGGTTATCTTTCGAAATCCCTGCTGTGTTAACGGCAAGTTTCTCAATGTGCAGATCCACAACGGCCTGCGGCTTTTCCATTGCCAAAGGCTTTGATTCCGTTCCGCCCAGCATGCTGTTTTTGAGCTCTTCCGACAAATTTTCAGCATGTGGCTGCACTTCCTTTTTCAGGTTTTCTTCGTCGAGCTGATAAATAAAAGCCTCTTTTTCAAGCACCGGTGCTTTCCTTTTGTTTTTATAAAAAGACTGCGCACGGCATTTGATTCTCTTATGCAAAGTCTGCGGCAGGCTGTAATTTCCGCTCCGGTAATAAAGGATTTTAAATTCAAAAACCGGCCAGCTTTCGAAATCTTTCATCAGCAGTTCCGTCAGCTTTTGCGAAGTACGCGGCAGCAGTACACCACCCGACAAACCCGTACTAACCTGTTCATTCACAGAAGCCGCTGTAAACGGAAGCGTCCAGTCTGAATTATTAATAACATGCATCGTAACCGCTTTGTCATTAATGGCAACAAAAGCCAGATAAATCCCCTTTTCCGCAAAAGGCGCTGATCTTGAAACGATGTTGTCGCTTTGAGAACCTATTTTTTTAGTATCCTTTTCTTTTACCAATCGTTGCGATTCAACAGGTGAAATCGTCACGATCTCATTGCGCAGAACCGGAATCCGGAAACCGTCTTCTATTTCTATTTCAACCACATTTCCGGGTAAAAAAGCGTAAATTACGCCCTCTTCCCTGCCGTGTACAAGCCTTACTTTATCTCCTATATTCATTTTTTTAAATTTAAATTCCTGAATTCTGTTTCAGGCATATTCATTCCGGCACTTTTACAATCATCCGATCAGAAATAAAAAGGCTTGAACGCAACGCCCTTTTTACTGAACTGCAACGACGGTGCCGGGATTTTGATCGAATTTGCCAGAAACCCGATTGTACGAACAAATTTTTTCCTGCTTTTGATCTTGGTCAGATCAATATCCAAAGACAAATAATACTGTCGATAAGGAACGTAACCAAGTTCTATACTTCTTGACTTCTCAGCAGAAACCATATCATGCATGCCGTAACCCACTGAAAAACAAAGCCACAACGGCCAGCCGCTGCCTTTAAAAAAACTTCCGGGACTGAACGAAAGCCAGTAAGTCTGTCCGTTGTAATCTTTCAGCCAGCTTTCCAAACGGCTGCTGCCAAGCAGCTCGGGCCTTACCCGCGACAATGAAGTATAATGAAAGGAAAATTTGGGTTGTATGCGCACTTCATCCCATAAGGCGATTTGCCCGAGGTAAATGGCTGAGCCGGTTATGTTTGCAACCATATCGCCGGGAGAAAATCCGTAATCGGGAGAAAATCCGTCAAGGATTTCAATGGGTGTCTGGAAAATAACGCCTGAAATTGCTCCGTAAATGAGCATTTGTTTTTTGGATATACCCGTTTTCCTGTAAATGGCCGCAGTATGGCGTGCAATCTGGTACGATGTGTAAACGTGCCCCAGTTTGTCCATTTGGAGCCACTCGTGTGTATCGTCTTTGATGCTAAACTTGGTGAGCGGATTTTTGTACCAGGATTTACCTAACCCGTAAATAGTGCCGAGATACAATGCAGATTGGGCCGCAAATATTCCGCGCAGCATTTTATAATCCGGGTTTATACGGCTGACGGAATCGGTAAGAACGCTGTCTGGTTCAACAGCATTCTGAAAAGCGAAAGAAGCGGTACTTTTAAATATAAACCATACTAAAATAATCTTGGGCAAAAATCCGGCAAACAGCAAACAAGGTTTTCTTTCAATATCCGCCATGGTACTTTCTTAGTCCCCATTCAACGCCCAGAAGTACAACCAGCAGAAAAAACAGCCACTTCAGGTAAATCAATTCGACCATTTCCTCGCTGCTGTCCAGCCGGTCGGAAGGCCGGTTCTCTTTTATTTGGCGGATAAAATCAGGCAAAGCCGAAGCTGTCAGGAACGTTCCGCCCGAGCGGTTTGCCAGTTCGCGCAGCATGCCAAAATCTGCTGTCGTATTATTTGCTTCCAGGTCGGCATTCCGGATCACAAACTGTCCGCTTGCTTTTTCCTGTCCGTTCCGCATTGAAGCTGATGCAACATAACGGTAAACGCCTTCCGAGAGCCCGGTTACGTTAAAAGAAGGATTTTCCTTTGTATGCGTATAAGTAAATTGCTTGGTTGCTCCTTTCTCGTCCGTTACGTTCAGACTTACTTCCTGACCAAAAACAGGTTCATAAATGTCATTGTAAATTTCCGTCTGGAACACAACCTGCTCGCCGGCTTCCAGTTCATTGCTCAGCGGGTACACGCGGAACTTGCGCTTGTCTTCTCTGACGGAAAGCACCTGAATTACTTTCTGGAACAAATTATCCACCACTTCCTGCTTGCTCGTCTGGGCAAATTCTTCCTGCCGCCACTGCCAGATTCCTTCGCCTGCCAGCACGGCAATTTTCTGCTCGCCGTTTGTGTTCAGCACAAGCAAAGGTTTACTTGTATTCAACGTTCCTACTTTCTGAAAAAGGATCGTTTCCGTTCCTGAGGAAATATTGTACTCACCAAAAGGCACCGACAAAGGTGGAAGGCGTTCGAGCAGTTTAAGGCTTTCCGCATCAAAATTCATTTGCTGAAAAGAAGGGTTGAACCGCGCCGTTACTTTATCGATCTGGTTATTGGAAGCATTGATAATCAACGACCTGTTCATTGTATTGGCCAGCGGAACAGCCGACTGATTTCCCAGAATGTAAAAAACAGGCGTCTTGGCTTCCATAAATTTACGGATCTGCGCATTGCCAAGACCCAGCACGTTCGGAACCTGATGCAAAATCACCAGATCGTACGGCTTCGCAGAAGGCGGCAGGTTATTCGAAATTGAAAGTATGCTGATATCCAGTTCATAATTGTCATTGGCCTCGATCATGCTGCGAATGCTTTTAATATCCGGATGCGGGGCAAGCGCCAGCAGCAGAATCCGCTGACGACCGTCAATGATGTCAATGTAAATATCCTTTTTATTGTTCTTTGCAGAAGTTTCACCGGAAACCGCGCCGAGTTCCACGGTATAATGCTGTACACCTTTCTGGCTGGAAGAAGCTTTGAAATCAACGGCTTTGTAAAATTCAGGACGGTCAATTACGATATTCTGGCTGGCAATCACGCGTCCGTTCTGCTTTAAAGTCACGGTTGTGGACTTTCCAGCAAGGCCGTTGGCAACAATTTCGGCACGAACAGGAAACTCATTTTCAAGATACGCAATACGGTTGCTTATTACATCCTTGATCCGGATATCCAGATCCGGAACCGTATCTCCTACTGCCAGCGCATTGATTTTGAATGGAAAACGGTTATATGCCGGAGAAATTCCCTGATTGACAATCCCGTCCGAAAGCAGAACCACATCCGTCAGATTGCGTCCTTCAAAGTTGCTTTTTACGTTTTGAAGCATGCCGGAAAGATCCGTTTTGTTCTGATTGAAACGTACGGAATCCGCAGAAGCCGATTTTGCCGTTTTGTCAAGCGTCTGAACACTTACTTCAAATCCCGATTCTTCCAGGTCTTTTGTGGCAGCAGTTATCTGCGACAGCAGCGTTTCGCCGTAGGGTTTGACAGATTCCGAATTGTCGATGGCAAAAACGATTTTTGCCTTATCCACCGAGGTTTCCGTTTTCCTCACCAGAGGGCTTAACAGCAAAAAGCAGATCAGTGCAACCGAAAGGCTGCGGAAGAATGCGAGCAAGTAATTTAACCTTTTTCCCCACGACGGCTGAGGCTGGTACAGCAGGTATGCATACAGTGCTCCTGCCAGCAGGCAAAAGATAATAAACCAGTAAGGAGTTTGGAAAATCAGTTCAGACCGCATGAGTGAAATGTCAATAGCTTGGCAGCGGTACAATATACAAGGAAACTGCCAGCTATTTACTAACGAAGAAAGAGACTATGTTAACATACCACCGTCCACCTGAATAACCTGCCCGGTAATATAACGCGAAAGGTCCGAAGCAAGGAACACGCAGGCATCCGCCACTTCTTCCGGCTGGCCGCCTCTTTTCATCGGAATAGACTGCTTCCAGTCCTCCACGGCTTTGGCATCAATGGCATCGGTCATTTCGGTTTCTATAAAGCCCGGCGCTACGGCATTGGAACGGATGTTCCGCGAGCCGAGTTCCAGCGCAATGGATTTGGTAAAACCGATTATGCCTGCTTTGGAAGCCGCATAATTGGACTGACCGGCATTTCCGCGGATTCCCACCACCGAAGTAATATTGATAATCGAACCGCTTTTTGCACGCATCATGCTTTTGATAGCGGCCTTTGTCAGGTTAAAAACCGATTTTAAATTGATATTGATTACCGTATCCCACTGTTCCTCGCTCATGCGCATCAGCAAACCATCGCGCGTTACGCCTGCATTGTTGATCAGGATATCCAGCTTGCCGAAATCTGCCAGTACGTCGGTTACAAGCTGATCCGCTGCTTTGAAATCGGACGCATCCGAACGGTACCCTTTTGCCCGGATGCCGAATTCTTCTAGTTCTTTTGCGAGTGCTTCGCCTTTTTCCACGCTGGACAAATAGGTAAATGCAACATCGGCACCTTCCTGGGCAAGACGCAATGCAATGGAACGGCCAATGCCCCGGGAAGCGCCGGTAACCAATGCGACTTTATTTTCTACAATTTTCATAAACGAGTTAGATCGGTCAAAATAATTTAAGGTTGGCAAAAATAGGTGATTGGTCAGAGACGGTCAAAAAAGAAAATGCAGACTGCTTGCGTGACTTTATTGACAGAAGACCGTATTCCGTAAAATTAACCTGACAAGTCCAGTATATTTTATTGCATGCTGCTATGGGCAAATAGCTTTTAACTTTTATAAAAAAGAACTTTTAATAACCTCAGCTAATTTCAGGCATTTGATCAAATCAGGATATGAAGGGATATGCAAAATTTCGAATCCCTTTCATGAAATTACATTTTACAAACCAAACCTTCTTTGTTTTGGCACTGTTACTTTATTATTCTTAAAATTTTCATTTACTAAAAACCCGGAATAATGGCAGACCAAAACAAAATCGCATTAATTACAGGCGGCTCAAAAGGAATCGGATATGGCGTGGCAGAAGTGCTGATCAGACAAGGCATCTCTGTTGCAATAACAAGCCGCTCGCAGGAAAGTGCAGATGAAGCAGCGGCTTCACTTAATAAAATCAGGGAAGGAGCCGCAATCGGAATCCAGTCTGATGTCAGAAACCTGGAATCACAGCAGAAAGCAGTTGATGCCGTTATTGCCAAATGGGGCCGGCTGGATTATCTCATTGCCAATGCAGGCGTCGGACATTTTGCCCCCGTTTCCGAACTGACCGCGGAACAGTGGCATGAAACCATTGATATCAATCTTACCGGCGTATTTTTCAGCGCAAAGGCAGCTATAAAGGCGCTGACAGAAACAAAAGGTTATTTCATTACCATTTCCAGCCTTGCAGGAACCAACTTTTTCGCCGGCGGCAGCGCTTACAATGCAAGTAAATTCGGCGTTGTCGGTTTTTCGCAGGCCATGATGATGGACGTAAGAGACGCCGGAATCAAAGTAACAACCATTATGCCGGGTTCCGTAGCGACCGAGTTCAACAATCACCAGCCTTCCGAAAAGGATGCATGGAAAATTCAGCCAGAAGATATCGGACAAATTGTTGCCGACCTTATTAAAATGCCGGCCCGCACGCTTCCGAGCAAAGTGGAAGTAAGGCCGACAATGCCGGCGAAGTAACTGTTTCCACTGATCACAAATTTGCTTTTTCACGTCAAATCTGTGATCAGTGGATTTTACGCCATTTTGGATAAACGAGGATTGAAAACAGGAAAAGCATTCCGGCCATCATCAGAACCGGTATTTTGTAGAGAATCAATAAAGTCAGCAATATGAAGCCTAAAAAGACGGTCTTTGCAGAATCTTCCGGAATTCCTTCTTTTTTGTAAAAAAACAGATGCAATAAAAAAATCAGCGACAGTCCTAACATGTACAACTGAACGATCTGATAAAAAGTCAGCAATCCATCCCGCAGCAAAATCAGCGTTTCGGGCAGAATAATCATTGCATGGATTTTTACGATTTGCCGGATTTGCATGAAAACAGAAGCCGGAAGCGTTCGGCCCCACATCCAGATTTCACTTTCCCATTGGTAAATTTCATAGGAAATGCCGGTATTCAGCAAATAAGCAAACGACATGCCGATTGCGGGAAGGCGCAGGTCGTAATCACCGGTTGAAAAATAAAGCAGCGTTCCAAATGTAACCAGAACAGAACCTGCTTTTCCGATCAGCAATGTAATTCCTTTTTCTTTTAACAGCCATTCCAGTTTCCAGTACGTAAGTGAAACCGGTCTTTTGAATGGCAGTTTAACAATGCTGTTACTTTTCCTTTTGATAAATGCCGCCGGCTGACGGATTTTCCATTCCAAACTAACCGCCACCAGCAGTGCAAGTGCAGGATAAAACAGCAGCACCGGCCATATGCTCGGAAGTATTTTGTCCTGAACAGCGATAACAATCAGGTAAACGCCATAATAAAGAACCGGCTGAAGCAAGCCGAATGCAATTACCGTAAAGCGGTATATTCTGACGGGCACCGGCCAGAGTCTTGTCAGGTAAATGAAACCGTACTCCGGCTGCTGCAATTGCTGCAACAAGGACTGCATGCAGAAAAGCGCGTAGAAAAGCCAGATCAGAAAAAGATACAGTTTTCCGAAAGATGCCGTCAGGAAGAAAACAGCGAATGCATGATGCTCTTCTCCCCTCAGAAAGCCGAACAATATCCCGATCAGCACCAGAAACAGTCCGGCCCGTTTTCTGAAAAATTCGGAAACTGTAGATAAGACCAGTGCTTTCATAAAGCGGAAACCGGGACAAGCGTTTTGTCTTTCAATGCAAAACTTTGTGAAACCGTCAATCCTTCGTGCTGGAACGGCTGATGGGAAGAAAGCAGAAAAGTAACGCCTTTCAGGTAACAGGATTTAATCAGCTCAAACAACGAAGCCCGCGCTTCCTGATCAATCGTGATCAAAGGCTCGTCCAGAATAATCACGGACGGATTCCCGAGAAAAGCCAGCAAAAGCGAAACCTTTTTAACCATGCCGCTGGAATAGCTTCCGAACGGACTGGAAAGATAATGGACACCAAAGGCTTCAATCAGCATTTCGGCCTGCCCTTCGGGACTTTTTTTGGATTCCGCGACAAAGGCAATCAGATCAGCAGGGGTCAGAAAGGAAGGATATAACGGCTCGGCTTCGCCCAGATTCAACCGCAGTTTGTAATCAACCGGATTTTTTCTCAGATCAAATTTGCCGTCAAGCACAATGGAACCGGTATACGGCAGCATTCCCGAAAGCGTCCTGAAAAGCGTCGATTTGCCAGCTCCGTTTTCGCCCTGAATCCAGTAAATGCCTTTTTCTATTTGCCAGTACGGAATGTTCAGAATTTCAAGTTCTCCGTATTTCTGTTGCAGATCCCTTATTTCCAGAACCATATGAATGCGAAAAATTTAATACTTTCTGCCAAATAAAGCTTTTTGTTTTTAATTAGTAAAGGATGAATTTTTTTGACAGATCCGGATGATCAAAACACCTATAAACAGATTTCAACAGACGTTCTATCTTCTTTTATAACGATCTACAAGTCCTTGCATTAAGTACTTTATTCTAAATTAATTATGAAATACTTACCTAAAATCTTACCGTTTCCATGTTCAACAAAATATTATTACCTTATTGGCAAGTAGTGCTTATAACTGTATATTTGAAAAAATTTTAAAGTCAAAAAGGACTTTTTAAAAAATATTAATATAAATCCTATGTCGTCATCTCGCCGCTCTTTTCTACGCTTGTCTGCTGTTGTACTTCCATTTTCCCGCATCAGCGATTTATTTGCCAAATCTGCTATAAACAAACCGGTTGTCATTTCCACCTGGGACAGCGGGCAAATTGCCAACGGCGCAGCCTGGCCGGTTCTTGAAAAAGGCGGAAAAGCACTGGATGCAGTGGAACAGGCAGCGATCGCGATTGAAAACGACATTAATTGCTGCGTAGGTCTCGGCGGAAACCCGGACCGCGACGGGCATGTTACGCTGGACGCCTGCATTATGGATGAAAAGGCAAACTGCGGTTCGGTCGCTTTTCTGGAAAGGATCAAACACCCGGTTTCGGTTGCAAGAAAACTGATGGAAACCACGCCGCATGTATTTCTGGCAGGGGTTGGCGCACAACAGTTTGCACTGGCAAACGGCTTCAAGCTGGAACCGGACAAGCTTTCGCCCGATGCTGAAAAGTCGTATAAACAATGGCTCATCAAAGCGGAATACAAGCCTGTTATCAACATTGAACATCAGCAGTCGCACCCGAAAGGACACGGACCGTTTGCGCCTGCACGGCTCGAGGACGGCTCTTTTAACCATGATACCATGGGAACGCTCGCACTGGACGCAAAGGGCGATCTTTCAGGCATGTGCACGACAAGCGGCATGGGCTTCAAAATGCGCGGCAGAGTCGGCGATTCGCCAATTATCGGCGCTGGTCTTTTTGTGGATAACGAAATCGGTGCTGCTACCTCTTCCGGTCAGGGCGAAGAAGTAATCCGGGTTTGCGGAACGCATCTGGTTGTGGAATTCATGCGCTCCGGGCTTTCTCCGGAAGAAGCGTGCAAAAAGGCCGTTGAACGCATTGTGAAGCCGAATCCGGAACGTGCAAAAACGTTTCAGGTAGGATTTATTGCCATTAACAAACAAGGAGAAGTCGGCGCGTATTCCGTTCAGAAAGGCTTCAATTACACCGTTACGGAACAAGGCGGAAAAGGAAAGGTCATCAATGCCAAGAGCTATTTTGCCTGATTCAAAAAAGTAAGACTGTTTATCTGTAACTGATTGAAATCCGTCATATTCTCGATTTATATTTTACCCATACTAACCATCTATTTTTCCAAAAGGTAATAGCTAAAAGCTAACAGCCAATTGCTTCAACCCACTCATTAACCCATTACAATGAACTTTAAATTGACCGTTTTCCTGCTTGCAGGTTTATTAATCAAAAGCAGTTTATACGCGCAGCAGCATGCGGAACAGGATCATTCCAAATACATTGCACCAACAGATCCGCTTGTACAGCAAAAACTAAGCAAATGGCAGGATGTAAAATTCGGTTTGCTGATGCATTGGGGAACGTATAGCCAGTGGGGAATTGTGGAATCCTGGTCGCTTTGCCCGGAGGATGAAGGCTGGTGCGAACGCAGAGGGCCGCATGCGCATGATTACAATGAATATAAAAAAGCTTACGAAGCTATTCCGCAGACGTTCAATCCGGTCAGATTCAATCCGGAAAGATGGGCGCAGGCAGCAAAGAATGCAGGTATGAAATATGTGGTTTTTACTACAAAACATCATGACGGCTTTGCCATGTTCGACTCCAAATACACGGATTACAAGATTACCAATACGCCTTTCAAATCCAATCCGAAAAGCAATGTGACGAAAGAAGTGCTGTCGGCATTCAGGAATCAGGGATTCATGACCGGGACTTACTTTTCCAAACCGGACTGGAACACGGATTCTTACTGGTGGCCGTACTTTCCGCCAAAAGACCGCAACGTTTCCTATGACCCTAAAAAAAGGCCTGAAATGTGGCAGAAATTCAAGGATTTCACCTATAACCAGATTGAAGAACTGATGTCTGATTATGGCTCGGTGGATATTCTGTGGCTGGATGGCGGCTGGGTGCGGCCTTTCAACACCATTGACCCGAATATCAGCTGGCAGAAAAGCATTCCGTACGATCAGGATATTGACATGCCCAAAATTGCAAAGATGGCAAGATCGCATCAGCCCGGCCTGCTGGTTGTAGACCGTACCGTGACGGGCGAATTTGAAAATTATGTAACGCCCGAGCAGTCCATTCCGGATCATTATATGTCCATTCCGTGGGAATCGTGCATGACAATGGGCGACTCATGGTCTTATATTCCGAAAGAAAATTTCAAATCCACCCAAAAACTGGTGCATACGCTGGTGGATATCGTTGCCAAAGGCGGAAACCTGCTGCTGAACATTGCGCCGGGCCCGGACGGAGAATGGCATGAAGAAGCATACGGCCGGCTGGAAGAAATGGGAAAATGGATGCATGTCAACGGCATCGGCATTTATGAAACCAAGCCGCTTGCGCCTTACCGCCAGGGCAAATGGGCCTATACCAAAAAAGGAAACACAACGTATGCTTTTTATCTGGCCGAATCCGGCGAAAAAATTCCTGCAAGCCTGAAACCGGAAGGATTAACGCTTGCACCGAATGCAAAAATCACATTGGCAGGAAAGAAAAAAATGCTTAAAGTAAAAGACGGTTCCATTCAGATTGCATCGAAAGAGTTGGCTGAAATCGGCGGCCAGCCTGCATACCTTTTTGTGATTAACTAAAACTTGGCTGCCGGGTTCATTTAAACCGGGTTGCTCAACAAATTGCACTGAACACGGTTTTACAGTAAAAAATTTGATACATTGGCGGGCCATTTGGTTTCCTGAATCCATAAAAATGAACAAATCAGAACGTGACCGGAACACGCTGAAAGCCTTTCCGAAAGAACCATTTCCGGCAATGATTAACAACCAACAATGCTGCTTGCATTAACCAAGAAACTTTTTTTTCAAATGATAAAACCCCTATCCTTTCTTTTTCTGTTGACGGCACTTCATTCTTTTGCCCAGACACCTCCAAAACCTTACGGCGCATTGCCGGCTCCCCGGCAGGTTGCCTGGCATGAAACCGAAGTTTACGGCATCATGCATTTTACACCCACTACATTCGAGAATAAGGAATGGGGTTTTGGCGATGCCGATCCGAAAACATTCAATCCTTCTGATTTCAATGCTGAACAAATCATACTGGCAGCAAAAGCGGGTGGACTTAAAGGAATTGTACTGGTTGCCAAACATCATGACGGCTTTGCGTTATGGCCGACGAAAACCACAGAATATAATATTACAAAAAGCCCGTTCCGCGGCGGAAAAGGCGATCTGGTAAAAGAAGTGGCCGACGCTGCCAGAAAACACGGACTGAAATTCGGCGTTTACTGCTCGCCATGGGACCGCAACAATGCCGCTTACGGAACACCGGAATACCTGAAAATTTACCGGGAACAGCTCCGTGAACTGTATACCAATTATGGCGAACTCTTTATGTCGTGGCACGACGGTGCCAATGGCGGCGACGGTTATTATGGCGGCGCAAAGGAAAAGCGTTCCATTGACAACACAACCTATTATCAGTGGGATTCCACATGGACCAATCTGACGCGCAAGCTGCAGCCTTCAGCAAATATTTTCAGCGATATTGGCTGGGATGTACGCTGGGCCGGAAATGAGGACGGAAGTGTGAATGAAACTTCCTGGGCAACGCTGACGCCAAAACCTTCGGAAGGAAAAAATGTCGCTGTGCCGGGACAAGCCAATGCAACGGAAAACCCGGGCGGAACAAGAAACGGAAAGTTCTGGATTCCGGCGGAATGCGACGTTCCGCTGCGCAAGGGCTGGTTTTACCATCCGACAGAAAAGCCCAAAACACCTGAAAAACTGTTTGACCTGTATCTTAAAAGCGTTGGCCGCGGTGCGGCACTTGACCTCGGACTGGCACCCGATACACGCGGACAGCTGCACGATGACGATGTAGCCAGCCTGAAAGCTTTCGGCGATCATATCAAAAAGACATTTGCCGTAAATCTGATTGCACGTGCAAGTTCAAGAGCCGTGAATGTGCGCGGGTATAATTCCATTTACAGTGCAAAAAATATCCTCGACGGAAAAGCGGATACGTACTGGGCAACGGACGATGATTTCAAAACGCCGGAAGTTACGATTGACCTAAGCCAGCCGGTTACGTTTGATATCATCGCTATTCAGGAATTCATTAAGCTGGGACAAAGAGTAGAGGAATTTGCAGTGGATGTCTGGGAAAACAACAACTGGAAAGAAATCCATAAAGGAACCAGCATCGGTGCCAAAAGAATTGTAAAACTGGAAGTTCCGGTTACGGCGCAGAAAATGCGGCTGAGAATCACCAAATCGCCGGTCAGCGTGGCCATTAGCGAATTCGGACTTTACATGGATTCAGAATAGTTTCAGAGTCAGTTTAAAATAACCTCATTTAAAATCCGGTACAAACGGGAACTGTGCTTTTGCGCAGGCCGTGTTTGTACCGGATTTCTGTTTTACAGCAAAAAGGCTTCTGCCGTGCATATCGTCCGGAAGTATTTTGTAACCGGATATTTACTTTTTCTAATAAGTTCTACAAAGTAAGTTACAATCCAACCGGCAGGCCTGATCTCAGTATCAAGTTCAATCACAATGGGTTATAAACAAGTATTTCAATGGCTTATTTATTAAAATACAATAATAAAATTTTGTTATTCCAATATTCTACAATATACTATTTCATATAATACATTCATTACCTATTTTTGGCCAGATCAGTAACCTTTGATTTACTTACACTTGGTATTTCCGGTAATAAATAACAGACCTTCTTTACTTTGGAATTTTCCGAGACTGGTAAATGACGATCCGTACAGTTTGCAGCAGATCAGACACATAGCCGGATTTGATCCGTTTTTTATGCATTTTCCAAATGGCGTTACAAATGCAGCCATCATCTTCCGGCTCTCCTGCTGTTATCAGCATTGCATTCAATACTTACTCGACCTCAGGAATCCCTTTCAGCATTCCATGTATATTCCTGTTACATCCTTAACTAAACCTGAAACAATGTGAAGAAAAACAGCAAAGGCAATCCATGCAGCAACATGGCCCCGACTTGGAAATCATTGCCGGCAGCCCTTAACATGCTGCCCGTAGCAATGGAATTAACATCTACTATTTTATAACCTTTAACCAAACCTTTCATGAAAAAAACATTCTACCGAGGGAATGACCTGCTTAAACTGATGCGGAGCAGCGTTATTCTGCTATTAAGTGTCGGGCAGATTACACAAGTGGCCGCAAAAACCGGTAAGCCAGCCGAAAGCAATCTTACACTCCGTTTGAATACCAGACAAGCTGCGGACATTGCTATCAAAGGAAAAGTAGTGGATGCAGCCGGCGGCGTCATTCCAGGCGCGACCGTCGTACTGAAAGGCAGCAGCTCCGTGGGAACCACTACGGATTCCGAAGGGCAGTTTTCACTCAATATTCCAGACGGCAGCACAACGCTCGTTGTTTCTTCCATCGGCTTTCTGACGCAGGAAGTTCCGATCGGAAACAAAACGCAGATTGACGTGACCCTTTTATCCGACGTGAAATCACTGAGCGAAGTGGTTGTTACCGGTTATTCTTCCCAGTCCAAAAGAGATATTACCGGCTCCGTATCCACCGTTGATCCTGTGGAACTGACCAAAGTGGCCGCTCCGAACGTAGCGCAGCAGTTACAGGGAAGAGTCTCGGGCGTTACCGTTACGACCAACAACACACCGGGCGGTGAAGCGACCGTTCGTATCCGCGGATTCGGTACGATCAACAACAACGATCCGCTTTATGTGATCGACGGCGTTCCGACCAAAGGCGGATTGAACAGCATCAACCCGAACAACATTGAATCCATGCAGGTACTGAAAGATGCTTCTTCGGCTTCTATTTATGGTTCCCGCGCAGCAAACGGCGTCATTATCATTACAACGAAAAAAGGAAAAGCCGGGGCTCCGCAGTTTACGTTCAACAGCCGTTTCGGTGTGCAGAAAGGAAAAGTGGATTTAGACCTGATCAAAGATCCGCAGCAATTCGGTGATCTGTTATGGACGCAGCGCAGAAATGCAGGCTTGCTGACCGGCGGCAATCCATCGCATCCGCAATATGGCAACGGCACAAATGCCGTGGTTCCGGATTACATACTTGCAGGTTCAAATTATGGCATTACACTGAATCCTAGTAATCCGAATGATCCTGCGGCTGCGTTGGTGAATCCTGCGCTATACAATTACAACCGTACGGGTTTTTACCAGATCGTGGAAGCAAACAAGCAAGGCACCGACTGGCATAAGGAAATCCTGCGTCCGGCTGCCATCCAGGAATACAATATCGGTGCAACGGGCGGAACGGAAACAGGAAGATATGCGCTTTCGCTGAATTATTTCAAGCAGGACGGCGTACTGCTGAATACATCCTTTAACCGGTATTCGCTTCGTTCCAACACCGAATTCCAGTTCAAAAAGAAAATCCGTTTCGGTGAAAACCTGGAAGTAAGTTATACGGAAAACAAAGGTTATTACAACAATAACGGTACGGCCAGCTCCACGAACAACCAGGATGGAAACCCGATCGGAAACGGATACCGCATCCCTTCAATCATTCCGGTTTATGACATCATGGGCAATTTTGCGGCCACGCGCGCTGCCGGCCTCGGGCCTGCTACCAATCCGGTGGCTCAGCTGTACAGAACGAGAAACAATCAGACGAACAGCTTCCGGGTGTTCGGAAACGCCTATGCCGAAGTGGACATTTTGAAAGACCTGGTGGCAAAATCAAGCATTGGTGTGGATTTTACCAATTCCAACCGCGTTGCCTATACCTTGCTGGATCTGGAAGAAGCAGAAATTGAATCGAATAACGCCTTGACCAATGCGTATGCTTACGATGTAAACTGGACATGGTCCAACACGCTGAATTACAGCAAAACCTTCGGAAGTATACATAAGCTGAATGCATTGCTTGGAACAGAAGCGATCAAAGGAACAGGACGTGACATTTCGGCAACGCGTACGACGTTTTTCTCCGAAGATCCTTTGTATATGTACCTGAGCTCGGGAACGGCGGGGATCAACAACTCGGGTGCAGGCTACGAATGGGAACTGTTCTCGATTTTCGGCAAGATAAACTATGCGCTTAAAGATCGTTACTTGCTGGAAGCTACGGTAAGACGTGACGGATCGTCGCGTTTCGGACAAAACAACCGTTACGGAACGTTCCCTGCATTCAGCGCGGGATGGCGGCTTTCGGAAGAGGAATTTATGAAAAACCTGACCTGGCTGGATGATTTGAAACTGAGAGGCGGCTGGGGACAAACGGGTAATCAGGAAATCGGGAATTACAACGGTTTCAGTACGTACCGCTCCACGCTTAACCAGTCTTCTTATGCCATCGACGGCTCAAACAATTCCGTACAGCCGGGCTTTGATACGCAGGCATTCGGAAATCAGGATGCAAAATGGGAAACCACCACGCAGACCAACCTTGGACTGGACGCGACTTTCCTGAAAGGAATGTTCGGCATTAACCTGGATGTTTACACCCGTACAACTTCCGATATGCTTTATCAGGTGAGTTTGCCGGCCACTCAGGGCGTTGCAACGATTCCATTTGTGAACGTGGGTTCGATGAACAACAAAGGTTTTGACCTTGCGATTGACTTTAACAACAAGGCACTGAACGGCGATCTTACCTATTCGATCAGCGGTAACATTTCGGCTTACAAAAACAACGTTGAAAAACTGAACAACAGCGCTTCCGCAGTACTTCTCGGACCAGCCATCCGCAGTTATACCTGGACGCGTTCGGTAGCCGGAATGCCTTTGTACTCTTTCTATGGTTTACAAATCGACGGAATTTACCAGAATCAGGGCGAAGTGGACAACGGTGTGAAATATCCGGGATATGCGGCAGTCGGAAAGTACAAATACCATGATACCAACGGCGACGGAACGATTACAGACGCAGACCGGAAATTCATCGGAAACCCGCATCCTGACTTCACATACGGTATCAACCTGAATGTAGGTTACAAAGGGTTTGACGTTTCTGCATTTTTCCAGGGTGTACAGGGAAATCAGCTGATCAATATGGTAAAACGCTGGGTTGATTTCAACAATCAGGCCGGTAACAGAAGCCTTCGCATGCTGAACGATTCCTGGACTCCGCAGAATCCGGATGCCGTACTTCCAATTCTGGACGCCAATGACAGCAGAAGTCAGCAGCCTTCCAGCTATTTTATAGAAGACGGTTCTTATTTCAGAATGAAAAATCTAACCATCGGGTATACACTGCCAAATACCGTATTATCAAAAATCGGTCTGACCAGCGCACGCATTTATGTACAGGGCCAGAACCTTTTTACGATTACCAATTACAGCGGCATCGATCCGGAAGTTACTTCGGTTGGCTCCACGCCGGGAAGCACAGTTCTGGGTGTTGATCAGGGCAATTATCCAAGATCAAAAATGTACCAGATCGGTATCAATTTCGGATTTTGACATTAAAACAAACCAGTAAAGATTCATATATATCAAAAAACTATGAAAAAGAAAGTCTTAATATTTTCAGCATTGGTTTGCATGGGAATAATGACGGCCTGCAAGGAAGAATTTCTGGAAACAACGCCGCTGGGTGTAGGAAACGAAGAAATGCTTTCCAACAAAACGGGCGTCAATGCCGTATTGATTGGTGCATACAGCCTGCTGGACGGCGTGGGTTCCGGTTTCAATTTTACTTCGTCTGTGAGTAACTGGATCTACGGCTCCGTTGCCTCGGACGATGCTTATAAAGGCAGCGACGTTGGTGACCAGTCCCAGATCACGACCATAGAACGTTACATTCCGCAAGCGGATATTGGCGCCTACAACGATAAATGGGTTTCACTGTACGACGGTGTTTCCCGTTCCAATGATGCATTGAAGCTGATTGCAAAAGCAAAGGATATGACGCCGGCCGAAGTAACGCAGGCCTCGGCAGAAGCCAGGTTCTTACGCGGTTGGTATCATTTTGAAGCCAAAAAAATGTGGAACATGGTTCCTTACGTGGATGAAACGGTAACGGATTATATCAATCTTCCGAATGACAAAGACATCTGGCCGAACATTGAGGCGGATTTCCAGTATGCGGTTGACAATCTTGCTGTAACAAAAGCGCAGGCCGGAAGACCAAGCAAGTGGACTGCAAAAGCCATGCTCGCGAAAGTGCATATGTATCAGAATGACTATGCAGCGGCAAAACCGTTACTGGTGGATGTGATCACAAACGGCACTTTTGCACTTGTGCCGAATTTTCATGACAATTTCAGGATTGCAACCGAGAACAATTCCGAGTCTGTGTTTGAAGTGCAAATGTCTGTCGGCGATGGCGGAAGTGGTGAAAACGGAAGCTGGGGCGACAACCTGAACTTTCCTTACGGTTCGGCACCGGGCGGCTGCTGCGGTTTTTTCCAGCCTTCGCAAAACCTGGTAAATGCGTTTAAAACAGATGCAAACGGCTTGCCGCTGCTGGATACGTTCAATGATGTGGATGTAAAAAGTGACGAAGGACTTTCTTCCGCCGATGCTTTCACGCCCTACGAAGGAACGCTGGACCCGAGACTGGACTGGACCGTTGGACGCAGAGGTTTGCCGTTCCTGAACTGGGGAATTCATCCGGGGAAAAACTGGATCCGCGATCAGAGCTTTGCCGGACCTTATACTTTCAAGAAATATTTTGCCAACAGCGGTGAAAATGCGGGTGCGGAATCTCCACGTGCCAATGCCAATAATTTCAGGTATTTGCGCTATGCCGACGTGCTGCTGATGCGTGCGGAAATTGCCGTTGAAGAAAACGATTTGCCAACGGCCTTATCGATTGTAAACCAGATCCGAACCCGCGCTGCAAATGAAGTTGTTATGGCAGCTGACGGAAAGCCTGCTGCCAATTACCTGATCAAACCTTACCCTGCATTTGCTAGCAAGGACTATGCAAGAAAGGCTGTCCGTTTTGAGCGCCGCGTTGAACTCGCATTGGAAGGCCACCGTCATTTTGATCTGGTTCGCTGGGGAACTGCAAGCGAAGTGCTGAATGCATACCTGGCCAAAGAAAGCAAGAAAAGATCTTACCTGAACGGGGCAACTTTCGTAAAAGGCAAAAGTGAGTACTTCCCTATTCCGCAGGCACAAATTGACATCATGGGTGCAAATGTCCTGAAACAGAATCCGTAATCCATGTTTCTGACACAGCTCTTCCGAAAATTCCGGATTATTCGGATTCGTTCCGGACTGGGCTGCAGCATGCAAAATAGTAGTTATAACCAGTAAGTAAAAAAGTACGTTTTCAGATGAGAACGTACTTTTTTTCATGCAAATCAATCCGTCACAGCAAACCGGGAAGGTTTAAAATTCTTTGAAAACTAACATTTTGATCTTAAATTTGTGATCAAAGCAGCAAACCGGGGTTTGCTATTTTTACGGCGAATTACTCTACAATTTTAGTATACCACATAGACTTTGAAGGAAGCAGCGGATTTTACACCCTCAACGAAGACGAACGACTGGGAATCTCTTCAGGTAGCGTACATTGCAAGCGGCAATCCGGAAGAAGACCGGCGTTTGGCAGCACTTGCCCGTGAAAAAGGGCAGGTTGTTTATTTACGGGATCTTCCTCAGGAATCCGATGTACGTTTCAGCCAGTTATCGGCACCTTCCCTGCCGGTCTCCAACGACAACATTTCCGCAGCGACAAGAACAAAAACGCCTTTGACGTGGGAAACGGTCCAGCAGAAGATATGGGCGGCAACCATCCGGAAACGAAGCCGTACCGAAGTAGCAGTCAACATATTTTCGGCAATTGCATTGATGATCGTCGGCCATTTGCTGTTTACTTTTTTTACTTATGACCGGCTTACCGTACTCTGGAACGAGCTGGAACTCAATGAGACTTTCTTCTATTACGTGCTTGGCGGGTTTGTGGCGCAAATGATCGACGGCGCTCTGGGCATGGCTTACGGCGTTACCGCAGCTACTTTTTTGCTTACGCTGGGCGTTCCGCCTTCGGCAGTAAGTGCAAGCGTTCACACTTCCGAGATATTTACAAGCGGCGTTTCGGGTTACATGCACCTGAAATTCGGCAATGTAAACAGCAAGCTTTTCAAGAAAATTCTTTTTCCGGGTGTAATCGGCGCTATTACAGGAGCGTATCTTTTATCATCGCTGGAACACTATATTTATATCATCAAGCCGCTGGTTGCAGTTTATACGCTGATTCTGGGAATTCTTATTATTCAGAAAGCGTTAAAGAAGCGTATTGAAAAAAGACCGTTTACGAAAATCGGCTGGCTTGCAATGGCAGGCGGAACGCTGGATTCAATCGGCGGAGGAGGCTGGGGACCGATTGTAACCTCCACGCTGATCGCACGCGGACGTCATCCGAAATATACGATCGGATCTGTAAACCTGGCGGAGTTCTTTGTATCGCTTGCAAGTTCGGTCACTTTTATCAGCATTATCGGTTTTTCACACTGGAAAGTTGTATTGGGACTGATATTGGGCGGAATGGTCGCCGCTCCGATTGCAGCAAACCTGTCGAGAAGACTGCCGATCAAAACCATGATGATTATGGTCGGAACCATTGTTGTGATTGTGAGTCTGAGGATTATTTATATGGTTTTGTTTAGCGACTAGCTGTTAGCTGTTAGCTGTTAAGATAATATAAAATGGCTTTTACTATACTTGCCGAACCCGAATAAACCTGATAAAAACACTGCTGATCATTGCAGCAGGAACAATTAACAGATATTAATTAAAACAGAATTAAATTTTAAATGCCGGAAGCCGATAGCTAAAAGCCAACAGCTAACCGCTAAAAGCTTTTCACCAACCAGATATGAAAAAGCAAACCAAAGCAATACGCACGCAAACAGGGAAAACCAAATACCGCGAACATTCCACACCGCTTTTTTTAACCAGCAGTTTTACCTTCGAAAGTGCAGAACAGGGAAAAGCGCTTTTTGAAGAAACAGAAGAAGGAAACATTTACAGCCGTTTTTCCAATCCGAGTGTTCAGGAATTTGTAGACAAGGTTTGCCTTCTGGAAGATTGTGAAGACGGCGTTGCTACGGCAACCGGAATGGCTGCGGTTTTTGCAAGTATGGCTGCATTGCTGAAAAACGGCGATCATATTCTGGCAAGCCGCGCATTGTTTGGCTCAGCGCATCAGATCATTACACAGATTCTGAGCAAATGGGGCATTACCTATACTTATCTGGACTCCGATGCAAGTGAAGCGGATTGGGAAGCTGCTGTACAGCCGAACAGCAAAATGATTTACCTTGAAACACCTTCCAATCCCGGCCTCGATTTGGTTGATCTGGCCATGATCGGCAGAATATGCAAAAAACACAATCTGATTTTCAACGTTGACAATTGCTTTGCTTCTCCGGCCTTGCAAAATCCGGCGGAATTCGGCGCTGATCTGGTTGTACATTCCGCTACCAAATTCATGGACGGACAAGGACGCGTACTGGGCGGAATTGTTGTCGGCAAAAAAGAATATATCAAGGAATTAAGGTTTTTCTGTCGCCAGACGGGACCGTCCATGTCGCCATTCAATGCATGGGTTTTAAGCAAAAGCCTCGAAACACTGAGCCTCAGAATGGAAAAACATTCCGCCAATGCATTGCAGCTTGCAAAAGCACTTGAAAGTCATGCAGATGTAAAAAACGTAAAATACCCGTTTCTGGAATCACATCCGCAGTTCCAGCTTGCCAAACAGCAGATGAGCGGTGGCGGCGCGGTTGTTACCATTGAGCTGGAAGGCGGTTTTGAAAGAGTAGCTGCGTTTATGGATGCACTGGAAATCGCTTCCCTTTCTTCCAATCTGGGCGATACGCGAACAATTGTAACAAATCCGTATACGACAACGCATGCCAAGCTCAAACCGGACGAAAAACTTGCTTTGGGCATTACGGAAGGGTTGATAAGAATATCTGTTGGTTTGGAAGACATTGAAGACCTGATTGAAGATTTTACCAACGCCGTAGAGGTCTCGGTAAAAAGTGATATATTGGAGTAAAATCCGGATTTTTCCGAGCAGCTGTTTCAAGAAATAAATATGAAAGCACTCACTATTCATTTGCCTGAATCCCTTGATTCAGAAGAATTTGAAATTAAAATGCTTTTAGCCGGTCAGTTATATGAGCGCGGAAAAGTAACAATCGGTCAGGCTGCTGAAATTACCGGCATCAGCAAACGGTCATTCATTGAAATGATGGGCAAATTCGGATTTTCCTTGTTCAGTGAATCTTCCGAGGATTTAAAAAGTGATATTCTAAATGCATGACAGTCTGGTAATTGCTGATTCAAGTTGCCTGATTATTCTGTCAAAAATTGATCAGCTTGAACTGCTCAGAAACAACTATAGCAGGATCATTATTACAGAAGAAATCGCAGAGGAATTTGATTTGGAACTGCCTGCATGGATCGAAATAAAAGGTATTAAAGATAAAAAATTACAATTGCTTTTTGAAGAAGTGCTTGATTTGGGTGAAGCAACGGCTTTAACGCTAGCCTTTGAAACTGAAGATTGCACGGTTATACTGGATGATCTGAAAGCCAGAAAAATCGCAGCAAAACTGAATCTTAAAGTCACCGGAACAATCGGCGTAATTGTAAAAGCAAAGCAGCGTGGCACTATCCATTCAGTAAGGCCATTGTTTGAAAAAATACAAGCTACTGATTTCAGGATCAGTGACAAAGTTATAAAAGAAGCTATATTAGAAGCTGGCGAATAATCATGAACACCCTATTATCCTCTTTAAACGCAGCCATTGAAGGCAAAAATGAAATCGAATCACTGGCGATTCTGGCTGACCTTTTTCCCGGTGAAGTCGTTTTTTCGACCAGTCTTGGCTACGAGGACCAGGCTATAACTGATCTTATTCTGAAGAATAACATCAACATCACCATTTTTACCCTGGATACCGGCCGTTTGTTCAGCGAAACGTACATGACGCTTCAAAAGACAAATAACCGCTACGACACCAAAATCAAGGTTTACTACCCGCAGACCAGCGCAGCCGAGGAACTGGTGAGCACCAAAGGCCCGCTGAGTTTTTACGAATCGGTGGAAAACAGAAAAGAATGCTGCTTCATCCGGAAAGTGGAACCTTTGAACCGCGCCTTGAAAGGTGCCAAAATCTGGGTCACGGGCATCAGGGCAGAACAGTCGGGAAACCGTCAGGGAATGGAAAGGCTGGAATGGGACGAGGCGCATCAGCTGGTGAAGTTCCACCCTATTCTGGACTGGACTTTCGAGGAAGTTAAATCGTATGTAAAATCCAACGGAATCCCTTACAACCCATTGCACGACAAAGGCTTTGTAAGCATTGGCTGCGCTCCGTGCACCCGTGCCATTCAGGAAGGCGAGGATTTCCGCGCCGGACGCTGGTGGTGGGAAGATGAATCCAAAAAAGAATGCGGCTTGCATGCCAAATAATATAATCAGAAGAGAAAGTTAAATAATAAAGCGAGTATGTCAATTTCAGTTAAAGAAGTGTCGGAAATCAGCGATCAGGATGCCGGACGCAGAACGCCCGATTATCTGGACCAGCTAGAAGCCGAAGCTATTTATATCATGCGTGAAGTGGCCGGCCAGTTTGAGCGTCCAGCCTTGTTGTTTTCAGGCGGAAAAGATTCAATCACCCTTGTTCGCCTTGCTCAGAAAGCCTTTGCTCCGGGTAAAATCCCGTTCCCGCTTGTACATGTTGATACCGGACACAATTTTATTGAAGCAATCAATTACCGCGATGAACTTGCCCAGCTTACGGGTGCCAAGCTGATCGTCCGCTATGTGGAAGATACGATCAAGGCAAAAGGACTTAAAGAGCAGACCGGTAAAAATGCAAGCCGCAACTGGCTTCAGACATTTACTTTGCTGGATACCATTGAAGAATTTGAATTTGATGCCTGCATAGGCGGCGCACGTCGTGATGAGGAAAAAGCACGTGCAAAGGAACGGATTTTCTCATTCCGCGACGAGTTCGGCCAGTGGGACCCGAAACGTCAGCGGCCCGAGCTTTGGAACCTTTTCAACGGCCGCATTCATAAAGGCGAAAACGTGCGCGTTTTCCCGATTTCCAACTGGACTGAACTGGACGTCTGGGCTTATCTGAAAAGAGAAAAAATAGCGCTTCCTTCCATCTATTTTGCACACGAACGGGAACTGATCTTACGTGACGGGCGTCTGCTGGCCAATACGCCGGTGATTGAAAAAGATGAAGATGACCAGATTGTAACCCGTCAGGTCCGCTTCCGTACGGTTGGCGACATGACCTGTACCGCTGCCGTGGAATCCAGTGCGGCTACTTTGGACGAGGTTATTGCTGAAATTACCGTTTCTAGGATCAGTGAACGTGGCGAAACGCGCATCGATGATCAGCAGACCGAAGCGGCGATGGAAGATCGTAAAAAAGGAGGTTATTTCTGATCGGAAGTACAGACGGAGAAGAAAAGGTTTATTTGCGGCTGAACGGCCGTTTTCAAATTCAATGACGAAATGGATTTATTAAGATTTATTACAGCAGGTTCCGTTGATGACGGAAAGAGTACATTGATCGGACGCTTGCTTTACGATACAAAAAATATTCTTGCAGATCAGATGGAAGCCATCGAACGCGCCAGCAAAAGCCGCAACGTTGGAGAAATCGATCTTGCATTGCTGACTGACGGCCTTCGTTCCGAGCGCGAACAGGGAATTACGATTGACGTTGCCTACAAATATTTTCAGACGCCAAACAGGAAATTTATCAGCATTGATGCACCGGGCCATATTCAGTATACAAGAAATATGGTAACAGGCGCTTCCAACGCGGATCTTGCCATTATTCTGGTGGATGCGCGTCACGGCGTTGTGGAACAAACCCGGCGTCATTCGCTGATAGCTTCCATGCTCGGTATTCCGCATGTCATTGTGGCCATCAACAAAATGGATCTGGTAGGAAATTCAGAGGACGCTTTTCTGGAAATCGCAAAATCCTATCAGGAACTGGCTTCAAAGCTTTTGATCAAAGACCTGACCATTATTCCCGTAAGTGCACTGAACGGCGATAATATTGTAGACAGATCTGCTAACATGCCTTGGTATACAGGCGAAACGTTGCTTTCCGTTTTGGAAACTGTCAATGTTTTAAAAGATCAGAATCTGGAAGACAGCCGTTTTTCGGTACAATACGTGATCCGTCCTCAAACCGAAGAACTGCACGATTACCGCGGATACGCAGGCCGTGTACAAAGCGGAACGTTCAAAAAAGGCGATCTTGTCAAGGTGCTTCCTTCCGAGCAGGAATCAAAAATTGCCAAAATTGAATTCGGCGGAAACGAAATTGAAGAAGCCTCTGTTTTAGAATCGGTTACCATACTGCTGGAAGACGACATTGACATCAGCCGCGGAGATATGATCGTTTCCCTGAATAATTCTCCGGTTGTAAGTCAGGATATCGAAGCGCTGGTGTGCTGGATGGATGACAAAAAACAACTCAAACCCGGAAATAAATACGTATTACAGCACGGAACTGCAAGGTCCCGCTGTTCCATCCGCGACATAGAATACCAGATTGATATCAACTCATACGAAAAGCTGGACGAAGTAGAAAGTCTGAAACTGAATGATGTGGCAAGAATTGTCTTGAGAACAGCCCAGCCGATTGCTTACGACGCATATCAGAGAAACCGCTCAAATGGCGCAGCCATCCTGATCGATGAAACTTCTAATGTGACTGTCGGGGCATGTATGATTGAATAAAAAGACTATCCATAACGGTCATATTGAGCGAAAAAGCATTATTATAGATCACATAAGCTTCGGCTTCGCTCAGCGTGACAGTGCAAATAAGAATATCAACATGAGCGAAATAATCATTTCTGAAAAAGTATCCGCCGTTGCAAAGCGCGATATCATTGATCTGCAGCAAAAAATCGGTGCGTTCAATACCGGTGAAACGCCGGATGAAGCATTCCGCAAGTTTCGTCTGACCCGCGGCGTGTACGGACAACGTCAGCCGGGCGTTCAGATGATCCGTATCAAACTTCCTTACGGCCGCGTTACGGCGGATCAGCTTGTGCGGATTGCGGATACTTCGGATAAATATGCAACCGGAAACCTGCATGCGACAACCCGTCAAGATATTCAGCTTCACTTTGTAAAACTTTCTGATTCGCCGCAGCTTTGGGCTGACCTTGAAGATGCGGGCATTACATTGAAAGAAGCCTGCGGTAATACGGTTCGTAACGTAACGGCCTCGTCCATAGCCGGAATTGATCCGGACGAACCTTTTGACGTTTCTCCGATTGCGCATTCCATATTTGCCTATTTTCTGCGCAACCCGATCTGTCAGGATATGGGACGAAAGTTTAAAATTGCCGTTTCTTCCTCCGAAAAAGATTCCGCGCTGGCATTTATTCACGACGTTGGGCTGATTGCAAAATGGGGACAAAATGAAAACGGCGAACAGGTAAAAGGATTTAAAGTTCTGATCGGCGGCGGATTGGGCGCACAGCCTTTTTCTGCACAAACCGCTTACGAATTCCTTGAAGAAGAACATGTAATTCCTTTTATAGAATCATTACTGCGCGTTTTTGACCGTTTCGGAGAACGTACACGCCGTCACAAGGCCCGTATGAAATTTCTCTTGAACGAAATTGGCCTGGAAGATTTGTTGGAAAAAGCAAAAGCAGAACGTACGGCATTAAAAAATAAAGTTTTCAGCATACCTGAAGATCTGTTTCAGAAACCGGCAGAAAGCATTGAATACGCTTCCCGCCCTTCATTGAACAACGATGAAATCATCAGTCTTGCAAGTGTGGCATTGAAAGCAGATGAAACTGATGAATTTGAGAAATGGCTGAAAACAAACGTTTTTGAGCAAAAACAAAAAGGCTGGTATGCTGTTCAGCTGCGTGTTTTACTGGGCGATATGAACTCGAGTATTGCACGTTCACTGGCTGATCTGGTTCGTGCGTATGCAGCGGATGATATCCGGGTGACTGTAAATCAAGGCTATTTGTTACGTTTTATTAAGCCCGAAGATCTTGCAGCTGTTTTCCAGCGGTTGAAAGGACTCGGCCTGGCAACGCCTGGTTTCGACAGCACTGCAGATATTACGACCTGCCCGGGAACCGACACCTGCAACCTTGCCATTTCAAGCAGTTACGGCATTACCCGCGCGCTGGAAGATGTGATGCGGGATGAATTTCCTGAGATGATTTACAATCAGGATATCAAGATAAAAATCAGCGGCTGCATGAACGGTTGTGGACAGCACAATGCTTCTAACATCGGATTTCATGGCAGTTCCATAAAGAACGGCAAACTCGTACTTCCGGCATTGCAAGTACTGCTCGGCGGCGGTTTTACCGGAGATGGCGTTGGTCTGATCGGTGACAAAGTAATTAAAATCCCGACAAAAAGAGGTCCGGAAGCATTGCGCATGCTGTTCAATGATTATGAGCAGAATGCTTTTGACGGTGAATATTATAACCAGTACTACAATCGTCAGACTAAAAATTACTTTTATCAGCTTCTGAAACCGCTTGCCGATCTGACAAATGTTCAGGACAGCGATTACCGTGACTGGGATCATGACGAACTGTTCAAAACAGAGGTTGGCGTTGGAGAATGTGCCGGTGTAATGATTGATCTCGTGGCAACCACCATTACCGAAGCACAGGAAAAACTGAAATTGTCCAGAGAAAACTACGAAGCAGAAAACTGGGCCGATGCTATTTACCATGCTTACAATGTGCTGATTACCGGTGCAAAAGCGCTGCT
Source organism: Dyadobacter sediminis (assembly GCF_005860765.1). GTDB lineage: Bacteria > Bacteroidota > Bacteroidia > Cytophagales > Spirosomataceae > Dyadobacter > Dyadobacter sediminis. The sequence goes on along the minus strand of NZ_VCEI01000021.1, from coordinate 726,467 downwards.
GATGACCAAAGACATCAGCACCAATACGCAGTATGGCATTGTCAATGACTTTGAAACCAACTTTGGCAAAGAATTCCGGTATGAAATTCCTTCAGAGTTCGTTCTGCCGGATTCGGCAGAAACGCCTTTCCGTTCACTTGCGTTCAGCATCAACAAGTTTGAGCCGAGTGAGGAATTTGCAACTTACTATATCAATACAGCTTCTGAATTCCTGAACTATGTTCAGCAATCCCGCGAAAACCAGCTTGTCGAAACCGGCGAGCCCGTATTGCAGGAACTGACATTCGGAAAAGACAGCTAAAAGAATCCCGGCTTTCTGTAAACAATAACAGAATCTGATACTTGTTTGCTGAAAGCCGGGTTCAATTTAAATATGAAACTTACATTAATTGGTGCAGGACCGGGCGATCCGGAGCTTATAACCCTCAAAGGAGTTAAGGCCCTGCAAAACGCACGGGTTGTATTATACGATTCACTCGCGCACCCGGCTCTTCTTGATTACTGCCCTTCTGATTGCATCAAAATTCTTGTCGGAAAACGCTTTGGCAAAACCAGCTGCGGACAGGATGAAATCAATGATCTGATTGTTGAGAATGCCCGAAAGTATGACAAAGTTGTCCGGTTGAAAGGCGGTGACTCTTTTATTTTCGGACGTGGCTACGAAGAAATTGCTTTTGCCGCACAGCACGGGATTGAGACAGAAGTCATTCCGGGTATTTCCAGCAGTTATGCAGCTCCTGCCTCGGCTGGCATTCCGCTTACTTCCAGAGGCATCAGCGAAAGTTTCTGGGTCATTACGGGTACTACGAAAGCACACGAACTTTCTCAAGATATTTATCTGGCCGCACAGTCAACGGCAACAGTTGTCATTTTAATGGGTTTGCATAAGCTGGAAGAAATCGTTTCCATTTATTCCGCCATTAACAAGCTGGACGAACCAATTTCCATCATTCAGAACGGAACGCTTGAAAATCAGAAACTTGTTACAGGAAAAATAAGCAACATTGTGCCGCTGTCCAAAGTGAGCGGAATGGCTTCGCCGGCAATTATCGTCATTGGAAAAGTGGCTGCGCTTCCGGATTTGTCTTATGAACAGATTCAGGAAATGATAGTAAAAAACAAATCAGCCAATCTGAAGGAAGATTAAAAAAGGCTCAGCACCCAGTTCAGGTCAATAAAATTTTCCTTGCCCCGGAATTCAAGAAAGTAAATGATTACTGCCAAGGCAGCATAGCTGATAAAAAGCCATTTCTTTTTCATTTCATACTGATCATGGTGATGAAAATAATTATAAACCATGGAAGCACTGAATCCGAAAATCATCAGTACGAACGACAGCAATCCGCAATCCTGGCGATAATGATGGTACGTATGCAGTGCGGGCGCTCCGAGCACAAGATACATAAGCCACATCCCGAAGCCTATCCGGTAAAGGTATACGCTCATGCGGCGATCATTTTTTATATCCAATAATTCTGCCAGCATGTCGTTATGGATTTGGTTAGAAACAGTGAATTTAACAATTCTGAAAACAATTGCCAACATTTTATATACATACTATATATACGTATTATTGTAAAAATTGTTTTCATGAAACACACTATTTCCCAGTTTCTTTTTTCCCTGCTCAATCAGGTTTCGCATCTTTCCTGGAAAAATGCTTTCCGGCTTTCCGACTTTCTTTGCTGGTCTGTGTTCGGCGTGATCGGTTACCGTAAAAAGGTGATCCGTGAAAATCTCAGAAACAGTTTTCCTGAAAAAACAGATGCAGAACTAAACCGTATCGAAAAGAACTTCTGCATTCACTTCACCGATCTGATCGTGGAAACGATCAAATTCCGAAGCGCAAGCCCGGAGTGTGTCCGCGAACGGCTGCAAGGCGATATCAGCATCATGGACCGGTATTATCATGATAAAACCAACATTATTTTTCTGATGGGACACAGAGGCAACTGGGAACTGGCCAATTTGTTTTCATCGCTTTGCTTCAAACACGAATGCATTGTGGTGTACCGGCCGCTTCAGAATCCGGCATCCGATCAGTGGTTTCTGGATCTGAGAACGAGGTTTGGTGCTGTGCTGGTGCCGATGGACAATATTTTCAAAGAACTGCAGAAACCGAGGGACAAACCTTACGTTGTGGTACTCGCAAATGACCAGTCGCCCAATCCGAAGACGGCTTTCTGGACCAAGTTTCTATGTCAGGATACCGGCGTTTTCCGGGGCGTCGAAACCATTGCACGCCGCTATAACCTGACTGTACTGTATGCCGATTTCAGTAAAGTTGCCAATCAAAGAGGGTTTTATGAAGTGGCCATTTCGGTCATTACTGAAAACCCGAGGGAAGTCCGCAATAATGTAATTCTGGAAAAACAGCTGCAGATTCTGGAAAAAAATATTGAACAGCAGCCGCATAACTGGCTGTGGAGCCACAGGCGCTGGAAACACAAAAGGCCGCAGAACCTGAAACCCGAGCAAACACTGTCCTAGAACTTACCCGTTCAACAAGCGCGGCCGGCTGATTTAAATGCTGATTTCCGGAACTATTTCCTTTGCAGATTTGCTTTTTACTGCAAAAGAATTTTACTCAATGAAAACACTTTCCACCCGATTATTACTGTTTATCCTGACAGCGATTTCGAGGCTTTCCTGGAAAAAACTCTATAAACTTTCTGACATTTTCCGCTTTCTGATTTTTAAAATAGGCCATTACAGAAGAAATGTCATCATCAGCAATCTGCAAAACAGCTTTCCGGCTTACAATGAATCTACAATCCAGTCCATTGCGAAAAAATATTACCGGAATTTTACGGATATTATCTTTGAAACCATCAAACTGAGATCTGTTTCAAAAAAGGATTTACTCGAAAGATTCGAGATAGAAACCAAGTTGCTTGATCATTATTATGCCCAGCAGAAAAACGTTGTAGTCGTCTCAGGCCATCTTGGAAACTGGGAAATGCTTAATTTATTTGCTTCTGCCAAATTATCCTACCAAATTGTTGTCGTTTATCACGAGCTTGCCAATGAAATTTTTGAAGACTGGTTCAGAAAAGTGCGGACCAAGTTCGGCACCGAAATGGTCCCGATGAAAGAAGCCATGGTAAAAGCACTGGCACCACGCGAAAAACCGTTTTTATTTGTGCTGATCAATGATCAGTCACCGAATCCGGAAAAAGCGTACTGGACCCGTTTTCTGAATCAGGATACAGGCGTTTTCCGCGGAGGCGAACTCATTGCACGCCGGCTCAATGCACCGGTTTTGTATATGGGAATTTTACGGAATGAAATAAAGAGAGGCTTCTATAAAACCTATTTTAAACTGATTACTGAAAATCCGAAGCAGGAACCGGCCAACAACATTCTTCAGTGCCAGATTGAATTTCTGGAAGAAGACATCATCAAACAGCCGGACAACTGGCTATGGAGCCATCGCCGGTGGAAACACACACGTCCGGACCATCTGCTTCCCTTTCAGAAACGTCAAGAATTGAAAAGTGAATAAATCTGTTAAATTCCTTGTCCTGCGCTTTTCTTCCATCGGCGACATCGTACTCACTACGCCGGTTGTCAGGTGCCTGAAGCAACAGCATGGCCATGCGGAAATCCATTATTTTACAAAAGACAAGTTTGAATTTCTGCTGCGCGACAATCCTTACATTGATAAAGTCTGGACGCTGGATTCGGACATCAGCAAAATCCTGAAAGCGCTGAAAGCAGAAAAGTTTGATTACATCATTGATCTTCATTCCAACATCCGGACACTGCGCATCAAACTTGCCCTTGGAATTCCGTCGTTTAGCTTCGACAAGCTTAATGTACAGAAATGGCTTTTGACAAGTTTCAAGGTCAATTATCTTCCGGACGTTCACATTGTGGACAGATACCTGGAAACGGTAAAAACTTTCGGCATCAGCAATGACGGAAAAGGGCTTGATTATTTTATTCCGTACAAAGATGAGGTGGAACTGAGCTGGCTTCCTGAAACGCACCAGAAAGGCTTTGTAGCTTATGCAATCGGCGGACAGCATCACACCAAAAAACTGCCCGTCCCGAGAATGATTGAACTTTGCAGAAAAATCAGCTTTCCAATAATACTTCTCGGCGGCAAGGAAGATGCAGAAGCGGGTGAAGCCATAAGGGCAGCAATCGGCGACACGCTTGTATTCAATGCCTGCGGAAAATATAACTTCAATCAGTCTGCTTCACTGATCAGGAAATCCGTTATCGTATTTTCGCACGATACGGGCTTGATGCATGTGGCTGCAGCATTCAAAAAGAAAGTTTATTCCATCTGGGGAAATACGGTTCCTGCTTTCGGCATGTATCCGTACAAAACCTCCTTTGAAGTACTGGAAAATAACAACCTCCGCTGCCGGCCATGTTCCAAAATCGGCTACAAGGCCTGTCCCCAAAAACACTTCAGGTGCATGAACGATATTTCATTTGAATTTCCGATCAAAGAACTACTGTGAAGAAATTAATGTTAAAAAATTTACAGTAAAGAGAAAATCCACGAATTATAATCCATGACAAAAAAGGTAAACATAGGTATAGTACAAATGAGTTGTACTGAGGATGTTGATGCTAATTTTCAGAAAGCCATTGCCGGAATTCGCGAAGCGGCCGCAAAAGGCGCTCATATAATTTGTCTTCAGGAGCTTTTCAGGTCGCTCTATTTTTGTGACGTCGAAGATCATCATAATTTCCTGCTTGCAGAAGCCATTCCGGGCCCGTCAACAGAAACGCTGGGCTCTGTTGCAAAAGAACTGGGCGTTGTGATCATTGCTTCGCTTTTTGAAAAAAGAGCGCATGGATTATATCATAATACGACTGCAGTTCTTGATGCCGACGGCGCATACCTCGGCAAATACCGCAAAATGCACATTCCGGACGATCCCGGCTATTACGAAAAGTTCTATTTCACGCCCGGAGACGCTGCGCAGGGCGATCAGGTTTCGGATACGGACGGTTACCGGATTTTTGAAACGAAATTTGCCAAAATCGGTGTACTGATCTGCTGGGACCAATGGTACCCGGAAGCGGCCAGAATTACAAGTCTGATGGGTGCCGAAATATTGTTTTATCCGACTGCAATCGGCTGGGATACCAATGAAAAAGAACCGGCAATTAATGAAGAACAGTACGGCGCGTGGCAGACGATCCAGCGCGGACATGCCGTTGCTAACGGAGTGTACGTCGTGGCTGTAAACCGGGTGGGGCGCGAAGCTGACCAGCAGTTCTGGGGCGGTTCGTTCATTGCCAATCCGCACGGAAGGCTTTTGTACCTTGCACCGCACGAAGAAGAGGTAACGCATGTGCAGGAACTGGACCTTGAGAAGCTGGATCACTACCGTACCACCTGGCCTTTTCTGAGAGACCGGAGAATTGACTCTTACCGGCCGATTCTGAAAAGATACATAGACTGAGTTTTCGGCAGCAATATAATTTTTCCAAGTAAAAAAGCAGCGGGCTTCCAGATTGAAGCCCGCTGCTTTTTTATTTAGGCCCTAATAGCATATATAATTAGTTTGGGTCGGTAGTAACTGCCTGTTACATGAAAATCAACGATTTTAAGGTATAAACGTCTACTATTTAGCCGATTACTCTAATTAAATCCGTAAAAATATTTTTCAACAATCAACTTCTGCCTGAAAACCATTTAAATCAAATTATTTATAAAATAATTAATATAATATTTTATACTGGTTTTAAATGACCAATTATTATTGTAAAATTTGCTACTTTTTTAAACTATTCTCTTGCATTTTTTATCATTGTCAGTATATTTGAGAAGTCATTAAACGAATGACTGAACTTCTAAACCGAAGATATATTACAGCCGCACAATAATATATCTGGACGTATTGAACGAATAATAGCGATAACCCGAAGGTGCATGGTTGCATCCTTCCGGTCGGTTCTGCTTCAATACAATATAATTTTTTTTATACGAGTATCTGTTATTGTGGACAAGCGACAAGAAGTTGTCCTGCACTGGCATTGACATGCTTCATGCTGTTGTTTGTCCTCGATTAAGAGGGTATTGCTTTCCGGAAAAGCAGTTTTACAAGCTTATGGCTGTGTTGTTCTGTCCACGCGAAAGTGTGTGCGGCGCACGGCAACGTGGACATCACACAGCCATAACTTTCTTCACTTGCCTGTTCAAACCTAACAACAATTTAACCGTACTTCCCATGCGTAAAGTTTTACTCTTATTAGTATGGACATGCCTGTGTTCTTCGCTTGCTCATGCTCAGGTGCGTGAGATCAGCGGAAAAATAACGGCGTCCGAAGACGGGCTGGGCCTTGCGGGCGCATCCGTGATTTTCAAGGGGACAAATGTGGGTACCAATGCAGATGCAGACGGAAAATTCAGCTTTTCTGTTCCCGGCGACGGTATTCTTGTGATTTCCTATGTCGGTTTTCTGATTCAGGAAATTCCTATCGGCAATCAAACACAATTTGATATAAAACTCGATGCCGACACACGGCAGCTTTCCGAAGTGGTCGTAACGGCTTTCGGGATCGAACGCGAGAAAAAAGCATTGGGCTACACGGTTCAGGAAGTAAAAGGAAGTGCACTGACGGAATCGCGTTCCACAAACGTAGCCAATGCATTGTCGGGTAAAATTGCGGGTGTAAGGGTTCAGTCCAACGGCGGCCCCGGAAGCGGTTCCAACATCCAGATCAGAGGCGCATCTTCAGTTTCAGGAAATAACCAGCCGCTTATCGTCATCGACGGCGTGCCCATGGAACAAACTGCCAACAAAACCTACGGCGGCGGTATTTCAGAAGTCAATCCGGACAACATCAAGGAAATGTCTGTACTGAAAGGCCCGAACGCGGCTGCATTGTACGGATCACGCGCTGCAAACGGCGTTATACTCATTACGACCAAAAACGGACAGGGAACAAAAGGACTTGGCGTGGAAGTCAATTCCAATATTACGTTCGAGCGTCCGTGGATCAAGCCTGACTTCCAGAATACATACGGCGGCGGAAACGGTTACCGCACGTGGTACAATGACGGATGGAGTTCACAGATCACCGATCCGGCACAACTTGCGCAATACAGAGCCGTGTATGATCAAAGATATCCGGCTGCGGGTTCAGCGGGAACAGACGAAAGCTGGGGAGCTCCAATGGACGGGCGCCTGGTGAGACAGTGGTGGACTGGTGACGATGTTGCACCACTGACTCCTCAGCCCAACAACTGGGAAGAATACTGGCAGACAGGACGCACGATCACCAACAGCGTGGCTCTTTCGGGCGGCAATGACAAAGGTTATTTCCGTCTCGGACTGAGCCGTCTGGATCAGAAAGGAATTATGTATTACAATGACTTTCACCGAAACAACTTCAGGATTAATTCCGGTTATAACCTTACCAAAAACATCAGCATTACTTTATCCGGCGAATATATCAAATCCGGATCCGACAACAGAAGCTATGCGGGCGGACAGGAATTCATATGGTCTCACCGCCATGTTTCATGGGATCAGCTGCGGAATTATGAAGCTTATACCGCAGTCCATAACCAGCCGGAAGGCGATACCGAGCCACCAAACTGGCAGCATACCTTTTTCACCAACCCGTATTTTTCCCAGAGAAATCTGCCTTCGGGAAATGAGAAAGACCGCTTGCTGGGAAATATTGCGCTGAACTACAAAATCCTGCCTTCATTGAGCCTGATGCTGCGCAGCGGAACAGATTACTGGACAGATACCCGCGTGAATGTTTCCAACTTCCTGCGTGTCCGTAACGGCGTGCGTACGCCGGGCCGCTATTCTGAAGAAGTACTGCGCAGCCAGGAAACCAACTCGGATTTCATGCTGACTTACAATAAAGACATTTCACCGGATTTCGGCCTGAATGTTCAGTTCGGAGGAATCCAGCGGACCAATTATTACAAGAGAAATTATTTTTATGTAGGCGAGCTGGTGGTGGACGGCCTCTACAATGCCGGAAATTCGGTTCCGAGTACCAATACAATTGAAAGCCTGATCCAGAAATCGGAAACGCAGAGTTTGTTCGGAACGGTTAACCTTTCGTGGAAAGATGCGATTTTTCTTGACCTGACTGCCAGAAATGACTGGTCGAGCACTTTGCCTTCCAATGCAAGATCCTACTTCTACCCTTCTGCTTCGTTAAGCGCAGTCCTAACAGAACTGTTTGACGTAAAAAGCAGCGTCCTGACTTTCGGCAAAATCCGGGCCAGTTATGCACAGGTCGGAAACGACGCCACGCCTTATCAGCTTGCACAGACTTTCGTGGCCAGCGGCTCATGGAACGGATCGGTTCCGAAATTTACCGAAAACATCCAGATCGCCAATTCCAACCTGAAACCCGAAATTACGACCGGTCTTGAACTCGGGGCCGACCTGCGTTTTTTCAAAGGCAAAGTAGGCGTGGATGCAACTTACTACGAACAATCCACGAAAGACCAGATTCTGGGTGTGGAAATTTCCAAGGCGAGCGGCTACAATAACCGCATTCTGAATGCCGGAAAAGTAACCAACAAAGGCGTCGAGATTTCCGTTTCGGGAACACCTCTGAAATTTTCAAATGGTTTCAGCTGGGATGTTTCTCTTAACTATGCCCGCAACCGCAACAAAGTCGTTGAACTGGCAGAAGGACTTACAACCTATACGCTTGCCACACAGAGAGGAATGTCGTCAGAAGCACGCGTCGGCGAATCATACGGCACTTTCTACGGCGTAGGTTTTCAGAAATCTCCCGACGGACAAATTGTCTACGGCGCGAACGGACTTCCGGTAACGGTTTCCAACCAGAAACTCGGCAACATTCAGCCGGACTGGATCGGCGGTATGCTCAATACGGTCAACTACAAAGGTTTTACACTGAGCGCACTGGTTGATGTACGCATCGGCGGGGACATTTACGACGAAGGAACAGGAACAGCCCGCTGGACAGGCCAGTATGCCGAAACAGCGCTTGGACGCGAAGAAGGTGTAATCGGAAAAGGAGTGCGTGAAGTTACAAGTCCTGACGGCAGCAAATCCTATATTCCAAATGACATTATCGTAACGGCCAATCAGTTATACGGTTACAGCAATCCGAGAAATTATCATGAGTCGGCTATTTTCGATGCCAGCTTTGTAAAGCTCCGCGAGGTATCGCTGGGTTATAATTTCAGCCCGTCATTCCTGAAAAGAATCAAAATACAAAGTGCAAAACTCTCCGTTGTGGGACGCAACGTCTGGATGATCTTCAAGAACACGCCGCACATTGACCCGGAAATTGATGGAAAAGGAGGAAACCAGCAGGGTTTCGGATACGGCGAACTTCCAAGCTCGCGCAGCGTCGGCATGAACCTGTCCTTGTCATTCTGATAACGTCAACCTAAAAACAGATCTTAAAAGATGAAAAATATACTGAATCATAAAACCATCTGGATGGCGGCGATTGCAGGAATGCTGACTGCGACAAGCTGTACCAAAGATTTTGACGAAATGAACACGAGTCCTAACAACCCGACGGCGATAGGACCGCAATACCTGCTTCCAACCGGCATTGAAACGGCTATTGACCGTTACTGGGGCCACCGCAACCGTTTCGAACGGATCAACATCGATGCGGCGGAATTGTACGTACAGCATCTGACCCGGAATATCTATTCCAACGAAGGCGATGATTATACGGTTTCTCCGGCTTTGGTAGCCAATAACTGGAAAGGGTTTTACAACGATTCGCAGCTTAATTTCCAGCGCATCATTCTGCTGACCGGCGAAGGCTCGGCTAACCCGAACCCCAATTACGAAGGCGTTGCACTCGTAATGCGCACATGGGTTTTCTCCTTGCTGACAGACATGTACGGCGCCATTCCTTACACGGACGCCGTAAAAGGAACCGCTGACGAGCCCATTTACACGCCCAAGTACGATGCCATGGATGTGGTGTATGCAGGCATGCTGAACGACCTTAAAATGGCCAATGAAAAACTGACTGTCGGCGGGCCGGCTGTTGCCGGCGATATTCTGTACGGCGGCGATATTCTGAAATGGAAAAAGTTTGCGAACTCGCTTCGCCTGCGGCTTGCAAACCGCCAGGCTGCCAAGAAATCCGCTGAATCGCGCGCCATTATGCAGGAAATAATGGCCAATCCGACTACATTCCCGATTTTTACCAGCAACGACGACAATGCACAGCTGAAAGGAACTGCCGTACTTCCAAGCAATAACGAATGGAACCAGATTCTTCTTCAGGACGGTCGGACCGACTGGAATATCAGCAAAACGCTGGCCGACAAAATGAATTCGCTCGGCGATACGCGGATCACCGTTTATGCCAATCCAAACAAACAGGGCAATTATCAGGGACATGCGAACGGCCTTCCGGATGCGATTGCCACTTCGTATCTGGCGACCAGTTCCACAATCGGAAACGCATTCACCAAAGCGGAAGCACCGGAAGTCATCATGACTTTTTCCGAACTCAACTTCATTCTTGCCGAGGCTGCGTTGGACGGAGACATCACAACCGGAACTGCCAAAACCTATTTCGAAAACGGCATCAATGCATCTTTCAGCCAGTACGGACTGCCGACGCCCGCCACTTTTCTTGCGAATGTAGGGGCTGTTACGCGTGAAAAAGTGCTGGAACAAAAATGGATTTCCCTTTTCGGACAAGGCGTTGAAGCATGGATCGAATGGCGCAGAACCGGGTTCCCTGTTTTTCCCGCTCCGGACCCGCGTGCCGTTCTGCAGAATGGAGGAATTCTTCCGACACGCTTTCCGTATCCGAACTCCGAATATTCACTGAACGCCGAAGCCGTAAAAGCAGGCGAAACGCTGAACGGCGGCCCGAATGATATGAAAACCAAATTATGGTGGGCAGAAAAATAATTGTCCGCAGGCTCTTCCATACTTAATCAAGAACTCAGCATTATGAAAAATATCAAAACATACTTTGCAACCATTTGCCTCGCTATGGCGGTAACCGGCATCACCTCATCGTGCAAGGAAGAAGACCCATTTCTGGACCGGGATGTAGCGCCGGTACTGGTGGATATTGTCGGCGCCGCATTTGGCGCGCCCTTTGCAAGCACGCCTTCCGTTTCCTACGACAGCTCCATGAAGGAACTTACGCTGACTTCCCGGTTATTTGAACTGGACAAAACCAACATTCTGGATCATACCAAAGGCATTGATTCCATCCCGGTTTCCAACCTTGCCATTAAAATAGGTTATGATCTGACCAAAGTGGTGAAAACCGAAACGCTGAAATACAATGGCGCCACGTATACTTTCAGTCCGGAAACCTTCAAATCAAGCGGTCAGCTTGGTGAAGTTTCTTCGGATGCAAACGGCGTTGTCACCATCAAAACTTCCTATGCAGCACTGGGACTGACCGGAAACCGGATCCAGCGAAAAGATGACATTATCAATCTGACCTGGACCGGAACTTACAAGGGAATCGCATTTACAAGAACTTCCAGAATGACGGTCAGCAAAAATTAATTTTACCAAAGAAAGTCTGGTATATTACGATTTTAAGCTAAATAATTTTAAATTTAAGAAACAATAAGAAATCTTATTCTGCACTTTTCAATTTATACAATATATTATTATTATCGTCACATTTACTACTAAACAAGAATACAATGAATCAGAAAATGGACCGTCGGAATCTGTTAAAATCCGGTTTAATGGCAATCGGAGGTATGACTTTGGCTCCGCATTTAAGCATGGGCGCATTTGCAAACGCACCTTTACCTCTTGATCCTGAAAGCAGGATCTATCGAAGCCCAATGGTGAGAGAGCATTTTTTACCCGCTGACTTCAAAGCTCCGAAAATCATTGCGCGCTTGTCCTCCAATGAAAATCCATACGGGCCGCCCATGTCGGCACAGAAAGCCGTTGCGGACTCTGTGAAATACGGAAACCGTTACGCATGGAAAGAAATGTATGATCTCGTTGATAAAATTGCCAAGAAAGAAGGCGTTCCTGCAGACCATATCATGATGGGACCGGGCTCATCCGATCTTCTGGAAAAAGTGGCACTTGTATTGTTCATGAACGGCGGAAACGTGGTTTCGGCTGATCCCTGCTATATGTCGCTCATAAAAGTAGCCGAATCCGTAGGCGCAACGTGGAAAGCAGTTCCCTGTACTGCCGACTGGTCGCATGACCTGAAAGCAATGGAAGCAGCCGTTGACAAAGATACTAAACTGGTTTACGTTTGTAACCCGAACAACCCGACCGGAGCCATCACAAAAGGCCAGGATCTGCTGGATTTCTGTTCACGCGTTTCGGAGAAAGTGCCTGTATTTGTGGATGAAGCTTATATCGAACTCGCCGTTGGCGCTGACACGCAAAGCATGGTTTCGCTGCTTTCGCAGAAAAAGAACGTGATCGTGGCACGTACATTCTCGAAAATCATGGGAATGGCCGGTATCCGCGTCGGTTACATGGCTGCGCTGCCTTCGTTTCTGGAACAGATCAATAAAATCACGCGCGGCGGAATGGGCATTTCCTATACTTCCATTTTTGCAGCTTCTGCCAGTCTGGACGATAAGGATTTCCAAGGAAATACGCGCAAGCTGAACCACGAAGCCAAAACCTATCTGTACGAGAATCTGGATAAAATGGGATACAAGTACATTCCATCGTACACCAATTTCGTACTGTTCCCGATCAGCATGCCCGGCAAGGAACTGCTGACAAAGATGACTGCAAAAGGTATTTCCATAAGGTCATTCGATATTCAGAACAAACCCTGGTGCCGTGTAAGTATCGGAACCATGGACGAAATGAAAGCATTTGTTGGAGCACTCGGCCAGCTGAGCTGATTTTATTGCAAATTGTTAAAACCTGTCATATCAAGCGCAGTCGAAGCAGTTAAAATACAAAGAAATCGATTGCTTCGACTACGCCCGATATGCCAACGCATGACAAAAAATGATTCTCATTTTAATCATGACCAAACATGACATCTCATTCCAACCATGACATTCCAAACAATTCATGACCAAAAATGACATTTCATTCCAATCATGACACATGTCTCAAAATTCTGACGCCCGAAAACCCTTCCATCAACCCGTAAGTAACAAATTGACCAAACAAATATTTTTTGATCATGAGTGATGCATTGCAAAAAACCATAACACTCCTATTACTGATTGCTTTGGGTCTAATGCTCAAAAGCAAGTTCAGGAACAAAGACCAGACGAACGGCATCAAAGAAATTATCTTATCCGTTGCATTGCCATCCACGATCTTTATCTCGCTGATGAAGATAGAAATCAGTTCTTCCATGATCATTATTCCGGTGGTCACACTGGTTTTCAACTTTCTGATGTTCTTTTCCGCTCCGCTCGCTTTTACGCTTTTCGGCATTGAAAAAAACAGCCCGACAGGCAGAACGCTGATGATGCTGATTCCTTCCCTTGCGCCCGGCTTGTCCTGTTTCCCGTTTATTGCCGAATTCCTGGGTGAAAAAAGTCTTGCTATTGCTGCTTTGGCCGATGTTGGAAACAAGTTTTTTGTGCTGATTTCGCTGTATATCCTTGCCATGAACATGTTCCTGAAAAACAGCGACGACAAGGAAACCAAAATGGGCGGCAAGCTGAAGAGCCTTTTTGCAAGCATGTTTCAGGAACCGATCAATATCCTGATTTTTCTCGCGATCATTCTCCTGAGTTTCGGGGTAACTTATAATACGTTGCCGTCGGTCATCACCGAAATTTTTGACAAAACCAGCGCCATGATGACACCGCTTGTGCTTTTGTTCATCGGACTGGCCGTTCAGCTGAAAGAAGGAAAGAAAAGAATTGTGGCGAGTATTCTGTTTTTCCGTGCCGGAATCACGATGATTATCAGCGCAGGAATGATCTATGTTCTCAACATTACGGATCTTTCCATGATTTTGCTGGCCATTGTTATTCCGCTGAGCGCGGCAAGTTTCTGGCCGCTGGCGCATATTTCCGCATTCAACCTGCGGGAAGAAGCCAAATCCATGCCAAAGGAAAAAAGGACTTTTGATCTGGAACTGGCTGTTTTGCTGCTTGCTTTTTCACTGCCTTTTTCAACCATCCTGATTCTTGCCATTTTGTCGTCAGGCTCATTCTTTGCGCACACTGCCACGCTTCTTACTACGGGACTCATACTGATTGCACTTGGTTCACTGCCGAATGCGCTGAGCAAAGTATTTGTAAAAGTGTCCAAGGCCTGAATTTCCTGAATCAAAAAATTCTTTATGCGAAAGGTTAGCGTTTTCACCACTTTACTTGTTTTATTCTTCAGCCTGCTGGCTGCTCCTGTAACAAAGGCGGCCAATTTCAGATCTGAACCTTTTCATTTTTTGAAAAAGCATAAAGGCGGCCGTTTTTTCTCTGCCAATGCAGCTGTTACAATGGCCGACGGAAGCATCAAACGCATTGCCGATATCAGAGCGGGCGAACATGTGCAAACCTGCAAAAGAGGCAAAAGCAATACGACCGAAGTAAAACACGTGAATGTTTATGACAAGCCTGCTTCTGCGCTGACCGCCGTGTATCTTAAACCTGCCGGCAAAAAAACGGATCAGCAAACCATGGTTCCGGCCATCTTGCTGGAAGCCGCCCCGCAGCATTACGTGCAGACACGTCATGGCAAAAAGAGGATGAGCAAACTTTCCAAAAACGACATACTTTACCGCTACGAACCTTTGACCGGCATGGCATCTTCCTGGAAAGTAGGCGCTATACAGGAAAACGCAAGAAAAGTGAACAAAGCATACAATCTTGAAACAGCCGACGGGACTTTCCTGGTCGGGAATGTAGTGATTGCCAACAACTGAAACACATCATTTACTCCACTGCATTGCTCCATGGTTCCTGTTGCGGGAACCATTTTTTTCTTAAGAAGGTAAATCAAAGTAACGGCCGCCAAAAAGATCAGGAAGTTACGGGTAAAGGCAATTGCCCGTGCGAAACTGTTCCTGCCATTTGCCGGCTTTTGTTTTACACTTATATAGCATCCGTTGTGCCTGAATTTACCGACCCACTGACTCCGAGAGAACTCGGGTTTTCATTTCCAGCCGAATGGTTTCCGCATCGTGCCACCTGGCTTACATTTCCGCACAATGATTCTTCCTGGCAAGGCGACAGACTCGCCAGAATGCGCCCGCAGTATCTTGCGTTTATAAAAGCAATCAGCCAGGGCGAAAATGTCGGAATTATTGCAAATGACGAAAATCTGAAAAAGGAAATTAGTAAAGAACTGGACAAGACAGGCGTTGATCTGTCCAGAATTGAATTCATTGTGAAGCCTACGAACGATGCATGGTGCCGCGATCACGGCCCTGCTTTTCTGATCAATAAGAAAACATCGGAGAAAATGATCGTAAACTGGGGCCATAATGCGTGGGGCGGCAAATATCCTCCTTATGACGACGACAACCGCACTCCGGAAGCAGTGGCAGAATACCTGGATATTCCGGTTGTAAATCCGGGCATCATCATGGAAGGCGGCGCAGTGGAATTCAACGGTGCCGGAAGCCTGCTGACGAGCAAATCCTGCCTGCTGAACCCGAACCGCAACCCGCACCTGAATCAGAGCCAGATTGAAGAAAAACTGAGTCACTTTTATGGTATCGAGCAGGTTCTGTGGGTGGAAGGCGGCATCGTCGGTGACGACACCGACGGGCATATCGACGACACAACGCGCTTTATCAATGAAGATACGGTTATAGCATGCGTGG
The DNA here is from genome assembly GCF_005860765.1 of Dyadobacter sediminis. Taxonomy (GTDB): domain Bacteria; phylum Bacteroidota; class Bacteroidia; order Cytophagales; family Spirosomataceae; genus Dyadobacter; species Dyadobacter sediminis. The sequence goes on along the minus strand of NZ_VCEI01000021.1, from coordinate 710,759 downwards.
AAAATGACAGGAATGACGAAAACTACGGCATTCTTCAGACTAACCTTGAAATGCTGAAAAAAATGCGTCTTGTAAACGGCAAGCAGCTGAACATCGTGGAGATTCCGATGCCGAAAGCCGTTGTCATTGACGATTTCCGTACGCCGGGTTCTTATGCCAATTTCCTGATCTGCAATGCGGGTGTTATCGTTCCTGTTTTTAATAATCCAAATGACCAGACTGCAATTGATATACTGGAAAAAGCATTTCCGGACCGTAAAATAATTCCGCTGGCAGCGACTGAAATCATCTGGGGACAAGGAAGCTTTCATTGTCTCAGCCAGCAGGAACCGCTGATATAAAAAATTCCTCAGACAACCGGTTTTGTACGGTACAGTCTGAGGAATGAAGTTTTAGAAGTGCAGTTCAAGGCTGCTTTTTACTGATGAATATTTCTTCCAGCACATATTGCCTTGTATCCGAACTGCCGTCTTCAAACCGGAAACCGATCGCCGGCCGCGAAGGATTCGCATAGGACAATATGTTTTCTGCCAGAACCGGAATGTCTTTGACCAGAATATTTCCGCCCGATTTCAGTATGGACAAATTGTACTTGCCGTTGTTGAGATTGAGCGTAAAAATGATTGTATGCGACATACCCGGCGGTATGTTCCCGACTAGTTCTTCGTTGGAAGGAAAACTGCGTACAACAATTACATCGCCGTTTGAATTGATCATCATTCTTGCAAACAGGTTGGCAACGCCGTCTGAAACATCAATCGTCAGCCTTCCGCCTGTTCCGGAATGCGTAGCCGTAAAGTAAAACCACAATGGCTGCGTAAGGTTTGTTGAAATTCCCTTGAATCCGAGCCATTGATTATGCGCGGTAAGGCCCGGAGCCGAAACCTGGTTAAAACGCAATGCTTTCTGGCCGGCGCCTACCGAATTGACGATGCGTATCCGGGGCTGAAGTTCCGTAACATAGGTTATTTCATCACCGGAAGGATCTCCGGGAATGTTGTGCGCGGGCAAGGTTTCAGCCGTATAATTTTCAAATTTGGACGAAAGAATGGCCGTTGTAGTGCATGAAGCTGCGGAAAGGCAGGACATAAGCAGAATCAGACATTTGTGAAGTAATTTCATGGCATATAAAAGTTTGATTGTTTATCAAATTTACAATTATAAGCCACTGTATTTCAGCGTATAAATACCTGCTTTATTATTCGGTTGCGGCAATGAACCCAACTAACGACCAGCAAGTGTTTTCCAGTCTTCCGGCTCGTGAAGGAATACATTGTAATCCACAAAACCATGAATTCCGTCGGCCCAGCCTTTTTCGCTGTGCTGCCAGAACAGAACCTGCGAATCGGTTGCAAGATCATTTACATGCGTGCGCGAATATCCTGCGAGCCAGAGCGGGTAATCGTCAAAATTCCCGGCAATGTATTTTTTGTAAAAATGTTCGTTTACATAAATCACCGGCCGCATTCCGTAATGCGCTTCAATTTGTTCAAGCCAGTTGCGAACGCCGCGGATGATGATATCGTCCGGCTTGTGCGCGTGCGTTTCCAGATCCAGAACAGGCGGCAGATCGCCGGGTTCCATTCTCACCTGACCGATGAAGTTCTGCACCTGCCGGTCGGACATGACCCTTGGATTGTAAAAATGATACGCACCGCGCCTCATCCCTACCCTTTTTGCCTCACGCCAGTTTCTTTGAAATTGCCTGTCGAGATGCGTGGCGCCTTCGGTGGCTTTGATATAGACAAAATCAATTCTGACGTTCCCTGAATGCGTATTTTTCAGTTTGTCCCAATTGATCTTTGCGTTATGGTGCGAAACATCAATTCCGTGAATGGCATATCGTAACGGCAGCTTAATGCCAAATTTGCTGACAAATTCCCACTGGTTTTCATCTTTCCTGTCGAGCCACCAGACCAGCCCTCCAATCAGTAAAACAATTGCTGCAATGATTGCCCAGCCTTTTGCAGGAAGCGGTTTTATGTACTCGGGGTCATCCGCAGGAATTTGCACTTTCTTCTTTGCCATGTGTGCAAAAGTACAAAAGATCGGCAACGGAAATCAGGATTGTTCCAGATTGTGACGGGTATCCGGCCGTTCATTTTATCCATTTGCCACTCATGTACTTTGTAATGCATAGTACCTGTTATAGCCATTATATTTGTCATGTTCATTCAGAACAACATTAGCCAACTTAAATAATAAAAGCCATGAAAAATTCACTTAAAACAATCGCCTTAGCCGTAGCATTTTCTGTAACTTTTGCATTTAGCTCTTTTGCATCAGACAAAGAGGCTAAAAAAGCAAGCAGCTTCGGAACCAGTATTTACGCTGCAAGAAGCGGCAAAATTCAGGTTTGTGTAGATAAATTTACTGCTTCCAAAACCATTATTGTACTCATGGATAAACGCGGAAACACGATGTATAAAGAAGTAGTTGGCAAAAATGTGGACAAGTTCAGAAAATCGCTGGATGTGAGTGAATTGCCGGATGGAAGCTATTATATTGAAGTATATGGCAACGGTGAAAAACACTCGCACCATTTTGAACTGAGCGAAAAACCTGTCGAAAGAAAAATCAGCTTTGAATAATCAAACTTTCATGCAGCATAAAAAAAGGTGACGTTGCCAGATCGGCAGCGTCACCTTTTCGCTTGTACATACAGCCGGATCAGATCACCACATTCACGATACGCTTCGGCACGATAATGACTTTTTTAGGCTTGTTGCCTTCCATCCATTTCTGAACGGTTTCATTGGCAAGCACCTCTTTTTCAATATCAGAAGCCGGTGTATCCAGCGCAAAAGGAAGTGAAATCCGGACTTTCCCGTTGATCTGGATCGGATATTCGAAAACGGCATCGATCATAAACTTCTGTTCCCACTTCGGAAAACTTGCCTTTGTCAGCGTTCCTGCTTCGTTGCCCAGCAAAGCCCACAGTTCCTCCGTGATATGCGGAACATAAGGCGAAAGCAGCACAACCAGTTCCTGCAGAATTTCCCTGCTCTGGCATTTCAGGCTTCCCAGCTCGTTTACACAAACCATAAATGTACTTACAGCCGTATTGAACGAGAAGTTTTCGGTATCCTCTTCAATTTTCTTAATGGTTTTATGCAGGATTTTAAGTTCTTCAGGCTTTGCCGCCACGTCTTTTACCATCCATTGTCCGGCATCGTTGTAAAACAGTCGCCAGAATTTCCGGATAAAGCGGAATGTTCCGTCAATGCCGTTTGTATTCCAGGGTTTTGCCTGTTCGAGCGGCCCCAAAAACATTTCGTACAGGCGTAAGGTGTCCGCACCGTATCGTTCTACTATGTCATCCGGATTGACTACATTGAACTTGGATTTCGACATTTTCTCAATCTCCACACCGCAGTGATACTTTCCGTCTTCCAGAATAAATTCCGCAGCTTCACCTGCAATATCCTGACGTGTTTTCCTGAATTTTTCCATATCCAGTACGTCATTTTCTACAATATTCACATCCACATGCAAGGCAGAAACCTCATACTGGGATTTTAAACCGGCACTTACAAAAACGGGCTTGCTGTAATCGTCGCTTTTGACGCGGTAAACAAAATTGCTTCTGCCCTGGATCATACCCTGATTAATGAGCTTTTTGAACGGCTCTTCTTCCGGAACGTAACCTCTGTCTTTCAGAAACTTGTTCCAGAAACGGCTGTAAAGCAAATGCCCGGTCGCATGTTCGGTACCGCCAATGTACAAATCCACATCGCGCCAGTAATTGATTGCATTTCCGGAAGCAAATTCCTCCTGGTTTTTCGGGTCCATGTAACGGTACCAGTACCAGCTGCTTCCCGCCCAACCCGGCATCGTACTCAGTTCGTAAGTATTCCCTGAACCATGCGACCAATCGTGTGCACGTCCCAACGGCGGTTCTCCGTTCTCCGTCGGCAGGTATTTATCAACTTCCGGCAGATTCAAAGGAAGTTCGTTCTCTTCCAGCAAATACGGCAGCGGGTTTCCTGAAGAATCATTTTTGTAAAAAACCGGAACTGGCTCGCCCCAGTACCGCTGCCGGCTGAAAACAGCATCTCTCAAACGGTAATTTACTTTTCCTTTTCCAATTCCTTTTTCTTCCAGATAACGAATCAGGACTTTGTTGGCTTCGTGAAAAGTAAGTCCGTTGATCATTCCGGAATTGATATAATGTCCTTCTTTCGTAGCATCCGCCTGCGTTTCAACGCCTTTCTGCGCATCCAGAATCTGCACAATAGACAATCCGAAATGCGTAGCGAAGTTCCAGTCGCGCTGGTCACCGGACGGAACGCCCATTACCGCACCCGTACCGTAACCTGCCAATACATAATCGGCAATGTATACCGGCACTTTTTCACCATCAAAAGGATTGATCGCATAAGCGCCGGTAAAAGCGCCCGAAACCGTTTTGACATCCGTCATCCGGTCACGTTCGGATTTCTTCTGCGTAGAAGCAATGTATGCATCAATTTCTCCACGCTGTTCCGGTGTTGTAATCGCATCCACCAGCTCATGCTCCGGCGCAAGTACAATGAATGTAACACCAAAAATCGTGTCCACACGAGTCGTAAAAACCTCGATAGTTCGTGAAGCCGAAGAAGTTGAATCCAGAGAAACATCGTCCCTTTCCTCCATTCCTCCCTTACTCCCTTCTCCCGAAACCTCAAACTTCACCAAAGCCCCGACAGACCGCCCGATCCAGTTGCGCTGCTGTTCTTTCAGCGATTCGGTCCAGTCAATGGAATCCAGTCCGTCCAGCAAACGCTGTGCATAAGCAGTAATGCGCATCATCCATTGCCGCATCAGTTTCTGAATGACCGGAAACCCGCCGCGTTCCGAAACGCCGTCTTTCACCTCATCATTGGAAAGTACGGAACCCAGTCCCGGGCACCAGTTTACGGTTGCATCCGCAACGTACGTAAGCCGGTATTTAAGCGTGATTTTATATTGTTCTTCTTCCGTCCAGGCATTCCATTCGGCTGCGGAAAAAACAGGTGTATCTTCATCGCAAGGCGCATTCACCTTTGCATTTCCGCTCTCTTTGAAAATCGGAATCAACGTTTCAATAGGTTCTGCACGCTGTGTTTCATTGTTATACCAGCTTTTGAAAAGCTCCATGAAAATCCACTGCGTCCACTTGTAATAATCCGGATCAGACGTGCGCACTTCCCGGTTCCAGTCGTAGCTGAAACCCAGGTTTTTCATCTGTTCGATGTAACGCGTTATGTTCTGCTCGGTTGTAATGGCCGGATGCTGGCCGGTCTGGATCGCATATTGTTCAGCAGGAAGTCCGAAGCTGTCGAATCCCATCGGATGCAGCACATTGAAACCTTTTTGTCTTTTGTAACGGGAGTAAATATCCGAGGCAATATAACCCAGCGGATGTCCCACATGCAAACCTGCACCGGAAGGATACGGAAACATATCCAGAACGTAATATTTGGGACGATCAGACTGGTTTTCAACGCTGAAAGTTCCCTGGCTTTCCCAGTAAGCCTGCCATTTTTTTTCTATTTCCCGATGACTGTATTCACTCATATTATTAATATTTATCCCTGTTCCGAAACGGTGCCGCTACAAATCCCGTCTTCATTCCAATGGTTTCAGAAGAAAATGCGAACCGCTTCCTGTTTGTAAAATCGACCGCAAAATTAGCTTTTTTGATCATATTCAGGCATTTCCGGCTTAATTCATTTTCTCTTGCTTGCATCATCCGGCTTTGTAGAAACAAATGCACAGTTTTCTTTATTTAAAGGTACTATATAACGGGCACAGCTTTTTAGCATGTTGCTAAAGTACAATTCATTTAAATTATTGAAATTATGAAAAACATTATGATTGCGCTGTGCGCCATGCTGATCAGCTATACTGCATCTGCACAGTATGATCCGGCTTTCAGATTTGGTATCAAAGCTGGTGCAAACTTGTCAAACATCAATGGCAGCAACGATTTATCCCTTTCACAAACCAGTACGGCCTTCAACTTTAAAGATAATGATAATCGCTCTCTGGGCTTCGTAGGCGGTGTTTATTTCCGTTACGGCAAGAAATTTTACATTCAGCCGGAATTCCTGCTTTCTCAGAAAGGCGGTCAGTTCAATGTATTTGAAAATGGCGTTCAGAACTCGGAAGGGAAAGTAGACGTACGCTTTTCCAACTTTGACGTACCGGTACTTTTCGGTGTCCGCCTGGTTCGTTTCCTGCGTATCAACGTTGGTCCGATGGCTTCCCTGAGATTATCGAGCAATGGAAAAATCGGTGATTCTTTTAACGACATAACTGGAGATAATGCAAATGCCGAATTCAGGAACAGAGTGGCGTACGGTTATCAGGCAGGCGTTGGCGTCGATTTTGGAAGGTTAAGCGTGGATGTCCGCTACGAAGGAAATTTTACGGATGTAGCCAAAATTAATTTTGACAATGCCACTACTGCTTCCCAGTTTGGCAAGAAAAGCAACTTGTTCCAGGCTACACTGGGCTACGCTATTTTCTGATAAAACAGGGTTAAAACCGGAGAAGCGGAATCGGTCACGGACGGATTCCGCTTTTTGTTTGTAAATGAATTCTGTGAATATGGCGGGTATTTCTAATTTTGTGTTTCCTGTTAAAATCCCCTGATAGCATTTTCATTGCCGTTCAGGTCATTACACTTTTATACCGTGGCAATAAACACCGATAATGTAAGACTGGTTTTTGGATTGAAGCTCAAACAGCTCCGGCTCGACAAAGGAATGTCACTCAGTGAACTTTCGCAGAAATCCGGACTGTCCATTTCCTATATCAATGAAATTGAAAAAGGGAAAAAGTATCCGAAATCAGACAAGATTATTGCCCTGGCGAATGCCATGGACGTTGATTATGACACGCTCGTTTCCCTGAAACTCAGCAAAAGGCTCGAACCGATTTCCGATCTGCTGAGCTCCAACGTCCTGACCGAACTTCCGCTCGAACTTTTCGGAATTGATCCGGCCAATCTTCTTGAAATACTTTCGGATGCGCCTACCAAAATCAGTGCATTTGTGGGAACGCTGATTGAAATTGCCCGGAACTACAATATGTCGATTGAGAAATTTTATTTCTCAGCACTGCGCACTTATCAGGAAATGCACGACAATTATTTCGAGGACATCGAGCAGGAAGCCGAACGTTTTCTGGAAAGTCACGGCGTTGAACAGGAAAAACTTCTGGATGAAAATTACCTTGCCGAAATCCTCACAAACCGGTACAATTATGTCATTGAAAACATCAATGAAAGGATTAACCCCGAATTTGCCAGTGTCCGTTCGCTGACGATAACCGGCGCGAACAGCAACCGTCTGCTCATGAACATGCATCTGACTTCGGTTCAGCGGGCATTTATTTTCGGAAGGGAAATCGGTTATATCGTCTTGAATTTAAAAAACCGCCTGCACACGACCGCGCTCGTGGAAGCCGAGTCTTTTGAACAATTGCTGAGCAATTTCAAGGCATCTTACTTTTCCAGCGCCATTATCATCAAAAGAAACCTGCTTGTTCCGGCTATTGCAGAAGTATTTCAGCAGCAAACATGGCAGCCGGAAAAGTTTATCGGACTTATTCATCAGTTCAACACAACGCCTGAGTCGTTCTGTTATAGATTGAGCAATATTCTGCCGCGCTATTTTGGTATAAACCAGATCTTTTTTTCCCGTTTCAACAATTTCGTAGGCCAGAATATTTTTGATATGACCAAGGAAATGCACATTTCCAGAAAGCATTATCCGCACACGGTCAAAGATGAACATTACTGCCGCCGCTGGGTCGCACTGACCATTTTGAATGATCTTGGCGATTTAATCCGTAACAAGGAAACGCCTCGCATCCTCTGCAAAGCACAGAAATCCACTTATATTGACACACGCGACGAATACCTCGTAATCAGTTTCGCGCAGGTCATGTCCCCTACTCCGAACCTGAACGTAAGTGTTTCCATGGGAATTTACCTGGATGAACAAACGCGTGAAAAGCTGGCATTTCTGAACGACCCGAACCTGGTTGCAAGAGAAGTAAACCAGACTTGCGAACGCTGTTCACTGTTCGACTGCAAGGAACGCATTGCAGCGCCCGTCATTCTCCAGAAAAAGCATAAAAACGAAGAACTGAGAAAGGCTTTGAAAAGAATGATCAATTGAATTCATCAAGAAAGGCTTTACTGGTTTAATCCGGATTTCAGCGATGTATTTTACGACTATTCTTGAAGTCTGTTAAGCTGAAAAATGCCGAAATTCCGTATCTTTGCAGCATTAAAGGCTAAATCCCTTTCTAAAATGCAATATACACTTCAACTTACGCTGGCGCCGGAAATAGCGCTGGACGATGACAATTTACGTCAGCATATTACAAAAAAACTGAGGCTTCGGAAGAAAGAACAGCCGGTGATCCGCAAATTGCGCCAGTCCATCGATGCCCGGAGCAAACAGGTAAAAGTCAATGTTCAGGCTGAGGTCTTTGTCAATGAAATCCCGCCGTCCTTAATCCCGCAACTGGATTACCCGGATGTAAGCAACCGGCCGCAAGCCATTATTATCGGATGCGGGCCTGCGGGTATGTTTGCCGCCCTGCGGATGATTGAACTGGGTGTAAAACCCGTTCTGTTTGAAAGAGGAAAAGATGTGCGCGCCCGCCGCCGCGATCTGGCCGCCATCAACAAGGAACATATTGTAAACGCCGAATCCAACTATTGCTTCGGAGAAGGCGGCGCCGGAACTTACTCGGACGGAAAACTTTACACCCGTTCCAATAAACGCGGCGATATCCGCAGGGTACTTGAAATTTTTGTGGGGCATGGTGCCAATGAACAAATCCTCGTTGACACGCATCCGCATATCGGCACCAATAAACTGCCGCTTGTTGTTTCGGAAATGCGCGAAAGCATCCTGAAAGCAGGCGGTGAAATCCATTTCGACACCAAGGTTACGGACCTGATTATTGAGCAGAACAGCATCAAAGGCATTGTCACGGATTCGGATCAGGAACATAGAGGCATTGGCGTAATTTTGGCAACCGGACATTCCGCGCGTGATATTTACGAAATGCTACATGCCAAAAGTATCCTTATTGAAAGCAAGTCGTTTGCAATGGGCGTCCGCATTGAACATCCGCAGCGCATTATTGACAAGATTCAGTATCACTGTGAAACTGACCGCGGGCCTTATCTTCCGGCAGCGTCGTACAGCCTTGTGACCCAAACGCGCTACAAAGGCGTGCAGCGCGGCGTATTTTCCTTTTGCATGTGCCCGGGCGGATTTATCGTACCGGCTACAACGGCTTCGGGCGAAGTGGTTGTAAACGGCATGTCGCCTTCGAGAAGAGATTCGCCTTTTGCCAATTCCGGCATTGTGGTTTCCATTGAAGAAGAAGATCTTTTGCCGTATCGTGAATTCGGTCCGCTGGCGGGCCTGCACTTTCAGAAAGAACTGGAACAAACGGCTTGTATGGCTGCCGGCGCAACGCAGACTGCTCCTGCGCAGCTTGCCACGGATTTTATCAAAGGAAAGGTTTCTTCGGAGCTGAGAGAAACGTCGTATCAGCCGGGATTGCATGCCGTTGACCTGCGCGATGTGCTTCCGCCCAACATTGCATTTCCGCTTAAAGACGCACTTTCTGATTTCGGACAAAAAATGAAAGGCTACATTTCTCCGCAGGCGCAACTCATTGGCGTGGAAAGCAGAACTTCGTCACCCGTGCGGATTCCGAGGGAGCGCGACAGTTGTGAACATCCTGAAATAAAAGGATTGTTTCCGTGCGGAGAAGGCGCAGGTTATGCCGGCGGGATTATGTCGGCTGCCATGGACGGAGAACGATGCGCGGAACAACTGGTAAAGTTGTACGCTAATTCGCAGCAATAAATACTTATTATATCTTTTATCGTTATTATTATATTTGCATAAACAGGTTTTCCCAGGCGAACAGGCCGGAACCTGAAATTTATACCAAAGCTAACAACAGATACATATTCAACGGAAAGCCTCTATGGCCACATTAGGATCTTTTTCCTTATTTACTTCTCAACTTACCAAAAAACTGAAATATCCGCTTCCCGGTGAGTCAGCACACCGGATCATGCAGGCATCAAGCAAACTCAGGCTGAACTTCAAACCCAATGCAAGGACCAGAAAAAGTGCCGTTCTGGTGTTGTTTTATCCGCACAAGGATGAAATATATTTTCCGCTGATACTCCGTCCGGCTTATGACGGCGTTCATTCCGGGCAGGTTGCGTTTCCCGGCGGGCGGTATGAGCCCACAGACGAAAATCTGATGCGCACTGCCCTGCGCGAAGCACAGGAAGAAATCGGGCTCCGGCTCACGGATGTGAAAGTACTGGGAATCCTGACCGAGCTTTTTATTCCTGCCAGTAATTTTTATGTTTTGCCGGTGATTGCGACCATGCCTTACCGGCCGGATTTTTATCCGGACCCGCGCGAAGTGGAAGATATTTTCGAGATAAAACTGGAAGAGATTTCCGACGTCAACATCATTGGTTCCAGCGATATTCAGATTCGCGGCGAACAGGTTCATGCTCCGCATTATATGGTGCAGGGTTATAAAATATGGGGTGCAACGGCTATGATGATCAGCGAACTTCTTACTGTGCTCAATGCAGATATTAGTGACTCCGAAAACTAAGAAATATCGCATTTTTTTGCTATATTAGCAGGTAAATCAAAGGATTCTTACGGCAATCTTCACTCAGCTTCGTTCAATGGAATGTACCGGTTCTGCAGTGAAAGCCGGTAAGAAAAATTTGCCTTATTTTATTTTTTACAGAATACTTAAAACCTGGTTCCTCCTTAATTTATGGACGAAAACGGAACTACGCCTGACGTAGAAGATAGTGGATTACACGATAAATTGCCCATTTCGGGTTTATATGAAAGCTGGTTTCTTGATTATGCATCCTATGTGATTCTGGAACGTGCCGTTCCGGCAGTAGAAGATGGCCTTAAACCCGTCCAGCGGCGGATCATGCATGCGCTGAATGAAATGGACGACGGACGGTTCAACAAAGTAGCCAATGTAGTCGGCTCGTCCATGCAGTATCACCCGCACGGAGATGCTTCCATTTATGATGCGATTGTAAACATCGGTCAGAAAGAACTGCTTTTTGATACGCAGGGAAACTGGGGCGATATCCGCACGGGCGACAGCGCGGCAGCGGCACGTTATATTGAAGTACGGCTTTCGCGTTTTGCACGGGAAATTGTTTTCAATGATGACACGACCGAATGGCAGTTGTCGTACGACGGACGCAAGCGCGAACCGGTAACGCTTCCTGTGAAGTTCCCTTTGCTGCTTTCACTTGGCGTGGAAGGGATTGCAGTCGGTTTGTCGACGAAGATCATGCCGCATAATTTCTGTGAGCTGATCGAAGCTTCCATTGCCGTACTGCAGGGAAAAGAGGCAACGATTTATCCTGATTTCCTTACCGGCGGACAAATTGACATTTCCAATTACAATGACGGACAGCGCGGAGGTAAAGTACGCGTACGCGCCAGAATCGAGGAGGAAGACAAAAAGATGCTGGTGATCCGCGACATTCCGTTCGGAACCACAACGACTTCTCTGATCGACTCCATTGTAAAAGCCAATGACGCCGGTAAAATCAAGATCAAAAAGGTTGTAGACAATACGGCCGCGGAAGTGGAAATTCAGGTGCACCTTGCGCCGGGCGTTTCACCGGACATTACGATGGATGCTTTATACGCCTTTACGGAATGTGAGGTTTCCATATCTCCGAATGCCTGTATCATTATTGCCGAAAAACCGCATTTTGTAGGCGTAACGGATATTCTGAAATACAACACGCATCAGACCGTTCATTTGCTGCAGCGTGAGCTCGAAATCAAAAGGCTGGCTTTGCTGGAAAAAATCCTTTACGGTTCGCTTGAAAAGATATTCATAGAAAAACGCATTTACCGCAACATTGAGGAATGTGAAACTTTTGAAGCTGTTATCCAAACCATTGACAAAGGACTGAAACCTTACAAAAAACAGTTCTACCGGGAAATCACAGAAGACGATATTGTTGCACTGACCGAGATCAGGATCAAGCGTATTTCAAAATACGACGGCTTCAAAGCGGATGAGCTCATGCGTAAATGGCAGGAAGAACTTGCCGAAACGGAAGACAATCTGGCCCATATCACCCGATTCGCAATCGATTACTTCAAGGATTTGCTTAAAAAGTACGGAAAAGGACGTCAGAGAAGAACCGAAATCCGGGCATTCAACCAGATCGCAGCCAATATCGTAGCGGCCAATAACCAGAAACTGTATGTAAACCGCGCAGAAGGTTTTATCGGATACGGGCTTAAAAAAGATGAATACGTAACGGATTGCTCGGATATTGACGACATCATCATATTCCGTGCAGACGGAAAATGCCTGGTTACTAAGATTCAGGAAAAAGTATTCGTCGGAAAAGACATTATTCATTGTGCGGTCTTCGTGAAAAACGATGAACGCATGGTTTATAACCTTGTTTACCTCGACGGAAAAAGCGGCATGTCCTATATCAAACGATGCCAGATTACAGCCGTGACCCGTGACCGTGAGTACGATCTTACGCAAGGCACACCCAAATCGAAGATCACGTATTTTACAGCCAATGAAAACGGAGAAGCCGAGATTATAACCGTTAACTTAACGGCGCAGAGCAAAGCGAAAGTAAAACAGTTTGATTTCAACTTTGCCGATCTGCTGATCAAGAACCGAAATGCCATGGGAAATATCCTTACGCGTTATCCGGTCAGAAAACTTACGCTTAAACAAGCCGGAAGGTCAACGCTCGGCGGCGTGGATATGTGGTTCGATCCGATCGTAGGAAGATTGAACCGGGACGAAAGAGGTGAATATCTTGGCAACTTTGACTCTGCGGACAGCATTCTGGTTATTTACAAGGACGGTACTTACGAACTGACCAATTATGACCTTACAAACCATTACATGTCCAATGAAGTGCTGCTTGTGAAGAAGTTTGATCCATTGCTTCCGATCACGGCTTTGTATTACGACGGCAGCCAGAAACAGCATTTTATCAAGCGTTTTAACATTGAGACTTCATCACGTGACAAGAAATTCCTGTTTATCAGCGACTCCAAAAACAGCAAACTGCTTCTTGCGAGCACAGACAAACGGCCGCAGCTTCGGATTGTCCTGGCCAAAACGGCACAGAGGGAACAAACCCATGAAGAGTATAACATAGAAGAACTCGTGGACATCCGCGGCTGGCGCGCCATGGGTTACAAGCTGCCTACGGAAAAGTTCAAGGAAGTAAGCTGGCTGCCTTCTCTGCCCGACCCGGTGGAAGAAACAACCGGATTGCCGGAAGAAGAAGTACAGGAAGAAAATGACGCAGAAATCACCGCAGAGGAATCTGCCGGCAATGACGCTGAAACGAGCAACGACGGAGAATCAGCCAATGTGCAAGCTTCCGAAGTAACTGAGACAGACGTTCCGGCGGAAACAATCGCAGACGTGCCCGATGAACCCGAAGTTGCTGAAACAGCAGAAGAAGATCTCGAAGGTGATGTAAAAGCCAAAAAGAAAACGAAAAAGGGAGCACGTTCTCCTAAAAGTCAGCTTGGTCTGTTTTAGAAAGATTTCAGAACCCTGAAATCTTTCTAAAATACCGGAAGACATTATCAACAGAAAGCACCGGATTGTGCGTACAGAATTTTAAGCATGAAATGATGTACGACAGGATGGAATTTTACAAAGAGTTGGTAGATTTAAAGTGTAACTTTAAGTATACAGGTGAAAAAAATTTTAAAAACCATATTGGTTCTGCTATTCGTCTGCATGGTTTTCATCTTGCTTTGTAATTTATGGGTTGTATACTGCACGCGGCAGTACAACTATTTTTCTATTGACAATCTTCCTTCCAATGATGTTGCGCTGGTTTTGGGCACGAGCAGAAATTCGGAAAACGGAAAAGAAAACCTGTTTTTCAAATACCGGATGGAAGCCACCGCAAGGCTTTTCAAAGAAGGAAAAATCAAATACATTATCCTGAGCGGAAATAACGATTCGCAGTATTACAACGAACCGCTGGACATGCAGCGGGCATTGCTCAACCTCGGGATTCCTGAAAATGTCATGACGCTGGATTATGCCGGTTTCCGGACTTTTGATTCCGTGATCCGCTGCAAGGAAGTTTTCAATCAGGATGATTTTACGATCATTTCGCAGAACTTTCATAATGCAAGGGCGCTTTACATTGCGCACAGCGAAGGCATTAATGCCATCTCGTTTGCGGCTCAGGATGTGCCCGACGGATATTCGGTTCGGACGCTGATACGCGAATACCTTGCCAGGCCGAAGGCCGTTCTGGACGTTCATATTCTGCGGCCGCCTGCGGATGTTACTTCAAATAACGAGATCAGGAAAAAATGAGAAACCGGAATGGGAACAAATGCATTTTATACAGGCCAGTCCGGAATTTCAGCTCATATGGTTTACTGCCGTGCATTGTTTTGCTGCTGACAATTTGTTGTAAAAATGCATTTTCCCAGACATCATTCATCCTGAAAGGCCGTGTGACCGACGCAACAACGGGCGATCCGATTCCGTTTGCAAACCTTGCCGTCAAAGCTTCCTTATCCGGAACGACAACCAATTTTGACGGTTATTACCGGCTTGCCTACACGCCGCCTGCGGATTCCATTCTCATTACCTACATTGGTTACGAAAGCAGAAGCAAGGCCATTGCACCGGATTTGCCGGAACAAACCATTGATATCCAGCTTACGCCCGGTTCTCTGCAGCTGCGGGAAGTTAAAATATTTGCAGGCGAAAATCCGGCGTACACCATTCTTCGAAAAATAATTTCCAGCAAAAAGCAGAACAATCCGGAAAACCTCAATGCGTACGAGTACGAAAGCTATAACAAGATCCAGATTGATATTGACAATCTTTCAGACAAGTTCAGAAACAGGAAATCAGTAAGAAAACTGACGCACATTGTGGATCAGTACGATCAGGTGAAAGGTGAAAACGGCGAAACCGTTATTCCGATCTTTATATCCGAGTCCGTTTCAAATGTGTACTTCCGGAACAATCCGAAGAAGAAAAAAGAAGTCATCAGCAAAACCAAGGTTTCCGGCGTGGGATTGACTGACGGCAGCTTTGTTTCGCAACTGATCGGCTCGTCGTTTCAGCAATACAATTTTTATAACAACTGGCTGAACATCCTGGAAAAGGATTTTGTATCACCGGTGAGTGAAAGCTGGAAACTGTACTATGAATATTACCTTGCCGACAGTAGCTTTAACGGAAAAACATATGATTACCAGATTGATTTTGAGCCTCGTCAGGAACAGGATCTGGTTTTTACCGGATCTTTCTGGGTGGATGGAAGTACGTTTGCACTGACGCAAATGGACGCAAGCATCAGCAAAAAAGCAAACCTGAATTTTATTGAAAAGATCAAGATCCAGCAATCCTATGAACTGACGGAAGATGAAAAAAGCCGGGTACCTTCAAAAACCCGCGTACTGATCGATGTGGACGAGCCGACCAAGAAAACAGCCGGCATGCTTCTGAAATTTTATTCTTCCAATTCCGGCTTCAAAATCAGTGCAGCACGCGATGTAAAATTTTATGACACTGCCGTTGAGCTTAAGGAAGATTATGCCGAGTATGATTCCACTTTCTGGCAGAAAAACCGTCCTGAAACGCTGAGCCTGAATGAGCAGCTTTCATTTCAGCTTGTGGATTCGCTGAAAGTACTTCCGGTTGTAAAAACGTATTCCGAAATCCTCAACGTGCTTGTCAACGGGTACAAAAGGATTGCTAAATGGAACATTGACATTGGGCCATACCTTTATCTTTATGCGTATAATGCGGTGGAAGGCCACCGGTTTCGCCTGGGTTTCAAGACGGATCCGGGTTTTAGCAGAAAGTGGATCTTCAGCGGTTACGGCGCATACGGCACACGCGATCAGGCATTTAAATACGGAGCCGGACTGGACTATATCGTAGACCGCAAACCGTGGACAATGGCCGGAATTGCTTACTCCAGAGATCTGGAACGGCTTGGTGTTTCGGCTGAAACCATTGGGCCAAATACTATTTTTGGTGCATTTTCACGCTATGGCGCTTTTCGCCGGCCTTATTGGCAGGAAGATATTTCGGCTTACTTCAAACGGGAAATAATCAAAGGGCTTACGGGAAGCGTACAGATCAGGCACCGCGATTTTCGGCCGCTGTTTCCTTTTGCTTACAAGACAAATCCTGCTGCCGGCAACGAGTCGCCTTTAAAAAGTACATTTGACATTACTGAAATCAATCTGGAAGCAAGGCTGGCTGGCAAGGAAACTTTTCTGCAGAATGACAATGAAAGGATCAGCATGGGAAACGGAAATGCGCCTGCTTTTACGCTGCGTTATACGCTTGGAACAAGGAATTTCCTGGGCGGCGATTTTACTTACAACAAAGTATCGCTGAATATAAGACAGAGCTTTCGGGCCGGTGTCATCGGACGCACTTTTTATAATCTTACCCTGGGCTATATCCCGACCACGCTGCCTTATCCGTTGCTTTACACACCTTTGGGAAATGAATCGTTTTTCTATGTCGACAACGCGTATAACCTTATGCGATACTTTGAATTCATCAGCGACCGCTACATTGCGCTCCGAATGGAGCATAATTTTGAAGGCCTGGTTCTAAACCGCATACCGGCCATTCGAAAGCTGAAACTGAGAATGCTGGCAACCGGAAGGGTTTTTTACGGCAGCGTAAGTAATGCCAACCTTGCACTGACAACCACGCTGGACGAGTCGGGAAAAGAGATACAAACTTTCAGCCGACTTAAAAACAGGCCTTATGTGGAACTTGGTTACGGCATCGACAACTTTTTCAAGTCAGGACGAATTGACTTTATCCATCGCCTCACGTATCTGGGTAATCCTGATGTGACGCCGTTTGCAGTAAAGATTTCCTTCCGTTTCAATTTATAACTAAATACACTTCAGGTCTTTGGAAGAATAAGTCAGAAAAATAGTTTGTCCAACTTCCAGATCCATGCGGCTGCGGTAAAATGAAAGTTTTTCGGTTTCATTTTCGCACCGTACTTCCCAGTAATTTCCGTGAAACCGGATGTTTTCTACTCTGCCCTGCCATTTGCTTTTCTCCTTATACTTTGTAAGTTTCAGTTTTTCAGGCCGGATAAAACAGGCTTTATGGTCTTTTTTATCCGCCAGCCAGTTGATAGCTCCGGTCAGTTCGGCGACATAACTGTTCAGCGGATTATTGTAAATTTCAGAAGGCGTGCCGGCTTGAACCATATGACCATCTTTTAGAACGGCAATCCGGTCCGACCATGCAAGCGCATCCGCCGCTTCGTGCGTTACAAAAATGCAGGCCATATTATGCTTTTTACGCATGACTTCAATGGCATTGGCAAGCACCCGGCGGTTGTGGTTATCCAAATGAGCAAACGGCTCATCCAGTAAAAGTACATCCGGCTGTTCTGCAATGGCGCGAGCGATGGCCGTACGCTGTTTTTCTCCTCCGGACAACAATTTGGCTTTCTGATTTCTTACATTTTCCAGACCAGCGGTGGCAATCAGTTCCGAAACTTTTTCTTTCCGGTACTGCACTTCATAAAACCGGAGCGAGTAAGCAATGTTTTCCTCGACGGTCTGATTGGGAAAAAGCTCAAATTCCTGATGAATAAGCCGGATGGACGGATGCCCGGGAATCAGCTCGCCACCAACCGGTTTCAGCTTGTTTCCCTTAAAGAAAATATTTCCTTGCTCTGCATCCAGGAAACGTCCCATGATGCGGAGCAAAGTACTTTTTCCCGAGCCGCTTTCACCCAGAATGCCAAGCCATTCCCCGGCATGAAGTTCCAGATCAATACCAGAAAGCACCAGATTGTCACCGAAACTTTTTGATACGGCCTCCGCCTTCAGAACGGATTTTTCAGCCACCATTATTCAGCCCATGTTATTTTGTCTTCAATAGGCGTGCGGCGCGCAGGAGCTGCTGCGGCGTCATGATAACCCATAAAGTACAATCCGAGACATTTCTGGTTTTCATCCAGTTCCAGAAATTGTGAAAGCTCTTTCAGTATGCCCGGGCTGCTCCAGTACGAACCGATTCCATAGGCAGTAGCCGTAAGCCACATGTTCTGAACGGCGCATGCAACGGCTGCCACTTCTTCCCATTCGGGCAGCTTTTCCGGATGAAGTTCCGCACTGATGATAATGACGCAACCCGATCTGAGGACTTTTTCACCTGCGGCTTCATATTTGGCCTGGGAAAAAGATTCGGGAGGCGTTATCGTACGGTATCTTTCCGAAAAGAAACCTGCGAGCCGTTTCAGGCTTTCACCTTTGAATACGATGAAACGCCACGGTTCTGTCAGTTTGTGTGTCGGTGCGTAATTGGCATTTTCAAGAATCGTCCGGATGATATCGTCCGGAATTTCTTTTTGTATATAGTTCTGAGGTTGGATACTGCGTCTGCTTCTGATTATATTATTTACCGCTTCAATAGTCTGCTCCATCTTTTAATTTGTTTTTTGCTTCTGTTTTGTTCGAAACAAAGCTAGCAATATTGTTATCAATTGTGACAATCGATCTTGCCGCATTTTAAAATACACAAATATTCAGATCGTAGGATAATTTTACCAACATCCTGTGCAACTTTGCCATTGAACATATATTTTGGACTCATAAAAAATGAAATAAGCTAAATTCAACCGGTCATATTCACTTTCATTCAACCAATATACTATGCTTGTTACGACTACTCCCAATATTGAAAATAAGAAGATCATCAAATACATTGGCTTGGTAAACGGTGAAGCCATTATCGGGGCCAATTTTGTGCGCGATTTTCTGGCCGGCATCCGCGATGTGGTGGGCGGCCGTTCCGGCGCTTACGAGCAGGGACTTCGTGAAGCCAAAAGTATTGCAATCAGGGAAATGATGGATCAGGCGCAGCGACTGGGCGCCAACGCCATCATCGGTGTGGATCTTGACTTTGAAACCATTGGCGGCAACGGTTCCATGCTGATGGTCAGTGCCAACGGAACTGCTGTCTGTTACGAATAATATTTTTCAGAAAACCTGTTTTGCAATCTGCGCTACGTTGTCCGACTTTCCCATGGTATAAAAATGCAGTACCGGAACGCCGTAATCGATCAGCTCTTTGCATTGCTGGATTCCCCATTCAATCCCGACCTGGCGAACTTCCTTGTCGGAAGCGCATTTTTCCACTTCACTGACCAGTTCTTCGGGGAATTCCAGGTGAAAGATCTGAGCAAGTACCGTCAGCTGTTTTTTGGTAGCAATAGGTTTCAGCCCCGGAATGATCGGAACCGTAATGCCTTCGGCCCGGCATCTTTCCACAAACTGAAAATACTTCTTATTGTCGAAAAACATCTGGGTTACAATATAATTGGCGCCCAGTTCCACTTTCTTGCGGAGGTGTTCATAATCCATATCCATGCTGGCCGCATCAATATGTTTTTCAGGATAACCGGCCACGCCAATGCAGAAGTTCGTCGGTGACATTTCCGTTTCTGCATTCAGTAAAATGCCCTGATTCATATTACTGACTTGCTTTACAAGTTCCGAGGCATACGTATGGCCGCCGGTTTTGGCCTTGAAAACGCCCGCAGACTTTTCAGGATCGCCGCGCAACACGAGTACATTGTCAATGCCAAGATAATGCAGATCGATCAGCACATCTTCGGTCTCATCTTTTGTAAACCCGCCGCAAATGACATGCGGAACCGCATCAACATGAAAACGCTCCATTAACCTTGCACAAATCCCGACGGTTCCCGGCCGTTTACGAATGGGAATTCTTTCGATCAGGCCGTTTGGCCCTACTCTGTCGATCAGTTCTTCGCGGTGGTAAGTAACATCCACAAACGGAGGCTTGAACTCCATCAGCGGTTCAATGGAATTCAGCAATTCGTTTATATTCTGACCTTTCAAAGGAGGGATAATCTCGATGGAGAACAATGTATTGCCTGCGGCCTGATCAATGAATTCTGTTACTTTGGTCATGTAGGGAAATGGTGTGTTCTTAAAGTACAAATGAACACGTTTTAAGCGTGCAAACCTATTGAATGCACAAAAAAATGGCCTACCGCATTACAGTAGGCCATTCCACGTAAACCCTCCTCTATCAGTGTTCGTCAAAAATGTTAATGGAAGCTAACAGGGCGTCAGTTCCAAAGCAACAATTTGCTTGACTGAATACTAATAACTAAAATTCTGTGCCAAATTAGGAAACAAAGCGTTACAGAGCAATTTATATGAATTTTATTTCCATTTTTTGTAGTTACTGTTCTACAATTTTATCCAAATCAGCTAAATAGAAAATTTTATCTCCAAGAGGCTCTGAATCAGGATTGTTTCATTATTCGTCAATTGCGGGAATTCATTCCCCAAAAATCGACATTATTTAACAAGCCTTATAAAACCGGCCTTGTCATTTCAATATGCTCGATTTCATCTTCCAGATAAATGGCTCCGGACTGCCTGAAATAGAACGATTCGTAGAATTTTTTAAGATATAACTGTGCCCCTATACGTATAGGGGTTTTGCCGTAAAGCTGTTCCGCTTTCTCAATGGAAACATTCAGAAGTTCTGCACCAAACCCGCTCTTCCGCCCTTGTGCGGAAACGACAATCCGGCCAATAGACGGGTATTCATACGAAACGCCGGGCGGCACAATCCTTGAAAAAGCCATAATCTGCCCATGGAGGTAACCCGACAAATGATGGCATTTCTGATCTTTATTGTCTGCATCCAGAAAGGTGCATCTTTGCTCCACGACAAATACTTCACTGCGCAGCCGGAGAATCTGATACAGTTCTTCATTGGCAAGTTCATCAAACGTTTGGAAACGCCAGTCCAGTTTTAAATTCATTTCAAGCTGTGTTCGGGAAGAAATATATTTTACCTGATTTTAATTGTCTTTTATAAATTTGCAGCATACTTGGCAATAAGCAAGGTATACGTAATTCAAACTTAACTACAAATACACAATAAGCATGGGAAGAGCTTATGAATATAGGAAAGCGCGGATGTTCAAGCGCTGGGATAAAATGGCCAAAACGTTTACCCGGATCGGAAAAGATATCGTCCTTGCCGTAAAAAGCGGTACAGCCGACCCGGATACCAATGCCCGGCTCCGCGTACTTCTTCAGAATGCACGGGCGGCAAACATGCCGAAGGAAACCATAGAAAGAGCGATCAAAAGAGCTTCATCCAAAGACCAGGAAGATTACAAGGAAATGGTGTACGAAGGTTACGGACCGCACGGTGTGGCCATTCTGGTGGAAAGCACCACTGACAATCCGGTGCGTACGGTTGCCAATGTCAGAAGCTATTTCAACAAACTGGGCGGCAGCCTCGGAACCATGGGCATGCTGGATTTCATCTTTGACAGGAAGTGCATTTTCAAAGTAAAAAATACAGGAAACAAAGATCTGGAAGAACTTGAATTTGAACTGATCGACGTAGGCGGCGAAGAGGTTTTCCTGGATGAAGAAACCAATCTGATCAACATTTACGGTGAATTTACCGCATTCGGCGCATTACAGCATTTTCTCGAAGACAACGGATATGAAATCGTGGAAGCTGATTTCGAGCGCATACCGAGCGATACCAAAACCCTGAGCGAAGAAGAAGCTGCCGAGGTTGAAAAACTGATTGAAAAAATTGAAGAAGATGACGACGTTCAGCGCGTTTATCACAACATGGCCTGATCCTGACTAGTAAATAGCCCGGATCTCATGCTGTTTCTTCATAAAATCAAATGTACTGCCGGCTTCTTTTCCCAGAAGAGAATGGCCGACAGGCGACGAAGATGAGACTGCGATCACAGTCTCATCTTCTATTTTTACCACGCCGAGACTCACTGCAATAAAAAACCATCCGGCGGAAGTTTCCAGCAACGAACCGACTGCACTGCGCTGCGAAGTTTCGGACTCACCGATTTTTTCCAGCAGCAGCCTTTCCTGCCTGACCTGTTCGTACTGGCGTGCATGCATGTTGCGGTCGAGCTGGCCCATAGACCGCGAAGTTTCATATTTGTCACCCATAGAACTTTTTCCCTGATCATTGGCTGAATCCTGTGCTGCCTGCATGGCGTTCCAGGCGACCATCATACGTTCTTCCAGCAAGGCTTTCAAATAAACAACAAGTGCGGTTTTGTTCATAAAATCTGGATAAAGGTTACAGAACGGCAACCATTCTGAAACGGCTTTTGACGGTAAAGTTAAAGGGGCATTGCCATATTCAACAACAAAAATTCAATTTCCTGTTCCCTTTGACGGCTTCCTTGTTATCTTTGCAAAACTTTCCAGAACACCAGCAATGACAAAACTTTCGGTCCGGCACTTACTTGGAATTAAAAACCTGAACGAGAATGACATTCAAACCATACTAGACACAGCGGCTCAGTTTAAGGAAGTCATCAACCGGCCTATCAAGAAAGTTCCTTCACTCAGAGACATTACGATCGCCAACGTTTTTTTTGAAAATTCCACGCGTACACGGCTTTCTTTCGAGCTTGCGGAGAAAAGACTTTCGGCGGATGTAGTCAATTTTTCAGCTTCCGGCAGCTCCGTTACCAAAGGTGAAACGCTGCTCGATACCGTCAATAATATTCTGGCGATGAAAGTGGACATGATCGTGATGCGCCACAGCAGTCCGGGCGCGCCGCATTATCTTTCCACACGTATTCCTGCCAATGTTGTAAATGCCGGTGACGGTACGCACGAGCACCCGACGCAGGCATTGCTGGATGCATTTTCCATGCGTGAAAAACTGGGTGACCTGGCCGGAAAAAAAATCGCTATCATCGGCGATATCACGCATTCCAGAGTTGCATTGTCCAATATTTTCTGTCTTCAGAAACTCGGAGCGGAAATAATGGTCTGCGGCCCTTCCACCCTGATCCCGAAACATCTGGACGAACTGGGCGTAAAGATCAGCCACAATGTAAAAGAAGCGCTGGCCTGGTGCGATGTGGCCAATGTGCTTCGCATTCAGCTTGAAAGACAACAGATCAAGTATTTTCCTTCATTGCGCGAGTACTCGCTTTATTACGGAATTAATAAAGCCATGCTTGACGACCTGAACAAGGAAATTGTGCTGATGCATCCCGGCCCGATCAACCGGGGCGTGGAACTGTCCTCGGATGCAGCCGATTCACCGCATTCCATTATTTTAGACCAGGTTGAAAACGGGGTTGCCGTACGTATGGCTGTACTTTATTTGCTTGCCCAGCAATAAAGCTGACTTTCCAGTTTCGGTTTTCAAGATATTTCCTGTTTAAAAAAGGTGCAGCCTATAAATTCCGGATTGGAAATATAACAATTGCAATAAAATTTTATCTTTACTGCAATACGCTATCCATTAAAATCAAACCCCATGGCTTTTACCGACGGAATGCTTCGCGACGGAGCATTGGAAAACAAAACGATTATTGTAACCGGCGGCGGAACGGGACTGGGCAAATCCATGGCCTCTTACTTCCTGAAACTCGGTGCAAACATTGTGATATGCAGCCGGCGTATGGAAGTGCTGGAAAAAACAGCGAACGAGTTGATCGAAACCATTGGCGGAAATGTGCTTGCCATTCCGTGTGATGTACGCCAGACTGAACAGATTGAAAATGTCATAGCAAAATCCATTGAAAAATTCAGCCGTGTGGACGGCTTGGTCAATAATTCAGCCGGGAATTTTATAAGTCCGACGGAAAAGCTTTCCTACAAAGCAGTGGATACCGTTGTGGATATTGTTTTGCGCGGGACTTACTATTTTACGCTGGCACTTGGCAAATACTGGATTGAAAATAATATTAAAGGAACCGTTCTGAATATTTCCACGACTTACGCCTGGACGGGTTCCGGCTGGGTCGTTCCGTCGGCTATGGCCAAGGCCGGCGTACTCGCCATGACGAAATCGCTGGCATTTGAATGGGCATCGCACGGTATCCGTCTGAATGCCATTGCGCCCGGGCCATTTCCTACAAAGGGTGCCTGGGACCGGCTTTTTCCGGAAGAACTTGCCAAAAAATTTTCTTTTGAAAACCGGATTCCGCTTCAACGGGTCGGCAATCATCAGGAACTTGCCAATCTGGCCGCCTATTTGATGTCGGATTACTCGGCATACATGACGGGAGAAGTCATTACGCTCGACGGAGGCGAAATTCTTTCAGCAGGCCAATTCAATTTTCTGAGAGAAGTAACTGACGATCAATGGAATGCTATTGAATCCCAGACAAAAAATGCAGGCCGGAGCAGCAAGAATCCGGAATAAAAATTTTCTTACCGTTTTATTGGGTAATTTTACCTGTTCATTCGTTATTTCTCAAATGATGAAAACACGTATATGAGAACCAGATTTAGCCTTTGCATTTATATATTGTCGGTGATGGTCATGGCCGGGTGCGCTTCGTCGAACAAGACTGCAAAGCAACTGCCGGAAGCACAGGTACGGCCGTCGCAACAGTCTGCTCCGGTAAATGAAGAACTTTCGCTTATTTCCATTCAGAGCAAATATCTTTTAAAAGATACAACGCAGACCAAAGTTTTCCTGTATGTGGATGCATATAAAGGAAAAAACCCGATGGCTGCGGAAGAATTTACAAAATTATACAACCTGAATTATGTAATCTATTCCGATTACGGGACAAGAGAACGCCTGGGTTACGGAAATGTAAAACTCGATTCGTCCAATGTTTCCCGGGTTGGCGACAAGATTGTAATCGCTTACGATATCAAAAGCCCGAACAAGGATTACGGCGTTCTGCTGAGCGAAATCAGTCAGGCCGGAACACTGAAAAAAGTACTGAACGACCTTACAATCCGGTTTAAGAAGCAGGATGTAAATGTTACCTACGGTGTTTATACGGCAGCCAGCCAGCAACCTTTACAACGCCATTACGTGAATATCAATGAGCCTTTTACATTGAAAAAAGCAGATGGCAACGGTGAAAAACTGCATGTATATTATTACAATCATGATTTTGAAGCGGCAGGCTCGCCCATGAACGTGGCACAGAAAAACGTGAGCAAATCGCTGGAAGTGGACAGTACTTTCATGATCAACTCCAATGAAACGCTGCAATTTGCCAAAGAAGGACTTTATAATATCTTTTCTGATACAACACAATCCGAAGGACTTGGCCTGCTGGTTGTAAATGAGCGTTTTCCAAAGCTGACACAACCGCAACTGCTGCTCGGCCCGCTGCTTTACATGAGCACGAACAACGAGATCAATGAAATGAAAAAGGCCGAGGATTATAAAAAAACTTTGGATAAATACTGGCTTACGCTGATGAACGGAAATGCACCGCTTGCACAACAATCCATCCGGTCATTTTACAGGCGCGTGGAAGAAGCCAATCAGCTTTTCACAACGTATAAAGAGGGCTGGAAAACAGATAAGGGAATGATTTACATCGTTCTGGGATCGCCGGATAAAGTGCAGCGCAGCAAAGACCGTGAAGTCTGGACGTATGACCAGCGGGGCAATGCTCAGAACGTCAATTTTACATTTAATCGCAAAAACAATCAATTTGTGGATGATCATTATGAACTGGTTCGCTATGCCGAATACCAGCCTATTTGGTATCCAGTAGTAGAAGCATGGAGAAACGGAAGTATACGGTAAGAAAACCCGCCCCAAGACAGTCCCAGGCCGATATGGTTTTTGGTACGCAATCGGTACTTGAAACCCTGCGTTCGGGCAAGGAAATAGAACGTCTGTTCATTCAGCGTGAATTCGGATTAGCTGAAATCGAGAAACTGGCCAAGGAAATGGGCGTTCCTTTTCAGCGCGTGCCGGTTGAAAAGCTGAATCGTGTAACACGTAAAAATCATCAGGGCGTTATTGCGTTTGTATCCCCTATTCAGTACATGCCACTGCATAATGTATTGACACAGGTTTACGAAGAAGGAAAAACGCCGCTTTTACTTTTGCTTGACAGGGTTACGGATGTTAGAAACTTCGGCGCTATTGCCCGAACAGCCGAATGCGCAGGCGTACAGGCGCTTATCGTTCCCATGAAAGGCGGTGCGCAGATCAATGCGGATGCCATGAAAACTTCATCCGGTGCATTGAATTTCCTGCCCGTTTGCCGTGAACCAAACCTGTACGAAACCCTTTTGTATTTGAGAAACAGCGGCCTGCAGATCATCGCCTGTACTGAAAAAACAGATAAATCACTTTACGATATTGACTTTTCCATTCCGACTGTCATCATTATGGGCTCGGAAGAAGACGGGATTTCCAAAGAATTTATACAGCTTGCCGACAGCGGCGCAAGAATCCCGTTGATCGGGCAAGTGGAATCGCTGAATGTTTCCGTGGCCAGTTCAATTGTTTTGTACGAGGCTGTAAGGCAACGAATCAAATAAATTTCTTGAAATCATAAAGCACCTGAACCGGCGCTGGATTGCATCTCCTTTAAGCACGTCAGGTTTTTATTTATTATTTTCTTTTGCTTTGAAATAACAAAAAGCCCCGGAACATCAGCTGTTCCGGGGCTTTGCTATTTGAATGATATTTTTTTTTACTGCCGGAAACTTTTCATGATCCAGCCTCCGCCGATTACATCGTCGCCTTCATAAAATACCGCCGCCTGTCCGGGCGCAATGCCATTTACGCCGTCATGAAAACGGGCTACAATTCTGTCCGGCTCTGTTTGTTCAATTAACGCCGGCGTTCCGTCGTGTTTGTATCGTACTTTGGTGATTGTTTCAAGCGGTTTTTCAATGGATGCATATTTTTGCAGATTCAGCTTGCTGACGTTCATGCCGTCGCGGAACAAGTCCGGCAAATCGCCCAAAACCACTTCATTCGTTTCTTTGCGTATTTCGGTTACAAAAGCCGGTTTTCCCAACGCGATGCCAAGTCCTTTACGCTGACCAACGGTATAAAACGGATAACCTTCATGCTTTCCTACAATCGTTCCGTCTTCAAAAACGAAATTGCCACCAGCCACTTCCTGTTCAAGACCCGGGATTCTTCTTTTTAGAAATCCGCGGTAATCGTTATCCGGTACAAAGCAGATTTCATAGCTTTCCGATTTATTAACGAGATCAATAAACCCTCTTTCGCGAGCCATTTCCCTGATTTCGGATTTATGCAAATAACCTAACGGCAACTTGGTTCTTGAAAGGCTTTCCTGCGAAACGCCCCAAAGCACATAACTCTGATCTTTCCAGCTGTCAATTCCTTTTGAAACATAATAACGGCCGTCGTTGAACTGCATATTGGCATAATGTCCGGTAGCAATGAATTCACAGTCCAGCCGGTCTGCACGTTTTAGAAGCGCATCCCATTTAATGTGTGTATTGCACAAAACACACGGATTCGGCGTACGTCCTTCAAGGTATTCCCCTGTAAAATGATCAATGACATAATCGCCGAATTCGGTTCTGATATCGAGAATATAATGCGGGAATCCCAGTTCAACGGCAATGTTCCGGGCGTCGTTGATGGAGTCAAGCGAGCAGCAGCCGGTTTCTTTTTTGGTACCGCCGCTGCTGGCGTAATCCCAGGTTTTCATCGTCATGCCGATGACTTCATAACCTTGTTCATGTAACATGACAGCTGCAAGCGAGCTGTCGATGCCGCCACTCATGGCGACGAGAATTCGTCCGTGTTTGCTCATTTCTGTAATCTGCGAAGGTTGAATGCCTTCCGATTTTGATTGATTTAAATTAAAGAAGTAACAGCTTTCATCCGCTGAATGGTTCTGCAAAGGTAGGATTAATCTTTCAGGAAAGTCCTATTTTCACGCATTCACCTGACGGATCACGTTTTTGATGTTGAGTTCAATAATGTCCGTCATGCTTTCGCATTTATGATAATGGCTGTCAGCATAATGCCTGAAAAGCCCTTCCCGGAGCTGATGAATGTTTTCTATCGTGGAAATATTGTCTTTTTTGGAAACATCGCGCAGTTCCTTCAAGCGGTGTTTTTCACTTCTGGCCTGATACATAATCGACGATTGCTCTTCCTGCTGATACTGCAGAACCGTTTTATCCGTCAAATGTTCCATGGCCAGTTCCACATACGGGCGGTTTTCCTTGAAAAACTGCGGCATGTATACTTTCAGATTGCCTTCATAAAACTGCTGGTCAAAATCAATGGCGCGTAAACGGAACTGAAAATCATCGAAATCGGGCGTGATCTGCATCACGAAATTATACGCACGCATATCGCCCAGCAGCGTAATCATGCAGCGTTCGTTGAACTTTACGAACTCCTTTGCAATGCGGATCGGATTGTAATCGGTATGGCCCAAGCGTGATTTCGCAAATTCATCACCCGGAATGCCGGCAATATGTTCTTCAATGAGGCTGTCGCCGTCGACAAGATAATTAACCTGATTAGGCGAAAAAATCTCTTCCAGTTCGAGGCCGTAAATGCGCGAAGCATCGGCTTTTTTTACATAAAAATAATCGTAAATATCATTCAGCCTGTTCACGATCTTGATCCGGAAAGGATTCGAATTGCCGAACTTGCAGTAATCAATGCGGTCAATGTATTTATGCTCGACAATGCGCAGATTGCCCGAAGCTTTCAACATGGCATACGCTTTTTTCAAACCGTTATGAAGCCGTTCCATTTCATGCGGCGGATACATCGGACTTTCCCATAACGTATCTTTCCCGTTTTTATCCATAACCGGAAATGATTCGTAAAAGCCAAGCAAATCCTGATAACCGACCGGCAACTTGGCGTCCCGCTGATAAAAACGCAGATATTTCCTTAACTCGATACTGACCGGATAAATCGGTTTTTTCTTTAAAATTTTGACATCACCCTGTTCCATAGCAGGAAGTTAGCATTTAAAATGCATACTTGCACAGCGCATGGTTCTCAGCCGGCCTTAGAACGGAACAACCCGTTTCATTAAAATTTAACATTCGGCTAATACCGTTTACTCAAACTAGCCGTAATTTCCGGCTTTCAATGGAAAGAACAGCATGCGGTATAAACCGCTATAAACTGACTTTTATAAAAAATCCAATCATTCTAAAATGAAGAAGTATATTTTAACGCTTGCAGTTGGCTTACTTTGCCTGATCAATTTTGAAAGTATGTCTCAGAACAAAAACAAAGTAATCGCTCACCGCGGTGCATGGAAAAATACCGGCGCAACGGAAAACTCCATTGCTGCGCTGGAACATGCTATCAAGCTTGGATGTTACGGCAGTGAATTTGACGTGCATATGTCGGCGGATTCAGTCCTTTATGTACTGCACGATCATGAAATCCAAGGAACGCATCTTGAAAAAACCACTTCTGCCGAGCTTTCCAATATCAAACTGGCAAACGGCGAAAGCCTTCCGACGCTGGAAGCGTATCTGAAAGCCGGTTCCAAACAGAAAAAGACGAGGCTTATTCTGGAGATCAAAACTTCTTCCATGGGAAAAGAGCGTTCGCTTGCGCTGGCAACCAAATGCGTTGAAATGGTCAAAAGAATGAAAGCCGAGAAAATAACGGACTACATTGCCTTCGATTTTGACGTTTGTAAAAAAGTAAAAGAACTTGCGCCCAAAGCGCATGTGGAATACCTGAACGGAGACAAAACACCTGAAGAAATTGCTGCCGCCGGACTGGACGGAATGGATTATCATTTCAGTGTTTACAAAAGAAAAGAAGATTACATTGCTGCCATGCGCCAGCAAAAACTGATCACAAATGTGTGGACTGTAAACGACGAAGCGACCATGAAATGGTTTCTGGAAAAAGACGTTGACTTTATCACCACCAACGAGCCCGAACTGCTGCTTGGCTTAACAAAGCAGAATTGATCCTCCTGACTGAATATTCCTGAACCCTTTTTCAGTTATTAGTTTGCCTGTATTTTTCGATAGCGGCCTTGATGCGCCCAGTCCGATTGGCCGGGCTCGGATGCGTGCTCATGAATTCAGCAGAACGGTTTCCGCCTGACGCTTCTTCCAGCACTTTCATAACATCCAGCAATGCTTCGGGATTATAACCGGCATCCAGCATGAACTTTACGCCAAAATCATCGGATTCCAGCTCATCGTCACGTCCGTAACTCAGATTAACAAGATTGGCTACATACTGTGCAGTCTGAGCCGTGGTATAGTCGCCGCCGGCAACGCCCGCAGCGCCGGCCAGTCCGCGTAAAAGGTTCGTTTTTGCCATTTGCTCGGCAGAATGCCTGCCAATGACATGTCCTATTTCGTGACCTAAAACGCCTGCAATCTGGTCTTCGGATTTCAGTTTTTTGAGCAAGCCCATGGTAATAAAAATCTGTCCGCCGGGAACAGCAAAAGCATTCACGGTATTGGGATCAGCCAGAACGTGAAAATCAAATTTATACGGAGATTTGTCGGCATGGGTTGCCAGAACCAGTTTTTGTCCGATGGCTTTTACCTTATTCTGCTCTTCCTGATTTTTATAAAGTCCGCCGAATTCGGCTGCCATCTGCGGCGCGGATTGCAGCCCGAGCTGCACTTCTTCTTCCGGCGACATGCTTACACGCTGCTTTCTACCCGTTACAGGATTTACCTGCGTTTTACTGAAATAATTGAATAACGTTATCAGAACGACAATAAGGGCAAAGATTAATCTGGCGCCGAATTTGAACATTTAAAATTTCCATTAAGTGAAATTCCGGTGTTTCTGCAAAATGCATACCAAACGTAAACCTTGTATTTTTACCCGATCCTTGCCGTCTGAAGCTGCCCGTTAGTTTCCTGCCAGGCGCGGATTACTTGCGTAAGCTGCTTGTATTCAATCAGAAATCCGTCGTGACCGTACAAAGAATCAATTTCCTGAAAAACAGCATCGGGAATATGTCTTGCCAGGAACTGCTGTTCGGATAAAGGAAAAAGAAGGTCCGATTTGATTCCCAGAACCAGCGTTTTGGCTTTTACAAGTCCCAGTGCATGCACGATCCCGCCACGATTCCTGCCGACATTATGCGAATCCATAATTTTGGAAAGCACCCAGTAGGAAAATGCATTGAAGCGTTTCACAAATTTATCGCCCTGATACTGCTGATACGAAGATGCCCGGAAATCATCAATCTGATCCGGATTGTCGCGTGCCTGCGTAAAATTATAGGTATCGTAATTCCGGTACGATAACAGTGCAATGGACCTTGCAGCGCGCATGCCCATACTGCCCGCGTCTTCATGATCTTCTGCGTAAGTTGGATCAGCGGCGATAGCCATCCGCTGCGATTCATTGAATGCAATTCCCCACGGAGAATGCAGCGCATTGGAAGCAATCAGGATCAGTTCTTCACAAAGGTCTGGCACTTCCACCGCCCATTCCAGTGCCTGCTGGCCGCCGAGCGAGCCGCCGATACAGATTTTGATCTTACGAATTTCCAGTTCCTGCCTCAGCAGTTCCATCGCGC
The DNA here is from genome assembly GCF_005860765.1 of Dyadobacter sediminis. Lineage (GTDB taxonomy): Bacteria > Bacteroidota > Bacteroidia > Cytophagales > Spirosomataceae > Dyadobacter > Dyadobacter sediminis. The sequence continues at coordinate 679,348 of NZ_VCEI01000021.1, read as the reverse complement.
CGACCACATCGCGAACGGTTACAGTCGGGAAATTGCGGTAATAAGGTTCACGCGTTTTCGGATTAATGGAAAGCGGCCCCGTTGAGCCATAGGCAGAACCGATTACGTTGACGCAAATGATAAAGTATTTTGCAGGATTAAAGTATTTGTCCTCTCCTACCAGCCCGTCCCACCATTCGGCAACGTTGGAGCTTCCTGTCAGTGCATGGCAAACCCATACAATATTGCTGTCGTCTGCATTCCTTTCGCCATAAGTTGTATAAGACAGTTCAAAGCCTGGCAATTCGCCTCCTATTTCCAGAAAATAGGGATATGGATATTTAAAGATCTTTTGTTCCGCTTGCATAAGTGCCAAAGCACAAAGGTTGATTCAAAAATAAATATGCTGCGTTCCATGCATGGCATAAAAAGCAGCCTGAGCAACTGAAAAATTGATTTTCAATTGTAGATGCGAGATTAAAGCCATCCGGCTTACGGAAATTTCTAACAGTAAGTTCACACGAATTGAGTTTATATCTCCTAATAACTTAGGTGGGAATTAGCACCTTTCTCCAAATGGTAGCAGGTTGCCAGAGGTTCATTGAGCCCATTCTCTCGCCTCTTCTTTATAAATCAATCGCTGATAAAAGTGAAGCAATTGACTTGATGGTGCAATATTAAGTGCCGGTGCCTGAAAATGCAAATAAAAGCGCAATTACTATTTTGAACCAATAAGGACGGTTTTATCTTTGCCGGCCAACGATTCCATGTTTCAATGAAAAATTATCCGATTGTATTTCTATTGTTGTTTATTGCTCACATTTCTCTTTCCCAAAGCATAGAACCTTCTCCCGAAAACATTTCCCGCCATATCCGGAAACTTGCTTCCGACAAAATGAAAGGCCGGGGAACCGGAAGCCGGGAAAATGACAAAGCATCGGAATACGTAAAGAAACAGTTTAAAAAATACGGACTTCAGCCAAAAGGCACTCATGGATTTTATCAGCCTTTTACAGCAAAAGTAAGGCGCGTAACGGTTTCGGACAGTATCTGGCAAACGAGAAATGTCATCGGTTTTCTGGACAACGGAGCTGCATATACCATCATCATCGGGGCGCATTTTGACCATCTCGGGCTGGGCAGACAAGGAAGTTCGAAAGCGGAAAAACCGAAAGGCCAGATTCACAACGGCGCCGACGACAATGCTTCCGGAGTGGCCGGCCTGCTTGAACTGGCGAGGTATTTCTCAAAAAATGATGTGAAGGAATCATGTAATTTTCTGTTTATCGCCTTTGGCGCAGAAGAATTGGGCCTGCTGGGTTCCCGGCATTTTGTAAACAATCCGACGATTCCACTGGATAAAGTAAATTTTATGTCCAATATGGATATGATTGGCCGGTACGACCCGAACCGCGGCGTTGGCATCGGAGGCTTTGGTACCAGTGAAGAATGGCCGGCTGTTTTCAAGGACGTAACGGGTAAAATCAAATTTTTTACAGATCGGGCAGGAAGCGGCGGCTCCGATCACGGATCTTTTTATGCAAAGCAAATCCCGGTTTTGTTCTTTCATACCGGCGGCCATGACGATTATCACAAACCTACGGATGATCCGGAAAAGATTGATACTGAAGCAGAAGCCGGCATCCTTGCCGTCCAGATCAGGCTGATTGAAAATGCCATGAAATTTCCAAAATTGACGTTTACCGAAGTAAAGTAGAAATTTATAAAACTATTGAATCTTGAAATGTAAACATATTTTACAAAGATATTCTTACATTTATAACTTTATAAACAGAAACACAAAGAGCCGGCAATGATCTTTACAGGTTTTGAAAAAATGAATATTGCTGGTTAAGCAGCAGATACTATATTTTCCGAACTGGCGAAATGCGGATAATTTGTTCTGATTCCAATATTAATGTTAGAATTTTCCGGAGACAACTTCATTCAATAGAAAATATTTTTAATACCTTGGTATTGCCAACCCCCATTTGCGATTTACATGAAACTTCCTATCTACCAGATTGACGCCTTTACCGACAAGCTTTTTTGTGGAAACCCTGCAGCAGTTGTTCCGTTAACCGAATGGCTTTCGGATGAATCAATGCTTCAGATTGCTGCCGAAAATAATCTGGCCGAAACGGCCTTTTATGTGCCGACTGAAACGGGGTTCCATATCCGCTGGTTTACACCGGCTGTAGAAGTCGATCTTTGCGGGCATGCCACACTTGCAACGGCTTACGTCATTTTCAATATTCAAGGCTACGAAGGACAGGTGATCCGTTTCAGCTCCCGGTCCGGCGAACTGATCGTTGAATGCAAGGAAGACTGGCTCACGCTGAACTTTCCCGTAGATCATTTCCAGGTTGCCGTTCCGCCTCCTGCTTTGATGGAAAGCCTTAATTCGACCACCATGCTGGAAGTTTACAAAGGCAAAAGCGATTATCTGGTTGTACTGGAATCCGAAGAAGCTGTGCAAAATCTCGACTTTGATATCATTGTTCTTTCCACCATTCCGGCGAGAGGAATCATTGTTACTGCTGCCGGCAACGATGTGGACTTTGTTTCAAGATTTTTTGCACCGCAATCCGGAATTGACGAAGATCCCGTAACAGGTTCTGCGCACACGACATTGATTCCATATTGGGCGGAAAAACTTTCAAAAAACAAACTGACAGCAAAACAGCTTTCCAAACGCGGCGGATACCTAAAATGCGAGTTGGACGGAGAACGCGTTCTGATTGGCGGCCAGGCAAAACTGTACCTGCGGGGTGAAATCCTGGTGGATTGAAATTCCCGATCAGCTTTCTTTATTACGCATCAGTTTGGTCCGCTGTCCTGCATACAGGCCGGCTATCACGAGTACGGTTCCTGCTATTGTATAAATGGTAACGGGTTCCGACATAAGCCACCATGCAAAAAAGAATCCGAACAGCGGACACAGAAACAGCCATAAAGAAGCCCGGACTGTATCGATTCGCAACAAATAAAACCAGCATATCAACCCTATAATTGAAACGGCAAGGCTAAGCCATAATACAGAAAACCAGAAACGCTGATCCCATGCAGTTGCCGAAAAGTCAGTGATGAAAAAAGTGGCAGGAAGAAGGAAAATTCCGCCCAGAAAAACCTGCCATCCGTTAATAAGCAGGTTGGGCAATGTCCATTTTACGGTTGCATAGTAAACACTTGCTGCGGAAACGGCAACCATACTAATCAGAAGCAACGCAATGCCGCCCAGCGTCGTGTAACTATCCGCCAAAAGCGGGTAAGTGGCAATGCCGACACCGGCCATTCCAAGAATAATTCCCAGCCATTCATTGGTTCCCGGCCGTCTTTTCAGCCACCAGGCAGACAATAAAACGATAATCAGCGGATTTACTGAAACGGCAAGGCTGCCGATTCCGGCTGCGGTATATTTCATGGCATACACGTAGAGGCCCAGATAAAGCGTTGTATTTAAAAATCCGAAAAGTGCCAGCTGTTTCCATTCATTTTTGTCGGGCAAACGATAGGATTTGTCTTTTCCGAACAGATAGGAAAACGAAAGCAGCAGAATGCCGGCTATAAAAAACCGGATGTTGGCCAGGATCAGCGGAGCAGCAGATTGTACACCAAATTTGGTAGCCACAGAAGCAGAAGACCATAATATGGAAAATAGAATTCCGGTTGCAATATTTTTCACACTTCTAATTATTATGCGCCAAAAATACGTGATGCATTTCGGCTTCCGCTTTCACTTTTTATATTTTTGGGCATGATTAGCAAAAAAAATGCAAGTTACATCCTGGCGATTCTTTTTACCGGATTGTATTTTCCTTCATTTTCCCAAAGCCAGTGGACATATGATTTTAATAACGCCCTTCTTCCTATCGAAAATGCCGGACCGGCGCTGAAACCACTCGGGCAGGCAGGCCAGTTTATAAAGGAAAAGATCCCGGGATCCGATGATTTGAGCCGAACCACTTACCGGTTTGAAAAAAACAGCGGTCTTCAGTTCAACAACTCCGAAGCAAAAGGGTTTCTGAACAAGTCATTTACGGTTGAGATTTATTTCAAACTGGACGAGCTCGACAGCTGGAAACGTGTTCTGGACTTCAAGAACAGAAAAAGCGATTACGGCAGTTACATATATGATGGAAAACTGAACTTTTACGATTTTGCAATTGGTGAAAAAGCGCCGGTAAAAGCGAACCAATACGTGCATTACGTCTATTCGCGCGATTTTGAAACCAAGATCATTAAAATGTATATCAACGGCCAGTCCAAGCTGGAATTCAAGGACCCGGGTACGGAAGGAATGCTGGACAATGATCAGGTTCTCAATTTTTTTCAGGATGATCTGATTGCAAACCACGAATCAAGTGCCGGCTCTATTGCGCTCATCCGTGTTTATGACCGCGTGATGACGCCTGTTTTTATCCGACGGAGCTATCAGACGATTAGTAAAGATTACAAGGAAACTGCAAAATCCGAAGATGAAAAGCCGGAAGTGACGGCATCCGCGCCGGAGAAGCCTGTCAAAAACAACCGCAATCTTGTGAATGTGACCGGCCGTGTCTACGATGGCAAAAATCTGAAACCGGTTAATGATGCCGAAGTAACTGTCAGAAAAAGTGTGAACGATTCACTGGTTGCACTGGCTAAAACGGTGAACGGCATTTACAAATTCGAACTTACGCCCTTTGAGTCTTACAAAATATCGGCACAGGCAAATGGTTTCCAGTCCCGGAGCATTGCGGTTAAAACGTCCAACCGCTACGAAGAAGTCAAATCGCTGATCAGCCTTTCAGCCGAAACTTACGATGCTCCTTTAAAGACTTTGTATTTCACACAAAGTACGGAAGTGCTGGAAGATGAAGCACTTTCCGAGATCGATTCCATTGTTTCCTATTTTCAAAGAAGGCCGGACCTGAAGATTATTCTGAAAGGACATACGGACAATACCGGCAATTTCGAGAAGAATCTGGACTTATCCAGAAAACGCGTTGAAACGATTAAAACGTATCTGACGGGCAAAGGGATTCCTGAAAACCGGATTGAAGGAGCTGGTTACGGTCCGGCACAACCAAATAAAGTAAATCAGTCCGAAACTCAGAAAAAATCCAACCGCCGCGTGGAAGTATGGGCAGAGCCTGTAAAAAGATAAAGCCATCTCACTGAGACGGCTTTATACTGACTATTCCTAAACCCTTAACCTTTTCTTATCTTTTATAACCTAAAAGTTGCTAAATAAATTCGTTTCAGGATACTCGAATTCAGATAAATCAACTCTGTATATTTTCTTTAATTGAACTCTGAAACCCATTCTGTTTATTTTCAGAAACATAATTTCCGAATTTTAAAATGAACCTGTTTAAATCAGGCAGATTTCAGTTTTCGTTTGACTTTTGAATCTGGTATCATACTATAAAGTAACAACCTACTCAATAATACTCCTCATTTTCAATTTTACAAAAAAATCATTCCTATACAAATAAATACGTCAAATAAATTAGAAGAAGTCAATTAATTATTTTTTACTTAAACTTCTAATCTCTTTATGTAAATACTGCATTCCGCAGCTTTGTAATTGTAACCTCGTCCAAGCACTAGTTTGACTTCTTGTACTTCCCGGATTTATTCAATTCCGTTTTACATCAACTACAATGCAAATGTCCGTATTAATTTTGAAATTACAAATTCATTCAAAACGCTTCAACAAAATTTTATTTGGAAGATTATATTTTTATTAATTATAAATATACAATATTATACTCATTAACAAGTACCAGAATATTTAATATTTGGCAATTTCAATTTCAAACAGAATAAATTGCAATCTTGAAATATTTATATTTTCTTTAAATAATTCAATCATTGATTATAATTATTCATTGTTGACTGTATCCCCAAAGTACAAAAAGATAAAACCATATCTCCCGCATTGTCCAGAAATATGGGAAGTTCCGGCATCTCTTCATTGGAAAATGGTTTAAGCACGTAATCTACTTGCCTGCCGCGCGGAAAATTATTGCCGATTCCGAACCGCAGTCGAGGATATTCCGTTGTCAAAAGCAATTCTTCAATATTTTTTAGACCGTTATGCCCGCCATGGCTTCCTTTGGGTTTAATCCGTAAAGTCCCGAAAGGCAACTGCAGTTCATCTACAATAACCAGCAAATTTTCAGTCGGAATTTTAAACTGATCCATATAATACCGGATTGCTTTTCCGCTCAGATTCATGAAAGTAGTCGGTTTTATAAAATAGATCTGCCGGCCTTTATGTTTCCATTCCGCTACAAAAGCCAGACGCTCAAAGGAAAACTTGAAATCGTGCTGTGCTGCCAGCCTGTCCAGAACCATAAAACCGACGTTATGTCTGGTAAATGCGTATTCGGGACCGATATTTCCTAACCCGGCAATAAGATATTTCATTTGATAAAAGTTTTTGATTTCATTTTTGAGCACTTAATTTAGGCTAAAATTCAGGGAAATTATATCATGCCCCAAAAACGATTAATACTAGCCAGCCCGTTACTTGAAATCATGACCAGCCGGTTATGTCAGCAACTTATTGAAAATCATCAGGATTTTTCAAATTCAGTAGTAATGGGTCTGCAGCCGAGAGGAATATATTTTGCGGAAAGGATCATTGCGGAATTACGTGAACGTACAGGCAAAAATATTCCGCTGGGTTATCTGGACGCTACTTTTTACAGAGACGATTTCCGTCGACGGGAATCGCCGTTGTTGCCAAACAAAACCAATGTACCTTTTTTGATTGAAGGCAAAAGAGTAATCCTGATCGACGATGTGCTGGCCAGCGGACGAATGGTCCGGGCTGCGCTGGATGCCATGACCGCATTCGGGCGTCCCAAAATGGTCGAGTTAATGGTACTGATCGACAGACGCTATAACAGGGAACTGCCCATTGATCCGGATTATGTAGGCATGAATGTAAGTACAGTCGAAAGTCAGCGCGTACAGGTGGAATGGAAAGAACAGGGCTTCCATTCCGACCAGATCTGGATGGTTGACTGAAACTTCCGTATTAAGGCCTTGATGCTTCTGCTTTGGTCGCTTTGCCGATGTCTTCTGTTTTGTACGTAAGCTTGTCAATATAGAAAACCTCCCTGCCCTGGCCTACGGATGAAGTTCCCAGCCGCTGCATGCCGTAAGCCAGAAAATACTGTCCGTACCACGGAGAAAGATAAGCATCTTCGCTGTTAAGAACCTTTTCCTTTTCAGACTTTGGCACAATCTTGAACTTTTCATTTTTCACAACCACCGTATTACGGCTGATTACCTCTGTGTGGATTTCACCATCCTGCGGATATGCAAGCACAAAATAATCGTCAACGGGTGTAATCTGGACCATTTCCTGAAGATCATAACTAGTAAGATCTTTTATCGTGATGCAATTGTCCCAGATCAATTTACCGTTCAGGTCAAAACCGCATACGATGGCATGCGTGTAACGGTAACCTTCGAGCGAGCGCGAAAAATAAGGCCGGGAAAGTCCGCCTGCAATAACCGGATTGGATGACCGCTGATTGGGATAATAAACTTCCGCAACGAGCACGATTTCATTGTCAGTCTGGATCAGTTCATGCACAAGCAGCCGGTACCTGAAACGGTTTTCTTTGCCCAGGCTTTCTCTTTTACCAATCCGTTCCAGCATTTTCTGTTTGCGTTTCGGCTTCATGTAGTTGAAAAAATTCTGAAGCTGGGAAAATTCTATAAACTGCGGTTCCTGAGGTTCGTCGTCTTCAATATGCGTTACAAAAAGACCTTGGGAATATTGCGTGCATCCAACGGAGTAATTGCCGATCAGATAAGAATCGTCCGGGTTCAGCGGAACGATCTGACCTGAAATAAAGCTATACCGCGGATCGCTGAGCGATGTTTTTTTAAGCAGCTTTCCGTCGTAATTATAAGTTTTGATCTCAAAAACACAGTTTTTTTTGCGATAGGCATACGTAATTACATTGATATAGCCGTCCACTTCATTGATATCAACATTATTAAGTTCTGTATTTTTTTCGAACAATCCCGGCAAAACGCGTGTCGTGTGATCAAAAAAGGAATGCACTATGACAATCGGGCGTGAGCGGTAATAACCGGAAACAAGCGCTTTGCTTCCCATAACCTTGAAATGCTGCACATCTACGCCGGCCAGCAAGTTTCCTTTGTATGTATCAATGGAGCCATCACTGAAATTGAGCTGCATAAACAAAAAACGATCCGTGTCCGGCTCGGCAAACAGCCAGTAACCGCTTTCCGCACCTTTGTAGGCCATTACCGGTATATATCTGAAATCCAGTTTGTAAGTTGTACGCCAGAGTACTTTCAGCGTGGTATCATATTTTACAAACTGCCATTGTTCATTGCGGCTGTTACCATAATCATTTCCCCGCACTACAGATAATATTCCACGCTCGCCCAGACTAAATACTTCAAATTCCTCGGGTGTAGCAGAACTTGTTTTAATTTCCAGGCGGTCCGATTGCTGCAGTTGCGCCCATGCGCCGCATAGCGGGAACAGGCCCAGCAGCAGGATCATGTAAATCCGCGTCGAATATAATGGATGGATATTCATAACTTCTTTGTCCGGGGTGTGAGTCTCATCAATAATTACTCTAATTTTGCATCAAAAAGAATAACATTGCTATTTATTTTGTAAATAATTTCAATCAAATAAAAACCTGGAGAAATATCATTCTTTAACAGAATCTGCTCTCCTGCTTGACCCTATTTTTCATGTCAATTGAAGCCATTTTAAAGCAAGACATTCAAAAAGCAATCCAACAGCGTTTTGACATTTCTGCCGAAGACATCATTTTACAACCTACAAAGAAAGAATTTGAAGGATTTTATACTTTTGTTACTTTTCCATTAGCCAAATCCACTCGCAAAGCGCCGGCAGAAATCGGGCAGATTATTGGCAACTATCTCAAAAACAATAGCTTAGTTGTAGATAATTTCAATGTTGTCCAAGGTTTTCTGAACATTAACCTCAAAGACAGCACGTGGCTGAACCTGTTTGACCAGATCCTCAGCGATACGGCGTTCGGTACATTTCCTGCTAATGGTCAGTCGGTTATGGTGGAATTTTCTTCTCCAAACACCAATAAACCTTTGCACCTGGGACATTTGAGGAATAATTTCCTTGGTGATTCCTTGTCGAAAATACTGGAAGCAGGCGGCTATGATGTGGTAAAAACCTGTCTTGTCAACGACCGCGGTATTCACATCTGCAAATCCATGCTGGCTTACCGCGAACTGGGCAACGGCGAAACGCCGGAATCCAGCGGCATCAAAGGCGATCACCTTGCGGGAAAGTATTATGTAAAATTTGATATTGAGTACAAATCGCAGATCCGCGAACTTGTAGCGCAGGGCATGCCTGAGGATGAAGCTTCAAAAAAAGCGCCGTGGATGCTGGAAGCACAGCAACTGCTGCTGTCATGGGAAAACGGCGATCCGGAAACGGTAGCCTTGTGGCAAAAAATGAACAGTTGGGTGTATGAAGGTTTCAGTGAAACGTACAACAAGATCGGCGTCGGATTTGATAAAACGTATTATGAATCCAATACGTACCTGTTAGGAAAAGACATTATTGAAGAAGGTATTGAAAAAAATGTTTTTTACCGGAAAAGCGATAATTCGGTCTGGATTGACCTTGCAGAAGAAGGACTGGATGAAAAACTGGTCTTGCGCGGCGACGGAACTTCCGTTTACATTACGCAGGATCTCGGAACTACGGAACTGAAAAACAATGATTACCATAACAATCGCTATTTGTGGGTTGTGGGCAATGAGCAGGATTATCATTTCAAAGTGCTCTTTGCCATCCTGAAACGGCTCGGCCGCCAGTATGCCGAAGGTTGTTATCATATCAGTTACGGAATGGTCGATTTGCCTTCCGGTAAAATGAAATCGCGCGAAGGTACCGTTGTCGATGCCGACGACCTGATTTCGCAGATGATTCAGACCGCTTCTGATCGCACGCAGGAACTTGGAAAAATTGATGATTTTGAAAGCAAGGAAGCCAATCAGCTTTATAACCAGCTTGCACTCGGCGCGTTAAAGTACTTTCTTCTGAAAGTGGACCCTAAAAAAAGAATGCTTTTCAACCCGGAAGAATCCATTGACTTTCAAGGGCATACCGGGCCGTTCATTCAGTATACTTATGCGCGGATCCGTTCGATCATGCGAAAAGCGGAGCAGTCCGGGATTGAAGGCAAATTGCCATCAGCGAATTATGAAGTGCACAAAGCTGAAAAAGAGCTGATTTTTATGTTGTCGCAATATCCTGCAAGGGTATTGAGCGCCGCCGGTGACTTTGCTCCTTCGGTTATTTCGCTTTATGCATTTGAACTGGCGAAAGTCTACAACCAGTTTTATGCCGAGGTTTCCATTTTCTCCGATCCTGATCCCGAAGCCGTACAATTCCGGGTTGCATTATCAAAAGTAGTTTCGGAAACGATTCGCAAAGCTTTGGGGTTATTGGGCATAGAAGTACCGGAACGTATGTAGCTGTTGGTAAGCAGGGTTATTAGTAAAAAAAGGATGAATCGTTTTGTTAAAAATTACGTATATTATACAGTCAAACAGTTAAAATCTAACAATAACCAATTCTTATCATGGACCTCGTAAAATCGCTTTTTATTATGATTGCCTCTTTATTCAGCGGTATTTTTGCTGACAAATCCGAAATTGCCAAAAGACCTGCGGAACATGTAACTGCGAAACTTTCCTTGTACGACTTCAAAGTAAAATCGCTCGTAGGCGACGAAACGGTGGATTTGAGCAAATACAAAGGAAAAAAAGTGGTTATCCTGAATGTTGCTTCCAAATGCGGCTATACCAAACAGTACGCTGACTGGGAAAAATTCAACAAGGAACATGGCGATAAAGTGGTCGTTCTGGGTTTTCCTGCCAATAATTTCGGCGGTCAGGAGCCGGGAACCAGTGAAGAAATTGCTACTTTCTGCTCCAAAACGTACGGCGTTACATTTCCGATGTTTGAAAAAGTTTCTGTTCTTGGCGAAGATCAGGCGCCTATTTACAAGTGGCTTACAACAAAAGACCTCAACGGCTGGAACGACAAAGTTCCGACCTGGAATTTCTGCAAGTATGTTGTCAATGAAAATGGTGAACTGACAAATTTCTTTGCATCCAAAATCTTACCAACCGATCCTGAATTTTTAAAGGCAGTCGGAATCTGATGATTTGAAATGCAATGATCAGCGGAGCCGGGATCAATAAATTTGATCTGGTTCCGCTGATTAATATACTAAAAATGGAAAACATAACAGCACACTATGAAAATCAATGAAATTGCAGAAGCCAAAAGATACCTTTCCAACGCCAGGGAAATCCTGCGTGACAAAGCGCTTAAAGAAGATGGTTATTACACGGATCGTAAATACGTAAAAATGGCCGGACATACTGCTTACACCGGCGTTCTGGTCGCACTGGACAGCATTCTCGGGGGAAATAAAAAAGGCAGGAAAAGTGTAGAATGGTATCAGAAGGAACTTTCTGCGGTAGACAAAAAAATATTATCTGCATTTCTGGCAGCTTACGATACACTGCATCTTTCCATGAGTTATGATGGAAATCTGAGTGCAGCCATTTCTTCAGAAGGTTTGCAGCTTGCAGAAAAAATCATTGACTGGGCAGAAATGAAAGCTCAGGCATGATGTTAATCAAATTGATATAAAATGAATCCCTGGATTGAAGCGGCACGCCCGCGCACTTTGCCTCTTGCGCTTTCCTGCATATTAATGGGTTGCTTTCTGGCCGCCTCCAAAGGTAATTTCAGCTGGTCCGTTGCAGCTTTAAGCATTCTAACAACCATTCTTCTTCAGGTACTTTCCAACTTCGCCAATGATTACGGCGATGCAGTGAACGGCAAGGATACAGACTTGCGTGAAGGCCCGCGCCGGGCCGTTCATTCCGGCCATATTCCGGCTTCCGCTATGCTGAAAGCGATTATTCTTTTTTCGGTACTTGCGTTGGTTTCCGGCATTTCACTGTTGACGATTGCCTTACGCAATGCCTCAGCAAACGTATTTTGGGTATTCCTTGGAATCGGGATTGCATGTATTATCGCTGCCATCACTTATACCGCAGGCAAAAGACCGTATGGCTATGTCGGGCTTGGCGACCTTTCGGTACTGATCTTTTTTGGATGGGTCGGTGTTCTCGGCAGCAGTTATCTGCATACGCATGTATGGGACTGGAGTTTGCTGCTTCCGGCTACAAGCTGCGGACTTTTCGCAGTTGGCGTTCTGAATATTAACAACATTCGCGACATAGAATCGGACAGGGCAACGGGCAAGAATTCCATTCCGGTCAGACTTGGCAGGGAAAAGGCGATCCGTTATCATTGGTGCATTCTCCTGATCGGCATGCTGTGTGTTCTAATTTATACAATCCAGAATTTTTCAGGGTATACAAGTCTGTTTTTCCTGCTCAGTTTTCCGCTTTTTATCAAAAACGGTCTGGCCGTTTCCAGATTGCAGAAAGCCAGCGAACTGGACCCGTACCTGAAACAAATGGCACTTTCCACGTTGCTGTTTGTGATTCTTTTTGGTTTAGGGATTATTTTATAGAGTTTACTTTACAAATGATTTGATTGCTTTTCCAAGAACCGAGTAGCCTTTTGCATTGGGATGCAGCCCGTCTGAAAACAGCGATTCGTCAATTTTACCGTCTTTCTGCAAAAATACTTTTCCGGGATCCAGATAATCAACATTGGTTCCACCGGTCAGCAATGCCAGTTTTTTATTGAGTTTTTCCACTCTGGCTTCCTGCGCGCGTCTCGGATAAATGCCTAACATGGTGATTTGTGCCTTTGGCTGCCGGTATTTTATTGCCTTAATCAGCAACCGCCAGCCTTCCACAATTTCATCATCCGTATTCAGATGAAGGTTGTTCGTTCCGATATTGACAAAAATCCGGCTGATCGGATCGCCGTCCAGCTCGCCATGATGAACCCGCCACAGAACATTTTCAATCCGGTCCCAGCCATAACCCAGATTTCTTGCATTTTTGCCGAACGTATCCATCCAGGAATCCTCGCCTACTGCACGCGGACCTTTCGGCATGCCGCCCCAGAAATGCGTAATGGAATTGCCGATGATTACATTCGTTGGTACAGATTTCTTGTTCAGTTCAAGGATTTCACGGTGCCTTGCTTCCCAGTCATAATTATACAGTTCCCGCATTTGCGTCAATGGCTTTGTCGTTGAAAACGCACCGGTTTCTTCATGGAGAATGATACGGATGTGCTTTTCGTAACCCTCGGCATAGCGCATCATGCCAAGGTCATTCGGGTGCGTTCCATCAACCATCGTTTCCGTATCCTGTTTGAAATCTTCTTTCGGAATCATGTAAAGCTCCTTTATTCCTTCCGATTTCAACGCGGCATAAGCCTTTTCCAGCGTCTCGTTTACTTCCATGTAAAAATGCCTGCTTTGCGGATTGATGTCTCCATCCGTATAGCCGGCATGTGCGGCGAGGACAATCGGAACACTTGGCCGTTTTTCACGCAAAGTATGCACCGAAGCGAGAATCCGTTTGTAAACGTCTTCAATCGTCAGATCACTATCAGGATCCTCCGGACGGATGGTCATATTCGGAAGGCAATCGAGTACATACATTTTGGCATCTATTTCCGAAATCATGTTGATCAATTTATTTTCAAGCATTCCGTTTCCGGAAAAAGCAAGGTTAATCAGCGGACGATCCAGCTTTCTTCCAAGTATCGACGTCCAGGCCATTCCCGGCCGGGAAGCACAGGCGCCCTGCGCGATGGAAGTTCCGTAAACAACAACCGGCTTGTCAGGCCTTACTGCCAGAGGCGTAAATTCAGCTTTTTCCGGTGTTCCTATTTCTAGCCACTTTATCTTGTTATACAATGGCAGAAAAAGTCTGTACTCCCGACCTTTTTTATGATAGTTGTCGTTTGGATTCAGGTTTTTAAAATCAAAGGTAATCGTATCGCCGAAAGCATATTTTGCTGCACACCAAAGCCAGTCTCCGTCATTTGACAATGCATAAAGATCCACGCCGCTCACGCCGGTTGCAGGCATATGCGGCAAAGCATGTTGTCCGCTGACCACATAACGGACGCTGATTTCAGATGAATTGGCGCGAAATCGAAGCATTAAACCCGAAGGCATTCCGGCAAGGTCCCAAACCGGTTCACGAACCTGCTTTTCTGCGCGTGCAGGAAGCCGGTCATACGGGCTTTTCAGTTCCTTCGGCCACGCCTGACCTTCAATGACGGGAAAAGTTGCGGTCTCCGGATTCCACCATTTGATTTTGCCGTTCTGGGCAAACAGTAACCGGGAAGTAAAAAGCAGAACAAACAGAAAACAGGTAAATGCAGATTTCATAAATAAAGACGGACACTTTTGCTATACAAAAGTGTCCGTCCGATTACTTCTAACTTTATAGAATCCGATTATTTCACAATGACGCCATCTGCAATGAATGTGAGCTCCTCTTTTGGTTCGGTGATTTTGGCAATTTCTTCCTGGCTTTTGCCCGCGTCTTTTGCATAATGCTGCAGATGTTCGACAGGAACGGTTTTCTTTTGTGCTTCTCCTTCAAACACAACGGTTTTGCCGGCTATATCTTTCGGAACAAAAAAGGCATAATCCTTGAACATCACGCGCATGGTTTCACCATCGGCCATTTTGACTTTCATCCAGCAGCCTTTCACCTGACAAACGGATTCAACGGTACCGCTTACCTTGGCATCCATTTCTGTTTTGTTTCCCATCTTTTGAGGCAATGCGCTTGCCTCCATGGCTTTGCTATCATTTATCTCTTTTCCAAAATGGCCTGCGTTTTGTGCATGAGCCGTACACATGGCGATTATTCCCAGTAAAAACAGGATCAGCTTTTTCATAAAATCGGGATTATAGTGACAAGAAACAATTTAAGCTAAAATTTATTTATTCCAAAACCTCAACCCAGCCTTTGCAGTGGTTTCCCTGCGGCGTATCCACTACATAGAAATAAGTACCGTTGGCAATGCCTTTTCCCCAGTCATTTTTATAATCCGACGCTTTGAAAACGGACTTTCCCCAGCGGTTAAAAACTTCCAGCGACGAAGCCGGAACCGGAACAACAAAGAAATCATTTTTGCCATCGCCATTCGGGGTAATAACGTTGCTGAGCGTAAATGCCGGAGCAGCCGACAGCGTTTTGGACAATGAAAGTGCGCATCCCGCAGCATTGTAAGTCGTCAAAGTAACGGTATAATCTCCCGGTGTTTCGTAAACATATTCCTTTATGTCCTTTTCACCCGTCACATGGCCTGCGCCCAGATCCCATTCATACTTTTGTGCATTTTTGGTATGATTGATCATGGAGTAAGAAAAAGGAGCATTGCACGCGCCGCCCGACTGCGCTATTTCAAAAGCCGGCTCAAAGGTTCTGTCCACTTTAACGGTAATTTCCCTGACCGGCCTGCAACCGTCGTCATAAATGCCTTCAATCGTGTAAGTTGTTGTTTTTTCCGGTTTTACCGTTACAGATTGTCCGATTGTTTCCGGCAAACCGTCATTGGGCAGCCAGCGGTACTGTTTTGCATCTCCGGAAACGGTTAACACTACAGTAGAACCTGCACAAACTTCGGTATCGGGCATATCAACAAAATCGGATTTCTTTTCCACGTTTACTTTTACATTTTCAGTTACCTTGCAACCGCTTGCATTGCTGATTTCCACCGTAAATTCCGTATTCTCCTTTACCGTAACAGTTGGTGTTGCACTTGCCGCATTGTCCATTCCGGCAGCAGGCGACCATTTGTACTGCGTGCCGCCGGATGCAAAAAGCTTGACGGAAGAATTTTCACAAACTGCAGTATCCGCCATTACTTTGGTATTCAGCGTTTCCACAATGATTTTTTTCTGTGCTACATCCATGCGCTTGCAGCTCAGACGGTTATACGCTTTTAGAGTGACAGTATATTCGCCCGGATTTTTAAAAGTATATTCCGCCTGATCTTCTTCGCGGGAAATGGTGCTTTCGCCGACGTCCCAGATATAATCCACGCCGCCTTCGCTCGTATTGATAAACGTAAGTTCCAGCGGCGCACATCCGCGGACTACATCTTTGGTACTTCCGGAGTAAACGTCAAAGTCTGCTTTTAACCTGTCGATATCGATTTTAAAGGCTGCATTGTTGCAGTTTTCGCTGTTGTTCGTTTTGGACCAGGCTTGCGGTGTTACAGGAAAATGCGTTCCGCCACAGGCGCAGGTTGCATGATAAATAGTTCCGTTTTTGTCAAACCGGCTTGTACCGCCGTCCACATGATCGCCCTGAATAAAGCCCGTGCGCGTGGAGCTTCCGAAATAGGTAGCATACAGAAGCGACTTGGCGCCCTGTTCCAGAATGGCAATGTAAAAGTTGTTCCCGTTGGTTGTGGATTTGATGGCATCGTCCGTTACTTTAAGGTTATTCGTACTGCTCGCCGGATTGAAATCCGTATCTGAATTGACGTTTCCGCCCCAGCCGGCTATGTAAATATTCCCGCATTCGCTCACCAGAAATGCCGTCGGGGAAATATCCGGCGTACCCCGCCCCGATCCTATAACCGTTGAAAAAACTGTTTTGGACAATGTCGCATCCAGCGCGTGAATGAACTGGCCGCTTTTTTCATTGCTGTAAACACCCGGACTTACCGGGTATGCTCCGTTTGTAAGTCCATAAACGTACACATTACTGCTTGCATCCAGGTCGATAAGATAAGCGGCATCCGCATTAGCCGTTCCCAGATACGTCATTCCGGCCAGCTTGTCGGCTGAGAACCTTGCAACGAATGCGTCTTCGGTACCGCTAAGTTTCTGCTGAAAAGAACTGGAACTGGTCGGAAGCGTGCTGCTCTGTGAATTTCCTGTGACGTAAATATCACCGTTTGCGGCAGATTTGATTGAATAAGCGGCATCTTCCTTGTCGCCTCCGATGTAAGTGCTCCATAAAAGACTGTTCAGCTCAGGTGCCAGCCTTAAAACAACGCCGTCCTGATTTCCTGCCAGCTTGTTTTGAACCGGGTTTTTCAATGGAAAATCCTGCGAATTTGTAGACGACGCCACCAGCACATTGTCCGCCTTGTCCAGCACGATTTCGCCCCTGAAACTGTCGCCGTAATTCCGGATCGTGAAATTGGTCGGATTGCTTACGCCGTCGTTGCCTTTTCCGCCCAGAAATGTAGATGCCGTCAGCTGCGCTCCGCTTGCACTGAGCTTTGATACGAAAATATCGCTTCCATTCGGCAAGTCCAGCCCGGATATCGGAACCACTGAAGAGCCGCCGCCAAATGTTGCCTGAAAAGCGGAACTCCGGACGGGAAAGTTAGCGGAAGAAGTAAGTCCCAGAACAAGCAGTTCGTTTTTGCTGTTGACGATCAGGCTGCTTGGAATATCGGTGCTGTTCCCGCCCAGAAATGTAGCATAGACAAGCTGACTTCCGTCCGGCGTAAATTTCAGAATGGAAACATCCACCAAACCTTCGAACTTCACCTGAAAAGCGCCGGTCGTTGCAGGGAAATTGGTACCAAAAACAGTTCCGCCGGAATAAAGGTTACCTTCCCCGTCATACGTTGCGGTATGGCCCCAGTTATCGGCAACGGACCCGGAGTAAGTTGAAAATATCAGTTCGGGATCAATCGTCAGTTTTTTGGTCTTATCATAACCTTTGGGCAGCACGAAGTGAACGCTTTTATCCGGAGTTACCGCAAAATGTGAAGACACATCCGCTTGTTTTCCGTTGACAGTCTGAAACGTATAGGGCTCCGCTTCCTTAAACTGGCCAATGGAAGTTTTCACAACAATTTGTCCGTTTTCGTTCAGCGAAATATTTTCGGCTCCATTGTATTTCAGCCTGATCTGAGCAGGGTCCGCATTCGGCTGAACGATGAATTCATATTTGAGCTTGAACTGATGCATGTAAATACGCAGGTCAATTCCGGTATAAACATTTTTGTAAGTTACTTCTTCAAAGGCTTTTACATTTCCTGCCCACTTGCTTTCCTCTTTTCCGAGAAAATAATTATAGTGAATCCGTGTTTCTCTTTCCGGTTTGTAACGGATGCTTTCGGAAGCATTCTGAAAAACCACTTCCACGCCGTGCGCAGGAATCATATGGCCGGCTGCGGCATTGTTCCGAATGTTTCCGGAGTCAGCGGCTTTTTTCCCGTGCATGGCCGAAACCCTGGCGGCGTCATACAATACATAAACAAGCGACTTGTTTTTCAGAAAAAGAAATCCGCCCGGAATTTCAGCGCGGTATAAAACTTCCGGCTCCCACTGGCCGCGGTTTTCAATAAAATGCATGTCACCGGCGAGTGTATTTTGCAGCGGCTGGAAAGAAATAAGAAAAAGAAGGAGGATTAAAAGTAGATTTTTCTGCATAGCGTGACTTGTAATTTCTATTTGAACGCAGAAACTGAAATGATATTTTCACAGAATTCGTATTCCTGTTCTACATTGGAGCCCAGCAAAAGCAATTGATCGCGGGTATGCTCCGTTACGTGTTCCAGATACCATTTTATTCCCTGTACATCCAGATTTGTCGTGGGTTCATCCAGAAAAATCACCGGAACATCCGACATAAAAGCGAGGCCCAGCTTTACCCTTTGCTTCATACCCGATGAAAAATGGCGGATGACCTTGTCGCTTGCATGCGGAAGCTGAATGAAGTCTTCAAAATCGCGCGATGAAATGCCGTTTTTGAAGGGTTTGAACTTTTTATGAAAGTCGAGCAGCTCACGAAGCGTAAATTCCTCGATCAGTTCCAGATAAGGCGCGGCAATAACCAGCTGTTTATACCAGTTGTCTTCTTCGATTTCCCTGCCGTCAGTATTTACATAACGTATTTTTCCCTCGGTAACCGGCACCATGCCTGTCAGCAACTGAAGCAAAGTAGATTTTCCGCTGCCATTCGGCCCGACGAAAGTATATTTCTGCCCTGCTTCGAGTTCAAAATTGGCATTGCGGACAATCCATTCCCTGATAAATTTCTTTCCTATATTTTCAACCCTGATCTGCAATGCTGTTCGGTAAAAATGGAGCGTTTTAAATAAATTATTTTTGAGTTATCTGGAATAGTAATCCCATGCAGCCCGGCTGATCTGCGCAATGACCAAATCCCGCGTTTTTTCATCTGCAGCCGTGTTGGAAACGAAAGCAACAATGGCAATGTATTTTCCATTTGGCATTGTAACGATTCCTGCATCATTGAAAGCGGCGCTAATGCCTTTGTCGTTCGTGCCGGAAGAACCTGTTTTATGCGCGACTTTTGTATTTTCCGGAAGCAATCCTTTGATACGGTTCAGGCCGGTCGGCGTTTCCGTCATGATTTTCAATAAAAATTCCGTACTGGATTCTGAAAGGTTTTTTCCCTGATGAAGTATATGCAAAAGCTGGATCATGGCAGGCGGCTGGCACCAGTTTGTAAACTGCACATCCCAAGATTTGGCCATTTCAGCTTCCGTCGCCACAATGTTAATGTCTTTTACGCCGAGGTTATGAATATACTTGTTAACGTTCCGAGGTCCGCCGACAAGTTTAAATAAAATATCACACGTATTATTATCGCTTAGGGAAACCGTGTAAATCAGCAGATCCCGTAGAGAAATATCCAGATTTCCTTCAGGAAATTTCTTCTGCAGCGGGCTCCACGTATCCGGATTAAGATCATCTTTTGTCACATGGATTTTCTGATCCAGTGAAAGTTTGCCTTTATCAACCTGATGCAGAACAGCCATTCCCAGAGGGAATTTGAAAACACTCTGCATCGGAAATTTGTGCGCTTTATTCAGAAAAAATGTTTCGCCGCTTTTCAGTTCCATGATCCCGACCCCGACCGTGCCTTGCACCCGTTTTGAAATGGAGTCTATGCTAGCATGTAATTCGTCTTTCTGGGCAACTGAATTTTCCGGTAAAAAAAGAAAACCTGTTATTAATGAGGCTAAAAGGATTCGGAACACGTGTATTTTCATTTGGATGATTGGCTTTTAGCGGTTAGCTTTTAGCTTTTAGCTTTTAGCTTTTGTACTTTCAGGAAAATGAAATGATTTAATGGATTGCTTTTGATTTAGCGGGATGTTTCGTTTGTAATTGTTTACTGACCAAATATTAATCTTTCAGAAAACTTGAACCTAGTCGCTATTTGCTAATCGCTAAAAGCTAACAGCCAACAGCAAAGGACTATCAGCTTTTATCTGCATTTTTATCTTTTTCCTCAATCGTCAGACGAACCAGTTCAATCCGTGTGTCCTGCATGGATACGACCTGAAACAGATACGGCGGAATACTTACAGTGTCATTCACATCCGGCAAATCGCCATAAAAATGGATCAGCATGCCCGCCAAAGTGTCGTAATCGCCTTCCGGCAACTCCCAGCCGTACTTTTCATTCAGATAATCCAGCTCATGGCGGGCGCTGAAAATATAGCTTTCATCATCCAGCTTGCGCTCCGTCCAGTCTTCCGTGGAGTCATATTCATCCTGTATTTCCCCGAAAATCTGTTCGACCACATCTTCCACACTCACCAGCCCCGAAGTTCCTCCGAACTCGTCCACAACCAGCGCCAGACTTCTTCTTTCTTCCAGAAACCGCAGCATCAGATCACTTGCAGGCATGGCTTCCGGCACAATCAGGATCGGTGTAATGATATTGCTGATTTCCCTGGGTTTTTTAAAAAGGGAAAGCGCATGGCAGTAACCAAGCACGTCGTCCACAGAATCGCGGTGCACAATGATTTTGGAATGTCCGCTGGTCAGAAAGATGGTCCGTAAATCTTCAATGCTGGCATTAACATTCACTGCAGAAATCTCGGTTCTGGGAATCATGCAATCCCTTATTCTCAAATCCTTGAAATCAAGTGCATTGATAAACATGCGTTCTTCAATGCTGTGATCATCGAAATCCGGGTCATCCGCAGAAGCCGCATCATCGCGAAGTGAAGCAGAAAGTATGTTTTCCTTGACAAAAGGCTCTACAATCCAGTATAACGGCGTCATAAACCATTCACCCAGCCTGACCGGAAAAGCAGTAAGATCAAGCGTTTTCGGAAAGCTCCTGCCTATTTTAATCCAGCCGGTGTAAGACAGCATCCAGGTAACCGCCAAGCCTACAAACATCAGCAACACAACCAGTTCCTCCTGTAACGTCGTATGCAGGGAAAGAACCGGATAAAGCGCTTCAACTGCAAAAAAGCATCCGAATGCAACGGTTACAAGGCGGATCATGCGAAGAATTCGGCGCCAGTATAACGTCTGGTAAATTTCCTCCGCTTTTTCGTGTCTCCACGAATAGCGGTCCATACTGATGTCCAGCAAAACGGAACGCACTGCTCCGTAATAGCCGGTCAGGATGAAAAATACAACGGTTATACAGAGATATACAATGCTCATTTTTTCACAGTTTTGGCAGATTTGCTTTTAACAGGGTTGGAAACGGAATTTTCTGTTTTTCCGGCCTTTAAAGAGGCTTTAAGCCTGCTGAACTGAAAAAAAAGCAGACATACAATGCTCAGCAGCAGCAGCCAGTAACTTTCAAAAAGCGTAGTGCGGCGGAATTCCAGAACCCATACCACAAAAAAACCGAGCGCAAGCGCAAGTAAGATCGTTCTTGTCAGTCTGGAATTCATGAACCGGAAAATTTAATGTAATCGGAAATCAGCATTTTAATAAGTTTCAAAGATACACAGTTTTGTCATAATGGCTGTACGCGCATAAATCTTCGTTCCGGATCATAATATGTAGTACATATTTCCGCCATTTTCTTTAAAATACCTAACTTGCAGCAATTGACAGACAGTTCATTACTTATATATGAATTGTAAAATAATTTATTGAAAAAATATCCTTTTACTATGAGCGAAACCACAAAACGCTTTGCACCCGGCGTTGTAACCGGTGATGGAGTTAGCGAAATTTTCCGCCATGCCAACGAAAACAATTATGCCCTTCCGGCAGTTAACGTGGTTGGAACCAACTCAGTAAATGCAGTTCTGGAAACTGCAAAGGCAGTAAACAGCCCGGTTATCATCCAGTTTTCCAATGGCGGTGCTATATTTTACGCAGGAAAGAGCGTTCCGAACACCAATCAGCAGGCTGCAATAGCGGGCGGGATTTCCGGCGCCATGCATGTACACCAAATGGCAGAACTTTACGGCGTTCCGGTTATTCTGCATACCGATCACTGCGCAAAAAAACTTCTTCCATGGATTGACGGGCTTCTTGAAGCAGGCGAGCGTTACTTTGACCAGTATGGCAAACCGTTATACAGTTCACACATGCTGGATTTGTCAGAAGAATCCATCGAGGAAAATATCGAGATTTCTTCTAAATATTTTGAGCGTATGGCCAAAATCGGTATGACGCTGGAAATTGAACTTGGCGTTACAGGCGGAGAAGAAGACGGTGTGGATAACAGTGATGTGGACAGTTCCAAGCTTTATACTCAGCCTGAAGAAGTAGCTTATGCTTACGAAGAGCTGTCAAAAATTTCTCCGAACTTTACCATTGCGGCTGCTTTCGGAAACGTTCACGGCGTTTACAAACCGGGTAATGTGAAGCTTCAGCCAAAAATCCTTAACAATTCACAGAATTACATCAAAGAGAAATTCGGAACGGGCGATTTGCCGGTGAACTTCGTATTCCACGGAGGATCAGGCTCGTCGCGTGAAGAAATCCGCGAGGCGATTGAATACGGTGCAATTAAAATGAACATTGATACCGATATGCAATGGTCTACATGGGAAGGAATTCTGCAATACTATAAAGAAAAAGAACCATATCTGCAGACGCAGCTGGGCAATCCGGAAGGCAGCGACTCTCCGAACAAAAAATATTACGATCCGCGCGTATGGCTTCGTAAAGGAGAAGAAAGCATGATCAAACGTCTTAAACATGCATTCGAAGATCTGAACTGCATTAACCAGCTTGGATAATCCGCAATCAGGAACTTACAAAAAAGGCAACCGTAAAAGGTTGCCTTTTTTGTATCTGTGTATCATTCTGCGCCCATAATTCGCTTGCGGTGCGTTGTGCCCCAATTGCGCAGTACGGCAATGACATTCTGAAGAGAGAATCCATATTCAGTTAGTGAGTATTCGACGACAACGGGAATGGCGTTGTAAACACTTCTCTTCACCAGTTCATTTGCTTCCAGATCCCGCAGCTCCTTGGACAACATTTTGTCCGTGATGCCGGGCACTTCCTTTGCAATCTGTGAAAAACGCTTGTTTCCGAACATTAACGATATAATAATCGGCAGTTTCCACTTTCCGCTCAGCACTTCCAGCGCATCACGGACCGGCAGTATACTTTTGGTACACTCACCAAGCGATTTTGTACACGCCGAAGACGCGTGATTTCCAACTTCTTCAGGATTTTCCTTCGTTACTGTATTTTCCATCTTTACCGAACTTATTTAACTATCCTTTTGTATAGTACTTACAAATGTATAGCTTATTTATTTAAGTTTGTGCACTTAAATATCAATTCAAAGAAAAATGAGTGATCTAATCGAAAAATTAAACTGGCGGTACGCTACCAAACGCATGAACGGAACAGCCGTTCCACAGGAAAAACTGGATACAATCCTGGAAGCAATCAAACTTTCGCCTTCTTCAGTCGGACTTCAGCCATATACTATTCTGGTTATTGAGGATAAAGAAACAAAAGAAAAAATACATACCATAGCCAACAACCAGCCTCAGATCCTTGAATCTTCTGCCCTGCTGGTTTTTGCGGCGTGGGAAAAAATTACTGCAAACGACATAACTGAATACATGAATCTGATCGCAACAACGCGCGGTATTTCCGTTGAATCGCTTGCCGGATTCCAGAGCAGCATTCAGGGCGGTATACTGAGCAGGTCGGAAGACGTGAATTTTCAATGGGCTGCCAGACAGGCTTACATTGCACTCGGACATGCATTGGTGGCAGCTGCAACGGAAAACGTGGATGCGACGCCGATGGAAGGATTCAATGCCGAGCAATTGGACGAACTTTTGGGCTTGAGGGAAAAAGGTTTGCGCAGCGTTGTCATTGTGACGCTTGGCTACCGGGATGAGGAAAAAGATCCGTTGGTGCGTGCCAAAAAAGTGAGAAGGCCGCATGATGAACTTTTTATCCGGATTTGATATTCCCTATTGACTTTGACTTAAACACATTCGGTTATGAAAGTAGAAATCTGGAGCGATGTCATGTGCCCTTTTTGCTATATCGGAAAACGCAAGTTTGAGAAAGCACTGGCAGAATTTCCTCACAGGGATAGAATAAATATTGAATGGAAAAGTTTTCAGCTCAATCCGCAGATGAAAACCGAACCGGGCAGGAGCATTAACGATTATCTTGCCGAAACAAAGGGCTGGACGCCGGATTACGCTGAACAGGTTACAGATCATGTTACGAATCTTGCAAGGGAAGTCGGGCTGGAATACAACATGGAAAAATCCGTTGTGGCCAATTCGTTTGATGCACACCGGTTTGTTCAGTTCGCTAAGACAAAAGGCTTAGGCGATGAAGCCGAAGAGCAGTTGTTCAAAGCCTATTTTACAGATGGCAAAAATACAGCCGACCATGAAGTGTTGATTGAACTCGGAACAGCAACCGGCCTTGACGCATCGGAATTGCGGAAAGTACTGGAAGGAACGCGGTTCAGTGACGAAGTGCGTAAAGATATATATGAAGCCCAGCAGGTTGGAGCCAGAGGCGTTCCGTTTTTTGTTCTGGACCGCAAATACGCCGTTTCCGGCGCTCAGCAGCCTGAAACATTCCTAGGTGCACTGGAACAATCTTTTGAAGAATGGGAAAAAGCAAATCCTGCTCCGTTACTGACATTTGCTGATGGCGCCGCCTGTACGCCGGACGGAGCCTGTAAGTAAAAACAAGAATCACGGATAAAAGCAGTGGATCGCAACAGGCGGTTCACTGCTTTTTTATTTTCTTTGAAACCAAACAAATGCGACGGCAGGTGAAAAATTTCGCATGGATCAATATCTGGTACAATTATATACGTATAATTAAGATCAGTAAAATAGTTTCGTCCGAACCATACACTTGACTTTATGCGCTCAGCTTTATTCCTGATTGCTTTTATTGCCATTATCAACACATCTTATGCCGGAGGTATCAGCGGACGGATCACAACAAAAAACGGAGAGCCGCTTCCATATGCAGGCATTGCGGTAAAAGGCACAAGCAACGGAACCATGGCCAATGAAGAAGGCGCTTATGAATTTGCTTTATCGCCGGGTACTTATGAAATTGTTTATCAATACCTGGGCTTTAAAAGTGTTAACAGAACTGTAACCGTAGGCAATGATTTTTCAGAAATCAACATACAACTGGAAGAACAGGCGCTTAACCTGCAGGAGGCAACCGTAGGAAGCGGTAAGGAAGATCCGGCATATACCATTATGCGGCGCGCTATTGCCAAAGCCCGTTTTCACCAGCTGCAGCTACGCGGCTATACCGCAAAAGTTTATTCCAGAAGTACCGCTATTCCAACCAAAATCCCCTATCTCGTAGAAAGCAGGCTGAAAAAAGAAGGCATTCAGGAAGGAAAGGCCATTCTGAACGAAAGTGTGGCAGAAATTAAATACCGCAGACCGAATACGTACAGCCAGAAGATTGTATCAACTCGCAACAGTCTGGATAACAGCATCCCTTCGCCGAATGAATACATTCTGGCCAGTTTGTACAGTCCGGAAATTGCCAATACCATTACGCCGCTTTCACCGAAGGCATTCAGTTATTACAAGTTCGAGTACGAAGGTTTTTTTGAAGATCAGGGCCAGATCGTAAACAAGATCAAGGTGATTCCGAAGGCTTACGGCGAAGGCGTTTTTAAAGGAAGTTTGTTCATTCTGGAAAATCGCTGGTCGATTCACAGCTACGACCTGCAAACAACGACAAGCGGACTGAACATTTCGGCCAAACAGATTTTCAGCCCGGTTCAAAATGTCTGGATTCCTGTAAATCAGCAATTTCGTATTAATGGCAGTTACCTCGGCTTTGCGGGTGAATTCCGGTATCTGGTTTCGATCCAGTACAATAATCTGGATGTTGATCCCAATCTGCGTGAAGACATCGTTATTGCCGATCACAAAAAAGAAAAGATTGCGACAAACGGCCAGCGCAAAAAAAACCTTGAAGAACTGATCAAAGATCAGAAGGAGTTTTCTACCAGAAATTTCAGGAAACTGACGAAGCAATTCGAAAAAGATCAGAAAAAAGAGAATAAAAATGCAAAAAGCAGCCGCCTCGTTCGCCAGGATTCCATCACCATCGATTCCATGGCTAACAAAAGGGATACAACGTACTGGCAGGAACTGCGCCCGATTCCTTTGACAAAATCCGAAGTTTCAAGCTATGTTCTGCAGGACAGCATTCAGGAAATTAAAGAAGCAAAAAAAGTAAAATCACGCCCGGATTCATTGTATTTCAAACCTTTTCATATTGTAACGGGCAATACGTATTCGCTGGGCTCCGGCAAAACCTTTTATTTCAAAAGCCCTCTGCTTTCCATTACGTACAATACCGTTGAGGGAAATGCCATAAACCTGCTTACCGAATGGCAGCGAAAATGGAACAAAGGCTATTTCTGGAGCATACGCCCGCTTGTCCGTTATTCTTTCGGCAGGAAACGCGTTTACGGCAATCTGGAGACAAGCATTGGAAACGAGAAATGGAGCTTTAAGCTTTCCGGCGGTGAAATGGCCAGCCAGATTAATCCGAACAATCCGATTCCGCCGCTTCCCAACAGCATTGCAGCCCGTTTTTTCGACCGCAGTTTCATGAAACTTTATCAGAAGCAATATGCAATGGCCGAGTTTTCACTTTATAACATCGGCGATATTTTCAGCCTGACGGGCAATCTCCAGTACGAGCACCGAAAGGAACTTTTCAATCAGGAAACGGCCCGGCCTATTTTCTTCTGGGATAAATTCAGCTATACGCCAAACCGGCCGGTCAATCGCGAGCTTGCAAATACCGGTTTCAACGAACATAATGCTTTGCTGCTTGATCTTACGGTCAATATTCGTCCGTGGCGCAGATACCTCATCAGAAACGGAGAAAAAAGATATTTGCGGAGCAAAGGCCCTTCTTTCGGGATCAATTACAAATCCGGGCTGGCAGTTGTCGGAGATGTGGATTATTCCATGTTGCAGGCCACGGCTCGCCAGAACCTGAATCTCGGCCCGCGCAGCAATCTGGAATATTTTGTGAACGCAGGTGCATTTCTGAACAAAAGCCAGATTTGCTTTCCTGATTACCGGCACTTTATGGGCAATGAATTTTTCTTTCAATACGCTTATCCGCCGGATCAGTTCAGAATGCTGCCTTATTATTTGTACAGCACATCCAAACGGTTTTTTCAGGTTCATGCCGTCTGGACTTTACAACGTTTTTTGCTAACGAGAATTCAGGCATTGCGCGTAACGGGCATTTCGGAAACCCTGCAACTACATTATCTGAGCGTTCCGGCGATGAACAATTATGAGGAACTTGTTTACGGAATTGATGATATCCTGCGCGTCATCCGCCTGGAAGGCGTCGTACAGTTTCATGGAAGTCAGTATAAAGGGATTGGCTTCCGAATCGGGACGTCACTCAGATTCGGAAGATAATCTCCATATTTTTTACCTTACTTTTTCGGCTTTTAACCTCGGCGATCCTTTGATGATGGACGGATACGAATTATTTTCTGCATTCACATCCGCCATTCTCTGGCTAGGGTCAATAACAATGCGCTGAATATCGGCCAGATTGCGACCAATCGAAAAGGAATATTCCGGATAAGTCCAGCCCCAATCGGATAAAAGCGTTGTTTTTGTATACAGGTTTTCACTTTTTTCACCTCGCATCATTTCCAGCGGAATGTAAAAGTTTTCCTGCGTTCCATCCTTGTAACTTACAACGACATCCAGCGGCATAGGCATCTGTCCTTTTCTTTCCAGCACAATGTCCGTATTGCTTCCGCTTGCAACAACTTCTTTAATGCCATAGTCAATGGTTTTGGTTGTTCCCACAAAATCTTCCCAGTACCAGTCCAGTTCCAGGCCGGATTCTTTTTCCATGATGCGTTTCAGATCGGTCGGGTTCGGATGCTTGTATTTCCATTCGTTGAAATACCGTTTCATTCCGCTTTCCAGTTTGTCTTTGCCAATGATATTACCAAGCTGATTCAGAAAAACGGCCCCTTTGGAATAACTTGCAACACTGTAAGCACGATTGGTATTGTAATGATCGGCATGCGTCGTCAAAGGTTCTTCCAGGCCGGATTTGACCAGATTGATGTAACTCTGCGTCGTGCTCCGCTGCGGATCAGACTTGGAAGGAAACAACTCGGCCATCACGAGATTCTGCGCGTAAGTAGTGAAACCTTCGTCCATCCAGGAGTATTTGGATTCATTGGTTCCCAGCAGTCCCTGAAACCAGCTGTGAATGGATTCATGGACCGTTACGCTGATCAGTGCCGGAAGGTTCAGACGACCGGTTATTAATGTCGCCATCGGATATTCCATGCCGCCGTCACCGCCCTGCACCACAGAATACTGCTTGTAAGGATAACGACCGAATTTTTCGTTCATGATTTTGAAACAGCGTACGGCAAGCGGCTCCATTTCTTTCCAGACGCTGGCAAGCGTGTCTGTCTGGTAAAAAAAGTGCATGTCCAGATTATCGTCCACTTTCAGAATATCATGCTGATAACCACGATCCGCAGCCCACATAAAATCATGGACTTCAGGTGCAATGAAATGCCATGTCAGTTTGTCGCCGGCTTTATGCTTTACTTCTTTTTTGGAATAGCCGTGCCCTATTTTGTCCGGATTCTGAAGATAACCCGTTGCAGCAACAGTATATGAAGCATCCAAAGTCAGTTTTACATCAAAATCGCCCCAGACGCCATAGAATTCCCTGGCAATGTACGGGTTTGCATGCCAGCCTTCATAATCGTACTCGCATAATTTAGGGTACCATTGTGCCATGGAATAATCAATGCCTTCGCTGTTGTCACGGCCTGTACGACGGATCTGAACCGGAACCTGCGCATCGAATTCCAGGTCAAAAGTATGTTGTGTTCCGGGAAGAATCTTTTCATTAAGCGTCACTTCCAGAATTGTCCCTACTTCCTTGTATATTACCGGCTTGCCGTTATGTTTGAGAGAAGTAATACGTTCATATCCGATTTCGGAAGGCGAGAGTTTTGAAATACGATCTTTAACCCGCGAATCCGGATCGCTGATGGTTCTGGAACGGACATCCATCTGGCTTCCCGGCTGAAATGCATTCAGGTACAAATGATAGAATACTTTTCCGAGCGTGTCCGGAGAATTATTGGTATAAGTCAGCTTTTGTGTTCCCTTATACTGATGCTTTACAGCATCAAAATCCACATTCATTTGATACTTAACCCTTTGCTGCCAGCGATTACTTTGTGCGGAAACGGATATTGTAACAGAAGCAAGAAACAGTACTAATAATTTAACTTTCATTCTTAACATTAATATAATAGATAGTCATGCAAAATAGCAGATTTGTGCGGCTTTTGCGGTAAAAAATAATTACGGAACGAAGGTTTTATACTTTGTTGAAAAAAAGAATACAGGAATTTGCCGATCTGGGCATCATTCTCCACACCGGATTCGTGCAAAACCTGCATTCACATTTGATTTAAAGCGTTTTAAACCAAAATACATAAACTACAAGCTTTTGGCATATTATTGGTAAATACCCAATCATAACAATTCATCTGAAACTTAAACTATTTGTCAATCATGCTTAAATGGACTGTAATTTTTCTGATAGTTGCAATTATTGCCGGAGTACTTGGCTTTGGCGGAATCGCTGCCGGGGCAGCTGGAATTGCTAAAGTATTGTTCTTTGTTTTTCTGGTATTATTCGTATTGAGCCTGATCAGCCGCGGAGTCGGACGATCCTGAAATATCAAAAAGCACCACAAATATAAAAAGCGGATTTTCATCCGCTTTTTTGCTATACGTTCATTCCGATTCCTATTCCCATTCAATCGTTGCCGGCGGCTTGGATGAAATATCATATACAACCCTGTTGACGCCTTTTACACGATTGATGATTTCATTGGAAATTTCCGCCAGAAACACATAAGGCAAATGTGCCCAGTCCGCCGTCATTCCGTCAATCGAAGTTACTGCACGCAGGGCAACAACACTTTCGTAAGTTCTTTCGTCGCCCATTACGCCCACACTCTGAACTGGCAAGAGCATCACACCTGCCTGCCATACCTCCTCATACAAGTTCCATTTCCTTAAACCGCCGATGAAAATGGCATCGACCTGCTGAAGAATGGCTACTTTTTCCGGTGTGATTTCTCCCAGAATACGAATGGCTAGCCCGGGACCGGGGAACGGATGACGCCCCAGAATTTTAGGATCAATTCCCAGTGTTTTTCCAACAGCCCTTACTTCGTCCTTGAACAAAGTATTCAGCGGCTCCACGATTTTCAGTTTCATGAAGTCCGGCAGACCGCCCACATTGTGATGCGATTTGATTGTAGCCGAAGGGCCGTTGATGGAAACGGATTCAATTACATCCGGATAAATCGTTCCTTGTCCGAGCCATTTGACTTCTTCGATCAAATGTGCTTCCTGATCAAAAATATCGATAAAGGATTTTCCGATTGCCTTTCTCTTTGCTTCCGGATCGGTTAAGCCTGCGAGTGCTTTATAAAAATGATCTTTTGCATCAACGCCTTTGATATTCAGCCCCATATCCTGATAAGAATGCAGTACTTCTTCAAATTCGTCTTTGCGCAAAAGTCCGTTGTCCACAAAAATACAGAACAGGTTCGGCCCGATCGCCTGATGCACAAGCGTAGCTGCCACCGTAGAATCGACGCCACCGGAAAGTGCCATCACAACACGATCGTTTCCAAGCCGCTGCCGAAGATGCTGTACCGTCTGCTCCACAAATGATTCCGCCGTCCAGTCCTGGCTGCATCCGCAAATATTAACGACAAAATTCTGCATCAGCGTTTTGCCTTCCGTCGTATGGGTTACTTCCGGATGGAACTGGATTCCGTATGTCAGCTCATCCTCAATCTTGAACGCAGCAACCCTTACCGACTCGGTGGAAGCAATGATGCGGAAGTTTTCGGGCTCGCGTACAATGGTATCGCCGTGCGACATCCATACCTGTGAAGATCCGGAAATTCCTGTGAGCAAAGACGAATCGGTGTCATTGATTTCCAGGCGTGCACGTCCGTATTCTCGGAACTGCGAAGGCTTTACTTCGCCGCCAAGTACACTTGCCATCAGCTGTGCTCCGTAGCAAACTCCGAGAACAGGCACAATGCCGCGAAACTTTCCTAAATCAACACTGGGAGAATTTTCATCCCGCACGGAACAAGGGCTTCCGGAAAGAATGACACCTTTTATTTGAGGAGTGAGTTCAGGGAAATTGTTATAAGGATGGATTTCACAATAAACATTAAGTTCACGGACGCGGCGTGCAATCAATTGAGTGTACTGTGAACCAAAATCTAAAATCAGAATTTGTTCAGTCATATATATATGCTATCTAAAACGCAAAGGTAGCCAGATTGCCCGAAATGAAAAAAAAAGGTTCAGGAACAACAAACAGCTTCAACAGTACTTTTCTGTGCTAAAATTTAATTTTTTGAGGCGTCCTTGTTCCAACGACCGCTTGTGTGTATATTTACCGAAATTTTCAATAAATAATTAATATGAATCAAGGAACAGTAAAATTCTTTAATGACTCAAAAGGTTACGGGTTTATTAAAGACACAGAAACAGGACAGGATTATTTCGTACACATCTCCGGTCTTGTTGACGAAGTTCGCGAAAATGACGACGTAACTTTTGACCTTCAGGAAGGACGTAAGGGACTTAACGCGATTAATGTTAAGCTTGCCTGAGGGCCCTTAATATAAAATTCCAGACCGTTTCAAGGCATGTGCCGCGAAACGGTTTTTTTATGCCCTGCCCTTTCGATCCTTTTTCCTTCCTCCGCCGCTCATTCATACGGCAAAGCAACCGCTGAAACTTTTTTTCTGCACTTGAGCAACTTTGTTTGTTCTCTTTGTATCTATAAAACAAACACCGGGTACACACCAGCCGCTTATAGCATTTTAAAACCACTTGTGTAATCTAAGGTTCTATGTTATACAAAGTACTTACTTTTGCATTGTACTAACAGCCGGGTTACAGGATTTCGTTCTTCTCACCTCCTTTTTCCTGACAGTTAATACATGAAACATTTAATCTGTTAGCCATGAAATTCTTTATTAACCTAACTGCGGCATTGCTGCTTACCAGGATTTTTGCATTCGCCCAAACGCCTTCCGGCAGTGGAAAAATTTCCGGCAGCGTACTGGATGAAAAGTCCCAGCCTTTTCCGTTTGTCAACATCCTGCTGCTTCATGCCAAAGATTCTGTGCTTGTAAAAGGACTTGCAGCGGATGAAAACGGCAAGTTTTTGTTTGATCAGGTTGCAAACGGGAAATACCTGACGCTGGTTTCCATGGTCGGTTACCAGAAAAAGTACAGCGAAGTATTTTCAGTTGCCTCCAATTCCGTAAATCTTCCGGCCTTTACATTGAAAACTGACACCCAGTCACTGAATGAAGTAACGGTTGTTTCAAAAAAACCATTTATAGAACAGGAAATTGACCGGACGGTCGTCAATGTGGAAAACAGCATTGTTTCTGCGGGTGCCACAGCGCTGGAAGTACTGGAACGTGCGCCGGGCGTTACCGTTGACCAGCAGAACGAGCAACTGAAGCTGCGCGGAAAAGAAGGCGTTATCGTACAGATTGACGGAAAACAGACTTTTTTATCGCAGCAGGAACTCATTACGCTGCTCCGCAACACGCCAAGCGACAACATAGAAAAGATTGAACTGATCACAAATCCTTCGGCAAAATACGATGCGGCAGGAAACTCCGGAATCATTAACATCAAAATGAAACGTAATAAAAACTACGGAACCAACGGAAACCTGAATCTTGGCGCTGCATACGCCCGCTACGGAAGAGCCAATGCTTCGGCTACGATCAATCACAGGGCCGGTAAAATCAGCACGTTCATCAGCGGCGGCGCTTTTCTCAACAAGGGATTTAACAACAACGACATTTACCGCAAGATTCCGTACGAAAACAAGGTGACCATTTTTGACCAGAGAACGGATCGTATCAATGAATCGCAATACTATAATGTGAGAGCGGGTATGGATTATTTTGCATCGGACAAAACTACAATCGGCGTGCTGGTTTCGGGTTTTCATAATGACTGGAGCAATCCATACGGCGTAACCAACACGCGGATCCTGAACGAAGACCTTGTTCTTCAGCGGACTTTCAGAACGAATGTTTACAACGGCAGCAAAATGAACAACATAAGCTCCAACATCAATTTCAAGCATCAGTTTAATGACAAAGGCAAAGAACTGACATTTGATGTAGACTACGTGAACTACGACGGCAGACAAAAAAGCAATCTGGATACACGGTACGCCAAACCGGACGGACAGCCGGACGGAGCACCGGAAATCGTAAGGAACAACATGCCCTCAAACATCAATATCGGCGTGGCCAAACTGGATTATGCGCAGCCATTGGGAAAAGGAAAACTGGAAACAGGATTGAAATCCAGTCTTGTGGCTTCGGATAACAACATGGTTTTTGAAATAAAAACGGATGACTGGAATCTGGACCCGAAGCGTTCCAACCAGTTTAAATATTCTGAAAACGTAAATGCGGCTTACGTTAATTATGGCGGAAGCATTTCCAAAAAAATCAAATATCAGCTCGGGCTTCGCGGCGAGCATACGCATTCCGTCGGCAATTCGGTTACTTTGAACCAGAAACGCGACCGCAATTATATCAATCTTTTCCCAAGCATATTTCTATCCAATCAGCTGGACACCAATAATGTAATCAACATATCTTACAGCCGCCGCATTGACCGTCCGAACTACCAATCGCTCAATCCGTTTGAATTTTATCTTGATCCGTACACTTTCCAGCGCGGAAATCCGAATTTGAAACCGCAGTACACGAATTCGTTTCAGCTGGTGCACGTTTACAAAAGTTTCCTGAACACGACACTGGCTTACAGCCGGATCAAGGATATGATTGCAGACGAGCTTCCGCAGCAGATTGCTTCTGAAAACAAGACTTTTGTGACATCGGACAATCTTGATAATCAGGATAATGTAAGTTTGACCATTTCATTCCCTGTTCCGATTACAAAATGGTGGAAGCTTCAGACCAACTTCACCGGCGTTTACAATCATTACAATTCCATTTATCTGGACGAAAAACTGGAAATCCGGCAGGCGTCCTGGAATATGTATGCAAGCAGCCAGTTTACAATTCCGAAAGGCTGGTCTGCCGAACTTTCCGGCTGGTATAACAGCAAAGCTTTCTATGGATTGTATGCGGCCAAATCGATGGGAATGATCAATGCGGGCTTACAAAAGAATATTCTGAACAAAAAAGGGACGATCCGTCTGAATGTAAACGACATTTTCTGGACCAACCGTTTCCGTGGAAAAGCGGTTTACAAGGACATCGATTTCCTGGTTCGTTCGGAATGGCCAAGCCGCCAGTTCAGGCTCACTTTTACTTACAATTTCGGAAATCAGAATGTAAAAGGAGCACGTGAGCGCAACACCGGATCGGACGATCTGCAGAAACGTGCCAACGGCGGCAGTTAAATCAGGAAAGCAGACTTTAAACAGTCTTTTTCATAATTAGTTAGGTTTGTTATGCAGAAAATCCATCCCCCGCCATGAGGGATGGATTTCTTATAACGGCTAATATATAGAATGGCTGCCGTATTAACTTTCCAGTGCCGCAACGCCGGGAAGTACTTTTCCTTCCATGTATTCGAGCAATGCGCCGCCGCCTGTGGAAACGTAACTTACACGGTCGCCGTATCCTGCATTGTTGATTGCAGAAGCCGAATCGCCGCCGCCGATCAGAGAAAATGCGTCGTTTTCTTCTGTTACTGCCACCACGGATTCTGCAATAGCATTGGTGCCTTGTGCAAAGTTCGGGAATTCAAAAACGCCCATCGGACCGTTCCAGAGTACGGTTTTGGAATTTCTCACGATTTCGGAGAAAACCTTGATTGTTTCCGGACCAATGTCCAGCCCCTGCCAGCCATCCGGAATTTCACCGGCATTTACCACTTTGCGCTCGGCATCGTTACTGAATTTATCTGCAATGACGGTATCAACCGGCAGAATCAGGTTTACACCTTTGTCTTTCGCCTTTTGCACCAGTTCCAGCGTAAGTTCCTGCTTGTCAGCTTCCAGCAGCGACTCGCCAATACTTCCGCCTTTCGCTTTGGCAAAGGTGTAAGACATTCCGCCGCCAATGATCAGGTTATCCACTTTATCGATCAGACGCTCGATAATCAGGATTTTATCCGAAATTTTGGCACCGCCCATAATGGCTGTAAACGGCCTTTCCGAATGTTCAAGCAATCTTTCTGCATTGTCCAGCTCGGCCTGCATGACATAACCGCAAACCTTGTCGGT
The DNA here is from genome assembly GCF_005860765.1 of Dyadobacter sediminis. Classification (GTDB taxonomy): domain Bacteria; phylum Bacteroidota; class Bacteroidia; order Cytophagales; family Spirosomataceae; genus Dyadobacter; species Dyadobacter sediminis. The sequence goes on along the minus strand of NZ_VCEI01000021.1, from coordinate 643,796 downwards.
AAAGAATTTGCCGATAACCGCCGTAGACGCATGTGCGCGGTGCGCGGTTCCGAATGCATCCATCACCCATACATCGCCTAATTTGGATAACTTCTCTGCAAATTCCTCGTTTCCTTTTTCCTCGTCCTTATAAAAACGCAGATTTTCCAGCAGCAATACTTCTCCCGGCTGCAAGGCATCTGCCAGTTCTTTTGCATTTTCCCCGATGCAGTCGTCAGCGAACTTGATCGTTTTTCCAAGTATCAGCGACAAGGGGTTTACAAGGTGCTTCAAAGAATATTTTTCGGTCGGGCCATCTTTCGGACGTCCAAGGTGAGACATCAGGATAACAGCGCCTCCGTCATTCAGGATTTTCGTAATTGTTGGAATCGTGGCACGGATACGTGTATCGTCCGTAATCTCGAATTTTTCATTTAGCGGAACATTGAAGTCAACGCGGACCAAGGCTTTTTTGCCTGAGAAATCATAGGAATCTAATGTTGTCATGGGCAGGTAAAATTGTTTTCCATAGGTAACAAATGTAATTTAAATTCTTTATTATATACTATATAAATAGAAAAAGCAAGCATTTATAATAAGTATAATCCAATTATTGATTCTAATTTTTCTATTATTTGGCAAATTAGCAAAATTTTTACCAAGCTTCATTTGGCTCTTTTTTCCCGTTGCATTTATTCCATGAATATGGAAATATTCCTGTAAAAAGTTACGGACCGCTTCTGTTCAAAGAACTTATTTTATTAATTTTAACTTTACGTAAAATCAGATTTATCCGTTTTCAACGAAGTGCTTCCGAATCCAACAGTGCAGAATACAGGGTTTCCGACGGATCTTCCTCCCAAATATTATCATGATTATTTCTGTTATGTGCTGGATTTCGTACGTAAAAGGTACGCGCATGTCCTGAATGAAAATGAAACGGCGTTTCTGGAAAATTACTACGCACTTTCCGAGGATGCACAATGCCTTTTTATCCGTTTCAGCAATCGCAGCAAATCTTTTTTCAGGGTAAACAGCCTTGCCTATTCCGAAATCTCCGACTTGCGCGCGGTACTGAACGAGCTGCTGGAAAAAAACTTCATCGAATCCGTCTGTGAACATCATTCCGACCGCCTTGAAGAGATTATGGATCTTTTCACCAAGCCCGAGCATCTGTTTTTCACAAAACAGCTTGAACCCGAAATCATGCCTTCCAAAAGCATCCGGAAACCGGACCTTGTGCGCTGGCTCGTTCATGAATATGACTGTTCCACGTTGCTGAAACTGATTTCCGGATCGGAACCGATTGTCAAGGTAAGTTTTGAAGCAGAAGTCATGCTGATGAAATTTCTGTTTTTCGGCAACAGACATGCCGATATGACCGAATTCGTGATCCGCGATCTTGGGCATGTCCGTTTTCAGTCCTTCGATGAACAGCATCTGGCCATCCGTTTCGATTCCAGAAAAGATGTGGACGATACTTTGATGGTTTCGCTGATGAAAGAAACCTTTGACGCCCTTAAAAACGAACTGCCGCCGGAAGAGATATTCGACTGGTTTATGAACTGGCAAACCGTAAACGGTACCGGGCTCAGCAGCAAGGCCATTCCTTCTTACAACGCTTTCATACTCCGCGTAAGCGCATGGCTGGAACGTAAAAAAATGCTGTCGCAGGCGCTGACGATTTATCAGCTGACCAACGACGCGCCGGCGCGTGAAAGACGTGTACGGCTGCTGTATACGCTGGGCGAAACGGATGAGGCGCTGGCCCTTTGTGAAGAAATAGCAGAAAATCCTCAGAACGCAGACGAACGTTATTTCAGTCAGGATTTTTATGAAAAAATCAGCAACAAGAAAAAGCGTGTTGTAAAACGTACGACGCAGGCGCTGAAAGCTGCGGATGCCATTGAAATTCCGGTCATGTACCGCCATCAGGTCGAACTGGGTGCACTGCATTATTACCGTGCGCAGGGATTTCAGGCTTTTTTCAGTGAAAACGAACCGTGGCGCGCATTGTTCGGACTTTTGTTCTGGGATATTATTTACGATACCAACGTAAAAACCATTCACAATCCCATGCAGCGCGTTCCTTCCGATTTTTTTCTTCCGGATTTTTATTACAAAAGATCAGAGCAGCTTCACGAACGGCTCAGATCGGCAGCTACAAAGGAAATTATTGATCGGATTGTATCACAGACGTACATGGAAAAGTTCGGCATGACGAACGTGCTCGTTCCGTGGTATGAAGGTGCGCTGGATAAAGTACTTACGCTGACTTCCCTGCTGAGCCCGCAACAGCTGCATGCCATTATGATCGAGATTGCACAAAATTTACGCGAAAATACGCGCGGCTTTCCCGATCTGCTCGTCTGGAATGAAAACGAATATGCCTTTATCGAGATCAAATCACCGACGGATCATTTGTCATCACGGCAATTGCACTGGCAGCATTTCTTTGCAGAACACGCAGTACAAAGCAGGATCGTGCGTGTCAACTGGATCAAGGATTAAAAAAACTTCCTTTTACTCAAATACAAAATCGGCTACAACAGGCAAATGATCGGATGCGTATTTTTCATCCATCACGCGCGTTCCCAGGCTTTTCAGTTTATTTCCTTTTTTATAAAGAATGAAATCAATCGTTTTTGAAGGATTTTCAACCGGAATCGTCGGCTTGCAATCGGAACACGAACTTGCGAAATACGGATTAAAAACAGCCATAACGGGACTTTCCGGAACGGCGTTGAAATCGCCTGCCAGAATCATCGGCAATGCTGTTTTTCCAAAATGGCTGATAATCGTTTCCGCTTGCAAAAGCCGGTTCGCTTCTTTGAGGCCGAGATGCGTGCTTGCAAAAATCATTTTCTGTCTGGACGGCAGCATAACGGTAATCGCGGCAATTGTACGGTTTTCTTCCGGCTTATCCGCATGGATCGGCAGGCTGTATTTTACCGAATCCAGAACCGGAAAACGGGAAAGAACGGCAACGCCGTATTCGCCGCCCTGATGATCAATAGCCTTTGAAAAGTAAAACTGCATTCCCGTCAGTTCGGCAAGCTGCTGCGCCTGGTTTTTTCCTTTTCCCGAACGTTCCGTATTCACATCCACTTCCTGAAGCGCTACAAAATCCGGTTTTTCGGCATGGATTACTTTTGCAATGGCTTCCACATCAATTTTATCGCCGGCCGAAGGCGGATTGCAATGATGGATATTGTAAGTCATGACTCTGAAACCCTGCTTTCTGAACGTTGAGCCGTTAATATTTTGACCATTTTCTTCGTTTGCAAATGCAGCAACAGAAAGCACAACCAGAAAGCTGAACAGGAAATTTTTCATCGCATCAATAAGGATTTTAGGACATTACGATTTCAAAAGTAGCGTTTACATGCGTTTTTATACCTGTATTTTCCAGATTTTGCTAACATTACATCGCCAATGAACTTGATGCATAAGCTTTCTTTTAAATAACTTCCGGCAACCTGAACGAACCCTTTTTGTTAAATACGGCTTGTAAACGAAATTACGGCAATCAAACAAATACAGACATAAAAGGCCAAAATAATGTTTACAAGCTGAAAACAGGCAGTTTGGCCGACAAATAGAAAAGGCCTGTTTTTAGTATTGAAAAGAGGAAGTACATTTACTTGCATTTTGTTCTTGAAAAGTATGATGCTTTTACATTTATCCAACATTAATCTATTATTTACATGAAAAAAACAGTGTATTTCTGCTGCTTTCTACTGACGTTGATTTCAGGCAGCAGCAATCTTTTCGCGCAGGGAAAACCTTTATACACCAATCCGGTCGGTCTTCAGGCATATACGTTCCGCGGCAGCTGGCCAAAAGGCATTGAGGCAACGCTGGATACGATCAAATCGCTAGGCGTAACGGAAATGGAAGGCGGCCCGATCAAAGGAATGGCTACGGAAGAACTGCGCAAACAACTGGATAAAAGAGGCATCAAAATGGTCTCGATCGGTGCGGATTACAATGCGCTGAGCCAAAGTACAGAACAGACGATCAAGGATGCCAAAATCCTCGGCGCGTCGTACGTAATGGTTGCCTGGATTCCTCATGGAAAAACTTTTGACCTGGAAACGGCAAAAAAAGCAGTCGCCGATTTCAACAAGGCCGGAAAAGAGCTGAAAGAAGCCGGTATTACGCTTACGTACCATAATCACGGTTACGAATTTTACCCGTACGAAGACGGAACGCTTTTCGACTACATTGTAAAAAACACCAACCCGGAATACGTTTCTTTTGAAATGGATGTGCTATGGGCTGCTTTTCCGGGACAGGATCCTGCCAAACTGCTGCTGAAATATCCTACGCGCTGGAAACTGATGCACCTTAAGGATCTGAAAAAAGGCGTGGAAGGCAACTTGTCAGGCGGAACGCCCACAACCAATGACGTGGCGCTCGGAACGGGCTCCATTGACATTCCTGCCATTCTGAAAGCGGCGAAAAAAGTTGGCATCAAGCATTATTTCATTGAAGACGAAAGCCCTTCTTACCTGAAACAGATTCCGCAGACGATCGCGTACATAAAAGGTTTGAAAGAGTAGCATTTTTGTCAGTACAGCCATTTTTTATACTTATCAAAAAAAACAGACCTGTCATCAGAACGGCAGGTCTGTCTGAAACTTTTGAAAGAAAAATTGGCCCGTTTTATACAATTCAGAAAATACAAATTATGGAACCAGCATTGTTGAATCAGGTCCCGTCGCTGGATTTGGCCGATTTCACTTCGGGAGAAATACAGAAAAAGGAACAATTTGTTGTAGCTCTGGGCGAAGCTTTTACCAACATCGGATTTGTAGCCATCAAAAATCATGGTCTTGACGAAAATCTGCGCAATCAGCTTTATGATGCAGTAAAGGCGTTTTTTTCATTGCCGGAAGAAGTAAAAAAGAAATACGAGTTTGCAGAGCTTTTCGGGCAAAGGGGTTATATAGGAAAAGGGAAAGAAACGGCAAAAGGCTTCAAAGTAGCCGATCTGAAAGAATTTTATCATGTAGGGCAGCCTGAACCGATTGGTAACATGCCTTCCAACATTTTCCCTGACGAACTTCCTGATTTCGAAAAATACACGCTGGAAGTTTACAAAACCTTTGAAAATACCGGAAAAACGCTGCTGCGTGGCATTGCGTTATACCTTGAACTGCCGGAAGATTATTTTGAAGACAAGGTGAAAAACGGCGACAGTCTGCTGCGTGCCCTGCATTATTTCCCGATTCCGAATCCTGAGCTTGTGCCGGAAGGTGCGGTAAGGGCAGCTGCACACGGCGATATCAATCTGATTACACTGTTAATGGGCGCCAGCGCAGAAGGCCTGGAAGTACTCCGAAGAGATGGCGAATGGATTGCCATTACAGCACTTCCGGATCAGATCGTCGTGAACGTAGGCGACATGCTGGACCGCCTGACCAATCATAAACTGAAATCCACGATTCACCGGGTCGTCAATCCGCCGCGTGAAAAAATGGGCACTTCGCGTTACTCCATTCCGTTTTTCATGCACCCGCGGGCCGACATGAACCTCAAAAGTCTTGAAAGCTGCATCACATCCGAAACACCAAAGCTTTACACGGATATGACCGCCGGAGAATTTCTGGATGAACGGTTAAGAGAACTCGGATTAAAGAAATAAGCACCGTTGTCCAGCCCATCTATCCGCCGCTTTCGTTACATCATTTATCTGATGGATATCCTGCTGTTATCGCTGACGGCTTTCGGAGGTCCGCAGGTGCATCTGATGATGATGATTGAAAGGCTGGTGCGTAAAAGACGCTACATAACCGAAGAAGAACTACTTGAACTTCAGGCACTTTGTCAGGTTCTGCCCGGGCCGAGCTCCACACAGACGGTTACAGCCATCGGACTGAAAATCGGCGGGCAGCCGCTTGCTTATCTGAGCCTGCTTGTATGGTCGCTGCCGGCTATGGTGCTCATGACTATGGCCGCCATCGGCATTCATTACCTGGAACAAAATGCGATTTCCTTGTCATTCACAAGATTCGTGGGGCCAATGGCCGTTGCATTTCTGATGTACGGCGCGTATGCCATTGCACGGAAAGTGATTCATAATGCGCTGGGCTGGACTCTGCTTATTTTTTCCACTGTTCTCGCCTATTTGTATCCTTCGCCGTACATGACACCGGTTCTGATTGTTTCGGGCGGCATCGCGGCTTCGCTGAATTTCAAAAAACATGAGAAAATGGAGAAAGGCCCGATCCGGATTCGCTGGCGGCCGCTTATTTTCTGGATTTCGGTTCTGATTGCAGCCGCAGTCGTGGGCAAAATTACCAATTCCCTTCCTGTTCGCCTTTTTGAAAATTTTTACCGGAACGGCAGTCTGGTTTTCGGCGGCGGACAAGTGCTGATTCCGATCCTTTACAATGAATTTGTCGAGTTCAAGCATTATCTTACCGATCAGGAATTTCTGGCCGGCATGGCGCTTACGCAGGTTGTGCCCGGGCCGGTTTTCTCCATTGCGACCTTTGTAGGAAGTGTGTCACTGCAGGCAGACGGCGTGCCCGGAGAAATTTTAGGCGGTTTTGTGGCAACTGCCGGCATTTTCCTGCCGGGAACATTCTTTATCTTTTTTGCTTATCCGTTCTGGGACCAGCTGAAAAAGTACCGCGGCATCCGTGCTTCGCTGGAAGGCGTTCATGCAGCAAGCTGCGGACTGACGATTGCGGCGGCCATTTCGCTTCTGGAACCCATGACGGCAAGCTGGCAGCCGTTACTGACCGTAGCCGGCACGTTGTTGCTGCTGTTTTTTGCCAGAGTTCCTTCGTATATTATAATCATTGCAGGACTGCTGTTAGGAATTGTATTCTAAGTTCAGTTTAAAAGTCCGCACATTTTTTCACGGCATTACCTTACGGGTTCAATTGCATTAGTCAAATGGTTTTCCAAACTTTGAAGACTGATTTCTTTCATTTCCCGATTCATGAAAAATAAGATTGTAATTCTTTGCCTTTCTTTGCTTAGCCTTTGTGTACATTTTTCAAATGCCCAGATCAGCACACCGCCGAGCTTTCTGCACAAAAACAAGCAATGGGTCGATTCCGTTTTTGCAACGCTGACACCCGACGAAAGAATTGCACAGCTCATTATGGTGGCAGCCGTTTCCGACGTTAAAAGGGCGGTTATTGATCCTAAAACCAGCAATCCGGCTGCGGTTGAAAAACTCATCCGGGAAAATAAAGTCGGCGGCGTCGTGTTTTTTCAGGGCGGCCCCGTTCCGCAGGCGAAGTTGACCAATCATTTCCAGTCTGTTTCCAAAGTTCCGCTCCTGATTGCCATGGATGCCGAGTTCGGGCTTGCCATGCGTATTGACAGTACGGTAAGGTATCCGTATCAGATGACTTTGGGCGCCATTCAAGGAAACAATGAACTGATTTACGAAATGGGCGCGCAGCTTGCCAGACAGGCGCGCCGGCTGGGCATGCACATTAACTTTGCACCTGTTGCCGATGTAAATAACAACCCGGACAATCCCGTCATCAGCTTTCGTTCTTTTGGCGAAAACAAATACAAAGTAGCGGACAAAGCTGTGGCGTACATGAAAGGAATGCAGGACAACGGACTGCTTACCAGCGCCAAGCATTTTCCCGGCCATGGCGACACAGGCACGGATTCGCATTTTGACCTGCCTGTAATTGCCCATGATGCCAAAAGGATTGACTCGCTGGAACTGTATCCGTTCCGGGCTTTGATGAACAATGGATTAAGCGGCATGATGATCGCGCATCTGAGTATTCCGGCACTGGACAAAACGCCGAACCTTCCTTCCACACTTTCCAAACCGATTGTAACCGATTTACTTCGCAGCCAGCTCGGGTTTGAAGGCCTGATTTATTCGGATGCCATGAATATGAAAGGCGTTACAAAGTATTTCCCGAATGGAAAAGCGGATGCAATGGGCCTGGAAGCAGGCATGGATATTCTGGAATTTACCGAAGACGTGAACAAATCCATTGCCGAAATCAAGAAAAGCATTGCCGAGGGAAAGATCACGCAGGCGGAAATTGATTTCCGGTGCAGAAAAGTGCTGGAAGCCAAAGCGTGGGCCGGCCTGAACCGTTACAAACCGGTGGATCTAAATAATCTGTATGAAGACCTTAACCCGAAAGAAGCTGAACTGACAAACCGGCTGCTGACGGAAAAAGCACTGACTGTCCTGAAAAATGACAATAACCTGCTGCCGCTCCGGGAACTGGATACTTTAAAAATCGCATCCGTTTCGCTCGGCGCCGATACCGTCACTGTTTTTCAGAAAACCTTGCAGCTTTATACTTCGGTTGATCATTATTTTATTCCGGCCAAAGCGACAGATTCACAGATTGCCGAGCTTAAAGCAAAGTTGAACCAATACAATTTACTGCTTGTCGGTGTGCATCTGGGAAGCATTTCGCCACGTTCCAGTTATGGTCTTACGGAGCCGATGAATGCCATCCTGGAATCGCTGATCGCAACAAATAAAGCTGTTGTTTCGGTTTTCGGAAATCCCTATGCATTGAACAAAATGAAAAAACCGGAAGGTGCAAAAGCGCTGATTATGGCTTATCAGCTGACGCCGTATACGCAGGATCTTTCCGCACAGCTTATTTTCGGAGCTATTCCGGCAAGCGGGAAACTTCCGGTGACGGTCAATAAATTATTCCCTTATAACAGCGGAATGGATACGCCTGCAATCGGCCGCCTGAAATATACGGTTCCCGAAGAAGTAGGGCTGGACTCCAGGATCGTTACGTTCAAAATTGATTCCATTGCCAATGTGGCCATTACGCAAAAAGCAACGCCCGGCTGTGTCGTTCAGCTTGCCAAGGACGGAAAGGTATTTTTCCGCAAAGCTTACGGCAAACACACTTACGAAGGGCCGCAAACGGTTAAGCTGACGGATCTTTATGACCTCGCCTCGGTAACAAAAATCACAGCTTCCACGCTTGCCTTGATGAGCCTTTGGGATCAGAAAAAGTTTGATCTGGATGCGACCATGAAGGATTACTTGCCGGATTTTAGAAATTCAAACAAGGCTGATCTGCATTGGAGACGGGTTCTGACACATAGCGCACGGCTGAAAGCATTCATTGTTTTATGGAAAGAAGCGCAGAATCCGGACGGTTCGTGGAAAAAGAAGACATTCAGTACCAAAATGTCAAAAAAGTATCCGACGTCCGTTGTCGGAGACAGCCTTTTCATTTTTAAAGATTATGACAAAACGATTTTTAAATCCATCCGCGATTCGCCGCTGAATGAAAAGGAAGGTTACGTTTACAGCGATCTGTCTTTTATTTTGTACCCTCAGATTGTAAAATCACTATCAGGCGAAAATTTTGAAGATTACCTTAAAAATCATTATTATCATAAACTGGGCGCCAATTCACTGACTTTCAATCCAAAAAGATTTTACAAACTGGAAGAAATTGTCCCGACCGAACGCGATACTTTTTTCCGGATGGCGCAGCTGCATGGCCAGGTTCACGACGAAGCCGCTGCCATGCTTGGTGGGCTCAGCGGACATGCCGGGCTTTTCGGCGATGCCAATGACGTGATGAAAGTCTGGCAAATGTATCTTCAGAATGGATATTACGGAGGCCAGCAGCTGCTCAGCAAAGATGCATTGATTGAATTTACACGTTATCAGTATCCGGAAGAAGGCAGCCGCAGAGGAATCGGATTTGACAAACCCACGTTCAAATACTCCGGCAATGCGCCGCGGTATGCAAGTCCGTCCAGCTTTGGACATACGGGTTATACCGGCATTATGACGTGGGCCGATCCCGCGTGGAAACTGAACTATGTATTTCTGTCCAACCGCGTGTACCCGACGCGGGAAAATTCCCGTATTTCCACGCTCAATATCCGGACTTCGATCATGGATGTGATTTATCAGGAATTATTAAAAAAACAATAAGCGGCTGTATCGCGGCATATAATTCTATATTTGCAATAAACATTTTTTATATGGCACAACATTACCGCTTTGACAGGGAAAAAGCTTCGCGGCGTCCCGGCATTACGCCTCTGAAAGAGGCCATTGACATGATGCTGGACAAATACAGCCTGCGAAACAGGTTTGATCAGTCATTTGTGGTTGCACACTGGGACAAAATCATGGGTTCTGCCATTGCCACCAGAACAAAGAAAGTGTACATTAAAGATCAGATTCTTTTTCTTCAGATTGAATCCGCGCCGCTGCGCAATGAACTGGTCAGGGCCAAGCCGAAAATCATTGAACTGATCAATCGTGAAATTGGCACGAACCTTGTCGAAGACGTAGTATTTATCTAAAAAATAACCCAATCCGGCATTCGCACATTGCTTTTTGTTTAATGAATGAAATTCAATTTCCGCCTTTTCTGCAGTCCGGGGATAAAATAGGGATCACAGCACCTGCAAGTGTAGTCAGATACGAAGATGTGCTTCCGGGAATCGGTCTTTTTACAAGAACCTGGGGCCTTGAAGTTGTCGAAGGAAAAACGCTTCACAGTTCTTTTAACCAGTTTTCGGATACGGACGAAGCCCGTCTTGCAGAGTTTCAGCTCATGCTCGACGACCCTTCCATAAAGGCGATTATTTCGGCACGCGGCGGGTACGGCTGCTCGCGCATTGTGGACAGACTGGATTTTACCGGATTTATGAAATCCCCGAAATGGATAGTCGGGTTCAGTGATCTTACTGTTTTTCTAGCCAGAATTCACAAGCTTGGTTTTGCCGGCATTCACGCCCAGATGGCAAAGTCCATCACTATTGAAGGCGGAACAATTGCTGCCAAATCGCTGCGACAGATGCTTTTTGGAGAACTTCCCTCCTACTCCGTTCCGGCCCATTTTCTGAACCGTACAGGAACAGCAAATGCGGAAGTTGTCGGGGGAAACCTTTGTATGCTGGCGCATATGATCGGAACGGAAACGGAAATGGATACAAATGGAAAAATCCTTTTTATCGAGGATATCGGCGAATACCTGTACAATCTGGACCGTATGATGATTCAGATGAAGCGTTCGGGAAAGCTGGACAGACTTGCCGGGCTGATTGTAGGACAATTCACCGATATGAAAGACAACAGCAAACCGACTTTCGGAAAAAATGCAAATGAGATCATTCACGAGCATGTTGCAGGTTACAGCTATCCGGTCTGTTTTGATTTTCCCGTAGGCCATGTTGCGGATAACCGGGCCATGTGCGTCGGGATGCATGCTACTCTGGAAGTAACTGAAAATTTGGTCAATTTTCAGTTTTCCCATGCTGCCTCAACAATCATTTAAGCTTTTTTGTCATGCAATCATTTAAAGATAAAGTTGTCTGGATCACCGGTGCATCTTCCGGGATCGGAGAAGCAATAGCCATGGCATTTGCCAATGAAGGCGCCAAACTGGTGCTCACTGCACGCAGGGAAGAAGAACTGCAGAGGGTAAAAAAAAGGACAGGGTTGCCGGAAACATCTGTTCTGGTGCTTCCGATGGATGTAACCCAGTTTGAAAAAGCAAAACCGGCGGCTGAAAAGGTCATTGCTCATTTTGGCCGCATAGATATTATGGTCCATAATGCCGGCGTAAGCCAGCGTTCGTACATTAATGATACCGATCTTGACGTTTATCAGATGCTGATGAATGTGAATTTTTACAGTACCGTAGCCATTACCAAAGCTATCTTACCGTATATGATCCAGCAGAAAAGCGGTCATTTTATTGTCATCAGCAGCGTTGCCGGCAAAATCGGAACCATTATGCGTTCAGGTTACAATGCTTCAAAACATGCATTGCAGGGATTTTACGATTCACTGCGCGCCGAAGGCTACAAGGACAACATCAAAGTGACAACGATCTGTCCGGGCTACATCCGCACGAATATTTCCCTGAATGCGCTGAACGAAAACGGAAGCAAATTCGGCAAAATGGACGCCAATCAGGAGAAAGGAATTGCTCCCGAAGAATGTGCTGCAAGAATTCTGGAAGCTGTCAAAAATGATAAAAAGGAAATTTACATCGGCGGCATGAAAGAAGTTGCCGCTATTTACCTGAAAAGATTTTTCCCGTCCTTTCTGTTTGACCAGATCAGAAAGAATATTCCGGAATAAAATCCGGAATACCTATTTTGACTTTGAACCGCTTTTGTCAAGATAATCAACGGCCAGCCGGCTGAGCGAACGAATGCCCAGCACAAGGCTTCCTTCATCCACGTAAAAGTCCGGCGTATGGTGCGGAGCTGCTTCCGCAACGTTTTTCCCTTTAGGCATGCCGCCCAGAAAGAAGAAAAATCCCGGCACTTTCTGCTGATAATAAGAGAAATCTTCTGCGCCTGTTTTGGCCGGGATCAGCATTACATTCTCTTTTCCGGCCACATTCTGCAGCGTACCGATCATTTTTTCGGTCAGTGGAACATCATTGTAAGTAACGGGATAAAGCACATCGATTTTCACTTGCGCCGAAGCGCCTGCGCTTTCTGCAATGTGCGTGGAAATGTCATTGACCCTTTTGTGGACATACGTATGCATGCCTTCATCAAATGTGCGGATCGTTCCGATCATTTTAACAGATTCCGGAATAATATTCTGTCTGATGCCGCCATTGATTGCACCGATCGTTACAACAGCGGGCGCCTGCGTAAGATTCAGATTTCTGCTGACGATGGTTTGCAATGCCGTTACAATCTGCGATGAAGTTACGATCGGGTCCACGCCCGACCACGGATAGGCACCGTGCGTCTGCTTTCCTTTGACATCAATGCTGAAAAAATCAACGGCCGCCATGGTTGCGCCGGGCCGGTAAGCAATTTTTCCGACTTCAATCTGGGAATCAATGTGCAATCCGAAAACAGCCTCCACTTTCGGGTTTTCCAGCACGCCTTCTTTCACCATCAGTCTGGCTCCGCCTTCTTCTCCTTCCGGCGCACCTTCTTCTGCAGGCTGAAAAATAAACTTGACGGTTCCTTTGATATCGCCTTTCATGGAAGAAAGCACTTCTGCCACGCCCATCAGGATGGCAATATGCGTATCGTGGCCGCAGGCGTGCATAACGCCCGTTTTCTGGCCGTTGTAGTCGGCAACTACCTTGGATTTAAAAGGCAAGTCTCCGCGCTCGGTTACAGGAAGTGCATCCATATCGGCGCGTAAAGCAACAACGGGTCCGGGCTTGCCGCCTTTCAGAATTCCGACTACGCCGGTATGCGCAATGCCGGTCTGTACTTCAAGGCCAAGCTGCTTCAGGTGAGCGGCCACTTTTTCAGCAGTTTTCAGCTCACGGTTGCCGAGTTCCGGATTCTGGTGAAAATCACGCCGCCATTCCACTGCTTTTTTTTCCAGCAACTGAGACTTGTCATCTATCCGGGAAACAAGTGAAGTCTGCCCATGTACTTTAAGTACAATCGGAAGTAAAAATAAAGGTAGTAAAACAAGTCTCATTAAAATCCCTGGTTTGATAATCTATATTGAAATAATACCATACAACTTAAAACCGCAGTCACCAATTTGCCGGATATTTTCAAAAATATTCGACTGAATCAATTTAGAAAAATTATTGATAACACTTTTGCCGGAACCCGGTGTGCCGTTCATTTTTCATTATCAATCTTAAAATCAGCAGAACGTAATAATACAAAAAAGTTAATAAAACAGGTATTCTGTTAACAATTATATAACGCTTGCTAAATTTTCAGGTTTTTTGTAGCAATTAATAAAATGGCAAAAAATGATCTAGTATATATATAATATTTGCTAAAATAACCCCTGATACCAAAGTAAATTTTGGAATTTCGCAATTAAAACGTTGTAATGGTTAAACTAATAATTAATTTTGCAATATTATGTTAACATAACAACCTAACTTTTTAAATCAGGTATGAGGAAGATTCTATTATCCTTACTGGGATGCTTGTTGCTGTTGAGTGCACAATTACATGCCCAGGATCGCGCAGTGACCGGTAAAGTCAGTGCCGAAGACGGCTCCGTGCTGCCGGGTGTGAACATTTCTTTGAAAGGTACTACTCGGGGTACAACTACGGACAGTGAAGGCGCTTACTCAATCAATGCTGAGACGGGCACGACACTTGTATTCAGCTTCATCGGCTTTCAGACGCAGGAAGTAAATGTAGGGAGCCAGTCAACAATCAATGTTTCCCTTAAAAATGATGTGGGCCAGCTGCAGGAAGTTGTTGTAACGGCACTCGGACAGGAGAGAAAGAGAAATGAACTTGTGTATGCTGCACAACAGGTTTCAGCCGAACAGATTACGCAGGCGCGCAGTACAAACGTTATGAATTCCCTTTCAGGTAAAGTCGCTGGTCTTGACATCAAAACCAACAACAACCTTGGCGGATCCACAAACGTGATTATCCGCGGATACAAATCCATAACAGGAAACAATCAGGCTCTCTGGGTTATTGACGGTGTGCCGGTTTCCAATGCAAATACCAATACCCAGGATCAGCAGACAGGTCGTCCGGGAACGGATTACGGTAATGCTGCTTCGGATATCAACCCGGACAACATTGCTTCTGTAAACGTTCTGAAAGGTGCTGCCGCAACGGCGCTTTACGGTTCACGCGCATCAAACGGTGTAATTTTGATCACGACCAAGCAAGGCCGCAAGAACAGCTTTGACGTTACAGTGAACAGCGGTGTTACCTGGGGTAAAATTGACAAAACTACCTTTGTAAAATACCAGAAAGAATACGGTGCAGGTTATGGCGGAGATGGCGCAAAAGACCAGTTTTACAGAGGAAATCTGGGATCGGGAGAAGGCGATATTACAGTCTTTGATGCGGATGCTTCTTTCGGTGCCAAGTTTGACCCAAGCCGTATGGTTTATCAATGGGATGCGATTGATCCTGCCAGCCCTAATTTTGGCAAAATGACGCCCTGGGTTGCTGCTCAGAACGGCCCGGACAAATTCTATGAAACTGCGGTTACCTCAAACCAGAGTGTAAACGTTACAGGCGGTGGCGACAACTCCACTTTCAAAATCGGTTTTACAAGAGCAGACGATAAAGGTGTTTTGCCAAACAGCAAGCTTGAAAAAAATCTTTTCAACTTTTCTGCTTCTTACGACCTGAGCAAAAAACTGACTGTTTCTGCAAACGCCAACTTTTCAAACATTAAAGGTCTGGGAAGATACGGAACGGGTTATAATGGTAAAAACCCTAACCAGCAGTTCAGACAATGGTTCCAGACCAACGTTGACATGCTTGAGCAAAAAGAAGCATATTTCAGAAACGAGCAGAACATCACATGGAACTGGAGAAATCCAACCGCTCCTCTGGAAAACAACGGGCCTATCTATTCTGAAAACCCGTACTTCTCCCGTTACCAGAACTATTCCAATGACAGCCGCAACAACTTCTTCGGTTATGCGCAGGCCGTTTATAAAATTGCTTCATGGGTTGATCTGACAGGCCGGTTTGCCTACAACGGCACCAATGATATGCAGGAAGAAAGAATTGCTTTCGGAAGTGCAGACCCTGCAGAATACATGCGTTATAACCGTTCGTTCAATGAGACTAACCTTGACGTAATTTTCAATTTCCGCAAGAGCATTACAAAAGATATCCATTTCTCCGGTTTGCTGGGAGGTAGCATGCGCAGATCTATGGAAGATGCGATCAGAGCGAAGACAAACGGCGGTATGGTTGTTCCGAACCTTTACTCTTTGTCCAACTCGGTAAACCCGATCGAAGCACCGTCTGAAACGTACAGACGCATTGGTGTGGATGGTCTTTATGGTCAGGCTTCTTTCGGTTACAAGGAACTTGTTAACCTTGACCTTACTGCAAGACAGGACAAATCCACTACACTTCCAACGGGTGCAAATACTTATTTCTACCCTGCAATCGGTGCAAACTTTAACTTCTCCAATCTGGAGTTGTTTAAAGTCAACTGGTTAACAATGGGTAAACTGAGTGCCAACTACGCTGAGGTAGGTAATGATGCGCCATGGGGAAGTATCTATGATGTTTATGACAAACCGACAGGTATCGGCTCGGTTCCTTACTTTACATTGCGTAATACCAAAAACAATGCAAACCTGAAACCGGAACGTACGAAAAACTACGAATTTGGTCTGGAAACAGCATTTCTTGACGACCGTCTGGGACTGAATGTGACGTACTACCGTTCAAGCACGCTTGACCAGATTCTGCCGGTAACCATTACTGCTGCAACGGGTTATGCTTTCAGATACGTAAATTCAGGAGAAGTACAGAATAAAGGGGTTGAAGTTTCAGCATACGTTACGCCGGTAAGAACAGGCAATTTCTCCTGGACAGTGAATGTAAACTTTGCACGCAACAGGAACAAAGTAATCAGCTTGTACGGCGAAGGAGAAAACAGAGTTAAAAACGTACAGATCTCTGCTCCGCAAGGAGGCGTTTCCCTGAATGCAGCAGAAGGACAGCCTTTCGGAGTAATCAGAGGAACCAACTTTGTGTACAAGGATGGCCAGAAAGTAGTGAGACCAAACGGTATGTATGAAGCTTCTGCAAGTTCTGCCGAAATCATCGGCAATCCGAACCCGGACTGGATCGGCGGGATCAGCAATAATCTTAAATACAAAAACGTTTCTTTGAACTTCCTGCTTGATATTCGCCATGGTGGAGATATCTGGTCACTGGATCAATGGTATGGAGAAGGAACGGGTATGTATCCGATCACAGCAGGCCTGAACGAACTTGGAAATCCAAAAAGAAGCCCGGTTGCACAAGGCGGCGGTGTTTTGTATCCAGGTGTACAGGCTGACGGATCTCCAAATACAGTAAGAGCTGAAAACCTGGACGGTAACGGAGCAACTGCTTACGGATACCCTGCCAACCCGCCAAGAGCCATGTACATTTATGATGGAAGCTACATTAAGTTGAGAGAAGTAGCCTTGACTTACAGCCTGCCTCAGAATGTAGTTTCCAAATTGCGTGCATTCAAAGCAATCGACCTTTCAGTAATTGGCCGTAACCTTTGGATCATTCACAAAAATATGGAATACTCGGATCCAGAAGAAGGTTTGAGCTCAGGTGTTTCCAGCGGTGCGGGTGGATACCAAAGCGGTGCATATCCGGCAGTAAGAAGCTATGGTTTCAATGTTAAATTCCGTTTCTAAAAATCATTATGAAAAAAATAATCGTTTTCTTTTTACCCATTCTGCTGCTGGCATCCTGTGTTGACAGTCTGGATGATTACAATGTGGATCAAAAGCGCCCTTCCGTGGTGCCGGCGGTTACACTTTTCTCCAATGCCCTGAAAGGCCTTGCAGATACGCTTACAATTCCGAACGTTAACGTTAATAACTATCGTTTGTATACTCAGCAATGGGCAACCACTACATACCTGGATGAGCCGAGATACAATGTAACAGCGCGTAATATTCCTGAAACTTTCTGGCGAGGAATATACAAAGGTGTGATTTCAGACTTGAATGAATCCCGCCGCATTATAAATGAAGATCAACTGCTTGCAGCTCCCAGCAAGCAAGTACAGTTGGCTCAGATTGAAGTTGTGGAAGTACTTGCATGGTCTGTTCTCGTCAACACTTTTGGCGATATTCCTTATACCGAAGCATTGAATCCTGAAAACCCGCTGCCAAAGTATGACGATGCAAAAACGGTGTATTATTCACTTCTGGATCGTTTGAATGCTGCAGTGCCAAACTTGAAAAGCGGTGGAACGCCGTTTTCAAATGGTGATCTGCTTTATGAAGGTGATGTAAACAAATGGTTCAAGTTCGGAAATTCGCTTAAATTGAAACTGGCCATGATTATTGCGGACAGCGATCCGGCAAAAGCAAAAACACTGGTGGCAGAAGCTGCTGCAAATGTATTTACTTCCAATGCGGACAACGCTGCTTTCCCATATATCAATACGCCTCCGAACTACAACCCGATTGCACAAAACCTGAATCCCTTGTATACAAGCCGTCAGGATTACGTAGCTGCTTCAACAATCATTAATCCGATGAATGAGCTGAACGATCCGAGAAGACCTGCATACTTTACAGAAGTTGACAAAAAGTTTGTAGGTGGCCAGTATGGATTTTTGAATACTTATTCTGCATTTTCACATCCAAGTGATTTAATTATCTCACCGGATCTTGAAGGCATAGTATTAGATTATCCGGAAGTTGAGTTCTTGCTGGCAGAAGCTGTTGAAAGAGGTTTTATTGCCGGATCAGCTGCTGAACACTATAACAAAGCTGTTACCTCGTCTGTAATTTACTGGACTTCAAAGCTGGAAGGTGCTACTGCTGCTTCGACTGCCGCCGCCGCTGCTGCATACCTTGCTCAGCCAAAAGTTGCATACGCTACTGCTGCGACCAACTGGAAAGAAAAAATCGGTTTTCAGAAGTGGCTTGCTCTGTACAACAGAGGTTGGGAAGCATGGGTGGAATGGAGAAGACTGGATTACCCTAAATTATTGCCTCCTTCCGGCGGTAACATCAATCCTGCAACTCCATTGTTTATTCCGGTTCGTATGATTTACCCGATCAATGAGCAAACTTTGAACGGAGCGAACCGTGAAGCTGCTGCGGCTGCCATCGGTGGAGATTTGACAACTACCAAATTATGGTGGGATAAATTCTGATCCATAGTTTAAAGTCAAAAAAGGCGGGCATATTCATTTATGTCCGCCTTTTTTTATGCTGTAATAACTGCAATGTCAATTTGATTCGCTTTACAAACGTTTTTATTTAACTTTGAAAAGTTATCCTGATCTTACACAATGGAAATTCTAAAAAGCCAGCGCCTCAACAATCTCAAATATGAAATTCGTGGTGCTACGTATCACAAAGCGCTTGAACTTGAAAGCCAGGGTTATAAAATTCATAACCTGAATATCGGAAACCCCGCTCCTTTCGGCTTCGATTCTCCGGATGAAATTGTCCATGATATCATCATGAACATCCGCAATGCCCAGGGATATTCGGATTCAAGAGGTTTGTTCGCGGCACGCAAGGCTGTCATGCATTATACACAGACAATCGGGATACAGGATGTGGAAATCAACGATATTTTTATCGGAAATGGTGTCAGTGAACTGATCCTGCTTTCCATGCAGGCTTTGCTGAATCCCGGCGATGAAATCCTGGTTCCTTCTCCGGATTATCCACTCTGGACAGCAGCCATCGCGCTCAGCGGCGGAACCCCCGTGCATTATGTTTGTGATGAAGCTTCCGACTGGAATCCTGATCTGGATGACCTTGAAAAGAAAATAACGCCGCGTACCAAAGGAATTGTTTTGATCAATCCGAACAATCCCACCGGTGCCGTTTATGAAAAGGACATTTTGGCTCGCATGGCAAAAATTGCCGAAGAACACGGCCTGATCCTTTTTTCGGATGAAATATATGACAAGATCCTTTACAACGGAGCGGTACATTATCCGATGGGCTCTTTTGTAACGGATACCTTGTGCGTTACTTATGGCGGACTTTCCAAAAATTACCGCTCAGCAGGTTTCCGCGGCGGCTGGATGATCCTCAGCGGGGCAAAACAAAAAGCAAAATCCTACATGGAAGGTTTGCTGCTGCTGGCCAGCATGCGCCTTTGTGCCAATGTCCCGACGCAATATGCCATTCAGACGGCGCTCGGCGGTTACCAGAGCATTAAGGAACTGGTGGTTCCTACGGGTCGGCTGCACAAGCAGATGAACCTCGTTTATGACCGACTGACTTCCATCCCCGGTATTACATGCGTACGGCCAAAAGGTTCTTTATATGTATTCCCGAAAATTGACCTGAAAAAATTCGGACTGAAAACCGACGAGCAGTTTGTTTACGATCTTCTGAGTGACCAGAAAGTACTGGTTGTGGCCGGAACCGGTTTCAATTACATCAGCGATGATCATTTCAGGATTGTGTTTCTGCCTACTCTTGATGAACTGAACCAGGCGATGGACAAACTGGAATTCTTTCTTGAAAACCACCGGGTATTATCTGCCAAAACCATTGAGAATGTAATTGCCTGAAACGGATCTTTGTCATTACCTCCTTTGTCAGTATATTATTAAATCCGTTCAATGACTATACCGGACCATTCAGTTCAGGAAGCTAAAAGACAGCGTCTTTTTCTTTTGCTATGCGGTATCTTCCTGACCAATGCGCTCATTGCCGAAATAATCGGCGGAAAGATATTTTCTGTTGAAACGCTGCTCGGGCTTTCGCCGGCACAATTGCCGATTGCCGGACAGAAACTTGATTTCAACATGACTGCCGGCGTCATCAACTGGCCGGTCGTGTTCATTACGTCGGATATCATTAATGAATATTTCGGGCGGAAAGGTGTGAAGCGCATTTCATTTCTGACAGCCTGCTTCATAGCCTACACGTTCATTACGATTCTGGCTGCCACAAAGCTGCCTCCCGCCAAATTCTGGCTGGACATCAACAATACGGACAGTCACGGAAATGTGTTTAACATCAATGACGCATTTACCAAAATTTTCAATCAGGGGCTTGGCATCATGATCGGCTCCATTGTAGCATTTTTGCTCGGGCAGCTGCTGGATGTGTTTGTTTTTTCATGGCTGCGCAGAAGAACCGGAAGCCGTTTTATCTGGCTCAGGGCAACGGGCTCCACGATGTTTTCACAACTTGTCGACAGCTTTGTCGTAATCACCATTGCGTTCTACGTTTTCGGGAACTGGAGTCTGAATCAGGTTTTTTCCGTTGGCAGCATTAATTACGTTTACAAAGGCATCGTTGCCATTTTACTTACACCACTTTTGTACGTAGCGCATTATTTTATAGATAATTATCTTGGAAAAGAATATGCAGAAGAACTGTCGCACAAAGCGGCGCACGAGTAATTAAAAGCTACCGCTTGACTGCATTCTGGCGACGCATATTGTCCAGCATAATAGCCGTTGCAATTCCGACATTCAGCGATTCGGCTTCTCCGATCCTTGGGATCGTAACTTTGTCCGTTACAAAAGCTTCGATTTCCTTGCTGATCCCGTTGGACTCGTTGCCCATGACAATAAACCCGCCGGAATTTGAAAAATTATAATCGTAAATGGATTTACCGCCCAGAAAAGCGCCGGCAACTTTCTTTTCCGCGGCATTGGCCGACAAGTACGAACCCAGATCGGTATAAAAAACAGTTACCCTTGTAAAAGATCCTTTGCTGGCTGAAATGACCTTCGGATTGTACATGTCCGTCGTATCTTCGGAACAGATTATTTTGGTGATTCCGTACCAGTCGGCAACACGTATAATCGTTCCGAGATTTCCCGGATCACGCACATCGTCCAGAATAAGCGCATATTCGGCCATATCGGGAGACAAAAAAGCATTATCCTTCGTTTTAGCAACGGCCAGGCACGAATCGTTGGTCTGAAATGAACCCAGGCCCTGAAGTTCCTGTAAAGTCACGGTTTCTGTTACAGCATTATGCCGGGATAAATTACTTGAGTATTTTTGCCGGAACTCTGATGTTGATAAAACAAACTCTATCTTAAAATCCGAATCAAGCAGTTCCAGCACACTTTTGGCACCTTCCACAATAAATGCCTCGTGCATTTGCCGGTACTTTTTGATTTTGAGAGCGTTAATATATTTAATACGATTTTTTGACAGCATTGAACAGTAATTACAGGATTATATATAGCTGGTTTATCTTCCTGATTTTGTCGGGAACATTTTCCTGTGCACCCAAAAACCCTTCCAATTCCAGAAGCTATTACTTAGGAAATTCCTCCATTAAAGGAAATCACATCATCAATGACTCCGAACTGGATGCATTGATTCCTCAAAAACCGAACCGGCGGCTTCTTGGCCTGCCGTTTTTCCCGTATGTCGGATTGTACCGATTCGGTGAACTGTTTTACAACAAGGAAGAAAAACAGCGGAATGTAATTGAAATCACGCAAAATTATCAGAAAGAAAGCCTTAATAAAGAAAATTCACCCCGAAAGCTGGACAAAATTCAGCGTAAGTATGCAAAAAAGCTAAAACGTGCGCAGGTGAAAGTGGAACAGGGCAATTTTTTTATGCGTGTGCTGGGTGAAGCACCGGTTTATTTCAACATCAACGAGGTTTCGCAGAATGCAGAAAAGATGCAGAAATACCTTTACAACAACGGCTTTTTTGAATCCGTTGTCACGTTCAAGCCGGATACGACTTTTAACAGGGTGAGGGTCAATTATCTGGTAACGGAAAACCGGCCGACGATGATCAAGGATATTCAGTACAAAATTAAAAATATCCTTGTCGACAGCATCATCCATGCAAACGGAAAAGGCGCTGCGCTGGTCAGCAAAAAAAGATATGACGGAGATTCTTTTGAAGAAGAAAGAATCCGGCTGGAAACCTTGCTCAGAAATGAAGGTTACTTCGGCTTTTCCAGACAAAATGTATCTTACCTCATCAATGATACGATCACCAACGCAGCTACAGACACTTTTTTCAAGTCTGTTGACGTGCAGGTCCGCGTGGATCTGCCCGGCCCGGCCAGCAAGCCGGATCGCTACAAGATCAATTCGGTTCATTTTGAAGTTTTGCCGCCTTCCGGATTGCCTGATTCGCTCTTTAGAAAAGACACGGTCCGTTATCAGGGCATTCAGTATGTTTTTTCGGATAAAAGATTTGCCACAAAAATACTTGACAGTAAAATTCAGGTTCGTCCGGGTGCTTTTTACAGCCAGAAAAAAGAAAGGGATACGCAGCAGCAATTGTCATTGACGGATCAGTTCCGTTTTGTCAATTACAGTTACACGCTTGATTCTACCGGAAAAGGAATCAACAGTTATTTCAAGGTTATTCCACTGGAAAAATATCAGATTTCAACCGATCTGGGTCTGAATGTTATCCAGCTTCAGGGCGCGCCGGGGCCATTTGCCAATCTTTCGTATAAAATCAGAAATGTTTTCAACGGACTTGAAAATTTTGAAGCCAACCTGCGCGGCGGCATTGAACTGGTTCCGGGTTTTCTGGGCGGGAACAATTCCATATACCGGAGCGAGGAAATCGGACTGAATACTTCGCTCATTTTTCCAAGATTGCTGACGCCGGGCAGCCTGTTGCAAAAGCAAACGGCGGCATACAACCCGAGGACACAGCTCGGGCTTGGCTACAACTATGTAAACAGACCCGAATACACGCGTACAAACCTTAAAGCTGCCATGACATACTCCTGGCAGCCAAGCAACACAACCCTGTTTAATCTTTCGTTAATTGATCTTAACGTTTTGAATACGCAGAATATCCGGGCCGATTTTGCAAGTTTGCTGGATACATTGCGAGATCAGGGAAATAACCTGATCAACAGTTTCAACAAATCCTTTGTATCGGATATTAATTTCAATTTCGTTTACAATACCAATTCGCTCATTGGTCCGCCGAAAAATGCCCGTTACCTGCGCATTGCACTGGAATCCGGCGGAACTTCCCTGAATATTCTGCCGAATCAGGAACGGGTCATCAAAGATGTTTTCAATGATAAAGACCTGCAGTTTTACAAATATTTCCGCATGAATGCCGATTACCGCCGTTACTGGCCGGTTGGCAGGCGGTCAGCGTTTGTTGCGAGAATAAATTCGGGGGCTATTTACAGTTATGGCAGCAACAAGGTTCCGCCGTATGAAAAGTACTTTTTCGCCGGAGGCTCAAACAGCTTGCGTGCATGGCTTCCGCGCAGGCTCGGGCCGGGCCGCTCAGAGCCCAGACGGACTTCCAACAATCTGTCGTTCGAATCACCGGGTGAATTTTTAATGGAAGGAAATCTGGAATGGCGGGGATTTCTAGCCAAATTCTTCGGGGATATCAATTATGCCCTTTTTATAGATGCGGGGAATGTCTGGAACCTCAACAGCAATGCACCCGTAGAACAAAAACTGAAAGCGGATCAGTTTTTAAAGGAAATCGCCATCGGGACCGGCTTCGGGATACGTTATGACCTTTCTTTCTTCATTTTGAGGTTTGACTTCGGAATAAAAGTTTACGATCCTTCTTTACAGCGGTTTGTACTGAATGAACTGGAACTCAACAAACTTTTCAAACGAACGCAATCCAATTTCCTGAATATCAATCTGGGCGTAGGATACCCGTTCTAACCATTGCATTAGGCAAGCAGGCTATGACAGTTTGTCAGTTTTCACCGAATTCTTTTTATATTTGTAATTCATTGCACAAGCCGGATCCATCTATTTTCCCTTGGCTTTGTCATTTATAATACGGGTTTAAGACTTTCCCTTCAAGATGGAAAACAGAATTACCGAGACTTTAAAAATACTGACCGACGCAGACAAGGAAGCCTGTGAAACGGTCCATATAACTGAAAACGAACCTGTTTCGCAAAAGAAAAGGCTCTTTATTGAAAGCTATGGCTGCCAGATGAATTTTGCGGACAGCGAAATTGTGGCGTCTGTCATGCGTGAAGCTGGATTTGCCACAACGTCGGAAGCAGAAAATGCTGATTTGATTTTTCTGAACACCTGCGCCATACGCGACAATGCCGAACAGCGCGTAAGAACCCGTCTGCGGCAGCTGAACGTTCTTAAGAAAAAACGTCCGGGCACACTCATCGGCGTACTGGGCTGCATGGCCGAGCGTCTGAAAGCCAAGTTGCTGGAAGAAGAAAAAATGGTTGATATCGTAACCGGGCCGGACGCTTACCGCGATCTTCCGCGGCTTGTTGAAGAAGCCGAAACCGGGCAGAAAGGGGTCAATGTGTTTTTGTCCCGTGAAGAAACCTATGCCGATATTTCACCGATACGCCTGAACTCCAATGGCGTAACTGCATTTATCTCCATCATGCGCGGCTGTGACAACATGTGCAGCTTCTGCGTAGTCCCGTTTACACGCGGCCGCGAACGCAGCCGGGACCCCTACTCCATTGTAAAAGAAGCACAGGCGCTGTTTAACGACGGCTATAAAGAAGTTACGCTGCTCGGACAGAATGTTGACAGCTATAAGTGGCTTGGACAACCCGGGATTTCTGCTGTAACTGAAGAACATACTGAAACTGTGTCCTCACAGGTTCAGGTCAATTTTGCTCAGCTTCTGGAAATGGTTGCGCTTGTCAGTCCTGAACTTCGTGTACGATTCAGTACTTCCCATCCGAAAGACATTACGGATGAAGTGCTTCATACGATGAAAAAACACGATAACATCTGTAAGTACATTCATTTACCTGCACAAAGCGGCAACAGCCGGGTTCTGGAAATTATGAACCGGACTTACAACCGCGAATGGTACCTGGAAAGAATCGACAGCATACGCCGCATACTTGGCGACGAATGTGGCATTTCTCAGGATATGATCGCCGGGTTCTGTACAGAAACCGAAGCGGAACATCAGGATTCCCTTTCATTGCTGGAATATGTAAAATTTGATTTTGGTTTCATGTTTGCCTATTCCGAACGTCCCGGAACGCTGGCTGCCAAAAAATTTGCAGATGACATTCCGGCGGATGTAAAGCAAAGAAGACTCGCAGAAATTATTGATTTACAGCAGCGTATTTCGCTGGAACGTAATCAAAGGCTTGTCGGAAAAATTCAGAAAGTCTTGGTTGAAGGCACTTCCAAACGATCGGAAGAAGATTTTACCGGCAGAAATGATCAGAACAAAAGAGTGGTTTTCCCAAGAGCGCATTTCAAAGTCGGGGATTATGTAAATGTCATGATCACGGATTGTACTGCTGCAACGCTCCGCGGCCATGCTGTTGTCGCCATGGAAGTTTTGCAATAATCTGGAATGAACAGATCAGACAGTATAATTTTAAAAATGTTTTAAAGGCTTACAGCAAGGCCAACAGCCATTTTCATGAATTCAGCGGAAATACAAGCAATAAAGAACCGTTTTGGCATTATCGGCAATTCACCCGGGTTGAACCATGCGATCAATGTAGCTGTACAAGTGGCAGCAACCGATCTTACCGTTCTGATTACCGGTGAAAGCGGCAGCGGAAAAGAATCATTTTCCAAAATCATACACAGCCTCAGTTCCCGTAAACACGGACCGTTTATTGCCATCAACTGCGGTGCCATTCCGGAAGGAACGATTGATTCAGAGCTTTTCGGGCACGAAAAAGGTTCTTTTACCGGCGCGCTGGACGCAAGGAAAGGTTATTTTGAAACCACCAACAGCGGAACAATCTTTCTGGATGAAGTCGGCGAAATGCCCATCGGTACGCAGGCAAGACTGCTGCGCGTTCTGGAAAACGGCGAATACATCCGTGTAGGATCTTCCAAAGTGCTCAAAACCAATGTCCGCGTAGTGGCTGCGACCAATGTAAATTTGCTGGATGCCGTAAACAACGGCAAATTCCGGGAAGATCTTTATTACCGGCTCAATACCGTTCCCATCTACGTTCCGCCACTGCGCGACCGCGGCGAAGATATTTTGCTGCTTTTCAGGAAGTTTACCAATGATTTTTCCGAAAGATACCGTACAAAGCCGGTCAGACTGGACGTGGAAGCACGCGATCTGCTGATGCAGTATGCTTTTCCGGGAAACATCCGCCAGTTAAAAAATATTGCCGAACAGATCACCATTCTTGAAACAGACAAAGATCTGCCGATCAGCCATGACACCCTGAACAATTATCTGAATCCCGTACAGCCTTCCAGCAGAAAAGCACTGGTGACGTTGCGCCAGGGAGAAAATACGGCCGAGTCTTTTTCCGAAAGAGAACTGCTTTACAAGGTTTTATTTGACATGCGCAGGGATATGACGGAACTGAAAAAACTGGTTCGCAACGTGTTGGAAAATGAAAAATACGGAGGCGATATCCTGAAAGATCATCAGGAACTTTTCAGCTCGCTCACCAATGCTGAGCCGGCTGTCACTTCACCCGCAACCGAGCCTGCGCGCCTACTTCCTCCGCCAATTTCCAGAACGGTGGATCTGGACCGGTATTCAGACGAAAGAAGTGAAATTGAAGACGTTGTGCATGTAACGGCAGAAGAAGAGTCGCTTTCTCTGGAAGACAAGGAAAAGGAAATGATCATTAAGGCACTGAGAAAAAACAACAATAAACGAAAGTATGCGGCCAGTGCATTGGGCATATCGGAAAGAACGTTATACAGAAAGATCAAGCAATACGACATTGAAGAATAATTTAAAAGCAGACCGGTATTTGAAAAACAGCATGGCGACATTCGCGAAAAAGTTTGTTCTTATACTCTTTTTCCTGCATTGCACCGTTTTTATCTCAGGATGCGGCGTGTACTCTTTTACCGGTACAAGCTTGTCGCCGGACATCAAGACTTTCAGTGTTCTTAATTTTACAACCGGAACAGCCGGCGGCCCCGCCGATCTTCCGCTCCGGCTTACCGAAGAACTGAAAGAATATTTTCAGCGGAATACAAGCCTGATCAGTCAGCCCGGTGGCGGAGACCTCATTCTGGAAGGTTCCATTACCGGATACGACGTACTGGCCGCTGCGCCGACGGCAAACGATCAGGCCGGATTAAACCGTTTGAATGTGACCGTACAAGTGCGTTTTACGAATGCAAAGGATGAAACCAAGAATTTTGACCAGTCATTTACTTATTACGCGGACTTTCCACAGGATCAAACGCTTAACCAGAACGAAGCGCGGCTTTTGCCTACAATACGGGAAAATTTGGTACAACAGATCTTCAATAAATCGGCGGCGGACTGGTAGAAGAATTTATTTTTGCCTAATTTCAATCCCCGGTTCCGGTAAAATAACAAAAGCAAATCATGGCCATTATTGAAAAAGAAGCATTCAGCCAATTGGTAAAACGTCCAAACGGAATCAATGCAGACATTATTCCGCAACTGGAAGCCACGATCAAGGCTTTTCCCTATTGCCAGATTTCCTATTCTTTACTGGCCAAGGCATCCAGCCTGGCAGGAACTGAAAAACTGGAAGAAACACGCCCGCGCGCTGCGGCTTACGCACTCAGCCGCATTGCCCTGCAGCAACTGGTTGAAAGCAATACGGAGCGTTACGACGCTACGGTGAACATAGAAGAAGCCATTGAAGCGCTGGAAAAACCGCTTGCCGAGCATAACCATGAAGTTGTTCTTACCGAGCTTGTTATAGAGGAAATTGCTCCGGTACAGCAGCAAAAATCAGAAGAGCAGAAAAAGCAGCAGCAGATCATCGAGGGTTTTATGAAGAAAAACCCGAGGATCATTCGTCAGGAAAATAACCTGGAAGCGGTATCCATCGACCTAAGCGGAAGAGTGGCGGAATCAGGTTCGGGAAGCATTGAAACCGAAGCTTTTGCGAAAATTCTGCTGCGTCAGGGCAAAATTGAGAAAGCAATTGATCTCTATCAAAAATTGATCTTGAAAAAACCGGAAAAAAGCAATTACTTTGCGAAAAAATTAAGTGAGCTTTATTCGGATGTAAAGTAACCAGATTTAAAGGTTGTAAAACGCGTTAACTCTCACATTCATTCATTCTATATTATTCTAAGGCATGTATTTGGGTTTGATTATTCTGGTTGCGATTGTCGCAGTATTGTTGATTCTGGTGGTGCTGGTCCAAAATTCAAAAGGCGGAGGACTTTCAAGCGAATTTAGCGGCGCAGGAACTACACAGATGTTTGGTGTAAAGAAAACCACCGATTTGCTGGAACAAATCACGTGGGGACTGGCAGGTGCTGTTATCTTCATTTCACTTGCGTCTTATGTCATTGTGGGCGGAGGCAATCAAGCTGGCGGCATTAACAGCGTTAATGTAGAAAAAGCCCAAAACACCGTTATTCCGGGTGGAAATATTGCACCGGCTCCTGCTCCCGGCGGCGCAGCAACTACACCGGCTGCACCTGCAGCAGCTCCTGCTGACAGTACGAAATAGATATTGAAAGCATTTAAGCATCTGTTAGCCGATGGCTTTTAGCGATTGGCTCCAAGCCTGGTTTAAACGTATTTTATACTAAAAAAGCGTCTGCAATAAATTGCAGACGCTTTTTTAGTATAAAATAATTCGAAAAATACTTTCAGGCGATATTCATTTCTTTCAGTACCAGTTTTTTGGCAACCGGCAGCAACGCTTCATGCAAAGGATAGTCGTACTTTGATTCCACAATATAAGTGGCAGGATTCGGAAGCGATCTGTTTTTTCTGGTAAGATCCACTTTGATCTGCGATACCGAATTCCCAATGCCAACACGCACCGTTTCCAGAAAAGTAGTTTTGAGATACCTTTCTTTCATTTCATTGTACAGCGCAAGCTGATACGCAAACACGCTGACCATCGGTTGAAAAGTATGCAGAAACAGCAGGTAACCTTCTTCCAGTCGTAAAGGCACGATTCCGACCGGCGAAATCCGGACATTTTCTCTGACTTCACTAAACCGCTCGGTTCCGGATTCAAGCGATCTGGTCAGGCGGGGAATGGAAAAATCCAGAATATAATTCAACTCTTCCAGATACGGATCATCCTGATGCAGCTCTTCATATTCCAGCGTCCAGGTCCTGGGATTAATCCCTGTCAGGTTTTTGGGAAACGACGTTCTGATCCGGCTTTTATTGCTTCGAATGGCCAGGCATGCATTCCGGTGTAGTTCCAGATCCGGCAAGTGCGGATGCAGCCGGTTCATTTTAAACTGATTATCAATATGCTGCAGGTAAGCAAGCAAGGTATATTTCTTGTACTCAAAATCAAAAGTTCCTTCGGTTAACCAGTTTTTCTGCAGGTGTGTCATAAGAATTCAGGTTTGATGCCGGTATAATTTAAGCATTTTCAAAAACGGAAACAATGATTTGCTTAACTGCCATGAAAAAGCTTTTATAATTATATAACGGCAGGTTTAGATACAAATTTGTCACACTTGCCGGAAAAAATGTCAGAAAGAACCTGCTGGCATAGATTGTGCTTAGCTCTAATCAGTCAAATCAATTACTGACAATCAAAAAACAAACGTTTAATATTTATGTCAACTTTAGCAGAAATACAAGTGAACGTACAACCTCTGGCTGATCGTGTTCTTGTAGAACCAGCCCCAGCCGAAGAAAAAACAGCATTTGGTATCATTATCCCTGATACTGCAAAGGAAAAGCCTCAGCGTGGAACCGTGGTAGCCGTTGGTCCCGGTAAAAAAGATGAGCCGCTTACAGTAAAAGTAGGTGATACCGTTTTGTACGGTAAATATTCAGGTACTGAATTAGCATACGAAGGAAAAGATATCCTGATCATGCGTGAGTCGGACATTTATGCAATAATCGGCTAATCTGTCTGATCCTAATTCATAGTTTCTCTTAAAGTTAATTCAAATCATTAATTGTTATGTCTAAGAAAATATTTTTTGATACCGAAGCACGCGACAAGGTAAAACGCGGTGTGGATACATTGGCTGACGCCGTTAAGGTTACATTGGGACCTCGTGGCCGTAACGTGGTAATCGATAAGAAATTCGGTTCTCCGAGCATTACAAAAGACGGTGTTACCGTAGCAAAAGAAATCGAACTGAAAGATCCTATCGAAAATATGGGTGCTCAGCTGGTTAAAGAAGTAGCTTCCAAAACGGCTGATTCAGCTGGTGACGGTACTACAACGGCAACCGTTCTTGCTCAGGCTATCTATTCGATCGGTGTTAAAAACGTAGCAGCCGGTGCAAACCCGATGGATCTGAAACGCGGAATCGACAAAGCGGTTAACATCATCGTTAAAGATCTTGAAGCGCAGAAAAAAAATATCTCTACTTCAAAAGAAATTGCACAGGTTGCAACAATTTCGGCCAACCACGATGAGGAAATCGGCCAGATGATTGCAGAAGCAATGGAAAAAGTAGGCAAAGAAGGCGTAATCACCGTAGAAGAAGCACGCGGTACCGAAACAGAAGTTAAAACTGTGGAAGGTATGCAGTTTGACCGCGGATACCTTTCTCCGTACTTTGTTACCAATACAGAGAAAATGGAAGCGGAACTGGAACGTCCGTACATCCTGATCTCTGAAAAGAAAGTTTCTTCCATGAAAGAGCTTCTTCCTGTACTGGAAGCAGTTGCTCAGACTGGCCGTCCTTTGCTTATTCTTGCAGAAGATGTTGACGGAGAAGCACTTGCTACATTGGTAGTGAACAAAATCCGTGGTGCATTGAAAGTGGCAGCTGTTAAAGCGCCAGGTTTCGGTGATCGTCGTAAAGCCATGCTGGAAGATATCGCCAAAGTAACCGGCGGAACCGTAATCAGCGAAGAACAAGGATACAAACTGGAAAATGCCACGCTTGAATACCTTGGAACGGCTGAAAAAGTGATTATCGACAAGGATAACACTACGATCGTAAATGGTAGCGGATCTCCTGAAGAAATCACCGGCCGCGTTAACCAGATCAAATCACAGATCGAAAATACAACTTCTGACTACGATCGTGAGAAACTTCAGGAACGTCTTGCCAAATTGTCCGGCGGTGTTGCAATCCTTTACATCGGTGCAGCAACGGAGGTTGAAATGAAAGAGAAAAAAGACCGTGTGGATGATGCATTGCACGCAACCCGCGCTGCTGTTGAAGAAGGTATCGTAGCTGGTGGTGGTGTAGCTTACATCCGTGCAACTTCCGCTCTTGAAGGCTTGACCGGAAACAACGAAGACGAAACAACGGGTATCAATATCATCCGCGTAGCTTTGGAAGCTCCTTTGAGAACAATTGTTTCCAACTCTGGCCAGGAACCATCCGTGGTTGTTCAGAAAGTAAAAGAAGGAACTGGTGCTTACGGTTACAACGCAAAAGACAATGTATACACAGACCTTCTGGAAGCTGGTATCATTGACCCTAAGAAAGTTTCCCGTCTGGCACTTGAAAACGCAGCATCTATCGCAGGTCTTCTGTTAACTACAGAATGCGTAATTGCTGACGAGCCTGAAGAAAATGCAGCTCCTGCCGGCCATGGACATGGCGGCGGAATGGGCGGAATGATGTAATAATTCCTCTTTCCGCTTTATATAGTTCAAAAGCCGTCCGGAATTCCGGACGGCTTTTGAACTATATACTGAATATCAAACAGTTTTTATAAAAAAATAGCCGCTCAGAAAATCCGGGCGGCTATTTGCTTTACTCAACGTTATGAAAAACTTCATTGTTTAGACGCAGAAGTTTATTCAGGTCACACATGAAGTAAAAAATATTTTTTTTATTTTATTCCAGCATCAGTCCATCCTGCATGACAAGTCGCCTGTCGGCCATTTCAGCCAGATCTTCATTGTGCGTAACGATTATAAAAGTCTGCCCGAATTCATCTCTCAGTTTAAAGAAAAGCTGATGCAGTTCCAGTGCGTTATGGGAATCAAGGTTTCCGCTGGGCTCGTCTGCCAGTACAATCGACGGCTTGTTCA
Source organism: Dyadobacter sediminis (assembly GCF_005860765.1). Lineage (GTDB taxonomy): Bacteria > Bacteroidota > Bacteroidia > Cytophagales > Spirosomataceae > Dyadobacter > Dyadobacter sediminis. The sequence goes on along the minus strand of NZ_VCEI01000021.1, from coordinate 611,579 downwards.
GCAAAGCCCTTGCAACGGCAACACGCTGCTGTTCACCGCCGGAAAGCTGTGACGGCAAATGATCCGCTCTTCCCGAAAGTCCGAGCATCTCGAGCAGCTCCTTCCCTCTTTTCAGAATATCCGCTTCTTTCATATCCCCGTTGATATAGCCGGGCATGCATGCATTTTCCAGCGCTGTAAACTCGGCAAGCAGGTTATGGAACTGGAATATAAACCCGATTTTTTCATTTCTGAACCGGGCAAGGTCTTTGTCTTTCTGGGTAAAAACATTTGTATCTTCAATAAAAACCTGTCCTTCTTCCGGCCTGTCCAGCGTGCCGAGTATATGAAGAAAAGTACTTTTTCCTGCTCCGGAAGCGCCTACAATGGCTACAACTTCCCCTTTTTCAACTTCCAGATCAATGCCTTTCAATACTTGTAAAGACCCGTATGTACGCCTGATCCCATGCGCCCGAAGTAAATTCATGATCCGAAAAGATAATTGGACGGAAACCTACGCCCGTTTTGAATAATTCCTTAATTTGCCGTGAAAATACCAATTTACTTTTATACTCATGAATATTCACGAATATCAAGGCAAAAGCGTCCTAAAAAAATACGGTGTGCGTATTCAGGAAGGGCTCGTAGCCGACACGCCGGACAAGGCGGTAGAAGTTGCACGTGAGCTTAGCCAGCAGACTGGTACCAAATGGTATGTTGTAAAATCACAGATCCATGCCGGCGGACGTGGAAAAGGCCGGATCGTCGGAACAGAACAACGTGGCGTTGCCCTTGCAAAATCGGTTGAAGATGTGCGTACAATATCCAAAAACATTCTGGGCAAAGTACTGGTTACGCATCAGACCGGCGCAGACGGAAAGCGCGTAAACAAAGTCCTGATTGCTGAAGACGTATACTATCCGGGTCCGAGCGAACCGAAAGAATATTACCTTTCCATTCTGCTGGACCGTGCCAGAAACTGTAACGTGATTATGGCGAGTACGGAAGGCGGTATGGACATTGAAGAAGTGGCCGAGCACACGCCGGAAAAAATCATGAAGGAATGGATTGACCCGAAAGTAGGATTACAACCTTTTCAGGCGCGTAAAGTTGCTTTTGCACTGGGTCTTGAAGGCGATGCTTTCAAGGAAATGGTGAAATTCATCACTTCCCTTTACAAGGCTTACGTCGAAAGCGATTCGTCCATGTTTGAAATCAACCCGGTTTTAAAAACATCTGACAATAAAATTCTAGCCGTTGATGCAAAAGTGGATCTGGATGATAACGCGTTGTACCGCCATCCCGAACTTGCAGAAATGCGCGATACCAACGAGGAAGATCCTTTGGAAGTAGAAGCCGGAGCCAATAACCTGAACTATGTAAAGCTGGACGGAAACGTAGGCTGTATGGTGAACGGTGCCGGGCTTGCCATGGCAACCATGGACCTTATCAAGCTGTCAGGCGGTGAGCCTGCCAACTTCCTGGATGTTGGAGGTGGTGCCAATGCACGTACCGTGGAAGCCGGTTTCCGGATTATCCTTAAAGACCCTAATGTAAAAGCAATCCTGATCAACATATTCGGCGGTATCGTTCGTTGCGACCGTGTTGCTGCGGGTGTTGTGGAAGCATACAAGGCAATTGGTGAGATTCCGGTTCCGATTATCGTTCGTCTGCAGGGTACCAATGCAGAAGAAGGCGCGCGTATTATAAATGAATCCGGACTTAAAGTTTATTCTGCGATCGAATTCAAGGAAGCAGCAGCAAAAGTTTCAGAAGTTTTGGCAGATTTGGGACTTTAATAAAGTTCTGAAGCCAGATTCATATAAATCAGCAATGTCAGCCTGAGCAGCCCGTTTGCTCAGGCTGATTTTTTTTGCTCCTTAATGAAGTAAAATCAGCTTAGCAAAAACCACAGCATCATCGTTACGGCAAAACTTGCAAGTCCCTGCAATCCGGTTAGGATGGTGTGCGTGCGGTAAGTATCTCTGGTTGAAATACCAGTAAACTGCGATACAACCCAGAACCAGGCGTCGTTGGTATGCGAAACGATCATGGCGCCACTGCCTACGGCCATGACTATTAACGTAATCTGTACGGGCGTTACAAATCCCAGCGTTCCGAGTAACGGAGCCAGAATGCTAGTCGTCAAAACCATGGAAGATGTTGTCGATCCCTGCGCGGTTTTGAAAAAAGCGGCAATGACAAAAGCAATCAGCAGCAAATAGCTTCCGGACATTTCATTGTTGATCAGCCACAAACTGACTATTTCCTTCAGGCTTGTTTCTTTCAGTATTGCTCCGAAAGCGCCCCCTGCTCCTACCAGAACCAACGTGGTGCCGCAATGCTCAATACCACTTTTGAAACAGGCTGTCATTTTTTCAGCCGGATGTTCCGGAAACAATGAATAACTGAAAAATATAGCTAATAAAAACGAAACCAGCGGACTGCCAAAAAACCCGAACCATTTTATCCATACGTCAGGAAAGTTCAGGATTCTTGCAAAAGAAGCAAGCGTAATGAGAATGATCGGCAGCAGAATAGGCATAAAGGATTTCCAGGCGGAAGGAAGCTGCCTTTCGGGAATGATAACTGGTTCTTCCACGACTGAACTTTCCGCCGTTTCCATGTTGCGGGCATATTTTCCGGCAAACCACGTGGAAAGAAAAAGGCTGGGAACGGATACAATCAAACCCAGCAGAATGACCAGACCGACCGAATCTGCAATGCCGAGGTTTCCTGCTGCCGAAAGCGGCCCGGGCGTTGGCGGCACCAGCGTATGCGTTGCAAAAAGGCCGCCGGAAAGTGACAAAGCAATGGTTCCCAGCGGCTTTCCGGTTCTATTCGCTACGATCTGGTTCAGCTTGTGAAGGATTATAAAACCCGAATCACAGAATACCGGAATCCCGACAATCCCGCCGATCACGGACATGGCAAACGCCGGCCTTTTTTCTCCGAACAGTTTTAGAATGACATCCGCAACTTTGATCGCCGCGCCGGATTTGTCCAGAATGGCACCGATGACACAGCCCAGAATCACCATTAAACCGATTTTGGACATCAGTTCGCCAAAGCCTTTGCCAATGGTTTCAGCCAGTTTGTCAATGGGCAGGCCGGCAAATACGCCTACGCCCAGGGCAGCCAGCAGCAATCCGGTCAGCGGATGCATTTTCAGAACCGTGGAACTGAGTACAATAAAAATAATGGCAGCCAGAACAATTATGATAATCATGGGTTCCGGTTTTGCTACAACAGCCCTAATATCGCCTCATCGCCCATTATTGCATTTGCCGGGCGCGGATGTGCGGCATTAAAAACTTCCAGATCTTTTATTTCCAGTACTTTTGAAGGCGCTTCATTTATGTTTCCCTGGGCGTCCGTTACTGCTTTCAGGTCTAATCTGGCATGTTTCGCCATGAACGCGTACATCGCTTTTCTTTTGGAAGGGCCGAAATCGTGCTGTTCATCTGCAAGGTGCACGCTTTCAAGCATATCCTTTTTGCCATACAAACCGTAAATTTTCTGAACAAAAGGAAATTCTACTTCCGGCGTATTTTTGGTCCAGTCGCCGCCATCCGAAATCATGATCATGGGTTTCGGCGCAGCTAGTGCAGCGATTTCCACATTATTGGTCTGAAAATCGCCGTTTTTATGAATCGGCATACCGCTCTCGCAAACGCAGCCGCCAAAGAAATAAGCAGAAACCATCACCACCGGCACCGATATCTTTATACGGTTGTCCAATGCTGTCAGCAGAAAAGTCTGCGTTCCGCCGCCCGACTCGCCAGTAACAGCTATTCTTTCCGGATCAACGCCGGGAACCGACAGTAAGAAGTCCAGTGAACGGATGCTGTTGATCGTCTGCAATTTCAATGCTTTGGACATCTTGTGCTCACACTGGCGGGAATCACCTTGTCCGACCATATCCCAGACAAAAACAACGGCGCCCATTCTGGCCAGCGTTGCACAACGTTTCTGAGTTTGTTCCCGAAATCTTCCGTGCGGGTTCTCACCATGGCCGTGTGGGCATAGAATTCCGGCATATGATTTTTGTTTTTTGGAAGGTTTATACAAATTCCCGGTGACATAAACGCCCGGCATACTTTCAAAAGCTACGTTTTCAACTGTATAGCCGTCCATTTCCTTTTTGCTGTGTACAATCGGCGCGGAAGCTGGTTTTGCGGGCAAACTCTGCAGATCCATGCCTTCCCGGATCTGCTTTTTTATTTTTGCTGCGCGTGTTTCCCATTCCAGCCTGGATGAAACCGCATGTTTTTCCAGGAATTCCTTTCCTTGTGCTTCAGTAAAGTAAGCACCCTGACATAATTCGGTCTGCTGCCCGAAAGCCGCTGCGGCCAGGCAAAAAGTATTAATCAGCAACAATGAAATCGTCTTCATCTTGAACAGTAATAAGATAAACAGGTTTCTGACAAAAGAACAAAAACCGTTGCTACTACTTATTCAGGCAATTTTTCCGGAAACTACAATGAAATGACAAAGCTTCACGGAATGGCTACTTTAATGTATTTACTGATGATATGCGCTTCCAGTTTGCTGACCAATCCCTTGTATTCTCCGTCAATCTGAAAATGGGCTTCCTTGTCCGGGCAGGTTATTTCCGCCTTCTGAACAGAAATAACCTGCATGATTTCCGGATTGAAGTCGGTATTTCCCGCCAGTATCTTGGCTGTTTCGATAAAATCCAGTTTTTTGGCAATAACCAGTTCAAAAAAGCCGTCTGACATGTCGCCCGCAGGATTTATGGTAACGCCGGTTCCGTACTTCTGCGCATTGGCAATGATTACGATCAGCGCGTCCGTTTCAATGATTTCCTGATCTGTTTTAATCTGAACCCTGAAATTTTCGTGTTCGCTGAGCGTCTTGAGCATTTCTTTTGCGTAACCCAGTTTACCGCGCACATCGCTGTTTTCGTAATTCTTGACAAGCAAGGCATTCAGGCCGATATCACTCAGGTGCAAGCTGATTTCGCCGTTAATGGAAACGGCATCTATTTCCACGAAATTGGTACCAAATGCAACTTCCGTAGCCTGTGCCACAGAACCGGAAACCCCGAAATCCATTGCAAGTCCGTTGGCAGAACCCACCGGAATAATTCCCATAATGACATCAATGCCGTGAATGGCCTGTGCAACCAGTGAAATCGTACCGTCGCCGCCAGCTACAAGTACACGTTCCGGATTGATATTCTCAACCATTTCCCGGACTGTTTCCATGTCGTTTTCGCCGGTAGTAGAGTAAATACGAAGGTCATAGCCTTCTGCCTCTGCTGTTTCAATGACTTTTTCAAAAACAATATCCTTATCCACATCACCGGATATGGGATTTACTACCAACAAAACTTTTCGTTCTGGAAACATATTGTCTAAATTAGGGGACTTGAAGTCTAAGTGGATAAAGATAGTTATGAAACGTTGTGACTTAAAATTGTATCGCGGTTATGCGAATAAAAAAGAACTGGTCGTGTTCGGGCATGTCGTAAAAAAATATCCTTCCGGCGACCGTAAATACACGCGTACCGGTTTCCGATATGCAAAAACCATCATTGAACTTTTTTCGATCAAGACGCTTCCTTTTCTGAAAGTGGTTTTACGCATCGGCGATCTTACGGTGGAAACGCGGGCCGAAGAAGATGGTTATTTCCGTTTTCAGGTTCCGTTCAAGGAAGCCATGCCAAGCGGCTGGCATACGTATGAAGTTACTGTTGACGATGAAGTGGACGGAAAAAAGTATCATGCTTCCAGCAAAGAAGAGTTTTTTCTCCCGTATAAAACGTCGTACGGCATTATTTCGGATATTGACGATACGTTCCTGATTTCACACAGCCGCCGTTCTTTCAAAAAGCTTTTTATCCTGCTGTCCAGAAACGTGCAGGCGCGGAAACCGTTCGACGATGTGGTGAAGCATTATCAGCTGCTTTCGTTTGCCAGCCGGACGCATCCGCAGAAAGAAAGCAATATCTTCTTTTACGTTTCCAGCAGCGAATGGAACTTGTATGATATGATTGTACGCTTCGCCGAACTCAACGGTTTGCCCAAAGCCGTTCTGAAGCTGAAAAAAATCAAGTCCGGGCTGGACGATTTTGTGATGACCGGAGCCGGTTCTCACGATCATAAACTGAGGAAGATCAATAACATCATTACGTTTTATCCTGAACTTCAGTTTATATTACTGGGCGACGATTCGCAGAAAGACCCGGAAATTTATCAGGAAATATGCAGGACTTATCCGGACAAGGTTCGTGCAGTTTACATTCGCCAGACTACCAAGCGAAGCAAACCTCTGACTACATCCCTGATGAAAAGCATTCAGGATCTGGGTATTGATACGTGCTATTTTGCGCACAGCAACAAAGCCATCGTGCATTCGCTCGAAAAAGGGCTTGTATTTGAAGCACCTGTGGAAATACTGGAAGCAGTTGCTCCGCCGGTTGAAAACCCGTAAGCAATCTTTGTTACATCAAAACAACCAATGGATATTTCCCATATACTGAACGAACTTGGCGAAGACCGCAGCCTTTATTTCAATGCAGTAGCGCCTCCGATCGTTCAGACCAGCAATTTTGTTTTTGATTCCTTTGAAGAAATCAGGAAAGCGTTTGAAGATGAAGATTCGGCTTTTCTTTATTCCCGCGGAAAAAACCCGACAATTGAAATACTGCGCAAGAAACTGGCTGCGCTGGACGGCGCAGAAGATGCACTGGTTTTTAACAGCGGCGCTTCCGCCATCTTTGCCGCCGTGCTTGCCAATGTCGGTGCAGGCGATCACATCGTTTCCGTGGACAAACCATACAGCTGGGCATGGCGGATGTTTGACAACATGCTGCCGCGTTTCCATGTAAAAACCACTTATGTGGACGGTACCCGGATTGAAAACTTTGAAAAAGCGCTCACGCCGGAAACGCGGATCATTTATCTGGAATCGCCGAATTCGAATACGTTCGAGCTGCAGGATCTGGAGGCGGTTGCCAAGCTGGCCAGGGAACGGGGCATTCTGACCATTATCGACAACAGTTACTCTACGCCGCTGCACCAGAAACCGCATGCTTTTGGGATAGACCTGAGCCTGCAGTCGGCAACCAAATACCTCGGCGGACACAGCGATACCGTTGCCGGCGTACTGACGGGTAAAAAAGCCATGCTGAACAAAATCTTCAATGAACAGCTGCTGAACAATGGCTCGGGCATCTCGCCGTTTAATGCCTGGCTGATATTGCGCGGAATCAGAACACTACAATTAAGGCTGGAACATATTTCGGCAACAACGGTAAAGGTCATTGAATTTCTGAAAAATCATTCTAAAATTGAAAGAGTCATTTTTCCTTTTGACGATGATTTTCCGCAGATTTCACTGGCAAAAAAGCAGATGACAGGCGCTTGCGGCCTTTTTACCATTGTACTGAAAGCCGTTTCGCATGAGCAGATTGAAAGATTTACCTATTCATTGAAACATTTTCTGGTAGCAGTTTCGTGGGGCGGGCATGAGTCTTTAATCCTTCCGCAGGCAGCGGGCATGGCACCCGGACAATTTGATCCGTCTGTTGAAAAACACCGGATGGCCAGAGTTTATGTGGGCCTCGAAAATGCAGAATACCTTATCCGTGATCTGGATCAGGCACTTTCCGTTTTATGATTTATAAAAATGAAAAAGATCCTGATTGTAGAAGATGACCGCCGAATTGCACAGAATATTTTCCGGGGACTTGCATCGGAAAACATGGAAGCTGAAATTGCTTATGACGGTATTACCGGAAAACAGCTGGCGCTGGAAAAGAGATTTGATCTGCTGTTACTGGACGTAAATCTGCCTGGCATGAAAGGTTACGACGTTTGCGAGCAAGTACGGGCTTACAAGCCTTCGCTGCCCATTATCATGCTTACGGCTTACGGCGAAATTGAAGACAAAGTGGAAGGACTGAGCCGCGGAGCCAACGACTACATTGTAAAACCGTTTGATTTCCGGGAACTGCTGGCCCGTATCCATGCTGCACTGCGGGTTTCGGAACTGCTTAATCCCGAATCGCCTGACAAAATTCTGAGAATTGCCGACCTGGAAATGAACCTTGGAACCAAACAGGTAAGCCGCGGCGGAAACATCATTGACCTTACCGCCAAAGAATTCGCATTGCTTGAATATTTTATGCTGCACCGAGGCCGCGTAGTTTCCAAAATGGATCTGGCCGAGCATGTATGGCACCTGAATTTTGATCCCGGCACGAACGTCGTGGAAGTATATATCAATTATTTGCGAAAAAAAGTAGACAAGGATTTTACGGCCAAACTGATCCATACGCGTCCGGGAATGGGCTACATTATGAAGGAAGAATAGCAATGAAAATCAAAGACCGTATCGCTTTCCAGTTTACCCTTTTGGTAGCCGCGATCCTGCTGCTGTTTTCCATTGCGATTTACAGTGTTTCAGAACATTACAGACAGGAAGAATTTTATGACCGCCTGAAAAGCCGTGCAAGAACAACGTGCCGGCTTCTTGTAAAAGTAAAAGGAATTGACAAGGATCTGCTGAAAGCCATTGACCAGAATACGCTTTCTGAAATGCTGGACGAAAAAGTCCTGATTTTCAATTCCGCCAACGAACTGATTTATTCCAGTGTTGACGACAAACTGCTTACGTACCGGACATCTTTACTGAATGAAGTCCGGAAAAAAAAGTATATGGAATTCCATCAGGGTGAAAGTGAAGTAATAGGGCTGCTGTATCAGGAAGAAAGCCAGCCGCTGGTTGTACTCGCAACGGCTTACGACACTTTCGGGCACAGCAAGCTGAATAATTTGAAAAGCACGCTGGGCTGGGGACTTCTGGCGGGAATTGCGGTGACGGTCGGGCTGGGCGTTTATTTTGCCGGCAATGCACTTCGGCCGATCAGCCGCATTAACGAGCAGGTTTCACTCATTACCGCGCAGAACCTTTCCCTGAAACTGGATGAAGGCAACCGAAAAGATGAAATTGCACAGCTTGCCATTAACTTCAATACGGTGCTGTACCGGTTGCACAAAGCATTTGAACAGCAGAAAAGCTTTGTATCGCACGCTTCGCACGAACTGCGAACACCGCTTGCCGCACTCAAATCGGAAATTCAGCTTGGGCAGCGGTTTACCAAAAGCGATCCGGATCTGGAAGAAGTGTTTTCCAATCTGTTTTCGGATACGGAACGGCTGATCAGCATCACCAATAACCTGCTTTTTTTGGCACGTTCGTACGAGAATATGGGCAGCATGAAAATGGCGCCCATTCACATCGAAGACCTGGCTTTCCTGGCAAAGGAAGAGCTTTTATCGTCGCATCCGGATTACAAGGTTGAAATTGACTATGAAACGATTCCGGAAAATGAAAATGAAACGGTGATCGAAGGCAATGAAGAACTGCTTAAAAGGGTTTTTTCCAATCTGCTCGATAATGCATGCAAGTACTCAGCCGATCATACCGCCCGGATCTTGATTTCTTCCAATGAAAAATCATGTATTGTCAAAGTCAGCGATCAGGGAATCGGGATTGGCAAAGAAGATCTGCCTCATATTTTCAATCCTTTTTTCCGTTCATCCAATGCTGCCGAGCTGCCCGGTTTCGGTATCGGACTTTCCATTTGCCAAAGGATCGTGGAACTGCATCACGGCGTTATCTCGGTAACCAGCGAACCTGGCAGAGGAAGCGAGTTTCAGGTACAGCTCAATCATGTCTGAACGGCGCAATGCCTTTTTCTAATCTTTTTCTAACTTTATTCTAAGCCTCCTGTAATACTGAAGTCGGAATATCGCATACTCTAAAAGAAAGAATATGCGAGTTTACATAATAGCGCTTTTTATATGTATTTCAGGCGCTTTGCATGCGCAGGATACGTTGAAGCTTTCCATGCGGCAGGCAGACAGCCTGTTTCTCCAGAACAATCTGGAAATCCTGGCTGAAAAATACCAGATCGACATTGCCAAGTCGATTGAGATTCAGGACAGGCTCTGGAACAACCCGGTTTTCGGTGTAGAAATAAGTGCTTACAATCCGTCCAGAGGATTGCTTGATATCGGCAAGCAGGGACAAAAAGCATTTAACATACAGCAGCTGATTACGCGTGCCGGCAAGCGCAACAAGCAAGTCGCGCTGGATATTGAATCGTCCCGGAAAAGCGAATACCAATTCTACGACCTGATCAGAACACTGAAATTCGAGCTCAGACAAATTTTCTTTGAATCTTATTATCTCGGCCAGACCGTATCGTTGTACGGTAACCAGATCAATACGCTTCAGACCACGGTAACGGCTTTTGAAAAGGAATATAACAGACAAAATATCTCGCTTAAGGAAGTGGTGAGATTAAAAGCGCTGCTGTTTCAGCTTACCAACGACCGCGCGGATATTTTGTTCGAACTTCAGGAAAACCAGCGCGACCTCCGCACGTTGCTGAACACGGAACGTCCCGTCAAAGCAATTGTGGACAGTTCGGAAATTCAAAAATACCAGCTTGAAAATTACACCGCGGCTGCATTAAAAGACAAAGCATTGCAAAGCCGCAGCGACCTCAAAATCGCACAGTCTTCAACCAAACAGGCCGAGCTGAACTACACACTGCAGAAAGCCCTCGCCAAACCGGATGTTCAGATCGGCGCGGTGTACGATCAGGCAAGCAATTATGTGAACAATTATTTCGGCGTGTCCGCGTCCATGACGCTTCCGTTCTTTAACCGGAACCAGGGAAATATCCGTGCGGCCAAAAGCAACATCAGCTACAACAAAACGGCCGAAACGCTGAAAGAAAACAGTATTGTCAACGAAGTTGACGCTGCCGTACAGAAAGTCGGCATTGCAGAAAAAGCATATCAGAGCGTAGAAAACCAGTTTACCGACCAGTTTCAGCTGCTCAGCAAAGGCATTTTTGAAAATTTCCAGAAACGCAATATTACGTTGCTTGAATTCATCGACTTCATTGAAACTTACAACGAAAGCATCCGGGAATATAACCGTCTTCAGGCCGACCGCATCAAGGTTTACGAAGAGCTGAATTTCGTAGTCGGCGAAGAACTGTTTCAATAATCATACAAATCACGCGGATTAAAACTTCAAATATCATGGCATCTGCCTTTAATAATTCCCCGATGAAAAGTCCATTTTACATGGTTATGCTGGCTGCATGCGGCTTGTGGCTGACCTCGTGCGATACCCGGAAAGAACAGCCGGAAGAATCAAAAGCTTTTATGCTTTCCGATACGATGCTAAGCAGAATAAAGCTGGATACGGTGAAAACCGAGCCTGTACGCAATGAACTGACACTGGTCGGGAAAGTGGTTCCGGACGAAAACCGGATTATAAAAGTGTATCCCCTCGTTGGCGGAAACATTGAAGAAGTCAATGTTGAGCTGGGCGACAATGTCAAAAAAGGTCAGAAACTTGCTACGATAAGGTCCGGTGAAGTTGCTGATTTTGAAAGACAAATGATTCAGGCACAATCCGACCTGCTGATCGCACAAAAAAACCTTTCTTCTACGGAAGACCTTTTTGAAAGCAAGCTGGTGCCGGAAAAAGACGTGATTACAGCCCGGCAAATGGTGGATAAATCAAAAGCGGAACTGAGCCGCGTAAAGGAAATATTTTCCATTTACGGACTAGGAAAATCCACCAACTACGTTGTAAAATCGCCGATAGACGGATTTATCATCGACAAAAACGTAAACCGCGGCATGCAGCTGCGTTCCGACAATTCCGAAAGTCTTTTTACAGTCGGGCAAATTACGGACGTATGGGTGATGGCCAATGTCAACGAAAGCGACATTCCGCGTGTCAAGCTCGGGATGCCTGCGGACGTCCGTACAATCAGCTTTTCGGATGAGGTATTCAAAGGGAAAGTTGATAAAATATACAATGTTCTTGATCCTGACACCAAAGCCATGAAAATCAGGATCCAGCTTCAGAATGCCGGTTTCAAGCTGAAACCTGAAATGCATGCAACGGTAAGCCTGAATTTTGAGGAAGGCAGTGAAATGCAGTCCATACCCGCCGAATCGATCATTTTTGATAAAAGCAAAAACTGGGTAATGGTTTATCACGGCCGCTCGAATATCGAAACCCGGCCGGTGGAAGTGTACCGTTCGCTTGCCAACCGCGCATATATCAGCAACGGGCTTAAACCCGGCGAAACGGTTATTTCCAGAAACCAGCTGCTCGTTTATGACGCGCTGAATGATTAAATGCAAGTTTCAATGCGGGTCATTATTCAATCAAGATTCACTTATTCAAAAGTAAAAGATGAATAAATTCATTCGGGGAATCGTTGGTTTTTCTTTGAAAAACCGGTTCTTCATATTCTTTATGACCGGCTTGCTCATTGTTGCCGGAATCGTAAGTTACCGCGATACGCCCTTGGAAGCTTTTCCGGACGTAACCAATACGCAGATCATTATTGTAACGCAGTGGAACGGCCGGAGTGCCGAGGAAATTGAAAGGTTTGTAACCGTACCGATCGAAGTCGCCATGAATTCGGTGCAGCAAAAAACCAATGTACGCAGCACGACCATGTTCGGGCTGAGCATCATCAAGATCATTTTTGACGATAATGTGGAAGATTTCTTTGCACGCCAGCAGGTCAATAACCAGCTTCGCAACATTTCGCTTCCCGAAGGCGTGGAACCCGACGTGCAGCCGCCGTATGGCCCGACCGGCGAGATATTCCGTTTTACCCTGAAAAGCAAAGATCGTGACAGCCGCGAATTGCTGACGCTGCATAACTGGGTTATTGACAGACAGCTGAGAAGCATTCCGGGCGTTGCCGACGTGGTTGCATTCGGCGGACGTGAAAAAATCTATGAAGTGCAGGTAAATCCTACCAAGCTGGTAAAGTACAACATTACGCCGCTGGAAGTTTATCAGGCCGTTACCAAAAGCAATGTCAATGTTGGCGGCGACGTAATTGAAAAAAATGGTCAGGCATATGTCGTGCGCGGAATCGGGCTTCTGAACTCCATTCCGGATATTCAGAACATTATTGTCGAGTTTGTAAAAGACAATCCGGTGCTTGTAAAAGATGTCGCAGACGTAAAGGAATCGGATATGCCGCGTGTCGGACAAGCCGGACTGGATGGCAACGACGATGTGGTGGAAGGAATTGTGGTGCAGCGCAAAGGCGAAAACCCGAGTGAAGTGCTGGCGCGTATAAAGGATAAGGTGGAAGAACTGAACACCAAAATTCTGCCGCCCGATGTTAAAATGGTCACTTTCTATGACCGCGACAATCTGATCGAGTTTTGTGCGCATACTGTAAAGCACAACCTGGTGGAAGGCATCGTGCTCGTTACGGTTATCGTTTTTGTATTCATGGCCGACTGGCGCACGACGGTTATCGTTTCGATTATTATTCCGTTGGCTTTGCTGTTTGCGTTCATGTGCCTGAAACTAAAAGGCATGTCGGCAAACCTTTTGTCCATGGGTGCAATTGACTTCGGGATAATTATAGATGGTGCCGTGGTGATGGTTGAAGGGATTTTTGTGGCGCTGGATCACCTGGCGCATCGCAACGGGATGGACCGTTATAACAAATTGTCCAAGCTCGGACTGGTGAAAAGAACAGGCGGAGAACTGGGCAAAGCCATTTTCTTTTCCAAACTCATCATCATCACCGCACTGATTCCTATTTTCAGCTTTCAGAAAGTCGAGGGAAAAATGTTTACCCCACTGGCTTATACGTTGGGTTTTGCCTTGCTTGGTGCTTTGCTGTACACGTTAACGCTGGTGCCGGTACTGTGCTCCATTCTTTTAAATAAAAATGTACGGGAAAAGAGCAATCCGGTTGTCCGCTTTTTCGACCGCATTGTAAGCAACGGCTTTGAATGGTGCTATGCGCGCAAAAGGCTCAGCGTTTTGCTGGCAACGGCATTTCTGGTAATCAGCCTGTTTTCCGCAAAGTTTCTTGGAACGGAATTTCTGCCTACGCTGAACGAAGGTGCATTGTGGGTGGAAGCCAAAATGCCGATGAGCAGCTCGCTCAACGAAACGATCAAAATGGTGTCGGTACTGCGTGCCAAGCTAAATGAATTTCCCGAAGTAAATGGGGTATTGTCACAAACCGGCCGCTCCAACGACGGAACCGACCCGTCCGGGTTTTATTACGTACAGATGCAGGTAAATCTGAAACCCAAAGAAGAATGGACAAGAAAAATCACGCAGGATCAGCTGATTGAAGAAATGGACAAAAAGCTGAAACAGTTCCAGGGAATCAATTATAATTATTCACAGCCGATTATCGATAACGTGGCCGAAGCCGTAGCCGGAATGAACGCCAGCAATGCGGTAAAAATTTATGGCGATGACCTTGAAACGCTCAACAGCAAGGCAAACGAAGTGCTCGAAGCAATCAAGGACGTACCCGGAATCAAGGATGCGGGGATTTTGAGAAATATCGGGCAGCCGGAAGTAAGCGTAATTCTTCACGATCATCTGATGGCGCAGTACGGCGTAAGCATTGCGGATGCACAAGCGGTTATAGAAATGGCCATTGGCGGAAAAACGGCTTCCATACTGTATGAAGGCGAACGCAAGTTCGATATCAGGCTGCGTTACGAACAGCAGTACCGCCGTACCGTGGATGACATTCAGCAGCTGATGGTTCCCACGCTCACAGGCGGCAAAATACCTCTGAAGGAGATTTCCTCAATTCGTACGGTAACCGGCCCGGCATTTGTTTACCGCGACAATAACAAACGTTTTATCGGTGTGAAATTTTCGGTCCGGGAACGCGATCTGGGCAGTACGATTGCTGATGCACAAAACCGTGTAAAGCCGTTGCTTTCATCTTTGCCGAAAGGCTATTCGGTAAACTGGTCCGGAGAATTCGAGAATCAGGTGCGTGCCACTGCCCGGCTCGGTCAGGTTGTTCCGGTCAGTCTCATCGGCATTTTCATTCTGCTGTTTATCATGTTCAGCAATGCAAAAGATGCCGGCCTTGTACTGATCAATGTTCCGTTTGCTTTAATTGGCGGAATCCTTGCTTTGCACGTTACACACATGAATTTTGGTATTTCGGCGGGTGTAGGCTTTATTGCATTGTTTGGTTTATGTGTTCAGAACGGCGTCATTCTGGTTTCAGTTTTCAATAAAAATCTCGCGGCAAGAATGTCACTCGATGAAGCAATCCGGGAAGGTGTCAAATCAAGAATCCGGCCTGTGATCATGACTGCGCTGATGGCAGCAATCGGTCTTTTACCTGCTGCAACTTCCACCGGCATCGGCTCCGAAACACAGAAACCGCTTGCAATTGTCGTTATCGGCGGATTGATAACCGCAACCGTTCTTACACTGCTGATTTTCCCGGTTATTTACGATTTCTTTAACCGTAAAAAGAGATTGGCTTAACTGAAAAACGGCAATGATATGCGGGTAAATAGCTGCATGTCATTGCCGTTCTTGATTTAAAATGCCGGATTGTACCCTTTTTGCATGCAGATAAAATTATTTACCTGCTTTCTCTTGGCTGTTACTTGCCTGAAAACTGATGGTAAAAGTAGTTCCGACACCCACTTCCGACTGCACGTCGATGCGTCCGTGGTGCGCGTGGATGATGCTCATGGTCGTGGACAAACCGATGCCCATACCGTTGTTTTTACCGGTAAAGTAAGGTTCAAAAATCTTGTCCATATGCTCTTCGCTGATGCCTGAGCCGTTATCCGCAAAAATAACCTGAATGGAATCACCCAGGTTTTTTGTTGTGATCCGCAAAACGCCCTGATCTTCTTCCATGGCTTCAATGGCATTGGTAATCAGGTTCAGAAACGCCATCTGGAGAGAAACCGAATCCAGAGGCAGCGCAAGTTCTTCTTCTGCAAACTGATTGACAATCTGTATCCTTTTCAGTTGAACACGGTCCAGCGCAGCGCCAATGGCCTGCTCCAGTACCATGTGAACAGAACTTTCCACCAGTTCAATATCTGTTGAGCTGGAAGGCTGGAGAAGCTGCGAAATCAGATCATTGATCCGGTTGCAGTTACGTTTTATAATTTGTGTATAAAACTTTTGATCTTCGTCAACAAGCTCCATTTCAAGCTGTTCTGCCGAAAGATTGACATTTGTCAGCGGATTTCTGACTTCGTGTGCAAGCATGCGTACCAAACGGCCGGTAACAGCCATTTTTTCAGAAAACAGCCTTTCTCTTTCCGACTGTTTCCGGGCTGTCATGTCATGCAGACGTCCCTGAATGTATGCGTGATCGTCGTCTACTTCCACAGATGCGGAAAAAAGACAGTATTTTTTGTCACCGTCTTTGGTCAGCAGCCGCACTTCCTGATCGTGGATCGTATGGTCTTTGATATTTTCCCAATCCGTTTCAAATTCAGGTTCCTCAATGATTTCAAGAATATTCTTCAGTTTCAGGTCTTCTTCCGAATAGCCTGTAAGCATGCTGGCCGACGTATTGAAATCAATGATGTTTCCGGCCAGGTCGCTGATGAACAAAAAGTCATTCGATTCTTCAAAAATACGCCTGTACCTTCTTTCGCTGTGTCTTAACGCTTTCAGAACAGAAGTTCTTTCCAGTGCATAGCGGATGCTTCTTTCAAGCTTTTCGGCATCCAGTTCGCTCTTGATAAGATAATCTGCGGCTCCGAGCCGAAGCGCTTCCACGGCAATTTTGGTATCTCCCTTTCCGGTCAGCAGGATAATGGGTTCCTCACAATCCAGCTGACATGCCTGTTCGATCAGTTCTATTCCGGTGCTTTCGCCAAGCAGGTAATCAAACAGATACAAATCGTATTTGTTTTCCTTGATGTTCTTTACAGCTTCTCTGAACGTAGAACTCCATGTAATATCAAATCTCCAGTTTAAAAGATCCTGGAAATATTCTCTTGTAAGGAAATAATCATCCTCATCGTCATCAACTAAAAGAACTTTTATCAGTTTGTTATTCATTCTGTTTCATCCCGCTCAGTTGCCGGTAATCAAATATCAAATTGTTTCATTTTGTTGTAAAGCGTTTTCCGGTCGATATTCAGTAATCGGGCGGCCTTGCTTTTATTGAAATTGACATCACGCAAAACCTGCATGATCATATCGTATTCAGCTTCATTGGCAACCGTTTTGAGACTTGGCTTGGAATCGTCTGTCTCAACAGGTTCCGCAATGCTCACCGTACTGGCAATTACAGGAGCCGGCTCTTCATCCAGATCTTTCAGTTTTCTGTAATTCACAATTTCAAATGGCAGTGATTTTTCTTCGATCAGGTCGCCATCTGACAGCAACGTGGCTCTTTTGATCACATTTTTCAGCTCACGCAAATTGCCCGGCCAGGAATAATTTAGAAAATCAGTTTTGACTTCTTCCGAAAATCCTGAAACATTCTTGTTAAGTTCTGCATTCGTATTTTCGAGAAACGTTGAAGCAAACAGCATCAGATCGTCTTTACGATTACGGAGCGCCGGCACTTCAATCGTAAACTCATTGAAACGGTAATAAAGGTCTTCGCGGAATTTTCCGTTTTTGGCCGAATCCAGCAGCCTTTCATTACTTGCTACAATGATTCTTACATCCAGATCAATTTCCTTGGAACCGCCTATCCTGCGCATTTTTCGTTCCTGAACGACCCGAAGAAGCGCAACCTGGATTTCATACGAAAGGTTGGAGACTTCATCCAGAAACAGCGTGCCGCCGTTTGCCATCTCAAAGTGGCCGATCTTTGTCTGCAATGCTCCGGTAAAAGATCCTTTTTCATGACCAAACAATTCGCTGCCTGCCAGTTCCTTGGAAATGGCACCGCAGTCCATGGCTACAAACGGCATGTCTTTTCTCTTCGACCGGTTATGTATTTCCTGTGCAATGGCTTCTTTTCCGGAACCGCTTTCCCCATAAATGATAACGCTGAAATTGGTTGGAGCAACCAGATCGACTTGCCGGAACAGATTGTCCGATACATCGCTCTGGCCCATTACATAGCCCGATTTTGATCTTGAGTAACCTTTGCGCGGTGCTTTTACAGGCTCGCTTGTACCTCCGCCCGCAACGGGTGAGATGTATTCTGTTTCTGCATTTCTTATCGCTTCCGAATCGGCAATGGCTTTTTTTACAGTAACCAGGATTTCGTCGGGGAAAAGCGGTTTGGTAATATAATCATAAGCGCCCAGCTTCATTACGTTTACGGCTACTTTAATATCGGAATAGCCGGTTATGATCAACACAGGAACGTTGGGACGCTTTGTTTTGATTGTGGTAAGAAGCTCCGTTCCGGTAATATCACCCAAACGAAAATCAGTCATTACCAGATCAGGAGAAATGGATTCAATCAATGCAAGACCGTCTTTTCCGTTTTGCGCAGTTTCTACGATAAAATCATTCTTTGATAAAAATCTCTTTAACAAGAAGCAGATATCCGCCTCGTCATCAACAACAACAATTTTTTTCATGCAGGTTCTTAGGGCTTAAACTTAGTTTGTTCCAAGCTTTTGTATAGTTATTCTTAACGTTTATATAGTTACTCGCAGTCTTGCAGTCGGAATGTTCAACTGTTCCCGATACTTGGCAACCGTCCTTCTGGCGACTGAATAGCCTTTAACAGAAAGCATATCTGTAATCTGCTGATCGTTGTAGGGATGCCTTTTGTCTTCTTCACTTACGATTTCTCTTATTGCTTCCTGGATCTCCCTGTTGGAAACTTCGGTACCGTCTTCATTTGTAACGCCTTCGGTAAATAAATCTTTCAGCAAAACGATTCCGAACGGAGTCTGCACATATTTGTTTGTAGTGACCCTCGAAACCGTTGAAATATCCATATCGATAATTTCCGCCACGTCTTTCAGGATCATCGGGCGCAGTTTCTTGATATCTCCGGTCTGGAAATAATCATACTGAAGTTTGACAATGGCTTTCAGCGTGCTCAGCATTGTATTTTCCCGCTGTTTGATAGCGTCAATAAACCATTTTGCCGAGTTCATCTTGTTTTTGAGGAACTGGTTTGTGGCTTTATCGTTCTTCTGTTCAGCCATTTGGGTAAACAGTTTGTTAAGCCTCAGTGCCGGACTGTTTCCCCACGTAAGCTGAACTTCTATTTCACCGTCTTCGGTATACCTGAGCATAAAATCGGGCTTGATGCTCTCATTGATGATGGAATCGTTCCGCAATCCGGAAGCCGGTTTGGGGTTTAATGTGGTAATGAGCTGAATGGCTTTTTTGAGCGATTCTTCATCCAGCCCGGTAATGCGCATGATCTTGTCGTAATTTCTTGATCCCAGTTCATCAAACGCATCCGAAACGATCCGGTAAGCCCATTTCCAGGTTTCATCCTGGTTTTCGATTCGGTTCAGTTGTATAAGCAGACATTCTCTCAGGTCATTTGCAGCGATTCCGGGCGGATCGAGTTGCTGGATAATTTTCAGCATCATGTTCACTTCATCGGTATCAATGAACATGTTGTTGGCAAAAGAAATGTCATCTGCAATTACTTCGCTTTCTCTTCTCAGAAAACCGTCTTCATCCAGTGAATCTAGTATAAAATCAGCAACCAGTTGCTGTCTTTCATTTAATCTCAGAAAATGGATTTGCTGTTTCAGATCATCCCGGAATGAAATTGTTTCCACCATCGGGCGTGTATACAATTCATTATCTTCCGTCTGATTGTTTGCATATGTTTTGTAATCGGGAATATCATCATCTCTGAACTCATCCCAGTCGTAATAATCCTGAACCGAAGTATCGTCACCCGAATTTACGGCGTCTGTCGGGTCCTGGGCCTCATCACTGCTGTCTTCGGACGCATTGTCCTCCTTGCCTTCTTCCAGTATCGGATTTTCTTCTAATTCTTCCTTTATTCTTTGTTCAAGCTCCATTGTAGTCAAATGCAGTAAATTCAGCATCTGGATTTGCAAGGGAGAATATTTCAGTGTCTGTCTTTGCGTCTGCGTCTGTCTTTGCATATAGCAACCAAGGGTAAAAATTAAGTACTATTAAATCTAAACGGGTAAAGCCAAGCCGCTTTATTGTTACGTGCTTTAAATTTACAATTCTTTATCTAATCTACCTTTAAAGAATAGCTTGTTTATAAAGATTGCGTAGTTAATTCCACATTATGAGTACAATAATTCAGAATGTAGAGGTTGTTCACAAATTTGAATAGCAGCGGATTTGCCGAACTCAATGCTGGATCGGATTTTCACAGCACCGGAATTTATTTAACAAGCATCACTTCTCTTCATTCATTTTCCTGCAACTAACCATTGGTATTTCACCATGTTACTTTCAATTTCCTGCATGCAGCCAACCTTATCTCAGAACAGAAGAACAGATGAATTTCTGCTTGGGCCTGACAAGAACCTACAGGTATATAAAGCTCTTAAGCTCCGGATTCTCATGAATCATCCGGCAATATCCTATATAAGAGTAAAACCCTTGCCTGTAAAAAGCAAGGGTGTACAAAAACCCTTCTTTCAAGGAAAGGTCTGGATCAATTAGATATATATTTCCGTTTCTTATCTTATAACAACCGGTTTTTCATCCGTTGCTTTTTTGACCCAGCGAAGGCCTTTCAGCAACAACTCCCGACCCTGCGGAACGCCGTGTTTGATAATTACTTTTTCAACAACAATAGGTGCAAGAAACCTGAGCGGTGCAGGCAAACCCTTGAATGCTGTACTGGTCAGGATAGCTCCTATTCCCGAAGCATTTCCTTTTCCGGTAATCCCTTTTGAACCTTCTAGAAATAAGTCCCTCAAGTAACTGGCATTTTGCAAAACTGTTGATTTTGCGTTACTTTTTTGTGAATCTGATAATATTGTTCCCATATCCCGGATTAGATATCTGATGAAATTGCATTACTTCCGGTCAACAGCAACGACCATCGGCCGGAAGTAGCAAAATTTAAAATTTATTGATTTCCTCTTTCGCTGTATCCTTGTACTCTTCTGCCTTGTTTACAGCTGCATCTTTATATGCTTTTCCTTCTTCCTTGATATTTTCAGCGGTTTCGGTTGCTTTTTCTTTGCTTTTTTCAAGCGCGTCAATCAGATCGCTGGCAAGTGTATTGGTTTTTTTCTTGATTTTCTTTCTTGTATTATCGCCGTCTTCAGGTGCGAAAAGTAATCCGATGATTGTTCCTGCCGCAGCAGCTGCTAAAACGCCCAAAATGATTTTATTGGTGGTCATGATCCAAGTCTATTTGTTGTGGATAATTTATTTTCTTAATGAAAACTCCTATGAAAAACTTGTACCAACTTCATTTAAGCTTTTTGAAATGATCATAATTTATTAATAATGAACTATTTACAACAAAATTCATGGATTATTGGCAAAGGAACGTTTTCGATTTCTGTAAAGGAATGTTCCTATAAAGCGGAAAAGAGGGACAATGATTCTACAACCCGTCCATGCTCCCGGGCCATCCCGAACCGTTCAATCATTTGTAATTAACACCTCTTTGATGGCGATCTGAATGGCAGGATTATTTTAACCGAATGTTTATTATTACTAAACCGGACACATTTGTAGTCTGTTACCTCCGTAAAAATGAAAAAAAATCTATTTTTAACACATCGCTATGAAAATTGTAATTATTGAGGATGAAAAGGATTTAGGGATATTGATGCGCAATTTTCTAGTTAGGCAATTAAATATTAAGACTCCGGATACGACTGTCAAGGTGGCATCTTCGCTACTGGAAGGAATGAATTGTATAAAGGAATTGAATCCCGATTGGATATTTATAGACAATAACTTACCCGATGGTAAGGGGATTAATGAGATCAGGCATATAAAAGACGACAATACCGGAAGAAGGATCAAAATTGTCATGATGAGTGCGATGACCAATCTGAGAGAAGAAGCATACAAAGAAGGCGCGGATTATTTTCTTGACAAACCGATCAGTTTTGTCGAGGTCCGAAACATCCTTAACCAGCCATTTTCCTGATCAGCAGCACCATTTGAATTTTGTAACGCTCTGTGAAGCTGAGGTGAGGAATCCGTAGAAAATATTTCTCAGCAATAGTTTTGTGTATCCCTGACGATCCATCAGAATAAAACCGGACATTTGGTTCCGGAACGTGCTCTGGAGCCAGGAAGTTTTACTTTCTGGCTTTTATAACGCACTTTCTTTTTTCTGACTGCTTTTCCTTTTTTCTTCTCATAGGGAACCAGTTTGAAGTCATAGTCAGGAATAAAATAGTCTTCTTTATACTCCGCAACGGGTAAAGGCATGTAATGGCGTCCCGGAAAAGTAAGGACGTCATACTCATAATCGTACAGGTAAATCGTTACAAAACCATCGCGGCTGTATTTGATACCGATGTCTGAAAAAGGGCTGTTCTCGTCTGCAGAAGCAACAAGTTTCATCATTTCTTTCTGTTTTCCGTTGGCGAGTATCGTCATATTGTACTGAAACACACGATGCATGGAGTCAATCTGAATCGCGATTCCGAGGTAGTACTTGGCATCTTTGATGCGCTCCTGCCCGGCATAAAGTACAGCCGTATTGTTCAGGGCACTTTTATCCTGATAACTTTGGTAACTCAATCTGGCTTCATCGTATTTTTCCTGATAGCGGTACACATTGCCCTGGTTTACGTTGTAGAATTTCCTTGAAGGAGCAGCAGCCATTGCTTTTTTAAAATCCTGAAAAGAACCGTCATATCTTGCATTGGCCTCATCCGCCTGATGCCGCTGTTCGTGCCTGTTTCCTATATACGCCTGAACAATCCCGTGGTTATTGTGCAGAAACGGCAACTCCGGATTTTCTTTGACCAGACTGTCAAATAACGCCATGGAACGGTCCAGCTGATCATTTTCCAGCAAGACAACCCCCCATCCATTTTGTGCATTGATGTTTGCCGGATTGAGCGCAATGGCATTTTTGAAAACCTGATAGGCTTTCTTATACATGTCGAAATGCAGCAAAAGACTTCCGTAGTTGCTCCACATCCGGTCGTAGTTCTTTTCGTACATGAGTGCTTTTGCCATGTACTGTCCGGCTTCGGGAAACCGCTTCTGATCGATCAGGATCCCGCTCAATCCGGCAAGCGCTTCATAACGCGTCGGATCAAGGCGGATGGCCGTCAGAAAATCCTTCTGTGCTTCGGCCGGTTTTTTCAGGTAATATTCTGAAAATGCCTTTGTTACAAATACATCCGCCAGGAACTTGTTATTGACATCCAGCGCTTTCTCCGCTTTTTTAAAATCCTGCAACGCCAGCTCGTATTTTTTCTGGCCATAATAAGCAACCGCTCTTCCCAGATATGCCGGCAAGTAAGTCGAATCTTTTTTGATCACCCGGTCAAAATAGGTAAATGCAGTCTGGTATTCATGCCTGGAAAGGTACGTATTGGCAATTCCGGTCTGGAGTGCGGGCGTTTCCCGCTTCAAAGTGGCTGCAAGCCGGTAAAATCTTTGCGCTTCGGTGATCTGCTGAAGCCCGTAGTATGCATGCGCAATGCCCAGAAAAGCATCGCCGCGGAAAGTCTTGTCCCCGCTTTCCAGATACATTTCAAAAACCGTCTTAGCGGCACCGAACTGATTCAGTGAAAGCAATGCATTTGCATAACGGATTTGTGCTTTCGGGTGCTTTCTGGCTACTTTTTCAAAATCTTTGACCGCACGTTTTTCATTCCCGTTCCGCATCAGAATATCGCCTCTTTGCAGGCGGTAAGCCATTTCATCTTTCTGACGGATGGCGGCGGTTATTTCATCGGCTGCTTCCGGGAGCCGGCCTTCGAACTTATGCACAAGGCCAATGTTGAAGTTCCATTTTCCGGCCGAATTTCTGGCGGAATTGCTGCCTGCAAAGTTCAGTGCTTCCGTGTAATTCTTTTCCTTTGCATAGGCGACAAGGATATTCAGCTTGGCCTGCGTACCATTGGGAGCTTCCGCAAAATCATTTCTGGCACTGGTATATTTGCCGGATAAAAGTCCGAACAAGCCTCTGTTGTATTTTAACTGGGGATTTTGAGTGCTCAGTCCCAGTTCCTGCATGATGTGCAGCGCCTTTGGATAATTGCCGGACAATGCAAGCATCACAGCTTCATTGTTCATCTTCTGAACTGAATCCGAAGGCTGGAAATTTTCCTTGTTGTACAGCGTATAGGCAGCTTTCAGCTTTCGCAGTCCGCGCTGGTAGGATTCATCCCGGAGTAGTGACGGATCATTTTCTTCAAAGGAACGGTTAAAAACCGGCAGTAGTTCTTTAACGATCTGCTGGCATTCGCTAAAATCCTGTGCATGCGCAGTTACAGCTGTCAAAAGCATGAACATCAGCAACATGCCTGAAAAAACAAGTGTATGAATTCGCTGTACCATAACGGATCTGATGGCTCAAAAACTGCTGGCGTACCTTGATTTTACCATTACCGGATTTTATATTTTATGTTTATGGATTTATTTCGAAAAGACGCAACCTTTCCGGATTACTGCATTTCGCTTCTGGAACACGCTTTAATTTTCCGGACAAACAGTAAAATTTAAAACGGATGCCGGCGTCGGAAACAAGTTAATCCGTTTTATTATGCTGCAAAATAGTCAAAATTACAATGTTCATCATACTGAATTATCCGGCGGCTTCCATTGGATCAGAATTTATGTAGGATTAGTTATCTAAATCAAAAAACGCCTTAAACACATTTCAGCATACCATGTCCGTAGTCAATAAAGATAAGTTCATCATTTACCAGATTTTCACCCGCCTCTTCGGAAATCAGAATACAACCAATAAATTCTATGGCACGCTGGAAGAAAACGGCGCCGGAAAGTTCAATGACATTACGGATACGGCACTTGCAGCATTGAAAGGGTTCGGCGTTACCCATGTATGGTATACAGGCGTGCTTCAGCATGCAACTTTAACCGATTACGCACAGTTCGGGATCCCGGCCGACCATCCGCTGATTGTCAAGGGAATTGCCGGATCGCCGTATGCCGTAAAGGATTATTACGATGTGGACCCCGACCTCGCTGTGGACGTAAGCAATCGCATGCAGGAATTTGAGCAGCTCGTTGCCCGTACGCACCATCACGGACTGAAAGCAATTATCGACTTTATTCCGAATCACGTTGCACGTCAGTATCATTCCAAAGCGCGCGCACAGGGAATAAAGGATTTCGGCGAGGAGGATGACGATACGGTGAGTTTTAAAGCAGAAAATAACTTTTATTATATACCCAACCAGGATTTCATTGTTCCGGAAGGCCATAACCTGCCGGTGAACATTACCGCTCCTTATATCGAACGGCCTGCAAAAGCAACGGGAAATGATGTCTTTGCAGCTCAGCCCAGCCAGTTTGACTGGTATGAAACCATCAAGCTCAATTACGGCGTCGATTATCAGAACGGGAAAACTGCCTACTTTGATCCGATTCCTTCCACATGGCATAAAATGTACGATATATTGCGGTTCTGGGTTCAGAAAGGCGTGGACGGTTTCCGGTGCGACATGGCCGAAATGGTCCCGGTCGAGTTCTGGGAATGGGTGATTCCTGAAATTAAAAAGCTTGACCCGCAAGTCATTTTCATTGCTGAAATCTATAATCCGTCCGAATATCACAATTACATCCGAAAAGGAAAGTTTGACTACCTCTATGACAAAGTTGGCCTGTACAATTCACTTCGTAAACTGATGGAAGGAAACGGTACAGCGGAAGAAATTACGCGGCTTTGGCAGCAGGAATCCGGCGATATCAGCGAACATATGCTCCGGTTTCTTGAAAACCATGACGAACAGCGGATTGCCTCGAAGTTCTTTGCCGGAGACCCGTGGGCGGCTGTTCCGGCCATGACGCTGAGCGCCACTTTGCATACCGGCCCGCTGATGCTGTATTTCGGACAGGAACTGGGCGTAAACCCGACGCAGTCGGAAGGATTTCAGGGCGAGGACGGACGCACAACGATTTTTGATTACTGGGGCGTAACGGAGTTCCAGCAATGGGTAAACGTCGGGAAATTCGATCTTGAAAAATTAACGGAAGATCAGAAGAAACTGCGTTCGTTTTATGAAAGCCTGAACCGGTTTGTGCTTGACAATGAAGCTGTTTATGCCGGCGAATTTTACGATCTTCAGTATTTCAACATAGACGGGCAATGTTATAATTATGATAAAAAAGGGATGTACAGTTACCTGCGTTATACTGAAAACCAGAAGCTGTTGTTCATTTATAATTTTGACCGGAAAAGAAGCATGGAAACTGCGATAAGGATTCCGCAGGATGCCTGGACTCATTTTTTAAAACTTGAAAATACCTTTTTATACAAACTTAAACCTGTGTTTCCTGCATTTGCTTCTGAACTGAGCCTGAAAGCAACCGAAATTACTTCTACCGGCGTTCAGATCGAGTTACTGCCTGCATCCGTTTCAGTTTATGAGATTGTCCGCAAACAATGAATTGTAAAATTCGAACTGCTTTTATAACAATAGCCGCAATTTCGGCTATGCTGTAAAAGGATTACTTAAATTTGATATAAGCGGAAGCTTAAAATGGATGTTATGGAGCGTGTTGTAATACCTGAGCGCATAGACTATGTCGGAAAATTTACTGATCTAATCCGCAGTCACTGGAAAGCCAAGCCAAACAAGAACCGGCCCTTCTCTGAAATACTCTCCAGTATTTCACTGGACTGGCGGGAAAAAGAACTGATGTCCGAACAGATCCTTTCAGTACTTTTTTCAACCAAGTTTGTATCCTTGCTTACCGAATCGGAAATCGGGTCCAACAAAGGTTTCTTTTCTGATGCTTCTGCACGGCTGAGTTTCAAGTTTTTGCCTCCGGTGGATGAACCGAACGAACTGAGAACGCATTTCGACCAGCTTTTCTGCCATAAAAAGGATTATCAGTGGGTAAAAGCAATTCCGGACCACCACTGGGCTGATTTTCTTTCCAGTCTTTTCAAAGAAGTAAATCCGGCAATCCAAAGATACATTGAAAAAGAAGTTCTGAACTCCATACTCATTCTTGCACAAAGAGCTGCAACGCTTGGCGTAGATCCGGAAGTAGCCTCCAAAATCCCGAAAGTGGATGACCTCGACTCTCCTTTTCTGGGCCTGAACCGGGAAGTAATGCTCTATGTGGAAAAAAACCTGAATTCCACGGTCTACTCACTGCCTGACCGCTATGATGACTACAAGCACATTCTGGTGATGATCAGCCAGTGTAAAAGCCAGATCAGTTACATTTACCGGCACAAGGACATTTTCGGGATCAGTCTGCAGCTCACGTATCAGGTAAGGCAAATCGAGCAGTACCTGAAACGGCTTGCGCAGCTGCTCGAAATATTGCAGACAGACGATCCAAACCGCCAATGGCTTACCATTACGCAGCTTCTTAAGGAATTTGTGTATGCAGAAAATACCAAGTACAGTTTACGCAAGCACTTTTCCACCAACCTTCAGTTACTTACTTTCAAAGTCATTGAAAACACTTCCAAAACCGGAGAACACTACATTGCATCCGACAAATCGGCTTACTGGAGACTGTTCGGAAAGGCACTTGGAGGCGGAGTGATTGTCGCTTTTCTATGCATGAACAAAACCCGCCTGTACTTTCAGCATTTTCCTGTATTCTGGGAAGCTTTTTTTTACAGCATGAATTACTCCATCGGCTTTATGCTGATCCATACTCTCGGCTTCACGATTGCCACGAAGCAGCCCGCCATGACGGCCTCCACGATTGCCGCCAATCTGAGCAATAACGGTGAAAATCCCAACTGGCTGCACAAAACGACCCAATTGCTCATCCGCCTGATCCGGAGCCAGTTTATTTCACTGATTGGAAATGCTGTGATTGCCTTTCCGGTTGCCTACGCGCTGGACTGGATTTATTTTCGTCTGATGGGTTATCATATCGCCGATCCTGCAAAAGCAATCCGGCTGATTACCGAACTGAATATATGGGAAAGCCTGGCGTTGCCGCATGCCGCACTGGCCGGTTTTTACCTGATGCTTTCGGGACTGATTTCAGGGTATTACGAAAACAAATGGATTTACAACAAGTATACTTTACGCATAAAAAAGCACAGGAAACTGATCCGGCTCTTCGGACAGGAAAGGCTGAACCGCATGACAGGCTATTTCGAGCGCAATTTCGGCGGGCTGGCCGGAAACTTTTTCCTCGGTATTTTCCTGGGCTCCACCAGTGCAATCGGCTTTACATTCGGCCTGCCGCTGGATATCCGCCATATTACCTTTGCTTCCGGAAACTTCGGGCTGGCAGTTGGCGGCCTGGAAAATAACGTTTCCACTGACCTCTGGCTGAACTCCATAATCGGAATTGCGGGTATCGGTTTTATGAACGTTATCGTCAGTTTCGGTCTTTCCATTGCCTTTGCGCTGAAATCCCGGAATGCACGTCCGAGCGAAGTGAAAAGTCTGATCGGCAACTTGTCCTGGCAATTTTTTCATCACGGACTGGCGTTCTTTTTTCCGGTCAAAAATCCCGGTGAAGTAAATGAAGAGCTGCCGGAAGCATTGCCAAACCGCCATTTATAAGATTGCAATTGGGCCGATTCGTCATTATTTTTACAATAATCTCGATTTTAGAGATTAATTTTCTGCTTACGTTCTCTCAGTAAAAAAATGATTACAATCCGCATGATCAGAATTATAGTTCTTCTTGTATTAATGCTAGCTTCCACTTGCACGTTTGCCCAGACAAGCCCTCAAAAGACTTTCGGGCAAAAAATGGAACTGCCGGACAGCAGAGATATCGGAACGCAGGTGCTGCGGATGAGCGAGTCGTTTCTGGGAACGCCTTATATTGCCGGAACTCTGGAAGGAAACCCGACTGAACGGCTGGTCTGCAAATTCGACGGACTGGATTGCACAACACTGGTGGAAAGTTCAATAGCGCTGGCCATTTCCAAAACGGAAAACCCGAGTTACGAAGGGTACAAAAACGAACTCACCAAGCTGCGCTACCGTGAAGGAACCATTGAAGGATACGCTTCCCGGCTGCATTATATTCTCGACTGGATGTATGAGAACCAGAAACGCGGCCGGCTGGAAGACATTACGGCCAAAGTAGGCGGCGTTCCCTTCAAAAAGGAGATCAATTTCATGAGCAATCATGCCAACCTGTACCCGGCCATGGCTGAAACCGAAGTCTGGGAAAAAATCCGCGAACAGGAAAACATCATCAATTCCAGAGAATACAGTTACATCCCGAAGGCGGGAATCCAGAAAACAGAACCTATGCTGCACGATGGCGACATTGTTGCATTTACCTCTTCGGTGGAAGGACTGGATGTAAACCATATGGGGATTATAACCCGGATCGGCAGCCGCGCTTATCTGATACATGCTTCTTTAACGGGCAAAAAAGTAATTATGTCCAATGTTCCGCTGGCCGAGTATGTTGCTTCGGTCCCAAAACATACCGGAATGATCGTAGCCCGCCTTAATGATAACTGATGTCATGAATGATCTGTTGAAAATACTGGATCATGAAAATTACCCCTGGCTGGTTATTCTGACTTCCGGAATTATCGGATTGGTCGTCAGCGGAATTATTGTCAATCTGATTAAAATCACCGCTTCCAGAAAAGAGTGGCAGTCGGTGCGGTCCATAAAGGAAAACCTGACCAATGTTTTACACTTCTTCATTCCGCTGCTCTTTATTACGGCCACAATCAAGACCTTTTCGCTGACGCACAGGGATTACTTCTGGATTTTCTCGATCAGCAAAATTCTCCTGATTGCGGCTACAACGTGGCTGATGATCCGCGTTGTGGTCATTATTGAAAAGCTGTTGATCGATCAGCTGGATTTTGATTCGCCGGACAATAACCAGGCAAGACGCATGTTCACAAAAATCAAATTTGTGAAACGCATTGTCATCATCATGATCATTCTGTTCGGCATTTCCATTCTGATGCTAAGCTTTGAAAGTGTACGGCAGTACGGCGTGGGCATCCTTACTTCGGCGGGGATTTTCAGTGTGATCATTGGTTTTGCAGCACAGAAATCGCTCGCTAACCTCATGGCAGGCATTCAGATCGCATTTACCCAGCCTATTAAAATTGATGATGTTGTGATAGTGGAAGGCGAATGGGGACGCATTGAAGAAATAAACCTGACTTATGTGGTTGTCAATATCTGGGACCTCAGAAGAATTGTGCTGCCCATTACCTATTTTATTGAAACGCCTTTTCAGAACTGGACGCGAAACGACAGCACGCTTATCGGAACTGCTTTTTTCCATCTGAACTATCTCGCCCCGATTCCCGCATTAAGGGAAAAGCTGAAAGAAATCCTGGACGAAACGCCGTTATGGGACGGAAAATCCTGGGCACTGCAGGTTACGGATACGCAAGGCCAGCTGATGGTGGTAAGAGCAACCATGTCCGCCCGGAATTCATCACATACGTTTGATCTGCGTTGTCTGGTGCGGGAAAAGATGATCGAGTACATTGCCCGGGAGCTTCCCGATTCGCTGCCGAGTTACCGGATCGAAGAAGCAAAACAGGCTGAATCTTTCATTCAGGATAAAGGTCTGAAATAAAAAAATTGGCTTTCGGAAAATCCAAAAGCCAATTCTTCCTTACTACTCACCTAACTCAATTTAACTCAATACAGTTTCTCTTTGATTTCTTCTGGCTGCGAGCGGATGGTCCGAAAGAGCAATATGATATCCAAATCCGATCAGCTCCATTTGCCCGCCTGCCTGTTCATAGTCATTTTTAAATCTGGTTATATTTTCCATCACGGTATGATCCACGTATGGCGAATTGGAAAAATCCACCTGTACAATCTTACCTTTGGGTATGGCTTCGAGCTTGGCTTTCAGGCTGAGGTAATTGGTAAAAACCGCAGCGCGCGGAACATGCACGAAGAAAACCTCATGCTCGGATTTCACCTCAATCTTTGGCGAGAAAATATGCGAAGGTTTAACGCCATAAAACAGCTGGATCATAATTTTAACAAGAATACCGCAGGCGATTCCGATCAGAAGATCAGTGCTTAACGTAACGATAATGGTGACAAGGAATATAATCAGCTGCTCTTTGCCGATGTAATAGATATGTTTGAACTCGGCAGGAGAAGCAAGCCGGAAACCTGCGAAAATCAGCATGGCCGCGAGTGCCGCCACCGGAACCATTCTGATAACCGGAGAAAGAAGCACTACGAAAATCAGCAGGAAAATACCGTGGAAAAGATTGGCCCAGCGCGTTTTGCCGCCATTGCTGATATTGGCCGAACTGCGTATGACTTCTGAAATCATCGGAAGCCCGCCCAAAATACCTGCAACTACATTGCCGGCACCCACCGCAGTTACATCACGGCTCAGTTCGGTTTTACGTCTGTAAGGATCAAGCAGGTCAATGGCTTTGACGGTCAGCGACGATTCAAGGCTTCCGATCAGCGCAAACATGACTACATATTTCATAAACACAGGAAGCAGATCACCTTTGATTCCGCTGAAATCGACATGAAAAGCAAATGAAAATTCTCCCGGATTGATCAATGGCTTGAAATCCCGGTAAGTTGGTTCAAACAAGTGAAAAAACTGTCCGAGCACAATGGCCACTAAAAGAACTACCAAAGCCGGCGGCATTTTCTTAAAGATGGAAAAAGACAGGTATTTCCAGCCAAACATGATCATCAGCCCGACAAGGCCGATAATGGCAATATGGTACTCGATATTCATCAGGCTGTGCGGAACCATGGCAATCAGTTCCAGCGGCCCTTTGCTTTTCAGCTCAGATGGCGCAATGCCCACCGCAAGGTGAATCTGTTTTGACATGATAATGATCCCGATTGCAGCCAGCATGCCGTGAATGACGGAAAGCGGAAAGAAATCGGCAAATCTTGGCAATCTGAAAGCCCCCATCAGCATCTGGACGATGCCGGCTGCAACAACAGCACCAAGCGCAAGGTGCCAGCCGGTTATCATATTGCCTTTCCCAAGATCGTCCACCGCACCCGCAGCAATAACGATAAGGCCGGCAGTAGGGCCTTTGATAGTCAGCTCGGAACTGGTAAAAAACGAAACGAGGACACCTCCGACAATGGCTGTCAGAATGCCCATCATCGGAGGAAAATTACTGGCGCCGGCAATGCCAAGACTTAGCGGAAGTGCAATGAGCGATACCAGAAAACCGGACAGCAAATCATTCTTCCAGTTTTCTGTGAATCCCCTGATACCCGTTGCGGGCTTCCATGCTGCGGACTTTCTGATCTTCATCTCGACTGACAGGAATTGGTGTTTCCCGACGTACAGAAAACGGTTGACAACAGGCGGGATAAAAGCAAAGAAATACGCTCCATAGCAGGCACAAATCAAGGCGGTGATTTATGCTACAAATGACTTCTGAATGTGTTAAAGGCACATTAACGCAGAATTAAAAGTGAATTAAAAAGGAGGAAATTTCAGAATAAAGGTCGTTCCGGACCCCAGTACAGACTCTACTTCGATGCTCCCGCCCTGCATGTTGATGATCCTCTTGGTAAGGGAAAGTCCGATTCCGTAACCGGCTTTGCTGATGGTAGTCGCACTTCTGTAAAAGGTATCAAATATGTAAGGCAGTTCTTCTTTTGAAATACCGGTGCCCACATCTTTGAACAAAATCTTGATGAGATCTTTCTGAATCTGAAGATAAACGTTGACGGTCTTATTGTTGGAGTATTTGCAGGCATTGTCCATCAGGTTCATAAAGGCCGTTTTCAGCAGGCTTTCGTCTCCGTAGCGTTTCAGTTGCTCTTCGTCATCCGGAATTTTATCATAATGGATATGCACTTCGTAACCCGGATTTTTCTGCTGGACCGAAGCTTTTGCCTGCCATAATACCTCGTCAATACGGATTTTGGAAAACATGACCTTAAAGGTATTTTCCTCTGTACGCGCCAGCTCAAGCAGCCTGCTCACCAGCTCGTTCATTTCCTTTGCTTCTGCCCATATTCCTTTGAGCGCAACCTGATATTCATTGGGCGAGCGTTCTTTCATCAAGCTCAGTTCTGCTTCGCTCATGATCAGTGCAAGCGGTGTCCTGAGTTCGTGAGAAGCATGGGAAACAAAGTTTTTCTGAGCTACAAAAGCGATTTCCAGCCGGTTCAGCATCTGGTTGAAAGTCTGGGCAAGAAATGCAAGCTCGTCCTTTTCCCTTCCGACCGTTACTTTTTCATGCAGGTTTCCTGCCGAGATATTATTGACCTGATCAATGATATCGGCTACCGGCTTGATTGCATCATTGGCAAACTGCCAGCCGGCAACGCCTACCAGAACCAGTGACAACAGCCATCCGATCACCAGGATTTCCCGAAGCCGTTTCAACTGATTCATGCCCGAATAATCATTGGCAACGGCCATAACGACCCAGGGCTTGCGGTGATCCTGTAAAATATGGCGGATGATGATGGCTTCCTTTTTCTGGTATTTTGTGCGTATTTCGCGGCCTTCCCTGGCTTCGTTCAGCAAGGATTTCGAGAGTTCAAATTTTTCATTTCCGCTTGTAAAAATAACCGAGTCCGCTCCGTCATAGATCGTTATCTCTTCGTCCAGCAAAATGGTGTTGTTTTCTTTTTCAATCTGCCGGATATCTGCTTTGCTGATGCTGTTACTCGCTTCCACCAGTTGCGCAATCGTTTGTCCGCGTTCGTTCAGAAAGGAATAAAACTGCTTTTCACGGTACTGATCGTAGAAAAAGTAGATGGACAGGCAGAACAGCGCCATGATGGAACCCACCAGCATGGTAAAAAGGAGCGTAAGCCGGGATTTGATGTTCATTCTTCCTTGAAAATATAGCCCATTCCCACGACCGTATGGATCAGTTTGTTCGGATAATCCTTATCCACTTTTTTCCGCAGGAAGTTGATATAGACATCAATCACGTTTGTTCCCGTATCAAACCGGATATCCCAGACCTGCTCGGCAATGTCCACGCGTGACACCACCCTTCCTCTGTTCCGCATCAGATATTCCAGCAGCGCAAATTCCTTTGCAGTAAGGTCAATGCGGTTTCCGCCGCGGCGAGCCACTTTTTCATCCAGGTTAAGTTCCAGATCGGCAAGGCTCAATACCTGATGAGACTGTTCCCGTGAGCTGTTTCGTTGCGAAAGCACTTTGATTCTTGCAATCAGCTCCCGGAATTCGAACGGCTTTACAAGGTAATCGTCGCCGCCGGCTTCAAAACCATCCAGTTTGTCATCAATGGTGCCCAAAGCAGTCAGAAAGAGAATCGGTGTTGCGAGGCCGTCATTCCTTAGCTGCCTTGCCAGATCATAGCCATTCAGCAACGGCAGATTGACATCCAGAACAATGACGTCAAAGCGGTAATTGGAAGCCATTTTCTTGCCGACCTGTCCGTCATAAGCCAGCTCTACTTCCCAGGATTGTTCTTCCAGACCACGTTTCAAGAAACCGGCCAGTTTGGGCTCATCTTCAACAATCAGAATTTTCATAGCTATGATTAAGAGTTTCAATGCTAAATGCTGCACAGAAGTTTTTCAAAAAAAGCTGCCCGGCATTTCGGGCAGCTTTAATGTTTATGACTGCAAATTCAAAAATAGTCATTTCAGGATTACAGATCACGATCGGGATGCATGAAAGTGTTTACAGAACCATATCGTAAAAGCCTGCATGAAGCCTCAAACTACTTGTAAAATCAGTAATAATCTGCTCCGTTGTCAAAGTCGGAACGGTCGTCAAATGCGCCGTAATCATCTTCTTCCAGGCGCATGCCCTTCACTGCTTTTTTTATGATTCCAACCTGCCCGATATGATAAACATCATGCTGGATAACACCGTGAATCAACGTGTAATAAGAATAATCTCTTCCGGGAACAAACTCTTCAAGGAAACTGTCGCTCTCGATTTTTTCAAGTTCCGAAATCAGTTCTTCCTGCGAAAGGCTCAGCTCCATCTGAATAGCTTCCCATTCAAATTCGTCAACAACCGGAAACTTTTTCCAATCCTTGTCCTGCGTTTTTATATCAAATTCTGCATCACCCTGAAGTTTACGTACCGTGAAAATCCGCCATGTAGTCATGTGATAAACAATTTCGGCAATGGAATGTGTGTTATTGCTTAATCTTGCTTCTGCCATTTTCGGCGTCACATCCCGCAAAGCCTCCACTACGGACGGGCCATACCAGGCCTCCTCACTTTCGTAAGTATCATTGAGTACATCTATGATCCTTAATATTTCTTCTTTTGTTTCCATAAATTTTAATAATAAGCCTAGCTCCGGTTGTATTTATTCGAATCAAACACTGTTCCAGATCATTTTGGTTCTGGATCAGTTTTTATAAGGCAGTCCCTTGCCAAAGTTGCATTGAGCGCCAGTTCAGGCAATGCCAGGGCAAATGATTTCGGGCTTACTCCAACCAATTCAGAAGATTCGTAGTCCGGTAAATACCGTTAACGTTTAAAACTAAAAAATTGAGCCGAGAAATGATCCATAATAAAATGTTCAATTTCAAATTTCGTTAATTTATTATATTTAAATACAAGAATAAACATGTTAAAGAAAGCTTCAATCATCTTGTTAATAGCCGGACTGGGTTTCATTTCCTGCTCCAAAGATCCTGTCAGCGATCTTTCCACCGAGGAATCGCTGGTGTATGTAACGAATTTCAACAAATCTGCAAATTTCAAGCAGTATAAAACTTTCAGCATTGTGGATTCAGTTCTTGTTGTTGAAAATGACCGCTCCGGAACGGCCCTGACAGAAATTGACAGAAGTCTGTTGCAGCGTATCATTACGAACATGGAAGGTCTGGGGTACAAATACGTAAGCCCGAAAAGCAATCCGGATGTCGGTATCAATGCGGCATGGATTACAAATACTTATCTGAATGTTGCTTCCTTGCCGTTATCCTCTTATTATGGCGGTTACTGGGGCGGCGGATTTGGCGGTTATGGCTACGGTTATCCGAGTTATTATCAATATTATGAAACCAGCGAAAGCTACTGGCTCGTTTCCATGCTTGATTTCAAGAACCCGAACAAGGCAGACTCCACGGTCAACGTCATCTGGAATGCACAAATCCGTGGTTCAGGCATTGGCAGCCCGCAACATATTGATAAAATGGTCGATTCTGTTTTCGGCCAGTCAGGTTATTTAAAAAATAATTAAAATGAACAAAACAGCATTAATAGCCTTTTTTTTCGCAGCCGCACTTCCTGCATTTGCGCAGGATGCGCCCAAGATCTATACGCTTCCTTCTCCTTTTGACCGCTACACGCATTACCTTGCCACGGCACGTTTTACAGGAGCAGCTCCGCTGGGATCTTTTTCGGACCAGTATATCAGCAAATCTTCTTTTCAGAATTTCTCGGCTTCGCTTGAATGGGTTTTAAGGAATTCCCCTTTTTCTGTCGGCGGTGAAGTGGGTTCTACTTACTTTAAAGAACGGCTTCCGCGTGCGCTATACGTAAATGGCGAAGAAACGATCTCGGCCGTGCAGACACGGACCGTTTCACAGTATCCGATTGAAGTGTTCGGCAATTATCATTTTCTGGGCAAAGCATCCAATATTCAGCCGTATGTTCAGCTAAGCGGCGGAATCAGTATTCTGGATTACGTTGTTTATTATGGCAGCTTGTCCAATCAGGACCAGAAAATTGCGCCTAAATACGGTATTGGTATCGGTTCCAAATTCCTGTTTAAAAAAGACGGTTCATTTGGTGTGGATGTGCGTGTAAAGTACAACGGCACCTCCTACAAGCATGACTATATCGAAAATGGAATCTCATCTCTGGACGGTTCGGTAGGTATTTTTTATCGCTGGTGGTAAGTTTTAAGGACGGGCGGGAAGTTCAGCTTTCCGCCCTTATTTTTGTTCTTCAATTCCTTCATTACCGGTGCCTGTTAAAAACAAAGTATTGTCAAAAACATCTTTTATCTGGATTTCAGCCGTTCTGGTGATCCTTTCCGCTTCCGCTTTTTGGGTATGGAGCCGCTTCGGTCCTTCCAGGAACAATGTGTATACCGAGCAAATCAAGGGTTTTCCTGTTGCCCGCACGCTCGATTCTGCGGCTGCATCCTGCGATCTTACCGTACGCCGCTACAAACAGATTGGCCGGGAAATGCAGTTTGAACTGGCCGCCAATGCCGGTGGGCTGGCTCCGTATGAAGTGGAAATAATTCAAAACGGCAAAAAACAGCATTTCAAGCAAATACCGCACCGTTTGGGAATCTGGCTTACTGTTCCCGAACTTGACCTTGAACAAGGCGCGGCACAAATCAGGGTAAGCAGTCTCGGACAATCCGGCTGCGAAACCGTGGCTTCTTTTGATTACAATGCTTCCCGCAAAAATGAAATCCTTCCGGCAGAAAAATGGATCCGGCAAGGCAGTAAAGACAACTGGCTCGACGTACGTCCGGTTACAGTCAACAACAAGGTTTTTCTGAAAGATTTTGCCGCTTATGATGATGGGCGTACCAAAGTAATCATGATCGACGGAATCGAGGTTAAAGATCTGGAAAAGGGTTTTGAAATACAGCCGGGCTACTTATACTCCGTAACGGCTCGCTGGATCGACGCGCCTTACAATGACTGGTGGAATGAAATGCGCAACCGTTCATTGCGCCAGCAGAATATATGGATTACCGCAGCAGCCGGAACAAAGGAAAACACAGTCCTGACCAGAATCGAGATCCCGGAATGGTTTGCTCCTTCCGCTTCGATCAATGCAGATTTTGATATGCGTTTTCCTGAATTTCAGCCGGTACAGGGAAAGCTTGTGATGCAGTACAGACTGAACGCAAATGTGCCGCCGGCCAATTATTACAACCGCGGAGTGAACTATCTGAACGGCTGGGAAAAAGATTTGCCTTACAGCCGGATGCACTGGACGGCCACGCCCAATTATTTTGCCGATAAGGATGACAAATGGTTTGCAACCTTATCAAAGTCCGAAGTGGAGTCACGCGCACAAGTTCCGGATTTTGGCGTTTATGCCTATGATTTTGAGTTCTGGAACCAGCATTATACACCCGAAGTAAAGCAACGGCTGATCTGGTTTTCTGAAACAATACGCAAAAATCATCCGCAGATGCATCTGATGGATTACTGGGGCGGCGGCGCTTACACCAATCCGCATATCAATACAACCGGGGGCGCAAACCCGAAGGACTTTATAAAGGATTACGAACAGCCAAAAGCCAACAATCCGAACTTTGATCCGTTGCCGAACGGCGAAAGTTTTCAGCACATTTTCAATACGACGCCAATTGACGTTTATCCCAAGCCCATGTTCATGAAGGACGAACAGGGCAATACGCCAAACAATTTCGTCCTGCTTTCCGCCATTCATTCGCAAAGGATCAACAAACTGATCCCTTATCAGAAAAATAACAAGTTTATCTTCTACGCATGGAACCGTTATATGCCGCTTTACAAAGATCCGATTGTTCCGTGGAACTATAACCTGACGGCTCCAAAAGGGGAACTGGTTATGAATCAGCTTGAAATGATGCCCGCAAGCCAGGCACTGAGCCTTTCCCTGTTTTCACTCGTTTTGTTTGACGGTTACTATTTATGGCACGACAGCGGACCTTACGGAAATGATCCCAATGCATACACGGTTTCCAAAGATGCTCCGGGCTGGGGCCATGAATGGTATCCTGCAGACGGGAAAATACCGGAAAGCGAAATCGGCAGCAAATCGGAAAAACAAGGTGCACCGCCCTACTGGGATTATCCAACGGAGTTTTACGTTCTGGGAAACTGGATGGCCAAACAGGTTGAAGACGTCATTGTCGGCGGTATAAACAAAGACCTTGCATTTCAGCTGAACGGCAAATGGACATTGCCCCGGAAAGAACAGGCACTTCTGGCTATTGAAAAAAAAGAGCCGTTCATAACGTCAGTCATAAACGGCAAAAAGATTGTTGTTCTGGGTATTGATTCTTTTCAGGCGCCCAATGCAAAAAAGAAAGTCAAAGTGCGCCTGCCGGATGGAACCGAGACGGATATTGAACTATACGGCAACTGGCCATCCTTGTATAAAGGCACTCTGAAAAACTAACCTGTTCAGGAAACACGGACATAACTTCCGAGCCATTTCAGGTGCGTTCCGTATTTGTGCATGATTTCCTTTACCGGCGCATCTTCCACATGTCCGAGAAATTCCACCAGAAACCAGGTCCTGAAAGCGGCTTCGCCTCTTAATGGCCGGCTGTCGATTTTGGTAAGGTTTATGCCGCGGTCGTTGAAGTCTTTCAGGAATTCATAAAGCACGCCGGGACGGTTTGTGTTCGGAAGATTGGCAATAATGGTCGTTTTATCATCATCGCTTTTCACATTCACAAAATCCTTTGCAAGGATCAGAAAACGCGTCCTGTTCTGATTGCTGTCTTCTATGTTGTCAAAAAGAATCGGAACACCGAACAGACTGGCGGAAATGGACGAACAGATTGCTGCCGAATCTACTTCCTGAGAAGCCAGCTTGGCCGCTTTTGCTGTGGACTCAACCGGAATCAGTTCTATGCCCATGCCATCCAGGTATTCGTTGAGGAACTTTCCGCACTGACGAAAAGCAATGTCTTTGGAATAAATGCGGCGAATGTTCCTTAAAGTGTCCGATTGCGAAGCAAAGGTAAAATGTACTTCCAGCAAAACTTCGGCTACAATGGACAGATCTTTATCCCGGAGAAAATCCACGGTTTCAATGACAATTCCTTCCTGATTATTTTCAATAGGAACTACACCGAATTTGGCACGTCCTGTTTCCACGCTTTCAAATACCGAATGGATGGTTGGCAAAACCAGGTATTCACTCATTCCTCCAAACCGGCTTTCTGCAGCCTGATGTGAAAAGCTGCCCTCCGGTCCGAGATAAGCAATGCGTTCCGGCAGTTCAAGATTCCGGGAAACTGCAAAGATTTCGAAAAAAATGGCATCGATTGCTTTGCGCGTCAAAAGACCGTTGTTCCGTTTTTCCAGTCTGTCCAGAATCTGTTTTTCTCTTTCCGGACGATAAATAATGGATTGGGACGAGCGTTTC
The DNA here is from genome assembly GCF_005860765.1 of Dyadobacter sediminis. Classification (GTDB taxonomy): domain Bacteria; phylum Bacteroidota; class Bacteroidia; order Cytophagales; family Spirosomataceae; genus Dyadobacter; species Dyadobacter sediminis. Next base: position 571,697 of record NZ_VCEI01000021.1, on the reverse strand, counting down.
AGGTCGCCGACTTTCTGAACAAGTTCCATACGCTCGTTCAGGATATTCAGCAACTGATCATCAAGTGTATCGATTCTGTTTCTTAATTCCTGTAAATCCACAAAGAACTATTTTATTGTGTAAGGTTAACTGCCGGAACAGGAAAGGAATTGCAAACCTTCCCGTTCCGGAGATCTTTAAATTTGCCAAATATAAGCAAAGTGCCTGCTAACCTGCCAATGCAAGTTCTTCTATATTCTTTTCGATTTTCAAGTTGTCAATTATAAACCGCTGTCTTTCAGGTGTATTCTTACCCATAAAGTAGCTCAACAATTTCTGTATGGAAGTTTCCTTCTGCAGAATCACCGGTTCCACATGCATGTCTTCTCCGATGAACTTGCCGAATTCCTCAGGCGAAATTTCTCCAAGGCCTTTAAACCGGGTAATTTCCGGCTTGCTGCCCAGCTTGTTCACCGCAGCCTGTTTTTCCTCTTCGCTGTAACAGTAAATGGTTTCCTTTTTATTGCGGACCCTGAAAAGCGGTGTTTCCAGAACAAACAAGTGACCGTTGCGAACAAGGTCCGGGAAAAACTGAAGGAAAAACGTCATCAGCAGCAAACGGATGTGCATTCCGTCCACATCCGCATCCGTAGCAATTATAATCCGGTTAAAACGCAGGTTCTCAACGCCGTTCTCAATGTCCAGTGCATGCTGAAGAAGATTGAACTCTTCATTTTCATACACAATCTTTTTAGTAAGACCAAAGCAGTTCAGCGGCTTTCCGCGCAAGCTGAAAACGGCCTGTGTCTGTATGTTTCTGGACTTGGTGATGGACCCGCTTGCCGAATCACCTTCCGTGATGAACAGCGTACTTTCATAACGCAGGTCATTTTTCAGATCGGTCAGATGCAAACGGCAGTCTCTCAGTTTTTTATTGTGAAGATTTGCTTTTTTGGCACGGTCGTTCGCCAGTTTCTTGATTCCGGCAAGTTCCTTTCTTTCCCGCTCCGACTGCTCAATTCTTTTCTTCAGTGCATCCCGGGATTCCGGGTTCATATGCAGATAATTGTCCAGCCTTTCCTTTACAAAATCATTTACAAAAGTCCGGATCGTTGTACTGTTCGGGTCCGGCGTAATCGTATTGGAACCCAGCTTGGTTTTTGTTTGGGATTCAAAAACAGGTTCCTGAACGCGGATGGCAACGGCGGCAATAATGGACGAACGTATATCTTCCGGCGCATAATCCTTGTTGAAATGTTCTCTTACAGCACGTACAACCGCTTCACGGAATGCTGCAAGATGCGTTCCGCCCTGTGTGGTGTACTGGCCGTTAACAAACGAATAATACTCTTCGCCATACTGGTTTCCATGCGTCATGGCAAATTCAATGTCTTCCCCTTTCAGATGAATAATTGGGTAACGCAGTGAATCCGGATCTGACTTGGACTTGCTCTGAAGCAGGTCGAGCAAACCGTTCTGGGAAAAATATTTCTGTCCGTTGAAATTAATTGTCAGGCCGGCATTCAGGTAACAGTAGTTCCAGATCATATTGTCCAGATACTGGGGAATATACCTGAAATTTTTGAAGATGGCGCCATCCGGTTCAAACGCAATGTGTGTGCCGTTGCGCTGGTTTGTTGCCAGTTCTTTCGACTCATTGAGAAGTGTTCCCTGCTGAAATTCAGCATTTTTGGTTTTCCCTTCCCGAAATGACTGCACTTTGAAATGATAGGAAAGTGCATTGACCGCCTTCGTTCCGACTCCGTTCAGCCCGACCGATTTCTGAAATGCTCCGGAATCATACTTTCCACCTGTATTGATCTTTGAAACACAGTCAACGACCTTTCCGAGCGGAATACCCCGGCCATAATCCCTTACTTCCACCCTGTGCTCGGAAATCTTGATTTCGATGGTTTTTCCGTTTCCCATCATATGCTCGTCAATGGAATTGTCAACTATTTCTTTTACAAGCACGTATATACCATCATCGATTGCGGAGCCGTCTCCCAATTTCCCGATATACATGCCCGGCCTTAATCTTATATGTTCTTTCCAATCGAGTGATTTGATACTGTCCTCATTGTACTGAACGCTGGTACTTTCCATAAAATATTTGTCCCTTTCAGGAAGATAGGTGATTTTAAATATTGTATTTTAATAATTCAGGGCATTTGTCGTTACCCTGTTATAACTTTACATCCGCCGCTCAGGCCACTTGCCGTGCCGCTCGAAAGTTCAATTAACAGAATTTCTTTAAAAATAGGAAAAATCTAATTTACTTTGCCAAGATATACACATTCAAATATTAGCATGCTCATAATAGAAGTTTAAAAATACTGGTCATTTATGTAGTTTTAATTAATTATCAGCATTTTAATAGTACAAAAATATTCATATGAACAGATTCGGATTGATCAGTAGTTTTAAAAGCATTTTCCCATATTTCCTCAGTTTCATATTTTGTACGCCTGCCCTTTCTCAGGTCATTCCTGGGGTACCATCTACAACTGCACCGATCCTGACATCTCCTGTACAGGGAAATCCGACAACCGGTAATCCAAGAAGCAACACAACAGGCACTGGCCAGGGCAATCAGCAATCCGGCTCCATACAGCAGCAGGCTGGAAACCAGAACGCTGCAAACCAGCAAAATGCCGAAACTCAGGTGAATGACAAAGGAAAAAATGCTGCTAATCAAGCTTCCGATTCACAAAACCAGAGTAAAATAAACTCCGAAACTTCTGCTTTATTAACACCGGAAGAGCAGGAAAAGCTCGCTTTACGGCAAAAAATATTCGGATATTCCATTTTTGCAAACAAGCAGCTAGACCCTATCCCAAATCTGGATATTGCAACTCCTACCAATTACATAGTCGGGCCTGGCGATGAACTGAAAATTTACCTCTACAACTATGCAGAAAGTACTCATAATGTTATCGTTACCAAAGACGGTTTTATTTCTCTGCCGCGCGTAGGAAATGTTTATGTGTCCGGTAGAAGTATTGAAGAGGTCCGGAAAATACTGATCGACAAGTTTTCAAAATTTACGCCCGGACTGATCGGAACCAATGGTGAAACGGCCAGAACCAAACTCACGGTATCCTTGGGTGAAGTCAGATCTGTAAAGGTGTTTGTAACAGGCGAAGTCATCAATCCGGGCACCTATGAACTGCCTTCGCTCGCCTCTGCCTTCAACGCATTATATCAGGCGGGCGGACCGAACGAAATTGGATCTTTCCGTGATGTACGCGTTGTCAGAAACGGAAAAGTTGTATCGCGTATGGACATCTACGATTATCTTGTCAATGGTAAAATCGATGGCGATATCCGTGTTCAGGACAACGATAATATCATTGTCGGTTATTATCTGAAACGCGCTGAAATAACCGGAATGATTAAACGTCCAGGCATTTACGAAGTAAAACCGGAAGAAAAACTGATGGATGTGATCCGTTATTCCGGCGGGTTCAATGACAAGGCGTACCGGGCAAGGCTCAAAATTCAGCGGATTACTTCAAAAGAGAGAAAAATGCTGGACGTCTCGGAAGAGAACTATAACACTTTCGATCTGGTATCCGGCGATTCGATCCATGTAGAAACCGTTCTGGACCGCTTTGAAAATATCATTACCATTCAGGGTGCCGTCATGCGTCCCGGTGATTATTCGCTGGACAACAGCCCGTCGCTGAAAAAACTGATCGATAACGCGCAGGGGTTACGAGAAGATGCATTTGTAGGCCGAATCAGTGTGCTAAGAACCCGCGAAGACCTGACCATCCAGAATATCTCGCTGAATTACTCGGATATTGTCAATAACGTCATTCCGGACCTTGTACTGACCCGACTGGATCAGGTTATTGTTCCTTCCAAATTCGATATGGCCGAAAGTGCTTACGTGAGCGTGGAAGGAGAAGTCAATAATACAAAGATCAATGTGAATGACGGGAAATTCCCCTATACGATCGATATGACGCTGGAAGATCTGCTCGTTCAGGCGGGCGGCCTTAAAGAATCCGCGTATAATTCTGAGATAGAAGTAATCAGGCGTAAAAGAAACAGTGTTGCAGGCGCAGCAAACGCGCAGATTTCGGAAGTATTCAAGTTCAATGTAAACCGCGACCTTTCGATGAACAGCAAAGAGTCCAACTTTGTGCTGCTGCCTTTTGATCAGGTTACCGTTCGCAAGTCGCCCAATTACGTAGAGCAGCAAACCGTTTTTCTGGAAGGTGAAGTGCTTGTTCCCGGACCTTACACGATCATCAATAAAAATGACAAGATAAGCGATATCATCCGAAGAGCCGGCGGGCCTACCGAGCTTTCCTATCCGGAAGGAGCCACCTTGCTGCGAAGAACAGTTGTCCGCAACCTGGAACAGCCGACTGATTTTGACCAGATCGAACAATCGGAAACGAGCATCAAGAAAGGCGCCATCATCGGCGACGTACCGAATGTCAAAGAAGAATCCATTGGCATCAAACTGAAGAACATTCTTAAAAACCCCGGTTCTTTTGAAGACCTGATCGTTCAGGAAGGTGACATCATACGTATCCCGAAAAGACTGGAAACGGTTCAGGTTACAGGCTCTGTTCTGTATCCGACAACGGTCAAATATGGCAAGGGAATGTCCTTTACGGATTATATTTCGCAATCCGGCGGTTTTACGGTACAGTCTCTTAAAAAGAGTTCCTATGTAAAATACCCCAACGGAAATGTGGACCGCACGAGAAGATTTCTGTTCTTTAATGTATATCCGAAAGTGGAACCGGGATCAGAAATTTATGTTCCTTTGCGGACTGCACCAATACTAAACACACAACAAACAATTTCAACTGCTACCGGCTTATTGAGCTCAGTCATGAGTTTGATCTTTGCGGTTCTAGCTTTCCGAACCATCCGATAAAATGTCCGCTACACTAACAACACAGCCAGTTCCTGAGGACGAATTAACGCCGAAGGACGTCATTGAAAAGGTACTTGTAGTTAAAACCGCTATCCTGCGCAATTGGAAAATGCTGTTGCTTTTGCCAATTATCGGTTTCGGAATCGGCTATGCCATGGACACCTATATGAAAACGCCGAACAAGTACGAAGCCAACGTGGTATTTAACCTGGGCAGCGGAAGTCAGGCTGCCGGACTGGGCGATGTAGCCGGTTTGCTTGGACTGGGTTCTGCGCCGGACGCCAATATTTTTACAGGAGAGAACTTCTTCTACTTTGTAAAATCACGTCCGGTTCTGGAAAGAAACCTGATGAAAGAAGTGGATGTTCACGGAAAGAAAATGATCCTTGCCAATTTTTACATTGATTCCAGCGGGATCAAAACTTCGGACTGGGAGGAAATGCCGTACCGGCAGAATTTTCATTTTACAACCAATGATATTAACAAACTGGATATGAATTCCAGGGTTGTGCTGAATGAAATCGTTAAAAAAACGGCTGGCGCAACCGACATTGCGTCACTTGACCGTAAATCTTCCTTCATTTCGCTTTCCTGTACTATGGAAAATGAAACACTTGCAGGATTATGGGTAACTACGCTGCTGAAAACCGTAGAGGAAATGTACACTGCAAACCAGACCCAGAAAACAAGTAAAACGCTGCGACTGCTTACAAACCGCGCCGATTCCCTAGCATCCGTACTGGGCATCGCAGAACACAAACTGGCCAAGCAACTGGATTACAGTCAACAGCTGATGTTTCCCGAGGCGAAGGTGACGGCCAGCAGTATGGAAAGAAAATCAACTTTCCTCCAGCAGCTTTATTACGAAGCCATGGCCAATGCGGAGAAAATGCGTGTTTCGCTTATTCGCGAAGCGCCACTTTTTACCGAAATCGAAGGCATTAAAGTTCCGCTTGACATGAAGTCGGAGGATAAAAGAAGAGCGAAGATCGGCGCTCTGGCCGGTTTGATGATCGCGCTGATTTTTACCTATTTCAGAACCGTTTTCACCACTGTTCCCAAAGCAGCAAAAGCATAATGGCAGGACAACACACAATTACGATCAAGGCGGGCGGATCTGAAAAGGATTACTGGAAAGATTTATGGCTGAACAGACAGCTGCTCTGGATTTTGTCCAAAAGAGATATTTCGGTTCGTTACAAACAAACGCTTCTAGGCGTTGCATGGAGCGTTCTGCGGCCGCTGGCGACCATGATCGTAATGGTTTTTGTATTCAGTTATCTTGCAAAAATCAAAAGTGATCCCGGCATTCCGTATCCGTTAATGGTGCTGAGCGGCCTGACGATCTGGACGTTCTTCTCAAATACCTTTACCCAGATCAGCAACAGTATCCTGATCAATTCCAATCTGGTTTCAAAAGTCTACTTTCCGAGATTGCTGATGCCGCTCAGCTCGATTGCCGTAGGTTTTGTCGATTTTCTGATCACATTCGGCATTTTTCTGTTACTTACTTTATTTTTCAAACATCCGATCAGCTGGCATATTGTATTTCTTCCTTGCTTCATTTTACTTACATTTATTACTTCATTGGGTTTCGGCCTCTTTTTTGCAGTGCTGAATGTACGTTTCCGGGACATAGGTCAGTTGATTCCGTTTCTGGTGCAAGTCGGAATGTATGCTTGTCCGGTCGCTTACAGCAGTACGCTGGCCCAGGGCACATGGTTTGAAAAATATTACAATCTGAATCCGCTTGTCGGCATTATTGATGGTTTTCGCTGGTGCCTTCTAGGAGATCAGGCTTATTTTAATCCGCAAAGTCTTTACTCAACAGCTGTATTAAGCATTATCATATTGATATTATCTTTGATTTACTTTCGTAGAAAAGAAAACACTTTCGTAGATCATATCTGAAATTACACTTAAGCATGCCTGTAATCGTAGCTGAAAACATCAGCAAAAAATATATTATTGATCACCAACGTAAAACCGGTTCTCCAAGCCTGCGTGATATTGTTACGGATACCTTGGACAAATGGTTTTCCGGCAAGCGGGACGATTCAGGATTTGCTGAAAAGGAAGAGTTCTGGGCATTACGCGATGTCAATTTCAGTATTGACCAGGGCGATCGCATCGGGATCGTGGGACATAACGGTGCCGGAAAATCTACTTTACTGAAAATACTTAGCCGGATTACAGAACCCACAACCGGCCAGATCAAAATAAACGGCAGAATTGCCAGTTTGCTGGAAGTTGGCACCGGATTTCATCCCGAACTGACCGGACGTGAAAATATTTTTCTTAACGGCGCCATACTCGGCATGTCCAAAAGTGAAATCAGGCAGTCATTTGATGCGATCGTTGATTTTGCCGGTGTGGAAAAGTTTCTGGATACGCCTGTTAAAAGATACTCGTCCGGCATGTATGTAAGGCTCGGGTTTGCCATTGCTGCACACCTGAACCCTGAAATCTTGATCGTGGACGAAGTTCTCGCAGTTGGAGATACGGAATTTCAGAAAAAATGTCTGGGTAAAATGCGCGATGTTTCGGAAAGTGGCCGGACGTTACTGTTTGTAAGTCACAATCTTACCGCTATTCAGGCACTTTGCAACAAATCTTTTTACTTCGAAAAAGGTCGGCTGATTGATCAGGGCGAAACCACACACATCATTACCAATTACCTGAGCAAGGTTTCGCATAAAATGCTGGAAAAGCATTGGGACAACATAGAAAGTGCGCCCGGAAATGATCAGGTCAGGATCAAAAGTTTCAGACTCATCCCTGAATATCAGGATGATCTTCACCATATCGACGTAAGAACGCCGGTCAGTTTCGAGTTTGAATTCTGGAACCTGATCGAAGAAGCAAATCTGAACCTGAGCATGCATTTATACACCTTTACAGGCGAATGCATTTTTAACGTAGGAACACAATCGGAATCTTTTGCCAAAGGACTTGTCAGCGGAAAATGCGAGCTGCCGGGCAATTTCCTGAATGACGGCTCCTATGTAGTTTCCATGATGATTGTAAAAGATACGAGTACCGTTCTTTACAATATGGAAGAGGCGCTTGTTTTTGATATTGAGGATTATCGTGAAAATGTTACCTGGTATGGCAAATGGCCCGGATATATTCGCCCTCAACTTAATTTTTCCATTCGCCAAATTGAACATGCAGTGAATGATTAACGTCACAAAGACTTTTTTACCCGATCAGGAGAAATATCTGCAGTATGTCCGGGAAATTTGGGAACGCGGGTATCTTACAAATAATGGCCCGCTTTTGCAGGAACTGGAAGCGCAGTTAAAAAATTACCTGCAGGTCGATCATCTTTATTTCTGCGGAAACGGCACTATCGTTCTGCAAATTGCAATCAAGGCACTGGAGATTACCGGCGAAGTCATTACTACTCCGTTTTCCTATTGTGCCACTTCCAATGCCATTCTCTGGGAAAAATGTACGCCGGTGTTTGTGGACGTTGATGCTGCCAGTTTCAATATCAATCCCGATCTGATCGAAGCTTCCATTACGCCCGCTACAACGGCCATTCTGGCCACGCATGTGTACGGCAATCCCTGCGATGTTGAAAAGATTGAAGCTATAGCCAAAAAGCATAACCTGAAAGTGATTTACGACGCCGCACATGCATTTGGCGTCAAGTACAAAGGCCGCTCCCTGCTTTCATTCGGGGATATCAGTACATGCAGTTTTCATGCAACCAAGGTTTTTCATACCATTGAAGGCGGGGCGCTCATTTCCAATCACCCCGAGCTTGACAGGAAACTATCTCTTTTGCGCGCTTTCGGGCATCAGGGCGATGAACATTATCTGTATGCCGGCATAAACGGTAAAAATTCCGAATTTCATGCTGCCATGGGCTTGGTAAATCTGCCGCATGTTCCGGAAATTATTCATGCAAGAAAAGAAGTCTTTGCGGCTTATGACCGTTTGCTGAACTGGGATTTGCTTTACAAGCCGGTCCTGAGCAAAGACATTGAATATAATTATGCGTACTATCCTGTTGTATTTTCTTCAGAACAGGTGATGTTCCGTGTTATGGAAGCTTTACGGGTGGAAGAAATCATTCCGCGCCGATACTTTTATCCGTCTTTAAACACACTTTCGTTCATGCCGAAGCAAATTGCATGTCCGGTTTCAGAAGATATTTCAGCAAGAGTGTTAAGTTTGCCATTGTATGTCGGGCTTCCGTATTCGGATATAGAGCGGATCGCCGGCATTATTAACGGTCACTTATAACCATAGTTTATGGTCCTGCTTTATTGGCTAACATTCTTACTGTTTATATACGGCATTGGTTTTGTCGCAAAAAGAATTGCTCAACAGTCGCTTACAGAGTGGATCATTGTATGCTTCGTTTTGTTTGTCGGAAGCATTATTCCAACCGGATTTGTATTATCAGCCTTTAATCTTACTGCTAATAGCTATGCATGGATGGCAGGTACTTTCCTTGCGCTTGCACTGCAATATGTAATCTGGAACATTTTGATCCTGCAAAAACCGGATTATAAAATTCGTGGCGTTCTGTCCAACCGGGCTGTTACATTCCGGTTATGGATCAGGGAATTGTCTCCGTACCTGAAAACTATTTTCCTGATCCTGTTCGGAACGATGGCCATTATTGCAGTTACGAACCTGATTCTGGTACTTTTTACGCCGCCAAACGAATGGGACAGCATGACCGGACACCTGAACCGGGCAATACGGTACATTCAGCGCGGTACGATGGAACATTTCGGCGGTACCAACTGGAACATGGATACGTATCCGAAAAGTGTTACAACCATTCAGATTTACACGTATCTGATCAGCGGGAAATTTGAAAATGCGTTCAAACTGATTCATCATCTTTCCTATTACATCACGCTGATTTCGGTATTTGGAATCGCGCAGCGCATCGGAAGGAATCTCTCGGCGAGTTTTTTCTGCGCCCTGGCTTACGCCATGTTCCTTGATTTTCTGATGCAGGCGGTCACCACGGAAACTGATATTGTATTAACTGCGTATCTGAGCTGCCTGCTTTACTTCCTGTTTACCTATTTTACGACGCGGGAAAACAAATACCTGTATCTGGCGGGCATGACATTCGGAATTGTATTCGGACACAAAATCACCTTTGCGCTGCTGCTGCCTTCGGTTTTTGTCATCATGCTTTATACCGTATTTCTGGCGCCGAATTTCAATATTTTCCTGAACCGGTTTGTAAAACTGGCAGCTGCCATTTTCATAGCGGTTCTGATTTATACGTTGCCAACGGGCTATATTAAAAATGTCATGGTTTTCGGGCATCCGATCGGGCCGCCGACTGCATTAAGGCATCAGTCCATTGAACGCGCGGGGCCGTTGTCCAATCTGTTTGAACAGGGAAGCCGGAATGTAGTTCGCTATGCGTATGATTTTTTCAATCTGGACGGCATCCGGAATGCGCAGTGGGGTTATAATCTGAATACAGTCGTACGCAAGCCGATTGTAGTGCTGGAAGACAAACTGCATATGCGGCTGGACGAAGAAACCGATTTCTCCATTGTGCCGTTCAGTTTTCAGCGGCGTTTCGATTTTTACAATGCTAATCCGTACTGGGGAATTTTCGGATTTGCACTGATTATTCCCTTGCTAATTCTGGTTTTGATCCGTGTTTTCCGTTCACGCGTGCACTGGTTTCTGGCACTGGCGTTCTGCCTGCATTTTGCCGCCATTTCCTATTCCGCGCCGTACGATCCGTTTAAAGGACGTTATTTTATTGAAACCGGGCTTTTCGGCGTACTGTTTCTTTTGCTGTTGTTTTCGCATCACCGGCTGTCCATTACAAAGCCGAGAAGGAATGTGTGGAAAGGTTATGTTTTACTGATTGTTTTTCTGGCCTGCGTTTCAGCAGTTATGTCGGTTTATCTCAACATTCGCTGTCTGCCGATCGGTGCATATGGCTACAAATCAGCTTTAAAAACAGAACGCATCGCATTTCAGACCTTTGCCCGCCCGGACGTCACGAAAGCATATCAGCATTTTGATTCCATCGTTCCGCAGGATGCTACAGTGGCGCTTGCGACCATTAACGACGACTTTGAATACCCGCTTTACGGTGCGAAACTCACGCGCAAGCTGATTTCGATCAATCCGTTTGAACAAGGATTGAAGCCCGTTCCCAAAGAAGCTGATTACCTTTTTTACGCAAAAAGTGTAATTAATGACACCAGTCGTATAAAATCTTTACCGGAGGATATACGTTTAGGTTCTGACACAACATTTACAAACCTCATCGTTAAAGGAGAAGATTATTATTTAAGAAAGCTCAAATAACCGTATCAATGACCATTGCCATCATGCAGCCCTACATATTTCCTTATATAGGGTATTTTCAGCTCATTCATGCGGTTGACAAGTTTATTTTATACGATGACGTCAACTTTATCAATAAAGGCTGGATCAACCGGAACAATATTCTTGTTTCCGCGCAGCCGCACCTCTTTACAATTCCGCTGAAAGACGCAAGCCAGAATAAACTGATCCATGAAGTTGAATTGTCGAACAGCGATCCGTGGCAGAAAAAGCTGCTGAAAACAATCCGGCAATCGTATCAGAAAGCACCGTATTTTGAAAAGGTTTTTATTCTGATTGAAGAAATTGTAAATTTAAAAGTTCAAACAATTCATGAGCTTGCCACAAGTGCCATACAGCAGACCTGCGCATTTCTGGAAATTCAGACCGTCATTGAACCTTCCTCAACGATCTATAAAAATACCCATCTGAAAGGGCAAAACAGGATACTCGATATCTGTAAACAGGAAAACGCGGACCATTACATCAATCCGATCGGAGGAATGGCGCTTTATGACAGGCATATATTTGAAACGGAAGGCATCAAACTTGATTTTATCAGCAGTAAATCATGCCCGTATCCGCAGTTTAAAAATGCCTTTGTACCCTGGTTATCCATTATCGATTTGCTGATGTTTAACAGCCCGGAAGAGATGATGAAACATTTAAAGGCTTACGAACTGATTTAAGAATGGCCAAGATTATTGTTTTTGGAGTACTTGATACCGCAGAACTAGCACACTATTATCTGACGCATGATTCGGAACATGAGGTGGCTGCCTTTACCGTAAACCGCCAGTATATGCAGGAAGAGCAGTTTAAAGGATTGCCTGTTGTGGCTTTCGAAGACGTTGAAAATCTTTTTCCGCCGGGAGAATACGCCTTTTTTGCCCCGATGACGGGCCGGAACATGAACCGGAACCGCGAAAATATTTACAATGAGGCCAAAGCAAAAGGGTATCCGTTTATTTCCTACATCAGCTCACGCGCTACGATTTTTGATAATGCAATCGGTGAAAACTGCTTTATACTGGAAGACAATACCATTCAGCCTTTTACGACTGTCGGGAACAATGTTGTGATGTGGAGCGGCAATCACATCGGCCATCACGGGCAAATCAAGGATCATGTTTTTTTCACTTCACATGTCGTACTTTCGGGGCATTGTGTTGTGGAACCGTACTCTTTTTTCGGCGTGAACAGTACAATTCGCGATTACACTTGCATAGCACAGGGCACGTTGGTTGGGATGGCGTCTGCAATTACCAAAGAAACCGAGGAATGGAGTATTTATGTCGGAAATCCGGCTAAAAAAGTGCCGGGTAAAAAGAGTTTTGAAGCTTACTGATTTACTTTCCGCAAAAGAGATTTGTAATCGGGTGATCCAGGGTTTGAGATAGCAATTTATTTGGTTAATGGAGCAGAAGAAAATACTATTTGTAAGTCACGACGCAAACAGGGCGGGCAGTCAGCTGCTGCTTTTGCAGTTGCTGAGGCTTTTGAAAGAAAGGAAAGTTCCCATGCACCTTCTGCTTTGTAACGGCGGCGAGCTGGAACGTGAATTCGAAGAAGTAACAAGTATCACAAAGCTTTACCAGAACTTTAAAGTAGCCCCTGCACCGCTTACCGGCAGGCTGCTTAAAACGGTCAATCTGTACAGAAGATATCAGGAACGCTCCGTGCAGAAGATCAACGACCGGATTATTGCGGAAATCGAACTTCAGAACATCGGGCTTGTATTTATAAACTCCATTGCCAATGCGGGCGTTTTTCATGATTTCCTGAAATTCCTTAACCATTTGCCGCTTGTGTTGTTTGTACACGAACTGGGCATGTCGGTAAAAATTTACACGCACGAAAAACACCTTCATTTCCTGCTTAAAAAGACAGACGACCTCATTGCCGTTTCCAAAGCAGTTGCCAGTTATTACATCAAAAGGTTCGATTTCCCTGAAAGCCATGTAAGTACCTTTACGCTTTTCGATCATGAACATATTGATCAGAAACTGAAATCGGTCCAGCGCGATTTACTTGAAAAAACATACCATATTCCAAAGGATGCCATCGTGATCGGCGGCTGCGGCAATGCGGAATGGCGTAAAGGAAACGACATTTTCAACTGGATCGCAAAAAGCGTGATCCATAAAACCAGTCCGCTGCCTGTTTACTTTGTGTGGGTCGGCGCCGGGCCTCAGCATGAAATTTACGAACTCATAGAAAGCGATATCCGCCAGATGGGTTTAAGCGACCGGATCATTCTGGTCCCTCCTACCCCGCATGCGCTGGATTATATCAACCGTTTCGATGTACTGCTGCTCAGCTCGCGCGAAGACCCGTATCCGCTGGTTGTACTGGAAGCCGCTTTACAGGAAATCCCGGTTGTATGCTTTGACAATGCCGGCGGCGCACCGGAACTGATCGAGTCGGATGCAGGATTTGTGATCCCGTTTATGGATCTTTCGGCAGCATCGGACGCCATTATTCAGCTTATACTTGATCCTTCTTTAAGAGAAACGCTGGGCCGCAACGGCCGCAAAAAGGTTTTGGAAAGGCACAATACGGATAAAAGTCTTGCCCGCATTGAAGCCATCATTCAAAAGTACTTACCCTTACAGGTTTCGGAAAATCATAATCAATGACCATTGCCTTTACGATTTGTTCAATCAATTATCTGGCTCAGGCGCGGACTTTAGGCGACTCCCTGAAATCGACCAATCCTGAAATAAAATTCATTATCGGGCTTGTTGATTCGGTTAAAAATGTGGTTTTTGATGAAAGCTACACGCCTGAATTCCCGATGATTGAAATTGACAGGATTGACATAAAGGATTTTCAGGAAATGGCCGGCAGGTATAATATTACCGAACTGAACACGGCCGTCAAACCTTTTTATTTCACTTACTTTTTCAAACAATACCCGGAAGCTGAAAACGTCATCTATTTTGATCCGGATATCATTGTATTTCAGCCTTTAACCGGGTTACTCGATTCTCTTGCAAAGCATAAGGCCGTTCTGACGCCGCACATCAATTCACCGATTGAAGACCGCCTTGTCCCGAACGAACTGCATCATTTGAATACCGGGATTTATAATCTTGGCTTTGCTGCATTCCGGCGTTCGGAAGAAACGACGAAGTTTGTTCACTGGTGGGAAGAAAAACTGCGTTATGAATGTCTGATTGATCTTTGCAACGGTCTTTTTGTAGATCAGAACTGGATGAATTTTCTGCCGATTTTTATGCCGGAAACGCATATTGAAAGAAACCCGGGCTACAATGCAGCTTACTGGAACCTGCACGAGCGCACTTTTTCCGTGAAGAACGAGACGGTTTTTGTAAATGAAATTAATCCGCTGATTTTTTTTCATTACAGCGGCTACGATCCTGAAAAACCGGATGTGTTGTCGAAATATCAAAACCGTTTCGAGTTGAAACAACGCGCGGATCTCACCATACTGTTTGACCTTTACAGAAACAAACTTCTGGAGAACGGAAATGCCTATTATCGCAAATTTCCGTGTTCTTATATCAGGCCGGCACAAATCCGGCGTTATCAGAGAGTGAGAAAATGGCTGAAAATGCCATTGCGATATTTAATTGACCAGCTGGAAACAACCTGATGAAAGAACTTGTATCTGTAATAATCCCCATACTGAACCCCGAAATCAATCCTACGGAAGAAAAACTTCTGCATCATTGCCTGGAAACACTCGCCAGCTTTCCGCTGATTTTTATTACTTACGAAGGTGCGGATTTGTCCATTATCAAAGAGCATAACGAAAATATAGACGTCGTTCATTTTCCCCAAAAATATTTTAAATCCCGGCAGCATCTTTCCAGTCTGCTGCTCATGGAAGATTTTTATGATCGTTTCAACTGGTCGGAATTCCTGCTTGTGCATGAACTGAACAGCTGGATCGTGAAAGATGAACTGTATTACTGGTGCAAGCAAGGTTATGATTATCTGAAAGCCGGGCCTGTTTATAACGATGTGATTTCAGCTAAAAATAATTCCATTTCCAGATTTCTGGGCATGAATGAAGCGGAGAAAACCTCATTTGCAAACGGCTATGAAAATAACGGACTGTACCTTTGCCGGATTGAACGGATGACAAAAGCATTGAAAGGGAAAAACAGGGAAGCGCATCAATACCGGCATACGGAGAATATGCCCAATGCGGATTCTGTTTTCTGGGATATCGAAGCCAACCGTTTCTGGCCGTATTTGCGAAAACCTACAGATATTGTCCGAAACCATTTTGCATTGAATGCCATTACGCTGGACAATACCGAAACCAGAAACCTGCCATTTGCACTGACCGGAATTTCCAGATCAAACATTCAGCAATTGCCTTATTTCAAAACCTTGCCGGAAGCAGAATAATTACGCATGAAAATCCTTTTTACCGTTTGCAACCGAACAAACCTTGCCCACGCACTCGTTCTGGCCGATTCTGCACGGCTTCATCAGCCGGACTCTGCTTTTTATGTATGCTGGATTGATTCGGTTCCATTGAACAATCTTCCGGCACATATAAATTTACTTACCGCAGATCAGGCCAACTTTCCGGCGTGGAATGCCATGCAGCAAGAGTACTTTGACTATGAACTGCCTGCGGCATGCCGGCCATGGTTTGCACTGGAACTGCTCCGGCTGCATGAAAACTGCACCCGGCTTACATTTTTGTCGCCGTCTGTTTTTCTGAACGCGCCTTTTGATGAAGTTGTAAGTTCGGAA
Source organism: Dyadobacter sediminis (assembly GCF_005860765.1). Lineage (GTDB taxonomy): Bacteria > Bacteroidota > Bacteroidia > Cytophagales > Spirosomataceae > Dyadobacter > Dyadobacter sediminis. The sequence continues at coordinate 555,751 of NZ_VCEI01000021.1, read as the reverse complement.
GCAACTTTTTTCCTGACCGTAAATATTCATAAACCTTTGCCGCATTCCCGGTTTCTGGACGATAAAAGAATCCTGAATGCAGGCATGTTCCATTCCGGAAGTTGGACGCTTAAACCTTCGGAAACAACGCTCCGCGTGCTGAATTGGTGGGCCGAACGTACTGCCGACCGCGCCCGATTCGATCTTTGCAACGGCATGAACACGGATCAGTTATGGCTTAATTATGTGCCCGTATGGGTTCAGGAAACCACGCAGGTTTCGCATGCCGGCTGGCATTACGGACTCAACTCGGTTTTAAACAGAAATCTGGAAATCGGGAACGGCCAGTATCTTGTGGATCGGAAACCCCTTGTCTCACTCGATTTTGCCGGCCTTGACTTCTTTGATCCGATCTGGTCCGATCATATCGGACTGCTTTCGCACAACAAAACTTTCAAAAAACTTTTTGCTGATTACCGGGTAAAGGTTGAAGAGAAGAAAAAAATGCATGGCGTAAAAGGATTTCCTGAATATGGAAAAGTATCCGAAATCAAAGAAAACAGACTTTTCAGAAATAAATTTGCAAAAAGGTTAAAGGCCGTTTCCACATATATTGACCAGTTTTAACAATTAAAAGCGGAATCCGTACAGCATGAATTTCCTTAAAAAAAACACGCACGAATTGCGGAACTTCCTTTCCGGACTGAAAATGGATTCTGCAAAGCGTTCATCAAGTAAGTCTGAATTTCCCAAACTCACCGTCATTACGCCGTCGTACAATCAGGCAGATTTTCTGGAACGTACGATTCTCAGTGTTCTGAACCAGAATTATCCCAATCTCGAATACATTATTGTTGACGGCGGTTCTACTGACAAAAGTGTTGATGTAATCAGAAAATACGAAAAACACCTTTCCTGGTGGGTTTCTGAAAAAGACCGCGGCCAGGTTCATGCCATCAATAAAGCACTTGAAAAAGCGACCGGAGATTACATCAGTTTCCAGAATTCAGACGATGTTTATTTCCCGGATACTTTCAGGATTTTCGGGGAAGCTGCGCGCAAGAGTGCCGACGATATTCTGTATGGAGATCTGTACATGATCACAACGGACGACGAGGTTACCGAAATCCTCAAAACCACGTCTTATAACCTGAACTGCCAGATTCTGGAAGGCATGCAGATTCATAATCAATCTCTGTTTTTCAAACGTTCTCTTGTGGAAAAGTACGGAAAATTCGATGAAAGCTTCCGCTTTGCCTTTGATTATGAATTTATAACCCGCTATACGGCTGACAAAACGGCAACGATCCGTAAAGTGGAAGGACTTGGCGGTGCTTTAAGGGTTCATGCAGATGCAAAATCTTCCACCATTGCATCCGTTGGAAAAGAAGAACACCTCCGAGTGCAGAAAATGTACCTTACGGAAAATGCTTCCGCTCCTCTCAACAAAATAAGGTATCTTAGTTGCCGGATTCGTAAAGTAGCCTATTTCGCCTTGCGATTTGATTTCCAATATATCCGTTTCAGGTATTCAAGATGAATTGGAGTTTATTCAGCATCAGCAATAATTTCACCAACCTCCGATATTCGCTGGGCATCGCCATGATGTTCAACGGTTTCCCGCTGATTTTCTTTTTCCGGGATACGCTGGGTATCGGTCCGGCGAGCAGCGTGTTTACGGCCGCTTTTTTTACGCTTGCCCTGCTGCTGATGACACCGGTGCATCTTTTTAAAAAACTGTACAAACCCAACACGATTCTGCTGAATCTCGGGCTCGGATTTCTGCTGCTTACCTTTTATTACTTCCTGTTTATCAACTCGGTCGGAAAATCTGTTGCAGACATCGGCAATTATGTTTTTATTTTTGGCTTCATGGTTTTGCTGCTGCATGTTCCGAACGATGTCAAGGATACGCTCATTGCAGTTTTGTTTGTCCTTTCCTTTTTTGCCAATATTACACTGGTTTATTCCTTGCTGACGGACCCCAACTGGACGCCGGGCATGCGTGCAGCCGTAAGTTTTGCGAACGACGGCGCACAGCCGGGCGGAAATCCGCACATAACAGCCCGTAACGGCGTCATATGCATACTTACAGCCACGATTATGCTCGTCAGAACAAAGGGTATTTTCACCAAACTGTTCCTTTTTTTCTCTGTTCTGTTCAGTCTGGCCGTAGTTATTCTTTCGCTTGCGAAATCAAGTTATCTTGGTTTGGGGCTGATGATCGGCGCTTACCTGCTGTTTCAGTTCCGGGTTTCCAGTATTTTCTCAGCCGTCGGGAATGCGTTCAAATTCCGCAATATGCTGATCATCATCCTTATTTTTGCCGGCATTAACTATTTTCTCAACCGTTACGGCGATATTCTGAACCTTTTGCTTGGCTATTGGGACGTTTTTGAAAACCGGATTATGGATGTCATTTTTACATCAACGGGTTTGAAACTTTCCGAAACAGCCGATGTCGACTATTCTGCGATGGGGCGTGTCAGCGGTTTTGGCGAATTCATCGAAACACTTTTTTCATGGAATGTTTTTCTTGGAAGAGGATATAAATCCGATTATCTGGACGTTCCGATTCTGGAATCCTGGGTAAATCACGGCTTTTTCGGATTTGTTTTCTTTGCAGGTTTCAACTTTTTCCTGCTGATTTTTGCCATTCGCGAGATAAAAAGAAATACAAACCAGCTTACCATTTTCCTTGCCTATTTTTTCTTGTCGCTGATGGTTTTGCTCATCACCGGCGGAAGGCCGTACGACATTGCGTTCTGGTTTCCATATGCCGTTATGATCCGTTTTCTGGGAATCAGATATCCGCAAAGCATGAAGCCGGCCGCCGTAAACAGGCTTGCTGCGTCGGTTTCCTAAATTTAATATTCTCACCCATCAGAAATGGCATCCGGAAAAGCCGGAAAATATTTCGGCAACACACATGAAAGAACGAGTAGAACAACTTGACGGATTAAGAGGCGTATTTTCCATTCTTGTCATTGCTCATCATCACAATGCATTCAAAAGCTCCGTTTTTTACAATAACTTTTTTGTAATCCATTCCAGCCTTTTTGTCGACTTCTTCTTTGTCCTGAGCGGATTTGTTATTGCCATGAATTACATCGGTCGCATCCGCACTTCCGGAGATTTTGTAACATTTATCAAGAAACGCTTCATACGACTGTATCCGCTTCTGTTTTACACCGAGATCATTTTCATCCTTGCCAACCTGGCCGGAGAAGAAAGTTCCATGAAAAATGCCGGAAGCCTCGGTATCGAATATTACTTATCAACTGCGCTGGATACGCTTACGTTCATGGGTTCTACGCCGGTGTTCGGCAGCTGGATGAGCATTAATTATCCGGCATGGTCCATTTCCGCGGAAATGGTTTCCTACTTCGTCTTCGGGATTGTCATTCTGCTTCTGCCGCGATTCAAATACTTGTTTTTTGGCATGATTACCGCTGTCTCCGCCTTGTTCATCCTTTCCAGAGGCGAATATCTGCTGGCTTACGACTATGGTTTTGTACGCGGACTGCTGTGTTTCTGCATCGGCATTTACACGCATCTTTTGCTGAGTAAAAGAAGGTTTCGTCTGGCTGCACTTGAAATTCCTTTTCTGGCTTTTCTGGTTGCTGCCATGTATTTTACGCATCACTGGAACCTGAATTTATGGAAACTGGCTTTTCCGCTTATCTTTTCAATCGGAATTATCATTTTCGCAAGCTCCGACGGCATGGTTTCAGAACTGCTTTCCAGCAAGCCGTTCCAGTATCTGGGCAAAATTTCCTATTCCATTTACCTCAATCATGCCATTGTTCTCATTTTTGTCAATGTAGTTCTTTTCCGCATCCTGAAATCGCCGGCAACAGAACCAATGATCGGGATTTCGTTGCTGGCTTCCATTCTACTGACCGTTACATATTCTCATTTTACTTACGAATTCATTGAGAAACGAGTCGGCAGATTTCTCAAATCGAAACTGGAATGATGTTTTTTGTTCTTTTAAAAACCATCCTGAGTGCAGCTTCTTTTCAGGATTTCCTAAACCTTTCGCAGGCAGGATTGGTTAATTGTATAGGACTAAAAACGTAAAATCATGGCCACATTTTCAGAACTTATCAACAGCAACAAGCCCGTTCTCGTGGATTTTTCAGCCGAATGGTGCGGACCTTGTAAAATGATGAAGCCCATCCTGGAACAAGTGAAATCCGAGCTTGGAGATTCCGCCACAATCATTAAAGTGGACGTGGACAAAAACCAGTCTGCAGCGAATGCGTACAAAATTCAGGGTGTTCCGACATTGATCGTATTCAAACACGGCAAACCGATGTGGAGGCAATCGGGTGTTGTACAGGCGGATCAGCTTAAATCGGTTATCAAAAAATATATTTAATTAAACGTAAAAATGGCAGTAGGCAGCAATCTGGAATTTGTAAATAACGTTGATTTCAGCCGGGAACCGCTTCCGGACACCAGTTTTGAACAATATAAATTCACAAACTGTACCTTTTCGGATCTGGCTGGAATTGATTTTATCGACTGCATTTTCCAGGATTGCAACATCAGTAATGCAAGTGTGAAAAATTGCAAGATCTCCGACATTGCTTTTATTAACTGCAAACTGACCGGCGTCAATTTTTCCGAAAGCAAGGATTTTGCATTTGCGGCCAAATTTGAGAACTGCATTCTGGATTATGCCATTTTTGAACAGAAAAAGCTGAACAAAAGTGTTTTTAACAATTGCCGCATTCACGGTGCAGACTTCACGCAGGCGGATATGTCGAAATGCAAACTGAACAACTGCGATTTCATGGATACCGTTTTTTATAATACCAACCTAGCAGGCGCTGACTTTTCGAACAGTAAAAATTTCACCATTGATCCGGCCAGCAATAATGTCAAAAAGGCCAAATTCCTGGCTTCTGATCTGGCCGGCCTGCTTACCAGATTTGATATAATTATCAAATAGTATTTTGAACGGCTGCATTTTTTCTGTTAATTGAACAGACCGTAGCTTATAATCAGCCTTATGATGTCTGTTCAATTGTTTGCAGAAAAAGTTTATACCGGAAACAGCGTTCTTGAAAATCAGCTTATTCAGGTAATGAATGGTAAAATATCCGCTATGGAGTCTGCCATTCCCGATCCTGAGATCACCAAGGTTGCCAATCTGTCCGCCGGATTTTTTGACAGCCATATCAACGGCGGTGAAAGATATTATTTTACGCAAAAAGCGGATGAAGAAGCCATTGACGACATTTATAATGCCAGCGTAAGCACCGGAACAGCATACGTCCTTCCTACGCTGATTACTTCTCCGCCTGAGAATATTCTGAAAGGCATTGAAGCCGTTAAAAATTATCTTTCTGCCAACCCGGGTTCTGGCGTTCTGGGCATGCATCTGGAAGGGCCTTTTCTGAATCCTGTAAAAAGAGGCGCACACGTTAAAGAATTTGTCCGCGCTCCGACGAACGCCGAGCTGGAAGAAATTATCCGTTACGGAAAAGACGTGATCAGACTGATGACGATTGCGCCTGAAATGTTCACGGATGAGCAAATCCAGATGCTTGTGGAATCCGGAATTATCATTTCTGCCGGCCATTCCAATGCAACTTATGAAGAGGCGATGAAGGCATTTTCGCAGGGTATCAATCTGGTTACGCATTTGTACAACGCCATGTCCGCATTCGGCCATCGTCAGCCCGGGCTTGTAGGAGCAACTTTTGATTCGGAACAGGTGTACGCGCCGATTATCATTGACGGCGTGCATTGCGATTTTGGAGCTGCAAGTGTTGCCTATAAAATCAAAAAAGACAAGCTTTTTCTCATTTCAGATGCCTTGTTCCTGGGCGAAAAAGTCACTGAATTCAAATGGGGCGAATTTGATGCTTATCTGAAAAACGGAAGATACACGAATTCGGACGGAAATCTGGCGGGTGCGACCATTTCACTGGGCGACGCCGTGCGAAATGCGGTTCAGGTTTTGGGAATTCCTTTACAGGAAGCGATTGAAATGGCAACCATACGGCCGGCAACTGCGCTTGGAATGGCGGATCAGATCGGAAGTGTTTCCATAGGTTATCCGGCTGTTTTCACCACTTTTGACGATGATCTTCACATTTTTGAAGTACTGAAACTTTAAATCACCAGCAAGCCGCTGTGCTTTAAATCCTTCCATGTTTTTGAACCCATGAAATGCTCGAAACTTCCCAGTCCGGCAGCTTCGTAACCTGCTTTCAGTTGTTCCAAAGAATATGGCGCCGGATTCATAATCAGCAATTTTGGCAAAGTATCAACAAGCCATTCAGCCGTTTGCACTTCTGTTTCAACAGCCCACTCCTTTTTCTTGTCGTAAAAAACAAGTTCGGCAATTTCAATCGTTCCGGATCTGTGGCTTTCTTCAAAAACAGACATTTCCGGCAAATTTCCCATCCATACGGCAACCGCATTGGGCCGGTTCACAGCATCCGGCAATTCGCTGATGCTTTTTGCAATGTACTTCGGAGGAATGGAAGTTGCAGGAACATTGAAATCAAACCATTCGGAAAGCGGAAAATCAATGCAGACGCCGTGCATGTAATTGAAAAGTGATTTACGCAAACCTTCTGCAAAACGGTCGTGTTCAGCGCCAAGCGGATCTTTGTGTTCCAGATCATTATGGGCAAATTTTCCAGTATCCGGGCCAATCTTCATCACGTCAAAATCTTCCGGATGCAAGCCGACGGGACTGTGCGCAGTCATCGCAAACCGGTGCCAGAACCCGGACTGTACAATGCCGTTTTCAAATAACTGCCGCACCATTTCCAGCGCATCAATTGTTTCCTGTGCAGTCTGTGTCGGAAATCCGTACATCAGATACGCATGCACCATAATGCCCGCCTGCGTAAATGCATCCGCCACACGCGCAACCTGCGCAACGGTAACGCCTTTTTTCATCCGGTCCAGCAAACGGTCGGAAGCAACTTCCAGCCCCCCGGAAATCGCAATGCAACCGGACGCTTTCAGTAAAAGGCAAAGGTCATGCGTGAAGTTTTTTTCAAAACGGATATTCGTCCACCAGACTACGGTCAGTTTTCTTCTGATAATTTCCAGCGCAAGATCCCGCAATAATGCCGGCGGAGCCGCTTCATCCACAAAATGAAAGCCGTTCTGTTGAGTCTGTTCAATGATTTCTTCAATGCGATCACACAGCAAAGCAGCCGTTAACGGTTCATAACGGCGGATATAGTCGAGTGAAATATCGCAAAACGAGCATTTTCCCCAGTAGCAGCCATGTGCCAGCGTCAGTTTGTTCCATCTTCCGTCACTCCACAGCCGATGCATCGGATTGACGATCTCGATAACGGACAAGTAATCATTCAGAGGCAGATCGCTGTAATCGGGCGTTCCGGTATCCCGTTGCGGCACATCCTTTTCTCTGGCTCCGTTATGATAAATCACTTCGCCGTTTACACAGGAATAAACCCTTTTGAGTTGAGAAATTTCTCTTTTTCCGTCCAGATATTCCAGCAATGACAAAAGCGGTGCCTCGCCATCGTCCAGACAAATAAAATCAATGTAATTGAAAACGCGGGGTTCTTTCAGAGAACGAAGTTCGGTATTTGGAAAACCGCCGCCCATCACGACTTTAATCTCCGGATAATTTCTTTTGATATATTGTCCGCACTTGAACCCGCCGTAGAGATTGCCAGGAAACGGCACAGAAATACAAACCATATCCGGCTGAAATTGCTGTATTTTTTGTTCCAGCAAATCCGTCAGGATTTCTGATAATAGTGTGTTTGGCATTTCAAGTGCCTTTTCCATTTCGTCAAAGTGCGTTGCGGACCGGCCAAGGCGTTCGGCATAGCGGCTGAACCCGAAATGCGGATCAATCGCTTCCTGGATCAGATCACCAATATCTTCCAGATAAAGTGTGGCCAAGTGCCGCGCTTTGTCATGAATTCCCATGGTTCCGAAAGCCCAGTCCATATCTTCAAGCTGTTGAAACCGGCTGGCTTCGGGAAGGTAACTGCGGTCACAAATGCTGTGGGCCAAAGTCGGATTACGATTTTTAAGAAACCTGATGACCGGATCAATCGTGCTGATATATTCCTTACTGAGCGCATAAACTCTGAAACTGTTCTCGGAAAGCTCCATGTCAGAATCTTCAAGAATGGCAAACATCCTTTTCAGGCCTTTGGAAGAAAACAATTCGAGGATCACATCAATACCCAGATCAGCCTGATACGACGTTCTTCCCAGTGTATTCAGAAAACCTTTCAGATAAGCTGTTGCAGGGTAAGGCGTATTTAACTGTGTAAACGGCGGAGTTATGAAAAGTGTTTTCTTTTGCACAATGCTGATATTCTTGAAACTGCAAAATTAAGTGTTTTCGAAATCAATGCTCTTTGAGCAGTCAGATTACTTAAACGCAAAAAGCAGACGGAAGTTCCTGCAAATTTCGGTTATTTGTTTCAAGAAGATTACTCTGATACTTGCAACCTTGTTAATGCGGTTCAGGATTTTTCAGATAGGAATGAAAGTTGACATTCGATAACTTCCCTCCTCTTACAGAAGGTTGCATTCTTGAAAAAGCCCATAATATGTAAGAAGTGATGTCAGTGTAAGCACCTGATTTTATCGGAAACAATCCGTCTCCGTTCCGCAGCGCATTAGTAAACATAACGATCAGGATGTCATCCGGACCTTTTATCCATAAACTTCTAAAACCTTTGGGCTTTCCATTATCCAGCTGATTATACCACCATCCGTCGTGGTAACTGAATTTTCCCTGGGGCATGACAACACTGTAACTTCCCAGCCCGGAAACCAGTACCGAATCCTGCAAAGATGGAGAAAGCACTGCATTGCTTCCTGTTGTAAACAAATTAGAATATACTTTAAAAGCTTCATTCGCGGATAAATAAATGCCGTAAGCACCTGAAACATCCCGAAAATCCCCAGGGTTAAAACCCTCTGTTCCCATAGTATACGGATGATCATAACCGAACGTCGGAGCTGCAGCCGGATTGGTTAATATATCTTTGGAATCCACACCTGCTTTTTTCAGAATGTTTTCATTGATGTACTTCTCATATATTTTCTGCGTTTCCTGATCGTCTTCCATATCGTCTCCTGAAAATGGATAGCCAAGTATGGCCGGTATCAAAATTCTGTACAAACCAAAATTGGCATTCTGATAGCATTGATTGCCCCTATTTCCCGTCTTTACGCCTTTGGCAATCAGGCTTTGTAATCCGTACCAGTAATTTTCAAGGAAAGAGCCGTTCAAACATTTATCGCCCAGACCCGTTATGCCGCTGCGATGCGTAAGTAAATCCCGGAAAGTAATTTTATCAATGTTTTCTCCTTTAACCCATTTTTGTGGAAGGTACTTGATGATTTTATCCGTTGTTTTGATCCCTTTTTCACTTGCCAGTTTCAAAAAAGCAGCTGCTGTAAGCGTTTTGGTCATACTGGCAATCTGCATTTTCGTATCCAGCGTCACCGGTTTTTCACCTACTGCCTCTACGGCTCTTGACTGAAATCCTTCCGATGCCGAACCGATAATTTTATTTTTTCTGGAAACGATAAAGCTGTATCCGAAACCGTGGTTTGTAAGCGAATCTTTCAGGGTTTTTACCAGACGTTTTGCATAATCTGCTTCTGTTACAAATTCTGCGACTTTTCCGTATCGGATTTCGGAACTTGTCCTGACATAAGAACGGACACAATACTTAGTATTTGGTTTCAATTGTGTTAATTCGCCAGAAAACCGAAGATCGGCAGGGAGGGTTTTGCCCAGTTCTGTAAGATTATTGGCTAACGTAGGAATGCCGGAACCTTCAATCCAGACATGACCATATTGAACAATGCCTGTGAAATTGGCTGTTTCAAGTTTGGTTGTTGCGACGGCAGAAATATCAAATACCTGGCTTAAATCTGTATTTTCAGATAATGCCGTTACTTTTTCGGCTGGCTCCGGGTTTTTGTCACAACCCAGAAAAGTTAGAATGGTTGCAAACAGCAACAGCGGAAAAGCAAAACGGATGGACCAATCAGATCTGGACATTAGTGAAAATTAAGGATCAAAACCTTATTATTAAGACGCTGATTTGTCAAAAGAGTAACATCAAAAAAACTGATTATTTTTCAGGACTTGCACGGAGTTAATCCGGATTACTGATTAATTGCATGCAAAACGGCGTTTTACTTGCCCGCAGCCCAGAAAATGGCGTTTTTGAAAATGGTTTTATACACTTCATCTTCAAACAGAACCGGCGAATGCCCCATGAAAATGTAAATATTTTTTGCCTGCATTTCCGGATTTGACCAGATTACCGGATGATCGCCCATTTTGATCTTGGAATCGGGGACATAAGTCGTTTCGTCCACACTTGCAATCACTTTCACATTCAGCCGCGGACTTTTATCATAAATATACCATTCTTCCTTTTTGACCTGAAATGAAGCCGGAACATCTTTCATAACCGGATGACTTTTGTTTTCTACATGGACAGTCGCAGCTGCAAAGTCAGGAATGTAATTTTTGTAACGGATACCACCCATGAAATCAGAAAACCACGGCCAGATTTTATATCCGTCGAATTCACCCAGCAAAGTGGCGTGATGAAAACCGATCCAGCCGCCTTTTCCTTCACTGATGTACTTTTCAAAAGCAGCCGCAGCAGCCGGTTTCCAGCCGTAAGGAACATAATCCAGTTGTATAATCAACTGATATTTTGCAAGATGCTGATTTGTAATCGAATCTGTTTTGTCAATGTAATCAATGGAAAGGTTATTCTTCGCAGCCAGTGAATCCAGCCATTTTTTTGCTGCTCTGGAATATTCAATATGATGCCCGCCCGGCTCGGCCATAACCAGAATGCTTATCGGCACTTGCTTCGATTGAGCAGTAACTTCCGACCGGAAAAATGAAAGTATCCCGAGAAAAATTAAAACGAATTTGACTTTCATGGAAGGAATAAAATAAATTGGGAATATACGTATCAAAAATAAAGAAGAATGCGGATGACATGCTCAAAACTTTTTACCTTCCAGATAAATTGCCTTAACCAACTGCAATGAGACGCATTCTTAAAAAGCTTTTTATGATCATTTTTGTTCTTCTGATTTTACTTGTTGGCGGTGTAATGCTATTTATGCAGCAGCCTAAATTTGGCAAACAACCGTCAGGCGCCCGTCTGGAAAGAATCAGAAAATCACCCAATTACCGTGACGGAAAATTTCAGAATCTGAGCTATACGCCTGACCTTGCGGAAGGTTCGAGCTATCTGAAGGTCATGACCAAATTCTTTTTCGGTAAAAGCAAATACAACATTCCAGGCGCTGTGATCCCGTCGCAAAAAACGGATTTGCTGCACCTGAACCCGAAAGAAAACGTGCTTGTTTGGTTCGGACATTCCTCCTATTTTATGCAGATTGACGGTAAAACATTTCTTGTTGATCCCGTTTTCAGCGGCAGCGCCTCACCGGTTCGTTTTACGACACCGAGTTTTAAAGGAACGGACGTTTACAAAGTGGAAGATTTTCCCGCTATTGATTATCTGCTGATTTCTCATGATCACTGGGACCATCTTGATTATGAAACGGTTCTGAAATTAAAATCTAAAGTAGGCAGGGTTGTAACGGGACTTGGAACAGGCGAGCATCTGGAACACTGGGGCTATACGCCGGAAACAATCATTGAAAAAGACTGGAACGAAGAATACAATGCAGGCAACGGTTTTATTTTCAACATTACGCCGGGAAGGCATTTCTCAGGAAGAGGGCTGAGCAGAAATCGTGCCATGTGGGTTTCATTTGTTGTTCAGACACCCACGATGAAGATTTTTATTGGCGGAGATTCCGGATACGATACGCATTTCAGGCAAATCGGAGAGAAATTCGGTCCTTTTGACCTTGCGATCCTGGAATGCGGACAGTACAATGAAGCCTGGAAATACATTCATATGATGCCGGAAGAAACGGTAACAGCGGCTCACGACCTGAAAGCGGCTAAACTTATGCCCGTGCACTGGTCAAAGTTTTCACTTGCACTTCATGACTGGAACGAGCCTGTTCAGAGGGCAGTTCTTGAAGCAGGCAAGCAGCATATGCCGCTGGTTACACCTATGATCGGTCAAAAAGTAAATCTGAAAGAACAGCAGATTTTTACAGAATGGTGGAATGATAAAGCTTTGCAGCCGGAGAAATAGAAAGCCCGTTTTACTTCAAAACTTACCGTTTATAAAAGGTCAGGAATATTAACTTCATAGGCAAATAGAGCATTAACAGCTTAGAAATTAACTTGTTTGGTATCTTATTGACAAAGTCAGGCAGTAACTTCTCTTACCAGATCGAAAGGGTCATTTCCCCACGAGTATGAAATAATACCGTCCTTAAAGTAGCAGCAACCGTCATTTCCTTTTACAATATCGCCGTAATCGTGCTCGATTTTTACAACAGGCGGATGATTTTTTCTGCGTGCTTCTTCAGGGTTTCTCACTTCGTATACTTTGCCTTTTTCTAACTGTATCATGGTTCAGTCTTAATGGTTTAAATTTTTCAGAAAGATATTACAATCCTGAAATACCGTCAGAATGAGTGTGGTCACCGCCATAATAATTGGGGTTGAAAGGCTATTTTTTGAACTGAACAACTATAAATCTGTTTGTTTTGCCCGGATCAAAATCCTGATTTAATGCTAAATTAAATGAATATACTTATTAAAAATCTGCGAAAAATGCGGAGCAATCCAAATACTTGCAATTACAGCCAGCACCAACAGACATAGTAATTTGATGCTTATACTATTTAATTACTAAACTAAGCAATATGCTTGTTAACGAAAGCATTAAGCCTGGATTTAATAACATCGCTTTTTTATACAGCCTGCTTAAGGTAAGATAAATGAACCCTGGTAATTGCCAGGGTTCGTGCTTACATGTATGTTAGTAATTAATTATTTTTCCAACTTGATGATCCTGCTGGACCTAAGTCTTCAATAGCATATTTCCCAATAGAAACATTAAAATAAGAATCTTTAACTTCTCCGTTAGGATGGTAACCATCAATCTTTATACTAGTATCGCTTAATGCATTGAATTCAATGGTTTCCTTAATCCATTGATTTGCTCTGCCTAAAAAGCTGACTCCTTTATTCCAGGTATAAGGTGCCTTTCCATAACCTGCCAACTCTGGGTTTGTCTCTTTGGTTGATACCCATAACATAACACCTGCTGCATTAGGAGTACCTATTCCCAAAGATGAAGGCAAATCAGACGGCTGAACACTGCTCGTAGACACATAAAATGTTAATCTGTATCTATTCCCTCTTTTTAAGTTTTTAAGTGTAGTAAACACAGAGCCATTATGATCTTTTGTATTTTTCCCGGTAACAAAAGTTTCTACGCCCGGCTCAGGCTGAGCAAATTGTGTTAACCATCTTCCTTCCTTATTTCCTAAGTACTCTGTGTTTGAAGAACCGTATTCCATATAAGAACTACCCCATCCATATGGAAAAACTCCTTTTCCTGATTGGTAAAGAGTAGTAGGATACGTGTACTGAATAAATGTATTAGGATTAATAGTACCGCCAGCAGTGCCACCGATGGTCGTTCCTCCTGTCTCTCCTCCCGAACGCATGTTTGCATCATCTTTCAAGCTTGCGGATTCCGGCTGCGGCGTGAGTGCATCTTCTTTGGAGCAGCTGCTCATAAACAGCAAGGCAGAAAAGCTGGCAGCAACAACGGAGGCTGATAGTTTTGATTGTAGTTTCATTGACATTAAAAAAATTAAGTGAAAAAAATTGATTTTACGCCAACAAAGCAAATTGAATAAAACGGATTTCGGTAATGGCATTAACAATCGGCTGGAAGTGAATTATCAAACGTTAAAATTGTGCAATCAGAGCTGATTAGTATAAGTAATGAAGCTTTTCGTATAGTTATGGTGATTTAAAATAAGCAGAAAAAGATGATTACACTTAGCGTAAAGCATTTACCGAAATTATGATTATTCCAAGCCGATTGATCCTGCCGGTTATGGATTTGTGTGAAATACAATGAAGTTTTTCAAATATAAAGCAGCCGCTTTTTACCGATTGGGAACCAGTTCTGTACACTGGGTAACTACAGAATTAATTAATCATGAAGTGTTATCTTCTTTACAGTGGTCGAACCACTTTTTTAACACTAAAAATGATAATTCAAGATGAACCGAGTTCAAAAATTACCTATTAGCCTGCTGGGTGCCTGTTTTTCTGCACTTGTAGTAATGAGCAGCTGCTCTAAAGAAGATTCCCTTGTTCCGAAACCGGAAGTTTCCGCCGTTTCCGTCAAATCAGAGGATGGTGCAAAGTATAAAACCAATGCGCTGCTGCCGGTTCTTGCTCCGACGCAAGGACAGATTTGCCAATGGTGTAAGCCTGACGGATATTCTGTAAAGAACCAGATCAGTGCGATTGGAATGTCAAATTCTCAATATTTGTTTGGTAATCCTGCAACGCCGTGGATAAATCCCTTACGCACAAAGTCTGATACCTCTAAAACCTTTTTGACAATTGGAAAAGCTAATGGTGACAACGGTTATGTAGGGATATACGTTAGCAATCTGGTTCAGGGAAAGAAGTACAGTTTAACTTACAGCGTATCTACGATGCGTGCCAAAAACGCTTCGGGACTTGGGCAGTCACCTTATGCTTATTCATTTATTGTAAAGGCTCCGAGCGGAGGCCCGCTTGCATACAAGAGCACTTATCTGACAGGCAAAGAGAACAAGTGGATTACAGAAACCATCGAGTTTACACATGATGCTAAAACAACTACAGGTGAAATCAGGATCATTTTGTCCAACTTCTCCAACGTTACGGCATATGGAAACATCCATATTCCGGTGGATGCCATTAAGTTGGTAAACTAGCCTGAATGGATTTGGTAAAATAAATTTTAAGGCTGCCTTTTCGACCGGGGCAGCCTTGCTTTGTTGTTATGGCTGAATCCCTGAAACATTTTCCGATAATGCCCGCAGCAATACGATGCCAAGAAACAAAAAAACCGCCTCAATTAAAAATTGAGGCGGTTAACAGTGATGTTTGAAAGTGCTTACGCACGGTTTTGTGACCCATAGGGGAATCGAACCCCTGTTTCAACCGTGAAAGGGTCGTGTCCTAACCGCTAGACGAATGGGCCGACTGGTCTCCTACTTCGCGCGTTTTTTCAACACTTTCTTTCACTTTTCGTTTTCCTTTTCCGAAAACGTGGTGCAAAGATGCACGTCCGTATTTTAAATTCCAAACTTCTTTTGAAAATATAATGAATTTATTTTACAGCTCCTTGATTGTCAGACGCTTCAAATGAAAAGTTTTTTTTATTCTTTTTGTCATAACCTAAAATGCAGGTAACTTTCTAATTTTGGGATTGCTGATTTGTTAAAATTACGTCCTAAACTTATGTATAAATATTTCTGCTGCTTTCTGTTGCTTGCACAGTTTCATTTTGCCTCGGCACAGAACAAAACGCCCGATCAGTTCCTGGGCTATCCGCTGGGTTCCAAATTCGCCTTTCACAGCAATATCACCGATTATTTTAAATCCATTCAAGCTGCAAACCCGGATCGTGTCAAGCTTGTGCAATATGGAAGCACCAACGAAGGGCGGCCTTTGATGCTGGCATTTATTTCTTCTGCAGAGAATATTTCCAATCTCGAGAAAATCCGGACCAATCACCTGAAAAGCGTAAAGCTTATGGAAGGCAAACCGGATGCAGGCGTTCCGCCAATCGTATGGCTGAGCTACAACGTGCATGGAAATGAATCGGTATCCGCCAACACCAGCATGAAAGTGCTTTACGAATTGCTGAACAAAGACAATGCGCTTACGCAGGAATTCCTGAAAAATATGGTAATCATGATCGATCCGTGCATTAATCCGGATGGCTATGAACGCTATACGCAATGGTATAACCGCGTACAGAATGCAACGCCGGACGTAACGCCTTTTGCCCTTGAACATGACGAACCATGGCCGGGCGGAAGGTTTAATCATTACTTATTTGACCTGAACCGTGACTGGGCATGGCAAACCCAGAAAGAAACGCAGCAGCGAATTGTAATTTACAATCAGTGGATGCCGCATTTTCATGCCGACTTTCATGAAATGGGGTCGTCCAGAAGCTATTATTTTCCGCCTGCGGCCAAGCCTTACAACAAAGATGTTACGCCATGGCAGCGCCAGTTCAACGAGCTGATCGGAGAATATTGCCGTAAATATTTTGATAAAAACAACTGGACGTACTTCACAAAAAATGATTATGACCTCTTCTACCCAAGCTATGGCGACACATGGCCAACGGCGAACGGTGCAATCGGCGTAACCTATGAACAGGGCGGTGGCGGACGTGCCGGGCTGGGCATCAAACGAGAAGATGAGCATGATACCTTGACGCTGCAAAGCCGGATTTCGCATCATTATGCAACGAGCCTTGCCACGCTGGAAGCCGTCATGTCGCAAAAAGAGCGTGTTGTTTCAGAGTTTATAAAATTTCACGAAGATGCTGCAAATGCGCCGGTCGGCAATTTCAAAACATACGTCATCAAAACAAAAGGCAATGAAGAGCGCGTAAGGTCATTCGGCGACTGGCTCGACAAGCAGGGTTTCACGTACGGAATTGCAGGAAAATCGCTTTCTACGCGCGGAACAGAACTTACCAGCGCTGTGGAACAGTCCCTGAAAGTTGAAAATAACGACATTTTGATCAGCGCGTATCAGCCGAAATCCAATCTGCTGAGAATCCTTTTTGATCCGAAACCGGTACTGGAAGATTCTGTTACATACGATGTGACGAGCTGGGGACTTGCCTATATATTTGGATTGAAAGCCTATGGATTGAAAGAGAAACTGACGCCGGCAACTTATCAGGCTGAACAGATCCGGAATCCGGTTCCGGCGACTTCACCTTACGCTTACATTGCTTCCTGGTCGGCAGCCGAAGATGCCGCTTTCCTTGCTGATCTGCTTAAAAACGGCATCCTGGTAAAAAGCTCCAATGTTCCGTTTGAAATGGATAAAATGACTTACAAGGCCGGAACGCTGATCATTACAAAAAAAGGAAACGAGAACCCGGATTTTGACAAGCTCGTTACTTCTCTTGCAGACAAGCATCATGTCCGGCTTGTGGCGGCAAAAACAGGTTATGTAAGTTCAGGAGCTGATTTTGGCGGCGATAACGTGGTTTTTCTTAAAACCCCAAAAGTTGTACTGGTTTCTGGAGACGGCATTTCGGCTACGGCATTTGGCGCTGTATGGCATTACTTTGAACAGCAGATCCATTATCCGGTGACAATTGTCAATGCAAACCGGCTGGGCAGTTTGCCATGGAGTGAAATCGACGTGCTGATTTTGCCGGATGGAAGGTATTCGGATCTTATTAATGACAAACAACTGGAAGCAATGCAAAGCTGGGTCCGGAACGGCGGTAAGGTCATTGCGATGGAAGGTGCTACGAATGCTTTCCTTAACAAACCCGGTTTTGCCTTAACAAAGAAATTTTCAGAGAAAAAGAAAGATGCGGATTCCTTTAAAAAATTCGGAGATCAGCAACGGGAAGATGCCAGCGATTCGTCACCCGGAAGTATGTTCCAGATTACGATGGACCCGACGCATCCGCTGGCGTTTGGCTGCAATGAAGAGTACTTCACCATTGTACGCGACGCTTACGAACGCGATTTCCTGAAAGAAGGCTGGAACGTGGGTTACTTCACTGAAAACAATTACAAAGCGGGATTCGTCGGCAATAAAATGACGGACAAGCTTAAAAATACGCTGATTATGGGCGTTCAGGAAATGGGGCGCGGCCAGGTTGTGTACCTTATGGACGATCCTGTTTTCCGTGCCATGCTGTACAACGGGAAAATACTTTTCAGCAACGCCGTTTTCAGGTAGTTTATAGCTGTTAGCTGTTAGCTGATAGCTGTTGACGATTGGTGGTTAGTGGTTGAATTTTGATCAAATGAAATCCAATGGCATGGAGTGAAGCCGAAATTTAAGATTCAATCCGGTTTATAACTAAAAAATCGCCTGATTCAACTGAACTTCGCCCACTTTGAAAAAAGCTTAAAGCCAACAGCTCATAGCTAACAGCCAACAGCTAACAGCCAACAGCTAACAGCCAACAGCTAACAGCCAACAGCCATTTTCAACTGACAAAATACCGGATGGCCATTTCGTAACCTTTCAGGCCCAGTCCGCAGATCATGCCTTTGCAGCGGGATGTGAGGTAACTGTGGTGACGAAACGGTTCTCTTGCATGAATGTTGGAAATATGGACTTCCACAGCCGGCGTTATAACCGCAGACAAGGCGTCGGCAAGCGCAACGGATGTATGCGTGTAACCTCCGGCATTAATGATGATCCCGTCAAAGGAAAAACCGGTTTCATGAATTTTGTCAATCAGCGCGCCTTCATGATTGGATTGAAAATAAATCAGTTCGGTTTCTGGAAAAAGGTTTTTCAAGGTCTCGAAATAATCTTCAAATGACTGATTGCCATAAACTCCCGGCTCCCGTTTTCCCAGAAGATTCAGATTGGGGCCGTTCAGGATCAATAGCTTTTTCATGGATTTGTACAGCGTTAAATAATTCTTTTTTCCTTTACTATGTGGCAAAGCTACATCAAACAATTTAAAAACTATCTCCGGCTGGAACGTTCACTTTCCGGCAATTCCGTGGATGCATACGTGCGGGATGTTGAAAAGCTGGCAGAATTTACCGAGCTGGCAAAAATGGATGTGCCGCCTGTGCGCATTACCGAAGAGCATTTAACAGCATTTCTCAAGTATCTGTCGGAACTGGGCATGGCCGCGCATTCACAGGCACGCATGCTGTCCGGGATCAAGGCTTTTTACAAATACCTTTTACTGGAAAATGAAATAACGGACGATCCTACCGAACTGCTGGAATCGCCGCGCCTGCCGCGCAAACTTCCCGACGTGCTTTCTTACGAGGAAATTGAAACCATGCTGGCTGCTATTGACCATTCCACACCCGAAGGAACGCGTAACCGCGCTATTATTGAAGTTTTGTACAGTTCGGGTTTGCGCGTTTCCGAACTCACCGGCCTGCAACTGACCCATTGCTATTTTGATATCGGCTTCCTCCGGATTCTGGGAAAAGGAGACAAAGTGAGGCTCGTACCGATCGGAAAAGAAGCGATCAAATACACGCAGCTTTATCTGGATCATGTGCGTAATGAACTGACGCCTGCGAAAGACAGCGAAGACATTGTTTTCCTGAACCGCCGAGGCGCGCAGCTAACGCGTGTAATGATTTTTATTATGATCAAGGACATTGCAGAAAAAGCCGGCATTCAGAAAACCGTTAGTCCGCATACTTTCCGGCATTCCTTTGCAACGCACCTGATCGAGGGCGGAGCAAGCTTGCGGGCGGTTCAGGAAATGCTCGGGCACGAATCCATTACAACGACGGAAATTTACACGCATCTTGACCGGGATTATCTGCGTCAGATCATCACGGAATTTCATCCAAGAGGCTAGGCATTATTTTACTTCTTCCAGCAGCGAATCCAGCAAAAGAGAATCCGAATCGGGCGTGGCGCCGGGCAATGCGCGGTTGAGCTGCTTGGGCCTGTTCCACGGCGCCGTCGTGCGACTGGACATGTCGTAGGAAATATATGCGAACAATGCCACAAACAGTATGAATACGATTACGAATATGTTGCGGTTCCGGTTTGATTTCTCCATTTTATTCAGCTTCTCTTACTTCACGCGGCGTTTTGTACAAGTTCAGATTTCCGGTTTTTGCAGAAATTTCAGCCCAGTTCAAACCTTCAAAATCAATCATGGCCATACTGCCTTTTTTCATTGAACCGAGATTTGATCCGGTCAGATATTCTGCAAAGTAAGTAATATCCGGGTTATGCCCGAACAGCATCAGCATGGAAAAGTTTTCCGGCACCGCGTTTACTGCATTCAGATAGGACTGCGGCCCGCCATCATAAATTTCTGCATTGGTGATCAGCGAAGAGGCATTTACACCCAGTTCTCCGGCAATGATCTCAGCAGTTTTGTAAGCTCTGGAAGCCGGGCTTGTGACGAAAACATCCGGTCTGATTCCGGAACCTGCCAGCCATTTTCCCATTGCTTCCGCTTCCGCCAAGCCTTTGCTGTTCAGGTTTCTGTCAAAATCCTTTGTTCTGAAATTCTGGTCTTCCGCGGTAGCATGGCGGACAAGAACGAGTGTCTTCTTCATGTTTGATTTTTTTTTAAAATATAAAAATATCAACGGATAAATTCAGGCGGTTTACCGAAAAACCAGAAAGGTTTTTTTTACCTTTTAAGATGCATTAACAACCTTTCGACATTAATTATTCTGCAATGCGCGACAATTAATCAATATTTTTGTTCTTTACATATCGATGAAATAAAATCTCTTCATTCCACATAGTATGTTACAATTTTTTAAATATGTTCTGGCCACTTTTGTCGGCATCATCATTTTCATATTTGTATCCGTTTTTATCCTGGCCGGCATCGGTTCCAAGTTATCTTCTGAAGACACCGTTGTTATCGCTGAAAAATCCGTACTGAAACTGGACCTGAACAAACCCATACAGGAAGTTGGTGTTGAAAACCCGTTTGCCGATATTGGCGGCCCGTTCGGTGGCGACGAAAATGCAGTCGGGTTAAAGGATATTCTGGAAGCCCTGAAGAGTGCACAGTCAGACAGCAACATCAAAGGAATTTATCTGAAAACGGAAAGTCCGGAAGCCGGCTGGGCTACGCTGGAAGAAGTTCGGAATCAGCTTATAAAGTTTAAAAAATCCGGAAAATTCATCGTTACTTACGGCGAATCTTTTTCTGAAAAAGGCTATTACATTGCTTCGCTTGCGGATAAAATATATCTGAACCCGGTTGGCGGAATTGAATGGAACGGGCTTTCGGCGGAGTACAGTTTCTTTAAAGGAACTTTCGACAAACTCGGCATCGAACCAATGGTTTTCCGTGTTGGTGAATTTAAAAGCGCCATCGAAATGTTTTCTCGCCAGGATATGAGCGAAGCCAGCAAAAAGCAATCCATCGAGCTGCTTACCGCAATCAATGACAATTTTCTGAAAAACATTTCGGATTCACGCAAAATCCCGGTAACAGAACTGAAAAGACTGGCGGACTCGCTTGGTGTTGAAAGTCCGAAACTGGCTCTGCAGCATAAGTTTGTCACCAACCTTGGATATCAGGACGAACTTGAAGCCGTCTTGAAAAGAGATCTGAAGGTGGAAGAGAAAAAAAATATTTCCTACGTCGGTGTAGACAAGTATCTGAAAGGAGAAAGTGCTGTAAATGACGGAGATTTCAACAAACGGATCGGTGTTCTGGTTGCAGAAGGAGAAATAACTTCCGGCGAAGGCGGTGACGATAATATCGGCTCAGAGAAGTTTGTAAAAGAACTGAAAGAAATCCGGGAAAACGACAAGATAAAAGCGGTTGTAATCCGTATCAATTCTCCGGGCGGAAGTGCCCTGGCTTCGGATGTTATGTGGCGTGAAATTCAGGTTACTGCCAAAAAGAAACCTGTGATTGCCTCCATGTCGGATGTGGCGGCTTCCGGCGGCTATTATATGGCAATGGGCTGTGATACCATTGTGGCTCAGCCTAATACCATAACCGGCTCAATCGGAATCTTCGGGCTTGTTTTCAACGTAACGGATTTTATGAACAACAAACTGGGCGTAACTTTTGACGGCGTAGGCACCAGCCCGCATGCAGACTGGCCGACCGCTACACGGGATATGACTGAATTTGAGAAATCCATGATTCAGAAAAGTGTCAATGAAGGTTACGAAACGTTCACCAAAAAGGCAGCAGCAGGCAGAAAAATGTCCGTCGAAAAGCTGAAAAGCCTGGCTCAGGGCCGCGTATGGTCAGGAATCGAAGCGAAGCAAAACGGTCTTGTCGATGTAATCGGCGGCGTTGACGATGCCATTAAAATTGCGGCCAAAGCGGCCAAACTGAATGAAGGTGATTACCGCGTCCGCTATTATCCGGAAAAGAAAAAGCCGCTCGACGAACTGCTGACCAAATTCATGGGCGATACAGAGGAAAAAGTCACTTCCAAAAATCTGGGCGAACTGGCTCCTTATGTGAAAATGTACAAAAAGCTCATGAACATGGGCGGAACACAAACCAGAATGCCTTTCGAGTTGACTATAAGGTGATTAGCTGTTAGCTATTAGCCGTTAGCTTTTGGCTTTTAAAATAGTGGATATGTTTACTGAGAAGCTTGTAAAAAACGTCTAATAAAGACAACATACAATTGGCCATTATATAAGAAGAGCCGGATTTACCTTGCATTAAAGGCTGATCCGGCTCTTTTTTATTTCTGTTACAAATTTTTAAATATTAGTATGAAAGCAGAAAGACAAATTCTAAATGCCAATAGTGAATGGCCAGCAGCTAGCATTAATCCGTGATCAGCTTCCCGGTTTTTTCGTCAATTTCCTTTCTTATAATAACGACAGCATGCTTGTTGGGCATAATGCCTACGCCGTCCAGTTTGGCATAAACTTTTGTAAACTCGGCCCCGAAATACAGGATAATGGATGAATAATAAATCCACGTCAGCAAAATGACAATCGATGCAGAAGTTCCGTAAGTAGCCCCGAGGTCGGATTTGCCCAGATAAAAGCTGATTGCAAACTTACCGATCAAAAATAATACAGCTGTGAATCCGGCACCGATCATGCATTCTTTCCAGCGCAGTTCACCATCCGGCAAAACCTTGAAAATGACTGTAAACAATGCAGTTATGATCGTCAGTACAAGGCCGAGGTTAATGATGTAGAAAAGGATAACCGAAGCCTCGGAAAAGTAACGTTCAAGCCGGTTGCTAAGCACATCGACCAAGGCACTTGCGCCAAGTGAAACAACAAGTAAAAAACCCAGTGTAAGGATCAGCGAAAAGGAAATCAGGCGGTTTTTGAGATATTGCAGCCAGCCTTTTTTGGGTTTGGATTTGATGGCCCATATAAAATTGATGGAGTCCTGCATTTCGGCAAAAACCCCCGTGGCACCAATGAGCAACGTTCCGATACCCAGCGCCGCAGCAATGCCGGACTTGTTTGACAGTTCGGCATTTTTAAGAATTTCCTGCAACTGCAGTGCAGCACTCGATCCGACCAAACCTCTGATTTGTCCGAACAATTCACCCTGAATCGCATCTCTGCCAAAAAAAATGCTGAACACCGAAATGATGACCAGCAACATGGGAGCAAGTGAAAAAATGGTATAATAAGAAAGGGCTGCACTTAATTTCAGCCCGTTGTCATTCATAAATTCACTAAAACTCTCTTTTAAAACAGAAAAATACAGCTTTACGTTTTTCATAAATATTTCTAATCTTGCTTGTCATACCCTGCGGCATACTGATAAGACACAAATATTCATGCCAACGTAACAGTCTTTTGTTATTTCACAGAAGCAATCCGGCCAGCGTTGCAGACATGTAAGAAGCCAGCGTTCCGCATATCAGCGCCTTGAACCCCAGTCGGGCAAGATCGGCCCGGCGCGATGGAGCCAGTTCTCCGATACCACCGACCTGAATGGCAATGGAGCTGAAATTGGCAAATCCGCATAATGCAAAACTGGTGATCACGATCGTTTTATGATCCAGCGTATCTTTCAGTTTTACCAGTTCGAGATAAGCTACAAATTCATTGATAACCATTTTGGTACCCATTAAGGAACCGGCCGCTTCAATGTCCTTGCCCGGAACGCCCATTGCCCATGCGAACACGGAAAAGAATTTGCCCAGAATGAAGTTGAAACTCAGTTGAGGAAAGGAAAACAAACCGCCAATGTAACCTAGCAGATAGTCAAAAAGCGCAACAAGTGCGATAAAACCGATCAGCATGGCAATAACGTTAAATCCCACTTTCAGGCCTTCACCAGCCCCTGCCGCAATGGCGTCCAGCAAATTGGCATGCGTCTTCTGGATTTCCAGCTTCACCGCGCCTTTTGTGTTGGACTGCTCTGTTTCCGGAAATACGATTTTTGAAATCACAAGTGCGCCGGGTGCAGCCATAAGGCTTGCCGCGATAAGATAAGGCGCAGGAACGCCGAGCGAAATATAAACGGCCATTACTCCGCCGGCAATGCATGCAAAACTGCCCGTCATCGAAGCCATCAGCTCGGAGTTGGTCATATTTTTCAGGTACGGTTTGATCATGATCTGCGCCTCTACTTGTCCTACAAAAGTACTTGCCACGTTGGAAAGTGCTTCTGCCCCGCTTACGCCCATTAACCAGTAAACACCGCGCGCAATAATACTGACTACGCGCTGCATAATGCCCAAATGGTAAAGCATATTGACCAGAACGGCCACAAAAATAATCGTTGGAATAACCTTGAAGAAGAAGACGAAATCGTTACCCGGCCCGAAGGCCTTTTGCATCAGGTCCGGCCGTACCAATGTACTGAAAACAAAATCGGCACCTTTGTCTGAAAAAGATAAAAGTTTCTGTACTTTTTCGCCCAGCCACTGAAAAACCGCTTGTCCGGTTTCAGTACGGAGAATAAAAACAGCAAGGCCGAACTGAAGTGCAAGCCCTACTCCAATCGTCCTGTAATTAATTGCTTTTCTGTTGTTTGACATTGCGAATGCAACGCCGAGAATCAGGACAATACCGAGCAGTCCAGTAAATCTTTCCATATATAATCAAATGTCGCCTTTGCCCAAAAGCTGCAAAATAACAACAAAATAATTGCAAGTCACATATGGTTGAAAATATACGGGATCAGGCGTATTATCTGGAAGTTTTATCCGGTTTTCTGATTGAAGTCAGTTTATCGGCATGCCGGTGGATAATTTTCCATTCACCGCCTTCTTTCCGGAACAGAATTGTTGCCTGAAAATTAACCGTTTTCCCGTTCGGAAATCCGTACTGTTCCGTTTGTACAAGATGAGCCTGCTCCGCGCCGGAACTGCCGCCTATTTTCTCAAAAATGTAAGTATTGGCACCTACAATCTGCTTTGATGAAAGTTTCAGGGCAGTTTCCACAGATTCCCAGCCTTTTCCCGTATCGGCCGCATGACCTGTAAACATCGTTACGTCATCTTTACGGGACCACAAGGCTTTTGCCAGAGAATCATTTCCATGCGCGAGATCAAGGTTTGCCTGCTGCATTTTTCCAATTGCTTCATTCAATGAATGATCAGCGGCGGCCACTTCATGCACAGGCTGAAGACTTGTAAGGTGCGGCTGGATGCTTTCCGTAGCTTTGGTCCTGTACTTGTATGAAGATGCAAGCAGGATCAACAGGATAAATACACTTATATTTCTTTTCATGGCTAATAAATTTCAAGATTAATATGCAAATCTTTATTACAAATATTCAATTTAATATCATAAGAAAATAGCGTATTTATACCTGATTACTACACATTATACCCATTTACTACGCTTAAATCAATTAAAATAGTATACCGGATACATATAAAAAAAGGGAGAACAGGCTAACCCGTCCTCCCAATGAACCTTAATTTGTAAAATCAGTAACCCAGAACGGGCGAAAGCCATTTTTCTATTTCTTCCAAAGACATATTTTTTCTTCGTGCATAATCTTCAACCTGATCTTTAAAAATCTTTCCAACTGGAAAATACCTGCTTTCGGGATGTGAGAAATACCAGCCGCTTACGCTGCTTGCCGGATACATCGCATAACTTTCTGTTAACGTAATACCCAGTTTCTCAGCTTCCAGCAAGTCGAACAGCATGCGTTTTTCGGTATGGTCCGGGCATGCGGGATAACCCGGAGCCGGACGGATGCCTGCATAAGATTCTTTAATGAGTTCTTCGTTGGAAAGCGTTTCGTTTTTTGCATAGCCCCACAATTCTTTTCTTACGCGTTCATGCATAAGTTCTGCAAGTGCTTCCACCAAACGATCCGCCAGCGCTTTTACCATAATGCTGTTATAGTCATCATGATCTTTTTCGTATTTATCCAGAAGTGCTTCAATTCCCAATCCCGCAGTTACCGCAAAACCTCCGATATAATCCGTTTTGCCGGTTTCAAGCGGCGCAATAAAATCGGACAGACAGTAATTCGCGAGATTGGATGCTTTCTGGCTTTGCTGGCGCAAATGATGCAGAACCGCAGACGTGTCCGCCACAAGTTCCCCGGCATTCAGATTATCCGTTCCATGCTGGCTGATCCGGTACTCGATATGCTGGTGAGAGCCGTGTCTTTCACAAGGAACTTCACGGTTTTCTTCCTCAAAATGATGCAATACAATGTCGTCCTGAATGGAATTGGCCGGCCAGAACCCGATCACTGCTTTTGCTTTCAGCGATTTGTCACGGATCATTTCGCCCAGCAACACGGCGGCATCTTCATAAAGCCTCATGGCCTCTGCGCCTACAACCTTGTCTTCAAATATTTTCGGGTATTTTCCATGTAACTGCCATGTCTGGAAAAACGGCGTCCAGTCGATGTATTTTGCAATATCAGCTAGATCGTAATCGTCGTAAACTCTTGTGCCGAGAAACTGCGGTTTTTTAGCTTTAAAGTTTGTCCAGTCTATTTTAGCCTTGTTTTCACGTGCGTTGACAATGGAAATGTGCGCTTTTTCACCGCCTCTTTTGGCATGGTCTTCACGAAGTTTGGCATATTCCGCCTTTATATCCGACAATACTTCCGCCTGACTTTGCTCGTTCTGAATCAGTTTTCCGGCAACAGGCACCGAACGCGACGCATCCAGCACGTGAATGACGGGACCAGAATAATTCGGATCAATTTTTACAGCCGTATGAATACGCGAAGTTGTGGCACCGCCGATCAGCAAAGGCATTTTCAGGTTTCGGCGCTCCATTTCCTTGGCAACACCCACCATTTCATCCAGTGAAGGCGTAATCAGTCCGGACAATCCGATGATATCCACATTATGTTCTATGGCAGCGGCCAGGATTTTGTCCGTCGGAACCATGACGCCCAGATCAATAATTTCGTAATTGTTGCAGCCGAGCACTACGCCGACAATGTTTTTTCCAATATCGTGCACGTCGCCTTTTACAGTTGCAAGCAGGATTTTTCCGGCAGAATTATTTCCTTCGCTTTTTTCCGCTTCAATGAACGGTTGCAAGTAAGCGACGGCTTTTTTCATTACCCTTGCCGATTTTACTACTTGCGGAAGAAACATTTTTCCTTCTCCGAACAAGTCGCCGACAATGCTCATACCGTCCATCAAGGGACCTTCAATCACTTCCAGCGGCCGGCTGAACAGTTTTCTGCATTCTTCCGTATCTTCATCGATATAATCTGAAATCCCTTTTACAAGCGCGTGTGAAATCCGCTCTTTAATCGGCAACTGTCTCCACGAAAGATCAGGGCCGCTTTGCGTCTTTCCTTTATCTTTTACCGTTTCGGCATACGTCACAAGGCGTTCAGTAGCATCTGAACGGCGGTTCAGCAGTACATCTTCAACGAGTTCCAGTACATCTTTCGGTATTTCGTCGTAAATCCCGATCTGTGCGGCATTCACAATGCCCATATCCATTCCTGCGCGGATCGCATGGTATAAAAATGCCGTATGAATCGCTTCCCGCACAGGTTCATTGCCGCGGAAACTGAAAGAGACGTTGGAAACACCGCCCGAAACTTTGGCATGTGGCAGATTTTCCTTGATCCAGCGCACGGCATTGATGAAGTCCACCGCATAATTGTTATGCTCTTCCATTCCCGTCGCAACGGTCAGAATGTTCGGGTCAAAAATAATGTCCTCTGCCGGAAAGCCGACTTCATCAACTAAAATCCGGTATGCTCTTGAACAGATTTCGATACGGCGTTCGAGATTGTCCGCTTGGCCCTGTTCGTCAAAAGCCATGACAACCGCAGCCGCGCCATAGCGCAGTACCGTCCGGGCGGATTCCCTGAATTTTTCTTCTCCTTCTTTTAAAGAAATGGAATTTACAATGGATTTCCCCTGCACGCATTTCAGCCCGGATTCAATTACTTCCCATTTGGACGAATCGATCATCAGCGGAACCTTGGAAATATCCGGTTCCGAAACAATCAGGTTCACAAATGTTTTCATGGCTTCCACACCGTCGATCATTCCTTCGTCGAGGTTGATATCAATAACCTGTGCACCGCTTTCCACCTGCTCGCGCGCAATGCTCAATGCTTCGTCATACTTGCTCTCGCGGATCAGACGGGCAAACTTTTTGGAACCGGTCACGTTGCAGCGTTCACCGATATTGACAAAATTCGACAACTGATTGATTTTGACTGGTTCCAGACCCGACAATTTCATGACCGTTTCGGCAGCAGGCAACGTTCTTGGACTGTGCTTTTTGGCAAGATCCGCAATGACACGGATATGGGCCGGCGTAGTTCCGCAGCAGCCACCGATTATATTCACCAGATTATCTTTCAGAAAACCGTCAATGACTTCGCCCATTTGTTCCGGCGATTCGTCGTACTCGCCCATTTCGTTGGGCAAGCCGGCATTCGGGTGCGCCGAAGTATAGAAAGGCGCTTCTTTCGCAAGAATCTGAACATACGGACGCATCAGATCCGCACCCAGAGCACAGTTCAGGCCGACAGACAATAATGGCAAATGCGAAACCGAAGTAAGAAAAGCTTCCGTCGTCTGCCCGGATAATGTCCTGCCGGATGCATCCGTAATTGTACCCGAAATCATCACCGGCAGCGCTTCGCCCGGCGCCGCTTTCCACGAAGGCAAATGCTCTACTTTTCCGTTTCTGGCATCGGTAAAAAACTGATCAATTGCGAAAAGTGCTGCCTTCGCATTCAGTGTATCAAATATCGTTTCCACAAGCAAAAGATCCACGCCGCCATCCGTCAGACCTTTGATTTGCTCGTAATAGGCTTCTACCAACTGATCAAAACTGATGGCGCGGTAACCGGGATTGTTTACGTCCGGTGACAGAGAAGCCGTCCGGTTTGTCGGCCCGATGGAACCGGCAACGAAACGGGGCTTTTCCGGTTCACGTTCGGTGAATTCATCGGCAACTTCCCTTGCAAGCCGTGCCGATTCAAAATTCAGTTCGTAAACAATTTCTTCCATGCCGTAATCCGCCATGGCGATCGTTGTTCCTGAAAAAGTATTGGTTTCGGCAATATCCGCTCCCGCTTCAAAATAAGCCGCATGTATTTCCTTGATGATGTCCGGCCGCGTCAGCGAAAGCAAATCATTATTGCCTTTAACATCCTTGGGCCAGTCACTGAACCTTTCTCCTCTGTAATCATCATCTTCCAGTTTGTACCGCTGGATCATGGTACCCATAGCGCCGTCAAGTACCAGAATACGGTTTTTAAGAATTTCTCGGATATCTGCCTTTTGCGTTGCTATCATAATTTTATCTTTTGTGTGGTTAATTGAACCTTTGAAAAGCAATGGCTTTCCAATATGCAGACAAATTTAGCGCAATAGATGTTTTGTTTCATATAATGAAAAAATTCAGATTAATAGTCTGCCAGAATTTACTTAGACAAATAAGTTATCTATATTCGGCACTTGTGAAAAGTGAATAAAGATATTCTATCTATGTACAATCTGGATGAAACCGATGCAAAAATCCTGCATTTCCTGCAACAGGATGCAACTTTAAAAACACGGGAATTATCAGAAAAGTTGAATCTGTCCTACACACCGGTCTATGAAAGAGTGAGACGGCTTGAAAAAGAAGGCGTTATCAAGAAATACGTGGCATTGGTGGACCGTGAAAAAATCGGCCGCAAGCTCATGGCCTTCTGCAACATCGCCTTAAAGGAACATTCGAAAGTCATGGGCGAAAAGTTTGTCAAAGCAGTCATCGCGATGCCGGAAGTAATGGAATGTTTCAATATTTCAGGTGACTACGATTTCCTGCTCAAAGTCGTTGTAGACGACATGTCGCAATACCAGCAGTTTCTGATGCAGAAACTGGGTTCTCTGGAAAATATCGGCAGCACGCACAGTCTGTTTGTGATGGGCGAAATCAAAAATTCCTCCGCGCTGGAAATGTTTGCTGTAAAAAAATAAATACGGAACCGGAAAATCCGGTGCCGTATTCCAACTCACCCCTAACAAAAATTTTCAGTGCTTTTTATGCCTTTTTCCAGACTTTTCCAGTTCCTTGCTGAAAGTACCGTCCGCATTGAAAAGCAACACTTTAACAACATCATTGGTCGTAATTGCTACAAAATAAGCGCCGTCTGCATTCGTAGCTGCGGTCGAAACCGTTGAGCCGGCGTAATTGGCCGTAATATAAGCCTTAATTGCCGCCGGAAGCGCGCTAACCTCGATTTTGGTCAACTTGGCCTTGTGCGCATGCTGTTTCAGCTCTTCCGCAAACGTTCCGTCCGCGTTAAAAAGCAATCCTTTTGCCGTTCCGTCAGCCAGAGTAATGGCCACAATGATTTTTCCGGACGGGTCTTTTGCAGCAAATTTGATTTCAGAGCCGGCATAAGTAGCCTTAACGTAATCCGTAACGGTTGCCGGCAAATCAGCCGCTGCCACTTCGGTAAGCTTTCCCTTGCATTTCCCGATCGTGACTGAATCCGTGGAAATGGAATACCTTGCAGCCGTTGAAACCACACTTTCAAAATCCGCCGTTTCCACAGCCGGATCAACGGCGGAACCATTCTTTTGACATGCAGAAAACCAGATTCCTGCCAGCACAACCAATAAAAGCGACACTCTTTTCATAAACTCTCCCTTACGTTTTTTATAAATAATCAAACTGTTTTCATGCATTACGCAGCGGGAAGAAAAATTTGTTGCAAGTCAAAATGCAGTTACCTGAAATTAAATGTTAATAAGCTATTTATCTTTAACTTAGAAGAGCCGTTTTTATATTTATTCAGATAATTTGTAAAAGTCTGCAACAGATGATCATTCTTGTACGTAACCCATATTAAGAATTCAATCCCTGACAATCTGGCTTTGCTCTTCGGACGAAAAATATCTTTTAACGAAAACGACTTTGAATCGGTCGTTGCAGCGTGCATTGCTGGAAACAGCCAGGCACAACGTTATTTGTACAAGCAGTTTTTTGGATATTCCAAAAGCATTTGCCTCCGTTATACTTCCACAACGGAAGAAGCGGAAGAAGTCCTGAACGAAGGTTTTCTAAAGATTTTCAACAATCTTGAAAAGTATGATTCCACGCATCCTTTCAAAGCCTGGCTGAGAACCATTATGGTCAATACGGCCATCAGTTATTACCGGAAACACAAAAAACACAGCGAAGACGTCATTGCACTGGAAGATGCACCGTACCCGAAATTTGACGAGGACGTGATCAGCCAGATCACAGCGGACGAAATCCTGGAATTGATT
Organism: Dyadobacter sediminis; assembly: GCF_005860765.1. Classification (GTDB taxonomy): domain Bacteria; phylum Bacteroidota; class Bacteroidia; order Cytophagales; family Spirosomataceae; genus Dyadobacter; species Dyadobacter sediminis. Next base: position 524,446 of record NZ_VCEI01000021.1, on the reverse strand, counting down.
CAGCAGATAAAACCGGTGTATAAAAATGTGTTTCTGATGTATGTCGTGGATGGCTATAATCACCGTGAAATTGCAGACATGCTGCAGATTAATGAAGCAACAGTACGGTCACATTATGTACGTGCGAGGGCACGCCTGCAGCATCTGATCAAACAATATTACCCGAATCTCTTCCCAAGTGATTGGGCTGTAAAGTCATTCAAAGGAAATGAAAACTAGTAAATTTGAAAATACTATACGCCAGAAACTAGAAAGTATCGAACCGGACTTTCAGGAACAGGACTGGGCCAAAATGCAGCGTTACATGCAGGCTCATACCCCGCCTACTTTCTGGCAGCAGTACAGTTCCTGGATCGGTTACGCTGCGGCGGCTTCCATAACCACGGTTATGGCATTTCTGTATATTAATCAGCTTTCAAAAAACAATCATCTGACGGCGGATGTAAAAAGTCTCAAGAATCAGATTGAAGTCATAAAAAGCACAACCTTGCCGGCGGCTAAAACGGATACCATTTACATTGTTCGGAAAGAGCATACTGAAAGAGCCAACGAGCCTTTATCCAGTGAAAACCGCAATGCATATCAGACTGTAAAACGAGGCCCCGAGCGTTACAATGTAGAAATTAAGAACTTTGAGGCTACCGATGAAATTGCAGGGAAAATAGATCATACGGTTAAGGACCATACCATTGTAAAAAATAGACAACCGTTTGAAAATCTGCGTAGCATAGAAAAAACGCCGAACAATACGGATTTCAACCCGGCAAGAAGCGGAGAAATAGTTGCTTACGGCAATCCTGAAAGCATTGCGGAACAAAGGAATCCGGGTTTTGATATAAAGTCTGATGCCGGAAGAGAAATTAAAACCCGTTTGGCTGAAAATCAAAGAATTCTGAACACCGAATTCAGTCTTGACAACATTGAAATTGCAGCTCTGAGTAATAAGGAAAATCCGGTTCCGCGCAAAATGAATTACAATCTTGCAAGCCGCATTTCAGCAAGACAAGTGAATAAAAGCCTTTTGGCAGTTTCTGCCTCCGTTCCGAAAACGCTGGTTGCAGTAAAAAATGCAGAAAAAACGAACAAAACGGAGAATGTAATTCCTGAGCTGAATCTAAAAGTTCCGTACCGGTTTGGCGGTGGCGTTCAAGTGGAAAGTAACGGGACTTCCAAAGCAATTTTAGGTGAAGTTCTTGTTTCCAGAAAGTTTTCGGTTTCGGCGGGTATCAGCTGGCTGAAAGTAAAACCAATGGAGTTTTTTACGGAAAAAATGTTCCGCGATAAAAACAGGAAGGATTTCAAAAGATCTCATCCAGATGAAGTGCCGCTTGCATTGGAAGTGTTCAACATTAAAGTCAGCCCGACTCTCGTGCAGATTCCGCTGACTGTCGCATTCCGCAATACGGTAAAAAATGACTGGTCTTATTACGGCAGTGCCGGAACGAATATCAGAGTTTCATCCAAGGAAAGTATTTCCTTCGCGTGCCGCGCTCCGAACAATGAATATCTTAACCAATCGTTTGACCGGAAAACGGATATGCCGGCTGTCAGTTCCATGAATGTGGCACTCGGAATCGAAAAAATGTGGCACCCGATCGTGGTTCAGGCGGAAGGATATTTATACACTTATTTCAAGCCGCTTACGCCGCTCAGCCATAATGCCGGCCCGGGTGTAAAAGTAAAGCTGATGTATCAGATAGGCGGTAAAATGTAAATGAGAAAGCCGAATTTTTACATGCATTAATGTATCTTGTTGCTTAATGTTCTATTTTTGGCTTTTATTTACTCCCCTATTATATAGCTTTTGAAATTCGCTGCAATTGATATCGGATCAAATGGTGCCCGCATGCAAATATCTTCGGTGTTGCATGATGAAGGCGTCTCTCGCTTTAAAAAAGTAGAATACGTTCGCTTTCCGCTTCGTCTGGGCCATGACGTATTTACGCAGGGCAGGATTACTGCCCATAGTGAAGACCGCATGATCAAACTCATGCTTGCTTATCAGCTTTTGATGGAGCTGCATGAAGTGGACGATTACATGGCTTGTTCCACTTCTGCCATGCGCGAATCCGATAACGGGCATGAAGTCCGGGACCACATCGAAAAACGTACGGGCATTTACATCCAGATCATTGACGGCCAGAAAGAAGCAGAACTGGTTAATAATGTTGTTGTAAAATCCCTTGGCGAAGGCCAGTATATTCACATTGATGTCGGCGGCGGCAGTACAGAGCTGAACATCTACAAAGACAGACAGAAAATCAATGCAAAATCATTCAAGCTAGGTTCTGTCAGGTTGCTGGAAGGAAAAGAGTCCAAAAATGTGTGGCCGAAAATCAAGGAATGGATTAATCAGAACGTAGATTACAACCAGCCGATTCAGGCAGTCGGAACCGGCGGAAACATAAACAAACTGTTCGATCTTTCTTCAAAGCTTACGGAAAGTTCGACCAGTCTGGATGAAATCATCCGAATGAAAGATTACATAGCACAGTTTTCGTTGTCGGACAGAATCAACAAACTTCAGCTGAACCCGGATCGTGCCGATGTCATTGTTCCAGCCGGCGACATCTATACTTCTGCAATGAAATGGGCCGGAGCCGACATTATCCATGTCCCGGACGTTGGCCTCAAAGACGGCATGTTACAATTGTTGTATGACCGCGCCTGCCGCAAGAAAAAAGCCTGAGCACTATTACCAAACGTGCTCCATGTCTTTGGCCGTATATTTGTGATTTCTTTCTACGAAAACAGAATCCTTTGCTTCTCTTTTTAAAGCAAGCATATTCTTTTTTCCGAGTCTTGCAATAAGAGCAACGGGAAGAAGAATGAGAAAGAAGACAAACGATAGCAAAATTTTTCCATTAATTGTCCCTAAAATTTCTGCCAGTTTATACCACAACTTAACAATTAAATTTCCCGCTGCCGGAACAGCAAGGCTTATTATGCCAATGCCGGCTGCGGCAAACAGGAAGTATACATACTGCGATTTAAATATAAAATACAGGACAATTAATCCGGTAACAATAACAAGTTGCGCTTTGAGCTTTTCTGATTCTTTCATCCGTTGAAAAGTTTAGTACAATGACATACTTGTACTCTATGCCCTTGTACAATGAAATCTGATTGGAGAATTAATAACTACCTATAAGTTAAAACAGAGTATAAATAAACGGAGCCACAGCAGAACCTCCGCCAATCACGATCAGAATGCCAATCAGTAACAGTACAATAATCACGGGGGCCAGCCACCACTTCTTGCGCTCTTTCATAAACGCAAACAAATCAGTTAAAAAATCCATAGTTCAAGTATCAAATGTGTGTTTCAATGTTGTTTAAGGTTAGGCTTCATTGCTTCGAATAAGTTGTCGGCAATCAGGCTGTTAATGACAGAACTTGCATGTCCGTCATTCTTTCCAACAATCCGGTCCTTTTCCGGTACCTTGGCAATCATATTATTTAAAGTAATTACATTAACTCTTTTTGATTTCAGAAAACTTTCAACCGGCTTTGTATAAGCTGCACTTTTATCCAGTTGAAACAAAAAAGGGATAAACACAGTGTACATTTCAGCTTTATTAGCTTCTTTATAAAGCGTTAACCGTGATAAATCGCGGAGATGCGCATTAAGTACGGTTGTATCTGTATACGCTGACTGAACAAATTTTTCAAACGTACTGAATCCGGTATGCGGCAGTTGCCAGTAAACAAAATTGGGTAGATAAAACCGTTTTACTAACATAGAAAAAGGGCCATGCAAGTCGACATAAGGCTCGGCACCGGACAGAGAAAGACCATTTTCTCTTCCAGCTTTCTCAATATCGTTCGGAAAGTACTGCAGGATAATAATATCCGGTTTTACCGGAAACTCTTCAAGCCTTTTTGCTTCATCCCGGGTATCTGCTCCGGAAACGCCTAGATTATAAACGCTGTATCTTTTAGTACCCAGCTTTGCCTGTAAAATATCTGAAAAACGTTCGTTTACGTTTTTAAGGCCATGTCCGGCAGCAAAGGAATCACCAATAACCAGTACTTTGATCTTTCCCGTTTCATCCATTATTTTCTTATCCCGATATCCTAACTCATTAACTGGATGCCAGTATTTTTCCCACCATATCTGAGAAGCTTTTGACAAAATCCCTTCGTGGCTTTGCGGAACATACATGAATATGACTTCGAGAAGAATCAATGTGATAGCAAGAGGAACCACAATAGTAACGATATTGGCAACAAGCCCCTGCATTTTGCTTTTTATGATACTATAATAAAAAACACGCAGTATTTCAACAGAAACCAGAAACCAGAAAGCCAGCTTTGTTAATCTTATATACCAGTTGTCGCTAAGTGGAAATCCTGTGTATTCTATTTTAATCTTAAGTTTATCAGCAAAAAACAGAAGCAGGAAAAATACACCAAGAAACAATATGCGTACAAAACTTGTGAAAACTTTAAACTTCATTCTTTGATCAGTGTGTTAAAAGACAATCAATCCAAAACGAACTCCTCTTTCCAATTATCTTTTTCTAGCCATTCCGGCTGTTGCTTTTTATCAAAAATGAAGTCTCCAATAACCAAGTAATCCATTTCTGTTCGCATAAAACAACGGTAAGCATCATTTGGAGTACACACAATCGGTTCACCGCGTACATTAAAACTGGTATTTACAATTACTGCATACCCGGTCAGCTCTTTGAATGAACTGATCAGTTCGTAATAACGCGGATTTGTTTCCTTGTGAACAGTTTGAATACGAGCGGAATAATCAATATGCGTTACAGATGGAAGATCAGAACGCTGGAAATATAGTTTTTCACGAAGATCCATTGCATCATAATTGGCCGGAACCGGCTTGCGACGCTGTTTTGCTACCGGATGAACAAGCAGCATATATGGCGAATTTCCTGCATATTCAAAATAACTGGAACATTCTTCGGCTAAAACGGATGGAGCAAATGGCCTGAATGATTCCCTGTACTTTATTTTGAGATTTAATTTCTTTTGCATCTCTGCATTTCTGGGATCACCCAGAATACTTCTCCCACCCAATGCCCTTGGCCCGAATTCCATTCGTCCCTGTATCCAGCCCACTACATTTCCCACCGCCAGCAAACGGGCCGCCTCTCTGGAAAGTTCTTTAAAATCATTGTATTGTGTATAAACTGCCTTGTACTTCTTTGCCGTCAAAATCACTTCAAGCTCTGAGAAAGTCGGACCGAGATATGAGCCGCGCATGGCATCAGCTTTCCAGGTAACCTTCCTGTCATTACCAAAATAAATGTGATTAGCTGCCAAGGCAGCACCCAATGCACCGCCGGCGTCTCCGGCTGCAGGCTGAATAAAGATGTCTTTGAATAGATTGGCTTTCTGAAGTTTACCGTTGGAAACACAATTCAGTGCCACGCCGCCCGCCATGCACAGATACTCGGCACCAGTAAGCCTTTTTGCTTCCCTAGCCATGCGGATTACAGCTTCTTCAGTAATATTCTGAATTGCCAGCCCAAGGTTACAATGCATGGATTCAAGTGCATCGTCCGGCTTTCTGGCTATGAATCCAAAAAGTGCTTCCCATTTATGCTCATTAACCATTTTTAAGCCTGTTGCATAATCAAAATATTCCTGATTAAGCCAAACGGAACCGTCTTCTTTCAACTCGATCAGCTCGTTGAGTATTATCTGTTCATATTTTTGGATATCCGGCGAAGAAGGATTCCCATAAGGCGCCAGACCCATTAATTTGTATTCGCCCGAATTCACCCGAAAACCTAGAAAATAGGTAAAAGCCGAATAGAGAAGACCCAGAGAATGCGGAAATCGCAATTCTTTCAAGATGCTGATATCTTTTCCATTACCCATGCAGATAGAAGCAGTGGCCCATTCACCAACGCCGTCAACGGTTAAAATAGCCGATTTCTCAAATTGAGATGGATAATATGCACTTGCTGCATGCGAAAGATGATGTTCAGGAAAAAGAAGCTTTACTTTCCTGTTTTTATCGTAGCCAAGTTTTACGAGCTCCTCATTAATGAGGCGTTTCAAAAACATTTTTTCCTTGATCCACACCGGCATGGCAGTCAGGAAAGATCTAATTCCTTTTGGTGCAAACGCATAATAAGTTTCAAGCAGCCTTTCAAATTTAAGCAGCGGCTTGTCATAAAATACAATGGCATCCAGCTCATTGATTGATAATCCGCCATATTCAAGACAAAATGCAACTGCATTCGAAGGAAAACCCGGATCATGTTTTTTGCGGGTAAAGCGCTCTTCCTGTGCCGCGGCAATAATTTCTCCATGATCAACAAGTGCAGCTGCCGAATCATGATAGAACGCTGAAATACCTAAAATCTTCATAGTAAACAATTATAAATCCTGACTTTAATGGGATGCATAGCGAACTGGATCTGTATAAATCTTTTTTCCCGTCGTTAACAAATATTTATTGCCCTCATCAATGACGCCAAGAATTACTTCATATTCTTCATTCGTAGCAAGGTATTGATTCAATAAAGGATAAGAAGTGGCATGACCCTGATAAAACTGGCCAGTCATGAAGAATCCAGGTAATGAACTTTGCTGGTTTTGAGCTGGAAGTACATGCGTATTCTTTCTTGATTTAAGAATGACATACGCACCATCATCAAATCCGGATTTTCTTTTGAATTCAGGAATCGTCACCGAAATAAATGGCCCGTTGTCTATTTCAACATTTGCAAATCCTTTCACTGGAATTTTACTCAGGTTCGTAAAAGGCATTTCAGGAAACTTGTACGTGCCCTGATTCAAACTATTTTCATACATCGGATCCACAACAGATTTCACCGAAACATATATCGGAGCAGAGGGAACCACGCGGTTTTTAGACCATCCGTAGGCATCCGCTAATATGATTTTACGAAAAAAGTCCAGCTCACCCCATACCTGAAAATAACCGTTCACAAAAAACAGAATGGATAAGCCCAGGCATATAAAACCAGCTTTTTTGTAACTGCCCCTGATCCAGGATGTTTTAAGAAATAATAAATAATTCAGAACGCCCCAGAACAAAAACATATGCTTGTAGCGGTTCAATAAAATGGATTTTGTTCCCTCAGCGGCACGTCCGAATGCAAAAGCGGTAAATGTGAGCAGAAGAAAAACAATGCAGCCCCAGATCCAGATTTCATTGGATGAAATTTCATACTTTCCATACAGAACCTTCTTTACCAAAAGAATAAACTCGTATGAGATAAAACCCAGGATAATCAGTCCTGACATTAACGCAAGCCATATACGTTTATCGTCAGGAAGTTTTGGAAATACATCTGCCATCATGCCAGGCATTGCAATGACGATAGCAATCATGCTATCCACATGGGACAGATTATCAGACATAGACGGCCTGAAATCTGGAACGACCAGGTTATGAAAATAAAGGATTACCGTAGGTGCAATTAAAATAACCCAGATCAGAAATTTGAGCTTTTCCCGTTGTACAACCAAAGTGAGTGCTCCGACAACCAGTATAAGTACTCCGGTTACATCCGAAAAGACAGATAGCAATCCAAATAATATTCCGAAAGAAAAATGAGAAGTAGTGCGTCTGCTAAGGCACCATATCGAAGCGAAAGCCCAGACGTAAACAGCAATGTGCTGCAATGGAACCATGGACTGGTATAAAGCTCCAAAATTAACTTGTGTAAAAATGATAAAGGGAACTGGCAAAAAAAGATAAAATGGCACCTTATTTTCTTCTTTGAACCACTTGAAAATAAGTAATAAAAAGACCAGGTATGTTGCAATTCCTAAAAATGCGACAACCCGAAAATCAAGAAAGCCAAGAATACTGTAAGAAATGATCGCCATTAATCTTACCATGATAATGCGGCGTTCATCATCCTGTGTAGTAAGAATTTCCCATAACTGCACAGGGCCCTTCACTCCTGCTGCCCACTGGCCGACAGGGCCTAAAATGGCATCGACATCATCCTGAAAAGGGACATTGACAGACATCCGAAACCATACTGCGAAAAAAAACAAAATGGGAAAGGCAATACAGAGCACATAAAAGACTTGACGAAAAACCTCTTTTTGTCGACAATAAGGCCAATTCTTATGCAGCATGGATCCGGAGAAAATTAACATTTCGCCAAATCTATTTTGTCTGCAGAAAAGAAAATTTTGAAATTACCCTCCGGTCAAGTTCAGAGGATGAAATACAGAATTTTTAACGAACGGTCAGTTACAGGCTAAAAAAGGATTGTCAAAACAGCCTGCATTTTGAAGTTTGCTAATGCCATTTCCAGTTCAACTTTCTGACCAATTATTAAAATGAGCTTTCCTGACCATGGAGCGTAATCAGGAAAGCTCATCCGCTTTGCATTGAGAAAGTCAGGCTATTGCAAGACGATTTTTACCGGCTTGTGATCCTCGTCCAGCGCTACAAAGGTAAAAATCCCGGTAACAGCTTTTTCCCGGCCTTCTTCGTACATTTTTTCCACAAAAATATCCACGCGGACTTTCATACTTGTATTTCCTACTGTCTCCACCCGCCCGACCAATTCTATGATGGTTCCAGCCGGAATCGGGTGTGTAAAATCGATTCTGTCGGAGGATACCGTTACGCAGCGGAGACGCGAGAAGCGTGTGGCTGCAATAAATGCAACTTCATCCATCATGGACAATGCCGTTCCGCCAAACAACGTATCGTAATGATTGGTATTATTGGGAAAAACAGTTTTGAAAACGCGTGTTTCCGAGGCAAGTATTTTTTCTTCGAGTGTCAAAACGTTGGACCTTTATAGTAAAAACATATTTATCAACAGCAGCTTTGCCGTAGCCTAAGCATCAAACAAATGTCAGGAATCGGGACGTATAAAAGATTTATATGCCTTGATTCCTGACAAATTTAGTACTATTCAATCAATACGCAGCCGCGACGGATTTCCGCAGCGAATTTGCCGCTGCAATCATATTCCGCAAAGCAGCTTCTGTCTCCGGCCATTTTCTGGTTTTCAAACCGCAGTCGGGATTGACCCACAGGTTTCTTGCCGGAATGACTTTCAACGCTTTTTCCATCAGCTGCACCATTTCTTCAACCGTCGGCACGCGCGGAGAATGAATGTCGTAAACACCGGGTCCGATTTCGTTCGGGTATTCAAATTCGGCAAATACATCCAGCAATTCCATCTGCGAACGCGAGGTCTCAATCGTGATTACGTCCGCATCCAGTGCAGCGATGGATGCAATGATGTCGTTGAATTCGGAATAGCACATATGCGTATGGATCTGTGTCTGATCGGCGACTGCCGCAGCGCTCAGCCTGAAAGCATCAACGGCCCATTGCAGGTAATTGTTCCAGTCCTTGTTCCGCAATGGCAACCCTTCCCGGATGGCCGGCTCGTCAATCTGTATGACTTTAATGCCTGCTTGTTCAAGGTCTGAAACTTCATCCCGGATGGCCAGCGCAATCTGGAAAGCGGTTTCTTTTCTCGGCTGATCGTCCCGGACAAAAGACCATTGCAAAATCGTCACCGGCCCGGTCAGCATTCCTTTTACGAGTTTATCAGAATTGGCCTGCGCAAAGGAAGACCATTTTACCGTCATGGCTTGCGGCCTTTCCACATCGCCGTAAATGACCGGCGGCTTCACGCACCGGCTGCCGTAACTCTGCACCCAGCCATTTTGTGTAAATGCAAAGCCGGAAAGGTTTTCACCAAAATATTCCACCATATCGTTCCGCTCGAATTCGCCGTGCACAAGTACGTCAATTCCCAGTTCTTCCTGCCAGCGCAGTGAACTGACAATTTCTTCCTTGATCCGGTTTTCGTATTCCTGAACGGTCAGAATGCCTTTTTTCAGATTGGCCCTCAGTTGACGGACTTCATTCGTTTGCGGGAAAGAGCCGATTGTCGTGGAAGGGAAAAGCGGCAGTTTCAGTTTTTCCTGCTGCACCGTCTGCCGGATCAAAAACGGGCTTTGCCGTTCAAAATCATTTGCATTTACGTTTCTTACCCGGTTTTTCACTTCCGGCTTATGGATCAATGCCGAATTTTTTCTGTTTTCAATAGACTTCTGGTTTGTTTTGAATGCTTCATCCTTCTGAAAATCTGAGCCGGACAAACGCGCGAGTGCCGAAACTTCATGCAGTTTTTGCTTTGCAAATGCCATCCAGTCCTTGATTTCCGGCGTCAGGATTTCCTCATTTTTTTCGAGTTCCAGATCATACGGGCTATGCAGCAGCGAAGAAGAAGGTGCGATCATCAGCCGGTTTTCACCCAAAACTTCTTTGGCTACATTGATGTATGCAAGCGATTTCCGGTAATCATTTTTCCAGATATTGCGTCCGTCCACAACGCCAAGCGAAAGCATTCTGGAAGAATTCACAAAGTCTTCATTTTCCAGAATTCCGGACAGGCTTTCCGAACCGCGCGTTACATCGATATGCAATGCATCCGCCGGCAATGCAGCGGCAACAGACAAATTATCTTCCAGTGCGCCGAAATAAGTGGCAATCAGGATCTTCAGTTCCGGAACCGCTTTTCTGATCTCGGTATAAGCATACTGAAAGGCCTGCTTTTCTTTTTCGTTCAGGTCCAGCACCAGGCCCGGCTCGTCAAGCTGTACCCATGCGGCACCGCGTGCGGAAAGTTCTTTCAAAATGGAGATGTAAACGGGCAGCAGGTTTTGCAGCAGATCAATTCTGTGAAAACCTTTTTCTTTTTCCTTGCCCAGAAGCAGGTAAGTAACCGGCCCGACCAATACCGGTTTTGTAAGTATACCTTTTTGACGCGCATCTTCAAACTCGATGATTACTTTGTCGGAATAGCGGCTGAATTCCTGATTGACAACAAATTCCGGAACCAGAAAATGATAGTTTGTATCAAACCATTTAGTCATTTCCATGGCTTTTATATCAATTCCTTCGCGCTGAACGCCTCTGGCCATGGCAAAATACAGATCCAGCTCGCGGTTGGACTTTCCATCGATCAGCTGATGATAACGCTCCGGAATGGCGCCGACCATTAATGTCGTATCCAGAACCTGATCGTAAAGGGAAAAATCATTGGAAGGAATGAGGTCAATGCCTGCATTCTTTTGTGTTTCCCAGTTCTGATGACGCACCGAACGCGCCGCTTTGAGCAATGCATCCCTGTCGATTTTTCCTGCCCAGAACTGTTCGTTGGCTTTTTTGAGTTCCCGCTGGCTTCCTACGCGCGGGTAACCGAGATTGTGTGATAACATAAAACTGCTTTTAAAGAGTTAATAAAAACCCTTTGAAAACACCCCCGTCCCGATCCGTCGGATTGCATTTGTTCCGTGATGATCTGTACGTGTTACAAGGCAGGAATCCGGTTTTATACGGTAAAACATAAAAGTCCGCTTCCGTAAGAATCAATCCTGCTGAAGATCGGAATCCTGAAAATGTAACTGTAAAATCAATGCTTAACTGCCTTCTTTTCGTGAGTTGACAGCTATTGAGCGTAGCGGCAAGTCTCCTGGCTTGTATTATTTTTCACCATCCTTCTCGCTGCGCCGGCTTGTAAAACCTTCAACAACAATGGAATGCAAGGGTAAAAAACTGATCTGCACTTTACAGAACGAATACTTACAGTAGCACGACTGCCCGTGAATTGCACACGGTTCCTTTTTAATTTCTGCTATTCCGGATGAGGGCTCCGGAAGCGAAAACCACTACCCCGATTGACGGGCGTTCACAAAGAACAGGGCAAATTTAGGCTGAAATCAGCTCGCTCAAAAACAAGCCCTTGTTTTAAGTGAACAGCGCCGGAATTTCTAAATGGAACGCGATAAATTATCTTTTTTTCAAAAAAACAAACAGCCTGAAAAGTGAAATCTGTTTATACTTCCCGCAAGCATGGACATGAAAAATGCTTTGTTCAAAGCTTTAATCAGATATTTTCAGAAGTCCAGTCGATCAGACTTCCTGCCTCCCTGTCCAGCAGGAATTCCGCGTTCAGATGATTCTGCAGTACGGTTGCCGGAAAAGCCGGGGTAACGGGAAATGAAAGCGCACGCTGTATAACCTTTGCTTTTTGATTTCCGTTGGCAAGCAGAATGGCCGTTTTTGCTTCCAGTATATGCCGGATTCCCATTGTAATGCCTTTTTCAAGAACAGCCGTTTTGCTGAAATATTTCTGCCCGGTAACTTTTGTAACTTCATCCAGCTCCACAACATGCGCATAAGTATTCCACGCAGTTCCGGGTTCGTTCAGGGCAAGATGGCCGTTCAGCCCGACGCCAAGCACGATCAGGTCCAGACCGCCAAGTTCAGAAACGATTTTATTGATCCTTTCACATTCCAGATACGGATCCCTTGCTTTTCCGTCAAAGAAAATAACCTGATTGTCTTTCAGCCCGACGGATTTCAGAAAATCCCTGTTAATCATATAACGGCCGCTTCCTTCGTCATCACCGCCCAGCCCGACCCACTCATCGAGCCCTACAAAAATGCAGCGTGAAAAATCCGCGTTCCCTTTCTGACTGGCGGAAACAAGTTCCCGGAACATACCGACCGGCGTACTGCCTGAAGGCAGACAAATGACAGCATCCGGCTTATGGTTCAACAAGGCAATGACACGATCAGCAGCTGCCAGGCTCATTGCTTCGTAATCAGGATAAATGCTGATTTTCGGAATCATACTTTTACAGAAATCATAATTTGTACCGGACAATCTAAACATTCTTTTTTAGCCGCTAAACATTTATCTGTAAAAAACACCAAAAACTGCAAGCTCAATCCTAACTTTACCCCGTTGACGCATTATTCATTTACAATATTCATCCTACATATAAAATGGAATACCGCATAGAAAAAGATACCATGGGCGAAGTTCAGGTGCCTGCTCATGTATACTGGGGCGCTCAGACACAGCGTTCCATTCAAAATTTTCCAATTGCTCAGGACATCAATAAAATGCCGAAGGAAATCATCAAAGCCTTTGCATATCTGAAAAAAGCAGCCGCCATTACCAACTTTGAAGCGGGTGTTCTGCCAAAGGAAAAAAGTGATCTGATCGGTAAGGTCTGTGATGAAATCCTTGCCGAAAAACTGGACGACCAGTTTCCGCTTGTTGTATGGCAAACCGGTTCCGGAACGCAGTCCAACATGAACTGTAACGAAGTCATCGCATACCGCGGGCATGTTCTGCAAGGCGGAGACCTGGCCGATAAAACCAAATTCCTTCACCCGAACGATGATGTAAACAAGTCGCAGTCATCCAACGATACGTATCCGACGGCCATGCACATTGCCGCTTACAAAATCCTTGTGGACGTTACGATTCCAGGCATTACAAAACTCCGCGATACACTCAAAGCAAAAGCCGAAGCTTTCAAGAATGTGGTTAAAATCGGCCGTACGCACTTTATGGATGCCACGCCGCTTACGCTCGGACAGGAATTTTCGGGCTATGCATCGCAGCTGGATCATGCTTTGCGTGCTATTTCCAACACGCTTGCGCATCTTTCGGAACTTGCACTGGGCGGAACTGCCGTAGGGACCGGAATCAATACGCCGGAAGGCTACTCGGAGAATGTCGCCAGACATATTGCAGAACTTACCGGGCTTCCTTTCATTACTGCCGAAAACAAGTTTGAAGCACTGGCCGCACACGACGCCATTGTGGAAGCGCACGGCGCACTGAAAACAACTGCAGTAAGTCTGATGAAAATCGGAAATGACATCCGCATGCTTTCTTCCGGCCCGCGCTCCGGCATCGGCGAAATCCATATTCCGGACAACGAGCCCGGAAGTTCCATTATGCCCGGAAAAGTGAATCCGACGCAGTGTGAAGCCATAACCATGGTGGCGGCACAAGTGATGGGGAACGACGTTGCAATCGGTATCGGCGGATCAAACGGCCATTTCGAGCTGAATGTTTTCAAACCTTTGATGGCGTACAATTTCCTTCATTCCGCAAGGCTGATCGGCGATGCCTGTGTTTCGTTCAATGACAACTGCGCAATCGGCATTGAGCCTTTGCATGAGAATATCAAAAAACATGTGAATAATTCACTGATGCTTGTAACGGCACTCAATACCAAAATCGGTTATTACAAAGCAGCGGAAATCGCGCAGACGGCGCACAAGAACGGCTCCACGCTGAAAGAAACGGCTGTTGCGCTCGGATATGTAACGCCCGATGAATTTGACGCCTGGGTAAAACCCGAAGATATGGTCGGTAAAATCCAGTAAAAATGTGATTGTAACGGATCATCATGCCAAGTGCTCCGCCTGAAAAACGGAGCACTTGTTTTTCATTTCAAAAAGTGGTTCGCATTTTGGCTTTAACGTGTAAAAAATTCTTTATCCCGCATGTATGGACATTGAAAAAACACTTCTGGCCGATCCGGCACAATCCCGGCAACTGGCCATGCGCGTGGCGGATTACGCCTGTACGGATGAAGAAACTTTCAGTGAACTGATGCATTGCTTTTTCAGCGAACATTACCGGCTTGCGCAGCGGGCCGCATACAGTGCCGGCATTGCCGCCGAGAAAAGACCGGATCTGGTCCGGCCGTACATCGGAGAACTTGCCGCCTGTCTGACACGCAAAGATGTGCACGATGCTGTGATCCGAAACAGTGTCAGGATTCTGGGAAATGTTGCCATTCCCGAAGCATTTCACGCCGGAGTAATGAACGCATGCTTTGAACGGGCCGCCGACCGGATGGTTCCGGTTGCCATACGCGCTTTTTCCCTCACCGTTCTGTACAGACTTTCACTGATTTACCCGGAGATTAAAAAAGAATTGCAGATTATCATTGAGGAAGGCATGGAATTTGAAAAAGCTGCATTCCGTTCGAGAGGAAAGAAAATACTGGCGCTGATCCGGTGATCTGAACAGTCATAAACGGACATAAAAACACAAGACCGTGTAAAAACAGGTAAAAGGTTTTAATTTGCTTCTTTTAAACTAAACTATTAAATGGTTATTTACTGTCATTCCATGCTTGATGAATCGCTGAGGAACAAACTCGGCGAAGCCTTGTCTCCGCAGCATACCATTCATTTCCGTACAGAGTCAACGGCTGACGAAGAAGCGAAATCTGAATTTCAGCATGCTGAATACATCCTCGGCAATCCGCCCGCAGATTGGTTTGATGCTTGTTCGGAGCGTCTTAAATTCTGGCAGCTGGACTCGGCAGGATTTGATCAGTATGCTTCCATTCCGATACGCAGTGAAGTGAAAGTAGCCAATATGGGCGACTGGTTTGCACATCCCTGCGCCGAATCCATTATAGGCGGCGTGCTGGCGCTTTACCGCGGAATCGACAAACTGACGCTTCTTAAACAAAAACCGGAATGGGTCGGGGCAAAGTTGCGCTCGGAACTGAAAATCCTTCATCAGCAGAATGTGATCATTTTGGGTGCCGGTACAATCGGCATGGCCGTGAACACAATTCTGAAAGGCTTCGGCTGCTTCACGCATCTGATGGCCAGAACCTCGCCGGAAGCGGACCTTCACAGCCGTGAGGATCTGTTCAACGAACTTCCCCATGCGGATCTGGTTATCAATACGCTGCCGGGAACTGCGACTCATTTTGCCGATGCCGATTTTTTTGCAGCCATGAAGGATCAAAGCGTGTACGCAAGCGTGGGAAGAGGAAGTACGACGGACGAAAATGCGTTGATTGAAGCACTGAATTCGGGCAAACTGGAAGGCGCCGTGCTCGATGTTACCGAAATGGAGCCGTTACCTCAGGAAAGCCCGCTCTGGAAAATGAATAACGTGATCCTTACGCAGCATACCGGAGGCGGCCACCGCAATGAACACATGGGGAAAGTGGATTTGTTTCTGAACAACATTTTCGCGCTTGAAAACGGCAGCAATATTGTGAATGAAGTAAGCCTTGTAAAAGGATATTAAGTAAAATTTCAGTGTATGTTATTTGCAGAAGAAACAGAAATTCTAGACAGAATAAAGGAAAGATACATCCTTGAATTTGGCAATGCGGACAATGCCCGGGTATTCCGTTCGCCGGGCAGGATCAACCTGATCGGCGAGCATACCGATTACAACAACGGCTTTGTACTGCCTGCCAGCGTGGATAAAGCCGTATATTTTGTGATTGAGCCGAGAAACGACGATCATGTTCTGCTGATTGCGGCCGATCTGGATGAATCGTACTCGTTTGCACTGAACGATCTTTCCAAACCGGAACAGTCGTGGCCGCATTACCAGCTGGGCATTGTGGAGCAGATTTATAAAAAAGGTTTGAAAATCGGAGGTTTCCAGGCCGTGTTCGGCGGAAACGTTCCGGTCGGAGCCGGCCTGTCGTCTTCGGCTGCGCTGGAATGCTGTCTTTTGTTTGGACTGAACGAGATCTTTCAGCTTGGGCTTGACCGATTCACGATTGTAAAAATGTCGCAGAAAGCAGAAAACGAGTACGTCGGCGTGCAATGCGGCATTATGGATCAGTTTGCGTCTGCTTTCGGGAAAGAAGAATCTGTCATCCGTCTGGATTGCCGTTCGCTCGAATACGAGTATTTCCCGTTCCCGATGCATGATTATCTGATTGTACTTTGCGATACAAACGTCAAGCATTCACTGGCCAGTTCGGAATACAATACCCGCAGGCTGGAATGTGAAAAAGGCATTGCGATCCTGAAACAGCATTATCCCGAAGTAGAAAGCCTGCGTGATGCAACGCCCGAAATGGTGAACAGGCATAAAGATGAGCTGGGCGATGTCGTTTACCGCCGCTGCAAATACATTACGGAAGAGATTCAGCGCGTGCAGGATGCATGCGATTTTCTGGTGCAAAGAAATCTGGAAGATTTTGGAAAGAAAATGTATGAAACGCATTACGGCCTGCAGCACGAATACGAAGTAAGCTGTCCGGAACTGGATTTTCTGGTGGAACAGACCGTAAACAATCCCGCGGTACTCGGCGCCCGGATGATGGGCGGAGGATTTGGCGGCTGCACGATCAATCTTGTACAAAAAGAGGCTGTTCCCGAATTTGAAAATAAAATGAAGGAATCCTATAAAGAAAAGTATGAAATAGATCTTCCTTGTTATAAAGTAAAAATTACAGCGGGAACCGACGAAGTAACCCAGTTGTAATAAACACCCGAACGACCAACAACAAACCGTACATGAAAAAGATCCCTTTTTTACTCACTGCGCTGATTGGCTTTTGTATTTTCAGCTGCTCCAAAACCAACCAAGAAGAAAAAATGATCAGTACCATTTCCAAAGAAACATTCGGTGAACTTCCAGACGGCCAGAAAGCGGAACTTTACACGCTTACAAACGGCAATGGCATGACCGTCAACATAACCAATTATGGCGGGATAATTACCAAACTTACAGCACCGGATAAAAGTGGCGCCTGGACGGATGTTGTGCTCGGATTTGATTCGCTTGCACCTTATCTGAAAGAAAACCCGTTTTTTGGCGCTTTGGTCGGACGTTACGGAAACCGGATTGCAAAGGGAAAGTTCAAGCTGAACGGTCAGGAATATTCACTGGCTATAAACAACGGCCCGAATTCACTGCACGGCGGTAAAAAGGGTTTTGACAAAGTTTTATGGAAAGCAACCGAGATCAAACAGGATTCTGTTGTTGGCCTTCAGCTCGAATATCTGAGCAAGGATATGGAAGAAGGCTATCCGGGCAACCTGACCGTAAAAGTTACTTACACGCTGGATAATGACAACGCTTTGTCCATAAACTACCATGCGACAACGGATAAGCCAACGGTTATAAACCTTACAAACCATTCCTATTTCAATCTTACGGGTTTGAAGCGCGACATTCTGAACCATGAAGTGACGCTCGTTTCGGACAGCATCGTGCCTGTTGACAAAAACCTGATCCCGACCGGAAAGCTGCGCGCTGTGGAAGGAACGCCGTTTGATTTCAGGAAATCGGTCAAAATAAGCGACGGCATCAGCAAAACGGACGAACAGCTTGAAAATGCAGGCGGATTTGACCATTGCTGGGTCATTAAAAGAACAGAACCCGGACTGATGCTTTTTGCGACGGTGAAAGAGCCGGAAAGCGGAAGGAAAATGGAAGTGTTCACAACGGAACCTGCCGTTCAGTTTTACACGGGAAACTTTCTGGACGGAAGCCTGAAAGGAAAAAATGTTACTTACGTAAAACGTTTCGGTTTTTGCCTGGAAACAGAACATTATCCCGATTCTCCGAACCAGCCGCAGTTTCCGTCAACGGTACTGAACCCCGGAGACACTTACAATACAACCACAAAATACAGGTTTTCAGCAAACTGATTATTTTAAAATACTTGTTTCCAAAAGGCAGGACTTAACGGTTCCTGCCTTTTTTGCGTTAGCATCATAACAAACTTTCCAGATCAGGGAATGCTGGAACACTGCTTTTCAAACGGCCTGAAATCTTGCTATGGTTTGCTTTTTCCGGCGTATA
Source organism: Dyadobacter sediminis (assembly GCF_005860765.1). Classification (GTDB taxonomy): domain Bacteria; phylum Bacteroidota; class Bacteroidia; order Cytophagales; family Spirosomataceae; genus Dyadobacter; species Dyadobacter sediminis. The sequence continues at coordinate 506,054 of NZ_VCEI01000021.1, read as the reverse complement.
AACCGAAAATAAAATTGGAAACGATTACCTTTATTGAACAATCAATAATCGCGTATGTTAAGCAGAACAGTAAAAGTAAGCAACGTTACAAACTTGTCCGATGCCCGTTATTGCGCAGGAATGGGCGTAGAAATGCTTGGTTTTTCAATAGATGAAGATTCTCCCAATTACATCTCCCCAAAGAAATTTGAAGACATCTGTTCATGGCTGGCCGGCGTAAATCTGGTGGCGGAAACCGCGCAGACCGACCCGCAGGCAATTATAAATGCATTGAGCAGTTATCCGGTACATTCCGTTCAGGTAGAAACGCCGGGAATGCTTCACTATTTACGCAGCGAGCTGAACCTGCCGCTGATTTTAAGGATCAGTGCCGATTTGTACGATGCCGATGAAATCGATTCCATATGCAGCCGTTACGATGGAGAAGTTTCCTATTTTTTGCTGGAAAGCGATAATGAAACAACCCTTACCGAAGCATGGATGCAGGTGCTGGAAAATCTGACAGCGGAATATCCTGTTCTCGTCGGCTTCGGACTGGACAATGAAACCATGGTGAGCGAACTGACCGAACGCTTTCCGAATGTCGGGATTGCCTTGCGCGGCAGCGAAGAAATACGTCCGGGCTACAAGGATTTCGGCAGCATGATGGATATTCTGGAAGCATTGGAAGAACAGTAAGGTTTTTTGATGGGTTATAGTTAAATAAAATCACTTTTAAACAACAGAAATAGTGCTCTTTGCAGCTCCTGACCGGTTTTGCAAAATAGGCTCTCCTCAAATAAATCCGCTTAACACGGCATTCAGCCGATAATAATGATTCGGTTTACAGTATCTTGCATTACCTACTACCTTTGATTACAAATAAACGTTTAACTAATCATGGAAAAGAAATTGCACCGCATACCTGATCAGGCTGTTTTTGGAGGAGTTGCGTCCGGAATTGCCCAATACTTGCAAATAGATGTTGTTATTGTCCGGATTTTATTTGTTGTCATGCTGCTTCTGCCCATTCCGCCGAGCTTCGGCTGGACCGGCATTATCTATATCATCCTCTGGGCGGTGCTGCCGACCGGCCCGGCGGCAGATGTTTACACTACAAATTTTGAAAGCAATGCTTCCAGAACTTCCGATCCCGTCTGGGATAAAAAGCGGTCGGACCAGACGGTGATGATACTGGGCGGCGTGCTGATATTTTTCGGCGCTGTGATGCTTGTCGATGATTTTCCGATCTGGTACCAGTTCAAGCAGTATTTCTGGCCGTTAATTCTGATTGCCATCGGCGCATTCCTGATCCTTCGCCAGCGGGACAAAGATCAGGAAAGCAATACGACCGTTTATCCTACGACGCCTCCGCCGGTTGATCCTGTAACGCCCGATCCTGAGCCGCAGCCTTATACGCCGTTTTCGCCGGCTTCCACAACTTCTGCTTCGCACTTTCCGGAGGATCCGCAAAACAAGAAGCGGGACGATGATGAAGACGATCAGATTATAAAAGTCAACTGAGGAAAAAGCATTTCCAGTTACAGTAACATTCCCAATCTCACATTTAACTTTTCAGCCATGAACTTTAGAAACATTTTCTGGGGCGTAATCCTGATCATTACAGGTTCCCTTTTTCTGATAGAAGAACTTACATCATTTGATTTCGGCCGTTTTTTCTGGCCGATTATCATGATCACAACGGGTGGGCTGCTGCTTTTACGCAACTTCCTGAATTCTGATATTTCCAACAGATCAAACATATAAAATCATGAAAAACTCGCGCGGACTGGTCTGGGGCGGACTGCTGATCATTTTTGGAATGCTCTGGCTGCTACGAAATCTGAACCTGCTGGATATCCATTGGGATGAAATACTTCCTTACTGGCCGGTTTTACTTATTATTGCCGGAGCCGTCCTGCTTGCAACGGGACGGGAACATAACACTTCCGGCGCATCGGGCGGACTGGTCGGGCTGCTGGTTACACTTGCTGTTTTCGGAGGGATCATCAATCGGACAGACAGGGCTTTTGACCGCCACAAGGATAAATGGAACTTCAACTGGAATGACGATGATGATGACAACCATGATGACGAAGACAGTTATCACGATGACCGCAACGACGATGAAGACAAGGACAGAGACTATGAGCATGATCGCCGCAGAAAAAATGATAGCAGGCCGGTAAACGGTTTTTACAAGTATGAAATGGAAGATTTTATACAGAAAGCCAATTTTCATCTTGAAGGCGGCGCAGGATCCTTTTCAATGGACGGAAATACAGCAAAGCTTTTTGAAGCCAATACAAAAAGCTCCATAGTAAAATTCCTGGCCAACACTTCCATCAATAAACTGGACAAATCGGCAACGGTGAACCTGAAAATGGAAGACGGAAATATCAAAATAAAAAAAGGCGAACTTTCCAATCACGCCAGAATACAGCTTAATGAAAAACCGATCTGGAACATTGATCTCGGCATCGGGGCCGGGAACGGCAATTTTGATTTCAGTAACTACAAAGTGGAAAAGCTGAAAGTAAGTACCGGCGTTGCGGACATGAAAATCCGGATGGGAAGCAAACTTGCAGAATCCAATGTTGAAATTGAAGCCGGCGTTGCATCCGTTACGCTCGAAATACCAAAAACAGTCGGCTGCGAAATGCATATGGACGGCGCGCTGAATGCAAAAAACATGGACGACATGGATAAGGTAAGTAACGGATTGTACCGTTCACCGGATTTTGAACAGTCTGCAAATAAAATTATCGTTCACTTCGAAGGCGGGCTTACGAGCATCAATATCAAAAGATACTGATTCCGGCGGTTCTGAACCGGGAAAGTATACCATCGGGAAATGAATATCTTTGCAGCAGTTCGCAACAGATATTCATTTTTTTATGCCTCAGAAAGTTTTCTTTTTCAGTTTAATCCATTGCCTTTTTTATTTCAGCAGTTATAGTCAAAAAGATGTAAACAAGCGTGCAATTCCGGCTATTGAGCAGAAAATGATAGAACAGGGACTGGTCAATATTCAGACCATTGACCCGGACATCAAGGTTGAGCTGAAATATTCCACGACGGATAATTTCATTGGAAAAGACGTTTACGGGAATCTTGAAAATGCGTATTTACAGCCGGAAATGGCCAGAAGACTGAAACAGGCAAACACACTTCTGAAACAATCGCACCCCGGCTACAGACTGCTTGTATACGATGCAGCCCGGCCCAATTCGGTACAATACGACCTCTGGAATGCCCTGGACCATTTAAAAATCCCTCAAAAAAGCAAAACGCAGTATGTAGCTGATCCGAAAATAGGCTCGAATCATAATTTTGGCTGTGCGGTGGATCTGACGGTTGCAGATGAAAAAGGCATTCCGCTGGATATGGGCACCAAATTCGACTTTTTCGGTCCGCTTGCTTACCCGCGCTCCGAGCCGGAAATGCTGAAAAAAGGCAAGTTGTCCCAAAAGCAGATTGATAACCGAAAAATCCTGCGACTCGTGATGACACAAGCCGGCTTCAAAACCAATACAACCGAATGGTGGCATTTCGACGGCATGTCCAAAAGTGCTGCCCGTGCAAAATATGGAATGATCAAATGACAAAATAATGGCCGGCATTCCTGAAAATACCGGCCATCAAGAAGCTTGTTTATCTATTAAAATCCGATCCTTTTTCTTCCGTTCTGCATGGAACTGCCTTCTGCATAGGCACGCAATTCTGCCAGTTCGGTTTCAAATCCTCCTGAAAGAATCGGGAAACGGCACCACGTTCTCGGATCAAGGTTCAGATCGTCCAGATGGAAAGACGGCGCATAGCGTTCCCTTTTCCACTGATTCCGGCTCCATAACTTGAAGAAACGTTCTGTCCAGGCAAGAATCTGCTCGCTGGCATAAATTCCTTTATAACCGACCTGAAGATTGCGGTAACATTCCAGCGGCGATTTTTTATCCCGGATGGCGTGTTTTTCCAGTACATTCAGGAATTCGTATGGCATCAGATCCGCTTCGTCCGTCTGCGTATTGGCAAGCGGGCGCAGTTCCGCGGTTGGCTGCAGGCTGTTTACTTTTTTCAGACCTTCAATTTTAATGTGTTTGCCTTTCACCTCGCATCCGGCCGTTTCCAGCCAGCGGAGCCATTGCCGCAGATAATGCTTGTCAATGCCGGCCAGCGGACTGATGCTTCCCGCCGTATCGCCGTCCATCGTGGCATATCCGACGGCTACTTCCGAGCGGTTGGAAGTGGAAAGCAGCAAATGATTGGACAAGTTCGTCAGCAGCCACACGCCCGGGGCACGAACACGCGCCTGAATATTCTGCAGTGCAATATCGTCCTGTTCCCACGTCAGTTTCCGGCCGATCTGTTCTTCGATCAGGCCTTTGTACGTTTCGACAAGCCCGTTGATATTGACATTGTAAAAAGTGGAACCGATGGATTCCGCCAGGGACTGCGCGGATTCGAGCGTGTCCGTGGAGCTGTTTTCTGTTCCCTGATAAATATTGTGGATCAATGCCAGCGCAAGATCTTCTTCGGTTTCCGCATGCTGGATTTCCTGTATATAGGAAAGCTTCTGTTTGAATTTTTCCATTCCGATGCTTTCATCGGCAAGCCGGATCATCAGCCCGCACAAGGCGGTACATGCACAGGAGTCCGCTCCGCCGGAAAGCGAAATGGTAAAACCTCTGGATTTGCTTTTTCTTAAATAATCAAACATGGCCAGACAGACTGCGCGGGCAAATTCCTCTTCTTTCAGCGCGCCTCCTTTTTCAAACGGCTCAATATCCGGAACCTGCTGCGGAACCGGATCAATCACCGGAAAATCAAACCGGCCCTGTACCCGCCACGTCCTGTCTTTTGTCGGAACGGTGATTTTGCTCTGAACCTGGCTTAATCTGGTAATTTCCGTATCGATAACCGCTGTCGTAATCAGATAATCCTCGTAACTGAAACGCGGGCTTGAAGCCAGCAGATCGCCGTTGGATGCGATCATGGAATCGCCGTCATAAACCGCGCGTCCCGCTTCATTACCCAGTAAATTGGTATAAATATAACTGCACGAAAATGCCCTGGAAGCATCCACAACCAGCTTTTCACGCGTCATGAACTTGTTGAATGCAAAATGGCTTGCGCTCGGATTCAGGATAATATCCACGCCGCGCTCGTAATGACGTCTGGCCGGACGATTGGCAACCCAGCCGTCTTCACAGATTTCAAAGGCAATTTTCACGCCATTTGATCCGCCCTGAATAGGCCCGTTAACGATATCAAACACGACATCGCCGATCGGGTACAGCATTTGGTTTATTTCAATGCTTTCCACAATGCCCGGCTGCCACGGGCGAAACCAGCGCGCTTCATAATGAATGCCGTTGTTAGCCAGAAACTGTTTACAGTAAAAACCCACGATCTGTTTGTTGGAAATCAGGCAGGCAGCATTGTAAATGCTCGTGTTATGCCTTACCGGCAACCCGACTGCCACCACCATTCCGGCCGTTTCCTGCACAATCTCGAGCAGGCAGCGCTGCGCCTGTTCAACAAGATCGGGAGCAAAAAAGTAATCGTCGCAACCATAACCCGAAATGCACAGTTCCGGCAGGCACAACAAAGTCACCTGTTGTTTTCTGGCTTCTTCTATGGCATTTATAATATTCCTTGTGTTGGATTCCCACGCCATCGGCGTTTGATTGACTACTCCGGAAGCCGCTTTGATCAAAGGCATAGAATTAGTATCTGATTAATGAATAAAGATTCTGTTATGCATAAAAACTGTATGCCGGCAACTTAATAAAATTTGCTTTTTCATACGGGCAAACTTTTTCCCTATTTTTGCTGAACATAAAATTAACTGATTCCTCTTGCAATTTCCCTCTTTCATTGCCAAACGCATTCGTCATAACGAAGCAGGCTCATTTTCGGCCACAGTTTCAAGAATAGGCGTTGCCAGCATTGCTGTTGGAGTTGCCGTCGGAATCATTGCATTTGCCGTCCTGCTCGGCTTCAAGCAAACAATCCAGCAAAAAATATTCCTTTTCGGGGCGCATATCAACATCAGTTCCTTTTCAATCGGCAACACGTATGAAGAAGGCCCGATCCCGCTCAAAAACGCTGTTTCGGATGCATTGCCCAAAATCCCTGAAATAAAACGCTGGCAAACCGTCGCGCATAAATCGGGAATCCTGAAAACACCGGAGGAAATAAAAGGGATTATTCTGAAAGGCGTCGGCGAGGATTATGACTGGGATGCTTTCAAAAGCAGCCTTAAGGATGGAAATCTGATCAGCAGAAAAGACTCTTCGTCCATCAAATACGGCTATTCGTCTGAGATACTGATCAGCAGGAAAGTTGCCGCGCAACTCCGGCTGAAAACGGGCGACGATGTAATTCTGTATACCCTGCAGAATCCGCCACGTCCCAGAAAACTGAACATTTCGGGCATTTACGACACGCAGATGGAGGAATTTGACAACAATCTCGTCATCGGCGACCTCGCGCTTGTTCAGCGGCTGAATGGCTGGGGACCGGATTCCATCGGGACTTATGAAGTTTACTTAAAAGATTTTGAGAAACTCGATGAAGTTTCCGATCGTTTGAAAATGATCCTTCCGCCTTCGGTTTATCTGCAGAAAGTAACCAGCAGCTTTCCGCAAATTTTTGACTGGCTTATTTTACTGGACCGCAATACGGCTGTTTTCCTCACGCTCATTCTTTTTGTTGCCTGTTTCAACATGATCTCCATTTTGCTGGTCATGATCATGGAACGCACGCCTTTGATCGGGTTACTGAAAACGCTTGGAAGCCCGAACAAACAGATCAGACGGGTTTTTCTGAGAGTCGGGCTTTACATGGTCCGGCGCGGACTGATCATCGGCAATGCGGTCGGCCTGCTTTTCTGCTGGATTCAGTACCATTTCAAACTCATTTCCCTCGACCCTGTCAATTATTACATGGACACGGTCCCCATCGTGTTTGACTGGCCGATATTTCTGATGGTGAATATTATTACCATTGTTATTTCGGGACTTATCCTGCTGATTCCTACGCTGATCATTACCAAAATCCAGCCGATAAGGGCTTTGCTTTTCAAGAAATAACGGCGGCTGATTTTTTCGACTTTATTCCGGGACAAGTAACATCATAAGCTGAAAACGGACGGGCTGTTCAGAAAAATCAATTCCAGACAAACCGGTAAAGCTGCTCGGCGGCACGGAGCAAGGTATCGTCATTTTTTGCAAAACAAAACCGGAGTACCTTGTAATCCACATCTTTGGAATAGAAAGAAGAAACCGGAATGGAAGCCACACCCGCCTCTGCCGTCAGCCTCTCGGCCACGGCAACATCTTTATCATCAGACAAATTCTGATACGATACATTCTGAAAAAAACTTCCCTGCGAAGGCCTGAAAATAAATCCGGTACCCGCAATGGCCTCGTTGAAAAGGTCGCGCTTGTTCTGGTAAAATGCGGACAAAGCGGTATAATGCTCCGGTTTTTGCAAATACTCGGCAATGGCGTATTGAAAAGGCGTTGCAACACTGAAAACGAGGTATTGGTGTATTTTCCGGAATTCTGCGGTCATTGCTGCCGGCGCCATGCAGTAACCTGTTTTCCAGCCGGTAATGTGAAAAGTTTTACCAAATGAGCCGCACAGGAACGTGCGTTCTGCAAGCGCAGGAATGGAAGCGGTAGAAATATGAATACGCCCGTCAAAAATGATATGCTCGTAAACTTCATCGCTGATAACAGTCAGGTCATGTTTTTCCGCAAGCAGCGCCAGTTGCTGCATATCCGCCTGCATCCATACGTTTCCCGTAGGATTATGCGGCGTATTGATGATAATTGCTTTGGTTTTGGAAGTGATTTTCGACCTGACTTCATTCCAGTCAACAGATTGATACTGCGGATCAAGTGTAATGAAAACCGGGATTCCGCCATTCAGTTCAATAGCGGGAACATAGCTGTCGTAAGCTGGTTCAAATACAATTACTTCATCGCCCGGGCGCACTGAAGCCGTTATGGCGGTGTAAAGTGCTTCCGTTGCACCGCTTGTAATGGTTATTTCGGTTTCCGGATGATATTGCCTGTAATAACTTTTCAGTACCTTTTCTGAAATTGCTTCCCGCAGCGGCATGATGCCGGCCATGGGTGCATACTGGTTTTTACCCGAACTCATGGAATTTTCCACCATACGTTTCAGTTCCGGCGTACAGTCAAATTCCGGAAAGCCCTGTGCAAGATTAATGGCCTGATGCTCTTCCGCCAGCCTGGACATTCTTGTAAAAATGGTCGTTCCTACATTGGGAAGCTTGGAATCGCTTCGTTTCTCAGCAGACATAGGTTAAAGATGATTTCTTCAGCATGATATTAAAAACCTGCATAACGCAGCAAATCCAAATATAACGGTTGTAACCAATTTGATACCGTTGCCGGTCTGTAAACAACATTATTCCTTTTCTTTCGGTCGGATCATGCTGACGAATAGTATAAAATCCTGATAAAGGCTTCTATTCTTTGATCGCTTATCTCGCTTTTTCATATGAGCAACTTTCCACGCAGCATCTTTTGTCTTTTACTCTGCATTCCTTCGCTCCTCTTTGCGCAAAGTATGGAATGGAACGAAATACATCCCGGAATCTGGAAAGGCATAGCCGGAAAACCGGACTCCTACGATCTTCTGAAAGCCGCCGGTGCCATCCCTTCGCCGGCTTTGGAAAAACTGGAAAATGCCCCCTTTCCATTAAACAAGGCAGACATTGATGCCAGGGTAATAAACGGCAAAACATACCTCCGGTTTCCGCTTGAGAAAAAAGAACAGCTGTTCGGGTTTGGCCTGAATTTCCAGCACATTCACCAGCGCGGACAGATTCTTCAGCTGCATGCCGATCATTACGGAAAATCCGACAACGGCCGTACGCATGCGCCGGTTCCGTTTTATGTTTCTTCACTGGGTTACGGAATTTTTGTAAATGCTGCCAGATACATAGATGTTTACGCAGGTTCCGGCGTACGGAAAGACAGTAAGAACCCGCCCGAAGTACAGGATCGCAACACGGATGAAAACTGGAGTGCAAGGCCGTATTCCGATGCGGTTGAGATGCTTGTTCCGGCCGAAGGTGTGGAAATTTATGTTTTTGCAGGACCAAAACCGGTGAACGTCATCGAACGCTTCAACCTTTTGAGCGGAGGCGGCTGCCTTCCTCCGCGCTGGGGGCTCGGGTTTACGCAGCGTGTAAACCGCCTTTACACGTCGGAACAGGTCAGGCAGGAAGCAAAAGCATTTGAACAAAAAGGATTTCCACTGGATTTCATCGGCCTGGAACCCGGCTGGCAGAGCAAATCCTATCCATGCACGTTCGAATGGGACAAAACGCGCTTTCCCGATCCTTCCGGATTTATCCGCGAAATGGACTCATTAAAAATCAAGATCAATCTCTGGACAAACCCCTATGTTTCTCCGGACGCATCCATTTACAAAAAAATAGAACCTTACACCGGTACACATACGGTCTGGAACGGAACCGTGCCGGATTTGTCCATGCCCGAAGCCTCGAAAATACTGTTTGATCTTTTCGAAAAAGAACATGTCAAAATCGGCGTAAGCGGATATAAAATCGATGAAGTGGACGGTTATGACTCCTATTTATGGCCCGATGTCGCCACTTTTCCTTCCGGACATACTTCGGAACAGCTCCGCCAGACTTACGGCCTGCTCGTTCAGAAATACAGTTATGACATGTTCAGAAGAAACGGTTCGCGTACTTACGGGCTTGTGCGTGCTTCCAATGCCGGCGGTGCTTCCTTTCCGTATGTCATTTACAACGATAATTACAGTCACGAGGATTTCATTACGGCGCTCATCAACAGCGGCTATGCAGGCGTACTCTGGACGCCGGAAGTGCGGGCTTCCAAAACGGCGGAAGAATGGCTGAGGCGGTTTCAGACGGTTTGTTTTTCCCCGATGGCCATGATCAATGCGTGGTCGAGTAGCATGCAGCCCTGGACTTTCCCGGAAGTGGAGCCGCAGATTAGAGCCGTTGCGGAATTGCGCATGCAGATGATGCCTTACTGGTATTCAGAATTTGCAAAATATCATTACAACGGCACGCCGCCTTTCCGTGGAATGAGTCTGGAGGAAGGTTTCGGCTCTGGTCTGAAAAAAGAAAAAACGGTGCGCAACCTGGAAGAAAACCCGTATGAAGAAGCCGTGGCGAACGAAGTAAAAGACCAGTACATGGCAGGCGAATTTTTACTGGTGGCACCGCTTTTTACCGGCCAGACTTTCCGGAAAGTGATTCTTCCAAAAGGGAAATGGTACGATTTCTATACGGGCAAGCTGGCGGGCGAAGCCGAAGTGATCACCATTTCACCCGGACTGGACCGGATACCGGTTTTTGTAAAAGACGGCGGAATAATCCCGATGATGCCGGCTATGCTGCATGCGCCCGGATCCGGCCAGAAAGTAGATCTGGAAATCCGGCATTACGGAGTAAAAAATGGCAGTTATAAATTATACGACGACGACAGTGAATCGTTTGATTATGAAAAAGGGCTTTTCTCGTGGCGGGAAATCAAAGTGGAACGGCAGAAAAACGGGTTGCTGAAAGGCCGTATTTCAAAGGCTGAAATCGGCAAACCCAATACGGTCGGAACGGTGACGTGGCGTTACATGACCAAATAGATTACAACCCGTCCAGATCGGTGAAACCGGATGTAAAATGACCCGTTTCAAGCGGATTCTGAGCCAGTGCAGCGGCAAGAAACTCCGGATAAATCTTAATGGAGTGCAGACTTTCCGCATCCAGCCATTTGAAAAGCAGTTCTTCCTGGCCTTCACTTCCTGAAAAATCCGTCTGGTCCTTTAAGTCAGGAATTTCCATTTCAAAATAAAAGCCGATTTCATGATGTCTGATGCCGTTATAGCGAAAGAAGTTTTCCGAAATCCAGAGCATTTTACCGACTTGCACCAGCATTCCCGTTTCCTCCTGCATTTCCCTTCGCAGCGTATCCTGTGAAAACTCGAACAGTTCCGCACGGCCGCCCGGCAGGCTCCAGAAATGATCCGACGGCGTTTTATGCATAAGCACTTTTCCGTTCAGAATGGCAACGCCAGCCACGCGGTAATTGAAAAGAGAATCCTGAACGGGAAGACTGATCATTTCAACAGAAATTAACTTTAATTACAATTTATTCAGCGAAGCTGCGAATTTAGGCAGGAAATCGAAAATACCTGCGTCGCATTCCGATCAGTAGGAGAAATCCTGAACCGGCTTTTAACAGCAAAGGCATGGCAGATTTTATATTTGCAACCATTGCTTAAACTTGTATTCTGTTCAAATTCCATAATTATTGTAAAAATGAAAATAAAAAAAACGTTGTTACTCGCTGTTTTCCTGCTACTTGGAAATATAATTGCATTTGCACAAGGCAAAGATGAAAAAGCAGTTGCAGATGCCGTGGAAAAACTGCGGGTTGCCATTGTAGATGCCAATGAAGAAGCCCTGAACAAACTTACTTCGCCCATGCTTACATACGGCCATTCCAACGGATTGCTGGAAGATAAAAAAGAATTCATCCGGGCTTTGACCAGTGAAGAATCTAATTTTACTAAAATCGAGCTTTCCGACCAGACCATTTCCATTTCCGGCGACGTGGCGCTTGTACGGCACAAACTGGCGGGCGAAACGCATAACAAAGGCAAAGATCCGGCTTCAGTCAAACTGGGCATTTTAATGGTTATGCAAAAAACCAAAGGCGAATGGGTGCTGCTGGCACGTCAGGCTTTCAAGCTATGAACGTACTTCTTGCCTTAACGTTTGCCTTGCTGTCATTTACACACACTTTTGCCCAATCCCGCAAGACGGAGAATCTGGTTGTCATTGTACTGGACGGCATGCGCTGGCAGGAAGTTTTTGAAGGCGCAGATTCCGTACTGATCAACAAACCGCAGTTTACCAGGAACAAAGACCGGATAAAAAGCCGGTACTGGAATGATGCTATTAACAAGCGCCGTGAAAAACTGATGCCCTTTTTCTGGAATACAGTTGTTTCCAAAGGCGTAGCGTACGGCAACAGGAATTTCGGAAATACGGCGGATGTTACCAATCCTTTCCGGCTTACTTATCCCGGCTTCAGTGAAATGCTGACCGGCTTTGCTGATCCTGCGATAAGTTCCAACCGGCTTGTTACAAGCAAATCGCAGAATGTGCTGGAATTCATTAACAGGCAAAATGCATATCAAGGAAAAGTGGCCGTCTTTGCTACTTCAGATCTTTTTCCTTTTCTGCTCGACCGCGCAAACAGCAACCTGTACATCAATGCCGACAGCGATTCGCTTGCATTTCTATCAAAAGAATTTCAGCTTCTCAATGAAATGCAGCGCCTGAGCAACAAGCCTACAACCGAACGCCCCGACTTGCTCACTTACTTTGCTGCCAGGGAATATGTAAAGGCCTACAAGCCCAAAGTATTGTATCTCGCACTGGGCGAAACGGACGCATTTGCGCATCAGGGCAATTATGAACAATACCTTGAAACGGCAAAGGCGGAAGATCAGATGATTTCGGAGCTGTGGACATTGCTGCAGTCCATGCCGCAGTACAAGGACAAAACGACTCTGATTGTAACCTGCGATCACGGACGCGGCAACCAGATCAAAGAACAGTGGATCGGGCACGGCGCACTGATCAAAGATTCCGGAGAGATCTGGATTGCGGCAATGGGCCCGGACATCAAAGCATCCGGTGAAGCAAAAAACAAGGGCCAATTGTATCAGGCTCAGCTTGCAGCCACCATGGCCGCCATACTGGGTTTTGATTTCAAACCGGAAACGCACAAGGCCATGGAACCGATCCGTTCCTTGATTTTAAAGTAGATGGCTGTTGGCTGTTAGCTATTGGCTGTTAGCTGTTGGCTATTGGCTTTTAGCTTTTAAAAAGATAAATATTTAATCATAAGTAAATGGTAATTGTTAAAAAACCTTAGCCGGCTTATAACAATTGATTTATCAAGATTAACAGCCTTAATTCGTTGGCCTTACCGGAACCGGAGCCGATGCGTGATAATCTTTCTGAATGATCTCTGCATAACGATCCATTAATTCGATGACCTTTTCCCGCGACTTGGAACGGACAACCAAACCGACATGATGCGGTTCGTTCATGCGCCAGACAATTTCAGGATCGTTGAAAACAGAAACATCAGGCCATTCCTGGCGGGTAAGAGAAATAATAATTCCTGCGTAATCCTTTCTGACCGGCGGCAGTTTGTAGCTTTCGCCTTTTGCCTCGGCCGTTTCCATCCTTGCCCATTCTTTCCAGAGATTTATTCCCGAAGAGGCTTCCACCATTTCGGATAAATTGGCGCCGCCTACACGGGAAGAAGTTTCCAGAAAATAATACTTTCCGTCGTCATGGCAACGGATTACTTCAGTATGCGACGCGCTGTGTTTCAAGCCGAAAGCTTTGAGCAGATCCACGGCAAGTGTTTCCAGTGCATGGTCTTCCGCCGAATCGAACGGAACGGTAACCGACCTGAAAATGCCGCCTCCGTGCGCCACATCAAAAGGCGGCGCGAGGTATTTGCTGTTCCATGAAAAAATCACGATGCCGTTATAGGAAATGGAATCCACATGATAAACATCGCCCGGCTTGTATTGTTCCACCAGGTATGCATGCCTTTTGTCGCCGAGGTCGTGAATCGTCTGCCATAATTCTTCGGCGCTGTGCATTTTTTTGATACCCGTTGCGGATGCCTCCGACCGGGGTTTGATCATCCACGGACCCGGATATTTTTCTATAAACCGGTTGATATCGTCGTCATTGAACAAAGAAGAAAATCCCGGAACCAGAATGCCGGATTCCGCCGCTTTGGTACGCATGGCCAGTTTGTCACGAAAGTATCTTCCGGTCGTTTGTCCCATGCCCGGGATCCGGAAATATTCGCGGATATGCGCTGCTTTTTCAACATCAAAATCGTCCAGCGCCACTACGCGGTCAATGGGCCGGCTGCGCATGACATAAGCCAGGCCATTGATGATGTCGTTCATATTATATGCCCCGTTCTCGTTTTCTTCTACATAAAAGAATTCATCAACGGCTTCCCTGGCCCACGGTTTGTTTTCCAGCTTTTTTGCCGTCAGCAAATAGACTTTATTACCGGCTTCTTTACAAGCTTTCATAAAATCATTTCCCTTGAAGAATGTTGATATACAAAGAAAAGTTAAGGTCCGGGTCATATAAAAATGCTTTGGTGAATAATAGCAATGATCAATCCTGAAAGGATCACAACCATACTTACATGCTCAAATCTAGCAAATAGAACCAGTTCTGCAAGAAAATGCAGCTAATTTATATTATAATTATTCCGGCCCGGATCCTGAATTATTCCGGCATTAAACCCCTGATTTGGAAAGGTATGCACATAGCAAACGGATTCCGTAAGCCGTTCCGCAGCGGCCTGAGGCAAATTCAATATCCCCGAAAGCCGTTCCTGCAATGTCCAGATGCGCCCATTGCGGATGCTGATCCGTAAAAACTTCCAGGAATTTGGCAGCCACGATTGCCCCGGCCAACGGCTTTCCATGATAATTTTTGACGTCGGCAATATCGGATGAAATCTCTTCTTTGTATTCGTCCCAGACCGGCAGGCGCCACAAGCGTTCACCCGTGTAATCGCCCGCCTCAATCAGTTCTTCTGCAAGCGAATCGCTGGGTGTAAAAAGTCCGGCGGCTTCGTAGCCAAGGGTTTGAATAACGCTTCCCGTCAGCGTGGCCAGATCAATGATCACGTCCGGGTTAAACTGTTTTGCTGCGTAACTCAGCCCATCGGCAAGGATCAGCCTGCCTTCGGCATCCGTATCAATGACTTCAATCGTTTTTCCGGAATAGGAACCGATCACATCGCCGGGCTTTGTAGCGGAGCCGTCCACGCAGTTTTCCGTTGAAGGAATGATGCCGATAACCCGGACGGGCAGTTTCAGCTGCGCCACAAGTTCCAAAGTTCCAAGTACCGCTGCCGCGCCGCCCATGTCGCTTTTCATCAGGTGCATATTGGCCGAAGGTTTGATGGAAATACCGCCGGTATCGAATGTCACGCCTTTTCCGACGAGTGCAATCGTCTTCTGATAATTTTCAGGTTCATATTCGCTGATGATCATGACCGGGGGAGCATCGCTGCCTTTGCTCACCGACAACAAAGCATGCATTCTCAGTTCCTGCAATTTTTCTTTTTCAAAAACAGTGACCTTATACCCGTTTTGCTCACCCGAATTCTTTGCCCATTCTGCAAGCGTTTGCGGCGTTTTGTAATTTCCCGGCGCATTCATCAGATCCATGATCCGCATTTGTACCATGGCAGTCTGCTGTGCAGCATGAATGCTGTTCTGTACTTCTTCTGAATCCGAATAGGTTAAAATCTGCAAGGTACCTTTTTCAAAAAAGCGGCTGAAAGGCTTCGGCTCTGTTTTATAAAGCTGAATATTGTAGCCGCCCAGAATAATTCCGTTTACGGCATTTCCGATCCATTCCGGCGAATAACCTTTTGCATCCAGCACGATCTGTTCCGGCCAGCGGTCTTTCCGCTTGAAGAAAAACGATCTAAAAATCCGGATAACGGCCGAGAGCTTTGGAGATTTCCCAAGGCCCAGCCAGACTTCATGGGATGAATACCACCATATTTCACCTTTTTCAGCCCTGAACATGGATTGGTTTTCCGGTTCGGAGCCTTCTTCAAACGGACGGATCAGAAGTATGTTCTCGTCAGTTTGTACGGTCTGGTTTATTTGCATGGTTTTGTGGTTAAGGTTATTGGTGTTTGGCTGTTAGCGGTTTAGCTTTTGGCTTTTACAATTTGCTTACTCTGGACATAAGTTTCCTGACTGTTTATTCTAATTGCCAAAAACCGCCAGCATTGAAATTCAACTTTGCATACATACATCAATTAACAATCCATGATAAAAATGCCCCTCGATAAAAATTACCAATCCATAACAAAAAATGACAATCCATAACAAAAAATGTCTCTTTACAAAAATCACCAATCCATGACAAAAAATGCCCTTTGGACAAAAAATGACTGCTTGAAAGAATTGTCAATCCAGCCCGCCTCTCCGAATCGGCTTTCTTTGTTCCGGCCATGCGCCCGGCTTGCCTTCTGCATTCAATGGCAGTACACTTTTTTCACGCGAGGTTTTTACAGGATCTTCGCTGGCCTGATAAGCCATGATGGCGGCGAGTATGGCATTGCTGCGCACATCGTCGAACACGATTTTATCATACGTATCGCGGTTTGTATGCCACGTGTAAGTTCCGTAAGACCAGTTTAGCGAACTCAGCGAAAAAGCGGGCGCACCCGCAGCTACAAAAGAAGCAAAGTCGGAACCGCCTGCGCCGGGCGCGCCGGGAAAACGGGTTTCAACCGGAGATTTAATGGATTCCGGCACTTTCGATAACCAGCGTCCGATGTAGTCGTATGCATTCAAAAATCCCTGTCCGGATATGTTTATGACTCTCCCCGTTCCGTTATCCTGATTAAAAACAGCCTGAATATTTTTAACGATTTCCGGATGATCTTCCACAAAAGCCCGAGAGCCGTTCAGCCCCTGTTCTTCACTTCCCCAATGTCCGACCAGTATCGTTCTTTTTGGATTCGGATAAACTTTTTTCAGGATACGCATGGCTTCCATCATCACAATGGTGCCCGTTCCGTTGTCAGTTGCGCCCGTTCCTCCGTCCCAGGAATCAAAATGAGCGGACAGCATGACGTATTCATCCGGTTTTTCCGTTCCTCTGATTTCACCGATGGTATTGAAAGTGGTGCTGACACCTGTTTCCCTGGCATCCGCACGCACGCTGATTTTCGGCGTATGGCCCGATTCCGAAAGACGGTAAAGCAGGCCGTAGTCTTCCAGCGAAATATCTACAGTCGGGATTGTTTTGGTATATGCACCGAAAATCTTGTTTGCTCCGAAGCCTTTTGACCAGTAAGACATTACGATACCGGCAGCGCCGGCCTTTTCCAGTGCAACGGGCAAGGTGCGCGTGCTGTAACCCGTTTTTTTCAGCCGGGTTGCCCATGCTTCTGTTTGTGCATCACGGTCTTTTTTCATTTTTTCAAACGATTCCTTGGTAGCAAATTCCTGCCAGTTGTAATCCGGGCGGCCTGTCGGCTGATTCATGCTGATCATGATAAACTTGCCTTTTGCGGACGGCAACCATTTCTGGAAAGCCACAGAATCCGCCACATCCGGAAGGATCATGACTTCGGCCGTAACCGTTTTTCCGCCGGTTCCCGGGCTCCACGCAAGCTGCATTCCTTCCAGTGATTTTACGCGCGGCGCAATCATGTCGATATGCGAAGCGCCCCGCTCCCATCCGCGCCATTCGCCCCATTTTTCATTTTTGGCCGTAATATTCCAGCCTTTGTACTTGGCAACGGCCCATTCATGCGCCTGCATCATTTGCGGAGAACCCACGAGCCTCGGGCCAATGACATCCATCAGCTCATGCGCCAGCTTTTCCAGCTGTGAATTTTCAGTAGCTTCCTTAACGATGTTTTCGACAACGGGATCTTTTGCCTGGCCGAATCCCGGCTGCACAAGAAGTAAAAAAAGAAGAAGAAACAGCGGAGTTATTTTTTTCATGAAAGGTTAAAGTTTAAGAAGTTTCTGTTTCCGAATGTATGAAATACGGATGAAGCTTTCCATGCCAACTTGAAACATTCCAAATTCATATGCTTATTGCCACATAATTTCAGAATCAGGAATTGTAAAATAAATAACTGCATTTGTTTACGGTTTACAAGGCACTGGTTTTGCATATTGCAGGCACGCGTTCATTGTATGGGAAACAAAATTGTGTCATTTGTCTTTTTTGCCAATTATTTCGTCGGACTGCTTGCAGTAGCATTGTCCGTGGAAACTGCTTTCCAGCTGAACCTTCCGCTCAATTCTGCGGCATACTATATCCTTTTATTCAGCGCAACAGTTGTTTATTATACCTGGGCCTATTCCGGTCCGGTCAGTACAAAAGCTTCCGTAAACCCGCGAACGGAATGGTACCGGCTTCATCACCGTTTTGTAATCGTCAGCCAGTATGTGCTGGCTATACTTTGCATCGGCCTTGGATTGTGGCTGTTGATCAAAGATTTCAGCAAAATTTCCGCTTTGCCTTTTTATTACTGGCTGCTGCTTTCCGTTGTTCCGGTGGCCGCCATTTTATATTACGGCCTTTTGCCTGAAACATTCATTTCCCTGAATTTAAGAAGGACCGGCTGGCTCAAAGCATTTGTCATCGGTTTTGTATGGGCGGGCTGCGTCAATCTTTTTCCCGTGACAATGCTCCGCATCGAACATGGCATTTCCATTCACGAACCGTTTCTGATGCTCTGGCTTTTTATGAAAAACTGGATGTTCTGTACGGTAAATGCCATTATGTTCGACATGAAAGATTACGAAGACGACGCCAATATCGAGCTGAAAACCTTTGCCGTAAGAATGGGGCTGACAAATACGATTTACTATATTCTTGTTCCGTTGCTGCTCATCGGACTGGTGTCGTTCCTTACTTTTGCAGTTTACAGGCATTTCAGCCTTATAACTATTTTGCTGAACCTTGTTCCGTTTGTCTGTCTTCTGGCCGTTGCTTTTTCATTACAGAAACCGCGGAAGATTCTTTTTTACCTGATCGTTATTGACGGACTTTTGCTCGTAAAAGCCATTTGCGGCATTGCAGGCACTTTCTTTTCACAAAACTATCCATTTCATGGTTAAGAACGGATGATAACTAATAACTACGACGATATTGCCGGAAATTACGATGCGATCAGCCGGCTGGTTTTCCGGAAATCCATTGTGCGTTCGCAGCAGGTTCTTTTGCCGCATGTAAAAACGCCTTCTCGGATTCTGATCGTCGGCGGCGGTACCGGATGGATTCTGGAAGAACTCTCCAGAATCCATCCGCGCGGGCTTTCCATTACGTATGTTGAAATTTCCCGGAACATGATCGCACTGGCCGAAAAGAGAAACTGGCAGCAAAACCGGGTTTCGTTCGTGCATACTGCTATTGAAGATTATGATACCGAAATAAAATTTGATGTAATCATGACGCCGTTTCTCTTCGATAATTTCAGAACGGAAAGAGCAGAAACTGTTTTCAGGTTGCTCGACAAGCTTGTTTTACCGGGCGGATTGTGGCTTTTCACAGACTTTCATGTAGAAAAAAATGCCAGAGGAATCTGGCAGTTGGTTTTACTGAAAATCATGTACTGGTTTTTCCGGAAAATAGCTCATGTGGAAGCCGGTGAATTACCCAACCTTGACGCACAATTTCTGGCTGCGCGTTACGCATGCATTTACAAAAGTTTCCATTTCAGCAGATTTATACAATCGCTGGTTTTCAGAAAGCTGATTTAGAGTTCGGTATCCGGCAGAAAATAAATCATACAAGTACAGCCCTTTTCCTGCCGAAAATGAATCTTTCATTGAAGACAACAATGGAAATCAGGATAATGGAGTAAGCAACAATCTGGATAAAATTAATGGGCTCGTGAAAGTAAAACAGCGCAGTTACGAAATTCATAAGCGGATTGATATACAGCAAAATTCCCATGGTAGAAGAAGTTACGCCCTGCAAAGCATACAGGTTCATGTAAAGCGGTATGATCGTAAATACGACGGCGATAACGGCAATCAATGCATAAAATGAGAACTCCGTCGGGATGCCGGCGCTGTAAACGGGATAAAACGGCAGCAATATCAATGCGGAAAAAAGGATTTGAACGGTCAGTACCAGAAACTTGTCCATACCCGTATTCTTTCTCTGGCTAACTAAATAAAATGCATAGGAAGCCGCTACAATAAGGCTGTAAGCAATATCGGCAATGTTATTGAACGACAGCAGAATACAACTTGCAACACTCATCGAAACCGCCGTCCACTGCCATTTGCTGAGCTTTTCGTTCAGTACAAAAAACGCAATAACGGTCGTCATGATCGGACAAACGAGATAGGCAAACGATGCGGCTTTTACACTGATATGATTCATCACGTAAATGAAGAAAAACCAGTTGGCCGTCAGCAGAACTCCTCCGCTCAAAGTCAGCGCAGTTACGGTTTTTCTTTGCATGGCCGGCATTTGTTTAAAGATGCGGATGTTGTCAGCGAGCACTTTTCTTCTTATAAACAAACTGGTGACGGACATGATCACAGCGCAGAAAAACACCCTGTAAAATAAAATATCAAGCGAAGGATAATCTTTAAGCGGCTTTAAGGCAAGACTGAAGAATCCCCATATCACAAAGGATACAAAGGCGGACAAGTAGTATTTGGAAAATTTCATTACAAACAGAAAATGCGTTTATTTGAAGCTGCGGGCTTGTTTTTACCCAACAGAAAAAGATGCACGCCGGTTCGGAACAACACGGAAACTGTCTGAACGGCATGAAAAGAATGTTGCGTGAAACCTTGGCACGGTAATGGAATCAATAAGGCAAACTTAAACAAATCGTATGAATTTTTCGGATATAAGGATGGTGGCGACGGATATGGACGGAACGCTTTTAAACTCAAAACATGAACTGCATGAATCTTTTTACCCTGTTTTCCAAAAGCTGAAAGCGCATGGAATCCTGTTCGTGGCTGCAAGCGGCCGGCAGTATTTCAATCTGCTGAAAACGCTTCATACCATTAAAGATGAAGTCATTTTTGCCGCAGAAAACGGAAGTTATGTTGTTTTTCAGGATGAAGAAATCCATATTCAGGATATGGACGGGCAAATTGTCAAAGAGCTGGTGCTGCTTTCCAGATCAATTCCGGATACGTATGCAGTCATCTGCGGCAAGAAAAAAGCGTATGTTGAAAGCGACGAACCTGAATTCATCAATCATCTGAAACTGTATTTTGAACGCTACGAAGTCGTTGAGGACCTGACGAAAGTGGACGACGACCAGTTTCTGAAATTTACATTATGTGATCTTGCCGGTTCTGAAACAAACAGTTACCCGCATTTCAAACATTATGCAGATCATCTTCAGGTAAAAATCTCGGGGCAAATCTGGCTGGATATTTCCGATAAAAACGCGAATAAAGGCAAAGCCATGGAAGTGCTTCAAAAGATGTACGGAATTTCACCGGAACAAACAATGGCATTCGGAGATTATCTGAACGACCTTGAAATGCTGCAAAAAGCACATTTTTCGTATGCAATGGCCAATGCACATCCGGATATAAAAAAAGCAGCCCGTTCTCTCGCTAAAAGTAACGATGAAAACGGGGTTGTAGAAGTGCTTTCGGAACTGACCGATTAATCAAAAGCGGCTATTCGGTGTATTTCTTGAAAATGGAAGTCGCCGTATGGCCGCCAAATCCGAAGGTGTTGTTAAGCGCATAATTCACAGTCTTTCTGATCGACTCGCCGAGTATGATGTTCATGCCTTCCGGAACATGTTCGTCCAGATTTACCGTATTGATGGTGCCAGGAATGATGTCTTCTTTAACGGCCATTACACTCACAATGCTTTCAATAGCGCCGGCTGCGCCCAAAAGGTGGCCGGTCATGGATTTTGTAGCACTGATCGCAACGGGATGATCGCCAAATACCTGCTTCATTCCGTTCAGCTCACTCATATCGCCCAATCCGGTCGAAGTGGCATGTGCATTGACGTAATCGATCTTATCGGCTGAAATGCCCGCTTCTTTCAATGCTTTGTTCATGCCCAGCGCAGCGCCCATTCCGTCCGGCGGTGTGCCGGTCAGGTGATAAGCATCGGCTGCCATGCCGCCGCCAACGATTTCTGCATAGATTTTTGCGCCGCGAGCCACGGCATATTCCAGGTCTTCCAGAATCAGGGCAGCTGCGCCTTCGCCCATTACAAAACCGTCCCGGTCTTTGTCAAAAGGACGCGAAGCTGTTTCGGGTGAGTCGTTCCTTTTGGAAAGTGCCTGTGCTGCGCCGAATCCGCCAAGAGCCGAATAAATAATGGCTGCTTCCGAACCGCCGGCAACCATCAGTTTCGCTTTTCCCAGTCTGATTGTATCAAATGCGCTGATCACCGCCGTATTGGAAGATGCACAGGCAGAAACCGTACAGTAATTGGGGCCATGCAGTTTATGCCGGATCGAAATAACGCCTGCGGCAATGTCAACGATCATTTTAGGAATAAAGAAAGGACTGAAACGCGGAACACCGCCCGACGCATGGAATTCAAGAAGCTGATCTTCAAATGTGCCCATACCGCCGTTTCCCGTAGCCCAGATCACGCCCATATCATGGCGCTCCGAAACATCTATCGTGCTGAAATCCAGACCTGCATCTTTTATAGCATCGTCCGAAGCTGCAATGGCGTACTGCGTATGCAGATCAAACTTTTTCAATTCCTTTTTTTCAATGTAAGCTTCCGGATTAAAGTCTTTCACTTCGCATCCAAACTGGGTTTTAAATTTGGAAACGTCCATTTTGGTAATCGTGGCGGCGCCGCTTTTACCATTGACTATATTTTTCCAGAACTCGCCAACCGTATTGCCCAATGGAGATATTACTCCCAAACCTGTAACTACTACTCTTTTCATAAAATGTTGAATTGTTTCTAAGACACCGGGCATTACGAATCATACTGCCGGGTCACTGCCTCTTTGAACATGGAATTTACCAGTTTTTGTACAATCGGTCCTACCAGTAAAATCACCGGAATGACTGCTATATAGGCCATGCTCCAAGATTTCAGCCAAATCACTAAAAAATTGCTAACAAATCCAATATTAATGGAAATCAAAGTAAAGGAAATTATGCCCGTAGTAATAATTCCCATAATCATGGCAAATGCAATTCTGTGTTTCATTGTGTTGTATGTACTGAAAAGAATATTTCAACCAATTTTTGTAACAAACGGTTACGAATTCATGGCCAGCAGCGCACCGGCAGGATCGTGCTGAAAAAGCTGATAAAGTTGCGCAGTCCGGCCGACATGAATTTCATAAGTATCATCTTCAAAAGCATTCATCAGATCTTCGGCAACCTGCCTGGGCGGAATGCCGTTTGTACCGCCTATTTCCTGTGAAAAATCCGTGTTGACCAGCGGCGGCATCAGTTCAAAAACTTTGATGTTCGTAGCATTTCCAAGCGTGAAGCGCAGCGACTGCGAATAAGAATGCAGCGCGGCTTTACTGGCGGCATACGTAGGCAGCACATGGTTCGGAACAAAAGCAACAATACTGGAAACATGGACAATAGCGGCTTGTGCCACGTTTTTCAGCAGCGGAAGCAACTTCTGATTGAGCCGGATAACAGACAAATAATTCGTAAGCATTTCCTCTTCCGCATTTGCAAACGCGTTGTCATCGCCGTCCAGTTTATAGTAAGATGCTTTTCCGGCGTTGTTGATGATTACATTGAGATCCGGAAAATTCTTTTTCAGATAATCAGCCAGCTTGTCTACATCGTCCGGAACGGTTACGTCACAAACAAAGGGCGTTACGTTCTTCAGCTTTGCAGCGGCCATGCGCAGCCGTATTTCATTTCTGCCAGTTATAATCACTTGATTGTTCTGCTCCGAAAAAATACGCGCAATTTCAAAACCGATCCCGGCACTTCCGCCGGTTATCAGAATCACGTTTCCAGTTGTTTTCATTTTTGTTTTTGTTTAATCCGAAATTATATACCGATCGGTATATTCTACTGTAAAATTTTTTAACCTAAATCATCGATCATTTTTTTAATGGACTTCATAACTGCATTTCTGTAGTTCAATTTGCCTGTGACCTTCGCCATCATGATTCCGCCTTCAATCATGGCAATAATGGTCAGGGCCATTTGCTCCGGATCCGTATCTGCATGAAATTCCCGGTTATCCATGCCTTTTTTAATCAATGCCTGTAGATTGTTTTTCCATTGCATGATGGCATCGGCCGCTTTTTGCCGGAGTTCGGGGTGCGTATCGTCGGCTTCCGTGGAGGTATTCAGGATCGGACATCCGCCGTCCGGAAAAGGAAATTCGAGAAAGTTGTTGTACACATGCACATACACCAGAAGTCTCTCTTTAACAGAATCCTTGCTGTCCATTTCATGCCTGATTACTTTATGAACCATTTTGAGGTTGTGGTCAAAAGCAGCCAGCGCAACGTCATCCTTGTTTCTGAAATTTCCGTAAATACTTCCTTTTGTAAGGCCCGTCGCCTGAATCATATCATTGATGGACGTTCCTGCAAATCCCTTTACATTAAAGATCGGAGCCGTCTTTTCAATGATAAATTGCCTGGTTTTTTCTGCCTTGTTCATCCTACTGAAATAATCACCTCACAAAAATATACCAATCGGTATATTTATACAAACATTCCGTGATTTATATTTTCAATTCCACAAAAAAAGGTACATCGCCTAAGCAAAATACCTTTTATAATATAGTCACGCAGAGCAATTCAAATTACCAAAAGCCATTTTAAACTATAAATGACTTTATTGACAATACATAAATACAAATGACTTATAACAATACATGACAACAAATGACAATTCTGCTTTCTCCATCCTACTTCCCAGCTGTGACCCGCCAGATCGTATCTCCCGAATCATCATTTACAAGCAATGATCCGTCTTCCATGACCGTAACACCAACCGGACGACCAAATACTTTGTCTTCGGTGTCTATAAACCCTGTCAGGAAATCTTCCTGTTTTCCGGTAGGCTTTCCATTTTCAAAAGGAATAAAAATGACTTTATAACCGGAAAGTCTGGAACGGTTCCATGAGCCGTGCTGACCAACAAAAGCACCTTTATAATACTTGGCCGGAAACTGGTTTTTATCATAGAAAGCAAATCCAAGCGAGGCGGTATGCGCTCCGACAGCCACATCCGGAACGATGGCCTTGGCTACAAGTTCAGGATTTTCACCTTTGCGGCGCGGGTCCACGTTCGGGCCAAAGTAAGAATAAGGCCAGCCGTAAAAACCGCCTTCCTTCACGCTGGTGACATAATCCGGGACCAGTTCATCACCCAGTTCGTCCCTCTCGTTTACTGCAGTCCACAATACGTTGGTACCCGGTTCCCAATCCATTCCGACCGGATTTCTCAATCCACTTGCATAAATTTTCTCACCTGTTCCGTCCGGATTGATCTGCAGAATATTGGCACGGCGCTTTTCCTTGTCCATGCCGTTATCGCCGACATTACTTCCGGAACCCACAGAAACGTAAATTTTGGAGCCGTCCGCATTGGCCAGCAGATTTCTGGTCCAGTGATTATTGTATCCGCCGGCAGGCAGTTCCAGTATTTTTTCACCTTTGCCCGTCATTTTGGTTTCGCCTGCTTTATAAGGATACCGGTAAAGTCCGTCGGTATTGGCTACATAAAAGAAATTTTTAAGCACCAGCATACCGAATGGCTTGTTCAGCTTTTCAAGGAAAATTTCCCGCAGTTCCGGCTTGCCGTCTTTGTTCACATCCCTCAAAAGCGTTATTCGGTCAGCACTTTTTTTCGTGTTCGATTCGGCCACGAAAATATCGCCGTTCGGTGCGATGTACGTCCATCTTGGGCTGTCCAGTTTATCTGCAAACTTGGTTACCGTAAATCCAACGGGCGCTTTCGGCATTTTTCCTTCCGGCCAGCCAGCTTCATCCGGACGTTTTTCTGCGGATTCGGTCGCAAAAGGCGGCGGCAAAGTCAGTTTTTCAGCTTCGGTTTTTACCGTGTCCGGGCCGCTTTTGGCAGCTTCCTCCTTTTCTTTTTCTTTACTGTTGCATCCGATCATTGTAGTAACGGCAAGGATGTATGCCACGGTAAGGCGGGTAATTCTGATCATAATCATATCGGGTTTGTTAAAAAACAAAAAAGCAGATTGCAGGTTTTTACAACCTTCATCTGCTTTTTAACAATAATGATGCCAGTTTGCTTTTGACAGGAAACCTGAGAAAACAGGACCATGCAGTTATGTGCAATCCTGATGAACAAAAACGTACGCGGTTATACGGCTATGATGCCTTTTTCAGGGTCAGAACCCAAGCTGGAATGTTTCAGGTTCTAGAAAGTGACCGGAACTTCAACAACGGTTGTTTCCCAGCCCAGGAACATTTTTGCTGCATTATCTGATGATTTTTCAAAAACAATGGAAAAGTTTTCAATCGGAGCATCTGCTTTTTTTACCGGAGCCGTTACGCGCAATACGTCATTGCCTTCCTTGTATTTGTAAGCGCCCCAGTAATCCAGGTCGGAGCTCAGGATAATGGTCCATTCTTTTTCACCGGGAATTGTAAACAGCGAGTACGTTCCGGCTTTTACAGGTTTGCCCGCAATTTTGGCATCCTGATAAAACTTGATCTCGGTGGATTCATCCGCACCCGTTCTCCATACTTTTCCATAAGGTTCCAGCTTCCCGAAAGCTTCTCTTCCTTTCAGATACGGACGGCTGTAGGAAACTTTGATCAAAGGTTTTTCACCATCTTTCCGGTCGTGTGCAAAATGGTCGGGGAAGTAGGCAATGTCGCGCGGGCTTTTATCCAACGGCCTGAATTTCTGCGCTTTTGCTGCAAATGAAAAAAGGCTAAGCAACAGAAAAATGGAAATGTTCTTTTTCATAAATGAATGCTGTAATGGTTAGAAGTTATTACCTGAAATAAGTTGAACTAATCATTTTCAATCGACCGCGTATCAGAAATTATATCCCAACAGCTAAAAGCCAATAGCTAACAGCTAATAAAAACCTGCTATGCAATCTGTTTTCCGGTCAGAACAGGCCGTGGATCTTTTGAATTGTTGAGCACCGCAAGGCTCTTCTTAAACTCAACCTGAACATTATTTTCCTCAAACACACATCTGACCTTTTCATAATGCGCGGTTTCTACAAATCTCCACGTCATTTCAAACGTATTCTCGTCGATCCATGCGCCGTTGGCTGCTATTTTGGTCATTTTTTCGCCCGGCACCGGTGTGGGAACAAGCTTTAACGGGATTGTGGAAAGGCTTGTTTCACCGCTTTTCCATTTGCCGATGCCGCAACTGATCCGGTGCTCGCCCTGATTGTCTTTCATTTTAAACGTACACGAATCTTTTGCAAACAAAAGCGCAACATTGCTTACGTTCAGGGAATTTTCACTGATGCTGTAAGCTCTGTTATTGATCTTTGAAACGATCGGTGACTGCGGCTTGCCCGTTTCAAGCGGCAGTGCAAGCGAAGTCAGTTTCCGTTGCAGCTGCTCCTGGATATTTTTACCGACAGAAGCATCTTCCGATTTGACAGCCGGCAGAATGTTGTTCCATACCTCATCCAGAATGGCCTGCATGTTGCTCGTTTCGCTTGTAATCGCAATCACCATTTCTTCCTTCGGCATCACAATGCAATATTGTCCGTAAGCGCCGTCACCGCGGTAAGCATCGTTACGGCACCGCCAGAACTGATAACCGTAACCTTGCAGCCAGTCATTTTCCTCTTTCTTCCGCGATCCGCCTTTGGACTGGATGTGCGAACGGGTCGCTTCATTTACCCATGATTCCGGAAGAAGCTGTTTTCCGTTCCACATGCCTTTCTGCAGGTACAATTGCCCGAATTTTGCAATGTCTTCTGTTTTCACACGTAATCCCCAGCCGCCGGTGTTGATTCCGTTCGGGTCCGTTTCCCAGTCCGCACCTTCAATGCCGAGCGGCTGAAACAGTCTGGGCCCAAGAAATTCAAGCAATGTTTTTCCGCTGCGTTTCTGTACAATCGCCGAAAGCATGTAAGTAGCCGCACTATTGTAAACAAAGAACGTTCCGGGCGTATGTTCCACGGGCTGGGCAAGAAATGACTTGATCCAGTTTTTGTCCGAAGATTCGCGAACGGCCGGCGTTGCATCTTTGTCATGGCCTGTGGACATCGTCAGCAAGTCCTGAACGCGCATGGCAGCCAGGTTGGGACTTACATCGGCAGGTTTTTCGTCCGGGAAAATGGAAATTACTTTATCCTCGACAGACAGCTTTCCGTCAGCGACGAGCATGCCGATGGCTGTGGAAGTAAAACTTTTGCTGAGCGAGTAAAGCGTATGCTTCAGTTCCGGCGCGTACGGCGCCCACCAGCCTTCCGCTACTACTTTCCCTTTTCGCAGAATCATCAGGCTGTGCAGATGAAGCGTTTCGGATTCAACGGCATTTACAAAATCCAGAATTCCTTTTGAAGATACCCCCTGCGACTCGGGGCTGCTCCTTGGCAACTGCACAGACCGGAACGATGATGCTGATGATGCCCATAAAGAAGTCGGAACGGCGCTGATCAAACCCAGCTGAAGTGCGCCCGAGCCAAGTTGCTGTAAAAATTCTCTGCGGTTATAGGACATATTTATGCTGTAAAGTATTGATTGTTATCCGTAGGTTTCGGGTTCCGGCTGTGCAAATTGAAAGGTTATTTTCCCGGGTAATGGTATCTTTGTACACATCAGCAAGTTTTATCCGACCAACTGCAAGCAGAACCGTATGTCTTTCAAATCCCTTGGCTTATCAGAATCCTTATTAAAAACCATTGAAGAACAGAATTATACTCAACCTTTCCCGATTCAGCAGGAAGCGATCCCGGCTATCCTGAAAGGGCATGATGTGCTGGGTATTGCCAAAACGGGTTCCGGAAAAACAGCCAGTTTTGTTCTGCCGATTCTTGAACTGTTTCAAAACAAACCGGCAGCAAAAAACAGGCATATTACTGCGCTGGTACTGGTACCGACAAGGGAACTGGCCGTACAGATTGCAGTTGTTTTCCAGACTTTCGGTGAAAGGCTTCCGAGAAAAGTAAAAACGCTGGCTGTATACGGAGGTGTTTCCATTAATCCGCAGATGATTTCCTTGCAAGGCGTAGAAATCCTCGTTGCCACGCCGGGAAGGTTACTGGATCTGCTTTCGTACAAGGCGCTCAGTCTTTCGGAAACGCAGATGCTTGTGCTGGATGAAGCGGACAAAATCCTGAATCTTGGCTTTGCCGAGGAAATGAAAGATATTTTTTTCCTGCTGCCAAAAAAACGCCAGAGCATTCTTTTTTCAGCAACGCTCGGCGAAGAAGTGGACAACATCAATAAAGAACAGCTCAGAAACCCCGTCCGCATCGAAATTGCTGAAGAAGAACAAAACCTGGATCTGATCAAACAAACGGGTTATTTCGTTGATCCGGATCGAAAAGGACCTTTGCTTCGGTATCTGATCAAAACAGGAAACATGAAACAGGTTCTGGTATTTGTTTCGGCTACGCGCACGGCGGATAATCTGGTTGAAAAGCTGAACAAAAACGGCATTCAGGCGATGGCGATGCACAGCAAAAAAAGCCAGGGTGCCAGAACAGAGGCATTAAACAAGTTTAAATCCGGAAAACTGACAGTACTGGTCGCTACGGATCTGGCTTCCCGCGGAATCGACATCCAGTTTCTGCCGCATGTGATCAATTTCGAACTGCCGCGCTCACCCAAGGATTATGTTCACCGGATAGGCCGGACCGGCCGCGCAGAAGCTTCCGGCGAGGCTATATCGCTGATTGTCCCGGAAGATGTGCATCATTTTCAGATCATTCAGAAAAAAATGGGCAAGCGCGTCGAAATGAAAGAATCGTACGATCTGGAACTGAAAGGCTACTGAAAGCCGGTCAGTTCTTTTTCTTTTCCTTTGCGGCCAGTTCCACAATATCCTTTTTGCTTCCTGTCCAGAACGCGACATTGCGCCGGTTGTAAGTATAAGTTACGGCTACGGAATCGCCCCAGCTGATGATGGCAGGATAGGAATATTCATCGTCTTTTTTACCGGTTGCAATGTCAATCCGGTCCGTCCAGTTCTGTCCGTTGTCGTACGATAACCCAAGTGAAAGCGGCGAACGCGATCCCCAGTCCTTGTCGTTTGGATTGTAGGCAAGTACGAGCGTGCCGTCGGGTATTTTTGCAAGATCAATTCCGCTGTTCGGGTTTGGCAAACTGGTTTTTTTGATTTCAGACCATGTTTTTCCATTGTCATTTGAGTCGCTCCGGCCGATTACGCCGCCGGTTGTACGTACGAGCATATGCACGTTTCCGGGTTTGGATTCCCATAATGTCGGCTGAATGGCTCCTTTTCCTTTGATTTCGGTTGTATCAATTTTAAAATACGGGCTTGCTGTCCAGGTTTTTCCCTTATCGGTGCTTCTGTCCACAAAAACTTCCCAGCGGTTTTCTTCATTGGACGAGCCGGCCAGCCAGTCGCCGTTTGAGAGTTCGATCAGTTTGTTTTTTACAGGCCCTCTTCCGCCTTTGTCGCCTTTTACCAGTTCATAAGCGTCGGACCAGGTTTCGCCGTTGTCGTCCGAAGATTTTACCCATGTTTCCCACTGCGGTATTTCCTTGCCTACTTTGAAATACAAATGGATTTTACCATCCGAAGTTCTTTGTAAAACAGGATTCCAGTGCGCATCTTCCCTTATTTTGGCAATTTCCTTTGGTGCGCTCCATTTTCCGGGACGTCCTTTCGAAAGCCAGATGCCTACATCCGGGTTCTTTTCTTCCGTGCCTCCAAACCATGCGATCAGAAACTGACCGTCGTTCAGGCGGACGAGCGTTGAAGCATGGCACTGTGCAAACGGGCGGTCATCTCCGAATACAAATTCCTTTTTGTTAGCTAGTGAATCCGTTTTTACATCTTCAGCAGTTTCTGTTTTTTTTGAATTGCATGATGCGGCGGCAATCAGCATAAAGCAAATTCCTGTTAAGAAGCAGTTGTTCGGAAGTTTGATACTCATGTTGGGATCCGGGGTTAAGGTGACTATTTTCAGAAGAAATGAATTCGATTATTTCATTAATTTTTTCAGATCGTCCATAACTTGCGCCGGCGCATGCTCTTCGTAGAGAATCCTGAAAACGGCATTTGTTATCGGCAGATTTACATTGTGAATTTTATTCAGTTCATGAATGCTTTTCGTTGCGTAATAGCCTTCTGCGATCATTTTCATTTCCAGCTGCGCCGCTTTTACGCTGTAACCGCGGCCGATCATGTTTCCGAATAGCCGGTTACGGCTGAACTGGGAATAAGCCGTCACAAGCAAATCACCCAGATACGCCGATGAACTGATGTTGCGCTCGCGTGCATCCAGTGCGGTCACAAAACTGCCGATCTCCTGCATGGCGTTGGAAACCAGCACGGCCTGAAAATTATCGCCATAGCCAAGCCCGTGCGTAATGCCGCAAGCCAGCGCAATGATGTTTTTCATCACAGCTGAATATTCCACGCCGTACAAGTCATCGAGCGGATTGGCGGTTACGTAGCGGCATGTCATCAGTTTTGCAAAATCTTCCGGAGCCGGGCATTCCGTGGAAGCAATGGAAAGGTAAGACTGTTTTTCAAGTGCGACTTCTTCGGCATGGCACGGACCGGCAATCACGCAGGTTTCGCTGAGTTCGATCTCGTATTCGTTTGCGATCCAGTCGGTAATCAGCATGTTTCTGTCGGGCAGCATGCCTTTTATTGCCGAAACAATGCGCCTGCCTTTCAGATGCTTTGCTGATAATGGCTGCAACGATTCCTGAATAAAAGCGGCTGGAACGGCCAGAATCACATAATCGGCGCCTTTTACCGCATCCTGGATTTTCTCAAAAACCTTTATTTTTTTAGGAGAAAGTACAACATCGCTGAGGTAACTCGGATTATGGTGAAATTTCCGGATATGCGCAATGTCATTCTGATTACGCAGCCACCAGCGTATCTGAACATGATTCTGTTCACACAATATCTTGATCAGTGCAGTGGCCCAGCTTCCGCCTCCGATGACAGCTATTTTTGTATTATTGTTCAAACTCATTCCTGAAATACCATTAACATCTTCAAAGGCGGTCTGCCGATCTTTCCGTTTGTGACGGGTTTCAAAAATGAGAAGATTTTAACAGAAATGTATGACTAGCGGGGTAATAAATAAAAAATCCTTGCAGCAAAGCCGCAAGGATTTTCCTTTTTAACCTAAACTAAATCGAACTTATTACTTTTTTAAAACGTATCAGTTCCCGTTTTCATTTGATTTTTTATCGTCTTTTTTCACATCTTCTTTCTTTTTTTCAATCAGGTCGCCGTTATTGAGGTTTTTGGAAACGGCAATGTACGGTCCTGAAATGATCGTGTCGCCCGGTTTGAGCCCGGATAATACTTCGATATTTTCAAAATCGCTGATGCCCGTCTTTACTTCTTTCATCACAGCCTTTCCATTCACGTCCATGAAAACCACTTCCTTGACGGCTTCTTCCTTTTTCGGCTTTTTATCAGTTCCCTCCGTATTTTCATCTGTGTTTGGCTGATTGTTCCCTGGATTGGCGGCATTGTTGCTTCTGGTCGTTACGGCTGCAATCGGCACGGACACAACGCCGTTCTTTCTTTCCGTGATAATTTCGACCGAAGCCGTCATGCCCGGCTTGAACGGATATGATTTTTTGGTTTTGGAAACCAGCAGATCTTCAAAGGATTCATTCAGAATTTTCACCTTTACTTCAAACTCGGTCACTGCATCGGCTGAAATGCTGGAAGAAGCCGCGCTTCCGGTTGCGGAAGATGCAAGTCCGGCGGCCGTATTTGCAATTTCCTTTACAATACCTCTGAATTTCCTTCCCGAAGCACTGTATGCATCCACGTCTATTTCCGCAGTGTCTCCGAGCGCTACGCGCACAATATCGTTTTCATTGACATTCACGCGTACTTCCATGTTGCTGAGGTTTGCAATGCGCATCATTTCCGTTCCGGCCATCTGTGAAGTTCCGACCACACGTTCGCCGGCTTCCACGTTCAGCAAGGAAACAATTCCGCTTACCGGCGCAAATATGCTCGTTTTACGAAGGTTTTCGGCTGCATCCTTTAATCCCGCCTCGGCACTTTTAATATTATAAAGAGCCGCTGAAACATTGGCCTTCGACGATTCCAGATCCTGCTGCGCAACGCCGTAAGAAGACAAAAACTGCTCGTAATCGGCAGCGGAAATGACTTTGTCGTTGTACAACTTTTTATTTCTTTCAAAATTGGCCTTTGCCTGTAAAAGCCGTGCTTCCGCCTGCGCCACCATCGCCTTGGTCTGCTCGTAATTGGCCTTGCTGGAATTCACCGTAGCCTGCGCACGCGCCAGTAAAGACTCATAATTATCGGGACGGATTTTCAGCAGTAGTTGCCCTTTCACTACCGAATCGCCTTCTGCTACGTTCAGGCTGATTATTTCTCCCGAAACGTCCGGGCTCAGCTTCACTTCCACTTCCGGCTGCACTTTTCCCGACGCACTCACACGTTCTATAATGTCGGCGCGTTTGACCGTTGTATATTCCACTTCGGTCGTTTTCGGCTTGCCGATGTATCCGGCTTGTTTGGCCCCGAATAAACCGGCAACAAGAAGTATCAGAATGCCTGCTGTAATCCACCAGATTCGTGTCGAAGATTTACGTGCCATATAATTACGGTTACATTTTTTGATTTTAATTGATAAGAAACTTTTCCGGCCGGATTTTAGAAATCGGACAGCGGACGGCCCATGTAGAAATCAAGGATTTTTGTACGGAATACATAATCGTATTTCGCCTGCACCAGATTTCCGTTGGCCCTGTCGAGATTGGCTTTTGCAATGTTGTATTCAACAGAATTCACGGCGCCCACGTCAAATTTTGCCTGAGAAACACGGAATGCTTCTGTCAGTGCACGAACCTGATTGGCTGTTGCCGAATATCTTTTTGCCGCATTGTTCATATCAATATAGGCCTGTTCCACATTTTTACGGATCGTCAGCTGCACTTGCTGCGCCTGATATTCATACGTTTTCTGCTGGATCTTGGCATTGGCGACGTTATATTTTACTCTGAAGTTGGTAAAAATAGGAATTGTCAGATTCAGGTTAATGGCCGAGTTCCGGTTGAAATTCAACTGATCAAAATAGCCGAAATAACGCAGGGAACCATTGGGCGTGGACACTTTCTGGACTATCGGAAGCTGCTCGTTGTTGTAAACAATGTAATCTGTCGCGGACGTTACTTCCACCATCGTCGCCCCGGAACCGTCCGAAACAAAACGTTCTTTTGGCGCGGCGCTCGAAAAAGCCGTGTAAACGCCGCCGTTGAGCGTGAGCGAAGGCATTCCTGCTCCTTTTGCCAGATCCACATTGGTTTTTGCTGCCTCTATGCGGAGATTTGCTGCTTTCATCTGCGGAAGATTGTTGACTGCTGCTTCGTAAATCTGCTGAATCGTCGCGTCATATGCCTGAAGTGTCGGATCGGCAACCGGTATTTCAACGACATTGATCGGATCGCTTCCCGGCATGTTCATGTATTGTTTAAGGTTCAGTTTGGCGGTTTCCAGATTGTTTTCTGCGTTAACCAAAGTCAGCTCGTCATTGGCAAGCTGCGCCTTCAGATCCAGCAGATTGCTTTCTGCAAGCGTTCCGGCCTCCACAAGCCGCGCGGTTCTTTCCACCTGAAGGGAAGAAGCATCCACTTGCCGCTGCGCCACTTCAATCAGTTCCTGATTGGTAATGACCTGAAGATAAGACAACGCCACGTTCAGCATGATGTCGTTCCGGGTCGCATCCAGGTCTTTTGCGCTTGCCTGCAGATTGATATCACTTCTCCGGATTGTATTTTTGATCTGAAATCCATTGAAAAGCGTAACCTGGCCGCCAAGCTGATAATTGTTGGAACTGATGTTCTGCTGTACAAACTGGTTGGTAAACGGATCGATATTCCGGCCGAAACTGAAACCCTGGCCGGCACTGAAACTCACACTCGGAAACCGCTGCCATTTGGACTGCTGGTAAATGTTGTTGTCCGACTGAACCTGAAGTTCCGCCTGTTTTACCTGCGGATTGGTTTCAAGCGCAATCCGGATGCAATCTTCAAGCGAGTACGTATTGGCCGGCTGGTTTATATTGGTTTGCGCAAAGGCTGCCGGCAGAAACATCATTCTGAAAATCAGAAAGGGAACAAGCAGGAATCTGGAGAAATGTTTCAGCATAAACTGTCCGTAGTTAGATAATCAATATTACGCCTTACATTAAAAAACAGCCATCCATTTTGTACGGACGGTTACTTCCAAGGGTAAAACGGTAACTGGAACGGAGCAGGAAATGTCAGTGGAAAAACAGGTAACCCAGCCATATTCCGGCCAGAACGCCAATCAGATCGGCAATTAACCCCGCTACAATGGCATATCGTGTGTTTTTGATTCCGACAGAACCAAAATAAAGCGCTACAATGTAAAGTGTCGTATCTGCCGAGCCGTTGAAAATACAAACCAGGCGCCCGATGAAGGAATCCGGCCCGAATTCTTTCATGGCATCGATCATCAGCGCTCTTGCCCCGCTCCCGCTCAGCGGCTTCATGAGCGCAACCGGCAGGGCATCCGCAAAGTCCGTATTCAGTCCTGAAAGTGAAAAAAGCCATTTCAATCCTTCAATCAGATAATCCATAGCACCGCAGTTCCGGAACGCGCTGATGGCAACGAGCAATCCGACGAGGTAAGGAATAATGGTCACGGAAGTTGTGAAACCGCCTTTTGCGCCTTCAATAAAGGTTTCAAATACATTTACTTTTTTATACATGCCCCAAAACAGAAATCCGGCCACGATAAACAGCAGTATGGAATTTCCTGTCAACACGGAGATCAGTTCGATCTGCTCTTTGGGCAGGCCGGAAAGATACCAAAGTGCAAGTCCGATGAATGCCGTGACGCTTCCGAGCCCGAGCATGACGGTCCGGTTGAATAAATTGATTTTTTGCCATGTTGCCGTAATGATCATGCTCACAACCGTTGTGACATAAGTCCCGACTACGCAAGGAATAAATACGTCGGACGGACTTGCAGCGCCCAGGATTGCCCTTTGCGCAATAATGGATAACGGAATAATCTGCAGACCGGAAGTATGCAGCACCAGAAACATGATCTGCGCATTGGAAGCGGTGTCTTTACTCGGATTGAGTTCCTGAAGACTTTGCATGGCTTTGAGCCCGAACGGCGTCGCGGCATTGTCCAGACCAAGCATATTGGCCGAAAAATTCATGATCATTTGTCCGTTTGCAGGATGATCTTTCGGGACTTCGGGAAAAAGTTTGTTAAAGAAAGGGCCTATAAATCTGGCAAGCACATTAATAATTCCGGCTTTTTCACCTACGTTCAGTATACCCAGAAAAAACGTCATCACGCCGGTCAGCGGCAAGGCAATATCCATGACGGCAACTTTGGCCATTTCCAGCATTCCTTCCGTAATTGCTTTGAAAGTCTGAACATCGCCGGTCAGGATAAATTTTAAAGTGGCTAACAGAAAGGCAATTACAAAGAATGCAACAAAAATATAGTTCAATGCCATGGTTTAAGTAAAAGATAAGAGGCGGGAATATCGGCGCTTGGTTTGAAATGTAACTCGTAAAATATTTTATTTAATGCAAATAACAAAGGTATATTGCAAAACAGTGACGACCTTGAACCAAATGATCCTTGCCATGAAATATTACAGCTTCTTCATTTTACTGGCCGTGCTTGCCTGTAACCAACAGAATAATCAGGATAACCAGGAAGAACCGTCCATGAAGGTTGTCAATGACACAATCAATCTGGAAAGGACGTCTGTAAATTCCGCGCCTGTGGCGAGTTACTCCGAAAAGGTAAAAGATCCGCTGAATGACTGGAAATTTGCCGTTGATGTGTATGAAACAAAAGCAACTTTCGATTTTCTGGTAAAAATGAAATACAAGGAACTGGAAGCTGAAGATTCGATAACGATTCCGAATTTCGGCATTGAACCTAAAGTGGAAATCCGGAAAGGCGACAAGGAACAATCGTGCATTATCGGTTTTCTGGATAAAAACAAGGAATTCAAATCCTACAAACTGGTACAGATCACTAACAAGCAACTGAAAATTTCAACTTTGCGGCATTATGCAAGAACGCGTTACAAGGTAAAATGAACGTTTCTCCAAAGCGCTATAAAGCAAAAGAGCCTGAAATTTCAGGCTCTTTTGCTTTGGTAAAATAATATGATCACGCTTTAAAAACTTCGTCCATTTTCTCACGGATCGTCAGCAGCCGTTTCCGGTCTCCGCCTGCCACTTCCGCAGAAGCCCAGCCGGAATACCCGATTTTCTGAAGCGCCTTGTTTACATCGGACCAGTTGCAGTCGCCTTCCATAAACTCAACGTCAAAGCCTTTCCAGAGGCCAAGCTCGTTTTGTTTCTTAAAGCTGAATTCTTTCAGATCCAGTTTCAGGATGCGCTTGTCCAGTGCTTCAATCCAGGAAGCAGGCCAGCTGTAACGCAGAACATTTCCTACATCGAAATACCAGCCGACCATTGGATGATTGAACTCGTCGACATAACGCGCGGCTTCCAGTGGGCTCAGCAAAAATTGGTTCCAGACATTTTCAAAAGCGATTTTAACGCCTGTTTCTTCTGCAACCGGCAACAGCTTGCGGATTTCCGCCTGCGAACGCTCGTATGCCTCCTTGTAACTCACGCTTGCATTAACGACACCCGGCACAACCAGAACCGTTGTTCCGCCATATTGCTTGGTATCGCGCAATGCCTTTTCAATGGATTTCACGCATTCTTCCCTTTTCTTCGGATCAGGATCGGATAGCGGCAGTTTCCAGTGCATCGAATTGACAGTTCCCGGCAGTTCCAGACCTGTTTTATCCCTTGCTGCCAACACTTCTTTCATGTCCAGATTATCCGGTGAATCCAGTTCGACGCCGTCATAACCCAGATCTTTCAGGAGCTTGAACTTGTCCATAATGGAAAGTTCTTCTTTGACCATTCCCCATTTCAGACTTTTTTTGATCATCGGTCTGGCCAGCGGGGCGGCCATGGCGTCGGAAACAAGCGTAGTTCCCACTGCTGCGGCCGTAGCCGCCAATGCAGTGTTTTTCAGAAATTCCCTTCTTTGCATATATTACGAGAAAGCAGTGATACCAGGTTTGGCAACTTCAACAACCGGCGGCTTCATATCGAAGCTGTATGTGTCCGGTCCGAGTTTTTCCGTCGAGTTCATTGCTTCATTCCAGGTAATGCGCTTTCCGGTGTAAGCAGCCATTCTTCCCATAATGGCAAGAAGTGTGCTTTGCGCCATGAATTCGCCGTCATTCACATGCTTTCCGCTTCGGATGGAAGCAAACAGTTCGTTATGTTCTGTCTGGTACATATCGTTTTGTGCACCTTCGTATTTCCATGGATTCTGTCCGTAGATTTCGTGTACGTTACGCGCACAGTTCACCATTGCACGGCCTTTTGTTCCGATCGTTTCCACCAGATAGCTGTTTTCGCAGTTGGCCTGCTGTCTGGAATGATGGAATCCTTTTACGCCGTTTTCGTATTCATACGTTACGGCAAAATGGTCAAAGATATTTCCGAACAATGCATCCGTACGAACTTGTCTTCCGCCGGTCCCAACGCATGACAAAGGCAGCTTTCCACCCATTGCCCACGACATCATGTCGATACTGTGAACGGCCTGTTCCACGATATGATCTCCTGCCAGCCAGGTATAGTAAGTCCAGTTACGCAATACATATTCGGCATCTGTCCAGCCGGCTACGCGCGGGAACGACCAGAGTGTTCCGGTATCATACGTGTTGTAAACAGCAGAAATATCGCCTACTGCGCCGTCCAGGATTTTTCCGAAGCTGGCACGTTTCGGCTCATGGTATCTCCAGCAAAAGCCGGACATCAAGGATACATTTTTTTGTTTGGCAAGCTTTGCCGCGTCAAGGACTTTACGAACGCCGGGAGCGTCAACCGCAACTGGTTTTTCACAGAATACGTGTTTTCCAGCATTGATTGCAGCAGTAAGGTGCTCGGGGCGGAAATGCGGCGGAGTAGCCAGAATCACCACATCAACGCCGGAATCCAGCACTTTTTTGAATGCATCAAACCCGATGAACTTGTGGCCTTCGTCTACCTTTACTTTTGCGCCATGCACTTTGGTCAGGTTTTCAAGCGACGAATCCATTTTGTCCTTGAAAATATCGCCCATTGCATGCAGTACAACGTTTGGATCAGCTTTCAGGGCCTGGTTTGCAGCACCGGAACCGCGTCCGCCGCAACCGATCAAACCAACTTTCAGCGTTTCGCTGTTCACACCGGCGAATGCGCGGTTCGGATTAAGAATGGTGACAGCAGGCATTGCGCTGCCGGCAAGTGCGAGTCCTGCCATTTTCAGAACGTCTCTTCTGGATGTACTCATTATTATCAGGGATTAGGTAAATAGTTTTGAACAATTGCGCCTGAATTTTTAATTACCAACTCAAATTCAGGGGTTTTACGAGATATAAAGATAACGAATATGTTATTTTTTTCTGCTAATATAAGTCTAAATTCCTTTTGCGTGTTCGATCACACACAAAAGTTTATAATGCCGGTTTGTATTTTTGCAGTTTATATATTCGGCAACTGTTAGTCCGGCGGATTTAACCATTTCAGCACCTGCTTCGAAAAAGCTGTTTGATAAAGCGTTAAGGATATAAAAAGCTGCAATTCCAAAAGCATGCATTAACAAACCGGGAACTTCGTCAATTCCACTGCACTTCCACAACCGAATCTTTCAGATCAATGGTTGTAAATCGTTCGCCGTTCTGGCGTTTGAGTGAAATCCTGCCGTTCTGTATTTTTCCAACCTGCTGCGATAAAACG
Organism: Dyadobacter sediminis; assembly: GCF_005860765.1. Lineage (GTDB taxonomy): Bacteria > Bacteroidota > Bacteroidia > Cytophagales > Spirosomataceae > Dyadobacter > Dyadobacter sediminis. The sequence goes on along the minus strand of NZ_VCEI01000021.1, from coordinate 466,496 downwards.
TCCTTATCATTCTTTTTCCGGTAAATCGCAACCAGCGAATCCGGACTGACGACTTCTATTTCACACGTACGGCCGCTTGCCGTAACAAGCCTTGAATTGTTGGGCAGATAAGGTGCTTTTGCCAGTGCAAGCGCACGGGAAGCCAGCGGTACGCCGTAGCCGACGTAATTATTTCCGTACGGATACAAATGCGCCGACTTTTCGATCAGCGAAAGCAGTTCCTTGTTGGTCAGGTTTGGATTGGCCTGTAAAAGGCAGGCTGCGAAACCCGTAATGACCGGCGCGGAAAGCGAGGTTCCGTATAGTGAAAAACAGGAAACATTAGGCTTTACATAAGGTAAAAATTCTGGTCCGGTGCTGCTGTAACCAATGCGGTTCCACAACTTCCCGTTTGTTGCACCCACAGCCAGAACGCCCTGCGCATCGGCCGGCGCGGATATGATTTCCCAGCTTTTATCCTCGCCTTCATTGCCTGCGGAAACGATCAGCATAATCCCTTTCTTGTCTGAAGCAATCTGTGCGGCACGCGTTATAGCACTTGTTTTTCCGTCCATTTGCGAAGGAACATAATTTTCTTTCGGGTCTGAAAAGCCTTTTGCATAGCCAAGCGAAGTATTGATCAGGCGCACGCCCAGACTGTCCATCCATTCCATGGCGGCAATCCAGTTATCCTCTTCGCCTCTGTATTCGCGGAGCGAGTAATCGGTCCGGGCCAGATAAAATTTTGCGTTGATCGCCATTCCGTACTGCATCTGATCCTTGTAATCCATTCCGGAAATCGCAGCCAGCACTTCCGTTCCGTGCATGTCTGAAAATGATTCCGCCGTACTGAACAGCAGATTTCCCGGGCGGCCGGGTTTTACATAATCGCGTATGCCCAGAATTCTGTTATTTGAAAAAATTTTAGTCAGCGACATGGAAGAATCCGCCCCGTAAAAGCCCGCATCAATCACACCAATCGTTACGTCTTTTGCCGTAATGCCTTCTTTCAGGAATACATTGGCCTGAACCTGCGACATAACGGGCGCCATCTGCGCTTTTTCAACCGGCTGCATACGGGCAATATAAAATCCCGGATCAATCGGAACGACTTCCTGTACAAAATCCAGCTGGCGCACTTTCATGGCCTGCTCGCTTGTAAGTGTCGCGGAGACGGCATTCAGCCATCTGGAACGGTTTATGATTTTTACGGATTCATTCTGAAGAGCAACTTCATACTCCCGTTTTACCGGCAGATCGGTTTCATCAGCACTGACAAGCCCGAGTTTTTGTCTGTTTTCCATAGTAAGCATGGAAACGGCCGGCGCAGCATTCTGATCTTTATTTTTGAGATAAATCCAGTATTTGGGACTTGCAGATAATATACAAGGAAGGAAAGTGAAAGCAAGTAAAAGAAATTTTTTCATGGAGCTGGATGTATAGTTGGTTTTTCCCGGCTAAATAAAAATAAAAAATCGGGCAGCGGCAAAATTTGTCAATGAAGAATATTAAGTCTGTCCATTCTGATAATTCCGAACAAGATAAACGTAATTTTACAAAATAAATTACCAGTTACAAAAAATACACAACATGCGTTACTTCCCTGTTGACAAATCCCTGTTTATCGAAAACCGCCGGCGTCTTTCCGAATTGCTGAAACCCAAGTCTTTGGTTGTACTGAATTCCAATGACATCATGCCGACGAGTGCGGACGGTTCCATGGGCTTCAAGCAAAACCCGGATTTATTTTACTTGACAGGCGTTGATCAGGAAGAAACGGTTCTGGTTATTTCTCCGGATCATCCCGATGAAAAGTTCAGGGAAGTGCTTTTTGTGAGAGAAACCAATGAACTGATCGCGGTTTGGGAAGGCGAAAAACTGACGAAGGAACAAGCGCGTGAAGTATCGGGAATCCAATCGGTTTACTGGACGCATCAATATGAAACCATTTTTCAGGGAATCGTTTTCGAGGCCGAAAACGTGTATCTGAACACCAACGAGCATACGCGCAACGACTCTCCCGTACAAACGCGGGAAGCGCGTTTTGTCCGTGAATTCAGGGAAAAATACCCGGTTCATAATCTTGTGCGCCTTGCTCCGATCATGCATCACCTGCGTGCCATCAAACAGCCTGCTGAAATCGGGTTACTGCAGAAAGCGTGTGAAATTACAGGAAAGGGTTTTGAACGATTACTGGGATTTGTAAAGCCGGGCGTTCAGGAATTTGAAGTGGAAGCCGAGCTGCTGCATGAATTTGTGCGTAGCCGTTCCAAAGGATTTTCGTATCAGCCGATCATCGCTTCCGGCGCAAATGCATGCATTTTGCATTACATTCAAAATAACCAGCCCTGCAAGGACGGCGATATATTATTACTGGATGTGGCTGCCGAATATGCCAATTACGGTGCCGATCTGACCAGAAGCATTCCGGTAAACGGACGTTTCAGCAAACGCCAGCGCGAGGTTTATGACGCTGTTCTGCGTGTGTTCAAGGCATCAAAAAGTATGCTTGTAACGGGTAATATCTGGGACGAATATCACAAAGAAGTAGGAAAAATCATGGAAAGTGAGCTGTTCGGACTGGGTTTGCTGACCAAGGAAGCCATTGAAAAACAGGACCCCGACTGGCCGGCCTATAAAAAATATTTCCCGCACGGCACTTCGCATTTTCTCGGTCTGGATATCCATGATGTCGGAAACAAATACCGCCGTTTTGAACCCGGAATGGTTTTCACCTGCGAGCCGGGCATTTACATCAGGGAAGAAGGACTAGGAATCCGTCTGGAAAACGATATTCTGATCACGGAAGACGGCAATCTGGATCTGATGAGCTTTATTCCGATTGAAGCGGATGAAATTGAAGATATGATGAACCGCTAAGGATTTCTTGTGGACAGAAACAATGGAAACTGTTGTACAAATGCAGAAATATCTTTTCGGAACGGAAATCCTGAAACCAGGTTCTTAAAGCAGCAATGACATTAGATTTTCATTAAAACTGGCAACAATCATGCTTTTAAATGAGTCTTCCGAAAGACAAAAGCGTTATAATAGCAGTAACGTAAACTTATAGAAGCAATAAGTTTTTAATTTTTAAACAACACACAACAGCAGACGGATTACATGATCAATTTCGGTAATCCGGTATCCGTTTCATACGTTATGTCTGATTTTATAAAACAAAAACTCTGGGAAATAATTATCCTGAACACCTCGGCTCAGGAAGCCGAATGGCTGCGGCAAAAAAGCACTTCCAGCCCGATGGAACTGATGACGGGATTTGTAGCCGTCCCGCGCTCCGTCTCCAAAAAAATCATCAGCATCCCCGCACAGGTTCAGGCGGAACTGAATGCAGAGCTTAAAGGCTTTTCCGTTGAAAACTGGTCACTTGCGAGGCTGAGCCGCGTATGGCTGCTGACACAAATAGACGCTTCGGACAAGGAAGCATATGTCAAAAATATCGAGACGCTTTTTGATACGGCTGAAATGAATGAACTCGTGGCACTTTACTCCGCATTGCCGTTGCTTTCGTTTCCGGAACAATGGCTTTTCCGGGCAACGGATGCCGTTCGTTCCAATATGGGCTTTGTTTTTGATGCCATTGCCTTGCGTAACCCGTATCCGGAAAAATACTTCTCCGAACTTGCCTGGAACCAGCTCGTACTGAAAACGATCTTTAACGACAAGCCTGTGCACCTGATCGAAGGACTTGAAAACCGGGCCAATGAAAAACTGGCTGCAACACTTTCCGACTTCGCGCATGAACGCTGGGCGGCCGGACGTAGCGTTGGTCCGCAGGTATGGCGGCTGGTCGGAAAATACATCAATGAAACCTTGCTGTCGGATATGGAACATCTGTTTCAGTCGAATGATCCTGCTGACCGGAAAGCTGCGGCACTGGCCTGTGCAGAATCGGATTTTCCTGCTGCAAAAGATTTACTAGCCCGTAACCATGAGCTTGAAAATGCTGTGAAATCCGGATCGCTGAACTGGGCGGAACTTGAATACTGATCATTAATATACTATGTGCCTGAATCATAACGAAAATACACAAAACCCTTCTCACTTTGAAGAAAGTGAGGAAGCCAATGTCTCGCCCGCACACCGCGAAATTGCCTGGAACGAATACAAGGACCTGATCAAAGGAATGCAGTTTTTCGATCCGCATATTCACATGGTTTCGCGTACGACAGACGATTACGAAGCCATGCGTCAGGCGGGAATCATTGCACTCATCGAGCCCGCATTCTGGGTAGGGCAACCGCGTACAGGACTTTCCAGTTTCAAGGATTATTACAGCAGTCTGGTCGGTTGGGAACGGTTCCGTTCTTCGCAGTTCGGGATCAAGCATTACTGTACGATGGGCCTGAATTCCCGGGAAGCAAACAATGAACCGCTTGCTGAACAGGTCATGGAAATCCTGCCGCTTTACATTTACAAGGAAGGCGTCGTCGGAGTCGGCGAAATCGGTTTTGATGACCAGACGCCTGCCGAGGAAAAATATTACCGTCTCCAGCTTGAACTGGCCAAAGAGGCAAAACTTCCTGTTCAGATCCATACGCCGCATCGTGACAAAAAGAAGGGAACGATACGCAGCATGGAAATTGCTTTGGAACACGGAATCGATCCGTCGTGGGTAATTATTGATCATAACAATGAAGAAACGGTAAAAAGTGTGCTGGATAACGGATTCTGGGCGGCTTTCACGATTTATCCGTTTACCAAAATGGGAAATGAGCGAATGGTGAAAGTGGTGGAACAATACGGACCTGAACGCATTATGGTCAACTCGGCGGCCGACTGGGGTATTTCCGATCCGCTCGCCATTCCTAAAACGGCTGCTTTAATGAAAATGAGAGGAATTCCGGACGAAACAATCAGACTTGTAACGTATCAGAATGCCATCGATGCCTTTGGTAAAAGCGGACAAATAGACGTTACTGATTTTGAGGCCGGGCATGCAGTGGATCAGTCAGCCAAATTTCACGGAAACAGTATTTTGAGAGGCGGTCAGCAGCCGGCTTCTGCCAAAGATTCTTTAGTTATTCGATAAAGTGAGCAGTTTAAAACCTTATATTCAATTAACAAGGCCGGCTAATCTGGTCACTGCAGTTGCGGACATACTGGCCGGAATGGCCATTGCACAGTTTACTTTCGCTGATCTTCCGGCAGGATTGCTGGTCATTTCCACTTTGGGATTGTACAGCGGCGGCGTTGTGATGAATGATGTTTTTGATGCCAAGCTGGACAGCATCGAACGTCCGGAGCGACCGATTCCCAGCGGGAAAGTTCCGCTGAGATCTGCAACGCTGATGGGCATCAGCCTTTTGTTCCTTGGCATACTGGCGGCAGCCATGTTCAGCTTCACAAGCGGAATGATTGCGCTCGTTGTGGCGGTGCTGACGATTATATACAACCGGTTTGCCAAGCATTCCGTTTTTCTCGGGCCCTTGTTTATGGGTTTGTGCCGCGGCGGAAACCTGCTTCTGGGCATGAGCGTGGTACCGGAATCTTTTGATAAATGGGGCTGGATTGCATTGCTGCCCATTGCCTACATCGGCGCCATTACGCTGATCAGCCAGGATGAAGTACACGGCGGAAAACGCCGGACGCTTTACATAGCCGCATTTCTTTATCTGATCGTACTGGTTTCCCAGCTGGCAATTGCACGCAGTCAGGGCAATATTCTTTTAACACTCCCTTTTGTACTGCTGCATGCATGGCTCATCGGGCGTCCGTTATGGAATGCAGTTCAAAACCCGGTTGGGCCGATGATCGGGAAAGCAGTGAAAGCGGGTGTGATTTACCTTATTGTCATGAATGCATCATGGTGCGTGGCATTCGGGTTATGGCCGGTTGCGCTTGCGGTTATGGCTTTGCTGCCGTTGTCCATCTGGCTGGCGAAAGCGTTTGCCGTAACCTGATTTTTCACCCCTGAATAATGGTTTTTTATCCCAAATGAGTCATTATTAAACAAGTTGAGAATTAAATTTGATCAGGCATCGTTTAGGTAAAAATGCCTTTATTCAACGTTTAGTTAGTACAGCCCTTTTAATTTCAATTAGTACCGAGAGCGGAATGCAAACCATACAACAAAGTTTTAAAGTCGAATACAGTTACGCTGTATTTTTCACACATTATCTGTTTGACCAGAAAAACCCGTTACTGAAAAATTTCTTCAATGATTATTCCGAACAGGGTTTTCAGCGCAAGGCACTGGTTATAGCGGATGAAGGATTTCTGCATCATCATCCTGAAATTCCGGGTCAGATCAGTTCCTATTTCAGTGAATCCGTTCCGCAGGTACAGCTGGCTTCGGAAATCATATCGGTTCCGGGCGGAGAAACGGCAAAAAATGATATCAATACTTTTAACCGGCTTGTAGAAGCGGTGGATATGTACGGCATTGACAGGCATTCTTTTATTATTGCCATTGGCGGAGGCGCCGTTCTTGACCTTGTGGGCTATGCAGCAGCCGTTTCGCACCGCGGTATCAAGCTGATCCGCATACCGACAACCGTACTTTCACAGAATGACTCGGGCGTTGGCGTAAAAAACAGCATCAACTTTCACGGCAAGAAGAATTTTCTCGGAACATTCGCACCGCCCGTCGCCGTATTCAATGACCTTACTTTCCTGAAAAGCCTCGACGACCGTGACTGGCGCTCAGGCATTGCGGAAGCCATTAAAGTTGCACTTATTAAAGATGCTGCTTTTTTCGAATGGATGGAAGAACATGTCGTTGCACTTGCGCACCGCGATACGGAATCCATGGCTTATCTGATTCACCGCTGCGCCGAAATGCACACGGACCATATTGCAGGCGGCGATCCTTTTGAATTCGGTTCTTCGCGGCCGCTGGATTTCGGGCACTGGGCTGCACACAAGCTGGAATACCTGACCAACTTTGAAATCCGTCATGGCGAAGCTGTTGCCATCGGTATTGCACTGGACTGCGTATATGCGGCCAAAGCCGGCAGATTGGCGGAAGCAGACCTTAACCGTATTCTGGAGGTAATGCACAAGCTGGGTTTTGAATTATATCATCCGAAACTTTCGGAAAACGACAAAATCAATCTGCGAAACGGCCTGCAGGAATTCCGCGAACATCTTGGCGGACAGTTGACGATCATGCTGCTGGATAAAATCGGAAAAGGAACAGAAGTGCATGAACTGGATACCGGAATTATTTCGGATGCCGTGGATTTCCTGTCTGCGTTTCAGTCTCAATTAACCGAATCAAAGGTACTGGAATAATTATTAGTGCGCCAGAAGCTGAAACCCATTGAACTATGAACACTCCGTACGGACATTTAACCTATTGCAGCAACATTCATCCGGGCGAAAAATGGGCCGACCATTTCCGATCCCTGCGTGAAAATATTCCTTACATTCGTGAGCAGCTTGCCGGAAATGAGCCGTTCGGACTTGGTTTGCGCATTGCAAACGATGCTTCCGTTGAGCTCAGCAAACCGGAAGTACTGGCTGAATTCAAAAGCTGGCTGCAGGAAAACAACGTTTATGTTTTTGTGATCAACGGTTTTCCTTATGGCGGTTTTCATAACACGGTTGTAAAAGACGATGTGCATACGCCGGACTGGACTACAACCGACCGGCTTGTGTATACAATCCGGCTTTTCAATATTCTTGCGGCATTGCTTCCGGAAGGAATGCACGGCGGTGTTTCCACGCCGCCTTTGTCGTACCGGCTCTGGTGGCAAACGGAGGAAGAAAAACACGGAGCTGTAGAAACGGCAACGAGTCATATTCTTCATTTGCTTGACAAGCTGATCATTCTGGAAAATGAAACCGGAAAGTCTCTTCATCTGGACATTGAACCCGAACCGGACGGCATGCTGGACAACACAACCGATTTTATAAACTGGTACCGCAATGTTCTTTTGCCAAAAGGCATTGCGCATCTGGAAAAGACAAACGGACTTTCCGCTTCAGAAGCCAGAGAAACGATCTTAAAACATATTCAGCTCTGCTACGATATCTGTCATGCAGCCGTAGGTTACGAACAACCGGAAGAAATCCTGCAATCGCTTGCTGAAACGGGCATTCAGGTCGGACGGATTCAGGTGAGCTCGGCATTGAAGGTGAATTTTTCAAATGAAAAGGAAATCAAACTGAAAGCAATCGAAAACTTCAACGAGCCTGTTTATCTGCATCAGGTTGTTGCAAGAAATTCTGATAACAGTAAAAAACATTACCCCGATCTTGACAAAGCGCTTTCCGACTGGAATGAAAGTCAGGAAGAATGGCGTGTACATTTTCATGTTCCGCTGTTTATAAATACGTACGGCGTTCTGGAATCCACGCAGGACGACATTATAAAAACACTCGCGCTTCATCGTGAAAAGCCTTTTTCTTCCTTCCTTGAGGTTGAAACTTATACTTGGGGCGTGTTGCCCGAAGACATGCAGAAACCGATCGGCGAATCCATCGTCAGGGAAATTGAATGGGTGAAGAAAATACTCCGTTATGAATAAAACAGTCGTAATTGACATTGTAGGACTCAGTTCCAGCGTAATCGGCGAACATACGCCTTTCTTGAAAAGCTATCTTGAAAAACATCACCTCACGCGGATCAAGCCGCTGCTTCCGGCACTAACGACCACTTCGCAAAGTACTTATGTAACAGGCAAATGGCCTTCCGAAAACGGGATCGTGGCAAATGGCTGGTATGATCGCGAAGATTCCGAAGTGAAGTTCTGGAAACAATCCAACAAACTGGTAAAAGGGGAAAAAATATGGGAAGCGGCCAAAAAGCTGGACACGGATTTCACCTGCGCAAAAATGTTCTGGTGGTATAATATGTATTCGAGCGCCGATTTTTCGGTAACACCGCGTCCTCAGTATCATGCCGACGGCGTAAAAGCGCCCGACTGCTACTCCAACCCGCCCGAACTGCGCGATGAACTGCAGAAAGATCTTGGCCAGTTTCCATTGTTCAATTTTTGGGGGCCGAATGCCAATATCAAAGCAACAAAATGGATTGCGGATTCTTCCATGTGGGTCGAAAAAAAGCACAATCCGACATTGACATTAATATATCTTCCTCATCTTGATTATTGTCTGCAGAAGTTCGGGCCTGATTTTTCAAAGATCACCAAAGAACTGAACGAAATTGACAATACAGTGGAAGAACTGGTCAAATTCTACGAAGCTAGAAATGCAAAAGTAATTCTGCTTTCCGAGTACGGTATCAATCCAGTAAACAACCCGATCCATATCAACCGGCTTTTAAGAGAGGCAGGGCTTGTTTCCGTTCGAACAGAGCGTTGGTACGAACTGCTGGATGCAGGCGTTTCCAAAGCATTTTCTGTTTCCGATCATCAGATTGCACACATTTATCTGAACGACGAAACGGTGAAAGAACAGGTTTTGAATATTCTCAGAAAAACACCGGGCATTGATCTTGTTCTGAACAAAGAAGCTCAGAAACAATATCATATTGACCACGAACGCTCCGGAGACATTGTGGTGCTGGCCAAGCCCGACAGCTGGTTTACTTATTATTACTGGCTCGACGATGCAAAAGCACCGGATTACGCGCATCTTGTAGACATTCACCGCAAGCCCGGTTACGATCCTGTTGAAATGTTTATGGACCCGAAAAACCCGCTGATCAAATTGCGCGCGGGGTACAAGCTGGGCCGTAAGCTGCTCGGTTTCCGTTATCTGATGGATGTCATTCCGCTGGATGCGACGCTGATCAAAGGTTCTCACGGCGGCATCAATGTTTCCAAAGAATATTATCCCGTTTGCATTACGGAAAATGCGCTTGAAAAAGAGGAAATTGAAGCTATTGACGTTTACGATGTAATCTGGAAACATCTGGTTTAGAAAGCGTTCCCGGCTTTTTATCATTCTATCGTATTGCTGCATTAACCGGCTTCTTTGATCTTCTGAAAAGAAGGGTTTAAATTCTTTGTCCGCGAAAATTGAAAAGTTAGCCGGCCATTCTATATTTGCCGGTAGTTTAAAACAGACTTGCCGTTGTAAAACCAGGCAGTCCGTCAGGTAATTAAAATATATATTATGTCCAAGGTTCTAATTATTGGTGCAGGAGGCGTTGGCAGTGTGGTTGCACATAAATGTGCGCTTAACAGTCAGGTTTTCACAGAAATTATGCTGGCAAGCCGTACCAAAGCCAAATGCGATAAAATAGCAGCCGAGATTCTCGAAATGCACGGCGTAAGTATCGAAACTGCTCAGGTGGATGCTGATATTGTTTCTGAAACCGTGTTGCTGATCAAACGCTTTCAGCCAAAAGTACTCATTAACGTGGCATTGCCTTATCAGGATCTGACCATTATGGAAGCTTGCCTGGCGACCGGCGTTCATTATCTGGATACGGCCAATTACGAGCCGAAAGATGTGGCCAAGTTTGAATACAGCTGGCAATGGGCTTATCAGGAACGATTCAGGGAAGCCGGGTTAATGGCTGTACTCGGCTGTGGTTTTGATCCCGGCGTGACGCAGGTTTATACCGCATATGCCAACAAACATCATTTTGACGAGATGCATTATCTGGACATCATCGACTGCAATGCCGGTGATCACGGAAAAGCATTTGCAACGAACTTTAACCCGGAAATTAATATCCGGGAAATTACGCAGCCCGGCCGTTACTGGGAAAACGGCGAATGGGTTGAAATTCCGGCCATGTCCATCCACAAACCGATTGACTATCCGGGAATCGGGCCGAAAGAAAGTTATGTGCTGTATCATGAAGAGCTGGAATCGCTTGTGAAAAATTTTCCTACGCTGAAAAGGGCACGTTTCTGGATGACGTTCGGCCAGGCTTACATTACGCATTTGAATGTGCTCGAAAATGTCGGCATGACCAGCATACATCCGATCAAGTTCAAAGGCATTGACATTGTTCCGCTGGAATTTTTGAAAGCAGTACTTCCGGCTCCGGATTCGCTGGGTGAAAATTATTCCGGCCAGACTTCAATCGGCTGCCAGATCAAAGGCATTCAGAACGGCGAAGAAAAAACGTATTATGTGTGGAACAACTGCGACCATGCAAAGTGCTATGAAGAAGTAAGAGCGCAGGCCGTAAGTTATACAACCGGAGTTCCCGCCATGATCGGCGCCATGCTGATGCTTACGAATGAAGAATGGATGAAACCGGGTGTTTATAATGTAGAGGAACTGAATCCCGATCCGTTTATGGATTTACTGAATCAGCACGGCCTTCCCTGGAATGAACTCATCAATGTTGCACTCCCGCATGAGTACTGATTTGTTATGCTGAGCGAAGTCGAGGCGTAGTCATGGATTGTTATTTTTAGTCATGGATTGTCAGTTGTAGTCATGGGGTTGTCATTTTTAGTCATGGGGTTGTCATTTTTAGTCATGAATGGTCATTTATTGTTAGTGTTTACAATTCATGACCATTCATAACGATATGTGACAATCCATGACAACACTTGACAATCCATGACAACAAATGACCATTAATAACAACATCTGACCATCCATGACAACCCTTTACAAAAATGACAAAACTTCTCTGCACGTAACAAAATCCTGCCCTAGCCTTCCATCGTAATGACTGCGCGCGTACATACGCCTCCAACCGGCGGGTTAAATTTGGAAACTCTTACGGTAATATTGGAAATCAGCGGGTAATGCTCACGGATTCTTTCTATTACGGTAAACCCAATGTGTTCCAGTAATTTGGCAGGTTCCTGCATGACTTTGGACGCAATCTGGTAAATGGTTTCGTAATTTACCGTTTCGCTAAGTTTGTCATACTGTGCCGCTCTTATGAAATCGGTTGTAATGATAATATCCAGCGCGTATTTGTTGCCGATTCTCTGCTCTTCAGGATAATAACCGTGATATGCAAAAAATTCCAGTCCTTCCAGGCTTATTGTTCCCAATGTAAATCAGATTTGATCAAAAAATGAACCGCCTGTTTTCTTCGGCTGATTGCTTTCCGGCGTTCTGGGCCTGTTAATACCCGGTGAGGTGTCTCTTGCCCTTTCCGCCGCACGATGCATTTCAGCCAGTGCTTCGCTGGCTTCATCTGCTGCGCTCCTTTTAGGTTCTTCCTGCACGCGGTATTGTATTTCGGCTAATTCCGGTTCGGCTATGGCAACCGGTTCCGGCTCTGGCTCCGGCTGTGAAGCGGTAATTTCCGGTTCTGCTTCTTCCTGCGGCGCCGTTTCCATTTCGGCAGTCACATTTTCCAGATCGCTGACATCAAAAATAATATCCGGTCTTTCGTCCTGCAAAATGATGTTTACATCCTCAGCTTCCTCCACTTCCTCTCCGGTTTCTTCCGCTTCCGGCAATGCAACCGGTTTTTTCGGAATTTCTATTTCATTGATATGAAGCCTGATTTCTTCCATTTTATTTAAAATAGATTCCTTATCAAATTTCTGCTCAAATCGTTCAACCGTTTCAACTGTTGAATTGGCCAGAGATGAAAGCTGCACGATCAGATTGTCCCGGAAATTTTCAATGGCTTTGAAATCCCGTTCCTGCAGTCTGATTTCAGTAGCGAATTCTTCTTTAAGCTGTCTGAGGCGGTCTTCGGTTTCGGAAATAATCCGGCTTGTACGGTTTTCCGCTTCGGCAACAAGGTCATCCGCAACCGAACGGGATTCTTCAATCCGTTTTTCGGCCATTTCATTTGCTTCCTTTTCGATCAGCCTGCTCGTGTCCTCAGCAGCTTTTAAAGTGCGGAAAAGCGTGGATTCAATGTCCTTTAATTTACTAAGTTCCTTTTCGGCATAATCAAGCTGCATTTTCAGCAAATTGTTTTCGCTTGCAAAACGCTCCCATTCCTGAGACAGCGAGTTAAGAAAAGCGTCTACTTCATCCGGATCGTAACCTCTGAAAATCTTTTCAAAAGTGTGCTTGCGTATGTCTATAGCGGAAATTTTCATAATGCACTTTATGCTTTGGTACTTGGTTAAAAACGGCCTTGTAAGTTAAAGATATATGAAGCATTTATCAAAGTATTTGCCAATAATACCATATTATAAGTATTGCATCAGGCGATCTTCCATACTGAAATCATGCGGTCGTCGCTGCACGAAACAAGCTGATTTTCAAAGGTTGTCCAGAGCAGTTTGTTAACCGACGTTCCGTGCCCGGCGTGTCTTGCACGGTCAATGATCTTCTTAAGTTTAAAAGTAGCTGTTTCCCAAACTTTTACCGATTTGTCCATACTGCATGTTGCAAAATACTGGCCGTCAGGGCTGAATACAATATCATTGATCGCGTACAGATGCGCCGGAATGTCGGCGATCATTTCATAACCGGCGGCAACATTCCAGATTTTGAGATGCGCGTCGCGGCCCGTGGTAAAAAGATATTGGCCGTCCGGTGAATAGGTAACGGAAAAAACGGAATTCGAATGTGACCGGATCGTTTTCTTTAATTTAAAACCGTCCAGATCGAAAATATGAACATTGCATTCGCTGTCGCCGGAAGCAAACTCGTTCGTAGCCGGATTAACTGAAATGGAACGGATGCTTTTGCCGGAAATCTTTATATGCTTCTGAACGGCAAAGCTGGAAACATCCATGACAATCATAACACCGTCGCCCATGGCGAGCAACGCTTTGTTGTCAGAAATATGAATATCGAAAATGGCTGCGGACGTGATTTTGGAAGTTTTTTCAATCTTGTTATTAACCGTATCCAGTACCTGTATGCCTTCGTAATTTTGTCCGATCCAGAGTGAATGGCTTTTTTTGTCGAGTGCCAGCGCGTAAACAGAACTTCCTGCACGTGCAACCAGATTTCCGAGATCCGGCTTGTTCAGATCCCAGTGAATCACAAAACCGTCACCGCCAGCCGAATAAAAACCATGATCCGTATAATCAGAAATAATTGTGTAAACACTGTCTCTGTGACCGGAAAAAGTATCTACTTTGTGAATATTCATTCTATTTATTTTGCGATAGAAATTCAGTTTTTCAAATCCGCGCAAATGTATGCCGGCCGGTTAAGGAACTGAAATAAAAATTGTAAACAGAATTATCATGCCGCTCGTTCATTCCGAAAAGATAGATAAAACCAGTACATTACTACTTTGGGAACTTACCGAAACCGAAGCCGAACTCAGGAAAATGCTTGGAAATGCATACAATTCAGAAGATCTGCTGAAAATAACGCATCTCCAAAAACAGCGGGAATGGCTCGCAAGCCGTTTGCTGATCCAGCAACTAGCAGAACAGTTTGGCATTACTTACAACGGAACACACAAAGACGAGCATGGAAAAGCATATCTGGTCAACAACAATTCACATATATCCATTACGCATACATTTGAATACGTGGCCGTTGTCATAAACCCGGAATCCGCTGTCGGAATTGATATGGAAAAAACGGATGCGAAGCTGCAGAGAACTTCCAGAAAGTATCTTTCCGGACCGGAATTTGAACATGCAGGAAACGAACTTGCTATACTTTGTACTTACTGGTGCGCAAAGGAAGCACTTTACAAGCTTTACGGAAAAAAGAAAATCAGCTTTAAAAATTCCATTTACATCCAGCCTTTCGACGCGGAAATGCCGGTGCTTACAGGAATCCTTACCGATGAAGACCGCGTCATAACTTCCAGCATTTACCTGCGCTGGTTCAACGGTCATTGTCTGGCCATTGCACTGTCGCGCTAGTTTTCGCCCATATCGTCCAGCGTAGACTTCAGTATTTTTTCAATCTCCCTGATTTTATCCTGTTCGCTGGTTTTTTCGTAGGATAAAATAAGGTTACGCAGCACGCGCTGTACAATTTCCAGATTGGTGCATGGCTGGTAAAAAATATCCTTCGGCTTGATGTTCAGCTGTGCGATATAATGGTCAATATCGGTTTTCGAAAAGATGATCCCGCGGTTGAACACATTGATGTAAAACTGCGTTTTTTCACTTTTATACGTAAGCACAAAAAGATTCGGCAGATTGACGCCATAAACCGGCATGCCGAGCTTTCTGGCAATAAGCAGATAAATAACGCAAAGTGTAATGGGGTTGCCTCTTTTACTTTCCAGCACCACATTGATCATGGAATTGGACGGGGAATGAAAATTCTTGGTATTGGCAGCAAAATTCATTACGCCGAAAAAAATGCTGTTGATCCGCTTGATCTGATCCACAGGGTTCATTACTTCCTGGAACTGGATCCAAATATCGTAATATAGCTGTTCAACGGTCGTCTTCAGCTTTTCCATCGAAAGGTCCGGATAATGATACGTTGCAATGATCCACAAACCTTCCAGCAGATCCAGGCCGCCGCCATTTTTCCATGCCTGCAGCCGGTCAATCATGATGCTCAGCTGAAGCTCGTGAATCAGTTCCTCGATTTTACGCTGAACGATCGGATTAAAGCTCTCGCCCCATTCTGTCTCCAGAAACGGAATAACATTACCGCCCAAAGACAGGATTTTTCCTTCAACATGCTGGCTTACTTCATGATCTTCATCATCAAGCAAGGATATCAATGCTTTAATTTCGTTCTGGTTCATTTTCCTCAAATCTTCGTTTAACAACCAATGGATAAATAAAAACAATTTTTTTATATAGACATTTAATTTTCTACTTTCGGCCGAAAAAAAATGCATTTCTAAAATAAGGGCATTGTTTGTAAATGTGCCAAAAATTCCGTTTCATTGTACGTTTTGTCCAGTTTTCAGTTAAAATCTATTCTACAACAAATTTTAAATCAAGATCAGACCGTATGAAAATTCTCGTTACCGGAGGAGCTGGATTTATAGGTTCACACACCGTTGTTGCCTTACATGAAGCAGGATTCGAGCCAGTCATTATCGACAATCTTTACAACAGCAATCTGAATGTTCTTGACGGAATCAGGCAGATTACGGGTAAGGATTTTCCGTTTTATGAAATTGACTGCAATGATCCGGAAAAAGTAAGAGCATTGTTTGAAAAGGAAAAGTTCGACGGCGTTATTCATTTTGCCGCGTACAAGGCAGTGGGCGAATCGGTACAGAAACCGCTGAACTATTACGAAAACAATCTGATTTCCCTGATGGTGCTTTTGCGTGCCATGAAAGAATTCGACGTACA
The DNA here is from genome assembly GCF_005860765.1 of Dyadobacter sediminis. Taxonomy (GTDB): domain Bacteria; phylum Bacteroidota; class Bacteroidia; order Cytophagales; family Spirosomataceae; genus Dyadobacter; species Dyadobacter sediminis. Next base: position 450,456 of record NZ_VCEI01000021.1, on the reverse strand, counting down.
TAATTTTGTATTTTCTTCTTCCTGCACCGTTTACGGCCAGCCCGAGAAATTGCCGGTAACAGAAAGTACACCCCGCCAGCCGGCTACATCGCCATACGGAAATACCAAAGCCATTGCGGAGGATATTATCAGAGACCACGTTTATTCGGCTCCGGGCCTGAAAGCGCTTTCATTGCGCTACTTCAATCCGATCGGGGCGCATGAGTCGGCACTCATCGGCGAGCTTCCGAATGGCGTTCCGAGCAATCTGGTTCCTTTTATTACGCAAACTGCCGCCGGACTTCGTCCGTCCCTGACCGTATTCGGCAGCGATTACGACACACCGGACGGTACTTGCATCCGCGATTTTATCCATGTTGTGGATCTGGCCAATGCACACGTAAAAGCACTTGACCTGCTGAAAGAGAAGACGGAAGCCGATCATTATGATGTTTTCAATGTAGGAACAGGCGAAGGTTACACCGTTCTGCAGCTCATCAATACATTTGAAGAAGTAAACGGCGTAAAACTGAACTATACCGTCGGGCCGCGGCGTGAAGGCGATGTGGAGAAAATATACGCACAGGCTGATAAAGTAAATCATGTAATGAAATGGCATGCTGAAAAAACAATGGCGGACGCCCTTCGTGATGCATGGAACTGGCAACTAAAAATAACTCCTCAAAAATGAAGAAAATTTTGATAACAGGCGGTGCCGGTTTTATCGGTTCACACGTCGTTCGCCGTTTTGTCAACTTCCATCCTGAATATCATATTTACAATCTGGATGCACTTACCTACGCCGGCAATCTTGAAAATTTGCGGGATATAGAAAATGCTTCCAACTATACGTTCGTAAAAGGCGATATTGTTGATGCGGAATTTATAGACAAACTCATCGGCGAGAATGATTTTTACGGCATTGTTCACCTGGCGGCAGAAAGCCATGTGGACCGATCCATTTCCGATCCGATGTCTTTTGTGATGACCAACGTAGTCGGAACGGTCAATTTGCTGAACGCTGCCCGAAAAGCCTGGAAAGACGATCTGCAGGAGCACCGTTTTTATCATGTTTCCACCGATGAAGTTTACGGCGAACTGCACGATCCCGGAACATTTTTTACCGAAACGACAAAATACGATCCGCGCTCGCCTTATTCGGCTTCCAAAGCATCATCCGACCATTTTGTAAGAGCTTATCAAAATACCTACAAATTACCCGTTGTCATTTCCAACTGCTCCAATAATTACGGCCCGAACCATTTCCCTGAAAAACTCATCCCGCTGATGATTCACAACATCATTCAGCAAAAACCGCTTCCGGTTTACGGAAAAGGGGAAAATATCCGGGACTGGCTTTTTGTGGAAGACCATGCCATTGCCATTGATGTTATTTTTCACAATGGCGCAAACGGGGAAACATACAACATCGGCGGCCATAACGAATGGAAAAACCTGGATCTTGTATTGTTGCTTTGCAGCATTATGGACCGCAAGCTGGGCCGAGAACAGGGTGAAAATGCAAAACTGATCACTTACGTTACAGACCGTGCAGGGCATGACCTTCGCTATGCAATCGATGCAACGAAATTGTCCGAAGAACTGGGCTGGAAGCCGTCCTTGCAATTTGAAGAAGGACTGGAAAGAACGGTCGACTGGTATCTGAATAATCAGGAATGGCTGAATAACGTCACTTCCGGAAATTATCAGAAATATTATCACGAGATGTATCAGGACCGATAATTCCATTTTAAAACTCCAACTCAATTTATGAAAGGAATTATTCTTGCCGGTGGTTCCGGAACAAGGCTGCATCCACTGACACTGGCAGTAAGCAAACAGCTTATGCCCGTTTATGACAAGCCAATGATCTATTACCCGCTTTCCATTCTTATGCTGGCGGGAATACGTGAAATCCTAATTATTTCCACGCCGCACGATTTGCCGCATTTTGAAAAACTGCTTGGAGACGGAAGTCGTCTGGGCTGTACTTTCAGCTATGCCGTTCAGCCAAGTCCGGACGGGCTTGCCCAGGCATTTATTATCGGCGAGGAATTTATTGGTAAGGACAAAGTTGCGCTGATTCTGGGTGATAATATTTTCTATGGCTCAGGATTGTCAGGACTGCTGCAATCCAACAATGATCCGGACGGCGGCGTCATTTTTGCCTATCAGGTTCATGATCCTGAAAGATACGGCGTTGTGGAATTTGACAAGCAGAACAATGTTATTTCAATTGAAGAAAAACCGGAAAAGCCAAAATCCAATTATGCTGTTCCGGGCTTGTATTTTTATGACAATGACGTAGTTGAAATTGCCAAAACCATCCCGCCTTCTCACCGCGGTGAGCTTGAAATTACGGATGTAAACCGGGTGTACCTGGAACGCGGCAAACTGAAAGTCGGCGTGCTGAACCGCGGAACGGCATGGCTGGATACGGGCACATTTCAGTCGCTGATGCAGGCCGGCCAGTTTGTACAAGTTATCGAAGAAAGACAAGGTTTGAAAGTAGGCTGTATAGAGGAAATTGCGTACAGAATGAACTTTATCACAGCAGCACAATTGCGGGAAATTGCAAAACCGCTAGTAAAAAGCGGATATGGTACCTATCTTGAGCGCATCGTAGCCAATGTCTGACATTTTCCGGCTGCGCTGCATTTAGTTTAGATTACAATTACAATGATGTTTCTGGCCGAGGAAATTGAAGCATATTCCGTCTTGCATACGGAAGAAGAAAGTGAGTTGCTGAAGTCTTTGAATCGTGAGACTCATGCCAACGTTCTTAGTCCCAGAATGTTGTCCGGACATCTTCAGGGAAGATTATTATCCATGATTTCAAGAATGATCCGTCCGGAACGGATTCTTGAAATCGGTACCTACACCGGTTACTCGGCCTTGTGTCTGTGTGAAGGGCTTGCCCCGCAGGGAAAACTGATCACGCTGGACATCAATGAAGAGCTGGAAAATTTCACCCGCCGTTTCTTTGATAAATCTTCTTTTGTCAATCATATTGATTACCGGATTGGCAATGCTATTGATATCATTCCTACCTTAGACGACTCTTTTGATCTCGTTTTTATTGATGCAGACAAAATTAATTACAAGGCTTATTACGACCTTTGTCTTGAAAAGGTACGGAGAGGTGGTTTTTTGATTGCTGACAACGTATTGTGGAGCGGAAAAATTATTATACAGGAAAATACGAAAATAGATAAAGACACGCAGGCGTTATTAGATTTCAACCGGGCAGTTCACGAGGACAAGCGTGTTTCCAACATTTTGTTGCCGGTCCGCGACGGTCTGATGATTCTTCAGAAATTATAATTAACCTATTCCCCAGCCAAGCTTAACATTATATGGCCAGAACGATTATTGAAAACTTCAAAAAAATCACATTTGCATGTCTTTTGCTGCTTGCTGTCTTCAGCAATGCCAATGCTCAGAATTATCCTGACATTCCGTCAAGCGTTTCATTCGGAGGAATTACAGTAAAATTTGACAGAAGTGCACAGGGAATTATTGAAGAGGATATCAGAAACCTGATGTCCAACAAAAAGTTCTGGGAAGAAAAAATGGACCGGGCCATTCTTCACTTTCCTATTGTCGAAGGCATATTGATGGATGAAGAAGTCCCGATTGATTTCAAATATCTGGCTGTACAGGAAAGTTCGTTCCGGCCTGATGTCATTTCCACATCCAATGCGGTTGGTTACTGGCAGTTCAAGCCGGAAACGGCGCGCGAGCTGAATCTGCGTGTTGACAATGATGTGGATGAAAGAAAAAATATCAGTTCTTCGACACATGCAGCGGCTTGGTATCTGAAAAGAAACAATCAGCAATTCAATAACTGGGTTACAACACTTTATTCCTATTATCAGGGCGCAGGCGGTGTAAAAAAAGTGATTCCTGCAAGCTGGGCCTATGCGCGGGAAGTTACCCTGTCCGGCAAGACAGACCGGTATGTGCTTCGTTTTTTTGCGCATAAAATAGCGTTGGAAGCAGGCATTGAAAGATACAAATCCAGCAATCCGCTTATTCTGATAGAAGCAGTTTACGGAAAGGGGCAATCGCTGGACCAGATTGCGTCTACGCTGGGAATTTCTGCCGTGGAACTTAAAAATTACAATCGCTGGCTGAATGAAGATAAAATTCCCGGCGACAAGGAATACATGGTTACGATTCCTGTACCCGCTACTCAGATGGCAGCAGTGCGTGAGAAACTTTCTTTGCCGCCGCAGCAGACTGCCGTAGCTTCTGTTTATGAAGATTCCGGCTATCCGGTTCTGAAAAAATCCGCTTCCCGCTCGTCGGATCCGAATGCGCCCGAAAGGTATGAAATCAACGGACTACCGGGTATAAAAGCACGTCCCGGCGACAAGCCGAAAACCCTTGCACAGGCAGGCGACATCCGAATGCCCAAGTTCATGCGCTATAACGATATGGTTGCTGAAATGCCCCTGATCCCTGGCAAAGTATATTATCTGGCAAGAAAGAATAAAAAAGCATCCACACCGTTCCATACGGCACGTCCGGGTGATACATGGCACAGCGTTTCGCAGCAATATGGCGTAAGGTTGGTAAATCTTTTGAAATACAACCGTACAACCAGCCGCAATTATCCGATTGAAACCGGACAGGTTTTGTATCTGACCAAAAAGAGACCGAAGAAGCAGCCGGTTGAAATCATAGCTCCGCCACAACCATCAGCTGTTACAAAAGATTCCGCTATTGCAGCGAGCGTTAAACCGACGACGTCTACATCCATTGCATCTTCCGGGACTATTCCCGACAATCCTTCCGGCAGAAAGAAATATACACCGGTACTGGTTGAAAAAAATGAAAGCGGCGTACCGGTCAAAAGCAGTGAACCTGCTGCTGCATCTACTGCCAAACCGGCAACAGCATCCACGGCTGCCAAACCGATAGTAAGTAATCCGGGTGAAAATGACAGGGTTGTAATCATTACACAGGATAATGCTGATGCTTCCTTTAAATCGGCAGACGAGGAAAAGCCGGAAGCCAAGTCAACAACTCCGACCAAGGTAATTACGCCGAATGATACACGAACAACCACTACTTCTGTTTACCTGAGACAAAGGGCAGCAGCCGAAGCCCGCGAAAAAGCGGCGAGAGAGGCTCAGACAAAGGATATTGCAGGAACCAAAGAAGTTACTGAAACAAAAGTTGCCTCAGAAGAGAAACCAGCCTATCATACAGTTCAGGCCGGCGAAACCTATTTTAGTATTGCCAAAAAGTACGATCTTTCCATGAAAGAGCTTATGGAAATGAATGGCGGTTCAGGTCAGAGAAGTCTGGCCAGAGGTCAGAAACTGCTTGTCGGTAAAAACGGAAATGTAACTACGGCTTCTGCACGCAATGAAATTGCCGATAAAGAAAATACATCTGAAAAAGTGGTTGTCAACCGTCCGGAAACTTCTGCTGCGTTCAAGACACCGGAAGAAGTAAAAGAAGACAACAGGTCGGCTGCAGGCAGCGGAAGTGAATTCCATACAGTACAGGTTGGCCAGACCTATTACAGTATTTCCAAAACATATGGCCTTACAATCAAGGAATTGCTTGCATTGAATGATCTGGAAGATTATGACCGTCTGAAAACCGGACAACGTCTGCGTGTCAGAAAAGACGGCAGCAGTGAAGTCAGAAAAACACAATCGTCTTATCAGAACACAACGTCTGCAGGAACCCAGATCCATACCGTTGCAGCAGGTGAATCGCTGTTCCGCATTGCCCAGACTTACCGGACCAGTGTGGAAGACATAAAAAAATTAAACAATATGTCCGGAAACAGTGTTATGGTAGGACAAAAACTAAAGATACCTCAGCAATAGGTATAACTATTTATGATACTGATTGAAAATACCTGCATAAGTGATGATGTAGAAGACCAGTTTTTTGTCTGTAACCTGGACAAATGCAAAGGTGCGTGCTGTGTGGAAGGAGATTCGGGTGCACCGCTGGATGAAGTGGAACTTGCTATTCTGGATCAGATTTATCCGCATGTTGAACCTTACCTTTCCGAAGCCGGCAAAGAAGTAATTGCAAAAGAAGGCACTTACACCACGGATTGGGAAGGAGATTATGTAACGCCCGTAATCAACGGAAGAGAATGTGCGTATGCCATTTATGACAAAAGAGGCATTCTTAAATGCGGCATTGAAGAAGCATACAATGACGGAAAAATAGATTATAAAAAGCCGATTTCCTGTCACCTTTATCCGATCCGGGTAACCAAATACGAGCAATATCATGCGCTGAATTATGACCGGTGGGAAATCTGCAGTCCGGCATGCGGGCTTGGAAAAGAGTTAGGCGTTCCGGTATACAAGTTTTTGAAAGAGCCGCTGATCAGGGCGTACGGAACGGATTGGTACGATCAATTAACCCAGGAAATTCATGAACGCCAGGAAGCAAGAGGCAAAGAGCAGCAAAGTTGAAAATCCTTTTTTCAGTGACGTTTATGACGTAGTACGTCAGGTTCCGAAAGGACGCGCAACGTCGTACGTCGCCATTGCAGCTTATCTTGGTAATAAAAGAGGCGCACGAATGGTGGGTTGGGCAATGAGCAGAACTTATGGAAGACCGGACGTTCCTGCACACCGCGTCGTTAACAAGGAAGGCGAATTAACAGCAAGAGACCTTTTTGAAACGCCAACTACAATGCAGGAAAGGCTTGAAAGTGAAGGTCTGGAAATCATGAATAACAAGATCCAGAACTGGGAAGAGCGATTCTGGGACCCGGAAAAGGAATTACATTAACGAAAAAGATCTTTATCAGCTGATAAAGATCTTTTTCGTTTTACAAACCTTAATTCAGTGAAATGTACTTGTCGTTTTTACTCTGGATCTCGATCGTTTTAACTACTTTTTGCTTGTTGTAAAACAACTCGAAAGTATACTTCCCGTCATTCATGTCATTGAGGTCAAAAACACGGCGGTATCTGGAATCATCCTCATTGTACACTTCGGTGTAATACAAACGGCCCGTTTTGTCTTTCAGCGTAATTTTAAGTTTGTCACCTGTACTTTTATCAACGGAAAGCTTCACTTTATTAGAATCGGAAAGTTTATACAGGGAAGCCTGAATGGTTGCCCGGCTGGCCGTTTCTTTTTCTTCACTGTTTTTCTTTTTGTCCGTTGTAAATGAAGCAAGAGACAAAGTAAGCGCGGCTGCGCAAAAAAGGTTTGAAATAATGGAAGTTTTCATGGCTAATTTGATTGGAATGTTCATACCGTACAACTGCACGGCTGAACTATAAATAAAAAGAGATGTGCCAGAATCCAGTTCCATACAAACCAGCCTGGCACATTCAAATTACAATCATTTGATATACAATAACTTAATTATTAATTTCTGCTATTTCGGAATTCGCAACCGGTATCCGATGCTGTTCAGAAGCGAACGTTTGTATTTAAAACCGAACGGTTTGATACATGACATACAACTCAGATTTTACCTCTGCTTTCATTGGCGATCTTTTTGATCATGGGCAGCTTGCTGGCGGGAATCAGGTGCTTGTAGTCCCAAAATGCAGATACGCATACAATTTTCCATTCACCGTTTATTTTTTCCATTACCCGGACCTCTTTGCTGTGATGAAAATTCTTTTCCATTTTATCACTATTAAACTGGTCCCAGGTCAAATAGGCTACATTATCATCAAAAAACTTGAACTTCATGTTCTTTCTTTCGACGATCGGGTGGCTGGATACGGGTTCGGGATTGTCTGAAATGTACTTTCCGATTTGCTTGTTGATATCTTCCCAGCCTACGTTGGAATCGAAGGTACCGTCATTGTTGCTCCATGCCTGAAACGCATAATCGGTTTGTGCGTAATTGGATTTCCACGCATTGTAATCTCTGGCGAAGAATGATTTTGTTTCGTTTTCAATTACTGCAGTAATGGCTTTCTTTTCTTTTTCCAGATCGGCTTCGCGGACAGCTCCCTCTTCCTTGGCCTTGTCTTTACAGGACGTGCAAAGAAGTATTCCCAATAAAATGACTGACAATGTTTTCATTTTGTAAAAGTTTAGTTTGTTAAATAATTAACTCAACTTAATCTTTTAATGAACATCCATCATTGGGCGTGAAATCACGTCTTATTTATCAGAAAGTTAAGATTTTTCTGTATAAATACAAGAAATATTACTTGGACGGAGTAACCGTTTCGGGCAAAAATATAATTTAAAATACAGGCATAAACCTATTTTACGGGCGAGTGCGGAACATATCTCTTGGAGCTTGGATCGTGCAGGATCCACAAACCGATAAAAGTAATCAATCCGTTGATGATCAGACGTTCGAAACCGAATTTGTAACCGTTAAACCATTCGGCGGAATGATCGTTGATAACGTAAGTAAGAATTGGTGCAATCACGCAAACCAATGGGACCCAGCGATCTTTTACGGGTCTTTTCAGAAATGCGCCGAAAGAAAACAAGCCAAGCAACGGGCCGTAAGTATAGCCCGCCAGATCGAACACAGCCGTGATTACTTCCTTGCTGTTCAATCGGTTAAAAATCAGTATAACAAGGTAGAAAACAACGGAGAATCCTACATGAACCCAGAATTTGATCGTTGAACGCTTTTCTTCCGGCCTTTTTTCAATCTGCATAAAATCAATGCAGAAAGCAGTTGTCAGTGCCGTAAGTGCCGAATCGGAACTGGCGTAAGTTGCTGCCGTGATTCCAAGCAGAAAGGTAATGCCCACGACAAGCCCCAAATGATTCAGCGCCAGCATCGGATAGAAATCATCCGTTTTAGCAGTAACCGGAATACCTTGCGCTTCGGCATATACGTAAAGCAATGCGCCCAACGATAAGAACAGAAAATTCACAATCACCAGAACGACTGTAAACCAGAACATATTCTTCTGCGCTTCACCGATGTTTTTACATGTCAGGTTTTTCTGCATCAGGTCCTGATCAAGACCGGTCATCACGATTGCAATAAAAACACCTGCGAAAAACTGCTTGAAAAAGTTCTTCGGATCGTTGAGATCCCAGTAAAATATCTTTGAATAGCCGCTGGTCTGGACTGCGTCCCATATTCCGCCGAAACCATCCAGATGAAGTTCATTGGAAACAAGAACAATCGTCAGAATGACAGCGGTGATCAGAAAAAATGTCTGAAGCGTGTCTGTCACAATAATGGTCTTTACACCGCCTTTAAAAGTATAAATCCAAATCAGGAATATCGTAATGGCCACGGCAACTTCAAAAGGAATGCCCAGCGGCCTGAACAAAGCCAGCTGAAGAACCTGCGCAGCCACATAAAGCCGCACCGCCGAGCCAATTGTACGTGACAGAAGGAAAAAGGCAGAGCCGGTTTTGTATGACCAGAACCCAAAACGCTGTTCGAGATACGAATAAATGGAAATCAGATTAAGCCGGTAATAAAGCGGCATCAGCACCGTCCCAATCACCAGATAACCCAGAATATACCCGATCACAACCTGAAAATAGGAAAACTGGATATTGGCAACTGCTCCGGGAACGGACACAAACGTGACGCCCGACAAAGAAGTACCAATCATCCCGAATGCCACCAGGTACCATGGAGACTGCCTGTTCGCTGTAAAAAAAGTATTGGTATCAGCACCTTTTGATGTGTATATAGAAACAGTAATCAGCATCCCGAAGTAAACAACAAGGATGATCAGCGATACGTATGGATTCATTAAAGCGGGTATTTATGTACAGTACAGGCGGATTAAAAGACACTTAAAACTAGCGAAAATCGCCGTTTTTAATTAGATTTGCTAATCAAACAGAAATTTGGTTGTTATGCAAGCGCTTACAGAAACAGAAGTAGAAATTCTGGATAAAACAGTTGATACTGAAATAAAAAGGCTCGTAATATACAATGACGACGTAAATACTTTTGACTGGGTTATAGATACTTTGATAGAAGTTTGCGGTCATACCAATGAACAGGCCGAGCAGTGCACCCTCATTATCCATCACAAAGGCAAATGTTCCGTAAAAGAAGGCGCATTTGAAGAACTGACAGGAATGCGTAACGAAATCTGCCGGAGAGGCATTTCGGCAGAAATCCATTAGCTTTTCATACCCGGCAATCACTGGTTTTATCAGATATAAAAGGCAGTGATTCAGAACTTACACTTATATCAACACTCTGAACTTTTCACATGAATTATCCCTCACGTCTTATTGAGGATGCCGTAAGTGAAATTTCCCGTCTTCCGGGAATAGGAAAAAAAACAGCTCTGCGCCTGGCGCTGCATTTGCTGAAAAGAGAAGAAGAACAAACCATAGCTCTTTCGGAAGCGTTGCTGAATATGCGTATAAAAACGACGTATTGCGCCAAGTGTCACAACATTGCGGACGACGCACTTTGCAATATCTGCAGTAATCCAAAGCGCGATCATTCGATTATCTGCGTTGTTGTTGACACCAGAGACGTCCTGGCCATTGAATCCACCAATCAGTATAAAGGGCTTTACCATGTTCTGGGCGGGATCATTTCTCCGCTGGAAGGCATCGGGCCCAGTGATCTGCATATTGATTCCCTGATCAGCCGTATTGAACATCCGGAGGAAAATGAGCCTGTGAAGGAAGTTATTCTGGCATTAAGTCCTACCATGGAAGGCGATACGACGGCATTCTATCTACAGAAAAAACTAAAACCGGCCGGGATCAAAATGAGTACCATTGCCCGGGGCATTCCTATCGGGGGCGATCTCGAATATGCGGACGAAATCACGCTCGGACGTAGCATCGTAAGCCGGGTGGCTTACGATTGATTACCAACAATTAACTAATTGCATGATTATGAACAGAACAGATTTTTTGCGTACACTGGCTGGCAGTACTTTTGCAGCCGGAGCACTGGCAAATCAGGTTTTCGCAGATTCAACTGCATCCATACAGGCAGAAACGGCTCCGTTCAAACAAGCTCCGCTACCTTATGATTTTGGAGCACTGGAACCAAGTATTGATAAAATGACCATGGAAATCCACTACGGAAAACATCATGCAACTTATGTCAAGAACTTGAACGATGCCGTAAAAGGAACCGAATTCGAGAAAAAATCACTGGACGAAATTCTAAAGACAGTCAGCAAGGCGCCGGCTGCCATCCGCAATAACGGCGGCGGTCACTGGAACCATACTTTTTTCTGGGAAGTAATGGGGCCTAAGAAAAGCGCTGCACCTTCCGGTGCGGTTGCGGATGCCATCAACGGACAATTTGGCTCAATGGACAAGTTCAAGGAAGAGTTTGCAAAAGCGGCAACAACGCGTTTCGGCTCGGGTTGGGCATGGCTTGTTGCCAAAGACGGAAAACTGGCAATCGGTTCAACGCCTAATCAGGATAACCCGTTAATGGACGTTTCGGATATCAAAGGAACACCTTTACTGGGCCTTGACGTTTGGGAACATGCCTATTACCTGCATTATCAGAACAAAAGACCGGATTATATCAAAGCGTTCTGGGAAGTAGTAAACTGGGACAAAGTGGCTGAGAATATGAAGAAGGCTTAAGAGAAGGGAAAAAGGAGGAAAGGGAGAAGGGATAAAAGGACAAAGGGAAATGGATGAAGGATTATTGACGATCCCTTTGTCCATTTCCCTTTTCTCCTTCAATCCTTCCTCCCTACTCCCATCTTCCCTCCTCCTTTCTCCCTTTCAGTTACAATAACTCCCGATTACTTTGTAAGCTTGCTGATAACCGAGTTCGCCGGCTTTGCTGAGATCCAGGCAGCCATCGTTGATTTCTCCAAGACTGTTTTTCAGTATTCCGCGCAGGTAATAAGCTTCCGGAAAATCAGAACGTAATTTAATAGAACTTGTAAAGTCCAGTACGGCACCCATTTGGTCTCCGCTTGCGGAACGGATCATAGCGCGTGAAAAGTAAGCGGAAGAATACGTCGGGTTGAGTTCCACTGCCTTGGTCAGATCCTCGATTGCACCTTTTGCATCTCCTACTTTGGATTTATTAACACCCCGTACAAAGTACGCTTCCGAGCGTTCATTCGTCAGGTTTTCCATTTTAATATTTTCCTGAACCTGCTCACGCAATGCATCCAGTGCTTCAGGGGTCAGTTTACCGGTGTAAGTGTTTTTTTTCGGATCGCCTGCAAATGCATTTTTCAGTTCAATCGCTTTGGTCAGATCCATAATGGCGCCACGATGGTCATTTAACTTGCCTTTGGAAAAACCTCTTCCGTAGTAAGCCTGATAATTGTCCGGGTTCAACTGAATTGTTTTATCAAAATCAATAATGGCGCCCTGAAAATCAGCAATCCTGTTTTTGGCAAGTCCGCGGTTGTTATAATATTCACTATCGTTCGGACTCAGTTCAATGGCGCGGGTAAAGTCGGCAATGGCACCCTGATTATCCCCGAGTTCAAGTTTCGCAAGTCCGCGTCCGGCATAAGCGCCGATACGCTTTGGACTTAATTCAATTACTCTGGTAAAATCGGCCAGACTGCCTGCATATTCCTGCAGATCCTGCTTGCAGTTTCCTCTTGCATACAATGCGGCAAGTTCGTCCGGATTCAGTGAAAGCGCATGATCCAGATCGATGAGGGCATTTCTGTGTTTCTTAAGCTTGGCATAACTGACGCCGCGATTGTAGTATGCTTTCGGATCTTCCGGATTCAGGTCAATGGCTTTGGAATAATCATCGACAGCGGAGCGATAATCATCCTGCAGACTTTTGCTCACGCCGCGGCTCTGGTAATAAAGCGCCATTTTAGGATTCAGTTCAATGGCTCGGTCGTAATCCTGAACGGCTCCGCGATGGTCTTTCAGATTTGCCTTGGCAAGCCCCCGGTTAAAATAACTCGGCGCATGGTCCGGATTCATGGAAATAACCGTTGAATATGCCTGCATGGCGCCGTTAAAATCGCCGGTTCCGGCTTTTGTATTTCCTTCTTCAAAATACTCGGCTGCCGAACGCTGGGCAAACAATGAAAAGGGCAAGAGAAATGCACTGAGAGAAATAATGCCGAAAAATAGAACTTTCATGTATGTAAACCTTTTCCTCAAATCACGGATGTTCATATTAATTCTATAAAAGTATTCAAATTCCTATTCAGCATCAAAAAAACAAAAGAGCTATTTTTTGAAAGGATTTTATAAATCTGTTTAGCCGGAATATGGTTACTTTTACCGGATAATAGAATGATTTACCGATTTTCAACATTCGTTACACTGCATGATGACTTCTGCCTCGAAAAAAATGGTTATTGCCTTATCCGTAATCCTTGCCTTCGGGGCAATTTATTATGTCTTTTTAAAACCGGTCGACAAAGCAGCTGATCCCGCCGCTTCTGATGCACAGCAAGCCGAAGAACTTTCATCAGTCTATCTTTCCGGATTGAAAACGCTGGAAGGCGAAACAGTGGAAATGGATGAGAACAAGCTGATTTTTCTGAATGTATGGGCAACGTGGTGCGGGCCGTGCAACATGGAAATGCCGGGCATACAGAAGTTGTATGACAAATACAAAACGCATGAAAAAGTGGCCTTTTATATTATTTCAGATGAAAATGCAGAAACGGTTAATCCGTTTATCGAAAGGAAAGGTTACAAACTTCCGTTTTACCAGTATGCCGGCGCTTATCCGCCTTCACTGAACGGCAATGCAATTCCGCGAACGTACATTATTCACAAGGGAAAAATTCTTGCGCAGGAAATAGGCGCTTCGCAGTGGGACCGGCCGGAAATCACAGACCTTATCGACAGGCACCTTGCTGATATTTAATCTATTCTGCATAAAAAAATGCGCTGATCGTTCACCAGCGCATTTTTTTATGTAGTATTTTCAGACTATTCCACAATGAAGCTGCCTTTCATCAAAGCATAATGTCCGGGAAAGCTGCAGATGAAAGTGTAAGTTCCTTTTTTAGGAGCAGTAAACTCAACCGTATCGCTTTCGCCGCCGCCAACAAGTTTGGTATGTGCAACGATGCTTGCTTCTTCAGACTTCGGAATGTATTCCGTTTCTCTTGCAGCCGCAGCTTTTGAACCAAATGCAGCTACATCAACGCCGGGCTTAAGAAGCACCCAGTTATGTCCCATGGCTGTTTTGGCGAGTTTACCGGCATGCACCAAAGTAAGTTTTACTTTTTGTCCTGCTTTCACTTTGATCTCTTTCAGGTCGAACTGCATTGCATCCGTTCCTTTTATAACGATGGCTTTTGTTTGCTTCACATCGCTCACTTCTGTTTTAGCTGAAGGAATTTTAGCATCCACAGGGTTAATTGCAGCTGCTCCGAAAGCCAATACCGAGGCAAGAAGCATTACGCCATACTTGGTCCTTTTCATATTCTGAGTATTAATAAACTTGTTTGTTTTAAATTAACTGGTGCAAGTTAATACACGGCATTTTAAAAAAACAATCCATTAACAAATGTTTGAAAACTTATATTTCAGAATAGAATTTTATATTGGTCTCTTACCGCTCTTCCAACACAGATTACGGATAAAACCATCATATAATGATTGATATCCACCGGGTCCATCGGAATCGGCAATTTTCCGGATTTGGTGGAAAGTGCAAGCAGCATCATTGAAAAAACCACCCACAAAGCACTTTTCTGGCGGCTCGCCAGCCCGACGCACGAAATCAGCAAAGTCACCAGAATACAGAAAGATTTGATGATCAGACCGACATATTCCACCCGGAACCAGGTAATGCAGTAAAAAAGCAGCAAGCCAAGACCGATTGTGGAGCCAAACAGAAAATTTCCAGCTTTATATCTCATGATCAGGCACCAGGACGCCGATACAAGACAAAATGCACCCAAAGTCATTTCGCCGGCAATAATAAAGTCGTGTGCCGTTTCAAAACGCTCGAAGCCTGCATAAACCAGAAGATCCGTCATTGCGCCAAGCGCAATGCAAAGCAGGAATATGCCCCATAGCCACTTGCTGGTTGCCGGCTGGCTCTTGAAATACCTAGAGAAAATAAATAAACTGGTAAAACTTAAAACTAGGTTGGAAAATATATGGGGATTGCTGAGTATCTGCATAAATAGGCGTAATAATATCAAAAAAGCAATTTACAAATTCTGGCTACATTTTGCTACTTCGTCCTTTTCGTTCTACTTTTACCAAAAAAACTGATTTACCAACATGAGCGTTTTAGTTAATAAAAATTCTAAGATTATAGTTCAGGGATTTACCGGTTCTGAGGGTTCTTTTCACGCCCAGCAAATGATCGAATACGGTACCAATGTCGTAGGCGGCGTCACTCCGGGCAAAGGCGGGCTTTCTCATTTGGAAAGACCTGTGTTTAACACTGTTGACCTTGCTGTACGTGCAACCGGTGCAGATGTATCCATCATATTTGTTCCGCCGGCATTTGCTGCTGATGCTATTATGGAATCCGCTGATGCTGGAATAGGCGTTATTGTTTGTATCACTGAAGGTATTCCGACCAAGGACATGATGCAGGCAAAAGAATATATCAAGAACAAGAACTGCCGCCTGATCGGCCCGAACTGTCCGGGTGTAATTACTGCTGAAGAATGTAAAGTAGGTATCATGCCTGGTTTTATTTTCAAAAAAGGAACGGTTGGGCTTGTTTCAAAATCGGGAACATTGACTTACGAAGCGGTGGATCAGTTAACGCGTGCCGGACTGGGACAAACTACGGCAATCGGAATCGGTGGTGACCCGATTATTGGTACAACGACCAAGGAAGCCGTTGAATTGCTGATGAACGATCCTGAAACCGAAGCGATTGTTATGATTGGCGAAATCGGTGGAAGCATGGAAGCAGAAGCAGCCAGTTACATCAAATCAACAGGAAATAAAAAACCGGTTGTAGGCTTTATTGCCGGCCAGACTGCACCAAAAGGGCGCAGAATGGGCCATGCCGGAGCAATTATCGGCGGAGCGGATGATACTGCAGAAGCGAAAATCAGGATTATGAAAGAGTCCGGAATATTTGTGGCGGAATCGCCTGCACTGATCGGCGAAACCATGCTGGTCGCTCTTGGAAAGAAATAATATCCTGCTTACATATAACTTTATTAGAGGGCTGGGGAAACCCGGTCTTTTTTTATACCGATGAAGTCCATTTTCTCCTTATCTTTTTGGGCTTTCCTGGCGATATTTTCCCTTTGCGGAACAAATGTCCGAAGTGCAGCGAAAGAAATGCCGCCTTCACAGTACTTTCCTATCTATAATTTCCAGAATGACTGGCTGGTTTATAACAGCCACTATAAAAACTATGTCCCTTTCTCACAGGAAATAGACGAAGGCACCCGCTTTGTAAGCTTGTATATCGATCTTGTCAAAAACAGGAAATATGCACTGCTGCTTAAAACAGAAAGTGAAAGTTACCTTTTTCTGGAAGGTGCACTGCAGAACAAAATAACGGCAAATCAATGGCAAAAAATCAGCATTGACAGCCTTTACAAAATATACAAAAAAGACGAACTATTACTTACTGTTTACGGATCGCCCGGCATTACGGACAAAAGCCTGCTGCTTTGTAACGAAAAAAGAACCAGTGAAGCCGGTGTTATCGAAAATACACGTTCCAGTTTTATCAATATCAAACCGATCTCATTTACGCCGTTTGGTAATTTTGCTGCCATTTCGCTGCTGATCATCCTGATTCTGAATGCGTGGATCTTTAATCTCAATCCACTGTCTTTTTTGCGCCTGATCAATCCGTTTGAATTTTTCAATAACGATCCGAGAGACCAGCTTTCCAAGGTAAACAAGGCTTACAGCAATACGATCATCTTTTTTGTAGTCATCATAGCAATGCTGATGAGTTTCGTTATGATTTACTTTTCGGCAAGCAGCCTCAATATATTTTCGCTCAGCATGATTCTGTCAGAAAAATCAAATACGGTTCAGATCATGCGTGATTTTTTCATCCTGTCTGTCCTGTTTTTTGTGCTGATCTATTTCAAATATATTTGCATGGTTTTAGCCGGAAATATGCTAAACCTTGACAAACAGGTAGATATAATTTTTGTCAAGCTAATACAATCGTCCTATTTGTTTTATGTACTCATTTTTTTGCTCGTTCTGATGATGAGCACCAACCACATTAATCTGACTGCCGAAACAAGACCGTACGCATTGCTTCCGTTTGTTTTTTTCTATTTGGCCCGGTTTATCGCCCTGTATGTTGTTACCAAGCCGCCGGGCTCGTTGATTAATCTGTATTTATTTTCGTACCTTTGCGTGATAGAAATAATCCCGCTTATTGTCAGTGCCAAGTTTGCTTTATAAGCCGGTGACCATAGAGCGGGAATTAAACTAATGAGGATTATACATGAGTGATACCATCAATTTTGATCAGGAAAGACTAAAAAAAGTAACAAGCCTTTTGGTAAGTCAATCCAGGCCAGCCGACGAGAATTCACCTTATTATGAATTAGCCAAGAAGTATAATATCAAAGTAGATTTTCGGCCATTCATACAAATCGACGGCATTTCCTACAAAGACTTTCGTAAGCAAAAGATTAACATACTGGATCATACGGCTGTCATTTTCACAAGCCGGAATGCCATTGATCATTTCTTCCGCATTTGCAACGAAGGCAGGATTGAAGTTCCGGCTACAATGAAGTATTTCTGTATTTCGGAACAAACGGCTAATTACCTGCAGAAATATATAGTAATCCGGAAAAGAAAAATTTTTACCGGCACCAAAACTGCTACTGAACTGATTGAGCTGATGCGCAAGCATAAAAAGGAAAAATTCCTGTATCCATGTTCAGATGTACGGAAAAACGACATTCCGGAGTTTGCCGATACTGAAGAATTTCACTTTGTGGAAGCAACCATGTACCAGACAATTTCTTCTGACTTGTCTGATCTGGAAGATGTTTATTATGACATTATCGCCTTTTTCAGTCCCTCCGGTATCAAATCCCTTTTTGATAATTTTCCTGATTTCAAACAGAACTCTACCCGAATTGCTGCTTTCGGCCCTACAACGGCAAAAGCAGTGGAAGATGCAGGATTATTCCTTGATATACAGGCACCGTTGCCCAATGCGCCTTCCATGACCGGAGCGCTGGATCTTTACATTCGAAAAGCGAATAATATCTGACCGTAAAATCACAAAAAAGCCCCGGAAATTTTCCGGGGCTTTTTTGTGATTTTATCAATTTTTTTAAGCAATATGCGTTATAAATGAAATCCGAAAACTACCGGCGTGTTCTTAAACCAATCTCACAGGCATGACTTTGACGTCTATTATTCGAAGTACCAAATATAACCTGCTGCTTGCAATATTACTTTTTACAATGCCATGTGCAATGGCACAGAAAGATGCCCAGTTCAGTTTGTTTTCCTTAAACCAGCTTTATCTGAACCCCGCTGCTGCCGGAGCCGGTAATCTGACCCAGTTTCAGCTGACGCACAGAACACAATACGCAGGATATCAGGGAACCAATACGAATGATGACGGCGGTGCACTTTCCACGCAATTGTTTTCGTTCAGTATGCCGATTAAAAATTTCAGTATCGGATTTTATGCATTAAACGATAAAAGCGGACCTCGGACTGATCAGGATTTCAAGATTTCGGCAGCATACCATTTTCCTCTGGCCGGCGGCAACTTTCAGGTTGGAGCCAGTGCTGGTTTGTTCCGACAGTCTATTGATTATGGCAAGCTGAGAGCCCGGGACGAGGATGATCCGCTGATCCAGACCGGCGTTATTTCCGAAATCAACCCTGATTTTGCAGTCGGAGCACGTTATGAAAGTGATGCTTTTTATGCCGGTGTTTCTTTAAACCATCTTTTGAAACCAAAATATCAGATCGGTTCTGAAACAGCAACAAACCCGCTTCCAAGAACGCTATACTTTAATGCAGGTGTAAATATTGGATTGGGTTATCTGCTCGATATTCAACCGATTGTGCTTGTAAAATCCGATATCAGCACTGTTTCGGCAGAAGGCGGTGCAACGGTCACTTACAACAAACGTTACTGGGTTGGCGCAACATACAGGCAACAAGATACTTATGCCATTCTGATGGGCGGTTTGTATTTGCTTCCGGACCAGTCACTCCGATTATCCGGCGCATATGACTTTGTAATCGGAGGAAACAAGGTAAAATCCCCGTCGTCTTTTGAAGTAATGCTGTCTTACGCATTGCAACCGCCAAAAATGGGTAAAAAGACCATCATCAGAACGCCGCGTTTCAGGTTTTAGGCATAGAAAATTGTATCCATAATATATTGAGTTTATATACGGGCGGGAGCAAAAAAATAAGTTTTAATTGATTAAACATTATTTTTTATAACCCACTTGGTAATTATGGAGAATCAGTTTGACAAACTTAATTTATATTTGTAAAGTAAACCAGTGTATACCAATTGCAATTTTCTTACGTTAACTCGTTTAATGTCTGATTAAGCAGGATTAAGGAAAGCTTCTTCCACTTGTTCCGGCTTGCGAATTCTTGATTAGGATTGTTACTTTTTGTTTTATTTCCAGTATACTATATATCATTGGTCGACGTTTTTAGGCTAACATTTTATTATTTAAATTTTACAAAACCACTATGAATGTGAAAGTGTTCTATCGGAATGGAGTCAAAAGTCTGCTTTTGATAGCCGCTCTTATGCTCATGCAAAGTTGCGGATTTATCAAGAGTAAATTTGGCAAGGGAGGAAAGGAAGAAAGCGGGATTTCAAATGGAGAAATTACAGCAACTGCACGTAAAGGTTACAAACAAACGACGCCTGCAGGAATGGTTGTGGTTCCATCCGGTTCTTTCGTAATGGGCCAAGCAGACGAAGACATTGCTTCTTCAATGAACAACATGAACCGTCGTGTAACAATCAGTTCATTCTTTATGGATGACACTGAAATCACCAATAACGAATATCGTCAGTTCGTCAATGCATTGCTTGTTGATTCGGTTTCGGTGCTTGGCGAAGAAGAAATCATGGCGAAATACTATCCTGATACAACAGTCTGGAAAAAAGATTTTGCCTACTCCAACGGTGATCCGTTTGTGGAATATTACTATCAGCATCCGGGCTTTGATACTTACCCTGTTGTGGGCGTAAGCTGGACCGGTGCAGAATATTTTTCCAAATGGCGTACCAATCTTTTGCATGATTTTCAGAATAAAGAAGGCCAGTTCAACTCCACAGGATTTCGCCTTCCTACAGAAGCGGAATGGGAATGGGCTGCCCGCGGAGGACGTGCCGTTGCCAAGTATCCTTGGGGAAATCCGTATACAATGAATGCAAAAGGATGCTTTCTGGCCAATTTCAAACCGCAAAGAGGGAATTACGATGCAGACGGCTATCCTTATACTGCACCGGCCAATGCCTATAACCCGAATGACTTCGGATTGTATAACATGGCGGGAAACGTAGCGGAATGGACTTCCGACGCATATACTGACAATGCAACTGCAATTGTATGGGATATGAACCCGCAGTACAACAATCCGGACGAACCGCGTAAGGTTGTTAAAGGCGGATCATGGAAAGACATTGCTTATTATCTTCAGACCGGTACGCGTACATTCGAATATGAAACGGAACGTCGTGCTTTTATAGGCTTTCGCTGTGTAATGGATAATGTAAACGATCGTGGTGGTGCGGGAGCACGTCGTCGCTAAACTTACTTTTCTTAAAAAAGAAGCAGTGTTCTTGTACTCTGCTTCTTTTTTACGGGCTTTTCAAATCAATTCTTTTCTTTATCAATTTCTATTTATTCACAATAACTGATTTTATTTCGTATGGCTAAGAATAGCGGACCTAGTTTTTTTTGGGATAAACTGGTACCAACCATATATAGCGCGGGTGCTGCCGTTGTTATTTTAGGAGCTTTATTTAAAATACAGCACTGGGACGGAGGAGGCCCGATGTTGACCCTTGGTTTGGGAACTGAGGTTTTAATCTTTTTACTTTATGCAATTCAGACATTAACCCAGTCTGCTGACAGAGATCCGGATTGGACTCGTGTGTATCCTGAACTTGCTGATGATTACAGTGGGCCGGCAGTTAGCCGTCTTTCAACAACCGGCGGAAGTGGCGTTACTACCAAGCTTGACAACATGCTGGACAATGCAAAGATTTCACCTGAGATTTTTGACAGCCTGGGCAAAGGTTTTAAAAATTTGTCGGATACAGTAGGCAAAATTACTGACCTGACGGATGCTACGGTTGCAACCAACGATTATGCCAAGAATGTAAAGAATGCATCTACTGCAATCAACGATATGAACAAGTCATACGGAGTTGCTATCAATGCCATGACTTCTATGGCTGACGCAACCAAAGATGCACAATCCTACCGGGAACAGTTTCAGCAGATCACCAAGAATATGGGTGCTTTGAATGCAGTTTATGAACTTGAACTGCAGGATACAACCAAACACCTTAAAGCAATGAACGCATTTTACGGTAACCTGACAGCAGCAATGGCGAATATGGCTGACGCTACCAAGGAATCTCAAGTGTTCAAAAACGAAATGTCTAAACTGACAACCAATATTTCGTCGCTGAACAGCATTTATGGCAATATGCTGACTGCCATGCGCGGAAATGCGTAAAAAAAGGGTAACAGACTACTTGTAAGTTACCATTGGGAATTACAGCGGCTTGTTATAAAATAAATTATTTAATCACTGATAACTGATTACTGAACAATATGGCAGGTGGAAAAGAAACACCCCGTCAAAAGATGATTGGCATGATGTATCTGGTACTCACCGCAATGCTTGCATTACAGGTAAGTTCAGCCATTATAGAAAAATTCATTCTTCTGAACAATTCTTTGGAACTATCCTCCGGAGCAGCTAATAGAATAAACCAGGAAACTGTATTAAAAATAAAAGCAGCAGTTGAAAAATCGGGAAACCGTGCTGCTGACGTAGCAGTCATAAAGCAGGCTGATCAGGTTCGCAAGTATTCTTCTGATATTATTAACGATATCAATGCTTTAAAGGAAGAAATAACTGCAAAGGCAGGTGGCGGGCTTAATGAAGAAGGAGCTATCAAAAATCCTGAAGAAGCAAGTAAAGTTGCGGAATTGATGGTAGGAGGCAGAAAAAACGGCAAAGCATACCAATTGAAAAAAACGTTGAATGACTATACCGCAGAATTAAACTCCATGATTCCGACCAAATTTCAGCCGCTTGCTTTGGACGGAAAAGAAGATCCTGTTGCAAAGGGCAACAAAGATCAGAGAAACAAGGACTTTGCTGAATTGAATTTTGAAGAAACACCCGTAGCAGCTGCTCTGGCCGTTTTAAGTCAGAAACAAACGGATATCCGCCGTATGGAGGGTGAAGTTCTGAACTATCTTGCAAGTAAAGTTGGTGCTGCAGATATCAAATTTGATCGTGTACTTGCTATGGTAAGTGCAGATGCCAAAACGGTTGTTGCTGGTACCAAATTCAAAGGACAAATGTTTATTGCCGCTTCCGCATCCGGAATTACGCCTCGCATGAGCCTTAACGGTAATGCTGTAAGAGTAGAAAATGGCGTGGGTCTGATCGAATTTACAGCTCAGGGCGGCGGCTATAACGCAGAAGGAATTGCCCGCAAAGAACTTCAGGGAAGGATTACAATTCCTACCGCATCCGGAAGAGATACTACATATGTGATGAGACAGGAATACTTTGTAGTTAAACCTTCTTATCAGATTGAAACCGGAACGTTGCCTCCTTTGTATTTGGGATGTGCTAATAAACTGAGCATTCAAAGTCCGGCTTTGGGTGCACTTTGGGCACCAAACTTTTCAACGGATGGCGGAGAAATCATTCCAAGTGGCCAAAAAGGTAAATTTACAATTGTACCGAACAGAGCTCAGCTGAATATTACGGTAAGCAATGCAGGGAATGTTCTTGGATCAGAGCCTTTCCGAGTGAACCGTGTGCCAAAGCCATCTCTTGAAATCCGGGTAAACGGAGCTGCATTTGATGAACGCAAAGGTGCACCGGCATCCGGCGCAAGAAGTATTCAGGTTGTTGCCGTGGCTGATGAAAGTTTCAGAAACTTCTCTCCTGAGGATGCTAAATTCAGAGTTTCACAAGTGGAAATTTCTCTTGCCCGTGGTGCCCGCCGTATCAATGGCGTAACCCTGAATGGCGGAGGAGGTTCAATTTCATCTCTGGCACAACAGGCACAACCCGGCGACCGTTATGTAGTTTCTATCTTAAAAGTAGAACGTCAGAACTTCAAAGGCGCTGTCAGCGAAGTTGAAATGGGAAATCAAACTCGTACTGTTCCCTTATACTAATTTTTCTAGTTGTGCGTTGCTTAGACAATACAACCTTATGTATGATATGAGAAGAATGAACGGAAAAACGATTGCATGGTCATTGCTGTCTTTATCTCTGGGAACCAGTGCTGCTTTTGCTCAGGAGAAAGTAGATTCTACTGCAAACCAGTTTTCTGCCCGCCCGATCGAAAACGGGGATGTAATGATGAAGAAAACGTTGTGGAGAAGAGTTGATCTTAAAGAAAAACAGAACATTTCCATGTTCTCAAAAAATAACGAGATTACACGCTATCTTCTGGATGCTGCCAAAGCGGGATTGATTGATGCTTATACCAATGACTCCTGTACAACCAAAATTACTCCGGAGGAACTGCACAAGCGCATTCTGATTCCTAATCAGACCGCAGGATTATCTGCTGAAGAACTCGCAGCAGGGTTTGGCGAACCAGCCAAAACAGATGACAGCTGGGGTGCTGCTCCCAAAGCAGATGCTACCAAGCAGGCTCCCGCCGCAACGGATGATGGCTGGGGAAACACTGCTAAAAAAGATGCTCAGAAGGAAGAAGCTGTAGACGATGGCTGGGGACCTCCAAAGAAAAAATCTACCAAGAAAAATGCTAAAAAGACCGAAGTTGCCAAAGAGGAACTGCCGGCTCCGGAAGCACCGAAAGTAGATACTTTCCAAACGCAGGTTGCTGCAACCGAAGAAGAATACTTTCCTGATCAATTGACGATTCTGGAGATTAAGGAAGACTGGACTTTTGATAAAAAAAGATCACGTTTGTACAATGATATTCAGTCATTGTCCATCGTTCTTCCGTCAGAACAAACTTCCACAGGTTTGGAGCTTCCCGTAGCTTCTTTCCGTTACAAAGATGTTGAAAGACTGTTCAGAAGTGATCCTAAAAAGTATATCTGGTATAACACGCACAATACTGCACAGAACAAAAACCTTGCAGATGCTTTTGACCTTCGCCTTTTCTACGGACGTATTACCAAGTTTTCAAATGCCAATGACAAAGCATTTCTTGACATTTACAATGGTGAAAAAGAAGCGCTTATCAAATCCCTTAACTACGAACAGGAGTTAATGGAATTGGAACACGGTCTTTGGGAATACTAAGATGGCATTCAGTAACGTAAGTTCATAAAAAGCAAAAGGCTCCAAATGGAGCCTTTTGCTTTTTAGCAGTATATGAAAGTATTTAATCCTGTAATTTCATTACTTCTTTACTAGCTTAATCTTCTTGCCAAATTTGGTATCCTTGTCGGTTAACCCAAGTGCAGCAATGGTTTCTTCGTAACTTTTCAGATTAATCTGCCCGTTCATCCTGCCCAGTATGGTTCCAGGAATAATAACAACACGAACATCTTCAAAATCACGTTCCGGAGCATTTTCCAATTCTTGCTCTGACCAGTTCGTCTGAATAAGCTGAACGAAAAAGGTGCTCTCTTCAATACCGTGAATAAAAGTGAAATTACTTACAGTATTGTTGCCAAAGCTGACAACGCCCGGAAGCGGCCAATATACGCCTTGTGCCTTGATATAAACAAGCACTGCAGACGATTGTAACAAACTGTCGTCAGCTGCAGTCAGCTCAGATATTCCGGTGATGTAACCACCCGTAGAATCCGTTGCATCCGCGCCAGAAGAAATAATCAATGCGCCGCCGCCGGAAGTTCCGTCTTCTCCGGCAGGGCCTGCAGGTCCGGCTGCTCCGGTATCTCCCTTTTCCCCTTGCGGGCCAACTTCTCCTTGCGGACCTTTACAGCTGACCATGAATACCATCAAACCAACCCAGGCAATCAGTAATAATCTTTTGAACATAATGTTAAGGTTTATAAGTGAATTAAATTAAAGGTGAAATTGTAAAAATTGTTACGCAGGAAAATTGGATCGTGACGAGAAAAAGCCAGTTTCAGCCATAAATTATGTAAAAAAAACTACTTATCCTTCTCGGTTTTTAAAAAATCAATTTCGGCTTCTGTTATCCGGTAACTTGCATACTCTTCCAGCATGATTCTGTTACTTTCCGAAAGCTGAAGTTCTATTTTCCAGTTCATGCTTGCTGCAAGCTGAAAAATCATTAGCTGCACCTGATTTCCTGCAATCCTGGGCAGATCGCTTTGCATGGCCTTGTCATTCATGGTCTGCTTGGCTTCATTCAGAATAGCCGTATAGTCATCACTCTGAAACCGGTTCAGCCAGCCTTGTTCAATGTCGTAAAACTTGTAATCCGTATCGATTGAAAGAATTTCCGGCTTTGGAAAGAAATCAATTATAATCCGGCGTTCACCTTCTACAGGATGAAATTTCAGTTTTGAGAAATCATAACCGACAAGCACTTTTGCTTTGGCTATAATCAGCGCTTTTTTCCTGTCATTGATCAGGTTCCAGATATTTTTATCATTTTCATAATTGTAAATTTCAGTAAAGTACCCTTCGGCCATTACGACCTTGAACACTTTTTCAATCCGCTCAATCAGAACAGTTGCTTCGTGGCTGGAAATGGATTTACCAGCTTTACGATTCAGGAAAAAGGAATAAACCGCCGCCCCTCCTACTCCGCCCACAAGGAGTGTAATAATTAAAAAAAGTAATGTATTGGAATCCATGATATTTAATTTTACAGCAATAAATTCAGATAAAAACAGCACAATGCCAAATACCTCCAAGAAATACCTGATTACAATTGCCGGGCCAACGGCTGCTGGAAAAACTGCATTAGCTGTAAAACTTGCAAAAGCACTCGAAACACAAATTATCTCGGCAGATTCACGGCAGTTTTTTCGTGAACTGAACATCGGAACGGCCAAACCTTCATCGGAAGAACTGGAAGAGGTAAAGCACTATTTCATCAACACACATTCAATTTCAGAATCTTACAGCGCCGGCGATTTTGAACGGGACGTACTGAAACTCCTGGAAACTTTGTTTGAAAAATATGATTACGTAATTATGACGGGCGGTTCCGGATTGTATATAAAGGCCGTTCTGGAAGGTCTTGACAATTTGCCCGCACCTTTGCCCGGCCTGCGCGAGGCACTTGCAAAAAGGCTTTCCGACGAAGGATTGGAAACTTTACAGAACGAAATCAGGCAAATTGATTCCGTGTTTTCGCAAACAAAGGAAATTGCCAATCCGCAAAGAGTCCTGAGGGCATTGGAAGTTTTTCACACTTCCGGAATCCCGATCAGCCAGTATTATATCAAAGATTACAGCAAACGCCCGTTTGAGCAAATCCTGATTGCCGTAGACCGTGAGCGTACGGAACTTTACAACCGCATCGACACACGGATGGATGTGATGCTGAAAGAAGGATTGATTGAAGAAGCAAAGGAACTGATTGCTTACAGATCACATCATGCGCTACAAACAGTGGGTTACAAAGAAGTTTACGGCTTTCTGGACGGCCAGTATGACAAAGAAGAAATGATCAGATTACTGAAACAGAATTCCAGAAGATATGCAAAACGCCAGTTAACCTGGTTTCGTCACCAGGGTAATTTCAAATGGTTTCATGCTGATGAATATCAACTGATTCTGAAATACATTCAGCACTGCATGCCATGAAGAATGATTAAAAATGGGGAGTTCGGAAAAACATGCCTGAACTCCCGACAATGATTATTCCTGTTCGCGGTATGCAAGTATTCCGCCTACGACATTCCTGACATTTGAAAAGCCTTGTGATTCCAGAAATCTGGCCGCCTTTCCGCTCCTTGCCCCGGAACGGCAGTGAATAATAATTTCCTCGTCTTTCAAAGGTTCCAGCTCATTCAGATGGTCGGGCAAATCACCGAGTGGTATCAACACCGCGCCCAGGTTATCTTCCTCGTATTCATGCTCTTCACGAACATCATAGAAATTCAGACTTTCTCCTTTTTCAAGACGTTCTTTTAATTCTTCCACTGTAATGTCCATACCTGATATCTTTTTGTTAGAATAAGCTATTTTACTATTAACACCTTTTGAACCGATGATCGTTTCCCGTCCGATGCTTTTATAAGGTAAATTCCTTCTGTCAAAGTACCGACATTTGCCGACTGCATGCTATTTTCCGGGATAATGGTCTGAAGCAGTTTTCCCTGGACAGAAAGTATTTCTATCCTTTTCAGCGATTTATGATTCCAGTTCAGCGTGCCTTTGTTCGGATTTGGGAAGAAAGAAAAGCTGTTATCCAGCGCCGGTTCGTTTCCGGTAACTACGCCGGTTGCTTTTTTCCCGAGGTAAGGCCGGATCATAATGCTGCCGTTCAGCCCGGTTTCTTTCACCCATTCTGTTCCAAGGTTATAATAAACGTGATCTTTACCCAATAAGGAATTCCGGTCAAATCCTACAGTAACGGGCTGCTCATTGATCTGCAGCCAGCCTACGTAAAATGTGTCGGGCACTGCAACCGGACTGGCGAATGCGTAATCGATAAAACCATTGCGTGCACCAGCATAACGGACTCCAACGGATCGCTGCGCAATCATCTGATCGGGACGGCCGTTTCTGTTGCTGAAAATCTGAATGGTAAAACCTTGTCCTGCAATATCCTTGTTGAAAGCGACCATCGCCATTCTGACGCCGCCGATTGTATCCGGCCTGGAAAGCATATACCGTACGGCCACGCGGCTCAGTTTCTGATTGATCTGAACGCCGTATTCCGCACTGCCGTCGTCAAATGCGTAGTAATCACTTAAATCAACTCTGGAAGTGATCGTGTCGTTACTTTTCAGATTGACATTCGGGATCGTATCCGTTGTCGTTACAAAATATTTCAAAAGCAGTTTCACACTGTCAACATTTGCAGCGGGCGTCACTGGCGTCAGTTTTGTCTGCAGGATTTTCGGTTTCAGTGATTCCACATAAATGGACCTTTGCACATTCCGGAAATACTCAGTGCCTTTGGACTGATCCGTAATGGTGAAAGTGCCGGTCAGGATATTGAAGTTGTTGAAATGATTGACAATGTCCGTCCCGACCGAATCGGAAACTGCAGACTTCGGATCCACCCGGTATTGCCGGAGCGGCATGGACGTATATTTTTTCAGATAGGACGTAAGCGGCTTTCTTAAAGCAACATCAAAGATATACGGTTGTTTTGAGGATCTTTTTGCATTAAGATGAACATAATCCAGATGCCAGGTATCGTAAGGCCCGGAATTTCTTCCATACGACCGGAAACGGAACTGAAAAGCATCATATAAATAAGCCGGATCGGTAATTTTGACAAACTGTTCAATAAAGGAATTCGTCAGATTATAACCGACCTGTTTCCAGACTGTTACCCATTCATTGGATTTATTCAGAAATTCAAGCTGAAAATAATCACTGGAATCCGGCAACTCGCCAAGTCCTTTTGCCAGCCAGTAAAAACTGATGTAAACGGAATCGGCAGCCGTCTTGCCCGCCAGATTAAGCGGCTGGGAAGTAAGCGTATCGGAAAAGCCCTGATTCAGCGGATTGAGCAGGTTGTAAGGAGTTCCGGCTGCATTCAGACCGTCAAAGGTGGCAATGTTAAGCGACGGGTGCGACGTAGTCAGCGAATTGTTGATGTAAACACCGCTTCCCGGCAGCCAGTTTTTACTGCCCGGCGTTGCATTTTTTACCGATGAAAAATCATCGAAAAACGGAAGGTTTAAAGATGCCTGCGTACGAAGAGGGTTTTCTGATTCGAATGCATCCGCATGGCTTTCATCGTCACCGCCAAGCGGAACAAGCTGCAACTGACCATATGAATACGAACATTGCAGCAATATCCAGGCCCAGACAATCAGAATGCGCTTGCTGCTGGCAATCAAAGAACTTTTATTTTGGTAGGTCATCCTCATTCTCATTCTCAGCTGGTTCAACGGCCTGTGGCGTTACCCAAAGATCAATTACGTCTCCAATTCTAACACTGTTGCCGGCATCCGGATTCTGCCTTACGACCGTACCGGCGGCTTGCCCTTCTTCGGCAGGAATGGTCATTTGCTGTCCTACTTTCAGCCCTGCACCGATGATGGCGATTTTGGCTTCATCCAGCGGCATATCCAGCACGGAAGGCGCTTCAAACTGCGCCGTTCCAAGTCCTTCGCCAAGTTCCAGATCAATTTTAGAACCTTTGGCAATCGGCTGGCCGGGAAAAATCTCCTTGCCGTTAAACATTTGTCTCAAAACCGCATTCTGCGCCATATCCGGCACATAGGAAATGTTTCCTTCTTCCAGACCGACGCTTTTCAGCAACATTTGCGCACTTCGGTGCGTCATATCCGTAAGTTTAGGCATTTTAATCAGCGGAGCTGTTCGGGAAACTACGGTAACATATATTTTCCGGCCTTCTTTAACCTTTTCTCCGGGCTGCGGGTATTGTGAAATAATGGTAAGCGCCGGAACATTGGCGACGAAAGTACAATCACTCACTTCATAGCGCAGGTCTCTGCTGTCCAGGAAATCTTCAAGCCCTTCTACGCTTTTCTTTTTCAGGTCCGGAACGGTTATAGCTTCTCCGTGATTGGTGGTAAAAGGAAGATATACGAAAAAGAATCCCAGAAAAAGAACCAAAAGCAGTGAAACGACGATTCCGATATGTATTAAAAGATCCGTTCTGGATTGTGTGCTTATTTTGGCCATGAATTTACTGAATGCGCGATTTTTATAAACGGTAAAAATAAACGTAATATTCCGAGTTGCAAATATCCTAGGCCGTATATGAGCCAAGAATTCTTTTTATATACTTGCCCAGAATATCAAATTCGAGATTGACGGTATCGCCTTTTTTAAGCAAATGAAAATTGGTAAATGAATACGTATAAGGTATAATCGCAACCCGGAACGAATTCTGTTCCGAATTGAAAACGGTAAGACTGACGCCATTGATACAGATTGAACCTTTTTCGACCGTAATATTTCCTGTGGAAGGATCGTATTCAAAATCAAAAAGCCAGCTTCCGTCCCTTTCTTCAACGGCAATGCATGTGGCGGTCTGGTCTACATGTCCCTGAACGATGTGTCCGTCAAACCTTCCGTTCGCAGGCATGCAGCGTTCCAGATTTACCTTGCTGTCTTCAGTTAGTGAACCGAGATTGGTTTTCAGCAATGTTTCTTCAATGGCTGTAACCTGATAAGTATCGCCTTCAACGGCGGTTACCGTAAGACAAACGCCATTATGGCTCACACTCTGATCAATTTTAAGTTCCTTTGCAATCGGGGATCGAAAGGTGAAAGTACGGTTTGTACCCTGTGTTTCTATTTTTATAACTTCCGCTGCGGATTCTACAATTCCTGTAAACATGATCGTATGGATGTTTTTAAACAGCAAAGCTACAATTTCCCGGCAACTCTTTCAGCAGTAAAGAACGTGCCGGCTTATACTATTACTTCTCTATGCCTTTTCAATTCCACTTAGTTTGCGAACTTTGCACAAGAAAGAAATGTCCGCGCATTTTCTGTAACATCCATTCAATATAAAACCATTGATGAAAAAAGTCTTGTTTATTGATCGTGACGGAACGATCATTGTCGAACCTCCTACCGATTTTCAGGTCGATTCTCTGGAAAAGCTTGAATTTTTACCAAAAGCCATTTCCAGCCTCCGCCGCATTGCAGAAGAAACAGATTATGAACTTGTCATGGTGACCAATCAGGACGGGCTTGGAACGGATTCCTTTCCGGAACCTGATTTCTGGCCGGCCCATAACAAAATGCTTCAAACGCTGGCGGGTGAAAATATTCACTTTGCCGCAGTACATATAGACAGAAGTTTTCCTGAAGACAACCTTCCGACCCGCAAGCCGGGAACAGGACTGCTTACAGCCTACTTTTCCGAGGAATATGACCTTGCAAACAGTTATGTCATCGGCGACCGCCTTACAGACGTACAGCTTGCCGTTAATCTGGGTTCAAAAGCGATTTTGTTCGGCTCTGACGTTCAGGACAAACAGATCTCCGATGAAATGAATGCTGCAATCCGTTCTATTTCAAATGACTGGGATGCCATTTATGAACACCTGAAACTGCCTTCAAGAAAAGCTTCTGTTGAAAGGAATACGAAGGAAACGCAGATAAAAGTAGAACTGAATCTGGACGGCAGCGGCAGATCGAACATCCATACCGGCCTTGGATTTTTTGATCATATGCTGGATCAGCTTGCAAGGCATTCCGGCGCGGACCTTGCGATTCATGTGGAGGGCGATTTGCATATCGACGAACATCATACAATTGAAGATACCGCCCTTGCTCTGGGCGAAGCATACCGTCAGGCAATCGGCGATAAAAGAGGCATCAGCCGTTACGGTTTCCTGCTTCCTATGGATGAAGCACTCGCGCAGGTTGCCATTGACTTTTCCGGACGCCCGTGGATCGTTTGGGATGCGGAATTCAAAAGGGAGAAAATCGGGGAAATGCCGACGGAAATGTTTTTTCATTTTTTCAAGTCCTTTTCGGATACTTCCCTTTCCAATCTGAATATTAAAGTGGAAGGCCAGAACGAGCATCACAAAATCGAATCCATATTCAAGGCATTTGCAAAAGCGATAAAAATGGCCGTCCGCCGTGATTTGAAAGCGCTGGATTTTATGCCTTCAACAAAAGGAGTACTTTAATTTTTTTGGACAGCAAGTCTGATGTTTGGCTTTTTTACCTATTTTTGTCCGTATCAAGTCAGATTATAACGAGTGTATTATGGGAATGACAATCATCATGATCATTTTTTATGTAGTCCTGCTGGGTTCGGCTTTTGTTGTCGGACGATGGCTGGAAAATCATGAAAAAGGATGGAGAATTAAATAAGGGTTGTTTTTACGACCCTTTTTTGTGCCTTTGGTGAAACCTGCTTTTCAAACTGTTGCAATACGAAAGTACTTTATACCATTTATAAAGGCCCGGACGTTTTTAGTCGTGCTGCTGTTCTGGAACCGTTTTAAAATTTCATACTTTGCTAAGAACGCTTTGTCTCATATTGCTCACGGCCTTTCTGATCTGTAAAGCTACGGATGTAGTCAGCTTTTTGCTGGTGGAGGAAAAAGTGCTTGTGGCCTGTGTCTCCACAGGCACGTGCAATGACAAAAATTCTGGCAGTAACGATGACAAAGGTACCTGTGACGACACAGGCACCTGCGATAATGAAAAAACAGAAATCGAAAAAACGCTTGACGATCAGCTTCTGATTTCACATTCCGTGCATTTTGATAAATGCAGCTTGTCCATTCCGTTAAAATCTTCTTTTTCCTATACGATTAATCCAGGGAGTGAAATTTATCGTAACATCCTTTCTCCTCCTCCTGAATCAGTCTGATTTCTTTCCGGTATTTAAACGATATACTGCCTGACAGATGAAACCTCGTTTCACCTGAATCCGCTGTATGTTAATATCTTCCATTCTTGTAATTCGGGAAATCATGATTCATTCGTATAAATCACTTTTTGACAATAATAAAAACTGGGTTGCCAACACTACAAACGCAAACCCTGAATTCTTCCATAATCTGGCAAAAGGACAAAGTCCTGAATATCTCTGGATTGGTTGCTCCGACAGCCGCGTTCCGGCCAATGAGATCACCGGTACCATGCCGGGCGATATTTTCGTTCACCGCAACATTGCCAACATGGTCATTCATACAGATATGAGCATGTTGAGCGTACTCGATTATTCCGTAAATGTATTGGGGGTAAAACACATCATCGTATGCGGTCATTATGGATGTGGCGGTGTGATTGCAGCCATGGGTAACAAGCAGGTTGGACTGATCGATAACTGGCTTCGTCATATCAAGGATGTGTACAGGCTTCACAAGCAGGAGCTTAATGCCATCGAGGATATTGAAAAAAGAAGTGAGCGGTTTGTGGAACTGAACGTCATTGAGCAAGTACGTGATCTTGCCAAAACTTCCATTGTTCAGAATGCATGGGCAAACGGAAAACCGCTGCAGGTGCACGGACTTGTTTACGACATTAGAAACGGCATTTTGAAAGATCTTGATGTGTCGGCAGTTGACTGCAACGACATGGAAGATGTTTACCGATTTGAAATGCCGGATTATGTCTGAGAAAGGCTGCCTACAATTATTCAGTTAAATCCTTTTTAGAATCAACCGTATGTCAGTGGATAAAAATAACCTTTTTTCCAACCTTAAATATGATTTTCCCTCAGGGCTAGTCGTATATCTGGTTGCATTGCCCCTATGCCTGGGTGTAGCGCTCGCTTCCACCGGAAGGCCGGATCTGCTTTTTTCCGGGATCATTGCAGGAATGATCGGCGGCATTGTAGTCGGCTTCTTAAGTGGTTCTGCGCTTGGCGTGTCCGGGCCGGCGGCCGGACTGGTTGTCATTGTGCTTAATGCGCTGGATACGCTGGGAAGCTTCGAAGCATTTCTGCTGGCTGTGGTAATTGCAGGAATTTTACAGGTAATTGCAGGTTTGATGAAAGCCGGGATTATCGGTTACTATTTCCCTTCCTCTATTATCAAAGGCATGCTGGCAGCAATCGGAATTACGCTTATCTTAAAAGAAATTCCGCACGCCTTCGGGTATGATGCCGACTTTATGGGCGATGAAGCATTTGACCAGAAAGACGGCCAGAATACATTTACCGAGTTATTCAACGCAGTCAGATACAGCAGTACGGGCGCCATCATCATCTCGGCAGTTTCACTGGGTTTACTGATCCTTTTTGATAAACCCTTTATGAAAAGAATACAATTGTTCCGGTTTGTTCCCGGCGCATTGTTTGTTGTCATAACCGGAATTTTCCTGAATATACTTTTTGCAACACTGATGCCGGGCTGGGCGCTGTCAGGTGACCATATGGTGCAGTTGCCGGTTGCTTCCAGTGCAGGCGAGTTTTTCAGCTTCTTTAAATCGCCCGATTTCTCTGCCATAAATAATGTGGATGTTTACACCATTGGTTTGACACTGGCCATTGTAGCCAGCCTGGAAACGCTCTTGTGTGTGGAAGCAACGGACAAGCTGGACCCTTACAAGCGGAATACGCCAACGAACCGGGAACTGATTGCACAGGGAATCGGAAATATTACTTCCGGCCTGATTGGCGGGTTGCCCGTTACGCAGGTGATTGTCCGGAGCTCGGCCAACATTGATTCCGGCGGAAGGACCAAAATGAGTACAATCATTCACGGTTCCATTCTGCTTTTGTCGGCATTGTTTATTCCTGCCTATCTGAACTACATTCCGCTTGCCTCTCTGGCTGCTATTTTATTAATGGTTGGTTACAAACTCTCGAAGTTCTCTCTCTATCAGGGTATGTATAAGCTTGGCAAAGAACAATTTATTCCGTTCATTGTCACCATCATTGCCATACTGAGCACAGATTTGCTGAAAGGAATTGCCATAGGCATGGTCGTGGCGATTTACTTTATTCTTAGAAAGAACTACAAGCATTCTTATCATTACTTCAAGGAAAATCACCGTGACGGAGATGTAATTACACTTATTTTGTCGGAAGAAGTTACATTCCTCAACAAAGGAAGCATCAGTGCTACACTCGACAATCTGCCCGATGGTTCTACGGTCGTTATTGACGGAAGCAAATCGCTGAACATCGATTATGACGTACTTGAAATTATTCAGGATTTCAAAAAACATTCCGCGCCATTACGGAATATTTCAGTAAAAACCGTTGGTATCCATGAAGTCGCGGTTATCGGCGGACATTGATAGTTAGGTTATTTGATTTAAAACAAAACAGGTCAGGATTTTTCCTGACCTGTTTTGTTTTAAAAAATCGGTATTCAGTTACAAAGAATCAGAAATCAACAAAATAAGTTCGGCAACTGACGGCTACATCTATCTTTGTTTCAGCCGCTGGATCAGCATATCGTTGAAAGTACGCTCGGCTTTGTATAATTCGATTACCTGACTGGCAGAAATCACTTTCAGAAAACGGCTCTGATATTCTTTTTCAAGGTCGAGTTCTTTTTGCCGCAGATCCTGTACTTCCTTCAGATTGTTCATAACCTGATTGTCCGTTTTTACCAGTGCCTTTTTGTTGTTGATGATCATGCGTTGCTCACGGTGAATCTCTCTTCTCTTCTGTGAATACTCGTTATAAATCGGCCAGAACCCGGTCGATTGCTCTGGCGTCAGGTTCAGGCGATTCGTAATAATGGCAACTTTTGCATCCTGAATTCTTTTTATTTCATCCTCGGAACGGCCCTGCGCCTGCACCGAAGTCACTGAACATAATGCAATGAACAGGCATGCAAAGATTTTATAGTAGTTTGGAAATAACTTTAAGTTCATCGTCTTTTATTGTTAGGGTCAGATCGTCTCAGCACCTGAAACCGGTTCATCTATTTGCTGGCGCAACACATCCTCATCCAGGCCGTCCAGATAAAAAAGAACGGTTGAATCCGTATCGAATGCCTTTTGAACAACTTTATGCTCGCTTAAATCGTAGTAACTGATATTCTGGTCTTCCAGATAAGAAATGATCGAAGCATTGCTAACGCCGCTGAGCGGTTCCTGCCCGAGCGAGCCCTGGCGTTCCGGAACAGTAACCCATACCAAAGCCAGAATAAATGTCATTGCCGAAGCCAAGCCGAGTGACCTTTGCCATGACCAGCCTATCACCGGCCTGCTTACCGGCTCCGCAGGAATTCTCGACTGAATCATCTGTGGCAGCTTATCAAAATAGCCATCGGGGACGTTAAAGGGCGTTTCCCTTTTCATATCATCCAGCCGTATTCGCTTTTTGTCCATGATTATCTGTGTTTCTCTACTTGTAAATGTTTGACCAAAGTAATTGTTAATGGTTTAATCCGTTTCGTTCAAAAAGTCTTCTATTTTTTTCGTCGCCCAATGATATGAAGCTTTCAAAGCGCCTACGGAAGTTCCGGTAATTTCAGAAATTTCTTCATACGGCAGTTCTTCAAAGTATTTCAGGTTGAAAACAAGCCTTTGCTTCTCCGGTAATTTCAGCAATGCCTTCTGAAGTTTCAGCTGTACGGCATCTCCGCTCACCAAAGGATCGGCTTCCAGTTTTTCACTCAGTTCATTTTCAATATCGTAAATCGGAATAAAAAACCTTTTTCTCTTTTTGTTCAGAAAGTTGATTGCTTCATTGCTTGCAATACGGTACAGCCAGGTATATAGTTTCGAATCACCGCGAAAATTCTCAAGTGCCGTCCAGGCTTTTATAAATACATCCTGCGTAATGTCATTGGCATCGTCGTGATCAACGACCATTTTACGGACCAACCAATACACTTTTTGCTGATACTTGCGCACCAGCTGGTTGAAAGCGTTTCTGCGCGTTTCGGGATTTTCAAAAAGAGCTAATAATTCTTCGTCAGACATTTAATCAGTACTAACCTGTTGACTAATTTCAGGCAAACCTTTCGGGGTCATGATGTGACAAATCCCGAATCAACGCAAGTCAATAATAGTTTATTTTTTAATACACGGCAAATAAAATCCGAGTCTTGCAAAAGCAAACGATGTGTTACTTTTACAAGACCCGGCTATTTTTATTTACTGTCAAAGCAACAGCAACTTTTTTTTTATTTTCTTTCAATAGCGCGTTTAGCGGCTGCTACGATGTCTTTTGCCGTCAAACCGTATTTCTCCATCAGCTGCGTCGGCGTTCCGCTTTCTCCGAAGCTGTCGTTAACGGCCACATATTCCTGCGGAACAAGCTTGTTTTTAACCAGAACCTGCGCAATGCTGTCGCCAAGCCCGCCAATCCGGTTATGTTCTTCTGCCGTCACCACGCATCCCGTTTTCTCCACCGATTTCAGAACAGCTTCTTCGTCCAGCGGTTTGATCGTATGAATATTAATGATTTCAGCATTGATTCCTTCCGCTTCCAGCTGCTCACCGGCCTGAATCGCTTCCCAAACCATGTGGCCGGTTGCAAAAATACTAACGTCCGTTCCTTCATTGACCATCCACGCTTTACCGATTTCAAATTTCTGGTCCGCAGCCGTAAAAACCGGAATAACCGGACGTCCGAAACGCAGATAAACCGGGCCTTCATGGTCAGCAATGGCAATCGTAGCCGCTTTGGTCTGATTGTAATCGCAAGGATTGATCACCGTCATGCCCGGCAGCATTTTCATCATGCCAAGATCTTCCAGAATCTGGTGCGTTGCGCCGTCTTCACCCAGCGTAAGCCCGGCATGCGACGCACAGATTTTCACATTTTTATTGGAATAGGCAACACTCTGCCGGATCTGGTCGTAAACGCGGCCCGTTGCAAAGTTGGCAAAAGTAGTGGCAAAAGGAATCTTGCCGCCAATGGTCAGACCGGCAGAAACACCGATCATATTGGCTTCTGAAATCCCGCACTGAATAAAACGGTCCGGATTTTCCTTGATAAAAGGTTCCAGTTTCAAAGAGCCGACAAGGTCAGCACAAAGCGCAACAACGTTCGGATTCTGCTGTCCGAGCTCATGCATTCCGGCACCAAAGCCGGAACGGGTATCTTTCTTCTCAGTGAAGGTGTATTTTTTCATTCTGTCTGATATTTTTATAAAACCGGATCAAGTAGTTAAACTGATGGTTTTGTATTTTCAATAATCACCCAATGTTTCTTCCAGCTGGCCCAATGCTGCGGCAAGTTGCTCGTCGTTTGGTGCAACGCCGTGCCATTTGTGGCTGCCCATCATGAAATCAACGCCGAATCCCATGCCGGTATGAAGCAAAACAAGAATCGGCCTTCCGTGTCCCAGACGGCTTTTCGCTTCGTAAAGACCTTTCAGTATGGCAGCCATGTCGTTGCCTTCTTCAATAGAAATGACTTCCCATCCGAAAGCTTCGTATTTCTTGCCAAGATCACGGTTATTCATTACTTTAACCGTCGGACCGTCAATTTGCTGACCGTTCAGGTCAATAAATGCAATCAGATTGTCCACTTCATGATGCGGGGCAAATGACGCTGCTTCCCAAACCTGACCCTCCTGCTGCTCGCCGTCACCCATTAGCACATAGATGATGCCTTTATCCTTATTCAGTTTTTTGGACATGGCAGCACCTAACGCAACCGACAAACCTTGTCCGAGCGAACCGGAAGCAATACGGATTCCTTCCAGGTGTTCATGCGTGGTCGGGTGGCCCTGAAGACGTGAATCCAGCTTGCGGAAAGTTGCCAGTTCTTCAACCGGAAAATATCCTCTGCGCGCCAGCGTACTGTACCAGACCGGAGAAATATGTCCGTTCGACAGAAAGAAAAGGTCTTCACCCGTTCCGTTCATATCAAATACAGGTTTGCCGTCCTGCTCATTGAGCATCATGCGCTCGAAGTACAATGCTACCAATAAATCGGTGCAGCCCAATGAACCTCCGGGATGTCCCGACTGGCAGCTGTGTACCATACGAACAATATCCCTGCGGACTTGCGAAGCTACTTTTTCTAGTTGTTCAATTTCCATTTTTATCTATTTCTGTTGGAATGTCTTTGATTATATTCAGGGTACAAAGGTCCTTAAATTAAGTATCTAAAATTGACCGTTTATTATTAAGTATTGCCAAGAATTTGATCCGTATGGTTTTTGGTATCCACTTTCTGGATTATTTCTTCGATCATACCGTTTTCGTCAATTACAAATGTAGTGCGCGCCGTTCCCATGTAGGTCCGGCCGTACATGCTTTTTTCAACCCACACGCCGTATGATTCCACGATTGCATGATC
Source organism: Dyadobacter sediminis (assembly GCF_005860765.1). Taxonomy (GTDB): domain Bacteria; phylum Bacteroidota; class Bacteroidia; order Cytophagales; family Spirosomataceae; genus Dyadobacter; species Dyadobacter sediminis. The sequence continues at coordinate 411,650 of NZ_VCEI01000021.1, read as the reverse complement.
CGTATCGGCAAGCAAAGAAAACGGAAGACTGAATTTATTGATGAATTTGACATGTGATTTTTCGTTATCAACGCTTACACCCAGTACTTTATAGCCTTGACTCAACAATTTGTCGTAATTGTCGCGCAGGTTACAGGCCTGTGCCGTACAGCCGGGCGTGTCGTCTTTGGGATAAAAGTACAGAATCACTTTTTCTCCTTTGAAATTCGAAAGTTTTACTTCCTTTCCATCCTGGTCCCTGGCTGAAAACCCGGGCGCCGGATCTCCGACGTGAAGTTCCATCATAATTATCTTTTACGTTTTCTGACCTTTTTATGAACAACAACCGGCTCAGTCAGTTCTGTTCGCAAGATAGTACTATTTCCTGCCCCATCGGTAACTTCCAGCATTAGTTCTCCTTCAAACGCCTGGCTTTCGTCCAGCTTTTCCGACCATATATAACCTCTTTTGGCATCGTAATTCATCAGTACCCATTCGCCGTTGACCAATGCCTTGTAAAAATCAATCCCCGACAACGGGTCCCATATGTAACCTCGGATTCTTTTTTTGCTGTTTTCGACAAGACGGACTTTTGGCGGAACGGTATCTGCCTGAATAACAAATGTTCCGAGTTCGCGCGTATCGAATCTGATTTCGTTTTCGGTCCATACGCCGCCTGCAAAACGATACTCTCCGTTTACATACCTGTAAACATGCGTATGCGCTTTGTCATCGGGAACATTTTCCGGTGTGAACGAAACAGTGACAAAATCTTTGAGTGCAATGCCGCGATTGTTAATCGTAAGCGCATTGAAATTGCGTTGTCCGACCAGAAACAAGGTGTCAAAAAGGCTTGTGTTCTGAAAATCAACAGACCATTTTTCACCCTGATAGATAAATGCAGTTTCGGGATAAATCTGGCTTCTCAGATAAGTTTTTACAGTTGTATTGCCGACTTTTACGGAATCTGGCCGGTATAGCCGCAGGTCACTTAGAAAAACCGCGGATTCGCCGGCATAAAAATCCGGCTCCTTTTTGATTTCTTTTCCTCCGGCAAAAAAAGTGGCAACCGGGATTGAACTTCTGTAATATTTCGCCTTTACAGTCAGCGTATTTTCCTGAACGTCTGTTTGTACCCATTCCGGGTTCACCTCCATGTCGTACGCTGGCAGCGGCGGGTTCTGCGGTTCTCCTTTAATGTCAAAAATTAGTTCGGAAGAATTTTCATATGAATCCGTTACTTTGATTCGCACTTCATGGCTCAAAGTATCCGTGATGTTGAGTTTCCCTTTGAATGATCCCGTTTTGTAGAGATTGAAATTATTGCCGTCCGGAACGTAGCATTTCAGAAAACGCTGACCGGTTTTCTGTTCTGTTTCATAATCGATTAGATTGTTGTAATCGCGCGTCGAGGCATTGGGAAAAATTTCCATGTTGTATGAAAACACCTCGTTCCCGTCCATTTTGATTTCAATGCACTGCAGGCCGTAACGAAATCCGGTTCCGGTCATCTGGTCATGCGCAACAAGGTCCATGCCGATTATTCCCGTGGCCGTAACCGGATAAGGCAGCCGGTAAGTGCCGTCTTTCAGCTTCACCGGCGCAAACACTCTCCTCTCAAACTGTCCGTTCACACGCCCGTTGATATCCAGTGGCCGGATCGCCAGATTGACAAACTTCGGCGGCGTAATGTCCTTTATCTCATTAAATCCGAAGTATAACGGATTCAGGTAATTATCTTTCGAATCGCGGATTTCAAAATGCAGATGCGGCCCCGCAGAGCCGCCGGTATTGCCTGAAAGCGCAATGATTTCTCCTTTTTTAAACTGGAATTTTCCAGGCTCGGGAAAAAGGTCTATTTCAAACGTCTGCTTTTTATACTGTTCCTCGCGCACATAACGTGCAAGCGGATCGCTGAATCTGAGCAAATGCCCGTATACCGTTGTCTGTCCGTTCGGGTGACGCAGAAAAATGACATTGCCGTAACCGCTTCTCTGAATGGCTACTTTGTAAACATAGCCTTCGGCAGCGGCATGTACCGGCAATCCTTCCCGCTGCTCCGTTCTGATATCCAGACCGGCATGAAAGTGATTGCTTCTCAAATCGCCCAGACCGCCGGCAAGTGTATTTGCCAGGCCGGGACGTATCGGAAACTGATAATAACCTTTTGGATAAGACTGCTTTTGTGCAAAGGAATGATGGTAAAAAGAAATCAGGACCGCAACGAAAAAACCGGTTCGGACCAGCGCACGAAAATAATATTGCATGAAAAAAACGGTAATAATGAACAGCCCGGCAGCTGTCGGATGATTAAGAACGATTTATCGGACAAATAATTCCAGCATTTTTTTACCTTCAATGGAAGCAGTAAGCTTATCCCCTATTTGCACGGACGACACGCCTTTCGGAGTTCCGGTGAAAATCAGATCTCCTTTTTTCAGCATGAAAAATTTTGATACAAAAGAAATAAGGTAATTGATCCGGTAAAGCATCATGGACGAATTCCCGTTCTGCCGTGTTTCGCCGTTTACATCCAGACTGAAATTGATGTTCTGAATATCCTCATAGTCGGAAACCGGGACAAAATCCGATACCGGCGCCGATCCGTTAAACGCTTTTGCCAGTTCCCACGGCAAGCCCTTGCTTTTCAGCTCCGATTGCAGGTCGCGTGCTGTAAAATCGATGCCGACCCCGATTTCATCGTAATATTTATGCGCAAATCTTTCTTCTATGTTCTTTCCCACGCGGTTGATTTTTACAACCAGCTCCACTTCATGATGAATGTCTTTGGAAAAATCAGGGTAAAAAAACGGTTCTCCCAAACGGATCTGGGCTGTTTCCGGTTTCAGGAATATAACAGGCGCGTCCGGTTTTTCATTATTCAATTCAGCGATATGCTCTGTATAATTACGGCCAACACAAATGATTTTCATGGATTGCAGATAAAATTTTCAGTGGGACAAACTCGAACGGATTAATCCTGTAAAGCAGTTTTCATCCAGGACAAAACTACTTACAAAGCAGTCAGTCACACAATATTTGCCGTATTTTTTCGCCCTTTGCTGCCTGCGGTTTAGGTATCGTGAAGTTGGTTTATCTTTCCGTGCCGGTTCTTTTCCGGAAACATTTCTTACTAATTTTAGGTAAAGTGTCGTTATTGTGCAGAGATAAGGCCATAGCCGCACCATGATCTTTACCGAATAAATATCAAGCTTACGCATGAAGAAGCAATTTCTTTTTTACCTGTTTAAAACTTTTTGTACGCTTGCCCTGGTCATTCTTGTTTTTTCCTGTGACACGCTCCGCAAAACGCCGGCAAGACCTGCTGCTTCCAGGTACGGAAAACCGCGTTCGACCGTTGCCCGGAGACCGCCCGCAAGAACGCCCGTCAGAAAACCTTCTGCTACGGCAAGGCAAACTTACAAGCCGAGAACCAGTTTGTCCTCCGGCGATATTCCGCAGGTTGTGAAAGTTGCCCGGACTTACTCCGGAACGCCTTACCGCTCCGGCGGAAATGACAAAAACGGAATCGACTGCTCCGGGCTTATCTGTTCTGTATACTCCGAAATCGGCGTAAAAGTCCCCAGAATTTCATGGCAGCAATCGGAATTCGGAAAGGAAATAAGCCGACTGGAAGACCTGCGTGCCGGCGACTGGGTATTTTTCGTTCCCGAATCAGGCAAGGAAGGCTATGTTTCCCATGCCGGGATCGTGACGGATGTACGCAACAGGCAGGAGATTATCTTCATTCACGCTTCTACTTCAAAAGGTGTGCGCGAAGACAACCTTTTTTCCAACTATTTCAAAGGACGGTTTGTCAAGGCCATGCGCCCGTTCTGAAAACCGACCATTAAATAAATTGGTGGATTTAACCGGGAATTTATTAGATTGTAAATCATGATTTTAAACGGGATAAAATTAAATTTCCTGTCTCAACTTCTCCCACGTTCCTATGAGTGAATTCACGATCAGTCCTCCGCCCGTTGAAGGAAAACGCGTTGTTTCTCTGCAGGGCAGCCCTTCTATTCCTGTTTACATTTATGCTACGGTATTTGCTTCGTTCTGTGTCATCACAGGACTTATATGGGATATCTGCTGGCATATCAGCATTGGCCGTGACGGGTTGCTGTCTCCTCCGCACCTGGTTATTTACCTCGGAGCCGTTGTTGCCGGTCTTTTTTCCGGCTTTGAAATCCTGCGTAGGACATTCCGGGGAAGTGTTCCGGAAAAAGCCGCCAGCGTAAAAATCTGGGGATTCTTTTACAGCTCGCTTGGCTCACTGTTCTGTGTATGGGGCGCCTTGTCCATGCTGGTATCCGCTCCTTTCGACGACTGGTGGCACAACACGTACGGACTGGACGTAACCATTCTTTCGCCGCCGCATACCGTCCTGGTTCTCGGGATTATCGGAATCCAGTTTGGTGCGATGATCTGCGTAATTGCTACCAAAAACCAGCTCAAAGCCTTCAAGCCCGCCAGTTTTGAACTCAGAAAAGTACTCGACAAAAAGCTGTTCCGGCTTTTTGCCCTTTCCGCCGGATTTCTGCTCACAATCTGGTTTACGCTGCTTTCCGAAGAGCTGGGCCGGATGCAGACGCATTCATCCGGTTATTACATTTTTGCTTCCGCTGCTTTTCCAATCCTGTTAATGGCAGCAGGCAGAGCCGTCAGTCACAAATGGACGGTCACTGCCGTTGCAGGCGTTTATACATTTCTGATGCTTGCCACTTTCTGGATTATACCGCTTTTTCCCGCCGAGCCCAAGCTCGGACCCATCCTGAATCATTTTGATCATTATCAGGGTTATCAGTTTCCGCTGCTTCTGATCATTCCGGCCTTTGTGCTTGATAGGCTCCGCAACCACTACGCATACCAGAACGACTGGAAACTTGCACTCATTCTTGCTACTGCTTTTCTGCTTGTTTTTTTGGTGGTACAATGGTTTTTCGGTGCATTTCTGATGGAATCGCCTTATGCAAGAAACTGGGTGTTTGGCAGCCATTACTGGTACTTCGGCAACAATCCGGATTGGGAATATCGGTACAAGTACGCTCCGTGGAATCTGGAAAGCACACCTGATTTTCTGAAAGGTATCGGCATTGCATTTCTGGCTGCACTGATTTCAACGCGTATCGGTTTGGCCTGGGGCAACTGGATGCATAAAATTCAACGATGAAAAATATTCTCTTTTTTATTCTGCTGCTCATTGGCGCCGGTGCCAATGCGCATATCGGAAGTTCCGGCGTTCAGATGCAGGGACAAGCCGGACCGTACACAATTCTTGCAAGCGTTCAGCCGCCCGATGTAATTCCCGGAACAGCCCGTATAACCGTTTTTGTAAGCAACGGAAGTGCAGATAAAATTCTGGCAAGGCCCATTTACTTTTATTCAGGTGACAAAGGCGCTCCTTCTCCGGATGAACTTACGCAGGTTCCCGGGCAGTCCGGTCAGTTTCAGGGTTCCATATGGTTAATGGAATCGGGGTCTTCAAGCGCACAGATCCAGATTGAAGGTGATAAAGGAAAAGGAGAAATCATTATCCCGATTATAGCGGTTTCCACTGCCCAGCGGGAAATGCCCAAACAACTTGGCATCGGGCTCAGCATTTTAGGCGTTCTGCTGTTTTTGCTGATGATCACAACAATTGGCGCCAGTGTAAGCGACGGAATATTAAAGCCCGGCGAAGTGCTTACTGCTGCGCAAAAACGCAGGAAATGGATGAATATGGGCATTGCAACGGTTGTATGCGCCCTGATTCTGTACGGCGGAAGCAGCTGGTGGGATAACTGGGCAGCCGATTACAAGCAATGGCTTTACAAACCGCTGAAAGGCAACACCAAAATCCTTAGTTCAGAAAACAATCCGGTTTTTCAGCTTGAAATTGATACTACCGGCTGGACGACGCAAGCAAAAGGAAGTATGCTGAGTACATTGATTCCGGATCACGGCAAGCTGATGCATACGTTTCTGGTCCGCATTCCGGGCATGGACGCCTTTGCGCACATCCATCCGGAACGAAAAGATACGCTTCACTTTGAAGCTGCGCTTCCGGATTTGCCGGCCGGAAAATACCTGGTTTATTCCGATATTGTTCAGTATTCCGGATTTGCCGAGACGATTGTGGATACGTTGGTCATTCCCGCTCCAATCCAGAATAAAACGCAGCCGGCATCCGTTGCGCAGGAAGATACCTACACGTTAACCGATCCGCTGGATTCACCCGGAAGGATTCCGTTTGATGCCAATGTGGTCATTTGCGGCAAGCCCGGAACCAAAACTGTTTTCAAAGACAGTTCCTACGCCGTTTGGGAAGGCAAGCCCGACAAACCGCTGGAAGCCGGAATGCCCTACGAGCTTAATTTTGAAATTTTCAATCCCGACGGAAGTCCGTGCCTGCCCGAACCTTATCTCGGAATGACCGGTCACGTTGCCGTTTTCCGTTCCGATGGCTCGGTTTACATTCATCTGCATCCCGGCGGTTCCTTTTCGATGGCAGCCGGCCAGACATTCAAAAACCGCATTTCGGACACCGCCAACATTGCAAAAAGACCGTCACCGGCTATGTTCCGCGACAGCGTTGACCGGCATCTTGCGCGGCTGAAATCCATGTCGGTGCCGGAAAGAGAAGAGTTTTTGATGACCGAAATGGGCATGTACGATACCGCAGGCACCGGAATGACGAGAATGGAACACAGCAACCGGATTACTTTTCCTTATTCATTTCCAAAAGGCGGCCGTTACCGCATTTTCCTGCAGGTAAAACGCAACGATAAAGTCCTTACAGGCGCATTTGACGTCAGAGTAAACGATGCTGCTGCTTTATAAAGAGTGATTTATAACAATCCGGCTACTTTTCTGAAGGTCATTTCATTGTAATTTTCGATATACATGTTGCACGGAGGCAATTCTTCCTGCGTATGCGAGCTCAGTACGCCCACTACGCGCATACCGGCATTCAGCGCGGCCGAAACACCGGAGTAGGAATCTTCAAATACGATGCAGTTTTCCGGATCAACGTCCAGGTTTTTCGCGGACTTCAGATAAATTTCAGGATCAGGCTTGTGCTTTTCCACATCTTCACTCGTAAGAACGGAACCAAGGTCTTTGCCGATCAGTACTTTGCTTAATATCAACTCAAAATTGGCGTATGGCGCAGACGTTGCCACGCCGATTTTCGCTCCGTTTTCCTTTAAGTCGCGAATAAATTTTGTAATGCCTGCAATAGGCGAGATATTTGGGCCATACAGCTCCCGAAACAGGCTTTCTTTTTCGTTTTCCAGTTCAAGAAGTTCTTTTCCTTCCACTTTGCGTTTAAGAAAGTGGCTCAGAATGTAACTGTTGCTTTTGCCGAACATATGATCGGCAAATTCTGCATCCGTCGGAGCAAGGTTTCGCTTTGAGAAAAATTCCCGGAAGGCCATGGAATGATACGGATTTGTATGGCAGATTACGCCATCCATATCAAAAATAACTGCTGTTTCTTTTTTCATCTGGTAAAATTAATCATTGAATACCTTTAATCCTGCACCCTTTATTTTGTTGCAACAAATTCATAATCCGGCTTTTTGAACGTAATACCGGTGTCCGATCTTCCGGAAAACAGAACATGAAAACCAACCCCGCAATAAACATAAAGAATTTCATTGATCTTGTCGAAATACTTTGTTCTTTTATCCTTATAATCCGGATTGATCAGCAAGTACTTGGTATGTACTAAGTAACTTGAATATTAATCACAGTATACTTGCCCACCATTTTATCCAGACAACTTTAATATTATTAAATTGCGGCGTATGAATGAACTGGAACAAATAAATCGGAATACAGACCAATCTTTCCTGAATAGTCCGGCCGGCAAACTGACTTCCTTGGAAATGTATGATAAATACGGCGCAATGGCTTACGGCATCATTCTGCAGATCCTACCGCAGCCTCATCTCGCGCAGGAAGTACTGGTCAGTGTATTTTCTTCACCTTTGCTGCAAAGCTGCAACAGTTATCCGTTTACCTTTGCCGTATGCATTATCAAACTGGCGCGTGCCAAAGCTGTGGAAGCCAAAAGAAAACTTGCGGCCGTTTCATCTCCGCCTTTGGACATCCGCAGTGACGCAGCTGAAAATTCTCCGCAGCAGATTTTTGATCTTGCTTTCCGTCAGGGATTTTCACCGGAAGAAGTGGCAGAAAAACTGAACATTTCCAAACCCGAGGTACTTCGCTCGTTACATGCATTCTTTAAATCAAACCGCGATGCTTAAACTGAACATACATTGAATACACAGGATCTTATAACAAGCGGGATTCCGGAATCTTATCTGCTCGGCCTTGCAAGCCCGGAAGAACAGGAACTTGTACAGCAAAAAATGCTGGACAACCCCGAACTTGCTGCTTATATGGCCAATCTTGAAAATCATGTGCTGAGCTACTTTGATGCAAATGCGGTGTCTCCACCGCAGGACGTGCGGGAAATTGTGCATCTGAGAAGCAGAAAAGGCAACTCTCAAAAAAGAAAGCACGTTTTTAACCGCATTCCAAAACAAGAAAATTACAGCAAAGGTCCTTATCTGGAAGTTGAAGTAAGCGATACGTATATCAAAGTGCATAAATACTGGCGCCCGGCCTTTATAACCGTATTTATCCTTTCAAAAATATTCCTCATTGCAGGACTTTATTTCTACTTCAAATCTTCCAGCCAGGAACAGGAACTCTTCAGACTAAAATCTCAGATCCAGCAGATAAAGTAATTCTGACTGTTGCAGTTTGACATTTCACCATTCCCTTTTCACTTTTCACAAAACCCTTTTACTTAAACTTTGTGCCGTAAGCCGCATTTTCATCTGCTGCGTTGCGGAATTATTATATTTGTCCGGAAGTATACTTTATCATAAAGAACTTTTATACTTGTTTTCGTACTCCTAACTGTTAAAAATGTTTCCCTTTCGTGTTGGACAAGGTTATGACGTGCATCAAATGGAAGAAGGCCGGCCTTTCTGGCTTGGCGGCATTCTGATCCCGCACTCACATGGCGCAAAAGGCCATTCAGACGCAGATGTCGTTTGTCATGTAATATGCGATGCGCTGCTGGGCGCTGCAAATCTCCGTAATATCGGCTATCATTTTTCGGATAAAGACCCGCAATGGAAAGGGGTTGACAGCAAGATTCTTCTGGCAAAAGTGCTGGAAATGATCCGGGAAAAAGGCTACGAAGTCGGGAACATCGATGTGACCGTCATTCTTCAGAATCCCAGATTAAATCCGCATATTCCGGATATGAAGGCATGTCTGGCCAAGGTGACGAATATTTCCGAGAACGAGATTTCCATCAAAGCAACTACGTCCGAACAACTCGGATTTGTAGGAAGAGAAGAAGGCATCGCCGCGCAATGCGTAGCGCTGATTTACATTCCCGGTGCATTTCAAACAAGCTGAATCCTTGCAGACATGAAATTTTACACAAAAAATATTTTATGAAAAAAATTTTACTCTTTCTGGTTTTTTCTTCCGGCATTGGTTTCACTGCAAACGCACAAAATGCTTCCGAGGTTACGCAGCCGCTCGGCTTTGAAGAATACGATCCGATCTCCACGCTGAAAGTAGAGGAACATATTTTGAAACGTGCCAAATTCCCGTTTATCGACGTTCATAACCATCAGATGCAAATGCCGACACAGGACCTAAAAGCATTGACGGCACAAATGGACAGCATGAATATGGGCATCATGATCAACCTCAGCGGAAGAGGCTGGTCGCAGGAATGGAGCGAAGGAACGGCCACGCTGAAAGGATCGCTTGATAACATCGCCAGAAACGAACCCAGACGCATTGCGGTTTTTACCAATCTTCAGTTCAAAGGATTCGGTGAAAAAGACTGGACTTCCAAAGCAGTAAAGCAGCTGGAAGAAGATGTAAAAATGGGCGCAAAAGGACTTAAAATATACAAAAGCCTGGGTTTTAGCGGGATCAGGGACGATAAAGGAAACCGTGTTGCTGTAAGTGATGCCAGATTGCAGCCCGTTTGGCAGAAATGCGGCGAACTCGGCATTCCGGTACTCATTCACACAGCCGATGTGCCGTCGTTCTGGGACCCGATGGACCGCTATAACGAACGCTGGCTGGAACTGAAAACACATCCCGGAAGGCGCAGGGACAAAAATGATCCCGTTCCTTTCGATTCGCTCATTGCCGAACAGCATCATATTTTCCGCAGTAATCCGAAAACGACTTTCATTAATGCGCACATGGGCTGGTATCCAAACAACCTGAAAAAGCTGGACAGCCTGATGATTGCATTTCCGAATATGTACGTGGAAATCGGCGCGGTGATTGCTGAGCTCGGAAGGCAGCCCAGAAGCGCTAAAAAGTTCTTTGAGAAATATCAGGACCGCGTTCTATTTGGCAAAGACAGCTGGGTTCCGTCCGAATACACAACGTATTTCCGCGTGCTGGAAACTGAAGACGAATACTTTCCCTATCACAAGAAATACCACGCTTTCTGGCGCATGTACGGAATGGGACTTTCCGATGAAGTGCTGAAAAAACTGTATTATAAGAATGCGTTGAAAATCATTCCCGGTCTGGACAAAAGCTTGTTTCCGAAATAATCATTTAAAAGACTTGGCTTCCTTGATCACCGCCCTGTATTCTGCTTTTTCAAGGCACTTTTTATAGTAATCCCTGGCTTTCTGCTTGTTTCCGGCCCGTGCTGAAATGCGCGCAAGTCCGGCGTATGCCAGCGCGTGATATTCTTTGGTATATTGGTCGTCATGCGGCGTTTTCAGCGCGAGCAGATATTCATGCTGAGCGGCAGTATCGTTGTTTTCACCTTTTTCTTCCACAATTCCCTGAAACGTACGCCAGGCTACCGGATAAAAACCCGTATTTATTTTCCTGAGAATGGCTATATCCTTTGCAGCACTTTCATACTTTCCGGCAAGCAGCAGCGATTCGGTATTTTTCATCCGGAAAACCGGATTGTGCGGGTACAGATTTACAAGCTTTTCGGTATAAACAACTGCCTTTTCCGGCCTCGATTCATATTTCAGGTACAAATGCGCCAGATAAAAACAGGATTCGGCACGCGTTATGGTTCCTACTTTCGTCGCATTGTCAATTTGTTTAAGCCCTAGTTCCTTGTTGCCGCTTTTGAAAAATATCAGTAACGGTTTTACAATCGGATGTTCTTCGGGATACACTTCAATGTAATAATTATACATGCCCGAAGTAAAGTAGAATTCCGGATTTTTGCTGATCAGTTTCATGCCTTCCGTGAAGGCGTTATAGGCTTTTTTGCCTTCTCCCGCCGCATTCACCATTTCTCCGCGGTAATTGTAAAGCATGGCCATGTACCCGCGTGCAACCATGGTATAAAAAACCGCTTCCGGGTCCGTGCTGTTTTTCCCGAATTTTTTATTGATGGATTCCAGGCATAGTTCCAGTTTTTTGAAATATTCCTTCGATTTCACCGGATTATCCTTGATCGGCAGGTATTTCCAGAAAAGGATAAAGGAGTCCAGAATATGAGAAACCGGATGATTCGGGTACTTTTTTTCTATATGACTCATAAAAACCTCTGCTTCGTCAAACTCGTAATTATAGATTTTATCCAGACTGTTCTGAACGTTCTTCATAGAAGCCGGATCGTGCAGCAGCTGGGCATGTGAAGGCAATGAAAAAGAAACAATGAACGTAAACAAAAAAAGAAATCGAAGCATATTTTGCATGGCCTTTACTATAAACTCAAAATGGTTTGGTGGTATCCCGACTGAACACTAGCTTTGTTTATAACCCTGATTTGTTTCTGCGGGTTTCTGCGGCCGGTTTTATTTTAACCGTTTTCGGGCCGAATAATTATTACAAATCTGAAATATATGATACGTTACAAGCAGTTTACACTGGATAATGGCCTGAAAGTTTTTGTTCATGAAGATTTTTCTACGCCGATGGCTGCCGTTAATATACTATATAACGTAGGTTCAAGGGATGAAGATCAGGAACGAACCGGATTTGCGCATCTTTTTGAGCATCTGATGTTCGGCGGTTCCAGACATATTCCAAGCTATGACATTCCCGTTCAGAATGTCGGAGGTGAAAACAACGCATTTACTTCGCCGGATATTACCAACTACTACATTACGTTGCCCGCAGACAATGTAGAAACGGCATTCTGGCTGGAATCCGACCGAATGCTCAGCCTTTCCTTTGACCCGAATGTACTGGAAGTACAGCGCAAAGTCGTCATTGAAGAATTCAAGCAAAGGTATCTGAATCAGCCTTACGGCGACATGTGGCTCAAACTGAGGCCGCTTGCCTATAAAGAACATCCGTATCGCTGGGCAACAATCGGGAAAGACATCGAGCACATTGAGCGTGCAACGATGGACGACGTGCAGGATTTTTTCTTTCGTTTTTACCGCCCGAACAATGCCATTATGGTCGTGGCCGGCGCCGTGACGTTTGATCAGATTGAAGAACTGGCGCAAAAATGGTTTGGCGATATTCCGGCCGGACCGGCATATGTAAGAAATTTGCCGAAAGAACCAAAACAAACCGAAGAAAGGCATCTGGAAACATCGGCCAATGTTCCTTTGGATTCACTGGTCAAGGTTTTTCACATGCCGGGCCGATATGAAGACGGTTTTTATGCCGGCGATTTGCTCAGCGATATTCTCGGACGAGGCAAATCTTCGCGTTTGTATCAGCAGTTGTTAAAAGAAAAAGCCATTTTCAACAGCATCAGCGCAAGTGTGACTTCTTCGCTGGATCCCGGTTTGCTGCTTATTAAAGGCAATCTTAATCCGGGTGTAAAACTGGAAGATGCGGACGCTGCGGTAAAGGAAATTCTTCAGGAACTCATTGAAAACGGAGCGACGGACGAAGAAGTTACAAAAGTTAAAAACCAGTCTGAAGCTTCCCTTGCTTTCTCCGAAGTGGAACTGCTGAACAGAGCCATGAACCTCGCGTTTGCGGCCAATGCAGGAAACGTGGAATGGGCCAACAACGATGCAGAAATCATCCGGAACCTGACTTCCGCCGACATTCATGAAGCTGCCAGAAATATCCTGAAACCGGAAAATGCCTCGACTTTGTACTATCGCTCGGAACAGAAAGTATTGGCTTAGCTGTTGGCTGCTGGCTTTTTGGTTGTTAGGATCGTTTCGACTGAAGATTATTAAATACTTAAAAGACATGGAGCGAAACGGCTGCCGCTTCGCTCCATGTGATAATACTGTTAAACTATGCTCTTTTAATACACCTCTCTTTAAAAGCTAATTGCTAACCGCTAATAGCCAGAAGCCAACATCAACTCTCAGGCAAAAAAGTCAGATAACTGAAATTTTCCTCCTTAAACGTTTCCTGCGCAATTTCCTGTAACTGCGGCGCTGTGATCTGTTCGATTTCAGCAAATATTTCGGGCAATGAATCCACTCTGCCGGTATCCAGCAGACTTTTTGCCATCATCAGCATAAAACTCATATTGCTTTCTTCCGACATCGCAAGCTGGCCCATCAACTGAACTTTGGTCTGATGAAGCTGCAAAACAGATAAAGGAACTTCCCGGATGCGTTTCAGTTCTTTATGGATCAGTGAAATGCTTTTGTTCAGCTGCTTCTGTTCGGTACCAAAGAAAATCCCCATAAATCCGGTGTCCAGATACGGCGTGTAATTTCCTTCAATAGAGTAAACCAAGCCGTACTTTTCACGCAGGGAAAGATTAAACCTGGAATTCATTCCCGGGCCTCCGAGCAGATTCACAAGCATAAAAAACGGAAGCCTGCGGTCGTCAAGAAGTGCAAATGCCGGCTGGCCCATGGCGCATTGCGCCTGTGAAATGGAGCGCTCTTTCTGTTCATGAACGGGCGTATACAAAACCGGCGGTTTACGTTCGCGAGCTGTTCTGCGATGCGGAACTGCTCCGAGATACTTTTCGGCAACGCGCACCACTTTTGAAAAAGGCAGCCGGCTGACCGAAGAAACCACAATTTTTTCTGTATCGATATTGTCGTTGATAAACTTGAAAAGCTGCTCTTTGCCAAAGGAATTAACGGTTTCAGCTGTGCCCAGAATATTATAGCCCAGAGCATGATCGGGAAAAACCAGCTGGTCAAAATCGTCCTGAATGGCATCTTCCGGTGAATCCACATACATGGACATTTCTTCCAGAATCACATTTCTTTCCCGCTCGATCTGTTTTTCCGGAAATACGGAATGGAACGTAATATCCGCCAGCAAGTCCATGGCTTTTTCATAATGATCGTCCAGAACGGAAGCGTGAAAGCAGATTTTTTCCTTAGTCGTGTAAGCGTTCAGCTCGCCACCGACATTTTCCAGCCGGTTGATGATGTGATAGGAACTGCGTTTTTCCGTTCCTTTAAACGCCATATGTTCCCAGAAATGCGCAAGTCCCTGCTGATGCGGCAATTCGTCGCGGCTTCCGATATCCAGCATGATGCCGCAATGCGCTATCTGCGTGTATGGAACCTGTTTATGTGCAATGCGGATCCCGTTCGACAGCGTATGTATCTGATATTCTTCTGTTGGTAAAATAGAGGATATTTTAGGGTCAGTCCGTTTTTGAACGTTATTTCTTTTCATTCCAGGTAAACACAAAATACGCTCCAATAATTTTCGGAGGTATCCACAAAATTACAGACTTTTGCCCTGAAACCCTTATCAAGTATCAGTTATGCGAATCGGATTTGATGCCAAAAGAGCTTTTGCAAATAAAACGGGCCTTGGAAATTACAGCCGATTTGCCCTGAACGCTCTTTCTGAATATGATCCGGCCAACAAATATTTTGTTTATGCACCAAAAAACAACCAGAATCTTTTTCCGGAATTTCCGGAAAGAGCCATTCATTACCCGGAAACTTTTCTGGATAAAAAGCTGCCTTCCTTATGGCGCTATTCCACAATAACAAAACAGTTGCGCAATGACAAGATTGCTATTTTTCATGGTCTCAGCAACGAGTTGCCGCAAGGCCTGCATAATGCTGGAATAAAGTCGGTCGTAACCATTCATGATCTGATTTTTGAAAGACTGCCGCATGTTTTCAATCCCATCGACCGTATGATTTACAGGCACAAATTTCAGTCTGCGTGTGAACGGGCGGATGTTGTGATTGCGGTAAGCGAACAAACCAAACACGATCTTAACGAACTTTACAAGGTTGATAACAGCAAAATCAGGGTCGTTTATCAGGATTGTAATCCGTTATTTAAAAAATTGGTTAACGAACCGGAAAAAGATAAAATTGCTGAATTATACAATATCAAAGGACCCTATATTTTAAGCGTCGGCACGCTGGAAGAACGAAAAAACCAGCACCGGCTGGTGGAAGCATTTGCCCGTATTAACAGAAAAGATTTCAAACTTGTCCTAATCGGCAAACCGACTGCTTATATTAAAAAAATACAGCAGATTATTTTTGAAAACAAGCTGGAAAAAGAAGTTGTTATTTTACAACACGTTCCGACAGCGCATTTGCCGGCATTGTATCAGAAAGCCGAAGTTTTTGCGTATATATCCGTTTATGAAGGTTTTGGAATTCCTATTCTGGAAGCATTGCACAGCGGAACGCCTGTACTTTCCGCAAAAGGTTCCTGTCTGGAAGAAGCCGGAGGCCCCGGCGGATTGTACGCCGATCCTTACAAAACAGAAGACATCAGCAAGCAGCTTGAAAAACTGATTACTGATGCCTCCTTAAGAACTTCCCTAACCGAAGCAGGAAAAATACATGTTACTCAATTTTCCGGTGAAAAAATCGCAGCCCAGCTGATTGATATTTACAATCAGCTAGGCTGATCCGGCAAATTTTTATTTTTCACGATACTGTTCAATAATCCTGAACAATGCCTTTTGTTTTTCAAGATCAGGAAAAAACTCGAACAGCTGCACATGCGCCTCGTAATTCAGCGTCAGTGCAATTTCAAGATTCAGCAATGCTTCGCGGTACTCGCCGCCGTGAATCTGATAAACCGTCATGCGGTAATACAGATCGGCCTCTTCCGGCATTTCATCAATGGCAGCCTGCAGAAGATCGCAAGCCCTTGCATAATTTCCCTGCTCAAAAAGCACATGCGACCATTTCAGCCAGATATCCGGATTGGAAGGTTCGATTTCAGCTGCTTTTTCAAAAGCTTCAAAAGCCGACACCACATTTCCGACCTTGAATTCAGTTTCGGCAAGCGCAAGCCAGTAATCGGGATTCAGTTCTGTTATCTGAATTGCCTTGCGCAGGAAACCAACGGCTTCATACCAGCGTCCCAGTTCGCTAAAACAGATTCCGAGTCCATACCAGCCGTCGTCCCACTGGCTATCCAGTTTCACAGTCTGACGGTAATATTTGATCGCCGTTTCGAACTCGCCGAGTTTTTCATAGCAGGTTCCGAGGCAGCAGCAGGTTTCCGGCTGTTCGCCTTCCAGTTCAATGGCGCGTAAGTACTGATCTTTGGCATCTTCATACTTTTCAAGATTCATGTATGAATTCCCGAGCTGAAAGAATGCCGATGCAAAATCGTCTTTGATCAAAGTGGCATATTCGTAGGCATTTACCGCATCTTCATATCTTTCGAGCTTGCTGAATGCAATGCCGAGATTATACCAGGCATGCTGTGAAAAAGGGTTCCGGTCTACAAGTTCATTGTAATAATCCAGATGACTTTCCAGCTGCCCGATCAGATCCAGGCAATGCGCCAGTTCGTACAAGGCACTTTCATTGTTCAGGTTATTCCGTAGCGACTTTTTGTAGAATTTGATTGCCTCTTCGTATTTTCCCCAGTTCTGATAAGTCTGCCCGATCTGAAAATAGATTTCGTCCTGATCTTCCACGCGCTGCAAAAGGTTTTCCAGTACTTCAATGGCTTCTTCATATTCGCCCATCATATTGGAAATAGCCACCTGCATAAACGATATTTCAATGTCTCCGGGATGAAAAAGGGAAGCCCTTTCCAGAATTTCCTGCGCCAGGTCAAATTCACCGCGGTTTGCATGAAGCTGGACCATGCTCAGCAGCAGGTCAAGCGAATACGGATAATCTGTAAGCCCGAGTTCACATGCTTTATAGGCTTTATCCCACTCTCCTTTTTCTATATAATGAACCGTAACCTTTTCGTACGTATCCAAATCAAAAAATACCGGCTCACTGGTTTTCAGCATTTTTTCAAACCTGAGCAATGTTTCTTTCAAATAATCCTTTCTTTCCCCGAAATTTTTCTCCATCATACGAACCGCTAGATTAGATTTGAGGGGCTTACGCACCACTAAATAATAAAAGAAAGTTATAAAATAATTCCCCGTAATTCAAATCCTGCCCAGCAAACTTTCGCTGACACGGGCAACCGTTTGTTCAATCGGATGAAATCTGAAATCTAACGCCTTTGTGACCTTTTCATTGTTGTAGCGGATCCTGCGGGCAGCCGATTGTGCAGTTTCTTTGGTTATCAGAGGTTTTGTACCCAGCAGCCAGGTCCTTACGGCTTCTACCCGCCAGATAATTCCGGCCAGCGCCGATCCCACCCGGAATGAAGGCCGCTTTTTGCCCATGGCATCGGCAATACTGTTAAACAAATTCTGATAGGAAATACTTCCCGCATTGAGCAAAAATCTTTCTCCTGAAATATCGGACAAAACGAGCCGGAAGACAATTTCCGCCACATCCAGCACGTCCACGTAGTTAGCGATCCCTTCTGTATAAAACGGCTTTTCACGGAACACATACCGGAAAATCTGCGTGCTGCTCTTCGTCCAGTCGCCTTCTCCCAGGATCAAAGTCGGATTCACAATCACGGCATTCAGTCCTTCGGCGATGCCGCGCCATACTTCCAGCTCGGCCAGATGTTTGGTTTTTGCATATTCGGAATTCTCCGGCGATTCTTCCCAGCGCTGGCTTTCATCCAGCACCGTGTCCTGGCCCGGAATTATTTTTCTGGAGTCGGGCCGGCCCAAAGCGGCAATGCTGCTGACATGACACAGTTTTTTGATTCCTGATTTCAGGCAAACATTGACAACATTGGCGGTTCCTTCCACATTGACCTTGTACATGTTCTTTTTGTCTTTTGGAACAAAAGACACAACCGCCGCCGTATGCACTACAAAATCAACGTCCTGCATGGCGGCCTGAAGGGAAGGAATATCCAGAACATCGCCCTCGGTCCACTCGATTCGGGATTCCATGTTTGCTAAAAGGCTTCTGTCAGAATCTTTTCGGTAAAGGCCCAGCACGGTATGACCTTCGGCAAGAAACCTTTTTGCAACGGCACTTCCGACCAGTCCCGTTACGCCGGTGATTAGAACTTTCATAAACTGCAAACAAATTGTAGGTTCCAAAGTTCGTAGTTTGAAACCGGTTTTGTTATAAAAACTACATACTGCAAGCCTTTTTGCTAATTTTACATTTCAGAAATCAGCGTGATGCCATTTTCATCCGCAACATACATTTTATAAACATCAGCTAAAAAATGCCCATTTCCAATCCAAAAAGATACACAGTTACGGCAGCCCTCATTTACGCCAACGGCCCGATACACATCGGACATCTGGCCGGCTGTTACATTCCCGCAGACATCTATGTGCGATACCTGCGCTCAAACGGAAAAGAAGTAGCATTTATAAGCGGAACGGATGAACATGGCGTTCCGATCACGATCCGCGCGAAAAAGGAAGGACTTACGCCGCAGCAGGTTGTAGACAAGTATTATACGCAGATTGACGCTGCATTCAAGGAACTCGGTATTTCCTTTGATATTTATTCACGTACGAGCAAGCCTGTGCATCATGAAACTTCCCGCGAGATTTTTAAGGATCTTTATGATAAAAAGGTTTTTGCAGAAGAAACAACGGAGCAGTATTTTGACGAAACTGCGCAGCAATTCCTCGCCGACCGGTACATTGTAGGAACCTGCCCAGTTTGCGCCAATCCCAATGCCTACGGTGACCAGTGCGAACGCTGCGGCTCTACATTAAGCCCGCTGGAACTGAAAGACCCGCGCTCCATGCTCTCGGGTGCAAAACCGGTTCTGAAAGCAACCAAAAACTGGTACCTTCCGCTGGACAAGATGCAGCCGCAGATTGAAGAATATATCAATGGCCATTCGGAATGGAAAACGAACGTGTTCGGCCAGTGCCAGTCTTGGCTGAAAGACGGCCTGAAACCCCGCGCTATGACGCGCGATCTGGACTGGGGAATCAGCGTGCCGCTTCCGGATACCGAAGGAAAAGTTTTGTATGTGTGGTTTGAAGCGCCGATCGGCTATATTTCGGCAACTAAAGACTGGCTTATCCAGAAAAACGGTTCGGACGAAGGCTGGAAAAAATGGTGGCAGCATTCTGAAGACAATCCGGATGAAGAAACCAAACTTGTGCATTTCATCGGAAAAGACAACATCGTTTTTCATTGCATTATTTTTCCTGCGATGCTGATGGCCGAAGGCAATTATATTCTGGCCGACAATGTTCCTGCCAATGAATTCATGAATCTGGAAGGCGATAAAATTTCCACTTCACGGAACTGGGCGGTATGGCTGCACGAATACCTTCAGGAACTTCCCGACAAACAGGATGTACTGCGCTACGTACTGACCGCCAATGCGCCGGAAACCAAAGACAGTGAATTCACATGGAAAGATTTCCAGACACGCAATAACAGTGAACTCGTCGGCATTTACGGCAACTTCATTAACCGGGCCGTTGTTCTCACACAAAAATTCTGCGACAGCAAAGTGCCGGCAGCCGGCGAACTGCAGGAAATTGACCTGAACGTACTGAAAGAACTTGCCGCTTTTCCGGCCCGCATTGCCGAATCCATGGAAAATTTCCGTTTCCGTGAAGCATTGACGCTCATTATGGATCTGGCCAGAACGGGCAACAAATACCTTGCGGATACGCAGCCTTGGCATGCCATCAAAACCGATCCTGAAAGAGTAAATACCATCCTGAACATTGCCCTGCAGATTTCAGCCACTTTATCCATCGTTTCGGAACCGGTACTTCCGTTTACAGCCGGAAAAATCAGTGAGCAGCTCGGACTGACCAGGAAAACCTGGCAGGATGCAGGAAAAGCAGATTTGCTTCCGGCCGGACAGCCTGTTTCCGAAGCTAAACTGCTGTTTGAAAAAATAGAAGATCACATAATCGAGAAGCAAATTCAGAAACTGCATGATGCCAAACGCCTGAACGAACTGGAAGGCAAAACGGTTACAGCGATTAAACCTGAAATTCAGTTTGATGATTTTGCAAAAATGGACATTCGCATTGCCACGATTCTGGAAGCAGAGAATGTTCCCAAAAGCAAAAAGCTGCTAAAACTGCTGGTTGATATCGGAACAGAAAAAAGAACGGTACTGAGCGGTATTTCGGAACATTTCAAAGCAGAGGAAATCATCGGCAAAAAGGTTTTATATCTGGCTAATCTTGCCCCGCGGAAAATGATGGGAATGGAAAGCCACGGCATGATCCTCATGGCCGAAGACCGCGACGGCAGCCTGGCATTTGTACAGCCCGGCAAGGAAGTCTGGAACGGAGGAACCGTTAACTGATTTCCGGAATCAATTGATCAGGACTGTAATTCCGGTTCTGGTCAATTGATTTTTGATTTATAAATACTCTTCTTTCACCTTATCGTAAATCGCGTACACTTTATCCACCAGAACCTGGCATTCCCTGTCTGTCAGATGGTCAATCGTGTTGCGCACTTCATTTGCCACCACTTTGCCTTCTTCATCCAGCTTTGCTCCTTTGTATTTGATGAGGCTGAGAATATTTTCCCATTCATCCAGCAACGTTTCGGAAAAATAACGCGGCTCAATAATGTTGAAGTAAGCATACTGCGACTTCAGTCTTTCTTTCAGCTTTCCCGTAGCGCTTGAATCCTTTAATTCATTGACAAGTTTTGTCAGTTCGGTATAAGCATAAATGTTTGATTTTTGCATAACGTTGCGCATGGAAAGTAGCCAAGCATGATTTGGAACTACATATTTAGCAACTTTTTCAACAACATTTTAGCGGTTTGTACCATTCCTGTATAATCCATCAAGAACGTTCAATTTATCCATTTAATACTACAATATTTTAGCTTTTTACCGAATAAATTGTAAATAACAAGTCAAAAGAAAACCCCGGCTGCATGTGCGGCCGGGGTTTTTGAAATCATTATTTATTGTTAATAACGTTCAATGTCCACTTTTCTGTGATAATCACCCTGTTCATTTCCGTAAGGAAGGAAAAGGACAAGCTGGCGTGAAATATCGTTATATTTAGCTGAAATATTTTCTACATCAACTCCTTCGGGAATTACAAATGTATTAATGAAACGGACTGTTTTCCATTGTTCTTCTTCGGAAAGATTTTCCTGCGAGAAGATGGGCAACAAATGAAAAAGTTTAAGGTTATTCGTGTTCTTTTTTCCCTTTACAACTTCCAATTGAAGATCCTCAACCTCGATGCCTGGAATTTTTACAACTACCTCAAAACCGTCCGATCCCTTTTCAAGCTTTATAGCGGGCTCACTCATTCCACCATTTATTGTGTTAATAAAATCGATATTCATCAACATTTCCTGTGGTATTTTCAGTTTGCTTTCCATAGCTATCGCGTTTAAGGTTCACAAGTTTTACTTAGTAAGTAGAAAACTACGTGCCAGACTTCCCTACTTTCATAAAAAACAGAAATTTAATCATAATAATGAAAGTATTAAATGCCTGGCAAGTACTTTTCGAGCCTTATAACTTCCTATACGGCACAATTGGTATGTAATCAGGATAAAATTTCCAGCCTGCCAAACTTGCAGGACAAAATCCCCAGCAGCGCCATTTTGTCCTGTTTACCCCCTACTTACCATTTTTACCTGTCGCTATGGCCGAGGCTGCGTTCCGGATCTATAACGTCTCTTACCCTTTGTTTCAGTTCTTTGGGTTCGGGAAAATGGCCTTCCCGCTTTCTGTCCCACAGCAGGGTTTCGTTCAGGTGCACCGTATATCTGCCAGCTACTTCCGAAGGTACAAGCTGAACGGCATGCAAGTCATTCGTAAAAGTAGTGAGCAGTTCCTGCGCCATCCATGCAGCACGCAGAAGCCAGCCGCATTTGGGACAATATTCTATGATTAGGGTCGGTTTCATTGAAGCGAGATGATCAAGGCTTTTATCAAAATTGGTTCATTTCATTCTAAACTCAAAAAAGCCGTGAAAAATCTTTCTCACGGCTTTATAATATAACCTAACCCTGTATTTACAATGGATTTCCTGCTTGCGGATATCTAAATTTACTATAATCCTCTACTGAATTTTAGCGTGAATTTCCCCAATTCATTGACTGCGTAACATCCCTTCCACAACTGGTAATAACCCGTAAAGCGTCAGGTAAAATTACGTGATTTACAAACCATCATAATGATAATAACATTGTAAATCAAGATATTACAAAAATACCGATTAATCAATAGCCCGATTCTTGCTTGGTGTTGAGAATCGCGCTGGTTACATTTACACATATTGTTTTACTTAATCTTTTTACTAACAAATCCATGGATATTAAAAGATTTACGGGTAAAGAAGGTGAACTGGTATCGGCCGAAGCAGCATTGAGATTAACTCGGCTGTATCAGGCCAGGCAAAATGAAATTCTGGAACGCGGCGATAATTATGTCAAGGCGGAATTTTTCGGGATTCACACTTTCAATGAGTTGATCAGCATGCATGGAGATAAATGTGCCGGTTTCAGAATATACTACGGAATCCGTGAAGAAGAGGAAAATGCTTCGG
The DNA here is from genome assembly GCF_005860765.1 of Dyadobacter sediminis. Taxonomy (GTDB): domain Bacteria; phylum Bacteroidota; class Bacteroidia; order Cytophagales; family Spirosomataceae; genus Dyadobacter; species Dyadobacter sediminis. The sequence goes on along the minus strand of NZ_VCEI01000021.1, from coordinate 388,921 downwards.
AACACAAACGCATAACCGGCAGAGAAATAATGAAAAAGCCTACATCCAGGTTGATTCTTGTTCCTGTGGACGAAGACGGAAACGATCTGACAGCCAGTGCCCAACTGGGCGGACTGAAAGATATGCCTGCTATGAAAGAGGTGATGCTTGGCGGGCCTCTTTGCCCGAGCCAATGCTAGGCCGACCATTAAACATATACATGTATGTTTCCTGTATATCTGGCATATTGTATTAAAAACCCCGTTGGTTGTATTGCTGTATTTATCACACTGTTGCCCTTGATACTAATTATTTACAGAAAGGCATATATTGATCCTTCCTTTAAGTTACTTTTACTATATCTGGTTTTCAAGCTGATTATTGATGTAATTATGTTTCATACGGCAGCAATGCATCAGAATAATTTACTGTATTTTAACATTGCCATTCCTTTTTACTATTCTTTCCTGAGCGGAATGTTTTATTTCAAGTTCAGTTCGGTAGCTTTTAAAAGAATTCTGATCGCATCCATGATCGGGTTTCTGGTTTTTACGGTTTGGGACATACTGAAATCGAACGCTCAGTTGCACGATCTGCATAACCACAGAGCAGTTCTGTTTGCAAAAACAGTAGAAGGAGTTTTAATTATTGCGCTTGTTTTGTTGTTTTTTTACGAAATCATAAAGTCCCTGCAGATTCCAAACTTGCTTACTTTTCCATTTTTCTGGGTTTGTTCGGGATTGCTGCTTTATTATTCCAGCTTTATATTCATTGCGCCGGTTTTCCATTATACGGCTACCTGGAACAATTCAGTAGATCTTGGAATTGCCAATACAATTCCTACCGTATTTGAAATTCTGTGCGCCTTGCTTTTTAGTATTGGTATTTATCACTTTTCTCCCGCCAATTATGCAAAACAGTGAAGAATTGAAATGGGCATTACTTGTTGCTTCACTGGCAATGCTGACGATGGCATTCTGCATGATCTCCTTTGTAATGTACTATCAGAAAAGGAGGTTTGAAGAAGAGAAAAAAATAAACGATATTGAAAAAAATTACAATCGTTTGCTGCTCGACACCGCACTGAACTCAGAAGAAACGGAAAGGCGCCGCATTGCACAGGATTTACACGATGATATTGGCACGATGCTGTCACTGACCAAGTTAAGCCTGAATCAGCTAAGTAAAATGACAGGCAGCGAACGAAGTGAAAAAGAAGATCAGATCATGCGGAAATCCCAGTCGCTGGTCGAGGAAACAATCCTGCACGTAAGACGTATAACGCGCGACCTTGTTCCTACAACGCTGGAACGTTTCGGATTACTGGAAGCCATTGAAGAATTTATCCATAAACTGGCAGAAGATAATAACCTGACCATTTCTTTTCATGCAGATATGGAAGAATTCCCGAGGCAGGCACAAAAACTGGAGCTGACACTTTACAGGATCATGCAGGAGCTGGTGAATAATGCCATCAAACACGCAAATTGTACGCGTATTGAAATTCGGCTGGAAATTAAAGAGGAATTGATCGGACTGAGGGTTACGGATAACGGAATCGGGTTTGATCCCGAGAAAATGAAAGAAAGCAGTATGGCAGGACTCGGGCTGCTTGGCATAGAAAGCCGTCTTGCCATTTTAAATGGTACGGTGCTGTATGAAAAGCCGGAAAAAGGCGGAGCAAGCGCTTTCGCTCAAATTCCCGTTATGCCGGTTGCAGAAGTTAAACTGGAACCTTTGCATCCTTTCCGCAGAGAACGTGTGAACGTATAAAGTTATGAAAACGCTTAAACTTGGAATTGCAGACGATCATGAACTGTTCAGAAAAGGATTTATTTCCATGCTGAGCAGCGTTCCTGATTTTGAATTCATCCTGGAAGCTGCAAACGGGCAGGAACTTCTGGACCGCCTGCCGGGACATACGCCGGATATTGTTTTTATGGATCTTCAGATGCCTGTTATGGACGGTATTCAGGCGACAGAGGCAGCATTTGAACGGTTTCCGAATATCAAAGTCATTGTTGTTTCTATGTATAACGAAGACCGGTTTGTCATTCATATGCTGGAAAAAGGCGTGCAGGGTTACCTTCTGAAGGACACAAGTCCGGATGAAGTGGAAAAAGCAATCCGCCGGGTTGACGAAGAAGGATTTTATTATAATGATTTCGTTTCAAAGGCTATGCACCGGAAAATGGTTACCCGCCAGATTAACAAGCATCCTTTTTTCCCGAATGCCTGCAACGTAGCGTTGTCATCCAGAGAAAAAGAAGTTCTGCAGCTGATCTGCGACGGACTTTCCACAACTGAAATCAGTGACAAGCTGTTTATAAGTATCCGGACCGTAGAAGGGCACCGGCTGCGAGTTCTTGAAAAAACGGGCACCAAAAGCACAGCCGCTGCCGTTGCTTTTGCCTATAAAAACCAGCTTCTGTAATTACCTCGTAACCCTCTTTATCATTGCCGTATATTACAACTGGAAACTACTGCAAAATAGTGGTATCTTTCCAGCAGTAATATTCGGCATTTTTTATGAAAGTCCTTATCGCCTGCACCAATCACCAAGTATATCCTACCAAAACCGGCAAGACAGGATTGTGGCTGAGTGAGCTTACGCATTTTTACGAAAAAATGGCCGCAAGGCGTATTTTAATGGATTTTGTAAGTCCGCTCGGAGGAGAAATTCCAGTTGATGAAAGAAGTCTCGACCTCAAAGACGAATGCAATGCAAAATACTGGGAAGATACCGTTTTCAGGAACAAGCTTTCCAATTCGCTTACTCCCTCGCAGGTACAGCCTGAAGATTACCGGCTGATTTACTTTACGGGCGGCCACGGCGCACTCTGGGACCTGACCGAAAATAAGGAACTGCAGGAAATTACGGCAAAAATATACGAGCGCAACGGGATGGTTTCTGCCGTTTGCCACGGCGTATGCGGATTGCTGAACGTCCGGTTGTCCGACGGCTCATGGCTGATCAGTGACAAATACCTGACCGGCTTCTCCAATATTGAGGAAGCATTGATGCGATTTGTCAGCGAAGTACCTTTTTACCTGGAAGACAAACTGAAAGAACGCGGCGCACATTATACCAAAGCCATGATCCCGTTTGTGGAATACATCGAAATGGATGAAAGGCTTATTACAGGCCAGAATCCGAATTCGGCCCGTAAGGTTGCCTCGAAAGCGCTGGAAGAACTCTTCGAAAAATAAAACGGTATTCTACTTATAGCTCGCTTTTATTTCAGCAATAATCGTTTTAAAATCCGGCAGGATCACGTCTTTTTCAGAGACAATCGGATTTTCAACGCCCCAGTTTATTCCCAGATCAGGATCGTTCCAAAGGATTCCGGATTCGGATTCCTTGTTGTAAACATTCGTGCATTTATAGCTGAAAATAGTGTCTTCCAATGCAGCGAATCCGTGTGCGAAACCTTCGGGAATGTAGGCAATGTTATGCGTGTCGCTTCGAAGCTCAAATATTTCATGCTGGCCGAAAGTCGGCGAATCCGGGCGGATATCAACGGCAACGTCAAGAACTCTTCCGGAAATAACCCGTACAAGTTTGCCCTGCGAAAAAGGCGATTTCTGAAAATGAAGCCCTCTTACAACGCCTTTTCTGGAAAATGACTGATTATCCTGAACGAAATTCGTGGGTAAATTCAGTTTCTTAAACAACTGCTCATTATAAGATTCAAAGAAAAATCCGCGTTCATCTTCAAAAACGCGCGGGAAAATTTCTACTAAACCGGATATGGATGTTTCTCGAATCTGCATAGGTGTAATTTTCTCCTGTTTGGTTATGGCTATCTTTATCTTGCGACAAATTTATGAATCTATTGATAGAGGTTGTAATTTCGGCGCAATATTTCCAAAAACATGACTTACGAAGCGCTTTTTGAATCCATTTGCCGAAAAAAATCTTACTTGTGTGTCGGGCTGGATACCGATATCCGGAAAATACCCGCTCATCTTTTAAAGGAAAAGGATCCGGTCTTTGAATTTAACAGACAGATTATTGACGCTACGGCCGATTTTTGTGTATCCTACAAACCCAATACGGCCTTTTACGAAGCCCTCGGCCCGAAAGGCTGGGAAAGTCTTCAGAAGACCGTCGAGTACATCCCGAAAACGCATTTTACCATTGCCGATGCCAAGCGCGGCGATATCGGCAATACGTCCGGACTTTATGCCCGAACTTTTTTTGATCCGGCTTCCTCCGGAATGGACTTCGACGCTGTTACGGTAGCACCGTATATGGGAAGCGATTCGGTGAAGCCTTTTCTGGAATTTGAAAATAAATGGGTTATACTGCTTGCATTGACGTCCAATTCCGGCAGCAACGATTTTCAAAGGCTTGATTCCGAAGGTGCTTCGCTTTACGAACACGTTCTGCGTACTTCGCAAACCTGGGCCGGGCCGGACCGCATGATGTATGTACTGGGCGCAACGCAGGCTTCGGAATTTCAAAAAATAAGAACCGTTATTCCGGAGCATTTCATGCTTGTGCCGGGCGTAGGCGCACAGGGCGGAAGTCTGGAAGAAGTTTCCAAATACGGCATGAATGCACATTGCGGACTGCTTGTCAATGCCTCCAGAAGTATTATTTACGCAGGAAATGACAAGGATTTTGCGTTGAAAGCCAAAGAAGAAGCGTCCGGAATGCAGCAGGAAATGGAAATTTATCTGGATCGTTACTGCAAATAGTTTTTCCCCGGAAGCATTCACCCGCATTCCGACTTTACAAATACATATTTTCCAAATGCAACTCACCGACCAAAATACATTTACACTGCAAGGCATTAATCCAGTACAGCTTCTGGAACAATACGGAAGTCCGCTTTATGTTTACGACGGAGCCACGATCCGCCGGAAAGTGAACGAACTTCAGCATGCTTTTTCCGGCATCAACATGAAAATCAAATACGCGTGCAAGGCCAATACGAACTTGTCCGTTTTGAAACTGATGCGCAGCATCGGCGTGGAACTGGATGCAGTTTCTCCCGGCGAACTGGAAATGGGAAAACTGGCCGGTTACAGCGGAAACCAGATTACTTTTACGCCAAGCGGTGTTCCTTTTGAGGAAGTGAAAGCTGCCGTTGAAGCAGGCTCAATCGTGAATATCGACAGCATTCCGCTGCTGGAATGGTTTGGAAAAACGTACGGAAACACAAAGCCCTGCATGATCCGTATCAAACCAAATGTAGCAGCCGGCGGAAATATAAAAATCATGACGGCACATGCAGATTCCAAATTCGGCATTTCTGTTCTGCTGCTGGACAGAATTAAGGAAGTAGTTGCGAAATATGATATTAAAATCATTGGTTTGCACCAGCATACCGGTTCTGATATCAAAGATGCGGAGCCGTTTCTACAGGTAGCCGACATTCTTTTTGAAGCCGCAAAGCAATTTCCGGATCTGGAAATCCTTGATCTGGGCGGCGGGTTCAAAGTTTCTTATTTGCCCGGAGATGCGGTGACGGATATGGAGTTGCTGGGAAACAAGATTTCGGAGCGATTTAAAACATTCTGCAACGAATACGGAAGGGAATTACAGCTCTGGTTTGAGCCGGGCAAGTTTCTGGTTAGCGAAGCCGGTTATCTGCTTGTGAAAACAACGGTTGTGAAAGAAGATCCGGCGCGCAATTTCGTGCATGTGGATTCGGGTCTCAATCATTTGATACGGCCGATGATGTACGGTTCTTATCATCATATTCTGAATTTGTCCAATCCTGCTGGCGAATCAAAGCCCTATAACGTTGTAGGCTACATTTGTGAAACGGACACTTTTGCCACAGACCGCAACCTGCCGGAAGTTCGTCCGGGCGATGTGCTGGCTTTCCTGAATGCGGGCGCATACGGGCTCACCATGAGCTCCAATTACAACACCCGCCTTCGTCCTGCTGAAATCCTGATTGACAATGGTGCAGCCAAACTTGTGAGAAGACGTGAAACTTTGGAAGATTTGCTGAGAACCCAGATTGAAATATAGATCATTCTTAAAAGCAAAGATTGCCGTCCGTAACTTTCACGGTCTGGCTCAGAGATTTTAACAAACCAAGCTTCCATTGCTGATTTCCATTCAGTGATGGAAGTTTTGTTTTATGGCAATCCTGACTTCAACACATAAGAACAACCCCGAAAAACGGCCATTTTGTCTTACAATTTCAAAAAAATCCTGAAATAACGTCAAAATTTCCGATTCTTGGCTGCGGCACACCATTTTTGATTAATCATACAGAATCAAAATGAAATGAACGCCATGAATTTTAACCAATATACGATCAAGGCGCAGGAAATTATACAGCATGCTGCGCAGATGGCTCAGGGCAATCAGCAGCAAGCCATTGAAACCGGCCATGTACTGAAAGCCATTCTGGAAGAAGATCCGAACACCTCGCTTTTTCTTCTTAACCGATTAAATATCAGCCCGGAAATATTAAACAGCAGACTTCAGAAAATTCTGGACGGTTATCCGCGTGTGAGTGGCGGCCAGCCTTATCTTGGAAATGACATGGCTGCTGCAAGTGGAAAGGCACAGCATTACCTGAAAGAATTCGGAGACGAATTCGTAAGCATTGAACTTCTTTTGCTGGGCATTCTCAGCGGAAAAGATTCCACAGCCAGCCTGATGAAAGAAGTCGGCTTTAAAGAAAAAGAACTGATTAATGCAATCAAGGAACTTAGAGGAAAAAACAACCCCGTGAAAGATCAGAACGCAGAAGCTAAATACCGCTCTCTGGAGCGTTACAGCAAAAACTTAAACGAACTGGCAAAAGCCGGCAAAATTGATCCGGTAATTGGCAGGGACGAAGAAATCCGGCGTGTGCTTCAGATCCTGAGCCGCCGTACCAAGAACAACCCTATTCTGCTGGGCGAGCCCGGCGTGGGTAAAACAGCAATCGTGGAAGGACTTGCCCAGCGCATTGTACAGGGCGACGTTCCTGAAAACCTCAAATCAAAAATCATTGTATCGCTGGATATGGGCCTTCTTATTGCCGGGGCCAAGTACAAAGGGGAATTTGAGGAACGACTGAAAGCCGTTATCAAGGAAGTGACGGATTCTGAAGGCGAAATCGTCCTTTTCATTGACGAGATCCATACGCTGATCGGTGCCGGCGGAGGCGGAGAAAGTGCCATGGATGCCGCCAACTTGCTGAAACCTGCGCTTGCACGCGGCGAACTGCATGCGATCGGCGCCACTACGCTGAAAGAATATCAGAAGTACATGGAAAAAGACAAAGCGCTTGAACGTCGTTTTCAGGCGGTTATGGTCGATGAACCGAATATTCCGGATGCGATCAGCATTCTGCGCGGTATCAAGGAAAAATACGAACTTCATCATGGTGTAAGGATTCAGGACGATGCGGTGATTGCGGCCGTTGAACTTTCCAACCGGTACATCAGTGACCGCTTTTTACCCGATAAAGCCATTGATTTAATGGACGAAGCCGCTTCCAAGCTCCGCCTTGAAATGGACAGCGTGCCCGAGGAACTGGACGAACTGAACCGCCGGATCATGCAGCTGGAAATTGAAAGAGAAGCCATCCGCCGTGAAAATAACAAGGATAAGGAAACAGTCCTGAACAAGGAAATAGCTGACCTGAGCGAAGAACGCAATACGCTGAAAGCGCAATGGGAAAATGAAAAAGGAAAAGTCAACGAAGTGCGTACGCTGAAAGAACAAAGCGAACAACTGCGTCTGGAAGCGGAACAGGCCGAGCGTGCCGGAGATTTTGGAAAAGTAGCTGAAATCAGATATGGCCGGATTCCGGAGGTACAAAGCAAACTGGCTGAACTTCAGAAATCCGAAAACGCGGAAAGTCTGATGCAGGAAGAAATTACGCCCGAAGACATTGCGGAGGTGGTTGCAAAATGGACCGGAATTCCGGTAAGCAAAATGCTTCAGAGCGACAGGGAAAAATTACTGCAGCTGGAAAGTCATTTGCACCAGCGCGTTGCCGGACAGGATGAAGCTATTGAAGTAGTATCTGACGCCGTTCGCAGAAGTCGTGCCGGCTTGCAGGATGCAAAACGACCGATCGGCAGTTTCCTTTTTCTTGGCCCAACAGGTGTCGGTAAAACCGAACTTGCAAAAACGCTTGCGGAATACCTCTTTAATGACGAAAACGCAATGGTCCGGATTGATATGAGCGAATATCAGGAACGTCATGCAGTAAGTCGTCTGGTGGGAGCGCCTCCGGGATATGTTGGTTACGACGAAGGCGGCCAGCTAACCGAAGCCGTCAGAAGAAAACCTTACAGTGTGATTTTGCTGGACGAGATTGAAAAAGCGCATCCGGACGTCTGGAATATTCTTCTGCAGGTGCTGGATGAAGGCCGTCTGACGGACAACAAAGGCCGTGTTGCCAATTTCAAAAACACGATCATTATCATGACGTCCAACATCGGCAGCCATATTATTCAGGAAAAATTTGCAGAAGATGAAGGCTGGAACCGTACGCTGATCATTGAAGAAGCCAAAAAGGCCGTTCTTGACTTGCTGAAAGCGTCGGTAAGACCGGAATTCCTGAACCGGATCGATGAGATTGTATTGTTCGAACCGCTGACTATCAAGAATATTCGCAAAATTGTGGATATCCAGTTCAAGGGAATTCAGAAAGTATTGCAGGAGCAGGGAATTACGCTGGACGCTACGGATGAAGCACTTGCCAAGCTGGGTGAAGACGGTTTTGATCCGGCATTCGGCGCACGTCCGCTGAAACGTGTTCTGCAGAGAAGAATCCTGAACGAGTTATCCAAAGGCATTCTGAGCGGTCAGGTTGCCAAAGATGCAGTGATTATGATGGAACTGAATGCAGCCGGCGATCTGGTATTTGACAATGTCGGCAATGTAGAAATCTGATTCACGGAATAATTATAAACAAAAAGAGCGGCCATATGGCCGCTCTTTTTGTTTATGTAAAAATAAACCAATTCTACACGTGTCTACACGTGTGTTCGCAACGCTACACTTCGTACCAAAGCATTTTTGAATAAAGACATTATTCAAATTGGCATAATTTTTGTACAACTATTTGTTCAAATAATCTAACCGGTGCATCTGCATAAAACCCGTGGAACAGTCACTAAATTTATTCAAAGTTGCAATTCTGGTTGCGGATGGATTTGAGCAGGTCGAAATGACTTGTCCCAGAAAAATCCTAAATCAGTGCGGGGCCACAACCCACCTCATCTCACCCAGTAAAAACAGAGTAAGGGGATGGAGTCATCTGGACTGGGGCGAAAGGTACAAGGTAGACGTTCCACTGGAACTGGCCCGTGCGGAATATTACGATGCCCTTTTGCTACCCGGCGGCATCATGGGAGCAGATGCTTTACGGATCAACAAGAAGGCAATTGCTTTTGTCAGATCTTTTTTTGCTTCAGGAAAACCCGTAGCTGCAATTTGTCATGGCCCGCAGGTCCTGATCGATGCAGATGTTGTAATTGGCCGTACTTTAACTTCCTGTACTTCTATAAAACATGATCTGGAAAATGCAGGCGCCATTTGGCTGGATCAGGAAGTAGTTACGAATAACGGACTGATTACGAGCCGAACTACGGACGATCTTTCGGCCTTTACGAATACCATGATCAAGGAATTCAACCTTGAACTACATCATTAGAAAACCGGTTTTTATCGTTGTAAGTTACAGAAGCATCTTTAATCAGGATGCTTTTTTGTTTTTGATCCCGGCTAAAATTCCAATCTTTACCGCAAATTCAACCATACGATTTCTCCATGCCTCTTGTCTCGCTTCAGAATGTCTCAGCGCGTAAATACGATTCCAATGTACTTTCCGGTATCAACTGGGAAATCGCACCCGGACAGAACTGGGCGATCATCGGTCCAAACGGTTCGGGCAAAACAACGCTCCTGGAAATAATAGCCGGAAAGTGGCCGGTAGCAAAAGGGCAGATCAGTTATGGCTGGAATACTCCGCTTCGTGAGGCCATTGAGCTGGCTTCCAACGATTACTCGCTGAACCGTATTGTAAGTGCCGGCGCTGAATACTACCAGCAGCGGTTTCACGCTTATGAAGCGGAACGTGCACCGACAGTAAGGGCCATTCTAACGGATCAGCTCAAACCGGTCGGTACTGTTAATGAAAATTCGGTAAAACTGGAACCTTCTAAAGTAAGCAATGAGGAACTGGATGAAATAAGCGCGCTTTTATCGATCACCCATTTGCTGGATCATCCGTTTGTAACGCTTTCCAATGGCGAGACGCGCAGAATGCTTCTGGCCAAATCGCTATTGAAAAAGCCCAGAATACTTATGCTCGACAATGCGTTCAGCGGGCTGGATGTTCATTCCAGAGAAGTACTGCGCAATGCATTAAGCGAACTTGCCAAATCCGGCGTAACGATCATCATGGCCACAACGGCTTCCGAAATCCCGTCCTGCATTACCCATGTGCTGGAACTGCATAAAGGCCGGATCAAAACTCTGTCTGATATCAAGGATTTCGAATCCAAGTCAGAGCAGAATACAACGCATCCAAAACCCGATCCGCAGCAGCTTGCCCGATTCGGCAATCCTGAATTTACGGATTTCAAATTTGCGATTGATCTGCGGAACATCACAGTACGTTATCATGATCAGCTTATTCTGGACCATGTAAGCTGGAAAATCGCAAAAGGGGAAAAATGGGCTTTGTCCGGAGCAAACGGTTCCGGAAAATCTACTTTGCTCAGCATCATTACTGCCGATAACCCGCAGCGCTTTGCCAATGATTTCGACCTTTTTGACCATAAAAGAGGCGGCATCGGCGCATCGATCTGGGATATCAAACAAAAAATCGGACATGTTTCTCCGGAACTGCACCTTTACTTTCCAAGAAATACAACCGTTTTCAAAACCATTGCATCCGGCTTCTTTGACGCAACCGGCGTATTTTTCAAGAAACTGACGGAGGCGCAGCTTGTAAGAGTCCGGGAAGTTGCGGAGCTTTTACACGTTCATCATTTTATAGAAAAAGACTTTTCGCAGCTTTCAAAAGGTCATCAGCGCATGGTTTTGCTGGCGAGGGCTCTGGTAAAAAATCCGCCTTTGCTCATTCTCGACGAACCTTGCCAAGGCCTGGATTCGGAAGCTGTTGACTATTTCAAATCCGTTGTAAATGCGGTTTGCGATACGCCTGAGCGGACATTGATTTACGTTTCACATTATCAGGCAGAAATTCCGGAATGCGTAAAGCATTTTCTAAGGCTGGACAAGGGAAAGGTTATGAATCAAATGTAAATGCCGGCTACTTTTTCTTTTCTGCGGCAAACCCGTTTTTAAGGTTCATGACGATCGACAAGGAACTGCTTCCGAAACCCGGAACGTATTGCGCACGGCCGTAACCGACCTCAAACATTTTAATCCTCAGCCACATGCCAAAAGAAAAACCGGCAAGTGCGGCTTTGTTCGTCAGCCGCAGTTCCTGTCTTCTTAAATGATCATAGCCGAGCAGAATTCTGAAATTGGGATGCAATAATGCCTCGGCACCCAGTGAAAGATGCCGCCCGAGCTTTTCAGCAATGCCGACCTTTCTGGGAAGTTTATTGCCGTTGATATCATAAGTATAAAACAGAGCGGGATCATTATAAACCATATCAAATTTATTAAGATGATGCGCAGTAAGCGAAACGCGGACCGGCATGTATTGCGGCTTGAAAGTCAGTCCGGCCCGGATGTCGAGCGGCAGTACAGGGTCATTCGCGCTGATGTAATTCTGTTTCAGAAATCCCATGTTTTTTACCACAAACCCGAAAGTCAGTTCCTGACGCGGATGCCGGAAAACCCCGCCCCAGTCCAGCGCCATTCCCCAGATCTGATACGCTTCAACGGAAGCACCTGCAAATTTGGCAGTTCCGCCCAAAGTAAACGCACCGATTGTATGCCCGTAACCAGCCGAAATTCCGTAATCGGCCGCGCGGAACTCTCCGATCACATTGCCGATGTCGTCGGTCTCCTGCATGGTTCCATAATTCAGATACTGAATCCCGACTGCCCACGTTCCGGCCGTTTTTCCGGCTTGCCTGGCATAAGCCGTATTTACAAACTTGGTATCCGCAAGATACGGCATCAGGTTAACGGAAGCATGATCGGATTTGGAAGAATCGAGCAAGGCAGGGTTTTGCATGAAAAGCGCGGGATCATTGCCGGGAACCGTAAGATGTGTTGCGCCCAAAGCGACATTCCGGGCTTGTGCCGGCAGTTGCAAAAAATCCAGTTTGTTTCTTCCGCCGGTGGATTGCGCCCGCACCATTCCGCTGAAAGCGTATAAATATCCTGTCAGCAAGTAAACGCACAATCCGATCTTCCTCATAAGAATACAATAATTTCCCGAATCAGTAAAAATGACGCTATATTTATAACCTGTTCAATAACAAATGTAACTATATCGGCCGTATTACATGGAACCCGTATCTGCAGCAGCTTCAAAAAAGGAATTACTGGATCATAAAAACGCAGAAGCCCAATTGGGCGGTGGTGAAAAAAGGATTAAAGCGCAGCATGAAAAAGGAAAACTAACGGCACGTGAAAGGATTCTGGTTCTGGTAGATGAAGGCACTTTTGAAGAAATAGGCAAGTTCGTAATGCACCGCAGCCACGATTTCGGTCTGGAAAAAGAACATTATCTCGGCGATGGCGTAGTTACTGGTTACGGCAAAATAAACGGACGTGTTGTCTATATTTTTGCGCAGGATTTTACCGTTTTCGGCGGTTCGCTTTCTGAAACGCACGCCGAGAAAATATGCCGGATTATGGACCTGGCCATGAAAAACGGCGCACCCGTGATCGGGCTCAATGATTCCGGCGGCGCAAGAATTCAGGAAGGCGTGCTTTCGCTGGCAGGCTATGCCGATATTTTTTACAAAAACACGCTGGCATCCGGTGTTATACCGCAGATTTCGGCTGTAATGGGCCCGTGCGCGGGCGGTGCCGTATATTCTCCTGCCATTACGGATTTTATTCTGATGGTTGAAAATACAAGTTACATGTTTGTAACCGGACCGAATGTTGTAAAAACCGTTACACATGAAGAAGTAACTTCCGAGGAGCTGGGCGGCGCCATGACGCACGCTACGAAATCCGGCATAACGCATTTTGTTTCGCCCAATGAAGTGGAATGCCTGCTTGCGATTAAAAAACTGCTGAGCTACATGCCTCAAAACTGCGAAGATGACGCGCCGCGGCTGCCTTATACGCCCGGAAATGAGTCCAGACCGGCTTTAAATTCCATTATCCCCGACAATGCCAATCAGCCTTATGATATGCGGGAAGTAATCGTGGAGTTATCGGATGCAAACAGCTTTTTTGAAGTACATCAGCATTTTGCGGAAAACATTGTCGTCGGTTTTTCAAGGATTGCCGGCAGAAGCATCGGGATCATTGCCAACCAGCCTGCTGTGCTCGCCGGGGTGCTGGATATTCATGCAAGCCAGAAAGCGGCGCGGTTTGTACGTTTCTGCGATAGTTTCAACATTCCGTTGCTCGTACTGGAAGACGTTCCCGGCTTCTTGCCCGGAACCGATCAGGAATGGAACGGCATTATTACCAACGGTGCCAAATTGCTCTATGCTTTTTGCGAAGCTACAGTCCCGCGCATTACGGTCATTACCCGGAAAGCGTATGGCGGCGCTTACGACGTGATGAACTCCAAGCACATTGGAGCGGACATGAATTTTGCATGGCCAAGTGCCGAAATTGCCGTTATGGGCGCAAGCGGTGCGGCTGAAATCATTTTTAAAAGAGAAATCGCGAAAGCCGAAAACCCGGAAGAAAAATTGCAGGAAAAAATTCAGGAATATACCGACAAGTTTGCCAATCCTTACCGCGCAGCCTACCGCGGCTACATTGATGAAATCATTTATCCGGAACAAACGCGTGAAAAACTGATTCGGGCATACGAAATGCTGGAAAACAAAGTGGATGTATTACCCAGAAAAAAACACGGCAATATTCCGCTGTAAATCACAATGACAATCCAAACAAAGGCCGCAGAACATTGTTTTGCAGGAATAGGAATGTTAAAGGAAAACTTGTTTCATTATAAAGTAATCGCGGATTAATGTTCTGCAGTATTACCCTTGCATTGCTACATTATAAATATTGTCCTAATTTCACGATCAGATTATCACAGTTTTACATTCCTAAATATCCTTAACTAATGAAAGAAAAGAAAGGCACCGATGCGTCCAGGAGAAACTTTATCAAAGGTTCGCTTGCCACGCTGGCCACTTTTTCCATCGTTCCGCGGCATGTGCTGGGCAAAGGCTTCATTGCCCCAAGCGATCAGCTTACAAAAGCCATTGTCGGTACCGGCTCCATGGGCCGCGGACACATTCCGTATGCAGGCACCAAAGTAGTTGCGCTCTGCGATGTGGATAAAAAGCATCTTGAGATTGCGGTCGGCATGGTGGACAAAGGCGTAAAAACTTTTTCCGACTACCGAGAAATCATTCAGCTTCCCGAAGTGGATATTGTGCACGTGGCAACACCGCCGCACTGGCACGGCATCATTGCAGCCGACGCAGCACGCGCCGGAAAAGATGTATGGTGCGAAAAACCGATGACCAGAACAATCGGTGAAGGAAAAAGACTCGTAGAAGCCGTTCAGCAGCATGGACGTATTTTCAGGCTGAATACGTGGTTTCGTTTTGAAGACAACTTTTACGGAATGAGAACGCCTGTAAAGCCTATTAAAAAGCTTGTTCAGAGCGGATTGCTTGGATGGCCGCTAAAAGTTACCGTTAGCAAGCATACGGGTTTTGACTGGAAATTTTACTGGGTTGGAAAAACCAACAATGTTCCGCAGCCGGTTCCTGCCGAGCTGGATTATGAAATGTGGCTCGGGCCTGCGCCTTACAAGCCGTACAGCGAACACCGTGTGCATCAGACTTTCCGAGGGTACTGGGATTATGACGGCGGCGGACTTGGCGATATGGGCCAGCATTACATTGACCCGATCCAGTATTTCCTGGGAAAAGACGATACCAGTCCGGTGAGCGTTGAAATTGATGCACCGCAGCAGCATACCGAAGCCGTAGGTACTTGGCGGAGAATTACTTACACATATGCAGACGGCTGTCAGATCGTGCTCGACGGCGAGGCAAAAGACGAAAACGTAGCCTACATTGAAGGCCCAAAAGGAAAGCTTTACCCGAATTTCAAATCGGACATTCCGGACCTTGAAAAAAAGCTGGCTGCATTTCCTGATCCCGAACCGCAGGTTACCGACTTTGTGGATGCCGTTAAAAACCGTAAAAAGTTTGCGCTCAATGAAGAAAACGGGCACCGTTCCTGTACAATCGTGAATATGGGACTGGCTGCCTTAAGGCTGGGCCGCTCGCTTAAATTTGATCCTGAAAAACAGGAGTTTATTGATGATGAAGGTGCAAATCGTCTGATTAATCAGCCTATGCGCGGGCCGTGGACTATTTAACAGAACAATGCCGATTCATCAGCATGCCTGTCACTCAGTTAAAAAATTAAATTTAAAAAAGCTAAATGCTAATAGCTAACAGCTAATAGCCAGTGCCAACCAGTAATAAAAATGAAAAAAACGATTTATACTTTCCTGGCCTTATGCCTGATGATGTCACAGGCATGGGCACAAACCGACAATGCACTGCAGACGAAAGTGAATGCGCTGCTTTCCAGATTTCCTTCCGAAGATCAAACGGCATTAAATAAAAACATGGAAGAGCTGGCCGGCCTCGGAAAGCCCGGATTGGTGCAGATTGCCTCCATGCTTACACCTCTTGGCAAAGGCGACAATACCAAAATCCAGTATGCGCTGGGCGGATTTACCTATTATGCCTCGCAGGCCGGAAAGGAAGCCTTACGCAAAAATGCCGCCGAAGCTTACGGCGAAGCATTGTCCAAAGTCAATGATCCGGACAGCAAAAATTTCCTGATTTACCAAATTCAGACCGTCGGAAAAGATGAATCCGTTGAGGTACTGAAAACCTATTTATCGGATGAGAGACTTTCCGGCCCGGCTTCCAGAGCATTGGCGCGCATCGGTTCGCCAGCTGCGGGTGCAGCTTTGATGCAGGCATTGAGCAATGCGTCCGGTTCAGCACAAATTTCCATTATCGAGGCACTTGGCGGCAGTCGTTACAAAGAAGCGGCAACAGCCATAGAAAAAACGGCAGCAAGCACGGATGTAAACCTTCGCAAAGTAAGCTTGTACGCGCTTTCAGAAATCGGCGCTCCTTCGTCGGAAGCGATTCTGGCCGGCGCTGCACAGAAAGCGGCTTACGGTTATGATGAAGCGGATGCCACCGCGGTTTACCTGAAATATCTGGCCAGACTTGCGGAAAACGGCAATGCACCTGCTGCCGAAAAAGCAGCTTTGGCACTGATTAAAAATACGCCCGATGCAAAGCAAAACGCAACCCGTTCCTCGGCGCTTAAAATCTATTCGGATATCAAAAAACGCGAATCCGTTCCGGTTTTGGTAACTGCATTGCAAAGTACCGATCCGGAGTACCGCGCAGCCGCATTGAAACTGGGCCAGAAATATACGATGGCCGACGGCACAACGCCTTGGCTGAACGCCATGAAAAAAGCAAAACCAGAAGTTCAGGCGGAAATCATTACAATGCTCGGACGTGCGGAATCCAAAGATGCTTTGCCGGTTATTCTGAAATCGTTAAGTTCAAAAGACAGCAAAGTAAAACTGGCGGCTATTTGGGCAGCAGGAAAAATCGGGCAGGAAAGCAGTCTGGCAAGCCTGATCCCGGTCTTGAAAAATGGCAATGCAGAAGAAATCAAAGCGGTAAAAAGCAGTTTGCTTACCATAAAAGGCAATGGCGTTGTGGATCAGCTTGCAGCGGCTTTGCCCGGCTTGCCGGCTACTGCGCAGCCCGCGGCCATCGAGGTACTTGCGGCAAGAGGCGCAGGCTCCAAACTGAATGTCGTTTCGGCACTGCTCAAAAGTCAGAATGCGGAGGTTAAAACAGCTGCTTACAATGCACTAAGTTCATTGGTAACAAGCAGTGATCTTCCGCAAATGTTTACATTGCTGAATGCAGGCAGCAGTCCTGAAGAAATTACGGCTGTTCAGAAAGCAGTAAGCGCAGGCATTAAAGGTTCGGGCGATGCGAATGCACAAAGCGACATGATCCTGAAACAAATGCAGGCTTCTCCGGCTGACAAACAATCCAATTATCTGGCGGTACTTGCCGGAATCGGCGGAAACAAAGCTTTGAATTCCGTGGTGTCAGCTTACAACAGCGGAGACGCCGTTTCTAAAAAAGCAGCTATCAATGCCTTGTCGGCATGGACGGACGCGAGCGCGGCAAATGAACTTTTGAAAATAGCGAAGCAAACCTCCAATTCGGATGACTTCAATGCCGCTTTGTCGGGCTATGTGGCTGCTGCTACCAAATCGACCAAAACGCCGGCCAATAAAGTGATTATGCTGCGTGAAGCAATGGACCTTACCAAAACGGATGCACAAAAGGAAATGATCCTGAAAGAACTTTCGAGATACAGAACGTTCAATGCATTGCTGTTTGCAGGAAAATACCTTGACAATCCGGCTACACAGCAGGCAGCGGCACAAGCCGTTATGAACATCGGACTTTCCAACAAGGATTTCTACAATGCGGAAATACGTAATCTGCTTACCAAAGCAGCTTCTTTGTTGAAAGGACAGGACAGTGAATACCAGCGGGAATCCATCCGCAAGCATCTGGCCGAGCTGCCGACCGACGAAGGATTTGTTTCATTGTTCAGCGGCAAAGACCTTTCGGGCTGGAAAGGATTGGTTGAAAACCCGATTGCCCGCAGCAAAATGAGCCCGGATACTTTGGCCGCCAAACAAAAGAAAGCCGATGAAGCTGCTCATAAAGACTGGTTTGCAAAAGACGGCGAACTCGTGTTTTCAGGCCACGGCGATAATCTTTGTACCGTAAAACAATACGGAGATTTTGAAATGTATGTGGACTGGAAAATCCAGAAAGACGGCGATGCGGGCATTTACCTGCGCGGAACGCCTCAGGTGCAGATCTGGGATACCTCGCGGGTAAGCGTAGGCGCGCAGGTGGGTTCCGGCGGGTTATACAACAATCAGACAAACCCGAGCAAGCCTTCCAAAGTAGCAGACAATGCCATTGGCGAATGGAACACTTTCCATATTACCATGATCGGTGACCGTGTTTCTGTGGATCTGAATGGTGAAAATGTAGTGGACAATGTGGTGCTGGAAAATTACTGGGACCGCAAGCTGCCAATTTTCGCAAAAGAACAGATCGAGTTACAGGCACATGGCAACCAGATCAATTACCGCGATATTTATGTTCGCGAAATCCCTCGTCCGGAACCGTTTGAACTGTCGGAGACAGAGAAAAAAGAAGGTTTTAAAGTACTTTTTGACGGAACGAATTTATTCAACTGGGTTGGTAACAAAACCGACTATTTTATCCAGAACGGCGAACTCGTCGTGGATCCGAAAAAAGGCGGAAAAGGAAATCTGTACACCAAAGACGAATACAGCGATTTTGATTTCCGGTTTGAATTCCAGCTTACACCCGGAGCCAATAACGGCTTGGGAATCAGAACACCGATGGAAGGGGACGCGGCTTACGTAGGAACTGAAATCCAGATTCTGGACAACGATGCGGATATTTACAAGGATCTGCATGAATATCAGTACCATGGCTCGGCATACGGCATTATTCCTGCAAAAAGAGGATTTCTGAAACCGCTCGGCGAATGGAACTATGAAGAAGTTCGCGTGCAGGGATCAAAAATCAGAGTTACCCTGAACGGCACGGTTATACTGGACGGCGATCTGGCGGAAGCCAGTAAAAACGGAACTGTGGATCACAAAGAACATCCGGGACTGAGCCGTACAAGCGGTTATCTCGGTTTTCTTGGACACGGCTCGCCGCTGAAATTCAGGAATATCCGGATCAATGACCTTTCAAAAAACATCGGAGCGCCGGTTGCTTCTTCCAAAAAGAAGAAGAAGAAATAACCTGTGGCTACAAACAGAAAAAAGCCTTGTCGATATCCGGCAAGGCTTTTTTGTTGGAATTTAGCAAAAATTTAAAATATACGGGCCGGTCACTATGGCCATTTTTATTTAGCTTTGATTTATTCATCAGAAATTTCTAATATAGAAAGTAAATTGGCCCGATTTAACCTTTGGTATGAATAACAGCAAACCAAAAGGAACTAACAGATCATTTATGAAAACAAATTACATTGCACTAACTGCATTATTGATTTCAGCGTTCTGCGGCAGCAATTTGCAGGCACAACATACACTTGCTAAAATATGGTCAACAGAAGCCACACTGCCCATTCCTGAATCGGTATTTTACAATGCGCAGGACAAACTGTTGTTTGTAGCGCAAATTGACGGTAAACCCGGCGAAAAAGATGGAAAAGGCGGTATTGCCAAAGTAGGCCTGGATGGTAAAATCATTGCTCAGGACTGGGTAACCGGCCTTAATGCGCCGAAAGGCATGGCCCGGCTGGGAAATAAGCTTTTTGTTGCGGATGTTTCAGAATTGGTTGAAATAGATATCAAAGCGGGTAAGATTTCAAAAAAGCATGAAGTGGAAGGCGCCAAATTCCTGAATGATGTAACGATTGACTCCAAAGGAAATATCTATGTCTCCGATACGGAAACCAAAAAAGTGCATCTGATCAAAGACGGAAAGATTTCCACTTATTTTGAAGACCTGACACGCCCGAACGGGTTGCTGGCAGTTGGGTCCGATTTATTAATTGCAGACAGCGGAACTTTGAAAAAGCTGAGTGCGTCTAAGCAGGTGACGGTCGTTGCGGAAGGAATGGATAAAAGTACAGACGGAATCGAGCAGGTTAAGCCGGGTGAATATATTGTTTCCTGCTGGGCAGGTGTGGTTTATTACGTAAAATCGGACGGAACAACCGAAAAGCTGCTGGATACCAGCGCAGACAGCATTAACTCTGCGGACATCGGCTACGACAGCGTGAAAAAAATTGTTTATGTTCCCACATTCATGAAAAACAGTGTTGTAGCATATCAACTAAAATAAATATATTTATAACCTAAAAATTAAACAAAAAACAGGCGTTTCCATGGACATTTTTGTTGGGAGTCTTTCTTTTAAGTTAAAGGAAAGCGAACTGCGTGAAGCTTTCGAGAAATTTGGTAAAGTGAGCTCCGCGAAAATTATCATTGACAAGATTACACGTCAAAGCAAAGGTTTCGGGTTTGTAGAAATGCCTGACGAAAGTGAGGCAAAGTTGGCTATTAGTGAATTGAACGGAGCAGAAATGTATGGAAGGCCGTTGGTAGTAAACGAATCACAGAAAAAAGAAGCAAGAGGTGATGCGGGCGCTCCCAGAGGAGAATTCAAAAGAGAAGGTTTTAACAGGCCACGGCCGGCTGGCGGAGAAGGCAGCAGTGCAGGAAACGACAGAAGCAGCAATGCCGGAAGTGACAGAAGCAGCAACGCAGAAACCGATAGAAGCAGCAACACTTACCGATCTGACAGAAGCAGCAGTACCGATGGCGGAAGCAGCTCCGGCGCAGGATTTGGCGGTGGATATGGAAGTGATAAAAGCTCAAACTCCGGCAGCAGCGACCGATACAGAGGAAACAACGACCGCGGATACAGCAGCGATAAAGGCGGATACGGAGGCGACAGAGGCGGATTTGGCGGAAGATCAAGGTCAGAAGACCGTTTCGGAAAAGGAGGAGAATCTAAAAAAGGAGGCGGCGGTTCCAAAAACTATATCAGAAGCCGTGATGAGGACGATGATGATGGCTGGTGAGATTATAAATCCATGGTATAATAAAAAAACCTGTAAACGTCAGTTATACAGGTTTTTTTATTGATTTGTTATATTCTTTCAAAAGCAGGAAACTGTAATCAACAGTCTGACAAACAAACCCGTTTACTGCGCCGCTTTAATCTTGTTGTCTTTAAAGAACAGCACAAAAAGCACAAGAACCACTGCTGCAATGCCGGCAGGAACCATCCATACGCTCGTCCAGTCTTTAACGCCGTTAACCGTGTACATATCGGCAACGACGCCGGAAACCCACGAACCGATTCCCATTCCGATCCCGTAAGTAGCAATGGCGATCAGCCCCTGCGCAGAAGAACGGTATTTTTCCCCCGCTTTGCTGTCTGTATAAATCTGACCGGTTACAAAAAAGAAATCGTAGCAAACTCCATGCAGGACAATAGCAAGATACAACAGCCATTCGCTGGAAGCGTCGCCGTAGCCAAAGCCGATGAAACGGATAATCCATGCGATAAGTCCTACAATCAGCATCCATTTAACACCCAGACGTGCAAACGCCAATGGAATAAGCAGCATGAAAACCACTTCCGAAGCCTGGCCCAGAGACATTTTATTTTCCACATTTGTCATGCCTGAATCGGTGAGTGACGGATTGGCCATGGCATAATAAAACGAAAGCGGAATACAGATCAGCAAGGACGAAATGAAGAAAATGGCAAAAGAACGGTCCTTGAAAAGCTTAAAGGCATCCAACCCTAAAATGGCTGAAAATGATGTGCTCGTACTCGGCTTCGGAGGCGTATTGGGCAGAAAAAAGGAGTATACACCCAGAATCGCGGCAGAAACCATTGAAATCTTGAAAATCATGACGCTGTCGCCAAAGCCATAATAACCAATGATGTTGGAAACGACAATCCAGGCTACCGTTCCCATTACGCGTATGCCGGGAAAATCTTTTTCAGAATTGGTCACCTGCTGCATGGCAATGGAAGTGGTGAGCGCCATGGTCGGGGCAAATGTGATGCAATAAAGCAGAATAACCCAGAAAAAAGTATCCGGATCTTTAACGCCGGTCAGGAAGTAAAGGATTGCTGCACCGGCAAGACTTAAAATTCCGAGCACCTTTTGTGCGGCAAAGTAGCGGTCGGCAATCATACCAACGAAAAACGGGGCGATAATCATAGCAATAGAAAAGGCAGCATAGGCATTTCCCACCTGCACACCTGTAGCCCCAAGCTGCGTAAACATGTATTTACTCATTTGCCCATACCACGACCCCCAGATAAAATAGAGGAGAAACATCATGGCCATCAGCTGAAAACGCGTCGAATTTTTCATAAAAAAGGAATAGGAGATTGAATAGTAAATTTTAACAGGTTAGACATCATTTCTTTACGATTTTCTGAAATTCATTCAGTTTCAGCAATGCTTCAATAGGTGAAAGCGTGTTCACATCCACAAGCGCCAGTTTTTCTTTCAGCTCTTCCAGGCGCGGATCGGCAGGCTCAAAAATGCTGAGCTGAAAATTGTTTTTCGGGATTTCCTTTACCCGCTTTTTGTGTTCATGCGCTACATGGTCTTTTTCAAGATGCTGCATGATTTCACTGGCCCTTACTACAATGCGCTGCGGCATACCCGCAATCTGGGCGACATGAATCCCGAAACTGTGCGCGCTACCGCCGGGTTTCAGCTTGCGCAGAAAAATTACTTTATTGTCCACTTCCTTTACGGCCACATTGAAGTTTTTGATGCGCGGGAAGTCTTCGGTAAGCTGGTTAAGTTCATGATAATGCGTTGCAAAGAGCGTTTTAGGCCGGCAATCCGTCTGATTGTGCAGGTATTCGGCAATGGCCCATGCAATGGAAACGCCGTCGTAAGTACTTGTTCCTCTGCCGATTTCATCCATCAGCACAAGACTTCGGTCGCTCAGGTTGTTCAGAATACTGGCCGTTTCCGTCATTTCCACCATAAAGGTACTTTCGCCTCGGCTGAGGTTATCGCTGGCTCCTACCCTCGTGAAAACCTTGTCCACAAGTCCGATGCAAGCTGCTTTTGCCGGAACATAGCAACCCATCTGAGCCATGAGAACAATCAACGCAGTCTGACGTAAAAGGGCGGACTTTCCGGCCATGTTCGGACCGGTAATGATGATGATCTGCTGCGTGGCATCATCCAGATACAGATCGTTCGGAACGTAACTTTCACCCAACGGCAGTTGCTGCTCAATGACCGGATGGCGGCCGTCTTTGATATCCAGTTCTTTTCCTTCGCTGATGACTGGCCTTACATAATTGTTCTTCCTGGCAATTGTCGCAAATGAACTCAGTACATCCAAAGTGGAGACGATAAATGCATTCTGCTGGATCGTGCTGACGTATTCTGCGGCAATAAGAATGATTTCATTGTAAATCCGGAATTCGATAGCTGCGATTTTATCTTCCGCATTCAGGATTTTTTCCTCGTACTCTTTTAATTCCGGCGTTATGTAACGTTCCGCGTTCACCAGCGTCTGCTTTCTGATCCAGTCGGCAGGAACTTTGTTCTGATGTGCGTGCGTCACTTCCAGATAGTAACCGAAAACCTTGTTGTAAGCGATTTTCAGCGATCCGATTCCGGTCCGTTCAATTTCACGGTTCTGAAGTTTGAGCAGAAAATCCTTTCCTTCGTACGAAATGGCATGCAGTTCGTCCAGTTCGGCATCCACCCCGCTTTTGATCATCCTTCCCTGATTGGAAAGAACCGGCGCGTCTTCCCGCAATTCGTTTTCAATTTTATCCATCAGAAAACTGCACGGATTCAGCTGATCCGCATATTTCCTGAGTATTTCAATAGCCGGGTCTGTAACTTTCCTCTTATCGTCCTGCGCTGCGGACCTGTCTTCTTCTTTCTGTATCAAACCGGAAAGCAACTCTTTCACCGGCCCGATCTGTTTCAGTGATTTTTTAAGCTGCACCAGTTCGCGCGGGTTGATCCTCCTGACGGCAACTTTTGAAATAAGCCTTTCCAGATCGCCAATCTGCTTCAGATACTGCATGACGGACTCATGCAGCTCCTCATTTTCCAGAAAATGCGAAACTGTATTCAGGCGCTCTTCGATCGGCAGTTTTTCCTTTAACGGCAGCACAACCCACTTGCGCAGCAACCTTGCCCCCATCGGCGTTACCGTCTGATCCAGCACCTGAATCAAAGGAACGCCGCCTTCCTGTTGCGGATGGACCAGTTCAAGATTACGAACGGTAAAACGGTCAAGCCATACGTACTTTTCTTCTTCCAGCCTCGTGATCCGGCCGATATGGGCAACATCCTTATGCTCCGTTTCCCGCAAGTAATGCAGCAATACGCCGGCGGCAATAACGCCCATCGGAAGCGTTTCAATGCCAAAACCCTTTAAAGTTGTAGTCTGAAAATGAGTAATCAGCTGTTCGTAGCCGTAATCATAACCAAAGCACCAGTCTTCCAGCTGAAAAGTATGGTATTTGCCTCCGAAAAGCTGATGAAATTCCTGTTTGTGTTTTTTACAAAATAAAACTTCGGCAGGAGAAAATCCCTGAAGCACTTTGTCAATGTAAGCGGCATTGCCTTGCGAAGTCATGAACTCGCCCGTAGAAATATCCAGAAAAGCCACTCCGTACAAGTCGTCCGTGCCAACGTGAACGGCAGCCAGATAATTGTTTTTACGGATATCCAGCACATTGTCGTTGAAAGAAACGCCCGGCGTCACCAATTCAGTCACACCGCGTTTTACGATTCCCTTGGCAGCCGCAGGATCTTCCAGCTGATCACAAATGGCAACGCGCTCGCCTGCACGGACCAGTTTGGGCAAGTAATTATCAAGCGAATGGTGCGGAAAGCCGGCAAGTTCCTCATGCGAACCGCCGTTATTACGCCGTGTCAGTACAATTCCGAGGATTTTGGAAGTACGGATGGCATCTTCACCAAATGTTTCGTAAAAATCGCCTACTCTGAACAGCAGAAGTGCACCCGGGTACTTGGCCTTGATCTGATTATATTGTTTGTTAAGCGGGGTTTCTTTTTGTGCCTTTGCCAATTATCAGCCTTATTTAAAAAAAAGGATATGTACAAAATTAACCCTTCTCTCCGGTTTGGCAAGTGCATCAGGCGGTTTTATCCATTCCTGTCCGCGGTCATTTGAGAAAGTCCCGCGCTTCTTTTGCCGTAACTTCCCATACGTCCCCGGGTTTAGGAAAATTTTCTTTTTTATCAGCCAGTGAAATTTTCCCGATTGACCACCGCACCAACCGGAGCGTAGGAAAGCCAACAGCTGCTGTCATACGCCTTACCTGACGGTTTTTGCCTTCATGCAAAGTAATCGCAAGCCAGGAAACAGGAATATTTTTACGGAACCGAATCGGCGGATTCCGGTCAGGAAGCGCAGGCTCGCCCATCGGAACTGCACGTGCGGGAAGCGTACGATACTGCTTTCCGTTTATCGAAACAAAAACCCCTTCTGCAAGAGAAGTGCAGGCTTCTTGGGTTATTATTCCTTCGACCTGTACGTAATATGTTCTTTCGTGTCGGTATTTTGGTTCCAGAAGTCTGGTCTTCAAATAGTTGTCATTAGTGAGCAACAGCAGGCCCTCACTATCGGCATCGAGCCGTCCGACCGGATAAATATCTTTCGGAAACTTAAAATCCAGATCTGCCAGCGTTGGCTGTTCGCCTTCACGACTGAACTGGGAAAGCATTCCAAATGGTTTGTAAATTAGAAAATACCGGAACAAGTCTTTAATGAGTATTAGTGAACAGAAGTTTTTGTACTTCCGTTATTTGATGAGTGAAGCAAGGTCCAGCGTAAATCCGGGAAGCACAGTTTCGCCCGAAAGCACGATGTGAAGTGAATTGTGAACTTCTACGCTTTTGTCCGAACGGTAAATGTAAACTTTATTGTCAAAGCGGTCGATCAGCCAGCCCAGTGAAGTTCCGTTAGCAAGGTATTCTTTCATTTTATCCTGAAGATACTTCGGATCGTCGGATTTCGAACGGATTTCAATCACGAAATCGGGACATAGCGGCGCAAAAACTTCCTGCTGTTCTTTGGAAATTGCATTCCAGCGCTCGTTCCGTATCCACGAAACATCCGGCGAACGTACTGCTCCGTTTGGCAAAGTAAAACCGGTGGAAGAATCAAAAACTTTCCCAAGCTTGTGGGATTCATTCCACATGAACAAAAAACCCGAAATGCGTAAATTAAAGTTGCCCGTAAAAGCTCCTGTGGGTGACATAAGTATAATATTTCCATGTGAGTCCCTTTCGAACTCTAGTGTGTCGTTCATCTGGCAAAACTGAAAGAATTCCTCTTCACTCATCAGATCGCCCATTTTCAGTGTCACCGGCATTGAAATTTCCATAATTTGGTTATTTGATTTTTGTCTGATCAAATTTGTAAAACAATGCTTATGCTAATTTAGATGTGAAGCAAGATCAAGCGTAAATCCGGGAAGCACAGTTTCGCCCGAAAGCACGATGTGAAGTGAATTGTGAACTTCTACGCTTTTGTCCAAACGGTAAATGTAAACTTTGTTGTCAAAGCGGTCGATCAGCCAGCCCAGTGAAGTTCCATTTGCAATGTATTCTTTCATTTTATCTTTAAGATACTTTAATCCATCGGATTTCGAACGTATTTCAATCACGAAATCGGGACATAGCGGCGCAAAAACTTCCTGCTGTTCTTTGGAAATTGCATTCCAGCGCTCGTTCCGGATCCATGAAACATCCGGCGAACGCACGGCTCCGTTTGGCAATGTGAAACCAGTGGAAGAATCAAAAACTTTCCCTGATCTATTTTTTTTGTTCCAAAATACCAATTCAGCTGCAATTTCTAAGTTAAATCCGCCTGTAAAAGCTCCTGTGGGTGACATAAGTATAATATTTCCATGCGAGTCCCTTTCGAACTCTAGTGTGTCGTTCATCTGGCAAAACTGAAAGAATTCCTCTTCACTCATCAGATCGCCCATTTTCAGTGTCACCGGCATTTGAATGTCCATAACTCGGTTGTTTAGTCTGTTTCTGATCCAATTTACAAAACTATACCAATGAATAAAAGCCGTTTAATCCAGTTCCAGCCAAACCGGACAATGATCCGAATGTACGGCGTCATTATAAAGCCTGCTGGCTACTATACGGTCTTTGATCGTATCGGCAACCGAAATGTAATCAATTCGCCAGCCTTTGTTATTGGCCCTTGCGCCGGCACGGTAAGTCCACCAGGAATATTCCCTCCGATCCGGATTTTTGAACCGGAATGCATCGGTATATCCGTTGTCAAACCATTTTGTCAGCCATTCTCTTTCCTCAGGCAAAAAACCTGACATTTTCTTATTTCTTACCGGATCATGAATGTCAATTTCCGTATGCGCAATGTTATAATCACCGCAAATAACAAGATTGGGCCGTTCCTTGCGCAATTCATAAACCCATTCGTAAAAATCACGCAAAAACTCCATCTTTACGCCCTGACGGATCTCACCGCTCGTTCCGGAAGGAAAATAGCAGTTCAGAATGGTAATGTCTCCAAAATCGGCCCTTAAAATCCTTCCTTCCTGATCGTAAACAGGAATGGAACATCCGTGAAAAACGTAATCCGGCACCATTTTGGAAAATATGGCCACGCCGCTATATCCCTTTTTTTCAGCTGCATGCCATCCGATCAGCTCGTAGCCAAGTTCCGTAAATCCGGCAAGGTCTACAACGTCCGGAGTCGCTTTCACTTCCTGAAAACATAAAATATCAGCCGGCATGGTTCTTAACCAATCGATCAGTCCGTTTTTTAGTGCCGCCCGGATTCCGTTGAGGTTATAGGTAAGTATCTGCATTTTTTGATATAAGGGGGCTTGTTTTTCCTGCTAATCAATCCTGTTTTAAAATCCGCAGGTTTGTAAAGAAAAATGAAGGCATCCGGCAATTTACAGGAAAATTACCGTTGCAAAGGATTGAAACAGACAGGAATCATCCGCAAGAAATTTCAAAATAGTGCATGTCTGTGCATCAGGTATCAACGTGTGCCGGTCAGCATCTGGCTGGTCACTTCTTTTTCGAAGGTAATATAACCCGGATAGTTGATCTGCTTTCCGGCAAGATCCAGCGTCGGTTTTACTTTTACAGTAAACTTCGTCGGCTTTGCATCTGATTTTCCAGTCAGCGCCAGAACCATATTAATGAATTTATCCCGCGTCTGATCATCGGAAATCAGTTGATATGCGTTTGCGTTCAGTCTTATCGGCACTCTTGTTTTGCCGGTTCCGGGCATTACTTCGATAAGCTGGCTCAAAAAGCCGTTAAACAACTCGCTGTCGGATAACAGCACTTTGTATTCAAGCTGGTTAATGGCGGCGCGGCGGTTTGTCGGATTGGTAATATCCAGATTTACCCTCAGATCGAGCGGCAAATTTTTCCTGAGCAATCCCATGGCCAGTCCGGGATACCTGGCAAGGTCAAAGTCGTTGAAGCTTTTCAGATTACGGAATTCCCGGATGTCAATTCCGGCGAGATAAACGCTATCCACAGACGCAATGTCGTATTTGCATTCACCAAACGTTTTTGCTTCCGAAACCTGACGGCCTACTCCGCAGCCTGTCATTGTTCCCGTTACAAGCAGTATTACGAAAATCCAGATGTTCTTTTTCATTTACCTAATTTTTTTGGCAAGTTAAACAGTAGGTATCAGAACGCATATACGGTTGACGGATTATTACTTTGTCGCTATATTTTTTGCAGGCTTTGACGCAAGCATCTACATTTGCAGACTTTTCAGTTGTAAATAAAATATAAATATGGCGAGCTGGTATTTAGGGAAAATTCGGTATCAAAAGGAGAATGAGTCGGGAAGTCTGAAAACAATCAATGAAGTTTATCTTGTGGATGCCGTTTCCTACACGGAGTCCGAGGCGAGGCTTTACAAACAGATTGTTACCGATGCCAGCGATTTCAGTGTGTCCAGTATTTCGCGGATGCGCCTTGCAGATCTTTTTGCTTACGAAGAAGGTGAACAATGGTTTAAAGCAAAAGTCATTTACTTTTCAGTGGATGAAAAAAGCGGAAAAGAAAAGAAAATCGTCAATTACATGCTTGTGAATTCGGACGGCATCCAGCAGGCACTGGACCGGATCAATGAAAGCATGCGCAATTTTCTGATCCCGTATGAAGTTACAGACATTACGCTTACGCCGATTCTGGATGTATTCCCGTATACTTCCGAAGAAGATCAGGAAGAAGAAATTCCGGCCAATCTGCGCCCGCTTTCCGAAGTGATGGCAGAACGCGCAGAATCCGAAAGCGTGTAAGATAATCCAGTCCGTTTTCAGGATTTTCATTCTGAAAACGGATTTTCAATCTTTTAACTCCTGATAACTTTTTGTAATTGCAGTATACGGATCACGTCCAAAGCGGATCAGTTTGAAAGAAGTATCTTTTGAACTAAACTCCGTTATCAGCCGGTCAGCGTCCAGCAAATGCATGTAATCAAACGAAACGGGCATACTTACAGCGTTTTCTACAAATTCCAGTCCGTAAAGCGCATAGATGCTGAACGGCGTTTTGGCAAGCCATATCTTGTCCTTCGTGTCGGAAGTTGTGTAACCCAGATCATACTCAATGCTTTCCAGACCAAATTCGGTTCGTTTGTTAGCCGTTGGCAGGCAGTACGTTGCAAAATCTTCTTTTCGCTGCAGAACTGTTTCAGCATCCGGTTTCATTTCATTTACGGTTTCAGAAGTTCTTGTTTTTTTCCCGGCCTCATCCGTTTTATAAAACATGTATTTTCCATTCGGGAAACCAATGATCAGATCGAACGATTTTCCTTTCTGTGTAAAACTGCTGTCTTTCAGAAAACACATGGCCCCGCTGACCGGATCGAGATAAATCCTGATTTTTCCCTTTGTCCTTGCAGTCTTGTTATCAAAGTCAAATACAAGTGAATGGCTGAAATAATATTGTCCTTTTTCCGGTTTCCACTGCACTGAACGCTGCTTGTCGGCAGGAATCTTCTTGGCAGGCTGCGCAAACACCTGCTTTTGATGTAATAACGGAATAAGGAACAACAAAAAGTATAATAAATTTGCTTTCATAGTTAAACTAGTTTGAAGGCGCAATCTAGAAAAAGCAGGTTTAATTAGCATGATTCCGACGATCAATCTTTCAGCCTGTAACGGCTATTTACCGGAAGGTTGTAAATTGCATGGCATTTGCAACTAACGCATGAATTTTAAATCAGAAAAAAGAACCGTTTCATTACACGAAGGCCGCTGCGTGTATTTCTCATCCGATTTCCATCTTGGCGTTCCGTCTTTGCCCAAAAGCCGTGAAAGAGAAAGGCTGATCATTACATGGCTGGAATCCATCGAGCACAATGCACAAATGATTTTTCTGGTCGGGGATATTTTTGATTTCTGGTTTGAATACAATAAAGCCGTTCCGAAAGGATTTGTGCGGTTGCTTGGAAAACTGGCTGAATTGAACGACAAAGGCATTGAACTTGTCATTTTCACCGGCAATCACGATATGTGGATGTCCGGTTATCTGACGGATGAAATTGGCGCAACCATTTTCCGTAATCCTGTGACTTACACGTTTGTTTCAGGAAAAAGCACCAAGACAATTCTGGTTGGCCACGGCGACGGGCTCGGGCCTGGCGATAATACTTACAAGGTTCTGAAAAGAATATTCGAAAATTCCTTTTTCCAGCTCATGTTCCGGCTTATGCATCCGGATGTCGGAATCTGGATTGCGATGGAATGGTCGAAAAGAAGCCGGCGCGCCAACGACCATAAAGGAGAAGAGTATTTTCTGGGTGAAGATCATGAATGGCTTTTTCAGTATTGCCTTGCTGTGGAAAAGAAACAGCATCATGATTATTACATTTTCGGACACCGGCATCTTCCGCTGGACATGAAAGTAAATGCCGTTTCAAGGTATGTTAATCTCGGAGAATGGCTCAATCAGCAGCATTTTGCCGTTTTTGACGGAGAAAACCTGAGTCTGGAAAAATTCGATCCAGGTTCTGCTGCAGCAACTAAAAATTAATTGCTGCCGTTTCGTTTGATATCGTTTTCGGGAGTCGGCGGAATAAAATCCTGTTTGGTAATATTTTCACGTGGTGCGGCATTCAGCTCTTTGCGCCATTCTTTTTGCTTAAGGTCACCGTTTTTAACCGATTTGATAAAGCTGGCCCATGCAAAAGGGTTTAGAAACGGGAATGTGGTTGCAAATCCTTTGTTCGCCGCCGATTCACGCCCGAACATCAGCTGATCCATAGAGTAACGATAGTTGGTCTGCGCATTGTTGGGAACCTGCGCCGCCATTCTGTTGATATAATCCGGATCGGTGCTTCTTGCAAGCGCATCCCGATCCGCCTGATCGGGAAGTTTCAGCGCAAGGAATGCTTTCTTGAATTCTTCTTCTGTAGAATAAGGATAAATGGTCACGCCTGAAAGTGTTACAACATCTTCACGCAAAGCAACAATGGCCGAATAAATATCCGAGTTGTAACTGCGCGGAACAACGTGGTACTGCTTTTTGAAACCGACATAACTGAAAATGATGCTGTCGCCGGGAAATACGGGAATTGTAAACGATCCGTCACTTTTGGCCAGCGTACCTCTTCCGGCATTTACTATAAATATGGTGGCACCCGGCAGCCGCTCGGTTGTTTTCCCGCCTACGACGACGCCGGAGAATATGATTGCTTTCTGTTCACCCTGCGCATACAAATCATGAAAAGACATGATTCCTGCCAGCACCAAAAATATTAAAAGACTGCGTTTCATTCGTTTCGGGTTATGAATTGAGAACCGGATAAAGGCCCCGGCTTTCGAACGTTGTTGTCATTATACTTTCTCTCAGCTGCTATGTTGAAAAAAGTATGTAAAAATTGTTCCTTGGTTAATCAACGACCCGGCAGCATATGCATTGCCTGTATGGATTAAAAAGCAATTTCTGTCAGGAAAATAACTTTAAAAAGGTAACAATAAACGGGGCGGAAAGCAGCAGGCCGTCAAACCTGTCCAGAAAACCGCCGTGCCCGGGTATGCTTGTCCCGGAATCCTTAATGGCAATACTCCGCTTGAAAAGTGACTCGACAAGGTCGCCGTACGTCCCGACCACCACAATAATAGCACCGATGCAGTACCATTTCCAGGGTTCGAAGGTACGGAAATAAAACCCCAGTACAAATGCAATGACTGCTGCAAAAGCAGCGCTTCCCATGGCGCCTTCCCACGATTTTTTGGGAGAAATACGCTCAAACAACTTTCTTTTTCCAAACTTGGTACCGGCAAAATAACCGCCTATGTCCGACGCCCAGAGTAAAAGCAGGCTTCCCAGAACGATTTCATAATTGTATTTTCCGCCCCGCAGCGCCATCACAATGATCAGAGCAAAAGGCAATGCTACATAAATAATGCCCAGAAATGTAAACCCGATGTTTGTAAAAGGTTTAAGGTCATTCTTTTTATACAGCTTGATAAAAAATATCATGGACAGCAGCGGACTGATAATGAAATAATTTGAGAATGGTACAATGTCCTGTTCTATCAAGTACGCAAGAAACATCATTACTGTGCCACAGAAAGTACCATAATAAGTTAGCGGCTGATTTCCGTCCAGCCCGAGCAATCTGTAAAATTCCAGCTGGGTCAATGAACTGATGGTACAAAAAAGCAGTAAAAAGGTTAATTCACTGTAAAGTATACAACTGATAATTACAAATACTCCTGCCAGCGCGGTAATTGCCCGTTGCTGTAAATTACTCAGTTTCTCTAAGCGCGTCTTCATTCGTCAGTATTGTTTGGGCCTTCAAAAGGTCACTTGCCGGCACATGAACCTCACATGTTCCGAAAATCGGGTAACTGCTGTCTTTTCGGTTCACGATCACAGCAGGTATCTCATTTTGTTCCAGTATTTCACGGGCAATTTCCGCGCGGATCATTCGTCCGCTCTGAAATGCCTTTACCCAGTTTTCAGCCATAAAGTTTTTTGCTTGATTTTAATTAAAGGCTTGCACGGCGGATATCTCCGGCAACACCCGATTTTTTTATTAACAGAAGTATACCAGCAGAAAGAATCAATGAAACCAGCACCAGCATGGCAGGCATTGATTTGGTTTCTTCAATGTTCGTTTTGACAATGCCGATATTGTGCAGATACACCATGACCAGTACAAACCCGTTGTTCACAAAATGCGCCAGTACGGCGATCCTTAAATTTCCGGTCCAGAAATACAAATACCCGAACAATGCGCCGAGCATCATGCGCGGAAGGAATCCGTAAAACTGAAAATGGATGGCGCTGAAAATGGCAGCTGCCGTCCAAATGGCAAGATGTATATTTCCCCAGTGCTGAAAAAGCTTGGTCTGAATGATTCCGCGAAAAAGCACTTCCTCGCCTACTGCCGGCAGCAGCACGACCACGAACAAGGCAATCAGCAACTGACCGAACTGTTTGAAATTGGTCAGAAAACCCGTCATCACTGCCAGCTGATCTTCTTTCTCACGCATCCACAGTTCCAGTCCGGAGAACGTATCGGGCAGTTTCATGGCGGCATTCCATTCAATAAACTTGCTGTTGACCGGAATAAAAACCAGCACAAGCAGAAATGCCAGAAGCCAGACTCCGGCAGCCGGCTTTTCCCTGAAATCAAACTGACGAAGCGTTCTGCGTTCGATATAAAACCAGTAAACCAGCGAAGGCAAAAGATAGGAGAAAAAGTGAACGGTTCCCTGCAGGATCATCAATGCATTCCATCCGTTGGAAACATTCGCAGGGTCAGAAATCAGTTTGTTCAGCAGCACGGCAATGCTTTCCACACCGGCCGACTTGTAAACGGCCAGCAACATCACCGCCAGCATGTTTCCCACAGCCATTCCGATCAGCACAAAACCGATTAAAACCAATAAACTGCCCATGGTGCCGGGCACACGGGAAACTGCCGGGACTGGATTACTATTTTGCATAATTGGTGTAAATTTACGGTTTATTATCAATTTAAAAATACGGAGTGAACAAGTAGAACGTATTATAAAGGGTTTAAACCCACGTTTGGAAGTTTAACCGACATTAGTCTTGCCGAAATGGTTAAAATAGGAAATATAGAACTGAGCGACTTTCCGCTGCTTCTGGCACCGATGGAAGACGTAAGCGATCCGCCTTTCCGCGCTGTATGCAAGGAAAACGGGGCCGATCTGATGTATACCGAATTCGTGTCATCCGAAGGGCTTATCCGGGATGCGGCAAAGAGTGTGCAGAAACTGGATATTTTTGAATACGAAAGACCCGTCGGCATTCAGCTGTTCGGCAGTGATGTTGAAACAATGGGCTCGTGTGCAGAAATTGCATCCCGCGTAAACCCGGATCTTATCGATATCAATTATGGCTGCCCGGTCAAGAATGTGGCCTGCCGCGGAGCCGGCGCTGCGTTGCTGCAGGATGTCCCGAAAATGGTGAAAATGACCGAAGCCGTTATAAAATCCACGCATTTGCCCGTAACGGTAAAAACCCGGCTTGGCTGGGATGAAAATACAAAGAATGTGCAGGAAGTTGCCGAACGTTTGCAGGATATCGGCATCAAGGCACTTTCCATTCATGGCAGAACCCGCGTGCAAATGTACAAAGGCTCGGCAGACTGGACTCTGATTGCAAAAATCAAGGACAACCCGCGCATAACGATCCCGATTTTCGGGAATGGCGATGTGGATACGCCGGAAAAGGCACTGGAATATAAAAACCGCTTTGGCGTGGACGGCATCATGATCGGCCGTGCTACGATCGGAAACCCGTGGATTTTTAACGAAATCAAGCATTTTATGAAAACCGGTGAAAAACTTGCGCCGCCAACCATGCAGCAGCGTGTGGAAGTGTGCAGGAAACATCTGGAATTTTCAATTCGCTGGAAAGGGCCCGTTGCCGGCGTTTTTGAAATGCGCAGGCATTATACCAATTATTTTAAAGGGCTGGAACACTTCAAGCCGTTCCGCATGCGTCTGGTGGAAGGAATGACATTTGAAGAACTGGACGGCATACTGAACGAAATTATTCATGAATACAGTGAAGCCGTATGCTGAAAATCAATGTCTCCGAAAGTCCGTTCCAGGAAAACAGCGAACTTTCCTCCGAAAATTCCTTTGAAATAAGCAACCGGAAAGACAAATGGTTTGTCGGAAGCGAGCAGTTCGACGGGGACATTGCTGAGCTGGGCCGGAACAAATTTCACGTTATCCGAAATAACAAATCGTATAGCGTGGAAGTACTTGAAGTCAACGCGCAGGAGAAATCGGTCCATTTGCTGATCAACGGCCAGCATTATTATACCAAAACGAAAAATCAGCTGGATTTGCTTCTGGAAGGAATGGGACTTCAGAACAGTACAGCCCAGAAACTGAACAACATCAAGGCGCCCATGCCCGGATTGATCCAGTCCGTTGCGGTTTCTGAAGGCGATATAATCAGCAAAGGCGATACGCTGCTGGTGCTGGTGGCGATGAAAATGGAAAACGCAATCCGCTCCTCCGGAAGCGGAACGGTAAAAACATTGAAAGTAGCGGCAGGCGAAACGGTTGAAAAAAATCAGGTATTGCTCGAGTTTCAATAAATAACTTGTTTATCTTGACTTCCTACGCTTATTTTTACGGACGAAAACACCTATATCTATAATCATGCCCGAACCAGTATACAAACGTTTATTACTCAAACTCAGCGGAGAAGCTCTTAATGGCGGCGATAAAGCCCAGGTTATTGATTTCAACATTCTCGATAACTATGCCCGGGAAATCAAAAGAATTACAGAAGTCGGCGTTCAGGTTGCCATTGTAATCGGTGGGGGAAATATTTTTCGCGGCGCATCTGTAGAAAAATCCGGGATTGACAGAGTTCAGGGCGATCATATGGGCATGCTGGCCACGGTCATCAACGGAATGGCAATCCAGAGTTCGCTTGAAAAGCACGGCATGAACACAAGGCTGATGTCGGCCATCAAAATGGAGCAGGTTTGCGAGCCGCTGATTCGCCGCCGTGCAATCCGCCACCTTGAAAAAGGACGTGTTGTTATTTTCGGCGCAGGAACGGGAAATCCTTATTTTACAACGGATACAACCGCCGGCCTTCGCGCCATTGAATCCGAGTCGGAAGTGGTTCTAAAAGGAACGCGCGTGGACGGAGTTTATACGGCAGATCCGGAAAAAGATCCGCTCGCAACCAAATACAGCCAACTGACTTTCGATGAGGCGCTGTCCAGAAATCTCAAGATTATGGACCTGACTGCTTTCACGCTTTGCAAGGAAAATAATGTCCCGATCATTGTTTTCGATATGAACAAACCCGGCAATCTGTATGATCTGGTGATGGGAGAAGAAGTCGGAACGCTGATATCGAATTAACGGAAATATACTATCTTTTATAAACAATGGAAGAAATAGAATTATATCTTGAAGATGCCAAAGATACTATGGAAGGTGCCATCAAACACCTTATTATAGAACTGGGAAAAATTCGGGCAGGAAAAGCTTCGCCCCAGATGCTGGAAGGTCTTCAGATTGAATATTACGGCTCCATGACGCCTTTGCAGAACGTGGCCACCATCAATACGCCGGACGCAAGGACGATTGCCATCAAGCCTTTCGAAAGAAAAATCATTAATGATATAGAAAAAGCCATTCGCAATGGCAACCTGGGTTTTGCACCTTCCAATGATGGTGAAATGATCCGGATTTCTGTTCCGCCGCTGAACGAAGAACGGCGCAGAGAGCTTGTAAAACGTGCAAAAAACGAAATTGAAACGGCCAAGATCAACATCCGTAACATTCGTCAGGATGCCAATAATTCGCTGCGCAAGCTGACCAAAGAAGGCGTTGCGGAAGATCTGGTAAAAGTAAGTGAAGACCGTGTTCAGAAACTGACCGACGGTTTTATTTCCAAAGTAGAACAGATTTTTTCT
This sequence comes from Dyadobacter sediminis, assembly GCF_005860765.1. Lineage (GTDB taxonomy): Bacteria > Bacteroidota > Bacteroidia > Cytophagales > Spirosomataceae > Dyadobacter > Dyadobacter sediminis. The sequence continues at coordinate 352,250 of NZ_VCEI01000021.1, read as the reverse complement.
GCAAAGGAAAAAGAGATTATGGAAGTTTAACTTTCAGATTTTCTTTCAATAAAAAAACCCGCATCTGCGGGTTTTTTTATTGATAATGCTATGATTTATTTCACATGGCTGAATCCTTCGAAGCCCCGGTGATTGGTTTCTTCATACAACCTGTCTTTCGGCAAGTTGCGGAAATAATCGTAAGTTATCTGTAAACCTTCCTGACGGGAAACTTTCGGTTCCCAGCCCAGAATTTCCTTTGCTTTGGTGATATCCGGTTGTCTTTGCTTGGGATCATCCTGCGGAAGCGGCTTGTAAACCACTTTCTGGTCTGTTCCGGTCAGTTTGATAATTTCTTCGGCAAATTCCCCGATTGTGATTTCGGAAGGATTTCCGATGTTCACAGGCAATGCATAATCGCTTAAAAGCAGGCGGTAAATTCCTTCAACAAGATCGTCAACATAGCAGAATGAACGTGTTTGCGAACCGTCGCCGAATACCGTAATATCTTCACCGCGCAAAGCTTGTCCGATGAATGCCGGCAATACACGTCCGTCATTGAGGCGCATTCTGGGACCATATGTATTAAAAATCCGTACAATGCGTGTTTCCAGATCGTGATACCGGTGATAAGCCATGGTAATGGCTTCCTGATAACGTTTTGCCTCGTCATAGCAGCCGCGCGGCCCGATCGGATTCACGTGTCCCCAGTAATCTTCGGTTTGCGGATGCACAAGCGGATCGCCATACACTTCGGATGTGGAAGCAATGATAAAACGTGCTTTTTTGACGCGCGCAAGTCCAAGCAGGTTATGCGTTCCCATCGCTCCTACTTTCAGCGTCTGAATCGGGATTTTAAGGTAATCGATCGGGCTGGCCGGAGATGCAAAGTGCATGATGTAATCCAGTTCGCCCGGAACATGCACGTATTTGGTTACATCATGATGGTTAAATTCAAAATTGGGATTAGGCATCAGATGTTCAATGTTCCGCATATCACCTGTAATCAGGTTATCCATTGCGATCACATACATGCCTTCCTTTAAAAACCGTTCGCAAAGGTGCGAACCCAAAAATCCTGCTGCCCCGGTTATAAGTACACGTTTCATGAATAAGATAGATTAGATTGAATGTTGATTTTCACCAGCCGGAACCACCTTTTCCCGTCCGATGCTGTAATAGGTATAGCCTATTTCACGCATCTGATCCAGTTCATACAGGTTTCTTCCGTCAAAAATTACTTTGTTCTTCAACAGTTTACCCATCTTTTCAAATTCAGGTGTGCGGAATTGAGGCCATTCGGTAAATATCATCAGTGCGTCTGCGTCGTCCAGCGCGGCATACGGCGTATGACAGAATGTTACTTTATCACCAAGAATGCCTTTTACATTATTCATGGCTTCTGGATCATAAACGGTTACTTTGGCACCGGCTTCCAGCAATGCTTCAATATTTTCAAGCGCCGGAGCTTCGCGGATATCATCGGTATACGGCTTGAACGCCAGTCCCCAGACCGCTATGGTTTTATCTTTCAGACTTCCTTCAAAGTAGTTTTCGACCATCGGCAGAAGTTTTTTCTTCTGATCATAGTTTACATCCATAACGGATTTCAGGATGCGGAAATCATAGTTGAAATCGTTGGATGTTTTTGCTAGGGCCTGAACATCTTTCGGAAAACAGCTTCCGCCATAACCGATTCCTGCAAAAAGAAAACGCTTGCCGATCCGGCTGTCCGTACCAATACCGCGGCGGATATCATCTACATTGGCACCTACTTTTTCACAAAGATTCGCAATTTCATTCATGAACGTAATTTTCATTGCCAGGAATGAATTGGCTGCGTATTTGGTCATCTCGGCAGAACGCTCGTCCATGAAAATCACCGGATTTCCTTGTCTGACCAGCGGAGCATAAAGCTTTTCCATCACCTTTTTTGCCTTTTCAGAAGTAGTTCCGACTACAACCCGGTCCGGCTTCATGAAATCCTCAACCGCGACGCCTTCTCTCAAAAATTCAGGATTGGAAACTACGTCAAATTCAACTTTGGCGTTTTTTGCAATGGCAGCACGTACTTTTTCAGCTGTGCCAACCGGAACGGTGCTTTTATCAATTACAACCGCGTATTTGTCCAGGATATGGCCAAGATCATCCGCTACTTTCAGAATGTACTTCAGATCCGCTGAACCGTCCTCGCCCGGAGGCGTCGGCAACGCAAGGAAAATGACTTCCGCATCTTTAATGCCCTCAGCCAGATTCGTCGTAAACAGCAAACGGCCTTCTTCCACGTTCCGGTGAAAAAGCACATCAAGGCCCGGCTCATAAATAGGGATTTCGCCCTTTTGCAAACGTTCGATTTTTCTGACATCAATGTCAACGCAGGTTACCTGATTGCCCGTTTCGGCAAAACAGGTGCCTGTAACCAAACCAACATAACCTGTTCCTACAACTGCAATTTTCATAAATGTGATAATTATAATATAGTTGTTACGGAACTTCATCGTTCAGGTTAAAGAATTGTATTTAACCAAGTCCCGTGTGTTAAGACATCAGCAAATGTAATTTTTTTATACGAATCTTCACCGCTCCGCCTCGTATTTGTTCGTTACTGATAAGAGAAATATCTTGATTTTTTGCTAACATTAAGTAAATTAAATGTAAACACCGGGAATTATGGAAACAGTAAATCCGGATTCAGCACAAAGTGAGCGGGAAGAAACCTGTACGCTGATCAAAGAGACCATACGCCAGTTTGCTGCCCTTAACCTAAAACCCAATATCCGGAAGTGGGATGAAGAACAGCAGTTTCCAAAAGAACTGTTTCATCAGCTGGGCGAACTTGGCCTGATGGGCATGCTCGTTCCCGAAGAATTTGGCGGAGCGGGCCTAGGATACAAGGAATATGTAACGGCAATTATTGAACTGGCAAAAACAGATCCCTCCGCAGGCTTGTCGATGGCTGCACATAATTCCTTGTGTACAAATCACATCTACATGTTCGGCAACGCGGAACAGAAACGCATGTATCTTCCGCAACTTGCCAGCGGCCGCTCGCTCGGTGCATGGGGACTTACCGAACCCAATACCGGATCGGATGCCGGAAACATGCGTACCGTTGCCGTTAAAGAGGGCGACAACTGGGTTATTAACGGCTCCAAAAACTTTATTACCAATGGAAAAAGTGCCGGGATTACTGTGGTCATAGCCAGAACCGGCGAGCCCGGCGACAAACATGGCGCCACTGCTTTTATCATTCCGCAGGGTACACCGGGATTTACATGCGGCAGGAAGGAAGACAAACTGGGCATGCGGGCTTCCGAAACGGTGGAACTTATTTTTCAGGATTGCATTGTTCCGGATACGCACCGGATCGGGCAAGTGGGCGACGGTTTTATCGAGTCTTTAAAAGTTCTTGACGGCGGCCGGATCTCCATTGCTGCACTGAGCGTCGGAACGGCACTGGGCGCTTATGAGGCGGCACTTGCATACTCCAGGGAAAGAAAGCAGTTTGGTAAATCCATTTGTGATTTTCAGGCCATTGCATTCAAGCTGGCGGACATGTATACGGATATTCAGGCTTCCACTTTGCTGACTTTTCATGCTGCTGAACTGAAAGATGCAGGCAAAAAAGTAACGCTTTCCAGTTCCGTGGCCAAGTATCATGCATCCGAAACAGCCGTAAGAGTTGCCAATGAAGCCGTTCAGATTTTTGGCGGATATGGTTTTGTAAAAGATTATCCGGTTGAAAAATTTTATCGTGACAGCAAGCTCTGCACCATCGGAGAAGGCACCAGCGAGATTCAAAAAATGGTTATTTCAAAAGAAATATTAAAAGATTGATATCTTTTTCCATTCATCCCCTTCATAAACCGGCAGGCAAGTTTAACCTCACGCTGATAAAAGAGTTATTGGAAGCAAGTTCTTGTATGGTTACTTTCGTCCTGTACATCAAACTTACTTGCTATGACACCACTTATAATACTGCTTGTTCTTGTCGTTCTCACCATTTTAATGACCGTTAAAGTCGTTCCGCAACAAAATGCATATATACTGGAACGTCTTGGAAAATTTTACGCCGTATTGCAGCCCGGTATCAATTTCATTATTCCTTTTTTTGACAGAATCGCTTACAAATACACACTCAAAGAAATTGCGATTGACATTCCCGAACAGATTTGCATTACACGCGACAATGTTCAAGTGCGTATGGACGGCGTTATTTTTATTCAGGTTATTGATCCGAAAAAAGCTGCCTACGGCATTGCCGATTATACTTTTGCCGTTATCCAGCTTGCCCAGACAACCATGCGGAGTGAAATCGGAAAACTGGATCTTGACAAAACTTTTGAGGAACGGATGACGATTAACCGAGCCGTTGTGGAATCCATTGATGAAGCGGCCATCGGCTGGGGCGTGAAAGTTTTACGTTACGAAATCAAAAACATCACACCGCCGCAAAGCGTACTGAACGCCATGGAAAAACAGATGCAGGCCGAACGGGAACGGCGTGCGGTAATTCTGCAATCCGACGGAGAAAAACAGGCTGCAATTAACGTTGCCGAAGGACAAAAACAGAAGGTCGTGCTGGAATCGGAAGGTTTGCGGTTAAGGCAGATCAATGAAGCGGAAGGTGAAGCCGCCGCTCTGCGTTCGGTTGCCGAAGCAACAGCAGACAGCATCCGGCTCGTGGCGGAAGCGATACAGAAAGACGGCGGTCTGGAAGCAGTGCAGCTGAAAGTAGCGGAAAATTATGTGGAACAATTTGGTAAATTGGCAAAAACCGGAAATACATTGATTTTACCGGCCAATCTAACCGATATCGGCTCACTTATTGCTACGGCATTAACAGTGGTCAAATCGGACCGGCCAGTTATTAACCCCGAAAGAAAGAAATAGTATGGACTTGTCTTTGCCGCAAATATGGCTCATTGTGGGACTGATTATGCTCGTAGCAGAATTGGTAAGCGTAATGCTGGTGTTTGTATTTTTTGCATCCGGCGCATTGCTCACATCATTATTGACGGCAATCGGCCTGTTTCCCGACATTGAAAGCCAGATCATTGCATTTTCACTGATTTCGCTGAGTTCCCTGCTGCTTTTGCGAAAACATGCCCGCAGGCTGCTCGATAGAAGATCAAGTCCTGAATACAGCGAATTTGTAGGCGAAACGGCACTGGTCATCAAGGACATTCCTGTGAACGGCGAAGGAAAAATTTATTACCGCGGCGCCGAATGGAAAGCAACTGCTTTTAACCACAGCTCCATTTCTGCCGGAAGCAAAGTCGTTATCATGCGGACAAACGGCATTATCCTCATCGTGGAAGAATCCTGAAACAAGCTATAACAAAATACGCTGCATTGCCGGAACCATTCCGGCAATGCAGCGTATTTCTTTTTCGAAAGTTATCCGAATACTACTTTTTCAATGCTTCTTCCACAGCATTTCCGATGTTGCCGCTTCCGGGAAGAATATGCAGCAGTGAAGAAATTGTAGGCGCAATGTCGGAAACCGAAGTACGGCGCAGCGTCTCACCTTTGTTTATTCCCCAGCCATAAAGTACAAACGGCACCTGCGTATCGTAATTGTACGGCGTTCCGTGCGAAGTTCCTGTAGAGGTGCCATAAAACCATCCCGGCTGCGTAATAATCTGAATGTCACCGCTGCGTTTTGCATTCACGTTATTCTTGTACAATTCGAGCTGATACGTATTCAGCGGTGCTTTTCCCATATCGGTCAGATCAATAATATCAGCCATTCCGGGAATTTGCAGCACAGCCTCTCGAATAACTTCTACTGCCGCACTAATTGTAATCTTCTTCTTTTTCATCAGTTCATGATCAAAGTAAAGCTGATTGTTATCCGTTGCTAAAATGTAGGATTCTTTGCCAAAAGCTTTGCTCAACGCTTCGTTTACAGCAGCATTGACAACCTTTCTGTTTACGATGCCGGACGGAAGCTTGTGCTCGGCTGCAAAGCCCGGCACATCCACAACGCCATGATCGGCCGTAAGAAAAACGGTGTATTCGCCTTTTCCAACCCAGCCGTCCAGAAAACTGAACAGGTCGGCAAATTCGCGGTCAAGCCGGATGAAATCGTCCTGCTGTTCTATGGAGTTCGGTCCGGAACGGTGCCCGATTTTATCCGTGGAAGAAAAACTGATAGCCAGAAAATCCGTTTCTTTTCCTTTACCCAGATTCTCCCCTTTTACCGCTTCAATGGCCATTTCCTTTGTAATCGTATTTCCCCACGGCGTTTCCGTAACCACACCGAAAGCATCTCCCGACAAACCGGCCAGTTCATAAGGGAAAACAGGTTTGGAAGAACCCGGCAGCTTTCCTTCCCAGGCAACATCATCCTGCGAACTTTGTGTATAGGCATCGGCACTTAATAGCAGCTGCCAGCCTTTCTGTAAATAGGCCGAAGGCATCTTTTTGGCATTATAGTCTTTTGCCCATTTGGGAAGCTCGTTCATATAATAAGTACTGCTTACCCAGTTTCCGGTTTTGGAATCAAACCAGTAAGCGGCATTCGCGGAATGCCCGGCAGGCAGAATAGAACCTCTGTCCTTGATCGCAACACCGATTGTTTTGGAACGGAAGTTGGTAGCAATCCTGAGCTGGTCCGTTACAGTGCTTGTCAGCATATTTTTCGGCGACATTTTCCCTACGCTGGAATTATTGCTGCCAACTGTTGTCACCGTACTATCTTCCACGCAGTAAACTTCTTTTTTGGTTATCGGATCAAACCATTCGTTTCCGATAATTCCGTTAACGGCCGGAATGGATCCGGTATAGACGCTGGCATGCCCGGCAGCTGTAACCGTAAGTGCATAGCTGTAATGATTGTTCCGGCAATTGAATCCTTCGTTCATCAGCCGCTTGAAACCGCCTTCTCCGTACTGGTCATAATAACGGTACAGATAATCATAGCGCATCTGATCGACCACGATGCCGACAACCAGTTTGGGACGGGCAAGTACGGTACTTTTCGGTGTGCCTTTTTTGGCTGTCTGCGCATGGCCGAAAGCAGTCAGTAACAGACAAAGTACGCTTAAAGAGATTTTTCTCACTGTTCAGGAATTTTAATAAAACAAAACCTTGCATTGGCTGAAAACCGGTTCGCAAGGGGAAATTCAGTTATTTACTTAAAGCTTCTTCCACGGCATTGCCTACGTTTCCGCTGGGTGGCAGTATATGCAGCAAGGACGAAACCGTTGGCGCAATGTCCGCAATTGTAGTTCTGCGGAGTGTTTCACCTTTTTTCACGCCCCAGCCATAGAGCAGAAAAGGAACGTGCGTATCGTAGTTGTAAGGCGTGCCATGATCTGTTCCGGTTCCGTAAGAACCTGCAAACCAGCCCGGCTGAACGATCATCTGCAGGTCGCCGCTTCGTTTGGCATTGATGTTGTTTTTGTACATTTCAAGCTGATACGTATTCAGCGGTGCGTTTCCGATGTTATTGAGATTGATAATATCCGCAACACCGTTCATCGGAAGCAGTGCTTTCCGCAAAACCTGCCAGGCCTCGTCCACACTGACTTTCTTTTCGGCAAGCAGTTTTTTATTCAGGTAAATCTGATAATTTTCAAAAGCTGAAACATATTCGCCTTCGCCGAATGCGTCGTTCAGCGATTTTACAACGGCTCTCGTCAGCGTAGTCGAATTCATTAATCCTGCCGGCAGCTTATGTTCCTGCCAGAATGCCGGAACGTCCATCGCACCATGGTCGGCAGTGAGGAAAACGGTATAGTTTCCTTTTCCGGTCCAGCTGTCAAGAAAAGTGAACAAATCGGCAAACTCCATATCCAGTTTCAGATAATTATCCTCCTGTTCAATGGAATTAGGGCCGAATGCATGTCCGATCCGGTCCGGTGTTGAAAAACTGATGGCCAGAAAATCCGTATCCGCTCCTTTGCCCAGATTTTCACCCTTGATCGCAGCAATGGCCATTTCTTTCGTCAGCGTGTTTCCCCATGGCGAAGTAGTAATCACACCATAAGCATCACCGGCCGTCCCGATCAGTTCATGCGGGAACACAGGCTTTGCAGCGCCCGATAGCGTTCCTTCCCAGGCCACATCGTCCGGCGTACTTTGTGTGTATTGATCAATGGGCAAAAGCAGATTCCAGCCGCGTCTGAGGTATTCGGCAGGCATTTTTTTATTGTTGTATTCTGTTGCCCACGCAGGCAGTGACTCCATGTAATACGTACTTGTCACAAAGTTTCCGGTACGGGAATCAAACCAGTATGCGCCGTTCGCCGCATGTCCTGCCGGCAGAATGGAAGCACGGTCCTTAATTGCAACGCCTACTGTTTTGGAGCGGAAATTGGTCGCAATCCGAAGCTGATCCGTAACGGTGCTCGTCAACAGATTGCGCGGCGACATTTTCCCAACCGTTACGTTATTGCTTCCGACCGTGGCTACGGTGCTGTCTTCCGTGCAGTACACATTTTTTCCTGCTTTTCTGTCGTACCAGTCGTTTCCGATAATGCCGTTAATGGCCGGAAGGGAACCGGTATACACGGCCGAATGTCCGGCAGCCGTTACGGTCAGTGCATAATGATAATGATTGTTCCGGCAGTTAAAACCTTCATTCATGAGCCTTTTCAGACCGCCTTCCCTGTACTTGTCGTAATAGCGGTAAAGGTAATCGTAGCGCATTTGGTCCACTACAATGCCTACCACCAGTTTCGGGCGGGCCAGTCTGGAGGTTTCGGCGGTTTTTAATCTGGACTGACTGTACGCGGAATAGCTTAGAAGCATCCCGGCAGCCAGTAATTTTAAAAACAGGTTCGGTATGAATTTCATTTTTGATAATTTACAGGAAAAGGATTCATCAGGAATAATGGGCAAATATAAAGATGTGCTACCTTATAACAGCAGAAAACCGGACTGCAATTTGCATCCGGTTTTCCTGATTGATTTTATGCTACTATTATTTTTTCTCGCTTCCACCCAAAGGTGCCGGTGCAGTAGCAGCCGGAGCACCTTTTTTGGTTTTTGCGAAATCTCCCGCCTTGATGATGACGAATTTACTGTAATCAATGTATTTGTTAACCGCAGATTTGATTTGCTCAGGCGTTAAAGCTTCTATTTTCTTTTCAAAATCTGCATCCCATTGCATTGTCCGGTTCAGGTACAGGTTATTGGTCAGCGTATTGGTCAGCGAAGCATCCTGCGACCTTGCAACCTGGCGGGACTGCAGATAACCCGATCGTGCCGCTTTCAGCTCTTCTGCGGTAAAACCTTCTTTCAGCGTTTTTTCTATTTCTTCTTTAAAAGCCGCTTCCAGTTTCTCGGCATTTTCCGGCGCATAGATTGCATACGACATAAACGAGCCGTTCTTATCCAGTGAACTTGCCGAAAACTGCGAGCCTACGCCATAACTAAGCCCTTCTTTCTGCCTGATCCGTGTTGCGAGACGTGAGTTAAGGAATCCGCCTCCGAGCATATAATTGGCCATAACCAAAGCCGGATATTCCGGGTCCGTATCTTGCAGCGGCATATTGAAACCGGCTACGAACATGGCATTGGCCTTGTCCGGCGTTTCCACTGCCTTGTTTTCTGCTTTTACAGGCTGATACGGCGACGCAATGCGGGTAAACGGCTTGGCACTTTTCCAGCTGCCGAATTCATCTGTAATGATTTTCTGGATTGCAGCTTTGTCAAAATCACCGACTACGGTTGCCGAGGCATTGTTGGCTCCGTAAAAATCCTTGTGAAACTGACGGATCTGATCAATGGTCGCTAATTTGATATTTTCCACATCTTCATCAAACGTACCGACATAACGGACATCGCTTTTCGGGTAAGGCGAAACAATGCGGCGGTATTGATTGATCGCAATCGCTTGCGGCTCGCTTCTTTGCGATTCGATGCCGGCCAGTTCTTCCTGTTTCAGTTTTTCAAATTCACTTTCATCGAACGCAGGCGTTTTCAGTACTTCGGCCACCAGTTTCATAACGGCCGGAAGGTTCTCTTTGGTCGTTTCAATATTGGCTCCGGCCTGATTGCCGGCTCCGAAAAAGCTGACCCGCGCTTTCAGTTTGTCAAACTCGTCTTTCAGTTGCTGGCGGGTTTTGGTTTTTGTTCCTTTGTCCAGCATGGAACCCGTAAGGTCCGATATGGCCGCTTTGTTCATCAGGCTTTTTTCATCGCCATAACGGAGCGTAATCCTCGCCGCGACCACATTGCCGCGCGTTTTCTTAGGCAGCAATGCCGTCTCAATGGCATTCGGTTTTTCGGTGCGCGTAGTCCGGCTTTCCACGTTCATGGGCGAAGGATCAAACGCTTCGCCTTCGGCTACAACGGCTTCCCCTTTGTAATTTTTCACAAGCTCTTCAATTTTCGGCGCGTCCGGGATTTCGGCTCTTACCGGCGTAGCTTCCGGAACAAATGTTCCGAGCGTACGGTTGGACGGTTTGAAATAATATTGTGCCACCCTGTAAACGTCATCGGCAGTTACTTTGCGGATGTTGTCGCGGAAAAGAAAAGCCAGACGCCAGTCGCCGGTCGCAATGGCTTCGCTGATGCTGAGTCCCACACGTTCCGAGTTCCGGAATTCCAGATCCCAGTTTTTAAGGATTGTGGTTTTGGCCCTTTCCACATCTTCTGCAGAGGGCTTTACCAAAGCCGCAGAATCGAGTGTTGCCACGAATGCCTGCCTTGCCTCGTCAATTGATTTTTCTTTCAGCACTTCTGCACCAAACAGCACAAACCCCGGATCATACAACTGAAAGCTGTACCCGAATTCGGAAGATGCCTTTTTGGTATTGACCAGATTTTTGTAAAGTTTCCCGTTCGGCTCCGTACTGAGCAATTCTGTGAGCACTTCCATCGCAGGATAATCCGCGTGAGAACCCGGCATAATATGATACAAAGCCATGAGCATCTGTACGTCGCCGGTTCTTTTCAGTTCCACAAAACGTTCGCCGTCCTGGGTTGGCTCCTTCGTGTACGATGTGGGCAGCACGCGCGCAGGTCTGGCGATTTTGCCAAAATATTCATTGATCATGGCCAGCGTTTTCGGCTCGTCGATCTTTCCTGCAACGGTCAGTACCGCGTTGTCGGGCTGGTAAAATTTCCTGTAAAAAGCCTGTAAATTTTCGATAGGCACTTTTTCAATGTCGGAACGGTTCCCGATGGTTGATTTCCCGTAGTTATGCCACAAGTAAGCGCCGGAAATTACGCGTTCCATCAATACGCGGAAAGGACTGTTTTCGCCGGATTCAAATTCATTGCGTACCACGCTGAATTCGCTCTCCAGATCTTTCTTGGCAATAAAGGAATTCACCATCCGGTCGGATTCCAGGTCAAGCGCCCATTTGAGGTTCTCTTCCGTTGCCGAAAAAGTTTCAAAATAGTTGGTACGGTCATACCATGTCGTGCCGTTCGGGCGGGCACCGTGCTCGGTGAGTTCCTGCGGAATGTTCGGGTGCTTGGGCGAGCCTTTGAAAACCATGTGTTCCAGCAAATGCGCCATTCCGGTTTCCCCGTATCCTTCGTGCCGCGAACCAACCAGATAGGTTACATTTACGGTAATGGTCGGTTTGGAAGGATCAGGAAACATCAGCACTTTCAAACCGTTTTCAAGGCTGTACTCGGTAATTCCTTCTACGGAAGTGTTTTTTTTCACACCTTTCGGCAAATCCTGCGAAAACAAAGGCGTTACCAAAAGAGACGTGAACAGCATACCAACCGTTGCCGATCGCTGAACCGCTTTGATACTTTTAAAACTTATGACCATATCACAATGAATTTGTTTACATATTAAGCTCATGAAAATAGCGTTGTTTAGCTCATTTAACAATAACTTCATGATAAATGGCAAAATAAATGGAAGCGCAACATTCCCGAGGCTCCGCTTCGTACGGGTTACGGGCAGCAGAAATTTTCAGATCAGCAGGAATTCTTAAATCAGTATCACAGTTCAATCTATTATGACTTCAGTAAAGATGATTTTTTCAGGTAAAATTTCAGGCCTGTTTTTTGCACTACTTGCCGGATGTATGCTTTTCGGCTGCGCAGGCGGCGGTATTCCTATTTCCACCAACACCAAATATCCCATAGAACTGCTGTATGACAACCAGCCGTTGGAAAGGCCGTATTCAGAAATCGGGATCGTGGAAATAAGCAGTGAGGACTCGCTGACGAATCGTCAGACACAGGATAAAAGAATGATGTACAGAGGAAATGACGCAAAAACCAAAGAACTGCTGACGGCCCGGCTGGTTATCAAAGCACAAAAAATCGGAGCGGACGCCATCATTAATGTCAAATACAAGTATTATACAAGTGTGAAAAATGAAGGCTACGTCCTGAGCGGCCTTGCCGTCAGATATCGGGGCGAATAAATTACTTTTTACATGCTGCTTTTTACTTCTAACGCATTGCCCCTTTAGTAGTCAGCAGCTTCTTCCCGGACGTATCCTGACGAACAGAATCCGGCGTAACCGTGTATGGTATTTTCACCTCTGGCTTCGGCATCGGTGTAAAGCGGTTGAAACTGTGCGTAAACTGCATGCTTACACCGCCTGTAGTCACTGTGTTATTAAGTGAAAACGGATTCTGAATATTGCGGTTGTATGCTTTTACACGCACAGACCCGTTGCGGTTCAGCCAGTATTCCAGCGTCCATTCGCCGAGCAGACTGGCCGCGTCGTACTGCGTGGTTCCGGCCTGCGTTCCCGATGCAAAACGCCCGTCCCTTGTTACCCTGAAACGGTCATTCAGAAAACGATAGGAAAAACGCAGCTGAAGATTCGTCAATGCATTCTGATCCAGCGAAAGCCCGGAAACGCCGACTTCCAGATTTTCATTGATTCCCGAAGCCCAGCGGCTGATCTGATTGGAAACAAGCTCGCTGATGCTGCTTCCCAGAAAACTTTGCCCGCCGATCGTAGCCAGACTGCTTTCCGGAAGCAGCTGATTAACCACCAGCAAGCTGCTGACCTGACGGCTTAATTCCTGCTCATCCGATTTCAGTTTGTTCTGAAATGCCTCGAGTTGTCCGCGGTAATTGCTAAGTGATGGATTATCAAGAATTCTGAGATCATAATGTATGGACGGCGACATCAGGCCTTCTGACAAGCCGATGGTTACTTCCACAGGATAACGCCTCGATAGTACATCATTTCCAGTTGTATTTACGGAACCGGTATTCGGAAGAACGCCGACCAGAGAAACGAGTTGCGTGTAACCTGCCTTTACATCCAGCTGGGCACCGTAAGGATCGCCGGACCACACGATCCTGCTTCCCGGCTTGATGCTGAACTTCTTGCTGATCACATTCTGAAGCGTAAAGTTGTACTCTCCTTTTTCAATTTCATACGTTCCGGCCATGGTGAAATCGCCTTCGGTATCAATGTTCAGGTTGAGCCTTCCGCTTCCGTTGCCGCGGATGATATCGCCCGTCTGCCGGTCAAATATGATTTCGCAGGTTGCATCCGGCGTAAGATTGAAGTTGAAATCCATTTTGATCCCGCCGGAAACCTGCTCGCGAAACACAGAATCGCCCGCACTCATGCCTGTGCTGTCCCGAACCGGCATTTTGCTTACGAATTGTATATAATCCTGCGTAGCTACTTCAGTGGCTCCGTCGAGCGGAATGTAAATTCTCGTATTCTTGTTGCTTGTAACGTTTGCTTCAATGTTCAGGTTGTCAATCGGCCCGAAAACACTAACTGGCCCTGTTACATAGGCCGTTCCGTAAAAAGTATCGTTATCCTGCGCTGTTGTATTCAGGATTTTAAAGTTCTGAAGATCCGCACTGAAACCAAGCGAAAAATATTTGAAACCGTCATGATAAACACCGCCCCGGACCGTTGCCGTATTTCCGTCCGCATCGGTCAGTAAAATGTTACTGGCCGTAATTTCACTTTCCGTAAAATTGATTTTGTCACTGAATGTAAAAACAGACTGAAGATAATCGAACTTCATCCGGCCGTTTTCCACCATCAAAGATCCTTCCAGAACCGGCGCATTCACAATGCCTTTGATCAGAACCGTTCCCTGCGCGCTTCCGCTGATATCGGACACCAGACCTTCGGTAAAAGGTTCGAGCGACTTGAAATCAATATGGTTAAAAATAGCTTTGAGGTTCAGCGTATTGGCAGCCAGCTTGGGGCGGTAAGCGCCGGTCAGGTTAAAAACCCTCCTTGCATTTTTGCTCAACTGAGCGTCAATCTGCAGCTCGCTGGTTACAGGGTCCCAGTCGCTCGTTCCCGACAAATTCCCGAATTCGTACTGGCCGTAGCCAAGACTTTCTATGTTGAAACCCGCATCCAGCATGGCGCTGTTGTAAATATCTCTGATCCTGGCCGTTCCGTCCATGATTCCCGCAAGCTGCGTATTGAAAACCGGATTGAGGCTCCCGAGTCTGAAGTTTTTCACGTCCAGCGTCAGGCTTTTTTCAGGATCGTCGGAAGCTGTTCCGCTCAGGAAAATCCTTTGTTTGCCGCTGACAAAACCGACATTTGAAAACGTAACGCTTTTTCCGACAATGGAAATAAGACTTTCAGCAGGCACATTCCATACTTCATCCAGCAGATTAAGCTTTGAATTCGTAAATCCGATATCAAGCCCGGCCGGCAAAAACCGGATTTCTCCTGCCAGATTCGCCAGATTCGTACTTTTAGCCTGATGAATGGCGCCGTTAAAATCAATATGGTCAACGTCCCAGGTTCCTTCCAGTTCCAGCTTTTCCGTAGGCACCAGCACGCTGATCTGCTGCTGCTCCGAAGTGACAAGAACAGACGCCAGAACTTCGGCACTGTTTACAAATTTGGAAGTCGTCACATCCACTTCCGATTTTACAAACTGGTTTGTCCCATACTGCAAAGTATCGGATACGGCATTGAATGTCAGGAAAGCCGTATTATCCATCTTGAAAGTCCCTTCCGCTTTCGCACCTCTGGAAACATAAATATCCGGACTGAGAAACGCCAGGAACCTGGAAAGATTTCTGGATTCCACTTCATAATCTATCTGATAGCGCTTGACAGATTCAACGGGTTTGCGTGCGTAATATTCATTCCTGTTTGCCTCATTTTCAAAGAAGTAAAGTTTATATTCTTCCAGCACGCGGCTTATATCTTTCCAGGCTTCTGTCGGCAGAAAATTTCCTTCGGCCTTTGCAGTAAGGAACTCGCTTTCAAGCTGAAGCGTACGCTTGTCAAGCTGCTGAATGGAGGAAAAAACCAGCGTGTCCATAACCAGGTTTCTTTCCTGATTGGTCATTAAAAGGTAAGTATTCAGCAATTTGGCGTCTCCGGTAAGTTCATCCACTGTATTGCCGGAAAGATTTATGTTCAGCTGGGTTCTTAACGTAACCTGCTCTTTCACAAAACCCAGTTCTTTCAGATTTGCTCTTTCAATTACACCCTGAACATCAAATGAATTCCGGGGTTTGGACAAGTCAAATTCTCCTTCCAGATTTACGACAAAGTTACTGTCCTTCACATTGACCTGTCCGTTAAAATACTGATTCTGAAGATTGCCGTCCAGCCGGATGCTGGTATAATCGTAATTTCTGAAGCCGACACGCCGTACAAGCGCATTCATATCAGCGGAAGCAAACTGCAGTTCAAGGCCCTTGCCTGAAACCTTTCCTTCAAAGTCCAGTTCCTGCCATGTTTCTTTCTGATCCAGCAATGTTCCGAGCTCAAAACCGGCCGTTTTCACTTCGCCTGAGTAAGTCGTGGTCCGGGCATCTGCGATATGAAAATCCAGGTTTCCGGAAAGCTTGCCGAGGCTAGAAGAAGAATTGGCATTGATCACGAAATCGTCCAGTGTTCCCTTGAAAGTGCCGTCCAGCAAAGTAAGACCAAATTTCTGCAAGGTCTGATGTTCTTTCCATTCCGGATAATACTGAACCAGATCCAGCGGATTGATTTTGGAAAGTGACAAACGGATATCCATTTTCACACCTTCGATTTCAGGAAGCCCTTTAAAGCCAAGGTCGCCGACAATACGGCTTCCTTTTCCAAAATACAGATCCGTATTGGAAAGCATGAAATCATCCACTTTCCCGTTAAAATTTCCGGATATGTGCCACGTTTCGTGAAGCCGGTCCACATAACCCGAAAATAAACCCAGATCTCTGGAACTGATGCGGCTTCCTGTCAGATGACCTTTCATCCGCACTTTATGATTGAAATCGCCCAGTTCGCCGGAGCGGTTGTAATAAAAGATAATCTCGTCTTTCAGCAAGGAATTCCCGATGTTCGCTTCCAGTTCTTTAAGCTCCATTTTTTTCTGGCAAAAGAGGAAACGCGTATCCAGATTGTGAATTTCCAGTTTGGTTTGCCTGTCAATTGCTTTCAGGTTTCTTGCAGAAAACACAATGGTGTCACCCTGAAGCAGGAAATTTTTCAGCTCGCCGTTCAGCTTGTTCAGCTCAAAATGGGAATAATCAAAACTTCTGGCATTCCGGTCACGCTTCTTGCGCGGATCGTTGTAGTGAAAAGTACCGTCAATGATTTTTGATTTTCCGATAATAAAGGGAATGTTGTTTTCCGGAGCGTTGGCCGGTTTGGGGACGGCAGGTGCGGTAAGCCGGTTGATGCTGGCAATAAATCCGTCCATATTCAGCGAACCCGTTTCCGGAACGACCGCAAGATGAACATTCGGCTGAAACAAATTAACTTCATCCAGATAAATCTGTCTGGAAGCATTGTCGATGATAGTATTAATATCCAGGTTAACGTCAATCCTGCCGACATCGATCATTTGCGCCTGACTGGAGTCTTTGACCGAAATCCCTTCCAGCGAAACCACATCAAACCACTTGATATTGACCTTCTGGATTGTTATCGGATAACCGAGTTTCCGGGAAATGTTGCTGGCGGCAGTCTGAACTGCCCAGGTCTGAACAGAAGGCAGCTGAAGGGCAATGGTAGCAATTCCCAGCGCGAGCAGCGCGAAGATGATTACGACGATCAAACCATTGCCAAAAGCCTTCAGGAATTTCAACATATACGGCTTCGCAGCAGGAAACTGCTTATCTTATTGTTAATTGCTTAAATTTGGGAATATTTTCATTCGTATGAACATCCTCGCCATTGAATCGTCTTGCGACGAAACGTCCGCAGCCGTAATAACTAACGGGAAAATCTGCTCCAATGTTGTTGCCACGCAACTCATTCACACACAATATGGCGGTGTTGTCCCTGAACTGGCTTCGCGGGCTCATCAACAACATATTTTACCGGTTGTGGATAAAGCATTGAATGATGCAAAAGTAACAAAAAAAGACCTGGATGCCATTGCTTTTACAAAGGGACCGGGTTTATTGGGTGCTTTACTGGTCGGAACTTCCTTTGCAAAATCCATGGCGCTCGGGCTCAACATTCCGCTGATTGCCGTAAATCACATGCAGGCGCACGTTATGGCGCATTTTATTGATGAGCCGAAACCTTCCTTTCCTTTTTTGTGCCTTACCGTAAGCGGCGGACATACTCAAATTGTAAAAATTACTGCGCCTTTGCAAATGGAGATTATCGGAGAAACCAAAGATGATGCCGTTGGCGAGGCTTTTGACAAAACGGCCAAATTGCTGGACCTTCCTTATCCCGGCGGGCCGTTGATCGATAAGTATGCTGCTACCGGAAACCCGCATGCATTTCCCTTTCCGCTTCCGGAAATGCCGGGGCTGGATTTTTCATTCAGCGGCATCAAGACTTCATTTATGTATTTCCTTCAGAAGCGCGTACGGGAAAATCCTGATTTTATCCAGCAGAACTTGCCGGATATTTGTGCAAGCATTCAGTTTACATTGATTGATATTCTTTTAAAGAAACTTAAAAAAGCTGCAAAGGAAACAGGCATTGCCGAGATTGCCGTTGCCGGCGGCGTTTCCGCGAATTCCGGCCTGCGGAAATCCTTACAGGAACTGGGTGAAAAAATGAACTGGAAAGTTTTCGTTCCGGCATTTGAATATTGTACGGACAATGCCGCCATGATTGCCGTGGCGGCACATTATAAATTTTTGGAAAACGATTTCAGCGATCAGACCGTCAGTCCGATGGCCCGAATGGATTTTTAAAGCAAAGCAGCATCTTACAATTTATTAAAATGATCTTATCCGAAATCTGGATTTATCCTGTCAAATCACTGGGCGGCATACGGCTCACCGAAGCATTAACAGAAGAAAAAGGCTTGCGATACGACCGCCGCTGGATGATTGTGGATGAAAACGGCCTGTTTCAGACGCAGCGTTTTTCACCTGAAATGGCTTTGATCGATGTGGCGCTGCAAGCAGGCGGATTGAAAATTTTCAGCCGCAATAATCCGGAAAACTACACGCTTGTTCCTTTTGAACCGGTTTCAAAAGAAACAATTTCCGTAAAAGTATGGAATGATGTTGTGGATGCTGTGACCGTCAGTGATGCCGTGGATCAATGGCTGAGTGCTGAACTTGGCAAAACAGTAAGACTGGTTATGATGCCCGAAAATACGCAGCGTAAAGCCGATCCACGTTATGCAATGCATGATGAAAATGTAAGTTTCGCCGACGGTTTTCCATTTCTGGTCATTTCACAGGCTTCTCTGGACGATTTAAATTCCAGACTTCCGGAACCTGTCAGCATGGCGAGATTCCGGCCTAATTTTGTCATTACCGGAACAAAACCTTTTGCCGAAGATGAATGGAAAAGCATTACAATCGGTAACGCCACTTTTGAAATTGTAAAACCCTGCGCCAGATGTATTATGACGACGATCAATCCGGCAACAGCCGAAAAAGGCGTGGAACCGCTTAAAACACTCGCAACTTACCGCAAGATCAATAACAAGATATTGTTCGGACAGAATGTCGTTGCAGCCGCTTTCGGGATTGTAAAGGCAGGAGACGAAGTTACAGTAACGCAGTAAATCAAAAAGAGCTTCCGTTTCCGAAAGCTCTTTTTGACATTTAACATATTTTCAGGACTGTGCTTCTGCTTCGCTTGTACCGTTTGTCTGAAACGGGCTTTTCATAATCCCCCTTTCCGAATTGCGGATAAAATTGATAACTACATCGCGTTCGTTGGATGGCGGCAGTTCCAGTTCTATTTTCTGCAGAGCTTCCGCATTGTTCAGCCCGCGCATGTATATATAACGGTAAATGTTCTGGATTTCAACAATTTTTTCATTGCTGTAACCCCTTCTGCGCAAACCCACCGAGTTGATACCGGCATAGGAAATAGGCTCGCGGGCAGCTTTCGTAAAAGGCGGAACATCTTTGCGGACCAGCGTAGCACCGGATACAAACGCATGCGAACCGATTTTGACAAACTGATGCACCGCACTCAATGCGCTTACAATCGCCCAGTCGCCGACATGTACGTGGCCGGCCATTTGCACATTGTTTCCTATAATGCAATTATTTCCTACCCGGCAGTCGTGCGCCACATGTGCGTAGGCCATGATCAGACAGTCGGAGCCAACTACTGTTTTCCAGTGTTCTTCCGTTCCTCTGCTGATGGTTGCGTATTCGCGGATTGTTGTATTATCGCCGATGATGGTTAAAGTATATTCATTGTTATACTTAAGATCCTGCGGCGTTGCAGAAATTACAGCGCCGGGAAAAATCCGGCAGTTCTTTCCAATTCTTGCGCCTGAATTGATTACGGCGTGTGAACCGATCCAAGTACCTTCACCGATTTCAACATCGGGATGGATCATCGCGAACGGTTCTATTTCTACATTCTGACCGATCTTCGCGCCAGGATGAATATATGCTAATGATTGAGTCATTTTTTCTTTACCAGGCTTGCTATCATATCTGCTTCACACACCAGTTGTCCGGCTACGTATCCCCGGCCACTCATTTTTACGATCCCGCGCTTCATCGGAGAAGTAAATTCACACTTAAAAATTACCGTGTCGCCCGGAAACACATTACGGCGGAAGCGGCATGCATCAATTCCGATCAGATAAGGCCAGTAATTATCCGGATCGGGTACGCTCGTTAACACAAGTATCCCGCCGGTCTGCGCCATGGCTTCCAGCTGCAGTACGCCCGGCATGACAGGATTTCCCGGAAAATGTCCAAGAAAAAATTGCTCATTAATTGTGACATTCTTGACGCCGACTACACTGTTTTCATCCAGTGCAATGATCTTGTCGATCATCTGGAACGGGTAACGGTGCGCAAGCAATTGCCCAATCTGGTTAATATCGAATATGGGTGCTTTGTTCGGATCGTACTGCGGAATATCTCCTTTACCGGATTTGATCAGCTTCTTGATTTTTTTGGCCAGCGCCACATTGGCCGCATGTCCGGGACGCGCAGCCAGAATCTGTGCTTTGATCGGCCGGCCGACAAGGGCAAGATCTCCGATCAGGTCCAGCAGCTTATGCCTCGCCATCTCATTGGGATAATGCAGCTCAACGTTATTCAGAATACCTTTTGATTTGTTGACACTGACTTTCGGCTTGCTCAGAAGCTGCGACAAATGATCCAGTTCACCGTCCTGTACTTCGCGGTCCACAATGACAATGGCATTGGTAAGGTCGCCGCCTTTGATCAGGTTCTGACGGTATAATGCTTCCAGTTCATGAAGAAAAACAAACGTCCGGCATTCTGCAATATCATCTTTAAACAAGGTAATATCGTTCAACGAAGCATGCTGGCTGCTGATGACGGTTGAATTGTAATCCACCATAACCGTAAGCCTGTAATCCGACAACGGCAATGCTACAAGCTCGGTATCATTTTCCTTATTGATATAATGTACGTATTCAGGAACTTCAAAGTAATTGCGGTAAGCATTCTGTTCTTCAATGCCAGCATCTTCCAGCGCATCCACAAACTTGATGGAACTGCCGTCCATAATCGGTGGCTCGGGGCCGTCAAGCTGGATCAGCACGTTATCAATCTGCAAGCCTACAAGTGCAGCAAGCGTATGCTCCACGGTATGTATCCGGGCGCCGTTCTGTTCAATGGTTGTGCCGCGGGACAAGTCTACTACATTATCAACATCTGCATCTACAATGGGCTGGCCGGGTAAGTCAACACGCTGAAACTTGTATCCGTGATTGGCCGGTGCAGGAACAAAAGTCATGGTTGCGACGACACCTGTATGTAAACCTACTCCTGTAACGGATACAGACTTAGAAATGGTTTGTTGTTTTTCGTTCATTATATAATATCCTTTTCTACTTAAAGGCGCGTTGGAATTTAGTCTCTTTCCTGGAAATCAGATGTTTCACGGTTACTTTCCAGATCTTTCAGTCTTTCTTCCATTTCAGGAAGTCTTCTTACCAGAGCCATTGATCTCAAATGTTCATTCAAATCTCTGGCCGGCGATCCGGATAAGGAAAGCCCTTCTTTTTTAATGGATTTACCCAGCCCGCTCTGCGCTCCGACTTTGGTATTGTTGGCAACCGTAATATGTCCCACAATTCCGACCTGACCCGCAATTACGCATTGTTCACCAATGGTCGTAGAACCTGAAATACCGGCCTGAGCTGCAATTACGGTATTTTTTCCAATTTCGACATTATGTGCAATCTGAACCAGATTATCAATTTTGACTCCTTTTCTGATAATCGTGGAACCCATTGTCGCACAATCGATCGTGGTATTGGAACCGATACTTACGTCATCTTCGATAATTACATTGCCAAGCTGCGGAATTGCCTTGTAAGTTCCGTCTGCCTGCGGAGCAAATCCGAAACCGTCACCGCCGATTACACAATTTGCAAAAATGGTGCAGTTTTTACCGATTACGGTATTGTCATAAATTTTTACGCCAGGATGAACGACCGAGTTGTCCCCTATTTCGATATTATCTCCGATATAAGTGTTCGGATAGATTTTGACACTGTTTCCGATGACGCAGTTTTTTCCTATGTAAGAGAAGGCACCGCGGTAACAGCCTTCACCAGTTGTGCTGTTTTCACCGATAAAACTGGGCTGTTCCACACCATACTTTTGCTTGCCGATGCGCTTCTGGTATTCTTCCAGAAGGATCGTAAATGCCGTATAAGCATTATCAACATAAATGAGCGTTGCTGCAATGTCTTTCTTTGGCGTAAAGTCCCTGTTTACAATGACTGCCGAAGACTGAGTGGAATATATATAAGACTCGTATTTACTATTGGCCAAAAATGAAATACATCCCGGACGCCCTTCTTCAATTTTAGCAGCCGAATCAATTGTAATTTTATCATCTCCAACAATGGTTCCATCAAGCATCTGAGCAATCTCGCTGACAGTAAATTTCATATTTTTCGGCTAATTTCGGGTAACGTATTTCGAGTATGTAATAAAATCTGTTATAAAGTCTCCTCCTTGTAATGATCCTGACTAACCACGCAAAGATACATTTTTACCCCAACATACATAGTACTTGCGCACAATCTTAGTAAGCGCCTCAATGGTTGGAATGTCGGATGCATCTGCGATATCGAGCAAGTCGCCGTTCTTCATTTTAACACGGATCGGATCCTGTTCCTTGGCGTAAGCCCAGTTGGTCGTTTCTCCGGTGATAAGAAAATAAGGCACTTCGCTTTCAGAAATTCCGGAATGTAAAAGTTGCTCCCGCAGCTGATCAAGCAATTCCGGCTCCGGCGGACTGTCGTAAAAATTGATTTTAAACAGGTTTCTGTTCAGCAACATTTCGGACAGCTTTGACAAAACCGGATCGCTGTGTGTTCTCCATCCTTTTACGGAAGCCCATACGTCGTTATCGTCCAGACCGTTGAATGATTCCAGCAAATCGGTACTGGCATCAAAATCCGTAAGGGAAAACCTGTTTTTCAGGAATCGGGCAAAGTCCGGTGTAGCAAAGAGCTTTTCCCCGTTCTCGGTCAGTTCTCTGGCGCGGTAAAGAATCTGCGTAAGCATGGCCTGTGCACTCAGCAATGTTTTGTGTAAATAAACCTGCCAGTACATCAGCCGTCTAGCATGCAGGAAATTTTCAATGCTGAGTAGCCCCTTTTCTTCCACAACCAGCTGATCCTTGCTGATGTCGAGCATTTTAATAAGCCGGTCGGCACCGATAGAGCCTTCAATAACCCCGGTGTAAAAGCTGTCCCGGTTCAGGTAATCCATTCGGTCCATATCCAGCTGGCTTGAAATCATCTGATGAAAAAACCTCCTGGGATAAGTTCCTTCAAACATCTGGATGGCCATATCCAGCCGGCCGTTCATTTGTCGGTTCAGTTCTTTCATCATCACCAGCGTAATGGATTCGTGCGGTACGCCGGGCAGCATAACACTTTCCAGCACATGCGAAAACGGGCCGTGGCCAAGGTCGTGCAGAAGAATAGCAATTTGCGCGGCTTCCAGTTCGGGTTCCCAGATGAGATGCCCTTTTTCCTGCAGTACTTTCAGAGCCTGTCCCATCAGATGCATGGCACCGAGTGCGTGGTGAAAGCGCGTGTGAAGTGCTCCCGGGTACACCATATCGGCCAATCCCAATTGCTTGATTCTTCTTAACCGTTGAAAATAAGGATGTTCAACAAGGTCATAAAGCAAATCAGAATAGATGGATATAAATCCGTAAACCGGATCGTTTATAATTTTCCTTTTATTCAAAATTAATTTTAGGCAGATTAGTTATGTAGCAACGGACAAAAGTACTTATTCTTATCATAATCGTTTGGAGATTTGATTCGTTTCGCTAATTTTGCACTCCGATCCAGCTAAAAGTGGACAACCGGATAAAATTTCGGGCCTATAGCTCATTCGGTTAGAGCAACTGACTCATAATCAGTAGGTGCCTGGTTCGATCCCAGGTGGGCCCACTTAAAAATCAAGGACTTGGCTTTTTTAGCCAAGTCCTTTTTTGTTGGGTTGCAATAAAAGTAGCAATCGTTTTTTTGGATCAGTCCGAAAAGCATTCCATATATCTATATCCCGTTGCAAATCTTTGTCCCGCTAGCAGAAAGTTTGACGCGAAATAGTGGGATTTGTCCCTAACTACACTATTTTTTCTTCCAATTTTCACAAAGATCGTTTCAAATGGTTCAGAGCCAGAAAGAAACGTCCATTGTCAAAAACAAACTGGCGGCAAAGAGCCGGGCTTGCTTCAAAATCGGGAAGTAGCCAAATAGTATTTCCTATAAAGCCCTCCGGCCTTTCATGTTTATGACAGGCAAAATAAGTAAGTCAGTTATTGAATGTTCAGATAGGGACATGCTTGATTATGCTTATTTACTTCGCCAGATTAAGCAAAGCAATACTGACCATGTAATCAATGCCTTTATCATTATGAGGAACATTTTCTTGATCCTGCTGCCAACTGCTGCCTATAGCAAACTGTGTTTCGATTGCCTTGCAGCAATGCGGCGCATCAGGGCGCATATTTTTATCTTGAGATCAGTAAAAAGGCGTTATCAGCAGTTTTAGGTTATAAACAAACAGATCAAGCAAGCAATGGTAAGTAAGAAAATCTTTCGACTAATAATAGGTTCTTTTTTGTTGATCCAACCATTGATGGCGCAGGAAATTGCTTCGCGTATAGTGGAAGACGGCGGCACAGGAAAGTACAGCGCAATAATGACAACACAGGCCTCGTTACCAATGCACACGGTGTTCAGGCCAAAAGATCTAAGTCAATTTGACAACAAGAACAAGTTGCCAGTCATTGCATGGGGCAATGGAGCCTGCTATAACTCACCCTGGGAGCACGTTAACTTTTTAAGCGAGGTCGCTTCTCATGGTTTTTTGGTGGTTGCCATCGGCGTAATGCCTAATGAAACGGGTGAACAGACAAAAGATCGTTCAAAGTCGTTGCAGTTGCTGGATGCCGTTGAATGGGCTATTAAACAGAATGACAATAAGAACAGTCCGTTCTACCAGAAAATAGATGTTGAAAAAATTGCTGTCAGTGGTATGTCGTGCGGCGGTTTGCAGACGCTGGAAGTTTCCTCGGATCCGCGCATCAGTACGGTGGTTGTTTGCAACAGCGGTATTTTCAAAACGCCTGGGAACGGCATCAGCAATATGCCAAACCTGACCAAGGAAAATCTCAAAAAAATTCATACTCCAACTCTCTATCTGCTGGGCGGCGAAAAGGATATTGCCTATGGAAACGGGATGGACGATTACCGGCAGATCAATCATGTACCAGTATTCGTAGCCAACATGAATGTCGGACACGGCGGCACGTACAGCCAGCCGCACGGCGGCGAGTTTGCCCAGGTTGCCACGGCATGGTACAAATGGCAGTTGAAAGGTGATAAAGAGGCAGGCAAACTATTCACCGGTAATCCGCCGGGACTGTCATCCAACGAAAACTGGACATTTGAAAAGAAAAATATGCCCTGACTTTTCTTTAATCCGACATCGAATAGTTGATTCGACGCGCCGGTGCGGTTTATAGTACGGCACCGGCCGGCCGGCAACAGGATCATAGTTAGCAAACGACTGAACATGCACGCATGATAGTCATCATCCGGGCTGGCCCGCCTGGCGGGCTGGTTCGAATTGCCGGAATTTACGTAGTTCCGGCACACCTAAACCAGCATACTTCTTGCGGTCCGTCGCCGCGGTTTTCAATTATAACAGGCCGCCTCACTGATCCTATTTTACGGCATAACTCTAAAACAGGCACTCCGGTGTCCGCCTGCCGAAGCGTAAAAATGACGGCATCTGCCACCCGGCTGTGCTTCTGTAAATTTCGTTGTTTTCATAAGCGGTTTTTTCTGATGGTTAAGTCATCAAAATTGCCCGATTTTCTCTAGTTATCAATCGCCCAGTTTTGCAGGGGGAGGTCAGAGGTCAATAGTCCTGATTTCAATCTAAGCTCTGAAGTTTCGCGACAATCTCCTTGATCATAATAAGGAGAACTCAGGCAAATGCCAAACTAAGCTTTACACCTTTCTGTTGCCATTGAAAGTTTTTTGGTTTTGTATGATCTTCTCCTTGTCACTCTTACAACATGTTATTAAATCTTTATTAACTGCAAAGAAGTTGATGAAGGTCTAGTAACTATTCCGATAGATGCAAAACACTTTGTAGTAATTACAACATCCTGAAAGGATGGAGGATATCAATACAAGTAAATAGCTGTAAATTACTGGCTTTTACATATATATTAAATCATGCCGCCTTCCGGACTGTACAACAAAATATACCGGATAAAACCAGACAAGTGGCCAGCAGGATCTTTTACCGGTTAACACCTTTATCAAACATGAAAATTGAACAATTAACTTACCTGACAATCAACAAACCATGAAAAGAATTGTACTGTATTTAGCCTTGTTTCTGATGAGCATGCAACTTTTGCTGGCGCAGGAAGGCTCACTATTAAAAGACATTAATGTCACAGGCTCTGCGGTCAACGGACTGCGTATTTATGAATCGATTGCGGTAGATAATATAATCTATATGATTGCTGACAACGGTTTAGAAAAGAAAGGAATCTGGAAAAGTGATGGAACTGCCGGCGGAACTGTCCTGATAAAAGAAATTACTGAAGTACCCCTTTATAGGAATTATGTAAGACACCTCACCTATTCAGGCGGAAAAATCTACTTTGTAGTGGAATTGGAAAGTGGTCTGAAATATTTGTATAAACTGGATGTTGGCCAGACAAGCACAACTTCCTCGCTGCAACTGTTCCAATTGGACTATGCCGACGAAGTATTTGTCAATGTAAACGGAACATTGTATTTTGGAACAAGTAAGGGATTGATGAAAACGGACGGAACCGTAGCCGGAACCGTCCTGGTGAAACCGTTTTATGAATCGTATGGTTCGCCTGTCAACTATGGAGTCAGCCTGAATGGCATGTTGTACTTTTTAGTACTGAATAACTTTGAAAAAATAATACTTTATAAAAGCGATGGCACCACGGAAGGTACGGTTGCAGTTACCAATACAACAGGCTCAAATCCTTCTGCTCCACTGGTAGCTCTTGGAGATAACGTATACTTCAAGCAGGTTCTGCCTTCAGGTACTGCCTTGTTCAAAGCGAACAATACTACTCCGGTCACGCTTGTCAGGCAATTTACATCCGGTTTGAGTAACCTCGTCAGTGCGGGAAATGAACTATACTTTTCGGCCAATGATGGTGTAAACGGCAATGAGCTTTGGAAAACGGATGGCAGTACGGCCGGCACGGTGCTGGTCAAAAACATTAATCCGGGTGCAGCTTCATCGGACCCTTCCATGTTCCGGACTGCTGACGGACAGCTTTTCTTTGTGGCAAACGACGGCACGCATGGCCGGGAACTATGGAAAACGGGCGGAACAGCTTCTTCCACAAAATTGGTCAGAGACATTCGGACTGGTGATTCGGGCTCTGATATTAAAGAGCTGGTGACTGTCGGCAGCAAGGCTGCTTTTGTTGCCAATGACGGCTCCGGTGAAAAGTTATGGCAGAGTAACGGGGATGTATACAGCACTAAAATTCTGGCCGATGTAATGGCTTCAAAGCTGCTGAATGTCAGTGGAACCTTGTACTTCAATGGCAATGCAGGCAAAGGCATGGAGCTTTTTAAAAGTACAATGGTCACGGGTGGCACCAGCGCGGTGACCAATATTGCCAAACCCAGCTCTATACCTCTTGATTTTACAGAAATAAACGGTGTGTCCTACTTTACTGCCGACGACGGCATCTATGGCCGCAAGCTCTGGAAAACAGACGGCAGTACGGCCGGAACCATGCTGGTCACGAACATACAAAGCGGTGCAAGCAGCTCCAACCCCGAGCAGATCACCAACGTGAACGGAACTGTCTTCTTTGTTACCGGTAACGATTCACAGGTGCATAGCTTATGGAAAACGAGTGGAACAACTGCGACAACGTTCAAGGTCAAAGATTTTACCAAAGCAGACACGCTGCAGGGACTCATCAATGTAAACGGAACCCTGTTTTTCGGGATTATCAACAGCAGCGGCAGTATGCAGCTCTGGAAAAGTGACGGCAGCACGGCCGGAACACAGCTGGTTAAAACCTTCCCCCAAACAGATACTTTTTCACCTGTCACCCTGAACGGACAGGTGTACTTTGGTGCTTATGACGGCATCAACAGCGTGGATCTTTGGAAAAGCAACGGCACCGCCGAAGGGACTGTACTCGTCAAGGATGTAGCTCCTACCTGGGGTGAAAGCATGTACACTTCCATCACCGTAGCCGGTAACTTTATTTACTACATTGTCGTGTCTGGTAACTACAAAAACGCGCTGGTGAAGAGCGATGGCACTACTGAAGGAACAACAGTCGTCTCAAATATTCGGCTGGAATACCTTTCCAAACTCGTTGCAGTGAACGATCTGGTATTTTTTGTAGGCGTTGACGGTGCAGCCTTTGATGATTACTCCGGTGAGATTCTATACAGAACCGATGGTACTGAACAGGGCACTTATACCATAGCAAAGCTGGAAACTATCCAGGGCGATCCATACATTTATGTACATGACATGGTGGCTGTAAACGGTCTTTTATACTTTGTACATGGTTTTGAAGAAGAGATATGGAGAAGTGACGGTACTGCAGAAGGTACGCAGCGGGTCACCAACTTCGGTTCAAGAGCAGACAGGACAACGATCGATCATGTAACTGTCATCGGAAAAACCCTGTACTTTATTGCCACAGACAGAAACAGCGGCCGTGAAATCTGGAAAACCGATAGCGCTACCGAAACAACCAGTCTGGCCTATGACATGAACCCGAATGGCTCCACACGGTTCTATGATATGGGAGCCTTGAACAACCAGCTTCTGATTTCTGCCGATAACGGCATGTACGGCGCCGAGCTGTTCAGGTACCAGGAAATAAATACGGTCAACACCGTCCGGATCAATGCAGGCGGACAGGCTTTTGCCGCTTCCGGTTCCAGACAGTTTGATGCAGACCGCTACTATGCCGGCATTGACCGCACGAGTTCCATTGCAACAGGTGATATTCTCAACACGACCGACGATGTACTTTACCGCTCAGGCCGCTGCTCGCCTTCATTCAGCTACAATATCCCGATTGCCAATGGCAAGGTAAATGTGATCCTGCACTTTGCTGAAACGTACTTCGGCACTGCGGGCAAAAAGGGCGGCGCAGGCAGCCGGCAGTTCAACGTCACCATCGAAAACAGCCGCAAACTGACCAACTTTGACATCTTTGCCGCTGCGGGCGGAGCGATGCGTGCGGTTCAGAAATCCATTCCGGTCACCGTTACAGACGGCATGCTCAACATTGACTTTACAAGCGGCGCAGCCGATCTGCCAAGAATTTCAGCCATTGAAGTCGTAGTAGCCAGCCAAACCTACAAAGTCGTTGCGGATTCCTACATACGTGATGGCGGTTACAGCGCGGCCAACTACGGGTATTTCCCGGATCTGGAGGTTAAGAATGTAGCCGAAAGTGATGCTTCCACAAAACGTTCTTCTTACGTTCGTTTTCAGTTGCCACAAACGTTTGATGTAGGTTCTGCCAAATTGCGCATCTATGGCCACAACCATGAAAACAGCAAGGATATTTACCTGCATGCCTATGGCGTGGATGACGATAGCTGGACTGAAAACGGCATCAGCAAAAACAATGCGCCCGCTGCTTCTACGGCTTCGCTGGGCTACGTAGCTGTCAATGACCAATACAAGTACTATGAAATTGATGTAACCAGTTATGTGAAAGCACAACAGGAATCCGGCAACGATTTGCTGACTTTGCTTTTGGCAGATCCGAATAACCGGAATACAAGGCTTGTCTTCAACAGCAAGGAAAATAGCGCTAACCCTCCTCAGTTAGTCATTCAGCCTGCATCTGTAAGCAATAGTTCGGCACGGTTAAATCAGGAAAACATTGCTGAAAACGTACAAGCTGAACAGGAATCCGTCATTTACCCGAATCCGGTAAAAGAACAGTTTACCGTTTCCCTTTCCATGCAGCATGTAGGTCCGGTTTCTTTTGAGCTAATCAGCCAGGCAGGAAAAAGTTATGCAGTGCGCACAGCTGAAAGCGCCAGGCCGGGAGAAAAGGCGGAGGTGAATATTTCTAGTTTAACACTCAGCACAGGCATTTACATGCTGAAAATACAATCGAATGCATTTACAGAAGTAATCAAAATGCTGGTCACTGAGTAGGATTAAGCTTACAAGTTAGCAAGCATAAACAAATGAAAGCCGTCCGAAAGATTTCAAGGACGGCTTTCATTCTTCAAATTACAACAAACTTTAATCCTTAACTCAACTTTCAATTTCCGGTTTATGAAAAAATTATTACCGTTTTTAGCCTTGCTGCTGATCAGTATACAGCCGTTGCTGGCCCAGGAAGGCTCCCTTGTCAAAGACATCAACGTGTCCAGAACAGAAAAGGGATTCAAGATTCAGGCGTCTGTTAAACTAGGCGATTTGATTTACATGATTGCAGACGACGGCTTTCAGAAAAACGGATTATGGAAAAGTGACGGCACAGCCGAAGGAACCGAGTTCGTCATGAAAATGCCGGAAGGTTCTTATGTAAACGGTCTGTCCACATTAAATGGCCGTCTCTTGTTTGTAGTTCATTCTTATGAACTGGGGAATGCATTGTACAGCAGCGACGCCACGCCGGAAGGCACCAAATACATCACCGAACTTGATCCTGATTTTCTTGGAACGGGCATTCCATTTTACACGACTGAAGACGGATCAATTTATTTCTACAGTTATTTCGAGGGCCTGTTAAAAATAAATGGAAATAGCAGAACAGTCATAAAGAAAGGATCTTACATGGATCCGATTCGGATCCCGGAAATAGTCGATGTTAACGGAACCTTGTTTTTCATTGTCGTTGACAACAGTGGCGTTAATTACCTTTACCAATCCGATGGCACTCCTGCCGGAACAATGGCTGTTGCAAATACTATAGGCACCGGTTCATTTTCTTCTCTGGAGGCAGTTGGCAATGAAGTATTCTTCAAAGGGTCTGCCGGGCAAGACATTGGACTGTATAAAGCCAGCAATACTGCTGCAATTACCTTGGTAAAAACCTTTGCCTCCGGCGTTGAAAACCTGACCGCTGCAGGCAGCACGTTGTATTTCTCGGCCAATGATGGCATAAGCGGCAACGAGCTCTGGAAATCAAACGGCAGTGCAGCAGGAACTGTTCTGGTTGAAAATATCAATCCGGGTGCGGCCTCTTCCGACCCTTCACTGTTTACTGTGATAAACGGGCAGCTTTATTTTACCGCAAATAATGGCGCCAGCGGACAGGAACTATGGATCAGCAGCGGCTCGGCTTCCAGCACGGAGCTCGTTAAAGACATTCGCCCAGGCAGTGCAGGTTCCGGTATATCACAATTGAAAGCCGTTGGCAGCAAGGCTGCTTTTATGGCCAATGACGGCTCGGGAGATAAGTTATGGCAAAGCAATGGCACTGTTTATGGCACCAAAGTTCTGGCTGATGCGCGGGCTACGCAGCTCCTGGATGCGAACGGCACGTTGTACTTCAATGGCAATCCGGGGTCCGGACTTGAGCTTTATAAAAGCACGATGGTAACAGGCGGCACTGTTGCACTCACCGACATCGCCAGACCCGAATCCACACCCCGCAATTTTACACAGGCAAATGATGTCTCTTACTTCTCAGCGGATGACGGCATCCATGGCCGCGAGCTCTGGAAAACAGACGGCAGTAACGTCGGCACGGTGCTTGTCAGTGACGTATTAACCGGAGCAAACAGCTCCAATCCCGAGCAGATCACCCATGTAAACGGAGCGGTTTATTTTGTTACCGGAAACGGTTCACAGGTACATAGTCTTTGGAAAAGCAGCGGAACTTCGGCCACAACGATCAAATTAAAAGACTTCACCAAAGCCGATACCCTGCAGGGACTGATCAATGTAAATGGCACCCTGTTTTTTGGCATCGTCAACGGATCAGGCAGCATGCAGCTCTGGAAAAGCAATGGAACGGCAGCCGGAACGGAGCTGATCCGGACTTTTGTACGTACCCCTACCTTTTCACCGGTTACTTTAAACGGAGAAGTATTTTTCGGCGCATGGGACGGCGTAAACAGTGTAGAACTCTGGAAAAGCAACGGCACGGCAGCGGGCACAGTAATCGTCAGGCAGCTGGTGCAACGGCGGGGACAATACCTTTATAAGTCCATTACCGTAGCCAATAATCAGGTTTATTTTGTGATCAATGACGTGAACAATCATCATCTGCTGGTTAAAACGGACGGAACTTCGGCAGGAACAACGGTCATCAAGGATATTTATACCGATGATCCGGATGCTACTTTCTCGGAACTGACGACGGTCAATAACCTGGTTTATTTTTCGGCAGTCACCTTTTATATCATCAATCAGAATGGGTATGATCGTAAATTAAATCGTGAATTTCTCTGGAGAACAGACGGGACCGAGCAGGGCACAATCACGCTTACGTACTGCAATGGTTACGTTCCTGAGGTTGGAACGCGCAATTTCACAGCAGCCGGTGACCTGTTGTACTTTATCCCTCCTTGTAGCGGAGAAAAACTCTGGCGAAGCGATGGCAGCGAAGAAGGTACCTTTCAATTGAAAGACATCCAAGATCGTAATGAAGGCACCTATTTAGGCAACACGACAGCCGTAGGCAGTACGCTTTACTTTACCGTATCGGACGGAACACACGGTGTCGAACTCTGGAAATCACGCGGCACAGCCGAGTCCACCGTTCTCGCTTACGATATGACGCCCGGTGGTTCTACGAAGTTTTACGAACTTGCAGCCTTAAACAACCAGCTTTTGATTTCGGCTGATAACGGCATGTATGGCGCCGAGCTGTTTAAGTACCAGGAAGTGCTGCCTTCGGCTACGCTGCGCATCAATGCGGGCGGTGAAGCATTTGCAGCTTCCGGCGAAAGACAGTTCAGCAAAGACCAGTATTATGCCGGAACCGACCGCACCACTTTAATTGCGACAGGCGATATCCTGAATACCACCGATGATGTGCTTTACCGTTCGGGCCGCTGCTCGCCTTCTTTCAGCTACAACATTCCGGTTCCAAATGGCAAAGTCACGGTGATTCTGCACTTTGCTGAAATCTGGTACGGTGTGCCCGGAAAAGGTGCAGGCGGCGCTGGCAAGAGACAGTTTCATGTGGATATGGAAGGCAGACGCAAGCTGACCAATTTTGATATTTTCGTTGCAGCCGGCGGTGCCATGCGCGCTGTCCAGAAATCCTTTCCCGTGGCCGTGACCGACGGCATGCTCAACATTGATTTCCTGAGCGGTGCAGCCGACCTGCCCAGAATATCCGCCATTGAAGTCGTTGTAGGCAGTTTGGCGCTCAGTCCGGTTGCGGATGCATTTGTACGGGACAGCACGTTTAAAAACATGAATTTCGGCTTTTCACCGGATCTGGAAATCAAGCGGGTGCCCGGCAGTGACCTTTCCCCAAACCGTTCATCGTACCTCAGGTTCCAGCTTCCGCAAGAGAAAATTGCTACGGCCAAACTTAGGATTTACGGCCATAACCATGAAAACAGCAACACGATTTACCTTCATGCCTATGGAGTCGATGAGGGTAGCTGGAAAGAAGACGGCATCACCAGCAACAACGCACCGGCAGCATCTACGCCGTCACTGGGCTTGGCGGGCGTCAACGATGTTTATCAGTACTACGAAGTGGATGTTACCGGCTATGTAAAAGCCCAGCATGAAATGAACGAAGGATTTGTAAGCCTGTTTTTGAATGATCCGAATAACCGCAATACCCGATTGGTTTTTAACAGCAAGGAGAATGCATTTAACAGGCCTGAGCTCATTATCCAACTTGCGCCGGAGTCCAATAAGAATACACGGTTAAGTCAGGAAGGCAGCAAGGAAACAGCACAAACTGATCTGGAATCCTACGTTTATCCCAACCCGGTCAAAGATCATTTTACGGTTTCCGTATCCAGACAGCATGCCGGTCCGGTTTCGTTTGAGCTGATCAGCGAATCGGGAAAAGGGTATGCGATTACGGGAACTGAAAATGTCCGGCCGGGCGAAAAAGCAGCGGTCAGTATTTCCGGTCTTTCGCTAAGTTCGGGAATCCATCTTCTTAAAATCAAGTCGGACGAATTTACAGAAGTGATTAAAATGCTGGTGACCGAGTAAAAAGCTGAAAAGTACCATAAACAGGAAAGCCGTACTTCCAAGAGAAGTACGGCTTTCCTGTTTATGAATAATATGATTTTTTATTACCAGTTTATTTTCGGAACAATACTAAACAGCTGATAGTAACAGTACAATAAATAGTGGTGCAAAAATTACGTTTGACCCCGCCCTACACGTTTGTTTAATGAACTAAAACATACATAAGTCATTTACATTGATTTAAAAATAATAATTCTTAAACATCTGAAATCAAGAGAAAACACCATGGTATTATTCAAGGTACTATTTTATAATTTTCATTTATAGCTCTACTCTTGTTTACAACTTTAAAGTCCTTTTTACAAGAGTTAACTTTTTTTGTCTAACATAACAAGTAAGTACACAAAATCTCAACAGCACCGGGATTTCACCAGGTGCTGTTGAGATTTTGTGTACCAAGCTATTTTATTTAATTACCACTATTTTCAGCACTTCCGACTTGGAAATGGACTGTACTTTCAGAAAATAAATTCCTTCACTCAATGCAAGATCCGCAATGCTGATTTCGGCTTTGGTTCCTGCGTGCAGCAACTCAGGCGTTTTGATGTTGTAAGCTTTTCCGGCTTCATTGAAAAGCTGCAAAGCAACCGCTTCCTGATGCTGGTTTCCGATCTGAAGCGTGAATTGCGTACGCACCGGATTGGGGTAAATGACAGAACTTTCCGCGCCGGATTCAGCAGTATTGTTGTCCACTTCTTCCGCGGCAAGCCTGGTAACAGAATTCACGGGCTCACTCGTATTGATGATCAGCTCCGGCCTGAATGCGGCGTTTTCCCTGCTGTTGAATATAATCCTTTTGCCGCCGAAGGTCTGATCGATCCGCAAGGTCAGCATTTTGTCACTGGCGAACTGGGCTTTGGCAAATTCTGTAATATCCACTTCAAAGTACTCTGGTTCCCGGGTCACGCTCAAATAAGCCAACGCAGTCATTACGCCGGTTGGGGCATTATTGGCAGTGATGCCGGTTTCGGTCCAGTCGTCATTGTCTAGTCCGATCAAGTCCAGATTAACCCTGGTGTCGGCCTGATGGTTATAGCCGTAGATGCGGAACTTCGCGCTGGTTACATCGCTGACAGTGGCCAGCGAGAATTTGAGATAAGATACCCGCTGCAGTTCCGGAACGCTCGTCGCTTTAACATCTAACGTGGGCTCCTTTCCGTAATTGGTATTGGCATTGGCGCCATAACTTACGTAAGAATCTGCAACCGGCGTGATGATTATTGGTAAAGAATTGACAAATTCCACTTCAATGGCCGATACCCGCGGCTGGTCGCGCTTTTCTTGTGTTGAGCTGAAAGCCAGATTAAGAACACTGTCGGTAACGGCCACTTCGAAGGTTTCCTGTACGGCATTTAACGGCTGGCCTGCATGGCCGATGATGCTATAATTGTCCAGCTTCACCACACCTTCCGCACTCACATTGAACCGACGCTTGTCCTTGTCGCCCGGACGCCCGGGATAGACACCCCAATAGGTTTCTGCAAAATGGAGTGTCACTTTTAAAATGCCGTTCTTGACCGGAATGTTGTAATTAAAGTAATCCGAGCTACGGCCTGAACGGTACAGCTCATCGTCCGTCGTGCTCAGAATATCCACGTCAGCACCAATCGTGCTGGTGCGGTCGATGCCACTGTAATAGTTGTCCGCGTCAAAAATGCGCCCGTCGGAGGTTTTGTAAGCACCGCCGCCTGCATTGATGCGGACGGAAGTTTCATTGGCCGGCTTCAGTACTTTTACAGTTATCGTTTCCTCATCATATAGTTCCGGCATAGCAGCAACGCTGATCCTGACTACAAACCGGTAAGTGCCCGCAACCAGAGGAGCCCAGCTGAAAACCCCGTCGGATTCGCCGATTGTTGTACCCTCAGGTGCGCCAATCAGTGAAAACTGTTTTGTTTGACCGGCTCCTGTTGTAGCCGTTGCTGTAAATACAAGTGTATCTCCGGCAGTTAATTCCTTGTCTCCGATGGGATCCAGTACAGGCGGCGTCGTTACATCATTAACATGCAGATTGACTTTCAGCAAAGCCCGTGCATAACCGGGAGCCGTTGCTACAACGAGTGAGGTATATTTCTCCGGAGAAAGGCCTGCGGGATTTACCGTAAAAGGCAAGGAGCCCAGTGCAGGTGCAGGAAGCGTCAGCCAGCTGACTTTGGAATTCTTAAGGGTTACAGCAGGCGTTCCGGTATTTGCCGAAAGCTTAACGGATTGCGCTGGAATTGTGCTGTTTCCCTCTTTGGTGAACTTGAGTGAGCCGGAAGAAAAGGTCAGTGCCTTGGTATTGGTTTCTGAAACCAGCTTCACGACCCATAATTCGGGTGAATTGGACATAGCCACCGTTCTGTCATTGCCGGTAGCTTTCCCTGCCGAAGTTCCGCATAACAGGTATCCGCCGTCCTGTGCAACAAAAGCACCAATCAGCTGATTGTTTGTATCCCTTGCTCCGCCAATTGTTTTGTCCCAGGCTATGCTGCCATCTGCGTTTAGTTTTACAATCCAGTAATCCGTAGATCCTTTACGTGCTTCCGTCTTGTTGCCACTTTTATCCGAGCTGGAACTGCCCCCGATAATATAACCGCCGTCAGGGGTCTGCTTTACAGAAGTTAGAAGGTCTCCCCTTGTTCCTCCAAGTGTTCTGTCCCACTGTTTGACTCCGTCTGCATTGATCTTTATCAGCCAGTAATCAAGATAACCGAATCCATTTTCCGATTTATCCTCGCCGACCGGGGAACCGGTCTGGCCGCCCATGATGTAGCCTCCGTCGGAAGTACGCTCCATGAATTTCAAATTATCACTAATATAGCCACCAAACGTCTTGTCCCATATCTTCGAACCGTCTGGTGCCAATTGTACAACCCAGAAGTCATAAAGGCCTTTGTTAGGAGCGGTTTTATCCCCGCCTACGTATGAAAGTGAGGTACCGCCCAGAATGTAATTTCCGCTGGCAGTCTGATCCACATAGACCAGGCTGTCCGGCCAGCTTCCTCCGATGGTTTTATCCCATTCCTTGGTGCCGTCCGAAGTTGTTTTGATAACCCATATATCATGGGCACCTCTGCTGGATTCAGACTTGACGCCATCCCTGGATGAAAGAGAATTACCGCCAACCAGATAACCGCCATCCTTTGTCTGCTTCAGAGATCTTACATTATCAGCACGGCTTCCGCCATAGGTTTTATCCCACTCTTTGCTGCCATTGGCCGAGATCTTGACAATCCAGTAATCCACAGAAGATGCATACGCATTATCGGTTTTATCCTGGCCAGGATCCGAGTTGGAGGAGCCGCCAAGTAAATAGCCTCCATCGGAGGTCTGAATAATCGCGTTCAGATTATCCTGTTTGTTTCCGGAAAATGTTTTGTCCCATTCTTTATTTCCGTTTACATCGTATTTCACAACAATGTAATCTGCATTGTCGGAAGGATACAGTGCCCGCCCTACAATGATACCGCCGTCAGCCGTAGGACATACAATTTTGGGCGCCAGGCCCGGAACAGGTTCATAGGCTTTGTCCCATTCAATGGCTGGCTGTGCCAGCAAACCGGATGCTGCAAGTAAGCACAACACAATTGAAAGAAGCAGTTTCTGCTTCTTTATGATCTGAAAGCAGCATATCCGACCAGGATTTGGAAAAGATATTTCATTAAAGTAATGTGAATTCATAAACGGGCTGAGTTTAATAAAGAGCATACTGAACGTAAAACAATAAAGCTACAAGCATTTACTTGCAATTGCATCCTTCAGTTTACAAGAACAAAGCAAATACTACAAACCAGTTTTCAGGGCTAGAATGAGTTGGTAAAATAATCTAAAGGAAGTTTAATTTTGAGTACAATTTTTAACGCCAATGCGCTTGCCTGTAACCTGCCATGTGAAGACGAGATTGCCTGATTTATCTTTTCCACCAGGCTGTCGGTATCCTGATTTGGATAAATCCTCTCAGCCAGGTCAAATAACTTGCTTCCTTGCATGAGCGCGTAGTCATACCATCTGTTGATGGCTGCATTGACTTTAAACGACAGGGAATACTCCGGCTCCCGTACAGGAAATACATACCATTGGTTCCCACGCTTTATAGCTGGGTTCAATTCCGGTTTTGCCTAAGAAATCAATGATTGATAACTCATTTGATTGCTGGATGTTCATGGCTTTATTTTCTTAGTTAGCAGCCTCTGTTTTAAGCAGGCTGGCAGAATTCGTTTTTATGATGAGGCATACCCCATTTTTCCATTCATGAAGCTAAAAATATTCTATTTGCAACTGATAATTCTGTCTGCAATATGGCTTATTTGTTGGAACCGGAATATCCGCAATGCTTCAATGATCTTTTTCGGTAAAATCAGAGAAAATGCCCTTTAATCTCAAACATTCGAAAATTTGCAGCCTGATTAAATAATGCCTGCAAGCAAAAACAGCGTGTAATGCCGTCTTAAACAGCCCTATCAATACGGATAGACTGTTTACCAGAAGTGCTATTTTCGCAATATTCTCACCCTGCCGGTATGAAAAGGATGGCTGCTACTTCCTGACAGCCATTTTAGGAACGTATATAGAAATAAGGTATTCATGGATCTTACAAAAACTTCTTTTCAGGCACTTACCAATTTATGCTATAAGCAGGTAATTAACTTACTCCTAACAAGGAATTGACCTTCTTGGATAACAAAACTAAAATTTATTCTACATGAAAATTTTTATATTTTTTATTACTTTTTTATGACAAGATTTAAATTTTTAATTTTACATTTGGTGAAAGATGACCTTAAAATCAGCATCATCCATTAACACGTAAAGCTATCCTTTTATATAGAAACTGATCCGGACTTACTTATCATCAGCGGGTATTTAGTCTTTGTGCTGTAGCAGTAATTTTTCCCAGTACTTTCAAACAACCTGATCTTCAGGCAAATCTTCTTTTTATTAATCCATTGCATATTTCCTGCTTGCCAGTTGCCGGCTGATCAGGAATACGGACTTATTACGCGTTCTTTTTCCAATAGTAATTCTATCAATTAACTGTTCAATGTTCCACTTATCAATTAATTAATATGTCAGGATCAATACGTCTCGCTATTAGTTTATTATTGATCAGCATGCTGCGATTTACTGAGGTAGTCGCCCAGAGCAATGCTATTGTTATTGAAAATGCCAAAACGGGCAGTCCCGCCAGTCAATGGGATATTACCGGAGCAGGCGATCTCAGTATACAGGGATTCGCAACGGATATCAGTTATAACAAAGGGGAAACCGCCCGGTTCAAAATCAAGACGAGCGCTGCCGGTTACAGAATAGATATCTACAGGCTGGGCTATTACCAGGGAAACGGTGCACGGTTTATTGCCGGCTTCGACAAAAGTACCGCTTCGCCGCAGCCACCCTGCATGACGGATGCTACGGGCCTTGTGGATTGCGGCAACTGGGACGAATCCGCCCAATGGGTAATTCCGTCCGATGCAGTTTCGGGCATTTATATTGCCAAACTGACACGATCCAATCCAGCCGGATCCAGTCATATTGCTTTTGTTGTAAGGGATGACAACAGCAATTCCAATTTGCTTTTCCAAACATCCGATGCCACCTGGCAGGCGTACAATGTATACGGCGACGAGAACAATGGCAGAAGCTTGTATGCAGGTGTCAATAACATTGGCAAAGCATCCAAAGTAAGCTATAACCGCCCGTTCCTGACACGCTCAGGCGGAGGCGGAGGCGGCGCGGAAGAGGACTGGCTGTTCAATTCGGAATACCCGATGATTCGCTTTCTGGAAAAAAACGGCTATGACATGACTTACACAACCAATGTTGACAGTGACCGTCGCGGCGGACTTATTAAGAACCATAAGGTTTTTATGTCTGTTGGCCACGATGAATACTGGTCCAAAGGCATGCGTGACAACGTAACGGCGGCACGGAATTCGGGTACGCACCTCGCTTTTTTCAGCGGCAATGAAGTTTACTGGAAAACCCGCTGGGAAAACAGTATTGCCAATACCTCCACTACTTACCGCACACTGGTATGCTATAAGGAAGGACGTCTGGGAGAAAACCAGTGCAACGGCAAGTGCGACCCAAGTACAACATGGACCGGATTATGGCGCAGCGGATGCGATATTGCCGGCCATGACGGATGCAACCCCGAAAATGAACTTAGCGGACAGGCAAGCTGGGACGGGAATACCGGTACCATTCAGGTTCCGGCCGATTATAAAAACCTGCGGTTCTGGCGCAATACAGCAGTGGCTTCGCTTCAGAGCGGTTCGCATACATTGACTCAGAATACACTGGGCTACGAATGGGACCCAGAACAGGAAGACTATCGCTCGACTTATCCTGCCGGAAGAATCCTCTTGTCAAGAACGGTACTGAACGGCAAAACGCATTATCTTACCTTGTACAAGCACAGCAGCGGCGCCCTGGTGTTTGGAGCCGGAACAGTTCAATGGGCATGGGGCCTGGATGATAACCACGACAGAGGCAATGCCCCGGTCAGTAAAGCCATGCAGCAGGCAACTGTAAACCTGTTTGCGGATATGGGTGTGCAGCCGGCTACCCGCCAGTCGGACCTTGTTGCAGCCACTGCTTCCACAGATTTCGTCGCTCCTGCCCTGACGGTTACTTCTCCGTCGAATGGTGCAAACATTCCGAGCGGCACTTCGGTGAACATTTCAGGAACTGCTTCGGACGCCAATACAGTTGCCGGAATCGAAGTTTCTACGGATGAAGGCAAAACGTGGCGGCTTGCAACGGGTACCACCAGCTGGAATTTTTCATGGATACCCGTTACACAAGGAAGTGCCACCATCCGGAGCCGGGCATTCGATGATTCAGGAAACCTGAGCGCAGTAAATACCGTCAATGTAAACATTACGGCCCCGGCTGCACAGCCTTGTCCGTGTACGGTGTTTCAGCCAACGGATGTGCCGTCAAACAATCTCTTCAATGACAACAGCGGAGGAATCCAGCTAGGTATGAAATTCCGTTCTACAATAGCCGGAAATGTTACAGGCGTGCGTTTTTATAAACAGGAAGGAAACACCGGAACCCATACCGGACAACTTTACAGCAATGCCGGAGTAAAACTGGCAGAAATTGTTTTTCAGAATGAAACGGCTTCCGGATGGCAGCAGGCAAATTTTACTACGCCCGTAGCCATTACTCCCAATACGACTTACGTCATTTCCTATCATAGCGGCGCGGGAAATTATTCCGCAGTCAATCCCTATTTTGGCTTGGCAAAAGTAAAAGGTCCGCTGAGAGGGCTGGCCGATAACGAAGACGGCAACAACGGTATTTACAGATATTCCGCAACGCCAACTTTCCCTACGGATAATTATCAATCCAGCAACTACTTTGTGGATGTCGTATTTGACGATGGTGCCGAAGACGAAACACCGCCTGTTGTTTCGTCCGTTTCGCCGGCTCCGAACGCCACCGGCATAAACATTCAGTCCAATATTTTAGTAACCTTCAATGAAGAAATAGACGCCAGTTCCATCTCATCTTCTACGATCAGGTTGCTGCGTGCAGGTACAGTGATACCAGCTGCCGTAACCTATAATGCAGCTACTTTTACGGCTACGCTCAATCCGAATACTGCCCTGATTTACTCGTCAAGCTATACAATTGAGGTAAAAGGCGGAAGTACCGATCCGCGTGTCAAAGATGCCGCAGGAAACATCATGGCAAGCAACTTTACTTCCACGTTTACAACACAAAGTACGCCGCCGCCTTCACCTGTTGACGGCCCCGGTGGACCTATTCTGGTCATCAGCTCCACAGAAAATCCGTTCAGCCAGTATCCGGCAGAGATTCTAAGAGCCGAAGGTTTTAATGCATTTGCTGCCAGAGATATTTCGGATATAACACAAACTCCAACGCTGATCAACAGCTACGATGTGATTATTCTGGGAGAAATTGCGCTTTCGGCTGCCAATGTT
Organism: Dyadobacter sediminis; assembly: GCF_005860765.1. GTDB lineage: Bacteria > Bacteroidota > Bacteroidia > Cytophagales > Spirosomataceae > Dyadobacter > Dyadobacter sediminis. The sequence goes on along the minus strand of NZ_VCEI01000021.1, from coordinate 310,295 downwards.
ACGGCGCTTACAAACTGGACCAATGCAGGCGGCACGCTGATTGCATTCAAGCCCGATGCCCAGTTAGCTTCCCTGTTCGGCATTACACCTGCAAGCGGATCATTGTCGGACAAGTATTTGAAAATAAACCCAACCGGCCCCGGCGCAGGAATTGTGAATGAAACGATCCAGTATCACGGAACGGCGAATCTGTATACGCTGAACGGCGCAACAAGTCTTGCCAACCTGTATTCAAATGCCAGTACTGCAACAGACAATCCGGCAGTGACCACGCGGAATGCGGGCACCAACGGCGGAAAAGCCATTGCATTTACTTATGACCTTGCAAAATCAATCGTTTATACCCGCCAGGGAAATCCGGCGTGGGCAGGGCAAAAACGGGATGGGCAAATCGATCCGATCCGGTCTGATGATCTGTTTTATCCAAACTGGGTTGATTTTAACAAAATTGAAATTCCGCAGGCCGATGAGCAGCAGCGATTGCTGGCCAACATCATTTTGCTGAACAACATGCATAGAAAACCGCTGCCCCGGTTCTGGTATTTGCCGCGCGGCCTGAAAGCGGCCGTGATCATGACAGGCGATGACCATGGAAGCGGCGGTACGGTCGGCAGGTTCAATGATTACATCAGCAAAAGTGCTTCCAACAATCAGTCGGCAGTTGATAACTGGACAGCGGTAAGAGCAACTTCCTACATTTATCCGAATACACCGATTACAGACGCACAGGCGGCTGCATTTCAGGCACAGGGTTTTGAAATCAGCCTTCACCTGAGTACGGACTGCGGCAATTTCACACCGGCCACTTTGAGGGGTAATTTCAATTCGCAGTTGCCGGCACTTGCACAAAATTTCCCCAGCCTGGCCAAGCCTGCGACAAACCGAAATCACTGCATCACATGGAGCGACTGGGCTTCCAATCCGATTGTAGAACTGGAAAACGGCATCCGGCTGGATGCAAATTATTATTACTGGCCGGACGTCTGGGTAAATAATCGTCCGGGCATGTTCACCGGTTCGGGTATGCCGATGCGCTTCGCCAACCTGGACGGCACGCTGATTGACGTATATCAGGCAACCACGCAACTGACGGACGAATCGGGCATTACTTATTCCACGCATATCAACAAGCTGCTGGATAATGCAACGGGCAGTAAAGGTTACTATGGTGTATTTACAGCCAATATGCATACCGATGTAAACGGAGGAAACAGCAGCAACGGTTCCGACGTGATTGTGGCCGCGGCACAGCAACGGCAGGTGCCTGTTATTTCTGCAAAGCAAATGCTGACATGGCTGGACGGTCGCAACAACTCTTCATTCGGAGCTATGACATGGGCCAACAACAAACTGAATTTCAGCATAACAGCTGCGAACGGATCGACTAATTTACGTGCAATGCTTCCTGTTGACGCGGATGATAAAAAACTGGCAGGACTTACCGTAAACGGAAATGCAGTAACGTATACGACCGAAACCATCAAAGGCATTCAGTATGCATTCTTTCCGGCTAACAACGGTAATTACATTGCAACATATGATACGGATGAGGCCGGACCGCAGATTTCCGGAATCACAATTACTCAGCCAAGCCCGGGTACTGCTACGATAAAGTGGACAACCAATGAAGCCTCGGATTCAAGAGTAAATTACGGTACTGCTTCCGGACAGCTCAACCAAAATGCATCTGACGCAGAACTGGTTACAAGCCATACCGTTACATTCAGCGGCCTTTCCGCCGGAACAACTTACTATTACAGGGTAGTTTCAGCGGACGCAGCCGGTAACAGCACCGTTATGCCTGCCACATCTGCAGCCGCATCAAGCTTTACCACACCAGCTGCTAACTGCTTTGAAGATGTGTCAGCAAGTAATTTCAACGCCGAAACAACGGGTAACAATACTTACGTTACCAACGAAGGAGTTATTTTAAAACCGGCTATTGTGGAAGAGTTCAGCAGCCTGCCGCCGGCCAGCGAATGGCAGAGTTACCCTTGGCCATCAGGTGGTTCCAGTACGAATTCAAATGGTCAGATTGTTGTAGATGGTGCCCGCTTCAATACGGAACCGGTAACAACTACTTTTTCACCGGGCACATCTGTAGAATTCGTTGCAACTTTCGAAGCAGAGGCTTTCCAGAACATCGGCTTTGGCGCAGGGAACAACTCAGAAATGTTTAATACGGTTTCGACCTGGGCTATGTTCGGAACAAATAACAGCAGCAGTTCACTACTGGCAAGGGTAGCCTTCAACGGCACGATCGAAAACATTCCTGTTCCAGGTAATCTGTTTGGTTCGGCACATCGGTACAAGGTCGTCTGGAAATCCAACGGAGTTGATTTTTATGTTGATAATGATCTTGTTTACAGCAGTTCAACTGCTATTACAACGCCTATGCGTTTTGCAGCAAGCGATTATCAGTCCAGTTCATCGTCTGTCAAACTGGATTGGGCACGCATAAGCCCTTATGCTTCGGAAGGAAGTTTTACCTCCCGCGTATATGACGGCGGTACGGACAAAACATGGCAGATCGCCAACTGGGCGGCAAGCATTCCTTCAGGTACGGACATAAAGCTTTTCCAGAGACAAGGCAATTCGTCCAATACAGCCGATGATTCATGGACCGCATTTACCCCGATTGCTTCCAACGGCAGTAATGTAGGCGGAACATCGCGTTACATCCAGTACCGCGCTGACTTGTCAACAACCAATGCTGCAAGTACACCGGTTCTGATCAGTGTGACCATCAGTTGTTCAGCCCCTACTTGTCCGGCAGTGGTATTTACTCCCGCCAGCGGAACTGCTTTGCCAGCTGCCAAGGTTGGTGATCCATACAGCCAGGATATCAACACGAACCTTTCAGGATATACTTTTACGGCAACAGGCCTGCCGGCAGGACTTTCTATTCAATCCTCAACAGGAGTGATCAGCGGAACGCCAACTGCGGCAGGTACCAATAGCAACATAACCGTAACAGCCACCAAAGGCAATTGCTCGGAAAACGCCAGTTATACAATCACGGTCAATCCGGCCAACTCCAGACCGATTCTCGCAGAAATTGGTAACAAAACAATCAAACTCGGCGAAACGCTGACTTTCACCGCAACCGCGACCGACCCCGATGCCGGACAAACCAAATCATTCTCACTGACAAATGCGCCAAACGGTGCCACTATCAATTCGGCAACCGGCGCTTTCAGCTGGAAACCGGCCGCTACGGGAACTGCCACCTTTACCGTTATAGTAACGGATAACGGATCACCGGCCCAGTCGGATAGTGAAACGATAACAGTTACTGTTAATCAGGCGGACAACTCGGCACCTGTGCTGGCAACAATCGGCAACAAGACCATTACGCTTGGCGAAACGCTGACTTTCACTGCCTCTGCAACCGATCCGGATGCCGGACAAACCAAGACGTTCTCTTTGACCGGAAACGGCTCTGGCGCTACGATTGATATAAATTCCGGTGCTTTCAGCTGGAAGCCGGCTTCTGCAGGTACTTTTAACTTTACCATTACGGTTACGGATAACGGTTCGCCCAATTTATCGGATAGTGAAACGATTACTGTTACTGTTAATGCTCCGGCCAACTCGGCACCGGTTCTGGCATCGATCGGCAACAAGACCGTCACACTTGGCCAGACACTGACTTTCACTACCACTGCAACCGACCCGGATGCCGGACAAACCAAGACGTTCTCTTTGACCGGAACCACAAACGGCGCCACGATCAATCCGACTTCCGGAGCATTCAGCTGGAAACCGGCTGCCACGGGCACTTTCAGCATTACGGTTAAAGTCGCTGACAACGGATCACCAAGCTTGTCCGACAGTGAAACATTTACTGTCACTGTCAACAATTCCACGGCAACTGCCACCCGCATCAATGTCGGCGGATCGGCTTATACGGCATCCGGAAACAGGGCGTTTATTGCGGATAAATACTTTACAGGAACCAGCACAATCCCGACTGCGGCAAGTTCAGTAGATATCCTCAATACAACCGACGATGTCATTTACCGCTCGGCACGCTCCGGAGCTACGATCAGTTACAGCATCCCGGTCACCAATGGTTCGTACAGTGTCATCCTGCATTTTGCCGAGCTTTACTTCGGCGCGCCGGGCAAAGTAGCGGGCGGATCAGGCAAACGCAGGTTCAATGTAGCAATCGAAGGAGCCAGCAAGCTGACCAATTATGATATCTATGCAAAAGCAGGCGGCGCGGTCAGGGCAGTGAAGGAAACTTTCCCGGTAACCGTAACCGACGGAACCATGAATATCAATTTCACGACCGGGTCTGTAAACCAGCCTCTGATCAATGCCATCGAAGTCGTGCCGCAAACCGCTGCACAAAATCAGGCACCGGTTCTGGCATCGATCGGCAACAAGACCGTCACACTTGGCCAGACACTGACTTTCACTACCACTGCAACCGACCCGGATGCCGGACAAACCAAGACGTTCTCTTTGACCGGAACCACAAACGGCGCCACGATCAATCCGACTTCCGGAGCATTCAGCTGGAAACCGGCTGCCACGGGCACTTTCAGCATTACGGTTAAAGTCGCTGACAACGGATCACCAAGCTTGTCCGACAGTGAAACATTTACTGTCACTGTCAACAATTCCACGGCAACTGCCACCCGCATCAATGTCGGCGGATCGGCTTATACGGCATCTGGAAACAGAGCGTTTATTGCGGATAAATACTTTACAGGAACCAGCACAATCCCGACTGCGGCAAGTTCAGTAGATATCCTCAATACAACCGACGATGTCATTTACCGCTCGGCACGCTCCGGAGCTACGATCAGTTACAGCATCCCGGTCACCAATGGTTCGTACAGTGTCATCCTGCATTTTGCCGAGCTTTACTTCGGCGCGCCGGGCAAAGTAGCGGGCGGATCAGGCAAACGCAGGTTCAATGTAGCGATCGAAGGAGCCAGCAAGCTGACCAATTATGATATCTATGCAAAAGCAGGTGGCGCGGTCAGGGCAGTGAAGGAAACTTTCCCGGTAACCGTAACCGACGGAATCATGAATATCAATTTCACAACCGGGTCTGTGAACCAGCCCCTGATCAATGCCATCGAAGTCGTGCCGCAAACCGCTGTGAGAACCGGTTTGGAGGAAATCATTGCCGGGACGAATGCTGATTTTATACAATCCGAAGTTTATCCTAATCCCGCTCCGAAACGGTTTACGCTTAAACTTTCAGAACAGCATTCCGGAAAAATCAATCTTAAAATGATCAGTATTTCAGGTCATGCCTACGAGATCAACAAACCGGACCTTCAGCCTGCTTCCAAAGTGGATGTAGATGTTTCCGGCCAGTCCGTAGAATCCGGCATTTACATTCTTGAAATACAATCCGATGCAGCAATGGAAACGATCAAATTACTGATTACCGACTGATTTGCTTGCAGATTGCAAAACGCAGCCAAAGCCTTCCTGCCGATATGACGGGAAGGCTTTATTTTTAACTTAACCTTTATATAATTCACTTCATTTGAACCTTATATTTGGCAGATAATCATTTACTTCAACCGATGCAAATTTCTTACCGTATTGAAAAGGTTTGCAAAAAAATGCTGAAATCCGCTTTTGCCCTGCTGTTTGCATTGGCTGCACACCAGGCCAATGCCCAGAAACAACTTGTACTGATTGCGCATCGCGGAGGCATTGTGGACAGTTCCTATACCGAAAATGGCATGGCAGCTCTAAGAAAGGCAGCAACCGCCGGATATAAGATGATAGAAACCGATGTGCGCGTTACCAAAGACGGCGTTCTGATCGTCAATCATGACGCTGACCTGAAAAGATATTACGGTCTGGATAAAAAAGTGGCGGATCTGAAATGGCAGGAAATCCGGAAGCTGAAAAGCAAACTGGACGGAAGTACGCCTTTGCGCCTGGAAGATGTGCTGCATTTTTGCCATGAAAATCATATGAGCGTTATGCTGGACAACAAGATTCCGGGCCTTGACACAACGTTATTTAATCAGATTCCCGCTTTACTGGCCCGGTACCATTTGCTTGACACTGCTTTCATGATCGGGACGGATGAATCCACCGAATTTTTTACCGGAAAAATAAAGCTGAGCTGCTCCCGGCGGCAACTGGAAGAAAATATGCACAATCCTGACTACAACGCAGCTCATTATTATCTTTTTGAAAGACCGTCCAAATTATCCCAAGAAGATATTGAATGGGCCGGCAATCACCAGATTGCCGTTGTTGCGGCAATCAACAAATATCATTACAGACAATCCGCCGACATGCTGAAAGATGCCGCAAGCGATTGCAGGCGTATGCTGGATTGGGGCGTACAAAATTTCCAGATTGATTCTGAATTCCGGAAGTTTCTGGAGTAGCAATTGACCGATGCAGCCGGCATCTTTTGTAAAGGTTGTCTCATGTCCAACGGACGTACTAACGATCCGTTAAAGTTTTTTACCAGGGCAGGACTCTGAAAAATCCGGAACGGCTGCTTTAACAATCCATATCCGATCTGACTGAAAATGGAATATCCACATCTTTAAAAATCAGAATACCAGCCACAAAATAGTATACTTGCAAAAGCGATGCAAAGCATGCACTTGCAGTTCCGTAACAGCAATTAACAACCTTTAAGAAATCATATGAGCCAGATCAGAAAGGAAGACATCAAGCAGGAAGTATTTGATCTTTATGACGACTATGCGCACAACCGGATTGACAGACGGCTATTTATGCAAAACTTGTCCGCATACGCTGTAGGAGGTGTTACCGTGGCATCACTGATGGGCTTTCTGATGCCCGATTATCAGGGTGCCGTCCAGGTTCAGGCCGATGACCCAAGGCTGAAAACAGAATACATCCATTATCAATCGGCAAAAGGCGGCGGTGATATCAAGGCATTGTTATCGAAGCCCGAAGGTGCGGCGCAGAAGCTGGGCGGAATCATCGTTGTGCATGAAAACCGGGGGCTTAACCCGCATATCGAAGATGTTGCAAGAAGGGCTGCTCTGGCCGGATTTATCTCCGTTGCTCCGGATGCACTTACTCCGCTGGGCGGCTATCCGGGCAATGATGACCAAGGGCGTGAACTTCAGAGCAAGCGCGACAGAAATGAAATGCTGGAAGATTTTATTGCGGCTTACGATTATCTGAAAAGCCACAAAGACTGCAACGGCAAAATCGGTGTGGTCGGATTCTGCTTCGGCGGATGGATTGCCAATATGATGGCTGTCCGTATTCCTGAATTGTCGGCTTCGGTTCCGTTTTACGGCGGACAGCCTGCGGCTGAAGACGTTCCAAAGATAAAGGCGCCGCTGCTGATCCATTATGCAGAACTGGATACGCGTGTGAATGAAGGCTGGCCGGCGTATGAAACCGCTTTGAAGGAAAATAACAAGGAATACAAAGCTTATGTTTATCCCGGGGCAAACCATGGCTTTCATAACGATACAACGCCGCGCTACGACAAAGCGGCTGCCGAACTTGCCTGGAAACGCACCGTCGACTTTTTTACTGAAAAACTGAAATCCTGAATTACCGTCATTCAAATGCCGATCAAAAGCTTAACATTAGTTTGTTAAGCTTGCTTTTTTTACCAGGATTAGTTTTACAAAAATCCAGGCCGCCGGTTAAAACTATTTTTAAAAATCCGGATTTATCCATTTATCCCGTTTAGAGCCAGCTGGATGAATGTTCCTCCATTCTGTTAACCGTGAATTGAATCCGGCGGCGTAAAAGGAGCAGCTCACACTTGTACTTTTCTCAGATTCTTCTCATATTTGCGTACCTCTTCTCATTTATTTTTTTAAAATTTCAAATTCAGTGAAAGCATGGATGCGTTTGGACTGATTTTTTAATTTTGTTTATAAATTTCAACTGCTAAAATCCGGTACTACAATTTATACCTTAAACAGAAATGAGACAAGAAATTCAGGGCAGACTAAAAAAAACGGGCATACTTCAACAGAAGCTGCTTTGAATATCAGATCCGGTTCCTATCGAATGCTAATAATGTCAAGTTCCCAAACAGCTGTATAGCATTATGCCAGTATCGAATATGGATATCATTGAAAGTACAAAACGCCTGAACAAACGATCTTCCGACACTGTCATTTTAATCAGGCTATTCTATTTTGCTGCTGTACAAAAGCCAGAAAATCTTCCGGAGAACTGGTAAGATTATACAGAACTCAACACCCCCACAAAAAATCAAGTTACCTAAAATGCGTTATGGAAAGTAAGAATGTTAAATTAAATTTCAGATACGATATTAATGCGCTCAGGGCAATTGCTATCCTGGGTGTAATCCTTTTCCACTACAAGATTGTTTTTCTTTCCGGCGGCTTTGCCGGTGTCGATGTTTTCTTTGTGATTTCGGGTTATCTGATGAGTAAAATCATTATTAACTCCATTGATAAAAACCAGTTTTCCTTTACAGACTATTTTGAGAAGAGGCTGAAAAGAATTGTCCCGGCGCTGATTTTTCTGATCCTGACCCTGACGGTAATCGGCTTCTTTTTTTACTTTCCCGAAGATTTCAAGCTGAACCAGAAAAACGCCGCCGCAAGTATTCTTTTTCTATCCAACGTATTGTACTGGAAAAGTTCAGACTATTTTGCGCCTGCATCGGATACCAACATCCTTTTGCATACATGGTCGTTATCCGTTGAATGGCAGTTTTATCTTCTGTACCCGGCCATTTTGCTGCTGCTGAGCAGACTGGTCAAAAACAGGCGTTTTCTCATTGCGTTTTTTGTTGCTTCCACCCTTTTCATACTCGCCGCATCCATCCTGTTCACCAACATCAGCCCGACGGCTTCATTTTATCTGCTTCCAAGCCGGTCGTGGGAAATGATGTTTGGAGGGATTGCATTCTTTTCCGAAAACCTGATCAAAGATGTAAAATGGAAAAAGATTCTGGCCATTACCGGTTATCTTTCTATTCTGGCGTGTTTTCTGCTGCTGGATACCATGATGCCCTGGCCGAGCGTTTACACCATTTTTCCCGTAGTAGCCACATTCCTGATCATTATTGCCAATTACAATGAATTCGGCGCGATCAGAAATACCGTAGTCCAGTTTATCGGCAAAATATCGTACTCGTTGTACCTGTGGCACTGGCCGGTATACGTGGTGGCGCAGTATTACGGTATCGGCACGAACCTGCAGTCCGTCCTTTTACTCAGTGCAATCTCGATTGTTTTGGGATACCTTTCATTCACATACGTCGAATCCATCAAGTTTGCCACCAACAGAATGATCCTTGCCACCATGGTATTCATTTTTGCGGGAACTGCGTCTTTGAGCTATTTCAATTCAAACGATATCTTGTATAAAGACAAAACGCTGCAGATTGAAGGTTACGCAAGAACGCACAAGAAAGAGCTGGAACTGCAGTTCAATAAAGACATATGCCATGTCAGCAAAATGGAAGATTATGACAAAGAAAAATGCCTGTGTATTGTAGAAGGCAAAAAGAATATTCTGCTGATCGGCGACAGTCATTTAGGACAATTGTCACAGTCTTTCAGAGAACATTTTGCAAATACCAATGTCCATTTTCTGCAGGCAACTGCTTCCGGAACTTTGCCTACAATCCGGAATTATGAAGGCGACGATGCCATGGTAAGAAAGCTGATGCATTACATCTACTTCGATTTCATCCCTAAAAACGCCGGTAAAATCGACGGAGTGGTTCTAAGCGGAAGCTGGGCCGGTAAAAACAACGTAGATGAAGAAAGCATTCTGTTCGGTATAAAGGAAGCAACACAGCATCTTAAAAAATACAATATCAATACCATTATCATTGGCCAGACGGAACGTTACAATGTTCCTTATGCTACAATTGCTGCCAGAGATTACGAAAATAATTCAATGACCATGCGCAGGTACCTGAACAGCTATGCATATGAGCTGGACAATTTCCTGAGCAGGGATTTGAAATCTTCCTATATCCGGGTCATCAATGTAAAATCCATCCCGAAATTGTCTTCCAAAGATGAACCTTACATGGCCGACAGTCACCATCTTACCAAATACGGCGCTGATCTGATTGTTGATAAAATACTCTCGGACCCGATTGCCAAGGAATTTTTCGGCATCAAGAAGAAAAGCAAGAAACGGAAAGCCTGATTTCAACCAAATCCATTTCCCGAAAAGCCGTTCATGCCCAGCCATGAACGGCTTTTTACATTTGTGCATTATCCCCGTGCAGCTTCCACAACCTACTTTCCACTACATTTCACTGCTTACATTCCCATTTTTACAATCATATCCATCTTGCAGGCATCATGTAACCTACCATAAAAGACCAGTTTCAGACAACGATAAACCGTCTGATACAGCATCACAGCCGATTGGTAACTCTGTTCATGGACTTTTAAGAATTGACTGATATTTGCCATCGGTAAATACAACGGTGTATTTATCTAAACATCATCCTTTTAATCACACAACCATGAAAATTGAATTAAAAACTTTACGGTTACCACTCAAAGCACTAAGTGTTTCGATGTTGCTGATGGTCAGCAGCTGCTCGCAGGAAGAGTTGCTTGTTCCCAAAGAGGAAAACAGCACTACAGATGCGCGGCTCAATTTATTGCCAAGCAATGCAGGAAACATGAAATGGAACATCATTACAAATGGCATTGAAGCAAATAACAACTACGAACCGGAGTTTACCGGAGAAATTGCACAGTATAGCGGCACTCCGATTGTGGAAGCGGGCTTTGTAACAAGCCACAATGTACTTCCTAACGGAGCAATTACGGTTGTACCGGTATATGCAAGTACGCCTTTCAACAGTATTTATAAAGTATTGTCAAACAACAGCAATATCGGTCCGGGAAAGTTCAAGCTTAAAATTCCCTTTAAATACAACGAAGTTTATTACAGATCGTACATCAAGCTAAAAAACGGCAGCATCCAGTATGGCGATGTAAAGTATCAGAAAGCCTGGAAAATAGGCCCTGCAGGTTATTCTACCGACCAGAATAAAAACTATTTTTTTCAAGGGTCGGTTGATCAGGAAGGAAGCGTAAAAGCGGTTGAAATCGGATTTGTGGAAAGTTTCAGAAATACTCCAAACGGCGCAATCATTAACAATCCGGTATACGCCAATAATCTGTTCAACGGAACTTATCCGGCAAGAGCTTACAAGGATAACATCGCTTATGGTTACTATAAACTGATTATCCCGTTTTTATTTACGGAAATCTATATCAGAGGGTATGTAAAACTGGAAGATGGAACCGTAGTATATGGCGAAATTTCCCATTTTAAAAAGTAAATACTTTTCAGCTTCTTTCAAAATACAGCGTTGACGCTTTATGCCAGCACAAACTGCCTTCTGTTCGGAGGCAGTTTTTTTGTTTTATATACCAATTCCTGTTTGCCTGTAAATGAAGTATGCCGAAACAGCATTCAGGAATATTATTGAAACGAATTTTGCATTGATATAGAATTTGTTCATTTAGATTGTATATTGACTTTTATAGATGTTATCGCTGTATTATTACAAAGGCTTTTTAAACGGATGATGCAAATACTCTTTAAAGACTTGATTCTGCTTGTAATATATTTCGTCATTTTCCCGATTCTGCTGAACGCGCAGGATTTGGACACATTTGACGGCCGCAGGCAATGGCTTCTGAAAGGAATGAAGGATGCAGAATTAAAAGGATCGGGAAAATACGGCCTGCCCAAAGCGTGTGCACGGCTCTGGAACAATCCCGATGATACAACTGCAACGGCTTACATCACCAGTATCCTGCATCGCAAGGGCCAAACCATGTTTGACTTTCCGGGCGTAGCCCTTGCACTTGGCAAATACCGGAGCAGCTTCACTCCCGGACAGATTGCAGTAATCAAAGCAGATCTTGAAAGACTGGCCAAAAACAATAACAAGAACGGTGAAGGATTTTTAAGTCACGGAACGGAAAATCAGGCCACCATGATGTGGGCAAGCGGCTATCTTTTCGGGCAGTACTTTCCGGATGCAAAATGGGCCAATGGCATGAGCAGTACTGAACTGATGGCTGAAATGAAAGAAAGACTCCGCAAAACCTTCCGGAATGTCTATGAAAAAGGCTATGCAGAGTATCTTTCAACGACTTATGAAGTTGTTGTTAATTTTCCGGTTGCCATATTATACGAGTTTGCAGAAGATCGGGAGGTAAAAGAAATGGCTGAGGCTTTCCTGCTCTATAAATGGTCGATACAATCCCTTAACAACTTTGAAGGGCGCATCATTGCTCCATATGCACGCATGACCCGGCAGGAAGATTATCAGCCTGGCGACCAGAATGTAACCGGAACGTTATATCAGCACTGGCTGTACTGGGGCTGGGGTGATCATACCGAATCAGTCCGTATAAGAGATTTCAAAAACTATCCCGAGACTAGTTACACCATTTATTCGGCACTTTCAGAAATAGCCCCCGAACCATTATTCAATGAGCTGACTAACCAAAGAACAACTCCGGTTTCATTCCGGTCTTCTGCTTCTGCATTCGGCAAATTTGGCAGCGGCATTCCGCATATGATGATGCGGAATGCTTACCGGAGCAAACAATATGCAATAGGTACCGGCAATTTCCGCTGGGTTCCGGGCGGCGACTATGCTGACCACGACACAAATGCATTCAATATTATCTGGGAAAGTGACGATCGCTTTAATTACATCAATTGCTTTCATCCGTACTGGTACAGTGACGATAACAAAAACCGTACGCCGGATACCTGGTACCGTGGCTGCATTTCACCATTTATGCAGACCGCACATCATGAAAGTACGGTTGTCATTCTGTTTGATATTCCTCAGCAGGATCCGTGGCCGGATAAACCAAGTCCGGCCAAATGGGCATGGCGCAACGAACATGCCGGTGAGTTGATCAAAAGAGGAATGCTTCGTTACCCGGCTTCAATGGATGAAACCGTTGAGAAAAATGGCTGGCTGTTCCTGCGGGAAGGAACAACCTACATCGGGATCAAACCGCTTAAAGACTATTACATTCAAAATAAAAACAATGGTTCGGAAGGATTCATAGTAGTCAAAAGCGACTATGCAAAAACAGGGTTTATCTTTGAAGTGGGCACCAAAGAGGAATACGGCGGTTTCAGTCAGTTTCAGTCCAGATTGCAGAAAAGCAGCATTTCGGTAGACTGGAAATCCATGACTTTGACATACCTTAATCCCAAAAGAGACAAGATCAGAATGCAGTACAAAACAGGATTGCCAATGGACGCAGACGGGCTGGCCAATTCTGTTCCTTCTGTGTGGATAAATGGCAAAGAAGAAATATCCTACAAAGACTGGCCAATGATTGACAGTCCGAAAGTACACATGAACAATCGTGTACTGACCATACAAAATGACACATCAAAAATCAGGGTTGACTGGAACAATCAGTATCCTTCCATTACCGGAACCAATTTTGGTCTGCAGATCCGGTAAAACAAAATACTTTACTTTAATTTTTATAGTTGAACAGAATTCGATATTTCTACTTTAATAACAAACACATTACATATTTGATCACGAACCTTCCTGACAAAAATCAGTCGTCATCAAAACCGGATTTATCTGCCTGCTGAAAATAGTAATGCAGGTTTACGAACATTCCAAATTAGTAAATTCCTTATATATAGGTTTTGGTATTTTGTATAGAATTTCTTGGTATATGCAAATTAATTCTTAATCATAGACGATATAAGTAGCGTTAAATCAAGAAAGTATAGTTAATATTTCTATTAACATGTTGATTATTTTGCATTAGAAATTTAATTTTATTTTACTTGATTTATAGAAGTATTTCTCTAAATTTGTATTGAATGACTGTAACTACCTTATAATATTAACTTTTATATCGTCCCTTTACCATGACGTTCCATGAAAAAAGTATCTACTGCACTGCGGTTGTTGCATTTAGAGATCCTGCTATATATAAAAAACTGCCCAGCTACATCCTGCTTGACAGCATAGGGCAGTCTAGCTTTGGCAAGAGCGTATCTTCTACAAAACTTTCAAGATACGGTATTTTAGTGCCCGGAACATTTTAAAGCCTGCCTGATTCAGATAAACAACTATTCGAAGCAGCTACTTGATCTTACTACAACAGCCTGTTTTGCATTCGTAAACGATGTTCCAAAACCGGCCGAGGGCGTTGCAATTTTCACAGAAGACACTTACTTGTTTATAACACTTGCCTTGCTAACACACTCAAACTGAACAAGCTATATTTTGTCATACTTATATGAACGAAAACAAATCCAACCAGCGGTATTCCGAGGAAAAAGAAGAAGAGTTTAGCCTTATTCAATACATACGCAAGTATTTGCCTTACTGGTACTTGTTTCCATTTTTCCTGATAGCAACACTCACAGCTGCTTTTTATTATCTTCAGGTTACACAACCGGTTTACCTCAGCAGAACGACCATTCTTATAAAAGATGAGCAGAAAGGGATGGGACAAAGCCAGACAGAAATTCTGGAAGAGCTCACGCAGTTCGGAGGCAACAAGCTGGTCGAGAATGAAACGGAGATTATCAAATCGCTGCCGTTGATGGAACAGGTCATCAAAGATCTGAAGCTGGATGTTTCCTACACTGCCGAAGATGGCCTGAAAACCATTAACCTGTACAAGCAAAGCCCGGTTATCATCAAGCCGGATGTCATTACCGAAGAAGGATATAGTGAGCCGCTTGTCATCCACATGAAGGACAGCAACCATTTTACTTTCAATGACGAAGTACAGACATTCACTTTCAATCAGCGTGTTCGCAACAAGTGGGGCGAGTTTGTCATTACAAAAGGCGAAAAATCAAATTATGATGAAATCCTGGTGAATTTTCATGATCCGGCCCATCTGGTGGAAGACATGATTTCACATCTGACTGTTTTACAGCAAAATGAAAAAAGCACGGTTCTGGAACTTACTTATGAGGATGTTTCGAAGCAGCGCGGCAAAGATGTCCTCAATTCCTTACTGGATGCCTATGTGCAGGCTTCGCTGACGGATAAGAATACGGAAGCCAGCAACACGCTTAAATTCATAGAAACACGTCTTGGATTGATTACCGGCGAGCTTGTGGATGTGGAAAAAGATGTCGAATCCTACAAAACCTCCAAAGGGCTGACGGATATCAGTGCGGAATCACAGATTTTTCTTGAAAACATCAAGGAGAATGACGCCAAGCTGAACGAGGTAAATACGCAGATCAATATTCTTGAAACAGTTGAAAATTACATTGAAACTGCTGGCAAAGGCGAATTTGCTCCGGCTCCTGCAACCTACATGATCAACGATCCCGTACTTGTTTCTCTGTTGACGAAATTCAATGAGCTGGATCTGCAAAGAGAGCGGTTTGCACGAACTACCCAATCCAACAACCCGCTGCTTGAAACATTCAATACACAGCTGGCGCAAACCAGGCAGGCGATCAAGGAAAATGTGCAGAACCTCCGCCGCGGAATGGATGTTACCCGCCGGAACCTGGAAGGCATTAATACTCGCTTTTCTGCGGGCTTACGCAGTATTCCGCAGAAAGAAAGAGAATTTGTGGGCATCAAAAGACAGCAAACCATCAAGGAAAACCTGTATCTTTATTTACTTCAGAAACGGGAGGAAACTGCACTGGGCTACGCGTCTACAGTAACAGACAGCCGCCTCATCAATCCGCCGGTTTCATCATTCAAACCTATTGCTCCCAAAAACACTACAATCTGGCTTGGCGCAGGTCTGGCCGGCCTGATCATACCGATTTTACTGATCAATCTTATCTTCATGCTTAACGATACGGTTCAAAGCCGTGAAGAAATCGAGCAGCAAACCGGATTATCTGTCATTGGTGAAATCGGCCAGATGAAAACAAGTGCAGGAATGCCTGTAACGGATGCCATTATCAAAGTCACCAGCCGCAATGCCGTTGCGGAACAGTTCCGGGCATTGCGTACCAACCTGAAATACCTTGGCGATGGCAACTGCCGTACGATCATGTTCACCTCATCGGTTGGCGGTGAAGGTAAAAGCTTTATCAGTATCAACCTGGCTGCCAGTCTTGCCTATTACGGAAAAAAGGTAATTCTGATCGGAATGGATTTGCGGAAACCAACATTGCATGAGCGACTTCAGGTCAGCAATAAAAAAGGCGTTTCCAATTATATGATCGGCCAGGTGGATCTGCATGATCTGATACAATCCACAGCCATTCACCCGAATTACGATGTGATCACAAGCGGCCCTCTGCCTCCGAACCCTTCCGAGCTTCTTGGAAACGGGCGCCTTGCACAACTTCTTGCCGAGCTTCGTCTGGAATATGATTATGTCCTGATCGACTCCCCGCCTTACGGCCTTGTTACGGATGCAGCCATAATCGGCGAATACGTGGATGCGACCATATATCTTGTACGGTACAATTATACTTTGCTGAGCCACATTACCAAGATAAGGGAACTGCGGAAATCGAAGCGCTTCTCTAATCTGACAATCATTTACAATGGTGTAAATTACGGATCAGGATATGGCTACGGATACGGGTACGGCGGATACGGCTATGGATATTATACAGAAGACACAAAAGCAAAAAGTGAAAATTTAAGCTCGAGGCTTAAAAAAATGGTAAGCAAGAGCTAGTCAGTCCGGATTTGAGAAACAGACCAGTAATTTTAAATATTCAATATAAATGACCAGTAAAGTAGCTTTGATCACAGGTGTTACCGGACAGGATGGCGCCTACCTGAGTGAATTATTATTGAGTAAAGGCTACATCGTTCATGGTATCAAACGCAGAAGTTCTTTGTTCAACACCGAGCGGATTGATCACCTGTATGAAGACCCGCATGTAAATGATCCGAGATTTATTCTGCATTACGGTGACCTTACCGATTCCATGAACCTGACCTGTATTATACAGCAGGTACAACCGGATGAAATTTACAATCTGGCCGCCATGAGCCACGTTCAGGTGAGCTTCGAAATGCCGGAATACACGGCCAATGCGGACGGAATAGGCACCTTACGTATATTGGAGGCGGTTAGACTTTTGGGTCTGACTGAAAAGACGAAAGTTTATCAGGCTTCCACTTCCGAGCTGTATGGTTTGGTACAAGCTGTACCGCAGTCGGAAACCACGCCCTTTTATCCGCGCTCACCTTATGCAGTTGCAAAATTGTATGCCTATTGGATTACAGTAAATTACCGGGAAGCCTACGGCATGTTTGCCGTTAACGGGATCCTGTTTAACCATGAATCCCCGCTGCGCGGAGAAACTTTTGTAACGCGCAAAATCACGCGGGCAGCAGCCAAAATCGTGCTTGGATTACAGGATTGTCTGTACATGGGCAACATTGATGCGCAGCGCGACTGGGGCCATGCCAAGGATTATGTCGAAGCGATGTACCTGATTCTTCAGCAGGAAAAGCCGGAAGATTTTGTCATTGCCACCGGGATAACGGTACGCGTCCGTGAGTTTATAAGAAAAACGTTTGCCTTTCTGGGTGTCAAACTGGAATTCAATGGAGAAAAGGAAAACGAGGAAGGCGTAATAGCCGAACTGGATCAATCCCGCCTTGCGGAACTTGGAATCAAAGCCGGGGAATACCTGAAAGTCGGGAAATCCGTTTTGAAAATTGATCCGAAATATTACCGTCCAACGGAAGTGGAACTGCTGATTGGCGATCCGACAAAATCCAAGGAAAAGCTGGGCTGGAAACCAAAATACACGCTGGAAACGCTTATAGAAGATATGGCAACGTCCGACCTGCGTCTGTTCCAGAAAGACAAATTGTTACTGAAAGAAGGATTCGGGGTCTTGAATTATTTTGAATAAAACAAAACCGGGTTCAGGCATTGAATGAGGAATTAAAACAATGAAGTCAGCGCAAAAAGTGGTACTGAATACTGGAATTTTATATTCCAGAATGTTAATTACCATTGGTATAACCTTTTATACAACTCGTGAGGTACTAAATGCCTTGGGAGCTACTGATTATGGTATATATAACTTAATTGCCGGAGTTATTGCCATGTTGTCCTTCCTGAATGCAGCCATGTCCACTTCAACGCAAAGGTATTTATCATTTCACCAAAGCAATGCGGATAAAAATGTATTGAAATCCATCTTTTCAACAAGTCTTTTACTGCATATCTGCATAGGCTTTATCCTTGTTTCAGGGATTGAATTATCCGGATTGTATCTGTTTAACGGATTTCTGAATATCCCATCTGAAAGATTACAGACTGCCAGAACGGTATATCACTTTATGTCCATGTCTGTATTCTTTACAATTGTTTCGGTACCGTTCACAGCATCACTCAACTCAAATGAAAACATGCTGGGACTATCCGTAGTGAATATTATCGAAGTTGTTTTAAAGCTGATCATTGCAATTAGCATAAACGGATATCATGGAGACCGTTTAATACTGTATGGATTATCCATGGCATGCATCAGTTTTATCAGCCTGATTATGTATGTAATTTACTGCAACAGCCATTATGAAGAATGCACCTTGCGGCTAAAAAAACATACCAATTTAGGTATAATTAAAAATCTGACATCCTTTGCAGGCTGGAACTTGTTCGGAGCACTAACCGGAATAGGAAAGACACAAGGTGTAGCGATTCTGTTAAATGTATTTTTCGGAACATCGATAAATGCAGCATACGGAATAGCCAATCAGGTATCCAGCCAGATGAATTTCTTTTCGGCAACCATGCTAAAAGCAATCAATCCGCGAATCATGAAAACCGAAGGACAGGGCAACCGGTTACAAATGCTCCGGCTGGCTATGATGGCCAGTAAATTCGGATATTTTTTATTGGCATTTGTAGCCATTCCATGTATATTCGAAATGGATAACATTCTGAATTTCTGGCTTAAATCTGTCCCCCCCTATACTTCTTCCTTTTGCTCGTTGATACTGGTGGCAATCATGGTAAATCAGCTTACCGTCGGGCTGGATTCCGCTATCCAGGCCATTGGTAAAATAAAAAACTATATGATTGTAGCCGGAACCATTAAGCTGCTGATTGTTCCGGTCGGCTATCTGTTATTAAAGTCCGGCTTACCTCCGATTTATGTCATTGTAGGCTACACCGTGTTTGAAGGGATTGCCGGAATTGCACGTTTGAAATTGCTGGAAATAACCGGAGGCTTGAACATAAAAGAATATATAAAGAATGTTTATGCAGGAATATTACCTCCGACCCTGACCATCATATCATCACTTTATTTTGTAGTAAGCGTATCCAACAGTCCTTATCGTTTGTTTTATAACATACCATTTTCCATTACGATATTCTTTATCAGCATTTATTACTGGGGATTATGCAAAGATGAAAAGCAAATTGTAGATAACTTAATAGCAAACGCCTCCAAGCGGCTACATCTTAGATGGATTTAATAAAAAAATTAACTGGATATATAAACATTATCATTTTTCAGCTGCAATATAAATATCTGTTTTCAGGATCCATTGTAATCATAAAACCGGGATCGACTTGCCGGATTGCGAAGAATGTAAAAATTCTAAATTCCAAAATAACCGTATGTCCGGGAAGTACACTGGAAATCCAAGACCATACAAAAATTAATAAAGCAATTATATACGTAGAAGGAAGTCTGTCTATCGAACCTGATTGTATTATTGAAAACGGAGATTCGCCCGGCAAAGCCAGTATTTTAATACATGACGGCGGAGCGCTGGAAATATATCACCATACTCGTTTAAGATGTAAAATCTGGATCAGATATGGCGGCAAAGTGAAAATCGGAAAATACACCAATATAAATGAAGGAACTGAAATCAGATGCGATGAACAGGTTCAGATTGGTGATTACTGCATGATTTCTTACAACTGTGTTATATGGGATACCAATACACACAACATCTATCCGGATGAAGAACGGCGCAGGTTAACAACGAATTATTATCCCAAGTTCGGACATGAAATAGAAAAACCCAGAACTGCCAAAATTTATATAGGGAATGATTGCTGGATCGGGCGTGAAGCTGTTATACTGAAAGGTGTAACCATAAAAAACTCCGTTGTTGTAGGATACAGAACCATGCTGTCAAAAGGAATAATTGAAGATAACAAAACGGTTATACAAGAAATAAGTTACAGAATTTTGGACAAGTAAAAACAGCCTATTTACATAAAGCAAGATTCTTTAAACGGAAGTAATCGGTCAAGCTAAAAAGAATCGTTAACTGTTACTAAATTACCTAAAATTATAATCAAACAAGAAAATTCATTGTGAAACCTAAAATATTGTGTTTGTATGGAAATGCGCTCTATTATGGTCATGAAAGATCAAATATTCAGGTATTCAAAACATTAAAAGAATTAAATTTTACTATTCTGGTTTTAACAAATAAAAGCGGAATAGCGCCGGAAGCATTGGATATTCTGGATAAATGTTCCATTGAACACGAAACAATTGTTTATCCAGGTTGGAGTGACATTCGAAAGCCCCATACTTTACCAAAAGTAATAAACTACATTTTCAAAGTTATTTTACACAATATTCAGTTCATCCTTAAATATTTCAAATTCAGACCTGATTACATTTATATCGCGAGTGATTTCATGTATTTGAATCTAATTCCGTCTTTTATACTTATACCGACCAGAATAGTATACAGAATTGGTGATGCCCCGCTTGTAGGCTGGAAGCCATTTAAATATTTATGGAAAAAATACATTACGCTTAGAACATACCGGTTTGTTTGTATTTCCAGATTTATAAAGGACAAAGTTTCAGAAGCCGGCAGATCAAACAATAATCAGGACATGATCATTTATAACTATCCTCCGGTAAGAAACAGCAGAGAAGCAGCATCAAAGATCAACTATATAAAAAACGCAGTTACCTTTTCCTATCTGGGCCAGTTAATTCATGGAAAAGGTGTTCACCTGATAATCGATGCAGCACTGGAAATATGCCATAAATACCGGGGTATCAATTTCATTATCGCCGGAAGCCTGGAGTACGATAAATTATACAGTAAGGAATTGGTACAAAAAGTGAATAGCACACATTTCCAGGACAGAATACTTTTTCTTGGACCAGTCAGTAATATGGAAGACTTCTTTGCAAAAACAGATGTAATCATTACGCCGTCATTAAAAGAAGAACCATTGGGTAATGTAATTGTGGAAGCCAAATCCTGCACTACACCTTCCATCATATTCAACTCCGGTGGTATGCCGGAGCTGATCAAGCACAAACAGGATGGATTTATATGCCGGGAATCAACAAAAGAAGGCCTAATGGAAGCCATCGAATATTATATTCAAAACCCGGAAAACATAATGGATCACAGCCAAAATGCACTGGATTCAATAAATACATTAAAAATAAATTATCAGGATTTCAGAAATAATTGGGAAAAAGCATTTGCCTGACACTTTGTTAAAAAACACTTTGACAAAATAATAGATTCGGAATGTGTAATATATACAGCCTTATTTAAAAACAAATAGAGACTACAATTTGGCACCATGATGAAAGCTAATTTTGATACGGATATAAACGAGATAGAATATCAGAGCGATGCTGACGAAAATTACTATGATAAAAATCAGGAAAGCTTCTTATTCATCTTTAAAAAGTGGGCATTAAAAATTCTTTTAGGACTGTGTATTCTGGAAATCGTTTTCTTTCCGGAATTAACGGTTGCTTTCGGGATCGTATATTCCTTATTCAGCTGGATGTTAATTGATAAGTTCGTATTAAAGAAAAACATAATTTTAAAACATCCGTTAACATCCATCATCATTATCGGTTACGGACTTTGCAGCTTTTACTTTCCAATACCTGCAACGTTATCCGAAGGAAAGTCAATCATATTTAATCTGGACATTCCCAATACGGTCTTTTTACAAGGCATGTTATCGCTTACCGTAGTCGTTATTTCCTTTCTGGTATATATTCGTATTCAAAATACCATTACAAGCAAATCATTAATCAGGAAAATCCTAAATAAATCAGGATTTTATGCAGCACCAACCGATTTCCAGATCTGGGCAATGGGCATAATAGGCCTTGTATCTTTATTCTATATCTATTATACCGGTACCAATACATCGGAAAATGCGACGAGTTTCTCCAAATTATTACAAGGTTTTTTCCCTTTCGCATATTGTCCGTATTTCTTGTTCTTTAAAAATCTGTATTCCAGATCAAGTCCTAAAAAGTCGAGCATAACCATATTTCTGGCTTATTCCGCTATTATTCTTTTACTGGCATTTATGACCAATCACAGAGCCACTTTCATGAAAGTTATTATGGGACTTGGCTTTACTTACCTGCTTGGACTATTTCTGCAACGATTTAGTTTTCAACTCTTTACTCCAAAAAAAATATTTATAGGACTTGTTTTGTTTTACCTTTTGACTGGTCCGCTCGTTGACTTAGGACTGGCTATGGTTGCTGCAAGAGCATATAAAAACAGTACATCATCCTTAGGCTTGGTAACCAAAACAATTGATATATATCTGGATGATAAAGCACTTGAAAAAACCAGGAAAAGATGGGAAGGAATTGTCATTACCAACAAACGCTGGGACGAACATTATGTTGACAATATTTTCTTAGGCCGCTTGTCCAATCTTAAAGCAGCTGATTTAAGCCTGTATCACTCCGAGAGAATTCAGAACACATCTAAAATGCGGAATTTTCTTTATAATCAGATTACAAGTCTTTTACCTTCACCCGTGCTGAATTTACTCGATATTGAAGTTGACAAAGTATCTATAAATAAAGCATCTTACGGCGATTACCTGTATTATTTGTCAACCGGTGATTCATATGGATTACAAAGCAAGCGTCAAGCGCAGATCAACGGAGCCGGAATGGCTGCATTTGATTACTGGTATTTACTGATTCTGTTTATCGTTATGATCCCGTTATTCTGGCTTATAGACCTGCTTACTTTTTCCATTGACAGCATGACTTATATTACCGTTCCGGCTCTTACAATTATGCCAATGATTATGACACTTTTCAACTTTGAAGGGCTGTCTACATTCATATCTTTTATTTTGAGAGGCTGGATTCAATTGGTGCTGATTTACATGGTGCTAATAAAAATAACAAACGTTATGAAAAGATTTGTTTAATTATGAATGCATTGGAAGAAAGCAAAGGCAGGATCGTATGGATCGATTTCTTCAAGGGATTCGGTGCTTTGCTGGTCGTATTCGGACATTCGAATTTACCTGAAAACCTGTCGTGGTGGATATGGTCTTTCCACATGCCCATGTTTTTCTTTATATCCGGTTATCTGTTTAATGGCGATAAAACAATTGATTTGAATCGGGTTGTGAAGCGCAGAATTGAAACACTACTGATTCCCTATTTATTCTTTTCAGTCCTGTTTATCATCATACTTCCGGTTTTGAATGACAAATCCAGAATACCGCTTGAAATCGGATCTTATAGCGAAGTGTCCAAAATTATACTTCACGGTTGGAAAGGGCTGGCACTCTGGTTTATTCCCGTTTTATTTTTTACAGAAATACTGTTTGCCGTATTGATCAAATATACAGGCAACAAGTTCTGGCCTGCTTTATTGACCGTTTTGTTTCTTTGCTTTTTAGGATACTATTTCAGTATGGAAAGAATACATTTTCCGTATAAAATAGAAGTTGTTCCCACTGCTCTTGTATTTTATGCGTTGGGATTTTACAGCAAAGATCAGGTAAGGAGCTCTTTAAAAAAGACAATACAAGCAAACCGACAATTTATTTTCCTGATTTTATTCTTATCAATTAATATTCTCTTTTGTTATCTCAATCAGGACAAGCTGGATATGTGTTTTAACAGGATGAACAACATTGTTTTCACCTATTTGTCTGCGGTTTCCGGAATATTTTTTTCCATTTTACTTTCTTGTTATTCAACTTCTTATTTCAAGGATTCCAGTTACATTAAAATCATTGTTACTTATCTTGGCCGTAATACAATGATTATACTAGGCATTCATCAATTGATAAAAATCTGTTTGTCGTCATTAAGCCTGCTTTTTGATCAGACTTTGTATATTCTTTTAATGAAACACATCATTTTTTGGCTTTTACTTCATCTGATCATTCTTACCATCAACAAACATTTTTACTATATTCTTGGAAAAAAGAGATCGGTATAAAGCATATCCGTTACGATGTATTACGATTTGATCCGGAGTAGTTTAAAGATTGAACGGATTAAATCAGAACAACAGCAATTACCAACATAAATCAATTAAAATTAAAAATGTCTGAACCCTTGCCATGAAGCTAGTTTATTTTTACAGACCAAAAATGAAAGGCGTTCATAGCATTGAAACGGTCTTTGGCCAAATCAAGGATGGTATGCCCTGTGATGTAGATTATGAAGATTACGTTTGTACATCAAAATGGATGCGATATCATTCCTTTATAAAAGCTTCGAAATTTCAGGGTGATATCAACCATATTACCGGTGATATACATACAATTTCCTTGTTTCTCGACAAGAAAAAAACGATCGTAACAGTTCACGATGTCGGAAGATATGAAAGAGATCTGAAAGGAATCAAAAAGTGGCTATTCAAATTGGTCTGGCTGACCTTTCCGCTGAAAAGGGCATCTTACATTACGACCATTTCAGAATTTACGAAAAACAAACTGATTGAAATATGTAAAATACCTGAAACAAAAATCAGGGTGATACCCAATCCGGCACCCGAAGATTTTAAATTCAGTTATAAAGAATTCAATCAGAAATCACCTGTTGTCATGCAGATTGGAAGTGGCAACAACAAGAATATTTACAGACTGATTGAGGCAGTAAAAGACACGGATTTCAGACTGTTGCTGATCCGAAAACCGGATGAAGCAATTAAAAATCTGCTTACCAGTTACAAGATTAAATATGAATGGTATACCGATTTAAGCAGATCTGATGTTTACGAATGTTACAAAAAATGTGATATATTATTTTTTGCATCTGAATACGAAGGATTTGGCGTTCCGATTCTGGAAGCCAACATCATTGGCAGGCCTGTCATTACAAGTAACCTTTCTGCTATGCCGGATGTAGCTCATGACGCTGCCCTGTTAATCAATCCGTTCAGTACTGAGGAAATAAAAGAGGGATTACTGAAAATCAAACACGATGCTGATTTACGTGACAGACTTGTTCAGAATGGATTGGCAAATGTCAGCAGGTTTTCAAAACATCACATATCCAATCAGTATTACAGTCTTTATAATGAAATACTGAAGAATATAAATGCATAATATGAAATATTTCTTTTGGCAAAACACGAACAGTATTCATCAATCCGCTTTTTTCAAGGCACTTGCTGCCATGAATATTGGGGAAGTTACCTTGATTGTTACGATGAACTTACCGGGTTTTCGCAAGGAAATGGGATGGAGTGAACCCGAGCTTTCAGGAGTACATGTTATTTATCTTGATCAAATCCATTACAATTGGCAGCAAATTATTGACCAGAACAAGGGCCATGATTGTATTCACATTTTTTCTGGCATTGCGGCATTCGAGAATGTTC
Source organism: Dyadobacter sediminis (assembly GCF_005860765.1). Taxonomy (GTDB): domain Bacteria; phylum Bacteroidota; class Bacteroidia; order Cytophagales; family Spirosomataceae; genus Dyadobacter; species Dyadobacter sediminis. The sequence goes on along the minus strand of NZ_VCEI01000021.1, from coordinate 284,749 downwards.
AGAAAGCTTTTGTTCATGCAAAAAAAAACAAATGCAGAACAGGCATTTTTACCGAACCGCTGGATTTAAGAGGATTTAAAGGAAAGCTGAGACTATTAAGAGGTTATTATCATAAATTGCTATACGGTTCTTTTATTGAATTTATTTTACCAACCGGAAAAAACGGAATAGCGCAGTTTGAAACCTGGGGATATTCTAAAAGCAGCATATTTGAATGGGCCTACACCGTTGAAAATTCTGCAATCAATTTAGATACATCTAATTTTGGCAATCAGGAAACAAAGTTCAGGCTGATGTTTGCAGGATCGTTAATTCACAGGAAAGGATATGACATCCTGATTAAAGCACTTTGTAAAATAGATCATGACTTTCTTGCGGATTTTTACTGCCTTAAAGAAAATGAAATGGAAACGGGCAAATTAATAGAATCGGAAAGCGGTCTGAATGGCAAATTAAGATTGCTTGCTTTTTTGTCAAACAAAGATTTAAGGTCTAAAATGAACGAGTACGATTTGTTTGTACTTCCAAGCAGACATGATGGATGGGGCGCAGTGGTGTGTGAAAGTTTAATGGAAGGCACGCCTGTTCTGGTCAGCAGGTTTTGCGGATCAAGCAGTATCATGCAACATCCTGATACGGGCAAAGTACTTCAAAGTCTGGACGAAAATGATTTGGCTATCCAGATTGATCATTATTTAAAAGCGGGAAAATTATCCGTTCAGCAAAGAGCAAACAACCGGGAATGGGCACAGAAAAATATTTCAGGCACGGCTATGGCTGCTTACTTTCACGAGATTGTAACTCATTTAAATATGCGTCTGACAACGGCTAAGCCGCAAGCGCCGTGGATGAAAAAGGATGAATTTGCAACAAGTCCGCTATAAATTATTTGTTAATTAAAGAATACATTATTTGAGCTGAATCGCTTGTTGGTTACTAAATCCTGATTTATGATTTCTGCATTTTTGACCAAGATATTCAGTTAACGATTATGAAAATATTACGCGTTATTTGGAGCATGGATCCCAAGGAAGGTGGCCCTTGCCAGGGTATTCGCAATTCTGTTCCGGAATTAGCCAAACTTGGTGTTTATAACGAGGTAGTATCTCTGGATCTGCCCGATTCCAAATTTATTGCCGGTGAATCTTTTACTATCCATGCAGTCGGGCCACGAAGCGGACCCTGGTCCTATAACGCAAAATTAAAACCATGGTTGCTGGAAAACTTGCAGCGATTTGATGCAGTCATTGTACATGGACTTTGGCAATATCACAGTTATGCCACAATGAAAGCATTAAGCCAGTTAAAAAAGCAAAATCCTGCCATTTCCATTCCTAAGTTGTATGTAATGCCTCATGGAATGCTCGATCCGTGGTTTCAGAAAGCAAAAGGAAGAAAGTTAAAGGCAATCCGAAACTGGGTATTTTGGAAACTTGTAGAAGGAAAAGTAGTGAATCATGCTGATGGCGTTCTTTTCACCTGCAATGCCGAATTGAAACTGGCCCGTGAAACGTTCCGGCCTTATCATCCTTTACGTGAAATCAATGTAAGTTACGGAATCAAGTCTCCGCCTTCGTTTTCGGATTCAATGCGTCATTCATTTTTGTCAGCTTGCCCTGATGTGAAAGAATTCCCTTATTTTTTATTCCTCAGCCGTATCAATTATAAAAAAGGCGTAGATATTTTAATTCAGGCATACTCGATTGTTTTACAGGAATGCATGGCAAGAAATAAAACTTTGCCAAAGCTGGTCATTGCCGGCCCGGGAATTGATTCCGGTTACGGCTTGCCTTTACATAAGCTGGTATCGGAAAATACGTTGTTAAGTCAGCACATTTTCTTTCCCGGCATGCTGTCCGGCGCGGTTAAATGGGGTGCCTTTTACGGATGCGAAGCATTCATTCTTCCTTCGCATCAGGAGAATTTCGGAATTGCGGTTGTGGAAGCGCTCGCATGCTCAAAACCGGTTTTGATTTCAAATCAGGTAAATATCTGGACGGAGATTGAAGAAGCAAATGCAGGAATTATAGAAGAGGATACTTTAAACGGTATTGTCAACATGTTAAAAAAATGGATGGAACTTAGTGAAGCTGGAAAGGAGAAAATGGGCCGGAGCGCGAAAAATGTATTCAATACGCAATTTGCAATCGAGCCGGCCGCACTGCAGTTCCTGAAAGGCATACAGCAGTAAAACCGGCTTTTGCAAAGTGCATTTTAATTATCCAGTTACCTGTCGAGTTTGAAAGCAATGCAATCTTTAAATGAATTTTCAATGCCTCCCGGCTTTCGCGGACGTCCGGGATGGTACGTTCAGCTTTGGTGGATCATACAAGCTTTGTTTTTTAAAACATCGCCTCAGTTTATGTACGGATGGAGAAGGTTTCTCATGCGTTTATTTGGCGCCAAGATCGGAAAAGGTGTCATACTCCGTCCTTCCGTGCACACTCAGTTTCCATGGAAAGTGACCATTGGTGATTACAGCTGGATTGGAGATCATGCCGTATTATACAGTCTGGGGCCTATTACAATAGGAAGTAATGTAGTCATTTCCCAAAAAAGCTATTTGTGCACGGGCTCTCATGATTATCTGAAAAATGATTTTCCGATTTATTCTGAACCTATCCATATTGAAAACGAATGTTGGCTGGCCACGGATGTCTTTGTAGGACCTGGTGTTACAATCGGCAGAGGAACGGTAGTCGGAGCACGTTCTTCGGTCTTTAAATCTCTACCCGGAAACAAGATATGCACGGGTTCTCCGGCCAAACCTGTAAAAGATCGCCTGAGCAGGCAGGAGACGGAAAAACCTGTTCACAAAGTGTAATTTCCAACCTTTGCCGTTTATGCTTTCATGCAGCACAAACCTCAGGACTGAAAACATCCTACATTAGAAAAAAATTAATTATCATTCCGGCTTCATATTTTTCAATAAAATAGTTTGCACTAAAAAGAATTATTTGGTAACATTGTTGTAGAAACTATTTTATGCTTTGATAGATAATCATTTTACAATTTATACTTAAATACTTAATAAATAATCCATTGCATGCTCATTGGCTACTCTGAATGTCCGTAATCATAAACAGGCTTCCAGGTCAGTAAAATTCGCATCTCAATGAAATACACTATTTATAACAGCTTTACAACATGCGAATATTAATTTTCGGTATCAACTATGCTCCGGAACTGACAGGTATTGGCAAATACACAGGAGAAATGGCCGCTTGGCTGGCCAGTCAGGGACATGATATGACAGCTGTTACCGGATTGCCCTATTATCCGGAATGGGAAATTCACGACGGCTACAAAAAAAAGTGGTGGGTGAAAGAACGCATCGATCATGTTAACATATACAGATGTCCGTTATATGTCCCGAGGAAAGTTACTGCGGTAAAACGGATTATCCACGAGTTCACTTTTCTGCTGGGTATGCTGCCCGTGTGGCTGATGCTGCTGTTTGGCAGAAAGTACGATCTGGTACTATGCGTGTCGCCGCCTTTTCACATGAGCATTCTGCCGCTGATCTATGCCAAAATACGTGGTGTAAAGCTGGTTACGCATATTCAGGATCTGCAGGTGGATGCAGCGCGCGACCTCGGTATGATCAAAAACAAGCGCGGACTGGATCTGATGTTCAAAGTGGAAAAAATGATCTTTGACGCAAGCTCTGCCATTTCCACAATCAGTCCGGGAATGCAGCGGAAAATCATGGCAAAGAACATATCGCCTTCCAAAATAATACAGTTTCCCAACTGGGTGGACGAATCGGTTATTAACCCGATGCAGAAAATACATTCGCTCCGAAACGAATTCGGTATTGATCAGGACGCAAAAGTGATTCTGTATTCCGGAAACCTTGGTGAAAAGCAAGGCCTGGAAGTCATCGTGGATGTTGCAAAAAGCTTTGAAAATCAGAAAGATGTTGTCTTTGTCATTGTAGGATGCGGCGGCGGAAAGGAAAAACTGGAAAATCTGGTAAAAGAATCCGGGCTGTCCAATATCCTGTTTTTCCCGTTGCAGCCTTACGACAAGCTTGCACCGCTGCTGGCCATGGCGGATTTGCACCTGGTTTTACAAAAGCAGTCTGCATCGGATCTGGTTATGCCGAGCAAGTTGTCTGCCATTCTGGCGATTGGCGGATGCCCGATCGTTACGGCAATTCCCGGCACTTCGCTTTATGACATCGTCTTCAAACACCGCATGGGCATTCTGATCAAGCCTGAATGTGCCGATTCGTTAAAAGAAGGCATTGAGCTGGCTTTGAAAACGGATCTTACCGAATACAGTACCAACGCACGCAGATATGCCGAACAGTTCCTCAGTAAAGAAAAAGTGTTGCGGCATGTGGAAGCATCTTTGGAAGAACTGATCGGAAAATCCTCGACACCCGCACAGGCTGTTCACGAAAAGCAGCCGGAACGGATTGAGAAAGTGCAGGCTTTATCCCAGCCCGCTTTCAAAATAGCCGAGAAAATCTGAACAAACTAAAATCCTGACCGTCGAAACAAAGCATGATTTGATAGAACTGCTACCTTTTTCAAGTACTGCCTACTGGATCATAATGTCCTTGTAAAATCACAAATCCCGTTGCCGCAAGATTGTTTTCGCTTGTTGCCAAGCATACCAAAAGATGCAGAAATTAAATTCACTCAACGTTGCTGATCTATGAAAATTCATTATTTCGGAATTTTATTCAAGGCACTTCCGTGGACTGATATAGCTCTTCTGAATGTTTCCTTCATCGTTGCCTGTCTGCTCCGTTTCGACAACCTGACTGTAGCACAAGACAATCATTATATCAATCTGCTGCTTGTAACCAACCTTGTCTGGATATTTACAACTTACGTATTACGGACTTATGCTTCCATAAGTGTTTCCTTTCATTTCAGAGAGCAGATCCTCATGCTTTTCAAGGTGCTGATGCTGCATGGCGGCTTGATGATGGCCTTTCTTTATCTCGGAAAAAACGGCGAGGATTACTCGCGTTCCCAGTTTCTGCTTACTTATGTGCTGTTTGTAATATGCTCTGCCTGCTCGCGTTACTGCGGCCTGTTTTTTTTGCAGCTTGGCCGGAAGGCCGGTTATAATTACAACCGGTATGCCATTATAGGCAAAGGATCGCTGGCAACGCTGATCAACAAATATTACGATGAACGGAAAGAACTCGGATACCAGTTTTACGGAATGCTTGAACTGAATCCCGGAGACAAGGCTCAAATGCTGGAATCCGTGGTAAAAGACAATAAACTGGATTATCTGTACTGCTGCCTTTCCGAAATGAACGATGAGCAGGTTCGTGACATCATCCGGATCGGTGAATGCCAGAAAACGCAGATCAGACTGATTCCCGATTTCCGCGGCTTTATGACCAACATGGCCAAGATTGAATACCACGACATTTACCCGGTTATCCAGGTTAATACCAAACCGTTTTCCAGCGTCAACGAGCAAAATATCAAGCGCATTTTTGACCTTGCATTTTCAACCATTGTGATCATTGCAGGCGCGCCCGTTTTCCTGATCATTGCAGCCGCTGTAAAGTTGAGTTCCAAAGGACCGGTCATTTTCAGACAGGAACGGTCGGGGCAATGGGGCGAGATATTCCAGATTTACAAGTTCAGAAGCATGTATACCGATGCGCATAAAACGGGATTAAAGCATTCTCAGGGCGATACGGATGCGCGGATTACACCTGTAGGGCGATTTCTACGAAAAACGCGTCTGGACGAACTGCCGCAGTTTTTCAACGTACTGAAAGGTGATATGTCTGTTGTTGGCCCGCGGCCGCTGTTTAAATATGATGTGGATATGCTGATGGAAGCCGAGCCGCATGACTTTCAGAGGCTGCTTACCGTAAGGCCGGGCATTACATCCACAGGCCAGATCAATGTAGGGTATGCAGACAATGTTGCCAAAAACCTGGAGAGGCTTAAATATGACCTTAAATACCTGCAGTCGTACAGCTTGCTGGATGACGTTCACCTTATTTTCCGTACCGTCCGGGTAATGTTGTCGGGCCGGGGCGTATGATGCCGTTTTTAAACCATTATAAAAGATTTTCAATTAACTGTTTTTTCATTATCACTACTAATTTATTTCCACTTGCTAACCAATTTAAACTATTAACTACTTAAACTGAAAACATGAAAAAGAACACTATTACGCTTCTGGCATACGGGCTTGCCCTGATGTTCATGACGACCAACTGTAAAGATGACAAAAAGCCGGATCCGCTTGCACCGAGCACCGATCTTGTTGATGCCATTAACAAGATTGAACTTGCTGATGTTTCGCTGGTTGCTCCACAGCCGGTGGTTGTCGTTGAGTCTAAAATTGAAACATCTCCGCAGGCAGCTGCTGTAAATAACGGAATACGCGAAATGGTTACTTCCGGTGTTGTTCCGGAAAGTGTCAGAACAGCAGGCAGCGTAATATCAACAGCGCTTTCAGCCGAAGAAAGGAATGCCGTAAGATCCGTAACACCTGAAATGCTGGCAGCGCTGGAAAAAGGCGGTGACCTTCCCGACAATCTGAAAGCGATTCAGACCAAAGCAGCTGCAAATGCTTCCCTGTCGGCCTACTTCACAAAAGTTACGTATCCTACGGTTCAGGGTGTTGTCATCAAAGGACAGCGTACAAATGGCGGAAGCCCGGAAGTTGCTGATTCGTATGAAGGCGTCTTGGTAAGTGACGTTTGCCTTGCTGCTGCTGAAGCCGAATACCAGAAAGTAAAAGCCAAGCTGGATGCATCCAGAACTACGCAGCTTTCCGGCGTGGCAACTCAGTTTGCAAGTGACATTGCACTGCTTCCTCCGGCTGAAGCATCCTGCCTCTCGGCATTGCCAACCAAGTATGATGCATTGCGCACATCGGAAAGAGAAACTTTCAATAATACAAATTCCTTGCTGGATCAAAACCAGGGGTCCATGGATCCGGAACTGTATGCACAATTGAAAACACAGGTTTACATTGCCTATATTCAGAACATCACTTCACTGAATTCACTTCAGGAAGCCGATACGCTGGCTTGTACCGCAAAAACAACTGCCGGAACAGCCAGTGCGGAAGCTGCCCGTGATGCCAATACACTTGCTGTTGAGAATGCTTATACCACAGCGATTACAGCTGCCGGCGCTGCCAGAGCTGCGCTTGCTCAAAGCTGCCATAATCAGGGCGGTGGACAGTAATATCCGAAATATGAAAAGCAGTGTCAGGGATGGTTTTTTATCATTCCTGACACTGCTTTTTACAATGCCTTCTTTTGCACAAACCAACATTTCCGGTAAAGCCGGACTCATTTACACACCTGCCGCACGCTACACCGAAGACGGCAATATGGCATTCGGCATCCATTTTTTTCCGGGCAATTACGGATTCGGCACAGACAACAGCAATCCGGGAAGAGTCCTTTACATGAACCTGACCGTACTGCCCCGGTTCGATGTCAACATCAGCATGCTGCAGCTTTTCAGTACATCCGACAATCCGGTAAAGCTGGGGCTCGGCGACCGGCAGCTTGATTTCAGGTATCTTGTCTTAAAAGAAAAACCTCGTCGGCCTTCGCTTGCGGTGATTGTTTCCAATCCTGCCAGCATCAGCCCCACACTACTTACACACGCCGTTGTTGCAACCAAAAATTTTACCATCAGCAAGAATATAACTGCGGAAGTCAGTGCCGGATACGGAAGTCCGTACCACGTTTACCGCAAGGGAAGTACGCTGCAGAATTACGGTTTGTTCGACAATCTGGTTTTTGAAAAGAAAAGCAAATACAGCCGCCACAAACATTATCTTGAAGGCCCGTTTGGCGGCATATCGGTACAGTTCCGAAAAAAGTACGGGTTGATGCTTGAATATGATTCCAGGAACGTCAACGTCGGTGCATATGCCATGGTCATGAAAAACTGGATCGTGCAGGCGGCTGTCCTGAATGCAGAGCAGATTACTTTTGGTACTTCTTACAATTTCTCTTTATTAAAACTTCCAAACCGCATCCGGAAGCTTCATGAATAACCGAACCTGCCTGATTTTTTCCCTGCTTGTTTTAAACTGCACGATCCGTTTGGCAGCACAGGATTCAGAAAAGAACTACAAGCTCAGAAATAACTTTGAAAACGTACAGGTTGATACGGCTGCCAGCAGTATTTATTATGAGCACAGACTTTACCGCAATCCGTTTATCGGCATATACGAAGCAAAAAAAGCCTTTTCCGACGCGGAGGTGAATACATTTATTCCTTTGTTTCAAGGCATACCTGTTGGAAAATATTCCTTTGGCCGACAACTTGAATTCAGTCCGCTTACGGCAGCGGAAAGAAACAACCAGAAACGTTTAAACAAGTTTCCGTTACAGAAGAACAACTACAAGCTTGATTTCTGGATACAACCCTATTTTGCAGCCATTTTCGGAAATTTTGAAAAACCGGTCCAAAGCAATACGAGCGTTGCCATACAAAGTCAGTTCTACATTTTGCCCGGCCTGTCGCTTCAAGCCGGCATTTTATTCCCGGTCACCAATGATCTGGACGGCCGGCCGAAAAATATCCGTCCTGCGCCCGTTTTCCTCAATCAGTTTTATGCTTCAGGATATCACTTTCTTAGTGCTTCCGCAGGTTTTTTCCAGAATGATCAATACGGTTTTAATGTTCAATACCGGCATGCCAACCTGAGCAGTCCCTGGTCTTTCGGGCTGGAAACCGGGCTTACCGGTTTTTACTATTACCCGCGCGGTGGCATTTACAATGAAAGGCTTGATAAATTACTGCTGATCGCAGACGCAGCGTACCGGTTTGCCGGCCCTGACCTGACCCTAAAAGTCTCGGGAGGCCATTATCTGGCGGGCGATACCGGCGCACGTCTGGAGGTTTTACGCCAGTTCACCAATGTAGAAATCGGCTTTTATGCCATGACGACGACAAACGGCTCCACAATCGGCTTCAACTTTGCCATTCCGGTTCCGCCCGGCAAGCTGCTGCAGGGAAAACAGGCACGCCTGCGTACAACAGATGAATTCCGCTGGGAATACACTTATACAAGAGGTTACAGAATCGGGGAACGATACAGAACCGGTTATCAACTGGACCAGAAGCTGCGTCAGTATCACCGAGATTACCTGAACCGGCAGTACCGGCAACTGAACTGAAATAACAGGACAAAATCATTGCCTATGCTTCCATTCCAGCTCCGCAAATGCGACGACTTCCCCACTTCTGCCTTTAAACTGCCGGCATCAAAAGCGGCTGTTAAAAAAATCTATTGTGCTTTATTTTGCGATGCTGATTTCCTCGGATTTTTGTCGTAAATTTTAGCTCCGATTTTTTTTACACCAATTTATGTCCGTGAACACCTCTTTTTCAGATCATTTTTATTCATCTTCTATATGGCAGGAATTCATATCTTATCAAAAGGACGAAGTCCTGAAACCGATTTACAGAGATACCGGCCAGAAGCCTGACCGCATGCGCCGTCAGATTTTTCATTCTTCATTAACGCAGACCTATTATATTCACCAGAAAGACAACCGGCAGGACGCAAAGTATTACGAAACTTTGATGCAGGCCAAAAAGGAATATTATTGCTATCTGCATGCAGCAACGCTTGGACTTAACCTTCCGAACAAGGTAGCGCTGGGATTTCACCATGATCCGCAATCGGATATCATCCATATGATCCTGTCCAACCAGGAAGTGGGAGGTACCCGGCTCAAAGAAGTGCTGGAAGACGTTACGATTGACGATCAGCTGAGAAATAATCTGGGTACGCTTGCAGCATATGACGCGACCAAAATTACGATCTGTTATGCAGACAATGACCGCAAGCCTAAAAACATGATTGTTTCAGATCCGTTTACCGAAAACTGCAGGTTTTATCATGTGGATTTTGAGTACACAATGCAGGAAAATTACGCGCCCTTGATCGATACCTGGTTTAGTGATGACGTAACGCGCGAATTTGGTCAGGACATTATTCTGGACCGGGAAACTGTTTTCAATATGGCCATAGAACTACTGGACAAGGCACAGAACTTGCCAGACGATGAATTCAAGCAACAGGTGATCAGCAACCTGCATCAGTCTTTGCCGGTGATCAGATCGCATGCTGCGCTTTACGGGCAGTCCATGTAAGGTTAGGCAGCTTTGCTTTCGTGTTTACAGCATTCGGCAATGGCTGTAAATACTTCCGCTATGTCAATAATCTGTTCCAGTTCGATTACTTCGGAAGCGCATTCAAAATTCAGGTTCAGTTTCCCGACTTTGAGAACCAACCCGGCTTCTTGCAGAAAAACATCCATAGGCGTGTCACCCGCGCCTATGAAATGTTGCATTTCAAGGCCAAGATGTGACATGAATTTTTTAGCACCGAAAAGCTTGTTCACATGCTCATGTGAATAAAAATCCTTATGGTCCGTATGCTGAAACGGCGTGTCGCTCTGGACTTCTACGGGAAGAAGAAAAACCATACAGATATCTTCCGCCAGCAAATGTTCCTTCAATGTATCCAGATTGCTGCTGTACACGGTAGAAGCACTTCTGTATCTATCCCTCGTTTCGTCAACCTTTTCCTGAACGGGCGTCCATATGATTTCACCTTTTTTCCAGTTTCTCGGGTAATAAAAAACCAGTGCGCTCCTGCCGTTGTTCAGGATTGCGTCAACATCCGAAATGAAACTTTCTATTTCATTTTCTTTCAAAGGAAATGCATCGACCTCTTCAAAGGTAAAGCTTGATCCTTCCTTGTGAATATATCCGAACTGACTTCCATTAAGGCTTACAAGCGGAATGGAAGCATGGGACATTCCGTACCAGTCATTCGCAAAAGTATTGATGACAGACAACGGAAAACGCATGGAATTGATAATGACCGTGCAATTGCCGTGATACAATTCCGTAAGGCCCGCCCCCACTTCTTCGGGCATAAAGTAACGGCCTTCATGCTGCTGGATCACCGTTCCGTCCAGATCGGTAATCAGCCCGCCCTTTTCAATGAACTCCGGGCGGCTTGTAAAATCAGAAATTATTTGGTTTTGCTGGCTAGTTAACGGCATAATATATTTTTAGCACACATCCTGAAAAATCATGCCTGAACATAAACATATCGACAGTTTTGTTTTTGCTGACTATAATAAATTATTGTTAACAATTCGCCTAAGCTCTTTACAGACAGCCATTTTTGCGTGCATTTGTTATTTCAGTTGTAAAAAACATTTCAAAGCAAACATATGGCCGGTCTCTTCTGACGGTCATGTAACCGGACCTTCACATCTGAAGGCATCAAAAATTACATTGTACAACTAAACACTATTGACACATGAAACCTAAAATTGTCGGATTGTCGCTTGTTTGCTTTATTCTATTTTTTATTGCCTGCAAGGAAAAAGAACTCGATTCACCGGATATTACGATATTATCTCCTACCCGAAATCAAATGATGCATGATAATGACAGCATTCGAATAAAAGCACGGATTGAGCCCAAAAATACATTTGTAGTTAGTTCTACAGTCACACTCAATGACAAAAAGGGACATACGCTGACAGCAGCAAATATTGGATGCGCATGCGATAACAAGCCGGTTGTCAATATAGAGAAGGCATTCCTGTATAAGGTCAAAAAGAAGCAGGATATAATCCTTAAAGTATGTGCGGAGCTTAAAAATGGCGAAACGATCTGCGAAACGGTTCCTTTTGAGCTGAATCACTAGATTAATGCTCTGATTGAATAACTTTTAGAACAAGGCTTAACACTATAACTATGTTAAGCCTTCAAAATTTATTGTTCATGGAATTACTACAATTATGCGCTATACACACACTATATTACTTTTATTTTTCTCTTATTGTGTTTTTGCACAAGAACGTATTACAATCAGCGGTTTTGTAAAGGAAAAGGGAAGTCAGGAGCAGCTGCCCGGTGCCAATGTGTATATTCCCGGGACTTCCATTAATGCCGTGACCAATAATTACGGTTTCTATTCTTTAACCGTTCCCGTTTCGGATTCCGTAACCATCTCCTATTCGCTTGTAGGTTATGAAAAAGTGGTTCGTACGGTTCATGCGCAGCAGAATATGGAACTGAATGTTTTTCTCCCGTCCGTTCATCAGCTGGAAGAAGTCGTTGTTTCTGCACGTAAGCAGGAAGATTATGTGAGCCGGTCGGCGCAAATGAGCGTTCTGGAAATTCCGATTCAGCAGATCAAGAAAATGCCTGCGCTCTTTGGAGAAAAGGATGTTTTAAAAGGTCTGCAGTTGATGCCAGGTGTTCAGAAAGGTACCGAAGGCCAGACGGGGCTTTATGTTCGCGGCGGCGGACCGGATCAGAATCTGATTATTCTGGACGATGCCGTTGTTTACAATGCAAACCATCTTTTCGGCTTTTTCTCCGTATTCAACAGCGATGCAATCAAAAATGTGGAACTGACAAAAGGCGGTTTTCCGGCACGTTATGGCGGCCGGCTATCGTCCGTTGTTGAAATGAACATGAAAGAAGGAAGCAAAGACAAGCTGCACGGCGAAGGCGGAATCGGGCTGATTGCTTCGCGGCTGACGCTGGAAGGACCATTATCAAAAGGAAAATCATCTTTTTTAATATCCGGACGAAGAACTTATCTGGATATTCTGGCTGCTCCGGTAATTCAATTTTCTCAAAAAAACAGTCAGGAAAAGTTCCGGCCCGGCTACTATTTTTATGACCTGAATGCCAAAATCAATTATGATTTCGGGGCAAAAGACAAGCTTTACCTTAGCGGCTATCTCGGTCAGGACAAATTTTATATTAAAGAGAAAAGATCAAATTTTGAAGCGAACACTGGCATTGATTGGGGAAATGCAACGGCAACCATGCGCTGGAACCACATTCTGAACCGAAAACTGTTTGTCAATACGTCTTTTATATTCACCAATTTCAATTTTGCCACAACCAGTTATTTCAAGGAAGTTACCGGCGAAAATCGTAGCGAAAGTGAATCCAGCCTGCGTTACAATTCGAACATCAGGGATTTAAGCCTGAAAACGGATTTTGACTTTTATCCGTCAGCGGCTCATGCCATCAGGTTCGGGGCACAGGCCACGCTTCACAAGTCAACTCCTTCTGCCGTTGCGATGTCGGGTTCGTACAGTGACAAGCCCATTGACCCGAATGAAAAGCCGGTTCAGTCTATGGAAGCCGGTATTTATGCCGAAGATACCTGGCAACCCTTTGATGCGTTGAAAATGAATGCAGGATTCCGGCTGAGCTACTTCAAGGCCAGAAATAAAAGTTACGTACAGCCCGAACCACGCTTTTCGGCAGCATTGCGGCTGGATCCCGATTTTTCTGCAAAGGTTTCCTATGCGCGCATGAATCAGTATGTCCATCTTTTGTCCAATACCGGCCTTGGATTGCCGACCGACTTGTGGGTAACCAGCACGGACCGCATTGCTCCGCAACAATCCAGCCAGTATGCATTCGGTTTTGCAAAAGACCTTGAACAGCCTGCGCTTACATTTACACTGGAAGGATTTTACAAAAACATGGATCATATTCTGAGCTACAAGGAAGGCGCTACGTTTCTGGGTATTGCCGGAGAAGGTGAAAATGCGAACGATGTGAACTGGGAAGACAATGTTACGTCCGGCAAAGGCTGGTCGTACGGCTCCGAGTTTCTGGTTCAGAAAAAAACCGGCAGGCTTTCCGGCTGGATCGGCTATACGCTGTCATGGATTTACTGGAAATTCCCGGAACTGAATAACGGCAATACTTTTCACCCGCGTTACGACCGCCGCCACGACCTTTCGATTGTGGGTATTTACGAGCTTAGCAAGCGGATTACAATGTCTGCAACGTGGGTTTACGGAACAGGCAACGCACTTACTTTGCCTACGTCCATTTACAGCGCTATAGATTCAAGAATTGATCACAGGTTTTTTGGTCATTACAATCCCGATGAAAATTCCATTAACAGCCATACGTCTGGTTCGGAGGCTACGGAATACGCAAGCAAAAACAACTTTCGTGCACAACCTTTTCACCGGCTGGATCTGGCTATTCAGTTTCACAAAAAGAAGAAACGGCATGAACGAACTTGGGAATTCAGCGTGTACAATGCCTATAACCGCAAGAATCCTTTCTATTATGATATCTCGCACAAATTGATTGCAGACGGGAAAATCCAGAGTAACCTGAAAAAGTATTCTCTGTTTCCGGTAATCCCTTCTTTCAGCTACAACTTCAAATTTTAAGCCATGAAAAAGTTAAAATCAATTTTCAGCATTGCGGTTATCGCCCTGTCGCTGATGCTGGCCGCCTGCGAATCAATGGTGACGGATATTCCTGAGGCAAAGCTGCCGAAGACTGAATCCAAACTTGTGGTAAATTCCGTCATTTCTCCGCAGCTGCCCTACATCAATGTCATTGTAACGGAATCCATTCCTTTATTTACAAAAACAGATGCGACAGGAGACAGAATAGAAAATGCAACGGTAAAGATTTCGGACGGTGTCCATGAAGCTACAATTCCTTTTGATCCCAAAAACAAACTGTACAGCTTACCACAGTCAAAATTCCCGATTTCAGCTTCTAAAACGTATTCCCTGTTTGTTTCGGATGGCAAAAGAACCGTAACGGCAGAATGTACCGTTCCGAAGCAAACTCCGGTTATAAAATCGTACGAGATCGATTCGCTGGTCACAAGCTATGCTTTATACCAGGATACTGCAGTCACACTAAAAATGACATGGCAGGATATTCCGAAGGATACCAATTATTACAGGACCAGTGCATTTATGGACATTGATTACACAGTTCCGGTTTCGTCAGACAAGCAGGATTTCATTGAAAAGAGGATTTCTGACAAATTCGAGTTCAACTGGAACTGGGAGCTGGGAAGAAATGAATTTATCAGTGACAACCAACTGGACGGATCACTTTTTACATCCTCAACCGGAAGATCAAGTCTGCCGCACGCGCAGGAAAAAACTCGCAGCAATGGTAAAAGCGTCACTATTTATCCCAATACCAAAATCACGGCGATCAACATGGAAGTATATAGTATAGACAAGCATTATTACAAATATCATCGTTCGCAGGCAATCCGTGATAATTCGGACAGTCCTTTTACCGAGCCGACCTTAATTTATACCAATATAAAAGGCGGGCTTGGCTGCTTTGGTGCTTACAATGCGGCACAATTAAAACATTCCTACACAAAGTAACCCGGAACTTTACTGATCCTGAAAGCCGGGAATCCGGAGCTTTCCGGATCAGTAATTTTTTTTGCTATGCGGGCATATATCGGCACCCGTAAAATTGTCTCTAGCTAAAAACACACACTAACAATGGCATTTTATGAAAAAATTCTTCTGTTTGATGCTGACTTCCCTGTGCCTTTCATTGCCGGTAATTGCGCAGGACAAAATGCTGTGGGACGGTGAAACTCCCAATTCGGCAACTTGCACGAAAGCCTATGGCTCCATCCTTTCCGGGCCGGATGCTTATGCGGGCAATTCTTGTTTCAGGGCGGAACCCGATAATGCGCATTCGCCGCGGATCAGCTTTAATTGTACCGGCTTGTGGCGCTCGGATATTTCATCTTTCGACGAGCTTCGGTTTTTCATCAAATCCAACAAGGCAAATCAGATGACTTCGGTACGGTTTACAACTTATTTTGCCAAAAGCAACTGGGTAAATCTGGAACCTTACATACAAGGCGGAGGGTTGATTACGACCAGTTACAAGGAAGTCCGGATTCCGCTGGAACTTCTGAAAACGCAGAGCTATAATCTCAGCTCAATCGAATTTCTGGAATTTGGTACTTCTGCGGTCAGCCAGCTTCAGTTTTTTATTGACAACATAAAAGTTGCCGACGGAAAATCGCCGAAAGTTTATTTCAAGCCCGTCGCGGGTAACATTGCCAAACTTCGTGTCAGCGATAGATTTGATACAACCGACTGCTATAACGTTAAAAATTACAGTATTGAAAGTCAGGCTGATGCAAATTACAAGAACCTTGTTCATCCGGTAAAAATCGGGCGGCATGCTTATGTCTCCGGCCTTATGCCCGGTTCCGGAAGTACGGTTACCACATTCGAGCTTTTTCTGCTTTTTGACAAACCGTTGAAAAATAATGTTTCCTATACCATTCATGCGAATAAATTGAAGGATCTGTCGGGCAACAGCACAGTGCTGGATTCCACTTTCATTTTCAGCGACAAGGATATTTATGGAAATGTAAAAGCCAATCACGTCGGCTATCTGCCAGACAGCCCGAAGCTGGGAAAGCTCGGAAACTTTCTGGGCGATGCCTGGTTTATGCCGATCGATACATTGAACCCTCCTCCTTTTCAGCTTGTCAATGACGAACAGCAGGTTGTTTTCAGCGGCAACAGCAAATTCCTGAAAACCGATTCATCTTTCAGCGGCGAACGGGTATTTGAGCTGGATTTCTCCACATTTGCAACAGCTGGCAAGTATCATCTTTTTGTTCCCGGCTACGGCCGTTCCGAAAATTTCACCATTTCAGACAATGTTTACGATGAGCCCTACTTTCACACTGCACGCGCACTATATTTTCAAAGAACAGAAAAGCTGGAAGGATCAAGCGCCGGAAACTGGGCACGTGACGGATTGCCGAATAAAACGGCTGAAATTCATTCGTCACATACCCTTTCGGATCTGAACAATGGTACGGACTATGCACCGGGAACCAAGATACCCATGCCGAAAGGCTGGCTTGATGCCGGCGATTATGGCCGTTACGTTCCCACTGCCGCCAGCGCCATGTTCATCCTGTTTACTGCTTTCGAGTTATATCCAAAAAAGTTTCCTGACGGCTTCTCCAATATTCCTGAAAGTGATAACAACATTCCTGACCTGCTGGACGAACTACGGTATGAAACGGACTGGCTCAAACACATGCAGGCACCCGATGGCGGCGTTTATTTCAGGGTAACGCCTGCACTCTGGTCAAGCGGCTTGCCCGGTGAAGAAACCAACCCGTTTTATGTTTCTGAAAAAACAACGCAATCCACAGCCATGTTTGCTGCTGCCATGGCCATGGCTTACCGGAATTTCAAAACGTATGATGTGACTTACGCCGATGCATGCCTGGATCAGGCCAAAAAAGCCTGGACCTTTCTTCAGGCACATCCTGCGGCTTCAAAACCTGTGGATGTCAAGGGAATTTCTGCCGGTCCGTACCCGGATGAAGAAGACCGTGACAACCGCGCATGGGCAGCAGCGGAGCTATATAAATCAACAGGGGATGAAATATATCATGCGGATTTTCTGAAATGGTACAAGCTGATACCGCACGAGTTTCATGCAACCATGAGCTGGCAGCAGCATACCGTCAAGGCGATCTGGGCTTATTCCACTACTGCATTCCCTGTGGAAGCTGTGCATGTGGATGAATTCAAAAACAAGCTGAACTCCGAAATACTCGTGAATTATTTTAACCGGACCATGAAAAAGCATGCTTATCACGGTGCCTATCATCATTACAAAGGTTATGTCGGCTTTGGAAGTTTTGCGATGGCGCAGAGTTATGCATTCGATTACATCATGTTCAGCCATTTGCTCAAAAAGCCTGAGTTGCTTGATCTGGCCAAAATACAGCTTGACATTCCTTTGGGAAATAATCCGCTGTCCAGAAGTTTTATTACTGGCATTGGAAAAAATGCGCCAAGATTACCGCTGCACTGGTCATCTTTGCCCGGCAAGTTTCCCGAACCGGTTCCCGGCGTGCCTGTTTTCGGCCCGGCCGCTACGCTGACCATGAACCGGCCTTCCAGTTTTGCCATTCAGGATTCAGCAAACCGTTACCCTTACGGCTATAAAAAAGATGATCCTTATCCCGTTCTCCGCCGGTATACAGACGTGCGGGAAGCCGTAGAAATGGCTGAGTTTACGGTTCAGGAAATGGCCGTAACCATCGCGTCCTTTGCCTTTTTCAGTTCCGTTTCAAACGGACCGCTTCCTGTTCGTTTCAAAAACTTCGGAGCAAAATCAGGCAAATGCAATGTAGAACTGTACTGGGCAACAAGCGAAGAAATCAATGCGGATTATTTCTCTGTACAGCGAAGCCGTGACGCAAAAACATTCAGCGAAATAGGCCGGGTAAATGCCGCAGGCACTACAAAACTGAACCACTCCTATTCATTTACAGATACGCAGCCGGAACTGACTAATTATTACAGGCTGAAAGAAGTGGATCATGACGGGAAATATGAAGTGACCAGAATTGTTCATGCTGCTGATCCGTGCAATGGAACAAAGGTTGTTGTAAGTGAACTGAAGCATTCTACTTTTGAAATAAAAACAGAAACCCGGCAGGATGGTAAAATTGAACAGTTATCCGCCGAACTGATCAGTAAAGAAGGCCGAATCCTAACACATCAGGAACTGAAACAGAATGCGGCAACACTGCTCGATGCCTCCGGCATTCCTTCGGGCATTTATATGCTGCACATCAGAAACAAATCAGATTACCCGATACATACTCAAAAAATAGTAATTTATTAAACCACATCTTGCATAAAACTGCTTAACTCCTGTTTCGGCCGGCAAGGACCTGAACTGCCGGCCGAAATTTTCACAAACCCGCACTTTCCGGAACCATAACAGAATCCCGAATTTTCTGGCACGGATATAATCAGTAAACAGGAATGACTTTCTCAGGTACTTTTCATGAAATTCCGTTTTGTTCGACCTTATCTAATCTGTTGCTTTCTTTTGTTCTTCCATTATTCCAAAGCTCAGAGCATTGAACATAACGGCTGGGTTTTCTGGTCGCATGAGCAAAAACTTGCTGAAAAGTGGCAATTCAGTTATGATATGCAGCTCCGTTCTGCTGACCGGTTTGATTATGCCAATACACTTTTGATCCGGCCGGGAATCGGGTACAAAATCAGAGAAAATCAGACGGTTACTTTGGGTTATACCTATTTCGGAACCTGGGAAAAAGAAGACGACAAACTTGAATATGAACCGGAAAACAGGATTTTTGAACAATTTGAAATCAGGAACAAATTTAAAAACATACCCGTAACAAACCGGTTCCGTTTTGAGCAGCGGTTCATGCATATGCAGCAAGAGAAGATATTTGCGCAGCGGATCCGGTATTACATACAGGCATTAATCCCGGTTGCTGCAAATCCTGACTTTACGAAGGGAATATATGTTTGTCTTCAGAACGAACTCTTTCTGAACGTTCAGGGAAACGAACAGTCCGGCAGGCGTTTTTTTGATCAGAACCGGCCCTATGCGGGAACCGGATACCGTTTTAACAAAAAACTTGATCTGGAAGCCGGATACATGCTGCGGTACATTATCCAGGAGGATAAAAATGTACGAAACAATATATTCCAGCTTTCGATCAAGTCGTCGTTCTGAAAAAAATCTAGATCTGATTGTTCAGGATTGCGGCAATGTCGCTTTGGCTCGGAACAGGACCGGATGTTTTATCCGATTCGCTTTCAAAACCTTTTTGGGTACGATGTCCTTCCGTTCCAGAATCCGGCAGAAATTTATTGGCCAACGTAAAAATACCGGACATCAACCCGGGTTTGATGCCTTGTACCGCTACTGCAAGTTTGGCCGTAAACGTCAGCGTTACTTCATTCAGGCCGTATTCTGTGGCCTGAATAATTTTCCTGGCAGATACTTCCGGATCCTGAGCAAGCAAAGGCGAAGAACCGGCGTACTTAAACCATGCAAATTCCGATTCATGCTTGCCTTTGACGAGAATATTTCTCGGGCTTCCGGTATTCATCAGATTGGGTATAACCGTAGTGACGTGGATATTATCTTTTTTCAGCTCAGCATGCAATCCTTCCGACAGGGCCACCATCGCAAACTTGCTTACACTGTAAGGCAGCAAATGCGGTACCGATATTTTCCCTCCTATTGAGCAGATATTCACGATCCTGCCTTTTCCCTGCTCGGCAAAATACGGCAAAGCAGCCTTGATCATATAAAGCGAAGCCCAGAAATTGGTATCCATTGTTTTTTTATAATCCTGAATATCCATGACATTCTGTGGCCCTACGAGCATGATGCCCGCATTGTTGATGAGCACATCTATTTTGCCAAAGTGAGAAACTGCCGTTTGTACTACTTTAAGGGCGTCATTGGGATCGCTGATGTCTGCCGTTACTGCCAGCACATTCGCGCCCCTTTCGGTCAATTCATTTTCGGCACTTTCAAGCTGTTCGGAATTTCTGGAACAAATTACCAGCAATGCCCCTTTGGAAGCCAGTTCCCGCGCCATGATCAGGCCCAGGCCACGTGCGCCGCCGGTAATCACAACAACTTTATCAGCGAAATCAAACCGGTTCATTTCCCTGTAAATCCTTTTGGCGGCAGCATACAAACCGATGCCGGCAGCGGCATACAAGGCCAGTGTTCCCGAACCTGAACTATTGCTTTTATTTTCTTTCATAATAAGTCTTTTTCGTTGAAAAACCGGCATTTAAATTTTTGTGCCCGCTTGCGGACACTGCCGGCTCCTGTTTATAATAAGGTATCTTTATTTTTCCTCACTTGTACCCGAGGCCAGCAGTCCGGCAGGAACCTTGAGTTCGCCTGTTTCAAAATCAATAATTCCGTTTTGTTCTTCCTCAATGTTCGTTGCCTGCGTATAAACGTCTCCGGCTATCGGCCTCTTTCTCAGTTCCTCCTTGAAAAGCCTGATCTGTTGTGTACGTGCTCCATCATCCTTGGGGCCGCCGTAATCTGCAAATCCGAACCCGCCCCATTCGCTTACGATCAGCGGAACCTGTTTTCTGTAAAAGAACGGATCTCCGACTACAAGCGGGAAAGCAGCGACACTTTCCATTTTTCCG
Organism: Dyadobacter sediminis; assembly: GCF_005860765.1. GTDB lineage: Bacteria > Bacteroidota > Bacteroidia > Cytophagales > Spirosomataceae > Dyadobacter > Dyadobacter sediminis. The sequence continues at coordinate 263,934 of NZ_VCEI01000021.1, read as the reverse complement.
GCCGTAAGGTCATCCAGCAATCGGCGCCAGTGCTCCGCATCGGGCGTGTAAAGGTGTGCTGTCAGTAAATCGGATTTCAATTTCCCCTCAAATGAAATATGCTGCCAGCCATCATTGTCAACAACCAGAAACTGCGGATACGCAATTTGCATGTAATGATACATGTCCATAATGTATTGTCTGGTTTGCGGATTGGTAGCGATATCCTGTGCGCCCCAGTCTTCATTGTACAAGCTCCATATCACAACTGAAGGATGTGTGCCGATCAGCGCGAGCATTCTGAACAGTTCGTCTTTATGATTGGCGCGGCTTTTGGAACTGGAACGGTGCGGACTCGGAACTTCCACCCAAAGCAAAATACCGATCTTGTCCGCCAGCTTGTAAATGCGCGGGTCCACACCGGCGATGTGTATACGCACCAGGTTACAGCCCAGTTCTTTCATGGCGTATAAATGCTGCTGTATTTGCCTGTAAGATGCATTTCCCGGCTGGTACAAAATACCGTCCAGATAAACCTGTTTATGGTTCAGGAAAATGCGGTTTCCTCTGGCTTCAAATTTTCTTAGTCCGAATTTGGTTTCTATTTCCGAGGTATAATCATTTTCGTCAATAAGCTGGGCAACGAGCCGGTATAAATACGGATTTTCTGGCGACCAGAGTTGGGCGTCCTTGATTTCCAGAACCAGCCGCTGCGATTTCTGCCCTGCTTCCAGCATGATCGGATATTCGTCTTCGGCAACCAGTTTTACATTTTCCGGATTTTTATCAACATTAAAAACTTTCAGGCGTATTTTGTACGCGCCGGGATCATGAATACGGGTGGTCAAATTAAAACGGACAAGATTATCTTCCACAATACTGACGACACCTACACGTGAGCGCAACCGGTTTCTTTCCACTGTTTCCAGCCAAATGCTCCGAACGGCGCCGGTGAATGTCTGATACCAGATTCCACCACGTTTGTAAACATGTGATTCCTGCTTGCCGCGCGTAATATCCGCATCCATGGAATTAGCTATGCGTACGGTGAGACGGTTTACCGGCCTCAGAATCCTTTCTTCCAGTTCGTAGGAAAAAGATGTGTATTCGCCGATATGCTTGTCTTCTCCTTCAATTGTCGACAGCAAAAACCCGTTCAGCCAAACCTGTGTTTCGTACCCGCATGCACCGAATGTAAGCTGAAGCAAGGCTTCATTCTGACCGTCGATTTCGGCATGTCTGGGTTTTTCAAATTCTCTTTCATACCAAACCACAATCTTGTCCTGCCAGGAAGGGCTGTTCTGCTGAAGGCTTGCCAGGTGTGTTTCCACACTTCCCGGCCAATGCGCGGTTTTTTCGTAGTTATGACTGATATACCAGTTTTCCTGAATGCCTTTGTCCTCGGGATCAATTGCGAACTTCCATTCTCCGTCCAGTAGAACAAATTCATTGGGGCGAAGTACTGCCCGCGGCAACGGGCTTACAAAGTTCTCTTCAGCAAACTCTTCTTCTTTACTTTGTGAAAATCCGTAATTGGGATGAACAGGAGTCTTACTCATCAGTATAGCATTAAATCAGACAATAATATTTACTTCATTGCTTCACCTGTAATCGCCTTGCTTTTTGGCTGTAAAGCAATTATTTCCGGAAAAGGATTCAGCTGCAATACAGAAGTGAATTGCTGCATGACTTCAGGTTTTCCTTCCGTGTTACATCAAGTACCTGTCATTAAAATAATGCCTGACATGATATTGAGGTAATTACTCAACGCATTTTTGATGTTTGCCGCAATGCATTAAATCTTTATCCCGAAAGAAATCCCGAAGCTTCTTCCATCCGAGCTCCATATGCCTGCTCCCGGATACATCGTTGGTCTTTTGGTAAAATACTGCCTGCCGGTGAGATTATTGATGCCCATCCGCAATGTGTAACTTTTGCCGAGATGAAGAGTGGCATTTACATCCAGCAAACCATAGGCGGGAACTTTCCCGATGGTTCCGTTTGCGGACGGCGCAACCGTATTAAGCGGATTGGCAAAACTTGAACTGACGTAGCTGTACTGACAGGTGAGTGAAAGTTTTTTGTACAAAAGCTGCATGCCGTTCCGGGATATCCAGGCGGGAACGCCCTCTACTTTGTTGCCGGTTATACTGGTGTTTTCATTATTTGCAACGGCGCTGCCTTTTATGTAAGTGGCATTGAAAAAAGAAGTGGAGGTAAAGAAGGAAAGTTCGGTCGGAACGGAATTCGTTGTGATGTGAACGGGCACGAACTCTACATATGCTTCCACACCCCGGTTGCGGGTATTGCCCGTTGTGGTCCTTAAAAGATAAGCATTGCCGTTTTCACGCATCGAAACGGTTCCCATCCTGTTGTTGATCAATACCTGAAAAAGTCCGATATCATATTTCAGTCTGTTCCGGACGTTTCCACTGATTCCTGCTTCCAGATTATATCCATAGGCATCTTTCAGGTTTTTGTCCACGCGTTCCAACACAGAACCGGGAATAATGTCCTTGAAAACGACCGGTCTGTAAGCCTGTGAAAAGCCGGCATAAATCCGGTTTTCGGCATTGATACGATACTGCGAACTGATCCCGAACAATGGAAATTTGTGTTTTATTTTATCAGGGAAATTGTCCTGATCGTAATAACTGATCGTTCCCGTCATGGCTGTACCGCCGTTTTCAATCCGGAGGCCGGGCGATAAACTAAACCTGGGCGTCAGATAAATCAGGTTTTCCAGAAAAAAAGCAACGTTGCGTGTTTTCATGAAAAGATTACGTCCAAAAACCGGGTCTGTGAGCGTCAGGTCAAAATCGCTGCCCGTTGTTCCTTTACCCAATTGTCTTCTGTGCAGGTTATTATGCATGTACTGAACACCCGCAGAAAGTATATTCCGGAATCCTGCCAGCTCATAAGTATGCATAACCCGCAACTCGGACGTAAAGCTTTCGAAGTTGTCAATATCGACCTGCCGTGCTTTGTAAGAACCTGTTGCCGTGTTGACCGTATCCGGAATATTGGCAAAAGCGTCGAACATTACGCTGTTCCGTGCGCCGTATACGCCGGAATTCGTAAATTTTAGGATCGTGGCAGGACTTATTTTCCAGTCCAGCACAACAGACGGAATGTAAATATCCGGATTGAAGTAATTCCGTGAACGCGTGGACTGACGCGGGTCTGCCGCAAACATAGCATCCGTTAAAGGGCCGGGAATCTGATAAATATAAGAAGAGCGGCCGAGTTCTGCATGCAACCTCAATGATTTGCTGAATGCATAATTCAGGCTGACCAACTGGGATTGTGCGTCAGATTTTGAATTCTTCCGGTACCCGTCAGCATGTCTTTTCTGGTAATAAGCCGAGTAAGTTAATTTTCCGATTTTACCGCCAATGGCATTGTAAGAACTGAAAAGCCCGAAAGAACCGGCTGAATTGATGGTTTCAAATGAAAAAGCCTTTGTTGTATCCGGCGTTTTGGTAACGTAATTGATCATGCCTCCAAACTGGGCGCCATACTGCAGCGAAGATGTGCCTCTGACCAGCTCGATGCGCTCAATGGATTCCATAGCCGGGCTGTAATGGCTGGCCGGATAACCGTACATGTCGGAATTTGTGATGATGCCGTTTTGGCGAATGTTGTATTCCCATGACCGGTGCGGGTCCAGTCCGCGTGTCGAGATATTGATCTGGTTTCCGCTTCCGTCCATATCGTATACAAAAACGCCGGGGATTTTGGCAAAAATCTGTCTGCCCGTTTTTTCGGTTATGTTTCCGTTGACACCTTCGAGATTGATGACTTCATTTTTCTTACCCGCAGTTAAATAGGTATTATGAATATCCGGAAGCCGTTCGGTATGGATTGTATTTTTTCGTTCTTCAACGGTTACTTCATTAAGTTCCAGCGTCTTGTTGTAATCTTTTCCGTTATTTTCGCGCGTTTGTGCAAAACTTGTATGTTGAATGAATGGAAACAGTAAAATGATAAAATGCAGTAAATGTGTTCTCATTACAGGATATTAATGACTATCTGAAATCAGTATTGTTTTGTACCGGGGTGGAACGTTCGCCAGCTATGCCAGAATTCCTGATAGGCATTAATCCGTTTCAAGTCTTTGCCGGAGCCCGAAATGCGTTTTCCCAGAAGGTTGTACGATGCATGGTCTGTAAAAAGCGTATCATTCCTGATTTGTAAAGCATTGTCAGTACGCTCACGGTCAAATGCAAAAAAGCTCCGGTTATCGGCAGCGATCACAAGCGCTACTGCCACCGCACCCACCTGATCATTGACAATTCTTTCTTTTTTGAGCCGGTTCCAGTCAAATGCCTTGGATTTTTCTCCTGCTTTTATGCCCACAACCCACGATTTTTCTTTCCAGGAAACTGTATCCGTCCGTGTGAGTTCCGATTTGCCTTTTCCGCTTTCATACCGGCTCATGGAATCATATTTGGCCTGATAAACGGGATCGGGCTGCATTATTTTGCTGTCGGGATGCATTTTTACCCATTGTGCGAGCGTGGTTTGCGTACTGGCCAGTTCAGGAAGAAAATGTCCTTTCAGCGGTCCGGCTATGGCTTCGCCGTTTGCCTGCCGCCACCAGCTTCCGGTAGTCGCATCTTCAAACATGGCATTAAAATGATCCATTCCTACGAGCCGGAACGTTTCTTTTTTGCCATTGACAACCGGTTCAAAAACCCTTCCTGTACGGCAAACGGTACAATAAGTTACAATCACGGGTTTTCCTCCGATTACATCCTGAACCTGATGATGATAACCAATGTACTGAATCGGGTAAGCTTTCGGGTCGCCGTTTGCTTCTGTTCCAATAACAAGCCGGTCATTACCGACTTTGTTCAGAGAGGCGTTGTAGAGAATGACTTCATTGGGCTGATAAAACATGGTATCGGCAGCCATTTGATAATTCGCAGCATATGTAACCGCAGTTGCAAGAAGTATTGAAACCAATGGAGCCCATTTTGTTTTTCCTGAAAATACCGAAAAGGCACCTGCTACAATCATTATCCAGAACAAGCCCCTAAAAGTCCAGCGCCAGCTGTGCAGAAAGTAAGCAAGATCAATGCTGTTCATTTGCTGGCTTCCCGGCATGGGCATAATGAAGTAGACTTTTGCAATTTCGTACAGGATAATGCCTGTAATTCCCAAGTAAAAAACTGCTTTCATATGATTATAAATAACTGAGCATTAAAGGTATATTGAGATTTCCGGAGAAAAAAAAGAGTCTTTAAAACCGGAAGAACTGTAAAAGAAACGGACCCGCCATCCGGCAGATCCGTTTGCCAGATTATTAACCTATGATACTATATGCTGAATTGACGGCTTCCCGTTCGAATATGCTGAAACCGGAATAAAGGTTACAGTAACATCCTGTTTGTTACAAAACAGCGCCTTGCACGAACGGAAATAATACGCCGGATAAAAGATAAATTCCCGATGCATGTATGCACATGGCATCTGCAAAGAAATTGCATCAGGAATTACAGTAAAGAGAATTGACTAAGCCTGATCCGGAGGCGGAGATGGAATAACGGAATGCCTTTCAGGAAGAAAGGAATGAGAATAAGTATAGCTGTAATCATTGGATTCGGCCCATTCCAGCACGTAAAAGATGTGCTTGTGACCGGAAATCATGTATTCTTTCAGAAAGTTTTTCAAGACATGCGCATGCTGATCACTCCGGGAATCGGCAGCCGTACCCGTAACCTGATCGTTGATTTTTGAAACAAGGTCTGTAAAACGGTCTCTTGCATTCTGATCAAACTCGCATTGCACATACAGCGTGTCATTGATAAGCTGCTGACTTTTCATCTGATAAAAACGGCCTTCATGTTCAATCTGGCCTTCTGCCGGTTCGGGCGCATCCCAGTTGTTCTGATAAGGAACGGAAACCGGAACTTTGATGATGATATTTTCGGAAGCAACGGACTGCTGAATCAGATATTTTCCCGCATTGCTGATGACATGACGCTCTTCAGACAAGTAGACTATAGAATAGCCCACCATGTTATAAAGCAGCAGCCCCAATAGCAATATGGAAATAATCCTGCGCAATGTTAAAATAATAAAATTTTATGAGATAATGCAAAATTATAAAAAGCTTGATGAAAACCCAGTCCTATCAACTATTTTATTTTACACCCGATTGTTATGAAATTTAAAACGAGTTGTACCTTTTCACCGGATTTCCATTCAGTTTACTAATCAGCTACGCAATAAAGTTTGATATATGCCTTTTATCAATTTCAATACAAACAAGGTTATAAAGATCTGGGACGGCATTTACGGTACGCTTTCACATTCGGAAAAGCAGACTTTCGGCCACCTGACCATTGATGCGGGCACGATCCTGCCTGCACACAGCCATTTTCATGAACAATGGTGCCATGTACTGGAAGGGGAACTGGAGTTCGATATTGAAGGTGAAAAGATGAACCTTACGAAAGGGATGACGGCTTACATTCCGTCCCATGCGGTGCATTCCGCAGTAGCACATACGCAGTGCAAGGTTATTGATTGCTTTACGCCGGCACGTGAAGATTTTATTGAGCTGGAAAAGCAGACAGTATAATATTTGTCCTGTTCTTGTTTCAGAAAGGCGTTATAAAGTAAACCGGATAACTAACACGTTTTGCTGTGTCTTTTATCCGGTTTATTTGTGACCCCGAAGGATTGCAACATTTTTTAAAGATAGAATCATGTGGCAGCTTTAAGTTCTAGACCAGTTCCTTTTCGAATTGCATCCCAATCTGTGCCGGCGGAAAGCTGACAATCCGGTTGAATTCAGCCACAGCCTGATTGATATGCTTCTGGGAAATTCCGCTGTATTCCAGCAGAATGGATTTGGCCTGCTGCGTTCCGGACCTTTTCATTTTCCAGTACTGCGGGTGATTGATCCCGATTGGTGCGCGGAAATACTTTTCTCTGGGTTCCCGGATCAGTATTTCATAATCGGTACTTAATTCCGGACTGTCATTCAGGAAATATCCTTTCACAATGACTTTTACTTCCCTGCCACTTTTTAACTGGAAAATCTTTTCGTGTATCATAACGGTTTTGTTTAAGAACTGACTCATTTTGCAAAATCTGTTGAACGCTGCCTGCTTTTATCTGCCGCAAACGATTAAATGACTCTGCAAACTTTGTCACACTAAACCGTTTTTTCTTAAAATGATTAGTAAACGGTTGCCCTACTTAGCATACGGTCGTTTTTGCTATTTTATTGGTCAGTAAATAATTCATTCCACTACATGACCTACAAACTGAGCCGTATTATCCAGAATCCTGCCGCCTCTACGGAATCCTAATCCGCAGGCTTCCCCGGCATAAAAAACCCCTGCCTGATAAGAAAAACCTGCCGCATCCGTTGGAAACCTGACGTATTCCTGAAAAATCTTATTCTGACTATCATATTCACCTTCAACACTTTCCAGGACTTCTCCGCCTTTTTCAAGAATGGACACGTTTGCGCCTTCTCTTCCAAACAGCACTTTGCTTACCGATTGTTTATGCGGCAAAGCGTATCTTTCTGTCTGCAGCAAAAGCGGGTGGTACGGATAAAGGTCCCAGAGAATTTTCAGAATGTATTTGGATTGAAAAAGCAAAGTATACGCAGGATTCAGGATAAGCGCCTTTCGTGTCTTGACAATATCCGTTAGCATGGCTGCAAGCTCCGGTTCATCATTTCCGATGTACTCCCATGGAACCAGTTTGAACCAGAAATCGAAGCGAACGAAATTGCCTCCTTCAGACTCAAACTTGAAAATGCCTTGTCCGTTTGAAAATTCCACTTCATCCACATAAGCAAAATCCGTATCAAACCCGGCTTCCTTTGCTGCTTCCGATAACAAATTCACATTGGTATCATCCTCCGCATAACCTCTCATGGTCGAGAACAGAATGGACGGATTAAGATCATTGTTTATATCCTTCAAAAACCGAAACTGACTGACCAGCGTTTCATAAACCGTATTGAACTGCATGGAATCGTCCAGACCGTTCATACGCAGATGTGCCCATTGCACCACGGCCGTTTCAGGGATGCAAGTAGCGGTATCTGCATTAAACTCAATTAATTTGATGGGCTCATGATCCATTCCTCCTGCCAGATCGAAACGTCCGTACAAATGCACGTGCCGGTCATCAATCCAGGAAGTTTTGATCAGTTCCACCAGATTTTCGGGTATGCCCATCTCTTTGAAAAGATTATTGTCAATGGCATATTGTCCCGCTTCGATCAGCATGTCATACAAAGTCTCGGCGGCTTCATAATACTGATTGGCCAGCTCCTCTGAAATTACAACCATGTCACTGATCACATAAGGAGACGTGTCCGTTCCGAGCATCCAGTTCCAGCCTACATTCTGAAGCGCCTTTTCCGGATGATTGGAAAGGGTTTTTAATTTTATCATGATTTTGGGGTTATTGCTTTTATTGGTTATCCTCCGCTTCTGCCAGCCGAACGGCCGAAGAATCCGCTTCTGCCGCCAGCCGGACGGGAATTTACTGTTCTTGTCGTTCTGGAAGCATTTACCTGCTGCACAACACTTTGCGACTTATTATAAGTAGCAGGATTGCTGTACACAGATCGAGCGACATTTCCGTTGTCCTGGCTACGGTAATTGTTGATATACCCGTTATTCATAGACCGGCCGAGAAAATAGCCCATACCGCCATACAAAAGCATGCTGGACAATCCGCTGTGATGCCCGACATAAGCATTGTTGTTCTGGATATCTTTGTCAATCAAGGCTTTGGCTGATTCTGTACTTAATGAATCCGTATGGCCGTCCAGGTAAGTTACAATAGCCAGGGATTTATCGGCATCCACGCTTTCTTCATCAGTAATCTTGAATTCGCCCGGCTTGACTTCCTTGATATGGGAACGCACTCCTTTTGTATAAGCCGTTTCTTCATAGCTGTAAGCAGACTCGTCTTCTTCACTGGAAGAGCAGCCCGTCATCATTCCAGAGGACAACATAGCCAGTGCAAGTGCGCCGCCGATACTGATATCTTTGGCCCTTTTTATAAAAGAACCTTTTCGTAATTGCGTCATAATATCTGATTTAGGATGAAGAACAGTTCAAAAATAATTCCAGACCTGTGTTAAATGAACACAATTTGTTCAAATGGTCTGTTTTTCAAGGTTAAAAATCCTGACTTCATTTAAACGGTTTTCATTCACGGCAAAATAAAAGCATAACCCGCCTGAAAATGAGGTTATGCTTTTCTGATCAAAAAAAAGGATAGCTAAAATCCGGTCAGGCTTTCTTGGAAATTTTTTCAAGCGCGCCAACCAGTTTGTCCAGATCGCTCCGTTTCGTATACACATGGGGCGTAACGCGGACACAATGAATGTTTTCCCAGTTGATGCCAACGGTATGGATCTGATAATCGCGCATCAGTTTGCTGTCAAGTTCTTCCGGCTTCATGCCTTCAATGCTTACGCCGGCAATGGCGCATGAAAATTCAGGTTTCAGCGAAGTATGGATTTTGACGCCGGGAATCTGCTGCGCTTTTTCTGCCCAGTATTTTTTCAGATAATGCACGCGCTCCTGTTTTCTTTTGGAACCGATCCCTTCCTGAAAGTTAATGGCTTCGCCAATGGCCTGCTCAATGCAGAAACTCCGCGTTCCCAGCGTTTCAAATTTCCGTATATCGGCACTCTTTGGCTGGCTGTTGCACAGCAGCGGCCATATCTTTTCAATTTTGTCTTTTTTAACCCACATCATTCCGCTTCCGACCGGCGCGCTGAGAAATTTGTGCAGGCTGGTCCCGAAGTAATCGCATTCCAGATCCGGGATTTTGAAATCGAGCAGCCCGAAACTGTGCGCGCCGTCCACAACGACTTCAATTCCTTTGCTGTGCGCCATCCGGCATATTTTCTTCACCGGCATGATTTGCCCGACCCAGTTGATGATATGCGTCACATGGATTATTTTGGTATTTGGCTTAACGGCATCCGCGTAGGCTTTCACAATCTGCTCGTCGTTTTCAATGGGAAAATCGAAAGACAGTTGTTTGTAAACCAGCCCGTCACGCATCTCACGCTGTTTCCACGCCTGAATCATATTGGGATAATCCTGAACGGTACCGATGATTTCATCGCCTTTCTGCAGCGGCAATCCGAAAATAATGGTATTCAGTGCTTCTGTTGCATTGCGGTTTATGGCAATTTCCTCTGCGTCGCATCCGGCCAGTTTTGCCAGATGCTGCCTCAAAGGTTCGCGGCCTTTATCCATGATGCGCCACATATAATACGAAGGACCTTGTGCGGCCGACTTGTTGTATTTTTCCAGCGCTTCCTGCACCACAACCGGCGAAGGCGATACACCCCCGTTGTTGAGGATAATGATGTTGCTTTTGCTCGCCGTGTACGCGTCCTGGATCACGGACCAGTAATCCTCGTTATCCTCGCTGTTTTCATTCCAAAGTTTTTCAGCTTCATGGAAGTCGTCGGCATGCAGTTTATTGAAAAGACTGTTGATACCAAAGGCGCCAACGCCAAGGGCTGCGCTCTTTTTGAAAAAGGACCGTCGGTTGCTCATAGATGTATTTTTCAGGAATAGGAATGGAGTGAGTTACAATTTATCAATTATCTCCGTGATTCCCAATCATTCCACATCCATACCGTCCTTTGTCACAGCGTTGATCATCCAGTCGTACGTATTGTAAGGTTCCGGAAGGCCATCGCTGTTGAGCTGCAGGTACATCAGATGCAAATGCGTCGGCGAACGCTTCTTGTAGGCATTATACCCGGAACGCCCGACTTCGGCGATTTTGTCACCGGCTTTTACCCATTGGCCGGGCTGCACCTGAACGATGTTGTTATGCGCATAGTAAAAAAGTCCGTCGAGGCAGGGATCGTAAATCCATATCCAGTTGCCGCCGCGCAGCTCGCTGTCGTACTTCCAGCCCGTTTCTGTTGCCAGCACAATGCCCGGACTGAATGACAGGATGTCCACCGGTTTCCACGTCCGGTCGTCAAGATTATCCTGATCTTTGTCCTTAATGAAAAGGTCGTGTGCCGGATGGCTTCCGCTTACTTCCCTGTCAAAAAGATCGAACCCTTTTGGCCGGTAACCTCTTCCACGGCCGCCAATGGATTCACGCGGCAAATAATCACGCACGGGATAAACAAAATACGCAGAATCCACGGAAGGACACGAATCGCTCTGAAATGAAGCGCGCAGATTGCCCATAATAACCCGGAATGCGTTTCTTGCAGAATCGGGCGAAATATTTCCGTCCCGGATATCGAGCTGAAGCTGGTTAAAAGCGGCACAGTATTCTGCTGTTTCTCCGGTCGGTACTTTTTCACTCGTCCAGGCAGATACAGCGATGATCAACAGGATTCCGGCAATTCTTTTTACTGTCATTAACAATCCCTTTGACACCAATCCTTTTTTTTTCACTTATTTGAATCTGAAGAACGTTACCTTGTACTTTTAAAATAAAACAACGCAAATGTATTTGTTATACATTAAAAAAATGCAGTCAAATTCTTTAAGTCACAAACTCTAAATTATTTTAAAATGCAAAACCGTCGTTTTGGACGTACCGGCTGGCAGATCAGCGAAATAGGATACGGAATGTGGGGACTTGCCGGCTGGACCGGCTCGGACCGTAAAGAAACAGATGACTCTTTGAATCTGGCAGTGGAATCCGGCGTAAACTTTTTCGATACCGCCTGGGGATATGGAGAAGGTTTGAGTGAAAGAATTCTTGGCGATCTGATCAGGCGTTACCCGGACCGCAAATTGTATGCAGCCACCAAAATTCCGCCTAAAAACCGGCAGTGGCCATCCAGACCGGAATTTACGCTGAAAGAAGTTTTTCCTGCCGACTACATTGTGGAGTATACCGAAAAGAGCCTTAAAAATCTGGGTACCGAGCAAATTGACCTTCTCCAGTTCCATGTCTGGGAAGATGGCTGGGCGCAGGAAGATGAATGGAAAGAAGCGATCCAGAAACTGACGAAAGAAGGAAAAGTGGAACGTTGGGGAATCAGTATCAACCGCTGGGAACCGGACAATGCACTGGAAACATTGAAAACCGGATTGATCGATGCCGTTCAGGTTATTTACAATATTTTTGACCAGGCTCCGGAAGACAATCTTTTCCCGCTCTGCAGAAAAATGGACATCGGCGTTATCGCACGCGTGCCTTTTGATGAAGGAACGCTTACCGGAACGCTGACGAAGCAAACGACTTTTCCTGCGGATGACTGGCGTTCCACTTATTTTGTTCCTGAAAACCTGAATTCAAGCGTGGATCATGCCGAGGCATTGCGCGCGGACCTGCCGGAAGGAATGACGATGCCCGAACTCGCACTGCGCTTTATCCTGAACAATCCGGACGTTCACACGACAATTCCGGGCATGCGGAAACTGCCGCACGTAAAGTCAAATGTTGCCGTAAGCGACGGACAATTATTGTCAGCCGAAACAGCAGAAAAGCTGAGACAGCATCGCTGGGACCGACAACCCACCGAATGGTCACAATAGCAAACAAAAAACCTCGTCAGTTACGACGAGGTTTTTTGTTATCGGAATAAATTTCTGTCAAACGAAAAACGTCCCGGCCCTGTCAGAAAAATGGTTATATAAGAAATCAGGAACGAAAGTCCATGCTCTTTTTTATCAAAGGTATCCTGTGCATGAATGATAAAGATGGCCACGAGCATGGTTATGATCAGCGGAACAAGCGCCGCACGGGTAACAAGCCCGAGAATCACCAGAATGGAACATACAAACTCTGCGAATATGGCAAGGATCAATGAAAATTCCTGGCCCAAACCAATCGGATCTGCAAAAGAAGAATCACCGCCCATGTAGCCTTTGAGCTTGGCATAGCCGTGTGTCAGCATCAGCAACGAAATACCGACTCTTAAAATCAGAATGCCCCAATCGGCCGAAGCCGGAAGCTTGACGGGTCTCAGAAAGTTTCTTAGCATAATTCATTCTATTAGTGTTAATAAAAGCATTTACTGCAAGCATGGATAAAACTTCTGAGGTTTTATGGTTATGGCAGGCAGTGTGACGGACATTATATGAGGTTCCAAAAATAAAGAAATTGCAACTTCCTTGTATATATTTTAATTTATGTCAAATATTTTTAGATTTACCTAAATTTATATCTAGATAGGGTAAAATTATAAATTAAAGTCATATGAAGCTTTATATACAACTGATATTCTGCCTGTTGTCATTCGATGCAATAGCTCAATTTACTTTATCCGGGAAAATTTCGATTGAAGGCCAGACAGAGCCTGCATTCGGTGCTTCGGTCTATATAAATGAACTGAAAACCGGAACAACGGCAGACACGCTAGGAAATTACAGGTTAACAGGCATTCCGCTCGGCAGCTATACTGTAAAGATCAGTTATGTGGCCATGCCTGCACTTACCGAAAAGAACGTGCGCATTGAACAGAATACTGTTCGTGATTTCACGATCAAATCCGGTGAAAATGCCCTGAATGAAGTGGTGGTAACGGGAACGATGCGGGAAGTTTCAAAACTGGACAGTCCGGTTCCGGTGGATATCATCACGGCAAAATTCATTTACAAAAACCCGGTTCCGAGCATTTTCGACGGATTAAGCTATGTAAACGGCGTAAGGCCGCAGCTCAACTGCAACGTTTGCAATACCGGCGACATCCATATGAACGGATTGGAAGGGCCTTACACGATGGTTCTTATTGACGGCATGCCTATGGTAAGCGGACTTTCCACGGTTTACGGCTTGTCGGGAATCCCGAACAGTCTGCTGGAAAGGGTAGAAATTGTAAAGGGCCCCGCTTCAACGCTTTATGGTTCAGAAGCCGTTGGCGGACTGATCAATATCATAACGAAAAACCCGTCGAAGGCACCTTTGTTTTCAGCTGATGTATTCAGCACTTCGTGGCGGGATTACAATGTAGATCTGAGTGTGAAATTCGCTGCCGGACCAAAAGCCAGTTCATTGCTGGGCATCAATTATTTCAATTATCAGAATCCGGTTGACAACAATCAGGACGGCTTTACGGACCTCACTTTACAGAATCGGATTTCGGTTTTTAACAAATGGTCGTTCAGCCTGAAAGATAACCGGCAAGCCAGCATTGCCGCCCGGTATTATTACGAAGACCGCTGGGGCGGACAAATGAACTGGAACAAATCGTACCGCGGCGGCAGCGAAGTGTACGGTGAGAGCATATACACCAAACGCTATGAAATACTGGGCAATTATCAGCTTCCGGTTTCCCAGAAAATCACGCTGCAGTATTCGTTCAGCTCGCATAACCAGAATTCGGTTTATGGAAATGTTCTTTTTAATGCCGATCAGAAAATCGCGTTTGCACAGTTTCTCTGGGACAAGGAAATAGGGAAACACAGCCTTTTGTTCGGAACGCCTTTCCGCTATACTTTTTATAATGACAACACGACGGCTACACGTTATACCGACGGACAGGATCATCCGGACAAGATTTTGCTGCCGGGCTTTTTTGTACAGGATGAAATCAAATCCGGCATCCATTCGCTGCTGCTTGGCGCAAGGTACGATTACAACAGCCGGCACGGAAGCATTTTTACGCCCCGAGTTGCTTATAAAATCAAACTGAACCAGACGGACGTTGTCCGGTTTAATGTCGGGCGCGGGTTCCGGATTGTCAATCTGTTTACTGAAGACCATGCCGCACTGACCGGATCGAGACAAGTCATCGTGAAAGAAGCGCTTAATCCGGAGCAAAGCTGGAATGCAAATATCAACTTTGTAAAGAAGATTGTAACGGGCAATTCATTTATCGGCCTGGACGCTTCTGCTTTTTACACGTATTTCACCAACCGGATTCTGCCTGATTACGACACCAATCCGAATCAGATCATTTATGATAATCTGGACGGATATGCCGTTTCAAAAGGAATCAGCCTTAACCTTGATTTTAATTTTCCTTTTCCGCTGAAAATCATGACGGGCGGCACTTTCATGGATAATTTCCAGAGCGAGAACGGCATCCGGTTCCGCCCCGTCCTGACCGAAAAATTTACGGGTGTCTGGACTTTAACCTATGACATCCAGAAAGCAGGAATTTCCTTTGATTATACGGGCAATATTTACGGTCCTATGCGCCTGCCCATACTGAGCGAGGACGATCCGCGTGCACGCATTTCGCCGGTATGGTCCCTACAGAATATCCAGGTAACAAAGAAATTCAGCAACGGACTTGAAATTTACGGAGGCATCAAAAACCTGCTGAACTTCACGCCGCCGGCAAATTCCATCGCACGCGCATCCGATCCTTTTGACAAAAATGTAAAATTTGACGATCACGGCCAGGTCATTGCCACGCCGGAAAATCCCTACCGCCTGACCTTCGATCCGTCGTATGTTTATGCACCAAATCAGGGACTTAGAGGCTTTCTCGGATTAAGATATATGTTAAGATAAAATCTGCTAAATTGCACAAAAAACGTCCGATAAAACGTTCTGGTATAATTATTCAAGGATGAAAAAGCCATACAGTATTGATATTCATTGATTTGAATAATTATTAATTGTATATTTGTCTCATCAACTATTTAACACTACTTAATCATGGCATTAACAAAGCAGTTTGTAAAGAGCAAATCAGTTTACAAAGTAACGTTTACAGTACCTGCAGAAGCAGCAGTTGAAGCTAAAAAAGTTGCCCTTGTAGGAGAATTTAACGGCTGGAACCCGGAAGAAGCAATTGCGTTAAAAAAACAGAAAGACGGTTCTTTCAAAGGGATTGTTGAGCTTGGAGCAGGCGAATACCAGTTCCGTTATATACTGGACGACGAAAAATGGCAAAACGATAACGAAGCTGACAAATACGTTCCGACCGGTGTTGATTACACAGAAAATTCGGTCGTTGTATTGTAGTTAGCTGTTAGCTGTTAGCTGTTAGCTGTTAGCTGTTAGCTGTTAGAAGAAAAACCCGGGATGTAAATATATTTACTTCCGGGTTTTTTATTTTTTGAACTTACTGGATGTCTTCCGTCTTAGATTGCGAAGTTGTCGCTTTCTACATAAGCTTTGATAAGGGCGTCTTCTCCTTCTTTTCCTTTTTGCGAATTACCGTGTTCCATGCCCATGATAAAGGACCGGTTCTCTTTCTTGCTTCTGTCGTAAATGTATTTGAAGACGTTTTTGTAATTGATTTCTCCGGTAGTAGGTTCGTTCCGGCCGGGCTCGTCTCCGATCTGGAAGTAATCAATTTCACTCCATGTTTTGTCAATGTTGTAAATAATGCGGCCTTCGTTTTTCTGCATGTGATAAATATCATAAAGGATCTTGCAGGACTTGCTGTTCACGCCGCGGCATATTTCATACGTCTGATCCGAAGTGCGCAGGAACAGATTCGGCGAATCGCTCAGCGGTTCCAGCACCATGACCAGTCCATGCGGTTCCAGAATTTCCGCTCCGCGGCGCAATGCGTCGATTACGTTTCCGGTTTGTACGCCAATCGGGATATTTCTTTCAAAATCGCCCGGAACCACGGTCATCCATTTGGCATTGACACGCTTGGCCGTTTCCACCGCCTTTTTGCAGCCATTCAGGAAAATATCAATGAATTCTTTTTTGCCGGCAGCCAGTGTATTCGCTCCGTTTCCGCCCTTATCCACTACAAAAACACCCATTTCCATTCCCAGACGGGCCATTTCCTTGGCAATCGCCTCTTGCTGCTCCACAGGCCGGCCCATCATGCCGTTATCTTCCAAAGCCATAAAGCCCTGATCGGCCATGAATTTAAGCTGATCAATGACATCTTTTCCTGCACTGTTCTGGAACATGCCGAAGTGAGACGCATATTTCAGTTTGAATTTATTTTTTGCCAATGGGGATGTTGCGAAAGCTTCTCCTGTTGCGATTGCTGCACCAGCGATTCCAAGTGAAGATTTTACAAAATTTCTGCGGAGCATATATTTTTAAGGTTTTGTTTACTTAAACATTTAAAGAAGCGGCTTTATAAAATATACCCCAATTCTTTTCAGGAAACTTGGAAACCGCTAGTTTCCCTTTCTTTTTTTCCTTCTTTCCTTTCTGCTTTTCGGCTCGGCAGGCGCAGTAACCGTAACTTCCGGCTCGGGCGCGGGAAAATACGGCGCAAGCTGATTTCTGATGTCCTCCCGAAAAGCATTTTTGACACCATTTAGTGCAGCTTCCTTGATTTCACCTTCCAGACGGCCGTCTTTCAGCAACTTCACAACCACTTCTTCTCCCGGCCAGCTTGCACCCAAATATTCCGCTGCATTTTTGCGTACCGTCAGCGATTCGCTGTTATCCGTAACTGCCCCACGCAGCAGATTTAGGGATTCGGAACTTCCAGCAGACTGGATGGAAGCAAGTAAAGCCGACTTCTGCCTGTCATTGAGCCTGGAAAACTTTTGCGTTACATACGAAATCCCGGCCTGTTTCAGCAAAAGACGACCCGCATCACGGCCAATTACCTCGTCGGATTTATCCAGCGCAAGCCTGAACAGCCTTTCCCTTTCCGATTCCAGTTCATACTGTGTCATCAGGTCAATGTAATCGGCAGTTCCGTACGTTTCGTCCAGCAGCTTGTTCAGTGCGGTCAGTCCTTGCTGTGAATTGGTTACAAAAGATTTGTCCAGATGCAGCAATGCCAGCTTACTGACTTCAATCCGATCCGAAGAATTCACATTCATTACGTTCAGCAACGCCTGCGTTTTTTCATATCCCGCATGGAAAAAGTCGAATGCCCGGAAATACCGCAGCCTGTCTTTAAAACCGACCGTAGTATCCGCCGCAAGGTTGGTCAGGTATGGAATGGCCCTTCTCGTTCTTGCAAGCCAGATAATGTCTTTTCCTGCATCCGTTGCTTCCGGGTTCGCTCCTGCCCTTTCCAGCCATGCCGGAAAAATGCGTTCCCATTGCTCGAATGCGCCTATGCTCAGTGCTTCCACCGACCAGCGGTCATTGCCTTTGTATTGTTTTGCAAGTTGCAGCCAAACGTCCAGCGCCTCATAAGTATGGTTGTGGTTGATCGCCAGCGCACATTCCCGTCTTACCTGCGGATCCGGATCGGAAGTAAGCCGCTTAATGTATTCGGTAGGATCGCTGTTCCGCTGCCGAACGGCCCTCAAAGCAGTTATTCTCAGATTCGGATTCAGTTCGCGGAAAGCAATGTCGAGGTTACGGTAATTAAATCCTTCAATATTGTTGAGAACCCACAATGCTCTTGCACGCAGTTTAGGGTTTGCATTGTATTCCCGGAAAAGATTTTCGAGATAAGGTTCTGCTGCCCAGCCGTGTTTTACACAGGCATTCCACGCCATGTAACGCATGGATAAATTAGGACTGCGCAATGCTTTTACGGCTTCTTCGGGTACGGAAAGATCATAAACCGGAATGTTGTAAGGTGTGCCTGCAGGCGCAATGCGAAACAGTCTTCCCCGGCTTTTATCCTTCATTTTATGAGAGCCAATCACGGGATCATACCAGTCGGAGACAATCAGCGATCCGTCCGGTGCCACGCATACGTCCGTCGGCCTGAACCATTTATCACGTTTTCCTTCCGCAACCGGAATGATACCCTCCGATTTATAACCCGCCCCACTGGTCTGAACCTGAACAGCGCCGACACGGTTTTGGCCAGCATCAGCCAGCAAAATCTGATCCCAGTAACGGCGCGGAAGCAATTCTCCTTCATAAACGGTTAGTCCCATCGGAAAACCGGAACCTGTTTCCAGCAAATCGGGCACAACGCCGGGATCATTCTGATGCCAGTGACGACGCGCAACTTCATCTTCCACATTGGTTCGGTTGAGCCGCCAGCTTGCGCCTGTCATTTCATCAATATAACCGAAATTGCCGTTTTCCATAACATACGAAACGCGGTCGGCGCCATTTCCCGGCTCTTCCTGATCCGGCTGCCACATGGTTCCGTAGCTGTCCACGGCAACTTCAAAGCCATTGCGGAAATTCTGCGCAAGGATTTCCACTTTTGTAAAATCCTGGCTGCACCTGAAAACCACACCTTGCCTGAACTGTCTGAAATCGATCGGCCTTTCGTACTTATCCAGCAAAGGGCGGTCTTTGCCGTCCACAAGCTGTCTGCCTGCATTTCCGAAGTTGAAGTAAAATTTTCCGTCCGGACCGAATACAAAAGCATGTATGCCCGCATCGTTCTGAACGCCACCGATTTCTTTGAAAAGCACTTCTTTTACATCCGCCTTGTCGTCTCCGTCCGTATCCGTAAAAAGCCATACGTACGGACTTTGCGAAACAATGGCCTTGTTTCCCATGACCCAGATTCCCAGCGGCGCATTGATTTCAGCTCCCTGGTAAAAAACTTTGGTAACATCCGATTTACCGTCGCCATCTTTATCTTCAAGGATCAGAATGCGGTCGCCGACGCCAAGTTCGGACTTTCCGTTAACGGCAGGACGATAATTATAGGATTCGCAAACCCATACCCTTCCGCGATGATCTACATCGATATTAATGGGATTGATTACATCAGGCTCGGATGCAAAGAGCGTGGCTTCAAGGCCTTCGGCCACTTTGAGGCCGGAAAGTGCATTTCTGGAAAACCGTCTTTCAGGCTCGGAAAGTGCCGCATAGATGCTGTCGGGATCCGTAACGACGCTTTCGGGTACAACGGTTACAGAATCAGCTGTTTGACCAAAACCGCAGAAATTCAGCAGAAGGAAATTTACGGCAATGAATAGTGTGGATTTCTTAAAATGAATTGATTTCAAAACAGGCTTTTATAATGCGGGATATTCAAACTCGCATAAAATTACCGGATGTTTCGGGAATAATGAAATGAACTTTGAAGGAATGAAGCCGGATCAAAAATTAATCCTGTGAAATACAACTTTACGGCTGTATTTCACAGGATCGGCGTTCTTATTTCTTTTTCAGATTGCTTAGATAAGTCACCAGACTAACCAGTTCT
Organism: Dyadobacter sediminis; assembly: GCF_005860765.1. Lineage (GTDB taxonomy): Bacteria > Bacteroidota > Bacteroidia > Cytophagales > Spirosomataceae > Dyadobacter > Dyadobacter sediminis. The sequence continues at coordinate 244,007 of NZ_VCEI01000021.1, read as the reverse complement.
TCGGTGCTCATGGCGTCCTGCAATCCGGCCGGCATCATGGAATCATTTAATTGTTTGATGGATTTTACTTGTGACATTTTGTATTCCTGCGTCGAGCCGCCGGGAAATTTCATGATCAGATCGGTTTCCGTTTTGCTGGCAATAATGCCGGAAACTTCAGATCCGTCCTTGAACTTCACTTCAAATCCTTCATACCCGAAGCCGATTCCCGCACTTGGTTCGAAAATAGCCGCATACTGCGCTTCTTTGGGCAGCTTGCTTCCGATTTCAGAAAGTTTTGGCCCGAAATCCATGCCTGCGCCGTTCACCTGATGGCATACCGAGCAGTAGGAAGAAAACACTTCCTTGCCTTTGCTGACGTTGCCGTTCATTCCCACCAGTTCTTTGAGTTCAGGATGTTTTTTAACGGCTACGCTTCCTCCTTCCAGGTATTTTGCCGCTTCCATCTTTACCGATTTCCGCCATGCACCGCTCAGTCCCTGCACGGCTGCGGTTTTCATTTCACCTTCCAGCTTGTTTTCTTTAAGCAGTTCAAGCACCTCATCTTCACCGCTCATTGTACCGCCGAGGGATTTTACTGCAATCAGCCGCATACCGGCGGGATATTTCTTGTCCAGCGATACCGTTTCCAGCATTTCCAGCGATTCCTTGCTCCCGACACCTTTTAGAGCGGTTAGGATATTTTCACTTTTTTCGGCATCTTTTCCTTTGATCACATTCCAGACCAGTTCCGATCCGTTCTGTTTCATAAGCTGCGTTGCTGCTGCACCGCCCGTTCTGGTGGAAGCCTGCGCAATGGCAAGATCAAGCAAGCGGTTGTTTTCGGATGCAAGTTCGTAGCGGGCAACCAGTTCGAGATAAAGCGCGGTTCCGTACGAAGCATCCAGCAATTTTTTAACTGCCGCCATGGCTTCCGGGCTTTGTTTTACAAAATCGGGATCCAGGTGCCGCAATGCAAGTTCACTTATTCCGGGTTTGTTAGCCGCACTTCCTTTCATGATTTGCAAAAGAGCCGTTGACTTTTCTTTTCCTCCCGGATTAAAGTCAAATGCGCGGAAATACCGCAGCCTGCTTTTCAGATCCAGGTTCGGATCACCGGCCAGTGAAGCCAGCAACGGAATCGACTCCTTGCTTCTGGAGCGCCAGACAATATCTTTTCCTGCTTGTGTCGCTACCGGATCGGCACCGGCTTCTGCAACCCACGCTTTGAAAAACGAATCCCATTGCCCGTCCGCTCCGATTCCCAATGCTTCCAGATACCAGCGGTCTTTGCCGTCGTATTGCCTGGCCAGCGCAGTCCACAACGCCGGAGCTTCCGCAGATTTGTTATGATGCAGCATTAAGGCGCATTCTCTGCGTACCTGTGGTTCTTTGTCGTTCACAAGTATTTTGATGTAGCTTGTAACGTCTGCATAACTGGTTTCGCTTGCAGCACGCAATGCAGCAATGCGCATGTCGGGATTGCTGTCTTTTATAGCGGCATTAATGGCTTTTTTCCCTGCTTCCGGCGATTTGCTCAGCATCCACATAGCTCTTGCACGCATACGCGAACTGGCTTTCGGATCATTGAACAGCTTTTCCAAAGCAGGAACAGCCGCTGCGTTCATTTTTTCCAGTGCCTGCCATGCAAGATAACGAACCGATAAATTGGGGCTTTGCAAAGCAGTAACAGCACCTTCGGGCGTAGTGAAATCATTTTTAGGAATGCGGTACGGCGTATTGGACGGCGCTATCCGGAACAAACGGCCTCTGTTCTGGTCTCCGGCCTGATGCCCGCCCACGCCCGGATCATACCAGTCGGAAACAATCAGAGAACCGTCTGGTGCCACGCATACATCCGACGGACGAAACCATTGATCCCGCTTGCCATCCACAAGATTTACGATTTTGGCAGAGTACCCTGCTCCGGCTTTCTGTACCGGATACGAGCGTACTACGTTATGGCCAGGCTCACAGTGAATCATTTGGTCCCAGAATGCTTTTGGCAAAAGACGGCCTTCGTAAATGACCATTCCGGTCGGCGATCCGGAGCCGGTCTGCAGCAAATTTGGAACAACGCCGGGATCGTTCAGGTGCCAGTGACGAAACGGAATGGAATCTTCCATGTTGGTACGGTTTGCACGCCAGCCTGCGCCTGTGAGTTCATCGGTATAGCCGTAATTTCCGTGTTGCATCACGTAATTGATCCTTACGCTTTTATTGCCGTCATCGTCATTGTCGGACTGCCACATGGTTCCGTAGCTGTCGATGGCGACTTCATAATTATTCCTGAAATTATTGGCCAGTACTTCGATATTTTTAAAATCAGGATCGCAGCGGAACACCATTCCCTGTTTCAGTTTTTTGAAATCAATCGGTTCGCCGTTTTTTCCGACAATCGGTTTTCCTTTTCCGTCGAGTAACTGGCCGCCTTCATTCCCGAAATTGAAATACAGCTTTCCGTCCGGGGCAAATACAAAAGCGTGCATGCCGTGATCGTGCTGCTCACCGCCGACTCCTTCAAAGATCACTTCTTTCTTATCTGCTTTGCCGTCATTGTTTTCATCCGTAAAAAGCCATACGTAAGGACTTTGGGACACGATTACTTTATTTCCCATAACCCAGATTCCAAGCGGCGAATTGATTTCCTTTCCCTGATAAAAAACAGTCGTTTTGTCCGATTTCCCGTCTCCATTGCTGTCTTCCAGAATCAGGATGCGGTCGCCTTCATCTTTGGTAGGATTGCCGTTAATGGCCGGACGATAATTATAAGCTTCGCAAACCCATACCCGGCCCAGATGATCCACATCGATATTGGTAGGATTGGTAATGACAGGTTCAGAGGCAAAAAGCGTGGCTTCCAGTCCGTCGGTTACAGACAATCCGGCAACCGCATATTTCGGCGATCTTTTCTGCTCATCGGTCAGGTCTTTGTACAGGCTGTCCACTACGGAACTCTGGAATGTACTCGGATTGGATCGCTGGTAAGTACTTACCATCAAACCCAGCAACATACAGCCGGCGGGAAACAGCAAAAAGGATTTTTTAAAGTTCATGTGGTAAAATAATTATGGCATGTATTGCAGCCGGTCTGCGTCGTTCTTGAATAAAGATTACTAATTTTAGATCTATAAGAGTTTATCTACATGTCATTTACTATTATGAGCAAGACTTTTTTTTACGCCGCTGCCATTTGCATCTCTTTGCAGGCCAACGCGCAGACAACCATTCCCGCAGCCGAAATCCAGATCAGAACAGCCGTGCTGGCAGCGCCGTCTGAAAAGCAGGAAGGAGCCAAGGTTTACGGCTATGCGCCAGACGGAACTTTCAAAATGCTCCGCAACGGAACCAATGATCTGGTATGCCTTGCCGATGACCCCAAAAAGGAAGACATCAGCGTTTCGTGTTATCATGCGGACTTGGAACCGTTTATGGAGCGCGGCAGAATACTCAGCAAAGAAGGTAAAAATGCAAAAGAGATTTTTGATATACGGGAAAATGAAGCCAAAAGCAAAAAGCTGAGCATGCCCAAACAGCCTTCTACTTTATACGTGCTTTCGGGCACAAAAGACAATTACAATGCAGCCGACGGCACGTTGAAGAACAGTTACCTCCGTTATGTGATTTACATTCCGTATGCTACTGCGGAAAGTACCGGATTGCCGCTGAAACCGGATGTTGCCGGCATGCCATGGATTATGGACCCCGGCACGCACCGCGCCCACATTATGATCAATCCGGCAAAACCCTGACTTTTATCGGAATTTCCAAAATTACAAACCGGAAACAGAGAACGGGAATTCCTATTATTAAGGTAGGATAAAACCGGACGATGCTTTTGAAATAAAATCTTATCCGATGAAAAAAGTTATTTCACTGCCGGTATTCTGCTGGCTAATGACCATAAGTATGGCTGTAACGGCACAAACCGAAACAATGAACCTTTGGCCGGAAGGCAAAATCCCTAATTTCAAAACAAGCAGCGTTGCTGAAAAATCCGAAACGGACGCAAGCAATATTTTGCGGATCAGCGGCGTAACGGTTCCGACCCTGACCGCTTACATTGCGCCTAAAGAGAATGCAACCGGAGCAGCCGTTATGATTTGTCCCGGCGGCGGCTACGGAATTCTGGCTGCATCGCACGAAGGCAGCGATTTTGCCAAATGGTTCAATGAACGCGGTATTTCTGCTTTTGTATTGAAATACAGGCTTCCGAACGAAAAAGCCATGACGCATCAGCATGAAGTTCCGTTGATGGATGCCATGCAGGGAATGAAAATGATCCGTGAGAATGCGGCGAAATGGAATATTGATCCGAACAAAATCGGTGTAATGGGTTTTTCTGCCGGCGGACATCTTGCTGCAACGATTTCCACGCACTACAATATGGGTCCGAAAGCTTCGCAGGAATCCAAGCCTGATTTTTCCATTCTGCTTTATCCGGTGATTTCATTTCTGCCTTCCATTTCGCACGGCGGCTCGCGGGACAATCTGCTGGGTGCTGAAAAGTCGGACGAACTGATCAGATATTACTCCAATGAATTACAGGTCAGCGAGCAGACGCCGCCGGCATTTCTCGTGCATGCCATGGACGACGGCGCCGTTCCGGTCGAGAACAGCATTGAATATTACCTGGCCTTGAAAAAACATAAAATAGCCGCTGAAATGCATTTATACCCGATCGGCGGGCACGGTTACGGCATGCGCACGGAAGGAAAAGGTTCGCTTGCAAACTGGCCTGCGGCGATGGAAGGCTGGCTGAAATCCATGGGTTATATGAAGAAATAATGATAAGCACTGATTTATCAATAGATTTGAACGAAAATTCAGTCTGTTGAACAAAGTCTTTGCCATGAATGCCGTAAACCGCTTTTTGATTAACCCGAAATCCATTCTGTTCGTATTTCTGGGTATTGCAGTATTTGCCAGTCTGCAGTCCTATTTCGGAGGTTTGAAAAGCTTTGTGGAAGGCGGTCATCTTTATACGACTTATAACAATTATATCATTTTCAAACAGTCTTTCTTTCACCTGCTTGAGAACAAAGATCTGTATGCGCCATTCATTGAGGAACAAGGCGATTTATACAAGTACAGCCCGAGCTTTGCACTGATCTTCGGCATACTTTCGATTCTTCCGGATGTTCTGGGACTTTCCTTATGGAACATTCTGAATGCAGCCGTCTTGCTTTATTCGGTGTATTATCTGCCGCGTATCGACATCCGGACCAAAGGGCTGATCCTCGTTTTCATGCTCGTCGAACTGCTTACTTCGGTGCAGAATGAACAAAGCAACGCGCTGATTGCCGGCTTGCTGATTTTCAGCTTTGGCTTTCTGGAAAGAGGAAAATACTGGATGGCCACCTTATGCGTGGTTTCAACGATTTTCATCAAAGTGTTCGGCATTGTTGCGCTGGCGCTTTTTTTACTTTATCCGAACAAGTTCAAACTCGCTTATACGACGGCTTTCTGGGTTGTACTTTTCACGATTTTGCCTCTCGTTGTCATTGATTGGGAACAATTTGTATTTCTTTATAAAAGCTGGGCGAATCTGTTGCAGAATGATCATTCCATCTCGGACGGGCTTTCGGTAATCGGCTGGCTGAAATCGTGGTTTGGCTGGCAGGTTAACAAAACGTATGTAAGTCTGGCGGGCGTGGCGCTTTTCTGCATTCCGCTGCTGAAAATCAGATCATATCAGCATTTTGTATTCCGGGTTCTGATGCTTTCTTCCATCCTGATCTGGGTTGTGATTTTCAACCACCGTGCGGAGTCGCCGACTTTTATCATTGCGATCAGCGGCGTGGCGCTCTGGTATTACGCCCAGTTTCCCAAAAAAGAAAACTACATTTTACTTGTTCTGGCGTTTGTCTTTACAGCTTTGTCACCGACGGATCTTTTTCCGAAATTCATCCGGGATGAATGGATGAAACCTTACGTTGTAAAAGCGGTCCCGTGTATTCTGATCTGGGGAAAAATAATTTATGATATGCTGTTCAGCCAGTTGCTGCCAAGAGAAAAAACCGAAAAGGCATTATGAAAAAGCGTTGCAGGAACCAGTTATTCCTGCAACGCTGCTTTTTATGCAATTAATTCATGGCGACCAAGGTACGGTTCACTTCACTGACATCTTTCGTGGCAAGACGTATGTACTTCACAATTCTTTCCTGATTGTCGGAAATTTCCAGTGTGTAATTGCCATCCTGTATTTCTGAAAAATTCAGTTTCCGGCCAAACTTTCTTGTTGCTTTTCCAATGTGTTCTTCATGAAGAATCTGGCCTTTGTCGTTCAGCAGGCGTAATGCCATGCGTTCGCCCAATGCTTTTTCAATCAGGACTTTCATGGTTACCGTATTTTTAATCTGATACATTCCCATACGGAAATTCCTGCAATTGTTGTTTTTACATTCCGCTTTGGTTTCAACAGGAAGCGCGGAAACAGTGGCGCTTAGCAGCAAAATTCCGAAAGCTGCTGCGGCAAGTGATGTGAGCATTTTTTTCATGGCCGAATAAAGGTTATCAGTGAAAGTTTGGGACAATTTTCACCAATGATGCCTGCGTTTCAGGCCATGTTGCACGCTTTATTTAAACGGCGAATTAAAGATGCTGAACGGTTTATCCTCCGATTGCAATCATGGTGCGGTTCTGCTCGTAGTCCGATTTGGCATGTTTTTCAGTGAAGCCTGCATGCCCGCCGTGAGCAAAATGTTTTTTATGGAAGTGCAAATAGATTAAGGTACGAACGTCTTTTCCGGCGCGCAGTGGCGTCAGTAAATCTATTTCAGTTGTATCAAAAAGGCAGTTTTTCAGTTTTCCGTCAGCCGTCAGCCGAATCCGGTTGCATCCCGAGCAGAACGGGTGCGTAACGGTTCCGATAATCCCGAAAGTGCCTGCGCCGCCATTTACCTGAAAACGGTGTGCGGTATCCTGCAATTCTCCGGGCAATTTCTGAAAGTCAAAATCAGTGCTGATGCCGGAAAGCAGATCGGCATAGGAAACAATCTTGGACATATCCCACTGATTGCCGTTGAACGGCATGAATTCTATAAACCGGACATGCAGATTGGGTTCGTCAACCGTAAGCCTTACAAAATCACTAACTTCGTCATCATTAATCCCGCGCATGACAACCATGTTGATTTTCACGACAAAACCTTCTGCCAGAAGCAACCTGATGTTGTCCAGCGTTTTGGTAAAATGACTGCGTTTTGTGATGCCTGCAAACCGTTCTTCCTTCAAAGTATCCAGACTTACATTAAGTGAACTTACGCCTGCATCTTTCAGATTATTTATAAACTGGTCAATCAGAACCGCATTGGTTGTAAGCGTAAGCGAAGCCGGCAGTTTGCCAAGGTCGGAGATAATATGGCCTGCATCTTTCCGGATCAGCGGTTCTCCACCGGTCAGACGGATTTTGTCCACGCCCATTTCTACAAATATACCTGCAAGCATTTTAATTTCATCCGCCTGCATGAGCCATCTGGACGGCATAAACTGCATATCTTCTTGCGGCATGCAATAAGTACAGCGCAGGTTGCACTTATCCGTCAGCGAAATCCGCAGATAAGTATGTTTACGGCCAAATGTATCTACAATGGGCAATGACATGGATGGACTGAAATTCAAATGAGCAAAAGTTATGTGTGCTTTGTGCCTTCTAAAACGCTGAAAACGTGCAGTACATGCGGAAAAAGCGCATCCATATATTCTGTGACGCCGCCTGTACTCCCCGGCATTGTAATCACCAGCGTTTCCTTGATAAAACCGGCCGCAGACCGTGAAAGCATGGCCGTAGGAATCCGTTCCTGGCCATATTGCCGCGCCGTTTCTGCAATTCCGGGAATTTCGCGGTCCAGTAATTCACTGACAGCTTCCGGTGTAACATCGCGGTGCGACAAACCGGTTCCGCCTGTGATCAAAATCATTTGATACTGCGCATTGCAAAGGCTTTGTATCTTGTCCTGAATGCTGGATTTATCATCCGGAATAATGCTGTAATCGCTTACGCTGATTTTAATGGCGTCGAGTTTTTCAATTATTTTTCTACCCGACTTATCTTCACCGATCCCGTTTGAAATACTGTCTGAGCAAACTACAACGGCCGTTTTCAGATTTTCCGGAACTGCTTTTCTGTCGCTTTTTCCGCCTTTCTTTTCCAGCAGCTTTATGTTGTTGATCTCAACGCCTTTGTCAATCGGTTTGAGCATGTCGTACATCGTCAGGGCCACGACCGATACGCCGTGCATGGCTTCCACCTCTACGCCGGTTTTGTAAATTGTCTTGACCGTCAGTTCGATTACAATGGAAAGGTTTTCAATGCTGTAATTCACAGCCGTATACTCCACAGGAATCGGATGACAGTCCGGCAAAAGGTCCGGTGTTTTCTTTACTGCCAGAAACCCTGCTGCTTTAGCCATTTCAAAAACATCGCCTTTTGGGACGGTCCGGTCCTGAATCGCCTGTATGGTTTCGGGTTTACTGACCTGCACCGTTGCCTGTGCGGTGGCAATCCGTAAAGTATTGGTTTTATGCGTTATATCGACCATCAAAAATCAGTAAAATTCATTAGCGGAAAGCCGGAGCTCAACTATTTTCTTTCCAGACGTATGCTCCGTTTTCTCCGATCAGTTCTTTTCCAAAAACGGGAACATTCGCCTTGATTTCCTCAACGACAAATTCGGAAGCCTCAAAAGCGGCACGCCGGTGCGGAGAAGAAACGAAAACAAACAGGCTGATTTCGCCGACCGGTACGGTTCCAAGGCTATGATAAATATGCATGCAAGTCAGTTCGAATCTGGCAAAGGCTTTTTCCCTGATTTCATGAAATGCATGTTCGGCCATTTCTTCGTAAGCAGAATACTCAATTGCGGTGACGACACCGCTTTCTTTCTGATCCGCACGGATTTGCCCCAGAAAAATAGCATGCGCGCCGATAGCAGTTTTGGACTGGTGGCTTGCAATGGATTTTGAAACGAATTCCGGGCTGATCGGTCCCTGAACAAATACTTTTTTCGGCTTGTGTATCTTTTCCATTCACTCGGATTTATGCTTCTGATATAAGGAAACCGGCACTTATCCGCCGGCAAAAGGCGGTAAAAGCGCAATTTCGGCTGACGGGTCAATCGGTGCAAAGTCCTCTGCTATTTTCTGATTGACCGCAACTTTAAACTTTTTTTCACGCAGTGCCGGATATTTTTCCAGAATCTGGCTTCGGAATTTGCCTACGGTAAGATTTTCATCCGAATTCCAGAGTTCGTTGGCGTGGCCGGTTATTTCCGCCAGCATTCCGTAATACATCACATGAACGCTCATTTATTTCGTATTTTAAGCTTGATTACTTCCTGTTAAAAAACTGACTACAACTGGATTGGATCAAAGATTTCCACAAACCTCTTTTCACCAGCTATTTATTTTCCTGACAGCCTGAAGCTGATTTCCAACAGCTCCTTAAACCATAAACACGTATTCCGGAAATGAAATTCAGAATGGCAGCAAATGTACTTCCACAAGGTCGCCTTCCGCAACGACATGCTGCGTAACCGGAAGATAAATAATTGCATTCGCAATGGCAAAAGAACGCAATGCAAACGACTCCTGCCCGTCCAGCGGAACTACGTGATCTTCTTCTACAAATGCTTTCAGGAATTCGTCCCGCTCGCCATCGAATGAATAAGCATGCTTAACCGGCATTTTCAGTTTTCTCAGAAACAGATCCGTTCTGCCCGTCATTTTGCGGATGGCCGGCAGCACATATTCATAGTAACAAACGAGCGACGAAGCAGGATTTCCCGGTAACGCGAAAAACAGTTTTTCCTGCCTTTTTGCAAAAAGAAGCGGTTTTCCGGGTTTTTGCCTTACTTTATAAAAAATGGTCTCCGCACCGATTTCCTGTAAAGCTTTTTCCACAAAATCGTAATCCCCGACGGACACGCCTCCGGTTGTCAGCACAAGGTCATTGGTTTGTGAAAGTGCTTCAAGCGCATCCACCGTAGACTGAAAATCATCTTTTGCGTATTTTATTTCAATATCGGAAATGCCTTCCTGCTGCAATGCGGCAATAAGCATGGCAGAATTGGATTCGTATACTTTGCCGTGCACAAGCGGTTCGCCGGGTTTGAGCAGTTCATCGCCTGTCACCAGCAAACCTGTTTTCGGCTTGCTGTACACTTCTACGACCTGCACATTCATACCCAGTAAGAACCCGATGCTCCCGGGTGTAAGATAAGTGCCTTTCGTGAGTGCGACTGCGCCTTGTGAGATCTGTTTTCCGATTTCCCTGACATTTTTCCCGGGCGGAACCGGAAATTCATGAATGATAACCTGTCCGCTTAGCAGCGAAGTATGTTCCTGCATAATCACGGCCGTTGCGCCGTCGGGAACGGGCGCCCCGGTAAAAATCCGGATTGCATTTCCCGAGATCAAAGGCTGCAGTTCGGACTGTCCGGCTCTGGATTCAGCGGCGATTTTCAGAAAAACGTCTTTCTGAACAATATCCGAATGCAGGATTGCATAGCCGTCCATGGACGACTGCCGGAAAGAAGGCATGGAAAGCGGCGCGACAACATCAGCGGCCAGCACAAATCCTGCTGCTTCTGACGTTGGCCTTGTTGCTGTTGAATTCAGGAAAGTTTCTGAAAAAATCCTTTGTTTGGCCTCGTTTACGGTTACCATAAATGCTTTGCTGAAGATCATTTCTGCAAGTTAATACATCGCGGAACTTCATTTACATTTCCGGAAAATGATTAAAGATTTTGCAGTTTTTTAAAATATTAAAAGATTTTAAAAGAAAAATACATTGTATTCAAAAATGCATTTTGTACAATTATTTCATAATCAGCTAAGTAGCTAAAAAAAATATTTTTTTGCTTTACCAATTGTTCCAAAATGCACCGGAAAAGCCGTTTTGCAAATTTCTCCAACAGCCATGATAAATTTTACAGACTTGTAAAAAGCCAATTGTATTCATCGCTGAACAGCAAATTCTGCCAAATTGGACGACCTTGTTTTAATTCTATACTACAAATGTACAAATAGTTCTAAATCAGATATTTACCTAAATATTGAATATTTTTAATTCTATACCGTTATCTTTACACCCCGGCTTTATGCCATAAACCGATGTTTCACGAAATAAAAAATGCATGATAAGACTAATCTTTATGGCCTTCTCAATTGCAATAATGGGCAAATCGCCCCTGAGCGAGGTGAAGGTGGAAAAGAAGGAGCTGAAAGAAAACACCATTATTGATTCAGATCTTCTTGCTATTGACTTCTGTGGCGAAGCGATACCATTATCAGAGCTTCGAATTGCCGAGCGATACCAGAAAACGATCAGAAATTACGACAATCCCGCCTTTCGTAAGCTGATGACAAAGACCCAGAAAAGAATGAAAATCATTGAACCCATTCTTAAAAAGTACGGAGTACCAGCCGATTTCAAATATATTCCCCTTATCGAGAGCGCGATGAGCGATGATGTCAAATCGCACCGTGGTGCTGCCGGATACTGGCAGCTGATGCCATCCACGGCAAAATCACTCGGCCTGGTTGTCAACTCGACTAGAGACGACCGCAAACATCTTGTTAAATCAACGCATGCCGCTGGCAAATACCTCCGCAGCCTGCACAGGCAACTTGGATCATGGACGCTCGTAGCGGCCGCATACAATGCCGGCCCGAGCCGCATTCAGAACAGAATGGACTCCCAGAACAAGGACGACTACTTCAAACTCAAATTAAATTCAGAAACTACAAAATACATTTATAAGCTGCTTGCAGTAAAGGAATGGTTTTCCAATCCGGAAAGAAGCAGGGAATGGGTAAGCGGAAGTGTGGTAGAAAAGCTTTCGGAATACCGGGCGGAACAAAGCAAGATCCGTATGGCGCTGGAAGAAGAACTGATCAAAATTTCCGCAGATTCCTGATCAATCAATTATTTGGCATTAAATGAACAGAAAAGGTTACAATATCCTTTTCTTTGTGTTGTTATTGCAATCAGCAAAAACATTGCTGAGTAACAATGTAAACTTATTTAAATGCTCTTATAATATGACAAAAGCAGAAATGATCACTGACAAGGGGACTATGCTGATCGAATTCTACGATGAGGATGCTCCTGCCACAGTGAAAAACTTTGTTGACTTATCAAAAAAGGGATTCTATGACGGGACTATTTTCCACCGCGTAATCCCTGACTTTGTGATACAAGGAGGCGATCCGACCGGAACCGGCCGCGGAGGCCCGGGTTACCATATCAAGTGTGAACTGAACGGCGGCAATCAATACCATGACCGCGGTGTATTGTCCATGGCACATGCCGGACGCGATACCGGAGGTTCACAGTTCTTTATCTGTCACAGCCGCAGAAACACAGCACATCTGGACGGAAACCATACTTGTTTCGGAAAAGTAGTGGAAGGCGTCGATACCGTGGACCAGATCCGTCAGGGTGACAAAATCCAGAAAATCACGATTATTGAAGAAACAGAAGCCTGAAAATCTCTGGTTCTTACCAACGAAAAATGCCCGGCTTGTTCCGGGCATTTTTCGTTGGTATGCAAGTTGTTACCAGAAATGTGCATACAGAAAACTTATGATGGCAATGACACTGACTGCCCCGATGATGAATGTACGGTGCGGAATGAACATGGAGGCATCAATCGCAAGTCCTTTTCGCTCATCCGGCAATACAAGCCCAAGAACAAACATTACCGAAACGCATATCAGGAACACAATGCCCATACGATCGAGAAACGGAACCTGCGTCCAGTCGGCAAATGGAAAGTAGTTATTATGCATGGCAAGTGCGATCAGGAAACCGCCGACAATGGCGAACAAAGCGCCTGCCGAATTGGTACGTTTCCAGAAAAAGCCCATAATGAAAGCAGCAAAAATCCCTGGAGAAAGCAAACCTGTCATTTCCTGAATAAACTGAAACCCGCCTTTTTTGTCGATTCCCATGTACGGAGAAACAAGAATTGCCAGAATCATGGAAATCACGACAACAAGCCTGCCGATTCTTACTAGCGTTTTTTCATCTGCATTTTTTCCTATGTAATTTTTGAAAATATCCAGTGTAAAGATGGTAGAAATACTGTTGGCTTTTCCGGCCAGTGAAGCCACAACGGCGGCTGTAAGCGCAGCGAATGAAAGTCCTTTCAGACCTGAGGGCAGCAGGTTCAGCAGCACAGGATATGCTTTATCTGCGTTGATCACGCCGTCTGAACCTATCATTTCGGCCTGAAACATTCCTTTATTATACAATGCATAAGCAGCAATTCCGGGCAAAACCACAATTACCGGCATCAGCAGTTTAAGAAATGCCGCAAACAGAATACCGTTTCTTGCCGTTTTCAGATCCGCACCCAGAGCACGCTGCGTAATGTATTGGTTACAGCCCCAATAGTTCAGGTTTACGATCCACATCCCGCCGAGCAAAACTGCCAGTCCGGGCAACTGCATGTAAAACGGGCTGGTTTTTGGGAAGATCATATGAAAATGATCGTCATGATTTTCACGCATCATTTTGATACCGCTCATCACACCGTCAAGTCCGGTATCACCGGAAACCAGATTGATCGCCAGATATGTTGTTGCCAAACCGCCGATTACAAGAAAGAAAACCTGAATTACGTCCGTAAAACCGATTACTTTCATCCCGCCGATTGTGATAATGATTGCAAAAACAGCAAGCGCAATCATGCAAAACTGAAAATTTAGCCCGGAAATACCCGACACGGCAAGTGCACCCAGATAAAGGATGGAGGTAAGATTGACCAGAATATACAGTGCAAGCCAGAACACGGCCATGATAAGACTTACCGTCGGATTATAACGCTGACTCAGAAACTGAGGCATGGTGTAAATCTTGTTTTTCAGGTAAATTGGCATGAAAAATACAGCAACGATCACCAGTGTGGCTGCTGCCATCCATTCGTAAGTTGAAATACCCAATCCCATTGAAAACCCGTTTCCCGACATTCCGATAAACTGTTCTGCTGAAATATTGGAAGCAATCAGTGAGGCTCCGATTGCCCACCACGTTAGCGAGCCTTCTGCCAGAAAAAAATCTTTTGTCGATTCAGCAGTTGATTTCTTTCGCTGATAAATCCAATAACCGTAACCGGAAACTACAATGAAGTAAAAGAAGAAAACGATGTAATCAAGGGTCTGTAATTGTTGCATTTCAGATATTAAAAATGAATGAATAGATATCGTTTGTTAGTTTAAATCGAAAGGTACATTATTTTCGGAAAATAGTACAAAATCCGAACAGCCATAATGCTGATTACTTTTTGTTTTTTGTTAGCTGCTCATAAATATAGCTACAAGGACATATTCCCGATGCTTTACTCTGTTATTTTCTTTACTTCCCGAATCCGCAGCGGATTGGCAGGCAATTGTTTCTTCATCAAAGCATCTTCTTTCTTTTGCATTTCAGCATAAGCCTCCGCGAAAGTCTGTCCGTTATTTATACGGGTAATCAAATTCTGCAAAGCGTTTTTTCTAGTAACTGCAAGCCAGTAGGAAACTTCCATTCCCGAGGACATATAGGCAAGCATAACCTGCCGCTGCCCTCCGCTGAAAAATCCTTTGATGGATGTTATATTCTCAAGTTCAAGTATTTCCTGCCCTCCGCCAGTGTAATAAAGCCACTCTTCCATGTAATCCAGATAGCGTCCGGCTGCATCGGGGTTATTTACAAACCTTCTGTCCAGCATCAGTGCTGTTCCTTCATTGAACCACTGCGGTACTTCCTTGGCGATTGTCCACCAGCCAAGCCGTTCCAGCAATTCGGTATGGCTCATCTCATGACTGATCACGTCCGCATTCATTCCCTGCGCATTCAGGATGACATATGAACTGCCCCAGGGTGTTCCCAAACTGCATCCGGCTCCTTCTGTGCTGTTGCAGTATTTCTGATACTGCCGGGAATCACTGCATACAATCAGTACCGGATCTGATCTTTTCCCCTTGTAAAATGAATCCACCCGCGTTTCTGACTGCCGGATGGTCTTTTGCAGCGCTTTATAGGATTGCAGTTGGATATCAGGGCTGAAGTAGGTTTTTCTGTCAATAGAAACAAACCCGGAAAAGCGAATGAACTCGCAGTAAAATACTTGTGGGTAAAGAAAAAAAAGACTTCCCGGAATAATCAGTAATCCGGCCAAAAGAAATTTTCCCCATTGGAAAAAAGGTTTTTGATCTGGATTACCTGCTTTCAAAAGAAATGCTTTGGGATAGGTTTTTATCAGCCACGAATACACCAATTAACACGAATGCAATACTGAAATATTCGTGTAAATCCGTGTATTCGTGGCTTGAAAATTAATGTTTAAAGTGGCGGATTCCGGTTGTGACCATTGAAACGCCATGTTCATTGCAGTAGGCGATTGAATCCTTGTCACGAATAGAACCACCCGGCTGCACGACTGCAGTTATACCGGCCTGCTGTGCAATTTCAACACAGTCTGCAAACGGGAAAAAAGCGTCGGAAGCCATAACTGCACCGTTCAGGTCGAACCCAAATGCCTTTGCCTTGTCAATAGCCTGGCGCAAAGCATCCACACGCGAAGTCTGACCTGTTCCGCTGGCAAGAAGCTGATTTTCCTTTGCCAGCACAATCGTATTGGATTTGGTATGTTTACAAACCTTCAATGCAAATTCCAGGGCCGTAACTTCATTTTCCGAAGGCGACTTTTCCGTTACGGTTGTAAACTGGGAAGCAGTTTCAGTAGACAAATCCTTATCCTGCACCAGCACTCCGTTCAGAATGGTTTTAAACATCATCTGCGGCAGGTTTACAGCATTACGTTTCAGAAGAATCCTGTTTTTCTTGGATTTCAGCAAATCAAGCGCTTCTTCATCGTATTGCGGCGCTATGAGGATTTCCATAAACAGCTTGTTCAGTTCTTCGGCTGTGGCAAGATCAACTTTTGAGTTGGTGATCACAACACCGCCGAATGCAGACACCGGATCGCAGGCCAGCGCGTGGTCATAAGCTTCTTTTGCAGTTGCAGCCGTGGCGATTCCGCAAGCGTTTGTATGTTTGATAATTGCAAAAGTCGGTTGGGCACCTTCAAACTCATCGATCAGATTAACGCATGCGTCCACGTCAACAAGGTTGTTATAAGACAATTCCTTACCATGCAGTTTGTCAAAAATTCCTTCCAGATCGCCGTAGTAAGTAGCATTCTGGTGCGGGTTTTCACCATAACGTAAAGTTTGCGAAGAAAGACTGGTGAAATTGAAAAGATCGCTGTCCGATTTCTCCTTGTCCGCCGTAAAAAAACGATTGATGGCACCGTCATAATGCGAAGAAACGGCAAAGGCAAGTCCGGCGTAATAACGGCGGTCTTCCAGATCGGTGGCACCGGCCTTGGCAGAAAGCAGTTCCACAACTTCTTCATACTGACTACGCGAAGAAACAATCAGCGTATCTTTAAAATTCTTTGCAGTTGCCCGGATCAGGGAAATGCCGCCAATGTCTATTTTCTCAATGATATCGGCCTCGTTTGCACCGGAAGCAACGGTTTCTTCAAACGGATAAAGATCTACAATAACCAGGTCAATAGCAGGAATATTATATTGCTGCGCCTGTTCAAGATCACCTGAATCGTCACGGCGGTATAAAATCCCGCCCATTACTGCCGGGTGCAGCGTTTTTACCCTGCCGCCGAAAATAGACGGGTAACCCGTAAGTTCTTCCACAGCAGTAACTGGAATTTGCAGGCTTTCAATGAAGGTCTGAGTACCGCCGGTTGAGTAAAGTTTTACTCCGTTATCATGCAGAAGGCGAACCAAAGGTTCAAGTCCGTCCTTATAGTATACAGATATAAGCGCGGATTGGATTTTTTTAGACATTTCGGAATGTTTGCTGTAAAATTACAAATTCGGAAATTTTGATAACCAAGTTAACTGATTCTCTTGCTGCTCAATATTTCCGGACTGAAAATAAGCCGCAAAGATAGATGAAAAAAGTACGAAGTCTGAAGAGGAAAGTACTAAATATCCGAAGCGCCATACCTTGAAATTAAAAGACAAAATCAAAAACAATGGATCTTAACCTGACAGGAAAAACAGCTCTCGTCTGCGGAAGCACACAGGGTATCGGACTTGCAACGGCAGTGGAACTGGCTTTAATGGGTGCAAATGTTACACTCGTTGCCAGAAATGAAGAAAAGCTGCGGAAAGCCGTAGAAACGCTGGATACATCGGCCAGCCAGTTGCACCGCTACGTAGTTGCCGATTTTTCCGATAATGAAAATGTAAAGGATGCCATTGAAAATTATCTCCGCCTTTGTCCGGAAGTTCATATTCTGATCAACAATACCGGCGGACCGGCGGGCGGGCCAGTTATAGAAGCAGAAACGGACCAGTTTTTAAAAACCTTTCAGATGCATCTGATCAACAATCAGTTTCTGGCTCAATCGGTAGTTCCGTTTATGAAAAAGGCAGGTTTCGGAAGAATCGTCAATATCATCAGCACTTCCGTTAAACAGCCGATTGTCGGCCTCGGCGTTTCCAATACAATCAGAGGAGCCGTTGCAAGCTGGTCAAAAACCTTATCGCTGGAACTTGGACAATTCGGAATTACTTGCAACAATGTTCTGCCAGGCTACACCGAAACAGCACGTCTGGACGCCGTTCTTGAAATGAGAAGCAAGGCACAAGGCAAATCCCGCGAAGAAATCGCAAACGAAATGCAGGCATCCATTCCGATACGCCGTTTCAGCGAAGCCAGAGAAGTCGCAGCAGCAGTTGCATTCCTTTGCAGCCCGGCAGCAGCAAGCATCAACGGCGTCAATCTGCCTGTGGACGGCGGCAAAACGGAAAGCATGTAAACTGCTCGCTGCTAACGAGTATAAAAATCAGAATAGTTATAGCTTAAAAGTAATGCTTCCAGCTTACAGAAGGAATTAGCGTCCCAAATACGGAAAGACGGTAACTGACAAGCCTTGAACCCGATTGCCGGAAATAAATGGAATACGGGTTTTTTCTGGCGTATAAATTATAAATTGAAAACGACCACAAAGTGTAACTCGGCTGATCTGTTTTGATGCGGGTGTCTTTGGTAAAAGAAATATCCATGCGGTGGTAATCCGGAACGCGGTCCAGGTTTCTGGATGAATAATCCTGTACTACAACGTCGTTCAGCCGGTAAGTACCATCCGGAAAAGTCAGTGGCCGGCCTGATGTATAAACAAAATTGGTACCGAATGTCCAGCCTTTTCTCCATTTCCATTGCGTGGAAATGTTCATGTTATGCGGCCTGTCCACAGTAGCAGGAAACCAGTTTCCACGATTGATCTGCTCCGTTGGATAAATGGAACTGACTTTTGCAAAAGTCCGGCTGTAAGTGTAGGCGATCAGGCCGGTTAGGATTCCTTTGGTTTTCTGAATGCTGACTTCAACGCCGTAAGCTTTTCCTTTGGCAGGAAGCAAATCCGTTTCAAGTGCAGCATTAAGCAGTAGCGTTGCACCGTTTTTATACTCTACCAGATTAGTCAGATTTTTGCGGTATATCTCTACCGAAGTTTCAAAAGCATTGTCACTGAAATTCTTGAAATAACCCGCAGCCCACTGTACGGAAGACTGCGGCGGCACAAATCCGTCGGCAAGTTTCCAGAAATCAACTGGTGAAATGGCAGTTGTATTGGAAATAAGGTGCAGATACTGACGGGTTTTGGTATAGCTCATCTTGACAGAACTGGATTTACCCGTATTGATCCTGACAGAAAAACGAGGCTCCAATCCACCGAAATCTGCGATTGTTTTCCCTTTTCCATATACAAGCGTATCCAATATAGATTCCGTACTGCGCGGAACAGTACTTTCGTACTGAAAAACACTTCCCGCGCCGACATTTGCAAAATGCACATATCGGATTCCTGCATTAATTGCCAGCCAGGGAAATAGATTCCATTCGTCCGAGACATAAAGCGCCTGTTCCAGAGCCTGTTCCTTTTCCATATCCATGCGCGCGATATTGGATTGTTTTACCGGAGCAAGTTTGCCCGGAGAAAGACTGTAACGGGTTATGCTGGTACCGGCTTCTATTTTATGCGATAAAAGCGGTTGCCATAGAAACCGTAAATGGCCGTCGTACTGGTTTATTCCCGAACTGAATTCATACTCGTTCGTCGGTGAAATACCTTCCAGTATAAATGCATAGCGGCTCAAATTGGCACCAGCTTCCAAGGACAAGGTTTTACTGATTTGTTTGTTCCAGTTTATGGTAGCTGCCGCCGATTTCCAGCCGTAAAGCGTATCTTCAGGAAATTTGAAATGGTCAAAACTGTAATAACCTGTGACGGACACAATGCTGGTTGCTGAAATTTCGTAGGATAAACGTCCGTTCAGGTCAAAAAAGAAAGCCTTGTTCTTGTTGACAGGCGCAGGAAACCGTTTGATAAGAACATCGGGATAAGCAATCCTGCCGCCTGCAAGAAAGGTCAGCCGTCTGTTTCGGGTAAGCGGGCCGTCAGCCATAACGCTTGCAGTCATGAGGCCGATTCCTGTTGTCAGATTAACCCTTTCCTTGTTTCCTGTACGCGTATTGATGGCCAGCAAAGAAGAAAGTCGGCCGCCGTATGATGCAGGAATGTCGCCTTTGAACAAAGTAACATCCCGGACCGCATCCACGTTGACGTTACTCAGAAAACCCAGCAAATGAGATGTGTTGAAAAGCGGTGCTCCATCCAGCAGGACAAGGTTCTGATCTGTTCTGCCCCCACGCACGTTAAAACCGGCTGTACCCTCGCCTACCGTACTGACACCCGGCTGTAAAGTAAGTGCTTTAAGAATGTCCACTTCTCCGAAAACAACCGGAATGTTTTTCAGGTTTTTGATATCCAGCCTGGAAACGCTCATCTGGCTGGAACGAACGTTTTCGTCCGGGGCTTTTTCTTTTACAATCAGTTCCTGCAACTGGCGGATTTCGGGCAAAAGTTTTATTTCAAGCTCTGAAAAAGTCTCTTTATAAGTAATATTCCTTGCCTGACTGAAATAACCGACGGATGAAAAATTTACAAGCTGTTCACCTGCTTTCAGTGATAACTCGAAATACCCTGTACTGTCTGTTGTAACTGCCGTTTTGGATAGGCGCGAAACGACGGATGCATTCGGCAGGCCTTTTCCGGAAGAAGCGTCACTTACCCTGCCTTTCAATATCCAGTTTGCCTGCCCGAAACCTGTTTGGGGCAAGTAAATAATCATTGCCATGAAAAGCAGGATTTTTAACACTAAACAAAAAAATATGTTGCGCTGATTTTCCATCACCAGTTTGCCGGAGGCGTAAGCTGACCCTGACTGTATACCAACTGACAATTCCCGTTTTCAATAAAAACGTTGCTGTATTTGATGGCGATCCGCTGTGCATTCAAGGTATCACCCGGAATAACCGTTCTTTTTATACTGACGGCCGATGCGCCGAAATAGCCAAGCGCCAGAACGCTTGCATCATCTTCACGGTGAACATTTCCTTCAATGGAAGCCGGCAAAGGATCAAACAACGATCCGTTTCGTTTACGCTGTTCTTCAAAGTTCAGCCAGAACTGATATGCCGACTTGGTAAGTGAATATTGCCTTACTTCAATGTAATGCCGGCCGGCATAATAAATCGGAGATGACATTACGGGCCTGCGGCTGATGCTGTTGCCGTTTACAAGCACATCGGAAAGTACATCGGAACGTGAGCTGTAAACCGGAACCCAGCACCAGTTGCAGCAAACGCCCATTCCGATCGGCTCGCCGGTGGAAAGCCTTGGTACATACCCGTATCCTGACCAGCGATAATAATTTCCGGTTGTTGAAGGATCTTTGGTATCCAGCAAAATTACATAATGGTCCGGTTCAAAAAATTCGTCGTTGGGCCGTTCCTGAAACTCAGCGTAAATTCGGTCTATTTCAGCAACGGGATGTAACATTTCCGGTTCAGACACATAAGTAACGCCATTTTCAAGTTGAATTTTAAGCTGATAACTTTTCCCCGGTTTTCCGGTAAAAGCCGTGTCCCGCATCCAGTAATTAGCAGGCGTAAGCGGGTCCTGATCCAGAAAAACAGTGTTCCCGCCTATTTCAGTTATACTGACAAGCGCTCCGTTTACAGGAATTTCATTTTGTCCGTAAATCAAGGAATTGTAAGCTCCTGTAAAAGTCAGCTTGATCGTATAGGGTGGTTTTTCGTTTGTGATAAGCCCTTCCACAACAAGCCGCGACTCCACCGATCTGGACGGAAGCTGGACCTCATCCACACAAGCCGCCAACCAAGAAGCCAGAAACAGGAAAACAGAATATCGTACGAGAGTTTGTAAAACGGTATATTTCATTGTGGATCGAATTCCCAAAAATCTGTACATCCTGTTTGCTGTCTGGCAGCGGAACCCTCTATTTGCCGACTTTCATAACCCCATCCCAGATATGCCTTGTTTTTGTCCGAAAAGGAAACTAGCAAACGGTTGCCCTGACCCGGATATTCCGAATGATAGCTCCATGCATTTTTGACCGGATCATACTGCCAGATATCCCTCAATCCATTTCCCGGTGCATCAATTCCCAGTCCGAAATATCCTTTTCCTGCTGCCGAAAATGCCGTTCCCAATTCTCGGAGAACGCCCGGAAAATCAGCCATTCTTGTCCATTTGTCCTGCCCGGGAGAATAGGCATAAAGATGAGGAGCTTTTCCTGCCGTCTGGTTAATGACATAGCCTGTTCCGTTTATTGTAAAAGTGGCCAGCTTGCCGGTTTTTTCAGGAAGCGGCTGACATTCTTTCTGATCCCATTTTACATCCATTGACCGCATTGCACCTGTGAAGTCTTCTTTAAGCATAAACGCATGATCATAAGTCAGAAAAAATTTTACATCTCTGTCAATATCCGTATAAAGCGGAAAAACGACACCGGCATGCTCGCCAATGTAATAGTAGTTGACTGTCCACCAAAAGTCGTTCAGATATGCTTTTTTACTGGGAAGCTTGTCATCATTTATAAAACCGAATCCCATGAAAATCAGCTCTCTCCCGCCAGCTTGCCCCAACGGAAAAGCAATTGCATTATGCCTCGGAACCGGCTTCTTGCTGTCTACACTTCTCCACGTTCCGTCGAATTTCAAAATGTCCCAGTTCACAGCGTCAGCATATCTGTAAACGGCCAGTTCCGAATTGTAAAGCGGTGAAAGCAGAGCGGCACCGGTAAAATCACCGTCGGCTATGGGGGCATGTGGCAGTTTTTTCCAGCTTTTAGTTGATTCAGCCGTAAAATTTCTGCTGATTGTAATACTTTTATCCAGCTCGTTCCTGTAGTTCAGCTGCAAAGTATATGTTTTCCCGTCCTGCAACTTTCCACTTGTATACGTAGTCAGCTTGAAAACACTTACCACTTCGTTGCTGCCGGCCTGAAGCGGGATTTCTGCACCTGAATCCGTCAGCAGCTTAAGTTCAAAGTTGTTTTCGGCAACATTGGACGTTTTGACCGTAATTTCAGCGGTAGCGGCTGCATTCTGTTCAACGGAAACAATGGAAACAGGAACAATGATATCCTCGGTAATCCCGGTTGGCGGAAATATCTTTTTCTCACAGGAAAACACAATGAAGAACACAGCCGCTATAAATATACGGCAAAGAAAAGATCCTGTAACTGTAAAGCCTGTTGTCATATGTGCCTGCTGATCTGTGAATTGCAGTATTGCACCCGTTACTTTTACTTCTCCCGGCGTAAAGGCTTTATGATGGTTAATGGCAGATTATTACGCGCTATCATCCACAAAGATTCATTACCTGCCTTTATACGCTTGATATCCCTTATTTCACCTTCCAGCAAAAACCCGGTGTCAACCGGTGAAAGTGCTTCGAAATTTCCTTTTCCCTTATTCAAAAGCACTAACCCGAAACTGGAATCATAACGACCCTGATAAGTGCTTACACCCTGATAATTTCCTCCGCCCAGCACATCCGGCCGGCCGTCTCCGTTTAGATCCGTAATGGTCATGGCAAACAACTTTGAAGCCTGTGCTTCTGCCGGCAAGTCATGCATAACAAATCGTCCCTCTTTGTTTTCCAGATAAACGGAGCCAAACTTTTCAACTTCCAGTAACCTGGAACCCTTTAATTCACCGGCTTCAAAAATATCATCGATCGTTTTTCCTGCAAAAGACTTGTAATCCGTAAATCTCTTGTTGATAATCGAAGGAATACGTTTTCCAAGTTCGTCCTTGAAAGCCACCGGATACCATTTTTCTTCAACGCTGTAAGCCAGAACCTGTTCCAGTCCCTGATTATTATCAAAATCTTTGACCCACATTTTCAAATGGGTATCAGGTCTTTTTCTGAACTTGTTGTTGTTTCCCAGATTTCCCGCAATCAGATCCATATCGCCGTCCTGATCAAAATCAGCCGCTGCTATACACTGCCAGAACCCGGCAGGAGTACTATATTTACCCGATTGATCACGGCCCAGCTTTCCTTTTTTGTTAAAGAAAACAGTGACCGGCATCCAGTCTCCGGCAACCACCAGATCGTTCTGCTTGTCGCCGTCAATATCCGCCCATAATGCATCCGTAACCATGCCGATATTCCGGAGCTGAGGAGCGAGTTCATTGGTTTTATCTGTAAAGTTTCCTTTGCCGTCATTGATCAGAATGTAAGAATTCGGAGCCATTCCGTATTGAAAACCAACGACCCGACCTCCTACAAACAAGTCCAGATCACCGTCCTGATCCAGATCAAATGGCCGGACGCAGGATTTGTTATCAAACATCGGCGGAAGAGCATTGGCGTTTCTTTTAAAATTCCCTTTGCCGTCGTTCATATATAAACGGTCAAACTGCTGCGGCATTTTATCATAAAATTCATTTCCGCCTGTAACTACATAAAGATCCTGAAAACCGTCTTTATCGGCATCAAAGAACACGGCATCCACATCTTCATAAGTCGAGTCGGTCCTGAAATCCGGTTGCAGACTTCTCACGAATTTGCCGGCAGGCGTTTGCAGGTACAAGGCTCCGATCTGCCATTTGGCGCCACCCACGTACATATCTTCCAGCCCGTCACCGTTTACATCAGCCACAGCAACTTTCGGCCCTTCCGTGGAAACCAGAAACGGCATCAGACTTTCTCTGTAAAAATCAAAGTATTGGTTTTCCTCGTGCTTGTCAGGAATTTTGAATTGATCCGTTACATCTTCAAACAATTGCTGATCCGGTGTTTTTACAATCCGGATGTTTTTCTCAGTTGCGGAAATTTTATCGTACTTGATTTTAAGCAACTGTCCCGTTTTCACCTGCGTAAGCACCTGTTCATGCTGATCGGGCCATACTACGATGAGGCTGTCAATGATTTTTTGCGCGCCAACACCAAAATGCACAACCGGCTCGCTGGACGACTCAAATCCTCTTGTCATGGCCAATTGCTGCATCTGAAGTCCGCTCTGGCTTTTAATCACTACTTTTGCACCAATGGCAAACCGGTTACCGGGATAATCTTCCAGCCTGATCCTCAGGAATCCTGAACCAGGCATTTGATTGGCATGATTCTGATAAAAAACAGAACGCTCGTTCAGGTTGTTGGTCACGAGATCCAGATCGCCGTCATTGTCAAAATCCGCATAAGCCGCTCCGTTTGAGATATTTTTTGCTTCGAAACCCCATTCCAGCGATTTATTCTGAAAGTTCAGTTCCTTGGTTCCTTTAAACAAATAATTATGAACTTTTCCTTCGGGCATCAGGTCAAGCGCTTTTTTGTCCAGTTCCAGTGACGTTTCAGCGGCATACCTCAGCGAATCATCCGCAGCATACTTTGCATAATCCAGATTATTCGGACGATGCGCAATTCCGTTGCTTACAAACAAATCCTTTATTCCGTCATTGTCATAATCTGCCAGCAAAGGCGACCAGCTCCAGTCCGTTGCAGCCACGCCGGACATGGCAGCCACTTCCATGAATTTCTTTCCGGAAAGATTAATCTGAAGGCAATTCCGGCTGAGCTGCGGCATATAACCGAAAGAAAGTTTGTACAAATAAATATCGAGCGCATCCTCGCCAATGGATGACTTTTCCACGTATTCGTCTTCCGGGTACATATCCAGCGTCATTACATCCGGGTAACCGTCGTTATTTACGTCCGCAATATCATTTCCCATGGAATACCGGCTTGTATAGCGAAACATTTCATGGCTTTTATTAGTAAAAGTCCCGTTGCCATTGTTGATGTAGCAATAATCATCTTCATGAAAATCATTGGAAACATAAATGTCGTCCCATCCGTCATTGTTCAGATCGGCAACGCCAACGCCTAGCCCGTAGCCCATGGCAGCACCGTAAATTCCGGCTTTTGCACTCACATCCTTGAACTTTACAGCTTTATCCGGACCCGCTTTCTGGTCACTCAACTGACTTTCATACAAATAATCCCCGGCTTCATTGTTGCGCAGATGACGGGTGCTTACACGATCATAACTGCGCGAGGTATGCACGGCATGATTCAAGAGGTAGCAATCCATATCGCCGTCCCGGTCATAATCAAAGAATACTGCCTGCGTTGAAAAACCTGTAAAATCAAGTCCGTAATCCGCTGCTTTTTCAGAAAATGTAAGATCCCCGTTGTTGATGTACAGTTCATTGGAACCTTCCATTCCCCGGAAATTTCCTACGGCCGAAACATAGATATCCAGTAACCCGTCGCCATTGACATCGGCCATGGTAACGCCGGTCTGCCAGTCGGAAAAGCCTTCCACACCTGCTTTTTCAGAAATATCTTCAAACCTGAAATTGCCTTTATTCAGATACAGCTTGTTTTTGCCCTGATTGGAAACAAAGTAAACATCAGCCAGTCCGTCATTGTTGATATCGCCCGTAGCTACACCGCCGCCATTGTAAAAGTAAAGGTAATCCATCAGGTTAACCTTTTCATTGCCAACAACCTGATTTACAAACCCGACTCCGGTACTTGCTGAATCCTTCACTTCAAATAACGGCTTTTCACTGCTTTTTTCCTTTGAACTGCATGCCTGAAAAATAAGCGCAAAGACAAGGATTACTGCCAGATTTATTTTCTTCATTTTGATTTAATCCTGATTTTATCAATGACATTCCCGGATACAAACCGGAAATTACCGTTGATAAATAAACCTTCAACTATCACTTTTTGATAACCGGCCTGAAAACTTGTACCTTGCTGTTGTTCTTGCCCAGAATCAACTGGCCCTGTCTAAGCTGCCGCATATTCCGGACCTGATCTTCCGCCCAGAAACCAGTTTCAGATGGAAGCAAAGCTTCAAAACTGCCTTTATTGTTACGTAAAACCAACCCTTTGGACGCATCGTACCTCCCGATTTCAGGCAACACATCATAATAATTTCCTGCAACGATCAGATCCATATTCCCGTCGTGGTCATAATCTGAAGGAATGATGCTGTAAATGGGTGATAACTGCGCTTGCACAGGCAAAGGAATCATTGTAAATGCCGATCCTTTTGATTCATTTCTCAATATAACGGATTCCGAAGTATAAACTTCCTTTTTCACTGCGCTGGCCAGATCTTCCTTACTGATTACGTCCTCTACGGTTTTACCCGCGTACTGCTCATATTTAACGAATTTTTTCTTGAGAGACGGCATGGCCCGCAACAAATCCGGCTTCATAACCATCGGATAAGAAACGCCGGTTTCATCAGGACAGGTTATAATCTGCTTGGTTATACCATTGTTATCGAAATCTTTTACATACATGTCAACGGGCTTTTGCTGCGTTGCTTTCAGTCGTGTATTCGTTCCCAGATTTCCGGCAATGATATCCGGATCGCCATCATTATCAATATCTGCAACTGCCAAGGTATTCCACCAGCCGTTGGTTCTGACAACTTCTCCTTTTGCATTCTTTACATTTTCAGTGGACTGCAGTTCCAGTTTGTTTCTTTTGTTTTTAAAAACCATCACCGGCATCCAGTCACCCGCAACAATCAGTTCTGGATAAGTGTCTCCGTCCATATCAGCCCATATGGCATCCGTTACCATTCCCAAACGCCCGATTTCCGGAATGTATCGTTTTGTGTAATTCTTGAAATTGCCGCTACCGTCGTTGGTCAGCAGATAACTTGGCGGATCAATTCCGTACTGACCGGATTTCAATCTTGACCCGATAAAAATATCCGTGTCACCATCTTTGTCGAAATCACTTACAGCAACGCAGGAAGCGTTTATATTTAAACCCGGAAGCCCGTTGCTTTTACTAAAATTCCCTTTTCCGTCATTCAGGTAAAGTTGCGGCAACAAAGCTTGGTCGTTATCCTTGAACTCATTACTTCCGGATACAACGATCAGATCCTGGTCACCGTCGTTGTCTGCATCAAAAAATGTAGCGTCAACTGCTTCGGTTTCGAGTTCTTTTGTAAAAACTTCAGGTGTTTTTTCGGCGAAGTTTCCGTCCTTTTTCTGAATGAACAACTTTCCGCTCTGGCCTGATGCTCCTCCCGTAAATACGTCATCCAGCTGATCACCGTTTACATCTCCGACTGCAATGGCCGGACCCAGTCTGGAATACATTTGCTTGATGAGCGGATTCTGGTTGTAATCCACGTAATCCAGTTCCTTATGTGTAAAATCAATTCCACTTTCCGTTGCTTCGGTAAACTGGCCTTTACCGTTATCACTTTCAGGTTTCCATGGAACGGATGCATTTTTCTGATCCAGAACATACGTCGAGTCCGCAGCTGGCTTTTTAATGACCTGTTGCTTATCGTTTGGCCACAGCACCGTTACAGAATCAATTTCCGGATTGGCACCCAGGCCAAAAACCAGCCGCAGGTCAACGGATGACTCAAATCCCCGGTTTGGCATTTGCTGCAGCATTTGCGTCCTTTTCTGTTGATGCACGTATATTTTGGTCCCGATTGCGTCTTTGTTATTTTGTTCGCCGTTTAACCTGAACTTGATATAATGAAAATCCTTGCGCTCACTGGATTTGTTTTTATAAACAAAAAGCGGGCTGTTTACATTATTCACAACAAGATCCAGATCACCGTCATTGTCAAGGTCGCCGTAAGCCGCCCCGTTTGAAAATGAAGGCTTGTTCAACCCCCATTCTGTTGCCTGGTTGACAAAAGACAAATTGCCGTTGTTTTTAAAAGCATAGTTGGAAAGCGGCTCGGAAGGCATTTTGTCAAGAAACATCTTATAATCAAACTGCCTTGTACGGCTGACTTCCGCAATATTCGAAGGATCGGCAAGAAATGCGACAAAGTCCTGATTCGTAAGATCTTTATAGATTCCATTGGCTACAAAGATATCCTTTTCACCGTCCGAATCCATGTCAAAGATGAGAGCGCCCCAGCTCCAGTCCGTGGCATGTGTACCGCTGAAACGTGCAATTTCGCTAAACCACGTTTTTCCGTCCGGTGCACCCGATTGATTCAACTGAAGCGTATTCTGCATGTATTGGTAATGAAAATCCCGGGATACTTTCAAGGCCAGCAAGTCATACCCTTCGTAAGTGGATGTGAGTTTTAACCTCCTGTCAAAAGCCGGAAGCATATCTGTAACATAAATATCCAGTTTCCCGTCGTTGTTGATATCCGCTATGTCTGCACCCATGGAAGACAAGCTCGTATGCTGCATGGCCGATTGAATAGACTCCTTGAAAGTACCGTCATGATTGTTGATATACAAGTAATCATGTTCGTAGAAGTCATTGGAAATATAAAGATCCAGCCAGTTGTCATTATTGACATCGCCGATTGTAATTCCAAGCCCGAATCCGATCAGACTTCCGTAAATTCCGGCTTGTTCACTGATATCCGTAAACTTTGAACCATCGTTTCTGAACAATTTATGCCCGCCTTCCTTATCCCGCTGATTACGGATATTTGCATACGCAAGGCGGCCCACAGGCGTGAAACTGTTGTTAAGCAAAAACATGTCCAGATCTCCGTCCCGGTCAAAATCAAAGAAAGCGGCATGCGTGGAGAATCCGTGATCGTCAAAGCCGTACTCTTTTGCTTTTTCAACAAAAGTCCCGTTTCCATTATTGATAAACAATTCATTATTACGTTCTTCCGAACGACCGGCATTGCAAACGTATAAATCCAGGAAACCATCTCCGTTTACGTCGGCAAACGTTGCGCCTGTGCTCCACGATTTGGTTCCGGCCACGCCGGCTTTATCCGTAACATCTTCAAAGCGGAAATTGCCCTTATTCAGAAACAGTTTATTGGAGCCCTGATTCGCAATCAGGTAAATATCCGGAAGGTTATCATTATTGATATCCCCGATTGCTACGCCGCCGCCATTATAAAAATTTCTGTAATTGAAGATGTTGAATTCTTCACTGTTTGTAATTGTATTTTCAAAGCTTATTCCGGTTTCGGAAGAAGCCATTTCTTCAAACAAGCTATTCTTTTCACTGTCTTTTGAACAGGACAGAAACATGAAAATACCAAGCCCACAAACCAACAATATAGTACTGCAACGAGTCATTAATGAATTTCTTTACTGGTAAAATGCAGATCTGACACAAATGTAAAATAAAACAGGAGCAAGCCATGAAGGAGGCTGCCCCTGTTCGGAATAAACTGGAATTACATGATTCTTATCAGTGCATCAGTAACCTGGGTTTTGTTTCAGGTTCGGATTCAGAGAAAGCTGCGTAGCCGGAATCGGGAAAATATTTCTGAATGCAGGTGATGCATCTTTGAACTGCCAAGGCTTGTTGAATTGTCCGAAACGGATAAGGTCCTGACGTCTTGTATATTCCCAGGCCATTTCCCAGCCTCTTTCCGCAAGCATACCGTCCAGTGTCAGCGTAGTAATCGGAGTTGCTCCTGCACGATCACGAACGATGTTAACATCTTTGATGGCATCTGCAACTTTCCCCAGACGAAGATTTGCTTCCGCTCTCATCAGATATGTATCCCCGAGACGGAAAAGGACAAAGTCATTATCCTGGTCATTGCTTGCTCCGTTTCGCTGAATTTCATACTTCTGGCTTCTCGCACCGGCCAACCTCGCAACCGGGCCCGCAGGCATTTCAAATGCAGGGATCTCCGGAGTGAAGATAAATGGTTTACCGTCGTCCGTTAGCGGCTTGCCATCAGCTGAATACTGCTGTCCGACAATCCACATATTCTTTCTGTTATCACCTTCTTTGAAAGAATTGTAGAATTCAGTGGCTGTACAGTACCCGTTCCATGGTGCCTGAGGCGTATTGTAAGTAAGCTGGCTCAAATAATGCAGCGTACGCATGTTCATGTTAAAGCCGCCCCTTTTGGAAGCATCAAACGGAATGGCAAGAATATTTTCTTTGGATGCCTGATTCTGCGTAGAGAAATTACTGAAGAAATCTGCTGTCAGCGTATACTTGCCGGATGCAATAACCACATCACATTCTGCTTTTGCTTCTGCCCATTTCGGTGTTCCTGTGTAAACCTCGGCGTTAAGGTAAAGCTTGGCCAGGATCATGTTGGCAACGTACTTGTTGAAACGTCCGTAATAAGCTCCGCCTGTGGTTTCGCTAAGATTTGGATAGACCTCTTTAAGTTCTTTTTCAATCCACGCAAAAACTTCAGGTCCCGTTTTCTGTACCGGTCCTTCACCGCCCAGCTTTTCGGCAATGATCACATTTCTGAACTGATCCAGCAGCAGATAATGATAGAACGCCCGGAGTGCACGCAATTCTGCGAGGGTTCCTGCATCCGTGATTTCCGGATTGCTCAGCTGCTGGTTAATGGAAGTGATACTGTTATAGCACCACGTCCACATACCGTTAAATTTATCGTCGTCTCCGGTTGGAGTCCAGGTATGCTGTTTTAAGCGTTTCCATGCGTCACCGTCTTTCCAGTCACCGCCGCGTGTGGGTATCACCTGTTCGTCCGTAACTGTATTCAACTCCGCAAATCTTCCGAAATAATCACCTAATGAGCTGTACAATGGACCCAGCAAAGCCGCTTGCTGCGCAGGAGTCGATCCAAACTGATCAGTTGGAATAACGTCATAAGGCGTTTCTGTCAGATCAGTACAAGCCTGACCGGTCAGCAATAATGCGGAGCCTAGTAATATATGTTTTTACTTTTATCTTCATCGTAATAATTAATTTAAGGTATTGAATCAGCCTGAAACCGGAGGCTGCAATGCTTCACTTCTTTTTAGAATGTTAAATTAACTCCTAACTGGAATGTACGGGTTTTCGGGTAGATACCGGTAGCATCCAGACCAAGGCTGTTTGGCGCAGAGTTGTCATTGTTGAAATCTCCTTTAACTTCAAGCTCAGGGTCTACACCACGGTACTTTGTAATGATAAACAGGTTGTTACCGCCCAGATAAATCCTTGCATTGGTAAGGAATTTACTTTCCAGCGAAACATTATATCCGATCTGCCAGTTGTCAAGACGGATGTAAGTTCCTTTTTCCAGCCAGTAATCAGACAATGCATTGGTACTGAAATTTGCAGGAACTTCTCTTACACTTTCCAGCATGTTTGTTTCCAGAATAGATCCCGGAATGGAAAGGTTTGAACGAAGGTTGTTCAGGATGCTGTTTCCAAATACACCTCTCAACTGAAAGTTCAAGTCAAATTTCCTGTAAGTAAAGCTGTTCACCCATGCACCTGTCATATAAGGCTGTGGATTGTCTTTGAAATTCAGCTGTGCATCTGCCGGGTTTGTAACCGGAGCTGCGCCGTCTTTGCCTTGCAGCAACATCTGACCTTTGTCATCAAATCCTACAAAATGACCTACGTTGTTGAAGCTTCCCAAAGGCAGTCCAGGTGTCAGGATGGAAGCATAAACGTTAGACAAACCTCTTCCGCCGAATGCATTGAAACGGATAATTCCGGAATCAAAATCATCGCTTTTCAGATTAAGGATGGAGTTTTTGATATACGATCCAACCAAACGGCTCGTCCATGTAAAATTTTCTTTTTCAATGATTGCTCCACCAAAGGAAACCTCAATTCCCTTATTGCTCATGGAACCTACGTTAGCCCAGATAAAGTTTGTAAAATATTTTACACCATCCGCAGGTACCGAGTATTTGTAAAGCATGTCGTTTGTCTTCTTGTTGAAGAAATCAAGCGATCCGGAAAAACGTCCGTTTACAAACTGGAAATCAAGACCAAGGTTTGTCTGCGTTACAACTTCCCATTTCAGGTTAGGATTGGTATTCTGGGTAATTGCGTATCCCGGAAGGAAGTTATTGATACTGCCGTCATAGTAAGAAGTCGTTGGGCCGTAAAGCTGAAGCGACTGATAAGGAACCAGACCTTCCGAGTTTCCTGTACGTCCCCAGCTTGCACGCAGTTTCAGATAATTGAATGCATTGGATTTTGGAAAGAATGATTCATCAGAAAGTGTCCATCCACCGGCTACGGATGGGAAAAGGCCCCATTTGTTGTTTGCACCGAATTTGGAACTTCCGTCATACCTTAAAGTGGCAGTAAGGTTATACTTTTCGTTGAAGTTCAAAGTACCTCTTCCAAAAAACGAAGCAAGGCTTGTCTGGTTTCTGTATGAACTTGTATAAGATGTTTTTGGCAGAATCAGCGATCCGGATCCAAGACCCAGATTGTTATAGCCAAGACCTGTTGCAACAAACTGCGTATTGTTGGCCCCAAATCCGTCATTTACAATATCCTGATAAGAATAACCTCCCAGCAATGAGAAATTACTTCCTTTTTCACCAAATCCTCTTACGTAAGTCGCTGTAAGTTCAAGCAGTTTGTCATTGATCTGGCCAAGGTTTCTGGAAGCTTCACCGTTGGTAATCTGAAAAGCTTTTACAGACCTGTCACGGGCACGGCTTGTTACTTCCTGATCATTTTTGATTGCTCCGTTCACACCAACAGTAAATCCGTTGAACAATTCGTATTTAAGGTTTACACCTCCAACCAACGTGTTTTTCTGACGTTGAAAAACTTCATTTTCCAACATGGCAACCGGGTTGTTCAGGTCAAAAGCACCTGGAATCTCATAATTGGAACCATTTGCATTTTTTACCGGCAAAGTTGGCAGGAACAAAGTAGCGTTTGCAAGAATACCGCCGTCCGTAAGATCCGAATTGGTGTTGGTATAAGAAAGGCTGTACTGGATATTAAGACGGTTGTCAAGTGCTTTCTGATCCAGGTTGATTCTTCCTGTCAGACGGTCAAATCCTGTGTTTTTGATAATACCATTGCGTTTTGTGTAGTTTACAGATCCGCGGTAAGAAAAAGTCGGAGATCCGCCGGCTACTGCAAGGTCATGGCTGTTTGTAACGCCTTTTCTGGAAATTTCGTCCCACCAGTCTGTGTTATAGAAGTTTCCGTTTACATCTTTCGGGAAACGCTGTGAATCTGCAAGAGAAGATTCGCCTTTGATTCGCTGTACTTCGGAGATATAGCCCGGACCATCGAGCAGTTTCAGGTTGTTTGAAATAACATCAACGCCTACATAATTGTTGAACGAAACCGATGCACGTCCTGATTTTCCACGCTTTGTGGTAATGATAATTACACCGTTTGCAGCACGGGAGCCATAAATTGCAGATGCCGAAGCATCTTTCAGAACATCCATTGTTTCAATGTCTGTCGGAGAAATCGTACTGATCGGAACACCGATGATTCCATCAACAACATACAAGGGATCGCTGCCGCCTGCAAGTGAAGTATAACCACGGAGCCTTACAGTAGGGCTTGTATTCGGATCACCGTTTGGCTGCGTGATCGTCAGACCTGCCACTCTTCCCTGAATAGCCTGAAGCGGATTCGGGTTTACACCGGCATTGAAGTCTTTGGAAGTCACAGACTGAACCGATCCGGTTACGTCCTTTCTTTTGGCCGTTCCGTACCCTACTACCACCACTTCTTCCAGTGCTTTTACGTCATCACTCAGCGTAATGTCAATTTTGGATTGATTTCCGACGGCAATTTCCTGGGTCGCAAATCCGATGAAGCTGAAAACAAGCGTTGCATTGGCCGGAGCTTCAATGGTGTAATTGCCATCCATGTCCGAATTCGCACCTCTTGTTGTTCCTTTAACTGTAATGGAAACGCCCGGAAGGCCTGAACCTTTTGCATCCGAAACTTTACCGGATACGCTTACATCTTGTGCATACACGCTGCCTGCAAGCGTCATCAAAGTAAGTAACAAGGCGTAGAAACTCACTGAATTTCTGCTGCGGCTTGTTTTAGTCCTTGAATCAAAAGCATAACGGGCACTTCGATCATTGAATAAATGAAAGGATAAATTCATCATAGGTTATATAATTAATTAGGTCTGAATGCATCGCTGTTGTATCATATCAACTCGTTCTCCTGCTATTTTCAAAAAACTGCCTTTCAAGTTAATCAAGCCTGCTTTTTTATAAATTAAAAGGCGAAAAAATTGAAATTTTACATTAGCGATCGTACAAAATAATACAAATGGCTTGAATAATACAACTCGATTACCCCAAATTTGTTCACTTTAATCACAATATTTTACAACCACTCTTCATATCTGATTATAGCACAAAAGTGCTATTTGAAAAATACAAAACAGGACTGTTCGGTTACATAATCAAGCCTTCACTTGGCTTGATGGACGGTGAATTATAACGTATGAAAATATTGCTGGAAAACCATCTTGCTTGTGCGTAACTTTGCAGTCATTATTTTCCAGTATAATACTTTTATGACATTGCCGTCTGTAACCAATTCTGATTTAAGCTTACTTGCCAGACAACTTGAAGGTGATCTGTATTTTGACAATACCATGCGGACCCTTTACGCTACCGATGCTTCTGCTTACCGCGAAATGCCGCTGGCCGTAGCAATGCCCAAAAGCATAAAAGACATCAAAACGCTGATTTCCTACGCAACGGCAAACAGCATTTCGCTGATTCCGCGTACAGCCGGAACTTCACTTGCAGGACAGGTTGTAGGAAGCGGAATTGTCGTGGATGTTTCCAGAACTTTCACCAAAATACTGGAAGTTAACGCAGAGGAGAAATGGGTGCGTGTGCAGCCCGGCGTTGTGCGTGATGAACTGAACATGGCCCTCAAACCTTACGGCCTGTATTTCGGACCGGAAACCTCGACAGCCAACCGCGCCATGATCGGTGGAATGGTCGGCAATAATTCCTGCGGTTCCAATTCGATCGTTTACGGAAGTGCCAGGGAACATACGCTGGAAGTAAAAGCAATTCTGGCGGACGGCTCGGAAGTGGAGTTTAAAAGTATTGCAGGAAAGGATTTTCAAAATCTGATTGGCCATGCGCAGCAGAAAAACGGCAGCCCAACGCTTCTTGATAAGATATACCTGAAAACAGATGAGATCCTGAACTTGCCTGAAAATCAGGCTGAGATCAGGAAAAATTTTCCGAAGCCAAGTATTGAAAGAAGGAATACCGGCTACGCGCTGGATATGCTGCTCAACACGGAACCCTATCTGGAAGCAAAGGAAGCTGCAAAACCTTTTAATATGTGCAGTCTGATTGCCGGCTCGGAAGGAACACTTTGCTTTTTAACAGAAATAAAATTAAACCTTGTTCCGCTTCCGCCCAGAACGCCGGGACTCGTTTGCGTGCATTGCGACACCATCGATGAAGCTTTGCGGGCAACAATCCTGACACTGAAATATCAGCCGCATGCCGTGGAACTGATCGACGATTATGTGCTGGAATGCGCTACAACCAATGCAGAGCAAAAGAAAAATGCCTTTTTTGTAAAAAATAAGCCGGATGGAAAATTTCCCGCTATTCTGGTTGTGGATCTTTCGCGCGAAACAAAGGACGAAGTGGAGTCACTTGCTGCGGAAATGACAAAAGAACTGCAGGAAGCCGGAATCGGTTTTCATTATCCGCTGCTCTTTGGTGAAGACACCAAGAAAATCTGGTCCCTGCGAAAAGCCGGTCTTGGCTTGCTGGCCAACATTCCGGGCGATGATAAAGCCGTGGCCGTTATTGAAGATACCGCTGTGGACGTATACGATCAGCCTGATTATATCCGTGATTTCAATGTGATTCTGAAGAAGCACGGCATGTCGGCTGTTCACTATGCACATGCCGGAACCGGTGAAATCCACTTGCGTCCGATTATCAATCTGAAAACCAGTGAAGGTCACCGCCAGTTCCGGATGATTGCAGAAGAAATTGCCGATCTGGTTAAAAAATACGACGGTTCATTATCCGGCGAGCACGGCGACGGACGGCTTCGTGGAGAATTTATCCCGAAAATGGTTGGTGAACATAATTACGGGCTGTTCAAGGAAATCAAGAAAACGTGGGACCCGAATAATATTTTTAATCCCGGCAAAATTGTGGATACTGCGCCAATGGATACTTTCCTGCGGTACGAAGCCGATCAGAAAACGCCTGAGTTCAAAACTTATTTCCGCTTTCACGATCAGGATGTTCTTCAGCATGCCGAGCAATGCAACGGTTCGGGCGACTGTCGCAAGACGGAGATGAGCGGCGGAACCATGTGCCCGAGCTTTATGGCAACGCGGAATGAAAAAGACACAACCCGAGGCCGCGCCAATATCCTGCGTGAAATGCTGACGCGTTCTCCAAAAGAAAATCGGTTTGACCATGAAGAAATCAAGGAGGTTTACGATTTATGCCTTGCCTGTAAAGGCTGCAAAGGAGAATGCCCTTCCAATGTAGACGTGGCTAAACTGAAAATGGAATTTCTGCAGCAATATCATGACGTCCACGGCGTTCCGATGCGATCATGGCTGGTCGGGAATTTTTCAAAAATGACCGGCATTGCCAGTTATGTTCCGTGGGCATATAATATGGTGTTCAAAAATGCACCGCTGCGTAAAATGGCAAACCGCATGGTTGGTTTTCACCCGGAACGCACAATGCCATTACTGCATAGTACAACGCTGAAAAAGTGGTACGAACAGAGAAAAAACAACCATGTAAAGTCAGGTGCACGCCTCGTTTATCTGTTCTGTGATGAATTCACCAATTATAATGATGTTGAAATAGGCAAAAAATCCATTTTCACATTGGAAAAACTCGGCTATGAAGTGGTTATTCCAAATCACGGCCCGTCCGGACGGCCTCAGCTTTCCAAAGGTTTATTAAAAGATGCCAAGAAAATTGCAGAAGAAAACATCCGTTTGCTAAAAGATATTATTTCCTACGATACGCCTTTGGTCGGCATCGAACCGTCTGCTATTCTGACTTTCCGCGACGAATATCCCGATCTTGTCAGCGACGAACTCGTGGAAGAAGCCAAGAAACTGGCGCAGAACGCACTTCAGTTTGACGAGTTCATTGCAAGAGAAATGGAACTGAAACATATTTCAAAAGCCAGCTTTACAAAGGAAAAACGCCTCATCAAACTGCACGGACATTGCCAGCAAAAAGCCATTTCAAGCATGGTTCCGACCAAGAAAATGCTTTCACTTCCGGAAAATTATACGGTCCAACTGATTCCTTCAGGTTGCTGCGGAATGGCGGGATCTTTCGGGTATGAAAAAGAGCATTACGATATTTCCATGCAAATTGGAGAACTGGTACTTTTCCCGGCCGTCCGCCAGCAACCTGAGGAAGTAATCATTGCCGCGCCCGGAACAAGCTGCCGCCATCAAATCCATGACGGAACCGGAAGAAAAGCCATGCATCCGGCAGAAATTTTATGGGAAGCAATGATTTAAAACTTATAGATCAAGGCTGCGCAGGAGCCTGTTTGTAGAAAATATGCATTTAAAGCAACAATCAGGAGGCTCCTCCGGAGCCTTGCAATATAATGCACCGAATAATCCTTTGCTATAAACAGGGTGCCACTCCGTGGCAGCATCCGCTCCGCTCCGGAGGAGCGCCCTGTTTGTAGCACGTCCAAAGTTCGCATTATGCACCGAATAATCCTTTGCTATAAACAGGGTACCACTCCGTGGTGGCATCCGCTCCGTTCTGGAGGAGCGCCCTGTTTGTAGCACGTTCAAAGTTCGCATTATGCACCGAATAATCCTTTGCTATAAACAGGGTACCACTCCGTGGCGGCATCCGCTCCGATCCCGAGGAGCGCCCTGTTTGTAGCACGTCCAAAGTTCGCATAGTCCACCGAATAATCCTTTGCTATAAACAGCGTACCATTCCGTGGCGGCATCCGCTCCGCTCCGGAGGAGCGTCCTGTTTGTAGCACGTCCAAAGTTCGCATTATGCACCGAATAATCCTTTGCTATAAACAGGGTACCACTCCGTGGCGGCATCCGCTCCGCTCCGGAGGAGCGCCCTGTTTGTAGCACGTTCAAAGTTCGCATTATGCACCGAATAATCCTTTGCTATAAACAGGGTACCACTCCATGGCGGCATCCGCTCCGCTCCGGAGGAGCGCCCTGTTTGTAGCACGTCCAAAGTTCGCATTATGCAAGGCTCCTGCGGAGCCTCCTTGCATAATCAAATGCCCCCAACAACCCGTTGCTATAAACAGGATGTGGCGCTAGGCAACAAATTAATCTACGAACTCCCAGGCACTCTGATATGCATTAAACTGCTCCGCATATTCAATAAAATCCCTGTAAAAAGCCGATTGTGAAAGTGTAGCGCTGTCACCGATGACAACCAGTTTTTTCCTTGCCCGCGTCATGGCTACATTCATCCGGCGGATATCTGCTAAAAACCCGATTTCGCCTTCTGCATTGCTCCTCGTCATGCTTATATAAACAATATCACGTTCCTGTCCCTGAAAACTGTCAATGGTATTTACTGAAATGCTGGACAAGTAAGGTTGTAAAGAATCCGCATGCAGCAATTGTTCTTTAAGAATATTAATCTGTTCCTTGTACGGGGAAATTATTGCTACTGTAGGAAAATCTTTTAAAATATCAGGTGTTATATCCGGCTTGGACTGAACAAATTCGGAAACAAGCTGTGAAAGATGTTTAAACAGAAATGCCGCTTCCTCAGGATTTGTCGTACTGGTCCCTTCCTTTTTTTCCTCAAATCCGCACCCCGCCGTATCAATAAATGCCAATGGCGAATCTTCCGGAAACAGCAGTCTGTGCGCGACCGAAGCGTGTGCTGCAAGCCTGTTTTCATAAAATATTTTGGAAGAAAAGCCCATGATGACTTCATGCATGCGGTATTGTTCTTCCAGCAGCACGACGGATTCAGGATGTGCCGCAACGTTTTTTTCCAGTAAAGTTGTACTCAGGCCGTTTCTGGCTGCTTCGGCAGATTTGATCGTAGGCGGCAACTGTAAATGATCACCGGCCATAATCACTTTTCCAGCTTTCAGTATGGGTATCCAGCAGGCAGGTTCGAGTGCCTGTCCGGCTTCATCAATTATCACTGTCCCGAATTTCAGATTCCTGACTGTATAATGATTGGACCCGACCAGCGTTGCGGTAATTACCTGTGCTTTTGAAATAAGGTCGTCAATAACATATTGTTCAATTGTACCGACTTCCTTCATGATTTTGTGCGCCTCGTCAAAGAGTGCTTTCCGCTGTTCACGCTCGGCTTTGCCAAAATTCCGTTTGTATTTATGCGCCATATTCTTGAATTCGTTAGCCTGCTTTTTAAGTGCTTTAACGTCCTTCATACGGCTATGCGCATTCATTTTACTGTCCAGCGTCAGGGATATCAATCGTTCTGAAACCCGAACCGGATTTCCGACACGGAGTACATGAAGCCCTTCCTCACTAAGCTTTTCACTCAACAGGTCCACGGCTGTATTACTGGGTGCCACCACCAGAATCTGCTTGTGTTCACGGCTGATCAATGCTTTTATGGCCTGCACCAATGTTGTTGTTTTTCCGGTTCCGGGCGGGCCGTGGACAATGGCCAGTTCATTGGCCGATACAATTTTCTTTACTGCTTCCAGCTGGGACGGGTTCAGCTTTGGAATACGTAGTTCAGGAACATCGGTTTGAAAAGCAGGTGCTTTTTCACCCGTCAGTATTTGCACAAGGCGCCCTTCTTTATCGTTTTCTGCAAGAATGCCGGCAGCTTTGAGTGCATTCTGCATTTCATCATAGCTGTTGTCATCAAACAGTACGTCAATTCCAAGCTTTCCGTCACGCGACCATTCCGGAAGTTCGTCGGTACGCAAGGTAATTTTCAGCCGGTTTCCGCTTTGGTGTGAAATAATTCCTTCCAGCCTGTCCTTCTTGGCATCATGATTGGAAAAAAGAACAGCCGGCATTCCAAAACGTAGCTGATGCGAAATGTCCTGATGCGTTGTACGCTCCACTTCCACTGTCAGATAATCGCCCCGGCTCATTTCCGATCCTCTGATCGCAACCGGGTACCATGCCAGTCCGTTGGCGCGCCTTTCGGAAACAGAAGTCGTTTCAGTCAGTCTGAGGTAAGATTGCCGGTCTTCTTCCCTTTCGGTTTTAAGCAGATCGGAAAGTTTTTTAAAATAATCCATGTACAAAGAAAATCAACAATACAATATCAATGCATCATGCCTGCGTCCGTGCCTTCCCGGACTTCCACTTTCCGGGTAATAAAACGTCTTCCGAACAGCAGTACGACAAGCGCAAGGAACGCGGAACCGGCCATAGCCGAAACCATAGGAATAATGGAAGGCTCTTCAAAAAGACTGATCAGAACCGAAATCAACGTTCCCATTCCCATCTGGAAAGCACCCATTAACGCCGAAGCGCTGCCGGCATTTTTGGTAAAAGGAGCCAGAGAAAGTGCGGCGGCGTTCGGGTAAGTGTAACCAATGCAGCAAAGAAATAAGAACAAAAACACCAGTGTGATTTTAAGATCAAGCAAGCCGTTCAGCGCAGCAGCCAGAAAAGTAAAACCGATTATTACCTGACAAATCAATGCGATGTTGACAATCTGTTCACTGCTGTATTTACGTAAAAACAAGGTATTCAACTGGCTGGAACCGATGAAGCCAATGGACAGAAATGCAAAAATCCAGCCGTAAACTTTCTCGTCCGTATGAAAAACTTCCATGAATACGAGCGGGGAACCCGAAACGTAAGCGAACAATCCTGCAAATGCAATGGCACCCGTAAGTGAGTACGTATAAAATTGCGGTTCGCGGATCACATTGAAAAAATTCATCAGGATCGGCCTGGGTTTCAGCGAAAGCGATGTGTCCGGTTTGTAGCTGTCGGGAAGCCAGAGTACCGTTGCAGCCAATATGGCGATGCCCATTACCGTCAGGATGATGAACACGGCATGCCAGCCGAATGCAGCCGTTACATAGCCGCCTACCGTCGGAGCAATCATCGGTGAAACGCCTACAACCAGTAAAAGCAATGAAAAAACCTTGGCGTTGTCACTGACCGGAAACAGATCGCGGACCATGGCTACAGATGCAACTGTAGCCGCACAGCTCCCAATCGCCTGAACAATCCGGAGTAAAATCAGCTGATCAATGCTGGTTGCAACGGCACAGCCGGCGGATGCAAGGATATAGACGCAAAGACCAACGAATAGTGGTTTTTTTCTTCCAAACCGGTCCAGCAAAGGACCGTAAAGCAGTTGACCCAGTGAAATACCGATAAAAAATCCGGAAAGGGAAAGGGAAACTTTGGCAGCTGTGGTATGAAGATCTTTTGCAATCGCAGGAAAACCGGGCAGATACATGTCAATTGAAAAAGGCCCGAGTGCAGTTAAACTTCCTAAGATGAGGATGAGAAAAAAATACGTTCTGTTAGACATCTGAAATATTGTGGCGTAGTCGGTATGTTAAGTGCTGATAACAGGGATATGTACCGTCCGGTTCGGTAAAGCAGCATAATAAAACAAAAAAGAGACACCATGTTTATGGAGTCTCTGGTATGTTGTATAGTAAAGAAAACCTTTTAAGCGGTAACCCAATCCAGTTTTTTATAAACTTCCCGCTCGCTTTCGCTCACTGCATATGGAACCTTGTTCTTGAGATAAATGATACATCCGCGTCCTTTTTTGATCGGTGCTATTTTAACTACGTCTTCTCTGTGAATAATAATGTTGATGAGCTTTTGTCCCAGCAACTGAAATGTACCTGATTGTACCATGTTACTATAATGTGAAATGTGAATGCCTTATGCAATTCCACCTGCCAGATTTCCTGGTTTTAAATACAACAAGAAATAATTTTTCGAAATATGAAAATAACCAAGATCCGTTCTGTTGCTTGATTGCAGCAAATCCGCCACTTCTCTTTGGGCATCTGTTATGTTATCTGCACCTGTAACGGAAAGAACTGCGCCAGGCTTTAATGTACTTATTGCGTTGTTTTCAAGTGTCGCTATCATGTTATACTTAAATTAAGAGTTAGTCTTACAGTGTAATCGTTCGGAATCTGTTTTATAAATAAATATGCCAGCCGGCATAAACTTCGGAAGCACAAAGATCATTTTACCGTTTCACAAAGGAAGAATATAATGAATTTATCAAATTAAATATCTGATAGCAAGGAATTTGAAAATATTTGCAAAAAATCAGAAAAACACAGAAAAATATTCTGATTACCTCTTGCAAAGTGTAGACCTGTTCCGGAAATACATCTCTGAAGGTTGCCTGTATTTCACTCCGGCCAGCCAACTGTGAACTTCATCCACTCCATTCTGCACTTCGGCGGGCTTCATTTTCCACAGTTTTTCATTCTGCTGAATTTTGGATTAAACAAAGAGCAAAATGAAACTGTATTTTACAATTCTGATCTTCTTCACCGCATTTGCCGCCAGCGCCGGCACCAAAATCTCGGGCATTGTAACCGATCAGAAAGGCGAGGCAGTCCCCGGCTCCAATGTGTACATCAAGGGAAGTTACGACGGCACATCGTCGGATGTAAACGGGGGTTTTTCATTCGAAACGGACTTGTCAGGAAAACAGGTTCTGATGGTGCAGGCACTAGGTTTCAAGCCTCAGGAAACCGTTATTGAATGCAACGGGCAAACTCTTGAACTTAAAATAAAGCTTTCCGGGAGCATCAATCTGCTTACCGCCGTAACCATTACCGCCGGTGCCATGGAAGCCGGTGACGAAAAGAAATCAGTTGTACTGAAACCGCTGGACATTGTCACCACTTCAGGCGCGATGGGCGATATTACCGGTGCGCTGCTTACACTACCCGGAACTTCCACAGTCGGTAATGACGGGCGTCTGTTTGTCCGTGGCGGCGACGCTTCCGAAACTTCCATTTTTATCGACGGCCTGCAGGTCGGAAATGCATACGGAAGCACCGCTTCCAACGTTCCCACGCGGAACCGGTTCAGTGCCAATCTTTTCAGAGGTTCGTTTTTCAGTACCGGCGGTTATTCTGCGGAATATGGTCAGGCGCTTTCCTCGGCACTGGCGCTCAGCACCGTTAACCTTCCGCTGAGAAGTCAGGGTGATGTCAGCATCATGTCCGTTGGCGGTGGCTATACACAAACGCTGACCGGGAAACAAAATGCATTGACGGCTTCTGCGAACTATTACAACCTTGCACCCTATCAGTCGCTCGTAAAACAGGATTTCGACTGGGAAAAAAGTCCTGAAAGCTGGGATTCGGAAATCTCGTTACGTCATAAATGGGGAAATGCTGCAAACGGAAAAGCAGGTTTCATCAAAGCCTATTTTCACACAGAAGGGAACCGGATGACGATCTGGCAAAAAATCCCGGGTGACAACGGGCGCGGCGACCGCATTCAGCTTCGTAACCGTTACAGTTATTCCAATGTATCTTTTCGTCATTCGGGTAAAAAAGACTGGTTTTTTTATGGTGGTCTTGCTTTTTCGCACAACAGTGATGCACTGAAACGGAATGCCGACCCGCTTCGCCGGACTAATCAGCTTGCACATGC
Source organism: Dyadobacter sediminis (assembly GCF_005860765.1). Classification (GTDB taxonomy): domain Bacteria; phylum Bacteroidota; class Bacteroidia; order Cytophagales; family Spirosomataceae; genus Dyadobacter; species Dyadobacter sediminis. The sequence goes on along the minus strand of NZ_VCEI01000021.1, from coordinate 200,339 downwards.
CAAAATAGTCGCGGTAAAGGATTTTTCACCTCGGTTTTCACTCAAAAACGGACTGGAATGGTTTGTAAAAGCCTATTCGGAAACCATGACGGACGTAAACCGGACAAGAAATTATACCGATCACCAGCTTAATCATTTTGCAGAAGCCACGTATTATTTCAGCAATCGCCTGATTATGGTTGCCGGTGTCAGAAGCGGGCACAGTTCGCTGGCAGAACAAGTCTGGATGACGCCGAGATTTTCCGTAGCCTGGAAACTGGATCATCAGGGACAATTTTCCTTTGCAGCCGGGAAATTCAAACAGCTTCCGGAAGAGAAAATCAGGGTAGCGCAAAACAATCTGCAGAATACCGCCGCAACGCATTACATTCTTAACTATTTCATTGTAAATAATAACCGCACATTCCGCGCAGAATCATTTTACAAGATTTACGATCATCTTGTCACGTATGACGACGCTGCGGGAAATTACAGTAACTTCTCTCAAAACGGCTCAGGCTATGCAAGAGGCATGGATTTCTTTTACCGCGACCGGAAAAGTATCAAAGGAACCGATTTCTGGATTACTTACAGCTTTGTAGACAGCAAGCGAAAATATGCCGCATACGAAACCCTCGTACAGCCCTCATTTGCTCCGAAACACAATGGCTCTATCGTTGTCAAGCATTTTGCATCCGCACTGAAATCACAGCTCGGAACTTCGTGGTCGTGGAACAGCGGCTACCCGTTCAGCAACCCGAACAGAACGGGCGAAATGCAGCAAAAAACAAAAATGTACAGTGATTTGAGCATCAGCTGGAGTTATTTGCCACGACCGGATATCATTTTACATGTGGCCTGTTCCAATGTGCTGGGCAGAAACAATGTCTTCGGATACCGCTATGCTTTACAGCCGGACGAAAGCGGCGCTTATATCGGCCTGCCGGTCGGACAAGGTGCGAAAAGGTTTGCTTTTGCAGCTTTGTTCATTACCATTTCCAGGGATAAAAATGCCAATCAGCTCAACAATCTCTGAACCATTGCCTGAAATGTCCGGATTACATGCAGACTTCAAGCTTCCACAAATTTTTAACTATTACAATCAAATTTACCAATGAACAAACTGACTTTCATCATCGCCGTTTTACTGCTTGCCGTTCTGTCCGTTAAAGCACAGGATTCTCCTTTTCAGAAAATCATGAAGAAGGAAATCGGGAAAATAAACAAGGCGGATTCTCTTTCGCAGTTTCAGCAATCGGCCAATGCCTTTTCACGCATTGCCGAACTCAACCCGACCGAATGGCAGCCTTTGTATTATCAGGCACTGGCCTGTACTTTTCAGGGTATGAACCATAAACTCACGCCGGACAAAAAAGACGAGGCACTGGCAAAAGCAGAAGAGCTTGTAAAAAAAGCAGAAGCCATATCCGCAGACAACTCGGAAATCATTGCTTTAAAGGGATTTATCACCATGGCAAAAGTAAGCGCCGATCCTGCCGGCAGAGGACAGAGCTTGTCGGGACAGGCGCTTGCGGAATTTGGCAGATCATTGGCCATAGACAGCAAAAATCCGCGTGCACTTGCATTGATGGCACAAATGGAAGCCGGTATAGCCCGGTTTTTCGGATCGGGAACGGAAAAAGCATGCAGTCTTGCAAAACAAAGTATGGCTATATTTGCCGCTCAGGACGAAGAAGCGCTAACAGCAGCAATGAAGCCGACATGGGGAAAAAGAATCGCGGAAAGCATGTCGAAAAGTTGCGAATAATTCAGGAATGTTCCGGAGCAAAACGACAAACGAACCCCGTAATCATGACCTTTAACATTTCCATCAAAGGCACCAGAAAGTTCTGGAACTTTTCTCCCGGTTTCATTGGAATCAATTTGGTGATTGCACTTGCCATAATATTGCTTTCCGATCCGTCCTGCATGGCCGACCTCAACCGCATGCGGGACGCTGCGGATGATTTGTTACTTGCCTTCCTGCTTTCAACCACACTGAGTTACGGCGGATTTCTGATCGAAAGTTACTACGATGATAAACTGTCATGGATTCAGTATCCGGTAAAGAGGCTTGTTCTGGAATCTGCGAGTTACTTCATCTATGTTTTCTGCGCAAGTCTGGTTCTGATATTTCTATTTACATGGCTGGTCACAAAAAATTTTACCCTGAACGCTATTCCGTGGAAGCAACTGATACTCTGGACCAAATTTCCGATGCAGATTGCATTCTTCATTTCATTTGTATTTATCAGCAGGTCTTTTCTGATGGAATGGCGGAAAGCGGCCATTGAAGCGGAACAACTGAAAACAGAAAGGTTTGCGCGTCAGTACCAATCGCTGAAAGATCAGCTGAATCCGCATTTTCTGTTCAATTCGCTGAATGTGCTGAGCAATCTGGTTTATGAAAATCCGGATACGGCTGCCAAGTTCGTGCATAAACTGTCCCGCATTTACCGCTATGTGCTCGACGTGCAGCATGAAGAACTGGTTTCGCTGGAAAAGGAACTTGAATTTGCCGCGGATTATTTGTCTTTGCAGAAAATCCGGTTTGAAGACAATCTTCAGTATGAAATCCGCATGGATCAAAACATGTCCGGAAATCTGCCGCCGCTTTCCCTTCAGTTGCTGCTGGAAAATGCAATCAAGCACAATATTGCTTCCACCGAAAATCCTTTGCGGATTACGATTTTTATGGAAAATCAGGAATTGATTGTAGAAAACAATCTTCAGCCGAAAAGCAGCATGCCTGAAAACTCGGCCGGGATCGGGCTGATGAATATTGTTAAAAGGTATGAACTGCTCAGCAATCAAGCGATTTCCATTCAGGATACCGGCGGAAGCTTTGTTGTAAAACTTCCCTTGCTCAAAATTCCCGATCAGAAGAAGCAATCCTTTCCTGAATACAGACAAACTGCAAAACCGGATTACCGGCTTTAAAAGCTTTCAAGCATTACAATGAAAATCCTGATTATTGAAGATGAAAAACCCGCAGCCAGAAGGCTCGTTCAGCTGATTACCGAAAAGATCCCGGAAGCTGAAATATACAGCAACATCGATACGGTTACTTCTGCCGTGGAATGGCTGAACAAAAATCCGCATCCAGACCTTGTTTTTCTGGACATACAGCTAGCAGACGGCATCAGTTTTGAAATATTTGAAAAGGTGAAAGTAACGGCTCCGATCATTTTCTGCACGGCATATGACCAGTATGCTATCAAAGCATTCAAGCTTAATAGCATTGACTACCTTCTGAAACCCGTTGATCCGGATGAGCTGGAACAGGCTTTAAACAAGTTTCAGTCCGGCCGGAAAGTGCCTGCCGTTTCGTTGGACGAAATCCGGAACCTGCTTCAGAATACGCAGAAAACGTTTAAAAACAGGTTTCTTGTAAAAACCGGCGAACGCATACAAACTGTTGATGTGCAGGAAATTGCCTTTTTCTTCAGTGAAGACAAAGCAACGCTCCTTCAAACCCGGCAAGGCAAAAAATTCATCATTGACTACACGCTGGACGAAGTCGAAAGTATGATTTCACCGGACGATTTTTTCAGAATGAACAGAAAATACATCAGTTCCGTAGCCGCTATCAAAGACGTTTTCACGTACTCCAGCAGCCGCCTGAAAATACATCTTGAAAATTGCACGGACAACGACATTCTGATCAGCCGGGAAAAAACGGGCGCTTTTAAAAGTTGGCTCGGGCAATGAATACTTTGATAAATACGGCTGTAAAAAGCTGTCGCATTATGCCTTTGGTTGTGGCGGCAGGCATGAAATTTAGCAAAGGCATGGATTTTTAAAGCAATATTTTTCTGTAATAATCTGGTCATTTTTTTAAAGAAAAATATGAGAGCAATATGGTCCGGGGCCATCGGATTTGGCCTTGTTAATATTCCCGTCAAACTTTTCAGCGCAGTTCAGGCAAGCGAACTGGACTTGGATATGCTGGACAAAAAAGATCACGCCAATATCAAGTTCCAGCGCATCAATGCCAATACTGGCAAAGAAGTGGAGTGGGAAAATATTGTGAGAGGCTTTAAAGTCGATGACACTTACATCGTGCTCGATGAAAGCGATTTTGAAAAAGCAAGTCCTGAAAAAACGAAGACCATTGAAATTGCCGAATTCGTTGATGAAAAGGACATTGACAGCATTTATTATGAAACGCCGTATTATCTTCAGCCCGACAAAGCAGGTGCAAAACCTTATGCATTACTGCGCGAAGCACTTAAAAAAACCGGAAAAGCCGGGCTCGGAACGTATGTGCTGCGGAACAGGGAAAGTCTGGTACTGATCAAAGCAGCCGGCGATTTACTTGTACTGAACAAGATCCGGTTTCAGCAGGAAATACGCAATCCCGAAGACCTTGAAGTTCCGGAAGTTGATTTAAAGCCCGCAGAAATGGAAATGGCTGTTCAGTTAATTGATCAGCTGAGCACCGACTTTGACATTTCGAGATATGCGGATACGTATAATGAAAAGCTCATGAAACTGATCATGGCCAAGGCTAAAGGCCAGAAAACCACTGCTCCGCGCATGAAAGTAGTGCATTCAAAAAGCCAGGATTTGCTTGCGCAGCTCAAAGAAAGCCTCAGCGCACCAAAACGGAAAGCATCCTGACGCAATTTTGTCATTTTGGGTAATTGCATTAGGAGTTGTCTGGAAGTAATGTTTATTTTTAGCTTCCTTCTAAACCACTCTTGTATGTACCTTTTTAAAAAAATCAAAACATTCCCGTTTTCCTCTGCACTCTTATCTGTTGCTTTTTCATCTTTTCTTTTAACATCATGCGGCTCCGCCGATAAAAACGAACAGCAATCCGAAACAAAGTCATGGCCTGTTGTAATCGGTTATGTGGGCGGATTCAAAGGTCTGATCAATACGGACGACATCAAAGCGGAAAAACTGACGCATATCAATTATGCGTTTGTGGACGTAAAAGGCGGCAAGGCGTTTCTGACCAACGAAAAAACGGATTCTACGAATTTCCGGAAACTAAAATTGCTGAAAGATAAAAACCCGGAGCTTAAACTCCTGATTTCCATTGGCGGCTGGGCATGGAGCGAAAACTTCTCCGACGCCGTACTGACGGATTCTTCCAGAAAAATTTTTGCCAGAAGTTCTGTTGATATTATTAAAAAATACGATCTGGACGGCGTTGACATTGACTGGGAATATCCCGGAATGCCCGGCGAAGAAGGAAATGTTTTCCGCCCGGAAGACAAGCAGAATTTTACACTGATGTTTCAGGAAATCCGCCATGAACTCGACAGGCTGGAAAAAGAAACCAATCAAAAAAAGCTGCTGACTACCGCCGTTGCCGGATTCGCCAGTTTCCTGAATGTCACCGAAATGGGCAAAGCGCAGGAATATCTGGATTACGTAAATCTGATGACTTACGACCTTTTTCAGGGTGATACCGTCGTGCATCATGCAAGCCTTTATCCCAGTAAAATGTATAAATCTGAAAGATCGGCGGATGATGCTTTCAAGGCGTTTACGGCTGCCGGCGTTCCTGCCGGAAAGCTCGTGATGGGACTTCCGTTTTATGGCCGCATGTTCAAGGTAAGCAAGCTGGAAAAAGGTTTGGGACAAAAGCAGATTTCGCAGGAATATATAGACGGTTATACTTACATCAAAGACAGTCTGGTTAATAAAAAAGGATTCAGGGAATACCGCGATACCGTCGCAAAAGCACCTTATTTAATGAATGCAGCAACTGGCGCCATACTCAGCTACGACGATGAGGAATCGGTACGGGAAAAATGCAGATATGTATTGGATCACAAAATGGCCGGCGTCATGTTCTGGGAATCCACTTCGGACTCGAAAAATTATTTGCTGGACGAAATTGACAAATCTTTGAAATAAGCGGTTGAAGGTTTATCCAAATCTTTGTACAACAAAAAAGGTCACATTGAGCGAAACATCAGGTTATATGTCACCAGTAAAAACCATGAATGACATTCAAAACAATACATGACAATAAATGACCATTCATGACATTCCGGTACAAAAAGTGACCTTCCGTGCTCAATGTGACAACAAATAACTTTGCTTCAATCTTATTTTCAGAAGAGCTGCAATGAACCGATTTCATGGTACCCTTCTTTCAGCTCGCCCGTTCTGAAAAGATTTACAAACTCATGCGCTTTGCGTGTAGGCTCCGGAAGGCGGTATTTGTGAATGCATTTCATAGCAATGTTCAGGCTGTCATCAAGGCTCATATTGTGTCCCGGCGAAATAAAAACCGGTTTTACATTATTCTTGCTTCTCAGCACGTACCCGATCGTTTCGCCTTTATCGGTAAGCAATGAATATTCGCCCCTGTTTTCGCCGGGATCTTCATATTGGCCCGTCAGTTTTTTCTTGGCGCAGCCCATGGTAACCGAGTCCGTCAGTACCCCGAAATGGGAAGCAATCCCCATTCTTCTTTTATGTATAATGCCGTTTCCATCAAACATAATCACGTCGGGCTTTACCGGAATCTGTTCATAAACTTTCAGTAACGACGGTATTTCGCGGAAAGCCAGAAAGCCGGGCACATACGGAAATGTGGTGCTGCTTTTCACAAGTGAATACGCTACGGGTTGCAGATCGGGAAAACTCAGTATGACCATTCCTGCATAAACAGTTTCACTGTAAAGCGATAACGATATGTCTGCTCCGGCAATGGTGCGGATCGGTGACTGAAGCGGCTTCAGATTCAGCTGTTCTCTCAGGTTTTTCTGAATAAGGGTTGCTTCAGTAATGGTAAGCATATCATAATTTGATTCCGGAGTGTCAGTAATTGAATTCATAAGCGGCTGGCATGATATTTCGTGTTTACACAATTTATTGTTCTGTCTATATCAAAAACCAAGCCATTCATGAATAACGTTACACTGAAACGCAAGTGGGCAAACTGGAAGTTTATTGCATTTATCCTGATTTTGATTGCCGTTTTTATCAAATTCTTTGTCATGGGCGACGGTGATGAAAATGCGCCTGTAACCGTGGAAATGGATTTGCCGAGAATTGCGCTGCGCAGTGAAAAAGAAGTGGAAGCCGTACTGGGGCCGGGAAAACTGGACAGCTATTACAAGGATGAAAATGCAGGCTGCGACAAATGCCCCAAAATGATTTATAAAGAAGGAAAAGTCGAAATCATATTTATCAATGACATTGCGGACCGAATTACCCTGAATAACCTTTCAGATTTTGATTTTGAAAACCGCGTCATTCTTGGCCTGCTTAATTTGAAAGACAACGTGGAGCCAAAAATCGACGATGATAAATTAAAGCAATGGGATAATTACGAAAAATACACGCAGATTTCAGCCTTTGCGGATGGAAACGACATTGATTATATTCTGATCAAGAGCAAGACGGAGTAGGGTTTACAATTCAGGATTATTTTTCAAATTCTTGCGACTGATCATTGTAAGCGTTACATAACCCAGCAAACCGGACAAAATGGAGCCGATGAGAATAGAAAATTTGGCTTCAGACAGAATCAGGTGTTTGCCGGAAAAGGAAAGCAAGGCGATGAAGACGGACATGGTGAAGCCAATTCCGCCCAGCATACCGACGCCGACAATATGCGCCCATTCCGCTCCTTTCGGTCTATCGCTGATTCCCAATTTTACTGAAATCCAGGAAAGTAAAGCAATTCCCAAAGGCTTGCCGATAACAAGGCCAAGGATGATTCCAAGTCCGAGCGTTGTTGTAAGCCCGTCCACCATTTCCGGCTCAAATTTGATGTTTGTATTAACCAGCGCAAACAACGGCATAATGAAAAAATTTACCGGATTAACGAGCATATGTTCCAGTTTTTCCAGCGGTGATTCTTCTGAAACGGGATTGGTCGGAATGGCGAAAGCGGTGAGGACACCGGCAATGGTGGCATGCACGCCCGAATGATGAATAAAATACCAGATAAAGACACCCGGAACAAGATACGCAGCCAGATTTTTGACACCCAGTTTGTTAATGACCAGCAGCATGGCAAAAATCCCCGCCGCATACAGCAGAAAAGTATAATGCAGATCGGATGAATAAAAAATGGCTATTACCAGAATGGCCATGAGGTCGTCTACAATAGCGAGCGCGGCCAGAAATATTTTGAGAGAAGGCGGCACTTTATTGCCAAGCATGGTGATTATGGCAATCGCAAATGCAATGTCCGTTGCCATCGGAATTCCCCATCCCGCAGCTGTTTCCGTATTTTTATTCAGCAGAAAATAAATGGTTGCCGGAGCAATGACGCCGCCCAATGCCGCAAAAACCGGCAGAGCTGCCATTTTCAGTGAAGAAAGTTCGCCTTCGATCAGTTCCCTTTTAATTTCCAGTCCGACCATCAGGAAAAAAATAGCCATCAATCCATCATTGATCCAGAGCAGAATGGAATAGTTCAGATGAATTTGGGCTGTTTCAAAACCGAGTTCGGTCGTCAGCAACTGTTCAAAACCCGGCCCGAGTGAAGAATTGGCAATGATCAGTGAGATAATTACACAAACGATCAGGAGCACACCCCCGAACGAACCCGATTTTACAAATTCTTTAAACGGTCTGAGATTAATTAGCTGTTCCATCCGAGCAATTTAAGAAAAAAATAATTGTCACATCAGCAAGCAATTTGTACTATTCCTCCACAAAACAATACATATCCAAAGACTTTGAACTGACAAAGGAAAAGTAAAGCACAGGCCGCAAACATCCGTTAAATAACTCATCATCAACTTAAACCATCTATCTTGAATATATATCGCTCATTCAACACATGAATTTTCCATCCTTTGAAATGCATTAAGTTTGTGACGTCGAATAAGACAAAGAGAAGAATTAAAATAATTCAGCTATGAAAAATGTACTAACAACTTTCGTTTCCGCTATGGCGCTGAGCACTTCTATCGTATTTGCTGGCCATATGGAAGATAAAAACAAGTCCGGAGTAAAAAACCTGCCGCCAGCCGAACCTGTTCTGGAAACACCGGCACCGAAGCGTACCAAAACCAGCAATGATTACGGAAAATATACGCCTGCGCAAAAAGCATCTATTGTAGCACTTAAAGTAGCAAAATAGTAAAGTAAACAAGTTATTAAGGTGAATTGAGATTTAAAAAGAGAGAACGGCTTGTTCTCTCTTTTTTTGTTGAAGATTTATACTGCTTGCAGCGGCCCGCTTTCCGATTCTTTTTGCTGCCTGTAACGCTCAAAGAAAATGTTGCTCGCCAGAAGCAGCAGGAACCCGGTGAAAAACTGCACGTATGTAAACTGCATCAGAACGGCGGACCAGTTCATTTCCTTCATAAAAAATTCCTTGTACAGCAGCAAGCCGGCGCTGCCCATATAACCGATGCTTTCGCAGATATAAATAAAGAAACCGGCATTGGCCTTGATCCTGAAAAGAGCGATCATGCGATCAAAAATAACGGTCTGAAGAACGGTGTAAGCCAGAAACGTTCCCAAACCCACAAGCAGCATCCATAAAAAACCGCTCACGAGCGCCTTCTGAAACAGCAAAGTGCCCGAGCCGATCAGACAAATGGAAAGGAAGAGAATAAAATTGGTTAACCTGAAACCTTTTACGTTATCCCGGACAAAGGCCAGGCTGCCGATAATAACGAGCACGATGATGCCGCTGATCATTTCGGTTGTGGTTAAAACACTGCTCGCCCAATGCATATCGATTTCATTCCAGATCTCAATAGTGAAATTGTCCCGAAAATCACGCAGCACGACCATGGAAGCATAGAATAGAACCAGACAAACGATCGGAAATCCGAATTGCCGCATGACGGCGCACTTGTCTTCCTGCGTCATGGGCAGCCTTTTTGTCCTTAAACGGATATCTTCCGCATTGGGCTCCGGGATCACCGAAAGCATCCAGACAAAGATCAGGAACAGCGGTAAAAATAATAATCCCATAAAGAAAGGCATACTGAATTCCGAAATGACCGGAAATAATCCATGCAGTTCGATGTAAATGGTTTTAAGGATTCCCGACGCAACCACTACGCTGATATTCAATCCCAAAGCCAGCATTTCCGTAAATCGCCGTCCTTCCAGAAAACTGAACACAATGCCGTAAACAATGCCAAGAGGCAATCCGTTGATAAACAGAAAAATGAAGTTGTACGGAAACGGCACCAGTCCGAACAGCAGCAGTGCAGCTTCAGCAACAAGGATCAGTAAGATAATAAGCCGGATTCTGGAACGGTGCCGCAGCTCGGAAATGACCTTGATGCCGGCAAATTTGGACAACGTATAACCGGCAACCTGAGAAATGATCAGGATGGCTTTGTAACCGATATTTCCTATTTCCAGACCCTCGTAAAGTCCTGCGCTGAACGGCTTCCGGAATGCATACATGCAGAAATAGGTACCAAACGAAGCAATAACAGCCCACGAAATAAAAAACGCGTTGGAACGCAACAACATCTCTTTCAGACGCATAATCCGGAATTTAGGTTTTAAAGAACGCCTGACGCGGTACTTAGGGCATTTTCAAGAATCCGCAATGCTTCTTTCAGTTCCACCCTGTTGATGATCAGCGGAGGCGATAACTGCAGTACATTTCCCTGTGAAACTTTAAAGCTCAATCCGTTTTTAAGACATTCATACATAACCGTTTCAGCTGCTTCAATGGCTTTTTCCCTGGTTTGCCTGTCTTTCACAAGCTCCACGCCCCACAACAACCCGATTCCCCGCACATCCCCGATCAGCGGGAATTTATCCATCAGTTTTTCCATTTCGGATGCCATAAACCGTTCGTCCTGCTGCACTTTCTCCAGAATATGATTTTGTTCCATAAACTCGAACATGGCCAGCGCGGCTACGCTTCCCAGCGGGCTTTTCTCATGCGTAAAATGACCAAGCGAAATGCTTCGGGCAACGTTGTACTCATTTCTTGCCACAATGGCGGCCATCGGCATCACACCGCCGCCCAGCCCTTTTCCGAGACAAATGATATCCGGTTCAATGCCGTAATGTTCAAATGCAAACATTTTCCCGGTGCGTCCGAAAGCAATCGGAATCTCATCCAGAATCAGTAAAACCTTGTGCTTTGTACATATTTCCCGGACTCTGTTCCAGTAAGCCTGCGAAGGAATCTGCACGTCCGTGTTCCGGATCGTTTCAATCATGAACGCACCGATATCGCCTTCTTTTTGAATGACGTATTCAAGATATTCCGCATACGGAAGATCACCGCTGCCCGCTGCCAGAAACGGCCCGCGGTATGTCATGGGCGGCGGAATGCGCTCTACGCCCGGCATCAGCGGACCCATATCCTTGCGGAAATCCAGCTCGCCGCCTGCGGAAATGGCATCCAGCGATGCGCCGTGAAAAGAATCCCATAGCGAAATTACTTTATGCTTTCCCGTGACGACACGGGCCAGCTTAAGCGCCATACTGATGGAAGAAGTGCCGCCGGGCGCAAAAAGCACGCGGTTCAGATCAGCCGGCAAAAGACTGCCCAGTTTTTTTGCTAGCTCGATGGCCGGCACATTGGTAAACCGGCGCGGTGAGAACGGCAGCACATCCAGCTGCTGCTTTATTTTATCTACAATATAAGGATTGCGGTACCCGAGCTGATGTACGTTGTTCCCGTGAAAATCCATGTAGCGTTTCCCCTGAATATCCGTCAGGTAAATACCTTCGCAGGAAGCGAGTACATCCAGACATGGCGTGGATAAGGCTTGATGGAGAAAATACTCGGCGTCTTCCTGAAGGTAATGCTGCGTATCCGGATCATTCATGACGGAATACCAGTTTCGCCGTGCCGCAGAAAGGTTGATATCGCCTTCGGTTCTGTTATGGGTTTCTGTCATTTTTTAAAAATGCCCCGGACTTTCATCCGGGGACTTGATGGATCGAAAGGTATAGGAATAGTGGGTTATTCTGTAAAAAGTTTATCCGCGGGAATCAGTTGTTTGGCAATTCCCGGACCTTTGTAAAAAGCATCCAGCCAGAACCCGCCGCCATTATTACAATATTCAACTTTTACCGGATGTTTTCCGGCGGTCAGTTCCATGCTTCCGGTTGCTTCTGTTACGCCGTGATTTCCGTCATTATCCACAACTTCCTTGCCGTCGATATAGAGTTTACTGCCATCGTCCGACTGTGTTGCAAAAAGGTATTTTCCCGGCTTGTCTATCTGTATAAAACCTTCAAACCGCAATGCAAAGCTGGCATTGTCTTTCTCGAGGATCGCATTAAGCTGGTCCCGGTTAATAGTAAATTCGGCACTTGTCCAGGTTTTGCCTTTTTTCATTCCGGAAAAATCAGGCATTTTGTTCAGATCCTTGCCCTGGTAAAAAGAAGTTTTCAGCCCGTTGCCGGACCCTGATTTCACCAGCCTGAAATAAGCAGTTTCCGACAAACTTTCCTTGCCTTCCTTATTAAATGATTTTGCTTTTACGACCGTCGTTTTAGCTACCGTAAAAGGATTTTTATAAACTACCGATGTGCTGTCCGGCTCGCTTCCGTCCGTCGTGTATCTTGTTACGCTGTTTTCAGCTTTCGTATCAATTTTGACAGAAGCCGTTTGATCTGTATACAATCCGCCAGCCTGCTGATACAATTTCCGTTCGGGGTAAATAACCGGAGAAGCAATCCTTTTTTCGCCAAGCCACAGATTTTCAGGTTCTTTTAATCCTTCAAAAACCGGTTTTACAGGACGGCCGATCCACGCATAAGGCTGCTGAACATCAAGCGCAAAGGCGATTGTAGACGCCAGATCGTACGTATAAACCTGCTGCTCAATTTTATACCCTTTTTTAACATCTTTTCCGTAAAAAATCCCGGCAATTTCGGCTTCCTGCGGCGTGGCGCCTCCATGTCCGTACCCGATCCCGCCATGATCCGCCCAAACAATCACCAGCGTTTTATCCTCGATTCCCGCTGCCCTAATTCCCGCCAGTATGTTCCCGATCAGCGAATCCGCTTTGGCAACCGCTTTGTAATATTCCGGCGAACCGTGCCCGCCGTGATGCCCCGCATGATCCACGTGATCAAAATGAACAAAACCGAGAACGGGCTTTTTTGTTTTGATATAATTGATAAAATCGGCGGCAGTGGAATCTTCTGTTGAAAAACGCTTGTCATAATTAACGGCATTCTTTTGAAATAACCGGCCAAATCCGTCCCAGTGATAAACAGTTCCGATCTCTGCTTCCGGTTTACTCTTGTGAAGAATACTGAAAATGGTCGGAAAACGTCCGTCTGCTTCCTCCACAACCGGCGGCAACGTGTGATCGTCCATTTCCCAGTCGTTGTTGATGATGCCGTGCTGCTCCGGTCCGGCGCCCATAATCATGGAAGCCCAGTTCTGGCTGCTGCTGGAAGTGAGCACGGAACGCACATTCCATTTGACGCTGCCGTTGGCAACCATATTGTCGAGATGCGGCGTTTCGGCTTTTTGAATGCCGTCCGGGCTTAGTCCGTCCACGCCAATCACAATTACATGCTCAATGCCGGAAGGTTTTTCTTCGGAACTTTTGGTACATGCCGTCATCAGCAAACTTACCGATGACAGCATGCACAATACTTTTGATAACATAGTTTTTAAGTTAACGTATTACTGTTTATCCCACCAGACGCGCGTTTTCAGATCATCTGCGCCAAGCCAGCTTACGGCTTCATTGTAATTTGCCTGATTAATCCTGATTTCATCCGCAGGGTACAAAATCCTTCTTGGCACATAACCGGGACCAATCGGGCCAACGGGAATAGCAGGAAATCCGGTGCGCCGCCATTCCGACCAGGCTTCATAACCGACCATATAAAGTGAGATCCATTTCTGCAGGGCGATTTTTTCCAGTTTCTGCGGCTGCGTTCCGGCATAGGCAACGGCGGGTTGTGTAAAATAGCTGTCACTCACCGAAATGCTCGCGGGCGTAAGTTTCAGATAAGAAGTTGCCAAGTTGGACGAAATGCGGCTGCTGTAATACTTGAACTGATCTTTGATGCCGTTTTTGTAATACGTTTCCGCCGCTGCCGATCCGCCTGCAATAAATCCCTTTTCAGCTGCTTCCGCCAGAATAAACTGTACTTCCGAGTAACTGATGATGATTCCCTGTCCGGCCGTTGCAGACGCCAGATCGGGTGAATACTGAATAGACATCCACAACATGCCCGTCGGCGAAGTAAGGTTGTTGTCCGGGAAATTTCCGATGCCGTTCAGGTCGCCCGCATACTGAAAGTTTTTAGGATCGGGGCGGTTGCCGTTTGCATCCACGGCGCTGCTTGCAGGTGTTGGCAATGCATAAGCATACAATCGAGTATCGTTCAATGCTTTCAGATAATCAACCAATTGCTTGGTGACTTTTGTATTGGTTCCGCCGTTGCCGGAACGGTAAAAAGGAGATTCGTTCGACGGACGATCTACGAGATACTGCAATGCTGCCTGATCTTCGTAGGAAGTGAACAACGGATATTTGGCAGGATTTTCAACAATGGCTTTCATGGCCGCAGCCGGATCTACTCTTTCTGACTGGCGCAGCAGCAAACGCAATCGCAGGCTGTTTGCAAACTTTTTCCAGTTCGCCATATTTCCATTGTACAGAATATCGCCGGTTACAGGCTCGTTTGTGCTTCCAAGCAGATTATTGGCTTCTTCCAGATCGGCCAGCAAGCCGGCATACACCGCTTCCTGCTGCTCGAATTTCGGCGCACTGATGCCCGTCAGCTTTGCATTGGCAGCTTCCCGAAAAGGAATCGGGCCGTACAGATCAGTCAGGCACTGAAACATCCAGGAACGGAGCACCAATGCAATTCCTTTGTAACTTTTCTGATCCTGCGTTTCGGCAATGCTGATGACCTCGTTCAGATCTCGGATGTAATCATAATAATTCCAGAAAAAATAACTGCTTGCATCCGAACGCGCCCAGTTGCTGAAATTACTGGCATAATCGGAAGCCAGCATGTTGGCAGCGACACTTCCGCGGTTGTAGGAATTGTCGTAATGGCTGTTTACCGCACTGCGGATCACGTTTGGCAAAAGCAGACCGACATTGGTCACTTTATCCGGCGAATTGGGATTGGTATTGATTTCTTCAAAATCCTTTGTACAGCTTACTCCCGTAAGCAGGACAAAAAAGAGTATATAGCAAGACTTTTTCATGATCACAAGGTTTTAAACTGTTCAGAAATTCAGATTGATACTCACACCCATTTCCCTTGTGGAAGGCGTACTCATATTTTCAAAACCGGGGATCAGACCGCCGCCCGATGTAGCTGTGGCCACTTCCGGATCAAAATGCCTGTTGCTTTTCGGCGTAAATAACAGCAGGTTCCTTCCCGTTACGGAAATCCTTGCATTTTTAATGTACTTGCCCGAAATCCATTTGGTCGGTAAGCTGTACCCGAGCGACAATTCTCTCAGCTTGAAATACGTGGAACTGAAAATCTGTGCTTCTGAAATATGGTCTAACGGTTTTTTGATAAAATAGCGGGCATTGGTTCCGTAAACGCCTGCGCTGTATGTTCCGTCCGTGCTTGTATTATTCGGCTGAAAGCTTCCGTCTTCCATTTGTGCAGCGCCCGGAATGTAATACGGTGCGTCATATTCCGTTCCGGCAGCACGCGCAGAACGGCCCATTGCACTTTCTTCCAATTGTCCGGCTCCCGCCGCCTTGTTGAAAAAACGGGAAATAAATTCGCCGCCGAACTGACCGCCGAAAGCAAAGTTCAGACTGATGTTTTTATACGTAAGCTGATTATAAATCCCTGCGATCCAGTCCGGGTTATAGTTTCCAAGATGAATGTCTTCGGAAGTCGGCCGCGGATAAGCATCGTTAAAAATAATGATCTCGCCTTTCATAGGTCCGTCCGCAACGCGCTGATAACCCGGGCCCCAGATCGCACCCATTTTCTCGCCTACTCTCGCCTGAATGGACGCATCTTCACCCGGCGCAGCCTGAACGATCTTGTCCACCTCGCTTGTCAGCGAAACGATTTTTCCGGTATTATGCGACCAGTTGATATTGAAATTCCATTTGAAACTGGCCGTACTGACCGGTGTCGAATTGATCATGATCTCCACACCGGTATTTTTGATTTGTCCGGCATTGATCTGCTTGGAAGTTGCACCCGAACTCTGAACAAGCGGCAGGCTGATGATCTGGTTTTTGGAACGGATATCGTAATAAGTCACATCCAGCCCCAGACGATTGTTAAAAAAGCCGACTGCCGCTCCAAACTCATACGTAGAAGTGATTTCCGGCTTAAGATTCGGGTTCAGCAACGATCCCGGCCCAACGAGCGCATAGTTGTTTGCCCACGGACTTGCATTGCCGTACGTATTGTAAATGGAATAAGGACCCGTATCGTTTCCGACCTGCGCCCAGCTTCCGCGCAACTGCGCCTGACTGATTCCTTTCGGCAGATTCAGAATGCTTTTAAGGTTTGTATTCAGGCCAACGGACGGATAAAAGTAGGAATTGTTATTCTTTGGAAGCGTACTCGACCAGTCATTCCGCGCATTGATGTCCAGATAAACCAGATCTTTGTAATTGAAATTAGCCACGCCGTAAACGCTGTTGATCCGCTTTTTATAGCTGCTGGAATAACCCGTTAAAGGGCTCGCCGCATTCTGGATCGTGTAAATGCCGGGAATCAGCAGCTGCGGCGCAGTGGTGCTTTCGCTGTGTCCGGAATTGTCGAAACGGTTGCCGCCGGCTGAAAAGGTGTAGCCAAAATCACCGTTACCAAATGCATTGGTATACGTTAGAAGAAAATCTGTGTTCCGTTCTTCGTTCTTGATTTCGGTAAATGAGTAACTTCCGCTTTCCACATCCACGGTGCTCACCGCCCATTGCATCGGCCGGAAATCGTTGTAAAGATCCGCCGCAGAACGCAGTTTCAGTTTCAGGTGATCGGTAAAGGCATATTCCAGCGCAATGTTTCCGTAAACGCGGTCCTTGTTCTGGCCTTTGGTATTTTCATACTGCAGGAAAAAAGGATTGTTGTGGTTTTCGCCATAGTTGTACTGAAACTGCCTGACGCCTTCCAGCCCCGGCTGCCAGTAATTCCGCAGACTGTTGATGTTGACATTTCTTCCCATCCACGTAAAAAAATACATGAACGTATTGCGGCCGTAGCCGTTGTCGGGACGGTTGGTACTGCTTTGTTTTACGTAATTGATATTAATGGAAGAAGTCAGTTTCTTCGTAAGATGATAACTGCTGTTCAGATTGACCTGATAACGGTTCAGGTTGTTGTTCGGGATAACGCCTTTTTCATTCAGAGAAGTCAGTGAAAGCCGGTAATCGCCGTTTTCATTGCCGCCGGAAAATGCAAGGTTGTTATAATATTTGGATCCGCTTTTGAAAAAATCCTTGATGTTATCCGGCTGTGAAACCCATGGTGTCCGAATGATATCACCCCGGTTGTTGATGGCAACGTCGCCGCCGCGGAAACCGTTTGTAGTCGGTGAGTCAAACTGCGCTTCCGTAGTCCCGATGTTCATGCGCGGGCCCCAGCTTTCATCGTAATCGTCGTTATCGCCGCTCGGGTACGCAGACCAGCTTGCACCGAAGTTGGAACCCTCGTATTTGCCGTTGTTTCCCTGCCCGAAGTCGTTCTGAAATTTCGGAAGTCTTCCGACACTTTCGCCAAAGAAATAGGAATTGAAGCTTACGCCCAGCCCTTTGCGGTTGCTGCCTTTTTTGGTCGTAATCACAATGGCACCCCGCGCGGCACGCGAGCCGTACAAGGCAGCAGCGGCCGGGCCTTTCAGCACATTAATGGATTCGATGTCGGCGGGATTGATTTCCGAAGAACTGTTTCCGTAATCGGCACTTCCGGTGTTGCTCGTGCCGTCATTGCCGATGGGCACGCCGTCAATGACGAAAAGCGGCTGATTGCTCATAATGGACAAGGAAGATTCTCCGCGGATCGTAATCCGGGAAGAAGAACCCACACCGCCTGCGCTACTGATGTTCACGCCGGCGACTTTCCCCGAAAGGTTATTGACAAAGTTCGTGGCTGGCGATTCGTTCAGTATTTCTCCGGTAACCTGCTGCGTGGCATAGCCAAGCGATTTTTTCTCTCTTGTTATACCCAAAGCCGTTACGACAACTTCGTCCAGTACGTTGGTATCTTCCTGCAACGTAATTGCCAGTTCTTTCTGGTTTCCGACGACAAACTGCTGCGTTTTATATCCGATAAAAGAAAAAACCAGCACGTCGTTTTCCGAATCAACGGAAATGGAAAATTCGCCGTTTGCATTCGTTGTAGTTCCTTTCTGGGAATTTTTTACAATGATGTTTACACCGGGAAGCGCCTGACCGTTTTTATCTCTGACAACACCGTTTACATCCAGGACTGAAGTCGCCTTTTTCCCTAACGTTATACCGACATACGCAGCACGTGAATTCCCTGAATTTCCTGTTATTTTGTTTTCTGAGGCAAGCCGGTTTGTCGTACCTCCGGCCAGCAGCGCTGCATGGGTCGTGACGATCATGCCCAAGGCAAGCCATCCGTACCGCATCAGAGGAATGGATTCAGTAAATGTAGCTTTCATAAATATGATTGGTTTATTGTGTTCAGCTGAGGCCGCAAGTCTGTTGAAAAACTCCGGCTGTTAAATCAAAACAAAATCCGCTGGCTTCCGACCTTATAAGCCCGTCCTGCATTCCTGATCCATATTTTTATGCTTTCAGCACTGTGCTACATCTGACTTTTCCCTTCTATAAAGCCCGGTAAGTACCACCAATCACTTCATCGCACAAGCCAAATGACAAGGTCATTCCGTTGCCGCCCAAACCGTTGATAATCGTTACCCCGCTTTCCGGCTTTATTACGATTTCCGACTGTCCGTTGGTCATTTTCGGGTATATTCCGTGCCATGTCTGAAAAACCTTCGGCGATCTGAACTGTGCGAATGTTCCGAGATAATCCAGAATCATCGTATTGATAAATTCTCTGTCAAACGGCTCGAACGTCAGTGCGTATTCGTGCGAATCACCGACTGTGATTTCGCCCAGCCCGTTTTGTGAAGCCATGACGTGAATTCCCCATTTCAAATATTCGCTGTATTCTTTTTCGTAGCGTTCTTTCAGCCCGGCCAGGGACGCTGCCGCTCTGAACCCGTGGTAATGAATAAGTGAAAGTCCGCCGCACAATGATGGCCCTATTTTCCAGTTATCCGGCTGTGCTTCAAGCCTGAGCATCTGAAGCTTGCATTTGGTAAGCGGCGCCTCGGAAAATTTTTCAGGATAAAGCGTTTCAAAATCCTGTCCGCTGCAAACGAATAGTTCGTCCGCCGACCAGCTTTTTCTACCGGAATAAACATTCGGATAATCTATTTCCGAAATGGCCGTATCCCAGATAAAATCAACATTCAAAGCCGACTGCAGGAATCCGGGAATTTCGGCAATTGCTTCCCGCGGATCGACAATCATTTCATCTGCCGAAAACAGGGAACCAAGCAAATCCTTGCCGTTAACTGCCGGTGATTTTGCCAAAGTTTCCTCCGCACTCAGCACGCTGACCGGCCTGTACTGGCTTACTGCCGCAAATTGTTCCAGCACCTCCATTTCATCCTGCCGGTAAGCCATATGCAGACTTCCGCCTTCATACGACCAGCATCCGGCTCCCGCCAGCATTTCTTTCCAGATGCTTTTGGCATGCAAAGCCCTTTCGTACAGCTTTCCTTCCGGCTGACCAATCGGCCACACCATTCCGAAGTTACGGATGGAAGCGCCTATTGCCTTGGACGACCTTTCAATAACGGTTACTTTATAATTTCTGACAGCCAGCGCCCTTGCGGTTGCAAGCCCGACAATTCCTGCTCCGATGACAATAGCAGATTTATTCATTCTGATTCAAATTAATCGCCTACAAACTTTTCTGAGCCGCATACGCATTGCTCTCTGAAATAATCCCGATTATGTCCGCAATGTTGTCGATGATGTGCGTCGGGCCGTAAGGCAGTAATTCTTCACGCGTAAAAGCGCCCGTTGTAATCCCGATCACATACTTGCAGCCGGCATTGATGCCTTCATTCACATCTACTTCGGTATCACCTACTTTCGCCACTTTTTCGGGAGAATCAATTTTCAGCGCATGCATGATTTTCCGGATCATGTCCGGGTATGGCCGGCCGTTTGGCACTTCGTCACTCGCAACCAGCATGTCTATTTTATCCTTCCAGCCAAGCCGGTCCACAATTACATCCGCGATATCTCTGGAAAAGCCGGTGTTCAGCGCTATCTTAATGCCTTTTTTACGCAATGCACCAAAAGTTTCCTCCACACCCGGAAGCGGCGCAATGTCCTGTGTCGTACTGTAAAAATGAAGCATGTGCTGCACAAACTCCGCATGGATTTCCGAAATCAGTGCATCCGTGATTTTGCTTTTATCCTCTTCCCGCATCTCGAGAATCATTTTTATCGCCAGCGGTTTCTGATAACCCATCAACGGATTTACATCTTCCGGCGTAATGTCGTAGCCGCGCGATTTCATGGCTTGCTGAAATGCAATTCCCACGTAATTTTTGTCCCTGACCGTGGTTCCCGCCATGTCAAAAACAACAAGTTCTGTAAACATCTTACCTGAATATTAGTGAACTGATTTAAACTTATATGCTACCTAAACCAAAATGATAAATCCTGAATATTGTAAAGTAATATTAAACGATTCAAGTTGCTAAAAATTCGGCTGTAAATCTTATGAGGCTTAAAAATATAAGTTTATTATTCAGAATGCAAATAAAATAGCACCAAATGTTAAGTAAACATTCATTTACATTATTCAGCATACAAAGATGCAGCACAAAAACCGAAATCAGATTAAGAGAATGTTAATTAATATTTAACTTTTGAGAGAATTTAAAACAAAGTACGTTTACTGCGCCTCATTGAAGAAATAAATGACAAGCAGCAAAACCTCGCCGCAATCGATGCACCTTGGATTGTGCAGCTCGTTGGCATCAAAAAACATGGAATCGCCCTGATTCAGAACATACTTGTTTTTCCCGACCGTATATTCCACCGAACCTTGAAGCACATATTTGAACTCGTACGCATTGGTACGGACCATGGGCCGGCGCGCATCTTTTTCCAGCCGCAGCAGCACTACGTCGATATGATTGTCCTTGAATTGCTTGCTGAAAATGCGCTGGTAAAAAAAACCCTTGGCATTTTCCTTTGTAAAAGGCTGATATTCTTCCTTTCTCCGGATAAGCACATTTTCGCCGGGCGCAGTGGAAATAATGTCCTTGAAAAAAACATTCAGGTCTATGTCAAGCGCCTTGATCAGTCCGAGCATAACGGGCAGTGACGGAATAGTCCGGCTGTTTTCAATCTGCGAGACAAGGCTTTTGGTAACGCCCGCTTCGTCCGCGATTTCCTGAAGCGTCACGCCTTTATTTTTTCTTACTTCTTTTAATTTGTTACTGATCTGGAAAAGGATGTCTTCCTGCATATTCCTAATTTAAAGTGATGTTTTGCCTGTCGTTCATTTTCGCACAAGATAATTATTTCCTTAATTCATAAAATCCTTTATGCTGACAAACAAGCTTTTAAGTAAATCCAGAGGAACTTTTTCTGCTTTGGCGAACTTTGGAAAACAGGCCATAATTCCGGCAATGTTACAAAATGCCTGCAAATAGATCAGCAAACCTTTAAAAACACCCACACGGATGCAAAGTTACCGCCACCCCGCGTATGCATGCCCAGAAGCGAATGTAAGTACCAAATGGATAAACTTGATTACCACAAAATAAAATATTGATATTTTTATTATTAATAGAAAATTATCTTACATATAACTTCAAGCGCCATTTTTAATATTGCAATTGTATGATATTCCCGTTTGCTGTCGGTTAATTTATTTTATATTTGGTAAACAAATAAGCGCGCTCCTAAACGACCTGTAAATAAAATGAATGATTTCCGAAACTTCTCCGATGAAGAGCTTGCCGCTTTGATGAAGGACGGAGAAGAAGGTGCATTTGATGAAATTTACAACCGCTACTGGGACAAGCTTTTTTATGCAGCGCACCGGCTGGTAAAATCCGCAGAAATAGCCGAAGAAATCACACAGGACACTTTTATGCTGTTCTGGATCAAGCGGCAGACACTGGAAATCCAGTCCGTGAAGCCGTACCTGGCGGCTATGCTCCGCTACGAGGTTTACCGTTATCTTGCCAAATCCAGACAGGCGCTGGAACTGGAACTTACCATGAAAGAGCAGGCCGTACGCTCGGTTTCCATGGATCAGGAAATTGAAAACAGGCTTTTGCTGGAAATTATCCGGAATCTTACCAACAAGCTGCCTGAAAAATGCCGCCTTGTGTTTCAGTACAACAAATTGCAGGACCGCTCTTTGTCCGACATTTGCAAAGAACTCAACATATCGCATAAAACCGCCGAGGCACATCTCACCAAAGCATTAAAAATGGTCAGGGAAAACCTTAGCAGCGTTGCTCACTTTCTACTCTGAACCTCCTTTTATCCCAAATTTTAATTGGCTTTAACAAAAATCCCTGTTTTTATATTTTCAACTAAGGGGTTTTACAAGAATTCCTACTCTAAGTAATGCAAAGGCTAAATCCGCTTTGCAATGACACAGGAATACATCAGGCAGCTTGCTGGAAAATTCGTGAGCGGAACGGCCTCGGAGGAAGAAAAAAAGATTTTACATGATTGGTACGACCAAATGGCTTCCGATGAACAGCCACCGGAAACGGTTTTTACCAACAATCCCGAAACTGCTGATGAAATAAAAAAACGCATGCTGTCCGGGCTGAAAGCCATGCAGCAGCCCGGAAACCGAAATCCGGACTGGATATTGCTGAAAAGACTGGTAAACTGGACAACGGCAGCAGCCGCATTGATCATCGCAGGATTTTTGTTCTGGACAAACAGCCATAAACCGGCCAGTCCGGAAATGCATCTGGTGCAGGCGCCTTTGGGCAAAACGCTGAAAGTACACTTGCCCGACGGATCGTCGGTATGGCTGAATGCCGGTTCCAGCATGCGTTATCCCGATCATTTTGCAGGAAAAACCAGAGAAGTTGTATTAAAGGAAGGGCAGGCGTTTTTTGATATTGTGCATTTGTCCGGAAAGCCGTTTGTCGTGCATGCCAAAAAGCTGGATATTACCGTACTCGGAACTTCATTTGACGTAAAGGCTTACAAAAACGACCGCCACATCAAAGTCTCCGTCAAGACGGGGAAAGTCGGCGTGACGCTTCGTGACAAACCGGAATCGCCGGCATTGCTGCTGCTGCCTGCCGAACAGGCGGTACTTCCCGAAAAAACAGCAAAAATCCAGGTGGCTGAAATCAGCAAGCCGGCCATTGCATCATGGAAAGACAACCGCCTGGTTTTCGAGGACGAGCTGTTATCCGAGGTTTTTAACGTGCTTGAAAGAAAATACAGAAAGCATATCATCATAGAAAAAGAAAATCTCTCAACAGAGAAAATTTCATTTACACTGGATAACCAGCCGATAACCGACGTACTGAAAGTAATGAGCTTTTCAAAGAAATTCAATTACTCACAATTAAACGACAGCACCATAGTAATCAGATAAGAGCGCGCAAAAAGACGGGTTGTTTTCAAGGAAGGCAAGCTCGTAAAATACCGGAGACACGGCAAATGTCCCCGGCAATGATCATCCCGTCCGCTATGCAATGCTTGGAACCATGAGTAGCAGGAAAGGAAAGAGTTTAACAGTTTACACCTTAAACATCAGACAAATATGGTGAATTATTACCATAAGGGAATTCCCTTATTCAAAAAATGTATGCGCATTTCTACGCTTATTCTGGGCATAAACATGCTGAGTACGGCCTTGCTGATGGCCGGCACCACAGAGGCTCAGCGTGTCAACATGGATGTAAAGCAGACGAAGGTCAAAACGGTATTCAGGCAGATCGAACAGCAGACCGGCGTTACGTTTGCTTTTGACGAAAAAATGCTGCGGAATGCACCGCAGGTAACGCTTTATGCCATGGGCTTGCCTGTTCCGGCTATTCTGAAACTCATTGAAAAACAAACGTCGCTGGAATTCAGTCAGGTCGGCAACATGATCGGGGTTACGGAAAAAACGGCAGCAGAGAAAGTGCAGGAATCCGCAGCAGAAACAGCACAGGCAGCCTTGCGGCCCGTAAAAGGCAAGGTTACCGATGACAAAGGCGAAGCTTTGCCGTCCGTTGCGATCCGGGTAAAAGGAACCAATGACGGAACCATGACGGACCTCGAAGGCAATTACAGCATTGACGTTGCCGGCGATGAATCCATTCTTATTTTCAGTTTTATCGGTTTTACCGCGCAGGAAGTAATGGTTGGCACGCGGACTGCACTGGACATTAAGCTGCTGCCCGACGTTTCCACGCTTTCGGAACTGGTGGTGACGGGTTACGGCGCACAGCGTAAAAAGGACCTGATCGGTGCCGTTTCTGTTGTGGACGTGGAGCAGCTGAAACAAACGCCGGACGCACAGGTTGCCAATCAGTTGCAGGGACGCGCATCCGGCGTCACGATCATCGGTTCCGGACAGCCGGGCGAAACGCCGCAGGTTCGTATCCGCGGTCTGAACACATTCGGAAATAACTCGCCGCTTTATGTAATCGACGGCGTTCCGACCACTTCTATTGCTGACCTGAACTCCAATGACATTGCAAGCATGCAGGTCCTGAAAGACGCCGGCTCTGCTTCGATTTACGGTTCGCGTGCAGCCAACGGTGTAATCATTATTACAACCAAAAAAGGCAAAGACAAGGTAAAAGTGAATTACAGCGCATGGTATGGCGTACAAACGCCGCCGAAAGGGAATGTCTGGAATACACTGAACCCGATGGAACAGGCGCAGCTGAAATTTCAGGTTCAGAAAAATTCCGGCCTGCCCGTTGGCGATGATCAGTATGGCCACGGCGCAACGCCGGTTCTTCCGGATTACATTTTGCCGACCGGTGCCAAAGAAGGCGATCCGGCCACAAACCCGGACTTGTATTACGTCAACCCGAACTATACTTCCGTGGACGATTTCAACACGTTCAACCAGATTGTAAAGGCGAACAAAGCGGGTACCGACTGGTTTCATGAAATATTCAAACCGGCACCTTCCACAAGTCACAACATATCACTGAGCGGCGGAAGCGACCAGGGCAACTATCTGTTTTCATTAAATTATTTCAATCAGGAAGGTGCGCTGACGAACACATATCTGAAAAGGTACACCATCCGCTCCAACAGCCAGTATAACATCGGCAAGCACATCCGCATCGGCGAAAACCTGGCTTACTCCATTACAGACAATCCGAAAACAGCCCTTTCGGATGGCGGCTCGGCTATAGCATTTTCTTTCCGTATGCAGCCGATTATACCGGTTTACGATATTATGGGCAATTATGCAGGCAGCCGTGCTTCCGGCATGGGCGATGCGTTTAACCCGGTGGCCATGCGTGACCGTACCCGATACAACAAAGGACTTGACAACCGCCTTTTCGGCAATGTATTTGCAGAAGTAGATCTGTTCAAAAACTTTACGCTGAGAACCAGCCTGGGCGGAGAGAACTACTCCGGCAGATCGCGTTCCTTTGCTTTTCCGACTTACGAAAACAAGGAAAACAGCAACACCAATACGTATTCGGAAAGCGCTTACTCAGGCTTCAACTGGACGTGGACAAACCTTGTCACATTCCACAAGACCATGCAGAAGCACGACCTTACAGTCATTGCCGGAACAGAAGCGTATAGTGGCAAGAGTTACGAACTTGGCGGCGATACACAGGGTTATTTTTCTTTTGATCCAAACTACATGAATCTCGGGACCGGCTCGGGAACAAGAAGCAATTACAGCAGCCGCAATGCCGATGCCCTTTTTTCCCTGATCGGAAGACTGGATTACATTTACAATGACAAATACCTGTTCGGCGCGGTTTTAAGAAGAGACGGTTCTTCCAAATTCATCAATGAACGATATGGTTTGTTCCCGGCTGTGAGTGCCGGATGGAGAATTTCACAGGAAAACTTCATGAAAGGCATCAGTTGGCTCGACGACCTGAAACTGCGTGCTAATTATGGCGTTATGGGGAATCAGATCAACGTAAATACAGGAAACGCATTCACGACTTACAGCTCCAACCGCCGCAGTTCTTATTATGACCTCGGCGGAACCAGCGGCAACGGCGCATTGGAAGGATTTGAAAAAAGCCAGATCGGAAATCCGGATGCAGTCTGGGAAAAAAACATCAGTACGAACATTGGGATTGATGCCACTTTCTTCAAAGGCAGGCTGGACCTGATTGCAGATTATTACGTCAAGGAAATCAAGGACCTTCTTTTTAACCCGTCCCTGATCGGCACAGCTGGTGGCGGAACGGTCCCTTTCGTGAATATCGGTCAAATGAAAAACAAAGGGATTGATCTGCAGCTTAACTCGCGTTTTGATCTTGGACAAGACCTTAAAATGAACGCAACGCTTACTTTTACGACTTACAACAACAAGATCCTGAAAGTAACGAACAGCAGCAATTATTTTGACCTGGAAGCCCGCGGGTTCAATGGTTCTTCCATCGTCCGCAATCAGGTCGGAAACTCGATCGGTCAGTTTTTTGGCTATAAAGTAATCGGCTTCTGGAATTCGGATGAAGAAATTGCCGCTGCCAACGCGCAGGCTGTGCAGCAGACCGGCGATGCAAATGCCGTATATCAGGACGGCGCTGCGCCAGGACGATTCCGTTATGAAAACAGCAACGGTGATGGCCAGATTACCTCTGCCGACCGCACCATGCTCGGCAATCCGAACCCGGATTTTAGCTACGGACTGAACCTTGGATTTAATTACAAACAATTTGACTTCAGTATGTTCCTGTACGGCGTTCAGGGAAATGAGATCTGGAACCAGACACGCTGGTGGAGCGATTTCAACTCGTCGCGTTCCGGAGCAAAAAGCAAAACTGCACTTTACGATTCCTGGACACCCGAAAACCACAATGCCAAAGCGCCGATCCAGGAAAATTCAAGCTCTTTCAGTACGATCAATGTTCCCAATTCCTATTTCGTAGAAGACGGATCTTATCTGCGGGCAAGGAATATTCAGCTTGGCTACACGTTTTCTCCGGCATTTCTGAAAAAGATCAAAACGCAGCAGTTCCGCATTTATCTTCAGGCAACCAACCTATTTACAATCACCGGCTATTCCGGCCTCGATCCGGAAGTCAGCAGAAATTCAGGAAACAGTCCGACGGTATTCGGACTGGATGAAGGCTCCTACCCTTCTTCCAGACAATATACGGTGGGCATTAATCTTACTTTTTAACATTTATCCGAGACACGATATGAAAAAGAGAATCCAGCATTGGATCGTTCTTTGTTTGATGGCAGGATTTCCGGTTCTGCAGGCATGTAAAGACGATTTTTTAGATCAGCCCGCTTTGGGTGCGCTGAGCGATGAAGTGCTTGCAAACGAAAAAGGGATTAACGGACTGCTGACCGGCGCCTATGCCGCACTGGACGGGCAAGGTGATTTCAACGGCGGAAACGGCTGGGAAGCGCCGCCCGACAACTGGGTTTACGGTTCCATTCCCGGCGGCGAGGCGCACAAGGGAAGCGACGGCGGCGACCAGACTCCGATCAACACCATTGCCACGTTCAGTACCGGAGCGGAAAACGGTTTTTTCAACACAAAATGGAGAGCGTTATACGAAGGCGTTTCCCGGACCAATGCCGTACTTAAATTACTGGCTTCACTGGAAGGCGTTTCTGATGCGGAAAAAGCCAATATGGAAGGTCAGGCGCGTTTTCTAAGAGGCCATTATTATTTTGAACTTAAGAAAATGTGGAACATGGTTCCATGGATCGACGAAACTACAACGGTTTTCAACCAGCCAAATGACAAGGATATCTGGCCGATGATCGAAGCGGATTTCAGGGCGGCTTATGAAAAACTTCCGGCAACGCAAACACTGGTCGGAAGGGCTAACAAGTGGGCTGCGGGCGCATATCTGGGCAAAACGTATTTGTATGAAAAGAAATTTGCAGAAGCGATTCCGGTATTTACGGAAGTGATCAGCAGCGGCGTTACAAGCAACGGCCTGAAATACGATCTGGTTTCTTTCAAGGACAATTTTGATGCGGCTACCAAAAACAATGCAGAATCCGTTTTTGCCATCCAGATGGTGGCCAATGACGGAACACTGGACATTACGAACGCGAACATGGGCGGCATGCTGAACTTTCCTTACGGAACGGGTGCACCTTTTGCCTGCTGCGGCTTTTTTCAGCCGACTCAGATGCTTGTCAATTCGTACCGGACGGATGCTAATGGCTTGCCTTACATCAACGATTTCAACAGTCATGCCGTGAAAAGCGATCTGAAACTTACTTCCGCAGCACCGTTCACAGCTGATCCCGGCCCGCTTGATCCCCGCCTTGACTGGACCGTTGGCCGCCGCGATGTTCCTTACCATGACTGGGGTTTGTTTCCCGGAATGAACTGGGTCCGCGATCAGGCTTACGGAGGCCCATATGCGCCGAAAAAGAATATTCACCGGCAAAAAACGCAGGATCTCTATGCCGACCTCAGCTCATGGGCACCGGGAAATGCAATTAATGTGCTCGTTATCCGGTTTGCCGATGTGCTGTTGATGGCTGCCGAGGCCGAAGCCAATGCAGGAAGCCTTGCAAAAGCAGAAGAATATGTCAACCGCATCCGGATAAGGGCAGCGGACAAATCGGGCTGGCTTTACAAGTACATCGACAACAGCAACCCGCTTGCCGGATTTTCCACAACGCCGGCGGCGAATTATGTGATCAAACCTTACCCGGCCGGCACTTTGGCGGCAAAAGGAAAAAGCGAGGTTTTGAAAGCCATTTACTTTGAGCGGGGCATCGAACTGGCGATGGAAGGACACCGTTTCTTTGATTATGTGCGCTGGGGAATTGCAGAACAAAGCCTGAACAATTTCTTCACTTACGAATCCAAAGTGACGACGGATCTGGCTGGCGCCAAGTTTATCAACGGCAAAAACAACTATTTCCCGATTCCGCAATATCAGATTGATATGAGTGTGGTGAACGGAACGCCGTTGCTGAAACAAAATCCGGGATACAACTGATTTTCATTTGGAAGCATAAAAAAATGCTGTCGGGAAATAGATCCTGACAGCATTTTTTTATTTATATGTAGTTGACTGTTGGCTGTTAGCTTTTAGCTATTAGCTGTTGGCTGTTAGCTTTGAGCCTTTAGCTGTTGCTTTGAATTTCCGGGAAATTGGCGGTTTGGCTGTGAAAATTATCAGATTCTTTTTAATGCAGGATCATAGAAACTTTTCCATACGTCAATAGCTTGCTCCAGTGTATCCGGCGGCGTTTCAAGATATGCCTTGATTTTGACCAGATTTTCGGACTGGGAATCATTGGCGGCGTATCTTACGAGATTAACCAGCAAGTTGTCAATTTCCATCGAACTCACATGCCAGTTTTTGCTGTATTTGGTAAACCATTCTTCATTGAGAAACACATATCCTGCATACCGGTAAACATCCGAGAAGCCATAAGCATCAATAACGACAGGCTCCGTTGGCCATTCCTGATCAAGTTCTTTGTCGCTGAAACGCTCCCTGCCGTCACCCAACAGCGCTATAAATCTGTAAGTTTTTACCATTTTCTTTGACAAAATATGTTGTAATCTGAGGTGCTCCTATTTTCAAAGTTAAACTGAAAGCACAAAAGTTATCAATCTTTATGTAAAAGTGAAGTTTTTTAAACTTTTTGAAGTGTGACCGACAGTTATTTTGAAAATAAACGCACATTCCGGTATTCCGGGAATTTCGTAAGCAGCACGCCCAGCAGAATCACGACCAGTCCGGTGATCTGCATACAGGAAAAATTTTCGCCTGCAAGCAGCCAGCCTGTAAAAACAGCTACAACCGGATTAACATACGTATGCGTGCTCACCAGGGCAGGCGGCCGGATGGTCATCAGCCATGTAAAAGCCAGAAAAGCAACCATGGAACCCATGGTGATCATATAAACAAGCCCGCTCCATGAAGCAGTTGAAATGCCGCTGAAACTGAAACGTTCCCATTCGCCGGTGATCAAAGCCAGAAAAGCACTGAAAATTCCGGCTGCCATCAGCTGGATGCTGGTGATCATGGTGTTGGAATAAGCTTCCGTATTTGTCTTTTTACCGTATAAAGAACCCAAAACCCATAAGAGGGCGCTCAGAATGAGCACCAGGTTTCCGGCCAGCTGCATTTCCTGTGCGCCGGCTTTCGGAACCGAGGCCGAAGAAAACAGCAGAAGTCCGGCAAAGCCAAGCAGCAATCCGGCAATAACCGTTTTTTGTGAAAAATAATAACGCCACATGCTGCGCTCAAACAAGATGAACATAAACGGCTCAGCGGCAATTATCGTGGCGGCATGGCCCGGTCCCACATACTGCTCCGCCCAGGTTACCAATCCGGAGCCGCCCACCAGCGCAATGGTGCCGCTTACAGAAGACGAAAACATGATTTTCCGGGGTGGAACCCTGCTATTTTTAGAACGTGCATAAAGAAAGAGCAGCAATCCGGCTGTAAAAAAACGAAAGGTACAGAAAATGAACGGCGGAAATCCGTCCAGACCGAATGCAATTCCGATGTAAGTTGTACCCCAGATTACGTAAATGGCCACAAAAGCAAGTATAACTTTCCATTGCGATTCGCTGTTACTTTGCATAACTTTAAATTCTTACGTTCCAAAACCATTTACATCGTAAAAATATAGTATTTTTATTACGTTCAAAATTTATTTAGCTGGTAAGTTATGTCCATTAAAAGAACGCTGGAAACCATTACGCTCGATGGCGGCACTTTGCCTTTCCACTTTATCAATACCGTCCGTGACCGGAAAGTGGAGAATGTCCATGATTACCTTACTGCTTACGACGACATCATCACATGGAGCCGGCGCATGGAATTGCTGGATGAAGCCGGACTCGGAGCGTTGCAGGAATTTGCACAAACAAACATTTCAGAGGCTACAAAAGCATTTGAAAAAGCCATTGACCTGCGGGAAACCATGTATGCACTGTTTTCAGCCATTGCCGCCGGAACCGGACCGGAAACTTTCGTTCTTGAAAAATTCAATCTGTTTCTTTCCGAAGCTTTGTCGAAAACCGGCGTTTCATTTCATCAGGATCAATACGTAACGGACATCGTGCATACCGGAATTTCACTGGACAAACCCATCTGGCTTGTATTGAAAGACACATACAGACTGCTTCTGGAAGACGACAGAAAAAGAATAAAAGAATGCCGGAAATGCGGCTGGATATTTCTTGACCACACCAAAAACAACACCAAATTATGGTGCAATCCGCTGATATGCGGCAGTACTTCCAAGTCCTCGCGGTATTACCACAGCAAAAAAAAGCCGGGCCCGACTCCTGGAAGCTAGCCGGAAAAATGAACATATAATTTTAAAATACGTTCAGTATTTTACAGCTCGGTATCCAGGGAACAGGGCTGGAATTTGTAGTTGCTGTACAGGAAATAATTTTAAATCGATGATCAGAATTTCAACACTCCCGCTTATCGAAAGCATTGATCAGTTTTATCATGCCAGGCAGATTTTGCTAGTGGACGTGCTTTTTGTCGGCGACACACCGAGAAACATGCGTGAGTATATCAAAAACAATCACGGCGGTTTTATATATGACAAGAAAACATACATTCCGATCACGCTTACGGGAGATCCGGAAAGTCTGATCGCCAACATTGGCAAGCCCATTATTTTCAAGTTTGACAAGGGTTTTGAAAATAATTATCATTTCAACGGCAACCTGAAAGAAGCGATCTGGTATAAGAAACTGTACGATATGTCGGCATATGCGCATGATACGTCCATTGCATTTGAGCGCGAAGAAGCTTTTATCATTGAACGTTATCTGTCCGGCGCAAAAGAATTTACGGAACCGGAAATAGAAACCAGTTTGCTTGCCTTACCCGCAAAACCTGCATCCATCGGATTAAAAGCCATGAAAGGTTTGAAACCCGTCCGCAAATAGCCGTACCCTGTTTTCATGTCAAAGCTTTATAACATTCTGAGCCTGAAATGCCCGCGTTGCCGAAAGGGAAAACTGTTTGCCAAACACAATCCGTACAGCTTCAAAGGCAGCCTGGACATGCCGAAACATTGTCCGGTTTGTGATCAGGATTTTATGATCGAACCCGGTTTTTACATCGGTGCATTATGGACCAGCTTCCCGATTGTCATTCTCATCATGGCTATTTTGTCGGTCATTCTGCTGATCGGTTTTAAAATGGACCTCAATTGGTTTTTTGTTACGATTGCGGTTGTTCTGTTTTTGTTGCAACCCGTTATTATCCGTCTCGGTAGGGCCATATGGATTCATATTTTTGTGGATTACGAAAAGACATTGACTGAAAAGTAATTTGCTTGCGGAGATTAATCAGCCTATTCTCCGCATATATGCGGAGAATAATGAATATATTCACAGCAAAAAGAAAATGGCTCAGTATATTCATCAAAAAGCGGAATGGCCTGCATTCGCTTGGCAGGATGCGGAACTTTCAGAAATACTGGGTAAAGTAAAGTATGCGCAGGGCAAGTTAGCCGGCAGAATGGATGCACTGGGATTTTCGGTACGCAGTGAGGCCATGCTGAACACGCTGATGGAAGATGTCCTGAAATCAACGGAAATCGAAGGAGAAATCCTGAATCCCGAACAGGTACGATCTTCCATTGCCCGGCGCCTTGGACTGGAAGTTGCGGGTCTGGTACCTTCCGACAGGAATGTGGATGGCATGGTGGAAATGACACTGGATGCTACTCAGCATTATAACAGCTTACTGACAAAAGACCGTTTGTGTGGCTGGCAATCGTCGTTGTTTCCGTCCGGCAGAAGCGGCATGTATACAATCACAACAGGAAACTGGAGAAATAATGAAAAAGGCCCGATGCAGGTTGTTTCCGGTCAATTGGGTAATGAAACCGTTCATTTTGAAGCCCCCGATGCAGACCGGATCGAAAAGGAAATGGACACTTTCCTGCACTGGTTTAATCACCACAATGATACCGATCCGATTATCAAGTCAGGCATTGCGCATTTGTGGTTTGTAACCATTCACCCGTTCGATGACGGCAATGGCCGCATAGCCAGAACCATTGCAGATATGCAGCTTGCGCGCTCAGATAACAGCACACAGCGGTTTTACAGCATGTCGCTGCAGATCAGGCTAAAAAGAAATGCATATTACAATGTGCTGGAAAAAACCCAGAAAGGCTCGCTGGACATTACAGACTGGCTGCAATGGTTTTTAGCATGTCTTTACGATTCACTTACTTTTACCGGCGAGACCCTGAATAACGTTCTGAAACGTACCGAATTCTGGGACAAACACAGCGGAACACCTCTTAATGACAGGCAGCGGCTGATGATCAATAAAATACAGGAAACCTTTTTCGGTAAACTGACTTCTTCCAAGTGGGCCAAAATAACCAAATCGTCGCAGGATACGGCCGGAAGAGACATTCAGGATTTGATTGCAAAAGGTATTTTAAGGAAAGAAGCCTCCGGCGGAAGAAGCACTTCCTATGAACTTGTCTGGTGAAATCAGCCAAAAAACTTTCTCACCAGCCAGATGATCAGGTTCAGCAATCCGCTCAGAAGCAGCATGGTGACAACCGGAAAGTAAAATCTGAAATTCTCCTTTTCTACACGGATGTCACCCGGCAACCGGCCAAGCCAGTGCAGCTTGTCACTGAACAGATAAATAATTGCGCCGATCACAACAACTGCAATCCCGATGAGAATGAGGTATTTGCCCGTAATTTGCGACATACTGAATGCAGTTTTTAATTCTTATGCAAGCATGTTCAGGGCCAGCTTGATATGCGCCAGATGATGCTGCGCATGCCATACGGACATGGCCAAAGCCTGTTTCTGGCTAATATCAATTTTACGCAAAGGATGAAAATACGTAACTGCCAACTGCTCTTCATGCAGCGACTGCGCAAAAAGTGCATATCGGTAATGTACGCCGTGCAGCATGTTCAGAGAAACGGAAACAGGTGCCTGAAATGAATCCGGCGTTTCGGCCCATGCATTCATATCGATCAGCGTCACTTCCTTGTAATCCGGTTCGGTAACGGCTTTTTTCATGCGCATATAATGAAGAAACTGAATATCAGCCACATGATGAACCAATTGCCGGATATTCCAGCTGCCTTCACGGTATGTTTTTACAAGATCTTCTTCAGCAAGGTTTTCGACAAGCCTGCTGTAATCAGCGGCAATATTTGCAATAACTGAAATAAAATCTTTTAATTCTTCTTTTGTATAATCTTCCTGCAACACAAGCGGTCCGATCGGAAATTTACGGTCTGTCATAAAAGTTGCTGATAGTATTAAACTGTTTTCTTACTTTTTACTTCCACAAAAACAGCTCCGGCAACCAATGCCAAAAGCAATAGTGAACTGACAAGATCGATCTTGCTTCCCACACTGACAGAAACGGGTTCAAAGCTGAAACGGATCGTATGCTTGCCGGCAGGAACACGAAGCGCACGAAGCACGTAATTGGCACGCATCATATCCGCAGGCTTATCGTCAATGGTTACTTTCCATTCATTCCGGACGTTGTAATAAATCTCGGAAAATACGGCAAGACCTTCATTTCTGCTGTTGCTTTCGTAAATCAGTTCGTTAGGTTTGTAACTGATCAGACTGATTTTTGCCGCTGAATCCGGCTGTATGACCAATCCTTTCAGCTTGTCTGCAAAGCGTTGATCTATAATGGCTTCAATACGCGGGTTCAATGAATCCAGCGCACTCATTTCGGCATCTGCATTCGGTACAACGCGGTATTTATCAACAAACCAGCCGTGTCCGTAAGCACCCGGATTAGGCTGAGCCGTTTTGTTTCCCTGCTGGTCTGCCTGAATGATGTATTTCGTATTCAGCATGTTCAGAATGCCCGGATTCGGATTTTGCTTGGCAATCTGTCTTTCAAAAAGCTCCTGGTAACGACGCAGTTTGGCGCCGTGATATCCGCCAATAGACTTGTGAAAATAAGACGCTTCCGCACTCTGGAACGGAGAAGTGGACGCATCCAGCACCTTGTAATCCGGATCGGTATCTTTCAGGATCAGTTCGTCGGCAGGAGAAGGCGTCATGGGTGCCTGCGAAGCATAGTTGCTTACAAAGTCGTCATTGTTCAGGTACCGCTTGTCTACGCCGAACAGATCAAAGATCATAATCAGGATAAACGATGCATAAAAAATGACCGGTTTTATTTTGTCTTTCATCCACAGCCAGACAAGACCCGCTGTTAAAAGCACAAAAACAAGACTACGGATCGCGTCGCCTTTCATCAGGTCCCGGCGGTCATTCAACATGGCTTCCAGAATCTGGACCGCAAAGTTTTTATCCCCGGACATTTGCGTAAATGCATCCGTAATCTGCTGATCGTTGGCCGAACGGAAGTCAAAGAAAACGCCTGGCATCAAAGCCATCAGCAACGTAATTCCGCCAACAATTCCCAGTGTAATCAGGAACGGTCTCTGAAAATCTTTCCATGCCATTTCCCGCCGGACAATCATTTTCAGTGCCAGCATTCCAAGAAAAACCATGATCAGCTGAACAAGCGCCAGCACCATGGTCATGGCCCTGAACTTGTTGAACATCGGAAAGTAATCGAAAAACAGGTAATTGACTCCTGCCAGGTTTTTACCCCAGGCCCATATCACAAACAGGACAGTTACTCCCGCAGACCAGTATTTCAGCGGACCTTTTACAATAAATAGACCCAGCACAAACAGGAAAATCACAATGGCACCGGCATACGCAGGACCGCTCAGAATAGGCTGATCGCCCCAGTAAGTAGGAACCATACGCATGATGTTCTGGACTGCGGCTGCATCCGCAAGCCGGCTTGCGAGCAATTTGTACGTTTCGGAAGTACCTGAGAAATTGCCGTTTGAAGCACCGCCGTATGCATTCGGAACGAGCAGGGTCAATGTTTCGCCAATTCCGTAACTGTACTGAAAAGCATAATCCTTATCCAGTCCGTCGGTTACGATTTCTTTGCCGGGTGTTTTCAGCGCAGTAAGTTCGGGCTTGCCGCGGATGGTTTCTTTGGTATAATCATAAGCATTCCAGAGGCGCGTTGTATGCGTGCCCAGCGAAACCACAGCAGCCAGCGCCAGCCCTGCCATAATAAACGAAAGCTGTTTTACACGATTTTCCTTTATATAAACCCAGCTTTCAATGGCCACCAGCACGATAATGCCTATTCCCAGATAATAAGTAATCTGAATATGGTTTGCATACAGTTCCAGCGACAAAAACAGTGCAGTTAGCGCGGCGCCGGCAAGCCAGTTTCTGCGGAAAGCAAGCAAAACGCCCGCCAGTACGCCCGGAGCATACATAATGGCAATGACTTTGGAAACATGCCCGGCTTCGAGACTGACGAGGTTAAAAGTGGCAAATGAAAATGCAATGGCGCCCAGCGCTGCGAGCCAGCCGCCTGTTCCGAGCACAAGGAACAGAACATATGCACTCACCAGGCCGATCAGGATATAGTTGGCCGGCGCAGGCAAAAGCTTGTTAATGCCCTGCCCGAGCTTGGTGGAAATACTGGTGGGATAATCGCCGGCGACAAGGTAAGCGGGCATTCCGGCAAACATCCCGTTTGTCCAGCTGGACCATTCGCCGGTTTTTTCATGATAATCAATTACTTCTCTGGCAGCGCCTTTGGCCTGAATGTCATCATGCATGTTCAGCTTCTTGCCCTGCAGAACAGGGGAAACGTACATGACAGACAAAGCCATAAAACCAATTACAGCTACAAGATGCGGCCATATGCGTTGCCAGGAAATCAGATTTTTCATTTTGTTAGTATTAAGCTGACGGGTATTTTCTACTTGGTTACTGTAAATTTTACGGCCTGAAAAAACAGGACTTCAGGATCATTAATCGTTTAAACGAACGCCTGTTAACGTATGGTGTTTTTTAAATGACCGGCGCAAATATATAAGTTATGATATATGTTTGAGGTGTTAAATCTCAATCTTCTTGCCGTAATTTTTTCACAGAATTAAGAATTAGGACATATATAATAAGAAAATACCGGATAAATTTGCAGAAATTGTGCCTTTAAGGTTTAAAGGACCTGTACAGAGATCGATAGAAGTAACCCGTAATTAAATGAAAAGAATTGGTGTATTTACCTCAGGAGGAGATGCCCCTGGCATGAACGCCTGTATCAGGGCAGTAGTGCGCGGAGCGGTCTACCATGGTGTCGAAGTTTATGGAATAAGAAGAGGATATAGCGGAATGATTGCCGGCGATGTTTATAAAATGGAATCGTATTCGGTAAGTAATATAGTACAAAGAGGCGGAACGATCCTGAAATCCGCCAGGAGCAAGGAATTCATGACGCCTGAAGGAAGAAGACAGGCTTATGACAACCTGCTGGAACATGGCATTGAAGGACTGATCGCGATCGGAGGAAACGGAACGTTCACCGGGGCCATGATTTTTGGAAATGAATACGGCATTCCGACTGTTGGCGCGCCGGGGACAATCGACAACGATTTGTATGGAACCGATTACACGATCGGTTTTGACACCGCTGTTAATACGGCACTGGATGCCATTGACAGGATCAGAGATACGGCCAGTTCGCATGACCGTATATTCTTTATAGAAGTGATGGGCCGCGACTCGGGATACATTGCGGTTCAGTCCGGTATTGCCGGAGGCGCCGAGCTTGTAATGGTTCCCGAAGTACTGACGCCGATTTCCGAAGTGGTGGAAACGCTGAAGCAGGGATGGAGCCGTTCAAAATCTTCTTCCATCATTATTGTGGCCGAAGGTGACGAAGAAGGAAGCGCGCAGGAAGTTGCGGACAAGATCAAAGTTCAGGTGGATGAAAATGCAGATATCCGCGTAACAACGCTCGGACATACGCAGCGCGGAGGCCAGCCTTCGGCATACGACCGCATTCTGGCAAGTCGCCTCGGACTGGGTGCGGTGGAAGGATTGATCGGCGGTCAGAAGAACGTGATGGCCGGAATCGTTAACAATGATCTGGTTTATACGCCTTTCGAGGACACGATCCGCCTTCCGAAACCCATCAGCGAAGATCTGCTGAGAATGGTTAAAATACTGAGCGTATAAGGGTCAGCAGTAACCTGCAAGACTGTACACGATATAACCAACCCACTCGTGCCACAGCAGGCTGAAATACGCCAGGGCATCGGGATCCGGAATAACAGCACCTTTGAGCGTTACTCCGTAGTAATTTCCATAGAAGTCGGCCGGGAACAAATCTGCTTTTACACCCGCTTTTGCAAAGCACCCGGCCGACCGGCGCATGTGGAATGCGGAGGTTACTAATACATATTTTCCGGAAGCAAATTTTTCTTTGAGAATGCGGGCCGAGAACAATGCATTTTCACGCGTATTTCTTGCTTTCTCCTCGTAAAGTATGGCATGTGCCGGAACGCCCCATTTCACCAGCATTGCCGCCGCCTGCCGGGTTTCACCTTTGCCCGCTGCCATCACTGCTTCCGAACTTGTACCCGTAATGAGAATATTCCGGATTTTTCCCGCTTTGTAAAGCAGGAATGTCTGCAGAACCCGGTCCCCGTGCCTGCCCATCCATGCGTGGTCCTCGGCCGGATCATTGGAAGCAATCAGTCCGCCGGACAACAATATACCCGCGTCGTAAACCTGCTGAATGCTGCCGATGTTTAACGGCTTCGGTTCCCACCAGTTGAATGCCTTGTTCACAATGTACGAGTTGGAAATCAGCATCAAAAGGATAACCGTCAGCAAAACTGCCCGTTTTCTGCCCGTGTCTTTTTTTGTAAAAAGCGCATACAACAGCAGAAAAAAAGCAATGCTCAGCGGCATCACCAGAAAATCAACAGCTTTGGACAGAAAATAAAACATTTGGATAAGAAGCGGTCAGAAGTTATCGTTTTGAAGTTAATTTTATGATTTTTGTAAAACCTGAAACAAATAACAAAACAGTTTGTCAGCAAACAGCATGAACCTGATGAAATATTATACGCGCACAATCTTTTTTACACTGCTTTTAAGCGCCGCACTTTTCACTCCGGCATTCGCTCAGGGATATCATATCGAGGCAACCATCAGAGGCATAAAGGATTCTTCGCTGATCATTGGCCATTATAACCGCAGCAATACGCTGTTTGTACCCAAAGAC
Organism: Dyadobacter sediminis; assembly: GCF_005860765.1. Taxonomy (GTDB): domain Bacteria; phylum Bacteroidota; class Bacteroidia; order Cytophagales; family Spirosomataceae; genus Dyadobacter; species Dyadobacter sediminis. Next base: position 161,176 of record NZ_VCEI01000021.1, on the reverse strand, counting down.
ACGGCCAGGGCCGATGCGAACGGCAAAATGGTATTTGAAGGAAAAACGGATCTTCCCGGCGGACTTTATGTCGTACTTTTTCCCGGAAATGCCCGCTGGATCGAACTCGTATATTCCGGAAAGGAAACCAGTTTCTCCTTTGAAACGGATACAACGGACATCATCGGACAAATGAAAATCACGGGTTCGGCCGAAAATGAACTGTTTTATGCTTATCAGAAAGAGCTAAAAAAAAGAACAAAGGAAATTGAATCGCTGAAAAATATCAAGACGGCCGATGCGCAGGCCGGCATTCGAACGGCACAGGAAAATTTCAGGAATTACCGCAGCAAGCTGATGAACGAGCATGGCAAAACATTTACGGCACAACTGCTACAAATGTCATCTGACCCGGAAGTTCCGGCTGCACCCAAATTACCGAACGGCAAAACCGACTCCGTCTGGGTTTTCAATTATTACAAAGCGCATTACTGGGATGCATTTGATTTTTCTGATCCGCGCATCCTGAACACGCCGTTTCTGGAACCGAAACTGGACCGTTATATCAAAAACCTTGTCGCCCAGACGCCGGATTCCCTGATTAAAGATGCCGATATGCTCGTCAAAAAAGCTTCTGCAAACAAGGACGTCAAATCTGTAGTTGTATTTTACATCACCAATCAGTACGAAAACCCGAAAACGGTCGGGACCGAAGCGGTATGGGTTCATATGGCCAATAAATATTATCTTTCCGGCGAAATGGGCGTTTCCGAAGAGGTACGAAAGCGCATTGCGGAAAAAGTAAATACGCTGAAAGACGTGCTCGTCAACAAACCGTTTCCGGCCTTGTCGCTGGTTGATCCTTCCGGCAAAAAGGTTAGTGTACAGGCCGTTCAGGCTAATTATACCGTGTTGTTTTTTTATTCTCCAACCTGCGGCCACTGCAAGGAAGCTTCTCCGTTGCTCAAAGCATTCTATGATAAAAACAAAGCCAATGGCGTCAAGGTCATGGCAATTTCAACAGAGCACAACATGGAAGAATGGAAATCTTTTGTGACTACATACCATCTGGAAGAACTGATCAACGGGTTTGATGCGCTGAACCAGATCGACTTTTACAGGAAATTCGATGTTGTTACAACGCCTACGATTTACATTCTGGATAAAAGCAAAAAGATCATTGCACGCAAAATGCCTGTGGAGCAGCTTGAAGATTTCCTGAATTATTATCAGAACAAAGTAGCACAAAAGCTGTAAGCCGTCACAGAAACGCCACGCATATAGGAAGTTTAACCGCAATACTTTCCTGACGGAACGTAAATTTCCCGGTGGAAGCATCCACATCGTACACAACCAGATTATCCGTTGACTGATTGGCAATAATCATAAATTTTCCGCTCGGGTCAATGTTGAAATCGCGCGGTGTGGCGATGGATTTTGTCTGCTGATCCACCATTTCCAGTTCTCCGTTTGAATTGATTTTAAATCCGGTAACGGAATTATGGCCCCGGTTGGAAACATATACAAACTTGCCGTTCGGATGCAGATGAATGGCGGAGCTCGTGTTCGTTCCTGAGAAATCGGCCGGGATGGTCGGGTAAGTTTTAACTGCTGCAATAACGCCGTCTTTGCCGATTGTGCACGACGTAAGCGTTGCATCCAGTTCATTAAGCAGGAACAGCGACTTGCCGGACGGATGTATAATCAGGTGTCTTGGCCCGGAACCCGGATTGGCGGTAAAAAATGGCTGCGCCGGATTAGGCTTCAGTTTTCCTGTTTTGGCATCGGCAACATAATTCATCACTTTGTCACTTCCCAGGTCTGTAACAAATACATATTTTCCGTCCGGACTTGCGGTTGCAAAATGCGCATGCGATTTTTCCTGTCTTTTGGTATTCGGCCCGGTTCCGGAATATTGTTCGGTGTAAACGGGCGGATTCACTTTCCCGTCGGGCTGTAAGGTGTAAGCAGTAAAACTTCCGCCCGTATAATTGGCAGCAAAAGCCATTTTGCCCGAAGGATGCACCGAAACATGGCAAGGGTTCATGCCTTCGGAAGACTGGCTGTTGAGGTAACTGAGCTTATGGTCCGCATCTATCGCAAATGCGGTGATTTTATTGTCGGCAGTAACTGCATAAAGGTTTTTCTTATTCGGAGAAACAGCCACGTAACCCGGGCCGGAGCTGTTGTTGAATGTATCAATCAATGTAACTTGTCCAGACGAAAGATTAAGCTCGCAAAGCGTAATGGACGAATTGGCACCTTTATCCTGCGTCCCGATGTAAAACGGAACAGTTTTATCCTGAAAAGAAAAACCTGCAAGTCCAAACAGCAGCAACGAAACAAATACAACCAGCTTTTTCATAAACATCGTTTTTGTTTAAATACATTCAACGTATGTAAAAGCAGGCGGGAACCGGAATTTAATGTTCATTTGGCTTTTGGCTGTTAGCGATTGGCTTTTGGCGATTAGCTTTTGGCGATTAAAATAAATGTTTGATCGAACAAAACTGCAAAACTGATAATCGGAGTTACTTAAAAAGCTTTTAACGATTAGATTTTTAACAATCAGGAAAGTAATTTTTTTTATAAATCGTAAATAACAAAAGCCTGTACCTTTAAAAACTAAAAGCTAAAAGCCAACAGCTAAAAGCTAAAAGCTAACAGCCAACAGCTACACATTAACCAACAATATAAATGATGAATACCATATCGTGGCAGGAATTTGAAAATGTGGATTTAAGAGCCGGAACAATCATCGCCGTGGAAGATTTCCCGAAAGCCAGAAAACCCGCGTTTAAACTTCACATTGACCTTGGGCCGGAAATCGGCATCAAAGCCAGTTCCGCACAAATTACGAAACGTTATACCAAAGAACAGTTGCTGGGAAAACAGGTATTGTGCGTGACCAATTTTCCGCCGAAACAGATCGCTGATTTCAGATCGGAAGTATTAACGACCGGTTTTATCCTGCCGGATGGAGAAGTAATTTTATCCAGCCCGGATTTTGAAGTTCCGAACGGCACAAAACTGGCCTGAACGCTGATTTCAGAATCCTGTAAATCACAGCCATAATTGTGTAAGCTCTTCCGGGTTTGCAATCCGTATCTTTGTATTATATAAAATGCAAGCGTTATGGATACGATTTCAGAATCTCAGAAAATAACACTTCCGGTAACCGGCATGTCGTGCGCTGCATGCGCTGTAAGCGTGGAATCCATGCTGAAAAGTACAAACGGCGTCGCTGATGCGGGTGTCAATTACGCCAATCAGTCGGTACAGATTGATTACGATCCCGGGATTGTGAACCTGCAGTCGCTCGACAACGTGCTTCAGGGAATCGGCTACGGGCTTATTGTTCAGGACGACGAGGAAGAAGCGGCTGCGGAGCAAGAGCAAATACAACACGCATATTATGAAAAGCTGAAAAAAAGCACAATCTGGACGGCCCTGTTAACGGTTCCGATTGTCGTCATCGGCATGTTTTTCATGGACGAATCCGGCAGTACATTTCCTTTTGGAAATTACATTATGATGGCCTTGACGATTCCGGTACTGGCTGTTTTTGGAAGAAATTTCTTTACCAATGCATGGAAACAGGCCCGTCATAAAAAAGCCAACATGGACACGCTCGTGGCACTAAGCACCGGAACTGCGTTTCTTTTCAGCTCGTTCAATACGCTTTATCCGGAATTCTGGCATGCACGCGGCCTGCACCCGCATGTTTATTTTGAAGCGGCGGCTGTCATTGTTTTCTTTATCCTTCTGGGCAAACTAATGGAAGAACGCGCCAAATCGAATACTTCGGATGCGCTGAAAAAACTGATCGGTCTGCAGCCGAAAACGGTCCGCGTTTACCGGAATAAAACAGAACTGGAAATTGCGGTAAAAGATGTTCTGCTGCATGATGAAATCATCATCCGCTCAGGAGAAAAAATTCCTGTGGATGGAAAAGTAATCAGCGGCAGTTCCTTAGTGGATGAAAGCCTGATGACCGGCGAACCGCTTCTGGCCGGGAAGAAAGCAGGCGATGCCGTTTTTGCAGGAACCGTTAATCAGAACGGAAGCTTTACGTTCATTGCAGAGAAAATCGGGAAGCAAACTGTTCTGGCTCAAATTATAAAAACGGTTCAGGAAGCGCAGGGAAGCAAGGCGCCGGTTCAGCGGCTGGTGGATAAAATAGCCGGCATTTTTGTTCCGGTAGTGATCGCAATTGCCGTACTGACTTTCGCTGCGTGGCTGTTCTTTGGCGGAGAAAATGCTGTTACACATGCATTGCTGGCGGCAGTTTCTGTTTTGGTTATCGCTTGTCCGTGTGCGCTGGGACTTGCTACGCCAACGGCCATAATGGTCGGCGTGGGAAAAGGTGCTGAAAACAACATGCTGATTAAAGATGCGGAAAGTCTGGAAAAAGCGTACAAAGTAGATGCCGTGGTTCTGGACAAAACCGGAACGCTTACGGAAGGCCGGCCAAAAGTAACGGACTGGAACTGGGCTATTGGAACAGAACAGCAATCCATGCATTTGGCAGCCGTACGTGCACTTGAAGCAAGATCCGAACATCCGCTTGCACAAGCCGTAACGCAGTATATTGAAGAAAAAACACAGGTCAAGGTACAGGACTTTCGGTCTGCAACGGGGAATGGCATCCAGGGAATTGTCAAGGATGTAAGGTATGTGATCGGAACTGCTTCTTACCTTGAAAATGAAGGAATTACGCTTGATCCTGAACTTGAAAAACAGGCTGCAAAACTTGCTTCGGAAGCCAAGACGGTCATTGCTGTCGCAGCCGGTAACCGCCAGATCGCGCTTGTCGCCATCGCTGACAAGCTGAAAGCTACTTCGCAGGAAGCAGTTGCAAAACTTCGGAAGCAAGGCATTGCCGTATACATGCTGACAGGCGACAACGCGCAAACCGCAGCCGCCGTAGCCAAAGAAGCAGGAATTCAGGCATACGAAGCCGAAGTGAAGCCGAATGACAAAATGGAATTTGTCGCCAAGCTGCAATCGCAAGGGAAAACGGTTGCGATGGTCGGTGACGGCATCAATGATTCGCAGGCACTTGCACAAGCTGACGTAAGCATTGCAATGGGAAAAGGATCGGACATTGCGATGGATGTTGCCAAAATGACGCTGATTACTTCGGATTTACTGGCTTTGCCAAAAGCGTTGAATTTGTCCAGAAAAACAGTCATTACAATCCGCCAGAATCTGTTCTGGGCGTTCATTTACAATTTGATAGGAATTCCCATAGCAGCAGGCATTCTATATCCGTTCAACGGCTTCCTGCTCGATCCGATGATCGCCGGCGCAGCCATGGCGTTAAGTTCGGTTTCGGTTGTGATGAACAGTTTGCGGCTTAAAAGTTTGAAGTTGTAGAGTTACCAAATGATATGAACTATATCCTTGTAGTAATTAAATTTATCATCTGCAGTAATTATATGCAGCTTTTCATTTAAAGCTGTCGCAATTAACAAACGGTCAAACGGATCACGATGATTTTCTACTAATGGAATTTTACTATAATCCGTTAAATGACATGTTGATATTTCTAAAATGCCAATATCATTTTTTCTTGTTGCTTCAATAAATTCCAATAATGGTTTGTCAGAAGGAAACTTACCAATTTGCATTTTTATAGCTATTTCAAAGAAATTGATATGACTAGCAAAAATTTCCTGATTGGTATTATCTATAATTTCTTTTGCACGTTCTGAAAGACGAACATCTCCTTCTAAATACCATACTAAGGAATGAGTATCTAGTAAAATACGCATTATAAATATTCATTCAGATCATCCAGAGGATCGTTGAAATCGTCCGGCAGCTTGACGCTTCCTTTCATGATTCCGAACTTACGCTTTGGCAAGGCAACGGATTTGTGTTCACTCGTTTCATCTTCCAGAACCGTGACGATTACATTTGCAAAAGATACTGGCAATGGCTCTTCAAGTGTAACTTTTCCGTTCCTGTACGTTCCTTTTACCGTTGTTAACATAATTCACCAATTTTGGCCTGATCAAAGTTAAGAAACATATAACAATAATATTGTGCTGTTTTATTGATATTGAGACGTGATTTAAGTAAAAAGTAACACTCTGTTTTAATCTTAAAACCAAAAACTCTGTAACACCGTTATATAATTCTGTAATAACCGGCACGGCATTTACGGCGATATTTGCAGGAAATAAATGTTCGCAGAAAATACAAGATTTTTAAAACCATGGAAACTTTAAAATTCAAGACCAATATCAAATGCGGCGGCTGCATTGCAACCGTAACACCATTTCTGAATGCGGACGAAGCGGTTCAGAACTGGGAAGTAGACCTGCAAAGCCCGGAACGCATCCTGAAAGTAGAAACTTCGCATTCCTCTCAGGAAATTCAGCAGCTTATAAAGAAGGCGGGCTATACGGCGGAAGAAATAGCCTGAAAATGGATGTGCGGCTTTTAGCTGATGACAATTGGCTTTTAGCTTTAAAAAACCGATATTTGATAAATAACTGATTTCAAAATTTGATTGTCATAACCGGTTCATAGGCAATTTCAAGAGTAACAACAGTTATTTCCTGAGTAAAGTAAAATGCTGAAAGCAAATCCCTAACAGCTGAAAATGAAAAACAATCTGCTCCGTTCTGTCACCATTGTAATGGCCTTTCTTGTTCTGCTGGGCAGCACGGGATTTGCCTTTATAGAGCATCATTGCATGATGCGTGGCAAATCAGTGCAGTTTGTCTCAGATAAAAAACCGGAATCCTGTAAACCGAAAGTAGTTTCTTCCTGCTGTGCAAAAAGCAAGCTTCTGAAAGAAGCCAAAGGCACTTTTTTCAAGAAAACCGGCTGTTGCAAGGAAAACCAGAAGTTTGAAAAACTGGACGTGTTTTCAGGTCAAACGCAGCTTTTTGCAAAATGGCTTAAGACTTTCCAGGATGGCATTTTCTGGAAATCGTATTCCTGTGCGTTTCTTCTGTCGGAATGGATTTTGCCGGACCTTGCAGAAGCAACGCCTCACCATTCCTTTTCTTCCCGGCTTCATGGGAAAAGTATGCGCTGTTTTATCCAGTCATTTCTGATTTGATACAACTGAAAATGAGTGTTTTCAAGCAGTTTATTGCCTTTTGGGCATGAATTGCATCTGATTTCGATTTTTCAGCAATTCAATTCAGTGATGATAAAATATATAACCGCAGGATTTCTGATCCTGACTTCCTCCTTTTCCCACGCACAGCGTATCCGCGGCACCGTTAATGAACAGGCCGGCAGCAAAGAACTCAGACCGGTAACCGGTGCAAATGTATATTGGTCCGGAACAACGCAGGCTACTGAAACAGACAGCAGCGGCAAGTTTGTAATCCCAAGATCCGCGTACTCGAATTTGCTTGTTGTCAGCTTTGTAGGCTTTCGCAATGATACCATTAAAATTGGCTCGGAAAGTGAACTGCAGATTGTCATGAAAAGTGACCAGACGCTGGATGAAGTTACTGTACGCGGCAATGCCACTTCCATAGACAGGCTTTCTCCGCATCAGACCGAAATCATTACAACCCGTGCGCTGGCAAAAGCGGCCTGCTGCAACTTATCCGAAAGCTTTGAAACCAACGCATCCGTTTCCGTTTCTTACAGCGATGCGGTAACGGGTTCAAAACAGATTCAGATGCTTGGTCTGAACGGTACTTACATTCAGACCAATATTGAAAATATTCCGGCCATACGCGGGCTGGCTTCCACTTTTGGCCTCAACTTTGTTCCCGGAACGTGGATTCAATCCATTGATGTGGGAAAAGGCGCAGGTTCCGTTGTGAACGGCTATGAATCCATGACGGGCCAGATCAATGTGGAACTCCAGAAGCCGGATTCGCGTGAAAAGCTTTACCTGAATACATATGTCAACAATTTCGGTCGTGCGGAAGTTAATTTAAACCTGGCTACGCAGTTGAACGATAAATGGAGCACTGCGCTGCTCACGCACGGCAGCACATTGAAAAACCGGTTTGATAAAAACAAGGACGGGTTTCTGGACCTGCCATTGTACACGCAGTATAATGCCCTAAACCGATGGAAATATCAGAGTGAGAAATTCATGGCGCAGTTCGGGATAAAAGCTTTGTATGAAGACCGGCTCGGCGGCCAGAACGACTTTCGCAAAGCAATGAAAGGAACCACTGAAGCATACGGATTCGGCGCAAAAGTGAACCGTTACGAGTTCTTTTCAAAACTTGCCCGGCTGTTTCCCGACAAACCATATAAAGGGCTTGGTTTCATTGTCAATGCTTCCATGCACGATTCAAAATCGTATTTCGGACTGAACAGTTATGACGGCAAACAGAAAACGCTGTACGGAAACCTGATTTATCAATCCATCATCGGGAATACAAACCATACGTACAAAGCCGGGTTGAGTTATCTGCTTGACAATTACAATGAACAGTACAACGACATTTTACGGATCAGAAACGAATCCGTTCCCGGCGCTTTCTTTGAGTATACTTACAACAGCCTGGACAAATTTGTGCTCGTAGCCGGCGCACGTGCTGATTTCCATAATCTGTACGGAACACAATGGACGCCCCGGCTGCATCTGAAATACAGCCTCACCGATCAGACTACGCTGCGTGCCTCGGCTGGAAAAGGTTTCCGCGTTTCCAATCCGCTTGCCGAATATTACGGAAATCTGGTGAGCTCGCGTACGGTTGTTTTCAGGGAGAGCATCCGGCCGGAAGTTTCCTGGAACTACGGCGCAAGCGTTACGCAGGATTTTGAACTGGGCAGCATGAAAGGAAATTTTATCATGGATTTCTACAGAACCGATTTCAGGAACCAGTTGGTCGCAGATATGGAAAATCCGGAATATATCCGCTTTTACAATCTGGAAGGAAAGGCTTATGCAAACAGTTTTCAGGCCGAGGCCAATCTTACGCCGGTCAAAAGGTTTGAGCTGAAACTGGCTTACCGCCTGTTTGACGTAAAGCAAACGATCCGAAATGTTTACGATGAAAACGTGATTTTGCCCAGAATGATGGTCAGCCGCGACAGAGTACTTTTCAATGCGGGTTATGCATTGCCTTACGACAAATGGAAATTTGATGCGACGCTGCAATGGAACGGCAAAAGACGGATTCCGTATATGGGCGAACTGGCGGATCATCATATGCCGGCAAATCCGGTTTCTACCATGTCGCCTTCTTTTTATAATCTGAATGCGCAGATAACGCGTACTTTCCCGAAATGGGATATTTATCTGGGCGGAGAAAACCTGACCAATTTCAGGCAAAAAAACCCGATCATGAATGCAAGTGAGCCGTTTTCACAACATTTTGATGCCGGAATGGCGTGGGGTCCGGTTGTTGGACGAATGATTTATGCAGGAATTCGTTATAAGATTGTCCGGTAAGAAAAAGAAAATTCAGGCGGAAAAATGAACATAAACCGAATGGAACGATGAAGCTGCATATAAAAAATATGGTTTGTGACCGCTGCAAACGGGTAGTGCGCGATGAACTGGAAAAACAGGGCATTGTTCTGGAATCGGTGGAATTAGGAGAAGTTGAAACAAAAACTGAAATTGATCCAGAAAAACTGAAACAGATCAAAGATATGCTGGAAACCAATGGCTTTGAACTTCTCGACGACCGCAAAACCGCTTTGGCCGAACATATCAAAACACTGATTATAGAGGAAGTACAGAACCTGAAAGGAAACAAACCGGCTGCCATGAATTTTTCAGATTATCTGTCGGAAAAAATCGGTTACGACTATTCCTATCTCAGCAATCTGTTTTCATCCGAAACCGGCCAGACGATCGAACAATATATCATTGCGCAGAAAGTGGAGAAAATAAAAGAATGGCTTTCCTATAATGAACTTACGCTCAGTGAAATGGCATGGCGGCTTTCATACAGTAGCACGGCGCATCTGAGCAACCAGTTCAAGAAAGTGACAGGCCTTACGCCGGGGGAATTCAAAAAAAGCGCCTTGCCCCGAAAAGCACTGGACAAAGTAGGCGGCCATTAAAATCAGAATTGCTATTTAAAACATCATCAAAACCTTAGTCATTATGAACAAAGCCATCTTTGCATCCTTTATCTTCCTTTTTGCAGCCTGTAATTCCGGTAACGACAAAGCAGAAAAGGATGCCTATACGGAAACCAAAGTGTCCGCTGCCGGATCGTACGCCTGTCCGATGCATTGCGAAGGGGAAAAAACCTATACAGAAGCCGGCAAATGTCCTGTCTGTAAAATGGATCTTCAGGAAATTGCCATGGCAGGAACCGACAGTACAGATCATAATCATTAAGTTTTATGGAGCTGTTAGCTGTTAGCTGTTAGCCATTAGCTTTTAGCTTTTAGCTTTTGGAAATGTGTTTTTAGTAAAAATAAATCAGTTATAACCATTCAGAATCATGAAAAAGGCCATTTTGAATATACTCGCCGCTTTACTCGTCACCATGAACCTTGCTTTTGCGGATGGTGACAAGGAAATTAAAATAAAAACTTCTGCCATATGCGAAATGTGCAAGGCTCGTCTGGAACGCAATCTCGGTCTTTCCAAAGGTGTGAAGGAAGCGAACCTGAATTTAACAGACAAAGTAATTACCGTAAAATACAATCCTGACAAGACGACGCCGGAAGCAATTAAAGCGACGATCAACAATACAGGCTACGATGCGGACCTACAGCCTGCCAATCAGAAAGCGCACGACAAACTGCCAAGCTGCTGCCGTAAAACTGCTGCTCCGCACTGATAAAATCAATACTTCATCATGAAACGAAACCATTCCATATCCCTCCTACTGGCAGCCACGCTGATGGTTGCTCTGCCTGTTCTTGCGCAGCATGAACACCATCAGGAACCCGCCAAAGACACGACCAATCACGCCATGCATGACATGAGAAAAATGGATCATCATGAAGGCATGGAACACGGCGGCGCACAGATGACGCACAATTTTTCGCTGAGCCTGCCGATGAACCGTAACGGATCGGGAACGGGCTGGCAACCGGATGCAACGCCGATGTATGCTTATATGAAACATGCAAATAAATGGAATTACATGCTGCACGCCAGCATTTTTCTGCGGTATACGGGTCAGAATATAAATAATAAAAACCGGAACGGTTCGCAATCAAAGTTCAGCGCTCCGAACTGGTTTATGGGAATGGCGCAGCGGCAGGTTGGTAAAAATGGTTTGCTCAGTCTGCGCGGAATGGTTTCACTGGACCGGATCACAGACGGAGGCGCGGGCTATCCGTTGCTTTTTCAGTCCGGCGAAAGCTGGAAAGGGTCGCCGCTGGTGAACAGCCAGCATCCGCACGACCTCATTTCCGAACTTTCCGTAGCTTACACGCAGCGCATCAATGACAAAGTGGACTTAACGATTTATGCCGGCTATCCCGGCGAACCGGCTTTGGGCCCGACTGCATTTATGCACCGGATGTCTGCTTTCAATAATCCGGATGCTGTTCTGGGCCATCATTGGCAGGACGCGACGCATATTACATTCGGCGTGGTGACGGCTGGCGTACGTTACGGAAAGTTCAAGCTCGAAGGTTCTTCTTTCACCGGACGCGAACCGGATGAAAACCGGTTTGATTTTGACAAACCAAAATTCGATTCATACAGTTACAGATTACTTTTCAACCCGTCGGCAAACTGGGCATTGCAGGCAAGCCAGGCTTACATTAATAGTCCCGAAATGCTGAGCCCTGACGAAAATGTAAAACGGACAACGGCTTCCGTACAACATTCGGCCGGTTTGAACGGGAACAACAAATGGATTTCCTCTACATTGGTTTGGGGACTGAACAATGCCGGCGATCATCACAAGGAACATTCCGTATTGCTGGAATCCAACTTGCAACTGGATAAATGGGCTGTTTACGGACGTTATGAATGGGTTCAGAAAAGCAGTCACGAGCTTGATCTTGTATGGTATGATGAAATTCCGAAAGAAGCTTTCCCGGTTTCCTTGTTTTCCGTTGGTATAAACCGGCAGCTGGCTTCATTCCGGAATACGCTTGTGCAGGCCGGCGGGCAGGTCGGGGTTTACGCTATTGACAAATATCTGCAGCCTGCGTATGGCAAAAATCCTGTGTCTGCACAGGTCTATCTCCGCCTTACGCCCGGACTTATGCAAATGAAATAATGATTAAACTGAAAGCTTTTTGCTAGTTTTGCCCCTTAAACGACTCCATTTTGGCCTGGTACCATACTTATTTTAAAGGACTTCCGCAGCGCGCCTGGAAACTGCATCAGGATGAGGAATATACAGAATACGAAGTGGATTTTCTTCGTGACGTACTGGAAATCAAGCCGGACAGCCAAGTGCTGGACGTCCTTTCGGGATACGGGCGCCATGCATTGCCGCTTTCGGAAGACGGCTGTGAACTGACCTGCATCGATATTTCCCCTGAATACTGCAACGAACTTCAGGCAGTTGTAAAAAAAAGGAATCTGCCCATTCAGGTCGTTTGTACGGACATTCTGGAATATGAATTTCCAAACGGTTTTTACGACTCTGCTTATTGTTTCGGTAACAGTTTCAGCTTTTTTCCACGGGCTGAAATGCAGTTGTTCATTTCAAAAACAGCACATGCAATAAAAACCGGCGGCCACTTTGCAGTGCATACGGAAAACCTGGCTGAAAGTATCCTGCCCAATTTCCAGACACGGAACTGGATGCCTGTAAAAGACGATATCATTTATCTCGCGGAAAATGAATACCGCCCGGAACTCGGCTGCATTGAAGCAGAACAGACTTTCATTTCAGGAAAAGAAAAAATAACACATACGGTACGTCAGCATATTTACACACTTTCAGAACTTACATTTATGTTTGAAAATGCCGGTCTGCAAGTGGTCGGAACATTCGGGAACCTGGAAGCAGATCCTTTTGTACTCGGCGACGAACAACTTTATATGGTTGCACGCAAACTATAGAGCTTTTACACGCCGATTTCCGGACCTTTAACCACTGCAACGTTGGTTTTGGTCAATGCGCCGTAGCCGCCTTCGATATTGACAATATGATCAAAGCCTCTGGATTTCAGAATGGAAGCTGCGATCATGGAACGGTAGCCGCCGGCGCAGTGCACGTAAAGCGTTTTGTCTTTTGGAAAACCGGACATCAGATCGTTTAAATTATCCAACGGCACATTCTGCGCATCTTTTACATGCCCGGAATTAAATTCATCCGGTTTCCTGACGTCAATAATTTCCAGCTGACCTGCCAGCAGATGATCGGCAAATTCACCGGCTACCATATTTTGTACCGAATCGATTTCTTTACCTGATTTTATCCAGCTTTGAAATCCGCCGTCCAGATATCCGATGGTATGGTCATAACCTACTCTTGCAAGCCGTGTAACAACTTCTTCCTCTTTTCCAGGCTCGGTTACAATCAGCAGGTTTTGCTTCAGATCCGGAACCAGCGCACCGACCCAGGGCGCAAAGCCGCCATCAAGTCCGATGTTGATTGAATTGGGAATAAACCCTATTGCAAACTCCGCCGCATTCCGTGTATCCAGAATCAACGCACCCGTAAGATTGGCCAGTTTCTCAAAATCCACTGCCGACAAGGCACGGCTTCCCCGTTCAAGCACGTCGTCAATGCTTTCGTAGCCTTCACGGTTCAGCTTTACGTTTTCAGGAAAATATTGCGGCGGTTCAGGCAAATTGGCAGTCACTTCATGAATAAATTCTTCTTTTGTCATATTCGCCCGCAAAGCATAATTAAACCTTTTCTGGTTTCCGAGACGATCCGAAGTTTCCTTGCTCATGTTTTTACCGCAGGCTGAACCTGCGCCATGTGCCGGATAAACAATGACCTCATCGGGCAAAGTCATGATTTTGGAACGCAGACTGTCATAAAGCATTCCGGCAAGATCATTCATGGTCAGATCGCCTTTTTGCGCCAGATCCGGCCGGCCTACATCTCCGATAAACAGCGTGTCTCCGCTGAAAAGCGCCGTTGGCGTACCGTCTTTATCAAACAACAGGTAACAGCTGGATTCCAGCGTATGCCCGGGTGTATGCAGCACTTTGATCGTCACTTCACCAAGCTGAAACAGTTCTTCATCTTTTGCAATCTGCGATTTGAAACCTGTTTTTGCATTCGGGCCGTAAATAATGGCTGCGCCGGTTTTTTCGGCAAGATCGATATGGCCGGAAACAAAGTCGGCATGAAAGTGCGTTTCAAAAACATACTTTATTTTTGCACCCAGTTTTTCAGCTTTCTGGATATATGGTTCCACTTCCCGCAAAGGGTCAATGACGGCTGCTTCGCCGTTGGAAACTATAAAATAGGCACCCTGCGCAAGGCATCCGGTATAAATCTGTTCTATTTTCATGAAGGGCAATCGACAAAGTAATAAAGGTTAAACCCGCGAAAACCCGTTTTTGTTTCTTAAATGAAATTCTGCTGTTTGTTGAAATTCTGCAAGGCGACCGTTATGGACGGGAACGATTATGATAGTCCGCGTTGGCATAAATCGGTATGGATCAGTTAAATCATACAAAAGTGGCTGCAAACAATTATTTGATTGCACATTAAAAAAAACCTTCGAATTTGCAGTTAAACGGCATTTTCAAAGGATGAATATTAATTATAAAAATGGATTTATTAACTTATAATTATTGTTTTACTAATTGAGGCCATTGAACTTTTGCAAACGGTACGCCGTTGCATCGCTACGTCTTCCGCTCTGTATTTGTACTATTTAACTGAAAAAGCGGTAGTTTTAAAAATAAAATAATTTTGCATGATCGATAAGAAGAAATCGTACTCAACAGCTGTCAAGCAGGAAACTGCTGTGCTTGTGGCTGTCAGTACACAAAAACAACCTGTTGAAAAAACAAAAGAATACCTGGAAGAACTTGCTTTTCTGGCATCTACATTAGGCGTTGAAACCGTTAAGACATTTACTCAGAACCTGGAAAGAGCAGATATCCGCACTTATACCGGCAAGGGGAAACTGGAAGAAATACTAACGTTCGTAACGGCCAACCCGGTGGATATGATCATTTATGACGATGATCTGACGCCATCCCAGGTGCGTAATCTGGAAGCTGTTTTTAAAGATATCAAAGTCATTGACCGGAGCTTGCTCATTCTGGATATTTTTGCCATGCGTGCACAAACTGCGCAGGCGAAATTGCAGGTCGAACTTGCTCAATACCAATATATGTATCCGCGTCTGACCCGTATGTGGACGCACTTAAGCCGCCAGTCGGGTGTCGGTGTCGGAATGCGTGGTCCGGGTGAAACGGAATTGGAAACGGATAGAAGGATTGTAAAAGACCGGATTGCTTTTCTGAAAGAAAAACTTGAAAAAGTAGACCGCCAGAGCACAACCCGGCGCAAGGAAAGAGACCGGCTTGTACGTGTTGCGATTGTAGGTTATACCAACGTGGGAAAATCAACATTAATGCGCGGACTTTCCAAAGCGGATGTCTTTGCGGAAAACAAGTTGTTTGCAACCGTTGATTCCACTGTCCGGAAAGTGAATATGGAAAATATTCCTTTTCTGCTGACGGATACAGTCGGTTTTATACGCAAGTTGCCGACAACACTTATTGAATCTTTTAAATCCACGCTGGACGAGGTTCGGGAAGCTGATATTCTGATGCATGTTGTGGACATTTCACATGTTTCTTTTGAGGAGCATCTGGATGTTGTCAATAAAACGCTGGAAGAAATTGGCGCTTCAAACAAGCCAACTATTCTGGTTTTTAATAAAATCGACCTTTATAAACCTTCCTACAATGATGAAGAGGCGGAAGATGAAGTTGTGACGTCGAATGAAAGCGTTCTGGATCAGCTAAAAAGAAGTTACGTTGCCGACAAAGCAGAACATGTTGTGTTTATTTCAGCTGAGAAAAAGGAAAATATCGATGAACTTAAGAATGTGCTGTTCAGTATGGTGAAAGAAAAACACTTCTCCATTTACCCGAACTGGCTTGATCTGGGCTACACGGCCGTTGAAACACAGGAATAATCATTTGTTATTTAAAGTCTTTTTCCGCAATTTTGCGCCCTGATTACAAGACAATGCCTCTTGATCTGAACTTCTGTTATGATCAAGAGGCGGATTCTTTTAAATACGTAAGAGAAGTTAACTTTAAGAAACAACAGGACTGCGTAGTTCAACGGATAGAATAGGAGTTTCCTAAACTCTAGATATGGGTTCGATTCCCGTCGCGGTCACAAAGCCAGGCATTTTTGTCTGGCTTTTTTATTGCTGTACTTTTGGTAGAAGGAGCAACTACCTTTTAAATGCTACTTACTTTATTACTAATTCAGATATCAGTACTTGTTACGAAATTTCCCCAAAATACAACAGCATGCGCATGGAGGCCAATTATCTAAATGGCCTTTATAACAGCAGTAAAGTACTTTAATGCAATTTTTATAAACCTGGAAAACCTTAGCACAACAATTGTATAAGTAACGATCAGAACAAACCTGACTTTTACAATGCGAATTCTGTCTGGCTTAGGCCGTAGTAAATATTTCCCGCTGGTTATCGTATTTACATTGGTTGTTTTTCAATCCTGTAAAAAAGGCCCTGCGGAAATGTCCAGAGAGGAACTGGAAAAAGAATTAAGCAATTCGGAAACCTATGAAGCAATCCTGACCTTCGCGAACAATGCCGGGATTAAAACAGACAAATTTTCCTCCAATGGTGAAAAAGCGCCTGTTTTCAAACTGCTTGAAGAAGTTGCGTATGGCCATAAGCCACCGCTCAAATACACGGAAAAAGTGGTAAAAGCGGATACGACTGAACTCCGCAAGGTAGCTGAGGAAATTGCAGACGGCCAGTCAATGGACAAAATGCTGACCAAACTGGAACCGGTTTTTCCTGTTTACCATAATTTGAAAGTGCATTATACGCGTCTGATCAAGGAAAACAAATCAGACAGTGCGGCAATAGTCGCCAAGTCGCTGAATGCTTACCGCTGGATAAAACGCCAGTCCAAGGGCGCTCCGAGATTTGTAATGGTGAATATTCGTGGCGCATACCTCACTGCAATGGATTCGGCCGGACAAAATGTGCTGAGCATGCGGACGGTAGTTGGCAAAAATGATACGCAGACACCAACAATCGATACGTATGCAACCAGCATTGTAACACACCCTTACTGGAACGTTCCCAAAAGTATCGCAATAAAGGAAATGTTTCCGAAGGCCATGAACGACCCAGAGTATCTTTCCAGAAACCGGATTGAGATTATTGACAACAAAGGTCAGGTTGTTGACCCCGAAGATATAAAATGGGACGAGTTGACGGCTGAAAAATTCCCGTACCGCTTTCGCCAGGAAACCGGCGGAGATAATTCACTGGGATTATTAAAAGTTGAAATCAAAAATCCGCTGGCTATTTACCTACACGATACCAATGCAAGATATTTGTTCAATTCCAATCAGCGGTGGAGAAGTCATGGCTGTGTACGCGTCCAGCGCCCGACTGATCTTGCCAATTATATGGCCGGCGACAAAATTCTGGACAATGATTTCATGACTGAACCGGACACGACTTCTGTACCGCCGAAATGGCATAAACTGAAAGCCCGGGTTCCTGTATTCCTATTATATCTGGGTGCAGACTGCAATGAAAAAGGCCAGCTTCTTTATTTTCCCGATGTATATAAATTGGAAGCTTCTTCCAGAACGGAATTATCTTTTTCTGATGACAAACCGGCAAGGAGCGGTGAAGTTTTGAAATAATTCTGATCTGCTGAATAAATAAAAAGGCCCGCCCCGTTGTACATCATGTTGATCAGTGTTTTGGAATCGGCAATGGAAACAGCGGGGCAGCCCAGACTCCGGCCCAGCCTTCCGGTATTCTTGATGAAATCTTCGCTTACGTAGTCCGCGCCGTGCATGACAATCGCTCTTTCCAGTGCGCGGTCATTAATTCCTTTTTCCACACCTTCCAGCCGAAGCGAAAGACCGTGTTTTCCTTGATAGGTCCCTAAGGTTTTGTAAAAACCAAGGCTGGACTGAAAAGATGAGTTATTATTAGAAAATCTTTCGGCAAACTCCTGACCTGAATTCCGGCCATGCGCAACATACGTATTAAGAAGTACTTTCTTCTTGATCAGATCAATAACGTAAAGTCTTTTGTTGCGCGAAGACTGACTGAAATCGGCAATGGCGAGTACCGGATTATGCAGGTTCATTTTTTGAAAACCCATCCATGCATAGTAGAATGCCGCTTTGCAAAGACCTTGTTCTTTTAATCCCAGCGAATCGTAAAGCGTTGCCCATTGCGGTTGCAGAATGGAATCCTGTTTTACGGATGATGAAGATTCGTTAGGAGAAATTTCAGAAAACGGATTGATCTGACGGATTCCCAATGTAACGCTTAGCGCCACCATTACTGCTGCAAATACTGCGTGAGCTTTTGTCATTTTAAATATTTTAATGCGGAAATTATTAAGATCTATTTAAAAGGAAAAGTCTGACAAATTCGATCGGATATGATTGCTATTTTGACTAAAAATCGGCTTGGGGTTAAATACTTCGCAAGTCCAAAGTAAACAGCGGCTACAACAAATTTGGTTCCTGTCAAGAAAAGGCTACGTCTGAAAACACATATTTTACAAAGACAACTTGCTTTCAGACAGAGTCTTACAACTCACCGGAACAGTATTACTTTTTCTCAATACCCGCCAGAATACGACCGATATCATTTGCACGGTTCATGAAATTAAGGCTTGTTTCCAGGTCTTTGTTATCAATGGCATCCTTGAATTTTTTCAATAGCTCAATGTAATCGCCGAGTGCCTTGGAAACGTTGATTTTATTCTGGTCAAAAATCGGCGCCCACATTTGCGGCGAACTTTTAGCCAGACGAACCGTGGAAGAAAAACCGGTGCTCGCCATATCGAAAATGGCCTTTTCGTCCTGTTCTTTATCCAGAACGGTCAATCCGAGTGCAAAGGAACTGATATGGCTCAGATGCGAAACATAAGCCAGGTGCAGATCATGTTCAACAGGCGTCATATAATGGATCTTCATACCGGTATCACGTAAAAAAGTTTCAACCAGAACCAATGAATCCGGGCTGCTTTTTTCCTTGTCGCAAATGATGACGTTTTTGTTCGGCAGCAATTCCTTGAACGCAGCTCCCGGACCCGAATTTTCGGTTCCTGCCATCGGATGTACGGCTACAAACTGGCGGCGTTTGGGATGTAAATCGGCCAGCCTGCAGATCAATTCCTTCGTTGAACCCAGATCCATGATCGTACGGTCATCCGGAATACGGTCCAGCATGTAAGGAAGCAGCTTGTTAATGGCATCCACAGGCGTAGCCAGCACATTAAGTTCTGATATCTGAAGAGCTTCGTCCAGGCTTACTATTTCATCCACAATGCCTTTTGCCAGCGCAATTTTCTGGTTGACAACGGACGTATCGACGCCGACAAATTTTATATTGGGATATTTTTCCCGCAGGCTCAAAGCAAACGACCCGCCAAGCAATCCGATCCCGACAATACTGATTATCATTTTTCGAAAGGTAAAAACCTGAATAATAAACCTTGATTCCTGCTGTTATGCTCCTTTGATTCTTTTTACCGCTTCCCAGATTCTTTCTTTTGGCAGGCAAAGCGACAGCCGGATATAACGCTGGCCTTTGGGCCCGAAAATAAATCCCGGAGCTATAAACACATGTTTTTCAACTAAAAGGCTGTTCACCAGCGCTTCTGCAGACTCGACAGATTCCGGCAGTTTGCCCCACAAAAACATTCCTTCCTGCTTTGCGTCCCAGGTGCAGCCCAGCGTGCTCAAAAGTGTTTCAGCTGCTTCCAGCCTGCCCTGATAAACGGCGTTGCGTTCCTGGTGCCAGGCATCGGAATTGCCTAATGCGGAAACGCCCGCTTCCTGCATCGCCCAGAACATGCCCGAATCCACGTTGCTTTTAATCGTAAGTACAGCCGTAATGTACGGTTTTGCCGCTGCCATCCAGCCCATACGCCAGCCTGCCATATTATGCGACTTGCTCATCGAATTCAGTTCAATGGCTACATCTTTCGCACCTTCTACTGAAAGCAGGCTTAAAGGCGGTTTTTTGTTCAATATCAGGCTATACGGATTATCGTGGCAGAGCAGAATTTTATGCTTTGTGGCAAATGAAACTGCTTCTTCAAACAGCTCACGCGTTGCGGGCGCGCCGGTTGGCATATGCGGATAATTCAGCCACATCATCTTGGTTTGCGGCGTCACAAGTGATTCCATGGCAACCCAGTCCGGCTGCCAGCCATGCTCTTCGCGGAGCGGGTATTCTTTCACAACAGCGCCGACCATCTGGCTTACTGCCCGGTAAGCCGGGTAACCCAGCTCCGGAACCAGCACTTCATCACCGGGGTCCAGAAAAGTCAGTGAAATATGCGTAATCCCTTCTTTTGAGCCAATTAAAGGCAGTATTTCAGTAGAAGCATCCAGTTTTACACCATACGTATGATCATAAAATGCTGCAATGGCACTGCGGAAAGCCGGCGTTCCGGTATACGGTTGATAGCCGTGAGCCTGCGGTTTTTGCGAAGCTTCGGAAAGGGCTTTCAGCGTTTCTTCTGACGGCATCATGTCAGGATTTCCGATTCCAAGATTGATGACGTCATTTCCTTCGGCGATCAGTTTACGTACTTCGGCAAGCTTCACAGAAAAGTAGTATTCCGAAGTTTGCTTGGTGCGCCGGGCAGTATCTATTATCATTCTTTTATGTAAAATTAAGCCGCTAGCTTTCAGCTATTGGCTGCTGGCTGGAACTTTTTCCGGGCCACAAGTTTGAAACGGGGCGCAATTTACAATTTTTAATGCAATGGGATGCAATGACTTTAATTGTCCGCGTATACATTTAAATACTTCACTTCAATTGCAGTTTATCCCTTAAATTGCAGCATGAACTTTCAACGCATTTCTCTGTTATTTCTTACGCTGCTTGCCGGCTGCTCCAAACCGTCCGAAAAAATCGTGGTCGCCACGGCTGCCAACGTGCAGTACGTGATGAAGGAAATCCAGAAAGAATTTGAAAAGGAATCCGGAAAACAGCTGCAGATCGTAACCGGCTCTTCGGGGAAACTAACGACGCAGATCCGGGAAGGCGCGCCGTTTGACGTTTTTGTTTCGGCTGATGCAAAATACCCGAATGAAGTGTTTAAAAACGGCGGTTCGGACGAAGAACCAAAGATTTATGCATTGGGAACACTCGTCCTATGGTCAAAAGACATTCCTGAAAACAACCTGAACACGGCGCTGCTCGGAACTGAAAAGATCCGGAAAATCGCCATTCCCAATCCCAGAACCGCACCTTACGGAGAAGCGGCCGTTCAGGTTTTAAAATCGGAAAATCTTTTTGCAGATGTGGAAAAAAAGCTGGTTTACGGCGAAAGCATTGCACAAACTGCTCAATATATTACTTCGGGTTCGGCCGATGCCGGCTTCAATGCATTGTCCATCGTTTTGTCACCGGAAATGAAAGGCAAAGGCCATTATATCCTTATTGATTCCACTGCTTACAAACCTATTCAGCAGGCTGCCCTATTACTGAAACACAGTGAAGATTCGCCCAAGAAGGTATCCAGCAAGCAATTTTATGATTTTCTGTTTTCCCGAAAAGCCCAGGCTATTTTCAAAAAATATGGTTACAAACAGTTTGTTCCTTAATTCTTTTATTTCCAAATAAATGGACTGGCAACCGCTCTGGCTTACTTTCCGGCTGGCCACCATCACTTCGCTGATCCTGCTTGTATTTGCACTGCCGCTTGCGTATTGGCTTGCATTCGGGAAGTTCCGGGGCAGAGGAATCGTTGAAGCCATTATCGGCATGCCGCTGGTTTTGCCGCCTTCGGTCATTGGCTTTTATCTGCTGCTTGCATTCAGTCCCTCCTACTGGTTTGGCGATTTTATCGAGAGAGTTCTTGGATTAAGGCTTGTATTCTCATTCCCGGGACTCGTCATCGCATCCGTTCTGTACAGCCTGCCTTTTATGGTGTATCCGATCCGCGCCGGTCTGCAGTCGCTTCCGGCGTCGTTGCGTGAAGCTTCGTACACGCTGGGGAAAAGTGAACGGGAAACTTTCTTCAGAATCCTTTTGCCAAACTGCAAGCCTGCTGTTCTTACGGCATTTGTACTTACATTCGCGCATACTGTCGGCGAATTCGGCGTGGTGCTGATGATCGGTGGCAACATTCCGGGCGTTACAAAAGTAGCTTCCGTAGCCATTTACAATGAAGTCGAAGCGCTCAATTATCCGGCTGCAAATCAATATGCACTGGTACTTTTTGCCATTACATTCGTTATTTTGCTGATTGTCTATTCCATTAACAATAATCTGCTTCGTGTCCGACAATCTTCTTGACATCAACATCCGGCATTCGCTTCACACTGCCCATGGAACCTTACCGATGGAGATTGCTTTTACGCTGAAACAAGGAAACATTCTGGCCGTAACCGGGCCGTCGGGAGCCGGAAAAACAACATTACTGAAACAAATTGCCGGTTTAATCAATCCGCAGTTCGGAAAAATCACCTTTGACGGGCAAGTCTGGTTTGATGATGCAACAAAAAAATCCTTTTCTCCGCAGCTGCGCAATACAGGATTTGTTTTCCAGGACTACGCGCTTTTTCCGCATTTTACGGTTGAAGAAAATCTTTCCTTTGCGCTTGCAAAAGAAGATGACAAAAGCATTGTAACCGAGTTGCTTGAAGCCACCGGGTTAACGCAATTGTCGGGCCGCAAGCCGTTTCAGCTTTCCGGCGGGCAGCAACAGCGTGTGGCTCTGGCAAGGGCTTTGGTCCGGAAACCTCGATTGCTGCTTCTGGACGAACCTTTTGCTGCGCTGGATTATGCCATGCGTTACAGCCTGCAGGCATTGCTACTGAAATTCCGGCAGCAGTTTGGTTTTTCCATCGTTATTGTGACGCACGATGTCGGCGAGCTGTTCCGGCTTGCCGATCAGGTTGTTGTAATGGATCACGGTAAAATCGAAAAAGCAGGAACGCCGGTGGAAGTATTTGTCAAAGAAGATGTTTCATCTCAGGATTTCATTATTCACGGCGAAGTGCTGACTTGTACGCAACAGAATAATCAGCTGCACGTAAGTGCATTGATTGAAAATAAAATCAGAACGCTGACTTTGCCCCTGCATTTTGAAACCGAATTGATACCGGGCAAAAACTTTACCTTACATTATCCGCTTGACTCCGCTCAGATCCGGCTTATCAATCCTTCCTGATTCGGTATGTTGCCAACGGGTAACTTCATGCCAGTTTTGCCTTTTTTACAAAAACCATTTATTTCATTGATATGCGGATCTTATTTAAATTTTTAAAAGTTGCATTTGTTGCTTTGCCGTTACTAGCCATGCGTCAGGACAAACCACTGCGCGTCATTTTTTTCGGTGATTCCATTACGCAGGCGGGCGTAAGTCCGACCGGGTACATCACAAAAATGACCGAAATGCTGAAAGCACAGGGCAAAGAAAGTCAGTATGAACTGATGGGAGCCGGAATCGGCGGCAATAAAGTTTATGATCTTTACTTGAGGCTTGAAGATGACGTACTTTCCAAAAAACCGGATGTCGTGTTTATTTATGTCGGAATCAACGATGTATGGCACAAAACTACGTACGG
Organism: Dyadobacter sediminis; assembly: GCF_005860765.1. Classification (GTDB taxonomy): domain Bacteria; phylum Bacteroidota; class Bacteroidia; order Cytophagales; family Spirosomataceae; genus Dyadobacter; species Dyadobacter sediminis. The sequence continues at coordinate 137,564 of NZ_VCEI01000021.1, read as the reverse complement.
AACGGGAACCGATCCTGACAAATACGTTAAATTCTATGAGGCGCTGATCAAGAAAATGAAAGCGCAGAATATCCGTGTGATTGTATGTACGCCAACAGTGATCGGTGAAAGGAACGATGCTTCCAACCCGCAGGACGGCGACCTGAACTATTATTCCAGACTGATCCGTGAAATTGCCACGCGCAACAATCTTCAGTTATGTGATTTAAGGAAATACTTTCAGGATTACCTTGCCCAGAACAATCCTAAAAACGAAGAAAAAGGCATTCTCACAACCGACCGCGTGCATTTGACAGATAACGGAAACAAATTCCTTGCCGAAAAAATGATGGAAGCACTTGTGCAGAAATAGAAATACAGGTACAGAAATCATTAAAATCAGTCAAAGCGGGAAATTGTAGTGTTACACACTACAATTTCCCGCTTCTGTTTTCCGCCAGGCATCTCAGGATAAAATCCGTTTGGTAATCAAAGCAGTAACATTGCACATTGTTTAGATAAGTAAATATAGGAAACGGCAAGATTTGAAAATGCTTGTTCAAGGCATTCTGTCTTCTATTTTCTCACACTTATTTAAATGATCCATGAAGCATCATTACAGGTTTATTATTTTCAGCCTGCTTGCCTGCGGGGCAATCCTCGAAGCCGGTCTGCTAAGCGACTTTACAGACCGGAACACTTCCATGAAGCCGGTTTCTGCTGTTAAAAGTGCAAACAGTCAAACGCCTGAAAAGTCCGCTGTTTCCGAAAACACCCTGTCGGACATTCGTCAGAGCCTTGCCAGACGGGAGTACAACATTTCCAAAGAAAATGAAAAAGGCGTACTGCAAAGCCCGAACCGCAAGCAGGGACTCAGGGCTTTTTACAAGCCCGGAACCCTGACAGTACAAAACCGCATTGATTCTGCCGGTCACAATTTCAGGCTTAAACTCATCAACAAAGGCATCTTTGCAGATGGCAAGCTTTTGCATTCGCCTGAAACGGATGCCCGGACAGAAAGCAGGGATAACCAACTTGAAATTATTCACCGGGGCTTTACCGAACAGTATATCAACACAGAAGAGGGTCTTCGCCAGAACTTTATCGTACGTTCAGCGCCGGAGAACACCCGGCAGCTGCAGATAAAACTTTCCGCCGAAGGCTTGAAGGTCAATGATCTGCATGCAAACGAGCTTCATTTCTACACGGAAAAAGCAGGCGGAGATCTGGAAAAACAGCTGGTTTACAACGACCTGAAATGCTGGGACGCAAATGGCAAAACATTGGCGGCCACGCTGGCCTATAAGCAAAACGAAGTCATTATAACCGTAAGTACGGATCATGCCGCATATCCTGTCACCATTGATCCGCTTGTGACCAACGGCCATCCCGGCAATGCCAATAAATCCTTTGAAGGAAACCAAAACTTTGCATGGATGGGATTTTCCGTGTCCAGTGCAGGCGATGTGAATGGCGACGGATACAGTGACGTACTGGCAGGTGCTCCTTACTACGACAAAGGCCAGAACAATGAAGGAGCAGTCTTTATTTATCATGGTTCCGCCACAGGACTTGCTGTAAATCCCGCCTTGATCCTGGAAAGTAATCAGGCAGAAGCACTTTTTGGTTACTCGGTCAGCAGCGCAGGTGACATCAATAAAGACGGTTTCAGCGATGTGCTTGCAGGAGCAGTTAATTATGACAAGGGAGAAAGCAACGAAGGAGCTGTATTTGTATACTATGGTTCGGCAGCCGGTGTGAATACAAACGGGTTTGCTGTTCTGGAAAGCAATCAGGCGGACGCAGGCTTTGGCAATTCGGCTGCCCTTGCAGGAGATGTGAATGGAGACAGTTTCAGTGACATTGTTATTGGCGCGCACCAGTATGACAAAGGTGAAAGCAATGAAGGTGCAGCTTTTATCTATCACGGCTCGGCTTCGGGAATAGTCACTGCTGCGGCAGCTACGCTGGAAAGAAATCAGGCCGGTGCAACGATGGGCTTTTCGGTAGCCAGTGCCGGTGATGTGAATGCAGACGGGTACAGTGACGTGCTGGTGGGTGCCCGGCTTTATGACAACGGCCAAACGGACGAAGGTGCTGTATTTGTATACCACGGTTCTGCTGCTGGGATTGCAGCAGGCAATCCGGCCGTACTGGAAAGCAACCAGATTGATGCCAGAATGGGCCATGCCGTGTCGTCAGCAGGCGATGTGAACGGAGACGGGTACAGCGATATCGTTGCCGGAGCATACCAGTATGACAAGGGAGAAACCAATGAAGGCGCCGCGCTGGTTTATAAAGGATCAGCAAATGGCATCATTAAAGATGCTGTTATCCTGGAAAGCAACCAGGCCGAGGCTCAGTTTGGCATGGCAGTAGCTTCGGCAGGCGATGTAAACGGAGACGGTTACAGCGACCTGATCATCGGGGCACGCAACTATGATAATGGACAGGCTAATGAAGGGGCTGCATTTGTATACCTGGGATCAGCAGAAGGGATCAATATGGAGGCCTCTTCAAAGCTGGAAAGCAATCAGGCAGATGCAGGACTAGGCATCGCTGTCGCCAGCGCAGGCGATGTGAACGGAGACGGTTACAGCGACGTTATTGTCGGAGCAAACACTTATGACAATGGAAACAAGGATGAAGGTGCAGTTTTTGTTTTTCATGGGGGCGGAAGCGGAGTTGAAGAAATGCTGGCAGATAAATTGGGAGGAAACCAAGACGGCATGAAATTTGGCCAATCAGTTGCCAGTGCAGGAGATGTGAATGCGGATGGATTTGGTGATATAATTGTTGGAGCTCCTGATTATAATGACAAGGGAGCTGCATTTATATTTTATGGCACTGCAAAAGGTATTAATCTAAATCTAAATTCAATAACAATAATTGAAGATGTACCGGAAAGTAGCTTTTTGGGTTACTCTGTTGCAGGTGCAGGTGATGTAAATGGAGATGGTTATAGCGATATAATTATTGGTGATATGGGTTATTTCATAAGTTATGATTCAAAGAAAAATATTCTTCTGGAAGGAGCTGCTTTAATTTACTACGGCTCTGCACAAGGTATAAACAAGAGTAATAGCTCTGTTCTTAAAAACATCAATCAACCTAATTCATCAATGGGCTGGTCAGTGGCAAGTGCAGGAGACGTTAATGGAGATGGATTTGGGGATGTAATTGTAGGAGATCCTAATTATGATAAACAGTTTGATGAAGGTGCAGCTTTTATTTACCATGGTACTGCACAGGGCATAAATACAGTACCAGCCATTAAACTAGAAGGTACACAGGCAGCAGCCCAGTTTGGAAATTCAATTGCAGGTGCCGGAGATATTAATGGAGACGGATATGGTGACATTATTATAGGAAGTCCTTATTATACAAATGGTGAAGCTTCTGAAGGAAACTTTAAGGTGTATCATGGATCATTATCTGGCATCTCAAATAATCCAGCGAAAACTATTGAAGGAAACATAATAGGAGCTAATATGAGCTTTTCTTTATCATCTGCTGGCGATGTAAATGGCGATGGATTAAGCGATGTAGTTGTTGGAGTATACGGTTATAAAAACGGCCAAAATAATGAAGGTGCTGCAATGATTTATTATGGTACTACAACCGGTCTCAATCCGACCCCATCTATTCTAGAATCGAACAAAGTAGATGCAGGCATGGGCTACTCCGTTTCAAGTGCAGGAGATGTAAATGGTGATGGATATAGTGATATTATTGTAGAGGTTCCTTATTTTAACCGTCCTTTAAATCAGGATTCTGAAGTAGCTGCATTTTTGTACTTTGGGTCTCCGTCCGGTATTCCTAGCGGCTCACCAGCTAATGAGGTTATTAATAATTATCAGGAGCAGATATTTTATTCAAATTCAATAGGAAATGTTGCTGGCGCAGGTGATATCGATGGAGATGGATTTAGTGATATCATTATTGGAATGCCGTTATTTAATAATAACAAAGGAGCTATTATTACTTATAATGGCAACAAATCAGGCTGGATTTGGTTGCCTGGCCTTCAAAACAACACACGCCTTTACAATTCCAATTTAACCACACCAATCAATCAAAGCCAGTTCAGCAAGACTGATTTTGGAGTTGGACTGTTTGCAAAGTCATTCCTAGGCAAGAACAAAGGCAAGCTCGTTTGGGAAACAAAGGCGAAAGGTCAGGGTTTTTCCAAAGGTTCCAATAACATAATCACTAACAGCACACAATCTTCGGGTTCGCAAAGTGCTTATGTGAGCCTTGGACTTACCGGAACAGAACTGAAAAATGTGATTGTCAAACAAGGGCCTTTCACCAAAGTCCGCGTGCGTGTAAAGTACGATCCTGCACTGGCCATTACCGGACAAATTTATGGCCCCTGGCGCTACTTGCCTGCTTACCTGACGGGCAGCAGCATGGCTTCGGCACGAACAGAAGCAACGCATTCAGCAGAAAAGGATAAACCAGAATATTCCGAAGCAGAAGAACAAATAACGCTATATCCTAATCCGGTTACAAATTATCTCAAGGTAAAATCCGAAGGAATCATAACCAGATTAGAAGTTTTTGATCATGCCGGCAACAAGGTACATGCTGTCGAAAACAAAGAGGGGATTCAGGAGACAGATCTGAGCGACTTGTCTGCAGGTGTATATTTAATCCGGTTGAACGAGAAAACTTTTAAAGTAATCAAACAGTAGAAAAGAATTTCGGCCGTAAAAGACAAAGGTACCTGAAGCATAGCTACGGGTACCTTTGATTATATTCTTATTTAAATCTGTTTTTACCTGACTTCTTTTTTACCAAAGCTTTTCAGGATAAGAACCTTCCTCATGCAGCGCCGATAAAGCAGCCTGAACCGCAGGCTTGTCCTCCGGATAAGTTACGCCAAACCAGTCCGAAGAACTGCGGAATACACGGCAATCGCCCAAACCGCCTTTGATGATGTGCGTCATGACCGTAGGAATATAGAATTCTGCTTTCGGCGTGTTGATATTTTCTCTCGCGTACGTTTCAAACAAGTCTTTGGTAATCGGGAACATGGATGGCTTGAATCCCCAGAAATTCATGGAAACCGGCGTTTCAGGAGCCAGTTCGGTACGGGTACCGTCTTCTTCAAAGTAAATTTTACCGCCGTCTTCAAAGATCTTTGTCCGTTCCACAACCGATTCCAGATTATGATCCGCTCTTTCCACGCATATGCCTCTTGAAACGGTTCCGTTCTCGGAAAGTGTTCGTTTCAGCTCATAGCCGATCATGGCATGCTGGTTTTCATTGGTATCCGTTTGTAGAAAATCCGACATCGTTGCAAATGCTTCACGTCCGTAAAAATCATCCGCATTGATTACGGCAAACGGCGTTTTTGTCTGTTCCCAGGCGCATAAAGTGGCATGACCGGTTCCCCACGGCTTCACTCTTTCCACTTTCCCAAGATCGGCTGGCACATACGACTGTATACCCTGAATAGCAAAATCATACTCGATTTTCCCTTGAAGTTTTGGCGCAAAAATGGCTTCTGCACTATCCTTGATTTCCTGTCTTACAATAAAGACCACTTTTCCGAAACCGCTGCGGATTGCGTCGTATAATGAATAATCTATAATAGTTTCCCCGTTTGGGCCAAATTGGTCAAGTTGCTTGATACCGCCGTAACGGCTGCCTATGCCGGCTGCCAGAATCAAAAGAGTTGGTTTCATTGATCAAGTTTTGAACGGCGTTGCCGCTGTGTGTAAATTAATTTTGTTTATAGTAATCTGAAAGGATTATCCCGGGAAAATCCATCGGTGCGGCAAATTAAAACCTTTGAAGATTATAAAAAAAACGCACCCCGCTTTTAGGAGTGCGTTTCTGAAAATAAAATATTTTACAACCGTTTACACCGCGAAGCTTTCGCCGCATCCGCAGGTACGTGTGGCATTCGGATTTATAAACTGAAATCCTTTACCGTTCAGGCCGTCTGAGAAATCCAGCGTTGTTCCTGCGAGGTAAAGAATGCTTTTTTTATCAACAATGATTTTTACGCCTTTATCTTCAAAAACCATGTCGTTCGGATTGGTTGTTGAGTTGAATTCGAGATTATAGGTCAGACCGGAACAGCCGCCTCCTAAAACGCCTACGCGGATCTGATAATCATCCGAATGACCGTCTGCATTACGGAGTTCAACAATTTTGTTTTTGGCGGTATCGCTTACAGTAACCATGCTATTTTTGTTTTTATAACTGATGTAAATAACGCGCTGAGGAAACAAGAAAGTTCATTTCCACAAAAAAATGAACAAATAACGATCAAACGGTTTTATTGTCTTCATTATTTTTCCAGCACAACTGCACCGCCTTTGTTAATAGCGCTTACATGTACGCTGGATTCTATTCCGGCTGCCGCAAACTGCTGCTGCATGGCATTTCCTGCTTTTATCGCCGATTCCATTCCTCTGCTCAATGCAAACAGAGACGGCCCCGACCCTGAAATGCTGCATCCAAGCGCACCGTTGGAAATAGCGGCCTGCTTTACTGCATTGAATTCGGGAATCAGGATGGACCGCACCGGCTCGATAATCACATCCACCATGGAACGGCCGATCAGCTCATAATCCGCTTTCATAAGCCCGGCGACGAGGCCGGCGACATTGCCCATTTGCGCAATCGTGTTTTTCAGCGAGACTTCATTCCGCAAAATAAACCGTGCGTCTTTTGTATTGATTTCTATATCGGGATGTACAAGCGTACAATACAAATCTTCCGGAACCGGAATCGTAAAAATATCAAGCGGCGTATAACTTCTGATGACCACGAACCCGCCTAACAAGGAAGGCCCTACATTATCCGCATGCGCGGAACCGGATGCCATCCGTTCGCCTTCCATCGCAAAAGGCAGCAATTCCTGGCGGGTAAGCGGATTGCCGAGCAGTTCGTTCATGGCGACAACGCCGGCCACCGAGCTGGCCGCACTGGAACCCATTCCGCTACCCAGAGGCATATTTTTGTGCAGTACGACTTCACATCCGAAATCCTGAATTCCGAGATGTTCAAGCAGCCGGAGCATCACAACAGTCACTGCATTTTTCTCTGCATTCCGGGGCAGCCGTCCTTCATCTCCGAAAATATCCGTAATGACAATCCCGGGTTCGTCGCGGCGGCGGAGTTCCACAACGTCGCCGGGTTCTTCAATGGCAAAACCGAATATATCAAATCCGCAGGCAACATTGGCAACCGTTGCAGGAGCAAAAGCTTTAACTGAATTCACTGTAAATGATTGTTTTCCTTTAAATATTGTATTACTGCTTCTGCAAAATCGCGGGCATCGTCCAGCGATTCCTTTGCATCTTCCTGTGAAACTTCATCGTAGTCATAATCGCTGAACTGGCGTTTTTCAAAGCTTCGTTTTAAAGCCAGGCCATGTTCTTTTGCTATCAACTGCGTTAGTATAAATTCCTGATGAAAAACAATATATGCTTCCGTAAAAGGCATTGTTGCAGTGTTTCTGGTAAAAAGCAAAGCCTGAACACCGTGGTACATTGCAAGGTATGAACGGTCAATTATAAAGTCATGGCTCATTACGAACATACATTCTTTCGCGTCATCGAGGCATCTGGCAGCTTTTCTAATAATATCTTCAAGTGTGTGAATTTTCATTTATAAAATTTAAAACCTTCTAGCCCAAATAGCTACTGATACTCATGATATCTGCGAATACGCCCGAAGCCGTTACTTCCGCACCGGCACCCGGCCCTTTTATTACGAGTGGACGGTCTTTGTAGCGTTCCGTTGTAAAGGAAACAATGTTATCGCTTCCCGACAAGGTGTAAAAAGGATGGCTGGCATCCACGGTTTTCAGCTCAATCGTTGCCTTGCCGTTTTCCAGCGTTGCAATGTAGCGCAGTTTTTCACCTTTTAACTCCGCTTTGGACTGCATTTCTGCAAAGTAGGAATCCGAAATTTCAAGTTCCCTAAAAAATGCATCCACAGTCGGGGCATTCAGGCAGTTGCCGGGCAGAATCTGTGAGATTTTCACTTCTTCAGATTCCAGCGGAACGCCAACTTCGCGCGCAAGAATCAGTATTTTTCGGCCTACGTCCGCACCGCTCAGATCGTCTCGCGGGTCCGGCTCTGTAAATCCTTTTGCCTTGGCTTCCTTTACAACATCCGCAAAGCGAACACCCGGGCCAAAATTGTTGAATATATAAGATAACGTTCCCGAAAGGATCGCTTCGATTTTCAGGAACTTGTCACCGCTGGCCATTAAGCCCTGAATCGTATTGATAATCGGCAATCCGGCGCCTACGTTGGTTTCATACAAAAACTTTACACCTCTCTGAAGCGCAGTCCGCTGCAAAGAAAGATACTCCGAGTACGTTCCGGAATTGGCCACTTTATTGGGCGTCACCACTGAAATACTCGCGTCCAGCAACATATGGTAATACTGAACAATGTCTTTATCCGAAGTACAATCTACAAAAACGCTGTTTGGCAGGTTAAGCTCGATCATGCGCTGCACGAACGCGGGCAGACTGGTTTTCACGCCTTCGTCCATCACGCGGTTACGCCAGTTTTCCGGCTTGATGCCATCCGGAGCGAGCAGCATTTTTTTGGTATTGGAAAGTCCGGCAATATTCAGGTTAAGCAGCTTTTCTTCCCGCAGGAATTCGGTCTGGTTTCTGATCTGTTCGAGCAGAGTACTTCCAATGAGACCGACGCCGACGATAAACAGATTCAGCGAACGCGTTTCTGACTGGAAAAATACGCCGTGAATGGCATTCAGTGCTTTGGATAAGTCGCTTTTCGCAATCACAACGGAAATATTCAGCTCGGAAGAACCCTGCGCGGTTGCCACCACATTGATCCCGTTTTTACCTAAAACAGAAAACAGTTTTCCCGAAACACCGGAGCTTTTCCGCATTCCTTCGCCGACAATGGCAATAATGGAAAGATTTTTTTCAATCGAAATGCTGTCGATGTAGCCCAGATTTATTTCCGTTGCAAATTCCCTTTCCAGGATTTCACTGGCGCGCTGTGCATTTTTGGGATCAATGGAAAAACAGATGGAATGTTCCGAAGAAGCCTGCGAAATCAGGATGACGCTGATCGCATTGCTGGAAAGTGCGGTAAACAGCCTTCCTGAAATCCCCGCAACACCGATCATGCCGCTGCCCTGAATATTGACGAGCGCGATTTCATCAATAGAAGAAATTCCGGTGATCGCATATTCCTTGCCATTCGCCGATTTCTGCACGTAAGTTCCTTTAAAATCAACGTTGAACGTATTCAGCACTTTCAGCGTGATATTTTTGGCAAACGCCGGCTGCAGACTTGGCGGATAAATTACTTTGGCACCAAAATGCGACAATTCCATGGCTTCCGCATACGAAATGGAAGGAATCGTGAAAGCATTGGCTACTTTGCGCGGATCTGCAGTCATCATTCCGTCCACATCCGTCCAGATTTCAATGGAACTTGCGTCCAGCGCTGCCGCCAGAATGGAAGCCGTGTAATCGGAACCGCCTCGGCCCAGCGTTGTGGTTATGCCTTCTGCAGTAGATGCAATAAATCCGGTAACGCACTGTAAAGCGGAGTTTTTGGCAAAGTATTCAAGAATCTGACGATTGGTTATTTCAAAATTTACATCGCCCATACCGTACGTTGCGTTGGTATGGATGATCTGGCGGGCATCGCAGAATTCAGCGGCAATGCCTTTGCTTTTCAGGATTTCGGTAATGACAAGCGTTGACAAACGTTCACCAAAACTCATGATCAGGTCCAGCGTCCTTTCCGACAGTTCGCGTATCCAGGAAACGCCGCGCAAAATATCTTCCAGCTCGTTGAACAAGCCTCTTACGCCGGCGAAAGTACTGCTCTGACTTTTTACGGGAATCAGTCCGCGCACAACGGCAAAGTGCCTTTCTTCCACTACTTTCAGGAATTCCGTATACTCTGTATTTCCGGAAGCGGCCATTTTGCCTATTTCGATCAGCCGGTTTGTAACGCCACCCATGGCAGAAAATACAACGGCAATCCGCTCTCCCTTTTCCAGATTTTTTTCGAGTATACGGATGACTGTTTTGATGCTGTCAACCGAACCGACAGAAGTGCCGCCAAATTTAAGAACCTTCATTTAAGCTATATGGAATACTCAGAATAATAAACGGCTCACAGCCATTTGTTTTAGAACCGGATGCAAATATAGCAATTCAAACGCCCCGTACTTCAATGATCCGTTTAAAAGCGTATTTGACAACTTTTTTTCTGTCTGACGTGGAATAGTACCAGTCAGGAGCGAACCTGAATTGGTTTTGTACAAACATCACCTTCAAATATAAACATACCCTTTATAAATATTATATTTTGTATAATGTAATATTTAACAACTAATATTTTACCATAATACTTTTATCTAACATAATATTGTTTGAATTTAGATAATTGTAAAATATGATTCGCCCGACGAATCAATTACCTAACTATTTTCACTCTTAAATACTGAACTATGAAAAAAGTCTTTACGCTGGGTTTCCTGTCCGTTCTGATGCTGCTTGCCGGAGCAGGATACGGACAGGAGCTTGACATCAAAGGAAAAGTGCTGTCCACAGACGGCGCATTGCCGGGAGCCAGCATTCTGATCAAAGGCAGCAGCCGCGGAAGCACGACGGATGCCAACGGAGAATTCACCCTGAACGCTCCGGCCAATGCAACGCTCGTCGTTTCCTTTATCGGATACAAGTCGCTGGAAGTTCCGGTCGGCTCAAAAACGTTCCTTGAAATCACGCTGGAAGAGGATGCGACGCAGTTCAGTGAAATCGTTGTGACCGCGCTGGGCATTGCCCGCGAAAAAAAGGCGCTGGGTTATGCCGTACAGGAAGTGAGCGGAAAGACGCTGACGCAGGCCAGAGAAACCAATCTGGTCAATTCGCTTTCCGGAAGGCTGGCCGGCGTTCAGGTGACGAATTCCAATGGCGCGCCGGGCTCGTCTTCCCGGATGATCATTCGCGGGGCAAGTTCCATCGGAAGCAATAACCAGCCTTTGTTCGTTGTGGATGGCATTCCGGTGGACAACAGCAACTTCGGCTCCGGAACCGGCGTGGATTACGGAAATGCCGCCGCTTCCATCAACCCGGACGATGTGGAATCCATCAGCGTACTGAAAGGACCGAGTGCCGCAGCGCTTTACGGTTCACGCGGCGCAAACGGCGTGGTGCTGATCACGACAAAAAGCGGAAAAGGATCAAAAGGAATCGGTATTTCCTTTAATACCAATACGGCATTTGAAAGTCCGTTCCGCTTGCCGGAATGGCAGAATGAATACGGCCAGGGCGCAAAAGGGCTTTTCTCATATACAGACGGGGCCGGCGGCGGCGTGAATGACGGCGTGGACGAAAGCTGGGGCCCGAGACTGGACGGCAGGCTGCTTCCGCAATTTGATTCTCCGATCGGAGCCGACGGCAAAAGAACGCCTACGCCGTGGACTGCACATCCGGACAACGTCAATAACTTTTTTGAAACGGGAAAAACGTTTACCAACAACATTGCCATTACGGGAGGAAGCGACAAAGCGGATTTCAGGCTTTCATTTACAGACCTTAACCAGACGGGAATTCTGCCCAATACGGATTACAAACGCAGAACGGTTTCCCTGAACGCCGGCTGGAACCTTACCAAAAAACTAAGCGTGCGCGCAACCGGAAATTACGTGAAAGACGGCAGCGATAACCGCAACAATTTCGGCTTGTACTTTATCTGGTTTGGCCGTCAGGTGGATATGGATCAGCTTAAAAATTATCAGAAACCGGGAAGCATTTACCAATACAACTGGAACGACAATTACTGGACTAACCCGTATTATCTGCTGAACGAAAGCACACGCGGCAACGAACGCGACCGGCTGTACGGGAACTTCTCCGCCACTTACAAATTCACCGACTGGCTTTCGCTGACTGCACGTTCCGGAACCGATTTTTATGAAGACCGCCGCAAGACCAAAACGGCTGCCCGTCAGGCCAGAATCGGCGCTTCGGCTTTGTTTGACGCTTATAACGAAGAACAGATTTTTGTCCGCGAATCCAATTCGGATTTCCTGCTGAACGCCACGCACAAGTTCGGAGAATTTGACATAACGGCCAACATCGGCGGAAACCATCGCTCCAACTACGCGCAGCGTAATTATATGGGTGCGACGGAACTGGCAATTCCAAGAGTTTATAACCTGGGAAATTCACGTCAGCGGCCGGTTACGGAAAACAGCTCCATTCAGAAAACGGTTAACAGTTTGTATGCTTCGGCCAACCTTGGTTTTCGCAATTACCTTTTCGTAGACCTTACTGCGCGCAACGACTGGTCGAGTTCACTTCCGAGCAGCAACCGGTCTTACTTCTATCCTTCTGCGGCTGTCAGTGCGGTTTTTACCGATATGTTTGACATTCAGTCGTCTGTTTTATCCTTTGCAAAATTAAGGGCAGGCTGGGCGCGTGTGGGTAACGATACCGATCCATACCGGCTTGCAAGTACTTACAAATATGAAAATCCGTGGGGAAGCACGCCAAGCTTGTCTGAAAACAATGCCTTGCTGAACGCCGAACTGAAACCTGAAATCACATCTTCTTATGAAATCGGAACAGATATTCGTCTGTGGCAGAACCGAATCGGCCTTGACATTACTTATTACAAAAAAGTATCTTCCAACCAGATTTTGGACGTCAACATTTCCAATGCGACCGGCTACCTTTCCAAACTGCTGAATGCAGGAAAAATCGAAAATCAGGGTTTTGAAATCCAGCTTACCGCAACGCCTGTGAAAGTCGGTTCATTCCAGTGGGATATCGGCCTGAACTGGGCGCGTAATAAAAACAAGGTCATTTCTCTTGCCAATAACCTGACTACGTATCAGCTGAATACCAGCTACAATTCGCTTACGCAAGCCACTACGACAAACAGCTTCCGCGGATTGTCCGTTGAAGCGCGCGTAGGCCAGCCTTACGGAACATTCTTCGGAAAAGGTTTTCTGCGCGATCCGGAGGGAAACATTGTTTACGACGCACAAGGTTATCCGCAGATCGATCCCGTCAGCCGCGTGCTGGGAAATTTCACACCCGACTGGATCGGCGGATTTTCCAATACGTTCCGGTACAAGAATTTCTCGCTGAGCACGTTGATCGACGTAAAACACGGCGGCGACATTTTCTCGCAATCCATCAACATCGGACGGTATACGGGCGTTTTGAAAGAAACCACACTGGGACGTGAAGAGGGAATCGTAGGCAATGGCGTTGTCAACATCGGCACGGCTGCAAATCCGGAATACGTACGCAATGAAAAACGCATTTCTTCCGAAGAATATCATCACAAATATTACTTGCTGACCAACAATGAAAATACCATTTTCGACGCCAGCTATGTAAAACTCCGTGAAGTGAAATTCACGTACATGCTTTCCGGGCAGGTATTCAAAAAACTGCCGTTCCGCGACATTGCCATTTCGGTAGTCGGAAGAAACCTTGCGCTGCTGAAAAGCAATCTGCCGCACATCGATCCGGAAACCAGCTATTATAACGACGGCAATCTGCAGGGAATTGAAAACGGACAGATCCCGACGACCAAAACGGTTGGTTTCAACATCAGCTTCAACTTATAAGCCTTTATTTAACCGACTTTTACAATGAAAAAAATCATATATTCATTACGCTCAAAAACCTTGCTAGCTGCTTCCATTCTGTGTTTGTCTGCATGTACGGGTGATTTTGATGAAGTAAATACCAACAACAACAGCGCAGCTTCCGGAACCGCTGACCTTTTTTTGCCGCACGGAATCCAGAGTGCCGTGGATCTTTACTGGGGCGGCGCGATTGGTCAGGATGTCGGCGACGGTTTTTCGCAGCACTGGGCGCGTATTCAGTATACGGATATTGATCAGTACACGGTTTCCAGTGATGTTTACACAACCGGCTGGCAAACGCTCTACATCGAGTCACTGGCCGATTATCAGCGCATTTACAAAATCAGCCAGGAATCGGGTAACCAGAATTATCAGGCGGTTGCAATGATCCTTCGTTCGTGGGTTTTCTCTTTACTGGCGGATATTTACGGCGATATTCCTTATACGGACGCGCTGCAAGGATTGGAAGGAAATCTTCTGCCCAAGTATGATGCGCAGAAAAATGTATATGCCGGCGTCATTGCGGAGTTGAAAGCGGCAGGAGAAATGATCGATGCAGCCAACAAGGATAAAGCCATTACAGGCGACATTCTGTTCAACGGCGATCTTACCAAATGGAAAAAATTCGCCAATTCGCTGAGCCTTCGCCTGCTTAGCCGCATGATTGACAAGGCGGATGCACCCATTGATGTAAAATCAGAAATCACCCGCATCCTGAGCGATCCTGCAAAGTATCCCGTTCTAGAATCCGTTGCCGACAATGTGCAGCTTAATTATCTGGACGCGACCAATAATAACAATCCGATCAATCAGAACCGTAAAACGCGTGACGATCACCGCGTAAGCGCGACTCTGGTAAATAAACTGCTTGCGCTGAGCGATCCTCGTCTGGCTGTGTATGCCAATAAACCTGCTGACGGAGGCGAATTCAAAGGCGTTCCGAACGGCTTGTCTTCATCGGATGCCAATGCACTCGGACTTTCCAAAACTTCCAAAGTAGGCGATTATTTCGTTGCGGCCACGGCACCGGGCGTCATCATGACTTATGCAGAACTGCTGTTCCTGAAAGCGGAATTTGCCTACAAAGGACTAACGGTTGCCGGAACCGCCGCCAAAAATTACTCGGATGCCATTACGGCTTCATTTGCTCAGTACAAACTGACCGTTCCGCCTGCTTATTTGACAACCAATGCATTGAAAACCGGTGCAGAAAGCTACACGCAAATTATGGAACAAAAGTGGATCGCATTGTACGGACAAGGTCTGGAAGCATGGACCGAATACCGCAGAACAGGTCTTCCGGCACTTTCACCGCCGGTGCTGAATACCAATCAGAACATCATTCCGACACGCCTGCCCTATCCAAGCTCGGAAGAATCGCTGAACTATGAAAATTTTTCATCGGCATTAACGAACCAAGGCGGAAAGAATGATATGAAAATGAAGCTTTGGTTTGCAAAGTGAGAAGGTAAAAGGGATAAGGGACAAAGGAGGAGGGTAAAAAGGTAAAAGGGAGAAGGGAGAAGGGAAATATTGACTCGTGCCAAGTATTTCCCTTATCCCTTTATTTCCCCTTCCTCTTTTTCTTTCTTTCTCCCTTCCTCCTTTATTCCTTCCTCCCTCCTTCTTCCCATCAGCAAAAATTAAAATGCAATCCCAAACCCTGCTCCTGCATTTACGACGCCGATAAAGCGTTTTTCACTTATTTTGTCCGAGAGATCAAAATTCCCTCTTACGGCTCGGATGGACAAGTTGCGAATTTCTGCCTGTGCCCCGATTACATCCCCGCTTATCTGGAAAAACAGTTTTCCGGCCAGCGGAAAGCGCAGGCTTCCGCCGCCGGCAAGTCCATAGGCGCTCGTTGAAGCGGAGCGCAGACTTACATCAATAGGCTCACCACCGGATTCTGAAAGTCCGGTCATTTTAACCGACGGCGATTTGGCCCACACCTTTCCGACCTGTGCATGCACTTCAATCTGTACCCGGTTCATGTTGAGGTACAATGCCGGTCCGATCATGGCCGCATTCAGTTTCCATGTTGAAACGTTGTTCTGCCATGTAAAACTTTCGCCAAGCACCTGTGCATACGAATTGGCTTTTTCAATAATCGGTGCTGAATTGGTTTTATTGATATTCATGCTTCCTGAAGCACGCAGTCCAAGCCATCTCGCAATCCTGAAATCATAATTTACCTGGCCGAAATAACCGGAACCTGCAAGGCCCGCAAGCGGATCGTTCAGTTTTTCCCGTGCAAGTTCGCCAACCGGCAAGCTGTAACCGCCTGTCACCGAAAAGAAGCTGCGCGTATCCTGAGCCAGGCCACTTAGCCGGGTTAACAGAAACAAAGCAGACAGAAAAAGGAAAAACCTGTTGAAATTATTCATGTATATGGCTATATAATTTTACTTTTTATCCGAAAAATCACGAAGGTAAGCTGGATATTTTACTAGGTAACACGAAATACAAGCGTTTTATTATAAAATTCCCTTTGTACTTGGCTAGGGGAAATTTTATCAACACAATGTTATAAAAACAGCCTTAAAATCGCTGATTAAAGCTTGGTACAAATTTGGTATATGTTGAAGATAAACTAAATCATTGAACCTATGGACAGGCGAGAAACAGACAAAGAAACCAGAGCAACCAAGAATACCAAAAATGTTTGGAAATGGATTTTAGGTGTCGGAGTTGTATTGATGGGGATAGCATTCTGGGGCGGATTCTTTAATCATAACGAAAGCTTCCGCGAATCGGAGCCACCTTCCGTTACCAATGCTTCTGCTGATTCCAACTCTGTTGCTTCGGATACAACGCAGGAACTGCATTCGGATACGATTATGGAGCATGTCCGCGGAACTGAATAAGGCTATTTGACCAGTGCATCCCATAAAATCTCGGCAGGATGTTTTGAGTAACGTCCTGTCCCGTCTTTTATCTGATGACGGCAGCTGGTTCCGGCAGACGCAATGATCACGTCCTCAGGCTGTTTACGTACTGCGGGAAAAAGAACAAGTTCACCTATTTGCATGGAAACTTCATAATGTTCTTCTTCATACCCGAACGAACCGGCCATTCCGCAGCAGCCTGACGGGATCAGCTGAACCTGATAATTTTCCGGCAGAGACAGTGCCTTTTTGGATGCAGACAAAGTAGACAACGCTTTCTGGTGACAATGCCCGTGCAACTTGATCAGTTGCTTTTTTTGTGTAAAAACACTCTTGTCAATACGCTTTGCATCTATTTCGCGGGCTATGAATTCTTCAAAAAGCATTGCATTTGCAGAGATCTTTTCTGCATTTTCTTTCAGATTTTCAGGAACAAGCGCAAGGTATTCATCCCGGAACGACAACAGAGCCGACGGCTCTATTCCGATCAGAGGCGTGTCATAAGTAACAAGATCTTCAAGCAGCTCCACATTTTTGATGGCAAATTTCTGCGCTTCCTTTACAAACCCCTTGGAAAGATAAGACCTTCCGGAATCGACATGCTGAGGAATTTCGACTTCATAACCCAGTTTTTCAAGCAGACTTATGGTTGCTTTTCCGATTTCGACATCGTTATAATTTGTAAATTCATCGCAGAACAGATATACTTTCCGACTAAAGGCAGCCTTTGTATTAGCGACTGATTTCCCGGCTTTTCTCTTTTTCCACCATTGCATCAACGTTTCCCTGTGCAGCAGCGGCATGCTTCGGTCCGGATGAAACCCGACCATTTTATTCGCCATTTTCCGCAACGCAGGCGTTCCGAATACACTGTTGAAAGCCCAGGGTGCGATGGAAGCCAGTTTCATTTGCTGTGAAAATCCTGCAATCAGTTTGCTTCTCAGCGGAACGCCATTTGTTTCATAGTACTGCTGCGTAAATTCCGCTTTCATTTTCCCGATGTCCACGCTCGACGGGCATTCCGATTTGCATCCTTTGCACGACAGGCACAGATCCAGAATTTCCTTTACCATTTCCTGCGTAGGCGCGATTTCGGTCTTCTCATTGTCGGGCGTAAGGTATTGCCGCAGGATGTTTGCCCTTGCCCTTGTCGTGTCCCTTTCGCGGCGTGTGGCCATGTAGCTCGGGCACATGGTTCCGCCGGTCAGTTCTGTTTTACGGCAGTCGCCTGAACCGCTGCATTTTTCGGACAGGCGCAGCATGCCTTCTTCTTTGGTGAAATCAAATGTCGTTTCGATCTTCGGCTGAGGCTTGTCCTGTTCGTAACGCAGGAATTCGTTCATCGGAGGCGTATCCACGATTTTATTGGCGTTGAAAATGCCTTTCGGGTCCCAGATCCTTTTTACCTGACGAAACATTTCATATACTTCCTCGCCCATCATAAAAGGAATGAATTCGCCCCGGAGCCGTCCGTCGCCATGCTCGCCCGAAAGTGCACCGTTGTATTTCTTCACGAGTTTCGCCGTATCCGCCAGTACTTTGCGGAACAGCTCCTTGCCGGCACTGGTTTTCAGATTGATCATGGGTTCCACATGCAGCTCGCCTGCGCCGGCATGTGCATAGTACGAAGCGTGCAATCCGTGTTCTTTCAGCAAAATCTCGACTTCAGCAATGTATGCAGGCAAGTCCTCAACGGCAACGGCGCAGTCTTCAATCAGGTTTACCGGCTGTGTATCGCCGGGAAGGTTCCGGATCAGTCCTAATCCTGCCTTTCTGATTTCCCAGGCTTTGTCGGCATCTTTACCAAAAAGCAGCGGATAAGCGTATCCCAGTTTATTTTCCCGGAGTTCCGCAACCAGCGCATCGGCCTGCATTCTGACTTGATCTTCATGATTTCCCCAGAATTCGACCATCAGCAAAGCCGCCGGATCGCCTTCCATGAAAAAACGGTTTTGGGAGTAAATGGTATGTTCTTTCGTAAAATCCATGATGTACCGGTCCACAAGTTCGGAAGCTTTCGGGCGGTGCTTCATGGCAATGTGGTTGGCAAAAAGCGATTCGTCCAGCGAACGGGTATGAACACAGACAACGCCTACCGAAGCCGGCGGCACATCCACCAATGCCAGTTTGGCCTCGGTCACAAAACATAAAGTCCCTTCCGAGCCGGCAATAAGGTTACAAAGATTGATTTCATTTTTAGTAAAATTACTGACCAGCGCATCCAGTGCATACCCCGAATTGCGACGCGTTACGGTTGCTTTGGGAAACTGTTTCCGGATCAGTTCCTGATCTAAAGGATTGGAAACGAGCCCGTACATGCCCGCACGAATGGCTTGCTCGCGCTGACTTTTGATCTGCTTTGCTGCCATTGCGCCGGTATAATCGGCCACATGCTCATTTTTAAAAACAGTTTCACTTCCGTCTGAAAGCAAGGCTTTTACTTCCAGCAGATGATCTCTTGTGGAACCCCATGTAATGGAATGCAGCCCACAGGAATTGTTGCCGATCATCCCGCCGATCATGGCCCGGCTTGCTGTGGACGTTTCCGGTCCGAAAAGCAATCCGTATTGTGCAAGATGCTTGTTCAGGTCGTCGCGGATAACGCCGGGCTGTACTTTTACCCATTTTTCCTGAACATTCACTTCCAGAACCCGATTGAAATGTTTTGAAATATCCACAACAATCCCGCTTCCGACCACTTGTCCGGCCAGTGAAGTGCCGGCTGCACGCGGGATCAGCGTAATTTTATTTGCATCTGCGAATGCTATCAATCTCTGAATATCTTCGGTTGTACGCGGCAGCGCAACGGCCAGTGGCAGTTCCTGATAAACGGAAGCATCCGTTGCGTAAACGGAACGCTGCGCAGCATGTACGGTAGAATTGTCAAAATAAAGTTCTCCCTCAAAGCGGGAACGAAGGGCATTGAATTGAAAAACAGATACGCGGCTCATCTGAAAATAGACAGAAATGGAAAGGCTAAGTTAAAATAAGTTGAGGGCTTTGGCACATTTATGTTACGTATATTGGCACAGTTTTTAAAAATCACATTCACATTCTATACTTCTCACGGATACACAAAATGAAAAAAGCACTATTTATTATACTGTTGTTTACCGGATTTATTGCAAATGCCCAGAACACAGCCATACTGACTTTAACAGCCTCAAAACCAGGTCCGGCCACTGCCACGCTCATTCTGGAAGATGTACACTTTCATCCCAACCTGGGCACCGGGCTTGCCGATACCCGTCTGGAAACCGCAGCATCCGTAAACTTTAACAAAAAAACGAGTGAAAAAGCCGTCGTCAAACTGAATGAACCTAAAATAATGCGGCTTCAGTATAGCGGAAACGGCGTCAATAAAACCTGGATGCTGTTTGTGCAGCCGGGCGACGAACTGAATATTAATTTCTCTGACAACGCGGATGTTTCCTTTTCCGGAAAAAATGCCGCATA
Organism: Dyadobacter sediminis; assembly: GCF_005860765.1. GTDB lineage: Bacteria > Bacteroidota > Bacteroidia > Cytophagales > Spirosomataceae > Dyadobacter > Dyadobacter sediminis. The sequence continues at coordinate 117,608 of NZ_VCEI01000021.1, read as the reverse complement.
TCAGGATTTTCTGAAAAGTTACTTTCTTGAAAACCAGTTTCAGTATTTACCCGTATTCGGCTACAAACCTTCGCAGATCAATAATGAAAGCGTCGTGCAGCAAAGCGACAGTCTGAAACAAGTGCGTCTGAACGCGTTTCAGAAATTCAAAAGTTCCAACACGGTCGTTCCTGCATTCGAGGCTTACGTCATGGCTACGACTCATACGGAACCTTCCCTCATGAGAAGACTCATTCAGGAAAAAATCATGCGCCGCAACCGGGTCGTGAAACTGGATGCCGCGCAACGGAAAGAACTGGAAGATTTCACACTGACCGATTTCAAAATACAGCCGGACGACGCATTGCTGAGCCAGGCTTATCGTGACGAACTGCGCAACTGGGTACTGATTCCGTCCACACGCAGGTTTCCGCTTGAATCCGGTTCGCGGTATGAAATCAGTCCGGAAGCGTTGAAGGATGTCTATGCTTTCAGTAAGGAAAAATTGGCCGCTTTCCCGAAACAGAAGGAATATCTGCTCACCTACTGGCTTAATTATGCCGCAACGGCAATCCCCTCCATCGAAACCGGTAAAATGCTTCTTGCAGATTACAAAACGACCTTTCCGCAATCGCCTTATTCCGAATATATTTCCAGACTGATCCGGACAAAAGAATCCTTGCAGCCCGGCGCTTCTGTTCCGGATGTTACGTTGCTGGCTCCCGACAGTTCTTCCATTGCGGTTTCTTCGCTTTCCGGCAAACCTGTTTGTATGGTTTTTTCATTCAGCATCGGTCAGCACGAACCCGCGCTGAAAGTATTTGAAGATAAATATGCCGATAAAGCAATGTTTGTCTATGTTTTGGTCGCGCCCGGAATTCCATTAAGAACCTGGAAAAAATACGTCAAGGAAAGAGCCGGCGTAAAACACCTCTGGGCTTCCGACGCAGCGATGGAAGTGCTGAAAGAAAAATACGCCATCGATATCCGCTATCCGTTTCTGGTTATAAATGCATCCGGCAAGATCGTGAACCGCTGGATACCGCAGGAATTTCCGAATAATCAAACATTGGATGCGGAGCTGCAAAAAGTAGCGAAGTAATAGTCAATGGCTATCAATAATGGCTATTGTCTGCAAAAATATCCCTGTTGATAACTCAGCTTAACCTTCGGATAAACAGCTCTGCCGGCTAATTTGATCTTGTGCTACATTTATTGGCTGATGCTTCCTGACAACCTTGAAAGTTGCCGGGAGGCTGTCATTGATCAAATTTATATATACACACAAATCCAATGGATTTTAGTAAACAGCAATTCAGCGCTTTCGGCTTCACGCAGAAGAAGGCAGCAATCGGTTCAGCCAATCAAAACGGACAAGGCTTTTTCAAAAAAGGAAGCCTTTTAGAACCTCATTTCCGCTGTTTACTATATTAAAACAGTTCTGTAAATGGATTCAGGAAAGGAACTTGATTTGCGCAGGCAAAAAGAGTTTACTAAAAATCCGGGCTGGCTTTTGACGATCTGTTTTATAGGGATGACTTTTATTCCGAGATCGTTTGACCATGTATTGTTTATCGACGGGCTGGCCTATGCTGCAATTTCGAGGAATATGGCTTTGGGACAAGGCACATTCTGGGAACCGCATTTTGCGGATTCATTCTGGCTGCCCTACAATCAATGCTTGTTTTTCTGCGAACATCCGCCATTGATGTTCGGACTTCAATCGGTTTTATTCAGAATTCTGGGAGATACAATGGCCGTCGAAAATAGCTATAATACAATCATTCTGCTGGCAAGCATCTGGCTGATCGTCAGGGTCTGGCAAAAATTGTTTGAGCATAACAGTCCGGTCGGGGAACACGCATGGCTGCCCGTTTTACTTTGGTACGGCCTCCGAATTGTATGGTGGAGTGTACCCAACAATCTACTCGACACAACCATGGCTGTCTTTTGCCTGTGTTCCTGCTACTTTCAACTGACAGCCATTACGGCAAGCCAGTTCAAACCCGGTTGCTGGCTGCTTGCGGGAGTCATGATCTTTTTTGCATGTATGACGAAAGGTCCTGCCGGGATTTTTCCGCTTGCGTTCCCGGCAATTTATTCGCTGGTTTATGGAAAGGTCTTTTTTAAACCTGCCTTATCAGGCACCTTAACGATGCTGGGCGGATTTCTATCGTTGATGCTCCTCCTTCTTCAGTATCCGCCAGCTCATTATTTTCTCAGCCATTATTTTGAAGGACAGGTTATGGCGGCGCTGTTAAAGAAAAGAGAGAAAGTCAGTAATGACTGGACTGCCCATTTTTATCTTGTCAGGCTTTTGTTCACGAATATTATCCCGCACCTCGTCCTGCTTTCAGGGCTTCTGGCTGCCAACTTTTATTATGAATTAAAACTAAAAATCTCCGGTCAGACGAAAAATGTATGTTACCTGATATTCTTGCTGACAATCGCAGTCGTCTTTCCGATGCTGGTCAGTGTAAAGCAAGGCGATTATTATCTAATGCCGGCTCTGCCTTTCGTCGGATTATTTTTTGCTGCATGCACGATTGAACTGCTTTTACCAATCACAATAAAATTCCCGTTTACAACCCGCTTGTCTGTTTATGCCATGTCTTCAATAACCGTGATCCTGATGACCTGCAAACTTATTTATCCCGAACCGGATCGGATGTTTGATATAGCAAAGAAGCTTTCCGGATACGTACCGCCCAATTCAAAAATTTATCTTCCGAATAAAATCTCGAATGATGCGGCAATTCATACTTCCTTTCAAAGGTATGGCCGGTTGTCCATCGCTTATAATCCAAAGGGCACGAAGTACCTGTATTTTGACAATTCCGGAGAAACCATGCTGGATTCTATCAAACAAACTGGCGCGTATCAGATTATTGATCTTGGAGTTAATGCTGCGCTTGCCATTTACAACAAGTAACACGCGTGTCTTTTTGACAGGTAAAAAAGAAATTTATTTGATTAATCAAGCTGTGCGTACACGGATAATATGCATGGAGTCAATATTTTCATAGGAAATATGCAGATCATAATTATCACAAATCTGCTTTACAATGGCAAGGCCGAGACCCAGCGATTCGGCTCCGGAAGATTCTTTTTTAAACCTTTCAAAAAGCCTTTCAGGATTTGTTTTGAGCACATTTCCCGAATTACTGATCTGAAGAAACTCAGGGGCGGTTTCAATTTGAAGCAATCCGTTTACATGATTATGTTTGATGGCATTGTTCAGCAGATTGGCAATCATAATATCCGCAAGCGCCGGCGACATCATTTTATAAAAGCTGCCCGAAGACTGAATTTGTACAGTAATCTGCTTGTGTGAAAGAATATCTTCAAAATCGCCGAGCTTTTTTTCAACAAATTTGGAAAGATCAATTTCTTCTGATTCAGTAAACTGCTGATTTTCAATTTTTGCAAGTAACAAAAGTCCCTGATTTAGCCGGGACATTCTTCGCGACGCATGATAAATCTCTTCAATCCAGTACGTATGGTCTTTCCCGAGGTCGCCCGACTGGATAAATTGCTCCACGCGCGCATTGATGAGTGCAAGCGGCGTCTGGATTTCGTGCGATGCGTTTTCAGTAAATTCGCGCAGACTTTTATAATCATGCTGCATTTTGAAAGCCATTTTTTCCATGACATCGCCCAGCTCGTTGAACTCCGTAATATTGCTGTCGGCGAGTTTCAGCTTCTCATCTTTTGTCCAGTCAAAATCCTTGATGCGGGCTAGTGAATCATAAAACGGCTGCCATAATTTTCCGGAAAGTCTCCGGTGAAAAAAGAACATACAGATCATCAGAAGACCCAGAAACGCAATGATTGCCGCAGAAACCGCTTCGATCAGTTTGTAAGACTGGATCATGGATTTACGGATCGCCACCCGGTACGGTTTTCCATTGATGACCGTATAAAACGTAAGCTGCCGGAAAGGGTCCAGACTTTCTTCGTAGCGGTTGTGAATGAGCGTGTCTGTAAAAACAGCTTTTTTGGAAAAAGAGCCGTTTGCAGGCTTCACCTCAATCTTGTTTTCCACAAAATAGGAGTTGCTTTCCCACGTATTATGGATGCGGATGTAGGTTTCAAAATCCCGTTTTTCCACTTTAAGCCTGCTTTCCACTTCATCATAAATCATCGACCGGATCATGCGGTAAAAGGCAATTCCCACAACAAAATAAATAGCGAGCGACGCCAGCAGGTAAATGCGGCTGGTTTTTTGCAGCAGTTTCAAGAAGCAGTAAATTTATAACCGATGCCGTAAATGGACTGAATATAATCTTTTCCGTCCTTTTCCAGAATTTTCCGGCGCAGGTTTTTAATGTGCGAATAAACCATATCAAGCGAGTCCGACGAATCCATGTGATCGCCCCAGAGATGTTCCGCAATGGATTCCTTTGTAAGCGCAACGTCGATATTGGAAAGAAAATAAAGCAGCAGATCGTATTCTGTTCTGGATAACAGCGTCTCTTTTTCACTCACGAAAACCTTGCGGGCTTTTAACTGCACCCGGATTTCCCTCCAGATCATGTCATTGCTTCCGCCAAAATAACGGCGCCGGATGAGTGATTTTACGCGTGCGTTCAGTTCGGAAAGATGGAACGGCTTCGTCATATAATCGTCCGACCCGATTTCCAGTCCCTTGATCTTATCTTCCAGCGTGTTTCTGGCAGAAATGATGATGATTCCGGTTGTGGCAACTATCTTTTTCAGGGTTTCAATAATGCTGAAACCATCGCCGTCGGGCAAGGTAAGATCCACAATCGTGCAATCGTACTGATAAAGACTGATTTTTTCGTCGGCCTGCCAGAATGTATTTGCCACTTCACAGATAAAACCTTCTCTGGACAAGTAATCCACGATACTTTCCGCCAATCCCTTTTCATCCTCTACAACTAATATTTTCATGCAAGATTTCTGAAGATAACGGCCAAAGTTAAAGCCGGAAACTGGAAACATTTGGGAAGTCAATAAATGATCAATGAGGCTTTTGCTCAAAGCCTTTTTCCCAAATGTTTCCAGAATCGGACCCTAATTTCGGCAGAAAGTTCTTTTGTCGGATCTATTTTCTCACTCCATGAATCAATCAAGTTTCAAGAACACGATTTCCGGAAAGCGCCACAGCAAGGCATTTTCCCTGCTGAATTCGCTAGCCTTTTTTCTGCTGTTTCTGTCGCCCGTTTACAAAGCGGCTGCGCAAAAAGTAAAATTGCAGGAGATACTGGAAAAAGGGAAGCAAAATTATCCGTTCCTGAAAGCCAAACAAGCCGAAATTCACAACACTGAAAGCCGCATCCGGTCTGTCAAAACCGATTATCTGCCTTCGCTGGTTGTACAGGATCAGTATACTTTTGCTACAAGCAACAGCGTCACCGGCGCTTTCTGGCCCAACGAAGGCAGCGCCATTTCGCCATCCGGCGGCATTCGCCCGGAGAATATTTATACCGGTACTTTCGGCAGTTTCACAACGGCACTTGTAGACTGGCGCTTTTTTAATTTCGGCAAAGTAAAAGCCAATGTAAAGTCTGCAAAAGCAGAACTAAGCCGTAATCAGGCCGATTATGAGAATGAGCTTTTTCAGCATCAGGTCCGGATTGCCGATGCGTATCTCGTCTTGCTGATCAATCAGAAACTGGTGGAAGCACAGCGTCAGAATCTGGAAAGGGCGCTGGTTTTCAAAAGGGTTACGGATGCTGCGGTAAGCTCGGGAATGCGGCCCGGCGTGGACAGTTCGCTTTCCGCGGCGGAATATGCCAAAGCACAATTGCTTTTACTCGAAAGCCAGCGTTCCGAAAAAGCACAGCGGCTGAGACTTTCCGAACTGACCGGCGCATTACAGGACAGCATTGAAGTGGACAGCATGGGTTTTTATTCGCAATTGCCCGTAACCCATGATCAGACAGATTCATTTTTAAGAAATCCGGCACTGCGTTTTTCACAGGCGCAGATTGATGTTTCGCTCGCCCGTAGCCTGGCAGTACGCAAATCGTATTTGCCTTCCGTTTCACTGCTGGCTGCCGGCTGGGGACGCGGCTCGGGTATTTCAAATAAAGATGATTCATACCGCACCGATTTTGCAAGCGGCGTTCATTATCAGGTTTTTAATTATCTGTTTGGAATCTCAACGCGCTGGAACCTGACGAACATTGCCAAAGTTCGCAATGACTACAAAAGCGAGCAGTTTCAGGTTGAGCGTTTCAAGGAACTCTATGAAACGCAGAAACTGCAACTGGATCGTCAGTTGCGCGAAGCCAACATGCAGCTTCAGTTATCGCTTGAACAGGCGCGGCTTACGCCCGTTCAGCTTGGCGCCGCACAAAGAGCCTATAATCAGGCGGAAGCAAGATACCAAAGCGGACTTACGGATTTGTTCACACTTGCGCAAAGCGTAAATGCACTGAACCGGGCCGAAATTGACAAGTTTGTCACCAATGGCAATGTATGGCGGGCACTGCTCATGAAAGCAGCAGCAGCAGGTGATATGTCGTTGTTTCTGAACCAGATCGGAAACTAGTTTTTGCTTTCTTAACCTGTCCGAAATTCCGAAGTATTTAATCTGTAAACGAATTCATTATGTATCAACTCATTCGAACTGCCCTCCGACAGCCCATTTCCATTGTGGTTGTGGTCATCGGGATCCTGTTTTTTTCAGTACTTTCTATCCGCAGCATTCCGGTTGACATTTTCCCGAACCTCGACCTTCCGACCATTTATGTTGTTCAGCCTTACGGCGGTATGGCTCCGGATCAGATGGACGGATTCATTGCAACGCGTTATCAGGACCATTTTCTGTACGTTTCAGGAATCCGCGATGTGGACGTAAAAACGATTCAGGGACTTTCATTGATAAAGTTATCTTTTTATCCCGGAACGGATATGGCACAGGCGGCCGCCGAAGTGGCCAACAACGTATCGCGGGCCAAGGCGTATATGCCGGAGGGAACCGTGCCGCCGCAAGTTGTACGCTTTGACGCAAGTTCCGTTCCGATCGGGCAAATGGTTTTTGAAAGCTCATCCAGATCGCTGAACGAAATTCAGGATTTTGCTTCTTCCCGCGTACGACCCATGTTTAGCCAGATCGAAGGCGTTTCCAGCCCGCCGCCCTTCGGAGGAAATCAACGCACGATCGTGATCCGCGTGGATCCCGAACGCATCCGGAGTTATCATCTTACGCCGGAAGAAATCATCAAATCCATTATAACCAACAATCAGCCGTCTCCTGCCGGAAACATCCGCATGGGCGACCGTACGCTGATGACACCAGTCAATTCCCTGATCCATAAACCGGAAGATTTTTTGAACATCCCTATCCGAACCGGCGCAGGCCCGACCGTATTCATCCGGGATGTAGGAACGGTTGAGGACGGAGCCGATGTAACGGTGAGTTATGCTTTGATCAATGGCCGCCGGGCTGTTTACATTCCGGTTGTGAAAAAATCGGATGCTTCCACGCTGGACGTTGTGAACAACATCCGCGCCGCTTTGCCGCAGCTACGGAATGCGGTACCCGAAGATGTCAAGATTTCGTATGAATTCGACCAGTCCGTTTATGTAACAAATTCACTGAAAAGCCTGATTACAGAGGGAATTCTGGGTGCATTGCTGACGGGTTTGATGGTTTTGCTTTTCCTTAGAGACTGGCGGAGCGTCATTATCGTGATCGTAACAATTCCGATTTCCATTTTATCAGCTGTGATTCTGATGAACCTGTTTGGCCAGACGATCAACATTATGACATTGAGCGGACTTGCGCTTGCAATCGGGGTTTTGGTAGATCAGGCGACGGTAACAATTGAAAATATTCACCAGCATCAGGAAATGGGCAAACCCAAGCAAGAGGCGATCTGGGATGCCTGCAAGGAAATTGCATTTCCGGAATTTCTCATTTTGCTGGCGATTCTGGCCGTTTTTGCACCGTCTTTCGTCATGAGCGGCATTCCGCGATCGATGTTCCTGCCGCTTTCACTGGCTGTCGGCTTTGCCATGATTGCTTCTTTTCTGCTTTCACAAACGCTGGTTCCTGTACTGGCAAACTGGCTGCTGAAAGATCATCCGCATCATGAAGCACCGACACTTGCGCTGGACAGTCAGGAAGTAAAAGATGTTATTCAGGAAGGAAATCATGCATCGCTTCCGCCAACGGGATTTGAAAAATTCAAAAGAAAATACATCAACGTGCTGGGCGGTATTATGGATAAAGGTTCGTTTGTGGTGCCAATTTACCTTGTTGCAGCCATTGCTTTGATCGTAGGCGGTTTCTTCCTGATCGGGACGGATATTTTGCCCAAAGCAAACAGTCATCAGTTTCAGATGCGGCTGCGTGTTGCCGACGGAATCCGTGTGGAGCGCACCGAAGAAGCCACTTTGAAAGTGCTCGATCTGATCAAGTCGGAAGTAGGGAAAGAGCATGTTGAAATCTCATCGGCGTATGTCGGCACGGTTCCTTCGAGTTACGGAACTTCCAACATATTTGTTTTCAACAGCGGTCCGCATGAAGCTGTGTTACAGGTGTCTTTGCATGAAGATTTCCCCGTCAGAATGGATGCGTTGAAAGAAAAATTGCGCGAACGGATCGGTAAAGAAATCCCGGCACTGAAAATTTCCTTTGAACCGATTGAACTGGTTGATAAAATCATGAGCCAGGGAGCAGCAACGCCAATTGAAGTGAGCATTGCGGCAAAAGACGTGGAAGAAGCCGGAAGATTTGCCAAAATAATCCAGAAGGAAATGCAGCAGATTGCTTTTTTGCGGGATGTACAGATTGCGCAGCCGCTTTCCTATCCGGTACTGAATGTGGAAATCAACCGGGAAAGAGCCGGGCAGCTTGGCGTTACGTCCACGCAGGTTGCAAGATCGATGGTGGCGGCTACTTCTTCCAGTCGTTTTACGGATAAAAATCTCTGGCTGGACGATTCCAAAGGGCTCGCCTATCAGGTACAGGTACAGATTCCCGAGCATCAGATGAGTTCGATAGAAGACATCGGCACTATACCGCTCAAAGCCGGTGCGAGCAATCCGTTGCTGGCCGACGTTGCCACTTTTTCCGAAAAAACGGCGCCGGGAGAATACGACCGCGCCGGCCCGAACCGACTGGTGACCATAACCGCAAACATTCATAAAAAAGATTTGGGCGCAGCTACAACCGCTGTAAAAAAAGCCATTCAGAATGCCGGCGAACCTCCGAGGGGCGTATTGGTGGAATTGAAAGGACAATCGGATTTGCTTACCGAAACGCTGAGCAGTCTACAAACTGGTTTGCTGATCGCGGTTGTCATCATGTTTCTTTTACTTTCCGCTACGTATCAGTCGTTTAAACTTTCACTGGTTGTACTTTCCACGATTCCGGCCGTTGTTGTCGGCTCGCTTGGTCTGTTGCTGCTTACCGGCTCCACGCTGAACCTGCAGTCTTATATGGGACTGATTATGTCTGTCGGCGTTTCCGTGGCAAATGCGATTCTGATGGTGACAAATGCAGAAAACCTGCGGCTTCAGCTCGGTGATTCCAAACAAGCTGTATTGCTCGCAGCCGGAAGCCGGATCCGTCCGATCCTGATGACGAGCATTGCCATGATCGCCGGAATGATCCCGATGGCCAGCGGACTCGGCGAAGGCGGAGACCAGATTGCCCCGCTGGGGCAGGCCGTAATCGGCGGCCTGATTGCATCCACGCTGACTTCGTTGCTGATTTTGCCCGCCGTATTTTCAATGGTTCAGAAAAAAGCGTCGGTCCATTCGGTTTCCCTGGATCCCGAAGATCCTGAAAGTAATTTCTTTCGTAAAAAACTCCAAACATCCATCTCCATGAACACCCTGAAATCATTATTGGTCCTGATCACATTATCCGCTGGCATCATTTCCTGCAATTCCGAAGCAGGAAGTACAGAAAAGCAGGAGCAAAAAGCGGAACATACACCGGCAAGCGCGGAGCTTACACAGGTAAAAAGCATGCGACCGGCCAAGCAGATCGGTTTGCCCGGCGAGCTGAAACCCTGGAACAAGGTCAGTATTCATCCCAAAATCAGGGGTTTTGTGAAAACCGTGCAGGCGGACCGGGGAACGATAGTCAAAAAGGGACAGGTTCTGGCCGTACTGGAAGCGCCGGAAGTCATTTCGGAACTAAGCCAGGCCAAGGCGCAGCTTATTGCCGCAGAAGCAGCTTTGAACGAGATTAACACAAAATATCAAACCAGTGCACTTACATACAGCCGGCTTGTACGCACCAATCGAACGGAAGGAGCCGTTTCCCTGAATGAACTGGACATTGCCAAAGCCCGCGTAATGACGGACAGTTCTGCTATGGCCGTAGCGAAAGGAAATGTGCAGGCAGCGCGCTCGTTTCTGGAAACCAAATCGGAAATTGTAAGGTACCTTACCGTAACAGCGCCATTCAACGGGATTATAACAGAACGCAACATCAGTCCGGGCGCGTTGGTCGGGCCGGGCGAAGGCGGTGCAAAGCCTTTGTTTATCCTGGAAGACAATACCAAACTGCGTCTTACGCTGGCCATTCCTGAAAACTTGTCAAGTGCCGTTCCGTCCAGAGGAGAAATCAGCTTTACCGTTTCTGCCAGTCCGGAGAAAAAGTATAAAGCCGTTTACGCAAGAAGTTCGAGAACATTGTCTGAAGAAAACCGTTCGATGATGACCGAATTTGATGTTGAAAACCGCTCCAACGAACTGAAAGCGGGCATGTACGCACAGGTTTTGCTCAATACCGAACGCACTGCGCCGACTTTGTTCGTGCCCGTTACGTCAGTCGTAAATTCGAGTGAAATGGTGTTTATAATCCGGGAGAAAAACCGGAAAGCGGAATGGGTTCCGGTCAAAAAAGGAACGGTTGTGGATACGCTTGTGGAAGTATTCGGCGACCTGAACGAGGGCGACGCCATTGTTAAAAAGGCATCGGAAGAATACAGAAACGGACAAAACCTTTGAGTAGCCATATAAAAAAAGACTTGCCGGAATAAACCGGCAAGTCTTTTGATTGGCTTTCAGCTGATTATTTTCTGCTATAAGTATCCAGTGTAGCCTGAGGGAAAGTTCTCAGGATATCAGCCATTGTATTTTTTACCATGGTTTCGCGGTCATCCTTTTTAGTAGGCGCTTTCACTTTTCCGGACGCCCATCCCTGCCAGATCATCCGGTCGCTGTTTTTCTGATAAATATTCAGGATAAAACGGCTTTCCTGATAATTGTAAGTAGAATAGTTGTTTCCGCCGCCATACCACCACATATAAGGCGAGTACATATTGTTGGAACGAACCTGCTGACGTTCTTTTACGTCAGTCATAAACCGTACAATAATCTCAGGATTCTGCTGATCCAGCTTGTACCCTTTTGATTCCATTACTTCTACAACGGCATCGCCGAGCCTTCTTCTGTTCAGTTCACTTCCCAGAAGCGGGTCCTGTTCAATGTTATGCTCCGCCTCTACTTTAAATGTTTTAAACTGTTTCAGATTCACCGAAGAATCGTAATCATAACTAACCTGAAGTGCCTGACTACAACTCATGACCAGTATTCCCGCAAAAGCCACCCATGCAGTGGATTTCATCAACTTCACTATGTTTTTCATTTTTATTTGTTTTTGATTTAGTAAATATCTGACTGTTTAAAGGGTCAAAAGTTTAATTGCTTTTTCAGATATTTCATTAACTAATAAACAAATACGCTTGGTATATCAGTTCAAAAATTTAATACAATTTAACCACTTTCCACCGTCAAAAATTACGTCAGAAATGCGTAATATGACTTTACAGCAAAGATTTCTGCAATAACCCAATTCCTGAAATTACAGAGAAAAGGTAATCGGGAAAGTCATTGCAAACCAGGTTAAAACAAACAACGCGCCCGGGTTCTAAACCGGACGCGCCTGACTGGAATTACGGACCACAAATTCTTGAAATACTAAACGTTTTTGTAATCAGGATGCTTGTAAGGATCACGGTACGGGCGCGCCAATAGGTTATTTGCTTCACGGTCACCCACGATTTCACGTTTGACCGGATCGTATACAATCGGCCTTCCTGTTTTCATGGAAACATTGGCGAGTATGCAGCTTGCTGTGGAAATATGGCCTTCTTCAATGTCGGCAATGGGCTTGCTGCTGTTGTCAATGGCGCTCAGGAAATCCAGCATGTGCAGCCTGGTGGCGGGCGCTGCATTCAGTTCTATTTTATCTTCTTTGAGGTCTTCCGGATATTTCTCTTTTTCATAAACAACATCTTTATGGATCTTTTCCCCTTTGCCTTCAGGGATAAAGTCGTAAGACATCGTACTTGCCCACAAAGTCCCTTTTTCGCCGTACAAAGTAAATGACCATGGATAATCCGGATTGTTCGGCGTTCCCCACGTGCGGTGCTGCCATACGCAATTCAGCCCGTCGTATTCGAATACCGCCGACTGCGTGTCCGAAATATTGGATTTCCCTTCTTTCTGCACATAAATGCCACCCGTGGAACTGATTTTTTTGGGCCAGCCCAGTTTGAGCATCCAGCGCACCGTATCGAACATATGAATGCACATATCGCCGGTTATTCCGTTGCCGTACTCCATAAAAGTCCGCCACCAGCGTACGTGCGGCAGTCCGTCATAAGGTCGCAACGGAGCCGGGCCGGTCCATTTTTCATAATCCAGAAAAGCGGGAACGGCTTCTACGGGCGGGTTGCCGTTGTTGCGCATGTGAAAGTAACAGCACATTTCCACGTGCGAGATTTTGCCCAGCAAACCGGCATCCACAATATTCTTTTTGGCATCGATCAAATGCGGCGTGCTCTTGCGCTGCGTTCCCACCTGAACAACCTTTTTGTACTTTCTGGCGGCTGCAACCATTGCTTCGCCTTCCATGACATCCACGCTGATCGGTTTTTGCACGTATACGTGTGCACCGGCTTTTACCGCATCGATCATCTGAAGTGCATGCCAGTGATCCGGCGTGCCGATGAGCACAATGTCCATTTCGTTTTCAACAAGCATTTTCTGGTAATCGCCGTACAGTTTGGGCGTTTTGCCGGATTTCTGCCGTTGGCTGACGAGCTTGCCGGCTTCGTTCAACTGGTTTTTATCCACATCGCAAAGTGCAATCACTTCCACCGGAGCAACCTGTATTAATCTGAACAAATCACTTTTTCCATACCAGCCCGTGCCGATCAGTCCGACACGCCAGGCTTTTGGCGGATTAATAAGATCCATTCCCTGCGCGCCGAAAGTGGAAAGTGCAAGTGCAGCCGTGGCACCGTGAAGAAAATTCCGGCGGTTTATATTGAAACTGTTCATCAGGAATTTAGGATTGATTTAAAAAACAAAAAAGCGTCCGTAATGAGTGGACGCTTATAGAAAGATCGTTTTTGACAATGTTTACTATCTTTAGTAATACTTTACAGCATGAATTCCTTTCTTGCTCTTGATAACCGCTTCCAATTTCTGTTTTGCCTCCATCCAAGGAATAAGCATTTCAGGATTTTCCTCTGCTTCACGCAGCCGGGCAAGTACCGATTCTTTCTGCCATTCCGGAATTTCAATTACTTCTTTCATAATAAATAGCTAAGTATAGCATGAATATTTTACGGTAAGTTATCAAATAATAATGCTGGAAAAATTATACTTGACTGCGAATTGGTAATTAAAAATTTTTGTAATCTCCTTGAAAAAACAGTAAAACCTAAATTTGCAACCTATGAAAACGCCGGTAAATAATTCATCCAAAACGAAGAATAACATAAAAAGCATATTTCCATAAATGCCTTTTCACAAGCCAAGTTAAAGATAGCTATGGAAAGTCTGAAAAATGATGATCTGACTTTGATCAAAAAGAAGAAAGCATAATTTACTGCTTTAAAAATTCTCCGACATTCTCTTTCGTTACCAGCTGAAACGGGATCAGCACTTCTTTTTTGAATGCTTCTTTTTTGGCAGCTTTTATGGCAGTTTCGATGGCGGTACCGCCTTGCTGCGCCGCATTCTGATAAATTGTAGCGTCGAGCGTTCCTTTTTTTACAGCCTGCAAGGCATCCGGAATGGCGTCCACGCTGATTACAATCACTTTGTTTTTCAAGCCTGCGGCCTCTAATGCTTTGACGGCGCCCATGCCCATTTCATCGTTATGCGCAAAAATGGCATTGATCTGATTGCCATACGATTGTATCCAATTTTCAGTCAGTGACATGGCTTTGGCACGATCCCATTCGCCGGATTGTTCCGCCAGTAATTTCAGGCCGGGATTGGCTTTAAGCACTTCTTTCGCACCCGCATCCCGTTTAAGTTGTGCCGCCTGACCCATAAATCCATGCATGATCAGCACATTTCCTTTACCGCCCAGTTTTTCTGCAATGTATTTCATCGCTATACGTGCCGATTCGGTATCATCCGAACCCACAAAAGCAGTAGGCTTTGCCGAAGTTTCCGAATTGACGTTGATAATCGGGATTTTGGCGTTCATGGCCAGTTTTACAGCGGGCGAACTTGCTTCCACTTCACACGGATTCATGATAATGGCGTCCACACCCTGCGCGATAAAGCTTTCCACTTGCTCCACCTGCTTCAACGCCGAACGTTCCGCATCAACCGTAATCAGTTCTACATCAAGCGCCTTGGCGCGGGATTCCATTTCATCGCTTACATTGACGATAAACTCGTTCTGCATGCTTAGCATCGTTGCGCCTATAACCAGCTTTTTACCCGCATTTTCACCGCCGGATTCGCTGCCGCCGGACTGGTTGCAACCCAATAAAATAACACCAGCAATAAAAACAGCATAAACCGCATTAAACTTCATACCCATTGATTTAACTATTTTGAAACAAAAAATAACTCAGCCACAAGCCATTAACTACACATGACATTAATTTCCCCTTTCTCCTTCTTTCATTCCTCCTTCTTCCCTTCACCCCCTCTCCTTCTTCCCCGCACTATCCAGCACTACTGCTCCGATAATGATAACACCCATCACAACCTGCTGGTAATAAGACGTCACATTTAACAAATCAAGGCTGTTGCTGATGACACCGATCAGCAGCGCACCGATTAACGTGCCGGTCATCGTGCCGGTTCCGCCGGATGTACTCGTGCCGCCGATGATGGCCGCAGCAATGGCGTCCAGTTCAAATCCTGCGCCGGCATTGGGCTGACCGGTTGTAATCCGGGAAGTAAGCAAAATTCCACCCAAGGCAGAAAGGATGCCGCAAATGGTATATACCCACATTTTCACACGGTTTACTCCGATTCCCGAAGCCCTTGCAGCAGGCTCGTTCCCACCGACCGCATACATATATCTTCCCAGAATGGTTTTGTTTAAAATCACCGAGCAAACCAGAAAAGCAATGATCAGAATAATAATCGGAAACGGAATTCCGAAAACATTCCCGCCGCCTATGAAGTTGAACGGATCGGACAAGTTGGAAACCGGACGTCCTTTGCTGAGAATCAGCGCCAGTCCACGGCCGATTGTCATGGTTCCGAGTGTAACAATAAACGGAGGCACTTTGCTTTTTGTAACTACAAAGCCGTTGAAAGCACCAAAAAGCAAGCCGGCGCCCAGCCCTGCCAGCAAAGGAACAGCCAGCGGATACGTATCCGGATGCGCAAAAGTAGCCGCCACAACGCCGGTTACTGCTACCATGGAGCCGAGCGAAAGATCGATGCCGCCCGTTATGATCACAAACGTTACGCCGAATGCCAGCAATGCATTAATGGAAACCTGCGTACCGATAATCATGAGATTAGGTACGGTAAAAAACCGGGGCGTACTCAGCGCAAGTACAATGCAGATGATCGCAAATGCCAGAAAGATTCCGTACCGGCCTGATTTCAGAAATCGGGAATTAAATTTTTCGTTCAATGATTGAGTCGGTTAATGCTTACTTGTTCCGAAAGCCGGATTTCAGGCCACTGCATATTTCATGATCATTTCCTGCGTGGCTTCTTTTCCGGAAAGTACGGCCGTTTGTCTGCCTTTGGATAAAACCAGAATCCGGTCGCTCATACCCAGAATTTCGGGCAGTTCGGATGAAATCATAATGATAGCGATTCCTTTTTCAGACAGATTTCGTATGAGTTTATAAATTTCAACTTTTGCGCCTACGTCCACACCTCTTGTCGGCTCATCCAGAATAACGATTTCAGGCGATGCAAGGAGCACTTTTCCAATGACGACTTTCTGCTGGTTTCCGCCGCTCAGCTGAACTGCTTTCTGATCTGTTCCGGAAGTTTTTATTCTTAATTCGTTGATGATCCGGTTTACTGTCAGCTCCTTGCCTTTTTCGTCAATAAATATCCCTTTCCGGTGCTGACGTAAACTCGACAGGATGATATTGTCTGAAACGGACATGTCCGGGATAAATCCCAGTCCTTTCCGGTCTTCGCTTACATATCCGATTCCCTTGCTGATTGCGTCCTGCGGAGATTGGATGCGCACGTTTTGATCTCTGATTTTTATTTCACCTTTTTCCAGCGGATCAAGTCCGAAAATAGCTCTTGCTATTTCCGTTCTTCCTGCGCCCATCAGTCCGGCCAGACCAAGGATTTCACCGGAGCGGACCTGAAAATGAATGTCAGAAAATTTTCCCTTACTGCTCAGGTTCTGAACAGACAAAACAACTTCACCATGATTCCCGGCATTTTCCGGAAACATCTGACTTATTTCACGCCCGACCATCATGGCGATCAGCGAATTGTTGTCCAGCTCCGAAGCAGCTTTGGTTGCAATGTATTTGCCGTCCCTTAAAACCGTAATGGTATCCGAAATTTCAAAAATCTCGTCCATTTTATGCGAGATGTAAATAATGCTTACTTCCCTCGCTTTCAATTCCCGGATGATCCCAAAAAGCGTAGCGACTTCCCGGTCGGAAATCGCGGAAGTCGGCTCGTCCATGATGATTACTTTGGCATTGTTGGAAATGGCTTTGGCAATTTCGACCATTTGCATTTGCGCCACGCTGAGGAACTTCATTCTGGCTTCGGGATCAATGCTGACGCCCATTTGTTTCAGGAGTTCTGCGGCCTTTCTATTGATTTCGGAATCATCAAGCCAAAGTGACGGCCAGCCTGATTTGCGGGTAACTTCTTTTTCCCTGCCCAGAAATATATTTTGTGCAACGGTAAGTTCGGGTATAACCAGCATTTCCTGATGAATCATGGAAATGCCTTTTTTCAATGTGTCGCTTACATTGCTGTTTTCCAGATGACTTCCTTCAAAGATTATTTCACCGGAATCCGCCGCAAGCAGTCCGATCAGGATCTTCATGAAAGTGGATTTCCCAGCGCCGTTTTCGCCCATCAGCGCATGCACTTCTCCTTTTTTGAGGTCAAGCTGAACATTGTCCAAAGCTTTTATGCCTGAAAATGATCTGGAAAGCTGTTTTACACGCAGAATGGTTTCGGCCATGGTTTGAAGAAAGGCTTTAACCGCAACCTGATCGAGAAGCAGTCAAAGCCTTTTATTTTTAGTTTAAACAGAATACCGGAGCGGGCCGGAAATCAAAATTAATTTCCTTCCCAGGTTACGCCTGTATCTTTCCAGCTTTTTGAGGCTGCGGAATCCAGAACGGCTTCGCACACTTTCTGGGTTTCGTAAGCATCCTTGAAAGTTGGCTGACAAGGTTTTCCGGTTTGCAGGCTTTCAAAAAAATCAGCTGCCTGATGAATAAAAGAATGTTCATACCCGATGCTCGTGCCGGGAATCCACCACCTTTTCATATACGGCTGATCACTGTCTGTCACCAGAATGGATCTCCATCCGCGGACAATCGATTCGTCGTTATGGTCAAAAAATTCGAGGCGGTTCAGGTCGTGCAGATCCCAGCGGATGGACGCATGCTCGCCGTTGATCTCAAAAGTATAAAGCGCCTTGTGCCCGCGTGCATAACGAGTAGACTCAAAAAGTCCGAGCGAGCCGTTATCGAAATGACAATGGAAAATACAAGCGTCGTCAATCCCTACTTTCTGAACTTGTCCGCTGCCCTGATGCACACGCTCCTTGATGAACGTTTCGGTTACAGCCGATACATCCTTGATGCCGCCGTTGATCCACATGGCCGTATCAATGCAATGCGCCAGCAAATCGCCGGTTACGCCGGAACCCGCCGCATCCACATCCAGACGCCATGTCGCGGCGCCGCCCTGCGGAACATCCGGATTGATCGTCCAGTCCTGAAGAAAATTGGCACGGTAATGAAAAATCCTGCCGAGCTTGCCTGAATCAACGATCTGCTTGGCCAGCGTAACGGCCGGAACGCGGCGGTAATTGTACCAGACTGTATTTTTAACGCCTGCATTTTCAATGGCATCCACCATGGTTTTGGCTTCTTCCAAAGTCCGTGCAAGCGGTTTTTCGCACAATATCATTTTGCCTGCGGCTGCGGCAGCAATGGCGATTTCGGCATGCGTATCGTTGGGTGTACAAATATCTACCGCATCAATATCATCCCGTTCAATGATTTTTTTCCAATCTGTTTCTATAGATTCATAGCCCCATTGTTCGGCAAATGCGCGCACCTTTTCTTCATTACGCGAACAAACTGCCTTCAAAACCGGACGATATTCCAGTTCAGGGAAAAAGTCGCCGATTCTTTTATATCCGTTGGAATGCGTACGGCCCATTAATCCGGTACCGATCAGTCCAATCCGTATTTCTTTTTTGTTTGACATAGTTGTTGGGTTTTGGGAGTGGCTTTTGGCTGTTAGCTATTAGCAGTTGACGGTTACTATTCGGCTAATTACCTTTAGCTTTTATCGTTGTTTGGATGGTTAAGAAATGAATGCTACCAGCTATTAACTTAGTACCATTAGCCAAGAGCTAACAGCTAATGGCTAACAGCTAAGAACCATTCAATTTGGCTCATACCAGCCATGCGCTTTACGGACTTGGATCAATGCCGCAAGTATGTCATTCCAGGTTTTCTGGCTGTTCATTACATCGTTCGGGAACATGCAGCCGTCCCAGCAGATATGACCGAATTTCTTGGTAATGTTTCCGTTTTCGTCCCTTAGCCAGTAACCGGCATCATGCGTAATATCCAGCTTTCCGTTTGGATCCGTTGCAAGGCAGTGGCGGCCGGTTTTGTCATGTGATCCTGTTCCGTGAACGGTTCCGTCATTTTGCGCAACGTGGAAATCGATAGTCCATGGGCGCAATGCAGCAGTCATTTTTTTAAGGCCTTCTTCCAGGGAAGCACGATCATCCCAGTCGAAATTTTCAGGAAGCACACGGTGTTCCGGTGCATTGTACCCAAGCAGATAAAGGAAAGTATGGGACATATCTGCCTGGAAACCGATATTCGGACGGTCTACTGCTTCCAGTGTATCGATCATCGTTCGCCAGCTGTGCATTCCTCCCCAGCAGATTTCTCCTTCGGCTGCCAGTTTTTCACCGTAATCCGCAGCTACGTCACAAGCTTTTCTGAAAGTTTCCGCTATGAGTTTGGTATTGTTTACAGGATCAAGCGCCCAGGCTTCCGGCTTGCTAGCCGAATCAATGCGGATAATGCCATGCGGGCGAATGCCGTATTCTCTTAATTTCTGTCCGAAAATGCAGGATTTACGCACCATCTCGACAAATGTATCACGCTCTTCCTTGCTGCCCATTGCAGGCCCGCCCCAGATCGGCGCAACAAGGCTTCCGATTTCAAGGCCAAGTCCTCCTATTTTATCCACCAGTTTTTTGATACCGTCATCGCTCATATCGAGATCAATATGCGGATCAAAAAGGCCAAGATCGACGCCATCAAATTTTATGCCGTCCACTTCTGCAGCGGCGGTTTTTTCAAGCATGGTATCAAATGAAATAACGGGTTCCGAGTCAGAACCTTTGCCTACAATGCCGGGCCATGTAGCATTGTGGAGTTTGGGATAATTATTTTCAGGCATGGTTTAAGGATTAATGGTTTAATATCAAAAAACGATAGCTATAAACAGGAGGCCCCTCCGGGGCCGCACTGGAATGTTTTAGCTGCGGAGGAGCTTTCTGTTTGTAGAAATCATTATTCCGGATTCATTTCCGGGCTCTGGCGGAGCCTCCTTGCGGACATAAGGAGGCTCTGCCAGAGCCCAGTTATCATTCAAACACATCTTTTCTACAAACAGGAGGCCCCTCCGGGGCCGCATTGAAATTCCAGCTCCGGAGGAGCTTCCTGTTTGTATAAATCATTATTTCGAATTCGTTTCCGGGCTCCTGAGGAGCCTCCTGATTACCGTAAGGAGGCTCCACCGGAGCCCAATCACGAATCAAACATGGCTTTTCTACAAACAGGAGGCCCCTCCGGGGACGCACGTTATAATATCAGATCAGGATTTCCCGGACCGAAGTGCTTCAAAATCACAATCGGGTCTGTTTTGGACGGATTGCTGATGACAACACCTTCAATCGCCGCTTTTTCACTTACAAAAAATTCATCGTTCGTCAATTGTCCGTAACGGATCAGTGCAGGCGTTTCAATATCCCAGTCACCGAATTTGCCATGGCCTTGCATAACAATTATTCCGTAAGCTGCCGCATCCCTGATGGTTACGGTTTTTCCCGGAAGTACGGTAAGTTCTTTTGCACTGAATGCTTCGTTGAGATAACAAACCCAGTTTTCAACATAACCTTCAGCTTCCATTTCCTCCATTGCTTTTACCGGCTTGGGACGCATAAAACGGGTTTCCAGCAAATTCGGGTTTACGTTCAGTTCCCAGTCGATTACTTCCATAAGCTGGTCGTAATCCCCTTTTCTGTCTTCGGGTGTTCCGTTCCAGAGCAGTTCTTCCGGAATAATAGCTTCATTTACCAGAGACTGGTACATAGCAAAAACGTCCGAAGCTTTTTGCGGCTCATACGTGCACAGACTTCCCGGTGCATGCAGCATGCCCGGAGGAACATCCCAGCCGGTTCCCGGCTCCAGACGGAATGCCTGCGAGTAATTTGTGATCTTGTTATCGCCTTTTGAAAAATTCATCAGACACTCCTTGATCTGTTCCTTTGTAGTTCCCGGAGCAATCCCGAAGAAGGTATATGGAAAATCCCCGCCGTGATTATTCAGCTGGGGCGGGAAATAATAGGCTTCCGGCTTGCCTTTTTGTCCGATCAGCGCAGCGTGTTCGTCGTTGTGGTGAATGTGATGCGGAAGCGGACCCATGTTATCAAAAAACTTCGAATACATCGGCCAGCTCTGATACTCGTTCCAGAGACGTTCGCCAATCAGTTCACCTTTCAGTTCATCAACGGCATCTTTCAGTAATATTTGCTGCTCACCAGTTCCGTCATCAAAAACAATGGCACTCAAACCTTCATTTTCACCGGTTAAAGGACCATTTTTAGCAGGAGTTGTGGAAGATAACCAACGCTCGTCGATTCCGCCACGCTCTCCGCCCAGAACATAATAATCATCCGGATGCAATTTAATCCTGCGGCCCGGAACACAGAATGAACGCGGCACCCACGTCGGCGCCAGACGCAATATTCCTTTTCCCTGTTCTAATGCCTTTTCAGCTATACTTGAAAGTCCCATTGTTTTATTTTAAAATTTGGTTTTGATTATTAAGCGATTCAACTTTTGATTTATACTTTGCAGCTGTTAGCTGTTAGCTGTTAGCTGTTGGCTTCTGACTATTGGCGAGATAAATGTTAATTAATTCAAAATCCCTTTGTACCCTTTCCTTTATCCCTCCTCCTTTCTCCCTTTCCCGTTACTCCTCTTCAAGACACATTCACACTCAGCACAAACTCGTCAATGGCTTCCTTTTCTGTCATGATTTCCAGTTCCAGCTCATAAAGCTTGCTTTCTTCCGGTTCAATAAATAACAGCGTCTTGTCTTTTCTGGCCTGAGCCTGTCCGGACAGCGGATGCGTGCTGGGTTCAATGCCTGTGACGTACTCGCCTTTTCCCCAATGCTGCCAGTTGGCCAGCCATGGAAGCTGTTCTTTTTTGAATTTCATTGCAACCGCAAGCCCGAGTCTGGAATTATGCAATCCACAGATGCTCTGGCCGAAAATATCGGCTTCCACATCGATTAAAGCAACTTCTTCGCCCGTTCCCAGATGCGATTCCAGCGGAGCAGGACATTTCTTAAAATCGTTTCCTTCTTTAAAGATCTTTGCGCTTTCCTCGCCATGGCGCGGATGCCATTTGCCATTCCATAAAATATCGGCACCTTCATCGGCAAGCGGCCAGCCGAAATTGAAATGATAAAGCAGCATGTGCGGAGCGGGCGTGTTTGCTTTGTTTGTTACTTCGTCATGGATACGGATTACGGATTGCCCGATTGTTGCCGAAATGGTTCTTTTCAGTTCCAGGTTGGGTCCAAAGGGTTTAGTCTCGCGGATAATGCCCGTTATGCTCATTTCCAGTTTTCCGGCCCTGAGATCGGGCTGAATAATGGAGATAATTTCGGCAGGAGAATTACTGATATGTCCGTGCAAACCGCGTTCGCCGTAATTGTCGGATTCCGGGCCGCCTACGTGCGTCAGTCCGCAGGTCGTCAGCAAGCCTCCGCCAAAAGTTCTCAGCCAGTCAATCCCCTTATCGGAAAACGGCTGCGGATACGTAATGCCGCCATGGCTCAGCCATGCCAGGCTATGCTGATTGTAAAATGCATCTGCAATGTCCATGGCTCTGTCAATGACCACCTTGAACCGCAAACCTGTTCCGGTATTGAACCAGGCGATCCGCGTGCCTCTTCCGGCGCCATTATCAATCACGGAAGTTTCAATGCCTCCTACCTGCTGATGATTTGATACTTTGTCTCTCCAGTCTTGATTTATCGAATCGGCACTCTCCATTATATATTATTTAAACTAATAATTATCTAAAAGGAAAAAAGGCGCAATCGGGTCGGTTTTAATGTATATCAATCAGAAAATACCTTTATTAATGTACAGAAGGTACTTTCTGCAGCCAGTTTCTGATTCTATCGTTAAAATCTTCGGTATGCTCGAAGTGAAATGCATGTCCAAGCTTGTCGTACAAGTAAAGCTCGGCGCCGGGAATTCCGTTAGCCACTTCTTCGGCCATCCAGACGGGCGTGAAAATATCCTCTTTCCCGCCGATGACCAGCGTTGGTTTGTTTATTTTGCCAAGATCATTCAATGCGTTATGCGATATGCATGCAGCGGCTTGTCCTTCGAGGCCGTGCAGCGGCTGCGGATAAGGATTACAGGCGTCCTGTCTGCGGCCTGTTTCGAGTTCTTCATGTTTCTGTGCATTGTCCCACGAAGATTTGGAGAAGATAAGCAGCTGAATATACAAGCTGAATTCTTCGGGCCGGAACCTTGCCTTGCTGTTCATGATATGACTGAACAGTCCTTTGGCGTAATTGTCGCAACGTGCCCACGGACACATCAAAACCAGCGATTTTACCTTGTCCGGATGCCGAATTGCCAATTGCTGCGCAATGGTACTGCCCATCGAGCAGCCAACGACATGCACGTTTTCCAGTCCAAGCGAATCGAGCAGGCCGGCATAATCATCGGCCATTTGTTCTGTGGTATAAGGCCCGGCGGGCTTGTCCGTCTGGCCTACGCCGCGGTTGTCGCCTATAATGCAACGGAAATGATGCTTCCAGTCTGCAACATGAACATTCCATACAGAACCCGGTGCCGTGATTCCCATTATGAGCAGTAACGGTTCGCCCGAACCTCGTTCTTCATAATAAAAATGGATTCCGTTGGTTTTTATGGTCGGCATTGTTACAGAATATTGGTTAAAAAAAAATTTTGCTAGAAACAGGGGGTGCCGCTGGCACCTTTGCAATGTTATTGAATTTCTTTTTGCTACAAACAGGAGGTTCCTCCGGCACCGGTTTGCTTCAATTGATTCATTAATGCATTATTTCAATGCGGGGATCAAATCCTGCTGAATCCACTTTCCGTCGTGCACCGTAACAAAATCCGGATCTTCCAATGCTTCTTCGCCTTCATCTTCACAAATGATCCAGCCGTTGTAATTGATGTCTTTCAGCCATTGTGTTACAGCCAAAAGATCGACTTTACCTTTACCCATCAGCGTAAATTCCGGTTCGCCGTTCCAGTCCTTGAAATGCACATGATTGATCAATGACTGGTATTCTTTCATTTTGGAAAGCGGGTCCATGCCGCCGTTGATAATATGGCCTACATCAGGCGTCCAGCCGGTTACTGTAGAATCCAGCGATTCGAGCACGATTCTATAATCTTCTTCGGTCCGGATAATGGAGGTATGCGGGGAATTAGGATGATAACTGCACGGTACGCCTGCGTCCGCAGCCCTTCTGGAAACGGTATTGACAATATTGACAAGCCGCTTTTGTCTTTCTACAAGATCATGGCGGCCTGTCGGTATCTGGACTGTATTCAGAACGGCTCCGGGAAAGCGCCGCAGCACACGGATTGCATGATCGGCCACTTCACGCTCCCGATCTGTTTCTTTTTCTTCATTCCAGTCCAGCGCCAGTGCCAGTGCGGCCAGCGTAATGCCTTGTTCGGTTAATTTTGCTTCCAGTTTGTCAGGATCAATCAAGTCGCCCATCCAGGTAAATATCGGCTGTATGCCTGTGAAACCTGCTTTGGCTATTACTTCGATCATATGTCCGAGACGCCCCTGATGCGTCTGCCCGCTGTTACTCATAAACCAGGTATAAACCTCTGACCCGAAGCGGAAAGGAAGTTGTTGGGACATTTTTTATTTCTTTTTAAAATTGAAAAATCATTTGAAACCTATTTCTCCTTTTTCTTCACGATTTCGCCCGGCATAATCAGCGAATCCCATCCTGCCAGATCCGACGGCTTTACATTGGCCTTGTAACCACTGAAATTGAATGTAGTCGGCTTGTAGGGCCCTACAAATGCAATGTTGTTATCCGGCCTGATCTCGTTTTCCATACCAGCTGCCCACAGACTGGCGTTCAAGACCATGCGGCGGAACCCTTCGTTCAGTAAATCTTCGGATGCGCCGTGCGTTGTGGCAAAAGCACGTCCGGGCTTGCCGGATTCAATCCGATACTCACGAACCCAGGCGACAGGAAGCAGCTGCTTGGTTTTGTCCGGCTCGGAATCGGGCGTCATGCCGTTTAAAACCTGTCCGCGCACCAGCACAGTACCTTTCGGCTCGGCTGTGTAACCGCCGGATTGTACCCACATATCTTTCACGCCGCGCAGAATCGGGTGCTGCGACTGCGCTTCTTCAATAATCAGTTTTGACGATTGTTTGTGATTGGTACCATAATGCGAAACCCAGGTTTCACCGAGTACGTATTCTCCGAAGCCGTCTTTCCATTCTGTTTTCGGACCTTTGTAATCCCAGCTGTAATGCGCCCATTTCGGATTGTTTTTGATACTGAAAGCATGCGTGGAAGTCCGGAAACCAACGACAGGGCCGCCGCGCCGGATGTATTTGTCAATGTGCTGCATTTCCGCATCGGGAAAATCGGCAAAGCGCATGAACATGACCAGCAGATCGGCATTATCCAGCACGTCGAGGCCCTTTATATCAGAGCCGCCCGGGAGGATATTTCCCTGTTCGTCAAGCGCATATACCACAGTACAAGTGAAACCATAATTTCTGGCAAGAATACGTGCCAGTGCGGGAAGCGATTCTTCGCCTCGGTATTCATGATCCGTGGCAATGAAAACGATATTTTTACCTGTGCCCGGTCCTTTTTCACCTTTGTAAACAACGCGATACTTTTCTGCATCGTTCTGACCGGAAGTCGTCTGGCTTTCTGAATTAAAACAGAATAAAATCAGGACAATGCCGGTCAGCAGCATTGATCTTAAAAAAGTTTTCATAAGCGTTCAGGAAAGTAGTAAGCTTTAAAGTCCGTGTTTCAGACTCATTTCGCGGATAAACCGGTAACCGTTTTCCGCAATGTCCCACGGTTCCGAAAATTCACGCCACACGCCGATCGCATTGGCAAAATCAGGATCATTTCTTGAAAAAGCCTCAATTGTAAGCCAGCCTTTGTAGTTGATGGCGGCCAGTGAAGAAAAAGCGTCATCCCAGAGCACTTGTCCGTCTCCGGGCGTTCCGCGGTCATTTTCGCTGATGTGCACATGCGCAAGCACGGGCGCGATGGTCTGTAATGCAGTTGAATATTTCTTTTCCTCAATGTTAGAGTGATGCGTATCAAACATCGCCTTTACATTCGGATGGTCTGCTGCCTTTACAAGCTTGTACAATTGTTCCATTGTATTGCACAGATAACATTCAAAGCGGTTCAGCGCTTCCAGCGCAAAAACGATGTTGGCCTGCGCAGCATAATCGGCGGCGGCATTCAGTACTTCTCCGGCCAGCGCATATTCCTGATCCAGCGCCGGGCGGTTCACAAAAACAGTATGCGCAGAATGGAAAGGGCCACAGATGATCCGGGCATTCAGGTCGTGCGCACGGTCAACGGCCCATTTGATTTTATCAAGGGCTTTCCGGCGTACTTCTACCGATTCGCTTACCGGATTTTCATCTACGCCCAAAGTCACAACGGCGGTAGTTTCCAGACCGACGTTTCTGGTATAATCTCCCATGCGCCTGTATACGGCTGCATCCTGAGGCCCGAGATAAAACTCCGCTCCGTCGTAGCCGATGCTTTTCAATCTGTCAATAACCGGAAATAAATCGTCCGAAACTGCTGCTGTCCAGGCAAGCACATTGAATCCTATTTTATTCATTTTACTGGAGATTGGCTTTGGGAAGCCGTATTTTACTGAAAAACTATTGCTTGATGCGGATATTCTTATATTCTACTTTCATAGGCGGGCCCACATGCACCTGTACGCCCAGCAATCCTTTTTTAGAACCATTTACGGTATCGTTATCGGTTACATCGCTCATGAGCACACCGTTGATATAATGCTGCAGACGGTTGCCTTTTGCAACCAGATGAAATTCATTCCAGTCTTCGCTCTTGATCAGTGTTTTCAGGGAATCGGAACTTCCCAGCGAACCGGTTACTTCAAAGCCCGTCCATGCATTGTTCTTGACGGCGGCTCTTACGGCTTCCGGCGTTTTTTCACCGGTGTATTCCTTGATTACCGTTTTCTGGCCGCGGTATGCAAGAGTCGTTCTTTTCCGTTCTTCATAATTCTGGCCTGTGTAATTGTTTTTCCCGTCAATATCCGCCTGATATCCTTTCAATGCAAAAGGCACGTCGGTCAGCTGTTCGCTTCTGTAATTAATGCCCGAATTGCCATCTTTGGCGATTTTAAATGATCCTTTCAGCTCAAAGTCTCCGGGCTCGCCTCCGCGCCAGATGATAAATGAATTGGTTTTCAGAAGCGTTTCAGGTGTAATTTCACCAACCAGATTGCCGTTTTCCACACGCCAGTATTTTGGATCGCCGTCCCAGCCTTTCAGCGACTTGCCGTCAAATATCTGAACAAACCCTTTTTCTTTCTTCTGGGCCATGCATGAAATGTGGCCGAAAATGGTCAGCAAAACTGCCAGCTTAACTCCGGTACTGATCAATCTGAAATGCATATTCAATCCATTTATAGGTTTAGTGACTTTGGAATGGTTGGTTTCCCTTACAAGAAGAGAACTATTTTGATACTTATTACTCTTAAAAAAGAAGAAAATAATATTCAAAAATTCCTAAATTTATTGGACGCACTATCCTGTACTGACCTGCTTAAACGACACTTTCCGGGTTTTTTAAAAAATGAAAACTGCTGAACAAGGCACAAAAAAAGCGGAAAAGCCTGAGCCTTCCCGCTATTTCACAACCAACTTACTCCACTAACTTATCCTCACTCAGTCATTTAGGGCATCAGAACTTTATCGATCACATGAATCACACCATTGGACTGATATACGTCTGCCGTTGTAACTTTCGCTTTATTTCCTTTGGAATCCGTAACCATTACATTCTTTCCGTCCAGAGAAAAAGTAAGATCTGCACCCTGAACCGTTTTGGCCATTGCCTTGCCGTTTCCATCCTTGATCATTTTCATTACCGATTTGGAATCCACTTTTCCGGGAATCACATGGTAAGTCAGAACAGATGTCAGCATGCCTTTGTTTTCCGGTTTCAACAGATTATCCACTGTCCCCGCAGGCAATGCGTCAAATGCTGAATTTACCGGAGCAAAAACGGTAAACGGCCCTGTTCCCGACAATGTTTCAACCAGCCCGGCTGCTTTTACAGCGGCAACAAGCGTTGTGTGATCCTTTGAATTTACCGCATTCTCAATAATGTTTTTGGAAGGGTACATTTCTGCACCGCCCACCATCACTGTTTTTTCCTGCGCAAAAGCACTGAACGCAGTCATGAACGCAACTGCAAAAAAGCTTGTAATTTTCATCGACATTTTCATAGGTAATAGTATATTTTGTTTTATACTCCCATATACGTCTTTGAAAATTGTTCGGATCAAAAGCAGGAAATAATATTTTAATTATAAAAAACAAAAATATATTACGGCAAAGGATCGCCGGGCGTTTTGATTTTTGGGTCAAAAACGGCCATGCCCACACGCGAATCCGCGCAGCCGTAATACAACAGCCATTTTCCTTTGAAATAAACCATTCCTTCAATAAACACGGTTCCGGCTACATACTGGCCGCTTTTTTCAAAAGGCTCCATCGGACGAAAAAAAGGAACATCCATTCTGGCCAGCATCTTTGTCGGGTCGTTTTTATCAAACAAAACCTGACCGGCGCAGTAACTGTTGGGCGTAAACCTTTTGTCGCCATCCTCGCCTTTGTCGTTCTTCCCGTTATACAAAAGCACGATTCCTTTGTCTGTGACAATCGCCGGCGGGCCGCATTCCGTCAGATTGCTGTCAAAAAAACCTTTTCGCGGAGAAATCAGATTAACAAGATTCTCACTTTTGTCCACAACCGGTTCCCAGCTTATCAGATCCGTAGAAGTTGCCACATTGACGTGCGATTCACCGAAATAAAGCCAGTATTTACCGTTTATTTTGGCAATAACCTGCTTGCCGTCAACAAGTTTTGTTACTATCGAGGCAGATTTGGACCAGATTTCATTGAATTTTCCGTTATATGCTTTCTTGAAAACCGGTCCGTGCTTTTCCCATTTCAGCAAATCCCTCGATGTTGCCACGCCGATTCTTGCTTTGTCCTGGTTCCATTGCGTATAAAAAATGACGTACAATCCGTCTTCGGTTACGGCAACGCGTGGATCTTCGCAGCCGCCGGGCCATTCCATGGCCTTCTGGCTGTCTTCTGCGGGATATAAAACGGGTTCCTTTCTTCTCTTAAATGTAATCCCGTCTTCACTTTCTGCATATCCGAGCCGTGAAGTACGCTTGCCAATGGCTTTTCCCGCTTTGTCCTCCGCACGGTAAATAACCACGATTTTACCATTCTTAATGGTTGCAGCCGGATTGAACGTATCGTTTGATTCCCAGTCGATCTGCCTTTTGTTCATAGGACAAAAAAACGTGGAAGTACTGTCGGGAGAAATAACCGGATTGATACCTTCGGGACGTACAAAACCTCCGAAAGCCCAGTCGGGAAGCTTGTTTTCGGTCTGGGCATTCGCGAATCCCGATAACAGGCAAATACATACAAAGCAGCAGCCAATAAAATTTTTCATGGATATAATTTAATTTATCAAACAGGATTTCAAATATATACCTTTTCTGCAAGCGTCATTTCATACGGTTCCATTTTTAGAATGAAATGGTCAAATAAAAAAATCCGGTCTGAACGATTTCAAACCGGATTTTCAGGCACTGTAAATTTATATGTTACTTGTTTGCAACAAGATTTACATCCAGTGTAAAGTCATTATCTATGGCTTTGTCACCCAGATTTTCAAAAAAGTTGGAAGAACGGAATTTGATGTCATATTTGGTGCGGTCCACGGTTACTTTTGCATTGGCAGTAACCTTTTTTGCATCGGACTTCACGGTTGCCGGAAACTTTACTTCTTCGGTAATTCCTTTTATCGTCAGCTTTCCGGTAACATCGTATGCATCTCCGCCTTTTGGTGTAACCGACGTAATAACCAGCTTGGCCTGCGGATGTTTTTCTACCGAAAAGAAATCATCACCTTTTAAATGTCCGGTCAGCTTGCCGTTCATTTCCTTGTCGGTAATGTCCGTTACGACGAGTGACTTTACATCTACGACGAAATTGCCGCCTTTCAGCTTGTCATTGTCAACAATCAGCGAGCCGCTTGTCAGCGGAACGGTGCCGGCATGTGTTCCGGTCACTTTTTTTGCACCCCATGTTACCTTGCTGCTTTTGGTATCCACTGCCAGCGTTTTATCGGCTGCCTTGTGCTTGTCGGGACCGGCAATGGCTGCGGCGTTAAAAAGTAATCCGGCCATTACATAAACAAACATTTTTCTCATAGTCATTGCAAGTGTTTAAGTGTATAAAGAGTTGTAAGATTAAAATTTAAAACAGCACTTTTATAATGCTGTACATATACACAATACGGAAATTACGCAATTCTTGTTGCTTCGGAACTGACAAGTTTATAATTGGCTAGTTTTTCCAGTATTTCTTTTCCCTGCGGCCAGTCTTCCAATCCCGAAACGGCATTGATATGGCCTTTTTTTCCAATATTAATAAATTCACTTCCCCAGTTGTCAGCAAAAGTTCTGGAACGGCCTATGGCAGCGTAAATATCGTTGGTACTCGCCACGACAATGCTTTGGAAGGGAAGCGGCTTTACCGGAATCGGCGTGAAACCCACAACGAAATTCAGCCTTTTCGACAATTCCGCATCCGCGGGTGCAACCAGCAAAGCACCAGTTATTTTATCCGATGCAAATTCCTGCGCCCAATGCGCAACCGTCATGCAGCCCAGACTGTGCGCAACCAGAACTGTCGGCCCGGGCAGTTCACGGATCTGTTTCTGCAGTTGCGGAACCCATTCGTCTTTTACCGGCCAGTCCCAGTTTTCCTGCTGTACCCTGCTGAAAATATCCGGATATTGCTGTTCCCATATCGTCTGCCAGTGCTGCGGCCCGGAACTTGCCAGGCCGGGAACATTCAGGAAACCAATGCTCATAATGCAAGAATTCAGATGAATACAATTTATTTTTTACTCCTTACACAACGAAAACCCAGATTGTTGCTTCCGCTTGTAACTTCTCCTTTTCCGCGGCTTCCGGCTTTATACCGGATGCAGTAATCGTCACTGCAAAGGAATGATCCGCCGCGCTGAACGCGTTTTACAGCGCCGGGCTCATCGGGGTCATAGCTGTCGGCCGGACCCTGCGGATTCTTTCTGTCACTTTTCTGATAATAATCGGGCCGGTAAAGATCCGAGCACCATTCCCAGACATTGCCGTCCATATCGTACAAACCGTACGGATTGGCCGGGAAAGTGCCAACGGGCGCGGCCGATACATAACCGTCTTCTTTGGTATTTTTATCCGGAAAACTTCCCTGATATATATTGGCCACCCATTTGTTTCCGGGTTTCAGCTCATCGCCCCAATAATACGTATGATTTCCTTTTCCACCCTGTGCCGCAAATTCCCATTCTGCTTCGGTCGGCAGCCTTTTTCCGGCCCAGCTTGCGTAAGCGGCGGCATCTTCATAGGATACATGCGTAACCGGATAATTCTCTCTTCCTTTGATGGAACTCGACGGGCCTTCGGGATGCGCCCAGCTCGCTCCGGGAACATAATTCCACCATTGCAGCGGATTGTCCAGCGAGACCTGCGTGGGCGTAGGCGTAAAAACGGCCGAGCCGGGTACAAGCTTGTCTGCAGGAACGCCCGGATAATCGGCAGGGTTCAGCGGCCTTTCGGCTATGGTTTTATAATTAGTTGCTTTTACAAAAGCGGCAAATTCTGCATTGGTTACTTCATGCTTGTCCATGTAAAAGCCGTCCACCGTTACTTCATGCATAGGCCGTGAATCCGGAAATTCATCAGCGCCCATCAGAAATTTTCCGCCTCCGATCCACGTCATATTCGCCGTATCGCCTTTTGCTGCTGCATAACTTACATTCCGGATGGCCGAAGCACGCGAAGGCATGCCGTCGGCAACGCATTGCGCGAGGCTGTCCGCTGTCTTTTGCTCCGCAGTCTGCTTTTCTGAACCGCAGCTGAAACTTGTGATGGCTGCCAGTGCAATAACATATACTTTGCTGATACCGGTCAAAAATAACTTCATACCCTGATTACTGATCTTATAAATTACTGATTTTAAAAACATCTTTCAAAGCTTGTTTTGCCGCATGAAATCCGCACATGCCGTGTACACCTCCGCCCGGTGGCGTAGAAGAAGAGCATATGTAGATGCCTTTTGCAGAAGTCCGGTACGGTGACGTGCTCAAAACGGGCCTGGTATAAAGCTGCCGAATATCCTGAACGCCGCCGTTGATATCGCCGCCGATGTAATTGGCATTATATGCTTCCATCTGAGCGGAATGCATGGTATGCCTTGCTTTGATTAATTCCCTGAACCCCGGCGCAAAGCGTTCCACCTGACTTTCAATTTCCGCCGTCATATCTTTCTGCGATCCGTTCGGAACATGGCAATATGCCCAGGCGGTATGTTTCCCTTCCGGTGCGCGGCTTTTATCAAATATACTTTGCTGTGCCAGCAATACAAAAGGCTTTTCCATGTGTCTGCCTCTGAAAACGCTTCTTTCATAAGCGGCAATTTCTTCCAGTGTGTTGCCGATGTGAACCGTTCCGGCGCTTTTGCATGCTGCCGCTGTAAAAGGAATTGCGTCGTCCAGCGCCCAGTCTATTTTAAAAACACCCGTTCCATAGCGGTACTTTTCCAGTTTTTTCCGGTAAGCCGGACTCAGTTTTTCCCCTGTAATTTTCAAAAGCTGCCGCGGCGTTACATCCAGCAGGACTGTTTTAGAAGACGGCAGCTGATCCAGAGAACTTACCTCAAAATCCGTTTCAATTCTCCCTCCCAAAAACCTGAAATAAGCTGCCATTGCATTGGCTATGGATTGGCTGCCGCCTTTGGGAACCGGCCAGCTGTTCAGATGTGCCGCCGCCATCAGCATGATCCCGAAGGCAGAAGTAGCCAGATTTTCCAGCGGTTGCATGGCATGTGCGGCCATGCCCGACCAGATTGCTTTCGTTTCAGCGGTTTTAAAAAGTCTGCTTGTATTCAAGGAGGAAGGAAGCGCTTTCAAACCGAATTTTGCCATAGACAGAGGTTTTTGCGGCATTGCAAGCGGACCAAGCAAATCCGGAATCAGGCCGGGCAGCATTCTGACCAGTGGTTCCATAAAATCCAGATAGGCTGCTTTGTCTTTTCCCATTCTTTCTGCTGTCTCCCTCACAGAACCGTTCAAAATGGCTGCATGGCCGTTATCAAAAGGATGAGCCGCTGCAAATGCAGGCGTTATCAGTTCCAGTCCATACGCCTGCAGCGGTATGCTTTTAAAAAACGGCGAAAGCAAAACCAGCGGATGAATCGCGGAACATACATCATGCTTATAACCCGGAAGTGTAAGTTCCTGCGTGCGCATGCCGCCTCCGATGGTCTGTTTTGCTTCGGCAATCAGAACAGAAAGTCCTGCTTTCTGCAATGTAATGCCGGCTGCAAGTCCGTTCGGGCCGGAACCCACTACAATGGCGTCAAACTCTGTCCTATGCACTTTTCATTTTTCAGTAAATCCGATCCGGATGTAAAACATTCTAAACGGTCCTTAATCAGGAAATTACTTGTATTGGAATAAAATGACCGAAAATTCTTAGGCTTATTTTGATTTCCAACTTTCTGCAAAAAGGAAAACCCATGCAGGCTTTATTACTCTATCAATTTGGTAGACAAAGTAAGCTTATAGAACGCTATTTCACAAGTGTTTGAATCAATTTACTTGCAAGTGCCGAATTTTCAGTCATTAACCGGCAAGAATCAGTATGCAGTTTGAAGAGCTGGTAAAATAAAAAAACCGAAACCAATATTCCGGTTCCGGCCTTCTAGTCAAACAAACAACTGCTTATTTCTTGGCGTCTTTAAGTGCTTCGGCCATTTCGAGATGGTGTTTCAGTACCGGCACTTTTCCGGCTGCCCATGCTTTTACATCCGGATCTTTGGCATCTTTTGCGGCTTCTTCAAACTCGCTGATGTCTTCCTTGTGATCATCAACCATAAAGGACGCATACGCTTCATCAAATTCAGCACCTTTTTTCTTGCTCAGCTCGTCGAATTTCTTTTGTTTGTCATCACTCAGTGTTACGGGCAATGTTATATTTTTCTGCTGGGCCAGTGCTTTCAATTCGCCGTTTGCCTTGCCATGATCGGTAACCATGCTTTGGGCGAATTTCTTGACACCGGCGCTTGAGCCGTTGGTTTGTGCCAGCTCGCCGAGCTTTACTTCCATTAATCCGCCATCAGCTGCTGCGATCGCGAATTCGGCGTCATCTTCCATTTTTGTGTCATCAAGTGCCACTTCGTTTTGTTCCTCTGCTACTTCCTTGCTGTCTTTATTTTCTTCTGAATTATTCGGATTACTATTGCAGGCAGAAAACGCCAGTACAGATGCTAGTACGAATGAGGTTAATGTTATCTTTTTCATAATGAATTTACTTTTTTTGTGATATTATAATTTCACCTACGAAAAAACTGTGCCAGAAATATTCCGGCATATCCTGAAAGCCTGAGAAGCAAACCGTAAATCTGCCAGAAACAGGAATTTATTCTTTTTAAAAAAGATATACTAATTTTGTGAATTGCTGCCTTGATCTGCTTTCTAAACTATTCACCATATGAAATCTTCAATTCTGCAGTAACGCAACCCATAAGCTGTCCGCCAAAATTTGATAATGAGCAACGTTAAACCTTTACGGATATTTTTAGCTGATGATGACGAAGACGATACGTTTTTATTTCAGGAAGCCCTTGAACAAATTCCGCTGAACACAAAACTGACCATTGCCGGCAACGGCATGGAGTTGATGGAGATACTGAATGACGGAGCAGAGGATCCGGACCTTATATTCTTGGATATGAACATGCCGGTCAAAAATGGTCTGGAATGCCTGGAAGAAGTAAGAACGTCGCAAAGATTCCGTAATGTCCCGATCGTCATATTATCCACGTCCGTAGCCCAGTACCTGTGGGAATCAGCCTACAAAGGCGGAGCAAATCTCTATATCCAAAAGCCGACGAGCTTTACCGATCTTGTCGATATTCTTAAAAAGTGCCTTTTGAAAGATCCGGGATCAAAATGGATTTCCAACATGGAACAGTTTTTGATAAAGAACTAAGTTAAAAAGCTTTGAATTTGCATTCTATGAATGAAGCGCATGTTTTTAATAAAGAACAGGAGATATTTATTAAAGAACTAAGACATCAAACAGCAGAAAGTCATCAGAAGTTAGAAGACAACTATCTTTCCAAATCAATCCTGAATCCTTCTGTAACGCTGGCAGATTATCAGAAATACCTGTCGGGATTATATGGTCTGACTATTGCATGTGAGGACCAGGTTTTTCCTGAAATAAACCATATTGTGCCGCAACTTGAAAAACGGTATAAATCCGGAAAAATCATAGAAGACCTTTCTTTTACCGGTTACTCTGATCTGAAGATAGATGAATTGCCGTATTATCAGTATGAATTTTCTACGGCTGCAGAAGCACTGGGCATCATGTATGTACTGGAAGGTTCAACCTTGGGTGGAAGGATTTTGTACAAACATATAAATCAGTATCTTGGCCTGAATGCAGAAAACGGCGCAGCCTATTTCTGGGGATATGGCCAGGAAACCGGTCCGATGTGGAAATCTTTTATCTCAGAAGTAGCGCGATTTGCTGCTGAATACGGTGAAAGCCAGAATATAATCGATAGTGCAGTAAAAACATTCAATATAACGGATACCTGGCTCAGAAAGCAGTAATCGAATTTATGAATATTAAAAATATTGTAAACCGGGACAACGTCAATCTGACAAATTGCGAAAGCGAACCCATACATATTCCGGGAAGTATTCAGCCTCATGGTTTTCTGCTGGGTATCAGAAAAAACAGCTATGAAATTGATTTCTGCAGTGAAAACATTCATGAGTATGTTGATTTCAAGCCGGAATTAATGTTAGGAAAGGTTTTATCCGATGTTTTCCCGGCTGACCAAAGTGCCGAATTTGTCCTGTATGCAAATGAAGAATTCATTGATACGGCAAAACCTTTTGTTTTTACGCTAAATGACGTTCCCTATAATACAACGGTCCATAAAAGCAACGGGACAATTGTGCTGGAACTGGAACCTTTTCCGGACGGAACGCTTAATTTGCCCAATCTTTATAATCAGACACGAAAATTTGTGTCGATTATGGAGAAAGCCACTTACCTGCCCGAACTCTGCCAGGAAATTGCCAACGAGACACGCACCATTACCGGATACGACCGGGTGATGATCTATAAATTCGATCCCGACTACAATGGAGAAGTGATTGCAGAAAGCAGAAATGAAGCGTTTTCCTCGTTTGCCGGCCAAAAGTATCCGCATTCCGATATTCCGGTTCAGGCGCGGGAATTGTACATCCGCAATCCGTTAAGGATGATTGCAGATATCAATTACAAGCCCGTACCCATTCTTACGCTTGACGATTCTGCCGAGAAAAGCAACAAGTCTCTTGATTTGAGCAATTCCATTTTACGGAGCGTTTCTCCGATCCATATAGAGTATCTGCAGAATATGGGCGTTGGTGCAACGCTTACGATTTCACTTGTGCAAAACCATAAATTGTGGGGCCTTATTGCGTGCCACCATTATTCTCCCAAAATCCTGCCGCATTATACAAGGCTTTCGGCTTTGCTTCAGGGGCATTTTCTTACTTCGCAGATTGCCGTAAGGGAAGTTGCGGAAGAGTTTGAAGTAGGACGGGAAGTAGACAAAGCTTTGGTGGATTCGCTGGAACTGCTGCATGACAACGAAAACTTCATTGATACCCATTTCGAGTCGCCTTCCATTCTGAAACTGGCCAATGCAAGCAGCAGTGTCCTTTATTACCATGGAAAGCTGTATAAAAGCGGCGATGTACCGGAAGATGAAATGCTGATCAAACTCTTTCATTTTCTTTCCGATGCGTATCCGAATCATGGAGTCGACACGTTCAGCTTGTCCACAATATATCCGGATGGAGGCGAACTGTCCAAACTTGCTTCCGGGATTATATATCATCCGCTGAACTCGGGTACTGCAAACGGAATCATATGGATGCGGCCTGAAAAGGTTGAAACCATAAACTGGGCAGGCGATCCGAAAAAAGCCGTTCTGCAAAGTGAAAACGGGTTCAGGCTCTCACCGCGTAAATCTTTTGAATTGTGGATGGAAGTAGTCAAACACAAGAGCAATCCATGGCGCAAATCGGAACTGAATGCGGCATCCAGCTTTTCGTATGCACTGCAGAAGCACATTAATTTTCAGATTATCCGTACACAGGACAAAAAGAACCGGCTGCTGAATGAAGAGCTTAAAATGGCCAACAAGGAACTTGCAAATCTCAACTGGATCAGTACCCACGATCTGAAAGAGCCATTGAGAAAAATCCAGATATTCGCCTCCAAAGTACTGGATCGTGAAGATCCCGACCTTTCCACTCAGGTAAAAGATTCTGTAGAACGGATGCGTTTTGCCGCACATAAAATGCAGATTCTTATTGAAGACATTCTGAATTATTCAAAAGCCGGGAGCATGGAAAAGGTTTTTGAACAAACGGACCTGAATCTGGTCCTCCGGAATGTACTCGGCGAACTGAACGAAAATATAGAAGAGAAAAAAGCGGTCATCCATTCCGATCCGCTGCCTGCGCTTGGCATCATTCCCTTTCAGATTCATCAGCTGTTCATCAATCTGATCAGCAATGCAATCAAGTTCTCCAAAGCCGGTGTAAATCCTGTTGTCCGCATCCGTGTAAATCTTGTTACCGAGGAAAAAAACCAGGTTTCGGAAGAACAGCAGTATTACCGAATTTCGTTTGAAGACAACGGAATCGGGTTTGAAAACGAGTATACAACCCGGATTTTTGATGTATTCCAGCGGTTGCACCCGGCGCATAAATATCCCGGAACCGGAATCGGACTGGCTATATGCAAGAAAATTATGGAAAATCACGGCGGTTTTATCAAAGCAGATTCCGAACTGGACAAAGGCTCCGTTTTCCATATCTATTTTCCTGTAAACAAGGATTAAAGAACCCGGGCTTCCCCATAAAATGAGTACAATGTTCCTCAGCAAAAACCGGAAGCACAAAGTTTCCGGAAGCCTGTATTTCTGTTAACCGTCGCCTGCGGCATATAATCCATTGACTTTCAGTAGGTTTTGCTGTAATATTTTTAACTGTTTCATTTGCTTTCAGACTGGTATCACTTTGTTATAAGTCAGATAAAACAGTTTAAAGTAAATAACATGTCGGTAGCCGTAGCAGTTGGAACGTTGACAGAAGCGCCAGTTATCTCTGCAAAACAATTCAAAAAGCTTAAAAAAGATCCCGCGCTTACAGCCGCAGCAGCAGGGTTAAACTATATACAATCCGGTATAGCGCCGGGTTTTGTCCGGAAAGGCAAGTCACCCCGTTTCTTTTATCTTGACAAAGACGGAAACAGGTGCAAGGACAAAGAGGCGATCAGAAGAATAAAATCGCTTGTGCTTCCGCCGGCGTGGAAGGAAGTATGGATCAGTGAAGACCCAGATGCGCACCTTCAGGCAACGGGTATAGATGAAGCCGGCCGAAAGCAATATCGCTATCATCCGCACTGGAACCTTATCCGTAACCAGACCAAATATTACCGGTTACTTAACTTTTCCGAAGCCTTGCCGCAGCTGCGCGAGCAAGTGGAACACGACTTACGCAAAAGAAATTTTGACCTTAACAAAACCATTGCGCTTGTAGTCAAACTGATGGATAAAACATGTATTCGCGTTGGCAACCAGCGTTACAAACTGAAACATGGCTCATCCGGAATTACAACGCTTGATTCACGCTGTGCCACAGTAAAAGGAAGTACGATCCGGTTTGTGTTCACAGGAAAAAAAGGAGTGAAACAGGACATTACTTTACGCGATACACAGCTGGCCAGACTTGTAAAACAGTATAAGGAAATGCCCGGAAAAAGGCTTTTTCAATATACCAATGAAAACGGAGGCAAATGTTCGCTCAATGCACGGCAGGTGAATGATTACATTCATGAACATACGGGCTCGCATTTTTCCGCGAAGGATTTCAGGACGTGGATGGGAACTGTTACTGCATTCGAATTTCTCAGCCATCAGGAAAAATTCCAGTCTCAGCGACAGTTTACGCGTGTTGTCAATACCTGTCTGGATGTTGTAGCAGCACATCTGGGAAATACCCGGGCTGTCTGCAAAAAATATTATGTGCATCCGGCTGTTTTCAGGGCTTACGAAAACGGCAGAATCCAGCGCTTTCTGAACAGACAAGTAGAGGAAATTAAAAATTTTTCGGATAACGAGCAGTATGTAAAATCATTGCTTGCCCATCAGGTTTAAAGTACAAAACCACCTTTACCTGCATTATAGTTTTTTGCAAATGACCGTTTGCAAAAAACTACTAATAGCTGACTATGTGAAAGATACAGATCAAGTATAATTGACCGAGTGCCCATCTTTTTCTTCTGACGGGTAAAAACAACTACATGCAGACTATTATTTCAGGTTTAATTCTGCATTTTCAGAATGGATGTGAATGGCACAGGATTTTACGTATTCAGGCAGGAAAATAAACTATTATTGCATAACATTAAACCTAGAAAATATGGATACCAATGAAGATCTTGTCGAGGTTTTAAATGACCTTATCAGAATAAACAACGACCGTATTGATGGCTATGAAACGGCATTGAATGATGTCAAAGACATTGATTTGGATTTGAAAGGAATATTTCAGAAAATGGCTAATGAAAGCCGCGAGAATATAAAAGAACTAAGCAGTGAAATAAGAAGTCTGGGCGGCGATGTTGCATCCGGAACAACCAGTTCAGGAAAAATATATCGTGTATGGATGGACATCAAAGCCACATTTACAGGCCATGACAGAACTTCTGCACTGGAAAGCTGTGAATATGGCGAAGATGCGGCACAGGAAGCTTATGACGATGCACTTGCAACAAGCGTTGACCTGCCGGTGCATGTAAGACAATTGATTGCCAACCAGAAAGCTGAATTGCTGGAATCACACAATCTGATCAAGAAATATCGCGATCTGCATCAGTTGATCAGCAAATAAGAGTTAGCTGTTACTATAAATTACATTTGTAACATGCAAACAAATCGGGCTGAAACCAATGGTTTCAGCCCGATTTGTTTTATAGAATGAATCGTTTTTTTCATCT
Organism: Dyadobacter sediminis; assembly: GCF_005860765.1. GTDB lineage: Bacteria > Bacteroidota > Bacteroidia > Cytophagales > Spirosomataceae > Dyadobacter > Dyadobacter sediminis. The sequence goes on along the minus strand of NZ_VCEI01000021.1, from coordinate 77,428 downwards.
TAAATCCACAACTTCCACGCCGGGATACATCTTGGAATTGAATGCAAAGAAGCTGTCGGCAACATTAACATCAGGCAGGAACTGTTCTACTTTATAAGTAACAACCTGTCCGTTTTTCTGAAAAATTTTCCAGCTGCTGATGGCATTGTCTGCCTTGTTCACTTCAATCTGTACCTTATTGACCTGACTGGTTTTATTGGTTGAAGTCAGTTCCACAACGTCCAGCATTTTATTTCCTTCCTTTTTCTCCTTCAGATAAGCATACTTGAAACCTTTTTTATAAGCTGAATAAATTTTGGTCGGATCCAGGTCGCCTGTTGCAGTAGGATCGAAATCCTGAAGATTGACCTCGTTGGTTTCCTTGATGTAGGTAGCCATCAGTTTGCCGTCATTGAATATTTCCTGACCGGCCATTTTAAGCCTGAACTTGGTTCCTTTTACAGTTGCTTCGCCTTTCAACGGTTTCTGGCCTTCCGGAATGTAGGAAAACACCGCCTTGAAGGATTTGATCTTCTGGTATTTGTTACTCATGGCTTCCAGTATGGCTGTTGATTTTTTATCGCCCTGTGCCTGTACATGCACAGTTCCCAGCAATGAAATCGCCATGACAACAAGCCGGCAGGCACTTATTTTCCAGTTTTTCATATGATTGATTTGGTTTTTAGTTAGTCAGGTAAAATGGGTTATTCAGGCTGTTTACAAATTTTAGACCAACATTCGGAATGAAGGTTTAAACCAGAAATAGAGGATTTGTAACGGCTGCAGTATTCCGGTTTGGTCAGCTTACGCCCATGACCCGGAGATGTTCTTCCAGACCACCCAGATCATGAAACATGACATCTCTGGCCTTGCTTCCGGTAAATGGGCCCACAATGCCGAGTATTTCCAGCTGATCCATAATCCGGCCGGCACGGTTGTAACCCAGCTTCATTTTGCGCTGGATTAGCGAAGTACTTCCCTGCTGATGCGTAATAATCAGCCGGGCGGCGTCAGGCAGCAATGCATCAAAATCGTCCGGGTTCAGCTCGCTTCTTGATTCCGCTGCATCTTCGCCTTCGTACTCCGGAAGCGCATAGGCATCGTCGTAGCCACGCTGTGCACCAATGTACTCGCACACATCCTCAATTTCCCGGGTATCAATAAACGGACACTGCAGGCGGATTACTTCGGAGTTGATCGCAAGGAGCATATCACCCTGCCCTACAAGCTGCTCCGCGCCGCCCATATCGAGAATGGTCCGTGAATCGATGCTGGACGTAACTCGAAACGACAACCGCGCCGGAAAGTTTGCTTTGATAAGACCTGTAATTACTTTTACGGACGGACGCTGCGTAGCCACAACAAGATGTATCCCGACTGCGCGGGCAAGCTGGGCAAGACGCGCGATCGGCGTTTCCACTTCTTTGCCGGCAGTCATCATCAAATCTGCAAGCTCATCAATAACCAGTACGATATAAGGCAGAAAACGGTGTCCCTTTTCAGGGTTCAGCCTGCGCTGGGCAAACTTGGCATTATATTCTTTCAGGTTTCTTACGGCTGCTTCCTTCAAAAGATCATAACGTGAATCCATTTCGATACACAGCGAATTCAGCGTAAAAATCACCTTTTTCGTATCCGTTATGATGGCTTCTTCAGCATTTGGAAGTTTGGCAAGAAAATGCCTTTCCAGCTTGTTAAACAGCGTTAATTCCACCTTTTTCGGGTCAACAAGAACAAATTTCAGTTCCGCCGGATGCTTTTTGTAAATCAGCGATGCAAGAATAACGTTCAGACCGACCGACTTTCCCTGCCCGGTTGCACCTGCCATCAGCAAGTGCGGCATTTTGGCAAGATCGACAATGTGAATGTCGTTGGAAATCGTTTTTCCCAGCACAATCGGCAGATCGTAATTGGCTTTCTGAAAACGCTCGCTCGCCAGAACCGAGCGGATAAAAACGGTTTCCCGGTTTTTATTGGGCACTTCAATCCCGATCGTTCCGCGGCCGGGCATAGGCGCAATAATCCGTATACCCAGGGCGGCAAGGCTCAGCGCAATATCGCCTTCCAGATTTTTGATCTTGGAAATACGCACACCCGCTTCCGGTATGATCTCGTAAAGCGTTACAGTCGGCCCGATCGTTGCCTTTATCTTGGAAATATTGATGCCGTAACTTCCCAGCGTATCAACAATTTTGGTCTTGTTGCTTTCAAGCTCTTCCTGACTTACTTTTTCATGCTGATTATCCACAACATCATTCAGCAAAGTAATATCTGGAAAATGATATGAAGGCAGATCCAGCATAGGGTCATACTGACCGAATTCCCTGACAATCGACGCGCTGACGTCTTCTTCCTCGTACTCTTCCATAGGCTCGCTGACGGCCACAGGCGTTTCCACTTCCAGTTCCAGCACGGCAGGTTCCGCCGGACTTACCGACATGACAGGAACAACAGGCAAAATAACCGGTGCAGGAACATTTATTTCCGGCAAATGCAAATCCTCTTCTTCTTCAACTGGTTCTTCCTGCGGCTCCTCGTCCTCTGCCACATAAATATCATCATAAGTCCCGTTCACAACAGATGTAAAAGTACTTTCAAGTACCACGGGCTTTTCTTCCGGCTCGGCTTCGGGCACCGCAGCGCCGGTTTCCTCCTGCTGCTGTTCAGGCATCATTTCAGGCCGGGCATTTTTAAGCTGCCAGGCTTCAATGGCCGATCTTGCGTCATAAAAGAAGACGGCAAAAACAAACAGTGAAAAAACAATGGGAATAATACTTCCCCATTTCAGCCAGTCGAACAGAAAAACATTTACGAGGTATCCGATTCCTCCTGCAATAAAACTGCCGGAATTTTCGGAATTGCTCATCAGCACAACATAACCCATTAATATGCTGACCCACAAAGTGAAGAAAATCACTTCCTTTGTCGTTCGGCTCAGCGGCAGCAGTTCTTTCCCGAATGCCATTTTCCAACCTGTGACAAAAGGGATCAACGGCACGAGCAATGCGCCGATCCCAAACCAGCGGTACACAAAGAAATGAGAAATGACGGCTCCGAGCACGCCGAAGAAATTGCGGGTCTGCCGGCCGGCATCGCGGATGGATTCATGTCCGAGGCCATCAATCACGCTTTGGTCTGAAAGCCCGGTGGCAATGTAGGACAGAAATGAAATTTCCAGAAAAAGCCCGAGCACAATAAAGAATGTACCCCAGGCCAGTGTGTTTTTAGGACTGGAAAAGATATGCTCCCAATCGAATGAAATACGAAATCGGGAACCTGGCAATTCTTCTGCTTTCGGGCGGTTTATATTTCCTCTTGGCTTATTTACGGACATTTACTTTAATTCTAATACGTCAAGTATAATTTTACTCCCGATTTTCTCATGGGTTAACCAGCGCCTTGCATATTCTTTTTACCAAACCCGGCCCTTCATAAATAAAGCCTGTATATAATTGTATCAGAACCGCACCGGCCTTTCTCTTGTTCTTCGCTTCTTCCGGCGAAGCAATTCCGCCCACGCCAATAACTGGAAATGCGTAACCGGATTTATCACAAAGGTAACGAATTACTTCAGTTGACTGATGTGCCAGCGGCGCTCCGCTCAAACCCCCTGCACCAATTTTTTCGATTTCCTCCTGACTTGTACGCAGGTTTTTGCGGCTGATCGTGGTATTGGTTGCAATGACACCGGCAATTCCGGTTTCTTTTACGATATCAATAATATCATCCAGCTGGTTCCATGTCAGGTCCGGAGCGATTTTCAGAAAAACCGGTTTCGGACTGAATCTTTCCCTGTTCTTTATCTGAAGTTCTTTCAGCAGTGCGGTAAGCGGCGCCTTTTCCTGAAGATCGCGCAGCCCGGGTGTATTCGGAGAGCTTACATTGACTACGAAATAATCAACCACATCAAACAACTCCCGAAAACAGATCAGGTAATCGTTCAGTGCTTCCTCGTTCGGTGTGTTCTTGTTTTTACCAATGTTGCCTCCAACCAGAATCTTCGATTTCCGGTTAGCCAGTTTTGCCGCCGCCACAGCTGCCCCTTTATTGTTGAACCCCATCCGGTTTATCAGCGCCTTGTCACTTTTCAGGCGAAACAGCCTCGGCTTGTCATTTCCCGGCTGCGGTCTGGGGGTTACAGTTCCGATTTCTATAAAACCGAATCCGAGCGCGTCCAGCTGATCTACAAGTTCGGCATTTTTATCAAATCCGGCCGCAAGCCCCACAGGATTACGAAAACGCAGCCCGGCCACTTCCTGAACAAGGTCCGGATGTTCGTAAGTATACAAAGACCTTAAAAGCTGCGGAACAAACGGGATTTTAAAAGCAAGCAGTAATGCCTCACAAACAAAGTAATGAATCCGCTCGGCATCAAAAAGAAAAAGTATCGGGGAAACAAGAATTTTATACATCCTGCAAAAATATGATGTTTAAAAGGAAGCGGCGGAGAAATCAGGTGTTTTTATTTTAACACTATCTATTCTGAAAAAGGTCTCGGGCTTTTCATCCCGGTTCCCGAAACACATTCCGGCAAGGCACGAATGCGCATTCAGCTTTAAACAAATATACTAAAAAGGGCTTTTAGTGTAAAGTACACCTAGACACGTACAGGGCGGATTGCATTTTATTTTAACAATCCGGCTGTCATTAAGAAGTTTGCTTATTTTACACAAATTGTAGTATTCACACTTTAATATACGGCAAATCTTTATTTTTTTATAATTTTATGTAATTATTCAGCAGAAAATACTGTTAAAAAAATGGCAGTGCATGTACATTCCGTTGTTTACCCAAACTGAACATTTTCATTTTTAAAGACTGCTTAATCGAATAACTTAATTCCTGATCCATATTTAAACCTGTACCTGTGAAAATAAACCCTTTTCTTAAACTCATTACCCCTGTTTTATTTACCTGTTCTGCTTTTTCATTTGCGGATGTCTTGGCGTCCGGTTCTGAAAAAAGTGCAATCGTTCGCGCAGACGGCGCCAAGCTTGCGGGCAAAATCGTGGAATCGCCAGGCAATGCCGGCGTAAGCTTTGCAACCGTGGCATTGCTTTCCTCCAAGGATTCTACTCTTTCAACAGGCAGTGTTGCCGATGAAAACGGCGTTTTCACCATCAGCAACGTAACTTCCGGAAATTACATCCTGCGTGTTACCAATATGGGTTACCAAACCCGCTACGTACCGAATGTCAGTGTCGCTACGGAAGCAAATTTTCTGGATCTTGGCAATATTGTCATGCTTCCTGAAGCGCAAAAGCTGAATGAAGTGGTTGTAAAAGGTGAGAAAAGCATGATTGTGGACGACATCGACAAGAAGATCGTCAACATTGGAAAGGATATGCTGGCTACAAGCAATAACCTGAGCGACTTGCTGGAAAAAGTTCCGGCAGTTTCACTGGACGAAAACGGTAATCCGCAGGTTCGGGGTAAAGGAAATGTTGTCGTTCTTATTGACGGCAAGCCTTCCAATCTGTATGGAAGCGACCTTCCGACAATCCTGCAATCATTCCCGGCCAATTTGATCGAACGCATTGATGTGATGACTACACCTTCCGCCAAATACGAAGGGGAAGGCGCATCAGGCGTGATTGACATTATTACCAAAAAGGACAAAATCCGTGGCACAAACGGCACTATGCGCGTAAGTCTTGGCAACAGGAACAACCATAACGCTTCCGGAAACATCAGTTACCGCGCAGGCAAACTGAGCATCAATGCGTCACTGAATGCGCAGAACAGAAACATGACCTGGAAAAGAAATCTGAACCGTGAAAACTTTATTTCTGAAACCAGTTCTCGTCTTGAACAATCCGGAACGGGCGAAAACAAAGGAAAAAATGCATTCGGCCGCGTCGGGATCAATTATGATTTCAATGAAAAAAATGCGGTTGAAGTCGGCTTCAATTACTCAGCAAACCAGAATAATAACGGCAGCAATCTTTTAAATGAAACCACGCTTTCAACCGGAGCTGTTCAGGAACGTTTCAACCGCATTTCGAATAGCAAAGGCAACGGAGGTAATTCCAATTTCAGTCTGGATTACCGCAGGAAATTCAACAAAAAAGACCAGCAGCTTAACTTCACAAGCAGCTATTCAATCGGGCAATCGGACGGTGAATCGTATTATACGCAGGAAAGTGCCGTGGACAGCCTTTTGAGAAATCAGCAGAATTTCAGGGACAACAACCGTAAATCCTTGTTCCTGAATACGGATTATACATGGCCTATAACGCCGAAATCCACTTTTGAAGTCGGCCTGCGCTCCCGGACAAGCTCCAATGACAATACAAACTCTTTTTACAACCTGAACAGAGAAACGGGGAATTATGTATTTGATCCGAATATCAGCAACATTTTTGGTTACAAAGATGCTACTTACACCGGTTTCATGACATTTTCCCAGAAAACGGACCTTTGGGGACTACGCGCCGGGTTGCGTGTAACAGATTACAATCAGGATATCAATCAGATCAGCATCAACCATGAATTCAGCGTTCATTTTCTTACGCTCGTCCCGTCGCTTGCAGTTACGCGTAAACTTGGGGAATCGGCTCAGCTGAAACTTAATTACAGCAGACGTGTACAGCGTCCGGAAGCAGACTGGCTGAACCCGTACACGGATGTTTCGGACCCGAGGAACATACAGTCCGGAAACCCGAACCTGCGTCCTGAATTTACACACAAGGCCGAAATGGGTTACTCCAGTTACGAAGCAGACGGCGGCTGGGGCCCTTCCCTGTTTATGGATTACTCCAACAATGCCATTACAAGAATCAGGACCATTGATGAAAGGGGCATTTCACTCACGCAGTTTGACAACGTAGGACGCGAACTTTCTTACGGCGTGGAAACCGACTTTTCACAAAAAATCGGCGATGTACTTAAGATAAATGCAAGCGGAAGGGTTTACAGAACGGAAGTGGTTTCGCAGGTTGCACAAATTGACAACCGCACATGGAGCTATTCGGGAAACCTGAATGCATTTGTGACTTTGCCGATGGATTTCAGGGCATCGGCTTACGTGAATTATGAAGGCCCGCGTGCCATTGCGCAGGGAACGCGTGAAGGTATTTTCGTTGCAAATATGGGCATACGGAAAGACCTCATGGAAAAAAAAGCTACAATTTCGTTCAACGTACAGGACATATTTCTGTCCAGAGCATACAAGAACCAACTGAACACTTCTACCTATTCGCAAAACTCGCTCTGGCAGCAGACCAACCGGCTTGTCAATATGACTTTCCAGTATCGCTTTGGTAAAATCTCGTCAGGAACCGGTGATGATGCGTAAGAAAAATCAGCAGGCATAAATGAAAAGGGAAGGATAGATTTTATCCTTCCCTTTTCATTTACAAGGCATTAACATTGAATAGTTCAATTTTAGCAAAACTGCAAACCTCTAAACCGGCAACTGCGGCGGATCGGTCCAAAGCATTTTTCTGACAGCAGGAACAATGCCCGGCACATCCGCGGGAATGCGTCTGATCGCCTTGGCAAAAGTCAACAAACGGGTATAATCCGGCGTAACAGCAATGGATGGAATGGTTTTTGCAATCAGCTACGTTGCAGCGAGCCCTGATGATGCTTAATTAAACCTTGGACAACATTACTGATCTAAATTCCGGAGACCGCGAAATCTTCATAAATACAGTAATCAGACTCAAACATTAATAAATAAAAACATGAAAAAGTTATTGAATATTCTAACTGCACTGTTGCTGGTTTCAACCGTTTCACTTGCCCAAAAACTTCCTGTTGATTCCATTTTTGCCAATTACTACAAAGCAACGGGCGGTAAAGCACTTTGGGATAATGTTAAATCCTATAATATTAAAAGAAGTTATTCGGCAGCTGCCGCAACACCATACGATGTCAATATTTCTGCTTCTATTCCCGAGCAGTCGCTTTATAAGTCCAAAACCATTATGAAACGCAGCTTTGTGTATACAATCAAAGGGAATGAAGGCTGGATAAAAGTCCCGATTGCACAAAAAATGGACGTTAAAGATCTGAGTCAGGCCGAACAGCAAAACATGCACCTTGAGCTTTTTGAAAACCTCGTACCTTTTATCGATTATAAAAACAGAGGTTTCATAGCCACCACTGTTGGCACGGAAACACTAAACGGCACACAGGTTAATCAGGTGGAACTTCAGGGAAAAGGCATCAAATACAACCTTTATTTCGATGCAAAAAGTGGCTTGCTTGTAAAGCAGAGAGAAACAAAAGCCGGCGTGGAAACCACAACGGATATGTCCGATTACACAAAATCTGCTTACGGTATTATGTATCCATCCAAACTGGTTGTCGTGAACAGCACCGAGAAAAAACCGCTTACGATCAAATCCACACTGGCGGTAAACGAACAGGTGAATCCTGCGCTGTTTAAAAGATAAACAATACATTTTCAATGCTTTTTCTGGATAATCAATAATGGCGTTTGATTATCCAGATTTTTTATCAGATAACAAGAACTCTACAATCATCCTGTCACTCAACGCAGCACAGAATTAACCGTTAAGAATGAAGAAAGCACTAAAAGTATTGGCGATTATAATACTGACAGTTTTAATTCTGGTCGGAGTATTAATTTGGGGTATTCAAACGCCCTTTGGACAAAACTTTTTAACAACACAAGCCAATTCCTATTTACGCAAAAAACTGAAGACCAAAGTCAATATCGAAAAAGTACGTTTCGATGTTCCCGACTGGATTTTACTGGAAGGCGTATATTTTGAAGATCAGCACGGTGACACGCTGGTTGCCGGAAAAAGGTTGTATGTCGATCTGGACATGTACAGTCTGATCAAAGGAAACGTAGGCATCAACAAAGTGGAGGCGGAAGGAATCAATGCCAATATCATACGGGTTTTGCCGGATACCGTCTTCAATTTCCAGTTTATCGTGGATGCATTTGCAAGTGCCGATACTACTGCCCAAGTGGACACTACTTCAAGCCCGCTGGAAATGCGCCTGGATCAGCTTTCATTGAAAGATATCAGATTATCCTATCGCGATGCCGTGACCGGAATGGATGCGGAAACAAGCATTGACTCCGCGCTTGTAAGATTTGATAAATTCAACCCGACGCTTTCACAATACCATCCTACAAAAGTTGCCTTGCTGAACAGTCAGGCGAAATTGCGGATGTATACGCCGCTCAAAACCGATACGGCACCGGAAACAGTGCCTGATCCTGCGGATTCGCTTGATATCAAAGTAGGCGATATCGATATCCGTCAGTTTAAATGGCTGTTTGAAGATGAAACTTCCGGACTCAAGAACGGCATGACCGTCGGTAAACTGGAAGGAAAGGTAAACAGCATTTACATGGGCAGCCAGCAGGTGAATGTGGACAACATCAATCTGGAAGATATGTCGTTGTACGCTGAATTTGCAAAAAAGGCAAAGACTGCTGCCAAAAAAGATTCCGTTGCAGCAGATACTTCTGCTTCCGGCTGGAATGTAAAAGTCGGCAATATCAGACTGGCGAACAATGACATCCGCTATGACGATTTCAATATACCGAAACAGCCGAAAGGACTTGATTTTGCACACCTTGACATCAAGGATCTGAATATTGATCTACAACAGTTTATTTTCTCTCCTGAAAACATTGCGGGCTCTTTGAAGTCGGGTTCTTTCAGTGAAAAAAGCGGTTTCAGACTGGAAGAATTCAGGACCGATTTCCAATATGGTGAAAAAGAAACTTTCCTGAAAGGATTGTACGTAAAAACGCCTAATACGCTGCTCCGTGATGAACTTGTACTGAAATACAAAAATCTGGACGAGCTTACGAAAGACATTGCAAACGTAAGAATCCGCCTTAACCTTACCGACACACGCGTTGCATTCGCCGACATTCTGCTGCTGGTTCCTGATCTTGCCAACACACCGCCTTTTAACAAAGCACCAAACGGCATGCTGAAAGGAACCGGAACCATCACCGGAACGGTGGATGACATGCTGATTTCAAAAGCAAGATTCAGTATGCTGGGAGGAACGGTTCTGAGCCTGAACGGCCGTGTTCGCGGATTGCCCGATCCGGAAAAAGTAGCGCTGGATATGACGATCAATGAAATGTCGTCCACCAAACAGGATCTGATGAAAATGTTGCCCGACAGCGCAGTTCCGGCTACCATAGAAATTCCTGAAAAGGTTAAGATTACGGGTAAAGTCAAAGGCACGATGGAGAACGTGACTTTAACCACTACAATCAATACGTCATTCGGTACTGGCTCGTTTTCCGGAAATCTGAAAAACATCACAGACAGCATGCGTGCGCAGTATAACGGCACACTTGCTTTTTGGGAATTTGATCTGGGTAAACTGATGAAACAGCCGCCGGAACAAATGGGCAAGCTGACGCTCAGAACGGATCTGGAAGGTGTCGGCTATGCACCTTCCACGATGAGGGCACGTCTGGACGGAAATGTTGAAAGTGCCGATATCCGCGGTTATGTTTATAACAACCTGCGTCTGAAAGGAGATGTCGACAATGGCCTTGCCAATATTACGGCTGACATGAACGATGCCAATATTGACGTAGCGCTTACGGCACAAGCTGATTTGTCCAAAGAATTTCCAAGTGTAAAAGCAGATGTCTCGATCGATAACCTGAATTTGACCGCACTGCATTTATATCAGGATTCATTACAGGTAAAAGGCGATATCAAGGTGGATATGCCTTCCACAAACCCTTCCAATCCGTTGGGAACGGTGAATGTAAACGGGCTTGTCCTGAATTACCGCAACAAACCTATTTCTGTTTCGGATATGACCGTACAGCTTACGGATTCGAGCGGACAGAAACAGGCGAACATTGAAACGCCTTTCCTGAAAGCTAAAATGGAAGGCGATTTTGTTTATACCGAAATTGCCGATGCGATCTTTACCGAAGTAGGAAAACATTTCAAGGTTCCGAACCTTACTTACAATCCGGTGACCAAACCGGTAAGCTTTACGCTGGATGCAAGCGTTACAAACAATACTGTTTTCCAGATGTTTGCGCCTCAGCTCCGGGAAATGAACCCGGTAACCTTCCATGCAAAGTTTGACAACCAGCAGGATTCTTCCATTGTGGCACGACTGACCGTTCCGAAAGTGGAAATGGACAGTCTGCAGACAGAAAGGGTTATTGTTGACCTGAGCAGTACCAAGGAAAATGCTGCCATGAACGCGTATGTCGGACTGGTCAGTACGGGCGGTTTCAAACTACAGAATGCTTCTTTGCAAAGCAAGATTCAGGACAACAACGTAAAATTTGACTTTATTGTAAAAGACTCGGTAGATACCGATCGACATGCCATAAAAGGTGCTGTTGCAGTTGCCGGCAACAGTTACCGCTTTAACCTTCGTGAAGATCTGCTGCTGAATTACAGCCAATGGCAGACCGATACTTCAGGATATATCCAGTATGCACCGGACAGCCTTTTTGTAAAAGATTTTACAGTCCGCAGCGATGACCAGTCATTGGTTGTCAACTCCACTGATCCTGCACCAAACAGTCCGCTGGATATAACCATGTCCAATATTTCTATTGGCCCGCTGATTGAAATCGCGACGCAGGATTCTACAATGGCAACGGGTATCCTGAACGGAAAGGTGCTGCTCAGAGATTACATGGCATCACCGATCTATACCGGCGAACTTACCATTGACAGCCTTGCCGCCATGAAAATCCCGGTCGGAAACCTGTCACTCAAAGCATCCAACGAAACTGAAAACCTGATCCGCGTGGCCATGGGGCTGATCAGCGCAGAAAATGAAGTGAATCTGGACGGAAGCTATAACCTGCAGTCCGAAACACCGATGGATTTCAGAATGGACCTTAAAAAACTGAGTGCAAAGACAATTGAGGCATTCAGCTTTGGCGAACTGCAGCGTGCAGAAGGCGACCTTACCGGCGACATTGCCATTACCGGCGCCACAAACAGCCCTGTTCTGAACGGAGCCGTGAATTTCAACAATGTGGCTTTCAATGCAACACAGCTTGGTTCAAGGTACTCGCTCGCAGGTCAGAAAATCCTTTTTAACGGACAAAATATCAACTTTGATAACTTTACGCTTACGGATTCGCTGAGTCAGAAAATGAGCATTAACGGAAACGTAAACATTGCGAACATTCCGGATGTTGGTTACAACCTGACGATCAACGGCAAAAACTTCAATGTTCTGAACTCCACACAAAAACAGAACGAACTGTTCTACGGAAAAGCAACGATTGATGCATCCATTACGGTAAAAGGACAAGGTACAAAATCGGTTGTGGACGGCAGCCTTACTGTAGATCCGGGAAGCAACATTACAGTGGTACTTCCGAATGATGCCACAGAAGCCGGCGACGCAAGCAAAGGCATCATCGAATTTGTGGACATGAGCGATTCTACAAGGCTTGTAAAAATGGATACCATTGCGACTCCCAACAACATCATGGTCGATTTTGCATCACAGATTTCCATGGATATTGCTGTTGACGACAGGTCGGAGTTCAAAGTCGTGATCGACGAATTGAACGGCGACAACATCCGTCTGAAAGGAAATGCACAGCTCAGCACCGGAATTTCACCAAATGGCCAGCTGTTCCTGCTTGGTTCGTATGACCTGACCGAAGGTTCGTACGACCTGACGCTGCAAATCCTGAAAAGACAGTTTGAAATCCTGAAAGGCAGTAACCTGCTCTGGACCGGCGATCCGATGAAAGCTGATCTGAACATTACGGCCGGCTATGAAGTAATGGTCGATCCGGGTTCGATTTCTTCCAAATTCCAGGGAAACAGCAAAATTCCGATTCAGGTACAGGTTATCATTACCGGAAACCTGACGACACCGAACATTTCTTTCAACATTGTTCCGGGAGAAGGCATTGATGAACAGGTAAAAAGTGATATTCAGAACCAGACTTTCTGGAATGACATGATCAATAATACTTCAGAGATGAACAAACAGGCATTTGCCCTTTTGATCACCAACAAGTTTATTACCGATCAGTCTTCACCCGGTTTTAATCTGGGCTCCAGTGCAGAAGCCGTTGCGCGTCAAAGTGTAAGCCAGCTGCTGACTGATCAGTTGAACAATCTTGCTTCAGACCTGATCAAAGGTGTGGACCTGAACATTGGCCTGAACTCGACTGCGGATCAGATCACCGGCGCACGTACGGATCTGAACGTAGGATTAAGCAAGGCATTCCTGAATGACAGACTAAAGATTTCGGTTGGTAAAAACTTCGAAATAGAAAATAAGAGCAATGCACCAAGTTCATCCGAAGTAGTTGATAACATCGCACTGGATTACTCCATTACTCCTGACGGACGATACTTGTTCCGTGGTTACCGCAAAAACCAGTATCAGTCCATTCTGGAAGGTTTCATCATAGAAACCGGCGTGAGTTTTATTGTAACTGCTGATTATGATCTGTTCCGTGAAATTTTTCAAAAGCAAAAAAATGAGAAATAGTTTATTGGCTTTAATGGCTACATGTATCTTGCTGAGCAGCTGCTCGGTTGATAAATATGTACCTGCAGGCCAGAGCCTGTATGTTGGGAATAAAGTAAATGTAGAACCGGACAGTACTTCCAGGCCCAAAGTTGCTGGTCTGGAAAGTGAACTGGAAGTTATTATCAAGCCCGTTCCGAACAAGACACTTTTCGGGTTCCCGTATAAAGTATGGTTTTATTATTTCATCGGCACACCGAAAGACGAAGGCGGTCTGCGCAGCTGGTTCCGCAATAAGCTGGGCGAACCTCCGCGCTTTGCATCGCAGCGTGTTGTGGATATCAACGCAGCCAACATGGTTTCTTATCTGGACAATGAAGGCTATTACCGTTCGGATGTTACCGGAAAAATTGTTGAAAGCAAAAAGAAAAAGCGCAGAACAGCCATTTCCGAATACGACGCCTACATCATGCCGCGCTATGTGATCAACCAGGTGAATTATGTAGTTAATGACAGTTCACTTTTTAACCGTGACCTTGTACTTGCCAAGCAGAAAACATTGCTGAAAAAAGGCGATCCGATCCGGCTTGACGTCATCTCAACCGAACGCGTCCGTATTGACCAGGAACTGAAAGGCAAAGGTTATTACTTTTTCAATCCGGATTTCCTGATTATCAAAGTAGATTCCACAATTGGGCGGCAGGATTCAACACTTGCTGCGCAACAAGTGAACCTTTATCTGCAGGTAAAACCGCAAACTGCACAGACTTCGCTTAAACAGTACTTTATAAATCAGATTTACGTAAACACCGGAACGGAGGAAAACCTTCTGGCCGACAGTATTCCCCGCAGAGGTCCGATACGACGCGGAATCAACATCAATGACCCCGGAAGACTTTACAAAAGAAGGATTTTCTACGATGCAATCGGGTTCAGACGCGGTAATATGTACACTAACACCATGCATGACGTGTCACTTTCCAGGCTTGTAAACCTTCAGAATTTCAAGTTCGTAAGAAACCGCTTTGACCTTGTACCCCGCTCGGATTCCGCTTTGCTCGACGTGTATTACGATCTGGCACCGTTGAAAAAGAAATCGTTGCAGACCATTCTTAGTGCCAGTACCAAATCCAATAACCTGGGCGGTTCGCAGCTGGATGTAACCTGGCGGAACCGGAACATTTTCCGCGGTGCAGAAATGCTTTCAGTCAATGCGTATTTCGGGTTTGATGTTCAGCTGGGCGGAAACAGGAGCGATACTCCGAACAAAATCGGCAATGAATATGTCCGGTACGGAGCAAATGCCAACTTGTCTTTTCCTCGCTTTCTGATTCCTTTTGTAAAAATAAGGCCTGAAAGAAGCCAGGTTTTGCCTAAGACCGTTCTATCGCTCAATTACGAAAACCGGGTTCAGCGAGGGCTTTATACCACTACTTCCATCCGGGGCGACTGGTCTTACATCTGGAACAAGAATGCCGAAGTTCAGCATACACTGACGCCGATTTCCATCAATTTTGTGCAGCCGACCAATGTCAACACGGAACGTTTGGGAGCGATTGCAGAAAATCCGAACACCAATCCGCTGGATATTGACAGGCTTTACAAACTTGTAGACCAAAAGTATTTTATAGTCGGATCGAATTACACCATCTCCTATCATCCGACGCCGCGCCCTTTTGCAAAAAACCGTTTTGCAGTAATCGGAGGCCTTGACTATGGCGGCAATCTGCTCAGCCTGTTTGCAAAGAAAGATGCAGAAGATGAAACCTTGCCAAAAACATTTCTGGGCGTTCCCGTATTTCAATATGTAAAACTGGATGGCGATTTCAGGTATTACAGAACGGTAAGCTCGAAGTTAACGTGGGCAAACCGGCTTGTACTTGGCGCAATCAAACCTTACGGCAATGCAGCTACGATGCCCACCCCGCAGTTCAAACAGTATTTTGGAGGCGGTAGTACAGGTATCAGGGCTTTCCGGGCACGTTCGCTCGGACCGGGAGCCTATCCGCCGGATACCAACTATATCAATCTCGTTGGATACCAATCTTTCGGCGATATCCGGATGGAATTCAATACGGAAATGCGGGTCAAATTTACAAATATCATCAACGGAGCTGTTTTTGTGGATGCCGGAAATATCTGGTCATTCGGAGACAGCACAAGGGCCGGGTATTTTGACAAACGTGCATTAATCAGCAATAATTTCCTGAAACAGATTGCAGTAGGTGGCGGAATCGGCTTGCGTCTGGATTTCTCTTATCTGGTATTCAGGCTTGACCTTGCAACGCCTTTCAGAAAACCGTGGTATACGCAGGAACCCGATCCGGCCAGTCCGGAAGGAACGGTGACTTACCGAAACCCATGGGTTTTCAAAGAAATAGATCTGGGCAGCAAGGCGTGGCGAAAAGAAAACTTGATTTTAAACATTGCAGTCGGGCTTCCTTTCTAGCATCTATGATTTGATTTCCTGACATAACTCGATCAGCATGCCATTTGTACTTTTCGGATGAAGAAAACAAACCAGCTTGTTGTCGGCACCAATGACCGGGGCTTCACTTAACAAAGTGAAGCCCTCCTTTTTCAACCGTTCCATTTCGAGCTGGATATCGTCCACTTCAAATGCAAGGTGATGAAACCCCTCTCCTTTTTTCTCGATAAACTTTGCAATGACACTGTCCGGACCGGTAGCTTCCAGAAGTTCTATCTTAGTCTGGTTGATTCTGAAAAATGAAGTAATAACGCCTTGTGAAGCAATATTTTCACGTTTGTAGGGCATGATATTGAAAAGGGTCGAAAATAGTTCTTCGGCTTTTTCAAGTTCATTTACGGCAATTCCGATATGCTCGACATTCTTCATCAAATAATGGCTTGTTTTTGCTAAACCGCTAAAAGCAGATGGCTTTCAGTTTTTAGCGGTCAATTGAATCACTTTCGGTTGTCACTTCCTCCAACCATGCTGAGGTAACTTTCATAGCGGCTCATGGCAATGTTTCCGGCCATTACCGATTCTTTCACAGCACAGCCCGGCTCATTGATATGCCGGCAGTTATTATAACGGCACTGATTGAGCAGTTCACGCATTTCAGGGAAATAATGGCTGATTTCCTCCGGTTTGATATCTGCAAGCCCGAGCTCCTTGATTCCCGGCGAATCGATAATAAAAGTACCTTCTTCCAGCTCAAACATTTCTGCAAATGTAGTTGTGTGCACGCCTTTGTTCGCGAATGTGGAAACTTCCTGCGTTTTAATGTCAAGATCAGGTGCAATGGCGTTGACAAGTGTGGATTTTCCTACGCCGGAATGGCCTGACAAAAGGGAAACTTTTCTTTTCAGCACGGCTGAAAATTCTTCCAGACCTTCATCGCTGACCGCCGTTGTGGCCATGCATTTATAACCAAGACTTTCGTAAAGTTCCATCAGTTCCGTCTGAAAATCCTTCATTTCGTCATTCAGCAGATCCTGTTTGTTGAATACAAGCACGCCGGGAATGCGGAAAGATTCAATGGCAACCAGAAAGCGGTCTATGAATCCGAGCGAAGTACGCGGAAAAACCAGCGTGGCAATCAGGATAGCCTGATCTACATTGGCTGCAATAAGGTGGGCAAAAGCACTTTTATGCACCGACTGCCTGACAACATAGTTCTGTCGCGGCTCAATTTCATGAATAATGCCGAAGTTCTGCGTTTCATCTTCTTCCTCAAACCTGACGTAATCACCTACCGCAATCGGGTTGGTGACTTTCAATCCCAAAGCCTTGAATTTCCCTTTCAGTCTGCATTGCCAGATGTGCCCGTCCCTGCTGTCTCTCACATCATACCATGAGCCTGTCGAGCGCAGTACCAATCCTTTTACTAGTCCCATTCTGAAATTTTGTGCTGATAACGAATTTTACGGAAATATAACCAACGCCAATAAAACTTAACAGTCAGGTCTAAAACCGGATAATAAAATTAAGTAGTTTTCTTGTCATCCATGTTTTTTATTCAGAATAAAGAACGGGTACAAACTTCAATGCAATAGACAGCAGCAATTTACCTCACTGTTTATCAATCCAAAACTAGAATCAGCTGTTTTTTATTCATGAGACAGAATTAACCATTTAATAATATTTTTAGTATAATTGCCTGTATTTTTATTTTTTACATAGTTTTAAATCGTAAATTATTAAAGAATATTAAAAACTACCTTTAACAAAAAACTTTTACCCTCAGAATGGACCTAGTTGCAGAAGAACCGAATTCGGTGATTGATATCCGCAAAAACCGTATCAGAAGTAATTTATTGCTTTATTTATATCAATCCGGTGACACTTCGATCAACAAAATGGCCAAGTTGTTTCATGCCAGTATTCCATCCGCAACCGGGATTGTCAATGATCTGATGCGTGAAGGCTGGATTACCGAAACCGGCACCGGACCGGCAAGAGCCGGAAGGCCGCCAGTTCTGTATGGCCTGAATCCGAAAAAGTACCTGACCCTGATTATGGACATCAACAGGCACGATACACAGCTTGTCATTTTTGATCTGCACAACCAGCTTATCGTAAGACGTAAAATAGACATCCGGCTGGATGATTCCGCCACTTTTCTCGAAGAGCTTTTCAACGCTTCGGACGATTTTCTGAAATCCAATCAGATCCGCAAAGAGCAGTTATGGGGAATCGGTGTTTCCATGCCGGGCCTGATCAATTCCTCGCAGGGTATCAACCTTACTTACCCAAACCTTACGCCGTCGGGCATACCGCTGGTTGCGCATCTGAAAAAACACTTCGGACTTCCTGTCTGCCTTTTCAACGATACGAAAGCAACAACGATCGGTGAGCACAGATTCGGTTTTGCCGTTGAAAAATCGCAGGTCCTGACGATCAATATTGATTGGGGAGTTGGCTTGGGAATTGTCGTTAACGGCGAAGTTTTTAACGGAGCATCGGGGTTTGCCGGAGAACTCGGACATATTCAGGTGAAACCGGACGGGCCACTTTGTCATTGCGGTAAAATCGGCTGTCTGGACACGATTACTTCAGCCATGGCCCTGATCCGGCAGGCGAAAGAAGGAATCGCGAGCGGAAAAGCAACGATTTTGTTACAGATTGTCAATAACGACCTGGATATGCTGGATACCTCGCATATCATCGAGGCCGTTCATGCCGGCGATGAGTTTTCTATCGATCTGCTGAGTACTGTAGGAACGGAGCTTGGAAAAGGACTTGCAACGGCTGTCCATCTTTTTAATCCGGAGGTGATTATTGTCGGCGGTTTGCTGGCCGAAGCCGGACCGTTTATTTCCAATCCGATTGAACAGGCGATCAATAAATATTGTTTGTCCGATTTCAAGAATTCCCTTTCGATTCATATTTCAAAACTTGGCGCAAAAGCAAGGCTGCTGGGTACACAGGCTCATTTGTTTGAACATTTAATCAGCAAAGAATTTTCGTAAGAACCTTTACAATCCGAAGCGTATCGGATTTATTGCAAACAGAAGTCCGGTACGCTTAATCCAAAACTTTCCGCACTGCGTTCATGATCGTTTCCGTGGATCCCGTTCCGGCAGAAATGTAGGCTTCATTGACTTTTCCGGCCTTTGTTCTTTCCTCCGAATTTTTGATCCACTTCTCGAACACTTCTATTGTCTGCCGGGAGTCGGAAACAGCAACAGCGCCTCCTTTTTGTATCAGATCGGTTGCTTCCTGAAACTTGTGGTATTTTTTATTGCCGAATGCAACCGGTAATCCGAAGGTTGCTGCTTCCAGAATATTGTGCAGGCCGGAACCAAACGATCCGCCGATGAATGCCATATTCCCGTACTTGTAAAGTGAAGACAGCATTCCGATATTATCAATAAAAAGATAATCACAAACTTCGATGGATTGTCTGGTTTTCAGCTCGGAATAGAGAATTGAAGTGCCATGCAGGCTTTTTCGCCAGTTTTCAATCTGTGCGGCATTGATCTCATGCGGTGCAATAATGGCTTTCAGCGTTCCCCTGAAATGATTCAAAACCGGAACAAGCACCTGCATATCCGCTTCCCAGACGGAACCTGCAACAAGGCATGGCTTCTGACAAACAAAAAAATTCAATCCCTGCAGTTCTGCCGCATTGGAAGCGATCATTTTTACACGGTCGAAGCGCGTATCGCCGGCTATGGAGCTGCGGAGAATTCCAGCCTGATGAAGCAGATTCAGGGATTCTTGATTCTGTACAAAAATATGATCAAAGCAATCCAGCATTTCTCTGAAAAACCCGCCATATGGCTTGAAAAAGATTTGCTGCGGACGAAAAATGGCAGAAAAAGACAAAACATACGCTCCGCTTTTCCTGAGAAGACTCAGGTAGTTGAACCAGAATTCGTACTTGATAAAAAAGACAATCTGTGGTTTTACAACATGGACGAACCTGCGGGCATTAGACAAAGTATCAATCGGAAGATAGCAGATATAATCTGCCCCGGCGTAATTTTTTCGGATTTCGTAGCCCGAAGGAGAAAAAAACGTCAGCAGTATAAAATGGTCCGGGTAATTGCTTCTGAAGGACTCCATTACGGGCCTTCCCTGCTCGAATTCACCAAGCGAGGCGGCATGAAACCAGGCAACGGGCCGGCCATTTACGCGCTGCTGAAATGATTTTTCCAGTTCATCCAACAGACCTTTCCGACCGGCAACACCCCGTTTTGCCTTGTCGTTGAACAAGGCGGCAACCTTCATGATAATGGCAAAGAGACCGATTGTAAACTGGTATAAAAATGGAAGCAAAATATTCTGATTAACAGGAGTTTATACAAACTAATCAATATCAAAAACCATTTGAAGCTGGATTTTTGGAGGGCTTTTTTATTTCTTTCTTTTGTTAAAGAACATAAATGTACAAAAAACCGTTAAAGTACTGTAAACATACAGTGGGCTTAGCTATTTATTTTGTACATTCACTGTTCATACAACACATACAAAGCAACCAAGAATTTCTGATAATATGATGCGTGTAAAATTTCTACTTTCAACACTTATTCTGTTTACGTTATCGACAGATATATATGCCCAGCGCCGGGCAAAGGCCGAAGACAATGAAGAGAGCTATAAATCCTTTACATCCGCAGGTGTTACGACCAACACCAATTCCGGCATACTTGGCGGAGTTGTTTTCCGGCAGTCATCAGCGCTTTCTTCCAAGTTGTTCGGCAAAAACCAGTACCGCTATCTTGCGGTGGAACTTGTAAATGTAAAGCACCCGAAAGAGCTTGCACAACAGGATTTTACAACCGGCGCCCGGCTTGTAATCGGAAAAAGAAATTACCTTTTTGCGCTCAGACCGGAATATGGAAGGGAACTTACGCTTTTCAACAGACATGAGGATGAAGGGATTTCCATCAGTGCGATTTTGGCAGCCGGACCTACACTTGGCCTTGAAAAACCTTATATGATTCAGTATCAGTCTGCTGACGGTATTGTTACGGAACCTTTCGATCCGCAAAAACACATGACAAGTACTTCCACTACGGGTATTGTTGGTGCCGGAAGCTTTTTTCAGGGCTTCGGTCAGACCAAAATTGTTCCCGGCGTGCATGTAAAAACGGCCATGAGCTTTGAACTGAGCGCTTTCCGGGATAATGTTACCGGTGTGGAAATCGGTTTCATCGCGGAAGCTTTTTCAAGAAAAGTTAATATCATGGCTTTTGCCGAAAACAGAAGCTTTTATACATCCGGATATTTAACTTTGTATTTCGGAAGTAAAAAACGATAATATAATTTCCAATTGACGAACGGCACAATCTGCGCGGTTTATCATATTTTACACAGTTATGATTGAATTACCGGTAATTCCCTCGGAAAGAAAAAAAAGACCCGATTGGCTGAGAGTTAAACTTCCTGCCGGACCTGAGTTCCGCAAAGTCAGACAACTGGTTGATAATTACAAGTTGCATACCATTTGTGAAAGCGGAAGCTGCCCGAACATGGGCGAGTGCTGGGGAGCCGGAACAGCGACTTTTATGATCCTGGGAAATGTATGTACGAGAAGCTGCAGCTTTTGTGCAGTGGCAACAGGCCGCCCCAATGAATATGACGCAGACGAACCCCGCCGTGTAGCCGAAGCGATCAAGCTGATGCAGGTCAAACATGCCGTACTTACTTCGGTAAACCGGGATGAACTCAAAGACAGAGGCGCTGAAATCTGGTATCAGACTGTAAGACTGGTCAAAGAAAACACACCGGAAACCACGATTGAAACCCTGATACCGGATGTGAAAAACAACTGGGATGCACTGGTCCGCATGATTGAAGCCGGGCAGGAAGTTGTGTCTCACAACATGGAAACGGTTGAACGTTTATACCGTGCGGTACGTCCGCAGGCCAAATACGCCAGAAGCCTTGAACAGATAAAAAGAACCAAGGAATTCGGCAAACGTACAAAATCGGGTATTATGCTCGGACTTGGCGAAACGCGTGATGAGGTTTACAAAGCCATGGACGACCTTGCTGCCAACGGACTTGATATTCTTACTCTGGGGCAGTATCTGCAACCTACGAAAATGCACCATGAAGTAATTGAATGGGTTACTCCTGAAATGTTTGAAGATTACAAAGAAGAAGGTCTGAAAAGAGGTCTCAAATATGTTGAATCCGGACCGCTTGTCCGTTCAAGTTATCATGCAGAACGCCATGTAAATGTGCCGATCTGAGCAAAAGAATTTATATGCTAAAATAGAAAACCTTGCTTAAAGCTGTTAAGCAGGGTTTTTTATTTTGTCAGAACTTATTTCTTGAATATCTCCGTTGTACTCGACGTGGTTTTTCCAGCCTTTTTATTTGGTTAATGACTCAAAAAAATTCAATTTTGTTTTTTAATCCATGCACTAACAGCATAGTTCCATTCGGAATGAACAATTAACATTTTCAACTTTATGCCATATTTATTCACCTCGGAGTCCGTGTCTGAAGGACATCCCGACAAGGTAGCCGATCAAATATCAGATGCTTTAATCGACAATTTCTTAGCCTGGGATACCAACAGCAAAGTAGCCTGCGAAACCTTGGTAACCACGGGACAAGTTGTTCTGGCTGGCGAAGTTAAGACCAACACTTATCTGGATGTTCAGAAAATAACGCGTGAAGTAATCAGGAAAATCGGTTACACGAAGAGCGAATACATGTTCGAAGCCAATTCCTGCGGTATTTTATCAGCCATTCATGATCAGAGCGCGGATATAAACCAGGGAGTGGATAGAGCAGTGGCTTCCGAAAGCTTTGAAGAAAAAGCAAATGCACAGGGAGCTGGCGACCAGGGAATGATGTTTGGCTATGCTACCCGCGAAACTGACAATTACATGCCGCTTGCGCTGGACCTTGCACACAAGATTCTTCAGGAAATGTCGTTCATCCGGAATAACGAGTCGTTTTTGATTCCTTACCTGCGTCCGGATGCAAAGTCACAGGTTACAATTGAGTACAGCGACGAAAACGTTCCTTTGCGCATTGATACGATTGTGGTTTCCACGCAGCATGACGATTTTGATTCAGAAGAAACCATGCTGGCGAAAATCAAGGAAGATGTAATCAATATTGTGATTCCGCGCGTAAAAGCAAAGCTTAAACCTGAATTGCAGCATCTGTTTACTGACGATATTACTTTTCATATCAACCCGACGGGCAAGTTCGTAATCGGCGGGCCGCACGGAGATACGGGACTTACAGGCCGCAAGATTATTGTGGACACTTATGGTGGCAAAGGCGCTCATGGCGGCGGCGCTTTCTCGGGCAAAGATCCTTCCAAAGTGGACCGCTCGGCAGCATATGCCACGCGCCACATTGCCAAAAATATGGTGGCTTCCGGCCTTTGTGAAGAAGTGCTTGTACAGGTTTCATACGCGATTGGTGTAGCCGAGCCTTGCGGACTGTATGTGAATACGTACGGAACATCCAAAGTTGCTGATCACGATGGTGAAATTGCCGCCAAAATCAGCGAAATTTTTGACCTTCGCCCTTATGCTATCGAACAGCGCCTGAAACTGCGCAATCCGATTTACTCGGAAACGGCTGCATACGGACATATGGGCAGAAAAAACGAAATTGTGAAAAAATCATTTAAAGGTGCAAACGGAGAAGAAAAAGAAGTTGAGGTAGAATTATTTACCTGGGAAAAGCTTGACTTCGTGGATGCCATCAAGGAAAAGTTTGCAATATAAATGATCCAGATTATGTAAAAGTCAAAGGCCGGCAAATTGCCGGCCTTTGACTTTTACATACTAAAACCGCTCTTCCGCTCAACAAAAAGCTCTTTTTAATGAATATTCAAATACATTCCTTCCATTCTCTAATAATCACTTCGTATTCCCGTTGCTGAAGTACGCATGTATACACACTTATATCACTAAACTCCTTTTATGAAATATCAAAAAATCAAGTTTGTCAATGTGGAAAAAAGCACTTTTTTTCCAACGCTCAGACAACGTGTAGACCAGTATTTTGCTTCCAATGAACTTTGCAAATCGGGAGGAAGAAAGATTTTGTACAAGGCTTTTTTCATGCTCGGCCTTTATCTCATTCCTTATCTGCTGATCCTTTCAGGTTATTTTTCCGGTTTGGGCATGATTGTACTGGCTATTGTAATGGGCTTTGGAGTTGCCGGCGTTGGCATGTCGGTGATGCATGATGCCATTCACGGGTCGCTGGCAACTTCCAATATACTCAATCGTTT
Source organism: Dyadobacter sediminis (assembly GCF_005860765.1). Lineage (GTDB taxonomy): Bacteria > Bacteroidota > Bacteroidia > Cytophagales > Spirosomataceae > Dyadobacter > Dyadobacter sediminis. Next base: position 53,324 of record NZ_VCEI01000021.1, on the reverse strand, counting down.
TTTCGGAGCATCCATTTATCTGCTTGGCGGCAATGCCTACAACTGGGAAGTGCAACACAACCGGCTGCATCATACGTATACCAACATTCATGAAGTGGATGAAGACATAACGGGCAAATTTCTGCTAAGACTTTCTTTTCAGGAAAAGCAAAAGTACATTCACCGCTTTCAGCATATTTATGCATTCTTTCTGTATAGTCTCATGACCATTTCCTTTTTATGGAAAGATTTCAAGGAAATTTCTTTTTTCAATAAAATGTCGGCCTCAGGAATGACCAAACCGTTTCCACGAAAAGAACTGGTCAAACTGATTTTTTCAAAGCTGGCTTATGTTGCTTTTATCTGCGTCATTCCGCTTTGTTTTACAACACTGACTTTCGGAGAATGGCTGGCAGGTTTTTTCATCATGCACTGCACTGCAGGAATGATCCTGAGCACTGTTTTTCAGATGGCGCACGTTGTGGAAGGCGTCAATCAGCCTGCTCCCGACCATAGCGGAAGCATCGAGAATGCATGGGCTGTTCATCAGTTGCAGACTACATCCAATTTCGCCGGAAAAAACCGGATTTTGTCCTGGTATATCGGAGGGCTTGATTATCAGATCGAACACCATTTGTTTCCGTCCATTTCGCACATTCATTATCATGCCCTGTCACCGATCGTCAGGCAAACGGCGATTGAATTCGGACTGGATTACAATGCAAAGCGTAATTTCACCAATGCACTCGGTTCGCATGTAAGAATGCTGAAAAGCATGGGCAAAAAGCATGTTTAAGCGGGGTCCATAAGTTCGCTTTCATTGGCAATTTGTTCGATCATTTTCATCTTTTCAAAATCTTTCGGTCTTGAAAAGAAAGTATAAATAGCAGGAATAACGTAAAGCGTAAGTACCAATGAAAACAGCAGCCCGCCCATAATCACGATTCCCATTGACATGCGGCTCCTGCCGGCAGAACCAAGCGCCATGGCAATCGGCAGAGCGCCGAGAATGGTTGCCAGACTGGTCATCAGAATGGGCCTGAAACGCAACGTTGCCGCTTCGAGTACAGCCTGATGTTTATCCAATCCTTTTTCACGAAGCTGATTGGCAAACTCGACGATCAGGATTCCGTTTTTAGTAACTAGCCCGATCAGCATGATCATTCCGATCTGACTGAAAATATTCAGTGTCTGATCAAAAAACCAAAGTGAAAAAACAGCGCCGCCAATTGCCAGCGGAACGGTGAACATAATGATAAAAGGGTCTACAAAACTTTCGAATTGTGCCGCCAGAATGAAGTAAATCAGCACGAGCGCTAAAAAGAACGAAAACATGGTGTTGGAAGAACTTTCGGCATAATCCCTTGAAGATCCGCTTAATGACGTTTGTATGGCTTCATCTTTCAGCTTATCACGGATGCGGTCCATGGCTGCAATGCCGTCACCGATTGTTTTTCCCGGCGCAAGCGCTGCCTGCACCGTTGCACTCATGTAACGGTTGTAATGAAAAAGCTGCGGCGGACTGCTTTCTTCTTCTGCACGGACAATATTATCCAGCTGTACAAGACTTCCCGATCCGGTTTTTACAAACATGCTTTTCAGATCCAGCGGCTCATCCCGGTTTACACGGTCGTATTGCCCGATCACTTGGTATTGTCTTCCGTTCATGGTAAAATACCCGAACCGCTGGCCTGCAAACGCAAACTGCATCGTCTGGGCAACATCCTGAACCGAAACGCCGAGCGACTTGGCTTTTTCACGGTCAATAACGATCTGCAGTTCCGGCTTGCTGAATTTCAGGTTCACATCTGTAATTGCAAAAGTAGGATCGTTGGACGCTTCTTCCATGAATTTCGGCAGGTACTCGCGCAATCTTTCAAAATCGGGAGCCTGAATGACGTACTGGATCGGCAATCCGCCTCTGGAATCTACCGAAATGGTTTGCTGCTGAACAACAAAGGATTTTGCATCTGGCATCTGTTTCAGTTTCTGGTTAATGTAATCGGCAATTTCCTGCTGCGATTCTTTCCTCAGCTTTTTATCAACAAGTGCAATCCGGCCACTTCCGGTATTGGCAGCACCCAGTCCTGAATTTCCGGGCGAAGTAATCAGCATCAGACCTTTTTTACCCGGCATGGAATCCATCAGCATCTGGCTAACATTTTGCACATAACGGTCTGTAAATTCAAAAGAAGAACCTTCCGGTGCCGTCATGTTGATGCGGAACCAGTTCCGGTCGTCCAGCGGTGCAAGTTCAGACTGCAGGTCTTTTCCAAAAAACCAGATCATGCCCAGTGTCAACGCAACCAACGGAATAGCAACCCAGCGCATTTTCAGGAATTGAGCCAGTGCATTGCCGTAATTGTCAGTAATGCGTTCAAAGAAAGGTTCCGTTTTCTCGTAAAACCAACTTTTTTTATGTGTCTTTCTGACCAGATAAGCATTCAGCATGGGCGTCAGTGTCAGCGAGACAAAGGCAGAGATCAGAACCGCAGCTGAAATGACAATACCAAATTCTCGGAAAAGCTTCCCGACAAAGCCTTCCATAAAAATTACAGGAAGAAAAACCGAAGCCAGAGTAATGGATGTGGACAATACAGCAAAAATGATTTCGTTCGCACCTTTAATAGCCGCCTCAATCGGCCCCATCCCCTGCTCTATTTTCTTGAAAATATTTTCGGTAACTACGATTCCATCATCTACAACCAATCCCGTCGCCAGCACAATGGCCAGAAGCGTCAATACATTCACCGAAAAACCCATGATGTACATCACGAAAAAAGTACCGATCAGCGACACGGGAATGTCGATCAGCGGACGGAAGGCAATCAGCCAGTCACGGAAAAAGAGGTAAATGATAATGACAACCAGAATAATGGCAATCAGCAGCGTTTCACCCACTTCTTCAATGGATATTTCTACAAAAATGGTATTGTCGATCAACGTATCCAGCTGATAATCTTTCGGCAGTTCCTTTTTGATATCGGCCATGCGCTTGTTCACTTCTTCGGCAATGTTCAGGTAATTGGCACCCGGCATCGGTGAAATGGCGAGTCCGATCATAGGTACATTATCGAGCCGCAGAATGGTTTCTTCGTTTTCCGGCCCGAGCTGTGCATTGCCAATATCTTTTAAATGGACAGTCTGCGTGGCCGAACTTTTAATGATCATTTCATTGAAATCCGCTTCAGTACGAAACCTTCCGATGGTTTTTACGGTCAGTTCAGTATTGTCTCCGGCCAGCTTTCCGCTCGGCAGTTCCACATTTTCCTTATCCAGCGCCAGTTTGACATCTTGCGTTGTAATCCCCAGCGAAGCCATTTTCACAGGGTCCATCCAGATGCGCATCGCATATTTTTTCTGACCGAAAATCCTTATTTCACTTACGCCTTCTATCGTCTGAAGACGCTGCGCAATCACATTTTCTGCATAATCACTTACTTCCAGATGCGACCTTGTGTCACTTTTAAAAGTAAGAACAATGATCGGTTCCGAGTTGGCATCGGCTTTGCTGACAACTGGCGGGCCGTCTATGTCCAGCGGCAATGTTCTGGAAGCGGAACCCACTTTATCACGTACATCATTGGCAGCGCGTTCCATATCCACGCCGATATCGAATTCAACGGTAATCTGGCTTGTACCCTGGCTGCTCGTCGAATTGATGGATTTGATTCCTTCAATGCTGTTCAACTGCTTTTCGAGCGGTTCTGTTATCTGCGATTCGATAATGTCCGCATTGGCACCGGTATAACTTGTCCGGATGGAAACCACCGGCGGATCAATGGAAGGAAATTCCCTCATACCAAGAAACTTATACCCCAAAAACCCAAAAAGGATAATCAGCAGGTTCATGACAATGGCAAGAACCGGGCGTTTGATGGAAAGTGTTGAAATACTCATAGTAAAGAGTTAGAACCTGCGTACATGTCTTTGCAGGCAAATATGCTTTCGATATTAATTTACCTTGACTGCGGTATTCGGCTTGATGGCAATGATGCCCGAAGTAATCAGGGAATCGCCCGGATTTAGCCCTTCGATTACCTGAATCCTTTTATCCGTACGTAAGCCCGTCGTCACCAGCGCTTCCTGTGCCTTTCCATTCTTGACAACAAATACTTTTTTTCCTTTCAAAACCGGAACAATGGCTTCGGTCGGAATCATCATGGCCGACCGGTTGGCTTCCAGGTCCGCCAGTACTTTCACAAACATGCCGGGCACAAACCTTCCGCCCGGATTTTTGGCTACGGCCCTTACTCTCAGCGTGCGCATGTTTTCGTCTACTTTCGGGTCAATGGCAATGATGCTTGCGTTATAGGTTGCCGGATCGCCGTCCAGACTGAATTTTACAACATTTCCAACCTTTATATTAGGCGTATATTTTTCAGGAACGGTAAAATCTATTTTCACCGGATTACTCTGAACGATAGTCACAATGGAAGTTCCCGGCGCGAGATACGCGCCTTCGCTGATGTATTTAAGCCCGATCCTTCCGCTGAAAGGCGCACGGATTTCAGTCTTTTCCAGCTGTGCCTCAATTACTTCCTGTTCAGCTTTCAGTAAACGGATGTTATTGGAAGTAACATCGTATTCTTCCAGATTTATCGCTTCTACGTTCAAAAGCTTTTTCTGACGTTCCTCTATTTTCTTGCTGAGTTCCTGATTGTAAGCGACTTTCTGCAATTGCGCTTGAAGCTCCCGGTCATTGATCTTGGCAATAAGCTGTCCTTTACTGACCAGAGATCCTTCCTGAATGTCCAGTTTTACGAGCCTGCCGGAAATTTCAGACATCAGATTTACTTCTTCATTCGGAAGCACTGTCCCGGAAGCAAATATCTGGTTTTCAATAGATTCCCGACCTACAACAAACACATTCACAGGAACGCCACTGCCTGTACCGGAGTTGAGGCTTTTGCCATTTGCACCCTTTTTATCATCGGAGATTTTATTCTTTTCGGGTTTGGAAAAAACAAAAAGCTTTCCCAAAACGAGCACAATAATGATCCCTGCCACCAGTATTATTGTACGCATAAATTAACTAAAATAGATTTCGTTCAACTGATTGTCAAGTAAGTACATTTCTGTAAAACTACTTTTTAAAGATACTTCATATTGCATAAAGTGCCAACGGGTTACTTTTATACTTTCATTTGTCGTATTATCTTCCTTTTGCAGCAGTTTCTTTTTCCCTTCTGATAAAGCACCTCTTCCGGTTATTCATTGATCACAACTCTTCAAGGAAGTAAAATATAACTTTGTACAAACAGGAAAATGTCAACCCATAACAACAACTGACAATTAATGACAATCCGTAACTTCATTTTTCCAAAGCTATTTACCGCAAACAAGTTTAACTTTTCAGGATGGGAAATTTTTCGGAGTATGAAAAAATACTTGTAAACTTTAAAAACCTGCTGCAAAGCACGGATACATTCAGCTATTTGAACAAGCTGGAGTGGGTTGTTACAGAAAAAGTACATGGCGCCAATTTCAGCTTTATATATAGTGACCGGAAACTTCAGTTTGCCAAAAGAAAAGAAATGCTTGGCTGGAAGGATGACTTTTTTGGTTTTCAGCTGGTCGCAGGCAAAATTGAAAATCAAATAACCGATTTGTTTGAAGAATTAAGCGAAGCGTTTCCGGCTGAAAAGTACGTGGTTTACGGAGAATTGTTCGGAGGCATTTACCCGCATCCCGACGTTCCCGCCCGTGTAAATGTGCATGCAATCCAAACCGGCATTTACTATTCTCCGGATATTGATTTCTATGCATTCGACATTGCACTGGAACCGGGAAATAAACAGAGGAAATATTATCTGGATTATAAAACAGCAGAAGCCTACTTCAGAAAGTATAATCTCGTACACGCAAAGAGCTTACTGACCGGAAAGCTGGATGATGCATTAAATTTCAACAAACAGATTAACTCCACTGTACCTGCTCAGTTAAAACTGCCGGCCATTGATAATAACCTGATTGAAGGGATTGTCATAAAGCCGTTGGGTTTCACACCAAAATCTGAACTGGATTTCAGACCAATGTTAAAATTAAAAAATCCGGAATTTGAAGAAAACAAGAAATTTCATCAGGCAAAAAAATGGTTTTTTGTTCCTGACGTACTTTTGAAATCGGAAGAACTCGGCTTTCTGCTGGATGGCATAAAGAACTATATTACCGAAAACAGACTGAGCAGTGTTATATCTAAAATTGGCTCTCTTGCTTTTCACAATCCAGTGCGTCTCAATTCCATTAAAGAGGAATTCCTGAAAGATGTCATTACGGATTTCAACAATGACAATAATAATATTTTAAACGAATTAAATGCTCAGCAAAGCGAATGGCTGCAAGGCAGGATTTTAAAGGAGATAGAGAGATTGATTGGAAATCATAAATAATCCTTTTTGAAATAAAACTTCGCCTCAACAAACCAATCTTTGTATCTTCAGAATAGCCTGCGCAAATGCCTCCATATCCTGCTTGTCGCCTAACATGGCGTGCTGTAAAATCCAGACGGCATCCGTAGTACAGGCTTGCTCAGCAGCGGGGCAGTAAACCTGACTGTAATCTGCAGTCTCCGGAATGGCGTAGCACATGAAGTTTTTGTTCCGGAAAAGCGGCTGTTTGTACAAAGGATGCGGATATCCTTTAAAACACGGAACGCCTTCCGCAGCCAGCATTTCGGCAAACTGATCTTTCGGAAGATTCCCGAACCGGGAAGCATCGTATTTGAAGATGTAAATATGATAACTATGCAATGTAATTTCAGCACCTCTTTTTAAAGGCGAAATGCCATCCACTTCATCAAGCAGAGTAGTCAGATAAAGTCCGTTTTCATTTCTTTTACGCGTTTGTTCATCCAGCCGTTTCAGCTGCTGTGAAAGCAAAACGGCCTGCATTTGCGTAATCCGGTAATTGCAGCCCGGATTGTAATGATCATACCATTGCCCGCCTGCCATGCGCCCGACATTTCGCAGCGAATGCATCATGGCAAATAATTCATCATTATCTGTAATGACCATCCCGCCTTCTCCGGACGTAAGATTTTTGGAAGACTGAAAACTGAAACTGCCTGCATCGCCGATTGTTCCCAGTTTTTTACCTTTGTACTCGGCTCCGTGTGCATGCGCGGCATCTTCGATTACTTTCAAGTTGTGACGGTGCGCAATATTCATAATTGCATCCATATCGCAGGCCAAACCTCCGAAATGCACAGCAATAATTGCCTTGGTACGCGGTGTAATGGCTGCTTCAATCGCAGCCGGGCTTATGTTGTATGTCTCAGGATCAATATCTGCGAATACGGGCACACAGTTGCATTCGATTACGGACGTAGCCGTTGTAATAAAAGTATAAGGCGGAACAATGACTTCATCGCCCGCCTTTACACCACACGCCATCAGTGCAAGTCGTAGTGAAACGGAGCCATTTACGCAGGTTACTGCATAGTTACTCCCGCAAAATGCAGCAAATTCATTTTCAAATTTCAGTACTTCATCGCCGCAGTCCGGATTTCCCCATTTTCCGCTTTCGACAACAGCAGCTACGGCATTTACTTCCGCATTGCTGAAAACCGGCCATTGAAAATGCTTGTTCACCGTTTTCGGACCGCCGTTTATCGCCAGTTCCTTACTCGAATATGCTGACTGCACGTTGTTGAAACCTTTTTATTTTAGTAACCACATCTTGGAAAACTGATCATCCACAGCAGGCGTAAGCGATGAAACGCCTACGTCGTAAGCCGATTTGTTCTGACCCAGTTCATTGCCCGGATAGCGGTACCGTTCCGGAAAAGGAAAACCGCTCAGCCGTCCGTTACTGAAAATGTTCGGAAGACGGGTTCTGCGCAGATCAAGGTATGCTTCGGCGGAAACCATGAAAAGACCAATCCATTTCTGATCCGCAATTTTCGCAAGCTGTCCGGCTTTATCTGCAGGAAGTGCAATGGACGGCTGTGCAAGATATTTGGCCACGGCATCTGCGCTTACACCCCAGCGAAGCAGGGAATTGGTGATTCCTTTCCGGTAATAAGCATCTGCACCTCCTGAAACAAGGCCTTTTGCGGCAGCCTCGGCCAGTATAAACTGCACTTCATCACTGTTCATGACCATGGCTTTTAACAACGGATGTTTATCTTCCCGGAACAGTTTAGAGAATTTGGAAACCTTGAAATTACCTACAGTTCCGCCGGCAGCTATATCGTAATGACCATTTCCGTTTTTCCAGTCGCTGAGCATTCCGGCTATAAAACCGACATAAACCTTGTTGGAATCGATCAGAATGTCTTTTGTGGCATAGGCTGCAATGTCCTTGTTTTTACGATTGATGTATTCCCACGTTGAGGTATAAGTATAACCGTTGGGATCTGTTGTTGTAAAACTTACGCCATTTTTTGCAGGATCGCTTGTCCAGGGTTTTTCGACCGGTGCAAACCAGATCTGCATGCGCGGATCATTCAGCTCCGTCAGCTTGTCGATCAACGTTTTGGTTGGTCTTCTGGTGTCAAAATTATCGATCGTTCCCCAGTTTAAAGGACCGCCTGTCCACGAATTGCCATTTTCCCCGCCGACTGTCCCGATATACGATATGGACGCATTTTCCGCAGCTTCGGAAAGTACGGGTGTGCTGGCAGTTGCCGCGATCATGGCAGCAGCATCCGGCAACTTGGCCGAGGCACGCATCAGCAGTCTTAATTTTAATGAGTTCGAGAATTTCTGCCATTTTGTTTTATCCCCGGCAAACATCAGATCATAACTGTCGGATATGGTTTCGGTTCCTGCCGCCATTAATGCATTTGCTTCATCCAGTTCTTTCAGCAATCCGGTATAAATGTCCGTTTGTCTGTCATATTTCGGATAAAGAATGCCTTCGCGTGCTTTAAGCGCCTCGGAGTAATATACGTCTCCGTAAAAGTCCGTCATATAGGAAAAAAGCAGCACGCGGAAAATCTTGAAAATGCCCTGATGCGTTTTGGAATCCCTTGTTTCAGCCAGCCCGATGCCGCCATCGATGAGTTTGAGAATATCCATGGCCGTGTACATATCGTTCACGGGCGATTTGAAACCCGAATAAAAGTTGTCGCCGCTCTGGTAATTGCTTTCCATATGCTGCACCGCGCCGGGAAGCATCCGGCTGTCAAAACCCATTTTCTGATAAAAAAGCGCTGTTTTCTTGATTATGGAAGCCAGCAGATACGGATCGTTTACGGATTCTACGGCATCCTTTTGTTGTAAAGAATCGTAGGTCCTCAGTTCATCGTCACTGCACGAAACAAGTCCGGCAATGGCCATTATGGAAAATATCTTAATGATCGGTTTCATATTTTTCAGAAGGAAAGTGGTCATCAAAAATCAAGAGAAAGTTTAAAGCCATACGAACGGATGCTTGGCAAAGTAGCTCTCAGTACGCCCTGATTGGCACCAACGCCGGTGAATGCAGATTCCGGATCTTCATGACGGCCGGATTTGTTCCACTGGAAAAGGTTTCTGCCGACGAGTGCAAGCGTTACGTTATTCAGCTTGTACGTTCTTGCAAGGCCTGCCGGAAGCGTGTATGCAAGGGAAATTTCCCGCATTTTGAAATTGGTAGCGTCGTAAGTTCTTGTAGAGGTAAAGTTCCAGATAATGTCGCCGTAACCGTTATAAGGGAAATCGTAAAAGGTATTGTTCGGATCGGCGCCGTTTACAATGTAATCCGAATCCTGCGCATCTTCCGGATTGCCTTCATAAGCCGGGTTCAGGAACACGCCTTTGACATAACTTGCATCCTGAAAATCAGAACGTTTTCCGTCATTGTTGCTGTTGATCGCTTCATACTGGCTTGCTCCTACTGCCGGCCAGATCATTCCGCCGTGTTCCGCATCGCGGCCGCCCCGCCAGAGCGGATTGTTGTCGCCCGAGCCCAATGTCGTCACAGCCCTTCCGTTGGATTCCAGATATTGCTGGTTAACAGAAACGTACTTCCCGCCCTTCCGCAAGCTTCCGACCATATTCAATGTAAACTGTCTGTAACGCAATGTTGTATTCAGTCCCAGGATAAAATCCGGATTGAAGTTCCCAAGCTGGCCGCGGTCTCTTTCATCGGCAGATTTCTGGATTTTGCCTTCTTCACCGTCCAGCAGCGGCATCCCTGCATATTTTCCTTTCTTCACCCTCAAAATAGGATTTTCTTCATAAATATTCCCGATGGTTTCGCCTTCTGCAATTTTCACTTTTGTTTTTCCGTCATAACTGGCAAATACATAGCCGTTCGGCGCAAAGCTGTCTGATAAACGGGTGATTGTTGCCTTGTAATGTGTAAAGCTTCCGGAAACGTCCCACGAAAAATCTCTTGTCTTGACCGGTGAAAAAGCAAGTCCCCATTCGTAGCCTTTGCTTTGCACATCGCCGATGTTGGTAAGCAATCCCGAATAGCCTGTTCCCTGCACAAGCGGAATGTTGTCGATCTGATTTTTCTGTTCTTTTATAAAATAGGTAAAATCAAATTTGATACGGTTTTGCAGCAACCAAAGGTCAATTCCGGCTTCCTGTGTAATGGAATGCTGCGCTTTCAGGTTCGGGTCCACAATGGTGGCATTCAGGCTTACGGTATTGATCGGGCCCCACGGATTGGCGTCATAGCTGTATGTGTCAATGGATCTTCTTCTTGTCAGGCCGTTTCCTACGTCGGCAAGCCCCAGCCGGAATTTGACCAGATTAAATGTTTCCGGAAACTTGAACGTTTCGGACGCCAGCCAGCTCAGCGATGCCGAAGGATAAAAATAATGGATCTTCTCTTCATCCAGAATACCCTTCCAGTCGTTACGCCCCGTTACATCCAGAAAAAGTTTTTCGTCCCAGCCAACAGTAGCCGTTCCGTATGCACTTATTGATTTTGTCGTACGAAATGGTGTTCCGCCAACGGTCATGGTTCCCGACCTGATGTTTGCAAGGGTAAAAAGTGCAGGCGAATTCAGGTCATTTCCATTGATTTCCATATCATTATTATTGGTATAACGGTAATTTCCACCGCCGGCAACAGTCAGCGACATTCTTCCGAAGTTTCTGCTGTATGTAAGGATCGCATCCGAGTTGGCTTCTATGCTGCTGTTGTTTCCGGAAACATACTGGCCGTAAGGATCGCCCTTTTCACCCCACGATTTTCTCAGTTCGTAGTTTTCCTTTACATTTTCCATTCCGGTCCGGAGCAGCAGGGAAAGATGATCGCTGAACTGCCAGTTCAGCTGTATTTTCCCGAAATAATTGTCGCGGCTGAAACGGTGTATTTTCTCGTACGTTGTCCACCAAGGATTGTTTTCAGAAACATCCACACCGTTATCTTTCATGATCGCTCCGTTTTGCCGGGAACCTTCAAATCCGTCGAGCCAGTAACTTTTCATATCGTCCAGCGGCTGCAGATTGCTCGGCATGTTGAACAGCAGGCTGTTCAGTACGCTGTTGGAACCGGTTGTATTGGCTTTATTCGGGTTATAAGTATTGATATAACTTGCATTCACCGACACGGTAATCCGGTTTGTAATGTTATACTGCGAATTGAAATTGACTGATTTCTGCTGTGTTTTGGTATTCGGCATCACACCTTTGTTGGTCATGTTGGACAGCGACAACCGGAAAGATCCTTTGTCGTAGTTGCCCGTCACGCCGATATTATTGGTAATGGTGCTCCCGGTCTGAAGATAGGCTTTCACACGGTTTTCATTGGAAGAAAGCATCGGTCCGTTTTTCCAGCTTTTGGATTTGATGTCCCAGTAATCCGACACAAATTTCCCGTCCAGTTTCGGGCCCCACGTATCGGTATTGTCGTACTGCCATTCATATGCTCTTTCGCCCTGCCCGAATTCCATCTGGCTTTCTATAAACTGATACGGCTTTTCCACGGTTGCCATTGTTGAAAAGGAAACGCCCAATCCTTTTTTGGCTCCTTTGCCCGATTTTGTCGTGATCATCACAACGCCGTTGCCGCCTTCGGCTCCGTACAAAGCGCCGGCACTGCCGCCTTTCAGGATCGTGATGGAAGCAATGTCATTCGGGTTCAGCTGCGAAAGGATGTTTCCGAAATCAACGCCGTCTTTTTGTGTGAATGACTGTGTCCCCACAGGAATTCCGTCGATGACATACAGCGGCTGTCCTTTTACGGCCACGTTCGCGCCGCCGTCGCCGGTTGTAGGAATAGCCGTCGTCCCGCGGATATTTACAAGAACGGATGAAGTCGGATCACTGCTCAGACTGGTCAGATTGACACCGCTTACTTTTCCATCCAGTGATTTCATCAGATTTGGATTTCCGGCCCGTACAAGTTCTTCGCCTTTTACCGCCCCGACGGAATAAGCGAGTGACCTTGTTTCCCTGTTTATGCCCAATGCCGTTACCACCACTTCTTTCAGGTTTTCGGCACTGGGTGCAATGGAAACATCAATGATACTTTTGCCGCCCACCGGTACTTCTTCCTGCACATAGCCCACAAATGAAAATACCAGCACCGCATCGGAGCCGTTTACTTCGAGCGCATAATCGCCCGAGGCACTGGAAGTTGTTCCTGTCTGTGTACCTTTTACGAGCACATTGACGCCCGGCATTGCTGAACCGTCTTCTTTCGATGTCACTTTCCCTTTGACAAGGACTTGCGCCCAGGCAAATGAATTCAGCGCGGCGGCAACCAGCACAGCCGCCAGCGTTCGCACCGCAAAAAGTTTTAATGTAGAGTTGAAATTCATATTACAACTGGGTAACGGTTTTGAAACATATATTTACAAGTCAATTTTCGGAGGTAATTACCGTATGGTTTATTTCCTTTTACTTAACGGTTCAGAAGTTACATGACAGCGCATCAAAAACTTTCACTCAGCTTCGGTCCGGCATTCTGCCTTTTTGCACGCTGGATATTTCTTTTAAAACAACGGCGTTTCATAAGTACATCATTTATTGAAGGATACTGATCCGTCAGTGTAAAAGACTATTGCCGGAAGCTGATTTTCGAAAGTTAACATAAGGATAATATTCCGACATTTCGACCTATAAACGTACTTTTGAAAATATTTTCCTTTATACTTGAAATTACATTCCACACTGAATTCGGCCATGAAGCATGAGGTTTGCCCAGCATTATAAATCAATAGCGCTTCTGCTGCTCTTTGCATACTTTCCGGATTTCATTTACGCGCAACTTGTTACGCCTGACAGCAGCGGGATTGTCGTGATCGGCGATATCCGGATCGAAGGAAATGCAAGAACGCGTGCCGGCATTATCCTCAGGGAAATGGCCGTAAAAAGCGGAGATACGCTGCAATCCGCACTGCTTAGGGAAAGCCTGGAAATTGACCGCCGTAAAATCATCAATACCAATTTGTTTGTGACCGTGGAAATGCTTTCAGCCCGTAACGCGGATTCTATCCGGACCGATGTACGTGTGGTCGTAAAAGAACGCTGGTATTTCATTGTACTCCCTGTTTTCCAGCTTGCTGACCGCAATTTCAACGAATGGTGGTATGACCGAAAACGGGATTTGTCCCGGACGATTTACGGTGTTTACCTGAGTTACGGAAATGTCTCCGGGCGTGCGGACAAACTTCGTTTTATTGCCGAATTCGGGTTTATTCCAAAATTTGAAGTGGCGTATACGCTTCCGTATCTTGACAAAGCGCAGAAAACCGGGATTACGGTCGGGACTTCCTATTCGGTAAACAAAACGACGGCTTTCAGAACATGGCGCGACAAACTGGATTACCTGAGCAGCGAAGACATTAACCGCAGGCGGTTTTATATGTATGTAAGCCTCACGCGCCGGAACAAATATTACACTTTTCATTCTGTTGATCTGCGTTACAGTCACAGCCGGATTTCGGATACAATTGCCGTTCTCAACCCCAATTATCTGCTGAATGGCCGCAGAAACCAGCGCTATTTTCAGCTAACCTATACATTCAGTTATGACCGGCGCGATAATGTGCAGTATGCCTTATCCGGGCAAACGCTTGGCCTGCAGGTTTCCAAAACAGGACTCCTTAAGTCAGACGATGTAAACATGCTTTATTTATACGGATCTTACCGGAAGTACGTTCCGCTGGGCAAAAACTGGTATTTTAACTCGGGCGTCCGGGCTCGAGTTTCTTTTCCTGAACGGCAGCCTTACCTGCAGACCATCGGGCTGGGTTACAGAAATGATCTGGTCCGCGGTTATGAACTGTATGTTGTGGACGGGCAAAATTACGCCTTGTTAAAGAACGAATTGAAATACAGGCTTTTTTCGGTCCAGAAACATTTTCCTTTTATCCCTGTAAAGCAGTTTAATACGATTCCGCTTGCGGCTTATATCAATACGTTTGCGGATGCCGGTTATGTAAAAAATTTCTATCCGGAACTGAGCAATACGAAACTGGGCAACTCCATGCTTTATGGCGCGGGAGCCGGTCTGGACGTGGTTACATTTTACAATATTCTGGCCCGATTCAATCTGACATACAATGCAAAAGGCGAACGCCGCTTCTTTTTCAACTTTTCGCGCGAGTTCTGATTTTTTTACCGGCCATGGAATTATAGCTAAATTGCGCTGTAAATGTTAAGTTCGCATCCAAAGGCACAACTATTTTATTGTAATCCATAACTGAATGAAAATAATTTTTACACGCATGAAATATTCCGGAAATTACTTTGCTGTTCTTCTGACGGCAATTGTTTTAAATGGCTGTGATACGAAAACCAACCAAAAAACAGAAGCTGCTTCAGACTCGGTTGTGGTGACACAACCGCCTGCAGACGCAGAGCTGAACAGCGACCAATTCACTTTGCTGGAAGCAATCCTGGGCTCTTCCGATGAAGAAGCAGGAACGGTAAGAGGCATTGCGTTCGGCGATCCGGTCAGCAAAGTCAAATCAGAAGAAAAATTCGAACTGTTTGAAGAAACGGCGGATCACCTTGGCTACACTTCCGAAACAGCCAAGCTGGAAACCATTGATGTACAATACTTTTTTTCATCAGACAAGAAAATAAACAGAATCACAATAGACGTTTACCTCAACAGTCCGGCGGCTACAAAAGAGCTTTGGAATGCCGGTAAAAGTCATTTCAATGAAGTTTACGGAGCCCCGAAGGAAGAGGCGAAAAAAATAACATGGAATAAGAATTCAGTGAGAACAAATATGGAAGACGTGTCCGAAGGAAAAGATTACGGACTGAAATTCCAGTTTGTTCCGACAAACAAAAATGTGCTTGCAGTAAAATAACGTTTATGAAAATCAGAAAATCAATTCTTTTGGCATTTGTATGCCTTTATTCACTGAGTGTTTCGGCTCAGAAAAAATCAAAAAAAGACGAAGTCGTAACCATTGAAACGGATCTGGGCAGTATGAAACTCATCCTTTTTGATGAAACGCCGAAACATAAAGCCAACTTTTTGAAGCTCAGCAATGAAAAATTTTATGACGGCCTGCTTTTTCACCGCGTGATCGATGCGTTCATGATTCAGGGCGGCGACCCGGATTCAAGAAATGCAAAGCCGGATGAAATGCTTGGAAAAGGCGATAACGGCTATAAAATCCCTGCGGAATTCAGCCCGAAACTGTTTCACCAGAAAGGCGCGCTTGCCGCAGCGCGGGACAATAATCCGGCAAAAGAATCGAGCGGATGCCAGTTTTACATTGTACAGGGCCGGAAATGGAGCAAAAACGATCTGGACAAACAGGCCGCCCGCGCAGCCCGCAAACTGACCGACGAGCAAAGAAAAGTTTATGAAACAATTGGCGGCACTCCGCATCTGGACGGAGCATATACGGTGTTCGGACAAGTTATTGACGGCATGGAAGTCGTGGATAAGATTGGTGCGGTCTCCAAAGACGAAAGAGACCGTCCTGAGAAGAACATTGCCATGAAAGTTTCGGTCAAGAAAATGAAGAAAAAGAAAATCACGCGCAAGTACGGCTGGAATTACGAAGCTTAATACCATTCAGGATTGGAAAAGAAACGCATTCTTGTAACCGGCTCAAACGGTCTTCTGGGTCAGAAGCTGATTGAATTGCTGGTTTCTGAAAATACCTGTGAAACCATCGCTACTGCGAAAGGCGGAAACCGGCTGAATTTCAGCAAAGGCTACGAATTCCTTGAAATGGATGTTACGGATCCCGTTCAGGTTGATCAGGTTATGGGTGCTGCAAGGCCGGATGTCGTTATTCATACGGCTGCCATGACCAACGTAGATCAATGCGAGTCGGAAAAAGATGCATGCTGGAAACTGAACGTCACGGCTGTCGAAATCGTGGTCGCAGCATGCAGGAAATACGATGTATTTCTGGAACATGTTTCTACGGATTTTATTTTTGACGGAACTGCCGGACCTTACAAAGAAGAAGATTTGCCGAATCCGGTCAGTTTTTACGGATGGAGCAAATATGCAGCGGAAAAAGTGGTTATTCATTCCGGAATAAACTGGGCCATTGCCAGAACGGTGCTTGTATACGGCATTGCGCATGATATGAGCCGGAGCAATATCATTCTCTGGGTAAAAAAATCGCTGGAAGAAGGAAAAGCCATAAAAGTCGTAACGGATCAGTTCCGAACTCCGACGCTGGCAGAAGATCTTGCAAAAGGCTGCTTTCTGATTGCAGGCCGGAAAGAACAAGGCATTTTCAATATTTCAGGAAGTGATTTCATGACGCCGTATGAAATGGCCATGATGACAGCCGATTATTTTTCACTTGACAAATCGCTGATTTCCCCGACCGACGCTTCCACTTTTACGCAGCCGGCCAGACGGCCGCCGCGCACCGGTTTTGACCTGACAAAATCCCGGAACGTACTGGGTTATGAACCGCATACATTCCGGGAAGGCATCGCATTGCTTGCAAAACAGATCGGCCTTTAAATTCAGCAAGCTTAATAAAGCTTTTCGTAATATTCCCGCGCCATACGGTCCGAATTGAAATCCGCATTGACGTCATTCATACTGTTCAGAACCATTTGCCGCCATTTCTGCTGATCGGCGTAATAAGTCGGGATGACGGTTGTTTCCAGTTTATCCAGCAGATTGTCGCAATCCTGCTTGTTGATATCGTCGCCTTTTGCAACCGGGAGAATAAAAGCGTTTTCCCCGTCTTTGGCAAATTCACAGATCCAGCCGTCATAAGTAGACAAATTCAGCGAGGCGTTCATAGCCGCAGTCATTCCGCTTGTTCCGGAAGCTTCCCTTGTCACTACCGGCGTGTTGAGCCAAATATCCGATCCGTCTTTCAGCAACTTGGAAAGTGCCAGTTCATAGCCCGTCAGTACGGCCATATTCGGGAACAAATGACTGAGGTAAAACAGATGATTGAATGTATCCACAGCGCCCTGATCTTTGGGATAAGGCTTTCCCGCCCAGATTACTTGAACCGGCTGCTCTTTGTCCGCCATCATTTTTTCAAACCTGTTGCCGTCCCAAACGAACATATCCGGTCTTTTATAAGCTGCAAACCGGCGTGCCCAAACGATTGTAAGCACATTCGGGTCAAAAATCTTTCCGCACTGATCGGCAACCGTTTTGAACAAAAGCTTTTTCAGTTCTTTTTTCCGGGCTGCAATTTTATCCGTATCGCCGATGATTCTTGCCTGCTCAAAATCTTTGTCAATCCAATACGTATTGTTTTGTGCGTTGGTAATATGATCGATTTCAGCTATTCCGGGATAAACTTTCCACATATTTCTGGAAACTTCTCCATGCAGTTTTGAAACGCCGTTGGCTTTTCGGCTCAGGCTGAGTGCAGCAAGCGAATGATTGAAGATGTTGTCCTTTGTACCGCTGATTTTCCGTACCGTTTCCAGATCCAGACCTGAAAAGAATCCGAGGTTGTTCAGGAAATCAATATCATGCTTTTCATTACCGGCTTCTTCCGGCGTATGCGTTGTGAATACGATCCGTTTTTTAAGCTCGTCAACACTTTTGTATTTATTATATAAATGAAAGATGGCGGAAACGGCGTGCGCTTCATTAAAATGATAAACCTGCGGTTCATACTGCAGTTCTTCCAGCAGCCTTGCGCCGCCGATGCCGAGCACCATGCATTGCGCTACTTTATACGTAACGTCAGCGTCATACAAGGAGTAACTGATGGCGCGCGTGGTTTCATCGTTCCCGTCGGTATCCGTTGTTAGCAGGAAAACCGGTGCCGACTGAAATACGTCGGGCGGAAGGTAATAAGCCGCAACCCAAACCTCTTTTCCAAGAATCGGAATCTGGAAACGGATTTTGGTATCTACCAGATAGGCATACATTTTTTCACGAAATGCAGGCTGCATGCTTCCATCCTGCTTTCTGTCCTGATCGTAATAGCCGTGTTTCCACAGCATGCCGACGCCGACCAGGTTTTGTTTGAGCGCGTAAACGCTTCGCATGTGCGAACCGGCCAGAAAACCCAGTCCGCCGGAGTAAATCTTCAAGGCCTGATCAATGGCAAATTCCATTGAAAAATAAACAACTGATTTTTTGTATTGCTCATCCGGATCAAATGGATGCTGGTATGGAAGAGAAAAAGTTTGCTGTGACATTAAACAGGGAATTTTGAAAATAAAACAAGTTCGTTAAAGCGAAAGACCAATGTGATTTGTTAGCTGTATTCAATTGACTTTTAGAACAGTTATAAAACCATGCCATTGACGTATATATAAACGTTCTGTACATAAATACATCAAAAACGCCTGCCCGACTTGCGTCCGACAGGCGTCATCAATCCATGGCATAATCCTTATTTCCCGAACAGCCTTGACCAGAAACCTTTGGCTTTCACTTTTGTTTCCTCGTATTTTTCAGAAGCGGTTTCTTTTAGTTCAGCGATCTCTTCGGTTGCTTTCACTTTCAGTTCGGCGGCTTTTATCTGCGCTTCGGCCATTTTCTGTGAAGCAATGATTTTGGCATCTTCAAATGCCTCTGCGGCGTCTTCTTTGATATCTTCAAACTTTTCAGCAGCCGCTTCTTTCAGGTCTTCCGCTTTTTCAGTAAGGTCCGAAACAATTTCCTGTGCTTTTACCCTGCCGGCAGCAATGTTCAGTTCCACTTCATTCTGAAGCTGTTCCGTCTTTACAGAAAATCCGGATTTCACTTCCTGCGCCGTTTCAGCAGCCTCTTCTTTGGCAGTTTCTGCCTTTGCAGCAGCTTCTTCTTTGATATTGGCAACGATTTCCTTTGCTTCTTCGGCTTTGTCTTCAGCAGCTATTTTCAGGTTTTCTGCTTTTTCTTCTGCGGCCGTACCAATTTCTGCAACCGTCTCTTTTGCATCTTCAGCTTTAATTTCTGCCGTGGCTTTCAGGTCTTCCAATTTATCAGCAGCCTTTTCTTCTGCTTCCAGCGCTGCATCTTTGGCCTCGTTCCACTTTGTATCTGTCGCTGCTTTCAGATCATCCGCCGTTTCATAAACTTCGGATTTGATTTCGTCCGCGCCTGTTTTCACATCTTCTGCTTTTTCTTCTGCATTCACTTCCAGTGCCTGCAGTTCTGCAGTCGCATTGTCTTTGGCTTCTTCATTAAGTTCTTTTACCTCTTCCTCTACGCCGTTTGTGGCATCCGCTGCTGTGCCGTTTAAATCTTCTGCTTTCTTATCCAGTTCTTCAGAATATTCCGGGGTTAATTTCACATGGTCTGCCATAAGTTTCAAGGTTTGGTTGGATTAATATACGTCAAAACCAAATCTACAAAGGAGTTATCAACGTTGCAACAATTGTATACGCTTTTCTCTACTCTAACCTTCTTATCATCAATTTTTTAACTAATTCATAGAACGGTTCCGGCTGCAAAGTACGCCAGTTTCCGATCTGAAGTGTGCCTCCGAAATTGATGTAGTAATCCAGCCTGAAACGCTTCCATTGTTCCTCCACATGTTCCCTGAAATTGACCGCCGCAATCCAGCCGTCTTCTATATCATCAAACCATTCTGCATAGTAATCGTCGTCGCCGCCGTGAAAGTCCAGCACATTTTCTCCGAGCAGGATAAACTGGTTGATTCCTTCATTGATCAGCATGTCCGCAACCTGGCGCTTGAAAAACATGATATCGTTATGCAGCGCGTCATTCCATTCCCCAAACATTTCGATAATGGCAAAATGCTTGTTGTAATCGGCATAAATGATTTTTACATAAAGCGTTTCCGATCCGATTTCATCCCATAAAGGATGTATGTAATAACCATATATTGCATTTTCGTAATAATCGAGGTTGTAAGTTCTTCCGTAAAAAGGCGAACGTTCGTCGTGACTGGCAACGTAATGTTTTTCCCAGTTGTAATAGGGTTCTATTTCCTGCATGACAACAATTCCTTTCGAGCGAGTAAATAAATAATTTCTAAAGTATTGAAAAAAGAAAAGGCTTAAACCGCTTTTTCAAACCGTTTAAGCCTCTAAAATATTGTACCCGTACCGAAATACGCTGTCTTACAATTCTCTGATCCAGATATTTCTGAAACTCGTTGTATTGTTGTGATCCTGCAGTTTGATCGGGCCTCGGCCGTGCGGCTCAATCGTAGGCTGTCCTACATAAGGCGTTGTTCCCTGGATCATCGTATGGTTCTGAACCAGTACGCCGTTATGGATTACCGTAATATAAGGCGGGATCGTCATTTGTCCGTCTTTGTTAAAATGCGGCGCAGTATAAACCACATCGTAAGTCTGCCATTCGCCCGGGCCTACGGATGCATTTACGAGCGGCATGGTCTGTTTGTAAATAGAACCGGCCTGTCCGTTGGAGTAAGTCGGGTTATTGTAGCTGTCCAGCACCTGAAGTTCGTAAACACCCTGCATGAAAATGCCGCTGTTTCCTCTTCCCTGGCTGCTTCCTTCTACTTTTGCCGGCGTACGCCATTCGATATGCAGCTGATAATCGCCGAAAGTCTGCTTGGTCTGAATGTCGCCGGATTTTGGCGCAACGGTTATGATTCCGTCGGCAACTGTCCAGGGCGCAGCCGCTTTTCCGTCTTTTCCGGAAACCCACGCATCCAGATTTTTACCGTCAAACAACACGATTGCATCGGAAGGAGCAGTAAATCCGGAAACTGTCGTAGAATTTTTCCCTGGCGTTACAACACGTGGAACCGGGCTCCACAATTCACTGGATTCCGGCGTTTGCTTGGCAGGTTGCAATTGCGCATGTGCAGCAAATGCCGTTGCAAGGCTGAACGCGGTAAGAATTAATTTTTTCATTTTAACAAAAAACTGTTTAGTCTAATAACTCATTGAAATAACAAAAAATACAACATTAAGCAAAAAGCATTAACAATTGCGATTCTCATCTAATTAAATGCAATTTTCCTATTTCTTCACGTTATTTGCACCGCCCGCCGAATCGGTGCTTAATTCCAAACCAATAAGTTTATTTCCTGTATGTTTAAACACAATACTTTTTTATGGCGACTGCTTGCCTGTTGCATGGCAGTGCTTGTTACACAATCCGTTCATGCTCAGCAAACTGTTCCTCTCAACGACCTCAGTGCATTCACTACAAAATCGGACAACTGGAAAATTGTAGGCAATGCAACGGCCGACATTTTCAAGGAAAACGCAATGACAACAACGCCCGGCAAAGGCGTTCTTGCATGTACGCATGAAAAGGGCAAGTATGGCAATCAATATGAGCTGATCTCCAATTTCAAGCACGGCGATCTGGACATTGAACTGGATTTCATGCTTGCCAAAGGATCAAATTCCGGCATTTACCTGCAGGGAAATTACGAAGTCCAGCTTTTTGACAGCTGGGGCAAAAAAACGGCCAAGTACAACGATTGCGGCGGTATTTACGAACGCTGGAACGATACCAAGCCGGAAGGTGAAAAAGGATATGAAGGCTATGCGCCGCGTTTCAATGTGGCAAAAGCGCCCGGCCTGTGGCAAAATATCAAAATATCGTATCAAGCGCCCCGCTTTGATGCAAACGGCAAGAAAATCTCCAATGCCGTATTCCTTTCCGTTGTGCTGAACGGCGTGACTATTCATGAGAATGTGGAAGTAAGCGGTCCTACCCGCGGTTCGCTTACGGCTGAAGACGTTGCCATGGGTCCGCTCCGCTTTCAGGGCGATCACGGTTCGCTGGCAATCAAAAACATTGTAATCAATAATTTTGATAAAAAGCCCGGAACATTATCCGACCTGAGCTATAAAACGTATTACGGAAATATCCTGGAAACAGACGACCTTGGCAAACTGACTCCTGCCGAAACAGGCAAAACAGAAGCGCTGACGTGGGAAATCCTGAAAGAGAACAATAATTATTCTTACGTGTACACGGGCACATACAGCGCACCGACAGCCGGAGAGTACAATTTCAGGTTACAGGCGCCGGGCAATTCCTATTTAAGAGTTGATGGCAAATACGTAATTGATGCGCAGTGGAAATCGGATAGTGAATTTCGGGAAGCAAAAACAAACCTTACGGCCGGCGATCACAAAATCGAGATATTCAATAACAAAAGAGACGGATGGCTGCGTCCTGCCCTGGGTCTGTGGATCAGCGGCCCGGGTTTCAGGGAAGTGGCGCATCATGCAAAAAGCTCCGCCATGTCCGGAAGAACCAATGATCCGATCCTGATCTCAGCCGGAACCAATACGATTACGCGCAGTTTCATGGATTTCAAAAAGGATGAAAAAGCTAAAAAGCAACGTGTAGTGCATGCAGTTTCGGTGGGAAGCCCGGCAAACCTGCATTATACCTACGATATGGACAAAGGGAACGTATTGCAGGTTTGGCGCGGCGAGTTTCTGGATGCAACGCCGATGTGGCACGATCGCGGCGACGGTTCTTCCCGCCCGCGCGGAAGCGTTACGCTTCTGAACGACGATATGCTGCTTGGCAAAACCAAAGGAAATTCAAAATGGCAGTCCGACACCACCGGAAGCCGCTACCGCCCGAAAGGCTATGTACTGGATGAAACGGACGTTCCGACGTTCCAGTATCAGGCATTCGGCTCCACGGTAACGGATTATATTTCGGTTGTGAATAACCAGTACCTTGAACGCATTGTAAAAGTAAATAACCCTGTAACGGACCTGGTTGCAAGACTGGCCGACGGATCGGTTATTGAAAAAGTAGCGGACGGACTTTATGCCGTGGACAACAAATCCTACTACATTCAGCTGGCTGACAAAACGGCAAAACCTGAAATAAGAGGCGCAAACGGTCAGCAGGAACTGCTTGTTCCGGTACGCAACGGCGAAGTGAAGTATTCGATCCTATTCTGATTTTAATCTTTTTGATATCCTATTGATAATGAAAAAAATTGCTCACATAGCCTTTGCGCTGCTGGCAAGTCTTACAATGCTTAAAGCGCAGGAGTCCCCTAAAGAAGAAGACTTCTATAAAATTTTAACACCGCCGATTCCGGAAGGAATTATCCTTGAAGTCGGCGGACTAACCACCATGCCGAACGGTTCACTGGCGATTTCTACCAGAAGAGGTGAGGTCTGGATTGTGGACAACCCGACAAGCCGCACGCCTTATTTTCGAAAATTCGCGACCGGATTGCATGAAATTCTGGGTCTTGCCTATAAAGAAGGTGCCTTGTACTGTGCGCAGCGCGGCGAACTGACCAAACTGGTAGACAAAAACGGAGATGGCAAAGCGGATGTTTACGAAACGGTATATGCATGGCCGCTGTCAGGACATTATCATGAATATTCATTTGGGCCGAAACTGGCTCCGGACGGAAGTTTCTTCGTAAGCGGAAACGTCGCTTTCGGCGATGAGGAATGGTGGAGAGGCGAAAGCCGTGTGCCGGGTCGCGGATGGATTTTCCATATTACCAACGAAGGAAAATACGAGCCGTATGCAACGGGCGTTCGTTCCCCTGCGGGTATCAGCATGCTGAACGGCGAACTGTTTTATACAGACAACCAGGGCGACTGGATGGGAACAGGCGCTATTTTCCAGGTTAAAAAAGGTGGCTTTATGGGCCATCCTGCGGGATTGAGATGGGCCGGAACGCCGGATTCACCGGTTAAGCTCACCGAAAAGCAGTTCTTTGCAGAACGCGACAACCGCCAGAACAAAGACGATCAGGGACGCGCCATCAAGCCTGAAAATACAGGAAATGAAGCGCCGCAGTTTCTATATCAGCTGAAAGAAAAATACAATATGGTTCAGTTGCCGGCTGTGTGGCTTCCTTATGGCGTACATGGCGTGTCTACTTCGGAGCTTATTCTGGATGATACAAAAGGCGGTTTCGGACCATTTACAGGACAGGTTTTCGTTGGCGATCAGGGACAAAGCAATATCATGCGTATTGTTCTGGAAAAAGTAAAAGGTGAATACCAGGGTGCAAGCATCGGTTTCCGCAGCGGATTTCAGTCGGGCGTGCTGCGTATGGCTTTTGATAAGGACGGTTCCATGTTCGTGGGAGAAACCAATCGCGGCTGGGGTTCTGCGGGCGATGCCAATCAGGGTTTGCAGCGTCTGATCTGGAACGGGAAAATGCCGTTTGAAATGTACACGGTAAAAGCAATGCCGGACGGTTTTGAAGTGGAATTCACGATGCCTGTTGACCGCAAGTCAGCCGAAGATCTGGACTCATATAAAGTGAGCAGCTACTTGTACAAGCATTACCCGGTGTACGGAAGCCCGCAGATCAATCTGGAAGATGTAAAAGTCAAAGGCGTAAAAGTATCCGACGATAATAAAAGAGTACGGATTGTTCTGGACGGGATGCGCCAGTATTATGTTCACAAAATTCAGCTGGACGGCATACGTGCTGCTACAAACAGCTGGTCGCTTGTGCATCCGGAAGCTTATTATACGCTGAACAACATTCCAGACGGCGAAAAACTGAAAGTTTCGGAACTGAAAACAACAAGATCCGGCAATGCAGCGGCAGCAGCGGCACCAGCTTCTGCAAAAGAGCATGTTTCACCGGACGGAAAAGGTAAAACGACTGCAGCAACCGCATCGGCTTCAAAAACGCCGACGTGGGATGAAGTAAAGCCATTGCTTCAGAAGAATACGTGCCTTGCATGTCATGCTACAGATAAAAAAGTAGTTGGACCGTCGTATACGGACGTTGCAAAACGCAAGTACAGCAATGAAAAAATCATGGATCTGATTTATAACCCAAAACCGGAAAACTGGCCTGATTTTGCAACGCCAATGCCTCCGATGCCTCAGGTTCCCAAAGAGGAAGCTGCAAAAATCGCATCATGGATTAACTCGCTTGGCAAGTAAAACCGGCATTTCAACCGGACAGAAAGGTAAAAAATAACAGAAAAAGGAGATGTCCGGAAAGGGAGCATCTCCTTTTTCTGTTTTGTGAGAGAGTTGGAAAAGTATCTGCCAAATGCATTATATTCACCCTGCAAATGCATGGCAATGAATGGATTTACAACTTTCGCTGCTCGAAATGCGTTTATTGATACTGTATAATTCCGGAACGTTATGTCAGCTTTACGCAAAATACATTTTTTGAAATCAGTAACAGGAAAAGTATTGCTGGGCTTTTTCCTGACTTCACTGGCACTTGGCTTATCCTGGTTTATCAGTAAAAGGACATTTGAGGACATGCTGAACAAGGTTGAGGCTTTATCCACACCAAATGACCGGCTGAGGCTGGTTAACCAGATTTTTAAAAACATTCTTCAGCTTGATCATTTACAGAATGCACGTACGCTCAAAAATGAAGACAGAGACAAACAGGTTCTCGCACAATCCAAGGAATTGCTGCTTTTGCTGGATACCCTGAAAGGCCTGAGTCTTGACAATTCTGCTCAGATCGTCCGCATTGATTCGATGAAATCCATACTGGAACAGCGTGAGAAGATTTATAGCAAGTATATCAAAGTACGGTCCAAACTGGTCAGCAACAAGGCGCTTTCAGACGAAGTAAAATCCATTTCCGGACTGATTACCACGCAGCTGAAACCTGAAAGCACCGTTGTGAAAACGGAGAAAAAAACGACGACAACTACCGTTTATACCGAACTGCCGGATACTACTCCGCATAAAGAAGAGAAAAAAGGATTTCTGAACCGTGTTTTCAGCGGGAAAAAGAACAAGAAAAATCAGGTGGCGGAAGCGCCCAAAACGTATCAGAAGCAGGAAATCAATGTGGAGGTCGACACCCTGAAAGTTGTGCAGGAAGACAGCACGATTGAAAAAGTGGGCGAAGCAGTGCATGCGATCGAAAAATCTCAGAAGATCAGGACTACCCATTTTGTAGACCGTGAACAGGAACTGGCCATTGCCGGCAATACGCTTGTAAGGCAGCTTCTGAAAGTAATGCAGGGTGTGGAAAGTGAAGTGCTTAAAGATTCAAATATACAAACCCGGATTTCCAAGAATCTTGTCGCCAAAAGCATCGACGGACTGGAATGGGTGATGCTCGGGTTTTTTCTTCTTACGGCTTTGCTTGCCTATTTGATTTTTACAGACATAGCCAGAAGCAACGAGTACAGGAGCCAGCTGGAAGAAGCCAAAGAAGAAGCAGAATATCACAGCCTTGCCAAACAGCGTTTTCTGTCGAACATGAGCCATGAAATACGGACGCCGCTGCAATCCATTATCGGCTACACGGAAGCGCTTAAAAACAGTAAAAAGCCTCAACGGCAGGATCTGGAAATATTGCATTCGGCATCGGAACATTTGCTTTACCTCGTCAATGAAGTGCTGGATTACAGCCGTATTATTTCAGACCGGTTTACTTTTGAAGAACGGACTTTTGCCATCACGCCGTTCCTGAACGAAGTAATCCAGATGCTGCGCCCGACGGCGGCTTCCAAAGGTCTTGCATTGAAGCTGGAAAACAATCTGCCGTCTCAGTTGTACCTTAACGGTGATCCATTCCGGCTCAGACAGGTTCTTTACAATCTGCTTAATAATGCCATTAAATTCACAAACAGCGGCGATGTAACTTTAAGAGTAAACGGCTTTGAATCGGAGAAGGAATACAGCATTGAATATCAGATTTCAGATACCGGAATCGGATTGTCGGAGGAGCAGCTGCAACGTGTTTTCAACCAGTTTGAACAAGCTGATCCTTCCATTTCACGCAAATACGGCGGAACCGGACTTGGACTGAGCATTGTAAAAGCGCTTGTTGAAGGAATGAACGGCAGCATCAAAGTAAAAAGCACGCCCAATAAAGGCACTACGTTCTTTGTAACCACCCTTATTAAAAAAGCGGAAACAACGGAAATCGCACCCGACGAATCGGACCAAAAAGAGTATCAGGTATCCGGAAAAGTCTGGCTTGTGGATGACGATGCTTTTATTCTGAAATGGTGCTCATCCGTTCTGGAAATGAACGGCATTCCGCATACTTCGTTTTCCTCTGCCGAAGAAGTCCTGAGCAGACCGTGGGATAATCAGGTAAAGTTTGTGCTGACGGACATGCGGATGTCGGGCATGAACGGCGCAGAACTGTGTAAGCGTCTGCGCAGGAATGCCGCAGCAGACGTGAAGTTCTTTGTACTGACTGCGCAGGCGATGCCGGAAGAAAGACAGGATCTTCTGAACATGGGATTTGACGGGTTCCTGATGAAGCCTTTCCATTCCAACGAACTGCTGGAACTGCTGGAATCATTTTCAGTAACACCGCAAAAGCAGGAAAATAGTCATGTGCATGATTTTGATCTCAGCGCATTGAACGAAATGACTTTTGGCGATGAAGCCCTGCTGCGAGAAATCCTGCATCAGTTTGTTACCGACTGCCGGAAAGATATTGATTCCCTTTTTCTGCTGATTGATGACAACAACTTTGAAAAAGTGCCCGAACTCATCCACAGAATGGCAGGAAGAACAGGCCAGATCGGTGCAAAAGACCTTTCTGCACAATTCAGAAATCTGGAAGTTGCATTGCGGGCAGATGCCGCACAGATTTCTGCAGAGGAAATCACGCAGGTACTGGAATATGCCGAATCAATTATCGAGCAAGTGGAGGAAATAGCGCCGGCTCACTCAATATGATATTTTTCAATTTTGTAGTAAAGCGTTTTTCTGTCGATATTGAGCAGTTTGGCGGCTTTGCTTTTGTTATAGCGCACTTCCTGTAGTACTTTCTCGATCATTTCCTTTTCATGTGATTCCTGAATAGCTTTTAGGTCGGAGCCGGCCGGCTTTTGCGGATCTTCCATGGCCGTGATCATTTCTGCCGGCAAGGCGCTCAATGTGGCAACTTCTTCTTTTGACAGCAGTACAAGCCGCTTGATTACATTGTTCAGTTCGCGCAGGTTTCCCGGCCAGTCGTACTTGCGGAAAACATCCATGACTTCTCTGGAAAGTTCCCGGACATTTCTTTCCAGCTCCTGATTGGCTTTGTCTACAAAATACTGGATAAAAATTTCAAGGTCTTCGCCCCGCTTGCGGAGCGGCGGCACTTCAATCTTGAATTCATTCAGGCGGTGATAAAGATCTTCTCTGAAATCGCCTTTTGCGGCGCTGGTCATCAGATCTTCATTGGTGGCTGCGATCAGGCGTACATCTACCCTGACAGGCTGCGTACTGCCGATCGGCACAATAATCCTTTCCTGTAATGCCCTGAGCAGCTTGATCTGGACATCGTAACCAAGATTCCCGATTTCGTCCAGGAACAGAGTTCCGCCGTCCGCTGCTTCAAACTGACCGATTTTGTCCTGCAAAGCACCGGTAAAAGCACCTTTTTTATGTCCGAAAAGTTCACTTGCTGCGAGTTCTTTGGATAAAGAGCCGCAGTCAATAGCGACAAACGGTCCGCTGCTGCGCTTGCTGAGCCGGTGAATGGATTTGGCGACATGTTCTTTTCCGGTTCCGCTTTCACCTTGTATGATGACGGACATATCCGTTGGCGATACCAGCCGGACGTATTCATATAATTGCTTGGAAATCTTGCTCCTTCCTTCAATAAAGTCCAGTGTTGGCTTCTCGGATTTTACATTTGCCCTGGACCTTGGCATGGCCGTTACCGTGACATCGCCTTTGTTGAGCGCTTCACGTAAAACCATCAGCAGCTCTTCCGGATTTACAGGCTTTGTAATGTAATCAAACGCGCCGATCTGCATGGCGGTTACTGCAGTGCGGACATCATGAAAACTGGTCATAATGAATGCAGCCGTACGGTTGCCCTCGCTTCTCAGCGATTTAAGAAAATCAATGGAGTTTCCGTCCGGCAGACGATAATCCAGCATCAGCACATCGTACGACACCTGTTTTTCACCGCTGCCCAGCGCTTCTCTGGCCTCTCTGATACTTGAACAAACCTGAACCTGATGACCGTGCTTGCCAAGAAAATTGCTGAGCAGTTTTGAGAATGTGGTGTCGTCTTCTACAAGGAGCAGGTTAGCCATGGGGTTATTCAATTATCAAAAATAAATACTAGTTAACGAGAAGGCAAAGTGTAAAATTATAAAAACAAATATCAAAATGCCGGACAAATATGCTGCTTTTCGTGATAAACCGGATAAAATGCGTCTATATGAAGGATAATCAACTTTCTGATCCGGGGTATTAACATTTATTACAAAAAGTTACGCATGATTATTCCTGCTGCCGATTACGATCACCATCAAATGTGCACAGGTAAAGCAGATGCCGGCAAGATATTTCTGAAACAGAAAGATCTGATTGACAGAGATGTATTTTACACCTAAAAATTATTTTAATATTTTTTTTGTATTGCAAGTTATTCCCATATATTTGCCTTAGAAGTTATTTGAAAATAACAGTAGTAATAAAACTACGCTTCACGAGATCATAACGCTATACATACATATATAGTAAGTACCTGCGCCACTATTTGCTCAACGTTATCATCCATTAGTCTGAAAGCATCAGGAGTCTAGCAATAGGCTCTTTTTGTTTTTAAAGTCTCTGCTTGTAAATCCATTTCCATTTTTATAAAAAAACATTTGATCTAAAGCAGTTTTTGCAGCGTAAGTATTTCAAAAGTCTTTCGACGGACGAAAGGAATCTAACAACCTTTAATTGCTATGAACAAAATCATTAAAACTAAAAGCAACTCCGAAAATAAGGAAGAAGAAATTACGTCAGTAGTAAACAGACGGTTATTTCTGCGCTCCGCCGGACTGGCAACTTCGCTGGGTACGATCGTAATCAGTGCATGTACTACAGATGATCATGATCCGAATCCGCAGATTCCGGGAACAGGAGATACGGTTGAACTGGGTTCGGGAGATGTAGGCGTACTGAATTATGCATACGCACTGGAACAACTGGAAGCGGCATTCTACACACAGGTAATTGCTACACCTTATGCCGGTATGACGGATGCAGAAAGAACAATCCTTACGGACATCCGCGATCACGAAATCATTCACCGCGATTTCTTTAAAGCTGCATTGGGCAACGGAGCCATCAAAGGGCTGACGCCGAATTTCTCAGCCATTGATTTCAACAGCAGAACGGCTGTTCTGGGCGCTGCCAAACTGTTTGAAGATACAGGCGTTGCAGCTTACAACGGAGCCGGAAAACTGATCAAGAACGGTGACTATTTACTGCTTGCTGGAAAAATTGTTTCTGTAGAAGCACGTCATGCATCCGTTATCCGCGATTTGCTGAACCCGAAATCTGCTGATTTTGCTGGCGACGACATTGTAGACGCGAACGGATTTGACAAGGCGGTAGCACCTGCTGACATCCTTACTGCTGTAAAAGGCTATGTAAAAGATACTATTTCAGGAGCCAACGTAGGTAAATAATTCTAAACTTTAATCTGAACAAGAACTAATGGATATTTTCAAAATTATAGATGATTTTCAAAAAATTGACGGAGACGCAGCTGGCCGTCTGGAGTATGCTACCCGCCGTCATTTTATGAACAGGATCAGCAGCAAAATTGCTGCGGTGGCAGTACCTACTGTATTTGCTTCTATTGTAAACAAAGCTTACGCCCAATCTGCCGCAGCAGTTGACGTGCTGAACTATGCACTTACACTCGAATACCTGGAAGATGAATTTTACAAAGCAGGAAATGCAGCCGCAAACCTGATCCCCGCATCCGACAAAGCCATATTTACCCAAATCGGCAAACATGAAACGCAGCACGTGGCATTTCTTGTAAAAGCCCTTGGAACCAAAGCCATTGCAAAACCTACATTTGATTTCCAGTACGGCGGCGCATTTGCAGATATTTTCACGAATTACAAAACTTTTGTGACCGTTTCCAGCGCACTGGAAGATACCGGCGTACGTGCATACAAAGGACAAGCCGGCGCATTGCTTGCCGATCCGCAAATTCTGGAATATGCACTGCAAGTGCATTCCGTAGAAGCAAGACATGCAGCCGTTGTGCGCAGACTGGGAGCAACCGTACTTGCAAACCCTGCCATGAAAGGCTGGATTACAGGAAATATGGGTGCAGTTCCGGCAATCTATGCAGGCGAAGACAACATGACGCAAGGCGGTGTAAACCTGAAAGGACTTGCTTCCAAATCGGATGCAGCAGTAACGGAAGCATTTGACGAGCCATTGACAAAAGAAGCGGTTCTTGCCATTGCCGGGCCGTTCATCAAAAAATAACGAATCGTAAATTCTCTCTGTCAGAAACGTTGAATCTGTAAAAAAGTACAGTTAAATACTAAATTGAGAGCACACTATGTGTAGGAAAAAGGGCTGCCCAAAGGCAGCCTCTTTTTTTATAAATACAGGCCGAAGTAAGATTGTTCAATGGATAACTAATATGGTTTATGTAAATTTGACCGTTATAGTTTTACAAATTTCCCGGACCCGTTCATGAATTCTGCATTTAACAGAAGAGGCTTTCTCAAAAAAAGCAGCCTTGCTGCACTCACCGCCGCGCTGGGCAGCAACATTGTATTTGCCGGCAAAATGCCCAAAGGCTACATTCCGCTGCTGCTTGATGAAAAGGATGCATTAAAAGGCAAAAGTCCTGAAATGATCGTACAAGGCGATAAACCCTGGAATGTGGAAACGCCTGTTCATTTGCTCGATGACCGCATTACGCCGGTAGAAAAAATGTTCATCCGCAACAACGGGCTCATACCTGAAAAAATAGATGTAAGCAACTGGACTTTGACCATCGACGGCGAATCCATAAAAACGAAGAAAACCTATACGCTTGAAGAGTTGAAAAAGCGCTTCAAACATTATACTTACCAGCTTGTGCTGGAATGCGGCGGCAATGGCCGTTCCGGTTTTCAGCCGCAGACTTCCGGGAACCAATGGGGCCAGGGCGCCGTACATTGCGCAGAATGGACGGGCGTGCGCCTGAAAGATGTTCTCGCGGATGCGGGTATAAAAGACGATGCCGTTTACATCGGCTATCATGGAAAAGATATTCACCTGAGCCGCGATCCGAAAAAAGAGTCGATTTCCAGAGGTGTTCCGATGGCCAAAGCACTGGAAAATGAAACGCTGCTTGCCTTTCAGCTGAACGGAAAAGACATTCCCGAATTTCACGGTTATCCGTTGCGGCTTGTGATCGGCGGCTGGCCGGCTTCGGTTTCAGGCAAATGGATCAGCGGCATTTCGGTCAGGAATAAAGTACACGACGGTGCCAAAATGGATGGCCACAGTTACAAAACGCCGAAAAGTCCGATTGCTCCGGGCGAGGACGTTCCGCAAACAGATGAATATTTCCGGATCATTGAATCCATGCCTGTAAAATCCCTGATTACCTATCCGAAATCGGGTGCCATGATTGCTTCGGATATAGAACTTGCATTGCGCGGACATGCATGGGCCGGCGATCATGCGGTCAAAAAAGTAGAAGTTTCCATTGATTTCGGTACAACGTGGAAAGACTGCAAGCTGGAAGCGCCGGCAAACAGACTGGCCTGGCAGCACTGGAATACCAAACTCCGGTTTCCGGTAAAAGGCTATTACGAAGTATGGGTGAGGGCTACGGACGATAAAGGAAATGCGCAGCCCATGGTTATTCCTGCCTGGAACCCGGGCGGATACCTCAACAATGCATGCGAAAGAATTGCTGTAAAAGTGAGTTAATGAGTTTAAAACTTCCGCATTGCCTGAAGAATAAATAAAATGGTAAAAATAGTAGTGATGCTGTTTGCAGGATTAAGTCTTGCAGCGCAAATTTTTAAAGAAAGCGACAGACTACCGAAACCCGAATCTGCTGCCATTATGACGATGGATACGGTTAAGAAGGATTCGGAAACGGGATTGATAACGGACCAGAATCTGTATATGGTCAAGGCGCAGTGTACAAGCTGCCATTCTTCCAAACTTATTCTGCAGAACCGGTTTACACGGGATGGCTGGAAGCAAAAAATACGCTGGATGCAGGCCAATCATAATTTGTGGGACCTTGGAGAAACCGAAAAGGAGGTTCTGGATTACCTTGAAAAACATTATGCGCCGGAAGTAACTGCGGCCCGGCGCGAACCGCTGAAAAACATCAAATGGTATAAATTGGAAGAAAAGCGTTGAAAACAATGCTTATATTTATCGCCTCAACAATCCTGAAAAAGTTCGCGTGCACAATTTAAAATTCCCGATGTTACGGCAAATTGCCGTTTGTCTGCTTGTCCTGGTTTTTACTTTCGGACTAACCTCCTTTAAAAACAGCGCATTAGCTCAAAGCAGTAAAAAGCCCATTGAAAAAAGCAGTGATTTGCCCAATCCGCTCAGAGCCGAAGTAATCGGTATTCAGGATGGCGATACCATTGAACTGAAATATGTATACAACGGGAAAAAAGCCGGTTTCCGGATGGGAAAAGCCGTACGAATCCGTTTTACGCACATTAATTCACCGGAACGCGGCAGGCCGTATTACAAAGTCGCCAAACAATTTACAAGCGACAAATGCTTTCATAAAGTAGTCAGTATCAAACACAATGGAGAATTTGACCGCTATGGCCGTTTGCTGGGCGAAGTAGTGCTCCCGGACGGCAAGATACTGAACAAGGAACTGGTCAAAAACGGGCTTGCAGTGCATTTCAAGAAATATTCGGACAGCCAGGAATACTCAGAACTTGAAATAAAGGCGAAAAAACAAAAGATCGGGATATGGAGCCCGCAAGGACAGGTTTCTGCGGCAGTAAAATAATTCAGTAAAACCCATGAGTCTGTCAGCTGCATTTTATCAGGTTTTCTATCAGAACGAGCAATTGTTTCAGGTTGAAGAAGCGTTTGAAATAAAAGAGAAAACCGGAACAATTGTTCAAAACCTGCCACAGCCGGAACCGCAGCCGGAACAAAGACCGGAAGTATTGCCGCCGGTAACGCAGGCACCTGCAGCTGCATTGCCGGCAACTCCGGCAATTCCTGTAAAACCAGCTGAAAATTTCCCTGCATTAAAGCATAAAATCCTGATCCTGATCGACGAGCCGAAACGGAAAGAAATGATTGCTTCAGAAGCGATTTTTCTGGACAATATTCTCAAAGCGGTCGGCAATTCTGTTGAAAATTCCGACGTTCTCAATTTCAGCTTTCTTCCCAGTCCGGATGCAGGCAAAGTGCTTACGGAAAAACGCACCAATTACTTTCTGACTTTCGGGGTTCCGCTTATCAAACTGAACCTTGATCTGCTGCTTGTACCTTATACGCCCAAAAACGTGGACGGCATCTGGTTTCTCCTTACCGACCCGCTGGCTGTGATTGAAGCAGACCGCAATCTCAAGAAAAAACTGTGGCAGGCATTGCAGCAAATGTTTTGAACGAGCCACCAAAAGCACCTTAACTTTATTAACTGCCGATTGTCACAATAATGTTGTGAATTTCTCTGTTTTCATGGATAATCGCAGGCTAATCCCTGAAAATATATGGCCAAATGGACTGAATATATTGCTAATTGGTTCCGCCCGAGCGAATCGGACGAAAATGAATATTACGATGACGAACCGGAAGCGGCACAAACGTCTTCTCCTGCGAATGAAACCATTTCACAGAACAATTATTCTGAAAAAACGGCCAAACCGCAAGCCGGCATTTCGGCCGGTACCGAAAAGCGGTATGATTCGGGCACTTCGGATAACAGCAATGCAGAAGTTGCCATTCCTTACTGGATTGAGGACGAAGATGCGCTGCGCGATGAAGGCGTATTGTTCGGGCTTTCGGAATCGGACCCGGAGGAAAAAACGGATATTATCCACAGGTATTTTTCCAATCTGACAGCCGGGTGCATTGCTGAAATTGAGCAGCATAACGAACAGATTCAGGAATTGAACCTTTTTATCGGGCAAAAAAACAACCGGATTGAAGAACTGAACGACAAACTGAAAAATCCCCCGGTTCAGTTTGAGCGCGAGCATCAGCTTCCGAGAACTTTAATCGGTATTTCGCTGTGTGTAGCCATGTGCATCGGCAATTTTTTCCTGATCAGGGAATCACTGAAACCGGCATTCGCGGATAATTCGTGGATTGCACTCGGCGTATTTCTGGCGGGAATGTTCAGTTTGTTCGGCCGGATTTCATTGTTCCATGATGCGGAATCGCGTATAAGCTGGAAATCACTGCTGGAAGAAACCGGTTTGCCTTTTGCCGCCGCATTGTTCGTGTTCGCCAATGTGGTTTCCTATCAGAGCTGGTGGCAGGCATTTGCGCTTTTTGTGTTTGTTTTCTTTCTTTTCCTGTTTGCTGGAAAACTGCTTCTCAGCAACATAACCGTTTTACGAAATGATCTGCAGGCGTGGCTGAGAGTTCAGCAAGAGCGTAAAGATGCTATTGACAACAGCGAGAACTGGGAATCCGAATGCCAGACTTTACAACAGGAGATTGATGAATTAAGGGTAAAAAAATGGCAGGTTCTGAGGGAACAAAGTGCTGCTGAAACAGAGCGCGACCGCCTGTATGCCAAAAGAGACATGCTGATCAAACTTTTTGAAAGTGAATTTTTCCTTGCAAGACGCATGAAAAATGAACTGACCGGAAAGCAGCTGAACATGATCCGGAAAGGCGGCAGTTAGCTTCTTTCAGTACTTCCAAACTCTGATTAATCCTACATCATTTTAAAAACAAGGCCATGAACGAGCAGAATCCAAACCAGAACGGTGATTATCAGCACGGTTATTCCAGCGGTATTGAAGGCATTGACCGGCAGGTTTATGAAGCTTATTTATCCAGCAATGTCAATCATGACTGGGTTATGGAAAGGCTTGAAGCAAAAAAAGAAGACTTGGATACGGTCCGGAGTAAATACCAGTCTACGGTTCAGCAGCACAAAACTGCTTACGACAAGCTGCAGAATGAGACCATGAGTCTGGACAATGTTTCCAGGCAGGTAAAATACATTCAGAATACGGTTGCCGAAATTGATTTCTTTTCTGAAAAATTACGGGAAAAACGTGCAGACAATGCGCCAACTTATTCGCTCATTGCTGGACTGATATTTCTGGCTGCGGGAATTTCCTTTATTGCCGGCGACCTGATCATCTCGCATGAAATCGTAGCTTATGCGCTCAATATCCGAAATTCCAATGAAGCGTGGGCCTTTGCCATCGGGCTTGCCATGCTTTCCATTCTGCTGAAACCCGCTTACGACAGGCTTGTAGAAGAACCTTATCATCAGGACGAATCGCCGAAAGCCAAAACGCGGTATGCACGTTTCAAGCTGATTTTGTCTGTATTTGCGATTGTCACGCTCGTAGTGCTGGGCTGGTTCCGGTATGAAGCGTA
Source organism: Dyadobacter sediminis (assembly GCF_005860765.1). Lineage (GTDB taxonomy): Bacteria > Bacteroidota > Bacteroidia > Cytophagales > Spirosomataceae > Dyadobacter > Dyadobacter sediminis. The sequence continues at coordinate 16,841 of NZ_VCEI01000021.1, read as the reverse complement.
CAGAACGGACAAGTTGAAGGAAGCAATCAATAAATCGGTCAAGAATCTTCAGCTGAACGCCGTTGACCCAATGACGGGCGCTCCCATAAGCAGCCCTGAACTGACCAATAAAATTGAAGCAGCACTGCGCAATTCCGATCAGCTGAACCTCGATCTTGTCAACAGTCCGTGGGCACTGCTTTCCTTTGTACTGAGTGGCGTGCTGTTCGCCATTGCAGGCGCCGTTTCGCTCGGCATGGCACTTCCTATTCTGCAGGGATTCTGGTTCCGCTGGCTTCAGGCCGACCCAAAACTTTGGAGTATGAAACGCAGAAAAAACAAACTCATAAAGCAACTGGAACCTTTGCAGAAAACACAGGCGCAGCATCTTATTCAGAAGAACATTCTTGAAAATGAAATTGCCGGCATGCCTGTTCTGCAGGAACTGAAACAGGAAGAAACCAGAATCCGGACAGAAATCGACAATCTGGAAGAAGAACGCAAACTTGCGCTGACAGACAGCCGCATCCAATCCTTTGGCGACGGCTATGCGCATGGACAGATCAGCCGGGATGTCATGAGTGAAGAAGAATACGATTCCTGGCGCAACAGCCATTTAACCGTTCTGAACCTTGCACTTCGTGCGCGTTCCAATGCCAGCGCAGACCGGGCTGTTCCGCGTACGCGCAGTACAGGAATGCGGCCGCATCAGGCCATCCGCAAAGCAATAACCGATCGTTTTGACGAAAACAACTCCTAATAGCTTCTTGAATTGGAGGCTGAAATTAACATTATGATTGAAACCCCTCATTTAAGAATCATTCCCTGCGACGACACATTGTACGATGCAATCCGCATGGGCAACAACATCCTTGCGCGCGTGATGGGCGTGAATGTACCGAGGAAATGGACCGAGTTCCGCGATACGTTTACACCGTCGTACGAACGCTGGAAAGCGCATCCGCCGTTAAGGGAATGGTGGGTATATTTGATCGTGCACAAGCCTGACAACCAGCTTATCGGATCGTGCGGCTATAAAGGCGAGCCGGATTCCAGCGGTATGGTTGAAATAGGTTACGAAATCACGCCTTCGCACCGGTTAAGAGGCCTCGGCACCGAAATCGCACAGGGACTTGTTGATCACGCATTTAGGCAAAACGGTGTGCACAAGATCATCGCGCATACACTGGCAGAAGAAAATGCCTCTGCTCACATCCTCGAAAAAATCGGTTTTTTACAGACCGAAGACGTTAACGATCCGGAAGACGGGTTTTTATGGCGCTGGGAACTGGCACGTAAATAACACCCGGGTTTTACACTTGCCGGCTTTTTAGCAGATTGACTAAGGGTTAAATATATTGCACTCAATTAATAATATTTTGTGTTAATTGATAACTTTAATTCCTGAATGCATTTCCAAATTTCCTTTCGTTTTGAATTATGGTTGAGATCTCAAAAGATACGTATCCCTGGCTTAAAAATTATCCCGAAGGAATTCCTTATGAAATCAATCCGGACGCCTATTCCTCTTTGCTGGAAATGATGGAAATCAGCTTTAAGGACAATGCAGAAAAGCCGGCGTACACCAATATGGGCAAATCGCTCCGTTTTCGTGAACTGGACAAGTTATCGGAACATTTTGCGGCCTATCTTCAAAGCATTGGTTTACGGCATGGAGACAGGATTGCCATTCAGATGCCCAATCTGCTGCAATACCCGGTTGCCATGATGGGTGCACTCCGCGCCGGACTGACCATTGTAAATACAAACCCGCTTTATACGCCCAGGGAAATGCAGCATCAGTTCAGGGATTCGGGAGCCAAAGCGATTGTAATACTTGCCAATTTCGCATCGAATCTGGAAAGGATTGTGGTCAACACCGGTATTCAGCATATCATCATTACCGAGATCGGCGACATGCTTGGCTTCCCTAAAAAGCTGATTGTCAACGCAGCGGTAAAATATGTAAAAAAGATGGTTCCCAAATACAATCTTAAAGGAGCCGTCACTTTTACGAATGCACTTGCAACCGGTTCGGGCATGACGTACAAGCGCCCGCATGTTTCAGGGCTTGACGTTGCATTTATCCAGTATACCGGAGGCACAACCGGAATTTCAAAAGGTGCCATGCTGACACACCGGAACCTGATCGCCAATGTTGAAGGCATTAACGAATGGCTGATGTCCAAAATGAGAAAGTCGGAGCCTTCCGGCCAGCTTACCATGGTTGGTGCATTGCCTTTGTACCATGTATTTGCACTGACAATTAACAGTCTTTGCGGAATCAAATGGGGTGCACTGAATGTACTGATTACAAATCCAAAGGACATACCCGCATTTATCAAAGAGCTTAAAAAATTCAGATTTCACATTTTTCCGGGGCTGAACACGCTTTTCAACGGACTGATGAATCATCCCGATTTTGCAACGGTTGATTTCAGTGACCTTAAAATAACGATTGCCGGCGGAATGGCTTTGCAGAAAGTTGTGGCCGAAAGATGGGAAAAAATCACGGGCTGCGTGCTTGTGGAAGGCTACGGACTTTCTGAAACTTCACCCGTGTTGTCTGTCAATCCGCTGGACGGCCATCACAAGAACGGAACCATCGGCCTGCCGTTCCCGAGTACCGAACTGCGCATACTTCGTGAAGATGAAACCTGGGCAAGCCCGGGCGAACGAGGCGAAATATGTGCCAGAGGCCCGCAGATTATGCTTGGTTATTATAACCGTCCGGACGAAACGGTAAAAGTGATTTTTGAAGACAGAAACGGCAGATGGTTTAAAACAGGCGATATCGGGATTGAGGATACAGACGGATTTTTCAAGATCGTGGACCGGAAAAAGGATATGATCCTTGTTTCCGGTTTCAATGTTTATCCCAATGAAATCGAAGATGTAGTCGCGCAATGTCCGGGCGTGCTGGAAGTGGCGTGCGTAGGCATACCGGATGAAAAGTCGGGTGAAATGGTGAAAATATACGTTGTCAAAAAAGATGCTGAATTGACCGAAGACAAGGTAAAGGCATTCTGCCGGGAAAACCTGACGGGTTACAAATGTCCCAGGAAAATAGAATTCAGGAATGAACTCCCCAAAACCAACGTAGGAAAAATTCTCAGAAGGGCTCTGCGTGAGGAAGAAATGGCCAAAGTCGGCAAATAATGCCGTTCTGGAACAAGGTTTGTATATATTAGCCAAAAAAGTTCTCAATACTGAAAATCATATGCATTATGAATTTACACCGGAAAACTTTGGTCCTTTTGCACGGACATGGCATAGACGATTCTATCTGGGATAAACTTGACGCCGAAGTCAACGATACTTATACGGTTGTAAGGCCCAACATTTCACTGTTTACTTCGTGCCAGTCTGTAGAGGAATATGCCGATGAACTATATCGTTTTCTCACCAGTGCAACTATTCAGAAATGCTGTCTGATCGGGCATTCCATGGGCGGCTATATTGCGCTGGCTTTTGCCGAAAAATATCCGGAAATGCTGATCGGACTCGGATTGTTCCATTCCACTGCCTTGGCAGACGATGAAGCCAAGAAACATCAGCGCAACCAGACCATAGAACTGCTTAAAAATCACGGGACGGAAGCATTTATTAAAAATGCCGCTCCGAATATGTTTGGAGAAAAATACAAGGAACAGTATCCGGAAAGAATCAAAAGCCATATCGAATACTTCAACAAGCTTCCGGCAGAAGCGCTGATTGCCGGACTGGTTGCCATGCGAAAACGCCCGGACAGAACAGCCGTACTGGCTTCGGTTCCTTTTCCGGTTCTGTTCATTATCGGCGTTCAGGACAAACTGATCCCGTTTGAGAGCGCGCTGAACTTAACGGAATACCCGGAAAAAAGTTATCCATTCGTCCTCGGCGAAGCCGCTCACATGGGTATGGTTGAGTCGCCGGATGCAACAGCCCGGATTATAAACTGGTACATGGACAAAATTTGAGCTGTAATTTAAATAGTAATAAATGATCAAAAATGGTTCAGCGTTCGTTATACTTTCAAAACGCTGAACTATTTCATTAACCTTATGCGAAGATATACATCCATACTTCATCTCAACAAATTTACCGTGCTCCTGCTGTGGAGCCTTCTGCTTCTTAATTCCTGTAAAAATGATGACAATACACCTGCTACGCCGGAAGAACCAAACAGCGTACTGGTGGAAAGCAGAGTCGTTACGGAACTTTCCAGAACGCAGATCATACAAAAAGCCAATATGCTGAGTCCACTGCTTGCTGCCTATGTCAAAAACGGAATAAAAGTTTACAAGATAACTTACAAGACAAAAAATACGGACGGTGCTGAAATCACTGCTTCCGGCGCACTGGTTTTTCCGGATACTGACCAGCCGGCTTCACTGGTCAGCATTCAGCACGGAACGATCCGCGATGATGCTTCTGCACCTTCCAACTTCAATGACGGAGCGGAGGCTGCTTCTTTCGGTTCCTTGTTCGGGTCGATGGGCTATATTATTGCTTACCCGGATTATATCGGTTACGGTGCTTCCAAGGATTATCCGCACCCGTATGAACACCGGGAAAGCCTGGCTTCGGCTTCACTGGACATGCTTCGGGCTTCCAAAGAATTTCTGAAAAAGCAGAATGAAGTAAAATGGGACGAGAAATTGTATCTGGCAGGATATTCGGAAGGTGGCTACGCAACAATGGCATTGCAAAAGAAAATAGAAGAAGAAGTCCCTACGGAATTTAATCTGATCGCATCAAGCTGCGGAGCCGGCGCATATGACAAGACTGCTTTTATGAAACATGTTATCAATACGGCCACGCAGGGAAATGCTTCGTACAACTCGCTTTATCTATGGGTTATGCTGACCTACGACCGTATTTACAAGCTTAATCGGCCAACTACTTATTATTTCAAGGAACCATTTGCAACCCAGATTGCCAGTTCGGGAATCAATACTTCTATCAATCAGAGTTTCAGTACCATTCTTACGGATTCGTTCAAAAAAAACCTGAACGATGGATCGGATGTCGGTTTTATCAATGCGGTCAGCGATAATGATGTTTATAACTGGAAACCGAAAACACCGACGCGGCTGTATCATGGAAATGCGGACAAGCTGGTATTTTACTTTAATTCGGAAAAAGCTTACAACACTATGAAGGCTTTGGGCGCTAATGTGGAACTGATAACGATTCCAAACGGAGATCATGCTTCTTCCATCACCAGTTATCTTGCCGGAACGCTGGCGTTTTTTACGGCTACGAAATAAAAGTATGCAGATAAGTTTCAAACGGCTCAACTTTTGAGATCAGCAAAGTATCATTCCGGTTTTCTGATTCCGGAATTATTGTGATTCTGTGCGGGTTTAAGAATTACCTTTGTTTGAATATATCACGAATTTACTAATTCAATGTCCTCACTTCTTGAACTTGTAGGCAACACTCCGCTTGTAGAACTCAACCGAATCAACCCAAACCCGGATGTAAAGATTTATGGAAAACTGGAAGGGAACAATCCGGGCGGCAGCGTAAAAGACCGTGCGGCTTTCAGTATGATAAAGGGTGCGCTGGATCGTGGTGAAATCAGGCCGGGAATGAAGCTTATTGAGGCAACCAGCGGGAACACAGGCATTGCGCTGGCCATGATCGCACGTTTGTTTGATCTGGAAATCGAACTGATCCTGCCGCAGAATTCCACCAAAGAGCGCGTGCTGACGATGGAAGCATACGGCGCAAAGGTTGTTCTTACCGAAACCATGGAAAGTGCACGTGACTATGCCGAAGAGAAAGCAGCAGGCAAGGAATATTTTCTGCTGAACCAGTTTGCCAACCAGGACAACTGGAAAGCGCACTACAACACGACCGGACCGGAAATTTACAAAGATACAAACGGGAAAGTAACTCATTTTGTATCGTCAATGGGGACAACCGGCACCATTATGGGCGTATCGCGCTATATGAAAGAAAAAAATCAGAATATTCAGATCGTCGGCTGCCAGCCAACGGATGGTTCCAGCATTCCGGGCATACGCAAATGGCCGGAGGCATATCTGCCGAAGATATTTGAAAAAGAGCGTGTTGACCGGGTAATGGAAGTAACGCAGGAAAATGCGGTTCAGATGACGCGGAAGCTGGCCAGAGAAGAAGCGGTTTTTGCCGGAATGAGCAGCGGAGGAGCAGCCTGGGCGGCCGTAGAGCTTGCCAGAGAACTGAAAGAAGGAATTATAGTCTGCATTATATGTGACCGCGGAGACCGTTACCTTTCCAGCGATTTGTTTGGTTAAGCGGATCCGGAAAAAATTCCGGCACGTAACAGTAAAATGCCTGTGCCGGAATTCAAAAAATTTTAGAACCAGCCTGCACCCAGATTCCTGAACGGCCATGGAATAGCTACAATAATAATGATCAGCGCCATTGCATAAAAGTACAGAATTGTGCGGTGCTTGTCGCTGCCGATGGCTTTTCTTGAACGTACTCTTCCATAAGTAATCAGCACAATGGCAATCAGCATCATGAAAATGTGTTCGATGGAATAAAAACGAAACAGCTTCTCTCCGATCTGATCAAAATTGACCTTTGGACTTATAAAATAAAGCGCCAGCCCGATCAGAAGCTGAATGTGCGTGGCGATCAGAGCGAATGAATAGATTTTACTGTCGCCTTCTTTCGATTTCTGCCAGTTGGAATAGGCAGCGAAAACAGCTGCAATCAAAAGTGCCAGTACCACATAGCGAAGGCCGGAATGGGCACGTATAAGAATATTCATGATAAAAACCTGGTTTTGGTTAAGTAAGTATAAGTTTGCAAATGTAACGACGAGTATCAAATTATTATACAATGATCCTATATAACATCACAGTCAACATCAGTTATCAGGCGGAAAAAGATTGGCTTCATTATATGAAAACAATTCACATACCCGAAATCATTGCAACGGGCATTCCGCTTGAATGCAAGTTGCTCAGACTGCTCACAGAGATAGAAAATGAAGGCTCCACCTATACTTCACAGCTTTTATTCCGGACAATGGAGGACTTTCTGGCGTATCAGACACATCATCAAGCGGATTTGCAAGAAAGGCACCATGCGCTTTTTAACGGACAGTACGTCTCATTCAGAACCCTTCTTGAGGAAGCTTAAAAGCGCATTTTGTCCGTTTCGCAGCAAAAGTAAATATAATTAAACGCACTGTTTACTTGACATTAAGTGATTATTTAGCTTATTTAATATATCGTTAGTTCCGGTTTTTGCACGGAAGTAAATGACTTGTAATTATTTTTTATGATAATTAAAGTCTGATTTATCTTCCGGGCATAGTATTATTATTAACGGTTATAAAATATGTTTTACCTTAAAATAAAGTGCTTATGAGACTGCAGATGCAAGCCATTCATTTTGACGCCGATCCCAAACTGTTGAACTTCATTCAACAAAAACTCGATAAACTTGATACCTTTTATGATCGTATCACCAGCGGAGAGGTATTCCTTAAGCTCAAAAAAGGCGATAATGCCAAAACGCAAACCAAACTGCTGGAAGTTAAATTATATGTTCCGGGCGGTACCATGTTTGTCAGAGAAGAGGGAACGACATTTGAAGAAGCGACTGATTTGGCAATAGACACTTTAAAGATGCAAGTGAAAAAATTCAAGGATAAACGCACAAATGCAAGAGCGCCCAAAGTTGCTGATGAATTGGCAGCAGAAACATTGACAGTCATAACCGAAGAAACGGAGGATTAAAAATCCATATAAGTGAACAAACAAAAGAAGTCGTCCTTAATCGGGGCGACTTCTTTTGTTTAAGCTGCATTCAAAAATATTTTGCAGTGCGCTTGTAAATTAATTTCTTTGAAAAAAATGTAACTCCAGTAACATGAATATTGAATCCGTTGTCGATGCTCAGTTTGAGTACTTATTTAAATTTACCCAGGAAGAAGTTGAACGGTTTGCCGAGCTGACAGGAGATAACAATCCGATCCATCTTGATGCGGAATATGCGGCAACGACCAGTTTTAAACGACCTATCATACACGGTATGCTGGGCGCTACTGTTTTTACCAAGGTTCTGGGAACGCAATATCCCGGATTCGGCTCCATTTACCTCAAACAGACACTTGAATTTCTGCGGCCTATGTACGTGGAAACGGATTACAGAGCTGTTTTTACGATCAAATCCATTGACAAGGCCAAACACATTGCGGAGATCGGTGCTGAAATTTTTGACGCCCACACCAAAAAGGTAGTGACCAGAGGCATGGCAACCATGATCAATGAGGAGAAATTCTAAAAACAAGCCCGGACCATCAAAATGATCCGGGCTGGAAATCTATTGTGTGCTGTTAAACTATTCTTCAGTCGTATTCTTTTTATTCTGAACTTCCGAACGAATATCCTGAGCCAATGTCTTTAGGTCCTGCATGCCTTTGCGAACACGCGTTCCAGCTGCCTGGTTACCTTTGTTATAGAACTTATCGAAATCGCCCTCAAGCGAAAGGATCAGATCTTTTACTTCATCAAACCTTGCCATGTGTTTCTTTGTTTTTTAGTTTAAAAATGCCTCAAACACGCTAAAAACGCATGTTTAGACCGAAATTTAATAATTAAATGTATTTTCACAATCCAAAAAACAAAAAAAAACACTTCTAAAATACAATTAATTACTTGCAAATACATAAAAATCTGATATTCAATTGATTACCTTATAAACAAATTGATTTTACAGAAAATAAAAAAAGGGCTTTTTTTGAAAAAAGCCCTTTGAAAGCGAAAAACGCACTTTTTATTATTCTACAACTTCCTGAACGTCTTCAATTTGATATACCCGGTTTTTCAATTTGTCAGCCAATGTGGTAAAGGCATTGAGGGTATATTCAACGTCTTCCAGCGTATGCGCAGCCGTTGGAATAATACGCAGCATGATTTGTCCTTTCGGAACTACCGGATATACAACGATAGAGCAGAACACACCCATATTTTCACGCAGGTCGCGAACCATTCTTGTAACTTCCGGAACACCGCCTTCGCTGTGCAGAAACACGGGCGTAACCGGCGATTCTGTTTCACCGATATTGAATCCTCGTCCTCGCAAACCATCCTGCATTGCTTTTACATTTTCCCAGAGTTTCGCACGCAGTTCCGGCATGGCCTTCACCATTTGCAAACGCTTTCGGCATCCTTCCACGTACGGCATCGGAAGTGCTTTCGCGTAAGTCTGAGAACGCATGTTGTATTTCAGGAACATAATGATTTCAGGATCATCGGAAGCAATGAAAGCACCGATTGCGGCCATGGATTTGGCAAAGGTGGAAAAATACAGATCCACTTCTTTCTGAACGCCCAGCAGCTCTCCTACTCCGGCGCCGGTTTCGCCCATGGTACCAAATCCGTGTGCATCATCAACAAGCAGCCTGAAGTCGTATTTTTTCTTTAACTCAACAATGGCCTTAAGATCACCGACTTTTCCTGACATTCCGAAAACACCTTCGGTAATTACCAGAACGCCTCCACCTTTTTCATTGGCCAGTTTGGTCGCACGGATCAGGTTTTTCTCAAGACTGACCATATCGTTATGGTTGAACTTGTAATACTCGCCCAGCTTGGCTTTATGCAGACGAATTCCGTCGATCAGACAGGCATGTGATTCGGCATCGTAAACAATTACATCCCGGTGGTCGCAAAGGCATTCGATGGCAGACATGACGCCCTGATACCCGTAATTAAGAAGAAATGCATCTTTTTTGCCTACAAACTCAGCCAGTTCTTTTTCAAACGTCTCATGCAGGGTAGAATTTCCGGACATCATACGAGCGCCCATCGGATAGGCAAGTCCCCATTTTGCAGCAGCATCGGCGTCTGCTTTTCTTATTTCCGGATGATTGGCCAGACCCAGGTAATTGTTAAGACTCCAGTTAAGTACCTCACGTCCCATAAATTTCATGCGCGGTCCCAATTCTCCTTCCAGCATCGGAAAAGAAAAATAATGATGGCTATTCAGCATTTTTGCCGGATTTCCGATCGGACCTGAATTGTTGCGCAATTTCTCGAAAATATCCACTCGCTTTTATTTTATGTGGGTAATCAGTTACCGTAATGTTAGATAAATGCAAAATTAAAAAAAATACGCTTACTTTAATGCAAAGCTAACATTCCCATCGCGTGTAAGTTAGTAAAATAATAGAATACACTACATTTACTTCAGGGCTTCTTTTTGATACTTTACCACAAATTCAGAACGTTCCGATGCGTCAGATAAAGAAAATATTGGTTGCTAATCGTGGAGAAATTGCTTTAAGAATCATGCGGACTGCGCGGGAAATGAATATTTCCACGGTCGCCATATTCAGTGAAGCCGACAGGAAATCGCCGCACGTACGCTTTGCAGACGAAGCCGTTTGCATCGGGCCTGCGCCTTCTTCCGAGTCTTACCTGAACGCTGAAAAGATTATTAACGTCTGCAAAGCACTGCATGTGGACGCCATTCATCCGGGATACGGTTTTTTGTCCGAAAATGCGGAATTTGCAAGTCTTGTGAAAAAGGAAGGAATGATCTTCATTGGCCCTTCGCCGGAATCCATTGAAATCATGGGAAACAAGCTTGCTGCTAAGCAGGCCGCCGCACGTTATAACATCCCGATGGTTCCCGGCACGGATACAGCCATCGGCGACCGCCAAGCTGCGAAGCAGAAAGCATTGGAAATCGGCTATCCGATCCTTATCAAGGCAAGCGCAGGCGGAGGCGGAAAAGGCATGCGGATTGTTGAGAATGAATCCGGTTTTGACGAACAAATGGACCGTGCAGCAAGCGAAGCACTGGCATCTTTCGGCGACAGTTCTGTTTTTATTGAAAAATACATTACTTCTCCAAAACACGTTGAAATACAGATTCTAGGCGATCAGTACGGCAATATTGTTCATTTGTTTGAGCGCGAATGTTCCGTGCAGCGGCGTCATCAGAAAGTCATAGAAGAAGCGCCTTCCGTTTCGATTACGCCTGAAACAAGAGCAGAAATGGGCATCTGCGCCATCAATGTGGCAAAATCCTGCGGTTATTACGGTGCAGGAACAGTCGAGTTTATTGTGGATGAGCAATCCCGTTTTTACTTTCTGGAAATGAACACGCGCTTACAGGTTGAGCATCCGGTTACCGAGCTGATTACCGGCATTGATCTTGTAAAGCAGATGATTCTGATTGCCGAAGGAAAACAACTGACGTTCACGCAAGATCATATTACTTTGAAAGGCCACGCCATTGAAGCAAGAGTATATGCAGAAGACGTCTTCAATAATTTTCTTCCGGATGTAGGAACGCTTCATACTTACGTAAAACCGGACGGAAACGGAATCCGGGTCGACGATGGCTTTGAGCAGGAAATGGAAATCCCGATTTATTACGATCCGATGATTGCCAAACTGATCGCATATGGAGAAAACCGGGAAGAAGCGATCCGGAAAATGACGCGTGCGATTGATGAGTACCAGATCTCGGGCGTTCAGACGACTCTTCCTTTCTGCCGGTTTGTAATGACGCATCCGGCTTTTGTGAATGGCAGTTACGATACCAATTTTGTTTCTGCGTTTTTCAAACCGGAAATGCTGAAAACTGCGCTGAATACTGAAACTTCCGAGCTGGCTGCACTTCTTTCTGCGGTTATTTTGACCGGTTCCGAATCAAAAAAAGAGCCTGTGGAAACAATCCATTCCGATTCCGGTTCAAGGTGGAAATCACGGCTGTATCCGAGGAGCTTGAAATGAAAATTTCTGTTGTGTTTCAAAGGAAAATTGCCTACTTTTGCGGTCTTAATTTTTTGTAAAGTTGTTTACACAGAATTTACGCAATTGAAAATACCTGTGCAAGTAACCTGACTGAAAAAGTTTTTTCATAAAGGAATACTTAGCCTGTTTTGACTGCCACATTGTCATACGACTAAAAGAAATTCACAGATTATCCAGCTATGAAGCTATCCGAATTTAAATTTGATCTTCCTCAGAGTTTAATTGCACTTCATCCTTCCGACCGCGGCGAATCCCGACTGATGGTTGTACATCGTAAAACAGGAGAAATAGAACATAAAACATTTGCCGACCTTATCAATTACTTTGATGACGGCGATGTCATGGCAATTAATGATACCAAGGTTTTCCCGGCTCGTCTTTTTGGCCAGAAAGAAAAAACAGGAGCAAAAATCGAGGTTTTCCTTTTGCGGGAACTGAACCGTGAAATGCGTTTATGGGATGTTCTGGTTGATCCTGCGCGGAAAATCCGGGTTGGAAACAAGTTATATTTCGGAGACAGTGATCTTGTGGCGGAGGTAATTGACAACACAACTTCCCGCGGACGTACAATCCGTTTTCTTTATGACGGCGATAACGATGCTTTCATGAAGCTTGTGGATGAACTGGGAGAAACGCCGCTTCCTCCCGAAATCATTTCTCGTCGCAAGGTTGAATCCGCAGACCGGGATCGCTTTCAAACTATTTTTGCTGAACACATCGGGGCAGTTGCTGCGCCGACGGCCGGAATGCACTTTACAAAAGCCATTATGAAAAGGCTGGAAATCAAAGGTGTGAACTTTGCTCCGGTAACACTTCATGTTGGACTTGGAACTTTTCGTACCGTAGACGTGGAAGATCTGACAAAGCATAAAACGGACTCCGAAAATTACAGGATTACGCAAGGCAGCGCGGATATAGTAAATACGGCCATTGACGCTAAGAAACGCATTTGTGCCGTCGGAACTACTTCCTTGAAAGCCATTGAATCCTCGGTTTCCGCCAGCGGGCACCTTAAAGCAGTGGAAGGCTGGACGGACAAGTTTGTTTTTCCTCCGTACGATTTTAAAATTGCAACGGCACTGCTTTCCAATTTTCAGCTTCCGGAATCTATTTTGCTGATGTCTGCCTGTGCATTCGGAGGCTTTGATCTGGTTATGAAAGCTTATGAAATCGCCATTAAAGAAAAATACAAGTTCTTTACTTACGGCGATGCAATGCTGATTATATAGTCTTAAATAATTATGAAATAATGGTCATTTAGGATCAGGCAATTGTAAAATCCTGATTCGTAAATGACCTTTTTTTATTGTCTTTGATCTATGGAGGAGTTTGTAATCATTGTTGCCGGCGGTAAAGGAACCCGCATGAAAAGTGAAGTTCCCAAGCAGTTTTTTTTGATAAATGGAATGCCGGTATTAATGCATACGATTCAGGCATTTCGTAAATATTCGGCTAAAATAAGTATCATTCTCGTTCTACCTGAAGATCAGTTTGATTTTTGGAACAATTTATGCCAGGAACATTCATTTGACATCGAATACGCACTTGTTAAAGGCGGAGAAACACGCTTTCATTCCGTTAAAAATGGTCTTGCTTCTATTTCCGTTACAGACGGATTTGTTGCAGTTCACGATGGTGTCAGGCCTGTAATCAATAAAGAAATTATCGAAAGCAGTTTTTTGGCAGCACAAGAATTCGGGACCGCTGTTACTTGTGTGAATTTAAAAGATTCTATACGTTTCGCTGACCAGAATGGCAGTAACAAGGCAATGGAACGTACCGACTTCAGATTGATACAAACTCCTCAGACGTTCAGACTGGAATGGATGCGTAAAGCTTTTTCGGTAGATTACAATGCTGGTTTTACCGATTGTGCAAGCGTACTGGAAGCATCGGGTTATTCCATTCATCTGATTGAAGGCGCCTATGAAAATATAAAGATTACAACGCCGGAAGATCTGGTTTGGGCAGAAATATTTTTAAAATAAAATTTGAAAGTAATTGTTGGAAATCAGTTTAGGTTATTAGTTTTTGCAATTTGCTTTGTACGCAATATATATCTGTCTAAAAGCAGTAAGTTAATTTTTAAAATAAATTTAAATACGAAATACTAAGGTTTTATAACCATTTATCAAACCAATCAAATGCATCCTTTTGCATTTCCAGATCAAATTTATGCGGCCCATCGTAATATCCGGCTTTATACTTATTAGAAGCTTTGGCTTTCGCATACACGTCTTTTAAAATCTGATCTGCTTTCTTCATCTCCGGCAAAGTATAAAGTTCATCCTGATTGTTATTCTGGACCATTACTGGAAGCGGAACTCTTAACCCTAAAATCTCGGGAAAATCAAGGAACTTCGGCAATAAAGGTGTGTAAGTCATCCATGTATGTGTAAAGGATTTGTTTAAAATGAGATCGTTCCAGGTTGTCATAAATCCAACACAGACAGCACATTTGATCCGGTGATCAAGACCTGCGAGATAAACCGTACGCAAACCACCGCCGGATAAACCGCCGCATCCCATCCGATTCGGATCAACCTCCTTTCTTTTGCTCAGAATATCCAGTGCAATCTGATCTTCAGACAGGAAAACGCCGGGCCAGGTTGTTCCTGCACAAAACAAGGACTTGGACATAACATGCTCATGTTCAGAAGCCCACTTGTTATATGTTGCTATATTCTCAGGCTTTTCCGGATCATTGTCGCTCTTTTTGGAAACATCCAGTTCACCCCAGTTCAATCCGTTTACATCCTCATAAAAAACCCTACGGCTACCAAAAGTAAAAGTATCATGAACAAGCACAACATACCCGCGCTTCGCTATTTCATTCGCCCAAGCTTTGCCGCCATAATCTGACTTTTGATGTTCTGTTAATACCGGATGCTGGTCATCAGCCGTTTTAACAATTTTCCGGTATCCGAAATATTTCATTCCTGCATGATCATGCAATGCCAAAATAGCCGGAAGCGGTTTCGTAATGCCTTTTGGCTTCAAAAGAACGGCTTTTGTAGATCTTCCGTACGGCAATTGCCATGAAAGCTCTTCTATTTCAAGACCGTCATAAACGTATTTTTTCTCTACAACAACCTTTGGTTCTTCCTTTGAAGGGCTGGATAACAATTCCTGTGTTTTGGCGATTGCCCTTTCTCGCCATGCATTCAGATCCGTTATTTGTGGATTACGAAAAGACAATGAAGGTACACCGCCAATCAACGATGATGCCCAGCCTCCGTATCCACCTATTATACTTTTATCTGTTGCCATGGGTATATTCTGATCAGCTTGATTATTGGAATTGCTCCTACTAAAATCCATTAAAGAGAATGTAAAAGGCATGGCCGCAATGGAAATGGAAGTTTTAAGAAATTCCCTACGGACATTACTTTGCTTTTCATTATTCCTTTCATCATGCTTGAATTTCATTTTTAAAAAGGCTTAAACTTTTATAAAAATTTTATTTCGGTACAAAAAATATAAAAACAGCCAGACAAGAACGAACCCGCCAAGTGCATTATATACTTCATGCCATGATTCCGGCGCATATTTGTAAATGCCGCTGAACAGAAGTTCTGATGAATAATTAAAATTGATAAATCGTACAGCCAAATAAATAACAAGTGAATTCACTCCAATAACACGGAAGAAAAATGACCACTTTTTGTAACCCTTTATATCAATAATCCAGTAAAAAACAGCCAGGAAAGTAAAAGCCATTCCACTGGTTAGCATAATAAAAGAGCTAGACCATAAATGCTTGTTAATTGGAAATATCAAGTTCCATACAAGGCCGGCAATTACCCCTGTAATTCCAAATAAGAAAAGGTATTTAAGCTTTTGTAAAGAAGCGTAATTGCGCAAAAGAATATCTCCGGCAATGGTACCGAATATAGTGAGACATATAGCCGGAAATTGGGTTAATAACGCAAGTTCATCATATGTCCCTTGCTTTAATTTGCCAGGCATGAAGTTGCGGTCGAACCAGCCAACCAGATTTCCTTCAAAGGTCAAATTACCGGCTCCATATTCCGGAACAGGAATGAAAATAAGACATAAGTAATAAGTAATCAGCGTAATGAGACTAATATAAATTCTTTGAGTAAATGAAAAATTCAGGTATAAGATTGCTCCGATAAAAGTAGCCAGCCCGATACGTCCCAATACACTTCCGTAACGAATATGAGCCGGATCAAAAATGTCAATTGGTGCATTTTTATCCAAAATTCCCAAGGTAATCAGAATTAACATTCTCTTGAAAATTTTACTGATCAGTTCTGAATCTTTAAGACCTTTTGAAAGTCCGCCTTTAATACTGAATGCCAAGGAAGTTCCTGCCAGAAATAAGAACAGCGGAAAAATGAAGTCAAAGAAAGTAAAGCCATGCCATTCAGGGTGTTCAAACTGAGCTGAAACAGAATCAATAAACGGTAAGCCTGTTTTACCTCCAAGCAAATAAATAAATGCACCACCGCCCGAAATCATCAGCATATCAAATCCTCGCAATGCATCAATGGAGGCCAGCCTTATGGATGAAGGAGTTTTATCAGTTTGTAAGTGGCTTATAATGAAAGGTGCCTCCATATATATATGTATTTATATGTTTGCACTATAAGGAACCTATCTGATATTTTTTACTTAACTAAATTGAATAAGTTGAAGATAGGCCAGTCATGTTGTGGGTAGGTTGTTACTATTTGTATAATAGGAATTAACCTATGCTATATAAATCAAATTTGTAAAAATCTTGCATTCTGGTTTTACAAGATTCCTACTTTATTTATAAATAGACAACAAAGACGCTCATCCGAAAGATAGGCTTCTTTGTATGGGTGTTAGTTAGAATGTGAATGTGGCGTTTACCTGTGTTACCAGGTTTGCTTCTAAGCTTGTTCAGCGCAGTATAACCGCGGGGATGGAAGGCTTAACTTCTGTGCCGGAAATGATAAAGAGGTGAATGCCAGGGCGGGATGGTGTAAAAAGAAAAAGACCATCTTTTTGGGGATGGTCTTTTTACGATGGTATTGTGGCGGCTACCTACTTTACCGGGTTTGATCCAAGTATCATCGGCGGTTCCGGGCTTAACTTCTCTGTTCGGAATGGGAA
>NZ_VCEI01000010.1 GCF_005860765.1 Dyadobacter sediminis | reverse complement strand
CAATCACGCTCCGGTTGCGGCTTTGCCACTTTCGGACCAGGTTGCTGTCACAGGGACTGCCTTTACCTACAATGTGGCAGCGGGCAGTTTCACCGACGAAGATTCCGACGCTCTGACGTATACGGCGAGCCTGGAAGACGGCAGCGCTTTGCCATTGTGGCTGGTCTTTGATGCGGCGCAGCGGTCATTTAGCGGCACGCCTTCGGTGGCGGCCACCTACCGCATCCGGCTGACGGCTACGGACGGCAAGGCTTCGGCGGGCAGTGTGTTTGGCCTTTCGGTCAGCGCGGCCCCTTCGGCAGCGTGTTTGCCTCTGAGCTTTCTGTCCTGCGCGCAGCTGACTGTCCCGCTTCCGTTTGCCTTGACTTTCAGCGGCAATGAAAACGGGCTGACCGACAAGGACGGCAAGGGCACCGGCTTTACGATGGCCGATGCCTACTCAGGCACGCGCGTAACGCTGGACGGACCGGCCAGCTCGGCCGTGAGGGGCTATGAGCCTTCCAGGCTGACGGTTGCCTCGGGCAAGCTGGGCATCCTGTCCAACAAAGGCATCTCGATCACCGGCATCAACAACCAGATCAATGCGCTGGGCGTGGGCTTTGACGCCTCCCAGGGTCCTTTCATGATCCAGACCACGCTGGTCAACCCCTACAAGGGCACCAGTGACGAGCAGGCCGGCATCTGGTATGGCCTCAACGACAAGACGTTCCTTAGGCTGGCGATCAACAACAACCGGATCGTGCTCAGAAGGGAGATCAACGACGCCTCGCCGCTGGCCTCGGATCTGACCGATGTCAACCGCCGCAACACGGCCTCGATCTCCGGACTGGACAAAAAGACGGTGCGTTTAAGGCTGCTGATCAACCCGGCCGCAGCGACCGCGGAGGCTTTCTACTCGGTGGACGGCATCAGCTTTATCAATGTCGGCGAGGCTTACCCGGTCAAGGGCCTGAGCATCGAAGGCATGGGCATCACTGCCGGCCAGGCATATGCGGGCGTGTTCGGTACGTACCGCAACGGCGCTACGGCCATCACCTATACCTTTGATGATTTCTCGATCAGCCCCCAGGGTGCTGTGATCAACCATGCGCCGGTGGCCTCGCCGGTCGCCAACCAGGATGCGCCGGTCGGCACGGCCTTCAGCTTCACGCTGGCCGATACGACCTTCCGCGATGCCGACCAGGATGTGCTCACGCTTTCGGCCAGTCTGACCGACGGCTCGGCGCTGCCTTCGTGGCTGAGCTTTAATGCGGCTACGCGTACTTTCAGCGGCACGCCTGTTTCAGCGGCTGTTTACCCGGTACGCCTTTCGGCGACCGACGGCAAGTCGCCGGCCGTGAGCACCGAGTTCACCATCACTGCTTCGGCCGTCAACCGGGCGCCCGTGGTGGTCACCGCTGCCGAGGCCCAGGCCCTGACAGCCGGCCAGCTCTTCTCGTTTATGACCGGCAGCTTCTCAGACCCTGACCAGGGCGACGCCCTGACCTATACGGCGGCTTTGGCCTCCGGCGTCAGTCTTCCGGCCTGGCTGCTGTTTGATGCCCAGACCCAGACGTTCAGCGGTACGGCTCCCGAGCAGGCCACCAGCCTGTCGGTGCGCATCACCGCTACGGACAAGGCCCTGGCCACCGCTTCCGGCAGCTTTACGGTAACGGTTACGGCTGCCCCGGTGGTGGTGGCCTGCGCGCCCATCAGCACGCTGCCTTGCGAGGAGATCGCCGTCAGCCTGCCTTTCCTACTGAACTTTGACGGCCAGGAAGGCGGTCTGGCAGATAAAAACAAGCTGGGCACCGGCTTTACGATGGCCGACGCCTACTCCGGCGTCCGCAACACGGCCGACGGCACGGCTTCCTCGGCCCAGGTCTGGGGCTATGAGCCATCCAGGCTGACGGTCTCGGGCGGCAGGCTGACGATCCAGACTTACAAAGGCATCGGCTTTTCAACCAACAACAACCAGATCAATGCCCTGGGCGTAGGCATTCCTTCCAGCGGCAAGCTGACCATAGAGACCACGGTGGTCAACCCCTACAACGGTACGGGCTCCGAGCAGGGCGGTATCTGGGCAGGGCTCAATGACAAGACCTTTGTCAAGCTGGCCATCACCGGCAACAAGGTTGAGATGCGCAAGGAGCTCAACGATGCCAGCTCGACGCTTTCCACGACGGCCAACCCCGACCAGCGGATCACGGGCGTGATCTCGGGTCTGAACACCCAGACGGTCAGACTCAGACTGGTTTTGGACCTGGTGACCAACAAAATGGAAGGCTTCTACTCCACAGACGGCGGAGTGAACTACATCAATGCAGGCGCCAGCTACGCTTCGGCCGGCATTGACATCACCGACATGGCCCTGAGCGGCAAAGCGCTGTATGCAGGCCTTTATGCCACGCACCGCAATGCAAGCACCCCGGTCAGCTTCAGCTTCGACAACTTCTCGGTCATCCGCGACGGCGCAGCCGGCAAACTGCTGGCCTTTACACCCAATGCGCTGGACTTTGCAGCCGTGCAGGGACAGGCTGTTACAGGCAAGTCCACGGTGCTCTCTGTCAGCGAAGGCGCGCCTTCGGTCACCTTGAGCAGCACGGCAGCAGGCTGGCTGACGCTGCCTTCGGCCACGACGGGCACCATCAGCTTCGGACCTTCCAACTTCTCGACGACCATGGCGCCGGGCATCTATGAGGCCACTGTGACCGCGTCGGCAGAAGGCTACCAGCCTGCCACGCTTCTGATCAACCTGACGGTTTCAGCCCCGGCCATCAGCCAGCAGATCCAGGTCAACTTCCAGGATGCGGCCACTGTGCCGCCTGCGGGCTGGGTCAGAGACTACGGCCAGCCTTTCGGGCTAAAAACAGGCGCTAATCAGGGCACAGGACTGGAATACGGATGGCGCAAGCGCTCGGACGGCTCGCTGCTGGACATCTCCGTGGGCGGCACGGCCAACCTGGGCAACGGGCGCCGCCGTACTACGCCGGCCGATGTGCTGCTGGCCAGCTTCATGCACATGCAGACGGCCAGCAATGCCAGCTTCAACGGCACGCGCGCCGATGGCTACTGGGAGGTAAAAGTCCCTAACGGCACCTATGAGGTAACCGTCTCGGCAGGGGATTCCGACCCGGGCACCATCGCCGAAAGCCACACCATCAACGTCGAAGGCGTCAATGCAATCAGAGGCTTTGTGCCCAGCGGCACCGCCGGCACCAGCACCCGCTTCAAGTCGGGCAAGGTGCAGGTCAGTGTCACCGACGGTTTTCTGACGATCAATGCCGATGGCGGCACCAACACCAAGATCAACTCGGCTTTGATCACCCCGGTCAGCGTACAGCCCTACCTGGTGTGGTCGGCCAGCGAGCACAGTCTGGTCATTGAAAAAAGCACCGGCGAGACGGCCAAGACCTTCTCCCTGGACCTGAACCATTCCACCACCCAGGACGAGCTGGCCATTTCCCTGACGGCCGACTACGGCGCAGGAGCGGCAGGCTGGCTGAGCTTTGATGCCAGCCACAACGGCAACGAGCCCAACGTGACCTTTGACTATACCGCTGCCAAGGCGCTGGCAACGGGCACCTATACAGTGACCATCACAGCTTCGGCTGCGGGGCATACCAGCGCCAGCACCCTGGTGCAGGTCACCGTGCTGGCAGCCGGTGCCAACCAGCCTTACGTGATCTCTTCCACGCCGGCCAACGGCGCTACCAACGTCAGCGTGAACATCGCCAGCATTGCGGCCAACAACCTGTATGTGCCCGAAGTGGCCGGCTTTAAAGGCGGCGTCAACAATGCGACCGTCTCGCTGGCGACGGTGAAGCTGCTGAAAATAGCGGGCAACACCACCACCGAGATCCTGGGCACCGCCCAGGGCACAGGCGGCGGGGATGCCATCAGCTTCTCGCCCCGGTACGCCTTAGAGACCAATACCAAATACAAGTTCGTGATCACCGACCAGGTGCAGTCCCACAGCGGCGCAGCGTTCCTGCCCTACGAGGCGACTTTCACCACCGGCAGCACCACGACGGGCACGCCCAACCCGGTGGCCGCCGAGTTTGCGCCCAAGCAGGTCATCCCCGGCACAGTCGGCAAGAAATATACGTGTCTGACCTTTGGCCCGGACGGCAAGTTCTATGCCCTCCGCCTGGACGGCGTCATCGAGCGCTTCACAGTCGATCACCAGACCGGCATGCTCTCTGAGCAGCAGGAGATCAAGTCGCTGACGGCCAAATACGGCCTCAGATCCTCGGTAGGTCTGACCTTTGACCCGGCCTCGACGGCGACCAACCTGATCGCCTGGGTATCGCACTGCAGCGCAGGGCTGACCAATGCGCCCGAGTTTGACGGCAACATCTCCAAGCTGACCGGCGCGGACCTTCAGACCGAGCAGCTGGTGCTGACCAAGCTGCCGCGCTCCAAAGCCGACCACTTGGTCAACAGCATCGCCTTCGGACCGGACGGCGCCTTGTACTTCAACCAGGGCAGTCTGAGCTCGATGGGCAACTACGACGGTACCTGGCAGCGCGACGAGAGCCTTCTGGCAGCGACGGTGCTCAGGCTGGACATGGGCAAGCTTTCAGGCATCACCCTGCCGCTGGACGTGAGAACGACCTCCAACCAGGCGCTGATCAATGCCGCGCCATCCGACAGCTACCGCATGCCGGACGGCACCTATAATCCGTATGCTGGCAACTCGCCTTTGACCATCTATGCGTCCGGTGTGCGCAACGCCGTAGACCTGGTATGGCATACCAACGGG
Organism: Dyadobacter sediminis; assembly: GCF_005860765.1. Taxonomy (GTDB): domain Bacteria; phylum Bacteroidota; class Bacteroidia; order Cytophagales; family Spirosomataceae; genus Dyadobacter; species Dyadobacter sediminis. Next base: position 6,382 of record NZ_VCEI01000010.1, on the reverse strand, counting down.
CAGCTGTATGTACCGGCCAACGGCTCGGCGGCAGGCGGCAACTCGCCGGCCTCGGTAGCCGGCACGCGCCGGCCCGACGGCAGCTTCTACAACGGTCCTGTGGTGGTCTCCACCAGCGGGGTGAAGGTGCAGAACGACTGGCTTTTCCGGGTGAACCCCCTGAAGCCGGTGGGCTACTACGGCCATCCCAACCCGCTTCGCGGCGAGTATGTGGCCAACCGCGGCTACCTGGACAACCCCAAGTACCCCGTCACCCAGGGACCGGATGCCAATTACCGCGGCGCGGCCTATAACTTTGAGCTTAACAAATCGCCTAACGGCGCCATCGAATACAAGAGCAATGCCTTCAACGGCGCTCTGAAAGGAAGACTGCTGGTGTGCCGTTTCAGCGGCGGCAGCGACATCATTGTCCTCGAACCGGGCGCTAAAATCAAAGACCCGGCCGTCAACTCGGCCGACAGCGATGACCGCATCTATGACATCATCGGTGCACAGACCGGCTCGGGCACCGAAGGCATCACCGGCCTTTCGGGCTTTACCAACCCGCTGGACCTTACCGAGGACGTCGAGACAGGCAACCTGTATGTGATCGAATACAACTGGAACAACACCACCGGCAAGACCGCGCAGATCGTGCTGCTGAAAGCCACGGCGCCTTCCGCGCTGGCCGGTATTGCCGAAGTGAGCCCCGCAGCGATCACCGACAACGACGTGGCAGGCGGCGCAGCCGGCAAGACGCATACCATCACGCTGGCCAACACCGGCAACAGCAACCTGACAGTGACCGGCATCGCCCTGGACGGCGCTGACCAGAGCCAGTTCCTGCTGACGGGTGCGCCCGCAGCCAGTGTGGCCTCCCCGGTCATCATTGCCCGCGGAAGCGCCATTACCTTCAACATCGCCTTCAACCCGGGCTCGGTGGGCGTAAAAACAGCCAGCCTGCTGGTCAGCAGCACCGGCAACCCCGTGCAGACGGTCTCCTTGAAAGGACTGGGCACAAGCGGGCTGTCGGGCGGCAACGAACCTTCTTTGCAGCTGGTGATGGACGTGCACGGCATCGGGGTGAACGTAGGGGATGACAACAAAAACACCAACGTCATCCACAGCAACACCACCACGGCCAAGGCGCCTTTGCTGGGCGAGGAAGTAGCCATCCAGGCCTTCCAGCGTGCCGGTGATGCGCCGGTGAGCATCGAGCCCCTGTCGGTGTTCGGTCCCCAGGACGCTTCCGGCACGGTGACCGGCTTTGGCTGGTACAGCTCCGGCAACGCCAATGCCAAAAACGAGCTCTTTACGGTGGCCAACAGTAATTACCAGACTGTCGATGTACAGACCAGCGGCGTGTTGTCCTTTGACCCGGGCATCGACTCCTTTGGCTTCTACTCGCGCTGGCCTTACTTTGCCAACCGTCACCTGTACAGCGAGGACGCACTCAATACCTTTACCGGCGCTTTGCCGCACCATGTCCGGGTTTACCCGCTGAAAGATGCGGCCGGCCAGCCTGTGGAGCATGCCTACGTGATCGCCTTCGAGGAGACGGTCTCCGGACTGGACTATCAGGACATCGTCGTGATCGCCCGCAACATCAAGCCTTACGAAGAGGCCATAGCCCGGGAGCTTTCCCTGTCGGCTTCCTCGCTGGCCTTTACCCATACCAGCGGCAATGCGGCACCTGCCGCCCAGACCGTGACTCTGTCTGCCAGCTCGGGCACTCCGGCTGTCAGCCTGAGCAAAACCGCCGGCAGCGACTGGCTGGTGCTGCCTTCCACAGCTTCGGCAGGCAGTGTGTCTTTGGGCATCAACCCTGCGGGCCTGGCGGCAGGCACCTACCAGGCCACCGTTACCTTTGCAGCGGAAGGCTATACCAGCGCCAGTTTGCCGGTCAGTTTGACGGTGAGCAGCCCGGCATCCTCGGCCATCATCACCGCCAGCAGCCCCGAGCTGATCTTTGATGCGCTTAAAAACACGACGGTAACCCGCCGTCTGACGATTACCAACACCGGCACGGGCACTTTGGACCTGGGCAGCATCGGCATCACCGGCAGCAATGCCGCCAGCTTCACTGTGAAGCCGGTGAGCGTGGAAGGCCAGCCCAGCGAGACCTCGCTGGCCGCTGAGCAGACCAAAATGCTGGACATCTCCTTTACGCCGGGCAATCTGACGGTGGTGACTACCTTTGAGGCGGCCCTGGTGATCAACAGCAATGCCGCCAATGCGCCTGTGCTCGGCATCGGCCTTTACGCGATGTCTCTGAACGGCTATGAGGGCAGCAACGAGCCGCCTTTGCAGACGGTGGTCAATACGCTGGGCTACAAGATCAATGTAGGCTGGACGAACCTGGCCAACGGCGTGCAGGCCACCATGAAGGGCGAGGAAGTGCCTGTGCAGCTCTTTGAGAAAGCAGGCGACGGCCCGGTGGGCATCACCCCGGTGGCGCGCTATTCGCCCAACCAGGAACTGCCTTTCGGCTTTTATACCAACAACGGCGCAGTCGACCTGAACCTGGTCGGCAAGCTCTCCGGGGTCTTTGGCCAGCACAACGCCCTGTTCCCGCAGATCGTGGCAGGCTCCGACCAGTTCACGCCTCAGGATGCTTTCGGGATCTATGTGGTAGGCCTTGAAAACCGGCTGTCCTACACCCAGGATGCGCTGAATGCCTCCGGCCCCGCGCTGCATGCAGTCAGGACCTACCCGCTCAAAGACCGTCAGGGCAACCTGGTGGCCAACAGCTACCTGGTCTGCTTTGAGGACGCCTCCAACGGCGACTACCAGGACTATGTCTTTGTGCTCAGCAACGTGATCGCTGCCGGCACGCGCAAGGAGCTGGTCTTTGATGCTGCTTCCCTGGACTTCAATGCGCCGGTCAACGGGACCGCCGCTGCCAAGACCGTTACGCTGCAGGCCCGCAACGGCACACCCGCAGCCATCACCTTTGAGAAGTCCAACACCAGCTGGCTGACAGTACCTTCGCCTGCCCTGGGCAGTCTCTCGCTGGGTGTCAACCCTGCAGGCCTTGCCGCAGGCAGCTATACGACTATGCTCACGGCCCGCGCGGAAGGCTTTGCCAGCGCGGCGCTGAAAGTGAGCCTGCATGTGACTGATGTCAGTGCCAATGCCGTCAAGGTCAACTTCCAGCTGGCCACCACCGTGACGCCTCAGGGCTATCAGGCCGATGCCGGACAGCCTTACAGCGATGCACGCGGCTATGGCTGGGTCAGCCCGGTCAGCAAAGAGCCCAAGGACAACACCGCCAGCATGCGCGAGCGCAGCTCGGCCACCGTGGAAACCCGTATGCGGACCCTGGCCCTGATGCAGGGAACAGCTGCGGGCCAGGGGCCCAGCAGCTGGGAGCTGAAAGTGGCCAACGGCATCTACAATGTGACGGTGGGCGCAGGCGATATCGGCTTCTTTGACAGCAACCACCGCATCAACGCGGAAGGCACCCCGGTCATCTCAGGCTTTGTGCCGACGGCCCAGACGCCGACGATGATCGCGACGGCGACCGTGGAGGTAACCGACGGCAAGCTGACGCTGGACGCCACAGGCGGCACCAACACCAAGATCACCTTTGTGATCGTGGACCCGGCCACAGCCGAAGGCGACTTCATCCCGCCGGTGGCTGCGGTGCAGCTGAAAGGCACGGCGCAGTCTGCCGGCAGCTACCTGGGCCAGGTCGTGGCCACGGTAACGGCCACCGATGCAGGCGGCTCGGGCGTCAGCAAGCTGCTTTACAGTTTGAACAACGAGGCTTACAAGGAATACTACGCGCCGCTTCTGATCAATACGGCGGGCACATACAGTTTGCGCGCCAAAGCCATCGACGGCAACGGCAACGAGGCCACCTCCTCTGTTGTCTCCTTTACGGTGGTGCAGCCCCAGCCAAGCAATGCCAACATGGTCGTGGAGAACCTGGACAAGTTCCCGGCCAACGACAAGCTGACCTTCTCGCTGATCCAGTCGCCCTGGAGAAGAACCAACGAGGACGGCACCTTTACGCCTTACAACCGCAACCACGATGTGGTCAAGGTCCGCATCAGCAACAAGGGCACCGGGGTGCTCAGCATCGCAGGCCTCAGCCTGACCAACACGGCCGGCTGGAAGATCGCCTCCGTGGGCGGTGCAGCCTATGATGCCAGTGCGCCGATCGTGATCAACCCGGCCGCTTCGGTGGAAGTCGCCGTGCAGTTCACCGCGCAGTATGCCACAGGCCGCGTGCGGGTGCTCAACGATACGCTCAACATTGTCTCCAACGATGATCTGGCGCCCAAGAAAAGCCTGATTTTGCGCGGGCTCTGGCAAGCGGCCGGCGAGGGTAACAACGAGCCGCGGGCCATGGAGATCATGAGCGCCTTCGGTCTAAGGACCAACGTGGGCTTCCAGCACGATGACGGCACCAATGCCGGCACGAGCATGGTGCTGAACACCGATGAGATCCTGCCTTCTTTCTTTACGAGGGCAGATGCCTCCCGGCCGGTGACGGTCGTGCAGCTGGCGGCCTACCATGGCTGCTGCGCCTCGGTGGAGAACCTGGAATACTATATCAAGGGCTCCTCGACTTACTCGACTTTGTTTACCCATGATGCCCTGGACGGACAATCGCTGCTGCCTTTGAAAAGGGGCTCGACCACCGGCGCGCTTTCGGAAGGATCCTTCAACCCCTCGGGCGCCTTCGGCTTCCGCTCGGGCAGCTCCAACACCGACCGCACCAAGAACTCGGAAGGCAAGATCGGCATGCGCGTCTGGAAGGCCATCGATGCCAACGGCAACATCATCCCCAACACCTACCTGTTGGGCCATGATTACATCGGCAACCCGGCCGTGACCAACTACGACTACCAGGACAACATCTTCTATGTAAGCAATGTAAGGCCTGAGACCGGCGCTGTGAACTACTCCGAGCTGGCGTCTGTGCCTTCGGCGGTCGACTTCGGCTCGCGCCGCACCGGCCAGACCAGCACCCAGACCATCGCGCTTACCAACTTGGGCAAGGCCTATGCCGACGGCAGCGCCGACCCGAATGTCACCATCAAAAGCATCGAGATCACCGGCGCCAACCTCAACGAGTTTACCGCCGCGCAGCCTTTGCAGCTCACGCTCGCCCCGCAGCAGACCACCAGCGTTGCCGTTACGTTCCGTCCCGGCAGCCCGGGCATCAAGAATGCAGCCCTTTTGGTCAGCTACAACAGCAGCCTCTCGCCGGTGCGCGTGCCGCTGTACGGCATCGCAGACGATAACTGCAACGTGATCACGGCCGTCAAACGCATCAAGGGCGGCGCAGACGCCAGCGTAACCATCGCCGGCAAGGTCTGGGAAGCCGATAAGGCCTACCGCCAGGGCTCGGTGCAGCTGGACAAACCGGCAGCGACCCCGATTGCGGGCACTGACGAGGATGCGCTTTACCAGACGTATCTGTCCGCCTCGGCCGACCTGGGCGAGACGCGCTACCAGGTCCCGGTGGCCAACGGCAGCTACATGGTCCGCATGCACTTTGTGGAAAACTTCTTTACGGCAGCCGGCTCGCGGATCTTTACCGTCAGCCTGGAAAACCAAAGCAGGCTTTCCAACCTGGACATCTTCCGGGAGGCCGGCTACAAGACCGCCATCGTCAAGGACTTTGCTGTCGCGGTGACAGACGGCAAGCTGGACGTGCGCTTCAACCCGTCGGCAAACCGGGTGGCTTTGGCCGGCATGGAGATCTTTGCGGCCTCGGCCAGCGCGGATGCCATCAGTTTGACCCAGCAGTCCGTACAGGGTGCGCAGTGCGGGGTGGCCAATGGCGCCATCACCTTCTCGGTGAGCAACACCACGGCGGCACCGGTGCTCTACAAGATGGGGCCTTCGGGCATCTACCAGACCTCTCCGGTGTTTACCGGCCTTTCGGCAGGCGATTATACCTTCTATGTGAAGGAGAACACCGCGACCGGCTGCGAGACTTCCAAGGTCTTCACCATTCCGGTGGTCAATAACCTGGCCTTTACCGTGACAGCGCCTGTGCTGGCCTGCACCGATGCGGCGGGCACCGCGACCGTCTCCGGCATCACCGGCGGCTCGGGCAGCTACACCGTCAGCTGGGATTCCAGCCCGGCGCAAACCGGCCTGACCGCGACCGGCCTTCAGCCGGGCGTCTACAACGTGACCCTGCTGGATGCCTCCGGCTGCAGCAAGACCCAGCAGGTGACCGTCAGCCGCGCAGCCGGCTGCGGACCTGCGGCCATCCGCATCAATACGGGCTCGACTACGGCTTACACCACAGCGGACGGACGTGTGTTCAGCGCCGACCAGTACTACGGCAATGTGAGTGGCGGGACCGGCACTTTGGCCAGCACGGTGGATATCCTGAACACGACCGACGATGTGCTTTACCGCTCCGAGCGCTCTGCGG
>NZ_VCEI01000009.1 GCF_005860765.1 Dyadobacter sediminis | reverse complement strand
ACGAGGTTTTTCTTACAAATGTCCGGAAAACGGCGTTAGTAAACTACGCTTTTAGTTTTGAGGCATAATTTATACACTGTTCTATACGAAATTTCCAGTTGCCTTGAAATAGGGTTCTTCTGGTCCGCCAACCCGGTCCCAACCGCAGCGGCGGCCAATGAGTTAGTTTACTCTGTTTGACTATTTGCACATAGTTTTTAATCTTCAAAAATATATTTAAGCAAATACTTAAATACTGTTATATTTGCCCAAATATTAGTGGCAGATATGGAAGATGTAGAAAAAGAGTCAGATCAAATTAGTAGCTGCATCCGTTTGTTCGCGGATCAAGAGCAGATCCAACTATGCAAGGAAACCTTAGACGAAAATGAAGACGCTTTTACCAGGTTAGCGCAGGTTTATGCGCTTGCTGGAAATGAGGCCCGGCTTAAAATACTTTATCTTATCCAGCAGCAGAACGAGCTTTGTCCTTGCGATTTGAGTGATATTTTGCAAATGACCGTCCCTGCTATTTCTCAGCACCTGCGAAAACTGAAAGATGCCAGTTTAGTACGTACCAGAAAAACTGGACAAACTATCTTTTATTCGATCATACCTGATCAGGCCAGTATCATCGGTCAACTATTTGTTGATATCCCCAGTCAAGAAAGTGTAGCCTTATGAAAGCGTCCAAAATCACCGCTAATGCCAGCATACTAACTGCATTGGCAAGTTCTGTTTGCTGTATCACACCATTATTGGCCATGGTGGCCGGGACAAGCAGCTTGGCAACCACTTTTGATTGGATTGCGCCTGCGCGTCCTTATTTTATTGCTGGAACCGTATTGATTTTGGGTTTTGCATGGTATCAGCAGTTAAAACCCGCTTCCGAAGACTCATGTAATTGTGGACCTGAAAACAAACCATTTATGCAAACCAAAAAGTTTTTAAGCCTGGTAACCCTTGCAGCAGTACTTCTGATTGCCGTCCCAAGTTATTCAGGACTGGCCTATCAGCAAAAGCAGGAAGCACAACAACCGGTTTCCAAAACAGACCAAACAGCCTATATAAAAATTAAGGGAATGACCTGTGAAGGGTGTGAACATCATGTTAAACAGGAAGTTAATAAGTTAAAAGGCATACGGCAGGTTCAGGTCTCGTATAAGAATGGCAATGCAACGGTTAGATATGATAGTAAGAAAACGTCACTGGCAGAAATTAAAAAGGCAGTCGACGCTACTGGTTATAAAGTTGTTGAAACAAACTAAGCAGTTATGAATTTAATATTGGAATCCATACTTACTTGTCCGCATTGCGGCACCCGACGCTTGGAAACAATGCCTGTTGATGCATGTATGTACTTTTACGAGTGTACAAATTGCAAAACATTGTTAAAGCCTGCTTCCGGTGACTGCTGTGTTTTTTGCACTTATGGAACCCAAAAATGTCCCCCGATACAATTGAATAAGTCGTGCTGTGCTTGAACTAAATGATATCAGTATCTATGAAAATGAAGAAAACGATCCCAGCTCTTCCTGTTAAAAACATTGACGAATCCGTTAAATTCTATTCTGAAAAGTTAGGTTTTACAGCACCTTATTATGACGATGGCTTTGCAAAAGTAGTCCGGGACGAAATTGAAATCCACTTGTGGGCATCTTCGGATGAAAGCTGGAAGAATAAAGGCTTATCCCTGGTAGCAGATCCAATTTGCAGTGGGGCTGAAAGCTTTCTGGCAGGCACGGCCAGTTGCCGGATTGAAGTCCAGGGTATTGATGAGTTGTACGAAGAATATAAAAAGCAAGGTGTAATTTATGATATTGACACTGTTGTACAAGAGCAGCCATGGGGAGACCGGGAATTTCCGGCACTAGACCACCATCGCAATCTGTTAACTTTTTATGAGGAGATTTAGAAAAGCCAAGATCATCATTGATGCTAAATTAACGCGGTTAAAGAGTATCCTTCGCTTTGGATAGGTAGTTGTAAACTGTTCCATAAGCTATTCCTAGTTGTTTAGAAATCTTGTTCATTGATAATCCTTGCTTTTGCAAATCAAAAATTTCATTCTGTCGATCCATTGATATAGTTGGCCGTGAAATACGTTTTCCTTGTGCTTTTGCCCTTGCCATACCGGCTTTAACCCTTTGGCTGATCAGTGAGCTCTCAAATTGGGCCAGAGAAGCCATCACATGAAATATCAGCTCACCAGTCGGCGTGGTGGTATCAATATTTTCCTGATAGGAGATAAAATCTATTCCCATACTCTGAAATTCCTTCATGGCATTGACCAGTGCCTGGGTTGAGCGGGCAAAGCGGTCATACCGCCAAACCAGGACTACATCCAGCTTTCTCTTTCTGGCCGCTTCCATCATCAATTTATACTGGACCCTGTCTTGGGTTGTTCCGGAAGCGTAGTCTATAAATTCTCCCATGACTTCAAAGTTTCGTCTTTGGGCGTAGTCCCGTAACTGGTCCAGCTGGGTCTGTGGATCCTGCCCTTTATCCAGAGTAGATACTCTGGCATATAGTGCTACCCGTTTGGCCCGATTGTTCTGTTTTTTCATTTAATTGCTTATCAAAAAGGAACTCCTTTACAAATATACTTTTTAACGCTTAAAAACAGGCTTTAAACCTATTGCAGACGGGGTGAATTTTGATACCCTTTTTGATAGCCCCATTTTCATATGGCATCACGATTTTTGAACCAATCCCAGCGTGAACGTTACGAAAAGGTCCCGACAGAAATATCAGAATATGACCTGATGCAATTTTTCCAAATCACGCGGCAGGACAATATTTTTCTTAAATCGTTCAGAGGGGAGCACAACCGGCTAGCGATCGCACTCCAGATTGGGATTGTCCGGTTCATGGGTTTTCTTCCAGACAAATGGCAGCAGCAGATCCCGGCAAATGTAGCTGCCATGGTAAGTAGGCAACTGGATTCTGATATTGAACTGTTATTAATATACGGGCAACGGGATAAGACCAGAACGGAGCATTTAAATGTAATCTTAAAATATTTGAAATTCCGCCGGTGGCAGCCCCTGGATGAAATCTGGCTTTTGCCCTGGCTGCTCGATAAGGGGATGGAACATGACAACCAGCCGATATTGCTCAGGCAAGTGTGTTTAAAACTGGGGCAGGAAAAAATTATGAGGCCGTCTATTGGGACATTGGAAAGGATTGTTGGTAGCCTGGATGAACAGCTGCACCAGGAAACCTATCGAAGGCTTAGTTTGCTGCTGACCGAGGAAATGAAGGCCAGGCTGACGCAAATAGTCGAATTGGACGATACCGGCGGCATCACTTTGCACCGTTGGCTTTGCCAAGTCCCCACCAGCAATACGCCCAGGGCTATTAACCAGACGTTGGAAAAGATCAATTTTTTAAAATCATTAAACGTCCATGAATGGGACTTATCGGTAATAAGCCTAAACCGCAGAAAAAGGCTGGCCCAAATAGCCAGGAATGTTTCTAACAAGTATCTACAGCGGATGAACGCTACAAGGCGGTACCCGATTTTAATTTGCTTCCTGTATGAGAGCCTGATAGATACCAATGACAAGGTGTTGGAAATGTTTGATGATTATTGGGAGCACATTGTCAACGGATCAAAAAAGCAACTCGACACATATCAGCAGACCTTGTTCAAATCACAGAACGAGGCGATGAAAACCCTGTCCCAGACTGTTAGTATTATCATCAATGACACCATTACAGACGATCAGCTCCGTACCTGTATTTTTGAAATATATCCAAAGGAAATGCTCAGGGAGGCATTACTGGTAACCGGGGCTGCTCTTCGCCCAGCCAGGCAAACTTACTTATACTATCTGAACAACTACTATACAACCTTAAAACAATTCACCCCTAACCTTCTTAAAACCATTGACTTTCAAATTGCCCATTCCAAAGATGGCTTTCTGGGTGTGCTTGATATTTTGACCGGGTTGCAAACGGGCAAAAGAAGAAAACTGCCTGATGACGCGCCGATTGATTTTATAACGCCTTCCTGGAACAAACTGATTTTTGAAAACGATCAGCAACAGCCGGAAGCCCTTCCACAACGCCAACCTTACGAATTATGTGCCCTGGCCAACTTGCGGGACCGGCTCCGTGCGGGCGATGTATTTATCAATATCTCCCGAAAATATGCCGACTTTAACTCGTTGCTTCTTTCAAATGTGCAGTGGGAACTGCTACGACAGGATTTTTGCAATCAAATGTCAATGCCAACTCTTCCCACCGAGCGTATCGACCAGCGCTTGCAAGAGCTGGAATCACTGTTGAAACCGCTGGATGAGCTCTTGAATGCGGGTGGAGAGATCCGGCTTGAAGAAGGCATCCTGGTAGTGCCTGCATTGCCGGCAGAAGATGTACCCTTTTCAGCAAAAGCACTCCGGGAACAAATCAATCAACGGCTCCCGAAAGTCAACATCACAGATATAATTAAAGAAGTGGATGCATGGATAAATTTTTCCGAACATCTTCATGGATTGGAAAATGAACCGCGTAACCAGGAACACCAGTCTATTTTATATGCGGCTGTTTTTGCATCCGGATGTAATATTCCTCTGTCGGATTTGGCTAGGTCTTGTGAGATTGATTATCAAACGCTTTGGTGGACAAGCAATAACTATCTCTCAGAAGAGAATCTTAAAAAAGCCAACGATGCACTTGTTAACTTTCATTATCAACAATGGTTGAGCGGCTATTGGGGCGGGGGCACACTTTCATCCTCGGACGGGCAGCGGTTCCCGACCAGCGGGAAAATCCGGAATGCGAAGGCGCTCCCCAATTATTTTGGTTACGGTAAGGGAATTACCTTTTATACACATACCTCGGATCAATATAGCCAGTATGGCAGCCGGAGCATTTCGTCCACCGAAAGGGACGCCACTTACGTACTTGATGAAATTATAGGCAATGAAACCGATTTGACAATACTCGAACATACAACCGATACGTCAGGATATTCGGACCTAATCTTTGCGCTGTTTGATCTGCTGGGTATGGATTTTTGTCCAAGGATCCGGGACATAAAAGATCAGCGGCTGTGTAAAATCAAGGATCGGGAATGGGAATACCCTGCTTTGAAATTCACCGGTCGTGTTAATCCTGATTATCTCAAACAACATTTTGACGAACTTCTCAAAGTCGCAGCTTCCATTAAATCAGGGCGTGTAACCGCTTCATTGCTAATCTCTAAGCTTCAATCGTACCCGCGCCAAAATAACCTGATGTATGTTTTGCAGGCTTATGGCCAGCTGGTAAAAACCATTTTTATCCTTAAATACCTGCTTAGCATGCCTTTACGTAGAAAGATCAACACACAGCTGATCAAAGGAGAGCAGCTGCACAACCTAAGACTTTATCTTTGGTTTGGCGGCGATGGGATTGTACGCAGAAAACAAGAAGAACAACAGCAAAAAGTGGTCAGGAGCTTGAACCTGATCACCAATATTGTCCTGGTATGGAACACGGTTTATATACAAGAAATTATCAAAGAATTACACCAGGAAGGATATCCGATAGATGAAAATGACTTTGAATTTATCTCTCCTGCTCCATTTGCCCATATCAACCGGTTGGGAAAATACTCCTTCAACACAAACCCGGATCTTGGAGTCAATGGCTTACGGCCTTTGAGAAAGCCAAAACTAAATACATAGTTTACTAACGCCGTTTTCCGGCTATTTGTAAGAAGAACCTCTTCTTGGTTCTTCTTTATTGCAGGCCAGTAATAGGCAACAAATTGTCAGATATACAATGATTTTCATAATACCCGGTTTAATGGTTTTTGTTAAGAAACGATTTTTGATCAATTGGTTGCAGCCCTTATTTACTACTAACTCTCTATGCCTGTAGCAGATAATCCGGTTCTGTGCGACACTGTGCGCCAGCCGCCAGGCCGGCCAAAATCCGGCTGAGAAGCGCCTCAAATAACCGTCTTGCAAGTCAATGTAGCACTTTGGTGCTCTTGATTGAATTAATAAAACATTCTATTTAGTGCAACAGAATGCAACATGTTGTAAATTGTGGCAATGCAACAGCTTGCAACATGGCCAAAATAAGCATATCAGAAGCATCTAGACTCACTGGAAAGGATCGAAGTACACTGCACCGACACATAAAATCAGGCAAATTAAGCAAGATTATGGACGGAGGTGTTCCTTTTGTAGATACGAGTGAGTTAGCTAGGGTATACTCTTCATTCAAAGCGCCTATTGCAGTGCAACATGATGCAAAGGTGTTGCAAAATAGTGAGATGCGGCAGGCTGCAACAGGGGGTGTGGCGGTCGATGCAACAGGAGAAATCGAGCTGTTGCGATTGAAATTGCAACATGCTGAAGAAAAAATGGCTATTGAAGAAAATCGTCGCCGTGAATCGGAGCATCGTGAGCGAGAGGCCAGAGAAGAAATCACTCGCCTACTAAATATTGTCGAAAAACAGACCTACCTATTGAATGCGGCGTCAGGGCAAGATGCCCTTCAGAAGGAGCTTTTGGAGAACGAACCTAAAAAAGGGTGGCTGCATCGACTTTTTAATTAGATCAGTACTCTTCTCCCATAGCAGCCTTGCCCACGCGAATCCACACCGCATTACAATACTTGGTCTTGTCCTGGATTTCTTTCCCTTTTAGTTGCCATTCGTAAAGGAGCTTATTTGCACGCTCCATTCCGATAGCTTTTGCATATCGGACGATATTGGGATCAGTCACCTGCCAGGAACGCAGCCGTAGAAGTACGTTTTTATGCTCGTCAGAGAACTCAAACCACTCCTTGGGTATATTCTTCGCCTTGACTTTTTTGAGACGAAATTCAAGTGCAATAATGGGCTTGCGGCCGCGACCATGTGAATACTTGTCTAAAATTGGCTCGTATGTAAAAGCGAGATCTGTACTTTCAAGCTCTTGTAATGGTTCTGTTAGAGTTTTTTTAAGCATATCATGCTGGTTAGGGTACTTTTGATCACAATCCATGAGTTTTCGGAATTCATCAATATTCACCCACCATATTCCGGTATCTGTAAAGGCAGAAAGAAGCTCAAACATTCGGAGGCTGTACCAGCTGCTGAAATGCATGTAGTGTTTTAGTTCATAAATGCTATAGTGGGCTAGTGCAATGAAATATGGCTTCAATGTAGGGTTTAACACTATTGTTATTTGCCCATCTCGATAAGCGCATTCAAAACCATCTACGCTAATTGACTTTGTCGTATCTAGTAAGTGTCTGAATGCGAAATACTTAGTTTTTATATCCTCTATCAGCCACTTTAAATCAGTCAACTCATCGAATGCCTTTTTTACTTTGGCGTGGAAATCAGAATCTGTCGGTGGAACAACGTCAGAAATATGCATTTGATAGTATGGGCGCAGATCGGAATCATCTTCTTTAATCATAGCCAATACATTGGCCATGATTCGCTTGGCGTATATAGACACTTTTCGCTGTCTAGCAAAGGTTATGTTCCAGTGCTGTTTTACGTATGATTTTGCCTCTTTTTCATTGAAAATTAAAGGCAGAGTCATTTGGGCTGTCTCTCGTTTATCCTTCTTCTTAGCCTTGGCCATACTGTATAACGCATATGAATCTGACTTTCAAAGATGTTAATAAAAAACGACATCGAAAAATCTTTGACGTTTATTCCGTACCAAAAGTCGTTTTATTAAATTGGCACCATTAATTAAACGATATATGAAAACAAAAGTCGTTTTATTCCGTACCAAAAGTCGTTTTATTCCCTAGATATCCGTACCAAAAGTCGTTTTATTCCGTACCAAAAGTCGTTTTATTCGAGAAGTACATATATACAATACTATATTGTTTTACTACTATATAGTTTATCGAGCAAAAAGCTGCTTTTAAGATCAAATTGCTTGGTTTTCCTCCCACAAGGGGCGGCCTGCGTCGCTACGCGCACGCTGCTTCTTTGAGAGCTAGGAATTGGAAATAAGCTGGATTGAAACAGAACTTACCATCCGGAGGCAATAATGGGAGGACGGGGCGACAACTAAAAAGTTAGTTTGTTGTAATATTCTAATATTTTATAATATTTTAATGCATTTACTATGAGATTTATTGAAATAACAAGCAGCGACTTCAGAAAACAGCAAAGACATTACTTCGAGTTGGCTGATAAAGGTGAAAAGGTTGTAATTACCAGGGGAACCAAGCAAGCTTATTTACTTGAGCCTGTATCTAAGGATGACCTATATTTCACTCCTGAGATGATCCAGCAAATCAAAGGTGCCCAACAAGAGATCAAGGAAAGGAAGGTTACATCCTTCAACAGTATTGACGAAATGAATAAGTTCTTTGATTCTTTATAAATGTTATAACCTTTTTAATTATTTTTACTTGAAAAAAATGTAATTGTTATAACATATGAAGGCTAATATTATCAATATTGGGAATAGCCAGGGGATTATTATCCCTTCGATGCTATTGCGGAAGTTAAACCTGTCGTCCAAGTCGAGCGTCCAACTGGAAGTTGAAAATGGATCAATCGTCATTAAGCCGGCTCCACGACAAGGATGGGCAGAAGCAGCCATTGAGATGCATGCTGCCGGAGATGATGAGCTACTGCTCGATGATGCTGTGACCGATTTTGACAAGGAGGAGTGGACATGGTAGTGAAACAGTACGATGTGTATTGGATCTCATTGGATCCTACGCAGGGAAGTGAAATTGCCAAAACTAGACCGTGTGTAGTGGCCAGTCCTGATGATTTGAACCGGTCATTACGGACAGTGGTCGTAATACCGATTACATCTACCACCAAAAGTTACCCCTGGCGTGTGGCCTGTACAGTTAAAAACAAGAATGGGTCAATCGCGGCCGACCAGATCCGTGTTGTTGACAAGACTAGGTTAGGCGGCAGGATAGGGGCCTTGTCAGTGACGGAAATCAAGGAATTAAAGCAGGTGTTACAGGAAATGCTGGTAAATTAATATACAGATAAAGAGTATTTTACAAATTATGATCCTGACCAAAACTCGTTTTATTCGAGAGAGAATGGTACTGATATTTTTGAAAAAAGGTTAACATGATAAACTTGCATCCATAGTATATCAACGATACCAAAGACAATAAGTCGATGGTCGTGCTGTCAATACAGGAGTTTGAATTACTCATGGAAGAATTGGAGGAGCTAAAAGATACCCGCCTGTATGATAAAGCCAAGAAAGCGGATACTGGCGAACGAATGCTTTTTCTGACTATCTAAACAGCAGAAGCAAAAGTATATAGGTGAAATTGAGATTTTCATCCTGACCAAAACTCGTTTTATTCCTGCCCATCTGTTCGACATCTGTCGATTATATGTCCAATATCCGCCCAATTCCAACCTAACTGTGCAGCATCTGTTCCTGATCTGTTGTATATCTGTGCATCAGGTACAATTTCCATGAATGCGCGCATTTTGACGACAAACAGAAAGGAGCTATCTTGCCTATATGATATAGGTGGACTCACTCCACCAGTGAAAAACCTTTAACCCTTCGGGCCGGTTATTTCACTGGTTTCGTTTCGGCGGGAGAGCCCGCACCCCAACTTATCCCAGACCAACTATGGCCTATGCAATCCTGAGAGTAACCAAGATGAACAGTATGGGAAGTATAGGCGGCAAAGATTCGCATGAGCTTCGCCAACGGGAAACCTTAAACGCAGATCCGGAGCGCGCAAGCCTGAACCGGCAGGTGATCGGCACCGTAGCCATTGATGATGTCAAGGAAAGACTAGGCATCACCGGTGTTCCAATCCGAAAGGATTCCGTTTTGGCCATTGATGTATTTGCCACGGCCAGTCCGGAGTTTTTCACACGGAACCATCCAGACGATATCCGCTGTAAGGAATTTCAAAGAAGCCTGGTTGATTTCCTGTACAAGGAGTTTGGCAAGGACAATGTTGTTAGCTTACGGGCGCATCATGACGAGACCAGCCCACACTGGCATGCTACCATTGTACCCATAAGGGAAAAGACAATCAAGGTCGGCCGGCAGGTTAAAACAGAGCGGACAGAAAACCGTCTTTGCGCCAAAGATTGGCTGGGCGGTGACCGGCATACGTTGAGTAAACTGCAGACCCGTTTTGCCAATGAAATGAAACACCTGGGGCTTGAAAGAGGCATACAGGGCAGCCAGGCCAAGCACGTTGCAGTCAAGCAGTTTTACACCTTAGCCCAGGAAGCCGTCACGAAAGCAGAGAGTATACAGCAGCACTTCCCACGGATCAATCCGGAGCAGTATGCTGAGAAAGTAGAGAAGCCGGGGTTTTTTGAAGGGACAGAATCCTTTGCCAAGAAATCAGTTACGAATGCGATCAACCAGCTTTCTACGGATATCGAGAAAGTAAACCTGAGCATTAAGCAGGCCAGGCAAAATGAATTAAATAAAACGGCTGTGCCTGCTATTAATGCACTGGCACAAAAGAGTGATACCCGGCAGAGCCAGGCAGAAAAAGCACTCTTAACACTAGGCTACCGGCTTGATCAGCATGGCGGGCTAGTGAACATAGAGGAAGAGCGAAAAAACGCGCTCAGGGGCTCGATCTTACATGTGCTGTCGAATTGTACGTCTCTGCAATTATTTCGTCAGGAGCTTATCAAAAAAGGTATTAAACCAACATTGTCAGAAGATGACCAGGAAGTGGTTGGCAAGAACCGGTACAAAGTATTTCTTTTTCATGATGGAAAAGGGAAACCGATCTCATCCAGAGAGCTTGGGGCTGAGTTTATGGGCAGCAGTGTAGTTGGAAAAATAGAAGAGAATGTACAGGCTGAAAAGGACCGGGAAGCTATTGCCAAATCAAAAATAGCGTACGAAACAACTATAGCAAAGAGCTTTGTGCATCATAAAGGCAGTGCCACCGAATTTTCCAAGTACCTAAAAAGTCTACAGCCTGATGACATTGAAGAAATTAGCAGGAAAATTGGAAGGGATCAGGGAGTAATTGGGGTTGAGTATATCCGACATCGACTTCAAGTTGATATTAATAAAAATGAGCTTCAGTTAGCAGCTGACCGAGATAGTCTTCTGAGAGAAGGGTATGATATTGGTAGAAAGCCTGGGAAGAATTTAGGAATAGGATGATTTAGATGTAATTAACTAACATTGTTTGCCGAAACTGTCTGCTTAAAAGCACAGCAATAAGCTTTTAAGCAGACATTGTAGCCGGTACGAACGTTAGTTTGGTAAGTTTGCTATATTTGTTGATAACAAGTTAAAGTTAATGACAATTCTATATCCATTAAAAACTGTTACTGGATATAGCATAAAATAAATCTATAATGCTTTTTGAAGAATATTCGAATTTCGACTATAAATTTCCAGACCCACAATATCTAGGCGCTAAGCATACTCATCTGGCATGGATAAAAAGCCATATTCCAAAGAAGGTTAAAACTGCATTGGATGCTTTTGCAGGATCGCAATCTATTAGTTTTCTTTTTAAACAAATGGGTTTTAAAACGATAACTAATGACTTTTTAAACTTCAATCATCAAATTGGACTTTCTCTTATAGAAAATCGGGAAGAAAAAATAACAAAAGGAGATTTGGATATCTTGTTTAATGAAAATCACAATAGTCATGATTTTACATTAATTGAAGATGTATATACAAATGTATTTTTTGAAAAAGAAGATGCAAAGTTTCTTGATAATTATAGATCAAATATCCAACTACTTTCGAACATATATAAACAATCATTGGCGTTTACGATTATGAATCGTAGTATGACAAGAAAAGTAACTATGGGTCACTTTGGGCATACCCAAGCCTTAAAATATGCTAACGATCCAGAGCGAGTAAAACGAAACAGAAGCCTTGCTAGGCCAATAAAGGATATTTTTATAGACTTACTATCACAGTATAATCAAGCAGTCTTCGATAATAATCAAGAAAACAAAAGCTATAATCATAATATTCTGGATATAATACCACAAATTGATAACGTTGATCTTGCATATTTTGATCCACCATATTGTAATAGCCACGCAGATTATCAAAGTTTTTACCATTTGCTTGAAACATATACAGAATATTGGAAGGACAAGGATTTTATTAATGGTATCAAAAGATATGAACCTCAAAAGTTCAGCGGTTTTGATAAAAAAAAGGATGTCATTAATTCTTTTGATAAACTATTTAAACTATCGCAGGATATTCCTCATTGGATTATAAGTTATAATGATCGAAGTTTTCCAATCGTAGATGACTTAAAAAATATTATTTCTAAATACAAAGACGTTTCTGTTGAATTTAAATCTTATGGTAATGGTAGGGGTGGGAAAGGTAGCGTAGCTGGCAGTAGAGAAGTTCTGTTTGTTTGTAAGCCTAAAAAACAAATTTTTTTCAATAATGACTTAAATTTAATAGGAAATGAAAGATTTTAATTATTGGAAGAAATTACATGAGACAGAACATTTAGAAGAGTTTAGTAAAGACAGTGTTGGTTTGTTGTGGTTGAAAGTAAAGTCAATAGTTCGAAAGGAGCTTATTACTGAATTTGCCAAAGACTATGATATAGAACTGGCTGAGACAAGCTTAAGTAAACAATTTGTTGAGTTATTTAACCTTTTAAGTAGCAATAGCATTGATGAATCTCATCAAAAACTAAATGATTACATTAGAAAAACAAACCTCTCTCAATTACAGAATTTAGATACCCAACAATTAGTTTCTGAATTATATAAATTAAGAAACTTTGATTGGGGTGGAGACTATCAAAACGCTTTGGATAAATACTTAGTAAGTAGGTACGTAAAAGTGTTAAAATCTTATGACACGTTAATGTCTAAATTTGAAACAGAAATTAATGTTGCGGTTCAAGGGTATGTTTTAAATAGCTGGTATAATCATTGGTCAAGTATTCTTATTGAGCATATATTTAAGTCTCACAATGCAGTTCTACCCACAGTGGGACAAATTAAAAGTGTTGATTTTTTTATTAATGACATTCCGTTCGATTTAAAGGTCACTTATTTACCAGCAGAATATATCAAAGAGAGACGTGCAGAGAAAAAATTACCAGTTGAGTTAACTTTTTTAAAGGCTAAAGCTAGGGAGGCAAAAATATATTTTGATAAGGATGCGAAGCCTAATGAAATATATTACGAAATAACTGAAAAGATGAAAGACAAAGGCGATGAGTTTTGCCTTGCAGTCTTAGATACAATAAAGTCTGAAAAATTGGAGATCTTAAATGAGGTTCAGGAAAACCCTAAGATCCTTTCTAAATGGCTTTATGAAAATCAAGGGGATATGCGTTTTGGTTCTGAAAATAGGTTATTTCTTGTGTTAGTTGATACTAATGATTTTTCAAACTCATGGAAATTAAAAAGAGACTTAGCTTTATTGGAGCCAACGATTTTTGATTATCTTAATAATTTTCAATATGACTCAAGTAATGCAGATGAATTACTCATACAATATAATTTTCCGAAAACATCTCAGACGGAATATCAGTCTTTGGCAGACATTATATTTGTAGTTAAGACTTAGTATTATCGTCTTGTTTGTTAGCAATGCTTTTTTGATATTTTATTGTTACTAAACGTTAGTGTACTCAGTAATATATACTAGGTAAAGTACAATGCTTTATTTGCATAACAAAGTAGGTGATCACATAACAAAACCTAGAATTGGTTTCTAAAGTTTTCATAACGGATTTTATGTTAAATGAGAAAACACAGATCAAGAGGCTGAGCAGCTTTTGAAAGAAGTTCTTCGATTAGTACAAAGAGGCGGGACTTTTTGTCGGTTCGTTCCGGAGCAGCAGTTGTATTAGGACTTTATGAAGGAGTGCTGCTATCCGGTCAACGGCGTTTCCGGATAGCAGCACTCTTTATAGAGTACAGTTGTCTGGACAATGACCAGGCCATTTCGGGAAATGTTCTATTTAATTTTCACTGATTCTATAATCTGCGTGAACGTCTTTTCATTCCTGGTTCTGCCGAAAAGCGTCAATCTAACTACCCCTAAATTATAATAGATCCCGATCAAGCCTTCACCAGGTTTTCTTGGTTTTACCATTTTTGTTGGGTAACCATTCCGATTACCTTCTGTGATGATATGCGTTTTTTCTGTTTCAGCAGTAAATCGATAAGAATACATACCATAATCGTAAGCCAAGGTGTCCTTGCCATCAGTAACGCCTCCCACTTTAGAATCATAGCCCTGGGCACTGAATTCTTTCCATTTTGAAGGTGCTTCAAGTGTAAACGTGTCAAAATCGAATGTCTTCCATTCGCTTCTTGAGGTTTTTCTTACAAATGTCCGGAAAACGGCGTTAGTAAACTACGCTTTTAGTTTTGAGGCATAATTTATACACTGTTCTATACGAAATTTCCAGTTGCCTTGAAATAGGGTTCTTCTGGTCCGCCAACCCGGTCCCAACCGCAGCGGCGGCCAATGAGTTAGTTTACTCTGTTTGACTATTTGCACATAGTTTTTAATCTTCAAAAATATATTTAAGCAAATACTTAAATACTGTTATATTTGCCCAAATATTAGTGGCAGATATGGAAGATGTAGAAAAAGAGTCAGATCAAATTAGTAGCTGCATCCGTTTGTTCGCGGATCAAGAGCAGATCCAACTATGCAAGGAAACCTTAGACGAAAATGAAGACGCTTTTACCAGGTTAGCGCAGGTTTATGCGCTTGCTGGAAATGAGGCCCGGCTTAAAATACTTTATCTTATCCAGCAGCAGAACGAGCTTTGTCCTTGCGATTTGAGTGATATTTTGCAAATGACCGTCCCTGCTATTTCTCAGCACCTGCGAAAACTGAAAGATGCCAGTTTAGTACGTACCAGAAAAACTGGACAAACTATCTTTTATTCGATCATACCTGATCAGGCCAGTATCATCGGTCAACTATTTGTTGATATCCCCAGTCAAGAAAGTGTAGCCTTATGAAAGCGTCCAAAATCACCGCTAATGCCAGCATACTAACTGCATTGGCAAGTTCTGTTTGCTGTATCACACCATTATTGGCCATGGTGGCCGGGACAAGCAGCTTGGCAACCACTTTTGATTGGATTGCGCCTGCGCGTCCTTATTTTATTGCTGGAACCGTATTGATTTTGGGTTTTGCATGGTATCAGCAGTTAAAACCCGCTTCCGAAGACTCATGTAATTGTGGACCTGAAAACAAACCATTTATGCAAACCAAAAAGTTTTTAAGCCTGGTAACCCTTGCAGCAGTACTTCTGATTGCCGTCCCAAGTTATTCAGGACTGGCCTATCAGCAAAAGCAGGAAGCACAACAACCGGTTTCCAAAACAGACCAAACAGCCTATATAAAAATTAAGGGAATGACCTGTGAAGGGTGTGAACATCATGTTAAACAGGAAGTTAATAAGTTAAAAGGCATACGGCAGGTTCAGGTCTCGTATAAGAATGGCAATGCAACGGTTAGATATGATAGTAAGAAAACGTCACTGGCAGAAATTAAAAAGGCAGTCGACGCTACTGGTTATAAAGTTGTTGAAACAAACTAAGCAGTTATGAATTTAATATTGGAATCCATACTTACTTGTCCGCATTGCGGCACCCGACGCTTGGAAACAATGCCTGTTGATGCATGTATGTACTTTTACGAGTGTACAAATTGCAAAACATTGTTAAAGCCTGCTTCCGGTGACTGCTGTGTTTTTTGCACTTATGGAACCCAAAAATGTCCCCCGATACAATTGAATAAGTCGTGCTGTGCTTGAACTAAATGATATCAGTATCTATGAAAATGAAGAAAACGATCCCAGCTCTTCCTGTTAAAAACATTGACGAATCCGTTAAATTCTATTCTGAAAAGTTAGGTTTTACAGCACCTTATTATGACGATGGCTTTGCAAAAGTAGTCCGGGACGAAATTGAAATCCACTTGTGGGCATCTTCGGATGAAAGCTGGAAGAATAAAGGCTTATCCCTGGTAGCAGATCCAATTTGCAGTGGGGCTGAAAGCTTTCTGGCAGGCACGGCCAGTTGCCGGATTGAAGTCCAGGGTATTGATGAGTTGTACGAAGAATATAAAAAGCAAGGTGTAATTTATGATATTGACACTGTTGTACAAGAGCAGCCATGGGGAGACCGGGAATTTCCGGCACTAGACCACCATCGCAATCTGTTAACTTTTTATGAGGAGATTTAGAAAAGCCAAGATCATCATTGATGCTAAATTAACGCGGTTAAAGAGTATCCTTCGCTTTGGATAGGTAGTTGTAAACTGTTCCATAAGCTATTCCTAGTTGTTTAGAAATCTTGTTCATTGATAATCCTTGCTTTTGCAAATCAAAAATTTCATTCTGTCGATCCATTGATATAGTTGGCCGTGAAATACGTTTTCCTTGTGCTTTTGCCCTTGCCATACCGGCTTTAACCCTTTGGCTGATCAGTGAGCTCTCAAATTGGGCCAGAGAAGCCATCACATGAAATATCAGCTCACCAGTCGGCGTGGTGGTATCAATATTTTCCTGATAGGAGATAAAATCTATTCCCATACTCTGAAATTCCTTCATGGCATTGACCAGTGCCTGGGTTGAGCGGGCAAAGCGGTCATACCGCCAAACCAGGACTACATCCAGCTTTCTCTTTCTGGCCGCTTCCATCATCAATTTATACTGGACCCTGTCTTGGGTTGTTCCGGAAGCGTAGTCTATAAATTCTCCCATGACTTCAAAGTTTCGTCTTTGGGCGTAGTCCCGTAACTGGTCCAGCTGGGTCTGTGGATCCTGCCCTTTATCCAGAGTAGATACTCTGGCATATAGTGCTACCCGTTTGGCCCGATTGTTCTGTTTTTTCATTTAATTGCTTATCAAAAAGGAACTCCTTTACAAATATACTTTTTAACGCTTAAAAACAGGCTTTAAACCTATTGCAGACGGGGTGAATTTTGATACCCTTTTTGATAGCCCCATTTTCATATGGCATCACGATTTTTGAACCAATCCCAGCGTGAACGTTACGAAAAGGTCCCGACAGAAATATCAGAATATGACCTGATGCAATTTTTCCAAATCACGCGGCAGGACAATATTTTTCTTAAATCGTTCAGAGGGGAGCACAACCGGCTAGCGATCGCACTCCAGATTGGGATTGTCCGGTTCATGGGTTTTCTTCCAGACAAATGGCAGCAGCAGATCCCGGCAAATGTAGCTGCCATGGTAAGTAGGCAACTGGATTCTGATATTGAACTGTTATTAATATACGGGCAACGGGATAAGACCAGAACGGAGCATTTAAATGTAATCTTAAAATATTTGAAATTCCGCCGGTGGCAGCCCCTGGATGAAATCTGGCTTTTGCCCTGGCTGCTCGATAAGGGGATGGAACATGACAACCAGCCGATATTGCTCAGGCAAGTGTGTTTAAAACTGGGGCAGGAAAAAATTATGAGGCCGTCTATTGGGACATTGGAAAGGATTGTTGGTAGCCTGGATGAACAGCTGCACCAGGAAACCTATCGAAGGCTTAGTTTGCTGCTGACCGAGGAAATGAAGGCCAGGCTGACGCAAATAGTCGAATTGGACGATACCGGCGGCATCACTTTGCACCGTTGGCTTTGCCAAGTCCCCACCAGCAATACGCCCAGGGCTATTAACCAGACGTTGGAAAAGATCAATTTTTTAAAATCATTAAACGTCCATGAATGGGACTTATCGGTAATAAGCCTAAACCGCAGAAAAAGGCTGGCCCAAATAGCCAGGAATGTTTCTAACAAGTATCTACAGCGGATGAACGCTACAAGGCGGTACCCGATTTTAATTTGCTTCCTGTATGAGAGCCTGATAGATACCAATGACAAGGTGTTGGAAATGTTTGATGATTATTGGGAGCACATTGTCAACGGATCAAAAAAGCAACTCGACACATATCAGCAGACCTTGTTCAAATCACAGAACGAGGCGATGAAAACCCTGTCCCAGACTGTTAGTATTATCATCAATGACACCATTACAGACGATCAGCTCCGTACCTGTATTTTTGAAATATATCCAAAGGAAATGCTCAGGGAGGCATTACTGGTAACCGGGGCTGCTCTTCGCCCAGCCAGGCAAACTTACTTATACTATCTGAACAACTACTATACAACCTTAAAACAATTCACCCCTAACCTTCTTAAAACCATTGACTTTCAAATTGCCCATTCCAAAGATGGCTTTCTGGGTGTGCTTGATATTTTGACCGGGTTGCAAACGGGCAAAAGAAGAAAACTGCCTGATGACGCGCCGATTGATTTTATAACGCCTTCCTGGAACAAACTGATTTTTGAAAACGATCAGCAACAGCCGGAAGCCCTTCCACAACGCCAACCTTACGAATTATGTGCCCTGGCCAACTTGCGGGACCGGCTCCGTGCGGGCGATGTATTTATCAATATCTCCCGAAAATATGCCGACTTTAACTCGTTGCTTCTTTCAAATGTGCAGTGGGAACTGCTACGACAGGATTTTTGCAATCAAATGTCAATGCCAACTCTTCCCACCGAGCGTATCGACCAGCGCTTGCAAGAGCTGGAATCACTGTTGAAACCGCTGGATGAGCTCTTGAATGCGGGTGGAGAGATCCGGCTTGAAGAAGGCATCCTGGTAGTGCCTGCATTGCCGGCAGAAGATGTACCCTTTTCAGCAAAAGCACTCCGGGAACAAATCAATCAACGGCTCCCGAAAGTCAACATCACAGATATAATTAAAGAAGTGGATGCATGGATAAATTTTTCCGAACATCTTCATGGATTGGAAAATGAACCGCGTAACCAGGAACACCAGTCTATTTTATATGCGGCTGTTTTTGCATCCGGATGTAATATTCCTCTGTCGGATTTGGCTAGGTCTTGTGAGATTGATTATCAAACGCTTTGGTGGACAAGCAATAACTATCTCTCAGAAGAGAATCTTAAAAAAGCCAACGATGCACTTGTTAACTTTCATTATCAACAATGGTTGAGCGGCTATTGGGGCGGGGGCACACTTTCATCCTCGGACGGGCAGCGGTTCCCGACCAGCGGGAAAATCCGGAATGCGAAGGCGCTCCCCAATTATTTTGGTTACGGTAAGGGAATTACCTTTTATACACATACCTCGGATCAATATAGCCAGTATGGCAGCCGGAGCATTTCGTCCACCGAAAGGGACGCCACTTACGTACTTGATGAAATTATAGGCAATGAAACCGATTTGACAATACTCGAACATACAACCGATACGTCAGGATATTCGGACCTAATCTTTGCGCTGTTTGATCTGCTGGGTATGGATTTTTGTCCAAGGATCCGGGACATAAAAGATCAGCGGCTGTGTAAAATCAAGGATCGGGAATGGGAATACCCTGCTTTGAAATTCACCGGTCGTGTTAATCCTGATTATCTCAAACAACATTTTGACGAACTTCTCAAAGTCGCAGCTTCCATTAAATCAGGGCGTGTAACCGCTTCATTGCTAATCTCTAAGCTTCAATCGTACCCGCGCCAAAATAACCTGATGTATGTTTTGCAGGCTTATGGCCAGCTGGTAAAAACCATTTTTATCCTTAAATACCTGCTTAGCATGCCTTTACGTAGAAAGATCAACACACAGCTGATCAAAGGAGAGCAGCTGCACAACCTAAGACTTTATCTTTGGTTTGGCGGCGATGGGATTGTACGCAGAAAACAAGAAGAACAACAGCAAAAAGTGGTCAGGAGCTTGAACCTGATCACCAATATTGTCCTGGTATGGAACACGGTTTATATACAAGAAATTATCAAAGAATTACACCAGGAAGGATATCCGATAGATGAAAATGACTTTGAATTTATCTCTCCTGCTCCATTTGCCCATATCAACCGGTTGGGAAAATACTCCTTCAACACAAACCCGGATCTTGGAGTCAATGGCTTACGGCCTTTGAGAAAGCCAAAACTAAATACATAGTTTACTAACGCCGTTTTCCGGCTATTTGTAAGAAGAACCTCA
>NZ_VCEI01000008.1 GCF_005860765.1 Dyadobacter sediminis | reverse complement strand
TCTTGAACTGCTTTAAAAACTCATCAGTCAACAAATCTTCTGGTCTCATAAACTGTGTTTTGTTAAAAGTAAAAAATCGGAGTTACAAACCCCGATTTAAACTTTACACAGATTTTGAGATAGTGTCAAATATTTTATTTAACATAATGTCAGTTATACAACAAGTAAAATACATGAATTTTTATAGAAAATATTCATAATTACATGATAACTATTGAAATTTGTTAATATATATCTACTACGAAGATAACACTATAATAGCTATTTGATTTCTAATAATCAACATGTGATTAATTCTTAAACTGTAAACCTAATTCAGTAACATACGCTTCTTGAATATCTGATTTCTGGGAATACTTTATGGTGCATACCTATTTGCCAAAGTAAGCTTTTGTTATTTAAGATGAAATACTAGCAAGGGAACATCAGTTTCCACCACTAATTTTTTAGTTATACTTGGATTGACAATGTACTGTTCCCAGAAGCCTCTTTCCCGGGTTGAAACAATCAGCAGATCAGCCTCGACCTGTTGACAATACTTTTTGATGCCCTCAATGACACCACTTTCTTTTTGAATGACAATATCACTGGCCGAAATATCAAGTTCATTGATCATCTGCTGAACATACTGCTCATCCGGCTGGATATTAGGCTGCTCTAACGAACTGATTTTGATAAAGGTCAGTCTGGTACCTAGCTGTTCTGTTAATCTTTTTACCTGATGTAAAATATTGATTTCCTCGTATTCGAGCTGTGTTGCATATACCGCCCGTGTAAACTTAATAGTCTCTACCTGAGAAGGTACAACCAATACCGGACAGTAAGCATCCAGCGCAATACCGGTTGCTGAACTGCCGATCAGCTTATCCATAAAATTTCCTTGTCCGGTCCGGCCGATTACAATAAGATCAGCTTTGATTTTCGAGGCCTGACTCAGGACCGATGTATGAATTCCATTAGATTCCCAGATTCCTTCTGCCTGGTAGCCCTCTATCTGCGCACCAATTACATATTCATTCAATAGTTGCTTATAGGAATTCTCCATGTCATCGCACACCTGCTCTGTACTTTCGGTTACTGGAATGGCAATGTTGGTTTGATAAGTATGCATAATAGCAAGTTCGGCTCCAGTTTTCAAAGCAATTGCTTTGGCAACTTGGATAATATGCTGTGAACTTTCAGAGAAATCTATGGGGATCAGTATCTTTTTCATCGCAAATGAAAGTTAAAGTAAAGTTCTGACTTTGCATACCAGCAATGGCATGTGAAATTTTAGAAGATTTATTATCAAAACAGTGACCCTGCTCAGATCACTATGTATTTTGAGCTTTGCAGCTTTTCAAGTTAATGAGATATAAGAAATCATTAACTTGCAAACTACCCGTATTAAGGTAACGTTTCAAATCTGATACCTGTTCCGCGTTAGGAATCAAGACCAGGCACTTGTTCGCGCAGTAAGCAAAACATCACACCGCTATTCGCTTCCTGAACAGTATCTTAAATCGCTTTTGATACCCATTGAAAAGGAGTTTACTAAGCAGGTATTCAGAAAACATTACAAAGATGTTTTCTTTGATCTGTTAAATATTGCTGGCCAAAGCTATATAGTTGTAACAGCTAGAATGGCATTAACTGGCTAAAAAGTAGAAGTAGATATTTCAGGTCTTTCGTTGAGCTCAGGGGTTTTTGTGCTGAAAATCAGGTCAGAAGCTGCAATGGAAGTCATCAAGTTGCTGGTTACGAACTAACCGGAATGTAAGGATTATCATCTTTTAAAATGAAAATATAAAAGCCGAGCACAATTTAAAACAAGCTGATTCTCTTACTTTCAAACTTAAATACTAAAATAAATATATGAAAGTTAGACAATTTTTCAATATCATTGATTTTGGAGAAAGATGGTCTACATTAAAAGCTTCGCCCAGGCATTTTCGCATCTCAGTTTCCCAGGTCACTCAGGTACCGCAGCAAATCGCGTAGCTCCTCCTCTGAGTAATTATCCACCAGTCCTGACGGCATAAGCGAGCCGGTTTCCGTTTTGCTGACAATGATCTTTTTACTTAATACCTTCGGTTTTCTGGATTCCGTAGTTTCAATTTGTATTTCTTCCGCATTCTCAAAAATCTTGATCCCCTGGATCAGTTCGCCGGTTTTCGTTTCCACCGCCACCCTGTTATAGCCCTCTTTCACATTTTGATTGGGCCAGAGCACTTCTGAAATGATCTCCCTTGTAGAGAGACCTTTGCCAATAGCTGACAGATTGGGACCAATATTCCCGCCTTTTCCATTGATTGTGTGGCAGGATGCGCAGCTGGGATTAGCCATGTAAATCGCCTTCCCTTTTCCGGCATCTCCGGCTTCTTTAACTTGTTTTGAAAGCTTGTCCACATATTGCTGATCATAGTTTCTGGTCACAAGGTTTTTCACACCGGCCTGCTTGTTGAGCAAAGTTTTCAGCTCCGCCGCATTGATCCCTTTCACGGCAAGTACTTCCAGCATGAGTCCTGCCTTTTCTCTGGACAAGCTTTTTGTGGCTAAGGCTGTGGTGAGTGAGGCTATGCCACCCTTGCGTTCCAGAACCGGAGATAGAATTTCCTTGAATTCCGCAACCGAGCCGCCAAAAATACCAATTTCGTTGAGCGTGGCCTGGGTAGCGAGGCCAATATCCAGCATACTCAGGCTTTGCAATCCTGCAAGCCGGATCTGTCGGGGCGTTTGCGGATTTTTGACTAGTTTTTGTAAAATCGGTAAAGCTCCCCGCCCGTTCAGTTGTGCCAATGTTTGCAAACCTTCGGCGCGGAGAGACGCATCCTTTTGTCCATTGGAAACTAACGTTTGTATCGCTGGTGCAAGCGGTTTCAGCTTCCAGGCCCTGATCAGCCGTACCGCCGATTTGGCGACTTCTTTGTTATCCGGTCCCTCAAGAATGCTTTTTAATCTGTTCAATGAAACTTGCGTTACAGGCCGAGGTTCGGTCTTGGCAAGATGATCGAGCAAAACGGCATCATCGGCTACATTTGCAGGTTTTAGCACAAATTCAATATCCGAAGGTCCGCCCACCTTTGCCAGACTGATCAGCAAGCTTCGTTTTACTTCTTTTGACAACTCGTCCGAGATCAGTTTACGGTACATATCGGCAGTATACCACGTCGGCGGAATGACGCTTACAATGTAGGCCAGATGTGCGGGGTCTTTAAATGCAAGCATACCTTTTCTTAAAGCCGGCTCCCACTCCTGCTCCAATGCATAAACCGTTTTTTCCAATGCATAACGGATAAATTTATCAGTTGGTAAATTAAGTATCTGGCCAGCGACAGCCATAGCCTCCGGCCGGTGTACATCACTGACAGCCACGAGCGCTTCAAGCCGCACTCTTGCCACGGGATCGTTGATCAGCGGCTCGAGAATGGCCAGCGGATTTTCCAGACGGTCGGCCCAGCGCCCGGCAACATGCGCGGCGTAGCCCCTGGCGCCCGGTTCTTCGCCTTTTGCCAACCTTTGCAACAAATCTTCATTCACGATCTCGTGGCTTTCATATACATGGATTGCTTCCAGCAAATGATGTTCAAAATCTGCGTCCGCCGGGCTGAGTTTCGCAACCCAGTCAGTCAGCGGCTGGCTTACTTCCTCAAACGGGCGTTCGGCGAGAAGCTTTCTTACCTGGTATCGAACCCAGTGTTCTTTTGATTTGAGGTGATCGAGTAAGGTAGGAACAGATTGTCCGGTGAGTACCGGAGGTGTAAGCAACGGTCGGCCAGTGGCTGTGATCCGCCAGATCCGTCCATGCGTTTTATCACGGTCGGGATGTCGCATGGAAGCCTGGTAATGTCCAATAATCGGGTTATACCAATCGAGCACATACATTGCACCATCCGGCCCGATCTTGATATCGATCGGGCGGAAGCTGCGGCTGGACGAAGTCAGTATCGGGTCCAGCAATGTGGCCCTGTAGCCGGATGAATCCTCTGCCACGCGCATCCGCTCTACTTTGTTGTTATAATAACCGGCAATCACAAAATCGCCCCACAGGTCTTTGGGTAAATGTTTGGTACGGAC
Organism: Dyadobacter sediminis; assembly: GCF_005860765.1. Taxonomy (GTDB): domain Bacteria; phylum Bacteroidota; class Bacteroidia; order Cytophagales; family Spirosomataceae; genus Dyadobacter; species Dyadobacter sediminis. The sequence goes on along the minus strand of NZ_VCEI01000008.1, from coordinate 17,250 downwards.
AATCTCAATGATTGAACCTTTGATTACCAGCTCTCCAATCGGCGGAAGCAATGCACGGTGGGTAGTGTTGACCATTCCCGGAACGGTATAAAAAAGCTCAGGATCATTGGCCTTGTGAAACATCTCGCCCCACTCGCCAAAGTTCATCCCCCAGGGATTTACGCTGGCCGTGGACCCGTCCAGAAATCCGTCGAGCCTGTTTTGCAATGGACGATACCTCCAAATCGAAGCACGATCCGCTTTCTTAATACCCCATGCCGTTTCAACCCGGCTGTAAATGCTGTGTCCCTGTGAAAAGAAAAGTTCGCCGCCCGGACTCCACAAAAAAGAATTGATCGTCTGGTGTGAATCGTGCGTTCCAAAACCGGAGAGCAATACCTTGCGGCTGTCTGCTTTGCCGTCATTGTCGGTGTCTTTGAGAAACACCAACTCGGTCTGCTCGCCGAGATAAACGCCGCCATGCCCAAGCTCAAAGCCCAGCGGAATGTTCAGCCCTTCTGCAAAAACCGATGAATAGTCTGCTTTCCCGTCCCCGTCTTTGTCTTCCAGGATCACCAGCTTGTCATTAGGATCTGAACCGGGCATCGGCTGCGGATAGGATGGGATCGTAAGTACCCACAAACGCCCTTTTTCATCCCAGCGCATTGCACAGGGGTCGGCGATTCCCAAGGTTTCCGACGCAAACAATTCAATTTTGTAGCCGTCGGCGATCTTGAAAGACGCCATTTCCGACTCCACCGAATTGTCGGGTTCGGCTGGCGCAACTGACATTAGATTTACCTGGGCAAAACTTGTGTAGGATAGTAAAAAAGCAAACGATATGAGGTATGATAGTCTTTGCATGAAAATAAATTTATCAGTTTTGTGTAACGAGCAGGTTTTGCTGTTCAAAAATGTGGTTTTCGGCTTCCAGGATTAGCGGCTGAAAACCTTTTACTTCTTCGGGAAAAATTCTTTTTTCGGTATTCTTCCAATCATGGCTGAAAGGCACCGTGGTGCGGTCGCCGCCCAGAAAAGCCCAGTTGCCGGGACGCCAGTAGCCAATCCAGAGCTGGTTTTTCGTCAAAATTTTTTTCCGTAAGGGTTCCAGTTTTTCGGTAATCCGATGTTGTATTCCCAGCTCCTGCACGATCACCTCAGCCGTAACTTTTTGCCCTTCCGGCGAAAGATGGACACCATTGAAAGTTAGCGAACCTGCCAGCGGAGACTTTTGCAGCGGGGTATACAGATCGATATATAAATAACCTTCCTGAGTAGCCAGCTCTCTGATTGCCGCTGCATACTTCTCAACCGGGGCATTTATCAAAGGGTTTTGTGCCAGCTTACCCTGCCTGGAATTCAGGTTTTCGGGTTCGAACGGAATAGGTGAAAGCAAAATAATACGGCGCTTTCCTGTTTTGATCTCGGAAAGGAGCTTTTTATATGCATTGATAAATTCAGGTAATGCCGCTTCTCCCCACAGGGATTCCATTTGTCCAAACTGAATAAAAGCAACGTCAGCCCCAAGACTATCTAGATTCCTGGACCATTTTCCAAAACCAACGTCCCTGAATTGCTCGTAGGCCGTATCTCCGTCCCAGCCCAGGTTCCAGATGTGGAGCCTGGTGTGCGGGTTTGCAGCCATGAGCAACGTTTCAAGGTAGCAGTCCTTGCGCATGTTCACGATATTGGTACCACCGGCAAACACAATCACTTCATTTTCTTTAAATGTCAGCGACGATGATTTGCCGAGTGGTTTGTTCATTGGAAGTTTCAGCTCTTTAACCAGCTGCGCTTCGGTTAACCCGGCGAGTTCCACCTTCGGGTTATGTACTAACGAATTAATCTTATACCGGACAGTCTGCGCGTCGCCGGAGTGGATTTGCAAGGCGATATATCCCGACGGGTCACCGCCCGGATCTTTCACAGATACTGCCAGTTTTCCATTGATGGCAGTCCAGATACGGTCGCCTGAAGCCAGGATTTCATATTTGTTCCACTGACCGGGTTTCACTGCCTTTTCACCCCGATCCGACCAATCGAGCTTTTCCCGTCCGTGTTCGTGGTAGAGCCGGCCCCATACATCCCTCCCCATATCAGCCTGATAACCAATTGACTGACCTGATGCGTCCGCTTTTTTAGACCGGAACTGGATCCCCGCATTGCAATCGTTGCATTCCAAGAGTACATCCACATTCAAATAAAAATCGGCCACTTTTACATCCGACCACAAAAACTGGTTTTTCTCCACTTTCTGCGTTGCCCGGCCTACAATTGCACCGTCTTCAACCGCCCAGTACTGCATGTTAGCGGCTGACCAGCCGGTCAAGTCTTTTTTGTTGAAAAACGCGGTATCCGTTTTTTTCTGGGCAAAAACCTTGCAACCGATCAGGAGTAACAACACACTTATTAGCTTGGAATTAATTTTAAATGCTTTCATGAATACATATTTATAAATTAATACAGTATGGATTAGTAGCTTGTATTCTACGTCAGTTCCGGATTGATGATGATTTCGCCTACCGGAATCAAATGATGCAGTTCTCTTTCGCTACCGTAGCAAGAATGCAACTCTGTTATGATTTTTACCAATTGTATTTACAATCAGCTTCTCGCCTTTGTAAATTTTTGTAATTACTTTATTATCCCCTGTGAGTTCCAGTTGTATTGATACAATAAGGTCACCAAGGTGGAGATTACGAAGCGTCAATTTCGGTAAGTGCTGGCTTAGTTGCGGAGTGATGCTAAATGAACAAAACCCGGTTTGTTCAAGTCCAAGCAGTCCTTCCAGAAAGATCCTGCAATACAATGCACTTTCCGCAGACAAATGCCGCATGTCGTTTTCAGGATAAGCCTCGACAGCATACGGTACATGATCACCTAAAAGCCTTTTCTGGGAAAATGACACAAGTTTTTCAAGAGATTTATCCAAAAAACCTGCTTTAAACAGCCCACGAAACATGTAAAGTGTACCTCGGTCCCAGAATACATCCTGACCCTTTTTGTCTGGATTGAGTTCTACCAGGATGCCATTTTCTGTCCACAATTTATCGAGCAACGCTGTTGCGGTTGCCTCGGCGCGGGTATTGATTCCCATGGCCAAAGGCAGGCAGATCCAATGTCTGAGCCGCTCGCTTCCTTCATAGTACCGGTATGTGTCAAGTCCCTCTATATGATGACCGAAATGGCTTTCAATGCTTTTTTCCAGATCTCGCCGATGTTGCTCATACTGTTTTGACAAGCTTTTGTATCCCAGCTCCTTTGCCAAGACGGAACCATATTTCAAGCCTCCGTAATAGAGCGAACTGGTTGCAAGATTGGCATCTCCGGTTGGGATTCGCCCTTCCATTTCATCTGTTTGTGAGCGTACAACTCCGTGTTCGTTTAACTTGCTGTGACAGTAAGCAAGCGACCATTCAACCAGTGGCCACAATTCTTTTGCTGCCTCCCGATCGCCCGTGCGCAGCAGATACAGCGATGTTCCGTAAGCTATCATAGCCGCGTCGCCCCGATCTTTATTGGAAGACTGGATATCACCTTCAATCTCGAAAGAATAGGGAATCGGATTGCTTGCTGACGGAATGTTTTGCAGGAATTTCCGATAAGCATTGCGGGCAGCGACAATGCCTTTTTCATAACCTAGCAAAGGAAAGAACGGGCCGCTGTATTCAACCTGATCGTTTGCCCAAACACCAAGGTAGTAGTTACCCCCGCCAGGGGAATGCACAAGACCCATTTTAGAATTGAAAATACTTTCAGCAGCCCGGATCTTTGAAAAATAAAACAATCTATCAAGTACATGATTACCAGTTTCCAAAACCAAGTTTTGGCGCATGGATCGAAGAAATTCGTTCCGCTCTAAAGCAGCCTTTTTGTAATTGAACCCCTCGGCTGACTCATTGTCAATGGCAGCCGCAAAGTATAATCCAAAGCTGTAAGACTCGTTTGCAGCTAAATCTATTTGCCCGCCCGCGTCGCTGTACACGTGAATGTGATATGCACCTTTGTATCCGTCGAGCGTCGTTTTGTAAGTTGTGTTGCCCGTTCTTAATTGTTTACTGTTTTTGCCAACATTCGTCAGCGTCCATTGCTCGACAAAAAGCCTTTCGGTCATGGAAGGAAACAATGTCCGGGTAAGCCTGATATCATTGACAGGTGTGTGATAAATAATCAGTTTCCCTTCTATCCCAATTGAATCAACTTCTTCGAAAACGATTGTTTTCTGGCCATCGGCAATACTTGGCTCGATCTCTGATCCGTAGGTCTGACGCAGGTAAGCCCGGTACTTTTGCCAGCTTACTCCATTGGTCCGGTCGTAGGTACGTAATTGTGGGAAAATGATATCGCGTTTAAGGGTAAGCTGGCGCTTTTTATTGATAGTATAATGGATAATCCCGGAAACATTGCTTCCCGACATTTCTATATTATCACCATGCGCAAGTCGCTGCTCACTGCTTACATTCCAGACGATACCGCCGTCAGCCGCTATTTTCCAGAAATCGGAGGCGGGCAGTGATTGTGCAAATCCCGAAGGAGAAAGGATATGCGCTACAAATACTATCGCTATGCTTCTGATTGAATTGATCATCACCAGTTTTTCAATTTTTTGATATAAGGTATTAAACCATTTGCCATATGCTGATGCTCTTTCAGGTTCTGGTGCCAGTCGCTGCCATTGGCATCAATGGACCCGAAATCAAAATAATGCACTTTCTTGTCGGCGGGCGCAAATCGGGACTGAACCGACCTGATATATGATTGAAAAGTCGATGTGCTGTCTCCCGGCAGGTTCGGCCCCGATGCACAAATGATATCAGCGTCAGAATATTGGCTCCGTAGCTTTTTTACAAAAGCAATGTAAGTATTGACAAAGAGAGCACTGTCAAGTGTTTTGACAAGATCATTCGCTCCAAGCTCAATGACAACCACATCGGGCTGATTGGCTGCATAATCCCATTGCGCATTGCTTCCGGCTACAATCTCGTCATACAATTTAGGCTGAACGAAATCTTTATTTCCATCATATGACTGGAGCATCCCAATACCCGATCTGCATATCGCCACGTAATTTGCATTCAACTTTTTGGCTACCAGCGCACCATAGGCCAGGTCCGCATTTTCGGTTTCGTATTTAAAATGTTCTTCCCGGCTTTTGCCCTCGTTTCCATAGCCGCAAGTCAATGAATTTCCTATGAACTCAATCGTCCTGGTAATTCGCGGCAATGGGTATAATGTTTTACCCGGGTCAATTATAAATCCTTCAAAAGTAGTAGTGCCGCCGTGCGACTCCGTACGCCGGGTGATAGTAATGCGATGCGCTTTGTCGGGAAGGTCGCGGGCAAGCTGGTAAATGCCGGACGAATCTGCTGATTCCAGCTTGAAGAGCTGATCGTCAATGCGGACATTGAACCAGTTACGCAGACTATCGTCCTTCAATTTAATAGCAATCGAAGTCCCCATAAAACCGGCACTGATCGTGCAACCGGAATACATAAAGCGTGGGTTAGCCCGATCCGAAAAATCAAATCTTCCCGTATAACGGATCGATTTGTCATCAGCGCGAACCAACTGTGTAGGTTCTGCAACAGGCTGAAGGAACAGCAAAAATAAAATGAACAGGATCATTACTGATATATATTAAAAAATTTGGCGTTCAGTTTAGCTTTTTTACCCAGATATTACGGACAGAAACCTTCGTAATCGCTTCAATTTCAATTCCGAAATACCCGGCTTCATTGTTGGACGATTTTTTGTCATCGTCAATCATCACAGACATGAGCTGTCCGTTCACAATATGAAGAAACATGCCGCCGCGCGCAATAACCGTATACTGGTTCCAGTCGTTGTTTTTAACCAGATTCGCCAGCGTTTCACTACTCGCAATGGTCCCCATCAGTCGTTTTCGCTTGTCTGAAAAACCTTCCACGACCTGTCCTCTCCAGGCCAGGATGCGCATGGGGGTATTTTCAGAATAAAATTGTCCCGTCCAGGGTTCGCTCGGCCAAAAATCCGCTTGCGGGCCGGTCAGCATCCAGTTCAGGTTCACTGGTCCGACATTTTTCGTCACCTCGGGTGATATGGAAGCCAGCCAGGGCAAACCCGATTTGCTGCGATATTGCATCCCGCTTCCCCCAGTGCCCGCCACTTTGATTTCAAATTTCAGTGTAAAATCTTTGGCCTTCATTCCCCGATAAACAATGTAGTTGTTGCCGCTTGGGTTTTCGGGCGTCGATTCACCCACGATGGAGCCTTCCTCCGCTCGCCAGAATTTCGGATTGCCGTCCCAGTCTTTCAGATCCTTTCCATTATAAATCGACACGTAGCCTTCATGGTCGTTAAAATCAATAGGAGCTGGTTGTGTAAAACCCCATTGAGCCCCGATTTCGGCATCAGATTTGATTTGCTGCCCGAAAGCAGCGCCGAGCGGCGGCAGTAATAACAGTGATAATACAATTCTCATAACGGGGTTTTTAAGCATTGATATAAAAAACAAGCACATTCTGGCAGGTACGATCATCTGATTATTTTTCAGTTCCCGATGGGTAATTGGGTTGGTAATTTTCAATGTGAATCACGGGAGGAAAATTTTCTTTCCACCAAAAGCTTTCCCTCTTTGTCCCTTTTGGAAATGCACCTAAATAATTGCCGCCTCCATCCTTTGCAGGAGAATCTTCTTTCAGCCTGAAATCACCTTCTTGTGGATTTACGAAGTGTGGATCAGCAAGGATTGCATGGGTGCCGGTCGTAGCGTAAACGCTGTCTTTAAGCCAGAAATGCAGGTAGATCGGAAATTCGGATTTGTTAGTATCCTGGATCAGGTTGCGGCTGATATCGATTTGCTGCTGGCTCGCCCACCTGTCAGCCATTTTGCTCGTATGCCCGATCTCAAAAGGGAAGTTCCGGGCGAAAATATTATTCTGGATACGAAGGTTTTTGAGTTTGGTTGAATACAAATAACAGCCTCCGCTCAGCCAGTACTGGGGATCGCCCGAAAAATTCTTTCCCCAGCCGTTCCGGTAAAACGTATTGCTATATACGTCAACTTCCTCCCGCAGGTTGTCCGCGCCCCATTTGGAAAAGAAAATCCCGGTAGCACGATTATTATAAATCAGGTTATGATGGATTTTAAGATTTTTAGTATTGGGGCCGTCCTCCGATGAAATGGCAATGCCGGATTCGCAGCCGTGCACCACATTCCTGTACATTTCGATGTGTTCGAGCTGACCGAACCAGGCGTCGATATATAACCCCTGGCGCTTGCAATCGTGTACATAATTATGGTGGACCGAGCCAAAAGCGGCGGTTTCTTTCACATCTATGCCTTCTTTTTCACAGTTGTAAACATGGTTCCATGCTACTTCGAAGTGGTGAGAGCCGGCTACACTGATCGCCTCATGCGGCGCTTCGTGTCCCTTATAAGGTGTCCAGCTCATTTTCATATCGTTAGCATTGATAACCGTGTTGCCCAGAATACGAATGTACTCACAACGCTGCCATGTGGCTATTCCCGGAGAAAGACTGTTTTCAGACGTACAATTGATCACGTCGATGTACCTGCTTTCCTGGATATTGATCCCGCATCGGTGTGAATTACGCACATGAATGTTGACCAGCCGTATATATGCAGCATGCTCGATCTGCACAAGACCATTATTGCGCGGATAAATGCCGCTGTCTGGAATATTGATTTTCAACCCGTCCAAAATAACTTCAGCACCCTTTTCTCCACGAATGGTTATCCAGCTTTCGGCGCTGCCTTTGGCAGTAATCGTAACGGGTGCTGTCAGATTGTACAGTCCGTCAAGCAAGGTAACTGTCTTGCCGGGTTCCAGCATGCCGACCGCCTTCTGGATTGAGCGCAGCGGCTTGTTCCTGGTTCCGGCGTTGGAGTCACTGCCCGAAGGAGAAACAAACACCTCCTGGGGTTGGGCAGTGGCTTTGAGCTTGTAAGGACCCCATGTTGTTATAAAAAAAAGGATAGCAATAAAGCGTGGTATATACATCGGATCGTATCAATTAAAAATAAAAACATCAATTGCGCTTCGCTCCCTGGTAACCAACGACAGTTTGCCGGGCGAGTCTTTGCAGGATGGCAGCCATTTCCTTGGACAGTTTCACAAAAGGCCGGCCATCCAGGTGCCGCAGTTCGCCGGGAAGTCCGACCGGGCTTTTTTCAAATAAAACAGCATAATGTATGCAGGCAGCAAAATAGCGTAAGGTATCGTTTACATGAATGTCGTCCGTAAACATTTCTTTGATGGAACGAATGCCCGGCACCTCTCCCCTGTCAATAGCGTCCGACAGCAGGCCCAGGCCTTGGCCCACCGGAATGAGTTGCATCCGCTGCCGGGGATTCTTGCTATTGAACTGGTTGACGACAGATTCCCACATAGGCAAATCATCTTTTAAACGCGTACGGAACGGGCTCGCATCCTTGTCATGCTCGCAGCCGGTAGGCGTGCCGCTGTTGATACAATGCCAAACCTCATATAGATATGGTTTAATTTCCGGGTTATATTTTCGCGCATATTGATATATACTATCCACATACGGATACGTATGCTGTACGACATTCCCCCAGCCTTTGCCATAATAGCGCGGGACGCTTTCGGTCATTACCAGATGTGTATACTGGCCCGAGGGAAGCCCGTCCTGCTGATCGAAAAACGGGCTTAAGTGAGCGCTTTTGTCAATATCCGCCTTGTTGAATATTCGCATCATTTCCCGATCGGTATGCTCTGGCAATTCCCGGTTCTCGCTTACTACAAACTGATTCCACTGGTGTCGCAACGGAGCACCACTGCTGCGTTGATGCGTAAAATCAAAACTGTCTGCACGGGTGCTTTTTGACATGCCCCATAACATCTCAGGAATACCGGCGCTCAGGCTGTGGCCCAGATAGGCGGCCTTGATCACCTGTTTTTTCGGTGGATTGGAATGGGCTGAGGATGGCATTCCGAAGAAAGCCATCCATGATAGGAGAAAGATCTTAATCATAACCTGGATTGTTACCGGCCGCAGCCATAAGTGGATTGGTATTCATTTCTCGCTGCGGAATAGGGAATATCAAATGCCTGGATACCTGAAACTCAAAGTTTGCTTCATTGTAATTGTAGCCAAAGTCGCGGGCTGTCCAGGTCGATAGATCTATGAAGCCAGCTGCATGCCAACTCCGCAAGTCTGTCCACCGGATACCTTCTTCGGCAGCAAGTTCAATAAATCGTTCATTCATAATGTGCTGCATGGTTATCGCCGTGCGGTTGGCTGGCGCGGTCGACACTTTACCATCTTCCGTGGAGCGCCGTGCGCGGGCGCGGATGTCATTTACCTGCACCAGGGCCGCAGCTGCGTTGCCAGTCTGCAAGTAAGCCTCCGCGGCCAAAAGCTTGATATCAGCATAGCGGATCAGGCGGGTGTTGTTGGTCGAGGATATACCCCAAATCTTCTCAAACCAGCATCGACCGGGATACACATACTTCATCAACTGATAACCATCGAACTTATCCCAGGCAGGCGCCTTTACCTCTGTATTGCCCGTGACATTCGTAGTAAAGTTCGCGAAAGTGTATTCTTTTCTCGGGTCACCGTTGTCATACGCGTTCATTAATTTTTTTGTAGGACCGTATATGCCCGAAACGTAGTTGCCCCAGTGGCTTGTGCTGTAATGGTACATAGCCCCCATCTGACCGGCCCCGCCGCCAAAATTATTATCAAGCCATGCATTGTCCTGGTCAGTCGCATGGCTTGCCTGAAGTTCGAAGAGCGACTCGGCATTGTTTTCATGTTTGTAATCAAAGTTTTCCGCAAAATGCACCAGCTGCCGGGTTGTGATTTTTTTGAAAGCGGCAATCGCTTTTTGGTAGTCGCCCGCATTGGCCTTGTTGTACCTCGCGCGTAGCGTGTAGCATTTCACCAGGAGCCCGTACGCACTTTCATTAAAGACCCTGCCACGCTCCGTTTCTATTTTCCAGTATGATGCGTCGGGCAGCAACGTAGCGGCCAGTTCCAGATCTTCGATCGCTTTGTCAAGCATTTGAAACTCCTGGGTAGGAGGAAGTATCGCGTCCGCAATGCTACGGATACGCGTATCCTGAAGCGGCGCTTTCCTGAAAAAATCCCACAAACGATGGAAAGCCCATGCACGCAGAAAAAGTACCTCTCCTTTGTTGATCTCGTTTAAGCCAGACGTACGATAAACGGCCTTCACAGATTCCTCTTCAAGTTTTTCCAGCATAAAATTACAGCGGTAAATGATTTGGTAAAGCCGCGTCCAGAGCATGTTCACTTCTCCGTTTGCGCTGTTTAACCCGGCAAATGCTTCCATTGCCCCGCGACCGGCATCCTGGTGTGTAATGTCATCTCCGGGCAGCAGTAGGATCTGGTGAGAGCCGCCGCCATCGTTAAGCAGGGGACCGTACAGATTGTAAAATCCGGCATAGCAGGCACCAACACCTTCCTGCACACGAAGTTCAGATTCGAAATACTCGCTTTCCAATTCGGCCGTAGGCTTGATGTCCAACTGATCGGCGCATGAGCTCAGCAGCAGGAGCAATAGCGCTGCTACGATCGGGGTAGGGTTATAATGTTTATATCGTGTCATCATGATATGAATCTGTTAAGATTTAAAACTTTGCCGTCAATCCGACAAAAAAAGTACGCGGCACCGGGTAGTTGTTGTTTTCAGGATCCAGTCCCGTGTAGGGTGTCAACGTGAAAAGATTCGATGCTCCGGCATAAATCCGGGCAGTCTGGAAGTGTTTTTTCCCAGCACCGGAAGCCAATGAAGGGATTGTATAGCCCAGCTGCAAATTCTGAAGCCGCAGATAAGCCGCGCTTTCAAAGAAAAAATTGGAGCTGCGAAGGTTTTGCACAGGATCACCAAAGACCAGCCGCGGATGTGTTGTAGACCGGTTCTCAGGCGTCCATGCATTGTACACCTCACGCGTCACGTTATCCCCTTCAGTAGCCATAAAAGTCCCGGCTTTGATGCCATTATATTTAACTACATCACCAACGCCGGTAAACTGTACGTTAAAGTCAAAACCCTTATAACTGGCGTTTCCATTGATGCCATAGAAGAATCCGGGAATCGATTTGCCTACATATACCATATCATAAGAATCGATCCGTCCGTCGGCGCCTTCCGAATAAAACTCATTTTCGTTTTTGGGAGCACCCCTGAGGTCCTGAAAATAAAAATCCCCTGCGCCCACGCGTGATCGTTGATAGTTGACGTCCTCATAACGCGAGAGCCACTGCTGTGCTTCCTCGTCGCTCTGGAAAACCCCACCTATTTTGTATGCGCGGTGGTAAAACATTGAGTAGCCCTGCTCGACAGTCCCTGCGGAAGTTGGAATTCCCTTGTAAGTTTCTAATACGCGGTTGGCTGTCGTAGTTAGGTTAGCACCTACGCCATAGCGGAAATCGCCCAGTTGCTGCTGCCAGTTCAGATTAAATTCAAAACCCAGGTTCTGCACTTTGGCCACATTGGCTACGGGCGTTTCAATCACACCCACGCTTGAAGGAAGGTCAATAGCCTGCAAGATCCCATGGGTTTTCTTATAGTAGTATTCCGCAGAAAATTCCAGCCCTTTAAATAGTTGCGCATCAAAACCGATGTTGAATGTTTCTGTCCGTTCCCAGGTAAGGTCGCGGTTTGGAATACCGAAGATCGTTGCCCCCTCGTAGAACACACCGGAGGAGGGACGATCAGGCTGGCTGCTGTTGCCCATTGCATAATGAGGATTACGGGAAATAGCCGACAGATAAGCCATATCGCGCACCTCCTGATTACCCAGCTGTCCCCAGCCTGCTCGCAGTTTCAAGTCAGAAAGCCAGGAAACAGATTCTAAAAAAGATTCACTTTTTAGTCGCCAAGCTGCCGAAACGGAAGGGAACGTCCCCCATCGGTTCTCAGGCGCAAAACGGGCGCTACCATCCCGACGTACTGTCGCATCGAGATAATATTTTGATGCGTAATTGTAACTTGCGCGAAACAGGTAACCCTGCAATGCCCAACGCATCTGCTCGCTTCCTACGGAAGTATAAGCGCGTTCTCCCCCCAGTACCCGCAGGTAATCCTTTTTGGTGGTCATGTACTCAGTGCTGGCAAGCTTGTACATCGCATCGTATTTCTGATCAGAGAAATTGAAAAGCAAATCCAGGTTATGGTCGCCGAAGGAATTGGCATAGTTGACCATCAGCTCCTTCATCAGGTTATTGTTGATCACATCACGCTCCTGGTAGGAGCCCACCGACTTCCCTCCTCCCCTGGCCCGAGGATCTCCGGCGGTATAATCGAACACATTGGCGTCATAATCCGAAAACTGGTAGCGCGTGGTAACATACCGGTCCAGGCTCAGGGTACCCTTTACGGTCAGGTGTTTCACTGGCGTCAGCTCCACGTACAGGTTACCGATATTGCGCCAGGAGTCGTAAGAAACGTCATTTGAATTCATCCGGCCTACCTCATTGATACGGGTTCCCTGCCCATACAATTTCTGGTTCGAATAGGACCCGTTATCCTGGATTCCACCCACCACATTTGCATATCCATTGTAGCTGGGAATGCCTGGTGCTGCGTAAATGGGCTGCCAGGGAGCGCTCCGGATCACGTCGAAATAGCTATAAACGCCATCACGTCCTGAAGCATTGACAAGGCGGTAATTGACGCCCGTTTTCAGCCAGTCTTTGATCTTCGAGTTTAACTTAAAAGAGCCGGAGTAACGTTTCAGCTGATTGACCAGAATGGTACCTTGTGTGTTAGCATAGCCTACCGAAACGTTATAGTCTGTATTTTCATTGCCGCCAGAAACCCGCACCGAATAATCCTGAACTGCTGCGTTTTTATTCCGAACGGCATCCTGCCAGTTGTAGGTCGGCGAATTACCGAGGTACCTGTTGCTACCCGGATCAAAGCGGCCAATATTGTCTTCCATTGGCAGGCGGTCCGGGTCCGTCGCAAAGACGCCCTGGACGAAAGATGTATATTCAGGCGTTGTAAGCAAGTCAAGATCCTGGGTCAGGTTTTGCACCCCTAGTCTGGTGCTGAAATCCACTGACATGGCTCCTTTTCGGCCCGTTTTGGTAGTGATCAGTACCACGCCGTTTGCAGCGCGCACCCCATATATAGCTGCGGCAGACGCATCTTTCAATACTGAAATGGATTCAATGTCGTTGGGATTGATCATCGACATAATATTGATTGGCCCGCGCACATCAGCGATCCGGGCATTTTCGCTTTCAATACCAGCACCCATTTCGGTCACCGGAATACCATCGATCACAAAAAGCGGATCAGAAACGCCCCAGGTGTTTGTCCCGCGGATACGGATTGTTGGACGCATCATGGGGTCACCGGAATTACCTGATACCTGAACGCCGCTCATGGTACCTTGCATGGCCATCTCAGGTGTCATCGAAACTGATTTGTCAATGGTTTCAGCACTAATGCGCGATATCGCGGTGGTAACGTCCTTTGCGGACCGGGATCCATACCCGATCACAACCACTTCGCTCAGCTCGCTTGTAGCGGCGGCCATCGTCACGTCAATAATGCTCGCTGCACCTATTTCCTTCTCCTGAGGCGAATACCCGACCATTGTAAATGCCAGCACAGTTGCCCCGTCCGGTACGGCCAGAGTGTATTTCCCGTTTACATCCGTTGCAGCGCCCACCGGGGTTCCCTTTACGAGCACAGTTACACCAGGCAAAGCGCCGCCGTCCGCATCGGTCACGGTACCGGAAATACTCCGCTCTTTGGGTGCGACGGGCTGTGTTTCTACCGGCGGGTCCGCTGTTTGCCGGCGAAGCAATTCCGTCTTGGGACTTACCAGGATTGTTTTGTCCTCGATTTTGTATGTAAAGGGCTGGTTTGAAAAAATCCTGGAAAGAAATTGCTCCAAGGGCATATCCTTTGCGGTTACCGTAACCGCCGCGCCTTTTAAAAGCTCCTTGTAATTATAGAGCACCACATAGCCGCTTTGCTGCTCAATAGATCGAAAAACGTCAATAATCGAAGCACCTTTCGTATTTAACGTGATGCTTTGTGAGTAGCTGTGCGCGTGCAACTTCAGGCAAGCGAGCAATAAAATACCAAATACCTTCATCATCATAAAGGTGCGCCAGGATATAGTTGTACGGGTGAATAAGCGGCCCCACAGGCCATAGCTTTCCAGCCTTCGTTTTTTATTCATAACTTTGAAAAACTAAGGTTTACATTTTGTGAATAGTACCATGTTCGCGATGGGGACCAGCGGTATATGGCAGGGCAAGTGGTTTCGACACTTCCCTGCTTTTTTTACCTTCTCTGGTCAGGGATCAAGGAGACGTTTTGTTCATCATGATGCTGTCGTTTAAGTTGATAATCAATGGTTTGTATCCTTCGGAATATTTAATATAAGTGTGCGGTCGCGCTGAATTTCAGCTTTGATGTTAAAATCCTTTTCCAGGAATTCAAGAAATGTCGATAACCGGACGCCCCTGCTCATTTTACCTCCCAGGTATGCGGTAGGTCTGGGTCCTTGGTAAGTCACTCTGACATCATACCATCTTTCAATCTGCTTCATCGCTTCGTCGATATTCAGGCCATGGAAATCGAAAAGGCCGTTTTTCCAGGCAACAGCAGTCGTTGGATCAACTATAAGAACAGCGACTGTACGACCGTTGTCGCCGATAATGCTTTGTTGGCTTGGCCGCAGTACCTGTTCGTTTTTTGAAACGACGCCGTCTGCCTTGGCATTGACGCGCACTGACCCGGTCAGCAATGTCGTCTTGCTAAGGTTTTCATTTGAATAGGCATTGATATTAAAGGACGTGCCCAGAACCGTTACGCGCTGCTTTTCGGTATTGACGATAAATGGTTTGGCCGCATCTTTGGCAACTTCAAAGTACGCCTCTCCATGAAGGGTAACTTCACGCTTGCCACCATTGAATGCGCCGGGGTAAGTGATCGAGCTCGATGCATTCAGCCAAACCCGGCTTCCATCAGGCAAAGAGAGCTGATATTGTCCGCCATTTGGCGTAGCAAGGGTAAAATGCTGGATATCGGGCGAGTACGTTTTGCCGTCTGCTGCTGAATCGATGACTTCCGTACCGTCTAGGTAGCGGATATGTTTACCGATTACAATGCCCTGCTGCCTGTCGCTCAGATCAACCTTGCGGCCGTCCGCCAGTGTAAGCGTGGCACGATTACCGCCTGCCACGATCTGGTTGGTAGTGACTTCAGCCGCAATCTCTTTTTGAGGCACATCCCGGTGACGGAATTTGGCGCCCACCCACATTAATAAAAGAAAGCTTGCCGCGGCAGCGGCAACTTTCCACCAGATCCAGCGAACAACAGGTTTCGATTCACCAGTTGGTTCGGCAGATTCCTGTGAGGATTCGCGGACCTTCGACAAGATCTGAGGATATAATTGTTCTACACGATTATCAATAAAATCGGCATTCAGCGTGTGCGCATCGTCGCGCATTGCCTGGCGGACAACCTCTTCGAACTCCGCATCATCCAGCGTGGAAAATATGGCAAGCAGTTTGTCTAATTCCTCCCGATTTGCCCGGTTGAAAAGGTAAGCTTCCAGCAGTTGTTGTATCTCTTCTCGATTGACCAAATCAGAATATGTTTTCTCTGTTTATGGGCCTATACGATCCGGTTTTAAAAACACACTATCGAATAAAGACAATTTTTATTAAAAAGAATACAAGATTAATTATTCTCAAACACGGACATAAACAGAACAACCGCAGAAGAATGATTACCTGCCGATCGATTGACGTAGGATTTGATCTCTTTAATGGCTTTGACAAGTTGATTGCTTACCGTCGAAACCGAGATGCCCATCAGATCGGCCACTTCACGATAGCTTTTATCTTCCAGTTTACAGAGAATTAAAACTTGTCTGCGTTTGGGAGATAGTTGATCGATTGCGTCTGCAACAAGTTGGTAATCGTCTTTGGTGTTAAACAGCTCATCCTCTTGAACGTAAGAGCCGATGTCACTGGCCCAAAGCTCCTGCTGAAGATTTTTATCGCGGCTGATTTTCCGAAAAGCGTCAATTGCCCGATTATCGGCCATTCTATACAGATAGGTCCGAAAGCCGCGTGCTGGTTCGATGCGCCTGCGGTGCTCCCAGAGTTTAAGAAATACGTCCTGCAGGATTTCCTCTGTAATTGCAACGTCTTTTAACAGGCGAAGCAGCCGTCGATAGAGTGCTGGCGCACATAATTGGTAGATAGCAGCGAATGCGGCCTCATCTCCTTCCCTCAAACCGTGTAGCAAATCTGCATCTACTTCGGGCAGTGAACCTGTCATAATTATAACTTTTTCTCAAAATTATATATTTTTTGTTCTATGCCAGCTTTTTCCCAAGGAGAAGTATGCAGCTTTTCCGTAGAAGAAAAGTATGCAATATGCAAATCTCAGCAACACTTTTGATTATTAAAGGGTTAAAAATCTACCACTTCTGAAAGATCACTCAAAGGAACTTGCCATTCACAAGCAATTACCATGCTTTTAACTACGTAAATATTGAAGCAATAAATCTGTGACGGCCTTGTGATCGTTTCTGTACAATTTTTTAACCTAACCCCTATATTTCGGTACGAAATTGGTATTCATTTTTAGCTTTACTCATCGATGCTTACTCAAACAAAATAATGGGCTGGTCACTAAAACCAAACAATTTTGTAAACGGTCCAGTGATGCACCTAAAATAACTTTGGGCCTGTGACCAACAAGAGGGAAAGAACAATTTCCACCACTCAGATTGCGGAATACAGTATTCCTTCATGGGTATGCTACTGAATTGAGTAGCCAGGTCAAACACCGGCCCATTTCATGCCGCTAATGTCCAGCAACGTTTGAAACTTTACATAATTAAAGTTATCAAAACAAAATAGCTGAATGGGGTATCTATTAACTTCTTTTATAAATACTTACCAAATAATATTTTGTTGTATAACACATGTAATGTCAAATAATACGTACAGTGGATTATGTTAAGCTAGTTATTTAAGACCAAAAATACCACGGTAAGGTAGTCCAAGCTGTCAACCTATTGTAATAGATTTCTATCATTCAAAAAAATACGGAGTGATCAATACTGTTGTAATCATTCTCTTGCACTGCAGCAATTAAAGTCTTACTTTATAATACCTCTACAAATTCAGACCACTTGTTTAGTTAAAACTTAGTAACTTAAACAAGGATAAAATAATGAAAAAGATGCGTAGAAAATTTGATTCATCATTTAAGGCGAGAGTGGCTATTGAAGC
>NZ_VCEI01000007.1 GCF_005860765.1 Dyadobacter sediminis | reverse complement strand
ATTACAATGAAAGTCGCCTGCATCGTTCAATCGGTTTCGTGACGCCCCAACAAAAGTGGGATCAAGCAATGGTTTGTGACACAACTATTATTGAAAAAGTGTCCAACTTATAAGGGGTCAAGACAATAGCAAGAATGGATAAGATCTATGAAGCTTTGACCATTGTGCATGCCAAGATTCATTCGAAAGGGCTAAAAGGCCTGATTGAGGATTCTTTCGGTGAGATTAAAATGCATAGTGGCAATCCGGAATTAAGGGATATGTCGATCTTGTTTTATCTTCATTGCATTGAAAGTATCGAAACGGCCTCATTTCAAATACTTGAAATGGCCTCTGTTAAAATTAAGAATAGCCAGGTAAAAGAATTAATACGGCAGAATTACCAAGACTCAAAGGCTGATAAAACCTTATATCTGCTGATTAGTGCCAAGTATATCTATACGGTCAATTAATAGGAAACGTACGTAGCTAATTATGTTATGGTGTGTGAAAGTTCTACACAATCTACCGTGTAGCGGTTTAAATTAATCAACCTGAAGGTAAAATTGGCTATCAGGATCAGCACTGGCATTTTAATCATTCCAGTAGATTCTGATTAATCTTTACCTACCAGTTTTGAAAGGTAAAGTTAATGCATAATTTTTGTGACAGGTAGTTAAGCAGAATGTTATTATATATTCCGGTGAATTCCATGCAAACAAACTGTTTTTGAAATTGAAGTCGGTTTGCCTTTTTAAGAGCTTCATAAAATCCTGAATACCCCTTTTATCATTGCGGACCTTTAAATGAAAAAGTAGCTTATTAGATTGGATAACGGCAAAGTCTTATTCATTTTTTGAAATCGCCCGGGCGACCCCGATCAATGCCAATGAAATATTCTTTTTCCATAACTTTAATAGTTCAGAATGGTAAGATATAAAACCAACCGTTTAGACAATTTCAATACTTTACTAATGATGTTTCAACCCAATTTCTATCGCCGGGCGACCCGGTTGAATTTGTTGCCTAAATAAACCAGTAGAGCTTTTAATCGGCCGATGGGTCTTTCCCTGCCGCTGCGATAAGGTGTCTCTAATGGAGTTGGTTAAAATTACTCCAAAGTTAATGTTCTAGCCTTGAAATAATTATATCATGCAAATCTAAAAGCCGCTGTGATATAATAAAAAAAGGCTGCACTCGGCCTTGGGATATGTGTCACCAAAAGAATTTGAGGAGCTTTTAAACAAACAAAAAATTGCGGCTTAATATCTTGTCAGCTTTATTGATGCAATTCCAATTCCATACCCAAGAGTGGCTGTTTCGTACAGTTAAGGTAAAAGGGTACAGATTAAATCGTAATTCTGCTTCTGCATTGTTCACTCGGGATAGGCTTGTTGAGACGGCCAGCTATAATAATAAACCATTCAACTAAATAGAACGGAACGCTATTAATCTGACCTATATTAAGCATTATGATATTGTGGAATCTTTTTAATTATATCCGAGAGATCCATTCTATGCTATTCCTTAGTAGTCGGACTTTTTGATCCTGTTCCATTTTCTTTAATAATCTTGATATGACCTCCCGTGAAGTGTTAAGATCATTAGCAATCTCCTGATGGGTAATTAAGATCTGACTGGTCTTAGAATTCCTAAACCGATTTTTCAGATAAAATTCCAGCCTTTCGTCCATGCCCTTAAATACTACATTGTCAAATACCACCAGCAGCTCTTCAAAGCGGGCCCGGTAGTTGGCAATAACAAAGTAGTACCAGGTTTTATATTTTTGCATCAGCTCGTCCATCAATTGGATCGGGATCAGAATCGCAACCGTATCTTCCACGGCTTTGGCCATAATTTCACTGGCCTCCTGTTTGGTATTACAGATCATCGACAAGGCGCATGCGTTTCCGGGTTCCAGATCATAAACGAAAGCTTCCTGCCCATCATCACCCTGGCGGTAAAGCTTCACTCTCCCGCTTCCAATCAGCAAGGTGTGTTTAATATACTGTCCGGCCCGCATGATTACTTCTCCGGCTGGAATCTTTTTCAGGCTGCATTCCCGGATCAGGTGCTGTTTCAATTCAGGTTCGAAATCCGAGAAAACGGTATCGAGATAGTAGGAAATATTTTCACTCATAACTAGCTAAATGATTAAGCGAGGCATAAAGCCATAAAAAAAATAAGAACTAAAAGGTTCCGAAATGCTTGGAAGTAAAAGCTTGGGGATATATTAAATATTATTTCCCATATGTGACCTTTATCACTTTACCCGCGCTTGACACTTCTGATTTTTGCAGCATAAACAATGCAAAAAAATGGAAATCATCGCCTACATAGCGTCTGTATTTATTGGTATCTCATTGGGTATAATCGGCGGGGGCGGCTCCATCCTGACTGTGCCGGTCCTGGTCTATCTATTCGGCATTAGTCCTTTGGTATCGACCTCCTACTCGCTGTTCATTGTCGGATCGACCAGTCTTGTTGGGGCGTACAGCAATTATTTGAAAGGTGCAGTCAAAGTTAAGACAGCACTGCTCTTTGGAAGCACATCGATCACAACGGTTTTCTTGACGCGTAAGTATTTAATTCCGTTGGTGCCCCATGATCTTTTCAGCATGGGTGATTTCCAGGTCACTGAACCTTTACTAACGATGGTGCTTTTTGCTATCCTAATGGTAGCAGCATCGGTGGGCATGATCAAGAGCAAGGAGCGAAAACCAGGGTGTTTGGAATGTGACTTAAAAGGCAATATCGCCCGGATGCTTTTAAGCGGCATCGGCATTGGACTTACCACGGGTTTTCTGGGGGCAGGGGGCGGGTTTTTGCTGATACCGACCTTGGTGTTAATCCTGGGCATGCTAATGAAGGAAGCTGTGGGCACTTCGCTTCTGATTATTGCGCTGAATTCGCTGATTGGTTTTGCGGGGGATCTGGGACATTACGTGATTGACTGGGCTTTTCTATTGAAAATCACGGGTATTGCCATGGCAGGTATTTTAATCGGGGGCATCTTAGCCAAAAAGGTTAATGCTACTTCTTTGAAAAAGGGGTTTGGCTGGTTTGTGCTAATGATGGGAATTTACATGATATCCTCCGAGCTAATGCAGCTTAGATAAGTTAGAGGTCACTAGCAAAAAAGGTGAAAATAATTTTCATTTTCCTTGCAATGTGACTCTTGTCACTGACCAGCCAGTTAAACATCCTGAAATTTGTATCGTTAATTCAGGGAAATAGGATTGATAAATTAAAAGACTACAAATATGAAAATTCAACAAATTTATACCGGCTGCCTCTCACAGGGAGCCTATTATATCGAAAGCAATGGGGAAGCTGTGGTGATCGACCCGCTCCGTGAAGTTGAGCCCTACATCAGCCGTGCAGAACAAAATGGGGCAAAAATAAAATATGTTCTCGAAACGCATTTTCATGCAGACTTTGTATCGGGCCATATTGACCTGGCTGAAAAAACAGGTGCGCAAATCGTTTTTGGTCCGACCGCTAAGCCCGGCTTTGATGCGCTTGTAGCCGTGGACGGCCAGGTGCTGAAAGTGGGCAATGTTTCGCTTACAGTTCTGCATACGCCGGGACACACCATGGAAAGCACCTGCTATCTTTTAAGTGATCAGCACGGAAAGCAGGTTGGCATTTTTACAGGGGATACCCTGTTCATTGGCGATGTTGGCCGTCCTGACCTGGCACAGAAAGTATCTGCTGAACTCACACAAGAAAAGCTGGCAGAACATCTGTTCGATTCCCTGCGTGATAAGATTATGCCACTTGCTGATCAGATTATTGTTTATCCGGCACACGGCGCAGGAAGTGCGTGCGGTAAAAACATGAGCAAGGAAACGACCGATACATTGGGTAACCAAAAAATCTCGAACTATGCACTCAGGCCAGATATGACCAAGGCAGAATTTGTTAAAGAAGTCAC
Source organism: Dyadobacter sediminis (assembly GCF_005860765.1). Taxonomy (GTDB): domain Bacteria; phylum Bacteroidota; class Bacteroidia; order Cytophagales; family Spirosomataceae; genus Dyadobacter; species Dyadobacter sediminis. The sequence continues at coordinate 18,299 of NZ_VCEI01000007.1, read as the reverse complement.
CAGTGGGCTGATGCCGCCGCCGGCTTACTTCCCCGAAAATGTTTTGATGAACGTCAATGGCTATGAAAGCATTGACAGGGTCCTTGAAAGAGGAGCCCGGGCGTTGGATGCAGCAGCTTTTGAGGCGGTGGCAAACCAGACCGGCGCGGTAATGCTTGATACCCGGGATGCAGATATCTTTGCAAAAGGATTCGTACCTAACTCGATCAACATCGGGATAAATGGCGGCTTTGCTCCCTGGGTTGGAGCACTTATTCCCGACATCAAACAAAGCATATTGATAATCGCTGAGCAGGGCAGGGAAGAAGAAGTGGTGACCCGTCTTGCGCGTGTCGGTTATGATTATACGATCGGCTATTTGGAAGGCGGGATCGATGCCTGGGTCAAAGCCGGTAAAGAAATTGACCAGATCCAGACTGTAACCGTTGACCAAATGAGTGAACGCTTGAAAACAGACCCTTCAATTGGGGTGCTTGATGTACGCAAAGCAAGTGAGTTTCTCTCTGAACATATGCTGGATGCAAAAAATCTCCCGCTGGACTATATCAACGATCATCTGGCTGGCATCGATAAAAACAAAACCTACTTCGTACACTGTGCAGGGGGTTACCGGTCTATGATTTTTAACTCCGTACTCAAAGCACGGGGATATGACAATCTGATCGATGTTCAAGGCGGTTTTAAGGCAATAAAGGATTCCGGTAAGCTTGAAGTAAGTAATTATGTTTGTCCTAGTACGCTATTATAAAAATACCATGGGAATCCTATCATTGTTTTTTGGAAATAATAAAGCAGACTTTAAAGGTCTTGTCAGGCACGGTGCACTGGTTGTTGACGTGCGCAGCCCGGAGGAATTTGCATCGGGCCATATTGATAAGAGCATCAATATTCCACTGGATAAGATCAACGCCAAAGCAGCATTCTTGAAAGCATGTGGAAAGCCTGTGATTACCTGTTGCCGTAGCGGCACGCGCAGTGGGATGGCCGAAGGGATATTAAAAGTGGCCGGAATCCAGGTTTACAACGGTGGGGCCTGGGATAAGCTCAGGCAAAAAATTCAATAATAAATTCTTGAAATTACGATGTTGGAAATGATAAAACAGCCCTGGCCATGGTATGTGGCAGGGCCCCTGATCGGGCTAACCGTGCCCGCACTTTTAATCCTGGGCAATAAGTCTTTCGGGATTTCATCCTCGCTCCGACATGTCTGCGCCATGTGCGTCCCAGCGAAAATCCCGTTTTTTCAATACGACTGGAAAAAGGAGCTGTGGAATATGTTTTTTGTGCTGGGCATCTTTTTGGGAGGGATGGTAGCGGTGACATTTCTGGCCAACACTGCACCGGTAAAGCTGAACCCATCCTTGATAAAAGAGCTCAGCGTTTATGGTGTAACTGATTTTTCATCGCTCATTCCGGTTGACCTGGTCAGTTGGAATAAGCTTTTCACAATCCCGGGATTTATTATGCTGGTTGGTGGTGGATTTCTGGTAGGGTTTGGTGCGCGCTATGCCGGTGGGTGCACCAGTGGTCATGCAATAATGGGACTGGCTACCCTGCAATGGCCCTCACTGGTCGCAACGATCTGTTTTATGATCGGTGGATTCATCATGGCAAACTGGATACTGCCTTTTATTTTGATGCTCTGACATTAAACATAGTACACCTTTTTAATAAGTGAGGGTTTTCTTTTTCAGATTTTACTAAAATAAACGACTATAACGTATGACAAACTTACCATTAGCGCCCAGAGCAGAAAGCGAGTATAAAAACCAGGCGACGGATTCGATGTCCATTAATCAAGGTCAAAAACGGCACAAATGGTATTACAACCTGAAATATCTTTGGGTCGGATTACTTTTCGGTGTGCTGTTTGTAAAAGCAGAAGTGATCAGTTGGTTTAGGATTCAGGAGATGTTCAGGCTGCAAGCCTTTCATATGTACGGCATTATCGGAAGCGCCGTGCTTGTTGGAATGATTTCAGTCTGGCTTATCAAACGTTACGGCATCAAAACCATTTCAGGAGAAGCTATCACCTTCACCAATAAGAAATTCAACAAAGGACAGATTTACGGAGGTTTATTGTTTGGGCTGGGCTGGGGTTTGACCGGCGCTTGTCCGGGCCCCTTGTTTGCACAGATTGGTATGGGTGCTACTATTGTGTTTGTCACCTTGATCAGCGCCATTGCCGGAACCTGGGTATATGGCAAGTTTAGGGATCAATTACCTCATTAGCAATGCTATTTTGTTGCTCACTTAATGGCCTAACTAATATTTGCCAGGATTTTAAGTAAGCATTGTTTACGTTCGTGAGTACAGATAAGCCTTCTCGTGAGGGTCAAATTCAAATCACTTTGTATTGGTATATTCAGCAGCTGTTACCGGTTGTAGCCACTTAACCCTTCCGTTGGCATGATTAGGCGTCACAGCCATTTGAACAAAGCCAGATTCTGGGGAAGCACCATGCCAATGTGGCATATCTGGCGGACATTTCACCGCGTCACCTTTTCGAAGTATCTGGATTGGCTTACCTTTTTCCTGATAATAGCCAACACCGTCGATGGCGATGATGCCCTGGCCACCTCCATGTGAATGCCAGTACGTCCTGGCACCTGGCTCAAATGTTACGCTGGCCACAGGGATATTGAAAGCACTATCTGCTGGTATTAATGGGTGAACCCATGCTCTTCCAGTAAAGTTGCTGGCTGGGGCCGGCTGTCCTTTTGGAAAAATCGACGTACTGATTTTTGATTCGGCGTCTTTTATCTGGGCGTTAACAAAAATGTGCGTCAGCGTCAGCAGGAATGCTAACAGCATACGAATCAGTCCTTTGGATCGCTTCATTTCTTAATGGTAGTTAATTTAGGTTATTTAAAATCCTGTATTCGTTTGGTGTTTGCCCAATCCGCTGTTTGAACAAGCGGCTAAAATGCTGGGGATATTTAAATCCCAACTCAAAGGCGATCTCGTTAACGGTTTTGTCGCTACTAAATATCCTTTCTTTTGCTGCTTCAATCACCTTCATTTGTATGTATTCCTGGGCAGTCTGGCCCGTTTCTTTCTTGATCAGGTCACCAAAGTATTTTGCTGACAAGTTGAGCTCTTCGGCACAATACGAGACAGACGGCAAGCCAATGGTCTGGGGTTTGTCTGAGCTGAAATAGCTGCTCAAAAGGGTCTCAAATTTTGCCAGGATCCCTCTGTGTATGGTATCGCGGGTAATAAATTGCCTGTCGTAAAAGCGCGTGCAATAGTCCAGAAACAATTCAAAGTTGGAGGCAATCAGTTTTCTGCTATGCTTATCAATAGCGTGTTCAAGCTCATACTTAATTTTGCCAAAACAATCCATCACAATCTGTCTTTCACGCTGTGATAAATGCAGCGCTTCATTGACCTGATAACCAAAAAAGGAAAATTCATGCATTTTCCCGTTTAGTGAAGTGCCCAACAGCAGATCGGGATGAAATACGAGTGCGTGGCCTTTTGGCTGGTACAGCTCCCCATCATTTTCTACAGTGAAAACCTGTCCGGGAGACATGAAGACCAGCGTGCCTTCCTGATAATCATAGTATTCTTTTCCGTAACGAAGATCACCGCAAACGACATCTTTCAAGAAAATTCCGTAGCAGCCCATGTATTGGCTGGTCTTCTTTCTGGGACTTGCTGTTGACAAATCGATTACAGTTACAAGCGGGTGCAGGGTTTCCTGCTGGTTAAATGCATTGTATTGATTTACATTGTCGAATCGAACGATATCTTCCATAGTCTGAGATTATTAGGTAGCCCGAAGTTACTGCTTTCATTACCTCTTGAAAAATTTAGGATGGTGAATCAGGAATATTGGTAGACAAAACGGGAATCTATATACCATACATCCCTTTGGAAGAGTGGAACTTTGCATTACCAAACAAAAACCATTATGGAAACAGTGAAATTGAATAACGGCGTGGAAATGCCAATTCTGGGGTTCGGGGTTTTTCAGGTACCCGACCTGGCAGAATGTGAGAGAAGTGTATTGGATGCAATTGATACAGGTTACCGCCTGATTGATACGGCAGCGGCCTACCAGAACGAAGAAGCCGTAGGGAATGCAATAAAGAAAAGTGGCATTGCGCGGGAAGAGCTTTTCGTTACCACCAAACTTTGGATACAATCCAATGGATACCAGGATACCAAGAAGGCATTTGAAGTGTCGCTGAAAAAGTTACAGCTGGACTACCTGGACTTGTATTTGATCCACCAGCCATTCGGCGATGTGTATGGAGCGTGGCGGGCAATGCAGGAACTATATAAGGAGGGTAAAATCAGGGCAATTGGTGTAAGTAACTTCCATCCTGACAGGCTCATTGACTTGATCATACATAACGAGATTGTCCCGGCAGTCAACCAGATTGAAACGCACCCTTTCCACCAGCAAGTTGGAACGCAACAATTCCTGCAAGAAAACAATGTTCAGATCCAGTCCTGGGGGCCATTCGCCGAAGGCAAAAACGGCTTGTTTGAAAATGAGCTTCTAGCCTCAATCGGTAAAAAATATAACAAGACCATCGCGCAGGTAGTCGTCCGTTGGCTCACCCAGCGCGGTGTCATTGCAATTCCCAAATCGGTCCGCAAAGAACGGATGGCAGAGAACCTGAACATTTTTGATTTCCAGCTAAGCGCGCAAGATATGGACGCGATCAAATCTCTTGATACCAATGCCAGCAGCTTTTTCGATCACCGCGATCCGAAAATGGTGAAATGGCTGGGTGAGAGAAAGCTCGACGACAAATAGTCTATATCAAGGTCGAGAAATTAACATTTAATCTCTAAATCAACTTATTACTCATGCAATTGCATTCTCAATCATTTTTCAAATCTATTTTGGCAGCTACGTTTCTGGGGCTATGCTCCGTGCTGGCAGGTACTCAATCGTCACTCGCACAAGGCGCAGCCGGCCAGGAGCAGCAAATCATTGACCTTTCAAAAAAGAAGTGGCAATGGATGGCTGATAAGAACGTGGACGAGCTGGCCAAGCTCTTTGATGACAAAGCAAAATTTGTCCATATGAGCGGCACCTGGAAAAAAGACGAAGAGCTCGAAATCATCAAGACCGGAAGCATCTGGTACAAAAAAGCAGACGTCAAAGATGTTGCTGTTGAGATTGTGGGTAACACGGCAATCATTTGGAGCAGGATTATGCTTTCAGCAATGGTAAGGGGCAATGAAGCCAATACAGAGTTCACGGTTACAGAGGTCTATACAAAACAGAGCAGTGACTGGAAACTACTGGCGCTTACATTTAGCAGTGTGCGCGATACGCATGTCATCAAACATTAAAACCGGAGATACAATGAAACTAAACATAAATAGAACAATCACCAGAATCCTTACCTGCCTGATGCTTGGAGCAGGTGTGATACTTGGTTCTAAGGCAGCCTTCGCGCAAGCTGAAAATAGCGCCGAGCAGAAGATCATTGCACTTTCTAAAACGAAATGGCAATGGATGGCAGACAAGAATGCAGACTCGCTTGCTGCGCTCTTTGATGAAAAGGCTGTCTTTGTTCACATGGGCGGATCATGGGGCAAACAGCAGGAAGTCAATATCATCAAGTCCGGGGGCATTCACTACAAAAAGGCAGATATCCATAAAGTATCTGTAAACATCATTGGATCAACGGCGATCCTTTTAAACAGGATCACATTGTTGGCGGTAGTTGGCGGCCGTGAAGTTACCAATGAGTTTGAAGTGACGGAAGTGTATGTGCAGCAAAAAGAAGGTTGGAAACTGGGATCACTCTCATTTACCAAGGTGGGTGGATAATAAACAGATCAGAAAACATGAAACTAACCGTTCCATTAGCACACCTGCTGCTGGCTTTTTTGTTTTTGGTTTCGGCTTGCTCTTCTACTCAAACGGAGCGGATCGATGCTGAAACGGGCCCTGAGAAAGCAGCTGGCAAGATCCTGATCGTCTACTTGTCACGCACGAAGAATACCAAGGCAGTTGCGGAAATGATCCAAAAGACCGTAGGTGGAAAACTGGTAGCGATTGAGCTGGAAAAGCCGTATCCTGAGAATTATCAGGCAACTGTCGCGCAGGTAGCCAGTGAAAACCAGTCAGGATATCTGCCACCTTTGAAAACTAAAATTGACAGCATCGACCAGTACGATATGGTCTTTGTTGGCTTCCCTACCTGGGGCATGCAGCTGCCACCGCCGATGAAAAGCTTTTTAAAGCAAAATGATTTGAGCGGTAAGACCATCATACCTTTTAATACGAATGGTGGCTACGGCATTGGCAGCACTTTTGAAACTGTCAGGCAGCTATGCCCGGGCAGTAAAATATTGGAAGGGTATTCGACCCGTGGCGGCCTTGAAAGGGACGGACAGCTGCTGATGATCAAGGATGAAAAAGCGCGGCAGACCCAGGACGAGATCAAGCAATGGCTCGGAAAGCTAAAAATGATTTAATGCGGGCAATTAGATTCAAGCAGCGCAGATTAAATGCAATAGATATGAGAAATAAAGCAATGCTGAGCCTTGTATGTGTGATATGCTCCATAGTAAGCTCGCAAGGCCAGGCACAGAAAACTAAAAGTCAGAAACCTTTAATCATCCAGGAGCAGGGTGCTTTTTCGGCTGGTGGCAGCGTAACCAAAAGTGAAGGCACATTCGACGCGCTCAAACCCTGGAATGTAGCCCAGGGCGGACAAACCCGCCACGGGGATCATGCTGACGTGCTTTACCAGATCCCGCCAAAAGCCAAGCGACTTTCTATGGTTTTTCTGCATGGCTACGGGCAATCGCGCCGCAGCTGGCAAACCACGGCTGATGGAAGGGAAGGCTTTGCCAATATCTTTCTAAGAAGAGGCTATGGAGTTTATCTGGTAGACCAACCCGGGCGTGGCCATGCAGGGCAAACGTCAAAGCCGGGGCAGATCACGGCCACACCGGATGACCAGACCTGGTTCACCCAGTTCCGGATCGGCTTGTACCCTGATTTTAATGAGGGTGTACAGTTTCCCAAAGACAGCGTATCACTCAATAATTTCTTCCGGATGATGACGCCCAACACAGGCAGTGTCGATGAAACAACGATTGTAAATGCCATGTCGGCAGTAATGGATAAATCTGGCGACGGGATCCTGTTTACCCATTCGGCCGGTGGTTCGCCGGGATGGAAGACGGCTATTAAAAACCAGCATGTTAAAGCCGTTGTGGCCTATGAGCCGGGCGGTTTTACCTTTCCCGAAGGCCAGGAGCCCAAAGGCAACCGTGGCGGTAAAGGAGTCCCCCTTGATGAGTTCAAGAAACTGACCAGGATACCCATCGTGGTTTATTTTGGTGATTTCATCCCGAAAGACGAAACGAAAGCAGCTTCACTTAATTTTTGGAGAAATGTATTGGCAACCGCGCGCCAGTGGGCAAAGGTGGTAAACAGCCACGGGGGTGATGCAACTATTGTCCATTTGCCCGAGATAGGTATTAAAGGCAATACCCATTTTCTGATGTCGGATTTAAACAGTGAGCAAGTTGCAGGTGTGTTGGAGAAATGGTTAAAAGAAAAAGGCCTGGACAAGTAATCATCAGACTATGGATTTAAGCATAATCAAATTGAGAACCATCAGGTTAAAATCACCTTTCTTTATAACGGTGTTAGCGGTGATTTTGATAGCTGTTAACAGTATGAAGGCACAAAATGTAGCCAGCTCCCAAAAAGGGTTAGACCCCAAAGCAAAGAGTATCATTATTATTTCTTCCCTGACAGCACAAGGTGAGATCCCGGAGCTAAAAAAACAGCTTGGCGGGGGCCTTGATCAAGGTTTGAGTGTCAATGAGATTAAGGAAGTCCTGGTGCATACCTATGCCTATTGCGGCTTTCCACGGAGCATCCGCGGCTTGCAAACATTCATGCAGGTCATTGAAGAAAGGAAAGCGAAGGGCATCCATGACAAAATGGGAAGAGAAGCATCGCCGGTTCCAGTTGACAGTAACAAATATGAGCGCGGCAAAAAAATATTAGGAGAGCTGACGGGAGCGCCACAGCCCGAGCAGCCTTCGGGCTACGGCGCATTTGCGCCGGTCATAGACACATTTTTAAAGGAACATTTGTTTGCAGACATCTTTGAAAGAGATGTGCTGAGCTACGGCCATAGGGAACTGGTGACCATTTCTGTAATCAGCGCCATTGGCCAGGCAGAGCCAATGCTGAAAAGCCATTTGAGCATTTCACTTCGTACAGGTTGGTCGCCTGCCCAGTTAAAAGAGTTTGTCACTGTCATTGCCCCAACAATTGGCAAGCAGAAAACCACAGCGGCAAATGCAGTTTTAAACGAAGTATTAAGCAGTAATAAATAGAATGAAAAATATAGCAATCGCAACAATGAGCCTGTTAGTATCGATGTCAGAAGTGCAGGTAGCAGACGCTCAGGCTACAATAGCTAAAAACCCGTTTACGCTGGTTTATGATGGTGCTATTTCAAAAAATATGGCAGGAAAAGTCAACATCCACCCCGTAACCTATCAGTTGAATGGGATTGATATTGCCGCCAACGTATATACCCCATCGAATTACGACCCTGCAAAAAAATATCCAGCATTAGTAATTGCCCATCCCAATGGCGGTATTAAAGAACAGACAGCTGGGCTGTATGCGCAGCGGCTGGCAGGGGCAGGATACATTACCATTGCTGCGGATGCAGCCTACCAGGGAGCTAGTGGCGGAGAACCCCGTCACACCGATAAGCCTGCCTTTCGGACCGAAGACATTCGTGGGATGGCCGACTTCATCACCCGCTACAAGGGAGTGGATGTGAACCGTGTTGGCGCTTTGGGGATTTGTGACGGTGGTGGGTATACGTTAAAAGCTGCCCAATCTGACAAAAGGCTAAAAGCAGTTGCAACCCTGAGCATGTTTAACTCGGGCGAAGTCCGGCGCAACGGCTTTCAGAATTCAGGCCTGGCAACCATTCCACAGCGTTTAAAACAGGCTTCCGATGCCCGCGCGCAGCAGGCCGCAGATAGCAAAATTATTTACGCCGGAGTGGCAAGCATCACTGATGAAGAAATTGCCAAGGTTTCCACAGATCTATATCGCGAAGGGTACATTTACTATTATAGAACGCATGCACATCCCAACTCCACTTTTCTGTACCCTATGAGCAACTTACTGGATTTGATGACCTAGGACGCTACCGAGAACATGGATTTAATTGATCAGCCCTTACTCATGATGGCTGGAAGCAAAGCGGACACAAAATACATGACCGATGAAGCATTCCCCAAAGCTACTAATTCAAAAAGCAAGGAGCTGTTTGTTATCGATGGGGCAACACACATCCAGACCTATTGGAAGCCAGAGTATGTAGATCAGGCTGTTGACAAGCTCGCTGAGTTCTATACAAAGTTTCTGTAAGTCAAATATTTGGATTGTAGTTGTTACCAGCTGTAACTGCTTTTTTTTCTAAAAATATAAGCCTAATCTCACCATCAATTAAACCTTTTCACCATGGCCAAAATCACATTGAATATCAACAAAAAGGATTACCCTTTGGACGCTGATCCACAAATGCCGCTCTTGTGGGCGATCCGCGATCTGGCTGGTCTAAAAGGGACTAAATATGGTTGTGGGGTCGCGCAGTGCGGGGCTTGTGTGGTGCATTTAGATGGCGAAGCGGTGCGCTCCTGCGTGACCAAGGTGAGCCGTGCGGCTGGGAAAAAGGTAGTAACGATCGAGGGGTTGTCTGAAACAAATTCACACCCTGTCCAGAAAGCCTGGCAGGAAATTGATGTGCCGCAATGCGGTTATTGCCATTCAGGGCAGATTATGTCGGCTGCGGTGCTGCTGCGCGAAAAGCCTAATCCGACCAACCAGGATATTGATGATGCGATGGCGGGTAATATTTGCCGCTGTGGCACCTACCTGCGGATTCGCGAGGCGATCCACACGGCTGCCGAGTTGCAGAAAAAAGCAGGTACGAAGGGTTAACAACATCCATTTTCAAACTCACCTTATGAAGCAAAAATCAGAAAATGGAATGAAACTATTTGTTCCAAAAAAGGCCGCTACCGTGCTGTCAATATTCATTTTTATCGTCGCCGTCGGGGCATCTGCATTCCGAAATGATGCGCCGGTAAAACAGATTACATTCAGCACCATTAACCGTGATAGCGTAGAATCCGTACAAGCTTTTGAGATTGTTTATAAAACGCTGATGAGCCCGCGCTGTATGAACTGCCATCCGGCTGGGGATGTGCCGCTGCAAGGGGATGACAGCCATTTGCATGCGATGGGACCCAAACGTGGCTTGGATGGAAAGGGCGTCTATGCCATGAAATGTTCGAATTGCCATCAGGAAACCAACATAGCTGGCCTTCATATGCCGCCCGGCAACCCTGAGTGGCATTTGCCGCCTGCTGCCATGAAAATGGTTTTTCAAGGAAAAAGTGCGCATGAGCTGGCTAAACAGCTGGTTGACAAAAAGCAAAATGGGAACAAGGATATCAAAAAGCTGATCGAGCATGCCGATGATGGGCTTGTGTTGGCAGGCTGGGATCCAGGAGAAGGAAGGACATTGCCACCGGTAACACATGCCGAATTTAAAAAAGCCTGGATTACCTGGCTTCAAAGCGGCGCTTACGCCCCCAAGAAGTAAGACTTTCAATTCAGGATCATCAACGACAAAGTAAGAACACAATGGAAAAAAGACAATTAGGAAAAAGCGGGCTTGAAGTGTCAGCACTTGGCCTGGGTTGCATGGGATTGAGCTTCGGCTACGGCCCGGCGATAGATAAAAATGATGGCATTGCACTAATTAGGGCTGCATTCGAGCGCGGTGTAACTTTCTTTGACACTGCCGAAGCTTACGGGCCATTTACCAATGAAGAGCTGCTGGGCGAAGCACTTGAAACTTTTCGGGATCAAGTAGTGATTGCGACAAAATTTGGTTTTGAAGGCGGCGACTCGAAAGGCGGGCTCAACAGCAAGCCTGAAAATATACGTGCATTTGTTGAAGCGTCACTCAAACGCCTTAGAACAGATCGCATTGATCTGCTGTATCAACACCGGGTCGATCCACATGTGCCAATTGAAGATGTAGCCGGAGCGGTTAAAGAGCTGATCCAGGCTGGAAAAGTCAAACACTTCGGCCTTTCAGAAGCAGGTGTGCAGACCATTCGCCGGGCACATGCCGTGCAGCCTGTTGCAGCGCTTCAAAGTGAATATTCACTCTGGTTTCGGGATCCTGAGCATGAGATCCTACCGGCCTTGGAAGAGCTCGGGATCGGCTTTGTACCATTCAGCCCGCTTGGCAAAGGGTTTTTGACCGGCAAGATCGACGAGAACACAACCTTTGACAAAAGCGATTTCAGAAATATCGTACCCCGATTCACCACAGAAGCACGTAAAGCAAACCAGGCGATGGTGGATTTGCTTAATCGTATTGCAGAGCAAAAAGGTGGAACAGGAATGCCTGCCACCGCCGCACAAATTGCATTGGCCTGGTTGCTCGCGCAAAAGCCCTGGATTGTGCCTATTCCGGGGACAACAAAGCTGCATAGATTGGAAGAGAACTTGGGCGGGGCAGCTGTTCAACTTAGCGAGCAGGACCGGGCTGAAATCGAAAGTGCAGCTTCGGAAATTAAAATTGAAGGGGCGCGTTATCCCGAAGCGTTGCAGAACCGGGTTGGAAAATAGGTTGCAGCTCGCCTGTCTGTCATAGATGTTGAATTTGCCGTTTCTATCTCCTATCAAACATAGCAATATGAACTATATCCTGTCAATATGCCTGGCGATGCTTGTTTTCATTTCATGCAAGCAGAAATCTGACAATACGCCTGAGCCTTCTGTTCCCACCGGTCCGGATACAGAGCAAGCGGCAGATTCATCTGCGGTTGAGACTAATCCGCCCAATGCTACGTATTCACCTGCTTTCAATGGACAAACACGTATTAAGGGTGTTCGCACCCAAACTGCCTATACGGCCCGGATCATAACGGATCAGCTGGATAGGCCCTGGGGGATTACAGGCTTGCCTGACGGGCGGATGCTAATTACCCAGAAGACCGGTCAAATGCGGATCGTATCAGCGTCCGGCCAGATTGGAGCTTTGATCAGCGGCCTGCCTGCTGTGAATGCTGCCGGTCAAGGCGGTTTGCTTGGTCTTTGTTTGGACAGGCAATTTGCAACAACAAGAACCGTGTTCTGGGTGTTTTCAGAGCCGGTAACAGGGGGCAACGTGACAGCCGTCGGTCGCGGTAGATTGTCTGCTGATGAAACCAGAATGGAGAATGCAACCGTCATTTACCGGGCTACACCAGCTTATTCGGGAAGCAATCATTATGGTGGACGTATCCTGGTTGACCCCACAGGGCATTTAATGGTAAGCACAGGAGAACGGGCAGATTTAGTAACAAGGCCACAGTCGCAATCGATGAGCTCAGGACTTGGCAAAATTGTCAGGATCACGACTGATGGGCATCCCGCTGCAGATAACCCGTTTTCAGGTCAAGCAACAGCACGCCCTGAAATATTTTCTCTTGGTCACCGTAATCCGCAAGGGTTGGCACTGCACCCGGTAACGAGCGAAGTTTGGCAAAGTGAGCACGGGCCACGGGGCGGTGATGAGCTCAACCATATAGAAGCCGGTAAAAATTACGGTTGGCCTACCATTACTTATGGTCTTGAATACAGTGGTCAGCGTGTCGGGGCAGGCATTCAACAGCAAAACGGATTGGAGCAACCAGCTTACTATTGGGACCCGGTCATTTCTCCAAGTGGGATGAGTTTTTTTGCAGGAAACTCGGTACCTGAATGGGAAAATAATCTGTTTATCGGATCGCTTAGTGGAATGCATATCGCCCGATTAGTGATTGAAAACAACCGGATCATCGGTGAAGAAAGATTATTGGCTGACCAAGGTCAGCGTTTCCGTGATATCACCCAGGCAATGGACGGTGCTTTATTTGCTATTACTGATGAAGGCCGTCTTTACAGGATTGGCCCAAATTGATATAAATACATGCACCTGGCCAGTTATAGATTGAAGCAAAAAATGATCCTTAGTTAACCATTTAAAGATATCCGAACATGGACAAAGATAAAACAGCCTTGAACAGACGCTCTTTCCTAAAAGCTTCAATCCTGTCTGGTGGCGGAATGATGCTTACCGTCAGCTGGTTATCCAGCTTCAAATCTGCTGACAAGACCCAGGCGCTGGGCTTGCCTGAGCAGTGGGCGACCCTGAATGGTTACATCCATATCCTGCCTGATAATAAGGTAAAACTGATTTGTCCTAACCCTGAATTTGGGCAAAATGTAATGACTTCCCTGCCGATGATGCTGGCCGAGGAATTGGATGTAGATTGGAAAAACGTGAGCGTCGAAATGGGGCCACACGATCCGGCCAAACTGGGGGCGCAGTTTACAGGTGGAAGCAATTCTGTGCGCATGTACTGGAAACCATTGCGTGAGGCTGGCGCTGCAGCCAGGCAAATGCTGCGTGAAGCTGCTGCCCAAACCTGGAATGTGCCAGCCAGCGAAGTGACAACCAAGGCAGGTGTCTTGTCGCATTCGAGCGGGAAATCTGCTAAATATGGAGATATGGCCAGTAAAGCAGCCAGCGTGCCTGTGCCAAAAGATTTGAAACTGAAAGCGCCAAAGGATTTTACCATTGTTAGCAAGTCTAAAAAGAACGTAGAAATAAAGAAGATCACTTCCGGCAAGCCTCTTTTCGGGCTGGATTATAGTGTTGACGGAATGCTGATTGCCATGATCCAGCATCCGCCCGCTTTTGGAATGAAGCTAAAATCCTTCGATGCTGCCGAAACATTGAAAATGCCAGGCATTAAAGATGTTTTCACCCTGAAATTATATGCGGACGATTTTGAACAAGGCGGTTTTGATACGCGTACGTTCAATGATCTGTTGGTTATAGTCGGAAGTAGCACCTGGGAAGTGATCAGTGCGCGTAAAAAGCTGGTTGCCAACTGGGAAGCAGCTGGTGATGTGAAAGACACAATGGGTGGAAGGGGCGGAAAGCGGGAAGTTACCGTTCCGGGAGCACTCGAAAGTACAACCACACAAATGCAGCAAATGCAGGAATATGCTGCCAAACCAGCCCAGGAATTGAGACGAGATGGTGATCCGGAAGCTGCTTTTAAAAATGCTGCCCAGGTAATAGAGCGGACATACAATGGTCCCTTTTTAGCCCATAATTGTATGGAACCGATGAATTTCTTTGCCCATGTCACAGATGAAAAGGCGCTGGTAGCGGGTCCCTTGCAAGCCCCGGGTTGGTCTGAGCCTACACTTGCAAAGCTATTGAACCTACCTGCCGACAAGATTGAGATACAAATGACGCGCATGGGCGGTGGCTTTGGCCGCAGGGCTTATGGCCATTATCTCTACGAAGCTGCGTTGATTTCCAAGAAAGTGAAAGCACCGGTGAAGCTGATGTACACAAGGGAGGACGACATGACCTACGGTATTTACCGCCCGATGTACACCGCCACTTACCGCGCGGCTTTGGACGCTAATAAAAACCTGATCGCGTTTCACGTAAAAGGAGGTGGCATTCCAGAGCATCCAATCCATGCAAACCGTTTTCCGGCCGGGGCCGTAGATAATTACCTTGCAGAAGGCTGGCAGATTGCCTCTAATATTACCATAGGTGCTTTCCGTGCGCCGCGTTCCAATTTCAACGCAGCTGCCGAGCAATCGTTTTTGGATGAAGTAGCAGAAGCAGCTGGAAAAGACCCGATCGCATTCAGGCTGGAACTTTTGAAAAGAGCAAAGGAAAAGCCTGTTGGTAAAAACAACGAATATGATGCAGAGCGTTACGCCGGCGTGCTCAATTTGGTGCGCGACAAATCAAACTGGGGCGAGGCTGGCAATGAAAAATACAACCGTGGGGTGGCCGCTTATTTTTGTCACAATTCGTATGCGGCACACGTCGTGGATATGATCACGCGAGATGGCCAGCCTTATGTCGAGCGCGTTTTCAGTGCAATGGATTGCGGGATTGTAATTAATCCGGATGCTGCTACCAACATGGTGCAAGGAGCGGTCGTGGATGGGATCGGTAATGCATTTTATGGCCAGTTGACCCATAAAGACGGTGCCGCCCAGCAGAGCAACTTTCACAATTATCGGATAATCCGGATTAACGAAGTGCCCAAAAGCATTCAAGTCCATTTTGTGCAAAACGAAATGGATCCGACCGGATTGGGTGAACCTCCATTTCCACCGGTTTTTGGGGCCGTGGCCAACGCGCTGTATAAGCTGAAAGGCAAGCGTTATTATAACCAGCCGTTCAAGGACGAAACGGAAAAAGTTATTTAAAGCATCAAATAAGAACCTGATCAAAACGATCAGGTCTTTTTTTGATATCGTCAATTATATAAGGGTTTATAACACTTTCTGTTGAAATTGTTCGGTAATGAAATGAACTGCTCTTAATCGGCCATAATGGTTAAAAAAAGTGCCTGTTAATTAATAAAAGACACTTTTTTGTTCAATAAACTCAGACAAGGGCACCTAAGTGTACACCCAAGCCAGAGGGTTATCAATGAAAGTCAAAGTTGTAAAAAGGGTGTCATACTATCCCAAACTGCATCGAAATTGACCAGGAAAACAGGATGTGGTGCATTAGGGATAATTCCCAGCTGGGCATGAGGGATCAGACGATAAGCATCAATGACTGTTTGAAGTGGCGCGTTTTGGTCCAATTCGCCAGATAGTACCAGGACAGGGCATTGGATTTGTTTAAAAATTTCATCTTTAACCTCCGTAGAATTATACGTTTTGCTAATAGAGGTAAACCATTCATCAACTCTTTCTGGCTCCGGAGTTAATTTCATTTGCTGTTTCTAATACAGACTGTCCAAACGAAAAGCCATTTCTTTGGTGACAGTAAAGTTTCGCCATCCCTTTTTCCAGGTGCCAGCGCCCATTGCGATCAGCTTTTTTACTTTCGCAGGAAATGCCGCAGCAAGATAGTAACCCGTATAAGCGCCGTCGCTAAAGCCAAGCACGGTCGCACTGTCGCTGGTCTCTGCCTGAATGATAGCATTCACGTCTTTAGCCTTTTGCTCGTAGCTAGGATCTAACTTTCCTATTTCTGATTTCCCGTGCCCTCTGGTCGATACTGCTATAACCTTATAGTTCTTGGAAAGGCCATCGATGAACCGCCCCATTTCAAGAGTTGACCCGAATATGCCTCCATGTAAAATGACAATTGGTTTGCCTTTACCATATACTTCATAATAGATCCTGGCATCACCACCTTTTAGATAATGACCAGCCTTTGGATTGTTTCCATAGGGTATGGCAGTTTCGGGCGATGGGTTTTGCTGCATGAAATGCCTAAGGTGTTTCAGATCCTGTCCAATGGCATTTATACCTGCTAGTAATAACAGACAGCATAAAAATTTAATTTTAACTTGTAATTGGTTCATTTGCAGTATGTATTAATCTTGCTTTAAAATTTTTAGATCGGTAAAAAAGCCTTCCGTGCCCACTTCGGTCCATAGAGCCACCCCGCCGGATGCATTGGGTTCTAATTTGAGGTCATTGACAACCAGCGAGGGCTGCGAATTTCCATCTATGAAGAACTTGGCATTAGCACCTTTCACTTCGATCCGCAGGGTGATCCATTTATTGAGCTCCATATCCGCATAGGATTCATACTTTTCTGGTGCCTGTTTGCGGAGCACGTCAAACTTGTAATCCGGATATGAATAATATTGGATGGAATGGTTTCTACGAACCTGATCCTGGGCCCGGCCATTGGTTGGACGGATGTAAATACTCTCATATTTTGAGTTTTGCTCATCGATACGAAAGGCAATACCAATAAAACCACGGGCATATTCAGGGGCGTCTTTCAGTAACCTACTTAGTACTTTTACCTCAATAATGCCGCTATGAAAGTCAACCCCTTTCAGTTTGACAAATGTGGGTTCATCCACCTTCTTAACCAAAGTATCCTTCAACACCCGAAGTGCTTGTTTGCCAGCAATTGTCTGTATAGACATTGATGCCTGAACCGGTTCTAGCCTTTCCAGGTCAAGCTTAACACTTTGTGCATGCGCATAACTGATTAGCAGCATGAAAGTCATTAATACTGAGATAGGGGATTTCATAGTTCTGGTTGGTTAGACTTGTTCACATGGACAGTTCAATGCCCTGGGTTTAATGTGCCACAAAGATTCCCGTTTGCCAGCAGATGTACCCATAACATATTTTAAGAAATACTCTTAAACTACTTCAAGGTTGGAGAGGGTGGAGTAGGGTGCCCAAGTCAAATTATTGGCAGTGATTTTGAATATGATCAGAAAACTTTATGTAACTAAAATCATAAAAAAGTGTTATTTCAATAATCTTAAATCACATTTTTGACTCTAAATTTGAAATTTTGGCAACATCTCAACTTATAGAATATTTCAAACAGTATTTTCCGCTTGCAGAAAAAGAGAGGGCTGAAATAAACAGATTATTTGTTGAAAAGCAGGTGAAACGCCGCCATTTCATACTGCAACAGGGCGATGTTTGCCAATACTATACCTTCGTTATTTCGGGATGCTTTAAAATGTACCATGTAGACCAGAAGGGCGTGGAGCACAACCTGCAATTTGTTGCCGAGCGCGACTGGATTGCTGATCTGAGTAGCTTTTATTCAGAAAAGCCGAGCCTAATGTATATTGAGGCTATTGAGCCATCTGTCATCCTTCAAATTAAGAAGCCAGATCTTCTTTACCTCTTTATCAACCATCATAAATTCGACCGTAATTTCCGCATCATTACTGAGCAGAAATATATTGAGTTACAAAACAGGGTTTTAGAAAATATCAGCTCTTCCGGTGAGCAGCGTTACCAGTCATTTCTGGCCCGGTATCCTCATTTGCTTAACCGTCTTCCCAATTCGCAGATTGCTTCTTACCTGGGCATTACCCCTGAATTTTTAAGTAAAATCCGAAAGTCAATCGTTTCCAGGGACAAATCTTAACATAGTTTAAGGGTTTTTCTTGCAGTTGTTTATGAGTGTGTTTCAATGCTTGGTCACAACTTTGCATAGCATTCAATCATATGCTCGCTCACCTTCAATGCAGTGAATGATTGCTTGAAGAAGATAAGATAACAACATAAACATTGACTAAGACAATGGAGAAAGACAAACTGGCAATTGAGAAATTATGAGGTTCTTCTTACAAATAGCCGGAAAACGGCGTTAGTAAACTATGTATTTAGTTTTGGCTTTCTCAAAGGCCGTAAGCCATTGACTCCAAGATCCGGGTTTGTGTTGAAGGAGTATTTTCCCAAC
>NZ_VCEI01000006.1 GCF_005860765.1 Dyadobacter sediminis | reverse complement strand
TTAAGCCTGCCGCTAGCGTTCATCCTGAGCCAGGATCAAACTCTCCATTGTAAATGTTGTTGTGGCTGCTGTCAAATCCAATCCATAACAGATCTTCCCTAACAGCGCCGAATTCTCCTAAACAAATAATTACTTGTTTACCTCTTAGCTTATCTCATCACGTCAAAGAACAGGACCAATCACTCATTCTCTACTACTTTTCTTTTCTCTGTTTGCGATTGGGATTGCAAAGGTAGAAAAAGAATTTTTAGATTCAACATGTGAGTAAAAAAAAATTGAAAATATTTTGGTATTCTTTTTTCATTTAAATTCTGAAACAAAAAAATACAACTAATCTTCTTTCAGAAAAGCATATTTATAGTCTACAGGTGAAACCAGAGTTTCCTTGATAGCTCTTGGAGAAATCCAGCGAAGCAAATTTAAGACAGATCCTGCCTTGTCATTGGTACCAGATGCACGTGCACCGCCAAAGGGCTGCTGACCAACTACAGCACCTGTGGGCTTGTCATTGATATAAAAATTTCCAGCTGAATTAACCAAATGCTCGGTTGCATACTGAATTGCATAACGGTCCGTTGCGAAAACCGCCCCGGTTAATGCATAGGGAGAAGTGGAGTCAATAACGGGAATAATCTCTTCAAATTTGTCTTCTTCATAGACGTACACTGTAAGCACAGGACCAAAAATCTCTTCGCACAACGTAACATAATCCGGCTGGAAAGCTCTTATAATCGTTGGCTCCACAAAGTAGCCTTTGCTTTTGTCATAATTGCCGCCTGCAATGATTTCAGTAGTAGCATCTTCTTTTGCATTCTCTATATAAGTTGTGATTTTATCAAAAGATTTTTCATCAATTACAGCATTGACAAAATTGGAGAAATCTTCAACGCCTCCCATCTTTATTTCAGCAAGATCCTTGATCATCAGTTCTTTTACTTCTTCCCAAAGATTGGATGGAATGTATGCTCTTGAAGCTGCCGAACATTTCTGTCCCTGATATTCAAATGCTCCGCGAATCAGGCCGGTTGCTACTGCTTTGGCATCTGCTGATTGATGCGCAAGGACAAAGTCTTTTCCGCCTGTTTCTCCAACTATTCTTGGAAAAGATTTATAAACAGGAATATTTTCTCCGATTGTTTTCCAGATCGTCTGAAAAACCTTTGTACTGCCTGTAAAATGAATTCCTGCAAAGTCAGCATGTTTGAATATGATTTCTCCCGCCACCGGACCGTCTGCCAAAATCATATTGATTACACCGTCAGGTAAACCGGCTTTTTTAAAAACTTTCATAATAACATGCGCGGAATAAACCTGTGTAAAGGCCGGCTTCCATAACACCACATTTCCCATCAGCGCCGGAGCCGCCGGAAGATTCCCTGCAATGGCAGTGAAGTTGAACGGCGTTATCGCAAATACAAAACCTTCCAGCGGGCGATATTCCATCCGGTTCCAGACACCATCGGAGGATTCAGGCTGCTGCTCGTAAATGTCTTTCATGAAGTTGACATTGAGACGCAGAAAATCAATCAGTTCACATGCCGAATCGATTTCTGCCTGATATGCATTTTTGGATTGTCCCAGCATGGTGGCAGCATTGATTTCTGCTCGATATGGACCCGCAATTAATTCTGCCGCCTTCAGAAAGATAGAAGCACGCTGTTCCCAGCTCATACTTGCCCAGCTTTCTCTGGCTTCCAAAGCCGCATGAACAGCTTCTTTTACATCTTCCTGCGTTCCTTCATGAAAGTAGCCCAACACATGCTGATGATCGTGCGGGGGTGAAATGGCATGTTTATTCTGCGAGAATATTTCCTTGCTTCCTATATACTGCGGAATTTCTATGACCTTCGAACGGGCTTCTTCCAGTGCTTTTTTAAGTTCAATCCTTTCAGGGCTTCCGGGCAAATAACTTTTTACCGGCTCATTTTTTATTGCCGGAACATTAAAAATTCCTTTTGACATGATTATAGCTTATTAATGACTTGCATGATTTACCTGCTTGAAGTAAACAAAAAAATAGTTATTAGCGATCCAGAAAATGATATTCCTTGTTCATCCGGACTTGTATTTACTACGCAGTTTTTTCATAAATACTTTTATAATAGCCTATCCAAAGGTATTTTACTTAAATTTGCACTCCCAATTTTCTGATTCAATTTTATACAATGATATTTTACAGCACCAAAACTTCAAGCTTGAAAGCATCGCTGGAAGAAGCCATTTTTAACAGCTTGCCTCCGGATAGCGGGCTTTACATGCCGGAACATATTCCGACGGTATCTGCTGAATTTTTGGCAACGATTGAAGACAGAACTTTCAATGAAATAGCTGTTGAAATAACATATACTTTGTTTGGAGACGAAATTTCGAGAAGTAAAATTGAGGAAATTATTAATGGCGCCTATGATTTTGAAAGTCCGGTTTTTCCTGTAAATCAGGATAATTATGTTCTGGAACTGTTTCATGGGCCGTCCATGGCGTTCAAGGATTTCGGGGCAAGATTTATGGCGGCTATTATGTCCTATTTCCTGCTTCGTTCCCAAAAACAGATCAATATTCTCGTTGCAACTTCGGGCGATACCGGCGGTGCTGTTGCGCAGGGATTTTACAAAATTCCCGGGATTACTGTTACTATTTTATATCCGAGCGGTAAAGTAAGTGACATTCAGGAAAAGCAACTGACAACGCTTGGGCACAATGTTACGGCCATTGAAGTGGACGGAACCTTTGACGATTGCCAGCGGCTCGTAAAAGAAGCATTTCTCGATCCTGAACTGAACCAAAGATTTCATCTTGCTTCTGCAAACTCCATTAACATTGCAAGGCTTATTCCGCAGTCATTCTATTTCTTTTCTGCTTACGCGCAATTAAAAAAGATCGGAAAGCCGATTGTGTTTTCTGTTCCGAGTGGAAATTTTGGAAATCTGAGTGCAGGCTTGCTGGCTTATAAAATGGGTTTGCCAGTGGAGCATTTTGTAGCCTCCACAAATCTGAACAATGCAGTACCGCGCTATCTTAAAACCGGAAGTTATGAACCGGCTGCTTCGGTAGAAACAATTTCCAATGCGATGGATGTCGGCAGCCCAAGCAACTTTGTTCGTTTGCAAAGATTTTTTGAAGATGACTGGACGCTGGCTACCCAAAAACTTTCCGGCTTCTTTTTCACAGATGAGCAAACGAAAAATGCCATGCGGGAAATTTATGATCAGTCAAACTACATTATGTGTCCGCATACTGCAGTTGCATACCAGGGCCTGCAGGAATACAGGAAAATGAGCCCTTCAGATTTTACCGGCGTTTTCCTGGCAACGGCTCATCCGGCCAAATTTATTGATCTTGTTGAGGAAACACTTGAAAAACCGGTCGAAGTACCGGAAAGGCTGAAATCTTTGCTTTCGATTGAAAAAGAAGCCATACAAATGAATGCAGACTTTTCCGAGTTCAGATCCTTGTTAATGAGTAGCTTAAAGTAAATAATTAAATATTTTATGCCCTCTAGAATTCAGTATTTGCATTAAACCGGATACTGGTACGCAAATACTGAATTCTGAAAAGCATAAAAATCAGTTGATAACGTCCCCTCTCAATATTCTGAAGCGTTTTCTCGAGTCCGCTACAAAAATGCTTCCCGGATATTTTTCCATTAGCTCCTGATACAATTTCATAGCCTGGTCTTTGTCATTCAGTTTTTCCTGATAAAGTTTTGCCATGGCAAACATCGCATCGTCACCGTAAATGTCATGACCAAATTTGGATACCAGTAGTTTCAGATTGTCCATCGCTTGCTGGTTGCTGTCAAGTTTGATGTAGGTCTTTGCAGTAAGCCAGATTATTTCATCGGCAAGACTATGGTTTTCATATTTCTTGTAAAGTTGCTTCAAAGTATCGATGGCCTCGTACTTCTTGTTTTGAAAAAGCAGAAGCTCTGCGGCCGAGTAAGCCTTCATCGCAGCTTCCGTGCTGTCAAGACCGGTGTTGTCCATGATAAGCAGCGAAAGTTCATTGGCATCGTTGGCTATTTCTCTGGAAGTTGCTTTTTTCAAAATATCCAGAACCGCTTTTGCCAGCACAAATTCTCCTTTGTAATAATGAAGCTTTGCGTTGCGCAATTTTGCTTCATAACCGAGCAGATCGTCTTTTTGTGATTTCTCAACCTGAGAGTAAACTAGCGTAGCTTCCCACGGTTCGCCTTGAAGAAGATAAATGTCGCCGAGGTCCAGTTTGCATTTATCGACAAAGTTCTTTTCCTGTTTTCCGGCTTCTATAGCAGTTTCCAGAATGGCTATGGCCTTTTTAAAATCATCCATATAGAATGCATTCAAAGTAGCCATGTTACGAAGTGCCTCCACAGTCCGTACGTTAGTCCCAAGTTCATCCACCAGCTGCTGATACTGGCCGAGTAATTTTTCGACCTCGCTCTTTTTAACGGGATAGGTATTTTTAACCTGTTCTTCTCTTGCAAAAATGGCCATTCTTCTTGCAACCGGATACAACTGGCCTTTCGGATATTCTTTGACCAAGTAATCAAAGATGGTTCCTGCATTGCTGTAATCCAGGTTCTGCAAAGCCAGCATTCCCAGATTGTATAATCTCGATCCGTTATGCTTGAACCGTTTATCCAGCGATCTTTCCTGAATAAATGCCTTGTTAAAATCCTTTTTCTGAATCTGATACCAAATCAGAAGTTCATTATAAAAGCCTTCATTCGGAAATTTCTGAATCTTGTCGTACAAGACTTTTTCCAGCAACGCCTGTTCTTTTTCATCTTTGGTAAAATCCTGAAGCATGTTCTGCACTACTTCGGTGTTCTGATAACGCATGCCGTACGAAAGCAATTCATCGATCATTTTTTCAGGGTCGTTCAGATCGCGGTATACACTGGCCAGTTCAAGGTGAAAAAGATCCGTACGCTTTGCACTTTCCCTTGCCTGAAGCAAGATGTTTTTTGCCCATTCCGGCTGGTTTATGGCTCTGAATTCATCCGCCAGCTCGCGTTTGAGCTCTATTCTCGCACCGGATGATGCAACGGCCTGTTCATTCTTTTTGGAAGCTTCCTGGGCTTTTCCCTGCGTTTCCAGCATTACGCCCCAGTACAAATAATACCAGCTCGCATTTGCCGCATCATTTTTAATCTGCTTTTTATAAAATGATTCTGCCTCGCCCCAGCTTTTATTCTTGATTATACAACTTGTATAATTCTTAAGCGACCCTTTTTCGAATGACGACTTAAGGTAAGTTGTATAATAGGTCAGCGCTTTGGCACAATCTCCATTTTTGAAATATTCCTCCGCCATTTCTTTTTCACTTTGCCCGAACGCCGCCGCCGCCCCGAAACACAAAATGTATATCAAAATCCATCTTGAAACCTTTTTCATAATAGATAAAAAAAATTTGTTTTAATTATTATTATTCATTGTGCCTGTGGATAAGATGATAACTTCTTTATCCACTGTAGATTAACATAGTTATCCACAACATGTGTATAACTATGTGTATTTATCCACTTAAGATTTTTCAGTTGTTAACAACTAACTTGCTGAAATACAAGTTAGGAAATTTTCTGTTCACACGCGAATGTGAATAAGTAGCTTGCTTAGGCAATATAAGTTATCCACAATAACTTTAGTGAATTAACGCACTGTTAACTTCAACTTAGTCTTTAGTTATCCACCACACAATGGATTTCCTGGTTTTATCCACACCGTTTATACTTTATCCACATAGTTGTTCACAAAATTCAGGTATTTATAAACAAAAAAAGAGACTTGTGAACATAGTTATCCACAATGCGTGCATAAGATTTTCTAGGTTTTTTATTTCGGGATGGTTATATTGATATCGTTCAGCTCGAAATTGCTTTTCAGCAAAATTTTATCGGCAAGGTAATATATTGCTTCGGGCTGCCTGTTTTTATCCAGCTCGCCGGTATCCCAACGCTTGTTGCGATTGGCATCGATGATAATCCGGATCATATATTTTCCTTGAGGAACATGCCGGAATGTGTAAGGAGAAGTATATACGGATTCAAAAATTTTGAACTGCTCGTCAACCAGTTCAACGATAAATCGTGTGGAAGTATCTGCATTCAGCACTGCGCCTTTGATCTGCCCGTAATTTTCTTCATTCAAAACAGGATGTTTAAGCAACGTCTTGGCCAGGGTGTCGCCTTCAACACTGATAATGGATCCTTTTGGCAAATCCCATTTTATGGAATCCTTTGCAAATGATTTTGCATTAACGGTAAGAATATTGTGTGTAACATTCCAGCTGTAAGGAAAGGAATGAAGCGGTTCATGCGTAAGGCTGTCGGTGATCAATGTTATTTTCTGATCATCAAGAAATTTGATCGGCTTGTCGAGTACAAACTGGTAAGCAAATTCGTTGGTCAAAGGCTTGTTTTGCTCCGGAATCGTAGTGAGTACGAGCGGATCTTTTTGTCTTTCTTTCCCGCGTTGCGCCTGGAAAGCAACTTTCTGTTCAAAATCTGTAACAGTACCCAGTGAATCGGTAGCAGCAAGTTTTACCAAAATAGAATCCGGATGAGGTTCTACATTAAAAAATTTAAGTGCGGTTCCGTTTTCCAGCAAATAGGGCAGTGTGTCTTTGTTCATAAACGTCACGCCTACTTTTTCAATGGGCTTGCTGAAAACAACGGAATAATTATTGACTCTCGGCAGTGTTCGCTGGATTTTCAGAGGCGTATTGTCGGAAAGAAACATGCTTATCTGATAGGCAACGGAATCGGCTCCTGCCTGAATTGTCTCGTTTATAAAGCCGAGCCTTTCATCTTTTGCATTGTATAACATATTGCGGTTTTTGTCATCAATGGCAATCATTTTGTACGCACGCGTCTGGACATTTTCAATGGAGAATGTTCCGCTGCTGTCGGTTCGGGAGAAATAATAAGGTTTTTGCTTGGCTACATTCAACGTGTCGCTGACATTATAAAGCCCGACCAAGGCATCAAAAACGGGCTTGTTTGTCCTGATGTCCTTGACGCTGCCATAAACGCGCCCGGAATCCAGCGTACTTCCTGTGCTGAAAACCAGTTTCAGATTTTTTGCTGGATTTTTCTCCGCATAATCCTTAATCGCATCGCCAAAGTTCAGCGTGTAAGTAGTACTGTCTTCAAACTGTTTTTTAAAAGTAAGTGAAATGGACATTCCGTTTTGCTTGTAAGTATACGGATTGTCGGCTTCCGGCGTAATAATCAGTTTCTGATTGATATTATCTACAACTACATATTCATCGAAAAAAAGCTCGATTTTTTTGTCTTTAAAATTCAGAGTCTTGTTTACAGGAAAACTTTCAACAAGGTTAGGCGGAATAGAATCTTTTTTCCCTCCAGTCGGTGCAACTTGCTGGGCGCAGCGTCCGAAAATCAACAGGCTAATGATAGCAATTGCAAGTGTTCTGATCATGTGCATGAATTTGAAAAAGCCCTCAATACAACGGTTTGTATTGAGGGCTTTCGTGTTTATGTTGCAAACAGTTTATTGTTTTGTGACAATGTATATCAAACTGGATGTATTCAATTCTTCTTTGTTGTTCGAACGGCCTTTCAGATTGGAAATCAAACCGGTTTTGACACTTTCAAACAAACTTACCTTCTTCCTTTTATATTTCGTGCTGAGCATTCCGACATAGAACGAATCAAACCACATCGGAAGCGTATTGATCACGGTCAGATTATGCTTCTGCAAAAGCTTTTGCATGGATGCTTTTGTAAAATGATACAAATGCCTTGGAACGTCATAAGCCGCCCAGAAACGGACATATTGCAAGGCATCATACGACTGAGGATTCGGTACAGCAATAATTATCTTTCCATTTTCTTTAAGATGCAAAGAAAGCCAGGAAACAGTCTCGTTCAGCTTGTGAACATGTTCCAGAACATGCCACATCGTTATGATATCAAACTGCTGGTTTTCGAATGCAGGATTGTAAATATCGCTGTAAATACGCCCTGCTGCTTTTTCGTTGGCAATCGTTCTTGCTCCTTGGTCAGGCTCGGTTCCGGCAACATTCCAGCCATCCGTTTTTACAGCCTGTACAAAAGCTCCCGTTCCGCAGCCAATATCCAGCAATGCACCTTTGGATACAGAAAGCGCATTGATCAGCTTGACCTTCTCCTTTATCGTATGATTCCGTACGGATGTATAAACTTTGTCCATTACATTTTTCCCGTTGTCATGGTGCGAAATGTAATCATTCGACTGATAGTATTGTCCGATATCTTCTTCCGAAGGCCTTGGATTGGTCAGTAAGAAGTAACAGGAATTACATTGCTGAATTGTAAATTCCTTGTGAGAAACCGTATAATCCTCTACATTCAGATAGTTGCTGAAACTGGACTTGTTGCAGACCGGGCAGTTCTGGAGTGTTTCTAATGGCATTTATCGTCCTATAAAGAGCATTAATACTGAAATATCCGAAGGGCTTACTCCGCTGATCCGGGAAGCTTGCCCGATTGTTGCCGGACGGGTTCTTTTCAATTTTTCCCTTCCTTCAAACGACAAGGAAGTAACTACATCATAATTGAAATTTTCTACAATGCCCAGGTTTTCAAGCTTGTTCATTTTCTCAACTAACAGCATTTCCTTCTCGATATAACTGTCATATTTGAGATTTATTTCAGCTTGCTGAATGGAATCATGTCCGTATTCCTCCAGTAAACCGGCTACAACAGGGCTTGCTTCCGTAAGCTGATCAATTGTAATCTGGGGCCTTTTCAGCAGTTGTGAAAGGGAAATTTTTTCGCGCAGCAGTGCAGTTCCTATTGCTTCCAGCGTAGGATTAATTTCTTCCGGCGTCAGTTTGGTACCGGAAAATGCGGATATAATGGCTTCTACTTCGGCTTTCTTTTTTCGTACTGCTTCTACTCTTTCCTGACTTGCCAATCCGATTTCATGTCCTTTTTCTGTCAGCCTTATGTCCGCGTTATCCTGGCGCAGCAATGTTCTGTATTCAGCCCTGGAAGTAAACATCCGGTAAGGTTCTTCTGTCCCTTTGTTAATCAGGTCATCAATCAAAACGCCAATATAAGCTTCCGATCTTTTCAGTATAAAAGGATCAAGTTCGTGTACGTTCTGATGCGCATTGATTCCCGCCATCAATCCCTGGCATGCCGCTTCTTCGTAACCTGTGGTTCCGTTAATTTGTCCGGCAAAAAACAGGTTCTTGACCAAGTGCGTCTCAAGCGTGGATTTAAGCTGTGTCGGTGGAAAATAGTCGTATTCGATTGCATATCCCGGGCGGAACATTTTGGCGTTTTCGAAACCGGGTATTTTTCTCAAAGCAGCATACTGAACGTCTTCGGGCAATGAAGTTGAAAATCCGTTCACATATACTTCTACAGTATCCCATCCTTCCGGTTCCACGAATACCTGATGGCGGTCTTTATCTGCAAAACGGTTTATCTTGTCTTCCACCGAAGGGCAGTATCTCGGCCCGATTCCTTTTATCCTGCCTGAAAACATCGGTGATTTTTCAAAGCCGGTTCTCAGGATTTCATGGACTTCCGAATTGGTATAAGTAATCCAGCAGCTCCTTTGCTTGGCAAGCGGCTTCGTATCCGTATAGGAAAATTTTGCAGGGATTTCATCTCCGGGCTGTTCTTCCATTTTTGAATAATCCAGCGAACGTCCGTCTACGCGCGGCGGTGTTCCGGTTTTCATACGGCCGGCTTCAAAGCCCAATGTCACCAGTTGTTCGGTTATGCCAGTAGCCGCCTTTTCACCGGTACGTCCGCCTCCAAAGTTTTTCTCTCCGATATGGATCAATCCGTTCAGGAATGTTCCGTTTGTAAGCACAACGGATTTCGATTTGATCTCGATTCCCAGGCTGGTTTTTACGCCGGATGCTTTTCCGTCTTTTATCAGGATTTCCTTTGCGGTATCCTGCCAGAAATCCACGTTGGGATTATTCTCCAGCGTATTGCGCCATTCCTGTGCAAACATTACCCTGTCGCTCTGGCAGCGCGGGCTCCACATTGCGGGGCCTTTGGATAAGTTCAGCATCCGGAACTGGATCATGGTCTTGTCGCTGATGATTCCGGACTGTCCGCCCAGCGCATCTATTTCACGTACAATCTGCCCTTTTGCCACACCGCCCATGGCCGGGTTACAGGACATTTGCGCGATGGTATGCATATTCATTGTAATAAGCAGTACGGAAGAGCCCATGGTTGCTGCTGCTGCTGCTGCTTCGCAGCCTGCATGTCCTGCTCCTACTACAATTACATCATATTCCTGAAACATAATTTTTGATTCACTTTACACTTCATTAAACTACTTTAATTAAAGTGTTCCACGTGGAAATTTAACTAAAAGAGCAAAAGATGCTGATCCTCTTTTGCCCGCATTTCTTTTTTCAAGGTATCGTCACTGTCACTGTAACCTATCAGATGCAATAATCCGTGTACAAGAACCCTGCGCAATTCGGTATTAAAATCCACCTGAAGCGACTCTGCATTTTCACGAACTCTGTCTATACTGATGTATATATCCCCTTCCAGTTGCTTGTCTTCCTCACTATTGTCGAACGTAATAATGTCCGTATAATAGTCGTGATCCAGGTATTGTTTATTGATCTCGAGCAAATATTCATCCGAGCAAAAAATGTAGTTAATACCTGCCATGTCAAAGCCTTCACTTTGCGCGGTATTCTTGATCCATTTTTTTGTTTTCTGTGGAAGAGGCAAACTGAAATCAATATCTTCTGAAAAGAAGTTAAGCATGCTTGAATAGAATTTAGCCGAAACTTTAAGATTAAAAATTTTCCTTACCTAAGACGTCGGATAACAAATATTTACAAACATACTAAGTATCCCATTAAAACAGATATACAAAAGATGACAGCATTTGGAAGACACTCTTAAAAAGTGTTAATGCTGTCATCTGTAAAATCTCTAACAAAAGGAAGCGGCAATCAGTTCTTCGCCTGGTATTTGCGGAAGTAAGTATCGACTTCCCGTTTGTAGAATGGAGAGAATGTCGGAGGAATTGTTCGCAGCAATTCGGTTTGTTTTTCCTTTTCGCGAATGTACTTCTCAAATGCAGGCGGTGGATTGCGCGGCAGCTGTTTAGCGCTTTGTGCCTTGCGCTGCTCATCTTCGTCCTGTTCTTTCATGGCCTTTTCCGATTCAAGAAGCCTTGTTGTAATCTCCTGGTTACGCTTGATAAGCTCCGGGGTAATGCGTTTATTTACAAGATCCGTTTCCGTTTCGTCCATTTTTTCAGCAATTTCCTGAAGTTCCTTTCCAAACTGCTTTCCTGCTTCGGAGCCTTTCTGCGATTCCATCAGGTCCTGGATCATTTTCCGGATCATTGCCTGCTCTGCGGCCATTCTCGCAAGTTGCTCCGAGTTGTTGCCCTTCCCTTCCTTGCCCTGGCCCAGTTTCTTCATTTCGCCGTTAAGCTTTTCCTGCATTTCGCCCATGCCTTTTTGCTCTCCTTTCTGCTTGCCCTTCTTGCCTTTTCCGCTACCCGGCATGGCCATGGCCATTTGCTGCTGCATTTGATTAAATACATCGCTAAGCATAAGCGCAAGGTTGTTCATGGAAGTCATGGCAAACTGCTGTTTGGAAGTCGCCACATTGATCTGCCGGTCCTTGATGCTTTTTACACTTTCATCCATGTACGATTTCATATCGTTCAGTTCGCGGGTAATGAATGACTGGATCTGAACTACCCGGTTTGCAAGCGCATATAAGCTGTCTTCCACAACTTTGGCATCGTCTTTCAGTTTCAGCTGCTGTTGACCCAATTTTATGAAACGAGGGTCCTGAAGATTTACGCCACGGAAATCTTTCATCAGCGTCTCCTGATCAAACGACAGCGTAATCAGGTTTTCAAGAATATCCCGCAATGCATCCAGATTTTCCTCCATCTGTTCCATTTCAGCAGATTCCATTTCCATTTCCATGGACTGCGCCATTTTTTTCATGGATTGAGCGGCCTTTTTCTGCGCTTGTGCAGCTTTGGAGTTCTGTTGCTTGTCAAGCTGCTGCTTGCTTTGTTCCATTTGCTCAGAAGCATCTTTTTGCTCTTCCTGCTGCGAATCTATAGGCTGTTCCATTTCCTTGCTCATCTCCTCTACTTCCTTGCTGTCTTCCTGCGCCTTTTTGAAATCGTCCTGAATTTTTTCCTGTTCTTTTTTCAAATCTTCATTCTTGCTCTTTTTATCGTCAGCATTTTTGTTCTTGTCATTTTCCTGCGTTTTTTCGGCAAGAGCTTCTTCTTTTTCGGACAGCTCGTCCAGCTTCTCAACCAGATTTTCCATTTTCTGTTCAAGCTGCATCTGCTTGAAAAGTTCCATGGTTCTTTCCAGCTCTTTCTCAAGATTGCCTTCCTTGTTCTTCAGCTTTTCCATCATGCTCGACAGGCGTTCGCTTTGCTTCTGTTCGAGCAGTTTTTTCAGCTCCTGATAAAGTTTGTCGGTGTTCTTGTCCATCAAATCATTCATCAGCTTCTGAAGCTGCTCAATCTTGCTCTGCAGTTCCGGACTTTGCTGATTAAACTGTTTAGACATTTCATTCGACTTCTGATGCTTTTCCTGTAAAGCCTGCAGTTCTTTCATCAGTTCTTCACGCTTCTTGATTACTTCCTCAATCTGCTTTTGCTCTTTAAAGTCGAGTTCCTTGTTACTCTTCAGACGATTGTCCAGATTGTTCAGATCTTTCTGCAGACTTTGCGCTTTTTTCATCGCCGACTGCATCTGGCTTTCTGTTTCCTGTTCCGTTTTCTTTATCTCAGCTTCCAGAAGATCTTTGGACGGAACCGTAAATTGAACCGAGCGCGAACGCGCGCTTTTGGCGCCGTTTACACCATCGTTATCCCAGACCTGCGCATAATATTCAATTTTATCTCCCGGCTGCAACTTAAGACTGTCAACATACCATTGGAAATAGAAGCTTTGTGTATTGACCGTTTTATTGAATGGAATAGGAATTCCTTTTGCCTGTGAAGGTTCTTTGGCATCAGCACGTTTGACAGAATAAAACATTTTAAGCTGTGAAAATCCGTAATCATCACTGATCGATCCGCCAAGTACCAGATAATTATACAAGGTCGTATCCTGAAAATTTTCAAGGTTCAGGACCGGGAATTTGTCCGGAATCACATTAATGTAATAGCCTATCTTGTCAGCATTGGTTGTTTCTGCATTTTTAAGCGAAACCTGATACTGCGAAGAACGTCGTACTGCTTTGCGGATCTGGAAATGATCACCGTTTCCAGATTTCGCCTGATAAAGTGCTGAGTCATTTTCAAAGCGTATAGCAAGCGAATTTGTCGAAGATGTATTGAAGTCCCATTCAATGGTTGTTCCCTCCGGAACGGATAAATTTCCTACGTTATTAAGGCCTTCTGCCGGTTTGTTGAGGTATGCCGGATAATGCAGGTTGACATCAAATGAAAGCAGCGACGGTCTTTCCGCAATATGGATCCGGTATTCATCCGAGGCAAACCCGGCTGCATCGAATGAAAAGGCAATTTCCCGCTGGATGTTCTTGAATGTATATGAATGATTCTGGTTTCCTTCAGCATTCAATTTGAACCTTGATCCGTTTTGAACAAGATAAACGGCTTCCGGCAATGCCTCGCCTTTCAGTTTCAGTTTTAATGTAAAATCCTCGTTCCGGAATGCTTTCAGGTTTTTGTTTTCAAGTACGAAGGAAAACGGAGCATACGTGTAATTCTTCTGGAAATGGATAATCCGGTCCGAACTGGAAGAAAAGAAAGACGGATTAAAAAGCAAAATCACTGCAATGGCTGCGAGCGGATAAATAGCATACGTTATGCGCTTTTTATTCTCATTGAATTTGATTGCATCTGAAAACCGTACAATCAGCAACTGGCCGGATTTCTGCCGGATACTTGCTTCTATAAGGTCCGACTGCATCCCCGAAAGGTTTCGTAGCTGCAATGTATTAACCAGTTTATCGCCTATTTCAGGGAAATAGGCGCCAATCTGCAAAGCGGCGTCTTCATCGGAAAGCGGTTTCTTAAGTCCGGACAAATGGATCAATGGCTGAACGACCCACTGGAAAATTGAAAAAACCAGAACTGCAAGAAAGCCAAAGAACAGCGTCCCTCTAACTGCAGAACTAAACCGGCCAAAGTATTCTATGGTATTGAAAAATAAAAAGACGGTCAGCAGTAAAGCTGCCGAAAAGATAATTCCTTTCAGCAATTGGTTTTGATAGTATTTTTGACGGTATTCCTGAATGCGAAGCAACAGGCCTTCCATTGCCGGAGTGAATGGAGTCATATAAATTCCCTTTATAACTGTTGGCTTTTAGAACGTAATTGAAAGACAAAAATTACAACTTGCCTTCATACATAAAACATTCTAATATAGTGAATTTATATTGAATTTCTTACCGGCAAAATCAAAAGTACTGTTATAATTCTGTACGCTGAAAACCTGCATGAACTAGAACGACACCAATACACCGATGGATGCGTAGTTGATCCAGTTTAAATTATAAACTTCTTCCGAATCCGCACCGCCTTCTACAACGCGGTAGCCCAGCTTGATGCCGAATTTGGGATTGACCTGATATGCAGCACCTGCAAAAATGTCTTCTGCACGTCCTTGTTTTGCAGCTAGTGCGTCGCCTTCCAGAATGAGAGACCAACGGTAATTAGGTTTGTAAGAAGCGTAAAAATTGACAAGTGGAACAAAACCGATATTATCGAAATGCGTATCGCTGGATTCGTTTTTGAAGCGGACATCCGCATCGCGAATTTTTCCGGTAAGCCCCGCCCCTACTCTCCAGCGCGCTTTGGTAACAAAATCGTAACGATACGTAATCCGGTATGAGTTGAATTTGTAAAAAACTTCAAGCGGCTGCGCTGCCGGAAAGTTCAAGCCGTTGAAATTGACATTTTCTCCGAAAGATCCTTTGTACTTAACCGTTAGCGGAGCATACAACAAGGAAACATTATGCCGGTTTTTGATTGTATATCCTGCTCTGATCCTGTAAAATATCTTTGGATCAATCGTAAGATCTTCCTGAAGGTTTACCAATGTTCCGCCGGAATTAGGAATTCTGACTTTATTGTAATTGGTTCCCAATACAAGACCGCTTTCCAGATCCAGCTTGAACTGAGCGGAAGCAGGAATTGCTGCAAGCGTCAGAAGTGTAAGAATGATATAGTGAAATTTCATAACGTTTATAAATAAAAAAACAACCCGAAGTGAGTTGTTTTGTACAAAATTGATGCCTGAAGTATAAAACTATGCTTCGATTGTTTCCGGATAATTTTTGACTTCGCGCACGAAAGATTTAATATCCTGTTCCAGATCTGTGCTTTCCTGTAATACGCGTATGAATGCACTTCCTATAATAGCGCCGGCAGCATATCCGGACGCCTTTTGGAAAGTTGCGTTGTCTTTGATTCCGAAACCGATCAGGCGCGGATTTTTCAGCTTCATATTATTCAGCTTGTTGAAATAAGATTCCATGTCTTCGCTGACACCCGATTTGGAGCCGGTGACACTCGCGGAGGAAACTGTATAGATAAATCCCTGGCTTATTTCATCAATCTGGCGTATGCGTGCTTCGGATGTTTGTGGCGTAACCAGAAAAATATTCAGCAGTCCGTACGAATCAAAAACAGCTTTGTATTCATTCAGGTAAACGTCCATCGGCATGTCCGGCAGAATAAGTCCGTCAACGCCGGTTTCAGCGCATTTGCGACAAAAATTCTCCATTCCGAACTGTAATACGGGATTTATATAGCCCATAAGCAGCACGGGAACGGAAATCGTTTCACGCATGTCTTTAAGCTGTTCAAAAAGAATCTTCACAGACATGCCGTTTTCCAGCGCAACGTCATTGCTTTTCTGGATCGTTTCGCCGTCTGCAACAGGATCCGAGTACGGCATACCGATTTCCACAAGATCGGCGCCGCCGTCCTGCAAAGCTTTCAGGACGCGCATGGTATCATTAAGCTGCGGAAAGCCTGCTGTAAAGTATACATTGAGCAATCCGCTGCTTTCAGCGTGTGAAACGGTACTGTCAAAAAGATTTATAATCCTGTTCATTCCTGTGTCCAGTAATCTACAACCAAAACTTTGTCAAGATAGGGTCCGAGCACCTTTCCGAAAGCCTTGTGATCGGGATGAGGAAGGTAAATTTCACGGCCTTTTTCATCGTCGAACGTGACAAAGAAAACGTGCGTGAAGCCTTGCGACAAACCTTCCGGACTGTTGTTTGTGCCCCATTCCAGCCCTTTGATTTCCTTGATTTTGGAAGGAAGCGCTTTGAATGCATCTTCTACTTCTTTGATCTGGGCCGGCGTTGCCGAGTCCTTGAATTTAAACATTACAACATGGCGAAGCATTTTTTTGGCAGCAGGTTGTTGAGGTGAAACAAATGCCATTGATCCGAAGAGGAGCATTCCGGCAAACAAAAGGAGTTTTAGGTTCATAGGATATTTGGATTACTGTTAATTACTATGCGGAGCAATTGAGGCACTCGCCTTCATCACTGAATTTCATTCTGTCAAATTCACCCAGTTTTTCTTTAAGTTCCAGAATTTCATCTTCAAGATCGCATCTTTCAAAAAGTGACAGCTCGCCGGAATTTACTTTTCCTTCGAGTTTCTGGATTTTAAGCCGGAGATCAAATACTTCCGGCAGTGTTAATGTAGCCATATGATTTTGGGAATAAATGAATGTGTCAGATATATCGCATGTAAGTTGCCATGTCCTTGTCACCGCGGCCGGAAAGGTTTACAACAACCGTTTCATTCGGCGTAGCGCCAAGCTGCCCGAGTACTGCAAGCGCATGAGAGGACTCAAGCGCCGGAATAATTCCTTCAAAACGCGTAAGTTCAAATGCCGCCTGAACAGCTTCCTCATCCGTTGCCGACATGAAAATACCTCTGCCGCTGTCGTACAGATAAGCATGCTGCGGCCCGATGCCAGGATAATCCAGACCTGCCGATATTGAAAACGGTTCCACAACCTGTCCGTCTTCCGTCTGCATGAGAATAGTCCGGCTGCCATGCAGTACGCCCGGCTTGCCCAGTGCCGTAGTCGCGGCAGAATGGCCGCTGTTCAGGCCTTTTCCCGCTGCCTCAATAGCGACCAGCTTTACATTTTCATCGTCAAGGAAGTGGTAAAAAGCACCGGCTGCATTGCTTCCGCCGCCCACACATGCCAGCACGTAATCCGGCGTTTCACTTCCGGTCTGTTCTTTCAGCTGCCATCTCATTTCTTCCGAAATAATGGACTGAAAACGGGCGACCATATCGGGATACGGATGCGGCCCAACTACGGAACCGATGATGTAATGCGTATCGACCGGATTGTTGATCCAGTGGCGCATGGCTTCGTTGGTTGCATCTTTCAAAGTTTTAGAACCGCATGTGGCCGGCCTTACTTCGGCTCCAAGCATTTTCATCCTTGCCACATTGGGAGCCTGGCGTTCAATATCCAGCTCGCCCATGTATACAATGCATTGAATATCCATCAGCGCACATACAGTCGCCGTAGCAACGCCGTGCTGTCCTGCGCCGGTTTCCGCAACTACCCGCTGTTTGCCAAGCTTTTTGGCCATCAGTATCTGCCCGATTGTATTATTGACCTTATGCGCCCCGGTATGACACAAATCTTCTCTTTTGAGAAAAATATTGGTTTTATACTTTTCCGAAAGCCTGTTCGCCCGGTACAAAGGCGTCGGACGGCCTACATAATTGCGGAGCAGGTCGTGATATTCTTTCTGAAAAGAAGGTTCTGCAATGATCTGTAAATAATTTTCGCGCAGTTCCTCTACGTTCGGGTACAGCATTTCAGGAATGAATGCGCCTCCGAAACTGCCGTAATAACCACGGTTATCAACCTGAAATGACTTCTTTTCTGCTGTTGCTTCCATAATGATTAAGCTTCCGCCTCTTCTTGCTCTTTTACACGAACTAGATTAAATAATTCTTCCAATTTGGAAATGTCCTTTACGCCGGGTTCTGTTTCAAACTGGCTATTTACGTCAATGCCGTAAATAGGAAGCGTTTTTGACAAGGCAATGATTTCTTCAACATTTTCGATACTGATTCCGCCGCTCAGAAAAAACGGTTTTTCATTATCGTACTTCTTCAATAGGTTCCAGTCGAACGAAGTTCCGTTGCCGCCCGGATTTGCACCTTTGGTATCAAACAAAAATAAATCGCAAAACGATTTATAATTATTGAGCATGGCAAAATTGAATTTTTCATCGATTGAAAATGCCTTGATTACGTTCACACCTTTCTGGCGTATGCTTCTGCAGATATCAGGCATTTCGTTTCCATGAAGCTGTGCATACTGCAGATCGTACTTCTTAACGGTGCTCAGAATAAAGCCCGGACTGGCATTTACAAAAACGCCTACTTTTTTAATGTTGCCCGGAATACTTCTGATGTATTCTTCATTCAATTCTTCACCAACAAAACGGGGCGATTTTTCATAGAAAATAAACCCGATGAAATTAGGCTGCAATGCAACCAGTTCTTCAATGTTGCCTTGCTGGCGCATTCCGCAAACTTTAATTTTCATAGAAACTGAGGATTTAAATTGCTATGTTGAGTTAAGTTGTTTTGCAAATCTGCAAGTGCGGTTCCAGGATTTACAGTTTTCATAAATGTTTCTCCGATCAGGAAGCCTTTATAGCCATATTTGTACAAGTGAAGTATGGTTTCGGCATCTTTTAACCCGCTTTCTGATATTTTAACAAAAGAATCAGGGATCTGTTCACTCAGTACAACAGAAGTTTCAACCGAAGTTTCAAATGTTTTAAGGTTTCGGTTGTTTACGCCTACCATATCAATGTTTTCTCCAAGGCTAACTTCCAGTTCATCAGCATTATGCACTTCAAGCAGGACTTCAAGCCCAAGTTCGCGGGCTGTTTTGCCGAGCTGATTTAATTTGTCAGGTTCGAGGCATGCAGCGATCAGCAGGATTACATCGGCACCTATGGATCTGGCTTCAAAAAGCTGGTATTCGTCAACAATAAAATCTTTTCGCAGCATTGGTACGAAAGGATTGGCATGACGCGCTTTCAGAAAATCATCGAATGACCCTCCGAAAAAATCATGATCCGTCAGAACAGACAAACCGGCTGCGCCGGCTTTCACGTAGTCCGCTGTAACAATTTCAGGAAAAACCTCACCATTGATAATGCCTTTGGAAGGAGACTTGCGCTTGAATTCCGAAATGATTTGCGGAGATGAAGCATTTTTCAAAGCGGAGGCCAAAGAGACCGTTGTACGCGAAAACAAAGGTTCCTTTTCCAGAACGGAAACAGGTCTTAACTTTTTTGACTCCGTAATTTCTTCCAGCTTTCTTGCGATGATCTTATCTAATATGTTCATTTTTAATCTGCTAGCTTCAAACTTCATTTTACAGCATACTGCTGTTCATTCTTCAACAAGCTTTTTAAAACTCCTTAACGCTTTTCCGCTTTCCAGTGATTCCCGGGCTGCTTCCACCGAATCCAGCAACGAAAGTTCAGGATTGGCACAATGCAAAGCCAACGCAGAATTGGCCAGTACAGCCTGTTTCTGGGAAAAAGTTGCGGTATTGTTCAGTACATTCATGAAAATCCGGGCAGAATCATCGACCGTTTTACCGCCTGAAAGATCATCGGCGCGCAGCGTCTGCAATCCCAGATGAGCAGGAGTAAGTATTTGCTCCGCCTGAGCAGTTATCATTTTAAAGGCACCTGTCAATGACACTTCGTCGTAGCCGTCTAATGCGTGAAGAACCAGAAACCGCTTGTTCGTTTGTTGGTAAAGATAAGCTAAAAGCCGCGCTAATTCAAGACTGAAAACGCCTACGAGCTGTTTTCGGGGTGAAGCGGGATTTACCATTGGCCCAAGTAAATTGAAAAACGTTTTAACGCCTAATTCGCGGCGTATGGGAGCCACGTTTTTCATAGCCGGATGAAATAGCGGTGCATGGAGAAAACAAACGCCTGCCTGCTCGATTTTGCGCTCCAGATAACTTTTGTCATTGGTGAATTTTGCTCCGAGATATTCAAGAACCGTTGATGACCCGCATAAAGAAGAAACGCCATGATTGCCGTGCTTGGCAACGCGCTGGCCCGTTCCTGCCACAACAAAGCAGGATAAAGTGGAAATATTGAAAGTATCCTTGCCGTCACCGCCCGTTCCGCATACGTCAATGGGATCGTATGCAGCCAAGTCAACGGAGAGGCACAATTCCAGCATGGCGTCACGAAATCCTTCCAGTTCTTCCACTGTAATGCTTCTCATGGCATAAATGGTGAGAAAGGATGCAATTTCAGAATTTGAATACTTTCCTGTACTGATTCCGATCAGTACATTCTTTGCTTGTTCTTTACTTAATACATTATATTCGAAGAGGTGACTGAGAATGGCTTTCATGATTATTTTAGAAACTGAATAACAAAACAAAAAAGGCTCTTATTTTAATGCTTGATCCAAGGAAAATTTACATCAATACGTAAGCCAGTTCTGTAACATTTCTTTTCCATGCTCGGTGAGTACAGACTCGGGATGGAACTGCAAGCCTTTTACATCATATTTTTTGTGGGATAGCCCCATGACTCTTCCCTGTTCATCAAGCGCGGTAATCTGAAGCTCATCCGTAAACGTTTCAGGAATGACCGTCCAGGAATGATAACGTCCTACTTTTATTTCCGTGGGCAAGCCTTTAAAAATCCGCTCTGTTGGATCTGTTATCAATGCAGTGTCGCTGATTCCATGGAGCACGTCCGTCATGTTTTCCAGCGCAGCGCCATACACTTCGCCGATTCCCTGATGTCCGAGGCAAATTCCAAGAATACTTTTGCTGGGGCCGTATTCTCGGATCACGTTATGCATGATACCGGCCTCAGAAGGAATTCCCGGACCCGGAGAAAGTAAAATCTTGTCATATTCTGCTACATCTTCCAAGGCTATTTTATCATTCCGGAAAATGTCAACCTGATCATGCAATTCACGAAGAATGTACACGAGGTTATATGTAAAAGAATCGTAATTATCGAGAACAAGGATTTTCATTTTAGGCAATATTTCAGATACAATTTATACAACAACTTTATAATCAAGGGCCAGCTCGTCGCCCGGCATTCCGCGAATTCCCCAGTTATACAATGGCGTTTCGGTAAGCGTTATTTCGATGTCATGGGAAGAAATGGCCAGATCCTGTTTAAAATGCGTAAAGATCAATTGATACAAAGCTTTTTTGGCTTCTATGGAACGTCCTTCAAACAAGGCTATTTCTATAATCGTATATTGACTGCTTCTGTTTTCAGGAAAATAAAAATCGCCTTCTTCCAGATAAAAGAAACGGTGAAACCTTTTACTTTCCGGGTATTCAAAAGCAGTGACTATGCAGGCATGCAGCGTATCGGATAACTTTTTGCGTATCGGATAAAGAAATGCTTTGTTACCGTATATTTTTATCTGAGCCATGTTTACAAAAGTGTTTAGATGCCTTCTGCAACCTCGATCGCTTTTCTTAACGCAGCCAGCTTGCTATTAATTTCCTGCAGCTCACTTTCTACAATGGATTTGGCAACAACGCCCATTCCGGCGCGGTAAAACAATGTATTGTTTTTACTTAAAAAGGTACGTATCGCTATGGCGTGGTTGAAATCCCCGTTGAAATCCATAAATCCGATTGCACCTCCGTAAATACTCCGGTTACTGCTTTCCATCTGATCAATCAGTTTCATGGCATTATGTTTGGGCGCTCCTGAAAGGGTTCCTGCCGGAAAAGTATCTGCGACCAGCTGCAAAGGATTTACATCTTTTTTCATCGTTCCAACTACTTTGGAAACCAGATGGATGACGTGAGAATAATACTGAACTTCTTTGTAATTCATTACTTCTACGGCGTCGCAGCTTCTGCTGAGATCGTTACGTGCCAGATCCACAAGCATGACGTGTTCAGCGGTTTCTTTGGGGTCATCCAGCAATTGCTGAGCAGCAATGGCATCAGCCTGATCGTCGCCTGTTCTCCGGAAAGTACCGGCAATCGGATGAATTTCAGCCTGGCCATTTTTAATGAAGATTTGTTTTTCAGGAGAAGATCCAAAGATTTTATAGCTGCCGTAATCAAAATAAAATAAATAAGGCGATGGATTTATGGATCTCAATGCACGGTAAACATTGAATTCGTCACCTTTGAAATTTCTGCTGAATCTTCTGGAAGGCACAATCTGAAATACATCCCCTCGCATGCAATGATCAATTCCTTTCTGGATCACCGCCCGCATTTCATTATCAGAAACGTTGGAAACTTCCTCGGAAGCTATTTTAAAACCGTATTTAGGAAAATTCCTGTTTTTGATAAGAATTTCAATCTGTTCAATGCCGCTTTCTTCACTTGTATCGCCATACCGATGTTCAAAAATGTATAATTCATTTTTAAAATGATTAATGGCAATCACATAGCGGTATACCTGGTAAAAAATTTGATCAATATCGGTTTCCGGATTAGAAGGTTGGATGGTAATGTCCTCAAAGTAACTTACAGCATCGTAGGTCATATGACCAAAAAGGCCGTTGGTAATAAATGGAAATGTATTTTTTTCTGATTTAAAACTCTGGGCAAAATTATACAGCGCTTTTACCGCATTCTTTGGATCGGATAAAGTATAAGTATGGTTCTCACCATTTGGGAATTGCTCTGTAACCAAGCTGTTGTTAAGCTTGAAAGATGCGACGGGATCACAGCATATGTATGTAAAAGAATTCTCATTTCCATGATAATCAGAGCTTTCCAAAAGAATTGTATTTACAAAACGGTCTCTGAGTTTTAAATATATGGAAACAGGAGTCAGCGTATCGGCTAACAACTTTTTGTACTGAGTAGCTATGGCAAATGACTGATTTAATATTTTCATAAAAGTAGAATTTACAGGTATAAAAAAAGCGGCTCGCTGTCAGATGAACAGCGAGCCGCTTGAAAGTATATTTAATACTATGCAATAGCCTACTCGTCCATCTTTTTAAGACGTGCACGCCACCACCAGATAGTATTGATTCTATGATTCATAATAACTCAGTACCTATTTTATTGACACTGTATTCTACAAATATAAATAAGAGAATTGTTAATTTTCAAATTAAAGATAAAAGTTTTGAAAAAAACTGTTTTTCTATGTGCAAAAAAGATAAACAAACTATGTATTTACATGAACTTTGAAGATAGCAGTTGAGTGCAGAACAGGAAGCTTTCAAGACAAACAGATTCAATATAGAAACACAAACCTA
This sequence comes from Dyadobacter sediminis, assembly GCF_005860765.1. Classification (GTDB taxonomy): domain Bacteria; phylum Bacteroidota; class Bacteroidia; order Cytophagales; family Spirosomataceae; genus Dyadobacter; species Dyadobacter sediminis. The sequence continues at coordinate 114 of NZ_VCEI01000006.1, read as the reverse complement.
GATAAATCCTATGCGCTCCACAAGTTTTTAACTTGATCCGTTTTGTATTTGAATGTAACGCCGGGGCGGGGATGGAGCACAAAGAAAAAGACCATCTTTTTGGGGATGGTCTTT
>NZ_VCEI01000005.1 GCF_005860765.1 Dyadobacter sediminis | reverse complement strand
TTGGATAGATATCATTTCAGAGCGCACCAGGGAATAGATCGAAAAAAGCCTGCAGAGCTGTTTGAAATGTGCGCCTAAAACAACTAACAAACCTAAATTAGTGGTCTAACATAATCGAGGTATCATACTTTGGTGTAAAGCTTTCATTGCAAATATGCATCCTTATTTTTTTGGTCAGAAGTGGTTACTGGGCTTCGCGCTGGCGATTGTATACATCCCGTTGAGAACTTTTATTAATGTCCGGATGGATTTCTGGGCCACGATTCTGCACAAACTTCCATTATTTTCGGTTGAAATTCTAATTAGTACTGTGTTTTATACTAGCTGGATTTACCTAATGGACTGGTTTCTTAAAAATCTTCCGGTGCTGACCGGCAGCAAGCGTCCTGCAAATTTCAATTTATTGCATCAACTCATCGCGCTGGTTCCGGCCATTTTGCTAGCACTGGTTTTTAATCTTATGCTCATTTATACATGGGGGTTTATGGATTCCAATTGGATTTTTCGTTCAAAATTCAACCATTACGGTACGATGTCGATGGATGCAAAAATCACGCGTTATCATTCCAATCAGGCTCTAACAATTCTGGCATTAATAGCAGGCTATTATCTCTGCGTCAGCAGCCAGGCCCAAGAAAAATTGCAGAAAATGCTGGTGGATTCCGAAAAGCTGGCTACCGAAAACATGAGCGCGCGTTTCCTGGCATTGAAAAACCAGATCAGTCCGCATTTTCTGTTTAATAATCTCAGTGTGCTTGCCTCGCTGGTGGAATCTCGTTCTGAGAAGTCGAGCGAATTCATCCAGCAACTCTCGCTGGCCTATCGGTACATTCTGGAACAAGCGGAACTTGGGCAGATCAGTTTGAAAGAAGAATTGAATTTTCTTGAAACTTATATTTATTTACTTCGCATTCGTTTTCAGGAAAAGATACAATTGGATGTTCAGGTATCTCAAGTCGATCAGAACCGGTATAGCATTATTCCACTCACTTTGCAGCCACTTATTGAGAATGCAGTCAAGCATAATACCATGTCCGTTGCAAATCCGCTATGCATCAACATTACCATTGAAAATACGATCCTAATTGTTCGCAATCCGTTGCAAGTTAGAATTTTTAAAGAACAGACAACCGGCCTTGGATTAAGTAATTTGGTCAGCCGTTACAAATTGTTGCAGAATAAAGACGTTGTAATTAAGCGGACTGAAACTGATTTTATCGTCAAAATTCCCTTGTTGTCATGAATGTGCTGATTGTAGAAGATGAATATCTCAGCGCGGAACGGCTACGTAAAATGATAGAGGATATCGATGCGTCTATACATGTACTGGCTGTAATCCCGTCAGTTTTTGACACAATAGCTTATCTTCAAAATAAATCAAATACAAGCCCTGACCTCATTTTTCTGGACATTCACCTCGAAGATGACAATGGTTTCAGAATCGTGGAAAGTCTGAATTTGACTATTCCTGTCATCTTCACGACCGCATTTGACGAGTATGCGTTAAAAGCGTTCAAAACCAACAGTATAGACTATCTTTTGAAGCCAATTAGCCCGCTCGAATTGCAAGCTTCGCTGATCAAATTTAAAAGACTGAACGCTACACCGCCTCCTGTTAGTGCGGCCAATACTGCGGACGCACCAGTTCCGGAAAAATATAAAGATCGGTTCCTGTGCACGGCTGGTTCACGAATATTTACTTTTACAAGCCCTGAAATCGCGTACTTCGTAATTGAAGAAAAGGCCACCTTTCTGCGGCTCTTCGACGGCCGGCACTTTGCGGTGGAATACAGCCTGGACAAGCTATCTCAGCTCATGGACCCAGTGCGATTTTTCCGGATCAACCGCTCGCTGATGGTTTCCATCAATGCCATTCGTAACATCCATACTATATCGGCCGGAAAGCTTAAAATCGACCTTGATCCGGCATTAGCTCAGGAAGCCTATGTTAGCCCGGACCGTGTTTCTGCATTCAAAAACTGGCTGGGGAAATAGAATTTCTCTGGATTTAAGGTGTGAAAACGGGTATTCTGCAACGTAATCTTGTCATTCGGCAATTGTCTTTTTAAAAATAGACTTTAAGTTACAAAATTGGGTTATCGCATTAACCTGAATTGTAAAATGTCATCGATTAAATTTACTGCCCGCAAACAATTTCATCTGCTCCTGTGCAAAACGCGGAATTGGGAGGACAGCTACGAATTCGCTTCTCATTACCGCCTTGTATTTGTGGCTTGTGGAGACGGTCAGTTTATATTGAACAACCAGCTGCATAGTTACTGTAAGGGTGGCGTTATCCTACTCAAACCAGATGAAATGCTAGTTTTTCAAGAGGATATGGCTACTGAAGTGCTAGTGATCGCATTCGATTCTCTAGTCTGTGCGGACAGAGAACAAAAGCATGTTGCTGAATTTGTGGAAACCTACAAACAAGTGGAAAATATTTTTAGAAATCTGTGTGTCCGGCAGGGAAAGCTGGTTAGTAATGAGCGTGATGCGGACACGATCCGCTATTTGGTGGAACAAATCACATTTGAGCTGACGCAACAGCAAGCCTCGTTTCTCAAACTGATCAAAGGCAGTATTTCACTGATTGTAAATATTTTAGTAAGAAACAACTTTGATTTCCACAAAGTCGAAGAGCCCGAAGGTCAGCAAAAACTGTCCGAAGCGTTGGTTGAGCATCTTAAACACGAACTGGAAAACAGAAAGACGATCCGTGTTACGGAGTTGCTGATGAAGTTTAATATTTCAGAAGAAACAGCTAACTTATATATGCTCAATAAAACCGGTATGTCTTTGCGGAATTTTATTTTCAAATTTAAAACAGACCTTTTCAAAAGCCGGGCATTGAAATTTGACGTTTCCTAAGATAGCCGCCATTTTCCGTACTCTTGGGCGCATGCACAATAATTTCAATTCATCATTAGTGGATTTTACTGACTAACCTGGGCTAATTAGTCAGTTGGAGCAAACACGGTATTAGGCTAAAATACCCTCTGATCTCCCGCCTGTAAGTGTCCCAAATTTTCAGACAATTTAGGAATATAGCACATGACCTATTTTATTTAATTGCTACTTCTATGCAGTTTTGTATATGGTTTACAACTTGGCTATTTAAGGATTGAAGCTTTTGACACAAAGTTTTAATTGTAGTAAGCAAGAAGGATGGAAAATGATTTATCCAGTAAATGTAATAGGTATGAATTCATTACAAACAGTTAATCTATTTAACATAATGATAGTTATAAAACAAATTTAAAATATGGTTATTTTAAGTAAAGATTGTTTTCAAATAGATAATTGTTGTATTTTATTGATATGAATCTATTACGAAGATATTAGTAATAAAAGCGGTAGTGCCAGGCTGCAATTTCATCTAAAGCCTGCTGATCACCCGCTTTGAAGCAATGCCAAAACTCCTGAAGAGCCTGGTTGGAATAATTAGTTGTGGATGGACGTTCCAATCAAAAGAAGTAAAATTGTTTATTGTATTTATATAGATATTTTCCGGTCTGTTTGTACGAAAACATGTATCCTTAAATCAAGGAAATAAAAATATACTTAGCTTGAATGCTGGATGAATTTTAAATGTAATTACTGTTTACTATTTTATTATTTATAGGACTAAGACTTAATGCTGGAATGTTATTGTTCAAGATTAGCCAGTACATTCTTCCAGAATAACATAAAGCACCATTTTGGAGTATCCTGTTAAAGGCTTTGATTAATTGAAAAGGACGTCCATGGTTAGTTCTTTTTGAACCAGTCCTGGATAGTTCAAGCTATTTTTTACCCCATAGGTTGTCATCATTGTCAAAAAAAGGGTTTTTCTGGTTTTTGTCTGCTGCTGAAACACGGTAAGTTTACTTTCCAGCTCTGTTGCGTATGCCTTACCAATCTCAAATGGATATTCAGAGAACTTCATCTCACAAATATTGATGCATGCGTCATTCCGATCAATAAGTAGGTCAATCTGAGCTCCTTTTTCTGTCTTTTCTTTTGGTTGGTGACGCCAGACTGATACTTCCGTATATACGTCAGCGATTCCAATGCCCTTTTTAATCTGGGAAATATGCTTCATGCATATACTTTCAAAGGCATTTCCACTCCAGCTTTTCCATGAGTTGCCGGGTGTAAATCTTAGCCAGGTTCCCGGTCCAGTGGCTTTACTTCCTTCTATAAACTTTAAATAAAACAAAGAATATTCATCTGTGAGCTTGAAAAGGGCATCTTTGATGGTTTTACCAAATGGAATGTATGTGCTAATAAAGCCGGATTCCGTTAGCTCACTCAGCAGTTGGGTAGCATAGCCTCCGGATGTCAGGTTACATGCATCAATGAGTTCATTGCGGCTCATGCCTTTGCCTTTTTTTGCTAATGCACGTACAATATCTATATGGTTTTGGGCACTATCAAAGAGGGAATGATATAGATTTCTGAATTCATCAAATAACAAGCCGTCTTTGGTAAAACATAGCCTGTCTATGATCTGGGCAGCACTTTCACCCGGTTCAATCTCTTTAAGATATTGTGGTATGCCGCCCATTGCCATATATATTTGTAACAACTGGTATTTGTCTAACCTGACTTTGCGTTGCCGTAGGTATTCTGATGTTTCTCCGATGGTAAAGGGAAGGAGCCGTATTCGTCTGGTTACCCGGTTGTGCAATCCTCCCCTATTATTAATGACCTTCTTGATCATCCAGGATGCAGCTGATCCGCAAATAATAAGAATAAGGTTTTTCTTCTGTGAGGCCCAGCTATTCCAAAAGTTCTCAAATGCTGGCAGAAAGCCCGAGCGAGGAGTATCAATCCATGGGAATTCGTCAAAGAACACAATTGTTCTGTCTTTGTTTAATAATGGATCCAGTAGTTGTTTAAGCATTTCAAAAGCTTTTAACCAGCTTTCCGGTTTAGCAATTGGTAATCCGCCAGCCGCATTGGTTAGTGCCATGCTGAAGTTTTCCAGTTGCTGGCTTAAGGTTGCATGGTGAATTCCGGAAAACTCAAAGGAAATTCTTTTAGTGAAACCGTTTCTTACTAGAAACGTTTTTCCCACCCGCCTCCGGCCAAATATTGCAACCAGCTCCGCTTCTCCTGATTTTTCAATTTTATTTAAAAGTAGCTTTTCTTCAACTCGCCCGGTGACTAGTTCCATTTGCTTTGTTTTTTTATTACAAAGCTATAAAGAGATTAACAATTTGGCGTATTATAAAAAATTATATTACGCCAAATGTATATATTATTAAACTATTTTGGCGGAATATAATCATTCTATTTTGGACTTAAAGGGTAGGCTTCCTTTCTTAGTACAGTAATTAATTGGATTTTATATAATTGATGATCTATTCACACGAAACTGAACAGTTGAAAATAAAAAAATGGATTGTTTGTTGGAGACCTCTACTGATCAAAACGCAAAGGTAAGTAACCCTCCACTCAGTTCAGAAATCCTTACCATATACTTTGAATTCTTCTAGTAGATGCTGAACTGAATACTTGCAATGTGAATGATTTCGGTTGTCGGTAATACTACATGTAAGATTTTGTAACGCAAGTAGCGGGGCAAGATCCGTAGTTTAAAAAGTATTCTTCTGCCTAAGTACAAATCTTACTCATCCAAAAAAGGAATCAGGTAATTAATAAATAGAAGTTGATAAAGTAGCTCCCCTATCACAAGCAAAGTTTAAATTAATAGAAAATCAATAAGAAGCCTTTATGGATACAAAAGTTACAAGTCAAATTTTCTTACTTAATATAAGGTTAACAAAAATTAATATATAAGAAAATTATATATTATGAATATAGTATAATTTCAATTTAGATATAACAATATTGATTTGATTCTATTTTATGGCATTTAATAAACGAGCGTTTTTTATATGCCATAAAACTTTACATTTGATAAATTAGTATTAGAATCGCATGAATTACGTCTGCTATTACAGAGTCTCTACTAAAGGACAGGGTAAATCCGGACTAGGGTTAGGAGATCAAATGTCTATCGTCAATCGCTACCTTCGGGAAGGTGACAAAATAATTCTGGAATTTACGGAAATTGAATCTGGCAAAAAAAGTGATCGTCCCAAACTTCAGGATGCCATTCTGGCCTGTCAGAAAAATCAGGCAAAATTGTTAATTGCCAAACTGGACCGCCTCAGCAGGAACGTTGCTTTCGTAATGACACTTCGAGATACGGGCGTCAACTTTGTCGCCTGCGATCTGCCGGATGCTAATACCTTATCCGTTGGAATGATGGTGACCTTTGCACAGTATGAAGCCGAGCGTACATCCGAACGAACCAAAGCCGCACTGTCCCAAAAGAAATTACAAGGATTTAAACTTGGCAAGCCGGAGAACTTAACCTTAGAGGCTATACGTACAGGGCAGCAGATACGGACACAAAATGCTTTAACGAATAAGGCCAATGTGCAGGCTACAGAACTCGCCGTATTATATAGGAGTAAAAATATGACTTATGCCCAGATTGCAGAGAAGCTCAATGAAACCCATTACCTGACGCGCAGGCACAAGCAATTTGATGGAAAGGCTATATACAGGTTAATTAAAAGGTGTGAAATATCCTAAAATGGAATTAAACCATTTGCCTGTTTTAATTAATAAAAATTTTTAGGAACATATTTTACATAATCCAAAGTCAGCTATGATTTTTAAGTAGATTAATCAATGGATACATACATTATTGAAGGTGATTGGGCGGAAATTCATGACTATGTCACAAAATTTCCAAAGCAGACTATATTTTGTATTGCTAAAACACCAGACCAAAAGGTCTATTTACGATCTCCCAGTGAGTTTGTGATCAGTGCAGTGCTGCATAGATTTGCAGTTATGAAAACAGAGGATTTACCTGAATTCTTGGAAAGCAGCAGCACTTTCGGGCACCTCCCATTGTTTTTTCCTAAGGCTGACCATTGTTAATATGACTTATACCAACAAAGCTAGAGACATCATAGCTGAATAAGATTAGTCGAATTGTTAAGTACCACTACATGTCCGTGCCAAAAAGATAAGTAAACTTTCAGCCAAGTCGAAAATCCTCACCTCATCCCCTTAAATTTCTTCCAATAGCTACTTTAAACCTGAATAATTTTAATATAAACGATTCTGGTTAAAAAGTACCCCTTTATTTTTTCTCATAAAACGTTTTGATTGTTGCTAGAAAAGCATGATCCAGATTACGAGGTTATATATACTTTCATTGGGGATTAACAATGCTAACTTTTATAGGTATTTAAAACTGTTTGAAACACATTCGGATAATGAACTCAATTAATAGAAATTGAAGAAAAAGTAGATCCAACATGAGCTTCCAGAGAAGTGCAGCATTGAGTCAAAAAATGTGGTCTTATACAGGCTGTATTTTAGCACCCAAATAAATGTCAGTAAGGCAGACATTTATCCCCTCCTACTTACCCAGTAAATGTCGTAAATGCTAATGTTTACTAGATATATCCGGGCACTCATTGCAAGCTAGTTCCTTCACAATGGAATATCGCTTTGTCTCATTTGATACTTGGGATTAGACCTTTGATGAATTATCAATATTGAACCCTAAGAAGCGAAAAGTGCAATGCTATACAACCAGTTGGTTGATATTTCCTTTATCCCCTCCTACCCTATGTTGAACATCTTGAAATTGTATGGGAAATTAGGTAAGAAGTAAGTTTTAGTACATTCAGCCTTCAAGGAAAAGTTCTTGATTAACTAATAATGGATTATAGACTTTTGTATACCGTGGAGGCATCGTTAAGCCTGCAATATGACATATTTTGGAAAGATCTAAGACAACCCAGTTATACCGGTTTTAGCAACTACTTTTAATTTGTAAAAGCTTCTTATCCTCTAAAAGGATAATTCCTAAAAATTAAGCATCACTTTCCTCAATTCATTGCTTTGCATTAATTATTATATTTGCTATTTACCAAAGCTTTAATATTTCTAAATCTATTTATTTTTAATAATTACTTTTTGGAAAATTAAGATTTTAAATATGGTTAATTATATCTTAATAATAATATATAAATTCTGATAATCAACCTATTAATATAAAGTAAATACTTGCGTTGTCTTATTTTTTAACGTTAATTTAAGCGTTTAATTTAGCGCTATAATTAACGTTTATAAATAGTATTTTTTAGCATTATAGTTAACGTTAATATAAGATTTGTTTTGATGTAATAATTAATGTTAATTTTAGCGCTATTTTAGTGTGAAAAATAACGTTAATTATAGCGTTGAAAATAACATTGATAAAAACATTATTTGTAACATGTTTTGCGATTTACAAATTAACATATATTTTGGCGCTAAATTTCATGTTTAAACTAACGTCTAATGATATTCACTACCGCAGGAGAAAAAGGTGGAAGTGGTCGCAGCACAATCGCTGAACATTTTACCGTGTGGCTATCCAAGCAAGATTTTGACGTGCTGCTAATTGATGCAGATGAGCAGGGTACAGCGAGCGATTTTACTGCTTGGAGAGAGCAGACCCTAGATGGAAACGTAGGCTATACACTGGTGCAACTTGTGGGTGCAAACCTTCGTAAACAAGTTGAAACAATGAAGTCAAAATATGACCATATTGTAATTGACACGGGAGGCCGTGATACAACTAGCCAGAGAGCTGCATTGTTTGTAGCTGACGTGGCAATCGTCCCAGTTCAGCCGCGCAGCCATGATATTTGGACATTAGCAAAATTCACGGAAATTTTGGACGAGATACAGTCAGGTCGTGCTACGCCTTTAACTGCATACACATTTTTAAACCGTGCTGATATTACAAGTTTAGATAATAGAGAGTCAGCAGAAGCTTTGGCAGGTTTAGAGCAAATGACTTTTGTTGATTGCGCAATAAAGAACCGAAAGGCATACCCAAATGCAGGTGCATCCGGATTGACCGTATTTGAAATGGGGGAGAAGTCAGATGCCAAAGCCATTAATGAAATTACAGAACTCTTTAAACGCATAAGCCATGTCAATATCCCTATCACCGCCTAAAAAAAAGGTTTCTGAACAACAAATTAATGCTATTATAAACAAAGGTGGAAAAACCACAGTCGAGAGCATTGATAAACCTCTGGATCCAAATTCCACAAAAAGCATTAAGTTAATTATGACAGTTGACGAAATGGAAATGATTAAAGAGCTACGAGACAGGCGTCCAGCTAAAAGTCGCAGCCGTAAAATCACTATTTCTGTCCACGATTGGGTTATTGAAGCTGTACAGGAAAAGATTGAACGTGAGCGCCGGAAATACAGCATACAATAAAGACGTTATTTAAAACATTATTTTTAACGTTAAAATTAATGCTAAATGGGTGCAAAAAAAACTCCTAAACCAAAGCCTGATGGAACATCTAAGGTGGCTGTACGACGGTCAAAGCTAATATATGATGCTTTCCAGGAAGAACCGGATGATCGTGAAATACTATTTCAAGCTGCCGCTATGTGTCAAGTGTTTTTGCCACGGCGTGAGCCATTGACACCACATGAGGTGTGGGAAACAGACAGCGGCAAATTTACTATGACAGTAATACCTTTGCCAGTAATCAATCCAGCTACGCATAAACAGGAATATCTGGGTCTGCCATACGGCACCAAGGCACGCATTATTCTTGCAAACTTGAATGCCATTGCCGTACAAAGCCAGAGTCGCATTATAGACGTCTCTAGCAACAATCTAACGCAGTTTGTGAAGGAAATAGGAATGACGGACGGAGGAAGCCAAATAAGTGCTGTACGCGATCAAATAGCCAGGCTATCTAATTCCATCATGCGGTTATCTTTTGATGGTGCAGAGTGGCAAGATAACACCAACATGCCAATTGTAAGTCGATTTACAGTTTTCAAGGGGTCGGAGAACCAGCAGCGTTGGCCTGAGCAGATTGAGCTGTCAGAGCAATATTTCACAAATCTGGTCGAACATGCTGTACCGTTGCCGAAGTTGCACCTTGCAGCCCTGAGCAATAACGCAACGGCTATTGACCTGTATTGTTTCCTTGCGCACCGTTTACATCGCATACCTAAGGGTAAACCGCAATTTCTAGCATGGAAAACACTAAAAGATCAGTTTGGCGGGGAATACACTCGGATGACTGATTTTAGGACAAATTTCAAGAAAACCTGGGATCTTGTTAGATGCCTGTATACTGATGCTCGGATTGAACAAAAAGGTACCAAAGGACTAATGCTTTACAATAGCCCAACACCTATACCAAAACAATTAGGAATATTCATTAACTAACTTGTAATCAACGTATTGTACGCAAAAGTGCGAGTAAATCACGGTATTGGCATTTATGAGCTGTTAATTTACTGATATTCAATGTGTTACATAGTATTTTTACGATAAAATCACGGTCTAAATGACTATAAATGTGGATAAGTATGTGGAAAACCCTGTGTAAAAGGCAGTTACGCACCGTGATTTTGTCGCAAAAGCGACCGTGATTTTGTCGTAAATACCACCGTGATTTTGTCCCACAACCCTTTATATAAAAACAATTAAATTTTTTCTATTATTAAGCAAAAAAATTGTGCAAAACTTATTTTGCTAATGAGGAAAGAAGTGATTGACAACTAAATAATTAGTTGTGTTATTTATTAAATTGCGCAAAAATTAAGCAGTAAGATTAAATTCATTTAAAATGAATGTAAGTGAAGCAAAGTCTATTCTACTTGACGAATTTCTTCAAAACCTTGGTTTTGCATGTGCCAAAGTATCAGAAGGACGAAAGTGGTACCATGCACCTTATAGAGAAGAGAATACTCCCAGTTTCGTACTAAGTCATGATCGATTTGCTTGGTATGATCACGGAGAGGGTAGGGGAGGAAGTATAATTGAGCTGGCCATGAGATTTGGTGATCTACGTAATGTTTCGGAAGTTCTAAGTTATATTGAGCGCATTATGGGCAATAAACACATCATGCCTATCACTAAGCAAGAGTATAAGCAAATTAACCAAGAATCACCTTTTTACGAGTTAATCACGGTAAGTAATTTTCATGCTTATGTTGGCCGCGGAATGTCCAAGGAAGCACAATATCTACTTAGCAGATGCATAAGCCCAGATGCTATCATGCCATACATTAAAGACGTTAAATTTAACGCTAGAAATGACGTTAAAAAATCCTATACCGGCTTTGGCATACGTAACAATGAAGGCGGCTTTGAAGTCCGATTTGATCGGGGTAGGGGATATGAGAAAGTTACAGTTGGAACGAAAGCTGTAAGCTTTTTCCCATCAACAGTAAAAGGCTCTGCAAATGGTACTCTGCATATTTTCGAAGGCATGCCCGATTTTTACACTTACCTTACTTGGAACAGTAAAAAACAAAATTCTATCAACCCGGCATCACAGAGTTATTTAATTCTTAATGGTACCGGAATGATAAATCAGGCAATTAAATTATTACAAGATCACCATTTTGCCTTCGTTGCTATTTGGTCACAATATGGTAAGGGTGGTTGTCAGATGGAAGAAGCACTGCTAGCATATTTCTCCAAGATCAATTGCACAGTAGGCACTACAAAGGACATGTACGCTCCACCATCTGACATACTGGAAGATCAGTTAAGTAAGTGGGATTTCAATGCTTGGTATGTAACACAAAACAGTTGATATGTCAAACGGTCACAATTCCCTATTTAGGCCAAAAGTAAAATAGAAACAATAATTTACTAAAATAGAAGTAATTTGATTATAGCAGTTTCCTTGCCATCTACATTTCTCAAGCGGCTTACAGGCGACCCGGTTTGAATTTATCTCTGCTATCCCTTTTGCTTATAACCATTGGCTGGGGAAATACGCCTGTAATACAGATCCGAATCTTAGCGATTATGGTTTACAGCCCTTAAGAAAGCCAAAACTAAATACTTGGTTTGTTAACACCTTCTTCTCGCCCATTTGTAAAAAAAACTCATTATGAAAAGTCGAAATTCACATAATCGCACATAGCTTTTGCAGTTACATAATTGGAGACCGGCAAACTAAGCTAGTAGAATTTTACTAGGGTATGTTCGCGTTGTTAAATAGTAAAACAATCATATTACGGCCACTACAATGTTACTTCGAGAAGTAGTTTGCCATATGGAAAAATTAATGTCCAATACATCTCCCCACAATTTTACTTTTTCCTTTGCTTGTGACTAGTTTACTTCATAATATCTATGAGTGGAATTATTTGGGTTTGGACAAAAGACTTAAAAGTTTCTATTTCTAATTTGGTTCTTTTGATTTTTCCTAACTGTTGCGAATTTATATATCAAAATTTTTTTATTTTATGCTATTAGAATAGTTCAATAATTTAATCTTTTATAATTTAAGTACACGCATGATACATGCATAGTACACGTATAGTACGTGCATCTACGCATTTTGAAGAATATCGCGAGTAAATTTTTCTTCTGCCTAAATTAAAGTACATGCATAGTACTTGTAAAGTACCGGCATGTATCATTGTTTATTATGCGAAAAAGAGTTTGATCAATCTGACTAGCTTCATTACTTATTTTTGTTCAATTTTCGAGTCGGTTTCTATTTCGAGAAGGATATTTTATTACAAGAGGTATTAATCGAAGACATTTTTTAAGGTACTTTTGCTTACACTTTTTAGAATCGTAATAGCAAGCTATGTTTTCACCCGGCAAAAATCACTCTACGTTTCATTTCCCCCGTCTGAAAACCGCTTGCCCTGTGGGAGTCAATTCGCCCTACGGCTCATTGTAGAAAAATGGAAAAGAAAGAAAGAGTCAAAAAAGCAGGCAGACCTAAGCTGGCCGCCAACCAGGTGAGAGTAAAAGTAACGCTGATGCTAACGCCTGATGAGATCGCTAAGTTGAAAGCTGAACATGAAGGGTACCCAGTTGACTTTACTGTTTTTTGCAGAGAGAAACTGCTTAACCGGGAATCAAAGATATTGCGCCGGCCAATTCCGGAAGATGTCAAAGCTGAAATGAGCAACATTCTTCGTATGGCAGGAAGTGTTCTTTTGCTTGCAAAAAATACATCATCGGACACTGTGATCTCGGATGAATTTCGGGAGATGGCGGCTGGTCTTAAACGGATGGTTCAACGGGCTGACTTTTCGATCAATGAAATGGTACTCAGCCAAAGCCTGATTGCCAGTATTGTTTCCTTATTTACCAAAATTGAAAAATTGGTCAATAAGCTCGATAGAGGCTCAGAACCTGTGGTCGAGGTTGATCTACTGCTGCAAAAAATCAAGGAAAAGCTGCTGCCTTTTACTGATATGTATAATCTTACGAGTGAGTTAAAATGATTGGAAAAATTGGCAAATCGGGTGGTGATTTTTTGAACGCTTTGATCTATTGTAAATATGATCGAAGAAGCGTTGATGAAAACGGGAATTTGAAAATCCGGGGTGAGCTGGTTTATTTTCAAAACATCAATGCATTGGAATTGTATGGTCCTGACATAGACCTTAATTACATCGCTGATGAACTACATGCTGTCGCTGACCAAAACACCCGCACAAAAAGCCCTGTTGCGCATATTAGCTTTTCTTTCCCACCCGGTGAAAGCCCATCCAATGAAGTCCTGCAAAATATCGTGAAGGATTATGCAAAGGAATTTGGACTGAAAGAGAATGGACTTGCTGTTTATAAGCATGTTGACAAAGAACATGAGCACATCCATATTATAGCAAACAAGATCAATGAGCTGGGCAAGAATACCGTTTCAACCAGTTATGATTTCTTGGATATGGGCCATTTTTCCAGAAAGATGGAGAACAAGTATGGCCTTCAATCCACCAAACAAATGGACAGCTTATTGATTGATGGCAAAACAGAACGAAAAAGCAACCCAATCCATGCCCAATTGAGAAACCATTTAGATCAGATGATCCCCGAATCAGAAGACTTGGAATCCTTATGTGTGAAGCTTTTACAAAAGGGTTTTAAGACCAAAAGGGGCAACGGCATTACCTTTATTCAGAAGTCGTCAGGTGTTGTTATCAAAGGGTCTGATCTGGGACGAGCATATTCCAAACTCAATCTTGAAAAAAGAATAACTGGAAGCTACTTACCTGATGATAAGTTTGGTATAGATAATCCAAAGACCACTGAAAAGGATAAATTGAAACAATTGGTTAAAAGTACAGCGCCTGTTTCTAAAACATTCCCTGATTTTATAGCCGCTTTAAACCGAGAAGGTTATGGCGTTCAAACGAAAGACATGATCAACAAAAAGTCTGGAAAGCCTTTTACAAGTATTCTCTTCACTAAGAATTTCAGTATCCCGGATGAAAATAATGCTGAGTTGCCAATCCGGAACTTAAAAATGATCACAGGAGCGCAGCTTGATCCTGAGTTTAAATATGCTGTCATCAAGAGTAATTTAAATAAAGGAACCTGGGACGATCTCGGACACGGTTCTCCATTTACGAAATCTACGGTCAAACCTGAAATCGAAAAACCACTGATTGACAAACCGAACAAATCTACCCCTGAAACTTCCAGCAGTGCAGGAAGCGCAGGATTAGACTTTGCAATTGAAAGGCTGCTAACCAGCAATAATGCAGGACAAGTTGAAGCTGATTCAGCTAAGTCTCGTGGGAAAATTGCAGTAGAAGTGAAGCGCAACGCATCTGGTTATGAAAATGAGTTTGGAACACGAGGACTGGAAGAAATGAAAGAAGAAAAGAAGAAAAATCTTCGTACAAAACCGAAGAAAAAGCTTTAAAAGTGATACGCCGTCAATTCAAGAAAAAGTAAACCATTTTCAACAGAAAACAGTCTCTAGATCCTAGAAACAGAATTGTTCTTCAAGGATTCTTTGTCTTATTTCCAAGTTAAACCTTTTAAGGAAATACGAAAATGAATTTGCTTTATGTGAGAGGACAATGAGTTAAAGGAAACTTTTATTGCTTGATACTTAACTATAACAAGTCCAAAGAGCTAGACGAAATACTTATTATATGAGAGATTTTGGCTGTCGAGAATACTACATGTAAGGTTTTTTGGTACAACTCACAGCTAGATATCTGTCTTTTGATGAAGGAAGCCTTAAAGTTGGTAAAGCATCAATTGCTAATTCCCTAAAATTGCATCCATCCGGCAGCTGGTAGGTTTCGCAAAGAAGTAACATTTATTTACAATTTTGTTTTTAATCATGGTTCGTGAAAACCGTGGTTTTATATGTTAATGCCCGGAATTTAGTCGGAGAACTTAAAGCACTTTTAATGAGTCACTTACTTGGTTTATAGTTCATTTAACAAAGGCTTATGTCGGGTTTTAATGTAATTTGTATTCTAATCAATTGTAAGGTTTGATAACAAGAGAAGTTATAGAGATTCGTAGGGACAGAGCGAGAAAGACAAAAGCCTTTGCAGGTACAAATGTTGCTAGTGTCACTAAGAAGTAGGTCAAGTGCTTTTGTATTTATTTGATCCCTTCTGGATAACTTCTTTGCTTGATCAACAAACTGTTGCTACTAGTACACGAATGCCCGGTCTGTAAGCGCCGGGCATCTGTGTACTAGTACTAAAACTTAATTTTTCCCTGCATAAACCATTGTCTGTCCACCATCTACGGTCAATTCAATCCCTGTGATAAAGCTGCTGGCTTCGGAGGCCAGAAATACAACAGCATTTCCCATGTCCTGGCTCGTACCCACACGTCCAGCCGGTATTTCGGTGGTCACACGGTCAACATAATCCTGGACCTGCTGCTCTGACATTCCTTGCTCGGTACGATAGCCTTCTGTGGGGACCACCCCAGGGCTCAGGGCGTTCACCCTAATCCCTCTGTCTTTTAAATCTGTGGTCCAGCTTCTTGCAAATGAACGCACAGCGGCCTTGGTGGCAGCATATATACCGAAGCCTTCAAGCCCCATGTAGGCAGTAATGGAGGCATTCAGAATAATTGAGCTGCCATCATTCAGGATAGGTAACATGCTTTGGACTGTAAAGACTACACCTTTCACATTGACATTGTAGGTCTTGTCCAGATACTCTTCGGTAACTTCTCGTAGTGGAACAGGGTTACCGCCTCCTGCATTAGCGAAAACAATATCCAGAGATCCTTTTTCAGTTTTGATGATCGCCGCTACGTCTTCCATTTCTTTCTTGCTGGTTACATCTGCCCGTATGGCCCTTGCGTTTTGACCAAGCTGAGCCAATGCTTCATCCAACTGCTGCTGCCTGCGAGCGGTAATATAAACGAATGCACCGGCCTCTATCAGTGATTTAGCCGCGCCGAAACCGATCCCTGAATTACCTCCTGTAACCAGGGCTACTTTTCCTATTAAAACCTGAGTTTCCATTTGATTATTTTCCATTTGATTATTTTTGATTTGATCTTTGAGATGTCTGTTTAACATCACAAAATTAAATCATCAATCTGGATGGTTTTGAATGTAATCAAATCAAAAAGTATAATAATCAAACTTGTGCTGTTACTGCGTTTTTTGTCCTGAAGGACTTGGGGACAGCCCCGGTTATTTTTTTAAAATGATTATTAAAGTATGTCGGATATTCAAACCCCAGGGCGTATGCAATTTCAGCTATACTCCATTCTGTGTGTTGGAGTAATGCTTTGGCTTCCGTTGCGATGCGTTCGGCAATATGAACGGTCGTGGGTTTACCAGTAATCTCTTTAACGGATTTGTTCAGGTAGTTTACGTGAACATTCAATTGGCTGGCAAATTGCTGCGCAGTCCTGATTTTGATGGGGTCATTGATGCTTTCAATTGGGAACTGGCGCTCTAATAGTTCCAGAAAAAAGAATGCCACCCGGGAAGCCGCATTTTTGTTCTTCACCAAATGATCCTGCGGGTTCATTTTAAGTGCCTCCTGTATAATAAGATGTAAGTAACTGCGAACCAGGTCGTCCTTATGCGCATAATCTGATTCTTGTTCTGCCAGTATTTTTTGAAATATCATGATCAGAAACGCTGTTTGCTGCTCGCTAACAGCCACCACCGGAGAGTTTGCCAGTTTGAATAAAGGTGATTCATGGTGGCTGCCCGGACGGTCACTGAGTTTTAAAAACTCTTCTGAGAACAGGCAGGCATAGCCTGTCATCATTTCAGATTGGATATGCGAAGAATATGGGATATGGGGGTTTCCAAAAAACAGGAAAGTGTCATCTATATCAATACTTCGGTCTGCATAATTCAGTAAAGTATGGCCGCTGATCAGGCATACCTTATAAAAATCCCTGCGACCATAAATTGGGATCGGATGCACCTTGGTTTCTACTTCGTAGGCTTTAAAGCCTTTTAATTGCAGGTCACCTATTGGATATGCTGCCAGTTCAGCTACTTTCTCGTTCATGATACAAAGTTAACATAATCAAATCTAAATTGCTGAGCGTGTATGCTTGTTTTTATGTACGCGTTTTTTAAATGGTGAATTCAAAGGTGATTTGATTATTATACTTTTCGGTTTGATTGTCTAAAAAAACCCTTTGCTTTTAGTCAGACCTTTGTATTCGTCAAACAAGCAAGCAAGAAACAATTATGAAAACAGTCAGATTAAATAATGGAGTTCAGATGCCCATCCTGGGATTAGGCGTATTCCGGGTGTCTGACCCACAACAGTGTGAAAAAAGTGTATACGAAGCAATCAACGCCGGTTATCGGCTGATTGATACCGCCGCAGCCTACGAGAACGAAGAAGCAGTTGGCAGGGGTATAAAGAAAAGCGGTGTTGAGCGTCAGGAGCTTTTTATAACTACCAAACTTTGGGTTCAGGATGCAGGATATGAAAGCACAAAAGAGGCGTTTGCCAAATCATTGAAAAAATTACAACTGGACTATCTGGACCTTTACCTGATCCATCAGCCATTCGGTGATATTTATGGTTCCTGGAAAGCAATGGAAGAACTCTACAAGGAAGGGAAAATCAGGGCCATTGGGGTGAGTAACTTTTATCCCGACCGATTGGCCGACCTAATGGTACATCATGAGATTGTTCCAGCGGTAAATCAAATTGAAACACACCCGTACTGGCAACAAGTTGAAGGACAGTAATATTTGAAAGAAAGTAACATTCAAATCGAATCCTGGAGCCCATTTGCACAAGACAACCAGATTTTCGATCACCATGATCCCGTCAGAGTTAAATTCCTGAGTGGGCACCGTTTTAATAATTAAGCAAAAATTCATCATAAACAGATCAAATAACATTTAAAAGCAATCACTATGAAAATTAGAAAATTAGGAAGTCAGGGTTTAGAAGTTTCAGCCGTTGGCCTGGGTTGTATGGGAATGAGCTTTGGCTATGGCCCTGCCGCAGATAAAGATGATATGATCAAATTGATCCGTCATGCCGTCGAAAAAGGAGTGAGCTTGTTTGATACGGCAGAAGTGTATGGCCCCTTTGCCAATGAAGAGCTGATTGGAGAGGCTTTGGCCCCATTCGGCCACGAGGTTAAAATCGCCACCAAGTTCGGTATTACAATACAAGATGGGAAACAGACCATGGATAGCCATCCTGATACGATCAGAAAGAGCATTGAAGGTTCATTAAAACGCCTAAAAAGGGATGCTATTGACCTTTATTATCAGCACCGTGTCGATGTGAATGTTCCAATGGAAGATGTCGCTGGTACTGTCAGGGAGTTAATTCAAGAAGGTAAAGTAAAATATTTTGGTATGTGCGAGGCAGGCGCAGATTCTATCCGCAAGGCCCATGCTGTTCAACCTTTGAGCGCTTTGCAAAGTGAATTCTCTTTATGGTGGAGAGAGCCGGAAGAGACGATCATACCTACGCTAGAGGAATTGGGTATTGGCTTTGTGCCGTTTAGCCCGCTTGGTAAAGGCTTTTTAACGGGCAAGATCACAGAAGATACTGTATTCTCTGACAAGGATGTACGCGGAAATTTTCCACGCTTTCAAAAGGAAGCCATTGAAGCCAACCAGGCCCTGATCGATCTGATTGGTAAGATTGCCAAAGATAAGGATGCAACCCCTGCACAGATCGCAATCGGCTGGGTTTTGGCACAAAAACCTTGGATTGTTCCAATTCCGGGAACGACCAAAGTCCACCGTTTGGAAGAAAACCTTGGTGGTGTTGACGTTGAATTATCTGCTGCAGACCTGAAAGAGATTGAAGAGACTGCCGCCCAAATCAAAATTGTCGGCGACCGTTACCCGGCAGCCATGCAAAAAAGCATCAACCGCTAATTAAAAATGAAGGCTCCGCTATCAGCGGGGCCTTTAAAAATAGTATCATGGAAAATTCAAATCAAAAACTCGATTCCAGGCAGCAGCATCTGGTAAATATATCGGCCTTCACCTCTAAAAGCGATGTGGCGAATCTGAGAGTGGCTTTAAATGAAGCCCTGAATGCAGGTTTGACGATTAATGAAATCAATGAAGTGTTGGCGCATTTGTATGCTTATGTGGGCTTCCCACCAAGTATCCGGGGCATACATTTGTTCAAAGAAGTCGTCGCAGAAAGGCAAGCCAACGGCATCAAAGATCAGCAGGGCCGGGAAAGTACACCTGTTGTAGAAGATACTACAACCTACGAAAGGGGCGAGGAAGCCCAGATGATCGTAACAGCCATGAGTGCTGAGCAATTAAAAACCTTATTTGCCTTTAATCCACTGATCGACGTATTCTTAAAAGAACACCTGTTTGCAGATATTTTCGACAGGGATATTTTAAGTTATACAGACCGCGAAATTGTGACGGTATCTTCACTAGCAAGCGTGCAGGATCCCTTTGTGCGCTCACACATCGGGGGAGCTTTAAACGTTGGGGTCACCCCACAGCAATTAGAGCAGGTATTTGATATCATACGAGGTAAGATCGGAAAACAGCAGGCAGATACAGCTGACAAGGTACTAGCCGAAGTAATAGAATCAAGAAGTAATTGTAATGGACCTGGCAATAATTAATTACCGCCAGCCAGTGGCCTAAGCTCAGTTTGCATTTACCAGATCTGCCTTCAACCACAAACGCTAAAATTAACAAACAACACGTATGGAAAACCAATCACCGGCCAAAGGCTATCTCATTGCCACATTTACCATTCATGATCAGGCCACCTTTCAGAAATATGTGGAAGCGGGAGGGCACCTGGCAGCAAAGTTCAATGGAAAAGTTATTCTATTTGACGCCAATCCAAAAATAGTTGAAGGTAAATCAGAAGCAATCATCGCGTTAATGGAGTTTGCAACTGCTTCGGATGCTGAGCGGTTTTACAATTCCCCGGAGTATACAGCGGCAAGACAATTTCGTATTTCAGCAACAACAAGTACAATTATTCTGGCAGAAGGGCTAGCACAATAGAGGTAACGATTAAGGTCTTGAGAATTCATATTTAGAATGATCAATTAGGACAAGAGCACTGCCCGCATCAAGAAAGTTATAATAAAAATATGACGAGAATATTCATCACCGGATCAGCTGACGGTTTAGGTAAATTGGCCGCAACCGCACTGATCAACCAGGGCCATCAGGTAGTTTTACACGCACGTAATCAAAAGCGTGGCCAGGATGCATTGACTCAAATCAATGGCGCTCAAACCGTATTGACCGCTGATTTGTCGAGCATAGCTGAAACAAAAAATCTGGCAGCCCAGCTCAATGATATGGGCCGCTTTGATGCTGTTATTCATAACGCAGGACTGTACCAGGTATCGAATCTGGACCTAAGTGTTGATGGTCTGCCCTTGCTGCTTGCTGTGAATACCATTGCGCCCTACATTTTGACCAGTTTGATGTACAAGCCCGAAAGACTGATCTATTTAAGCTCAGGCATGCATTTGCAAGGTGACCCTACTTTCAAGGGTTTAGCGGCAGCCAAGCCCAGGGTTTCATATTCAGATTCTAAGCTGCACAACCTTATTTTGGCAAAGGCTGTTGCCCGGAAATGGTCAAAAGTTTATTCCAACGCCGTAGATCCGGGTTGGGTGCCCACCAGGATGGGCGGCGCGGGTGCACCTGATGATTTGGAAAAAGGGTATCAAACACAAGTTTGGCTTGCGGCAAGCAATGAGGCCAAAGCGCTGGTAAGCGGCCGCTATTTTCATCATAAGCGCCCGGAGAATTATTTATCAAAATCAAATGATGTTAGCATCCAGGAACAATTCCTTCACCTGTGTGAGCTGATAAGCGGTGTGAGCTTTCCATCATAAAGTCATTGGAGCAAATGAATAAGCAAGTTGTAAAAAGCGATATGTCTGTCGTTGTAGTTGGCGCATCCCTGGCTGGTTTGATGATGGGGATTGCGCTTGCAAAGGCTGGGATGAAGGTTACTATTTTGGAGCGGGTTGGTACCAAGCCACGAAGTGGCGCGGTACTTCAGGTAGATAGTGGCGAGAGGGACAATTCTGCCACGGCAAAATCATTAAGAAAGCTCGCTTCGGGTGGATTGCGGTCGGCTCAGGCCTGGTCTTCTATACAATCCCGGCTTCATGCAGCAGCACTTGATGATGCCCGTATTGAATTAATCTATGATACCCCCATAAGGGGTGCTGACCAGAATGATGAAATGGCTTGGGTGGTTACTGATACAGGTAAAATATTCAGTGGTGATATCGTGATTGGTGCTGACGGGCACCGCAGTATAGTTCGTAGAATGGTAGCACCACAAAAGCCCAATGCTACCTTCGCAGGTTATATGATCTGGGTAGCTATATTAAACGAACAGGATATTGCTGAGAAATATTGGCCTGATGCCGATATGGCCGTCAGTATGCCCGATGGTATAGGTGATTTCTTGCTTGGTTCTGTCATCCAGGGTGCAGGTGGCTCCCGTAAGCGTGGAGAAAGAAGATTGGGTTGGGCATGGTATGATAACACACGTAATCACTTGCTACGTGAACTGGGCTGCGTTAGAGGTTCACTTGTGCATCATTCATTAATCGGAACAGACATTCCCGGGCATACACTGACCGAATTAGCAGATCAAGCCAGAGAAAGATGGCCACAGCCCTGGTTGGCAGCAACGCTTCATAGTATTCAAACACGCGCCCTAACAGCAATACCTGTATCAGAATATGTTCCTAACCAACTTGTCAACAAACGTATAGCCATAACCGGCGACGCTGCCCACGTGCTTACTCCCATAAGCGCTGCCGGATTTAACGCATCCCTACTAGATGCTGCTACGTTAACGGATTGTATTCTCCAACAGTCTGGCCTTTATGATCCTGTATCAGCTTTGTCACGCTATGAATCACTGCGGTTAAAACCAGTGCAGCAAATGGTACAGTCAGGACAATCCTTCAGCCGATCCTTCGGCAGATAATATGGAATGAGGTTAGTCTTAATTTTGAAAGCGTACAATCAATCGTTATTCCAGTACTACGATGTCTCATTTACTTATCATGCCAAAATCCACGGGGATACAAGAAACTCCAAATGTTTACTTCATTCGCTGGTTTCTTATCTCATTGATAATGTACCAGGACAGCCTTACTGCTTCCTTTAACTTATTGCTGTTTTCAAGTAGCTGCTTTCTGTATTCTCTGGATTGTGCGATAAAACGCCTGATTTCGATCACAACAGATGGAAAATTTTTCATTTAGAAGTCGTAATTACAAAAATTGGGTGGGCTTCTAAAAATTCATGCCGATTGGAACCAGTATTTCTTTGAAGTAATAGCCGGGAAAAGTTTTAAGTTAGTTGTCTGTATCCCACAGGATGAATCTTGCTCAACTATCCCAATAACCGAGAATTGGCTTATCACAACACTATTTGAATTTCGTAAACCAATCCTATTTCATTGGTTCATGATGATAATAGATATTATCTATGGGTCAAACCACAGAAATTAATCGGTAGTATTTACGAAAAAATACTAAAATCTAAGATACAGCTTCTCAGAAGTAAATAGGAAAGAATATATACAGTAAATGTAGCGCGCGGGGGGAGGTAAAGCATAGAAATGAGGAATGCATTAAAATACTGTTACAATGAGGCCGGCATACTTGAAGGATACAATTACAACAGCTTTTTCAAATCAGAACCACAGACTGTTGATGCGGTCTCTCAAGCTGTCTTGCCATTGTTGCACAACTGCTAATTTCTCCATTATAAGCTTGTTTTTGATCTTTAAAGTTATTAGCCGATTTTCCAGCAAAAGGAAGTATTCCCGGGAGAATTTATAAGATACTTCAATGTAATACGAGGCTTGCTGTGGATGTTCCAATGTTTGCTGTCCAGGAGTGGCTAGACCGGATAGCTCTGAACAGGGCGGAGAAGAAACTCAGATTAAACTGATTAGATGTAAGTTAGCAACATTTCAGCAATAAACAATTTATATCAGTCCTTACTTTTCATTCTGAGCTTATCCCCCAGATTATTAAAGTTGCTGTTCATACGTAATCAGAAAAGACCTTCTATTTATCTGGTCTTGTCAGGCCATATTTGTTGATCCGTGCGTGTTCAACCACATTACTTTCAGCAGCCTTGTAATTTTTAGGATAAAAGGGTATTTTGCAAAGCAGCGCTTTGAAACTTTATTTATTAATTTCCATGGGCAATCCTAAAAAACTGTTTATCGTAGCGATCGGCTTTTCGGCCGGTGGGAGACAGGACCTGTATGATTTCTTTTCTTATCTGCCCAAACTGCCTAATGCTGCTTTCATCATTTTACAGCACCTGAGCCGCGACCATCAAAGTCTTGCAGACGTTTTGCTTGAGCCTAATACCAACCTACCCGTTAGCTGGGCTGCAGATCAGGACCTTGTCGAAGCCAATCATATCTACCTGTTAGCGCCCAACAAGCTGATGACCATACACAATGGCTATTTGCAAACCCGCGACCGGAACCCGCAAGACAAAAGTAACTGGGCAATAGATGTTTTTTTTAACTCCCTGGCCGATAATTCGGCAGCCATGGCAGTCGGGGTCATTCTTTCCGGTACGGGCTCTGATGGTGCCAATGGAGCTGTGCGTATCCATGAGCATGGCGGTGTTGTACTTGTACAGGATCCAGGCACTGCCTTGTTTGATGGTATGCCTGTGTCTGCTATTTTAAAAGACAGCCCGGATGAAATATTGCCCCCTCGCAAACTGGCCTATGCACTTACAGACTATTTACTGGCCCGGCAAACACTGTAATGAGCCTTAAACCCATATTTTTATTCGAGTCAATACAAGTAAGCAAAAGGAGCTATGAATCGGTGCTTAGGTCTAGCTCTTGGGCGAGATGTGTCTTAGCCCCCTAAATGGTTGGACAAAATTGTAAAAACAGTTTAGTCCATTTAATTTAGGAATCATGAGTAAACAACGCCGAACATTCAGTGCAGAAGACCGGTACTCGATCGTACAGGAATCTC
>NZ_VCEI01000004.1 GCF_005860765.1 Dyadobacter sediminis | reverse complement strand
GTTGGGAAAATACTCCTTCAACACAAACCCGGATCTTGGAGTCAATGGCTTACGGCCTTTGAGAAAGCCAAAACTAAATACATAGTTTACTAACGCCGTTTTCCGGCTATTTGTAAGAAGAACCTCAGTACAACGAACGCCTAAATTTTAAATTCCTTCTCAGAATTGCTTATATTGATATCTTTCACAAATGAGCGTTCTTGGACAAACAATGGCTTCATACTAGTCAGAAACAAGGCTAAATACAATCTAATTTCTTACAATCTGTTGGTTAATTGTTGAATTGGTTTTTTCAGATTTACACAAAGTAAAGATGCTGGTTGATGTAAAATTTTACTGATCAATTAAACTATACTTTCAATCAAGCTGCAAGGATGAATCATTTAGTTTTATACACTGATTTACAACTATTTATATTGATATAATGCCTAAAACCTGCCGTTTTTTTGATCTAATACAAAGAATGATGAAAACATCAGAATAGTTGGGAAAGCAACTTACAACTTCTTTAATGTCCCAATGCTTCCTGCTATAATCTGTTATAAATAAATGGGAGGCTGGCCTTTTCAAGGTATTTTACAAACAGGTAAATTCTTCACTGTGCTGTGAAAAATGGATGGGATTGTCCAGACAAACTGAAGCGCTACTTAGCATTTTAAAGTAGAAGTCAGCCGCAGATACTCGTTTAATCGCGCGGCACCCGTCCCGTGTTATGCTAAATGAAAGATTGTCAGAATTTTACAGTGACAATGAAGACAAATATTTATTAAAATGATGAACTCGGGTATATCTTGGCAACTACTTTCGTTACAGTAGTTGCCACAAAAAAGAATACATTCCGGCCTAAAAAAGGACAAACACATGTAACCGGATACTCAGATCTGAACATCTAGCCGGTACATTGTGTATAGCTTCAATGTATATCCATCATACCAGTTAAGTATAGTTGTAATTTCAATATTAAAATAAAACAGCAATACCAATTGACGGAACGCAATCAAATCTATACATTTAGAAAAAATATGTTGTAAGTAAAAGCAAGCCATGTGTTTGTATACACAATGTTTTTGTCATTGCCGAAATTGCACATCCAAACACCTGGGTCGTACCTCCCTTGACTTGCCGGGATTACGCGCCAAACCCAGAAGATCACAGATCTTTATTGAAATAAATGTTTATGGAAGACGAGAAGAACCCGCATTATGAAGTTCGCAAAGCCACAGTGGTCAAGCGGGAAAACAAAGGTAAAATGATTCCGGTCCGGGTTAGCGAACAGGAGCATGCACAAATCAAGGCCAATGCCATCCTGGCCGGGCTGAGCGTTTCTGAATACCTGCGAAGGCTGAGCACCGGACATCAGATTCAAGCGCGGTTTGACAAGGATGAAAAGCGTAACCTGCAAGGAATCGGCAACAACCTGAATCAGCTTACAGCTCATGCCAACAAAGGATTTTTCAATGAAAAGCCTTTGCTTGAAGTTTTGGAGCAATTAAAAAAAATACTAAAAGCATGATTGCCAAAACGTCGATTGGATCCAGCTTTTCAGGCGCCATTCATTACGGAGCGGGTTACACAGCTGACGGCAAAGAGATCATGGGCAAGTCTGATCTTCTGATTACCTACAATGTGGTTTCGCAGGACCCGGAAGGTATTGCTGCCGAGATGCAGCAAGAAGCATCTTACAGCCGGTGCAAGACACCGGTGTGGCATTCATCAATCAGCTGGAAGCCGGAAGAGAAACCTACACGCGAGCAAATGATCGAAACAGCCAATCGTTACTGTGAAAAGATGGGTGCGGATCCTGAAGACCACCAGATTGCCGTGTATGTGCACCATGACAAGCCACATCAGCATATCCATGTTTATATCAACCGCGTACCGACAGATGGCAGCAAGGCACTTGAAACATCGCATAACTATGCGCGCAATGGTCGAATTTGTAAAGAGATCACAGAAGAACTTGGTTTTTCGAAACTGGAAAAGCTGGAAGAAGGCAAACTCAGGCATGTGGCAGTCAATCAGGAAAAAGCCCAGAAAGTAATCAATATAGCCATCAAAGCTGCTTTAAAAGAAGAATCTGACAGTCCGGAAGACATGGAACGGCGGTTGAAAGAAAAAGGAATTGAGTGCAGATACAAGATTGAGGAGGGCAGGCTTAAGCATTCGAGTTACAGCTATCAGAACGTGCCGATTAAAGGGCAGGATGTTGGTTTTACAGCCAAACATCTGCAGGACAGGCTGGACAAAAACCAAGAGATCAGAAAAGAGCACTTACAGCAAGTCAAACCGGAACACAAGCAGAAACGTAGGATGTAAACCAATATCTGATGAGCAACATTCCTGAACAGGAAATCTTCTTTCGGATAATGAATATCCGGAAGAGGAGGGCTATTCGATTCATTGCCTCCTTTTCATTCACTTAAACTTACTTTCATCCAGCTGGAAAAAACGGACGGCATTATTAAACAAAATATCACGTTTCTGATCAAAAGATAAATAAGAAGCATTCTCAATGACCCCGATGGAAGTTTCCAGAAGTTTAGGCCATACCATCAAGTCGGTTCCATACATGATCCGCTTGCCGAAACCTGCCTGCACAAGCCGTTTGATATAGCTATTCACTTCCTCTAACGGATAACTCCAGATCATACCCGCTATGTCTACATACACGTAAGCGTTTGCCCCCATTAAAGCCAGCATTTCATCCATCATAGGATAACCAGCGTGCATTACCCATACCTGCAATTTGGGATGACGGGCCAGCAAATCTTCCAGCAAAAAGGGATTTCCCAGAGAAGCCCTGTATTTTGGATTGTTGATATTGATGTTGCCATTACCGCCGGTACCCATGTGAATACCCACCGGAATATTCAGTTTTTCAGCTGCGGCAAAATAGCCATCCAAGGATTTGTCACTGGGAGAAAAACCCTGATACTGCGGGGCTACTTCGCCCATTACCTTATAAAATCCTTTGGACAGTGAATCGGTAAAAGCAACTACGGACATTTCCTCGGAGGAGCTTATACTGAGACTGGGAATGACCCGGCCTGGTGCTGCTGCTTTTTGCCAGTTACGGATGATGCCTGCATCTCCGCTTGCGATGATGGCCATATTCAACCGCTTCATCGTAGCAATCAGGGAATCTTGAAATTCTTTATCGGATTTGGCCGCCTTCAGAGGCTGGGCACAATCCGTATTAAAAAAAGGCGGTGCCGGACTGTTCGGGTTAGCACCGGGCATGTTACTCAGAAACCAGGGACATAAATCTGCACTGAAAGCCGGATTCACTTTCATGGCATGTACGTGTACATCAATGATGGGCAAATGATTGGTTCCAGTTTTCTGCGCCAGAGAAGAAATACTGAGTATCAAAGCCAGCAACAGAGTACCTGGTAAAATCAAACCAATTTTATTCATTATTTCTGGACCGGATTAGGTAAAAAGAGTTGTTAAATTTGAGATTCCGGATTAAGAAGATCAAATCGGCAAAGCTTTACCTATTGTTCAGATCTCGATTTATTTCTTTCGAGATTTTTATATGTACAATCCGATTGCAAGGCCAGCAGGCAGCCTCATGATGTTGATAGCAGTATAAACTTTATTGATTACAATGCTCCTGAAAGCGATTTTAGAATTGTTAAGCATTCCGGAGTGTTATGACAAAGTTGATAACTATTCATTTCGAAGCGACTGAACCGGGTTCATCAATGCAGCTTTCAGGCTTTGGAAGCCGACGGTGAGCACCGCGATGAAAATGACAAGTCCGCCTGCGGCTGCAAACATCCACCACGTAATATCGATATGGTAAGCAAAGTTCCCGAGCCAGTTTTTCATCAGATATCCGGCAACAGGGCAGGCAATTAGTATGGAAATAAAAACCAATCGTAAAAAGTCCTTTGATATCAGTGCCAGAATACCGGCAATACTGGCACCCAAAACTTTACGGACCCCGATTTCCTTGGTCCGCTGTTCTGTCATGTAACTGGCGAGCCCGAACAAACCCAGGCAGGCTATGAATATGGCCAGCATAGAAGCCAGTGCAAAGACCTGGCTGTACTGTTTCTCAGTCTTATATTGTTCGTTATATTTCTGGTCAACAAAGTAGTATTCAAATGGATTTCCAGGATAAGCAGCTTTGTAAAGTGCTTCCAGTTCCTTTAATTGTCGCTGCATATGGCCCGTTGAAAGTTCCAGAACAAGCATACCGCCTGACCGGCGGGGCATGAAAATAATAGGATCAACCATTTTTTGCAGTCCCTGATGATTGTAGTCTTTAACTACACCAACTACTTCAAACGGCTGTCCCCAGCTGATGATGGCTCCTACTGCTTTCAGAGGAGATTCAAATCCAAGTTGACGCGCCGCAGATTCATTGATCATCAGTTTTCCGCTTTTTTCCCATGCCAGTTCCGCTTCCCGGACTGTAAAATTCCTTCCGGCTGCCAGGCCGATCTGAAATAAGGATAAGTACCGGTCGTCAATAATTCCCATTGCATACCCTTTCTTTGCGTCATCCTGCTTTTCACCCTGTTTAACAATTCCCGAGGCATTAAAGGAATAATAATTGCCCGGCACGATCCCGGTGTGACTAAGGTTCTTGACATAAGGCAGTGCACTGACCTGATTATCGAGTAGTGCCGAGCTTGTCCCAAGTGCTTTTTCTTCTCCAAGCTGCGGACCATTGATAACCAGCCGTTGCCTAGAATCAAATCCCAGATCCTTATTCTGCATATAGGCAAGCTGTCTGTAAAGCACCAGGGTTGAAATGATGAGAGTAACTGAAACACCGAACTGAGCGACGACCAGCACTTTGCGGAGCCATTTGTCGTTGCCTGTACTGGCTTTGGCACCCGAGGTACCTTTAAGTATCTGCACCGGCTGGAGAGCAGTGACTGAAAATGCCACATAGCTGCCAGACAGGAATGCGCCGAGAGCTAATAATATGGCTGCTGCAATCCACGCCGGATCCGCCAGTAATCCGGAAAGTGAAAAATTCTTCTGAGTGAAATCGTTAAACGTTTTTTGTACAGAGTAAACCAGCAGCAAGGCTACTGCAAAGCCAATAAAGTTCAGCAAAAAAGATTCGCCTAAAAACTGGCTGACAAGCTGAAACCTTCCTGCGCCCACTACTTTTCTGACACCTACTTCCCTGGATCTTTTAAGCGAAGCGGCTGTGGAAAGATTGATGTAATTAAACCATGCAATTACCAGAATCAGAATTGCAATGGCACTTAGCAGGTAAACAAATGACAGACTTCCGCTGGTCAGGTAAGGATCGTCCGTGGAAGAGCCTAAGTGAATCTGAGACAAGGGCTGCAGAACAAATTTGCTTTTGTCTTCAGGACTCAGCTTTTTCTTTAACGTGTTAATCTTATTTTCAAGCTTGCCGGAGTTGCTCTTTTCAGTCAGCTGGAAAAAGTTGGTGACGTAAGAACCATCAAAACCATCCAACCGTGCCCAGCCATTGCCATTCAGATTGGCGGGATTGGCCAGCGTTTGCAGGGACAGGACTGCGTCAAACCTGAGATCTGAATTTTCGGGCATATCTTCATAGACGGCAGTGACTGTATACAAGGTTTTTCCAAACTGATTGTTTACTGTCAGTGTTTTTCCGATTGCCTTTTCAGTTCCGTAATAGGTTCTGGCACGGGAAGCTGACAAGGCAATTGTATTTGTTTCCGAAACAGCGGATTGTGCATTGCCGTAAAGTAACGGAAACGTAAAAAGCGTAAAGAAGCTGCCATCAGCATAAGCCAGTCCGTTTTCCCGGTAGGACTGGACAGATCCTTTCCGGTCCGGTTCCTGAATCGTTATGATTCCGTTTGCCGAGCCTTCGGCCAGGCGGCAATATGCCTTTATTTCACTGAATTCTTTTTTGACCAAAGGTGCAATGGCCGGTGCCATCTGGGCGAAAACATCGCCGGTAGGACGGCTGTCGAGCATCCGGTATAAGTCAGGTAATTTTTTATGGAACATGTTCACACTTTTTTCAAAGGCTACATATTCGAATATCAGTATAAAAGCAGCAATGCCCAGGCCCAGTCCGGTCACATGGATGATTGTGAATAATCTGTTTTTCCACAAGCTGCGTATTGCAATTTTCAGGTAGGATTGGAGCATGATCGTTGCTGTTTTAATGTTCTGGTAGAACCACATTGCGGCCTTCATCATCCGGCTGGATGGTCCGTGCCGCGAAACTCACACATGCTGTAGGTGTTTTGCGCGAGTATGTTGCTGACAAGGCACAGTGCCAGCGTAAGGAAGTAGAGAATGCTTTCAAAGTAAGTCAGTTCAGGTTTGTCATACTTACTTGTTTCAACTATTGTACCATCAGCCAAATAGTGTCCGGTTTCGTTATAAAGGGCTTTTACAGCCTAATCAGTGTACGATTCCGAACATCTGCATTAAATACTGTCCGGTCTTTCAAACGCTTCCGGCTATCAATATTTCCTGCACTGATCAGAAGCCGTTAAAACCTGCGAACGGACCGTTTTTTATACGGTTCAGCATGCATTGAAAAACGATGGAAAATTTACGATGATCCTTGAAGGCCCATGCCTTTTTTTACTCGAACTATGCAAATGACAACCCATTTTTTTCCTCATTACAGATTCATCAGATATTCATGGCTGTGTTGTACAATCGTTGTTTCCTGGTTCAACTCAGTTGAATTTCAAGTCAGTTTGTTTTTCATTCCTGTCAAATGCGGCAATGCCGGCAGCGCTCTGGAACGGAAATTTATATACTCACAGTATTCATCAACATTCAACTATTATGAAGAAAATAAAAACAGCAATCGCCGCATTGATCCTGATAGCAAGTGGAACGCTTTACGCACAGAGCACCACCAATCAATCCAACCCAAGCCAGGGAACAAGCACGACAACCCAGCAGGGTAACACGGAAACACAAAACAGCACTACTAACAACGCCATTAACCCTACGGGGCAGCGTAATAATGGCTGGAGTAATGCCAATCAGGCAACACAAAGCAGCACGCAAAACCCTTCGGATTCGGTGAACAACCGTACTACAAATAATGCCATCAATCCTACAGGACAACAAAATGGCAGCCCGTTCAGTACCAACCCGGCAACGCAAAGCAACAGCAATACACAGCAGGGAACCAGCACCACCGGTAATTCTGCTGCAACCAGCGAATCGGATCCAACAACAAGTAACCTGAACGAAAACCAGGGTAGTACCAATACCGAAAAATCCGATATGTCGGACATGAAATCGAAGAAGAAACGGAAGAATAAAAAAGACAATTCCGATCTGAATTGATCCGGCGAAATCAATAAAAAATTACTTAAGAAGCCGCTTCGTATTCCGAAGCGGCTTTTTTGTGAAGATGCAGAAAGTGACAAACATAATCTGCCAGCATCATTACGGACAGGACATAGCCATGAAGCACATTGTTTATGAAAGATGCATTTAGTGTTCTTTGGCCGGAACGGAAGAAGAATGGCTGTCAGGTTCAAAATCAAGGATATCTCCGGGCCTACAGTCCAGAGCCTGACAAATTGCTTCCAGCGTACTGAAGCGAATTGCCTTGGCTTTGCCCGTCTTCAAAATCGAGAGATTGGCGAGGGTAAGGTCTACTTTCTGGGCAAGTTCAGAAAGCGATATTTTTCGTTTAGCCATCATTACATCCAGGTTAACAATAATAGGCATGGTTCAGACTGTTAATTCATTTTCGAGTTGGATTTCAATTCCCCGCCGGTAAACTTGGGCCAGCGCCAACAAAATCAGGCCCAGCAACCAGGGGCCATCCAGTTGAATGTCCACGCTCAGTGAAGCTTGATTGGAAAGTGTTATTTGTTTGAAATATGGTCTGGTTTGGTGCCAGAGCGCTAGTTTAAGTAGCAGTTCAACGGCTGTCTGTCCTAGAAACAAAAATCCCATTGTGGCAATTTGCCGGGCAATGGCCGCCTGAAAGGGCGTGTCGGTCTGAACCGAACGAAATATCCGGCGCAGTAAAAGGAACATCCATAATGCACTCACCAGACCGACGAGCCCGAGAATGCTTATTAACAGACCGGGTATGGATCGGATCGGAACCTGAAGTTGGCCAGTCTGTTTTTGAGGGGTTAAAAAAAGCAGAGGTTCGTCTGCTGTCACGATTGTTTTGTTGCTGGGTGGTGCCCAGGCTACCGGAACAGATACATAGTTGGGCTGTTGTCCCTGGCCCAGTGGAAAGGGACCGGTTTGGGCGTTCAAAAGCTTCAGGCTACTCATAGCTGCGAATAGGACCAAAGCGACCAGCACCAGGTAGTAGAAAAGGGTAACCAGCCGCTTGACGGTGGGAAATACCCAATAAGGTGACTTAGTTTCCATGTGCATCAAGATTTTGTTAACTACACAAAGGAAACTATATTTATTGAATATCAATAAATATTTCTTGATTATTAATTAATTTTTATTGAGAATGAACAAAATGGTTATTCCGGGCAAAAGCGGTATTTTAAAAATTTGTTGCTTGCTCAAATAACTGTTTATGAATGTATAAACAGTAAGGCTGCTTACTGATGCCTGAACTATGATTACAATTTTGAAACATGCGGTTTAATCATGGTCATTCGGGTCATATTCCACGATCCATTCAATGCCATACTTGTCTCTAAACATCCCGGCGTATGAACCCCAGGGACTATCTCCAATAGGACCTTCAACATTTCCGCCTGCCGACAGCCCGTTGAAAATTTTATCTGCTTCTTCACGACTTGCTGCACTCACTGCTATTTTGGATCTGTTCTCATTTTCGTTTGTTCGTCCCATTATTTCTGGAACATCGTTAGCTACCAATACATTGTTTTTTCCTATCGGCAGGGAAATATAAATTATCTTATCGGCTTCACTTTCCGACACCGGAAATCCAGCATTTGCCAGATCCCTGAACCGAACTACTTTTGCAAATGCTCCACCAAAAACCGATTTGTAGAAGTTGAAAGCCTCTTCGGCATTTCCGTTGAAGTTGATCCAAGGATTAATTGCTTTCATATATTTTATATTTATAAATTTTTATGCTTACATCACTGTCAACACTGTAGAATTTCTTTTTCTGATGAATGCGATAATGTTACAAGAAGAACTGTCAGGTCTTTTAATGTCATATGTACACCATAGCTTGAACTCATTCCGTAACAGGCTCAAAGACAAAAGTCTTTAACTCTGCCATCTTACTATTACGAAAACGCTGTACCCTGCAGGAAGCACAAGCTGTGGATGGTTGTTCTGCATCCGGTTTCACTCAGTTGATTGAACAGCATCGTACTTTCCATTGCAGAGTTTTCAGACACGAAGCATCAGAAAATGGATTGTTATTGAATCCAAAGTGAAATTCGTGCTTATTATCACTAAAAAAGGAACGCTGTGAACGTTCCTTTTTAGATAAATGGCAATTGTGTAAGCTACTCCATTATGAATTTTGATTGCTCCACGCCGGTGGCAGTATGCGCTTTTATAATGTAAATACCCGGTCTCATGGCTTTGGTGGCAGGCATTTCCAAGGAAGTGCCTCCTTGCGCATCGGTGTTGACTGTTTTCGCCTGGTACAACTGCCCGTAGCGATCATACATGGTAATGGTTACCGGCTCCTGTTTTGCGAAGTTTGTCAGGTCAATATATATTTTTTCTCCATTCCGGATCGGATTAGGATAAATCTTAAGAACAGGCGCGTTCGCTGTTGCCTGCTGAGCGGTCTTTGCAGTAACCTCTTCTTTATTTGCCTGACGAGCACCGACAGTAGAAGAATCGGCTTCATAAGAAATCCCCAGGCCGGATAGCTCGACGGATACCACCTGATCCTTTTTCTTTTTCTTGCCGACAGCTTCCAGCTTTGCCAATTTCTCTCCTTTGGATTTAGGATAAAAAGCAATGTTAAAAGTAACTGAACTGTTCTTGCGGATTTTCACGGGTTTATTCGGATTAGCACCAGGATGACCAAACATCTTGAATTCGTCGGCATTGGCACCGGTAATAGCCAATCCTTTCAGTACCAGATTGCCACGGCCAGTATTGGAGATCGTTACCGTGTGCAGCGCCACCTTGGAGAAATCACGCACGTCGTCATCATCGCTGTGGCTATCATCATCATTGTCATCATCGTCGTTGTCGTCATCGTCATCATTGCCGTTGGCAGTTCTCATAGTAGCAGCTTGGGAAGAAGTTCCGGCAAAGCGAGCCGTATTTGTCGAGGAAGTAGCAGTGGTGGTGACTCCCACGACTTCTACAGCCGATATCTTACTAGGGAAAGCCGTAGCAAACCCTTCGGTATCGGACAAGCTGCTCACTCGTAACAAAGTAATCTGGGAAGTTCTGTCGGGTATATTATTCCAGTTAAACTCAATCACGTACAAGTTTCCTGTTTTCACATCTTCCACAATATCCAGCGGATTGATAAAGCCGGACATTCCCACTAATCCATTGGTACCCGCGCCGGTATAGGATTTTTTGATGTCGTATAGGCTTTCAGCACTGCCTTTTACCAGCGAGCCTGGTTCCAGCACAATGATATCACCTCCTCCGCTAAACCGGCACACGAGCAATTTACCTTTCAACGCTCCGTTAAAAGCATTGCTCTTGTACTCAATAACGCCATTGGGCGATCGGTTCAAGTCAAAGTCAAAGGCTGCTCCCCGGTAATTTATGTCGGCGCCCACAGTAACAGGGTATTTACTGTTGTCTTTATTTCCCCGATTGGAAACGTATTCGCCGCGCAAAGGATTAGGATGACCGTAATATCCATTTGGCTTGATACGGAATAACCAGTCATTCTGGACCTGAACCCCCGAAGTAGCTGGTATGGATGGGCCATTATAGAAGGTGCCATCCGGACGCCGGGTTCCTGCTATGGAAGCAGGCGTGTTACCTCCGGCCGCAGAGCCATTGGCCGGAGCGTATAACTGTCCGTTAGAGTGCCATACCAGGTCA
The DNA here is from genome assembly GCF_005860765.1 of Dyadobacter sediminis. GTDB lineage: Bacteria > Bacteroidota > Bacteroidia > Cytophagales > Spirosomataceae > Dyadobacter > Dyadobacter sediminis. Next base: position 14,151 of record NZ_VCEI01000004.1, on the reverse strand, counting down.
TAGGCATTCCGGATACCGGAAGCATAGATTTTCAGCGGAGCATTCGTAGCATAAGGATTATAAGTACTGTCGGAGAGACGCAGCTGGCTAGCATTGGCCGAATTGATCAGACTCTGATTAGAAGTTGTTTTGGCATTAAGCGTGATACCATTCAGTTTCGTCAAATCCAGACGCAGTATTGCCCCGGAAAGTAAACTTTCCGGACGTTGCCAGGAACCATCATAAGCCCCCATGGAACTATTGCTGCCCTGATTGAAATATAAAGCTTTATCAGGACCAAATGCCAGACTGTTCACCAGGTGATCTTTGGCCGAGCGAGGCAGGTTGGTAACCAGTAACTGCTCGGTAGCCAAACCTGCTCCCGTTAGTTTGGAGATTTTACCATCAAATTCGGGTGCATTTACCAGCTTGGAGGAGCAATGAGAAACATAAGCTACAAGGTTGGTGGCAGTAGAAGCCGGATCAAAGACCAATCCTATGGCTGAACGACTTCCGTATTTACTAACGAGCGTGGTAATTAACTGCGGATTGCCAAGCATGCCACTGGTGCGATCGATTGTAAATCTTTCAATTACACCATCCAGCCGCAAGGCGTAAAACTTGTCGTCCGGACCAATCACCAAAGAAGCATATACTTTATGCTCGGTTCCGGCAATGGCCACCTTGGTAAATTCAACAGATAAAGGATCAGTTGACTCAAGAGCGGCACCTGTGGTAAAAGTAGCCGTATACGGAATAAAAGAAGCTTTGCTATACGATTTTACACCATCCGTTACCATAAACTTGTAAGTCGTATTCGCTTCCAGGGCAAACGTAGGCGAAAAGCTGATCGCGTCCCCGCCTCCGGTCCCTTGCACCACGCCCTGAATTTGAGTGGCAGTCCCATCAACTACTTTAAGTAACTTTACCGTGCTGTTTGTAATCGTACTATTGTCTACGCCACCTGTGTATCCCTCAACTTCGGGCACATAAAGATTATTGGCGGCAATGCTGGCCGTATTTACGCTTACATTCATGGCACCATCTACGGGTGTAGACGAAACTACATAAGGGTGGGGAGCACTTACTTTTACCTGTACAATAAAGCTGCCGCTGCTAAATCCGGAAGCCACGGCTTTGACCGTAGCTTTGTACGTACCCACCGGCAACTTTTCGGCAGCTGCATAATTGAAAGTAACATTGGGCTCCGTGCCGTAATGGGTGGTATTAAAGCTTAGCCAACCGCTGCCGCCGGCTTCGTATACTGCCGATAAGGTATACTGAGCATTGGTGTTGCCAGAGTTGCCTAGCTCCAGAGAAAAGGTTTTGCCAATGGTGGAGCTGCCTTTTTCAATAGCCAGTTGCTGCTCATTTACAGACCAGTACGCATAGGGCCCGCTGGTAACGGGCACAATGCGGGCAGAATTGATTTTAGTATTAATACCGCCATCCGCATCAATGGTCAGGTTGCCATCAGAAACCATTACCCGTACTGTAGCCGATTTAAAGCGTGTGGCAGTATTAGCCAGTCCGTTGGGAATGAAGCCGCTTATTGCCTCAACTCCCTCTACATTCAGGCTGTGTTTTTCGGGAAAAGGATAGATACCAGCATCACCCGCCGAAACCGTTACATCGTAGTAGCCATTGGGTACTTCTATCTCCCAGTAGCCTTCTGCTTTCGTGCCGTTAAAATTACCGACAATGTCATCAGCCTGCATGTGCATTAAAGTGCCTTGCAGTACATTGGCCTGCCAATTGCGATTTCTGCCGTTACCGGGCGTATCCCCGCCAACAGCAATATCAAGCAAGCTGCCATCCAACCGTTTTTTCCAGCCGTAACGAAGGTTTTTTCCCTGGTTAGTGCCAGTCCGCAGCCCATAACCCTGACCATAATCCCGCACCCAGCCTGTAGGCGGAACTGTGGCGGGATCCTGAAAGTTTACCTGAACTGTCTGCGGATTTACAACCTTGAAAGAAATGGACGTGGCTGTACCAGCCGTACCCAGACCCTTGGCCGCTGAATAAGGCGTTGCGCTTAAGTTATAGCTTCCTGCCGACGGAGTCCAGTCCAGACCGTCACCAAACAAGTCGTAAGGAGCCTGTGATTCAATTTGTTTTCGACTTTCAGTGCCGCTCAGGGAAAATACAACACTGCCGACAATACCCGGGCTGGTATTTGCCCTGATATTGATATTTTTAGTAGGCAAGGCAGCCAAATTGAGCGTGCTGCCATTGGTAAGTGTTTGTATGGCTGCCTTTGTAGCTGAGTTAATTAAAGTAAAGCTTGTTATTTGCTCACCGGCCAGAACAGCGTCTGAATTGGTTTTGGAGACATCCTTTTTATTGGCAGGTTCTGCAGGATCCGAAGTCAGGTTCAGAGCTTGTGCATGGCTACTGATCAGGAAACCAATGATCAGTAATAACCACCATTGGTAAGTTAACAGCTTTTCTTGTTGTGGTACGGTAGTAAAGTTTTTATTCATTATTTGATCAGTTTAAAGTTTGGAAAATTGAGTTTGTAACTGATGTTGCGCTAGTTTGATTTTAAGCTGAGCCAAGTCTTTGAAAGTGCGGTACTGAGTAGTTGTTTAATGTCTGAAACAAGCTGATCGACGTCGTCTGCCGTTGTACCATTCGATTTTATTTGCCATTAATACTTTCAACAAAATTCATTTCTTCTTTGATAATGTATCAGAATTTCTGCTGCGCGATTAAAGCAATAAACCTAATATGATAGGCTTTTGTCAATGAAAGAAATCTAATTAATATTAGACACAAAACGTAAACAAAATCTCATTAAAATTAACCCGCATAAATATAACTGATTGATATAGTACTGGTTTATTTCTCAAACGTCGACTTATACGGTTATTTTTGTGAGCATACTTGAAATAACTGTTAAATTAATGATTATGGTTTTAGATTAATAGAAATATGTTTGTAGTTCTGTAACCTAATTCAGCAGCATATGGTTTGTAGCCTACTGCTTAATTCTGTTTCCTTCTTCAATAACTGCCTGATTTACTTCTTTAACCCTTTCAATCTCCATCTTTTCAAATGCACGGTCGTAAGTTAACAGTCCGTTGACTTCATGTTCTACATCCGTTGTCTGTGTGTAGACAGCAACGCTCAGGCCCCTGTGTTTCATCAGCTGCTCAACCTGATCCAATAGCAGTACATAGCGGTCTGTAAGCGCTGGTTTTGTCGGTTCATAGCCATAGGCATTATTTTCGACGGGCCACATATGGCCTCTTACAAAAAGGCCCAAACCTCCGAATTCACCCAGAGAAGCAGCACGTTTGTCGTCCGGTACGGATGCGTTTTTAGGACCAATGTAAATGTGCGTATCTACAAAGTCGCCGTTCCCCGGATCGCCATAAGCTTTCTGATAATCCGGATTATTGTTGAAGCCCGAATTGCCATTGACCAATCTGGATGGATCATATTGTTTGACCCAGTCGGTAATTTCTTTCACATCAAAAGCACCCCAGTTTTCATTAAAGGGCACCCAGGTGATGATGGAAGGGGCATTGTAATGATTGTCTATAATGGCTTTTAGTTCACTACGAAAAGCAGACCGCGTTCTGGTCGTATCTTCCTGTGGGTACCAGATGGCCGGCATGTCCTGCCAGACCAGTAAACCAAGTTTGTCAGCCCAGTAATAAAAACGGTTCGGCTCGGTTTTCATATGTTTCCGGATCAGATTAAACCCGGCCTTTTTAGTGAATTCCAGATCATATTTCAATGCCTCCTCCGTAGGTGCTGTTAAAATGCCGTCCGGCCAGTATCCCTGGTCCAGCAAGCCTATTTGCATGACAAATTTTCCGTTGAGCAAAGGCCTGACCACACCGTTAACTTTGCCCAGCCTGACGTCGCGCATGCCAAAATAACTGGCAATCTCATCGGTGACATTCCCGTTTTTGTCTTGTAAACTAAGTTTGAGATCGTACAGAAAAGGCTCATCCGGCGACCATAATCTCGGGTTCGGAATGGGAATATAAAATGCGGTGCCTGCCTCAGCCTTAACCCGGGCAACCACTCTCTGATTCTCTGAGGCAACCGCCAGGACTGCAGCCTGGCCGGCATCCACCAGTACCTTCAACCGGCTGTTTGCCAGATCGGGCAGCAGACGGATGTTCTTGATATGGTTTTTATTGACCGGTTCAAGCCATACAGTTTGCCAGATACCGGAGCTGAAGGTGTAATCTCCTCTGGGTCCGTTTTTGCCTGACGGCATTTTGCCGTCATTCGGATCGTGTGCGGCGACGATGAGTACGTTACTTCCCTTTTTTAAATAGGAGGTGATATCAAAGCTGAACGCGTCATAACCGCCTGCGTGTGTTCCTGCCTTTTGTCCATTCACAAAAACAGTGGCATCATGATCCACAGCATCAAAATGAAGGATGATTTGTTTCTCTTTCCAGGAAGCCGGAATTTCGAATTGCTTCTTATACCACATATTGATTTCCTGATTGCGCTCAATACCGGAAAGAACAGATTCCGGGCAGTAAGGAACAAGGATCTGCTGTGCTTGTTTGTCAAAGGCAATGGGGCTAGAGGGATTTAGCGCGCTGGCAAGCTGCCGGCCACCCTGGTAGTCCCATTTACCGTTCAGACACATCCAGTCCTCACGCTGCATTTGCGGCCGGGGATATTCGCTGAGTGGGAGCTGGGATTCCATGGCTTGTTTTGTCCATTGCGTAGGCAACTTAGCAACCTGTGCAATGGTATCTGCAACAGTACTCAAAATCAAAAGGAATAAGCAATAGAAAAACTTTCCGGTAATAAACTTCATGGCTACTACAAACTATGCTGCTGGAATGGTAAACGGATGATCAATAATTTTTAAATATAACAAGGCTGTTGCATCAAAAGCTAATAAAAGATGATACCCTTTTATTTAGCGCTATCATGGTCCCTCCTGTTTTTCAACGCTTTTACTATTCCGGGATGCTCCGGTGTCAGCTATGATTTACATCCGTATTCATACAAAACCGTTCCTGCTTGCGGTATCGTGCATAATTTGGAAGTACTACATCCAACAGGTCGAAAAAATCCCTAGATTGTAGCTTGTTGTTATCATTTTAACTGTAACATATATTGTCGTTCAAGAATCAGGATCCAGCAACACAGGCCGATACCATTATCATCGGTTCAGGAATGGGCGCGCTTGCAGCTGCAATCTGTTTAACCAGCAAGGGACAAAAAGTACTTGTTCTCGAACAGCACAATGTTCCGGGTGGCTGGTGCCATAGCTTTCACATTGCCGGTCACCGCTTTTCGCCCGGATGCCATTACATTGGCCAGCTTGGCCAGGGCCAGACAACGAGGGAGCTGTACGAAGGATTAGGAATCGCAAATGAGCTTGTGTTCTTTGAGATGAACTCGGCAGCGTACGAACACTGCTGGGTAGGACCAAACCGGATCGACATCCAAGCCTGTTTCGATGAACTTTACAGTAATCTTTCAGAACGGTTCCCTGCTGAAAAGAAAGGGTTATCGAGATACTTGGCGATGATCAGGAAAGTAAGCGGCCAGTTAGCGCTGATTCCTCGGATGCAGGGTTTCTGGGACCATGTTACAATTCCCTGGCGCACCAGGCATCTGGGAAAATACGGCCTTTTCAATCTCCAGAAAGTTATTAACTGGTACATTAAGGACCCACTACTGAAAACGGTATTAACCATTCAATGGGGCAATCACGGCCTGACGCCGGATAAAGCCTGCTTTCCATATCATGCTGCGGTGATGGACCACTATTCAAACGGCGGTTTTTATCCCATGGGCGGCGGCAGTGCCATTGTCAAGGCGATGACAAACAGGATTAAAAGAAACGGGGGACAAATCCTGACTGCCCAGAAAGTAGCACGTATTTTGGTACAAGGAGAAAAAAACAAACGTGCTATCGGCGTGGAGCTTGCAAACGGCCAGAAAATGTACGCCAAAACGATCATTTCGAATGCTGATCCGGAAAAAACATATTTGCAGTTGATCGGGAAGCAGCACCTGAGTGCAAAACTGATCAAACAAATTGCAAAGACCAGGTATTCATGTGCATCGTTGGTACTGTTCCTTGTCGTCAAGATGGATGTGTGCAAGGCCGGGCTGGATTCAGGGAATGTGTGGGTCATACCCGATACAGATTCAAAAAGCCATTACAAGAAAGAAACTGACAAGTCACCGAACTTGTCCCGGTTCTTCATCAGTTGCAGCACGTTGAAAGATCCCACCAGCTTCGATGGCATTCATCATACGCTCGAGGTGATCACTTTACTGGATAACACCCTGTTTGATAAATTCAAGGACGAAGCATCCGGACGTTCTAAAGCGTACCTGCAGTACAAGGAGCAATTATGCATTGAAATGATCGAATCACTGGAAAAAGTGCTGCCGGGTATCAGTGACAGCATCATCCACAAAGAATTAGGTACACCGTTAACAAATGTACGCTACATTGGCTCGACCAATGGCTGCATTTATGGCACAGAAAAGAGCTTCTGGCAAATCGGCGCCTTTGGCTATCAGAGCCGGAGTGAGATAGAAAACCTGTATTTATGTGGTGCAAGTATTCTTGCCAACGGAATTGCAGGTGCCACTTATTCGGGTGTGCAAACTGCTGCCCGGATTCTTGATAGCACGCAGGCTGAGCTGCTGAAACCGGATCTATCCCAGAAACTTCGCGTCTATGCAGCTGAGGATGCATCGCAGTATCCGGACTGGATCAAGCGAAAAATCAGTCAACGAAAGGGTATAAAGGACTTGTAAATTCTGAACAAGTCCGTGTCAGATTTCCCCCAGTTTCAGTCAGGTTCATCCGGCAAGGTTGCTTCCTGCCAGTATTCACAAATGGCCCCAAGCTGTTTTTTTAAAACCTTCATAGGTTTTGGATTTTACATAAAAGCCTTGCACCAGCGACCTATATGCCTTTTCCACAGCCGGGACAAGTGAAGATCGCACAAGATGTAAAAGGGCCTTTTGTTTGTTGTATGCAAATACTTAATCAGTTCATAGCCACTTTCAAAGACAACTACCTGATTATTACAGCAAATGTCAGCCAGTGCATCGGTAACCAGATAATGATCATCATCATTGCCCACACATAATATTGGCCCGTTTTTGCATAGCTTTTGTACTCAAAAAAATCAGGTCCAATTTAGTACAAAAAGCATCGCAACTATGGTACAGTTCATTCTGCTTGTGCAACGACTTCAAAACATGTTTCAATCCCGGGGAAGGTAAATGTAAAAGGTAGACCCTTTCCCAGGCTGGCTTCTGGCAGTGATTACCCCGCCATGATTGGCAACGATCCGTTCACAAATGGCAAGCCCTATGCCTGTTCCGCTGTATTTGCTTCGGTTATGAAGACGCTGAAATACCTTAAAAATCCTGTTCAGGTACATTTCTTCAAATCCGATGCCATTGTCCTGGACACTAATCTGATGATAGTACCGGACCGTTTTGAAAGGGGTGATTCCGGCAGGTAAATTTGTCTGCTCCATTAATTCGGACCGAACCTTTATCCTGGGCGGCACTGGCCTGCCATCTTCTTTAATCCTGTGAAATTTCAGTGCATTGCTGATCAGATTCTGAAAAAGCTGTCTGAGCTGTTTGGCATTCCCTTTTAACTGAGGCAGTTCTTTTATGTCAATGCTGGCGTTGCTATCGGCAATCGGTACCCGAAGGTTGGCTATGGCCTGCTCCATCAGGTCTGTAAGCACAACAGTATGCATCTGCTGCATCATATCATTGGAAACATTTGAAAAGATCAGCAGATCATTAATCAGCATCGACATGCGTTCGGCGGCTTTCCTTACCCGGTCCAGATAATCTTTCATTCTGGGGGCCACTTCTGTAATTTCGGTTTCCAGCCGGTTTGTAAACAGCTGGATCTTGCGAAGGGGTTCCTGCAAATCATGAGATGCTACATATGCAAAGCGGTGCAGATCTTCATTGGACCGGATCAACTGCAGGTTTGCCTGCTGCATCAGATCATGGCCAGCTGCCAGTTCCATGTTACGCTGGTGCAACTCACGCGTCCTGTCCAGCACCTGGGCTTCCAGAGACCACTGCAAATCACGGTATTCGTTAATATCCTGGGCAATGCCTGCTATACTGAGCGGGGTTCCATCCGTATCAAAATAGGTTTGTCCCAGCGTACGGATAACCTGTTTTTTCCCGGTACTGGCGTTGATAATGGTATATTCAGCATCAAATTTGCCATCACTTCCGGGCTTCTGGGCATCAAAAAAAGCTTTGGACAACTGTTCCTTATCACTGTCAACCACATGGCTGATGGCTTCTTCTATGTTCATATGATTTGTCCGGACTCCAAACATCTCCAGATGCCGTCCGGAAAATACTGCCTTCCGGGAGGCGATTTCCATTGTCCAGGTTCCAAGCCGGGCAATTTCCAGTGCATTCATCAAGGCACCTTCCCGTTGTCTGAGCAGCAGCTCATTCTGTTTTCTTTGGGTAATTTCCGGGCTGATGGTAGCCAGAATGGACGGGAAGCCTTTTTCTATCTGATCCAGTACCATTACATCCCATTGTATCCAGAAGGGCTCACCAGTCAGCTCGTTATAAAGCCTTATTTCATGGCTGCCTTCTTTTTGCGCAATAAGTTCAGGCAGTAGCTGCATAACCTTTGTGCGGTCATCGGGATAAATCGCATCGATCAAGGTTCTGCCCTTGCCTGTCTGCCAGCCCAGTTTTTTGAGCGTATAGGAATTGTTATAGATTGGTTCGGGCATCGGATTCACCAGACTGATGCCGATAATGAGCTCACACCGGTCCAGTACCGCAGTCTTTATCTTGTTGTCAAAGGCTATGGCCTTGTGCTGGTCGATATCAGTCAGTGCAATAATACATCCGGCAAAACGGCCATCCGCCTGCCTCCAAGGCTGGGATTGAAGCGAAAACCATTTGTCCCGGCCTTCATTGCCATGTATTCTGATTTCGCAGCAAGTTGTTTTTTTACTCGTAAATGCTTCTGCCATCGTATCCGTGGCTGCGGAAAGATCATCAGGGTGAATCATATCAGTCCAGCCATTACGGGTAACCTTTTGCAGTGTTCGGTGCGTTGCATGCACCCACGAAGGGTTAACATAGAAGATACTGCCATCCTGGTCAGTAAACAAAATCAATACATCCGTGTTTTCAGCAAGTGTCTCAAAGCTTACCTTACCCTGCATTCCAGCCTGCTTTTCTGATAAGACTGTGCTGCTTGTATACCATTCAGGGATGTTTTCAGAAGCAATTCCGACTGAGGATTTCTGTTCACCAGCTACCATTTGCTTCTCCAACTGATCCAGTATTTCATCCAGGCCCTGACTTAAAATATTGGCCTGCGAAAAAATCTGCTGTGCCTGATCGTAATTCTTGCCTGCCAGACATGTGGTAATTTCCCTGACAAGCTGGTATATTTCTGTGTGAACCTGCTCTGCCTGCTGCAACTGTTCCATATCCGGATGAGTTGCCAATGCATATGCATACAGCCAGGGCCCAATGCCACAAGTGTACCTGGATATGGTAAAATCAGCAACCGGATGTGCTTGTAGACTGGTTATATGCCTCTTGATTTTTTGTAGCAGCGCAGCATGGTTGGCTCTGGACTGTTGCAGTCCGGCAACATTTATAGTGATCACTGGTAAAATGGATTTAAATCGATGGTGTAATGTAATCGTTTCATCATCATTTATCAGGTGTGAGCTATAAAACAACCGGTTCAAGATGGCACTTACGTTAACTTCAAAGATAGCAGTATATTTGCACTTTCATTAACAAACTAAAACAGCGTGCCTGGCAAAAGAATATTAATAATTGAAGATGATCTGGACGATCAGTTTCTGCTATCGGAAGCTTTTCAAAACAGCCATTGCCGATGTGAGCTGGACTTCGCAGGTGACGGCCGGCAGGCACTGGTAAAAATGGATCAGTCGGAATATTGGCCGGACTTGATAATTCTTGATCTGAACATGCCCGTTATGAACGGGTTTGAAGTACTAAGCCATTTTCAGGCTGCCAAATCCATGGCCCGTGTTCCGGTCATTGTCCTGACTACCGCAGCAGACTCCAATTCCATAGAGCGTTCTTATGATCTGGGCGCTACAAGCTTTATAGTTAAACCAAAGACGTTCCCCCAGCTTGAAAGCATTGTGGATGAGCTAATCAGGTACTGGTTTATGACAGTCCGGCTGTCATCGCTTTCTGACTGAGAGGGCCTTTGTCAGATTGAGCGATTTCGGGAGGCTTGGTTACTATCGTTCTCGATTTTGGTATTATTGTTATACAGGTTTGTATATTTAAAGCTTTTGACTGAATTTCCGGTGTTTAAGGCATGCTATTTATACTGTAAACCCTTGTAGTTTATATCAATCGAACAGTCAGGTTTATTTTCACCCAGGTCATATGTCCAGCCAGTTAAGTTTTTTTGCAAACCGGACAGATAAACGGGCATATCAGCATTTTTCTTCGCTGGACTGGAATACACATCCGCTGGGATCCGTTGACAACTGGTCCGGCCCCTTACTTCACAGCTTTAAATTTGCCCTTGGAAACCAGCAGCCTTCATTGATTTTATGGGGAGAAACATTGTGGCAATTCTACAACGATGCCTATTGTTCCAAGTTCTGTCATGATGATTTAAAAGGTATTGGCAAAAGTGCTTTGGACGCCTTTGCTGTGGAAGGATTTAATATTCGTGCTTTAACAGATCAGGTACGGCTTGGCAGTACCTGTTGTATGCAGCAGGTAGAAGCCAGTGGAACCCACGAACAAAATGAACTCTTTGACCTTCATTTATCACCCATCTGGAACCATGACGGAGAGCCGGAGGGAATCCTGATTGCCGCTCAGCAATGCAGCACGCCATCTTCAACCAACGGATCCGGCACAAAAGAGCTTTACGAAGCCAGCCAGCAATTGATCCTTGCCAGCCATTCAGACAAGGAAAAAATCAGAATGCTGGAAAAAACTAATACAAGCCTGGAAAGTTTCGCCTATACGGCCTCTCATGACCTGCAGGAGCCAGTGCGTAAAATCAAGTCATTTGCTACCTTGCTGAATGCCAAACTAAAAGACGGACCACAAAAAGAGCTGACCGGACTTGTCGACAGAATACAGACTTCGGCGGAAAGGATGGCTGAACTTATTGAGAACCTTCTGGATTTATCCAGGACGTCAACCAGAAGCAGCCTGCAGTATTTTCAGCTGAACGATTCAGTGAATGCGGCTATCGAGGCTTTGTCACTGAATATTGAACAATCCGGCGCTACCTTCAGCATTGATCAGCTGCACGGAATTTGCGGAGATCCAATCCAGATTACTCAACTTTTTCAGAACCTGATTTCCAATGCAATCCGCTACAGACACCCGGACAGGGATCTTTTTATCAAGATTGGCTATGACTCGGTTCTGGGACATGAGATTCCTTCTGCCAAACAACCCGGTATAATCGCTGATTTTTATCATCAGATTCAGATAGAAGACAATGGCATCGGTTTTGAACAACAGCACGCATCCAGAATTTTTGAATTGTTTCAAAGGCTGCATGGCCGTTCTTCTTACCAGGGAACAGGAATCGGTCTGGCTATATGCCGGCAAGTAGTTGAAAATCACAATGGAGTCATTTATGCATCGGGCAGTCCGGATCAGGGTGCCGTATTTACAATTTTGCTTCCGATGGATGGTAAGCAGTAAAGTACCTTTAAGGGCTTTACTTTAAAAAGCATTCAATGAAAAGAAGCTTATTGCAAAACGGGAAAAATCATGACAACCAGCAAATCAGAAGCACATCGTTTAAAATATATTCAGCAGTACTCGCCTTGCTGAACTCATCAAAAAACAAGTATTCAGGTACTAAAAAAAGAATTACGCAGCTAACAATGCCAGCTGCGTAATTTGTTTTGCTATATTTTTCTGGCCCAGACCGAAACCGAGCATTCTTTTACCGGAAATTCAGCCCAGCCATCCTGCCCAATGATAATTTCATGATCAAAGTTGCCCAAATAATCTACAAATGTCTTACCTGTATGCTCATGTCCTATCTGCATAGGAATGGCCGTGTCACCGCCAATGGACAGCACTACTGCACAGCCTGAGTCGGAATGCTCCTTATCACCGCCCCGGATCCAGCCAATACTGTTTTGAGCCTGAAAATAATCTGTCTGTAATCCATATGCTATATTTTTACGTATATGCAGCAGCGATTCGAGGCTGTCCAGCTTTTCAAGCGTAATTTCGTAATGCTCTCCGTCGGTACCTTTGTCCTTATACGTAGACCCATACAAATCCGTATAGAACACGCAAGGATAACCTGCTTCCCTTAACAAAATCAGCGCATATGCAAGCGGGCGAAACCAGTGCTCTACGGTTTGTTCCAGAGATTGCAGAGGCTGAGTATCATGATTCTCAACCAGCGTTACAGCCAATTGGGGATGGGTTTGGACCAAGGTATTATCAAAAATGCTACGAAGGTCAAAATGGTCTTTTTCTTTGGAAGCCTTATAAAAATTACCTTGTAGCGGAGCATCAAACAGAGAAATTCTATTGTTTGTGGATTCGATATACGCATGCATGGAAGGCAAATCGTAAGGTGCCCAATACTCGCCTACAGTATAAAACTCCCTGTTGTACTTGCCACGCAGGTGATCGAGCCATTCGTTAAAGAATTCAGCAGGCATGTGCTTGATGGCATCCAGGCGGAACCCATCCATCCCGACGGTTTCGTAATACCATTCACCCCATCTTTTCAGTTCCTGCCTTACATGAGGGTTTCTGAACTCGATGTCGGAAAGCATCAGGTAATCATAATTTCCGTTTTCCAAATCCAGTACATCCTGCCAGCCATCTCCATATTGATTCTGAATGCTGTATATGGCCGTTTCCTGAGTGGAAGCATTGTAATCAACACCTGAAAAGCATTGATAGTCCCAGATAAACTGCGAGTACTTTCCATCCCTGCCGGGGAAAGTAAACCGTGTATAGGCTTCTATTTGCTTTGGTTCACTGGCAAATTCATTCCTGTTTTCAGGAGTCACTTCCCGGACCATGACGGGTTCTTTTTCATCGGCTCCGCCCATATGGTTCAGGACAATGTCGGCATATACATGCAAACCGGCTTGTTGTCCTTTTCTGACCGCTGTTATGAATTCATCTTTTGTGCCGTACTTGGTTCGTACAGAACCTTTCTGATCAAACTCGCCCAAGTCATACAAGTCATAGGAATCATAGCCGGACGCCTGGTCACCTGCCATTCCCTTGTGGGCCGGAGGTAACCACACAGCATCAAAACCCATTGATTTCAGGCGCTGTGCTTCTGCTGCAAAGTGACCCCACAAGCTACCATCAGCGGGATAATACCATTCAAAAAACTGCAGCATTGTAAAATTTTCCATCAATTATTTCCATTTTATATACACAAAGGCTACAAATGCCTCTTATAAGGCTTTGTTTAATTATTATGCCTATTGCTTTGTCATTGCATGTAGTTATAAAACTGGCAATAATAAGCGGAAAATAGAGGAGAAGTTTTATAGCAAAATAATTGCTGACCATATTGGATCTCCTAGATTGAACTAACCTGAAGTTTGGTAAGCTAATAGGTATTTGAGCGGAACAGGAAACCTTACTGTCGTCACAAAACAATTGTTTTGTAGTACCCTTCTTACTGGCTGAGCTTGCCTATGATACTTAAGCACCAGATTGATGATGTCTTTAGTACCAATTTGCTTATTGTTCCGGAGGCGATGAATTAAAAGAAAAAAATATGATTTCAAGTTTTACAATTGGTACTGCTGAATAAGAGTACAGACTTTCCGGTAAACACCATTTACAAATCTGCGATTTTTGTAAAAGTCCGGAATACGCTTTACTAATGTACAGATAAACTATATAGGCTCTCTTAGCTTTTTTGAAACTTCGTTGAAGGTCGAAACTAATATAGAAGCAGGAGTAAAGGAACATCAATACACATTGGAATGTTGTTTTGGCTCAGGCATGTTCGGGAAACTGTCCCGCACGCGGGCGAGTAGCAGGAAAGCATTGGTAAAACAGCGGCTTTCAACCAGCTTGATCCGGTACAAAAACAAGCAAGCCACTTGGCTGCCCTGCAAAAGTCCGCTTGGATGCTGTGTTACGTCTTTGTTGTGCTGGTATGTATTTGAATGTAACGCC
>NZ_VCEI01000003.1:499-32211 GCF_005860765.1 Dyadobacter sediminis | reverse complement strand
GCTTCAATAGCCACTCTCGCCTTAAATGATGAATCAAATTTTCTACGCATCTTTTTCATTATTTTATCCTTGTTTAAGTTACTAAGTTTTAACTAAACAAGTGGTCTGAATTTGTAGAGGTATTATATTGTTCCATCAACGGCAAATGTGATTCCAGCTCCGAGATTTGCTCTTCCAACCGGTAAGGGGTTGCGTCCTTATAACCTAGATATGCAAGCAATTCAGTCCGGTGTGCCTTCCAGTTCGCTTCCGGGATCAAATAAGTATCCGGACTTGAATATTTTCTAGAATGGCTAACATAAACGTCACCCGAACGCAACCGGTCACGGAGCCGGGCAAGTACACTCAATTCGTAAGCAGGGCGATCTATTTCGCCTTTTACGGGTTCAACGAACGACTTCCAGGATGGTAACATAAATTTCATAGGCAATTGCTCAGGGTTCTTTCGCTTTCGTCCTGATTGCCAATTGCTCACTAATTGAAGTGCCTGCTCAAAATCATCTCCTGCAAAGGCATGCTCGAAAGTGAGTACTGAAGTACTCCCTACTTTTCAGACCATCAGTTGATCATTGATAATTAAATTCAAGCTGCATTCAGGTAAAGATTTACTGGTTTTTTACGTCCGATACCTTGATGTTTTGTGGAGTTATAACGTTTGACAAAACGATCGATTCCCTGGTATAAGTCAAGACCATTATTCTCCGGATTCAGATAGATGTATTTCTGCTTGATCGTCCGGAACCAGCGTTCGATAAATGCATTATCGGTTGCTCTACCTTTACCATCCATACTGATCCTGATTTTAAGGTCATTCAGCGTGCTTACCCAATGCTCACAAGTATATTGAGAACCTTGATCCGTATTGATCATTTCCGGCTTTCCATACTTGGATATCGTTGCATGTAAAAGCTCAGTTTGTGTTTCCTTTTCAAGGCTGTTGGACAACTGCCATCCAACGATATAGCGGCTATACAAATCTATGATGGCTGTCAGATACATAAAACCTTGTTTCATTGGTATATAACTAATATCCATTGCCCAAACCTGATTGGGGCGGTTGATATCTAGTCCTCGCAACAGATACCGGTGAATGTATTTTGTCTTTCCTAATCGGCTAAGGTTACGCTTTGGATAAATTGGCTCAATAGCCATCTTCCTCATCAGCCGACGAATGCGTTTGACATTGTAGTCCAACCCTTTTTCAGCCAGTTCATCTTGCATCCCCAAAACACCTAAGGTTGGATCAGAAAGAAATAATTTATCCATGGTCTCCATTAGCACCAGATTTTCTTCTTTTTCACCAGCAGGTTTGTAATACAGCTGGCTGCGGTTAATACTGAGAATCTCTGACTGCCGACGAATGCTCAATGGATGGCTAATGTCGATCAGTGCTATTCGCTCTTTCATAGACCGGCTTTTTTCAAGCTTTTTTTTAGAAAGTCATTCTCCACTTGGAGCTGACCAATCTGCTTAAAAAGATTGTCAACATCCACGGATTCTTCGTCCTTGGCTGTTTCATCTGCAAAAGCCTTCTCAGCCCGTTCTAGGAATTCTCGTTTCCACGCTGATACCTGAGTCGAGTGAATTTCGAATCGAGTAGCTAATTCAGTCAGTGATTGACGCTCTTTTAAGGCTTCAACGGCTACTATCGCCTTGAACTTTGCTGTAAACTTTCTCCGGCTCTGTTTCATTTTGTTCATCGGTTTTATGTCAAGTTAATAAACTTAACCGATGGTCTCAATTTTGGGGAGTATTACAATCAAGCAGATGATTATCTTTGGGTTTACATGGTCTGACTTTCAGGATGGGCCTAACCATATCTAATCCTACTTCAAATTTGATTATTCTTGCAATCCCGGATCTTTGGCAGGCCAAAAAGGATCATCACGCATTTATTGATATGCTGCACCTGAAAGTAAGCAGGCAAACGGCTGAATTTAAAAATGAGAATCAAACTACTGAGACAGGATTGACGCAATATTCCTTGGGACTTGGTCCATGGCTGTATGCGCATGCGTTGGTGGTTTATAGCGAGGTTCCGGCTATTGAGCAGATTGAAAAGCAAAATGCCTCCATACACAAACTTGCCGCTCAGGTGAACCGTTTACTGACCAACGGACAAAATAGCCAGGCTGACCAGATCTTTATACAAATACTTGACTTGAACCAGATCCTGCTGGATCAACTTGCGGATTTCGAATGCCAGAATTCAGCCGTCCTTCAGCCCGCTTCCGATGCGTTGCAAAGCCAACTTCAAACATACCGGCAGGGGTTACTCGAAGCCATGATTGAGGATGCACCCGTGGCCATGATGGTGATGACTGGCAGCGATCATGTGATTTCACTGGCTAACCAGCGCATGTTGCAAATGCTGGGAAAAGGAGATACTATCCTTAACAAACCCGCCAGGATGGCCGTACCGGAAATTGCCCGGCAGCCTTACATGCAGATCCTGGATCATGTGTTGCAAAGCAAAAAGCCTTATTCTGCTCATACAATGCCCGGTTACCTAGTGCATAATGAGGTGATCCGTACGCATTATTATGATTTTACATACAGTCCGTTGCTGGATGCTAATGAAAATGCCTATGGTGTGATGGCCATAGCCGTGGACATCACCGAAAATGTCACAGCGAAACAGGCCATGCAGCAAACCAGCGCAGCGCTGAAAGAATCCGAATTTGACAGCCAGATCAAGACAGCTGTGCTGGAATATTGCGAGTTGATCATTGGCATCAGCAATCTGGAAAACATGACGGTTCCGCTATACAATAATAAATATACGCTTGAAAAATTGGGATGGAAGGACAACGTGGGCCGGACGCTGATCGATGCGGTTTATCCCGATGACCGCCCGCTTGTGCAGCAGCTGCTGCCTGAAATTCTGGCTAAGAAAGCAGGGAGCTATGAAATCAGGCTGTGGAACGAAGTAACTAAAAAGCCTTTCTGGATCCAGTGGAACGTAATCGTTATTGATGATCCGGCAACGGGCCTTCCGGCCATTCTGGCAACAGTCAGTCCGGATATCTCCCAGCGAAAAGAACAGGAGATTGTGTCACAGCAGCAGCAACAAACCTTGCTGAACGCAATTGAGGTAGCCAGGCTTGGCACCTGGAGCATGGACATTGCCAGTCAGAAAACCATATTTTCCCGGCGGCACCTGGATATGTTTGGCGTAGAAGCTGACAGCATGAGCCTGCATGATGCGATCATGCATGTGGTCGAGGATCAGCGAGCCGATTTGGCCAAAGCGTTTTTTACCGCGTTTGATCCTGTCAGTGACGGAAAGTTTGAAGCCGAATATGCCATCATTCATGCGCAAACCGGCAAGCAGCACATCATTCATTCAAAAGGGCAGACCCGGTACGATGCATCCGGCAAGCCCGTGCAGATTTCCGGCATTGCCCAGGACATCACCGAGCTGAGAAGCCAGCAGTACTCGCTCAAAGCGCTCGTTGAGCTACGTACCAGCGAACTGGAGGCCAGCAACAAAAGTCTGGCAGCAGGAAATGCAAAACTGCAGCATGCGAACTCCTTGCTAAGCCGCTCCAATGAGGAGCTGAACCGGTTTGCATATGTGGCTTCCCACGATTTGCAGGAGCCGCTCCGCAAAATCCAGCAATTTGCAAGCCGGCTGAAAACAGAACAGGAAATGGCTTCGGCCAAAGCGCGGGATTATGTCAGCCGCATGAGTACAGCAGCTGAGCGCATGTCTGCTCTGATTAAAGACCTGCTGACTTTCTCACGCATTGCCACGCATGAATCACCAAGCCAGCAGGTGTCTTTGAATTGGATTGTACAGCAGGTTATCCAGGATATGGAGACCCAAATCAGTGAATCACATGCTGCCATTTCAGTTGATGACTTGCCGGTTGTAGAAGGAAACATGATGCATTTAGGACAACTTTTCCAGAACCTGATCAGCAATGCAGTCAAGTTCCGGAAAATGGATCAAAACGGCATCCTGATGGCTCCGGTGATCCTTGTTACTTCCACTACGGTCAGCTATGAGGATTTACCGGAAACGGTCCGCCCGGCACGGCCTGCGACTTTTTACCACCGGATCGATGTCACAGACAACGGGATCGGGTTTGATGAAATTTACCTGAGCCGGATTTTTCAGGTATTTCAACGTTTGCATGGCAGAAGTGAGTATCTGGGAACAGGCATTGGTTTGGCCATCTGTGAGCGCGTTGCATACCAATTAGGCGGGGCAATCACAGCCAAAAGCAGCCCGGGAAAAGGCGCAACGTTTCAGGTCTATATGCCGGGCGCTGCTTATTAGTCATCATTTCTTGATGGTATTTGTAACCTGCTGGCAAGGATTTTTAAGCAGGTTTTATAAACTTGATATGAATGACGGACCTATCCTATACGTAGGAGGAGATGAAGACGACCGCTACCTGGTCACAGATGCACTTGAAGCAATTGGACGCAGCAATAAAGTGATCAATTTTGACAATGGAATGGTGCTGGTTGATTATTTGAAAAGTAACCAGGAGAGGCCATTTATCATCCTGTGTGACTTATACCTGCCTCAGATGACTGGTCTGGAGCTCAAAGAGCATATTAACTCTGATGACCAGTTAAAAAGACGTACAATTCCTTTTATTTTCTTATCTGAATCGGTGAACCCAAAAGATGTGGACGATGCATACATGTCGTTGGTACAAGGCTTCTATGTTAAAGTCCCAACATTTGAAGGCTTGAAGAAACAACTCCCGATCATATGCGAGTACTGGGAAACAGCTACGTTGCCCGGGGAAAAGTTATAGCATATGATGGACCTATAGCTACCAGCATAAATTCTTATCATGGCAAGCATGCTCAAAACAAAAAGACCATGCTTGCCAAATAACTGTTAATCACCAAGAACATAGCTGATAAAGTGGAGGCAAATTCTGTTTGGCATTTTAACAGTTGTTACAATGCAGGAGCTACACGTATGTAGTTGATAAACCATTTAAAATTAACCAAATGACACTTGGTTGTATAAGAAGCATTGCAGAAGTGGCTACGTACAACAATTTGATTTGTTCTAGTTATTTTATCCTAAAATACTAGAGCAGGGTAGTTAAATGGTTGCAATTGCATACGTATTCACGATTTACTATCCTAACCAAACAGCTATATACAATAGCTTAAAAATCCGTAATTGGATCAAACGTGTGTTGGCAATCTGGTATTTTGTATAAGTACTATTGCTATGGACTTTTTGAATGAATGCCATACCATAAACCCAGATAGCGCCACTGTACTTTCATCTTGCATTGGTGCTATGAGGTGAAGCTATCCTTTCTAAGATAGCTCTAAAAGCATCTACCTTCCTTATCCACTTTTCAGTTGGTATACAATAGAAGCCTACAACACATCAAACTAGATGCCTTTTGAAAATAAACTATGTTGCGTATAGAAGTAGTGTTGTAGAATATATTTTATATTGGAGCTTGATATTGTGATAGGCGGATTAAAGCCTGTCTTTAAATTTAAAGCTACCCACTAATTAATGGAACATCATTCGACTCCTGATCAAGAGATGGAACGGTTAAATGCCCTTAGAAAATATGATATACTGGACACACATGCCCAGCAGAAGTTTGACGGGCTTTGTGAGCTGGCGTCCCTGATTTGTGAAGTGCCTGTGATGCTGATATCCTTCATAGATGAAAAAAGACAATGGTATAAATCCAAACGGGGAATGGATGCCTGTGAAACAGCCCTTGATCTAACTTTCTGCCGGTATACCATTCAGCAGAAAACCATTCTGGAAGTGGAGGATACTACTCTGGACAGCAGGTTTAAGGATCACGTCTTTGTCACAGATCAGCCTTATATCCGGTTTTACGTCGGTGTACCGCTGATTGATCCGGATGGGCATGTGCTGGGAACCATCTGTGCGACAGACACCAGAGTCAGAAAGCTGAACGATAATCAAAAAAGGGCTTTGGAGCTGTTAGCGGATCAGGTCATGGTATTGCTCATCGAACAAACCAGGATCAGGCAGCTCAGGCAATTTGAAAGCATGGCCCAGTTGTCTGCGGACATCATTGTGGTTGCATCCCTGGAAGGGTATTTCAAAGAGGTTAACCCTTCTTTCACCCAACTGTTGGGATGGCCGCGGGAATCAATTCTGACAACTTCCATACTATCGCTGGTGCATCCGGATGATCTTCAAACGGCACGCGAAATACTGGTGCGTTTGTCAGCGGGGGAATCACGAAGTAATGCAGAGATCAGGTTTGAAAATCAAGCTGGCGAATATCTCCGGGTCCAATGGAGCATAAACTCAGATCCGGAAACGGGTACGCTTCTGGCTATCGGCCGCGATATTACCGCAGATAAGGAAAGAGAAAAAAAGTTAAGGAACAGCGAGGATAATTTCAGGTCATTCTTCGAGAATGCACAAGGCCTGATGTGTACGCATGATCTGGACGGCCGCTTCCTGGAAGTCAACTCGGAAGGTGCCCGGCTGTTGGGATATAGCAAAGAAGAAATGCGGCAGATGAGCTTATTTGACCTGGTACCTGCCAGACACCGGCAGCAGCTCAGGGCTTACCTGCATCAGATACAGCTGACCACAAAAGCCAGCGGATTGATGACGATCCTGCATAAAGACGGCTCTTACAAGATCTGGAAATATAACAACATACACCTTCATAGTCCGGATGGTACAGGCTATATTCTAAGCAATTCCATTGATGTAACCCAAAGCCAGCGTCAGGCCAAGGAGCTATTATCTACACAGCATATGCTGCTTCAGACTAATGAAGTGGCACGCATCGGAGGCTGGGAAGTAGATCTTGCAAGCCAGAAAGTATACTGGACTGAAATCACCCGCAAAATTCATGAAATTGATGCGGACTATGAGCCGGATGTAGCGACAGGAATCAGTTTCTTTAAAGAAGGGGAGAACAGGGAAAAGATCCGGCAGGCCGTTCAGGACGCAATAACCCAGGGCAAGAGTTATGATGTGGAATTGCAGTTGATCACAGCTAAGGGCAAAGAAATCTGGGTACGGGCGATTGGAAATGCCGAGATGAAAGAAGGCAAATGCACCCGGCTTTATGGCACTTTTCAGGACATTGATGAAAAGAAAAAAACCGAGTTGCAGATAATTCAGTCCAGAAGCCTGCTGAGCAACGTGCTCCGTGCAGCCTCCGAGGTCAGTATCATTGCATCCGATACCGAAGGCATCATCAATGTATTCAATCAGGGTGCCGAAAAGCTCCTTGGTTACAAGCCGGAAGAGGTAATCGGGAAAGCTGTAGTTGACCTCGTACATGTGAAGCACGAACTCCGTGAGCGTAGCAGCCAGCTAAGCAGCGAGTACGGGATGCCCCTGGAAGGCTTTCAGGTTCTTATCCATAAAGCACAGCGGGAAGGGTCCGAGACCAGGGAATGGACTTATAGAACAAAAGAGGGTTTGCTTAGACCAGTCTTGCTCGCCGTTACCCCGATTCTCGGTCATCAACAGCAGATCATGGGGTACCTGGGCGTTGCGATTGATTTAACGGCCAGAAAAGAAGCAGAAAAGGAGCTCGCCACAGAAAGGTCCCGGCTTTGGGCCTTCGTTGAGCATACGCCCGCTGCGGTGGCCATGTGCGACACCGGATTCAAATACATTGCCACCAGTCGTAAATGGCAGCAGGAGTACAGCCTGGCAAGCGGCCACACTGGCGGCCTTGACCATGACCAGATCTTTGGTGCCGGAACGGGCAAATGGAAGGACATCTATCAGAAATGTCTTTTGGACGGGATTGTTTCCGATGGGGAAGAGGTATACAGGCCCGATGGCTGGGCGCATGACAAGCATGTGAGCTGGAAGGTGAGGCCCTGGTACGATAAATCAGCTATTGGAGGGATAATGGTGTTTGTGCAGGATGTAACGCTGATGGCCATTCAGAAGCAGGAATTAAACCAGGCGCGGTTGCATGCCGAGCAGGCCAGCATGGCCAAGTCGGAGTTTCTGGCCAACATGAGCCACGAAATCCGGACGCCCCTGAACGGTGTGATCGGGTTTACCGATCTGGTGTTGAAGACAGAACTGAATGAGACCCAGAAAAATTATCTGGACATTGTCAATAAGTCTGCCCATGCCTTGCTGGGCATTATCAATGACATCCTGGATTTTTCCAAAATTGAAGCGGGCAAACTGGAACTGCAGAAGGAAAAGTGTGACATCTATGAAATTGCTGCCCAGGCTGCGGCCATTATATCCTTTCCCGTGCAAAGCAAAGGTCTGGAAATGCTTTTGAATATGGATGCTGGCCTGCCGCGGTTTATATGGACCGATGAAGTCCGTCTGAAACAGGTGCTGATCAACCTGTTGAGCAATGCATCCAAATTCACGGATCAGGGTGAAATCGAGCTCCGGATCAATATGCTGGCTTATGATCCGGCAGAAACCGGACAGCTGACCTGCCGTTTTACCGTCCGGGATACGGGGATCGGGATCCGGGCAGAAAAGCAGGACAAGATCTTTGAAGCTTTTTTACAGGAGGACGGCTCTACGACCAAAAAATATGGTGGTACCGGCCTGGGGCTGACCATATCCAACAAGCTGCTGGCCATGATGGGCAGCCGGCTGCAACTCAGCAGTGTTCCCGGGAAGGGGAGTACTTTCTATTTTGACCTGACCATGAAGGCTGAGCCAGGTGCGCCTATCATCTGGGAAAATGCAGACCATATCAAAAATGTGCTTATTGTCGATGATAATGCGACCAACCGCATGATCCTGCAACAGATGCTGGCATACCTGAAAATAAACACGTTCCTGGCCAGGGATGGCTATGAAGCATTGGACGCACTTTCCAAAGGAGCGGTTTACGATGCGGTGCTGATGGATTATCACATGCCGGATATGGACGGGCTGGAAACCATCCGGAAGATTCGGGAGGGATTCTCACCGGCTGAGCTTCCGGTTGTTTTGCTGAACAGCTCAGCCGATGATGCGATGGTTATAAAAGGGTGTGAAGAACTACGGGTCAATTACCGACTATTAAAGCCTGTCAACTTAGGGGATATCTCGCTGGCGCTTTCGCGACTTTCCCAGAAGGAAAGTCCAAAGCTTCCGGCCAAAGAACCTGTTCGGGAGATTATTGATATTCCGCTTACGGTATTGATAGCCGAAGACAATCCCGTTAACATGTTTTTGGCTAAAACAGTCATCGGGCAAATTGCGGTAAATGCAAGGATTATCGAGGCGGTAAATGGCGTTGAAGCGCTGGCATTGTGCCGTCAGCACTTGCCGGACCTGATTTTTATGGATGTGCAGATGCCGCAGATGAATGGCTATGAAGCGACCATGCAGATTCGTCAGATTCCATCGTCAGGGCATATTCCGATCATTGCACTGACGGCCGGGAACCTGAAAGGGGAGAAGGAGAAATGCATCCAGGCCGGAATGGATGATTTTGTCACCAAGCCTTTTGCCCAGCAAACCCTCAGGGACATCTTTGAGAAGTACATCTCTAAATCCCGGTCAAAAGAAAACCTCAGCATCTTAACCGAGGAACTTGGTATTAACCAGCAAATAGCTCAGCCTGATCCGGATCCTGTATCCAGCCATCTGGATATTCAGCAACTAGGCGAAATGTACATGCAAGACCATGAATTTATTGCTGAATTTTTGTCATTGACCCGGCAGGCATTGCTCAATGGCATGTCAGATTTGAAAGCGCATCACAATCGCCATGACCTGGACGCGATCAGGGCAGTGGGGCACAAGCTGAAAGGGGCCGCAGCATCTGCTTTTATACCGGTAATCACAGGTATGGCTGCCCGGCTTGAACACCTGGACCACTATGACCCACAAACAGTCCAGAAGCTGCTGGACGAACTTGAAAGGGAAACCGAACTCGTATTGTCCCTTGTTGACACCGTAGTAAAACGGACAACAAGCCATTGACCAGCAGCTTAAATCCAGATTGTTTTAGTAAATAAAATTGCAATGATTAACATAGAAGCGGAACGTGTTGAGGCAGTAAAGTTATTTTTACAGCTTGGTTTTGATAAGAACAGAGAACTTCAGGACATTGTAAACCTTGCATCCCAATTATGTGAAAAGCCGGTGGCATTGATAACCTTACTGGATCAGGAAGTGAACTGGCTTAAAGTCAGGAAAGGGGTTGACCAGGAAGCTATGCCCAGAGAAACTTCATTTTGTCAGTACAGTATCCAGCAGGAAGGATTGCTTATTGTTCCGGATGCCAGCAATGACAAGCGATTTGAGGACAATCCTTTGGTGCATCATTCGCCTAAGGTCCGGTTTTATGCCGGTGCTCCTTTAACCTTGAAAAATGGTTTAAAGATGGGAACCCTTTGCCTTTTTGATCTTAAACCCAACCACCTGACCAGCATGCAGCAGGAAACGCTGATGATTTTGTCCAGACAGGTTACCTATATCATGGAGCTGGAACTCGGTCAGCTGCTGTTAAAGCAGCACATTGAAGAAATTGAAAGGCAGAACGAATCTTTCAGCAAAATTGCCCAGATACAATCGCATCAGATCAGACAGCCCCTGACTTCGATTATGGCCATTATCAATCTGATCAAACTGGATGATTATGTTGCAGATAAAGAAACCCTGTTGATGATGGAAAATGCTGCCTACATTCTGGATAGCCGGATTCGCGAAATCGTTAATGAGACCGGAATGCAGGAGTCTCAGGCTAATAGACCCTAGAAAAGCAGGAAACTTAGATCTGCTTTATGCAAAAATAATGAAAAATCTTTCGAAATAGCCTTGTATATGGAAATCAACTAATACTAGGAGAACTTTATTAAAGAAGAAATATCTGTAATGATCATATTCCTGCCAGTTTTACAGGGTTCCGGTACTATTATGCAAGAACTAAGTTAATAACCTTTGCTATGAGTGACGACAAGAATCATATGGGTACGCAGGAAGCAGAATTTTAACCTATGCTTATGTGATTATCAATTTTTTGAAAATATGGATACCATCTTCAAGCGATCCGGAAATCAGACCTATTTAATTTAGTGTTATAAATAGACTTAGAGAATAATAAAATCTATTTAACATAACGATACAGGGAGAACTATGAATCTCTACTATCCTCTCTAATACTTCTGTTGATGCGCTCGGATTTTTGGCTTCAACTGTTTTAAAACTGGCTGTTTATACTGATTTCAACCTGTTTGTTCAATGAATGGCTAATACAGCACTTTGAGCAATATTGTATGTCATTGTCATCACAAGAAGACTTACCCGCATGATGCAATGTATTTATTTTAACAAGGAGATAAGCGGCGCCGTAATGCTGAAAGTAGAAGGAAACAGGTTTGATCTCAATTGGATTTGTTTTGGATGGCAGGATCGGTGACCACTTTACGATGTTGTGAAAAAAGAAGATGAGAAAGTACTTCACAGTGACAGAAAGCTTTTCAGGTAAGTGTAATCTGAAATAAGGATTTGTATAAAGTAGCTTATATGCATTCAGGCCGCTTTGTATCTTTTATTCACAATTGCATAACATTTGGGTAAAGTACAGCTACAAGCGTTCCGATAGCTTTGTAAAAAAATCTACTCACAATGAATATGCATTTTACCCGTATACAGAAAGCGGGCAGCGCAGCCTTAATTTTAAGCGCGCTGACCTTAGGCTGCAGTCTTGAGGACCACAATAATGCGCCCGTGGATTCGGCTAAATTGGTAAACCGATCGGTAAACCCAGCACTGATTAAATCAATGCCCGGATTTGAAGATTTGAAAATTACCACTTTGATCAGTTCGGATGACAAGCTTGCGGATTCGCCGGACTTTATCTACGGCGCACAGCCTGATGGCGGAGCATTTATGCGGAATCCTGACGGAGAAGGGTTTGTGATGATCAATAATCATGAAATTCTTTTTTCTGTTTCCCGGGTTTACCTCGACAAAGAATTGAAACCTGTAAAAGGCGAGTACATTGTGGATGCGGAAGGCGGGCAATGGCGGCTGTGTTCTGCTACTTTGGCAACACCACAAGAGCATGGTTTCGGGCCGGTATTTCTTACAGCCGGTGAAAGTAATTCCGAATCAATGACGCATGCCATTGATCCGTTTGGAGCAGCAGACAAAAAGAACAAGACGCGTACAGTCAGTGCATTTGGAAAATGGAACGCAGAAAATGCCGTTCCGCTACCTGAAGATGCATTTGCAGGAAAAACAGTGATTGTGATCGGAGAAGATGATACCAATGGTCAGCTGGTGCTGTATGTATCGGATGTGGTCGGTGATCTGAACAATGGTAAATTGTATGCCTTGCGCAGGACCAATCAGGAAAGTGTGGAAACCGATATGCAAAAAGGACAGGTTTATGACGTTGAATTTATTCCTTTTGACAATGTAAAAACAAGCACCGGAACCGAGCTGCAGGCTCAAACGGTAGATAAAAAAATGGTTCAGTTTGCCCGGGTAGAAGATATTGATTATCTGAAAGGCGGGAACGGACTGGGCCGGAACATCTATTTTACAGCAACCGGCGTAAGTCAGGCCGATAAAGTTACACCGGTGGAAGGCAAGAACATGTGGGGAAGGGTTTATCATCTTGAATTTGACGCATCAAATCCCTTGAAAGGCAAGCTTAAAATCATCATGGACGGTCAGGATAAGCCCGGAAGCTTTATTGTTAATCCGGATAATATCTGTGTGACAAAGAATTTTGTCTACGTTCAGGAGGACGGGGATTCGTTTTACAAAAACAACGATCATGACGGGACCATATGGCAGTATAACCTTGCAACCAAGCAAAGTAAAGCCATGCTGCAGATGAACCACCGCCGTGAGGATGCAGCCTTTAATGCAAAATACAATTCAGTGGGCAATAATTCGCTGAGTACCTGGGAGTATGGTGCAATGATCGATATTTCTGACGTAGTAGGAATCCCGGAAACCTTCATGGTGAACCTGCATCCGCATACCTGGCAGGATGAAAAATACAAGGGTGCAGACGGAAGCGGTATTTCGACCAACAAGGAAGGGGGGCAAACCGTGATTGTTCAGGGTATCAAACAATAATTTTTCCAGAAAACCACCAAAAGGTAAGGCTCTAGACAGGGCCTTACCTTCCTATTTATAAGCCTATGAGAAGTCATTCCGGCACCATCATCATACTGCTGTTTCTGATTTTTTTACTGCCATGTTGTAAAAAGGCACAAAGCCCGAAAGAGGTGCTTTATGTACAGTTTAATAATGATCTGAGTACATTGATTTTTAGAAATGAGCAGTTTCTGGGCTTTGTCAGAACCATGAAAAACAAGGCAGAGCTGCAAGCGGAATTTCTTAAGCTTCGCATGCAATACAAAAAGGTAGAGGCTTTTACAGAGTACTTTTTTCCGACTACGGTCAGGCTCGTCAACGGTGCACCGCTTGATGAAGTGGAAGATGAAGAAAATGCCGTCTTTGAACCCGGCGGCCTTCAGGTTATAGAAGAACTGATTTATACGACAGATTTGCTTGAAAGAGACGAGCTCGTGCGCCACGTTCGTAAACTGAATGTTAATCTGATGCGTATCAAAAAACTCTGGGTGGATATTCAGGTAACGGATTCACATGTTCTGGATGCATTGCGCCTCGAACTTTTCAGGCTGATCACACTGGGGATTTCCGGCTTTGACACTCCGGCATCGGGCCATGCTGTCAAAGAAAGTCAGCAGGTACTGCAGTCATTTCAACAGTATCTGAAAGTCTATGAAGAGATGATACCGAGTTTCAAAAAGCTATATGATCAAACTGAAAGTGCCATTGCGTTCCTCAGTAAAACAAAAAGCTTTAATGAACTGGACCGTGCCACATTCATCGCTGATTATATCAATCCGATATGCCGGAACCTTCATGCTTATCAAAAGTCGGCGGCTATTCCGTTTATCCGCGACAGGCGGCTGCTCAGGGGAGATGCGGCTACCTTATTTGAACCGGGTGCCTTCGATGCGGAGGCATTGCTTACCAATTCCAGGTTTGCCGCCAGTGCCGACCGAATTGCATTGGGGCAAAAGCTTTTTTATGACGTCCGGATTTCAGGTAACGGGAAAACCAGTTGCGGGTCGTGCCATCAGCCGCAGCTTGCATACAGCGACGGCCAGAAAACAAGTAAAGGCTTTGCCAATGAAGTAATGACCAGAAATGCGCCGACGATCCGGTATGCTGCATTTCAGCAGGCTTTGTTTTACGACCTTCGTTCCCCTTCGCTCGAAGATCAGGCAGCGGATGTCATTCACAATAAAAAGGAAATGCATGGTTCCATGCAGGATATAGCGCGCCTGATCGGTTCAGATGCTGAATATATCAAACTTTTCAGAAAAGCATATCCGGGTATAAAAAATGTTCCGCCGGCCTATATTCAAAATTCACTGGCTGTGTTTGTCCGGTCTATCAATCCTTTTAATTCTTCTTTTGACCGGTACATGCGTGGCGACAAGCAGGCACTCACACTGGATGAAAGAAAAGGATTTAACCTCTTTATGGGAAAAGCACGTTGTGGAACCTGTCATTTTGTGCCGCTCTTCAACGGCACTGTTCCACCAGACTATCAGCGGACGGAATCGGAGGTATTGGGTGTGACAATGAATACCGACTGGAAAAATCCCCGGCTTGACAAGGACGCCGGCCGAGGTGCGCACAACCATTTTCCGCAGTGGCAGCATGCCTTCAAAACGAGTACGCTCCGAAATGTTTCCAAAACAGCGCCATATATGCACAATGGCGCTTATGAGAGTTTGCAGCAGGTGATGGAATTCTATAATGAAGGCGGTGGCGCTGGACTGGGCCTGCCAGTCCCTAACCAGACGCTTGCAACAGATAAACTCAGGTTAACAAAGCCGGAAGTAAAGCTGATTATCCTGTTTATGGAAAGCTTGACAGACCATTAAGAACATTCATGTTTCGCGCTACATAAAAGGCTGTCCGCAGATTACTGTTTTGGGCCACTTTTCTGTTTATTGTTGGATTGATGACCTTTGTACCGATCCATTCTATTGGGTCCTGTACGGAAAAATCTCAATAACTGCATCAGAACCATTCACTAAAAAATTCTACTGACATTAACCTTAACAAATTGGTAATTTTAAGGAAAGCTTTTCACTGAATAGAAGACTTAGATTTACCTGCCTGTATTTATTACTATTGGTGGTTATCTATGAAGAAATTCTGCTTTTGTTTTTTCATGTTATTTTCTGCGCTACCCGGATTTTGCCAGGAGCCTGATTCACTTTA
Source organism: Dyadobacter sediminis (assembly GCF_005860765.1). Taxonomy (GTDB): domain Bacteria; phylum Bacteroidota; class Bacteroidia; order Cytophagales; family Spirosomataceae; genus Dyadobacter; species Dyadobacter sediminis. Next base: position 16,997 of record NZ_VCEI01000003.1, on the reverse strand, counting down.
TGCTAAACTACTGGACCAGGTAAATGTCACGGCAAGCAGAGTGCAGCAGAAGACGTTGGAAACACCGGCTTCGGTATCGGTACTCAATGCCGGAACTGTGCAAACCTACCAACCAAGAAGCACGCCTGAGTTGTTGATGGGATCTGCTGGTGTTTTTGTTCAGAAAACAACACATGGAGCCGGATCGCCATTTTTACGTGGGCTGACTGGAAACCAGACGCTTATTCTTGTTGACGGCATTCGGTTGAATAACAGCACTTTCCGGTATGGCCCTAATCAATACCTGAACACGATCGATCCTTTTACCATTGACAAGATTGAAGTTCTCAGAGGCGGCGGTTCTGTTGCATACGGATCGGATGCCTTGGGCGGAACGCTTCAAATACTTACCTCCACCCCTGGATTTTCTAAAAAACCATCTGTTCACGGCAAGGCAGTCACTCGGTTTGCGGCCGGAAATATGGAACAAACACTACGGGCAGGAGTGGAGCTCTCCGGTCCGCGTGCTGCATTCTCCGGCGGAGTAAGTATCCGTAATTTTGGGGATTTGCTAGGCGGGGATACAACCGGTAAGCAGTCTCCAAGTGGATACAAAGAATGGGATTTTGATGCAAAGCTGGTTTTTGGATTAAGTGACGCTTGGACGCTCACGCTTGCCCATCAATCCGTTTTCCAAAAACATGTACCGCTTTTTTACAGATATAAACTGGAAAATTTTGCTTTGAATGAGTTTAATCCGCAAAAGCGTTCGCTTAGTTATTTTAAGATAAATGGCAGAACATCCAGTAAATGGGCATCTGAAATCGCGCTGACCGGATCATGGCAAACCAGCAATGAAGGCCGGCTCAGCCAGAGAAAAGGCAGCAACAGTCTGCGGACCGAAACCGATAAAGTTCAGACAACCGGACTGATCTTTCATATACAATCCGATGTCTCTGAATTCTGGAAAGCAAGTTCTGGTATTGAAATATACTATGATCTGGTAAAAAGCGACAGGATTGATCAAGCTGCCGGTTCTGGCCCGACCGTAAGCCGCGGACTTTATCCAGACAACAGTAAATACCTGAACTATGCTATTTACTCGCTTCATCAATTAAAGCTTTCTGATTGGCGGTTTTCATTTGGTGGACGTTTTAACGGTTTTCGGATCAAAGTGGCGGATAATGTACTGGGTGATGTGTCGGTAAAGCCAAAGGCTTTGGTAGCCAACGCTTCAGTCTCTTATTTGCTTGATAACCAGTCAAATTTCTATACATCTTTTCACTCTGGTTTCAGGGCACCGAATGTGGATGATATGGGAACGCTGGGCATCGTTGATTTTCGGTATGAATTACCCGCCTACGATCTCAAACCCGAAACTTCGTACAACTTTGAAGCAGGTTATAAATTCCAGTCGGAAGGCTTTGCCATGACCGCAGCTTTATTTCAGAATAACCTGCGGAACCTGATCACACGTGTGCAGGTTGCCGGGCAGAAAATAGATGGAATAGACGTATACCGAAAGGAAAACGTAGAGCGCGCCTATATCCGGGGAGCGGAACTGGAAGCAGCACATTCTTTCGGCAGTTACTGGAAAATTTACGGATCATGTGCTTATAATTTTGGAGAAAATGTCACCAAAAATGAGCCGGTCCGCCGCATACCGCCCTTAAACGGTAGATTTGGATTAGAGTATCGCCGAAATCAATGGTATGTGCGTCCGGAAACCTGGTTTGCAGAAAAGCAAACGCGATTGGCAGCAGCAGATACCGGAGATAACCGCATTCCCAAAGGCGGCACGCCGGGCTGGGTTGTGGTGAATTTAATGACTGGATTTGAAACAAGACATATTGCTGTAAATGCAGTCGCCCAAAATCTGGGAAACAAGGATTACCGTATGCACGGGTCGGGAATCAATGGCGTAGGCCGAAGCCTGTGGCTTACTTTGACAGGAAAGTTTTAATTATTTTTTATTCTACAATATCCCGTAATTCACCATGACAAAAAAATTCAAGCTCGGACTTTGCTTGCTGATTTGCAATGTTCTCATCTATGGATGCAAGAAAAATATGGGTTCTTCACAGCAGCGTGAGGAGTTAGCCATTGTTAAAGAACTTTCTTCTAAGCGTATCGGCTTGCCCAATGGCTGGTCACTAACACCGGTTGGCAGAAGTCTGGACCTGGATGATTTGCCTTTGAATCTGGTGGTTTCTCCGTCGAAGAAATATCTGGCCGTTATCAATAACGGGCAAAGCACACAAAGCATCATCTTAATTGATGCAGCTTCGGAAAAGGTGCTGGATTCTGCCCGGGTCACCAAGTCTTATCTTGGTTTGGCATTCAGTCAGGATGAAAAAACAATTTATGCATCAGGTGGAAATGACAATACGATTCTGTTATTCAAAATTGAAGACCAGCAGCTGGTTCCCGCTGAGCCAATTATTCTTGGTAAACCCTGGCCGGTTAAAATTTCACCTACAGGGATTGCTGTTGATGATGCTCAGAACAGGATTTATGTAGTAACCAAAGAAGACAGCGCACTTTACATTTGTGATTCTCAAACCAAAAAGCCGATTGGCAAATTGAATCTTGGTGCGGCAGCTTACACGTGTCTGCTTTCCAATGACAAAAAGGAACTTTACGTCTCGCTCTGGGGCGGATCGCGGGTAGTAATCGTAAATACAGAAACGCAAAAAATTACTGCTGAAATTGCTACCAACAAGAATCCCAACGATCTGCTTTTAACCAAAGATGGTAAATACCTGTATGTTGCCAATGGCAATGACAACACGGTGGCGCTTATTGACCTTTCCAGACGCCAAATTTCGGAAACTTTGACCACGTCTCTTTTTCCGGATGCACCTGTCGGAACTACTCCGAACGGGCTCGCGCTGAGCGAGGATGAGAAAACACTTTACATCGCCAATGCAGACAATAACTGCCTTGCCGTATTTGACGTAGAAACGAAAGGACGCAGTCACTCCATTGGGTTCATACCGACCGGGTGGTACCCGACCGCAGTGAAAACGATCGGCTCAAAAATTTTTGTTACCAATGGAAAAGGGTTTTCTTCCAAGGCCAATCCCAAAGGTCCAAACCCCAATCTGTTAAAAGTTCCGCAGCAAATAGGGCCTAACCCGCAGGCTTACACAGGTCGGGAGCAGTATATCGGAGGCTTGTTTAAAGGCACTTTGTCGATCATTGACGCGCCCTCGGCTGAAGCACTTTCCGCTTATTCACGTGTCGTTTATACCAATACACCGTATACTAAAAACAAGGAATTGAATGCGGAAGGGGAAGCTGGAAATCCGATTCCGATGAAAGTAGGAGACAAGTCGCCAATCAAGTATGTTTTTTATATTATCAAAGAAAACCGGACTTACGATCAGGTTTTGGGGGATATGAAAGAGGGGAATGGTGACGCTGCACTTTGTTTATTTCCGGAAAAGGTGACGCCCAACCAGCACGCACTGGCCTGCGAGTTTGTATTGCTTGATAACTTTTATGTCGATGCCGAAGTAAGTGCTGACGGGCATAACTGGTCATCGGCGGCTTATGCCAATGATTATGTGGAAAAAAACTGGGTGACAAGTTATGGCGGTCGGGGCGGCACCTACGATTATGAAGGCAGCAAGGAAATTGCGCATCCGCGGGATGGATTCATCTGGGACCATGCCTTGCGGGCGGGTGTCACTTTCAGGAGCTACGGCTGGTTTGCCGACGAAGGAAAAGCAAACATCAAAACACTGGAAGGAAACTATTGCCCAACTTTCAAAGGCTACAATCTGGGCTATATGGATATTGACCGTGAAGCAGCTTGGGAAAAAGACTTTGATGAGCTGGTTGCAGGCGACAAGCTTCCAAGATTAAATACGCTTCGCTTTGGAAATGATCATACTTCTGGTGCCAGCGTAGGCAAACCGACGCCCTTTGCAGCAGTGGCAGATAATGACCTTGCAGTCGGACGTTTTGTTGAACATCTTTCCAAAAGCAAGGTCTGGAATGAATCGGCTGTGTTTATCCTGGAAGACGATGCCCAAAATGGCCCGGACCATGTGGATGCACACCGCTCCATTGCTTTTGTAGCAGGAGGTTTTGTAAAGAGAGGCTTTGTAGACCATACCATGTATTCGACCTCGGGCATGCTACGTACCATGGAGCTGATCCTGGGCATAAAACCCATGAGCCAGTATGATGCCGCAGCTACGCCGATGTGGAGGTGTTTTAACAATACAGCCAATCCGGCAGGTTTTACATCCAAAGAAGCAGGCGTGGACCTCACCCAGAAAAACGTAGCTATTAATTCCAATTCGCGCCAATCGGATCAGTTTGATCTTTCTGTGCCCGACGCCATTGACGACCTGATTTTCAGCCGGATCGTATGGCAAACAGTTCGTGGTGAAAAGAGCATAATGCCTGCTCCTCGCAGGGGCGCCTTTGTGAAACTTGCAAAAGGAGGAGATGACGACGAGGAAGAAGAATCTGACGAAGATTAATCAATGCTGATTATATCCTGAACATGTCCCGGCTTCTGATTGTTTTAATTCTTTCCTGTACGTTAATGCTACGGTACTGAAATTGGTAACCATAACCAATAAAAACGACATAATTCAAAGCCCTGATACAAAAAAGGCTGTCCGGAACAAGATCTCCAGACAGCCTTTTTTTCTTGTTTTAAGCTTAATAACCTTCGTTCTGATACATTTTTTCAGGATCCAGTTTGTACTCGTCAAAAGGAATGGGGTAGTACCTGTCCTTTGGACCGAAATTGGATAGCTTGGCAAGGCCAAAGCTGGCCTGATCCTTGCTTTTGAAATAGGTTACAAGTTCCTGAGTTGTGAAAAAACGCAGCAAATCAAACCATCGTTTGTCAAACGTTATAACTCCACAAAACATCAAGGTATCGGACGTAAAAAACCAGTAAATCTTTACCTGAATGCAGCTTGAATTTAATTATCAATGATCAACTGATGGTCTGAAAAGTAGGGAGTACTTCAGTATTGATCAATACAGGAACACTTAACAGGATATCTACTATCGACTTTATGGCCAATCGCTTGATGATATGCCTGTACCCATGTACAGGTAAGTAAAAACTAATTTCTTATTTTAAGATTATTAATGGTTTGTTAACTTTGTATTCTTTCTGACATCAATTGAAATTTTTATTGAAGTGCTTTTAATCACAATATAAAGAAGGTTTCTGGTAGTGATTCAGTATTCTTATTTGATTAAACATGAAAAAAGCCTTCAATTTGTTCCCTGACTGTACCGGAGTTCATACAAAAGCTGAATCTAACGGCTATTTTTTGCCGTTTATGACCACTGTATCTCCAACAATGTGCCCAGTGGAGACCTGGCCTTTATCGAACAGCGTGCCCATCCTTATACTGCTTCTGAACTAGTTTCGATCAACGAAAAATACTTCACTTCATTGTCCAAAGCGAAGGCGTACGTTAATGACCACTTTTTTTCAGGTGCAGAATACTTTTCTTTGGCACAGTCTGAGCATGCCGAAAATATACTGTACACCCTTGTTGACAAAATTACTTACCTGATGGCTTGAAAATGGTTGTGAATCGAAGGAAATTAATGGTATACGAAAAGATATTGACAACTGAGACGAGAAATAAGGTAAAAATAATTGTCAGAGGCTATTATAGGACTGATCGTTGATGTAGAAACCTCAAAGTTGTAAACATCCCTGATCTGGTCTTCAATGTTAGTAACGCTCATTCGTTTGGCATACAAGGATACAATTACCTCTTCGATGCCATCCACCCTATTCTCCCCACTTGGGAGCGATTATAGGCCGGGTCGCCAGTGCGATTGAAATTAGCGTCGCGGTCACAGGGAATACATATAATTTCCAAATACTTGATTACGCATTTTCAATAACACACGCATGGCACTATGTTTAAAAAACTTATGCTAACTAACAATTGTTGCATTAGCTTGAGCATTCTCATTACTTACTGGATAGATACAATTTCACCGAAGGCTTCACTGGTTTGCATAGTTGTATCATGATTTGTTACAATAACGTAAACTTCATAGGTACCATCAGTAACTTCTTTTGTAATAGAAAACCGTAAATAAAATTGATTGAAGCAGGAAGCATGGATTCTGCCGGGTAAACTGGTCAGCAAATGCTCTTCTTTTGTTTTACGATTGATCAATTTTAGTTTAATATCTTCGGCATTAGGCTCTAACTGGATGTTTGCCAATATATCTTGGTCCCTCGCTATTATCTTGGTTTCTTTGTAGTAGCTGCATGCATTATTATTAAGCAAGTTTGACTGCGATAGGGACTGGATGTATGGTTGCGATGAAGAAGCAAGAAAATGAAGGTTGAAATGCCTGGGGTTCAGGATTTCAGTTATTTCATATTCTTTGGAGTTAACCAGGATTTTTGCACTGTAATCACCAAACGGCAAATCGGTAGGAACTGCGGCACTCAGACTATTATCATCAATCCTTTTTAGTTGAATGCTTCTTGCAGGCATAAAGTCGTTGAAAATTTCCAATTCGTAATTATTATTTGGTAATATGTTGTAACCTGTAACTACGAGTGACGCATTAGCAACAGACGCTTTCCAATCTGATGGGAACAATCCTAGCTTTCCATAAGTAATTTTAAGGATGGAAGGAAATTCAGCCTGTCTTTCTCCTACCTGAACAATTGGTGTATAATTTCCGACTGTCGAATTCAAAGGTATAGCGATTGCTAGTCTTTTTACTCCGTTTGTATCTGGCAAAATCAAGCCGGAGGTTCTGGTAATCTGACCGCTAATCGTATTTCTTAAATTAACAGGTATATCCTGGAAAAGCATTCCGGAATCATTTGAGAACGGGTAAGTGCCAAGATTATTCATATATATTTCGGCATATGCATTTGGTTCTATCTTTACCTCAATGTTTTTGGGATTTCCGGTAAATTCGAGAGGTACTGACGGCGAGACATGGATATAGAAATTAGATGCACCATAGGTATCACTTTCAACAACAATTTCCACAGATTGTGCTTCAAATGGTAATCCCTGGCTAAGATCCGTGGCAACATGGAATTGGTTATTCAATTGAATTTTGGGCCGAATCAAATTACCATACGGATAGTCCACTGGCAATTTCACAAAAATCTGATTATTGAAGCGTTTAATGTTTTCATCACGAACGCCATCAATGTTAATTTCTTTAACTATCGAACCAATGTCGCCGTTGTAAGGATCAAGGTCTAATTCATCTTTACAGCCCAACACAATAATCAGGAAAAAGGGCAGGAGATTTTTCATTTTGCTAAAATGAGTAGTGGAAGTGATTTGCGACTGACTTACAAGGAGATGTCACCTTAAATCATAAATTCCAAAAGAGCACCCTCCTGAGTATTTTCTAAACGAAATTAATAGCGCGTTATTTTAAAAACATCAGCTACCAGCAAATTGAATAAATAATTAGCATTTGATGAGCGATTTTAATAATAGTCGATTATGATGGTCCCGCAATGTGGACCTGAATGCGAGCGATGCCCTTCTGATGACTGGCGAGAACAACCAGATACTGAATCATCTAAATATATAAACGAAAAAGTTAAGAACGTGTTTGGGATTTGGGAAGAAAGGGGATCGTACCATCTTTGCAGTGACCAAACATTCAAGACTTGACTAAACAGTATGTTAGACTGACCGATCCCCAATGGAGCGCAATTTCGGGATTTTTGAATTTAAAAAGAAAAAGGAAATACGAATTAAGATCGATTATGGACGCCCTTTTGTATGTTGTCCGAACGGGCTGCCAATGGAGGAATCTCCCTGAGTGTTTTCCAAAATGGCAGTCGGTGTACTGGTATTTCAGCCGATGGAAGAAGCAAAATCTTTTTGCTGAGATCAATTGTCTTCTCAATCAAGTTGATAGGAAAAGAGAAAACAAGAACGAGCATCCATCATCTTTGTGCATTGATAGCCAGAGCGTTAAATTATCTCCGATGATTTTTGAAAACCGTGGTACGGATGCAAACAAAAAAGTGAATGGACGAAAACGACAGTTGTTAGTTGACACTGATGGAAGAATATGGTCTGTCCATGTTCATGCCGGTAATGAACATGATGGTCCCGCTGCGTTATATCTTTCTGCTGACATTCTTTGTCAAAATCAACGTCTTCAAAAAATTTATGGAGATCAGGCATATAATGGTGTTTTTGCCCGTAAAATGCAGGAGTTCGGGATCGAATTTGAGAAGGCATCTCGTCCAGAATCGGCAAAGGGTTTTGTTCCTGTTGCAAAGAGGTGGGTTGTTGAACGTACCATTGCTTGGACGAATTTTTTCCGAAGAATCGTGAAGGATTATGAATATACCGTTTCTTCTTCTGTCGCCTGGATACTTCTGGCAAATATTCAACTGATGTTACAACGAATTAAACCGCCTCTCCAAACATAATTCCTAAACAAGCTCTTAATAGGCCAAACGAATCAGTATTATATGTATCTAGTTCTATTTCAAATGCTATATACGAAACTGGATGTAAACCAGGAGAGTGTTTTTTTGTAATTGTTTACAAGAACAAAAAAAGTATGAGGCTGTCTCAAATACACGACATTCATGATATTGCAGAATTAACGACAGAGGAAAATATTAAAAGGAGGATAATTCATGACTTCTTATTAACAGAATTTTCAAAAGTGGTACCATCTAATAAAAACTATTTATATAAAACCTCAATACTTATATATGAGCAATTCTTTTTAAACAGCCAAATTGATGGTTTCGGTTATCCACCAATAAAATCACGCTTTAAAACAGGTTATAATATGTGCTTTACAGAAGAAAAAGCACACGAAAATTTAAGTTTTATCGGTTTATCAGGTTATAAAATATTACCTAACCAAATAGGTAGTCAATTTACAGCCAGTCCTTTGTTTGATGGATTTTTAAATGAAAATAAAACCTTTTCCTTTTACGATTACGATTCAGAAATAGCACGAAATCAGTTTGGGGACTATGCTCATTTAAGAAGTATGGGGCTTCCTTAATATCATAATTTTAGATTACCTAGCTTTCTCCCAATATCATATCCTTCCTTCTGAAGTCTATTTCGATCAGCTGTTAACTCAAATTCATTTTTATTAATATCGGCTTGCAGTCGGTTTTGAATATACGCTATCCCGGCTGCACCATGCTCTTGGCCGAGCCTCCTGCAAATCACTTCAATCTCACCAGGCTTTAAGCTTTTCAGATATTTTGAGACCTCTTTAACATTGCCGTGATGTTGCGCAAAAGTGCTTGCTATGGTAATTTCATAAGCCTTTTTACACTTTTCAATAGCTTCCCGGTCCTTTTCGGCTTGTACATTCTCTTCTATTTTTCCAACTACACTGCTGGCCATAAACTCAGCCCCAAGCTCTCTGGATGAGATCGGTTTCCCTTTCCCATCATGAAAAAGGAATACTTTGTACCGGTTCTTGCCAACCACTTCCTGGTCATCTTCTGAAAATGTGGGTTTAATGCCTTTTTTGATAAGCTCCTGACGAAATAATTGCTCAGACGTACAATTCGACAGCACATGCAGGATCGCGCCTCTGAGCGCGTTTTTTCGCTCTTCCTCTATGTTCACTAGCCCGCCATGCTGATCAAGTCGGTAACCTAGTGCTAAGAGTGCTTTTTCTGCCTGGCTCTGCCTTGTGCCGCTTTTTTGTACCAGTGCATCAATAGCAGGTACAGCTGTTTTATTTAATTCATTTTGCCTGGCCTGCTTAATGCTCAGGTTTACTTTCTCGATATCCGTAGAAAGCTGGTTGATCGCATTCGTGACTGATTTCCTGGCAAAGGATTCTGTCCCTTCAAAAAACCCCGGCTTCTCTACTTTCTCAACATACTGCTCTGGATTGATCCGTGGGAAGTGCTGCTGTATACTCTCTGCTTTTGCTACGGCTTCCTGGGCTAAGGTGTAAAACTGTTTGACGGCAACATGCTTGGCCTGGCTACCCTGTATGCCTCTTTCAAGCCCCAGGTGTTTCATCTCATTGGCAAACCGGGTTTGCAGTTTACTCAACGTATACCGGTCACCGCCCAGCCAGTCTTTGGCGCAAAGACGGTTTTCTGTCCGCTCGGTTTTAACCTGCCGGCCTACCTTGATCGTCTTTTCCCTTATGGGTACAATGGTAGCATGCCAGTGCGGGCTGGTCTCATCATGGTGCGCACGTAAGCTGACAACATTATCCTTACCAAACTCCTTGTACAGGAAATCAACCAGGCTTCTTTGAAATTTCTTACAGCGGATATCATCCGGATGGTTCCGTGTGAAAAACTCCGGACTGGCCGTGGCAAATACATCAATGGCAAGCACTGAATCTTTCCGGATCGGAACACCGGTGCTACCTAGTCTCTCCTTGACATCATTAATGGCTACGGTGCCGATCACCTGCCGGTTCAGGCTTGCCCGATCCGGATCTGCGTTTAGGGTTTCCCGTTGGCGCAGCTCATGCGAGTCTTTGCCGCCTATACTTCCCATACTGTTCATCTTGGTTACTCTCAGGATTGCATAGGCCATAGCTGTCTGGGGTAAGTTGGGGGTGCGGGGTTTCCCCGCCGAAACGCAGCCAGTGAAATAACCGGCCCAAAGGGGTAAAGGTTTTTCACTGGTGGAGTGAGTCCACCTTTAATTTTTCAAATTAAACGACCGCCGACAAAACTTCCTAATCAACCAACATTTCTTGTAATACCTGCTTCAATTCTTTTATCTCTGTTGCAGATAAACTACCGATTTTAGAACCCAACCTGGTCTTGTCTACTACACGGATCTGATCCGCTGCAATGGATCCATTTTTGTTTTGAATGATACAATCTACACGCCACGGATATTTTTTTATAGTCGACGTAATTGGTATTATAACAACTGTCCGTAAAGAACGATTCAGATCATCAGGACTGACAACAACACATGGCCGGGTCTTGGCAATTTCACTGCCTTGTGTCGGATCTAGTGAAATCCAGTATACTTCATACTGTTTTACCATGTCCATTCCTCCTTGTCAAAATCAGTCATATTGTCTTCCAATAAGGGTTTATCATCTCCAGCAGCGTGCATTTCCAGTGCTGCTTCTGCCCAACCTTGTCGAGAAGCTGGTTTAATAACAATAGAACCATTTTCAACTTCCAACTGAACACTCGACTTAAAAGACAAATTTAACTTACGTAATAGCATCGAAGGGATAATTATCCCTTGACTATTCCCAATATTGATAATATTTGTTTTCATAATGTTATAACACTAATAAAATAATATCTCAAAATTACGAAAATATGTTATAACATTATTTAAATATGCGTTTCCATAATGACTTCTTTTCTTCGTTATCTATTGATTCTGGTAGTTCTTGATTCTGCTGAATCATATACTTTCCGGCATTTAAATGTTGATCGCGCTTAAATATTTCTTGCTCTTGGCTCCATCGTTCATGAAGACGATCTAATTCCTTTTGCTTTTCATCCTTATACTCTTGAAATTGTTTTTCTAAAAATGTGATATAATGTTGCTTGCTTTCCAATAATGCAGCTTGACCTTCTACTTTCGTCTCTAAAATTGCTATCCGGTTATTTTTAAAATCTTCACTTTCAACCTGATGAACACTTACAGATTTGTTAACATAGCTAACATTTTTGTTATCAATGTTAACATGATTATCTAAGAATGGATAAATACTGTTTACAAACTCCGCTCTGATTAAAATTACACCATTTCTATGGCTCACATGCCTTTTTGAGCCATCTTTTTTTGTAAGTCTTCGGATAGTCATCTCGGATTTACCTGTACGAGATGCTGCTTCTGCCAAGCTTATAAAATCACTCATGTTAACACTTTTTAGTTTTGATAACACTTTTTGTTATCATATGATAACGTGTTAAAATTAAGATTATACCATCCATAAAGCAAAAAAGCGATTAACTAAATATTTAGTTTTCGGCGCAATACTCTTTTCTTCTTCCTGATGAGTTTTGTTTGTTTGCGTTTTTAAAAAAATTAATGCTAACGCCCTCTCAAAGATTTTTAAGCGTGCGCGCAGCGACGCAAGCCGAACAAGTGGGCAGAAAATCAAATTTCTATATTCCAAAAACTCAAAAACGGGCGACAAACTATATAGTAGTAAAACAATATTAGTTATACTATAGGTACTTCTTGAATAAACAGACTTTTGGTCAGGAATAAACAGACTTTTGGTCAGGATACGCCTATAATAAACAGACTTTTGGTCAGGAATAAACCAACTAACATTTTTATAAGTCTGTTATTTATTATGAAATAGACAAACTTCTAGTCAGATTTATCAGATTTATGCTTTTACAAGTCTGTTTATTATCTATATTTGCACTTCCCTTAATGTAAAAGCTTTATTATGACCTATGAAGAAGGTTAAAGTGAAAGATAAAAGAGGTATTGCGCAAATGACGTTGCCTATTATTTACAATGAAAATGATGTCAAAAAGTACGCCAAGCAGCATTGGAATATAACTTTTGCTCGACAAAAGAAGGTTTCTGTTTATGCTAAGAGAATTATGGCTAATGTCATGGCTATGATAAAGGATGATGATTCTGATTTGCGGCCTTATTATCAAATGCATGTTTCATCTGTTGTTCCTAATACTGACACTGATTCTTACACAAAAATCAAAAATGCATTCGTTGAGCTTGCTAAGCTTCATTGGTTGTTAGAGGATATTGATAAAAAAAGGTTTGAAGTAAGGCATTTACTTAATACATCTGACATAAATTGTAAATATGAAAATGGCACCATTACTGTTGTTCTTAATCCTATTTTGAAGCCATACTTCATAGAAATTGCTCATTACACAACATACGAGTTAAAGCATTATATGCATTTTTCAAGTTGGTATAGTCTTCGAATGTTCGAATTACTGGCAGCTTTTAAAGATACAGGAGTATGGGTAGTGCCTATTTCAGAATTTAGAAAACTTATGGATTGTGATGGAAAGTATCCTGATACAACCGACTTAATAAAAAAGACTCTTTCTGAACCCCTTGAAGAGCTTGATAGTACAGATTTAGCTTTCACTTTTAAAACTATCCAAGACTCTAACACTCATGCCCGTGGTAGAAAGCCTGTTATTGCCCTCGAATTTCGACTCAAAAAGGTTGCAATGAAGGATGTGCCAGAAAGTTGGTTTGAATTCTCTGACGCGCATAAAAACGTGCTTCTACGGCTACGTGCTTGGATGGTGACAGATACTAATATCATTCGGTATGCAAAAATAATTGGGATGGAGGGAGCAAACAAGCTACTTTATGAATGGCAGTTAAAAGGAAACGAAATCCAGGATAAAGCTAAATACTGTAATGCAGTTTGGGTACGGGTTGGTAAAGCTGCAATGCAAATACACAGCTAAAGGGAAAAGGATGGCTAATTAAGAAGAAAAAGTAAACTAAGATGTTCTAGTATTTTCTATATTCATTTGATCAATAGCAGATTTGCTCATTTACAACCTAAGTCAAAAATGGAAAATACTATCTATGTGGATTTTAAAAGTTTACGGCAGGCATATATTGAAGTAAAAACCTTTATTGAATATGAAGTCGGCAGCAACGTATCTTCTTTAAATACTAAAATTGAAGATGATTTAGGTTGTGCAGGAGATGACAATTATGACCTTCTTGATAAGTTTGTTAGTAAGTACGAATTAGACTATGCGGATTTTGATTATTCAAAACATTTTCTCTCCGAGGGTGAAATAACCAGCCCTCTATTAACATTATTAACTTTACCCATATTAGTTATAATGTTGATTATATGTATTTTAACTTTTGGGAAAATTAATTTATTTAAGGTAAAGCTAATTTCTTCCTGGCAACGTCAAACACTAGATATGACCTTTGGTGATATGCTAACATGGTATTTAACAAGAAAATATTGTCTAAGAGCAGATGCTAGGTTCAAACTAATGAATAGGAGTAACTAATCCTGGAATTAGAAGAATATTCAGTACCCAAACATTGACAAACAATTTCAAGGAACAATCCTAAAATAGCTATATACGAGAAGAGTGCCGATCTGGAACAAAATGGGAAAATTAAATCGGTGTTTCACTAACTCAGGACAATTATCCAAGTGATACTTTGATTTGTGAGACAACGAGTTGATACACTTTTTGAGCCATTTTACGTAGTCAAATTGTGGTTAGCGTCGGTCTCAGAAAAAGGACATTTAGTAATACATTAATCAAGCACCCCGACTTTTTTCAATTGATACAGCTGTTTTATTGATGCTTCAAGTTTAAATTCCCAATTGTTCCTTTTCTGAATAATTTCTTGCTCTTGTTTTATTAGTTGCTCAAACTTTAAAGGTTTTTCAGAGTTGGAACAATTATTGTCGAAATCCGATAAGTTCTCTTCCATTAAATACTAATTTGATGAATTTCAAGTCTATGATTTTCACAAAAACCATTCCAGCAACTTTCAGAAATTAAACAAAATAGCTTATAAGAAAATGGATTTAAGTTTGACAGAGACGCCTTATATAAAACTTCGACGACTTCATTGTGAGCAATTTATAGCATTACTAACAAATGAGATCGAGGCACGCCATCTCTTATTCTATCAGCACAGACAGGAAAGGTCAAATTTTAAAAATGGTTTTAGTTACCGTGAAATTGCAATGGTAATAAAATGGCAAATTTCAGAACTCATGGAATTTAATGCGATTAGTAGCGATAAAAAAAACCGTCTAAAACAACAACAATGGCAAGAGTTGCAGCTTCTAAATGCAACCTCTTATTTGGAACAAATGGAAAAGTAACGAAACCTTGTACAAAATCAAGAACTTCGCCAAAAGCCTAGTTACCCCCTTGTTCTGTGTTTTGTTGTTTAACATAAAATCCGTTATACAAACTTCAGGAACCACTTCTGGGTTTTGTCCTGCCTTTATTTTATCAGGAATAATAAGTTAATTGTATTTTTCTAACATAGACTATTATACTAATGGATCACATTACAAAAGTGGAAGTGGCTATTATAGACGAAACGGATCCTAAAACACCGTTTTCGTACCCAAGAGCAACCTATTCGTTTCATCCCAACTTTAAAATAGGTGATAAAATTAGCTTTCTAAAAGAGGAAGATGATGATTATGCCTATTTTTCTGGGCTGGTAAAGAGAAAGGCGACGCATGTTATCAAGGATGTTCATTGGATCCATTCAACCATTACAGAAGAAGAGCCTGTACAGTTAATGGTCGTCACTGTCGAAGAGTGGAAACCAAAACGCTCGGCCCGGATTACTCATCGGGACGGCAATTAGTAAAAAGGGGAGCTTTGAAAGCTCCCCTTTTTTGTAGTTTATGTAATATACAAGTAATCAAATCCAATGACTTTATCGGAATAATGCTACTAATTTTGTAATTTTATACAGTTCAAACTTTAAAAGTTCATATATGGGAACACGTAGACGAACTACGGAATTTAGAAAAGGCGATGTGTATCGTGCCACTAGGAATGGAGAAATCACCCCACACATTTGGGTTATCATGCAGGATTGCCTGCATGCTGATAGACATTGCACGAGAGCATTTAATTTGACAGGTTCCGAAGCTCCGGAAGGACAACACATGATCGATGTAAGCCACTTTACCTTTCCGTATGGGTTATTTAAATACAAAAAGAAGTATACCTATGCCAGGATCAATGAAAAGGACTGTTTAACAAAAGGTAACAATCTGGAGTACCTGGGCGACGTCGAGGATTTATGTCCAGGACTAATGGACGAAGTGTGTAAGCAAACCTATGCTTGCGACGTAGCTAATGATTTGGACGATTTATGCGATTGTAACTACCAGATCATTGATAAGAAAGTCGATCTGGGGCAGATGATTGAACCGGAATGCGACTGCAATCAAAAGGTGTACTTTGGATAGTACACCTTTTGATTCTCACTGCTCAATTACCAACAAATACTCTCCGGTTTTTTGCCATTCGTTACCTTTGCTCCATTAAAGTCGTGACGGTTTTTCTTCCTTTCTTTAATTTACCCAAAAATGGATAAAATTGATCTTTTTAAGCAGTGTTTCAGTGGAATTTCGATTGACGAATTATATAATAGAATTCATGAATACCGAAGTTTAGAAGAAGATAAAGATGCGTCTGAGTACGTTTTAAAAAAGCATCTTAGAAAGATAGTTCAAGTACAATTGAATAACGAACTTGTATCATTCTTCTTAAATCACGATGTCCAAACTAATCAATATGAACTTTTTCACTTCTACCGAATAAGAAAATTTGCAATAGATGATTATAATAAGTTGATTACTAGAGAGTTTTCTTCTATAAAAAAAGAACAAGATGTATGGAGTAGACCGCCGAGCATTGATGCAAAGGACTACGGTAGGCTTAGAACGTGTTTGGGATTTGGGAAGAAAGGGGATCGTACCATCTTTGCAGTGACCAAACATTCAAGACTTGACTAAACAGTATGTTAGACTGACCGATCCCCAATGGAGCGCAATTTCGGGATTTTTGAAT
>NZ_VCEI01000003.1:0-407 GCF_005860765.1 Dyadobacter sediminis | reverse complement strand
TTCCGAAGAATCGTGAAGGATTATGAATATACCGTTTCTTCTTCTGTCGCCTGGATACTTCTGGCAAATATTCAACTGATGTTACAACGAATTAAACCGCCTCTCCAAACATAATTCCTAAACAAGCTCTTAGACACTTCTAAAAAACTTTGATACGTGGATTAAGTACAAAAGCTTAGCTTGATCAACAAGTAATTAGTTGAAAAATAAAGTTCTGGTTTAAGACTTATGTAATGTTAAAAGATAAATCTAGTAATAGTACGGTAGAGGTAAGTAAATATTTGGGACTATCGCATTAACTGTGTAAACTTTTGAATCGGGGTTGGGCGAAGCTTATAGCCTGACCCTATTTTCAAAAATAGTCAAAAACTGATTCAGGATCATGCCCCAATTCCGGATGGGCATAG
>NZ_VCEI01000002.1 GCF_005860765.1 Dyadobacter sediminis | reverse complement strand
TTGGATAGATATCATTTCAGAGCGCACCAGGGAATAGATCGAAAAAAGCCTGCAGAGCTGTTTGAAATGTGCGCCTAAAACAACTAACAAACCTAAATTAGTGGTCTAACATAATCGAGGTATCATAGTCTAACATACTGTTTAGTCAAGTCTTGAATGTTTGGTCACTGCAAAGATGGTACGATCCCCTTTCTTCCCAAATCCCAAACACGTTCTAAGAAAATGCACCTTAGAAGATAATTAAAGCGTTATAGCCAACCTACACTGTAATCATGATTTATTTAGGAATAACTCTGAACCAGTTCTGAAGGCAAAAGAATTGCTGGATATATTATTTTAATAATGGTATTTTGCCATGTTGCCAGGCATTACAAACAGCCGACTGCTTCATTATTATTCATCCCAATTGGTGGGGAGTATTGCCTGCAATATTAAAAAATTGGATAGACAAGGTTATGCGTTTGAAGGTCAGATATGAAATTAAAGACATTCACAAAGGGAATCCAGTTACATTTTGAAGCTGTTAATCAGGAGGTGTTTCAAGAATCAGCAATGTCCGTGAGGTGGCTCCGAAAAGTGGCACACATTTTTGCACATGATGATGCAAGATGAAAGAATTATGTGGGTAAACTAAAAACCTAGTTCCTTAGCGTATGTTTCCGAAAAACCTCGTAAGGCATTTTACCTTAAAATACTTTAACGAAGGAAGGGAAAACAAGGCAAGTGACATCCATAATAAGTTTGAACACCTGAACGGCATTCTAAATTGCACATACCATTAAAAGTGGGAAAGACCCAACTTCTTTGAAATACCCCAGCACTGCTTCTTTGTTTCCAATAACAGAGCCGTCAACATTAATACTACTTGATTCTACATTATCATAATATATATTTGACAGTACCTTATTATTGCCTAAATTCACCTATGATAAAGTACAGTAAAATTAGTGGTTGTGTTACAGCAATAGAGCAGATTTATGGCCTGCTCTATTTTTACGTAAAAATAGATAGCAAAGCTGACCCATGAACATTTACTTTCAATAAATACAAAGTTTATTCTAAAAATATTGTAGAAATATTTTTATGTTAGATTAAAATTTATTATTTTTCACTTGTGAAAAGAAAGTTGATTAAGGTTAGGTTATGTTTGTTGACAGGGTGGATTGAAATTCCACCCTATTTTTATTCTTAGATCTTATTTTTACTCAATGTTATAAACTCTTATATACAATTTCTGTTTAGGTTAATCGTGAAAAGTAGCAGGTATATTTCTGCTACTATTTCATTTAATCCTTAGGCCAATGAATGGTCTGGACAAAATAAGGTAGTTTAATTTAGCGGCACATTGGACTTGTCAGAAAATGGAATATTCCTCAAATTGTTCAGAACTTTTGTAGCCCGGCCAGCAATGCCTTCTTATCCGGTTATCATACTTTTCAATGTAGTCAAAGATCATTCATTGGCATCATCAATCCTCAAATTGGCCCCATCTTCTAATCGTTTCGCTTTTAATTGGCCATCGGTTTCCCAGTTACAATGTGTATTCTTGGATCCCTTTATTGGCAGGCCTTGCCGGGCTAGAATTAATCTTACCATCAATTAAAGTTTTTTGTTAAAGTGCTATTAAATCAAAATAGATACTTAAAAACTGTTTTCCGGCATATTCTGCAAGCTCGTGGCTCTTGAAGACAAAACGGGAATGAATAGCTGTATAGCAGGTAGTCCAGCCACAATTGTAATACATAAATCCAAGACGCGATTCACCCCAAATAAAATGTGGATAATACTTGTGCTGGGTATTATCATGCCAATCAGGCTCCCATCCATCATTTAAACATTTGGCAATAACTGTAAGTTGGTGATGGGCTAATGAGGATTCCTGATCTTTTTCTGGTAAGAATAAGAAGTCTAAAACAGATAATGGCTTAATACTTGTTAAAACACAAGCGTCTTCATAAGTCTTTATCCTTTCAGTAAGTTTCTCATCTAAGACTTCCTGTCCAAATAAGGCTTCAAGCAAAAGTTTTCCATTTTGGTCTGCCGATTTAAATGCCCTGATGGCATTATCCCTGCTAATTTTTAGTTCTTTCATTGTTAATTCGTATAAAAAGGTTTGAAAAAGATAAAAATGTCATTGTAGCATCTACATGATTGATACTTACGTTTATATCTCATCAAACTATTTCTATTTCACCTTGCAGAACTAATTTATTTTCTTAGCATTGTATGGTGGTTTAGAATCAATTATACTGATCCTGCTACCTTTTGTTGGAGGTAGAAACAGGCCGATTTGATAATCCAACTAAGATTTAATTTAGTAAGAAAACGGCTGCCGGCCGACCATAAATGTTTGATGAACTTTTTAAAAAGATGACGGTGTAACTAACCAGAGGCCTGATATTGGGTGAGTTTAGTTGAGGGTTGATCCAGTACGCATCAGTAAATGGCATATAGGTTTAAGAATGCCTGATTTCCTGAAAAAAGCTTGAAGGACGAACAGAGGAATAACAACGGGTCCGGGGACTACGCGGGGTTCAAAAACCTGATCCGGCAGCTTAAAAGCCGCGCAAGTTCTAAAAAATAGGTGTACGCATGTAATACCTGGCATTCCTGAAATATAAAGGTTGCTATTTCAACCTGGTCTGCTTACCAGTAAGAATAAACTTGTAATATAGCCAGGTGTAATACTCCCCAAAATTGAGACCATCGGTTAAATTTGTTAACTTGACATAAAACCGATGAACAAAATGAAACAGAGCCGGAGAAAATTTACAGCAAAGTTTAAGGCGATGGTAGCCGTTGAAGCCTTAAAAGAGCGGCAATCGCTAAGCGAATTGGCTACTCGATTTGAGATCCATCCAACCCAGGTATCAGCATGGAAGCGGGAATTTCTGGAACAGGCTGAGAAGGCTTTCGCAGATGAAAGTGCTAAGGAAGAAGAGTCTGTGGATGTTGACAATCTTTTTAAGCAGATTGGTCAGCTACAGGTGGAGAACGACTTTCTAAAAAAAAGCTTGAAAAAAGCCGGTCTATGAAAGAGCGCATAGCATTGATCGACAGCAGCCATCCATTGAGTATTCGTCGGCAGTCAGAGATCCTCAGCATCAACCGCAGCCAGCTGTATTACAGACCTGCTGGTGAAAAGGAAGAAAACTTGGTGCTGATGGAGACTATGGATAAACTGTTCCTCTCTGATCCAACCCTGGGTGTGCTGGGTATGCAGGACGAGCTGGCTGAAAAAGGGTTGGATTACAACGTCAAACGTATCCGTCGGCTGATGAGGAAGATGGCTATTGAGCCGATTTATCCAAAACGTAACCTTAGCCGTCTGGGAAAAGCAAAATACATTCACCCATATTTGCTCAGAGGCCTTCAAATTAACCGTCCCAATCAGGTTTGGGCTATGGATATCAGCTACATACCAATGAAGCATGGTTTTATGTATCTGACGGCCATCATAGATTTGTATAGTCGATATATTGTTGGATGGCAGTTGTCCAACAGCCTCGAAAAGCAAACGCAAACGGAGCTTTTACATGCAACGATATGCAAATATGGAAAACCAGAAATAATTAATACAGATCAAGGTAGCCAATATACCTGTGAGCACTGGGTAAGCACATTGAATGATCTTAAAATCCGGATTAGTATGGATGGCAAGGGAAGAGCAACAGATAATGCGTTTATCGAACGCTGGTTCAGAACCATCAAGCAGAAATACATTTATTTAAATCCAGAGAAAAACGGCCTTGACCTATATCAAGGAATTGATCGATTTGTCAAACGTTATAATTCCAGAAAACATCAAGGTATCGGACGTAAAAAACCAGTAAATCTTTACCTGAATGCAGCTTGAATTTAATTATCAATTATCAACTGATGGTCCGAAAAGTAGGGAGTACTTCAAGGATATAGAGCCTGTGATCCTAATATTAGATGGAAACTATAACTTAATTTATTAAACCTGCAACGGCAGATAAATACAAAATGTTGCACCTTTGCCTGGCTTGCTGTTTGCAGTGATGCCGCCTCCATGGTTTTCTACCACACGCTTGCAAATGGCAAGTCCTATTCCTGTACCTGGAAATTCGCTCCTGGTATGCAGCCGCTGAAACATCTGAAAGATCCGGTCTAGATGGTAGGTATCAAAGCCTACCCCGTTATCGCTGATGCTGATCTGAATGAATTGATTTGCATTACTGCCAGGCTGAAGCTCAGAGGGCAATTCACCACGACTACGTTGAAAACATTCAATACGGACATGTGGCCTTACTGAGGAAAGGGTAAATTTAATAGCATTTGAAACAAGGTTCTGAAACAACTGGCCCAACTGGGATTTATCTCCTTGTACAGTGCCCAGCGTATTTACCTCTATCAATGCTTGCCGTTCTGCAATTTCAAGGTCAAGTTTGTTGATCACATCAGTTAGAATTTCATCCAGGGATACCAGATCAAAGTGCTGTTGTTTGGCCGAGAGGTAAGAAAATGCCAGTAGATCATGAATCAGGTTAGACATCCGGGCTCCGGATTTAATCATGCGGTCAAGCAACTGCTTTCCTTCAATGCCAAGCTGTTTACTAAACCGCTGCTCGAGCATGGTGCCGAGTGACTGGATTTTCCGTAAAGGTTCCTGCAGATCATGACTGGAAATATAGGCAAACTGCTGAAGGTCCTGGTTGGAACGCATCAGGTCCTGGTTTGCAATTTGTAGATCACGTGTCCGCTGCTTTACTCTTTGTTCGAGTTCAATGGACAGGTTTTTGTAACGGGATTCACTTTCCTGTAGCTGGTTATGTGCCATGACCAGGTTTGTCACATCCTGGATAATTCCTGACAGCGAAACAGCAACTCCGGATTCCAGCTGCGTCTGACCTACCGAATGCAGGTGGCGCCAACTATTGGCTGATGAATCCCAGACACGGAATGTCAGGTCATGATAGCCGTTATTCTCACCCAGAATAGACTGTTCTATATTCTGCATTACCTCAGCCCGGTCATCTTCATGAATGCGGGAAAAGATTGCAGGTAATGCTTCCCCTTGTTGCTGCAGGTTAAACCAATCCATAACCAGCCGGGAATAGGTAGCTGTATGCTTCAGTAAGTTGATCTTAAAGCTGCCTAACTGCCCAATGTTCATGGCCAGCTCCAGGTCCTGGCTCTTCTCGGCCAACTCCTGCCGGGTCAATACCTGCTGGGTAATATTGGAAGACATGGCCAGGATACTGTAAACCTGCCCGGAAGCATTCAGAAGTGGCTTATAGGTCAAATCAAAATAGTGCGTCTGTGTCATGCCATTTATGTTTAAGAGCACTTTGGCTTGGGCATTACTGTATACGTTCCCAGAGGTAAAAACATCTTCCAGGACTTGAAGGTAGGACTGATCTTTCAGTTCGGGCAATACCTGGATCAAAGGCTTACCTATTATAAAGATGTCTTTTCCCCAGTGTGCCAGCTGTATGGGATTGGCCACTTCTACAATAAATTCAGGTCCCACCAGCAGGCTTGTAGCAATGGGGGCCTGCTGAATCAGGCTCCTAAAACGATCTTCACTGACTTTTAGCTCAGTAATATCCCTGGCAATCGACAGCACACTCACGAGCTGCCCATCAGCATCAAACTCGGGCACCATACGGGAATGATATTGTATCAGACCGACAGGGGCCGGAAAGGCATTGTAGTGTTCTGCTGGCTGTCTGCTATCCAGTACTTGCTGTAAACGGTCCATGTAAGGCACTGCAACTTCGGTAGGCTGGCCCATTTCCAGGTTAGTCTTGCCTAGTAGCCCTGTGTTCTCAGTTCCTGTTTTTGCACTGAACGCCTGATTGGCAAATACTAGCCTTCGCTGTTTGTCCCAGCGCGTGATGACATCAGGTGTGTTCTCCAAAAGCTCATGCAGCTGCAGGTTCTTCTGCTGAATCTGCTGCTGGGTGTGCACTTGCAAGGTAACATCAGTCGCAACCACCAGAATGGCCGTCACAGCATTGTTATTTTGATGCCTTTGCGGCTGAAAGGTCAGGTTTAAATAAACGGTTTGCAGCTCATTGCTACGGACCAGTTTAACTGCAACTTCGTTTGCAACAAAGGGCACACCGGAATCAACTACCTGCCGCAGTAACCTATCAAAACCTTGTCCCTGCAGTTCAGGGATTGCCTCCAGCAATGGCCTGCCCAGAAGCTGCCCCGATGTCCTTCCCACCAAATCGTTGTAAAACGGATTGGACATCTTAAAGTGGAAGCCATCCGGACTGAGCATGGCAATTTCCACTGGTGACTGCTCAAACAATGCCAACACCTGCTGTTGTTCTTTCTCTTTTTGCTGACGCTCTTCAACCTGGCTGGTAACATCATACGCAGTATTCAAAATGGCATACACCTGGCCACTGGTATCCAGAAGCGGTTTAAAGGATAAATCAAAATAGTATCTACCCGCTTTTCCACCAATGCTGACCTGTGCAGGCGAGGCATGCATCTGATATGCTTCTGCTGTTTTAAAAACTTCATCCAGTATTTCAAAGTAGCCTTGGCCTTGCAGTTCAGGCATAGCTTCCCGGAAGGTTTTACCTATCACAGATTGATCCTTGTCCCAGTAGCTTAACATGGTAAGGTTAGCTACTTCAATGCGCAGCTGGGACCCTACATACAGACTGGTCGCAACAGGTGCCTGCTGGATCAGTAAACGAAACCGGCTTTCACTTTCTTCCAGCTTGCGTCTGTTTAAAACCTGCTCTGTCACTTCCTGCGCCACACCAGCAAACCGGTAAATGCTTCCGTCTTAAAATAGCTACGGCCTAAGAAGCGGACCCAGCGCAGCTTTCCATCTTCCGCACCCATCGTCCGGTAAGTCTGGTCATAAATCCCATCCGATGATGGGTTCATTGCCCATAATACTGCCTGATTAATCCGTTCCAGATCATCGGAATGGACGTATTCTATAGCCTGATCATAAGAAAGTTGATTTTTCTTGGACAATCCAAAGAACTGACGGCATTGATCATCCCAGTTTATTATTTGCGTAACAGGGTCAAGTTCCCATACTCCAAGTGCTGCAGCCCTCAGGGCGAAGTCAAGGTCTAGGCGTTGTAAAAGGTTGGGAGCCGGATTGACTGGCTGCTGGCTATTCATTACGGATAAATGGATTAATCTGCACTGCTGAGATTACACTGGTAAATCCCTATGACTCCTTATTTTTAAAAAAGTATTCCAATAACCAGCTACCTACTAAAAATCTTACCTAACAAAATGTAGTATGTAATAATCCTGTCAGCTTTATGAGCATTATTATAAATTTGAAGAAACGAAATAAGAGTAAACATCAGGCATATTTCCCACCAGCAGACAATACTTGTTTATATTGCTGGATTATGCATTTGTCAATTGCCTTGTTGTTTAAGCATATAATCCTAATGGCATGATATGCTTTACATAAAGATCATTAACCGTTATGCAAAAGGAATTTGAAGCCATGAAGGTTTCCAGGAATTATGACCAGATTTTGTTTACGGTTCAAGAAGGCATAAACAACAGGGTCATTTCTGATATGAAACTGCTTGAAGCACAGGACATGGTTGTATTATCATGGTCAACAAACCTAGAATCACGGATACATGGCCGGTGGACCAGAAAGGGCATGGACCTTCGCAATTACTTAAAGCAGCATGAATGGGATTAACAAAGAACATCTTCCCTAATAGCTCTGGCAAGGATTGGAAAGTAAATGCTGAACGTAGCTCACCTGATTGGTGACATACTGGTTTGAAGAAGCTGCCTGGATTAGAACCTATTAAAAAAGCACACCCCAAACTTTTAACATAAATTAATTTATACCCATAAAGGTAATGGTACTTCTTGGTATAAGGCTAAAACAATTGACAACCGTTTTGAAAGAAGCTAATAGATTTATTGAGTTAAGATTATAGTCTGTCTTAAGGTTCCTAGCTGGTTTTAGCTACCTGATACATTATTTGGATGAAGACAAATTTTCCAGTACCTGATAATTACCTCCAGGTTTGCTTTGATTTGTTGAAAGCTGACGGACTTTTTATAAAAACCCTGTATGGTTCCGCTGTAAGCTTTTTCAATCAGGAAAGGGTCGTTGGAAGTACTCAGAAAAACAAACGGTATCGACTTTTGTTTAAGATAGGGATTGTCTTCAATCTGGTCTCTTAACTCCAAGCCGTTCATGACGGGCATATTCACATCACAAAGGATTACCAATGGGTGGTCTTTGGTTGTGAGCAGATACTCATAGGCCTGCAGGCCATTGTCAAACAGGTTGACAGGGTTATCGATCCGGAGCTCGGAAAGGACTTGCTGGATTAAAAACTGATCATCTTCATCATCTTCAATCACGATTATAGGACTAACCTTAGACATTACTCGTGGATTAATAAGCTGTAAAAATAATGGATTTATTAGAATATTCCTGAATTTCTCCTAGGAGTTAATACATGCGTTTTTTACTGAGAAGGTACTGTTTATAATCAAAGGGCAGCAGATTGAACTGCTGGCAATTGTTATCAGTAATATAAAAGTTACACAGGCCATTAAACGGCTGCTCAACTGCGGGTATGTATTTTAACATTCCAGTTTCGCATTTTGAATATGCTCACATTCAGGGTACTATTATTCACACACATAAAATCAATCATGGTAAACCCTCAAAATTCTTTGTTGTTGCAATCGGTTTTCCAAGTGACGGCACTCAGTACCTTTACCATTTTTTTTGTATTTAACCCCGTGTTGCATTCATAACAATCCAGCACTTGGAAAGAAATAATGTAAGCATCCGTATGGCCAGTTGCTGGCCAATCATATCCGGATACCCGTTAACTGGGTGAAAGTACATGGTTTGGCTAAGCCTAACCACATCTATATGCTGCCGGTAAACAAGCTAATAACGATCCAGAACAGATACCTAAGACTATTTGACAGGGATCCTGACGAACTGAGCAACTGGCAGTAGACCTCGTTCCATTCCAAAGTGGATCACCATAAAATGATGAGGATTGGTATTCATCCTTTCCGGGGCCAGTTCAAATGGTTCGATCAAAGTCCAGGATCCGGTACTACCTTGTTTAAAGGGATACCCATTGTGTGGTCGTAAAGTACCACCCGTAAAGGTACTATCCCCCGAATGCTGGCTGATGCTTTGATGGCTTTTCTGGCAATCCAAAATATACGTAACTGGGATGATCTAACTTTACTGATGCAGCGTTTTCTGGTGGACATCCCATTCTTTGCCAATTCTGGACTGGCTTAATTGGCAGCATTAACCGGTAAGCTCCATTACTTTTAAACCTGACATTTTCATGCTCTTGTCAAACCATTCCGGGTAATGACATCTCATTGGTATGGTATTATTTATTATGCCCGGGTAAGCTTTACGGTGCAGGTGATCAACAAATAATAGTTGCCCCAAATAGTAACGTGTATAACGATAACCCACTCATTTACAAATGTCACTTTCAGGACCCATACTCTCGGTTGAATACGATGAGAACGATTATCTTCTGCTGGCGCAACTATCCAAAGAATTAGGCATCAAGAACAAGATTCTTTTTTTTCAGGACGGCATCGAGCTGATAGAATATCTGGGTGCAACCACGGATCAGCCCTTTCTTATTCTTTGCAATACGGCACTGCCCATGATAAGCGGCATTGGAGTCCGGGACTACATCGAAAGCTCCCCGCCTTTAAAGGAAAGAGCCATCCCGTTTATATTCTTTGATACCTCAGGCCGCGTTGAAGTAGTGAAAGAAGCATATAAATCCTGTATCCAGGGTTATTTCTTAAAGCCTGAGATCTATGAAGTTTTAAAGGACAGGCTTGCTACGATTTACAAATACTGGAAATCCTGCCTGCATCCTAATAACATGTAATCTGATATTGGACAGGGTAGTTTCAGGCCAATCTGCTTGTTTTGCAT
Source organism: Dyadobacter sediminis (assembly GCF_005860765.1). Classification (GTDB taxonomy): domain Bacteria; phylum Bacteroidota; class Bacteroidia; order Cytophagales; family Spirosomataceae; genus Dyadobacter; species Dyadobacter sediminis. The sequence continues at coordinate 24,764 of NZ_VCEI01000002.1, read as the reverse complement.
AACCATTTCAGGGGCCTGACCAGGTTCTTTTCAAACTACTTGCTGTTATTTGCTGTATAAAATCGCATCAACGATTATGGAAGAGGAATTTGAAGCAATGAAGATATTCAGGCATCAAGACCAGATTATATTCACCATTGAAGAAGGTATTAACCACAGGATCATTGCTGATATGAAGCTTCTTGAAACCCAGAGTATGGTTTATCTGTTGTGGTCTACGAACCTGGAATCTTTAATTTACGGACGTTTGACCAAAAAAGGAATTGAACTGCGTAATTATTTAAAGGACCATGAATGGGATTGATATATAAATTCATTGGTGCAATAAAAGGTTTTTCCAGAGGCCTCCTAGATGTATTGATAACCAGGGAGTTAACCAATATTAATTAAAGAACTAGTAGTGTATTTGTAGTAAGGTTTAAAGATCCCTGGCTGTTGCCGGGGACTTTTACTTTTTATTACACTGGGGTAAACTAAAGAAAGGGAGGAAAACCGTCACGACTTTCGCATAGGATTTTTAATTGTCATAAGTCCGGAATATTAAATTCTAAGGCGCTAGGTTCAGATCCAAAATCGAGCCTAAATCAAATGCTTTATAATCCTTACCATCGGAGAAGTCGTATTCTCCCACCAGGTTAATATGTGCCCAGCTGTGGGTAGAAGTAGCAAGAATTTTTTTCAACAGGATTTGCCTGTCATGCTCGGACCCAGCTGCTACCAGTTTTTCAGATAACAACAATAGATTATAAGTGTTCACCGTATTTGCTATCAGCCTTTTACAACCTTCTGCCGTCAATTGCTCTTTACGTGTAGCCCAGATCAATTCCTGGTTATTGCCCACGGTGATAGCTTTTGAAAAGTTATTACTGCTCTCAATTTTCGAAAGTGATCCAGACACGGATTTCCGGATTAACTCATCATCCATATATTGATAGATGTATGCTGTTTTGTAAAGCCTTCCCAAATCTTTGAGGGCTTTATAAAGCGGATGTTGTTTCGAATATGAATTAAGACGCCTGAACAATGTGGACGCCTTGGAATAACCCAACTTTATGGTACAGACAAGCCTTAAAATTTCATCCCAATGATTTTCCAGATGGGGCAAATTGATTTTAAGACTTGGAACAATCTTATAATTCAGCTCACGATAGGTACGCGCTTCATCAATTGAATAAAGCTGCTGATGGTGAAATCTTGCAAACCTGGGGCGGAATTCAATGCCAAGCAGGCCAGTTACGGCAAATACTGGTTCACTAAAACCGTGGGTGTCTGTTGAATGGGCATTGGGAATGATCACTTCATTGTGGGTCAAACCATCCAGGACATAATGTGATTCCGGTTCTGCTGCGCTGAATACGGTGGAATAAAATAACTGCCCGGCTTCGTCCAGAAAGGAATACATGGTAACACCCCTGCCATTTCCAAAGTACTTAAAAGAAGGAGAAGCCACTAGCGAAGCAACGGATACATCGAACTTTTGACCGTCACTGGAAGTATGAACAAAGTCTGCATCCTTTCTAAAATGTTCGGTAAGAGGTAAAGAGTTGCTAAATGCAAGTACTTTGTCATTTGCCTGTATTACAGTCTCTGGCGAAAAATATTGGAGTGCCGTTGTTTCTAATGAAGTGGTCTTGATCCCCTTGGACATGAAAGAGAATTTGCGGATTCCAATATTGCACCCAAACCCAAGAATTGCTGCAAAAAACAACTTCTCTTCCGGACGTTTAGGGGTGTGGTCAATACCGCTATGGATAAACGAGGAAATAAAGTCGCTTGTATTTTGTACAGTTGAAAGAACTTCTGCTAACGGAATTACATATTCCTGGGGATAAAGCGATTCCAGATCCGTGACTTCTTCCAAACGTTTATCTTTCATCAAGTGCCAGTCACCGGTAGGATCAAAGTATACCTGTTTGTTATTTCCTTTTTCTATACGCTCGTTTGTTAATTTTATCTGTGAATTTAGCTTTTCATTTATCCTTAATAGGGTCTTCCGGGAATCTGCAAAAGCTGTTAAGCCAGCTTGTTCTATGAGTTTTTGCTTTTCTTTGTTCCAAACCAAAGGCGGTATTTGATACTCATCAAAACTACGGTAATCATAAGATGAATCGATTGGAAGTACTCCGGATTTGATACTATCCCTGATTTCCAGAAACAGGAATACTTTATATAAACCTGTCCGTAATTTACCTTCCGTAGTTAATACCCGCTGCTGTTGTTCCATTCCTAAAAAATCAGTTGGTACAGCTGCGCGTGAAATAATAGAACCGTTCTTTTCCTGGTAGTACCGGACCGCTGTAAGGATATCTTTTCCTGACGAAGTCAAACTAGGGATCAATGCTTTTACGATATCACTGACTTTTCCATTTAATTTCGATGCATTTTTTTCAAGCATCTGATAGAAATCTTCCCGGTCATTTATTTTTTGGTTGGCTTCTTTTAATGCTTTAAGTCGCTGCTGGTCTTCCTGTAACAATTTTTGAGATAACCGTTTGTTTTTAAATAGCTGCTCGATCAATGTTACCTTAGCTAGCGGTTCTATGGTAGTGTCAGCAATAATTTTTTCAATGGCACCCAAAACATCAATATGGGTACTGCTCCGGTGGGCAACACTGCTAACCAGTTGCGCGGTCTGCATCCTGTTTTCATAAAGTTGCTGCTTAACCAAGTTTTCGCAACCATTGACATAATTGGTGACCGCACTATTCAAAGTCAGGATAAGTGCATCTCCTAACATATAATACTGATGGATAATGAAGGAAATCAGAAGAAGATAACGATTTGTGCTACGTGTAGCTATCTGCGTTACCTGGTTATTGATAACGTATTCCGCATAAAATTGAACAGTGGTATCAGATAATCTTAAGCGCTTTACAATCGGTAACAACTGCAAATACATATTCTTTAAGCTTTCAAAATTGGTTACTCGCTCACGGATCTGTTTTGTTTCCATGGATTGAGAGATCCGTTTGAAAAATGTAATCTCATAGCGTTTTACTTTCAAATGCTTCCTACTGTCCTGTTGATAAGAAGTGTGTTCAACAAGAAGCTGCTCTAAAAGCAGAACATCGGCAGTTGTCAGGTACTTATTTAAAATAGACTCTAAATTTTGCTCGAAACGAGCAAGAGATTTGTCCAAAATCGTTTTCAGGCTTTGGTATGTTGGAATTTCGATATGATGTGATTGGAGAAAGTCTACCATCCCTTCGAAAATCAGGTACGGCCTGGTCTGTACATGTGCCAATCTCTGTGTTTCTTCGGTCAACGCTTCAACCGAAGATTTTTCAAAAGCTGCGAAGCCAAAATATCCAAGAATGTCCTCCCGGTGCCTAAGTGAAGTCCGTCCTTCGTAGTCGGTCATTTGTACAGCATTGACATCAACAGAAATTCTTGCCGCTACAAAGTCTACGTCACTTTGGTGAAAACGGTTCGATCCAAAAAACCTGCTGACCACCCGGAAGTATCCAACCTGCAAAAGAAAGCCAACTTTATTGGATGGAGTCTGCAAAGTCTTGACATATTCTGCTGCCCACTCAGGAGCCTCTAAGAAAATCATTTTCTGGTCGACACTCAAAACAGGTGGATTGTCAAATCGTTGCCGGGCTTCGGAAGTCAGGTATTCTTTTCTTGGCATGAGACGATTTGTGTGTATAAAAAAACGTTGCTCAGAATGTACAAGCTTGCCAAGCTTTTTAAGGCTAAAAGAATAAACAAAATTCAAACATATTTTATCAAATTAGTAAAATAAACTTGTACACCAATCTAAGTACATTAAATTTGATCCACTACATGGATTAAAGTATACAAAAAGTGAAAATTGGATATGCGCGGGTATCAACCCAGGACCAGAATTTAGAAATGCAACTTGATGCCTTAGGAAAAGCAGGTTGCGAAAAAGTATTTCAGGAAAAAGCTTCCGGAATAAAATCGGATAGGCCGCAGCTTGCTGCCATGCAGCAGATCCTTCGCGAAGGGGACGTGATTTTCATTTACAAGCTGGACCGGTTAGGGCGTTCCTTGAAACACCTTTTGGAAATGACAGCCGATTTAGCGAAACGTGGAATCGGCCTGGTTTCTATTAATGATTCTATTGACACTACTACTGCCCAAGGCAGACTCATCTTTAACATTTTTGCTTCTTTGGCAGAGTTTGAAAGAGACCTGATCAGGGAGCGAACTAAATCCGGTCTTGAAGCAGCCCGCGCACGTGGCCGAAAAGGCGGACGTAGCCGTGGCCTTTCGAAAGAAGCTGAAAAGAAGGCAATGTTAGCCCAAACGTTATACAATGAACGCAAGTTGGGTGTGAATGAAATTGCCGCGGATCTTGAAATTTCTAAAATGACACTTTATAAGTACCTACGCCACCGTGGCGTTCTAATTAATGAAAAACAAGGAAAGTAAAAAAGATCTATTTTAGTTGGTCCGAGGTAAGCATAGGAGATACCTCTGTCTGAGGTGGGCAAAGGGCTTTGGCAATTATTTAGGTCTGTTAGCACCAACTTCTTTCTCTCTACGGATTGTTTGATTTTGGCTTCAGTGACGGATACTTTTTCAGAGACCTTTATAGAAACTGTTTCACAAGATGCGTCAAAAGAAAATTTCATTATCATTTAAAATATGCGGTCTATGAAGATAAGGCCGCTAGCGAACTGAAGCTTTCCAGAAAAGGATCCCGAATTTAAATTTTTCTAAACCACCAAAGCTTTCGCCCGCCTGTGATAAATCCAGTTAAGTAATATAAGGGTGGAACTGAGTAAGGTAAATATTAAATCGAGGTGATCAAAAGCCAGTAAAAACCCGGCTGTTAAAGCTCCAAATGCCGAACCTGCATCTCTGAAAGTAGCATTATTTGATACCGCCTGCGTTACATCTGCTTTCCCTGCGGATGCCGCGCCAGCTGCCAGGGCTGCATTAACATTGTAAAACGTAAATACAAGGATCAATCCACTCATTACCCAGCCATTCGTTGCCAATAGCAAACCTAGGCAAATTAGAAGAATAGAGCCTGAATAAATGTTAGGAAGTCCATACCGATCAGCTGACCAACCTGCAAAAGGCGAAATCAAAAGCGAGCAAATGCGTCGGAACATAAGAAATCCGGCGGCAACGGCAGTAATTTCAACAGCCGACCAATAGGGATGCGCATCCATCAACAGGGCCCCAATTAAAACCACGAGCATACCTTCCACTGCAAACGCCCCTAAAAACGCTAATCGGTTAAAGACGGATGGAAATGATATTTTAAAGCTAAATGGGCGAGCTGGCAAGCTGCCCCTTTCTTTCAGCTTAAAGGCGAAGTAAACTCCTGGCATCGAAAGGAGCGCAATCACTAAAAAGATCCGGCTAGGACTGATTACTTCAAAAAGCAGGGGGCCAACCAATAATGCAAGTAGTGGACCTGATTCGATGATGCTTTGGCTCATTCCCAGTGCCAGGCCTTTTTTTGGATAATCCATTGCATAAGTAATTGCCCCAACGCGAAGGACAGAATACGATATGCCCCACAAGATCCTGAGCAACACCAAAATTGCAATGCCAAAACCTGCACCATAGCCAGCCGTGGCTAATACAGATATAGTTGCCGCAACGATTATAGGTATACGGAAGCCCACAAGACTGAAGACGCGCAAAATAAGTGGGTTAAGCAAAATCCGTGTAAAGCGATTGATAGACAAGATAGTTCCAATCCAAATGATTGGAACGTGGATGCTGGAAGCATTGATTGGCAGAAAAGAATACAGGAATGCATCACCCATTAAAGCGAAGCTCAAGCTGAAAGACGCATACATGGGCAATTTCATTTCGGCAATATGCTTTCTCATTCTTTCCCAATCGGTTTATTTAGCCCTTATAAACCTTAATTTGACTGTATAGTTTGCGGCTGGATGATGATCAGGCAAAAATACCCTCTTTCCAGTCAGCTGCCGGATCAAATCGTTATTAAGCTTATCATCATGGGTGAATACTTTCACTTTCCCTATGGCGTTACCTTCGCCAACAGAAAACTGTATTACAACTATACCGCCAGTTTCACCAAGAACAGCAGGATAGTCAAGAAGGTTGGATAATTGATTGCCTATGTCCTGCGGCTGTTCCCGTGCTCCAAAAGAATAGACCGTTGACACAATGGTAGGGAAGACCAAAAACAAAACCATCAAGCCTTTCATCTGGATAAGGTTAATATGCTTTTCTTAAATTATCTGCAAAAGCATTAGGAAGAAGGCTAAGCTCTACGGCCTGCGCCGCCTTTTCTACATCGTATTTGACCCTTACAAATTCAACCTGAACAGCATCTTGATTTGTTATACTGGCTGTCTGATCAATCGTGATAACTACATAACAAGCGCGCGCATCACCATCTTTGGATTTACCTACGGAACCAGTGTTAATCAGGTGATGAAAATGCTCACTGCCGTTCTCACCAGAATTGATGACGCGGTGATAAGGCTTATGCGAATGTCCAAAGCATAGGATATCTGCTTTATATTCCGTGACAAGTTCCAGCATGTACTGCTCAGGCAAATCCTGTAAAAGATATTCATTGATGCTTCTTGGGCTTCCATGGACAAGCAGCATGTTCAGCTGCTGATCATTAAGCTGAAACTCTAACCTGAGATGCCTGGGAAGTGTTAACAGGTAATTCCTTTCCTTATCTCCGACCAGCTTGTAGGCGTACTCGCTATTTTCTTCCTTGCTGCAATCGCCGAGAGAAGCAAGTATTTTTGCAACTTTCAGATCGTGGTTTCCTGCAATAGTTGCAATGCCATGTTTGCGCACCAAACCAATTACTTGGTTAGGCCATACATTATAGCCAACAAGATCGCCCAGGCAGTAAACCGCATCAGGTTGTTGTTTTTCCATATCTTCTAACACCGCCTCAAAAGCAGGAAGATTGGCATGGATATCAGATAGTAGTGCTATTTTCATTTTCCCAGGCGTAATGATTCTGCATATGCATCGGGAAGGACGCTGCCTTCTACGGCCTTGGCTGCTGTTTCAACATCGTACTCAAAACGTATAAACTCTACCGTAATACTTTCCTTGCTTGATGCCAGTGCATCTGCATCAATGTTCAGGATTACATAGCCACCTCTTGGGTCACCATCTTTTGGCTTACCGACAGAACCAATATTGATTGCATGCCGGAAATGATCTGTACCGTCTGGCTGGACTGAGCCCAGTACCCTATGGTAAGGTTTGTGGGTATGACCGAAAAGCATGACATCTGCACCGGCCTGCTCCATGATCCGCAACATGCTTTTTTCATCGCGGTCCTCAAACAAGTATTCATTGATCCGCCGCGGGCTGCCATGCACCAGAAGAACCGAAAGCGGTTTCTCATTTAATTGAAATTCCAGACGGATGTGTGCCGGCAGTGTTCTTAGATAAGCCCGCTGCTCATCCTTGACAATTTCGTTTGTATAAGCAATTGATACTTTGCCATTTTCTTTTTCATCGTCCGTTTTATAAGCACAACCACAATCGTCACTGCTCCTTCCGATGCCAAAGTCGTAATTACCGGCAATAGTAGGAATACCACGCTTTCTGATTTCGTCAATAACTTCATTTGGCCATATGTTATAACCGACCAGATCGCCCAGGCAATAAATAGCATCAATGTCTCTGGTTTCAACATCTTGGAAAAATGCATCCAAAGCCGGAAGGTTGGCATGGATATCTGAAAAAAAAGCAATTCTCATGTAATAGGCAGTTAATTGGAAAACTTGTGCTGTTGTTTGAGTGCAAAATTGACCATCAGGATCAATACCGGCACTTCGATTAATGGGCCAATGACAGCAGCGAATGCAGCCCCGGAATCAATTCCGAATACAGCGATAGCGACCGCAATCCCAAGCTCGAAGTTGTTACCTGCGGCAGTGAAGGCCAGCGATGTTGATTTGGCATAATCCGTGCCTGCACGTTTGGACAAGTAAAAAGCGGAGAAAAACATGATAGCAAAATAGATTGTCAGTGGTAGCGCAATGCGCAGCACATCAAAGGGGATACTCACAATCAGCTGGCCCTTCAAACTAAACATGACCACAATCGTGAAGAGCAAGGCAATTAATGTAATCGGGCTGATGGCCGGAAGAAACTTCTTCTCATACCACTGCTTACTAAACAACTTTGTTAATACGATCCGGGAAATAATGCCAGCCAGGAACGGGATGCCCAGATAGATAAAGACGCTTTGGGCGACCTGGCCAATCGTAATGTTGACCTCGAAGCCCTTCAAGCCAAAAAGCGGCGGTAATACTGTTACGAAAACATAGGCATACACCGAATAAAACAAGACCTGAAAAATGCTGTTGAACGCAACTAGTCCTGCTGCATACAGGCGGTCACCATTGGCCAGGTCATTCCAGACAATGACCATGGCGATGCAACGGGCAATACCAATCATGATCAGGCCAGTCATGTACTCTGGCTTATCGGGAAGGAAAATGACGGCCAAGCCAAACATCAGCAGCGGGCCAATGATCCAGTTTTGAAGCAGCGAAAGCCCCAGGATCTTGGTGTTGCTAAACACCTTTGGCAGCTCTGCATAACGCACCTTGGCCAGTGGCGGGTACATCATCAGCACAAGGCCAATGGCTAGCGGAACATTCACACCTGATCCTGAATTGAACTGATTGATGAAATCAGGTGTGCCCGGCAAGAAATAGCCAATTGAAACGCCGATCAGCATGGCCAGAAAAATCCATAAAGTCAGGTAGCGGTCTAGGAAGGAAAGACGTGGGTTATTCATGTGGTTGTATGCTTTAAATCTCTTTGCATCACGACAGCAGATGTTGGGCAAAGGCCACTAAACTGCTTGGTTTGCTGAATTGCTTCCGGCACTTGCTCACGGTTTACGACCGCAAAACCATAGCGGTCAAAATAATGGTCAGCCGTGGTTGTGATCAGGTATACTGCTTTAACTTCTTGCTTGTCAGCATTTGCCAGAAGCTGCCCGACCAATTTCCGGGCAATGCCCTTACCCTGATGATCAGGGCTGACCGCAATTGAGCGTAATAGTGCAACTTCTCCATACAGCTCTATTCCAGCAACACCAACAAGTGACCCTTCCTGTCTGGCTAAAAGAAAATCCGGCAAGCCGGCAGGCAAGTCTTCGATAACAAGGTCTGCTTCTTTTAGCAGGCTGGCTATGAGTTCTCTGTCTGCTGGCCCTGCTTTATCAATTTGTAGTTTCATAGCTGGTTGTTTTGATTAGCAGCACCCAGAGCCTGGCTTGCAGCTGTCACCATCAGAGGTGACCAGTTCTAATTCCTGTTTAACAGGAGCGGGCGCGCAGCATGATGCTTCTGCTGACGGTGTTCCGCAACTTTGGTTTCGGGTAAGTGCCTTGCATTGGGTAAAGTCCGGGACCAGGTTGACAGTGAAAGTTTCACCATCGGAAGCAAACTCTCCGGGGTACATCTGACGTGTATCAAACCTGGAATTGCCAAATTCAATTTTAACGGTTGCATTGGGGTTCAGGGGAAGCGATTTTTCAACCAGGTCAACAATTTTCAACGCTTTGTCAACTTTCATTGAACGGTCTACTTCTTTCTCTGAGGGTTCCCATAGCTGCACGATCACTTCTGTCCAGCTGTTCATTACCCCGCCGCAATCAACTGAAACAATCGGTGCTTGTTTGATCTCGGTAATGTGGTAAGAGCTGTCTACAAATTTGCCTTCCTCATATTGGAATTGCAGGTGCAGATCAGGGTTTTGTTGAAGGGTATTTTTGAAATCACCCCAGCTCATCGGACTGCGAGTCTCCGGATTTAATTGGCTCATGGTTTCTATTGGTTAAATGTATTATTACGATTGATATTTTCAAAAAAATGCCAGCTAATTGCAGCAGGATTCAGTAATGGCAAATGTATCAAGCAATGAACCGAAAGTTTTTTGTGCTTCTGACCACACGACCGGGTTAATGCAATAGCATACCCTTGGGGGATTGATTTCGCCATGAATGATCCCAATCCTTTTAAGCTCCTTCAAATGCTGGGAAACAGTTGCCTGGGCAAGTTCGAGCTCATCTACCAAATCACCACAAACGCAGGCTTTTCTGGAAATTAGCAGTTGCAGGATCGCAACCCTGGCCGGGTGCGAAAATGCCTTTGCAAGATCCGCGATACGGTTCTGCTGCTCTGTGAATATTTCGGTTTTAGTTACTCCCATGCTGCAAATATAGATAGCATTTAACCAATTGCAATATTACGATTAATATTTTTTTGTCTGATAAATTCTATCGTATCTTTACGATTGACTACAACTTACTTGATAAATATGAACCTGATCAACCTCTTACTGATAACCTTTTTTACCACTGCCGCAATTATGCCATCTAGCAAATCAGACAATAAGAAAGCGCTAAATCCAAAGCTTTCTGCCTACATAGAAACCCTTAAAAAGGATTTCTCAAAAATACCCGGTGACAGAAAAGAAGAGCTTGACAAAATAGCCGCATTTATTCAAAAGCAGGTTAAAGCTGATCAGCCTGTACAGCTCACCTACATCTGTACGCACAATTCGCGCCGCAGCCATTTCGGCCAGATTTGGGCTGCTACTGCTGCTGCATATTACGATATCCCTAATGTGAAAACATACTCTGGTGGTACTGAGGCCAGCGCATTCAATGAACGGGCAGTTGCTGCCTGCGAGCGGGCTGGTTTTGCGGTAACGAAAACATCAGAGGGCAAAAACCCGGTCTATCATGTAAGCTACGGGGACGGAGCTGAACCTATGAAAGCTTTTTCGAAGAAATATGACGACGCCAGCAACCCGCAAAGCAATTTTTGCGCTATCATGACCTGTTCGCAGGCTGATGAAGCGTGTCCTGTTGTAAAAGGCGCAGCTGCCAGGGTTGCCGTTCCTTATGATGACCCCAAAGCCTTTGATGGCAGCGCGCAGGAGACAGCTAAATACGACGAGCGTTGCAAACAAATCGCAACCGAAACGCTGTATGTTTTTTCAAAAATAAAAATCTAATGGTATCCCTTATCATAATTTTATAGGATGGGATGCGGCAGACCATGATATGCGATAAATGCCCAGCAAATGGGGCTTGAAAGATGTTGCGATCACAAGTGAAGATGGATATGCCTAAGACCATACATGGCCTGAATTTATCCTAACTCCATCGCCGATTTTGCGCCGCGGTTTCGTAACCATTCTACCAGCTCATCTGCACCTTCCCGCTGCGCAGCGTCCAGGGGTGATAAATTTTCCCAATCCGGTATCCAATTTATGTTGGCTCCTTGTCCGAGTAAGAAAGCAGCTGCTACTTTTTGTCCACCATGACAACAGCCCCAAAAAGCGCGGTCAATCTCACCTGCCTCAGGTTTGGATTCTTTAGTGAAATAGCTCTCTAATCTATCCATCAGGCCAAGGGTAGCGACATCGGTTAAATTAGTTTTTGCACCAAGCTCGACAAGCCTGTGTGCTGCTTTCCATTGCCCAAAAGCCCTTGCATCCGTCAGTGGGGTTCCCCCGGCAATGACGGCGCCTTCGGCTTCTATGTTTGCTCCGGCATCGATTAAAGTATCAAGTGCTTCATTATCATCACTACTTGCAGCCCAATGCAGGGGTGTTTCAATATGTGGCCCGCTAAACCGAGCATTGACATCTGCGCCGGCTTCAACAAGCTTTTTGATTGTTAGTGCGATATTGGGATAATGACCTGGCCAGTCTGTGGCAACGTGCAGTAGCGTACGCGACATTCCACAAGGGTCATTATCACCAAGCCTTGCTTGGGATAAGCCGGGGTTTTCAGCTAGTAATTGTGTGAGTTTTGGTATATCCCCTGTTTGAATAGCGTTGACTACTGCAACCGCAATAGGATCACGGGTATCAATGTAGTTCATAATTACAGGCTTAATTGCAACAGCTTCTTTGCTGTTGAACCGGTGGGCACTTTGCAGCCCCGTAAGAACAGAAAACACAGCAGTCGCCGCTTAGAGGCTTTAATACGATCTTGCAAGAAGTGCATTCATAAAAATACATGCAAGCGTCCGTGGGCATAGTTTCTGCTTCTTGATGCCCACAATTCGGGCACATAATTACAGATTCAAGTATGGCGACCATTTTTAGAGCGTTTTTGTGCTTGTTACTTTATAACCGGTCGCATCGACTGCCTTTTTAATATCAGCAATTGAGGTTTTCTTACTATCATATTTCACGGTGGCCGCCCCTTTTGAGTATGAGACATCAACCTGTGAAACGCCTTTCAATTTAGCAACCTCCTTTTTGACGTGATGTTCACAGCTTTCACAAGTCATTCCTTTTATGGTCACATAAGCAACTTTTTGCGGACCATCCTGTACAGGTTGTACAACTTCTTGATCCTTAGCTTGGTAAAGCAGGTTTGAATAGGATGGAAAGGTCAGTAATAGCAGCGCTATTGCTGTTACCATGCCTAAGAATCCCTTTGTTTGCCAGAAGGATGTTTTGTTTGGTTCGCACGCACAATCTTTCATTTTGCTATTTTTTAATTGATTATACCAGGCCCAACCTAATGCCCCAATGGTCAGCACAACGCTAAACGGGCGAAATGTTTCAAGCCAGACAAGCCCACTGGATGAACCAGAAACACCAAATATTACCGCCAACAGCGGAACCGTGCAACAGAGCGAAGAAGCAAAGGCTGTGAAGAGTCCGATAAATCCTGTCGTTTTCATAGTTCAATTGTTTTAATTTAAGCTAACCGATAGCTCTGACGACGTTTGTGAAGTTGTAAGATACCCCAAGATCAAGTTTAAAATATCAATGGATTCATCCCGCAGGGAATAGAACACGGTTTGCCCAACTTTTCTGGCCTGAATAAGTTGTGCATCTTTAAGCTTACGTAAATGCTGGGAGACAGCTGGAATACTCATTGATAAAATATCGGATAAATCGCAAACGCATAGGTTATTTTCTTCCCGCAAGAGATAGATAATTTTTAAACGGTTTTCGTTTCCTGCTAAGTCTAAAACCTGTGACAACCGCCCAAAAGATGGCTGAAACTGGTTTATAATTTCTGTGTACCGCTGAATTTTACCCTGATCTTCATAAACCCGGATACAGCCTTGCTGATCGCTCATATTTATCTGTGTATTACAAAGCAAATCTAAGCAATTTAAGTATTTAAGCAAATAGTTAAATACGAGATAATGGTTCGTCAGTTTTTTGATTTGTAAATGAGAATACAAGCGCTACCGAATTGAAAACTCAAATATTCTTAATTTCTGGTAAACATTGATTTTCAAAAACCAATTCGTAGCTGGTTGGCCTCTAGATAATTTTATCTATTTTCTTAAATAGCGTTTGGTGCAACTGATGCGTGCGCTTGGTCTGTTTTTTATATGTCAATTTGTTTGTAAGTTCAATTTTCTCTTTCAGCTTTACTGTATGCTACATTTTCATTGCTGTTTATTCCAGGCAGGAAGAGCAGGTTTGGTTAGTGTGCTGTTACACTGCGCTAATATCTTCTAAAAAGAGAATGTTAAACGGCATATGAGTAAACTTTATCACCCGTCACTACCGTTTCTGCCGCTAATAACAACAAATGGGAGAAAGAACCACGGACCCTAACTTACTGCCGGCCATGATAAATCTGAATGATCATATACCTTCTACGAGCCGAAAAGTTTCTGTCTTGTAAGAGTGGATCTTGCTAAGAGCTGCCTTAGCGCCTGGACCCTACATGTAGTATTCCCGACAACCTAAAGTAAAACTCGCAGATCGCATCTTTGGGCTACAAATTTTTGCCTAAGTTATTATCAAGCACGCACCACTAAATTCCACGAATTATTAAATCAAACCGTAATCAAAGGATCAAAGACTGAACCATAATCTGACCATCAAGCTCATACACACATAGTACTGCTTTCTTGTCAGGACTCAGCGCAAGCTTGGGATACTGTCCATTCCCTAATGTAAATGTTTTTTTCCCATCTGGACTTCTGAATTGAATATGCCCATCCTGGTGCCAGGCAACCACCCGGCCTTTGCTAGTTTGCAGGATCACCGGTGTCCGGCCACTGCCAAGTTTTACTTCCGGTTTTGAAGGTTCAGCCATATAGACTTCCAGCTGTCGCCTCCATACGGTAGTAATATTTCCACTTGCATCAGCTAACAAATCCCCTCCGTCCATCGGACATCCGTCGATGACAAAATCCCCCGTTCCCAGTTTCTGGGCTTTGTTAAAATGCTGACCATTATCCTTCGAGCTGATCACATACATGTTCCGCGCGCCATTGAGCTTGTTTCGGAACATAACATTCACAGCACCATTTTGGTCTATGGCAACGGAAGGCTTGCAGCAATCACAAATCCCTTTTTGCTCACCTTTGTAAATCAATTGGTTCTTTCCCCAGGTTAGCCCGCCATCCTTAGAGCGCGCGCCAAATAAATTATTATTTCCAAGCCGGGTATCAAGCCAGGCAGTATAGACCAGGTTATCCTTGCCAGCACTGATTCCAGACAAGGCTTCTTTTGCAGTAGTGTCCGTGTCATTAACCCGTACAGGCTTAGACCATTGATTTGTTGCATTCAAAGACCGCATTGCATACAAATTTCCGTGATGATCCCCGACTGTGACTACCGTGTAATCTTTTGTTGTGGTAAGTTGTGGCCCCCTTCCCATCCCAAGACCCATCTGCGGAAAGTTGCCTAACAGCGCAGGTTTGGAGTACGACTTGCCACCGTCACCGGAAAATATATAATACAAGTCACGTTCATTGCCATTCTTGACACCGTACACGATGTGAATAATGCCCTTAGCATCAACACTTATTTCCGGCTGGCTGCCTGCGGCCAGTTTTTGTTCAGATTCAAAAGTATGATAAGGGTGAGCTGCCAAAAAAATTAAGCAGGTGAAAACGGCGGTTACAAATTTCGACAACATCATATAGCTTAATAAAAAGGTTCTGCACGCCTTTAAAAGTCCTTAACCCTACAATTTACCTTTACAATCTTGGGATTCCATAATTATGTAACGTGGCATAGTAATTGTGTAGAAATTACGCTAGAACAATAGGCAATCTTTGTATTGCGAAAAACCGCATGTCTTAATATGAAAGGTTGTGTTTTTTTACTGCTGATGATGATTTGCCTCCTGGTGCCAGTGGGGGTAAGTCAAGCATGTGGTAGCAAGCACTTTCCAGTCAAAAAAGAAGTAAAGCATGTGGCTTCACATAAAAAGGCCTGCTGCGCCAGGCATCGAAACCATAGATCAGGGGATAGGAATAAGAAATGTAGCCATAGTTGTAATGAATCTGGCTGTGATTGCGCCCACTCTCTTCCTGTTTTTGCATTAAAGATCCAGCCGACAGGGTTAATCCAAAAAACCCTTGCTGTTGTTGATAATTCCCCCTCCTGGTTCTTCCAGGAAACTTCCCCAAAGCCAGTGTATCTTTCACTGTGGATGCCTCCTAATATAGGTTGATAAGTTCCCTGTAGCCACAGGTACGCCCTTCCGGAGCTCTTTCACTTCGGACAAAAACTTATTTAAAATCCAAAATTCCATTCTGATGAAATCAATTAAAATATTGATGGCAACATTGCTATTGCTGTCTACTTTCTTATCCTATGCAGATATCAAAAATGTCACTACCGAGAATGTAACAATTGCCGGATCATGCTCTCAGTGCAAGGAAGGCATTGAAGCCGCTGCATTTGAGAAAAATATCTCCAAAGCAAACTGGGATAAGGAAACGAAAGTTGCCGCAGTCACTTACGATAGTAAAAAGACCTCTCTGGATGCAATCCTGAAAAAAATTGCATTGGCCGGGTACGATAACAAAAGCTACTTGGCACCTGATGATGCTTATGCCAAATTGGAGGAATGCTGCCGCTACGAGCGCATTGGAAAAAATGAAGTTGTGGCCCAAAAGAAAATGACCGACCATGAGCATGATGCTGGGTCAATAGAAACTATTAATAAGGCCAAGTCAGCTGACGCTGACCCGCTGAAACCAGTTTTGGATGCCTATTACGCGGTGAAGGATGCCCTGGTTAGCTCTGACGGAAATGCCACTTCTGCGAAAGCAACAAGCCTTGTAAAGGCACTCAAAGCCGTTAAGATGGACGAGCTGGGAAGCGAGCAGCATATGGTTTGGATGAAGGTCATGAAAGATCTGAATTTCGATGCCGAACACATTGAAGAAACCAAAGATCTAGGCCACCAAAGAGACCATTTCTCTTCTCTTTCCGAGAATATGTATAAACTCATCAAGTCGGCAAAGCCTTCTCAGGCGGTTTATTATCAGCACTGCCCAATGGCCAAAGAAGGAAAAGGTGCCAACTGGCTAAGCCAGGTATCGGCAATTAAAAACCCTTATTATGGCGCGCAGATGTTGAACTGTGGTAAAACCACTGAAACACTCAAATAGTAACGACTGTCCTGATGGCAACGTAAACATTACCTGCTAGTAAGTATGACTTATGGTCATCAGGACAGTCTTCTCTTCTTATTTAAATAACAGCACATGATGGATTTTCTTAAAATCCCTATATATAGATTTCTTGCTGCGGCCGCTATGCTCATCATTATTTCTGAGCAGGTTTACGGCCAAAAAATAGTACGGTATGATCTATACGTTAAAGACACAACTGTAAATTTTACTGGGACGCCTAAGCGTGCCATTGCAGTAAACGGACAAATTCCGATGCCTACATTAACGTTTACGGAGGGGGACACTGCCGAAATATACGTACACAATGAGCTCGACGAAGAGACATCCCTGCACTGGCATGGACTGTTCTTACCCAATAAGTATGACGGGGTACCTAATCTGACACAGATGCCCATTAAGCCTCATACAACACACTTATACAGGTTTGCAATTATTCAGCACGGCACGCACTGGTACCATAGCCATACTGAGTTGCAAGAGCAGATAGGCATGTATGGATCGATGATCCTGAACAAGAAAAAAGAACCAACCATTCCTACTGTTCCAATCATATTGAGTGAGTGGACGGATATGAAGCCTAAAAACGTCCACAGGATGCTTCACAACGCAAGTGATTGGTTTGCTATAAAGAAGGGTGCAACCCAAAGCTATTCGGAAGCTATTAGTCAAGGATATTTCAAGACAAAGGTTGGAAACGAATGGAAGCGGATGACAGCGATGGATGTCAGCGACGTGTATTATGACCGCTTCCTTATTAATGGAAAAAATGAAAGCCAACTGTCCCAGTTTAAACCAGGTGATAAAGTCCGTCTAAGGATTTCAAATGGCGGGGCTTCAACCTATTTCTGGCTTACTTATGCAGGCGGCAAAATGACTGTTGTCGCTAACGACGGAAACGATGTAGAGCCGGTAGATGTGGACAGGCTGATCATAGCAGTTTCAGAAACGTATGATATAATTGTTACCATTCCAGCCGTTACGCCCGGATCTGCCCCTACTGCATATGAGTTTCTGGCTACATCGGAAGACCGGACCAAATCTACGTCCCTGTTCCTGGGTGAAGGGGTGAAACAACTGGCATCACCGTTACCGCGCCTCAAATACTTTGAGGGGATGAAGATGATGAATGGCATGATGAAAATGAATGGTGACCTGGACGATATGGGCATGAACATGAGCCTGAACCAGATGGATATGAATGTGGTCATGTACCCGGAAATTACCGGCGCTTTAAAAAGCAAAAAGAAGGATACAGGCAAAGCAATGGATATGGGGAACATGAAAATGGATGATCCCAAAAAAGTGGATGAACATGCTGGTCATAACATGTACAACAGTAATGCCTTGTCCTCGATTACGACGTTAAATTATGCCATGCTTCAGTCGCCTGAAAACACATCTTTACCTAAGGATGCACCGGTAAAAGAGCTCCGTTTTGTATTGACTGGCAACATGAACCAGTACGTATGGAGCATGGATAACAAAGTGGTTTCAGAGCGTGACAAAATCCTGATCAAAAAAGGGGAAAACGTTCGTATGGTCATTTACAATAATTCCATGATGCGGCACCCCATGCACCTTCATGGCCACGATTTCCGGGTACTCAATGGAAAGGGAGTGAATGCGCCCATGAAAAACATCATTGACATCATGCCGATGGAAACTGATACGCTTGAATTTGCTGCAACGGAAAGTGGTGACTGGTTTTTTCATTGCCATATCCTTTACCATATGATGAGCGGCATGGGTGCGGTCTTCTCCTATGAGAATTCCCCGGCTAACCCTGAGATCCCTAACCCCCGGTTAGCACAACGCAAACTATTTGCCGATGACCGGGAGTTTCATTTCATGGCCGAGAACGATATTGCCACCAACGGCAACGATGGTGAAGCGATGCTGCAAAACACCCGGTGGAGTATCGGATCGGAATGGAGGCTAGGTTATAATGACCATCACGGTTATGAAGTTGAAACACACCTAGGGCGTTACATTGGGAAAATGCAGTGGCTGATGCCATTTATTGGCTTTGACTGGCGGTACCGAAAAATGGGGATGGATGAAGTAGAAACCAATCTGTTTGGCCAGCGAAACACCAAGGATCAAAGATCCGTGTTTAGCGCGGGAGTAAACTACATGTTGCCCATGCTGGTTACGGCGCAAGCTGAAATATTCACGGATGGCAACCTGCGTTTTCAATTGGAACGGATGGATATACCAGTTTCCAAACGTCTGCGGATGAACCTGATGGTCAATACGGACAAGGAGTACATGGCCGCCCTTCGGTATATCTTTACCAGGTATGTAGGTGCCACAGCCCATTATGACAGCGACATGGGTTTTGGTGTCGGGCTGACCTTGAATTACTAGCCAATAGATATCAGCTTACAGCACCACATAAACAGTGACAAATGGAAAATCACCACCACCACGGGCATCATCCGGAAAAGCAACCCGAAGCCGTGAACGGAATGAAAGGAGTTGAACATGAGCATCATGGTCACGGCGGGCACACCGATGAAGACAGTAGCCATGACAAACACGCAGGCCACCATACCGAGGATTTTTTAAAGCGCTTCTGGATTTGCATGGTCATTACTTTGCCAATCCTTTTGCTATCCCATATGATCCAGCAATGGATTGGTTTTAACTGGACCTTCCCAGGTGATCAATATATGCTTTTGGCACTAAGCACGATCATATACTTCTATGGAGGCTGGCCGTTTCTGACGGGCCTTGTCCGGGAGCTAAAAAGCAAAACTTTGGGTATGATGACCCTGGTGGCGGTTGCGATTACTACTGCGTATGTGTATAGCGTGGCCGTGGTTTTTGGGCTGGAAGGGATGGACTTTTTTTGGGAGCTTGCTACCCTGATTGATATTATGCTCATTGGGCATTGGCTGGAAATGAAATCGCAGATGGCCGCCTCAAAAGCCCTGGAATCCCTGGTTGCTTTACTTCCATCAGTGGTTCATGTAGAAAAGGACAATCAGGTAACCGATATACCTTTAAAAGAACTTCGCACAGGGAATTTGTTACTTGTCAAGCCAGGTGAAAAGGTGCCTGCCGACGGATTGGTCACAGATGGACGTTCTTATGTGAACGAAAGCATGCTCACTGGCGAAAGTGTGCCAGTTCAAAAGCAGAAAGACGATAAGGTTATTGCCGGTGCTATCAACGGTGATGGTGTCCTCAAAGTCAAGGTTACCGGGGCGGGCAATGACAGCTACCTGCAAAAGGTCATCAACATGGTCAAGACTGCCCAGGATGCTAAATCCAGTACCCAAAACCTGGCAGATAAGGTAGCCGGATGGCTAACCATTGTTTCCATTACAGTTGGGGTTGCGACTTTCATCATCTGGTACACTGGTGGTCAAAGCCTGGCATTTGCCTTAGAAAGAATGGTTACTGTTATGGTAACATCTTGTCCGCACGCCTTGGGGGTCGCTATCCCTTTGGTTATTGCCATTTCGACAACCATTTCTGCAACGCATGGGCTGTTGATCCGCAACCGCACTGCCTTTGAGAATGCGCGAAAATTGACTACAATCATTTTCGATAAAACCGGCACACTTACCAAAGGCTCCCATGAAGTCCAACAGATAATACCCATTGACGAGCAGCTCTCACCAGACCAGATTTTACAGTATGCAGCGGCTGTACAACAAAACTCCGAGCACCATATCGCCCACGGCGTAATCAGGAAATTGAAAGAAAAAGGATTGCAGCTTTACAAGTCCACCGATTTCAATTATATGCAAGGCATTGGGGTAACAGGTACTGTGGATGGCAAGAAAATAGTAGCTGCCGGTCCTAATTATTTCACCCAGGAAAATAAACCGGTTCCCTCCATTCCCGACCAGGTTGACCAGGCCACTGACACGGTAAACTTTATCCTGGTCGATGGCAAGCTGGTTGGCTTGATCACTTTTGCCGATACCATCCGGGAGAATGCAGCCCAGGCAATCGCTGAACTGAAAAAAATGAACATCAAATCGTTCCTTTTGACCGGGGACAATGCCAAGATTGCAGAAGCGGTCTGCAAAAAGCTGGACATGGATGGTTACCTGGCGGGTGTGCTGCCACACCAAAAGCAGGATAAGGTCAAGGAGTTTCAAAATAAGGGAGAGATTGTAGCAATGACAGGCGACGGGGTCAATGATGCGCCCGCGCTTGCACAAGCAGATGTAGGTATTGCCGTAGGCTCGGGAACTGATGTAGCAGCTGAAACGGCCGATATTATCCTGGTAAATAGTGACCCGATGGACGTAGTGCAAATGATCACATTTGGCAGGGCTACTTACAGAAAAATGGTGCAGAACCTTGCTTGGGCAATTGGCTACAATGTAATAGCTATACCGCTGGCCGCAGGTGTTTTGTACCCTTCCTTCATGCTAAGCCCAGCAATGGGGGCAGTCCTTATGAGCGCATCCACGATTGTGGTTGCCATTAATGCAAAACTGCTTAAAGTCAATTAAGGAAATTATACCATAATGGCATAAATATTTTAAATGCATCCCACTGAATTTGAACACAATAAACCACTTATTCAAACAACAACCACATGAAACCAACATTCAAGATTTTAGGACTCGCTGCATTGATAGCCTTTTCAACCGCCTGCTCGGATGACGACGACAACAATCAAATTTCCATTCAAGCCCATGACGAAAATCAAATGATGACACTTATGCATCAGATGATGGATGAAATGCATACCATGAAAGTGACACAGGATCCAGATATCGATTATGCAAGTATGATGAGAATGCACCACATGGGTGCTATCGACATGGCAGAGCTGGAATTGAAGTCCGGAACTAATAGTGAAATGAAGGCCAAAGCCCAGGCGATCATCGATGCCCAGCAGAAAGAAATAGCAGAATTTGATTCTTTCCTTGCAAGCGCCAAGCCCACTACCATGAACATGGACTTTCATATGAAAATGATGGAAGGGATGGACCGGATGGGCAAGCAATCTGATCTTCAAATCATCAATGGAAATATAGACCAGGACTTTGCCACCTTAATGATCGAGCATCACCAGAGTGCTACTGAAATGGCACAGATGCACTTATTAATGGGTAAAGATGCTGGCTTGAAAGAAATGTCTTCCATGATCATCCAGGAGCAAAACAAAGAAATAGCCGATTTCCAGACTTGGCTACTGGCTAACAGAAATAATTAATTAACCACCAATCTAACCTTAATTCTTATGGCACATCAACAATTTAAAGAGTGTATTGATGCTTGCGTGGCGTGCGCAATCGCTTGCAGTCACTGTGCAACTGAGTGTTTGAAAGAAGAGCACGTAGGACATATGGCAAAGTGTATTCAGCTTGATTTAGAATGCGCCGCTATCTGTCGAAGTGCCGCCGAAGTGATGAGCCTTGGAAGCAGTTTCAGTGCGCACCTATGCCGTGTTTGTGCGGACGCTTGTAATGCGTGTGCAGATGAATGTGAAAAACATGCGGAAATGGGTATGGATCACTGCCGCCAGTGTGCAGAAGCTTGCCGTCATTGCGCCAAAATATGTGAAGAAATGGCAACCCCAGTTTAATAGACCATCCTGGGTTAACACAATCGAAGGGTAATCATTTTGGTTACCCTTTTTCAATGGCCACCTAAAACAAACCCGGTTTACCTGATTACAAGCACCTGGATATGTGACCCTTATCATGTTTGCTCAGCGCTATTGAAGGTAAATTTGATAAATTATAAAAACCGGTAGTCAAATGAAAAAGCACCAATTTATCTTCCTCATAGCATTTCTTGTATTTGCGGTTGGAAATGTATATTCCCAAAACTACAAACAGCCAATACCTGCTATTGATGCCCAGGGTAAGGTTACTGATGCGAAAGGAAAGCATATTGGCTGGGTTACCAGTGATGGAACTATCAAAGATGCTGCCGGAGTGAAAATTGCCCACATCGATGATCAGGGAAATGCCGTTGATGCCGCCACCGGTAAGTCCATGGGTAAAGCCGCAAAAAATGGCACATACCTTTACTATGTCCAAAGCGGGGCCGCTGATAGCTTAACGGTATCTAATCCTATGAATGGAACTTGTGAAGTCAAAGACAAAAATGGCAACACAGTCCTTTCGGTTCATGAAAACTACAAGCAGTACGGTGCCTGCGCGCTACATTGCCTTCAAATGAAAAACGAGCATAAGGATATGAAAATGAAATGATCTTGCAATTTCGTTGATGTAGGATTTGCGACAACCAAATTGAATTCATTTGTCAAATATTTTGGGTTGTGTGTTGGCTGACAATTGAACGTACCGTACTATACCAGGAGAAAAACCGTACGCGGAAGTCGTGACGGTTTTTCTCCCTTTCTTTAGTTTACCCCTACACTAAAAAACGGGGTAGCTGTCAAGCCTTGGTATACTATCTTCATGCTGCTTTCATTACAGGTATGCCTACTGGTTTCCAGCACGAAAACCGGAATGAAACAAAGAAAATTTTGCAGCTTTCTATCTTCTCATACCAGCATAACAGATGCGTCAGCACACTGGTTTTCATTGGCAAGTTGCCCAATGCTGCCCAAGGTTACTTGTGCTATCTGCGAAAGGGCTTCTTCTGTAAAGTAAGCCTGGTGTGCGGTGACCAAAACATTTGGAAAACTCATCAGCCGCTGAATAGTGTCATCTTCAATGATACTGCCAGAAAGGTCTTTGAAAAACAGCTGCTCTTCCTGTTCGTAAACATCAATGCCCAGATAGGCTACCTGCTTGCTTTTCAATGCCTGGATAACATCGACGGTATTGATCAGTCCGCCACGGCTTGTATTGATCACAGCAACTCCTTTTTTCATCATTGCCAAAGCTGCCTTATTGATCATGTAATGGTTTTCCTGGGTTAGCGGACAGTGCAGCGATACAATGTCCGCTTTCTTTAATACCTCTTCGAAAGACATGTACTGAATCCCCAGTGCCTGCATTTGCAGATCGGGTAACAGATCATAAGCAATCACGTTACAGCCAAAGCCAAGCATAATCCTGCAAAATGCTTTCCCAATTTTGCCCGTACCGATGATGCCGACGGTTTTACCATAAAGATTAAAACCAAGCATGCCGTTTAATGCAAAGTTTTGCTCCCGTACACGGTTATAAGCTTTATGTGTTTTACGGATTAAAGTCAGTAACATGGCTGTGGTATGCTCGGCGACAGCCTCAGGAGAATATTCCGGAACCCTGCATACGTGGATACCCTGGGCTTTTGCTGCATCCAGATCTACATTGTTGTAGCCGGCACAGCGCAGTGCAATGATCTTAACCCCTTTTTCAGCCAGTACGGAAATTACCGCTGCATTTACCTTGTCATTGACAAACACACAGACGGCAATTGCATCCTCAACCGCATTGACAATATGAGGGCCAAGATGTGTTTCAAAATATACCAGCTCAAAGCCGTAAGGCTCGTTGTACTTATCAAAAAAGGGCCTTTCATAAGGCTTTGCAGAAAAGAATAGTATTTTCATAAAAGTACTCCCGGCAGCATCAAACCAAATGCCTGCATATTTAAAACATTTTGTTTCCAATCAAAAACAAATTGCAAAGTTTAAGTTGTATCCACATGATCTGATCTTAATATCAGCTCTGCGGGGCACTTTGGTCCATTTAAGATAGGTATCTGGATTGTATAGGCAGCCCGATCCCAGTGAGATTCTTATTGAACGCAGTGATGTCATATATCCCGATACTTTTTACCATTCAACTAAAGCCTTCTTATATAACTGGTGAAATGTGGTTTAACCCCAATGATCAAATTCAAGATCACAACGCTTTACCATTATGATAAGTTGGATATTAAACAACTTGGTTTGTCCGCAAGCGTTTTTACCAAAAATGCTATCCTCCATCCTAATTCCACTCGTTTTGCATCCAGTAATCCCGAAACCGCATCCCTTTTTCAGTCAATTCACATTCCATAGGATACTGCCGGTTTAATGTCCAGACACAAATGACCATGTTGTCTTGCAGCTGTCTCCTCAAGGCGGAGATTATATGGGGCGGAAGCCTGGATGCTACCCGAAGTGAAAACCTGCCTTCATCCTTAAACCGTTTCATTGCTTCAAATTCGTCTTCCAGTGTCACTGATTACGCACGTGTCACAGTATATGTCCAAGAGAATATTAAAAAAACGGATTGAGCAGGTGTTTACAATCTTTCTGCCCTGAACAGGGTCTCCAGTGAAATCATGCGGTCCGTACCATTTGTATAGTCGGTACCATTGACATGGTTTGTCTTAGCCCCCTAAATGGTTGGACAAAATTGTAAAAACAGTTTAGTCCATTTAATTTAGGAATCATGAGTAAACAACGCCGAACATTCAGTGCAGAAGACCGGTACTCGATCGTACAGGAATCTC
>NZ_VCEI01000001.1 GCF_005860765.1 Dyadobacter sediminis | reverse complement strand
CTGCTGTCAAATCCAATCCATAACAGATCTTCCCTAACAGCGCCGAATTCTCCTAAACAAATCTCCTTGTTTTGCTCTCTTCATCATGTCAAAGAACTTGGCCCTGATTGCCTCAGAACTGATGGCCCTGCCGCTCGCAAGACCCGTTATTTCCCGATTGGGAGTGCAAAAGTGCAACTTTAACCTTTTATACGCAAGTGCAAAACCAAAATATTGCTGAACTTTTTTAAAGATATTTCCTAACCCGTTGATAATCACATTTATCGAAAGGTAAAGTTTTCAGAAAAACTTTCAAAAACCTCACAGATGCTTCCCAAAGACCTTCCAAATACCAGCTTTGAGCCGATCCGTTCTTTATAGACGAAAGTATTCCAGCACATGCATCTTCAACAGGTTTTCCTGCTTTAGGATGTCTCCAACAGGCAAGGCACGGTTTAAACGATAATGCGGCCAGCCGTCACTGTCGGTATACTCCAAAACGTAGTAGGAAGACAAGCTTAAAACTTTACATATGCCTATATGCATCAGATCTTGTTTTTGCTCTTTTGTAAAGCGCTTTGCTCCCTGGCCAAGTTCCTGAACGCCGATCAGGAACAATACGCCATTTAAATCAGCCGGCCTTTTACCGATCATCGTTTCCAGTTTATCCAGTAAATGATTCCACTGAACTTCCAATGGCTGATCTTCAATATCTATGTCGTCCATGTCTGCTCTACTTAATTATATACTTGATTTGCAATTTTCCTGAAAGAGTGAACAGAAACACAACATGAATGATTTGGTTTTAACCTTTAAAGTTTTTTCTGCGTTCTTCATTTTAAAATATTTTTCCAGCTGCTTAGATCTTTATATCCGATTATATAATATATTGAAAGAAGGCTTTTAATGCTTTTTCCTAACTTTGGCTTTTGCTGTAATAAGATGAATCAATTAGAAAAGCATACAATTTTGAATCATAACGATTATTTGTCAACTCTGAATGACCCTCAGCGGGAAGCGGTATTGCATGGAGAGGGTCCTTTGATGATTATTGCAGGAGCAGGCTCCGGAAAAACCAGGGTACTGACTTACCGCATTGCCCATTTAATTGAAAATGGAGTTGACCCGTTCCGGATTCTATCGCTGACTTTTACCAATAAGGCATCCGGCGAAATGCGCCATCGTATCGAAGGTGCCGTCGGTACGGAAGCACGCAATATCTGGATGGGTACTTTTCACTCTGTATTTGCCAAAATATTACGAATTGAAGCCAGATATCTGGGGTATACAAGTGATTTTTCAATTTATGATACCGATGATTCCAAGTCATTGTTAAGAAGTATTATCAAGGAATATAACCTGGATGACAAGACTTACAAGGCAAATGTAGTTTTTAACAGAATATCGGGAGCAAAAAACCGGCTTGTATCTGCAGACGATTACATCAACAATCCAGCTATTCAGGCGGATGACGAAGCTGCCAAAATGAAAGAAATCGGCAGGCTGTACAAGACGTATGCAACGCGCTGTTTCCAGGCCAATGCAATGGACTTTGATGATCTGTTATTTAATACCAATGTCCTTTTCCGCGATTTTCCTGATGTGTTGTATAAGTATCAGCACAAGTTCCAGCATGTCATGGTGGACGAGTTTCAGGATACCAACGTTTCGCAATATCTGATTACACGCAAACTTTCTGCTGTTCACCGCAACATCTGCGTCGTTGGCGACGATGCACAGAGTATTTATGCGTTCCGAGGAGCCAATATCGAGAATATCCTGAACTTTGAAAAGGATTTTCCGGATGTAAGGACGATCAAGCTGGAACAGAATTACCGGTCTACGGGCACCATTGTAAATGCAGCTAATTCTGTCATTGCACGAAATAAATCGCAGCTTAAAAAAGAAACCTTTACAGCAAACGAGGAAGGATCTCTGATTGATGTGCTTAAAGCAGGTTCCGATAATGAAGAAGGCCGGCTGGTTGCTACGGCAATCTTTGAAGAAAAAATGCAGAAAGCGCTGCGGAACGAGAACTTTGCCATTCTTTACCGTACCAATGCGCAGTCACGTTCCTTTGAAGAAGCTTTGCGCAAGCTGGGGATCAAGTACCGGATTATTGGCGGACAGTCATTTTATCAGCGAAAAGAAATCAAGGATCTGCTTGCTTACCTTCGGTTTACAGTTAATCAGAGAGACGAGGAAGCTTTCAAACGCATTATAAATCTTCCGAAAAGAGGAATCGGTGACTCAACGGTAGCTAAAATAGCCGTTGCCGCTTCCGAAAATGACCTTCCGATCTGGGACGTTGTGGCAAACATCGGAAATTATGCAAGCGGACGTACCATTACGCCAATTGATCAGTTTGCAACTTTAATCAAGAGTTTCAAGATTCTGGTGGAAGAAGGAAAAGATGCCTACGAAGTTGCCGCGCACATTGCAAAAGCTTCGGGCATTTTGCGTGAACTGTATGAAGATAAAACAGTAGAAGGTTTGTCGCGCTATGAAAACGTGCAGGAATTGCTGAACGGTATCAAAGAATTTGTTGATAATCCCGAAAGTGAAGACAAAACTTTAAGTGCTTTTCTGCAATCCGTTTCCTTGTTGACAAACGCCGACGAGCCGGATGACAACAATGACAATGACCGCGTTACGATGATGACCATTCACTCTGCAAAAGGGCTTGAATTCCGCAATGTGTTCATTGTCGGCCTGGAAGAAGATTTATTTCCAAGCCAGATGATGCTGGAAAGCAGGCAGGATCTGGAAGAAGAAAGAAGATTATTTTATGTCGCCATTACGCGTGCTGAAAAAAGGCTTTCATTTTCGTATGCCGAAAGCCGCTATCAGTGGGGACGTTTGAAAATGTGTGAACCGAGCCGCTTTTTACTGGAAGTTGATCCTAAATTTCTTAATGCTTCCAGGATTCTGCATGGCCCTGAAAGAGACAGTTCCCAGCCGGCTGCTTCCTCTGCCCGGAACCTGGTTCAGCGTAAATCCACAGAATACAAACCTGTTTCCAATGTAGCGCCGCATATTCCGTCCGAAGGGTTTGTGCCAACCGATACTTTTGACCTTGCAGAAGGTGACAAAGTGGAACACTTGAAATTCGGTTTCGGGGAAGTTACAAAAATAGAAGTAAACGGCTCTGATCGGAAAGCCACGGTTAAATTCGATCTGGTTGGAGAAAAAACCTTGCTGTTGAGCTTTGCCAAACTTCGTATACTTAAATAAATTTATTATAATGATTATAGCAGGTACTTACACCGCTTATTATTAATAATATTCATACAAATGCAGTTCAAATAAATTACTCTAAAACTTCACTGATAAAATTATAATTTATGTTTGTTGAAAAAGATATATTACAAATACAAGAACGCGGAAGTGACATAGCAACTGTGGAAGAACAAGTTCGCTATTTTATCGATGGCTTTCCGTTTCTTCAGCTTTCAAAAGCTGCAACAGTCGGTGACGGAATTATTCGTCTTACTGACGATCAGATTACAGAAGTGATCAGTGAATTTGACAAAAGTGCTGCCGAAGGTGAAATTGCTTTATTGAAATTTGTGCCGGCTTCGGGTGCTGCAACCCGCATGTTCAAATCCTTGTTCGGGTTCCTTCAGGAAGGAAAAAAAGATAAATCGGTCGAGGAGTTTTTTGCAAAACTTCCTGATTTCGCGTTTTATGAAGATCTGAAAACAAGTATGGCTTCGGACAATTTCAACATTGAAACAGCCGACGAAAATACAATCGTTTCCTATTTCCTGACGAATAAAGGATTGGGTTACGGTGAACTGCCGAAAGGATTGCTGAAATTCCATAACTACGAAGACCGTTCCCGCACTCCGCTGGAAGAGCATTTGGTGGAAGGCGCAAAATATGCCAACGCAGGCGGCAACGTGCAGATCCATTTTACCGTATCTCCGGAACACCGCGACAAGTTCGAAAAACTGGTCGTGGAGGTGCTTCCTACTTATCAGAGTGAATTCGGAGTGAGATACATTGTTTCTTTTTCCGAGCAGAAAAGTTCAACGGATACGATTGCTGTAAATCTGGACAACACGCCTTTCCGGGAAAAAGATGAAAGTTTGCTTTTCCGTCCGGCAGGCCACGGCGCACTTCTTGAAAATCTCGGACAACTGGATGCCGATATTATTTTTATCAAAAACATCGACAATGTAGTTCCTGACCGCATTAAGGAAGAAACCATTACTTACAAAAAAGCACTGGCCGGAATTGTTCTGAAATATCAGAAGCAGATTTTCGGATACTTGAGAAAGCTGAACGAAGAAAGTGATGCTGCGTTACTAAGCGAACTGGATTCATTTTTCAGAAATGAATTGTGTGTTGTTCCGCCCGCCGGATTTGATAGCTGGAATGACGAAAAGAAAAAAGAATATTTTGTTCAGAAGCTGGACAGGCCTTTGCGTGCATGCGGAATGGTGAAAAATCAGGGAGAACCTGGCGGCGGACCGTTCTGGGCAGAAAATGCGGACGGATCTTCTTCTTTGCAAATCGTGGAATCTGCTCAGGTGGATGTGGATGACGAGGCGCAAAACAGTATTTTCAAGAATTCGACGCATTTTAATCCTGTCGATCTGGTTTGTGCAGTGAAAAACAGCAAAGGAGAATTGTTTGATCTGAAAAAATTCAGAGATCCCTTAACCGGCTTTATTACCGGAAAATCAAAGGACGGAAAAGAGCTGAAAGCACAGGAATTGCCGGGTTTGTGGAATGGCGCCATGGCCGACTGGAACACGCTTTTTGTTGAAGTTCCGCTGATTACGTTTAACCCTGTAAAAACCGTTAACGATCTTTTGCGCGAACAGCATCAGTAATAGTCAGCTGAGGAGAAATCTGAACTTGACGATCAAAACCGCTTGAAATAACAAAAAAGGCGCAGAAATCAGTTTCTGCGCCTTTTCTATGAAATAATTGAATGAGAAATCAAGGAATAGGCAGTACTTTGCTTTCCTTGAAAGTAGACAAAATAACCATAGTCTGCGTACTTGCTACTTCTTCAATTTCATTGATTTTTTCAAGCATCAGCTTCTGATAAGTACTTATATCTTTAGAAATGACCCTTAGCAGAAAATCCCCGGTACCGGTTATGTGGTGACATTCAACAACTTCCGGAATTGCATGTATTTTTTCAACAAAAGATTCAGTAACCGCTTTTCTGTGTCCGACCAAGGAGATCTGTACAAAAGTGCTGACGCCCAATCCTACCTTTTCAGGTTCAAGCTGAGCATGATAACTCTTGATGATTCCGGATTGCTCGAGTTTCTTTACACGTTCCAGTGTGGGTGCAGGAGAAAGTCCTATTTCCTTGGATAATTGTGCATTTGTTATTTTTGCGTTCGTTTGTAAGATTTCCAGTACTTTACGGTCGATCTGGTCTAACTTAATTATGGCCGACATTTCTCTATGACTAAGGTTTCGTATAGCGCCTCTTTTAAGACGATGCAAAACTAATTAGTTTCCCCGAAGAATCTTATAATTATATACTGAAATTTGTCAAAAAAAAAGAATTATCGTAGGCAAAAAGTCAATTTAGTTTGGAAATATTAGGCTTGCGTATCTTGTAATGCATTAACTTCAATCAGCTTACGAAGCATATGTTTCAATTTTCTGCAAAAAATCCTGGTACGTCATTCTTATGCCTTCTTGCAGTTCTGTGCGATGTTTCCAGCCAAGACTGTGCAATTTGCTTACGTCCATCAGCTTTCTCGGAGTGCCATCCGGCTTGTCCGTATTCCAGCGGATTTCACCTTCATATCCTGTTACATTCATGATCAGTTCGGCCAGAGATTTTATTGTTACATCGGAGCCTACGCCAATGTTCAGGAATTCCGGTTCATTGTAATTCTGCATCAGAAAGTAACATGCATCCGCAAGGTCATCTGCATGAAGAAACTCCCTTAAAGGCGAACCTGTACCCCACAACTCGACAAAAGGTCTGTTTTCTTCCCTGGCCGTATGGAATTTCCGGATCATCGCTGGCAATACGTGAGAGTTGTTAAGGTCATAATTATCGTTCGGGCCGTAAAGGTTGGTTGGCATCACAGAAATAAAGTTGCAGCCGTACTGCGAACGGTATGCTTCACACATTTTGATACCCGCAATTTTGGCAATGGCGTAAGGTTCATTGGTCGGTTCCAGCAATCCGGTCAGAAGCGATTCTTCACGCAGCGGTTGCGGGGCCAGTTTCGGATAAATGCAGCTTGATCCCAGAAACATCAGTTTTTTTGCATCTGTTCGGTAAGCGCTGTCAATTACATTGTTCTGAATCAGTAAATTGTCATTCAAAAATTCGGCACGGTAAATGTTGTTGGCCATAATTCCGCCTACCTTTGCGGCTGCCAGGAAAATATATTCCGGACATTCTTTTTCAAAAAATTCTCTTACCGCATTTTGATTCCTCAGATCCAGTTCGGAAGAAGTTTTTAAAACAAAGTTTTCATAGCCTTCTTTTATCAATTTTCGATGAATAGCAGAGCCAACCATTCCCCGGTGTCCGGCAATATAAATTTTAGCACTTTTTTCCACTGTGTTTTTTTAAATTTGTGTGTTGAAAATCAATATAGAAAAAACCTGTTCGTTACAAAAGTAATCATCTTGCTTTGAAGAAAAACTTATACACATGCAAAGAGTAACTTCGATCTGCTGTTTTTTTCTCCTTTATCTGATTAAAAGCGCTTCTGCACAATCAGAACAAAAAGAAACTGCACCGCCGCCTTCATGGCTGCCAAAGGAAACTGTCAAGAAAGATACAGCCAGCCGCTCCAAGGACCTCAAATCATTTATCAGCGGTCTTGATCCGGTGATGGGTTCGTCTGTGCCGGGCGCCAATGGAAAATCAACAAGCCTTTCAACGCTCTTCGGAGAAACCATTCCTGATCTTGGCTTACGGGTAAAGGAATACAAAAGCCAGAAGAAGGACAGGAAGTCAAGAAAAGAAAAAGCCAAACTGGCCAAAGTTCAGTACGAAGGAATTCCGATGCAAAGCATGTCTGTGAAATACGGCAGCGGCGACCGGGCGACGGTGGAATACTTTCATGTTCTGAAAGAATACAAGCCGATCAACCCTTACATCCGTACAACAGAAACACGTTGGTATGATAAAAAAGGCAAAAAATTAAGCTCGGCAGTCATCAAGGAAAAAGAACAGGCTCTTCCGCTTCACGGATCGTATAAGAAATACACGGGCGAAAACCTGATGGAAGAAGGCTATTATTACATGGGTGCAAAGGACGGCCGCTGGGTTAAATACGATGCAAAATACAATCTTGTTGACAAAGTAGTCTGGAACAGAGGATTTCCTGCCGAGTCACGCATTGCATATTATGATTCTGCTCATACGCAGATTATGGAAGTGGTTCCCGTTGTATTCGGTAAAGTAGAAGGAGAATATATGAAATTCTACAAAGAAGGCCAACTTATGCTGAACGGCAAGTACGATAATGGGCAAAAAGTAGGCCGCTGGGTTGAATATTACCAGTTCCGTCGTCAGCGCAAAAAAGAAATCCAGTATCCGAAAACAGCCTGGGAAGAAGAATTTGAGCCATTTGTTTTAAGAGAATGGGACGATAAAGGCAAACTTCTTTACGATTACACCAAAGATCCTCGTGCTTCGGTAGAGGAAGAGATTGAAAACTGACAGTCTCGAAAGAATTTTCATTACACACACTTAATTGGCATGATCACTTTATCTGCCGATCCTAAGAATCAAATAAAATAAAGCACAGTTAGAACTTCTCATTCAATCCTGTCAGGATACGTTCTGCTTCTTTCCGGATATCGCCCGTTGGCCGCACAAAATTGTTGTTCATAAAACTGAATGCAAGTACCTTTCCTTTTCTGGTCACAAGGTATCCGCTGAGATTATAAATGTTGCTCAGACTTCCCGTTTTGGCAAAAACAAACGGTTTTTCACCCTTGAACAAATTGCTTAATGTGCCCGTTTTCCCACCTTGCGGCAGTATGGAAAATAATCTCTCCTGCGGAACTTTTGTATAAATTTTTTGCAGTAAAGCCACGATTGTTCTCGGCGTAAACAGATTATACCGGCTGAGCCCCGAGCCGTCTTTCCATACTGGACGGTCCGGCAAGTCGTCCATATGATGTTCCATGGCATAGGCAATGGCTTTTTCTGTGTTCAATGGCAGGCCATTTTCCGAAGCATAAAGCAGCATAAGCTGTTCCGCAAGCATGTTGTCGCTCGTCTGCATCATTCGGGCATAAAGAGAATCGGACGGAATACTGTATACTTTTTGTAATTCCACATCCAGCGGAATATTGATCAGCTTGATTTCCCTTTTTAATGTATCGCTTAAAAGCTGTGCAGTCAAGTCATCCGACATATGAACGGGAACATCCTGAATCAGTCCTTCCGGAACAACAAGCCGGGAATGACGGAACAAATTCTGGAATTCATCTCTTTCAATGCCCGAAACGGTGCTGTCAAAAACCATAGACTTGTTCCAGATGCCCGGACTTACCTGAAATTGCTGTGAAGCCTGACCTTTAAACCTTGCAATGTTTCCATAAACAGGCATCGGAGAAACTTCCGGCTGATAATAATCATTGTAATCGCTCCAAGCCCAGCCCGGCCCGAAGCGCTTGTTTTCAAAGTTGAAAGGAGTCAGAAAAATCGGATCTTTCCTGTTCTTTAAAAAATCAAAAACCTTGCTGTGAGGCAAATCGGGATGCAATAAAGAAGGATCGCCTGTTCCCCGGATGATCAGTAACTCGCCCCACTCCAGGTATTCCAGTCCGGGAACAGAATCTCCAAGCGCGCACAATCCGGCGTAAAAGCTAAACAGTTTCGTATTGGAAGCAGGTGTAAAGTACTTGTCATCCTGATAAGAAGCAATGTCTTTTTTGCCGTTAACTTCCCGAATGGAAATTCCCGTATGCTGCTGGGTAAATACTGTTGAGTTTTTCAGCTCACGTTTCATATAATGCGAAACAGAACAGCCGGATAATGCCAGAATACTCATGAAGAAAAAAAGCGTACGCATGGAAATACGTTAGGATTAAGACCGTTAAAGGTACTATTTTGCAAATTTAAATCGACTTTTACATTAAGTCATCAAAGTAAATTGATGGTGTGAAGAAAACTGTATTTTGTCCTTTTTATTTCCGGTTTATGCAAGTTTATCTTTTGGTAATTTGTGATTTTATTCATTTTGAAATGAAATCTGGGTGGTTTGACACAAGCCGGCAAGCACAATTTCTTTACTTAACAAACATTATCCTATTACTTTGCACATCAACAGGCACACTGCAATTGTTAAAAATCTGATGACTGATCTTCATTCCGTTCTGAACCAATATTGGGGTTACGATTCGTTCCGGCCCTTTCAGGAAGAAGCCATCCGGACGGTCCTCAACGGA
Source organism: Dyadobacter sediminis (assembly GCF_005860765.1). Classification (GTDB taxonomy): domain Bacteria; phylum Bacteroidota; class Bacteroidia; order Cytophagales; family Spirosomataceae; genus Dyadobacter; species Dyadobacter sediminis. The sequence goes on along the minus strand of NZ_VCEI01000001.1, from coordinate 39,360 downwards.
ATGGATACGCTTGTTTTGCTTCCGACGGGCGGCGGCAAATCAGTTTGTTTTCAGGTGCCTGTCATGGTTTCTGACGGCATTTGCATTGTCGTTACGCCGCTTATTGCATTGATGAAAGATCAGGTGGAACAGCTCAAAAAACGGGGCATTCCGGCTGCGTCCATTCATTCCGGCATGAGCAAAAATGAAATTGACTTTACGCTGGATAACTGTATTCACGGAAATACCAAATTTCTGTACGTATCCCCGGAAAGGTTACGGACTGAAATTATGATTGAACGCGTCAAAAAGATGAAAATCTGTCTTCTGGCCGTAGATGAAGCGCATTGTATTTCTGCGTGGGGTTATGATTTCAGGCCGTCCTATCTTCTGATTGCTGATTTCCGAAAGCTGATTTCCGGCGTTCCCGTCATGGCACTTACCGCAACGGCTACCGAAGAAGTCCGGGCGGATATTCTGAACAAGCTGCAGATGCGCCATGCAAGGGTGTTCAAACAGTCTTTTGCAAGGGCAAACCTCTCCTACTCTGCTTTTCTGGAGGAAAGTAAAGAAAGAAAATTATTTCAGATTTTAAAAAATGTTGCAGGATCGGCAATCGTATACGTAAAAACGCGCAAGCAAACCAAAGAGCTTGCGGACTGGCTTAACCGGCAAGGAATCAGTGCTTATGGTTATCATGCCGGATTGCCGCTGCGCGAACGTTCCGACAGACAATCCGCCTGGATCAAAAATCGGGTCCGGACGGTTGTGGCTACCAATGCTTTTGGAATGGGAATTGACAAACCGGACGTCCGGGCAGTCATCCATTTTGACTTGCCGGATAATCTGGAAGCGTATTATCAGGAAGCAGGCCGTGCCGGACGCGACGAAAAGAAAGCGTATGCCGTTGCGCTGTTCAATAAAATTGATCTGGAAGAACTTTCCGCAGGCATAAACAGAAAATATCCTTCTGCCGAAATCCTGAAAAGAGTTTATCAGGCGCTTGCCAATTATTACAAAATTCCGACGGGCGGAGGCGAATTTGCAGGTTTTAGTTTTGACATTCAGGAATTTACAGGAACATTCGGACTGCCTGTCAATGAAACGCATTATGCTTTGAAATTGCTTGAAGAAGAAGGATTTATACAACTGAGCGAGAATTTTAATGATTTGTCCAAAATCCATTTTCTTATTGATAACCGTCAGCTTTATGACTTTCAGATTCGTTATCAGGAACTGGATTCATTTATCAAAACAATGCTCAGGCTGTACGGAGGAGAACTTTTTACAGAGTATGTCCGCATTTCGGAAAGTGAACTTGCACAGATTTATTTTGCTCCGGAAACAGAAATAATCAGGAAATTGAAATTCCTGCAAGAACGCGACATCATTGATTACGAACCCAGACGGGACAAGCCGCAGCTTACATTCCTGACGCCCAGGTATGAAGCTGCTTTACTGCCGCTGAACGTTTTTGAGATAGAAAAGAAACGGAACAGAGATCTGAAAAAAGCCTATGCAGTAGTACGTTACGCTTCACATACCAAAATTTGCAGAACCTTGCTGCTGCTTGAATATTTCAACGAATTTGATGCGCAGGAATGCGGTGTATGCGACATATGCATTCAGAACAGGAAAAATGAACCGACAAATGAAGCCGGACTTGAACAGGCTCTGATCCGGTTTTTAAATCAGAACGGACCAATCGGCCCGCGCGATTTGTTGAAAGCATTTGAAAGGATTTCAGAAAACAGTTTTACACACACTATAAAGCAACTGATCGAAGATGAAATTGTACAATATGATTCACTCGGAAAGCTTGCTTTGACTAACAAAACACAACCTTGAAAAAAGTTATTATTTTTTGCGCTTTTTTATTTTTGAACTTACGGAGTGCCTATACGCAAGGGGTTTCAAGTATGCAAACCAGCAATTACGGAGGGCTTTACCGTGCAACTTACAACCCTTCCATTACAGGCGGATCAAAGCAAAAGTGGCAAATAAATATTGGAACCGCAGGCGGCAGCATCAATTACAGATACTTTGTTTTCCTCGGTAAAAACTCCTTGCTATACCCTCTTCTGGTACCGCATTCAACAAAGGAATTATACGGCCGTTCCAGAACAATGGGATCATTGATTCAACGCGATCCGGTTTATCTTGCAAGCGAAATCCGCTGGCCGTCAGCAATGATTTCCTTGGGAAAATATCACGGATTGGCATTTCAGCTGAGAACAAGAGGATATTTTTACGGAAAAAATATTCCCGATGCCGTTCAGAATCTTTATTTCAAAAGACTTGATACCGAAAGTACGCCTGTAACTGCAAACCAGTCTTGGGGAAATTTCAGTCTTGTACAGCAGAGTTTTTCGGAAGCAGGTGTATCGTACGGTGCGCAACTGCTGGATTTGCATACGCATAAACTGCGTGTGGGCATTACCGGCAAACGCATTTTTGGAGCACGGATTGCATACATGGATGCGTCCGCGGATCACTTTGGCGTTCGACAGGCAATCGGAAATGTGAAGTCTAGTGAACTGGTCTTATCAGATTTCAGGTATGAAAGCGGTTACAGTGCTCCGGTACAGAAAATGCACTTTAAAAACTTGTTCGATTCAGGTCATTACGGTTCCGGCTGGGCATATGATCTCGGGGTTTCCTATGAACTGGGCGCATATTGGAGCAGGAAAAAAGAAGAATTTGATGAAAGTCCCGAGTATCTGCTTCGTTTAGGCGCGTCTCTGACGGACGTAGGCTTCATCCAGTATAAGACGTCACAAAGCAGGATTATATCCGGAGTGCAAACCGAAGCTGTCATCGGGCAAAATGAACTGGAAACAATCAGTGACTTTGGGCCGGAAGGTTTTATGAATCTTTTTCCGGCTAAAACAGATACCATTTTCAGAAAAAATGTCCAACTTCCGCAAGCTGTTCACCTGGAAGCAGATATACAGCTTGTAAAGGGATTTTTCCTGAATCTGGAACAAACCCGAAGATACAGAAGCCGTACTGAAAGGCCATTGGATATATTCCGGCCAAACTCATTTACAATTACGCCGCGTTTTGAAGATGAAGATTCCGATTTTGCTTTTCCAATCTCCTTTGTACAAGGAAACAAACGGCCTTCTCTGGGTGCTTTTGGGCATTTCGGGCCTCTGTTTCTGGGGTTCAGTAATGTAAATGGATTGTTTAAAAAACGGGGTGCAAAAGGAAGTATGCTGTACATCGGCTTTACAGCGTGGAAAATGAACAGGAAAGATGCAAAAAGTAAAAGGTAGGCAGTAAACTGTAAGCTGTAAAACGTGAAAAGTAAAATGAAAAAGATAGTTATGCTTTGCTTGATTAACTTGTTTTTACCGGGCGTTTTGCTTGCGCAGCATCAGCATCATGAATCTGCTTTTTCTGCAGGAACAGGCATTGAGCCACAGCCGTTGCTGGCTCAGGCATTGCGTTTGCAGGAAGCACTGACTTTTTCGGGATCTTCTTTGTCTTTGGAAGATGCAAAACGTTTGAGGATTTTAAGCGACAAGCCGCTGAATGAAGAAACCGTAACGGGCATTCAGGAAATTCTGGATCCATACTGTTTGAATGTAGTCCATATCAATCCGGAAGGACGTGTAAAAGTGGAAAGAGGCCCGGCAAAAGCATTGCTGGTTCAAAACGGATGGACTAGTTTTCTGGTCAAGGTTCATAATGAAGCCGGCATTACTGCAAAACTTGAAGCCGCAAGTCCGAATGCCGCCAGGCCGTTTCATTCTCCGTCTTTTGAACCAGTTATCAAGAAAGAACACGAACTTTCGCCCGGACAGGTTGCCAATCGTTTTGTAGAAATTCAAATGTATGCCAACCGGCCTTTACAGCCGGAACTGACGGGCTTGAAACTGGAATATGCCATTGTTCAGATTTACTCGAAAGATGCCGGAAAGCGGGAAATTGAAATTGGCTATAATGCTGGTCAAGGTTCGCAGGATCTTGGTTTTCGTAATTCCACGCATATTTTGTTTGATGTAAAACCTTCGGTAAAAGTAAAGTTCCATATCAAAGATGACGATGGAACGCCTGCCATGGCGTCATTTCTGATTACAGACGGTCAGGAACATGCTTCGGGAAAGTTTACCGGCGTTTATCCGCTTCCATCGCGTCGCGTCGCTGCATTTGACGCATATCCCGACTTCTTTTTTCAGCCTCAGATTTATCGCAAAGATGGCGAGCATGTGTTGCTTGCACCTGGAAAATACACGATTTCATATACACGCGGACCTGAATACATCAGGCAGACCAAAGAAATTGTTATACCCGGTCATGCAGAATCCATGGATATTTCCTTTCAGCTGAAACGCTGGATTAAAATGGCGGAACTGGGCTGGTACAGCGCAGATCATCATGTTCATGCAGCCGGATGCAGCCATTACGATAGTCCGACCGAAGGCGTTGATCCGAAAGATATTTGGCGGCAGGCATTGGGCGAAGATCTCAATATTGCTGCAAATCTGGCCTGGGGACCAAGCTGGTATCATCAGAAAAGCTTTTTTACAGGCAAAGACGATCCGTTGTCTGATCAGAAAAATATCATGCGCAACGATGTGGAAGTTTCCGGTTTTCCGTCGTCTCATGCCGGGCACATTGTGCTTTTGCGCGTAAAAGAAGATGATTATCCTGGAACGAAGCTTATTGAACAATGGCCAAGCTGGACGGCTCCGGTTTTGACCTGGGCCAAATCACAAGGTGCTGTTGTTGGATATGCGCATTCTGGCTGGGGCTTGGAGCCTGTGCAGTCTACGGATAAACTGCCCAATTACATGGTTCCGAAAATGGACGGAATCGGCGCAAATGAATACATTGTAACGGTAACACAAAATCTGGTCGATTTCTACAGTGCAGGCGATACGCCGGCTCCGTGGGAACTCAATATGTATTACCATACGCTTAATTGCGGCTTTAAGACCCGACTAAGCGGGGAAACAGATTTTCCATGCATTACAGATGCGCGCGTAGGGCAGGCAAGAAGCTACTTCAAACCGGCTGCAACAAACAGCGCACTGAACTACGATGATTTTGTGGAGTCACTTAAAAAGGGCAGGAATTACGTTTCAGATGGCCGGTCGCATATCATGGATTTTGCCGTGAACGGAAGAGAAGCAGGCATTGAAGAAAGTGAATTATCGGTCAAAGAAGGACAAAATGTGCATGTTACAGCAAAGATAGCAGCGTACCTTCCGGCGGAACAGGACAAAACAGGAGAAAAAACAGCCCAGACGCCGCTTACTAAAATGCCATACTGGGATATTGAAAGGGCTCGAATAGCCAAAACAAGAAAAGTCCGCGTTGAACTTGTTGTGAATGGCGAACCGGTGGACAAAGCCGAAGTGGAAGCGAACGGCAGCGTTACGGATGTTCGATTTTCTTATAAAATAGACAAGTCAAGCTGGATGGCGCTGCGGATTTATCCGAGTTCACATTCCAATCCTGTATTTGTAAAGGTAAACAACAAGCCTGTTCAGGATAAAAAAAGTGCAGAATGGTGTTTGTCGGCATTGAATCAATGCTGGAAAATGAAAGAACCCAATATTCGCGCCGAGGAAAAAAAGGCCGCCGAAGCTGCTTATGAAAGTGCCCGAAAAGTGTACAGGAATATGATAGACAGCAGGTAAAGTTGCTGTTCAGCATGCGAAGGAAGTTAAATCCGGCTGCTTTTCCGTCTGAACAGGCTTCCGATGCGACTGAACATTCTTTTTTCAAACGCCCAGAAGAAATCAAATTTTCGCCATATCCAGCCCCAGAACAGCAATATAACCTGATACAACGGAAGTACAATCAATATGTTAACTGCCCAGCGAACCCATGCAGGAGACTGTTTTGTAAGACCGATTAATTCAAAAATCCAGCGTTTGGCGTATAAAACGGAAAAACCCGTACAGGCAAAAACGCACAGAATGATCAGGACGTCCCAGCCATTTTTTACATTCCAGCGCTGTTTGAGTTTTTCGATCATCCCGGTTTTTATTCGTAAAGAAAGCCGAGGTGTTCAGGCTTGATTTCTTCTGTATCGAGCGACAAAAATTCTTCCCAGAAAGGATCGTTCGGAAGCCCGGCTTTGCATATAATCGGTTCTTTTTTTACAGGATGTTCAAAATAAAGCCTTCTTGCATGAAGATTGATATTTTCGTCCGGATTGCCTTTTGGATAGCCGTACTTTACATCGCCTCTGATCGGGCAGTTCATGGATGCAAGCTGAACCCGTATCTGATGCGGACGGCCTGTAACGGGTGTTACTTCCAGCAAGTGAAACTTGTTTATTTCCCCGAGCCAGCGATAGGAGAGTTCTGCACGCTGCGTTCCCGGCGCTTCATAATCATATGCCGTGGTCACGTTTTTGGACTCATTTTTGGATAGCCAGTGCACCAGTTTTCCTTTCTTTTCAGCCGGTTTGTTCTTAACAATCGCCCAATACGTTTTCTGGACATCGCGCTTTCTGAATATCTCGTTCATGCGTTCCAGTGCCTTCGATGTACGTGCAAACACCACCAGTCCGCTCACCGGTCTGTCAAGACGGTGAACCGTGCCCAAAAAGACAGCACCGGGTTTATTGTAGGTTTCCTTGATATAGTCTTTTACCATATCGAGCAGGCATTTATCGCCTGTTACATCACCCTGAACCAGAATTCCCGGCTGTTTATTTACTATAATCAGGTGATTGTCTTCGTATATAACTTGGAAAGGCTTTTTATTCATATTGTCTGGTAAATACTTTTAAAAAGGTCAATAAGACTCTTTTTCATTCGGAAATGATTTGGCTTTCACATCCTTGATATAATTTGAAATGGCATCGGTCATAACACCGTTCAGATCCGCATAGCGCCGCAGAAAACGAGGCTTGAATTCTTTATTGATACCCAGTAAATCGTGCAGAACAAGAATCTGGCCATCTGCATGCGGCCCGGCCCCGATCCCAACGGTCGGAATCTGGATACTTTCGGAAACCTGCTTGGTTAATGAAGAAGGAATTTTTTCAAGAACAACAGAGAAACAGCCTACTTCTTCCAGCATGCGGGCATCTTCCAGTAATTTCTGCGCTTCCGCTTCCTGCTTTGCCCTCACGGTATAAGTTCCGAATTTGTAAATCGACTGAGGCGTAAGTCCCAGATGACCCATAACCGGAACGCCCGCACTCAGAATTCTTGTAATGGAATCCCGGATTTCAAGGCCGCCTTCCAGCTTTACAGCATGAGCGCCGGATTCTTTCATAATCCTGATGGCAGAATTAAGCGCTTCGCGCGAATTGCCCTGATACGAACCGAAAGGCAGATCCACAACAACCAAAGCCCTTTTAACCGCTCTTACCACAGAAGCAGCATGATAAATCATCTGATCTATTGTAATGGGCAGTGTCGTTTCATGCCCCGCCATTACGTTGGATGCAGAATCACCGACAAGTATCAGCTCCACACCAGCGGCATCCACAATTCCGGCCATAGAATAATCATAGGCGGTAAGGCAGGATATTTTTTCACCGCGGGTTTTCATTTCCTGTATGACATGAGTAGTTACACGCTTGATATCAGGAGTATGTATGGACATAATTTACAGGATTTGTAAGTAAATATTTTCAGGAACCGGCAACCGGCTGTCGCTTGTAGCAATAAATGAGCAAGGATGATAACTTCACAGCAAAGTCCGGCTTTCAGCCATGTAACAACTTACCCGGCCCGATCATTCCTTTTCAAACCGACAATCTGGTTTTACCTTCTGATGAGCCAGTTTTCAGGATTCAGTCGTGATGTATTTTTCCAGATCTGGAACTGCAGTTCCGAGGTGCCGTCGCTATCCGTTGCAACTCTGCCGATGTTTTCTCTCGCTTTTACTTTCTGTCCGGCTCTTACCGTAACGCCGTTCATTTTTGCATAAATAGTCATGTAATTTCCATGCTGGATCGCCACTACATTTCCCATTCCCGGCATCTCCGTTACATCCAGTACTACGCCGTCGTATACGGAACGCACCGGCTCTCCGGCGGAAGTCTGAATATCCACGCCAAGGTTATCCACCATAACGCCTTTTAAAATAGCATGCGGACGCTGGCCGAAATGTCCCGAAACAAAGCCTTTTACAGGCCATGGCAAGCGTGATTGGGAAGCTGTAAAGGAAGAGGCCAGCGTAGTTTCTTCTTCGCTCATACCGCTTGAAATGACCGGTTCTTCTTCCACTTTCGGCTCTACTTTGACGGCAGCTTCTCCTTTTCTCTCTCTTTCTGCATTTTCACGTGCAATTCGTTCCCTTTCTGCACGTCGTCTTGCTTCGCGTTCTTCTCTTTCTCTGCGTTCTCTTTCCAGACGTTCGCGGCGTTCTCTTTCTGCAATCCGGCGGATATTGGCTTCCAGCAAATCGGTCGCTCTTTTGTTCTCGGCAATCTGTTTCCTCAGCTCGACTTCCTTTTGCGAAAGCACCTGAATCACTTCATTCTGCTTTACTTTAAGTCCTTCCAGCTTTGTATTTTCACTTACCCGTGTGTCCAGAACATTTTTTTGCTGGTTTTTCTTAACCGTAATCCGCTTGCGTTCAACCGCAAGCTTGTCTTGCAGAATTTCTATTTCCTTTACTTGTCCCTGCCTTGCTTCCGTATATTGTTTCAGGTATTTATACCGCAGTACAAACTGATTGAAGGTCCCGGCAGAAAACAAAAAGACCAGCTGATTGAAATATACATTCCGTTTGGATGCTTCATAAATCATATGGCCGTACTCGACTTTCAGTTTGGCAAGATCGTTATCCAGCACCTGGCGTTTTTTTTCAAGTACTTTCAATTCGCCGTTCAGAAGTTCAAGATCATCGGAAAGCAGGTCAATCTGCTTTTTATACGTATTAATTTGCTGGTTTAAGGCTTTCAGCTGGCCAAGGTTAACGTTTTTCTGAGAAGACGTCTGCTTTAAAATATTCTGTATTTCCCTGATCTTGCTCTGGTTTTCACTCTTTTCACGTTCCAGCTGTTCGCGCGTTTTCTGCGCAAATACCGCAGTATGCGTGCAAAAAGTGAATGTCAGTAATAAAAATAAAGCACGAAAAAAGATTTTTTGAAAGGGCATACGATTAATTCTTGCGGCCAGATACCTTAAAAAGCAGGCAAAGTTAAGCAGACTTGGGGTTTTTGCCCTATGATTTCAAGGACATTGTGAATTTACCTTTTACGCTTGTAACCCGACGGAACACTGAACGGGAAACCGGGACTTTCACGGACAAGATCCACTTTACTGTGCCTGATGCGCATGTCGGTCTGATTTACCTGCTGGTCTTTCTGCGACTTTACATTAAGATTGATGATACTCGTAAATGGAAAAAGAAATCCCTGTACTTCCCTGAAATCTTCATAATCCAGTATAAAAGTGTTCTGCGTCGGTACTTCAGTTGCTTTGAGCCGTGATAATTTCAGGTTGTTTTCTCCGATAAAGTTGTCAACTTCAAGCCTTTCCACCATTTGTTTCAGAACGTAAAAATCATTCTGTTTGACAAACGGCGCATCCGCAGGCTGGGGAAAAGGCATATTTCCGATGATAACGGACTGAAGAAGTGCAAAATTGAGATTGAAATTATATTGCTTGCTCAGCTGCTCGTAACTGAACACAAAGTAATCTTTATGAAACTTGTCCATAAAAATAATGGAGTCTGGCGTAATCAATCCGCGGGCCACTTCAAAACCGACGCCGGTTACCGAAATCCAGATAACGCTGTCTTTTTTGATACGAATATTCACGTTCGTATTGTCGAAATCCTGGGTTTTGCTTTTGAAAGAGAATTTGGATTTTGCTACGAGATAATCAAACTGGATTTCATTGACCTTAACCGCTGCATTTGTTTCTGCAGAGTCTATGGCTGCTACTGAAGAATCCGGGTTTGCCGGTAACGAATCAACCGCAACGGAATCCGTAGCGACTATTTGAATGACACTTGTTGAAGAACGTTGTTTGTGACACGATGTAAGCCATAGAAAACCAATTGCTACAAACCAGATCGAGATTTTATTGCTCATGTAATGCACCAGTTGCTATTTTTTTATCAAGAAGTTCCGTTGTTTCTCCCATTCTTTTGGCCTTTTTCCATTGTGCAACCGCATTGTCGCGCTCTCCAAGCTTGAAGAGGACGTCGCCGTAATGTTCCACAATCGTTCCGCTGACGCTGTTGCTGTCCAGCATGGCCTTTTCAAGAAATTCCTTTGCCTTCTTGTATTCTTTCCGGATATACAAAACCCACGCATGCGTATCGAGGTATGTCGGGTTATTCTGATGCTGCTGCACAAGCTTTTCGGACATTTTAAGTGCAAGATCAAGTTTTTCCCGACGGAGCGACAGAAAATAACTGTAATTGTTCAGCACATGATCGTCGTCCGGATTGCCTTTCAGCGCAAGTTCATACGCTGCATCCGACTTCGCATGTTCGCCGAGTCCGTTGTAGGCATCGCCAAGCTGCGCATTGATATACGGGATCATTTCGGGTTTGTCGCTGATCAGTCTCAGGCTTTCTTCCAGCGAAGAAATAGCCTCTTTGTACTGCTTTTTAATCAGGTGCGCTGTTCCGTTTGAGTACCAGAACATACCCTGATTTGGAAATACTTCCAGTGCTTTTTCCGAGTGTACAAGCATGCTGTCAACCTGATTAAGGTCGCCGTCCAGCTGTAAAATAGCGCCCCATACCGCAAAGTCAGATGCATCCGCATAGGCTGCTTTCAGATACATTTCTCGGGCCTCTGCTTTTTTATCCTGACGCGCCAGCAAATCACCATAAATGACATGCGCACGCGGTTCATTGGGATGCGTTTCCGAAAGCTGTCTGATCAGCGTGACGGCTTCGCCCAGCTCGGCCGGTGTTTTCAGCATTTTGAGATAACCGCTCAGAACCCTGATTTTAGGATCCGCATCCAGATTTGGATTGGCAAATACAAGTTTCAGTTCCTGATTGCATTTCTGTACATCGCCGTTCCTTCTGTAAATATCGGCCAGCAGTACATGCGCCTGCGCTTCGTCGGGGTTAATTTTAAGTGCTTCTTCCAGCGGGGCAACTGCTTCAACAATCCGGTCATTGGCAATCAGCATTTCGGCAAGTTCCACTCTGTAACTCACTTCCGCCGGCTCGGATGCAATCAGTTTTTTACCTTCGGCCAGTGCTTTTTCAAGGTTGTTCTGTCTCAGATAAAGCTGTTGTTTCTGTCGGGTGATTTCTTCTGTTATCCCGAGTGTTTTTTCAAGAATATTGTACGTGTCAATGGCTTTGTCAAACTGGTCATTGAACACGTAAATGGCGGCAAGTTCAATTCCGTACTGGATATTGGAAGGGTTTTTGGAAAGGAGTGTTTCGTAAATGCCGGCTGCTTCGCTGTACTTTCTGCGTTTGGCATACAATTCGGCCAGCTGCTGCGCATAATAAATATTTTCCTTGTTCAGGTCGTACGCTTTTTTTGATGCGGTAATCGCTTCATCAAACTTTTCCATTTTGACCAGCGCCGTAGCCATCAGGTAATGGCCCGCAGCATCGTTACCGTTCGCCTGAACCAGCTTTTCAAATACAGGAAGCGCGCGGTCCGGTTCATCTTTCATCATGAACTTCATTCCTTCTGCGGCGAGCGATTCCTCTGTCAGGCGAAAATCGGTATTTTCAGCTTTCTGAGGTTCTTTGTCACGGTCTTTCCCGCGGCGCTGCGCATTTGCCGGCCAGGAAATTCCCAGATTTGCAAACACACAAAAGAAAAGGATCCATTTTATATATTCAGTCCTCATATTTGAATCTAATGCCATCAGATCGTAGACGTGACCGGCTGTTTCGGTGTATATGCCAAAGTTATCAAATTTTGTCTGTATGATTTACCCAAAGCATCGTACAAATAAAATTAGTAACGTGCAAAATGGAAGATTCTTGTCTGAAAATCAGCATATACGAAAAGTTTTCAGCACTTTCTGCAAATCCTTACTGCACGGCATAGCCTGCATTTGCCGCGCCCTGTATTCCGGAAGGACTCAGTGCCTCCACACGCACATCGACGCTGGTTGCAGCATCCGTATTGTAATACCGGAATTTTACTTTTCCGCTTTTATCTGTTTTCAGCATAGGTGCCCAGTGAATGGTAGAGCGGAAATCGGGTAGGGCATTATCCGGCATTTTAACGGCATAGGCAGGTGCATAAAATTCTTTTGGTACGTTAAAACCTGCGATTTTTGAAACCAGTACGCCGGGAACGATGTCCTGCGAATAATCGTAGCTGGCATTGCCTCTTTTGGTAAGGACCGAAATAACGCCATTGCCGCCGCGACTGCCGAAAATAGCCGCAGAAGCGCCTTTCAGAACATCAATGGATTCTACATCGAACACATTCAGATTCGTGATCATGGCTTTATCGACCGGCATGCCGTCCAGCACAAAAAGCGGTTCGCCTCTGTTTCCGCGGATAAACACGGACGCGTTCATGCCCGAGCCGCTCACCTGAACGCCTGCAACCCGGCCCGCCAGCATATCCAGCACACTCATGTTTCCCGAAGCCAGCTGAGGCGTTATTTTCAGCGTTGCATCCGCTGTGTTGTACAGTTTCCTTGAATCTCGAGGCACTTCTTTTTTAGCTTTGATTGTCACTTCTTTCAATAATCTTTCCCGGTTTTCCCTGATTTTTCTCGTCAGCTCCTGTTCTTCTCCGGCTCTTTTCAGGAAATCCTTAAATTTCTGAGCTTCCACGGTTACGGGGTAAAAAGGTACTTGCAGGAGTGTCATTCTGGGCGGATCAAAAGGGTTAAGAACAAAGGAAAGATTCTGGTTTCCTTTTTTGTTCATGCCCTGAAGACGAATCTGAAGCGAATCTGCAAATACAAGGTTATAGATGGCAAATTTACCGTTTTCATTGGTTTCAGCACTCAGGAAATTACTCAGGCTGTCGTTGCTCAGAAAAAGCGACAGCATGATTTTACTGTTCACCGGTTTGTCATTGCGCAGTACTTCGCCTGTCAGCGTAATGCCTTGTTCCAGAAAACGGCCGGGTGCTTCCAGCGAATCGCGCAGCACATCTTCCCATCGGAACCTGCTCCATCCCTGCGTCATCATGAGATAATCCGCATGGATTTTGCGCTGTTTTTTCTCAAGGTCAAAATAATAGCCGGGCTGCTCGATAAACCCTTTGAGGTCGGATGATAAAAGCAGGTAAGAAACAATATTGGCATCATAGGGCTGCTGTTTGATTTGTCCGGCATCCGTTACGGCAACCGAAAGGTTTGCTTCTGCCGGCTTGCCTGCAGAGTCGGTTGCAACAATTTCTATTTCGGTTTGTTCTCTCGGTGCAAAAGCTGTTTTGGACAAATTGACTTTCAGGTTCAGACTTCTCTGATGATTGATAAAAACCAGTCTTTCGCAAACCGGCTTGTTCTGATCATCAAAAAGGGTCAGGTGCGTAATTCCGTCCGGCAGTTCTGCTGTGGGAAGGCTCATAGTCAAACCTTTATCTGAAATCACGCCTCTTGCAGCAAATGAAATGATTCCTCTGGAATGGCCGACAATATGCACCGGAATGTCTTTCTTTTCAGGCGTTTTACAATAAGCAATGATCCTCATTTTCAAAGGATTAGACAAATTATCCACCAGCAATGTAAAGCCGTTTTCCTGTACTTCCGGAAAGTTGAACCGGGTTGCTTTTCCGTCTTTTGTCCTGATAAAAGCCGTGTAGTTTTCGCCGGATTTGGGTTCAAACTGAAATCGGCCCATTCCAAGATATTCGCTGTTAAAAGAAGAAACGGTATCGTTGTTCCGGTTCAGTATAAAGCCTTTTACATCCGTTCCCAGCCCGTTTCCGTTCACGGCCTTGAAGGCAACGCGTGTGTTGATGCCCGCTACAAGTTGGCCGCTTTCAGGAAAAAACTGGACGTTGGTGAGATCGGAAGGAGCATTGGCGGTACTACTTTCTGTATCAAAAAGGTGAATGCTTTTCTGGAAGAAAAAAACGTCTGAAAAATTACGCATCCAGTTTGTATAAGCACGGATTGTATAAGCGCCGGCGGGCAAGGAATCCAGTGTAATTTCACCATGCCCGATTCCTCCGCTCATCTGAACGCGGCGCAAGGCCACGTTTTTACCTGTCTGCTGTTCAATGAAATCTACATACAAAAGATTGCTTGCGCTGTCGGGAAGGTGCATGGAACCGTCCACAAGATACCCTTTAAACCATAAAGTATCACCGGTTACATAGTACGGTTTGTCTGTATGCAAATAGGCTTTTTCATACGGAAACTGATGCCGGTAAAGCTGCAATTTTGAAGTAATCTGTCTGGTGAAATCTTCGTCCGCCCATTTCAAAGCCATCAAAGCCATAAGAAGAGCAGCAACGAGCATACTTTTCTGCAGATATTTGGTCAAATGCATAGTTCCTGTTTACATACGTTTAATGCAATTTATTAATTTTTAGATCGCAACGATATTGACTTATTTAACGGTTGAAACGGCTCACAAGTAAATAGGCGGGGTAACTGATGATCATGAAAAGCAGTGCAAACTGGCTGCTAGGCAAATCCTGAACAACGGCGCTTGCAAGAAATGCAAGGGAAATAAGCAGCATCAGAGCCGGCAGAAAAGGGTAGGCCGGAACTTTCCAGGGACGGGGCAGAAGCGGTTCTTTCTTCCGCAATGCCAGCAGCGAAGCAAAGCCCGAGGCATGGCCCAGCACGAAGAAGAAAGTGGCAATATCCGACAGTTTTTCGCATGCATCTTTCCCGATCAATATTAAAAAGATGGCAACGGCGGACGTGGTAAGCATGGCGGCGGCCGGCGTACCGCCTTTATTGACACTACTGCCGGCTTTCAGGAAAAGTCCGTCGCGGCTCATGGAATACAGTACGCGCGGATTGAAAAGCAGCTGCGCATTGACAATCCCCAGAATGGAAATCATCAGAAAGAGCGTAACAATTTTGCCCGAGCCTTCACCAAAGATCAGCCTTATGGCATCTGCAGCAGCAAGCTTGGATTGCGAAAGCTCGTTCATGGGCAGAATATGCAGGATAGCAAGGTTGCAAAGCAGATAAATGGCAATGATCAGCAAAACGCCTCCGATCATGGAACGCGGCAGATTTCTGGAAGGATCGCGGTCTTCTTCGGAGAAATAGGCCGCCGTATGCCAGCCGTCGTAAGTATAAAAAATCGCCTGAAGTGAAAAAACAACCGGCGCTATCCAGCTTCCGGTGCTCATAATCCGGCTTGTAGTCAGCGTGGCCTGTTCCGACGTAATTTCATTGCCGTAGATATAGCAAACCGCCACAAAAATGAAAAGGCCGACGCCTTTCAAAACACTCATGATATTCTGGAAACTGCTTGCCAGCGCAAGTCCGATCCAGTGAATAATCGTCAGGATCAGCAATATGGAAGCTGCCACATAAGGCTCGTATCCGGCAAGAGGAGAAAGGAGCAAAGCCAGGTATTCACTCATGGTATAAACGCCAAAACCCAAAGCAGAACAGGTTCCGAGCCAGCTGTTTATGCCTACAACAAAGCCTGCATAATCGCCGAAAGCCCTTCTTGCATATACATACCAGGCGCCGGCTCTGGGCATGGAAGTGCCCAGCTCAATGGTACAAAGCGTTCCCAGAAATGCATACAGGCTTACCGCCAGCCAAAGCCCCATAATGAGCCACGGATCGCCAAGCTGTGCGGCAATGGGGCCGGGTTTCCTGAGAATTCCGGTACCGACTGTGCCGCCAACGGTTACAGCTATGCCGAAGCCTACACCTAAAATCTTGAATAATTCATTTTTGGCAGCGGGTTGTTGCATAAGGGAAGATTTCTGTATCTCTCGAAAATAGGAAAACTTTTTCTTTTTGTAACTTCTATATTCGTCGTGATTTACATGTTGTTGGAATAAATGTGCGGCTCAGATATGTTTCAGACAAAAAAGCTTTGGATCTTTCATCTTTTTGGATGGCTGCTGTTTATCAGTTTGCCGCTGACGATCCTGTCCAGAGAACGCGATCCGGAACTGGAATTCACACTGCTTTCATCCGGCTATTTCTGGTTGTTTTTCCTGATTTACTTTCTGCTATTTTACCTGAATCTTTGGATATTGATTCCGCGGTTTTTCCTGAAACAGAGGCCTATTCTTTATACAGGATTCTTTTTCATCGGAATTACAGCCGTCCTTTTCAGTCAGCCGTTTGAAAACCTGATTTTCAGGAGATTTCATCATCAGCAGCAAATCCTGCCGACAAACAGATTTCCCGAACTGCCATCCGAAAATTTTCATCCTGAATTTGCGCCGCCACCGTCGCCGGAAAGAACAGCGCCGGCAGTGGATTTTGTCAGCCTTGTTCTGTTTGTAATGGTCTGGATTGTGTCCATGGCTATCAGGATTTCGGAGCAATGGCGGCTTTCGGAAAAAAAAGTAATCACGTCTGAAGCGGATAAAGCGCAGGCAGAACTGTCATTTTTCAAGGCACAGATTAACCCGCATTTTCTTTTCAATACGCTTAACAACATTTATTCGCTTGCCGTCAGCCAAAGCGAACATACGGCGCCGAGTATCCTGAAATTATCCGGAATGATGCGGTACATTACAGAAGAAGCAATGGAAAACGATGTGCCGCTGGAAGACGAAATCACTTGTCTTGAAAATTACATTGATCTGCAGAAACTGCGAATGAACGCAAAGACCCGCGTGGAATTTACATTTACAGGAAACGGTCAGCAGACCCGAATAGCACCTTTGATCCTGATGACCTTTGTTGAAAATGCGTTTAAATACGGCATCAGCAATCACCATGAATCGACGATTGCAATCCGGGTCGAGCATACGCAGCATACCGTTTCCTTTTTTTGCCGGAATACGATTTTTGATTTTAATAAAGAAAATAACCGGATAGGAGTGGGCATTGCCAATACAAGAAAACGACTTGACTTTCTGTATCCGCAACGGCATGAACTGCATATGGATAATGACGGGAAAGTATTTACGGTAAATTTAAAACTGATGTCCGATGAAATGCATAGCCATTGACGATGAGCCGCTTGCACTGAATATTTTACGTAATTACATTGCAGAATTTCCGGCGCTTGAATTGCTGCAAACGTTTGACGATGCCGTAGAAGGCGCGCTTTATCTGAAAACCCATGCCGTTGATCTGTTGTTTATTGACATCCATATGCCCGATCTTTCCGGACTTGAAATTGTGTCCAGACTTGAAAACAGGCCCATGGTTATTTTCACAACGGCGCATAAGAATTTTGCGCATGAAGGGTTTGAGCTGGAAGCAATTGATTATCTGCTGAAACCCATTGGTTTCCAACGTTTTGAAAAAGCAGTGAACAAGGCACTGGAACAATTTCAGTACCGCAATTCACGGCAAACGCAGGAAAACGAAGCCATTGTTGTGCGATCTGAATACAAAATGGTGAAAATTGATTTGAAAGATATTGAATACATTGAAGGAATGGAGGACTATATCAAAATTCATCTACTGAATGCAAGGCATCCGGTTCTGACGCTGATGTCGCTGAAAGAAATTCTTGAAATACTTCCGCAAAACCGTTTCAGCCGCATACACAGAAGTTACATTGTTCCGGATGTGCTTGTAAAATCAATACAAAACAGGAAAGTACGCCTGACAACAGAACGGGAACTGCCACTGAGCGACAGTTATCTGGATTTTATCCGGAAATGGAAAAGCCATTAACAGAAACCCGGGCATTCACCGGCAAAACCCAACCATTAACCGATACATGGACTGAGCAGCGCAACAAAGTTTCGGGTACATGCGATTATGTATGGAAACAAAGAACTATTGCGAAATCATGGAACGTAAAGAATTTTTAAAAAGAGGATTTTCAATGCTTGGCTTTGCTGCCGTTGCCCCTTTAATCAGCTGCTCGGACAGCACAGTTGATCCGGCAGAAACAATAACCGCCACAAATCCTACTTCGGGAACAACAACCGATTTAAATTCCGGAACTTGCACGGCAACCGCTTCAGAAACTGCGGGCCCATTTCCTACAAAGTCCCCGGCCAGCCTGGTCAGCAACGACATTACGCTGGACAGACAGGGAAATAAACTGACTGTAAAAATCACAATTCAGAACAAAAACAACAATTGTGAGGCATTATCGGGTGCATGGGTGGATATATGGCATTGTGATGCAGCGGGCAATTATTCCGAATATGGCGGAAGCGGAATGCAGTCAACAAATTATCAGAATGTTCATTTTCTGAGAGGAAGGCAAACGACGGACGCCAGCGGGCTTGTGACTTTTACGAGTATTTATCCCGGCTGGTACTCGGGCAGAGCGCCGCATATTCACGTACATATTTACAATGCCAGCGGTAAATCCTTGCTTGTAACCCAAATTGCATTTCCTGAAGAAATCAGCAAAGTAGTTTATGCACAAGGCGTTTATGCCAGCCACGGACAAGCGGATACGACCAATGCTAGGGACAATGTTTTCAGTGACGGCGTTTCCACTGAAATGGCTACCGTTACAGGAAGTGTTTCCACTGCATTTGAACTGACGCATGCCATTGTTGTAAGTGCGTAAAGCTGTTGGCTGTTAGCTTATGGCCATTGGCTTTTGTTCGATAGTTCCGACTTTTTGTCGCTAACTCGAAATTCCAATTGCTAACAGCCAGCCGCTAACAGCTTCGGACAGCATTATTCAAATTGTTAATTCTAGTATTATGCTTTTACAGCCAGAAGCCCGGATTTATCTTCAGAGTCAAAGAGGCGTTTTTCAGACAGCGGATTTTTATCGTTTCTGTACTTTCAATTTTGACACTTATCATGCGGAAAGCAGAGGGCCGTTTGGAAATTTGCTGGCTTTAAACGATGAAATGCTTCTTCCTCAAAGCAGTATTGAAATAAAAACAGCAGAAACGGTCCGCATTGTTCTGCTTCCGCTTGCCGGCGCATTGGAAATTCATTCACCGGAAGAAGTTAAGTATGTAAATTCAGGTGAAATGCTGGAATATCTGACCGGGCCGGATAACAGTTTGACTATAACAAATCCTTATGCAAATGAAACGGTCAATTATCTGCAGATCCGATTCAAGGAAACTGAAAATGCATGGTCTAGTGCCGAATTAACTGCTTTTGATATTTCTGATAAAAACAGACTTCTGACGATAAACAGGAAACGAGAAGACGAAAACCGGATTTTGATCGGCCGGTATGACGGCAGGGAAGAAGGCACTTTTTTTTATAATTCAGATAAAGCCATTTTTGTTTTTGTAATAGAAGGCGCCTTTGAAGTCCAGAACCGGCTGCTGGAACAGCGTGACGGACTGTCGTTGAGGAATGTAACCGAAATCGAGTTTGAAGCTTTATCAAACAATGCAATACTTCTTGTTATGGAAGTGTAATGATGATTGGCTAAAAGAAAATAAAAAAGCAGATGCCGTTTGAACAGCATCTGCTTTTTCTGCAATGTATATTTTTCCTATAAAACAGCCTCGGCCAACACCAGCACTTTATTATTCAGCACTTCCACAACTCCTCCGTCAATAATATAAGTTTGCTTTTCAGCACCGGTATCCACAACCACATCTCCCTTGCCCAGCGTGCTGACCAGCGGAGCGTGACGGTTCAGAACCTGAAACTGTCCTTCGGTACCCGGTAATGTAACGGCATTTGCCTCGCCGGCAAACACTTTTTTATCTGGGGTAATTATTTCTAAATGCATTTTTATAGCTGCGGTACGCCGCGCGTTTAGTTGTCAGTCATTTTCAGCGGGTAAAAGGAAAAACAAATTTCTATTCCTTGAACAGCCAGCTTATTTATGACCAAGCATTTATTAACTTATCTGGTTGCTTCTGCAAGCATTTTTTCTCCTTTTGCCTGAGCGTCTTCAATCGTACCGACAAGGTTGAAAGCCATTTCCGGAAGGTGATCGTAACTTCCGTCCATAATCAGGTTAAAACCTTTGATGGTATCATTGATATCCACAAGCGTTCCTTTCAGACCTGTAAACTGCTCGGCCACAAAGAAAGGCTGTGACAAAAAGCGTTCAACACGGCGGGCACGGGATACAACCAGTTTGTCTTCGTCAGAAAGTTCTTCCATACCAAGGATCGCAATAATATCCTGCAATTCCTTGTAACGCTGAAGAATGTTTTTAACACGCTGTGCGCAGTCGTAATGTGCTGCACCCAATGTTTCTGCATTCAAAATCCTTGAAGCTGAATCGAGCGGATCCACAGCCGGGTAAATTCCTTTTTCAGATACTTTACGGCTAAGTACGGTTGTTGCGTCCAAGTGGGCGAATGTCGTAGCAGGAGCCGGGTCAGTCAAGTCATCCGCAGGTACGTAAACCGCTTGTACAGAAGTAATAGAACCACGTTTTGTTGACGTAATGCGTTCCTGCATTTGTCCCATTTCAGTAGCCAGTGTCGGCTGATAACCTACCGCAGAAGGCATCCGTCCCAAAAGAGCGGATACTTCGGAACCAGCCTGTGTAAAACGGAAAATGTTATCGATAAAGAAAAGAATATCGCGGCCTTGTCCTTCGCCGTCGCCGTCACGGAAATATTCCGCCATGGTAAGACCGGAAAGTGCAACACGCGCACGGGCGCCAGGAGGTTCGTTCATTTGTCCGAACACGAAAGTTGCCTGTGAATCTTTCAGCATGTTATAATCCACTTTGGAGATATCCCAGCCGCCTTCTTCCATGCTGTGCTTGAATTCGTCGCCGTATTTAATGATACCGGCTTCGATCATTTCGCGCATGAGGTCATTTCCTTCACGGGTACGCTCGCCAACACCTGCAAATACCGAAAGACCGGCGTATGCTTTTGCAATGTTATTGATCAATTCCTGAATAAGTACAGTTTTACCAACACCGGCACCACCGAACAATCCGATTTTGCCACCCTTTACATACGGAGCAAGCAAGTCGATTACTTTGATACCTGTAAAAAGGATCTCTGTAGAAGTTGCCAGATCTTCAAATTTGGGAGCAGAACGGTGGATTGAGATACCGTTTGAAGAATCAATTGCCGTCAGTCCGTCGATCGCTTCACCGATTACATTGAATAGGCGTCCTTTGATCCCTTCGCCGATCGGCATTTTGATAGGCGCTCCAAGCGGAGTCACCGTCATACCACGCTGCATACCTTCGGTACTATCCATTGCAATGGTACGGATGCGGTCTTCACCCAAATGTTGCTGACATTCAAGAACAACTCTCTGACCGTTTGATTTGATGACTTCCAACGCATCAAGAATAGCCGGAATATTTCCGCTGTCTTCAAATGATACGTCTACAACCGGACCAATTACCTGTGTAATTTTTCCTATGTTTGCCGCGTTTGCCATTATATGATTTTGATTATCTCCAATGAGGTTTTTTTCAGACCGCAAAAGTAGGAGATAATTTGGTCAGTACCAACAGTTCAATTATTGAAATATTGGATATTTTTTAGAAAACAAGCCGTTTTTTGCTCAAACTGTATTTGAAAAGACGGATTTAATTAAAATCTATGAAGGAATTCTTTTTCTGGAAAGTGTGGTCGCCGTCTGAGCGCAGGATGACAGCCGTCGCTTTTGCAGTATTATTACTGTCACTGCTTTTCTTTATTATCAAAAGTATCGATCCGCTTGCCAATGTAATTCGCTGGAATGTGCTGAGCGAACTGTCGGAAATACCGTCTGTCGTGGATGTGTTTCAGCTCGGTCAATGGAAATATGGCGTTGCTGTTCCTTCGCACCTTGTTACCGAAAGTTTTATTGCTTCCGTTATGGAAACGGACTTTCTGGTTGTGCAGCTTTTCTGGGTATTTGCATTGTCCGGACTTTCTCTCGTTCTGGCTTCACTGACGACCATGCCGCGTTTCTGGTATCTTGCGGGAATGATCGTGTTTATTCTGCTTTTAAGTTTTTCACAACTTGAAATACTGAATGTTTTCGGAGAAGGAAACCGGTCCATGTTTCTGCTTGCCGTTGTGTTATATGGCGGGCTGGGTTATTATTTTCATGCTTTCCGGCCCGACTTGGGCATTGCCGTACGGATTTCAGGCATGCTGGCTGTTTCAGTAGTATTTGCGCTGATTGTCATGTTTGGGGCAAAAACGGCTTTTCCCGCATTTACCGCCGCATCTTATTCTTTTCCGCTCTGGCTTTTGCTTACCGTTTTGTTCCTGCTTGTTTCGGCCACAGAAATAATCGCGGCGCTGGTCTGGCTGAGTACAAGCGCTTCTCCGGGCAAAGGCAAAGCAGGACTGATCAACTTTATTGTTATCAGTGTCCTGTATCTGCTTCTACTATTGCTGATGTATTTAAAAAACACAAAAGTTATTGACTGGAACCTTACGCTGATCAGTCCGGTATATCTTGCCTTGTTTGCTGCTGTCGCCGGTTTGTGGGGTTTCAGAAGAAGAGCGGATGCTACGGCCGGCACGTTGCCTTTCAGGTCTACAGGTTTCTGGCTTTATACCGGCTTGTTCATTATTTCTGCTGCATTTGCTGCGTTTGCGGCCGGCACTGCCAATGATCCCGTTCTGGAAGTTTTGGAAGATGTAGTCGTTCAGGGTCAGCTTGCCATGAGTACGGTTTTCCTTTTTTATGTACTCATCAATTTTTATCCGCTTTTCCAGCAAAATCTGGCTGTATATAAAGTACTCTACAAACCGCTCCGCTTTGGCCTTACGCAAACACGCCTGTTCGGATTTGCCGGAGTCATTATTTTGTTTTCTATCCAGAAACTGCTGCCGTTCAATCAGGCCATTACCGGATATTTTAATGGCTTGGGCGATTTGTATTCCAATACCGGAGAATTTGTGCTGGCTGAACAGTATTACAAACTGGCCTTGCAGCAGGAATTTCAAAACCATAAATCCAATTATGCACTCGCTTCGCTTGCTCTCAAGCAAGGTGACGAAAATGCTTCCGCCTTCTATTTCCGGCAAGCTTTGCTGAAAAATCCTTCGCCGCAGGCCTATGCAGGACTAAGTGGAATTCTGGTGCAGGAAAATCTCTTTTTTGACGCCGTGCACAGTTTGAAAGAAGGAATCAATCGGTTTCCGGAAAACGGCGAATTGCTGAATAACCTCGGTATGCTGTATTCCAGAACCAACGTGGCGGATTCTGCCTATTTTTATCTGGATAAAGCCGCAGAAAATACAAGCCGCCCCGAAATTCCGGCAACGAATCTGCTGGCGATTCTGGCAAAGAGCACCGATTCCGGTTTGCTGGATTCATTAGCGGCAAAAAGTGAAAAACACAGTTACTTGTCATGGCAGGCAAACTGGCTTGCAATACAAAATTTGAGACAGCAGTTCGTCAAGGAAGAATTCAATAAAGAAGCCGTTCCGGCAGATTCCATGCTGAGCGTTTCTGCATTTGCGTACCTTTTAAATTATACAACCAATCAGGCCAAACTGGACAGCATGCCGGCCATTCTGCTGCCAAAGCTGGCTGCAAAGAACCCGGTATTATCCGAAGATCTGACATTTGCTTCCTTGTATTCCGAATTTTACAGCCGCAGCAAATTAAAGGCGCTGGAAACGCTGACGGCCTGGACCGAAGAAGAAGGCGAAAAAAGCCAGCTATATAATAAAGTGCTTGGCCACTGGCTGTTGCAGCTTGGCCTTTATGACAAAGCCATTGAATTCTTGTCGCAAGTGGAAGGAACCGAAGGCACGATCGGAATGGCTATTGCCAATGCGTTATCTGACAAAAAGGAAGTGGCTGTTGTTTTGCTCGACAAGCTTCAGGAAAAATCTCCGGACAATGCGATTGGCCAATTGAAACAAACGCTTTTCTCCGACGCTAAACCCCGTTCCGGTTCCGACTCGCTTGTTCAGGTAATAAGCAAATCACCTTCGGAAAAAAACTTTGACAATGCAGTTAAAAACAATCCGTTTGATGCCGGGATCGTGTCTGCGGCATCCGAATATTTCAGAGGGAAAAAGCAGATTTCAAAAGCGTATAAAATTATTCTGGATGCGCTGCGGTATAATGAATATGCGCCCCGGTTGTGGGAACAATACGCGTTTCTAAGCCTGGAACAAGGTTTGTTGGGACAAGCAAATGAAGGCGAAATAAAGGTAAAGCAATGGGCATCAGCTGCCGATTATCAGCAATTTATGAACCGTTATCAGCCCATGAGAGCTCTGATTGAAAAACAGAGAGCCGAGTTTCAATGATTTTATACTTTAGCTTTACACTTCATCCAATATGTCCTTGACCTGGAAATCCAATTTTAGCGGAAATGAATGCCGGATTTTTCGCGGCAAACTGATTGTAGGCATTTTAAAAAGCAGCAGCTGGAACAATGACGGTTATGGTGAACTGAACGGTCATCTTGTAAAATTCAGGACCAAAGGCGTAGGAAAGCGCACCACAGAAATCCTCGACATAGAGGGCGAGAAGCAGCTCGGACAAATAAAATACAATTTCTGGAAAGGCTCGGCGAAGATTTCATACAACGAACAGGATTACGAATGGAAGTTTGAATCCTGGACAAGAAGAAAATGGTCCGTACAAAACGCGGATGCAACAGCCGGTTTCCGGCTGACGAGTTTCTGGAAAAATGAAGGCGACATTGAAAATGAAGATGTTTCCGCGGCAGTGATCCTTTCGGCATTGTTTGTACATACTTATTTCCGGAAACTTTCGGCTGCATCCTGAAATGCTATGGACAGAAATCAGAAAATAAATTTTAAAGCCTGAAAAACAGCATTGCATGAAAATTATAGAAACCTCGGATATTGCAAAACGTTACATTATGGGCAGTGAAGTTATTCAGGCGCTGAAATCGGTCACTATTTCTGTCAATAAAGGCGAATACGTTGCTTTCATGGGTCCTTCCGGCTCTGGAAAATCCACGCTGATGAATATCATCGGCTGTCTGGATACGCCCACAACCGGTAAATACATACTGAACAACAAGGACGTAAGCGACATGACGGAAAACGAACTGGCTGAAATCAGAAACAAAGAAATCGGGTTTGTGTTTCAGACCTTTAATCTTCTTCCCCGAATGTCGTCACTCGATAACGTAGCTTTGCCGCTTATCTATGCTGGCCTGAGCAAATCGGACCGAACGGAAAAGGCAATGCTCTCATTGAAAAATGTAGGTCTGGAAAACCGGGCCGGACACAAGCCCAATGAACTTTCCGGCGGGCAGCGGCAGCGTGTCGCCATTGCGCGCGCATTGGTAAATGATCCGAGTATTCTGCTTGCGGATGAGCCGACGGGAAATCTGGACACCAAAACTTCCTATGAAATCATGGATCTTTTCGACCAGTTATACAGCAAGGGAAATACAATCGTTATGGTTACGCACGAAGAGGATATTGCGCATTATGCACACCGCATTGTACGCCTGCGCGACGGCCTTGTGGAGTCGGACACCATTAATCCGAATCCGACCAAAGTAAGTATTCTGATGTAGTAAATCGTTATCTTTGCACGAAAGCAAATCCGGATCAATTACAGTTTGCATGTAATTAATCCGGATATTTTTATTAAAAACAACTATGAAGATCGATTTTAAAGACCTGATATTATTTGAGGACGAGGATTTTTTACTGGTCAATAAACCGCCGCATCTAGCTACACTGGATGAAAGAACGGCAGACCGGGGCGGCAGCGTGCTGCGGCTGGCAAAAGAATATAACCCGGAACTGCAGGCTGCACACCGGCTGGACAAAGAAACTTCCGGCGTACTGGCATTTGCCAAGAACCCGGCTGCTTACCGGCATCTGGCCATGCAGTTTGAACATCGTGAAGTAACCAAGAGGTACCATGCGGTTGCAAACGGCATTCATAACCTCGACAGTATTTCAGTTTACCTTCCGATTCTGCCGTTAAAAAACGGTACTGCCGTAAAAATCGACCGGGCAGAAGGAAAGATTGCCGAAACCATTTTCAATACGCTGAAAGTTTACCGTGGCTATACGCTCATCGAATGCATACCGATCACCGGAAGAATGCACCAGATCCGTATTCATCTTTCCTGTCTGAAAGCGCCGATTGTTTGTGATCCGCAATACGGCGGCGAGCCTATTTTTCTTTCCAGTCTCAAGCGTAAGTTCAACCTTAAAAAGGAAACAGAAGAACAACCTTTGATTCAGCGCGTTGCGCTTCATGCGCATTCATTGTCTTTCGCATTGATGAATGGCGAGCCTGTGCGCGTGGAAGCGCCGTATCCGAAAGATTTTGACGTTTTGGTAAAACAGCTGAACAAATTCGGTGTGTAATTCTGCATTGTTGTTCCTGTTTCCGACCAGTTTGAAGAAGTAAATTTTTATATTCTTAACAATAAATCATGCAATCACACACACTTAAAAAAGCCATTTTTATTTCATTTGGATTGGTCTTGCTTTCTTTGACAAATTCTGTTTATGCACAGTCACTTCGTAAAAATGATGTCATCGTCAGACGTGACAGCACGCGGATTCAGGCGCTTATCCTGCAGGTAAGTTATGAGAAAGTCAATTACCGTGACCTTGCCACTCCAGACAGTGCCAAAGCATTCATTTATATGGATCAGGTTGCGCGTATTTTACTGAAAAGCGGTAAAACGATTCATGTAAAAGATTCTGTAGCAGCGGTCCGTATTTCTCCGGATTCCGTCGGGCAATATGCAGATATGGCCAACTTGCCTGAGAATCCATTTGATAAAAGCATCGTTATGGCCAATTCCGATCAGCTGAGGGATAAATACGAATTTTATAAAAACAAGGCGATTGATGGAAAAACGGGTGCTGTTGTATTCACATCTTTCGCTGCTGCTTCACTGATTTCAGGGTTTATAATTGCTAATTCCGGCAACAGTTCGGACAATAAAAAGTTCGGAAATTCACTTGCTGTTGCCGGTCCTGTTTTTGGCGGCGTATTCGGTTTGATATGCTTTAAAAACCATAAAGTCTACAAAGCAAAAGCGGAAAAAGTGAAATCGGAACTGGAAAGAAGAAATCAGCCTCTGGAAAGTTTAAGATTTACGCCGGGATTTAATGTGCGGAATAAATCCGGTTTTTTAACGTTAAGTTTTTTCTTTTGATCCAGCTTTGTTTAAATTTTGAATTAACTACAAATCTCAACCTTATGAAAGATAATCTCACTTTCAAAACCAGATTGTTATCTCTAGCTTTTTTGATTTCGCTGGTAAACTTTTCATTTGCTCAAACCATCAGAAAGCCGGATATTATTGTTATGAAAGACAATACGAAGCTTGAAGTGCTGATACAGGAAGTAGATGAAAATGTCGTAAAGTACAGGAAAGTTTCTGATCCTGAAGGCCCGGTTTATTCAGTTAGAAGAACAGAAATTGCTTCTATCAAATATGGAAATACAGAAACAGGAACTTTTGATAACGCACCGGAAAACCCTGATCGGCATCCTGCTTCTACACCGGAAAAAGTGCATCGTTAATGGCGATTATGGAAGGTGAAATTGATAGGTAAAATGTGGATTGATAATTGTCTTTATGGAAATTTTCAGATTTATATTTATCAAGTGTAAACCATATCAACAATGACATAAAAAAAGCGATGCAACTCAATGCATCGCTTTTTTTATGTCGTTATGATTTTAGAATTTGAATGTCGCTCCAACTTTTAAAGTAGAAACGCCAAATCCAACCTCAGCAAAAGCTGCAATATTCTCTTTGAAATAGTAACGGCCACCGGCAAACAAACCGAAAAGACCTTTGTTTCCATAAGCATTGTCATAAACTCCAGAGTATCCTGAGTTGTCGCTGTAGCTGGAAATGTAGTAACCTAATGCAGCTCCTCCATATAAATCCAGTTTGTCTGTGCTAAGATTAAGCAACTGTCCAAAGTGGTATGATCCGCGTAATGCAACCGGAACAAAAGTATAGCTCCATTTATATCCGCCGTAACCGTATGACCATCTTGAAAAGTCAATTTGTGCACCTACACTAATTGCATCTGTAACGCCGTATTCAAACGCTACTCCGATTGGAGTACCACCGCCGTAATAGGAGTTTAGACCAATGCCAACGTTCAGTAATTTATCTCCTTTTTCGTACTGTGCGAAAGCTTTTTCAGAAGCTAAACTCATAAACGCTGCAACAAAAAACATTAAGAAAACCTTTTTCATAGTAATAGATTAGTTATTGTTAAAAAATTATGGCACAAATTAAAGCCTTTATTTCAACGCTTCAAAACTTGTGCCATTAGTAGTTATTGTACGGGTTAAAAGCTGGGATAAATGGTTTAAAACAGCTTTTAAAGTATTCAAATCATATATTACTGCGCAATTTGTCTTTGAATACCTTTTTGAACTTGTCCAGTTTCGGGGCAATTACAAATGCGCAATACCCTTGATCGGGATTATTGGCAAAGTAATTCTGATGATAATCTTCTGCTATATAAAACGTTGGCGCTTTGGATATTTCCGTAACAATCGGTTTGGAATAGGCCCCTGATTTATCCAGTTCGCTTTTTGCCTTTTCAGCCAGATTTTTCTGCTCTTCGTTATGATAAAAAATGACCGAACGATATTGCGTTCCGACGTCATTTCCCTGACGGTTCAGTGAAGTAGGGTCGTGGCTGCGGAAAAATGCCTGCAGCAAGTCGGCATAAGAAATTACTTTCGGATCGTACGTTACTTCCACACATTCTGCATGGCCTGTGGTACCGGTACACACTGTTTTGTAGTCAGGATTTGCAACATGGCCGCCGGCATAGCCTGAAACCACTTTTTTGACCCCATCAAGCGATTCCAGAACTGCTTCCGTGCACCAGAAACATCCGGTTCCAAAAGTTGCGATTTCCGTATTGGAAGTATCCACATGATCTTCGTCCAGTGCCGAAGCCGTTTCTTTGTTCATTTTGGTTTTTTGTTTTTTATCCGACTGCGCGCATGATACGACAACCATGCAGCACAAAAACAGAAACATGAAAATCGGGATGGTTTTTTTCATACTTGTTGGTTGCTTTATTTGCCTGAATAGTTAACGAATAGTTTTCAAAGAAAGTTTTATCTGAGGTATTCATTAATATTTACGAAATTTGACCACAAAAAGATCGTTTCCAAGCAGCTAATGCGTACTGAAAAGTACTTAACTTGCAATCATGACTTATCTTCATTTCAAGGCCCTTCACATTATTTTCGTTGTCAGCTGGTTTGCAGGACTTTTTTATATGCCACGCCTATTTGTGTATCATACAGAAGCATTGGAAAAGACTGATACTGAACGGAATGTGCTGTTTGCCCAGTTTGCGAAAATGGAAAAACTGCTCTGGAATGCCATTATGACGCCTGCTTGCTGGCTCACTTTGCTGTTTGGCACCATCCTGATTTACCTGAACCCGGCATGGCTGGATCAGGGATGGATGCAGCTGAAACTTGCGTTTGTTCTGGGCTTGCTGGTGTATCATTTCTTTACACGTAAAATACTGCTCGAATTGCAGCAGGGAAAATTTCGTTTTTCTTCTTTTCAGCTGAGGTTATTCAATGAAGTTGCCACCATTTTTCTCTTCTCCATTGTCTTTCTCGTAGTATTAAAGAACACAGTCGACTGGCTTTACGGTGTGCTCGGCCTTGTTGCTTTTGCCATCATTATCATGGCGGCAGTCAGGATGGTAAAAGCAGCCAGAAAAAGGTAACTTTCAAATAGTTATCCTTGGTTGCAAAGTATTTCTACAGAGTTTGCACAAGTATTATGTATTGTCAAAAAAATAGTTTTTGCGAGGCTAACTTGCTCATTGACAACTATTTGTTGACAAATTATTAATTGGCAGAATTTTGGGTAAATCTTGGGTTTGTAATATTTACAACTCTATATTTATGTGTCTGTTAGTATATTAATTCATCCTTAGTATCAAATAATACATAATTATATGAATCATTGTTTTACCTTTTTTCTCCCCATTCGAAAGCTCTTTTTTCCTGTTTTTCTCTCCTTGATTTTCAGTATCACGATAACTTTCGGTCAGAATGTAAATTTTACAACGAGCAGTCTGAAAGGCATATCACTGGATAACCCGACCAGTCTGCAGTTTGGTCCGGACAACCGCTTGTATGTTTCCCAGCAAAATGGGATCATCAAAGTTTACACGATTACCAGAAACGGAGCGAACAATTATACGACAACTGCTACGGAAACCATTTCACTGATCAACGGCATTCCCAATCACAATGATGACGGAAAGGTTAATACTTCGGTGACGACCCGCCAGATTACTTCCCTGCTGGTGGCGGGCACGGCTTCTAGTCCTGTACTATATGTAACATCCAGCGACAGCCGCATCGGCGGGCCTTCTGGCGACCTTAATCTGGATACCAATTCCGGGATTCTTTCCAAGCTTACAAAAACAGCCAGTGGCTGGGACAAAACAGATCTGATCCGTGGCTTTCCGAGATCCGAAGAAAACCATTCTACGAACGGCATGCAGCTGGATACCCAAACCAATACTATGTATCTGACTGTTGGCGGGTTCACCAATGCAGGAGCACCTTCTGCCAATTTCGCATACATTACCGAATACGCATTGGCAGCAGCCATTGTATCCATTGATCTTGCAAAAATCGAAGCAATGCCGGTAAAGGGAAGCGGAAACAACAAATACAAATATGACCTTCCGACCGTTGATGATCCTACCCGCAGCAACAATGCCGACAACTCCGACGTGAACGATCCTTTCGGCGGAAATGACGGATTGAACCAGGCGAAAGTTGTGGCAAACGGCCCGGTTGCCATTCATTCCACCGGTTACCGTAATGCCTATGATTTTGTGATTACCAAAACACCCTGCAAGGCAGGAAGAATGTACACTGTTGACAATGGCCCGAACCAGGGGTGGGGTGGAGGCCCTGACAAAGAAGGCAGCAATGGAACGGTTACAAACAATTACGTTTCAGGAGAACCTGGTTCCAGCGGGCCGGGCATCAATGATCCGCAGGTAAATAACCTGGACGGCTTTCATTACATCGGCAATTTGAGTACATATATAGCAGGAAGCTATTACGGAGGACACCCGAATCCGATACGGGCAAACCCGGCTGGCGCAGGACTGTACACAAGGTCGGGATCAACGGGCGTATGGCGTACAAGCAAAACCGGAAGCAATCCTTTGCCTGCCGACTGGCCGCCGGTTCCTGTAAATATGGCCAACCCGATAGAAGGAGATTACCAAAGTCCGGGCGAAGCGGACAAATCGCTGCTTACCTTTCCTACTTCTACAAACGGGCTGGTGGAATACACCGCATCCAATTTTAATAGTGCATTGAAGGGTAATTTGCTTGCCGCCTGTTACAATGGAAATATTTATACTATAAAACTCAACGAAGCCGGTGACGGCGTACTGAACAAGAAAGGAAACAAAAGACTTATTCAGGATGCGCCTTTTGCCTCCAACTTCGGATCGCAGCCGCTGGACATCACTGCGCAGGGCGACAACGAAATTTTTCCGGGTACGGTTTGGGCCGCTACTTACGGCGCCAATGCAATCACCATATTTGAACCGTCTGATCTGGTTTCATGCAGCGGCCAGTACAGCACGACTTTGGACGAAGACAATGACGGTTACTCCAATGCCGACGAAATTGATAACAAAACCAATCCATGTCAGGCGTCCAGCAAGCCATCCGATTTTGACGGAGATAAAATTTCTGATCTGAATGATCCGGATGATGACAATGACAAAATCCCGGATAATGCAGATTTTTTTGCAAGAGACAGCAACAATGGTCTGAATACAACATTGCCTGTTCAGTACGACCTGTTCAACAACTATCCCGGAACGGGATTCTTTGGCCTTGGATTCACCGGTTTGATGAACAACCAAAAGGCAACGAACAATTATCAGAACCAGTTTGATGAAGAAAACCTGATTGCCGGTGGTGCCGTTGGTGCTTTTTCGGTTGTAGCAACTACGGCCGGCGACGCATTAGGCAGCCTTAACAATCAGGAAAATGCTTTCCAGTTTGGAGTTAATGTAAATGCTTCGACCGGGCCTTTTACCATAAACGGCCGGATACTGGCCAATTTTTTCAATAACAATGTTCCAGCAGACAATCAGTCACAAGGCATTTATATAGGAACAGGAGATCAGGACAATTATATCAAAATTGCTCTGGATGCAAATGCAGGGAAAGGAGGCATCCAGATCGTATCGGAAAATGCAGGCGTGGCAACGACAAATGTCATAACGGTTGCAAACATACTTTCGGCCACGACGATCGATTTGTTTCTGGCAGTCAATCCTGCTACCGGCGTTGTACAGCCAAAATATTCTATTAACGGCGGTACGGCGGTAAATGCAGGTACAGCGATACAAACAGGCGGTGCGCTTTTAACTGCTATTCAAAGTACGCCTGCTCTGGCTGTCGGTATTATTTCAACTTCCCGCAATGCTGCTTCTTATACTGCAACCTGGGATTACATTCATGTTGCCGCCGATCAGGTGACTTCTCCCGGAAGCTGGCAAACGCTTGTTTCAAGTTCGGGTACGCCGATCGGCCGTGAGGAAAATGCATATGTACAAGCCGGAGACAAGTTTTATCTGATGGGCGGAAGAGGAATAAAGGCCGTACAGATTTATGATCCCGTAAAGAAAACCTGGACAAACAAGAGTAACGTTCCAATGGAGCTTCACCATTTCCAGGCGGTGACATTGGACGGACTGATTTATGTAATCGGCGCTTTTACGGGTTCTTACCCAAGAGAAAAGCCGGTTTCGGATATTTACATTTATAATCCGGTTACAGACAAATGGACAAAGGGCGGTACCATTCCTGCCAGCCGCCAGAGAGGATCAGCCGGGGTTGTGGTTTATAATAAAAAGATTTACCTGATAGGAGGGATTCTGGACGGACACTGGACGGGCCATGTCAAATGGCTGGATGAATTTGATCCTGCTACCGGTACCTGGAAAACTTTGCCCGATGCGCCGCATGCCCGCGATCATTTTCATGCAGCGGTTGCCAATGGCAAAATCTATGCAGCCGGCGGTCGCCGTTCCTCAGGAAGTACAAACCAGGTGTTCAGCCTGACAGTGCCCGAAGTGGATGTTTATGATTTTGCTACGGCCAAGTGGACTGCGCTTGCGCAAAGCAGCAATATTCCAACGCCGCGCGCCGGTGCCGGAAACGTAGTGCTGGGCAGCGAACTGATCGTAATCGGTGGCGAAAGTTCTCAGCCCGATGCACATATTGAAACAGAAGCACTCAATATCAGTACAAATGCATGGAGAAAACTGGCCAATCTCAAACAGGCCAGACACGGCACGCAGGCCATTGAAAGCAACAATGGAATTTACATTGCCACCGGCGCAGGAAAGCAGGGCGGCAGTCCGTTACTGACTTCGCAGGAGGCATTTTACTTTGGCGGAACAACAACTCCCGTGGGTACCGCGCTGACGCAAAGTTCGCTTTCAGGAAATACAAGCCTTGATTTCGGGCAGGTTGCAGCTTCTTCTGCAAGCAGCAAAACACTTGTGCTGCAGAATACAACGGGCAATCAGGCTATTGTCATAACTTCTGTTACCAAATCAGGCGACAATTCCTTTTCCTATACTTTGCCTTATCAGTTGCCTTTCGTCATTCCGGCAGGCGGCAGCATGAATGTTTCGGTAAATTTTGCACCGGCATCTGCGGGCAGCAAGTCGGGAAGTATTTCAATCAGTCATACCGGGCAAGCTTCCACTTTTACAGTTTCACTAAGCGGAAATACAGGCGGAACGGTTTCTTCACTTTACAAGATCAACAGCGGCGGTCCGGCACTGACGCTTGAAAACAAAACCTGGGCAGCAGATCAGTATTTTAAAGGAGGAAAAATATTTACCAACACAAAAATCGGCGATATAGCCGGTACCAATTCGGATGCGTTATACAAAACCGAGCGCAGTTCGGCTACACCGTTCGGTTATGCATTTCCTGTTGCGAACGGCACGTATCAGGTGAATCTGCATTTTGTTGAAATCTATTGGGGCGCAACCGGCGGGGGGCCAGCCGGAGCAGGAAAAAGAGTGTTTGGTGTGAACCTGGAAGGCGGGCCTGCCGAATTGCCGAACTTTGATATTTATGCAGAAGCCGGTGCAATGAACCTCCTTGTAAAAACCTTTGAAGTGACGGTGAATGACGGCATGCTTAATATTGATTTTTCAGTCAATATCGATCAGCCGAAAATATCGGCCATTGAAATTTTACCCGTTACTGCCAGTACAGCTGACATCACGGCAAGTCCGGCATCCTTGCATTTCTTCAGTCAGCAGGCAGGCACCGTTTCCGCTTCCCAGAATGTAACATTGAAGAACAGCTCGGCAGTTTCAAAGCAGATCAGCACCATTTCGGTTATGGGTGCAAACAGTACAGAATTTAGTCATGATTTCTCAGAAGGTGTTACGCTGGCTGCCGGTGCTTCCAAAGTGGTTGCCGTAAATTTCAAACCTGCATCGCTCGGTACCAAAGTAGCTCAGCTGCATGTAACTTACAGTGAAGCCGCCGAACCGCTGATGATCGGACTGACAGGAGAAGGAACAGATAACCCGAATCAGGCACCTGTTGCCAACGCAGGAACAGACAATACGGTTACTTTGCCGGTCAATAACGTGAATTTAAGCGGGTCGGGAACAGATACTGACGGTACCATTCAGGAATATATATGGAGCCAGGTCAGCGGCCCGAACAATGCCGTGTTCAGCAGTGAATCTGTTGCAAACCCTTCCATAAGCGGACTTGTGGCCGGAAGTTACGTATTCAGC
Source organism: Dyadobacter sediminis (assembly GCF_005860765.1). Lineage (GTDB taxonomy): Bacteria > Bacteroidota > Bacteroidia > Cytophagales > Spirosomataceae > Dyadobacter > Dyadobacter sediminis. Next base: position 4,724 of record NZ_VCEI01000001.1, on the reverse strand, counting down.
CTTGTGGTAAAAGACAATCTGGGTGCAAGCAGTGCCGCCGATCAGGTTACACTAAATATTCAGCCGTCACCTACGGCAAGCCAGCAGGTTACAGAATTCAGGCTCATCAATGCAGATAATGATCAGGTTATTCAGACCATAACTGAAGGTGCAGTTCTCAACTTAAATGCATTTTCAAAAAATCTTAACATTCAGGCTGTAACCAATCCCGCTGTTGTGGGTAGTGTAAAGTTTGCCCTGACAGGTCCTCAAACCAAGAACCAGACCGAAACGGATGCGCCTTATGCATTGTTCGGCGACACAAAAGGGAATTACTACAACTGGGTTCCGGCAACAGGTAACTACACTTTGACGGCAACACCTTTTACGCAGGCAAATGGAAAGGGTACTGTGGGTACGGGTTTGACAGTGCATTTCAGTATGGTGAAACAGGCACTCAAAGCTTCCGGGAATCAACGGTTATCCGATGCAAACAATCATTTCCTGACGTCGTCAAATGTGGAAAATGAAGCCTCTGCTGAGGTTTTCCCGAATCCGGCAGGTGAAATGATCCATGTAAGCGTATCAGACTGGAAAGCAATCAGATCAGTTACAATCCGCAATTTGTCAGGAAAGGCAGTGTTCTTTTCAGAAAACACTGTCGAGCTGTCTCAGGGAATATCGGTAAAGGACTTCTCGTCAGGATTATACCTGATACAGATTAAAAGAACGGATCATACTTTAACTACAAGCAAAATTATTGTAACCAGATAATTAGCAGAAATTACGTAAACAGCTACAAATCCGCTGAGAACCTGACAACAGGTTTTTAGCGGATTTATGGTTTACGGGGGAATGTAATTTGCTGATTTGCACAGTGAATGTCATAGAGATCAGGAATGCGGATTTCGGGTTCTGATTTTGAACCAACGACAAAATTTACGTATATTGTTATAGGTTACTGCGTTATAGTTTTACAAAGGAATGCGAAATATTACGCTGGAAAATTATTATAATTATTGTACTTTTTTAAGGACCGAGTAAATATCGGGAATAGAAAACGATTGGAAGTTTAAAAATCATCTAGGAACTGTTTTCAAGGTTATTATTTCCAGTACATAAAAAAATTATTTTTAGTTTTAGAATAAATACTACTAAGTTCCTGATTTGTAATTACTTCTAAGTTTGATAAAATGACAGTTAAATTTTTGTTTCTGATCATTTTGCGCTTTATTGTGTAACTGTTTGCCCGGATTATAAGACGAATTTCCGTTTTATAGATACTTTTTCCGCTTCATTGGCACATTTGCCTGTTTTATCAATATATGCTTTTTGCAAGATTACTATTTGCTGAGATTTGTTAATATGTAAACCAGGAGTTATATAAGATTATGGGAATCAGTACAGTACCCGTTTTATAATATTCCTAGCCGGCATACCCGAATTAACAGCAAATAACCCACTCCAGAAATACTCTTTTTTCACATTGCAATTACAGAATATGTAAAATTGAATAATACTTGGAAGTATTCTTATAAAGTCTGCTTCCTTGCTCTCTGTTCAGTCTGATTATTCATTCATATTCAGCTCTGTTTCAGAAATTTTGTGTATTCAGAAAAAAATTACCCTCTTATATCAGTTTACGTTAATAACAATTGTTTCTGTATTGATTTTGGCACGAATGACAAGTCTGGTAAGAAAAAAATAAAATCCGTTTTTCAACTGCGCAATGCTGTATCTGCATACAGCAATTGAAGTCTATGTGCCTTACATTCAGACAATTGAGTTAAAACAGTTCGTCAAAAATTTGAAAACAAAAAAGATGATCAAAAACCTTTACGCTGCGCATCATTTTCTTGGTTTAATGCTTTCCGGAACGCTCCGGATTTTCACCGCTTCAGGGTCGTTTCACAAGGATTCATTAGACAAATCTTCCCTCGATCTTAAATGTTTTCCTGAATGTGGCTATGCGGCTGTCAACAGAACTGCAGCATACCATTTGACACCTGTTACAATTCACAATCCTATCAGTAAAGTCATGCTGTAAATCCCCGGAAAGCTTCCTTGAACCCAACTTCATTGATTTGTCCTCTAACAGGTTTGGTTTATACAACAGGTTGTTTATCAAGCAGTAAATATTATCATTTCCAATTTTCAATATCCTTAAAATTAATTATTACTACCGATTAATCATGAAGAAAGATTACTCTTTGATTCACAAGCCACGGCGCTATTTTGCGTGGGCTTGGCCATTAATCATTTTAATCGGACTGATAGTCAGTATGCAATCCTTTGCACTGAGTTTCGTCCGTGAAAATGATTTGTTTTCTTGGCCGTTGAAAGAGTTTGCTGCCGTAAAAACGGCCGTTGCTCGCTCATCGGAAAAGACGAAGCCTGAACATGGCTTTACACAAAAGTCAAAAGGGATGAAAACAAGGGCATTGCCGTTGGCAGATCCTTGTACAAACATTACAACCCTGCCTTGCGAACAGGTAAATGTAACCTTGCCATTCAACTTGAACTTTGATGGCAACGAAGGCGGATTGGCAGACAAGAATGGAGCTACGGTCGGCTTTACAATGGTCGGCGACCTTTCGGGGACTCCGGTGGCGACAGACTCCATTTCTGCTACTGCCGTTCCAAAGGGCTACAAGCCTTCGAGACTGACCGTTGCCGATGGAAAACTGAACATCCGGACAAACAGTGGAATAGCATTTCAGACAAACAATAATCAGGTTAATGCGCTGGGCGCCGGGATTTTGGCAGACGGCAGAGTTGTTTTTGAAACTACCGTAATAAACCCGTTTAACGGTACAAAGTCTGAACAGGCTGGTTTGTGGGTTGGACTTAATGATAAAACCTTTTTGAAGCTTTCGATAAGTGGAAATAAGGTAGAGATGCGCAAAGAGTTGAATGATGCTTCTTCGAGCCTTACAACAACTGCAAGTCCTGATCAGCGTATTACAGGTGTTATAGACAATTTGAATTTAAAGACTGTTCGTCTTCGTATGGTTGCGGATTTTGTTACCAATACTTTGGAAGGCTATTATTCTACGGATGGTGTTGCTTATGCGAATGTTGGAACTGCTTACACGTCAGGTACCAATCCGGCTGCTATTAACATTGCCGACATGGCGCTGGCCGGAAAGACCATTTATGCGGGTATTTATGCAACGCATCGTACTAATACATCTGCTCTTACTTACAGCTTCGACAACTTTTCAATCAAGAATTACGAATTCCCGATGATTACGGCTCCTTACCGGATCAATGCCGGAGGGATTCAGCGGACAGTCGGCTCAGTCGTTTACAATGCGGATGATATATATGCGCGGTTAGCAGGAAACGTGAGTAATGTAAGCTATACCGGTTTGCCAAGCACTGTGAAGGTACCTGAACTTTATTACGAGCGCCGTCTTGGATCTAAATTTTCCTATTACCTTCCAATTGCAAATGGAAGGTATACGGTTAACCTGCATTTTGTCGAAAACTTCCAGGGAGCGGTAGGCGGAAGAATTTTTGATGTTAATTTTGAAGGTAACACGCTTCTTGATAATCTGGATATATTTTCAGAAGTTGGCAAAACCAATGTTCTGATTAAAACGATTGAAACGCAAGTATCTGACGGAGTACTGAATATTGATTTCATCGCTTCAAAAGACAATGCAATTATCAATGCAATTGAAATCCTGCCGGTAACACCTCCCAACGAGGCACCTGTTTTTGCCAGTGCAACTTACTCGTTCAATAAAGATGAAGCGACCACTGTGGGCGCAGGCATCGGTCAGGTTTCCGCAACGGACGCTGCCGACCAGACGGTTCGGTACAGCATTACTGCTGGAAACCAGTCGTCCAAATTTGCGATTGATTCCGAAAGCGGAGCTATTACACTTGCAGGTACATTAAATTATGCTACGGATTCGGTTTATGTACTGACCGTTCAGGCTACGGACAATGCTATCCCGGCACTTTCTTCTTCAGCAGAAGTTACGATCCGTGTAAATAAACCTGTAGCGGGTAACCACACACCGGTTGCAGCTTTGCCAATTTCGGATCAGAATGCTGTAACAGGAACTGCCTTCACTTATAATGTAGCAGCAGGCACTTTCACGGACGAAGATTCAGATCCTTTAACTTACACGGCTTCTTTGGCCAATGACGGATCCCTTCCTTCATGGCTTTCCTTTGATGCAGCTAATCTGTCATTCAGCGGCACACCTGATGCAGCAGCGACATACCGCATTAAACTGACGGCTAATGACGGAAAAGTTTCAGCCAGCACTGAATTCAATCTGGTCGTAAATGCAGCCGCCGCTATTAATCACACACCGGTTGCGGCTTTGCCAATTTCGGATCAGAATGCTGTAACAGGAACTGCCTTCACTTATAATGTAGCAGCAGGCACTTTCACCGACGAAGATTCAGATCCTTTAACATATACGGCTTCTTTGGCCAGTGACGGATCCCTTCCTTCATGGCTTTCCTTTGATGCAGCTAATCTGTCATTCAGCGGCACACCTGATGCAGCAGCGACATACCGCATTAAACTGACGGCTAACGACGGAAAAGTTTCAGCCAGTACCGAATTTAATCTGGTCGTAAATGCAGCCGCCGCTATCAATCACGCTCCGGTTGCGGCTTTGCCACTTTCGGACCAGGTTGCTGTCACAGGGACTGCCTTTACCTACAATGTGGCAGCGGGCAGTTTCACCGACGAAGATTCCGACGCTCTGACGTATACGGCG
>NZ_VCEI01000011.1 GCF_005860765.1 Dyadobacter sediminis | reverse complement strand
AGACCCGAACCCGGATCTGGTCGACAACACAGACCGTCAGAATATTCCCTGGCCGTTCTTCCGTGTGACCGAAGCGGTGTTCAACTACGTGGAGGCCAGCATCGAGCTGGGCCAGGATGCGGAGGCGCTGCTGTGGCTGAACCGGATCCGGTTCCGCTCGGGGATGCCGGCTTTGAAAGTCACCGGTGCTGCGCTGAAAGAAGCGTACCGTCATGAGAAAAGAATCGAGATGGCCTATGAAGAGCAGCGTTACCATGATGCACGCCGCTGGATGATCGCCAAGGAAACTTTGGGAAGACCATTGACCTACATTACCGTACTGGGCAAGTTCAAGGCGGGCAAGTCGATGAAGGAACCCTACCGCTACGATCCGACCGTGTATGACTATACTTACACGCCGGTGGAGGAAAAAGCGCATGAGAACCGGACCTGGATCGACAAGATGTACTTCCGTCCGTTCAGCCGTGACGAGATCAACCGAAATGCACAGCTCGTGCAAAATCCCGGTTACGATAAATAGTTGATATTCTATTGTAATTACATAACAAGCCGTTCCTGCCTCAGGAACGGCTTGTTTTATTTGGTGGAACCCGAAAATACAGCAGGTGATCTTAGAATGCGGCATGCTTTTGGATAAAGTAATTTCAGCAGCTTGAACCCGGTAAACGGTGTGCAAAGCGCATTGTTACAACGCATTCGAGTCCTTGTTTCCAAACTGTTTAAACGGTAATCCAATGAAAAAGAATCTGATTATAAAAGCGACGACCGGGTTGTCTCTGATGGCATGCCTGAGTTTTCCGGTACATTCCGAACCCATTTTAAAAAAGCATAAAACCGTTATTTCCGGTACTCTCAAAACACAGATTTCAGTCTGTGCATTTCAGGGAAGGGTGGAAGTGAATGTCGACGATCTGCCTGAAAAAGTCCGGAATACGCTCAACGACAAATCGTATGCCGGATGGACGATCATTGAGGCTTTTCTGGTTACAAATGAAGATAATTCGCAGTATTATGAACTAGTCGTCCGCAAAGCAGATGAACGGACACGCATGAAAGTGGATGCCAACGGAAATGTGCTGAACTGAATGAACCCGGGTCCGCTTTTATGGATAGTTTCCACAAAACGGGGATATAATAATCAAGCTGTTTAAAAAGTAAATGATATAATTAATTAATAATCAATAAATTAAGATTTTTGGCATAATCCTGTTTGATGTAAAAGTATCAAAACAAAGGTTTTAACATTTACTAAAAGAATACGGATTATGAAAAAGCTAATAGTATCGGCAATGGCCTTCACACTTATCTCTTTCGCCTCGGTTCAGGCTTCCGCACCATTGATGAATGATGGTAAAACTACTGTTTCAGTGACAGTTAAAGAAGAAAAAGTGCCTGTAAAGCCGGAAAACCTGCCGGAAGGAATCAAGAAAACGATCAAGAGCGAAGAATTTACCGGCTGGACCGTTAAAAAGGCTTTTCTGGTAACAGAGGAAAACAACAAGCAATATTATGAGCTTCAGGTATCCAAAGGAAGTGAAAGTGCACGGGTGAAACTGGACAAAGAAGGAAATAACGTAGGATAATATTCGCATAGCATAATTTAAAAACAGCCGGACTTTTTCCGGCTGTTTTGCTTTATAAATACCTTGCTTTTACCGATGGATATTCCATTCCTGCCGCCGGATAGTTGCCGAATAGAAAAGCTGCCAAACGATCTTAACTTGAAGGCTGTTAAATGCAAAATACAACTCATGGCAAATGTAACTACGGTAATTGATGAATGGCTGGTTAAAGATCTTGAAGACAATTCTTCCATTAACGTGACGGTGGAAGCAGGAACCGAGCTTGGAAACAGCGGCGTTCCCGGAATTCAGGTCAGGTGTATGGGATATATTATCACCTTCGAACCCAATATTGTAGAGCAATGGGCATATAAAGCCGGTAAGCTGGGACTTACGGAACATCTGATCGAGGACAAGTCATGGATTCATTACGATGACCAGTATGCAAAGCATTATCTGGTTCTCGGTGATCCCTTGAAAGCCAAAGTGATTGTCAAAACAAGAAGCTCGAAACCGATTGCAAGAGAATATGAACTGCCGTTTGTGATTGAGTAAAATGATTTAAGTAAAAGTCAAAATTGAAATGAGTTTTCTTAAAAGACAATTTATAGAAGTATTCCAACCTTTAATATGATTTATGGTTCTTTTGGTAAATCCTTATTAATCATTTACCATGAAAAAAGTCATTTTATTTTCTTTAATCTGGGTAGCTGCAATGGCTTGCCATGAAAAACAGCAGAACGTTAATCCGCAGACAGAATCAGTCAAGACAAGCATTGTCCCTTATCGGCAGCTTACTACGGTACCGGCTTCCGGTGAAGAGCTGAAAGTGGATCTTCAGGAAATTGCAGACAGCCGTTGTCCTGCCAATGTCGTTTGCATCACCATGGGAAGCGCGCAAATGAAATTTATTGTATCGAATGCCAAAAGCCAGACGGATGTAAAGGTGAATTTCACCGGTAACAGCAAAGAAAGCAGCCAGACTTTTACCCTGGACGGACAGACTTACGAATTAAAGGTGAGCGAAGTGCTTCCGTATCCGGTAACAAGGCAATCTCCAAAACTGGATGATTACAAAGTGAGTCTGAGCATTGTGAAGAAGTAACAGTTGATTTTAAGGTTCATCTGGAGGAGCCGGGCAATAGTCCGACTCCTTTTTCATTTCTGAGAAGCTTAATTTTTGTCATTCTTGTGTAAATTGGCTGAACAAAACCTTTTGATCATTTATATCAGGTATAATGAAGTGTAATGTGTCCAGACGGGAAGTTTTAAAAAGGATGGGAATGCTTGGCGGCGCGGCATTGCTGCAGCCGGTTATGTCCGTTGCTGAAACCAGTGGAAAAATGATATTACAAAGATCAATTCCGGCTACAGGTGAAAAAATGCCGGCTGTCGGCCTGGGTTCCTGGCAGCAATTTGACGTAGGAACCAACGCGGCTGAAAGAACACCGCTGAAAGCGGTATTACAGGAAATGGAGAAACTGGGTGGTAAAATGATCGATTCTTCGCCGATGTACGGCAGGTCGGAACAGGTTATCGGCGATCTGAGCACTGAATTGAAGCTGAACGACCGTTTTTTCATGGCTACCAAAGTATGGACAACCGGAAAGCAGGAGGGTATTACGCAGATGAATGATTCTCTCCGCAAAATGGGCCGTAAGAAAATGGATCTGATGCAGGTACATAACCTGCAGGATTGGCAGACACATCTGAAAACGCTGAAAGACTGGAAAGAAGAAGGCAAAATAAGATATATCGGCGTAACACATTATACCGATTCAGCGCATGCCCGCCTTGAACAGATTGTAAAAACAGCAGGAATTGACTTTGTCCAGTTCAATTATTCCATCCGTTCCCGAAATGCTGAAAAAAGCCTGTTGAGTGCAGCAAAGGACAGCGGTGTGGCGGTCATTGTCAATGAACCGTTTGATCAGGGCGCATTATTCCGAGCGGTAAAAGGAAAGCAGCTCCCAGACTGGGCAAAAGAGTACGACATCAGCAGCTGGGCACAGTATTTCCTGAAATATCTATTGAGCAATCAGGCCGTAACCTGCATCATTCCGGGCACTTCCGATGTGAAGCATTTAACGGATAATCTTGGTGCAGGTCTTGGGAAACTGCCAGATGAAAACGGCAGGAAGAAAATGCTGGAATGGCTGGAAAGGGTTTAGTGATCATTCATTTACCCATCCATAGCTTGAAATCGGCTACTTTTTCACGACTGACAATGGCTTCTTTGCCTAGAACCGGTTTTAACAGCAATGACAGGCGGCTTCCGAAATAAGGATCCATTTTATCCACAGCATGGTGGGTTACGATCATTCCGCGGTTAACACGGAAAAACCGGCCGGGATCAAGCATTTCTTCCAGCTCGTCAATGGTGTAATCCACAAGCAGTTTCTGATTATGATGCGTGACGAAAAAACTGTATCGGTCGTCCAGAAAAAAATAGGCGATTTCGCTTACTTCTACGGAAAGCAGCCTTTGTCCTTGTTTGACCAGAAACCGATGTCTGTAATCCGCTGCAACGGTTTTCTGAAATTCTTTCAGTAGTTTTCGGATTCCCGCAACCGGATCCGGAACAGATTGCATTTTCAGGTTTTCATATTTATGAAGACTTCGCTGCAGGTCGTCACGGTGAACAGGTTTTAACAAATAATCAATGCTGTTGACCTTGAATGCCTGAAGTGCGTATTCGTCGTACGATGTTGTAAATACAACGGTACTGAAAATCCGGGTTCTGTTGAAGATTTCAAAACTTTGCCCGTCGGAAAGTTCTATATCCAGAAAAATCAGATCCGGGTCCGGCTTGCTGGCTGCCCGGTTTTTTTCCAGCCATTCCACCGTTTCTTCAATGCTGTCCGTCACGCCGGCAATCGCAAGCAGCGGAGCCACTTCACTCAATAGTTTCCGTAGTCTGCGTACAGACAGTTCTTCATCTTCAACAATCAATGCATTCATATCGTGGCTGTAATGGGAGGGATCAAGGGTAATGTAACTGTAAAATCATCAGGTCCGTTTTCAATAACCGGTTCAGGAATCCCGGCATTGCTTTCACTCAGCAAAAGGTACTTGGCCTGAATATTTGACAAACCGACTTGCGTGGATTCCATTTTGTTTAAAGCACTGGAAACGGATTTTTTCTGTAAGTTATTCCGGACTCTCAATAATCCGCCTGCCATGATTTCGATGTGTACGGTCAGCGGACGGCTTGCACGGATTACGTTATGTTTCACTGCGTTTTCTACCAAAAGCTGTAAAGTAAGCGGAGGCAGCCTGTACAATCTGAATTTCTCGTCCGTATCCATTGCAAGATGCATTCCTTCGCCATACCTGGTTTTTAACAGATGATAATACGATTCGATAAAGATCAGTTCATTTTCCAATGTGGTCAGTTCGTCCGAATTTCCTTCTGTATCCGAATTTTGATTGGTCTGAAGAAGATAGCGGTATACTTTGGCCATCTGTTCCACAAACTGTTCGGCCTTTTCAGGTTCTTCGGAAATCAGCGTTGATAAAGAATTCAGACTGTTGAACAAAAAATGCGGACTGACCTGCGCCTTCAGACTTTGCAATTGTCCCTGCACATTTTCCTTGCGCAGTCTTTCCTTGTTTACTTCGTGATGTTTCCAGTGATCGAGCGAATAAAAAGTTTCCCGGATTCCAGTCACCAGAATAATGGCGCCCAGGTTGATCAGATAAATATTCAACAGAATGCCGTATGTAATTTCGGAGCCGAAAAAACGGTATTTAACATAAATTCCGGCTATGATCAGCAGGAAAACGGCAGAAAGAAAAGCGTGTGTCATAATGGAAATGCTGATCCTTTTCAAAGTAAGATGAAGTCCGGCATAGCGCTTTGTAATAATTTCGGCAACGTGATTCTGAATAAAAAAGGTTGTAGTAAGTATCAGTCCGTTCAGTGCGGTGGCTCCGATAAACGTTTTCAAATTACTGAAATAGGCGCTGCCGACAAGAAGATAACTGAAAAACAGCAGAAACACCGGCATGGTCAGGATATATGACCAGCGGCCGTTTAAGCTGGGTTTTTCAAAAGAAGCGTAAAGAAATAATTTTGTCATACGGCCCATTTCAGCTATCGGTGTGTCAGACTATATTGTTCAAATTGAACATGACAAATTTAAAAGTCTTGCTGAAATCCTCCGATTACATCCTGTCCCAATTGCCGAAAATAGATCCTGAACTGTAAACAGCGCATTTTCAGATCTGAAATTCAGGAAAGGGTTTTTTCCTTAAGCAGCGGAAGCGTAACGGTAAAGTACTTCCCGGTTTCTTCTACCTGAACGCACTTGCTGCTTGCCAGCCTGTACTTTTCGATCAGGTCGGACAATCCCGACGGATGCGTTTCCAGAATACGTGTTTTTCTCTGAAGGTTATTCCGGACTACGATTTCTGAACCGGTGATTATTCCGATTTTGATTTCCAGCGGTTTGGATAAACTCATTCGGTTGTACCTGACTGCATTGTCGACCAAAGTCTGAAGGGTAAGCGGCGGAATCTGGAAATCAGGACCGGAATAATCTGTCGGAAAATCGATTTTCAGGCTTTCGCCGTAACGGGTTTTCAGCGAGCGGGTATAAACAATTAAAAAGTCCAGTTCCGAACGCAGCATGACCAGGTCGGATTTTGCGGCCTGCAGCATGTAACGGTAAATTTTGGAAAGATCTTCCACAAAAGCTTCTGCATTTTCCGTGTCTTCACTGATCAGCGATGAAAGCGTGTTGAGGCTGTTAAAAAGAAAATGCGGGTTAACATGCCCTTTCAGCGTATTGAACTGGTGCTGCAGGGCAAGCCGTTCGAGTTTCTCGGTTTCTGTCTGGTTCTGTTTCCATTTTTCAAACGTGTAAAAAAGTCCGAGTGCCGCGCAGAGAAACAGATCAAAAAAGCCGCCCAGTATCAGAATCGGCCATAATGCTTCCCAGCTGAACCGCACATGCAGACCCGGCGTAATGCTGTACGCCCAGACATCAAATGCGGCCAGAAAAACCGTCATGCCGCCTACCACCACGAGCATGACAATCAGGCGTTTCCGGGTATGTTTTACATCGGGAAATTTGGCAATAATCCACCGGATTGCCAGCGTCAGCGTTATAATTGAAAGCCAGTAAAGCACAAAAACCAGCGCCGTTGCAATCAGAAATATCTTAACATCCCTGAAATATTCCGGTCCGATAAAGTAATGATTTCCAACAGCAAACAATACCGGCATCATGGCAAGATGATACCACCATTCGTATCTGGAAAAAAAAGTCGGCCTCATAAATCGGGACAGGTCGAATAGAAAATGCAGTCGGTACAACTAAAAATAAGCAACTGTGTTTTTCTTACTGATTGAATATGTGCGATGTGGAGAAATAGCGGTCCGAACTGTGTAAAATGCATGGCGAGTTGTAAAAGTACGTTTGCTTAAAACCCGACGCAGATTTGTTGCGCAAAGTATAAAACCGGCATTATCGCTGAAATCCGGTGAACGTTATCTGTCGCAATTACCCCCTTCAATTGCCCGTTTTGCACATCGTTTAACCGGAATATCGGTCTTAAATTTGAAATGGAATCAATCGTCCATTTTTAACCAGACGCATTATGGAAACCAGTATTTCGCAGCCGGCTTTGACCAAAAAACCGCTTAACAAAGTGCACCTTGCCGGAAAAATCATCAGTGGGTTGTGCATCGTGTTTTTACTTTTGGATGCGCTTATGAAAGCAATCAAAGATCCCCGTTCCATGGAAGGCTCCGTTCAGCTGGGCTGGCCGGCAGAATTCGTGCAGGCCATCGGGATTGTCTTGCTTGTGAGTACCGTTCTTTACCTGATTCCGCGCACGGCTGTCCTCGGCGCTATCTTACTCACCGGATATCTGGGCGGCGCCATTGCCATAATGGTTCGTGCGGGACAGCCGCTGTATTTTGCACTTGTTTTTGGTATACTTGTCTGGGCCGGACTTTATCTTCGTGATGAAAAACTGCGTTCCTTGATCCCGTTCCGTAAAGATTGAGCATCTGAAAACAAAACGGTTTCGGCACATCCGGTTTATGTGCGTATCTTGAAGCGATTCACATTCTAAACCGGCAAATGAATTATGGCCAGGCAAAGTGCAGGAATTCTTTTATACCGAATTTCCAAAGAAACAGAAGTGCTGCTCATCCATCCCGGCGGGCCGTTTTTTATTAAAAAAGACCTTGGAAGCTGGTCGATCCCGAAAGGTGAATATACAATGGACGAAGAGCCGCTGGCCGCTGCCAGAAGGGAATTTCAAGAAGAAACAGGTTTTGAAATTAATGGAAATTTCATTCCGCTCCAACCCGTCAGGCAAAAAGGCGGAAAAGTCATTCAGGCGTGGGCGGTGGAAGGAAATTTGGATGCAGATGCCGTTGTAAGCAACACATTTGTACTGAACTGGCCGCCCGGTTCCCGGAATTTCAAAACGTATCCCGAAGTGGACCGCGCAGAGTGGTTCGGACTGGATGCGGCCCAGGCAAAGATCAATGAACGGCAGGCGGCGTTTATCGATGAACTGGAAAGTTTGCTGCTAAACAATCGGTAGTTTCCGTTTCTTTTCATTAAGGCAGCTTGACTAACCGGGGATTCCGTATAAAAACAGAATTTTTAAGGCTGACTTTTAATTTTTAAGTCTTTTCAGGGTAATCCTTTGCCTGCAAACTTCGTTTATAGGCAAAGAATGATGAGGTGAAATATTTTGTAGATCAAGGTTCCATTGTAAGAGAAATCTGGGGCAAAGCGGATTCCATACTTTTTATTTTTGCGGGTGCTTCTGCGGAATTTGCGCTGAACAAAGCCGTAGACTGGCTTTATTTTACCGGACGGCTTCCGGCAGATCCGTTAGGAAGACTTTTTTCAACCGTTGCATACGCCAGACTGATCGTGTTTTCTGAGTATCATGACGCCTTGCATGCCATTGACAAAATAACCGCTATTCACCGTGATGTTGAACATCAGCGCGGATCGCAGATTCCGGACTGGGCTTACCGTGATGTATTGTTTATGCTGATTGATTATTCCGTTCGCTCATATGAAGTTCTGGAACGCAAACTGACAGATTCTGAAAAAGAAGATATTTTCCGGACATTTTATCAGGTCGGATCAAGGATGCAGATTCGTGGTTTGCCGGACAATTTTGCGGCATGGAATAGCATGCGGAACGAGCATTTGCAGCAAGACCTCCTGAAAAGTGATTTCACAAAAGATTTATACAGGCAGTACAAAAAGTACCTCGGCACGATCCGGTACTACATGCTGAAAGAAGTGCAGGTGATGGTCGTTCCGCAACGAGTAAACCGATTGCTGTCACTGGGTGAAATTTCTTTGCTGAAACCTGTTCTGACGCTATATAAACTAGCAAGATTTCTGGGATTTGAAAAAATGCTCCGGAATGCGATCCTGCCAAAAGCGTACAAAGCGCAGGTGATCGATCTTGATTCCAGCAAACAATATCATACGCAATGAAAAGCCATTGCAGAACTTAAATGGAACAAGCCGGATTTTTTATTTGATTTTGAGTTAAAACATCAGAATCAAGTAAGGTTGGTTTGTATTCAGGTTCTGCAATGGCCCAATAAACTTCTTTAAACAGCAACCTGGTTCCTGTCGTCCTCGGCAATCTGTAAAACTTTGTCCATCGTAATCGGAAGGTTGCGAACCCTTACGCCGGTTGCGTGGAAGACCGCGTTGGCAATGGCGCCGGCCACACCGATAATTCCGATTTCACCTACGCCTTTAACGCCAAGCGGATTCACAACGTCATCTTTTTCTTCCACAAAAATAACTTCGATATCGTTAATGTCCTTATTGACCGGCACATGATATTCTGAAAGATTATGGTTCATAAAACGCCCGTACTGATGATCCAGCTTGGATTCTTCTTCCAGCGCTTTGCTGATTCCCCATACAACACCGCCCAGAATCTGGCTTCGGGCTGTTTTGGGATTCAGGATTTTGCCGGCTGCAACAGCGCAGACAACACGCGTAACGTCCACTGTTCCAAGATCTTCATCCACCTTAACCTCGGCGAAAACAGCCGCATGTGAATTCATGGTGTATTTCCTGCCAACGAGTGGATTAGGTCCGCTTGTCGACGTTTCTTCAATACTGTTTACCCCCGCCAGCCGCATGATTTCCGTCACGGAAACTCCTTTTGAACTGTCATTCGGGTCAAAAATTTCACCGGAATCTATCTGGAGTTTAGTTGAATCGTACTGATAGAACGGAGAAGCTTTTGTTTTTACAGCATGTTTGAGCAAAATCTTTCTCACATCTTCACATACGGTTTTTACTGCGGAGCCAACGGACGCCGCTGTCCACGATCCGCCTTCGAGCGGCGCAAGCGGAAGGTTCGTATCGCCCAGCTTGAAAGTTACATTTTCAATGGCAATACCCAGAATTTCGGCCGCAATCTGCGTCATAATGGTGTAAGTTCCCGTACCGATATCCGAAGTTCCGCTGCTTACAACCAGCTTGCCGTCAATGGATAACAATGCTTTTGCTCTTGACGGCATCTGATTCGCATCCCACGCTGCTGTAGCGACACCCCAACCCACCAGATTTTTCCCGTCACGCATGGATCTCGGCTCCACATTTCGTGCAGCCCATCCGAATTTCTCCGCACCTTCACGGTAACACGCCACAAGTTCCTTGCTGGAAAACGGTTTTTCATTCACCTGATCTTCATCGGTATAATTTTTCAAACGGAAAATCAGCGGGTCCATTTTAAGTTCAAAAGCCAGTTCGTCCATCGCACTTTCCATGGCATGCACGCCGGTTACGGCGCCGGGTGCCCGCATATCCAGCGGCGTAAACGTATCCAGTTTTACAAGCTCGTATTTCAGTTCCACATTTTCGCAGGCATACATCGTTGCCGACCAGTTTACAATCACTTCGGTGTAGTTCTCAAACTGTGAAGTTTCCGAATAAGCTTCATGCCGGACAGATTCCAGTGTTCCTTCCGGCGAAGCGCTCAAAGCCAGTTTTTGCAAAGTAGCCGGCCGGTGCCCGAATGAAAACATCTGCTGGCGTGTCAGTCCTACCTTAACGGGCCTTTTCAGTTCCAATGCGGCCAAAACAGCCATGAAAAGTTGATGCTGAGGACGCAGGCCGGAACCGAAAGCACCGCCGACATAAGGTGAAATAATCCGGACATCCTTGTAAGCCAGTCCGAAAATATTGCCGATATAAAACTGGCAGTTGCTGACGCCCTGCGTTTTATCGTACACGGTCAGTTTTTCATTGTCCCAGATAGCGGTCGTAGAAAACAGCTCCATCGGGTTATGATGCTCTGCAGAATGCTTGTATTCGGCCTGTATCTTAAAAGCGGCATCCTGGTATGCAGCGTCTGCGTTTCCTCTCGATTTCGGAGGCACGTAGCCGATTTTACCTTTTGGTGCCTTAAAGGATTTTGAAAGATTTTTGTATAAACTCGTTGTATATGTTTCTTTATCGTACTCCACTTTGATCAGCGAGGAAGCATAACGGGCAAGTTCAAAAGTTTCGGCAATTACGAGCGCAACAGGCTGCATGCTGAAACGGATCGTATTATCATAAAACGGCCGGAAAGGAGTTCCCGAAGGCGCATCCATATCTGTATACCTCAGCTTGAACCAAGGCAGATTACGAACATTTTCATGCGTAAAAACCTGAAGAACACCTTCCAGCGCAAGCGCACGGGAACTGTCAATGCTCGTTATTTTTCCTTTGGCAATCGAACTGGAAACAATGAAGCCGTAAGTCAGTCCTTCTACTTTGAAATCAGCGGAGTATCTTGCTTTTCCTGTTACTTTTTCCAGTCCGTCCACACGGCTGGCAGGCTTTCCTATGTATTTCGTAGTCATCATGTCAATTGTTTTTAAGAGCTTCTGAAAATGCCCGGACGATTGCCCTTTTTGCAAGATCTATTTTAAATGTATTGCTTCCGTAACCCTTTGCGTCCGCAAGTATCTTTTCCGCCAGCGCCCTGAAATTTGCTTCCGTTGCTTCCTGACCGATAAAAGCCTCTTCACAGGAACGGTCCCGCCAGGGCTTATGCGCCACGCCGCCCAGCGCCAGACGAATGTCTTTAATCACATTTCCGTCCAGTTCAAGTGCTGCTGCAACCGAAACCAGTGCAAATGCATACGATTGTCTTTCCCGAACCTTAAGATAATGAAAATGCTGTGTGAAATTACTTGGCGGAAGGTCAATGGAAGTGACCAGTTCACCATCCTGAACGTTGTTGTCGAGGTGCGGCGTGTCTCCGGGTAAGCGATGAAAATCCCTGAATTCGATAACGCGGTCGCCATAAGGTCCGGTTACATTCACTTTTGCGTTCAGTGCGGCAAGCGCCACGCACATGTCGGAAGGATGCGTGGCAATGCAATGCTCGCTGGTACCCAGGATCGCATGAATGCGGTTGATCCCGTTGATGGCCGAGCAGCCGGAGCCCGGCTCTCTTTTGTTGCAGGCCGTGGCGGTATCATAAAAATAATAGCAGCGCGTTCTTTGAAAAAGGTTTCCGCCGTTGGTCGCCATGTTCCGCAACTGCGGCGAAGCGCCTGCAAGAATGGCCTGTGAGAGCAAGGGATATTTTTGTTCTACCAATTCGTTCCATGCCGTATCCGCATTGGTCGCCAGCGCGCCCAGGCTCAGTCCGCCGTCTTCGGTTGCTTCTATTCCTGCAAGTGCCAGTTTGTTAATATCAGTCAGATGATCCGGTTTGGCAACATTTTCCTTCATCAGATCCAGCAGATTAGTTCCGCCTGCAATGAATCGGGCATTGGTATGGCCTGTAAGGTCGGCTACAGCTTCTGCAACTTCGGTGACCTTGTTATATGAAAAATTATTCATTTTCCAGTTTTGCTTTAACTTCCATGATAGCTGCATTGATGTTCGTGTAAGCACCGCAGCGACATATGTTGCCGCTCATGAGTTCTTTTACATCTTCCAGCGTATGCGCCCGGCCTTCATTGAACATCCCGACCGCCGAGCAGATTTGTCCCGGTGTACAGTAGCCGCACTGAAAAGCATCGTGTTCAATAAAAGCATCCTGCAAAGGGTGATTTGCCTCACCATCGGCCAGTCCTTCAATCGTCGTGATTTCTGCGCCGTCTTTCATGATGGCGAGCGTAAGGCAGGAGTTGATGCGTTTACCGTCGACCAGCACCGTGCATGCGCCGCATTGACCGTGATCACACCCTTTTTTTGTACCGGTTAGTCCGATGTATTCTCTGATGGCATCCAAAAGGCTTACCCAAGGCTGCAATCTGAGTTTGTGAGTTTGTCCGTTGATGCGCAAATTGACCAGCGTATAGGCAGGCAGCGTGTTGCTGAAAGGATCATCTATTTCCAGCGTGGAAGTTTCTTGTTTCATAATTTTCAAAGTGAATGGTTGTTGACCGGAAATCCCAGGTTCCCGTTTTTACCCATGCTTAAAAAACTATTCCCCGCTATACGTTTATGAACAAGTTGTGCTTGTGAAATATGGATGGTCTGTAAATAAGCAAAGGCCATCTTTTGGATGGCCTTTGCTGCAAAGTTTGAAGGATACAGAATGTTTAATTTATTTCAACTACTGCATGCTTAGGTATATGGATATTGGCATAAGCTGGTGAGCTTCCTATATATGGTGATTTTGGCCATGCCGCAAAAATCAATTTCTTTGATCCATTAATTATTTCTTGAGTAGCCGTAAAAGTTACGGTTTTAGTAATCCATTTTCCAGGATTATTCCCTAATTCAATAGGTCCAGTGTTAATTGCTCCGTGTAGTGCTATTGTTGGAGATAATGGTGTCTCTCCATCCAAAGTCTTTATACTAGATGTAGATACACTAAATTTAAACTTATATTTTTTACCCTCTTTTAAATTTTTTAAATTAGTTTGAGAGTAACCTAATACTCCTGTGGTCACTTTAGCTCCAATTGTTAAGAAAGTTCCAGTTCCTGTTGGGGGTACATCTAGGGGATATACCCAAGGACGTGTTATATCTCCAAATAAATATTGAGTATTGGAAATTCCAAAGAAAGGTAGACCTATAACTTGCCAACCAGCTGCACAGCCATAGCAGGTGGTACCTTCAGTAGTTGGTATTATTTCGGGAGCTAAAGTTATTCCGCCAACTCCTTCTCTTAAGTTTGAACTCGAGTTCACAGTCGCTTCAGACGCAGGCGTTACTGCATTTTCCTTGGAGCAACTGCTCATGAAAAGCATTGTGGAGAAGCATGCTGCGCTTGCTATGAAAGAGAGGCTTTTTGTAATCTGTACCATCTTAATAAATTGTTTTTTGTAAGTGATAAAATAATTTTCGGTGGCAAAGCTTGCATGAATTACAGTATCAGCAAAAAGGTTGTAGCAAGCGGCAGGTCTGGATTAGCAGGCGGTAAAAAGGTTGCTAAAACCCGGGGAATAGCGGATGAAATGTGTTAAGCTCTGTCCCTTTTTGTTCTCAGATGCTTTGTTGGATTGTGAAGTATAGGTGGCTTGTAAATAAGAAAAGCCATCTAAAAGATGGCCTTTGCTGCAAAGTGAACCTAATAAAATTCTCTTATTTTACTTCTTGAATAGCATTCTCAGGTATAAATATATTTCCGTATGAAGTAGCATTCGAATTTTTTCCGAGCAATTTTATTACAAGATCTCCTATCGTCGAACTATTTCCATATAATTCAATGCTGTTAGCAATCCACTGATTTTCTTTGCCGGCAAGAGAAATCGAATAATTTTTTCCTGATGTCGGAGCTATATAAGAAAAAATAAAAGAAGAGGCATATGGCGTTTGTCCGGGGTCGGAGGAATATTTAACAGCCATAGTAGATACATAGTAAGTGAACTTGTAGGTTTTACCCTCAAATAGATTTTTAATTTTAACATGTACACCTGACAAGTTGTCCTTAGTTGCACCCAAAGTCAAAAAAGTCCCATTACGTCCTAGTAGATCTGGTAAACTGTTAGTTGCTGGGATCCAAGGTTGTGCAGAGTTCCCAAATAAATAAGTAGCGTTTGAAAGTCCTGCTGTCATATTACTGCCAGTCATTGTGTACCCATTAGGCAAGGATCCCAAGCCAAGTTGTCCGATTGTAGGATGAATCTTTTGTACTGATATTATTGGATTGTACTCTCGCAAGTTTGCACCTTGTACAGATGCAATCGTCGCCTCCGGCGCAGGCGTTACTGCATCTTCCTTCGAGCAGCTGCTCATGAAAAGCATTGTGGAAAGACATGCTGCACTGGCCATGAAAGAGAGGCTTTTTGTAATTTTTACCATTTTAATAAAAACAGTTTTTGTACGTGATAAAATGAGTTTCGGTAGTAAAGCTTGCATGAATTACAGTATCAGCAAAAAGGTTGTAGCAGGCGGCAGGTCTGGATTAGCTGGCGGTAAAAGGTTGTTAAAACCCGGAGAATAGCGGATGGGATGTGTTTAGCTCTGTCCCTTTTTTGTTCTCAGATGCTTTGTTGGATAGTGAAGTTTTGGAAGGCTTTTAAAAACAGCAAATGCCATCTTTTAGATGGCATTTGCTACAGAGTTAACAAAACACAAATAAGAATTGTTAGTTTATTTTTTGAACAGCATTTTCGCCAACATGGATATTAGTATATGTAAGTTGAGCCTGTCCATATGACCAACCTTGAAATCTTAAAAGATATCTGTCGCTGTTTGCTGTAAAAGTAAAGCTTTCAGTTATCCACTGTGCTTTTTTATTTGTAAAATCAAAAACCTTTTCTTGGTTATTGATATTGTCAGGATGCTGATTAATACTTTCTTGTAATCTTACATAGGCTTTTTCAGCATAGGGGCCAGGTTGTCCATTAGGTCCGCTTAAATTAGTGGTAGAAACACTGAAAGTGACTTTGTATTTTTGGCCTATTACTAATTTTTTAATATCACAAAAAGCTTCACCGGACATTTTTGAATCATTTACTACAGTTAAAATTGATCCGGAGCCTGTTGATGGAACAGGCAATGGTTTAACCCATTTCTTAAATGAATTTCCAGCATAGGCTGTTAAGCTAGAAGTTGCATCTCTGGAGGGAACTTTAATATACCAGTAACTAGGTTTGCAACCTAAGCAAGTTGGACCATCTGTTGGTTGAAGATACCCATCCGGAGTAATACCATACCCACTCCCGATCAAATTTGTTTTTAGACTCGAGCTTTCATTAACAGTTACCTCCGGCGAAGGCGTTACTGCATCTTCCTTGGAGCAGCTGCTCATGAAAAGCATTGTGGAAAGACATGCTGCACTGGCCATGAAAGAGAGGCTTTTTGTAATTTTTACCATTTTAATAAAAACAGTTTTTGTAAGTAATAAGATTGTTTTCGGTGGCAAAGCTTGCAAAAAGCACTGTTGCAGCCAAGAGGGTTATAGCAGACGGCAGGTCTGGATTAGCAGACGGTGAAAAGAGGGAATTACAATCCGGTAAAAGCCTCAATTCCGGTCTTCAAATGCGGATTACTGCCGATCTTTGCGTCTCAAATCAGTAAATAAGGGTCCTAGCCGGTTTTTACTGACAAGAACTTATATTTACCGGTCATACTTAATTTTTCAAAGAGCTGCTTACTGTAAATCGGGAACGGACTCCTAAACCACGCAACGGATCCCGCTGGCTCAAAACTTAATCCTGAATGGAAAAAGAGCATACATCTTACGGCGTCAAGGAAATTGCGCGGCGTGCCAATGTGTCCACGGCCACTGTTGACCGTGTGCTGCACAACCGGACGGGCGTTTCGGAAAAGACCAGAATACGGATCAGTGAAATCATCAAAGAGCTGGATTATCAGCCGAATATCCTGGCAAGCAGGCTTGCTTCCAGAAAAATAATTTCACTTGCCATTCTCCTTCCCGGTGTTTCTGAAGAAACCGATTTCTGGTCGGCGCCGCTGAATGGCATTCGTCGTGCCGAATCGGAAATAAAGCAGTACGGCGTTCAGATGAAGTATTTTTTCTATGATATCAACGACAAAAACTCTTTTCAGGAACATATCAATCA
Source organism: Dyadobacter sediminis (assembly GCF_005860765.1). Taxonomy (GTDB): domain Bacteria; phylum Bacteroidota; class Bacteroidia; order Cytophagales; family Spirosomataceae; genus Dyadobacter; species Dyadobacter sediminis. Next base: position 1,564,436 of record NZ_VCEI01000011.1, on the reverse strand, counting down.
GTTGCTGGAACTGGATGTGCACGGGATTCTTGTTGCTCCTTCTTTTATTGAAGAAACTTCCCGGCTGGCTGCGCAATGTGCAAAGCGTAAAATCCCGTTTATTTTTATAGATTCCGATGTTCCGGATCTGCAAAGTCTGGCATACATAGGCCCGCATCTTTACAAAAGTGGTTACACCGGTGCCAAGTTGCTCACATACAGACTTGGAAGCAACAAAAAAGTGCTGTTTATCAATATCTCCAAGGAAATAGAAAATTTTAATTACAAGGAAATCGAAGAGGGTTTCCGCGCTTACTTCCAAGACCGGGAACAGGCTAACGAAATTGTCAGGATTGACATTCGAGAAACGGATTATCAGTCTGTTGCAAGGCATCTGACGTATGTTTTTCATTTGAATAAAGACATCGGCGCTGCTTTTGTGACCAATTCCCGTGTGCATACCGTGGCCTCATTTCTGAAAAACAGTCATCGGACGGATGTTTCGCTCATTGGTTACGATTTTTTAAAAGAGAATGTCGCATACCTTGAAAATAACGTCATCGATTTTCTGATTTGTCACCGGCCCGAAGACCAGGGTTACCGGGGCGTTATGGCGTTGTACCAGACGCTTGTCATGAATGCTGCTGTCACAAATCCGTACTACATGCCGATCGACATAATCACAAAGGAAAACTATGAATTCTACCAGAACTGAAATTCGCATGCATATAGTGTTCCGAATAAAAAATTCATCCTGCTGTTAAAGTAAAGAGCAGAATATTCTAATATTGATTTCTTTAAATTCAGAATATAACTTTATATTTACGTTTCGGGCACGTGCACGGATTTTGTGAGGCGTTCCCGGAACTGAACTATTTCTAAACCCTTGCTTATACCTTGGAAAACGTAAAAACCAGAACCCTTCGCTGGCTTAGTGCACTGGGACCGGGAATGATTACCGCTGCATTGGTTTTCGGACCCAGCAAGCTGACCATTACTTCCAAAATGGGTGCCGTTTACGGTTATTCGCTGTTGTGGCTTGTTGCTGTGGCGATTTTTTTCATGGCCGTTTTTACGGCCATGTCCACGCGCATAGGTGCTGCAACCAATCAAACCTTACTTGCATCCGTGAGGCTGAAATGGGGAAATCCGGCGTCCGTTGCGATGGGGATCGGAGTGTTTCTGGTGGCGACCTCGTTTCAGGCCGGAAATTCAGTCGGTGTCGGGATTGCGGCGGGTGAACTTTTTCATATGTCGCCCGTTCCGTGGATCATCTTCTTTAATTTGCTGGCCATTGCCATGCTGTTTTACCGGAGATTTTATCCGCTGCTTGAAAAAACAATGATTTTCCTGATCGTTGTCATGCTGTTCTGTTTTATCATTACCTTTTTCTATGCCAGACCGGACGTAGGCCAAATGGCAAGAGGGCTTGTAACACCGTCTGTTCCGGATGGTTCCACAGGGCTGATTATTGCATTCACTGCATCTTGTTTTTCCATTGTGGGCGCATTGTACCAGTCGTATCTTATCCAGGAACGGATCCGGAGCAATCCTGAACTGAAAAACACAAAGAACGACAGCCATACGGGGATCATTTTACTTGGCATCATGTGCTTTATCGTCATTGTCTGCGCCGCTGCCATACTGAACCCCAAAGGCATTCCGGTAAATTCGGCAACGGATATGGCTCGTGCACTGGAACCGATTTTCGGCAGCAATGCTTCGGCGTTTTTTCTGATCGGGTTGTTTGGCGCAGCATTTTCATCTGTGATCGGCAATGCGTCCGTTGGCGGAACATTGCTTGGCGATGCGCTGGGCGTAGGAAACAATTTCTCTTCGGCAACCGTCAGGTATCTGGTGGCTTTGGTGATGGTGATTGGTGCGGCTGTGGCCATACGGTTCGGCAAACTGCCGCTGGAACTGATCGTTTTTGCGCAGAGTGTCACCATTTTTGTGGTCCCGTTTATTGGTACAGCCATGTATATGGTGGCAAACGACAGAAAAATCATGGGCGATAAAGTCAACAGCCTGTTTGTAAAAGTAGCTGCCGGACTTGGACTCGTAATCATTTTTGCTCTGGCTGTAATCAGCAGTAAAGAGTTATTTTTCAACAATCCACTTTTCAAATAATGACGGCTTTAACATCTCTGGAAGAAAAATGGCTGAGCCCTTCCGACGCGCTTGTGGAAGATATGAAATTCATCAAGGGCGATATCCTGATTCTCGGAGCCGGAGGCAAAATCGGGCCAAGCATTGCCCGTCTGGCGAAGCAGGCCATTGACCGTGCAGGACTTGACAAAAGGGTAATCGGCGTATCGCGTTTCAGTGAAGCAGGACTGGCCGATGAACTGAATGCAGCAGGAATCGAAACCATAGCAGCCGATATTCTGGACGATGCACAACTGCAGTCGCTTCCTGAAATCGCGAATGTACTTTATCTTGCCGGAACCAAATTCGGTACTTCAGGCAATGAGCCCTATACGTGGGCGATGAACACGTATTTGCCCGGCCGGGTGGCTGAAAAATTCCGTCTTTCCAGAATTGTCGTTTACTCAACGGGAAATGTGTATCCGTTTACACCTGTTTTGTCGGGCGGCGCTACGGAAGAACTCCGGACAGATCCGGTCGGCGAATACGGACAATCGTGTCTGGGCAGGGAAAGAATGTTCCAGTATTTTTCGTCCATTCACGGCACGCCGCTGCTGATCTATCGTCTGAACTATGCGATTGATTTCAAATACGGCGTACTGCTGGAAGTAGCGAAATCTGTACTGAACGGAAAACCGGTTGATCTCAAAACAGGGCATGTGAATGTAATCTGGCAGGGCGATGCCAATGAAATGGCGATCCGTTCCTTGCTGCATTGTGCGTCGCCTTCAAAGCTGCTGAATGTAACCGGTCCGGAAACGGTTCCGCTGCGCTGGCTTGCACAGGAATTCGGACGTATATTCAATATCGTTCCGGAGTTTGTGAACGAGGAGCAGCCTACGGCTTTGCTGAGCAATGCGGCCGAATCGTTCCGCCTGTTCGGTTATCCGCGTACGACCTTGAAGCAGATGATTGAGATAACAGCACAATGGCTTCTGGAAGGAGGAAAAACGATCAACAAGCCCACGCATTTTCAGGAGCGTCAGGGCCAGTTTTAAAAATAGAAAATCAGAAGCGAACTCTTGAACTAAAAACGTATGACAACGCTCCATCAGGAAATCCGGAAACTGCTGTTTGACGGTACGGTAATTCCGGCGCATCCGCTTGCATTGAAACAGGACCTTACGCTGGATGAGCACAAACAAAGGAGCCTGACGCGGTATTACATGGCCAGCGGGGCAGGAGGGATCGCAATCGGCGTGCATACCACGCAGTTTGAAATACGCAATCCGGAAGTAAACCTTTACGAGAAAGTACTGGAAATGACCGCAGACGAAGTCGAAAAAGGCAATCTGAACAGGCCGTTTATAAAAGTAGCAGGCATTTGCGGTCTAACAAAACAGGCTTTAAACGAAGCCAGAATTGCCGTAAAGTACGGCTACGATCTGGGGCTTGTCAGCATGGCAGCATTTAAAACGCAGTCCGAGACAGAAATTATTGAGCATGTCAAAGCAGTTTCCGAAGTTATTCCGGTATTCGGCTTTTATCTTCAGGCGGCCATCGGCGGAAGGATTTTCAGTTATGCTTTCTGGCAGCAGTTCGCAGAAATCCCGAATGTGTATGCTGTCAAAATTGCCGCGTTCAACCGTTATCAGACGCTGGATGTAGTACGCGCCGTTTGCCATTCTTCCAGGAACGGTGAAATAGCGCTTTACACAGGAAATGACGATAACATTATTGCCGACCTGCTTACGCCATATCGTTTTGAAATTCATGGAAAAACGGTAGAGAAAAGATTTGTCGGCGGGTTGCTCGGACATTGGGCCGTATGGACCGAAAAAGCCGTGAAATTGCTTGAAAGTGTAAAAAGCTGTGTAAATGAGAACTATACGGATGCAGAAGATATGCTTGCGCTGAACATCGCCGTTACAGACATGAATGCGGCTATATTTGATCCGGCGCATCATTTTCATGGCTGCATTACGGGCGTGCATGAAGTGCTCCGGCGGCAGGGATTAATGGAAGGAATATGGACGCTGAACCCGGAAGAAAACCTTTCGCCCGGACAGTTTGAGGAAATTACAAGGGTTATCGAAGCTTATCCGCATCTGGTTGATGATGATTTTGTCCATGCGTTTCTTGAAAAAGAAATCAGAATCTCCTAATTTACATCAGGCTGTTTCTGGATTGATGAAATAATGCAAACCGTCATCACAGCCTGCCGTAATCATATGGGTAAAACTGAAAACATGTCCAGAAGGGAATTTGTAAGCCGGGCCGGCCTGCTGGCTGCTGCCGGAACAATGGGCTTTGATGAAACCCGTGCGGGCTTTAAAATGGAAAAGTCCATGAAAACCATCCGGATCAGAAATGTAAGTTCCAATTTCGAGCGAGAGCCGCTGCATCCGTACCGTTTCAAAGGCAGCGCGATCACGGATAGCTGGCAGGCCGTGGCCATGCTCGAATCCGATGCGGGAATAAAGGCAACCGGACTGGCAACACAAGGCGTATTGTGGTCTGATTCCGGTGTTTTTGCCGCTCATTCAGAAAGTGCGGGAAATGCGCTGATGTATGCAATGAGTGAACGTGCACTTCAGATGATTAAAGGACAGTCGTTTACAAACCCCGTGCAGCTGATGGAAGACCTGCTGCCCGAGGTGCTGGATTACGGCAGAAAGATCACGGGCAACCCGAATCTCAGAAAAACGTTCGCGCTCAATGCTTTGGTTTGTGTCGATAATGCGGTGTGGATTTTGTACGCAAGAGAAAACAATATAATGCAGTTTGACGATCTTGTTCCTGCCGAATACAAGCCCGGATTATCGTATCGCCATGAAAAAGTCGCCAGCATACCTGCTTTCAGCGTCGGGACTTCTGCGGAGCGGATCAGGCAGGCTGCGGAGGAAGGTTATTTTATCATGAAACTGAAAACCGGTTCTGCCGGAACACAGCAGGAAATGATCGAAAAGGACATTGCTTTCCTGACTGCGGTGCACGAGGCAATCGGCCATTTTGAGACACCTTATACCCGGAACGGCAAAATACCTTACTACTTTGATGCGAACGGCAGATATGAGAAAAAAGAAACGCTGCTGCGTTTTCTGGATCATGCCGGAAAAATCGGAGCACTGGACCAGATTGCCGTTATCGAGGAACCTTTTGAGGAAAGCAATGAAACATTCGTCGGCGATCTCGGTGTACGCATTGCAGCCGATGAAAGTGCGCATACGGTTGAAGACGCCGCACACCGGATTGAACTCGGCTATTCGGCCATTGCAGTGAAAGCCATTGCCAAAACGCTGAGCATGACCATGAAAATTACGCAGCTTGCCTACGAGAAAAAAGTGCCCTGCTTTTGTGCGGACCTGACGGTTAACCCGATATTGGTGGACTGGAACAAGAATGTGGCCGCCCGCTTGCAGCCGTTCCCGGGCATGTCGGTCGGCCTGCAGGAAACCAACGGTCATCAGTATTACAAAAACTGGGATAAACTGATGTCGTATCATCCGGGATCAAACGGAAGCTGGGCGCGTACGCAAAAAGGCGTTTATATCACGGATGAAACGTTTTATGCACAAAGCGGCGGCATTCTGCTGCCTTCCGCGCATTATGATGATCTGTTTATACCGAAAGAATAAAGAAAAGGCTGCTTTGCACCTCGGAAAAAGCGTAAAATGAATGTCCCGATTGACCCCCTTAGTTGTCGCAATTGCACAACCTGAATTGTTCAGGCAACGTGTAAGTTTGTGTCATCACTAATCTCAATCAAGACAATGGCTACTAAAATATTTGTCAATCTGCCGGTTAAAGATCTGAACAGGTCCGTTGATTTTTTTACAAAGCTTGGTTACACGTTCAATGCGCAGTTTACGGATGAAAAAGCAACATGTATGATCATCAGTGAAGATATTTATGTGATGCTGCTTGTTGAGCCGTTTTATAAAACGTTCACCAAAAAGGAAATTGCAGACGCAACCAAAACCTCCGAAGTCATTTTATGCCTTTCGGCTGACAGCCGCGAAGATGTGGATTTGATGGTCCGGAAAGCCGTGGATGCCGGCGCGACGGTGCCGAGCGAACCACAGGATTATCCGTATATGTACGGGCACGGCTATCAGGATCTGGACGGGCATTTGTGGGAAGTAATGTGGATGGAAACGAGTGCCGTTCCAGAAGAAGCTTAAACTTACTTCTTTTAAATAGTAGAATGAATTCGTCAATGAAATTCGCTTTGTTGCACCGGGATTTTAACGGTTCTGATTCTTTGAAAGTTTAAATTCCGGATTGTAAAAGAGAAATCCTGCATGGCTGAAAATCCGGTGCAGGATTTCTCTTTTATATAAAAACCAGTTCAGGGAATTTTTTTCGAAAACCAATTTGAACCCACAGCATCTTCCGGCACGGTTTTCGTTACACTTGCTTCATTCAAAAAAGCTGAAACCCGAATCCGTATGGCTCTTATTCTGAACCGTTATCTGATTGCAGTTATTCCTCCGGAAGAAATTAATGAGCAGATCAGGCGGTTTCAGTACGATATGGCAGAAAGGTTTCAAAGCAGCAAGGCACTGAGAAATATACCGCATATTACGCTGAAAGCGCCATTTCAGGTTGCAGAAGAGGAACATTCCCGAGTATTGAAATGGTTTAAACAGCTTTATACAGACGTTTTGCCATTTACAACAGAACTGGACGGATTTGGTAATTTTGCCGCTTCCGCAAGACCGGTTATGTATGTCAAACCGGTTCAAAGCCCTGCATTAAGCCGTCTTCAAAAGCAGATTATACAACAATTTGCCTCCGCATTTCCCACCATAAAGGTATCGCATACCGAAAAGGAATTTTCACCTCACATCACGATTGCTTACCGCGACCTGACGCCGGCGTTTTTTACAAACGCATGGACAGTGTATGAAAGCCGACCCTTTCAGGCAAGCTTTCCGGTCAGCGAATTCCACCTGATGCAGCATGACGAAAACCAGTGGAAAACGATCTACAAATACAGTCTTAATCTTTCTACAAGAGTTGGTAAGGATGCAGATACATCTCGGGATATTCCGACATAATTGCTGCCCCCATCCAATTAATGTTACACCCATAAAATAGGCGGCCTCACCCCAAAAAGAAGTACGGATCAAAACCAATAAATTATTATTGCAGCAGGTTACATAAACCGGGCTATCAGACGGCTGCGTAACTGTTTACTCAAAAAAATCTATTTAATCACCCTCATGAGAACGCAAAGCCAATATTTACAGGAAATCAACAGACTGCTTGCTGATTACCTGAAAGAAATTCAGGATTCTGATCTTAAACCTTTGTCCGCCCAGGTTTACCAGGTGCAATCAAAAAATTTTGTTAGATGGATCAACGGAGAATTTACGCCCGGCGACGTGAAAAGATCCAAAAAAAAGTCTCAGGACAATTCTGAAAAGTAACCCGTCGGTATAGAAAAAACGCTTTTTACTTCCCTCCTTTATTTCTTGATGATGTAAGACTGCAATGCAGGCATTCAAATGCTTTTGCCGGAACAGTCGATTGAAACTTCGTATAGCCATCCAAGTTGCAGTTTCTGCCGGATGGCTGTACGTTGTTTTCAGGTTTGATTTTCTTCTTTTTGCCTGATTTCTCCCACTTCATCCGGCTCCGGATTACTGAATGTTCTTTCCGGTTCGTTGACTTACTTGGGCAGAAGTCAACGCTTTGCAAGGCGGTGGCTTTATTGCAGCGTAGTTTGTTAAATTAAGTTAAATGCCTTTTTAACAGGCGATTGCTTAACGTTTTTTAAGATTTGTCCTTTCTGCAGACGGAGCCGTGTGAATAGTTTTGGAGCACTATTTTCACCATCATCCCTTTCTGATATGACCCGTTTTGAAAAGTGGAACAACATGGCCGGCTGGACTGCGTTCGCCATTGCGCTTGTCACTTACGTAATGACCGTAGAGCCCACCGCCAGTTTCTGGGACTGCGGCGAGTTCATCGCCTGTGCATTCAAGCTGCAGGTGCCTCATCCGCCGGGCGCACCTTTTTTTCTGCTCATCGGAAGAATATTTTCCTTACTGGCGTTCGGCGATCTTACCAAAGTGGCCTACTGGATCAACATGGTTTCCGTACTGAGCAGTGCGTTTACGATCTTCTTTCTGTTTCAGACGATTACGATTCTTACAGCAAAACTGATCGGCAAGAAAGAAGCGGAATTCACACTTCCGGATTCCGTACTGGTCATCGCTTCCGGCCTGATCGGTTCGCTGGCATTCACCTGGTCGGATTCCTTCTGGTATTCGGCTTCCGAGGCAGAAGTGTACGGCATGTCTTCTTTTTTTACATCCATGGTCATCTGGGCTGCATTTAGATGGGAACAAATTTCCGATCCTGCTACCGAAAACCGCTGGCTCATTCTGATTGCATATCTCGTCGGCATTTCCATCGGCGTTCATCTTCTGAACCTTGTTGCAATTCCTGCGCTTGCACTGATTTATTACTTTAAAAAATACCCGCAACCCGGCATCTTCGGAGGTACAATGGCTTTTCTGGCCGGTCTCCTGGTTCTTGCCCTCATCAATTCCAGCATCATTCCCGGACTGCCGGAACTGGCGGGCAAATTCGAGATTTTCTTTGTCAATTCACTCGGCTTGCCTTACCGCTCGGGTGTAATTTTTTTCATTATACTTTTTCTTGGGTTGCTGGTCTGGGGAATCCGTTATTCACATTTTCAGGGCAAAGTACTGCTGAATACCGCACTATTATCGCTTGCATTCATTCTGATCGGCTACGGTTCGTACATGGTGGTTCTGGTGAGATCGGAGTACAATCCGCCGATCAATGAAAATAATCCGAGCGACGTGTTGCGGTTTGTGTCGTACCTGAAAAGGGAACAATATGAAAGCAGGCCGCTGCTTTACGGCCCTACTTTCGTTTCCCAGCCCGTAAGCCAGAAGCGGGGCGCTCCGGTTTACAGCAGGAAAGATGGAAAATATGTGATTAGCGATTACCGGCCGGTTTACGAATATGAGCCTTCTGCCAACATGCTTCTGCCGCGGATGTACAGTGCACAGCCCGGACATCCGGAACTTTATCAGCAAATGACCGGTCTGGCACCCGGCCAGAAGCCAACCATGATGCATAACCTGTCGTTTATGTTTACACATCAGTTCGGGCATATGTACTGGCGTTATTTTCTTTGGAATTTTGTCGGGCGGGAAAGTGACAAGGAAGGTGCCGGAACGCTGGAACCCTGGAGTTTTACCAGAGAATTTCCTTCATCCATTGCCGGAAACCGCGGGCATAACAACTTTTACATGCTGCCGTTTTTACTGGGCATTGCCGGAATTACGTTTATGTATGCACGCAGCAGGCGCGATCTGCTGGTGACGACACTGATTTTTGTACTGACAGGCGTCGCACTGGTTTTTTACCTGAACTCGCCGCCTTCGGAGCCGCGTGAAAGGGATTACATTTATGTCGGTTCATTCTATGTTTTCTGTATCTGGATCGGCTGCGGGGTTATTGCCGTTGCAGAAGGGTTAAGAAAATTCATTCATCCGGAAAATGTCCGTACAGTATTGGCAGCAGCGCTGGGTTTGTCCGTACCCGCCATAATGGTTGCAAAAGGATGGGACAATCACAACCGCAGCAACCGCTTTCATTCGGTCGATTTTGCACGAAACATTTTGAATTCCTGCGCGCCGAATGCCATTCTTTTTACAGGCGGTGACAATGATACATTTCCGCTTTGGTACGTACAGGAAGTAGAAGGTTTCAGGACGGATGTAAGGGTTTGTGTGCAGACTTTCCTCGGAGCCGACTGGTATATTCAGCAATTGATGCGGAAGATCAACCAATCGGACGCATTGCCTTTTTCCCTGAGTGAAGACAATTATGCAAGCGGAAAAAATGATTTTATACCTTTCTATGAAATTCCGTCGGTTAAAAGCGGGATCAATCTCAAGGAATATCTGGAACTGGTCAGACAGGAAAACAAAGCCATTCAGGTTCCGCTTACAAGCGGGGACATGACTTCGGTTCTGCCTTCTTCAAGGTTTTTTTTGCCTGTTGACAGCAGTCAGATCAGGAAAATGAATATTGTAAAAAAAGATCTGGTTCCTCTTCTGAGCGATTCCATCAGCTGGGATATTGGAAACCGGAACCTTTACAAGGGCGATCTCGTCATGCTGGACATCATTGCCAGTAACAACTGGAAAAGGCCGGTTTATTTTTCCTCTACAATGGGCGCTTCCAGCAATCTCGGCCTTCAGGAGTTCATGCAGCTGGAAGGTTATGCATACCGGCTGCTTCCGGTCCGTGTGGCGGGTGCAGCCGATGGTTACGTCAATGCAGATGTCATGTACAAGAATGTCATGGACAACATGTACTGGCGCGGTATGGACAATCCTGAAATTTACTATGACGATACATACCTGGGAGCACCCGTCGCTACTGCCCGCATTGCATTTCTCCGGCTTGCACAGCAGCTCATTGCAGAGAGCCGCTTAAAAGAAGCCCGAAAGGTGCTGAACAAAGCACTTACGGTCATGCCAGACGACACGATTCCGTACGATCAGTTTTCTGCCGGTTTTGTAGGCATGCTCTTTGATGTTGGTGAAAATAAGAAAGCACTGGATTCGGCCGGTATAATGGCCTTGCGCGCAGATGAAAACCTTTCCTGGGCAAAGAAAAACGGCAGGCAGCGGAACCGGGACGTAAACGTGGACCTTTATGTTCTTCAGACCGTTGTTCAGGAAAGCCGGAAAGCCGGACAAAATGCATTTGCAGACAAGTACGAAGCTATTTTTAAAAACCATCTTGCCGCTTTCGGCATGTACAGCGGCGAAAACTGAAAAAAGGGATTTGATATGATACCAATGAAAGAAAATGCAATGCCGGAAAACGGCTCTCTGGTCAGGTTCCGGAGAAAGGACGATGATGCATGGCTGGAAGGTGAATACGATTCCGGGATCGGGATGTTCATTGAAATATATGCTGCAGAGCCTGTAACGCACAACAGCACAGATATTTTAACCTGGGAATACATGAATGAACCTTGAACATCCTTTATGCTGGCACGAACCCGGAAATGCAATACAGGCATGCAGTTCCGGGTTGAGTTTTTTTTACGCCATCAGAAAATCACAAGGTTTTAGGTTATAAAATAGATGACAGGCTTCAACTACATGTCAGCTTTTGCCCAAAAACTTTTCACCGCAATCACTGTAATAAGCCTATGCACAGATGTGCGGACTGGTATGTGACCGATTTGTAAATGATGCGTCTAAAGGGAAATCCGCAAATGGATTGTTCCGGTTTACTTTATAGGATTATTTATTCGGTGTACAGAAATGTTGGCTCAAAAAGTAAATGCTGAACAATTTCCCTCAGGTATTGCAAATACATGCATAGCCGGGTTTTTAAATCGGATGGTGCTGGTTATCCTTGTAGTCTTTTTTATCTTGAATAAAACGCTACTCTTTGCACAAAATACAATGGAGTTTGTGCAGGACGGGACTTTCAACAGTTACGAGCCGCCCATTCCAATAGGCCCGACTTCCATTCCGCAGACTCTTGCTTTTTTTACCAACAAAGACGGAAGCCACGATGAAGGAATTTACTTTTACAAGCCACAGTCTGCGCTTACGCTTACATTCGGCTTCGACGACCAGCAATTTTTAACTGTTCCGCAGCATATCACCGGAATGACTTTCGGAGCTTTATCGGGTGCAGCTGCCAACCATGTGAGATCCACACAGGTTGTTAATAACAGCTACTATTTCTTTGACTCCGCAAGAACCGTTTTTACGGCACATCCCGAAGGACCCGCCGGACGGGGAATCCGTCTTCATACCAATGCAAGTCTTCATGTTTTTCTGTCGGCCAAGCCGTTACTGGCAAAAGCAGCTGCTACTTCGGATACAAGCCGCTATTATTATGGCAAACTCCGGCTTCATTTCAGCCGCCCGGTCAGCAATCCGGTTTTGTCATTGGCAGGACTGGGCGCAACTACTAATTTTGCGGGCAAACATCTGGGATTTTCCACTGAGCTGGAATTACAGACTCCAGGCCTTGAACTCGTGAAAATTTCAGGTAACGATCAATTGGAGCTTGACGATACAGGAACCAAAATCCTGCATGCCAGAACTTTCATCAACGGCAATTGTGAATCCGGAGCTGCATGCGGAAGCATTGTCGTGAATGGTTCTGCCATCAGCAACCTTGTTTTCGGTGTATTTCTGCGTACAGACGGCGGACCCGGCATCTGGGGAACGGAAAAGGTAACCAATTCCGGAGATATGTGGCATATTACTGTTTCACTTCCCGAGCAGTAAGGCTTACTCGATTTCCTGTTTCAACAGATTTTAAAGATCAGGGAAGTTTGAAGGACATAATATAACCCGATGGATTTTCCTTGTTTCCGCCCACAGAAAGTGCCACATACTGCTTGCCATGCGTCATATACGTACAGGCAGTGGCATTAGCCACGCCTGGAAGCAGCGTTTGCCAGAGTAATTTTCCCGTTTTCTTATCCAGTGCCCGAAGCTTTCTGTCATTGGTACCGCTGATAAAAACCAGTCCTCCTGCTGTAACAATCGGGCCGGCAGAGCCTTCCTGACCAGTTTCAGGCATGCCTTCCTGGTGCAGGCGTTCATTGTTTCCGAGCGGAATCTGCCATTGAAATTCGCCGTTGGTCAGGTTAATGGCGCTGAGCGTTCCCCAGGGCGGCCGCAATGCCGGATTGCCGTTCGGGTCGCGGAAATGTCCGTAGGCAGTCAGGTTTAAATATTTGTCCGCGCCTGCTTTTGTCTGACCCGTTTCCATTTTTGTTACCTTGCCTGAATCCTTTTCTTTTTCATACAGGAATGCAATAATTCCTTTTTCCTTTCCTTTGACAACACTGGCGAAAGCCGGCATTTTACCGCCTCCTTTTTTGATTTTGTCCAGTGCAGCTTCTCTTGTCATGCGGTTTTTCAGGCTGATCAAAGACGGGTAAGTGGGTTCGTCGCCGTTTTTATCCTTGCCGTGGCATGCCACGCAGTAAGTCATGTAAATGCTTTTACCCTGATCAAAAACCGTCTGGTCTTTGGCTTCCTTTTCAGCATCCACTTTTACAATTGTCTGGATTTCAGGCGAGTCGTTTGATTTTACAAAAAGCACGCTGCTCGACGGATCGTAAGCTGCGCCGCCCCATTCCGCACCTCCGCGCGTTCCGGGAAGCATCAGTGTTCCTTTAAGGTCGGGTGGAGTAAAAAGACCTTCGTAACGCATAGACCGGAATTTCTTTACAATGGAATCATTTCCGGCATCAGAATAATGCGTCAGGTCTTTTTCGGTCATAAATTGTCGGGCAAAAGGCTTTGGCAGAACAGGAAAGGGCTGCGTTGGCCATGACGCTTCGCCGGGAATTGCGGAGGCCGGAACCTTCCGTTCTTCAATCGGAAAAAGCGGTTCGCCGTTTTCACGGTTAAAAACAAAGACAAAACCGTGTTTGGTAACCTGCGCTACGGCATCAACAGCTTTGCCGTTTCGTTGTACCGTCACCAGGTTCGGAGGTGCCGGAAGATCGTAATCCCACAAATCATGGTGCACAAGCTGATAATGCCAGATGTATTTCCCGGTTGCTGCATCCAGCGCAACTACACTGTTTCCATACAGGTTTTTCCCCTTCCGGTCGGCGCCGTAGAAGTCGTAAGAAGGCGACCCCAATGCCAGAAACACAATTCCCCGCTTGATGTCGAGGCTCATGCCGGCCCAGTCATTCACACCGCCTGCATACTTGTAAGCATCCGGCGGCCAGGTTTCGTAACCGGGTTCGCCGGGCAAAGGGATGGTGTGAAAGGTCCATTCCAGTTTTCCGTTCCGGCAGTTGTAGGCACGGATATAGCCCGGCTGCGCGCCGTAAAGTTCAGAAACTTCCGCTCCCATAATCAGCAGGTCCTTATATACAATTCCGGGGGAAGTAGGAATGACAGAGATCGTTTCGGGATCGTCCCGGAGTCCGATGTTCATGCTTACCTTCCCGCCTTTGCCAAATTCCTGGACCGGTTTCCCGGTACGTGCATCAAGCGCAAAAAGCACGTCTCCGCCGGTAAACAAAATCCTCTTGTCGCTTCCGTCTTCCCAGTACGTTACGCCTCTGCTGACGCCGCCGCCTTCTGCACCTTCAAAAGGATCAAAAGACCAGATCAGCTTTCCGGTTTCTGCATTCACGGCATATGCCCAGTGTTTCGCGGAAGTGGCATACATGACGCCATCTACAATAATCGGGTTGCATTCGCTGCTTCCGGAACGGGAACCGTCTTTCATATCTTTCATTTCGAACGTCCATGCGGGAACGAGCTGGTTTACATTGGAAGTATTGATCTGGTCCAGAGCGGAATAGCTTGTGCTTCCGGCATCTGCTTTATAAATGCTCCACGAACGGTCATCATTTCTGGTCTGGTAAGCGACCAATGCGGCAAAAGCCAGTATAGCAGGTGCAAGGACAAAGTTTTTGATTATAAATTGCCTTTGAAGTTTGACTGTTCCGATCATAAAAAGATGAAGTTCAGCTTCACGGATGCATTGTGCAGTTTCATACAAACGAGCTGTTTATAAAAGAAGCTTTCCGGGTTGTTTTACTATTTTCCAGGCATGTTCCGGAATTTTATCATTGCCATATAAAATACAAATGCAAGCGTTTTCCATATTCGGGAATTCCCTTGAATGATTATTTCATATAAAGTATCCAGTTGTCCTTTCCAAAGGCCAACAAAAAAGAGGAATGCCGGCATCTACGAACTTTTCAACTGACAGAGTGAAGTTGCAAGGATAAACGGCTTCGCGGACGCATTGCGCAGTGTTGTATTTTTTAGAAAAAAGGGGTATTATACGCTCAAAATGCGGCAAATTAGGGACAACAAATTAAAGAAAAGTATAGTATAAACCCGTATAATCAGTCTTATAGGCGATTTTTGGTTTGTGTAGGGTATTTGGTATGATTGTTTTTTGACCTCAATCAAGTTTATAACTGTAAATGATTAATCACTAAACAAATTGTCATGAAAGCTTTAAAGTTGAATATCATAGCATTAGCTCTATTTGCATCGGCTGGTGCGTATGCGCAAACATCCACTCCGTCTTCTTCGCCATCGTCAACGACGCCAGGAAGTACTACACAGCCATCCAGCACAACAGGAAGCGCAACCCAGCCTAAAACAATGCCGGGAAGTACAACACAACCCTCTACATTGCCAGGTTCGACTCAGTCAACAACCGTTCCGGGCAGCACCACATCACCATCAACAGTACCTGGAAGTACTACACAGCCATCCAGCACCATTCCGGGAAGTTCAACACAACCGGGCAGTGTTCCTAACAGTTCTACTACCCAACCGTCAACAACTCCGGGAACCACAAGTCCGTCAACCAATCCGGGCAGTACTGTAACATCGCCTTCAACCGTTCCGGGATCATCAACTCCTGCAACTACGACTACACCAAAATAATTAAGGTATAAGTCAGGTTTTAAATATGAGAACCGAATGCCCGCCAGAATTGGCGGGCATTTTTTGTTTGTATGCTGTTCAAATTCTACACAGAGCACAGCAGTCCTGTACATTCCCCGGATTGTCCGTCCTGTTTTGTAACCATTGGATTCATTAATTATAAAAAAATAGGAGCAGGATGGAATCTGCCGAATTTGGCACAGGAATAATAATAAGACGACACTAGGCGCATTTTCCACACTTGCAATTGCCTAAGAAGCTTTGTTACAATGAAATTACCAACAGACGTTTATGAGAAAAGAACTGATATTTCTTGATGACTGGAAACGCATTTTATTCGGGGAAGCACCTGCCATTTTTCTTCTGGAAGTACTTGGAAGAACCATCTTTATGTACCTGATGCTTCAGATTGTTGCCAGATTGATGGGGAAACGAATGAGCGGCCAGCTGACCATTATGGAAATGGCAGTCATGATCACGCTCGGGGCAATTGTATCAGCTCCGATGGAAGTTCCCGACAGAGGTTTGCTACAGGGATTATTCATCCTGATTCTGGCTCTTTTGTTTCACAGAGGTGTGAATTTCTGGGGAGTTAAAAACCGCAATTTTGAACTGCTTGTGCAGGGCAGGGCAACCACACTTGTCAAGGACGGCATTATTCAGGTGGATACGCTTGAAAGTGAAAGGGTTTCACGGCAGCAGCTTTTTGCCGCACTTCGAAATGAAAAAATCTACAATCTGGGTAAAGTAGAACGTGTTTATCTGGAAGCATGCGGAATTTTCAGTATCTACACTTTCCCGGAAGTCATGCCCGGCCTCACTATTTTTCCGGCTTCCGACAAGCATATCCAGAAAGTCAGTGAAGAGCATAAAGCGGATGGAAAGGCTTGTACAAACTGCGGGAATGTAGAAAAGATACAGGACACAAATGCAGCTTGCTCCAATTGCGGAGAAGCAAAGTGGGTTCAGGCATCAACAGAATATTAATAAAGAGAAGAAAATGGCATTGGATCAGATTTCCATTCAGGACTGGCACCGGATATTTGTAGGAGAGGCGCCGGGAATATTTTATATTGAAGTAATTCTGCGGACAGCAGTTGTCTATTTGATACTCTTGACATCCATCAGAATGATGGGCAAACGCATGGCTTCACAGCTGGGAGCCAGTGACCTGGTTGCAATGGTGGCAATGGCCGCAGCAATCGGGGTTCCCATTCATTCGCCTGACCGCGGACTTTTACCGGCAGTAGTTGTGGCCTTTGCTGTCGTCAACATACAGCGTTTTATAGCAAGTGGTTCTGCAAAAAGTGAGAAGTTTGAAGCCATCACGCAAGGAAGAATCGGTATTCTGGTCGAGGATTCTGAAATGATACTGAAGAACTTTTCAAATTCAAATATTTCCCGCGAACGTGTATTTGCTCAGCTCAGACATATGGATGTCAGGCATCTCGGCGAAGTCAAGCGTTTTTATATTGAAGCAAACGGATCATTTTCATTATTGAAAAATGAAGAAGAAGTTTCGGGTTTAGCTGTGCTTCCCACCTGGGAAAAAGAACTGCTGGCAAAAATGAAAAAAGATCCGGAAGCAATAGTCTGTTACAAATGCGGGCACAAAGAACCTAACTCTTTTGAGGTAAATACGCCGTGCAGCCATTGCAATGATACAAACTGGGTTGAAGCAGTAACGAAATAAAATCGCATGGCATAATTTTAAAGCCATTAAAAGAAAATCCAACAACATTTACGATTATGCCGAATATTGAAAATCAGGACCCGTCAGGAAAAGTACAGTCAGGTGCCACGCTTGCCGTTACAGGCGCCGAATCCGAAGATGAAGTGCTTCTTGCCGTTGAAAATTACTTGCGGGTAAACAAGAAAGAAGAA
This sequence comes from Dyadobacter sediminis, assembly GCF_005860765.1. GTDB lineage: Bacteria > Bacteroidota > Bacteroidia > Cytophagales > Spirosomataceae > Dyadobacter > Dyadobacter sediminis. Next base: position 1,547,013 of record NZ_VCEI01000011.1, on the reverse strand, counting down.
CTGGAATTTGCCCTGCCTGTAAAAGGTGAGGACGGCACTTACCTCGTCAAATTACAGTAAGAACTGTACCTGTAAACCGCACCGCAATGAAAATCTGTTCTCTGATGCTCGCTTGCACATTGCTGCTATTCAGCAAGGTTTTTGCGCAGGATCAGCAGGCCGGTGCAGGAATCAAAAATATTGTCTTCATTGCAGGTCCTGACAGTCATGGAAAAGGCGAGCATGAGCATAAAGGCGGAAGTACATTACTGGCCAAAGCTTTGAACGACAGTTTGCCCGGCGTTCATGCCGTTGTTGTTCATAACGGCTGGCCAAAGGATCCGGCTGAACTGAACGATGCGGATGCAATTGTTCTGTATGGCGATGGCGGCGGCGATCATATGGTGATTCCGCATTTGAAAGAACTGGATGAAGCAATGAAAAAAGGTGCAGGGCTTGTTGTGCTGCACTTTGCACTCGAAGTACCGCAGGGTGAAGCCGGCAATTATTTTCTGAACTGGATAGGAGGGTATTTCGAGATCAACTGGTCTGTGAACCCGGTTTGGGAAGCTGGCTTTTCTACTTATCCCGGTCATCCGGTTGCAAGCGGCATCAAGCCGTTTTCGATTTCGGATGAATGGTACTATCATTTCCGCTTTGCGGAAAACAAGAAGAACATAACACCGATTCTTCAGGCATTGCCGCCGGAATCAACGCTGAACCGACCGGACGGAACGCATTCCAATAATCCTTATGTTAAAGAATCTGTTATGGTTAAAAAAGAACCGCAAACCGTTGCCTGGGCGTTTGATCGTCCAGATGGCGGAAGGGGATTCGGTTTTTCCGGCGGACATATCCATAACAACTGGCAAAATGATAATTTCAGAAAGCTGGTATTGAATGCCATCGCCTGGACTGCAAAGATAAATGTACCCGAAAACGGAATCCGCTCCGTTACACCCACACAGAATGAATTAGACGATTTGTCCAAAAAAGTAAACTAGAGCCAATCCGTGTTTTCTGCTTCTAGCTATCAGTTTACAAGTTCCTTTTTCCCGGACCCCGGAGGGGTCACCTTCATGCCCTGCTCTACCCGCATGATATTTTTAAGATCTGTTTTACACCGCACGTTTACATTCAAGTTGTTTAATCCTTCACGGAAAGCACCCTTGCGCTTTTTCTGTATTTATGAATATTAATCATCAGCACGCTGCCCAGAATAATGGCAAGGCCAGCGATCTGTAAAGCTGAAATGGATTCACCTGCGAAAAATATTCCCAGCAAAACAGCCACTACCGGATTGACATAAGCATAAGTACTGACTTTGGTAGCAGGCTGAACCTTAAGCAGCCATACGTAAGCACTGAAACCGGCGATGGACCCAAACAGAACCAGATAGGTTGTTGCAAGCCATACATCGGCCGGAACAGCAGCAAGATCAAGATTCTTCATTTCACCCGCCATCATACAGCACGGAATAAAGGCAATGCCTGCTGCCAGCATCTGCCATGTTGAGTTAACCGTCGCAGATTCGGAAACGGAAAAGTATTTGGAATACAAAGAACCTCCGGACCATGCCATGGAACCGAGTACAACCAATGCCATTGCAAACAGATCTCGCGTGCTGTTCATGGACGACATGGTGCTCAGGATTTTTTCACTGAACAATAATACTACGCCTGCAAAGCCTAGCAGAAGTCCTGAAATGGTGGATTTGTTGCGCAGGTTTTCGGACCATTTTGGCTTATCAAGCAGTATAAACCATAAAGGCGACGAGGAAACCATGATAGCAACCATCGCACTGGGAAGAAATTGTTCCACCCAGATCACAATCCCGTTGCCGACAAACAGCAGCAGCAAACCGGTAATAATAGCTGGCTTCATGACTTTCCATGAAAAAACGGTTTCTTTCTGCAGCAGGCTCCATCCCAGCATCAGTATGCCGGCAATGATAAAACGCAATGCACCCAGGAAAAAAGGAGGCAGGCCGGAAAGTGCGCGCTGAATAAAGAAATAGGTTGAGCCCCATACGATGTAAACGGTTGCAAAAGCCAGTACTATCAGCAGGGTGGAAGGTGTTTTACTTTGAGCTTGCATGATTGTGACTAAATTAAATTCAAATATGCAATCAATATTTTGTTTAAAATGATCCAGTTGCAACCGATATTTACGGAACGGCCGGTATTGTAACCAATCGGGTATACGAATGTACAGGTACATTCTACCTGACTCGTTTATCCGGCCAGCCAGATCTATTCCAATTATTAAGGGTCCGTTATCTTCTTGTTTATAATGAAAAATTATTTTTTGCTTCTGTTTGCTGTGCTGTTGTCCGGTACTGACGGCATGGCTCAGATTGATCCAGATGCAACCAGAGAGACAAAAGCTTTGTACAAAAACCTGAAATCGTTATCGCAGAAACATATTCTGTTTGGTCATCAGCATGCAACGGAATACGGCCACGGATGGAACGGAGACGCAAACCGATCCGATGTCAAGTCTGTCACCGGTTCGCATCCGGCTGTAATCGGTGTGGATTTCAGCGGATTATCGGGCAGACCGGAAGAGGAAATTGCCAAAACAAAAGAGGTACTCAGAAAGAATGTGGTGGACACGTATGATCGCGGCGGTGTCACCACAGCCGCGTGGCACTTTTCCAATCCGGCTTCCGGAGGAGGGTTTTACTGGGTTGACACCGTTTCAGTTGCAGCAATAGCACTTATCAAACCCGGCGGTTCGCATCATGAAAAGTACAGGCAGATTCTCCGGACCATCGCTGATTTTGCAGGTTCGGTAAAAGGCAGGGACGGCCAGCTGGCACCGATTATTTTCCGGCCCTATCATGAATTGGACGGTGACTGGTTCTGGTGGGGAAAAAAGCATACGTCCCGGGAAGATTTCATGGATGTCTGGAAATTTACCGTTTCCTACTTGCGTGACAGTCTGCATGTTCATAATTTCATATACGCATTTTCACCCGATTGCAGGTTCAGTACGGAAGCAGAGTACCTGGAAAGATTTCCGGGAAACGAATGGGTTGATATGGTCGGAATGGATGATTATGCGGATTTCGGAAGAGATGGAAAATACAATCTGGAAGCAGGGTTGAAGAAGCTCAAAATCGTTTCGGATTATGCTGCAAAAGCCGGAAAACTGGCAGCCTTCACAGAAACCGGTCTTGAAACCATACCCAATCCGGCTTGGTGGACTGAATCGCTGCTAAAAACCCTGCGCGCTGAAAAAATGAATCTTGCTTACGTGCTGGTCTGGCGAAATGATACCCGAAGCCCGACGCATTTCTATGCGCCTTTTCCCGGACAGGTCAGTGCTGCTGATTTTGTAAAGTTCTACAATCATCCCTACACATTGTTCGAAAAAGACCTTAAAAATATTTACAAGTAAGTATTCGGATACCCGGCTGATTACAGGCATCCATTCATTCAGTGGGCGGATACAGGTATTTTATTGCCCGTTTAAAAATTGTATACGGCCGCAGGATAAACCATGACTTTCCAAAGCGGAATGGAATCATGCAAACATGTTAAATTGGACTGTTCAGAACAATTAACCTGAAATAAATATGCTGCACCCTGATTTCAGCACGCTTGAAGAAATGCCTGTGATGCAGACGTCCGGACCCCTACGTACGGTCACCCAGTTTGAAGCGGTTTCTCCGCGCTGGCTCTGTCATTTGCTCAACTGGGTTCCGGCAGAATCCGGCGTATACCGAATGAACAAAGTACGCGAAACAGGTTCAGTCCGGATGGATCAGTATCGTCCGACTGCTCCGGATGTACATCGTACGTTTATGGATTACGATGAGAATTCGCAGGAATATACGCTGAAAGCCATAGAAACAGTTGTAAATATCAAGGCCGGAGTTTCGGGATTTCACATCAAGCCCTTTGACCAGATCAACGAGCAGTTCCGTATTGCTGTGGAATACGTGAAAGAACGTCAGGAAAATGAATTGATCAATAATCAGGAATTCGGTTTACTGAACAACGTTGCGCCTGCACAAACCATTTCCACCAAAACAGGACCGCCTGCGCCGGACGATCTGGACGAACTCTTAACGAGAGTATGGAAACAGCCAGGGTTTTTTCTCATGCATCCAAAAGCCATTGCTGCATTTGGCCGGGAATGTACCCGCAGAGGACTTTTGCCTCCGACGATTTCCCTGTTCGGCTCTGCATTTTTAACATGGCGCGGAATTCCTTTAATGCCTTCGGATAAAATTCCTGTTCAGAACGGCATATCCAAAATACTGCTGCTCAGGACGGGAGAAGCCCGGCAGGGCGTTGTGGGACTTTATCAGCCAGGGTTGCCCGACGAACAATCGCCCGGACTATCGGTCCGGTTTATGGGAATAAATGACAAAGCAACGGCATCTTACCTTGTTTCCCTGAACTGTTCACTCGCTGTAACGGTCGATGATGCAGCCGCTGTTCTTGAAAATGTGGAAACCGATCATTACCAGGAACAGAAATCCTGATTCTGCAGCGGTCATTCTTGCATTCATTTCCTTTCCATTCTGAAACATTACTTCTAAATCAATTTGCCAGCAGAATGGCGTTTCAACCGAAAAAGAATCGGTTAATGCACCAAATTTTCTTAAATTTGGCCATGCTCATTCATGGCAACACGATTAAACTGCTGAAAATCCCGTTCTCTTTTTTTTCTGATGCCTTTGTTTCTCTTTGCTTACAGTCAGGCGGAAACAGTCGTGCATTACAATTTTATTTTCAAAATCATATCTGGTGAAAAACGATGCACCTGTATCGGTTTTAAAAGGATTAAAAAAAGAGTGGATTGAAATTATCCGGAAATCAGGTGCGGATCAATTTACCGTTCGGAATAAATGGGCTTTCAGGCATGAGGTGATCGTATATGGAAATGCAGGCTAAAAAGTACGATTGTGCCATTATAGGAGGCGGGCTTGCCGGCTTGTGCCTTGCTATTCAGCTTGCCGGAAACGGGATTTCCGTTGTACTTTTCGAAAAAAACCAATACCCGTTTCACAAGGTCTGCGGCGAGTACATTTCGATGGAAAGCTTTGATTTCCTGTCAGAACTTGGCCTGCCGCTTGAAAAGCTTGAAGTTCCTTTAATCAATAAACTCGGCATCAGTTCTGAAAAGGGCTTTATGCTGGAACATGATCTGAAAATGGGCGGTTTCGGCATTAGCAGATACAGTCTGGATCAAAACCTTTTCCGGATTGCATCAGAAAAGGGCGTAGCGATCTTGCAGCATTGCCGCGTTCATGACGTTCAGCAGCATGATCCGGAAAATTTTACCATCGCAACATCACATGGAAATTTCAGATCCGGTATCGTCTGCGGCAGTTATGGAAAATACACGCCTTCTTTTATAAACCTGCGTAACGAAGCTGAAAAAAATACAGGCAGTGCCAATTACATTGGCGTCAAATATCATTTAAAAACAAACCTTTCACCGGACCGTATCGAGCTGCATAATTTCAGGGACGGCTATTGCGGCATTTCCAAAGTGGATCATGACTGGCATTGTCTGTGCTATCTTACAACGTCGGAAAACCTGCTGAAAAATGGCAAGGACATTAAAAGGATGGAAGAAAACGTGCTTTACAGGAATCCGTTTCTGAAATCGTATTTTACCAATAGTCAATTTGTTTCTTCGCAGCCGCTCGTGATCAGCAATGTGCATTTCAGCAAAAAAAAGACGCAGGCAGAAGGTGTTTTTTTGTTGGGCGATGCGGCGGGTTCCATTACGCCGTTATGCGGTAACGGTATGAGCATGGGCATGCGTGCTTCGAAACTGCTGGCAAATGAACTCATCCGTTTTTACCGGAAAGAACAATCGTTGAAAGATGCAGCAATGCAGTATCAATCGGAGTGGAACAAGGCATTTCAGAACCGGATTATGGCTGGATCCTATCTTCAGAACTTGTTTGGCAAAAGAAATTTAACGGACATTACATTGAAATTGCTGAGCAAAAGTCCGGCCTTGACAAACAAGCTGGTTTCTTTAACGCATGGAAACCGTTTCTAGCCGTTTTTCTTCTTTAACCGGGTATTTTTCAAGAAAAAGTTCAAACAGGGAGGTATTCAGCAGCAACAGGAGCATACCGTAGAAAACATCTTCAACGGGAATGGTCAGTATTCTCAGACCCATATTTTCTGCATCGTTATACCATACGATCGGCTCACTGATTCCCGTTCCGGTCAGGATGCCGTTAACGATAAAAAACGGGATCAGCAGGAACATGTGCGAATAATAAAAAAGACTCAGCCATTTTGCTTTCACTATGTATTTCAAAAACAGCAGAAATAAAGTTAGGCCCGCAGCCGTGTAAATGGTGTAATAACGATCGTAAAACACAGCGCCCATCATCGCGTTAATACCGAGAAAAATCCAGGTGACGGCGTTCTGGTATTTCAGCCTGTAATCCGTTCCGGCAGAAATCCGGAAGCAGTAATAGGTAAAAGGCATGCGTATGGGATGCAGATGAAAAAAAGAATTTCTTCAACAGGTAGCTGAAAAAACCTTATACCCGTCAGGTATTCCGGTGTAAATCCCCAGATCCCGATCTGTGTGAAAAAACGGTCCCATATGATGAATGGAATAGCGGAAATCAGAATTGCCGGCCATATAAGATGCCATTTTCTACTCAGTCCGATTTTGGGATGAAAAGAAAACAGCAGCGGAACCGAAATTGCACACAGATCAATAATCAGATACAGGAAATTCATTTGGACATTGAATTTCTGGCTTCCCGGAAATATTTCAGGGGAACCCAAAGCATTCCGAAACATTCGCCCTGATGCTTTCCAAGGTGTTTATGATGCATTTTATGTGCCCGCCGGATTGCTTTCAGATAAACGGAATCCGTATTGCGGAACATTTTGAAACGCTGATGGATAAAAATGTCGTGTACCAGAAAATACGTAAATCCATAAATCGTAATTCCCAGCCCAATATAGAAAAGATACGTGGCTTCTGTATTAAGTCCAAGCAAAAGACAAGTAATGCCGGGCGTAGCAAAAATCACAAAGAAATAATCATTTTTCTCAAAAAAATCACCGTCGTCTCTTTGATGATGATCGTGATGCAACGACCATAAAGCGCCATGCATTAGATACTTGTGCGCAAGCCATGCCATGCATTCCATTCCTACAAATGAGGCAATGACAATCAGTGTATTGGCAATCCAGGGATTCATAAGCTTTTTATTGGTTGCAGTTTGCTGCCGGTTAACGAAATGATGAATTTACTTTGGTAACGAAATTTTATCCTCTACTTCCGAAAGACATATTTTCAGCCATTCCGTATAGGATTCCGGATTTTTAATCAGATCGGCTTTAAGCTCTTCCATCCGGATGTATTTGTAATTGCTCACTTCCAGCGTATTGATTTCCGGAACGGCATCCGAAATGCCCCAGAAAACATGATCCAGCTCGTTTTCTGCCAGCCCGTTTTCAAGATCCACATGATACTGGAACGTAAACAGAAACTGTAATTCTGCTTCGATGCCCATTTCCTGCTGAAGTCTGCGAATGGCGCCGTCATGCGTGGATTCGTCCGGCAGCGGGTGACTGCAGCATGTATTGGACCAGAGACCTTCGGAATGATATTTCCCGAAAGCCCTTTGCTGCAGAAGCATTTCACCTTCGGAGTTGAAAATAAAAACGGAAAATGCACGGTGCAACACGCCTTTCTGATGCGCTTCAAGCTTTGGCATGAGGCCCACTTCCACGTCATCTTCATTTACTAGCACAACCTGATCGTTCATAAATAAGGATTTTAAGGATTTCCGGATAATGTGAGTTATCCTTCGCTGATATTGGTTATAACAAAAAAACGTTATAAAAGATCAAACTGATGCCTTACAAGTGAACGAAACATTAAGCCGACTTTATCATAATCCGGAATCCGGATACGTGCATTCATCACGTTTTCAGGAGCCGTTTCCTTGATTCTCAGAAAAAGTTTTTTGTAATAATAGTAAGCCAGATAAACGCCTCTTCTCGAACCGCTCGGCAGGCGCCGGATCCCGACAAGTGCCTGTTCGAAGTCGTCCTCAATTTCCTGCTGGATGATTTCCTTGTCTCTGGAAGAAAAATGATTGAAGTTGACGCCCGGAAAATAGGTCCTTCCGAGATCCTGATAATCCGCTTTCAGATCGCGCAGGAAATTGACTTTCTGAAAAGCGGCACCGAGTTTCATGGCAAATGGTTTCAGGTCTTCAAAAAGCTTGTTGTTTCCCTCGGTAAAAACGCGGAGGCACATCAGCCCCACCACTTCGGCCGATCCGAGGATGTATTCGTTGTAGGAATCAGGCGTGTGTTCTGTTTTCATCAGGTCCATTTCCATGCTTTTCAGGAATGTATCAACCAGTTTCCACTCAATATTATAAGTATGGACAACGTGCTGGAAGCTGTTCAGAATGGGATTGATGCTGATTTTGTCACGAATGGCTTCCACGGTGTCCTGCCGTATTTTAGCCATCATGAATTCTTTGTTGTAATCGTGAAAGCTGTCCACAATTTCATCGGCAAGTCTTACAAAGCCGTAAATGCCGTAGATCGGCTTGTGAAATTCTGCCTTAAGAAAATAGATTCCCAGTGAAAATGAAGTGCTGTATAATTGGGTTGTGGTTTTGCTGCATGTAGCGGATAAATTGTCAAAAAGGATCTTCATAACTTACCTATTTAGGAATTTTAATAGTTCATTAGCTGCTATACGTCCTGAAATAATGGAAGGCGGCACGCCGGGTCCCGGAACTGTAAGCTGGCCGGCATAAAACAGATTACTTACTTTTTTACTTTTCAGCTTGGGCTTGAATATAGCCGTCTGCATCAGTGTGTTGGCAAGTCCGTAAGCATTGCCTTTGTATGCATTGTAATCATTCACAAAATTGGATGTCGAATAACTCTTTTTATACAATAAATGGCTTCTGATATCTTCTCCAGCAAATTTTTCCAATCTGTCCATCAATGCATCATAATATTGTTCTCGTATAACTTCCGGATCGTCCAGCCCGATGGCGATAGGCATCAGCACAAACAGGTTTTCACAGCCTTCGGGTGCAACGGACGGATCGGTCTTGGACGGGCAACAAACGTAAAAAAGCGGGTTGGCAGGCCATTTTTTGTCTTTGTAAATTTCCACCGCATGCTGTTCAAAATCCTCATCGAAAAAAAGGTTATGATGACGCAGCTTTTCAATTTTCTTGTCAACACCCAGATAAAACAGCAGACAGGAAGGTGCAAAAACCCGGTTTTCCCAGTAAGATTCCGGATAGGAGCGGTAATTCTTTTCAAGTAAGGCAGTTTCAATATGATGATAATCAGCGCTTCCGATCACGGCATCGGTTTGCTGGCTGTTGCCGTTGGCATGAATATGACTGATCGTGCCCTTCTGGATTTCCAATTTTTCAACATTTTGGGAAGTTTTAAAATTAACACCCATATTTTCAGCAATTTGCCTGAAAGAATCGGCTACTTTCCCGAAACCGCCCATCGGATAGAAAGTTCCCTGTTTCAATCCTGAAAAGTTCATCAGACTGTACAGTGCAGGCGTATCTTTTGGCATTGCGCCAAGAAACAAAACCGGGAATTCAATCAGCGCAAGTAGCCTTGGGTCTTTGAAATACTGCCTTACATGTTTGCTGAAAGAAGTGAACAACTGTAATTTCATTGCATCCTTAAACAGCTGAAAACTGAAGAACTCCGTAATGGAATGCCCGGGTTTGTAAACCATATCGTTCATGCCGACATGGTACTTGAATTCGCCTTCAGCAATAAACTTTCTGAGTTTTTGCGCGCTTCCCGGTTCTATGCTTTCAAAAAGTGTACAAACATCATCGAAACCGGCCGGAATGTCCATAACTTCATGGGCCCCGAAAATCACTGCAAATCCCGGATCCAGCTTTTTGAGCTCGTAAAAATCAGCTGTGATATTTCCGAACAGCTGATAGAAACTGTCATAAACGTCTGGCATCCAGTACCAGCTCGGGCCCATGTCGAATACAAATCCATCCTGTGCAAACGTCCTTGCCCTACCGCCGACTTCCGGGTTTTTTTCATAGACCGTTACCTTGCTTCCATGCATGGCCAGAACCGCGGAAGCAGCCAAGCCCGAAAACCCTGATCCGATTACTGCTATTTCCGGCGATTTCCCCAATGTTGTTACCCTTTTAGTTTGCATTTTTATTTAGAATTTCGATCAGGCTGCTTATGGATTTAATGCTGATAATTCCCATTTTCTGCGCCATTTCCACCGTTTTTTTATCACCGCCTGAAATACATACGGCATGATCACTGAAATCCGTTTTCAGCTGATGAAAATATTTTTCAACACGGTCTTCCGGCCGGTTACTGACAATGAATGAGTAAATGTGTGTAGGCTTGCATTGTGCAATTACGAACAAAAGATCTTTATATGGCACGCGGGCACCCAGATAAATTACAGCATGTCCGTGTTCGCGTATAAGATAGTGTGCGAAAAGTAACCCGATTTCATGATCTTCCTGCTCGTCCAGGAAAAGCACCCATTTCTGTTCCGGATTTTGCGGATAGGGTAAATGATTGATAGCGGAGAATATTTTCTGTCTGATAAGATTAGACAAAAAGTGTTCCTGCGATGGCAGAAGGTCGTCTTTGATCCACATCAATCCGGTACGGACCAGCAGCGGGTAAAGAATTTTTTCATAAATTTCATGCATGCCAAAGGTTCTGACCGCGTTCGAAAACAAGGATTCGAAAAGCAGGACGTCGTAAGTGGCAATGGCTATAAGCGCCTGACTGATGATCGCTTCAACCTGTACGTCATCGTGCACGGGCTCTGCAATAATCCTCTCTATCTCGCCTGCAAGCTGGTCTTTGGTCAGTTTGCTGATCTTTGAAATTTTCATCCCCCGATTCAGAAGCGTACACACGTTCAGCAGTTTTTTAAGCTGTTCGTCATTATACAGCCTGATGTTGGTATCCGTCCGCTCCGGTTCCAGAAGGCCATACCGCTGTTCCCATATCCGGATGGTATGTGCTTTCATGCTGCTGATCCGTTCCAGATCTTTTATCGAGTACATCGGCTTTTTGTTTAACATTTATCAAAAATAGTTAAACAAAATTATTTTTCAGTCTTTTTGTCTGAATATTAAAATTTGATGGTACATTTGATATTAATAATATCTATTGTTTGATTTTAAAAATATCAACGGATTATGGGAGCTCAGGAAATTTACTGGCCGGTGAACATCAGATTTCTCCGCCTTCGTCGCAAACTCAGTCAGGAAGCGCTGGCTGAAAAACTGGGTATTTCCCGGGTCAAGCTGAATGCACATGAAAGCGGAAGGACAGCCAACCCGACGATTGATGATCTTATTAACTTTTCAGAGCTTTTCAGAATGAGCATTGACAGTCTGCTGAAAATTGACATCAGCAAGCTTTCGGAGCAGAAGATCAAAGACCTGGAAGAAGGCAGCGAACTGTTCATGAAAGGGAGCCAGGTGCGGGTTCTTGCCATTACCGTTGATAAACAGGAAAAAGAAAACATCGAATATGTTCCCGTGCAGGCAAAAGCCGGGTACCGCTCGGGTTACAGCGATCCGGAATTTCTGGCAACGCTGCCGAGGTTCAGTTTGCCGACTCTGCCCAGAAGCGGAACTTTCCGGATGTTCCCGACCGTCGGCGATTCCATGCTCCCGGTTCCGGAAGGCAGCGATATTATTACGCGTTATGTACAGGACTGGACAAGCCTTAAGCCCGAAACGCCGTGCATTGTCATTTTGAAAGGCGATCAGGATTTTGTGTTCAAACAGGTGACGATCAATCCGGACGGAACCATGCTTTTGCAATCGTTCAACAAACAGTATTTTGCTTATACCGTACCCATTTCAGAAGTAATCGAACTCTGGGAATATTACAGTTTTCACAGCAAACAGCTTCCCGAAGCGCAAACGGACATGCAGCAACTCATGCGTATGTTACAGGAAATGCAGAACGAGATCAAGGAAATAAAAGGACGCGCCTGATCTGGAAACCATTCGGATCAGACAAGTTTGCGTCCTTTCCATTCATATTCGGGTTTTTGGGCAACAAGCCCGAAAAAGCAGACGTAAAAAGGATAGACAAGTTGTGTAACGGGGATGTACAAAATGGATTTTGGCCTTCGCAGAAAGTTCAGTATCATGCCAAGAAACAGCCATTCCGGAATACATTTTACGGCTGCAAGCATCAGAAATGTCCGAAGATCAATCAAACCGGATATGTTCAGTGCAATACCCGTCAGCAAAGAAAAGTTACACATGAAAATGTAAAGTGCCAGCACCAGCGGCGTACGGCTTTGATAATGTTTCCACTTGCTTGCCCATCTTTTACGCTGACGAAAAAAGCCGGTCCATGAGCTATGTGGTCTTGTGTAAACAACAGTACTGGAATCTTTCAGGAAACGGATGCTTCCCGGAAAAGCAGCTGCCATTTTGTGCATCAGGAATTCGTCGTCACCCGAAGCAATATGTCTTACGCCATCAAAACCACTGACCTGATTAAACGCATCTTTTTCGTAAGCCAGATTGGCACCGTTGCATAAAGAAGGATGCCCGGCAGAAATAGCGCTTGCCCCGCTTCCGATGAGGCTGGCAAATTCAACCGTTTGCAAATGATCAGCCAGTGATCGGGGCTGAGAAAATGTAACTGGCGAACTGATCAGCTTTGCGCCTGTTGCCGCGTGACAGTCTGCAATGGTGCGCAGCCAGTGTGTTCCGGTCCGGCAGTCGCCGTCAGTTGTAACGATCAGGTTTCCTTTTGCATGAACAATGGCCGTTTCAATTGCCCTTTTTTTCGGGGAAGTCGTGGGCGTATTGGGCAGTGAAATGAGTCTGATATTGCAACGCGAACGATTTGCGATTTCATCGACGAGTGCAGCAGTCCGATCCGTAGAGCTGTCGTCCATGACCAGCACTTCAAATTGTGAAAACGGGAAGCTTTGATTTTCAAGATCGTTCAGCAATGCAGCAATGTTTTCCTCTTCGTTTCTGACCGGAATAATGACTGAAACGAAGTCCGAACTGTTTATGCCGGAAGGCAGCTTTTTGATTCTGGCCCAGAAAAAAGTTAACAGGAAAGTGAACACCGCATAGCTCAGGATAACCGTCCAAAGTAACGGAACAAGCCACGGTAATATATAATGTTCTGTCATCCGTTGGTTTGGTTACAATTTCAGATTTCCGGCATTTCTCCATTTGTATTTCCAGATCAGGAAAATCCCGATCAGAATAGGGCCCAGCACATTAATCATCCAGATCAGAAAAGTGGCTGCAATAATTTGCTCGGCAGGAAGCTGATAGTGTTGAAATACAACCAATGCCGTAAATTCCCTGAGTCCGAGATCACCAAGTACATTAACAGCCGGAATCAGGGTTTTGGCAAGAAAAATCAGCGACACGCATGCCGCAAGTTCCAGTACAGAAACGGGAAATCTGAAAAGGAGCAGTGCCATTACAAACTGGCTGATAAAAACCAGATAGCGAAGGATTCCGTAGAACAGCGAGATCAGCAGTTCGCCGGCTGTGTAATTGCCGATGATCCGGATATAGCCATGTATTTTTCTGAAAAATGCTTTTTCAGGATTCCGGTTTGTAAGCGGTTTTCTGAGCCAGACAACGATTATTCCGGAAAAAAGGACTGTAATCAGCAATGCATGCAGAACTTGCTTGCTCCATGCCGAAAGAGACAGATTTTCATGCAGATAAAACCAGCCCGCCGCACCTGCCGCCGCAGAAACATAAAACTGGATCCCGTTCGAAACCAAAGCAGCGCCAACAGCTTCCAGACGCCGGTCCGATTTCAGGGCGGCAACCCGGCCGATGGTGTCGCCAAGCTGAGCCGGTGCAGCAACGCCGATGGCCAGTCCCGTGAGCGTTCCGCGGAATGCATCCCTGAAAGTAACCGGAACCACTTTTCCGGCGAGCCGCTGCCATTTCAGGCTTTCAAGCGCCCAGTTTACCGGTACGAGAAAAAGCATCAGAGAAAGCAGCGGCAAATGATCAGCAGTCAGCAGCTGTGCAAATACAATACTTACGTCGCCAATGCCTTTTTGTTCATTCAGGAAGGTTTTGTATATATAACTGATTATTAGAAGTGTAACCAGCAGTTTTCCTGCCATCAGCAGGTTCCTGACGTTTCTTTTTTCTTTTGGACCGGAGAGTTCCTTATCTTGCACCATGATAAAAATGCAGCAGACCGAAGCTACCGAAAAGGTGATTATTGGAGTTGATCCCGGCACGCAGGTGATGGGTTATGGCGTAATTTCGGTAAAAGGGCAGCAAATTACCCTTGTTCAGTACGGTGTCATTCATCTGAGCAAATATACTACGCATGAGTTGAAGTTGAAGAAAATCTTTGAACGCATCACCCAGCTGATTGAAGATTACCTTCCTGACGAAATGGCCATAGAAGATCCTTTTTATGGCAAAAACCCGCAATCCATGCTCAAACTCGGCCGTGCGCAGGGCGTTGCCATGGCTGCTGCACTGGCACGGGACATACCCATCGTGGAATATTCGCCACGAAAAGTAAAACAATCGGTAACGGGCAGCGGCAGTGCTTCCAAGGAACAGGTTGCCTATATGCTTGAAAAAATCCTTGCAATGGAACTGAGCCGTGAATTTATGGATGCAACGGACGGAATCGCCATTGCAATCTGTCATCAGTACCATGCCAATTCGCCCGCATCCAGCACTTCAGGTGCTTCCGGAAAGTCTAAAAAAGGAGGCTGGAGCGCTTTTGTAAGTGAAAACCCGGGTAGAATTAAGTAACGCTTTTCTCCGCCATTCAGTCCTCCAAAACCAACATTAAAAAAATTTTAATGGTAATAATTTAAGATTGTTTTAGCTTAATTAAACGTTTGTTTAAAAATGTCAAACAAACGTTTGATTAAGCTGTATGCAAGTATTATCTTTGTAACATCATTTAACAGGGAATGCGGAATTAAGCGAACGACTTCATTAAATGGATTACAACGCAAAACAATTACAGATTATAGATGTTGCCGAACGACTGTTTGCCCGAAAAGGCTTTGCGGGTACTTCGGTAAGGGATATTGCACAGGAAGCGGACGTGAATGTATCGATGATTTCATACTACTTCGGTTCCAAGGAAAAGCTGATCGAGGCACTTTTCAAACTACGTACGGTGGAGTCCCGCTCGCGTCTGGAAAATATCCTTGCAGCCGAGGACGTAACGCCGATTCAAAAAATCAATATTTTGATAGACAGTGTCATAGAAAGGCTAATGGGAAACCAGTCTTTCCATAATATCATGATGCGCGAGCAGCTTTCAACCGAAAGGACGCCGGTTATCGCCGAGCATATCATGAACCTGAAATTCCGCAACATGGAAATTATGCAGAAAATCATTTCGGAAGGGCAGGCCTCCGGAGATTTTCGCAGCAATATTGATATGAGTCTGATGACCACGACTTTATATGGTACCATCATTCAGGCAATCGCCACCCAGCGTTTTTACAAGAAACTTCATAAACTGGAAGATATGGACGAGGCGGAATTCCAGAAATATCTGAAAAATCAATTAAGCCAGCATCTTAAAAGTTTATTTAAATTAACCGTGACTAATGAACACCACATCCAGAATTAGAAAAATGGTTTCTGTGACAACCGGAATCATTTGGATTGTCGCAGCCGCTCATTCATTTGGCCAGACTGCGCGTACGCTCACGCTGGAAGAAGCAATTCAGCTGAGTCTGCAGAACAGTAAACAGCTTAAACTTAGCCAGACCAATGTTGATATTGCAGGATACAATATCCGGGAAATCCGTGAAAATCAGTTGCCGAGCCTGAGTGTCTCTGGTTCGTATTTACGACTGAACACGCCAAATATCAATTTAAAGATCAGAACATCCAGCGGATCGGACACCACTACGACCGAAGCCAGTTCTTTACAGGTGCATCAGGCCATGTACGGAATGGCAAGCGCATCTCTGCCGATCTTTTCCGGTTTTCGTTTCAAATACGGTCTGGAATCGGCGCGGTATCTGGAACAGGCTGCAAAGCTGGATGCAGAAAGTGACCGGGAAGCTGTGATTCAAAATACAGTTGCGGCATACAGCAATCTGTACAAGGCAAAAAAATCACTTGACCTTGTTGCCGAGAACCTGCTGCGCGAACGCGAGCGTGTACAGGAATTTACTAACCGTGAGAAAAACGGATTGCTTGCCCGTAACGACCTGATGAAAGCACAATTGCAGGAATCCAACGTACAGCTTGCCCTGCTGGATGCTGAAAATGACCTGAAAGTAACAACTATTAACATGGACCTGCTGCTCGGACTTCCTGAAAATACAGTGCTCGCGGCAGATTCGGCTAGTTTTGCCATGCTGAAAGAAGAAGGCAATGTAAATGAATGGGAACAAACTGCTTTGACGCACAGAAAAGACATGGCTGCCAACGGAATCCGCCGGAAAGCTGCGGAATCCAATATTAAAGTGGCAAAAGCAGATTTTTATCCGAGCCTGGCGCTTACTGCCGGATATGTGGCCCTGAATATTCCCGGCGTCGCCGTCATCCCGAATGCCATGAATGCCGGAATCGGGCTGCGTTATGATATTGGTTCATTCTGGAAATCCGGTGCGAAAATAGCCCAGGCCAAAACGCAGGTTTATCAGCTGAAAACAAATGAAGAGATACTGATGGACCGAATCCATCTGGAAGTCAATACGGCTTATTACAACTATGTTTTGAGCAAAAGAAAAATTGATGTTTATGCGAAAGCGGTGGAGCAGGCCAATGAGAATTACCGGATCACCAAAAACAAATTTGACAATAGCCTTGTGAACACGACCGAATTGCTGGATGCCGATGTGGCGCAGGTTCAGTCGAGGATAAATTATGAAGCTGCAAAAGCGGATGCCGTTGTAGCATACAAGAAGCTGGAACAAACAGCAGGCGTAATTAACTGAAAATAAAATCCGGTTTTTAATTCCACCCGTACACTCGTTCAAAATCAACTATTACAATATTATGGAAACCAATCACAGTACAATAGAAGCCGAAGAAGCTGCACCTAAAAAGAAAAGCTACCGCTTCATTATTATTCTTGCTTTACTGGTTACCGTAGGAGGAACCTGGGGCTATACCAAATACAATCATGGCCTGCATCATGAAGAAACCGATGATGCGCAGGTCGATGCGAACATCAGTCCGGTCATTCCGAGAATTTCAGGATACGTTACAGAGATCAGGGTTAAAGACAATCAGTCGGTCAAAAAAGGCGATACGCTGATCGTACTTGATAAAAGAGATCAGCTGATCAAGCTGGAACAGGCACGGGCAGCATTGTCCAGTTCGCAGGGCAATCTGGGTTTTGCCAATGCGACCACTACGGCATCCCAGGCGAGCGGCATTACATACGAAGCAAACATTTCAGTTGTTGAAGCACAGATTGAAGCTGCCAAAGTAAATGTTTGGCGCGCCACGCAGGATTTTGCAAGGTATGAAAACCTGATTAAAGACCACTCCATCACACAACAGGAATTTGAACAGGCATCCGCAGCAAAACAAACTGCCGAACGTCAGCTGGAAGTGCTTGTTGCACAAAGAAACGCAGCCGAACGTCAGGCAAAAGCAGCCGGACAGCAAACGCGGGCTACTTCCGTACAGAGCCGTGTGGCCAATGCCAATATCAAGGCACATCAGGCTGATATCGCCAATGCCGAACTGAACCTTTCCTATACGGTCATTACTGCACCGACGGACGGCCGTGTTTCAAAAGTAAATGCGCAGGTGGGACAATATCTGCAGGCCGGACAATCGCTTTTCAGCATTATCTCCACCACCGAACCGTGGGTGGTTGCCAATTTCAAGGAAACGCAGCTAACCAGAATGAAACTGGGCCAGCATGTACTTGTGCATGTGGATGCTTATCCCGATCATGAGTTTGAAGCGAAAGTGGCTTCGTTTTCACCGGCGACCGGTGCAAGGTTTGCATTGCTGCCTCCGGATAATGCGAGCGGAAACTTTGTGAAAGTCGTACAAAGGCTGCCGGTCAGAATAGAATTTACCAATGCGAACGATGCACGTATTGCACAGTTACGCCCGGGTATGAACGTGTTTGTTGATGTTGAGTTGGACTAGGAATCCGAATTGTTGATTCTAAACCGAATATAAATGGAATTACAGGAATCATTGGTTGAGTACGGCTTCCGGCGTGTTATCATTACGATAACAGCCGTGCTGTGCGCATTGCTGGAAATTGTGGATACAACGATTGTCAATGTGGCGCTCAACGATATGCGCGGAAACCTTGGCGGTACTTTGTCCGAAGTAAGCTGGGTGATTACGGCTTATGCCATTGGTAACGTGATCATTGTGCCGATGACCAGCTGGCTTTCACAGCAGTTTGGCCGTAGAAATTATTTTGCTGCATCCATTATCATTTTCACCGTTTCTTCATTTTTATGCGGAAATGCGGATAATATCTGGGAACTGGTATTTTTCAGGCTCATTCAGGGATTTGGCGGCGGTGCCTTGCTTGTAACCGCCCAAACGCTGATCACGGAAAGTTATCCGCCTGAAAAAAGAGGAATTGCGCAGGCCATTTACGGACTCGGCGTCATCGTGGGTCCGACACTGGGACCGCCGCTTGGAGGCTATATTGTGGATAATTACAGCTGGCCGTACATTTTTTATATTAATATTCCGCTGGGTGTCATTGCTGCCATGCTTACGCTTCAGTTTGTAAGAAGTCCGAAGTACGCGGAGAAAAAGGCAAGTAATGAAATTGATTACATCGGTATTGCCCTGCTGGCCATTGCAGTCGGATCGCTGCAATATGTGCTTGAAAAAGGACAGGAAGAAGACTGGTTTAACGACGAAATCATTACACTCCTCACAGTAACGACCGTTTTCGGATTCTTCTTTTTCATCTGGAGAGAGCTGACTTACAAAAGCCCGATTGTGAACCTTCGTGTTTTGTCCAACGGAAACCTGCGTGTGGGAACGGTGTTGTCATTTATCCTGGGTTTCGGGTTATACGGCTCCACTTTCATCATTCCGTTGTATACACAGGCTACGCTTGGCTGGACGGCTACACAATCCGGGATGCTGATGGTGCCGGCGGCTATTGTAACTGCGATGATGATGCCGATTGTAGGACAATTGTTACAGAGAGGCGTCAAGCAGCAGTATCTGGTTGCCATCGGAATGATTTTCTTCTTCATTTACAGCTACTGGGGATATCTGGTGCTCACGCCCGATACGGGCAAAGATGCCTTCTTCAATATGCTTATTATCAGGGGAATTGGTTTGGGATTGTTGTTTGTTCCGATTACAACATTGTCGCTTTCAACATTGAAAGGACGTGAAATCGGAGAAGGTGCTGCATTTACCGGAATGATGCGCCAGCTCGGCGGTTCATTCGGTGTGGCGGTGATCACAACGTTCATCGCACGTCAGAATATGCTGCACCGCAATGATCTTGTCAGCAAGCTGGATGTGAACAATCCCGTTGTTCAGCAGCGTGTGGAAGGCTTGCAGCATTCGTTCATGGCAAAAGGGATGACTTCGGATGCAGCGCTTCAGAGCGGCTATAAAATACTAGATTATACGGTTGCAAAACAGGCTCAGGTATTGTCCTATATGGATGTGTTTCTGTATCTGGGTGTTATGTTCCTGATTTGTGTGCCGTTTGTGTTGTGGACACGAAGCGGCAAAGCTAAAGTAGATGCTTCCGCCATGCATTAAAATTTAGTGTAGGTAGTAATAATGAAGAAGCTTTCCGCAATCTGGAAAGCTTCTCTTGTTTATGCCTTTCAATTGGTTTTTACGAAAGAAAACCCGTTGTTCCCTGATCCTTGTGAAAAGCCAAAGTTTGCGGTAAACTGGTTCCCGGATAAATTCTGTCTAATTTTGCCTTGTAAATTACCAAAGTTACTGTGCACCAGAATTATTATTTTTTAAAACAGCTCGCTCCGGCGCTTCATCGCAGAATTGCCGGAAAAATCTTTATTGAAGCATTCAGTCAGGAAAAAGACGAAATCATTCTGGTGTTTGCAGATGCGCCCGCGGCTGAGGAACTTTCAAATCCGTTCCTGATCAAAGCGACTTTGAAATCGAATTTTGCATGCCTCAGTTTTCCGGATAAATTTGAACGCGCACGGAAAAACAGTGTGAACCTTTTTACCGGTTTAAGCGGAAATAAAGTTGAATTTTTATCTGTTTTCGAAAATGAAAGAGCCATTCAGATCCGTTTTCAGGATGGACAAAAACTTGTTTTCAAGCTTTTCGGCAACCGTTCCAATCTCATTGCTTTTGATCCGGACGGAAATGCTACGCTGCTTTTCAACAATAAGCTGGCCGCTGATAAATCCATTACGATTGAATCGCTCAACAGGCATATTGATCAGTCTTTTGAAGCATATGTACGCAACGACATGCGGCATGAAGCGATTTTTCCTACTTTCGGAAAACTGGTGAACGCACACCTTTCCGGACTTCTACAAGGAAAACAGTCCGCTGCGGAAAGATGGCAGATTATTCTTGAGCTTCTGGAAAAGCTGGAATCGCCGCCTTATTATCTGACCAAAATAGATTTGGTTCCTGTTTTGTCGCTGATCGAAGCGGGTGAAATGATTGCAGCATACAACGACCCGGTCGAGGCACTGAATGCATTTTACATGGCTTACGTTCGGCTCGACGGGCTTGAAAAGGAAAAATCAGACCTGCTCCGAAGATTGCGGAAACGTATTCAGCAGACTAACAATTACCTGAGCAATACTTTTGACAAACTGACTGAACTGGAAAGTGCCGTTAAAAATGAAGAGCTGGGAAACATCATCATGGCCAACATGCATGCCATTCCTGAAAGGACGGAGAAAGCAGAACTGTATGATTTTTACCGCGACAAACCCATTCTGATCAAGCTCAAAAAAGATTTGTCGGCACAGAAAAACGCTGAAATATTTTACCGGAAAGCAAAAAACGAAAAAATCGAAATTGCCAGACTGAACGAGAGTATCGAAGCCAGAATGGCTGAACTGGAAGAATTGCAGGAGCATCTTGCCGTTACTGAAAAGATGGATTCGCTGCGTGAGCTGCGGGCTTATGTCAAAAAATGCGGATTGAACCAGTCGAAAGCGCCGGTTTCACAGGACGAGCTTTTCAAAAAGGAAGAATTTCTGGGTTACACGATTCTGATTGGCCGGAATGCGAAGAACAATGATCTGCTAACGAAACATTATGCGGGCAAAGACGATTTATGGCTTCATGCAAAAGATGTAAGCGGTTCACACGTTATCATTAAAAACCAGCCCGGGCGCAATTTTCCGGAACTGGTGATCGAACGTGCCGCAGAACTGGCCGCTTTTTACTCCAAACGGAAAAACGATTCGCTTTGCCCGGTGATCTATACACCCAAAAAATATGTGAGAAAACCGAAGGGTTTGCCCGACGGTGCCGTGGTTGTGGACAAGGAAGATATAATAATGGTTGTTGCGAAAGGCAGTTAGGGCTTTGATAAGTCCTGCGATGTAACGATCTTCGTATGAAATTTGAGAACAGGAATATAAGTGCAGGATGCTTGAAAATCGTCGCTTTGTCATCATTGGTTTTTTTGCTTTAATAGGTCTAACATACTTATTGCGACTTTTCTACCTACAGGTACTGGATGACAGCTACTCCATTGAGTCATCGAGCAACTCCATCAAACGTGTGACCGAAATTCCGTTTCGCGGCCAGATTTACGACCGAACCGGAAAACTCATCGTATACAACACGCCGGTTTATGATCTGCTGGTAACGCCGTATAAAGCCCGTGTAGACGATACCTTGCGGTTTTGTCAGGTGCTGGGCATTGAAAGAAGTGATTTTGACAGTTTGATGGCAGCGGCCAGCGCATACAGCCGGGTGAAACCGTCGCTGTTTTTACGGCAGCTTTCCAAAGAAGATTTTGCTTCCATTCAGGATATTATGGTCGATTATTCCGGTTTCGAATTTGCTAAAAGCTCGCTGCGGACCTATACGGCGCCAACGCTTGCCAACACGCTCGGCTACGTCAGTGAAATTACAAAAACACAGCTGGAAAAGCAGGAAGAGCCTTATTACCGTCAGAGTGATTACATCGGGCAAAGCGGAATCGAGAAAATTTACGAGAATGAACTGCGCGGAAAACGCGGTACCAAGTTTGTGATGCAGAACGTAAGCGGCGTGTACAAAGGCCCGTGGAAAGGCGGGGAACTGGACACGATGGCCGTCGCCGGAGAAAATCTTTATTCCGGAATCGATCTGGAAGTGCAGCAGTATGCCGACAGTTTGATGATGAACAAAGTGGGAAGCGTCGTTGCCATCGAGCCTAAAACCGGGCAGATTATTTCCATGGTTTCCGCCCCGACTTACGATCCCAATATTCTGGCGAGCCGTTATTTTTCCAAAAACTACGCGGCGCTTGCACGAAATCCTTACAAACCGCTGTTCAACCGGCCGGTTATGGCGAGCTACAGGCCGGGTTCCACTTTCAAGCTGATTCAGGCATTGATCGGACTTCAGGAAGGCGTGATTACGCCGGGAAGCGGTTTTACGCATGCGAATTGCCCCGTTGGATGCCATAATCATCCGGCAACCGGAACCGTTGCGCTGGGCGTGATGCATTCCTGCAATCCATATTTTTACAATGTGTTCAGAAGGATCATTTACAAGAACAATATTAAAAATACTTTCAAAGCGTCTGCTGTCGGGCTGGACAACTGGCACGATCAGATCAGCAAATTCGGCATCGGGCAAAGACTGGGTATTGACCTTCCGAGCGAGTACAAAGGGAATTTGCCGAACAAAAAATATTACGACCGGTTTTACGGCGAGTACCGATGGAAGTTTTCCAACATTTATTCATTGAGTATCGGAGAAGGCGAACTGCTGATCACGCCGTTGAAAATGGCTAACGTTGCGGCGATTATTGCAAACAGAGGATATTTTTATACGCCGCATGTTATTCACGGGATCGGCGACAAGAAGAAAGTGAATCCTGAATACCTGGTCAGGCATGAAACAGGCGTGGAGCCGCACAACTTTGAGCCGGTCATTGAAGGAATGATCGGCGCAGTGGAAGGCGGAACAGCGAGAAGATCAAGGGTGGAAGGCATTACGATTGCAGGAAAAACGGGAACGTCGCAGAACAAAAGGGGAGATGACCACTCCATTTTTATTGCCTTTGCACCGGTTGAAGATCCTAAAATTGCCATTGCTGTTTTTGTTGAGAATGCCGGCGCCGGAGGTTCGGCTGCCGCTCCGATTGCCAACCTGATCATAGAAAAATACCTCACGCGGAAAGTCACAAACAAGGCTCTTGAAGAAAGAATGATGAAATCGGACCTGATGAGCAAAGTGATTCTGCCCGGACAAAAGAAGCCTTTACCTGCGGACACGACAAAAAAGAAGCCGGTGACTGAAACCAAGCCTTCCGCAGCCAGGCCGTAAGCAACACAATCAACATTCAGCATTACAATCATTCAGAACATGTCGGAAACCAAGCCCATAACCAAAAATGTAGACTGGGTCGTTGTGCTCATTTACATTGCATGCCTGATGATCGGGTGGATTAATATTTACGCGGCCGTTTACAATCCGGAGGTGAATACCAGCATGTTTGACTTCAACAACAATGCCGGCAAGCAGCTGATGTGGATCGGGACCGCAGCGCTTCTGATTATCTGTATCCTCGTGATTGACTACAAATTTTACGAGACGTTCTCGTTCATCATTTATGCAGTAGTGATTTTCTTTCTGGTTATGGTCCTTTTTGCGGGTTCCAACATCAATGGTTCCCGATCGTGGATCAAGTTCGGGCCGGTTTCGTTACAGCCTGCGGAATTTTCCAAACTGGCCATCAGTCTGGCTATTTCCAAATATCTAAGCGATCCCGCAATCAGTCTTACGCGCAAGCTGAAAGATTATTATCCGATTATGGGCATCATTGCCGTTCCCGCCTTACTGATCCTTTTATCCAATGAAACCGGTTCCATGCTGGTTTTTGCGTCTTTTGCGATTGTTCTTTACCGCGAAGGAATGCCCGGGTTTATCCCGGCGATCGGCATTGTCATGGCTGCGTTGCTGATTATTACGTTATTATTTATCAAATGGTATATTGCTGCCGCCATTATCGTGATTGCCGGACTGGTAATCTGGCTGATGCCGGTGATGACGAGAAGGAGAGGAGGGCTCTGGGCAACGATACTGATTGCCGTGGTCATGATCGGGATTGTTTTCGGCGTTGACTTTTTCATGAATAATGTGCTTCAGAAGCACCAGCGCGGCCGCATTATGGTTTTGCTCGACCCGGATTCTGATCCGCGAGGAATCGGCTGGAATGTAATCCAGTCCAAAATTGCAATCGGATCGGGTGGTTTTACAGGGAAAGGATTTTTACAGGGAACACAAACCAAGTTCGATTTCGTGCCCGAGCAAAGTACCGATTTTATTTTCTGTACCGTTGGGGAAGAGCATGGATTTATCGGGTCGGGAGTTGTGGTCGTTTTGTTTATTGCATTGATTTCCAGATTAGTCGTGCTTGCCGAAAGGCAAAGAAGCCGCTTTGCGAGGGTTTACGGTTACTGTGTGGCAGGAATTATTTTCTTCCATTTTATGGTCAATATCGGCATGACCATCGGGCTGATGCCGGTCATCGGGATTCCGCTGCCGTTCTTCAGTTACGGCGGTTCTTCCTTGTGGTCATTTTCAATTCTGCTCTTTATTTTCCTGAAAATAGATGCACAGCGGCCTTTTACACTTTCCAGAGGTTAGGCGATTATAATTTTCCTGCGGCCATAATCAGCAGAATCCATCCGATAATGAGCGCGACGCCGCCGATCGGTGCGGTTGCGCCAAATTTTGTAATACCCGTAAAACAGATTGCATAAAGCGATCCGGAGAAAATAATCACGCCGATCGCAAAGGCATTGCCCGACCAGCCCAGCAGACGAACTGCATCCGCGCCCGCACGCTGCATCAGTACTCCGACCAAAACCATTGCAATAGCATGATAAAACTGGTATTTGACGGCTGTTTCAAACGTGTCCGCCCTTCCCGAAGTTTCCAGCATTCCTTTTAATGCGTGCGCGCCGAAAGCGCCAAGTGCAACGGCAAGAGCCCCAAGAATTCCGCCAGCCTGAATCATGAATTTCATATTGTTTCTAATCAATCGTTTTTTTAAAAATTAAGGAACTGCAGCCGGGTTCCGGGCAGCTGTCCGGCGGTAAAGTTAGGCCGCGATGGAGGCAGAACCAACTCTTTAAATCTATTTTATTATCTTGCGCGCTTTTAAAATAGAGCGGTTTCGCACGCGGTTGATAGCGGAAATAAATCCAAAATGAAGTTAGAACGCTTTATCCAGCTCTGGACACACCGTTATCATAAATATTCGCATATTCTGAAAGCCAATTTATTCGGCTATCGATCCGGGCTTCATTTTAAAACGGTTAAAAGCAAATTGAAGCAGGGCCAGAAACTTGTGGCTGTGATCCGTACGGAACATTTTGGCGACATTGTAGCGGCCGAGCCGATTTCCCGGTATGTAAGGTCGTTGTACCCGGATGCATACATGGTATGGTTTGTAAAGCCTGCTTTTAACGAACTGGTCGGTTTTAACCCGGCCATTGACGAAGTTTTGCAGGAATTTTGTGTGACGCAAAGGGAAGTACTGCTTAAAACCGGCGTATTTGACGAAGTATTTCAGTTGCAGTTTAAAAACAATAATCACTGCCCTAAATGTCAGGTTTATGTTGAAAATCCAGTGGCGGAACAGCGTGATATAAACATTTACAATTACTTTGATTACGGAAATCTGCTGGAAGTATTTGCGCAATCCGGCGGACTGATCCCGGCAAAAACGGCATTTCCGGCTGATGATCAGCCCAGGCTTTATTTGCAGAAAAAACATACAGAAAAAGTGGATTCTCTGCATCTGGATAAAAAATTCATTGTCATTCATTGTCAGTCCAATTATGCTCCGAAAGACTGGCCGGCTAAACAGTGGGAAAAGCTGGTGCAGTGGCTTGCGGATCAATATGACTATGAAATTGTGGAGATCGGGCTGAAAAGTAATCTTGAAATCAAAGCCGGGGCATACCGTAATTTGTGCGGTCAGTTGTCTATTCTGGAAACAGCGGAAGTTATTCGCCGGGCCAGTTTCTTTATTGGTCTGGACAGTGGCCCGTCACATCTGGGTAATGCAACGGGCACTTTCGGGATTGTTTTAATGGGTTCGCTCAATAATTTTCCACAGTATAATCCGTATTCCGGAAGTTATGGACGGCAGGAAAATGCATTCTTTGTCCGTCAGGAAGGAATGCCGTGTTCCGCGCTTTCATTTGAGTTTGTGCGTGAAAAAGTAGCGTCTGTTCTGAACAGCCGCAAAGTTGAAAAGCAGAATTGATGCTTTACCTTGAACCGAAAATAGCGCTTCCGACGCGCACAAGTGTACTTCCTTCTTCAACCGCAATCGGATAATCGCCGCTCATTCCCATCGACAGTTCCTGCATTTTGATCTGATCGGATTCAAATTGTTTAAAGGAATCAAACAGACTTTTCAATCCGCGGAATTCAGCCCTGATTTTCGTTTCATCGTCCGTATTGGAAGCCATTCCCATTAATCCGCTGATAATAACTGATTTATAGGATTGCAGTTCTTCGGATTGCAGGATTTCCGCGGCTTCTTCTTCGGATAATCCGAATTTTGTTTCTTCACGCGCAATGAAAATCTGTAAAAGACAAGGAATAACGCGGTCGTTTTTTGCCGCTTCCTTGTTGATTTCTTTCAAGAGTTTCAGGCTGTCAACGGAATGGATCAGCGACACGAAAGGCGCCATGTATTTCACCTTGTTGGTTTGCAAATGCCCGATCATATGCCATTCAATGTCTTTCGGAAGTGCTTCGTATTTGGCAGCCATTTCCTGAACCTTGTTTTCCCCGAACAGTCTGGATCCGGCATTGTAAGCTTCCAGGAGCATTTCCACAGGCTTGGTTTTCGTTACTGCTACTAGTCGGGTTCCCGGTTTAAGGCGGCTTTCTGTTTGTGCAATGTTTTCTGCAATGGAAGGCATCAGAATTGAATAAGATTTTGGTAAGCTGAATTATAAACTGAAAAAATAGGCAAGGCAACAGAAATCGGCGTTAACTTATTTCAAAATTGAAAAAAACATAGTTCTTTTACCAACTAATTTCAAAAATTAACCTTCTGTATGGACTATAATCAAGAACAAAAGCAAGATAGAAAAACACTTTTATGGGCCGCTTTGGCTGTATTGTTATTGCTTAATCTCGTGCTTGTTTATTTTATATATCATGAAAAACAGGAAAATGTAGCCAAGGACGAAATTATTACAGCCAAAACAGAAGAAGTTTTATTTATAAAAACCAAGCTGGATTCCATATCGGCAGAACTGGATGTTAAAATTGCAGAAATCCAGAAACTGGGCGGAAGCGTGGATTCACTGGTGGTTTTGAAGGAAAGGCTTGAAAAGGACAAGCGTGAACTGAAAAACGCCAATACTTATTCAGCAGCCAATTACAGCAAGAAAATCAAGTCTTACGAAACCATTTTATCTGAAAAGGACAGTGAAATCACGCAGCTGAGGCAACAGCTTGGCGTTGCCACTTCCAGAAATGAAGAACTGAACCAGAAAGTAACCGGCCTGGAATCCGAAAGGCAGCAGCTTGCAGATTCTGTCACGAGTTATTCGGTACAAAACAGGGAATTAAGTGAAAAGGTGAATATTGCTTCTGCCTTACGTGCCGAAAACCTGACTGTCAATGCACTTTCGTCCAAAGGAAAGGAAAGCAAAGGCGGAAAATACAGGTCAAAAAGGATTGATAAACTGAAAGTGAACTTTCAGCTGGGAGAAAATGCCGTTGCACAGCAGAACAACAAGGAAATTTACCTGCGTATCCTGGATCCGGACGGAGCCGTTTTATCCGATATGGCAACGGGCTCGGGTTCGTTTATGTATAATGGCCAGGAGCTGATTTACAGTTCCAAAGAAACCGTTGCATTCAATAATTCCCGTCAGTCTGTTGACATTTTCTATGGCCGCGGCGGCATTCCGCTCAAAGATGGAAAATATTCTATTGAAGTATATACCGAAGGCTTCAAGATCGGTCAGGGCGAATTTACGGTAAAGTAGCGCCGAGGCTGAATAACCTGACGCTAAGTCATGACAAGGCTTGGAATTGTAAATTCCAAGCCTTATTTTTGCACCCTCATTTTGGCAGTTGTGCCGGAATGAGGGTTTTATTTACAATTTTATAATTAATCAATTACCGTATGTCTAAGCAATATGAAACGGTGTTCATTCTGACTCCCATTTTGTCTGAGGCCCAGGCAAAGGACGCCGTTGAAAAATTCACGACAATCATCACTGCAAACGGTGCAACGATTGTACATGAAGAAAACTGGGGATTGCGCAAGCTGGCCTACCCGATTCAAAAGAAAAACTCCGGTTTCTACCATGTAGTGGAATACACTGCGGCGGAAGGAAACGTTGTGGACGTTTTGGAAACCGAATTTCGTCGTGACGAACGCATTCTGCGTTTTATGACCATCTCTCTTGACAAGCATGCCATTGCTTACAACGAAAAGAAACGCAAGGGACTGGTTGGAAAGAAAAGAGAAGAATCAACTGAATCAAAAACCGAAAACGCATAAGCTATGTCACTCGTAAACGAACCGGTTGAGAAAAATATTAACCGCAAAAAATACTGCCGTTTCAAAAAATCCGGCATCAAATACATCGACTACAAGAATCCTGACTTTTTACTTAAACTGGTAAATGAGCAGGGAAAAATCTTGCCTCGCCGTCTGACAGGAACAAGCCTGAAATATCAGCGTAAAGTTTCCCAGGCTATAAAAAGAGCACGTCATCTGGCTTTATTGCCTTTTGTTGCTGATCAATTGAAATAAAACAGACAGAGCTACAAACAATGGAAATCATACTAATCACTGATATTGCAGGTGTAGGTTATAAAAACGATATCGTAAATGTGAAAGCAGGTTACGGACGTAATTACCTTATTCCTCAGGGATTTGCATTACTGGCAAACGCCTCTAACCGCAAAATCGTTGCTGAAAACGTGCGTCAGGCTTCGCACAAGGCAGAAAAGCTTAAAAAAGATGCTGAAGACATTGCAGCAGCAATCGGCGACATGACAATCGACATCCGTACAGTTGTAGGTGAAAGCGGCCGTATTTTCGGACGCGTAACCAATACGCAGGTTGCAGATATCCTGAAATCAAAAGGTTTTGATATTGATCGTAAGAAAATTACGGTTGATGATGTTAAATCCGTAGGCACCTATTCTGCACTGATTGATCTGCATAAGGAAGTTAAGCACAAAGTTACATTGAACGTTATTGCAGCGGAAGATTAATTTTTGATGTTTTCAGATAAAGAAAATGGCAATCCGGAAGGGTTGCCATTTTCTTTATCTATACTGGTAAAAATCTGATTTCTAATAAACCACAGATACTTATAACGCGGGAATGCGCAGAACCTGTCCGGGATAAATCTTGTCAGGATCGGAAAGCATTGGCTTGTTTGCCTCAAAAATAACCGGATATTTCATCATATCGCCGTATACTTTTTGCGCAATTTTGGAAAGCGTATCGCCTTTTTCAACCGTATGATACGTTGCTTCCGGAGACGGTGTTGCGACAGTCAGGCGGTTATCGACCAACTGAACCCCTTCCACATTTCCGACGGCAAGCGCTATCTTTTCTGCATCTTCCTGTTTGGCGACTTCACCTTCAATCGTGACGGTATCACCGGATGTCTTCACAGTCAGTTTGTTATATGCAAGGCCAAGTGACTTGACGTGTGCCAGTAATGCGCTTGCTCTCAGCGGTTCAGTTTCAGGAGTAGGCGCAGCCGTTTCTTCTTTTTTAAGTACTTTTTCTCCGACACCTTTTAAAAACGATAATAAGCCCATGAGTTAGTGATTTTGCTTGAGTGATTAATTGAATTACTGTTGTTGAAACTGGTATAATGAACCATATTGAAGCAAGAGCAATTATTATACCAGCATCATCTATAAATAACGGAGGCTTAAACCGGTTTTCAGCCTGCACTTTGTACTTTTACAGCAGGTAAAAACAACGCCGGCCCGTATCGCAAAATAAATGAACCGCAACACATCGCTAGAAAAACTTAAAAGTGAAGAATTTGATATCTGCATTATAGGGGCAGGAGCCAGCGGTGCCGGATGTGCACTGGACGCTGTTTTACGCGGATATAAAGTGGCCATTATTGACAGAAAGGACTTTGCTTCCGAAACTTCTTCCAGATCGACAAAGCTTATCCATGGAGGCGTAAGATATCTCGAGCAAGCTGTTAAAAAGCTGGATTTTGCGCAGTTGAAACAGGTAAAACACGGGCTGGAAGAAAGGCATATCGTTCTGAACAATGCGCCGCACCTGGCCCGGCCACTGGCGTTGCTGACGCCGGTAAATTCCTGGATTGAAGGTTTGTACTATAAAGTCGGATTGCAGATTTATGACACATTTGCAACAAAGGATTCGCTTCCGAAAAGTAAATGGCTGAGTAAAAAGGAAGTACTTGAAAAAATGCCTTCGCTGGACCGGAAAACGCTCCATAGCGGTGTGCTTTATTACGACGGGCAGCTCGATGACGCACGTTACTGCCTTGCATTGGTGCAGTCGGCTTCGGAAGCAGGCGCTGTTGCTGCGAATTATATCGAGGTGAACAGCTTTGAAAAAGATGAGAAAGGAAAGATAAATGCCGTAACGGTCAGCGATATGCAATCCGGGGATTCCTTTACGATCAAAAGCCGGATGGTCATCAATTGTACGGGGCCTTTTTCGGATAAAATCAGGTTGGCGGCAAATCCGAAGCTGCCGGAACGGATACGCCCAAGCAAAGGCGTGCATGTGGTGCTGCCTTATGAAACATTGAACAGCGAATATGCGATGCTGATCCCAAAAACTTCTGACGGACGAGTTGTGTTTGCAATTCCGTTTGAAGGCGCCATGATCATCGGGACTACGGATACGGAATGCAAGGACATAAATGCGGAACCGACTTTGAATCAGGAAGAAAAGCAGTATTTAGTTGATACATTGAATCCATATCTGGCCAGAAAAATCGACATTTCACAGCTGAAAGCCGGATTCGGAGGTTTGAGGCCATTGCTTTCTGCCGATCCTTCCAAATCTACAAAAAGCCTGTTGCGAGACCATGAAATTGAGGTTGACAGTCATTCCGGTTTGATAAGCTTGCTTGGCGGCAAATGGACAACATACCGGCTGATGGCAAAAGATACAATTGATGTGGCTGATGAAGTTTTTGCAAAGAAAAACAGCTGTGTAACAGATCAGTATACTTTGGCAGGCGGGGAAAACTACAATCCCGAACTATGGCAACAATTACAAACGGATTTTGGATTTGAAGAAGATATCTGCAGGCATCTTGTCAGAAAATACGGCTCAAGGGCAATACAGATAGGTGCTTTGACTTTAAACGATCCGGCATTGAAACAGCGGCTCAGCGCTCGCTATCCGTACATCAAAGCGGAAGTAGTTTATGGCACTCAGCATGAAATGATTGTTACGCCCAGAGATTTTCTGGCGAGAAGGATACGTCTGGAAATCACAGACTGGAAAGAAACGCTGCATTGTCTGCCGGTTGTTGCGGAACTGATGTCAAAATCACTTGGCTGGAATGAAGAAGAAAAGCAAAAGCAAATTGCAGGTTATTCGGCGGAATTAAAAAAATATATATCAGATGCCGGTTAACGATCTACTTAAATAATGAAGCTTAATCAAGCAAAGAAATCCTTTCAGTTTTAAAACCGAAAGGATTTCTTATTCATGCTGAATCTGAGATTAACCGTCAACAGCTAAAAGCCAACAGCTTCAAAATACAGTCGAACTTTTAAAGTCTTTTTCATCCATTCTGATGACTTTGGCCAATGTCTGCAAAATGGAATCATGCTTTTTTACAAACGGGTTCGTCTCATCCCATACGTAACCGGCAAGAACAGAGCATATCTGGTACTTAATGCCTTTTTCAATATTACTGGCAAACACGATTGTTTGAAAATCACCATTATACCAGCCGGTAACATAACTTCTGAAAACATTGATCCCTTTCTGGATTACATCTTCATAATCCTTTTTCCAGTCCACAGGTTCACCTTGTAAATGTTTGTGCGTCATTTTTGCGGAAAGTAAACCCGAAGCAGTTGCAAAAGTAACGCCGGATGAAAAAATCGGGTCAAGAAATTCGGTGCTGTTTCCGGAAAGCACGAATCCTTCGCCGAACATTTTTTTTACACCAATGGAATAACCCAGAATATGGCGCGGTTCGAATTTAAAATCCGAATCACTGAAACGACCTTCAAGGTCTCGGAACTCACGGATAAATTTTTTGTACTTCTCGCCGCCGTTTTCAGCCAGCTCTATAATTTTCTCTTTGTTTCCGACAATGCCGACGGAAGTGGAGCCATCGGAAAAAGGAATTGCCCAGATCCAGGATTTGTTGTCGTCAAATGAATGTACGAATATGTTGTTTCCTGCTTTTTCAGTACGTTCCTTGTCTTCCAGATGAGAAAAAACAGCTCCTCTTGGGCTAAATGCCGAAGGTTTGCTGAGATCAAACAACTTGGGCAGCACGCGGCCGTATCCGCTGGAATCAATGATAAACCGGGACTCAATCTGATGAATTTTTCCGTTTATATCTTTGTACTCAATAAGTTGCTTGTCAGCACTGCATTCCACCTTCAGGACTTCACATTCAAAATGCACATCCACACCCTTGGCTTTTGCGGCTTCGGCAAGCGTGTTGTCAAAATCTGCCCTTTTTACCTGCCAGGTCCACGTCCAGCCTTTGGTAAATTGTTCTTCAAAGGAAAATTCACATTTCTTTTCACCGCGGACAAATGCTGCACCCGTTTTTCTCTGGAAATTTCTGGCCTTTACTGCTTCCAGAAGCCCGGATTCTTCCAGATGCTCCATGCAGCAAGGCAGCAGACTTTCGCCGATCTGGAAACGGGGAAATGTTTCCTTTTCCAGAATGGTGACGTTATAACCCTGTTTTTTTAAATAAGAAGCAGCAACGGTTCCGGCTGGCCCGGCGCCAATAACTACAACATCAACTGTTTGCATGATCAGGCATTTTTGACTTTTTGAATGAGTTTATCTTTGTTTACGAAGGAAAAACACGTTACAAATGCACTTACCGTAACGCCCAGGATTCCATGCAGGGAAATGTTCTGGCCGGTTAAATGCAGGTTGGGAATTCTTGTTTTTGTATTGATCTGTGTCCGCGCCGGCGAAGCGGAATCTTTCATGACGCCGTATAACGAACCGTCCTTATTGCCGATATAGTCCCTGAAAGTGAGCGGCGTCGCACTGTGCACGTGTTTTATCTTTTCCGAAATTCCGGGAAATACGTTTTCAAGCTGCGCGATTACTTTCTTTTCCTTGTCCGATTTAAATTTTTCATACGCTTCATCGCGTTCGCCGGGCTCGGCCACCGTTCTGAAAGTCTCGCTCCACTGGTCCGTCTCCGACGATTTCATGTAAGTCATCACCGACATGGAATCCGCGTATTCTCCTGTTCGTGAAATTCGGGGTGTGCAAATGAAATACGTCTGCGGCCAGGTCGCTTCATCATAATGTACGCCGTCCCAAACGTCGTTCAGGTGATGCTGGTAAATGTTGTAATTGAGGTATTTAAAAGTGTTTTCTTTAAAAGCAATGTGCACCAGAAAAGTAGAAATGCTGTTTTCAAGGTTCTGAACGCGGTTTTTGTAAACACCCAAAAAACGCTCCTGACCAAAAATATCGATGGTGACGGACGGGTGCACGTTGGAAATAAAATGTTTTCCTGCAAACGTTTCGCCGTTATCCAGCACTACTTCCCGGATTGCGCCTTTTTCATCGTAACGGGCAGAAACTACTTTTTTGCGCTTGTGGATTACGCCTCCGTGCCGGCGGATGGATTTGCTCATCTGAATGGCAATCTGCGAGCCGCCGTCAACAAATTTATAGGCACCGGAAAGGTAACTTTTCATGATCAGCGCATGTACGTAGAAAGGGGTTTTTTCCTTTACGCCTGCATAAAGCAGATTGGAACCGGCCAGAACGTTTCGTAAACAAACATTTTCAGTTAGTGAAGCAATGTAATCGTATGCGTTCAGTTCCAGAACTTCTCCGTCCATATGATAATTCTCGTTGGAAACGCTGAGATTGTACAAGGGAAATTTGGCACAGATTTCGATGATTTTGGAACAGTACGTTTCAATGGCCGATTTATCCTGCGGAAAATAACCGATCAGCTTTTCCCGGAATTTGTCCATGCCCTGCGCATAGCTGAATTCGCTGCCGTCGTCAAACCGGATTACATCAAAGCCGTTATCGTCCATCCGGTACAGTTTAAGTTTGTCCAGAATTCCGAAATAGCGGAAAAACTGATGAAGGTTTTCGCCTTCGTCCAGGCCGCCGACATAATGAACACCCGTATCAAAAATGCTTTTGTTCCTGCTGTAAACCTGCAAATTGCCGCCTAGCTGATTGTTTTTTTCAAGAACTGCAACGCTGAAACCTTCCATTGCCAGAATAGTTGCGCAAGCCAGCCCGCCAAGGCCGCTTCCCACGATTACAAAATCAAATTCTTTTTGACTGGCGGAAGATTGCATTTAAAAGGCAATTGAAAAAGTGAATAATCTGGTATTTATTAATCGGCAGTCTGTTGCTGCCGCCGTTTCAGAATGAACAGCACATTGGACGTACTGCTGGAATGTTCGTGCATTTCACAGCTCAGCCTGTGCTTTTCGGCAAATGTCCGGATGTCTCCGGAAGTAAAGAAATGGAACGGATTTTCTTTTTTATTGAATGAAAAAATTCCTGTTGACAATGCTTCAGTTGCCTGAGTATTTCTGTGTTTCTGCTTGTTGTCCGCAATACCGTCCCGGATGAAAATAATGCCGTCTGCATTCAGTGCCGATGCACAGCGTTCCAGTAAGATAAGCTGTTTTTCGCCGGATAAATAATGCAGGACGTCATTCAGGAAAATGACATCGCATTTGTCAAAAATGGCAGACATCACATCCTGAAATTCAAATTTCAGATTTTCCGTTTTGTTGTAGCTGTTCCGGGCAATCAGGATTTTTTCTTCATCATAATCCATTCCGGTAATTTGTCTTTCTTCGTTTTTATAATGCAGGTAAAAGGAAAGATAGCCGTACCCGCAGCCGATATCCAGAATGCGTTTTTTGTCTGCAACAAGCTCGTTATAAAAAGCATAGTTCCGGCTTTCCAGCTTCCATTTGATCTTGAAATACCATTCCAGAACCGGCCCTTTGAAGACATAATTGGTGAATACTTTATGCTTCATATACGCCGGATTTTCCATTTCCTGCTGATAGGAAGCAAATTCCGACTTGAAATAAGCCGCAACGGATTTGGTTTTATCCCGAAGTTGTGTGCCCCATTTCGGGTTCTGAAAATGAATGCGCGGAAGCACGCGCACGTTCAATGCACCGGAACGGATCAGGAAATCGCCTTTTGGCAGAACTTCGGAAGCGCCGTGAATGAGAATAGGCTGTATGTCAAGGCCAAGCTGTTCGGCAAGATGAAAAGCGCCTTTATGAAACCTTCCGATTTTACCATCTTCTGAACGCGTGCCTTCGGGGAAAATCAGCAGTGAATAGCCGTCTGCCACCAGTTCTTTTACTTTTTCAAGGTTTTCTTCCGGCCCGTTTTCGGTATAGACATAACCCGCATGCCGGATTATCGGACCGAAAAAAGGAGAATTGTAAACCCAGCCTTTCACCATCAGCACGATTTTCGGGTTCAGCATGATGGTCAGCAGAATATCCAGAAAAGAAGTATGATTGGCGATGAAAATAACGGGCTGGGCCGGTTGAAGGTTTTCAAGCCCTGAGATGTTCTTTTTTACATGCGGCCCGGAATAAATGACGGTCCTGGCATAGAATGAAAGCGAACGGTTGATCATTTCCCTTTTCTTTTTGCCCGGAACCGGCAGCAGCAAAATGAGCAGGAGCTGGAACTGCAAGAAGAAACAGCCGGCCACAAAATAGGTAAAACTTGAAATACTGATCAGAAAGGGTAGCATGGTCACCGGCGCCCTTTTTTTCGAAATGCGGTTCTGGACGAAATAATCGAACAAAACGGGTTGAAAAACAAAGGAAATAAACAGAATGCATACAATGCCCAGCACGCTGATGAGCGCAATGGAGTGGATGGCCGGGTGCTCGGCAAAAATCAGCACGCCGGTACCGATGATTGTAGTGGTTGCGGATAACACAATGGCCGACTGATAGGAGCGGAGTGTGTCTTTTCCGTACTTGTATTTACTCAGCAGCCCGTCTGTTACAAAAATACTGAAATCATCGCCAAGCCCGAAAATAAAGGTCGTGACAATGACATTGACAAAATTGAATTTAATATCCAGCAAAGCCGCAATCCCGAGAATCCAGATCCAGCTTATGACCATCGGCAGAAAAGACAAAATCGTCAGTTCGATTCTTCCGTACACAATCAATAACGTAAAGAACACAATGGAGGCAGAAACGAGCAACAGGTAATTGAAGTCGTCTTTTACCAGCGTAAGCAGTTCACCGGCCAGTTCGCCACGGTCAAATACCACGGCGCCGTTGACAGAGCGCAGTTCCTTTTTGACATGCGCAAGCTGGTTTTGAGGAACGATCAGCGTGGAAATGTAAGTTGTTCCCGATGCTCCGGAGTCGATCAGGTTACCAATTCCTGTTTCCTGAAAAAGCGTATCCAGCGAAATCGCATTCTGATGCTGGCCTGCAATCCAGTCTTTAAAATCATTGAACGCATACGCGTTAAAACCGTTTTTTGCCGCAGCCCGGTCCAGAATGCTGTATGTCGTTTCTTTCTGCCTGAAATTCCAGAATGCATACCATTCTCTGCTGCGCTGCCTTCTCAGACTTTCCGGAATCAGGAACAGTCCTGACGAAACAAAACTGCTGATTTTATTACTTTGCTTCAATGCTTTCAGTTTCTGATAAACAGTGTAATTGATATTTTGTGCCGTTTCGTCGGACTGGTTTGCTGCAAAAACATAAATCCTCTTTTCCGTTCTCGGATTGATTCCGGTAAGTGCTTCTTCGCGGTTTTTCAGGTCTTCATTCTGGATGCTGAGGTTTTCGAGGCTGCTGTCAAAAGTTGTAAACTGAGCGAAATAAAGGAAAACCAGCGTGAGCAAAGCAATTATGCCGAGAATGACAGAACGGGATCTGGAATTTATTTGCGGAAAGCGGAATGATTGTTTTTCCTGCGGAATCTTATGGTAATCGAATGAAAAAGACGAAAGGATGACCGGTAAAACAATGAGCGTAAAAAGCGCTGCACCAAGCAAGCTTAAAGAAGAGAAAAAGCCGAAATCCTGCAATACGGCCGAGTTGGCAAAATGCAGCGCACTGAATGCCATAACCGTTGTAAAACTTCCCGTAAGCAAAGGCCCGCTTACTTCCCGGATCGCCAGCTGAATATTCCGGGTATGCCGCAGGTGTGTAAAAAAATGAAAAGCATAATCCAGCAAAATCCCGAAGATGACCGCGCCGGTTGCCAGTGAAATGCCGGAAATATCCGGACGAAAATAGCCGGTGATTCCAAGTGCAAAAACACCCCCGAACAACCCGGGCAGGATAATGTAAACCGGAATCAGCAGCTTGCGGTAATAAACAACAAGTAAAAGCAGTATGCCTGCAAGCGCAATGAATGCCGTAAGGTAGGAATCCTTTTTGACCTGAATTGCATTCCGGGCAGCTATCTCGAAAGTGCCGAAATAACTGAAATGATTCAACCGGCTTTGTCGGTTCCATTTCGATCTGAATGCTTCGGTCAGGTTGAACAGTTCCACATTTTTTTCGGAATCGCCGGAATCAAAACTTGTGGAAGCCAGAATCAGCAACTGTTTGCGGTCGCTGCTGAACATGATTCCGTCTTCCATCACAATTCGGCTGCTGTTACTGACGTCATTCAGTTCCCGGAAATATTTTCCCGTAATGCCGAGCGGATCGTTGATAATGAATTGTTTCAAAAAAGTGCCGCCGGGCGTCAGAAGCTGGTTGTAAGTAGATTTTACAGCCGAGCGGATCGTGTCGGGAATCAGCCTGGAACGGATATGCGCATAATAGGAAGTATCGATAAGCTGGGAAAAATGCGTGAACGCATACTGATAAACATCTTCCTGAACATCGGGCCGCTCGGCCTGAATATTTCTGATGTAACCTTTGGTGTATCTTCGTAACGAATCCGAAAAAGCTTCTGCAAGAGCGCGCGCATCGTCGGTTGTGGTTTCAGCCGGAATGTCAACAGAAAATACGATCTGATTGATGATGTTCTTGCTTTCGACCAGCTGATTGAATTCTTCGAAGCTTTTACCTTTCGGCAAGGTGGCAAAAATACTTTCCG
Organism: Dyadobacter sediminis; assembly: GCF_005860765.1. Lineage (GTDB taxonomy): Bacteria > Bacteroidota > Bacteroidia > Cytophagales > Spirosomataceae > Dyadobacter > Dyadobacter sediminis. The sequence continues at coordinate 1,508,572 of NZ_VCEI01000011.1, read as the reverse complement.
TTACTTTTAAACGCGAAATCCCGACAAGCAGAAAACCGGTAAGAAAAATCAGCCCAAGAAAAAAGGCCGTTTTGTAAGAGGAAAGGAATTTGTTCAGCCTTACAAGTAAATCTCCGATCATTGAAACGGGAACGTGGATGTGAAGCAAAATTACAAAATTGTGAAGATCTGACAACTTGCTGTTACAAGGAAAGTGCCGCTTTACGGCTTGTCAAAACCGTCAAAAAAGATTTATTTTACAGATATTTAATTAGCCATCCTTAAATGAATCATATTTCCTTAGATCAGATTGAGCAGTATGCTTTTGAAAAGAAGGAATTTATCTTGGCCGAAGACGTGCTCGGCAAAGTTTCGGAATCGTTCCATTTTCTAACCGATTTCTCCACAGACAAAATTATCTACGGGATCAATACGGGTTTCGGGCCGATGGCGCAGTACCGGATTGAAAGCGACAAACTGAACCAGCTGCAATATAACCTGATCCGCAGCCATTCCAGCGGAACGGGAAAGCCGCTGAATGAAACGTATGCCCGCAGCGTCATGGTTGCCCGGCTGAATTCCTTTTTACAGGCCAGTTCCGGCATCAGTACGGGTGTAATCCAGCAGCTGGTTTTGTTTTTGAACAAAGGAATCGTCCCTGAAATCTTTGAACACGGAAGCGTAGGCGCAAGCGGCGATCTGGTGCAGTTGTCGCACTTAGGGCTTAATCTGATCGGTGAAGGGTACGTTTATGAAGCCGGAATCCGTACTAAAACGGCCGAAGTGCTGGCAAAAAAAGGATTGGAGCCGCTCAGAATGGAATTGCGTGACGGCCTCGGCCTGATCAACGGAACTTCCTGCATGACCGGCATAGCGGCTGTAAACCTGATATATGCCAAGCGGCTTTTCCAATGGGCCATTGCGGCATCTTCCATGCTGAACGAAATCGTGGAAGCATTTGACGATTCGTTTTCAAAAGAGCTCAATGCTGTAAAACACCATAAAGGTCAGCAGCTTGTAGCGCAGCAAATGCGTGATTTTGTCGCCGGCAGCAGGCTTATACGCAGCCGCGAAGAACTTTTCAAAGACGATACGGCCATGCAGCGCAAGGAATTTGACCGTAAAATTCAGGAATATTACTCCATCCGCTGTGTTCCGCAAATTCTTGGGCCCATTCTGGATACCATTCATTATGCGCAGGAAGTGGTTGAAAACGAATTGAATTCAGCCAATGACAATCCGGTTGTCAGCATAGAAGCCAACAATGTTTTCCATGGCGGCAATTTTCACGGGGATTATATTTCACTGGAAATGGACAAGGTTAAAATCGTTCTGACCAAACTTTCCATGCTGGCCGAACGCCAGCTTAATTTCTTGATGAACAGCAAACTGAACGGCAAATTTCCGCCTTTCCTCAATGCCGGAACCTGGGGCCTTAATTTCGGATTTCAGGGAATACAGTTTACGGCCACTTCCACCACGGCGGAAAATCAGGCGTTATCCGGTTCGGTTTACGTTCACAGTATACCGAACAACAATGATAATCAGGATATTGTAAGCATGGGAACAAACAGTGCCGTGCTTGCGCGGCAGGTTCTGGAAAATTCATTTCAGGTAATGGCCATTCACATCATGGCGATTTGTCAGGCAATCGATTTGCTGCATACTGAGGAAATGGATAAACTTTCTCCGAATGCCAAATCGGTTTATAAACAGATTCGTGAAAAGGCCTATTTTATAAAAGAAGATAAGCCGCAGGCGGAAAATATAGCGGCAGTTTGTGATTACATCAAAGAAAACCCGTTTAAATTATGAACTGTGCATTGGTAACCGGTGCTTCAAGAGGATTGGGCAGAGCCATTGCCGTTCAGTTAGCGATAGATCACGGATTGTACATGCTGGTGAATTATGCTTCTAACCTGCAAGCTGCCGAAGAAACGCTGGCTGCTATCGCCTCAAACGGTGGCCAAGGTGAAATCATCCATTTCAACGTGCAGGTAAAAACGGAAGTGGACGCCGCACTGAATGACTGGAAGGAAAAAAACAATGACAAGTTCATCAGCGTTCTGGTGAATAATGCCGGCATTACGCGCGACGGTTTGTTGATGTGGATGCCGGAAAATGACTGGGACGACGTCATGAATATATCAGTAAAAGGGTTTTATAACGTTACACAGCATGTCATTCAGCAAATGCTGCGGAAACGATCCGGCCGGGTTGTCAATATCGCATCATTGTCCGGGCTGAAAGGCGTTGCGGGACAAACCAATTATTCTGCGGCAAAAGGGGCCATGATTGCAGCGACCAAAGCTTTGGCGCAGGAAGTGGCCAAGCGGAAAATTACGGTAAATGCTGTTGCGCCGGGTTTTATAGCCAGTGACATGACCAAAGACCTGAACGAGGACGAACTCAAACAGATGGTTCCGATGAACCGGTTCGGAAGCGCCGAGGAAGTGGCGCATCTGGTCAGTTTTCTGGTTTCGGACAAAGCAGGTTATATTACAGGAGAAGTAATCAATATTAACGGAGGGATTTATTCATAAATGAGTCAGCGAGTTGTTGTTACCGGAATCGGGATTTATTCCTGCCTTGGCCAGAACACGGGCGAGGTAACCCAGTCATTGTATGCCGGCAAAAGCGGGATTATTTTTGATCAGCAGCGGAAGGATTTTGGTTTCCGTTCCGCGCTGACGGGAATGGTTCAGGAGCCGGATCTCAAAAACCAGCTTTCCAGAAGGCAGCGGCTTGGCATGCACCAGCCCGCCGTATATGCGTATGTAGCCACGAAAGAAGCGCTTGATATGTCGGGGCTGGACATTGATTTTCTTGAAAAATCGGAAACGGGCATTATTTTCGGAAATGACAGCACGGCTGCTTCCATTATTGAAGCTGTTGACAGGGCAAAGGAAAAAAAGGATACGACGCTCATTGGAAGCGGTGCCATATTTCAAAATATGAACAGCACGGTGAACATGAATCTGTCTACTATTTTCAAGCTGAAAGGCATCAATTTTACGCTGAGTGCCGCATGTGCTTCGGGTTCGCATTCCATTGGCATGGGTTATCTGATGATCAGTCAGGGATTGCAGGAAAGAGTCATCTGCGGCGGCGCGCAGGAAATCAATCCTTCTTCCATGGCCAGCTTTGACGGTCTGGGAACATTTTCAGTCCGGGAATCGGAACCGCAGAAAGCTTCAAGGCCGTTTGACAAAGATCGCGATGGCCTGATCCCGAGCGGCGGGGCCGCCACCGTTATCCTCGAATCGTATGAAGCCGCTGTGAAAAGAGGTGCGCCGATCCTCGCCGAACTGATCGGTTACGGATTTTCTTCCAACGGCGACCATATTTCAAATCCCAATGTGGACGGCCAGATCCGCTCGCTGAAAATGGCACTGAAACAGGCGCAGGTTACAACGAATGAAATTGATTACATCAACGCTCATGCTACTTCCACGGTCGTTGGCGACGGCAGCGAGGCAAAGGCCATATATGACGTTTTCGGAGCGGACGTTCCGGTAAGTTCAACCAAATCCATGACGGGGCACGAATGCTGGATGGCCGGAGCGAGTGAAATCGTTTATTCCATACTCATGATGCAGCATTCGTTTATTGCGCCCAACATTAATTTTGAAAATCCGGATGAAGACTCCGCGCGGATCAACATCATTCCAGAAACCAGAGAGCAGCATATCAATTGCTTTTTATCAAATTCCTTTGGTTTCGGAGGAACAAATTCTACGCTTATTTTGAAGAAAGTTTAACATTCGTCACCCGTGGTTATCGTGCCATTTCGTAATCGGCAATGGCCTGCCGTGAAAAAGATGTATTTTTGTTTTATACTGAAAACATGTAAATTGATTCAGTCTGCAGTTTAAAGGGTACAATTATATCAGAAATTATCATTTTAATAATCCGGAAATTTTAAACTATCAGCAGGAATAAATTAATTTTGTAGCCATGTATATTAATGATGTAAAAATGAATTGGGAAGAAGTTATTGAAGAAACCCGTGATTTTTTGTCCGAGGAATTTGAGATAGACCGAAATCTTATTCTTCCTGAAAATAACCTGAAAGACACACTGGATCTGGACAGCCTTGATTACGTTGATCTTGTCGTGCTGATTGAGGAAAATCTGAATATCAAGATTACAGGAGAAGATTTTAAGGAAATTGTCACTTTTGGTGATTTTTTCAAGCTCGTCCGCAAGAAACTCGCCCTGTAACTTATGAGCCGTTGGGACGGGAAGACAAGAGGATCACTTGCGGGTTATAAAATATTTCTGTTCTTTATTAATTCCCTCGGGATTGATTTTGCATACCGCCTGCTGCGTATCGTTACAGGTTATTACTTTCTGATGGCTGCCAAGCCCAGAAATGCGCTGCTTGATTTCTATCAGAACGGACTTCAGATTCCGTCCATTAAAGCAAAATTGCTTGCCCGTAAAAATTTCTATGTTTTCGGGCAGACCCTTGTGGACCGTGCTGCTTTTCTGCTCGGTAAAAACGAGAAATTTGTCCATACCTTTGAAAATGAGCAATATTTGCTGGATATACGGGATGCGGGAAAAGGCGGAATACTGCTCAGCGCACATCTCGGTAACTGGGAAACGGCAGGGAATCTGCTGAAAGGACGGGTTGCTTCCGCCATCAATATTGTAATGCTCGATGCAGAAGTGGAAAGTATCAAGCAGTACATGGATCTTTCAACGGGCGGTTCGCATTTCAAGGTCATTGCCATCAAAGACGATCTGTCGCATATTATTTCCATTCGCAATGCATTGCTCGGCAACGAGTTCATTGCCATTCACTGCGACCGTTATCTGGACGGTGCCAAATACATAGAGCTGGATTTTCTGGGTAAAAAAGCAAAATTTCCGTACGGGCCGTTTGTCATTGCATCCAAATTCGAGGCACCGGTGACTTTTGTATTCGCAGCCAAAAACGGCAAGTACAGTTATCATCTGAGCGCAACGTTGCCGATTACCGAAAAGCTGAAACCGGAGGTTATTGCAAAGTTGTACGTGGCGGAACTGGAGAAGAAAGTAAGGCAGTACCCCGAACAATGGTTTAACTATTTCAACTTTTTCAATTGATGCTGATCGCCAGAAATGTCATGGAAAGCTGGATTCCGCACCGGGAGCCTTTTATCATGATTGATAATCTGCTGCTTGCAACAAAGGAAACCTTCGAGTCGGACTTTTTTATAAATAGTGATAACATGCTGGCGCAAAACGGCTTTTTTCAGGAAACCGGACTGATTGAAAACATTGCACAAACCTGCGCCGCCGCGTTCAGCTATCTGGATGCGGAAAATCGTGAAATTCCGCGGATGGGTTTTATAGGTGCCATTACCAAATTAAAAGTATACGAACTTCCGGCAGTAAATTCCGGCATTGTTACGGTTGTAAATCCGTTGCACCAGCTGGAAAACATCTATCTTGTAAAAGGTGAGAACTGGCAGGACGGACGTAAATTGCTCCGTTGCGAAATGAAAATTGTGGTTTCGCAGTAATTTTCAATGATTCAAAAAACATGATTACCTCCGAAATCAGGATTGATGTACGATTTAGTGAAACCGACGCCATGGGCGTTGTCTGGCATGGGAACTACCTGAAATTTTTTGAGGACGGGCGCGAAGCTTTCGGAAAAGAATACGGGCTGGAATATCTGACCATTTTTGATAACGGTTATTTTACGCCCATCGTCAAGTCGGAAATCGAGCATAAGTCACCGGTTTATTACGGGCAGGTTATTCAAGTTGTAACGCGCTATATTCCGGCAAAATCGGCCAAGTTGCTCTTTGAGTATGAAGTAATCAATCTTACAACGGGCGAAATCAGTGCAATTGGCAAAACCATGCAGGTTTTTCTGAACAAGGAAACGCGGACGCTGGAACTGGTCACACCGGATTTTTACAGAAACTGGAAAGAAAAAAACGGAGTTGGTAAATAAAAATCCATTTTACTGCAACTGGAAATGACCTACATCGGTGCGGAGTTGATAATTAGCCCATTAGGAAAAACCACAGAAGAAAACTGCACGGCAATGATCGCGAACCGTTCCGGGATTTCTCTGATCGCAGATGCAGGTTTCGACCATAAAAGTCTTTTTTTATCAAAAATCAATGATCCGGACGGTCAGGGGAAATTTACGCGACTGATCATACAAGCCATTGAAACGATTAAGAATGAAATAGACGACGCTGTGTTGCTTTCGGCACGGACTATATTCATAATCAGTTCAACCAAAGGGGATCCGGAGCAGATAAAAGATCCTTTCAATGCAGCGGTTTCGGCGGTCCAGCAGAAATTCAGTCTTGCAAATCGTCCGATTGTTATTTCAAATGCCTGTATTTCGGGAATCGTTGCCATCAATACGGCGCATCATCTGATCCGGGCCAGACTTTACGACCATGCCGTTGTAATTGGCTGCGATGTGCTTTCAGACTTTGTTGTTTACGGTTTCCAATCGCTTTTTGCCATGGGTGACGCGCCGTGCAGGCCGTTTGATGCCGCGCGGAACGGAATTTCAATCGGCGAGGGCTGCGGCGCAGTTGTCGTTTCAGCTTCTGAACATATTTTTAGAAATCCTTCTTTGCAATTGCTTGCCGGCACGACTGCCAACGATGCCAATCATATTTCCGGACCTTCGAGAACCGGCGAGGGGCTTTTCCGTAGCGTCAAGAAAACGATGGAAAAAAACGGAATTACAGCAGATGAACTGGATTTTATATCGGCGCATGGAACGGCAACGGTGTTTAATGACGAAATGGAATCCATTGCTTTTGACCGTCTGGGTATGAGTAACATTCCGTTAAACAGTCTGAAAGGCTATTTCGGACACACGCTTGGCGCGGCGGGTATTATTGAAACAGCAGCTTCCATGCAAATGATCCGAAACGGTATTTTGTTTAAAAGCCTTGGTTTTCAAGAGCAAGGCACTTCGAAAGCATTGAACATAGTTTCCGGAAACACGGTTGCCAATCCTGAAACTATTCTGAAAACGGCATCGGGCTTCGGAGGCGGAAATGCTTCCCTTATCATCAGAAGCATATGAATTTCATAACGGCATACGGCCATCTGCAGGAAAACAGCTGTGCAGTCAACGGAGAAACGATCTGCAGGCGTGACAAGAATTCCGGCGACCCGTGGTTCAGGCAAATTTACAAGGAACAGGAATTCGTTTATCCCAAATTTCACAAGATGGACGTGCTTTCGCAGGCTGGATTCCTGACTTCGGAACTGATCAAACGGGCTAATCCGCAATTTGCCGGAAAGTATAAGGATGACGAAATAGCAATGCTTTTTGCCAACAGGTCAGGCAGCGCCGAAACGGATCAGAAATTTGTTCATGCTTATCAGAACGGTACGCCGAGTCCGTCGCTGTTTGTGTATACTTTGCCTAATATCGTCATGGGTGAAATTGCCATTCTCAACAAATGGTACGGAGAAAGCCTGTTTGCCGTTTTGCCTGCATTTGATGCGGAGTTTTATATAAATCATTGTAATCTATTGCTTTCGGCAGGTTCGGAAGCAGTACTTTGCAGCTGGCATGAGATAGCAGGAAACCAAATTGATGTTTTTACGTTTCTGATTGAAAAAGAAGGTGAAAGCAGGTTTGAACTGACCACAAATACCTTGTCAAAAATTGCCTTTGAAGGCAATTTTCATAAAACTGAAATTAACGCCAATTATTACTACTAGTCATGGATGATTTAAAGGAAGAACTTAAAAGGCAACTGATCGAGCAGCTCAATCTGGAAGAAATTACACCGGCTGATATTGACGACAACACTTTGCTGTTCAGCGACAAAGGTCTTGGTCTGGATTCGATTGATGCGCTGGAACTCATTGTGCTGCTTGAAAAATACCACGGCATCCAGGTAACAAAACCGGAGGAAGGCAAGGAAGTTTTCAGGTCAGTCAATTCGATGGCCGAGTACATTCGCAAACGACAAAACTGATTTTACCCGAATTATCCATGAGTGTGCGCATAACCGGGATCGGAATCGTTTCTGCCATCGGACTAGGTGTTCAGGAAAATCTGCTTGCCTTAAAAGAAAGCAGAACCGGCATTATGCCGTTCTCGTTTCCGGATGAGGATAAGATGTTTATGGCCGGGGCGGTTAAAGCAACAAATCCGGTTTTAAAAAAGGAATTACAAACGAAAAGCCAATATATCTCGCGTACTACCTTGCTTGGCCTGAAAGCTGCGCGGGAGGCATATGGAAGCGCAAAGCATCACGATCAGATCAGAACGGGCATTATTTCCGCAACCTCGGTTGGCGGAATGGATCTCAGCGAACAGTTTTATCAGGCATATCTGAACGGAACGGATGCGGATTTTGCAATGCTCAAAGCGCATGACAGCGGAAGCACAACGGAACATATTGCCGCAGAGCTGAGAATTTCGGGCTACATGAACACGCTTTCTACGGCTTGTTCGTCCGGCGCGAATGCCATAATGCTCGGGGCAAGATTGCTGATGCAGGGAAAACTGGACCGGGTTCTGGTTGGCGGAGCAGACGCGCTGACGAATTTTACCGTAAACGGTTTTCGCTCGCTGATGATTTACGACGAACAATGGTGCCGGCCGTTTGACGCATCCCGGGAAGGACTGAACCTTGGAGAAGGGGCCGCATTTCTGCTGCTTGAAAATGAAAAAAGCATCCGCTTTTCCGGTAACAAAACGCTGGCTTTTCTGAACGGCTGGGCAAATGCAGCGGATGCTTATCACCAGACGGCTTCTTCGCCGGAAGGAAAAGGCGCAACACTCGCTATGCAGAAAGCAATAGAAAAATCCGGTATCAGTCTGTCACAGATTTCGTACATCAATGCACATGGAACCGGTACAAAAAACAATGATCTTTCGGAATCTGTTGCGTTGATAAATGTATTTGGTGATCAGGTGCCCGCATTCAGCTCAACCAAATCGTTTACAGGCCATACGCTCGCAGCTGCCGGCGCCATTGAAGCCATTTTTTCCGTTCTCGCCATTCAGAACCAGCTGATTTATCCCAATATCCATTTCAGAACTCCGATAATGGAAACCGGACTTGAACCGGTCACGATTATGCAGACAGAAAAGCCGGTTCATGCGGTGCTTTCCAACTCTTTCGGCTTCGGCGGAAACAATTCTTCACTGGTTTTTTCAGATCATGCATAATCATTTTCTATCTTTCCGCTAACAGAAATCCCAAACATTTAAGCATTACATACTTGTATTACATTTCTGCCGCTTCCACGATTTCACATCAGCCTGCGTTTCGGAATGCCGGTTTTTCCGGCGTTATCGAGCCGCTGCATGCCGGTTCTGCACTGATTAATCCTGATTACAAAGAATACATTGAACCCGGCTTGCTGCGCAGAATGAGTAAAATACTCCGTATGTCCGTTGCCTGTTCCGGCGATTGCCTGAAACAAGGCGGAATTGAACAGCCGGATGCCATTGTGGTCGGAACGGGATTGGGCTGCCTGCTGGATACGGAAAAGTTTCTGAACAACGCCTTAACGGTCAAAGGTTTGTTGCCTCCGACCTCGTTTATCCAGTCTACGCATAATACCATGGCCGGACAGATTTCGCTGAGTCTTGGAAATCACGGCTATAACATGACGCATACGCAGAATTCCATATCTTTCGAGAATGCTTTGCTGGACGCCATGCTGCTGATTGATGAAGGCGAAAAACACATACTCGTCGGTGCTGCGGATGAGCATATCGCCTTGCTGGACGAAATTTCAGCGCAGTTAAATATCCAATCCGATTGCGGACTTACTTCCGGGGCATCATTTTTTATACTTTCTGCTGAAAAGTCGGATCAAACGTTGGCCGGAATTAAAGATGCAGAAGCACTAGGCCTTGTGAAGAACATACCGGAACAAATTACGGCGTTTCTGGACAGAAACAATGTAAATCCGGACGATCTGGATCTGATTTTATATGCGGGTTCCGTCGCCGGAACGGAAGATGGAGAAAAGGATTTTCAGTCACTTTTGAAGATGAAAAACCTTCCTGTTTTGGATTATATGAAATACTCGGGCATTTATCCGACGGCATCGGCCTTTGCCTTGCATATGGCCGCTGACCAAATGCAGCACACACGATCAATAAAGAATATTCTGATTTGTAATTCATTGATTCAGCATAATCTGGGTCTTATTCTCGTACAATCCGTTGAAGCATAATATTGTAACCTTTACCGCCATTACTGTTTTTGCCCTGAGTGGAATCATATTCTGGGAAACAGGACTTGTTCTGATCGTCTTTGCGATGATCGTACTGTTATATCTGGGTCTGACCGCTTACGGTTCCTTTCATATTCAGACAAACTACTTTCTCAGATCTATTAATTATGGTAAAAGAAATGCCATTGCACTTACATTTGACGACGGCCCTGATCCGGATACCACACCGAAAATTCTGCAGATTCTGAAAGAAAAAGACATCAAGGCTGCATTTTTTGTGATCGGTAAAAAAGCGGAAAAATATCCTGAACTGCTGCGGCAAATGGATAAAGAAGGTCACATTGTTGCCAATCATACGTTTAATCACCATTATTTTACGGCATTTTTCTCAACCCAGAAGCTGAAGGCCGAACTTTTGAAATGCAATGCGGTTATCGCCGATATCCTTGGTAAAAAGCCTTTGTTTTTCCGGCCGCCGTTCGGTGTTACCAATCCGAGGTATGCAACCGCTCTGAAAGAGCTCGGACTGAATTCCATCGGTTGGTCTTTGCGCAGCCTCGACACCAAAGCGGAAAACAAATATCAGATCATCAACAAGATCATTTCTGAAGTTGAAACCGGACATATTATTTTGCTGCACGATAACCGGAGCGTAACGGCTGATTCGCTGGAAGATGTCATTGAACATTGCCGGCAGAAGGGAATCCGCATTGAATCGCTTTCCAAACTTATTCAGAAAGAACCTTATGAAAATGGATAGGTTATTTCCTTTTTTACTGATCTGTTCAGGGTTTTTTCAGCTGCATGCCCAGAACTTTAAACCTGCCGCCCAGCCCGACAAAATTCTGCAGGAGCTGCGAAAAGCTTCTGAAACGACTTCATCCATTCAGGCCTCTTTCTCCGAAGAAAAATACCTGTCAGTTTTGAAAGAACCGGAGCGTTCGTCCGGCGTATTCTATTATAAAAAGAAGGATAAAATGCGCTGGGAACAAAAACTTCCAACGAAATACGTCATTCTGATCAGCGACGACAATCTTAGGATTCAGGAAGGCGAGAAAGAAAAGAAAGTAGGGCAGGCGGGCAAAATGGCCGGCCAGATCAAGGAACTGATGATCGGGCTTGTCAACGGCGACTTTCAGCAGAACAAGGCTTTTGCACAAAGCTGTATGGAAAGCGAAGATCAGTATATGGTTGTGCTTACGCCCGTTAACCGTCGTCTGAAAAACATTTATGCCAATGTAAAGCTGGTATTTTCCAGAAATACGATGCGTCTGAAAGAGCTTTCCTTTTTCGAGAAGAACGGCGACAAAAGCATCATGAAATTCCAGAATGAGAAAATAAATCAGCCTTTGAACGACAACATTTTTCAAAACTTATAAGTGTGATCCGATCCTTGCATGTTTCTGAACGATCTATATAACATCCTGAATTTTAACTGCTTGGAAGATGAACTGATTTCTGAAATCAGGCTGAATGCTTCGCATCGCTTGTATCAGGGACATTTTCCGGGTATGCCGGTGACGCCGGGCGTTGTACAGCTTCAGATTGCAAAGGAATTGCTGGAACAGCATCTTCATAAAAATATCAGGCTTGATACGCTGCGTACATGCAAGTTCCTTCACATATTGAATCCCGTGGAAAACCCGCGGATACAAATCCATATAAAATGGCGTATTTCGGAAACTATTGAAGTGACTGCAAGCGCGGAATCCGGCGAAACGATTTTTTTTAAAGTGCAGGCAACTTATCTGTAAAGTCATCAGTGTGCTTACATTTGGATGCGAATTGTCCGTTTTTCCAGACCAATCCATCTCTAAAATGACCCTTAAGGATATCCATTGCTGTATCATTGTCCCGACTTACAACAATTCGAAAACAATCCGGAATGTCATTGCTGAGGTTCTGAGGTATTCAGACGGACAAGATGTTATCATTGTCAACGACGGCTCGACGGATGAAACGGAAAGGATTCTGGCGGAATTTGCTTCCAGAATCATCATTCTGAACAATGCCCGCAATTCCGGAAAAGGCTATTCGCTGCGGAAGGGATTCCGGGAAGCCATAAGACTGGGTTATGCAAACGCTATCTCGATTGACTCGGACGGACAGCATCTTCCTTCGGATATTCCGCTTTTTACAGAAGCCGCCAGCCAGCATCCGGGTGCGCTGATAATGGGTTCGCGGGATATGGAGCAGGAAGGCGTGCCGGGAAAAAGTTCGTTTGGAAACAAATTTTCAAATTTCTGGTATAAAGTCGAAACCGGCCTGACTTTGCCGGATACGCAGACGGGTTACCGCCTGTACCCGCTGGAACCACTTCGGGAAATACGCTTGTTTACTACCCGTTTTGAAACAGAAATTGAAGTGATCGTGAAAATGGCATGGCAAAATGTTCCGGTCGTTCCGATTCATATTCATGTGATTTATGACAAAAAAGAAAGGGTAACACATTTCCGGCCGTTCATTGATTTTACCCGGATCAGCATCCTGAACACATGGTTTGTGATCCTTACTTTGCTGTATTATCTGCCCAAAAGAATCTTTATCCGTGTAAAAAAGAAAGGGCTCTGGAATATCATCCGGCATGAAGCTGTAAAACCTGAAGAATCCAATCTCAGTAAAGCCCGTTCGGTAGGGTTTGGTTTTTTCATGGGAATTTTCCCGGTCTGGGGATTTCAGCTGCTGATCGGGATTCCACTTGCGGTTTATTTCAAAATGAACAAAGTCCTTTTTCTGGCAGCGGCCCACATCAGCATTCCGCCGGTCATACCGTTTATTATTTTCGGAAGCTACAAATTCGGAGGCCTGTTTTACAAAAATGGTACGCAGCTGAACAGTTTCAGAAATCTCACGCCCGAATCCGTCCACGTTAATTTTTTACAATATTTTATCGGCGGTGCACTGCTCGCCGTTGTTGCAGGCATACTCGGGTTTCTGATTACTTACCTGCTTTTATCCGTTACGAGAAAGAAAGAAAAAACGGTTGATTTTACTGGTTTTAACAAGTAATTCTGTATTTATAACAATTATATCGTTCTAAATTGATATTCGTTGTTTAATGAAGTTAAAAGTTATAAATCATTGGTTCTAAGTTCTTTGTAGCATGCCAGTCCTTTTTGGACTACAATCTTTCTGGAAAATTTTATAAAATCTATACGAATTAATCTAAAATAAGCCGTTTGTGACTTTGATATGAGGTCCCATTCTCTATATTTACGAGAATTATAAAACCTTTAATCAAATTCTGAATAGCGTATGAGTAACATTACTTATCTGGTGCCGGCACTTGGCCTTGTAGGCTTGCTGGTGATGTTCTTCAAAAGAGGCTGGGTTGTCCGTCAGGATGCCGGAAGCCCGGAAATGAAAAATATATCGGACGCCATTGCAGACGGTGCGCTGGCTTTCCTGAAAGCCGAATGGCGCGTGCTCATTGTATTCGGTATTATAGTCAGTATTTTGTTAGGTTATTCAGGCACACTTGTTGAAAATTCCAGTGCATTTATCGGCATATCTTTCGTAATCGGCGCGTTTGTTTCTGCATTTGCCGGCTACATCGGAATGAACATAGCCACCAAATCCAATGTTCGCACCACGCAGGCCGCCCGTTCCAGTCTGACCAAAGCGCTGGAAGTTTCATTTACAGGCGGTTCGGTAATGGGGATCGGCGTTGCCAGTCTTGCCGTAATCGGACTTGGCGGCTTGTTTATCATTTTATACTCTGTTTTTGTAACCGACGGCAGCGATGTAAACGGGCTGGGCATGGAAAAAGTACTGGAAGTACTGGCCGGTTTTTCACTGGGAGCCGAATCCATTGCATTGTTTGCGCGTGTTGGAGGCGGCATTTATACGAAAGCAGCTGACGTAGGTGCGGATCTTGTCGGCAAGGTGGAAGCCGGCATTCCGGAAGATGACCCGCGCAACCCCGCAACGATTGCCGACAACGTGGGCGATAACGTGGGCGACGTTGCCGGAATGGGCGCCGATCTGTTTGGTTCCTATGTGGCGACGATATTGGCGACGATGGTTTTAGGTCGTGAAATCATTTCCGAATCGATGGATAACTTCGGCGGTATCTCACCGATTTTGCTGCCGATGGTCATTGCCGGCATCGGGCTTATTGCATCCATCATCGGAATGCTGCTCGTACGCGTCAGTAACGATGAAGGCAATGTGCAGGCTGCGTTGAACCGCGGCAACTGGGGCTCCATTATTATTGTACTTATCGCAAGTTATCCGCTTACTTTATGGATGCTGCCCGAAGGCACGCTCACGATCAGAGGTGTTGATTTTACGGCAATAGATGTTTTCTGGGCTATTTTACTGGGTTCCATTGTCGGTGCCATTATGTCAACGGTTACGGAATATTATACCGCTATGGGAAAACGCCCGGTTCAGTCCATTGTTAATCAGTCTTCAACCGGACATGCGACAAACATCATCGGCGGACTTTCTGTGGGCATGGAATCAACGGTTATTCCGACGCTTGTGCTGGCTGCCGGGATATTTATCAGCTACGAATTTGCAGGATTGTACGGTGTGGCCATTGCAGCTGCCGGCATGATGGCTACAACGGCCATGCAGCTGGCCATCGATGCGTTCGGTCCCATTGCCGACAATGCCGGAGGAATTGCAGAAATGGCTTATCTGCCGGAAGAAGTACGCGGCCGTACAGATATTCTGGACGCGGTGGGAAATACGACTGCCGCTTCGGGAAAAGGCTTTGCCATTGCTTCTGCGGCACTTACGTCACTGGCCCTTTTTGCAGCATTCTGCGGTGTGGCGGGAATTAATTCCATCGATATTTACAAGGCCAACGTGCTCGCCGGTTTGTTTGTAGGCGCTATGATCCCGTTCATATTTTCTTCGCTGGCCATAGCGGCGGTTGGCCGCGCGGCCATGAAAATGGTTGAGGAAGTCCGCCGTCAGTTTCGTGAAATCCCCGGCATCATGGAAGGAACGGCAAAGCCTGAATACGATAAATGTGTCGCCATTTCTACACAGGCTTCTATACGTGAAATGGTTGCTCCGGGATTGATCGCCCTGATTGTTCCCGTGATCGTAGGATTTATTTTCGGGCCTGAAGTGCTGGGCGGAACGCTGGCCGGCGTTACTGTTTCAGGCGTTCTGATGGGAATTTTCCAAAACAATGCCGGAGGCGCCTGGGACAATGCCAAAAAATCCTTTGAAAAAGGAGCGGTTATCAATGGCGTTACTTACTATAAAAAGTCGGAGCCGCATAAAGCTGCGGTTACGGGCGATACTGTCGGTGATCCTTTCAAAGATACTTCGGGTCCGTCCATGAATATCCTGATCAAACTGATGTCCATAGTCTCACTCGTCATTGCACCGCACATTGCGGTGGAAAACACGGAGTCAGGCCGTTTAATTAATGAAATGCATAAGATTGAAAAGGTGGAAAAATATAAACCGGCAGAAACCGGTAAAGCAGAAACCGCTGAATATGCCGTGCAGCTTGCGAAAAACCGTTTGCAGCATCCATAAAAATTTTGATTTCAGATCCTGGAATGATTTTTGTTCGGGAATATACGGACATGCAGCTTTTGCAGAAAAGCTGATCAATGATTAAGTATATTCATTCTCAACCAAATAGAAGATCATGAAGAAGATATTGGTTATGGCTGCACTGATTGGATTATCAACAGCGGCATTTGCACAGGAATCAGCTAAAACAAAAACGGACAAAGCCGTAGCTTCAACAAAAGCTGCCGGACAACAGGCTGGTCAGGAAATTAAAAAAGATGCAAAGGAAGTTGGTGACAAAACCAGCGAAGGCGCAGAAAAGGTGGGCAAAGGTGTAAAGAAAGGCGCCAAGAAAGTAGAAAAAGGTGCTGAAAAAGCATACGATGCTACAAAAGACGAAGCGAAAAAGGTAAAGAAGAAAGCACAGGATTAATCTGCCTTTCCTATTAACAAAATAAAAAATCCCGGACAGCAATGCCGGGATTTTTTATGGATAATGCATCCGGTTTATCCGAGTTTCTTTTTAAGATAAGCCAGTGACAGTTTATAAGCATCTTCGGTAGCGGCGGCATCGTACTTCGGGTTACTCGGATTGGCAAAACCGTGAACGGCATCGTACATTTTAATGGTAACCTGCTTGCCGGCGGCCTTCATATCTTTTTCAAATTTAGCCACAACTTCCGGGTTGATGCCCTGATCCTGCGAGCCGAAAATACCCAGGACATCCGTTTGCAGTGTTTTCAGTTTTTCTACATCCTGCTCGGGACGGCCGTAGTACATAACGCAGCCTGCAACCTGTTTGCCGCTTGCAATGGCCGACTGTAATGAAAGCATTCCGCCGAAACACCATCCGATACTGGCAATCTGGGCATTTTTTCCTGCATAGTTCAGTCCTCCTTTTGTAATGGAAGCAAGTCTGTCTGCGGATGCATTCTGCATAAGCTGGCCGGCTTCTTCGCGTGTGGTTCCCACATTTCCGTCGTACATATCCAGTGCGAGCACATTTACATCACCCAGATCTTTGTGCAGTTTGGCTGCTTCCTGCTTGATATGATCGTTCAGTCCCCACCATTCCTGATATACCAAAAGCCATTTATCCGACTTTTTAGGCGATTTTATCAAAAAACCGGAAGCAGGTTTACCGTCAGGTGTCGGAAAACTGATCATTTCGCCATTTCCCTGATAGTTGAAAGGAACGGGAATTTCATGAAGAGCCTGAAATGCAGGATTTGCAGCCAGCTCAGACATGTCATTGGAAGCAGCAGGCGTGTGACAAACAGGAATTGTCAGCGTCTTTGTTTGAGGTTCAGGCAGGAACATCCTGAACATGAAGATGGTCAGCAGAATAAAAATGGTTCTCATTGTCAAGGCTTAAAAGTTTGGAAAATATCTCTGGCTTAAATATATGTAAATTAAAACAGAACTGAAGTCCTGCCGCATGCAGGCAGAGCCATACAATTTGTAAGAAAGGATTAATCGGCATGCAAGAGTATTCATCATTGATGAAAATATTGTACTTATTAAAAGAGAGGAACTTAATGCCGCTGCGCGCCCGTTAAATATTCAGTAGTTTATATTTGGTCATGAATCGCAAGCAATATTTTTTTATCATACTCATACTGGGTTTTCTGGCGACAGTCAGCCCTTTTTCCATTGATATGTACCTTCCGGGCTTTCCCCGGATAGCCGCCGATCTTAAAACAACTATTGATAAAGTACAATTATCCTTAACAAGTTATCTCGTCGGAATATGTATCGGGCAAGTGCTTTACGGACCTCTGCTGGACCGTTTTGGGCGCAAAAAACCGCTTTTCTTCGGACTTGCATTGTATGTGCTGGCGTCAGTAGGCTGTGCATTTACTGCTTCTGTAGATGAACTTGTTCTGATGCGTTTTTTTCAGGCCATGGGCGGGTGCGTAGGCCTTGTGGCATCACAGGCACTGGTGAGCGACCTTTTTCCTTCTGAAAAGCGGGCAGAGGTTTTTTCAATGATTACTCTGGTGATTGCCGTTTCCCCGATGATCGCTCCAACGGTAGGCGGCTATGTTACGGGCGTCATTTCGTGGCACTGGATTTTTATAATTCTGGCCGGGATCGTTACCATGATCATGGCAGCTATTTATTTCTTCCTGCCAACGGGACGTCAGGCGGATACGTCGGTTTCTTTAAGGCCCAAAGCAGTATTGTCCGGCTATTTCACTGTCATCAGGCAGCCTCAGTTCCTGATTTACACGCTTGCCGGCGGATTGGCAACGGCTGCTCCGTTTGCATACATTGCCGGTTCTTCGGATGTATTCATGAACATTTACAAAGTAAGCGAACAGCAATACGGCTGGATTTTCGCGTTCCTTGCATTTGCCATGATCGGTTCAACGCAGCTGAACCATTTTCTTCTTAAAAAATACAGGAGCGAGCAGATCATCAAAACAACGTTGTTTTATCAAAGCATTGTCGGGCTGATCCTGATCGCGGGTGTTTATAACCACTGGTTCGGACTTTATTCGCTTATTGGAATGATGTTCGTTTTTCTTACGGGACAAGGACTTACCGGCCCGAACACTTCTGCGTTGTCGCTGGCACCTTTCAGCAAACATACCGGGAGCGCATCTGCATTAATGGGAAGCTGGAGAATGGGTTCAGGAGCTGTTATTTCTGCTGTTGTGAGTTTTTTGCATAACAATACGGCCTTGCCAATGGTCGGGATGATGGCCTTTTGTTCATTGGGCGGCTTGTTCATTCTGCATACGGGCAATGCGGTCGTAAGGTATCATTCGAGCCGGAGAAAGGTGGAAGAGAAAGTTTCCGTATTGTTGTAGAGCAAGCTGTTCAGGGCAGATTACGAACGGCATCCAGGATCATGGCAATGTATTCGTTCCGTCGAATGTCATACGCAACTTCGGCATTCGGCTCCATTTCCAGTACATCATAAAAGTCAACAACGGTGGTTCCTCTGGTCAGTTCTCCTTTTGTTTCTACCGCAACATAGCAGGATTTGGTCCGGAAAATATCCGGATTAATCAGCCATGCAATGGCACACGGATCATGCAGTGCAGCGCCGCCGTCCAGCTCGGAACGGTGTTTTCTGTAAAAGATGGAAAAGAAATCCATCAGATCTGCGGCTGCAACAGCACACTTATTCCCGATTTTTCTCAGCGCATCTATATCTTTCTGAAAAACCAGTGCCTTGTGCGTAACATCAAGCCCGCACATGGCTATCGGGATTCCGGATGAAAAAACGATAGCTGCCGCTTCCGGATCAGCAAAAATGTTGAATTCCGCAAGCGGCGTCATGTTGCCCCGGAATATGCCGCCGCCCATCAGGGAAATTCTTTCCACTTTATTTTTAAGATGCGGATAAGCAAGCAGGAAAATGGCAATGTTCGTCAGCGGTCCGGTCGGTACAAGCGTCACTTTTTCAGTAGCACGGGTCAGGATTTCCGCCATGCCTTCACATGCCGTTACGGGTTGCGCTTGAAAGGTGGCTTTCGGAAGTGAGGGTCCGTCCAGCCCGGTTTCGCCATGCACGAAATCTGCCGTAATCAGCTGACGGAACATCGGTTTTTCCGCACCTCTGTAAACGGGCACACGTGCACCGATCAGCGTCAGGATCTTCAGTGCATTGTTCAGTGTTTTTTCCTGCGTCTGGTTTCCGGCAGAAATAGTCACTGCTTTTACATCAAAACGGCCGCTGCCAAATGCGAGCATCAGCATCAGTGCATCGTCATGCCCCGGGTCACAGTCAATAATTACCGGAATTTTCTTAACCATATGCCTGAAATGCAGAAATTACTACTTTTTACCGATTGACTTTTTATCCACCAGAATTCCCAATCCATAATGATAAGGGTAATTGTAAAGTTTCTGGCCCGTTTCGGCTGCAATGTCCTTCACAGCCCTTCTTACTTCCGGAAAGCTTTCGGTATCATGAAAAATGGTACAACTGCTGTGCTGTGCAGCCCATAATCCGCATTCAAAAGTTTCTTTATAGTTATGCACAATGTCCACATGTGCCAGGTCGTAACGTTTGTTGTCGCGTTTTATCCAGTCTTTGTAATCCGATTTGACGAGCACAATATTCTTGTATTCAGCCAGCCTGTTGCTTGTTTCCAGATAATGTTCAGCCTTGTTTTCAGTATGAATGTCTCCTTCAAACGTATCCACGCCGGTAACAGACTTGAAATAATTGGAAAACACAACAGCCGAATAACCGAACTCGACGCCGAATTCAATACAGCTTTCATTTTTAAGCCCGAATCTTTCTATAATATCCGCAATGATCATTTCCAGACCTTTCCAGGCCGACACAATTTCCAGCGTTTTTTCCGGCTTGGTGAGTTTCAGGGGTTTGTACGGTACGATGTCTTTAATAAAATGATCACTTATAAAAGTTCTTAGTCCCATGTCTGTGGCTGTTTTGATGGTAAAACGGTAAAGCGGCATTGCCGGGCAAATGACAATCTGTGCAATATGCTACATTATACACTTATCCTTTTTAAAAAGGAAGAAAAATAGTAACAGATTCGTTTGTTGTAAATGATTTTTGTGCATGGTTCAGGTTTATGCTTCAGGCCGGCAGCCATCCGGCATTCTGACTTTCAGGAAAGTACTTCTTTTTCCAGGTTTGCAAACAGGATGATACGTAGATCCGGGGCCAAAAACCGACTTCTACTTCAAACGGGAAGACCCTACAAAATAAAGGCAATTAAACTAGTTATGGGTTTCATATTCCCGTGTACCAAAATACTACGTTAAATCATATCAATATAGCTTGGAATGGATTATTTAAAGCTTTTTAATGTCGATAAAATAAATATGACAGGCTGATCAATATAACTGCGGAATATGGCTGAATGATGGTGGAATTTGCCTTCTTTCCGGCATTTTTTGTATAAAAGCGGCCTTAATAATATTCTTCTGTGTTATTTTACAGCGATTTAAAAATCGTCAGCCGCATGAAAAATCTGTTCTTAGCATTCCTTATTATTGTTACGGCACTGCAATCCTGCAAGCATAAAAATGCCAATGAAGCCTATTTGCCTCCCGTAAAATCTGTATTTACAAACTACTATGAAGAACGACTTCAGCTGTACCCGCTGGAAGCTACGATAAACGGGGATAACCGTTACAATGACCGCATGTCTGACGAACTTACGGAAGAAGGAAGGGCTAAACTGAAGGAATTTTATAAAAAATACAAGGCCGAACTGGCAAGGTACGACCGTGAGAAGCTTTCGGATGAAGACAAGACCAGCTGGGATATTCTGCTGTGGGAATGCAATATTAACCTGGCAGAACTAAAATACCCGACCGAACTGATGCCTTTAAACCAGATTTTTTCCAAGCATCTGTTTATTTCCCAACTGGCCAGCGGAAGCAGCAGCCAGCCATTTAAAACGGTAAAAGATTACGAGGACTGGCAGAAACGCGTTGACGGGTTTGTCGTCTGGTGCGATACGGCTCAGGTAAATATGCGTAAAGGAATCCAGCAAGGGTATGTACTGCCGGCTTCCCTGATCCGGAAAATGATACCGCAGCTGGCCGGAATGAATCACGGGCCGGCTAATGAACATCTGTTTTATGCGCCGGTAAAAAAGTTTCCGAAAGACTTTTCAGCACAGGACAAATCCCGTTTGAAAAAGGAATATGCGGACATGGTGGAAAACAAGGTCATTCCGATGTTCAAAAAGCTGCATACGTTTGTAGAAGAAGAGTACTTGCCTGCCGGAAGGAAAACAGACGGGTTCAAATCACTGCCCAACGGAGAAGATCTTTACAACTACTACATAAAATACTACACGACAACCAATATGAAGTCCGACGAAATTCATAAGCTCGGACTCAGCGAAGTAGAAAGAATTTCTGCTGAAATGGAAAAAGTTAAGGCACAGGTCGGCTTCAAAGGTGATCTGAAATCCTTCTTCGACTTTGTGCGCGCCAATCCGAAATTGATGCCGTTCAAAGAGCCGAAAGAAGTAATTACCCATTTCAACAAAATACATGAGGTCATGAAGCCGAACCTGAAAAAGCTGTTTGACCTTACTCCCAAAACCGCTTTCGAGGTACGCAGAACGGAAGCATTTCGCGAGGCGTCGGCATCAGCAGAGTATAATTCTGGCTTGCCGGACGGTTCCAGACCGGGTGTCTTCTACGTTCCGATTCCGGATGTGAAAAAGTACAATATAGTTTCGGATGAAAGCCTTTTCCTGCACGAAGCCATTCCCGGGCATCATTATCAGATTTCTCTTCAGCAGGAAAATACAGCGCTTCCCGATTTTCGTAAAAATCTCTGGTACAGCGCCTACGGCGAAGGCTGGGCGCTGTATGCAGAATCACTGGGCAGGGAACTGGGACTTTATACCGATCCGTACCAGTATTTCGGCATGCTGAGCGGTGAGATGCACCGCGCCATCCGTCTGGTTGTGGATACCGGAATTCATTCCAAAGGCTGGACAAGGGAAAAGGCCATCAAGTATTCGCTGGATCATGAAGCGGAGTCCAAGGAAAGTATTACGGCGGAAATCGAACGGTATATGGCCGGCGGCGGACAAGCTTTGTCTTACAAAATCGGACAGCTTAAGATTCGTCAGTTAAGGGCAAAAGCCGAAAAGAAACTGGGTTCCGGATTTCAGATCCGTGAGTTTCACAATCTGGTTCTTGAATCGGGATGCGTTCCGCTGGAAATTCTGGAAGATAAAGTGAATCGCTGGATCGCCAGCAAAGGGTGATCCAGTTGAATAAGCTGTTGGCTGTTAGCTATTGATTTTTTAGATTTTGGCATTTAGCTATCAGTTGTCTGAAAGCTTTTCCAGTTACAGACTGTTACTTGTTCTGGATTATTTTTACGTTCCTGACCCGGGCTTCTTCCACGATGTCCGGGTTATGTGCGCATATAAACAATCCAACCAAAACTTTGCCATCCAGATTTTTCATCACGTGTGAACCAACGGGCTGCAATGGCTGGCCTTTGGCAGCTGTACGCATGGTGTATTCAGCCCCTTTGCGTTCCACCTGGACCGTCTGAACATTTTTCTCTTTGCTGAAAATCTCGTCTTCCGGATCACGCATTTTTTCACCTTTTGCAACACGCCATTGCAACACGGTAAGTCCGTCGCCATGCACCACTGCGCTTACATGTGATGCATCGTCTGCGGTGGATTCACGCACCATCCAGCCCACTTTCCGGTGCGGGTCCGTTCCCTTTCCGGATAATTCAAAATCGGCCGTGACAACAAAATCACCGATCAGCTCGCGGAACAGATATTGAAATTCATCCCGTTCAAACCAGATGTTGTAACCCGAGCCTTTGAGTGTATATTCTTTCCTTCCGGCATCATAACCCGAAGTTCCGGCCAGCTTGGGACTGCCGATATCCATGCTTTTATCAAACTGCCCGATCCTGGAAGGAGCAAAACCGGCCAATGCATTAATAATCAGTAAAAAACCTAAAACAGAGCGTTGCTTCATAACCGGTTTGAACATTGTAAAAGATGGAACAGTACAGAGCAGGACAGTTGTAACATTTAGAAAAGACAAATTGTACCATTAAATGTACATTTTTTTAATTAATTAATTATATTAATGAAAAAATGTCCTGACACATTCCTGAACCCTTGATTATGAAACTGCAGACAGGATTTATCACCATGCTTCTCACGGCCGGAATTGCGCTTGTCATACAGTCCTGCAATAAAAAGACTGGCTATCAGGAAGTAACGGAAAAATTACCTGAGCAGGTCAGTTACAATTTTGATATCCGACCAATCCTTTCCGACAAATGCCTCGCATGTCACGGTCCTGATGCCAATAAACGTGAAGCCGGTCTCCGGCTGGATGTGGAGGAAAGTGCTTTTAAAGCATTGCAGGAAAATCCGGGAGCCCATGCATTGGTAAAAGGCAAGCCTGAATTTTCACAGGCATATCTGCGCATAACGACCAAAGACACGGCATTGCTGATGCCGCCGCCGGCTTCCAATCTGAAACTCACGCAGCGTGAAATCGGCCTGATTGAAAAATGGATCCGGCAAGGTGCCAGGTATGAAAAGCACTGGGCATTCGTAGCGCCGCAAAAACCTGCTTTGCCGGAAGTGTCGGACAAGAAATGGCCGGTGAATGAAATCGATTATTTTATCCTGCAGAAGCTGGAAGAAAACGGTATGGAGCCCAACGAAGAAGCAGATAAGGAACGGCTTCTGAAAAGGCTGAGCCTTGATTTGGTCGGATTGCCGCCCACACTTGAAATGATGGACCAATTTCTGGCAGACAAACGGCCTGATGCATACGATCGCATGATCGATCAGCTACTGAAAAATCCGGCTTATGGTGAAAAAATGTCCTTGCACTGGCTGGATCTGGCACGTTATGCCGATTCGCACGGCTATCAGGATGACGGTTACCGTACGCAATGGCCCTGGCGTGACTGGGTAATCCATGCTTTTAACAACAACATGCATTATAATGATTTTGTAAGCTGGCAGCTTGCGGGCGATCTCATGCCCAATGCAAGCAAGGAACAGCTGCTTGCAACCGGGTTTAACCGGAACCACAAAATCACCGAAGAAGGCGGGGTTATTCCCGAAGAATACCGGATCATGTATGTAACCGACCGTAACGATCTGTTTGGGAAAGGGCTTTTGGGCATTACGCTGGAATGCGCGCATTGTCACGATCATAAGTACGACCCTTTTTCGCAAAAAGAATATTATCAGATGTTTGCGTTTTTCAACAATGTAAAAGAAGTCGGCATTGAATCCGTTATCGGCGGGCCGGAAACGTACGCCAAAAAACCGTTGATGGAGATCAGCGATGAGGATGTGAAAGGCATTCTGAGCTTTGTGAACAAGACGGACACCAATCAGCTGA
This sequence comes from Dyadobacter sediminis, assembly GCF_005860765.1. Classification (GTDB taxonomy): domain Bacteria; phylum Bacteroidota; class Bacteroidia; order Cytophagales; family Spirosomataceae; genus Dyadobacter; species Dyadobacter sediminis. The sequence continues at coordinate 1,484,068 of NZ_VCEI01000011.1, read as the reverse complement.
TTGTATCGGTGATGGGCGATCTGGATACGACACGCAAAACGTACATTCTGAACCGCGGCGTGTACGATGCACCCGGCGATGAAGTGCAGCCCGGAACGCCGGCTTCCATTTTGCCATTTGATAAAAAATATCCTAAAAACAGGCTCGGACTTTCACAATGGCTTTTCGACAAGCGTAATCCGCTGACTGCGCGGGTTTATGTAAATATGCTCTGGCAGGAATTCTTTGGAAAAGGAATTGTAAAAACCTCCGGTGATTTTGGCATGCAGGGCGAACTGCCGTCGCATCCTGCCTTGCTCGACTGGCTTGCCACCGACTTTATGGAACATGACTGGGACATCAAACGGCTTGTAAAGCAAATGGTGTCTACGGCTGCTTACCGGCAATCGGCTGTTGTGAGCAAGGAAAAACTGGCCAAAGATCCCGACAATATTCTACTCGCAAGAGGCCCGCGTTATCGCATCCATGCAGAGTACATCAAAGATCTCGTACTGGCAAGCAGCGGACTACTGAACAAAACGATCGGCGGCCCGAGTGTGAAACCCTATCAGCCGGCGGGCTTGTGGGAAGGCGCCACTTCGGGAAGAGGTTTGCTTTCGGTTTACAATCAGGATCACGGTTCTGCGCTGTACCGCCGTGGCATGTACACGCTGATCAAACGGACGGTCCCGCCACCGACCATGAGCATTTTTGATGCGAGTAACCGGGATTTGTGCGAGGTAAAACGGCTAAAAACCAACACGCCGCTTCAGGCGCTGGTGATGATGAACGATCCGGCCGTTTTGGAAGCATCCAGAGTGCTGGCTACAAAACTGTTACAGGAAAAAAGTCAGGATAAAGATAAAATAATCAAAGCTTTCCGGCTGATCGTATGCAGGACGCCAAGTGAAAAGGAACTGGATATTTTGACCGCATATTATGAAAAGCAGCTGAAAAGCATCCAGCCGCAGTCGGCTGAAAAAATGCTTGCGGCAGGAGAGTACCCGCTGACCAAGAATCTGGATAAAAAGGCCATAGCTGCCTTCATGCGTGTGATTTCGACCATTTACAACCTGGAAGAAACGATCACCAAATCATAACTGAAAATCATCCGAAAGCTTGAAGCCTGATGCCGAGAGCCAACCGTCCGAAGCATGGAAAAAGAAATTCTTGAACACGGGTTCAGTTTTAACCGAAGACGTTTTTTGTCCGGCATGAGCCTCGGACTGGGAAGTGTGGCACTCGGCTCGCTGCTCATGCCTGATCTGCTGAAAGGCGGAAACAGGGAGGAAGAGGGACTCACGCCCGGCATTCCGCATTTCGCCCCGAAAGCAAAACGGGTCATTTACATGTTCCAGAACGGCGCGCCTTCGCAGCAGGAACTGTTTGACTACAAGCCCAAACTGCGCGAAATGTTTGGCAAGGAAATTCCGCCTTCGGTACGCGGCATGCAGCGGCTTACCGGTATGACGGCCAATCAGGCATCATTTCCGCTGGTGGGATCGTTCGTGGATTTTGCGCAATACGGCGATTCTCGGGCTTGGGTAAGTAATCTGATGCCTTATACGGCCAAAATCGTTAATGACCTTTGCTTTGTAAAATCCATGTATACGGAAGCCATTAACCATGATCCGGCGTTGACTTTCTTACAAACGGGTTCACAGCAGGGAAACCGGCCGAGCATGGGTTCATGGCTGAGTTACGGGCTGGGAAATGAAAATAAAAACCTTCCGAATTTCACCGTACTGCTTTCGCGCGGCGTAGGAAACGGACAGGGCGTTTATTCCAAATTGTGGTCCAACGGCTTTCTGGATTCGGTTCATCAGGGCGTTCAGTTCAGCAAAGGAGAAGACCCGGTGTTGTACCTCCGCGATCCCGACGGCATGAACCGGCAGGACCGTCGCGACATGCTCGACAATCTGGCGCAGCTCAATGATCTTTCCTATCAGGAATTTGGTGATCCGGAAATTGCAGCAAAAATAAAGCAGTACGAAATGGCATACCGCATGCAGACTGCCGTTCCGGAAGTTATGGATTTGTCCCGCGAATCAGATGATATTGTTAAACTATACGGACCGGAATGTCTTGTTCCGGGGACTTATGCCGCCAATTGCCTGCTTGCACGCAAGCTTTCCGAAAACGGCGTCCGTTTTGTACAGCTGTATCATCAGGGCTGGGACCAGCACGGAAACCTTCCATTTGAAATAACCAAACAGGCCATGGATGTGGATCAGGCTTCGGCAGCATTGGTTACAGATCTGAAACAAAGAGGCTTGCTCGATGAAACACTTGTGATCTGGGGCGGGGAATTTGGCCGTACAAGCTACACGCAAGGCAAGCTGGCAGCAGATAATTACGGTCGGGATCATCATCCGCGCTGTTTTACGATCTGGATGGCAGGCGGCGGCATCAAACCGGGTATGGTGTACGGAGAAACGGATGAACTTGGCTACAACATCATAAAAGATCCGGTGCATGTGCATGACTTTCAGGCAACTATTTTACACCAGCTTGGGCTTGACCATGAAAAACTGGTTTTCAGGCATCTTGGCAGAAGGTACCGGCTGACCGATGTTTCAGGCAAAGTTATCAAAGATATTATCAGCTAATAAAGGATTTAAATGCATTCGAAATTCAGGACTTTTGCCGGACAGCTTCTGATCGCCGCCAATATCTTCATTCTGTTTCTGCTTTTTTTTGAAAATAAACTGGTGATTCCGGCATGGCTTCAGACCATCGGACGCATGCATCCGCTGATCCTGCATTTCCCGATTGTCATCCTTTTGCTGGCCATGCTGCTGGAATATTTCAGCTTTCGTCCGGAATATGCCAAAAATCAGTTTTACCGCAATTTCCTTCATAATCTGCTGCTTGCGGGATCGCTGCTGGCTGCCGTCACGGTTATTATGGGGTTATTCCTTTCCAGGGAAGAAGGGTATGAAGGTGAAATACTGAATTATCATAAATGGACCGGAGCCGGCATTTTTTTCTTTGCATCATTTATTTACTTCATTCGGAGTTCGACCTGGTATAAAGCGCCGGTTGCAAAAGCCGGCTCGCTGCTGACCGTTGCGGCACTGGTTGTAACCGGACATTACGGCGCCGCATTGACGCACGGCATGAACTTTATCTGGGAACCGATTGAAGCCCGGAAGGAAGCAGCAAGTATTGCTCCGGAACAAGCCGTTGTGTTTACGCATGTGGTGCAGCCGATTCTGGAACAAAAATGTACAAGTTGCCACAATGCGGACAAAATGAAAGGGCAGCTCAGCCTTACAGACGCGCAATCGCTTCTGAAAGGCGGTAAATCAGGAAAGGTACTGGTTCCCGGAAATCCTGAAATCAGTTTGCTGCTGGAACGTATCCATATGCCGACGGAAGAAAAAAAACACATGCCGCCGTCCGGAAAACCGCAGCTTACGCCACAGGAAACGGCAATTCTTCATTTATGGATTAAAGATCAGGCAAAATTTGATAAAAAACTGGCGTCATACCCGAGCGGAGATTCACTGCAGATTTTAGCAGCAGCTTATCTGAAGCCTGCATCCCGGGAAACTGAATTTGATTTTCCGTCCGCCGATGAAGCTGAAATTACAGCGCTCAATTCAGATTACCGTACGATTGTGCCGCTGGCCAAAAATTCTCCTGCGCTGGCCGTCAACATTTACAACCGGGCAACCTATACTTCAAAGCAATTGAATGAACTTGACGGGATCAGAAAACAGGTGATTGCATTGAACCTGAACAAAATGCCTGTAAATGATGCGGACCTTGAAATCATCGGAAAGTTTGAAAACCTGCAAAAACTGAACTTGAACTTTACCGAAATTTCAGCTGGCGGACTGAAAGCGTTGACCGGATTGAAAAACCTTTCGAGCCTGGCAATTTCCGGAACGAAGATCAAATACAGTGAACTCAGCGCATTGCTGCCGGCATTCAAAAACCTGAAATCAGTTTCCGTCTGGAACACGCCGTTATCAGAACCGGAAATTGTACAGCTTCAGAAAGCTAACGGCAGTATGGCCATTATCGGCGGTTTTAAAGATGACGGAAAGAATATGCTCCGGCTCAATCCGCCGCAGATGAAAAATAGTTCGCCCGTATTTGCCGGAACGATGGCTTTGCAGCTGAAACATCCGATAAACGGTGTGGAAATCCGTTATACAATGGATGGCAGCGAACCCGACAGTGTGAAATCACCATTGGCAAACGATAAATTGCTGCTTGCGAAAAGTGAAAATATAAAGGCAAAAGCATTTAAAAACGGTTGGTACGGAAGTGAAACGGTGCAATTTGAAGTGTACAAATGCAGTTTCCAGCCCGACAGCGTGCATTTGCTTGCCCCGCTGAACCGCGTGCATCAGGCAACGGGTGCCAAAACCTTTTTTGACCAGAAACTGGGCGTTATCGGTGCCAATAATCCAGCCTGGGCAAATAACTGGGCCGGCGTAAAGGATAATGACATGGTCCTTGTTTCGGAATTCAAAAAACCTGCGCTGATTTCCTCAGTCGGTATTCACTATATGATTGAAGAAGATACCGGCATTTTTCCTCCTGAAATCGTGGAAGTCTGGGGTGGAAAAGATGCGGAAAGCATGAAGTTGCTGTCAAAATTCAAAACGGAAATGCCTGCAAAAGGCGACAAACCTTCGTTGAAAACGATGGAAGGCAAGTTCAAACCGCAAACCGTTTCCTGTCTGAAAATAGTCGCAAAGCCGCTGAATAAAATTCCGGAATGGCATAAAAGCAAAGGCAATAAAGCATTGTTGCTTGTAGATGAAATGTTCCTGAATTAAAAGCTGAAACTTACGCTTTCTGAATGCGGCGCCACATTTCGGCACATGCGCGGGCGTTGTGGTACGGACATTTCCAGGCATTTATTTTGTCGCCTTTGATCTGCGTTCCGTCTGCTTTTACCGTTCCGAACCATTCGCCTTTGTCTTTATCGACGAATTTGGTAACGATGTAATCCCAGCTTCGCTGCGCTTTCACCTTGTACTGTTCCTCTTTTGTCAGCTGAAAAGCATTGTAAAACCCGACCATTTGCTCCGCAGCAACCCACCAGCTTCTGTCGGTTTGCAAATGCTTTGTTTCGGGATCGTATTCATAGTTCAGCGCACCGTCCGGGCTCAGGCCTTTGCTGGCGGCAACAGCCATTTCGATGGATTTCTCCTTTACTTTTTCGATCAGCTTTTCATCGTGCAGCACTTCTGCGGTTTCAAAAAGCAGCCATGAAGCTTCAATATCATGTCCGTAGGAAACAATGTTGTCCTTGGCTTTCCATTTTTCGTCAAAAAACAGCTGCATACTGTCTGTTTCCGCATTTACAATGTGCGTTAAAATAGCTTCCAGCATGTCTGCAGTCTGCTTTTTCAGCTTTTCGTCCGGCCATACGGTGTACAGATTTGTATAAGCTTCCACCAGATGCAGATGCGTGTTCATGCTTTTGATCCAAGGCTTTTTGCTCAGGATGTAATCATCCGTTTCCGACCAGTCGCGGGAAAATGCTTCGCGATAACCGCCGTTTACGGAATCAAATGCATGTTTTTCAATGATGTTGAAAAGTTCTTTTGCCTTTTCCAGTGCCGGCGCATAATGCGTTACACGATAATATTCACTAAGGCCGTACATGGCAAATGCATTGCCGTAAATCTGCTTTTTTGTTTCCAGCGGCGAGCCGTCTGCCTTAACAGTCCAGTAAACGCCGCCATGTTCCGCATCAAAGAAATACTTTACAAGCTGCTGATATGCCCGGTCGGCAAGCGTGAGGTATTTCGGATCTTTGAAAAGGCGGTGAGCCAGCGAAAATGTCCATAATATCCTGCCCGTCAGTACAACTGAACGCGCAGCATCTTTAACCGGTTTGTTTTCATAAGTAACCTGGCCGTAAAATCCTCCTTTTTCAGGATCCGGCCCGTATTTCTCCCAGTAATCAAGGATATTCAAAAGCTCTTTCTTAAACGCTTCCGCAGTAAATGCAGCCATAATCGGGTTTGTTTCTAGGAAAAAGCAACTTTAAACAATTTCATACTTATGCCCGAATCAAACCTCATTTCCCGCCATTCCAAGTGGACGGCCGAACAAAAGAAAACCAGCAACGATTTAAAAAATGACGATCGATAACAAAGGATAAAAATCAATGACAAAAATGACAATCAATGACTAAAATTGGCAAAGAATGACAACCGGCAACCACCCATGGCAATCAATGACAAAGAATGACAATCAGTAACAAAGAATAGCTTCTGCGCTTTTAAAAAAACATCCTGCACATAAAAAAAGCCCGACCGTCAAAAACGATCAGGCTCATGTAAGTGCTACGTTTTGGTTTAGTCACCCTGATTTTCTTCCAGGTTTTCGTGATTGTCACCGCCGAGGCTGTAATAATTGTTTTCCTCATCCTCTTTCCCGATCATTTCATCGTAATCATCATCTTCCGAGCCGGGAACATCAAGGTCATCGCCGGTAAGATCATCGGCAAACGTTTTTTCATTCCAATCGTCCGCGTCCATTTCAACTTCACGTTTCAATCTGGTAACATCTTCGGGGTCAATATCATCGACGATCAGCCCCTGACGGAAAACATCTTCTTCAGGCGGATAATTTCCAGGCAGGTCGTCATCGTATAAATCGTTATCATCATCTAGCGGACTCATAGTATTAAAGGTTTTTGGTGTAATAAATTTTCAGATCCTTCCGATCTTGCTATTAACGAAAGCGGATAAAAAGATCATTCCAGCCCGGATTATTCAGGAAATTCAGCTTGCGGACCAAGTAATAAATGAACCTCTGCATCCTTTTCACGCAGAACAACATGGTTATTGATCTCTGAAAAACAACTTCACAATTATTTTCTTACATGCAAAGTAAATTAACAAAGGCTGCGGGCGTACTGGCAGTTCTAACCGTAACATCAGGCTTGTTTGCTTACAAAGCCCAGTTTCCTGACCATACAAGAAAAACGTACATTGAGGCAAAAGACCTGAAACTGCCCGCGGGTTTTTCGGCAAAAATCCTGGCGTCCGATCTGGGCGCAACAAGGCATATGGTTATTGGCAAAAACGGCGATATGTACGTAAAATTATCCAAGCTGAAAGATGGCAAAGGAACGTATCTGCTGCGCGATACCAATCATGACGGCACGATTGACGAACAGAAACTTTTCGGGGATTTTGCAGGAACCGGCATCGCGATCCGGAATGGTTACTTGTACAGTTCGTCCAACAAAGGTGTTTACCGCTACAAACTGAATGAAAAGGAAGAAATCATTGATTTTGAAAATCCGGAAAAAATCGTAGACGGCCTTGTGGATCACGGGCGTGACAATGCCAAGCCGCTTGCACTGGACAAAAACGGCAATCTGTACGTTACGGTCGGTTCTTACAGCGATAACTGCAGACAGCCAAATTCAGGAAAAGGCATGTCGCCGTGTACAATTCTGGATTCTGCCGGCGGGATATGGAAATTCAAAGCCGACAAACTGAACCAGACTTTTGCGGACGGCGTACGGTATGCAACCGGTTTGAAAAATGCAGTCGGAATAGACTGGGACAACAAAACCGATGCATTGTATGCAACTGTTCACGGAAGAGGGAAATTCGATGATTTCTACCCGCAATATTACACGCCGAAACAAAGCGCTGAACTTCCTGCCGAAACGCTTTACCGTCTGAAAGAAGGCGACGATGCCGGCTGGCCGTACATATATTACGATCATATCCAGAACAAGAAAATCATGGCGCCTGAGTACGGCGGTGACGGAAAAAAGGCAGCCGGCGAAAAGGCAATCAATCCGGTTGCTGCATTTCCGGCGCATCTAGGCCCGAACGCGCTGCTGTTTTACACCGGAAACCGATTTCCGGCACGTTATAAAAACGGCGCTTTCATTGCTTTTCACAGCCAGTCGGCCGAACTGAAAAAAGGTTATATGGTCGCGTTTGTGCCTTTTGTAAATGGAAAAGCAGGCAAATGGGAAATCTTTGCGGACAACTTTGCAGGCATTGATCTTGCAAAACCATCCGGTCCTGTAGAACACAGACCTTGCGGACTGGCACAAGGCCCGGACGGTGCATTATACGTGACCGACGATCTGAACGGTACGATATTTAAAATCGATTACAGCAAAAAATAATTCAAAGGCTCATTCCGCCGTCTACATAAATGTTTTGCCCGGTTATAAACCTTCCTGCTTCCGAGCAGAGCAAAACAGCCATAGCAGCACAATCTTCCGGCGCACCGATTTGTCCGGAAGGCGTCATAAGCCGGTTATTAATGCGTTCTTCCGGTTCCGGGACATCCTCTTCCAAACGGGGTGTCCCGATCACGCCGGGGGCAAGGTTGTTCACTGTCACACCTTTATCGGCCAGCTGCATGGCAATGTTCTGTACAAGATTGAGCATCGCCGATTTCGTTGCTGCATAAACGGCCATAGACGGATGCGGTTTCACCTGCTGAACACTTCCCAGCGTCACGATTCTTCCCCAGCCGTTGGAAACCATTTCAGGGGCAAAGCGCTGCATAAGCAGCAAAGATGATTTGAAGTTGGCATTCAGCTGATCGTCCATATCTTCCACTGTTATTTCGGTCCATATTTTCGGGATTTGCACGGATGCATTCAGGATCAGGATATCCAGTTTGTCTGTAAATGATTTTACTTCGTCGTAAATTTCTGAAACAGCATCCGTTCTGGTAAGATCGCCTTGCACAACAAAGCAGCGGACGCCAAAGGCCTTGATTTTGGAAGCTGTTTCTTCCGCTTCGGATTTGTCTTTTCTGCAATGAAGGATAATATTAGCTCCGGCTTCTGCAAAAGCAAGTGCGATTCCCTCGCCGATTCCCTGGCTTGAACCGGTAACAAGTGCTGTTTTACCGGATAAACTGAATTTTTCTGAAAGCATATTGTAAAAGGATTTTTGCTTTGCCAGACACTAATTTCATGCCATAAGCAGCTTAATACTCTCTTTTGAACACGTATGTGCCGCCCGCCTGCTTTAATACAAACTCGCTTTTTGCGGTAAAAAACTCCATTTCAATGCCTGCTTTATCGAACCGGAAAACGTCCGGTTTTACTGCATCCAGTTTAAGCAACGGCTGGCCGGTTGCCTTGGCCGTCAGGATATTGCCTTCCTTTGCGACCGTGATCATAAACGGCAATTGCGGACAGGAATAAGTCCCGAGATACGGATTGAGCGCTTCCGGTTTGAGGCTGATGGTTTTGAATTCGGGAAGTGAAAACGGTCTTTTATAATACGTACCGAGCATGGCGATCAGGATGTCGTTCATGGCGTATGATAATCCGTTGCTGCATATGGCAACGGCTAGGCTGTCGTCCGGAAAATAGTAAAGGCTGGAAGCAAATTCATCGATTTTGCCGTTGTGCCCGTATCCTTTTCTGTATTCAAACGGAACCTGAAAAAGCCCCATTCCATAACCGTCCGTAATGGTTTTCATTTGATTAAGGCTTGCTTCTGAAATCAGTTTTCCTGAAAAAAGTGCGGTAATGAATTTGTTAAGTTCAGTAGGCGTGGACACAAGTGCGCCTGCGCCGGCCGGAATGCTCATGTCCGACTCAGGCATCTGCGTCCATTTTCCATTGAAAGTATACGAGTAGCTTTCATGCTTTGCAGGATTGATTTTTCCACCATAGTACGTTTCTTTCAACTGAATTTTGTCTAAAATCCGGCTTTTCAGGTTCTCGGCATACGATTTTCCGGTTATTTTTTCGATTATATAACCGAGCAGGACGTAATTGGAATTGCTGTAAGATGCTTTTTGTCCGGGGCTGAAATCTGATTTTCCGGCGGCAATAATCGCCACCATTTCCTGCTGTGTTTTGGCTTGCGTCATGTAATCCTCGAAACCGGCTTCATCGGTAAAGTTGTGGATTCCGCTTCGGTGATTCAGCAGGTTTTCAATGGTTATCTGTCCGGAATTGGGAATGGTCGGGAAGTAGGTTTCCAGCGTTGCATCCAGTTTGAGTTTCTTTTCTTCAACCAGCTGAAAAATCATTGTTGCCGTAAACATCTTGGTTATGGAACCGATGCGGTAAAGCGTATGGACTGTCGCGGGTATCTTTTCTTTGCTGCTGATCGAGGCGTAGCCTGTTGCTTTTGAATAAAGAACATTCCCGTTTTTACTGATCGCCACGCTGACCATAGCCTTGTTGTTTGTTTCCAGAAGATCCAGCAAGCTGTCGAGTTTGTCTGAATCCAGACTTTGGGTACAGCCTTTTAAAGAAAACAATAAACAAAGGATCAGGCTGAGCAAAACGGTTTTTCTCATAATGATGGCGGTTGGATGCTGGCTATTGGCGGTTAGCTATTGGCTATTGGCTTTTAGGGGTTAGCCGTTTGCGATTTGCTGGTGGTTTAAACTTTAATCCATGATAAAGCTAAAAGCTAAATTGTGAAAAGCCAAAGCTGAAAAAATGATTAAAGTAGTTAGTGGCGGTTGGATTCTGGCTATTAGCTGTTAGCTGCTGGCTATTAGCGGTTAATGATTGAACGCTTACAATGTGACATTTTGCTGCTAGTTTAAACCGTAATATATCAAAAACCCAAAGCTAAAAGCTAATAGCCAAAAAAACCGGCAAAGCCCAAAAAATGCCTGCCGGTTGAAATGCTTTTTATTTGTTAATCAGAAATCAGTGTCCGGGCTGACAAGCTCCATTTCCTTGATCCAGATATTTCTGAAATACACGTCGTGACCTTCGGACTGTAATTTCAAACCTCCGGGTGTGTCCGTAATGCCTTTGCCACCATCGTTGCCGCCGTCAATTCCGGAATTCGGCCCGCCCCATACCTGACTGATTTTCTGGTTGGTATGCACCTTTTTTCCATTGAAATACAAAGTAACCGTAGGCTGTTCCGTCAGTTTGCCGTCTTTGAACCGCGCCGCACGGAAAAGAATATCGTATGCATTCCATTTTCCAACGCCGTTGTAAGCATAATAGGGCGATTTGGATTCGTTGATGACGGCTGCCATGCCGTGTGAAGTGGAATCGCCGTCCAGTACCTGAATTTCATACCTGTTCTGAAGATAAACGCCGCTATTGCCGCCGGGCTTGGTAATCAGGAATTCCACATGCGCACGAAAATCTTTAAACTGTTTTTTGGTTACAATATCAGCCGAGCCGTACAAGCCGCCCTGTGATGCCGGATCGTTGCAGTTGATAACCGTTCCTTTATCCACAGGATCATTTACAACCGTCCATTTGATCGGCGGCTTGGCTGCGAGTCTTGGCCCGTTCCAGTAAATCCACTTTTCGTCGAGCATTTTACGGCTGCCGTCCATATATACTTCTGCACCTTTCGGTGGTTTTGTTCCCACACCGACCTGAGCATGAGCCGCAGAAACAACTGCAACCGCAAGCATGGTCTGGAAAAATATTACGGTCTTTTTGTTGAAAAAAATAGTCATTCTGAAATATTGATTATTGGATGTTACAAAGATCTGTTGCTGACGGGTATAAGACAAAGTCAATTTATAAATACTCAATCGCCGCAATTTATTGCAAAAGCTCCTCATTCTCGGGTCGGAATTTCCGTAAATGGTGATGTGGAACTTAAGCCACACGGATTTTGGCCCAAATAAAGCGGTTTGAAAGTCCGTTTGCCGGGAACACTTTTATATATACTTAAATCCTGAATAAACATATCCTGAACTATCGCCCGAACCGCTATGAATACTATACTTAACAAAAAAAGCATCAACACAATCACCGGTGTTTTTTCCACGATCCAAGACGCAGATAATGCATATCATGCTTTACTGGAATTTGGTTACAAACCATACGAAATCACCCTCATCATGTCAGAAGAAACGCATCAGAAGCTTTTTACTCAGCATGATATAGATTTTTACCTGAACAGCAATTCGTTCAGAGAAAACGGCAGGGAACCGGAAGTTTCCAGTATTTCCGATGCACTGGATGTGTTCGGAAGGTTCGTTGCCATTCCCGGACTTTCGCTGGTTGTAGCCGGCAATTTTACCGACGGCGGTTTCCGGGCGCTTTCCGGCTCGGTCATGTCGGATGAATATGCGGCCTATTTTCAGAGTCGTATCAAGGAAGGTGAAATCCTGATTGATTTCAACCTGCATACGGTGAGCGAAAGAAATTACATCATCAATCTTTGGGAATATTACGGCGGATTTCCGCTTGTGAGAAAAATCAGTCACGCTGCATAAAAATACAGACAGCCAGCAAAGGCAACTTGTGCCGGCTGTTATTTTAACTGCTCCTCAAACAATTTCAGAATCCGTTTGTATTCATCCGTCCACGAAGAGGCTTCTGTAAATGCATGATCTTCCATCGGGTAGGAGGCAAGTTCCCAATTCTCTTTCCCCAGCTCAATCAGCCTTTGCGACAATCGCACCACATCCTGATAATGCACGTTCACATCAAGCATACCGTGACAGATCAGCAAATGACTTTTTAGACCGGCTGCATGGTAAACCGGAGAACTTCTTCTGTAAGCCAGACTGTCTGTTTGCGGCAGGTTCAGGATATTGGAAGTGTACCCGTGATTATAAGCGGACCAGTCTGTTACAGGCCGCAAAGCGGCGCCGGCTTTGAAAACATCCGGCGTTGTAAACAAGGCCATTAGTGTGATGAACCCGCCGTAAGAGCCGCCGTAAATTCCTATTTTTTCAAGATTGATTTTGTAATTGCTGATCAGCCATTTGGCGCCGTCCGTATGGTCCGTCAGATCTTTTCCGCCCATATGCCTGTAAATTCCCGTACGCCAGTCGCGCCCGTAGCCGGAACTTGCCCGGTAATCCATATCCAGTACGGTGTAACCCAGATCGGTAAGCAGGTTATTGAACATGTATTCGCGGAAGTACTGGCTCCACCAATGGTGCGCATTCTGGAGATAGCCCGCACCGTGGACAAAAATCACTGCTTTCCCGTTGGACTTCACCGGTTCGTAAATTCTTGCATAAACTTCTTTTTCATCACCGGTTTTAAAAGTTACAATCTTTGCCTTCCGCCATGCATAGGAATTGAACTCTGCTGAAGTGGAACGTGTAATTAGTTCCGGTTTGATGATTTCGTCCGACTTTGGATTATTCATAATATACAGTTCCCATGGCGTATTGCTGTTGGAGTAACGCAGTGCGATCTTACTTTCATCCGGTGACAAGGTTACTTCATGCGCACCGGGATTGTGCGTGAGGCGGATGCGATTTCCGCCTTTGGCCGACATCCGGTATACATGCTGCTCGCCGGGATGTACCTCATTGGTTATCAGGTAAAATTGCTTTTTACTGGCAGAAAGAATCACATTCTGCACTTCAAACTTTCCGGCAGTTAATGCTGATTTTACACCCGTAAGTACATCTACTGCATACAGGTGCGAATAGCCTGTTTCTTCACTCTGAAAATAAAAAGTACGGTTGTCGAGCCAGCCGGAAACGCCTGCGCTCATCGGATAATTTCCGATTCCCGGTCCGCCGATCCATGCTTCATCGCGTTGCCTGTCCAGCAATTTCAGCGAAAGCGAATCCGGATCAAAAGCCATAATCCATCGGTCTTTGTTGTCCGTGGAGCGGATAATCACGACGGCTTGCTGCCCGTTTTCAGACCAGTACGGACCGTGAAAAATAACTTTTCTGTCCATTTGTACGGTATCCCTATTCGGATAATCTTTAAGAAAGTCCGGTTTATCGCGGATGCCCGGGATGTCTTTTGCACTTACCATCCGGGCCGTGTCTTTTTTTGCATCATAAACCCAGAATTCATAGTCGGAAGTCGGTGCCCCGACTTTTGTCCTGCCCGGAATATCCTCCGTAAAGCCTGATTCGGTGACGTACTCCGGAATGTTTGTGGTTTTGGCAGATTTATCCGGTTTGGTCAGACGATACGTTACAAAGTGATTGTCCGGGCTAGCCTGCTGATTGGAAACGGCTTTTTCTCCTAAATAAATTTCCTTTGGATACGCGGGTTTTTCTGCTTCCGAAATTTTTTTGCCTGCCTCTTTTTTGCTTTTTCTTTCCTGTAAAACCTTGAAAAGCGCCAGTTGCTCGGCTTCCAGGAATTTCTCAGACTCGTCCGGTTTGGGTTCGGACTTTTTATTGCCGGTTTTGAAATCCGTCAGCTGCGACAGAAGTCCGGACGAGAGCGAAATGCTGAAAAGATTGTTGCCTCGTTTGAAAATCACACTTTTTTCATCGCCGCTGAATTCAGGGTCCTGTTCTTTTTCGACTGTGTTTGTAAGCTGCCGAATGCTGAAATCCTTATAGCTGATCAGAAAAATATCGTCCTTTTTTTCATACAGTCTTGCGGTATGAAGCCGGTTGTAAACGCCGTTTTTTCCGGGCATTCTTTTGCGTTCTTCTAGCGTGACTTTACTGATTTTTTTAGTGCCAAGCGAATAGTTATATAAGGAATCGCCCGGATTTTTATCCGGGTTCCATTCAAAATAAACCGAAGCCGAATTGTCCGCCCAGGTTATGTCCGAGGGCGACGTTCCGATCCACATTTTGGGATCTCTCATGATTTTTTCAACAGTAAGCGGAGCAAGAGACTGTGCGGAAAGCGAGGCATTTGTAAATAACAGGAACAGGAAAAAAGGGAAGCGGTAATTCATGCAGTTTCAAGGATTTTATACATGCAAAGTGGTTCGCAAAAAGATAAAAAATGCGGTTTAGTGAACGGAAAGTCTCGTTTTTAAATATTTCATCATCTTTGCCCAATATGCTGATAAATTTTCAGCAATACGGATTTTATTAAAAATTAGCCATAAAAAAGGATCATTTCAACCATGAAAAAAACAATTCTAAGCATTCTGATTATCTTCCGGATTTTCCAGTGCGAAGCGCAGTCCATGCAATTTACTTTTTCGGACAGCACCATTCTTCCACTGAAACCCGCCGGACTGCTGCACGGCATTTCGGCCATTGAATATATTCCGTCCAAAAAACAATGGCATCTGGCGAGCGACCGTGGAAATTATTTTGTCTTTGACAGCATTCAAAATATCCGTGACTTTGACCGGAAAAGTACGGCTTCACTTGTGAAAAATAACTGGAGCTGGTTTGAATCCGTGCGGTATGATGCCATGACGGGCAATTATTTTTATGCCATCGAAAATGAGTACAAGGCGAATGACGAAAATACGGACACCACAACCTGGGTTTCTGTTTATGAATCTTTTCCGCCGACAAGGCCAAACCCGTTTTATCTGGTTCCGCCTATGCCGCTTCCTGCTGATAACAAAGGCATTGAAGCCATTGCCGTTACCGAAAACGGAAACGTATGGGTTGCGCCGGAAGTCGGCTGGAAAGGAGAAACCGAAGTCGGGAACGATACGATTCATTTTCTCAAATTTTACAGGGATTCCCATTATGAGCAGCTTCAGACGTACAGCTACGTCATTGACCGCAGCGGATGCCCGTATGGAACGGTGGAAACGCGGGGTGGAATTTCCGAGATTTTAACCGTAAGTGAGGACGAGCTGCTGGTGCTGGAAAGATGTTTTGACGAAGGAAATGGTGGTACAAACAAAATTAAGGCTAAATTGTGGAAGGTTACAGCCGACGGCCAGCATCTGAAAAAAGATCCTGCGCCTGCTTTTGATTTCAATGCCGGAATGAAGTTTGTGCCTGATAACCTGGAAGGAATGGCCTGGTGGCCGTCCGAAAACGGGAAAAGAAAACTCGTTGTGATCAGTGACGACAATCCGGGTGCCAAAAACAAGCAGCGGACACAAATCATTTTACTGGAAGAAAAGGAATCGGCTGTGCGCAACAAGTAACATATTCAAATCAACGATTGTTTTTTCATGAGGTTTCCTTTTAGCATCCTTTTCATTGCCGGTATTTTTCTTGTTTTCAGTTGTAAAAAAAATCAGCGTTACCGGCCGGAAAAAGGAGTTTCCTATGCATTGAACGAACAACGTAAAAAATCCATCGACAGCATTCATTATGCGATTGAACTGGACATTCCGTCTGGTAAAAACGAGCGGATCAAAGGCAAAGAACGCATTTCCTTTAACCTGAATTCGCTGGATTCCGCTCTTGTTCTTGATTTCAGTACCGACAGTTCGCATGTGATTTCGGTACAGTCAAATGGAAAAGCGATTGCATACGAGTTTGTAAATCAGCACATTGTTATTGAATCTGCCAGTCTTGTAAAAGGACGGAATGAAGTTTTCATCGAGTTTGTTGCAGGCGATCTTTCGCTGAACAGGAGCGAAGAATACTTGTACACGCTTTTTGTTCCGGACCGCGCTTCAACGTGTTTTCCGCTTTTCGATCAGCCCAATCTGAAAGCAACTTATGCGCTTACGCTGAAAACACCGGCCAACTGGGAAGCCGTTTCCAACGGAAGCCTGCAATACAAAAGGTCGGAAAATGGCCGGAATATTTATCGGTTCAATAAAACCCAGCCGATCAGTTCTTACCTTTTTGCGTTTGCCGCAGGCAAGTTTTTTAAAACCGTCAAAACAGTCGGCGGCCGTGAAATGACGATGTATTACCGCGAGACGGATACGGTCAAAGTCAGGAAAAACAGCGATGAAGTGTTTTCGCTGCATGCAAAAGCCTTGTCGTGGCTGGAAAATTACACGTCCGTTTCATACCCGTTCGAAAAGTTTGATTTCGTTCTGATCCCGTCTTTTCAGTACGGCGGCATGGAGCATCCGGGTTCCGTATTTTACAATGAATCGTCTTTGTTTCTGGATGAAAATGCGTCGGTTAACAAAAAGCTGTCAAGAGCCAGCGTGATTGCGCATGAATCGGCGCATATGTGGTTTGGCGATCTGGTGACGATGGACTGGTTTAACGATGTCTGGCTCAAAGAGGTTTTTGCCAACTTCATGGCGGCCAAAATCGTCCATCCGAGTTTTCCTGAAATCAATCACCGGCTGCGTTTCCTGCTGGCACATTATCCCGGCGCTTATGAAGTGGATCGAAGTGCAGGCACGAATCCTGTTCTTCAGGAACTTGGAAACCTCAAAAATGCCGGCACGCTGTACGGAGCCATTATTTACTTGAAAGCGCCGGTTGTCATGCAGCATCTTGAACTCAAAATCGGGGAAAAAAGGATGCAGGAAAGTTTGCGCGAGTACCTCAAAACCTTTGCGTACGGCAATGCACGCTGGGACGATCTGATCCGGATTATTGATAGAAAAACACCACAAAACATTTCGGACTGGAGTGCCGTCTGGGTAAAAACACCCGGAATGCCTGCGTACGATCTGGTGCGTAAAGGTGGAAAAATGCAGGTTGTCCAAGAAATAGATCCGGTTTCAGGCCGTATCTGGCAGCAGCCACTTGCAGTAAAATGGACAACCGGTAAGTCTTACCGCGACACGGCATTTACATTTACCGACAAGCAGGTTAAAACATTTGACGTACAGCCCGAAACGCTCGTATTCCCGAATTTTGATGGTGTCAGTTATGGCTATTTCAAAATGGATACTGCGAGCAAAGCGGACTTCATCCAGAACTATAATCAAGTTGCGGACACCGTGAGGCAAAACCCGGTTTTCAGAGGCGCCATGCTTGTAAATAGCTGGGAAGCGTTCCTTCGCGAAAACGGGCCTTCATCCGAAAAATTTGTAAATGATATCTTCACCATTTTACCAAAGGAAGAAAATCCGCTGCTTGTGGATTATCTGCTTTCCAACATGCAAACAGTCTGGTGGACGTTTCTTGAACCAGAAGAACGGTCTATTTTACAGAACAAAGCAGAACGGGTCCTTTGGGATTTACTGGAAAAGACCAGTGACAAGGGAATCAAAACATCCTATTTCCGGGCGTTCAAAAACGTGGCGCTTACGCCGGACGGACTGCAGAAACTGGAATTGCTCTGGAATGAGAAGCTGGTTGTGAAAGATCTGGTTTTATCGGAAGATGATAAAATATCGCTGGCCTGCGAACTGGCTCTGAAAGGAAGCGGGGACAACGATCCGATTTTCAACAAACAACTGGAAAATACCGGAAATCCGGATCGCAAGGCAAAGCTGAAATTTGTCATTCCTTCGCTGAGTAAAAATATTGCCGAGCGCAATGCATTTTTTGAGTCGCTGAAAAAACCTGAAAACCGTGAAAAAGAAGCCTGGGTGCTGGAAGCATTGGCTTACCTTCATCATCCGCTGAGGGCGAAAAGTGCCATTCCTTATCTGCGGCCTTCGCTGGACATGCTTCAGGAAATTCAGCTGACCGGCGATATTTTCTTTCCGACACGCTGGGTCCATACGATTTACGCAGGACATCATTCCGGGGAAGCCGCAGCAATTGTTCAGGATTTTTTACGCGATAATCCTGAATATCCTTTTTATCTGAAAAACAAAGTATTACAGGCAACAGATATCCTGAACCGTGCGGTGAAGTTGCAAAGAGATGCGGAGCCGGAAAAGTAGCCGGGAGCCCGAATCTGCTTTCTAGTAGAAAATTCGATTTGAATTCATGGAAAGCTCCAGACGTAAATTCATACGCAACAGTGCCGCGCTAGCCGCAGTTACTGTTTCCGGCCAGCCTGATTTGAACAACACACCGCTGCTTAAAAAGGAATACGTGCAGGACGGTGGAATGCAGTTTTGTCTTGCGCATTTTTTCGGAATGGACAAGCGACGGATTGAATTGTCGAAGCAAATGAAAGTGCTTGGCGCGGTAGGAGGGATCAATCCCAAAAGCGTCGGTCTTTCCGGTGTCAATTCCTGGGACTACGCTGCCGTGAAGGCTGTGAAGGAAGCGTGGGAAAATGTAGGCCTGAAGTTGAAAGTTATCGAAGGTCCTCCGGCTTTGTACGAAAAGACCAAACTTGGACTGGATGGAAAAGATCAGGAAATTGACAACTTCATCAGTCTGATCCGAAATATTTCCAGACTAGGCATTGATACCATCTGCTATAACTGGATGCCGGTGATCAGCTGGGCACGAACGACAATGGACCGGCCGAGCAGAGGCGGCGCTTTGGTTAGTGCATTTGATTATGACGATATTAAGGATTCGTCTGTGACGAATTACGGCACATTTACAAAGGATGTGATGTGGAAAAATCTGGAATACTTCCTTAAAGCCGTTGTGCCGGAAGCTGAAAAGCAGGGTGTCAAACTGGCGCTGCATCCCGACGATCCGCCGGTGGATTCCATCCGCGGCATTGCGCGGATCATGACTTCTGCCGATGCATTCAAAAGGCTGATTGACATCGTTCCGAGTCCGAGCAATGGCATTACGCTTTGTCAGGGCACTTTTGCGACCATGGGCGAAGATATTCCGTCTGTAATCCGCTATTTCGGGAAACGTGAAAAGATCCATTTTGTACATTTCAGAGATGTACGCGGCAGCCGCCAGAATTTCGAGGAAACTTTCCACGATGACGGCAAAACGGATATGTACGAAGCGATGAAAACGTATTATGAAATCGGGTTCAAAGGCCCGATCCGTCCGGATCACGTGCCGACCATGTCCGAAGACAGCAACGAGCATCCGGGTTACAGCAACATCGGCGCTTTATTTGCAATCGGTTACATGCGCGGATTAATTGAATCGGTGGCAAAAAGCTGATTGGAAAAGTATATTCCGGAAAAACAAGCCTGTTTAATGATGAGCCTGAACCGGACTTCAACCATGGATCCTATTTGTTTTTTGCTTTCGGGTGTTTGTGTGTCTCCACACAAGGGTACAATGCCGGTTTTCTTGTCAATTTTCCTGTTTACGGAATGCCGTTATCATCAAATCATTCTTTAAAGTACTGATCCAAAAGCGGCCTTCGAAAACTGCTTCGGACCTTTTTTTTTATTACAATCTTCAGGATTTTCACGTTGTTCGCATCTGATCAGGCCATATCGGTATTTGAAACTGAAATGAAGAAAACTTTATGGGCAATAATGGCATTTAAAATGAATAAAAGGATACTTTGTATAATCCCGTATGATAAAATAAGGTCCGGATATGTAGCATATTATGCATTCTAGAACAATTTTTGCAGCGTAAAAACATCCGAAGATGAAGCGTCGTACCCATCCATAACTAATTTAAAGATCATGCGAAAAGTCAAACTGTTTTCCTTGTACGATACAAATTCCTTATTTTACAAAATCGGCATGGAGATTAATCAAGAGATCAATAAATGGCCGCAGGAATACTTTGCAGAGGATCAGATTGAAGGTTGTGTAAAAAACCTGAGAACAGAAAAAGCGCTTAGCATACCGGAAATTCATTTTGAAAAGTCGGAATCAAAGACGAGCAGTAAAATATTCTCCAATGCAGTACTTCGACCCGGAAGCGCTTCCGACATGAAAATAAAAGTGAATGTAATTGAATACCGCATTCCGTTCGAAGGTGACGCCAATCTGCTGGCCTGCACAGTTTCATCAAACCAGGGCTTCAAGTCTGAAGAATGGACGGTCGATACAAAAACCGGCGAATTGGCAATTGAATATGCGGTGTATGGCAAAACTTCCAAAACCATAATCCATGAACACAAAAATTACGTGACGGATCTCATGCAGCAGCAAAATGACCTTAAAGCCGAACTTTTGAAATTCAATGCAGGACTGGAAAACATGATCCGGCAAGTTGTCGAAAAAAGAAAAGCCGAAATCAAATCGCAAAACAGTCTGCTGTCATCACTGGGTTTGAAATCCTGAAAAGCACATGAAGGAGCGTTGGAAATAACTGGAAAAGAGGTATTTCCAACGCCCCGATAAAACAACTATTGAAATCTTTACTCTGTGCGCGGAAACTGATTAAAATCATTGCGATTCCTGATTTTGATTTGCAGTTGAAAAGCCATTAAAACGCTAATTTTGGGCGTATAATGAGGCACGTAAAACCAAAATCCAGTTGATTCGGAGGAAAAAGGAGATATGTTCAGGAATAGGAATATCAGATGAAGCAAATGCAATATTAATTGTACATTTTCATGATATAATGCCGATTCAGCCTGTTATTTTTGTCATGTAAAACAAACCTAATGTCTGTTTTATCAGTACATTTGTCCGTTTGAATACCTTGATATTTATAGTTGTCTCAATTCTGTGCAAATTTGATTAAATTAATTACCTCCACATGACATTTTGAAGTTCCTTGATACAGGATCAGGGGGCAATTCCATTAATGAATTAGCTCGGTTCGGGCTAGTTTTCAAACCGTAACGGACACAGTTGTTAATAAACAATTCTATGAACCTATTCTGCAATTTCTGGTTTTACTCTCTCCAATTTATGCAAAATACAGGTGTAAGTGCCTTTCCCGATTATAACCGGACATTTGATTCTTTGATGCCTGCTCATATTGCAATCCCAAATTTACACTTCATTAAAATCGTCAGCTGATTTGGCAATACTTCCATTTATGAAAGAGCGGAATTCCTGTGCTGACAGACATATAAATGCATTTTACTCATCAATCTCTTGAAAATTTACCATGATAAAATTTAGGCACACTAAACATTTTCATTTCAGGTCACGCATTTCAGACAAATGGGTGATTCTGTTTATTTTAAGTATTTCTTTTCATTTAATTTGCTTTAAATCTGCATTTGGTAAAAATAAAATCTCAGCAAAACCATATTCAATTTCTGAAAAAAAGGCTCTTTCCATATTGCCGGAACATCAGCCGGTTTCTGGTGATACCATAACGAACAAAAGCGTTTCCGGCAAAGAAACAAATCGTTACGCGCAGCTTGGCAAGTCCGGTCACAACCTGAATGCATATGTTCAGAAGGCAATTGTTTTTGAAGAAAACGAACCGGAAGTACTGAATACGGCGGCGGAAGAAGTGGATGAAGAAGTAAATGTACTGGGTGTGAATGTCATGGCTGAAAAGAAAATGCAGCTGGAAGTCAGTGTGACCGATCCGGAAAAAGTTTCTGCACAGCATGGCGGCCTTTTCTACGGACTTAAAGACAAGACATTCATCAAACTAGGCATTGCAGGAAATAAAATCGGACTGACGAAAGAAAAGCATTTTTCATCCGCTGACGCACTGAATGGCAACGATAATGAGCGCATGACAGAAGTAGCCGGCGGGTTTGATTCAAAAACGCTGCGTTTGAAAATGGTTATTGATTCTGCTGCCAAAACGGTAGAGGGCTTTTATTCAACCGACGGTGTGAATTACGTGAACACAGGATCGTCGTATTCGTCTCCGGCATTGAACATCAGCGAGCTGGACATTATGGACAGCATGGTTTATGCAGGTGTGTATACTTCCGGCAAAAAGGCTACACAGATGTCGGACGATCATTTTGACGACTTTGCTGTAAATAACGTTAATGTAACCTTGTTCCGGGGTATCCAGGCTGATTTCCAGCCTGAAGGAACTGCTGTTTTGCACGGGCATATCGCCGATTTCGGCCTACCTTACGATGAGATCCGGAAGTACGGCTGGGTTAGCACAAAAACAAAACAGCCGGTAAGTGTCCAGCATAAAGTGCACTTGCGCAAAAAAGAAACCGGTAGCAGCAAGCTGCATTCTGCCGTAGAAATGCAGGCTGACAACCAGGAAGAAAAAGAAACTGCATGGGAACTTTCGGTTCCAAACGGATTTTACAGGGTGACGGTAAGCGCAGGTGACAGCGGATATTACAACAGCCGTCATCAGATCAATGTGGAAGGATTGCCCGCAATCAGTGATTTTGCTTCTTCCAAAACCGATCAGTACCGTGTCGGAACAGCTACCGTAGCGGTAAATGACGGAAAGCTGACTGTGGATGCATTGGGCGGGCTCAATACCCGGATGAATTACATAACCATTGATCCGGCTGTTCCGGCTTTGGATACGATCGCTCCGGTAGCAAACGTCCGGTTTGAAGGAAAAAAGCGTTCGCGGGGCGGTTACGAAAAGGAGGTCAGGTTATTTCTTTCTGCATCGGACGAAGGCGGCTCCGGTTTAAGTGAATTCCAGTATGCGCTGAACGACGGCAAGTTTAAGGATTATACTATTCCATTTGTAATAAAAAAGAAAGGCGAGTACAGCTTGAAAGTCAAGGCCATTGATGCAAGCAATAACGAAACGGTTACCGGAACCTATCATTTTAGCGTCAAGCCGCGGGCTGTCAAAAAACTGGCTTTTACGCAGGACAAGATCCGGTTTACAGTTTTAAAGGGCAAACCGGTCATTCCGCAGACAATCAATCTGAATGCGGGTTCCGGAAACGCCACTTTCCGTTTGTCCAAAACAAAGGCGGACTGGCTTACATTGCCGCAAACCGTTTCCAATACCTTGCAGCTCGGTCCCGAAAATATCAGTTCGGACCTGGAACCGGGCAATTATCAGGTTCTGGTAACTCGCACCGGAGGAGGCTTTCGTTCGGCTACGATGCTTATCGACCTGCATGTGGTGGAACCGCTTGATGCTCCGAAAGTAAACATTGATTTTGCGGATTCGGAATCCATTCCGCCTGTAGGTTATCTTAAAGACTACGGGCAGCCGTTCGGACAAAGAAGCGGCGCGCATCAGGGTGCAGGGTTTCAGTTTGGCTGGAAAAACCGCGCCGACGGAAGTCTGCTCGATCTGACTGCAAACGGACGTAACCGCTATACGCCTGAGGATGTACTTCTTGCGACGCTGATGCACATGCAGGCGGTGCATATCGACAATGATTACTGGCCGGGCGTAAAGGAAGAAGGTTACTGGGAAATGAAAGTGCCAAACGGGGTTTATGATGTTACGGTTTCGGTAGGCGACGGAAATCCGAATAAAAAACCTGAAAAACATTCCATTAATGTGGAAGGCGTAAAAGCGATTTCAGGATTCATACCAAACGGGAAAAAAGGTACGATCAGCCGGTTTAAAACGGTTACAGTGCGGGTGAATGTAAAAGACGAGCTGCTGACCATTGATGCAAACGGCGGGACGAGTACCAAAATCACATTTACAAACATTGTCCCGGTCAGTATTGATCCGTACGTGTACTGGGCTTCCAAAACCCAGAACATCATTGTTAAGAAAGGAATAAAGGAAAACAGTTCAACCTCAATCGTTCTGGGCAGTTCCAATAATCTTGCCACTTCGTTCAGGATTTCTGTGCGGTATTGTCAGGGTTTGCCGGGCTGGCTTAAATACGATCCGAACCCGAAAGGAATCCAGCCGAATGTTGTTTTTGACTACTCCAGAGCGGAAAATCTGCCGGTTGGTATTTACAAGGCATTTGTAAAAGCCACTTCTCCGCAATTTACAGGCCAGGAATTTGAAATACTGCTGAATGTTGTTGATCCTTCCAAACCTTACGTTGTTTCGTCCAATCCGCTGAACGGTTCGGTAAAAGTGGATCTGAATACGGTAAGCATTGCAGCAAACAACCTGAATGTTCCGGAAGCAAAAGGCTTTAAAGGAGGTGTGGATAATTCCACAATCACCAACAATACCGTCAAACTTTTCAAGCTTTCTGACAACGTTTCCACTTCGGTCAACGGCGTTGTACAGGGAACAGGCGGTGGTGACGCCATCAGCTTTTCACCTGTCGGCAGCCTGGAACCGAACACCATTTACAAGTTCGTGATCACGTCGGGTGTGAAATCATATACCGGGGCGTCTTTTGCTCCGTATGAGGCTACTTTTACAACAGATGAGGCAAAGATTGATTCCAGTAATTTCCTGAATGCCCAGTTTATTAAGGTCGGGATTCCGGGTACGGAAAATAAAAAATACTGTTCGCTGACCATTGGTCCTGACGGAAAGCTTTATGCACTTCGTCTCGACGGTATCGTTGAAAGATTTGATATCAATCATTCCAGCGGCATGCTGTCCAATTTGAAAACGATCAATACGATTGTGAAAAAATATGGCAACCGCTCAGCCGTGGGCCTGGCTTTTGACCCTAAATCAACGCCGTCCAATCTGGTACTCTGGATTTCACATTCATCGCCCGGCCTTTCCGTGGCACCGGCGTTCGACGGCAATATATCACGGCTTGAAGGTCCTGAGCTGCAAAAGGAACAACTGGTGATTATCCGTCTTCCGAGGTCAAAAAGAGACCATCTGATCAACAGCCTTGCTTTCGGGCCGGACGGCGCTTTGTACATGTCACAGGGCAGCAACAGCTCCGCCGGTTCGTATGACGAAGACTGGCAGCGGAATGAAAGTCTTTTGTCCGGAACCATTTTGCGGCTCGACCTGAAAAAGCTTAAAGGATTCAAACTGCCGCTGAATGTACTGACAACGGCGGATCAAAGCATCATCAACAAGGCACCGGCAAAAGCTGCAACCATGCGTGACGGAACTTACAATCCTTACGGCAGCAGTGCGCCGCTGACCATTTACGCATCCGGCATACGCAATGCATTTGACTTGTTGTGGCATTCCAACGGACAGCTTTATCTTCCAACAAACGGTTCCGGCGGCGGCGGTAATTCACCCGAATCCGTTGCAGGTACCCGAAAACCGGACGGCACTTTTTACCACGGACCCGAAATTCCGGCGACATTTGGTATAAAGGCACAGAATGACTGGCTTTTCAGGATCAACCCGAACAAACCGATTGGTTACTTTGGCCATCCGAACCCGTTGCGGGGCGAGTACGTAATCAACCGGGGCCATGAAGATAACCCCCTTTATTTGCCATCTGTCACGGCAGATCCGAATTACCGTCAGGGTTATAACTTTGGCCTCAACAAGTCGCCAAATGGTGTTATCGAGTACAAAAGCAATACTTTCAACGGGGCGCTGAAAGGCAAATTACTGGTTTGCCGTTTTTCGGGCGGCGGCGATATTGCCGTCATGGAACCGGGGTCCATGGTGAAGACTTCCAATCCTGCCGATGACAGCATTTATGACATTGTGAAGGTCAATACCGGTTCTGGAAACAACGGCCTTGTCGGTGCTTCCGGTTTTGGAAACCCGCTGGATATCGTAGAAGATCAGGTGAACGGCAATTTGTATGTAATCGAGTACAACTGGAACGACAGCCCGAACCTTGCTGCACGGATCACGCTTTTGCGTGTGAAACCGGAACCGGTTACGGAGCCGGAAGTTACAGCAAGCACCAAGGAAACAGGTAAGAAACAGATCAAGTAGTTAAAAGGCAGTTTCAAAAAATAACTTAGAACAGGAAGAGGGCCCGCAAAGCCCTCTTTTTTTGTGAAATAAAGAAGATTTCAGGCTGCACTTGCAGTCCTGCAGAATGACAATGTCATGGCCGGGCAACCTTTGCTCTGACATGTAAAACCTATGTAAAATCAGGGAAAAGCCGGGACTGCGAACTACTTCCGGATCCAGTCAAATTACTCTGGCATAAATATTGGTGAGCTGGAAGAAAACAAGTGAACACTGAAAACAATTAAAATCAACAGGTTATGAAATCATCTTATAAACGACGTCAGTTTCTGCATCATATGGGCCAGGCGGCTGTTGCCGTTCCGGGATTAAGTATGTTAAGCTTTGATGCATTAAGCGAGTCCCTGATTTCCGCTGAGGACAAGCTGACAGCAGATAACAAGCAGGCAAAAAAGCTCGGCATCGCATTGGTCGGATTGGGACAGTACAGTGAAGAGCAGCTCGCTCCTGCATTGCAGGAAACAAAAAACTGCAGACTCGCCGGAATCGTGACCGGCACGCCGGATAAAGTCGGCAAATGGAAGGAGAAATATAATATACCCGATAAGAACGTCTATAATTATCTGAACTTCGATTCGATAAAAGACAACTCCGATATTGACATTGTATACATTGTACTGCCGAATTCCATGCATGCGGAATATACAATCCGTGCAGCAAAAGCGGGCAAGCATGTCATTTGTGAAAAACCGATGGCTACATCCGTAAAGGACTGCGAGGCCATGATCCAGGCCTGCAAAGAAGCCGGAAAAATGTTGTCGATTGGTTACAGGCTTCATTTTGAACCGCATAACATTGCAATGGCAAATTACGGCAGTAAAAAAACGTTTGGAAAAGTTAAAAAGATCATTGCGATAGACAGCCAGGAAATGGAGGCCGGAGCATGGCGGCTGGACCGGGAACGAGCAGGCGGCGGACCTTTAATGGATCTCGGGGTTTACTGCGTTCAGGGAGCTCTTTATACAGTTGGTGAAAATCCGGTCAGCGTTTCTGCAAAAGAAGGTGAAAAAACAGATACGGAACGGTTTGCCGAAGTTGAACAATCCATTGATTTTCAGCTTGAATTTCCGGGAGGTGCCGTTGCAAACTGTCATACTAGCTATGCGGAACAGGGAAATACATTGAGGGCAGAAGCGGAAAAAGGCTGGTTTGAGCTGGATCCGGCATATGGATACGACGGGCTGAAAGGAAAAACCAGCAAGGGCGATATGGATATTGAAAACGTAAATCAGCAGGCTTTGCAAATGGACGACTTTGCAGATTGCGTGGCCAATAAAAAACCGACCCGGGTACCGGGTGAAATGGGATTGCGCGATGTAAAAATCCTGATGGCCATTTACGAGGCTGCCCGCACCGGAAAGCCTGTTGCCCTGAAACTAGCCTAATGAACATTAAACTTCGAAAACGGGCAGCATGGTGTGAAATCAGGCTGCCCGTTTTTATGGTATTATCTTATCCCTGGGCTTCTCAATTTCATAAAATTTTTCAAAGTGCCCGCCGGTTTTCTGCTCGGTAATCGCATATGGTTAAATGCAGATAAAACTGGATTCCATTTTGAACCATACAATCTATCCGATTATTCGGGCAAACTTAAGTTGCGAGATCCATCCGGAATATCCGTTCCGGCTTTTATGAGATGTTATGCTGACAGCGTTTTTGATGGATCATCAATGATTAGGTAAATTCCGTATTGTCCGAATATAATGTTGTCTGAACAGCCGGCTTCAAAAAATTCAACGTGAAAAAAGCGCAGATAGTAAAATCATGAAGTATACGAAAGTATTAACATCTATAAAATCAACCTAAGAATAATGCATAAATAGTATTACGTATAGGTAACTTCCGTAAGCTTTATAATATTTTAAGTTACTCTTTAAATAGTGCTATTATCGGGGTGGGAATAATACAATTTTAATATCGATTATGATTATACAAAATTAATTTTTGTTGGTACTTTATTGTACTTCAAGAAATAGTTAAAATAGTACTATGTTTTGGATTTAAAAAGTACTTTAATTTGTACTATAAATCACAAACCAATAACAAGTCATAAGTATGTTCAAAAGTGCATGTATGACTGTCTCACTTATTCTGGTAAGCTGGCTCATGGCCTTCTCGCAAAGCCAGAATATCAGCGGGACAGTCTCGGATGAAAAGGGAGAAGGTCTGCCCGGAGTAGGGATCGTAGTAAAAGGTACAACAATAGGGACAACCACGGATGTAGAGGGAAAATTCACCCTTGGGATACCGGAAAATAGCACAATGCTGGTTTTAAGTTCCGTTGGAATGAAGTCGATGGAAGTGCCTGTGGATGGAAAAACCGTATTTACAATTACAATGCTGTCGGATGAACGTGCATTGAATGAAGTAGTTGTAGTCGGTTACGGTACGACTAGAAAGAGTGATATTACGGGTGCGGTGGCATCTGTAAAAGCAGAACAGATCACGCAGATTGCAACGGCAAACCCGCTTCAGGCCATTCAGGGCCGTGTGGCTGGTGTCAATATTACAAGCCAGTCCGGAGAGCCGGGTTCAGGTGTGCGTGTACGTATAAGGGGGGTCGGTACCATTAACAACAGTGATCCTTTGTATGTTGTGGACGGTTTTCAGACCAACGATATCAGCTTTCTGGCTCCCGGCGACATTGCCTCCATGGAAATCCTGAAAGATGCTTCGGCAACGGCCATTTACGGTTCACGCGGTGCAAACGGTGTGATTCTGGTCACGACCAAAAGAGGAAAGAGCGGCGCACCGAAAATTTCTTTTGATGCTTATGCAGGCGTGCAGAAAGCATGGAACAAAGTGGATGTGCTGAACGCCAGCCAGTATGCTACGCTGAGACTGGAATCTTATGCCAATGACGGAACGGTTCTGCCTACGGACGGAACGCTTTATCAGACGCTGAACCGTTTCAAGCAAAGCGGTGAAAAAGGAACCAACTGGCAGGACGAAGTCATGCAGACCGGCGTTATGCAGAATTATAGCCTGAATATCATGGGCGGTAATGAAAAACACCGTTACAGCCTGACAGGAACTTATTTTGATCAGCAGGGAATTGTAAAAAATACGCCGATGAAAAAGCTGTTCCTTCGCTTCAACAACGATTTTTACGTAACCAAATGGCTGAACGCGGGTATTTCTGCTGCCTATGCAAATACAGACAGAACACCTTATTTCGGCGATCAGTACGGCGGCGTGCTTACAAGTGCTTTATCGGTTTCATCCCTGGCAAAAGCCTGGGATCCGGCAACCAATTTCTGGGGAAAACGTCCGGTTCCAGAGGGCGGCGCATACAACCCGGCACGTATCGTAAGCGAATACAAAAACAACAAGGCTTATCAGACGCTGGTGAATTCCAACTTTTTTCTGGATGCCAAAATCAGCAAGGATCTTTCTTTCCGCACGCAGTTCGGGATGAACTGGCTTACAACGCACGACAAGCGGTATTTGCCTCAGTATTACCTTGCCAATGACGATCAGCGCCAGCACAGCAGCCTGCGCGAAGGAAGAGGCGAAAGACTTGGCTGGGTTTGGACCAATTATCTTACCTATAACAAGACCTTTGGAAAGCACAATGTTACGGCCATGGCCGGTATTGAAAGCCAGCGTTCGACATTCAGCGATATGCGTCTGACTGTACTGGACGTTCCGAATGACAAGTCGCAATGGTACCTTTCGGCAACCAAAAGCACGGATTATCTGCTGGAAACCGGTCAGTCTGACGAGTCGATCCAGTCGTATTTCGGACGCGTGAACTATAACTTTGACGAGCGTTTGCTTTTGACAGCCACGTTGAGAAGAGACGGTTCTTCCCGTTTCCTTCCGGATAACCGCTGGGGAACATTCCCGTCGTTTGCATTGGGATACAACCTTGCAGAAGAATCTTTTATCAAAAGCATCCCTGCGATCAGTCAGTTGAAACTCCGTGCAGGATGGGGGCAGGTTGGTAACCAGAACAGTGCTGCCAATTACGGGTATGTAACTACGGTTTCGGGAAACAACATGTATGTATTCGGTGACAATGCCGTTCAGGGATTTGCCCCGACAACCGCCAGCAATCCGGATCTTAAATGGGAAACGACAACGAGTACAAACTTCGGGATCGATGCCGGTTTCTTCAGCAACCGTCTTTCGCTTACTGCAGATTACTTTATCAAGAATACATCGGATATGATCGTGCGTGTTCCGATTCCGGTATTCGCCGGGGTAGGGCCTCCGTACGTGAATGCAGGAAGCATGAGCAACAAAGGAGTGGAACTGGCACTGAATTACAGAAGTTCCGTAAAAGATTTTACCTATGATATCGGTGTCAATGCAAGCAAAATCCTGAACCGTGTTACGGATCTTGGCGGCGGCGAACCCATTGCCGGCGGTGATGTGAACGGGCTTGGACAAACAACCCGTACGGAAGTAGGACGTGAAATTGCCGTTTTTTACGGACTGAAAACAGACGGGATTTTCAGAACACAGGCGGATCTGGATGCCTATACAAAAGAAGGAACACCGATCCAGCCGAACGCAAAGCCGGGCGATGTTAAATTTGTGGACCTGAACAATGACGGTGTAATCGATAACAAAGACCGTACGTATCTTGGAAGCGCTACGCCAAGTTTCTCATTCGGTTTTAATACAAGTCTGGGTTACAAAGGTTTTGACCTGAGCTTCTTTCTGCAGGGCGTTACCGGCGTGGAACTTGTAAACGGTCTGGGCCACTGGATGAACAATGCAAACGGTATGTTTAACTCCGTGGCAAGCCGCATGGACCGCTGGACTCCTGAAAATACCAATACAGACCAGCCCCGCATGACGCAGCTGAACCCGAACAACAACGACCAGTTCAGCGACCGTTTTGTAAGCAATGGAAATTATGTCCGTTTCCGTAACCTTACCCTGGGGTACACCTTGCCGAAAACGGTACTTGAAAAGGCACGCATCAGCAACCTGAGAGTTTACGTGGCGGCAGATAACCTTTTCACATTTACCAAATACAAGGGAATGGACCCTGAAATTGGTGAATTCAACAACAATCCGCTGAATTTCGGTGTAGACATGGGTGCATACCCGCAGCCGCGCGTAGGTCGCATCGGACTGAGCGTAAACTTTTAATTTATCCTTGTCTGAATCTTTTGAGCGGCATTTTTCAACAATGCTGCTCAAAGGAAAAGACAAATGTTAATAGCATAATGATTTCAAAAATGAAAAAATATAAAGTTCTTGGCCTTATATTAACAGCCACCATGCTGTTGCAGGGCTGTAATGATTTTCTTGATAAAGAACCGCTCGGACGCGAGACGGATACCAACTATTTTTCCGATTCCACCAACACACTCCTTGCCATCAATGCAGCCTATGACGCTGCTTCTTACGATGAAGGAAACGACGGCCTGGGCAATTACCTGCCGCATAATTACGAATGGATGTTCGGGGATGTATTGTCCGACGATGCAGAAAAAGGAAGCACGCCAAGTGACTTTCTGGATATTCAGTATATCAAAGAATGGCGCGCACTGCCTACAAACGGCCCGGTGTCCGGTGTTTGGGGAAACCTGTGGATTGGTATTTACCGTTCCAACTGGGTTCTGAAAAATATTGAAACGGCTCCGATCAGTGAAACACTGAAAAACCGTGTAAAAGGCGAAGCACATTTTCTGCGCGGGTACTATTACTTTTATCTTGCGCGCTTGTTCGGCGGAATGCCTTTGTTTTCAGAACCGGTAAAAACTTCTGAATATTCCGCTACCAAAAGATCGACGCTGGCAGAAACGTACGCCTTTATTGAAGCCGACCTTGAACAGGCGATCCAGCTGCTTCCTGAAAAGAACCAGTATACGGCTGTTGATCTGGGACGTGCAACCAAAGGTGCAGCCCGCGGCTATCTTGCACGCGCCATTATGTATCAGCTTGGAATGGACAATACCAACAATCACACCTGGCAGGAAGTGTACGACCTGACCAATGCCATTTCGCAATCCGGCCAGTATGGTCTGACTGCGAACTATGCGGCCATTTTCGATGAGGAAGGTGAAAACAATATCGAATCGATCTTTGAAGTGCAGGCAAAGGAATCAGGACAAACATGGGGAACGATCAAAACGGGTACAACCAATAACGTGATCCAGAATAACCGTTCTACATGGGGCTGGGGTTTCAATAATCCGACTGTCAGTTTGGCATCCGCGTTTGAAGCAAACGATCCGCGCAAAGCCATGACCTTGTACGGAAACAATGACGTCCTGTTTGGTGTGGTGCAGAAAGTAAGTTATCCCGACGAAAACATGACTGGTTTCCTCAACCGCAAGGCAGCCATTGTGCAGCCTGCACAGGCATCGGCATCCGGCCAGAATATCCGTAAAATGCGTTATGCAGAAGTATTGCTGATGAAAGCAGAAGCTGCGGCGCACATCGGCAACGAAACCGAAGCGCGTACAGCTGTGAATATGATCCGTCAGAGAGCACGCAAATCGACTTTACCAAAAGGTTCCAAAGTAGGAACTTCGACATACGATCCGACGAACATTCCTGCTGCTGCATTGCCGGACATTACAAGTGCGGTTACAGGACAGGCTTTGTTGCAGGCCATTCTGCACGAGCGCCGTGTCGAGCTGGGAATGGAGCAGCTTCGTTTTTGGGATCAGGTTCGTACGGGCACTTACATGAACTCGCTTTCAGGTGATATCAAAACCCGTGCAATGGCGCATTCCATTCCGGGAAGTGTGAATCCGGTTCCTGTTCTGCCAATTCCGCTGAACGAAGTGCAAACCTGGGGACTTCAACAAAACCCAGGTTATTGATACGCTAAAAAGCATTCGATTGCTGATCTTTTGAATTTAAAAGGCCGTTTTCCTTCAAGGAGACGGCCTTTTTTTGTTTACAGCCAACATATGAAAAAAGTTATTTTTATAACAATCTGACCTATTCAAATTCGGCATTTTACTGAATGCATCATCAACTCCAAATTGCTTTCCTTGCTCGGAAACTGATTCAGAATAACAGTACGTGTATGCTGGCGTGATTATTATAGGGTGCTAGAATAGAACTAAATAGGATAAAGAAAAGATTTGCAAATGCAGGCTTTAAACAATGTTTTTCATTTTATCCGGGGAAGTGGTGAAATGAGTATGTTGATACGCGGGTTCGACTGGTCGCAAAGTTCGCTCGGTAAGCCTGAGCAGTGGCCATTAAGCCTGCGTACTGTGCTTGGTATTGTTTTGAATTCCGGTTTTCCAATGTTTCTCTATTGGGGAAATGATGGCATTTGCTTTTATAATGATGCCTATATTCCTGTTCTGGGCAAAGCAGGAAAACATCCGTCTATCAATAAAACATACAAAGAAATCAGTCCTGAAACATGGCATTTAGTAAGTCCGTACATTATGCAGGTAATGGAAACCGGCGAACCCATTCAATTAGAAAACCAGCTTATTCCTTTATCAGAAAATAATAAGAAGGAAGATCATTTCTGGACTTTGAGCTATTCTCCCGTTTTTGATGAAGCCGGTCTTGTAAACGGGGTGCTGGCAAGCGGTATTGAGATAACCGAGCGGATACAGGCTGTCCACAAGCTGGAAGAATCGGAAAAACGTTTTCAAAATCTGGTTCAGAAAGCAACAGTCGGGATAATCGTGATGAGCGATGAGAATATGACCGTGGAAATCGTGAATGATGCTTACGGAAAACTGATTGATAAAAGTCCGGATGAGCTGATCGGCAAATCGCTGTTCGAGATTATTCCGGAAGCTGAACCTTACTTCCGGCAAATTGCAAACAAAGTAAGAACCGAGGGAAAATCATTTTCCACTTTCGACCAGCCTTATAGCATCCATAACGAGGGAAACAGAAAGAGCGGTTTTCTTAATCTCATTTGTCAGCAGTACAAAGAGCCGGACGGAAAGGAAGGCATCATGGTACTGTGTCAGGATGTAACCGAGCAGGTGATTGCTCAGAAGAAAATGGAAGAAAGTGAGCAGCGTGCCCATTCCATTGTGGAAAGCGCACCTTTCCCGATTGGTGTGTACATTGGCAGGGAAATGCGGATTGCTCTTGCCAATCAGGCTATTATTGATGTCTGGGGAAAAGGAAATGATGTCATCGGTAAACTGTACTCGGAAATATTGCCGGAGCTGGACAATCAGGAAATATTCGGCCAGCTCGATCATGTATTTACGCAGGGAAAAGCATTCCATGCCCGAAATCAGCGTGTAGACATTGTTGTGGACGGCCGACTTCAGTCGTTCTATTTTAATTACAGCTTTACACCGCTTTTTGACTCCGAAGGACATGTATACGGCGTGATGAACACGGCTGCGGAAGTTACAGACCAGGTGCTGGCCAGACACAAAATTGAAGAAATTGTGGCAGAACGTACCAAAGAACTGGCAGAAGCAAACAGCAATCTGCAGCGGTCCAATGCAGAACTTGCACAGTTTGCCTACATTGCATCGCACGATCTTCAGGAACCGATCCGGAAAGTAAGCACCTTTGCACAGATGCTGGAAACGAATTTGCAGAAAACAGACGAACGTTCGCTGCATTACGTAAGCAAAATCAAGGATTCGGCGGGCCGGATGCTGGTTCTGATCCGCGACGTACTGGCTTATTCACAACTTTCCAAAAAAGCTGAAATGATAAAGCCGATCCGGCTTGGACAGGTTATGGAGGAAGTTAAAAACGATCTGGACTTGCTGATCGAGCAGAAAATGGCTGAAATCATCTACAACGATCTGCCTGTAATCGAAGGCGTGCCACTGCAGATATTACAGCTGTTTGCGAATCTGATTACCAATGCATTGAAATTCAGCAGAAAAGATGTAAGTCCTGTCATTGCCGTTTCCTGCACGGTTCTTGAAAAAAGCCGGCATGCACATTATCAGCTGCCTTTTACAAAAGGAACTTATTATGAACTGGAAGTAAAAGACAACGGCATCGGATTTCGTCAGGAACATGCCGAACAGATATTCAATATATTCCAGCGGCTGCATGGCAAAAATGAATATGAAGGAACGGGTATCGGTCTTGCCATGTGTAAAAAAATTGTCCAGAACCATCACGGCCATATTTATGCAACGTCCAATCCGGAAGGCGGCGCCATTTTTCACGTGATTCTTCCTGAAAAACAGTTGCGAATTCCCGAGTGATATTAAATTCTGCTTAAATTAATTAAAGGAAAATAATCTTCTTTGTAAGCGATCGTAAAACAAAAATTAATAACATAGCACAGAAAACTTCTGACAAAATGCGTTGTAAGGGTTAACTTTATAGCTTGTGAAGTAAACAAGCAATTCAAATAACATTTTTTATCTCTGCTATGGCAAAGTTTAGTGACAACAACCGACGGGATTTTATCAAAAAAGTATCCGGCAGCATGCTGCTGGCTGCAAGTCCTGTCAATTCATTGTTTGCCGGAAAATCCGGCGTATCCAGAGAAATTCCGGTATCTGAACAAAAAATTTCTGCAAATGACCATATCCAGATTGCCTGCATCGGAACGGGTATCATGGGAATGGGCGATACAAAAACGGCATTGATGCTGCCGGGTGTGAAGTTGATGGCCGTTGCAGACGTTTATGACGGCCACCTTGTGCGGGCCAAGGAAATGTTTGGAAACGATATACAAACCACGCGCGATTATTCTGAAATACTCAACAGAAAAGATATTGATGCCATTATTCTGGCCACGCCGGACCATTTGCATTCGCAGATCGGCATCGAAGCACTGAAAGCAGGCAAAGCGGTTTATTGTGAAAAACCGATGGTGCATAAAATCGAGCAGGGTTATGATATGATCAAGGCGCAGAACGATTCCAAGAAAGTTTTTCAGGTGGGCAGTCAGCGCGTAAGCTCCATTGTATATACCAAAGTGAAAGAACTTTATCAGGCAGGCGTAATCGGTGAGCTGAATTTCGTGGAAGTATTTTACGACAGACATTCCGCGCAGGGTGCATGGCAGTATTCCATTCCGCCGGATGCATCGCCTGCTACGGTGGACTGGAACCGTTTCCTGAGCAATAAAGCACCCAAAATAGCTTATGATCCGCTTCGCTTTTTCCGGTGGAGAAATTATCAGGATTACGGAACGGGTGTTGCAGGCGATCTTTTTGTGCACCTTTTCTCCGGAATGCACTATATTCTGGATTCCAAAGGCCCAACGCGTATAATGACCAGCGGTGGACTTCGTTACTGGAAAGACGGCCGCGATGTTCCGGATTTCATGGTCGGGATTTACGATTATCCGAAAACCGCTTCACATCCGGCGTTCAACCTTACGTTGCGTGTGAATTTTGCAGACGGTTCGGGCGGCGGCTCCGGTTTCCGCTTTGTAGGAACAGACGGCCAGATCACGCTGATGGGCAATACCGTTACGGTAAAAAGGAAAAAGATGTCCAAGGCACCGGGTTACACCATCGATACTTTCCCGAAAGCACTGCAGGAAAAATTCCTCGTTGATTACAATGCCAAATATCCTTCAAAACCGGAAATGTCGGAGCCGGAAACAGAAGAGTACAAAGCACCGAACGGGTATGATGACCGTCTGGACCATTTTGCCAATTTCTTCGAATCCATGCGTACCAACAAGCCTGTGCTGGAAGATGCCGTTTTCGGTTTCCGTGCAGCCGGCCCGGCATTGCTTTCGAATAAAAGCTATTTTGAAAACACCGTCGTAAGCTGGGACCCGCAGGAAATGAAAGTGGTAAAAGCGGTATAAAAAAGCTTTTACACAAGGATAAAGCTGCCAAACAGCAAAAAAAATCTGGTATAGTCCGGCAAGAAATCCCGCCGGATTATACCATTTTTTAAATTATACAAATCCGGTTCCAATCAAAAGCGGCCATCTAAAACCCGGAACGCTTCCAGTTGAACATCCAACCTTTCACACCTTACAACTAACCTTTTATTCATTCTTAGGTTAACCAAACCCGATGCAAAATCCTAAACCTTCTTCACTGCGACTGGACTCCATTGATGTTTTCCGTGCAGTAACCATGTTTCTCATGATATTTGTAAATGATTTCTGGACCTTGCAGGGCGTGCCGCAGTGGATGGAACACAGCAAAGGCGCTGATGATGCAATGGGGCTTTCGGATGTCGTTTTTCCGGGATTTTTATTCATCGTCGGACTTTCGCTGCCGTTTGCCATTTCCAACAGAAAAACCAGAGGCGACAGCAATGGAACCATTCTCAGGCACATAGCCGAACGTACATTTGCCTTGCTGTTGATGGGTATTTACCTTGTTAATCTGGAAAATGCCGTGGATTCCGGCATGGTCATCAGCAAGTATGTCTGGGAAATACTGGTGGTCGCTGCATTCTTTCTGATCTGGAACGTTTATCCTGAAAATCCTGAGAAAAAAACACTTTATACAGGCTTGAAAGTAGCCGGATATGTTTTGCTGGCCGTCATGGCTGCCGTTTACAAAGGCGGGAATCCGGAAAACCCTTCCTGGATGGAAACGCACTGGTACGGAATTCTCGGTCTTATCGGCTGGTCGTATCTGCTTTGTGCCGTGTGTTATCTTTTTGCCGGAGACCGTTTGCCGCTGATCATCGCGGCATGGCTGTTCTTTGTACTGTTTAATCTGGCCGACTTTGCCGGTGTACTCGACTTTCTTGATCCTGTAAAACAATATGTATGGATCGTGGGCAGCGGTTCCATGCCGGCATTTACAATGGCAGGCGTGGTCGCATCCGTTATGTACCGGCTTTATACAAAAAGCAGTACACTCCGAAACCGTTATCTTCTCATTTTGCTTGCGCTGGGCATCGTCGCATTGCTGTACGGATTCGGTACACGGCCGTTCTGGGGAATATCAAAAATCAGAGCAACGCCGGCTTGGGTAGGAATTTGCAGCGGGATCAGTTTCCTTTCATTTGCTTTTATGTTCTGGCTCGTGGATCTGAAAGGAAAGAAAAACTGGGCTGCTGTCATCCGTCCGGCGGGAACGGCAACGCTCACCTGTTACCTTGTTCCCTATATCTGGTATGCATTTATTACACTGCTGCATATTGAACTTCCAATGGATTTACGCACCGGCATGATCGGGTTATTGAAATCGGCATTGTTTTCACTGCTCGTGATTGTTGTAACAGGGCTCATCAACCGGATTGGGATCAAATTAAAGATCTAAAAAAGAGGTGGTAAATTCCGGTTTCCTCGTCTTTGAATAATATAGTGTTTTATCAAACTCGGAAATAAATGAATACAAGAAGAGGATTTGTAAAGAAGAGCGTAGCAGGTCTTTTTGCAGCCAATATGATTTCAGTACCGGAAAAAAGTGAGGCTGGCAGCGTGGTAAAAAAGACACCGGATACATTTAACCTTGCCATGGCGGGATATAGTTTCGTACATTTCAATCTGGATCAGTCGCTTGAAATGATGAAGAAAACGGATGTGCATTATTTGTGTATCAAGGATTTCCATTTGCCATTGAACAGCACGCCGGAGCAGATCCAGGCTTTTCATGCCAAGCTGAAAGAAGCTGACGTAAAGGGTTACGCCGTCGGGCCCATTTATACCAAAACCACGGCAGACATTGACAATGCATTCGAATATGCGAAGAAAGTAGGCGTAAAGCTCATTGTCGGGATTCCTGCGCATGCAGACCTGAAATACGTGGAAAAGAAAGTAAAGGAATACGATATCAAATTTGCGATTCATAATCACGGCCCGGAGGACAAACTTTACCCGAATGCAGCTTCTGTTTACAAGCTGGTGAAAGACCTGGACGAAAGAGTAGGGCTTTGTTTTGATATGGGGCACAATCAGCGGGATAATCAGGACCCGTCCAATGACCTCTGGAAATACTCGAAAAGAATTTTTGACATACACCTTAAAAATGTAACCGCAGCAAACAAGGACGGAAAAACATGCGAACTGGGACGCGGAATTATTGATATTTCCCTTTTTGTGAAAATGCTGCGTAAAATCAAATATGCAGGTGCATGCAGCCTTGAATATGAGAAAGATATGAAAGATCCGCTGGCGGGCATTGCGGAGTCTGTCGGTTACTTCAGAGGAGTTTGTGATG
This sequence comes from Dyadobacter sediminis, assembly GCF_005860765.1. Classification (GTDB taxonomy): domain Bacteria; phylum Bacteroidota; class Bacteroidia; order Cytophagales; family Spirosomataceae; genus Dyadobacter; species Dyadobacter sediminis. The sequence goes on along the minus strand of NZ_VCEI01000011.1, from coordinate 1,445,060 downwards.
CGGGCTAGCCATAAAAAAGCGTTTAAAGTGCCGTAAAGTCATATTTTTGCAGGAAAGGTAGATTTTAAACCATAACACCATAAAACATGCTTAAAAATGTGCCCTTTGATCGGTTGGCTTCCTACAAGAAGCTGAAATCGCATCACAAGTCCATTTCCCAGAAAAATCTGAGAAGTCTGTTCGAGGAAGATCCGGACCGTCACAGAAAATTTTCCATTCGTTTTGGTGATATTCTGCTCGATTATTCCAAAAACAGAATTACGACGCGTACACGTTCCTATCTTGTGCAGCTGGCCGAAGAAGCAGGCTTGTCCGATGCCATTGAGCAGATGTTTACCGGAGAAAAAATCAATGCGACAGAGGGCCGTTCGGTTTTGCATGTAGCATTGCGTAACCGCTCCAACGAATCGATCCTTTCGGATGGGAAGGACGTCATGCCGGAAGTGAATGAAGTACTGGCCAAAATGAAGGAATTTTCAGGAAAAATCCGGTCAGGAAGCTGGAAAGGATATTCCGGAAAGGAAATTACGGATCTTGTAAACATCGGGATCGGAGGCAGTGACCTTGGACCGGTGATGGTCACCGAAGCGCTGAAAGCGTACAGTAAACCCGGTCTGAACGTTCATTTCGTTTCCAATGTGGATGCAACGCATATTGCCGAAACGGTGAAGTCGCTGAACCCGGAGACAACGCTTTTCATGATTGCTTCCAAAACGTTCACAACGCAGGAAACGATGGCGAATGCACACAGTGCACGCAAATGGTTTCTGGATAAGGCCGTTGACAAAGAGCATGTGAAGAAGCATTTCGTAGCCATTTCAACCAATCAGTCCGAAGTTGAGAAATTCGGTATCGATCCGGATAATATGTTTGTGTTCTGGGACTGGGTGGGCGGCCGTTATTCCTTATGGTCTGCAATCGGTCTTTCCATTGCGTGTTTCATCGGTTTTCAGAACTTTGAACAGCTGCTGGCGGGTGCGCATGATATGGACAAGCATTTCCGTACAACCAAATTCGAGCGGAACATTCCGGTTATTCTTGCATTGCTGGGAATCTGGTACAACGATTTTTACGATGCACAGACGCAGGCCATTCTGCCGTATGACCAGTATATGCACCGTTTTGCTGCCTACTTTCAGCAAGGCGATATGGAAAGTAACGGCAAAAGTACAGGCCGCGACGGAAAACCGGTTGATTATCAGACAGGTCCTGTTATCTGGGGCGAGCCGGGCACCAACGGGCAGCATGCTTTTTATCAGCTGATTCATCAGGGTACCAAGTTGATTCCATGCGATTTCATTGCGCCGGCCATCAGCCATAACCAGCTTGGCGATCATCATAAAATGCTGCTTTCCAACTTTTTTGCACAAACAGAAGCATTGATGAATGGAAAAACAGAAGAAGAAGTAAGAGCTGAACTTGAAACTTCCGGAAAAAGCAAGGAGGAAATTGATTTCCTGGTTCCTTTCAAGATGTTTTCAGGAAATCGTCCGACCAATTCCATTCTTGTGAAGAAAATAACGCCTAAAGTGCTCGGAAGCCTGATTGCCATGTACGAACACAAGATTTTTGTCCAAGGTATTATCTGGAATATATTCAGTTTCGACCAATGGGGCGTGGAACTCGGCAAGCAGCTGGCGAACAAGATTTATCCCGAACTGCAAAACGACTGGCCGGTTACCAACCATGACAGTTCTACCAACGGCCTGATCAATCAGTACAAACGCTGGCGGTAACGATTCAGCAAAAAAGTAGTTATTCCATATCCGATCAAAACACCAACAGCATCTGCTACGGCGTCCCACCAGTCAAAAGTGCGGTCGAAAGGCAGGAGCTGTTGGTAAAATTCAAGACCGAGTCCGTAAGCCATTCCGGTCAGAACGATTGTCCGGCTTTTTTGCGGATAGGCGAGCAGCCATAAAATAGTCCAGGCTGTAAACAGTCCCGAGTGCACCAATTTGTCAAATCCTACAACCGGCGCTGCCGGAATATCTTTCCCCGGCCATGTGCAGGCTACGAGTATCAGAATAGTCCATACAATTCCAAGCCAGGGTTTGCCGGAGAAGAGCCTGATCAGCGAGCCAATTAATTTTTCCATTGTGTACAGAAAGGTTATACGGCAAATTTAGGGCCTATTCAGGAAATGATTTCAGCAGATGTAAATTAATTGCAGTTCATCCGTAAATACACTGTATAGAAGGATTTAAATTGTTTTATTAAATAGTAGAAAGTAATTTTTAAGATTTCTTATTAAGTTTAATCTTTTAAATTATTCCTGAACTTATCAATGAAGCGATTCTTACTTGCCCTTGTTTTACTCACCAGCCTTGCTTTTCAGGCTTTTTCTCAAAAAACATACTATTTTGATGAAGGTTTGGGCGTTGGTCCCAGCCATCAGTATGGGCGTGAAGCCTTGTACAAAGATGAACTTGCATATCAGTTTTATAACGGAACGCTTTCCAGACCGGCTGAGGGTAATTTGCTGTTTACAAATGATAAAGGAGCAGAAATCAAATGGCAGAAGGTCAAGGCGGATTCCTTGCATCGTTTTCGCGGCAGTGCATTTACAAACGGGTACATTTATCTGACCTATCATTCGCCCAGGGAGCAAACGGCGGTTCTGACCATGACCGGGCATGACATGGCATTTGTAAACGGCATTCCGCATGCAGGCGATATGTACCGGTATGGCTGGATGCATTTGCCGGTACGGTTAAAAAAAGGGAACAATGAAATTTATGCACGTGTGGCCCGGTTTGGAAGTTACGGCGGCGTAACGGCCAACCTTTCTTTTCCAGAAAAACCGGTTTACCTCAGTACCGAAGACCTGACCATTCCGGATGTTGTTCCCGGATTGAAAAATGATTCCTTATGGGCCGGACTTGTCGTTGTCAACACAAGTTCAAAAGTGTTAAAAGATTTTCAGGTAAAATCTTCCGTTTCAGGCAAAGAGACCATTACAACGATTCCTGCAGTTCCGGCATACGGATTGCGGAAAGTAGGCATACTGATCAATGCGGCGGATGTTTCTGTTCCCGGAAAGCAGGATGTTGCCGTCACCTTGCTGAAAGAAGGCAAACAGATTGATCAGTCCAGTATTGCCATTCAGTCTGTTGAAGAAGGAAAACAGTACAGCCGGACTTTCATCAGCGAGCTGGACGGAAGCGTTCAGTATTATGCCGTAAGTCCGCAGCTGAAACCGAAATCCGACAAAAAGCCGGCTTTGTTTTTCTCCGTTCACGGAGCGGAAGTGCAGGCGATCAGTCAGGCAAGAGCGTACAAGCCGAAAGAGTGGGGCGTGGTTGTAGCTCCGACCAACCGGCGTCCGAGAGGATTTAACTGGGAAGACTGGGGCCGGCTGGATGCACTGGAAGTGCTGGAAATTGCCAAGAAGCAGTTTCAACCCGATTCTTCGCGCATTTATCTGACAGGCCATTCCATGGGCGGTCACGGAACCTGGTTTCTCGGCGCTACCTATCCGGAAAAATGGGCAGCCATTGCACCGTCTGCCGGTTATCCGACACTATCTTCCTACGGCTCGCACGACGGCGTCATTCCCGATAGCGCGGGCTCTCCAATGGAATCCATCCTGTTGCGATCGAGCAATGCAAGCAATGTGCTCGCATTGACTTCCAATTACAAAAGTCTGGGCGTCTATGTAGCGCATGGCGATGCGGACAAAACCGTTTCTGTAAAATACGCCCGGCAAATGCGCGATATTCTGGGAAAATTTCACCGTGATTTCAGCTATTACGAACACATCGGCGGCGAGCACTGGTATGGCGACATCAGCGTAGACTGGCCGCCGATCTTCGACTTTTTCAGCTGGCATTCCATTCCTGCGGATACGGCTGTGAACTTTGTTGATTTTACTACGGCAAATCCCGGCATATCTTCCAAAATGCGGTGGGCAGAAATTCAGCAGCAAATCACGCCTTTGAAGTACAGCCGAATCCAGATCAGCCTGGACAAGAAATCAAACCGGATTTTCGGTTCAACAGGTAATGTTGCGGCACTGTCTTTTCATCTGGGCGCATTTGCACCGGGAACAGAAGTACAGATTACGCTGGATAGCCTGGCTGCTGTGAATTATAAAGTAAAACAGCAAAATGAAACAGTTTATCTCAAAAAGGTTTCAGGCTGGACCGTTTCAACATCTGAAAAGCAGAACAAAAATCCGCGAAGAAACGGAACATTCAAGGAAGCCTTTCAAAATAATATGGTTTTGGTGTATGCAACCGGCGGATCAAAAGAGGAAGCAGGCTGGGCTTTGGAAAAAGCGAAGTATGATGCAGAAACGTGGTATTATCGCGGCAACGGGGCTGTTGAAATCATAGCTGACAAAGACTTTAATCCTGAGCAGTATAAAAACAGGGGCGTAGTGCTATATGGAAATAAAGATACCAGTGCAGCCTGGAACAAGCTGCTCAAAGATTGTCCGGTACATGTTTCAAACGGGAAAATGACCGTAAAAGACAAAAGTTACACAGGCGATAATTTGGCCGCATGTTTTATCTGGCCAAGATCGGACAGTGAAAATGCATCGGTTGCGGTAATTTCCGGAACGGGAAAGAAAGGTTTTCTGGCGGCTAACGCAAACCAGTATTTCAGCGGTGGAAGCGGTTTCCCGGATTTAATGATTTATTCACTTGACATGCTTACAAAAGGAATACAGGGCGTGAAGATGGCTGGTTTTTTCGGAAATGACTGGAGTGTGGAAAAAGGGGAATTCGTAAATAATTAACTCTTTGCTGATTGAAATAAGTAACGCCGGATTTTTCAGGTCCGGCGTTGTTTTTCTTTATTGATGAAGTATAATTTGTTTTTAACCATTGTCGGCAAATTCCGGATACAGTGTCATGCCGCCGTCAATATATAATGTTTCTCCATTTACATAATCGGAATCATCGGATGCCAGCCATGCAACTGCTTTGGCAACATCCCGCGGCGTTCCGATTCTTTTATATGGAATCAGGTCCATTAATCCGTCGTATTTCTGCGGATCAGACCAGACTTCTTTGTTAATCGGCGTTTTGATAGCTCCGGGACTTACTGAATTAACCCTGATTTTATGAGGTGCCAGTTCCTGAGAAATTGTTTTCATGAACATCATCACACCGCCTTTTGAAGCGGCATAGTTTACATGTCCTGCCCAGGGAATCACATCGTGGACCGAACTCATCAGGACTATTTTTCCGATTGAAAGCTCGTTATGATTGTTTTCCTGCGGTTTTTTTGATTGCTCCACAAATATTCTGGCAGCTTCACGGCAGCAAAGGAACTGACCTGTAAGATTTACATCAATTACTTTTTGCCATTGTTTCAAGGTCATTTCCAGAAATGGCGCATCCTGCTGCAGACCTGCATTACTTACGAGAATATCCAGCTTTCCGTATTTACTGATGGTCTCGTTGAACATTGCTTTTACTTCCTCTTCATTGCTTACATCCGCTTTAACAAGGATTGCACTTCCGCCATTCGAAGTAATTTCATCCACCGTTTTCTGACCCTCATCCTGACTGGAACTATAATTCACAACAACGTGTGCGCCCAAGTTGGCAAGATGGATGGCGCATGCTTTTCCGATTCCGGAACTTGCACCGGTAACAATGGCAACCTGCTCTTTAAATTTCAGACTTGAATCGGTCATATAATTTCTTTTTCAAACGACTTTAACTTTTTCCAGACACTGCGATTAACATTTTTAACCGCCCAGTTTTTAGCAATCAGAATTGCCTTTGCAACTGCTTCGCGAGGAGAAATATTACCGGCTTTTAAAAGTTCCTGTGCAATCGTAACCGCTTTTTCACGGGTCGTCGGGGATAAATACATCAACTCTGGCAATGCGATCCTTGTGTCCATTTCTGTTTGAATTTTAGTCAGTAAGGTTATTATTATTGATGATTGTGCTTGTCTCTTTTTATAAAATTTGATGCCAGTATGGGAGCAGTTTGGATTTTTCCCGAGAAAGAATCTTATTACCCACTTTGGCCAAAATGCGTGTAAAAAAAATCCCCATCCTATTCAGACGGGGATTTTTTCAGAAGCTGAACGACTTATTTAACTTCTTCAAAATTAACATCTGTTACATCGTCGGTAGCACCGTTTCCGCCGGCTTGTGCATTGCCCTGCGCATTTCCGCCCGGAGCACCTTGCTGAGGATCACCGCCTTGTGCGTACATTTCCTGAGATGCAGCCTGCCATGCAGTGTTCAGTTTCTCCATTGCCGTATCAATTCCGGAAAGATCCTGGCTTGAATGTGCCGTTTTAAGCTCGCTCAAAGCACCTTCGATCGCGGATTTGTTTCCAGCCGAAAGTTTATCACCGAATTCTTTCAACTGCTTGTCTGTGGAGAAAATCAGACTGTCTGCTGCATTAATTTTTTCTATTTTTTCACGCTCCGCTTTGTCAGCCGCTTCATTGGCTTTCGCTTCTTCGCGCATCCGGTTGATCTCGGCGTCGGTCAGTCCGCTGGAAGCTTCGATCCGGATTTTCTGTTCTTTTCCTGTGCCTTTGTCTTTTGCAGAAACATGCAGGATACCATTTGCATCCACATCGAATGTTACTTCGATCTGAGGCGTACCGCGCTGTGCAGGCGGGATGTCAGAAAGATGGAAACGTCCAAGTGTACGGTTCTGGGTTGCCATCGGACGTTCACCCTGCAGTACATGGATTTCGACGGATGGCTGGTTATCCGCAGCCGTTGAGAACACTTCTGTTTTCTTGCTCGGGATTGTGGTGTTTGCATCGATGAGTTTAGTGAAAACACCGCCCAATGTTTCAATACCCAAAGACAATGGAATAACATCAAGCAAAAGGACATCTTTTACTTCACCTGTCAAAACACCGCCCTGAATGGCTGCACCTACTGCAACCGCTTCATCCGGGTTGACGTTTTTGGAAGGTTTTCTGGCGAAGAACTTCTCTACTTCTTCCTGTACTCTTGGAATACGCGTAGAACCACCCACCAGAATGACTTCATTGATATCGCTGTTGGAGTAACCTGCATTTTTCATGGCTCTTTTGCAAGGTTCCATCATTCTCTGGAACAAAGTATCCGCAAGCTGTTCAAACTTCGAACGAGTCAAAGTACGTACAAGGTGCTTTGGAATACCGTCAACAGGGAAAATATAAGGCAGGTTAATTTCTGTCTGTGTAGAGCTTGACAACTCAACTTTTGCTTTTTCAGCAGCTTCTTTCAGACGTTGCAAAGCCATTGCATCTCTTCTCAAATCTACGGCTTCGTCTTTCTGGAATTCGTCAGCTAGCCAGTTGATAATCACCTGGTCAAAGTCGTCACCGCCAAGATGCGTATCGCCGTCTGTGGATTTTACTTCAAAAACGCCGTCGCCCAGTTCAAGAATGGAAACGTCGAAAGTACCGCCGCCCAAGTCAAAAACAGCAATTTTCATATCGATATGCTGCTTGTCCAGGCCATATGCAAGCGCTGCTGCTGTCGGTTCGTTAATGATCCTTTTTACATCAAGACCTGCAATCTGGCCGGCTTCTTTAGTCGCCTGACGTTCTGCGTCGTTGAAATAGGCCGGAACGGTAATTACAGCTTCTGTTACTTCCTGCCCAAGATAATCTTCTGCAGTTTGTCTCATTTTTTGCAAAATGAAAGCAGAAACTTCCTGAGGTGTATATAATCTGTCACCGATCGGAATACGTGGTGTGTTGTTTGGTCCTTTTTCTACGTTGTACGCAACCGTTTTCAATTCACTGGTTGTGTCATCGTATTTTTTTCCCATAAAACGTTTTATGGAACTGATAGTATGTTTGGGATTGGTGATCGCCTGACGTTTAGCTGGTGCACCGATTTTACGTTCGCCGTTATCCATGAATGCAACTACCGAAGGAGTTGTACGTGCACCTTCACTGTTTGCAATTACAACCGGCTCATTGCCCTCCATGACAGCCACGCAGGAGTTCGTTGTTCCCAAGTCTATGCCAATAATTTTTCCCATCGTTCTATATATAAAGTTAAGTATGATTTGATTCTTTCAGTTTGCTGATCTGGGTTGCCAAGTCAGGCTTCTACGGGATTATTAAAAACCTCGTACCAGCGTCCGGAAGAGAAAACAGAAGTGACAAAGTGTCAGGCCGGAATTTCGGCCTGACGAGGATGGAAATCAGCTGAGCATTTGTCCCATGTACGGGTCGCTCTGGCTCATGCTGCCCGTTTCAATGTGGCCTGCGTAGCGTTGCAGAAAATCACGGCTGTTTGAAGTTGTAATCGAGAAATCGTACCAGTTCGAACTTTTGCTCAGATCAAACGGAACAAGTACTTCATTGTCTGTTGATAATCCTGAAATATCAATAACCTTATTCTCAGTACCGTATGCATGATCTGTAATGGTCAGAACGCTTGTTTCGTCCGCATCAGAAACCGCCAGGCTGAACACGATAAACGCCTGTGATTTTTTGTTCTTGTCAATTTGGTAACGTACACCCACTTTTACCGTTCCGGACTTCTTGTTACCCGCGTATTCCCTGTAAAAACCATTGGGTCCATACACACGCAAATGGTATTTTTCATCTTCAAAATCACTGATCTGCCAGGAACCTTTCAGCATATCGCCTGCTTTTACGGCATAATTCCAGACTTTGAAAGACTCATTTTTGTATTTGACCGGCGCATAAACCATGAAAGGAGCACCGGCAGACTTATCTTTGAACATGTCATTTTTGGCTTCCAGCGCGATTTCGAATGCACTTTTGTCAGAGTTCACTGCTCCGTCGGCCTGGAGTTCGTAAGGTATCGGGCATGCTGTACGCGTTCCTTTTTCCTGATTCGGTAATATGGAAGAGCCAATCGGGTCCTGATTTACTTCCGCGATCTGCTCCTTTGTTAGCGCTTGATAGCCGTTCGGCAGCTTTTTGAACTTTGCATTGTAAATGCTTTCCATAAACTCGTTTCTTTCCACGAACGTCGGCAAAGTCGTTTTTTCTCCGTTATAAGGTGTAAATGTGGAAGTAAGATCGCCGCAGATTGTCCGTCGCCATTCACTGATGTTGGTTTCTTTGATCTGCTTTCCTGATTTATGGCTGACAAATTTTTCCAGAAACTGTAAAATGGAAGTATGGTCAAAAACTTCTGAACAAACATTACCGCCGCGGTTCCAGGGCGAAGCGACGATCAACGGAACACGGTAACCCAAACCAATCGGACTGTGTCTGGATTCTTTTTCATCCTTTTTCGTCATGTCTTGTTCCAGCGTGACAAATTCCGTTTTGCAATCTATCCCTTCAGAGACTGCACCGGTATCGGTTTTGTACGGATTAGGAACTGTAAATGGCGGAACATGGTCGAAGTAGCCGTCATTTTCGTCGTAGCAAAGAATGAAAATGGTCTTTTTCCAGATCTCGGGATCAGAAGTAAGAATGTCCATAACTTCGGACACATACCAAGCGCCGTACCACGGAGAAGTAGGATGGTCCGAAAAGTTTTCAGGTGCAACGAGCCAGGAAACCATGGGCAGATTTCCTTTTTTTACATCGGTTCTGAACTGATGCAAAATGTCGCCCTGTGGTGCTTTGGCTTCATTAATGATGTCGCCGTCATTGTATTGGACGGTTGTTACCTTCCTGTAATCCGGATCGTTTTTATTGGTTGTAAATGCCTTGGCGTGAATGTTCTTTGACCGCTCGGAAAGTTTTGCATAGTTTTCAGGACTCCATCTTTTCAGTTCCTCTTTCGCAGTCTGCAGATCAGCCTTTTTCCTACTGACTGATTTTTTCAGTGCGGCCAGTTCTTTTTCATCGCCGGAAAAATGTCTGAGCTTTTCTTCCTGTTCGCTGATTTCAGAAGGAAGTTTTTCCAGCCTTTCTTTCAGGTGTTTCTGATAGCCGGTATGGTATCGGACATTATATTGTGTAAACCATTCAATCGGGTTATCCGTAAAATTGGCAAGCCATGAATCTTCTTCACCTGTAAGGCCGGTATCAATGCTCAGTTCATTCTGATAGATTTTCCAGGAAACATGATGGTCTTCAAGCCGTTCCGGAAATGTTGTCCAGGACGCTTCGGCATGATCCGTGACATTTTCATTGCGGACATTTGCATAATGTGTAGGTTCCGGATTTTCGCGGATCGTTCCCGTCCATAAATAAAGACGGTTCGGCGTGGTTCCGGTCAGTGAAGAGCAGAAGTTCTGGTCGCAAACGGTGAAAGCATCGGCCAGTGCGTAGTAAAACGGAATGTCTTCGCGATTGTAAAAGCCTTGTGTCAAAGGCATCCGGGTATAATCCTTATGTCCGGGCTGTTTGGCGACAAGCCACTGGTCATATTTTCCTTCGTTGCGCGCATCTACCTGATTGGTCCATGAATGCGGAAGCGAACCCATCCAGGTTGCCCTGGATTCCTTCATGTTAAGCCGGAACGGAACGTATGTTTCACCAAAGGCATTGGTCTGAAGCCAGACTGAGTTTTTATCGGGCAGCTGGATAGCACGGGGATCGTTAAATCCCCGTACTCCGCGCAAAGTTCCGTAACAATGGTCAAAGGAGCGGTTTTCCTGCATCAGGATAACTACATGTTCCGCATCCAGATAAGTGCTGCCTTTTTTCGGATCGATTGCAAGTGCTTTCTGAATGGAAGCGGGCAGGGTGCTGAACAATCCGGCAGCACCGGTAAGCATGGTTGCTTTTTTTATAAATTCTCTTCTGGAATCCATAATATCTCGGTATAAGGGTTATTTCGGTACATCAATTTATACAAATGTACTTTCAATTCAAATGATCGATTTTACCGGGATATTATACTTTTTATTTATTTGTTTCCGAAGAGACCGCCCAGCATGCCTGTCAAGTCTGTGCTCTGCTTTCCATCCGCCATATCTCTGCCCAGATTTGAATGATTTGAACCGCCTAGAAGTCCGCCAAGCAAACCTCCAAGGTCCATACCGGAACTGTTGCTGTTGTTGTTGCCTAACTTTCCGATCAGTCCGCCCAATACCCCCGGCAGCACCGAACTTACAATTCCGCCGGCAACCTGATTGCTGAGGCCGAACTTCTGCATAATGGCGCTGATTGCATTGGACGCAATAGAAGAAACCATTGGATTGTTCATCAGTGCATTGCCTGAAGCGCCATGACTTCCTGAAAATAAATTCGAAATTTCTGAAATGTTTCCATTTTGTGCCTGCTGCTGCAAACCGCCTGTAATGGATCCCATCAAGGTATGCATGACATCCTCATTATGCTCATTGGGAACTTCGGGATTCTGAACAATGGCTTGCTGGGAATTTTGCTGGATTAGGCCTAATAATTGATCTAACATGGTTTTATGTCTTTATGCATGAATACTGAAACAAGCAGCAATCTTTTTGCTGCACTTGGAGTATATGCATAAAAAAATCCCGCCAGAGAGGCGGGATGCTGTTTTATTTTACCTGATCAACGATTGCCTTGAAAGCTTCCGGATGATTCATTGCCAGATCGGCAAGTACTTTCCGGTTTAGCTCGATGCCTTTTGAACTCAGTTTGCCGATAAAAGCAGAATACGACAATCCGTGGATGCGTGCACCTGCATTGATACGCTGAATCCACAATGCACGGAAATTGCGTTTCTTTTGTTTACGGCCTTTGTATGCGTAAGCCAAACCGCGTTCTACCGCATTTTTGGCAACGGTCCATACATTTTTGCGACGGCCAAAATAGCCTTTCGCCAATTTTAATACTTTCTTACGTCTTGCACGTGACGCTACGTGATTTACTGAACGTGGCATAATTTAACTGTTTTTGATGGTCGGCGCTCTTTTGAGTCTTACAAAGCCTTCTATCGGGTGGAACAAAAAACCAGAATGGTATTTAATTTTAATGGCTTCGGAATTACTTTCCAAGCATTGCCATCACCTGCTTCACATTGGATTCATCGATCAGACCTGTTTTAACCAGACCGCGTTTGCGCTTGTTGGATTTTTTGGTCAGGATGTGGCTGTGAAATGCGTGCTTACGCTTGATTTTGCCGGTGCCGGTAAGCGCAAAACGCTTTTTAGCTCCGGAATTGGTTTTCATTTTAGGCATGATTCAAATAAACATTAATTGATAATTATAAAACAGCGCGCAAAATTAATTAAAAGGATCGGAAAATGAAAATCGTGTTTCCCGCTATGGCCGGAAACACGATTTTATAAAGCTTTTTATAACTTAATATATCAGTAAACTCAGGAATTATTTTTTTGCAGGTGCCGGTGCCAGAATGATTGTCATTCTTTTTCCTTCCAGTTTAGGCTCCATTTCCAGCTTGCCGTAATCGGAAAGTGCTTCCGAAAATTTGTTCAGAAGGTTTACACCACGTTCCTTGAACACAATCGTACGACCTACAAAATGAACATATGCCTTTACTTTTGAACCTTCCTTAAGAAAGTTGATGGCGTGTTTCAGTTTGAATTCGAAGTCGTGGTCATCCGTATTCGGACCAAAGCGAATTTCCTTGATAACCACTTTCTGTGCCTTGGCTTTGATTTCTTTCTGTTTTTTCTTCTGCTCGTATTTAAACTTCGAATAGTCTACAATTTTACAAACAGGAGGAACTGCCGTCGGTGCAATTTCTACCAGATCAAGACTTTGTGCTTTTGCCATTGCTCTGGCAGTATTAATATCCACTATTCCCGGTTCAATGTTTTCTCCAACCAGGCGTACTTCTTTTGCTGTAATTCGTTCGTTAATTTTATAAGGTTCTTCGGGAACTCTTAACCGTCCACTCGGGGGTCTTAATGCCATATAACTTTGGATTGGTGTATTTTGGGTTTTTTGGTGAAAATCAAAAAAGATAACATCGAAGTCACAAAAATAGTGCCTTGCTGCGGGAATTATAACAAAAAGTTATAAAAACATCAACTAATACTGGCTTCTTTTTTAAAATAATTCGTAAATTCTGCCACAGTCATGCTTCCAAGGTCACCTTCGCCCTTTCTGCGCACGGATAATTTTCCTTCTGCCATTTCTTTTTCACCTACTACCAGCATAAACGGAACCTTTGTAACCTCGGCATCACGTATTTTCCGTCCGATCTTTTCATCCCGGTGATCCACAAATCCACGAATGTCATGATCCTGTAACTGGAAAAACACATCCTCAGCATATTCGGCAAATTTTTCAGAAATCGGCAGAATGGCAATCTGGTCCGGAGAAAGCCACAGCGGAAATTGTCCGGCCGTGTTTTCGATCAGAATGGCAATGAAACGTTCCATGGAACCAAACGGCGCACGATGGATCATAACCGGACGGTGTTTCTGGTTATCCGAGCCGGTATATTCCAGATTAAAACGCTGGGGAAGCTGATAATCGACCTGAATCGTTCCAAGCTGCCATTTTCTGCCCAATGCGTCACGCACCATGAAGTCGAGCTTCGGACCGTAAAAGGCAGCTTCGCCCAGTTCGGTAACCGTGCTCAGATTCCGTTCGGCAGCGGCCTCAATAATGGCGCTTTCCGCACGTTCCCAGTCTTCATCCCTGCCGATGTATTTCTGTTTGTCGTTGGGGTCACGAAGCGAAATCTGCGCGCTGTAATCTTCAAATCCAAGCGACTTGAAAACGTAAAGTACAAGGTCGATAACCCGGATAAATTCTTCTTTCACCTGATCCGGGCGGCAGAATATATGCGCATCGTCCTGTGTAAAACCTCTAACGCGTGTAAGTCCGTGCAACTCACCGCTTTGCTCATAGCGGTAAACCGTTCCGAACTCAGCAAAACGAAGCGGAAGATCCTTGTAGGAGCGGGGAGAAGTCTTGTAAATCTCGCAGTGATGCGGGCAGTTCATCGGTTTCAGCAAATATTCTTCACCGATGTTTGGCGTTTTGATCGGCTGAAAGGAATCCTTGCCATATTTGTCCCAGTGGCCGGAAGTTACGTACAAATCCTTGCTGCCGATATGCGGTGTCACAACCGGAAGATAACCTGCTCTCGACTGTGCTTTTTTCAAAAACGATTCCAGCCGTTCGCGGATCATGGCGCCTTTCGGAAGCCACAATGGCAAACCTTGCCCGACTTTCTCGGAAAATGCAAACAGTTCCAGCTCTTTGCCCAGGCGTCTGTGATCGCGTTTTTTGGCCTCTTCCATCAAAGTCAGATACTCTTCGAGTTCTTTCTGTTTTGGAAAAGTAATCCCGTAAATGCGGGTAAGCATTTTATTTTCCTGCTTGTTGCGCCAGTAAGCGCCGCCTATGTTGGTCAGTTTAACGGCTTTTATAATTCCGGTGTTCGGAATATGCGGCCCGCGGCATAAATCGGTAAAATTTCCTTGCTCGTAAAGTGTAATGGAGCCGTCTTCCAGTCCGTCGATCAGTTCCAGCTTGTATTCGTCGCCTTTTTCAGTAAAATATTGTATGGCATCGGCTTTGCTGATCGGCTTTCGGATGTATTCGTTTTTCTGACGAGCCAGTTCCAGCATTTTGGCCTCGATCTTTGGAAAATCATCCTGAGACAAGGATTTATCGCCCAGATCAACGTCGTAGTAAAACCCTTTTTCAAGAGACGGCCCGGTCCCGAATTTTACACCCGGATACAAGGCTTCCAGCGCCTCGGCCAGCAAGTGCGCCGAAGAATGCCAGAATGTAGCTTTGCCGTCTTCATCATTCCATGTCAGCAGCTTCACAAGCGAATCCTGCGTTATTTCCCGCGTCGGGTCCCATACTTCATTGTTGACTTTGGCGGCAATGACATTACGTGCCAGTCCTTCGCTGATGCTGAGTGCAATGCCGTGTGCTGTAATACCTTTAGGGTAATAACGTTCACTGCCGTCGGGCAGGGTAATTTTTACTTGAGACTCGTCTTTCATTCAGAAATCATTCGATGACAATTGTTCAAAATCTTTGCGCTGTGCGGCAAAGTGCAAATCTATTCAATTTTAGCTTTTCGCGTAGAATCGATGCGGATATTTGTGGTTCCTCTCGGCTGGATTTTGTTAATCTTGACCCGCGACGTGTCCAGAAGCTTGTAACCCGATCCGTTCCCATTGTCTGCATCATAGGCGGAATAAAGCCCGGCACCTTCCCGCTGACGAATGCGATACAGGCCGTAACGTGCATCCTGATCGCCCGGACTGAGCGCAAGCGCATCCGTATAATATACTTTTGCCCTTTCGTAATCCCCCGTTTTTTCATGACAGAAACCAATCATATTGTTGATTTCCTTTGACTTCGGATTCATCCGGTACAAACGCGTTAAGGCCGGAAGCGCTTGATTGTATTCTCTCAGCTCGATGCCCGTTGTAGCCACCTTGTACAATGCCTCTTCATAGTCCGGTTTCAAAGCAACCGCTTTCTTGTAATTGATCAGTGCCGTGTCCGGCCTTAGTTTCGTTGCAAATATTTCGCCTCTTTCGAAGTAAAGTTCTGCTGCTTTCGGAAAACGCCGGATTGCCTTCCGGTTCACAACAAGCGCCTGATCCGGATTATTTAATTTCCGTAATATAAAACTGCATTGCTCGTATGCGCGCAACAGCCTCGGATTTACACTGATTGCATAATTAAAGCTGGAAATACTGGCAAGTGAATCGCCTTGGCGGGCCTGCAGCATGCCTTTTACATAATACGCCGATCCGTCGTAAGGCGCCATTTTCATGGCCTGATTAAGATAACCGGCCGCTTCCCGGAAGTTGTTTTTTACCTGAAGAATATCCGCCAGCAGAATGTAAAGGTCAGGGCTGTTCTGCTGCAATGCTTCGGCGCGCTGTGCATCTTCGAGCGCGGGATCCATCTTTCCGAGTTCGCGGTTGATTTTTCCGCGCAGTAAAAAGTAGTCGCTTGCATTGTTCTTTTCATAAATGGATTCATTGATATCCGCAAGCGCAAGCGTGTACTGTTCGCGTTCAAAATAGATACGGGCTCTTTTGTAATAATTAAGGTCCACATCAATATTGCGGTTGATCAGATCGGTCAGTGAAAGAATGGCGTCGTTCTGCCATTGTGCTCTGGACTTTTTAATCACGGGCGGAATGCGCGTAGCATTTCTTGCATCACTCTGGCAGCCTGAAATCAGCACCGGCAAAGTAATCAGGAACAGACAGAAGTATTTAAAACAACAGAATTTCATGTGATGAAAAAGCGCAACTTGGATTGCCAGTCATTGGGCACGCTCAACAACAAAATTGAACAATCTGAACGTAATTTAAATACTTTGATCCGAAAATCGGGAAAATACACCGAGCGGCAGGTTTTTCCCGAATGAGTCCGGAATGAAAAGTTCGCCGAATTCATGATGTATTTGTGTGCCGAAATGCGCTTTGATAAGGTTTTCAACGATAAGTGCTGAAAATCCGAGTGAGTACAAATTGATGATGAAAAAGAAATTCTCCTTTTTCAAAAGCAGCGCACACAAACGCAGTATTTCGTTCAGGCTTTCTTCCAGCAGCCATTTTTCGCCATCCGGCCCGCGCCCGTATGCCGGCGGATCCAGTATGATTCCGTTATACTGGTTATTGCGCCGTACTTCCCGCTGAACAAATTTCAGTGCATCTTCCACAACCCAGCGAATGTTGTCAAGCCCGCTCAGTTCCATATTTTCCCGAGACCAGCTGATGACCTGTTTGACCGAATCCACGTGCGTAACATCCGCGCCGGACGCTTTGGCTGCCAGCGACGCAATGCCAGTATAGGCAAAAAGATTCAGAACGGACGGCTTCGTTTCAGGAATCTGTTTCAGTTTTTTTGAAATATAATCCCAGTTTGTCGCCTGCTCCGGAAAAAGCCCGACGTGCTTGAAAGAGGAAAGTGCCAGTTTTGCACGCAGGTGCAAGGCATTTGTTCTGTACTGGAAAACCCATTTGTCCGGCATTCCGGCTTTTGAAATCCATTGTCCTTTTTCCTGCGAATTTTTATCGCGTTTAAAAACCGCATGCGCCTGTTTTTCCCATTCCTGTTCAGAAAGCGATTTGTCCCAGATTGCCTGCGGCTCCGGACGTGAAAGAATATAAGGGCCGAAACGTTCCAGCTTTTCGAATCCGCCGGTATCAATGAGCTGATAATCGGTATGCTGGTCGGGTGAAAGTAGTATCAAGGTGTTGTGGGTTTTTTTTAGCTTTTGGCTTTTAGCTGTTGGCTATCGGCGAATTATTTTGGCTTTTGGCCGGAAACTGAATAATTTGGGATCAGAACGCGATTTTATTCAGATAAAACACATTTCTTCTTCCTCTTGTCTGCGGATCGCCGGCAGCGTTGACGATTTTCTGTTCGCCCCATGCAAGATAAAAGTTTCCATACCAGTAATCAATGTCATCCGTACTGGTTTTTCTTACTTTGTCGCCTTCTACATTGGTGCCGTTCGGGATCACGCGGTCGCTGTCAATAACCTGATTTCCTTTGATGATTTTACTGCGTATGGCACCGTTATGGCTGTAAACCAGTTTGGAATTTCCGTTATTGAACGTCTGTATCTTGATCTTTTCACGCAGTTCCATGCTTTTTACATGATCAAAATTAATGCTGTTGTCCCAAATGAGTTTCCCGTTCTGGTCCACATCGGCAATCACGGCATGCGTGTACGTGAATCCGTCAAAAACCTGCTGATTATAACCGCGGCCGCCATACATCGGGTTCCATAAGTACGGATTGTAAAGGCCCATTCCAAACGGATAGCTCATGATTCCGCCGTAACCCATTCCGCCCAGCATACCCGGATTCTGATAGCGGTACTCAGGGTAAAAAACTTCTGCAACGAGCAAGAAATTGTTTTCTTTCGGTACGATATCGTGTACAAGCAACCTGTAATTCAGTTTCAGGTCGTCACCGCTTTCTTTCTTTTTACGGATGCGCCTTTCGATTTTTTCCTGCTGGCGCTCATTCATGAAATTAAAGAAATTCTTGAAATCGGTAAAACTGTGGTACCGGGTAAATACCGTCTCGTCACGGACTATTTTGCTGATATATAATCCTTGCGACGCTGCATTGTTGCTGCTCTGCATGTTTCTGTACCCGTAAGTACCGATCACGATCCGAACGGAATCGTTCAGGACCTGCATTCTTCCGCTCAGCAGGGAATAATCATCTTCCGGATCAACGGAAACCTGCGTGTACAGCTCGCCGGTTTCTTCGTAAGAGCGCGCCACAATCCGCGTTTGACGGCCTTTTTTTACGGCAAAACTTACATTGACAAGATGATGCGCCGTGTCCACTTCTACGGTCTGAATGGCATTGGAACCTTTGATTGCCGACGGCAGTACTTTGGTCTGCGCATTGGTAAGCTGCGTAAAAATCAGAACCGGTTCATTCCGGACCATTCCGGCCATGAAAACCGAATAGCCGAGTGTTTTAAAATCAGTGATTTCAAAACGGTCCAGCGTATTGATCATAAATGTTTCCACAAACCCCGGCCCGATATTTACTTTTACGATCTGGTACAGGGAACTGCGGTATTTGCTGAACAGCAGAAACACCGCTTTGCCGTCAAATGATGATGAAATATAATCCAGATTGGATTCGATCGGACCGTCAATCGACCAGATCCGGTCGAGGTTCGCGTCAAATTTCTGTACGTTGAAAGTTCCTTTGTCAGGCTTGGAAATCAGCAGAACACCTTGTTCGCCAAGCGGAACCGTCTGGTATGCTGCGTTTCCGGATAGCGGCAATTCAATTCTTTTTACGCCTTGCGAAAGCACGCATTGCAACGATAACGCACTGAAAAACAGTACCAACGTAATATTGAAAATAAATTGCCGGTTACACTTCATGCGCAAATGCTACGATTAAGTCAAATTCTTCAAGCCGTACCGGAATAACGGATAATCTGGAATTGCGGATCAGCAGCATATCCTGCAAACGTCTGTCTGCTTTTATCTCGGCAAGCGTTACCGTTTTGGGAAATTTTGCGACCGGAACCAGATTGACAACTACCCAGCCTTTTTCTTCCGTTGTCGGATCGGGATAAAATTCTTTTGAAACCTTTGCCAACCCTACAATTTCTTTTCCTTCATTGCTGTGATAAAAAAGAACGAGGTCATCCGTTTTCATGCTCATCAGGTTGTTGCGCGCCTGATAATTGCGGATGCCGTCCCATACAGCCTCACCTTCAGTTACAAAATGATCCCATGAGTATTTAAAAGGTTCACTTTTTACAAGCCAGTAATTCATTGATTCAAATTTTTATTTTAAAAAGGTCTCTAAATACGGACCTTTACAACGATCATGGAAATTTTGGAAACTTGCTGAAATCCGGTTTTCTTTTTTCAAGGAATGAATTCTGGCCTTCTTTCGCTTCTTCGCTCAGATAATAAAGCAACGTTGCATTTCCGGCAAGTTCCTGGATTCCGGCCTGTCCGTCCAGTTCGGCATTGAACGAACTTTTCAGCATCCGGATGGATAATGGACTTTTTTCCTGGATTTTTTTACACCATTCGATTGTAGTCGTTTCCAGCTCTTCCAGCGGAACTACCTTATTGACCAATCCCATTTGCAAAGCTTCCTGTGCATCGTACTGATCGCACAAAAACCATATTTCCCTAGCTTTTTTCTGACCAACGACGCGCGCCAGATACGAAGCACCGAAACCGCCATCAAAACTTCCTACTTTCGGACCCGTTTGCCCGAAACGCGCATTTTCTGCTGCTATAGACAAATCGCAGATCACATGCAGCACATGTCCGCCGCCGATTGCCCAGCCTGCAACCATGGCAATGACTGCTTTCGGGATCGAGCGGATCATGCGTTGCAGATCCAGCACGTTCAGGCGCGGCACGTGATCATCGCCGATGTAACCGCCATGTCCGCGCACCGACTGATCGCCTCCCGAACAGAAAGCTTTTCCACCTTCGCCCGTTAAAATAATCACATCAATTCTCGGATCTTCGCGGCAGATATGCATGGCATCGATCATTTCCGTCACCGTCAGCGGCGTAAATGCATTGTGCTTGTGCGGACGGTTTATGCTTATTTTTGCAATTCCTTCATGAAGTGTAAAGAGGATTTCCTCATATTCCTTGATGGTTTCCCATTGAACTGAACTGGACATAGAATCAAAATGTAGATGTAAAACCAATGCAAAGAGCACTAAAAAATACATGCGGCTCATTTGCGACAATTTGCGAAATTACAGATTGTTTGGGTTTCCTTCAAAAACAAATAAATAACTTTCCGAATGCAGTGGACAACGGATATAAACGATTTTGGACAGCAGCAAAGGCCGGAGCATCCTTATTTTGCCGCGGCATACGACTTTATCAAATCCTGGCTGGGCGGTAAAAGAGAATTTATGCTGAATACATCGGGCTCGACGGGAACGCCGAAGCCCATTGCAATTTCCAGAAATCAGCTCACAAGCAGCGCAGCCATGACGGGAAAGACGCTTGGACTTGGAAGCGGAACACGTGCTCTGGTTTGTCTCAACATTTCCTATATAGCCGGCCTGATGATGCTGGTCCGCGGCATGGAACTCGGCTGGAAACTTACTGTGATTGAACCCGTTTCCAATCCGCTGCTCAATCTGGACCATGAAGAATTTGATTTTACCGCACTTGTTCCGTTGCAGCTTTCCGGAATTCTGGAAAATCCGGAAACCGAAAACCAGGTGTATAAACTGGGTAAAATATTACTTGGCGGTGCGCCCGTCAGCATTGCACTGCAAAGGAAAGTCCTGAATCTTGCTGTTCCCGTTTATCAGAGTTACGGCATGACGGAAACCGTTTCGCATGTTGCATTACGCCGGCTGAACGGAGAAAAACCGGAACTGCATTACACTTTTTTGCCCGGAATTGAATTTGGTCTTGATGAAAGAAA
This sequence comes from Dyadobacter sediminis, assembly GCF_005860765.1. Taxonomy (GTDB): domain Bacteria; phylum Bacteroidota; class Bacteroidia; order Cytophagales; family Spirosomataceae; genus Dyadobacter; species Dyadobacter sediminis. The sequence goes on along the minus strand of NZ_VCEI01000011.1, from coordinate 1,424,348 downwards.
CTGCCTGTATGTTTCAGGCGCTGTTACAAACGGCGAAAAAGTACAGACCAATGATCTGGCCGAAATCCATGGAAATACGTTTAAATGGATCGGGCGTGCGGACAATATCATCAATTCCGGAGGCATCAAAATGGTGCTGGACGAAGTGGATGCACGCCTGGCAGAAGTATTTTATAACCTTGAAATTCCAAATCCGTTTTTTGCCTGGTTCCGCCCGGACGAAAAACTGGGCCAGATGCTCATCCTGATTATCGAAGGAACAATCGCTGCCATCACGTCCGAATCGTTGCTTGCTGAAATAAGGAAGCAGAATTCGGCTTATGTAACGCCTAAACGTGTTTACTTTGTGAATCAGTTTACAAGAACAGCCACCGGCAAGGTGGATAAACGCAGAACAGTACAATCGCTTTCAGAATCTTCACATGGATAAAAACATTCAGATACCCGGACAATATATCATTCGTTTTCAGACCGCGCCGGTTGTCCCGGCTCCGTTTTCGCATTTTTATACCTTACAGCTGGGAATCGCTTCCGCAAATCAGCTGAACGTAGATTTCAGTATCGTTTATACGGATCGGGAAGAAATGGATGAAGATGACTTGCTGGACGAAGGTTTTTCCACGGATGATGATTATAAATGGAAAGGAGCGCTGCCGGCAAACTGGATCAATGAATTTGAAGAAATTTTTTCATCTTCCAAAACCATCCGGAAAAGAGAAGAAAGCGAGTTTGAAGACTTTATTGAACTGGAACTGGAAGAAAATGGAAAAATGGTAACCATTTATCCGGTCGACAAAGAACGCTGGTCTTATTTTCTACAGGAATTCATGCAGGCGATTTTTGAAGCCAGCGGTAGAGAAAAACCATTTGAACTGACATTCCTGGAAATTGATGCAGATAAAAAACAGACGCAAGTAGACCTTATAGCTTCATTTGCCCGGAAAACCTTTACATTAAGCAAAGGCAAAAATCCTGCAAGGCAGCTGGAATGGGCTCAACTACAGCGGATGATGGATACCGTTTATAAAGCTGAATTCGTTGCAGAAAATGCATCTGAATCCAGACCATCTCAAAAGGGATTGTACATTACGGCCGGCGACGGACTCTGGTATCAGCTGGGCGTTGCTGTTCTGGAAACAACGGCAAAAAGTAAAGATCTGCCCAAGATCGAAGCTTTGTTCAAAACACTGGCCAAGTAAAAAACTATTGTTTATACTGGCTTAATTCCATCTGCAATTCATCCACAAGCTGGCTTACTCGTTCCAGAGAAGGCTGCGGAACGGGCATCTGCAAGCTTATGAATGCATTGATTTCCCATACTTCGAGCACGTCCTGCAACGGTACTTCCAGATCGTTGACGGACGCGTCGTCGGAAGTCAACAGCAGAAAGCCATTTGTTTTTACGTGGTTAAATGCAGTTCGGTATATAAACCCGTGCTGGCGCAGCACAAACACGTATTGCATGCCGTCTTTGATATCGTACCAGTTTCGCACAAACGTTCCAACAAGCAAAGAGCCCGGATACATGAAATCATCGCCGCTTTCGAAAGCGCGGTAATAACCTGCCGGCAAATTGGGAAGCTGGAATGAAGGCAGCTGATTCAGATAGGACGGATTCTGGCAGTTCTGAATGTAGTCAAGCTGAAGATTTTTGGCAACCCATTGAATGGTCGGATAGTTTTCCGTTCTGTCTTCAATGGCATTGTTAAACGGACTTGCCGGATAACTATTATTAAAAACCGGAATCTGCGCGCTGGCGTCATTTACAGCATCCGGTTTTTTAGAAGCCGTACTGCGTTGTTCGGCAAAAAGGCCGTTTAGCTGATTTGCAGCAGGTTGCACTTCGCCGTTTACCGGCTTCAGATTAACCTGTCTTGAAACCATCCTGATTTCAGGTTCCGGTTGTTTGTACTTGTCAATAATGGTGGAAAGCGGCTGAGGTTCAGCAAATGTCGGGACTCTGGAAGGTGCTGCTGCCTGCACCGAACCTGAATGCGAAACAGTCATTGGCCGGGCTGCATTGAGCGGCAATGACAAATCAGGCGTTTCCCGCAGCTTTCTTAAATCGTTTTTCAGCAGATTGTCCACAGAAATACCAAACGCGGCTGCCATATTCTTAAGGTTCGTCAGATTGGGATTGGCCCGCGCTTCTTCATAGGCTCCCAGCAACGAGCGTTTGATCGCAATTTTTCTTGCAAACTGCTCTTGTGTAAGGCCGTTAAGCCTTCTGAGATATTTGATATTATTGCTGACAATACTCATAAAATGGTCTTTCCGTGAAAGTACAACTAATTGACAAATCTTTCAGTAAAAAACGAATTCAGCAACTTTATAATGTCTTTTTTAGCGTTTTATGTAAAAAAGTACCTGTAAAGAGGTAAAATTACTTCGTTACCTGTAAATTTCCTTTTTGGCTGCCTTAAAGGTGTTCGTCAGCAAGCCGCAGATGGTCATCAACCCGACACCGCCCGGAACGGGAGTTATATAGCTGGTTTTTGGAGCCACGTCATTGAAATTGACGTCGCCTTTTATTGCAAACCCGCTCTTTTTGCTTGCATCCGCAACCCTTGAAATACCTACATCAATTACAACTGCACCTTCTTTTACATAATCGGCTGTTACAAATTCCGGTCTTCCCAAAGCAGCAATGAGTATATCCGCAGTCTGGCAAATTTCTTTCAGATTATGCGTTTTGCTGTGCGTTATGGTTACCGTACAATTACCCGGATACTCGTTGCGCTGCATCAGAATACTCATTGGAAGTCCCACAATCTGGCTTCTTCCGATTACTACGCAATGTTTTCCGCTGGTTTCGATTCCGGCCCGGATCAGCATTTCAATGATGCCGAAAGGCGTTGCAGAAATGTATGACGGAAGTCCTTTGCACATTTTCCCCACATTTACCGGATGGAAACCGTCTACGTCCTTGGCGGGATTTACGGCTTCCATAATGGTGTTTTCGGAAATATGCTTGGGAAGCGGCAGCTGAACGATGAAACCGTCCACATCCGGATCGTTATTCAATGATTCAACTGCATCAAGTAGCGATTCTTCGGATATTTCGGGACCAAACCGAAGCAGGGTAGAAGTAAACCCGATTTCCTCGCAGCTCCGGATTTTGGAAGCAACATAAGTTTCACTCGCACCGTCCTGCCCGACGAGTACAGCTGCCAGATGTGGTTTTTTACCGCCATCCGCGATCCATTTTTCAACTTCTGCCTTTATTTCTGATTTTATTTGGGAAGAAATCAGTTTCCCGTCAAGTAGTTGCATTCTGTTCTGTTGTGTATTTATATGTAAACAGCTGATTATTAAAGTCAGATCTGCTGCTCGTCAATCAATTTCTTTGTCAGGATTTCCATTCCGGTTGTTGCTTTTTCCTGTATAAAGGTCATGTTCTTTTTCAGACCGATATCCGGTTTTGCAGGATCAATAATGTAAATCGGCCTGGAGGAACCAACGTAATGGACAAGTCCGGCAGCCGGATAAACGGCCAGCGATGTGCCGATAACCAGAAACAGGTCTGCCTGTTCGGTGATGTCAATGGCCGTTTCCATCATCGGGACTTCTTCTCCAAACCATACGATATGAGGCCGAAGCTGGCTTCCAAGTTCACATAAATCGCCTTTTTTCAGTTCCCACGATTTCATTTCATAAACCAGATCCGGATTTTTTGTACTTCTGGATTTGAATAACTCTCCATGCAGATGGATTACGTTCGTCGATCCTGCTATTTCATGCAGGTTGTCCACATTTTGCGTGATGATCGTTATTTCAAAGTGCTTTTCCAGTTCAGCCAATGCATAATGCGCCGGATTGGGCTTTACACTGGATGCCTGTTTTCTGCGCTGATTGTAAAAATCAAGGACAAATTCCTGGTTTTTATGCCATGCTTCCGGCGTCGCTACGTCTTCAATCCGGTAATTATCCCATAACCCTCCGTTGTCGCGAAATGTACTGATCCCGCTTTCTGCACTGATGCCCGCACCGGAAAGAACGACAAGTTTCTTCATGGTTTAATTCAGATGTTGGTTTAAATGGTAACAAGTAGTTTCTGGCAATAGGCTCTAAGCTGTCGGAAAACATTCATTGCTTAAAGGTTAGCTTGTAAATGCCCTTGATTGAAGGCTGTTGCAATCGGCTACTTATATTCGTGTCAATCGGTGTATTGGTGGCTTTTGAAATTTAATGTGATAAAATCAGCTTTTTTTGGTTGCTTTCTTTGCGGCCGGTTTTTTTGCAGTGGCGGTTTTTGCCGCGGTTGCTTTTGGCGCAGTTGCTTTTGGCGCAGTTGCTTTCGTTGAAGTTGCTTTTGTCGTGGCCGCTTTCGGTGCATCCGCTTTTGCCGCAGCCGCTTTTGGTGCCGGCGTTTTGGCAACCGGTTTTTTCGCTCCGCGCCGTGCCGGTTTGTCCGGTGTTTCAGCAGCAAGCTTTACAATTTCCTCGTAAGTAAGAGCGGCCGGATCGGTTCCTTTCGGGATTTTTACATTCTTTTTGCCAAATGCGATATACGGTCCGTATTTTCCGTTCAGAACCTTTGCCTCCGCATCTTCACTGAATTCCTTTATCGTCCGGTTACTGTCCTGCTGCCGTTTTTCTGTAATGATTTCAATCAGCCTTTCTTCGGTAACAGCCATGGGATCATCTGTCCGCGCAAGTGAAAAGTATTTGTTGTCATGCTTTACATATGGCCCGAATTTTCCGATGTTGACAATCAGTTCCTTATCTTCAAAAATCCCTACTTGCCTTGGTAGTTTGAAAAGCTCAAACGCTTCGTCCAAAGTAATGCTTTCCATCAGCTGCCCTTTCTGCAGACTTGCAAACTTGGGTTTTTCTTCATCTTCCACATCACCGATCTGTACGTAAGGGCCATATTTCCCGATCCTTACGGAGACCTTTTTTCCTGTCGCCGGATCTTCCCCGAGTTCTCTGGAAGTCAGGCTGCGGTCAATGGCTTCTTCACGTGCTTCGGCTACTTTTTTCTGGAAAGGGGTATAAAAATCCTTGATCATCTGCTGCCATGGAAGCTGTCCTTCTGCAATGTGATCAAAGTCTTTTTCAACACTTGCCGTAAAGGAATAATCAATGATATTGTTAAAATGGCTGACCAAAAAATCATTCACAACCATTCCGGCACTGGTCGGAAACAGCTTGGCCTTTTCCGAACCATATATCTCTTTATTGACCCTGCTTTTGATTTCATCATTGGCAAGTGTAATTTCCTTGAAATCACGCTCGGTTCCCTGCCGGTCTTCCTTTACAATATATTCCCGTTTCAAAATCGTTGAAATCGTCGGCGCGTAAGTGGAAGGACGGCCGATTCCCATTTCTTCCAGCTTTTTTACAAGGCTCGCTTCTGTATAACGCGGCGGGTTTCTCGTAAAACGTTCCGTCGCTTTCATGTCCGAAAGTTTCAGGATCTGGTTTATGTTCAAAGGCGGCAGCATTCCTTTTTGCTCTTCGTCTCCTTCGTCATCACTGGATTCCATGTAAACTTTCAGGAACCCTTCGAATTTGATCACTTCGCCCTGCGCAACCAGTTCTTCTGAAGTGGTGGAAATACGGATTGTTGCCGTTGTCCGTTCCAGCTGTGCATCCGACATCTGGGAAGCAATGGCGCGTTTCCAGATCAGTTCGTACAAACGCTGCTCATTGCGGTCGCTGCTCGCATTTAACGTTGAAAAATCCGTTGGCCGGATGGCTTCGTGCGCTTCCTGCGCAGATTCGGATTTGGTTTTGAAAACCCTTTTGTTATAATAATCGTTGCCGTATTCTTTGGTAATCTGCTGCTTGGCCTTGTCGAGTGCTTCTTCCGACAAATTGGTGGAATCCGTACGCATATAGGAAATCTTCCCTGCTTCGTAAAGCCGCTGCGCAACGGACATCGTCTGTGCCACCGAAAAACTCAGTTTTCTGGAAGCCTCCTGCTGTAAAGTAGAAGTTGTAAATGGCGGTGCCGGCGTTTTTTTAGCTGGTTTGACTTCCAGGTTTTTAATGGAAAACTCTGCACCTGTGCATTTTTCAAGAAACTGGACTGCATCGGCTTCATTTGCAAAATTTCTGGCAAGTTCGGCGTTGAGTATTTTGCCGTTTCCCAGATCGAAACGCGCCGTTACCTTGAAGCTGCTCTTGCTTTTAAATGCATCGATTTCCCGTTCCCTTTCCACAATAATCCGGACCGCTACGGATTGTACACGTCCGGCAGAAAGGTTGGTTTTGCCAATGCGTATTTTTTTCCAGAGTACCGGAGACAACTCGTAACCCACCAGTCGGTCCAGGATTCTTCTTGCCTGCTGCGCATCCACCAGATCGGCATCAATGGTTCTCGGACTGGAAATCGCATTCTGAAGAGCGGTTTTTGTGATCTCGCGGAACACAATCCGCTTGGTGTCGTCGGGAAGTCCCAATGCTTCTTTCAGGTGCCATGAAATGGCTTCACCTTCGCGGTCATCATCCGTTGCCAGCCATACTTCCGCATCCTTGGCCAGCTTCTTTAATTCAGAGATAACTTTCATTTTATCAGAAGATATCTCGTAAGAAGGCTGGAATTCATGTTCTACATCCACGCCCATATCATGTTCGGGAAGGTCACGGACATGTCCGAAACTAGACTTGACAGTGAAGTCCTGCCCTAAATAACTTTCAATGGTTTTGGCCTTCGCCGGTGACTCTACGATCACCAGATTTTTTGACATAACTTTGGATTTAAGGGATCTGGTAGCACTTTGAATGTCCAAATATAGGTTACAATAAAGCAAAAAATCAAAGTGCTGTTAAAAAGGTATTTTAAAATAGCGGCGGATCAGGGTATTCTGCCAGCTTGTTTTTGAAATAATTTCTTAAATATATCGCTTGCCAGAACAAAAAAAATTACACCACGGTTATCTTAATGATACATTAGTATATAATGATGCTAAATAGTACTGAAAAACCGGACGGATACCTTCGGATATTCGGTAATTTCGTACTTTCGCGTGTTATTGACAACAGATAATCCAATATAGTTAATTACTATGGCTTTTGACTTAGACATGATTAAGGGCGTTTATGCCCGTATGCAGGAAAGAGTAGAAGCTGCTCGTAAAATTGAAGGGCGGCCTTTAACCTTGGCAGAGAAGATTTTATATTCCCACTTGTGGGAAGGAACGCCAACGCAGGTTTATGAGCGTGGCAAATCTTACGTGGATTTTGCTCCGGACCGGGTAGCCATGCAGGATGCTACCGCCCAAATGGCCCTTTTGCAATTCATGCAGGCCGGAAGACCGCAGGTTGCAGTTCCTTCAACGGTACACTGTGATCACCTTATTCAGGCTGAAGTGGGTGCGTCGCAGGATTTGAAAAATGCAGTTGATAAAAATAAAGAGGTCTACGATTTTCTTTCGTCTGTCTCAAACAAATATGGTTTAGGTTTCTGGAAAGCAGGCGCCGGAATTATTCATCAGGTTGTACTGGAAAATTATGCATTTCCCGGTGGTATGATGATCGGTACGGATTCCCATACGCCGAATGCAGGCGGATTGGGAATGATCGCTATCGGTGTAGGCGGTGCAGATGCAAGTGACGTGATGTCCGGCCTTGCGTGGGAGCTGAAAATGCCGAGACTGATCGGTGTGAAACTTACAGGCAAACTGAGCGGCTGGACGGCTGCAAAAGATGTAATCCTTTGGGTTGCAGGCCAGCTGACTGTAAAAGGCGGTACCGGCTATATCGTTGAGTACTTCGGCGAAGGAGCGGAAAGCATCTCGGCAACTGGTAAAGCGACCATTTGTAACATGGGTGCTGAGATTGGAGCTACAACTTCGATTTTTGCCTACGATCAAAGAAGTGCAGCTTACCTGAGAGCAACGGAAAGAGCGGATATTGCCGATGCAGCAGACGCAGTAAAAGAAAATCTTCGTTCCGACGAAGAAGTTTATGCAGATCCTGCCAAATATTTTGACCAGCTGATTGAACTGGATCTTTCCACGCTTGAACCGCACATCAATGGTCCGTTTACTCCGGATCTGGCATGGCCGCTTTCCAAGTTTGCAACAGCAGTAAGAGAAAACGGATGGCCGGAAGTACTTTCGGTAGGTCTGATCGGATCATGCACAAACTCTTCTTATGAAGATGTGAGCCGTGCAGCTTCCCTTGCACAGCAGGCAGTGGATAAAAAGCTGGCGGTTAGTTCAGAATATACCATTACACCGGGATCAGAGCTTGTGCGCTATACTGTGGACCGCGATGGTTACCTGGATACGTTTGCACAAATCGGCGGTGTTGTACTGGCCAATGCATGCGGACCTTGTATCGGTCAGTGGGCTCGTCATGGTGCAGAAAAAGGAGAGAAAAACTCCATTATTACTTCCTTTAACCGTAACTTTTCAAAACGTGCAGATGGAAACCCGAATACGCATTCATTTGTAGCTTCGCCGGAAATCGTGACTGCAATGTCAATTGCAGGACGACTGACGTTCGACCCGCGTACGGATAAGCTGATCAATAAAGATGGTGAAGAAGTCATGCTGGACGAACCAAGCGGACTGGAATTGCCGATCAAAGGATATGCCGTGGAGGACGCAGGTTATCAGGCTCCGGCCGAAGACCCAAGCCAGGTTCAGGTTCTGGTAAGCCCGACTTCTGACCGTTTACAGCTTCTTGCTCCTTTTCCAGAATGGGAAGGAACCGATCTGAAAGGCTTGAAATTACTTATCAAGGCGAAAGGTAAATGTACAACGGATCATATCTCCATGGCCGGACCATGGCTGAAATACCGCGGACACCTTGATAACATTTCCAATAACATGCTGATCGGTGCGGTAAATTACTATAACGAGAAAACCAATACCGTCAAAAACCAGCTTACAGGCCAGTATAGCGAAGTTCCGGCTGTTCAGCGCGATTATAAAGCAAACGGAATCGGAACCATCGTGGTAGGTGATGAAAACTATGGTGAAGGTTCATCCCGTGAGCATGCTGCCATGGAGCCGCGTTTCCTTGGAGTTCGTGCCATTCTGACAAAATCATTTGCCCGTATTCACGAAACAAACCTTAAGAAACAAGGAATGCTTGCATTGACTTTTGCCAATACGGCTGATTATGACAAGATTCAGGAAGACGATTTGATTGATATTCTTGGCCTGCAAAGTTTTTCAGAAGGTCAGCCATTGACGATCGTTCTGCATCACAGCGACGGAAGTACTGAGGAGTTCCCGGTTAACCATACTTACAATGAGCAGCAAATTGAATGGTTCAAGGCAGGTTCTGCATTGAATATTATTCGCAAGTCTGTCGGAGCAAGCGTGTAGATTGGCTTCTAAATAAATTCAAACAAAAAACCTCCTGTTACAAAAACAGGAGGTTTTTTGTTTGATGATTATCGCGTTTGGTAATTGGTGCATGCAAGGAAGCTCCTCCGGAGCTAAGAAATTGTTTTTCACATTTGTCATTGCTACAAACAGTATGGCTCCTCCGGAGCCTTTTTGGAATTGGCTCTGGAAGAGCCAAACTGTTTATAGCAATAGAAATGTTCAAGTAATTAACAAGCCGGCTCCGGAGGAGCCCCCTGTTTGTAGCAATAGAAATGTTCAAGTAATTAACAAGCCGGCTCCGGAGGAGCCCCCTGTTTATAGCAATAGAAATGTTCACGTAATTCAAAAGCTGGCTCTAGAGGAGCCCCCTGTTTGTAGCAATAGAAATGTTCACGTAATTCACAAGCCAGCTCCGGAAGAGCCTCCTGTTTATAGCAATAGAAATGTCGGTAATTGACAAGCCGGCTCCATAGGAGCCCCCTGTTTGTAGCAATAGAAATGTTCAAGTAATTAACAAACCCGCTCCGGAGGAGCCTCCTGTTTATAGAAATAAGAGTGTCAGTAATTCATAAGCCGGCTCCATAGGAGCCCCCTGTTTGTAGCAATAAAAATGTTCACGTAATTGACAAGCCGGCTCCGGAGGAGCCTCCTGCTTCTGAATACCTACAAAAAACGTTTTAACTGCCGATTATAGGACTGGATCAAAAAAATGAACATGCCGGTCATAATGGAAACATCCGCCATATTGAATATCCCCGTTTGAAAAAAACCGAAGTTGATATGCAGAAAGTCTGTAACCGAACCATGAACAAGCCGGTCATAAATATTGCCGATCCCGCCACCAATAGCAAAGCTGAGCGCTAGCGCACTCATTAAGGTCAGATTTCTTTTCAGCAAAATGTAGGCGATGCCAAAAAATAATGCGATCAAAGGAATAACGGATAACACCAGAATTTTTACCGACTGCGGCAATGTGCTGCCAATACTCAGAAAAGCACCCGTATTTTCAACATAAGTAATCGTTACATAATTTTCAATAACACTGATCGTCTCGTAAAAACCTACATGCTTCCTGATCACATTTTTGGAAATCTGATCACATCCTATATTGGCAACAAGAATGATCAGAATGGCTATATTGCGTGCAACACGGTCCGACTTTAACTTTTGCATTTACTTCGTCAACGCTTTAATAGGTGCAACTTTTACTTCTCTGAACTCCACTTCCGATCCTTCCGACTGCAATGCAATGTTTCCTTTCTCTGCCGTTGCATTATAGCCGTAATTGACCAGTTCACCGTTCAGCCAGACCTTGATCGAATTTTTGAGACATTCAATCGTCATGCTGTTCCATTCTCCAAGCGGTTTTTCGGTGCCATCGGTCAGGTTTGGAATCCTGCGCAGTTTGTCACCGTTTACGCCCCATTTTTCCTTGGGACCGCGTCTTTTTTCCATATTGGGAACCGTAATATCTTCTTGAATGCACCAGAAATCGCCGGCATTCTGGTTCATCATCTGGATTTCAATGGATTTTGGGAACATATCGTATAGAGCGCGTGAAGTGGAAACGAAAACCAGCGCCCCGCAATTGCCTGGCTTTCCTGCAAAACGGTACTGAAAAGTCAGCCTGAAATTCTGATATTCCTCATCTGTAATCAAATGTCCGCCGGGTGTTCCCAAGCTGACCAACAGGCCATTACGCACCAGGAACGGATTTCTTTGTTTCGGATCTTTGTCCATTTCCGGAACATCCGTATGCCAGCCGGTCAGGTCTTTACCATTAAAAAGAGATTTCGTCTGAGCCAGTATTGGATTGGCAAACAGCAAGGTAAAGAAAGCGCAAATGCATAAAGCTTTTTTCATGAACGTATTCTGATCTTTCAGGTTTAAGATTTTTTGCTGAAAAATTAAACAATAATTCCTTTCAAAAGACAATTGCAGCGTCGTTTTCATTAGATATGGAACAGATTCGACGAAATTGTCAAAAACAATGTCAGGAAAGTAACAAACTTGTCTAAACCTGTTTTTCCGACAAATACTTCCAGTAACGTTTTGGAATATGCCGGATATGAAGCTTCATGTTCTTTCTTGCAGGAATATTGGTGCTTCGAAAGTAATCTTTCCAAAGCAAGGAGTATAATTCTTCTTTCGGGTCAAGAAGCGTTTCTGGCAATGCATTCAGCGCGGGCGACATTTCCGTTGTAAAATCAAAAGCAACTTCTTCTACTGTTTCAAGATTAAAATAAAGTCCGTATTTGCGTTTCAGGTCATAAATAATCCATTTCTGATCGGCATAACGATTTTTGAAGTGATCCGAAATAAGTGGCAGAACGTTAAAATCCGGTTCGATATGCGCGTAAAAAATGCCGTCCGCCGTCTGCTGAAAACGGATAAATGCTTCCATTCTGTGCTTTTCACGATGTACTTTCTGCGCCATTTGGGAAACGGCCAGCACATGCTTGTTGCCAAAATTCTCTCCGGCACCTGCCGGATTATCAAGAATATACCTTGAAAATTCCAGCAGGTCCTGAAAAGTATCCGGGTTTTCAGATAAAAACGATTTATAAAATCGCAGCATCCAGTCTTTATCCAGCTTTTTTCTCAATCCGGCCCAAACCCGGTTGGCTTTTTCATCCGCACTGACAACCGTAAAACTTTCCTGAAATACGTCCGGATGAAAGTTTTCCTGACTGACAATTTTCACTGTACCGGCTTTTCTCTGGTAACAGTCAAAAACAGCAGTCAGCAAACCTTCCAGTGTGCCGTCAAAAACATATAGTTCCATTTAGAACAGAGAAAGCTGGTTCTGGGGAGTTTTGAGATATTTGCTGGTACTTTCCGAAAGAATAACGCCTTTGAGATGGCTTGCTTCAAAATCCCGTAACTGCAAAGGGCTGTCCGCATAACGGATAAAATGCCTTGCCTTTTTAAAGGCGATCCCGATCTTCTTCAGCTGGTCCTGATGCAGACGCCCGAACTTTCTGGCCTGGACGATTTTTTTTGCCGAACCAACACCGATTCCCGGAACGCGCAGTATCATTTTGTAATCAGCCGTGTTCACATCCACAGGAAACTGGTCGAGGTTCCGTAAAGCCCAGCTTAATTTCGGGTCTATATCGATATCAAGGTTCGGATTGGCATCGTTCAGGATTTCCTGCACGTCGAAGCCGTAAAAACGCATCAGCCAGTCGGTTTGATACAAACGGTTTTCCCGGATCAGCGGCGGCTGTGAACCGATTATCGGCAGCCTTGTATCGGTACTGATCGGAATATAGCCGGAATAGTAAACTCTTTTAAGCGAAAAGTCCTTGTAGAAATTACTTGCCGTATGCATGATTTCCTTGTCCGTTTCCGGCGTAGCGCCAATCACCATTTGCGTACTCTGACCGGCCGGAACAAACTTCGGCGCTGATTTGATCAGTGATTTTTCGTCTTTCAGCTGGACAATGTTCTTCTGAATAAAGTCAAGCGGCTTTTTAACATCTTCATGCGACTTTTCAGGAGCCAGCAATTTTAGTCCGGATTCCGTCGGCATTTCAAGGTTGATACTCATTCTGTCGGCATAAAGGCCGGCTTCCTTAAGCAGTTCTTCACTGGCTCCGGGAATGGTTTTCAAGTGTATATACCCATTGAACCGTTCTTCAATACGCAGTTTTTTAACGATCCTGACAAGCCGCTCCATCGTATAATCGGCATTCTTGAAAATACCCGAACTCAGGAAAAGGCCTTCAATGTAATTTCTGCGGTAGAAGTTCATGGTGAGTTCCACAACTTCCTCCACCGTAAAGGCAGCACGCTTGATATCATTGCTCTTGCGCGAAACACAAAACGCACAGTCGTAAATACAATGATTGGTTAAAAGAATTTTCAGCAGTGAAACGCAACGGCCGTCTTCGGTGTACGAATGACAGATTCCGCTGCCCTCGCTGTCGCCCAGACCTTTGTTGGTATTTTTCCGGTTGCTTCCACTTGATGAACATGAAACGTCATATTTTGCGGCATCAGCCAATATTTCCAGCTTCTCTCGAATCCGTTCAAACATAAATAAATATTAAGTTGTTTTGGCTTAAAATATCAGGCAGGATTAGTAGTTATATTAACACCGGACGCACATTTTTAGTGCTGTAAAAACGGTCTTTTTACCCATTATAACAGTTAATTTCCTACATCATTTTTCAAGATGAATTTCAGCAGAACCTTGATTTTTATCCTGCCATTTTGCCTGCTTTTTTCCGACAACGTATGCGCCCAGACGCAGGAACCGAAGGTCACACGATACAACGGAAAGGTAAGCCAGCAGTTTGCAATGAACCGCGAAACGCCGATCATTGATCATGCAACGGGCCGAAAAATCAGCTATGAAGCCTATAACGAAATCCTCAGAAAAAATCCGGGCACGTATAAAACACAGCCCGTTTTTGATAAATACGGAAAGCCGTCGTCCTTTGAACTGATCAAAAAAAGTCAGCTGCTGATACAAAGTAACGGTGCCGTGATGCAGAATCCGGATCTGATGCCGGAAGTAGGAGAGCCGTTGCCGCCGTTCGTCATGACGGGCCTTGACGGGAAGGAATACAATTCGGAAAAGCTCCGGGGCAAATACATTCTGCTGGGTTTCTGGGTAAAATATGAAAAACCGCTTTACACGCAGGCAAGTACCAAAGTGATTTCGGAATTTATGGAGGAAAACCGCAGAAAAGGAGTTGAAATCATTTCTCTTGGAACTACATTAAATACCGAAGAAGAATGTCTTGAAGCAATCCCGAAACGGAATTGCGGCTTTGTTCCCGTTCCGGAATCGTACGGATTCAACCATCGTTATAAAATCAGTGAAACACCGTTTTTCATATTGGTCGATAGAAAAGGCATTATAAAGGCCATGGCGCCGCATACCGAATTTTCAAAAATCAGCGAACTGAATTTAAGGTAAGCGATCTCTCTTAACCTAATTGGCCGCTGATCCAGTTGAAAACGAGATTGCTTTTCCATTCTGTTTTGTTGCCGAGATACATGCGTCTGGAAGTCTTGTATATTTTATAGCCGTTGGCTTTCAGAAAATCGGATGCTGTACGGCTTTCTGCGGGAACAACGGCCGTATCAAACTGCTGCATGCGCAGTTTGAGCAGTTCCGTTCCGGCCGTCGGGCTTTTCGCAATCACCGGCCCGTCGCCCCAGTCGTGAATGTAAAATCCCTGCACTTCCGAACCGGAAACATACATGCGGGCATTGGTCAGGAAACCGCCAAGTACGCCGCTCCGTTTTTCCCCTGAAACGAACTCGTCTGTTTCAAAAATCTGTTGCCGGTATTTTTCATCAAAGGGCACAATGCATTCGGATATAGGAAAGCCGGGCGCTTCTTTTTCCCTGTGCAGGTGGATGTATTCTGTTTCTACTTCAAAACCGAGCTTTTTGTAGACCGGAAAGCCGAATTCAGTCGCGTCCAGATAAATGGATTTGTAAATATTCCGGTCAATATTCCCGATCAGCGCTGACGTAATCCGGTTTCCCAAACCTTTGTTCCGATGCTCCGGATGAACGACAATGCAGGCCAGCCACACGGTTTCCGCATGCATAATGCTGCTTCCAATCGCCGCCAGTTGCCCGTTTTCCGTAATTTTCAAAGGCTCACAAAACGGGGATTCTATAAAATAGCTGAACCGCGGAATCAGATTGCCCCAATCCGGCGGCTGCAGGGCAGGAAGCTGTTCGAGATCGGCGGAAAGAAATGCAGTAGAAATATCGGTTGACATAAATTCGGTACATTCTGAGATGCTAATTTATCAAGGATTGGTTAACAAAAAGTATGAATACACATCAGAAAATGATTATTTGTGCTATCCGGCATTTCAGACAGAAAGAAAACCAGCCCAAGTTGCTTTTGATAAATGTCATTTATATGAAATATTCGGAAGTTTGATGCCGCGATTGATAATTTTACGTTGAACCAAAATACATTGCCCGTATGAACATTATTTCTGCACACCAGCTCAGGGATTTACAGGAAAATAAAGCTATTGTTATTGTGGATGCAAGAGGCGGCGCCGATGCTTATGACCGTTACAGTGCCGGACATCTGGAAAATGCGTTGTTTGCTGATCTCGAAACGGACCTTTCACAAAAGACAGACAATCCGGCAAATGGCGGAAGACATCCTTTGCCTGAGCCTGCAGCATTCGGGAAATTGCTGGGCAGACTGGGAATTTCACCGGAAAAAACGGTCATTGCATACGATGATAAAAAAGGTGCAAACGCAGCCGCCCGTTTCTGGTGGATGCTGAAAGCCGCCGGACATGAAAAAGCATATGTTGTAAGTGGCGGGCTGGATGCTCTGGTCAGTGCAGGATTTACTGTAACGCAGCAAATTACGGAGACGCAGGCAGCCAATGATTATCCGGTAACAGAATGGATTTGGCCGATTGTCCATGCCGATTTCGTTGCGCAGGCCGCTTCAAACCCTGAATTTCTGGTTATTGATGTACGCGAAAATTATCGTTATCTGGGTGAAAGTGAACCGATCGATCTGGTTGCAGGCCACATTCCGGGGGCAGTCAATATTCCGTTCATGTCCAATCTGGAAGCGGACGGAACGTTCCGTTCAGCAGAAAAACTGGCTGAAAGATACAGCAGTGCAATAGCCGGAAGAAATCCTGAAAATGTAATTGTTCACTGCGGCTCGGGTGTAACGGCATGCCATACTTTGCTGGCGCTTGAAGAAGCAGGATTTTCAGGCGCGGGCCTGTATGTAGGATCGTGGAGCGAATGGTCCAGAAATGACCGGCCGATTGCAACCGCAAATTCCTGATTTCAAAATTTTATAAAAGCCACTGCAGATGAATTGAAAAATCCCGCAGTGGCCTTCGCATTTACTGAATGGAACTCAGGTACCGGTAAAGTGACTGCAGTTCCGGTTTTGTATATTGAGCGGTCATTTTCCAGGGCATATCTTCGTTTTTCAGAATGTGGCCTTCCGGCGTTTTCCCCGTCGTAAGCGTTGTCAGAAAATCCTTTTCCGACCATTTGCCTACATGCCCGGAACTTGTAATATCGGGAACGGGAGGGAATCCCGGCGCCAGCGGCTCGCCGCCTTTCAGGTTGGTACGATGGCAGCCCGTACAGGAAACCGCAAGGTATTTTCCCTGTGCAGCGCCGGTTACGGTATCTGCTTTTGCAATCATTGGTTTGTTATGGTCTATTTTCTCAACAGACAATAATGGCATTTTGTCAAAATGGCTCATAACAATGGCAATGGGTCCGAGATCGTTGGCCGGCAGCGTACGGTCCACGTTTGGAACTTGTTCGCAATAGGCGATCAATGCCGACATATCCTGTTCGGAAAGCAGCGTGGTTTCATGCGAAGGCATAAAAATGAGCGGTTGCCCGTTGTGGTTTACGCCGTGGCGCAAGGCAGCAAGCCAGTCGGCAGTGCTGTAATCCTGCGGCAATCCGCCGCTTCCTTTTGTAAGATTGCTGGCTACAAGTCTTCCTATGGCGCCGTCGTCGTTCATTACTTTTCCTCCAAGATCATTTCCATGACAATCCTGACAGCCTTTGATGGCGACAAGATGCTTGCCGCGCGCCAATGTTGAACTGTCTCTGGAGAAAAGGATTTCTTCTTTTGCAAAGGAATAATTCTTCCCGATCCGTGCTTTAACACGCATTGCAATGACTGTATACCCGATCAGTAACAGCAGAACTACTGTGCCCAGTGCGATACCGGCCCATTTAAAAATTTTTTTCATGGCTTATGTTTAAACTTTTATGTTGCAGCGTCCTGAGTTGCAGGAGTTCGGTAATCCTGTTCAGAACGGCTGTAAAATTACATAAAAAGGTTTCTTCAAAGCCTTGATAATCAACCGTTCAGTAAATACCGTAATCCGAAGCCGGAATGATACGGGTTTCCACAAGCTTTTCAGTTTAAACGGGATAAATGCCCTGTTCCTTCACAGGAGAAGCAGCTGGCTATACGTTTAGTTCTACAACTGTGGAAGTAGAAGTTTTAATTATCTCAAAAATACAGCTGTTTACCCCGTTTTTGAACCGATTTACTCTATATCAGCCTTAAAATGCCCGGACGTTAAAAATTGGTATGATATTTTGTAATTGATACAGAAATAGCACATTAAAGCCATGAAAAAGCACATTGAATGCCATTATAAAGACGGAGCTCTTGTTTTTTGTACCACGGAGAACTATCCGTATCAGACCGCCAGTAAAATTCTTGACGTGTTCAATGTGCTTGGACTTGTATCTGCAGTAAGGGAAAAATCCAATAATCTTTTCAATGTAGTCGGCAAGCTGCATGTCAATTATGATCCGTTTCTTAAGCAGGAAAACAAGTGGAACGAACTGCTTTCGCAGCTGGTCCGAACCAAGAGCATGCTCGAAAATGACCTGACATCCTTAACGGAAGATCCGAAAGATCAGATCAGCTCTTTCTAAGCGTGTTTAGTTCATTGATCAGTTCATCAAGTTCCTTTTCAGATTTATCCAGTGATTTTACTTCACCTTTGTCCACGGCATTTTCAATCGGGTCATTAAAGTTTTTGGCTTCTTCCATACTATCCGGATTTTCTCTGTTTTCATCCGAAAGCTGAGCGGCATTGGCCAGATTTAACCTTTCAAAGTCAATTTGCTGCCTTTTGGAAAGTATTTTTTCCTGTAATTCTTTAATTCGGGCATTGATATCTTGTGGCATGCAGGTCTGTTTTTAGGTAAAAAAAGCAATTTGCAAAAAACTGCTTCATTTTTGGAATACAATTACCAAAATTCCGAAAACAATGGATTACAGGGCTTAAAGCCTGCTTACTCCGTATTGATCGCCCGTTTCAGAAACGATCCTAGAAAACTTGCGGCGAATGTCAGGATAACGGAACCGTAAAGACTAAAATTTTCCACTTCCTGTCTGCCGCCGCTTTCGGGCAGCTGGGTAAATAAAAAGTAGCCTGAAACCAGGAACAGGGATTGCAAGACAGCCAGCAGCCAGCCTTTGCGGGGTTCCACAAATCCAATGCAAATGGCAGAAAAAACAGCCACCATATAAGGCAGGTGAATGCTTTCAGCCTGTTTTATCACTGCAATCAGCAGGGCACTCGTAAAAATAATCAGTATCATATTTACCAGAAACCTGCGGTTCAGAAACGGATCGCTAACGGTGCCGGATGTGAAAATTTGCTTCTTTTTATCGTTAATAATCTGCTGTTCCTGATCAAAGTCACTCTCCGCTTCTGCATGGCGGTTCAGTTTCTGATATGTCAGTCCACGCCAGCGATAGGTTTCCGGGGCGAGGTTTCCGGCATGTAACACGGCTTTGTCAAAGGAAGCCAAGGCGTGATCATATTCACCTTTTTCATAGTACAATTTGCCTGTTTCCAGATGCAGCGTATAAAGCGAATCGTCGTAGCTCATTCCCGTTTGCAGATCCCTGAATGCAGCTTCCGCATTTCCCTGATCTTTGTAACAAAGTGCCCTGTACAAATAAGCCGCACATGAAGCCGGCCTCGACTTTATACGCTGATCAAAATAAGCAAAAGCCGCATGCAGCTTTCCGCTTTCATAAAGTGCAATGCCTTCCTGCAGCGCTGCCTGTTCTTTTTCCGTTTTGGTTCGAAGGTCTGCGTAGTTCTTCAGGTAATAGATATAACCAAAAAATGCCAGTACAATCAGAAATTCCATTCTTTACGCTTCATTGTTTTAGTTTCAACAATGATTTGTACGCATTTATTTAGTTACTGTCCAAAATTATTGTAAACCCTGTCTTCCGGCTGCGGGATTTTATACCAGAATGGCCACGTCCGGGTCCTGAAACGTATTTTCAACAGATTGAGAATAGCCGAGTTCAATTTTTTTTCCTGTATTTTCTGCAAGTTCGAGCAACTGAAAAAGTTTTTCCTCGCCTTCAATGCGAAGTGCCTGAAACAAAATATTTCCGTAATGGAATTCGCGGGAGCCAAGTCCGTTTCTGAGAGCAGCCGACTGGTAGCGGTCAAATAGTTCTTTTCCTGTCATTGGATTGCAGTTTTGATTAAATCGGACATGTAGTAGGGAAAAGATGTACAGATTTAATCAAAAGTTGCATGGGTCAGCGCAAATGTTTAGGCAGCGGAATATTTTCACTCGATTCATCTGCAATTGCCGGCATTCTTGAGTTATTCAAAGGGATTAATCCGGACCAGATCGGCAATATTTGGTCTTCCGGTTCATCTTTTGGCATTCCTGAACGTGTTTTTGCAGAGGCTTCTTCCAGTGAAAATGCCAGAACAGCCGTTTTCCGGATTTCGGATTCTTTTATCGGACGTAAATAATCCCAGCTATCGGGGACAATCTTATTGGTCAGCCATTCAAATGACGCTGTTTTCAGTTCCCGGTCTTCAACCTTTTCAGCATTTGAAATAATTATGACCGAACGGTAATTTACGGAATGGCTGAATGCAGATTTGGCAACAACAAGCGAATCCATGAGCATCACTGTAATGCAAACAGGAACCCCCTTTTCAATTTCACGTATGAAATGGCTGCCTACCGATCCGTGAATATAGATTTTGTCTTCATGCCGTACAAAAGAAGTCGGAATGGAAAATGGCCTGTTTTCGCTGCAAAAGCTGATGGTGCAAAATAATGCTTCATCCAGAATGGGATGGATCGTTTCAGCATCATAACGGGCACGCTTGGCCAGGCGGCTTGGAACAAGATGGGATGGAGCTGGTTGCATGGTAAGTTGTTTTTTAGCAAAACTAGCTTTTAATTGGAACGTCGGAATGATCCAATATCAAAATTTAATGTAGTCCATTCATGGTGAATTTACTTACTGCGTTGTTGTCTGTCGAGAAAGGAGGGAAGTTGCCTGTTTACCTGCAGATAGCCAATCAGATTGCTGTTCTGGTGCGTGCCGGCACTTTGCAGCCGGGTTACAAGCTGCCGAGTACAAGGCAGCTCGCCGTAACCCTGCAGGTACACAGAAGGATCATTGTTCAGGCATTTGAAGAATTGCTGGCGCAGGGCTGGCTGGAAAGTCACGTCGGAAACGGTACTTTTGTTGCCCGGCATTTACCCGAAATACAAATCAGAAAACCAATAGACGAACGACCGGAAACATTAAATGCTCTTAAGAAAGCAGGTTTCAGCTTTGAAACAGCTTCTCATTTAAACAAACCTGTTCTGAAATCAGGAACCCGGCTGCATCTGGACGACGGTTTCCCGGATGCGAGGCTCGCACCGCTTGAAGCACTTTCGCGCGCTTACCGGAGCCAGTTGCTGAACGGAAATTCGTATGTCCGTCTGGGTTACGGCGATACCAAAGGTTCTTACTGGTTAAGGCAGGAATTTTCCGCTTATCTGAACGAGACCCGGGGACTGAAGACCAAACCTGAAAATATTCTCATTACACGCGGTGTGATTATGGGTGTTTTTCTGATCAGTACGGGTTTGCTGCAGCCCGGCGATCATGTTGTTGCCGATGCGGCCGCCTGGCACGGGGCAAACATGAATTTTGTTCAGGCCGGTGCAAAGGTCCTGCATGTGCCGGTTGACGAATCTGGCATGGACGTAAATGCATTGGAAGATTTGTGTAAAAAACAACCGATCCGTCTGGTCTACATTACTTCGCATCATCATTATCCGACAACCGTGGCACTCCGGGCAGACCGGCGGCTTACATTGATGGAGCTTTCGGTAAAATACGGATTCATTATCCTGGAAGACGATTACGACTACGATTTTCATTACCTGAGCAAACCGTTGCTTCCGCTGGCCGGAAGTGATCCTGCCGGAATGGTGCTTTACTGCGGCTCATTTACCAAAACGATTTCACCCGCTTTTCGCGTCGGGTACCTTGTCGGCCCTGAAGATGTAATTGATCACCTGGCCGCATACCGCAGAATTGTTGACAGGCAGGGTGATCAGATGCTCGAAAACGCCATGGCGGAACTACTGCATAACGGCATTATTCAGCGGCATTTAAGAAAATCGGTTAGGGTTTACCGGCAACGGCGTGACCTTTTTTGTGAGTTGATGAAAATTCATTTGCAGGATTATGCGGACTTTCAGGTTCCAGACGGCGGAATGGCAGTCTGGACGAGATTCGATCCGGCTATTGACCTTGTACGGCTGGCAGAAAAGGCGTTGACGCGGGATCTTTACATTGCAAATGGCGCTGCAAATACGCTGCTCGAACAACCGCGAAATGCTGTAAGGCTCGGGTTCGCATCGTCCACGCCGGAAGAACTGGAAGAGAGTGTCGGGATAATCAGGAATTTGTTGTAAGATTTGTGGCTGCAAAATGGTTGATTAATATGGTTTACAAAATTTTACAAAGTTACAAAGTAGCATTCAGTGGGCTGAGCCGGGAAACATGGCTGCTTAGCGCCGTCATTCTTATAAACCGCTGCGGCTACATGGCTGTGCCGTTCATGAGCATGTACCTTACACAAAGTCTGCACCGGAGCATTGCCGATGCCGGTCTTGTCATTACCTTGTTCGGAGTGGGTTCGGTGCTGGGCGCCATGGCTGGCGGGTATGTTACGGACAAATGGGGATTTCGGCCGGTCCAGATTATCAGTCTTCTGGTTAGCGGAATGTTGTTTGTACTTTTCAGTTTTGTTACCGATTTTACGGGCATATGTGTCCTTATTCTCGTATTAAGCTTTTTTGTGGAAGCATTCAAGCCAGCCAACAATACGGCTGTTGCATCTTACTCGCTGCCCGTGAATTTAACTCGTTCTTACGCATTGAACCGCCTGGCCATGAACATCGGTTTTGGTTTCGGAACTTCGGCAGGAGGGATTCTGGCCGCAATTGATTACGGATTGCTGTTCTGGGTCGACGGGCTGGTTTACATACTGGCCGGACTGCTGATTACTTTATTGTTACCGGAAGGAAGAAAGATCAGCAAAAATGCGCATGAGGTCAGTCAGTCTGCCGGTCAGTCGCCTTGGAAAGATGCCTATTTTGTTCGTTTTCTGATGTTGGTTACCATGTACATGATCTGTTTTGTGCTGCTGTTCAGGCTTGTTCCGGTTTACTGGAAAGAAGAAATGCACATTGGAGAATCCACTATCGGCATGCTGCTCGGCATGAACGGAATCATCATTGCACTTTTTGAAATGGTCATTATCCAGAACTTTGCGCATCGCAAACCCGATTCGTTCTTCATCATATCCGGAACCGTTTTCAGTGCGCTTGCTTTTCTGGCGCTCGTCGTTCCGGCCGTGATGCCGCTTGTGCCGGCTGCGGTGGCCGTCCTTTTATTTACGGCCGGAGAAATGCTTGCCTTGCCGTATATCAGCACGTTCGTTATAAGCCGTGCAAGCGAGATGAATCGTGGGAAATACTCCGCAGCGTATTCCGTTTCGCAGGCGGCTGCTTCCATTATCGGGCCGGCTGCGGGCGGTTTCATTGCAGCAAACTGGGGATATGATGTACTCTGGCTGGCGCTTGTGCTGCTAAGTTTTGGCTGTGCGCTGGGTTTTCGTTTTTTGTTTCAAAGCAGTGTGCGGTTAGGTTGATGGGATTTTATTCCTGCTGATCCGTCTTTTTGGAATTTTCAAGCAGTTCTTTGAGTTCCCGGTTTCTTTCGGATTCTCTTTCCAGTGCTTTTCGCTGCAGCTCGATCAGATCGTCCTTTTTTACCAGAACGTAATTTTCTCTGGGTTCTTCAAACATCGGTGTTTCGCCGATCAGGTGGGAAACGGTTGTTTTTAACACTTCCGCCAGTTTTTTGAACTCCGTAAGGGTCGGTTCGTTCCTGCCCGTTTCCCAGTTGGAGATCGTCGCTTTGCCTGCTTTCTCCATAATGGCTGCCAGCTGCTCCTGACTTAAATTACAATTTTCCCTGCATTTTTTGATTCTTTTACCAACTGTACTCATTTTTTTAGTTTAAAGTATAAAATTACTTGACTTTATGTTCATAAAACTATACTTTTGTATATAGTGTTTTTCGTAATACGCAAATTACAAAACTATCATCTTGCAGCAAAAAGCCTGGCGTCTATTGTTGCCGTTCAGAAGTCCTTGTTTAATGCAGCATGAGTTTTGAATAATTTAATTTTTTTATACACACAACTAAATTTCGATGGAAGAACTACAATCAAGAGTCGCAGAGTTCGGAAGACTGACTATTAAACAACGCCTTTTGCAACGGTTTATAAGGGCAAGAAATGTTGTCGGGAAAAACTGGCGTGGCGTACTCGCCGCAAATGACCCGTTCTTTAACACCAAGCGCGGAAGCGATTACCTTACGTCAGTGGCACAGGCGGTTTCGGATCACAGCAGGGGAAATGTAGACCGCATCGAAAGGGTGACCCTTGCGCTGGAAAAAATGGCCGGAATCACTTCGAATCCGGTTGTTTAAGGAAAAGAGAATTTGGAACTGCGCTGATTCTTTCTGGATAGCGCAGTTACTTGTTGTCAGATTATGGTCATGAGGTTGTCATGAAGTAGTTAATTCCGGTTGTTTAAAGGAACGTCATGGAGTTGTCATGGGGTTGTTACTTTTTGGTGTTGAAATTAACGTCATGAAGTTGTCATTTTTTGTCATAATGTTTTTTGGATTTTGCTTTTGCTGCAGTAATTCCAAGTTTGAAATTCCTGATTTACTCAACATGATCATTCTTCTTGTTTCATTGTTTTGAGTGCATTTCTGCGAATGAGTTTAATGGCTTGAAAGCGATAGGAATGCAAAAGTTGCGTTTTTACAATCTGATTTTGATGCCGCCGTTGAAAACAAATCCGTCCAGCGGCGCGTAAATGTCGCGGAAAAAAGGATTGGTGACGGAGCCAGTATAAATCGTGTCAAAACGTGTTTGCCTTGCATCCAGAAAGTTCTCGAAGTTGATATAAACCGAAAAGCGTTCCCACAAACGCTCAGCCATAAATCCCAGAATGACGTATTCCTTGCCGGTTTTGCCGTCGCTGAGTTCCTGCTTGCTGAAATAATAGGCTTCCAGCCCTGCTTTCCATTTTTCTTCCACTTCATAAAAGAGGACGGAATTGATCCGGTGCCGCGAATTCAGGTAATTTTCCCGGTGCAGTCCGCTTTCGCTGATTCTGGAATTTGTAAAAGTATAGCCCAGAAAAAGTTTAAAATCTGCATAGCCGAGCTTGATGTTTGTTTCGGTTCCGCGCGTATCGATATGGCCGTCAATATTTCTGAACTGATATAAACCGGAGCCTGTATTTTTCAGGATCAGCGGTTTGGTCAGATACGTATAAAAAAACAGATGATTGATGCTAACAGAAAGACGCTCGTCAAAAATGGAAGTCTGATAATTAACGTCCCAGTTGCCGCCATAACTGTGTTCCAGGCTATTTGTGTTTTTATTGACCGGCAAAACGCCCTGATATTGAATGCGTTCACTTTCTTCCGTGAAAATAGTCGGTGCTTTGTAGCCAATCCCGCCGCCCAAACGCGAAGTGAATGCCGGACCGAATTTGAAAAGTGCGGAAACCCTCGGCAGAAATGCAAATCCGTAATCCATGATATAATCAGCGCGGACGCCGCTTTCAATATGCAGCCATTTTGCTGCTTTCAGCGTATTTTGTACAAATGCGCCAAACGTATTCAGTGAGTAATCCCGGTTTGAAGTTCCCGGAAAGGCTTTTTCCCGGAACTGGTCCGTCCAGAGATTGGCGCCGGCAATCCATTCCATTTTGTCGCCGTGATTGGCATAGGAAGCTTCTGTAAATGAGGCATATTGCGTGCCGTTGAACTGGTAACCAGGCGTTGTCAGCTTTCGGTTGAAGTAACTCAGACTGTTTTTTACAATAAAATGCTCGTGCTTTCCAAAGATATGGTCCAGCACAAACTGCGTACTTATTCTGCCGGTTTTGTTCTTTTCAAAATAGGTATGGCCGTTTTCCTGTTGACCTTTGATAAAATGGATGTCTCCGCCGGTACGGTCTTCAAGCGTCGTATTGACGCCTAAACTGACGGTTGTATTTTCGGTCGGGTAAAAAAACAGCTTCGGATTGAACGTAAAACGCTGGAATTTCGGAATGGCCGTAAGGTCAATGCCGGCGGGATCGTACGGTGCGTTGCGGTTATGTGAAGCAAAAAGCGTCAGTCCTGTTTTACCGAATTTCTTGGAGTAAAAGCCGTTGGCATCAAACCCGCCCGCACTCGTGCCGTTCAGATGAAAACGCAGTTCCCGTTCTTTTCCGGGCGTTTTTGAAATCAGATTGACAAGTCCGGCAATGGCGCCACCGCCGTAAAGCGTTGAAGCGGAGCCTTTGATAACTTCAACCTGTTTCAGGTCAAGCGGCGGAATCTGAAGCAATCCCAATCCGCTGGAAGCTCCGGAATAAAGCGGAAATCCGTCTTTAAGAATCTGCGTATACCGTCCGTCCAGACCCTGAATCCGGATGCTTGCATTCGCGCTGGTCGCCGAAGTCGTCTGCACTTGTATGCCGGTACTTTCACTCAGGACCATGCGGATATCGCCGGGCTTCATGTTCGCTTTTTCGTCCAGTTCTTCTCCGGCAATGAATTCCACACGCGTGGGAATATCCTGAATGGTTCTGGAACTTCGTGTGGAGGAAATCACGACTTCTCCCATTTCCTCGGCATCGCTTTCAAGCCGTATAGTGAGCGTATCGGCCATTGGAAAACGGATTTCATCCGTCCGTTTACGGTAACCGATAAACGAGCTTTCTATGATTACCGCTTCATTCTGAATTCCTGAGATGGCAGCAAATCCGTTTTCGTCCGTAACAGAACCCGATGTGCTTTCCTTGATTTTTATCGTAGCGCCGGGAAGCGGCATATCAGTTTGCTTGTCCTTGATGACAACGGATAACGTATTTTGTGCCTGCGAAAAACATGCGTATAGCATGGCCAGCACAAGCAATATGGATTTTTGCATTGTGGAAATTAAATCTTGTGAAAACTTTTAAATGTTCAGACGGTGAGATTTAAGTCTGTTTGCGGCGGCTGCCAGATTGCAGAAGGTATAAGGCCGGAGTAAAAGTCCTGATAAAAAGCTTTGCCCATAGCAGGCAAAGCAACCGTTTTTACCAGAAAGGAATGGGCAGTAAAAATACTCAGAAACTGTCCGCAGCAGGTGCAGCTGCAAAATGGCGGACAATTTTCAGAATGATTGTCATGATCGGCATGCGTGTTTGAACTGAAAGCAACAGCCTGTTTTTCATCCTTGCATTCCGCCGGATCGCCGCATGGAAGCAGCGAAAGCAAAAGCATGTAAACAGACAATATGACAATCAGATTTTTCAAGCGATATTGAGCCGTATGTTTGTTAAATTTTTTTTCCCTGGATCCTGAAAGCGTTCAGAATCGCGAACAAAGCTACGCCAACATCTGCAAAAACCGCTTCCCAAAGCGTGGCAATTCCGCCTGCGCCAAGCAGCATCACAACGATTTTGATTCCCATTGCCAGACCAATATTCTGATAAACAACCTGTTTTGTAACTTTCCCCGCTCTGATCGCAGACAAAATTTTGGAAGGCTGATCATTTTGAATCACAATATCCGCGGTTTCAATGGTGGCATCGGAGCCCAGCGCGCCCATGGCAATGCCCACATCCGCGAGCGCTATTACCGGCGCATCGTTTACGCCGTCGCCGGCAAATGCTATTCGTCTTCCTTCGTCTTTCAGTTTCTGGACAACCGTTACCTTGTCTTCGGGAAGCAGGTTGCCGTAAACTTTATTTATATGCAACTGCTCGCCGACATGCGAAACAACGGCCTGCTTGTCACCGGAAAGCATGATGGTTTCAATGCCCAGTTTTTTAAGGCTCGCAACTGTTTCAGCCGCATCGTCTTTAATTTCATCCGCAATGGTCAGATAACCTGCATAGGAATGACCGACGGCAACGGCTACGATGGTTTCGGCAACTTCATTAAGTTCTTCGGGATAGGGGATGGAGAATTTGTCAAGCAGTTTCAGATTTCCTGCGAGTACGGTTTTGCCATTGACTATTCCTTTCAGTCCGTGCCCGGAAATTTCTTCCACATCTTCAGGTTTCTGCAGATTCAGAGAGCCGGCGTGCTGTACAACGGCTTTCGCAACGGGGTGTGTGGAGTAACTTTCCAGCGATGCCGCCGCAGTGAGAAAATCTTTTTCATCCAGGGCAGTCTGTACCTTTTGAACCTTGAAAACACCTTTGGTCAGCGTACCGGTTTTATCCGAAACCAGCGTATCGATTCGGGTGATTACATCAAGGAAATTAGCGCCTTTGATCAGGATCCCGTTCCGGGAAGCCAGGCCGATTCCGCCAAAATAGCCCAGCGGAATGGAAACCGTCAGTGCACACGGACAGGCAATGACCAGAAACACCATACCTCGGTAAAGCCATTGATTAAAGTTATAATCAGCAACAAAAAAGTACGGCAGAAGGATAATCAGAACGGCCAGCAGAAAAACAACCGGCGTATAAATTTTGGCAAGCCTGCTGATCAGCAGCTGCGTAGGAGCCTTGCGGGCCGTTGCATCCTGAACCATTTCCAGAATGCGCGACAGCTTGGAATCCTTGAACAACGTTTTTACCTCAATCTGAACCGTTTTGGACATATTGATCATGCCGGCAAGAACCTGCTCGTTCTGTTCCTTGTCATCGGGCCTGGATTCGCCAGTGAGTGCGGCGGTATTGAATGTGCCCGCTGCGGATTTCAGAATGCCGTCAAGCGCTACTTTTTCTCCGGCTTTCACCACAATCGTTTCCCCGATCTGAACCGAACCCGGCGCTACCGGTTGATCTTTACCGTCCCGGATTACCGTTACGGCTTCGGGGCGAATGTCGAGCAAAGCTTTTATGGAACGTTTGGAACGGCTTACGGCCAAATCCTGAAAAAGCTCTCCGATTTCATAAAAGATCATCACCGCCACGCCTTCACTAAATTCCCCGATGTAAAAAGCGCCCAGCGTTGCAATAGTCATCAAAGTAAATTCATTAAAAAAATCGCCGCGTGCTGCTTTTCTGAATGCGATGGCAATGGTTTTGTTGCCGGCAAGCACATAGGCAGCAAGCATCATGCTCACTTCCGCCATGCGGTTGATGGCTATTCCGAACAAAAAAGTGGTGATGAGGTAAACGGCAAGGATCAACAGGCTCAGCCAGAGCATCCAGCGGCTTTTCAGTATACCGGAATCTCCGCCGCCGCCATGGCTGTGATCGCCATGATCGTGGTCATGATCATCATGCTTGTGTTCCTGCCCGTTACCGGCGGGTACATCCGATGAACAGCATTCGTCTTCATGATGGTGTTTTACAGGCTTGTTACGGTGAGTTATCATCTTTTAATCACATTGCTGCAACCGGTATGTTGTAAATATAAATATGGACTGCCGTTGCCGGAACCTGAACAAAGATAGCTGCTAAACGTGTGCAACAGGGTTACAAGTACTGAATATCAGTATTTTGCAATGTTGTTGCATGCGTTTCGAAGGTAGGAGCCAGCCGTTTAGCTTTTTTCGTCGGTACCGGTATTGTGCAAGGAATGCCATTATGATTGTTTGCAAAATGGTAAATCCGGCTTGTTTTTGCCTTTTGGTTTTAAATAATCATTATGTAGATGAAAAAGCAGTTTTTGACAGCAGGCCTGCTTTTGTGCTGCCTGTCTGTAAATGCACAAAAGCCATTCGCAAACGGACGCCTGAAAGTTGCGGAAAATCAGCGTTACCTTGTACATCAGGACGGAAAACCATTTTTCTGGCTGGGCGATACAGCCTGGGAGCTTTTTCACCGGCTGAATAAAGAGGAAGCAGACGCATACCTGAAACAACGTTCTGAACAGGGGTTCACGGTAGTGCAGGCCGTTGCACTTGCCGAACTCGACGGATTGAACACGCCGAATGCACTTGGCGACCGGCCTTTGACAGACAATGACCCTGCAAAACCGAACGAAGCCTATTTCAGGCATGTGGATTACATTATAGATAAAGCGGCTGAGTATGGAATTGTTATCGCGCTGCTGCCAACATGGGGCGACAAGCTGAATAAAGATACGTGGGGAAAAGGCCCGGAAATTTTTAATGTAAGCAATGCCGCCGCTTACGGAGCGTGGATCGGAAAGCGGTATCAGAACCGTGAAAATGTAGTCTGGGTGCTGGGCGGCGACCGTACGCCGCGCAAGGATTCGGACGATGTAAAAGTGTGGAGGCAAATGGCGGAAGGAATTGCCAGAGGAGCCGGCGGCAACAGCCATGCACTGATGAGTTTCCATCCCCAGCCGAATGGCGTTCAAATGGGAGGTTCTTCCAACTGGTTTCATCAGGATGAATGGCTGGACTTCAATATGCTGCAGGATGGCCATTGCCGTGACGAAATTACATATGACAAAGTTTCTTTTGTTTACAACCGCAAACCCGCAAAGCCTGTAATTGATTCAGAACCAATCTATGAAGACCATCCGGTATGCTTCAATGCCGCGGATCTGGGCATTTCCAATGCTTATGATGTGAGAAAATTTGCCTATCTTGATCTTTTTGCAGGCGCTTTCGGGCATACATACGGCTGCCATGCGGTATGGCAGATGTTTGATACAGGCAAGGAACCGGTGAACGGGCCGCACTTTACCTGGAAAGAGGCGCTGGATCTGCCGGGTGCAAAACAGATGACTTTTGTAAGAAAGCTGATGGAATCAAGGCCGTTGCTCGACCGGATTCCCGATCAATCCCTTGTTGAGGAAAGTAACCTGGCATCGGCAGAGCGGATACAAGCCACCCATGGCAAGGATTATGCGTTTATTTATACCGCTGCGGGTAAGCCGTTCCATGTGAATACAGGAAAAATCACAGGAAAAGAGCTGAATGCATACTGGTTTGATCCGAGAACCGGAAAAAGCAGTCTGATCGGTAAATTTCCAAATACAGGTCGTCACCTTTTCAAGCCGCCGACTTCCGGATATGGAAAAGACTGGATACTGGTGCTCGACGATGCATCCAAAGGCTATCATTTCGAAAATGACCGGGAATAAAGTTCCGAAAAGGCGATGGTATAGAATAATTACTACTTTTCAATTTATAAATTATATATGTTATCTAAACAAATTCTATATTGCGTATATACAGCTGCGTTTTTCGTTATGATTCCGGATAAAAAATATTTCTGACCGGATGCACAATCCTGAAACAAGTCATACTGCGCCATAAAATCAGTCGAACTCGTTTAATTGTGTAAACCAATCTACAAACCAGTACCTGTTCAGCAAGCAGGCTGTGGATTTAGTGTGATTTTTGCTGCGCCGGAGGATAAATTAAGCATTTAATAATCTGGCATAATTGTTTTTTACAAATTCTGTCTGAATTTAAAATTCAGTATAAAGCTGTTTCACTTTCACGAAATATATACATATGGGTTTTTCAAACATCGCAACCAGTGATCATTTATCTTTAGACGACCAGACCAGTCTGGAGTCGTTACCAAAAAACCTGTTGTGCTTTTCGCATCTGCGGTGGGATTTCGTATACCAACGTCCACAACATTTATTGACCCGGTTTTCAGACATTTCAGCGGTCTATTTTCTGGAAGAGCCGATTTTCGGATCTACGGATATTCCGTATCTAACCTTTTCCCAGCGTCTTCCCGACCTTTGGGTGTGTGTGCCGCATCTTTCCCACGGACTGAGCAAAGAAGAAATAAACCTGCAGTTGAAAGAATTGCTTAAAGTTTTCTTTATCAACAAAAATGCGGAAGAATTCATTTTCTGGTATTATACGCCGATGGCTCTTCAGTTCTCCAGTCATATTACACCTGGCCTGATGGTTTATGATTGTATGGACGAGTTATCCGCTTTCAAATTTGCACCGGAAGAACTTAAAACCCTGGAAAAAGATCTTATCAACAATGCCGATATCGTTTTTACAGGCGGCCATTCCTTGTATGAGCATAAAAAACATCTACATTCCAATATTCACCCGTTTCCAAGCAGTATAGATAAAAAGCATTTCGGCAAAGCGCGCAAGCAGAAGTCGGAGCCAGCTGACCAGGCATGCATTGCAGGTCCGAAAATCGGTTTTTACGGCGTTATTGATGAACGTTTTGATATTAACCTGATCCGGGCCGTTGCCGATGCAAGACCTGACTGGAACATCATCCTGATCGGACCGGTTGTGAAAATTGATCCGGGTGCACTGCCCAGAAATCCGAATATTCATTATCTGGGTTCAAAATCGTATGACGAGCTTCCGCAGTACTTGTCCGGATGGGACGTTGCGATGGTTCCCTTCATGCTGAATGAATCGACCCGCTTTATCAGCCCGACCAAAACACCGGAATACCTGTGTGCCGGAAAGCCTGTTGTTTCCACAGCCATCCGTGATGTGATCAATCCTTACGAGAAAAACAAACTGGTTACCATTGCGCATAATGAAGAGGAATTTATTGCTGCAATCGAAAACTGGCTTGCTCTGGAAGATAAAGTAAACTGGTTAACGGAAGTAGACCGCTTTCTGCTGACAAATTCATGGGATCTGACTTGCGCGGATATGGTGGATTATATGACTACCACATTTAAAAACAAGAAAGTAGTGACCATGCCAAGAAGCAGTGTTTCAAAAGTACAGGGTAACATGCAGAACTTACTTAAAAATTCATAAATCAGCCAAGATATTCCTGGTATAAAAAACCCTTATGACAATTATAGAAAATCCATTTAAATCATTCTGGATGGGCGGATTTGAGTGTACTGATCAGCTCAATTTTTATGGCAACAGAGTGGATTTATTAAATGAAACAGTGCATTTCAAGTTGATCCATGAGGATTATGAATTATTGAAAACACTGAACATCAATACTGTTCGTGAGGGAATAAGATGGAGCAAGGTAGAATACGAACCCTATCAGTATGATTTTTCTGACGTAAAGAAAATGATTCTGGCCGGAAAAGCATGCGGAATACAGCAAGTCTGGGACATATGCCATTTCGGTTATCCGGACGACCTGAGTCCGCTGCATCCGCATTTCACACGCCGATTTGTAGCACTTTGTGAAGCATTTGCTGCTTTTTACAACGATATTGCCCCGGAACAGACACTGATTGTTACGCCGATCAATGAAGTCAGCTTTATATCCTGGCTTGGCGGCGACGCTGCCGCTACTGCTCCGTATTGCAGGCACAACGGCTGGGAAGTCAAGTATGGCCTGATGCGTGCATACATTGCCGGGGTAAAAGCATTGAAAGCTTTTGATCCGAGTATACGGATTATGACTACAGAGCCTTTAATCAATGTTGTTCCGCCATTGAACGCAACACGGGAACAAATAGATAAAGCACGGTGGGAGCACGAACTGCAGTATCAGTCTGTGGACATGCTGTGCGGCAGAATTTGTCCCGAGCTGGGCGGAAGTCCGGATTGCTTGGATATGCTGGGCTTCAACTTTTATTATGATAATCAGTGGGTTGCCGGTTCGCATCAGGTTTTAGGCTGGAATGATAAACATCTGGATGCGCGTATGAGATCTTTGTCGGAGCTGATGAAAGAGGCGCATGTACGGTATGACGTTCCGGTAGTACTGACTGAAACCAGTCATCCGCTGGAAGACAGACCGCTGTGGATCAAAATGGTTGCGGATGAAACCAGCAAGCTGATTCAGGATGGTGTTCCGCTCTGGGGCGTATGCTATTACCCGATTATTGACCGTCCGGACTGGGATCATCTTCATCACTGGCATCATTCAGGAATATGGGATACGGATCCGTCGGGTGATATTTCCGTACGTATCCTGCACGAGCCTTCTGCAAATGCTTTGCGGAAAGGACAAATCCAGATAGAAAAAATGGTTGAAAATGCAGGCAGCAACAAATTCGTTTATATAAGGAAAAATCCGGAAGTTGTTACCGCAGAACAGGAAGCCAGTCTGGTATAAACACAAAGTATAAAGCAGAAAATGCGATAGGTACAGGCCGGCTAGATCCGGAATGTATCCATCGCATTTTCTGCTTTTTGAACTGTATTCTTTCAGGATGATAGTTCGTTGGACGAAGGCTTTATAAAAAGTGCAAGCCATGCCCTGCGTGCGAGACGATAGAAATAAGGCGTGAGAATAATCAGGATCGGTATGATGCTGATCAGAAAATAATCGATGTACTTTTCAAAAAAATTGACAAAGATCAGAAAGTAAATGACCATAAAAGCTACATAAAACGAGTAGCTCATATATAATGCACCCTGATAAAATCCCGGTTCAGGAACAAGGTTTTCATTGCAATGCGGACAGCGCTTGTGCATTTTATCAAAGTTTTTCAGATTATAGGCATTTTTGGTAACAAAGAAATCGCCAATCCCGCATCTTGGGCATTTGTTGAAAAACACACTGTACAATTTGCTATGCCTGGACATATCGCTGATAATTAATGACTGATGGTGAAAACCTCTGAAAAGCAACGGATCATTCCAGAGAAGTCTTTAATATATAAAAAAGATGTGCCTTGTTGCCGTAATGCTGGCAATCGTGTATAAATTTTACCTGAGGTTATTTATAAAATCAGCCATTTCAATGATATTATAAATATAATCGGCAGCATGATGACTGATGGCATGCTGCGGCATAAACGGCATCTGAGCCGTTTCCGGATTTTGCACGACTGTTTTTCCGCCCATTTTCTTGATTGTTAAAAGTCCTTTGGTTCCGTCTTCATTAGCGCCGGAAAGCAGCATTCCGACGAGCGAAGGGCCATAGATTTCGGCAGCCGATTCAAACGTAACATCAATGCTCGGACGGCTGAAATTGACTTTCTCGGAATAATCGAGCGAAAAGGTACCGTTTTTTTCAATCAGCAAATGGTAGTCAGCCGGAGCAAGATAAAATTTGCCGGGAAGGATGGGGTCCTTGTCCTCGGCTTCCAGTGTATGGGCAAGCGTTTTGGTGGAAAGCAGTTCGGAAAGCGCAGAATCTCCGGAATTACGGCGGTGAAGTACAATGATAACAGCAAAAGTAAAGTCAGGCTTTATGGCCGGAAACAGGTTGAACAATACCTGCAGACTTCCGGCTGAGCCGCCGATCAGCAGAGCCCTGCAAGAATTTTTTAAATGATTTTCTTCCATATTTTTTCGCGGTTCAGCTGCCTGAACTTGCTCTGGACAGCTGAAAATTTGAGAGTTTCTTTTGTGCCGAGTGCAAGGTAGCCCAACGTTCCGAGGCTTTCATCAAAAAGCTTTAAAACCCTGTCCTGCAATTCCTTGTCAAAGTAGATCAGCACATTTCTGCAGAGGATCAGGTCAAATTCATTGAATGAACTGTCGGAAACAAGGTTGTGCGTGGAAATAATGATTTTTTCAGCCAGTTCCTTATCGAATTTTGCCTGTCCGTAATGGGCTGTATAGTACATTGAAAAATCATGAATGCCGCCTGATGCAATATAGCTTTCAGAGTATTGCTTCATCTGGTTCAACGGAAAAATTCCTTTTCGTACCTTTTCCAATACACTGGGATTCAGGTCCGTAGCGTACAAAAGAGATTTCCGTAGCAGGTTTGCTTCTTTCAGCAGAATAGCCATGGAATAAACTTCTTCACCGGTGGAACAACCCGCGTGCCATATACGGATAAATGGCTTGGTTCCCAGCACCGGTAGGATATCTTCCCGCAGGGATTTGTAAAAAGAAGGATCACGGAACATTTCGGTAACGTTCACCGTAATTTCTTCCACAAAGCGTTTGAAGTACGTTTCATCCGTTCTGACCCTGTAACGAAGTTCGGCATAACTCGGAATTTTATCCAGCGCACACAGCCTGATGATACGTCTTTTCAGCGATGCCTTGGAATAGCGCGTAAAATCATATCCGTAAATATCGAACAAGTCGTTTAGCAAAATAGCTATATCTTCATCTTCAATCATTATGCACAGTTATATATCGCCAAGCAGCTGTAAAAGTTTTTCCACATCAATCGGTTTTGAGATATATCCGTCTGCACCGGCCTGGAGACACTTTTCCCGATCTCCGACCATTGCCTGTGCAGTGACTGCAAATACAGGTATATTTTTCCGGCCCTCCATGCCTTTAATCAATGGAATGGCTTCATAACCATCCATTTCAGGCATCATCATATCAATCAGAATGGCGTCAACTGTTTCGTTTGTACGCAGTAGTTCCAGTGCTTCGGGAGCACCTGTACAGGAAAAGCAGTCATACGATTTTGCTTTTAAAGTAGCTTTAAGGGCAAAAATGTTTCTTGCATCATCATCAATTATCAGTATTCTTTTTTTACCCATACCGTCGGCTTCGTTTCCGCAAGTTTTCGTTGTATATAAATTGGTTTATGCAGCTGTTGGCTGTTAGCTGTTAGCTATTAGCTTTTGGCTTTTTGGAATAATGTTCAGTAAACAAAATTATTCAAGCTGTTCATTTTTCCTTTTTCCGGCAATTGCCTTGGTTTAATACTTTTCATAAAGCCATACCCGTAACAGGGAAATCAGCTGATCGATATCCACCGGTTTGGTAATATAATCAGAAGCGCCGGCATTGATGCATTTTTCCCTGTCGCCCGTCATGGCCTTGGCAGTAACGGCAATAACCGGCAGGTTGCGCCACTGGAAATTCTCACGGATGCGTTTGGCCGTTTCATAACCGTCCATTTGCGGCATCATCATATCCAGCAGCACCACATCTACTGCGGGATTTTCTTTCAGTTTCTGCAAAGCCTCTTTTCCGTCCAGTGCAGTAATGACGTTCATCTTGTAATTTTCCAGCGATTTGGTCAGCGAGAAAATATTTCTGACATCGTCATCTGCGATCAGAACCGTTTTATTACTCAGGATTTCACTAAGTCCGCCCAGCTTTTTCTGTTCATTGGCTTTTTTGGAATTAATTTTATTTTCTTCCACCACATGCAGGAACAGCGAAACTTCATCCAGCATGCGCTGATAGGAGTGAGCTGTCTTGACAATTATGGAATCTGCATATTGTTTGATCCTGAGTTCTTCCGGCATGGAAAGGCTTTTACCGGTAAAAATGATGATGGGAATATTTTCAAGCCCCGGATTCTTTTTGGCTTCTTCCAGCATATCGTAAGCTTTCTTGTCGGGAATGCCCATATCCAGGATCACGCAGTCCACTTCGTTGTTTTTCAGCGCCTGTACACCTTCATTGATATTGCTTTTCAGTTCGGAGTTGATATTGAAAGTTCCCAGAAAATACGCAAGTGCCTTGGCATGCATGGAATTGTCTTCCACAATCAGTACTTTACTCGTCTTCCGGCTGATGATGTATTCAATCTTTTTAAATACTTCCTGCATTTTGTCCAGTGCAACGGGCTTGTCAATGAAATCGACTGCACCTTTCATCAGACTTTCATTTTTCATGCGGTGTGACGACATGATATGAACGGGAATATGCCGCGTATTTAGGTTTTCCTTCAACTTGTCCATTACTTCCCATCCGCTCATAACCGGCAGCTGTATGTCCAGCAGAATACCCATCGGCCTGAACTTCTCGGCAAGTAAAAGCCCCTCATCGCCTCTTACCGATACGATGCCTTTGTACTTGTGCCTGCGGGTGTATTCAAGCAAGGATTTGGCAAAAACCGTATCGTCCTCAATGATCAGGATTACTTTGTCATTTTCTTCAATTTGGTCCCGGTCGTCTGCAATGTCAGGCGGAATAACCAAGCTTCTGAACTGTGCGTGAAAGTCCGGTATTATTTTGGTTTGCGGTTCGTCTTTGTGGCTGATCGGGAAAGTGGTTTTTTCAGGTACCGATTCTTCCGTTTCATCCCTTCTTTCAAGCGGAATGCAAAGGGCAAATTCGCTGCCTTCGTTCACAGCGCTGGTCAGGGTGATTTCACCGCCAAGCAGTTTTACAAGTTCGCGGCTGATGGACAAGCCCAGTCCGGTGCCGCCATATTTTCTTTTGGTAGAACCGTCTGCCTGTTGGAAAGCTTCAAAGATGTGTTGCTGTTTTTCGGGTGCAACGCCGATTCCCGAATCGGTTACAGAAATACAGAGTATGCCTTGATCGTCTTCCCTGAGCTGCATGTTAACCTTTACAAATCCGGTTGAAGTGAATTTAAGTGCATTGGAAATCAGATTTTTAAGGATCTGCTCCAGACGCATTTTGTCCGTTTCAATGACCTGCGGAACTCCGGATGCAATGTTGATTCTGAAATCAAGCCCTTTCTGCTTTGCTACCGGAGCAAACAAGGCGTTCATATCCGTACTGATATCGCTGACCGAAATCCTGGCATATTCAAGATCCATTTTGCCCGCCTCAATCTTGGAAAGATCCAGAATTTCATCAATCAGACCGAGCAGTCCGTTGCCCGAAGACTGGATGACGGTTGCATACTCGATCTGTTCGTCGTTCAGGTTTTCATCGTTGTTTTCTGCCAGCAATCTGCTCAGAAGCAAAATGGAATTCAGCGGTGTACGGAGTTCATGCGACATATTGGCCAGGAACTCCGATTTATAGCGGGTTGTAAGTTCAAGTTCTTCGGCTTTTTTCTGGATTTCAAAATTCTTTTCTTCGAGGAGCCCGCTTCTTTCTTCCAGTTCTTCATTGGTTTGCTGAAGTTCTTCCTGCTGCACGCGGAGTTCTTCTTCGGAAGCCTGCAGTTTTTGCGATTGCGCCTCCAGTTCCGCATTCAGATTTTCAAGTTCATTGTGCTGCGTCTGAAGTTCTTCGGCCTGTGTCTGCGTTTCTTCCAGGAAGTTCTGCAGTTTCAGATAATCCAGCGCTGAGTTGATTCCGGTTGCCATGGATTCAAGATTGTCTTCCAGGAATTTAACCACAATCGGTTCAGGCTTTTCCAGGAAGCCAAGTTCAATAATCCCGATGCATTCGTAAGCATAAGTCAGCGGCAGAATAGCAATGGCAGCGGGCTTTGTTTCTCCGAGTGTGGAAGTCACTTTCAGATAATCTTCCGGAATATGCTGTAAAAAAAGCGGTTTTTTGCTTTCAATCACTTGTCCGGCAAGCCCTTCGCCTGTTTTCAGGTTTTCAGGTGCATGCTGTATGGCGTACGAACCGGTAAGTTTATAGTTCCAGGTGTTTTCTACAATGTAAATGGTTCCGATCTGCGCACCGGCATAATCCGTGATTGTTTTCATCAGATTGGCAGCCAGCTTTTTAAGTACTCTTTCACCACGGATCGCATCGCTGATGCTTACAGTGCCTTTCTGTAACCAGTTTTGGCGGTTAAGATCATCAAAAGTCACTTTCAGCGATTCCGTCATGGAATTCAGCGCCAAGGAGATCCGTCCCAGCTCGTCCTCATTTTCATCCAGGCTTTTTGCATCGTAATTCCCGGCTGAAACTTCCTGGGTAATCTGTTCAATATGCGCGATCCTTTTTTGCGTTTCCCTGTATTTTTCCTCTTCAACTTTCTGAATGGCAATGCGTTTATCCATATCGTTTTTAATACGGATATAGGCAAAGAAGGTAATCAGTATGGAAATCAGAGCGGCAATGATCAACAGAACCGGCGTGTATGTAATGTAAATCTGCTGTTGTTCCAGTCTGTTCTGTAAAATCTGGTTTTCCTCCTTTTTGATCCTGTCAATCATTAACCGGAGGTCATCCATCAGTTTCTTTCCTTTCAGCATTTCCCTTAAACGCGCATCGGTATCATCGACGTAAGAAGAATTTTTTCTGGCCTGATCAATGATGTACTGCATCTGGCCGAATTTGGCCTCGTACAGCGCTTTTACTTCACGCAGGTTTTTAAGCTGTACAGGATTTTCGGAAGTCAGTTCCTGCAGGTTGTTATAGCTGTCGGTGGTTTTTTCGTAGGCCCCTTTGTAAGGATCAAGAAATGCCGGATCGGACGTGATCAGAAATCCACGCTGGCCGGTTTCTGCGTCCTTCATATGCGAAATAATGCTTTCTGCTTCAATCAGTACCTCGTTTGTATGATTTACCAGCCGGGAATTATTGATCAGTTTCTGTGTGCTGTAATACGATGCCAGAAGGCTGAAAAACAAAAGCAGGACGGAAAAGGAAAATACAATCCGTAATTGCTGTATGATTGAATTAGAGGTTTTTGTCATAGGTACTGTAATGCTGAATTTCAATTTGATTTAAGGTTCGGTGATGTCATTTTCCTGAACCAGCGGCAGTACGAGGATAAACTGTGAACCTTCGTTTTCCATGCTTCGGGCAGAAATCAGACCGTTGTGTTTCTCCATAATTTTCTTTGCAATCGCAAGTCCGATGCCGGTCCCTTCGTATGTGCTGATGTTGTTAAGCCGCTGAAAGATCACAAATATCCGGTCCAGAAATTTTTCATCAAACCCGATCCCGTTATCGGCGATGACAATCCGGCAGAAATTTCCGTTTGTTACCGCAGGCCCGGCCATTTCTTTGAATTCAATGAATTCCGACGAGATCGTGATCAAGGGTGGCGTTCCCGGTTTGGAAAACTTAAGGGCATTGCCGATCAGGTTTTGAAATACTTGTCTGATCTGGCTCGGAATGGTATCTATAATAGGTAACGGATGAACCTGAACCAATGCATTTTTCTCTTCAATAACTTCATCAAAGTCCAGTAAAATCTCTTCAATCAGGAAGTTAAGGTCAGTTTGTTGAAAGTTTGCTTTAACAGAAAGCCTGGAATATTCCAGCAGATCGGTGATCAGCCGCGACATTCTTGCCGAGGAGTTGATCGAGCGGTTCAGGAGAGAAATGGCTTCTTCATTCCCGGTCAGAAATTTTTCCTTGATCAGATGGTTAAACGTCTGAATTTTCCTGAGCGGTTCTTTAAGGTCGTGGGACACGACCCATGCAAACTGCTGAAGTTCATGATTGGTGGTTTCCAGTTCGGTATTTTTGTCCAGCAG
Source organism: Dyadobacter sediminis (assembly GCF_005860765.1). GTDB lineage: Bacteria > Bacteroidota > Bacteroidia > Cytophagales > Spirosomataceae > Dyadobacter > Dyadobacter sediminis. Next base: position 1,384,340 of record NZ_VCEI01000011.1, on the reverse strand, counting down.
CTCGCGCGTACGCAATTCCACTTTGTGTTCCAGCAGTTCGTTCGCCATTTTCTGTTCATGAATATCGGTGAATGTTCCCACCCACCGCACAATGGCTCCATTCTGGACAATCGGAATGATTTTAAGCAAGAAATATTTGTATTCGGCAGATTCAAGGGCCTTAAGTCTGGCTTCACGTGTAAATTCCTGTCCGGCAGCAAAGTGCTCAGACCAACGTTCTGTGAAATAGTCTTCGGGGTGCATTTCAGGAAATACGCTGGCCAGGGACGAAAATTGAAACCAATGTTCGTTCACAAAATCAATATTGCCTTCCACGTTGACGGTAAACGCAATCTGGGGCAGGGATTCCAGTATAAAACGCAGTTCATGCATCCGGAATGCAAGTTCTTCCTGCGCATTTTTACGGATCTCGATTTCATTCTGAAGCGAATGCTGGATGGCCTTAAGTTCCTGCTGCTGCTGGAAAAGCTTGTTGAACGTTTTGACTTTCAGCAGCAGGATATCGGGATCAACCGGTTTTGTAAGGTAGTCGATACCGCCTGAGGAATAGCCCTTTGTAATGAATTTCTTCTCCTTATTTACCGCTGATAGAAAAATGATCGGTGTGTCTTTTGCCTTGCTGAACCCTGAAATGGCTTCTGCTACTTCAAACCCGTCCATACCGGGCATCTGCACATCCATGATGATTACGGAGTAGCTTTGGTTCAGGATCTTTTTTAATGCTTCTTCACCTGAACCTGCACTATCCGTTTTGAATTGGTGCAGTTCAAGTATCTTTTTTAAAGGAAGAATGTTTTCCGGCCTGTCGTCGACAATCAGAATCATAAATTGTTGGTAAAAATGCTAATTTCTTGAAATCGATGACTGCGATAAAGTGCGAAAGTAGCAAATCCCGGAGCTTTCATACTAAGTAAAATGCAAAATTTGCCCAGCCCGTATGAACCTTGCTAACCAGGTGCAGTAAATTCGATTTCTTGAAACCAGGATATTTCCGTTCCGAATCTATTTGGAACCATTCAAAATTCCATAAAAACCATACCAAAAAACATCGATCCAGGGCATTTTAGCGGATGCTGCATTGTGCCTGATTAATGCGGGTTTTTCAGTAAAGTTTCTTTGACAGCGGTTTTTAACTCCTCCACCCATTTCTGGATCGTGATCATCGGATGAACGAAAGGCGTTTCAAAATCCTCATCAATGGAAGTAAGTCCTTTTTCCCTGACAAGTTGCTGGATGGCCTTGACAAGATATTCTTTGGAAGGATTATATTCGGTATCTTCGTTGACTTCACTTACTTCTTCAAGAAACAGGTACATTTCCGAAAGAAGATCTTCTGAAAGGTTGGTTGGAACGGGCATGTGAAATGGGGTTATGTGGCTAGTTCATGGACTGCAAGGCTTGTTCTCCTTCTTCTGTAAGGCTTGCGGTTCTGTTTTTAAGTGTAATCTCGGATTTGTGGACATTTGCCAGTCCGTGTTCTGCAAGTAATTCCGTTGCATTATGGTAATCATCTTCAGTGCATTCGGGCAAGTGCGACAGCATGAGCGGATTGGCTACTCTGAACAATTTGAGTGCTTCCTGTATTTCCTGATTCATTTTTCCAATTAGTTGTTAGGTGATTGTGGAATTTCTTCCCTGCGATCTTTTCCGACCGTTGGCATAATTTTATAGCAAAAGGTGTACTCAAAGAATTTTCGCTCATGATTAAAGTGAGCAAGCTATTTGGAAAAGCAGATTTAGACACGTTGTCGAAATCGTTTTTTTGGGATTAAAATGATATAAAATGAGAAAAATTTCTAACAAGAAAGTAGTTGACCAATCCGTACTGGACAATGTAATTGTTTACCCCGGGCAACCTTACCCCTTAGGCGCAACATATGACGGTATCGGAGTGAACTTTGCCTTGTATTCAGAAAATGCGACTGGCGTGGATTTGTGTCTGTTTGATAGCCCGGAAAGCCTGTCTGAGAATATTAAAATTGAAATTGGGGAAGTCTCGCATCACGTATGGCATGTTTATGTGCCGGGCCTCAAACCCGGACAATTGTACGGTTACCGCGTACACGGGTCGTTTGAACCCGAACAAGGCCACCGCTTTAACCCGAATAAATTATTGATTGATCCGTATGCAAAAGCCATTTCGGGAACAATCCAGTGGCACGATGCGCTTTTTGGCTATGTCATCGGAGATGAGAACGAAGATCTGAGTTACAGTAAACTGGACAGTGCACCTTATATTCCAAAATCGGTTGTTGTGGACCCGGAATTTGACTGGGAAGGTGTACAGTCGCCCAATATTCCGTACCATGACACCATCATTTATGAAACCCATGTAAAAGGTTTTACGTACCTGAACCCGGAAATACCCGAAGAAATCAGAGGTTCTTACGCAGCCATGGGCCATCCGGCCACGATTGCATATCTTAAGAATCTGGGTGTAAATGCCGTTGAGCTGATGCCGGTGCATCATTTCATTGCAGACCGCCATCTGAAAGAACGCGAACTTACCAATTACTGGGGATACAATTCCATCGGCTTTTTCTCGCCGGATGTACGCTACAGCAGTTCCGGAACACACGGCGATCAGGTGCTGGAATTTAAAAACATGGTGAAAGAACTTCACAAGGCCGGAATTGAAGTTATTTTGGATGTAGTTTACAACCATACCGGTGAAGGAAACCACATGGGCCCGACACTTTCGTTCAAAGGTGTTGACAATGCATCCTATTACCGGCTTTTGGACGGACGCTATTACATGGATTATACCGGTACCGGAAACACGCTCAATGCAAGGCTTCCGAGCGTTCTGCGCCTGATTATGGACAGTCTGCGTTACTGGATCACGGAAATGCATGTGGACGGATTCCGTTTTGACCTTGCATCCACGCTGGCCAGAGAGCTACATGAAGTGGACCGACTGAGTGCTTTCTTCGATATTATACATCAGGACCCGATTATTTCGCAGGTAAAACTGATTGCCGAACCGTGGGACGTTGGCCATAACGGATACCAGGTCGGTAAATTCCCGATCGGCTGGGCGGAATGGAACGGACTGTACCGCGATTGTATGCGGGATTTCTGGCGCGGAGCAGACAGCATGCTTGCCGAATTTGCAGAACGCTTTACAGGAAGCTCAGATCTTTACAAAGGGGAATACAGACGCCCGACGGCAAGTATCAATTTCATTACGGCACATGACGGATTTACCCTTAATGATCTGGTTTCGTATAATGAAAAGCGTAACATTGCAAATGGCGAAAACAATATGGATGGCGACAGTCATAACCGTTCATGGAACTGCGGCGTGGAAGGCCCGACGGACGATCCCGGAATTATTGAACTGAGAAACAAGCAGAAACGAAATTTCCTGACTACACTTTTCTTGTCCCAAGGCGTTCCGATGCTTGTCGCCGGTGACGAATGGGGACGTACCCAGCAAGGAAATAACAATGCTTACTGCCAGGATAATGAGATTTCGTGGCTTAACTGGGAACATGTGGATACGAAACTACTTGAGTTTTCACAGAAACTGGTTGCATTCAGTAAAGCACACCGTTCGTTCCGGCGTAAAGACTGGTTCAGAGGTTTGCCGATCAAAGGAGTCGGACTCGAAGACATCGCCTGGTTTCTGCCTGAAGGTACAGAGATGCCCGACGAAAACTGGAACCATGATTATGCCAAATCGCTTGGAATTTACCTGAACGGCAAAGGAATCCGCCACGTAAATAAAAAAGGTGAACCTATTTACGATGACAATTTCTATCTGGTTTTCAATGCGCATTACGAACCCGTTACGTATGTTTTGCCTCCTGAAAAATACGGTCAGGAATGGCATAAAGTGATTGATACCAGTGAAGGAACAATCGATGAGAACGGGCCGGTATTTCATGCAGGTGCAGAAGTGACCGTTGACAGCAGATCCGTTATGGTTTTTAAAAATATCTTGTTTTAAAATGAATTCAGAGCAATTACTATATAAAATACCCGGAGTTAGGTTTGATGAAGATGGACAGGCAACCATAGCTGTATGGGCACCGGAAGCAGAGCAGGTACAAATCCAGCTTGTTAATAAAGAACTGAAACTACCGCTTCGGAAAGAAAGTTACGGTTACTGGCAGCTGGAAACCGAACGCGTACGGCCCGGTGATCTGTACCATTTTATCATAGACGGAAAAGATCCGCTTCCCGATCCGGCAACGCTTTCGCAGCCGGAAGGTGTTCATGGTCCATCGGAGGCCATTGACATTCAGGCGTACAAATGGCATGACCATGACTGGGAAAATCCATTTCTCAAAGATTATATCACCTACGAACTGCATACCGGCACTTTCACACCGGAAGGTACGTTTGCGGCGATGGAGGAAAAGCTGGATCATTTGGTAGAACTGGGTATCACAGCCATTGAAATCATGCCGGTTTCACAATTTGCCGGCGGCAGAAACTGGGGCTACGACGGTGTTTTTCCTTATTGTGTGCAGGATTCCTATGGCGGCGCAATAGGTCTTCAGCAATTGGTGGATGCCTGTCACCGCAAAGGACTGGCTGTTATTCTGGATGTTGTTTACAACCATATCGGGCCGGAAGGAAACGTTCTTTCACAGTACGGACCTTACTTTACGGATAAATACAATACGCCGTGGGGAAATGCCATCAACTTCGATGACGCGTGGTGCGATGGCGTAAGACAATATTTCATCGAAAATGCGCTGATGTGGTTCCGCGATTTTCATATCGACGCGCTGCGTATGGATGCCGTTCATGCCATCAAGGATTTCAGTCCGGTGCATCTGCTGGAAGAAATCAGGACGAGGCTGGACGAATACATGGAAGAATCCGGAAAAACGCATTACCTGATTGTGGAAATGGATCTGAATGATACGCGGTTCATCAATCCGGTCTCAAAAGGCGGCTACGGAATGGATGCACAGTGGATTGATGAGTTTCATCATGCGCTGCGCGTTTCGTCCGGTCAGGAACGAAATGGTTATTATTCTGATTTTGAACCCATTACTTCGCTTGCCAAATCGTACAAAGACGCATATGTATTTGACGGAATATTTTCGGAACACCGCAAAAGGAAGTTCGGAGTAAAAGCAGAAGGAAATCCGGGCAGCCAGTTTGTGGTTTTTTCACAGAACCATGATCATGTCGGCAACCGCATGCTTGGCGAAAGAACGAGCCAGCTTGTAAGTTATGAAATGCAGAAACTGCTGGCCGGCGCTGTGATCGTTAGTCCGTATCAGCCGTTTTTCTTTATGGGCGAGGAGTGGAGCGAAAGCAACCCGTTCCAGTACTTTGTGAGCCATACCGATCAGGAACTGGCAGAAGCAGTGAGAAAAGGAAGAAAAAGCGAATTCGCAGCCTTTCATCTGGAAGGTGAAGCACCGGACCCGGTTTCGGAAGAAACCTTCAACAACTCGAAGCTTCAGTGGGAATTACTGGAAAAAGAAAGTCATCAGACCATGTTCCGGTATTACAAAAAACTGATTGAGCTGAGAAAAGAAATGCCGGCACTGAACAGCCCGGACAGAAATGCCATTGAAGTGGAGGCAAATCCTGAAGAAGAAACAATCATTATTCACCGCTGGTCCGGAGATACGCATGTTGCCGGGGTTCTCAACTTTTCAAAGTCCGTTCGTTCGGTTATTTTGCCGGAAGCTGTAAGTCAGTGGCAGAAGCTGATCGCGTCGTCGGATGAAGAATGGAACGGCTTGGGAACCTTGCCGGACAACGAAGATGCCAATGCTGTAAATGTGCAGCCGGAATCATTCACATTGTTTTCCGGCATATAAAGTCAACGTCTGGAAATCTGAAAGGTGTGTATCGTCAAAGGCGCATCTTTCAGATCTTCCCTGAATTCCTTCACATCTTTAAAGGTCAGTTTGGAAACCAGTTTCGATTCGTAAGTAATGGTGAAGCTGTCCTTTATAAAAGGCCAGGGCTCAATTGTAAGCTCGGATTCATTCTTGGACCATAACTGATACTGCAGATTGTCCGGACCGCCGCTGATTTCAATTTTTCTGTTTTCCGGCTGGATCAGCTGCTGGCAAATCAATAGCGAAAGTGCGTCGCACCATTCCAGAACAGCGTAAGCCCATGTAATTTCCTCTTTTTTCAAGCCTGTTTCTTTCAGCCATTTGCGGTCCCATTTTTCCAGCATTTTACAAAATTCCCTTGCATCTTTCTGATCCGAATGCTGGTATAAAAACTGAATATGGCGTGAAGTCAGCAAGGCGATATAACGACTTTTGGATAACGCAAGTTGCAGCAGTTCATCGCATTTTGCCTCTTCAAACACACGCATTTTAAAATTGATCGGCCCGCCGTTCTCATTGATCAGGTTATCGTCATTCACAAATTCGTTGAATGCATCGTCATGTTCTGTGGTAGCAATAATCGTTTCCAGCCAGCGTTCCGGGCGCATGTCATTTTTCCAGTAGAAGCAGAATTGTCCGGCTAGCAAGCCATGTGCACGTTGTGAAATAATCTGCCAGCCTTTTTCCTGATAATTGACGATCATGTTTTTTACAAAATGAGATGTGAGATGTGAAAGTAGAGTACTGGATTGTTGATTCTGTTCTGATTTAAAGATTTTACAAAAAGAACCGGACAGTGAATGTTCTTGCCCGGTTCTTTTAAATAATCAACTCCGAAATGTAAAGCCTGACCTTAGCTCTGCTGCTGTTTCTGGCTTTTACCGGAACTATGTTGTTCTTGTTTGTTATGCGTAATATGATCGCCTTTTACAGTTTCTTCTTCCTGATGTCTGCTGTCCAGATTATCCTTGTTTTCAGTTCTGGTTTGGGAACTTTGGCTTTGTTGCCCGTTTCCCGATTGTGACTGTTTCATGAGTTCAGAATTTTGATTCTGAATGATAATCAAAAAATATTATGCCAGTCCGTTTTCCTTTGCCATTTCTCTTCTGGTGCCTTCGTACAGTTCATATTCCAGCAGACGGCAGTCAATGGTGCTTGTATAGAATTCAATTCTGCGCTTTGCCTTTAACCCGATTTTTTTGGCCAGTTCCAGATTTCCGGTAAATACGTAGCCAAAATAGCCGCCGCATTTCTTTTTCATAAAATCGCCTATTCGCGCATAAGTATCTTCCAGTTCATCCAGATTTCCAAGCCGGTCGCCGTATTCAGGATTGATGAAAAATACACCTTTGTTTTCAGCCGGCACTTCGGTATCGGCAAAATCACACACTGCAAATTCGATCAGATCCGCAACGCCGGCAGCAATGGCATTCTTTTTGGCATTGGCGATGGCTACATTGCTGTAATCCGTTGCGATGATCCGCAGGCCGGGAACTTCAATAATCTGCTCGTCCAGCAAATCCTGTTCGGCAAAGTAGATTTCTTCGTCAAACCCCTGAATGTGCATGAACGCATAGTTGTTGCGGAACAAACCCGGACGGCTGTTGGTGGCAATCAAAGCGGCTTCAATCGCCAGCGTTCCCGAACCGCACATCGGGTTGATAAAAGCAGAAGCCCGGTCCCAGCGGCTTGCCAGGATGGTGGCCGAAGCAAGGGCTTCCAGCATCGGTGCGCGCCCGGGAATTTTGCGGTAACCATGCCGCGCCAGTGAATCGCCGGAAGTATCCATAAAAAGTTCGGCATGTTCATTTTTCCAGAACAAGTGCACAACAGCGCCTGTAAGATCGGATCCGGTGGAAGGACGCGTTCCTTTCTGTTCGCGGAAACGGTCTACAATGGCATCTTTCACGCGCAGATTGGCAAACATGCTGTTGTTGATCGTCGGATTCTGAACGTTGCTCGTCACTGAGAAATAACCTTCGTTTTCAAGAATGTCTTCCCAATTTACGTTCAGGACATAGTTGTAAACATCATCCGGATGGCTGGCGGTAAAACTTCCCAGGCTGTACAAAACCTGACTGGCGCAGTAAAGATTGAGATTCAGCTTGATGCAATCGTTGATGGTTCCCTTGATGCGGACACCTGTTACAAACGCTTCCTCGATAACAAATCCCAGGTTTTTGACTTCCTGCTCCAGATACGGCGCGAGGCGTTTGTGGCAAGTAATGGTGATCGGCGCGGAAGTTGTAAAAAAAGACATGTGAAATCTGCTAAGTGGCTACTGGCAATCAGCTGTTAGCTGTTAAGAAGTTCATGTTTTGAAAAGAGCAAATTACAAAATCAAGATGCTTAACTAATTTTAATCAATAACCTGATAACGGCAAAGCTGTATTTATACCGGCAAACTTAGCGGTTTAGAAAACCAAATCTGATCATTAAAAGAGATTTAATGAAAGTTAATACGAAAGTGTCCGGCTTATTAATAAAAAGGCTGCTTCCTTTTGAAAGAAAACAGCCTTGTGAAATCATTATTCTTAAACTTATATTCCGTTCAGTTCGGCTTCTGTAAAGGCTTTTTCACGGCCTGTCAGTTTCTGGCGTGTGCGGGCAACTTCTTCGGTTGTAACTTTGTCCGCATTGTTGCGCCAGGATTTGCGGATAAAGCTCAAAAGCTGCGCAATATCTTCGTTCGGCATGTCTTTGTCATATCCGATTCCCGGCATGTCGCCGCTCACTTCCGGGGTCTGGTACACATGTCCGTTCACCTTTACAGGGCCTGTAAGACCAAATAGTACAATAGAAATCAGCTTATCCTTGTTTCCAGTGACCCATTCCGACTGGTTCAAAGGCGGCGCAAGTGACCGGACGCCGCCGCCATCCGGTCCGTGACAAGTCTGGCAAATGGAAGTAAATAACGCTTCGCCTTTCGGGAATTCTTTTTTCAGCGTTTCCGGGTTCCGGTTTCCCTGCGCATTTTTAATACCGGCAATGGCTTTTTGCAGCTGTTTGTTGAACAGTATGTTCGGATCGGCAAGCGAGGCTGTAATCTCGTTCTGGAACAATTCTTCCTTATCCTGAAGACTGCTGATCACAGCATCGGAAACATAACGGTTGGAGGGATATTTGACAGCCAGTTTCGTCAGCAGGTTATGCGAAGCAGTCGAATCAAAGGTTTCCATTGATTTGCAGATAAAAGCTATGTACGGCGCTGAAAGCGTGTCATTTTCATTCACCATAGTTTCAAAAGCCGAGGCAAACTGCCGGTACGAGGACGGATTCATCATGTAAGGCGCCACGGAAAGTGCCTGCATCCGGTAGGTCCATTCCGGCGAAGAAAGCCAGGCCACAACCTCTTCGGATTTAAGCGAATTAAGTCCTTCCAGCGTCCATAATGCATGAATGGCAAGTAGCGGATTGTTTTTTTGCTTTACAGCTTCCCGCAGTGCAGGGAGCGTCTGGTTGTATTTTCCGTCAATCAGTTTCTGCTGCGCCCTGTCGCGTACCCATCCGTTGGCATGTCCGAGCAGCTTTACAAGTTCGTCCGCTTTGTCAGGAATGGTTACGGGCCTGGATTCTGTATTTTTCGGAACGATCTTGTAAATGCGTCCGCTGGAAAGGGGCTGCGTAAGGTTTCTTTTCCCGATCTGGTCTTTCAGGTAAGGCGTGAGGTATGTTTTATGCTGAATGATTCCGCGGTACATATCCAGCACATACATGGCGCCATCGGGTGCATTGTAAAGGCTTACGGGACGAAAACGTTCGTCGGTACTGGCCAGAAATTCCTTTCCTTTATATGCCTGTTCTCCTTTTACAACATAGCCTCTTTCATCCAGAATATTCCGTTTGATCAGATTGGCAGACGGTTCCGGCACAAACGCGTTGAACTCGTAAGACGGACCGAACAAGGCGCTGCGGTAAATAACCGGTCCGGCAGCTGCCGTAAAGTCGTTCAGCCGCAGGCTGTCGTCGAGGATATTTTTCATGTACCCTCGGTTTACGCCGGGAGTCGGGTGGATCGGATAAACCTTGTTATTGGCAACTGATTTTTCATTATAGCCGGCAACGCCTTTCTGGTTTTTGTTAAAAGCGCCAAGTCCCGCCGGAAAGTAGTCGCCGAGCAGGTTCTGTGAATTGTTGTTGTAATAAAGTCGTCCGTAATTATCCTGCGTAATGCCCCACTGGCCGCGAAAATGCGTATGCTCGATTTCCCATTTATTCCCTCTTTTACGATAGCGTTTATCCGACTTGGCGTTGTAGATCCAGTTATCCATGGCACGCAACAGGCCGTTTGGCTGGTGCTCTACATTGCCGCCTTCGGTATATTTGTCATCTACCAAAGTCTTCTTGACCGCTTTGTCGTTTTTTATTTCGTAGAACCATAAATTGGTCGGTTCCGCAACCAGAATGCCATTTTCAATGAGGCAAATCGCTCTTGGAAGCACCAGGGAATCCACAACAACGATCCGTTCGTCGTACACGCCGTCCTTGTTCCTGTCGTCCAGAATCACAATGTTACCGTTCGGGATATCTTCGCCGGTTCCGATCGTATCCGGCATGTAGCCGGTCATTTCCACGACCCACATTCTGGCTTTGTCGTCAAACTGCATGGCTACGGGCGCACTGACAAGCGGTTCGGCCACAACGAGCTTTACTTCAAACCCGTTTTCAACCTGCATTCTGGCAATCGTATTTTCAGGACGGATAAAAGGGGATGTTCCGGGAACAGGCGCCACGGTATCGGGTTTTACAATTTCCGTAGTAGCCGTAGTCTGCTGCGTGACAACCTTCTTGTTTGTTTTACAATAGAACAGGGTAATGGAAATGGCAAGGAAAAGAAAATGAGAACCGTACTTTTTCATTGTTGAAATTGATCTGTCAGGCGATGGTTAATGAAGCTGCGAATCAGGCTGAATTTTACTTTCAGGAACGTTATTTCCTTATTGATTCTTCAACCGGTTTCATGTTGGAAGTCAGAAAATGAATGATAAGCCATGCGACCAGATAAGCAAGGCCGGATATTATAAACAGAACGTTGTATCCTGCGCTAATATTTCCTGCTGCTTTGTAATAATCCAGCAGAGAACCAACGAGTAACGGAAACAAAGTGGAGCCGATGGAACCAGCCATCCCGCCGATCCCGACCACGGAACTGACGGCTCTTTTCGGGAAAATATCGGAAACAATCGTGAAAATATTGGCACTCCACGCCTGATGCGCCGCAGCCGCAATACTGATTATTCCTACTGCAACCCAGATATCCGTAGCATATTTGGCCAGAATGATCGGCATGACCGCAAATGCCATAATCAGTAAAGTTGTTTTTCTTGCTCTCAGCGGCGCCCAGCCTTTCTTGATAAGATACGAAGACAAATAACCGCCGCCGATGCTGCCGAAAGTAGTGGCCGTGTAAACAATCGCAAGATGAAGACTCGGCTTTTTCAGATCTAGGGAAAAAGTAGTTGCAAAGTAGGACGGAAGCCAAAAGAGGAAAAACCACCAGATCGGGTCAGTAAGTATCTTGCCAATGATAAAAACCCACGCCTGACGCAATTGCAGCAGTTTTGACCAGGGAATAGGAGCCTGGTTTTCACCGTCGGAAAGTTCGTTGTCGCTGTGAATGTAGGCATTTTCTTCTGCGGTCAGTTTCTTGTGACGGGACGGAATTTCATACAGAAGCCACCAGAAAACAAGCCATATAAAACCAAGTGCGCCGGTAATCAGAAAGGCTTCCTGCCAGCCGTAAGCGCCCAGCAGCCACGGAACCAGAATAGGCGCTGCTACTGCTCCGATGCTGGTTCCCGAGTTGAAAATGCCGGTGGCAAGTGCACGTTCGCGTTTCGGAAACCATTCTGCCGTTGCTTTTACGGCAGCCGGAAAATTGCCCGATTCACCCAGTCCCAGAAGTGCCCGTACAGCTCCAAACCCGAATGTGCTTTTTACAAATGCATGCAGAATGGCAGCAATGCTCCAGACGATAATGGAAATGGAATAACCCATTTTGGAACCGATCTTATCAATGAAATTCCCGAAAATAAGATAACCCAGTGCGTAACAGCCGGCAAATACCATGACAATATTGGCGTAATCCGATTCCGACCAGTTGAATTCAAGTTCCAGCGTAGGTTTCAGCAGTCCGAGAATTTGCCGGTCGATGTAATTGATTGTAGTTGCAAAGAATAATAAAGCACAGATTACCCAACGATAGTTGCCGATTTTGGTTTGTTTCATAGTGAGGATTAAAAATTTCTTCGGGTTCAGATGTAAAATGAATGTCTGTCACCGAAGAAGACGGGCTTTTCAGGTTTCTACCCCTTAAACGAGCCGGAAAGACAGCAATAAAAATAACGCATTTAATCGAAGTTTTGTCAGGAGGCAGGATACTTTATACCAGCAGCCGCTTGTTAAATCCCGCATTCTGCCTGATCCGGAAACCATTTGAAAAAGGATTTTCCATAACCTCAGGTTATCGTAGATAACCAATTGTGATTAGAACGGACGACATTCACAAGGTACTTTTGTAGCATATTATTCCGGAATTCAAACAGAAACTGAACATGATAACCACCGATATTTGCATCATAGGCGCCGGACCTGTCGGCCTGTTTGCTGTTTTTGAAGCAGGATTGCTGAAAATGCGCTGCCATTTGATAGATGCGTTGCCTGTTATCGGCGGCCAGCTTGCCGAAATTTACCCGCAGAAACCTATTTATGACATTCCGGGTGCACCGGGAATCATTGCTGAGGATCTTGTCAAAAACCTGTACATGCAGATTGAAGAGTTCAAGCCGGGTTTTACGTTGGGTGAAAGAGTGGAATTTCTGGAAAAACAGCAAGATGAAAGTTACCTCGTAAAAACAAACGAAGGTACGGAAGTTCATTGCCAGGTTGTTGTGATTGCAGCGGGGCTCGGCAGTTTCGAGCCCAGAAAACCGGCGGTTGAAAGACTGGAATACTTTGAAGGAAAAGGCGTTCATTACATGGTCAGGAAACCCGAACAGTTCAGAGATCAGAACGTTGTGCTTGCAGGCGGAGGCGATTCGGCACTGGACTGGACTGTCTTCTTGGCCGGCATTGCGTCTCGCGTAACGCTTGTACACCGCGGCGACACATTCCGCGGCGCTCCGGATTCAGCTGAAAAAGTGTTTGAACTTGCTGAAAAAGGAAAAATTGATCTGATCCTGCAAGCGCAGGTCAGCAGCCTGGGCGGCAATGGCGTTCTTAAGGAGGTTTCCATTACCGGAAATGACAAGTCGGTTGTCAAAGTCCCGACAGATCATTTTATTCCGTTGTTCGGCCTCAGTCCGAAACTCGGCCCCATTGCTGACTGGAACCTGGGCGTGGAAAAGTCAGCAATTATAGTCGATACTTTCGATTACTCGACAAACATTGAGCGCATTTATGCAATCGGTGACATCAATACGTATCCCGGAAAGCTGAAACTGATTCTATGTGGTTTTCATGAAGCGGCAATCATGATGCAGAGCGCTTTCAAATACATTTATCCCGATCAGAAATTAAGTTTTAAATACACGACCGTTAACGGGGTCAATCCTTTTTAGTCATGATCAGTATAACAGTTGAAGAATATAACGGCGAAAGGCGGAAGCTGGAAGTTCCGGTGGATATGGGACTGAGCCTGATGGAGGTTCTCAAAGCATATGAATACGATATCCAGGCCACTTGCGGTGGAATGGCACTTTGCGCCACATGCCATATTGAAGTGCTGGAAGGAGCAGACAAACTGCCGGAATCAAACGACAGCGAACTGGCTACACTGGATACTTTGCCGGATGTGGACATAAACAGCCGCCTTTCCTGCCAGCTCAGGCCGGATGATCATATGGACGGACTTGTGATCCGCATAAAAGCACTGCAGGATAGTTAATTAAGATTTTAGAATTTTGGAATAATAGTACATAAACCTTCGCTGATCCTCTGCGAAGGTTTTTAGTTTTATCATGATGCTGTTATTGGGTAATGCAGGGAAACAATGACCACATTTCAAATCTGCATGGGAACTGGTTGAGTCTGTAAAGATTAGTACACAAAGGTGTATTGTTCAACTTGTTGATTAGAAGGCATTTAGTTCATTCTGTATTTTGTTTATTGTCAAAACTCAAAAAGTAAAAGGCTGAGTTTTAAATCCAAACCGCTCATTTTGGTACATTTGGACCGGATTCAAGTAGTTACAAGCGATGTTGTCCTGACAGAAAACAGCCATTGCTTTAACCTAATCAGAGATAAAAATGACTTATTGCCTGGGAATAAAAGTAAAAGAAGGACTGGTTGCGTTGGCTGATACCCGCATTACAGCAGGAACCAACACGACGGTCAAAAAGAAAATGTATGTAACGCAAAAGGATAGTTACTCGCTGTTTATCATGACCAGCGGACTTCGTTCCGTGCGGGACAAGGCGGTGCATTATTTTGAGGAGCTGATCAACGAAGGCGTTGTTTACAACAAACTGTATAAAGCTGTAAATGCCTTTGGCGAACAGATCAAACGCGTTGCGGAAGAGGACAGGGCCAATCTGGAACGCTCGGGTTTTAAGTTTAACCTGAACACGATTGTGGGCGGCCAGCTGAAAGACGATGCCGAACACAAGCTGTTCCTGCTTTATTCGGAAGGAAACTGGGTGGAGCTGGATGAAGGTTCGCCTTATGTGATCATCGGGAATTCCGGTCAGGGCAAAGCGATCCTGAACCGGGTACTGAACGAATATTCTACAATGAAACAGGCACTTAAAGCCGGATTTCTGTCTTTTGATTCCACGCGTGTGAGCAATAACGACGTTGATTTCCCGATTGACATTGTACTTTACAAAAAAGACAGTTTTTCCATCATCGAGCACCGGTATGAGAAAAAGGATATGGAAAAAATATCCGAGATATGGGCTGATAAATTAAAGCAGGCACTCGACGATATTCCGGAAGACTGGATGGATAAGCCGTTTGAGGTTATTGATAATGGCTGAAATGCGATTTCAATCCTGTAAAACAAACAAAAAGAACTGGTTCCTGTGAGCCAGTTCTTTTTGTTTAATGAAACGTATTGTTTAACGAAGAGTAGCAGATATACTGTTTATGAAGGATTTACATTCTTGCCTTGTCTTTTTGCAATGGATAAAAGCAGTGCAGGCAATAAAATCAGATTGGTGCACATGGCGACAAGCAAGGTAATGGAAACCATAACGCCCATTGCGGCGGTTCCGCCAAAGCTGGATGCTGCAAAAATGATAAAACCGGAAAACAGGATCACAGCCGTATAAATCATGCTCAATCCGGTTCCGAAAATGGATTGTGTAACCGCCTGTGACGGCGTCAAGCCGTTATTATACAATTCCTGCCTGTAACGCGTCAGGAAATAAACCGTTCCATCCGAAGCAATCCCGAATGTGATGCTGAAAATAAGGATCGTTGTCGGCTTGAAATAAATTCCGAAATAACCCATAATACCGGCCGTCAATGCAAGCGGAATAAGGCACGGCAGCTTGGAAAGCAGGATAATGGGGATGGAACGGAACAGTACCATGCCCACAATGGCAATCAGTAAAATGGCAATTAAAAGACTTTCGTACAAATTGCTGAGCAGATAATCATTGCTTTTCAGGAAAACGAGGCTGTGTCCGGTCAGACTGACTTTGTATTGCTCCGGACTGAAAATGGAATCCACTTTCGGCCTGATTTTTTGCATCAGTTCCTTGATTCGCTCGGAGCCTACGTCCGCCATCTGAAAACTGACCCTTGTAATGCTTTTGTCTTCGTTCAGGAAAGTATTGAGCTGTTTGGATGCATTTTGTTTTCCCTGAACATAATTGGTCAGTTTATTCAGTTCCAGTACGCCCGGCAAAGCAAAATACCGGGCGTCGCCGCCACGATAAGCCTGGTAAAGAAAGCGCGAAGCTTCAACGACTGAAATCGGTTTTGAAAATTCCGGCATCTTGGCCATTTCGTTCTGAAATGCCTTGATCTTATATAAAGTCTGCGCCTGATCTGCAAAAACACCGTTAGGTTTTTTAGTATTGATCATCACTTCAAACGGCAGCACGCCATTGAAGTTTTTTTCGAAAAACCGCAAGTCGGTATAAACCACATCTTTTTTCGGAAGGTCGTCCACAACGTACCCGATCGTTTTGATCTTGGTCATGCCGATGGCCGAAATGATGATCAGCAGGACCATGGCCATGTAGATCTGTTTGCGGCGGTTATGAACCAGAAAATCTATTTTTTTCAAAAAACCGGATGCCCATTTTCCTTCCAGATGTTTGAGGTGTCGTGGCTTCGGTGTGCTCATGTAATGCAGCGTTATCGGAATCAGCAGCAGGCACAGCACATACGTAACCATCACGCTGATGGCAGCCACAACGCCGAATTCGACCAGCAGAATGCTGTTTGTAAAATAAAAAACCCCGAACCCGATTGCCGTTGTCATGTTGGCCAGAAAAGTTGACAACCCGATCTGACGGATCATTTCCAGCAACGCTTCGTCCTTGTCATTATGCGCTTTGAGTTCCGACTGATATTTGTTGATCAGAAAAACGCAGTTCGGAACGCCGATTACAATCAGCAGCGGCGGAAGCAGGCCGGTCAATGCGGTAATTTTGTAATCAAAAAGGTGTAAAATCCCGACGGAAAATATCACCCCGATAAGCACAACAACAATGGAAAGCAAGGTAAGCCGCAGCGAACGGAAAAAAGCCCACAGGATCAGGAGTGTTACAAACACGGCAAGACCCATGAACAGCTTCATTTCACCCGATATTTTCTTCATGTTCACCGTCCGGATATAGGGCATTCCGGAATAGTGCAGGTCTGTATTGTATTTCTCGGCAAACTTTTCAGCCATAGCTTCAATGTCGCTTACAATCGTAAGCCGACGTTTGCTGTTCAGCTCTTTGTCGTTGAAGGTAACTACAATCAGCGTGGCGTTTGATTTGCTGTTCAGCACCAATCCTTCATAGATCGGCAGGTTTGCAATTTCTTTTTTCAGGCTGTCCACTTCCTGCTGTGTAGACGGGATCTGCCGGATTACGGGTGAGAAATCAAATTGCTGAAGACTGTCATTTCTGACAATTTTATAAACATTGGCAAGTGAAAGCACATTTTTGATGCCTTGTGTTTCCTTGATTTCCTGCGAAAGCTTGCACCAGTCACGAAATTTGTTGATTTCGAAAAGCTGCGGGTCCTGCCAGCCAATCACCATGACACTGCCGTCTTCACCGAATAACTTCCGAAAATCCTGATACTCTTTCTCGACCGGATCGCTGGAAGGAAGTATTCTCGCAAACTGATAGGAGAGTTCGATTTTGCTGGCTTCATAAGCCATGAAGATTGTTGATACCAACACCAATGCAACCCACAAAAGCCGGTAGCGGATAATGTAAGTCGCTATTTTATTCCACATATAAATAAATCAGGTTTCCACAAAAAGTTGCAAATATACGCACGAGGCAGGCATTTAAAGATTATAACGGGTTTTTATAAATCGTAAACCTGAACCTGCAAATTATGATCCAGAAATTGAAATCAGTTAAACCGTTTTAAAATCAGCTCCTGAAAGGCTTTTTCAGATTCCGGCTATTTTTTCCAGATGATGATAATCAATGCCGAAATACTGTTTGGCTTCGTGTATTTTTTTCAGGATCATGTCCCGGTTCGGCACGTCCCGCTGATTTCGGATTCCAACGATCAGAACATTTTTAGGCGTATGTGCATCGGATATAAACTCAAAAACTTTGGTCTTGTAACCAAAATATTCGAGTACCAAAGCCCGGATTCCGTCCGTAACCATTTCTGCCTGCCTTTCCAGAAAAATACCGTATCGTGTTAAAAAGCCGATATCATTTTCTGCTTTGTTCTTTTCGATTTCTCTGCGTATCTGCTTGTGGCAGCACGGCGCAACCACAATCAGGTCGGACCCTGCTGTAATCCCCTTGTAAATCGCATCGTCCGTTGCGGTATCGCAGGCATGCAGCGCGATCAGCATGTTTGTTCCGCTGCTGTTAAAATCTGCAATGGTCCCTTCCTCAAAATGAAGCTGCTCAAAACCGCTTTCTCCGGCGATCTGGTTGCACAAATCCACAAGGTCTTTCCGGAATTCAATGCCCGTTACATGGGCATCCACTTTCAGGACGTTAATCAGATAATCGTACAATGCAAATGTCAGATAACCTTTTCCCGAGCCCATGTCGGCCACTTTCAGCTTTCCCTCGGTCGGAATGTCCCGGATCAGGCTGCTCAGGATTTCTACGTAATGATTGATCTGGCGGTATTTGTCCTGCGCATTTTTGTAAACATTCCCGTTTTCGTCCGTTATTTTCAGCTGGTGCAAATACGGCTTGTTTTTGGAAGTAAGCAGGCGGTTTTTAGCTTTGTCGTGTTCAAGTGAAGGCTGTGTCCTCACAGCCGTGTCCGTCTTTTTCAACAAAACTTTCTGATTCTTGAGCAGTTCAAATTGCAGGTCGGAAGCAGTGGTCTGCAGCGTTGCTGCATGGAAGTCGGTTGCGAGTTTGTTCAGTACATACGCCACCGTTTCCTGCAGACTGAAATTTTTAACTATGTCCTTGGTTTTGTACCGGAATGTGAAGCTGCATTTTTCTTCCCTTTTGATCAGCGTCTTTTTTATATAGATATTTTTAAGATTTTCTTCTGCGCCTTTGTAATGGCCAAGTGATAATTTGATGAAGGTATCATTTTGAAGACTTTGCTCGAACGCAGTTATATAATCCTGTTTCTTTTCAGCAATATTCATGAGTTGTATTTTACTTTCCTCTCTGTAACATCAAAAGCTCCTGTACAGTTTGATCCGGATCTGGATTTCATTTTATGGCAGGCTTGGGAATCTCTATTTCCACGGTAATACCTATATCTTTTTCTGAGTGGATATTCAGTTTTCCGCGCAGGCTGTCAAGCCTGTTTTTAATGTTTCTGAGTCCGATTCCCTGTTTCGACTGATCCATCATTCCATTGCCGTTATCACGGATTACCAACTGAATGCTCTTGAGATTTTCCTTAAGTACTACAGTAGCTTCCGTTGCTCCGGAATGTTTGATGATGTTATTCGTTAATTCCAGAACAATGCTGTACAGTTCAAATTCGATTTTGTTATTCAGCCGCTGGTCCAGCCCCGAAATGTTCAGGATGAATGAAATATTCTTGTTCTCGTTCAGCTTGTCGATTAGCCGGTGCATGGCCATGACAAGCCCGTGTTCTTCCAGTTCCTGCGGCATCAGGTTGTGCGACAGACTTCTTACTTCCCTGTAAGCAGATCTTACCATCTGATGCACACTGTCATAAATCTTTTCTTCTTCGGATGATAAAACTTTTTTATCAATTCCATACAAGTACCAGTTCAGTGAAGCCAGCGTACCGCCCAGATTGTCATGCAGCTCTGCGGCCACGCGTTTTCTTTCAATAGCCTGCCCGCGGATCAGCGCTTCATTGATTTCCGCATTCTTTCTTCTCAGCTTTTTGTTGTTAAACCATAAAAAAGCTGCAAAACCGATAATCAGTATGGAAAATGCAATCAGAATCTGAAGCGCTGTTCGCTGTTCGCTAACCAGTTTTTCCTGATACTTGGAATCCATCAGCTGATTGTCATAGCTGAGCTGATACATGGTATACTGCCGCTGAACGGTTTCATTATGAAGCATTCTCCGGTTAAAAATGACTTTTTCCAGATAGTCCAGTGCTTCCAAGTACATGTGTTTCCCTTTATACCCTTTTGAAAGCGATAACAATGCCCAGTTGGTTTGCTGTGAAGAGTGGTAGATATTGGAGTAATCCAGTGCTTTCAGCGAAGTTTTAATGGCTTCATCATACTTGCCGCTGAGCGCATATGTGTTTGCAAGATCATTCAATACGTTCAGTTCACCGTACAGATTATTGATTTTCTGAAACAAAACCAGCGATTTTTCAAAATATTCCTCCGCCTGTGCATGCTCACTTTGAAGGACATGCAAATAACCCTTGCTTTGAAGTACCGTAGCTTTTCCCCAGTCCGAATGTAGCGTATCAAATAATGCATAGGCATGATCATAGTACGGTATAGCTTCATCGTACATCTTTTTTTCCCGAAAACTGTTGCCCATATTTTCAAGGCATATGGCTCTGGCGCTGTCCGCACCCAATGTTTTAAAAATCCGGATGGCATGACTGTAATTGACTCTTGCAGAATCCCATTGGCGGTACTCGGAATAACTGTCGGCCAGAAAACGCATTGCCTGTGCCGTATAGAACGGCATACCGATCTGTCTGGACAGAATCATTGTTTCATTGGAAAGCTCCCGTAGCACGTCGTAACTTCCATCCAGTAAATAATAGGTGCTCAACAAGTTGTATGCCAGTATTTTACCTTTGCTCCACTCATGCTTTTGTGAAAGGCGCAATACATATTTGGCATAAAACATGGCTCTTTCGGCATCCTGAAAAAGGTAAGTCGAGGAGAGTTTGTGGTATTTCAGGATCAATAGGGTATCCTCCGCAAAATTTTCACGCGGAAGCGCAGCGACAATGTTTGACTTTTTAGCCGTATGATTCTCATCCTTCTGAAAGAAACTGCATTGGCTTCCTGAAAGTAAGAGGGTCAAAAGAAAAAGAGTAGTCAGCCTGTATAGATTAGCCATAAAGAGGAAAACCGTATCGGGCAGGCTTAAAGGCAGGCCGCGTATTGTAAAGGATTTTCATGGTACACATCCGGTATTTTATTTGACATGTCAAAGATAGAAAATGAATCGGGAACATTATTCGCGTTTTCGGCATGTCATGAATTAAGGATCAGGTACTGTCTGGTTGCTGTGCTAAATCCGGAAAATGGTTCAAACCGCGCCTTTAAAATAACAATAAGGATGATAAGTACCCACTTTTTCGTGTGAAGGTCAAATGATATTCATGGTTTGTTCCTTTATTTTTTCAAGTTCGTCTTTCATTTGCACTACAAAATGCTGAATGGTTGCATCGTTGGCCTTTGATCCGATCGTATTGATTTCCCTGCCTATTTCCTGGGCGATAAAATTGAGTTTCTTGCCGTTGCTTTCACTTGCCTTCAATGTTTCGGTAAAGTAGGTGAGGTGATTGGCAAGCCGTATTTTTTCTTCTGAAATATCAAATTTTTCAACATAGTAAATCAGTTCCTGTTCAAAACGGTTTGTATCAAAATTGTCGTCAGCCAGCAGTTCCCTTACTTGTTTTTCAAGGCGTTCACGAACGGCAGGGATCCGTAATTTATCCTGTTCGGAAACGCTGTCCAGCAAACCGCTGATCGTTTTGATGTACTCAACAAACTTGTCGGAAGTCATTTTGCCTTCCTGTTCACGAAAAACGTTGCATTTCCGGAGTGCTTCCATGACGGCTACTTTAATCTGTGCCCAGTCATTTTCCTTGTCCGAATCTTCCGCAGCTTCGTTATTATAGGCATTTGGCATTTGCAGCGCAATGCGTAACAGCTCGGTCATGTCAGGTAAAAATCCCAGATCCGTTGCGGTGGCTGAAAGATCCGCAAAGTAAGCATTGACAAGCGGCTTGTTGACAGACGTCGAAGCTACGGTTTTGCCGACTGGCTGCACGGAAAGCGTAAATTCAACCTTTCCTCTTTCCAGCGATTGCGTGATCAGGTTTCGTATTTCGATTTCCTTGTCCGAATAATTTCTGGGAATGCGGCAGTAAATATCCAGAAATTTGGAATTAAGGGTTTTTATTTCAACCGTTACATTGATTGAGTCGGACTCGATGTTGGATACACCGTATCCGGTCATTGATTTTAACATGATGAATCGCTTTTAAAAAAAGAAGTTGTTTGGTACTGAAATCCAGCGGCAGAAATGAATCGGCTTAAAACCTTTGCTTGCCGCCCGCTTTTGCAGGATGCTGGCTTTCCGAAGGCTGTGGTTTGGAGATCAGGGCATTTTTATTTAGTTCACTGTTAACGATCCTGAACCTCGAAACGTCGCATGCAAGGTAAATGGCCTGTAACAAAGAGCCGGGCTCCGCAATGTTTTTTCCGGCAATGTTATATGCTGTTCCGTGATCCGGCGATGTACGCACAATGGAAAGTCCGGCAGTAAAATTAACGCCTTCATTAAAGGCCAGTGTTTTGAAAGGAACAAGGCCCTGGTCGTGATACATGGCCAGTACGGCGTCGTACTGCTTGTAAGTGCCGGCCGCAAAAAAGCCATCCGCTGGAAATGGTCCGATGACAAGATGCCCTTTTTCCTTGAACTGCCTGATTACCGGTTGAATAATTTCAATTTCTTCACTGCCGAGCAAACCGTTTTCTCCGGCATGCGGATTTAGTCCGAGAACGGCCAGTTTAGGTTTTTTTATGCCAAAATCACCTTTCAGGGATTGCAGGATTTGTTCAATCTTGGCGCTCAGTTTCTCAGGTGTAATTTGTGAAGCTACTTTTCCAAGCGGAATGTGGCCTGTCAGAACACCGACTCTCAGTTCTCCTGCGACCATAAACATCAGGGCTTCATTCTTGTTAAAAGCTTCGGCAAGGTATTCCGTATGGCCTGGAAATTTGAATGTCTCGCTTTGTATATTGTCTTTATTGATCGGACCGGTAACCAAAGCCTGAATGCTGCCCGATTTAAGGTCTTCAACGGCCCGGTTAAGAGCTGCAAGGGAACCTTGTCCGGCTTCAGGCGTGATCTTGCCCGGCTGGATTTCCGTTTGCTGATCCGGCCAGCAGGTGATGACATTCGTTAATTTCGGGTTGGCCTGTTCCGGCCGCTGGATCCCGTGCAAAGTCCAGTCTTTCATTTCAAACAGGTTCCGGTACTGATTTAGCACACGCAGCGAACCGTATATGACAGGCGTGCATAATCTTGCCAGCTGGTTGCCTTCCAGTGCTTTCAGGATTACTTCGGGCCCGATGCCGTTATAATCGCCAAGGGTTATTCCTATAATTGGTTTATCGGTATTTTGATCGCTCATGGAGGTAAAATGCGGTTGTAACTGTGCTTCTGAGTAATTCTGTATTACTTTTGCCAAACGTTTGACCGGCAAGTTACAAAAAATCCTGTGCTCCCATGAAAATCCTGATAGCAGACACGATGCATTCTTCTCTTTTTACCATGCTGCAGGAGCAAGGCTGGGATTTTACATATCATCCGGAATATCGTCGGGAAGACATAAAAGCGGCTATTTCAAACTATGAAGGAATTGTAATCCGGAGTAAAACTTTTCTGGACAAAGAAATGCTGGCTCCCGCCGGTAAGCTGCGGTTCATTGCCAGGGCAGGAGCGGGCCTGGACCTTATTGACCTGAATGTAGCCAGAGCACGCGGTATACAGGTTTTTCATGCAGGAGAAGGAAACCGTGATGCCGTAGCGGAACATGCGCTTGGAATGCTGCTGAGCCTGTTTAACAACATCACCAAAGCAGACCGCGAAGTGCGTCAGGGAATCTGGGATCGGGAGGGAAACCGCGGTGTGGAACTGATGAACAAAACAGTCGGGATAATCGGATATGGAAACAACGGCTCGGCAACGGCAAAAAGGCTGAGCGGTTTTGGCTGCCGCGTTCTGGCTTATGACAAATACCGGGATCATTACGGAGACGAATTTGCAGCGGAATGTACGCTTGAACAAATGACCAAAGAAGCCGATATACTCAGCCTTCACATTCCGTTATCCGAAGAAACCCGGTATCTGATCAATGAGGATTTTATTGGAAATTTCTTAAAACCGTTTTATCTGCTGAATCTTTCACGCGGAGAAATCGTGAACCTGGATGCGGTTGTACACGGACTTCAGTCAGGAAAAATAAAAGGCGCTTGTCTGGACGTTCTTGAAAACGAAAAAATCAGCAAGTTGTCTCCGGCGCAGCAAACTGCGTTTGATTACCTGCGTACTTCGGATAAGGTGGTGCTCACGCCACATATCGGCGGCTGGACACATGAAAGCTATGTACGGATCAATGAAGTTCTTGTGCAACAGATTGCAGAATGGCTGAAAGTCGCTACGCCTGTATTTTAAAGTAAAAATCACAAGCTGACAGTTATCAAACAAAAATGCCGACCAAAGGTCGGCACGTTTGCATCTATTAGCCATGAAAAATAAAATACTTACTTGCCCAGTGTACCGCGAAGTGCACGAGGGATTTCTACCGAAGCGATCGGATTGCTTCCGGCTGTTAATATAACAAAATTTTCTGCCTTAATAGCTCCCACTTTCACAGATTTTCCTAAATCCAGTTCTGTTACATCAACATTAACATAGTCCGGAATGTTCTCGGCCAGACCTTGTACGCGCAATTTACGCAATTTTTGGTTCATTTTACCACCTTTCATTACTCCGGTTGAAGTACCTGTCAGTTTTACCGGCACCTCCACTTTTATCTCTTTTCCGTCAACGATTTCCAGAAAATCCGCGTGGATCAAAGAATCGTTAACCGGGTGATACTGTTTTTCCTGAAGAATGGCATTATATAATGTACCTTCAATATTAAGCGTCACGTTAAAAATATCCGGTGTGAAAAGCAATTCACGGAACAACATGGCCGGTGCATAAAAATGTACCTGCTCGTTACCTCCGTACAGCACAGATGGAACATAACCCTGTGAACGTAATTCCTGGGCCTCCATCTTGCCGAGATTCGCTCTTTTAAACCCTACAATCTCATGCTTTTTCATAAGAATATTAAATTAAAATATAGTTAAAAATAAATTTACTGATGATTTATAAACAATGAACTAATAGATTCATGATCACGGATACGACCGATCGCTTTTGCAAAAAGCTCAGCAACGGACAATACGCGTATTTTTGCATTCTGTTGCTTCAACGGAATCGTGTCTGTAATGATCAGCTCCTCCAGAACAGAATTTGCAATATTTTCGTGCGCTTTTCCGGACATAATTGCGTGAGTACTAATGGCTCTTACCGAATTGGCGCCTTTTCCAAGAATTATTTCGGCTGCTTTGCAGAGCGTACCGCCGGTGTCAATAAGGTCATCGACAAGCACGACGTCCATGCCTTCCACGTCTCCGATTACCTGCATGCTGGCTATTTCGTTGGCTCTTTTCCTGTGTTTGTCACAAAGGATCATGTCCACATTCAGGAACTTTGCAAAATTTCTGGCCCTCGCAGCGCCGCCCATATCCGGAGATGCAATCAGCAGGTTTTTAAGGTTCAGGGATTTGATATAAGGAACAAAAATGGAAGTTCCTTCCAGATGATCCACGGGCAAATCAAAAAAGCCCTGGATTTGTCCGGCATGCAGATCAACAGTCATTAATCGATCAACGCCTACGGACGTCAGCAGATTTGCTACAACCTTAGCAGCAATCGCTACCCGCGGCTTGTCTTTTCTGTCCTGCCTTGCATAGCCGAAATAAGGAATTACAACGGTTACATAATGCGCAGAAGCACGACGGGCCGCATCGACCATCAGCAATAATTCAAGTAAATTATCGGCCGGAGGAAATGTGGACTGGATCAGAAAAACGTCGCAGCCCCGGATTGATTCCTCAAAACTAGGGGATAACTCTCCGTCGCTGAATTTCCTTAACGTATATCCACCCAGTTCCTTGCCATAATACCTGGCTATGTCTTTGGCCAAATACTCGGATTGACTTCCCGAGAATATTTTTACTGTATTGAATGAACCCATTGGCCAAACTAAAATTTGCGCAAAATTAAGTAAAATCAGTTAATTGCGGTAATATTTTACCAAAAAAGTATTGTAGAGCCTAACACAAAGCCATCCGATCAGCATTCCGATCAGTGCACCGGTCAGAATATCGCCCGGATAATGCACGCCTACATATACCCTGCTGTATGAATATACGATAGCCCATAAAAAAATCAGGCCCATATAACGGACTTTTTCTTTCAGAAAAGCAAACCATGTAAAAGCCACTGCAAAACTGGTGGAAGCATGCGAAGAGGCAAACCCGTAGAGTCCGCCGCAGTCCGTTACCTGATTAAACAAGCCCCGTAAAGAAGGCTCATGACAGGGCCGGAAGCGGATGAAGTACGGCTTCATAAATCCTGACGTAATTTTATCCGCAATAATCACAGCAATCAGAACCATTGCAATCGTTGCAAAACCTTCTTTTCTGTTATAGCGCATCGTAAGTACAATCAGAAAAAGGTAGAGCGGAATCCATGTATATTTGAATGTAATCCAGTACATCAGCGTATCCAGCCACGGCGTATGCATGCTGTTCAGCCACAGGAACAATTCCTGATCGGAACGGATCAACATATCAATTGCATGCATCATGAGCTGAATCCGAGAACTTTACGGACCTTGGTAATGGTTTGCTGTGCGATGGCTCTGGCTTTTTCTTCGCCTTCCTTCAGTATTGCTTCCAGTTCGCTTTCGTTTTCCATATAATAGTTGAAAATCTTGCGTGGTTCGGCAAATTTTTCCAGCAGGCATTCGAACAGTGCCTGTTTGGCATGTCCGTATCCATAACCGCCCTTTTCATAGTTCTGACGCATGGCAGCTACGTCGGACGGCGATGCAACCAGACTGTACAGTTTAAAAGTAATATCCGTTTCCGGATTTTTGGGATCTTCCAGTGCCGTCGAATCGGAAACAATCTTTTTTGTAACCTTTTTCAGGTCATTTTCCGGCACAAAAATGTCAATGTAGTTATGGTATGACTTGCTCATTTTTTGTCCGTCTATGCCGGGTACCGTCATGACTGCTTCGTCAATCTGTGGTTCCGGTAATATCAGAATATCTTCTCCTGCAAGCTGGTTGAAACGGTTTGCAATGTCTTTGGTCATTTCCAGATGCTGCTTCTGATCCTTGCCGACCGGTATAATATTGGCGTCATAAAGCAGAATATCTGCGGCTTGTAGAACAGGATATGTAAAAAGCCCGGCATTTACATCAGCCAGTTTTTCCGATTTTTCCTTGAACGAAGTTGCGTTCGCCAGCATGGGAAAAGGCGTGAAGCAGTTCAGGTACCAGGCCAGTTCCGTATGTTCCTGAATGCGCGACTGCCGCCAGAATACATTCTTCTTGTAATCAAACCCGAGTGCAAGCCATGCCGCAGCAACGGCACGTACATATTCCGTTCTCAGTGCTCCGTCTTTCAGCGAAGTAAGCGAATGCAGGTCTGCAATGAAGAAAAACGACTCGTTCTCAGGATTTTTTGATAATTCGATTCCGGGCAGGATCGCTCCCAAAATATTTCCCAGATGGGGACGCCCGCTGCTTTGAATGCCTGTAAGGATTCTGGCCATTTAGATAATTTTGTTATTGGTATTTTACTTTAATCCGTTACAGATTGGATCAGATCGCGAATCTGCTTGGCTGAAATCGACTGTCTTTCAGATTTGTCGTAGATATTTAATAAATAAATTTTGTAATCTTCTTCAAGATAGTACGTGATAATCCTTACTCCGCCGCTTTTGCCTTTTCCTTTGCTTTTAACCTGACATCTTATCTTGTAAGCGTGCGATCCGAGTGATTTTCCAAGTGTCGGATTTTTATACAATTCTTCAATAAGCAGTTTTATATCAGATTCAGGAGATGGAAATTTTTTAGAAAGTCTTTTGTATTCTTTTTTAAATTCTGGTGTGTAAGTGATTTTAATCATTCAAACAGATCGTTAATTTCAGGTTCTGCCATTTTGCCTGCTTTCATCATTTTCATTTCCTTGACAGACTGGCTTAAAGATTCAACGAGTTTTTCTTTCTTCAGCTTTTTCTGAATCTCTTCCCAATCCTTGATCGGTATCACAACGGCGGTCTTTTTTCCTTTTTCGTTTGACAAAAATTGGACGTTCATATCTTTCAGTCAGTTAGCATTTTTGAGGATTACATTCCTGCTTCTATTTGCCAAAATTCGTTAAATTGAACAAGAAAACGTAGTAGATTTGAATTTTATAGTTGCAATAAATCACAATGGAATCCCAAACACTTCACTTCCTCAGCCAATTAGCAGAAAATAACAACAGAGACTGGTTTCAGGAGCACCGGAAAGATTACGACGCCGCCAAAGCAGACATGGAAAGTCTGGTGGGTTATCTGATTCAGCAGATCGGAAAGTTTCAGGACCTTGGAAATCTTCAGGTAAAAGAATGCCTTTTGCGCATAAACCGCGATATCCGGTTTTCCAAAAACAAGGCACCGTATAAAAATAACCTCAGCGCAGGAATTGGTCCGGGCGGTAAAAGTTCGGGCAAAATTGATTACTATATTCAGATCCAGCCGCACGATCAGACTTTTCTGGGCGGAGGAATGTGGGAAACCACTTCCGAACAGATTGCACGCTACCGTCAGGAAATCGATTATAATGCAGACGAACTGAAAACCATTATCGAGCAAAAGGAATTCAGAGATTTTTTTCCTGAAATATCCGGCGAGTCACTCAAGACCATGCCCAAAGGTTACCCGAAAGATCATCCCGAAATTGAGCTGCTCAAACGTAAACAGCTTTTCTTTATGCACCGTTTTACGGATAAGGAAGTGGCTTCCAAAGATTTTGGTGAAAAAGTGTTAAAAGGTGTTCGAATCCTTAAACCTTTTACCGATTATATGAATTATATATTATATGAACAGCATACGGAGCAATGATTTCAGGTCATTGAAATTTCGTTCTGAAAGTCCGCAGTTCACTCATTTTATCTGATAACATGCAGTTTTCCCACTTACATTGCCATACCCAGTTTTCACTGCTGGACGGTGCGGCGGATATAAAGAAACTATTTAAAAAGGCCAAGGAAGACAACATGCCGGCTGTTGCCATTACAGACCACGGCAATATGTTCGGTGTGTTCGAGTTTGTTGCGGAAGGCAACAAGCAAGGCATCAAGCCGATTGTAGGCTGCGAGTTTTACGTCGTGGAAGACAGGCATGTGCGTCAGTTTACAAAAGACAAAAAGGACGTTCGCCATCATCAGCTTTTACTTGCAAAAGATGAAATCGGCTATAAAAACCTGGTGAAAATGTGTTCGCTCGGCTTTATCGAGGGCATGTACGGCAAGTACCCGCGGATCGACAAAGAGGTGATTGTCAAATACCATCAGGGGCTTATTGCAACTACTTGCTGCATTGGTGCCATTATCCCGAAAACCATTCTCAAAAAGGGCGAAGAAGAAGCTGAAAAGGAGTTCAGATGGTGGCTGAATCTCTTTGGGGATGATTTTTATGTAGAACTGCAGCGCCATGAAATCCGGGATCAGTACATTGTCAATGAAGTGCTTGTAAGGTTTGCCAAGAAATATAATGTTAAGATTATTGCTTCAAACGACTCGCATTACGTAGATCAGGAAGACTGGAACGCGCACGATATTCTGCTTTGTATCAATACCGGCGACAAGCAGAGTACGCCTTCGGCCAAGGATTTTGATGACGACAAAGGCATTCCGAAAGGTTCGCGTTTTGCGTTTTTCAACGACCAGTTTTATTTCAAGAACACCAGTGAAATGATGAAGCTGTTCAACGACCTGCCTCACTCGCTGGATAATACCAATGAGATCGTTGACAAGATAAAAACGCTTGATTTAAGAAAAGATATTCTGCTGCCCAACTTTCCGATTCCCGAGGAATTCAAGACGCATACGCTGTCGGAAATGGCCGGAAAAAAAGAGCTTACGGCTGATGTTCTGAACCAGTGGGAATATCTGAAGCATTTGACCTTTGAAGGCGCGCGCAGAAAGTACGGCACGGTAACACCCGAAATTGAAGAACGCCTCAACTTTGAACTGGACACGATCCGGAACATGGGTTTTCCCGGTTACTTCCTGATCGTTGCAGATTTTATTGAAGCCGGCAGGAATATGGGCGTATTTATAGGTCCGGGCCGTGGTTCCGCGGCGGGTTCCGTGGTGGCGTATTGTACCGGAATCACGAACATCGACCCGATCAAGTATGATCTGCTTTTTGAGCGTTTTCTGAACCCGGACCGGATTTCATTGCCCGATATTGATACGGATTTTGACGACGAAGGCCGGCAGAAAGTAATCGATTATGTGGTTAAAAAATACGGTTATAACCAGGTTGCACAGATTGTAACCTATGGTACCATGGCTGCCAAATCGGCGATCAAGGATGTGGCGCGCGTGATGGATCTTCCGCTTGCCGATGCGAATGCACTGGCCAAACTGGTTCCGGACAAGCCGACTTACAACATGACGCTGAACCGCATATTTACTGCGCCGCTGGAAGGAGAGGGAAGCTTGATGAAGAAAGAAGGAATTCAGCCCGATGAGCTGGATAACGTCAAGAAAATGCGTGCGATTGCTTCCGGAACCGATTTGCAAGCCAGTGTTTTGCAGGAAGCTCGTCGGCTGGAAGGAACGGTACGGAATACCGGAATTCACGCTGCGGGAATTATCATCGCGCCGAGTGATCTTACCGAAATTATCCCGGTGAGTACTTCCAAGGATTCCGATTTCCTGATTACGCAGTATCAGGGAAAAATCATTGAAGATGCCGGTGTAATCAAAATGGACTTTCTGGGGCTCCGAAACCTGACCATTATCAAGGAAGCGTTGCGGCTCATCAAGCAAAATCATGACGTGGATATTGTCATTGACGACATTCCGCTGGACGATCCGAAGGTTTTTGAGCTGTTCCAGCGTGGAGAAACCAACGCCATTTTCCAGTTTGAATCAGACGGGATGAAAAAGCACATGCGCGACCTTATTCCAGACCGGTTTGAGCACCTTATCGCTATGAACGCGTTGTACCGACCCGGCCCGATTGCCTACATCCCGAACTTCATTCGCCGAAAAAACGGTCAGGAGGAAATTACATATGACTTGCCCGAACTGGAAGAATATCTTGCTGATACTTACGGGATTACGGTTTATCAGGAGCAGGTGATGCTTTTGTCCCAGAAGCTCGGAGGATTTACAAAAGGACAAGCCGATACTTTGCGTAAAGCCATGGGTAAAAAGCAGATTGAAACGCTGAACAAAATGAAAGGCGATTTCATGAAAGGCGGAACTGCAAAAGGGCTGGATGCCAAAAAGCTGGAAAAGATCTGGACGGACTGGGAAGCATTTGCGTCTTATGCCTTTAACAAGTCACATTCAACGTGTTACGCTTTTGTTGCGTATCAGACTGCATACCTCAAAGCGCATTATACGGCAGAATACATGTCTGCGGTACTCACCAGTTCACTGGGAAACATTGAAAAGATCACCTTCTTTATGGAAGAGTGCAAGGCGCAGGGAATCAAAGTGCTCGGGCCGGATATCAACGAATCGGACCGGCAGTTCAATGCCAATAACAAGAATGAAATACGTTTCGGGCTTGCCGGCGTAAAAGGTAGCGGAGATGCGGCGGTGGAATCGATTATCGAAGAACGCAATGTAAACGGGCCTTATAAAGATATTTTTGATTTTATAACCCGGGTCAATTTAAGGACGGTTAATAAGAAAACACTGGAAAGCCTTGCTTATGCGGGTAGTTTTGACTGTTTTCCGGAATATCACCGTGCACAGTATTTTGCCGCTGAACCCGGAGAAAACGGGACATTTATCGAACGCCTGATCAAATACGCCAATAATTATCATGCGGAAAAATCTTCGGCTCAGGCTTCCTTGTTCGGTTCGATGGGAATGGGCAGTTCCATGCTGGCCAAACCAAGAGCTGCCGAAGTAATGCCGTGGGACGATCTGACAAAGCTTCGTTACGAGCAGGAAGTGGTCGGATTTTATATTTCAGGTCATCCGCTGGATACTTTCCGGGTGGAACTCGACAACTTCTGCAACTGTACGCTGGACAAGGTGATGGAAATAGCCGAAGGCGAGAAGTCACCCAAATATTTTGGCAAGGAAATCAGCGTCGGCGGAATTGTTACGAGCGCCATGGAAAGGATGTCCCGGAACGGAAGTCTTTTCATGATCTTTAAATTGGAGGATTACCGCGGTTCCATGGAAATGCTTTTGGGCGGCGAGGATTACATCCGTTTCAAGAATTATCTTCAGGTCGGGCAGTTTCTGTACATCAAAGGAAAAGTCCAGAACCGGTGGAAACAAGAAGATCAGTTTGAGTTCAAGATCACACAGATTCAGCTGCTGCCTGAAATCCGTGAGAAAATGTGCAGAAAAATAAAAATCAACCTGGCACTGGATCAGATTGATGCGCAGTTTATTCATTTGCTGAATGATACTTTTGGTAATCATCCGGGCCAATGCGCTGTAAATATGGTGGTTACGGATCCGGAAACGCATCTGGAAGTAGAAATGGTATCACGCGGTTACAGGGTTTCTCCGTCCAACGAACTCTTCAAAGTACTAAGCGGAGTTCACGGCGTAAAATTCTCTTTAAACTAAGTTTGTAATTGAAGGAATCCGGAACTTTTAGTCCGTATATTTCCTTATAGCATCAGATTAATAAAAAAACATTAGACAATTTTTGACATGGGAAAAGCAATTGAGATTACCGATAGCACCTTTGAAGAACTTATCCAGGGCGACAAACCAGTACTTGTAGATTTTTGGGCAGAATGGTGTGGCCCATGTAAGATGATCGGACCTGTTGTAGAGCAGCTGGCCGGCGAGTATGATGGAAAAGCCGTTATTGGTAAAATGGACGTGGATATGAACTCATCGATACCTGCTAAATTCGGTATTCGCAGCATCCCGACATTGATGATTTTCAAAGGCGGACAATTGGTTGACAAAGTTGTCGGTGTAGTTCCAAAAACAACTTTGGAAGATAAATTGAATGCTCAGATCGTTGCTACTGTATAAGTACAGCAATTTGAGATAATGAAAAGGCTCCGTTTGGAGCCTTTTTTGTTTTATGCCTTTACTAAATCACTTTAATACACTAATCTGTTGATTTTTCATATTAAAAAAGGTATATAATTGTATATCTTTGAAGGAATACCATACAGCACACTATTTTTGAAGTCTTCAGAATTTCACAGGCTTATCAAGAAAAATGGATGGATACATATCCGTACATCAGGGAGCCATTACGTGTATCAAAAGAATGAAATGATTTATCCGGTACCTTTTCACGGCGCCAAGGAAATGCATGAAGGGCTTAGGAAAAAGATTTTGAAGGAAATGGATTTGAAATGAGTTATGAAGAAAATAAAAGTTATCATCAGTCGCGGGAAAGATAATTATGCAGCATTTGCTGAAAATGTGAAAATGATTACCGGAGCGGGGGATACCGTACAGGAGGCAAAAGCTTCAGTACTGGAATGCATTGAATTGATTAAAACTTTTCCGGCAAAGAATATTCCCGCGGTTCTTAAAGGTGAATACGAAATAGTCTGGAAACTGGATGTTGAAAGTCTCCTTGAATATTACAAAGGAATTTTCAATCAAAAGGGCATTGCCAAACTGACCGGTATTAATGAAAAGCAGTTGAATCATTATGCTTCCGGTTTGAAAAAACCACGGGCTGTACAGATCAAAAAAATTGAGACGGCGCTACACCGTCTCGGAAATGAATTGCTGGCTATTGAACTATAAATTACTCGTATATCGCAATCGTAAAAGAAGCCTCGAAAGTCTGACCGGGAGCCAGTTTTAAAATGCCTTCTTTTGTTTCAAAGTTCTGGTCAGAATCGATACTGTCGGCAATGCCAAGCCAGGGTTCAATACATACAAAATTGGCTTGCGGCTTTGCCCAGATTCCAAGATAAGGAAAGTCATTAAAATGCACCGTTACCACTTCCGGCGACTTGGTGCTGCGCAAGCTTACCGTTTTCGACACCAGATGCTTGAATATCAGAGCGTCATGATCGAACAAATGCTTGTGAAGGTGCAGTACATTGGTGTTTTCAAGAACGGGCTTTGTATTTTTACTCACCAGTCCGTCTTCCAGCAGCCACGTTGAATCGGTTTCAACCGCTTCAAATTCCAGATAATAATCTTCATAAACTTCGTCTTCATGCAAAGGGCATTTAAATGCCGGGTGCCCGCCCAGGGAAAACAGCACTTCTTCCGTTCCATGATTAATAACCTGATGGCTAACAACTATTATATGCGCTTCAAGCCGGTATGATATCTGAAACTCGAATTCGAAAGGATAAATCTTTAAGGTTTCCTCACTGTATTTCATTCCGAAAGTCAGGGTATTTTCCGTTTGATGAACCAATTCAACCCGGGCATTATTCCGGATAATGCCGTGCCTGGGAACTGCAAAATCATTGCCTTTGTACTTTACAAACCCGTTTTTGACTGCTCCGATTACCGGAAAAAGGACAGGTGCAGAACTTGCCCAAACATCCGGATCGGCATTCCACATAAAGTTTTTTCCGGATTTTACGGACTGAATTTTGCAAAGTTCAGCTCCGGCCTGCTTAACTGAAATTCTTAAAAAGTCGTTTTCAATCGAATGTTCCATGTTTTTGACAATGAATTGTAGCTTATAAATGATCTTTAGTTTGTTTGTGATTTACGCGGCGAACACATTCGGTGAAGACACCTCATGGCCGCCTGCAGTAACACATTTTCAGCTATCCAGAACTTCAAGAATAACATGGCACGCTTCGGTAATCTGCTCTTCTGAAATAGTCAGCGGAGGCGCAATGCGCATGGCATTGTCACAAAATAAAAACCAGTCCGTAATCACGCCTTTTTCAATGCATTGATCGATCGTATCTTTCAAGATTTCAAAAGAGTCCATTTGCGCTGCAAGCATCAGCCCTTTTCCTCTTACCTCGCTGATTTTCGGGTGAACAAGCAGGGATTTGAAAAGCGCCCCTTTTTCCACTGCCTTGGCAGCAAGATCTTCGTCCAGCGTGACGTTCAGAGCGGCGAGTGAAGAAGCGCAGCTTACCGGATGGCCGCCGAATGTAGTAATGTGCCCGAGAATAGGTTTCGATTTCAGAACCTGCATAATTTCATGCGAAGCCATAAAGGCGCCGATCGGCATTCCGCCGCCCATGCCTTTGGCGCTCAGCAAAATATCAGGGTAAAAACCGAATTGTTCAAATGCCCAGAAAGTGCCCGTACGTCCGAATCCGGTCTGGATTTCATCCACGATCAGCAACGTGCCGGTTTCCGTGCACCGGGCGCGCAATGCCGGAAAATACTCGGAGCCAGGAATCCTTACGCCTGATTCGCCGCCGATTACTTCAATGACAACAGCTGCTGTTTTTTCAGTGATTTTTTCAATATCCGGTATATATCCATGCCTGATATGCTTGGTTTCCGGAAGCAGCGGACGAAAACTGTTTTTAAAGAACTCGGCTCCGGCAAGGCTCAGGGCGCCTTGTGTCGCGCCGTGATAGGCATTGTAGCAGGAAATGAATTCCGAACGTCCGGTAAAACGCTTGGCCAGTTTCATGGAGCCTTCCACCGCTTCGGCTCCCGAATTGGTAAAATAGACATTATCAATAGCTCCGAACGGCGACATAG
This sequence comes from Dyadobacter sediminis, assembly GCF_005860765.1. GTDB lineage: Bacteria > Bacteroidota > Bacteroidia > Cytophagales > Spirosomataceae > Dyadobacter > Dyadobacter sediminis. The sequence continues at coordinate 1,349,231 of NZ_VCEI01000011.1, read as the reverse complement.
TTTCCGGTGCAGAATTCAGTGTACTGGCCAGAGAAGCTGCAAGCTGCACCTGGGAACTCTGGACAAATTCGCCGTAAACCAGTAAATGCATGTGTTTGTCAAGCTGATTATGAATGGCTTCAAGCACTTTCGGGTGCCTGTGCCCGACGTTGCTGACGGCAATTCCGGAAATAAGATCCATGTAACGCTTTCCATCCGGACTATACATGTAAATGCCTTCGGCTTTATCAATTTCCAGTGCCAGCGGATAATCAGATGTTTGTGCCAAATGATCAAAAAAATGCTGGCGATGTGTAATGTGCATGATGTTACTTTTCGAAAAATGTAGCGCTTCCTCCGACCCAGGTGAAATTTTTATTATAATCCACACCGATCATTTCTCCACGGCTCAAACGGCTTAAACTAATCAGCAATTCCGGTTTTTCTGCGGAATCGTTCCAGCCGTACATCATCCTGATCTCGCATTTGACCAGTCCGTCCGGGGCCTGAATAACCGGTTCGTATCTTACTTTTTTCTGCAGAATGTAATTTTCAGGGTCTGGGATTGCTCTGAGCAGCTCTTGCGAGACATGCAGCTGAACGCCGGAGCCGGCAAAGGAGAACAATGGTTTCAACACATAACTTTCCAGATCTGCCGGAAAGCGGCCGTTGTAATTGCTGACAAAATCGGTTTCCGGGACAAAACTGCTTTTCAGGAACGGCAAGGCAAATTTACTGATCCGAAAAAACCAGTTGGGATGCCCGACCCACTCCACGTCCACATCATCGGTAAAACGATAGCTGGTTTCCAGGTCCGGATAATTTTTTAGATCATCAAAAATGAGCCGGTTATAAATTCTTTTGACCTGAATTTTTCTTCCGTTGCTTTCATAATACAACTTCCTTCCTTCGCGGATCAGCTTGGTATAACAAACCGCCTTGATGCCCAGCATTCGTTCCGTAATGGCAAAATCAATGCGGGTTTTTTGTTTCTCCGGAAAAATTTCAAGTAAAATAACTTCTTCCGGGTTTTCGCCGGCAACGATCAGGTTCCGTAGTTTACTTACATATGCTTCATAGGATTCTGCGCCGAAGCAGTACTGGAAATCGGCAGGCGTATCAAAGTATTTTCGGAACTGTTCAGACAAATAAGCCTGATAACCGTATAAAGACGGAAATCCCTGAAGCTCGATCAGCTGGGGAAACAATTCGCCGGAATCGTTTTTACAAATTGCAAAATCAATGGCCAGAAAAGAAGTATGCGCATTTTCATTCGGCACCGATTCATTTACAGGAACTGCACGGTCTGTTTTTTCTTTGAAGTCCGGCGACAGTAGCGAATCTATAATTTCATCCGAAGCCTGTATAATCTTGTTTTTGAGCTCAGCGGGAATAAAAACAGGCGTTTCTGCAATTCTGAAATCCAGCTGTCCGGGAAAATCAACTTCAAAAGCGTTCAGAAATTCCTGATATCTGTTTTCCGTAAACGATTGATTGTAAGCCTCGCGTGCTTCCTTTTGCATATTATCAGCTTGAATTGATTACAAAGTTTGAGCCAGTTGTGCGTCTACTGGCGGAACAGCAGTTTTCAGGTAAGCATTTTTCAGAAAAGACGAAATGATAACTGCTTCGGTCCGCACAATTTTTTCAGGGTCATTCAGATGACGGATCATATCACTGTATTTGGCCTCGCCGTAATTGGCAATGATACTTGTTTTTTTGTCTTCTCTTAAAAAATACCGCAGCATCCCTTCGGCATCTGCTTCGGGATGAAACTGCGTTCCCACAATCTCATTGCTGAACCGGATCGCCATCACAGCGCGTTCCAGCGGGACATGCGGACGGATTTTTTCAAGACAAAGCAGCTTGGCGCCCATGCTTTCAAACACTTGCTGATTCGGCTGCGTCACCTGAAAATCTCTGGAATCGACAATATAAAAAGGGTCTTCAAGTGCGTTCAGAAGCGGATCTTTTCTGCCGGCAAGTGTCTTATGCACAGGAAAAGTACCGAATGACGTTTTTCTTCTTTTGCTTACTGCTGCAAGCTGCCAGTGAATGCATGCCATCTGAAAGGAATGACAAATCAGGAACAGATGTTTTTTGGTGCGGTTGCGGCGGTTTTGATTAAAGTGCAGAAGCTGGTCCAGAAAATTAAAAAACTTGCGTTCCCATGCTTCGCCGACTGGCGACGGATTTCCGGGCCCGCCGGTTGAAATGTAGGCATCGAATTCCATGCCCGGAACTTCAAGCTTCTGTCGTACGTCGAAAATTGTATAAGTTACAGGAATGGCTTCCTGCTCACCGAATGCCGTAATGATCTTTTTGATGCAGCGCATTCCTTCATTGTCCACCCCGCTGTACATATCGAGGATCGCAATATGGAAATGTTTATGGTTCGTGTTCATTTTATAATAGCTGAATGCAATGCACTCAGCTTTTAGTTTTAAGAAAGTGTAAATAAGGTTAACACATTTATGGTCAATAAATTCACACTCCGATTGAATTTTAATACAACCCGACTTTGGTTTCAGAAACAATATAATCCACAACGGCGCTCATATTTCCGGTTTGATCAAAAACAGCAAGCTGACGGTCCGCGCCGGTGCCCATGCGCATGATTTCATGGATGTAACTGATTTCATGTCTGCTGCCGAGTTCGTCTACAACGTCATCAATAAATTCCAGCAGTTCCTCCACAAGAATACTGTATTCGACTTCTTCCTGTTTACCGAAATCAATGAGTTTGCCGTGAATTCCGTACCGTGCAGCGCGCCATTTGTTTTCATTGATCAGCATCCGGTGATAAGGCCGGAAGCTGAGGTTCATACGGTGCAGTTTATGAATTTTGGCCACAAGCGCCTGCATAATGGCGGCCAGACAAATGGTTTCGTCCGTTCGCATGGGAACGTCGCACATACGGAATTCAATGGTGTTGAAAAACGGGTGCAGCCGGATATCCCACCAGATTTTCTTGCCGTTGTCAATACATTTGGTCTTGATCAGCAATGCGACATATTCATCGTATTCCGATGCACTTGCAAAAAAATCAGGAATTCCGGTTCTTGGAAATTTATCAAAAACCTTGGAACGGTAGGATTTGAAACCGGTATTTCTGCCGCACCAGAATGGCGAATTGGTCGATAATGCATAAATATGCGGCAGAAAATACCGTACGGCGTTCATAATCTCAATGCCTTCGTTCCGGCTTTCAATCCCGACATGCACATGCAGGCCGAAGATGAGATTTCCGCGAGCGACATCGCGCATTTCATCAATAATCTCGTCATAGCGCGGATCGGGCGTAATGAGTTGTTCCACCCAGTCGGCAAAAGGATGCGTTCCGGCTGCGGCAACCTGCAGATTTTGTTTTTCCGCAAGGTCCAGAATCATTTTCCTTAGGTAAGTGACCTCTTCACGCGCTTCCTGAATATTATGGCAGATATTTGTCCCTACTTCCACAACCGCCTGATGCATTTCTGCTTTTACTCTTTCCTTAAGTGTGATTTTCCCGTCCTCCACAAGCTTGGACATATGCGACCGCAAATTGCGCGTGACGGGATCAATGGTCTGAAATTCTTCTTCAATTCCCAGAGTGAAAGTTGCCATAATAAAAAGCTGCGCTGAAATGATTGGTTAGGATTTTTTCAACTTGGAATTTTCTGCCGGCGCTTTGGTAGCAGCTGCCTTTTTGGTTGGAATTTTAGGAGCAGGCTCCGTAATTGTTTCAAATCCTTTGTCTTCAACCGGCTTCAGTGCTTTTTTAGGCGCGACAGATTTTACTTTAACTTCTTTTGCAGACGGTTCCGGTGCCGGTGCAGCCGTCGACTGGGCAGCCATCTGCGGCGTGCCAATTGCATCTTTCACAAATGTTCCCCAGGTCAGGTTTGATTGTCCGGGAACATGCTTTTGAGCACGTTCAATGGCCATGTTTGCCGCGGCTTCCACAACCCATTCAAAATTGTCGGGACCTACGGAATAAATGTCCGCGTCCGGTGCAGGATTACAGAAATCAATAGCAACCGGAATGCCGTCGCGTACTGCAAACTCTACGGTATTGAAGTCATAGCCCAAGGCCACATTCAGCTTCATAGTATAATCACGAACGGTTTCGAGCAGTTTTTCTCTTTCTTCGCCCGTGGCTTTTATTTCGGCAGCATACCTCAGATGATGCGGGTTTCTGGGTTCGTAAGGCATAATGAGCACATCTTTTTGCCCGATGCAGTAGCAGCGGAAATAGTCATCAAAAACAACTTCTTCCTGCAACATCATAACAAGATGTCCGGTTTCCTGGTGTTTGTGCCACATATCCTGCGGGTTCACAACTTTATAAACACTTTTCCAGCCTCCGCCGTCATGCGGCTTCATATAGGCCGGAAAACCTACATACTGAAAAATTTCTTCCCAGGCCATGGGATAGGCAAGGTTTCGGAAAGAAGTTTCGGAAGTATTTTCAGGACGTTCCCTGGAAGGCAGCAGTACGGTTTTTGGAACCGGAACCCCGATTTTTTCGGCGAGTGCATTGTTGAAAAACTTTTCGTCGGCGCTCCACCAGAACGGATTATTGATAACTGCAGTCCCGGACAAGGCTGCATTTTTAAGATATGCCCGGTAAAACGGCACGTCCTGTGAAATACGGTCAATGATAACGGCATATTCCGTTGGATCCGCCTGAACAACTTTATCAATGGATACAGCTTCGGCAATAATCCCGTCCACGGCTTTACTGTTTACTCTTTCAATAAATGCGTTCGGAAACGTATTTTCCATTCCAAACAATATTCCGATTTTTTTCATACAATAGTACTGTTATGTTTAAGCCAGCATTTTCACTTTTTAATGGAAATATCTGTAAATACGGTTTTACATGATACGTGACAAGTAATCCGGAAACATTTTATGCCAGAGCGGCCAATCGTGCTTTTCCCAGCCGCGCACATCCAGCCAGTGATCTATTCCGTTGTTGCTGAGAATGCCTGACATTTTCAAATTGCTGTCCAGGCAAATGTCCCAGTCCGAAGTTCCGAGCACGATTTTCATATGCCCGTACCGCCAGCCCTGTTCATTCGGCATAAAATCGACGGGATTATTGAAATAGACCGTGTCGTCGTAAAATCCATCGGTAAAGCTCCTGATATCGAATGCACCGCTCATGCTGATCAGATAAGCGACCATGTCCGGATGACGGAAGGCGTAATTGGCAGCATGAAAACCTCCGAAGCTGCATCCCGCAACGCCGATTTTTTCCACTTTACATTCGTTTTTGATAAAAGGAACCAGTTCGTTGTGCAGGAATTTGTCGTACTGCATATGATTCAGAACCCGATATTGCGGATTGAGATGCTTTGCATACCAGGAATCCGCATCTATGGAATCTACACAGTACAGCTTGTATTTTCCGGACTCAATCTGTTTGCGCACGCTGTCGATGAGGCCCATATCTTTGGCTTGATAATAGCGGCCGAGGGTTGTAGGGAAAACAAGTACCGGATAGCCCCAGCTTCCGTAAACAAGCATATCAACGTCTCTGTCGAGATGATGAGAGTAATATTTAAAATGCTTCTCTTCCAATAGATGACAAATTTTACAGAATACGACGATAAATGAAATATACAAAACAAATCATAGGAAGCAAATTAATAACTTGCCGTCCGTTTTTTCAAGAATCATTAACCGGCAGTGCGTTTGAGTTTTTCTGAACAGCAAATCCTATTCCAGCATAAAAACCTGTATTCCTTTTTTCTGGAAAGAGAAGTGGCCATTTCCATTTTTCTTCCGCTGGATTACAATCCGTCTGTAACTTATCCTTTGCTGCTGTTTAACGACGGGCAGGATTTCGAGGCGTTGCATATGCATGAAATCCTGACCCGGATGCAGGTGGAGAACCGTATGGCTCCGGTGCTTGTTGCCGGAATTCACGCCGGCCAGGAAAGGATATTTGAGTACGGGACTGCTATGATGCCCGATTATGCAGGGCGGGGCAGCAAAGCGCAGGCAACTACGAGCTTTGTTACGGATGAACTGCTGCCTTATTTAAAGGAACATTTTCATATAAAATCATCCGGAATCACCTATGCCGGATTTTCGCTGGGCGGATTGATGGCGCTGGATATGGCCTGGAACCATTCCGGACTGTTCTCGAAAGCCGGAATATTTTCAGGCGCGTTATGGTGGCGTCAAAAAGCACTGCACGAAGGTTACAGCGATGCCGACCGCATTATGCATGCGCAGATCCGGAATACGGCATCAAAGCCAGCGCTGAAGATCTGGTTCCAGTGCGGATCGCTGGACGAATACGACGACCGCGATAATGACGGCGTTATTGATTCCATTCAGGATACGCTGGAATGCATTTCGGAACTGGAACGAAAAGGTTTTGTCTGGCAAAAAGATGTATTTTACACAGAAGTGGAACTCGGGGAACATAACCAGAAAACCTGGTCAGCGGTTCTGCCCGAGTTTTTGCAATGGGCATTCGGAAAGGAAAACCGGTAATCAGCAAGCAGCCAGAAAAGCCATCGTATCCACGGCATCGGCATAATCCAAAAGACCGGGGATCTGCGCTTTGCCGAAATCAACGGTTTGTGGCAGAGGCGGATGGCTGCTTCCGACAATGCATTGGATTTTTTCCGAAGAAGCTGCCAGCTTGCCGCTTACTTCATCCATTGTGCGATACGTTTCATAATGCAGCACGCTTATGGCCGACACAAGCACTTCACTTTCACTTAGTAAAAGAAAGCCATTGTCGTAATGCGGAACGGCGTTTACAAGAAAAATGGATTTGTTATACTCGTAATTGTTAAAGTACTTGTGATGATGCAGATAGTTTTTGTCCATCTCCTGAATGGCATGATAGAACCTGGTAAAATCATACTTTTCCGGCACATACAATTTGGAAACATTGCGGCAGCCAAGCCCGAAGTACTGTAAAATGTCATGGCCAAGCGCACTCAGTTCTGCATCCGTTTCATTGCCTGTCAGTACAGCCACAGAAGTTCTGTTCTTGCGGATGATATGCGGTTTTTTGGCAAAATAATAATGAAAATACCGGGCAGTATTGTCGCTTCCGGTGGCAATGTACGCATCTGCATCATTCAGGCGCTCCACAAAGCGGATGTAATCTTCGAACGCCGGTTCCAGATCAATCAGTTTGTTCAGAAGTGCATTGATCAGCACAAAATCGTCCGAGCTGGGTTTGGCCAGCAGGATGTGTCCGCTGATGAGTACACAAAGCGCATCCTGAAAACCCACCGCAGGAATATTTCCGGCCATGACAATGCCGATTTTCCTGGCAGATTCCGGTTCCGGATATTGTGCAGCCCACTGGGTCAGTTTGTCTTCATCCAGGTATTGTGAAGCAATTGCATTCAGCGACTGCGCGGTATTTTCAGGTGTAAACCAGTTGTTCTTGCTTTTTGCATGATCAATCCAGTTTTCGATGACAGATGCATTTTGCGGGTTGCTGATGAATTTTCCGAGCTTTACAAAGGCATTTATTCGTTGGTTTCTTGATATCATTATAGGGTAGCTCTGAATTATTTAATTAAAAACGGCATGTTAAATTTTGTGATTGCCGGGAAACTATAAATATTTATATTTGTTATTCTAAACAGAAGAAATAGCAACAAATATAAACAATCCGGCGACTATGGCTATAATGATAACCGATGAATGCATAAATTGTGGGGCGTGCGAGCCAGAATGCCCGAATACGGCAATTTATGAAGGAGGCGTGGAATGGACCTGGGGAGATGGAACAAGTTTGGACGAAGTGGATTTTGGCGAAGGAACCGTTGTCAGCGGCAAAGAAAAACAATCTCCGGTTTCAGACGAGTTTTACTATATAGTTTCAGATAAATGTACCGAATGCGTCGGTTTTCATGAAGAACCACAATGTGCTGCGGTTTGCCCGGTGGATTGCTGCGTTCCTGATCCGGATAACGAAGAAGAGGAAGATACATTGCTTGCAAAGAAAGCATGGATGCATGGTGAATAGTACCTGCTGAACCATCAAGATTTTAAAGCCTGCTGATTAGCAGGCTTTTTTTTTGCTCCTGCTACCTGAAAATGTAAATAAATTAATAAAATTTCTTAATAACGGGTAGCTGTCATTTGTAATAATATTTTGTTTTGGTTACAAAATACAGAATATTAATTTATATCCATAAAACAGCTTTTTTATCATTTTTTAGCTTTTTAGATATAAAAAAGAGTAAAAAACCATGATTTTTTGACTAAAACTCATTAATTATGTTCTTTATATTTGAAAAATATAATTTAAGTACAATATTTGATCTGATAATCCTGCCGGAGCGTAATATTAACTTAAACAGAATATAATTATGAGAAAAGTCTATTGTACAGTATTATCTTTGATGCTTCCCTTACTTGGTTTTGCCAAGACGGAGGAAGACAAAAAAGCAGTAAAAGCAGATACGACAGTAGTAGTGGAGGTGAAGGAAGATGAAGAAGCCAAAGGTGCATTTGCCTTTACAGGTTACCTGGATTCCTATTATATGGCCAACTTCAATAAGCCCGCTTCACGTTCCAATATGGGTGTTGCAGGAACGGCGCGGGTTTTTGACCGCAAAGCCGGCCAGTTTTCACTCGGACTTGTTCAGGCAAGAGTTGCATATGCAAACGCTAAATCGGAAGCCGTTGTAGACCTTACTTTCGGCCCTAATGCGGATTACGGCAATTACGGAAATGTACTGAGCCCGATGGACGGCATCAGTACAAGTACGGCGCTCGCCATCAAACAAGCCTATTTTACTTATAAATTCACCGACAAGTTTTCCATGACTGCGGGCCAGTTCGGAACGCATATCGGTTATGAAGTGATTGATGCACCTGCCAATTTCAACTATTCGCTTTCCAATCTTTTTAATAACGGACCATTTTATCATGCGGGTGTGAAAGCAACCTATGCTTTTACCGACAAGGCATCTTTAATGCTCGGCGTTGTAAATAATGTGGACGGACTTGGCGACAACAACCGCAAAAAGGGAATTATCGGACAGTTTTATTTTTCTCCTGCAAGCAACTGGAACGTTTACCTGAATTTCATCAACAGCAATGAAGCCAATCCGGACAGTGCTGGAAATCAGCCGGATGCACATTACCGTGTTTTTGATATTACAACCAGTTATCAGATCACTGAAAAATTTCTGCTGGGACTAAATGCCGCTTACGGCTCGCAAAAAGGTGATTATCAAGGATACGGCGGACCAGCTGATGCACAAACCTGGGGCGGCGTAGCAGTTTATGCGAATACAGCGGTTACCGACCACTTCGGAATCGGTGCACGTTACGAATATTTCAACAATGACAATGCCGTACGCGGACTGGTTACCGGTTCGGGTGCCGGAACAAGCGTAAATTCAGTAACGCTGACAGGAAACATCAGCCTTGCAGACGGACACATTCTGCTGAAACCGGAATTTCGTCTGGATGCATATCCAAAAGTGAATGGATCAGGCGAAAGGCAGCAATTTCAGGATTCCAAAGGATTTTATACCAAGAACAGCCAGACCACTTTCGGACTCGCATTTATCTACAAATTTTAATCATATACCTTCTTAATCTATTATTATAATAACAATTTACTACAATGAAAAAACGTAATTTAGTTCCATTAATTATTCTACTCGCTATCAGCATGTTAGGTGCATTCGCGGGAGAAGTTCCTACTAAAATCATTACCGAAGGCATCAACGCAGGTGACACTGCGTGGCTGCTCGTGTCTGCTGCACTTGTATTGTTGATGACTCCGGGACTTGCTTACTTTTACGGTGGAATGGTTAATAACAAAAATGTTATTTCCACCATGCTTCAGAGTTTTATTGCCATGGGTGTCATCAGTGTGCTTTGGGTCGTAATTGGTTTCAGCCTTGCATTTGGTGATGACATCGGCGGGTTTGTCGGCAGTCCGACGACACACTTCATGTTTAAAGGCGTTCTGGACGGACCGGTTTTCGGAACAATCCCTTTCGCTTTGTTCGCCATGTTCCAGATGAAATTCGCGGTAATTACGCCGGCACTGGTTACAGGTTCAATGGCCGAACGTATCAATTTCCGTTCGTATGTATTGTTTATTATCCTGTTCTGTATCTTTATTTACTCTCCGCTGGCGCATATGACGTGGCATTCGGAAGGAATCCTTTTCAAAATGGGCGTACTTGATTTTGCGGGCGGAACCGTTGTACATATGTCTGCTGGCTGGGCTGCACTCGCCGGCGCACTTTATCTGAAAAGACGCAGATCTTTAATGGAAGATCATGTATTGCCTCCTGCAAACATCCCGTTTGTACTTTTGGGAACCGGTTTGCTTTGGTTCGGATGGTTCGGTTTCAATGCAGGTTCCGCACTATCTGCTTCTCCGCTTGCCGTTTCCGCTTTTGCAACAACGAATACAGCTGCCGGTGCTGCTGGTCTGGCGTGGGTATTGTTTGACGTGGCAAGAGGTAAAAAAGTATCCGCACTTGGTTTTTGCATCGGTGCAGTTGTTGGTCTGGTTGCCATTACACCTGCTGCCGGTTTTGTAACCGTTCCTGCCGCATTGTTTATCGGAACGGTTGCAGCGGTAATCAGTAATTATATTGCTCACCTGCGCACCCGTTCTACTTTGGACGATACGCTGGACGTATTTCCTTGCCACGGCGTAGGCGGTATGGTTGGTATGCTGATGACAGGCGTTTTTGCGACAAGTGGCGTTAATGCACTGGTTACGGATCAGGGACTGGCATTTGGTGAAACTACTTTGTTCATCAATCACGTGATTGCATTGGTCGGCGTTTCGGTGTTCGCATTTGTCGGATCACTGGCATTGCTTAAAATTACAGATCTGATCCTGCCGCTTCGTGTATCTGAAATTGACGAAAAAGCAGGTCTGGATATCAGCCAGCACGATGAGTTTCTTGTAGAAGCATAAATTTACTTGACGTTTAAAGCAAAAAGCCCGGATTGCGGGCTTTTTGCTTTTATAACAAATCGGGAATCTTATCAGTAATCAGGCTTTTATACATGCAAAAGCACTTCTTCCACTTCCTGAACTTCCATGAATCCGTTTTCATTCAGGCTGCTGTAAAGCACTTCCTTGGTTTCGTTGATCAATAAAGGATCATATTTGACGGCAACGCGGATGTAATTTTCTGTAAACCCGAGCATTTGTCCGTTATCAACTTCATCTTCAAAAAGTACGGTTCCTTTTTTATTGATTTGCTGTTCATAAAAATGGCGCTTCTTCTTTTCAGACAGAATGTGAAGCATTTTGGAACGGTCACTTCGTGTTGCTTTGGGTACAATCGGGCGGATGGCCAGCGCAGCCGTATTTTCCCTTTCCGAATACGTAAAAACATGCAGATAGGAAATATCCAGTTCGTTCAGGAACTTGTAGCTTTCTTCAAAATATTCCTGCGTTTCGCCGGCATGCCCGACAATCACATCCACACCGATGCAGCAATCCGGCATCAGCGACTTGATTTTCGCCACCCGTTCGGCATACAGTTCACGTTTGTAACGCCGCTTCATCAGTCCCAGCACTTTATTGGAACCCGATTGCAGCGGAATGTGGAAATGCGGCGCAAAACGTCTGGACTGTGCCACAAATTCAATGATTTCGTCCGTCAGTAAATTGGGTTCAATGGAAGAAATCCGGAAACGTTCAATGCCTTCCACTTCGTCCAAAGCTTTTACAAGGTCCAGAAAAGTTTCTTTTCTTTCTCCATTCTGCAACCCAAAATCACCGATATTAACGCCGGTAAGTACAATTTCCTTTACGTTCCGTGCTGCAATTTCATAAGCGGCCTTTACGATATTTCCGATCGTATCGGAACGGCTTTTTCCACGCGCCAATGGAATGGTGCAGTAAGAACACGGGTAATCACAGCCATCCTGTACTTTCAGAAATGTACGCGTGCGGTCGTTTAAGGAATAAGAAGTATGATAATCAACAGCATTGTCAATATGTGATGCAAGCACCTGCGCAGGTTGTCCGGAAGGCGTTTTTTTAAATGTCCCGATCAGATCGGCCAAGCGAAATTTTTCAGCAGCACCCAGAACCGCGTCAACACCCGGAATTTCTGAAATTTCCTTTGGTTTCAGCTGTGCATAGCAGCCGATAATGGCCACATAGCCGTCCGGATTGATCTTTTGTGCCTCTCGAACGATCTTGCGGCACTTTTTATCCGCATTTTCGGTAACAGAACATGTATTGATTATAAATATATCGGGCGACTCGTTGAATTCCACTTTGGAATATCCTTTCTGCTCAAACATCCTGGCGATGGAAGAACTTTCGGAATAATTGAGTTTGCAGCCTAATGTATAAAAAGCGACTTTTTTCATTGTTATCAAATATTCTGCAAAATTACATCTTTTATAATCAACGCTTTAAATAATCCGTAAAAGAAGCTTGCAAATAAGCTTTTCCCAACGCTTCTTCAGACTTCTCCGGTTTCCCTTTTTCTTCGGTAATATTTCCCCCGAGGTTGTCACGCACCAGAAAACCGGATGGCCTCATCCAGCCCAGCCCATTATTAAACGCGAAATAGGCGAACGGAATCCTGTTCTTGCGAAAAATATCATTGCTCCACATAAACTCGGAAGAAGGCAAATGAAACTGGTTCAGCAAAGTGGCAGCCAGGTCTGTTTGTGAAGCCAGTGTATCGATCCTTGTATTTCTTTTTTCCAGCACGCCGCCGAGCCATAGCATCGGAATGTAAAATTCGCTGGGTTTTGTTTTATGCGTTTCAGGCATTGGATGGCCATGATCCGCAATGATGACGACCAGCGTATTTTTCCACCACGGTTTCTTTTTGGCCTGTTCAATAAAATTGCCGATGGATGCATCGGTATAATGATGCGCATTCAGGAAAAGATGTTCCGGATCGTTGCCCGGAATGACGGTTTTTACCGGGACTTCAAAAGGTTCGTGGCTGCTCAGCGTAAAAAGTGTTGAAAAGAACGGCTGTTTCTGGGTATCAAGATCACTTAACAGACGGTCTAAGACAATATGATCATGCGCGCCCCATTTGGAATTCATTTCCGATGCATCAAAACGTTCCTTGTCTGTGATTTTATCAAAACCCTGCTGCAGAAAATAGGATTTCATATTTGCAAACTCCGTTTCACCGCCGTAATAAAATGAAGTATTCCAGCCATTTTTGTGAAATACGCCCGGCAAAGACGGAAGCGTAACGGTCTTTTTCGGAATTTTGATAATCGAGGTAGTCGGCTGTGCCGGATATCCGCTGAGAATGGCCACCATTCCTTTGTCACTGCGGTTGCCGCTTGCGTAAATGTTTGTAAACAGCATTCCTTCCTTCGACAATCTTTCAAATTCCGGCGTAACGTTCTTCATGCCGCCCAGATTTCCGGCAACTTTGGCCGTAAAACTTTCCCAGATGATGAGAATGATGTTTACATCTTTTCCGGACCTGATGATTTTTTCCGTTTCCCCGCCGGTACCATACAAGGAGGAAACCATTTTTTCTGCTTCATTTTCCTTGAAGTAAACAAACGGGTTTTTCGTACTATACGTAGCGTTTATAACCGAGCTCATAAAATTCCACGGCACATTCACGGCCGCATAGTTTGCAAAGCTTTTGTTGCTGAAAAAAACCGCGCTTTCATTCATCGGAGCAAGCTGAAATCCGCCGCGGATCGGAACGATAAGGCTGGCTGTCAGAAGAATAAAAGCAGGAATCGTGAAGTAAAAGCCGAATCGCTCAAATGCACTTACGCTTCTGCGGATGACCGTTGTTAAAAGGCTTGAAATGAGGACAAAAATGAATGCAAACAGAAGTACAAGCGGAAAGACAGGCGCCGCGCCCATGGAAGCAAGCGCTTCGGTCGGCGTCTTCAGATACTGCAGAATGGAACCTTCGATCCGGAATCCCCATGCACGAAAAAGTTCGAGATCGGCAACGGAAAGCAAAGTGATCAGAAACGAAATGATGATGCTGTAAATAATGGCTGTTTTTTTGTACCAGTTCCACTTTCCTGCGGTGAATGCAATCAGTAACGTAGGTATCACCAGCATGTATGCGGCAAAAGAAACATCCATTCTCAAACCGTGAAAAGCACTGCTGACCCATAGATAGGACGGAAGTTCAAGCGCTTTTTTGTAGTGATAGGCAAAGAATATAACCCGCAGAAACTGGAAAAAGACAATCCAGGTCAATCCGTATATAAAAAGGAACTTTAATCTTTTAATCATGGCAAATAAACGAATCTGCAAAGTTCCGAAAAATGCTTAATCAAATGATAACAGAAAAGACAATAAATGAAAATGTACCGCATAATTGTTGTTCGTACGGTTAAATAAATAATTTTGAGGAGAATTAATATAAATCAATACATAATGACTTTTCGATCCAAAGCTTTTGAGATTGCTCAGGGACGTATTTCCCCCGTTTTAACTCCTCCCGCCGAAAAAGTTGCGGACCTTTATGGAAGCAATACATTCAGTGACGATGTGATGCGAACCTTGCTTTCCGCAGAGGCTTATACAAAGATCTCGAATGCCATCCGTTCCGGTTCCACGATCGACAGGGAAGTTGCCGACGAAGTTTCCGCCGCCATGAAATCCTGGGCCATTTCCAAAGGAGCCACGCATTATACACACTGGTTTCAACCGTTAACGGGTACAACAGCCGAAAAACACGATTCATTTTTTGATCTGACGATCGACGGGAAAGCCGTAGAAAAGTTTAAAGGGAGTGCATTGGTGCAGCAGGAGCCGGACGCGTCCTCTTTCCCGAGCGGAGGACTTCGCGCAACGTTTGAAGCCAGAGGCTACACCGGCTGGGACCCGAGTTCGCCGGCTTTTCTGATGGATAACGGGGCAGGAGGGAAGACGCTCTGCATTCCGTCCGTTTTTATTTCCTATACCGGCGAGGCGCTGGATTACAAGGCACCGCTGTTGCGTTCGCTGGTGATGCTGGATAAAGCTGCAACGGCCGTATGCCAGTTTTTCAACCGCGATGTAGATAAAGTGACACCGACGCTGGGCATTGAGCAGGAATATTTTCTGGTTGATAAAGCGCTTTATTATGCGCGTCCGGACCTTTTGATGGCCGGCAGAACGGTTTTCGGGCATAGTCCGGCACGCGGGCAGCAGCTGGACGATCATTATTTCGGTTCCATTTCGCCGCGCGTCAATGCGTTTATGGTCGATTTTGAGTTTGAAGCATTGAAACTGGGAATTCCGGTACGTACAAGGCATAACGAAGTGGCGCCGGGACAGTTTGAATGCGCACCGACTTTTGAAGAAATCAATCTGGCCATTGACCATAATGCCCTTTTGATGGACCTGATGCAGAAAGTTGGCGACAAACATAATTTTCAGGTGCTTTTTCATGAAAAACCTTTTGCAGGAATAAACGGCAGCGGCAAGCATAATAACTGGTCCCTTTCCACAGATACGGGCATTAATCTGCTTGCGCCTACATCTAAGCCGAAGGAAAATCTGCGGTTTCTTACTTTTCTGATGAATGTGGTCAAAGCCGTGCACGATCATGCGGATCTGCTCCGGGCTTCGATTTCTTCTGCGGGCAATGAACACCGTCTTGGCGCCAATGAAGCGCCGCCTTCCATTGTTTCTGTTTTCCTCGGCAAAGATCTTACGGCTATGCTGGAAGAACTCGTCAGCAAAGGCGAGATTACGCTGGAAAAAGGCGAAAATTTCTATTACAAGCTCGGCATTACGCGTATTCCGCATCTTCAGCGCGACAACACGGACCGGAACCGTACTTCTCCGTTCTGTTTTACCGGAAATAAATTTGAGTACCGCGCAGTCGGAAGTTCACAGAACAGCGCTTCGCCAATGATTGTCCTCAATACGATTGTAGCGGCACAATTGATGGAGTTCAAAAAAGAAATGGACGAAAGGCTTGCGGCGGGAGAAGAGAAAAAAGTCGCTACGGTTGAAATCCTGAAAAGATATTTTACTGAATCAAAAAATATCCTGTTTGAAGGAAACGGCTATTCCGAAGAATGGATTGAAATGGCTAAAAAACGGGGTTTGAGCAACATCAGTGCAACGTACGAGGCATTGCATGCTTATATTACCGACAAGACGGTCCATGTGTTTGAAAGAATGGGTATCCTGAGTTCGAGGGAATTGCATGCAAGGTATGAGATCGAACTTGAAAACTACATCAAAAAACTTCAGATCGAATCACGTGTCATTGGCGATCTGGCTCTGAACCATATTGTATCAACGGTTGTAAAATACCAGTTCAAGCTGGCGCAGACGGCACGTTCGCTCACCGATCTGGAAATGCTGGAAGAAGCGGAGCCGATCAAGGAAATCATCAAGGATATTTCCTCGCACATCGTGATTATCAAGCGCCTTGTGCATGAAATGACCGAAAGCAGGAAAACGGCAAACAGCATGGAGGACCTGCTGGAAAAGGCCAAATTCTACGGTTCGGAGGTAAAAGGGTACTTCGAAAATATCCGGTATCACGTGGATAAGCTGGAATTATTGATCGATGACGAAGACTGGCCTTTGGCAAAGTACCGCGAAATGTTATTTTTGGAGTAATTTTGCAGAGATTCTTTAAAACAAACTATAACAACGATTATGAATCCGGGATTTGATCCAGAAGAAATTGCCCAGCTTAAAAACGAATGTAAGGCTGAGCGGTTGAACTTTATTTATGTTGATGACGAGCTGGAAGAGGAAGAAGATGAAAACAGCGAACACGCGCATGTTCAGTTTGTCGGTTTTTACAAGGAAAAGGAAGTTATCTATGACGCTCTCATCTATACATTAAGGCTGCATCATTCTACGCTGGTTTATGACGCGGCGCTGGAAAGGGTGCAAAAGGAAATTCCTGGCTATATATCCAGGGACGAAAGAACCGGAAACGAGAATATCAGCGAGGAAGACGATGAAGAAGCGGAATTGCTGCTGACCGAATTCATCGAAGAAATCGAAGAAAACGAAGAAATTACCGTTCGTGAGCACGTTGAAGTGGACGACGAATTTGAATACGGTGTCGGGCTGGAAGTCGGATTGAACAAAACCGAGATCAACGAGAAAGTGATCAATGATTTCATTCTCCGTTTCAACACCGGCAGATTACAGCTTGATCCGACCTTGTATTCTTTTTCCGGAAGCGAAGAAGAAGATTGATCATAAAATGATTGGAGCTACAAAAAAAGCCACGCTAGCGTGGCTTTTTTTGTAGTATATCTTAAAACCTGTATTACAAAGCAGATTTTACGGTTTTGATAATACGCGCTGCTACTTTATAAGGATCGGCAGCAGAGTTCGGACGACGGTCTTCAAGGTAGCCGTTCCATCCTTTTGCAGGAACTGTTACGGGTATACGAATGGATGCACCGCGGTCAGAAACGCCGTAGCTGAAATCATGAATACTTGCCGTTTCATGTTTTCCGGTCAGACGCAAATGGTTATCAGCACCATAAACTTCAATATGTTCCTTTACAACCGGGCGGAAAGATTCGCAAACTTTATCAAATACCTCCTTGCTTCCTGCGGTTCTCAATGCTGAATTCGAGAAGTTGGCGTGCATGCCGCTTCCGTTCCAGTCAAGTGCTCCAAGCGGTTTTGCATGCCAGTTGATTGAAACACCGTATTTTTCACCGATTCTTTCGAGCAGATAACGTCCAAGCCAGATCTGGTCACCTGCTTCTTGTGCACCTTTTGCGAAAATCTGGAATTCCCACTGTCCGGCAGCAACTTCTGCGTTGATACCTTCCACATTCAGGCCGGCTTCCAGACAAGCGTCAAGATGTTCTTCAATTATATCACGTCCAAATGCGTTTTTAGCACCCACTGAGCAATAGTAAGGGCCTTGTGGAGCCGGATATCCGTTCACAGGGAAACCAAGCGGTTTGTTGGTTTCAACATCCCAAAGGAAATATTCCTGTTCGAAACCAAACCAGAAATCATTATCATCATCTTCGATTGTTGCACGGCCGTTGGATTCATGCGGAGTTCCGTCGGCATTCAATACTTCGCACATTACCAGATAGCCGTTTTTGCGTTGCGGATCCGGAATAATGTAAACAGGTTTTAGCAAACAGTCTGAAGAACCACCAGGAGCTTGTTCAGTGGATGAACCATCAAACGACCACATTCCGCAATCTTCCAGTTTGCCACTGAAATCATTTTCAATTTTGGTTTTGCTGCGTAAACTTTGGGTCGGCTTATAGCCATCCAACCAAATATATTCCAGCTTGGATTTTGACATAACAGTACTAAATAAAGTGGTGACGAATATTTATAACGGCACAATATTAATGTAAAAATGTATTTCCCAAAAACAAATAATAAGAAAAATTCACTTTATGCAGAATAATATTAGGAGTATATCAGTATTTGCATTAAAATCTGTATTATTTTAATAATCCCGGGTTTTGAACTCTCAAATGCCAAAAAATCCTAGATTGCGCATCTGTGCGTTTATTGACAATATTTTAATTGCAGCGCTTTTTTGTTGAAATTAGTTGTAGAAATGTGCTTGAAAGCCTGCATTTTTGGAATTTAAGTAATTCTGAGAGGATAGTTTGACGACCGCTTTTATTATTCCCTATTTTTGATTAAAGATTGTTCTTAGTTGCATTAAATTATTACTACTTTCATATGCATTTATTCTATCAGCCAAACAAAAATCTTTATGAACTGGACGAAGAGGAAACAAGGCACAGTTCAAAAGTTCTGAGGCTTAATTCGGGTGATATCATTCATGTCACGGACGGAAAAGGACTGCTTCAGAAATGTGTTCTGAATATGCACAAGAATAAAGCAGGTTATGAAGTGATCGGATCGGAAATGATCCCGAGAAGAAGCTTTGCCGTACACATTGCGATTGCTCCGACGCGAAAAGCGGAACGAAATGAATGGATGGTGGAAAAAATGACGGAAATAGGCGTAGAACGCATTGACTTCCTGATTACGGAACATACCAATCCGGAAACGCTGAACCGCGTTGTAAACCTGAACAGACTGAACCGCATTGCGGCTGCCGCCATGAAACAGTCGCAGCAATTTTATCTTCCCGAGATCACAGTAAATAACAAATATGATTCGTTTATCAGAAGCAGGCAGGAAGATGTAAAACTGATTGCCTATGTTCCGGATCAGAATACCGTGGAACACGTTTTTAGTAAGGTTAGAAAGGACAGCAGCACGTCTTTGCTTATTGGTCCCGAAGGTGATTTCAGCGAAAAGGAAATTGCCTTTGCCATGGAAAACGGCTTTTCAACCGTTTCACTCGGGCCGACCAGATTACGGACGGAAACTGCTGCCATTGCCGGCTGCCACGCAATCAATCTGGCGCAGATTTTAAATTAAACCTGAATTTTTATGCTCCGATCATTTTCTGCTATAACATTTATTTTTCTTATCGCAGTAACAGGCATTTTACAAAGTGCGAATGCGCAGTCTTCGCTTAAAATTGCCAAGCTGAAATACGGCGGCGGCGGTGACTGGTATGCCAATAAAACTTCGCTTCCCAATCTGATCCGTTTTTGCAATTCAGAACTAAAAATGAATATCAATCCGGTTGAAGATGTTGTGGAAGTCGGAAGTCCGGATATTTTTACGTATCCGTTCGTTCACATGACGGGGCACGGCAATGTGGTTTTTACCGATGCCGAGGCTCAGAACCTGCGTAATTACCTGTTATCCGGCGGATTTCTGCATATTGATGACAATTATGGTTTGGATCAATTCATTCGCCGGGAAATGAAAAAAGTATTTCCCGAATTGTCGTTTGTGGAACTGCCGTATGATCATCAGGTTTATCATATCAAATACAATTTTCAGGAAGGGCTTCCGAAAGTACATGAGCATGACGGCAAGCAGCCACAAGGCTTCGGGCTGATCTGGCAGGGACGGCTGGTTTGCTATTACAGCTACGAAACCGATCTTGGAAACGGCTGGGAAGATCAGAGCGTTTATGGCGATCCGGAGGAAATGCGCAGAAAAGCATTGCAGATGGGCGCTAATCTTCTGAGCTATGCGTTTATGATATTGTAATCCGATTGCGGTTCAGTGTTTTAAATAAAAAAATAAATGCAGTCAGATTATAAATATATTACAAATTGGCTTTCCTTCTTTCGTTTTTCTGACCGCATACACTTACTTTTGTACAAAGTTTAATATCCTAAAATTTCATCCGCATATGTATATAGTTCTTGCTGTATTTTTTTTACACTGGTATTTATCCCTTTTCTGTCAAACTTTTTTCCTTCATCGTTATTCCGCTCATAAAATGTTCATAATGAGCAAACCTTGGGAGCGGTTTTTTTACCTTCTTACTTATCTTTCGCAAGGTTCTTCCTATCTGAGCCCGAGAGCATACGCGATTTTGCACCGCATGCACCATGCTTTCAGCGACACCGAACGTGACCCGCATTCACCGCATCATACAAAAAACGTTTTTACCATGATGTGGGAAACCAAGAATATTTATAATGCCGTTCTGAACCGGAAAAGAGCGATTGAATCACAGTTTGAAAGAAATTATCCGGAATGGCGATTTATTGAAAAACTGGGCGATTCATGGTTTTCAAGAGCGGGATGGGCTTTGCTTTATCTTGCATTCTATGTGCTTGCGTATATTTATCTGGATATGCACTGGGCATTTTTCTTTCTGCTTCCGATCCATTTTCTGATGGGCCCGATTCACGGTGCTATCGTAAACTGGAGTGGCCATAAATACGGTTATCAGAACTTCGATAATGACGACAAATCCAAGAATTCGCTGATTTTTGACTTTCTGATGATGGGCGAGCTTTTCCAGAACAATCATCATAAAAAGCCTAATTCCATCAATTTCGGTGCAAAATGGTTTGAAGTGGACCCGACTTATCCGGTCATCAAGTTGCTGAACAAGCTTAAAATTATTGAAATCCGAAAGAAGCATTAATATATAACTTCCTGCGAAAAACCCTTCGATCATCTGATAATCGAAGGGTTTTTTTATGATCGGATTTTTGTTCCGATGTTAAAAAAGGCTTTTGCTGCAAACAAAATTTTAATTAGACCAGCTGTTCCATACAATTGGATATACCCTGTAAAAAACTTTGGCAGATGTGAGAAACACCTGCCAAGTTTGCTTATTAACACCACAAAAAATGAAATCTCTTAAAGTCTTTTGCAACACATGCGCTGCTTACCATACAAAGTAAAATTACAATACTTAAAATGAGGTTAATACAAAGTTAGAATTTACTTAGAGCCGGGAAAATGTGACCAGAAAAGTAGTGCCTTTCGGCTGATTGCTGTTAATCGTTACGGTTCCGTTATGCAGTTTGACGATCCGCTCCACCAATGAAAGCCCGATTCCGTAACCTTTGATGTTGGCCGTGTTATCGCTTCTGTAAAAGGGTTGAAAAACCAGGTTCTGGTCTTCACTCGGAATGCCTTTGCCGTTGTCCGAAAAACGAAGTTTTAACGAGTTTCCAGACGACTGCAAACTGACACTTACCGTATTGTTATCCGAAAATTTACACGCATTGTCCATCAGATTGATGAATGCCGTTTTCAGCAAAGTGGAGTTTCCGGTTATTTCAAGCCATGTATCGTCTTCGGGCAGTTCGTCAAAGTTCAGGAGGATGTTGTAATTCGGGTTGGCCTGCGCCAGATTTTGCCGGCAATCCAGAATAAGGTCATCCACACGCACGGTTTCCGTCAGCAGATCACGCTGGTCTTCGCTGACTTTGGCAAGTTCGAGCAAAGTATTTGACAATTGCGCAAGTTCCTGGATATCTTCCAGTACCGACTGGATCGTCAGTTGATAATCCGCTGTATTACGCTCTTTGAGCATACTTACTTCCAGCTGCGACCTGATTTTTGTTAGAGGATTTTTCAGTTCATGCGAAACATTGGCGACAAAGATTTTCTGCATTTGAAAAGCCGTTTCAATTCGGTCAAGCAGCTTGTTGAAAGTTGTGGTTAACCGGCCGATTTCGTCCTTCTGATTCGGAACTTCCAGTCTTGTGTCGAGTTTTTGCGGCAGAATTCCTTCCACTGCATTCATCACTTTTGAAATGGGCCTTAATGCACGTTTGGAAAAGATCCAGCCAACAATAGCCACAATAATGGTTACAATGAAATACAGGACCGTCAGCAGCGTACTCAGGTTGGAAAGGTTGGCCTGGCCGTACAAGTCTTTGGCGCCGAGCATCACGACAGCCCGGTTGAAAGGATATTTGTAATAAAGCCCTACAACTTTGTAATCGCCATCGTTATAGCGGATTTGTCCGGATTTCCGGATTTCGTCCAGCCAGTAATTGGAGACATGAATGGATTTTTTGTCCGCATTGGTTAGATTACTGTAAATCAGACGGTTTTTTTCGTCAAAGATGAATGTGTTTTCATCATAGATCAGATCGCGGTTCGTTTCATCCAGTGCTTTGAGCACTTCCGTATTAACCTGCGGGACTTTCAGCAGCAGCTCGGCCTGTGACTTCGCCTTGGAACGCAAGCGGTCGTAGAAATCTTCGGTAACGTTATAGTAAGAAAAAAAGTAAATGGCCAGAAACGTAATCAGCAGAATCCCGCTCACCAACAGGGAAAACTGGACCGTAAGTCGGGTGCGGATCTGCATACTACTCTATTTTAAGCACATAACCCATTCCAAACTGCGTATGGATCAGTTTGACAGGATAATCTTTATCGATTTTTTTACGAAGATAATTTACATAAACCTCAATCACATTGGTGCCTGTGTCGAAACCGATATCCCAGACCTGTTCCGCAATCTCGACTTTGGAAATGACGCGCCCCTGATTTCTGATGAGATAAACCAGAAGGTTGAATTCCCTTGCTGTCAGATTGATTTTGTTTCCGGACCTGTGAACCGTCTTGGCGTCCAGTGAAATTTCCAGATCGGCGAAACGGAGAACTTGTGCCGTATGTGAAACGGTTGTTCCGCGTTTGGTCAGGGCGCGCACGCGGGCCAGAAGTTCCTTGAATTCAAAAGGTTTTACAAGATAATCGTCTGCACCGGCATCCAGTCCTGTTACCTTGTCGTCTGTCGTTCCCAGAGCAGTAAGCATCAGAATCGGCGTCTCGTCGCCCCAGCTGCGGATTTCCCTGCAAAGCTCAATGCCGTTAATACCGGGAATGATAATGTCGCTGATGATGAGCTGATACGTGTTATTTTTAGCCAGTTGCTTGCCGATCAGCCCGTCATATGCAATGTCCACTTCGTATCCATTTTCTTCAAGTCCCTGTTTAATAGACTGTAATGTTTTGGGCTCGTCTTCGATCAGCAGTAATTTCATGAAATCGGGAGAAAAAGTTCAGAAACGTCTTTCCAGCTTGAAACACGTTGAAAAGAGGTATCTTTAAGATTATGCGGTGCTGTAAACAGAATGCCTTTGCCTTTGAATGAAGTCAGGTTCCGTACATGGTCATCAATCAGATAATCAGACTGGATAATGCTTTTGTAACCGCAGAAAATAATATTGGTCCAGGGAATAAACGGAAAGTGCCGGTGCAGCCATTCAAATTTATCATGGAAAGAAGTCGGAAATTCCATGCATGCGGTTGCGATGAATATCTCGTAAAATTTCGAGAGCCGTGCTACCGTTTCCACTGCGTCTTCCTTTACTTTGATATCTGCAAAAAAACCCGGCGTATCCATGATCTTGTGCAGCTTGGCAAGCTGCTTGGGATGCAGCAGCTCGCGTAACGGTTTGGATTTTAACTCTTTTTCGGTACGGATTGTTGCGAAGTCATTGAGAATGATTTCCACAAGCTTTTCGTGGGTGTCAGCCAGCACGTCATCCATATCCAGAGTAAGTCTCAGCATCAGATTAAAGATCTGTGAATGTCAAAATTTTCCAGATAATCGTTGACCCTTTTCAGAAACATGCCGCCGAGGGAACCGTCCACAACGCGGTGATCATAGGAATGTGAAATGAACATCATGCTGCGAATCCCGATCAGGTCACCTTGCGGGGTTTCCAGCACAGCCGGTTTCTTTTTGATGGCACCGAATGCCATAATCGCGACCTGCGGCTGAACAATAACCGGCGTTCCCATCAGATTGGAAAAAGCACCGATATTGGAAACAGAATAAGTACCGCCGGCGAGATCATCCGCTTTCAGCTTGTTTTCCCTTGCTCTTCTGGCGAGTTCATTGACTTTGCGTGCGAGACCGGGCAGATCGTACTGATCGGCATGGTGAATGACCGGAACGATCAGGTTCCCGTCCGGCAAAGCGACGGCCATGCCGATGTTAATGTCATTTTTACGGATGATCTTTTCACCGTCCACCGAAATGTTGATCATTGGAAAGTCCCTGATTGCTTTGGCAACGGCCTCAATCAAAATCGGCGTGAACGTAATGCTGTCGCCCGTTTGTTTCCTGAACTCCGTCTTCACCTGTTCCCGCCAGTTAACAATAGGCGTCATGTCTGTTTCTATAAAAGAAGTAACATGGGCTGAAATCCTTTTTGACTCGACCATGCGTTGGGAAATCATTTTGCGCATGCGGTCCATCTCAATGATTTCATTGCTGCCGTTCAGCGAAACGGCGGCGGAAGGTGCCGGTTTTACAGGTGTACTTTTACGGTTACTGATAAAAGCAAAAATATCATTCTTGGTAACGCGGTTTTCGGCGCCGGTTCCCGGAATGCCGGCAAGTTCGCTGGCAGAAATATTTTCTTCCCGTGCAATGCTCAGAACCAGCGGTGAGTAAAAAATATTTCCCTGCAGATCGTTTTTCACGTGATCAGAAACTGGCTCGGGAGTTTTGTCAACGGCTTTCAGAAAGTCATTTTCCAGCATGGCAGCCATGGTTTCCGCATCAGGGATTTCTTCCTGCGTTTCAGGGGCTGCAGGTTGCTTGTCGGATGCCGGAACGTCGTCCTCTACTTCAAAATGTGCCACAACGCTGCCAATGGCAACTACATCATTTTCCTTTACAAGCCATTCCGTCAGTTTGCCGTTAAAAGGACACGGCACTTCCGTATCCACTTTATCCGTTGCAACCTCCAGTACGGAATCGTCTGCAGACACGGTTTCACCTGTTTTTTTAAGCAGGTTGAGCACGGTGCATTCCATTATACTTTCTCCCATCGGAGGCATTACCATTTCAACAATTTTCATACTTGCATATTTTCGCCGGCAACCGTTTACTTTGGCCAGGCTGCCTGTATTTGTAACTTACGATCCGCTTTTCACAGCCGGATTATATTTTAAAATGGATTTTCTGAGCAAATTCAATGCGTATGAGTTTGTAAGCTCCACATTGATTTTTCTGTCATTTCTTAATGTCAGCAGCTGTGTAAATGTTTCATGCGGCGTTGCACATGCAATCCACACCGTTCCTACGGGCTTCTCAGCTGTTCCGCCGTCCGGTCCGGCAATGCCGGTTGTCGAGATGGCGAAGGTTGTATTTAAAGTCCTTCGTACACCTTCCGCCATTTCACGTGCAGTCTGCTCGCTTACTGCCCCGTAACGTTCCAGTATTTCTGCAGAAACACCCAATACATTCATTTTGATAACATTGCTGTAACTTACAACCGATCCTTCAAAATAGCGCGAGGAACCCGGCACGCTCGTGATCCGACTGGCCACATATCCGCCTGTACAGCTTTCCGCAGTGGCCAGCGTTGCATTGCTGTTCATCAGTAACGATCCGATCACCATTTCCAGTTCATCTTGATCAAATCCGAAAACGTACTCTTCAATAAGGGGCATCAGCAAATCGACTTGTTGCTGAAGCTGCGCATCAATAAGCTGCTGATTCGTTCCGGTTGCGGTCAGCCGTAATTTTACCTGTCCAAAATGCGGCAAATAAGCGAGCCTGATATGTTCCGGAAGCGCATCTTCCCAACCGGCTATGGTTTCAGCCAGAAAAGATTCGCCGATCCCGATGGTACGAACCGATTTATGCTGAATAATAGTAGTAACAAATCTGGATTTCAGCCTGGGAAGGATTTCAAATTCCATCAGATTTTTCATCTCATACGGAACGCCCGGAAGCGAAACGTAAATCACATTGTCTTTCTCAAACCACATGCCCGGCGCAGTTCCCCACAGATTCGGAATGTAGGTACAATTCAGAGGAAGTGCGGCCTGCTGAATGTTCAGCTCGGTCATGGTTCTGCCTCTTTTGGCAAAAAAACCGGTAACCAGTTCCAGTGCAGCTGCGTTAATCTGCAGTTCCGTATCGAAATATTCGCAGAAAGTCTGTTTGGTGATATCGTCCCGGGTAGGACCGAGGCCGCCTGTTACGATAATTACATTTGCCCGCTGGCTTGCTTCTTTGAATGCATCCAGAATATCCTGTCTGTTATCGCCGACAGATGTTTTTCTGACCGGACGAATGCCGATATCAGTTAACTGAGCACCAATCCATTGCGTGTTGGTATCTGTAATTTGTCCGAAAAGAATTTCATCTCCGATCGTTAATATTTCTGCCCGGATTGTGGAAACCATAGTGCAACGTTGATTGAATAAGACCGTTATTTTCTCAAAAATAAGTAAAATTAATCGTTATTGAGTACGTTTAAACCGTACTGCAGCATTAACAAACTGAATCGTAATGAAACAAAAAATCTTATCTGTTACCTTATTTTGGCTCTTTTGCAGCACGATGGCACACGCTCAGTTCAATTTGGGAAGAGTAATGGAGTCCTTTGGAAAGAAATCCGGAAAGCTTAGTGAAAATGAAATTGTGAACGGTCTGAAAGAAGCTTTGAATGTGGGCATAACCAATGGCTCGGCAGAAGCTTCGAAAGTAGACGGTTTTTTTAAAAATGAACTGATTAAAATTGCAGTTCCGCCGGAGGCGCAGAAAGTTGCCGAAACGTTGCGTAAGATGGGCCTGGGCGAGCAAGTAGATAAATTCACTTTGTCACTCAATCGTGCGGCCGAAGATGCGGCTAAAAAGTCGAAACCGATTTTTGTGAAATCCATTACTTCCATGACGGTTCCGGATGCACTGGGCATTCTGAAAGGAACGGACGATGCAGCTACGCAGTATCTGAAAAAATCGACGAACGATGAATTGTTCAAAACATTTTTCCCGGTCGTGGACAGTACGCTGAACCTGAATAAAACCACGGAATACTACACGGATATTGTCAATACCTATAACAAGCTGCCATTTGTAAAGAAGGTAAATCCGAATTTGAAAGAATATGCAACGCAAAAAACGATTGACGGATTGTATACGCTCATCGCGCAGGAAGAGAAAAAAATACGTGAAAATCCGGGTGCACGGGTAACTGCTTTGCTTAAAAAAGTGTTCAGTCAGGCAGGAAAGTAACTTCCGGACGCTAGTTATCGGGCAATTGGTTACTTTTATAGAAAATTTAACACCTTTATGAAAAAGTCAGAAATACATTTTACCGTTGAGCTGGACGAACAGAATATACCCGATAAGATTTTCTGGGAAGCGACGGACAATCCGAACGAAGGAATCAACGATACAAGGGCAATTGCAATTGCGGTATGGGATCATTACCACAGAGGCACGCTGAAAATTGACCTTTGGACAAAAGATATGGAAGTGTTTGAAATGAAGCGTTTCTACATAGAACTGATGAGCGGCATTGCAGATACTTTACTGACTGCAACCAACGACAACGCCATGGCAGAAGCCATTGAAGGCGTTTGTGAGACGCTTAGCAAACGTCTGGACGAGGAAATGAAAGCTGCCAAGTAGAGAGTTGTTAGCTCATAGCGATTAGCTTTTAGCTTCGAATTCAGATTGAAATTCTATTGTTAAAAGCTAATTGCTAAACACACGTAACGAGCAGTTTGTAAAAATTCAGTCGCTAACAGCTAACCGCTAATGGCTAAACACCAGCCGCCAGTTCTTCTCTCTGCTTTTTTGGCAGGTTATTTACTACAAGATCATAGGAATCTTTTACCCAGCTGAACAATAAGTCACCTGGAATACTTCCAGTGACGATAATGGTATTCCAGTGCTTTTTGTTCATATGATAACCCGGTTTCACATCCGGATAACGGGACCGCAATTCATCGGCTTTTTCAGGATGGCACTTGGCATTAAACTGCAAGTCTGCTGAATCCAGCGGAGCAAGCAGAAACACTTTACCCATAACCTTAAAAACCAGTATATCCGGTCCGAACGGAAGCTCTTCCGTTACGCCCGGCAAAGCAAGTGCAAAATCGCGCAGTAATTCCAGATTCATCGCATGATTGCTCTTACGATCATCACAATAACGCAAATCAGAAACATAATGATGGAAATCCGGTTGATGCCATGCATCATGCGCAGGTTAAAGGAATCCGGTGCATTGGGGTCTTTTTTCTTGAAAACCCTTACGAAATAATAAAATACTGCACCTAACTGAAAGTATTTTCTCATATGATTAATTGTATAGTTAACTGTGAACAAGCTACACTAAACCAGAATTTCGCGTTCTTCCGGTTCAATCCACCTTCCGTCTTCCCGGATCAGCTCAATGAGTTCTTCTACTGCTTTTGCTGCCGTTACAGATCTTTTTATTACTTCCTGACCGCGGTACAAGGCAATTTTGTCTTTTCCCATGCCTACGTATCCATAATCTGCATCGGCCATTTCACCGGGACCGTTTACGATACAGCCCATAATGCCGATTTTCACGCCTTTCAGATGCTCGGTATGCTTGCGTATCATGGCTGTTGTTTCCTGTAAATCAAACAATGTTCTGCCGCATGAAGGACAGGAAATGTATTCGGTTTTGGACATCCGGGTTCGGGCTGCCTGCAGAATTCCGAATGCAATGCTGTTGAAACCGGCAGCATAACCCAGTTTTTCTGCATGACCCTCAAAGCCATTGAATTGAGGCATCAAAAGTGTGCCGTCGCCAAAGCCGTCCACCAATAATCCGCCGATATCCGTTGCGGCATATAAGGTCAGCTCGTCGGGTCTGGAAACAGGGTATTTTCTCTGAATAATTACCGGAACCCTGATCTTCATTTCGACCAGTTTGTAGAAAAATCTACGTAGTTCCGGCATGGCATGTGCGTTGTCGGTTTGCACGATCAAAACAACATTGCCGGCGGATCGGATATTATCAAGAAAGTCGGTATTAAGCGTATGTATATTTCCTCTGATGAAATTAAGTGAAGAAGAAACCTTTTCAGATTCTGCTTCAAGCCATTCATTTACAGTAAACAAAGGAAATTTATTAGGTTGCTCCGAATGAATTCGCCAATGTTCAAAATCAAGGATTTCTCTCAGGCCATTCGGCAGCATAAAAGGAACCGGATTTTTGCCTGAATAAATAAAATCCGCACCCTGATCATTCATAGCCCATTTGTCCGGAACAGGCAGAAAAAAATGCCCGATACTTTTCAAATCACTCAATTCCTGCACTTTGATTTGCGAGTAATCTGCAATGACGCGCGGAACGTTCATATGGCCCAGATTGTACACTTCGACCGTATCGCGGCGGGCATACTGAAACGGATTGATCGGGCAGGATTCAACGGGTTCTATAAAATCGTGCGGAGTACGCATGGTGTATCTTTCAATCAAAGCACGCGCCACAGGCGCTTCTTTTTCAGGCGCCTCGGTTAGAGAAACACGCACCGTATCGCCAAGGCCGTCTTCCAGCAACGTTCCGATGCCCACCGCCGATTTGATCCGGCCGTCTTCGGCTTCGCCGGCCTCGGTAACACCCAGATGCAGCGGATAAGGTTTCAGCCCTTCTTGATCCAGTCTTTGCACAAGCAGGCGGTACGCTTCCACCATCACCTGCGTATTGCTGGATTTCATGGACAAGGCAATGTTGAAGTAATTGAATTCTTCACAAATCCGAAGAAATTCCAGTGCCGATTCCACCATACCGAGCGGTGTATCTCCGTAACGGCTCAGAATCCGGTCGGAAAGGGAACCATGGTTGGTACCGATGCGCATGGCCGTACCATATTCCTTGCAGATTTTGACAAGCGGAATGAATTTTTCCCGTATTCTTTCCAGTTCTGCGGCATAGGATGCATCGGTATAATCGATGATCTCAAAGCGTTTGCGATCCGCATAATTTCCGGGATTGATCCTGACTTTTTCCACAATGCGTGCAGCCAGTTCAGCCGCATTGGGCGTAAAATGAATATCGGCAATCAGCGGCACATGAATGCCAGACCTGCGCAAACCGTTCCGTATGTTTTCCAGATTCTGTGCCTCTTTAACACTGGGTGCTGTAATCCGCACGTATTCACATCCCGAATCGACCATTCTGATCACTTCTTCAATAGAACCCTGCGTGTCCATGGTATCCACGGTGGTCATGGACTGCACCCGGATCGGATAGGCAGAACCCATCGGAATATCGCCAATGTTTATCGTGATTGTTTCACGTCTTTGATAAGCTGTCAGAGATGGGCAGTACAGATTCGAATTTTGTTCAGGAGCTGTGTTCACTTTCATGGAATTGTCATAAATGATTTACGTCCGGCATCCCGATTGGTTTGCTGATCGTCGGACGTAATGTATGCAAATGTCATAAAAGTAAAACACAATCGGAATTACATTCGTGCATTTTAAGCTTCATAATTCAATTCTTGTTCCTGAATCCACGGTGATAATGTAGCTTTTCCCGCCTTCCTTTTCAATGGCTTCCGCCACTTCCTCCGCTTTCGACGGCGCATAGGCAAACATGCAGCCGCCACCGCCGGAACCGTTGATTTTCCCGCCCAGCGCACCGGCATTCAGGGCGGCATTCATCATGCGTTCAATTTTTGGTGTTGAAGTCCTTTTATGGTCGCGCAGATTTTTGTAATGTTTATAAAGCAGGTTTCCGAACTGATCGTCAAACTCTTCATTAACAGAAGAATAACTGCCTTTTGTTAACAGAGATTTCCCTTCAATCAGAATATCGCGGTCTTCTACATTGGCTCTTAAAAGGCTCATTTCGTCTTCTGTAAGCTCGTGTAAATAGTCGGCTGTTTTCTCAATCGGCGTGTTGAAAATGGAAAATTCAGGATCGTACGCTTTTACTTTCCGGATCACATCTTCCATTCCGTAACGGCATCTGGCCAGGATTCCAAGCGTATCTTTAGGTTCGAGTGAATCGCCGAGGACGAACGTTCCCAGTTTGGGTGTCAGTGCTTCGACCTTGATTTCCGGTGTGGATTCCAGATAAATCACGTTTCCAATAGCCGTGGAATAATGATCCATCATTCCGCCGGGCTCGCCGAATTCCAGCACTTCTGCCGCATTCGCGATTTCACCCAGTTCCTTTTGGGAAAAATTAAACGGATTATCGCTCATTTTATCCAGAAAATGCGCCCATGAAACAATCAGTGCAGACGAGCTCGAAGTACCCGAGTTGATCGGAATATTTCCACGGATCACGCACTCAAACCCTTTTGAAAAAGTAAGTCCTTTCCTTTTCAGCACATTGATGGTGCTGCGAAAATAATCACGCTGGATTACATACGGGAAAGTTTCTTTTAAAGAAAACTGAATCTGGAAGCCGAGATCGGGCAAATGCAAAATAATATTTTCATCATTCCTGTAATCGCCGTCAATACCAATCCTGCGCGAAATTGCCGCCGCTATGACGGGCAGTCCAAGATAATCCTGATGCTCGCCAAACAAACAAATACGGCCCGGAGTCGAAATCCTCATGAATTACCAGCTTTTCTTTTTGTGGCCGACAAGACCGAAATACAGAATAAATAAATAAAGCGGAACCAGAATCCAGTATGCTTTCTGCGTGCTGCCAATGGAATCGGCAATACCGCCATAAATGAGCGGAACAACGGCACCGCCCGAAATACCCATAACAAGCAGTGCGGAAGCGATTTTGGTGAATTTGCCTAATCCGCTTAATGCAAGCGGCCATAATGCCGGCCAGATTACCGCATTGGCAAACCCCAGAACGGCAATGCACATCACCGAAGTAAAACCGCTTGTGAAAATGGCAATAACGGTAACAGCTACGCCCAGAAATGCCGAGAAAATCATGTATGCCTGCTGAGAAACGAATTTTGGAATAAGCGCAATGCCCAGTACATAACCGAACATCATTCCGCCCAGCGTATAAGCTCCGAATATCCTGGCTTCATCTTCCGGAATACCGAGCGAAACGCCGTAATTGATAATGGTATCCGCCGCAACTACTTCCACGCCAACATAGCAAAACAATGCAAGGACACCCAGCACAAGGTTTGGGTATTGGAATACACTTGTTTTCTGAACCGCAGTTTGTTGTGTTGCGGAAGGCTCCTCCTCTTCTTCGCTTACTTCCACAAGCCCTTTTGTAAACCAGATCAGAAGCGCAAATCCTACAAGAACGGCCGTGAGAATCAGATATGGAACGACTACTTTATCCAGCTGCTCTTTCGGATCTCCGGAAGTGGCGCCGGCCAGAAGCAGTTTTCCGATCACGATCTGACTGATAATTCCGGCTCCTTTGTTTGCAATCCCCATGATACTGATCCGCTGCGCGGCACTTTCGCGCGGTCCGAGAATCGTAGCGTATGGGTTAGAAGCAGTCTGCAGAACGGTAAGCCCGATCCCGATCGTAAAAAGTCCGACAAGGAAAAGAGGATAAGATGCCATTTCAGCGGCAGGAATAAAAATCAGCGTTCCGGCGGCCATGACCAGCAATGCCAGCGACATGCCGTTTTTAAAGCCTGTCTTTTTTACAACCATGGAACACGGAATCGCCATGACCGTATAGGAAATGAAAAAGGCAAAGGTAACGAGGTAGGAACTCGTGTTGTCCAGTGAAAATGCTTTTTTAAAGAATGTTATGAGCGTACCGTTTACCCAGGTGATAAAACCCATAACAAAAAATAAAAGTCCGATTATTAAAAGAGGGCCAAGGTAGTTGTTGTTCTTGTTGTTCATTTAATTTGATAAATTGGGTTGGTCAGGGTTAAAAAGTATGAAGGATATCTTGTGATTTTATAATTTAAAAAGCATCATTCAGTCCGAAAATACGCGGATTGGTTTTCCATTTTCCACGCGTGAAATCCGGAATTTCGACCGGTGCGCTTCCGCGTGCAATGGACATTTCGGAAAGCGGGCTTATGGCGCTCCATACTGCCGCATCGTACACATCGATCGGCGGAGCCGTTTTGTTTTTGATGGCTTCCACAAAGCCTCTTAAAACAAAGTAATCAATGCCGCCGTGTCCGGCATTTTCAGCTTCCCGGGCGTGCTTTTTCCAGAGCGGATGATCGTTTTTTTCAAGATATGCCTTGTCGGGCTCGGCAGTATGTTCTTTCGGCGATATGCCTTCCAGATAAATGCTGTTGCCATCGTTCATCCAGATTCCGTTGGTTCCCTGTGCACGAAAGCCGAGCGAGTAGGGACGCGGAGAATTGGTATCATGGATCAGAACGATATTTTCGCCGTTATGGCACTGAATAACTGTTGTAACAATATCGCCCAGTTTGAAATTGACTTTGGCATTCGGATGATCTTTTCCGCCGTGATCCACAACGTATTTATGCAGTCCGCGCGATTTGGTAGAAGTAGAAGTCAAATGCGTAAAGCAATTTCCTCGGTTGATGTCCAGCCAGTGCGCAACGGGTCCGAGTCCGTGCGTCGGATAAATATCGCCGTTCCGGTCCACGGAATGCTGCGTACGCCATTTTGCTTCGGAAAACCCTTTCTCACCGAATTCCGCGCCTACACCGCCGTCACTTTTCCCGTTATTGAATTTCACGCTCCGCAGATCGTGCTGATAACCGCAATGCGCGTAAGTCATTTCACCGAACATGCCTTCGCGCACCATTTTCAGAATGGCCATGACATCCCGGCGGTAACATACATTTTCCAGGATCATGCAATGGGAGCCGGTTTTTTCATACGTATTAACCAGGTCCCACGATTCCTGCAGCGTAACCGTTGCGGAAACTTCTACGGCGGCGTATTTGCCGGCATTCATAACGGCTACGGCCATAGGTACGTGCCAGTGCCAAGGCGTTGCGATCAGAATTCCGTCCAGATCGTCCCGTTTGACAAGATTCAGAAAATCTTCATCGCCTTTGGAATACACGGCCGGCGCTTTTTTGCCGGCTTTTTTGATCTTATCTAATGTAATGTCAACGGCAGCCGGATCAATGTCGCAAATCGCATTGATTTCAATGTCCGGGCGGTACAATGCCTGCTCAACGTGGCTGCGCCCCCGCAAACCCACGCCGATAAAGCCCATGCGGACTTTGTCAAGCGGCTTGTTTTCCTTGTATATAAACGATGGAAAGATTCCTGCGGCGGATCCTGCCAGAGTAGCTTTTTGAATAAAATGGCGTCTATCCATAGAAAGGTTGAAATAGGAATACGGAAAAGCCGTGGATAAAATCTTTCCAGCTTTGCAATTTACACTCAATAACGAGATTTTTAATTTTTTTTAATTTATTAAAACAGATTCGCTGTCGTCTGATGTCTGAACGAATTCGCAGTACAGTGAACAAATTGAAATCATATGGCGTTACAGGAAAGCAAGTGACTTCCATGGGCATTTCTGTTGCGCTCAATGGCTTTAAGTGTGTTGAACACATACTTTGTTACGACATTTAAGGCAGCATTATACATAAGTGATTTGAAATATGGCACATAAAGTGGCGGTGTTCCGCAAAGAACATTTTAACGCGGCTCATCGTCTGCATCATCCGCAATGGTCGGACGAACAGAACGAAGCTGTTTTTGGCAAATGCAATAACCCCAATTTTCACGGTCATAACTATGAACTCATCGTGCAGGTAACGGGCGAGGTTGATCCGGAAACGGGTTTTGTTATGGATATGAAATTGCTGAGTGCGTATATCAAGGAACTGGTTCTGGACAGGCTGGATCATAAAAACCTGAATCTGGATGTGGAAGAATTTCGTGAACTGAACCCGACAGCGGAGAATATCGCCATTGTCATTTATACTATTTTGAGAAATAAAATTGATCCGGGGCTTGCTCTGAAAATAAGATTATATGAAACGGAACGGAACTTTGTCGAATATCCAGTTGAATGACATGATCGAAACAGAAGAAATCGGCGACGATCATTTACAGTCTTCCTTGGAGACGCCGATGCGGAAAGATGCATTTGCCATGGAAGATGAGGTGAAAATAGAGCTGATTGAGAAGCATTTCCGGCACATCATGGAAATCATGGGCCTCGACCTGAACGATGACAGCCTCAAAGGCACGCCGAAACGTGTTGCCAAAATGTATATCAAAGAAGTTTTTAGCGGACTTGATCCCAAAAACAAGCCTTCTGTCACGTTGTTTGATAATAAATACAAGTATGATCAGATGCTTGTTGAGAAAGATATAACCGTTTTTTCCAATTGCGAGCACCATTTTGTCCCCATTTATGGAAAAGCGCACATCGCGTATATTTCCAGCGGAAAAGTGATCGGGTTGTCCAAGCTGAACCGGATCGTTGAATATTTTTCCAAACGCCCGCAGGTGCAGGAAAGATTGACTGTCCAGATTGCCGATGAACTGAAACGTGCACTGAAAACCGAAGATGTTGCTGTTGTAATTGATGCGCAGCACATGTGCGTGCAGTCCCGCGGAATCCGTGATTCGGGAAGTTCAACGGTTACGGCTTTTTACGGCGGAAAATTTCAGGATGAAAACACCCGAAAGGAGTTTCTGAGTTACCTTGGAAAATAAAAAGATGTCAGCTCAGGAACATATTTCAGTCCTGAGCTGACATCTTTTCAATAAAAAATCTATTTTTCTAAACGGTTGGTGCTACTCTTTCAAGCAATGCTTTTGTAGCCTTGATGCCATCGTATTCGGAAAGTTTGCTTCCTTCGTATTCAATGCCGGCAATTCCCTTAAAGCCGCTGTCCTTCACGATTTTCAGGATTTTCGTATAATCCGTTTCGATGCAGTTTCCTTTTTCGTCAAAATCGTACGTTTTGGCACTGACTCCTTTTGCAAATGGCATCAGTTCCTTGGTGCCCTGATAACGGTCGTAAGATTCTGCGCAGCCACCTTCTTTTCTCACGATACAGAAATTCCCGAAATCCGGAAGCGTACCCACATTCTTCAGATTCACCTGCTTCATAACGCCTGAAAGCCATTGTCCGTTGGACGAAGAACCGCCATGATTTTCAACGATGACATTGATGCCGGTTTTGGCGGCAAATTCTCCGAGCTTGCTCAAACCGTCCACGGCAGCTTTCGCAATTTCTTCATCCGAACCTTTTCCGAATGCATTCACACGAATGGTTTTACAGCCCAGATATTTTGCAGCTTCCACCCATTTATAGTGATTTTCAACGGCTTTGTTCCTTACCGCAGCATCCAGCTCGCCCAATCCGCCTTCGCCGTCGATCATGATCAGGTTATTGGTTACGCCGTTATCTTTGGATCTTTTCAGCAAATCGGCAAGATACGTTTTGTCCTCCGCTTTGTCCTTGAAAAACTGGTTTACATATTCCACGATTGAAATCCCGAATTCTTTTCTTGCCAGTTCAGGAAAGTCAAGGTTCGTCAGTTTTTTTGCAAAAAGTGCTTTGTGCAGCGACCATTCGGCCAGTGAAATATCAAACCACATTTTTTTAGCGGCAGATTCTGCCAGCAAATCGGTCATTGTCGTAGCGGCAAGTGCGGTAACGCCTGCTTTTTTCAGAAAATCGCGTCGCGAAAAGTACATTTTGGTTAGAATTTAGATTGATTATTATTCCTGAATATGAATGCTTGCTTCGGTATATAGTTTTTCATTTTTGACCAGATTGGCCGCATCCCATTCAATATCCTGAATGAAATCGTGCTGCCGTACAGGACAATTCTCAATTCGGCAGAAGTAACAGCACTGGTACAAACACGGATCGGCGTGTACAAAGACCTCCGTTTCACCGTTATGGCTGTTTTTTAAAATATTTTCCAGATCATGAATTGTTTCATGCACTTTCTGCAGTTCCCAATAATACGGCAAAGTAAGATGACAATCAATATGCAGGTCGGAGCCGTATTGCTGTACGCGAAGATTATGAACGTCGATCCATGCGGGATTCTTGTGGCTGCGCAGCGTATTGACAACTTTTTCCAGCAAATGTTCGTCGCTGGCGTCCATTAATCCGGCTACCGATTTGCTGACGAGCTTGAATCCGTTGTAAGCCAGAAAAATGCCAAAGAGCAGCGAAGCAACGCTGTCGATCCAGACATATCCTGTCAGTAAAATAAGCCCGACGCTGACGATCAGCACCAGACTGCTGATGCTGTCGGTCATCAGATGCCTTCCGTCGGCAACAAGCGCCAGCGAATTGGCCTTTTTTCCTTCGCTCAGCAGTTTGTAGCCAATGGCCGTATTGACCACAATCGTAAAAAGGATAAAACCCGAACCCTGCGCAAGATTCTGGATGGGAGCGGGGTCCATGATTCTTTTTACTGCTTCCAGAATAATGAACAGCGAGGCGATCATGATCAACGCTCCTTCAAAACCTGCTGAAAAGAATTCTATTTTTCCATGTCCGTACGGATGATTTTTGTCTTTCGGCTGTGAAGAAAGGTAAATGCTGTAAAAGGCAAAACCACTTGCAATCACATTGATAATGGATTCCAGCGCATCGCTCAGAATGGCATTGGAAGATGTAAGATAATAAGCAAAGAACTTCAAGCCCGTCAGCAGGATACTGGCTATAAAAGACAGCAGGATGAGACGTTGTTTAAGCTTATTTTGGTTTATTTGCATTTGGGATTTGTTATTCAGGCGTTAAAAATACTAAGAAAATACGGGTTATGTCCACAGAAAATAATTGGAAAACGCTTTCTTCCGAAACTGTATATGAAAATGCGTGGCTGGAACTCAGTCACCGTGATGTCATTAACCCGTCTGGAAATAAAGGTATTTACGGGCTTGTAAAGTTCAAAAATCAGGCAATCGGCGTAATTCCGATGGATGAAGAAGAAAATATTTATCTGGTCGGACAGTTCCGTTATGCCATTGACGAATACTCCTGGGAAATCCCCGAAGGCGGCGGTTTGCTGGGTACCGATCCGCTGGAAGCTGCCAGGCGGGAACTGAAAGAGGAAACCGGGCTTTTTGCAAACAAATGGACCAAACTGGCACGTATCCATACTTCCAACTCCGCAACCAACGAAGAAGGGTTCCTGTACATTGCCGAAGAACTGACTCAAAAAGAAGCCGAGCCGGAAGACACGGAAGATCTTCAGATCCGGAAAGTACCGTTGAAAGAAGCTGTGGAAATGGTCATGCGCTCTGAAATAACCGATTCACTTTCCGTTTGTGCCATTTTAATGACAGCAAGGCTGAGGGGAATCTGATATGCTGGAATCTTTGTTTTATGGTACGCTTACGGGAATAGCCTTGTGCCTTACGTTTGGGACGGTATTTTTTTCACTCGTTCAGAACAGCGTTGACAATGGTTACAAAACCGGGATCAAAATTGCAGCCGGCGTATTTATATGCGATCTGATCTTTGTATTTTTTGCCATTTTCGGAACCTCGCTGCTACCCGACATTCCGGATTTTAAAAAATGGATGGCCGGCGCCGGCGTCGTTTTTCTGCTGATTCTGGGATTGAGCAACCTGATCAAAGGCCAGCCGAAAGTGGCTTATCCCAAAACGAGTCTCGGAAACCTGCTGTACTATTTTACAACCGGTTTTTTGTTGAACGGCCTCAATCCCGTCAATTTTATCAGCTGGGTCACGATTGCATCTTATATCCGCACCAATCTGCACTACAATTACAATCAGGTTCTGCTTTTTTTTGGTGCGAGCGTGATTGCCGTTTTTCTGGTGGAATGTGCCATTGCAGTATTTGCGCACCGGCTTAAACGCGTTTTTACACCGAGAGTTGTCACGATTTTCAACAAAGTGACAGGCATCGTTTTTATTTTGATTGCCTGCCAGATTGCCTACGCGAATTTTATAAAATAGTTATTTTCAGCTAAGCGGTATACCCGCTGTTTTTCAGAAAGCCTTTCCAGTCATCGATCAGGAAATTTTTGAAAACCCTGGGAAATTTATGCTGTCCGCCCATTTTCCCCTTTGATTTCATCCAGTCGTAAAATGCTTTATTCGGAAGCACGGTAACGAAAATTTCTTTCAGCGCATGCCTGCGCTCAACGGCATAATCATCGTTCAGTTCTGCCAGTCTCGCATCCAGCCTTGATTTTAGAACCTCGGCATCCACATCGTTTTCTTCCACACCAATATACCAGTGATGTGCAAACAGACTTTCGTATTCCACGCCGCAAACCGTAAATTCCTTTACCGTAAGGCCCATTTCATCCGCAACAAGATCAACGGCTTTGTTCATATTGTCAACCGAAAGGTGCTCGCCGCAAAGGCTGAGATAATGCTTTGTCCTGCCCGTAATGACGATTTCCCCTTTGGCCTTATCCACAAACCTAACCGTATCGCCGATCAGATACCGCCATGCGCCTGCGCAAGTGGATAGCAGCAGTGCGTATTCCTTGCCTTCTTCCACCTGATCCACCATCAGCGTTTCAGGGTTCGCCTGAAGCGTTCCTTCCGAATCAAAGTTTTTTTCATTGAAAGGAATAAATTCGAAGAACAGGCCGTTGTCGCAAACAAGCTCCATTCCCGTCGCGCCCGGGCGTGTCTGATACGCAATAAAACCTTCGGAAGCAAGATACGTATTGATGTAAATCAACGGCCGTGCAAGCAGCTTTTCAAATCCTTTGCGGTATGGCTCGAAAGAAACGCCGCCGTGTGCAAAAACCTGAAGATTGGGCCAGATGTCGTGGATCGTTTTTACATTGTAGTGCGCAATGATTTTTTCCATCAGTAACTGGATCCACGCCGGAACGCCTACGATAAAGCCGATATCCCATTCGTGGGCCTGCTTTGTAATTTCTTCCAGTTTCAGGCCCCAGTCTTTCTGAGCGGCTATTTTTTCGCCGGGTTTGTAATAGGGCCGGAACCAGTATGGAATCTGTTTGGCCTGAATTCCGCTGAGGTCGCCTTCAAAATGCTTGTCCTGATTGTTGAGGTTCGTGCTTCCGCTCAGCATCAGAAAACCCTTTTCGTACAGGTTGTCCGGAAGGTTTTTATAATGGCCAAGCGAAAGAATCTGCCGGATGCTGGTCTTCTGAATGGCCCGTGACATGGCCTTTGTGACCGGAATATGTTTGGTAGAAGCTTCGGACGTGCCGGAACTCAGCGCATAATATTTGATCTGACCGGGCCAGCAAATATCTTTTTTACCTTCAAGTGATTTATGCCACCATTCGTTGAATATTTTATTATAATCGTAAACAGGTACCGATTTTTTATAAAGTTCATAAAACGCGCCCTTTTCACCGAACAAAATGGAAGAAAGCAATTCGTCAAAATTATACTTTTCACCAAATTCGGTGTATCTCGCCTTGGCAAGAAGCTTGGCCAGCGTTTTTTTCTGCTGCTGATGAAGTCCCGCCTTTCTGCGGTTGGCAACAATATTGCTGAAATGGATTCCTCTTTTTAATAAACTGCCTACTAATGCCATAGCTGATTATTTAATTATAAATCCCACGTCGAGAGCTGTTCCAGTGCCTTGTACTCGGTGAGGTCATACTGACACGGAACGACTGAAATATAGTTGTTGTCCAAAGCCCATACGTCGGTATCTTCCTTTTCAGTATCAAAATTGACGAAGTTTCCGGCCATCCAGAGGTATCCTCTTCCGTTCGGGTCCACTCTGTAATCGAATTTCTCCTGCCATTTGGCATGAGCCTGACGGCATACCTTAATGCCTTTCAAGGGCAAACTGGTTTTCTCCGGAATATTTACATTCAGTGCGATGCCGTTCGGAATCCCGTTTTTCAGCGCCGATTCCGTGATGGATTTGATAAAAGGAACCGCATGACTGAAATCCGCATCCTCGCGGAAATCGCATAAAGAAAATCCGATTGCCGGTATACCTTCAATGGCTGCTTCAATGGCTGCCGACATCGTACCCGAATAAAGCACGCTGATGGAACTGTTGCTTCCGTGATTGATGCCGCTTACAACAAGGTCGGGCTTTCTGTCCTGTAGAACGTAATTTTTTGCAAGTTTGACACAATCGGCCGGCGTTCCGGAGCATTCGTATTCGGTAACGCCTTCAAAAATGTGCGTGGAATAAAGCCGTAAAGGTTCACCGATCGTAATGGCGTGGCCCAT
This sequence comes from Dyadobacter sediminis, assembly GCF_005860765.1. Lineage (GTDB taxonomy): Bacteria > Bacteroidota > Bacteroidia > Cytophagales > Spirosomataceae > Dyadobacter > Dyadobacter sediminis. The sequence goes on along the minus strand of NZ_VCEI01000011.1, from coordinate 1,308,203 downwards.
ACCGGATTGCGGACTGTTCGGGGCAACCACGATCACTTCACCAATTGTCTGCATGATTTCCACCAGAGTCCGGATTCCTTTGGACGTTATTCCATCGTCATTTGTAACTAAAATAAGGGGTTTCATATATTTCTACTTGTCAGCTTGCAGGCTCGTAACAGCTAAGTTCTGATTTGCTGAATAGCCGTGTGGTTTTTAAGAGTGAAAACTATTTATTTGCATTCCTTGTACGCCAAAATTAAGCAATATGCCTTCATTCGCAATAAAGCATGCATCCGTTGATGATATTCCTGACATTATTAAAATACAGGAAAAGACCTGGGAAACTACTTACAAGGATATTCTCAGCAAAGAGCAGATTGATTATATGTTTGAAAAAATATATTCGCCTGATTCGCTGAACCATCAGATGCTCAACGAAAAGCATCGGTTTCTGATGCTTGAAAATAACGGAAATTCCGAAGGTTTTGCATCGGTTTCCAAAGAAAGTCCCGAAACTTTCAAATTACATAAAATCTATGTACTTCCGTCATTGCAGGGTTCCGGGGCCGGGAAATATATGCTGAATGAAATTGAGAATTACATCCGTTCCGAAGGAGGAAGCAAGCTGATACTCAACGTAAACAGGTTTAACAAAGCCCGATCTTTTTACGAAAGAATGGGCTTTTACGTAACGGAAGAAAAGGACATTCCATTCGGCCCGTACTGGATGAACGACTACATTCTGGAAAAAGACCTGAGCTGATTGTTACGCTTCGGTTCTGGCAGCCAGTTTCATCTTTTTCAGGTTCTTCTTCTGACTTTTGAGTCCCTGCAATGGATGGTAATGGTTGCTGTTGCTCACATAATAACCCGTTCCGTCATAGGCGCGCTTGCCGGGATGCGCCTTGCATTCGGGCGAGCAGGCACCTTCCATCTGCTCCGCGCAGCTATGGCAAACCGGTACGTGCGTGTTGCATTCCGCATTGGAGCAATTGATCATCCGGTCACAAGGCTCTCCGCAGATATAGCATTTTGAAATTACAGTCGGATTGACACTGTTTACGTCTACCGTAATCCTGTTGTCAAACACATAGCATTTTCCGTCAAAATTCTCGCCACCTTCTTCCAGTCCGTAGCGGATGATGCCGCCATGCAGCTGGTAAACATCTTTGAAACCCTGTTCAAGCAAGTATGCGCTTGCTTTTTCACACTTGATACCGCCGGTACAATAAGTAACTATTTTTTTATCCTTAAGATGCTCGATTTCATGAACATGATCCGGAAGTTCGCGCAGGTTGTGCATGTTGAAAGTAACAGCGCCCTTGAATTTCCCGACTTCGTGTTCATAATCCGACCGCATATCCACGAGCACTACATCCGGATCATTGAGGATTTGTTTGAATTCAGAAGGTTCTAGATGTTTTCCCGTACGCACGAGCGGATTGACATTCAGATCGGAATTGACTATTTCATCCTTTACACGGACATGCAGTTTCTGAAAAGCAATTTTGTCATGCTCTTCCACCTTGAACTGCACATTTCTGAACCGTTCATCGGAACGGATGTAATTCATGTAGGATTCGCAATCTTCCGGTGTTCCGGAAACCGTACCGTTAAGTCCTTCGGGAGCAATGATGATCCTGCCCAGCAAATGATGTTCCACACAAAATAAATGATGCTCGTCGCGGTACGTTTCGGTATCCGCAATCGGTGCATAATAGTAATATAGTATTACCCGGAAAGGCTTCATTATTTTAATTCGGATATATTGAACAAAGAAAAAGAGTGTCGTTTAACCGAATTCTCTTTCTGAAATTAACCACAAATATACAACTTGCTGCGCTTTATAGGAAATCAAAAAACAGCCGGATTCCGGGGAAATTCTGTGGTGAAATCCATACTTTTGCAATCATCCGTTCCGAAATTTAATTAACTTTTCAAACCTTATGCATATAGCGATCATTGGCAACATCGGTGCGGGGAAAACGACTTTAACCCAGATGCTCGGAGAATATTTCAAGTGGGAAGTCATGTATGAAGCAGTAGAGGGCAATCCTTATCTGGCTGATTTTTATCAGGATATGGAACGCTGGGCTTTCAATCTGCAGATTTATTTCCTGAACAGCAGGTTTGCGCAAGTCCAGAAAATCCGTTCCGCAACCTATTCGACCGTTATTCAGGACCGGACCATTTACGAAGATGCCTTTATATTTGCGAGAAATCTGCATGATTCCGGCGTACTGACCGAACGGGATTATCAAACCTATTTACTGCTTTTTGAAACCATCATCAAAACAGTTTCACAGCCGGACCTTCTGATTTACCTGAAAGCGGATATTCCAAAGCTTGTGGCGCAGATCAGGAAAAGAGGAAGAGAATTTGAGTCGGATATTTCGGTTGATTACCTGCAGAACCTCAACAACTATTATGAAGATTTTACAAAGAATTACGATCACGGAAAAATCATCGAAATAGACGTAAACCAGATGGATTTTGCTTCTAATCCGAACGATTTTCAATTCATTGTTTCAAAACTGAGTAAAGAACTTTTTTACATTTAAGTTAAATTTTCCCCGGTTCATCAAATAATACACTGTAAAGCTTTATTGAGCAAGTTGTTTTTCTGACTTCCAATCGAATAGATTTTGGTTTCTTCCGGAAGCATGATTTCGATCTTGACTGCGCCTTTCATTTTTTCAATTTCATCAGGGGTAACAGGTGAAGAAAGCGTGAATGAACTATTCCAGAAATTCCGGTTTGATGCCGTTGTAAACAAGGTGAAATTCCCTTTTGTGGAAGTAAATTTGATTTCTGTGAAAGTCTGAACGTGGAAGATGAGTTCAATCAGTTTATTGTTATAGGTAAATATTTTTTCTTCTCCGGTTTTGGAAAGCGTAATGAATTCATGTGTTCCGGAAAGTAATACATCCTGATAATAAATCTTCTGCTTGGTTGATCTGCTTGTCTTTTCCTTGCATTGAGCATGACTGAACTGGAATGTCAGCAGCATCAGGAAGCCGGATAAATAAAGTTTTTTCATAGCGAATTTTCTTTTGAGCCTGATGTCTTCAACAGGGTTGATACAATTATAAAATTAATCCGGTAAAATAGAAATGTACGGATAAAGTTAATTGTATTTAGTTACATCAAGGCTTATAATCTGGATGCTTTTTCAGGTTTAATGCAGCATTGGCAAAAGCAGAATTATTCTGTTGTATAATTCAGAATCAGAAGATTGTCCTTGGAAATCATCATCAAATACGCAGAATACAGCATAAAAAAACCGCGCAGGAGAAATTCCTGACGCGGTTTGTGACCAGAAGGAGAGTCGAACTCCTATACCCGAACGGGCACTACCCCCTCAAAGTAGCGTGTCTACCAATTCCACCACCTGGCCGTGATTTGTGATGCAAAACTACAATTTAAATTAGATGCCGCAAGTCGCAGATAAATCTTTTTTAGCGTAGACGGAACAATAACTAATGTCGTACCGCTTCAGGAGGTAACTTCAATCTGATAAGCTACCGATCAACCTATTCAGAATCAACGAATCGGATCATGAAAAGAATAGTGGCGGAAAAAGTATCCGGGACAGAAAAGTTGCCGGAGAAAAGCCGGGCAAGTGTTTGAAGGCCAAATGCATCCATCAGGAGGCTCCTGCGGAGCCCCATTCAGTCATGCAAAATAAAAATCTACAGACAGGTTGCTGCTCCGGAGCTTGGGTCATCAGGTTACGGCCGCAGAGCGGCCTTCTGTTTGTAGTCATACAGCAATTCACCAGACCATTTATTGCGCTCCGGAGGAGCCTCCTGAATATTTGCTGATCCACAATGCAGTATGAAATCCAGGCAAGATTTGGATATTGTAAATCAATATACGTTTTTTATAGTATATTAAACTGGGAACATACATTTACTTGATCAAACCAACGCATCTAACCGTTAATCATGACTCAGGGAACTACAAAACTCAATCCATACCTTTTTTTTGGAGGAAATTGCCGCCAGGCCATGGAATTTTATCAGGACGTTTTCGGTGGAGAACTGACGTTCTCTACTTATGGTGAAGGCCCTGCCGATGCACATCAGGATCCAAAGGCAAATAGTAACGAGATGAAAGACAAAATCATGTACTCAAAACTGAATGGTGATTTTGTGATTTTGGCCAGCGATAGTCCGTACAGTACGCCGGGTTCCGGTACAAGCCAGTTCAGCTTATCTCTGGAAGGTTCGAATGAATCCTTATTAACCGGCTATTTTAAAAAACTATCTGAAAACGGCCACGTAAATGCGCCGCTTGTCAAACAATTCTGGGGTGATTTCTTTGGAATGCTTACCGACCCCTTTGGAGTGAATTGGATGATCAGTATTACTTCTGCGGCATCCTAAAATCGAAAGTCAAAAAGCAAGGACAAATGCCCATACATGTTGCAATTACGCGAAAGGTACTTCCGGGAAAAGAAGAGGAGTTCAAGGAGGCGCTCCGTCGCTTTCTCGGAGAATCTTTTTTGCACGGTGGCGTACAGGGAGCAGCGATGATTACTTCTTTACCCGGAACGGATGCACAGGAAATAGGCATTCTCCGAACTTTTGCGGATGAGGCAGAACGTGACACATTCTACCATTCTGATTTGTTCAGAGAATGGGAAGCTTATGCGTCCACGCTTACTGAAGAACCTGAGTATCGTCAGCTAACCGGATTGGAAGCATGGTTTCGCTCGCCGGTACCGCCTCCGAGATGGAAAATGGCTGTGGCTACTTTATGCGGTGTTTATCCTGCCAGCTTGTTTTTAACGTTTACAATAGGACCTTTTGTTCAAAGCTTTCCGGTTATGCTACGTGCGCTGATCATTGCTGCTTGCATGGTTGGACTGTTAACATGGATCGTTATGCCGCAGGTTACCAAATTTATAAAACCATGGTTACAAGGTACCCGATAAGGCGAAATGTGGCGATAATTAACAGCAAGTTCACATGCAATGGAATTATAGTGACAGTTTAATTTAATCCGTATCCAGGAGTAAAATCTACCTGAAAAGCTATTTTTGAACTGAATCTGTTTCCTTGAGATAAAGCATGACGCGTCTTTCTGCAGGCAAATTACGTTCAACCGTATCGGGCATAACGGCTTCTCGCAGGGTTTTGTAATAATCTACAATCCGATACAATGCATTCAGGCAGGAAGACCGGTCGTAACGGGCCAGGGTTGATTGCATGACGAGTAAATCAGATTCGGGCAAGTGCATTTCCAGTTTGCGTACACCTTTGGGTAAATACCCGTTCTTTATCAATGCCAGCGGACCCAATACATTTTGTTGCATGAAAGAAATAAAAGTCAATGTTTCAAAAAGTTCACCCCGTCCGATTTTGGCAGCGGCATAGTGAATCCAGACCCAGAAACGATCTTCAATCCATTGGTAGTCGGGATGCGGAAATTCTGCTCCGGAATTTTGTAAAACAGCCGTAATCGCCTCATCTCGTTCCCAGATGATAACCGGATCTTCCACACGGGTATGCATGTCAGACAAGGAAACAAATTTGAGATCAACATGGAGAAGAGGATCATCGTACAGACAAATCAGCAATCTTGGCTCTCCGACATGTTCACCTGTAAAACCAGCCAGTAAATTGCCCGCAGATCCGGCGAGCGACTTGCGCTCTGAAAGGGAAAGAAAATCGGCTTTGTGAACGATAACCAGATCAACATCTGAAAAATGATCCATTTGACCGTCGATCCAGGAACTGCCAGCTGCCAGCCCTACATATTGAGCATCATGGATCAGTATTTCAGCCAGAGAATCGACAAAATTCTGGTGTTCAGCCGGTATCATATAATGAATATATTTTAATTGGAAGGATATAAGCAAAATAGGTATTATTTTGTTACTCCCACCATATAACCGGTAAATAGGACCCTAGGAATTGCAGTACTAACCAGTTTCCCGCCCGAATAATACGAAGTCAGGGTATACTTTTTGATAGCAGGTTGGAACATTTAACATCTGCAGCAATGGCTGGTGACATAACAAAAGTTGCGACTGCGTACGGAACAAGATCAATATTCAAAAAAATTATGAAGAACATTACAGAGCAAAGACGCTGGATGGAACAGAAGAAGCATTAATGAAAGCAGGAGAAGTAGGCCGGACTATCGTGAAAGCAGTTCGGGAATATTTTGAGAAAAGCGCTTTCAATAATCTTGTACAGCATAATCTCGTACAGAAAACTTTGAACAGAACAGAATAATAAATTTTGGAAGTATGGAAAAATGGATGGTGGCTGGCTTCTGGGGACTTTTGTCCGGCTCGGCGCTGGTTTTAGGTTCTTTGGCAGGATATTACCTGAACATTTCCCAGAAGTTCATAGCGATTATCATGGGCTTTGGCGCAGGCGTATTGATATCTGCACTGTCTTTTGAATTAATGGATGAAGCCTATAAAACAGGAGGTTTTTCTTCAACGGCCATTGGATTTTTGTCCGGTGCCATCATTTACTCCGCGGCTAACTATCTTCTTTCCGCAAAAGGAGCAAAACATCGGAAGCGTTCAAGCAAAGCGCATCAATCTACTGAAGAGAATCAGTCCGGAAGCGGGCTGGCCATTGCATTGGGTGCATTGCTGGATGGAATTCCTGAGGCTATTGCCATTGGAATAAGCATGATTGAAGGCGGCGCAGTAAGTTTCGCCACGGTGATAGCCATTTTCATTTGCAATATTCCGGAAGGCTTGTCGAGTTCCGCCGGTATGAAAGATGCAGGAAGGTCAAAGCTCTTTATATTTGGCGTTTGGGGAATCATAGCGATCCTGACCGGCATTGCTTCAGTCCTGGGCTATTCGGTTTTCAGCCAGTTGCCGCACACGATTGTTGCGGCAACCATTGCCGTGGCAGCAGGAGCAATCCTGACAATGCTTTCAGACACCATGATTCCGGAAGCTTTTGAAAAGGGCCATAACATCATTGGAATCATAACGGTCATCGGGTTTCTTACTGCTTTTGTATTGTCCAAGCTGGCTTAGTCTTAAATGCCGTTTTTGAGTGATTTCAAGCACCCATGTTTCCGCTTAATATACAAATGTATGATTGAATCCGTTTAACATTTCCCAGTTAGCCAATGCCGGACGACTCAATTTGTTCCGTCATCAAACAAAAGCAAAAAAACATTTGTTTATAAAAAAGCAATAAACTTACTTTGTCTATCAATATAGTAGGGTATTGTTCCTCTTATTAACCACCGGTAAGAAAGAGCATTCCGGAATTCGTTTAAAAAACAGGATAACGATGAATACATGTTCTTCGCAGCAAATGTTTGCGCCCCGGGTGGTTTCAGCTTTCAGACTTTTCTGCACCAGCTGTTGTTGCTGATACCCGTTTCTGACCGTTTCTGCGGTTTATACTTCAATCTATTTAAATCTGTTTAGCCGGTCATTATAAAATTGCCGGTCCTTACCACATATCATTTTATCTGCTATAACATCATGAAAAAACTGAATTCACTCCTGTTCACTGCCGGCCTGGCTCTGCTGTCCGGTCCGTTCCTGTATGCGCAAGAATTGTCACAGAACAAAGTAGTTATTACCGGTGTTCGTTTTGCGTATCCACTGCTTGAAAAATGGATCAAGGCCTATTCTTCAGAAAATCCTCAGGCACAACTTATCATTGAAACACGGACGATTACTGATCCGGAAAAATATGACGTTCTGATTGAAGCGTATGATCAGGAACGTATTATAAAGGAAGAAAGGGAAGTGATTTCGATAGGCCGGTATGCATTGCTGCCCGTTGCCAATTCAAAATCGGAATTTGCCAAAGAGTATGCCGAAAAAGGGTTAAATGAAAAGACTTACAAACAACTGTTTTTTCATGATATCTATGCTGAAAAAGATAAATCCATTACAACTCCTTTTACGGTTTATACCCGTTTGCAGAAAGCCGGTGCGCCGGTAACCTTTGCCAAGTACTTTGGCTACGAACAGCAGCAGATCAAAGGGAAAACCATTGCAGGCGCTGACGAACACCTGATCAAAGCGCTTTTGAAAGATGAAACCGGCATTACATACACAGTTCCGGGACTTGCCTATGACCTGAATACCCGCAAACCGGTGGATGGAATCACGGTCATTCCGGTTGATCAGGATAATAACGGCCGGATTACGAAGGAAGAAAAACAGGTTGACAATCTTGATCAGATTATTGACAAACTCGAAACCGACAAGGTCAGGAACGTTCCGGTTGAATACATTCATTTGTCCATTGCCAAAAACAACAGCAACCCGGAAGCAAAAAAATTCCTGCTTTGGGTTGCATCGCACGGTGAGCAGGACCTTCGCCAGTTTGGTTATCTGAAACCGGAACCAAAACGTCTCCAGAATGAAAAGGAAAAGCTGGAAAGATTCTCGGCTGTGAAATAAGATTGGTCCGGCAATGGCTAAAACACATTATTTTTAATTAAACAGATTATTTTGAAATGCTGCGTATAGCAAGTTACGGCAGCGGGTGTAACTTCTGCCGTTAATCTGTTATACATTGATCCGTATTCCCGGACCAAATTTATCTTCAACCACCCAAGTAGCAGCACCAATATGGCCAATAAAAAGACCAGCCGCAGAGCGGCCAAATCCCGTTAGAAAAAAGGATGAATGGGCAAAAGGAATAAAGGCAAAAAAGACCAACCAGCCGCAGAGCGGCCAAATCTCGTTAGAGAAAACGAAAAAACAAATTAAACGCAGAGCCGCCAAATTCCGTTAAAAATGATGTATACGGCATAATTTGAAAAAATAAATTATCCATATAAATGAAAAAAAATCCGAAAATTATACCCGTTGCATTTGGGATCCATGCATTGATTTTATTCCCTTTTTCAGAAATTTCGGCGCAGAAAAAAGAAGAGAAGTCCAAAAAGAAATACAACATTCTTTTCATCGCTGCGGATGATCTGAATAATGATATCGGATGCTATGGCAATACATTTGTAAAAACCCCCCATATTGACAGGCTGGCAAAGATGGGGGTCCGGTTTAACCGCGCCTATAACCAGTTTCCGCTTTGCAGTCCCAGCCGATCTTCGCTTCTGACCGGTCAGCGGCCGGATGTTACCGGAATTTACGAGTTGCAAACCCATTTTCGTACAAACCTTCCCGATGTAGTAACATTGCCTCAGCTGTTTAAAAACAACCAATATTACAGTGCACGCGTCGGCAAAATATATCATTACGGCGTTCCGGGACAGATCGGAACAGACGGGCTGGATGATCCGGTTTCATGGGACCATAAAGTAAACCCGAAGGGAAGAGACAAAACAGAAGAGTCGCTTGTCAAAAATCTGACGCCTGCACGGCCGCTGGGCAGTGCGCTTGCATACCTTGCCACCGAAGGTACAGACGACGAGCATACCGATGGCATGGTTACCAATGAAGCCATCAGGATCATGGAAGAAAAGAAGTCAGAACCGTTCTTTCTGGCCGTTGGCTTTTACCGGCCGCATTCACCTTATGTTGCACCAAAGAAGTATTTTGAGTTATATCCCGTAGAAAAAGTACCGCTGCCGAAAGAAATTGCCAATGACCTTGACGATGTGCCGGAAGCGGCATTATTCACCAAACCCGCACACTGGGGACTGGCCGAACCGGAAAGAAGAGAAGCTTTGCGTGCTTATTATGCAACGATTTCCTTTATGGATGCGCAAGTCGGCAAGTTGCTGGACGCGCTGGAAAAAAACAAGCTGACGGATAACACAATCATTGTTTTCTGGAGCGATCATGGATACAATGTCGGGCAGCATGGACAATGGATGAAGCAGAGCCTTTTTGAAAATTCGGCACGGGTCCCGCTGATTATTTCCGTTCCGGGCGGAACAAAAGGAAAAGCTTCGGGGCGGACGGTTGAGCTGCTGGATATTTACCCGACACTGGCCGAGCTGTGCAGCCTTGCTCCGCCGCAAAAATTACAGGGGAAAAGTCTGGTTACGCTGCTTGAAAATCCGGAGGCGGCCTGGGACAAACCAGCTTATACACAGGTCAGAAGAAATCAGATCTTTGGACGCAGCGTACGTACGGAACGTTTCAGGTATACAGAATGGGACGAAGGCAGAGCAGGAGTGGAGCTTTACGACCATCAGAATGACCCGGATGAATTCAATAATCTGGCCAAGGACAGTTCGCAATCTGTTATATCAAAAGAACTGGCAGGTTTATTGAAAAAAGGTTTTCCACCAACGGAATAAAGATTCTGTAAATAAAAAACCGGCTGTATGTTCTGGATGTTCAGAAGATACAGCCGGCTTTTTGGTATTTAAATGTAAGACCCCGGCAGATTATTTATTCACTCGAATAGTCCGTGCAGTGGTTCCCTGGTTATTTTCGACCTGGATGACATAAATACCGTTTGGTACATTTACAAGATCAACGGTTTCCGTTTCCTTCATCTCTGCAATCCTTTTACTTATTACTTCTTTCCCGTTTGTAGCAACTACTTTAATCCTGCCCGAATGGCCGATCAGATCCGGCGTTATCCTGACGTTAAGTTGATTGACAGCCGGGTTTGGAAAGAAAGCGGTTTCACTAGGATTGGAAAAATGAACAGCAATAACTTTACTGTAAGCATATTGATCGTCAGTTTCAACAGATTTCAGACGATAATAGTTGATACCGTTTGCCGGGTTGCGGTGAGTGGCGCTGTAAAAAGTATTGTTCATAGCAGTAGTTTCTGAGATCGGATAAAAAGTTTTACCATCGTTGCTGTGCTCTGCTACGTATTTTGCAATATTGATTTCGTCAGCAACTTTCCAGTTCAGCAAAATAGAGCCGGATTCTTTCTCTGCATCGAACCGGACAATTGTAACCGGCAGCGGAGGCGACGATGTTGTAAGTCGGGCCAAACCATAGATGGTTGAAATCCAGGCATTTTCATGCTTGTCAATCTGAAGCTCGCCATACAGGTAATTGTATGGCAAGGATTCTCCAACCTTTTCCCATGCCGAATTACTGTATTTGAAAATCCGCAATTCAGAATCACTGGTAAGTACGTAAGGAACACCTGCCGGCGAAAGGCAGATACTCGATATCTGATTGCCCAAAGGTGAATTGAATTGGTTAAAAACGGTCCATGTCACACCGTTCAGGTAAGCTATTGAATTTTGACCGGTACTTTCATCGGTTTGTCTCAGCCATATTTTTCCTATGCCCTGAATTTGTATATCGTATATAAAGGAAGCAAATATCGGGTTGGTCTTGCTGCTGAAATACTGATTATTGTCTGGACTGGCAAGATCCATGTACATGACTTCGCTTGAATAAGGGGCATAGTTGATCAAAATGATCCATGCCTTGTTATCATAGACTTTAACTTTATAAATAAACTGGTCATCGGGAATCTGTTTCAGTAAATGCAAGCGGTCGCCTAAATCCTGGTAAATTTCATGTTGAGTCCAGTATAGCTTATACTCGGGGTTGAAATCCTGGAAATAATCACTTGAGTAAAATTGTCTGACTTCGGAACTGGACGTCGGAACCTCATTTTCCAGCTTTATCTTTCGATATGCACTGTAACCTCCGATATTTAATATATGCAGGTCAGACTTTGAGTCGGTATGAAGGCTCATGTCGTTTCCTGAACCCAAAAGCCCGTCTGTATTGGTCCTGTTGTAAATATTAAAAGTCAGATTTTCCTGGTTCAGCTTAATGTATCCGTGATTCGGTTTTGCAAACCAGATATTTTCATTTGAAACGACAATTTTTGGAAGCGTAATTGCGAAAGCAGACGGGTGCAGTTCATTCATCATGGTCAGACCTGCGGGCACGGATCTGCTGCCGGTTGTAAATTTGAATGTATAGTCTGCAATAACCGCATCCGGAAAAACACTGCGGTCACTGTTATGCTCTTTTAAATTGACGTAAATAGCCTTATTTGCCGGAAGATTTTTCAGTACATCTGATATTTCCGCATACGCTGTATAATCTTTTTGAAACAACGGTTTGGTGAACTTTTCATTATCTGCTACTGTAATCCGGACATCAGCCTGATAGGAAGCATAATAAAGAAACGGAACCGTTCGTGGAACATCTGTCAAACTGGGCGCAATGGGCATAAACAAGCCAACGTGATTCAATTTTGGATTGGCATAGAAAACAGAAATGGCAGACCATTTACTTTCTTTGTTTCCCTGAATTGCTTTTACACGCCATTTTATTGCACCCCGTTCAGGATTGTAAGTGAATTGATTTTCCGAAATCGTTAGGTTTAAAGAATATTTAAAGTCAACATCTTCAACAGTTACAATCTGAACCTGATAACTGGTTGCACCTGAAACAGGAGAAAATGAAATGGTTAATGGTTCGAACCCTGCTACCCTTTTCCCGTATTCAGGAGCAAGCGGCGCAGGCGTATCGGGCTGATCGGGATCAATCTTGATTTTGATTGTATTGGACCAGGATGAAATTCCGGACAAATTAACAGAACGAACTCTGACATAGTATTCGCTGCCATGGGCCATCTGGTGTAAATACAGACCATTATAAGGAGAATCCTGTATCGTCTGCCCTTCGAAGTTGGACTTTTTTGAAAAACAGAACTGATAGGAATTTGCTGATTCGGATGCCGGCCAAGTATAAAAATCACCCTTTGCAATGGTCATGTTTCCACCAAGTATCACCGCCTTTGGAGCAGCTGTTATTTTCATTAATGTGCTTTCAGCATGATTCCTCATCAGAGCCCTGCTTAAAGGATGAAAAGTCTTTTTACCGGAACAAGCACTCATTATAGTGCCATTTGAATTGCTTTCCAGGCTTTTGTCATAACAATTCCCTTCGATACTTGCGCAGTAATCGATAGGGCCGCCGGGCCAGTAGCAGCTGTTGGTATGAGGTGATCCGAAGCCGTGGCCAAGTTCATGTAAAATGGATGGCACATATTCAAGCTGGGAAATCATAAAGGCACCGGCAAGATTGGCTGCACCTGTTTCATAACCGTACAATGGTTTAGTGTACAGATAAAGCCTTTTATCCCAGTTCTGAATGCCATGATCTCTGCTTTGTAAAATATTCAGCAGCGAATAACTCACATTGTCATTTCTGTAAGGATCTACTTCTGTGTCTTTGAATATTCTGATTTGTGTGACGACAAGACGGGTATTTATCTCCTTCTCGAAAATCTGAGAGCATTTCTCAATATTGTCAAGTACCTTGTGAATAATGGCTGCGGTATCTTTTTTATATTCGAGATAGGTGTCAGAATCAATGTCAACTGCAAAGCGGCATATCATCATTTCCCCTGCTGAAGTTCTTGCCTGTTGCTGCTTTACGATCTGGGAAAGCATTTGCATTTGAGCGGCTATTTCTTTTGTAGGAACATCATCTTTTAGCCCACAGATAACCGTTTCTTTCTGAGCATAAGTACGCAGGACAAATACAAAAAGTAAAAAAAACAGAATGCACCTTATTTTCAAAGTAGAAAACAAATCCATGTAATGTTGTAATATTTTTCTGAAAAAAAGTAGAGGAGGGTAATACAAGAAATAATGTCAGAAATGGTTAATTCCGGTGCATGTAACTGTCCCAGTTATTTACGGCATAAAATTCATTAATAGCCGATTTGATATGTTTTTTCTTGATGCCGCTGTACACGATCTGTAACTTGCTGGCATGCTGATGATCCAATTTCCGGAGCTTCCAGTATTGCGGATGAATATCGTTAATGGGCCGCCTGAATTCGGGTTCATTCGGTTCCTTGATCAACACATCGATATTTAATTCTGAAACTTCCAGCTGCTTTGTTTCATGGACGATCACCTTCACCGATCTGCCGGTTTTGAGGGTAATTATTTTTTCATGTGTCATAGTTTTCATTAATGATGAGTCCGTTTCTATTTGATACTTATGCCTGTCAGCAACTATTATATCGTATCAGGCATGGCATCAAAATTAGTTATGCAACAGAACTGAAATTATGACTTCGGTCACGTTGAAAACCGACATTGATTAGTTTTTTCCGGCTGCCGGACTTTTGTATTTACATGTTTGATTAATCTTGTATAAAAATTCCCGGAAAATCATTTTGTGCACAAAGAGAATTCTGTGCACCAAAAGGCAAGCATTGAAAAGAGTGATTGTAGCGTATGATCCGGTGTGTATATAAAGACAGCGCAGTGGCCGTTTGCTACATCGTAATAAATGTATTTATTGTAGAATAGATTGTATAAAATCTAATACTTTGTAATAATTTGTAGAACAATATCTAACTTGTGTAATCAATACATACTTACTCAACATGAACATATCAGTACCCCTTTTTTTTAGGTCTGTATGCAGGCCGCTTACGCACGTTTATTTACCGCTCTTCTTTTTGTTTCTGATTGATGGTCAGGTTTTTGGGCAAACATGGCAGCTTGCGGGCAAAGCCGGTTTTTCCACAGGCGAGGCATATTATACATCGCTGGTTCTGGATAATTCCGGAACGCCTTATGTAGCTTACTCCGATGAAGGAGACAGCTATAAAGTTACGGTTATGAAATTTGACGGTTCCAAATGGTATGCCGTAGGAACGCCCGGCTTTTCAATCGGCGAGACGTATTATACTTCCCTTGCACTGGACAAATCAGGAACTCCTTATGTGGCATTTACAGATGCAGGCAACGACAACAAGGCAACGGTGATGCGGTTTAACGGTTCGGACTGGGAGCCGGTTGGAACGCCCGGTTTTTCCAACGGCAATGCTTCCAGTACATCGCTGGTTCTGAATGCTAACGGCACACCTTACGTAGCTTATACAGATGCAGGAAACGGTTACAAGGCAACCGTCATGAAATTTGACGGAGAAGCATGGGTTCCGGTGGGCATGGCCGGGTTTTCCGAAAATTATGCCGGTTATGTTTCCCTTAAACTGGATGGTTCCGGAACGCCGTATGTTGCTTATTTTGATTACGGCAACAACAATAAAGCCACAGTTATGAAGTATAACGGCAGCGATTGGGAAACAGTAGGCAAGGCTGGATTTTCTGCCGGCAGCTCACCCTATACTTCTCTGGTGCTGGACAATTCCGGAAAGCCTTACATTTCTTTCAGAGATGATGCAAACGACAGTAAAGTGACCGTCATGCAGTTTGACGGCGACAGCTGGATAACGGTAGGCTCACCCGGCTTCTCGGAAGGCGACGTGGATTATCCTGTACTTGCGCTGGACAAATCCGGCATACCTTATGTAGCTTATACCGAAGTTATCAATGACCGCAAAGCATCGGTAATGAAGTACAACGGAGCGGCATGGGAAACCGTCGGTAAAGCCGGATTTTCAGCAGGGGAAGCCTATTACTTCTCGCTTGTGATCAACAACTTTGATATTCCGTACGTTGCCTATTCGGATTATGGTAACGGCGGTAAAGCAACGGTCATGAAACTGGTGACGCCGGTCATGCCCGCCATTTCGGCACAGCCGGTTGCCAGAACCATTACCGGCGGACAAGGTACCAGTTTTTCAGTCAACGCAATGGCAGACGATGATGCATTGACGTATCAATGGCAAGTCAGCTACGACAACAGCAACACATTTACCAACATCAGCAACGGCGGTATTTACAGCGGGGCCAATCTTCCAACTCTGAATGTAATCAACGCACCGGTTTCCCTGAACGGATACCAGTTTCGTGTACAGGTAAGCAACGGCAATGTTTTGATTTCTGATACAGCGGCATTAACCGTAAATACGCCGGCTTTCAATAATGTAAGGACATGGCAGGTAACCGGAAATGCAGGTTTTTCCAAAGGAACGGCACTTTATACCTCGCTGGCACTGGATGCTTCCGGCACGCCGTATATGGCTTACTCCGATCAGGGAAATGGATACAGGGCAACCGTCATGAAGTTCAGCGAAAATGCATGGGAGCCGGTGGGGACACCGGGCATTTCCATGGATTCCGCAGGCTACACCACGCTGGCGCTGAATGCATCCGGTACGCCGTTTGTGGCATTTACAGACGCCGCAAACGATAATAAAGTTACCGTAATGCAGTTTGGAAGCGGCAGTTGGGAAGCTGTCGGGGCACAAGGATTTTCGACCGGCACTGCTTCCAGAACTTTGCTGGTTCTGGATAATTCGGGTATTCCTTACGTAGCGTATACCAATGCGGCAGACAATAACCGGATCAACATCATGAAGTTCGACGGCACAGCATGGGTGCCGGTTGGTACTTCCGACTTTTCGGCAGGAAATGCCAATTACGTTTCGCTTTCTGTAAACAGCTTCGGAATGCCGTTTCTGGCTTACTCCGATGCAGCAAACGGGAGCAAAGTGACAGTGGCCAAATTCAGCGGTACCGATTGGGAAACGTTGGGCAAAGCCGGTTTATCGGCTGACAGTGCTTCTTACATCACTATGGTCCTGGATATTTCCGGCACACCTTACGTATCTTTTAAGGATTATGGAAATGAGGGTAAAGTTACGGTGCTGAAATACAGTGGCACGGAGTGGACGGCAGTAGGCGCTCAGAGCATTTCCGAAGGAAGCGCAGATTTCTCAACACTTGCGCTGGACGCTTCCGGAACTCCGTTTGTTGCCTATACCGAAGTTACCAATGCATCCAAGGCAACCGTAAAAAGATTCAACGGCACAAGCTGGCAAACCGTTGCTTCCGCAGCATTTTCAGCAGGAGAAGCAGATTATTTGTCCATGTCGATAAACAGCACAGGTACGCCGTATGTTGCTTATGCGGATTACGGCAATGAGGGAAAAGCCACGGTTCTGAAACTGGACGGGCAGCCGCTGCCGGTTACCTGGATTTCATTTGAAGGCCAATCTTCCATAGAAGGAAATATCCTGAACTGGTCCACTGCAACGGAGGACCATGCAGATATTTATGTAGTGGAACGTTCGGCAAACGGCAGGAACTTCTCAGAAATCGGACGTGTAAAATCGGCTGGCAATAGCAATCAGGTGCAATATTACCGCTTTCTGGACAGCCAGCTGCCGCAAGGAACAGCCACGCTTTATTACAGGATCAGGCAACAGGATACAGACGGAAAACAGGATTATACCAAAATGATTGCCATCCGACCAAATGATCTTCTGGCGGATCAGGCCATTTCCGTGTCACCAAATCCATTTGGCAGCAGCAGCATTCTTACACTTCGCTTTGCAAAGACGCCGCTTACCGGAACCGGGCAGGTTTGGTTAACGAGCATGAACGGACGTGAGATTTTCCGGCGTCCTATTTCCGGCATGTCCGTTTCGGGTGAAGCGGTACTGAACGGTTTACCGCAGCTTGCACCAGGCATGTATCTGCTGAATGTAATGATCGGTGAAGAGATGAAAATCCTGAAAGTGGTAAAAGAATAGCCGCAAATTCCTTTAAATTATTTACAAAAACAGGCTGCTTTCGTTCAATGAAAGCAGCCTGTTTTTTTGTTTGGCCGATTGGTTTGAAACCGTTTTTTGATCAACCTTCACCTGATTTGGAAAACGTTACTTCTTGTAACTTCCGGAAATATACCCTTCCCCGTTTTCATGACTGGAGTCATAAATCTTTTTTATTTCCGTATACGACAGGATTGTCCAAGGAATTTGCCGGGGGAAATAAATCAGAAACTGGGTTGGCATTAAAAGGCAAAGTGCCGCAGTAATCAGAAATATCCGTTGGTGAACCTGGGTGCGGTTTATTGAAACGTAAATGCCGGAAATGATAAACACCGGAAAGGCATACGACAAGCTTCTTGTAATGTCAAAGACGCTGTAAGCAACAATAATATGCAGGATTAAAATACCCGTAAGCAACAGCAGCAGCAACGATCTGCGCTGGTTATACATGATCAGTGCCGCCGACAAAAGCAAAAGCCACAATCCTTCAAATGCAAGAAAAATCCCGATCAGACGATGTTTGAACTGATAGGGAATCAGGCTTAATGCCACGCCCGAACCTTCTCCGTATGGCGTATGCAGGTCAAACCGGTAAGCAAGCAGGATACGCGTAAGTCCATAAGTCAGGCCGGCGAGTATAACTATGAAAGAGGGTTTTTTAAAACTTTCCTGATTGAATAGCTGCCCGGCACCGGATAAACTGAAATTGTTTTCCTGAAGCAAATGAAAAAGATAAATGGAAAACAATGCAATGACGGCACGCTCATCGGTCCAGCAAGCCAGTTGCAAGGCACAAAAAATGCCTGTTTTATTACGGAAATACATGCCAAGCAACAGAAAAAAGTAGGCGAATCCGTCAAACCAGAAATCATAATCCCAAAAAAACGCTTTCGATAAATAAACCGACGAACAGGCAATTGAAAAATAAAGTAAAGTGGAGGAATTGGTAAATCTTTTTAAAAGCCTGATCAGTACATAAAAAAAAGGAATGAGCAGAAAAGACTGGATAAGATATAAAAAAACAATCCTGCGGCCACTGCCGAAATCTCCGGCGAAAAGTACCTTCGCCAGCAACGGTACGGTCAGCCTGAATGCGATTTTGCCACCGTGCGTGTCCGGTGCAATCTGAACCGCTTTCAAAGGCTCGTTTACTTTATGAAAAAAATAGGAGTAAGTATTGAAAGGAGAAGGGTCAGCAAGGATTTCTAGGTATTTCGGAAAAGTGGTCAGTAATACAAAGGCAAACAGAATAACAGACAATAATAAAGTACCCCGGCTGGATGTAAGTAAGTTTGCCAAAATAGACGTTGAGTGATTTCAAAATAAAAATAGCAATAAAAACGCTATACGCAATTGAATTTATTATATGAATTATTGAAAAAGTAATAATTCTACACGTTATAAAAGTTGTTGGATATGAGTTCCGAAAAATAGTTTGGTTGTATGATTGGATTAAATTGTGCACGGCAGTGGCCGGGTATGGAGGTGAAAATGTAAAAGTTGGGTGTAAAATGCATGAATGTGTCATGAAATGAGGATTATGATAAAATATTCCGGCCGGTTTGCACAATCTTTGCATGGTTGTAAACCAGCTTTGCGGTTTACAGAACCGTTTAATAAGATTTTACCTTTAACAGTCAAAAATTGAAGACCGTACTAATCATTGATGACGAGGACAAACTTCGGTCTTTGCTTGCAAGGATCATAAAAGGCGAAGGGTTCGAGGTGGTGGAAGCCGCCGACGGCCATTCCGGTCTTAAACAGATTGAGAATCAGGAAATAGATGCCGTGCTTTGTGATGTAAGGCTTCCGGACAGGAACGGAGTCGAAATGATCGGGTTGCTGAAAGCAAAAAATCCGCATGCAGAAATCATCCTTTTAACGGCCAACGGAAATATTGCAGATGGCGTTAAAGCAATGAAAAACGGGGCGATGGATTACATTGTGAAAGGGGATGACAACGACAAAATCCTGCCGCTACTTGCCAAAGCGGTGGAAAAAGCGCATCTGCAGAAAAAGCTTCAGAAGCTGGAATCCTTGGTTTCCAGCAAATTCTCATTCGACGCCATTATCGGGCATTCCCAAACGCTGAAAAATGTGATTGATCTTGCCAGAAAAGTGGCGCCTACCGATACGGTTGTATTGCTCACCGGCGAAACAGGAACCGGAAAAGAAGTTTTTGCACAGGCCATTCATCACGGAAGCTCCCGTGCGGACAAGAATTTTGTTGCGCTCAATTGCAGCGCATTTGGGCGGGAAATGATGGAAAGTGAGCTGTTCGGTTACAGGCAAGGCGCTTTTACCGGTGCACTTAAAGATAAAAAGGGCCTTTTGGAAGAAGCGCATAACGGCACCTTGTTTCTGGACGAGATCGGCGAACTTCCGCTTGAACTGCAGGCGCGGCTGCTTCGTGTGCTGGAAACGCACGAATTCATTAAATTGGGTGATACAAAACCGATTAAATCCAATTTTCGCCTGATTGCCGCTACAAACCGTGATTTAAAGGTGGAGTCCGAACAGAAAAGATTCAGGCCGGATCTGTACTTCCGGCTGAACGTATTCCAGATTATGCTGCCGCCGCTCAGGGAAAGGGTCAAGGACATTCCGCTGCTTGTTGAATATTACCTGAATTACTTTGCCAGGCAGACAAACAAAAAGAATCCCGGCTATTCAGGAGAATTCCTTCAACTGCTGGAAAATTATGAGTGGATCGGGAATATCCGCGAACTGAAAAATGTCATTGAGCGGTCCATTATCATCAGTGACGGCGAACTGCAGCCGGAAAGCCTGCCGTTTGAAATCCAGCAATCCATTTCTTCCAGGAACACATACATGTCCGCTTTTTCAATGGCAAGTGCCGAAAAACTGCATATTCAGAAAGTTTTGAATCACTGTAAAGGAAACAAAGCTGAAACGGCGCGTTTGCTGGAAATCGGCATTGCTACGCTTTACCGCAAGATTGAGGAATACAGTATCTGATTCCTCAGCGGAAACGTTGTGAATGTAATTGTTTTAAGTAAAATACAGTTGCCGCGTGGAGCTGATTATTTTTGCACGAAACTGAAAAGTGCATGAGACTTTCAAACTCTTTTCCCGTCGGAATTTGCAAAAATTGCCATTACTGCAAAAAAAGACAGCATAATTGCACACGTTGCAAAGTACACTTCAGTGTAATACTGGTGAAAAAACAAGCGGGCCGGATCTAGTAAAGCGTTGATGATTTGCATTGGTGATTTTGTTGAAAAGAGGATTTACAGAATAGCTGCGGGTGGTTTACTTTCAGAAAGATATTGCATAGATTGTTCAAACCTGTAATTACTGTGGTGACTACCGTAATAAATGGGGTTAACCCAATAATGTGTATTATTAACGCAAAAAACCGGCATCTGAAGCCGGCTTTCATAAGAATAATAGGAATAAAACAGGAGTATCAATAATTAAAAGCTGAAAGCTAAATTCTGATAGTTATGCCAGCAATTCCATCACAGGCATTCCCTTTCCGTCGGGAGTGGTGTAAAATGGCCGTTTTTCAACTTCGTAATGCGTATCGCCCGTAATGCCCAGCGCATGATAGATCGTCTGATGCACCTGATCAATTTTGATCGGGTTTTCAATCGTTTTGCAAGGCCGCTCGTCGGCTGTCTTTCCGTACACAAACCCTTTTTTGATCCCGCCTCCAAATAGCAGCATGGAACCGGCATCCGTAAAATGGCGGTGCATGCCGTAAAATTTCAGATCGGATAAAATGTCCGGCTGATTAACCTGTTCCAGCACTTTTGCATCCGGTTTCCCTTCCACCATCATGTCGCGGCTGAACTCACTGGCCAGTACAATCATGGTTCTGTCGAGCAGGCCTTTCTGATCGAGGTCTTTAACAAGCTGCGCAATCGGGCCGTCAATCTGCTTTTTCATTTCAATCAGCCGCGTGTAGCCGTTTTCGTGTGTATCCCAGCCTTTGAACGGCTCGTATTCAGTTGTCACGCTGATAAACCGGGCTCCTTGTTCGGTCAGGCGGCGTGCAAGCAGGCAACCCAGCCCGAACTTTCCCGTATTGTATATATTATAGCTTTCCTTGGGTTCAGAACTCAGGTCGAATGCCTTGGATTCCGGTGAATTGAGCAATGCATAAGCCTGTTCCATCGAGCGTTTCAAAGATTCACGCTGATAATCACTGCCAAATTCCCCGATCGGGCTGTTGTTGACCAGTTCGTTATACAGCTGGTTTCTCCTTTCAAAACGTTTGGCATCCATTCCTACGGGCGGTCGCACGCTGTCGAGGCCCTGACTGGGATCGGGAATAAAAAACGGCCCGAACTCATTTCCAAGGAATCCCGCTGTGTGAAAAGCTTTAAGTTCTTCAGCTTCGCCCACCGTAAAGCGCTGACCAATGTCTACAAAAGCCGGAATAACCGGATTTTTCGGCCCGAGTTCTTTTGCGATCCACGAACCGATATGCGGCGCGGCAACGGTTTGCGGCGGTTCATAGCACGTATGCCAGTGATACTGATGCCGCGAATGCAGAATATGGCCCATATCGGCTGCTACATACGAGCGGATCAGCGTTCCTTTATCCATTACTTTCCCGATGGATTGCAGTCCGTCCGAAAAATGGATTCCGTCCAGAATAGTCGGCATGGATTTGAACGTACTCAGCACGCGGTTGCCTTCCATGTCTTTTTCAAAAGGCGTATAACGCTTCGGATCGAAAGTTTCGGTATGCGCCATCCCGCCGGCCATCCATAACAAAATAACGGTATCGGCCGTGGAATCAGGTCCGGAAAAACGCTTGCACCCGGAAAGCAGACCCGAAACGGGAGCACCTGCAGCCAGTGCCGCCATGGTCGCTGCGCTGGCACGCTGTAAAAATTCTCTTCGGTTCCAGTTGGTATTCATGATGGTGAATGCTTGAAAGTCAGCTAAATGTCTTTTTTATTTCTGTACTTAATAAATCAGTTGAAACTCCGGAATAAGTGCGATTGCCCACATCAGATCCTGAATTCCTTCCTCGCTTGGTACCGGTCCCAGAATCTTTTTTGCTACGGCAATTTCCTTTGGCAAAGGCGTTCGTCCCAGTGATTTTCTGTATAGTTCCGTCACAAGCAGCTCGGAAGTAGGATATTTTTCGCGCCATTGTTTGGAACCGGTTTTCAGCGTTTCGGTAAATTTATTGCCGTTGGTGAGTTCCAGTGCCTGCAACAAATTAGCCTGTGAAGTCCGGCTTGTGCTTACGGTTTCACGGTTCGGCCTTCCGAGTGAGGTCAGGAACGGATCGTTCTTGACAAACCCGGCACGTGGAAATGGCAGTTTTTTCTTGATGTCTTTTGGCAAAAGATCGGTAACAATGGCGGTATCCGCATACATCGGATTGAATGCAAAACTGATCGCATCAGTAAACTGCTCCGCAGTAAGCCTGCGCCTGACCATTCCCGTAAATTTGTATTCATTGGCCATGATATCCCCGGCTTCTTTGACCGAAGTAGAAGGCAGTTGATACGTCCTGGAAGTAACAATCGTGTAAATCAGCTTTTTAATATCGTAGCCGTTGGCCGCAAAATCGGACGCCAGCCAGTCGAGTAAATCTTCGCTCCACGGCATGTTGTCCATCATATCGACCGGCTCCACGATGCCGCGGCCCATTAGCTGCGCCCAGATACGGTTCGTAACTGTTCTGTAAAGCCGTCCGTCTTTCGGCTGCACCAGAAAATCAGCCAGTTGGCGCAGGCGTTTTTCCGTACTTTCATTTACGCTGATTTCGCCAAGTTCCGGAAACAGCATTCTGGTGCCGGCGATCTTTCCTGTGGGTTTGTCGCAGCGGTTGATTTCCAGTAAAGTATCTGCAAAAATATTGGCGAATGCATACGAATCTTCCAGTTTCCAGTCGCTGATAAAACTGTCGTGACAGGAAGCGCATTTGAGGTTGAGGCCCAGTAAAACCTGCGAAACATTCTGTGCCGCCTGCATTTCGGTCCGCTGACTGGAGTTGATCGTTCCGCGCCATTTGATGCCCTTTATAAATCCTTCCGACGCCTTGTTCGGGCTGATCAGTTCTTTTACAAACCAGTTATACGGCTTGTTGACCTGCAGAGATCTGTAAAGCCATTTGGTAATGTCGAATCTTCCGCCTGTAATGTAGCCCGTTCCGGAATAATCGTTCCGTAATGCATCGTTCCAGAACGACATCCAGTGCTGGGCGTAATCGTCATTTCTGTTCAGCAATTCTTTCGCAAGGATTTCGCGCTTGTCCGGGCGGGTATCGGCAACAAATGCTTCCACTTTTTCCGGCGGCGGCAGCAAACCGATGATATCCAGATAAACCCTGCGGATATAGATCCGGTCGTCCACAACCGGTTTCCAGCCGATTTTGTTTTTGACAAAGTAAGCATTCACAAGCAGGTCAACGGGTTTTACAAGATCGCCCGTTGCAGCCGGAACCTGAGGCATGCGCGGTTCAAGCGCAGCGACGCGGTAAATACTTTTTTCCTTTCCTTCCGGCCATACAGCGCCTTTCTCAATCCAGTACTGAAGAACCTTGATTTCCTGTTCTGTGAGACGTTTGCCCTTGGTCGGCATGGCTTCCTTGTCGCTTTTGGGAAGTGAAACCCTTCGGATCAGCTCACTTTGTTCCGGATGGCCTTTTATGACTACAAACCCGTTTTCCCCGCCTTTCATGATGCCGTCCTTGGAATCCAGCCGCAGGTCGCCCTTGCTTTTGCCTTCGCCATGACAGCTGTAACAGTTATGCGCAAGAATGGTCCGTACCTGTACATTCAGGTCCTGAATCTGCTGCTCGCTCATCGGACCGGAATTGTTTGCGACAAAATCAACTTCGGTGGTGGCCGCCAGGTATTTTTGTGAAGAAGGCAGCACGCTTGAAATATAATCGTCGCCGTGCGTCAGCATGGCGCCGTAATGCCCGGCAAAGGAAACACCGAAAACAGTCAGAAACAGAAGCGAACGGTAAATTCCAAAAAGATTGGTGCGAAGTGAAAAAGCAGTTATAACGGACAAAACCATCGTGGCAATTCCCGCCCAGCGGTGAATTTCCAGGCTGTCGCCGCTGTATTCGCCTTCACTGGCGAGCAGCCAGCCGAAAATAACGGCCAATACAGAGCTTCCTGCACCGATCCAGACCAGGATCCGGATGCCATCACGCAAACGGCCCGATTTGCCTCTCCATTCCAGGATTTCAAGTAAAAGTACGACACACAGAAGCCCGATGGGAAAATGCACAAACAGCGGGTGTAATCTTCCAAAAAGTTGCCAGAGCCAGAAAGTTTCGTTTGCCTGAAGTAACACAATAATAAAAGTTAAGGGTTTTAGGATCTTAATGAATTTGCCCGTTAGTAATTATTCTCGGACAGCTATTTGAAGAATATAAATTATTAACGAAATAATTTCATTATAGTTTAAAAAACCGGGAGAAATCCGGAACGGAGAAATTTCTCCCGGCTATATCCATTCAAAAGCATTTTTATGCGTAATCTAATCACAATGAGCATCCTTTCAGTAACCCGGATTTTGCGTCAGCTTGGCATTGATCAGGATCTGGGGAGCGGGGATCGGCAGATAATATTCGTTTTCGGTATACACATAATCGGTTGTGTTAAAAGGTACATTTCCTCTTGCAATGGTCGGGTTTGCTCTTTCTTTAGCGCCATGTGCATTCATGAACGCAGCCCATTCAGCCGGTGTCATCGTTCTTTTCAGATCAAACCAGCGGTGGTTTTCAAATGCCAGTTCCACTCTTCTTTCTTTCAGAACGGCCGTTCTGAAAGTTGTTTTATCAAGCCCGGTCACATCAGCCAGCCCTGCACGTTTCCGGACCTGATTCAGATAACCGTGTGCCTCGGCAGTAGGCCCGGACTGTTCGTTGATGACTTCCGCAAGCATTAAAAGCACATCGGCATAACGCAGCACCGGCCAGTTCGTATTGGTGCGCTGTACAATGGTATGCGGATAATTGTATTTGCTTACATACGTCACAGGGTAAAAAACGCCGTCGAGTGTAAATCCGGTTTTCAGTGACAGGTCTTTTCTCAGATCCCCTTTTTCATAAGCCGCGATGATGTCGTTTGTCGGTGCATTTCTGCCGCCATTGGCCCCGGCAGAATAACCGGTCACAGCACCTTTGGAAACCCTCGGCGCAAATACATATTCAAATGAACTTTGTTCGCCAAGATCGTTATCGCCCTGATACTGAATTTCAAACAAGGATTCCGGACCGTTTTTTTTGGCCGGTGACGGATCAAAGTTGTCCGCATAGTTCGCGTTCAGGGAATAGCCCAGGGTTGTTACTTCTTTCAGGGTTGTTACGGCTTCGGCATATTTCTTGTTGGTGAGATACACTTTTCCGAGCAGGCCAAGCGCAGCGCCTTTTGTAGCCCTTCCTTTGTCCGCAGCACTGGAGTAAGCAGCCGGCAGCAGGGCAACGGCTTCGGAAAGGTCTTTCTCGATCAGCGCCCATACTTCCGCCTGCGGCGAACGAACCAGATCAAATGCCGGATCGGGCACGGCCAAAGTAGAAGTAACAATTACAACGTCACCGAAGTACTGGACAAGATTGAAGTATAGGTATGCCCGCAGAAATTTCAGCTGCCCTTCAATTTCCTTTTTGGGTGTGTCATCCATCGTCGCCGTTGCCAGTTTTTCCAGCGTGAGGTTCAGGTTGTACAACGCCGCATAATAGGAATTCCAGAGCGTTGCAATTTCACCGTTTCCGGAATTTACAGTCGAAAATTCAAAAGCTTCCCAGCCGCCGGCACCGCCGCGGTCAGAAGGATTGAGGTCCACGGTGGTGTTGTCCGTCTGAAATTCACCGAACAGATACGCATTATTTGTAATATTCTGAAGCGAGCCGTAAACGCCGTTCAGCGCCTGTTTTGCCTGCGCTTCATTTTTATAAAACAGGTCAACGCCCACTTTCGTCGGATCGGTCTGATCCAGAAAATCCTCACTGCATGAAGTATGAAGCAGCATCAATGCAATGATACCAATGGCGGTTATATTTTTCATGTTCATCAAGGTTAGAAATTAAGTTTGATACCGGCAGAGAATGTTCTTGGAACAGGGTAGGATTCGTCGTCATTGTTAAGTTCCGTTCCGCCTCTTACGCCTGCATCCGGGTTGTTTCCGGGATATTTGGTTACGATCAGCAGGTTTGCCGCATTCACGAACACACGCGCATCCGACAGTACATTTGCCAGTTTCGGAAGCGTATAGCCGATTGTGACGTTTTTGATCCACATATGCGTGCCGTCGTAAACATACCGCTCGCTGCTTTCGCGCGACCATTTGAAATAATCGGTTCCGCCCTGCGAGTTTTTGGCATTCGGGTTGGAGCCCGGATGTTCAGGCGATCTCCATCGGTCTTTGGCTTTTTCCAGCACGTTGAAAACGCCGTCCATGTTCATCGTGGAGGCTTCGATATTCCGGTAAACGTCAAATTTGTAAGCGCCCATCAGAAGGACATTCAGGTCAAAGCGCTTGTAATCTGCGCCTACGGTCCAGGCCCAGTTGAACTTGGGATTCGGGTTACCGATTTCGGTCATATCCTTCGTGTCGTAGGAAACAATCCCGTCCGGACCGCCGTCGGGTGCGCCGTGCAGATCGGCAAATTTCATGGCACCCGGAACCGCGCCGTCCTGTTTTGGCGCAGCGTCAATTTCTGCCTGCGTGTTGAATATGCCCAGTTTTTTATAACCGAAAAGCATCCCGATCGGACGTCCGACCTGCTGGATATTGTACCCGCCGTACTGGCTTCCCTGAAGAATAAAATCGTTCTGGCCCCGGATCGCAAGTACTTTGTTTCGGTTGAAAGTAATGTTCGCGTTGGTTCTCAGGTTAACTGCCCCGACTTTAATGCGGTACGTTGCTGCAATTTCGACGCCCTGATTCTGAACTTTACCCAGATTTTTCAGAGTAGTTGTAAATCCTGAAACAGCGGGAATGTTGTAACCCAGCAGCATGTCGTCTGTAATCTTTTTATAATATTCCACGGTAAAGATCAGGCGGTTGTTGAATGTGGAAAGGTCGAAGCCGACGTCCAGCTGATCCGATTTTTCCCACGTAAGTTCCGAATTTGCAAAGCGTGTCACCGTTTTCCCCGATGCAAGCGTATTTCCGAGAATGTAGTTGTTGATTCCCAGAAAAGCCAGACTTGCATAGTTGCCGTCGTCACCGGCATTTTGTCCGATGCCAAAGTTGTTGTTTGCACTGACGGAGTAGCTGTTGTTTCCAGTCATACCCCAGCTGGCCCGGAGTTTGAAATCCGTCAGCCAGGCCGCTTTTGGAATAAAGGATTCTTCTGAAAGTCTCCATCCGAGTGAAACTGCCGGGAAATTCCCGAATTTATGTCCTTCACTGAACCTTGAACTTCCTTCCCGGCGCATGGTGGCGGAAAGCAGGTACTTATCCTTGAAGGAGTAATTCAGACGGGCTACGTAAGCAATCATCGTCCATTTTCTTTCAATGGAATTGGAGGAACGGATGGTCGCGTTGCCGAGATAGGGTGTAAGGTCGTCGGGAAAAGTATTGCCCGAGCCATAAAGCCCTTTTACCGTTTCCTGCTGTGCGGTATAACCCAGCAATGCATCAAAATGGTGATTCTCGCCAAAGTTCGTATTGTAAGTAAGCAGCTGATCGGCAGAATAATTGATCAGCTCTTCCGAGTCGTCCCGTTCGGTGGCGATCCTTGGCGGTGCACCGGCACTGCCGGTTGCAATGGCAAGCCCGATGGTGGAAGGCACGTATTCCTTATAAGTATTGTAATTGATCTTGGTATTCAGCGATGACCGGAATTTCAGACCTTTGGCAATATTGACTTCTACGTATCCATTTGCAAGAACGTCCGCGATATAGCGGTTTCTCTTGATGTTTTTCAGCATGTACAAAGGGTTCGGAAATCCGAAAATATCGCCAACGCCGTTGTAGTACGGGATCAGTTCTCCTTTTTCATCATACGCCGGATAACGCGGGTCACTGATGAGCGTCAGACCGACTACATTGCTGCGGCCGTCCGTATTGGCAAGGCTGGACTTGGAGTAGCTTCCGGCAACATTCAGGCCCAGCGTAATGAATTTGTTCACATCGCCGGCCAGGTTTGCACGGACGGAGGCACGGTCATATCCGGTGTATTGCAGCGAGCCGGCCTCTTTATAATAACCTGCGGAAATCATCGACTTCACCGGCCCGCTTCCCGAAGTCAGCGTTACGTTAATGTCCTTGTAAGGCGCATTGTTATTCAGGATAAGGTCGTACCAGTTTGTGGAGTACTTTGTGTTTTCAGGATTTCTGAAATCTTCAGGAATCTGGTCGTTGGTCGGCTGCACTTTGTTGGCAAGCACGTACCTCCCGATAAAAACTTCCTTTTTGAACTGCGCAAAGTCCCGTCCGTTCAGAACATGCGTTTTTCTGGAATCCGGAACATTCTGGACGCCGTAATCAAAAGAAACATTCAGACTTGTTTTTCCAGCTTTTGCGCCTTTTGTTTTAATCAGCACCACGCCGTTGGAGCCTCTCGCACCGTAAATGGCCGTGGAAGCCGCATCTTTCAGGATTGTAATCGTTTCAATATCATTGGGGTTAAGATTTTGCCCGACCGAAATCCCGACCGGAAAGCCGTCGATTACATACAACGGGTCGCTGCCTGCGCCCAGCGAACTGATCCCGCGTACCTTTACTTCGAACTGCTGGCCGGGCGCGCCGCTTTTCTGCTTGATAATGACGCCCGGAGCCTGTCCCTGAATCATTCTTGTGACGTTGGATTTGGGAACCTCGCCGATATCTTCCATGCTGATGACCGAAACAGCGGCCGTAATATCCCGTTTCCGCTGCGTTCCGTAACCGACCACCACCACTTCTTCCAAGGCCTTGTTATCCACGGTCATCTGGATATCCATGGTGGATCCGCTGCCGACCGGAACTTCTCTGGGTAGGTACCCGACGAACGAGAAAACAAGAACGGAACTTCCGGTTTCGGGAACATTAATGGAGTAATTTCCTTCCGCATCCGTCACGGTTCCTGTACTCGTACCTTTTAAAATCACACTGACACCCGGCAAACCCGTTGCCTTTTCATCACTGACTTTACCGGAAATGGGTTTGTCAACGATCAGGTTTATACGCTCCATTTTTTTGATGCCGGGATTTTCCTTTGCCGCGCTCACCGGAATGGTTGTCAGTAACAGCCATATCCATGAAAGTGCCGGCATAACTGAAGTTTTGGCAGACGGTCTGAATTTGGAAAGTCGATGTAAATTCATACGCTTGAAAGGTTAAGGTTTAACAAACATGAATACTTGTTCTTGAAATAATGATAATTCTGATGGAAGCTGATTTATTTCTGAATACGTTTTTATTCATTGTTAAGGATTTAGGTAATGATTATGAAAATGCGAAGTAGAAATAATGAATGCTAAATCATTGAATAATGATATTATTCATAAGTTGGATAAATATAGTTCTATTAAAGATTGGAATTATATTATTTGTAAGTATATTGGTATAAAGTCAGCCGACTGTCCTGCTGTATCCGGTATGGTGGTAAATAGCAGAAACAAAATGCCTGCGGAACTTGCAGCATATAAAAATTCAGGATTCTAAAAGAGCAGCATAAAACAGGTATAAACGGTATTTGTTCTGTTAAATCATGTTAAAAACGGCTTTCCAAACTGCTCAGCTTCGGATGCCGAATAGAATATATTTATCATTGTACACCGGCCTGATTTAATCATGATCCAAAAAAATGATAAAAAATTACATTCGAATTGCAGTACGGAATCTGGTGATAAACAAATCCTATTTTCTGCTGAATACAATAGGCCTGAGTATGGGAATGTGCAGTGCCGTTCTCATCTTTTTATTCCTGCAGTTTCATTTAAAAACAGACAAGCATCAGCCGGATTTTGACCGTATATACCGGGTAGTTCTGGATATGATGCTGGATGAAGGAATACAGCGCGGAACGGATTCTTCTGTTCCGTTAGCCATGTCACTAGCGCAAGATTATCCACAGATTGAACGGGCCGGATTGATCCGGAAATTGCCGGATGCTACGCTTTCTTCGGTTCAGGAAAATGGTATTTACCGCTTTATCGAAAAGGATAAAATTGCTTTTGCCAATCAGGATTTCATGGACATGTTTGCCTTTGAATGGCTGGAAAAGTCAGGTCCTGCAATCATGAAAGAACCGTATCATGTTGTCATCAGTGAAAAGCAGGCAAAGAAATATTTCGGAAATAAAAACGTGTTGGGCCAGACTTTACGACTGAATAACAAACTGGTTCTGAACGTTGCGGGCATCATTAAAAACAATGCATTTCCAACCGATCTGAACAATGAAATTTACATTTCACTACCCACATTGAAAAAGTTTGATCCATCGTATGAAATGGATAATTTCAGCTGGTTAAGCACGCGTAACGAAACGTTTGTAAAACTGAAAAATGCAGATCAAGCTGCACGAACGGAAAAGCAGATCCGTGTCAATGGAAATAAATATTACGGTGAAATTGCAAGCTATTACAATCATAAATTACAGCCTTTGTCCGAAGTGCATTTTGATGAAAGATATGACGGAAAAATACGTCGCTCCATCCTGTGGATTCTGGCCGGTGTCGGAGGATTTCTGCTGCTGATCGCATGCATCAATTTTGTAAATCTGGCAACTGCGCAGGCATTGAAACGTTCGAGGGAAATTGGAGTCAGAAAGGTTCTGGGCGGAACCGGTAGTCAGCTATTCTGGCAATTCATGCTGGAAACGGCCATTTTGACAACAGGTTCGGCGTTGCTTGCACTTGCGCTTTCAGCCGTATTTTTACCCTTTTTGAATGATTGGACAAATACATATGCCTTTGATTCCGCAGTATTGTTTCAGCCCGGACTTCTGCTTTTCTGGCTATTAACAACGATCATTGTGATAATGGCTGCGGGGTTTTATCCGGCTGTAATTATTTCCGGTTTTAATCCGGTAATTGCATTGAAAAATAAAGCAGGAATCCAGCAGTCAGGGAGTTTTGGATTAAGACGTTCTCTCATTGCGTTGCAATTAATTATTGCACAAATTCTGGTAATTGGTACATTGGTACTGATTCTTCAGCTGAATTTTTTCCGGAATGCAAATCCGGGTTTTGACCAAAATGCAGTCATTACAATTCCGCTTCCTGCCAGTGATTCCATTCAGGAGATCAGGTCGTCATTAAAGAACCGTTTGCTGCAATTTCCGGATATCAAATCGGTCAGTTATCAGCATGAAGCACCTATGTCCACGATGGGTTACGGCGGTTCTGTCCGGTTTGATCATCGTGCAGATTGGGAAAAATTTATGATCAGTGACCGGTTTGGTGATGAAAGTTATCTGAATACATACAAAATCCCTTTGCTGGCCGGACGTAATTTGATCATACGTGATTCCGTTACTGAATTTGTGGTGAATAAGGAGTTTATGCAAAAGGCAGGAATCCGTAATCCGGAGCACATGCTCGGAAAGCAGCTTGTGGATGGCAATTCCGGTTTGGAAGGTAAAATTGTTGGTGTTGCAAACAGCTTTCATCTGAAATCATTACAGGAAGAAGTTCAGCCATGTGCTATTTTTCACTATCCCAAACTTTACAAGGAAGCTGCGATCAGGCTGAATACTAAAGATTTTTCCAGATCGCTTTTGCATATTCGAAACGCCTGGCAGAAAATCTATCCGCAAGCGGTTTTTACCTATCAGTTTGTGGACGAAAAAATTAAAAAATTTTACGAAAAGGAAGACCAGCTTGCCACATTGATCCGATCTTTTGCACTGATTGCGATTTTAATTTGCTGCCTCGGTTTATATGGAATGATTTCTTTTATGGTTACGCAAAAAACAAAGGAAATCGGCGTCAGGAAAGTGCTTGGCGCGAGCGTAAACAATATCATTTTACTATTTGGAAAAGAGTTTTTGTTTCTTGTTTCAATAGCATTCATCATAGCGGCACCGATCGCCTATTATGTAATGAATAACTGGCTCAACGGCTTTGCATACCGGATTGAATTGCGTTGGTGGATTTTAGCGTTGGGCGGAATTTTGATTTTATCTGTAACCTTTCTGACCGTCGGTTTCAAGGTAGTAAAAGCAGCATTGATGAACCCCGTAAAAAGTTTGGCAACCGATTAACAAACCTTAAACAGCTTTTTCAGAGCGTCTTCTGATATTTCCGGATCTAAAATAAGCTTTTAGTCACAAAGCCTTTCCATGTATTGCATCAGTCTTCCGGCGAACGGCGGCCCGGCCCGCAGCTGGATGCAATAGCTACCGGATGGCCTCTTCCTTCCTCAATGCTGTCTCTGATCAGACGGTTTCTGTCAAGGTCGTTTTTTTCGTGAACAAATCCGGCAACAAAGCGCGTTTCATCCGGAAGAATAATGTTTTTCAACAGTTTGTAATGCGCCGCTGCATCCGAAGGCTGCGTTTGCACTTCGGCGAACGGATAATGAATATAGGCAAGTTTGTGCTTGGCAGGCCCTTATTCTACGAGTAAGTTGGAAAAACGGACCATTTTGTTCAGCGTTCTCCGGAGCTTTTAATACCGCGGAGCGGTATCCTGTTTATAGAAAAAAGAATGCATGAATGTGAACCGCAACCCCGGACGGGGTTTTCTTTTGCAATGAACAGAATGCTCCTGCGGAGCAAAAAATAAAATACCGTATCCAATTGGCTACAAACAGAAAGCTATAAGCTGATAGCTACGAGTAAATCTTATTGAATCATGCATCATTATATTTTTAAAAAGCTAATCGCAATTCGCTGACCGCTATGAGCAATTAGCAAAAATCATGCATGCATAATCACATTGGAACAGAAATTGTTCATGCTAAATCCTGAATTTTGAAGTCATTTGTAAAAGTAATCCCTGTTGAATTCTGAAATGATTATATCTTCCAAAAAGTTGCCGATGGACGTTCCAATAAAGAACAAGCTTCATGAAAATGAGCTTTTCAGGATCAAAAGAATGAAGGAAGTAATAAAAACGACTGATCCGCACGGACATAAGGATTATCTAGAAATTATTTATCTTCAGCAAGGGGCCGGAATTCACCAGATTGATTTTAACCGCTTTCCCGTTCAGCCAAACAGCCTTTACCTGGTGATGCCCGGGCAGATTCACAGCTGGGAATTAACCGAAATTCCAAAAGGGTTTGTGGCCATGATGCAAAAGGATTTTCTGCTGGATCATCCGTTGTATAACGCCTTGTTTCAGGCTTTTCCATTGCCATTTCCAAGCGGTTTTCAGATAGGTGACGAAAATGAAGCATTTGCCCGGATTTTCAATGACATGGAAGCTGAGTATAACCGGCGCGAATTCAATTATCAGGCGGTTATTCAAACTTATTTGTTGCTGTTGTTCAAT
Organism: Dyadobacter sediminis; assembly: GCF_005860765.1. Classification (GTDB taxonomy): domain Bacteria; phylum Bacteroidota; class Bacteroidia; order Cytophagales; family Spirosomataceae; genus Dyadobacter; species Dyadobacter sediminis. The sequence goes on along the minus strand of NZ_VCEI01000011.1, from coordinate 1,274,509 downwards.
CTCCTGAAAAGGCATATCCAATCGGATGATGCGCTGCCTTATCCTTTATTGCTGCAGAAATTTTTTGAACTGCTTGAATTGGAATTCAGAACCCGGCATGAGATCGGATTTTATGCGGATCAGCTGAATGTGACGGCCAAGACACTAAATGCTGCATGCAAAAAATATCTTGCAAAAACGGCCGGTGCCATGATCAATGAAAGGTTAACCGTAGAATCAAAAAAGCAGCTTTTGTATTCGCACAAAAATCTGACCGAGCTTGCGTACGAGCTTGGATTTACAGATCCATCGCATTTCAACAAGTTTTTCAAACGCCAGACGGGCGTATTGCCGGGTATTTACCGCAGGGGAATTTCCTGAATATACCAGAAATCGGCACGATTGTACAAAGTCTAGCGATTCGGTAGGGTTATATTTGCCATTCTATGAAACACCATACAAGGCAACTTACCCTTTACCCGCAATGAAATTACTTCTGCTGATCTTTGGCATTTTTGTTCCTGCTTTATCAGTCCATGCACAGGGAAATTTTACCATAACCGGACTAGTAACCGACCTCCGTTCCGGACAACCGCTTGCGTATTGCTCCGTTGCACTTTTTAAAGCACTGGATTCAGTCAGTGTGAACGGCCTGCTTGCGAACGAAAGTGGCCGGTTTGTTTTTGAAAGCGTTCCTTCAGGGAAATATTATATAGTAGCGCAGTATATCGGATACAGCAAATCCGTTGTCGCATTGCCTGAAATGTCACCTGGAAAACCCGTCGTTGATCTGCCAACCATTGTTCTGGAACCTGATGTGAGGACACTTCAGGAACTGAACGTTACGGCGGAACGGCAAACCGTTGAAAACAAAATAGACCGTCAGGTTTACCGCGCGGATAAATTCCTGAACAGTCAGGGCGGTACGGCCATTGACGTGCTCAGAAATACGCCTTCTGTGACGGTTAACAGTGAAGGTGAAATTACTTTGCGCGGATCTTCCGGATTTCTGGTACTGGTGAACGGAAATCCCGTTCAGGCCGATGCTGCAACCATTTTGAACCAGATTCCGGCCAATACGATCGAAAATGTGGAAGTGATTACTTCGCCTTCGGCACGTTTTGATCCGGATGGAAAAGCAGGAATCATCAATATTTCCACGAAAACAGCACAGCCTGGCAGACGTTCGTTTTCAGCGGGCATAATGGGCGGGTTGCCGGCAGTGTATACGTATAGCAACCTTCATCATCCGCTTCGTTTCGGAGCGGATGCCACTTTTAACGCCCGTTCTGAAAAATGGGATTTCAGCGCAAGCGCCAATTACCTGCGCAATGACATCGCCGGCCGCCGGATCGGAGACGTGCATACGACAATCGGGAATGTGTTGACCACATTTCCATCCGAGGGCGAAAGAAGTTTTATAAGGTATAACTACACTGCGCGTGCTGCTGTTTCCTTCACGCCCAGTTCGCGCCATGTATTTTCAGCCGGTTTTTACAAAGGTTTCCGTTCACAATCGAGACGCGCGGACATTGTTTATAACAATACCAAAACGGATCTTTTAACGGGCAAAACCATCGGACAGATTACGTATTTCAATTCCAATGTAGCCGAAAAATCAGGCGATATTATGCTGGGAAATCTGGACTACACACACTTTTTTGCCAATAAATCGGCGCTGACACTTTCCGGGTTATTTGAAAAAGCGGATCTGGACGGGCTGACAACCAATCAGAATCTTTCACTGCCTGGCCGGCAGGAAATACTGCAGAGCAGCAGAAACCCGAGCAAAAATCCGCTGAATGCGTGGAGGCTCAGAGCGGATTACACATTGAACTTGGGGAAAGGCAAGCTGGAAACAGGTTATCAGTTCAGAAATCAGGATCAGAAAGGGAATTTTCAGTACCTCGACCTGGATATGAAAAGCGGTTTGTTTCAGATTGTTCCGGAGTTCAGCAGCAACACTGAGGTTGTCAATCACATTCATTCGGTTTACAGCCAGTATGCTGCCAAATCGGGAAAACTGGAATATATCGCCGGATTTCGTTACGAGTATGCCACGCGCGCATTTACAGCCGGAAGTGCGCCTGTGCGCAATCTTGATCTGTCCAATCTTTTTCCGACGCTTAATGTGCAATACCAGTTCAGCAAGTCGTTCAGAGCCAAAGCCGGGTATAGCAAAAGAGTGCAGCGTTCGACAAACAGTGAGCTCAATCCGTTTCCCGAGCGCGAACATTCCGAGACGCTCGAATCCGGCGACCCTAATGTCCTGCCGGAATTCATTGACCTGAGCGAAGTGGGCATAACCAAGGATTTCAGCAAAGGAAGCGTTTTTGCAACCGTTTACAACCAGCGAATAAAAAACGTTGTGAACCGCGTGAATTCTGTCTACAATGACACCATTCTGAACCGGATTTATACCAATGCCGGCCTGGCCACCTCGTGGGGGCTGGAAGCAGGCAGCACGCTGAATATCGCAAAGTGGTGGCAGTTCTATGCGGGTGCAAATGTGTATCAATACCGTATAAAAGGTTCTTTGTTTAACCAGGATGTCCAGGTAAATACGGCCAGTCTGGTTTACACGGTCAATGCCAATACAACGTTCAGGATTTCGTCCTCTTTCCAGCTTCAGGGATCGTATAATTACCTTTCCAGAAGAGTGACTGCGCAGGGGGAGGACTCGCGGTTTATTACACCGGGAATTTCGGCCAGAAAGACATTTCTTAACGGAAAACTCGCTGCAACGCTGCAATGGCAAAATATAGATCTCGGATGGCTCGGTACGAACAAGCAGCAGATTACAACATCCGGAAGCGATTTTTTTACGACAACCAATTACATTCAGGAAACGGATATTTTTCAGTTGAACCTTGTTTTTAACCTGAACCAGACTTCCAGAAAATCAAAACTTCCAGCCAGCGAATTCGGAGAAAAAGAATTCTGAACTGCTTCTTTATACTTAGTTTTTGTTCCCTGATTTCCCTGATTGGTCAGCAGCTAAATCAGGGAAATTTTTTTGTAATCCTGTTTTTCAGCTCCAATGTCTGCTTTGACTATTTATTAAATATTGGTGTCTCTTTTACAAAAAAAAGATCTGATTTATCCGGTTCTGACATTCGCTTTACCGGCTGCTTTTCGTAGTAAAATGATTAAATGCCGGGTTTTAAAATGATAAACAAAGATCGTTTTGAGGCTGAAAAACGTAAATCAATACAATACAGACGGCATCAATTCGTAAAAGATTAAGCTGGGACAAATTGCTTTTATCGCCAGAAATAAACCGTTGTATATGAAATATGAATTGTTTATTTCGGAATCATTCTGGCGGATATATTTTACTTTTGTTTTTTGAAATACATTTTTTTGCTTCCTACGCTTTATAATTGAACAAGGAATGGTTTTTTAAGCTGGTTGTGAGGAAGTTACAGTTAATTGAATGGTGTAAAACAATCTTTATGAATGATTAAAAACTAAGATTATAAATTGTAAAAATATTACTATCTATAATGCTAACTAGTTCGATAATTCAACGTATTTCTGCAAATATTCAAAATTCAGTATAACAAAAAGTCATATTAAATTCAGGTTTGCAATTTTTTTAAAGTACCTAATTCAAAGTAATATTTGGCAACTGGAATAGTCTGCTATTTTAAATTGTCAATCAACAATTAACCAACATGCGTTTCAGATTAAGATATTTAAAGTATTTAGTTTCATTGTTCATCATGCTTGGCTTTGTTGTCTGGCTTTTTGTGCGTCCGTCGGTACTGGAAATGGCAAAGGAAAAGCTGGGTGAAGCAAGATCATACGGAGAAATAAAAGGCGTATGGCAGCAATATGAAGAAGATCTGGTGGACAATCCGGAATGGAAAAATGTAATCGAGCAAAAACTTTCGGCAACTGCATTGAACGACAAGCAAAAGCAGGATCTGAAAACGTGGCTTCCTGAAGAAGAAGAACAGATTGCGTCGTTGACGTCTGTGGAGCGTCCTGCGGAAAAGCCGAATGCAGTGAAAACGGAAAGTATAAAACAAAATGCGGTAAAAAAAGAAAGTGAAAAACCGGATGCAGTGAAAATGGAAAGCGAGAAAAATATTGTGAAAGCTCCGGTCGATAGCCGGATCAGTTCCATTGAAGAATCAAACAAAAGCCTTTCCAAAGAGGAACTGGCAGAACTTTACAACAAACAGGGAGATGAAAAATGTCAGGCATTTAAAGCTGCAAATGCACCGCATCTGTATCATATCGCAAATGAATATTACGAATATGCAGCTTCTTTAACCCATTCTGAACCAAAAGTATGCGAGTAGTAATTTACGTGATTGCCGGAATGTTTTTGTGGATCAATTCGGGTATGGCGCAAAAGCCGGTTAACAAATCCGGCGAATTGTGGGCAGTATGGGAAGAAGCCGAAAAGAAGCTGGAAGCCGGTCAGTTTGACAATGCCATTGTTTTATACCGCGCTTACGAACCCAGTTTTTCGTACCGGCTGAAACAAGCCGAAGGGTTGAAAAAACTTTACATTGAAGGACAAAGACTTCAGAAAGCAGGCAAATACCCGGAGGCGATTAATGTTTATAAAAAACACAGGAATTTTGAAGGCGTAGGCAGTTTGACGGCATTTGACACGAAAATTGAAGAATGTATTGCACAAATGGCAGGCCCGAACAATTCGGGCACAAAAGATTTTGAAAGAAGAATCCTGGCCAGCGAACTGGCTTATAAAGGCCAGAAAAAGCTTCGCGATCTGGATACGCTGGGCGCGGAAAGAGATTACAGCATGGCTAAAAAGTACGGCGGCAATTTTTCAGCAACGCTGAAGGAGCAGTATGAAGAAGGTCTGAAAATTACAAGAGAACTGCGCGAATGGGGAAAGAAATACAGGATGTTGAAGACGCAGAAATTGTCGCTTGAACAGGAAAAGGAACTGCTGGAAAGTTACCGCAGAATCAAGGGCGTTCCGGTAATTAATACGGTGGAAACTAAGACCAAGGAAATTATTGCAAAAATAGAAGGAAGCAATTCCATGCTGAGCTATGCACAAAACTGCGAAACCGATCTGCTGCTGAATTACATCAGCCAGAACCAGTCGCAGCTTGCGTATTCCCAATCGCTCGTCAATACACTGAGCCAGTACAAAAGCATCCAGTATAAAATAGGCATGTTAAAGTCCAGCGCGGAAAATTCCAGAACGGTAAAAAGTGCCTATTTCAGCATTGACAGTATGGTGAGATCCATTAAAGAACTGCCGGAAGATGTAAAAGCCAGTCTTGAGGAATGCATTCGAAATGACAAAACCAGGACTTTTGAAGCATATGCGGATCAGGCACGGAAATCGGGCAATGTGAGTGTTGCCAGAAAGTACGAAGCCATTGCACAAGGCCAGGAAGTAAATATCGATGCAGCGCCGGCGCCGTGTGCCGGGGCACCTGCTTTTAACCGCGGAATCATCATCGTAAGAGAGCACCTGAAAGCATGCAAGCCGTCTGAGGCCAAAAGAATATGGGACAATATTTCCAGGCAGCTTGGAAATTGCGAACAGAAAAACGACCTGCTCGAATCTTACCAGAGTCTGCAGGATTCCATCAGTCAAATGGGTGCAACTGCGCGTACTCTTGAAGGTTATCTGACGGATGCCAAAAAGTTAACTCAGGATAAAAAGTTTGAGGAAGCAAGACTTAAATATCAGCAAATGGCTGCACTGGATGTCTGCAACGGGGCGGAACGGGATCAGGAAGTGCGAAAAGGACTGGCAGAAATCAAATCAAGGGAAATCCGTCCGATGTACCGCATCGGTTTGACCGGCAGCGTGGGCACCAATAAACCGGCGTACTCGAACAGAAGACTGAGTTACGGTCTGGTTACAACAGGCGGAATTGATGCGTCGTTTATTGATCATCACAATCCGATCGACGTCGTGGCGAGCGCTGAATATTTCAATTCCTTTTATTATGCACTGGATAATGAAGCATACACAACGGCACGGTACAAACTGGAAGGTGCAAGTTTGTCGCTGGCTGTGAAACTTCACCTTTCCAATACCAATCCGAACAAAATAAGGCCCTATATCAAAATCGGAAGAGAGGAAATCATTCCGGTAAATTATGAATACGAGAATTATGCCACGTCGGTTATTGTCAAAGACAGGAAGCAACTGAAAAAAACGGTATCTTCTATTATTGGCGGGTTCGGACTGGAAATGCAAAGAAAACATTTCGGTTTTTTTATAGAGGGAAGTCTGAATTACGGAATAGGAGGGTTATATAATAAAAGTATTGCAAATCAGAACATCAATACGAATACGCCGAGCGGAGCATATTTCCGCAGGGCAGCAGGCCGTTTTGGATTCCGTTTCTGGTAACATGCACCGGCTGGTTTTTTCAAACGGAATGAAATACCGGATTATCATAGCTTTCAAAATAGAACGTCAATGGTAAAAGAAATTCAAAAGCTGTTTTCATTGCATTTATCCTGTTTAATCCGGTTCCTCCGGCTTTACTTTCATGGATTCGCACCAGTGATTCCAGGTACTTACGCCAAAATTGGTAATTGTCCAGGTGCGGAGTTTGATGACTTCGCTGAGCACAAACTTATGCCATAAGCCTTTTGGATAAGACAACAATAGCCACTTGTATTTTTTGATGGCTGTATCGATTCGGTTCATTCGTTATGAGGTAATTTCAGGTTCAGAGTCTTTGCTACAAAAAAAGAGAATACCTCGCCGGGCATTCTCTTTTTGGGTTACAACAAAGATCTTTTATGACTTGCCGGACGTAAATCCGGCATTGTATCCCAATTTTATTTTGGCAATATATTGAAAATCATGTAATCAAGTAAGCAATTTGCATGAAAGAAGCTACAAATTAGCTAATTGCTCTGCAGATAGCTATTTACTGTACTTTTGTTCAACTAGTTTAAAAAAAGGCAAACCGTTAAGTAAATTAAATTTGTTTTTCTTTTGGGCAAATAACAAGTACAATGGTATGTATTTCTACATATACATAAATTACATACCAGTTCAAACGCCATGCAGGTTTTTGCTCCCGAAAATGGCATGTTCTTCACCAGCTTATCTTACTGAAGCAATCGGGATTGAATAGAAGCCTGCGCCATTCTTCTTTATTTTAATAGATGTGCAATGCTGTCTGGGAAACTACAATCCCGGTTTTTACATGTCCGCACCGAGTCGTATACGTAAATGGAGGAAAACATGCCACAATTGAAAATGTATTCACTGATTAAAGCTTGGATTTGATAAGGTACAGAAATTGAATTATGCTACTGTAATTAACCATTATTCAACAGCAAATTCATGAAAATCAGATTTAACCCGCGTAAAAGCTCCATCCAGATTTTTAGTTACCTCCTTGTTTCAGCTTTGTTTTTCAGTCTGGTTTCCTGCTCACTGGAAGATCATAATCCGCAGGCGCCGGGAACAGTTACACCGGTCGGTGCCAAGCCGGCATGGGCGCCGGATATAGACAATGAAATGTGGGCCGTTGTGGAGCAACTGTTAAGCTACGGCGACAAACCGATTCCGACACTTACGCCTCAGCAGGCACGTATGAACCATACCGTGAAAGATGCCGTCATGGATCTTGTGACCAAATTCAACATTGCAGTTCCAGCTCCGCAAGTGGATACGACCGGAAAAGACATTCCGGTAACCGGCGGGACTATCCATGCACGCGTTTACACGCCAAAAACCGGCAGCGCGCCATATCCGGTCATTGTCTATTACCACGGCGGCGGCTGGGTTATTGCCAATATTGACGTGTACGATGCTTCTGCCAGTGCGCTTGCCGAACAGGTAGGAGCGATTGTGGTTTCGGTAGGTTACAGAAAAGGCCCGGAAAGAAAATTCCCGACAGCACACAACGATGCATTTCAGGCGTATCAATGGGTATTGAACAATGCGGCAACTTTCCAGGGCGATACAACGAAAATAGGCGTGGCCGGTGAAAGTGCAGGCGGAAACCTTGCAGCAAACGTAAGCATCATGGCGCGTGACAGCAATGTGAGTCTTCCGGTTCACGAACTTCTGGTCTATCCGATTGCCGATTCAGACACCACATCCGCTTCTTATACGAAATATGCTACGGCCAAACCGCTTGACAAACCGTCTATGCAATGGTTTTTCAGAAATTACCTGAACAACATATCTGAAGTAACAAACCCGAAAATATCGATTGTGGATGCAGATCTGAACGGACTTCCGTCTACAACCATTATCCTGGCTGAAATTGACCCGTTGCAGAGTGAAGGAAGTTTGCTGGGCGAACGAATGAAAGCTGCGGGCGTGGAAGTGACTTCCAGGCTGTATACAGGCGTGACGCACGAATTTTTTGGCGCATCGGCCGTTGTGCCGGATGCAAAAGATGCGCAGGCCTATGCCGCTTCAGAATTTAAAAAGGCATTCAATAAATAGGCTGGCCAAACCGTATTGCAGCCGGATTCCGTTTGGGAGTCCGGCTTTTTTTTTTGCAACAAAAAAATAAAATGTCGTTTGCAGAATTTCCCGCTGTTATAAACGCTAGCATAATAGGTTTATTTATTACCTCAACCCTTCAAATACAGCCGGAAAAGGAAAGCCTGACACGTCGCATGGCTTGAAACCGGCAATCCCGAACTGAGTTCCTTTCTGATTGTAAAGCCAGAAAGGATCGGAATTAAAACGGGCATAATCCGCTTTCAGGGCTTTTTCCAGCGCATTGATTTTTTCCTGTTCTGCGGCCGAAAGCGAACTGAAATAAGAGGGCTTGTTTTTCCGGATGGATTTCATGCGGTAAATATATTCCAGCAGGTTGTAGCAGGTTGTAAACTGGCCGCAGGCAATCAGTGCCGGTAATTTTCCCGACTGCTGGCTGGATGTATCAAACCAGAGCGTTGTACCCGTTTCGAATGCAGCCTGAGCAACAATCTGAAGAGCTCTGCCGGGCTTTAACGAGGGAATATTCTGCCTGACATGATCATTGGAAAATGAAAGATCATAAATATGGTTTGTCTTAAGGCGGTAAATGTACTTCTTGCTCTCGTAGGCATTGTGATAAAGCAAATAACGGATGCGCTTTAAAAATACGTCATTGTTCAGTAACAGAACCGAACTGATCCGTTCCTGGAACATCCGGATAATCACCATCAACGGTGTAGCACCGAAGTGACTGAACAGATTGGTGACAATGGTTTTAGAAAAGTTCTTGTCCAGGTTCAGGCCGCCGATCAAATGAATATTTCCCTTGATGTAGGACCGGATCAGCAAGAGTGCGGCCAGCGCAATTGCGCTTACAAGAAGGCAGGCAGTTTCCGCCACAATCGCGATTTTGGCCCGGTTTATTTGCTGTATATACAAAAACCCGGATACCGTCAAAGCAGCGGAAAGCAAACCTGCAATCAGGAGCAAAGTGATGATGCTATGGATTGTAATGCCTTTGATACCGGTGTATGTGTCCTTCTTTGCGTTAGGAATGTAAGGGTCTATGAAATCGCTCCCGACATCGTTGATCAGCATCAGATCAAAAGGTTTGAAAATCGTTTTTCCTGATTTTCTTCTTTCCTGTGCATCCAGAATGCTTTCCAGCGCCTGATTATCCGTAATCCCGCCATCCATCATGCCCATTTTAAAATCGTCCACCACAGCAAACTGGTTTGCAAGCCGGATGATATCCTCCGGCTTCGGGTCGGGTGGAAGGGAAGCGATGATCTGTTCGGCGCCAGGTTTTCCATACAGTCTTTCCAGTTCGGTTTTGTCGTATTCTTTCAGCTGCACAAAAAGCCCGTTCAGCAATTCTCTTTTGTTCAACTCCGGCAAAGCAGTCTTTACATGGGATGAGTAGGCATTGTAAGTGAAATCGTCCGGAAAAACAACGGGTTCAAAGCCAGCGGGGAAGCACGAGGAAGCAGCCAGCAAATCCGATAGTTTAAGCCTTTTTGCCGATCTGTACGAAAGACTGATGTTCCTGTTCCCGAACCGGAACTGCTCGTCCGATCTGTAAAGCGGATCCGGCTGCATTTTGATATTCTGCCTGAATAAAAGTCCTTTGTAAAATTCTGTCGCATTAAAACAGATTTCCTGAATATGTGCCGGCGATCCGGACTGGTAAAGATCGCCGAGCAAGGCTGCGTCAAAGAGTGCCGAGTCGTATGCAAGTGCAAATGCGTTGATAATATTCCGCTGCTTGTTCGGCCTGAGTTCCCATTGTTTGTCATCGTTCAGAATCCCAAAGACCTTGTCCAGCAGCCCGGTGCCTTCCAGGTTTTCAAAAAGCGATTTGTAGAAAGTACCGAAAGGAAGTCCTTGGGCATTGTTCAGCGCATACATGGCACCGGCCATTGTTCCGCCGGATGCCGATGAAATATAAGTCACCCGACTCAGTAACGTTGAGCCGTTTTCCAGCTTTAATGTATCGAGATAACTGAGCACACCCAGGCTGAAAGAAGCGGCCCGGAAACCTCCGCCGGATAACGCCAGCGCAATGTTGTCAAAAGGATTGTGCGTTCGTTCGGAATCCTGCCGGCTGCTGTTTTCCATTCTTGCAAATAGGGAATTTCGTCATTGATTTGTTTACAGCCTCTTTCAGACCTCGGAACACAGCGTGTTTATTCAGCCTGATTCCGCAATATCTTTTCAGCTGTGGCTTTTCATGGCCGCTATTCTTTGTACTTCAAACAGTATGCCTGAACGAATTGGAACTTCTTGAATATATTGCGGCAAATTTGTTGGTAAAAACCAGTGCTGTTTGAAATCTTAACCTTTTTACATGAACAAACGATTTGTACCTGTATTGTTGCTGAGTGCCATTGCGCTTGGTATCCTGCTGATCGCATCGCCGGGTTTTACACCTTCCGGCCAGCCCGTAAAAGCACCCGAACGCCCGAATGTCATTTTCATCATTTCCGACGACCATACTTCGCAGGCCATCAGCGCCTACGGCAGCAAACTTGCCAAAACACCGAACATTGACCGTATCGCCAGGGAAGGTGCCATTCTTTACAATAACGTGGTGGTCAATTCCATTTGCGGGCCGAGCCGCGCCACGCTGCTGACGGGCAAGTTCAGCCATATGAACGGCTATAAACTGAATGAAAAGCAATTCAATATCGATCAGCCGGTATTTACGGAAGAACTGCAGAAAAACGGTTACCAAACTGCATGGATCGGAAAAATGCACCTTGGCTCGCTGCCGCACGGGTTTGATTATCTGAATGTACTACCCGGGCACGGCAGTTACTACAATTCGGATTTTGTCAACTCGGACAACAAAACCGTTCGCTATCCGGGCTATGTTACGGATGTGATTACGGATTTGTCAACCGAGTGGCTGCAGAAACGGGATAACTCCAAACCTTTCTTTCTGGTGGTGGGGCACAAGGCGACACACCGCGAATGGCTGCCTGCCATAGAAGACCTTGGTGCTTATGACGATGTTGATTTTCCGATTCCGCCTACTTTTTACGATCAGTATGAAGGACGGCTTGCCGCGCAGAAACAGGATATGAGCATTGAAAAAACCATGATCCTGAAGACGGACCTGAAAATACATGCCGATTACAACAACGCCAATCCGAACGGAACGTACAGCCGCCTGTCGGCCGAACAGAAAAAGGCTTATTACGACTATTATGAAAACAAGATCAGCAAGGAATTTGATGATAAGAAACTCAGCGGCAAAGCATTGGTGGAATGGAAGTATCAGCGTTATCTGAAAGATTATCTTGCAACGGCCAATTCACTCGACCGCAACATCGGAAAATTGCTCGATTATCTTGATAAAAGCGGTCTTGCAAAAAATACGGTCGTTATTTATACTTCCGATCAGGGTTTTTACCTCGGCGAACACGGCTGGTTCGACAAGCGCTGGATTTATGAAGAATCATTGAAAACCCCGTTTGTCATCCGTTATCCCGGCATGATCAAACCCGGCAGTGAAGTGCGGAATGTAGTGTCCAATATCGACTGGGCGCCGACCATCCTGAATATAACAGGCACTGCCGTTCCGAAAGACATTCAGGGCGAATCGTTTCTGCCGTTACTGGCGGGCAAAAAAGCGCCCTGGCGGGAGCAGGCTTATTATCATTATTACGAATTTCCGCAGCCGCATCATGTAGCGCCGCATTTTGGCCTGCGCACGAGCCGTTATACGCTGGCACGTTTTTACGGACCGGAAGATTTCTGGGAATTATATGACATTCAGAAAGATCCTCAGAACCTCAAAAATATTTACGGCGCAAAAGGCTACGAGAAAATAACGGCTTCGCTTAAAGCACAGCTGAAAGCGGATATCATCAAATACAAGGATGATGAAGCGCTGAAACTGTTTAAAAGCAGCCCGCAATAAACGCTCGGTTATTCAGGCAGTAAGTCAGTTCGGGCTGCCTGAATAACTTTATTCATTTCTGATTCCAGGTAAACGTTATTCAATTCCTTTCCTGATCAGACTGTACTCTTCGCTTGCCAGCACATCCAGTTCGCCGTTCGTAGCCGCCCTGATCGAATCCCTGAATTTCCGGACGCGTGAAAGCATGGGTTCAATAATGGCATTGCTGTGATTGACAAAATCGTACAGGTCCGCTTCACAGGCCGGCAACTTGTAACCTCTTGAACTGCTCGCAATGAGCACGCCTGCATCGCGCAGCGGCGCAATCACTTTGGTTTGAAAATAATGCAGCGAAACCGGTCGGCTATGACGGGTTTTTATATGCTCCATAAGCTCGAAACTGGAAATGTAACGCAATGGATTAATATGCCGGAAGTGAAACAGAAGATAACTCAGTGTCGTGTGCTGATCCATGATATGCAGCGTCTGGCTGGGCGCTTTCTGCTGCAGGAAGTCACTGGCTTTATTAACGCTCAGTTCCGCCAGTGTTTTATTAAAGCCTGAACCTTCGGCATTGGTTCTGACAAGATCGGGAAGAAAAACGTCAGGCCAGAAACGGATCGTAAGCAGCCGTGGCTGCAACACTTGCACAAATTCCCGCCGCTGATCGGAAAGTACCGCTTCGTCATAGCACCGGGCAAGCGTGTCTGCAAGGTAGCCCGCAGCCTGCAGGATTTCTTCATGGCTGACCTGTACAAATCCGAAAGCCGATTCGTTGAAAAGATTGGGAATATGCGTTTGCTGCACAAAATGAATGAATCCCGACATGAAGGAGTCGCTTTCCTGCTCTGCTGCCGCCATCATTTCCAGATCCGGAAAAACCCGGAACAGCTCGCGGTCTGCAAGTCCGTGCATAAATTTATAAAAAGAGCCTTTATAGCGCAACCCTTCGGAAACGAGCTGCCGCTTGTCCACGATCAGTGCAAAAATCTGAAACGGCGCAGTTGCAAGTTCTTCCAGAATCTGTTTCCGCAGCTTGTGGTTATTTCCTGTCATCCGGGTATCTATGCGGCCGTTTGTAAAATACTTTTGCTGCACATTGTGCACGACTTCACTTACTTCGGAAAGCTGCTGTTTGGGAATGATTAAAGCCGTGACGATAAAATGGGTAGAAACTTTCTTGCGGGTATTGCTTTTATTTTTGAAATCCAGACTGTTATTTCCCCAATAATCCAGAAAAGCAAGATGGTTGTGCATATGAAATCGGCTGTTTTCTTGAAATGTAAAAGAAAAAAATCATTTAATTTTAAAGGGAGAGAAAATGGACTTTGGGATAGAACAAAAAGATTTATACAGCATGCTGATGTCTGTCCTTTGCGGCGGCATTATCGGCTTCGAAAGGGAGTATAAAAACAAGTCAGCCGGATTCAGAACGATTGTACTCATTACGCTGGGTTCCACTATTTTCACCATTGTTTCCGGCCACGGGTCCAACACAGACGACCGTATTGCGGCCAACATCATTACGGGAATCGGCTTTATCGGTGCGGGTGTGATCTTCAAAGACCGGTTTACAGTCTGGGGCCTGACAACGGCTGCTGTCATCTGGACTTCCGCTGCCATCGGAATGACAACCGGCATCGGTTATCACGCGCTTGCCTTTTTATTTACGATTCTTACACTGATTATCCTTTTGCTTGTCAGCAAAATAGAGCGGCTGATCGGAAATCTGCAGAAGTATAAAATGCTGACCGTAACTTTCAGGAATGCGGATTTCAGGCAAATCAAAATGCTGGAAGACAAACTGACCACCAATCATGTTCAGATGGAGCAGATTCATGTGAGCAAAGATCAGGATATGCTTACCGTTATCTGGCAGATTTCCGCAAAAAAGCAGTATCTGATGACGCTCAATGAAATTCTGGCAAATACCGAGGAAATCATCAGCTTTAAATAAAAACGTGTTTTTTTCATTGCGTTCGGAAAATGTTCCTGCTTGGAATTTTGACAGGCATGTTGTTTGCAGCAGCCATGCCACAGGTTCAGCGTATTTCGGGAAGAAATTGCCGCAAAAAGCACATTTTGAACTTAATAACTTGTAATTCAATAAACTGTGATCCCGATCAAGAAATATCTGTATGCTTTTCTGATTTTGCTTGCCGGCTGCATGTGGATTCCCTGCCATGCCCAGAAAAAGTATGAACGCGAATATGCGATCAGGCAAAGTGCGGTTCCCGGGAAAGCAGTTGAATTTGTAAAATCGATGTTCAAAAAGGATAAAATCCATTGGTATGGCGAAGAAAGCCTGAAAGAAACCACCATTGAAGCCAAACTGAAAAGCGGCGGCAAACATTACAGCATCGAATTTGACAAGTCGGGCGAAATCCAGGATATTGAAATACTCAGCAGGTTCAGCCGGATCGACGCGGAAACGAGCGAAGCAATCCGAAAAAGGCTGGATAAGGAATTTACAAAATACAAAGTCGTGAAAACACAAATCCAGTATAAAGGAAGTAAAAGCGATCTGAAAAGAGCCATATTATCCGATAAAGTTCCTGCTGCCATCGACATGCATTATGAGCTGATTTTGAATGCTGTCTGGGATAAAAAAATAAATTATTTTGAAGTCCTTTGCGATCATGAAGGCTCCGTCGTGAGCATTCATGAAGTTGTACAACGTAACTCTGATAACCTGATTTACTGATGTATAAATCTTTTTTAGCTGTTTTTCTGCTGATTTTTGCTCCGGCCGCTGTATTTTCCCAGGCTGTTTACAGAGCGGGAACACTTCCCCAATTCAATTTGAACATCAGGATTTCGGATAACCTGAAACTGAACAACAAACTGGAATCCCGCCAGATTTTTTCGGAAAGGGAAGAAGAGCAGCAGACCCGTAACCGGTTCCGGTACGAACGGGCGGACCTTACGATGGTTCTTACCCGTAAATTGTCGGCGGCCAACACCCTTGGCGGCGGCTATCTTATCCGGCTGGAAGAGGGACGGTTTGCACACAGACTGATACAGCAGTTCAACAATGTGACCAATCATGAATATGCCCGCATTGCGCACCGCATTGTGACGGACGAGACGTTCCGAAGAGACAGTTCGGTTCAGGTAAGACTGCGGTACCGCATAGGCTTTGAAAAAGCACTGAACGGAATCAACATTGACCCGAAGGAATTTTATGCCAAACTCAACAACGAATATCTGGGCATTTATGAAGACAAATCGGCTGACCTTGAAATCCGTGCATTGCTGGCGCTGGGTTACAATGCCACGGATAACAACCGGATCGAAATGGGATTTGAATACCGCGTCAACGAATTCAACAAATCGGTTCAGTCACAGCAATACTGGCTGGCTGTCAGCTGGTTTATCAGCATCTGACCGTTCTTGCCGGATTTCAGGAAAGTTATTTCGGAAAATTGAAAATTTGCATTGTTCCTGCTGATGGATTCTGGATAACATCTTCGATCTTTACATAAGTTAAGGCTTACATACAGAAGCAGTTATGACCAAAGTTCTGGACCCTTCCGTTACACCGCAGAGAGGCAGTCACCGATTGACAAGAATCAGCAGCATTTTATTGAACGCATCCGGCAAAATGCTGGTCATTACGGTCTGGACGAGTGCCGCGTTATTCGGTATGTACATTCTGGCGTTTTATGCCGCTGCACTTTATGAAGACGATATGCAGCGCTGGAACAAGGTATTGCCGGGACTTTACAACAGAAATTCCCTGGCCGCAACTTCCGGGATCGGCTTTCATTTTGCAGCGGGCGGAATCATCCTTGTCCTCGGAAGTATCCAGTTGATAGAAAAGGTGAGATTGCGGTTTCCTGCTGTTCATCGCTGGATCGGGCGGATTTACATCGTTGCGTCATTGCTTGCAGCCGCCGGCGGAATTGCATTCATCGTGCTGAAAGGAACCATTGGCGGTACTGCAATGGACATCGGATTCGGGTTATACGGCGCACTGATGTTTGTGGCAGCCATTCAGACTTTCCGTTATGCTGTTACAAAACGTCTGGAACTTCACCGCGCATGGGCGCTGCGCTTGTATGCGCTGGCAATCGGTTCGTGGCTATACCGGATGGATTACGGTTTCTGGCTCCTGCTGACGGATGGTCTGGGGCATACGCCTCATTTTACCGGGCCGTTCGATACCGTTATGTTTTTCTTCTTTTATATTCCGAATCTCATAGTGGCCGAAGCATTTATAAGAGCACGCAAATACAATGCTTCTGCGTTGCTGAGGATTTCCGCTTCATTCCTGCTTTTTCTTGCAACGGCGTTCATTATGGTGGGTACTTACTTCTTCACGATTTATTACTGGGGCCCGGCGATTTTGAAATGGCTTCCGGTCTGAAAAGAGCAGGAGGGAAGTTGTGACCTTTATTGTCAGATGTTGTCTTGATAGTCAATGGTTGTTGCTTTTTGTCATGTATGGTCAGGGATCGGGACTTGGAAGATTGCTGACTTTTGGTTATTTTCAGACTGAGCGGCATCGAGTTTATGTCAGTAAGTTGCTTGTACAAACTTCTGATTACCCGGCAGTCCGCTCAGTCTGATTTCATTTAGCAAAGGACTTTCAACTTTTCCTGTGTGCAGAAAGCAGTTCCTCAGCATTTGTCCATTTTATTTCCGGATAGCGGTCGTTGTCGGTTGTCCGGTTTTGCGCGCTGAACATGCCGTAAAGGTATTGCGCCTGCTGCCAGCGCGGATAAACTTCATTTTCGCCTTCCGGATTGGCTGCGCGGTCCTGTTTGTTCCTGGCGGCCAGTTCTTCACGGCTTCCCAGTCGAATCAGTTTAAAATCTTCTTTTGTGATTTCATTGGCAACCGCCTGCATTTCCTTTGCACTGATCTGGAAACTGGCAATGCGCAGAATTCTTGGCGTCGTGGAATCCAATGCAGCGGCAGCAGTAAATTCAGCCGTGTTGTCTTTGGTTGTAAAATCAATACGCCAGTCCGGATCTTCGAAATAACCGACACTTTTGTTTTTGAAATCAAGAAAAGGAAGGTTGTAATTCAGCAGCTCCGCAAATCCTCCGTTGAAAATGGTTGTTGCTGCAATCGGCGACTGATCAATATGCTCGAAGAATGTACGTCTCAGATCAAAATTGCGGTTGTCGCCGGGCAGAAGCTGCGTA
Source organism: Dyadobacter sediminis (assembly GCF_005860765.1). Classification (GTDB taxonomy): domain Bacteria; phylum Bacteroidota; class Bacteroidia; order Cytophagales; family Spirosomataceae; genus Dyadobacter; species Dyadobacter sediminis. Next base: position 1,257,063 of record NZ_VCEI01000011.1, on the reverse strand, counting down.
TAATCCGTGGAAAAATCGGAAGGAATAAAGCGCGGAACGCCTGCGTTTACAGCCGCCCGGAGTATGAGTGACTGCATGTCAACAATTACATCATGCAGCCCCTGAAGTGCCGAAATGACGCAGGAAACGTTTTCACAAGCCGTTTCAAGATCAGCGATTTGGTTCATGTCCGCTTCAAAGACTGTTGCACCAAGCTGTTTGAGCTTTTCAACCTTTTCATGATCCGTACCGCTGCGCACCAGTGCACGTACGTCAGCCCCTTTTTCAATCAGTGATTTTACAATCCTGCCACCGAGATCGCCCGTGGCGCCTGCAACCAGTATGATCGTTTTCATTCGTTTTTGGTTTATAGTTTGTCCATTGCATTTGCCTGATGCCGCTTCCATTTGACATCACAAGCAAACAAATGTAAACAATGTTTATTATCTGGTAATAAATGTTTACTATATTTATTTTTATATTTACATAAAAACGATGATATGGACGAGCCGAAGAAAGCCGGTATTCTGCAGTATGACGATGAGAAACACTGGGGAAGATTGATTTATATAGCAAAAAAGCATCTGGATATCTGGTCTCACCGGAACATCAGGCCGGATTACGGGCAAATGAAACTGTCCTATATGCCATTGATTTTCAATGTGCAACAGAACGGCATAACCAATACCGAAATATCAAAAAAAGCGCTCATTGCCAAGCAGGCAATGAGCAGGACCGTAAAAGAACTGGAAGAAAAAGGACTGATTACTTCACAGCCTCTGAAGAAAGACAAAAGAAGCTATAAAATTCACCTGACGGACGATGGCAAAAGGTTTGTAAATGAAGCCAACAACAAAATGCTGAACCTTCTTGATGAATATCGCAAGCTTGTCGGCGACAAGGAATTCGATACAGCCATTGATGTGCTGAGCAAGATCATCCGGTATCATGAAAAGTTAAATCTGGAAAGGGATGATGTGAATGAATAAAATCAGGCTACTTTCCGAACTTGAATCCTGCGGTCAGTTCCAGCCTGGACAAACCTTCGTACTGCCCTTTTTCCAACTTGATCTTCTGTTTGTATGAACCCTGTCCGACGTTGATGCTGTAAAGCGTTGCCGTCGTGTACGACAATCCGAAATGAATAGCCGTGCCCGCACTCAGCTGATGTGCAAATCCTGCATCCAGACCAAATCCGGCCGTTCCGCCGCTCATATCCAGTGCGTTGCCCAGCAAGACGGCTTTATCCTTGTAAGACTGATAACCCAGATTGATACCAAGTAAAAAGCTGCTTTTCGGATTGGCAAGAACGTACCGGTTAATCATGGAAGCCGCAATGTAATGCATGGAAATATCGTCTTTCAAATCGGTTCCGTCTTCATTTTTATGCTTGTTGAAACTGTATTTCAGCCCGAATCCCAGCGGTTCAGAAATGAAATAATGCATGTCGCCTCCAAGTACAAAGCCTGATTTCAGTTTTTTGATGTAATCCTTGTACTGAGAAGAAATCTGATCACTGACCTTGGCGGTACGGTAAGCATAGCCTGCGCGGATGCCGAATTGCCACTGGCTGTAACTTTTTCCGGAAAGCGGCTGCATGCCTTCGCGGAGTTGTGCATTGCCGTAAAATGCTTTTTTAACTGACGAAATCTTAGTGACAGGAAGGAGCGTATTGCTGGGCCGGCCCTCTTTTGCAAATGTAAAATAAACAAACTGTGCATTCTGTCTGGTTATGCGGCAGTTCAGCGAATCACCGTCAGAGGTAACAATCAGATCCTGAGCCTGAATATGGTTACAGATCAATGTAAATAAGGTAATGAGGGTAAACAGTTTATTCATTTGGATTTGGATTTTGCTAATTCATACTCGCGGCTGCCTGCTTTTTTGCTCATCAGTTCAAGGCCCGGACGGCCGATTGTAATGCCGGGAATGACGGAACATCTTACGTAATAGCTTCTGCCTTTCTGTATATCAATCGGAATCACCGATTTCGCTTCTGTTTTAGCAGAAAGTTCGGTCGGACCTTGTTTGTAAATTTTAATCGCCTGACTGAACCGGTTTGTCACCCGGCAGATCACCGAATCGCCGAGGCTGAGGTTATAGTTGATGATGATGCCCGCGCCGCCGGTTCTGTATACGTAAAGTACTGCGTAGTCAATGCCCGGTTCAACTTCTTCATTGTCCGCTTTCAATGCAGCAAGTACTGTTGCGTCTATTCGCAGGACTTCGGCGGAAATGCGGTGGCAGCTGCTCATGAAATCCGGTGTCTTATGTGCTGTAATTCTGATTGCGTTTCCTCCGGCTTTGCGTGCTTCTTCTTTTGCCTTTCCCAGCACTTGCGAATAGCTGCACTGAACGCTCATGCCGGCATCGCCGATTTTAATGGTTCCGAGCGATTCGGCTGATTCCGGTGCTTTATCCGGTAATTCAATCACCAGCACTTCTTCCTTGTAATCCAGGGGCTCATACTTCTGAGTTATATTCGTGCGGACTTTGGGAGCACAGGCAACCGCAAATAGCAACAAAAGATAACCTGACAACAACAGCGATTTTTGCATAAAATGGTATTTACCAAGACAAAACAATTGGAAATATGCCCTATAAAAATGGCATGATCAAATCAGAAGCAAAGTAACGGAAAGGACAAAGATATTCTAATTGAGAACTAAATTATTCTTTATTTTTGTAGAATAACTTATTTATCGGTTCAAAACATACTTTTGAACCAGGCTGTATGAAGTTGTGAAGTTGCCGGATTATGATCCGTTTTCACCAGAAGGATGGCCTTACCGTCGTTCCGCCCTGCGTGCGGCAATCGGCGCAGCTGGGAGGCGCACCCAGCAGATATTCGGATCTTAGGCCGCCGTAAGAAAGCATCAGGGCACTGGTTTCCAGCGCACATTGCCGGTTGCTGATGGGCATGCACACAATGTCAAAAGTATCCGGCGGCATGCAGGTCGGGTATCTTCCCAGTTTTGGCGTAATGGTGATTCTCTTTTCTGTTTCTGTTGAGGCGCTGAAGTATCCGAACACAAGGTCTCTGGAATTGGTTGTACTTGTAATATTTCCTGTAACCTGCGATGGCTGCGGGTCAAAAAGGCTTCCGGTTCCCTGCGTGGTTTTGGCAAGGCTGGTCCAGTATTCAAATGCCTCTCTGGAAAGTCCGTACTGTTTTACAAGCACGCTGTATTTAATATAAAGCTTGTTGGTCGGAACGGGTACCTTGAAAAGCGGAAGGTCTTTGATGACATCGCTGCTCAGCTTGACGGTGCTCCCGAGCAAAATTCCGCCTGATTTCTGATTTCCCCAGCACTGGTTGATATCCTGGCTTCTGGTTACAATTTTTTTGTTAATGACTTCCAGCGCTGAAAAATAGGCTGCCCGGTATTCCCATGTTTCATCAAATTTCCAGCGGTAAAACTGTGTTTTGTTGGCCGGATCGTGCGTATTGACATAAAAGATCATGGCATTCTGAACTTCATCCAGTTTATACGTCAGGCTGTCGATTGCCGGCGTAACATTTACGGAAACGTATTCGGAAAGATATTCCTTCTGATCCGTCGTTCGGATCCGCAGCCTGTATTTGCCCGCCGTGTTATACTGTTTCGGGGCTAAAAGATAAAGTCCCGATCCTGCCTCGCTGAACGCATAGCTTTCGCCGGATTCTGTTTCGACGGAAATGGATGCGCCTGTTTCATAATTCGGGATTTGTTCTGCATTTACATTTTGTGTTCTTCTCAGTTCAATTCTGCTGGTATCCGCACCCACATTCAGGAAACCGTCCACAACCAGGAAATTTTCAACGGAACTGACTTCCGGCGGTGAAAACGGCTCAATGCAACTGTCCAGAAAAAGCAGTACGGCAAAGAACAGAACTTTCAGCAAACAATATTTCATAGCGGTCTTCAGAATATAGAACTGGAAAGAAGGGAATTAAAAGAATGTGTCCCGAACAGGACCAAAGCAGGACAAAGGTAGGCTTTGTTCATTCATTTCCCGTCTGGAAAGGGAATGATATGCCGTACTTTCAGCTGCGCCTTGTCACTTTGATTTTATTAAGACAATTGAATTTAAAACATACTTGTTTTCCTGCCAAATTCTAGGTCCAGACATCATCGGAAACCAGTTCATGGTGAATGCATGCACCGGCTTTGGAACCGGATGCAACGGCCGCTGCCACAGAACGTAATGCGGAAGTATTGTCACCGGCAGCATAAATGCCCGGCACTTTCGTTTTCTGGTAATTGTCAATTTCGATATACCCGCTTTCTATAATGGAGCAACCGATTTTTTCCGGAATGTCACAATGCTGCTTCACCGGAAAAAGGGTGTACAAGGCATCAAGTTCACAGGTTTCATCATCAGCAAATGCAACTGCCCGGATCCGGCCTTCCTGATGGATCAGCTGTTTGATTTCTTTTTCAATTATGGTTATGTTCCTGTCCAGCAGCTGCTGTGTGTACGTTTTACTGATTGTGGATTTGCCGTTCGTAAAAATAACGAGCTGCTCCGACCAGTTCCGGATCAAACGCACAAAATCCACGGCTGAGTCGCCATTGGCAAGCAGGCCGGTTTGCTGTCCGTTGTATTCATAGCCATGGCAATAAGGACAATGGATAACGGAAATTCCCCAGCATTCCGCCAGTCCGGGAATATTATCAATCTGATCCGTGACGCCGGTTGCAAACAGGATTTTTTTAGCAGAAGCCTGTCTGCCTGCCAGTGTGGAAACGGTAAAATCATTGTTTTCACCTTCCGCGGCAATAACGGTGTCATCCCAGATTTCAACCGTCGGGTATGCCAGAACCTGTGATCTGGCCAGTTCGCCGATGGCTGCGGGTGTACTGCCGTCCTGTGTAAGAAAATTATGTGAGTAGGGTGTTTGCCGGTTGCAGGGTTTTCCACTGTCAATAACCAGCACGGATCGGAGGGCTCTGGCCAGTGCCATTGCTCCTGAAAGCCCGGCATAACTTCCGCCGACAATCACAACATCGTATTTCTGAATCGCTTGCATAGGTTTCATCATCAAGTAATCAATCGGCATCAAGATATAAGTCCGGACTATTGATTTATAAAGCAAAAGTCAATGTGAAACGGCTTACCCCTGATCCGCTGAATGAAAATGGAATCCAGCTTTAAAAACTTCATACCTGAAAGAGGAAATTTGTTTTCCGGATTTTTGAAAATAATGGATTTAAGAATTGTTGTAGCTGATAAAACAGCATGCAGCAAGCAGAAAAACCCCTTTTTTCATGTTGTTTCGTGGCGATCTGAAAAAAACACCAAGAAAACGGCATACAGATATATGCATAAACAAAATCCGTATCCGGCCCTGAAAAAAACATGATGTATTTCTCCGACCGGATACGGAAATTTGCTTCTCAATAAAACCTCGGAGGCGGGTTCAGGGTAAGGTTCTGACGCTGATGCCAGTAAGGATAAACAGGCGGGATTTCACTTGCTTCATCAAGTCTTTTGACCTGATCCGCGGAAAGTTTCCAACCCACAGCTTCCAGGTTCTGCATCAATTGTTCTTCATTTCTTGCACCAATGATGATGTTCGCAACGGTCGGCCGCTGAAGAAGCCAGTTTATGGCGACCTGTGAAACCGTTTTTCCCGTTTCCTCCGCAACGGCTTCCAGTGCATCCGTGATTCTGAAAAGGTGTTCTTTTTCAACTGCCGTTTCAGGCACCGGGCTTCCGCCTTGCGCAACGCGTCCGGTTTCAGGCCATTCTTTTTTCCGGCTGAACTTGCCGCCCAAACGGCCGCCTGCAAGCGGGCTCCATACAATAGCACCTACTTTCTGGTCCATGCCGAGCGGCATGAGTTCCCATTCGTATTCCCGGTTGGTCAGTGAGTAATAAACCTGATGTGCGACGTAGCGGTTCCAGCCGTATTTCTCGGAAACCGCCAGTGATTTCATCAGATGCCATCCCGAAAAGTTGGAAGCTGCAATGTATCTTATTTTTCCGCTCTGAACCAGATCGTCCAGCGTTCTCAATGTTTCTTCAACCGGCGTATTTCCATCGAATCCATGCATATGGTAAATATCAATATAATCGGTCTGTAATCTCTTCAGGCTTCCTTCCACCTGTTTCAGCATGTGAATGCGGGACGAACCCTGGTTATTCGGCGCTTCTCCAAAAGTAAATGTGGACTTGGTCGAAAGGATGATTTTGTCCCTTTGCCTGTGTGCCAGCGATTGTCCAAGCACCTCTTCGGAAAGTCCTTCGGAGTAAATATCCGCCGTATCAAACATATTGATGCCGGCTTCCATGCAGATATCCACCAGTCTTGTGGCTTCTTTGGTTTGCGTATTTCCCCATGCTTTAAAGGATTCGCTGCCGCCAAACGTGGCGGTTCCAAAAGATAATACGGGAACCATAATGCCCGAGGCTCCCAGTTGTCTGTATTCCATAATCAGTCTTCAGGTTCTTTTTTAATTACTGTTTTCAAATCGTTGGGTCTATTGCTGCACAAACTTGTAAACAGCGCCTTTTCCTTCCTGCAGAAGCTGTGTAAGCACATACATTTCCCCGGAAACATCTTCTCCGAAACTGTACACATGCCAGTAACCGGGATCTCTTGAAACAGAAAGTTTTGTACGTGTCCATTTATTTCCGCTTTGCGGCGCAAGTGCCCATATCGGTCCCATCATGTCGCCGTAGACATACTTGCCCGCAAGCGCCGGAATGGCCTTGCCGCGGTATACAAAGCCGCCTGTGATGCTGATGCCTTCAGTATGCGGGTATTCATAAATCGGTTTGATCGCCTTGGACGGCTGCGGATCGGAAGGCTTGAAAGGATGAAAACCTTCAATTGCACGCCATCCGTAGTTTCCTCCATTGGTAATAATATCCACTTCTTCATACTTGTCCTGCCCGACTTCACCCGCAAAAAGCTGATGCGTTTGACGGTCGAAACTGATGCGCCAGGGATTGCGCAGTCCGTAAGCAAAAATTTCCGGTCGTGCATCTTTCCGGTTTACAAACGGATTGTCTTTCGGAATGCCGTATGGCGTCTGGTTGATGTCAATTCTCAGGATTTTACCCAGCAACGTATTTATATTCTGCCCGTTGCCGTGTTCCCCGTGCCGGTCGCCGCCACCTCCGCCATCGCCGCTGGAAATGTACAGATATCCGTCTGCTCCGAATTTAAGATCGCCTCCGTTATGGTTGGATTCCGGCTGGTTAAATGTCAGTACTTTCCGCATGGCGGACTTTTCGGCAACCATTGCATTGCTTTTACTGACCTTGTATTCGCGGATTTCCGAATGGTGATCAACGCCTTTTTCGCCGTTTGCTGCCACACTGATGTAAACGTAAAACTTTCCGTTGGAGGCGTAATCCGGATGAAAAGCCAGTCCGAGCAAACCGCGTTCGTCATACCCTTCTTTTTTCAGAACGTCGTCCGTAATGTCCAGAAATGGCGTTTTGACCAGTTTTTCATTCTGGATAATCCGGATTCGGCCTTCCTGTTCGCACACAAAAAGCAGTTCGGGGTTTTTCTTGGTTACTGCAAAAGCAGTCGGGTGCGTAAGCGCATCGCTGATGAGTTTCAGGCTGACATCCGGTGCTGCCGGTCCGGTTTGCGCATAAACCGACGTGGTGAAAACAAGCAGCGAAAGTAACGGCGCAATGATTTTTCTATACATAATCTGGAAAGTAATAAATGCTGATTTTGGTTAAAACTGAATGGTTGCGGTTTTATAAAACCGGAGAAATTCCGTGATCCGGTTTATCATGCAGAGATTATCCTAACAATTTTCACGCCAGCACAAAAGGCCGTGTCCCAGTCCGGTTTTTTCCAGGTGCCTGCAACCGGCTTCAAGCCTGTTAAATTCCAGCTTTTCACCCTTACCACAGCCGGTGAACGATGCAGCAGATTTGGGAAAAGATTTTCTTCGTGTAAACCGGACGCTTGAAAATTCAGGAAGTATAAAATAATAATTTCCTCTATATGCTACATTAATTTTAAATAAATAATAATATTACATACAATATTTACTACTTTATGTAAAAGTAAATCGTAGAATGAATCTTCAACAAGCTATCCGTAAGCGCTGGCTGTATATTTTGGCCATTTATCCTGCCATTCTGTTTGCGCAGGAGCCAGGCTTCAGGCAGCTTTCTACCAATCAGGGTTTATCGCAGAATCATGTCAGTTCCATTCTGATGGACAAGCAGGGATTTATGTGGTTCGGGACGGAGGACGGGCTGAATTTGTACGATGGATATCAGTTCAAACATTATAAACACATTGTTACCGACAGCACCAGCATCAATGACAGTTACATTCTGGATTTGCTGGAAGACAAGGCAGGAAATCTGTGGGTCGGAACTTCATCAGGGCTAAATAAATTTGACCGGGATAAAAACCGTTTCACACAATATACCTTTGACAACCGCAATCTCGGTATCAACGACATTTTTCAGGACAGTAAGGGAAGGATATGGCTTGGTTCCGATAAAGGTCTGTTCCTGTTCAATCCGGTTGACGCTTCCATCCGGATTTATCCGGAGTTTCAGCAAGCAGGGAAAAACAAAGGTGCTTCGTTTGTGACGCGCATTGAAGAAGACAATGCCGGAAACCTTTGGATAGGGACGGAGTACGGCCTTTATCAGCTGAACACGGAAAATGGCCGGTATAACAGCTATTTCAAAGGCGCAGGCGAAAAGCAGCTGTACTCGGACTGGATCAAAGCATTGTACAAAGATAAAAATGGCAATTTATGGATCGGAACGCACGGTGGCGGGATGTCTTTGTATCTGCCGGAAAGCAACACATTCCGAAGTTTTCTGAACAACCGGAACGACAGCAACAGCTTAGCACATAACGACGTGCTGAGCATCACCCGGAACAGCGACGGCAATCTGTGGATCGGTACGGAAAACGGCGGCATCAGTGTTTACGACATGAAGGCAAACCGGTTTACAACGTATCGGCAGAATGAGGATGATAATACATCGCTGAGCAACAATTCGGTCTACTGCATTTATCCGGACAGGGCTGGCAACATCTGGATCGGGACTTTTGCAGGCGGCATCAGTTTTTTGCCCAGGTTCGGTAAAAAGTTCCAGTCTTACCGGCAGGTTCCGCGCGATCCGAACAGTTTGAGCAACAATATCATACTTGCCATTTGCGGCGACAGCAATCCGGATCATGTGTGGCTGGGAACGGACGGCGGCGGGCTGAATCTTTTTGACCGGAAAACAAAGAAGTTCACGCATTACCGGCACAGCAAAACCAATTCCGATTCGCCCAGCAATGATTATGTGATTGCCGTTATCTCTGTTTCGGAAAATGTTCTGGGGCTTGGTTATCACAACGGAGGATTCGATCTGTTCCATGTCAAAACGGGAACGTTCGAGCACCACATGCCGCGACCAGACGATCCGAACAGCCTTTCAAGTTCGGACGTAAACAATTTGTTCCGAGATCGTGACGGCAATATCTGGCTGGGCATGTGGAAAGGCGGTCTGGAATTCTACGACGTGAAAAGCAGAAAATTCACGCATTACCGCCATGACCCGAATGACAAAACCAGTCTGAGCTCCGATATTGTAACGGAAGTTTTTCAGGACCGTGACGGCAACATCTGGGCCGGAACATATGCAGGGCTGAACATGCTGAACGCCGACCGGAAGCATTTTACAAGGTTCGGGTTTGACAGCAAAAACAAACATTCCCTTTCCAGCAACAAAATCCAGTCAATACATGAAGCTGATAACGGCGATCTGTGGATCGGGACACTAGGCGGCGGACTCAATTATTTTGACAGAAATAAGAAGCTTTTTACGGCTTACACCGAACAGAACGGGCTTGCAAGCAATGTCATTTACGGCATTGCCAAAGATAAAAAGAACAATCTCTGGCTGAGTACAAACAACGGACTTTCCAGGTTCAGTTACCTTTCCAAAACTTTCCGTAACTATGGCACTGAAGACGGATTGCAGGGCAGCGAATTCCGGAGCAATTCGGTATTTCAGACAAGTGACGGGGAAATGTTCTTTGGCGGAGTGCGCGGTTTCAGCACTTTTTACCCGGACCGCCTTGTGGACAATCATTATATCCCGCCGGTATATATAACAGATTTTCTGATTTTCAACAAACAGGTAGCCATCGGGGGGAAAAATGCCGTACTGACCAGGCATGTCAGTCAGTCGGAAAGCATCCGCCTTTCTTATAAGCAGTCTGTCATTTCATTTGAATTTGCCGCACTGAACTACACGATGCCCGAAAAAAACCAGTATGCGTACCGGTTACGAGGTTTTGACGACGACTGGATATACAGCGGAACGATGCGGAGGGCAACTTACACCAATCTGGATGCCGGGGACTACGTTTTTGAAGTGAAAGCATCCAATAACGACGGTGTATGGAACCCGGAAGTGACCCAGTTACAGGTGCATATCTGGCCTCCGTACTGGCGTACTGCATGGTTTCGCATTCTTGCCGTTCTGCTGGTGATCGGACTGGTTTACGGCGTTCACAGGCTGCGCATGCGTGTAATACGGGCACAAAAAAGGATGCTGGTAAAACAGGTTCAGGAAAGAACGGAGGAAATAAGCCGGCAGAAGCATGAACTGCTCGCACAGTCGGAGCATCTGCAGGAACTTAACAAAGAACTGCAGGTCCGAAACGATCAGGAACAGCTTGCCAGAAAAGAGGCTGAAAAAGCCAATATGGCCAAAAGCGTTTTTCTGGCAACCATGAGCCACGAAATCCGTACGCCGATGAATGGCGTGATCGGAATGGCCATGCTGCTTTCCCAGACAAAGATGACGCCGGAACAGGCAGAATATACCGAAACGATCATCAACAGCGGCGACAGTCTGCTGACGGTGATCAACGACATTCTGGATTTTTCCAAAATAGAATCCGGCAACATGGAGCTTGAACTCATCAGTTTTGACCTCCGCGAATGCATTGAAGGCGTTCTGGACCTGTTTTCGTCCAAGGCAGCTGCCATCGGGCTTGACCTGGTTTATGAAATCGATGCGCTGGTTCCGAGCCAGATTATCGGCGACAGTCAGCGGCTTAGACAAATTCTGATCAATCTGGTCGGCAATGCGATCAAGTTCACGCATCAGGGCGAAGTCTTTATTCATGTACGGCTTGTACGGCAGATCAACGGGCAGGACATAGAAATCCGTTTTGACATTCAGGATACGGGCATCGGTATTCCGGCGGACAAGCTCGACCGGCTTTTTGTGGCCTTTTCACAGGTTGATTCCTCTCATACGCGCAAATATGGAGGTACGGGGCTGGGCCTTATCATCAGCCAGAGACTGGTCAATCTGATGGGCGGATCCATCCGCGTGGAAAGTGTTGTGGACAAAGGCACCAATTTCCATTTTACGATCATTGCACAGATCAGTACGCAGCCGACACGCCAGTATGTGTTTTTTAATACCACTGAAAATCAGGGGAAATCCATCCTGATTGTAGATGATAACGATACCAACCTGCGGATTTTACAGGTTCAGATGGAACAATGGAAACTCATTCCGACGCTGGCCTCTTCGGGAAAACAGGCACTTCAGATACTCGACAGCGGTGCCCGGTTTGATCTGGTCATTTCAGATCAGCAAATGCCGGAAATGGACGGAATTGATCTTGCAGCCATTATAAAAAGCAAATTCCCGGCACTTCCTGTTTTCCTGCTGAGTTCGGTCGGTGATGAAGCCGGGCGTAACCATAAGGATCTTTTTGCCGCAATCCTGACCAAACCCGTCAGGCACAACCAGCTTGGAAAACTGATCCAGATGGAACTCAAGCAGCAGAAAGAAACGGATGCAAACGTTCGGCAGCCTTCGCCTTCCAGTCTTTCCAAGGAATTTGCCGCGCATTACCCATTGCATATCCTGATGGCAGAAGACAATCCGGTGAACGAAAAACTTTTTGTCAATATCCTCAGCAAGCTGGGCTATGTACCCGTTGTTACCCGGAACGGGCGGGAAGCTTTTGAGAAAACATTGGAAGAAAGATTCGATGCCGTTTTCATGGATGTGCAAATGCCCGAACTGGACGGGCTGGAAGCAACACGCCGGATTCGCAGCCAGCAAATCGAACAGCCTTACATCGTAGCCATGACTGCCAATGCCATGCGTGAAGATCAGGAGGATTGCCTGCAGGCGGGTATGGATTACTATATTTCCAAGCCGCTCCGACTGAATGAGATAAAAACGGCACTCGAAAAAGCTTACGAAAGCAGAAAACAAAATGCAGAACACACCGGAAACTGATACCGGGTTTGTACGGAGCTTCATTTTTATTACTAAGCAGGATTGATTGCTTCAAACTTTCCGGTTTCTGGATGAAGAAACCGGAAAGCTTCATCCTATTTTCAGGAACGGTTTTGAACGCAACAGACGTATTTTTGTTTAGTTAGCATGGCATGGCTTCTCCTGTTAGTCCGCAATGGGTGCCTCAACAAATCTGAAAGCGGCTTTACAAGTGATTTACAGGTTTTTACTGGAAAAAGAGGATAATAAATATTCCTGGAATAGTATGCAGCGCAATTTCTTTGTTTTTATAAAGTAAACTGCTTTGCATATTTGAAATGCTTTTCCTTAGCTGATGATTAAAAATACAACCATAGAAGATTTTCTTCCATTTAAAGGCAGCATCCCGCTTGCCGACGTTCGTACGCCTGCCGAGTTCGCACATGGGCATATTCCAGGCGCGTTCAATCTGCCTTTGTTCAGTAACGACGAGAGGGTGCTGGTGGGGACAACTTACAAGCAGGTTGGGAGGGAAGAGGCCATTATGCTGGGTTTTGATCTGACAGGTTCCAAATGGTCAGGTTTCATACGGCAGGCGCTGGAAATAGCTCCCGACAAGAAAATAGGCGTTCATTGCTGGCGCGGCGGTATGCGCAGTGGAGCCATGGCCTGGGCACTGAACCTTTACGGTTTTGAAGTATACCTGATCGAAGGCGGTTATAAAAATTACCGCAGATGGGTTCACCGGCAGTTTGAAGCGGCATATCAGCTCTGGATTCTGGGTGGCAGAACGGGTTCCGGAAAAACGCGAATGCTGCATGAACTCCGATCGGCGGGTGAGCAGATTATGGATCTGGAACAGCTTGCACAGCATCAGGGTTCGTCGTACGGCACTATGAACAGGCTGGTTCAGCCCACGCAGGAACAGTTTGAAAACAATCTGGCCGATGAGCTGAAAGAACTGGATGCAAACCGAAGAATATGGGTGGAAGATGAAAGCCTGAACATCGGCAAATTGCTAATTCCCAACGGATTCTGGCAGCAGATGAAAACGGCCATGCTCATTGACGTGAAAGTAAGTACTGAACAGCGGGTCCATGATCTTGTAAAAGAATACGGCGTGCTGGATAAGCATTTTCTGGCAGCATGCACCGAACGGATCCGTAAAAGGCTCGGCCCGTTACAGACCAAACAGGCCATAGAAGCTATTTATGAGGACAGAATGGATGATTTTATCCGGCTCGTTCTGGTTTATTACGACAAAACGTATCAAACGTGCCTGAATAACCGGAATGCGGAACACGTTTTTCCCTTAACGCTGACCGGCGGCAATGTGCCGGAAAACGCATTGCAGATTTTAAATTTTACCAGTTCCATTGCTGTAACCAGTTAGGTATAGCGCTTCATTATGAATACAGACGACATTAAACTTACGCAATATTCACACGGTGCGGGCTGCGGCTGCAAGATCAGCCCGGCGGTTCTTGACAAAATACTGCACAGTTCCGTAGCCATACAGCCCGATGCAAGACTGCTGGTCGGAAATGACAAACGGGATGATGCTGCGGTGCTGGACCTTGGCAACGGAACGGCACTTATTTCCACGACCGATTTTTTTATGCCCATTGTGGACGATGCCTTCGATTTCGGACGCATTGCGTCCGCCAATGCGATCAGCGATGTGTATGCCATGGGCGGCAAACCTGTGCTGGCCATAGCGATTCTCGGCTGGCCTATTGACAAGATTGCGCCGGAAGTAGCCCGGAAAGTGCTGGAAGGATCAAGGGCTGTTTGCGCGGAAGCAGGCATCACGCTGGCAGGCGGCCACAGCATAGACTGTCCGGAACCGGTATTCGGGCTGGCTGTCAACGGGATGGTGAATATTCCGCAGCTCAAACAGAATTCAACGGCAGCAGCGGGATGCAGGCTTTATCTCACCAAAGCACTCGGTGTCGGCATCTTGTCCACTGCGCAGAAAAGAGGCTTACTGCAGGAAAAAGATGCAGCTATTGCGTTGAAAAGCATGGTTACACTGAACAAGCCCGGCGAAGTATTCGGGCAGCTTGAATTTGTGAAGGCCATGACCGATGTGACCGGATTCGGCTTGCTCGGCCACCTTTCCGAAATGTGCGATGGCAGCGGTTTGTCAGCCGTTATTGAATTTGACAAGGTTCCGGTGATTGATTCTTTGCCTTATTACCTTGAAAAAAGCTGTTTTCCCGGTGGAACGCAGCGCAACTGGAACAGTTACGGGCATAAAATCGGGCCGGTAAGCGATAACCAGAAATACGTACTGGCCGATCCGCAGACCAGCGGCGGTTTGCTGGTTGCAGTGACCGAAGAACATACGGCGGAATTTGAAGCAAAGCTGGAAGAACTCGGGCTGCCTGCCATTTCATTCGGCTGGCTGAAACCGAAGGACGACGGACCGGTAATATCCGTTGTATAAAATTATTCAAGGAGCAGACAGCAGCAGGTTTTTTCCTGTCTGCTTCCCTTTTTAACTCACATCTTAATCAACAATAGAATGAAAAACAGGATTCAGCAATTCGGGTTTATTTTCCTGCTGTTATTGTCCATAACCACGCAGGCGCAGGAAAAACAGGAACCCTGGACAGATGCACAACTGATGCCGACACAGGAGCTGGCTGATAAAATCAACAATTCAGGCAAAGACAAGCCATTGATAATCAATATTGGCCCGCAACCGGTCATTAAAGGTTCCGTGGATGTAGGCCCTGGAAAAGAAAAAGAAAATATCAGCAAGCTGGACAAGACGCTTTCCAAAGTGGATAAAAAAAGGGAAGTTGTGATTTACTGCGGCTGCTGCCCGTTTGACAAATGCCCGAACATCAGGCCGGCTTTCAACGAGCTGAAAGAGCTGGGATTTGTGAATGCCAAACTTCTGAACGTACCCAAAAATATTAAAGTAGACTGGATCGACAAAGGTTATCCGGTAAACCAGTAAGTCCGTTTATGAAAAGGTACGCTTCCGTTATACTGCTGCTGTTTGTACTGACGTGCGGTTACCATGCTAAGGCACAGGAAAATGAAATAAAAGTAGGCGTGATGGCGCCTGAAATTTCGCTGCCTACACCGCAGGGAAAAATCGTTACGCTATCGTCCCTGCGCGGAAATCTGGTGCTGATCGATTTCTGGGCTACGTGGTGTGCACCGTGCGTGGAGGAACAGCCGGAACTGAAAAGACTGTACGACACCTACAATCTATCCGTGAAAAAGGGCAGGAAACTGGAAATTTATGGTGTATCGCTCGACAGTAAAAAACCGGCCTGGGAAAAAGCAATCCGGAAATTCGAGATAAAATGGCCGCAAGTGAGCGATCTTAAGTTCTGGTCTTCACCCGTTGCAAAAACATACAACCTGGAAGGAATTCCTTATAATGTGGTTGTCGATAGCGATGGCTACATTATTGCACTAAATCTGCACGGAAAAGAGCTGGAAGATTTTGTCAGGGCCGGGCTGGAGGAAAAGTAAGAAGGGTGGTCAATGGTTGTTACTGGTTGTCATGGGCAGCAATTGATTGTCATTGATTGTTGTTTTTATGGTGATTTTGGATTGTCATATTGAGTGATGTGGAAGGCCGGGATTACTGGCTTTGACAGCTGTTTTGCTCAATATGACAATCCTTTTTTTTTATGAGGCGATCTTAAATTTCTGACCTTCTGAATATAGATGCCCGAAATTATTCTGCGTAGTATCGTCCGATCAGTTCATAGGTTGCATCCTTGTATTTCAAGGTAATAACCGATTCCTGACCAAATTCCTTGGTAATGCACATCTGGAATTTGATTCCTTTATCGTCCATTGCTTCAATATTACATTCGGGTTCGTCGGGACGGCGCAACAGAATCTTGTAGTTCTGCATGGTGCCGTTTCGGTAGTCCAGTGTCCATACATTCCGGTTTCCTACATAAAAATAAGCAGGCGTAAGCAATTTCTTTCCGTAAGCTTCTGTAATCACGTACCGTCCGGCAAATGAAGCAGTTGAAATCAGAAGAAGTAAGATAACAGAGGTAAATTTTTTCATTGAGTAATGGTGATTATAAGACATTCATCCCATGCAGGACGAAAGAATTCTTTGCCATAGTTACTAAAACTACGCTTAACAGCCAAGAAAAACGGCTTACTTATTACCGTTAAATAATTGAAAACCTTCTTTCGTCCTTTATTCAAGTCAGATCGTAAACGGTGCTGTTGCGGTGAATATTCTTTTAAATCCTATTAAAATCGGATGCGGCCGAAATTTAGTCAGATGCTCATTCATTGCTTTTTAGCCGGATCTAAGGCGTTTTTACTGGTTTTAAAAGGTGCATGGCCACAATCTGAAAAAGGCTTGAACAAACCGATGTCAAATGTGCAATAAACTGTTAAGCTATAATCAGTGGCTATGTTATTCTATTGTTTTGTAAATTAGTTTTATATATGTTTAGAATTATTTTGAAGAAATAAATTATGTATCAACCCGGATCGGGATGTTCAAAGCGTTAATCAGTAATTTATTCGTTATCATCATGCTTTCCGGCTGTTCCGAAACCAGATACAATCAGCCGGAACGACATGTCCATATCAGAAAACAGAATGGAAAGTATATTTTATATAAAAACAACCAACCGTTTTTTATAAAAGGTGCGAGCGGATCTTCTAATCTGAAATTACTGAAACAGTCGGGTGGAAATGCGGTGAGAATTTGGGATACAACCCATCTGGGTACCGTGCTGGATAGTGCCCGCGCCAACCAGATTTCGGTCATTGTGGGTTTGCCTGTCCAGAACAGTAACGTTGCTGCCTTGTACAATCATCCTGAACGGGTTGCAGCACAGTATGAGGCTTTTAGAAAGATTGTAAACAAGTTCAGAAAGCATCCGGCCGTGCTGATGTGGTGCGTAGGAAACGAACTGGATTTTCCCTACGGCTGGTCTTATTATCCCTTCTACAAGGCATTTAACGAACTTACGGACATGATTCACCGGGACGATCCGCATCATCCGGTTACGACCACTATTCTGAATTTCAATCCCAAGTACATTGCAAATTTGCTGATACGCTGTGATATTGATCTGATTTCGTTCAATATTTTCAGTACGCTGGACCTGCTCAGAAACAACCTGCGCTATTACCTCTGGCTCTGGCACGGGCCGTACATGGTCCTGGAATGGGGAACAGACGGTCCGTGGCAGGGAACAAAGCAGACGGCATGGGGCGCGTATATTGAAAAAACGAGTAATGAAAAAGCAGCGGTCTATAAGGAACGCTATCAGCTCCATATGCCGCTGGAAAGCCGGCGGTTTCTGGGAGGATTTGTCTTTTTCTGGGGACATAAGCAGGAGACCACGCATACATGGTTCAGTATATTCGACATGCGGGGCAGAAAAACGGCTGCTGTAAAAACAATGAACTATTTGTGGACTGGAAAAGTATTGAACGAATCGTACCCTGAAATAAAGCATATGCTGGTCGAAAACAGAGATGCATTCCAGGACATAATTCTGGTACCCGGCCGGAAGTCCTATGCGGAAGTAGCGTTACTGAGCAGTGCGGACAGTATAAAAACGATCAACTGGCAGATTTACAGGGAAGACTGGTTTAAAAGGAACAATGAGAACAGTACCCGATTACTGATGCCGCTGAGCCAGCTCATGCGAGCAGAACAGGGCCTGAAAGCCGAATTTACCACGCCGGCGCAGGAAGGTCCTTACCGGATTTTTGCTACGCTTTACGATTATAAAGGTAACCTGGCGACGTGTAATACGCCCTTTTATGTAGTAAGCACCCGATGACACACACGCCGAATGTAAAGCCGCCGACAGGAAAGCAGCTTGTGACGCTCAGGCTCATGATTTTTCTGGGATTTGCTTCCATGCTCATTTTTCTGCAAAGCGTACTTTCCGAAACCGTGCGCGGATATGGGCCGCTGTACTGGATGCTGATGTTCACGTTCTTTTTTACGTGCCTCCAGTTGCTGCATGAATGGTACCATTACCTTTATATCACAGTGCCGGAGACGCCGCCGGGAAAAAAAGTATTCACCGTTGATATTTTTACAACCTTCTGTGCAGGCGAGCCTTATGAAATGATCATCGAAACGCTGACCGCCATTCAGGCGATCACCTATCCGCATAAAACCTACTTGTGCGATGAAGCCGACGATCCTTTTCTGAGGGATTTTTGCCGGGAAAACGGCATATATCATGTGACCCGGACAAAAAAGATTGATGCAAAAGCCGGCAACATCAACAATGCACTGAACCTTTCTTCAGGTGAGCTTTGCGTCGTTCTGGACCCTGACCATGTTCCCTTTCCCCATTTTCTCGACCCGATTGTTACGCATTTCAATAATCCGGAAATCGGTTTCGTACAGATTGTTCAGGCATATAAAAACAATGACGAGGGATTGATTGCCAAAGGCGCCGCGCAGCAGACTTACCAGTTTTACGGCCCGATGATGATGACTATGAACAAGTACGGAACGGTGCTTGCCATAGGGGCAAACTGTACTTTCCGACGCAAGGCACTGGAATCCATCGGCGGGCATGCGGCTGGTCTGGCAGAAGACATGCACACTTCCATGCAGCTGCATGCCAGAGGGTGGAAATCGGTGTATGTGCCGGCGGTGCTCGCACGCGGGCTCGTTCCATCGACACTTTCGGCTTATTACAAACAGCAGCTTAAATGGTCACGTGGTGTATTTGACCTGTTTGTGACAGCTTATCCGGCACTGTTCAGGAATTTTACATGGCGCCAGAAGCTTCATTATGCTACGATTCCGCTGCATTATCTGTCCGGTATCCTGTTCCTGATCAACTTTCTGATTCCCGTTGTCGCGCTGCTTACCGGAGTTTCACCCATGCATATGGGCATTCAGGATTTTGCAGTAACTGTACTGCCGCTGGTTACTGCTACGCTCTTGATCCGTCATTTTGTGCAATGGTGGGTGATGGAGGACCAGGAAAGGGGTTTTCACGTCGTTGGCGGATTTCTGCAGATCGGGACATGGTGGGTTTTTATTCTGGGATTCATCTATACGCTTCTTCGGAAAGATGTGCCTTATGTGCCCACGCCCAAAGATGGAAAAGAGGATAACAACTGGCCGCTGAACGTTCCGAACATCGTTATTCTGGTTCTTTCCGTCATTGCGGCTGCATACGGGCTTTATACCGACAGAAACCCGTACAACCTGATTATGGCCGCATATGCAGTTATGAACAGCGTATTTATGGCATTCACCATTACAGCCAGCAGACAGCAGCAGCTGAGGACGATGCTGTCCGGAAGGACAGGGCTGAACCGCGTTATAAACTGGCTGAATGATGTAAAAGGCAGCTTCTGGATCATACGAAGGAAAATTTATACCGGCATCAGGAGCACGGCGCTGCTTTCAGCCATGGTCCTGTTTTCCGTATTTGTCTATTTTGGGAAAATAAAGCATGCCGAGCCTTACAATGAAATCAGCGAAGTTAAAAAAGACCTCTTTTATACTGGAGCTTTTTTGACCGATGCGGATCAGGGCACATCTTCCATGAAACCGGTTCTGGATTTTCAGCAGAAAAATCAGAACCGGTTTGACATGATCTTGCTTGAACTGCCCTGGGAACCGAAAAAGGAACGCAGTTTGCCTTTGCAAACCATTGAGTCCATTTACGAAAATGGTTCGGTTCCCATGATCAGCTGGGAAATCCGGAAGGATTTGTCCGGACAAAAGGAAGCGGAAAGTCATGAAAAGTTTTTTAGCCGCATCATTAACGGTGAGTATGACAGTTATCTTGAAAAATTTTCGGAGGAAGTAAGGAAATTGCATCGGCCTGTTTACATCTGTTTTGCGCGAGAAGCCGGCAATCCTGAAAAGCAATGGTCTGAAAACAACAGGAACACGCCGAATGAATTCAGGGCGGCATGGAAATACATTCACCGTTATTTTTCCAGTAAAAATATCTGCAATGTGATCTGGGTGTGGACAGCGTGGAAAGCGGCGGATGTAGGTAATTATTTTCCGGGCTGGGAGGTTGTAGACTGGATTGCTGTATCCAACCCGAATGCCGGCAAAAGAAATTCAGCCGGCCTTGAAAAATTTTATGCGCCGTTTCACCAAAATCTGATTTTCAGATCAGGATTACCCGTTATACTCACAGTTTCCAGGACACCGGACTTTGCAAATGCCCCGCAAAATAACGTCCATTATCCCTTTGCCGATGCAAGGCGCCGGTTTCCCGAAATCAAAGCCATTGTTTTTGACACGCTTTTGCCAAAAGAATATGCACCCGATTTCCTTGCTGCATTGCAACTGAACACGGAGGAAAGTACGCCGACAAAGCGCTTTTCAAATTGGCGAAAAAATCAGAACAGGAAAATGCCAAAATTGCTGGACGAATCAGTAGAGAATCCCGGAAAAAGAGAAACCGTAAATAACCCGGCCTTTTACCTCGCCGGCATTAAAGGAATCAATTATAATAAAGGAATTGACTGGACAGAAAACTATCACGCGCTGACCAGAATTGAGCTGGAAAGGGATCTACAGGAAATAAAGGAACTGGGCGCCAATGCCATCAAGTATTACGGCTCGGATTTTTACGATCACAACATGCTGAAAGCGGCAGCAAACCTGAAACTTCAGGTGCATTACAGTTTCTGGATAGATCCCGAAATTGATTTTGTCAGGGATACGGATCAGCTCCATACGTTGAAGAAACAGATTCTGAATGCGGTGGAGGATTTGAAAGATCGTCCGGAAATCCATTCCTGGAATTTTGGAAGTCCGGTGTTCAGACAACTGGAAACCCGGTTTTACAAGCCGGAACTGCTGTATCAGCAGCAAGCGTATTTACTGTGGCTCCGAGATGTAGTGCGGCAGATCAGGAAAACGGATCCGGAAAGAATGATCACCGCAGACGTATACTTTTCGCATAAAACACCCGGACTGATTTACAGGATCAGCCATTTGATTCCTGAGATCAATTCATTTGGTTTGCAGATCACAGAAACGGACGTTCATACGCTTGCCCGCATTAAGGACCTCAACATTCCGTACTTCATCAGCTATGCGGAAGTGCCGGCTATGACTGCCATGCAAGCGACCGGAACAGGTGCTTTTGTTTCCGGCTGGCAGGATGCAAGAATGGCGAACAGTGTCAGTTTTTCAGGATTGAAAGATCATGACGGTCGTAAAAAATGGACTTATCTTCAGCTCAGCCATACCTGGAAAGGTACGCCTCCACCCAGGCAATTACGGAAAATCAAAATACTGAAACCTGCGCTGATGACAATTCCGGGCAATTACCTTGCTTACCATGCATTGATTTTTAAAAATGGACGCTGGGAATTTCCGGCAAGCAACTCAGGCGCTGTGCATTTCGAATGGAAACTGGTGAAAAACAATCTGTTCGGAATGCCTGTCGAAATTACTGCCGTCGGAGAAGGTCCGCGTTTAAACCTGATCGTTCCGGCTGATCCTGCATCATATCAGCTCTACCTTTACAGCATTGTAAATTCCACCGTTTACGGAATCAGCAAATCGACGCTGAATACGCCGCTTGTGGTTGAAGCGCGATAAGCATTTGCTGCATGATTGTACTACAGAATAAAATTATTTCCTGAATGCCGGTCGTATAACCATTACTGGCTCGAAAATTGTCCGGATTTGTTTACGGATTCTGGTACAGTATAGATAAATGGGAACAGCCCGTTTTTTGGCTGTCCAAAAGCTTCCGTCAACCTATTTGCAAACGAACAGAACGCTAAATTAATGAACCAACTTTTATGAACAGTTTACCCTTAACCGTAAAACGGTCTATCGAACTTTTGGGGATAGTACTTATAATCACTATTTTATCAATAGGAAAAGATATCATAATGCCTATCATTCTGGCATTTTTTATCAGCATCGTCCTGCTGCCGGTTTACCGGTTCAACAAAAAGCATAAAGTGCCCGAAGCGCTGGCGATCGTAGTCCCCATTTTATTGCTGATTGTCATTCTCGGAAGTATCATCTGGTTTTTTTCTTCTCAGGTCAGTTTGCTTGTTGCCGATTTTCCGAAAATCCGGAGCAACGTGAACATACATCTGAAATCGCTGAGCAACTGGATTTCCACCATCAGCAGTTATTCCACGAAGGAACAGGTTGATTTTATCAATAAAAATGCCAATGATCTTTTGGGGATTGCCGGAAAAACGGCCAGCGGCGCTGCGGTGACACTGAGCGGGCTTTTTGTTTTTGTCGGACTTTTGCCAATTTACATATACCTGATCCTGTTTTATAAAGATATTCTGCTCCGGTTTATTTTCATGTGGTTTGCCATTGATCATCATCCGCGTGTCAAGGAAGCCATTTATGAAACCGAATCGATCATCAAAAACTATCTGGTCGGATTAATGATCCAGGTTACTTACATGACCATTCTGGTTGGAGGCATCCTGATGCTGATCGGCATCAAGCATGCTTTTCTCATCGGCGTAATTTTTGCTTTCCTGAATCTCATTCCTTATATCGGCGCGCTGCTTGGCAATGTGATCGGTGCGTTGCTCACGCTTACTTCTTCGACCGAACTGTGGCCGGTTGTCACGGTACTGGGCGTTATTGCTGCTGTACAGTTTCTGGACAACAACATTCTGATGCCGCGTATTGTAGGGTCAAAGGTCAAAATCAATGCCTTCTTTTCCATACTCGGCGTAATCATCGGCGGAAATATTGCCGGCGTTTCCGGCATGTTTTTGTCCATGCCGATCATTGCCGTGCTTAAAGTTATTTTTGACCGTACGGACATGTTCAGGCAATGGGGCGTATTGCTGGGTGATGAAAGGCCGGCCCGAAGTCCCATGACCTTTCCTATTTTCCGCAAGAAAGTGCCTGTAACTACCAAACCCGGCCTTCAGAAATAACTTCGGACTTTACTCCACAGCGAATTTGTAAACGTTTTGGTCACTGGTTATCACATACAATCCGGGTACAAGCCGCTGTTTGGGAATTACCTGCAGAATGCCATTTGGAACGGAAACTTTTAAAAAAGGAATTTCTTTCCCTGAAATATTCAGCAGCCGGATCTTCGCAGATTCGGCTGCGCGGATATGCAGTGTGTTGCCCGTCATAGGATTGGGAAAAGGGGCATCTGTTCCGGGAACACGAACGGCAAGCGCGCGGTACAAAACTTCCTTTCCGTCCGTATCGGTTTGGCGCAGACGATAATAGCTGAGATTTTTTACCGGAAATTCATCCACATAGGAGTAGGTCTGCAGGGTGTCGGAATGGCCGGCTGCTTCCACCTGTGCAAGGAATTCAAATGTACGCATGTCGGTGCTGCGCTCAATGCGGAAAAAGGCAGCGTTCAGTTCCTGAGCCGTGCGCCAGTTTATTTCCACCTTATTTTCCGATGTCAAACCTGCTTTGAAATAAACAAGGGAAACCGGAAGCGGACTGGAAATGATTTCAATCTGATAATCTTCGGTTTCGCCGTAACCAATGTTTCCGCAGTCGGTTGCTTCCAGAAAGTATCGTGACTGAACACGCATTCTTGTAATCTGTTCAGCAATATTGCCCGCAATTTCAAAAGTACATTTCTGTGCAGACGACGCAGTCGAATCTGTTTTGAAGATCACTTCATCTTCTGAAAAAATGCCGTTGTTGTTGTAATCGATCCAGGCTTTTACAGCTTGAACATTGTAATAGCCGAGCAGATCCATCGTCAATGTATTGGTGGTGCCTTTGCTTACCTTCGGCGTATGGATATCTGAAAAAAAGTGATAACCGTTTGCCGAGCATCCAGAAGAATTGCTCAGGTATTCATCATTCAGTTTTATGGAACTCAAACCAATTCCGTATCCTTCGCAATTGCCACTGGCAAGGCAATATTCCGGCGGGTTGCTGTTGGTTGTAAATGCTTTCGTACCCGTAAATTCTGAGCATTCGGCGCCAACCCTGCATTCATACCGGGTATTGGATTTCAGTCCGAAAATGGAGACGGAATTGGTCGGTGTTCTTACTTCCGTCCATTTTTTTGTATTTGCAACCCGGTACTGTAGTTTGTGCGCCGTATTGCTGCCGGTATAGTTCCACTGGATCCGGGCACCCGTTGCAAATACTTGATCAATCCGCAGGCCCGAAGGCTTGCTATCCGAAACCGGCAGGCATTCCGCCGAATGGATGCGGTTTCGGATCAGATTTCCCGGTAACGGCCCAAAGCCGTTTGCAAGCTTGCGGTAAGGACAATAACTCATGATAGAGCCGCCGTTTACCGGAGCGGGCCCGCGGTCACAGGTCCCTTCTTCCACTGCTGCACAATTATCAATCGGACCGCCGGGCCATGTACAGCTTTGCGTATGAAAGCTTCCGAAGTTGTGACCAAGCTCATGACAGATTACATCCACATCGCCGTAAATATCCGGATAACTGACAAATGAGTATTTAGCATCAATGGTGCTGAGGCCATAGTTGTAACTGCGGCCGCATACATCGCCGGGAATGTAAGCAAGGCCGCTTTTATTTCCCATTTTGAGCAAATGTGCAAAATGTCCGGGAAAATTATCGGATTTCCTGTTCCATGTTTCTCTGAAAATATTCAGTGATTCATCATCACTTTTTCCGGCATAAGGATCGGTTGTTGTCCACATGCTTAATCCTGACAGGCGTACCGCAATTCCTTCCATGCTGAAAGTTGTGGCAACTGCATTGACAAGATTCATAATGTAATGTTCAACAGACGCAACGTTGCCCAGCGAGTCCAGAACGGCTTTGTCCGTTTCAATATATATACCGACCCATTTGCAGGAAGCATTTTCCTGAAGCTGGTTTTGCTGCTGCATGATTTTGCCTTCAGGAATTTTCAGGCCGTCGGTTCCACAGGAAAAAGCAGAAGGTTTGACAAGGTCATGATCGTAAAACAGGCTGTATCTTTCTGTCGTACTTCCTGGTTTTTTGTATTTTCCCAAAATCCGTGTGCCTGTCTGATCCGAAATCAGGCCCGAAATTTCATCATTCACAATCGTAAGGGAAACCACAGAATTGGCATCTCCGGAAACGATACCGCGGAAAGAGCGTACGTATGGCAATTTGAGCGCAGTATTTCCCTGTGCGGACGAAACGGAAATACTGAAATCCGGAGCAAGTACCGTTGTTGGAAAAATATCCAGCGTCAGCTTGGAGCCGTTCACAGTGGGCAGAACAAACTCATACAAGGGGCTCTCATCCGATTTCAACTGTTCCAGTTTAAGCCGGTCCAGTTCCAGGTTTGTCACAGCCGCTCCCGGCTTTATTCCTTTTTCAACTGCATTGTTCAGCTTGGGGGCGCTGAGTATCTGAATCCGGTCGGGCGATATACCCGATTTCTTAAGATCGGCAACGGTTTCAAAAGGCATCTGCTGAGCCAGTACAGCAGATTGGAAAAAAATACACAGTACACCCACAAAGGCATGGTAAAATAGTTTCATAGAAGCAGGGTTTTTGTAAATGCAATTATAAGAACGGTGCAAAAGATTGCTTAAAAAAATGTCATATAACGTGTGGTGAGCCGACAGATTCCCGTTTTCCGGGAATGCAATTTAGGTTAAAAATAAGCGGCTTTTTTACCATTCATGCACTATTTCAATAATAATTTGTACGTAGATTATTTTATTATAAAGCCTTGCATTTTGGTAGAATAAATTTAATAACAGGATTAGTTGCAGGTAGATTTATATGTAGTTGTAATTACAACAGTAATGTTTTTGGCAAGTGGGGTTGGAAGAAATCGCAGTGTTTGTGTCAAAATGAAATTAATTCGATAAGTCAATTAAAGTTAGTTTTCAGTATGATGTAGGTCATGTTTTCAGGTCGGGCTTGTGCCTAATTTTGAATCATCAAATCAAACAACACCTGCTAATAATACTGACATGAACACTGCACGTAAAAACCTCCTCTTCATTGTTTTACTGATCGTTACTTCTTTATCCTCCTCTTTCAGTGCACCTTTATTTACCAAAACAAAGCCTCTGACCATCCAGATGCCCGTGGCTGACGGCAAGTACGCCTTCGTTGTAGACGGCAAAAAACAAATTGTCGAAATCAGCAACGAAACCGGCAAACTGCAGATCCCTGCGGAACCCTGCGTGATCCGCTACACGGCTGAGGACGGCGTTACAAACCTGACGGTTTTCATCGAGCAGCAAACATCCAGATCGTTTCTTTTGCCGGCCGTTCAGGCCAGTGAAAGCGAAGTAGAGGCCAAGTGGGAAGCCGTGATCCTGGGCAATCCGGTACGTGCAGGAAAAGTCATGACGCAGATCACAGGCCCGATGAACAGCAATCCGACGATCGAAATCTACGATTTGCAGGGACGTTCGCTGGTGAAAAAACAGGTTGCCAAAAACCAGGCAACCGAATCGTACACGCTGGATGTGCCGCAGCTATCGACCGGCATCCTGCTTGTAAAAGTAAGCTGCGAGGACTTTTCTCAGACATTGAAAGTGTTGCACACCAACTAAAATACACACATCACACTAAAAACAATAATACATACATCACACTAAAAACAATCCGGCAAATGCCGGCATCGCAGACCTGATTAAAAGAACGTAAAGAAATCGTAAATTTTCGTAGTAGCAGTTTGTTTGAATTGATGAGTCATATATTATAATTGAATAGCGGATCCATTTTGGGCCCGCTATTTTTGTTTGAAATGAAAATTGAACTAAAACCGCACAATGCCGGAAAAAACAGTTTCTGGAATAATTATTGATAGCAACGGTGCCGAAAAGATTTTTAAAATAATAAAAGTGCATCTATGAAATCAGTAGAAATAACTGCAATTGACCAGTTTATACGGGAAATTGTAGGTTTGAGGAAGAATGGTTCTGATTTCCTGATATTCAGAGGCCAGCGCGTAAACGCACCGCTGGTTCCATCCATAGCCAGGTATTTTCATAAGGATGACATTACCGCAATTGAAAAAAGGATGCTCATGGAATTAAAAAACAGGGGCAAACTGCTTTTGCCCAATACCATGGCTGAAGAATGGGAGCTTCTGATCCTGGCACAGCATTACGGACTTAAAACGCGGTTGCTGGATTGGTCAAGCAATCCGCTGGTGGCATTGTACTTTGCCATCCGGGATATAGACGATTCAGAAACACCGTCATTTGTGTATGCTTTTATGGGAAGTAATGATCAGGTGATTGATAAGGATCAGATGCCGCTTCAGGAAGAATTCAACTCGCCGTTTACCATTAAAGAATTGAAAGTCCTGCGGCCTTCCTTTAACAACGAGCGGATCATTGCCCAATCAGGCTGGTTTACGGTACATCCGTATTCAGAAGAAAACAAAGGCTTCAGTCCCATGCAGACCGACGAGGATGTAAAGCTGAATGTGATTGAATTTACCATTGTCCCGGGCATGAAACGCATGCTGATGGATCATCTGAATATGCTCGGGTTCAACGCGCATACGCTGTTTCCAGAACTTTCGGGTTTGTGCCATTACCTCAACTGGGAATACCTGTACCAGCATGCCAGCAAGCAGGATCTGTTTTCCTGTAGTAATCAAATGCAAATCAGTATGTAAACGAATGAATAATATAACAGCAATTATCGAAAGTCCGAAAGGCAGCGGTCAGAAATATGATTACGATCCGGAAATGAAGTTGTTCAGGCTCGTAAAGATTTTACCTGCCGGTATGGTGTTCCCGTTTGATTTCGGCTTTATACCCCAGACACTTGGAGAAGACGGCGATCCGCTCGATATCATTGTGATTTCCGAATTCCGGAGTTTTCCGGGCTGTGTAATGGAATGCAGGATTATTGGCGCCATAAAGGCTTTACAAACGGAAAGAAATGGGAAAAAGATGCGTAACGACCGGTTCTTGGGCGTTCCCGTTGTGTCAGAACTATTCAGGGACATAACCGGTGTGAACCAGTTGCCCGAGCGAGTCATGGAACAGTTAAGAAGTTTTTTTAAAAACTATAATGAGCAGGCGGGAAAAGAATTTGACCCTTTTGAAACCATTGGTTCGGAGGAATCATTCCGGCTGATTACAGAGCAGAAAGGGTAGGGAAAATCCATTTTCAACCGGCGTGTATTCTTTTTTATTCAACCGAACAAAAGACCGGCTAATCGTACAAGTGCTGGAACAATAATTATTATTTTTGAACAAGTGCTTGAATACATTTCTAAAAACATATCCTATGTGCAGCCACGATTCGCATAACCCGGTCAGATGTATTATACCACCTTACATTTCAGAGAAATTACTGTCGGAAGCCAGTAAAAGTAAACTGCCGAATGTCATTGATGATGAACTGCGTAATTCCAGATTCCGTAGCGACCGGTCCTTTTTCAGCAAGCTTAATGAAACGCAGCGTTCTGTATTAAGTCCGCCGGCAAAGCGGTTGAAAAAACCGGCTATGAAAATGCATGTTTATGATATGCAGCATGATACGGTTCTGGGCGATGCCAAACTGATCTGGCAGAACGGAAAACCCAAAAAAGGGCTGGACCAGGATGCATTGAATGTGATCGAAGCCGGAACGGCTACCTGGAAATTGTATTTCGAAATTTTCAGCCGCAATTCTGTGGATAACCTGGGTATGATACTGAAGCATTATATCCATTATGGGAATCAGTATGACAATGCTTTCTGGGATGGGATGAGAATGGTCTATGGCGACGGAGACGGAACCATATTTGACAGTTTTACCGCTGACGCGGATATCATTGGCCATGAACTGACACACGGCGTCACACAATATGAATCCAATCTGGTCTATCATAATCAAAGCGGGGCGCTCAATGAATCGGTTTCGGATGTATTCGGAATCATGATCAAACAGCGTTTGCTGAATCAGGATGCAAAGCAATCGGACTGGCTTATCGGAGAAAATGTTTTAAAAGGATCCAAATATGCACTCCGCAGTCTGAAAGCACCGGGAACGGCATACGTGGATCATCCCGATCTCGGTACCGACCCGCAGCCTGCCACTTATGATCAATTTGTATCGTTGCCGGATACCGAAAGGGGCGACTGGGGAGGTGTGCACATCAATTCAGGAATTCCCAATTTTGCTTTTTACGTAACTGCATTTAATCTGGGTGGTTTTTCATGGGAGAAAGCCGGAAGAATCTGGTACGCAGCTTTAACCGACAATTCGATGGTTTCTGAAAACACAGACTTTGCTGCCTTTAAAGAGGCGACGCTGCAAAAGGCAGATTTGTTGTTTGGGACGGGAAGTCTGGAATCCAAAGCGATATCTGACGGCTGGAAGGAAGCGAAGGTATAATCATTAGAGGTATGAAAATAAAGTTGCAGCGTTTTGGAGGTTTGTTGCCGGTGATGAAAGAAGCAACGGCGGAAGTTGACTGGTCGGATCAGGAAGTGAATAAGCTGCTCGAGAATATTGCCAGAAATGTAAGTGCCAGTCTGAATGAGAGAGATGCTACCAGTCACTATCTGGAAGTAAACGGCCGATCCGTTCCGGTCGATCTTCAAAAAATTCCTGCTCCATATAAAAAGACCTTTGAAGAACTGAAGGAAAATTTAAAATTCAAAAAGGAGTAATTTAAGTTAAACCTTAGTAAAGCTGCTCCGCGGATCGCGCGAACCGCGGAGCAGCTTTACTGTTTGTAACCAATTTAATCTGGTATTTGCGGTTTTGCTCCGGCGGAGCATCCTTTTGCTATTGTCAGGAAACCTCTCCGAGGTTCAAATCCAATTCCTGTATTTCAATATTTTCTACAAACATGCAACCGCTCCGCGGTTCGCAGTAGCTCCGGATAAGCTTTCTGTTTGTAGCCAATTCAATCTGGTATTTGCGGTTTTGCTCCGGCGGAGCATCCTTTTGTTATTGTCAGGAAACCCCTCCGAGGTTCAAATCCATTTCCTGTATTTCTACATTTTCTACAAACAGGCAACCGCTCCGCGGTTCGCAGTAGCTCCGGATAAGCTTTCTGTTTGCAGTCAATTCAATGCGGTATTTACGATTTTTTGCTTCGGCGGGGCATCCTTTTGCTATTGTCAGGAAACCTCTCCGAGGTTCAAATCTAATTCATGTATTTCTACATTTTCTACAAACAGGCAACCGCTCCGCGGTTCGTAGTAGCTTTGAATGAGCTTTCTGTTTGCAGCCAATTCAATGCGGTATTTACGATTTTTTGCTCGGGCGGAGCATCCTTTTGTTATTGTCCGGAAACCTCTCCGAGGTTCGAATCCAATTCATGTATTTTTACGCTTTCTACAAACAGGCAACTGCACTGGGGGTGTTTACCTGTGTGCAGCATTTTGAACAATGAAATTTCGGCAATTACACACGTGTGGGGGAAATTTTTTAAAGAAGGAATCAAAAATGGTGCTGTCTGTTTCATGCCATACATGAAGGCAATAACTTTTTAGTTTTCAATAAGTTACTTAAAGCTTCGGTTATTATTGTTCTTTTAAATCATGTATGACGGAAAATGGCATATAAAAAATTGCATAAACAAAGTTGTAGTAAAACATGCAGGCACGGTTTTATAAATACTCCTGGTATAAACAAAACAACAACCAAATGGAATTTACAAATAAGACTACAACCATAGGCATGAGCGATTACGCTGACAGCATGAACCAATACAAAGAAAGCACTAATCCGTTTCTTTCCACTTATTCAACACAGCCTGTAAAAAAAGAAGGCAAAAGACCACGTATCCTTAAGCCGATCTATTCTGTAAGGTTATCCTGATTTTAGCTCGAATAAATGCACTTGATTGCACTGTCAGCATCAAGATTATCCAACCTGTACTCAGTACCGTTATCCCGTATTTCAGGAATCAATCATTGTAATGGTCAATGAGCGTTAGGATTGATTTTTTTTACCAAATAACAGACTGTATAAAAAACAATTAGAATGGAAAATTTAGCTGATATAACGGCATTGCTGGAAGAAACGATTGCTCAATTGATGGCAGGAACCGATACACTCACTGCTGAAAAAGGAATTTTACTCGCAGATCAATGGATAGACCCGCTGCAAAGTTCGGAGAATACCAGACCCATTGCAGAAGAGATCAAGAAGTTAAAAGCTTTGTTACAGGAACAACCTGTTAATGAAGCAAATATAACATCACAAATGAACCAGATTGCCGGGAAAGTGGCTGTTCTGGCACCGGACATGGGAACTGAAGGTGAAATGCCGTCTTTGCTTGCAGCATTGGCTAGTGCCTTGAGAATGTCAGGAGAAGTAGCGGATAACCAGAAGCAATAAACTGGAATTATCTCCGATGCTTATCTGCCCATAACCGGCAAGTTGATTATTTCCAGCCACAAGTGGCACAAATTGGAAAAATACGCATACCACGTCCGAGGGTCCTGTGACTTGATCATATAGGCATTGGCGTTACACCTATAACATTCTGCAATATCGTCGGGATGGTCAGAATTGCTGAGTATAATAATCGGTACATTCCTTAAATTCTGGGTTTTCAGAAAGTTCCGGATCAGTTCAAGCAGATTGAGACCATTCTGTCTGTTTGGAAGGTACAGGTCCAGAAGAATAAGGTCCGGAAGAGGAGCGAGGTTGTTCCATACAGAAGTGAAAAAGTCTATGGCGCTGGTTTCGTCCATTACACTGATAATGTTTGATTGAGGCACGCTGTTTTTTAATGCCATGTTCATCAGGGTCCGATGGTCGCTGTTGTCTTCAATTAAAAGAATATTTTTTTGCTGCATGTACTTACCCGCCGAACTCGGCAGCACTGACGAATGGTCATTAAGGTAACAAAGGTTGATCAGATGGGCAATTTTCTGGTATTCACTGGCAAATAACGGTTTTGTCATATACGCATTGATTCCATGATCATATGCTTCTTTTACCAAATGAGGACTGGATGCGGTGGATACCATAATGACCGGAATGTGCTTTGTGCTATCGTTGGATTTGATAATTTCAAACGTCTCCAGCCCGCTCATCTGTGGCATGTTCATATCCATAATGACCAGCTGTCTTCCGGTTTCTTCATTACTCAGCATGGACAAAAGCTGCGTACCATCAACTGCTTCAATAACCGTTGCATTTTGCACTACGTTTTCAATCGCCACCCGTATCAGCATACGGTCATCTTCGTCATCATCGGCGATGTAAATCTTGGTATTTTTTATCTCTGAAATCATCAGGTAACCAGCCTTTATTGAGTTTGAAATATCCTTCGTAAGTTGAATGATATTTACAATTCGCAAGTTAAAACATTCAAAATGATTTGACAGAATGAGTTTACTTAATTTAACAAAGGAGAAAATAATTTTATATTTCGTTGTATTATAACCGAAAGTGCTGGCAGAAAATTTGTAAAACTGTGTTACCGGGAAATTACAATTAGTCCGGCTCGGAAGCTGGAAATACAGTGCATCGGCTGTATAGGTGCTTTATTAATTTGGTTACAAGATAAAATATCCTTTCAGGCATTCCATTTGAAGATAAATTTGCAATAGTTTGAATATCCATTTTACACAGCTAAAAAAACAAACAAGAAGCTAATTATGGCTAAAACAAAATCGGATAACGATAATGAAATGAGTAAATTGGTCGAGTTTCTGCAAAGTAGACGGGAAATTCTGTTGACCAGATGGCGCAATGTATGCGAAGAAGATCCTGTCCTGAGCAGTAAAAGCAGTTTTACCCGGGAGGAGTTTAATGATCAGATACCTGTTTTGCTCAACGTTTTGCATCAGCGCCTGAACCATGAACCCGTGCTTTCCGACCCGGTTACGATAGCCAATGAGCATGGCCTGCACCGCTGGCAGTCGGGGTACCCTCTTTCAGATCTGGTTATTGAAATGGAACATCTGTTTTCCGTATTGCTGGAAGAAATTCAGCTTTTTAACGAGACTGTTGACGGCCTGCATCCGGATGCTTTTTCCAGAGTTTACAGGGAAGTTTTTCGGCTTTATTCAGAATCTACCCGGGGAAGTGTTTCCTATTATCAGGAACTCAGACAGGCAACAGCTGCGGAACAGGCTGCCAGTCTGCAAAATGCACTGAATCAGCTTCTGGAACTGGGCAAACAGCGTAGCGAGCATTTGCGGCACAGTTCGCACGATCTGCGTTCCAGTTTCAGTATTCTGATGATGGCTTCCCAGTTGCTGGAAATGCCCGGAACTGAAAACGAACGTGAACAGCTGATGAACATGCTGAATAAAAACCTGTCGTTCATCAGAGAAATGCTGATGCAACTGACCGATTTTACACGGATTGAAGCAGGGCAGGAGTCACTGGATATTAAAAAATTCGATGTAGCAAGTCTGATCAGTAAAACGGTTGAAAGTGCCCGTCCGCTGGCTGAAAACCGCAAATTGTTTCTTCAGGCCGAAGGTACCAAAGGCTTTGAAGTATCCAGTGATCCGGTAAAAGTCCAGCGTATTTTACAAAATCTGATTCACAATGCCCTGAAATATACTGAAGAGGGTGGAATATATATAACATGGGCACAGGAAAACGAAACACGATGGATCATGAGCGTACAGGATACAGGACCGGGTTTTTCTGCCAATAGTCGTACCGCATTGCTGGCAGAACATCTGAAACCTATTGTTATAAACAGCGCCAGCCATCAGGAAGCTCAGATGGTTCAGCCGCCGCCAAACAGCAATCCGGTAGAGAAAGTACAGGAAAGCAATATGAAGGAAAGTGAAGGGCTGGGCCTGTATATCGTCAAGAAAATATGTGAACTGATGAAAGCGACGATGGATATAGAAAGTGCTCCCGGCAAAGGAACGTTGGTGAGGATCAAATTTTTGATGCGGCAGGAACCTTCAACGGTCATGTAGAACCGGATCAAGTACGCTGAAAAAAAGGAGGTTCTTTGGCCAGCAATAAAAGTACATGACGCCGTCATGTACTTTTATTGCTGATCATTGCAGCGTAAAGAAATTTCCTCTGTTCCGGTATGCATGAACCGTGGCATTGATGACAAGAACCGCGGCTGCAATAATAGCTGTATAAGCAATCAAATGCATTTCATTCCAATTGGCAACGGCGACCGCAGTGATACCCCAGGCACCCGCAAGTGCCGTTTCGCGCATATTCCTGCTCCAGATCAGATAAAGGTTAATGACCGCAGCCACACAGATCATGACGATTGTCCAGCTTTCACCGGAAATCCCGAAGCCGTTCCAGTTTAGTTTGGTGAGATAAGCCGCAACATTGGCAATAACAGCCACAAGAATCCAGCCGGTGTAAATGGAAAAAGGCCACCATTCCAGCGCTACTTTTTTCAAGGGAAGCGTATCCAGTTCCATTCGTGTGGCAAGCACAATGCGCAGGAGGCAAAACAGCAGAATAGCCATGATTATCACCGACATACCCGTGAAATCGTAAAGCCATGCCAGGATCCAGGCGCAGTTGGCGGCACAGGAAACAACAAAAAGCCATCCGATTTTCGAAACAACAGGCGGCGTATCACTCTTTTTTACTAAACCCTTGCTCTGATGAATTACAAAGGCCGCCAATCCCAGATATATGATTCCCCAGATTGAAAACGCATATCCGGAAGGTGTAAAGGAATTCTGGTATCTGGCCGAAACTGTTGCCATTGTATTTCCATTGAAAATACCCGTATTGGAAAGGTAATTCATAATGATCGTAACCAGCAGTGCTAGGATGTTGGAAATCTGAAGTGTTTTTTTCATTCGTTTTTTTAATATGCCACAGTTTAAAGTTACTTTATACTGTTTCTATAATTTTCCTGCCATTGGCTTTATCTGGCTGGCGGCCATGTTCAGGCTCATGATTTCTCAGTGAATTCAAATGAGTGGATAAGATTCTGCATTTATGAAAAAAGACCGGATTAACCGGTCTTTTCGCGCTTTACAATACTTATCATTTTATGCTTTTTAAAAAAATGCAGGCATTTTTCAGCTTAAAAAGTCTTTTACCTGATCAATAAAACCGCTGTCCGGCTTTACGCCTTGTTCAACCTGCGCATGTACTTCCTTGTCGGCAGGTGCCAGTACAGGCTTACCGCCGGTAGGAACTGCTCGTTCCATCCGGAACACGCCTTTTCCGTCAATCGAAGTACCCTGTGTCCACCGGCCTTGTGCCGAGGTATTTCCGTCTACACTTGTACTGAAGAATGTATAGCTGACATCGTTGTTCTGCAGACTTTCAGGGAAGCTGTTAGGAATCGGGTGCGAGGCATTGACACCAAGTTCTTCCAATACGGCCATCCATTGATTCTGGTGCATGGTATCTCTTGCAATGAGAAAAGAAAGCATGTCTTTCATACCGGAATCGTCGGTAAGTTCGTATAATCGGGTAGCCAGTACACGCCCGGTTGCCTCGGCCATCACGTTTGCATACATGTCTGCTGCAATATTTCCGCTGCTTACAATCCATGAACCGTTAAACGGCACTCCGTTCGCATCCGATGCCATTGCGCCAAGTCCGGCAGACAAAATATGACGCGGATCGCGGCCGCCCATTACAGCTTCAATCATTGGGTTGCTCTTTGCCATTTCGTCTTTTACCGCAGTAGATGAGCCTTCCAGATTCAGACAAACAGCTGTGGCCAGCATTTCAATGTGAGCAATTTCCTCGGTTCCGGTTTCCATCAGCATATCCCTGTATTTCACCGGGCCTCTTGAATTCCAGGATTGAAAAAGGTATTGAAGACAAACACGCATTTCACCTTCAATGCCGCCGATGGCCTGCTGAAGTAACCTTGCAAATTCAGGGTTCGGTTTATCTACTCTTACATTGTACTGAAGCTTTCCGTCATGATAAAACATATGATTAACAGTTAAGGTGATAAAATTTTCAGGTAGTGGCCTTGTAAAAAATTGTACCACCTCAGGAAGGTTTCAAATGAACTTTATGTGAAGTTTTTCAGGCATACCGAAAAAACGGGAAGGATCAATTTAAAACAAAACGTACTTTTCTGCTGGAACAGTTTTTATAACCTTCATGACATCAACAAATTAATTATTACTTCCATCATAAAAATCAGAATCATAATGAAAAAGATAACCATAAGCATCGCAACATTTTTAATGGTACTTACCGGAACTGTATATGCACAGACCAGTACTTCCGGCTCATCGTCTCAACAAGGGACTACGCAAGGTACCGGGTCCACAACAGGAACACAGGGAACTTCCGGACAGTCACAAAGTACAGGAACAAGCGGAGTACAGTCCGACAACAGTTCATCGGGAACAACAGGAAGCAGTGCGACACAATCAAATATGAATTCGTCGGCCGGATCGATACAGGGAACCAGCTCTCAGGGAACAGGTACTCAAAATCAGGGTACATCTAATTCAGAAAGTTCCATTCAGTCGCAGGGAACAAGTGGCCAGTCTCAGGGAACAAGCGGACAGTCATCATCCACAGGTTCTACAGGAACAGGCACTACGGGTTCAACAGGTACAGGAACAACCGGTTCCGGCTCAACAGGCTCAGCAGGGACTTCCACAGGTTCCGGAAGTCTGAACTCTTCGTCAGGAACCAGCACTGATATGGATTCCAACAAAAAAAACTCGAAAAAACAGCGTAAAAACCAGAGCGGTTCCAGTTCGTCATCCAGTTCAGGAACTTCCGGTTCAGGTACATCGGGTTCTACTCCAAACTGATAACAACAGCCGGAGTCTAGATTAAGAAAACTCAAATAAAAATGCGGGCAGAAATTTCAATTCTGTCCGCATTTTTTATTTGTCGTTGCTGTATTTGCAAAATTGGAATCAATCCTCAGCGATCAGGCCGTTTGTAAGACTTTTCCATTGCATTTCAGAGAAAGTAGCAATTCCGACCATGCCAACAAGTACATCTCTGATTTTATCAATAATCCCATCTGACTCCGCATTGGCTTTGGTATTCCGGTCATAAACGGCAGCAGTTACTTTGTTTCCTTCTCTTGTAACGGTAAATGTGCTGGTGGAATCGCTGGAATAAAAATGAGCTGTTTCATTGTTATCCGTCGCCGGATTGGAAGCCGGCCTTACCCGGATTGCGATACTTTCAACGTCACCGGATTGATATTCTTCCATTTTTTCAACCTTGACCCAGTCAAAACCTTCTCCTGCATTGGATCCGGGCCCGGGAATATCGATCTTGAAATAATATCCTTCCTGTACCGGACCTGTAACATCATTTCCGGCTGCATCCGTAAGCTGAAATGCCGCGAGTGCTTTGCCGGCCTGTTTCTGCCAGTTGTTAACGTCCAGCAGTTTCAGTTTTGCACTTTCAAACCGTTTTTTTGCCATGTGGACGTTTTCAGTTTCAACCAAGCTCTCAGCATGGATGATTTCGCCTTCCTTTTGCCCTGGAATGACGTTCGTGTAATTTTTTTCTTCCATTGTTTCGGGTAATTAAGGACACCAGTTTCTTCCGGCGTGCTGTTATGGATTATTCTTTGTCACTTTCATTTTTCTTGTATTTTACTTTTAAAAACAGCATTGCAATGTTCAGCAGCAAGGTGAAAATGTTGGTCGAGATTATGGGAATATCTTTTTTGTCAACTCCGTAATAAACCCACAATGCATTTCCTGTGAGCAGAACAATAAACATCAGTGCTGAAACATCGCTCGCTTTTTTCTTTTTGATGGTAGTAACCAGTTGTGGAATAATTGCGGATGATGTACAAATCCCGGCGGCTAATCCCAGCCCTTCTATAAAATCCATTTATGATTTGTTTAATACCTCGTTGTCCATTCCGTATCAAACCGGCTATACAGAAATGTTCAACAATGCGGGTTGAAGAATCAATTTCGGTCTGAGTCTGTTAAAAATGCATACCAGATTAAATCTGTAATCCTGCGGTTCCTTATTTGTGTAAACAAGTACCAGCGGGATTGAAAAAGGCAATGAAAACTCCTGCCAATCCGAACAACTGATAATCTGTTTAATTATACGTTGTTCCGAACGCATCTGAAGGAAGCGTCCAAGTTGCAGATTTGTTTCGATCTTGATTTTTTTCGTAAGAAGGATTGCCGAAGCCCGTGACATGCGTGCAAGTTTGCAAACATAGCGGGAAGGCGGCTGAAAACGGGACAGGATTCAGAAGAGAACATGAACAGTGGCGGCGGACATTGTTGTTTCCGCAAATTGCTGATTTGTGGGGTGTTATAGATTGTGGCATCAAATCCACAATAAAGCTGAAAAGAAATTATTCAATAAAATTTTGAAATTGTCAAAGGAATCAAATTGCTGAAATCAATACTTTGACGGTAAGGTTACAGTAAATTCCGAGCCGGTTTCCGGGCTGCTTTTCAAAGAAATAGTTGCTTGCAGCAACTGTCCGAGCTGCCTTACAATGCTCAGTCCGATTCCTTCTCCGTGCAGCGGCGTCCAGGAAATCTGTGGATCCTGCAATTCGTTTTCTGCATTTCGTGCCGGACTTTCGGGAAGCTGAGCTGTTTTATACTGATCCCATTCCTTTACAAATTCCACGGGAAAGCCCGGCCCGCTGTCTTTTACCTTAAACCACCAGGATTGTTCCGTTTCCCCGAACCCCCAGCTTAATTCAACAAAACCGGAATCGGTATATCGGATGGCATTGAGAAGCAGATTCTGTGCAATCCGGAGCATGTTAAGTTCGTCGCCTTCGACTATGATTTCGGGATTGCTGTTCATACGCACATCCAGTCCGCGTTCGATGGCAAACGGCCTGATGCTTTCACCCAGATTGGTCAATACTTCGGAAGCATTTAAGAGGCTGATGTTCCGTGCTTCCTTGCCAGACTCGAGACGTGCATAGTTCAGCAGATCCGTAAGCATTTTGGTGGCTTGCGCAATGGTACTTTGCAGCATTCCAAGCATTTTGGAGCGGTCCTCTTCAGAAGACGTCATCATCAGAAGCGTTGCAAGACTGGCAATGGCTCCAAAATTCCCCCGAAGATCATGGGACGTCGAACGAAGCAATTCGCCCCGCTGTTTCAGATATTCCTTGAGTTCATCCAGTGATTTCAGGTTGGTGTCCGAGCGTTCAAGTTGCTGTATCCATTGTTCCTGGCCATGCTTAAGGGCTGTAATATCCAGTCCGGTCAGTATAACGCCTTCCTGCTGCCGCGTTATGGATACGGCAAGCCACTGATCTTCGCCATCTTCGGAAATAATCTGGTATTCAAGGTACATGGTTTCCCTAGAAAGGTAAACCGAACGCAAGTTGTCCACCGTTTTTTCCTGCCACAGTTTTCCGGCCAGATTGCTTACACGCATGCCAGCCAGTTGCGGTAAAGGCTGATGATAAAATTCCGCCAGTTTTTGGTTGCCCACAACCAGTTCAAAATCCACAATTTCCGCATGGTCGTCAGGATGATGGATGGCCTTCAGCATACCGATGAAAGCCGGAGATGAATTCAGCACCGCCTGAAGATTGTCCGCAATTCTTGTAATCCTGTTCTGCGTTTCAATCAGCTGCGTAATGTCAAGATCAACTCCCAGGGAACAGATCATTACGTCTTTTCCCATATTGAGCGTTTCACCTTTTACCTTGATGGTTTTTCTGGAATCACCGATCTGTATGGTAAGCACTTCTTCAAACGCATGCAGGCCGTGCTGCATCTGGTTCACAATCCGGTTTGCAATGTCGCGGTCTTCTTCAACCGATAAGGAAATGTATATTTCCGGTGTGACTTCCGTCCCGGGTGTCAGTCCAAATAACCGGTACATTCCCGGGGACCAGGTATACGTTTCCGTTGTACGGTTGTATTCCCAGCTGCCGGCATTGGCCAGATCTTCAGTCTGCTGCAGTAATATCAGGTTCTTGAATTTTTCCTGTTCCGCTTTCTTCCTTTTGGTGATATCAATGAAAGTAAGCCTCAGAAGATTGGAAGCATTACTTTTTTCGTAAGTCCGGCTGGCCGTAACTTCATACCAGACTTCGGTTTCCTGCCATTGAAAAAGCCGTTCAAAACGCTGGAACCTGCCGGTTTCAACGACTTCCTTGAAAACCGGGTAAAGTTCGCTCCGGTTTCCGATGGGTAAAAGGGTTTGTACAAACTGATCTGAAAGGAAAGCGCCGGATGCTTCCTGGTTGGAGGCAAGCATTTCAAAATCTGTAATCCGTTTTTTACCATCATAAACCGGCCGGTACAATATTACCCCGGACTGGGTAGAATCAAGTACAAACTGTAAAGCCGCTGCATTCCGGTGGGCTTCCAGTTCGGCCTGCTTGTAGGCGGTAGCGTCTGTGAACGAGCAAAAGAGGTCTTCGTCCAGCATTTCAATATGTACGTCGATCCAGCGGACGGCTGCGGAAAAGCCGTTGTAGGCTGCATAATTCCGCTCCCAGGAAAAGGAGATGGATTGCCGGTTGTTTGCTGCCAATCGGCAATGTTCGAGCAAAAGCTCAAAGTCCGCGTTCAGTTCGCTCAGCGTGCTGTTCAGGATACGATCTACGGGCAGGCCAAAAATGTCTTCGGATTTTAAGTTGGCGTAAATTCCTTTGAAATCATAAGGCATGCCTGATTCATTACCGAGTATTTTGTACAGAATAACTCCATTGGGCAAGCGGTTAAAAAGTTGACTGAGCCTCTGATATCCCTGATCTTCTATGTCCATATGGAATGGAATAAAGGTTGCTTTTTACATTAGCTGATTAACTTCGGGTTTATTTTGCTATCAAATCAATGCCATATGATCGACTCCGGATGCCGGTTTTCAGCCCGAACTGCCAAATGCAGCTCATTAATCACTTCAATAAAAGCAAATTATTTATACTTTCTGTCATGAAAGTGTATTTTACAATGGAAACATAATGGTTAATTCGAAACAGAAGACAGCAACAAGCGGTTATTTGACAGACAAGCCCGTTAAAACTGCTTTGCTGCATTCGCCGTTCAGGTATTTGACCGCCAGTACGGCAACCGCTTTTCCCTTTGTACTTGCCAGGGCCGGGTTGATTTCGTCATAACTGTTTTTCCGGGAAGTCAGCAGTCGTATTGCTTCTTCGTAGCCTTCGTGCAAATCCTTGTTTTCGGACTGAAATGTATCGGTTGAGGAAAGTATTTCACTGATCGCTGCAACCGTATCGTTGATTTCCTCGTCGGTAGGTGTAACATATTCAAAATCTTTTTGTTCTGCAGAATTCATAATCAAAGAGTGCCTATTTACAGTTCGTTGCTGAAAAATCATACCAGTTACGGCGACATTCCTCTTTATTTACAAACAACAGAAAACTTCTGTACTTTTCTGATCATCAGTGCGTACTTCCCGACAGAAACAGAAAGGAAGCCCTCATGGAGAACTTCCTTTATATAATACTACCTAAAATTATGAATCAGGCATTTCCATGTCCTTCAATCATTCAGAGATCATTCACAGAATTGAAAAACAACGGAATAAACCCAAGCCATCCGAAATTTAATTGATAAGAATTAATTATACTACAATTGATTAGAATTAATTTCTAATTTTTGCGATTTATTGTGGTAATCAAATGAATTATTTTAGCTGTCCAAAACAAGTTCAGAATTGCAGTACAAACCATCTCATAAGCCTTGAAAAATCAATTTTCCTTATCAGAAAAAGGTAATTTAGCTG
Organism: Dyadobacter sediminis; assembly: GCF_005860765.1. Lineage (GTDB taxonomy): Bacteria > Bacteroidota > Bacteroidia > Cytophagales > Spirosomataceae > Dyadobacter > Dyadobacter sediminis. Next base: position 1,215,377 of record NZ_VCEI01000011.1, on the reverse strand, counting down.
AATGGAATCGCAAGCATGATTATTTTAGAAGTTTGTTCCGAACATGTCCGGCCTATTTTCACCGTTCTTATTCAAAATCATTGTTCGATTACAGGTTAAGACGGTATTCCGGTCACCGAAATTCATTGATTTTTATCGGACAACATAATAGTTACGTATATTTCTGTTCTTTGGAATGGATTGTCAGTTCGAAAATATAAATAGGGTTTTAGAAGTTCTTCTACTTATTTGTTAATAGCTTGCACTGACTTTTTTATCGGATTTCGCAACAAACAGTCGTCATAATGGATTATTGCATCGTATATCTCAGTTCATCAACAGACTTGCTTTCTCAGGAAGAACTGTTAACGATTTTACAAAAAAGCCGGACTAAAAACGCTTCGGACAATATTACCGGCGTACTCCTTTATTTTAACGGAAGCATCATTCAGGTGCTGGAAGGAGACGAAGAAAAGGTCAGATCCCTTTACAACGTCATCAGCCGCGACCGCAGGCACACGCAGGTTATTCCGTTGTATATGCAAAATATACCGAGACGGTCATTCGAAAAGTGGTCGATGGGTTACAGCACCATGACGGCCAGGGAATTCAGCCATATTAAGGAAATTGAGCCGATTGTAAAAAACCCGTATGCCGGAGATTTGCAAAACCAGAATGTTGTGATTGATCTGATCAAAACGTTTTACAGAAATAATTACCGCAATTGAGTGCAGCTTTACTTAAGATTTCCCACGACGGCCATCACCAGCGTAGCGGCATTTTCAGCAGCAATCTTGTAAAACGCCTGCATATCGTTTCTGGCTTTGTCATTGGCATTGTCGCTCAGGCTGCGGATAATCAGAAAAGGCGTGTGCTGCTGAAAACAGGTTTGTGCGATGGCGGCGCCTTCCATCTCGGTGGCTGCTGCATTCAGGTCTTTCCGTAACCGCTGCGTGGCTGTGGCAGATGATACAAATACATCGCCGGTAACAATAACTCCTTTCTTTACAGACGGTGAAAAACTACCGTTCTCCCTTTTTATCTTGGTGAAAACCAGGTTACGGGAAACAGCAACTGCTTTTTGGACCAGCATTGAATCACAGCTGAAAACAACCGGATTGGCTTCCATATTAAAAGGATTTCGGGTAGGAGTGTACTGCATGCCGCCATCTTCAATCGCACCGTAGTCGTGGTAGGTAACCTGCGTTCCGATTACGATATCTCCCGGAAAAAGTGCAGGATCAATGCCGCCGGCAATGCCTGAAAAAACAATTTCTCTCGGCCTGAAATGTTCCAGCATCAGCGTGGTAGCAATGGCTGCATTCACTTTCCCGATTCCGGTTTGCGCGAGTACGACGGATTTGCCGTTCAAAATGCCCTTTATAAACCGCATTTGTCCGATCAGCGTGTCTTTTTTATGTTCCATTTTACTTTCCAGCAGAACGAGTTCAGGCGGAAAAGCACCGAGTATGCCTGTAATATCCTGAGCGTGAAGAATGGAAGTGCTGATAAAAAACAAAACAAGCAGTAAATTCTTTTTCATTGTTGGTTTAAAAAAGGAGTGCGAGAACCGCAAATACGTTAATAATCCACAAAGCAAGGCTGATTTCCCTGATTTTTCCGGTTGCAATATGCAGCGCCGTCCAGCTCAGAAATCCCCATATGATGCCTTGTGTGATGGAATAAGTAAAAGGAATAAGCACCATGGCTATAAAAGCAGGAAACGCTTCTTCCAACTGGTTCCAGTTTATTTTGACAACCGGTTTCATCATAAACACACCGACCAGAACCAGAGCCGGTGCCGTTGCAATGGCAGGAACCGCGCTGATCAGAGGCGATAAAAACAGAAACGGAAGAAAGAGAAAAGCACCTGTAACGGCTGTGAGGCCGGTTTTTCCGCCTTGTTCTATTCCTACCGCGGACTCGATGTAAGCGGTACCCGGACTGCTGCCCACCAATCCGGCGACGGTTGTGGAAAATGCATCCACAATCAGTGACTTCTGCAGATTGCGCGGTTCTCCGTTTTCATCCAGCAGATCGGCCGCTTCTGCCAGTCCGACGAAAGTGGAAAGGCTGTCGAACATATCGGTGAATACAAATGCCAGTATAATCGGTGCCAGGCTCCATTGAAGTGAATTAACAATATCCAGCTGAAACAACAGGCTGAAATCCGGTTTGGAAACAATCTGACCGATCGTAACAACCGTTTCCGGGCCGCCCCACCATCTGCCGATCGGCCATGCGAGCAGGCTCGTAAGCACAATCCCGATCAGAATGCTGCCTTTTACTTTTCGGATCAGTAAAACAACGGTCAGGAGCAAGCCGGCGATAAACGTAAGCGTGGAAGCATTCAGGTTGCCGAGGCTGATCATCGTGGCCGGATTGGCAACGATAAATCGGGCATTTGCAAAACCGATGAGTGTAATAAACAACCCGATTCCGGCAGCTATTGCAAACCGGAGTGCCTTGGGAATGGCTTTTACAATGTAGGACCGGATATTGAAAACAGACAGAAGCAGAAAGAAAACACCTGACCAGAAAACGGTTCCCAGCGCAACCTGCCAGCTCAGTTTTTCAGCAAATACCGCTGTAAAAGTGAAAAATGCATTGAGCCCCATTCCGGGTGCAACCAGTATGGGATTGTTCGCATAAATGCCCATCATCAGGCTGCTGAAAAATGAAACCAGTACCGTTGCCGTAAGAACAGCCGAAAACGGCATGCCGGTCTGACTTAAAATGGACGGATTGACAACGATGATATAAGCTGTTGCCAGAAATGACGATACGCCCGCCAGGATTTCTGTAGAAAGTGAAATATTATTTTTCTTCAGTTCAAAAAAGGAGAACATAGCAGCGGGTTTCTTCCAAATATACCGGTTAGTGCCTGTTTTTAAAAATCGTTGAAGATGCGAACCGGATTTTGCCGTGCGGATGCAGTGGCATTTGCTATTTAAATAGTATTTTGGCAGGGCTTTCCAGTAAGAACCAAAGCGTTCCGGACTTTTAAGCTTATTCCTAAATTCCTCATAACAATATGTTTTCCTATTTTAAAAGCAACTACAAAAATCTGGGTATTATCTGGCTCGGAATGCTGTTTCTGGCTTCGGTATTTCTGTTTGGTTACACGGGTTGCAAAAACGGCAGTTTCGGTGCGGCTGATACCCTTGAACTGAACTCGTTTTCAGAACCCGGTTTTCCTTTCATTTCGACTTCCATGGATGCAAGAAAACTCGGGACGCATTTTCCGGACGATAACATCGCAGCCAGAACGCTTGCATTGACGCTGGGCGACAGCGCTTATGTCTGTTTTGATACCGATCTGTTAAGATGGTCTGTAGCATGGACGGGCAAGTTCCTGCCGATGGTTCTGATGGCGCAGATTTCATACAAGGATTTTTTCAACAAAAATAACCAGATCCCGACTGTAACCGGCAACCCTGCAATCGCAACGGGTTCGTATCCCGGCTGGACAACCGGCAAGCCGGATTTTACCGGCAGAATTGCAGCATCAGGCACTAAAACTCAGCCACTCTGGAAAGCGATGCCGGCGGAAAAAGGCAGATGGAGCGGGGTTTTTGTTTATGGAAACAAAGCTGTACTTCATTATACCGTCGGAAATGCGGAAGTGTACGAAATGCCGGGCAGCGAAAAGTTTTCAGATCAGACGGTTTTTACGAGGGCTTTCCGCATAAGTAATGTGAAAAATGATCTTTACCTGACTGCTGCCGAGGTTGTGAACGGAAATTCCGGTGCGACAAAAGGGGGCGTGGCTTACGTTTATCACGGCTCCGGCAAAGATTCGGTTACGGCAATCGGGGTTCTGGGGAAAGGTCATTCCATGCTCACACCCGAGGTGACGGCTGATCGTTACCTGACCGTCCGCGTTGCTTCGGATAAAAAACCGGAAGCTTCCCTGGCCATCTGGAAAGGACCCGCAAGTCAGCTGGCTGCTTTTGAAAAATGGTGTGTTAAAACACGTATAAACCTGCCCGAATTCAGAAAAGGCGGAGCAGCGCATTGGGGCGAGGCTGCTGTAACGAAAGGAAAATTGGCTCCGGATACGGCTGCATTCGTAACAGACCAGCTTGCATTGCCGCTCCCAAACCGTTGGAAAAGAAACGTCCGGGTTGCGGATATCGCTTTTTTCGGTAACGGCCGGGCCGCTGCCGTAACGTTTGAAGGGGACGTGTGGACGATTGAAGGGATTAACCGCGATCTTCAGGATATCAAATGGCGCAGGTTTGCCTCCGGACTGCACGAGCCGATGAGCGTGGAGGTAATTAGAGATACGATCTATGTTTTCGGAAGGGAAGGAATCGTTCGACTGCATGACCTGAACAAAGACGGTGAAGCCGATTTTTATGAGAATTTCTCCAACGTGATGGAGCAATCGCCCGAGTCGAGGGAATGGGCTGCAGATATGGTTTATGCGCCTGACAAAAGCTTTTACATTGCCAAAGGCGGTAGCCTGGACAACGGTCCGGGCATGACTGACAAGGCCGGAAAAGGCTTTCGTGCAGGCTCGCAGCAGAATGGAACCGTACTGCGTATTTCGCCGGACGGAAAGCAGTTTGAAGTCATTGCAACCGGCTTCCGGGGTCCTTACCTTGGAATACATCCCGAAAAAGGAATTTTAACGGCTACCGACCAGCAGGGTAACTTTGTGCCTTCATCTCCGATTTTCTGGATCAAAAAAGGCGATTATTATGGTGTGGAACCCACTATGCACCGCAAGGATAATCCCGAAGTTGCGCCGCCGCTGACCTGGATTCCGCATAGTGTGGATCGTTCGAGTCTCGGGCAGGCGTGGATTACGGGAAATAAAATGGGGCCGCTGAACGGCAGCCTGATCCATTTTTCATTCGGACGGCCAGGATTGTTCAGGGTTTTGATCGACAGTTCTTCCCGTGTGATTCAGGGCGGCGTCGCTGTTATTCATGCCGATTATCCGGCCCCGACATCCAAAGGGGCAATCAATCCGGCTGATGGTCAGTTGTATATTGCCGGTTTCAATCTCTGGGGTTCCAGTTCCAACGGCATCAGTGCATTGCTGAGGCTACGTTATACAGGAAAGCCAAGTTACATGCCTAACGAGTTCCGGGCTGTGAAGCAGGGAATTGTTCTCGGTTTTGATACCGAACTAGATGACAAAAATGCTGTGGACCTTTCCAATTTTGATGTGAAAAGATGGAATTACCAGCGTACGGAAGAGTATGGATCAGGACATTTTAAAACAAACGGCAGTTCGGGGGAAGAGACGATGACGGTTGCAGCCTCCTATTTGTCAGCCGACCGCAAGAAAATACTGCTGCTTGTGCCGGATATGACCGAAATCATGCAAATGGACGTTGCTTACCGGCTAAAAGCCAAAGACGGCAAGAAAATGCACGACAGTTTCTGGTTTACTGTAAACAATATGTCTGAACTGAATGCAAAGGATTTTGGATTTCAGCATGTGGATCTGGCGCTGCTTGCGGTAAAAAAACAGGAAGAGCCGGCTGAGGCAGAAAAAGAAGAGGCCGTTTCGGCAGCAAGAGGAAAAGCATTGTTCCAGAAAATGGCATGTTCCGGCTGTCATTCGGAAGGACTGAAAACGGACGGTATGTACGGTCCGCCTTTTCAGCATCTGTACAAATCGGAAAGGCATTTTGAGGACGGCACAACAGCCATTGCAGATGAAAAGTACATCCGTGAATCCATTCTGACTCCGGGCAAAAAAATCGTGAAAGGTTACAATGAAGAAATGCCTTCGTTCGTCGGCATATTGTCTGATTCCGACATTGAATCCGTTACATTGTTTATCAAATCGTTGAAATAAGCTGTTAGCTTTTAGCTGCTGGCTTTCAGTCATTGGTTGTTATTCGTTATAATCAATGATTTTCGGTCATTTTTTGTTCGTTTTTACTGGTCTTTAACTTGGCCATTTTAGTCTTTTGTTGTTAGTGATTGGATAGAGGCAATTAGCTAAATAGTTGGTAAATAAAGGCTTATAGCTAGCAGCTTTACGGGAACTGCTAATAACCGCAGAGCGGTTTCCTGTTTATAGAAAAAGTTGAAATTGTAAATTGCTAACCCCGGCCGGGGTTCCCTTTTTCAATTGACAGGATGCTTCTGCGGAGCAAAATCAACGTCTCATGCAATTTGCTACAAACAGGGAGCTCCTCCGGAGTGGAGCATAACCGCAGAGCGGTTTCCTTTTTATAGAAAAAGTTGAAATTGCAAATTGCAAACCCCGGCTGGGGTTCCCTTTTTCAATTGACAGGATGCTCCTGCGGAGCAAAATAACGTCTTATGCAATTTGCTACAAACAGGGAGCTCCTCCGGAGCGGAGCATAACCGCAGAGCGGTTTCCTGTTTCTAGAAAATGAAATGTGTAATTGGAAATAATAAACCCCAACCGGGATTTCCTTTTTCAATTGACAGGATGCTCCTGCGGAGCAAAATAACGTCTTATGCAATTTGCTACAAACAGGGAGCTCCTGCGGAGCTGCTAATAACCGCAGAGCGGTTTCCTGTTTCTAGGAAATGAAATGTGTAATTGTAAATAATAAACCCCGGCCGGGGTTTCCTTTTTCAATTGACAGGATGCTCCTGCGGAGCAAAATAACGTCTCACGCAATTTGCTACAAACAGGGAGCTCTTCCGGAGCGGAGCATAACCGCAGAGCGGTTTCCTGTTTCTAGGAAATGAAATGTGTAATTGGAAATAATAAACCCCGGCCGGGATTCCCTTTTTTAATTGACAGGATGCTTCTAGGGGGCAAAATAAATCTAGCCGCACATAATGTACTGAAAACAGAAAGCCAACAGCTATCTCAATTTTTCTTCAGATAACCGCTGTCGCTGAGCCAGTCTGCCATTCGTTGAGGCCAGGATTTGATACTCTGGAGTTCAGAACGGTTTCCCATGTTGAACCCGTGATCGCCTTTGGTATAAAGATGCGCTTCAACGGGCCGCTTGGCTTCCCTGTACTTGATCAGAAGACTGGCCGTAGTGACGCCGCAGCACGGATCGTCGTTGGCGGCCAGTAAAAAAGCAGGCGGCGCGTCCGCAGGAACGACGTCCGGAATCCCGAGCGGACCGGGATAAACAAGCATCTGGAAATCAGGTTTCCCATTTAGCCTGTCAATCGGGTCTTCGGCAGCCGGATCGCCTTTTCCGGAAGCATATGCCACAGCAGCAACGACTTCTCCGCCAGCTGAAAATCCGAGCATTCCGACACGTGCTGTATCAATATCGTATTCTTTGGCACGGCTCCGAACCAGCCGTACCGCACGCAGCGCATCTTCGCGCGGATGCTTGTCGAGCGAGTAGGGTGAGCCTTCTTCGCGCGGAAGCCGGTACTTCAATACAAAAACCGTAATGCCGAGTCTGGCAAGATATGCTGCCGGCTCAACGCCCTCAGCATTGTAAACCAGCAGCCGGAAACCGCCGCCGGGACAAACAACAACTGCCGTTCCATTGGCCTTTCCAGCTGGCGGAAGAAATACCTGAAGGGACGGATTATGGATATTTTTAACCCAGTAATCCTTGGCAGATTCCGGCTCTGCCGACTTTTTCTCAAATCCGGGAGGTCCGTTTTTCCATAATGGAATGATGTTTGAAGCAGTTTGTGAAAAGCCGGAAGCGGGCAGTAAATAGAAAGCGGACAATGCAAGAAACCAGACCGGCGCGGGATACCGCATTTTTGTAAATTTCATAAAAGATTGCTGTGTTACAGGTGTATAGAACAGAAAAGCCCGATCTGCTTATATTATACCCGATGTCCTTTATACCCTGTAAACCGAATCGTTTTTGTTTCCAAAATGAGCGGCTTGCTTAAAAAAACAATTACAACAGATCCTTGTCGTCTGCAAATTTGTTTACAACACGGTTCAGGGTAAGGCCCTGGACAATGACTGAAAAGATCACAATGAAATAACAGCATGACAGAATTGCTTCCCGGTATGGAGAAGCCGGAAGCAGCAGCGCCATGGCAACGGATATGCCGCCGCGCAGTCCGGCCCAGGTCAATATAGCAAGGTTGCTCGGGTTCATTCTGCGCAGTATGAATATAGAAGGAATAGAAATGCTGATCATTCTGGCAAAAAGAACGATAACGACCGAAACACAGCCAATGAGCAGGTAATTGCTAAAAAACGGAAGCATGATCAGCTGCAAACCGATCATGACAAACAGAATCGTATTCAGAACTTCATCCAGCAACTTCCACACCATGCTCAGGGATTCTTCGGCAGGATGCGACCTTCCGAAGCGGTTATTGCCTATAATCAGTCCCGCGGTAACTGCAGACAATGGAACCGAGGCATGAAAACGTCCGGCTATAACGGAAAGCCCTAAGACAAGTGCAACTGAAATCAGAAAAATTGTCTGAAAATCGCTGATTGATTTCATGAGCCGGTAACCCGCATAACCTGCCATCAGACCGATTACGATACCGCCGATGACTTCCTCTGAAAAAAGTACCAGTGATTGCATGAGCGACAAACTTTCCTGCGACTGATCGGCAATGCTGAGCAAAGTGACAAACAGGATAAGCCCCACAGCGTCATTGAACATGGATTCACCTGAAATAATGGTTTCCAGCCGGGCAGGAATCCTGGACTGCTTCAAAATGGAAGCAACGGCGATCGGGTCTGTGGGTGAAATCAGTGCGCCGAAAACAAATGAATAGATCAGCGGCACTTCCACTTTCAAGAGGACGGTTGCCAGATGGAAAAGTCCGCCAAATACACCGGCGGAAACAATAACACCAATGGTACTTAGCAATATCACCGGTGCTCTCAGCTTTTTAAGATCCTGATAGTCAAAATGCATGGCCATGGCAAACAGCAAAAATCCCAGCATGACATCCAGCAGCACTTTGGAAAAATCAATGTTATAGGTCAGCGTTTTGATCAGTCCGGAATTTTCAAATCCTGTCTTGCCGATCAGTATGATAAAGAGCGAAACCACAATGGAAATCGTCATTACGCCGATGGTTCCCGGAAGTCTGAGAAAACGCTGGTTGAGGTAGGAAAATGCCGCACTGGTTATGATCAGAGATGTAATAATAGTCAATATATCCATGGGGTGTTTTTGGGATTTCGGGAATAAATTGCGCAGTTTGGCAAGGAAGCTAAACCCGTTTAACTTATTAAAACACCATTCCGGTTCATGCGTTCAGTCTGAAAATTGCTTTTATAAAACTGGAAAATTTCCGAACGGCGAGCGTATAAACAAAAGGGCCGGGTTTTCAGTACTGTCTGCCATAGCACAGGATGATGTACTAAACAGAAAAACGTTCCTTCCAGAACTTTGTCAATTCAGCCAGATATTCAGAAAAACCGGAAACCGCCATTATGAATACTCAAAATCAAAAATGTATGATATGACCATACATAACTACAAATGACTACAAACAACCATACATGACAATAAATAGCATCGTATAACAATTTTCAAACATCCGGAAACACTAATCCAGCCTCTGCACCGAATCGATTTAAATTGAAAGAGTAACAAACCGGATGTGTGAAACAGGATTCGAACCTGACCGTCTGCACGGTTTCTACCAGAAGAAGTAACACATTCGTACGACATCTTTCAAATAACAAAAAGGGTAAAAAACAATGCGTGACATGCACCTTGCGGTGCCCTGCTCTACCAACTGAGCTATCTGCTGCTTGCACAGCAGAGCCGGACTCGAACCGGCGACCCGGGATGTGACAGATCGAAGTAACACGCATTTACGACACCTTTTTTTTTTAAGGAGCGACAGGCAAAACAGGCCGGGGAACCGCTTTGAGGACTCGAACCTCCATCCTGGCTTTCACCATAATGCCCGCCCCGTAAGTGCAGCGAAGTATCCTGTTTCTACGGCATCCTTAATGATTGTTGATCAGCTTTTGATCGTTAGCTCTTAGCTGTCAGATATTTTAATAGTTGGCCAAATGTCATTTTTAAATATTTTCAAATGGAACGCATGCGTATTTGTTAGGTTTCAGCATTTCAAAGCATGATGGAATTGATTTCCTGCAAAGCCGTACGGCCCTTTTCAAGCGCATTCAGGATGTCAAAAATTTTGTCGCTCCATCCGGCAAGCAAGTACACGTCATGCTGTACAAGCTGCAAAGGCGACTGGCCATAACCCCTCAAATCGAAAAGGTACAATTTTGCATCAGGCGCAATTTCTCGTTTATACCGGATCCAGAGCGCATGGATATGTTCCGGGCTGCCGCTGCTGTTCCAGAGCTGGCAGTCGGTAAACAGCATTACTTTATCCATGATTACTTTTCTTTCCAGCAAATCCTTTATTACCAGATAACCGTTCGTCGCGTACCCGACTTCACCCGTACGTTTGTAAAATTCCTGCACATTGGCCAGAATGTTATTTTTAGGAACAGTAATGGTTTTCCATTTGTCACCAAACATCCCGACAACTACATTTTTACTTCGTGACCGCAGCAGCATGGCAAGCATCAGCCCGATGTCGAAAAGCTGGATTTTAGATTTGGGCGAAACCGGCATCTGCATGGAACCCGAAACATCACACGCAAGCAGAACCCTTGTATGCTGGTCAAAGCCGGCCATGGAAGCTGCGCTGTGCGCAGCGGCTTTTTCAAGTGCTTCCAGCAAATCACCGGTATAACCCGCATTGCCAAACAAAAGACTTCTGATCTTTTCCGAAAAGTGTGGTGCCGTTACCTGAATTCCTGTTTGTAATTCACGGTAGGCAGCCAGATACCGAAAAGGAAACTGCTTTGCTTTGGCCACTTTTTCAGCTGATGAAATGATTTCACAAACCTTTTGCAAATGCCCGTACGAAACGCCGGCCTGAAGAATATTCCGCAGATTGCGCAGCATAGCCATATAGCCGACTTTGTTACTATCGATCAGTTCTTCCCATTTGCTTTTGAAAGCTTCGGCGCGGGCAAACTCATTTTCAAAATCGTTTTGGCCCAAAGCTGAAAGTTCCGTTTCCCACGTATAAGCAGTTTCAAGCCTGTTTTCTGCCATTTTATTAAAAAGCATTTGCTGCGCTTCATCTTTGGCTTTCGGATGGACGAGAAACAATGCATCGCGAAGTTTGACCTCTCCACTGCGGTTGTATTTCGAAAACTGGTATTCGTCAAAACGGTTGAATGCAGCCGACAGTCCTTTTTGTAACTGCTTGGACAATCGGTTCAGCTTTTTCAGACCTGTACGTTCGTTCAGGAGCTGATAACAGGCGAGCAGTTCCGTAATTTCATCAGCGCGGGCAATTACTTTTTCAGTGGTTCGGGCAATCAGGTTATCGCCGGAGTGAATCCGGGCCAGTTCGGTCAGCAGTACAAGCGGAGCAGAGCGCATGTACATTTTATGACGGGCATATACGGCAAGTCTGGCCACAAACAATGGGTCGCATGTAGTAATCAGCGTTCGAACGCGGTTAAGCCGTTCGTCGTTTTTTTCATAAAAGGTATCATTCAGCGACCAGGTTACTACGGCTGTATAAAGCTGCATTTCAGGATTCATTACAAATGCTTTTGCACCTTCGTGATTTTCGGTCTGCCGCGTGCTGCTTTTCTGGGAATTGAATTTCATAGTAACCTCCTTTCGTTTATTTGTTGTGTACATTTTCTCTCTGACAATGCAAACCAACAACCCGACTGCGCAGTCTTTTTGCGCAGAAGCATTTATTTTTATATTTTCCGCAAATATTTTTTATGCCAGTAAACCGCAACGCACTGATTCGTTACCGTACAATTGACAATTGTCTGCAGAACCGTTTTCGCAAATGGACGCTGGATGATCTGATTGAAGCATGTTCCGCTGCACTTTACGAGTTTGAGGGGATTGACAAAGGCGTAAGCAGGCGTTCTGTTCAGGCGGATATTGAAATGATGCGGAGTGACAAGCTCGGTTACGAAGCACCGATTGTTGTCGTGGATAAAAAATATTATACGTACTCCGACAGGCATTACAGCATTACCAACATTCCGCTCAGCCATGAAGACCTGAAAGTGCTCGGCGAGGTTTCGGGCTTGTTGAAACAGTTTAAAGGGTTCAGCCATTTTACGGACTTGTCGGAAATGGTCAGCAAGCTGGAAGACCGGATTTATGCGCAGAGAACCCAAAGTCTGCCCGTTGTTGACTTCGAAAAAAATGATCACCTCAAAGGATTGGAATTCATTGAAGGGATTCGAAAAGCCATCATTTCGAAAACGGTTCTCTGTATTACATATCAATCTTTTAAAGCCAGGCAGCCGGCCACTTTTTGTTTCAGTCCGTATCTTTTAAAAGAATACAGGAACCGCTGGTTTGTACTCGGGCAATCGCATCAGCGGCATGCGCCGTTGCTGACACTGGCGCTGGACAGGTTTCAAACACTTGAAAATGACCGTTGTGAAATTTACCGTGAAAACCAGACGCTCGATCTTTCCAATTATTATGCGGACGTTCTGGGCGTTACCAAATCGCCTGGCCAGCGGGATATGAAAGTGGTTTTCTGGATGAATCATAAAGATGCGCCGTATGTAATTACTAAACCGCTGCATGCCACACAGAAAATCGTCAGCAATGATGAAGAAGGCATTGTTTTCAGTATTCAGGTAATTCACAATTATGAGCTCGAACGGGAGCTTTTAGGCTTTGGTTCAAAAATCCGGATCTTGGCGCCAAGAATCCTGATCAAGCGCATTGCAGAACAGCTTTCGGAAGCAATGAAGTTTTATGAAATTGGCATACCCAATGAAATACAGGCTGAAAACGGGCAGAAACCGGATTGACAAACTGTGTTGCCGAGGTACGGATCAAAAATAAATATCCAAATGCTTGCAATTTAAAATCCATTAACATTACTTTGTCTATCAATTTTATAGACTTATAGTTCTGAACCACCCGGCACTATAAGTAAACCTGAAATCATTTGCATATGAAAGCGGTTATTTTACATTCTTCTGATTTGTCAGTCATGACAAACAAGGTGGTTTTCTTACATTCCAATCCATTCAGCGCGGATTGTTGTAGCATGTAATATCTTTTTGTTTCGGTTATATCCTGGAATATCCCATTTGGCAGTACCGCCATTCAGGTAAATTTTCGGTGGTTGTCAATTTGCGTAAACTGGCGGACTGTCCATGGGGTATTCTGGTATTCATATTCAATATAGCTATTTCTGTTATGACTTTCGCTGACGTAATACTTCTTGCCAAAAAAATCGCAGTCGGTATCTTGCTCACCATCGTTCCGTTTGTTCTGATAGCCGGAGGAATCTGGCTTGCGTATAGCATAATCCGGTAATCATTTTTCACTCCAGTTATCCTTGTCAATCATGAAAATTGAAAAAGAGGTCGTGCAGAAAATCAGGCGCGATGCATTGATCAGTATATTCCTATATCTGGCACCCGTATTTTTAATGTTTGCCGCGTTTTATCTTACGGATTACAAGCCCTGGGCCGGCAGCAACGCACTGCCTTTCAAAGTTCCTCATTTTATCGAAGGCGTTTTCACGCATCTGAGTTCGTGGGGACTTCCGGTTATTGTACTGGTGCTCGGCATTATTGAATTTATTGCCGGTCTTTACGAAAACAAATGGACCAAAAACGAACGCTTTCTGGATGTTGCATGCTATGTGCTTCCCAAAATCATCATTGCGCCGCTTGTAACGTATTTCAGTCTGGAACTGCTGCCGAAAGTTCTGCCCGGTATCAAGGATAACTTTTCATGGGTACCTTTCTGGTGGGCGTTTGCGATCATAGCCGTAGCCGACGACCTTACGCAATACTGGTATCACCGCCTGCATCATCAATTGCCCTGGTTATGGCGTTTTCACAGAACACATCACAGTGCTCCGTACATGGGAATGGCGATGGCCGGGCGGCAGAATATCATCTACACGATTTTCTTTTCCCAGACTTACCTTACCGTAGCACTGACTTACGTCGGACTTGGTTACGCGGCTTTGTTTGTAAAAGTGGTCAAGTCGCTGATTGTGACCGGTGCGCATTCCAGTATTCCCTGGGATAAACCGTTTTATACGATCAAATGGCTCAGCCCGGTTGGCTGGGTGCTGGAAAGATTTATTTCAACGCCTGCCACGCATTATGCGCATCATGCGGATACAACGGACGACGGCGTAGGCTATTACAAAGGCAACTTCGGCAACATGTTTTTTCTCTGGGACATCATTTTCAGTACCGGCATCATTACCCGCAGATACCCGACTTCATTCGGTATCAAACATTACAAGGAAGAAGAATGGTATGCACAATTGTTGTGGCCGATTCTGAAATCCAAAAAAAGCGGCAGTGAACTGGCTGCTGACGGCCCTATGGTCGGAGATGAAGTCAAAAACGAAAAACTTCCTGAAAACCTGCCATCACCCATTCGCATCTGAAACGGTTCAGAGCAGTTATTTTAAAAAAAGTCATCATGAAAAACATTTACCTGATAGCATTATTGGGCACTATCGTCTTTGCCTCTACCTTCGCCCATGCACAGGATATCATCACCGGAGTTGTAAAGGATGAAACCGGAATGGGCTTGCCCGGCGCTACCATCATTGAAAAAGGCATGTCCAAAAACACCGTCACCGACCTGGACGGAAAATTCAGCATTGCGGCTTCCAAAGAGTTTCCGTTTACTCTGCAGATCAATATCACCGGTTTCCAGCAGCAGGAAATTGAAATTTACGAACTGGCTGCCGAGCCTGTTGAAGTGGTCCTGAAAACGGCTAATTTGCTGAATGAAGTGGTGGTGATCGGTTATGGCGAGCAAAAGAGAAAAGACATTACCGGCTCCGTTTCTTCCGTTCCCATTGAAATCAAATCGCAGCCTGTTGTTTCCGTAGAAAGGTTACTGCAGGGCTCTATTGCGGGAGCAACCGTGACGCAGACCTCCGGGCAGCCGGGCGGTGGCGTGAGCGTCCAGATCAGAGGGAGCAATTCCATCACTGCAGGAAGCGATCCGTTGTATGTAATCGACGGTTTTCCGATCAATAATGAATATGGTGTGAGTGATGCGGGTGTAACGGCCGGTTCCAAAATCAATCCGCTTTCCTTCCTGAATACGGCTGATATTGAATCCATTGATGTGTTGAAAGATGCTTCGGCAACAGCAATTTACGGGTCAAGAGGAGCCAACGGCGTTGTGATTATCACGACAAAAGGCGGTTCCAAAAACAAATCCTCGATTACTTATGAATCTTATTTCGGAAGGCAGGAAGTGATCCGGACTTTGCCCTTGATGAATGCAGGCGAATGGTGGCAGCTCCGCAAAGATGCAGCCGTTAACTCGGGTAAGACGCCGGTTCTGCCCGGTGTAATCGGGTTCACGCTGGATACAACGGGAGCGGGGACCGACTGGCAGGCAGCAGCCTTCAGAAAAGCAACGCAGCAAAGTCACAGCATTTCCATTCTTTCCGGTTCGGACAAGACAAGGCTCGGGATTTCGGCCAATTACCTGAAACAGAATGGCGTTCTTCAGAATACCGACTTTAACAGGCTTTCGGCCCGCTTCAACATTGATCACAGTTACAATGATAAATTAAGGTTCACGTCCAGCATCACCGGGAGCCATACCAAAGCCAACGTGGCTCCCGCATCGGTCGTTTCCGCGCTGGTTCTTACGCCGCCATCGCTGCCCATTTATCAGGAAGACGGTAAATTTGTCAGGTTCAGCCCGTTTGAAACCGTTTACGCAAATCCGATCAATTCGCTTTACAATCAGCTGAACCAAACCATTACCAATCGTTTTTTAGGAAATATTTCGGCTGAATATACCATAATAGAAGGCCTCAAAGCCAAAGTGCTGGTGGGTGCGGATGTCGTGGATAACAAGCAGAACCGCTATTTGCCGATTTCGACTTACGAAGGCACGGCCCTGAACGGAAATGCGCTGGTGGGTTCCATTTTTACTGCCAACTGGCTGAATGAAAATACATTGAGCTACGATAAAGAGCTGAATGATAAAAACAGGATTAATGCCGTAATCGGTTTTACTGCCCAGCAGTCACAATCAAAAGGGGCCATTGCCGAGGCAGCAGGATTTTCATCCGATGCTTTTGGTTACAATAATCTTGGAACAGGAATCACCAACAGAACTCCCGGCTCATCTTCGACCGACTTTGCGCTGGCATCTTATCTGGGCCGTATCAATTACGTTTTTGATGACCGTTATCTGGTGACGTTCACGCTTCGTGCAGACGGTTCTTCCAAATTCGGAGCCGGAAACAAATGGGGTTATTTTCCTTCCGCAGCATTGGGCTGGAATATTGCCAATGAGCCATTTTTTAAAAATATTACGAAAGTAAGCCTGCTGAAACTGCGGTTGAGCGCCGGATCGACCGGAAACCAGAGCATTCCGCCGTATCAATCGCTTGCGCAGCTGACTTATTATCCGTATAATTTTTCATCGAGTACGGTTTCGGGCTATGCGCCGAGTACGGTATCCAACAAAAATCTGGGATGGGAAAAGACTTTTCAGGTGGATGCCGGTCTGGACATCGGTCTGTACAAAGACCGCCTGAACATTACTGCTGATTATTACTACAAAAAGACCACGGATCTGCTGCTTACGAGAACGGTACCGGGAACATCAGGATTATCCGATTTCTATTCCGGGCAAGGTTCCACGATTTACCAGAATGTAGGCGCAGTTTCGAACAAAGGTTTTGAACTGGCCGTTAATTCCCAGAACCTTACGGGCGATCTGAAGTGGAATTCGATCTTCATTTTTGCCCGCAATACAAACAAAATCCTGGACCTTGGAGAAGGCGTCAATCAGTATATTCCTTCCAGTTCGGCACCATCCATCGCGAAAGTCGGCCATCCGCTGGGTTCATTCATCGTGTATAAAACGGACGGTGTGATTCAGGATGGTGAAACGGCACTCACGCCGCAGGCCAACAAAGGACCGGGCGGACAGCAGTTTAAAGATCTGGACGGGGACGGCAAAATCACGCAGGCCGGCGACAGGGAAGTAATAGACAACCAGATCAGATTTACTGCCGGACTAACCAATACGTTCAATTACAAGGGATTTGACCTGGCCGTTTTCTTCCAGACTTCCGTCGGCGGCAAACTGTACAATGTAAACCGTGCAAACCTTGAACTGGGAACGGGTTACACCAATGCGTCGCGTGCACTCCTGAACCGTTATTCCCCGACAAACACCGATACGGACGTGAAAGAAGCATATCAGGACCCTGCGATCACCATTTCGGACCGCTTCATTGAAGATGCCACGTATTACAGGCTGAAAAACATTTCCTTTGGTTATTCATTGCCGAAAGCATTGCTCTCGCAAGTGCGCATTCAGTCGCTGCGGATTTATGTGTCTGCCCAGAATGCCATTACCTGGACCAAATACACAGGTTTTGATCCGGAAGTGAGTTCCAACGGACAAAGCCTGATCAACAAAGGAGTGGACGACAGTGTGTACCCGAACAACAAATCTTATCAGGTCGGTTTATCGCTGACATTCTGATAGTCATTCAAATTGATTCCTGAAATGAAAAAATATTCTTACCTCGTTCTCGCACTCAGCACGCTT
Source organism: Dyadobacter sediminis (assembly GCF_005860765.1). GTDB lineage: Bacteria > Bacteroidota > Bacteroidia > Cytophagales > Spirosomataceae > Dyadobacter > Dyadobacter sediminis. The sequence continues at coordinate 1,197,885 of NZ_VCEI01000011.1, read as the reverse complement.
TTCATTGCCTCCTGCAAAGACTTCCTGACCGAAGAACCTGCTTCGGTAATAACCGAAGAACAGTATTACAAAACAGAATCCGATGCCAATACTGCGATTAATGCCGTGTACTTTTTCCTGAATTCCGGAAGGATCCAGACACCTTACAATACCTTGTTCAACACGGGCATGAACATGGGCAGCGATGACGAAGATCCGGGACCGGGCGCAACCAATCCGGACGTAAGGTCGCTGGCGGTGCAGTCGCATTCTTCCAGTAATCTGCGAGTTTATGAAATCTGGCAGCAGCATTATGCCGCTATCCGCAAGGCCAATGTGGTTTTAAACAAAATTCCGGCAATCAGTTTCAGTATTCCGGGCAACAAGGAAAGGATTCTGGGCGAAGCCAAATTTCTGAGAGCATTGTTTTACTTCAACCTTGTACGGCTTTACGGCGATGTGCCGCTGGTTACAGAATATCAGAATTTTGTTTCACCGTCTGATTATGCCATTGCAAAAAGTCCGTCCGCTGACGTTTATGCGCAGATTGAGAAAGATTTAACTGAAGCTGCATCCGTTTTGCCAACCTCTTACAGTTCGCCCGATTTGGGAAGAGCAACTTCCGGAGCTGCCAGAGCGCTGCTGGCAAAAGTATATCTGATCAAGGCATCGCTTCCTTTGAAGCTGACGGAAAATTACCAAAAGGCCATTTCCAAAGCGGAAGAAGCCTTGTCGCCGTCCGACGGCGGAACGGGAGCTTACGGTTATGATCTGGCAGCGGATTATGCAAAAGTTTTTCTGCCGGCTTTCAAAAATGGCACGGAGCATATATTTTCTGCTCAGATGAAAGCGAATTCCTATAATCAGGGAAATAATGAAATGTCCCGTGCGATTTTCTCCGCCATTCCCGGACTGACCGGAAACTATGCGCATATGGTTCGTTACTACACGGAAGGAGAAGATAAGTTTTTCAGTATTTACAAACTTTTCAAACCTGCAGACAAGCGCAGGGATGTGACTTTTGTAAGAAGTTTTACCAGTCCGGCCAATGGAAAAAAATATGCATTGCCGCTTGTCAATCCCGCTGTGCCAAATGATTCGACGCCGTTCTGGAACAAATGGTGGGACCCGAACAACACGGCTGTAACTTCGAACTCCGAAGCCAACGTGCCGATCATCCGTTATGCGGAACTGCTCCTGATCCACGCCGAAGCTGAAAATGAAGTAAACGGCCCGACTGTAAAAGCCTATAAATCAATTAACCGAGTGCGGGCCAGAGCCGGTCTCCCGAACCTGACGGCGGGATTAACAAAAAACCAGTTTCGTGATTCGGTTTATTTTGAAAGAAGGCTGGAACTCGTATACGAATACCAGCGATGGTTTGACCTCATTCGTGAGAAAGACGCAGACGGTAAAGGAATTTTACTGAAAAGTCTGCAGAAAGTAGGTAAAACCAATGCTACCGAGAAAAATTATTTGTACCCGATCCCGCAAACGGAGCTTGATAACAATCCGCTTCTTAAGCAGAATGTACTTTGGGAATAAGAGATCATTTTATAAAATAATAAATGTTGTAACGGACTAAAACGCAGGGAACATGCATACTAAATGGAAATCAGCATTACTGTTGATGCTTTTTACAACTTATGCCACTTTTGCTCAGCAAAAGCCGAACGTGATTGTCATACTTGCAGATGATCTCGGATACGCCGATCTGGGATGCTACGGCAGTGAAATTCCGACGCCGAACCTGGACAAGCTGGCGCAGAATGGGTTGCGGCTTACAAGTTTTTACAATACAGCACGTTGCTGCCCGACCCGCGCGGCGTTGCTGACAGGCGTATACAGTCATCAGGCCGGAATCGGCCACATGATGGAAGACAAAGGCGCAGACCATCCTGCTTACCGCGCACAGCTGAATGACAAAAGTGTGACTATTGCCGAAGTGATGAAAAACGCTGGCTACTTTACGGCCATGACCGGAAAATGGCATGTGGGGCAGCCGCACGGAACCGTTCCTTGGAAGCGCGGCTTCGACCGTTCGCTCAATGCGCCTGCGGGCGGGTTTTATTATGGCGCCGGAAAAGGAGCAAAGCTGTTTCTGGATGGCGAAGAACTTGCCAATGATTCGGACAAGCTTCCGGAAAACTGGTATACTACAGATCTCTGGACCGATTTCGGGCTGCGGTTTATCGATGAAGGAATTGCTGCCAAAAAGCCTTTTATGCTGTATCTGGCGCACAATGCACCGCATTTTCCTTTGCAGGCTCCGGAAGAAGACATAGCCAGATTCAGAGGAAAATATCGGAAAGGATATGAAAAACTTCGTCAGGAACGCTATGAAAAGCAGATCCGCCTCGGCCTTATTGATCCGTCGTGGAAACTGCCGCCGATGAATCCCAATGTACCGAAGTGGGAAAGTCTGAGCCAGGCAGAGAAGGAAAAATACGACCATATGATGGCAGTTTATGCCGCTGTGATTTACAGGCTCGATAAGAGCATCGGAGATCTGGTGAACGGTTTGAAAAAGAGAGGCGTTTTTGATAATACCGTCATTCTTTTTGTTTCAGACAACGGCGGCAACGCCGAGCCGGGCATAGAAGGGAAGTTTGAAGGAGAAAAACCAGGCTCGGCAGAGTCTTCGGTGTTTATCGGTCAGGGATGGGCGGAGGCGGCTTGTACGCCGTTCTGGGCTTACAAGCATCATACGCATGAAGGCGGCATTTCGTCGCCGGGCATCATATCCTGGCCGGCTGGAATACCGGCAAGCCGGAACGGGAAATTTGAAAAACAGCCCGCACACATCATTGATATCATGGCTACGCTGGCTGATCTTGGCGGTGCAGAATATCCGGAAACTTTTAATAACCAGCCTATTCAGCCATTGGAAGGTACCAGTTTGAGGCCGGCGTTTACCGGAAAGCCGATCAACCGGAAAAACCCGCTTTTCTGGGAACATGAAGGAAACCGCGCCATCCGGGACGGAAAATGGAAACTGGTTGCTGAACGCTCGGAAAAATGGCAGTTGTATGACATAGATAAAGACCGCACCGAACTGGTCGATCTTTCTTCGAAATATCCGGAAGTGGTTAAGGAGCTGGAAAGAAAGTATGCAGCGTGGTACAAAAGAGTAGGCGCAGAACCCTATGACAAGGATTTCAAATGGTTTTATGATTACGAAAAAGCAAAAAACGAAGCAGCGTCAATAAAGTAAATATTCTGGTTTTAACGTTAATAAAGACTTTCCTATGAAGGTCTTTATTTTTTTGTTTTTATATAAATCATATTTAATTAAAGTTACGTGACAGAAACCGCAGAGCGGTTTCCTGTTTGTAGCAGATAGTGGAATACATAAAAAATTGTTAAACCCCGGATGGGGTTTCCTTTTGCAATTGACAGGACGCTCCTCCGGAGCGAACATACCAAATACCGCATGCAATTTGCTACAAACAGAAAGCTCCTCCGGAGCTATTAATAACCGTGGAGCGGTTTCCTGTTTGTAGCAAACATGGAATCCATGAAAAATGAATTTTAACCCCGGACGGGGTTTCCTTTTGTCATCGACAGGACGCTCCTCCGGAGCGAACATACCAAATACCATATGTAATTTGCTACAAACAGAAAGTTCCTCCGGAGCTATTAATAACCGCGGAGCGGTTTGCTGTTTGTAGCAAACAGGAAATCCAAAAAATTGAATTTAACTCCGGATGGGGTTTCCTTTTGCAATTGGCAGGACGCTCCTCCGGAGCGAACATACCAAATACCGCATGCAATTTGCTATAAACAGAGAGCTCCTCCGGAGCTACAACTAACCGCGGCGCTGTTGCTCTGAAAAGAATTATCAACGAACTGCTAAAAAACTACTTCGAGATTAAGAAAGCCAATAAAAAGGTTGATGTTCAGGCAACTCCTTTTGTAAAACTAACCGCAATTTCAAGTGGTTGTAAACTGTATCCAATTCTATTTTATCCTATAAAGAATGCAGGGCTGTTATACTGTTTGCTTTTATGAGTTTGTGTAAATCCTGATCAGCCTTTCTATCTTCAGAAAATCCTGAATCAAACGGAATGTTTTTTCAGGTGATTATAATATTTATATATTTATTATAATTATATTTGGTAATATACAGTATCGGTGACTTATGTGTACTCGCATAAGCAAAAAAGAATACAGATTCCAATAGCAATAAACACGCACCGTCTACTTCATTCTGGCATTTCCTTCAGTCATTACCATTGCTGCCGACATATTTCCTGCTTACACCTGATCAAACCATTAATCCAATCACTTTTAACGCTGCTCTTATTTATGAAATCAACGCTACTTCCATTCATTTGCCGGACCAAAAATGCTTCCGGAACGCTGTTTCTCAAACCGGGTACTTTACCGTTTCGGTATGAATTCAATCTAGATTTTTATGTTCCGTATGCACGTCCCTTACTGTTGCTGGTTCTTCTTTTTTATTCGGCAAATCTGTTTGCACAGCCTGTAATTTCCTGGGATAAAACGTATGGAGGAAATGAAGATGATGTTCTGGAAAAATTGGAGCTTACAACAGACGGCGGTTACATTCTGGGAGGAACTTCCAAGTCCGGCATCAGTGGTGAAAAGTCGCAGGCCGGCAAAGGTAGTGCCGACTACTGGATTGTAAAGATTTCTGCAGACGGTACAAAGGAATGGGACCAAACTTACGGAGGCAGCGGTTATGATCAGCTTATTGCCATTCATCAAACTTCAGATGGCGGTTATATTCTGGGAGGAAGGTCGGATTCGGATGCAGGAGGTGACAAAAGCAGCGATGACCGTAGCGTTACGGAGGGTGGAAAAGGCGATTACTGGATTGTGAAAATTTCGTCGGACGGAACCAAACAATGGGACAAAACCATCGGCGGTACCGGCAGCGATTTTCTTACCTCCGTAAAGCAAACTCCGGATAAAGGATATATACTGGCCGGGTTTTCGCAGTCGGGGAAGGGTGCGGACAAGTCACAGGATGCACTGGAAACTTCTTTTCCTCATGACAACTGGATCGTGAAGCTATCCGAAAACGGGGATAAGGAATGGGACAAAACATTCGGGACAAAATATTACGATTATATAGTATCTCTGGAAATTACGGCGGATGGCGGATATTTTGTTGCAGGAAATTCGAATGCTACGGGCAGCGCTTTTCAATGGTATCTGGCCAGATTTGCAGCGGATGGCTCCATGCAATGGGAAAAATTTATACCCACAAACGGGCTGGGCGGTTTGACAGTAGGTCAAACAACTTCCGACGGCGGCTATATTCTGGGTGTGACCACAGAATTGCCCAATCAGGATTATGTGGTTGTAAAACTGGATGCAAGCGCAAATCTGGTCTGGAACAAGTCATACAGCGGAAAATATTTTGAGACCGAAAACAGTATAGAAAACCTGGTTAGTATTACGCAGACCAAAGACGGAGGCTATATCATCGGCGGATATTCCAACGGAGATGCCGGTAACGAAAAATCGCAAAACTCAAAAGGAGTGGATGATTACTGGATCGTAAAAATAGCAGAAGACGGAACCAAACAATGGGACAAAACAATCGGCGGTTTATACATTGATTATTTCAGCGGCCTCGTCCAAACTTCGGACGGCGGATATTTACTGGGCGGATCCTCTGAATCCTGGGCAGGAGCGGATAAAACCGAAGGTTACAGGGGCGGGAGTGATTTCTGGATCGTCAAACTGGCTCCGGAGACTGAAAACCAGTTTTTGGTATTTTCAAGCGGATTACTGAACGTTACACTTGAAAATGGCACAACAACGGCATCTCAGTCCGTAAACCTTGCAGCCAGTGCGGATTCCACTGCGGTAACATTTACAAAGTCGGAGAACAGTGACTGGCTTACGATTCCTTCTGCTTCATTAGGCAAACTGACCTTTGGCATGGATGCCACCGGGCTTGCTCCGGGAAAATATACGGCTACGGTCACTGCGGCAGCTGCGGGTTACATCAGCGCAACACTAACGGTAAAATTAACGGTTAAACCTGCAAATACCGGCACAACCGTGCGCATCAATGCGGGCGGAGGCGCATACACAACGGCGGATGGCAAGGTCTTTGAAGCAGACAAGTACAACGGAGGCCTTGACCGTACCAATACGATCGGGAATTTTGATATTCTGAAAACGGAAGACGATGAACTTTACCGTTCCGAGCGCAGTGCACAGTCGTTCAGCTATAATATTCCGGTAACTAACGGTGAGTATGTCGTTGTACTGCATTTTGCCGAAATCTATTTTGGTGCGCCGGGCGGTGTGCCAAAAGGACTTCGCCAGCGATTGTTCAATATTGATTTTGAAGGTGTTAATCGCGCAGATGAGTATAATATCATCGCATATGCAGGCGGTCCGATGACGGCGGTTGAAGAGGAATATACCAATATAACCGTATCCGACGGCATTTTGAACATTGATTTCCTGAACGCAGGTGCAAATCAGCCTTCGGTTGCTGCCATTGAAGTAATTCCATCTTCGGAATATGTCAACAGGATTGTATTGCCGGCATTGGCCGATGTACATGTGCGGGACGGCGAATTCGCAAACCAGAATTTTGGTGCATCCGGATTGCTGGAAGTAAAGTCCGGATCGGAAGATGTCACCCGGAACACGTATCTGCAGTTCTCGGTAAGAGGGCTCCTTGAAAAGGACGCCCTTATTTCGGCAAAGCTCCGCATTTATGGCTACAACGCTGAAAATACCGGAAAAACCAATGTCTCTGCTTACGGAATCGACAACAATGAATGGACAGAATCGGGTATTACATGGGAAAATGCACCGGTAGGCGGTTTTATCCCGCTGAGCTATGCAGATGTTAATGACGAAGCCAAATACTATGAACTGGATGTAACCGAACATGTACGTGCCCAGTTTGGATCTGGCCGGATCGTGAGCATTTTATTGAAAAATCCTACGGACAGAAACCGGAAACTGTATTTTCACAGCAAAGAAAATCCGTCGGGCAATGCTCCGCAGCTTGTAATCCTGACCACCGCACCATATTTCGCAGAGACCCGCATAAATCAGGAAATTACTTCTCCGGCTGCTTTTCCAAAATCTGAAAACGGAAAGTCGACGGTTTACCCGAATCCTGTTAAAAAGCAGTTTACACTCAAACTGTCGGACAAACATGAAGGCGCCGTTTCGTTGCAGCTGATCAGCAGGCTTGGAAGAGCTTATGATCTTGCACTGCCTCAACAAAAGTCGGCGAAGACCGAAGTAGACCTATCCGGACTATCGCTGAACAAAGGGCTTTATCTGTTGAAAGTCCGTTCTGCCGCCGCAACCGAAGTGCTGAAAGTGCTTGTTACGGAATGAGGGTAAGGTACGCTGTTTGAATGCCCTTTGTAAACTGTCATATGTAAAATGCTTTTTTGATAGAATGTAAATCTTGTTAACGAAAAAGGCCCGGCTAATTGAGAATCAGTTCGCCGGGCTTTCTGAATATGGATTTGTAAAACAAATTATAAACTCATTCGTCTTACTAACTTATTTATTTTCCCGCTTTTCCGATGATTGTTAAAATGCTTTTTGGATGAACTGCAAATTCCTTTGAAAAGCCGGTTGTATTTACCGGTTCGAGGCTGGCATTGTCGGAAGTCTGGTATGCACTTTGAACAGAAAAATTATTCTGACCTGATTTCAAAGAAAGTTTCCGGGCCTGCGTTCCGGAATTGATGATGACACTGACAAGTTCTCCATTTGTGTTCAAATAGGAAGAAACCAGCAGATCCTTCGCATCTCCGGCCACTGTAACTTCTGTTCTTACCGCACCCGGACGTACAAAACGGCTGTATTGTCCCAGTGCCCAGAGCATTTTGGTAGGCTGAAAGTTTCCGTCTGTTTTGTTTTTATCGATCGAGATCAGCCCGTCTTTATAATCATACGGCGAAATGGCCAGCCACCAGTGCCAGGCCGAAGCATTGGCATTTACAAGATCATTGTGAATCACCCTTGCAATGTAAAGTCCGGCATCTATGCCCAGATCTTTTCCTTCCCCTTTGATTTCTCCTTCGTTATCGCCCAGTATGCAATATTCCGACATCCAGTATTTCAGGCCGCTGACGTTTCTCAGGCTTTCGGCAAGCCTGGTTCTTTTCTCAGCCGCGGCTTTGTACGGCGACGTAGTGAAATAGCTGTGGCCGGAAATGGATCGGGAAAGATTCGGCAGGTCGCCGACATAATTGGCAGAGGCTTTGTCAAAAAAGGAATAAATCTGATTCTGACGATCCTGTTTGTTATGTTCTGAATACAGGTATTCAATTTGTCCGGCTTCGGCAATATCAATTTTTGTACTGAGTTTTTGCCCGGATAAAGCGGAACTGAGCGAACGGGTGATCTGCGCAATTTCATTGTTGTAAAAAGGCGTTCCTTCCTGGCCGCCGTCACTCCAGTCCCATTGCGGTTCATTGACCGGACTGATGTGATTGAAAGTAATGCCCGTTTTTTTGCTTACACCCGTGATTACATCGGCAAGGTACATTGCAAACCGAGGAAAGTTCGAAGCAGCAAGGTTAGGTTTTCCGTTATCCGCATATCCTTTTTTGTTGATCGTGAGCTGCACCGGCGGACTGTTCGGAAAGGCAAGAAATGCATTGACGCCTCGCGCCTTGGCTGCATTCAGAAACCAGATCTGGCCGGCTTGTTTGTCCCAGTTATAAGTTCCGTCATCATTCAGAAACGATTCGGCACGGCGCCATTCGTCCCGGATTCCGCTTTGCTCGCCCTGTTCGGCCGTACCTGCTCCGATATTGAATCGCCAGATCGACAAGCCGATGCCTTTTGGCCGGCCGTCCTCGCCGGATTCCTGACTGAAAAGAAGATCCGCAATGGCATTCCTTTTCGCATCCGGCCAGTTGCCTGCAAACTGGCACGCCCATGCATCCGAAGCACCGAAATGATCGATGGACTGATACGTTCTGGCAGGATTGAGGGTGATGGTCAGGGTTTGGTCATTTTCCGGGATCCCGGCTGTTTTTTCAGCGGATTTGCAGGAAGGTAATGTCAGGAAAAAACATAAAAGTGACAATAAGTTATAAGTACTGTTCGATGGCATGGCTGAGGTATATAAAAAACCCTTTTCCCGGTTAGAGAAAAGGGCCGTTTTCATTCAATTAATATCCCTGATTTTGTGTAAGCTTATTGTTCGAAGCCTGAATTTCTGCACGCGGAATCGGCAGCCAGTATTGCTTTTCGGTAAAGCTTTTCCCTGTCAGCGCTTCTTTTTGCTTGTAGGTATAAGCCGTCCCGTTCTTGCCGATTTCGATGCCGTATGCAGGCTTGTTTTCTTTTTCCGGAGCAATTTTCCAGCGGCGGACATCATAAAAACGGTGCTCTTCAAAAGCCAGTTCAATGCGGCGCTCGTTGCGGATGCGTTCTCGCATCTGAGCCTGCGTCAGTCCGGCAGGAATAGCGGGCATGGCAACCCCGACGCGTTGACGAACTGCATTGATCGCTGCGTATACAGAAGCATCCGGCCCGGCGGCTTCATTTTGCGCTTCGGCATAATTCAGCAGGATTTCTGCATAACGGAAGTAAATCCATGTTTGTGTCCCGGCTACGTCCCACGGATTGTCAATGGGAAGATTGTCGTTCATGAATTTTCTCAGATAATAGCCCGTTTTGGAAGTATTCCAGTTGGAAGGGCCGTCTTTACTGTCTTTTCCGCCCGGCGTGTAAGTCTCGATGATGCTGTTTCTGTACGTTGCGCCATTGTACAAAATAGTTGCGTAAAACCGCGGATCACGGTTTTTGTACGGATTCTGCGGGTCGTAACTTGTTTTTGCGTCGGTGATTTTGGTGCCGTCCATCATTTCGTAATCATCCACGATGTTCTGCAAAGGCACATTGCCGCCCCATGCATTATAGCTGTTCGGCCCGTTTGCTATTTCCAAGCATACGTGACGCGCACCGACGGCATACAATCTTCCAAAAATGATTTCCGGATTATCCGTTGTGGTAAAAAGGCTGCCATAACCACCTGTGTACAGGCTGTATTTGTTCATATCCATTACTGCCTTGGCTGCCGCAGCCGCTTGTTGCCATGTGCCGGCATTGTACAACGGACTGGCTGCATAAAGCAACAACCGCGATTTTAACGCCATGGCGGCACCTTTTGTCGCTCTGCCCAGTTTCCATGTGTTGTTGTCATTGGACTCGGGCAGCAATGCAGCCGCTTCATCAAGCTGAGCCGTTGCGTAGTCAATGCTGGCTTTGATGTCTGCACGGTTGAAAAGATCCTGGCTTGTCAGGTCATCGCTGATCTCGCTTACCTTGTCGCCCATCAGCACCACACCGCCGTAGTTTCGGATAAGGTCATGATAGCGGAATGCGCGGATAAACTGCAGTTCGCCCCGGAGCATTTTCTTTTTTTCTTCACTCATCGGAACCTTGTCTATATTGGCAAGCGCATAGTTTATTTCGCGGATGCTGCGGTAGCTTCTTCCCCAGAAAGTACCTGCAATGCCGGTGTTTTCGGGAGCGATCTGTCCGCGCTGGATCAGCCAGGTGTTGTCGTCGTTATTGTAAATGGATTCATCTGTCAGCGATGACCACATGGCATACTCAAAACCGCGTCCGAATCCGGGCAGTGTTCCTTCGGCTTCTTTGTCTGTAAGCCTGGTACCCATATAACGGTTGGTCACAAAAGCCTCAAACAGCACCGAGTCCGACAGGATAGAAGCATCTGATACGCGGTCGGTGGGAACTACATCGAGGAAATTTTCCTTGCAGGATACCAGGCACATCGACGCAGCAAGCACTGATAAAACGGTCATTCTTTTTATATACTTCATTTTTCTTTTCAATTAAAACTTGATATTCAGTCCAAGGTTCATGATTCGTTGCTGCGGGTAAAACTGTCCGCTTCCCTGACTTCCTTCCGGATCGTAGTCTTTTACACCGGTCAGTGTGAACAGGTTGAATCCGCTGGCATAAATTCTTAATGACGAGATTCTGATTTTGGACAAAGCCGCTTTCGGTAGCGTGTAGCCCAGCTCCACATTTTTAAGCCTTACAAACGAGGCATTGTTCAGCCAGAAATCGTTCTGGTTCAACCCGCCGTTGATCGACGACGAAGCACGGGTATCGGCGCGCGGAAAACTTCCTTCCGGGTTCGACGGGCTCCATCGGTTGTCAGCCCAGCTGCTGTAAAAGTTGCCGACCTGGCCCGATTCGGGAAGTACATACTGATTAACCATTCCTTGTCCTGAAAAAACAACGGAAAGGTCAAATGCCTTGTATCCGCCATTGAAAACCACGCCGTATGTAAGCAAAGGCACATTTCCGTATTCCGTTCTTACTTTGTCGTCTGCCGTGATCTTGCCGTCCTTATTGTAATCTTCCAGAATCAGGTCACCCAACTGGGCGCCTTCCAGGTGCGGGTACAGGTCCAGATCAGCCTGCGTGCGGTAAATGCCCGTTGTTTTGTAAACCAGATACGTATAAAGCGGTCCGCCTGTTTCGCGCTGGTAATCGAGTGCGCCGGGCGCTTCATCTTTGAAAATGATCTTGCTTTTGGCATAAGTGATGTTACCCGAAATGTTATATCTGAAAGTCCCGGCATGATTGTAGCCCAGCGTGGCTTCAAAACCGCTGCTGTTAACCTTTCCAAGATTTTCATCCGGCACCAGTGCACCGGAGCCGTGCGGATTGACAATACCGGAAGTGTTCGGGATCGATGCATTGCGTGCGGCCAGGATATTGGAACGTTTCTGATTGAAGTAGATGACTTCAACATTGAAGTTTTTCAGAAATATCGCGTTCAGACCGATATCCATTTTCTTGGCCGTTTCCCATGTGATGTTCGGATTCGCCAGCTTGGTCAGGTCAATTCCGGGTGTAATGACGTTATTGCCAAGAACATACTGGTTGTTGAAAGAATAGTTGTTGTAGAACTGAAACTGTCCCACGTTGTCATTACCCAATGATCCGTAAGAAGCGCGGAATTTCAGGTCATCGATAAAACGGACCGCATTCTTGAACCAGTCCTCTTCCGAAATGCGGTACCCGGCAGAAACAGAAGGAAAAAAGCCATATTGCTTGCCTTTCGGGAAAATAGACGATCCGTCCACGCGAGCCTGTACTTCTGCCAGGTATTTTTCACTGAAATCGTAGGCAAAACGTCCGATGAAGCTTTTCCGGGTAAAATTGTAGCTGCTTCCGGAGTTGTACTTGTCAGTGGCAGCAGCGCCGCCCTGCGACAATTCTGGCGTTGACACCGTCGGATAGTTGATCCTTGAAGCTTCAAAAGTGATTTCGTTTCTCTTGTTCTGCTCGTATGCGACAAACGTATTGATGTTGTGCTTGCCAATGTGTTTCAGGTAACTCAGTCTGATATTCTGCGTAATGTTCGTCAGATTGATCTGTTTCTGGGCAAGTGAAGCTTTGCCCGCGGAACCGCCTGTTACAACCTGCGAATAACTGTCAGTGGTTTTGCTGTAATTGTAAAGCGTATACGGAACGGAGAATGTCTTTGTGAAATTGAACGATTTATCTACCGAATAAAAACCGTCCACCGACAAGCCGTCTACAAAAGGCAAGTTGTAACTTGCTCTCACGATCCCGTTAAAAATCGAAGTCGGGTTGCTGCTTGTACCGCCTAAATCGGTTCCCAGAACGGCGGGATTGCTGTTTTCGACACCTGTGGAATAATTTCCGTTCGGGAAACGGTCGATGACAGTAGGGTAGGCGCGGTAAATGGAACGGAACGTATTTTCAGCTGAAGAAATCGGGAAATTCCTGTTTTCCTGCCGGCCTGACAACCCGAGGCTCACTTTGAAATCTTTCGTAATATTGGCGTCGATATTCGAGCGGAAGTTGTATTGCTTGTATTTCGTAGCGCCGCTGCGGTAAAGCCCGTCCTGATAAATCGTTCCGAGCGAGACATAATATTTGACATTTTCGGTACCGCCGTTGATGCCCAGATTATGCTGATTCTGCAATGCAAAGTTTTTCAGCGCCACTTTTTGCCAGTTCGTATTCGGATAATTCACAGGGTCCGATCCGTTCCTGAATTTTTCAATTTCCTCCGCCGAATAATACTGGTTCATTCCGCCGGCGGGATTGTTGTAATAGTCTATTTCGTTCAGGATCGTTGCATAAGTTGCTGCATCGGCCAGTTTGGGCAAACGGGTAGGAGAGGAGAAACCCTGATTGAAACTGTAAGAAATAACAGGTTTTCCGGTCGTTCCGCGCTTGGTGGTTACCAGAATGACGCCGTTTGCAGCGCGGCTTCCATATACGGCTGCCGAAGCATCTTTAAGAATGGAAATGCTTTCAATATCATTCGGGTCAAGGCGATCCAGGCCGCCGACCTGTCCGGGAATTCCGTCCACAACGATCAGTACGTCATTATTGCCCGTTGAAGCAAAACCGCGTATCGTGTAGCTCGATCCGTCATAACCCGGCTCGCCGCCGCGGTTGTTGGCCACAAAACCGGAAAATCGTCCTGCCAGTGAGTTGGAAAGATTCGGCTGCGGACTCTTTACAATGTCGGCCCCTTTTACTTCGGATACCGAACCCGTCAGCGTTGCTTTTTTCTGTGTACCATATCCAACAACGACGATTTCGTTTAGCGTCTTGTCATTGGCGGCCAGCTTGATGTCGATCTGGCTGCGGTTTGCAACGGCCACTTCCTGCGCCACATAGCCGATGTAGGTAAATACGAGCGTTCCGTTGCCGTCGGCAAGGTTAAGCGCATATTGTCCGTCTGCATCCGTAGTGGTACCGGTGGAGGTTCCTTTCAGGATCACACTGGCTCCCGGAAGCGTTTCGCCGTTCTCGGCGGTGATTACTCCTTTTACCGTAAATGTCTGTCCATAGGAAAGTGCAGACAGTGCCGAGAGCAGCATGGTGAACAGCACAGCCGGCCTGAGTTTTCCGTAAAACAGCTGACAACATACAGCCTGTTTATGAAAAATTTTTTTCATACATAAATGATTTGATGGGTAAATAATGGGCTTGTGAATCAGAAATAATTCCGTGAGGCTCTTTCATCCCGGCAGGAACGGTAGAAAAAATGCCGATCCTGAAATAATAACCATGTCCTGAAACCGGATTCGGAATTATTAACTGACCAACCAAAAGTAGGATTATTTAAATGTTGCCGGCAGGGGGCATTTTCACATTAAAAGGGGGGTATATCCATAAAAATGCCTGATTTTATTGGAATCAGGCATTTGCAACTTAACATATTTCAATATTCCGGTGACAAATCTTCATTTTGGTTTGAAAATTTCCTTGCTGAGCGAATGTTTACGGTGAAAGGGTTTTCTGTATTTTTTTATATATTCAGAAGGCTTCATGCCAAACAGATTGCTGAATTGTTCCCGGAAATACTTGATGTCGTTGATGCCTACCTGTTCCGCCGTTTCCATAATCGTCATGTCGCTGCTGATCATTATTTCAGCCGCGCGCCGCAACCGGATAAACCGTATAAACCCGTTTGTAGACTGACCTGAAATGGATTTGATCCGGTTGTATAAAGTAGAATGGCTCATCCCGATTTCCGATGCCAGCACTTTGATGTTGAATTCAGGATTGGTTATGTGGCTTTCTACAATGGCAATGCAGCGCTGCAGGAATTCCTTGTACTCCGGTGAAATTTTGGTATCGCCGGACTGCAGCGTGATTTCATTGTAAAAGTATTTTTGCAGATCGTTCCTGTTCTTGAGAATGGAAGTAACCCTTGCCATTAAAAGGTCCTTATCGAAAGGTTTGCTGATGTAATCGTCCGCGCCGCCTTCAATTCCTTTCAGCCTCGATTCTAGCGATGAGCTGGCTGTCAGCAATACTACCGGGATATGGCTTACCGCCATGTCCTCTTTCATTTTGGAACACATTTCGATGCCCGACATGCCGCCCATCATCACATCGCTGATGACAATATCCGGCGCATGTTTTTTGATCTGCTGCAATCCCTGTTCGCCGCTTCCGGCTTCGATGAGCCTGTATTGTTCCTGAAACATCCCGGCCAGGTATTTGAGCATTTCCTCGTCGTCGTCCACGATCAGCATGGTGGGTTTTTTCGCATTCAGTTGCTCGGTAACCGGCTTTGCATTTTCCGCTTCGCTGTCCGTTTCGCCGGAAGGTACCATGTCGGGAACGGATAATTCTTCCAGAAAAACCGAGAAATGATGCAGATGATTTTCTTCGGCTTTACTTAATTTCAACTCAGGGTGATTTTTCCAGAGCCGCATTTTAAAAGTAGTTCCTTCCGATGGCCTTGACGAATAGGTAAGTTCCCCAAAATGATTTTGTACAAAGGTTTTTGCCAGAAAAAGACCGATGCCGAATCCGCCTTTGGACACGGCCCGTTGGTCGGGATACTGATGAAATACAGAGAAAATCTGATCGCCGGCATCGGCAGGGATTCCTATGCCCGTATCTTCAACCCGAATTTCGACCTGCTCGCCCTCATCCGAAAGCCTGACCGTCACACGGCCATGATCGGGTGTGAATTTAATGGCATTTGAAATCAGATTGAACAGCGCAATTTCCAGTTTTTCAATGTCCGCCGTAATTTTCAGATCCTCCTTTTCGCAAACAAATTCATACTGAATATTCTTTTGTTCAGCCTGATGCATAAAGCATTGAAACACATCTTTGATCAGCATAGGCAGGTCGTGAACGCCCAGGTTCAGCTCGTCCTGTTTCTGGTCGGCTTTACGGAAAAGCAGCAACTGGTCCACAAGGCTGAGCAGCCTTTTTGCATTCCGGTGAATGATGTTGAGGTTTGCTGCATCCTGGTTCGGGTCATTTTTAAGTAACTCTCTTACCGGATTTATAATCAGGGTAAGCGGTGTTCTGAATTCGTGCGAGATGTTGGTAAAATACGAAATCTTGCGTTCGTTCAGTTCTTTTTCCTTTTGCGTTTCAAACTGCGCCAGCTGGATTTCGTATTTCAGTTTTGCCTGTCTGTCCTGATATTTCCGGTAATAGCAGATCATTGCGCCAACGGCCGTTACATAAAGCAGGTAAGCCCACCACGTCTGGTACCAGGGAGGCAGAATGCGGATGTACAGGCTGCTGTAATCTTCAGACCAGACACCATCCTGATTGGCAGATTTTACCCTGAATTCATAATCGCCGGCGGGCAAATATCTGTAAGTGGCCGTGCGTTCATACTGCACGTAGTTCCAGTCGGCATCCAGACCTTCGAGCTTGTAGGCAAACTGGCTTTTTTCCGGATATGCATAATTCAGGGCAGCGTACTGGATGGAAAAAACCGATTGGTCCGGTTCCAGCGTAATTCTGGTTTTATCCCCGATGGGTTCATTGAGAAGGACTTTGCCGTTTTGTCTGCTGCCGACTTCCACTTTTTTTCCAAACAACTGGATGCCGGTGACCAGTACGGAAGGCTTGTATTTTGAAGTAATGATCTGTTTGGGATAAAATAAATTCCAGCCCTCGGTCCCGCCGAAGCAGATATAGCCCTCCTTGGCATTGTGCAGCACCGAACCCGGATTGAACTGGCCCGACTGCAGTCCGTCACTTTGGTCAAAGTTTTCTATTTTACTGGTGGAAAGGTCAATTCTGGAAAGGCCTTTGTTGGTACTGACCCAGATTTTATCCGTGCTCTCCGGCTGAATTGCATTGATCACATTGCTGGCCAATCCATTCTTTTCCAGATACTGTACCGCTGTTTTCCTGTTTGTATCATATAGCAGAAGACCGTTTCCTTCCGATCCGACAAACAGCCTGTCGCGGGCATCGAGATACAGGGAGAATATGATTTTGTTGGAAAGATGAATGCCTTTTTTCGGATTGTTGAAAAATTGTGTGAACTGCATGGTCCCGGTATCCAGGTAGTTCAGCCCGCCGCCGTACGTTCCGATCCAGAGATTGCCTTTTTTGTCCTCGGTTATGGCCCTGATATCATTGGAGTTGATGCTGCTGCTGGATGGGATAAAACGGGTAAAATTTCCTGTACGGCGATCCAGACGCGCCAGTCCGCCGCCATTCGTTCCTACCCAGATGGTTTTTTTTGAATCTTCAAAAATAACCCTTACGTCATTGGCCGGAAGGCTTCCCGGTTTTCCGGGATCGTTGTTAAATGGTGTAAATGAGTCGTTGGCCGGATTGTACAGAAACAAACCCCGGGAATAAGTACCAAACCAGAGATTGCCGCCGCTGTCTCTGTATGCCGAAATGACAGCGCCGTCTGTAATGCTTCCCGGCCTGCCGTCGGCACGGTAGTGTTTGAGCACCTGACCGGACGAATTGGCTTTGTAAATACCGTCACCATCGGTTCCCAGCCAGAGATTTCCTGCACGGTCTGTACACATGCCGTAATACCGCAGGTAGGTTTCCGCCCGGCTGTCGATTACTTTTTTCTCAAACAGGCGAAATTTTTCGGGTATGCTGCCGATCAGATATACGCCTTCGCCATAAGTTCCCAGCCAGATATTATCGTCCTTGTCCAGAAAAAGGGATTGTACCGAGCGTTGGGTAATTCCTTGGTTACGGGTGTTTTTAACCTGTTCGAACAAATAATTTTCAGGGGCTGTCTGCTGTGCGGTCCAGGCTGTAAACGCCGCCGTCCTGAACGCCGACCAGCAATTTACCCGACCGGTTTTCAACGAGCGACAGATAAATATTGCTGTCATGAAAGGTATTGATATGCAGCGTGTAGAATTTGGCCTCGTTTCTCTTGTAAAGAAAAAGCCCTTTGCCGGACGCTATCCAGATATTGTGAAAATGGTCTTCATAAATCTGGTTAATGCGGCCTTTGGGCAAAAGACTGATATCAATCGCCGATTTCTTTACTTTTCTGTTATTATCTATTTCAAAAACCTCGATACCGGAGTCTCGGGTTCCGAGCCAGAGCAAACCACGGGAATCCTCGTAAACATTCAGGATGGAATTGGTACGCAGCCCCGGAAGAGTTGCCTGGTCATAATACTGGAATTTTTTACTTTTCTTGTTGAAAGCAGCAAACCCGGAACCGTTCAGCGAAACCCATAAGTCGCCGTTTCCTGCGTGCGAAATATCACTAACATCATCAGAAATGCCGTGCTTTTGCCGGGAAGGTACGAAGTGGACAAAGTTTTCCTTTGCAGCAACAAAAGCATGAAGCCCGCTGCGCGACGACACCCAGATAGTACCGTCACGGTCTTTCAGTAAAGATTTGACATAATTTCCCGAAAGGCTGGATTTGTCTTCCGGATTGTGCCTGAATACCTTGAACGAGTAACCGTCGAACCGGTTCAGTCCATCGCCGGTAGCAAACCATACAAATCCTTTGTTGTCCTGTGCTATACTGTTTACGACACCAAACGAAAGGCCATTTTGTATGGAATATCTTGTTATCCGGCCTAAGCCTTGTCCGTAAGTCAAACCGGGTAAAGTCAGGCCAAGCAACAAGCCAAACACGATTGTGAGCATCCCCGCATCATTTTTCTCCACAATCCTACTTCTGTTTATCATTTCTGCAAGTCCGATCTTTCTTGATCAGTTAAATGACGCTGTCTTGAAGTGCGTCTTCAGATTCCCTGTTTTACAAGAATAGCATTGTGCATATTCAAGAAAAGTCCGGCAATTTATAACATATTCCATTTGAGTTTGCACTTTCTGCAAATTGCGTGTGCCGCAAGACCGGTGGCTGGCCGAATCCGGCATGTCGTAAGCTGCGTTTATACAAGTTCGTCGAGGTCGATTACTTTTCCGGCTCGTACCTGTTCCAGAAAATAGGTGTCGTGAGACACGACCAGCAGCGTTCCCTGATATTCATTGACTGCACCAATCAGGATCTCAATATTCTGCATATCCAGGTTGTTCGTGGGTTCATCCAGTATGATCATGTCCGGTGCCTGGTTGCCAATGGTGAGTGTACAAAGCATCAGGCGCATTTTCTCACCGCCGCTGAGCGCAGAGCAGGGTTTGTCCCAATATTCCTTGTTGAATAAAAACCGGTTCAGGCGCGTTCTGATTTCATGTTCCTGCAAGGCACCCGTGTTGCAGCGTTGAGTCTGCTCATAAACGCTCAGATGATTATCAATGAACGAATAATCCTGATCTATATAAATGGCTCTGAAATCCGCGCGTTCAAGGGTTCCGGAAACCGGTTGGATATGGCCCAGAATAAGTTTGATCAAGGTGGTCTTTCCGGTACCGTTTAGTCCTTTTATCATCATGCGGTCACCGCCCAGAATCTGAAAGTCAAGGCGTTTTTTCCAAAGTAAATGTCCAAAGCCTGCATTCAGATTTTCAGCAGTCACCAGGATTTTTCCTTTGTGCAGGGCAGAATTGTCAAGATCCAGCTTCATTTTACCGGTATCCGGAAGCTGGCTGCGCAACTGGCCGAGATCTTTGGCTATGGATTCTGTCTTTTCCGTATGAACCCCCTTGATTCTGGAAGTACTCTTCTCTGCATTGTTTTTCAGCGTGTTCATTACAATGGTGGGCAGGCCGGCTTTTTCCTGCTTTTTCTTGCCGCGGGCATCCAGTTTCTGTTGTCGCTGCATGGTTTCGCGTTCCGTTTCCCTGGCTTTGCGCAAGGCTTTTTCCGTACTTTTCAGTTCCTGGTTCAAAGCGTCACTTTCAATGGCTTTTTGGGCGGCATAAAAATCATAATTGCCTCCGTAAACCGAAATGCCGCGTTTGTCAAGTTCGAAAACAGTATTCAGCAGGTTAAGCAAGATGCGGTCGTGGCTTACAACGAGCAGTGTGCCGGTAGTGGATGTAATGTATTCATACAAGGTGTTCCTGCCTTGCCTGTCCAGATGATTGCCGGGTTCGTCCAGCAATATAATTTCAGGATTATGGATCATAATGCCTGACAGGAAAACCCTGGTTTTCTGACCGCCGCTCAGAGTTTCCATACGCTGGCTCAAGTCCAGTGCATCCAGTTTCCAGTGCGCCAGCGCCTGCTCGCAACGCTCCTGAATTGCCCAGTCATCTCCCAGCAAAGTAAGGTTGGAATCGGTAAGCTCACCTTCGAGAATGGCTTTCAGTGCAGTCAGTTTGTCGGACACGCGCAACGCCTGCGCAATGGTAAAATCATTGAACTGCCCAAAAAGCTGCGGTACATAATAAGGCTCTGAACCGGCGTTTACCCTTCCATTGGTTGGCTTCAACCATCCGGCCAGTATCTTCAAAAGTGTGGATTTGCCCGCACCATTATGGCCTACGAGCGCAATTTTATCCTGCCTGTTGACAGAAAGGTTGATATCAGAGAACAAAAGGTCTCTGTTCGGATGTGCATAAGCGACATCTTGAAGAAAAAGCATGATTTCTTTCTTTGATAGCGTAAATAAATGGGCATGCCGCAGTGGGTGGCGCCGCTTGATTTTTCCTAAAAGAAAGAAGCTCTTACATGGAAATTTGAAAGGAGTTGAGAACGCAAATATAAACAAAATGCCAGTATGACCGGCAAAAAGTTCATCATGAACCTGTTCAAATGGTATGGCTGAAGTTTCAGTTCAGGGTGTTGAGAGAACAGACCTGTTGTCAGTTTCAGAACTGTTCAGTTTATTTGTCTTTCTGGTTTGTAGAATTTTTTTGTATGCATGGCCTGGATGCTTGGTATTGTACCGGTACAAACTGGTACTATTGTTTTACGTTTGCAGTGTGGGTTCATTTCCGGTTTTTTTAGTCTTCCACGGCATGTCTGGTTTCAAATTGATCTTTTCCAGAATCTGATGAAAAATATTACGTACTCCTTTCAGTTGCTTTGTACGCTGCTATGCATGCTCTATTCGAGTGGAATCAGCACTGCGCAAAAGCGCCCGAATATCGTTTTCATCCTGACTGACGATCAGGGATGGGGTGATCTGGGAATCAACGGCAATGTAAATGTACGTACTCCGCATATTGACCAGCTTGCCCGCGACGGTGCCATGTTTTCCCGTTTCTATGTTTCTCCGCTGTGCGCGCCTACACGCGCAGGATTGCTGACCGGCAGGTATCATTACCGCACCGGAGTCTGGGGCGTCAGCAATTCAAGGGAATTTATGAACCTGGATGAAGTAACTTTTGCCGATTTGTTTAAAAAAGCAGGATATGCAACCGGATGTTTTGGTAAATGGCACAATGGCAGCCAATATCCGTATCATCCCAATGGCCGCGGATTTGACGAGTTTTATGGTATGCTGAGCGGGCATTATGCAAATTATTTCAATACGGTAGTAGATCATAACGGCGATGCAGTGCGCAGTAAAGGTTACATTGCCGATGACCTTACCGACAAGGCAATGGAATTTATGGAGAAAAACAGGCAGAAGCCATTTGTATGTTACATTCCTTACAATACGCCGCATTCGCCGTTTCAGGTGCCCGACGCATATTATAACCGTGTCAAAGCCAGGGGAATCAGGCAGTTCAGCCATAACAAAGCCGAAGAAGATCCCGAAGTGACCGTTACGGCGTTGGCAATGTGTGAAAATATTGACGACAACGTCGGACGGATTATGAAAAAACTGCAGGATCTTAAAATTGCCGAAAATACCATTGTTATTTATATGACAGACAACGGGCCTAATTCATGGCGTTGGAACGGGGATATGAAAGGGCGTAAAGGTACTGCGGATGAAGGGGGCGTGCGTGTTCCGTTTATTATCCGTTGGCCGGGCATTATTCCCAAGGGAAAAGTGGTGAACGGAAATGCAGCCTACATCGATCTGCTTCCGACACTGACGGATCTGGCAGGAATTCCGGTGAACGGAACAAAAACCCTGGACGGCATCAGTCTTAAACCCATACTGATAGGCAAAGTGGAAGCGGTACCTGAACGATTGCTGTTTCTTTCCATTAATAACCATCATAGTGTCAGAAAAGGAAATTTCCTGTTTCTGAATAATGCCTTGTACGACCTGTCAAAAGATTCCACGCAGCAGAACAACGTTGCCGGTCAGTATCCCGAACTTGCAGCCGGCCTAAGTACCGCGCTGGACAAATGGTATAAAGAAAGCTTTCAGGGAATGGATACCGTTCGTTCGATGCCAGTCGGTTATCCGCAATTTCCCAAAACGATACTTCCTTCACAGGATGCAACTTTGCATCCGTCGCCAACCGGAAAACTGTCTTACAGCAGCTCGGCGCCTAATTCATCCTGGATCACAAACTGGGATGACACCGAGTCCTATGTATCATGGAATGTGGATATTCATACCGCAGGCCAGTATAAGGTGAATGTATTTTATACAAGTCCGCAATCCGGCATTGGCGATGCATTTGAGGCCGAACTGAATGGCAAAAAGATTTCCGGTAAAATTACAGAAGCCTTTGATCCCGAACTTATTCCAAGTCCCGACCGGGTAAAGCGGCAGGCGGAATCTTATGAAAAGGTATTTAAAAAGCTGTATGTCGGGAACTGGGCTCTGGAAAAAGGAACCGGTGAACTGAAGCTCGCTATTACCGAACTGAAAGGAACCAGGTTTGCAGACATTCGTGCCATTGAATTGGTACTTGTAAGATAAATTCCGTTTGATTTAAAAACTGGTTTTCTGATCATTACAAAATACATCGCGATAGGAATAGTAGTGACAGTGCTGACTTATTTGCACAAAAATATTTCACATGTTTTAGCAGAGGTATTTTTGAGATTGAATCTCAAAAAATCATGAACTTCCTGTTTTTTCGTTCTTTTCGTTGGTTCCGTTACAGTTTTCCTGAATTTAACATTCTAGTTAATATTGATGTCATATATAGCCTCTTGATTATCAGCTTAGATTAGGTGATAATTTGTTTTTTTGCGGGCCTGTTTTGCTTGTGTACTATCTTGCAAATTACATTTCGAAATCAATGCAGATAAGGACTTTTTTCTTTTTTATAAATATTTTATCGCGTAGTAGATTTTATAATTCGCTCAATGAAGCTGAGCCCAGAGAGGTATCAGTTTTTCGTTTGACAGAGCAGGTTTGGCGATTTCTGCAGACCGGACGTTTATATTTTGGCGCTGCCAATACAAATTACTGATTGCAATCACGTAGATTTTTACGACAAATCAATTCGGTTTCCGGGGTAGACTTCTGATTGATCACAGTCTTCTAACTTTTATGTTTTTCAACCAAACCTTCTGTCCATGATGCTGGAACATAATAAGGCCATTGGTCGATTTAGCAAATTTAGGATTGTTCTTGTATTTACTACTGCTGATCAATTGATTGAGCTGCGGGGAACCAATCTGATATTCGACTACTTTAACGCCATTAAGCCATTGTTCGACATGATTGTTGTTAACAATTAATCTGGCTTGGTTATACTGCCCAACCGGTTTTAGTGTTTTGTTGGTTGGTGCAATCAGATCATATAATGAACCCGCAGAACGAATAGCAGCAGTATCATTGAAATTGACATCGTCTAGCAGTTGCATCTCAAAATTATCCAGCCAGTTTGGACTGTTTCCATTACCAGCTTCTTGGTCAGCGGCTTCGTCAATGTAAAAAAATATTCCGCTGTTGCCGGCTTTCGATACTTTCCAGTCAAGCGTAAGCTCAAAGTTTTTATAAGGCTGCTTAGTCACCAGATCAATATTAGGCAATCCTGTCTGTGCAACCAAGGCACCATCTTCAACAATCCAGGCTTTATTGGGAAAACCAGACATTTTGTATCCTCTCAGTGAGTCCGTCTTTTTACCATCGAAAAGGTAGCTCCATTCGGATGCCTGCTGAGCGTATATAGTCGTGGTACTTAAAAAAGCAGCAAATAGGATAATCAGGCCAACAAAAGAAGACTTTATAGTCATAGAATAATTGATAAATGTTGCTAAATCTAAAAATACCGCATAAGAGCTGATTTAACAAGTTTTGAAATTTGTCCTAATATACGAAAGGGCAGATACTGATTAATGTATACCAGGTAGCATCTACTAAAATCGGTGGTATAAGTGAACATTATGGCAACCTTAACCGCCGGGTAATTCAATGCACATTTCCAGTAAGGCGTAGCTTAACGTCTTTCCGTGTGTGTCCATTACTAACGAGGTGGTAACTCCGCCTGCCAAAGCCTGCTGACATACAAACTGCAAAGCTGAGATATTTGGCAGTTCATATCTGACGATTGGGCCATGTATGATCTCCTTGAAATGTTCTTTTACTTTATCCACAGTTACCAATTTGCACAGCAGTTCATAATTCTTTTCGTCATAAGGAATCAGTGATAAAATTAATGTATTGCCCTTATCTCCTGCGCGGCTATGTGCGATGTTATAAAGTTTGGTGCTCATAACTTTTCACGATTACTGATGACGTTGTTTTGTTTCTGTCGATCAAAATGGATACAATACCAATTATTTCATTCAAATACTTCCGGACTCCTCCGCCACCAGCCGGGCCATTGGTGTAGAGGGCTTCTACTTCTTGACCGATTATAGCTGCTTCATCCGCAGTTGCAGCTTTTCCGGTTACGCGTAATCTCACTTCATAGGGTTTATAGTTGTTCGCGAGTGAATGAGGGTGTACCGATGTGTGACCGATGTAGTCAACCCTTAAGCCAGGAAATTGAGTGTTTAATCGCTGCTGTATGGTTTCTCCGGCCAAACGGGCTCTTTCCAATGCATTTGCCCCTGCATAAGTAATCTCACCTTCACCGGTAAAGCCTGCTTTGTACCCAATGCTGACTTTCAGCGTCGATGGCTTTTTGCTGCCGCCGCCGCCAGTCACTGCAATACGATCTTTCCCATTCTGTTCTAAGTATACAGTGGTGAAATCTGCTGAAACATCGGGCGTCATGTACTGGTAAGGGTTTGTTACCTCGTACAGTAGCTGTTCCTTAGCGGTAGCCAGGGTTATAGTACCTCCTGTTCCATCTATCTTCCCTATCATTGCGCGGCCATCCGGATAAACATCGGCAAAAGGGTGGCCCAGCGTGCTCATATTCTCAACCGGCTTTGTAATTGGATCGGCAAAATAACCGCCTGTTATTTGTCCTGCACATTCCATCAAATGTCCGATTACAGTCCCTTTGGCAATCATATCGGCATCATCCAGCGACCATCCGAACGCATGTACCAGCGGCGCTACAAACAAGGATGGATCAGCAACTCGCCCGGTTATAATAATATCAGCGCCTGTTTGCAAGGCAGGTAAAATAGCGTCGGCACCTAAATAAGCATTGGCTGATACGAGCTGCCCTGACCAGGAAATGGGATTTCCTGTTTCCATGGCGATCTCATCGCCGCGGATGTGCACCAAAACATCATCCCCTGTAACTGCGGCTACTTTGATGGAAATTCCCATTTTTTTTGCTATCCCGATGATCTTGTCCGCTGCTGCGACCGGATTTGCTGCACCCATATTGGTGATGAGCCGGATTTTATTTTTTTTAAGTAATGGCAGCAGTGATTCTATGCGACGCTCTAATAGCGGGTCATAACCCTGTGTAGGGTCTGTCGCTTTTCGTTTTTGGGCCAACGCAATGGTCCGTTCTGCCAGGCATTCGAGTACCAGGTAATCCAGATCACCTTTTTCGGCCAAGATCACTGCAGGTTCGAGCCTGTCTCCCGAAAAACCGGCCCCACAGCCAATACGGACTTTATATTTTTGTTTCATTAAATACTTATCGCTCCGGATGCGATTGCTATTATGGTCATGAGTATGGTCGTGCCGAACGCCCATTTGAAAGTAAATTTCTGATGATCTCCCAGTTCCACCTCGGACAATCCAACTAAAACAAAAGTGGATGCGGTTAACGGGCTTAACGGGAAACCGGTAGTCATTTGCCCTAAAATTGCGGCCCTGCCAATTTCTATCGGATTTAACCCATAATGGGTAGCGGCTGTTTTTAGAACAGGGACTACTCCAAAGTAATAGGCGTCCGGTGTAAAAACCAGACTCAATGGCATGCTGGTAACGCCAACCAATGCCGGAAGATAAGCTGCGTGCTCGTTTGGGATCATGGTAACGATCGACAATGCCATGGCATCGATCATTTTAGTTCCTGTCAGGATGCCTGAAAAAACCCCGGCTGCAAAAACAATGATGGAAACCGAAAACACATTGGCAGCATGCGCCTGGATCCGCTTTCTTTGATCGGTCTGTGACGGATAATTGATCAGAATCGCCACCGCAAAACCGACAATGAACAAAGCTGACGGCGGAGCCAGCGACAACATAAGCGCTGCAATCAAAACAATCGTCAAAACAGCGTTCAGCCAAAATAACGCCGGCCGGCGGCTTTCTTTTTGTTCATCAGAAAGTTGCTGCCGATGATCGTAATCCAGGTGAACAACCCCTAATCTTTTACGTTCCTTTTTACCGAGAAAGAATGCTACGAAAAGCACCCAGAGTACTCCGCCGATCATAGCGGGCAGGATCGGAATGATCAGATGCGCCGGATCGGTTTTCATGACGTTCAAAGCTCTTGCCACGGTGCCCGACCACGGCACCAGGTGCATGACCCCCGCACTCAGTGCGACAATACAGGGAAGTATCAACTTGTTCATCCCCAGCTTTTTGTAAACAGGGAACAAGGCTGTGACAGTGATCATAAATGTGGCGGTGCCATCCCCATCCAGGTGAACCAGCATAGTTAAAACGGCGGTGCATAAAGTAATTTTGAGAGGGTCGCCTTGGGCGAAGCGAATAATACCGCTGATCACCGGGTCGAAAAGCCCGGTATCGATCATCATACTAAAATAGAGTACTGCAAAGATCAGCAGGATGCCGGTAGGGGCCACTTGTCTGATCCCGCCCAATACCATTTCGCCAATCTCCTTTGGCCCGAAGCCGGCAATCAACCCGAATACCACCGGCACCAGGATCAGTGAAAGCAGTACAGACAAGCGTTTCGTCAGGATCAATCCTAAGAAAACGCAGATGGTTAGAAAGCCAAGCAGTGACAGCATCTGATTTTATTTCTCAAACCTAAATTACTCAACAGTCGTGTTATTGACTTTCAGCACTTTACTGAAAAATAATAACTGGCTTGGCAATGCGGATTGCCAAAAATCCCAGGTATGGCCGCCGGGGCGTTCAGTATAGTCGTGCGCTGTATGATTGTATACCAGCCGTCGATGTAATTCCCGGTTGGGTTCCAGTAAAAAATCATCTACCCCGATATCCATTACCAGCGGCATTCCGTTTCTGCGAATCTGATCAGCCATGTTGACAATAGAATAGGGCAGGTAACTATCCGGCGTCATAGGACCCAAGATTTTCTCGAGAAACTTGGAGAGACCATTAAACCGTTCGGGGGTGAGGTTCCAGGTTGTCATATTGGGATCCAAGGCCCCGCTCATAGTGCCTGCGGCAACAAAGAGATCGGGATGTCTGGTTGAAAGATAAAGTGAGCCATAACCGCCCATGGACAAACCTGTAATCAGGCGGCCCTTTTTATCCTTTACCGTGCGGTACTTGCTATCTATAAACGGGATTACTTCCTTGATAAAATAAGTTTCAAATTTGCTGTTCGGATCCACCGGACTGTCGATATAATAACTGAAAATTTCGCCCTCAGGCATCACAATGATTGTATTATATTGATCAGCAAGGTTGCGGACCAGCATCTTGTCCGGCGTTTTAAGCAGCCAGTCATCGAAGTGGCCGAATCCTCCATGAAGTAAGTATAATACCGGGAAATCCTTTTTGCTTTTAGCATAGCTATCCGGGAAAACAATGGCTGCTTTGAAGGTTTTGTTCATCACGGCACTGGGCACCTGGATGGTGTCAACTCTTGATGCATAAGCGCATAGGTTGCTCAGCATCAGAAAAGCCAGTAAGAAATACAGTTTTTTCATATGGGTATGTTTAATTGTAAAGACCATTGGAATCAGCAACATGAGACTGGCTTCTTTATTTCTTTTGCTGTTAATTAAAACTTTTATTTAAAAGCGGAACTGCCAAGTCGAGCCCATTATGGCCGATTATATAGTTAAAGCAATTCGGCATGATTATCTCATCTATCATCAAACTTCTACATTGCCATGAATCAAAAATAAAAATGGATACGCGGGATTTGTGCATTGTTAAATTTCATCCATGCTGCCTTGCCATACCTTTAGACACGGTTCTTTTTAATCCAGTTAGATAAAGTTGCTTACTGTTACCTGGTAACGGTGAGTAATGTACTTCTGACTTGAACCATTAAGGAGCAAGATGGAATCCTTCAATAGGTAGCTGCTTTGAATGTCTTCGAACAGCACTCAGAAAGTTTCTTCGGAAAAAGTATATGACTGTCTGTAAGTAGCTGATGATATAAGATATTCTTTAAAACTAGTGGAAATTGGATCAGAAAAAGGTTATGAATTTCTAAAAACGACAAGTGCCTGCAATACAAGCAGCGGTATGCCGTAAACGTTTTCATACTTATCAGAGATAATCCCTGCCTTTATTTAAAGTTTGCTCTAAGTAGATATTCGTAATTGGATACAAATCCAGGCCTGTACAAATCTGAATTAAGTAAAATCAATCCTCTATCATAAAGAATGCTAAATTCAAGATAATGAACACTCTAATGTTTTTCTAATATCAAAACATTAATGTTGGCATGGTTATTCCAAGTAGTCGGTTTTCAAAAAGTATTATATTAAATAATAAAAATTATGAAATTTCCGACCAAAGAGATCATTCAAGAACTGTCGTCAGCAGCGGCAACAGGACCTTGCATATCAGTATACTTGCCGACACACCGGACTCACCCCGACAATGGACAAGATCCGATCCGGTTTCAGAACCTGTTAAACAAGTTAGAAACTTCTTTGTCGCAGAAATATTCAGTAAACGAGGTAAAATCTTATTTGCAGCCTTTTGACAAGATCAAAGAAGACAGGAATATCTGGAACTACAATCTGGATGGACTGGCCATTTTTAGCTATGGCGACATTTTTGAAATGGTAAGCCTGCCTGTTCCTGTTGCCGAGCTGGCCATTGTTGCTGACAGCTTTCACACCAAGCCTATTCGCAAGTATTTGCAAACAGAAGACAGGTTCCAGATTCTTGGTCTGAGCCTGCATGAAATGCGTATGTTTGAGGGTAACAGGCATTCTATTTCTGAGATAGAACTGGGTGATGACATCCCTAAAACCATTAAAGAGGCTTTGGGAGACGAACTTACTGAGAAACATACGACCGTCGCTTCATACGGAGGAGTTGGCGGAGGAAGCGGGAATATGCACCATGGGCATGGTTCCAAAAAGGATGAAACAGATATCGATGCCGAGCGGTTTTTCAGGGTTGTCGCAGAAACGGTACATGAGAAATTTTCAAAGGTATCAGGACTCCCACTTATTTTGGCAGCGCTTCCGGAACACCATAATCTTTTCAAAAAGGTAAATAAAAATCCGCTTTTGCTGGATCATGGAATTGCGCTGAATCCAGACGCGTTGCCAGCTGACAGGTTAACAGCAATGGCCTGGGAAGTGATGGAGCCAGAGTATAACCAAAGGTTAAAAGGCTGGTCTGAAAAGGCAGGTCAGGCCATTGCTGACCAAAAAGGCAGTGACCTGATCGGCGATATTGTAGCGGCGGCAACTGAAGGCAGAGTGGAAACCCTGTTACTGGAATCCGACAGGATCATCCCTGGAAAAATAATAGATGAATCCACCGGTCGCATAGAAACCGGCGAGCTTTCCGACCCTGAAACGGATGATCTTTTGGACGACATAGGGGAAATTGTTGAGAAGTTGGGAGGGAAAGTGGTCGTAGTTCCGGCTGATAAAATGCCTGTAACCTCCGGTTCGGCCGCTATTTTCAGATACTGATCAGATTATTTTATTACTGGGCTTGTCAGAAAAGCCAATTAACCATAACATTCGTAATCATGCAAATTCAGTTAAATACCGATAAGAATATAACTACCAATGAGAAAACAAGCGCCTCGCTCGTTGATTTCTTGACAAATGACCTGAGCAGGTTCAGTAAGCACATTACCCGACTTGAAGTACATCTCTCTGACGAGAATGGTCCCAAAGAAGGACAGAACGACGTACGTTGCCGGATCGAAGCAAGGCTGGAAGGCCGGCAGCCGATGGCAGTCTCCAATGATGCAGATTCCAGCTATCTGGCGGTTAAAGGAGCCAGCGACAAGCTTAAAAATGCACTTGAAACCATCGTCGGACGGGCAAGAAATTACTAAAATAAGGAAGTATATTGCCCGGGTGTGTAATAATGCATACCCGGGCATTTTGGCGAAATTTGAACCTTACCTTGTAGTATCCTCCTATCTATGGCAAACACCATCAACCTTGAAACCTTCAAAAGATTCTTCAGGTCCAGCTCAGCAAGTGGAATCTTTTTAATCATTTGTGTGATTTGTAGGCTTAGCGATCAAGCGGGAATTGATAGAAAGCGAACTTTCATCCTTTAAAAAGGCATCACTCCCCGTCCTGGCAGCACTCGATGGAGCCTTCCCGCCAGCATTGATTTACCTTGCCTTTAATATGGGCACTGAAACTGCTGATGGCTGGGCAATTCCCATGACAACAGACATTGCCTTTGCCTTAGTGATTATTCCTACTACCAAAGACGCAACCGAATCATTCCTGGAAAAACTAGAACCTTATCATCTTAATCCCTTCAGTTTTGCAATAATGCCCATTTTTGCACTAGCCAATACGAACATTACTTTTGAACCACAAATGCTGTCAGGACTCACTTCAGCTCTGGGTTCAGGGATTATAGCAGGACGCGTTACCGGCAAAACAGTAGGTGTTAGCCTTTTCTCCTGCATTGCTGTTAAGCTTAGTGTGGCAACGATGCCCAAACATGCTACATGGAGGCACATTCTTGGCGTAGGAATGTTAGGGGGTATTGGTTTTACCATGCTGATATTTATTGCTCTTTTGTCTTCCGCCGGACAGGGGCCGATTCTCTCCGAGGCAAAGTTTTCCATACTCACTGCCTCTGTTATCTCTGGCCTAGTGGGTTATTTCTGGTTGAGAAAGGTAAAAAGCCAATTGGACAAACCAGAAAGTGAACGCTCTACATTATAGACTTAATTAATCTGCTCATTTTAAAGTCTTTGATAGATATTTCGGAGAAGTTTCACCATATTTTTAGGAGTAATCTGGGTAGAAGATTACCAAAAATATCAATCGCAATATTGCAATTAGATTTTTGTATTTTATATTTGGAACATGGGAGTAACAAAAACCGAAATATTTACTGAGCAGCAAAATCGTATCGCTGATTTGGCCAAGGCATTTTCGCATCCAGCCAGGGTAGCGATTCTGCAATTGATAGTTGAGAGAAAGGCCTGTATATGTGGTGATCTGGTAGAAGAGCTCGAACTTGCGCA
Organism: Dyadobacter sediminis; assembly: GCF_005860765.1. GTDB lineage: Bacteria > Bacteroidota > Bacteroidia > Cytophagales > Spirosomataceae > Dyadobacter > Dyadobacter sediminis. The sequence goes on along the minus strand of NZ_VCEI01000011.1, from coordinate 1,166,706 downwards.
GGCAACTGTTTCCCAGCATTTAAAAGAATTGAAGCGGATCGGGATAATCCAGGGGGAAATTAATCCTCCACGGGTATGTTATTGTATCAACCCGGTTGTTTGGCAGGAAGCACAAGAAAGCTTTGGAACATTGCTGAATACATTTGTACTTACCACAGCCTGCTGTAATTAGCAAGGTATTTTTTTGAAAGAATTAATCGCAATAATACATTTAACCAATAGAAATCATGAGCCAAGATATTCCTACCGCCCGCGACCCGATGACCTGGAGTGATTTTAAAAGAACTTTGGAGCAAAATCCTGATCGGGAACTAAAATTTCAATATGAGGAAAACCAATTTGTAGATGCTTCTTACCACATCACTGAAATCAAACAGGCTCCGATTGTTTCGGTGGACTGCGGTGGCGTGATGAATAGCTGGACCGAAATCATTGTGCAACTCTGGGAGCCATCAGTTGCTGAAAAAGATAGGGCGATGAAAGTTAGTAAAGCACTCGAAATTGTGAAACTGGTTGAAAAATCACTGCTACTCAATCCGCTTGGTGTTGTCAAAATTGAGTTTGGTAATTCAAAATTCGATACGCGCCAGATGTATCCTGGTGAGCTCGTTTCACTGGGAGACAATTTCACTGTAAAGCTGGAAGCTGATTTTACACAATGCAAAGCCTTAACCAGAGTAGGAAGCTGCGGGACAACACCCTTAAGGGAAGCATGCTGCACACCGGCCACCAATACCATAGCTACAAAGCAAACGCTAGTACTGGAAAAAATAGGCGCCGAAAACCAAAGCTGCCAACCTGGTGGCGGATGCTGCTAGTAGCTGTTGGCATAAGCTTTCTGCCTGGCTTTCCTTAAGGAATGCCGGATAAGCCAGGTTCAATTTAAATACTGCAATATGAAAAAAATTTTAGTGCTTTGCACCGGTAATAGCTGCCGGAGCCAGATGGCCGAAGGTTATCTCAGAAAATTTGCTGGTGAAAAAGCAGATGTATATAGTGCAGGAGTTGAGACGCATGGTGTCAACTCCACAGCAATCGCCATCATGGCCGAAGATGGCATTGACATATCAAATCATACCTCTAATAACATTGAAGAATACACCGGAATCGACTTTGATTTTGTGATCACTGTCTGTGATAATGCCAAAGAGCGCTGCCCGTATTTTCCGACCAATGCAAAGAGATTCCATCACAACTTTCCTGATCCTGGCAAAGTTACTGGTAGCGGGCAGCAGGTAAAAGAAGAATTTTGCACGGTCAGGGATATGATAAAAACCTATTGTGAGAACTTCATCAAAGAAAATATATAAAATAGATTATGTCAGCAAATAACTGCGCCCCAGCGTCAAATCGTAAGAAACTTGGCTTTCTGGACCGCTATTTGACTTTATGGATCTTTATTGCCATGGCCATCGGTGTTGGATTAGGCAACTTTGTGCCTTCAATACCTGCATACATCAGCACTTTTTCAAGCGGAACAACCAACATTCCCCTTGCAATCGGACTGATCCTGATGATGTACCCGCCGCTTGCCAAAGTGAAATACAACAAAATGGGAGAAGTATTCCGAAACACCAAAGTGATGGGCGTTTCACTGATCCTAAACTGGATTATCGGGCCTGTACTGATGTTCATGCTAGCTATTTTTTTCCTTCCAAACCATCCTGAATATAGGATTGGCTTGATCCTGATCGGACTGGCGCGTTGTATTGCGATGGTGCTGGTCTGGAATGAGCTGGCCGAAGGAAGCCGGGAATATGCAGCAGGTCTGGTGGCGCTCAACAGTGTATTCCAGGTTTTACTTTACAGTTTTTACGCCTACTTTTTTATTACCGTTTTGCCTCCTTTGGTGGGGCTCAAAGGATTGGCTGTAAACATAACCATTGCTGAAATCGCGGTCAGCGTAGGTATCTATCTGGGTATCCCTTTTGCAACTGGTGTGCTGAGCCGCATTGGGCTGACGGCACTCAAAGGCGAGCAGTGGTATGAGCAGAAGTTTATCCCCTTTATTTCCCCCATTACGTTGGTTGCACTTTTGTTAACAATCATTTTAATGTTTTCCCTAAAAGGAGAGCTGATCGTGCAGCTGCCGGGCGATGTGCTTTTGATCGCAATTCCACTGGTTATCTACTTTGTGATCATGTTTCTGGTCAGCTTTTTTGCGGCTAAGTCCCAGGGGGCGGACTATTCACAGAACGCATCGATTTCCTTCACAGCTGCGGGAAATAACTTTGAGCTTGCAATCGCGGTGGCCATTGGCGTTTTTGGAATTAATTCCGGACAGGCTTTTGTGGGCGTAATCGGGCCGCTGGTGGAAGTGCCTGCCTTGATTGCATTGGTAAATGTGGCTTTCTGGCTACGCGATAAATACTACAAACCGGAAAATATCCAGGTACCCCATGGAAGTGTATGATCTGATTGTGACCGGCGGTCAGAACGGGTTGGCATGTGGTTATTTCCTTCGCCGTGCGGGTCTGAAATACATTATTCCGGATGACCAGCAGCAGGATGGGGGAGCCTGGCAATATGCCTGGAATTCACTTACATTGTTTTCCCCAGCCGAGTACAGTTCGCTGCCGGGGTGGATGATGCCATAATCAGATAGCGGGTTTCCACCGGAACAACAGGTGCTGGATTACGCATGACCGGATTCGGTAAAGGTGAATCAAAATTTTGGTATCAAATTGCATTTCCAGGTTTATTCTTTTTATAAACCAGCTCTGTTTTCTTCTTCCGCTTTTCGATTCGGTATAGCCAAAAATAGCCAATGATTCCTGAGATTACCGATGCTGTCAGTATAGAAAATTTAGCTTCAGAAAGGATCAGTTGATTTCCGGAAAAAGATAGCAAAGCAATGAATATGGACATGGTAAAGCCAATGCCGCCAAGCATGCCAACGCCTATAATGTGCATCCAGGTAGCATGTTTTGGCATTTTGCCTATTCCTAGCCTAACAGCAATCCAGGAAAAAAGGGCGATGCCTAAAGGTTTGCCGATTACAAGTCCAGCTATAATCCCCAGCCCAAGTACCGTAGTCAATCCTTGCAGCATTCCGGGTTCAAATTGAATGTTGGTATTGGCCAGTGCAAAAAGGGGCATGATGATGAAGTTGACCGGGGTAACCAGCATATGTTCGAGCTTTTCCAGGGGTGACTCGGTTGCATCAGGCGTAGTAGGGATGGCAAATGCAGTCAGCACGCCTGCAATAGTGGCATGCACGCCCGAATGATGGATAAAATACCAGATAAAAAGCCCGGGAATCAAATAAGCAGCCAAATTTTTAACTTTCAGCTTGTTAAGTAGCAACAGGAAGGTAAATATACCGAATGCGTATAAAATATAGGTGAAGTGGATGTCAGTCGAATAAAAGATGGCAATGACCAGGATAGCCATTAAATCATCAACGATAGCCAGTGCCGAAAGAAAGATTTTCAGAGAAGACGGCACACGTTTTCCAAGCATGGATATAATGGCAATTGCAAATGCAATATCAGTCGCCATGGGAATGCCCCATCCACCTGCTGTTTCAGTGCCTGCATTGAATGCGAAGTAAATCAATGCAGGTGCCATAACGCCTCCCACAGCAGCCAGGATGGGCAGCGATGCTTTTTTAATGGAGGAAAGTTCACCTTCTATCATTTCCCGTTTGATCTCAAGGCCTACCAAAAGGAAAAAGATCGCCATCAGACCGTCATTGATCCATAATAAAACAGGATAGCGGAGATGGATCCCCGCAATGTCCCCACCAAGCTGACGGGCAAGAAGTGCTTCAAAGCCAGGCCCTGCGCCCGAGTTTGCAATGATCATGGAAACAATCACGCAGATAATCAGGATAGTGCCGCCGGTTGAGCTGGACTGAAAGAAATTTTTGAATGAATGAAGGTTGATTAGTTTTGCCATAGCGGTAAAACTAACTACTAAGGCTTGCAATTACACCACAAAAGGGTTTAATCTACTCAAATTATTGGCCTGGGAATGGCCGGACCCGGCATCCAAATTTTCGAGAAGTGCTTACAGGTTAGCAAATTTTGATTTTATTTAGAAATTAAACAGCAGAGTTTTTAAAGCCTTCTCTCGCTAAACCCGTTTTATGAAGCAAATTATTAATGCAGTAAACCGTATCGCATGGAGCATAAAGCGGATTGGCAAAGTCGCTGAACTGGTGGTGCCTTTCATGGCAGGTGCATACATTCTGATGGCACTTGTTATCATTGCAATCAACATCACAGAGGTGCCCGCCGTATTCAGTCTGATCATCCGTTCGGCCTTCAATATGGAGCCAGCATTTGCAGGCATTTTTGGTATGGCCGTTTCCTGGGGTGTTAAGCGGGGAATTTACTCATGATTTTGTTTACAGGAAAATACAATGTAGTCAATTCAGGCGGCGCGTTCCTTGTAGCGCATGTGCAAGGGATGGCAATCGGGGACATTGGTGTGGGTCCGATGGCCTGGCTTAACATTATAGCGATTCTACCGCTAGGAAAGCCAGCCTTGATGCTTTAAAAGATGACCAGCGGCAGAAAAAACAAGGTATATATCCTGTATACAGGGCATCCGTACGAGAGTTAAAAATGCAGATGAATGGAATTGAGATAGAATGGATGAAAAAATAAGAAACTTACGAAAATTGCTTGATCACCTTCTGATCGCAATGAGCTTTGTTTGCTCCTTGGTGGTTGTTTTTCATCTCGGTTATAATACGGATCCGGAGATTGAGCGGCTTACCAACCGGATACTGGAATGGTGTTTTCTTTTTTTCGCACTGGCCATGGCAGCCAAGACTTTTACGGCGTTCAAAAGCAAATCATCGGTTATATCCCGGGCGGGCGAGGCGTTGCTTCTGTTTTACTTTCTGGCCGTTATCATTGCTGACAGTTACCATTTTTCAGCCGTGGACGGCACTGAGCTCGTCAAACCGGAATGGATGTACCTGGGGATTTTTGCCATTTTGATCATTGAAGTTTCCAAGCAAACCCTGTTTTTTGATAAGTTTTATTTTAATCCGACACTGCTTTTTGTACTGAGTTTTCTGGCGCTAATCCTGATTGGTACGGCGCTTTTGCTGCTGCCCAAAACAACTTACCAGCAGCAGCTTACTTTTGTAGATGCGCTTTTTCTGGCTACAAGTGCCGTTTGTATAACGGGTTTGTCGGTGGTGGATATAGCCACAGAATTTACCGGTTTCGGGCAGACCATCATACTGGTACTTGTGCAGATTGGCGGGCTTGGGATTATGACATTCACAGGCTTTTTCGGTTATTTTTTCTCCGGTGGTTTTTCGTATAAAAACCAGTTGATGTTTACCGAACTGATCGGTGAGAACAAGGTGAGTTCCGTAATATCCACTCTATACAAAATTATCCTGGTTACCTTCTTCTTTGAGATACTGGGAGGCGTTTTCATATACCTGAGCCTGGACCCCGACCAATTTGAAAGTCGTGCCGAACAGCTTTATTTTACCATTTTTCATGCCATAACGGCCTTTTGCAATGCCGGTTTCTCTACGCTGCCCGATGGCCTAAGCAACACGGCAGTCCGGTTCAATTACGGGCTTCATCTTTCCATTATTGGATTATATGTAATGGGTGGCCTGGGCTTCGGGATCATTTTCAATTCGTATGAATTCATAAAGCGCTGGGCTTTTAACTTCTATTATAAGCTCAGGTACCGGCGTCATTTTATCTACCGGGCACGCGTGATCGCTTTCAACTCTAAAATCATTGCCTACACGAGCTTTTTTCTTGTGCTTTTCAGCTTTGTACTGGTATTTGTCCTGGAATATAATCATACGTTGCGGGCACATGAGAGCATTTACGGCAAAATAGTTACCGCATTGTTTATTGGCACCAGTCCCCGTTCCGCAGGTTTTAATACAGTCATGATGGGCGGACTAGCCTTCCCAACTGTGATGCTGATATTTTTGCTGATGTGGATCGGGGCTGCACCGGGCTCCACAGGTGGCGGCATCAAAGTGACGACATTTGCGCTTGCCATTCTGAATATCTTTACGGTAACCCGCGGCAAAGACCGGATTGAAGTCTTTGGAAGAAAAGTATCTGATAACTCTGTTTCAAGGGCATTCAGCATCATTTCACTGTCGCTGATTTTTTTAGGTGCAGCTATATTCATGCTTTCGGTGACTGATCCGGATCAAAATCTTTTGTCGCTGGCCTTTGAAACATTTTCTGCTTACAGTACCACAGGTCTTAGCCTGGGTGTAACTCCGCAACTGAGCAGTGCAGGACGACTGGTGATCATTTTAACTATGTTTGTCGGCCGGGTCGGCTCACTGACGTTGCTTGTAGCCTTTGTCAGAAAGGCAAAACCTACGAATTATCAGCTTCCGGCAGAGCAAATGAATTTTTAAACAGAAAGGAAATGAAGTATATCATATTCGGATTGGGAAGCTTTGGCAAATCCCTTGCCATTCGCCTGACAGAGCTGGGGCATGAAACCATCGGGGTGGACAACAACATGCAAAAGGTCGAGCAGCTTAAAGATCGCATTACGCATACAGTTTGCATGGACTGTACTGATAAAAACGCAGTGAGCTCACTGCCGCTTAAAGATGCGGATTCAGCCATTGTTGCCATAGGCGAAGATGAAGGTGCCTCCCTGCTGACAACGGCGCTGCTTAAACAACTGGGTGTAAAAAAGATTATTGGAAGGGTCGTTTCTGATCTGCAGAAAACAGTTTTGGAAGCGATGCAAATCGAAGAATACATTCTGCCCGAAGAAGAATCTGCCGAAAGGCTGGCCATGCGACTGGACAACTCGGGTATTGTGGATTCATTCAAGATTTCTGAAAAATACAGCATTATTGAAACCAGGGTTCCGCAGCGGTACGTAGGCATGAGCCTTGCCGAAGCGGATTTAACCAACCGCTATAATGTGATCGTACTCACCGTGCTGACCTTATCAAAACAGTCCGAAAACGGTCTGGCCAAAATCTTTAAACGGGCTTCAGGCATTGCCACACCCACCACAATCATGCATGAAGACGAAGTATTGGTGCTGTTCGGGTCATTAAATGACATAGAAAAACTGATGCATTAGTTTAACCGCGCTAAGGCGCTAGCTGATTGATTTAATGTTTCCATAAACCATGCTATGATCATTGAAAAGCTACTGAGAAGATTTGACATTTCTTCTGAACGCGAGGAGTATACAAAGATTCACGATACGGGAAAAAGCACATCAAACTTATTTATGGGGGCAGGCTCATAGCCGGTCCTGAAAAGAAGCGGTTGGAGGAACCGGAAAGGAATTTATGGATTAGCCGCGAAAACCCTTACTATTCAGCAGGGGTTCTCTATCAACGATGTCCCTGCCGAGCTCTCGCAAAGTAACCGCTGCCAGGCTGAGATCAATCAGCTCAAAACTGAACTGAGCCGTAATATCCAAAAGCAGGACAGCATTGGCCAAGATGTTTACCAATGTTTTGTATAAGGAAATCAAGCCCCTTTTCCCTGAAGTCAGGTACTGCTCGGCAGAGCAGCAAGCCTTTCATGCGGATGCCGGCAAGACTAGCAGCTATACAGTTTTCTCGCAAAGTCAGATTACTTCAAAGGCTTGCTCTTTCATTTTAACAAAAATCATTTATTAAGCTCCATGCTTATTGATATTGGCATTGCTGGTTATGAACATTTCATTTGCTTCTTCTGATATGATGGCAAAAAACCGTTCATAATGTTTCAAGACATCACTGATCAGCTCATTTTTTGTAAAGTACTGCACATCGTACCCTTCCCGGGTGTCACCGAAATAGGATTTTGGATAGTATGTGATTTTCTCATTGATGTCCGGCAGGTTTTTGTCTTCCATCAGGAATTCGGATACAAGCTTTTCCTGACACCTGACCCCGTATTTGAAGTTGTTAATGATGTTATGTTCAATTTCAATTTCCAAGCTGACCGGATCTGTGCCGGAGCTGATTTTAACATGGATGCTGTTTAAAGCGAATTCTTTCTGAAGGTCTGAAAATGCTTCCTTGACAGTAACATTGATATAGTCCTCGACAGAACGACGTGTTTTTTTAGAAACCATTTGGCTTAAGCGCGTCTTCCAGAACTCGCCAGACCATGGAACGGTCGAAACAGAAAAGCTGCGTTGATAATACTCATAATCAATAGCAAGTGCCTTCATTAGCGATATTACGAAAAGCAGCATAATCAACGAGAAGGGCAGCGCTGTAATCAGCGTCATCGTTTGCAAGGCTTTCAATCCGCCAGCATTTAAAAGCATCAGTGCCAGTACGGCAAGTAAAACTCCCCAGAAAATTTTCTGCCAGACTGGGGATCTGCTCGAATTTTTTGTTGCAATGCTGTCCAGAACGAGAATCCCGGAATCTGCCGAAGTCATAAAAAAGATAATCACGATACAAATAACCAGCGTGCTGGATATTGTTGAAAGTGGCAGATATTGCAGAAAGGCAAACATCAGGGCATCAGGATTGTTCACCAGTCTGCTTAAAGCTCCCTCAGCTACATTAAAATCAGTCCAGATTGCGCTGTTTCCAAAAATGGACATCCAGATAAAATTAAAAAGAGTAGGTACAATTAGAACTGCGGCAACAAATGACTTAATGGTGCGCCCTTTTGAAATTCTGGCAATAAACAATCCTACAAAGGGTGCCCAGGAAATCCACCAGGCCCAGTATAAAATACTCCAGTTGTAAAACCAGGGAAGTGTTGCCTGATCGTAAACATGCGTATTGAAGGTAATATTGAAGAAGTTATTGATATAGTTGCCAAGCCCTTCCGTGAAGCTGCCGATCAGATATACTGTCGGGCCGAAGGCGAGCACAAACAACAGTAGCAAAACTGCTGCGCCAATGTTGATGTTGCTTAGAATTTTTATACCCTTGTCTAAGCCCGAGGTTGCTGAAAAGATTGCAAGCATGACAAGGACAATTACAATTCCGATCTGGTACACAAAGCTCGTACCGGGCAATATGCCCAGAGTTTTCAGGCCCGTGTTAATTTGGATTACACCAAATCCCAGCGTCGTTGTTATGCCAAAGAAAGTACTGCACAATGCAAAAACGTCAATAGCTGTTCCCCAGTTGCTATTTATTTTATCTTTCAGCAGAGGATACAGACAACTCCGTAAGGATAATGGCAGCCGGTATCTGAAAGTAAAATAAGCAAGAGACAGTCCTACCAGGCCATACACAGACCAGGCATGTATTCCCCAATGGAAAAAAGTGTAAAGCTGCGCGTTTTTAGCTTTGTTGACATACAGATTTGCATCAAAGGCGTCTGTGGCATAATGGGACATTGGTTCGGCAACCCCAAAATACATCAGACCTATTCCCATTCCGGCGGCAAACAGCATTGAGATCCATGAAAAAAAGGAATACTCGGGAATGCTGTCGTTTGCTCCTAATTTAATGTCTCCGTATTTACTGAACATCAGGTAAATCAGAAAGATGACAAAAATGGTTACGGACCATACATAAACCCAGTTCAGGTTTACGAAAATGAACTCTTTAACCCGATTGAGGACGGTTTCTGTAGGATTTGGAAACAACACTGATAAAAGGCAGATACCTATAATAAATGACAGGCCAGGTACGATCACTGCCCGGTCGAAGGTTGTTTTGGTATTGGCAAGTTTAATCATGTCTTGGAGCGAGTTGTAGTGTTTATGATAACTTGTGTCAGGTTGCTACCTTAAAACACAGACACCCGGATGGTGAGAATTAAGCGGTTAATATAAGAAAAACTTCTCCAGTCAGATGCAGCACAAAGTACAGTGAGTCAACCGGCTTTCCTAATCTGGAATTTCAACTAAGAATGATTTACCAGAATCTGACTATACAATCGTAGCTTAAAAAGCGGATTGAAGTTTAGTGATTACCAGTTTGTTAGTAGCGGCGAACCAACTCCTGACTGGTAAAGGACACAATTCACAAGTTAGCAAAATGATAATGATCCCTTTTCCAAGTGCTACTGGATCATATTATAAAAAAGGTAACCGTTTTGATTACCCTTCTCGCATTCTACCGCTAGCTCAGATCAAACAGGCGTTGCCATTTCTTCACATACGCTGGCGCAGTTACGGCAAGCTTCTGCACATTGGCGGCAATGGTCCATACCCATTTCAGCATGTTTTTCACATTCGTTAGCACATGCATTACACGCGTCTGCACAAATACGGCAAAGGTGTGCACTGAAACTGCTGCCAAGGCTCATGACTTCGGCGGCACTCCGGCAGATAGCTGCGCACTCTAAATCAAGCTGGATGCACTTTGCCATATGTCCTACGTGCTCTTCTTTCAAACATTCCGTTGCGCAGTAACTGCAGGCAATGGCGCATGCCACGCATGCATCGATACATTCTTTAAATTGTTGATTTGCCATAAGTTTTAAGGTTAGATTGGTGGTTAATTATTTCTGTTCGCCAGTAGCCAGGTCTGGAAATCGGCCATTTCTTTGTTCTGCCCTTCAATGATCATAGAAGCTGATTCTCTCAGGCCAGCATCCTTACCCGTTAATAAATGCATCTGTGCCATATCAATAACACCCATGTGGTGCATGCTCATCATACTTGCATAATCCATGTCGGGATCCTGTGTTACTTTCATGGTATGCATCTCATCCATCATATTGTGCATGAGTGCCATCATTTGATTTCCGTCATGTGCTTGAATGAAAATTGGATTGTTGTCCTCATGATCCGAACATGCAGTTGAAAAGGCTGTCGTTGCAGCGAATCCTAAAATTTTGCAGGTTGGTTTCATAAAGGTGTTGTTGAAGTAACAGATTAATGTCTTTGTTTTTGATCTATTATGATTTTAAAACAACTATGCCGTCAATGCACCTTAGCTTAATCAACAGACTTTCCTTATTACACTCTTAGCAGCTTGGCATAGAAAGCAACTACGATTATGAATGTATTTATCAGGAATGCACATACTTCAGGACTTAACGGGAATGGTATCAAACACCAGCAGCCAATGGAATAGCTATTCCCATTGTATCCAATTGCACAATGCATGGACGTATCTTAATGAGCCAAACAGGTGTGTAGCAGTCAGGGATTTTGCTTTTCTGATTTGCATCATATGATTTGTTCAGCCGAATTACGGTATATTGAAAGATTCCGATCGGAAAAATAGATTCTGTGCAGCAATTGGATGATACCCAGATAACTTTAAACTAATCTTTTAGAGTATAGTAACATCGTGGTTTGGCTTTCCTTACTTAGTTATTCCATTCAGCAAGTTATGAAATCAACGCCCTTTTCTGTAGAAGACCGGATGCTTTGGCAGAATTTCCTTGTAGGTGACGTTCGTTCGTTCGAAAAGTTGATGTCTGATCATTTCCGTCTGCTTTTTCGATACGGAAGTAAGTTTTCGAAAGACCGTGAATTTGTAAAAGATAGCATTCAGGATCTTTTTATGATGCTATGGGAAAAGCGTGATAATCTCAACCCCGAAGCGGCGGTCAAACCTTACCTGATGGCCTCCCTTCGAAGACTGATGCACAGACAGCTTTCTGAACGTACTGGGCAAGGCGGCCAAGCTTCGCAGGAGGTGGAGAATTATTTTGCAGTCGAATTCTCGGTAGAAGAACAATATATTGCTGATGAAGTAACAACCGCCCGTTCATTGCACATACAGAACCTGATCAGCACACTGCCACGTCGCCAAAAAGAAGTGGTATATCTTAAGTTCTTCCAGGAGCTGAGCCGCGACCAGATTGCACAAATTATGAACATTACCCCTCAGACGGTTTCAAATCTTCTCCAAATCGCCATCCGGCAGATGAAGGAGTTCACAAAGGAAGGATATGTATTAATTATTCTTTGGTATCTGCTATTCTAATACACAGAGTATCAGACCTTCCATTTCTATTTTTCCTTTTTCTAAGAAATAATTTAAAAATAATTGGTATCGCTGGCGATTTTGTGTCTATCTACATATGAACACAATAATCAGGTATGAACCGCTACTCCGACTTTTCTGTCGAAGACTTGGTCTGGGATGATTTTTTTCGTCAATGGATCTTTTCGCCTACTTCCGAGACCAATGCACTTTGGAATAATTGGATCAGTGAGAATCCTGAAATGCTCGGCAAAATGGAACAGGCCCGGCGTATTTTACTGTCTATGCGGCTGGAAGAGCCCGAAATCACTGATGCAGAAATTAATGAAGTTGTCAGGCGGACAGTTGGCCTTGTTAACGTAGCAAATACGGCAACCACACAACTTTCCCACCGGAAAACGCCTGTACTTTTTACTACATGGATGCGCCTTGCGGCCTGCATTGCCCTGATTATCCTGCTTGGGTGGACAACCTATTCAGTATTGGTGAGAAAACAGCAAGAGCCACAGCTGGGACAGCAGCTTAAAGCAAGCAGTTATTTTGTTGAAGAAACGAACAGTACTTCCCGCACCAGGCAACTTGTGCTGAGCGATGGAAGCAGTATTAGCCTTGCTCCCCAAGGCCGCGTGCGCTACCGCAAGCCCTTTCATGGGCAACGGCGGGAAGTTTATCTAACAGGTGAAGCATTTTTTCAGATTGCGAAAGATCCTGACCGCCCCTTCCTCGTATTTGCAAATGGTTTAATAACCAAAGTGCTGGGGACCAGTTTTAGGATCAAGGCATACGAAGGCGTTGACCAGGTGACCGTTGAGGTTAAATCCGGGAAAGTGGCTGTATTTACCGAGCGCGATCCGCAGTCGAAGAAAAAAGTTGAGGACAATGCATTGCAGGGGGTCATTCTAAAACCAAACCAAAAGATCATTTATGCCCTTAATGAAGTCAAGATGGTGAAAACCCTCGTGGAAAAACCCGAGATTGTCGTTCCCAAATCGCAAATCTCAAGACTTGATTTCGAAGATACCCCAGCCAGTGAGGTGTTCAATACCTTGGGAAAGACTTATGGCATTGACATCATTTACGATGCTGCGCTGTTGAAAGACTGCCCGCTAACAGCTGTTCTCGAAGGATTAACGCTCCAGGATAAACTCAATATCATTTGCAAAGCCGTAGAATCCAGTTACGAGATCGTTGACGGGCAGGTAATCATCCATAGTAAAGGCTGCAAAAATTAATTTATTCCATCACGTAAACCGCTTCATTCCATAAGAAACAGAAAGCTTACCTAATAAAAGAGCCGGCAATGTTCCCGCATCACCGGCTCCGGAATTTTCCCGATTGGTTCGTCGCCATTTCCCTCCCGCAAAGGAGGCAGGGATCGTTTTGCCAAATTTTCAATCTTACAAAACAATCAAATTTATGAAAAAACCCTTTAAATACCACTGGGTATTACTTTGGACGATGCGAATAACAGTCACACAGCTAATGCTTGCGATCTTGTTCATGGGTGCAGGTTATGCGCACAACAGCCATGGACAATCTCTTCTTTCCCAAAAAATTACGATTAATGCCGCTGGCAGCGAAGTTAGAAAAGTGCTCTCACAGGTAGAAAAGCAGGTCGACGTCCGGTTTGTGTTTAGTTCGAAAATCATCAAATCGGCCCGGAAAGTGAATGTCAATGCCAGTAAAAAGCCACTTTACGAAGTACTGGACGAAATACTGACGCCACTGGATCTCGAATATGAAATCTCCGGAAAGATCATTATACTCAAGAGAACGGATATACCAAAAAACGATGCGCCTATTCAGGGGAAAGGAGTCAAAAAACAGGTTTCAGGTAAGGTATCCGATGAAAACAACCAGCCGCTTCCAGGCGTAAGTGTGGTCATCAAAGGCACCCAGACCGGAACCACGACCAACGCAGATGGTACTTTTCAGATAAATGTTGAAAGTGACAATGCGATACTGGTACTCAGTTTTGTCGGGTATGTTACAAAGGAACTGCCTGTCGGAACCCAGAGCACGATCGATGTAAGCATGGCTCCGGAAGACCAGTCGCTCCAGGAAGTTGTGGTCGTAGGTTACGGTCAGGTCAAGAAAAGTGATCTGACAGGTTCAGTTTCGACGATTCCTGTCGACGAGATCAAAAAGGTAGCCGTTACCTCCATGGATCAGGCATTGCAGGGACGGGCGGCAGGTGTACAGATTACGCAGAACTCAGGCGCACCGGGTGGCGCAACGACCATTCGTATACGTGGCGGTAATTCCATTCAGGGTGATAACGAGCCGCTGTATGTGATCGACGGGATTCCATTTAAAAATGACGCTGCCAACAGTGGGTCTAATTTCAACGTACTCAGCACGCTCAACCCAAGCGATATTGAGTCGATGACGATTCTGAAAGATGCTTCTTCCACAGCCATTTACGGTTCAAGAGGGGCAAATGGGGTAGTAATTATCACAACCAAGCGAGGGAAAGCCGGCAAATCGACAGTCAGTCTGGATGCGTTTTACGGTGTACAAACGGTCCGCAGAAAATATCCCGTGCTGAATGCGCGGGAATATGCACAGTTTGTAAATGATGCCAATACCAATGAAGGGCGCAATGCCGTCTACACACCACAGCAAATTGATGCATTTGGCGAAGGTACTGACTGGCAGGATGAGATTTTTCGCAGCGCGCCGACTTACAACTTCCAGCTTTCGGCTAGCGGTGGTGACGACAAAATGCAGTATGCACTTTCGGGGGGGTATTACAAGCAGGAAGGAATTGTGACCAATTCCGACTTCGACCGCTACTCGTTTCGGGTAAATCTGGACAGAAAACTAACCAACAAAATCAAAATAGGCAACAGCTTGACTGTCAATAGAACCGTTACGAACCAATCGCGCACGGATGGTAACCTGGGTAGCGCCGGACTGGTGACCATGGCTGCACTGCAATTCCCTTCGATTCTGCCCGTTTACAACCCTGATGGAACGTACCTGATGACGCACCCGGCTCTGAACTTCACGGCCGACAACCCGGCTGCGTTGGCGCGGGAAAGCAAGAACCAGAATACTGCTTATCGTGTTTTCGGGAATATCTTCGGCGAGTACCAGATCATTCAGGGACTGAACCTGCGCGTGGTGTTAGGCATCGACGGTATCTTGCAAAAGCAAGACAGCTATCTTCCAAGAAGCGTAGCCAGCGGCTTGTCGCAGGGTGGGGTGGCAAATATCAGAAACACGCAGTCCGTTACCTGGCTGAACGAGAATCTATTGACCTACACGAAAAATTTTAACAAACTGCATAACCTGACCGTATTACTTGGCTATACCCAGCAAGCCAATCGCACCGACAATACGGTTGCCGCATCACGGAATTTTGTAAACGACAATTTGGGCACCGGAAATATCGGATCCGGATCGGTAGCACTCGTGCCGTCATCCAGCATTGGTTCATGGGGACTGGAGTCTTACCTGGGAAGAGTCAATTATGAGTTTAATGAAAAATACCTGTTTACGGCTTCGTTTCGCGCGGATGGTTCGTCGCGTTTCGGGGCCAACAAGCGCTATGGGTTTTTCCCATCGGTGGCATTGGCCTGGCGTGCCTCTGAGGAGTCATTTATCAAAAACATCCAGTCGATCAGTGAGCTGAAAGTGCGTGCTACCATCGGCTCGACTGGGAATCAGGATGGAATTGGAAACTATCCGGCGTACTCGCTTCTGGGAACACAGAACTACGTACTTGGCAACAATGTATCCACGGGTATCGGCCCTAACCAGATCGCCAACCCGGATCTTTCCTGGGAAACCACAACACAATCGGACATTGGTATCGATCTGAGCCTGTTCCGGAACCGACTTAGCTTTACTGCAGACGCCTATATCAAGCGCACCCGTAATCTGCTGCTCAGTGTAACGATCCCGAGCATTTCTGGTTTTTCCAGTGCAATCCAGAATCTTGGAAAGGTTGAAAACAAAGGCATTGAACTCAGTATCACCTCCTATAATATCGATGGAGCATTCAAGTGGAAAACCGATTTCAACTACGCAGTCAACCGCAATAAAGTGCTAGACATTGGCGGTGCGCCCCAGCTATTTGCAGGCGATGTAGCCAACATCGCCCAGAATGTAAATTCCGGCATTGTACGCGTTGGAGAACCGTTGGGATCATTCTTCGGCTATGAAACAGACGGATTATATCAAACTGACGAAGAGCTGAAAGCGCTCGTGGATGCGAATGCACGCAAGCCTGGCGACCGCAAGTATAAAGATCTGAACGGAGATGGCCGGATCGACGATAACGACCGTACCATTGTCGGCCGCGCGCAGCCCAGGTTTATCGGTGGTATCAGTAATACATTCTCTTACAAAGGCCTTGACCTGACGGTCTTTTTCCAGGGTGTGTATGGAAATGAAATCCTGAATGCAAACCGATTCGAGCTTGAATACCTGAACGGCACCAATAACCAGAGCCGCGACATGCTCAACCGCTGGACACCTGACAATATCCATACCGACGTTCCCAGAGCTTCAACAACCCGTCCGGCAAACCGCATTTCGACACGCCAGATCGAGGACGGCTCGTATTTGCGCCTAAAAAATATCCAGCTTGCCTACACACTGCCATCGAACGCAATGAAAGCATTGCATTTACAAGGTATACGCTTCTACGTGTCGGCGCAGAACTACCTGACCTGGACAAAATATTCCGGGTATGACCCGGAGGTAAACCGTTTTGGACAGGACAGCCGCAGCCAGGGTTTTGACTATGCAAGCTACCCGGCAGCCAAAACGCTGATTTTCGGTCTGAATATAGGTTTCTAAGAATTCAAAAGCATTTTAAAGCAGATCTCAAATGAAGAAGATACTAGCATTTATGGTAACACTGTCGGTTGCGAGCTCGTGTAACGTGCTGGATCAGGTACCTGAATCCGCCTTTACACCAACCAATTTTTACAAAAATTCCGACGACGCCATTGCCGCAGTGAGCGCAGTGTACGATCCGCTGAATACGCAGGATTTGTATAACCAGGTAATGTGGATTATTCAGGACCAGGCTACAGATGATGCGGAATGGGGCGGCGGACGTTCGACAGCCAATCAGGCGAAAAACGATCTTGACAAATATACTTTTACACCTGCTACCAGCACATTCCAGTCGACTTGGAGCGCGCAGTACAGAGGTATCAACCGCGCAAATGCAGCCATCGAGCGCATTCCGGCGATTACCATGGACCCCGCCTTACAGGGCCGCCTGATTGCAGAAGCCAAGTTTATGCGCGCCTTCTACTATTTTACTCTTGTGCGGCTGTTCGGTGACGTACCGCTGACGCTTACGGAAACCACTTCGCTGGTCGACTTGCAAATGCCGAGAACGCCGGCAGAGGAAGTATATGCGCAGATTATCAAAGATTTTACCGAAGCAGAGGCAATGCTGCCAGCAGCTTATTCAGGCGCTGACCGTGGCCGTGCTACTAAGGGAGCCGCAACTGCTTTTTTAGCGAAAGTGCATCTTACCCGGAAGGATTGGGCAACTGCTGCTTCCAAAGCCAAGCAGGTAATCGATTCAGGTGTATATGACCTGTGGGACACCTATGCCGAGGCATTTGCGATTGCCAACAAAAATGGAAAAGAAGCTGTGTTTGAAGTACAGGCGCTTGGTGGCGGTTTTGGCGAGGGAAGCTGGATGCAGGGTTACATGCGTCCCAATTTCGACCGCGTCAACAACATTTCTGGCTTCGGGGATGACCCTGTTAGCAAAAATCTTTATGATACTTATACAGCTGCTGATAAGCGCCGCGATGTGAACATCCGTGTTTATTCGGCAACGACTACACCGGCAGCGCCTGCAAGCGTTGATTTTCCGGGATATGTCTATAAATATCTGGATCTTTCTGCAACCGGCAACAATGAAGGCAGCAACAACTTTCCGGTGATACGCTATGCCGATGTATTGTTAATGTATGCCGAAGCTTTGAACGAGCAGGCAGCAGGTAACGTCGATGCATTTGCAGCAGTGAACAGGATCCGGATACGCGCAGGGCTGGCAGCGCTTCCTGCATCTCTCAGCCAGAGTGCATTCCGCAATGCGATCGCCTTGGAACGAAGGTTGGAGCTGGCTTTTGAAGGCCACCGTTGGTATGATCTGGTGCGTACCGGAAAACTGGTAGAAGCAATCAAGGCACAAAATCCGACGATCCAAGTAACGCAGGATCATTTGCTCTTTCCAATTCCACAAACCGAGCGTGACGTAAACCCCATTCTTACTCAAAATCCAGGCTATTGATAATCATGCATCGAAGAGCATTTTTGCACACAGCACTTGCGTTGCCGGCCACAACCCTGGCCGGTAATGCTTTGCCGCGGACATCAGCTGCGGATGAACCGTTTATTATCAATTCGGGGGTAGGGGGTAACAACACCTTCGATTTGCTGGCACGCATTGAAAAGGATTGTCTGGCGCACAAGCCGGATATGACGATCCTGATGATCGGCACAAATGATATGAACAGCCGCAAGCACGTGCCGCTGGCGGAATTTGAGCAGAATCTCCGGAAGATCATTGGAATGATCACCAGCTCAGGCAGCCAGGTGTTACTCATGACTATTTTGCCTGGTTACGAGCCGTATTTATTTACCCGTCATCTCAAATCATTTTACGAGCCCGACGGATACCGGTCCAGATTAACGCAGGTGAACACGGCGATAAAAAAAGTGGCAGCCGATCTAAAACTGCATTTCCTGGACCTGCACTGGGTTTTTGACAGGGTAGGCAACGTCGGTGAAGAATCCAGCAGTCTGATCCAAAATATAGCCAATAGCAAGAAAGATGACGGAATACACCCTACACCGGACGGTTACCGCACCATGGCCGTGGCAGTTTACGAAAAATTGCTTACGATTCACTCCCCGTACAAACGCCTGGTTTGCTTTGGCGACAGCATTACCAACGGCGGCGGTGGCGTGGAAGGCAACAGCTACCCGGCGCTGTTGAAAAAGCTGCTGGGATATTAATGCAGGACTTTCTAAATGTTTTAACACAAATCAGAATTTATGTTTCTAAATATAAAAATAATCCGATTGGTGATGCTCACAACTGCCCTTTTAACGGGAATGCGCATCAACGCTTTTTCACAATCTTTCGAAGCAGATGTCATCATTTATGGAGGCACATCGGCGGCCGTAACGGCTGCAATGCAAGTGGTTCAATCCGGAAAAACGGTTTTGGTCGTTTCTCCCGACAAGCACTTGGGCGGACTTTCAGCCGGCGGTTTGGGCTTTACTGATACCGGTGACAAATCAGTGATTGGCGGGCTGGCGCGGGAGTTTTATCACCGGATCTACATGCGTTACGACAAGCCCGAAACCTGGAAATGGCAGAAAAAAGAAGAATACGGCAACAAAGGGCAGGGAACCCCGGCTATGGATGGGGCCGAGCGCACGATGTGGATCTTCGAGCCGCACGTGGCCGAGCAGATTTTTGAGGATTTTGTAAAAGAAAACAATATCAAGATTTACCGCGACGAGTGGCTCGATCGCAGCAAAAACGGTGTACAAAAAAACAAGGGCCGCATTGCTTCATTCAAAACTTTGAGCGGGAAAACTTTCAAAGGCAAAATGTTCATCGACGCCACCTATGAAGGTGACCTGATGGCCACTGCCGGTGTCAAATATCACGTGGGTCGCGAGGCAAACAGTGTGTATAATGAAGAATGGAATGGTATTCAGGCTGGTGTATTCCAGCATAATCATTATTTTCAAAAAAATGTCAGTCCGTACAAAATAGAAGGCGATCCAAAAAGTGGATTGTTACCCTATGTTTCGGATGAAAAAATAGGTAAAAATGGCGATGGAGACAGTAAAATCCAGGCTTATTGCTTCCGTATGTGCCTTTCCTCGCATCCTGATAACCACATTCCCTTCACCAAACCCGAGGGTTACGATCCGTCCAGGTACGAGCTTCTTGCACGTGTATACAAAGCCGGCTGGACAGAAACGTTCAAAAAATATGATCCTATTCCCAACCGCAAGACAGATACCAACAATCACGGCCCGTTTAGTACAGACTTTATCGGCCAAAATTACGATTACCCCGAGGCAACTTACGAACGCCGTAAGGAGATTATCAAGGAACACGAGTTATACCAAAAAGGCCTGATGTACTTCTTGGCCAACGACCCGGCTGTTCCGGCCGATGTCCGCGCAGAAGCAGGTAAATGGGGGCTGCCCAAAGATGAGTTTAAAGATAATGGGGGCTGGCCGCACCAGATTTACGTTCGCGAGGCACGCCGTATGATTGGTCTTGGTGTGATGACAGAAAATGAAACGTTAGGCAAAAAAGCCGTTTCTGAACCAATCGGGATGGGATCTTATGCACTGGATGCACACAATGCACAACGCTATATTAAGGAAGACGGATTTGTACAGAATGAAGGTGATATCGGTATGCATCCAAAAAAGCCTTATAGCATTTCTTACGCATCTATAATCCCAAAAAAAGCGGAATGCGAAAATCTGCTGGTGCCAGTTTGCCTGTCAAGCTCGCACATTGCTTATGGTTCAATCCGGATGGAACCGGTATTTATGATTTTAGGGCAGAGTGCAGCCACGGCGGCCGTACAGGCAATTGATCGTAAAGTATCCGTGCAGGATGTGGATTATACCCAATTAAAAGCGCAGCTATTGAAGGACAAACAGAAGCTTGAATAAATCGATGTATAAAGCTGTCGCCTTATCAAAACAAGCTAGTAAGGCGATAGCTTTAACATGGTTTCACAATAACACAATTCGTTTTCTTACTTGGTGTGCGAAAGTCGGCGGTTAAAACAAAACACAGGATAATTTCTTTTTTATAGGCTACTATGTGTTGAAGCACATTTTTATAAGGTTATTTATCTCAGTTGACCATTTGAAATTTTCTGTCATTTAGCAGTGCAATGGTACCCGATGCATAAGATGGTCTCTCCTTTATTGACCGGTGGAGTACCGATCTTGTACAAGATGATCCCGGCCTGTTCTGCATTTATATCAGCTATGGTTTTGCCAAATACATCGGATATCATGCCGATCTTTTGCCCTTTCGAAACGGTGTCCCCGCTTTTCAGATCACTGTAAAATATTCCTTTCTCGGGCGATTTCAGGTAATGCTGCCTGTTCAGAATGACAGGCCGGGGTACAGGCTTGCCCGCAGATGCATACATATCCAGTTCCCGGAGTATGTTATAAATTCCCGTTTTGATTTGCTGCACGGATCTCTGCTGAACACCACCCAGCTTTCCTGCTTCCATACTCAGCGCAGTGATTCCTTGCTGGGTAGCATGTTTAAAAGCATATTCAGCGGGCTCCGTTTTAGCCAGGTTAAAAGGGTAAGTCACCAGCAGAGGGAACCCTGTACCTTCAGCCAGACGCCTGGCCAGATCAGTCTGTTCAGGGGTATTTTTATTGTCGTAGTAGCATACAAAGTCCGTCAGGTCTTCTCCCGCATCGCCTGCATGCACATCCAGAAAAACCGTTGACCGGGTAATGATCTGTATGGTTATCAAATGGGCCAGCCGCTCGGAAATAGTACCGTCCGGCTTTCCGGGAAAAACACGGTTCAGATTCTTGCCATCCGCAGGGTTGTAGAAAACAGTCCTGCCAAAAAAGGCAGTCGTATTGGCAACGGGGACGATCAGTAATGTTCCTTTCAGTTTGTCGGGATCAATCTCGGCCATGATTTGCTGGACTGCCATAATAGGCGGGTACTCGTAGCCATGAATCCCGGCAACGATGGAAAAAACAGGCCCATCCATTTTTCCTTTGATGATTTTAACGGGCAAACTGGCGGTGTCAATGCGATTGCTTACGGTCAACACCTGCTCGGAAGTTGAAGCGGACTGTATATTAAAATTCAGATTAACCGGCAGCTGGGCTACCGCATCCAAGATGGACATGGACAATATTACGGATAGAAGTAAGATAAAAAATTTCATGATGCATAATGATAGTTGACTTGACAGCTAATCTAAGAATTTTTTGCAACATCGTTGCAAGTTTAAAATGTTAACGCTTTATTTGCAACGTTGTTTCATTTAGGCTGGTGCTTTTACCGGTCAGAAAACGGGTTTAATGAAGATACGTGTACTTGTTTGCTTAATGATACTGTTGTTTGCACTTCCTGCGAAGCTGGTGGGACAAACGTTATCCGGCAAGGTCGTCAGCAGTACAGGTCAGCCGCTTACCGGTGCAACGATTACATTAATGCCTGAAAAAATTGCCCTTCCGAGCGATGTCAACGGCACTTTCCGGTTTGAGGCTGTGAAGAAGGGAAGACATAGTTTAAGGATTTCTTTTGTGGGTTACAAAACCTTCGCCAGCTTGTTTATCATGTCTTCGGATTCTTTGCTGCTGAAAGACATCATACTCAGGGCAGAGGAAGGGCAGTTGCAGGAGATTACGATCAAAGAAGATTACCAGCAGCTGCGCCGGCAGCAGGTCTCACTCAGCATGGAAATTGTCGGCGCTGATTACCTGAGGCGTAATCTGGGCGGAAGCCTGATGCAGTCGCTGGAAAAACTGCCCGGTATCAAAACCATCGGTATCGGTTCCGGCGGCTCAAAGCCGCTGATCCGTGGACTGGGGTTCAATCAGGTGGTAGTAGTGGAAAACGGCATCCGGCATGAAGGCCAGCAGTGGTGCGCCGATCATGCGCTGGAAATCGATCAGTTTGCTGCCGGCAGGGTAGAGGTCATCAAAGGGCCGTCCGCGTTTTTGTACGGTTCCGAGGCCATAGGCGGCGCCGTTGACATCAAGCCTGCTGTACTGCCAGCCGGGCATACGGCAGGCGGAAGTGCAGACCTTATGGCCAAAAGCAACAACGGGCTTTACGGAGGATCAGTGAATCTGTATGCCCGCAAGCAGCGCGTCTTTGCCGATGCCCGCATGACATGGCAGGAGTACGGCGATTACCGCGTGCCGGCAGATACCATGTATGTGTACGACTATGCGGTGCCACTTCATGAAAACCGCCTGCGCAACACGGCAGGGCAGGAGCGGAACGTGCATTTGCGTACAGGCTGGCTTACATCGCAGTTTCAATCGGTATTTTACCTTAGCCACACATTCAGCCAAAGCGGCTTTTTTGCCAATGCACACGGACTGGAGCCAAGGCGCGTTGATCTGGACTTGCATGACCGCTCTTCAAGAGACATGCAGCTGCCTTTCCAGCAGGTTTCACACACTAAAATCATCAGCCAAAGTGAGTTCCGGTACGGGCAAAACAGATTTGATATGGAACTGGGTTATCAGCGCAATTTCCGTCAGGAGCACAGCCAATATGTCAATCACGGGTATATGCCACCGGTTTATCCTTCGGAGCAGTCAGCCCCCGAGACGCTGGAACGTGCGTATGACAAAACGGTTTTTTCGGCCAATTTCAAAAATGAACTGACTTATAAAAACCACACGCTGACGATTGGCACAAGCGGCGAGCAGCAGCGCAATACCATCGGTGGATGGGGTTTTCTGATCCCGGCATTCACCCAGACCAGTGCCGGTGCTTTTATACTCGATAAATTTAAAGTCAATGAAAAGCTGCTTTTGCAAGGTGCGCTCCGGTACGATCTGGGAAGGATCCATATCAGGGAATATAATGACTGGTTTACTTCGCAGTCCGAAAGCGGAAACAGCACATATCTGACACGCGCAGAAGCGATTACACGCACATTCAAAAATGTAAACTGGTCGGCAGGACTGAATTATACACCGGGAAAATTTTTTCTTAAAGTCAATGCGGGCAGTAGTTTCCGGATGCCGATTGCCAAAGAACTGGCTGCGAACGGGATCAACTATCATTACTTCCGGTATGAAAAAGGCGATCCTTCCCTGTCAGCCGAGAAGTCTTACCAGCTCGATCTGGGAACAGGGATCAATGCTGAAAAGTTTACCGCAGAGCTTACGCCTTTTCTGAATTATTTTCCCAACTACATTTACCTGAACCCGACTGCGCGTCACGATTATTTCTATGGCGCCGGCAACCAGGTTTTCAATTATGCACAAAGCCGCGTGCTGCGTTACGGATCGGAGTTGCAGCTGACATACCGTTTTCTCAGTAACTGGAATGCATCTCTGGCCGGCGAATACCTGTATACCCGCCAGCTTTCAGGTGCTAAGCGGGGCTATGCACTGCCTTTTTCGCCCCCGGCTTCTGCATTGGCCGGCATCACATACAAGCCAAATTGGGACAAGCTGCTGACGGATGCTTATTTCACGTTGGATTGCAGGCTTACCGCACGCCAGAACCGGATCGTGCCCCCGGAAAGGCCCACGCCTGCATACCAGGTTTTCAGTTTCAGTGCCGGCGGCAAAGTGAAAACAGGCGCACAGTACATATCAGTGAGCCTGCAGGTGCAGAATACATGGAATACACGCTATTTGAGCCATACCAGTTTTTACCGGCTGATCGGCTTGCCCGAAGCAGGCCGCAATGTCATCCTGGCTGTAAAGATACCTTTTGTCATCAAAGGAAAATCCACAAGCTGATACCCTGCAAATTCGAATACTCACCATAATTTCTAATACCATGCAAATCAAATCAATGCTTGCCCTGCTGCTGGCCGGGACCCTTTTTGCTTCCTGTAACGATGACGACGATGTAAACGTGGCCGCACCGACCCTTTCTGGTGTGGAAATCGGTTCGGGCAACAACAAACAAGCACATCCGGGCAGTGACTTTCACATCGAGGCGCAGATCGTGGCACCCGGCGGCATCGAGCGTGTGCAGCTGGAAATCCATCCTGTAAATGGCAGTGGCTGGAAACTGGACACGGTTTACACCGAAGGGCTGGCCGGCCTGAAAAATGCCGAGCTTCACAAGCATATTGACGTGCCCGCCAGTGCAGCTTTGGGAAAATATGACCTTCATCTGACGGTAACGGACAAGAACGGCAACAAAGCCGAGATCGGCTCGGAGCTGGACGTGATCAACGACCCGTCACTGCCTGCGGTAACCGGATTTGCCGTGGAAGCGGAAGATGCCGGCAAAAGCCTGCATTTGGAAGCCGCCATTGCCGCACCGAACAAAATTGCCGCTGTGACCGTGGAAGTGCATGGCGAAAAATGGGAAAAGGAATTTGAGTTCAAAGACGCTGCCATGGTCGGGCAAACGGCCTTTGACTTTCACAAGCATTTGGACATCACGGCGGCACCTGCCGGTCATTATCATGTGCATCTGAAAGTGACGGACCAGGCCGGGAAGGAAAACGAATTTGAAGAACATTTTGATAAATAAGCTACAAAAGATATTAGCCATGAACAATCATATAAGAATGCGCCAGCCAAAAAGCCGGTCCGTGTTGCTGTCAGCATTAATCCTGATCCTGCTCACCTTTGCGGCTTGTGATAAAAATGAGCCGGAGCCAATGCCTGAACCGGAGCTGCCCAAACCTGCTTTGGAAAACCTGGAACTGGGTTTAGGAAATTGCGGAATCGGTGTGATCGGAGAGGACTTTCACTTTGAAGGCGACATGCTGGCCGTTGACAAGATCGACAAGGTAGAAGTAAAGATCCTGCCGAAAGAAGGTGAAAATTACAGCAAGCCCTGGAAACATGAAATTGTATGGAACCAGTACAAGGGCCTGAAAAATGCGAACATACACAAGCATTTCAATATCCCTGAGGATGCGGCCGAGGGCAAGTATGATCTTGTGGTCATTGTCTACGACGAGAATGGCTCCAAGCTGGAAGTCAAAAGGGATTTTGAAATCTACACCCGGGCAAACCTGCCGCTAAGGCCAATGATCTCAGGATTATGGATGCATAAAAACTGGACGCCCATGTACGATTTCCATGCTGACAAGGACAATTATCCAACCCAGCATTACAGAAAAGGTGATACGATTCAGGTGCAGGCCAATATCTCCTTTGTAAAAGGCGATGGGAAACTGTATCTGCTGCTGATCAGAAAGTCGGCCAGTTACAATCCGCAGACGATTGAAGAAGTTGATTTAAGCAAAGCCATTGTCTATGACGTGCATGAGCACAAAGATGAGCAAAGCATTTATGATTTCGGCAATTCGGAATTCGATATGGAAAGCTATACGGTGATCCGGGACATTCCGGACCTGGTTATCGGGGCAGAACAGGATAACAACGCACCGGCTAAAAATGCGATTACCGGCAGCAAGGCATGGCAAACGGGAGAGTACAATCTGGCGGTGATTTATAAAAATTTCACTTCCGGCCAGACGATCAACAAAATCGTGCCTTTTGGTATCGACTTCGATTGACAGCTTTTTCAAATGGAATTTCTTCAATAATCAGCAATCATGAAAACCATCGGGCCAGCAAAGCCATAAGCCGGCCCGAATTCCTTTTAGCAAATGAAATATATAAAACAACTTTTTGTAACAGCAGCAATTGCCTTGTTCACCACCGCCTGTGATAAGGATGAAACAGGCATAGATACCGAGTATCCCGTTATTGATGCAAATGCGCCGGGTACTTTCCCGGTTCAATGCAGCACGGTGAAAAGAGGTGAAAAATTCACGTTCAAGGCTGCATTTTCGGATAACATGGCACTGGGATCATACAGTCTGGACATTCATCACAACTTTGATCACCATACCCACAGTACAGAGGTAAGCGACTGCAGTACCGATCCGGTCAAAAAGCCGGTTAACCCTTTTCTTTTGATCAAAACCTTTGACATTCCCGAAAGTCAGAAAGCCTACGCAGCGATTCAGGAAATTGAAGTGCCGGCCGACATCGATCCCGGCGATTATCATTTTATGATCCGGCTCACCGATAAGGAAGGCTGGCAAACGCTCAGAGGAATAAGCATTAAAATTCAATAAGTGCTCAGCAAAGACCGGAGAGCTAAACTTTTGATTGGCTAAACTATCTGCCAATCCTATATCCTGTTGTAACACATTCCAATTTTCATTTTTTTTAAATTCAATTTATGCATTCTAAAAGCAACTTAAAGAAATTAGGTCTGATGCTGACTCTTGCAGCCGTGTTTACGGCATGTGACAAAGATCAGAACGAGCCTGCACCACAGCCAGAAACGACTAAGGAATTCAAATATGTCCGTCTGCTCGTCAGTGATGAAGTGAGCAATCAAATCAGCTTTATCGATCCGTTTACAAGCAAGGTTTCGACATTCGATGGAAAGTTTCCGCTCGCTAACCTTTATGCAACAGCATCCGGCAGGTATGCAGCCGTTTTGTACCAAAACCAGAATCTGGTTGAGGTTTTTGACAGTGGCCTTCAATCCCATACGGACCATATTGATGAAATGAACGCACCAAAATGGGCGACAATTACAGCGGACGGGTTAAAGCCGACCCATTTCAAAAGCAAGGGTGCAGAATCGCTGATTTTTAATGATAACGATGGTACTTTAAGCGCAGGTAACGAAGCCGAGTTCAATAAAGCCGGTGCCAAATTCCGTATGATCAAAGCCGGGTTGCTGCCACATCATGGGGCGATGGCTCAGTTTGACAATGGCAATTATGCGGTAACTACCGCACCTGCAGCCGGGGCTTCACCAAACCGTGTTCAGATTATTGATAAAAATGGTAATCTGGTGCATGCTTCTACTTTGGAGATTGGTAATATCCACGGCAATGCAACGGACGGGAATGTGGCTGTATTTGGCGGGTTTACCAACTCTGCCGCAACAGCCGGAGGCGTACTGGTTGTAAGTGCTTCTGGCGAGCAGCGGTTGATCCCGAACCCGGAAGGTTTCGGAGCATTCCGGTTAGCTAACGTATATTATGCCTCGTCAGCTCAGAAATTTATTGGTTTTGTAGCGACCAAAGGAGCTTATCTGATCGATATCAAAACAGATAAAATTACGTCGATCTATGCGGGCAGTGATGCTTTTCAGTGCAAGGTGGATTATGCGGGTAAAAACCTTCTGGTACTTACATTGGATGGAAAGCTGCGGATTTATGATCTGTCAACAGGGGCTCTTAAAAAAGAAGGAAGTATTATCTCCCCGGTTGGCTCGACGGACACCTACAAACCCGTGCTGGAAGCTACTGCAAAGTTTGCTTATATCGCTCTTCCTTCCAGCGGGGAAGTTTACCAGATTGACCTGGAAAACCTGAGCAGTGTGATCAAGCATAAAGTTTCTTCCCGACCGGTAAGACTTACCTTGTTTGGATTTGAAAACAATGCCGCTCACGGAGAATAACCGATAGACCCATGATGTTAAGGAGCCTTGTTACAAGGCTCCTTTTCTTATTTATACAGTAGAATGTCCTGGTCGGCTATTTAAGATAAACCTGCGAAGTATTATTCAAACATTTAGTTTAGCAGCAAATCTGTCTTTTTGATTTAGCATTTTCGATAACTCATTCTGGTACGTACAAAAACAGAAAACCGGCGCCTTAAGGGGACACCGGTCAAAAACTAAGGAAGCTTCAAGCAGGATTAGTATCCGTTATTTTGCTTCAAGTTGGCATTCTTGTTCAGTTCAGGTCTTGGGATCGGCAACAGACTGCGGTAGGCACCATTGGGCACGTGCGACAGCCATGACTTTGTTGTGAAAACACCAAAACGGATCAGATCCTGCCGGCGACGGCCTTCCTGTGCAAATTCCCATCCTAACTCATCTAGAAACCGGCCGTATTTGATATCAGCTCCGCCTTCGTTGGTGGTTGTATTGTGGTTCTTCAATCCATACGCATAACTGCTTCCTTTTTGAAGATCAGCGGCAGTCACGACCGCTTTGACAGGATTGGCTTTAAAATTCCGCTCCCTTACCGTAGTAACAATAGCAGCCGCCTCGGCAGCCTTTCCGCTGCGTAAAAGTGATTCGGCCTTCATGAGCAACACATCAGCATAGCGTAGCAAAGGCCAGTCGTTACTTAAATTAACGGTGGTACCTTTTTCAATTTCAAATTTCCCAAGTCTGAACCCGTGAACCTCTTCGGACTGATCTACCCCGGGCAACTGGTTGATATAGCTTAGCGGCTTTCCCGCAAATGCACCCAGTGTGCTTTTTAGCGGTGTGCCTCCCGCAGAGTATTGCGGCCCCTGAATCCAGTTGCTTACAAGCCGCTCGTCATCTTTATCAAACGAATCAATAAACTGCGGAATGGCGCAAATCCCTCCCCAGGGTGTGTTCAACAGATTGTAAGTGGCCTGATTGGCAGGCTGCAATGTTTCCATGTGAATAGAAAAACCATTCCAGTCCGTAACATATTTTATATCAAAAGGTATAGCGAAAATGATCTCTTTCGAAGACTCGTTATTGGTTTTGAATACCTCTTTCTGAGTTGCTTCCAGCGCATATCCCGCGCCCGAGTTGATTACCAGGTTGCATTGCTCGATACACTTCTCCCAGGCGGGAGTTCCGGTGTAAACCTCCGCATTAAGGTACATTTTGGCAAGCAGGGTATGAGCTCCCCATTTATTGAAACGGCCATAAGTAGTCGGGTCGTTTTTGTCCGATAATAATGGTGCATTGTCGGTAATATCCTTTACGATGAAGTCAAAAACCTCTTTGCGCGTACTTTGCTTGGGAATAAAGCCAGCCGGAACATCAAACTGTGTGATAACGGGAACATTTCCGAAAAGGTCGCAAAGCACATAATAGTAAGATGCACGAAGTACTTTCAGTTCGGCGATCACTGCTTCTTTTCCATCTGTAAACGGAATGCTACCCGATTCGATCTGGTAAATAAGCCTGTTACAGTTGGCAATACCCGCATAAGACCTGTTCCAGTTATTGATGGCGATCTCGTCATCGGCTGTCCATTTGTGATCATGGATCCTGCGGTATACTCCGCCATCGACCCAGCCGTTGGGCCGTGATGGGATCACAAGCTGGTCGCCGGAGATTTCCTGGGTACGGAAAAGCCCGTTCCATTGCTGCATAACATCCCGCCAGTTAGTATAGGCAGCACCTATAAGCGAGGCTACGTCGCCGGAAGACGGATTAAACTGGTTGGCAATGATCCGGTCGAAGCTTTCATCTTTCAGATCGGTGCACGAGGTGCCAAGTAACAGCACAACAGCGGCGAATTTACTTTTCAATCCAAATGCTATATTTTTCATAATGACTATTTTAGAAGTGTTTAAAGGGACAGGTTTAATCCCAGCGTAAAGGTCCTGGTCATCGGATATTTGTCGCGGCTGTCATTTCCTGGTGATAAGCCCAGTCTGTCCACCTCAGGATCTACCCCTTTGTATTTGGTAAATGTAAATGTGTTCAGCGTAGAGCCGTAAATGCGAATCGATTTTATGTATTTGGTTTTAAGCTTCCTGATATCATAGCCCACATTAATGTTGTCAATCTTCCAGAAATCACCATTTTCAATATAGTAGCTGTTGAACTCCTGGGGCATAGTCGGGCTCAGTACCGCTTTGTCAAAAACCTTGTCATACGATGATTTGAGGTTATTGTATTGCTGCAGGCCCGTACTTTCGAAGAACATGCGCTGGTAGTTCAGGATCTGATATTTGAATGCGCCACGCATGGTTACGCCCAGATCGAAGTTCTTGTACCGAAGGTTGTTGTTGAAATTAAGATAAAATTTCGGCAGACCGTTGCCCAGTACGCGCTTGTCTTCAAAGGCGTGCTGAAACTCGTCATAACTCTGCGGCTGACCATCCCGGCCTTCGTAGATCCACTTTCCATCTTCTGAGATATCCACCACTTTGAACCCGTAAAAATCCCCCACCTGATCACCGATGCGCACAATGTGGGTAAAGGTTTGAACCGGATCGCCTGTGGCACCCGTGGTGAAAAAGTCGTTGGTCGTTTTGTATATGTCGTTCGACAGGCTGACGAGCTTATTGGTGTTGGTTGAGTAATTGACGCTCGCATTCCAGGTGAAATTATTTTTTTGTACCGGCACAAAGTTGACCAGTATTTCCAGTCCCATGTTTTCCATTACCCCCACATTTGCGCGGGTCGAGGTATACAGGTTTGGCGGGCTGGGCACCTGAAAATCATACAACAGGCCCTTAATCTTCCTGTTATATAAATCAATACTACCACTGACCCTGTTTTTAAGAATAGCAAAATCAAGACCGATATTGGATTCGTGCTTTTCTTCCCATCTCAGGTCCGGGTTAGGATTCTGTGCGGGTACGAGCGTTTGAACCCACTTTCCATTGCTGTAAAAGAATTTCTGATAGTTCAGGATTGCAACGCCAAGAAACAGGTTATTCGGCTGCGTGCCGGTGACACCATAACCCGCTCTGAGTTTCAGGTCATCGAAGATAGTCTGGCCTTTCATAAAAGCTTCATTGCTGATGCGCCAGCCCAGTGAAACGGCCGGGAATGTTCCCCAGGGGTTTTTCGCGCCGTAAAGCTGACTTGCCCCTTCGTGCCTGATACTGGCCAGTAACAGGTAACGATCATCGTAATTATAGGTTGCCCTCGCAAAAAAGCCGATCAGATTGGTTTCCCTTTTCGAGCTTCCGATCGGCGCAAGGCCCGTTTTCAAGGCATCTCCAATGCCGATATTATTATAGGAGAACTTATCGGTCGGAAAATCCCAGTTCTGCATGAAAGAATCCGAAAAGGAGTTATCCTGATAGCTATAACCGCCTAGCAATGTCATTTTGTGGCTGTTTATATTCTTGGAATACTGAGCCGTAAGTTCCATTAACTTGTCTATAGAACGTACCGAACCAATGGACGCATAGCCATTTCGCCCGTCCCTCAATGCCGATACGTGGCTTTTAGTCTCTGAGTAACCCCGGTTCTGATTGTACTGGTTGTAAGAAAATAAGGCGGACAGCTTCAAATCTTCAATCGGATTATAGCTCAGGTTAGTCTGTACCCTTGTATTCTGGGAATTGTTTTTCCCGTCACTTTCCCGCAAGCGCGCCACGGGATTATCATAATTGAAAATTCCCGTTTGCTGAAACCACGTTCCGTCCGGGTTTTGCAAGGGTGCCGTGGGATTCTGGATAATCGCCTGGCGGTAGGTGTAGCCATTGAAGCTTATGCCGTCACCGGTAGTAGGAAAACTGTTGTATGAATTGATAAAACCAAGATTAATGTTCAGTTTATCATTGAACATGGTATGGTTCACATCGGCACGCCCATTGAAAGTCTTGTTTTCTGATTTAATAAAGATCCCGTCCAGCTTCCGGTAATTCAGGTTTACCAGGTAATTAGTGCGGTGACTGCCCCCGCGGAAGGTGAGGTTATGGACCTGACTTAATGGTTTTTTGGAGATTTCCTTCATCCAGTCTGTATCCGAGCCCAGGTCCCACGAAGGCTCGCGTATTCCCTGTGCAATGTGTTCCCGGTAATCTGCGGCAGTAAGCAAATTCAGTTGACGCGCCACCGTTTGCGTGCTGAAAGAAGTGTTGTATTCTACTGAACTGTTGTAGTTGCCACCTGCGCGTTTGGTGGTTACAATGATAACCCCGTTTGTGCCGCGCGTTCCGTAAATTGCAGCTGCGGAACCATCTTTTAGAACGTCCATGGATTCAATGTCCTCAGGCGCCACGGTCTTTAAGTCGCCCGGTACACCGTCGATGAGTACCAGCGGATTGGAATTGGCACCCAAAAGTGTGGTATTCCCTCGCAGCAGTATCTGGGAGCCTTGGGTAGGATCACCACTTGGCGCTGAAATGGTAAGACCGGCTACCTTTCCCTGCAAAAGCTGACCTGCGTCCAGAGCGGGTGTTTTTACAAAGTTTTCCTGCGTAACGCGTACAACCGAGCTGGTAATATCTGCCTTACGCTGACTTCCGTAGCCTACAACCACCACTTCTGTGAGTTCCTTGCTGTCGGTAGCAAGCGTAACCTCAAAGCTCGACTGGTTTCCGATTTCAACTTCTTTTGTTTCATATCCGATAAAAGAAAAAACCAGCATTGCTGCACTGTCTTCTGTTTTCAACTCAAAATTTCCATCAGGGTCCGTAATAGTACCTGTTGACGTTCCCTTGACAACCACACTTACGCCTGGTAACCCCATTTTTTTATCGTCCAGCACTTTGCCTTTAAGTACTTTTTCAACGAGCAAAGGCGCCTGGACCTCCAAGGAAGCAGGCATGAGAACAGCAGCTTTCAGCTGATATGAAAGTGTTGATCCCACGATCAGCATGGCACAAAGAGGCTTGCCTAACCCTGACAGCGGGTTTGGTAGTATTTTAGTCATAATAACAATCGTTTTAGTTAACTGTGAATGAATGAATACATCTGGCTTTACATTTGAGAAAGTGTTTTTATCATATGACGCAATTAATTTAACAGCATGCCTGTACTTTTCTGAAGAGGCACATATTCTGCCGCATCAGGCGAGACACAAGACAAAGTGCCTACCGTAACTGCATATACGCAGCTTAGCTGACGTAACCTTATCCGATATAGTAATACATTGCAATTTTAAGGAGAAATAATGCTATAAAAGTTGCCGTAATTGATAACTTATGGCTTAATTTTGATATTATTTATTCGAATGTTTCAAAAACATGCAAATATTAGCAGTATTCATGATGGGATCATTCTTTGTAATATGATGAAGAAAATCAACGCAAGTGCCACGATGACTGGATATACAAGCCGGTTAATGCCAGTTGATAAGTTGATATTACCGCTACTTGCGTTGTGAGAAATCATTAGTTTGAGCATCTTTGATTCATGCTTTTAAACGCTTTGCATTTGGGTAAAAGCACCTGACAAGATACCTACCCGTTAATATTAGCAAGTATCCATCAAGTATGTTCGTAAATACTACGCTTTTGTGACCCCCTGGCACCATCATGAAGAATATGTTCTCATCATGATTTCCAAAGCGTTTAACCCCGGTAGATAAGATTTAAAAGCCGTTTCATCTTTGTGAACCCATTAGGATTTCAAGTTTAATGACTCAATCATTGGATATGTACCAGCAATTCTTTGATTAGGTACGAGTTTTGCCGTGAAAACTGCCATCCCGTGCGAATGACGAATTTTATATTTAGTGACGAAACAAAGAAACAAAATGCTTAACTTAGGGGAAACATATGAATGAAAACAAAGCCTATGTGGAGTGATAAAACATGGTATGGCTTAATCGCAATGATCTATTGTTTCTTGGTATCGGCACATTTATGGCCATATTTGAGCCAGGCCTGGATTGTGTATCGCGAAAAGAGGCCAATGAGGGAGGTGCCCAGACCGGAGACAAACCACCGTCTTACAGGTAGCCTGGCTTTTTTGAGTGGTGTGATGTGGATCTGGCTTTATTTTAGGTAGTAGCTTAGTAGATAGGATTAGAAAACACTTTATTAATGCATACCTCTTGAAATAGTAGAGTAGCAGCCAAACTTTTGGCTGTCTGGAATACTACATGTAACGTGTTGTCTGGATGAAGAACATGTTAAAACTGAATCTGCGCGACAAAGCTAAGAACGCCTTAAATCCTGCAGAGCTTGCCTTCCGATTCCACATTTTCGCGCCGACAATAGCGAGTTAACGCCTGAATTACATTTCTTCTTTTTGTAGAAGATTGGTGTAGAGAACAATCAATTATATAAAGCAGGACTTTTCATTCTTCGATACCGCCAATTTATCAGCGGAAATTAAAAGATGGGAAAGTTAAAATGAGTGTGTTAAATGCAGTCAAAGCAAATGAACGATCTTAAAATTAGAATTAGTATGAGGACGTTGCGCGGGATGACCAGGGAAGATCAACAGATCATGCGTTTATTGCCGCAATGGAATTGAGCGCTGGTTTCGGACGATCAACCGGGGCGCCGGGCGACAGAAATACATCTATCTGAATCCTGAGAAAAACGGTCTTGACCTTTATCAAGGAATCAATCGTTTTAGCAAACGGTATAATTCCAGAATGCATCTAGGTATTGGCCGTAAGAAACCAGTAAATCTTTACCTGAATGCAGCTTGAATTTAATTACGAATGATCAATTTATGACCCGAAAAGTAGGGAGTACTTCATTATAGAATAGGAAATGAGGACGCCATTTTAAATCAAGAGAGGATTTTGAATCTTGTGTGACCAAATAAACTTAATGATTCTGATTTTATAATTGCGACTGCAAGGAAGCTAACTGTACAATTTATCCATCTGCTCAAGTTATAGCTAATAAAATGCTTGATAATGAATACTTCGAATACGTCTATCAGAATGTAGAACTTGAAATTTTAACTCTTCAAGATAGAAATTACAAAATTAATTAAGAACTAGTATATTAACATATGAGATTAAGCTTGTTTTTTTTATGGCGATAGTGGTCTCTGTATTTGATAATAAATTTATTAGCCACCCTTACAAATTAAAACACCTGACAATCAAGCGATTGTCAGGTGTTTGTGTACCCGGAGCCGGAGTACCATACTTTCTTAATGATCTTTAACTATTTTTAATCGCCTATATATCAGTATATTTGATTGTGGCAAGGATTTATGGAGTGGTTGTGTTAATGTTTTGAACTAGTTTTGATTTACATTTAGCCACCCTTTTGACCACCCTTTAACGGTATTTAAATAGCTTTAATTGAAATGAAGGTAAGTTTTGAGTTGAGAAAAGAGAAAGCTAATTCAAATAGATTAATCCCAGTCCAGTTTGTTTTACGGGCAGAAGGTGTTCGGATCCGGCGGAACGTAGGAGTGTCTGTGTTAGAAAAATACTGGGATGGTTCCAGGGTCAAACCGAATCTAAAACGAGAGCCGAAAAACAATTACATTGATATCAATAAGAAATTGCAAACAGTGGAGGAGAAGATAAGTGATATTTTTCTCTTTTTTCAAGCAAATAAGCTTCCTTTTTCAAAAGAACTTTTCCTCAGTAAGTTTGACAGTGAGGTGGAACTCAAAGTAGCCACCTTTGATTTCTTTGAATGCTTCGAGGAATTTATCAAATCTGGCAAGCTAACCAAAACCTACAACACAATTAAAGCTCAAACGTCAGCAATGAACTTCTTGAAGCAGTTTGAAGTGGATTTGGGTTCGAAACTTTTGTTTGAATCCATCAATGAGGTGTTTTTTACAGAGCTGTCAAGATATGCTATCAACGACAGAAAAGTCAAGAATAATTATTTCGCAAAGATAGTTGCGGTAATGAAAAGCATGCTGCGTTGGAGTATCAAAAAAGGATATAGTCAAAATCGGGACTTTGAGAATTTTAGAGCCTCAGAGCATGACGTGGACATTGTTTATCTCACTTTCGAGGAGCTAATGCGCTTATATAATCACGAGTTTGAGAATAACAGGCTCGCCCACGTTCGTGATTTTTATTGCATGGGTTGCTTTACCGGGCTGAGATTTTCGGATTTGTCCAAGTTACATTTAGCAAATATCAGTGATCAGCACATTGTTATATCCATTCAGAAAACGAAAACTCAAAATCACGCCATAAAGTTGAACAAATATGCAAAGGCCATTCTAGAAAAGTATAAAAATACAGTGTATGAGCCCCTGCCAACAATTTCTTCCCAGAAATTCAATGACTATATTAAAGAGTGTTGTGAGTTAGCAGGTATAACTCAACAATTTACAGCACATTGGTTTGTTGGAGTAGAAAAAAAATCGCTTACTCAGCCAAAGTGCAAGTTCATTACTAGCCATACTGCCCGAAAAACGTTCATTACGAATTCCTTGCTTCTAGGCATGGAGCCAAAGGCAATCAAGAAAATTGCCAATATCAAGAAAGACGCAGTTTTGGATAAATATATGAAAGTAACAGAAGCTTTTACGGACTCTCAAATGGATAACGCATGGAACAAGTAGTTTTTGACTTACGAATATTTTTTTTACTCTCACTTTTCGTATTGGCTATCATCTGGGGAGGGATTGTCCTGACAAACCGGATCTTTAAGAGACAGATAGAATTTTGTGTTCAGAATCTTTTTTTTCCTTCGATTAATTCAGCGCGTTTTGGAATTTCCGGATTTTTTGCGCTGTACATTTCTTATTTTGTTCACTGCGCATATTCAGAAAATTGTGCGTGGTGGATTAATTCTTTGCTATTGGTAATACTTATTTCCGGTTTTGTAGTGGTTTTCAAGCTTTTTATGATAATTGGTGCTGATCAAGACTATTTTTCCATTCAGCAAAATGCTTTCTCTGTCCACTATTATCGAACACTTTCCATCCCAAGGAGAAGGGAAACTCATGCAGCAATGGTAACTGGTGTTCGAAAAATAGATACAACTTGCATAAAAAATTCCTTCTTATACAATCTGATAACGACAAGGTTTTTGCCTGATGTAGCTATTCTAATGAGTTTTGAGACATTTGATTCGAAGCTTAGGTTCTCCGAATCAAATCGTTCGGTAGCAGATCTTTTCTGTAAAGATTTTAAGGAAAACATATTTCAGATACTCCGGGACATCGAATCATTCTCGACCTTTTTTCAGCTTAGTGAATCCCAACTATCAAAAGCTGTTTCAGTTCTCTCACTTCCTCAGTTCCTGGATTTTGATGACATCCAAGGCCTTCACTATGACTCAAAATCCGTTTTTGAGCATTTTAGATGGGTTTCAGATCAAACCGAGAAAGAAAGTAACCATCTGGAACTGCTTAGTGGTCTTGCTCAGGTTGATTTGAGGGTCAACTCAATAATAAATGACAAACACATAGATGAAGACTTGACTGTAGTCAAGAATCTTTTAACGGAATCGAGAGATTTGGAAGGGTTCCACTCATGGCATAAACAGTTTGATATTGAATTAAAAAATTTATCAAATACAATTAGTGGCATTTCTGAATCTGCGGCAACAAGTAAGGATTTGACCAGCTTGAAAGAAGAAATTATAAATCCAGTATCAGAAGAAATTAAAAAGGCCTTAACCCAAACGTCTTATGAGAGAGGAAGAAATTTTCCTAGCAGGCAAACGCGGGACGTATTTAAGCTTGATGATAGTTGCACAACTATTGATATTCACTCAGATCTTGTCAAGTTTTTAGAAACAAAAAGAATCCGATTGTCCGAAGAAAATATAGGCGACCTATTAATTTTTGTGAATAACTGCTTTGTTGGGTTTGAAAACAGAAGATACAATAATTCTTACAAAAGCTATTCGAACAGGGCATTCATGCTGAAAAAGCGGTCTAAAATAGAACTGTTCCTTGGGGCGCAAATAATTAAAAGAGGCTGGTCTTCATCGGATATCGTTAAAATTTTCAAGAAAGAGTTTAATGATTGTAATACGGCGGGGAATGTGATATATGAACATATCAGAAAATCAAAGTCGAAAAAATAAATATTGGTTGTAACTATTTATTAATCAGAGAATTATATAAAAAAATCGACCTCGATAAATACGAAATGACATCTTTATAATCTTTGTGCCATTCGTCAAGAATAGTTAAAATTCATTCAAAACAGTCAAAGATCATGTCAGTTCAACTCTATTCCCACGCAAAGGGAGACCTAGAAAAAGCCGTTGAAATTATCCTTCAAAAGGCTAACAGCTTATTGCTCGTTAAAGAAAAGAAAACGCCCGAGGAAATCGACGAGCTGATTCCGCAGGCGGAAGCAGCAAAAGTCCTACAAATTTCCGTCGCCACAATCATAGAGTGGCGTAAGCGTAAAGGGCTACCGCATTATAACTTCAACGGTAGATACCTTTATTCCAAGGCAGAATTACTTGATTACGGAAGGAAACAGGGGCAAAAAAAAGCGTAACCACCGCCATGGTTACGCTTTGCAAACTTTATAAGCTACTCTGGGTAATTCAAATAATTAACGCATGGAAAAAACTGAATTCTCCTTCTTTCAAGGAGGGATAGGTAATATTGTACCTACAAAAAATATTACTTTACAAGAGGCTTTTCGAATCGTACAATCTTCTGATTATAAAACTCAAATTGAAGCGATACGTAAAAGTAAAGAAAAGTCTGTAATTGATGAACTTAAAAAGAAACTTGACTATTTCGTTTTTGGTGTAGTCATAAAAGAAAAACGGTCATCAAGTAACATTGAAAGGTACTCTGGACTGATATGTCTTGATTTTGATAATGTCGCGGACTTGGAAAAAATCAAAGGCGAAGTATGCGACGATAAGTATGTAACTCTCTGCTTCCTAAGTCCTTCAGGTAATGGGTTGAAAGTTGTCGCAAAAATTGCGACAACTGATTTCAAGCTAGCCTGGGAGCAGCTAGCTGGTTATTTTAGAAAACATTTTGGAATAGAGGCCGACAAATCTGGGAAGGATGCAGTAAGGGCCTGTTTTGTGAGTTATGATCCAAACGCACATTTGAATCTATCTGCTGCGGTTTATACAGTGAAGTCTTCTACACGCTCAGACACTGTAAAATATCAAAAGTCTGATTTAGAAAGGGCTAGGTTAGTAGCCGAACGTATAACCACCTCCGTTGTAGATATAACCGAAGGGTATGACAATTGGCTTAAAATTGGTTTTGCCTTGGCGACGTTCGGGGAGGATGGTAGGGAGATTTTCCATCAAGTATCGTCGAAAAGTATATCATACCATGCTGAAACCACAGATCAGAAATTTTCCGACTGCCTAAAAAATGGAAAATTCGTATCTCCCGCTTATTTTTTTAAGGCTGCTAAGGATGCTGGAATAGCCATTCTTAAAAAGAGCAATATTGAATCAAGCGCCGAACCAATAATTAGAAATGAGCTATATATTAAAGACAGTATAATTACTTATGATCTTCAAAACTTTGAAATTACCATCAGATCCGGAAAGGGTGTATTTGTAGTAGCTGAAAACTTTCTTGTTTTTATCAAATTTCAAACAAAAGATGAGAAGGAACGAATTACCTGGATAATAGAGATTCGTCGTCCTGAGGAAGATAATATCTACATTACTGTTCCACATGACGACCTTTTTGATGCGAGAGCAATAGAGAAGATTTTCGGTGGATACAAACTTAGCTTTTCATTAAACCCACTTCAGTTACAAAAACTGAGAAAGTTTCTGTTTGATAGCACAACTTTCCCTATGGCCAAGTCAGTTTTGAGGTACGGTATGGAACCCACTTCCGAACTCTATTTCTTTTCAAATCTTGCAATCAGTAAAGCCGGGGAAATTCTCAGGCCAGATATACATGGTGTTATCAATTATGATGATCAATATTTTAAGCTTCCAAACTTTCAAAAAGGAATCCCGTCGGCATTTGAGTATTCAGAAAATAAAGTAACCTTTAACGATTGGTTTGAACTCTTTTCGAATGCCCAAGGAGAGTATATAGGGTTTCTAACAGCCTCCTTCTTACTCTTCAGCATATTCAGGGACGTAGGCATTAAAGCAAATAACTTTTCACCCATTCTTTTCATCACAGGTGTGGCTGGGTCGGGCAAGAGCACCACTTTTATCCATCTAAATTACGTATTTGGTACAGATGGAAAAGGGATGACTGTAAACTTAAAAGGTAAGAATACTGAGGCAGCAGTGGTTGCTAAAATGGAACAGCGGTATAATGGTTTTCAGTTTGCGGACGATTACTATCCTAATCATCCATTGACGCCGCTGTTTCAAGCATCATTTGATAACAAGGCTTATTCAAAGCTTAATCAATTTTCGGAAAATCACATAGACACTATTGATTTGATTCCGAAATGCACAGTGGGGATTGCTTCAAATTTCCTACCAGACTTACCATCAGATGAGCCGTTTTTTAGCCGCTTGATTCTCATTTTCAACAACAATCGAAACCCTTCTGAATTTCAAAAAGCCGCTTACAAAAAACTTCAGGTGATGGAACAGGAAGGGATTACCTCAGTTTTAAGACAGCTTTGGTCCTATCGGGATATTATAAAGAAGGATTTTAAAAGAACATACGATGAATTGAAGTCTGCATTTGAAGAAACACTTGTAAACTATCAAATTAGTAATCATAGATATACGCATAATGTAGCTCAACTCTTATCTGTTCCATATATTCTTGCGACTCGGGGTCTTATTACGATGACGGATGAAACAGATTTACTCAATTTTTTCTTGGAGCATGGGAAGAAGGCGATATTAACCTCCGAATCGATTTCAAAAGACAAGTCGTCTTTACAAGAATTCTTCGGTGTAGTCCAAGAACTCCTAGATAAGGGTTCTCTGGTGTCAAATGTTCATTACCGGCTTCATGGTTCAGAAGTGACTGTTAACTTCCGCAGAATCTATCAAAAATTTGAATTTGAATTTCGACGTTTGAACCGTTTTGAAGTCGCTCCACCATCGATTCATGTGTTAAGAGAAGAGCTTTTACAACTCGTCAATAAGCCGGAATCTGAATTCTTTAAAAAGCTACGTTTTGTAAAAGAAAATGAACCTGGAAAAATCGATTTTGCAAGAGATTCATTTTCAGTCGATTGTAGATTATTGAAAGAAAAATTCGATTTTGAATTCAGCTAAAAAAATGCCACGTCGCCACGCTTAATAATAAGGGATATTAAATAACTATATATCAATCAATTATATAAAAAAAATACGTGGCATTTGCCGTGGCATTGCGTGGCATTTGTGGCATCGTGGCACAGCGTGGCACCCAAATGCCACGCAAAAATGGACTTAAATAGTTCATTATTAAGGCGATAACATTCCGTGGCACTGTGGCAACGATTATACATATCAAAAAATAAAAAAAATGGACAAAAAAACGGTAAAAGAACTTTACGAGCGAAAAGATCGAAGGAGGAAACTCGCTCTTTTTAAAGCTTACTCAGCATGGCTCTTCATGGATACCTCTCTGAAATTTATTCAGGAACGGATCAACCGTGACCTAGACTTTGACCTGGTCGCAGAACAGGATATCAAGTACATAAGGCACCACTTTAGAAGCCAGTTGCAAATCGTACCCAAATCCTCTCTGGCAGTAAAAGTCAATGTTCCGGAAGAGATACTTCCAACTCGACCCGCAGAAGGCGTATCCTGGACGAACCCGGATGAAGTCACCAACAATCAAAACAGTTTAAAATCTAAATTTTCTAAATGATTATGACACAGATACATTTTATTCTCCAAAGCAAAGGCGGCGTCGGTAAAAGCACCTTGGCAAGTACCATCGCTTTGAAATTTCATGACAAAGAATCCATAGGATTTGTTGACATGGACAGCAGTACCAAATCCTCCATGAGACAGTTGAAATTTTTAGGTACAAGCAGATTGGAAGCAGTTTCTTTACTTAACGATAAGGAAGTTCTCGTCAGGGACAATTTGATTTCTTACCTGGAAAGTCTTGCAGACACACCATTCGATCAAATATTTTTTGACTTCGGCGCACCAGAGTCTGAACAGTTTCCCGCGTTAATCGAGAGAGACCTACCATTTGAGGAATTTATGGATATGCTCCAATTGGAAGTTCATTATCATGTCGTCATTGGTGGAGGTAGCGCATACATTCCCTCAGTGCAATTCCTTCAAAACCTTTACAGGATCGTAAACAACAAAACTACTCTGAATGTATGGGCATCTATAACAACGTTTAATCAACAGCCAGTGCTACTAAAAGAGTTGGAAAACAACTGCGACAAGATGGGATTGAAGTTTCGAAAGTTTGGAGATTTTGATCCTCAGAGTCATCTAGGGGGGCAAATTTTGGACTCGATAAGGCTTGGTTTGCCATTAGAACAATATAGCCCTGGTGCGAGACTTCGTATGCGAAAAGAACTTAGTGAAAACATTAACTTTTAGGATCGATGGAGCAAGTCAATCAAGAGTTTCTCAATCGGATCAAGGGACGCTACACGGAAAAGTATGCCACAGCAATGGATGACTGGACTGCGATCATTCTGCACGAGGTGAGCGAAGCAGTCGGGGTAATAAGAAGAGAGAATAGCTCGAAACTCAGTGAAGGTATCAAAGAAATCAACGAAGCGTCTGAAAAGATTAAAGGGCAGGTACAGCAAGTCCATTTCGATAATCAAAAGCAAGCTTTCTTCTATGGATTGGGTAGGCACCTTCTTTATGGTTTGACTAGCACTATCGGTATCTGTTCGGTTATCTGGATTTATACTACCCAAACTGATTTTTCTGACAAGTTAGAGTTTGTCAACCAGCACCCTTCCATTGAAAAATTTCAAAGCATTTATTTGAATGGTAAGACTATCAGCGAAAACGGGTATGAATTTCTGGTAGTGTACCCAAGAAAGGAAGGTAATATTGAGTTCGCCCGTAACTATCTGTATGACAAGGAAAACAATCGGGTTTTGATACCAATTGGAACGGAATGATACCAGTTGAACCGGTTTAAACCTAATTGATCGCGGTTGAACCAACCAATGCAACCGGTTTAAAAGCAAGCTATCGCCTGTACGTCGCGAAAAGCGAGCGTACAGGCGAGAACTTGTTGGGGAAACCCCAAGCCCCAAAAAATATTCGCTTAGGCTCATATTAAAAAAGGAAATGGAAAAAATAAAAGGAAGACCGTCGTTGCCGCCTAAAAGGCAGAAGAGACTTCATTACTCCGTATGGCTAAATGAAGAACAAAAACAGAAGATTGATGAGCGTATTTCAAAAAGTAACCTTTCGGCCAGTCAATACATCCTGGCTCAGCTTGAACTGGTACCGGTAAAATTACCAGCCCGTCGGGATATTCCGGATCACATCTCCCGGCTAATAATTAACCTGGAAAAACTATCTGGTATCCTTGCTTTCTATGCCCACCGGACGAAGGACAAGCAGTTGATTACTTCTGAATGGGTGAAGAGCTCCCAGGTAATCAGACGGCTTTCTGAACTGGTTTCAAAATGGCTCTTCGAGCAATTTGAAATACCTGCACTGCAGACTTTTTTCGAGGCAAACATCCAGTCCTATGAGCACTTGATTCAACTGATTGGATCAGGAGAACAGACCGAAGAGCAGAGAATTTACCTATCTGAAATTTACAAACTTCATAAGAGAAATGAGCTAGTCTTCGCAAAGTACAAACGCTACTATGGCAGCCTGGATCATGATCTGTCCATTTTTCAGACTGAAAAAGTTACAGCGTTAGAAGATGTTCATGCAGAAATTAAAATCCAGGTTAGGCTAATTCTGGAATCCTTATGATTGGTAAAGCGGGACTGGGTAATTACGCCAAAGGTATATTGGAGTATTGCTATTACGAGAAGAATAACCTTTCAGAACGTAAGCGGGAAGCGCTTACCATCAATGACGTTCGTGGAGAATTGGTTTACATTCAAAATCTCGGATTAGATTTCAAACCAGATGGGAGATTAAACATTGAC
Source organism: Dyadobacter sediminis (assembly GCF_005860765.1). Lineage (GTDB taxonomy): Bacteria > Bacteroidota > Bacteroidia > Cytophagales > Spirosomataceae > Dyadobacter > Dyadobacter sediminis. Next base: position 1,122,804 of record NZ_VCEI01000011.1, on the reverse strand, counting down.
TACCTGTCCAAACAGTTCGTCCACAACAGGGAAAATAATAAAAACCTTAACAAATTTGTGTGGCATCAAACGTTTAGTTTTCCTCCGGAAGAGAAGGTGAAACCGGAAACGATGCGTACTATTTGTGAAAGGTTTTCGGAAGAGTTCGGATTCGGGGATAACCAGATGGTTGCTTTTATCCATAAGGACACCGCTCACCAGCACTTTCATATTGTGGCAAACCGGGTTTCCGGGAATGGCAAAAATACAGCAGATCACTTCAATAATTATCGCCGTACTGGAGACTTCTGCCGGAAAATAGAACTGGAATTGGGTTTAAGCATCACTCCGGAAATGAAGCAGCGCGAGAATAAAGAAAAAGTTGTTTCCGGAGTTGATTTCAAAGCTGAGCTTTTGATGGAAGTACCGAAGGCGATAAAAGAATCAAAACACTTCAACGAGTTTACAGCCCGTATGAAGAAACAAGGAGTCAAGTGTGACATTGGTCGGGGTTTGACCTTTATCCATGCTCAGACAAACCAACGGGTCAAGGGTTCCGACCTATCAAGAGAATACAGTTTACAAAATTTAAAAAATCAATTCGTACTTGTGAATACGACAGCTGAACAGGTCAAGTCTGTCAAAAAAGGATTATCGTTATGAAAAACTATCAATTGGAAATTAAATATTGTGACAACGTTAAGGATACTGAAAAAATCATTTTAGAAGATTACTGGAATTTGTCATCCGGACAAAAGCCGAAAGAAATTGCCCGGAAACATAGTATCACAGATGCGGACTTAAAATACCTGGTTAAATTTCAAGCAGATGTGGTAGCCAAAGGTGAATGCAGCAATTGTGACAACGGGTTTACCATTAAAGTTACATCCAGAGCTGATCTAGCGCACAAAGTCGGAAATGCTATTTGTGTGATTTGCTTTACAGAACAATTATCATTGCAAAAAGCTGAGCGGGAGAGGATTATTGCCGAGAGAGTAGCTGAGCAAAAAAAAGAAGAAGAATATTTTCAGACGCAGGAGGAGATTAGAAAGGAGAAAATGGCAATCGCCATGGAAAAAGAAACGTGGTTGAATCTCGATGACGAGGGTATTCTGATTCTCCGGCAACTTTATAAAACTGACGACTTTTATCAGTTAGGGCGTAAAAACTACTATTACGGCAAGTTTTCAAATCAGATGAAGCTATATCTTGATCTCTTCGACAAACTTGGCCTGATACACCTGCAATACCGCTTCGACAACCCTGAAAAGATCCAAAAAGTCCTTCTGAACAATGCAGTCTTTCCGAATCTCTATCTTAATAAACGAACGCATAATGAATTGAGCATTCACTTAAAAAAGAACGAAAGTACTATTAGCCCCACAGCTCCGGTTTTTAGAAATACGATTGTGTTTGATACAATTCGGGTACTGGAACCCCATAAAACTTATTTATGTGGTCTTCGGGAGTTACCTGACGGTAGTATGAATTTGAAAATTACTCCGGCAGATCAGATTGTGAAACGTGCGGAAGAACTTGAATAAATTTGTATATTATTTTCTTGTAAATCATTAAGCTAAATTAGATTTTATGGGAATCTCAGATTTTGAGGATGTAAAGTGGTGTTATCAGGTTGTCGATCATGGCACAAAGGAGCAGCCGGATTGCTCTGTTCATGAAATGTATTTTGATGTGGCGACAAAAAGAGTTGTCGCACATACCGAAAATCCGATAACATTGGAGCATTATGAAAGCCAGGAAGAGCTTATTGAAGTGTTGGAAATGATATTAACTGACTTGAAAAGGGGGCGGGTTATGACAGTATCAGAAGTTGAAAGGGATATCTTCAAAACGGGGTAAAAATTATCATTCACTAAAAAAAATATGGACTACATTGATGTAAATCAGCATCTTGTAAATGAACAAATTTCCCAAGCGCAAGCCAATCTGGCGCATTGGGAAATCTTTTCGTCTCCTGATATTGATAAGGAAAGCAATTATTATAGACTGTATTCAGATCCCTTTGACAAGGCTTTTAAAGAGAAATTTATGGATATGCTTAGAGAGGATCGTCAGACAGCAAAAATCCCTAACCTCTCGTCTGAGGATTATGACATGCTCTTTTTGAAATATCTGCAAATGAATAAGGGTCAGGTTTATAATGTAGGCATGGAATACAAAAATCTCTATTACAGATGCATAAATGAGACCGTATGATGATTTAAGGCAATAGAATAAATCAAAGACAGGTCCTATAAATCCGCCAGTCGGTAACTCGTACTCCGGCCGCCGGAATCTTCTTTTACAAGTACCTCCTGATTTACAAGATCCAGTATATCCCGCAGGGCGGTGTCATTGGAGACCTTTGTGATCTTGGCCCATTTTGACGTATTGAGTTTCCCTTCAAAACCATCCAGAAGTTTGTTGAGCATCAGTTTCTGACGTTCGCTGATGTTTTTAGAAACCAGGAACTCCCAATAGCGGGCTTTTACCAGCACCGCATTTAGAAGCGTGTCGGTAGCGGTGAGCGCTCTATCCAGGCATGATAAAAACCAAACTAACCATTCAGTGATATCCAGATCACCCTTCTGGGTTTTTTCGAGGATGTCGTAATAGTGTTTTCGTTCCAGCTGGATTTGTGCGGACATACTGTAAAACCTTTGTGCGCTGTTGTCGGATCTTGCCAGTTGTAAATCTGCAATAGAACGCGCTATTCGCCCGTTTCCATCGTCAAATGGGTGTATGGTCACAAACCACAGATGTGCAATAGCGGCCTTGAGTACAAGGTCATGATCCTGGTTTGCATTAAACCAGCTGATGAAAGTGTTCATTTCGGCAGGAATCAGTTTGGAGGGGGGAGCTTCAAAATGCACTTTCTCTCGTCCCATTGCCCCTGATACCACCTGCATGGGGCCGGTCGCATCATCGCGCCATTGGCCCACAGTGATTTTATACATTCCGCTTCGTCCTATTGGAAACATCGCCGAGTGCCAGCCAAACAGTCGATCTTCCGAAAGTGGACTTGTGAAGTGCTGAGTTGCATCCAGAAGCATCTCCACGACGCCATCCACGTGCAGGTCAGCGGGCGCCAATGCACCGATATCCATCCCAAGTCTACGGGCGAGCGATGATCTTACCTGGTCAACATTCAGAACTTCACCTTCTATTTCGCCTGTTTTGAGAACATCAAGCGTCAAAGTTTGTAACACCGCTTCTTCTCTTAGAGAAAACCCGAGGCTTTCCATACGCCCTAGCAGCCGTCCTTGTTTGTGGCGAACTGTTCCGAGTAATTCTGATGTGGCAGCTGCATTCCAGGTAAAGTCTGGCCACTGGTATTTTTGATGGATATACATATTTTCACCGCATTTTATGCGACAAATATATGGTTTATTCTCCGCATAGTATAATAATTGCCGTACCTTGTGCGGTGAATGAGGTTGCTAATTGCCGTATGATTTTACATACTATACAATATGGGAGATTCGAATACCATTCAGATGATTAAAATCATACGTATTTATGTAAACATTTCGAGGTTAAACTGAGTTAAAATTGCTTACTTTGGAATAAACCGTAAGTAACTTGATGTAGATCCAGGCTTTGCAATCCTGTTCTCATAGGTTAAGATAAAAGAACATTATATTAAGTATGGAATTGCCCTTTATGTCTGAAAATACCCATCCTGACCGCCTTGATATGGCAAGCACCGACTTGGTGCAACATAATATAGAAGCTCTTGCAGTCTTATTCCCTAATTGCGTAACCGAAACAGCTGATGGAAAAGCAGTTGATTTTGACTTACTCAAACAGGAGTTAAACCATCAGATTATCGAAGGCAATAAGGAACGTTACCGCCTGGAATGGCCGGGAAAGCGGGAAGCGATTGTAACGGCAAATCTTCCTACTACCAAAACGTTACGCCCGGTACGTGAAGATTCCGTTGACTTTGATAATACTGAGAATCTTTACATTGAAGGGGACAATCTGGAAGTATTAAAGCTTTTGCAGGAAAGTTACTTTGGCAAAATCAAACTAATATATATTGATCCACCATATAATACAGGAAAAGATTTTGTTTATAAAGACAATTTTGCTCAAGATATAAATGAATTCAAAATAGATACCGGTCTACTTGATGCACAAAACCAACGCTTAGTAGCCAACCCTGAAACTTCAGGGCGTTACCATTCTGATTGGTTGAGTATGATCTACCCTCGTTTGAAGCTTTCTCGTAATCTTCTAACAGATGATGGGCTTATATTTATTTCGATTGATGATAACGAAGTACATAATTTGAGAAAGATTTGTGATGAAATATTTGGCCCGGATAATTTTGTCGGAATTGTTACGGTGATTGTTAAGCCTGAAGGTAGACGATATGGGCATATAGCCAAAACTCATGAATATATCCTAGTGATTGCTAAGGATTCCAATGAATGTGTTCTGAATGAAATCACTGTTTTAGGTAGCGACTATCAATTCTATGACCAACAGGGAGGCTTTAATGTGAAAGGACTAAGAAATAGAAACGTACAAGCTTTTAATTCTTTAAACCGGCCCAATTTGAGATATCCTTTCTATATAGATGTGGCAAATCCTGATGAGAATGGAATGTTTCCCGTTTCAACCATAGAGCGAGAAGGTTTTATAAAGGTATATCCAAGTGAGGTAAATGGTTTAAAAAGTGTATGGCGTTGGGGACATGAAAAAGCAGAGCTTGAAAAAAGCAAATTGGCAGCATATTACGGAAACGATGGGGAAATTCGGATTTTTCAGAAGGAAAGAAAGCTGACTCAAATGGCCAAATCTGTGTGGAATGACAAAGAAATTATATCAAATAAAGGCACTGCGGAATTACAAAATTTGTTAGGCAAAGGTGTTTTTGACTTTCCGAAACCAATCAACCTCTTACGGAAGATTATTGAGATTGCCGCTTCAGAAGATTCAATAATTCTCGATTTCTTTTCTGGTGCTGGCTCGACTGCTCACGCGGCTATGCAGCTTAATTCCGAGGATGGTGGTACACGAAAATTTATTATGGTACAATTACCAGAAATTATCAACAAGGAAAGTGAGGCCTTTAAAGCTGGATATAGAAATATTTGTGAAATTGGCAAAGAGCGCATCCGTCGCGTTGGTGAAAGAATTAAAGGGGATTTAATATTAAAAAAAGCTAGTGAGCTGGATTTTAACCATGAGCGATTGGCAAATCTGGACACTGGTTTCCGAGTTTATCGACTTGATGAAAGCAATATGCAGGATATCTATTATCGTCCCCAAGATTACAACCAAGAGCAACTGGAAATTTTTGCGGATAACATAAAACCTGATCGTACCTCAGACGATCTACTTGCGCAGGTTATGATAGATTGGGGCTTGCCACTTTCGTACAAAATTGATCAGCTTTCAGTTTCAGGAAAACAGGTCTTTCAGGTGGCTCAAAATTCACTCATGGCTTGCTTTGATAACACTATCGACGAGATGTTTGCAAAGGAAGTTGCTGTCTATAAGCCTATGCGTATCGTATTCCGGGATAAAGGATTTAAGAATGACACTGCTAAGGAAAATGTGAGGCAGTTACTGAAACAATTGAGTCCTGAAACCGAAATGCGCGTAATCTAAGCTATGAAATTACAATTTAAGGAACAGGACTTTCAGGCTCAGGCAGTGAAGGCGGTTACAGATTGCTTTGCGGGCCAGCCAAGAGAAACCAACCGTTTTACGCTCGAAAGAAGTAAAGAAATTATCCGCAAAGCCAAAGCAGCAAGTGTTGGTCAAACGGATTTGGAGATGGATGTCATGGAAACAATTGGTTACCGTAACCGCCCAATCCAAATCACCGAAGATCAATTGCTTAAAAATATTAAACTTGTACAACACGAAAACGATATACCGGAAAGTGACAAGCTTGAACGGCCCAAAGGCCTGAAACTTGGTTATAACTTAACCATCGAAATGGAGACGGGAACAGGTAAAACATATACCTACATCCGTACCATGTACGAATTGCATGAGCTTTATGGTTGGAGCAAGTTCATCATTATAGTGCCCAGCATCGCCATACGGGAAGGGGTATATAAGTCGTTCGAAGTTACTCAAGACCATTTTCAGGAACTGTACGGTCACCGTATCAGTCCGTTTATTTACAATTCCGGTCGTCCCCAGGATATTGAAAATTTTGCGTCCGATAGCCGTATTAGTGTGATGATTATCAATACCCAGGCATTTAATGCAAAAGGCAAAGATGCCCGTAGGATATATATGGAGCTAGATCAGTTTGCATCCCGGCGTCCTATCGAAATTATAGCGCAAACCAATCCAATACTTATTATTGACGAACCTCAGTCCGTTGATGGAGATAAGACGTTGGAAAGTATGCAGGATTTCCGTCCGCTTTTTACGCTTCGCTATTCGGCGACGCATAAGAATGAATACAACAAAGTGTATCGGCTGGACGCATTGGATGCATACAATAAAAAGCTGGTTAAAAAGATACAGGTTAAAGGTATTAGCCTCAAAGGCAGCACTGGCACTACGGGGTATTTGTATTTGGAGCAGATTCAGCTTTCAACGAACAAAGCACCTGTTGCAATTATTGAGTATGAGAAACGTAGTGGGACAGCGGTAAAGCGTGTCCGCGAAAAACTCGAAAAAGGAGCTAACCTTTTTGAGCTATCTGGTGAAATGCCCCAATACAAAAACTGGATCGTCCAGGATGTAGATGGTTATTTCAACAAGGTGATCATCAATGGACAGGAGATTATAGCAGGCGAAGCCATAGGTGATCTGGACGAGAGAGCTTTCCGCCGTATTCAAATACGTGAAACCATTATTTCACATCTTAGTAAGGAACGCGATCTGTTCGAAAAGGGAATAAAAGTACTATCACTTTTCTTCATTGATTCTGTTGAGAAGTATCGGGTGTATGACCAGAATGGGGAACAGCAGCTGGGGGAGTATGCAAAGATTTTTGAAGAAGAATATAATCTTCAACGAAACGAATATATCGATTTATTCCACCAGGACTATAACCAATATTTGTATGACACCGATCCAGGGCACATTCATAAGGGCTATATGCCTAATGAATACACCCAATATCTGCAACGTGATGATGCTGAGCGTGTACACAATGGATATTTCTCGATTGATAAAAACAAAAAACTCATTGATCCGGCATTAAAGCGGGGAAAGGAGGATACAGATGACATCAGTGCCTATGATCTGATCATGAAGGACAAGGAACGGCTACTGAGTTTTGAGGAACCTACTCGCTTTCTGTTCTCTCACTCTGCTTTGAAAGAGGGTTGGGATAATCCGAATGTTTTCCAGATCTGTACGCTTAAACATTCAGACGCCAACATTCGTCGTCGCCAGGAAGTAGGGCGTGGGATGCGCCTTTGTGTCAATGATCATGGTATTAGGCAAGATTATGAGACAGTTGGTGAGCAGGTACATGACATTAACAAGCTGACAATTGTTGCTTCAGAAAGCTACGAAACATTTGCCAAAGGCTTACAAAGTGAAATTGCAGAAACGTTAAAAGACCGACCACAGAAAGCGTCAGTGGAATTCTTAGCTGGACGTTTGATTACGGATGAGAAAGGAAATCAGCTACGGCTTACCCCAGACGAAGCCAAGAAGCTGAATAAATTCTTATACAAGCACGACGTATTAGACGAAGATGATAAGATCACAGCTGAGGGGCGTCAGTTTATAGAAGGGAATACGGTTCCTATCCCGGATAATCTGGAAACCTATCGAGCGAGCTTAACCAGCTTACTACGTTCTATTTATACCGGTGAAGGGATCTTGCCAGAAAACGATAGAGACAAAATCACGCTCACGATCAATCCCAATTTTTATAAGAAAGAGTTTCAGGAACTTTGGAGTAAGATAAATCTGAAAACGATTTATGAGGTTCAATTTGATTCCGTGAAGTTAATTAACGATGCAAAGATTAGGATCAATGCGGAGTTACATATTGCAGAGCGTACTTATGAAGTTAGAAGTGGTGAGCTTAAAGAAACAACAAAAGAGGAACTGGTTCAAAAAGAAGGTTTCAAGGAAACGGACAGAGAGAGTAAACAGCTGAAATCCGATATTTATACAAATACGGTATATGATATAGTTGGTGAAATCGTCAAAATAACAAATCTGACCCGCCGTACAGTTGTAGAGATATTGAAAGCTATCAATATGGAGAAGTTTTTCCTTTTGAGAAAAAATCCGGAGGAATTTATCGCAAAGTCTGCCAAGCTGATTAATGAGGAAAAAGCAAGCCTGATCATCAACAATATTGTTTATCATAAGACGGAAGATCGTCATGATGCCAAAACGGTATTTGCAAATGATAAGTCTGCCATTCGTCAGTCTGAATTTCTACGAAAACACATCTACGATTATTTGACGACGGACTCTACAACGGAAGCAACTTTTGCTAAGGCACTCGAAAATAGTAAAAATGTATATGTGTATGCCAAACTGCCCAGGAGCTTTTATATCACGACTCCCGTAGCGAATTACAGCCCGGACTGGGCAATTGTGTTTGATAAAGAATCTGTAAGACACATTTATTTCGTGGCTGAAACCAAAGGTTCCGATTCCGATCTGGAACTTCGAAAAATTGAAGCTTTAAAGATTCACTGCGCCGGCGAACATTTCAAAACCATTAGTGGGCAAGAAGTGCAATTTTCGAAAGTGAGCAGTTATGAGAAGATGTTGGAGATTGTACAGGTTAAGTAAGGTCTTATTATAAGCAAAGCAACCCTCCCTATGAAAATATCAAAAGTTAAAGTAGAAAATTTTAGATCGTTGCAGAGTGTAGAATTTGCTACAACGGATTTTAACATTCTAGTTGGTCAGAATAACTGTGGAAAAACAAATTTCTTTGAAGCTATAGAATTTTTCTTCAACGGCTTATCACGCGGAGCATCAATCACAGATCTCAAATATAAAAGAAATTCAAGATTAGAAATTGTCGTAGAGCTTGAATTTACCGGTGCTCTTGGGGGAGCAGAGATTATGCAAAATCCTTCGAATAAAACCAAGATCTTGGCGGCTCTTGCGGGGTCAGATACTGTCTCATTTAGAAGATCAAGTAATGATGTTGCAAAACGAACAATGAGCGTAAATGGGAAAGAGGTTAGCCCAGGTACAGGTTTCGATAAGGCATTGAATGACTTTTTGCCAAAATTAGAATATATCAACACCAAGCAGTATTACGATGCCGTAGCGAAGTTCTCAAAAACAACCCCAATAGGGATCATGCTGTCGGGGGTGCTCTCGATAATTTTAGAAAAGAATCCCCAATATTTAGCTTTTCAGAAAAAATTCAATGAACTCTTTGAAGATGAAAAATCGGCAATAAAAATTCAATTTGAAACAATTGGTAAGAGCGTTAAAGGATATCTTGAAAAACAGTTTCCAGATACTACGAAGGTAAGATTCGAAGTGAGTCCGCCTGCTTTTGAGGATTTGCTAAAAAATTTCAGTACCTCCATAGATGACGGAGTGGAAACTTCGGCCGAAGAAAAAGGTGATGGCATGCAGAGAGCTCTCATGCTTGCAATTATTCAAGCCTATGCCGAATTCCGGAGAGCAAACGATGACCTCGGAAAATCGTTTCTATTTTTGATAGATGAGGCGGAATTACATTTACACCCGACTGCTCAAAGAAAATTGAAAAACGTTCTGCACAGCTTATCTGTTGAGACCGATCAAGTATTTATCAATACTCATTCTTCTGTTTTTGTCGCAGATAATCTATCAAATCAGTCCTTGTTTAAAGCTGAAAAGATTGAAGGGGTAACGGAAATTATACCAGTTGACGAAGGTGATAAACCCTATGTTGTCTTTGAGCTTCTTGGTGGTAGTCCATCTGACATTTTAATGCCGCAAAATTTTATCATAGTGGAGGGTTTGAGTGAATACGAATTGTTGTCCAGGGTAATAAAACGTTTCTATTCGGATAAACCGAATATTCAAATTCTGCGAGCTAACGGAGATATAGATCAAGCGGAGCGCACTATCAACGCAATTGAGAAAGCTTTTACACCGATAAGCGGAAGTATTTATAAGAACAAAACTATCATCTTGCTCGATTTGCCAAGTGCACAAAAAAAAGGTGGATTTGATCAGTTTTTGGACAACAATAAACATTTGAGAGCCAATAGCCAGGTTTATGTTTTAGCTCAAAGAGATTTAGAACAATGTTACCCAAACAAGCAGTGCGCAACATATGGAAATTGGCAAAAGAGTCAAGAAGAGTGTGATGGCATGACAGGACGCAAAAAGAAACAACTAGCAAAATATGTAGGGGCTAATATTTCCCAAATAGAATTCGAAACAGATCTGAAAGTGTGCTTTGAAGCACTTAGCAAGGCGTGGGAACTTTCATTTGAAATTTAAGAATTCTGTCTTGTAATGAAACTTTTTGATAATATATCTAATCGCCTGGGCGATGACTTGAAAACCGAAATTAAACGGGGTAGTAAATTATCGATAGCCGCTTCCAGCTTCTCCATCTATGCCTTTGAGGCGTTGAAAAAGGAATTGAGAGGAATTGACTCCCTGCAATTTATTTTTACTTCACCGACTTTTATAGAGGAGAAAATAAAAAAGGAATCCAGAGAATTTTATATACCGCATGTTCTTCATGAAGCAGACCTTTGTTGTGGAGAATTCGAAGTACGTCTCAAGAACGAGTTGAATCAAAGGGCTATTGCCAGAGAATGCGCACAATGGGTAAAGGAGAAAGTAATATTCAAATCCAACACACAGGCAAGTTTACCGCTGACCGGGTTGATTCATGTGGGCAATGGAAAGGAAGAAGGTGCTGCGTATGTTAACCAAAATGGATTTACAACTGCTGATCTCGGTTTTACTGCAAAAAAAGGTTTTCCAACATTAATTCAAAAAACGGAATACCCTCAGAGTAATGCCTATCTGGAGTGGTTTAGTGAAGTCTGGGACAATCAGGAAAATCTTGCTGATGTAACGGATGCTGTGCAGAGTTATTTTGAAAGTGCTTATAAGGAGAATAGCCCGGAATTTATCTATTTCGTCACACTCTACAATTTGTTTCAGGATTTTTTAAACGATCTATCCCTTGGGGCTTTACCCAATGAAAGTATTGGTTTTAAAGATACAGTCATTTGGAACAAGCTGTATAACTTTCAACAAGACGCTGTGCTAGGTGCGATCAACAAGTTGGAAAAGTACAACGGTTGTATTATTGCAGATAGCGTTGGTCTTGGGAAAACGTTTACAGCGTTGGGTGTAATTAAATACTATGAAAAGCGGAACAAAGATGTTTTGGTGCTTTGTCCAAAGAAATTAGAGGCCAACTGGAATACTTACCGCCATAATGACAAAAACAACATACTCGCCAAAGATAAATTCGGTTATGACGTTTTATTTCATACAGATCTTTCTCGTGAAAAAGGTGTAAGTAATGGCCGCATACTGGAAAGCGTCAATTGGGGTAATTACGGATTAGTGGTCATAGATGAGTCCCACAATTTCAGAAATAACAATACTGTTGTCGGGAAGGAAAATCGTTATCAAAAGTTACTCAGGAAAATCATTCAGGAGGGTATTGAGACAAAGGTTTTGATGCTATCTGCGACACCGGTAAATAACCGGTTTAATGATCTTAGAAATCAATTGGCAATAGCTTACGAGGGAGCACCTGACACGATTGACGCAAAGCTTGATACCGAACACGGAATAGAATTGGTTTTCAGAAGGGCACAACAAGCATTTAATACCTGGTCAAAATATCCGACGGACAAAAGAACCTCCGAACGTTTATTGGAAATGCTTGATTTTGATTTTTTTGAAATCCTGGATAGTCTTACGATTGCGCGCTCCCGCAAGCACATAACCACTTATTACGACACTACTGCAATCGGTAAATTCCCGATTCGCAATAAACCTATCTCCATTCACAGTGCCCTGAAAGAAGGGAAGGGTGTCAATTACAAAGACATTGCTGACTGGCTGGAGTTTTTAAACCTGTCGGTCTATTCTCCTTTAAACTATATATTGCCAAGTAGGGTGCCAGTTTATGCCGCACGCTACGATAAAAAGGTAAAATCCGGAACTTTCCGGCAGCAGGATCGGGAAAAGAGTTTACAACTTTTGATGCGGATCAATCTGCTCAAACGTATAGAAAGCTCGGTAGATTCATTTGTGCTAACCCTTCAAAATATTAGAAAGCTCATTGCGGAAGCCTTAGATGCCATTCACAAAGAAAATGCAGAAACTGTGTCAGGTGTCCAGGCAGATACTTCTTCCGAAGATTTTGACTGGGAAGCGGAGTGGGGAGAGGAAGAGAATGTTTTTGGCAATAAAGTCAAAGTACATATCGCTGATATGGACGTGGTTCGATGGGGCGAAGATCTTTCGGCTGATATGCAAGTCATTGACGAGCTTCTTACCGAAATTACCACGTTGAAGGGGATTGAAGATCTGAAATTAAATAAGCTCATGCAGCTTATCTCCGGTAAGATCCAGAATCCGATCAATCCCGGGAACAAAAAAATTATCGTCTTTACAGCATTTGCCGATACTGCAAATTACCTGTTTACACATTTGAAGGATTATCTGAAAACAAATTTCGGATTAAACACAGCACTCATAACGGGCTCCAAGCGTCTTTCGTCGTCAAAAGAAATTCCGTCTGATCTGAATGCATTGTTAACCTGTTTTTCGCCGATTTCAAAAGGGAAGGACATTATATTTCCTTCCATAAAGGAAGAAATTGATGTTTTAATTGCAACAGATTGTATTTCAGAAGGTCAAAATTTGCAAGACTGCGATTACCTGGTGAACTACGATATACATTGGAATCCGGTTCGTATCATTCAACGTTTTGGAAGGGTTGATCGGATTGGCTCCATTAACAGTAGCATCACAATGGTGAATTTCTGGCCTGATGTTACCTTAGACGCCTACATCAACCTGAAACAGCGCGTGGAAAGCAAGATGTTGATTAGCAATCTCGCTAGCACAGGGGATGACAACATTTTAAACACAGAAGAGAAAGACCTGGAATACCGAAAAATACAACTTCGTAAACTTCAGGAGGAAGTGGTTGACTTGGAAGATCTACGTGAAGGCGTCAGTATCACAGATCTGGGCCTAAACGATTTTAGAGTTGACCTGTCAAACTTTACCAAGACATACGGTAACCTAAAATCCATACCGCTGGGATTGCATGCAGTAACGAAAGCTACTGATCCCGACAAGAGGGGAGTGATTTATGTTCTTAAAAATCTAAACAATTCAGTAAACATAGATAAACTCAATCGCCTTGCACCTTTTTACCTGGTGTATGTGCTGGATAGCGGAAAAGTTTTGCATGGTCATTTGGATGCAAAAAAAACACTCGATATGATTCGTGTCCTTTGTAAAGGGCAAACAGAGCCATTAGAAGCGCTATGTCATCAATTAAGCAAAGAGACAAGAGACTACCGGGACATGCACGTATATACGCAGCTGTTGCAGAAAAGCATTGGCTCAATACTGAAATTGGAAGAGGAGAAAGAGGTTCTTAGTTTGTTTAAATCCGGAGGTACCACCGCTCATGCAGCTGGAATGAAGGGTACAGAAGACTTTAATCTTATCACCTTTATCGTTGTGAAGTAATGAATCTCCTGAATTTGCCTTCAACTACAAGAGTCGATAAGATCATTCCTAAAAATGCCTTTGACACATTTACAACTTCGCAGCAAAAAAAGAAATTTGTTGATCTTGTAGAGCGGATACGCTGGTCTAATAAACTTAGTTCTGAAACCATAAATTTGAGTGGTACAGACATTCGTGAGATACAGATTTTTTTGCTTGAATTAAGGAATGATGAAGGGTTTGAAGAGCTATTGGAAATAATAAACCGAGCGGTTCCATATCCAATCATCTTCTGTGTAGTACTGGACGATAAAGTTATGTTTTCCGCGTGCCAAAAACATCCCCACCCAACTAATGCTGACGTAGCGATAGTTGATTGGGTGTACAAGAGTGAATGGCTGGGTACTGAAAATCACTCTTTTGAATTGCATCTGAGGAGGAATTTAGATTTTGTGTATTTTGATTTCTGTCGGCAATTGTCTGGTAAGTCAGAAAAAATAACGGGTCTGGCTGAGTTAACGATTTATGAACAAAAAATAAAAAAACTGAGCTCATCTATTAGTAAACTTGAAAGTGAAGTTGCAAAATGCAAGCAATTTAACAAGAGAGTAGAGCTAAATATTGAGCTTCAAAAGAAAAAAGCTGAGTATAAAGAATTAGATAAGGAATACAACTAGAATTTTCGACCCCCTCTAAAAAAATACGTTATGAGAAAAACCGAGCACGGAATTATTATTTCGGCGGAAGACCTGTCTAATCATAGTGCATGCCGTCATTTGACATCTTTAGATCTTGCTGCTGCGTATGGGTTTATTGAACAGCCAACTTATCGGGACCCATCACTTGCGATCTTACAAGAACGCGGCTTAGAATTTGAACTGGAATATCTCAGCCACCTAAACGAACAGGGTTACAGTATCTTTGAAACAGGAGTCGAAGAGACTAATGCCATTGATCGGACTATTTCTGCAATGAAGTCTGGCGTGGATATTATCTACCAAGCGAGTCTAAAAAGTGAAATTTGGTTAGGTCGTGCAGATTTTTTAAAAAAGGTCGACAAGCCGAGTAACCTGGGGAGTTGGTCTTATGAAGTAATTGATTCCAAACTTGCCAACGAGACTCGTGCCGGGACAATTTTGCAAATATGTCTATACTCGGAATTGATTTCTGAAATTCAGGGAATCATGCCAGATCAGATGCATGTGATGACTCCTGAAGACGGATTTAGCATGCATACTTTCAGGCTTGACGATTATCTTGCCTACTACCGCCTAATTAAAAATAGATTACTAAGTGCTATCGAGCCAACGGACGTCGAACTTTATCCAGTTCCTGTGGCTCAATGCGACATTTGTAGGTGGTGGCAAAAATGCGATCAACGCAGAAGAGATGATGATCATCTTTCTTTTGTGGCAGGTTTGTCAGGTTCTCAGACTAGTGAAATTAATAAATGGGGAGTTGATACACTTGAAAAACTTGCCGGTGTTGCTTTGCCGTTAGCACAAGTACCTGCACGTGGTGCAATTGAAACATATGTTCGAGTGCGGGAGCAAGCCAGGGTTCAGTTACAAGCTCGGGAAACACAAGTGCCAGTGTATGAACTTTTGCCACATAAAAATTTAACTGGAGTCAGCAGGCTTCCGGAACCGTCAGTTGGAGACATCTTTTTTGACTTTGAAGGAGATCCATTTGTGGGTAGAACCGGATTGGAATATTTATTTGGATGGGTGTTTGCAGACGATGATCGCTACCACAAGATTTGGGCATTGAACGCATCAGAAGAAAAGGATGCTTTCGAAACTTTTGTTGATCTGGTCATGGAGCGATGGGAAGCTTATCCCGATCTTCATATTTACCATTATACGGCATATGAGCCCAGCGCTTTGAAAAGGCTGATGGGCAAGTATGCAACGCGAGAGGCTGAGATTGACAAAATGCTTAGAGGAAATATTTTTATTGACATATACAGCATTGTAAAACAAGCCATAAGAGCTGGAATTGAACGGTATTCCTTGAAAGAATTGGAGGTTTTTTATGAGTTTCAAAGAAATATGGAGCTCAGAGATGCATCCCAGCATTTGAGAACCTTCGAAAGACTTATTGAAACAAATCATCGTGACAGGATTCCGGAGGATACAATTCAGGCTATTGAAAGTTATAATCATGAGGACTGTTTATCAACAAAGAATCTGAGGAATTGGTTGGAGACTATTCGGGAAAACTTATTGGGCGAGGGGTATGAAATTTCGAGACCACAAATCGGTACGGGTGAAGCAAGTGAAGTCTTAACTGAGCATCAGCAGCGAGTTCAAGAGCTGTATGATATACTAGCACATGATGTATCAATCAATTTTGAAGAAAGAAGTAAGGAGCAGCACGCAAGGTGCCTGTTGGCAAACATGCTAGACTGGTATCGGCGTGAGAAGAAAGCGATTTGGTGGGAGTATTTCCGAATGCTGTCTTTACCTCCTGAAGAATTGATTGAAGAAAAGGCAGCTCTTTCAGGATTAAATTTTACTGGATACAGGGAGCAGGTAGGTGCAAGTGTTATAGACTCTTATCAATACCCTTCGCAAGATTGTGATATTCGTAAGGGAGATTCATTAAAAAATAGCGAGGGGTTGAATGCGGGAACCGTTGAGGCAATCAATCTTGATACATGTGTAATTAATATCAGAAAGGGGGCAGCTATTATGAACCATCATCCCATATCTGTTTTCAAACATACAATTGTAAACGATTCGGTGAAGGAACAAGCTATTTTTCGACTTGCTAGTTGGGTAGCAGATAATGGGATTGATTCCGATGGGTTTTTCCGGTCAGGACGAGATCTGTTGTTAAAAAATGCTCCGCGTACAAGCCATAACTACGAAATGTCCGATGATGCACAGACATCGGCAGTAGATATAGTGTTAGCACTAAATCAGGGAGTGCTGCCTATTCAAGGTCCGCCTGGGGCAGGGAAGAGTCATACCGCAGCAAATATGATAATTGCATTAGTGGCAGCTGGGAAAAAAGTAGGTGTTACAGCACTTAGTCATAAAGTTATAAGTGGTTTATTGGATAAGGTGATCAGAACCGCCGATGAACAAAACGTTGAATTAACCTGTGTTCAAAAAGTTAAAGCCAGATCTGAGAATCCGAATCCAAGATTATTGGAGGTTACAACGAACGAAAGAGTATTAGAAGCGCTTGTGACGGGGCGAGCCAACATTGCTGCAGGAACTTCCTGGCTATGGGCACGAGAAGATTTTGGAAGTGTTGTTGATGTGCTTTTCGTTGACGAGGCTGGGCAGTTGTCGTTAATTGATACTTTGGCTGTATCACTTTCAGCTAAGAATATCGTGCTTTTAGGAGATCCGCAACAATTACAGCAACCACAACAAGGAAGTCATCCAGAAGGAACGGAAGTTTCGGCACTTGAACATATCCTAAATGGCCAGAAAACGATACCATCGGATAGGGGAATATTTTTGGATACAACCTGGCGCTTGCATCCAGAAATCTGTGCCTTTACGTCCCAGCTTTTTTATGAAAGTAGACTAGGCTCCAAGTCGCATTTGATCCAACAGTTACTTGACGGGAATACAAAATATACCGGTGCTGGATTGTGGTATGAGCCAGTGGTACATGAGGGTAATCAGAGTTTATCCTTGGAAGAAGTTCATCGTGTACATGAAATTGTCTCGGAGCTAATTAAAGGAGATGTGTTTTGGACTGACGGAGGAAATGTAAGGAGAGTGCTGACATTGTCTGATATTATGGTAATCGCTCCCTATAATGCCCAGGTAGTTGGTTTGGAGTCTGCCTTGCCCTCAGGTACTCACATTGGAACTGTCGATAAATTTCAGGGACAAGAAGCTCCGGTGGTAATTTTCTCAATGAGCACATCAACGCCGGAAGATGCGCCACGAGGAATGGAGTTTCTGTATAGTTTGAATCGGCTCAACGTAGCCGTTTCACGTGCGAGGTCCGCCTGTATTTTAGTAGCGAGCCCGAGACTATTTGAGCCTGAGTGCAAAAGCCCAGGTCAGATGAGGCTGGCTAATGCGTTTTGCAGGTATCTAGAGTTAGCTCAATAAAAAAATATTATCAACCCCATTCTAAGCAACAGAAATGCCAGATGTAGAAAAATCAAAGTTCATAAAGGAGAAATTTCGAATCATCCAAAGTGCAAAGACAATTGAGGAGTTAATTTCAATTGAGAACAGTAACATTCTTCGTAATTATAAAATGGATGCGGAAACGTACCCTAAAATTGGTTTTATGATAACACCAAATGAAATCAAAATTCTGAAAGAGAGGGGGGTACTTAGTGAGAATTACGAACTGGTAAAAGGTGGGGTGGATAGTATAGAAGATCCGTTAACCAAAATATTGTACGCCATGATTTGGAAAAATGGAGATCTCAAAAAAATAAAACACATTATTAGAGGTGCAGCTGAAACTTCAAATATTAATAGTGGAACGTTGCCAGATGATGCAATTGTCTTTTATCAGTTTGGTAAATATCTTTCTGGAAAAAGTGGTGAACCCATAATTGACCAGCATGTATTGAGGGCGTTTGGGATATTTAAAGCGTCAAATTTGAGAGAAGTAGCACCTTGGAGGACTTTTAAGCTAGTAACAAGCGCCCATCATGACTTAATCAAAGAGTATATTGACTGGTTATCTTCCGATATTATTCAGCCTGAGTTACGGGCAATCAACAATTACAGTTATTACATTGACAGAGTTTTGTTTGCTTTGGGTAAGTATGCGAAGCGGTAAGGGCTATTAGAATTTGTTAAAATCACAAAATGCTCTGATAATCAAAAATATAGTCATTTGTGAAAACCTTAATTATTGAAATTTCTTATGAACCATACATTAGGTAAATCGATCAAATTATTCTTAGTAGATGGTTCTTCACATGGTGTGCTAACACTTGAAGTAATGAATTGGACGGGGCATATCTTGATGGGCCCTCGTACCAAAATTACGGAAATTATACAACGCCCTGAAATGAAGAAAACAGGGATCTACTTTTTGACTGGCCCAGATCCAGATGGATTGGAGCGCTTGGCGGTATATGTTGGAGAAAGTGATAATGTTGGTCACCGATTAATGCAGCACAATAAGGATGAGGGAAAGGATTTTTGGGAGCGCGCCTGTATTATAACCAGTAAAGACCAAAACCTCACTAAGGCTCACATACGTTACCTAGAAGCAAGATTTATTTCTATTATTCAGACGACTGGTGCTGCAAATCTTTTTAATAATACTTCACCCAAAAATGATGGGCTGCCGGAGGCAGATATCTCGGATATGGAATATTTTATTTCTCAAGTTCGTTTGGTCTTACCTGTTCTTGGGCTTGATTTCTTACGAGATAAACCTAAAATTACTAATACATTACCGACCGTCTTGCCCTTTCCATCGAAAGACTTTTCGCGGAGTACCGAACTCAGGCAGCCAGTCCAAGATACTATTGATGGTCCCAACTTCGAAATCATAAGCAGTAAATATAATTTGCGAGCATTAGCGAAAGAAGTGGATGGCGATTTTATTGTTTTAGCAGGGTCAGAAACTAAAAGTGCATGGGAACGGACTACTGGGCATAGTTATCGAAAGCTCTTTGAAACTTTGATTGTTGAAGGTAAAATCCGCATTGATGACGTTAAAACCAGGGGGGTATTTCAGGAAGATGTGGCATTTGCTAGTCCTAGTGCTGCCGCCGCTTGTGTATTTGCAAGAGCGGCAAATGGTCGTAAGGAGTGGTTAGTACGAGGAACCAGGAAGAACTACCATGAATGGCAAAATGATCAATTGAGATTAGCCGAAAGTGAGTTAAGTCTAAATGACTTGGTAAGTTGATTGTATATAGTCTTGCTGCGGATAAGTTGTACTCTCTTGGTTTCTCAAAGATACAGAGTAGAATGTAGCTGAGATTCTTTCTCAAAATACCTTTTGTGAACCTAATGCGTTGAGTGAATTGGAGTTGAAGGTCAGTTATGGCTAGATAGTTGAAAAAAATAAAAAAGCGATGAGTCAAAAAGATATTTGGAAAAAATACATCACGGCACAATCGAAGATTTTAGCACATAAATCCAAGCCTATTGGTGTAGATACTTCTATACAGGCGCGTTTACAAGGGCAAAAACTGACCTTGTCAATTGACCAAGAAATTTTCAAAAAAGTTTTTCAATCAGAAGTTGAAAGGATATTTAAGGTTAAAGATTTTGACTTCAGCCGTGGTTACATTTTGCAGGGTATCGAAGAAAGCGAAAATATAGCACAATTGGATCTTTCAAAATTGAAAGAACTTGCTGAAATCTGCTACATTGAGTTTAATGAGAATCCAATTATTGAAGGATCAATTGAGGGCAACGATCGCTTAATAAAAGAGGAATTAAGAAAAATAATTGGTGAACTCCCAGATAATGATCAATTCCAATCTAAGGGTGAGATACACTTGACCATGGAAGAGTGGGAACAGTGTCAACTGATTGAAAAATTGAGTTTTAAAACTTCAACGGATAAACCCAGCGCAAGATTTAATATTAGTCCTTCTCCTAAGTTTATCACAGAAGCTATATTTAATAGCCAGATTTTTCTTGATGGAGATAATGGGCTTGTTAGCAGAGAAGAGTTATCTAGTGAGGTGTCACAGTGCTTAAACACCTATTTTGATTTAGAAACGAAGGAGGTAAGGATTTATGTTAAATTGGATACTATTGACCGTGAGAGTGCTCTTAACAAAGTAAGAATAAAAATTAAAGAGTGTACTAGATTCTTTCCGATGATCAGTAATGATGAAATAGTGATCATACTTGAAAGGAGAAAACTGAAAAAGGTTGGACACACGACATTTAAGGAAGCAATCAGAGAGGTTGAAAATTTATTGACTCAAAATTATATTGAGTCGACTTACCAAATATCGGCTAAGTATTATTATTCCTGTAAAAATTTTAATTGGAACTATTATGCGTCAGATAAGGCGATAGAACTCAAAAAAAAGTTTGAAGATAATATTTCTCAGTTAGATGTAAACGGAGGATTCAGATTTGATAATTCATTAAGAGCCATTTATTTTAACTTTGAGACGAAAGAAGAGTTATTAGGAAAGCAAAGTTTAATCAAATCAATTCCATTTTTTAGTGTCTATGATAGAGGCAATAAGCACTCATATAAATTTAATGTAAAATTTGAAACGGGATTACCTGAACTGCGGGACATTCTTAGAGTAAAGTGTCCTGAAATATCGACCAGAATAACTAAAAATGGTCAAAAATTGATATTTAGGCAGTTTTACAAGACGGGAAATAAAACTGAAATATTAGCAAGGTTGAGAAATCAACTAGATGAAGTAGTTGATTCTGTAAAATTTAAATATATTATCAATGATACCTTCGATGAGAAATATTTATGTGAAGAAAATTTTGATAAAAAAGTTGAATGGGAAGAAGAAAAGCTTTCAAATCTTCTAAGAGAGGATTTTTATTTTGGCACTCCTAGGGATAAGTTGTATCTGGGAAAGTTGCAAAAAGTTGATTATCCTGATTTGTATTTTGTGGTTGATAGTGAGAGGCTTGAAGAGGTGAAATTAAATATTAACGAAAATGAGGTAAAAGCAATTTTTCCAGATTTAAAAGGAGATAGAGACAAAATAAAGCGTTTAGAGGATACTGGAATTAAAATTGATTCGAAGGATAAATTGCCAAATGATAATGCAAAAGTTTTTTTATATGATTCATCTAAGGCGAAAAAGATTGAAAATATTGAATATCTGCTTAATAGAGCAAGTTCGGAATGGAAAGATTTTGAAAAAAATCTGTTTTCAAAATCTTTGAACGATTCGCAAAAACGTGCTATTTTTAAATCAGTTCACGCCGAGGAACTTTCAATAATACAAGGTCCTCCTGGAACAGGTAAATCAACAGCCATAGCTGAAATTATTTGGCAGCATGTTCGACAATCTCAAACTGAAAAGCGAAACACTAGAATTCTTTTAACATCTGAAACTAATCTTGCCGTTGATAATGCTATTGATAGACTAAAAAATGGAAATAATAATGTCGTAAAGCCAATTCGTTTTGGAAATGCAGATAATTTAGAATCTGAGGGCTACTTCTATTCTTTGGAAGCGATACAGAAGTGGAAAGTTGGAATTGAAAAGCAGAATAATACAGTTGCTCACTGGGTTGATAACATCGTAAGCAGGGTTTTAAATCAAGATGATGTAAAGATAGATTCAGCCTTGGAAAAGTGGAAAGATCATTTATTGAATCCAAACGGTGAAACTAGGAAACTATTTGCTGATAAGTATTTGGAGTATGCGAACCTGATTGGTGCAACTGGAAGTTCTATCGGTAAATTAAACTCAGAAAATAAGTGGACTTCATTTTTTCGATCATATTTGAACGTTTTCAATAGAGATAGCTATGAAAGTAGGAATTTTAGCGAGTTGAATAAAGTTAGTATAAGCTTTGATACAGTTATAATGGATGAGGCTAGCAAGGCCACACCTCCCGAACTTGCTCTGCCTGTGCTTTTCGGAAAAAAATCTATTGTTGTAGGTGACCACAGACAATTACCCCCTATGGTTGACGGTGAAGAAATCAAGGATTTGCTTGTTTCAATAGGTGAACAAGATGTGGCCAAAACCCTATCAGGAAAAGATTTTCAGATATCACAGTTTGAACGATTATTCATGCAAATAGATGAAAGCATAAAGGGGACTTTTGATACTCAATACAGAATGCACCCTGCAATCAATGATGTGATTGCTCAATTTTATAAAAATGACGGAGGATTGAATTGTGGATTGCCGTTAGAAGAAATATATCATAGTTCATTTGATAGATGGGATTCCCGATATCACGGGCTTAACTACAAAAATATCATTGCTCCAGAAATACATACAATTTGGATTAATGTAACGACACCAGAAATTCAGGAGGGTACCTCCAGGGTGAATTTTGGTGAGATCGAAGCTATTGGTAATATTCTTACGGTGCTTAAAAATTGTGAAGGGAGAAGAGAATTTGACCAATGGTTGTCCAAGCAAAGTGTGGAAGAGAAGGAAATCGGAGTTATCAGTTTTTATGGCAGCCAAATTCAGCAGATAGGTAAGATGTTGAAAAGGAAACATAGTGATGTGCCCATTCGGTTAAGTACAGTAGATAGATTTCAGGGAATGGAGAGAAACATCATCATTGTATCTATGGTTCGAAGTAATATAATCGCAGCATCAGAGGATCAACAGCCAAACTTAGACTTTTACGGAGAGTTGGGCTTTCCAAAGCAAGAAAGTTTAGGTTTTGCCGAATCGCCAAATCGTCTGAACGTTGCCTTGTCAAGAGCAAGGAGATTATTGATTGTAGTGGGTAACGGCAAGCATTTTGGTAAGAAGGATATCTACAAAAAGGTATATGACTCTATTCAACGGAATGGAAAAATCATTGGTGCAGGAGATTTGCACAAATCTGTTGAGGAATATGGATAATGTCGTAGTGCCATACTCTTCTTTTTCATTTACATGGATAGTTAAATCTACTTCCTACGAAATCTTTTATAGAAAGGCTTTTGATGTAGAGGTTACTGATGAGATTTTTTGCACAATTATTAGTCGAAGGGGGAATCGGACAAGCATATCTGAGTTAGGGAAAATATTAGGTTTCAATTTGCAGGATCTGGCAGAGGCGGATATTTTCAATACTTATCTAAGTGGAATTTTGGAATATGATCTGATTAAAATTGATCAAGATTCCGTAGAGTTGACTGAACAAGGGCAACACGCATTAACTGATAAATTAAAGTTTAAATACTTTTGTGCTAAAACGGAATTGTTTCAAAATCAGGTAGTTAAAGAAGATGTTGCAGATTTTTGTTTTAGAAAGGTATTCAATTTTGAGAATAAGTTATCTTATAAGCCAAATGCGAGGTCGGAATCGGTTAATAATATAGACCTGAAACAAAGACTCCAATTTCAGGTTTTTGAAAATGATATATATAAAGGAGAAATAGTTGATTTGCTGGATGGTACGTCTGAGACGAATTACAAAGACGTTACAGTGAGATGTGAGATTTTCCTACGTAATGACTCTTTTCAATTTGAATTTTACGAATCGGATATTATAAAGCCTGAAATTGAAGCAATAATTAATTTACCCAATAATGAAGATTTAAAAGACCGATTGCTGCGCAAAGGAATGTATCACTACGTTCTTAAAAGTAAAAATCTAATCTCTGCACAAGACATTATAGCATACGTTGACTTATGGGATTGGAAAGAGTTGGCTGGAAATCCCCGGGTTGCTTGGAACGATAAGGAAGTCTTTGAAATGTTTCGTATGTATGGGGATGGCGGCAGTTGGAGTATAATATCAAAATTGGCGCCAGTTGAGAGTATTGTGTCAGTAATTCGGGAATATACAGACTATTGGAACTGGACAGAACTGACGCAAAGGGTTGATAGCGAATTCATTAAACTCTATTGTGAATGGATTCAGTGGGACTTTGAAGAGATATCTTATAAGGACGAGGAAGTTGTAACATCACTACTTTTAATGCCAACACTTAAGAACCGTGATTGGGATTGGAGTTATTTGTCAAAGAATTTACCTGATGATTTCATTGAAGAATATATCGATGATTTCCCATGGGACTTCTATTTAATAACTGAGTTCAAAAGTCATGTTTTGAGAAATTTGTTTTTAAAGGGACAGAAGAGCAATTTTGAATACGCAAAAACCCTACTAGCCAAGCCCTGGAACTGGAAATTTATTTCCAATAAGTTTGATATTAAATTTCTCTATGATCAGACCTTATTACTAGGAGTTAAATTCGATTGGCCGATAATACTTCAAAGATTCTTTGGTGACAAAGAAATAACCAATAAATGCTTAGAAGATCATACGTTTAGGTCTGCATTAAAGAAAAATCTTCCCTTAAACTTTGTAGTTGCTCACCAAAAATATTTTTGGACAATAGGGTTAATTGATTTTTTTGAAAATGAGAATTTGATTCAATGGGACAGTGCATCATTTATTAATGGGTTTGACACAAATGTTTACGTTGATTGGGATAATGATATTTTTATGAGATATCATGGCCGAATTAAAACTTCAAAAGGATATTTTAATGTTAGTAATCGAATTACGGATTATGGCTTAATAGAAAGGTTTCCTAATTTTTGCTGGAATTGGATTGGAATATCTAAAAACGAACATCTGATAAAAAATGTTGATTTTATTAGAAATTCTTTTTTGGGGAGACTATCATATTCCAATTATCTTAATTGGAGTGATATTTTAATTAATTCGACTCTAGGAGTAGAATTTTGGAATCAACATTTGGATTCATTTTTCATTTCAACAGACAGCTTGAGACAGGTTGATTTTTGGAAGGAGCTCACCAAGTTGCAGACAGAGAATTTTGTCTTATCGAATACACGATATCCATGGGACTGGGATTTTGTTACTGAAAATATATCTAGTAGTACTATTGCTAAGAGCCTTAACTCGGAAGTTTTATTAGAGAAATTTAATTGGGAGATTGCTACTAGGAAGATTGATAGAGTTACCATTCTTGATAGAATGGAATACTTATCTCCATTTCTTGATTGGAAGTATCTTATTAATGATTTATTTTCCGTTGAATCCGAACTTGTACTAGGTAGGGAGTTCGAACGAATCGTTGCTTGTATAGCTAGTTTAAATCATAAACTGAGGGCGGAGCTATGGAAATATTTGACGAGGATATACGCTTTTGATGTACTATTCCATTATGTGGAATTGACATATGACCTTGAGTCTTATGATTGGGACTGGGATTTTCTCTCTGGTCATAAATACTTTCCTACCGATATGGGCAGTTTACATAAGTACAAACATAGAATTAATTGGAGTGTTTTGTCTGGTAGTCAATTGGTTATTCAAAAATTTAGTCGTGATACATGGAATAGTAATAAGGAATGGCTAGTAAATATTAACGGATATTTAAGGAGTTTCCGGACGTATTGGGATTGGAGTGTATTGTCTAGGCATAAATCCATTAGTACGAATCGGAATTTAATAAAGAAGTTTAGGTCAGAGAATTTAGATTGGGAGTATTTAACGGAATTTGGCGGTTTTCTTTTACCTGAGAAGGGAGATGGAGATACTTATTTACAAGAGGTTATTTCTCAGCTACCTGGGATTAAATTTGAACTTCTTTCCAAGAGAGAAGATATAATTATAAGTCGTGATTTAATAGTTTCTACAAAAAATAAAAATTGGGATTGGAAAACCCTATCTGAGAATAGGAATGCTGATATTTCAGCTGAACTTTTGTTTGATTTGATCGATAAGGACTGGGATTGGCATGCAATCTCCCGAAGAACTAATTTATTCTATTCTAATGAAATGATATTGAGATCGTTAAATTTAGATTTGGATTGGAAATATCTGTCGAGTAGCGAGAATGTGGATTTTACTGAGGAGTTTATAAATACTACTAAACTTAAACCATGGAACTGGTTTATCGTTTCGCAGCACAAGAGTTTTGTTCCATCTTATAGAATACTTAGCCAGACTTCGGAGTTTGATTTGGATTGGAAATATATTTCTAACCATTCTAGATTAGAGGTTTCATCTCAGCTACTTGATAAATTTGAAGACACGTTACATTGGGATTATGTGACAAGGAATATAGATGTCGAATTTTTAGAAATGGACTTAATTGAACGGTTCGCACATAGATGGGATTGGAACTTTTTGTGCCAAAATTCAAAGATTCAAATGAGTCAAATAATACTGGATAAATTTAGCCAGTATTTAGATTGGGATTTGATATCGTCGAATCCAAATATTGATTTTTCGAAGGAGATGATTGGCAAATTTAGGACCTCATGGAATTGGACACTACTAAAAAATAATCTAGGGGTAGTTGAGAAGGTTGGTACCTATGTTAGGGATGAGATAGCACAATCTGGGATTCTAACTTTTCTTGATAAGATTGAACAACAATGGTCAGAATGGAAAGGAAGCATATATCACTTTACACATATTGAGAATGCAGTTGAAATAATCAAAAATAGGAAGATTCAGAGTAGAAACAAAGCGACTATATTAGCTGATGCCGCGGGTAGTGTAGTTCATTTACGAGGTGAGGCCCACAATTTTGCGAGGTTTTACTTTCGGCCACAGACGCCTACACAATTTTATAATGAGTTTCTAGGTAAAAGTGTAGGAGATGGATATAATAAAAAGAACACAGGGTGGGTGTCCTGGTATGAAAAAGCAAGGAGCCTTGGTTTTCCAAAATGTCCGATCCCAATATTTTTTCGGTTTTCTTTGAAGGAGGTTCTTTTTAAGAATGGTTCGAATTGTTGTGTTAGTAATGGAAATATGCAAACAAGCGCTACACTATTTGGTTCTATTGATAAAATGCTTAACAAATTTGGTTTTGATGATTTATATTTTACACCAGAGCAGTACGCAACGAGAGACGATTATGCGAGATACAGAGATTACGCACAACAGGAATTTTTGGTTAAAGATGAGCTTGCTTTCGATGATTTAATAGATTTTGAGATTGTTTGTCCATCGAATGCGGATAAGATTTTACTCATAAATCTGCTTGGAGCCTCGCATGTAGATATTTTACCAAAAATTGTGGTTGATCCGAATTACTATAACCACGACAACTCTCGTGTGAACGTGGAGGAGCGGGATTTAAAGTTATACATTACATCGGGATTTGACGGTGATGGTTATTTTGTGTTGAGTGGAGTTAGGGACATCAATGATATTGAGATTTTTTCAGGAAATGTAATTAAACTGGAAGGCGACAAAATTATCTTTAAGTCCAATTTATCCATCGGAAACTTTCAGAAGGGCATAAATTTAAGTTTTATTGATGAATCTGGAAGGAGTTGGTATGTTTATTCTAATTGAGCTTATGAGAGCTTTTTATTAATCGTTTAACAAATACTATGCCGATAAACCATATACATGGCAACATCTTCAATACCAAGTGCCAAACTATTGTAAACACTGTTAACTGTGTTGGTGTAATGGGGAAGGGGATTGCATTGGTACACAAACTTCGTTATCCCAAAATGTACGAGGAATACAAAATGCATTGTGAAAACAAGCTGATCAAGACTGGATCATTATGGCTTTACACCAAAGAGCTAAATGCACCATGGATTCTAAGTTTTCCAACAAAATTTCATTGGAAATATCCAAGCAAAATAGAATGGATTGAGCAAGGACTAAAAAAGTTTGTGGAGACCTATGAGAATAAAGGAATTAAGTCAATAGCATTTCCTTTACTAGGAACTCACAATGGAGGTCTTGAAACAAGTCAGGTAAAGGGGCTCATGGACGATTACTTGCGAAGGTGTTACATTGATATCGAGATTTATGACTATGATCCTAGTGCAAAGGATGATTTGTTTGCTTCTTTTAAAGCAAAATGGCTATCGTTGGACGAAGGGACAATTAAAAAGGAAACAGGCATTCAAGCACAGTATGCTAGAAAAATTTCTGAAATAATTCAAAATGGCGAAGCAATGTCAATGATAGCATTAGCCAATTATGACGGCATAGGACAAAAGACGCTAGAAAAGGCTTTTGGCTATGTTTTGAATTCCCCTCAAACAAATTAAATAAATTTAGCCACCCTTTTAGCCACCCCTGAAAATCAAAACACCTGACAATCAATCGATTGTCAGGTGTTTTCGTACCCGGAGCCGGAGTCGAACCGGCACGAGTGTAACCTCATTGGTGTTTGAGACCAACGCGTCTACCAATTCCGCCATCCGGGCATTGATCTCTCTTGTTGGGAGTGCAAAAGTAGACAGAAAAATAAATTAAGCAAGCTATGGTTTAAAATAATTGGAAGAAAATTGCTTTCGTAACATCATCTTGCCGGCTTTGCTACTCATAACGCAACGCCTCAATCGGATCAAGCCGGGATGCCTTGATAGCCGGATAAATGCCGGAAAGTACGCCGACAACCACGCAAACGATAATTCCCATTGCCATCCATAACCACGGTATAACAAAGGAACTTTCGGAACTGATGGATGTGGAGATGACATTACCGATTAAAATTCCCATGAAAAGACCGCCGATTCCGCCGATGATGCACACTACAATGGCCTCAATCAGAAACTGAAAACGGATTACCTTAGGCGTTGCGCCGAGTGATTTACGGATTCCGATTTCCCGGGTCCGCTCGGTAACGGAAACCAGCATGATGTTCATCAGCGCAATGGATGCGCCCAGCAAGGTAATAATCCCGATCCCGAATCCGCCGATTCTTAAATAGCCCGATACTTCGTCAAACTCTTTTGCAATTTCATCCGCCCGGTTGATTGTAAAGGAATCTTCCGAACCCAGCGCATCGTTCCTGATCCTTCGCATGATGCCGCGTGCTTCTTCTACAATAAAGTCTCCATCGGCAATTTCGGGAGCAGAGGCGGTAATATTGTACGTAAGTTCCCGGTTGGCAGCGAGCCCGCGGCCATTTGAAAGCGGCACCAGAATGATCCGGTCTGCATCGTTATCCCCGCCGAGCGAACCTTTTTTCTGCAGAACACCAATCACTTTGTACCGGCTTCCCATAAAGGTGATTTCCTTGTTTACAGGATCAATCTGCTGAAAAAGATTACGCGCAATTTCCTGGCCAAGCACGGCTACGTTAAGTGCATTTTCCATATCATTTCTGTCAATGTTACGGCCCAGATCCATTTTATAGCCGTTGATTGTCAGATACTGATCGTCAGAACCAACAACCGAGCTGTTCGGATTGGTTTTTTTTGACCTGTAATTAACCTGAACCGCACCGCCGATGTCTGCCGAAAGCGAAGCCGTTGCATTGTAGGAATCTTTGAATTTTTGCGCAAAAAGAAGCGCCTGCCGGTAACTGACCGGCGGGTACTGCTTGTTGCGCCTGCCTCCGCGGCGAAAATCTTCATCTTTGTTCCTGACTGTAAACGTATTGGCGCCCAGATCTGCAAAACTGCTGTTTACCGAACTTTGTATGCCATCGATGGCCGTCAGGATTCCGACAAGCGAAGTAATGCCGATCGCAATGATCATGGCGGTAAGCACTGTTCTCAGCAGGTTCGAGCGGATCGAACGCAGGCCTTCATCCACATTTTCACGGATATTCATAAGGTAAACGGTTGTGCATTATAAATGGCTGTTCAAGCGTTAAGTTTCAGACTGACCCGTTCCGGAAATGTAAATCTGAAGGAACAATTTCTCGATTGATCAGGAATTCTTTATATATTTATTAAATAGCAAATGAATTTTGTAAAGCTGCATATGAAAGGTGAAAGAATCAAACCAGTGATACGGCTGATTGTCCCGTTTATCATTTTTTTAACCCTATCGCTGAAAGGTAACGCAAACAGGCTGCTGATCCCCATGGATGAAAGCCAGAAAAACCATCTGAAGGCATACGGAATTTCTTACTGGATTCTTAAAAACTTTGAAATGGAAATGGACTGGCTGCTGAATTACCGCGGCGGTAGTTTTATGGTTGCCTATAATCAGCAGTTCGCTTCTGAAATGACGGTCAGAGGCATCAGTTTTGAAGTTATTTCCGAAGGACAGGCGGGGCAGATTTTAAGTCAGATCAGTGCGCCGGATGTGAACATGGATGCGGTAAAATTGCAGAAAGCACCCAAAATCGCCGTGTATTCGCCAAAATCCAAACTTCCATGGGATGATGCCGTTACGCTTGTGCTTACGTATGCCGAAATTCCTTATGACGTTATTTATGATGATGAAGTGCTGAATACCAAGCTTCCTGAATATGACTGGCTGCATTTGCATCATGAAGATTTTACGGGCCAGTTCGGTAAATTTTTCCAGTACAAGGATTATCCATGGTACCGCGAGCAGAAGCGGGAAGCGGAAGAAACCGCCAATAAATTTTCCTTTGCCAATGTGCCGCAGATGAAGCTGGCCGTGGCCAAAAAGATTGCCGAATTTGTTACCGGCGGAGGTTACATGTTCGCCATGTGCAACGCAACCGATACGTTTGACATTACGCTTGCAGCAGACGGAATCGACATTGTAGAGTCTATGTACGACGGCACGCCTGCTGATCCGACTGCAAACGGAAAGCTTAATTACGGCAATACTTTTGCATTTAAAGACTTCAAAACCATTCCGTATCCGTACGAAATCGAGTTTTCTGATATCGATAATCAGCCGGACGAACGCGGCCTTCAGGAAGCCAACGACTTTTTTTCACTTTTTCAGTTTTCGGCCAAATGGGACCCGGTTCCAAGCATGCTGACACAAAATCACCAGACACTGATCAAAGGCTTTCTTGGACAGACGACGGCGTTCAAAAACAGGCTGATCAAACCGGAAGTGATTATTCTGGCGGAAAATAAATCGGCAAAGGAAGCGCGCTACATTCACAGTCCGCACGGAAAAGGCTTCTTTACATTTTACGGCGGCCACGATCCGGAGGATTATCAGCACCGCGTAGGAGAGGAACCGACCGATCTGAACCTGCATCCGAACTCTGCCGGATACCGCCTGATTCTGAACAATGTGCTTTTTCCAGCCGCCAAAAAGAAAAAGCTGAAAACCTGATCATCTTCCAGAACTCCGGAATTTACTTGTTCCCAATCACACAAACCGTGCGTTAACGCACGGTTTTTTGTTTTTAGATTCTTGGTAAATGTTTGTTTTCCAGCGAGTTATATAATGGCATAAAATTGTAATTAAAGCATACATATTAGCCATGAAAATGATTATCAAACACGTAAACAAATCTGAAAATGGATCGGGAAGTAGCACCGGAATATGTTGCAAGTACAAGAAACCGACGATGGCTTGTCATGATCGGGACGGTCCTTCTTTTGAGTCTCATTATTTATTTCTTCCGTAAATCCCTTGGAAGTACGCTGGAATCCAGTCGAATCAGAACTGGAATTGTTGAAAAAGGCAATGTAGAAAATACGCTGACAGCTTCGGGCGAGGTAATTCCTGCATACGAGCAGATTTTTACAAGTCCGATCAAAGCAAGCATCAAGCGGATTTTGCTTACACCCGGAACGAAAGTAACGCCCGGACAAGCCATTGTGGAGCTTGACAAATCGCTGACAGAAATTGAATTTGAACGTTATCAGGATCAGCTGGAACTTAAAAAGAACGGCATTGACCAGCTCAGAATGCGGCTGAACAAGGAACTTTATGACGCCGAAATCAGCGACAAAATCAAATTATTAAACATCAGCAAGCTACAGGCTGATTTTGAAGATGCCAAGCGGCTGCAGAAAGTAGGAGGGGGAACGCTGGAAAACATCACCAGGGCTGAGAACGCATTGAAAATTGCAGAACTGGAAAAGAAGCAGCTTGAAAATGATCTTGCCTATAACCGCGAATCCATGGGTGCAAGCTTGCGTGAAACCGAACTTGGCGCACAGATCGAAAGCAAAAACCTGAAAGAACTGAAGCATAAACTGACTATGGCCGACATCGTTGCAGACCGCAAAGGCGTGCTTACGTGGGTAAATGAAAACATCGGTTCTTCTGTCAATGAAGGTGAAATGCTCGCCAAAGTGGCCGATCTGGGCAGTTTCAGGATTGAAGGAAGCTGTTCCGACGTATATGCCGATCAGGTAAAATCAGGTTTGGCGGTAATTGTAAAAATGAATGAAGTTGCGCTGCGCGGCATGATTACGCAGGTAAAACCGGCCGTTAGAGACGGAATTGTTCAGTTTGTCGTGCAGCTCGACAATGCAAAAAGTGAATCGCTCCGCCCGAACATGAAAGTGGAGGTTTATGTGGTGACCAGTCAGAGCAGCGGCACGCTGCGTGTGGCAAACGGGCCGGCATTTACCGGAAAGAAGAAGCAGTTTGTCTACGTTGTACAAAACGACATGGCTTACCGCCGTGAAGTAGAAACCGGACTTTCCAACTTTGATTTCATTGAAATAAAAAGCGGACTCCGGGCCGGCGAAAAGGTGATTTTGACAGATATGAATGATTACGAGCATCTTGAGGAAATTGCTATTCAATAATGATAACGATGAAATACATTTCCGCACTACTGCTTTTTCTATACTTCCCGATGCATGTTCATGCGCAGCCGCGCCGCCTTACGCTGGCCGAAACTGTGGAAGTCGCCCGGGAACAATCGGTTGCCTCCAAACAGGCATTGACCCTGAAAAAGACCAATTACTGGAAGTTCCGGTCCTTTCAGGCGGACTACAAGCCGCAACTGAGCTTGCTGGGCACGCTTCCCGGCTTTACAAGATCTTATATCGAGGTAGTTCAGCCGGACGGAACGGTTTCTTTCCAGCAGGTTTCCAACAACAATTCCCTGCTTAACCTTTCATTGAGCCAGAGTCTGGCGGCAACGGGCGGTACAATTTATGTGCAGCAGCAATTGCAGCGTTTTGACGATTTTGCCCGGAACAATACGCGTTACAACGGCATTCCGGTTGAAATCGGGTTCCGGCAGCCGCTGTTTCATTTTAATCCGATGAAATGGGAACGAAAGATTCAGCCGCTTAAATTTCAGGAAGGAAACCAGCAGTACATTGCATCGCTCGAGAAAGTTGCGCTGGATGCAACGGGCTATTATTTTGAGCTGCTTGTGGCGCAGGTCAATTTACAGATTGCTGAAAAAAACCGGAGCAACAACGATACTTTGTATAAAATTGCGCAGCATAAACTGGAACTCGGCAAAATTTCACAAAATGACCTGCTGCAACTGCAGATGGGATTGCTTACCGCTCAGAAAGATCTTGCGTCAGCCAGTCAGGCCGCAGCAGTGGCGACTTTAAAACTGAAAATGTACCTGAGTTCCAGAGACGAACGCGAACTGGAACTGGAAATCCCGCTTGAATCCGCTGAATTTGAAATTGATACACGCATTGCACTCGACGAAGCATTTGCCAACCGTTCGGATGCCATCGGCTTCCGGCGCAGGCTGCTGGAAGCGGAGCAGGAAGTACAGTTTGCCAAAAAGGAAAACGGCCTGAATGCCGAACTGAATGCTACTTTCGGCTTATCGGATCAGGGAATCAGGCCGGCGGACGTATATGTAAGTCCGCAGGACCGGGAGTTTGTGGAGCTGAAATTTACGCTTCCCATCATGACATGGGGAAGAAACAAGGCGCGTTCCGAAGTAGCCAAGGCCAATCAGGAATTTGCACGGCAGACAGTGGAACAGGACAGGCTCACATTTGAGCAGGAAATATTTACGCAGGTGACGCTTTTACAAATGCTTCAGAAACAGGTAAAACTGACAAAGCTGGCCGACAACATTGCAGCAGACCGGTACCAGATTGCAAAAGAGCGCTTTATACTCAGTGATCTAAGCGTAACAGACCTCGGCATCGCCACACAGGAAAAAGACATTGCCAGAAGAGATTATATCCTTGCCCTGCGCGATTACTGGCAATCCTATTACAGCCTGCGGCTGCTGACATTGTATGATTTTGAGCAAAACAGAAAAATAAATTATTGATCCGAAAACATTCAAGCCATTTCAACCTTTAAACAAAGCCATGATCAGATTACAGAACGTAGAGAAAGTGTACCGGACCAGCACCATTGAAACGCTGGCGCTCAACAACATCAACCTGAATGTCAAAAAAGGAGAATTTGTTTCCATTATGGGTCCTTCGGGATGCGGTAAAAGTACTTTGCTGAACATCATGGGCCTGCTTGACGAACCTTCCAAAGGACATATTGAAATAGACGGAAGCAAAGTGGACAGATACGAAGACAAGGAACTCGCACAGTTGAGAAACAAAAAACTGGGCTTTATTTTCCAGAGTTTTCACCTGATCAACGATCTTTCCGTGATTGACAACGTGGAAATTCCGCTTTTGTACCGCAGCAGTTCGGCAAGGCAACGGCGGGAATTGGCGCAGGAAGCGCTGGAAAAAGTAGGACTGAGCAATCGCATGAAGCATTTTCCGAAGCAACTTTCCGGCGGTCAGAAACAGCGTGTGGCCATTGCTCGGGCCATTGTGGGAAAACCCGAGATAATCCTTGCCGATGAACCCACGGGAAACCTGGACAGTGCCATGGGAAATGAAATACTGAGCATTCTTCAGAAACTGAATGAAGACGGCGCCACGATTGTGATGGTGACGCACGACGATGCCATGGCGCGGCGCACGCACCGGCTTATCCGCCTGTTCGACGGAACCCAGGTATTATAGCAAACTTACTTTTTCACATTTGTTTCAGTTTAAAAAAATGCTTCTTAACTACATAAAGATAGCCTGGAAAGTGTTGCTCCGGCATCCTTTCTATACGTTTATAACGCTCTTCGGAATCAGTCTCACGCTGACGGTGCTCATGGTGCTGACTTCTTTTCTGGATCATCTTTTCGGGACGCATTATCCCGAGAACAAGCGTTTCAGGTCGCTTTATATCACCAGCGTGACCTATACGGATTCTTCCCGTACATCCCGCTCGCAGGGGCCGGCTTCCTTCAAGTTTCTTACGCAGTATGCCAAATCGCTTAAAACGCCTGAAAAAGTTGCCATCTCGTCCATGTTCGGTTTTACCAATGCATATGTAAACGGCAAACGCATCAAGCTGAATACCAAATATACTGACGCGGATTTCTGGCATGTAATGGATTTCGAATTCCTGGAAGGCAAGCCTTACAGCCAGCAGAATATTGACAACGGCGATCACGTCATTGTGATTACGGATGCGCTCAGAAAGCAGTATTTTGAGGATGACGGCAAACCGGTTATCGGCAGAAACGTGGAAATCGAAAGTATCCGTTACAAAGTCATCGGCGTGGTCAAAGGCAGCCCGGCTACACGCATTTATACGTACAGTGACGTTTATTTTCCTTATACGGCTCCGAAAAGCAATTATCAGAGTGCCGGATTGCGCGGAAATTATGTTGGTATCGTGCTGGCCCGGAACGAGACCGATCTACCCGCCATTCAAAAGGAATTCAACAGCGGTATCAGTAAAATTCCGCTTCCGGTGGTTGATTTTGGACAAAAATTTCCGGTTCTCATCGTGCAGGCTGACAAATATCTGGATCATTTTCTGAATGCCCTGTTGCGTGACGATTCATTGAAAAACAGGTTTGTTTTTTATTCCATTGCCGGTTTTGTGCTGCTGATGTTTATGGGTTTGCCAGCCATTAACCTTATCAATGTAAACGTCAGCCGGATTCTGGAACGTGCTTCGGAAATAGGCGTGAGAAAAGCATTCGGAGCGCCTTCCAAAGCTTTGCTTTGGCAGTTTATCATTGAAAACGTTTTCATCACATTTCTGGGCGGCTTCTTTGCGCTTGCATTGTCTTTCGCAATCATTCAGATCATCAATTCAAGCGGCTGGATAGCGTATGCCGACCTTACGATCAATTTTACCGTATTTCTGGTCAGTATGCTGGTTTGTCTGTTCTTCGGTTTGCTGTCCGGCGTACTGCCTGCGTTCCGCATGTCCAGACTGCGAATTGCAGAAGCATTGAAAGTATAATCTTGACCGGACGTTTATTCACATTTCACAATTCCAATTACAGCCATGTTACGTCATTTATTTAAATTAATCTGGAATAAAAAAGGCGCTCATTCGCTTTTGATCATCGAAATCTGGGCATCTTTTATGGTTTTGTTCGGCGTACTTTCCCTGATTGCATACAACCTGAACAATTACCTGGAACCCATCGGCTTTGAATATAAAGACGTATGGGTGCTGGATCTTTCCACCAATCAGGATACGGTGAATCTGCCTGAAAAATCGCAGCGGATCATGCAGCGGATCATATCTTACCCGGAAGTCCTGTCGGCTACACGGACAAGCGGAAATACGCCGTTTTCTGCCAATCAGATGAGCAATAGCAGTTCGTACAACAAAGTCTCCGTTTCACATGATTTTTACGTCACCGACGAAGATTTCAGCAAAACGCTTGATTTGCCTCTGCGGAAAGGACGCTGGTATGAAGAAAGCGATATAAGCGCAAAATTTATTCCGATCGTCATCAACAAGAAAATGGAAGACAAACTGTTTGCCAATGAAAATCCGCTTGGCAAGCTGATTAAAGAAAATGATACGCTTTCCTATAAAATCGTGGGCGTTGTGGATAAATACAAGGCAAAAGGCGAATTTATGGCCGATAATCCTGCCCTTTTCAAAATGATTAAAAAAGAAGACTGGGACCGCAATGTCTTGATTAAAGTAAAGCCCGGAACCGACGCCAACTTTGAAGCCCGGCTGGTTAAAGATATTGCCGCCATGACTGACCAGTGGGGAATCGAAGTGAGTTATCTGACGGAATCACGGAAAAACAGGCAGAACCTGACTGTAATCCCGGTGGTGATTTTTCTGGTGATCTGCGGTTTTCTGCTCACCAACGTAGCATTGGGTTTGTTCGGAATTCTGAACCTGAATATTGCAAAACGTAAAAATGAGATCGGCCTGCGCCGGGCAATGGGTGCAACGGAAGGAAACGTAACCAAGCAGTTTCTCGGCGAAATATGGGTACTGGCTACGTTCAGTCTGATTATCGGGCTGGTTTTTGCCATTCAGTTTCCGTTGATGCATGTTTTTGACCTGAACAGCGAAATTTACATCACGGCAATCCTTGTATCCATTGCGGTAATTTATATAATTGTCACACTTTGTGCATGGCTGCCGAGCCGACAGGCTTCACTCATTCATCCGGCACTGGCCTTGCATGAGGATTAGTAAAATATATAAATTGTGAAAAGCCATTTGCCAAAACACAAAACTACATGCTGTTAATTGTTGACGACGACATCGCGGTACGCACTTCACTGACATTGCTTCTCAAAAAGGAAGAATTTGCGGTAAAAGGCGTAATGTCGCCGGAGGAAACGATGGAAATCCTTCAAACGGAAACGCCTGAACTGATTTTGCTGGACCTGAATTTTTCCATTGAAACTTCGGGCAAGGAAGGCATGCAGCTCCTGCAAAGGATCAAAAAGGCTTGTCCGGCTGTTCCGGTCATTCTTATAACCGGATGGGGAACAATTGATCTGGCAGTGAAAGGAATGAAAGAAGGCGCCATTGACTTTATTACCAAACCCTGGCAGAATGATTACCTTCTGCAATCCATACGTACGATCCTCAATCTTGCGCAGCAGGTTCCGCGCTCGGCAAGCAGGCGAAAACTGGAACAGCAGTATCATTTTGAAAATATCGTCGGACAAGACCCGAAGCTGCTCGATATTCTGGAAACCGTAGGGCGTGTGGCGCCGACGGATGCGGCGGTACTTATTACGGGTGAAAGCGGTACGGGCAAAGAGCTGATTGCAGAAGCGATCCATCTGAACAGCAAACGAAAGCTGCGGCCGTTTGTAAAAGTAAATCTGGGCGGCATTTCTTCTACTTTGTTTGAAAGTGAATTGTTCGGGCATGTGCGCGGCGCATTTACAGATGCCAAAACGGATCGGATCGGCCGGTTTGAAATGGCCAATAAAGGTTCGGTTTTCTTGGACGAAATCGGGGAGCTGGACCTTTCCAGCCAGGTAAAACTGCTCCGCGTATTGCAGGAACGTACTTTTGAGCCTCTCGGAAGCAGCAAAAGCCGGACCGTGGATGTGCGTGTCATATGCGCCACCAACCGGAATCTGGAAGAAATGGTTGCACTCGGGACTTTCCGGGAAGATCTTTATTACCGCATCAACCTGATCACCGTCAAACTTCCCGCATTGCGCGAACGCCCGGACGATATTCCTTTGCTGTCTGCCTTCTTTGTGAATAACCTGAAAATAATTTATCAGCGCCCCGACTTGCATCTGAGCGCGGCTGCTATGAAATGGCTGAAAACCTTGCAATTACAAGGAAATATCCGGCAGCTGAAAAACCTTGTGGAACGGACGGTATTATTGTCGGGAAAGGATGAACTGGATATTGCTGATTTTCAGAAAAACCTGAATGCAGGACCGCAAATGGCGGCACACAGAAATCTGCCCGAAGTAGGAACGATTACACTGGAAGAAATGGAATTTCAGATGATAACCAAAGCCATGCAGTTTCATCAGAACAAAGTAAGCAAAGTGGCGCGTTCCTTGGGAATCACGCGGTTTGCACTGTACCGCCGGCTGGAAAAATACGGCATTGCTTACGATTCGGAAGAGGCATGAGACTATCCACGCGATTCAGATACGTATTGTATATTTCGGCGCTGCATGCCGTGTTGCTTTTTCTGGTTTATAAAATTCTGTATCAGGACAAGCTGCTTTTTATTGCTTCCGAAATTTTTTTGCTGCTGTCCGTTCTATTTTCCATCGTGTTATACCGAAATTTTATGCGGCCTATTGAATTTGTGCGTTCCGGAATTGAAGCCATCAAGGAAAAGGATTTCACCATCAAGTTTGTGCCGACCGGAAAAGGGGAGGTGGATACGCTTATCGAAGTGTACAACCTGATGATTGATCAGCTGCGCGAAGAAAGAACCAAACTCCATGAACAGCACTTTTTCCTTGAAAAACTGATTGCAGCCTCGCCTATTTCCATCATCATTCTGGACTTTGACGACTGCATTGAATCCATGAACGTGAAGGCGGCGCAGCATTTTAAAGATGACATTTATCCGTACAAAGGCAGGAAACTGGGAGAAACAGGGCATCCGTTACTGATGGAACTGGCGCATATCCCGGACGGCGAGTCGCGTGTTGTCAAGACAAACGGCGTGGTTACGTTCAAAGTCCAGCGTTCCCATTTTATGGATCAGGGTTTCAGGCGTTCGTTTCTGATGATTGAAGAACTGACAAATGAACTGCTGGAATCGGAAAAAAATGCCTATGGAAAAGTAATCCGCATGATGGCGCATGAAGTCAACAACACACTGGGCGCCACCGATTCCATTCTTCAGACCACCGGCGCATTCCTGACGGACGAGTCCTTTCGGGATATAAAAGAAGCGATTCTGGTGGCTTCGGAACGCAACCGCAGGCTGACGAGGTTTATGCGGAATTTTGCCGATGTGGTACGGCTGCCCTTGCCGGTCAGGGAAAATACGGACGTAAGCAAACTGGTCAGGGATGTTGTCGTTTTTATGGAGCCGGCTGCCGCGGGAAATGGCATTTCGATCCGGCCTTTTTTACCGGATTTACCGGTTATAAAAAATATGGACACCGGGCAAATGGAGCATGTGCTCGTTAATGTAATTAAAAACGCCATTGAAGCCTGCAGTCCGGGAAATGAAATACAGATAGAATTTTCTGAAGCAAATCTCATGATCAGAAATAACGGAGCACCTATTGAAACAGCAGTCGGAACTCAGTTGTTCAATCCCTTTTTCAGTACCAAACGCGATGGGCAAGGCATCGGACTGACACTAACAAAGGAAATTCTACTAAATCATGGTTTTGAATTCTCGCTGGAAACGGACAGTAACGGCTGGACAGTCTTTGCCATTGAATTTAAGTAAGAAACACTAACGGGCTTAATACCTGCGAATGGAAACCGCAAAAGCGGTAGCCGGGTTTTTGACCATAAGCTGTTCGATCGCTGTATCGTTCATTCCTTTTTGTTTTAGGACCGGCAACAGCTTTTCTGAAATGGCCGTATAGCCGCGGAACTTGCCGCCGTCGGGTTCTCCGGGCTGGTACCAGCCGGCATCATGCGAAATCAGGATCTTTTTTAGAAATCCTTCTTTTTTAAGAAATAAGATCCGTTCTGCATTTTCAGCGGCATTTTCCTCATTGATTCCGTCCAGACTGATCCAGCAGCCGGATGCAGCCGTTGTTACTAATTCTTCATGACTGCCTCTGGCATGAACCCACACAAATGCAGCCGGATCAACGTTCAGGGTTTTAAGGATTTCAATTTGCTCATTGGCAGGAATGGCCGGGCCGGTATGCGAGCAGATGGTCAGACCGGTTTTCAAATGCGTGAGTGCGGCTGCTTTGATCAGCTTCTGATGCAGTTCGGACAAATGTCCGTCATTGACGCCGATTTTGATAAATCCCGGTTTAACCGAAGTCTTTTCAATGCCGTTATCAAATTCATCGATCCATCGTTTTGCTAGTTGTTCTGCCGTTTCGGTAAATGCCCATTGCGGCAGATATTTATTGTCGGAAGCACCATAGTAGCCAGTATTCGTAAGCAGGTTCAGGCCGGATTGGTCGGCAAGCTTTTCAAGCAGAACGACATCGCGTCCCAGAAATGCAGGCGTGCATTCCATCATACTTTTTATTCCTTTTGACCTGGCTTCCAGCAGATACGGAAGAACTTTCCGGATTACGTCTGCATGGTTCCAGCGTGCAGGCGAAATTTTATCCGCACCGATAAAATCCACCAGTACATGCTCATGAATAAGCGTAACGCCCAGTTCAGCAGGTTTGATCTGGCCTTTTACCGTATGTATATATGTATTTTCAAAACCGGAATTCCGGATCAGAAACGGAAAAGCAGCACAGCATTTCAGGAAATGCCTGCGGGGCAGAAGGTATTTTTTCTGCATAGGACAAGTTCAGTTTTAGCGATTTCTAATTACCGATTATTCAATAATTACAAAAGGAGTAGGACTGAAGGATATAATGAAAATGATAAAAGCGCAGATGCCAAGAATAATCCGCGGCGTGTCCAACGGTTTGTTTTCGTCGGTATCCGGGTGCCGTATTCCCAGAAAGCGGCCAAGTATGAAAACGAACGGAAGAAAGCCACTAGAACCTTCCCAGTCAGGACGCATATAGGAAACAGCAAATTGCCCTACAACAATAATCAGGCTGAGCATTAATCCCGTTAACTGGTTGTCACTTGCCCTTCGGAAGCAGATGTAAATAAAATAGATGTAAATAAAAAGATAAAACAGGCGTTCGTAAAACTCCTTGTCGTTGCCGGTAGCAAATGTATCGGCACGGAAAAGACCAAGACCTGCATAAAAAACAAAAATTCCGAACAGGACCGGCGCAACTACATCAAACCTCTTTTTTCCGATCATTCCGTAAAGAATGTGGCCGCCATCCAGCTGGCCGATCGGGATCAGGTTAAGAGAAGTAAAGAAAAGCGCAAGATACCCGGCAAAAATGTACGGATAATGGATCATCTCAAAAGCGTGCGGCAATCTGGCCGGATCGGCAACGTACGTTTTAAACAGCCAGAAAAGGATATTGTCGCCCAGAACGATATTACCGGAGGCATTTTCGTAAACAAACTGCGGGTAACTTAATCCGAAGCGTTCGTATTCGGGATGAATGCTGAAAATATACTCGGGCGGCGGCAAATGCGTAAATCCGTACCATAACACCACCAGCGCAGCAACAAATCCGGCAAGCGGACCGGCGATTCCGATATCAAAAAATTTCAGCCTGGAACGTACAACGGAAGTAATCCGGATGAATGCGCCCATGGTGCCGATACTTTGCGAAATACCAAACCAGAGCGGGATATAATAAGGCAGCGTAACCCGGACCTGATGTGCCCTTGCAACGAAGTAATGCCCGAATTCATGAATAGTAAGGATCGCCAGGAAAGGAATGGAAAAATTAAATCCCTGTAAAAACTGCGTCCATCCAAGCGGTTTTTCCACCAGAAAAAACATGTTGCCGTAAATCCACTCCGCGCCGGCAAGCGTTGTCGTAATGACGGTTGTTATGAACAGAAGTGCCTGGATTAAATAGGTCCGCGTATTAGACTGCATAGTCTTTGAGGTAATCGAGTATGGTTAACGGTTTCTGGACGTGGATGGTATCTATTCCCAGTTTGGAGGCACTTTCGATATTGGCTGCATTGTCGTCCAGAAAAAGCGTTTCTTCCGCATTCAGGCCTGCCTGTTCCAGTACTTTCTGATAGATTCTCGGATCAGGCTTCATGAGCTTCATTTCATAGGAAAGAAAGACGGTGTCGAAAAGATCCTGAAGTTTTTCTATTCCGGTGGAAGCCTCTAGGATTTTGTTAACCTGCAGAATGTGAATGGAGCTTGTATTGCTGAGTAAAAAAAGGCGGTAATTCATGCGGAGTTTCTGTAGAAGCTCCACCCGCTCCGGCGGAAGGTCAAGAAGCAGGCTGTTCCATGCCGTATCAATGGCATCATCGGATAAATCATTGAATCCGATAATCCGTCTGACAAAGTTCCGGAAGCCTTCTTCATCCAGTTCTCCCGTTTCAAACTGGCGGAAAATGTCGTTTTCCTGAAAAATGGTCAGAATTTCACTTTGTTCTTTGCCGCTGAGTTCCGCAAAAGATCTGGAAGCAATCGGGACATCAATGTTCAGGATAACATCGCCGAGATCAAAGATTATGTTCTTGATTTTTTCGTTTTTCATCTGTTTGTGAATCAGCAAATAAGCTACATATCCGATTTGTTTTACTCTACAACAACGCCCATTGCACAGAATTTCTCGATGCGCTGTTTAATTCTTTCTTCGGTATTGATTGTCGATAACTCGGAAATGTTTTCGAGAATAACTCTTTTCAGCTCATTGGCCATTGCGTTATGGTCCAGATGTGCGCCACCGAGTGGTTCCGGAATAATGCCGTCGATCAGCTTGTTTTTCTTCATGTCGCGGGCCGTGATTTTCATGGCTTCGGCTGCCTGTTCCTTGTAATCCCAGCTTCTCCACAGAATGGCCGAGCAGTTTTCAGGAGAAATAACCGAGTACCAGGTGTTTTCCAGCATCAGCACGCGGTCGCCGATGGCAATTCCGAGTGCGCCGCCGGATGCGCCTTCACCGATGATAATGCAGATCACAGGCACTTTCAGCATGAACATTTCTTTCAGGTTTCTGGCAATGGCTTCGCCCTGACCGCGTTCTTCTGCTTCCATTCCGGGAAATGCACCCGGTGTGTCGATCAAGGTAACAATGGGTTTGTTGAATTTTTCTGCCAGTTTCATCAGGCGAAGTGCTTTGCGGTAACCTTCCGGATTGGGCATGCCGAAATTCCGGTGCTGCCTTTGCTTCGTGTTCCTGCCTTTCTGCTGACCGATCAGCATGAAAGACTGGCCTCCGACATTGGCAAGCCCGCCGATCACAGCCGGATCGTCCCTGACCTGACGGTCGCCATGCAGTTCAATGAATTCATCGCAGATCAGCTCGATATAATCCAGCGTATAAGGGCGGTCCGGATGGCGGGACAATTGTACCCGTTGCCATCTTGTAAGATTTTCAAAAATTTCTTTCTGAAGATCTGTAATGTTGTTTTCCAGCAAGGAAATGGCATTGGAAAAATCTACATTGTTATCTTTCGCCAATGTCTTCATTTCTTCGAGCTTTCTTTCCAGCTCGGCCATAGGTTTTTCAAAATCCAGGTATGTTCTCATATAAAGGTTCTGATTGTTGAGGCGGATGCCTTACAGTACATAAGTGCGTCCTCTTGTCGGCATTTCAACCGACTTGTATCCAAGTTCTTCAATTTTATTCTGGAAATCAGCCATGCTCTGCTTCTCTCCATGGACAAGGAAAATCCCTTTCAGTTTTTCCGGGTCCTGCATTTTAACAAATTTCAGCAAGTCGTCCTGATCTCCGTGGCCGCTAAATACGTCAATTTTTTCAATATTAGCCAAGACCGGCAACTGCTTTCCGCGAATTGAAATCGTATCCTGCCCGTTCAGAAGCCTCCATCCGAGCGTTCCTTCCGAAGCGTAGCCGATCATCAGGATCGTTGCATACGGATTTCCGATGTTTGCTTCCACGTGCTGTTCAACGCGGCCGCCCTGAACCATTCCGGAAGACGAAATAATAATACACGGCTCGTTGTAATTCGAAACGGCGCGGCTTGCATCCGAACTTTCGAGGTAAATCA
The DNA here is from genome assembly GCF_005860765.1 of Dyadobacter sediminis. Classification (GTDB taxonomy): domain Bacteria; phylum Bacteroidota; class Bacteroidia; order Cytophagales; family Spirosomataceae; genus Dyadobacter; species Dyadobacter sediminis. The sequence continues at coordinate 1,078,492 of NZ_VCEI01000011.1, read as the reverse complement.
GGTTTTCAAAGTCAAAAAGCATATCGTTATCTTCCTGAAAACTGCGTGCCTCTTTGTTGAGAAGGCGTACATGGCGTTGATAAACCTTGGTGCTGCTGTGCGCCAGCGGGCTGTCAGAAAACACTTTCAGGTACGGAAACGAATGTTCCATATATACTTTGTTCAGCGTATAAAGCAGTGCCTGCGTACGTCCGACGCTGAATGACGGAATAATCAGTCTGCCGGGAATATCAATGCAGGTCCGCTTGATTACGTCTGCCAGTGCTTCCACAGGCGTTCCCTTGTTTTCATGCAGGCGGTTGCCGTAAGTGGATTCACAAACCAGGTAATCGACCGGCGGAATTTCCTGCGGGTCGGTAAGCAGCGGGTAATTGCTGCGGCCTATGTCGCCTGAAAAACAGATTCTTTTCTTTTGTCCGTCCTCATAAACTTCCACAACGATATGCGCGGCGCCCAGCAGGTGGCCGGCTGGGTAAAACGTAATGGTGATGTTATCTGCAATGCGGTAACGCTGGCCGAAAGCTACGGGCACAAAGTTGTCCAACGCTTCATTCACGTGTTTTTCAACGTAATAATCCATTGGGACATCCTTCTTTTTGCCCCGTTTTCTGGCAGAAGAGGAACTTCTGGAATTCAGGCGTTTCTGGTGCAGGTTTGCCGCATCTTTCAGCAACAGCGAAGTTAGGGCAAGAGTAGGTTCCGTACACACGACTCTTCCTTCAAACCCCTCTTTGTACAAGTTGGGGATGTTGCCGGAGTGGTCAATATGGGCATGCGTTAAAAGAACCGTATTAATCAGACTGGCATCGAATGGAAAGACACTTTTTTGTTCTTCATATCTCGTTTTTCTACCTATCTCATCTAAATCAAAGTCAGAGCCGCAATCAATCAAAATCCGGTAATCGTCCGATTCCAGAAGGAACATACTACCTGTCACCTGTTGCACAGCTCCCCAAAATGTCAATTTCATACGCTGTAAATGGGGTAAATACGTATATTGCGATTTTTCACTTAACGCGAAAATCAATATCACTTGATGGTCTTGTCACAACCAATATCCCACAAAAGTATCAAAAAACCGGCTGAGAATTGGTGATTACTTGTTAGTTTAGATTTGTATTCGAAACTTTTGAACTGACCTTTATCAGTTACGGCCTTTATGAAATTCAGTGTTTTTCTCTTTTTTGTGCTCTTTCAGCCTTTCGTATTTGCCCAAACCATTGATACTCTTGCGCTAAATAATTTACAGGATGCCGTGCTGGAAGTTCAGAACAGTGAATTGATGCGAAGCGGTTCGCTGGCAGTAAGCATTAAATCGGTAAAAGAAGGTACAACTATTTTTGCATTGAACCCGGAACGCTCGCTTCCTTCGGCTTCTACCCTGAAACTTGTTTCAACAGCAACCGCACTGGCTGTCTTTGGCGGTGATTTCCGGTTTCAGACTTTTCTGGAACACGACGGTATCATCCGGAACGATACGCTGGTCGGAAATATTTACATTCGCGGAACGGGTGATCCTTCGCTGGGAAGCGAACGGTTTAAAGGCTATCTGTCAGGCTCACAATTAATTGCCCGCTGGATTGCAGCCATAAGTAAAACAGGGATCGTATGTATCCGGGGAAAAGTGCTTGCAGATGATTCTTTTTTTGATACTGAAACCGTGGCAAGTACCTGGATCTGGGGCGATATGGGAAATTACTACGGCGCAGGCGTACAAGGTCTGAACTTCATGGAAAACCAGTATAAGGTCAGATTCAGGCCGGGTGCGGACGTTGGCGATCCCGCCGCATTTGCAGGCATCGAACCGCTGATTCCTTATCTATCTTTTACAAATCAGGTTACAACCGGAGAAAGAGGAAGTGGCGACCAGACGATCATTTACAGCAGCCCGCTGGGAAACAATGTCGTGCTCACCGGCACAGTTCCCGCCGGAGTTCCGTTGTTTTCAGTAAAAGGTTCCATTCCGGATGCAGCCGGATATACCGCATTGGCTTTGAAGTCGGGATTGAAAAATGCATCGGTTACAGTCCTTGACAGCAACTTTATTGCTGCGGGCATCCTGCCGGTGACCGCTGCTGTCAGGGTTGTACTGGACGAGTACAAATCACCGCCATTAAGGGAAATCTGTCAGCAGACCAATTTCTGGAGCGTCAATTTATTTGCGGATGCCTTTTTCAAACAAATCGGAAAGAAACTTTCCGGAAAGTCCGGCTTTGAAAGTTCGGCAGAGGCGGTAACCACATACTGGCTGAACAGAAGTGCCGATATGCGGGGATTTTATATCAAGGACGGCAGCGGATTGTCGCCTTCAGGTTCTGTTACAACCAGCAGTATGACGGACATTCTGAATGCCGCAAACCGGGATAAAAGCTTTGGCGATTTTTACAAAAGCATTGCCGTGCTCGGCCTGAACGGAACCGTACGGAATCTGGGAAAAGGCAGTAAAGCTGCCGGAAACATGCACGTTAAAAGCGGCTCCATTGAAGGAACCCGCGCGTATGCTGGTTATGTCACATCCAAATCAGGCTCCTTATTGAGCTTTTCCGTCATTGCGCACAAATACCTTCCGGGCAGTAACCGCATTGTTACGGACCAGCTGGTGAAGCTGATGACCTTAATGGCGGAACTTTAAAGAAAAGCCATGGAACGGCAGCACGGTTTCGGTATGCCATTCCATGGCTGTTTGTGTTTACTGCACTTTTTCGATCACCAAGTTATGGTTGGTGTAAATACAAAGATCGGCTGCAATAGTCAGGCCCTCACGCACCATTTCATCTGCGGATAATTGCGGTGCATGTTTCTTTAAAGCCTGGGCCGCAGAAAGTGCATAGTTACCGCCCGATCCGATAGCTGCAATGCCGTTTTCCGGTTCCAGAACATCACCTGTTCCGGAAATAACCAGAATTTCATCCTTGCTTGCCGTAATCATCATGGCTTCCAGTTTGCGGAGGTAGCGGTCTGTACGCCAGTCTTTCGCCAGTTCAATGGCGGCACGTTTCATATTGCCGCTGTATGCATTCAGTTTTTCTTCAAATTTCTCGAGCAATGTAAAAGCATCCGCAGTTGAACCGGCAAACCCGACAAGGATTTTGCCATTCATGAGCGTTCTGATTTTTTTGACATTGCTTTTGGCAACGGTATTTCCCATCGTTGCCTGGCCATCTGCGCCCAGTGAGACGGCTCCGTTATGTAACACTCCAAGGACGGTCGTAGCATGAATTTTTTCCATTGAATTGGCTCTGAGTTAAATCTTTGATAAATAGTTTATGACTGAAATTTCCTGATGTTCAGTCTGCAGAAAACATTGTCGACCGGCATCAGCGGAAAATCTTCGGGCAATGCTTCCTTGCTGATCTTTTCAAATCCGTTCTTTTCATAAAACCGTATGGCTGCACTGAGTCTGTCGATGGTTCCCAGATACAAAGTCCGGATGCCGGAAGTCACACAATAATCTTCCAGCGTATCGAACAGTAGCTGCGCAATCCGGAATTCCTTGCCTCGGAATTCTTTCTGAACAAACATTTTCCGGATTACGCCTGCATGGTTGCCAATCCGGATCAAAGCAATGCTTCCGACAACTTGGCCTTTATGGATAGCCAGCCAGAATTGTCCGCCATTTTTGCGGTAAAACTCGTCCACTATAAAAAGATCCGGCTGTTCTCCGGCAGTAATCGGGATCTGAAATTCTATCTGCTGAATATTCAGAATGAGATCAACAATCTGGTTCTGAAAGTCTTTATGAAAGGGTATAATCTGGATCATATACAGCAAATGGACTTTTTATAATGCTTACTTAAAACAAAAGTGCCAGGTTTTAAAACCTGACACTTTGTACATTTTAATTTATCTGAAGGCGGATAACCTTTTTTGTTTTTTATAAATCGGTTGGTTAAACCAGCATGCTCATCGGTTCTTCAAGCAATTTCTTCACAGTCTGCAGGAATGCGGCTCCGAGTGCGCCATCCACAACGCGGTGATCGGCAGAAAGGGTTACTTTCATGATATTCGTCGGGTAAACTGTTCCGTCTTCCTTGAATGCAGCTACTTTCTTGATGGCGCCGATAGCAAGGATACAGGAATCCGGCGGATTGATGATGGCTGTAAACTCGTCAACACCAAACATTCCGAGGTTGGAAACAGAAAAAGTGTTTCCTTCCCATTCCTTCGGCTGCAGCTTTTTGTCTTTTGCCTTGCCGGCCAGGTCTTTTACTTCTCCGGAAATAGCAGAAAGCGTTTTTTTATCCGCATCACGGATGACAGGAACCAGCAAACCTTCGTCTACGGCCACGGCCACGCCGATATTTACATAATTATATCTTCTGATTTTATCTCCGAGCCATGCTGAATTAACGGCAGGATGTTGTTTTAAAGCTACGGCACATGCTTTGATCACCATATCGTTGAAGGAAATCTTTGCAGGGCTCACTTCATTCAGCTGCGGACGCAATGCCATTGCTTTGTCCATAACGATTTCCATCGTTACATAGAAATGAGGCGCCGTAAACAAGCTGTCGCTCAGTCTGCGGGCAATTGTCTTGCGCATCTGCGAAATAGGCAGATCGGTAAAATCACCCGTTGCAGGCACTGACGGAGCGGCCGTTTCAGCTGTTTTTGCAGCAGGCGCCGGAGCAGCCGCGGCAGAAGCAGGCGCTTCGGTTTTTGCAGCAGCAGCTGCCGCCGCAGGTTTGAACTCGTCCACATCGCGTTTTACAATGCGTCCGTTATCGCCGCTGCCTTCCACCTGGCTCAGATTGATCCCTTTCTCGTCTGCAAGGCGTTTTGCAAGCGGGGAAGCCTTGATACGGTCGCCGGAATCCGCCACAGACACACTTTTATCAGCAGATGCATCCTGGCTTTCGGATTGTGCGGCAGGTTTTCCTTCGTCCGCAGCATCTATATTTTCAACGCCTGCTTCTCCGTTTTCACGTGCCAGCAAGGCCTCTACATTTGCTCCTTCTTCACCGATTACAGCGATAATGGCATCCACAGGAACGGCTTCACCTTCTTTGATTCCGGTATAAAGCAGTGTTCCGTCTTCGTATGCTTCCAGTTCCATAGTGGCTTTGTCCGTTTCAACATCGGCCAGAATATCACCGGATTTTACTTTGTCGCCTACTTTTTTCTGCCATGAAACCAGCGTACCTTCTTCCATGGTATCGCTCATTTTTGGCATGCGCACCACCACTGCATTGATTTTTTCAGTTGATGGCGCCGGTTTTTTTGCAGGCTCCGGCGTGACCGTTTCAACAGCAGGTGCGGACGGCTGGGCTTCTTCTTTGGGCGCTTCCGCACTGGCACCGTTTTGTGCTGCACCGTTGCTGCCGCCATCCAGAAGCGATTTGTAATCTTCACCTTCGGATCCGACTACAGCCATTATTCCATTGATGGGAACAGCATCACCTTTATTAACGCCGATATAAAGAAGTGTACCGTCATAATAAGATTCCAGGTCCATTGTCGCTTTATCAGTCTCGACTTCTGCGATTATTTCACCGGATTTAATTTTATCACCTACTTTTTTGTGCCATTCTGCGATAACACCTTCTTCCATGGTGTCGCTCATTTTGGGCATACGAATTACTTCTGCCATATCGCTTGTTAAGGTATTTTAGTTTCTTGGTCTATATTCAGATTTAAGTCAAAATTACAACAAAAGGCCAATTTTGCACCTCCTTTTGTCATTAATTCTAAACCTCAGCCGTTTTTAGTTGATCTTCAGAACAGCCATAAATGCCTCCTGCGGGATCTCTACATTTCCGACCTGACGCATGCGTTTCTTTCCTTTTTTCTGTTTTTCAAGCAGTTTGCGTTTACGGGAAATGTCACCGCCATAACATTTTGCAAGTACATCCTTGCGCATGGCCTTTACCGTTTCACGGGCAATGATTTTTTGTCCGATTGCAGCCTGAATGGCAATTTCAAACATCTGGCGGGGAATCAGTTCACGAAGTTTCTCGCAAAGTTTTTTGCCCCATTCATAGGATTTCGAGCGGTGTACAATAGCCGAAAGCGCATCCACCGCCTCGCCGTTCAGCATGACGTCCAGTTTGACCATGTCCGATTCCTGATATCCGGAAAGTTCGTAATCCAGCGAAGCGTAGCCGCGAGAAATGGTTTTCAGCTTGTCAAAAAAGTCAAACACGACTTCGGCAAGCGGAATCAGGAATTGCAGTTCAACACGCTCGGAAGTAAGGTAAACCTGATTTTTCAGAATGCCCCTTTTGTCCATGCAAAGATTCAGGATCGGGCCGATGTAGTCGGATTTGGTAATGATCTGCGCGTTGATGTACGGTTCTTCAATCCATTTGATATGGTTGGGTTCAGGCATTTCCGAAGGTGCGCTGATGTTTATCAGTTTGTCCTTGGTATCAAGGATGCGGAACTGCACCGACGGCACGGTTGTAATCACCGTCATATCAAATTCCCTTTCAAGCCTTTCCTGAACAATTTCCATATGGAGCATGCCGAGAAATCCGCAACGGAAACCGAAGCCCAGTGCAGCGGACGTTTCCGGTTCCCATACCAGAGCGGCATCGTTCAACTGCAGCTTTTCCATGGCTTCGCGAAGTTCTTCAAATTCGCTGGTATCCACCGGATAAATACCGGCAAAAACCATGGGTTTAACCTCCGAAAACCCGACAATTGCTTCACTTGCAGGCCGGTCAATGTGCGTGAATGTATCGCCGACTTTAACCTCTTTGGCTACTTTTATACCCGAAATAAGATAGCCCACATCGCCGCATTCTACAACCTGCTTGGGTATTTGCTGCAATCCGAGCGTACCGATTTCATCTGCAATGTATTCCTTGCCAGTCGCCATGAACTTTACACGGTCTCCTTTTTTAATGCTTCCGTTTTTCACCCGGAAAATAACTTCAATCCCTCTATAGGAATTGAATACCGAGTCAAAAATCAAAGCCTGTAAAGGCGCCGCCGGATCTCCGACAGGAGCAGGGATACGTTCAATAATGGCATTCAGGATGGCTTCTATGCCGATGCCTTCCTTTCCGCTGGCCGGAATAATATCTTCACGTGTACAATCCAGCAGATCCACCATTTCATCCTTGATTTCTTCCGGCATTGCGCCCGGAAGATCTATTTTATTCAGTACCGGAATGATGACAAGATCATGATTGATCGCCAGGTATAAATTGGAAATAGTCTGGGCCTCAGTGCCCTGAGATGCATCAACGAGCAGTAAAGCGCCTTCGCAGGCTGCAATGGAACGGGAAACTTCATAAGAAAAGTCAACATGTCCCGGTGTGTCGATCAGGTTCAGAATGTACTCTTCTCCTTTATAGATATAGTTCATCTGGATCGCATGACTTTTGATCGTGATGCCACGTTCCCTTTCCAGATCCATATTGTCCAGAAGCTGAGCCTGCATTTCCCGCTGGGTCACTGTTTTGGTAAACTCAAGCAAGCGGTCTGCCAGGGTGCTTTTTCCATGGTCAATATGGGCGATGATGCAAAAATTACGGATTTTCTTCATGAAAATAATTACTGTCTGGCGCTTTGAATGGATGTTGGATCAAAGCATGTGCAAAATTACGAGGGTAATTAATATTTCAACAGGTTTTCTTGCTGAACTTCAAACTTAAAGGAAATACTTTACGAAACAGGAATGAATGCCGGGCAATACTGCTTGCACAATACCGCCCGGATGTTCTGTAGAATGGAGTGTTGTAATCCGAAAGAACGGAACCTTTGGCTTCGGCTAAATAACAGGTTTTGTCTGGCGAAAACGATCACGCCGGTCATTCCAGAAAGTGACTCATCAAAATTCCGGTTCTTTCAGGATCAGGAATTTGCCAGCGCACGGTCGAGATGGACATACCCGCCATCCACGTAAATAAGCTGGCCGGTTGTATGGCTTGAACGGGCGGACAGCAGAAACGCGGTCATGTTGGCAATTTCCTCTGCGGTCGTCATCCGGTTTTCCAGCGGTATATTGGCAGTGATGGATTGCAGTTTTTCTGCCGGGTCCGGAAGCGTTTCAATCCAGCGTTCGTAAAGCGGTGTCCAGCATTCGGCTACAATTACGGCATTCACGCGGATACCGTATTTCAGCAGTTCGACAGCCCATTCACGCGTAAGTGCATTGCGTCCGCCGTTGGATGCCGCATATGCCGAAGTGCCGCCTTGCCCGGTATCAGCCGTTTTGGAACTGATGTTGACGATGGAGCCTTTGGAAACTTTCAGCGCCGGCAATGCATGGTGCGCCATCAGATAATAATGAACCAAATTTTTATGCAGGGATGCCATGAAGCCATGGTAATCTCCTGTTTCCAGCCCGACTCCGTCGTTAACGCCGGCATTGTTTACCAGGCCGTCAATCCGTCCGTACTCCAGTATGACTGCCGCTACGGCATTCTGGCATTCCTCGGGCCGCGTAAGTTCTGCGGCAACCTGAAAAGATTCTAGACCTTTTGCTGCAAGATCATCGACAACTTTCTGGTTATCTTCTGCATTGCGTCCGACAATAACCGGAATCGCACCTTCGGAAGCCAGAACCTGCACAATGCCTTCTCCGATTCCTTTGGCACCGCCTGTGACTATAATTACTTTGTTCTTAAGTTGTAAATCCATGGTAAAAAGTGAAAATCTTTACTGGTTTCCCGTAAGAATGTAAAGTAAAGCAAAACGCAGCAAATAAGTTTACAGCAGAAGCATATAACAGGCAGCACCATTCCGCATGCAGATTCAGTGAATGCCTGTTACAATTGCCTGGTTCAGCGCAATGAATTGTCTGTTCACGAATCAGCGAATGTTCAGATGGTGCTGAACTTCATCCTTTTTCTTGCGTGAAATCTCCACACGCGATCCGTCGGATATGATAATGAATTCATTGTTGTTGCTGATGCGTATGATATGATCGGGATTGACAAGGTGTGACTTATGCGTGCGTATAAATTTGAACTGTTCCAGCATTTCTTCAAAATGCTTGAGCGTTTTGCTGGCTACAAACGGCCTTTTGTCTTTCAGGTGAATAACCGTATAGTTCCGGTCCGCCTCGAGACGAAGTATTTCATGGATGGTAAAGAAGAAGACGCCTTCACTCGACGGAACTGCCAGCCTGAAATCCCGTATGTCTTTCTTCTCAATATTGCTTACCAGATTATCGTATAGCATGCGTTTCTGTCTTACAGATTCTTGTTTTGTCATATGGCGGTAAATGGCTTCTTTTAATTCATCGGGATCAACAGGTTTGAGGAGATAATCCAGCGCACTGGAACGAATGGCCTGAATGGCATACTGGTTATACGCTGTTGTAAAAATGATGTCGAAAGTGAATGATTTAAGCGTGGTCAGCAGTTCAAACCCGTTCTGATGCGGCATTTCGACGTCCAGAAAAATAATTCCGGGATTGAAGGAAAGTAAAATGTTCTTTGCTTCCTCCACTGAAGATGCAAGCCGTATTTCACTGACTTCCGGTATATAATTGCTCAAATAATGCTGCAGCACGTTGCGCGCTCTGAATTCGTCATCAACAATTAATACTTTAATCATGGGCTGTAGTGCTTTGTTGTGCGGCACCGGATCGACGCCTTTTTTAAGTGTGATTCAAAGTAGATGAATATTCAGGAATCGGGTATTTTCTAATGTGCAAGTGGCTCTGTGCAGTTATTTTAAGGTTAAAGCAACTGGATCGGGGAAAATAAGATCAGAAAAAACCGCAGCCATGCAGCTTGCCGCAGCAGCATAAAATAATTGAAAACTGCCTGTGGATAATTTTGGTCTGTACAATTCAGAAAACTTGAATAGATTGGGCTTTTCTGTTTAAGTATGGGATCATGGATGGTAAGTCTGCCTTGAAAAGTATCTTTTACACTTTCCTGTTTTTACAATTATTGATGGTTCCTTTCTGCTAAATCGTACTGTCTGTGAAGTCGAAAATGATCATTACAATGGGTTTCCTGTCGTTTCTTTTCGGTTGTTCTGGTTCATCTTCATATAAAAAGGAAAACGGACAATGGTATTACAAGGATTTGTTGCTGGAAACCGGGCCGAATGGCAGTTTAAAGGAGATCAATGCGTTTTTTGCAGTCGATTCCAGACATGCATTTTACCGGAACGCAGTGATTGCCGGCAGCGATGCGGAAAGTTTTACGGCACTGAGCGAGCATTATGCCAGAGACAAAGCGCATGTTTACTATTGCGATACTTACCGCAAAGGGCAGGAATATTACGCGGTTCGGCATAACCGTATTTCCGTGATCAGCGATGCCGATGCACTTACATTTGCGTATCTGGAAAGTAATTATGCTAAAGACAGCCGCAAGGTGTTTTATGAAGGAAAAAGTTTTCCCGTACGCGATGCCGGTTCTTTCCGGCTGCTGGAATACGGATTTGCCAGAGATGCGTTCAGAGGATATTATCTGCAGACGGAAATTGCTGAAAGTGACGGAAAATCCTTTCAGAATCTGGATCACGAATACGCGAAAGATGCCCGGAACATTTATTTTTCAAAAGTTCAGACGCATGACGTTGCCAAGCCTCTGCCAGTCACCATACCGGTGAAATTGGCGGAAACAGCATCATTCAGCGTGCTGGAAAAAGGCTATGCGCGGGACAACAAAAGTGTATTTTTCGAAGGAAATCCAATCAAGGGTGCAAATCCTGCATCGTTCAGAATGCTAGTCACTGAAACAGAAAATGCGGATGCCAAAGATCAGGCGGCTTTTTACAAAAACGGACGACGGCTGGTATTCAATTAATGCGGTTCGTTGTATTTCAACGGGTTTTTCTGAAAGCTGTAAATCAGATAAAAAAGGGCCGGAAGAATAAAAACGCTGCCGATCAGCAAGGCAAGACCCAGTGACTGCATGGTTTTTTCCTGTCCGGCATGTTCCATCAGTGACAAATAACCGCCGCCTTTCAGAATAACTATATTCGGGAAATGCCTGTAAGTCGTGGTCAGTAAAATCATCGTGACCTGAAAGCCGGCCAATACACGCAGTAACTTTATTTTTCCCTGATACAACAAATACCACATCCAGATCAGCGAAAGCGTTGCTGAAATAATGGCAATGCGGCCGACCCAGTTTCCGAATACCCATTCCATCAGCGGAACGTTCTCCAGATAAGCGGCTATAAAGACAAGAATCCCGCAGATAACAGCCGCTATATTGAAAAACTGTGCCTTGTGTGCAAAACGCAGCCTGCTTTGGTCATCGTCCGCTTCTCCGATGAGGTAAACAGATGCCAGAAATCCGCAGATTGAAACCGTAAACAGCCCGACCGCAACCGCAAACCAGTGCAGCCAGCTGAAAATGTATGCAGAAAGAAACGTATCCGCGTTCGGATCAATGTGCCCGGAAACGGCGCTGCCGGCAATGATGCCCAGAAAGAATGGCGTTACAAAACTTGATATGGCGAAGATGGTATTATAGATGTGCTGCATGTCGTCAACAACGGCGTCGTAATGCCGGAATGTAAAAGCAGTTCCTCTTGCTATGATTCCTAATAACATAATAGTCAATGGAATATGCAGATTTACGGACATGGTGGAATAAATAACCGGAAAACCGACGAACAGAATAACAATGGCAATGATCAGCCACATATGGTTGGCTTCCCAAATCGGGCCGATGGCCGAATACAGGGTCTTTCGTGTAACTTCCTTGTTTTTTCCGGACGTAAAAAGTTCAATAATCCCGGCTCCGTAATCCGCGCCGCCAAGCAGCAGATATAGCAGAATGGACGTCCAGAGAAAAGTGATAACAACGTAAAGCATGCGTTTTCTGGATTGGATAAATTTCAGAGTTGTGGTTTGTCGTACAGTTTTCCAACCATTTTGATCTGCCTGTAAAGCATGAATATGACCACACAGGCCAGGGAAACGTAAACAGCCGTAAAAAGATAAAACGAGTACGCGATCCCCGGCATTGGCGTTACTGCATCCGCCGTACGCATGATTCCATTAATGATCCACGGCTGCCTTCCGACTTCCGTCACCGTCCAGCCGGCTTCCACGGCAATAAACCCGAGCGGCGTTGCTGCTACAAATAATTTCAGCAGCCATTCACTTTCAAGCCATTTTTTCTTTTTCCATAAAGCCATGAAATACAGCGCCGAAATGAGCATCATGGCCGTTCCCATTCCGACCATAATCTGGAAAGCGTAGTGCGTAATGGCAACAGGCGGATGATTTTCAGCAGGAATCTGATCAAGCCCTTTTACCTCGGATTCAAAATCGCCGTGTGCCAGAAAACTGAGGAATCCCGGCAGCTTCAATGCGTAATTCACCCTTTTATTTTCCTCATCCGGAATTCCGCCGACGATCAGCGATGCCGATTTTTCGGTATGAAAATGCGCTTCCATCGCCGCCAGCTTGGCAGGCTGCCTTTTTGCAACATCTTTTGCCGAAATATCACCGCTGAATGGCTGGACAAGTGCTGCCGCACAACCGAAAATAGCTGCGATCTGAAAAGACCGCGTGTGAAAAAGTACATTCTTCCCTTTCAGGATCATGAGCGCGTGAATGCCGGCAACGGCAAAACCCGTGGCCACAAATGCCGCAATGGTCATATGCAATGCCTGCGAAAACCATGCGTCATTGAACATGGCTTTTATGGGATCAATATTCAGGTATTTGCCGTCTACAAAATTGAAACCGGCGGGACTGTTCATCCATGCATTGGCTGCCACGACCAGAATTCCGGAAGCCAGTCCGCTTACGCCCACAATGACGCCCGTAAACCAGTGAAACCATTTATTGAAACGATCCCAGCCGTAAAGAAAAAAGCCAAGCGCAATCGCTTCTATAAAAAATGCGGTTCCTTCCAGCGAAAACGGCATGCCGAAAATCGGGCCGGCGTGTTTCATGAATTCCGGCCATAAAAGCCCGAGTTCAAAAGACAGCACTGTTCCTGAAACGGCACCCGTGGCAAAGAAAATCGCAACGCCTTTGCTCCATGCCTTTGTCACATTTTTATAAACGGCCTTGTCCGTTCTGAGCCACATATAATGCGCAACGGCCATGAAAAACGGCATGACCATTCCAATGCATGAAAACACAATGTGAAATCCCAGTGAAAGTGCCATTTGTGACCTTGCAGCTATAAAATCATTCATTTGGAATTGTTTAATGATTATCTATCATTTAATCGCAGCAGTTCAGGGATCAGGAATTAGGATGTTCAAAACTAATCAAGTCTTGCGAGAAGAACCATTTTTTAGCGTTTAAAACAGTTTTGATGAGGAATTTTTTGGAGTAGGAAGGTGGGAGGAAGGATTTTGGAGAATTGGGAACGGCAGCCTGTACAAAATATATACAAAGCATAAAAGTTGATGCAAGCATCAACTTTGAAAGATTTTTTAGAAGAATCGGAAAGCGGTTAATGGACTTATGAAGTTCTATGAATTTGGATTGTTCTTTTCATGAAGTCTTTTTTTAACAATATCCGCCGGGTATTTCAGCGCCAGTTCCCTGATCTGATACGTAAATTCCTTAAAGGTTTCTTCCCACATTTCTGCTTCGCCGGGCTCATATTCGTAAAAACCATGCGAATTGGCAACGCCTCTTCCGCCTTCTCTGACGACTTTGTCAATAAGTTCAGGAACTTCGGTGCTGTTGTTCAGCGTAGGAAGCAGATTTTTCATAACCGTATGATAAGCGGGAACGCCAGTCAGGTCCATCCAGCGGAAAACCCCGACGAAAGTCATGAAATAGCCTGCGTTGTTGCGGCAGGAACGGTCAATGTCTTCAATCGTCGCATAACCGTTTTCCACCAGGCTGATGGCTTCGCGGTACATGGCGTACATAAGCCGGTTGGTGATAAATCCGGCAATATCTTTTCGTACCAGGATCGGTTCTTTGCCCCACAAATGCGATAATTCATACAGGTATTCGCCGTTCTTGAGGTCGGTTTCATCGCCACAGATAATTTCCAGAAAACGCGTGGTATGAGCTGGCTCCGTCCAGTGCAGGCCCAGAAAACGTTCGGGATACGATGTCAGCTTTTGCAGTTTACTGATCGGAATCGCCGAGGTATTGCTGGTCAGCAGTGCATCCGCTGAAATGACTTTCTCTATTTTTTTGTAAACCGATTCCTTGATGTCAATATTTTCAATCGTGCATTCATTGACAAGCCTGCATGGTTTGAGAATGGCATAATCTTCGGTAATGATCAGGTTTTTCAGGTAAAATTCAGGATCGTTCGGGATTATGCCTTTTTCCGCGGAATTTTCAAGATGTTCCCGGATTCGTTTTTCTGCATGCTGCAAATCTGCGCTGATCGGGGCAATTGCAATCACCGGATGTCCGGCAATCAGCAGACAGCTCACAATGCTGCATCCCATTAATCCCAAACCAACAATGCCAACCGGAATTTCATTTGTGTTCATTATGCAGAGGAATTTTAGGTTAAAAGCTGTTAGCTGTTAGCTTAGGGCTTTTAGAGAAATTGTTTTATTATGAATAAGATTGATTTTCAAACTTCCTACTACAACAAAAGCCCCGAAACATTTCGTTTCGGGGCTTTTGTTATTTAAAGAAGAGTTTATTTCGACCAGCTGCTGAATTCGGTTTCTACTTCTTCGCGGGTCTTGCCCAGCCTTTTTTGAAGTTTTCCAAGAAGTTCGTCTTCTTTTCCTTCTTCATAAGCCAGATCATCATCAGTCAAATCTGCATATTGCTGCTTTAATTTTCCTTTCAGCTCATTCCAGTTTCCTTTTAATTGTTGGGTGAAAGCACTCATGACTATGTAATTTTAAATGGAACAAATATGCTTTTACAAGCACGTATATACTTGAATTTCTAAAATTATCATTCCAGCGCCTGAATACTGTCCATAGATTCATCTGGAAAAAAGACTGAGAAAATATTTTCCCGTATAGTCCTTGAAAAGCTCCATTGCAGCTTTAACAGACCATTTTCCGTTATACTGTTGTACCGGTCAGCTTGTCCAGACGTACAATTGCCTGAATCATGGACCTGACCGAATGATAATTCACTTTCCAGGAATGGCTCATATGTTTCCAGATTGGTTCGCCTTGCCGCGTAAGCAGCGGCAGCCATTCGCCGACTTCGTGGCGGATCATATGGTCAAAAACAAACCGGTGTGTTGCATTGTAAGCTTTCAGGTATTTTTCATCTTTATAAACACGGTAAGCGTCCAGCATGCCGATGATGACTTCGGCCTGCTGCCAGAATTCCTTTTCCCGGTCGTAAACTTCGCCTGCATGCGAGCCTTCCACGTACACACCGCCAAATTCCCAGTCAATTCCGTGTTCGACGGCATGGTTGTAAGATGCCAGCAACTGCTCTTCGTATTCGTCATAAGGAATGCCTGCAATATCCAGCGCGTGCATCAGCAGCCATGCAAACTCCACATTATGGCCATAACTGGTATTATCCTCAGCCGAACTTTTCATGCCGTCTTCCGAAAACCGGTCCCAGCCCCAGATGATGTCAAACTTGATCTGCGGTGCAACCGTCCAGTCGGCCCAGAACTGCGGAATACCCGTTTTATACTGCGGGTGCATGATTTTATGCAATAGCAGTTGTATGATTTCCAGTAATTTACGTTTATGAACCTGTTCGCCGCTGGCTTCGTATAAAGTTGTAAAAGCTTCCATCAAATGCATGTGCGCGTCCAGCGTTTTGCGGTCGCCGCCAGCCGGGCCTGGGCCTTTCAATTCCCAGTTGCGGAAAAACATTTCAAAATAACCGCCGTAAAAGGTATCGGCGCCGTGTTTCTGAAGCAGGTCAAAAACCTTCGAAGCATATTCCAGTCCGCGAGGATCGCCGGTGGCCAGAGTATATTCGGCAAGGCTGTAAATGGCAAAACTGTGTCCGTAAACGATTTTTTCATCTATTTTTATATTGCCTTTCCGGTCCATAAGCCAGTAAAAACCGCCGTTTTCCTGATCCCACATTTTGTCGATCAGAAAATCAACGCCGTGCTTTGCAATGGCTGCATAACGTCCTTCTCCGTAACCCGCCCGGTGTGCGGATGAAAAGGTGAAAACAGTTCTGGTTTGTGCAATCAAAGATTTTTCATCTTCGCCGGAGTCATTTCCGTTGTAATCAAAATGCGTAATAAAACCGCCGTTTTCCTTGTCTACACAGCGATTTTCCCAAAAAGGCAGCAATTCGTTTGTCAGATGACTGTAAATTTCCTGTTTGTAATTTTTTAATTTGTCCGTATCCATTGGGCAGTTATAAGTCAGAATTAGGATTTTTAAAAATGCGTTGTCTGTTTTAACGGTATAAGCTGTATCGATATCCGGGTTAGTTGCGATACAGCCGGAGTTTTGGTCGTTATAAATAGTATTTAAGTCAGCCATATAAAATAACTACTTGAAACCTGCGGGACGATGAGCATGCGGAACATTTGCAAATGCTGAGACATACTTCGTAATTAGCGGCTCATTTTCCACCTGATACTGATATGAGCAATTCTGAAATTGTCGAGGTCCTTGAATTAACCGCTAAACTGATGGAACTGCATGGAGCCGATGCGTTCAAGATCAAGGGCTATTCCATTGCGGCTTTTTATCTGGACAAATACAAGGACGGCGAACTTCAGAACATGTCGGAGCAGGAGCTGACCAAATTGCAGGGAATTGGGAAAAGCACAGCCGGTAAAATTGTTCAGATCGCGAAAACGGGTACTTTCCCGGAACTGGAAACGCTGCTTGGCAATACGCCGCTCGGTGTCATGGAAATGTTCAATATCAAAGGGATCGGTGCCAAAAAAATTGCCGTATTATGGCGTGAACTGGGCATCGACAACCTGCACGAACTGGAACTAGCCTGTCTGAACGGAAGTGTCGCAAAAATCAAGGGATTTGGTGCCGGTACTGCACAAAAGATCCTGGAATCGCTTGCTTTCCTGAAAGATCAGGCGGGGAAACTGCGAATGGACAAAGCAGAAGTCATTGCAAATGTCATCGCCGGCGAACTGAAGAAAAGCTTTGAAAAAGTAGAAATAGCCGGTGACATCCGACGCAAATCGGAAATCGTTGAATCTATAAAAATTCTGGTGGCAACTGACTCGCCGGCATTGCTGCATACCGTTTCTGACGGACTGGAATTTCTGGTTCAGGATAAAAGGCAATCTTCACCGTTTGTATGGCGCGGCAATGTGAGCGATGTCGCCGTGGAAGTTGAAATCCTTGCCGTAAAGCCGGAACGAATTGTAAACGAGCTTTTTCTGGAAAGCGCAAGTGCGGAACATTTAGGTTATGCAACGCCTTCCGGAAGTACAATCTGGCGTTTTGCGAATTTTGAAACCCTTGAAGATGAAAATGCCGTTTATCAGAAAGCCGGCCTGCCGTACATCGTTCCCGAAATGCGCGAAGGCGCCGAGGAATTCAAGTGGGCCGAGAAATACAATGCGGATGACCTGGTTACATGGAACGATCTGAAAGGAATTTTACATAATCACAGCACTTATTCCGACGGTCAGGATACGCTGGAACAAATGGCTTTGCATTGCCGTGAACTTGGCTTTGAATATCTTGGGATTGCAGATCATTCGCAGACAGCCACTTACGCGCGCGGACTGAAAGCTGAAGATGTATTTCGCCAGCATGAAGAAATCAGGAATCTGAATGCGCGGTTTGCTTCCGAAAACCCGGAAAAGTCGTTCAAGATTTTGAAAGGAATTGAATCCGATATTCTGGGCGACGGCTCGCTGGATTATCCTGCGGAAGTACTTGCCTCATTTGATTACATTGTGGCTTCGGTGCACAGCAATCTCAGCATGTCGCAGGAAAAAGCCACTGCACGGCTGCTGAAAGCGATTGAAAATCCGTATACGACCATTTTAGGCCATCCGACCGGGCGTTTGCTTTTATCCCGCGAAGGCTATCCAATTGATCACAAAACCATTATTGATGCCTGTGCGGAACATAAGGTGGTGGTGGAAATAAACGCATCGCCGTGGCGGCTGGACATAGACTGGCGCTGGATTTCGTACTGCATGGAAAAAGGCGTTCTGCTGAGTATCAATCCCGATGCGCATTCCAGACAGGGATATCAGGATATGCATTACGGCGTTGCTGTTGCACGCAAAGGCGGACTTATCAAAGGTATGACTTTCAATGCCTTTTCTCTGGCGGAAATGGAAGCGTATTTAACAAAAAAGGCTCTTAAATAAGAGCCTGCATTTTTCTGCTGATGACGGTCATTCCAGTAATATAAAAGTCATGACCAGTATCCGCGGGATGCTTGTGCGGTCCTCATTGTCAAAGAATTCTTGTATGTCCTTGATTTCGAAACCGTATTTTTTGGCAGATTCCGTAAAATCTGAAATGTTGTGCGTAAAACAAGGTACAATCGTCTGGCCTTCTTCAGTTTCAAAACGTGCTTTCGAGCCTGAATACTGCTTGAAGGGATGCAGCTCACCAAGATAAATCATTCCGCCGGTTTTAAGCCTGTTGCCGGCCTGCTGAAATATGAAATCAAGGTTTTCAATATGTTCAAGTACAAGGCTGAAAGTAACCAGATCAAAGCATTGGTCTGTAAAATCCCAAGGCATGTTAATATCGGCCTGATGGAATTCTACATGGTAGCCGGCCAGTTTTTCCCTGGCTTTGGCCAGCATTTCTTCGGAAAGATCCGCAGCCACAAGCGTTTCGGTCCGGTTGACGAGCCATTGTGTGTTCTTTCCTGTACCGCAGCCGATTTCCAGTGCGCTGCTGAAATGTTTTTCTTCCAAAACCTGCCTTAATGCCATGGCTTCAAGGTCTCGGGTTCTGTTGACATTGCTGTCATATTGCTCCGACCATTTGTCGTATGCTTTCCGGGTGTTCATTAGTTTATGGTTCCGTTAAATTACAAAACACGCATTTCTATTTCTTTCTGAAAAATTTCCGGCGGTAAAAATGAAATAATTCCTGTTTTAAGGGCATCTATCAAACGGGTTTTCATTTGTTCGCGGTTTACGATCAGGCAAACTTCCCGGGCCGGTTCCGGAAACCTGAAATTCCGGATGTGCTTTTTTCGCTCCTCCGAAAGTTCCATAACCGCCATTTCCGGCAAAATAGTAATGCCGCCGTTTCTTTCCACCATGCGGATCAAAGTTTCGATACTGCCCGAACGATAACTGAAACTGCTGCCAAACTGACTGTTCCGGCTCAGTTCGCACAGGCGCTGTATTTGTGTTCGGAAACAATGGCCTTCTTCCAGCAGCCACAGTTCGTTTGGTTCAATGTCCGCAGGAAGAATATACTGCTTGGCGTACAAACCTGTATTGCGCGACACAAAGGCATAAAAGCGTTCTTTATACAACGGAATTTCCTGCAGACTGCTTTCTTCGGAAGTCGAGGCAATGATTCCGGCATCCAGATTTCCGAGTTTCAGTTCATGGATAATGCGTTCGGTAATCATTTCCGAAACGTGCAGCTTGATCTCCGGATAATTGGTGACAAAAGGATTTACAAAATGGGGTAAAAGATAAGGTGCAATCGTCGGGATAATGCCTATGCGCAGTTCTCCGGACAAATCTCCGTTAAAGTGTTTTGCTATTTCGTTCATCCGGGATGCTTCCCGCAGAATCACTTTCGCCTGATCAATGATCTGTCTTCCGATAGCAGTCGGAACAATCGGCTGTTTGGTCCGGTCAAAAATTTTTACCGAAAGCTCTTCTTCCAGCTTTCGGATCATCATGGATAAAGTTGGCTGCGTAACATTGCAGTGCTCGGCGGCATGCACAAAATGGCGGTAATTATCAATGGCAACAATGTATTCTAACTGCTGTATGTTCATTTGAACGTAAAATTTCCGGTTGGAAATCAGACAAACCGAATCTTGTAACAAGCAAATCCGGTTCGATGACATAAATTTTATTTATACAAAGATAGAAACAATCAGTTTGATTGATCATTTTAATTAGGTTTTACTATTTTAGAGGGTATTTAAAAATATAAAGTCGGTAAATAGGCGAGAAAATAGGCTCTGAAATACGGAGAGAGATGAAAGGATTGCATAGCGGTTAGTAATTCAAATAAATGCATTTCCGTTTGCACACCATCGAGGTTAAATGACAAGTACAAGAAGCGGCTGGCTCGGATTCCGAGCCAGCCGCTTCTTGTAAATTCACCTGAAAAATAGAAAGACTTAAAGGATCTTAAAATAATTCTTTTGCTCTTTCCAACGCACGTTCGAGCCCGCTTGCATCGGAGCCGCCGGCTGTTGCAAAAAATGGCTGCCCGCCGCCGCCGCCGCGGATCTCTTTTGCAAGGTCCTTCACGATTTTTCCGGCGTTAAGGCCCGTTTCCTGAACAATATTTTCAGCTATAAAGACGGAAAGCTGCGGTTTGCCGGCAATTTCCGTCCCGAAAACAGCAATCAGGTTTTCCACCTGGTCACGAAGTTCGTATGACAGCTGTTTCAGCGATTCTGCATTCGGAACATCCACTTTTTCGACCACGAGGCTGAATGTTTTATGTTTTTCCAGTCTGGCCAGCAATCCTGTTTTCAGGACCTGGATTTTTTCATGTTCCAGTGCCGCAATGCGTTTCTGCAGCGTATTGCGTTCATCCAGCAATGACTCAACCGCTTTAACCAGATCAGTCGGGCCTTTCAGAAGATCCTTGATTTTGTTCAGTGTTTCTTCCTGCTGGCGCATCAGTTCCAGTGCTTTTTCGCCGGTAACAGCCTCCACACGCCTTACGCCAGCGGAAACCGATCCTTCTGAAATAAACTTGAAAACACCGATTTTACCCGTTGAAGGCACGTGCGTCCCGCCGCAGAGTTCAAAGGAGAATTTAGGATCAAAAATGATCAGACGTACAAATTCGCCGTATTTTTCGCCGAATGTTGCCGTTGCGCCCAAATCCAGTGCCTGCTGGATCGGTACATTCCTTCTTTCTTCCAGTACGATATCTTCGCGTATCTTTTCATTTACGCGGTCTTCAATTTTCTGCAGTTCCTCATCCGTTACTTTCGAAAAGTGGGAAAAGTCAAAACGCAGTACTTCATCATTCAGGTACGATCCTTTCTGTCCGATATGCGATCCGAGGATTTCCCGCATGGACGACAGCATCAGGTGCGTTGCAGAGTGATTTGCCTTTATTTTATTTCTTCGCTCCACATCTATCCGTGCAACGATGATACCGGCTTGCTGCAAAGCTTCATCCAGGTTTTTATCCCTTGAAATATGCACAAAGAGGTCGTTTTCCTTTTTGGTATCGACAATCCGGATCGTTTTTCCTTCCTGATTGCTGCTCGTCGGATCAAGCACGAGTACGCCTGTATCGCCGATCTGGCCACCCATTTCTGCATAAAAAGGCGTACGGTCGAGTACGATATGGTATTCTTCGCCTGTTTTGGTCTTAACCTTTCGGTATTTGATAATATGACTGTGCGTTTCCTCGAAATCATAGCCCAAAAATTCCACACTGTCCGCTTCTCTCAGCTCTATCCAGTCCGTAGCTTCTTTGGCTGCATCCTGACGGGAACGTTTTTTCTGTTCTGCCAAAGCATCCTGAAATCCGGTTTCATCGATCTCAAAGCCCTTTTCGCGTGCAATCAGTGCGGTAAGGTCAACAGGAAACCCGAACGTATCGCTGAGTTCAAAGACTTCCTCACCAGCAATGACATTAACCTCTTTCTGTTTCAAGGAAGAAGTAATATTGTCCAGCCTTTTCAGTCCGGATTCAAGCGTTCTCAGAAAGCTTTTTTCTTCTTCCAGAATCACACGTGTCACAAATTCTTCCTGCGCTTTCAGTTCGGTAAACACATCTTTGAACTGATCCGCAAGTACCGCAACCAGCTTATAAAAGAAAGGCTCCTGAAAACCCAGGTAAGAGTAACCGTAACGCACGGCACGCCGTAAAATACGGCGGATGACATAGCCGGCTTTCACATTCGACGGCAATTGTCCGTCGGTGATGGCAAACGCAACGGCCCGGATGTGGTCCGAAATAACGCGCATGGCAATATCCGCAAACGGCTCGTTTCCGGCACCATAGTTTTTTCCTGACAAGGTTTCAAGAACCTGAATCGTATTCTGAAAAACATCCGTGTCGTAATTGGAAGTTTTATTTTGTACGGCCATGCAAAGACGCTCAAAGCCCATTCCGGTATCCACGTGCGTGGAAGGAAGCGGGATCAGCGAGCCGTCCGCTTTGCGTTCAAACTGCATGAAAACAAGGTTCCAGATTTCGACAACCTGCGGATGATCGTTGTTGACAAGTGACTTGCCGGAAATTTCAGCCACTTCTGTTTCCGGACGCAGATCGATATGGATTTCAGAACATGGACCGCATGGACCGGTATCGCCCATTTCCCAGAAATTATCCTTTTTGTTTCCAAGAATAATCCGGTCTTCTCCGACAATCGGCTTCCATAAATCCCATGCTTCCTGATCAAACGGCACACCGTCGGCGGAATTGCCTTCAAATACGGATACGTACAATCGGTCTTTTGGCAGTTTGTAAACTTCTGTCAGCAGTTCCCATGCCCATGTAATGGCCTCTTTTTTAAAGTAATCCCCGAAAGACCAGTTTCCCAGCATTTCGAACATGGTATGGTGATACGTATCAAAACCGACATCCTCAAGATCGTTGTGTTTTCCGGAAACACGCAGGCATTTTTGTGTATCGGCAATCCGGCGCGCAGGCGGCGTTCCGTTTCCCAGGAAAAAGTCCTTGAACTGCGCCATACCCGAGTTGTTGAACATCAGGGTAGGGTCATTTTTTGCGACAAGCGGTGCCGACGGTACAATTAAATGTTCTTTGCTGCGGAAAAAATCAAGAAAAGCCTGACGTATTTGATGCGAGGTCATTTTTTATATTTTGGTACTGGAACTTCACGGAATAAGCCGCAAAGGTAAGCAAAAACGATATAAAAAGATGACGGATAGGCAGTACAAAGGTTAATTCAGGCCTGTGTTTACGTAGGATTCCCGTGCGGTCTTATCGATTTTCCTTTCCAGTGCGGCAAACTGCCGTTTGATATGCCTGTTACTGAAATATTCTTCATCAAATTCTCTTTTCATGAATTCCTGATCCATCAGTTCCGCATACATTTCACGTCCTTCGGCGCTTTGAAGAAAAACGAGTGCCTGTGCAATTTCTTTCTGACTGCATCGGTTGCGGATAAACCGGCGGAAAAGGATCCGTACCGTTTCTATTTCAATCTGGGTTGCTTTTGGGTACATAACTGATAAAAGGAGTAAAATGCTTGAATATGTTTCATTGCTATTCACCGGTGGTTATATGGTGAGCGTAATATTATACCACAACAGGTATTCTTTGATAGATCGTGTAGCCTTGACAATGTGGTCGTTGACGGTACCAGCAGTTATGCCAAGCTGTTCGGCTGTTTCTTCATAGCTCTTGCCTTCTGTTTTGACCAGCGTGTAAATCACTTTCCTCTGCGGCGGAAGTTGCTCGATGGCTTTGTTCAGCAATGTATCGTATTCCTCATTCTGAAAGGTGGTTTCCGTATCCT
Organism: Dyadobacter sediminis; assembly: GCF_005860765.1. GTDB lineage: Bacteria > Bacteroidota > Bacteroidia > Cytophagales > Spirosomataceae > Dyadobacter > Dyadobacter sediminis. The sequence goes on along the minus strand of NZ_VCEI01000011.1, from coordinate 1,055,082 downwards.
CATGAAACTTTTCGCAGCCGATCAGGATCAGGCTTTTGATATTGATTTCCCTTGCGGCGCGGGTGAGCACATTCAGCGTGATGTTTTTACAGATTGCATACAGATAAGCTTTGAAATACTTGATGTTTCTCAGATTTTCCCTTTTTTCCCACACTTTGAGAAATACTTCCTGTGTAATATCTTCCGAGAGTTCAATAGACTTGGTAAACTTCAATGCATAAGCGAAAATTTTACGGTAATAGTCCAGATAAAGCTGCTTGAAAGCCGGTCTGTTGCCTTCTATGAGTAAAGACAACAATTCATCCTCAGGCATTTCTGAATAATTATACAAAGTCAGCAACGGTATAGTGTGTTTTGCTAAATTATTCAAATGCCGGATTAACTTCAATATCCAGATTTCCATCGGCACTTGTATTGTTGTAAATGGAATATCCTGATTATCCTTCGGTCTGATGGTGATTTTCAACAGATAACATTTTCCGGAGATGGGTGTACGGTAAACGGAAAAAGGAGTGCTGGATCCCTTGCAGATGTATTTTCGATTATGTGTATTTTCAGGGGGCATAAGGTTTATGAAAAGAGTATAAACCGGGATATGCATTCTTTTTTAAACGAAAGGTCTGACCAGTACCAAAGGATAATCTAATTTTTACACGCCACAAAAATGAAACCGTTTTCAGAGTTATCGGCTGAGGAGCTAGCGATGGAAAACCTGTTTATCAGGTGGGTTCGGTTTCCTGATGACCCGCCGATCCGTTCATTCTGGGAAAACTGGATACTGAAATATCCGGCTATGAAAGAAACGGTTGACAAAGCGCGTGAACTGGTTTTGACTGCCTCAGACTGGAAACCGGATACGCTGACCAATCAGGATATCAATTCCATATGGGACCGCATACGCAGTTCACTCGACATCATGTCCGACCGCGAACCCAAGGCACCTTCTTCCAAGCCGAACGGAAACGATCATGTCCTGCGTCGGATTATCCTGATCATCATGTCGGCTACCTTCCTTTTTTTTTTAATTTATTTTATTTTTAACAGCTTGTAAGTCATTGAGATTTAATTGTTTGTCCTGCTAGTTCGCATGCAAAATCCCGATCCGAAATCCTGTAATCCTATGAATGCAAAATCTGAGTTGACTAGAAGAAATTTTCTGGAACGTATTTCCATGGGAACTGCCGCAATACTTGCTTTTTCTGATTTACAGGCAGGGATCGTCAAAAAAGGCGACGTCAAAATCGGTTACTCGGCAATAACCTGGGGCGGAAAGGATGAACAGGCGATCAGCGATCTGGCTGCACTCGGGTTTAAAGGCGTCCAGTTGCGGGCGAATACGTTTGGCCCGTACCGGAACCGCGTTTCGGAACTCAAAGATGCATTAGTAAAAAACAACCTCACACTCTGCATGTTTTCCAGCGGGAACGTGGAAACGGATCCTGCAAAGCGGGAAAGTACCATTGATACGCACGTGGCGCACGCCAGTTTTGTGAAAGCGCTCGGCGGGAATGCATTGCAGCTGACAAACAGCCTGCGGCCAAAAGACCGTGCTCCGTCCGTGGAAGAACTGAAAAAACTGGCGGAGGTCATGAATGAAATCGGCAGGCAGACGGCCGATTTGGGCGTACAGGCTGTATATCATAATCATATGCATCAGCTTGGAGAAACGCCGGAAGAAGTGGACATCATTGTACAGGCGCTGGACCCGCGCTATACGAAGCTGCTGCTGGACATTGCACATTACAAACAGGGCGGGGGCGAGCCTGAAGATGCCGTCATCAAGTATAAAAATATCATTCATTCACTTCATTTAAAAGATACCAAGCCGGCTGATACCAAAAACGGGTACAAATTTGTCGAGCTTGGCGAAGGCCGTGTCAATGTGCCTGCGGTTTTTGCTGCATTGGACAAGATCAGGTTCAAAGGCTGGGCTGTTGTAGAGCTGGACGGCGTTCCCGATCCCGAAAAATCTCCGCTTGTATGCGCCGAGATCAATAAAAAATACATTACCGAAGTTTTGAAGTACCCGTTGTAAACATCCGGGTTCCAACGGGAATTTATAAGATTTTAACGCATTAATCTTCAATACAAAGGACCGGAATGCAAGTTCAAATTGAATCGTTTGCAAGGAATTTGTAGGGGTATTTGCAGCAATACTTCGTTATGTAGATGACAAGCCGTTTATTGCGCTTCAATCATTCATTTCCGGGTTCAGTTCCATCAATCAGTTTTCTATTACAATGAATCATTTTAAAATTTCTTTTTGCCTTTTTCTGCTGTTATCCTTTCATGCAGTTGTTGCCCAGAAGTCCGGAAACGGCTGGGAAAATCTTTTTAACGGTAAAGACCTCGCCGGATGGAAACAGCTCAACGGCAAGGCAAAATATGAAGTAAAGGACGGAGCCATTGTCGGGACTTCTGTCATGGACACGCCCAATTCTTTTCTGACAACCGAAAAAAACTACGGCGATTTTATCCTGGAATGTGACGTGAAAGTGGATAACAAGCTCAACTCCGGCATTCAGATCCGCAGCTTGTCCACGCCTGATTACCAGAACGGCCGCGTGCATGGTTATCAGGTGGAAATTGATCCGAGCGACCGCGCATACTCTGCGGGAATTTACGACGAAGCGCGTCGCGGCTGGCTGTATCCGCTGGATTTGAATGCAGCCGCCAAAAAAGCCTTTAAAAAAGAGGAATGGAACAAATACCGCATTGAAGCCATCGGCAACTCGATCCGTACCTTTCTGAACGGCGTTCCGGTAGCACATGTCATCGACGATATGACACCGAGCGGATTTATTTGTCTGCAGGTACATGCCATTGGCAGTAAAGATCTGGAAGGCACGCAGGTTAGCTGGAAAAATGTTCGCATACAGACCAGTAACCTGAAACCAAGTCCGGCTGCCAATATCCGTATTGTCAACCTTATTCCAAATGCACTGACGAGTGCCGAAAAAGCACAGGGCTGGTCGCTGCTTTATGACGGAAAATCTGCGGATCAGTGGAAGTCATACGGCGGAAATGATTTTCCGTCCAAACGGTGGAGTTACAATGACGGAACAATAACCATTTCCAAGTCAGACGGTTCCGAAACAGGCAATGACATCATTACCAAAAAACTGTATGGTCCGGCATTTGAATTTACTTTTGATTTCAAACTGACCGAAGGCGCAAACAGCGGCGTGAAATATTTTGTGGATCAGAAGTTCAGCTCCGGCGGCAAATCGGGTATCGGCTGTGAATATCAGGTACTTGATGATGAAAAACATCCGGATGCCAAACTGGGCAAAAACGGAAACCGTACCATTGCCTCTTTTTACGACGTTATTCCTGCTGACCGCCCGAGAAATGCCGTCAAAAAAATAGGAGAATGGAATCAGGGAAGAATTGTAGTACAAAAAGACGGTACCGTACAGCATTTTCTGAACGGGTACAAAGTGGTCGAATACGTTCGCGGTTCGCAGCAGTTCAAGGATTTTGTTGCCGATTCCAAGTTCAAGAATTTCGAAGGGTTCGGACTTTCGCAGAAAGGCAATCTGCTCTTGCAGGACCATGGTGACAACGTTTCTTTCCGCAGTCTCAGAATCAGGGAAATGGATTAGGCCGGAACCAAAAAGTGCTTCTAACTAAAAACCCGATCAGGAACATAGTATCAAGGGAGTAAAATCTGATTGTTGTTAAAGCATTCAAAATTTTGAGTTTAATCAACTTCTTATAGATTACAAATGTATTGTGCCAACAGCCATTTATTCTAACAACCCGTATCAACATTTTTACAGACCATAATTATGAACAGCAGGAGGGATTTTATAAAAAAAACAGCTTTGGCGTCCGCCGGAATTGCCGTTGGTTCCAATGCTTTCGGAGCTGCGAGTTACCGCCGTATACTTGGTGCAAATGACAAGGTAAGAGTAGGCATCATCGGCTTTTCCGACCGTTTCCGCAGTTCGCTTGCGCCCAGTTTTTCAGATCACGCCAAGGATATGAACTTCGAGTTTATGGGCGTTTCCGACTTGTGGAACCGCAGACGCGACGAAGCGGAGGCTTTTATGAAAGGCAAAAGCTATGCATCCGGTGAATTTGTGAAGGCGCGGAATAACGAAGAACTGCTTGGGCGAAAAGATGTAGACGCAGTGATTATCAGTACGGCTGACTTCCAGCACGCGCTGCATTGTGCCGAAGCCGTCAAGTCGGGCCGTGATGTGTATGTTGAAAAGCCGTTTGCAGAAACGCTGGAAGACGCCAAAGTTGCATTGCGGGCTGTGGAAAATTCAAAACAGATTGTTCAGGTGGGATCGCAGCGAAGAAGCGCACCCAATTACTGGGCTGCGTACGAATATATCAAATCCGGTAAATTCGGGGATATCACTACGGTTGAAATGACCTGGAATGTAAACCAGCCCGGCCGGTGGAGACGTCAGGAACTGGTATCGCAGATCAGAAAAGAAGATACCGACTGGGACCGTTTTCTGATGAACCGCCCGAAAGTGGAATGGAACCCGCGTTATTATCTGGAATTCCGCCTGTTTTATCCGTATTCTTCCGGCATTCCCGGCCAGTGGATGGCACACCAGATTGATACCGTTCACTGGTTTTCAGGGCTGGATGCGCCGCGGAATGTTGTTGCCAACGGCGGGATTTACACCTGGAAAGACGGTCGTACCAACGTGGATACATTCAGTGCCGCTTTCGAGTACGGCCCGTTTGACAACAAGGACAAAGGATTTCAGGTGATCTATTCTTCCCGGTTCAACAATGAAGCAGGCGGCGTAAAGGAGTACTATTATTCAAACGGCGGCATGATCAATCTGGATACCAACAAGATAACTCCGGAAGGCGGGCTTAAAGAAAAAGATGCCAAATCCATGGGCCTTCAGGCCAATCTGCTGCCGGAAATGGCACTGAAAACAGGTGATAAAATTGCAACGGATGCCAATACCGGAGCCGATCCGATGACCTCGCTGCACATGCGCAACTGGATGGAATGCGTAAGAAGCCGCAAGGAAACCAATGCACCTGCGAAAGTAGGGTTTAACCATTCGGTTGCCAACATTATGGCTACGCAGGCGCTGCATTCGGGCAAGCGCGTGAACTGGGACCCGACCAAAAAGGAGATTGTCCTGAGTTAAGAAAAGCAGATCATCAGAATCCAATCTGCGTATAAACTTGAAACCGCGTTCTTAAATAATCCGATTTACGTGAACCTTAAAAACACCGGCATAGCATTGGCCAGCTTTTCCCTTGCAGCAATAACGGGAATCGTAAATGCTCAGAAAGTTGAGATGATCAACAGTGTGAAGGATAAAAAGGTAGAAGTCAGAATCGATGGAAAGCCTTTTACATCCTATTTTTATCCGGGTGAGAAAACGCTGAAAAAAGCCGTTTTATATCCTGTCCAGACTGCAAAAGGAACTTTGGTGACGCGCGGCTGGCCGCTGGACCCAAGGCCCGGCGAACGCGTGGATCATCCGCATCACGTGGGCATGTGGCTGAATTATGAAGATGTGAACGGAAACGATTACTGGAACAATTCGGATGCAGTGGATCATGAAAAACGGGCTTACGGAACGATTATACATACGGGCATCACATCCGTAAAAAGCAGCGGCAATAAAGGAGAGCTAAAAGTGACGGCGGACTGGATAGATAAAAACGGAACGTTAACGATCAAGGAAACCACTACGTACGTTTTCAGCGGAAAAGGCGATCACAGAGTCATTGACCGTTCCACAACGCTTACGGCTGTAACGGATGTAGCCATGCCGGATGTAAAGGACGGAATGTTTGCCATCCGCGTGGCGCGGGAACTGGAACTGCCGTCTGATAAACCGGAGATCTTTACGGATGCCAGCGGAATTGCGACCAAAGTGCCGGTTATGAACAACACCGGGATTACAGGCAATTACCGCAACAGCAACGGAATTACGGGCGAAGCGGTTTGGGGAAAACGTGCCATCTGGTGTAATCTGACGGGTAAAATCAAAGATGAGAACATCAGCATTGCCATTATTGATCACCCGAAAAATGTAGGTTACCCGGCATACTGGCATGCAAGAGGTTATGGCTTGTTTGCTGTAAACCCGCTAGGAATGAAGGCATTGAGCGACGGAAAGGAAGTGCTTGATTTCAAACTGAAAAAAGGAGAATCGACGACATTCCGTTACCGTACGATCATTGCTTCCGAACATCTGCAGGATGCTGCACTGAACGGTTTTGCTGCAGATTATGCAAAAACAGAGTAGTATTTCGTTTAGCTGAATACATTGATTACCTGCAACGCCTCCATTTTCGGGGCGTTGTTTTTTTACATAAGCCCGTGAACAAAACAACTTATATTGCCCTATTGAGAGGCATCAATGTCAGTGGAAGCAACCTGATTAAAATGCCGGTACTTCAAACGTTATTTGAAGCAGCAGGCTGTGAAGCTGTTAAGACATATATGCAGAGCGGAAATGTCGTTTTTACACATCAAACCTTGACTTGCCAGGATCTGGTCGGCAAAATAATGAATATGATCCGTAATGAACTGGAAATGAATGTCCCGGTTCTTGTCATGAAGCGTTCAGAACTTCTGGAAATTCGGCAGAACAATCCTTTTCTGCATGGCAGAAATGAAGAAGTTTCGCAGTTGCATGTTACTTTTCTGTCGGAAAAACCGGATCCTGAAAAGTGGGAGAAAATGGATCCCGGCAAATACCTGCCTGATGAATTGGTACTTGCGGATCAAGTGATTTACCTGTTTTGTCCGTCGGGCTACGGCAAAACCAAATTGCATAATAACTTTTTTGAAAGCAAACTCAAAGTAACGGCAACCACAAGAAACTGGAAAACAATATTAGCGTTAGCGGACGGGTTTCAGGATTAGTCATGGGTTGTTATGATTGGTCCTTGATTGTAAATATGCAAGTCATGGATTGTTTCAAATTGGTCACTCCTTGTTATGTGGATGATTATTGGCGATTGGCTTTTGATTTGCATGGATTGTTTGTTGAAAGCTGAAAAACCGGCAGCTAGCTATGAATTTTGACAATGTCGGGAGAATTTGTACTCTTGATACCTAAGCGGTGGCAAATTGACTTTTACTGAAAAAATTAGAAACAGAAATTAACATAAACGGCATTTTATTAAAATATGGAAGATAAATCAAGACGTAGATTTTTGCAAAATGCAGGGCTGGCAACGCTGGCATCCGTCAGTCCGCTTGCCGCAGAGCCTCAAAGAGAAAAGGAATTGTTTATTCATCACGTCTTTTTTTATCTGAAAGACCCGAACAATGCGCAGGATGAAGCAAAGCTTCTGGAAGGATTGCATATGCTGGCCAAAGTTCCAACCATTCAATACGTGCATATCGGAAAGCCGGCGAATACAAACAGAAGTGTGATTGTGAAGGATTACACATTTTCATGGATGTGTTTTTTCAAAAACATCATCGAAGAAGAAATTTACCAGACACATCCGATCCATCTTGATTTCGTAAAAAACTATGCGCATTTGTGGGAGAAAGTACATGTGTTTGATTCAGTAGGACCCGGGAAGGTGAGTTAGGATCAGCAATTTTGTAGTAGCCATGAGCAATTGAAAATGAAACGATTACTTTTCCATGATCGGGAACTTGCTTGAAATGAATAGGTGTGCAGAAGAGAAAATCATTATAAATTCAGTAAAACAAACCGTGATTTTCTCTTTACTTTTATTCTGTTGCTTAAATCCCTAAATATGCCTGCTGTTTCCAAGTTTTTCAAATCGCTGTTTTTTGTTTCTGTTGCATTTGCTTCAGCGCTTTCTGCGCAAATTCCGGATTCCGGCATTCGGGTAAATCAGATTGGCTTTTATCCGGGAGGCAGGAAAGTGGCAATCATTCCCGGTGAGAAAAACGCCGCTTTCAGTGTAAAAGAAGCTTCATCGGGAAAAGTGGTTTTCAAAGGAAAGTCTGGCGAACCGGTCACCAATCCGTATTCAGGAAAAAAAACGCAGACCGCTGATTTCAGTGATTTCAGGAAAGCCGGGAAATACTACATTGAAGTAAATGCAAACAGCAAATCGCCCGTCTTTGAAATCAAGGATCGTGTACATAAGGAAGCGGCACTAGCTTCATTGAAAGGCTTCTATTATCAGCGCGTTTCCATTGACCTTCCTGAAAAGTATGCGGGTAAATGGGCGCGCCCGGCCGGACATCCTGACGACAAAATCCTGATTCATGCATCCGCAGCTTCTGCCGGCAGACCCGAAAATGCAGTAATCAGTTCGCCGAGAGGTTGGTACGATGCAGGCGATTACAATAAATATATTGTCAATTCCGGAATTACCATGGGTACTTTATTGTCGTTGTACGAAGATTTTCCAGCTTATTTTGAAGATTTTAACACCAATATTCCCGAAAGTACCAATGCCGTTCCCGACTTGCTGGATGAAATAATCTGGAATCTTCGCTGGATGCTGACGATGCAGGACCCGGAAGACGGAGGCGTTTATCACAAGCTGACTAACCCGCGGTTTGACGGAATGATTATGCCGGATGCTGCAAAAAATCCTAGATATGTCGTACAGAAAGGCACTGCGGCCACACTGGATTTTGTAGCAGTCATGGCGCAGTCGGCCCGGATTTTAAAGAATTTTAATGCACAGCTGCCGGGATTGGCGGATTCCTGTTCTGTTGCGGCGGTAAAAGGCTGGCAATGGGCAAAGAAGAATCCCGCCGTTATGTATGATCAGAATGAACTGAACAAGCAGTTTGATCCCGATATTGTAACCGGCGCGTATGGAGATAAGAATGTCAGTGACGAGTGGATCTGGGCCGCTGCGGAAATGTATGCCTTGACCAAAAAGCCGGAATATCTGGACGGCATTGTTCTTGAAACCGAACGTGCCATGCCGCTGCCGACATGGAGCCAGGTGAAAGCATTGGGATATTACACGCTTTTGCGTTTTGCGGATGAGTTGAAGATGGAAAGCAAACGTTCAGCTGATCTGAAAAAAAATGTTCTTGCCTTTTCAGATGATCTGATCAAAGGATATCAAAAGCAGCCATACCATACGGTTATGGGAAAATCGGAAAAGGATTATTCGTGGGGAAGCAGCTCCGTCGCGGCCAATCAGGGCATAGCCTTGCTGTATGCCTACAAGCTTACAAAAGACGCTAGATACGTGAATGCGGCACTTGAAAATCTGGATTATCTGTTGGGCAGAAATGCAACGGGTTACAGTTTTCTGACCGGTTTTGGTACGAAACAAGTTATGCACCCGCATCACAGGCCTTCTATTGCGGATGGAATTGACGAACCGGTTCCCGGATTGCTTTCAGGAGGCCCAAACCCCGGCCAGCAGGATAAATGCACGACCTACACGAGCAAGTTTGCCGACGAATCATTTACAGATGACGACTGTTCGTATGCGTCCAATGAAATTGCGATCAACTGGAATGCGCCGATGGTTTACCTTGCAGCTGCTTTGGAAGCCATCATGAGCAAATCAAAATAAAAAATTTGTAAGTAAAAAACCCTTGTTATGCAAGGGTTTTTTATTCGTGGGTTGATTCCACCGGAACAGTCGGAGGCGTTTCATTATAGCCTTTTTTATCGTTCATATTCTCCGATTCAGATTCTTTGATTGCATCTTTTTTCAGGCTTTTGGATGGTTTCTGACTATCATCTTCCTGCTTGATTTTACCTTTCGGGCCGCCATGCGTCGGAGAGCCGCCTTCTACGTCTTCAGGATTCGCTTGATTTTCCATGATCATATTTGTTCTTTTCGAATTCATAGCAATTTTTGTTCCTGACTTATATACGTAAGCTATGCAGGGTAAAAAGTGAAAAGTAAGACGGAACGGGTGAAAACAGTCAGGTTGTTCTGTTTCGTTTGTTCCACACTTGGTTTCTGGATTCCGTTCTCCCGCATGTTTGTTGTTCCTGGATATTTCTCTGAAAATTCTGGTTGAAATAATCCGGAAATTCCAACTTACAGGATTGTCCAAGTGTCTTTTTATTGTTGAAAAATCCTGAATGACAATGCTATGAAAAAACTTGTTCTTCCTGTTCTGATCGTTTGTTCACTGTTATCCTGCAAGGATAATACTGTTTCTTCCAACGTTTCTGCATGCGGTGTAAATGATCCGATCCGAAATCTTCCATGGCTGAAAAACCTGATAGAAAAAGCGATTGATGATAAAGAAGCCAATATGTTGACAGTTACGCTGCTGGAATTCAAAGGACGGCCCATTTTGAATTACAGTACTTTATACATGTCCTGTTATGGCTGTATCAATTATGAATGTGACGGCTCCCGTGTTGATATAAGTAAATTTCCAGAACAGGAATTGAAGGAGTTCCAGGCTTTGATTAACGATACTTCGGGCAAAAAAACGATCCTATGGCCTGAAAAGTAGCTTATAATTCGTACCTTTTGGTGTAACCTTACTGAATTTATGCCAGAAGAAATTTCAAGAACTGCATTATTGGCCGGCGCAACCGGTCTTGTCGGAAAGCAAGTACTTTGGAATTTGCTTGAATCCCCTAATTTTTCGGAAGTAAAAGTACTGACCAGGAGTCCGCTGGACTTAAAGCATCCCAGACTTACAAAGATCATAACAGACTTTGACAATCTGGATAGAACACTGATCCGGGCCGATGATATATTCTGCTGTCTTGGAACCACTATTAAAAAGGCGGGTTCGCAGGAAGCATTTAAAAAAGTCGATCTGGATTATCCTGTCAGGATCGCAGAATTTGCAAAGATCAACGGTGCTGAGAAATACCTGATTGTGACGGCAATGGGAGCAGATACCAAATCGGTGTTTTTTTATAACCGCATCAAGGGTGAAGTGCAGGAAAGGTTGTATGCAATGAAATTTGATGCCTTACATATACTTCAGCCTTCGTTGCTGCTGGGCAACAGAGCAGAAAGCCGGATGGGTGAGAAAATAGGCGAGGTGTTTTCAAAATTATTTGCCCCGTTTATGAACGGCTCTCTGAAAAAGTACAAAGCCATAGAATCGTCAAAAGTGGCCCGCGCGATGGTGTCACTGGCGATGAAACCTGAAAAAGGTATTTTTATACACGACTCCGCAGCCTTACAGAAATTGTAATCAGATGAACTTGGAAACTTTAAAAATCAGAGTCGCGGCCGGTGAAGATGAGGAAACGATTTATCAAATGATCTGCGGTCTTGAAAATAGGGAAATGGACCGTACGGCATACAACAAGGTATTCCGGGCAAATCTGAAAAGTGACAACATTCATTACTTTATTGCCGAGCTGAACGGAAATCCGGTCGGCATAGTGAGCTGCCATATTCAGCCTTTGCTGCATCATGCCGCACTGGTTTCTGAAATTCAGGAAATGTATATAGCGCCGGATTATCGTTCGGCCAAAATCGGAAAAGCGCTGATGGAGCATGTAACTGCATTTGCAAAAAGCCAGGGTGCGATCCAGATGGAAGTGACATCGCGCAGCACGCGTGAAAATGCGCATCGTTTTTACCAGCGTGAAGGGTTTGAAAAGTCGCATGTAAAGCTTGTGCGGTATTTCAGGGATGAATGATAAAAAAAGCATCCGGCCAGTGACCGGATGCTTTTTGCATTACCCTAAACCTTCAACTGCTTTTAATATCTGTATCTGCGGTCGCGTGCCCAGTGATCGCCTCTCCGGCTGCTCATTCTGCGTGTATCTGCCATCAGCCTTTCCAGATCTTCACGCAGCATTCTGGTTTCCCGGTTAGACAGGCGGCCGCGGTGGCTGAACTTTCTCTCCATAGCCTCAATTCTTTCATACCGGTTCATGAGTGCACTGGCTTCACGGGAATCAAGTGTTCCGCGCTGAATGCCTTTGGAAATTTCCTGACGTGCTTCTCTCTGAAGATAGCTTATATCCGAAGACCGGCCATGGCGGTAATTATCGTTGTAGCGATCGCGGTTATTGTACTCGCGATTGTCGTAATCACGGTTATCGTAACGGTCATTATGCGGATACTGGGCGAAAGCACCTGTGAAACTTAAAGCGAGCATTGCGGCAACAAATATCTTTTTCATGACTAATAAATTTAAAGTTCATGGGTTAGAGTGCTGCGATGCAATCAGGTTTAAAAGCAGGTTGTTAATGATTGTTAAGAAAAAAAACTTAAATGCGTGCAGCGCTGATTGATGTCCGTATAGCTTCCTGTGCTTCCTGAAGTATGTCTTCTACTTTTCTGCCGGCGGGTTCGATGCCCGGCAGCACGGTCCAGGAAAGATCGGAAAATGATTTCAGCGGAAATATTCCTTTCGGGTTGAATGCGCCGGTTCCGGCAATGGCTACGGGAACAATGAGCGCATCCGGAGCACGTTTGAGCAAGGTTGCCACGCCGCCGGCAATGAACGGTTTCATGATGCCGCTGGCCGTACGCGTGCCTTCCGGAAAAATAATGGCTGAGGATTTTTCCTCGAAGATCAGTTTGCCCAGCCGGGAAATTTCCATCACAGCCTGTTTGCTGTCTTTGCGGTTGATGAGTGCGGCGCCGCTTTTGCGAAGGTTATAGGAAATGCTTGGAACGCCTTTTGAGAGTTCTATTTTGGAAACAAAACGGGGATGATATTTCCTCAGAAGCCAGATTAACGCCGGGATATCGAATGTGCTCTGGTGATTGGCAACGAAAATAATCGTCCGGTTATCCGGAATTGCAGTGCGGTTAACGAGTGAAATCCGTGCGCCGGTCAGGTAAATTCCGAATGTGAGAAAGAAGTTGAGAATGTCAACAGCAACCTTGTGTACTTTCTTGCCGAAAACATTGTAAGCGATAACCTGTATAACGTGAAAGACCAGCAGGGTTAATCCAAAATGAATAAGGTAAATAATACTGAGAGGGTAATCAAGGATTTTTTTCATTCCGATTTTTTCTGCAAAAATAGTTCAAAACTGCTTTGTTTATCCTAATTTGTGTTGAAGTAAAAAGTTATTGATCGTTCAATACTTATTTTTATTTCACGTACTTTGCAAAAATACATCAAGCGTTTAAACCTCAAAAAAAATGGACACCGCACTTTCAGCAGAGAGACTTGAAGTCATGCAACATGTAGGAAAAGATCTGGATATGCTGATGGCAGAATACCTTAAGCCAATTGAAGAAAACTGGCAGCCTACTGATTTTTTACCTGATTCTTCCAAAGATAATTTTTTTACAGAGGTCAAATTACTGCAGGAAAGCTGCCGTGATCTGCCATATGATTACATAGCCGTATTGATCGGTGATACCATTACAGAAGAAGCACTTCCTACTTACGAATCCTGGCTCATGGATGTCATCGGTGTAGATCAGGTGGATAATCCTTCGGGATGGTCGCAGTGGGTGCGAAGCTGGACGGCCGAGGAAAACCGTCATGGCGATTTGCTGAATAAATACCTGTACTTGTCCGGACGTGTAAACATGCGCGCCATGGAAGTGTCAACGCAATTTCTGATAGCGGACGGCTTTGACATCGGAACAGACCGTGATCCTTACAGGAATTTTATTTATACATCGTTTCAGGAACTGGCAACCAATGTTTCTCACCGGCGTACGGCCACGCTGGCCAAAAAGTACGGGAATCCGCACTTATCCAAAATCTGCGGGGTCATTGCTTCGGATGAAATGCGCCACGCAAAGGCGTATAAGGCATTTGTAAGCCGGATTCTTGAAGTGGATCCTTCGGAGCTGCTGATTGCGCTGGAAGATATGATGCGGAAAAAAATTGTTATGCCGGCTCATTTCCTGCGGGAATCCGGTGTCAAGATGGGAGACACTTTTTCTCATTTTTCGGATGCGGCTCAAAGACTGGGCGTTTATACAACCAACGATTACATCGAGATTCTGGAATCCTTACTTGTTGAATGGGAAATCGGGGCGGTAAGAAACGTTAATGAAAAAGCTGAAAAAGCAAGAGATTATTTGATGGCGTTGCCTGCACGTCTGAAAAGAATCGCTGACCGTACGCGCGTTCCCGAACTGCAATACGAATTCAGCTGGATCAGCTGATTGTTCCAATACTTGAAACAAAGAGCCGGAAAGCATCATCCTGAACAAAAAAGCCTTCGCCAGCGAAGGCTTTTTTGTTATTATCTAATCAGTAGAACAGAGCCTTTTTTACGGATTTTTTTGCCGTCTTCCGCAGTGCCTTCAATTTCCCAAACATAATATCCGCCGATTGGCTTTGATCCTTTGAAACTTCCGTCCCAGCCCTGACCCAGCTGATTCGTATAAAATACAACTTCTCCCCAGCGGTTGTAAACCTTGAAATAGGAAAGGGACGCAATGCTGAAAACCACAGGCGTGAGTACTTCGTTTTTACCGTCTCCGTCAGGAGTAAATGCCGTCGGCATACTGATGTTTCCGGTTCTGGTGACATGCAGGTTAACGCTGGCTGAACCTGTGCATCCGGATGCAGTCGTTACATTGACCGTGTAGGTCTGATCTTCCTGCAAAGTAGCAATCGGGTTCGGGCTTGCCGGGTTGTTCAGACCTTCGGGAGGCGACCATAAATAAGTTCCGTCAGCAGCATTCGGGATCTGCGGTGAAGACACCGCAAGCTGAAACGGAACATTGTAGCTGACGGTCGTATCCGGCGTTACAGCCAGTTCCATCGCCGTAACAACCGTAATCGTCACTGTATCCTGCTGCGTACAATTACCCTGACCGGCCGTTACAATATATTGTGTAGTGACATTCGGGCTGGCAACAGGATCTTTGGAATTCGGATTATCCAGACCAGTTTGCGGCGACCATGAGAATTGCTGAGCATTGCTGTTTGTGGTCAGGTTTACAGTTTGACCAACACAAATGGAAGCATCGGAAATCGTGGAAACAGTGAGGTCATTTTCAAATTCAACCTTGACTTCCTTCTGAACCGTACAATTGTTGGCGTCTTTGACAAAAACCTTGTAAACAGCAGGCGTCAGTTTAAAAGTATTGTCTGCCTGATAGTTAATTGAGTCAATGGAGTACTGGTACGGAGCAAGACCGGCTGCTGCACTGACCGTCAAAGTTGCTTCCGTATTGTCGTCACAACTGCCGGCCAGCAGTGAAGTAGTCATATTCAGGTCGCTGATAATGGCTTGTTTACGGTTTACCAAAACATTTCCGCAGGCGGAGTTCGTAACCGTGAGGGTTATATTTTTGGTTCCGCCATTATCCCAGGTCACAACATAAGGACCCATTCCCGAGCCGGAAACGACTTTGCCGCCGTCCCAGTCCCAGGCAAAAGTATAGCCGGTGCCGGGAGCGGGAATATTGCCTGTATATTTGATGTCGATATTTTGCGGAATGCCGCAGCTTGGATTGGGCGAAATTGAAAAATCAGCATAAGGATTGATATTTGCTACGAAGCATAACTCTGAATATACTTTGTTTACATCCGCTTGCGAGGAAATTTCATTACTGAAATTTATGTATGCAAAGTTGGCTTCGCCCGACTCGCATGTTACGAATTCGTCATCCCTGAAAATATAGATCGGCGTTCCCGCTTTTCCAACGTACAATCTGTCGACATCATTAAATGTGACAAACAAAATATTATTGACATAAACTTCCATAATTTTTGACTGTCCGTTCCGGGTAAATGTTAAAAGGTAATACTCGTCATTGTTGAAAAACGGGCAATTACCGGCAATTCCGGTTGGGTAAAAATCCATACAGCGGTCATTCGATCCATCGATGTCTTTAAAGTAAATTCCGACATCATCTACGCCGTTGGAGAAATCAATAATGCGGGTCCAGGTTTTACCCCAATCCGTCACTTTGACATACATCTGAATGGTGTAATTATCCGTAATTGCCCCTTCGGTATTCGGATAGGAGAGGCCCCAGTTAAGCGCATTATGATAAACACTTCTTTGTACGCCGCAGGGAAGTCCGTCTTTTATAAAGCCGCCCGGAGAGGAACCGGCATTACAGAAGCCAAGTGCCTGTGCGGGTTGAAGATCCGGTCCGCATTCCGGTTCGGCAACTTCCAGATTATCATAAAAACGATATGTATGGCTGATTTTCTGTGCTGCAACAGCATGGATGAAAAGAGAAAAACAGCAAATAAAAAGTAGTTTTATATGCATATAGTAACCGAATTCAGAAGTAAAATCAAACGTGAGTAAAGGTGCCTGGAACCCAACACTGGGCCACACCAATTCATTAAATCAGGCAAAGTTGTTAAATAAAATTACGGCAATTCCGGTTAAAATGATTTTTTGTTCTCATTTTTTACTAAACGCTGTAAAACACAAAACAGACATGGGATATCCATGTCTGTTTTGTGTATAATCCAGAAAATGCAGCTTACAGCTCTGCGGGTTTCATCAAACCTTTTTTCAGCATCAGCGCCGGACTGACTTTCAGGTTGTCCCGAAGTTGTTTCTGAATGGAAATGACTTTTTTGGCCGCGCTTGTTCTGGCATTTATATCAGAAGGAATTCCCATGACATCCAGCGCTTTGCGGAACAAGGTTTCATTTTCATCCCCGAACGCTTTATACGGAACGGCTGAATCTTCTACAAGGTAAGTCGGCGTCATTCCGTTTACAGTGCCGTAATCCGATTCGCCGTTTGCATTGGCGGTTTGTCCGAGCATGATGTAAGCACCCCATTTCCAGCGTTCCTGATCATCGTTAATCAACGAGCCGAAGAGGTTTTTCCCTGCCGTATGCTCACCAATTGTGATGACATCCATATAAGGTTTCAAGCCATTAATAACCAGCTCACTGGCAGAAGCAGTAGCATTGGACGTCAGCACAAATACACGGCTCAGATTGCTGCCGATATTGTTGGGCTCATTCTGAAAATTATATTTCAATGCATTTGCACCGTTGGTCTTGTTCCAGTATGCGTTGTATTTGTCATTCCACTGCTCGGTATAGAATATTTTTGTGCTTGAAACATTTTTACCGATCAGCGATGCCAGTGTTTCCGCCGAACTGATGTATCCGCCGGAATTCAGCCTCAGATCCAGAACCAGTTCATTAACACCCTTGCTTTTGAAATCGGCAAAAACCTGACGAAGTTCGTTGTCATATTTTTCCTTATCCGCGGTTGTACCCGGCACAAATTGCGTATAAACCAGATATCCAATTGTTTTTCCGTAAGCCGGTTTTGAAATTACGCCTGAAAATGCAACCGGGTCTTCATTCACTTCTGCTTTTGTAATAGTTAGCGTTGTATTTGAAGCAGTTATGGTTGTCCCTGTAAGTGTTCCAAGGGTCAATGTCACGGTTTCATTGCTTCCGAGAAGTGCACCATAATTGTCGGAGGTCAGCTGAGTTCCATTTACTTTCAGGATCATATCGCCTCTTTTCAATCCTGCTGCAGCTGCTGGGCTTCCTTTTACGACATAATTAAGGAATGCGGCAATATTGGACTTGCTGTCATCGATGTAGGAAAGCGAATAGCTGATCCCGAAAATCTTGCTGATCCCGTTAAATTCATTTTGCAAAACATCAATATTGTCTGTCACGCCGGAGAACCTGTCAACTGTTTGTCTTTGATAAACCAGTTTTTCAAAAAAATCATCAGGATCCATGCTTTTGTCGAGGCTGGATTCGGCAGGCATTTCTTTATACCAGAAGTAAGCGTCGTTCATGATCTCGTAAAGCCAGCTATTGACATCCTTATTGCCGAAAAGGGTAGTGGTATCTGTTGCGGTTTCTACAACAGGCTCGACATCTTTGTTTTTGCAACTGGCAAGAAGTGCCACAAAGGCAAGGAAAATGTATGTATTAAGTTTTCTAAAATGGTACATATTGAATCAGTATTTAAATTTAAGTAACTGATGGTTCATAGGCGATTTCAGGCTTGGGTAAATTAACGAAGCCGATTGTTATTACGTATGTCAAAAGAAAAGTGTGGCGCAGAATATTTAAAGAAATCTCCGCAGGAGTCACCTGATTCTAGCACCAAGGCCACTCCTCCGGAGTTGGGAAAACATACAATTAAATTCGTTTGCTACAAACAGGAAGGCCCTCCGGGCTTGGCTATTCGGCTTCGGAGGAGCCTTCTGTTTATAGCAAAGAAAATAAAGCGGTGCAGAAGAAAGCTCCGGAGGAGCCGCCTGGTTCTTGCGCCAAGGCCACTCCTCCGGAGTTCAAAAATATACAATTAAATTCGTTTGCTACAAACAGGAAGGCCCTCCGGGCCTGCAATTTGGCTCCGGAGGAGCCTTCTGTTTATAGCAAATGCGAATGAAGCGATGCAGAAGAAGGCTCCGGAGGAGCCGCCTGGTTCTAGCACCAAGGCCACTCCTCCGGAGTTGAAAAACATACAATTAAATTCGTTTGCTACAAACAGGAAGGCCCTCCGGGCCTGGCTATTCGGCTCCGGAGGAGCCTTCTGTTTATAGCAAATTGAAAATGAAGCGATGCAGAAGAAGGCTTTTAGCCTGTATATATAAATTAAATGCCGGTAAGATCTCTGAAGTATTTCCTTGCAATCATGGCATATTCCAGCGGATTTGCTTTGGACGGGTCTTGTTCAGCTTCCAGTACAATCCAGCCATGATAATCGCTGCTTTTAATGATGGAAAAAAGAGCAGGAAAATCAATGCATCCTTCCGGATCGCCGGGCACTGTGAAAACACCCTTTTTTACTGCGGTCAGAAAACTCAAACGGTCATCGTGTACACTTTGCAATATGTTTTGACGCACATCCTTCAAGTGGATGTGAGCGGTCCGGCCTATATATTTTTGCAGTGCGGCAACCGGATCTTCACCTGCGAAGTAAAAGTGACCACAATCATAATTCAGAAAAACATACTCCGGATCCGTTTTATGAAGCAGTCTGTCCGTTTCTTCCATGGTCTGGATACACGTGCCCATATGGTGATGAAATGCTAGTTTCAGACCACGGTCATGCGCTATTTTACCCAGTTCATTCAGGCCGAAAGTAAAACTGTTCCATTCTTCACGCGTATTCAGCATGCCTTTTCCTTCCAAAACGGGAACAGTCATTTGGCCCTGACAGCTGTTTCCGGTTTCACCGCCACCGATGACTTTGGCACCCATGTTTTCCAGAAAATCAAGAAGTCTGGTAAAATTCTCTCTGTTTTCGGCAAAACTTTTGGTAGTCAGTTCATAGCTGTTCCATTGATTACAAATCTGTAATCCTCTGAGATCTAAGGCTTTTTTAAGAATATTTACATCACGTGGAAATTTATTTCCTACTTCACAACCTGTAAATCCGGCTAGCGCCATTTCACTTACGCATTGCTCGAACGTATTTTCACCGCCCAGTTCAGGCATGTCATCGTTGGTCCAGATAATAGGAGCAACTCCGAGTTTTATATTATCAAAATTCATGTCGGTAAAAAGAAAAGGAGAAAGGGAGAATAGGAGAAAGGGAGAAAAGGTGGAGGAAACTCATTCCTTTTCCTTATTCCTTCCTTCTTTCCTCCTTTTATCCGTTATAAAAATATCCTTTGTTCTTTCTTGTTGTCGCGGTACGTTTCGTATGCCTTTTGAACACTCGCGGAAGCGGAAACTTCTGCAATCGGGACTTCCCACCATGCATTATAGCCTTTTACCGTCCGGTACAAACTGGTTTCAATGTAAATGACCGTTGTACGTTCATTCGATTTAGCCTGTGAAAGCGCCTCATCCAGAGAGTCTTTGTCAGTTGCCTTGATCACGATTGCGCCCAGGCTTTCTGCATTCTTAGCCAGATTGACCGGTAGGAAGCTGCCCGACAACTGCCCGGAATTCTCGTCACGGTATTTATACATGGTTCCGAAGCGTTCACTTCCAATACTTTCGGAAAGTCCGCCGATACTTGCATAACCGTTGTTGTTCAGCAGCAAAATGGTAAACCGGATACCTTCCTGAATAGAAGTGACAATTTCATGATTGTTCATCAGATAACCGCCGTCTCCGCAGATCACATAGATTTCCCGGCTCGGATCGGCCATTTTGGCGCCCATTCCTGCAGCAATTTCATAACCCATGCAGGAAAATCCATACTCCAGATGAAAGTTTTTAGGGTCAGTGGCCCGCCACAATTTGTGCAAATCTCCCGGCGCACTTCCGGATGCATTGATCATCACATCACGTTCATCCATAAAGCTGTTTAACGTACCGATAACAATGGCTTGATCAATAGGCGGTTCCGTGCTGTTCCCTTCTGCATAAATTTGCGTTACTTCATTGTCCCAGGCCTTGTTCATTCCGGCAATACGTTCACGGTATGCTGCATCCACTTCAAAGTTTTCCAGCAGTGACATTAGTTCTTCCAATGTAACTTTTGCATCGCCTGTCAGCGGCAATGCGGCATGTTTGAATGCATCGAACTCGCTGATATTGATGTTGATAAACTTGACTTTCGGATTTTTGAAAATGGATTTGGAGGCTGTCGTAAAATCGCTGTAACGCGTTCCGATACCAATAACCATGTCGGCTTCATTGGCAATTTCAATCGCATATTTGGTTCCTGTGGCACCGAGTCCGCCGATGCTGTAAGGCGCATCGTAACGTACCGCACCTTTTCCGGCAAAAGTCTCTCCAACCGGAATTCCCGTTTTTGTCGCAAACTCATGCAGTTTATCGCAGGCATCGCTGTAAATGGCTCCGCCGCCGGCTACGATAACCGGATTTTTAGCCGCTTTGATCCATTCTGCAGCTTTTTTCAGATTGTCCAGATCGGGTCGCGGCCTTCCGATATGCCAGACTTTTTTCTGAAACAGGGCTTCGGGAAAATCATATGCATGTGTCTGCACATCTTGCGGCATCGACAAAGTGACTGCGCCCATTTCTGCCTGGGAAGTAAGCACGCGCATGACTTCGGGCAAGGAGTAAATCAGTTGCTCCGGCCGGTTGATGCGGTCCCAGTATTTGGAAACAGGCTTGAAACAGTCATTTACGGAAATATCCTGTGTACCGGCACTTTCCAGTTGCTGCAGAACGGGGTTTGGTTCGCGTGTGGCAAAGATATCTCCGGGCAAAAGCAAAACAGGAAGTCGGTTGATGGTCGCAAGTGCGGCGCCGGTGATCATATTGGTGGCACCCGGCCCGATTGAAGTGGTGCAGACAAACGCACCCAGCCTGTTTTTTACTTTGGCGTAAGCGACTGCGGTATGAACCATCGATTGCTCGTTCCGGCACTGATAATAACGAAAGTCAGGATTTTCCTGCAAAGCCTGACCCAAACCAGCCACATTTCCATGTCCGAATATCCCGAAGCAACCGCCGAAATAAGGCTGTTCCACGCCATCTCTTTCAATGTACTGATTTTTCAAAAAGGTAATGGTAGCCTGCGCTACGGTGAGTCTTCTCGTCATTTTGTTTGTCGTATTAGACGGCTTGAAATAGGATCAGGCATTTACCGGTAGAAAATTGTCTGCCTTTCCGGTACAGCCAAACAGTTCGAATTTTTTTATTATAAAACGTTCGTATTCTTCCATGAAAATCTTTCCGGGCGTGGTAGGAGCAAATTCATCGGGCTTGTCTCTGAAAAATTCACGGTTCACCATCGTCCATAATAGTCTTGTATCCGTAGCAATATTGATCTTGCAGATTCCCAGCGGAATAGCTTTCCGAATTTCATCTTCCTGAACGCCTTTCGCATCCGTTTTAATCTTGCCGCCGGCTGCATTGATCCGTTCTACAATTTCCGGAACCACGTTGGAGCCGCCGTGTAAAACCAATGGAAATCCCGGTAACCGTTGCTGGATTTCTTCCAGTATATGAAACTGAAGTCCCTGACCGCCGGAAAATTTATAGGCGCCGTGACTGGTTCCAACGGCAATGGCCAGACTATCGCAATCCGTTGCTTTTACAAAATCCTCCACTTCCTGCGGATTGGTGTAAAATGAATGCGCTGCATCAATCGTCAGATTGTCTTCCACGCCGGCCAGGACGCCGAGTTCCGCCTCCACACTGATGTTTTTTTCATGTGCTTTTTCAACAACTTTCCTGGTCCTTTTTACATTTTCATCAAAACGGTCGTGCGATGCATCGATCATCACGGACGTATAACCGCCTTTGCGGATGGCATCGAAAATGTGTTCTTCGTAGCCGTGATCCATATGAACGGCATAAGTAACGTCGGGATAAATGCTTGAAGCGGCTTCAATCATGGCAAGCAGCATTTCAGGATGCGCATAATCTCTTGCAAACGGCGTTGTCTGTACAATAAACGGTGCATTGGCCTTCTGCGCAGCAGAAAAAAGACCGTGAATTTCCTCCATAAAAAACACGTTTACCGCCGGGATGGCATATTTGCCGTAGCATTCCTGGAAAAGTTGTTTTGTTGTTACTAGCATAGGCTGTTGGCTTTTAGCGGTTAGCTGTTGGCTTTTAGCCATTAGCTCTTGGTACTTAGCTACTTGGTTAGCTACTCACATTTTACAATTCACAATCTAAAAATCAATCTTACATTCATTCACTACTCACCTAAAAGCCAATCGCTAACAGCTAATCGCCCAAAGCTAATTGCCAACAGCCAAACCCTACCAAAACACCGTATACAACGCCGCAATAACGCCGCAGATCATGATGGATCCGACAACAAAACTTTTTCCCGGCCTGAACATGGATTCGTCTATCGCCAGACCTTTTTCGTTATGCTTGCTGCGTGGGTCCGCAAGTGTCATAATAATGATAATGACAGAAAGAATCAGGAAAATGATTCCCATGCGGTCCAGAAACGGAATTTCAGGAGCCAGGTATTTGCCGGCCGTGGAAAGCGGAATCGTAAGCAAGGCCGCAGTAAGTGCCGAAGCAGAAGTAGTCCTTTTCCAGAACATGCCGAAAATAAATATGGCAAAAACCCCGGGCGTAATAAAGCTGCTGTATTCTTGAATAAACTGATACGCCTGATCCAGAACCCGCAACTGCGGCGCAATGAGCATGGCAATGCCCATGGCTACGTAAATGCAGTAACGGCCAATTCGCACAAGCTGCTTTTCACTGGCATGCGGCGCAATGTACTGTTTGTAAATATCCAGCGTGAAAATCGTCGAGATACTGTTTGCCTTTCCGGCGAGCGAGGCCACAATGGCAGCGGTGAGTGCCGCAAAAGCAATTCCTTTTAATCCGGCTGGGAGCAGGTTCAGCAGAACCGGGTATGCGTGATCGGGTTTTACAACGCCGGCTGCATCCAGCATTTCCTGCTGGAACATGCCGTTCTGGTACAAAACGTAAGCAGAAATGCCCGGAATAACAACAATGATCGGAATGAGCAGTTTCAGAAGTGCTGCAAACAAAATCCCTTTTCGAGCCGTTGGCAAATCCGCGCCTAGACTTCGCTGAATGATATACTGGTTACAGCCGAAATACGCAAGATTGTTAATCCACATAGCGCCGATAATCACCGATAAACCCGGAAGGTCCTTGTAAAACGGGTTGTCTTTGGGTAAAATCATGTGAAAATGCGAATCCGCCTGTTCTTTCAGCAAGCCAAGTGCATTGAATAATCCGGGTCTGTTGAAATGCGTTGAAACAAGGTCAAGCGCCAGATAAGTAGTCGCCAGACCGCCCAAAACAAGTACAATAACCTGAACAACATCCGTATAGCCAATGACTTTCATGCCTCCGATGGTGATGATCACCGCAAATATTCCCAGACCGACGATTCCATAGGTAAAATCAAACCCGGCGGTTACTTCCAGCGCGAGCGCACCCAGATAAAGGATCGAAGTCAGGTTTACAAAAACGTAAAGCAAAAGCCAGAAAACGGCCATAATGGTTGCAACCGTCGGATTGTACCGCTGCCGCAAGAACTGAGGCATGGTGTAAATCCTGTTTTTAAGATAAACGGGCAGGATAAACAAAGCCACAACAATCAGCGATGCCGCCGCCATCCATTCGTAGGACGAAATGGCCAGTCCGATTGCAAAACCCGAGCCCGACATGCCGATAAAATGTTCGGCGGAAATGTTGGAAGCAATAATGGAAGCACCGATTGCCCAGAAAGTGAGTGAGCCCTCCGCCAGAAAATAATCCGTCGAGCTTACTTCTTTGGATGATTTTTTTCGGTAAATCCAGTAACCGTAAGCTGAAATGCCTATCAGGTAAATAAAGAAAACAACATAATCCAGCGATTGCAAACCGGTATTGGACATTGGAGCGGGTTAGTTTAACAGAACGAATTTTGATCAGATCTTGTAAGTAATCAATCGTTTATTGATCGGCAGGTCAATTTCAACAGCAATTAAGCCATCCTGATCCGAGAACATTTGCAGATTGATGTCGCTTCAAACTTATAAACTTTCTTAACATTTTCTAACACGTAAACACCGGCTTCCGTTACAGTCTGCGTTTACAAGCAGAGCAATCCATGCATTTTGATTTCAGACAACGGCATACTGCAGAATTTCGTCCAGCCTGACGCTTCGTCCTTCGGTCAGCGACTTCATGGCTGCAATCCCGATAGCCGTTGCCATAAGCCCGTCATGGGCATCCACCGGCGAAGGCGTATCGTTCAAAACACAGTCGATAAAAGATTTCAGGCAAACGCGGTATGCGGTTTCATATCTTTCGAGGAAAAAGTGCAGCGGCAATGAAGTATGCCCGCCTTCACTGTCAAAATGCACAAGTGTGTCGGCTGTATTGTTTTCCGCTTTTGCCATTCCTCTGGAACCGAAAATTTCCAGTCGCTGATCGTACCCGTAAACAGCTTTGCGGCTGTTGTCGATAACGCCAATGGCACCGTTTTCAAAAGTCAGAACGATAACTGCCGTGTCTATATCGCCGAATTCCTTTATTTCCGGATGAATGAGCGCGTCGCCTTTTACAAAAACTTCTTTCACTTCGCTGCCGACCATATAACGCGCCATATCGAAATCATGAATGGACATGTCGAGAAAAATGCCGCCGGAAATTTTCAGGTATTCAACCGGCGGAGGAGCGGGGTCACGGCTTGTGATTCTCAGGATATGCGGATCGCCGATTTTGTTGGCTTTGACAAGATTTCTGACATTGCTGAAATTGGCATCAAAACGGCGGTTGAAGCCGAGCATCAGTTTTACCTTGTTTTCAGTAACTGCTTTTTCCGCTGCCTGAATGGCTTCCAGCGTTACATCCAGCGGTTTTTCACAGAATACATGCTTTTTCTGCTGTGCTGCAGCAACCGTATACGGCACATGAAACGGGGTAGGCGAGCAGATAATAACCGCTTCTACGTCCGGATGATTAATGACGTCGTATGCATCCGTTGTTACATTGGCAACACCCAGATTCTGCGCAAATGCATGCGATGCGGGCGAAAGGTCAGAAGCAATAATTACTTCTGCATCAGGCATATGGTGTACAAGGTTGCTGAGATGGATCTGCCCGATCCGGCCCAGGCCGATAACACCCGTTTTTAATTTTCTTGACATTTGAGGTTGGTATTTTTTATATTGACAATAGTTGCTTATAGCTGTTGGCTGTTAGCTTTTAGCAAAAGTCATTCAGTAGTTTGCCACTGGTTCTCAGCCGTTTTTCTCAACGAAAAACACATTAAGTAATAGCTAATGGGCAACAGCTAATAGCCAACAGCCAACAGCCATCAGAATTTTCTGTTCCATTCTTTCAGCCATCGCTCGATCACTACTTTGGTCTGCGTGAAGAATTCGACTGCGTGTTTTCCCTGACCGTGTAAATCTCCGTAGAAGCTTTCTTTCCAGCCTGAAAAAGGGAATTGTGCCACCGGAGCTGCAACACCGATATTGATGCCGATGTTACCCGCTTCTGCTTCGTGACGGAATTTGCGGGCGTTGGAACCGCTGCTTGTGAAGACACAAGCCATATTGCCGTATTTGCCTGAGTTGATAAACCGGATAGCTTCATCAATCGTATGAATATGGACAAGACTTAAAACAGGTCCGAAAATTTCTGTGGCAGCCAGTTCGCCGTCGAGCGGAATGTCTTCTATGATAGTCGGGTTAATGAAATTTCCATTTTCAAAACCTTCAACAGTGGCGTTCCGGCCGTCAACGAGCAGTCTTCCGCCTTCGCTTAATCCTTTATCGATCAGGGTTTGTACACGGTTTTTGCTTTCTGCTGTAATTACCGGGCCCATTTGTACGTCGCTTTCCAGACCGAAACCCGTTTTTCTTGCTTTTGCAGATTCAACAAGACTTTCGGTAATGTCTTTATGTTCGCCGACGGTTATGATCGTGGAAGCGGCCAGGCAACGCTGACCCGCGCAGCCGTAAACACTGTCGATGACAATCTGGGAAGTCATTTCAATATCGGCATCGGGTAAAACGATAACCGGATTTTTGGCTCCGCCCTGTGCCTGAACGCGTTTCCCGTTTGCAGCACCTTTGGAGTAAACGTATTTGGCAACGCCGGAAGAACCCACAAAACTGATGCCTTTGATAGCCGGATGTTCCAGAATGGCATCCACCGTTTCCCGCGCACCCTGCACAAGGTTCAGAACACCTTTGGGAAGATCAAGCTGCTCCATAATGCCGACGATTTTTGTCATTGTCAGCGGCACTTTTTCCGAAGGTTTGATGATGTAACTGTTCCCGCAGGCCAGCGCATACGGCAGAAACCAGAACGTGATCATACCCGGAAAGTTGAAAGGCGCAATGCAGGCACAAACGCCCAGCGGCTGCCGGATCATGTATTCATCAATACCTTTGGCAATATCTTCCGAAAACTCGCCCTGCATCATGGCCGGCATGCCGCAGGCATTTTCCACGTTTTCAATGGCGCGCACCATTTCAGCTTTTGCTTCCAGAAAAGTTTTTCCGGATTCCAGCGTGATGGTTTTTGCAATGTCATCCAGGTTATTTTCCAGCAACGTTTTCAGTTTGAACAAATACTGGACTCGTTTTGAAACGGGCGTGCTTCTCCATTCCTGAAATCCCTTTTCAGCAGCTTCGGCCGCGTCGGAAACGTCTTTTGCATTACCGTAAGGTACCTGCGCAAGCACTTCCTGACTAGCGGGGTTAAGCACATTTTCGTAATGTTCCGAATGGCTTTCAACCCACTGCCCGTTGATGTAATTTTTTAACTTTTCCATTGAATTTGGTATCGGTAATTTAATGTTTGGTTCTATTTCGCCAGCGCATCCGGAGCTTTTTTACAATCCGCCGTAACCAGCGACAAAATCCATCACTTCCTGATATGCAGGCATAAAATTGGCGCAGCCTTCGCGTGTTACAATGATTGCGCCGCAGGCATTTCCCATTCTTACGCTTTTGTACAAATCCCATCCGCTCAGCAGCCCGTATGAAAATCCGGCGCAGAAAGCGTCGCCGGCGCCGAGCACGTTCAGCACTTCCACCGGAAATCCGGGCACTTTGATTTCCGCTTTGTCAGGCTGGAATATGGAAGCGCCGTCTTTTCCTCTTTTTACAACGAGTGTTTCCACACCGGATTCCAGTATTTCCTGAATGGCATTTTCGATATTGCCGCGAATTTCAGGAGCGGAAATCTGCTGGTGCTTGATCAGCAGTTGTTCCTTGTCCGTCAGGAAAGTGGCCAGGATTTCTTCTTCGGTACCCACCACAATGTTAAAGCTGCTCAGTGCCGCCCGGATCGTTACGCCGAATGCGCGCGGGTCAAACCACTGATCGGCACGAAAATCAATGTCCAGCAAACGGGTTACCTGATTCTTTTTGGCAAGTTCCAATGCGTAAAACATGGCTGTCCGGCTGGGATCTTTGCTGAAAGCGGTTCCTGAAAAAGCCGCTGCCCTGAAATCCTGAAAAGGAATGGCGGCAACATGATCGATATTTAAATGAATATCAGCGCAGTTTTCACGATAATATACCAGCGGGAATTTGTCCGGCGGCTCAATGCCCAGCACAACGGCCGAACTTCTCGTTCCTTCAATCGTCGGGACCCAATCCGTAACAATGCCTTCCTGATCCAGAAAATGCTTGATAAAATTTCCGACCTGATCGTTTCCGACCCCGGTCAGAATGGCTGTATTCAGTCCAAGTCTCCGGCTGCCTGTGGCAATATTCAGCGGACAACCGCCCACAAATGCATTGAACGCTTCGATTTTCTCAAACGGACTTCCGACATTGGCGGAATACAGATCAATGGATGAGCGGCCAAGCGTTAGCAAATCGTATTTTCTGGTCATTTTTAGCGGTTGGCTTTTAGCTGTTGGCTGTTGGGTGTGAAATGTAAATTGTAAAATGCGAAACGTGAGATGGGAAATGTTGGCTATTAGTCATGCGTTGTCATGAATTGTGTTTGGGTACATGTTATTTATGAAAAGCTAAAAGGCTGATTGGTAAAACCAACAATGTATGACAGAAAGATAAACGCCAGCTATCAATCGATAAATACTAACAGCCAATCGCTAACAGCTATTAGCTAAAAGCCATTCATTTCTGCGGTAACAATCGGCAGTCTCGGATCGGAGCCGGCCCAGGTTCCGTAGATCCAGTCGTGGTCCGGGTCGGAGGTATTGGCCAGCGACTGATCGCTTCCTGCAAGGAAATTGAGGTAATAAACATGGTAACCGTGGCCGGCCACAACCGGATGATAACCTTTGGGAACCAGAACGGCCTCGTTGTTTTTTACTCTTACAATCTCATCCAGCGAACGGTCATCTGTATAAACCTGCTGAATGGCGTAGCCCTGCGGCTTGTCAATTTTATAAAAATAGATTTCTTCGAGATTGGCTTCCAGCAGCGTTCCGTCTTCGCTCACTTTTCGTTCGTCGTGCTTGTGAGCAGGAAATGAACTCCAGTTGCCCGAAGGCGTATATACCTCCACGCAAACGATTTTGTGACAATCGAATCCCGGTTCCAGCAAGCTGTTGATCTGGCGGTTGGCATTGTCGCCGCCGCGGTATTCAATGGCGGCCTCTTCCGGGCGTTTCATGCGCGGCGGATGATCTTCGTCCGTAGCGACCTTGCAGATAGCGATGTCCGTTCCGGCAGACTGAGCCGTTAAGGTGAAAGCCGTATTTCGTGACAAATACATGGCGTGCCCGATTCCGCTGAATACATCCTTGCGTCCGTTGCGCGTTTCCCATGTCTGGCCGGCGGCCTCCACTTTGAAATTTCCGCTCAAAAGCACGATGCAATACTCGTAATCTCCGGTATTTGCAGAAAATTGTTCCTTTTCCTCCAGTACTTTCGCCTCGAAGTTTAAATAAGTCCAGCCCGCTTGCTCGCTGGTCAGAGAATGATAAGTCTTGTTACCGGATTGCGGTTTGATCAGAAGATTGCTCATTGCAGGTTATTCCATTTCATTTGCACAATGATAGTGTGGTATAAATTAAACACAAAATGTAAATATGTTTATATTGAATGCAAACGTTTGAAAAAATTTATAATATTTAATTGCCATAATTCAAGAAAATGAATTCCACCCGTCCCGTTACGATCAAAGATATTGCACGTCGCTTCCGCTGTTCGCCGTCCACGGTTTCAAGAGCATTGAACGACCATCCGGCAATCAATGAAGACACCCGGAAAAACATTCAGGAATATGCCCGCGAGGTCGGATATCAGCGGAATGAAGTTTCGCTCAGCCTGCTGAACAAAAAAACCGCCTTGCTCGGCGTCGTGGTGCCGACGATCAGCAACTATTATGAAACGGCTGTTATTGAAGGACTTCATTCCGTTTTACAACCCATGGGCTACACGCTGAATATTTGCGTCACCAATGAAAATTATCTGCTTGAAAAAGAGTATTTGTCCCGGCTGCTTTCCAACCGTGCGGAAGGGATTTTCTTGTCTGTTTCGCAGGAAACGTATGATTCCGGTTATTATGAGCATCTTGAAAACGTAATCCAGCGAAAAACGCCATTGATCTTTATTGACCGCGAATACGAGGATTTTGAAACCAGCCGGGCCACTGTAGACGATTATCACGGTGCTTTTGCCGCAGTGGAACATCTGATCAATATCGGTTACAAACAGATTGCACATCTGAAAGGCCCGAACGGGCTGACCGTTTCGGAACAGCGGTTCCGAGGGTACAAGGATTGTCTGCAGAAACATGACATGCCTGTCCGTGAAGAACTGATCATCAATACCAATTTTCAGGTGGAAAGTGCCATTGTGCCTACCAAAAGGCTTCTGGACATGGCTTTGCCGCCGGATGCCATTTTTGGTGTAAACGATCAGGTTGCCATTGGTGCCATGCGGGTTGTAAAAGACAAAGGACTCCGGATTCCGCAGGATATCGGTTTGGTCGGTTTTGACAATTCCCCTATTTCCGCTTATATTTTTCCTTCGCTGACAACGGTAAGCCGGCCGGGTAGGAAGATCGGGATGGAAGCATCGAGGCTTTTCCTGAATCAGGTGAACGGCTCCGGTGATTTCCTGCACGAAAGCATTGTGCTGCCTTCGGAGCTGATTATCAGGGAATCGTCCTTGCGGTTTTAACTTTTGGAACAGAAAATACCTAACCATTTGCAATCATGACAGAAGAAATCAATCAGCCTTTTCCTGCAACTTACAGCCAAATTGATGAAGCTACGAAGCAATCGGGTTTTACGATGGCTTCGGATGTGCTTACGTGCTCACTTTTGCGGACTTTGGCAGCCACAAAGCCAGTCGGGAAATTTCTTGAACTCGGCACCGGAACCGGACTTTCCACCGCATGGATCCTCAGCGGTATGGATCCGCATTCCACGTTGGTTTCCATTGACAATGAACGTAAATTTCTTGACATCGCTGATCAATTTCTCGGCAATGACAAACGGTTGAAATTGCTTCATGCCGACGGTGAAAAATGGGTCAATGACAATCGGAATGAAAAATACGACTACATTTTTGCGGATACATGGCATGGTAAATACCTGCTTCTGGACGAAGTGCTTGCAATGCTGAATGTCGGCGGGCTTTATATTATCGACGACATGCTGCCGCAGTCCAACTGGCCGGAAGGACATCAGCAAAAAGCAACGGATCTTGTAAAAAAGCTGGAAGCCAGAACAGATCTGATTCTTACCAAGCAGGTCTGGGCGACGGGAATCATCATTGCAGTAAAAAAGTAAGCAGGCTGTTTTTTTGGTTAAAACCGGACAAATCCTGTTCGTTACCGTACAGGTACTGACGCTTGAACATGCCTTTTCGAGCTGTATGGAGTGTTTACAGCCTGTGGCATGAGAATTAGGAATTCTTGCATTTTAAATGTGATTTCTTATGCTGCAGAACTACCTTAAGATTACTTTACGCAATCTGGCGCGTAACAAGACGTACAGCCTGCTTATTTTGACAGGGCTGGCAACTGGTATGACGTGCGCTATTGCATTGTGGCTTTATGTTCGTGATGAGCTGAGTTTTGACCGGTATCATCCGCACGCCGACTGCATTTACAGGATTAACCTGAATATCAAATGGTCCGAAAACCAGTTTAATATGGGTATTTCTTCCTCGCCGTTCGGACCGGCCTTGCAGCAGGAGTATCCCGAAATCCGTAAAACTTTACGTGTCAAAAAGGGCAGTGAAATAGTCAGGACGGAAAATAAAGCGGTTAACATCAAAGAAATTATCTATGCAGATTCAACATTGTTCTCCTTTTTTGATTACCCATTCAAAGCGGGCAACGCAAGGACAGCCTTAGTCAGACCGGGCCATATCGTCCTGACTGAAAAACTGGCATTGATTCTGTTTGGCAAAGTTTCCGGTGTGGTTGGTAAAACAGTCATTGTAAAAGAAAATATTCCACTCACCGTATCAGCCGTAATCAGCGCAGTACCGGCTAATCACCATCTGGCTTTTGAAGCAATATTGCCTTATTTCAACCGGGAAGTCAGCGCGATGGATCCTGACAAATGGGACAGTTTCAACACCATGACTTACGTAATGCTGGATCATCCCGAATCGGTTAATGGCCTTACTGCCAAAATGCCTGCTTTTTACAAGAAATACATAGCAAAAACAATTGGCGATAACGGCGAATCAAATGTCAGTTTTCAGATTTCCTATCAGCCTTTGAGCGACATACATCTGCGTTCCACGCATTTGCTTGGCGAAGAGAATGGAAGCAACATGCGTTACGTATACACATTTTCAGTAATCGGACTCTTTATCCTTCTGATCGCAGTTGTGAATTACGTTAATCTGGCTACTGCAAGGTCTATCGGCCGTGCAAAAGAAATAGGCGTAAGAAAAGCAGTCGGATCGCAGAGGTTTCAGCTGATCGCACAATTTCTGGCAGAATCCGTTTTCATGTCGTTCATGGCCTTGTTGCTGACAATCATTTTACTGAAAGTGCTGTTGCCCTTTTTCAATCAGATTGCAGGTAAAACGCTGGCTTTTGACTTGACGGACTTTAAAATGACCGGCCTGGTTCTGGGATTTACGTTCATAACCGGTTTGGTCAGTGGTTTTTACCCGGCCCTGATTTTATCCAGGTTCAAACCTGAAACCATACTCAAAGGCTCCGTTTCAGGAGCCGGGAACGGAGCCGTCCTGAGAAAATCCCTTGTTGTCGTGCAATTTGCCATTTCCATGATCATGATCATGGGTACCATTACGGTTTACCGCCAATTGCAGTTCATGCGGCATAAAGAACTGGGTTTTAACCAGCATCAGGTTATAACTTTGCCTCTGAAAGGAACCTTTGTGCAGCAGACCGCGGAAGTACTAAAAAGCAAACTGCTTCAGAATCCATTTATCAAAAATGTCAGCCTGACAAACGGCCTGATCGGTGAAAATCTCAACAACAAAACCTCTTTTTCATTTTACAGAAAAGGAGCGGAGCAGACAGTCAGTTCGGAGTATTTTTATGTGGATACCGAATTTCTGGATGTCTTGAAAATCCTCGTTCAGCAGGGACGTGCCTTTGCATCCGGTATCGACAATGAGAATTCCAGTTCCGTACTGGTAAATGAGGCCATGATGAAGCGACTGGGATGGAAAGATTACAAATCGGGATTGATTGAAATTGAAACCAGAAAAGTGCCCGTCACCGGCGTGATCAGTGATTTTCATCTGCGTTCCCTGCATAATCAGATCGAGCCTCTGGTGCTTTTGATAAAAAAAGAAAAATCGGATCATCTGCTGATCCGGGTAGCAGGGCATAACATTCCGGCGGCCATCGACTACATCAAAGATACTTTTAACAAAGTAAATGCCGGTCAGCCATTTGAATACGCATTTCTGGACCAGACCTTTGCCAAACAGTATGAAGCGGATGAACGCAAAAGCAGCTTGTTTCTGGCATTTTCTGTTATTGCCATCATTATAGCCTGTCTGGGGTTGTTCGGACTGGCTACTTTTACATCGGAGCAGCGAAGGAAAGAAATTGGTGTGCGCAAGGTTCTGGGCGCGTCCGTCGCAAGTGTGGTTACGCTGCTGAGTGCCGATTTTCTTAAACTTGTATTAATTGCAATCATCATTTCTGTACCGGCTGGCTGGTATGTCATGAAAACCTGGCTTCAGAGTTTTGCCTATAAAGCGGATCTTGTCTGGTGGATTTTTGCGCTTGCCGGCTTGCTCTCGGTTGCCGTTGCATTGCTGACCATCAGTTTTCAGAGCGTAAAAGCCGCATTAATGAACCCGGTAAAAAGCTTGCGGACCGAATAATTAATCAGGTAAAATAATAAAAGAGCAGCCAAACCATTGTTCCGGTCTGGCTGCTCTTTCAAATAAAATTCAGAATCAGTATTAAATCATAGTAAGTTGAAATTACAAGTTCTTATCATCTAGATCTGATCAAAAACGTATCCTCAAAGAGCCAACAGCTAATAGCCAATAGCTAATAGCTAACAGCCAATCAATACCCTTCATTCTGAACCAGATAACCCGGCGTATTGGAAGCCGCGTCGATGGCTGTCTGCGGAATCGGGAAAATTCTTTTTCTGACGTTTGAATCCGTTTTCTCCGTCCACTTTCCTTCGTACTTACCAAAACGGATCATATCCGTTCTGCGCAGCATTTCCCAGTAGAACTCAAATCCGCGCTCACGGAACAGCAGATCAAGGTCCATCGCAGTCAGCGCGGGAGGAGGCAAGGTTGCCGTGCGGGAAGCTCTTACCAGATTTACATCGGCAAGTGCGCCGGCAGCGTCGCCCGATTTGCGCAATTTTGCTTCGGCACGCATCATGTAAATATCCGCCAGACGCAGAATGACAATATCCGCTTCACCCCGGTTTCGACCCGTATTGGATTCCCGGCTGAACTCATACTTTTCCACGCGGTAACCTGAATTGTAGTTGCTGCCGGCAGTTGTAAAATCAATCAGCTCGGTAAAGTTCACGGCCAGTTCCGGCTTGCTGCGCGTTACATAGCCCAATTTTCCTACTTTCAGCTTTCCGTCCGGGCAGCGAAGAAATGCACCGTTTACGCGCAAAGCGCCATATTGCTGGCCTCTCAGAATGCCGCGGTTGATTTTATAATCCGCATCGTTCACACAAGTATCCGCCTGATTGGAGTAAATGGACATATTTTCCTGATAAAAGCGTGGATCACGTTTCGGGTCAACGGCGCCGTATGCCTGAACCCATGTACGGTAAAAATCGGATGTGATACCCGGTCCGTCCGTACCGTTTGCCAACGGATATTGCGCCAGAGGAAACTGGTCGCCGGAAATGGAAAAATAAGCCATCCGGTTATGACCGTTCAGGTCGGGACGCTGATCCACGGCAAAGAGCAGTTCTTCATTCGTATGGTTATCATTGCCGAAAATCGCAAAGTAATCGCTGGACAATTTAGCCTGTCCGGAAGTAATGATTTTATCACAATACTGGATTACCTTGTCCATGTCAGCCGCTGTAAAATCAAAAGTACTGCCGTAAATGTTGCGGTAAACCGGTGCATTCAGGTATAGTCTGGCCAGCAGACCCCAAACGGCAGCCTGATTCAGCCTTCCGGGACCAACTGCCGATTTCGGCTGGACAAGTGGCTCAATCGCAAGTAGTTCACTTTCGATGTACTTGACGGCCTCGTCGCCACGGATCACTTTGGAAGGCGTGTTGGAATCATCTTTTACGAACACAACACCAAACAAGTCCAGCGTCATCATGGAATAATACGCCCGCATGCCGCGCGCTTCCGCCAGGTATAGCGGCGCATTCGGCGACGAAAGGTTCGGCAAAGTTGTAATCGCCAGAATGGAACGTGAAATCGACTGGGCAAGATTGTCCCACGTACTTCTTACGTTGGGATCGGTACTGGTGGTGTTATGCGCATGCAGCGCAAGGTAAATCCCGTTATCGCCCCAGTCCGTTCCGCCGCGGTATGGCAAAATAGCTTCGTCCGTAGAAATTTCCTGAAGCGCGAAATAGGTTGTATGCTGAAAAATGTTCGGAAGCAGCGCATAAACCGGCGCAATAATGCCGTTGGCAGCTTCTTCGTCTGTCAGCGTTGTGCCCAGCGTTTCGTCCAGAACTTCTTCTTTCAGGTCTGTGCAGGAATTATTCAGAAACAAAATGCCGGCGAGTGTCAGCAGAATATGTATTTTCTTTTTCATTGTTAAAAAATTATAAGCCGATTGTTACACCAAAAATGACAGACTTTGCTTTCGGATAACTCATGTAGTCAATGCCGTAAGACGATATTCCGTTGATTTCACGGTTGTTGTTCACCTCGGGATCGTATCCGTTGTATTTCGTAAGCACAAACAGGTTCTGGCCTGTAACCGACAATCTTACACTTTGTACCCATTTGTTGATTCCCAATGCTGTCGTGTTGAGGTTATAGCCGAGCGCCAGGTTGTTAAGCCTGAAATAATTGCCGTTTTTAAGGTAACGTGTGGAAACCGGCGCGGAGTTGTTAACGGATTCTGCGGATTCGGCGAGTGCTTCTTTGGTAACATTCAGTCCTTTGGAAAGCCGGAGTTTGTAAAAGGCGGAGTTGGCCGTGTTGTCGTAAACCTTGTTCCCGGCAACGCCGTTGAAATTGGCTGTCAGATCAAAACCTTTGTATGCGATGTTACCGTTTACGCTGAACATTTTGGTCGGCAAAGCGGTGCCCGCGGCGATGCGGTCCTTGTCCGTAATGATGCCGTCGCCGTCCAGATCGCGGAATGAATTGATTCCGTTTTCATCAAAACCCGTCCACTCTTTCAGGAAAAATGTTCCGATCGGTTCGCCGTTGAGGTAGCCGTTGATGGTAGCCGAAGTAAGCCCGGAACCTTGCGCAGAACCCGAAGGAATAACCGAATAAGGGGAATTCTCAACGTTGTTTTTAATGAAAGTCACGTTACCGCCGATTTCGTAGCGCAGGCCGCTGCCCAGCACGCGGCGGAAGTTCAGATCCAATTCTGTTCCCTGATTTACGATTTTCATATCACCCACATTGGTCCAGTATGTGCCCGCCGGCTGAACCGGATCGGTCGGGATAACTTCCAGCAAAATATCTCTTGAAACTTTATGGAAATAATCAACGGCTCCGCTCAAAGCACCTTTGAACAACCCGAAATCAAGTCCTACGTCCGTTTGTGAGGAAACTTCCCACTGAATGTTCGGGTTCGCAAGCCGTGAATAGGAAGTTCCTGCCGGATACGTTCCGTTGTTGAAGATCGGGTAGCTTACGTTTCCTGCCGTTGAAGACGAAAACAGCGCCTGCGTGATTTTGGAAGGGATTTCCTGGTTTCCGGTACGGCCCCAGCCAGCTCTCAGTTTAAGATCGTTGAACGCGGAAGATTTCAGGAAATTCTCCTCCGAGATACGCCATCCTGCCGAGAAGGAAGGGAATACGCCGTATTTGTTGTTGCTTCCGAATTTGGAAGAACCATCCACGCGGACAGTCGCTGTCAGCAGATATTTATCGTTATACTGATAATTGATCCTGGAAAAGAAAGACTGAAGTTCGTTTCGCGTGGCACTTCCAGTCGGTCTGTTGTTCACCAGCGTAAGGTCCTGTCCAAGTCCGGGATTGTAAATCGGTTCAAGATCGGAAACCGGAAATTTATTGATGCTGGAAGTTCTGGTCTGGATAAAAAACCGTTGATATGAATGTCCGGCAAGGGCAGAGAAATTATGCTTGTTCTTGTCAAAAGTATAGGTAAGGTAATTTTCAATCAGCCTGTTGCTGTTGTTCTTGCTGATCGTTTCCAGGCGTCCGTCCTGCTGCGGTTCCAGATTGCCGAGCGACTGAATATCCTGAACAGAAGTCGTATTGTCAATCCCGAAATTCAGCTTGTAAACCAAACCTTTGATAATTGTTACCGAAGGAGAAATATTTCCGAGTACGCGGTTTGTAGTCGTAATGTCTTTTTCAAGGCCGAGCGTGATCAGCGGGTTTGTTCCGTCCTGATATTTGAACGGATTTCCGTTGGCATCATATGCCGGATAAGTCGGGTTGGCAGAAATCGCGCTTCCGATCAGAGACTGGATAGGAGGGCGCTCGTTGCGGATATTGGTGGCATTCAGGTTTACATCAATGCTGACGCGGTCATCAAGAATTTTCTGATTGATGTTGATCCTTCCGGTATAGCGGTTCAGCTGATTGTTTTTCAGGATACCTTCCTGCTTCTGTGCTCCGAAAGAGCCGAAATAGCTCAGCTTGTCCGTACCGCCGGCCAAGGAGACATTATGGTTCTGTGTCTGTGCCACGCGTGAGATTTCTTTTTGCCAGTCCGTATTGGCGCCTTTGTCAATAAGGCTTCCGTCCAGTCGCGGAACTTCGGTGCGGAACTCGTCGGCAGTCAGTACTTCCAGCGGCCTGGCCATTTTGGAAAAACCGATATTGCCGGAGTAAGTCACCATGGAACGGCCCGATTTGCCTTTTTTCGTAGTAATCAGGATTACCCCGTTTGCACCTCTGGAACCGTAAATGGCCGTTGCCGAAGCATCTTTCAGCACATCAATGGATTCGATATCCTGCGGGTTCAGAAAGCTCATCGGGTTCATGGCGCCGCCCGTCGCCGAATTGTCCAGCGCCATGCCGTCCACCACAAACAAAGGCGTGCTTCCGGAACGAACGCTGCCCGGTCCGCGAACAGCGATCTGTAACGCTGCGCCCGGCTCACCGGTTGCAGAAGTAACGTTTACACCGGCTACTTTTCCCTGAAAAAGCTGTTCAGGCGAATTGATAATCCCGGCATTGAAATCAGCGCTTTTCAGCGATTTTACCGAACCGGTTACATCCTTTTTTTCCGTGCTGCCATAACCTACAACAACGACTTCGTTCAGGCTGGAAGCCGATTCTTTCAGCTTGATTTCGATGGAACGGCTGTTTGCTTCCGTCAGTAGAAAGTTATTGACCGACTGTTTTTCATATCCTATGTAGCTGAATTCCAGATTGTATCTGGCATCTGTCTGCAAATTCGGGAAGCTGAAAACGCCGGATTCGTCAGTCGTAGCACCCTGTTTGTTGCCCCCGTTCACATCGGAAATGACAACCGTTACGCCCGGCAGTCCTTCCGCGGTGCCGTCGGTAAGCACTTTGCCGGTCAGTGTTATTTCCATTGACATGTGCATGCTCCGATGAACACGTTCTGCCGGTTTTTCAGGCGCAGGAATTTCAAAAGCCGGAGTTCCGGCCGATGCCCATGCATGCATGCTGCAGAGCATGGTCGCATGCAGCAGACAGCTTCGCATCCTTCCGGTTCTGACTGGTTGCGTTAAAGTTCGTTTCATAATTGTAAACTGATGGATTGAATTGAGTTAAATCTGTGAGTGTTCCGGATTGTGAAATCCTCGGGCAGTTGTTTTTGTACAAGAGTACAAATTGTATTTTTAAAATATTTATTATAAAAAGGAAGCGACGCCTTGCAAACGTTTGAAATTTTATGCAAACGTTTGAAATATTTTTAAGAATAAATTGTATGGGAATAATCCTGTTATTAAGAAGTAAAAGTAGTGATCATGATTCATTCCATGTTATTTTACGTCCAAAGCCATAAAGTGAGCTGCGGCGCGCAAAAATCGGATTTACAGGTTAATTATACTGTAATCCTGTTTTAACAAATTGTTAATTCCACAAACGGAAAATCGCGGGATTTTGCAGATTTCCAAGTTTCAGGGTTTGCTGTCTATGTTAATAATCTAGACATCCTGACGCAGAACTTCCAGCGGCGGCCGCGACAAAATACCGCGGCTGTTGACAAGTCCGATCAATACCGTCATCAGCGAAACGAACAGGAATACGGCAATTACCGGCCATGCATCAGGCTTGAATTCCGCTTCAAAACTGAACTTTGCCAGTGACCAGCTTCCGGCAAGCGAAAGCAGAATTCCCGTTAATGCGGCCAGTGAGCCGAGGAAAAAATATTCGAGTGCAGTAATGGCGAAAATCTGTTTCCGGCTGGCTCCCAGCGTCCTTAAAAGCACACTTTCCTGCAAGCGCTGGTATTTGCTGATCAGCACGGATGCAATGAGAACGATGATGCCGGTCAGGATGCTGAAACCCGCCATAAAACGGATTACAAAGCCTATCTTGTTAAAGATATCGTCCAGAACGCGCAGTACAAGTGCAAGGTCAATGATGGAAATGTTGGGAAACTGCCGTACGATGGCCTGCTGAAAAGAAGCGGACGTCTGCGGATCGGGCACATGCGTGAGCATCACATGAAACTGCGGCGCTTCCTCGAGCACGCCTTTTGGAAAAACTACCAGAAAATTCGTCTGGACTTCGCCCCAGTTAACTTCGCGGAAACTGGAAACGACCGTTGACATCATGGTTCCCTGCACATTAAAGACCATCGTATCGCCCAGTTCGATCCGGCTTCTGTTGGCAAAGCCTTCTTCGAGCGAAATCGGGATGAACGCAGAAGAAGGATGATAAACGCCCTGCCATTTTCCTTTGGTGATTTTTTCGGTGGAAGTCGTTGAGTCCCGGAAAGTAACGCGGTATTCCCGTCCGAAAATGCGCCGCGACTGTTCGGCTGTTGTATCGCCTTCAAAGTCGGCTGCAGTACGGCCATTGACTTCTTCCAGCCGCATGTTAACAATGGAAACGCTTTGATTAACCGGAACATGCTGTGCCTTTGCTATGGCAAGTACGGCTTCTTTCTGGTTATTCTGAATGTCAAAAAGGACAATGTTCGGCTGATTGCCGCTGGTGGAAAGCTGAACGCGCTGCAACAATATATCCTGTGTAAAAAACAACGTACAAACAAGCGCAGTCCCCAGTCCGATGGAAACGATCAGAATGGCCGTCTGGTTGTTGGGACGGTACAGATTGGCAAGTCCCTGCCGCCACAAATAACTCCATGAAGCCGGGAAGAACCTCCGCACAAGCCATGTAAGCAGACTTGCGGTTGCATAAAGTATCAGAAATGCACCCAGTATGCCACCGGTGAAAATCAGCGCTTCGGTCCACGTACGCATTTGCAGATAGGAAAACCCGAAAATGAACAGAACAATAAGACCGTATAATGCCCATGCAAGCGGATCTTTGGCAGGATTGGCCGCATCGGCTGAAGACCGGAGTACGTTCAACGGGGAAACCTTGCGAATGGAAACAAGCGGCGGCAGTGCAAACAAAATGGAAATCAGCACGCCAATGGCAAGTCCCTGCCCGATAGCCTGCCAGGAAATGTCCGTCGTGAGCTCAAACGGCAGAAAGTCTTTGATGACCAAAGGCAAAAACTGCTGGATTGCAGTGCCGAGGACAGCACCGAGTACGGATCCCAGAATGCCTATGCATGCGATCTGGATCACATAAATCAGAAATGCCTGCGAGGCTTTTACACCCAAACACCTTAATATGGCAATGGAACTGAGCTTTTCGCGGATGTAAATATGAATGGCGCTCGCCACGCCGATACAGCCAAGCAGCAATGCCACAAAACCGACCAACGCCAGAAACCGGGTCAAATCTTTGAAAGATCTTCCCGTATCTTCTTTTTGACCCTGCACGGTTTTGTAATCAAGATCGAATGCTTCGAATCGGGGTTCCAGTTTTTTGGCAAGTTTTTCAACATTTACATTCGCAGGAAATCTGAAATAATACCGATATGCAACGCGGCTGCCTTTCTGCATCAGTCCGGTCTGCTTAAGGTATTGCATCGGAATGTAAACCGTAGGCGCAACAGTGCTCGTCAGTCCCGTGGAGCCCGGTGCTTTTTCCAGAATTCCTGCAATGCCGAACGTTACTTCTCCGATTTTAATGGAATCCCCGACTTTCGCCTGATATTGCAGCATCAGCGCCTGATCCACCAAAGCTTCTTTTCTGGTGCGGAAGGTTTTTTCGGCCGTAACCGGAACCGTTTCGAACTTTCCGTAATAGGGATAACCGCCTTCCATGGCTTTTACCTGCGCAAGCCGGTTGCCGCCGCCTTTTGTAAAGTAGATCATGGACGCAAAGCTTCGTTCTTCCGAGCGGGTTTTGCTTAGGGAATCCACAAAGGCTTTGGATTTGCCTGTTACAGGTTTATTGCCGTACAATGCAAGATCAGCACCAATAAGCGTTGCAGCCTGTTCGTCAATGTTTTGTCTGAGGTTGTCGCCGAGTGAATAAATGGCAACCAGTGCAGCTATGCCAAGTATGATCGATGAAATAAACAGCAGCAGGCGTGAACGGTTTTTGCGGCTGTCGCGCCATGCCATTTGCAGCAGCCACGGAAAATTCAGTTTATTCTGATTCATTTTTTCTGTTTATTCAACAATTTTGCCGCCTTTGATTTGGATGATGCGCTGCGTTTTTGCAGCAAGGTCAAGGTCATGCGTGACGAGCACCAGTGTGGTGCCGGCTTCTCTGTTCAGGTCAAAAAGCAGCTTCACAACCTTCTCGCTTGTTTCGGCATCGAGATTTCCGGTCGGTTCGTCGGCAAATAAAATACGCGGTTGATTGGAAAATGCGCGTGCCAGCGAAACGCGCTGCTGTTCGCCGCCGCTGAGTTGCGTTGGATAATGATGACTGCGTTCTGCAAGCCCGACTTTATCAAGCAAGTCCAGTGCACGCGGCCTGATGTTTTTTTCGCCCCGGAGTTCAAGCGGAACCATCACATTTTCAAGGGCTGTCAGTGTCGGCAACAGTTGAAAGTTCTGGAAAATAAAACCGACATACCGGTTCCGGACTGCCGCAAGCTGGTCTTCGTTCAGCCCGTTCAATTTCGTTCCGTGCAGTTCGACCGTTCCGGAAGTAGACCGGTCGAGTCCGGCGCACAAACCGAGCAATGTCGTTTTTCCGCTTCCGGAAGGTCCTACAATGGATAATGTGGATTGTGCTGCTATGGAGAAATGGATATTATCCAGAACGGTCAGGGTACGTTCTCCACTTTTATATATTTTACTTACCTGTTTCAGATCGAGTATGGTATCCATCAATTGTTATTAAATTTACATCCGCAGAAGTTCCGGTTCCGGAAACCTGCTTTCAGCCTAATTTGGTTCTTTTGACCCGTGTGGCGTATAAATATAGTGTAAACGGCGTTTAAAACTAAATAAGCGGCTTGTGTGCCGTTACGCGTTTTTAACACGCGTCTTTTTAGAAATTTTTAACTAGTATATTCCATATGAAATTTTCCGGGTTACTGTTCCAGTTTGTTGTCGTTGCTGCGCTGCTTTTTTCATGCAAAAGCGAAAACAAGGAAAACGCCTCCGATAAAGTCATCAATAATCCTGCCGAAGCAAAGGCACCGGCCGAGAAAAGAAAAACAATCGTATTTTTCGGTAACAGCCTGACGGCTGCATACGGGCTGGACGATCCGCAGCAGGGATTCGTCGGGCTGATCCAGAAACGCATTGATTCGCTGGGCCTGAACTATAAGGTAATCAATGCCGGTGTAAGCGGCGAAACGACTTCAGGCGGAAACAGCCGGATCGACTGGCTATTGAAACAGCCGCTGGACGTTTTTATACTGGAACTGGGAGGAAACGATGGCTTGCGCGGGATTCCGGTTTCGGAAACAAAAAGGAATTTACAGGCCATTCTGGATAAAGTCCATGCAAAATACCCGGAAGCAAAACGGGTACTGGCCGGCATGCAGATCCCGCCGAATCTGGGACGGAAATATGCATCCGATTTCCGTGAAGTTTATGCAGATGTTGCCAAAAAGAATGATATAACCCTGATCCCGTTTTTACTGGAAGGAGTAGGAGGCGAGGCAAAGCTCAATCTGCCGGACGGAATCCATCCGACTGCGGAAGGACATAAAATTCTGGCGGAGAACGTTTGGGTAATAATAAAAGACCTGCTCTGAAAGCACCGGTATGCTTAATTCGGCTTGATCATTTCCCAGAGTTCCATTTTAGTTTGAAGGATTTCTTTTTTGGTAACGTAATTGTCAAAAGAATCCGTTTCGGAACCTTTGCTGATCTTGGGCGTTACAATCCGGAGTATGTAATCGCGGTCACTGAACGGGTCAAACCACCTTTCAGTACCGGCTTCTTTCACAAAAATAAGGTACCCCCAGTTACACTGGCTCTGATGTACATATAACCATACCGATACTTTGACCTGACTTCCGTCTTTGCGTTGGAATACCTTTTCGTGCGTCATTAATATTGTTGTTATGCCCGTTTATTCTCTACGGATTACGGTTTTCCGCAAGTGGAAATAAGCATAGAACGTATTCAAATCAAAATGATTCACAAAAAGATAAATTTTCAGACTGTATAAATTTCGTTTCCGTGCAGCTGCCGGGCACCGTGATTGTTCCAGGCTGTGATGATTTCAATACGGTCTTCAATAGTTCTCGGCTTGAAAGATAAGATAACGCCGCCGTCTTTGATTCCGGATTCATAAGCATCAGCATGTTCTTTCGAGAAGCCCGATGCCGACAATGCACCAATTATTCCGCCCGTTACACCCCCGGCTCCGGCGCCTGTCAGTGCAGCCAGCAGAGGTCCGGCAACAGCAATTCCCAACGGAGGGATTACGACCGCAGTTCCAATGGCAGCCACCGCTCCGGCAATTGCGCCGGCTGTTCCACCGATTGCAGAACCGATTCCGGCCTTTTCCATCGTTTTGCCCGAAGATGCTGTACTTTCTTGATCAGTACCGGAATGATGGATACGATGCGTCTCATCAGAAATCACTACACTGATTTCTTCCGGCGTATAACCGCGGTATATCAGTTCGTCATAAGCTTTCTGTGCTTCTGTTTTGCTTGCAAATGCTGCATTGACCAATGTCGGTATTGGGTTCTGGTTTTCGTTATCTGTATTCATCATCAGGATTTTAACAGTTTATTGCGACGTCTATTATGGCTGAAAGTAAAAACAATTATGCCAATTTTTGGGTACGTGCGGTATCTACGTGGAGGTAACAAAAAAAGAAAAGCCCGGAACCTTGCTGAAAACACAGGTTCCGGGCGTTGCTATATGAATGGTTTTTTACACAACTCTGTCGCCGCGGATCAAACGAAGAATGATTGCAATAACGGCAATTACAAGAAGTACGTGAATGATGTTTCCAAGTCCGAAACTTGCAAAACCGAAATATCCAATCAGCCACAGAATGACCAGAATGACAGCGATTGTATAAAGTAAATTTCCCATTGTATTATTGTGTTTGAGTTGTTTGTAATAAAATCATTTGTATCAATTTAGGTGCCACAGATTATACGTTTAAATAAATCCTTATATTTTCCCAGAATTCTACAATATTGAATCTTTTAATAAGCAATTTTGCTTCAAGTTGTAGAGATTTTTCTCAAAACAGTAACAAAAAGATTGATCCGGTTACAATGAAAAAAACATTAATGCTGCTTGCTTTCCTGTTCGGTGTCTATTCCATTTCCATGGCTGCCTCGGTCGATACGGTGGAAACTTACAGCAATGCCATGAAGAAGTCGGTTAAAGCTGTTGTTATCAAACCGGATCAGTACAATGCTTCCAGAGAATTTCCGGTTGTATACTTGCTGCATGGCTATAGCGGTAACTATGCCGACTGGGTTACAAAGGCCAACGGTTTTCAGGCAGCAGCCGATCTGTACCATATGATCATTGTATGTCCGGACGGTGGTTACAGCAGCTGGTACTGGGACAGTCCGGTGGATGCCCAGTCGCAATACGAAACGTACGTTTCCAAAGAACTTGTAAGCTGGGTTGACAGCAAATACAAAACGGTAAAAGACCGGAAAGGGCGTGCCATTACCGGTTTGAGCATGGGCGGTCACGGCGCATTGTATCTGGCTTTCCGG
This sequence comes from Dyadobacter sediminis, assembly GCF_005860765.1. Taxonomy (GTDB): domain Bacteria; phylum Bacteroidota; class Bacteroidia; order Cytophagales; family Spirosomataceae; genus Dyadobacter; species Dyadobacter sediminis. Next base: position 1,010,222 of record NZ_VCEI01000011.1, on the reverse strand, counting down.
CATCAGGATGTTTTCGGTGCTGCCGGAAGTATGAGCGGCGGTGTCGATATCCGGCCGTTTCCGAACAATTGGGAAATGGCACAAAGACTCGGTTCTTATGCCGAACAGCCTGAAAGATGGGAACAGCATACGGTCATCAATATGCTGCATCTGCTGAAGCCCAATGCACTTGCGCTGATTATCGACTGCGGAACCGAGGATTTCTTTTACAAGGTAAATGAAAAGCTGCACGAAAAGCTATTGTATAACAACATTCCGCACGATTATATCACCAAGCCGGGCGCACATAACTGGCCGTACTGGAACCATGCCGTCAAGTATCAGCTGTTGTTTATGAATGAGTATTTCAGCAAAAAATAATGATCTCAAATTACTATTCTGCATCGGTTATGGCTATGAAAAAGTTTCCTTGCGCTTTGATGATCCTGTTGCTGGCTTTTCCGGCTTTCGCCCAGGAATTATCCGGAACATTGCCTGACCCTTTAGTCTTTAACAATGGCGGGAAAGTAAAATCTGCGGGCGAATGGAAGCAGCGGCGAAAGGAAATCCTGCAAATCCTGACTACGCAGATGTACGGCACTTCGCCGGGACGTCCGGAAAAAATGCGGTTTGACGTTTTCGACACGGACAAAAATGCACTGAACGGAAAGGCAACCCGGAAACAGATTACGGTACACATGCAGGAAAAAGGAAAAGAAGCTAGTTTTGACCTGTTGATGTACATTCCGAACAAAGCAAAACAGCCGGTTCCGGCCATCATCGGGCTTAACTTTCTCGGAAATCATGCAATTCATAACGATCCGGGCATAAAGCTGACGAATGTCTGGGTGGAAAGCAGTAAAATGTTTCCCTGTGCAGTAAACGGAAAAGCAACAGAAGCCTGCCGCGGTAAAAATGCGGCGCAATGGCCGCTGGACAGTATGATGGATGCGGGATTCGCTTTGGTAACCCTGTACCGCGAGGAAATTGCTTCGGACCGGAAGGAAGAAATGTTTCAAACAGGCGTTCATACGCTTTTTCCGGAACTGCAGAACCGGGAGGATAATTTCAGTACGATGGCTGCATGGGCCTGGGCGCTGAGCCGGGGAATGGATTATCTGGAAACGGACAAGGACATTGATGCGAAGAACGTGGCGGTTTTCGGTTTTTCCCGGCTGGGAAAAGCTGCCCTCTGGGCCGGCGCAACGGACGAGCGCTTTGCCATGGTGCTGAGCAACGAATCGGGTGCGGGCGGCGGAAAGCAGTTCAGGCGCGGAACCGGTGAAAATATACGCAGGTTATGTACTGTATTTCCGCACTGGTTTGCCAAAAGTTTTTCCCGGTACATGGACAAGGATCAGCAACTTCCGTTTGACCAGCATTTTGTACTGGCGCTGATTGCGCCCCGGCCGGTTTATCTGGCAACGGCGCAGGGCGATGTCAATTCTGATCCGGAAGGAGAATTTGAAACGGCAAAAGCTTCAGATGCGGTTTACAAATTTTTGGGTACCAAAGGATTCCCCGGAACCGTATTTCCGGCTCTGAATCAATCAGTTTATGCACAAGTCGGGTTCCATATACGTCCGGGCGGCCATGATGTTACAAACTTTGATTGGATTCAGTTTTTAAATTTCTCTAATTTACATTTGCAACATTAGAATCTACATACCTTTTAATCTACTATTCAGCTAAATGAGCACCTATTCCCCGCCGGTTACAAAATCAGCAGCCAAATTCACCGAAAATAAATATTTGCTGACCTTTATTTTCGTTACTTCCCTTTTTATGTTCTGGGGAATTGCCATTACGATGGCCGATGTTCTCAACAAGCACTTCCAGCATGTTCTCAGCCTGACCAAAACGCAATCGGCATTCGTTCAGTTTGCCATTTTCGGCGCTTATTTTGTAATGGGTATTCCGGCCGGATTGTTTATGAAACGATTTGGTTATAAAAACGGCGTACTGCTCGGACTTTCGCTTTTTGCAGCCGGTGCATTCCTTTTTGTGCCTGCGGCGGCAGCGGCATCTTTTACCTATTTCGGAATTGCCCTGTTCATTCTGGGCTGCGGGCTTTCCACGCTTGAAACCGTTGCGCATCCGTTTGTAGCCGCACTCGGCGATCAGCGCACAAGCGATCAGCGGATTAATTTTGCACAGTCTTTTAACGCACTGGGCGCCATACTGGGGCCGGCAATCGGTTCTTATTTCCTGTTACGAAGCAATGTAGAAGGCAGCACGGACCTTACTTCTGTAAAAATGCTGTACATCGCAATCGGCAGTGTAATTTCTTTAATTGCGATCAGCTTTGCTTTTGTAAAAGTGCCGGAACTGATCGATCCGCACATGGCTGAGACAGATCCGGATGCAGCAAATACCGATTCGGCACCGGGCAAAAGCCTGATCCAGCACAGGCATTTTGTCTGGGCGGTTATTGCGCAATTCTTTAATGTAGCGGCACAGGGCGGAACGTGGGCGTTTTTTATCAACTACGGGCATGAGAAAATGGGCTTTTCAGATGCTACTGCGGGAAATTACATGGTTTTGTTCATGGGCATGCTGCTTGTAGGACGTTTTGCAGGTACTTTTTTGATGCGCTTCATTGCACCTCCGACCTTGCTGGCCATATTTGCACTGGGTAATATCCTGATGTGTGTGATCATTGCACAAAGCTTCGGCTGGCCTTCGTTTATTGCCTTGCTGATGATCAATTTCTTCATTAGCATCATGTATCCGACGATCTTCAGTCTTGGCCTCAAGAACCTGGGCGCACATACACAGCAGGCTTCTTCCTTTATTTCCATGGGCGTTGTGGGCGGAGCGGTTTTCCCGTTTGCAATGGGCGCCGTGGCGGAATACGATGTTGCAGCCGCATACTATCTTCCGATTCTATGCTATTTCATGATTTTCTTGTTTGGTTATAAATTTTATAAAGTACGTTAATTAGTAAATGAAGCTCTGGGGAATTGATTTAGGAGGCACGAAGATCGAATGTGCTGTATTGGATGCGGATAAAAATCTGGAAGTGGTAGCCCGTATGCGCCTTCCGACAGAATCGGCCCGTGGTTATGAACATATCTTGTCTCAGATCAAAAAACTGATCGATATGGTTTCCGGTGAGGTGCAGGAAAAACCTTCCAAAGTAGGTTTTGCAACGCCGGGCGTACTGGAACCGGATTCGCAGCTGATGAAGAATTCCAATACCATTTGCCTGAACGGACAGCCGCTGAAAGCAGATCTTGAAAAAGTACTTGGTATTCCGGTCCAGCTTGCCAATGACGCCAATTGCTTTGCACTGGCAGAAGCTTTGATGGGTGCCGGAAAGGATTATCCTGCGGCAGAAGTTGTTTTTGGCGTCATCATGGGAACAGGCGTTGGCGGCGGACTGGTCGTAAATAACAAAATCATTGCGGGTCATCACGGTATCGGAGGCGAATGGGGACATAACATTCTGGAAGAGAACGGCGAGCCGTGTTACTGCGGAAAATCAGGCTGCGTGGAACAAGTTATTTCAGGTCCGGCACTTGAACGTTTCTACGAGCGTACTAGTGGTAGCAGGCTTTCCCTGAAAGAGATTCTGGAAGCGTATCAGGAAGGTAAAAATGAGCATGCGGTAGCAACAATCGAACGACTGCTGGAATATTACGGAAGAGCGATTTCCACGCTGACCAACGTACTTGATCCGGGACTGATCGTCATTGGAGGCGGTGTAGGCAACATCGATCTACTTTATACGGAAGGCTATGAACGCATACGGAAATACATTTTCAACAAAGGTGTGATTACAACCCCGATCCTGAAACCGAAGCTGGGCGACAGTGCGGGCGTATTTGGTGCAGCGTTATTGTAAAACAGTTTTTTAACCTCTAAACAATCCATCCATATGAAAAAGCTTGTACTTGTATTCCTGTTCCTGAATTGCTCCCTTTTTGTTTCCGCACAATCTGTCTGGAAAAGCGACAAGGCACATTCGCAACTAAAATTTGACATCACGCATTTGGGCGTTTCCACCGTTTCCGGTGCATTTACCGACTTTGATGCAACGATCACGGCCTCCAAACCGGATTTCAGCGATGCCATATTTGCACTTACCGCAAAAACCGAATCCATTAATACGGGTGTGGACAAACGCAATGAACACCTGAAATCAGCCGATTTTTTTGATGCAGCGGCAAATCCGGAAATTACTTTCAAGAGTAACACGGTTAAAAGTGCAGGCAAGGACAAATTTCAGGTAACCGGCGATCTGACCATGCACGGCGTTACCAAACCCGTAACACTGGAACTTACGCACCGCGGAACCGTTACGAACCCGATGAGTAAAAAACCAGTTGCCGGTTTCCGTGCGACCGGAACTGTAAAAAGAGCTGATTTCGGTATCGGTCCGAAATTTCCTGCACCGATGCTCAGCGAAGAAGTAATGATTATCGCCGATGGTGAATTCGGCCCGGCCAATTAAAACAATTAAACTGATTTATGTACAAGCTTAAAGTTATTTCGTCCACTGTAAGACCGGGCAGAAAAGGCCCTTTGGTAGCAGCATGGATTCTGGAAGTTGCACGCCAGCACGGCAGTTTTGAAGTAGAATTACTCGATCTCGGCCAACTGGACCTGCCGATGATGAACGAGCCGAACCATCCGGCCATGCGCAAGTATGAACATGAGCATACCAAAAAATGGAGTGCAACCATTGATGAAGCCGATGCCTTTATTTTCGTGACTGCAGAGTATAATTTCAATTATCCCGCTCCGTTGAGAAATGCACTGGAATACCTGGTTCAGGAATGGCATTTCAAGGCGGCCGGTATTGTAAGCTACGGAGGCGTAAGCGCGGGTACTCGCGCGGCAAACAGTCTGAAAGGCGATCTGGCCACGCTAAAAATGGTGCCCTTGACCGAAGCTGTCAATTTCCCATTCTTTATCAATAACATCAATGAACAGGGAGAATTTGTCGCGAATGAAACTTCGGTAAAAGCGGCAAAAACCATGCTGGATGGAATTGCAAGGTGGACGAAAGGCCTTCAAGGAATCAGGGAAAATCAGTAAAGTCCATTTTTTGAAAAGCTTGATAAAACCAGGTGATCTGTAAGGTTATCTGGTTTTGTTTTTGAAGCCGGTTTATCAGTTATTTTCATAATTTGGCTTTTGATGCAATCAGGCCGAAGCGTATCTGCCGGCGGTATGTTCAGCTGAATATTGTAGGCAGTTTATGGCAAGTAAATCGTTTTACTGCGTTGCTTTTACTGCATAATCATCCGTTTCTTTAAACAGATCCATTGCATGAGTACTGCCGGAATCAGTCAGCGTATCCGTTCCATCGATACCGTTCGCGGCGCCATCATGGTCATTATGGCGCTGGATCATGTCCGTGACTATTTTCACATTACTGCTTTCACAGCCGATCCTCTCGATCCGCAAACGACAACGGCTGCTCTTTTTTTTACAAGATGGATCACACATTTCTGCGCACCGTCTTTTTTATTGCTTTCCGGTATTTCTGCATACTTGTCGGGACAAAATAAAAGCACTTCGGAAAGTTCCGCTTTTCTGATCAAACGCGGATTCTGGCTCATTATCGTGGAAATAACTTTCATGACCTTTGCCTTTTCATTTGATATAACGTTCAAAACGACGTTTCTGGCTGTGCTCTGGTCGCTTGGATGCAGTATGCTTTTACTCGGACTGCTGATCCGGTTTTTCAGTCCGAAAACCATTTTGATAATTGGAATGGTCATTTTGTTTGGCCATAATCTGCTGGATTATATCAAGCTTACTCCCAATTCGGCACTGGACATTTTTCTCGGAATTCTGATGACAGGCGGTGCAAGGTTTTATCCGCGGGGCGACGGCGGCATGCTGGCATTTATGTACGTGATTCTGCCCTGGGCCGGACATATGCTTGTGGGTTATGGCCTCGGAACGCTTTACAAAAGCAGTTTTCCGAAAGCGAAAAGACAAAAGATCCTGATCTTAGCAGGCCTTGCTGCCGTGGTATTGTTTGTAGGATTAAGGTTTGCAAACGGTTATGGCGACCCTGTGCATTGGTCCGGACAAAAAACGGGAGCAAGGACTTTCCTTTCCTTTCTGAACGTTACCAAATACCCGCCTTCACTGCTTTTTACACTGATCACGCAAGGTCCGTTGCTTATTCTGCTTGCGTTTACGGAAAACAGCAGCAACCGTATTGCCCGGATTTTAACCGTTTACGGCAGAGTGCCGTTTTTTTACTTTCTAGGTCATTTTTACCTCATCCATACCCTGACGATGATTGCGGTGCTTTCATCCGGCTATACTTGGCAGCAGGCCACGGCCCCCGATCTGTTTTTTAAATTTCGGCCAGCCGATTTCGGCTACGAACTGGGTTACGTATATCTGGTATGGATCGCTGTTGTTGGGCTCATGTATTTTCCATGCAAGTGGTTTGGTGAACTGAAAGCCCGCAAACGTTCTCCATGGCTGAGTTACCTTTAAGTGATATCAGAATAGCTGACAGATTTCAGTTCCATTCCATGACAATGCCTTCAAATCCTTCCAGTTTGTCCAGTTCAAGATGGATAAAACCGTCTTTGGTTTGAAATTTAACGGCTCGCCCGTTTGCTAATGCGAACACTTTCTTCGGCATTTTTTCCGATTTGATCCTGAATTCAAGATGATAAAGCGGCAAAGGTTCAAAATAGGTGTTACCGCTGAAACCCGTGAGATTGACAAGATGAAGAATCATGCCGTCGCTCGTTTTCTTCTCCCGGCTGGCGTCCGTATTTTTTACAAATTCCTTTACGATGACTTCCACACGCGCCGGTGCATTGGTCTGTATGGTTTCTTTGGCCTCGGGCAGAATATAGTCGATTGCATCCAGAAGTAAATTCTTATGCTCCTGATAACCATGTACATAGTATAACTTTCCAAGATTTACGGGAAAAATGACCGCTTTGCTCTTTCCATGATTTTTAATTCCCATGGCATGATAACCCGTCAGATCGTGGCCGCCGATGATTTCAGGCGGGCCCGGACGACCTTTGGCAAGGATCGGAAGCAGCTGCTGATCTGCTCCTTTCAGATCGTATAATCCAAGATTGAATTTCCAGAAAAGCATTTTTTGTCCCGGAAATCTTTTGAAGATCCTTCTATCGTCCGGAACAAGGTAATTGCCTGCGCCGTCATTGTCTTTCTTTTCAATTTTGGCTCCGAACAATTCCTGCAAGGTTTCAGGACTGTCGAACAGGCTGCGGCTTGTTGCAATCAAATGGGTGCCTTGTCTGCTTGCCTGTTTCAGCGTTTCAAGGGATTCCGGTTTCAGGTACGTAATTTCCGGCAGGATCAGTAATTTATAATTTTTCACCTTCTCTGCCAGATGTGCGATTTGTCCGTCTTCTATAATATCAAAGGGAATATGCGCTTCCTTTAACATCAGCTGGATGCCGCGGTATTCCTGCATCGGCTCGCCGCTGGGCCATGCACCGGGCGCGATAACGGCTATTTTGGCAACGGACTGGTACTTTCCGAAATAAGGCTCATTTTTTTTATGAAAAGCGTATACTGTCCGGATTACGTCATAATTTCGTTCATCTTCATAGCCGCGCATGTCGCCCATCATGCTCAGGTCCAGCCCGGAGCCATTCGCAATATTTTCGTAAAGCCTGATCTGGACTTCCTGTGGTTCGACGGCATTGTAGCGCGACTGAAATGAAATCTGCTGGATACTGGCATTGCTGATAATATGTTCCGGAAAAGAATTCACGGCATTCGCAACGTTGTCCGAAGCGGTATAAGGCCAGTAAGGCAGCGTAGTCATGCTTTGCGATTCATGGCGGATAATGTCCACAAATTTGTCTGAATAAGTACAGATTGCAATCTGGCTGTTTCTGGATTTCACCAGCTTGTGCAGCCTTTCAGACCAGTCTTCAACGGTTTGCTTTTTGAATTCAAGGTATTTCTGGAACAAAGTATCCGCCTTGTTTTCCTCCGTTGGTAACTTCATCCCTCCTGAAAATGCTGTAAAACGTTTTTTATCGTAATCATTCTGGTCAATGCCGTGGTATTTGCCTTCATACGGGTTATTGACCTGATATCCCGGCATGTTCAGAAAAATCCCGTCTACCGGAAAAAGACTGATGACTTCTTCAATGATTTTAAAAGCTTTTTCCTGAACATAAGGTGCATTGATGGAAACCACATACATATCGGTATTGATGATCCGCTCGCCTTTTGGCGAAATATAGCACCAGTCGGGATGCGCCTTGAAAATGCTTTCATGCACCCGGCTGAAATCAAACCGTACAATGACCCGGATGTTCTTTTCATGACATTTCCGGATGACATCTCCAAGAATGTAATTGTCTGTGGAGTAAGGATTCTGATAGTGAAAGTCAAGCTTGGTCGGGTAAAACGCCATGATCCCGCCTGCATTGATGAGCAGCGTATTGGCCGAATACTTTTCCAGATCGGCCACGATGGAATCTGCATGAATAGTGGCTCCTTCGTACGCCGGAAGGTTCATCTGTATAACGCGCAGATTATTTTTCTTCCACCAGAAATCTTCTTTTTTAACCGTCTGGGCAAAGAGAGAAGCGGCACATAAGCAGATGCAGATCAGCACTGTAATTTTTTTCATTCGTAAATTGAAAGTCATTTTGAAGAAAAGCCGGCTGGTATTTGTCATCTACTGATTTATGATCTGATGCAAAAAGGTATAAATGGAGGCTGGCGACAGATCATTCGCGATGCCTGTATGTGAACGCAACGATAAAAAGCAAGGCGCCGACGATTCCCAGAGCTATGGATAGCGAAGTAATCTCCGCAATAAAGCCGATGAATGCAGGCCCGACAAGCTGCCCGGAATAACCCAGCGTTGTAACGGCCGACAAGGCAATGGAAGGAGGGATGTTGGGAAAACTGCCGGCTGCTGTGAAAAACACAGGCACGACATTGGCCGCGCCCAGTCCGACCAGTACAAAGCCGGCAATGGCAGCCAAAGCCGAAGGTACCAGAACGGCCAGCAGAAATCCGGAACCGGCCAGCATGGTGCCGTAGAACACTACTTTGGCAGGGCCAATGCGGTGAATGATTTTGTCGCCGGTCAAACGCATAACTGCCATGGCGACCGAAAATGCAGCATAACCGACGCCGGAAAGCGACGGATCAAAGTTTCTTGAAAACTGCAGAAATACAGCACTCCAGTCGAGCATGGAACCTTCGGCAAGAAATAGTACAAAACACATTAGCCCCAGATACAGAACCGGACCTTTTGGTAACTGAAAGCCCGTACTGTCTATTTGTGCTTCTTCCGAATGCGGAAGCAAATACCTGGATTGCGTCACAGCAATCAGGATCAGTAAAGCCGAAATACTGACCGCAGCAACCGTAGGGGACAAGCCTGCTTTAATGAGAAAGCCAAGACCAATGGAACCAATCAAGCCGCCCAGGCTGAACATGCCGTGAAAAGAAGACATGATGTGGCTTCCGTGACGTTCCTGAACAACGACAGCCTGTGCATTCATGGAAACATCAATGCACCCGATCCCGGCACCGAAAACAAACAGCGCAGCAGCCAGCTGCCACGAATTCTTTGCCATCAGCAGCATAGGAAGCAACAGGGCGATGATAAAAGCGGCGATCAGCGCAATTCTTCTGCTTCCGAATTTATTGATCAGGATTCCGGTCAGCGGCATGGTGAAAATGGCGCCCGCACCCAGCGAAAGAAGCACAACGCCGAGATCGGAATCATTGAGTCCGAGCGAGATTTTTGCAAAAGGAACCATTGGAGCCCAGCTTGAAAGGCCGATTCCGCAAACGAGGAAAATGAGTAAAGTTGCTCTTCGGGCAGCACTGATTTGTAATACTTGATCCATGAATACGAGATTAAAAAAATGATCAGAGCTGCAAATTAGTAGAAATCTGCAGTTCTGATCATTTTAACTGATTGCCGTAGGATAAAAAAAGCCTGCCGGCTGTTGAGATCCGGCAGGCAATGAAAAGTTTAGATATTCTTCTTTTTGGATTCCTTCACCGCATGGTCGACAGCACGTGCAGTCAATGCCATGTAAGTCAGCGACGGGTTCACGCATGACGCCGAGGTCATGGCCGCGCCGTCGGTTACAAATACGTTTTTAACCGCATGAATCTGGTTGAAGCCATTGAGTACTGACGTTTTCGGATCGCGTCCCATCCGGGCTGTTCCCATTTCGTGGATCGCCATGCCGAGGTAAGATCCGTTATCATAGGTTTTTACATTTTTAATACCTGATTTTTCAAGCATTTCGGCTGCATCGTTCATCATATCGACACGCATTTTTTTCTCGTTTTCACGAAGTTCAGCGTCGAATACAACAGCCGGCATTCCGAACTTGTCCTTGTTGTTCTTGTTCAGGTACATGTAATTTTCATGGTACGGCAAAGTTTCGCCAAAACCGCCAAAACCCATGGTCCAGTTGCCCGGAGTTGTCAGTTCTTCCTTGAATTCCGCTCCGAAAGCAAGTTCGGCAATGTTCCGCTGCCATCCCTGACGGCCGCCGCCGCCCTGGTAACCAAATCCGCGCAGGTAATCGCGCTTGTCAGAACCGATGTTGCGGTAACGCGGCACGTAAATTCCGTTCGCACGGCGTCCGAAGTAGTACTTGTCCAGATCGCCCTCCCAAACGCCGCTTGCACCAGTGCGGAAATGGTGATCCATCAAATTGTGGCCAAGCTCACCCGAATCATTTCCCATACCGTTAGGAAAACGGTCGGAAGTGGAATTTAACAGAAGTGCAGTGGAAGCAAGCGCACTTGCGCAAACAAAAATCAATCCGGCAAAATATTCTTTTTCCTGAAGTGTAACAGTATCTACTACGCGCACGCCCGTTGCTTTTCCGTTTGTACCGCCGGACGTTTTTTTATTGTCGTAAATAATTTCCCTTACAACCGAATCCGGACGCAAGGTAAGCAAGCCGGTTTTTACAGCCGGCGGAAGTGTACTCGACTGCGTACTGAAATAGGCGCCGTACGGACAGCCTAGTGCGCAGCGGTTGCGGTACTGGCACGGAGCACGGCCTCCTTCCAGCTGTATTTTGGTCGGCTGCGACAGGTTGGCAACACGTCCAATGGTCATTGTACGTCCCGGAAATTGTTTTTCAAGGCGTTTGCGAACTTCTTTTTCCACAAAATACATGTCCATCGGCGGGATAAAATCACTGTCGGGAAGCTGTGGGAGTCCCAGTTTTTCACCTGAAATTCCAACGTGCTTTTCAACATATGAATACCATGGCGCTATATCTTTATAACGGATCGGCCAGTCGACCGCAATGCCGTCTTTCAGGTTGGCTTCGAAATCGATATCGCTCAGCCTGTACGACTGGCGTCCCCACATAATGGATTTTCCGCCCACGATATTGGGCCGGAACCAGTCGAAGCGCTTCTTTTCTTCGTACGGCGAATCCATATCGTTCATCCAGTACTTTTCCGTAAGTTCATTATACGGGTAATCGCGGGAAAGGAACGGGTGTGTTTCAATCTGTTTTACGGTAAGCCTGCCGTTATACTTGGTTTCCCAGGGCGCTTTCATGGCATTTTCGTAACCCGACACGTGTTCGAGGTTCTTGCCTTTTTCAAGCATCAGCACTTTCAGGCCTTTTTCCGTAAGTTCTTTTGCCGCCCATCCGCCGGAAACACCCGAACCGATGACGATGGCATCGTATGTAACTTCTTTTACTGCGTCAATATTTAAATTCGCCATTTATTAAGAGTTTTTTTATTGGTATTGATCAGCGATTGTCATTAGTGGCCATGGATTGTCATGAATGGTCATTTAGTTGTCATGGATTGTCATGAATTGTAATCAATGGGTATGAATTGTTATTCAGTTGTCATTGATTGTCATGAATGGTCATTATTTAAGTGGGTTGGATGACAATCTGCCGGATAGTTTTTACAGGTTACAGCGCCCAGCTTTTCTGACCTTTCGGCATGGGCCAGCTTCCATCAAATCTGCCCGGAACCGGCAAGTAGTCAAGCGCCTGCGTTGCGCCGACTTCAGAAGTAAAATATCCCGTCAGCGTAAGGCCTTTCATTTGTAAAAAGAAAGGTTTGTCTGAAACAGTAGTGCGTTTCACAATATCGATCTTCTGCGCGGCGTCCAGTTCGGTGAATCCTTTTCCGTAAACTTCCTTGCTTTGTCCGTTCACTTTTTCAAGTCCGTCATAGAATTTCTTCTGATCTTCTTCTTTATAGCAATCGCGCATGATGCGGGTAATGAATTTTTCTGCACCGGCTGCCTTGGCTCCGGGCGTTCCAGTTGTGGGAATAATTACATCCGCAACTTCTGCCAGTAAAGCTTCCTGCTGGTCTGTAACTTCCACCGATGGACCGAAATTGAGTTTTTCACCCATGATGCCGGCCATCAGGGGAGCAGATATCGTACCTCCCAGCAGGAAGGTTAATGTTTGAACAGCTTCTCTACGGTTCATTCTGTAAGAAATTAATTAAAAATAGGAATAATTTATAAATCGAACTTAAATATAAGCATGAAGATCCGTTTTATCAGCATCAACAATCAAGAAGACAAAAATCGTCAAAACTACTTTCTGAATCCGTAAGTTCAACCAGTACTGCCGTTGGCTCATCGCATTTTTAATATTAAATTCCGGGTGACCATATTTGAATAATATTCTGAACCAGGGCTTATGAAGGCATCAATTATTTTTTTGTTTGATTGATGTACGAGTTTGAAGGTTAAGTAATAGAGGAACGTTGAGTAAATAATGCAGATATCTTTCCTGAGCTTTCAGGAAAGATATTTTTTTAGAAAAAATACTGTTCTTATTATGATATTCTGCCTTTTGATACAATCAGAACTGTTGTATAAAATCTAGCTCTGGCATAGCCTCCATGCAATTGCAAATGGCCACTCCATCCGGAGTTGAGGGTTTACTTTCACAAACTACGTTCTATAAGCAGGAAACCGCCCCGCGGTTAAACGATCAGCCCAGCGGAGCTGACTGTTTCTAGCAAATGACCTCGTGCCTTGTTAAGCGTTGCTCCGTTGGAGCAGCCTTAATAGAACGTCAGTCTGTTAGAAGTTAAATTACAAGTTCATATACACAGACGCGGGCGGAATTACTTCGGCATGGGAAAATGACTTTTTATAACCGGATTTCAGTTTAGCAAGCATTTCATTTTTCTTCTGCATCTCCAGGCTACGGTGCAATCCGATCTGCGACCAACCATTTCCCGGGTTCCAGATCAGATCTTCACGGTAAACTTTTTCGGCTTCCAAAGGCTTTTTCATCTTTAACAAGATAGCACCCAAGTATTGTCGTGCCGGAAGAGGCCAGTCATTCGGCTCGGTATAGATCAGATTATCTTCTATTTCAATTGCATTCCTCAGAGATGCAATTGCAGCATCAGATTTTTGTTCAACATATAAAATACTGGCATTCAATATATTTTCTGCAATGTGTGCAATTGGAAGCGGTGCATTAAAAGGAATCCGGCGCTTTTTAAGGATTTCGTCTTTTGCATTGATCTGTAAATCGGCCAGCTCTTTCTTCGCCATTTCCATGCGGCCAGTATTTACGTAAGCCATCCCTGTGGAAAAATGATGAAGCAGTAATGCGTATGACCAGCTTGCATCAGGAATTGTACTGTCTTTCAGAATTTCATCCCATTTGCCTAAACGGACAAGCGTAAGCGAAGGCAGCATATACAAATACTGATCGTAGGTATTTTCATGGCTCGGCGAAACTGTATTGCGGCATCGAAATGCGTCACGCATACCTGTTTCGTACATGCCGCCGCTCATGGCACAGTAAGTCTGCACGGCAAAATAATGCGCACTGTGTTTGTTCAGTGAAAGATGCGCTGCAAGGGAATTATAAAGCAGCAGGTTGCTGTCGGCAAGATCATTTACTTCAACGCCGCTCGCATAAATTCCGTTTCGTTGATACTCATGGCTCGACATATGCACCATATGTGCAACGCCCGGAAAAAGATTTTTAAGCTTGTCGGCATTTGGCAGCGCAACTTCGGGATGGTGTGATGCCTCGGTAAGATGAATATGATAATGCAGTGCGGCAGGGTGATCCGGGTTTTTCCTGAGAGTGCCTTCGCATAGTTGAACAAGTTCACCGGTCCATTCTTTTGCTGATCCGTTACTGTTCCAGAAATCCCAGGCATGAATAAGCATAACCGCATCCACGTACAACATTCTGATATCGTGATCTTCGGGGTATTTTTCAACCAGTTTACGCATACCCGAAGCATATGCAAGATTCAATTCTTTTCGTTTAGTGTCCGAAGCATCTGCGGAGTATCGAAGCGTCATGACTTGCATCAGGTCTTTTTCCTTTGCGGTTGCATTGTCCGAAACCTGAGTGAACTGCTGTAAGACAGGCGGTACTTCGGCGGGCATTCTATAGGTATGTGCCGCATTGTAATAGGGTCCCATGGCCAGTGCTTGTCCCCAGAATGCCATCGAACAGCCGGGATCAATACGGGCAGCTTCTCTGAAAGAAGCCAGTGCTTCCTTCATATGATAGCTGTAATACAGGTTCAATCCCTGATTAAAGTAGAATTGTGCACTGTCTTTTGAAGTTGAAACAGGATAAGCATACTTTCCCCATCCCGGCAATTCCGTAACAAACTTGCCGTTTGCATCGGTACTAACGCTTATTCCGGATCCTGAGCTGCACATGGTTATACTTTCCGGCTCAGTCCTTGGCAAAGACTCATATTCTCTGTAAAAGAAATGCAAGCCAGACGTTAACAGAAGTGGTAACAAGAGCAGAAGAAGTATATTTTTCATAGGATAATGTCAGCTTGGGAAATGGTAATTGCAAATTAGTGAAAATACAATAATAAAATGATGTGGATTAAAAGGGTAATGAGGAGAAGGCTCCTGCGCAGCCGCCTGTTCTCGGCAAGGCCACTCCGCAGGAGTGAGGATTATGGAAATGGACAACATTGCTATAAACAGAAAGGCCCTGCCAGGCCTGTGGCATGGCTCCTGCGGAGCCCACTGTTTGTAGGAAATGCAGTAGAATGTATGTAATAGAAGGCTCCTGCGGAGCCGCCTGTTCTCGGCAAGGCCACTCCTTCGGAGTGAGAAACCTATAAATTGACCACGTTGCTATAAACAGGAAGGCCCTGCCGGGCCTGTGATATGGCTCCTGCTGAGCCCTCTGTTTGTAGAGTATGGAAGAAAAGTTATGTAATTGTTAGGCTCCTGCGGAGCCGCCTGTTCTCGGCAAGGCCACTCCGCAGGAGTGAGGATTATGGAAATGGACAAACACTGCTATAAACAGGAAGGCCCTGCCGGGCCTGTGATATGGCTCCTGCTGAGCCCTCTGTTTGTAGAGTATGTAAGAAAAGTTATGCAATTGTTAGGCTCCTGCGGAGCCGCCTGTTCTTGGGTCTAAATTTCTAAATCAAACACAAACAAAATTGTAATTTTGTGAAAGTAAGCCGCCTTGGGACGGACCAAAACGCTTATCGTACAAATTCAACTGAGCAATAGGGTTTACCGGTACCATATCGATCAAACGACTTGCCGCAGCTCCGTTCAGATTTTCAAACAAGGTTTTCGGGTCAATGTTGGTGAGGTTGATTTTCTGAAATTTACTTTTATCCGCTTTTACCGATAAGATGCATTCGGTACCCGTTTTACGTGTTCTTTTATTTACTGATTCAATCCACCCATTAAACACAATGGTATCAATGGCATGTGCATCATCAAAAGTAAACAACTCGTGCAAGGCTCTCAGCGTAATTTTATAGAGCGTAGTTTCAAAAAGCCCGGCAAGCTGTTCCTTTGACAAATAATGGTTTTCAAAATCCTTTGTTGAACTGTTGTATTTGATCTCTTTCAGGAGTGGAAAGTGAAAAGGCGATGGCAAAATGTATTCAGCAACAAGCATTTTAGTCTCCGGATTGTATTCCAGATCAAAGTCTTTCGGAAAGCCGGCAGGATATGCGACATTATTCAGAATCAGTTCATTGTATGCAATGACAGCTGTCGGCTCGTGATATGCGTAAGACTGGCGCAAACCGGAGACATACGCATTCAGCTCATTCTGATTTCTGTAAAATTCGGTTTTTCTCCTTTTCCAAACTATACCCGCTTTCTCATATTTGGCAATCAGCTGCTGGCGGCCTGCTTCAAACCTTGCTTTTTCAGCGTGATAAATTTTCCGAAGATTGTCATTTTCATGGTTCAGCTTTACAGTTTGTGTTTCCCATTCGGCAATGGCTTCATGGTATTTTTTCTGCTGCCTGGCTATGCTCCGATCTGCCAGAAAACCTAATTTCCTGGCTGCGAAAGTAAGCTCTGGGATAAAATCAGCCTCATCCGGCTTTTCGGGCGGGACATGCAGCGCAGGTTCGGGAATTTCTTCAAAATGCATCAATTCACGTTGCAGCAACTCGGCGGGATCGGTTTCCGGAAATGCAGAATGATCGGTCAGTGCGTTCCAGCTCAGGTCACCAAGATGCATCGGAGTTGATTCAACGGCAATATCTTCTATTTCCTGAATTGCCTTTCTGGCTTTCGCAGTAGCTTCTCCGGCAAGTGCAGGCGTTTTTGTTTTGGAAACAAGAACGTCGTTCTGGCTTAAAATCGCACTCCATTGTTGATCCCATAGCCGAAACTGATTTTCTGCTTTTTTATTCAGCAAGCCGGGATGAAGATCTTTCAGGATTCTGTAGGTGCCCAGACCTTTATGCTGAATTTTAAACAGATGGCGTTCGCTGCCGTCCGGTGCATTTTCGGTCCAGCAGCTTTTTTCGTGTAAGTGCTTGCTCATAAAGCGTCCAGTCTCATAGATAGATAATCTCTCATGCTAACAACAATAAGCCGGACTTTTGTATACTCTCTGTCCAGTTTTATTTTTAAATGAACTGATGCTACAAACTGTTGTGAATTAGTTCTCTATCGATTTTTTGCAAGAATTTTCAGTCTGTTAGAAATATACATTTACAGACAGTCGGGTATAATATTTTTTCCTGGTACCAAATACCAACAATGGGAACCTTTATCAACAGCTAAGTAACTTTTATAATGAAAGAAAATGAACTGAATGATACTTCATCAACAAACATCAGCGAAAAGGAAATTATTTCCCGGAAAGGTTTTTTATCCATGACCGGAAAATATGCGGCAATCGGAGCAATGGGAAATATCGTGGCTGCAAGCGGTAAAAACAGGATTTTTGCACAGACGGTTAAAAAACCGGTTTCGTCTGCAACGATGGTTCCATACAAACCCGAAGATCAGATCGTGCTGGAAAAATGGAAATCGGAATTTGATCAGCAGTCTGCACCGGTACCGATGCCGCTTCCGCCGGATCAGCGCATCGGGTATGCAATAGTCGGACTCGGACATTTGTCTTTGGAAGAGATTATACCTGCCCTTCATACCTGTAAAAAATCAAAACTGGCTGCGCTCGTGAGCGGCACGCCTGACAAAATGCAGAAAGTAGCCGCGCAATACGGTGTGAAACCGGAAAATTGTTACAGCTACGAAACATACGACCAGATTAAAAACAATAAGGACGTCGATGTCATTTACATTGTTTTGCCGAACGGAATGCACAAGGAATATACTATACGGGGCGCCAAGGCAGGAAAGCATATTCTGTGTGAAAAACCGATGGCAAATACTTCGGAAGAATGCCGCGAAATGATCGATGCGTGCAACAAGGCAAATGTGAAACTGATGATTGCATACCGGATTCAGTATCAGCCGCATAACAGAAAATTGAGAGAATTGCTGCAAAAGAAAGAATTCGGTCCGGCGAAATATATTGAAGCCGCCAATTGCCAGAGCAGCGCCAATCCGGATCACTGGAGGCACAAAAAGAAACTGGCCGGAGGCGGCGCTTTGCCCGACATTGGCCTGTATTGCCTGAATACAACGCGTTTTATCCTCGGTGAAGAACCGACAGAAGTATTTGCTTATCAATACAGTACGCCCGGAAATCCGTTGTTTGCCGAAGTGGAGGAATTTATTTCCTGGCAAATGCGCTTTCCGAACGGAGTGATTGCCAACTGCGCCACGCATTATAATGTTCATGAAAGCCGCCGTTACCGCGTACTTTGCGAACGGGGCTGGCTCAACATGGACAAAGCATATGCCTATAAAGGACAGGACCTTACAAGTGCCAGGGCAAATGGCAAACTGGAACTGCATGAAAATATCGGAATGGCAGAAAACAATCAGTTCGCTGCTGAAATAGACCATTTCTCGGAATGTATTTTAAAAAACACAAAGCCTTTTACGCCGGGAGAAGAAGGTCTGCAGGATCATTTGCTGATGGAAGCCATTTATCAGTCGGCAAAGGAAGGAAAGCCTGTAAAAATAAACACTGCTGTCAAAGTGGCGGAACACCGTGGTCCGGAGCCGGAAATTGGTTGAAAGTAAAAAGCCGTTAAAACGCAAAAAGCAGCCATTCTGGACTGCTTTTTGCGTTTTATAGAAAGTTTTATACCTGTTATTTGGCAGGCGTAATTACAATATTGCGGTATTCCACAGGACCATGATCGCCCTGAATGTACAACGGGCCGGGTTCGCCTTCGTTGCTGTCCAATGCGCCGCCGGTAATGCCCGGAATTTCCTGTCCGCAGATCACCGTTTTGCCATTTGTAACCAGCGTCAGCATTCTTCCGACCAGTGTAATGTCAAATGACTGCCATTCTCCCGGATCTTTGGCCATCATTTCTGTGGGGCTGATAAAGCCGTAAATGGCGCCAAGCTGATCCAGTGCCGGTTCCATGCCTTTGCTGTCTGTCACCTGCACTTCGTAGCGGCCGCGCAGATATACGCCGCTGTTGCTTCCCTTCGGAATGCGGAATTCCACATGCAGTTTGAAGTCATTGAATTTTTCATCCGTAATCAGGTTGGCACCGGATTTCGGACTGCGCAAAATGCCGTTTTCCGCAATCCACTGGTTTTCACCTGCTGCATGCCAGCCTTTAATTGTATTTCCTTCAGTTAGTTTGATGGGTTTTCCCCAGGAAGGCTGCGACTGCCGTCTCAGAGATGGCGCACGTACGCCGTTCCAGTTATAGGTTTTTCCATCAGGTGTTGTGAGTGTGCCCGACAATTTTTCCCCGGCGAGTGTTCCTTCCACACTCAGGTTTTTATCGCCTTTTTCCCATTGCGGCGGAATTTCAAAGCTTAGTTTGCCGTCTTTGAAATGAACTTCGGAAATAGGGCGGGCGCTTCCGGAAATCCCCGTAAACTGCCCGACGAGCGTATGTGTTCCGGAATGCCTCACTTCCAGCCACGAAGGAGACGGTTTTCCGGAAACATCAATCGTAATATCCCATCGTCCTTCGAGCGGGGAAGCCATTGGTTTCAGCCCATGGCCGTAAGTATTCAGCGTGAAAAAGGCCAGCAGCAAAGTAAGTGCGGGTAAAAGAGAAAACCGGGAACGCCGGTGCAGGTTGGTCTGGAATAAATGGTTCATACAAGCTTGAAAGTTAAAAGCGTCAATTTAAAGATAAAAGTGATATAAACGGTGTGGAAAGTACCAAAACCCGGATTCTTTGAAAAATGATTCAGGGTAAAAACAGGAAAGAGGAGCGGAACAAGGTTTGGCGGTTTCTTTGCGGCATCATATTTGCAGGGCACAGTGCATTCGGATAAAAGTACCCGAACGGATGAAACATCAAAGATATGGCATGTAAAAGGAATGCATATAACACTGTGATTTTCTTCCTTCTCAATTTTGTTGGCAATACGGTTGCCGTTCTAAATTTTAACTAAAACTTACCATTATGGAAAACAGCAGCAACGAAATGCAGAATCCGTTGGAACAATATGAAAAACCGCCGTTCCCGGATCAGGAACAGCCAGTACCGGGCTACGAAGAGCAGCTTACTCCGGAAGCGGATCACGGCGAAAATTCTTATAAAGGCTCCGGCAAGTTAACGGGCAGGAAAGCAATCATAACCGGCGGTGATTCAGGAATAGGCAGAGCTGTTGCTATTGCTTTTGCCCGTGAAGGCGCCGACGTGCTGATTTCCTATCTTAGTGAAGACGAAGATGCCAGAGAAACAGCCAAATATGTAGAGCAGGCAGGCAGAAAGGCCGTATTGGTACCCGGTGACATTCAGGAAGAAGCGCATTGCAAGCAAATTGTGGAACGAGCCGTCAATGAACTGGGCGGACTGGATATTCTGGTGAACAACGCGGCTTTCCAGATGTCGCACGAATCATTACAGGAACTGAGCGCAGAGGAACTGGACCGCACTTTCCGGACCAATATATTTGCCATGTTCTACTTGTGCAAGGCAGCCGAGCCGCATCTTAAGCCTGGCAGCACCGTTATCAATACCACTTCTGTAAATGCATACCGTCCATCGCCCGGATTACTGGCTTATGCTTCTACCAAAGGAGCCATTCAGAATTTCACAGCCGGTCTGGGTCAGTTGTGGGGAGAAAAAGGCATTCGTGTCAATTGTGTGGCGCCCGGCCCGATCTGGACACCGCTGATTCCATCCACCATGCCGCCTGAAAAAGTAAAGTCATTTGGTTCGGATACACCGTTGAAACGTGCCGGGCAACCAGCGGAACTTGCACCTGCATATGTATTGCTGGCTTCGCAGGATTCGAGCTACATGACCGCTTCTACGATACAGGTTACAGGCGGTACACCGACGATTTAATTGAATGTCATTTATTACTGCTATCCAAAATAGCTGATAATTACAGATTGAGGATATCCATTCAAAACATAGTTAACTATTCCAAATGCCTCGTTCACATGCAGAACGGGGCTTTTTCATGCTGTATTAACACGTTTGTGCAAAAGTGTTTAATCGTTCTAATTACATTACTCGACGCTATTTTAAACCCTGTAAATACCATTTGTATAATGATAAGTACCGGCTGAAAACTGAACGGCCTAGATGGTTTCTGGATTCGCAAAGTTTGAGTTTCTTTAATCCATCAACTCGATCTGCTAATTTCACCCGAGTGATGAACAAAATCATTTACACACGCTTATCAAATGAACTTGATGACAAGACTTTTCCACTTTACACTTTCCCTGTTTACACCTGCTTTTCTTATTTGTTCTACCCACTTGTTTGCCCAATCAGGAATGCTGGATGCTTCATTCGGGCAGAATGGAAAAGTAGTAACTGATGTTGATCAGACAAGAAATATCGCTACATCTGTTCTTGTACAGGATGACGGAAAGATAATTATGGCAGGGTATTGTACGCCCGTAGACTATAATGCCTATTTCACACTTGTTCGTTACAATTCAGATGGTTCTATAGATAATTCATTTGGTAATTTCGGAGTAGTTAAAACAATTGTGGGCATTGATGAAGATATTCCATATTCAGTGGTTATTCAGCCAGATGGGAAAATCATTGCGGCAGGATACAGTTGGAATGGTACCAATTATGATTTTGCAATGGTTAGATACAATTCTAATGGCAGCAGAGATCTGGGTTTTGGAACTGGCGGCGTTGTTACAACAGATTTTAACAATACCAATGAAAAAGCAAATAAGGTTCTTTTGCAGCCGGACGGTAAAATTATTGTAGGTGGATATTCAGGTGATCTATCTAACACTGATCTTGATTTAGCAATGGCTCGGTACAATAATGATGGATCTTTAGATTCTAATTTTGGTATAAATGGTAGAAGAATATCACATGTTGGCATATTGGGAAGTTGGCAATCTATTAGAGCAATGGAATTACAAGTTAATGGAAAGATTGTTGTAGCAGGTTTTACAGAAGTATACGATGAAATTAATGACACATTCAATAATATATTTTTAATATCTCGGTTTGAAGTTGATGGGCAAATGGACTATTCTTTTGGCACAAATGGCATTGTAAAAACTACATTGGGAAAGTGGGATGTTGCAGTATCACTTAAGATTCAGGCAGATGGAAAAATTATTACAACTGGCACAACTAAAGCTGTGAAAATAGGAGGCTTTGATGATTTTGCACTCGTCCGCTATAATAGCAACGGCAGCATTGATAATACGTTCGGCAACAATGGCATTGTATTAACAACATTTGATAATACAGATGATGTTCCTGCTTCTGTGGTGCTACAAACGGATGGGAAAATTCTGGCATTTGGCTTTACAGCCAGAAATAACGGAACTACTCTGGACTTTGCACTTGCACGTTACAATACGGATGGTACGCTGGACAACAGCTTTGGTGCAAACGGGAAAGTCATCACAGATTTTGCTGGAAACTGGGATTTTGGAACCAGTATGGCTCTTCAGAAAAACGGAAAGATTGTTGTTGCCGGTTATACCAAAAATGGCAGCGATTACAATTTCGCACTTGCCCGCTACATGAATGATGTAGTTCTTCCGGTAGAACTCATCAGCTTTACAGCCAAGGCAGTTGAAAGAAATGTGCAGCTAGACTGGAAAACTGCCAGTGAAGAAAACAGTAAAAGTTTTGAAGTCCAGCGCAGCTATAATGGAAAACAGTGGCTCACAATTGGCAGTGTACAATCTGCCGGGAATTCACAAGTGAACAGCCACTATACTTTTACTGATTCGGCTGCTATGAAAGGCCGGAATTTGTACAGACTTAAAATGATTGATCAGGATCAGACTTTTACTTACAGCCGGATTCAGAACGTAGATGTTGAAATATCCGGATCAACATTTTCAGTATATCCGAACCCGTCACACGAGAAGATCTACATTGAAGCTGCGGATAAAAATATTATAAAAAGCTTAACCTTGCTAAATACCGGCGGAAAGCAGGTGTTTAAGTCAGAAGTGCCCGTTAGTGAAATTGACTTGCGGCATTTACAGACTGGATTGTATACGCTGGTCATCATTAAACAGGATGGCTCCGGAAGTACGCACCAGATTGTGAAAAAGTAAAAAGCAGGCTTGTAAACCGGTTTTGCTTTCCTGAATGGGCGATCCTGAAATCAGCATTGCGTATAAAATATTTATTTAAATATGAAACTGGATTTCTGACTTTTATTGGATGTACAAAAAAGACTGTCTCGGCTTGCAAGACAGTCTTTTTTATGTTCAATGTTTAGAAGCACTATATGATAATCAGCGGTTGCTTGACTCGCGGAAGAAGTGAGGCCGTATAGCTCAGCTCCATATTGGCATACTCTACAGCAAGTGTCTGCCGCATCGTTGACCGGTATAAGCCAAATTTCCAGTATGGACCGGTTTTATCCGGAAAGCCCATGCCGATACCCGTAAGATTGATCAGTTCTTCACCGTTTTTCCACCATTGCAGGTCTGCATTGGTAGGAGAAAACCGGGCACGGATAACAATTCGGTGCCAGATGCCGCGCGTAAATCTGCTGAATGCCCTCGGAACGATCGGTGGCCCGACTGTATGCGGGTTTTCTGTAGTGGAACACGTATAGAGCCGGATGGTATCAGCTCCTTCCATCCGCAGTCCCAGAATAGGGGCAGAACTTACATCTTCGGCATCTTCACTCGCATGAAACTGGCCGATGATGCAAAAACCATTGTCGGACAGATCCAGCGCCTCGCCGGGTTCTATTTTTATCGCAAAAGAAAGCCAGACATCCTGGTCAAAAGGAAGGTTTGCGCTCTTAAGATAAAGCTCGGAACGTTCTCTTGACCGCATGGTTTTTATATCACCGCTCCATCGGTCGCCATTTTTAACCTGCATCCGGAAAGTCGGAGAAGTTTTGTTGTACGCTTTTTGCAGGGACCACGGCTTGTTCGGCGTTTGTGCTTTGTATTCAGTGCCGAAAATCATTACCTGAGCCGAATCATCTGCAAAATAGCCATATTCCTGCGGGAAAAGACTTTGCGAAATTTCCTCTTTTTTGACATCCGGCATTTCCGGATTATAATATTGTATAAGCTGAACTTCACTTTCGGAAGTCGATACTTCATGATCGTCCGTTTGCTCAGTCATCCATATACCGCCGTTTCTTCGCTGTATAAAAACATCCAGCGGAACATTGGATTTGGGGCGGGTCAGTGTGACTTTGTCTGCGCTGCGGGAAGCAGCCTTTTCACTGGTCCGGATGTAACTTGTCGTTTTATCACCTTTTTCAAGCTGGGCACCCCAGATCAGTACTCCGGCGCTGCCATTCCCGGTATAAACCATTTCGGCATTTTCAATCTCGGTACCGATCCTTATGGAAGCAACCGGCGTCACTGAAACAAACGTGGACGAGCACCGGTACCAGCCGTTGCCCGCGCTTTCCATAGCAGCAGATTCAATTTTAAAACTTAGATTTCCCAGGATACCATTTGCAAGATTGAAATGGGCCGTAACGCCGTTGATATTGAAATATGCCCAATTGCGGCCGGCAGCCTTCAGGAAAACACTGATGGTATAAACGCCTCCCGCTTCGGTTTCCACCATTGGTTCCGGAATCAGATAATGGGAAGAATAACCGGCGTTCTCGGTCAGTTTATAGGCATTGAGTGTTCCGTCCGGAGAACGCTCCGAAACCAGATTAATCCGGGTATCTTTGGCTTTCCAGGCACTCTGGTTGAAAGTATGCGAGTATAAAAACAGGTTCGTTCCTGCGGGTTCAATAAGTACGCCGGCCAGAACAGGCTTGGAAGCAAGATTATAATTGTACCTTAATCCGAAATAAGGTGCCGTGGTTGTGGGTGTAAAAGCCGATGCCTTGAAACCCTGCTCAAACTGCGCACCCCATACATATATGTACTTATCCGGGTTGCCGTCATAGCTGACCGTATAACTTTCGTTGAGTATGTAAATATGAAGACCCGATTCCGTTCCCAGATCCGGAACACCGGTAACAGCAAGCCGCCACCAGCCGTTTCCACTGTCAACGGCCTCACAGGAAATAATATTGGAGCTTTTGGAAGTAATGGTGCCGTTCGTCAGGTCAACCCGCATACCCGGATTTCCTCCGGTATAGGTGGCAGCATTCAGAAAGCTGAACTGTACCAGATTTCTGGTGCCGGCTTTGACATAAACGCTGATCGTCAGCGGAATATCCATCACCACATTCACTTCCTGTGAAATCCGGTGTTCTCCCGTGCCATTTGACTCGGCCAGTTTCTTTACAAAACTGAAATTCCCTGCAATGTTCCTGTCGTTGATTTCTGAAACAGTCGTGCCTACTTTACTCCATGGCAAATCAGTCATTTTAACACTGTCAATAAGCCAGTTCGTTCCGGGAAGTGCAAAGTGCAGGTAACCGTCGGAACCGTAAAAAGAGGCTTCACCTTCCCTGGAAAAAGAAAGGTCATTGTTCATGGAAAGAGGGACATGCCTAAAATCAAATGCTTTTAGAGGGAGTAGATTTTCTGCATTCATAGGATGATATTACGAGCAATATAGAAATGATTGTAGTGTGATATTAAAAACAAGGCTTCCGGAATCAGGAGCTTTGTTTGATTGAATTCTGCAATACTTACCGATTGATCAATGCGCAGTAAGTTCTTTAACCACAAAAAACGCGCCTTTATTCAAAATATACATAAAATAATTCTCTGTTTCAAGAAAAGCGATTTAAATTCTAAACAAAATACAAACATTTATAAGCAGTTACGTAGAAAATTCCCGAAATGTTGCCTTGGAAAACCGGAAAATCCGTCATTTTACAACGTTGTCAAATGTACTTTATACCATGCCTGAAATCATTCATTAATCGGCTATGCCGGGTAACCAGTTACATCAACAAATCGGATTAAAGCAACAATCCGGATTATCCGACATTGACTATATAACAGAAAAGTACGACAAAAATGCACAAGTAACTACAATTAATTTGTAGATTTTATTTTATGGGTAGCCTGTCAGGCTGCATTTGACAAAAATGGCCCCGCGTTATTGAAAATGCACAAAAATTTATATTTACATTTATAACTGGCATTATTGGAATTATTTGTCTGATTATCGCCTGGCATTGTAATCCCTTTTCAACTATTTAACCGGCAAGATGGGACAGCCCGCAGCAAGAGTAGGAGATATGCATGTCTGCCCGATGATTACAGCTTTGGTTCCCCACGTCGGAGGGCCAGTGATGCCGCCCGGCGTTCCTACGGTTCTGATCGGCGGAATGCCGGCAGCAACGGTGACAAGCCTTTGTACCTGCGCAGGGCCGCCCGACATGATTGCAGCGGGTTCCGGCACGGTACTGATCGGAGGAAAACCTGCTGCGAGGCTGGGCGATACGACGGCGCACGGCGGTACAATCCTGCTGGGCTGCATGACGGTGCTGATCGGGTAACGGTCTTGTATAAAGTACGTATTACCTCGGAAATCTGGCTGCATCTTTGACAGCATATTTTTTAATTTCCTCCATGTACGCCGGGTTGGTTTTATTGACGGCTTTTATATAATCCTTGTATTGCCAGATGAATTTTCTCGGGTAAACGTCGTCGGTGTATTCGTCTGTTGCTGATCGATTTTTGGATGCCGTGAGGGCAACCCGGTAGGTTTTCAGGGATGGAAAATCATGTGTGATGGCGTCCTGATTATTTGTTTTCAGCAAATCGCTGCCATCGCCGAATGACCATGTATATTCATCGCTGTATTGGGAATTGTTTTTAAACGTCATTCTGTATTTATGCTGTTCATCGCCTGAATAACTCGCAGTGAACCGTGCAAAAGGCGATTCGTCTACAGCAATTGTTACGGATTTGGAAGTATCCAGCTTGATGCCGTCCTTGTTGGATGCCGTCAGGCGCACGGTAAAATTTCCGCTGGCCGGGTACTGGATATTTTTGGCATCTTTTTCAGTGGTCGTTATGCCATTGCCAAGGTCCCAGGAATACTGATCGGCATAAACGGATCGGTTGATAAATGTAAGCTGGCACGGTGCCACGCATCCATTGTTCACTACTTCAAAGTCTGCTTGCGGAACAGGTTTGACCTCCAGTTTCTTTTCCGTACTTGCGGCATCCTCTTCTTTGCCGGCAGCCAGTTTTATCGTGTAAGTTCCGGCCTGTGTAAACAGATATTCCGGATATTGGCCTGTAACCGCCGTTTTTTGCAGAGAATCGCCGAAATTCCAGACCAGATTTTCAGCGTCGCCGGATTCTGCATAAAAGCTCGCAAGGCACGGCTGATAACAAGATGAAGTATCCTTTTTTTGCTTCATCAATGCATCCTGTACCCGGAAAGTAAAGTTTACTTCATTCTTATGAAAAAGCTTCGGAACAAGCCAGATTAACAACAATAAAACAATAGCGGCAACAGCGTATTTAAGGTATTTTGTAAAATCGGACTTCTTCTCTTTTCCATTTACCGGCGGAAACATCTGTTCCAGCCCTTTTTCAACTTTTCCCCAGGCTTCGTCCATTTTACCCTTTTCCCGGATCGGCTGTGCATCGTCCGGAAAAAAGTAGAATCCGGAATCGTAAGGAATGCTGTCGATAATGATTTCTATTATTTTGAGGTCTTTGTTCTGAAGGCTTTTAAGGTACTTTTCACCTTCTTCTTTAAACGGGATGATCTGGTTGGTCAGTAAAACGACGATGGCGTCGCCGGCAAGCAGGTTTTTTTCAGGAAGCGCCCATGCTGCGGCACCTTCCAGCGGGATAAAACTGCTGATCCGGTTTCCGGCTTTGAGGCGGATCAGTATTTCCTTCATGTAATCCACGTGTTGAACAGCATCGGAGGCATGAATCAGATAGACGTTGGGACGATTAGCCATATCAAGGATGAATTAAATTGTTCAGATAATCTCGTTGCTATTTCTGAGGAATCCTGTTCTGTGTAGCTTTCCTAAATTTAATCAGATAAAAAGGGGCATATATGTAAAATATCAACTATTTACTGTACGGTCATGCGCTTCGGGCCGGTTCAATCCGTAGAATGATGCAGCAAGCTGCCGGCCGCGTATAGCTGTGTCAGTTTAACTTTATTTTCACTGCCCAGAAGTCTGCATTGCCGAAACTTGCGGCTTGCTTGTTCGCATCTTCAGGTGAACTGGAATCCCCGCATAAAAGGTAACTTCCGTCTTTCAGTTTTATAATGACATTGATCGTGTCATCTTCTTTGCCGCCAAAGGTTACGTCCATCAATTTCTTTCCGGTTGAGTCCACTTTTACAATCCATCCATCCAGTTTGCCGTTATTCGGCGCGCTTTTTGTCTGCGATGAATCCGAGGCCGACTGTCCGCCAAGCAGCAATCCGCCGCTGACCGGCGAAATGAACAACAATTTATCTTCTTCGGGTCCGCCATAGGTTTTATCCCACAACTTGTCTCCGTCACCGGAATATTTGCCGACGTAGAAATCATTTTTGCCCAGATTTCTGGCCATGCCCATGCTTTTGGAGCCGGTACCGCCATGGGAATCCGAAGGACCGCCGATCAGCAGCGAACCGTCAAAAGCCGATGTGAATGCTTTATCCACTGCTGAACCGCCGAGGCTGTACTCGGCCAGTTTGTCGCCTTCTTCATTTACTCTGACAATCCAGTAATCTTCCTGGCCGTAATCCTGTGCTGTTTTGCCATCCTGATCCTTGGCCGAAAGAGAATAGCCGGAAAGCATGATTTGCCTGTTGTTTTTATCATACGCCATGCTGAAAAGAAAATCGTAATCTGTGCCGCCAAAGCTTTTGTCCCACAATCGCTGGCCCTGCGCATCGGTTCTGACGATCCAGTAATCACTGCTTTTGGCGGGCGCTGTCTTGTCCGGTGCGGGTTGGGAGTTGGAATAGCCGCCGAGGAGAAAACCATTCTGTACCGGGATTATATCCTCGATGATATCCGTGGTTGTACCGCCGTAGGTTTTATCCCAGAGCTGATTGCCGTTGCTGTCCATTTTTACAAGCCAGAAATCGCATTCGCCCAGCAGAGCAGCCGTTTTGCCGGTTTCTGCCGCAGAATAGCTCAGTCCTCCCAGCAGATAACCGCCTGGCACGGTTACGATAGTGGTTAGAAACTCATCCTGTGTGCCGCCGAAATTTTTTTCCCATTCCTTGGTCCCGTCGGCGGTAATCTTTACAACTTTAAAATCAGACTTTCCGTTGGTCGGATCGGAGCTGGACGATCCCGCCAGCAGGGCGCCTCCGTCCGGAGTTGCCACCGCAGAGGTAATACTTTCGACACCCGCCCCGCCGTAAGTAAATTCGCCCAGTTTTTCATAAGGTTTGGTTTCGGCAGTAGTCTCGGTTTCCACGGCTGCGTCGTCGTACACGGACAAGTAATCGGGCGGTGATAAAAGCCACCGGATGATCAAGAAGAGTACAAGTGCTGTGGCAGCGTAAAGAAGGTATTTCCTGTAGTTGACCGGTTTTTTGCCGGCAGTGTATAGCTGTTCCAGCCTGCTTTTGATATGGGTCCAAACGCTGTCCATATCGGCCTGTTCCCGGATCGGCTGAAGGTCTTCCGGAAGGATCATGAAGTTTTTATCGAACGGTATGCTGTCAATGATGATTTCAACCAGTTTCAGCGACCGGTTTTTGGCTGCCAGATCCGACATCCGTTTTTCCACGGCTTCTTTCAGCCCTTCGGTGGCGGTAAATCCATTGCTGAGTAAAATAATGACCATGTCATTTTCCCTGATGTTTTCTTCCGGAAGCGCATAATTCTGATTACTGTCCAGTGATACAAAATCACCGATGGAACGCTTGCTTGCCAGTTCCTGTAAAATTTTCTTCAGCCTGGACAAATGTTGTGGGGCATCTGATGCGTGAACCAGATAGATAGTAGGCAGATGGAGCATGTTAAATGTTTTTTACTGAGTGATTTACCGTATAATAAAAATCGGAAATTTATATTGATATAGCCTACTCTTGTAAATAAATTTATAACTTACAGTTCTATCTTTTCAACCGGATCTGTCTATGATTTATCCTGCACTTAAAGCGATTGCGGAGCGGCTGAACAAATCCATTTACGGTAAATGGGGAGATACGATCAACGGCACCGGTGACATTGTCCAGCTGAACAATATTGCCAGCATCAGCGAAGAAAAAAATGATCTTCAGAACAGGATTATCATCACGCTCATTAAAATTGAAGAAGAAGCCAGCCTTAAGAATACCGCGTTTTACTCCGGAATAGCCGAACGGAAAAAAGAAAAGGAAGCAAGAAAGTTTAACCCGCCTGTATTTCTCAATCTGTACCTGCTGGTTTCTGTAACCAAAAAGAACTACGCCGAATCGCTGCAGTTGCTTTCGGATACCATCGTTTTTTTTCAGGCACACAAAAATTTTCAGGTAGGAGATCCTCAAGACGAACAGCAACCGGAACAAAAGGTAACACTGGAACTGCACGACATCGGTTTTCAGGAAGCCTTCGACATGTGGAGCAGCCTGGGCAGCAAACAGATACCGTCTGTGATGTACAAAATGCGGTTGCTGGAACTGGTGGATACCCAGGAAAGTACGGCCATGCCGGTGATCCTGTCTTCAAACAGTACTTTCGGGGAATTTGAAGGAAGAAACCGAGACGGCGTGCCGCAAAGAAACAGCTCGGAGACAGTGATTTACCGTCCGGACAACAATTGAAAAAAGTTTGTATGACCTGAAAGGAAACGTATGCTATAAATCAGCCGGTTGTGAAATAGTATTCTATAGCAATCTGCTTCATGGAGCTGCGAATTGGATGACCTGTTGAAAGTAACTATTTATTGTTTCATTCATATATCAATCTGAATACATTCAATGGCAATTGTAACAAAAACTCCGGGGGTATATATTGAGGAAGTACCGCTGTTTCCTCCTTCTGTCGCAGCGGTGGACACTGCCGTGCCTGCTTTCATAGGTTATACCGATACACGGCCGGGTGACGGCGAAATCCATGCAGTCAAGATCCGGACGCTGATGGAATTTGAGCAGAAGTTCTGTAACTGGGACGACTGGAAACTTAAATACAATGTTCAGGACAATACCTGGGAAGAGAGTTTTTCCAGAAATGAGCTGTATTATCACCTGCAGTTGTATTTTGCCAATGGCGGCGGAAAGTGCTACATCGCTTCACTGGGTCCCAGAAAGGGTGCGGGTGTCGAAAAAAAAGACTTTCAGGATGCTTTGACGGTCATAGAAAAAGAAGATGAGCCCACGCTTATTCTGGCGCCCGAAGCGGTCCAGCTTCCTTATGCCGATTATCTGGAATATTATCAGCAGGCACTTGCCCAGGCTGCAAAGCTGATGGACCGTTTTGTGATTATAGACATTCCTGAAACCGAGAAAGATGAAATTGAAAGTTTCCGCAACGGCCTGGGTGTCAATAATCTCAAATACGGTGCGGCTTATTATCCCTATCTGCAGACGTCCATTGCCAGATATGCTTCCCTGGATGATGAGGATATTTCATTGATAGAGCCGCCTGCTGCGGCCGCACCTCCGCCGCCAGCGGCTCCGGGCGAGGCGCCGCCAGCGGAAAGAAAGCCCAAGCCGCCCGTCACCGCTAAGATGGAGACAGGCAGTATCCGCCGTCAGGAAATACTGCTCAGGCTTAAATCCGAAATGATGGTGCTGCCGCCAAGTGCGGCCATAGCGGGTGTATTTGCCAATGTGGATGCAACCCGGGGTGTCTGGAAAGCGCCTGCGAATGTTAGCCTGAATGCAGTAAGCGGCCTTACGCGCAAGATTTCTCATGAGGAGCAGGCCGAGCTCAACGTGCATGCAGAAGGCGGAAAGTCGATCAACGCAATCCGTGCGTTTACCGGGCTTGGTATTCTGGTCTGGGGAGCAAGGACGCTGGCGGGCAATGACAATGAATGGAAATATGTGAACGTCCGCCGGTTCTATAATTTCGTGGAAGAATCGATTAAAAAGGCCACGCAGGTATTCATTTTTGAACCGAACGATGCCAATACGTGGGTGCGGATCAGTACGATGATAGAAAATTTTCTGACCAATCTGTGGCGGCAGGGAGCGCTGGCCGGCGCTGCTGCCGGGGACGCATTTTACGTACGGATAGGGCTTGGCGTTACCATGAGCAGCGAGGACATTCTGAACGGTATCCTGAATGTAGAAATCGGCCTTGCCGTCGTTCGGCCCACCGAATTTCTGGTGCTGCGCTTCACGCACAAAATGCAGGAAATCTGATCTTTTCCTAATCCATAACAAGTCATTGTCAAGAACTAGCTGAGACTACTATTCCACACCAAATGCTCAATGCCAATTTTTACATTCCTGTCGGCTGAAAGCTAAAAGCCAATCGCTAAAAGCCAACAGCAACTTACATTATAAACCTCAAATAGCATGGCGAACGAATATCCATTGCCCAAGTTTCACTTTCAGGTGGATTGGGGCGGGTCAAAAATGGCTTTCACAGAAGTAACCGGTCTGGATATGGAACGGGAAATCATTGAATACCGCGAAGGTTCCAGCAAGGAATACTCCAAACTGAAAATGCCGGGACTGGCCAAATACAGCAACATAACGCTGAAAAGAGGGTCGTTCAAGGGCGACAACGAATTCTATAAATGGTGGGCCGAAAACAAGCTGGAAACCGTAAAGCGGAGAGATATTACGATCAGTCTGCTCAATGAAGAACATCAGCCTGTTATTTCGTGGAAAATCAAGAATGCCTGGCCGTCCAAAGTGCAGGCAACCGAGCTGAAATCGGATGACAACAGCGTCGCCATTGAAACCATGGAAGTTGTACACGAAGGAATAACCACGGAATAAATGGAAAAAGCATATTACCCGCCGGTCGCATTTCATTTTTCGGTGGAGTTTGAAGGGCTGCCCGCCGGCACGGATTCCAGTTTTCAGGAGGTAAGCGGACTGTCGCAGCATGTGGCTACGGAAGATTATGCCGAGGGCGGCGAAAACCGGTTTGCGCATAAGCTCCCGAAAGGGACAACTTACGATAACCTGGTTCTGAAACGCGGCATTATCAAAGATTCCCGTATTACAGGCTGGTGTACAAAAGCCATGGAGGAAATGGATTTTGAGCCTAAAAACCTCACCGTAAACCTGCTGAATGAAGAACATAAAAAGCTTTGCACCTGGAATCTGGTGCATGCCATACCCGTAAAATGGTCGTGCTCCGGCCTGAATGCGGAAAGCAGCGGACTGCTCATTGAAACACTTGAACTCAATTACCATTATTTTACCTTCAAACAGCACTGAAATGCCGATTGAAATACGGGAACTGATCATCCGGGCCACGGTGGAAAATCAAGCAGTAAATAAAAATGCACCTGAGCCGGCGGCACAAAATGGTGCGGATTTCCTTTTGGAAGACCGGATCGTGGCGCGGTGTATGGAGCAAGTGCTGGAATATTTGCGGATGCAGAGAGAAAGATAACCATGACCGACTCGAACAAGCTTCAGATCATTGTCTACAAAGATGACCGCTTTCAGGACAAAGTGGATTCCATTTCTGTTCCGGTAAATCCTGCCCGGTTCAGCAGGAAGCTGAACATCCGGTACAATGAAGAACAGGAGCAGGGAACACACGGCAGCAATCCGACTTTCAACAAAACACCCTCGGAGGAAATCCAGCTTGAATTCCTGTTTGACGGAACCGGCGTGATCAGTGGTAAAAAGAATGTCAGGGACGAGGTTGCCAAATTCAAGGAAGCAGTTTACAACTTCGACGGAGAAATTCACCGTCCCAAATTCCTGAAACTGCTATGGGGCGAGCTGTCGTTCAACTGCGTACTTAAGGAGCTGAAAATAGATTATACGCTATTTAAACCGGACGGAACGGCATTGCGGGCGATCCTGAGCACCAAGTTTGTGGCAGTAGTGGAAGAGGAGCTGCGCGCCAAGAAAATGCGTACAAGTTCTCCGGACCTGACGCATGTCCGGTATGTAAAGGAAGGCGACACACTGCCGTTGATGACTTACCGGATATACGGTAATGCCGCGTTGTATATTCAGGTGGCAAAATTCAACGGCATCAGCAATTTCAGAAATCTTACGCCTAACATGCGCATTGTTTTTCCGCCTTTGAATCCATGAACCGAAACCTGGCTGAATGAGTCGGACCCGAAGGTTTGATGAAGTCATTATTATTTGTATGCTGATGAAGAGTGTTACGAGTTACAAAATCAGGATCAACGGCGAGGAATTTGCCGACAGCTATAAGGTGAAAAGTATTGTGACGTTCCATGAAGCCAACAGGGTACCGCGTGCCAGACTGATCCTGCTGGACGGAAATGTAAGCAGGCAGGATTTTGAGCTCAGCAGCAAGGATTATTTCAAACCGGGTGCCAAAATTGAAATTGACCTTGGTTATGAAGGCAATGCAGACAACGTTTTTAAAGGAATAGCCGTAAGGCATAGCATCCGAATCAGGGAATCCGGTGAATCACAACTGGAAATAGAATGCAAGCATGCCGTGGTAAGGCTGACTACGGTCCGGAAAAGCCGGTATTTCAGCAATGCAAGCGACAAAGATGCCGTTTCACAGATCCTGGACGATGCAGGCATTCATTATACCATGGACGGAATGGAAGATATCAGGCATTTGCAGCTGGTTCAGTACGACAGCACTTCCTGGGATTTTATTCTGTCGCGGGTGGAAGCATGCGGCTGCATGATGCTGTTTGATCAGGAAAAGCTTACGGTTTCAAAACCTTCTATGGATGGTACCGATGCACTCACTTGTCAGTATGGCGTCAATGTACTGGCATTCGACGGTCTGATCGATTCGGAAGATCAGTTTTCAGCCGTGGAAAGTACGGCGTGGTCACCGTCCGAGCAGGAAATCGTTGTGACCGAAGAAACTGCTGAATTTATTAACGAAATCGGAAACCTGACTTCCGGACAACTTTCCGGCGTGCTGAACCCGGATCCATACGCATTAACCGGCGGTGACGGAACGCCGCTGGAAGAACTCAAAGCCTGGACAAAGGCCAAAGCAACGAAAAGCGCGCTTTCCAAAGCAACGGGAACGGTACGCATCCGCGGAAACGCATCTGTTTTTCCGGGTAAAATAATCCGGCTTGCAGGCCTGGGCGACCGGTTCAATGGCCGCGCCTATGTAACGGGAATCAGGCATGAGCTGAACAATGGCAGCTGGACTTCCGACATTCAGTTTGGCTGGTCGGATAACAAGTACGGGCAACAAAAGGAATTCCGTGCGGCGGCCGACGGGATGCTGCCTGCCATTTCAGGTTTGCATACGGGAACTGTCACTGCGCTGGAAGGCGATCCTGACGGTGAGTTTCGTGTAAAGATAAAACTGGCTGCTTCCGCAAATGACGTGGAAGGAATCTGGGCGCGTGTTGCCCATGTTTCTGCGGGCAGTCAGTACGGATTTTTCTTTTACCCTGAAATCGGAAATGAAGTGATTGTAGGTTTTCTGAACGACGATCCGCGCAAAGCCATCGTCATCGGTGCATTGTACAGCAGCGCCAACGCACCGGCTTTGAAAGTAACGGATAAAAATGTCCGGAAAGGCAACTTTACAAAAAGCAACATGAGCATGATCTGGGACGATGAAAAAAAGGCTGTCGCCATTTCCACGCCCGCCGGAAACAGCATTGAAATCAATGAAGAATCAGGAAAGCTCACGATCACCGACAAAAACCAAAACCGGATTGAAATGAATGAAAAAGGTATTTCCATTGAAAGTTCCGGCAATCTCAGGATTCGTGCAAAAACCGGAATCGAAATAGAGGGCGTGAACATTTCAAACAAGGCAAAAGGCAAATTTGTTGCCGAGGCCGATGCCGGCGCAGAAATCAGAACCAAGGCAATCGCCGTATTGAAAGGATCATTGGTGCAGATTAACTGACCGCTTAAAAGCGCATCGAATTAACAATCCGTTCTGAAATAGCGTGCAAATGATGACAGACGATTCAGGCTTCCTGGGTAATGGCTGGGCTTTTCCACCCGGATTTTCGCTGTACGACGGCGAGGCA
The DNA here is from genome assembly GCF_005860765.1 of Dyadobacter sediminis. GTDB lineage: Bacteria > Bacteroidota > Bacteroidia > Cytophagales > Spirosomataceae > Dyadobacter > Dyadobacter sediminis. The sequence goes on along the minus strand of NZ_VCEI01000011.1, from coordinate 974,508 downwards.
ATTATGGCTGCGGGCGAAGAGGATATCCGGCAATCGCTGCGAATCCTGCTTTCCACCCGTCCCGGCGAACGCGTCATGCAGCCGCAGTTCGGGTGCAATCTTCAGAGCTTCGTCTTTGAAAAGATAAATACAACCACCATCACGTATTTGCGGGATACGATCGAAACGGCTATTCTTTATCACGAACCCAGAATCGTGCTGGAAGAAATAAACGTGAGTGACCGTTCGGCTCCGGACGGTGCCCTGGTTTTTGACATTGTTTACATCATCAGTGCAACCAATTCGCGGTCCAACATGGTATTTCCGTTTTACATGCATGAAGCCAGCAATGTGGGTATAAACGCAGTCAGGCCATGAGTCAGGGTACGAATCAAAAGGACAGGATTGCGGATGCCCGCGCTTTGATGCCTGATTATTTCAGGAGGGATGCAAGGACTATGTCCGAAATCTATGCTGAAACGCGCAGGCTTGCCGAAGCAGTTATTTTTTACCCGGATGAAGCCGGTTCAACACGCGATAACTGGTCTGCTTTCTTTAAGGAACTGGATGAAAAGGTACTTTCGGAGAATTATCGTGAAGGGGATGTGTCTCCACATCTTGCACTATTCCTTACTTTCCTGAATCTGTACAAATACCTTCAGAACGACCTCAATGCGCTTGTTTCTGCTCATCTTGACTTTTTTTACCGCCATGTACTGGGTTTAAAGGATATTTTGCCGCAGGCGGACCGCATCTATATTTTCCCGGAACTCGCCAGAAATGTGCAGCAGTTTGCTATACCCGCAGATTCGAGAATTACAGCCGGAAAAGATGAGGTCGGAAACAATATCCTGTTTACAACGGAAAAGGAAACGGTTATTTCACTCGTAAAACTGACCGGCTTTAAATCCGTCTACAATCCGAAAGAAACAGGACAAAATATACGATCCTTTCCGGAATCCAATGTGGACCCTGGCGAAGACAAGCAGGGCTGGCATCCGTTTGGTGCGGAAAACGATGGAGAAAATACAACAATCGGCTGGGCATTGAGTTCGCCTGTTCTATTGTTGAAAGAAGGAACGCGAACAGTCAGCATTACTTTTTCGCAGCTCAGTACAGACTCGGACATTAACCCTGGCTATGGAATGCTCACTGCGGATCTGTTTGAAATGCAGTTTACAACAGCCGGTAAATGGTTCTCCTCAAAGCTGAATGACGCCCCCGTTTTCAATGGTGGAAACTATTCCTTTGTAACCGTTCTGGATGAAACGGCACCCGCCGTTTCCGGCTTTGATCCGGCTGTACACGGATATGCAATAAACGCAAAGGAATGGCCGGTTGTACGTGTCAGGCTCAGGAAAACGGATGCATCTGTTTATCAGTTTCTCCGCTCCGTCCGATTCGGCAGGATCGATATGCATGTCAGCTGTGAAAATGCAGCTTCGGTTCTCCTGAGCAATGATTACGGAGTGCTTGATGCCGGTAAGGCAAGCCAGGCTTTCGGGTTCAGCCCGGTAGTCGGTTCCAGTCTGTACATTGGTCTGGAAGAAATTTTTTACAAGCCGCTTCTTTCGCTTAAAGTCAACATGGCATGGAAAGGAATTCCGGAAGAGGGTTTTCCCATTTATTACGAGGGTTATACCGGCGATACCAACAGTCTGGTGAAAAGCAATAACGATTTTAAAGTCAGCGCATCCGTCCGCAGCTGCAAGGAATGGAAAAGCATTGCCGCTTCTGAAAACGAAGTTAGTTTTCCGGTTTTTCAGCAGCCAATGGAATTTAATGTAGCCCGTTATTTTGAAAACAAGCAAAGTTCGCTGGCCGGCTGGGAAAATGAAGACGGTTTGCTGTGCCTTTCCATCAGTTCTCCGGACAAAGCATTCGGACATGCGCTCTTCCCGAGGGTACTTACCAGAGCCAGCATTCAGCAGGCGCAGGGTAAAGACGTGCAGATTCCCAACGAGCCTTACACACCTGTGATGGAGTCAGTGCGGCTGTCTTACACGGCAGCCGAATGCCTGCATATCGGCGATCAGAAAGCGGGTATGCAGTTTTATCATATAGAGCCATTCGGCATTCGTTCGGTTTTGCCCGGCATGTTTACAGACGGAAATTTTCCGGCCCTGCTGACGGATTCTGTGCAGAATTCAGGGTACTTGTACATTGGCCTGAAAGGGATTGAACCTCCGCTTCAGATCAGTCTGTTCTTTGCCATTATGGAAGAAAGTACGGCTGCCAAAGGGACCGTCACTTTTTCCTTTGCCGAACTGGATAGCTGGAAGGATTTTCTGCCCAACCAGATTTTGTCAGACACCACAACGGGATTGCAGCAGACGGGTATCCTTACCCTGCAGCTTCCGGAAACCATTTCCATGCATAATCCGGCGATGCCCGCCGGACAGTACTGGCTGCGTATTTCGGTTCAGGAAAATGCAGCCAATTTTGACCGGATCACGGAAATCAGGCCCAATGCAATCAGGGCAAAAAGAGAAATGGAGTCGGTGCCGGTCACTTATAATCTGAATAAACTGCCCCCCGGATCGGTTCAGTCCTTTTTGCCGGCAATCCGGGAAATCAGAAAGACAGAACAGCCGTACCCGTCCTTTTCAGGCAGACCGGATGAAACAAATCAGGCCCGTTTCGTGCGAATCAGTGAAATGCTCCGGCACAAGAACAAAGCGGTTACAGCATGGGATTTCGAACATCTTGTGCTGGAAAACTTTCCCGAAATATATAAGGTGAAATGCATCCGGCACAGCAGTTCCGGATCAGACCGCGTGCAGCCCGGACATGTACATATCATTGTCATTCCCAGGATCATGCATGCCGAACGGCGCAGGTTGTTCAGGCCCGTTGCAGGACAGAATCTGCTGAACAGCATCGACCGATTTGTAGATTCCGTAAAATCCCCGCAAGTACAGGCGGAGGTTACCAATGCCGCTTTTGTCGAGATTAAAATTGTGGCACAGATCAGTTTCAGGCATCGGATGGAAGCAGGTTTTTACATTAATAAACTGCAGAAAGAGCTGGAAGATTTTCTTTCCCCGTGGGCATTCCGGGAAGACATGGAAGTTCAGCTCGGAAGCAAGCTTCATTTGTCATCCGTAATCAGCTTTATTGAAACAAGGGAATACATCAATTTTATAGATCGCATCAGCTGGGAAAAAAACGGGGAGACCGTCCGCGATCAGGAAATCATCCTCGACCAGAAATCGGTGGTGGTATCGTCCGGAAAGCATGAACTTAAATCCGTGATTGCAGAAACGGTTCCTTACCAGAATTACAGGGGAATCGGACAAATGTTGATCGATATCAATTTTGAAGTGCAGTAAAACCAAGCCAATATGTCTGCCAAAATAGCCAAAACAGCCCTGAAGGAATATTTCAAAAGTGGTAAAAGGCCCAATGAAGAGCAGTTTCACCAGCTTATAGATTGTTCTTACAACGAGGATGTTGCCTACACTTCCTTCGTGTCCGGCTATCATGTGCTTGTAAACTCCGAAGAGGCAAGGATCATCCGAAGGCAGGGCGGAGATACCATGCTGGTTCCTGTTTTCAAGAATCTGAACGGCCAGATTACGAGAATTTACAATTATTCCTTGCCCGCCTGTAATCTCGGCGCAGATCTTCAGCTTTCAAAAATCGAATGGAATCTGCAGCTGCCGCCTATGGGACCGCTGGAAGTAGTGGAAAGCGAATCGCCGCCCACCAGAAAAACGATCCATCTTGAAATCGGCATCCGGATGGACATCTTTAACGGATATGAAAAAATCATTTCGCAGAATCTGGAAATAAAAACAGGAAAGCAGGCGATTGAAGTAAAGTTTGATCCGAAACCACAGGAAAACTGGCATGGCCTTTCCGTCGACATCCTATTTGATTACAATATGAAAGTACCCATTCCCTTTCCAAGCAGTTTTTATCAGTCCGAAGCATATAACAAGCTGCTTTTGACAGGTTTTGGCGGTTTGGGTTTTACGTTTTCTTCAAGATGATATCCCTATGATCCCGGTTAACGGCATATCAAAACAACCGTTTGAAAATCCGTCCCTCAATTTTTACAAATTAAGGGAAGAGGGATTGTCGATGATCCGTGCGCTTTCCGGCAAGCGCTGGACGGACCATAACCTGCACGATCCGGGCATTACAACGCTGGAAGTACTTTGCTATGCATTGACCGATCTGGGTTACCGGACCGAGCTAGTGAAGGAAATTTTTGAGTCGGGAAAGGCGATTTCGCCGGAATTTACAGATCGGTATTTCTTTCATAAAACAGAACTTTTCCCCAGTGCTCCGCTCACTGCCGATGACTTCGAAAGGAAAGTGGAGGAAAGCCCCGAAGTGCTGCTCGCGTGGTTTACAAAATCGGCAATCATCCACAATGGCCATGCGGCCAGAGGCGCGTATGAAATCGCCGTGATGCTTCGGCCGCATCCCGAGCTGGGCGAGCTGAACACAGACGGCATCCAGCTTTCTCTCGACGACGGCCAAACCGGGATGGACATTGTCTTCTTTACGGAAGAAAACCGCAGAATGGAATGGAGCAGTATAGACAAGGTGCTGGATTGCAAATGGGACCGCTCGAAAGAAGATAATCTTTTTGTGTATGAAAAATACAATTTCCAGATCCTGATGATGCTGGAAGTCGTTTTTGCCGGCCAGACAGAAGCAGAGAAAAGTCCGGTGCAGGTCAAGGCACGCGGAAGTATTTACTCCGGACTGTCATTCGGTACACTTCATTATTTTGATGATTACCAAACACATATCATAGCCAAGCTGGAAAGTACGGAGTTTATTCAGGAACTGAACAACCTACTGTTGAGGGAAAAGAACAAGCAGCAGATTCTGCTGGATATTCACCGGTTCATTCTTCCGTTCCGGAATCTTTGCGAGGATTTCATATCGTTCCGGATTGTGAACAGTCAGGAAATCAAAATTGATCTTGAAGTCATTCTTAAGAACAGCACGGACGATCCGGATGCGGCGATCAGCGACATATTTTACCAGCTTGATTTATTTCTGTTCCGGATTGTAAAAGAATCCAAGCGAAATGATTCCGCTTCCAGAAACAATATCCTTTACGCATCCAATCTGATTGAAGAAATTATCACAAAAGTGAAAGAAGTGGAAGCGGCAAAGATCAGAAACATGAATTTGTACATTGACGGCGTTCCAACGATTCCGCTTGGCGAAGAAGCCGTTTTTGAAAATCTTGAATTACATCCCTTTACGTATTTTGCGCCGCGGTTCAGCAAACAAAAATCGTCGGTACGGATCATCCATTTCGGTGAAAAAGCCATTGATTGGAACCCGTCTGGCGAAAAGCCGGCATTCAGGCCGTCCATGGAAACGGTTTTACCGGATTGGCAGAAAGCGGAAACAAGTCCCGATCCCTCTGTCCGGAATGTCACGCTGCTGATGAAAGAAATTGCCGAATATGTATCCATTCAAAAGGATTTTCCTGAAAACTACAAGCTTGGCGAAGGAAAGCGTACAGGGCAGATTCCCGATCCGCAACAGGCAAAAATCCGGCAGTTCAAAGCGTATCTGTTCTTTTTTGAAAGATTGCTGATCGGTCATCTCGGGCAGCTTTCGGATTTGTCCATGCTATTTAATGTCAGAGACCAGAATCCTATGCTGGAAAATGAAATTGAAAAAGCCAGAAAAGCCATTCCTGAGCTGGACGAACTGGGTATGCTGGATGCGGACAAACTGAAAGAACTGGAAGCGGATTTCGGACACAGTACCAGCAGACAAACAAAGGTTGTAAACCACCTGCTTGCAAGATTTGCAACTACGGGCTCATTCGTGAGACTGTCCGGACCGGAAGCGTACAAGGAAACCGAGCGGCTTGAAAAACTGCGGATGCTGCTGCACGACGTTCCGCTGATCACACGCAACCGGGGCACCGGGCTGCCGCTGACCGCTGATGGAACGACCATCTGGGAACAGGATATGCTGTCCGGTTTTCAGAAAAGACTTTACCGGCTGACGGGCATCGACAATCCGGCCTTGAATCACCGGAAACTGAGCGGGGAAAAAGGAAATGACCTGGCGGGATTTTACCTGGTCGAACATATTTTGCTGATCGGGAAAAAGGGTGCAAACGAAGCCGAAAACAGGTTCAACAAATCGGCCGCACTGCTTTTCAATTATCTGGCGGCATTCATGCAGGAAAATTTGCCGGCGGACCCTTATTCTTTCCAGCTTACGGTCATTTTACCAAAATGGTATCCGGTATGGTTCGACAGAAAGAAATTTGTTGAAAATATGATTGCCGAAGAAGTTCCCGCGCACATTTTGCCTTATATCTGCTGGCTTGATTATAAGGAAATTGTTGAATTTGAAGCTTTGTATGAAAACTGGCTTGCAGATCTGTTACAGATTTATTTACCGGATAAATGAAACAGACGCACAAAATACAGAAACAAAGCCTATTACTGAGCTTCACGAATGAAGCAGAGGCCTTGTCATGGAACCGTTCTGCGTCCGAATTCAACCAGATGAACATTGTGCCGATGCTGGACAGGCTTTTTGATCAGTATGCGGGGAAAGAAGAATATTTTGAAATCGACAAGCTGGAAATAAACATCGGTTCCGTAACGAAAGAGAGCTTCCTGCCGGAGCTGGAGAAAGCGCTGGAAAGAAAGCTGAGCAGCATATTCCAAGGCCGCCCGATCATTGAAACTTATCCTGAAACGGTGCAGACGCAACGGCATTTCTCCAGAGCCATAAAAAACCGGAATAGCGAAGCCGCATCACATGCGGACGGTGCCGAAAGCAGCCACTGGACGGATACTTTCAGTTATTTTCTGGATTACGGGATTTTGCCGTGGAACAGCCGTGTGCAGACGATTAAGTTGTTACAAAAACAAATGACGGTTGTCATTTCCCGGAACGGACCTGAAAAACTGCATGGCTTACGGCAGCAATTGTTGAACAGGCCGGCAAGGAAAAGACTTTACAACCAGTTTACGGCTGATTTTAATTCTCAGGTTCTGTGCGGGCTTTTTGTTTCCGAATACAAATTGCTTTCAAAACTATATAACGAACTCACTGCCATCCTTACAAAGGACATTCAGAATGAGGTAATTGAAAGTAAACTCCGGAACAAAAATGACCGGTACGAAATAGTAAAATGGATGAGTCTGAAAGCATCTTCAAAACCGGATGTTTGGCCATTGGAATACATTGATTTTTTTGTCACAACCGTTTTCCGGAAAGATCCGCAGCAGGCACATGAACTTCTGAATAGTGCTGTACAACTTTCCAAGCACCGCCGGAATACAGTTACATTACTGATTAAAAAGTACCTGAAAAACAAGGAGTTTGGCAGAAGCAGTAACTTTAAATCAAGGGAGAAAAGTCGTTTGAACAAGGGAAATAAAACTGCTGAAACGAGTTTGGGACTTACTTCGGAAAGTGAAAATCGGGAGGAAGGGAAGAAAGGATTAAGGAGGAAGGAGGAAGAGATTAAGGGGAAGGTAGGAGGAAGGGAGGAAGGTAAGATGGAGGAGGGAATGGAGGAGATGGGTGGAAGAGAGAGGAGCGAGCGTATTTCTTTGGAAACGGAGGGGGCGTTGCAATCTTTGGATGAGGAAAAAGGTAACTGGAGTAGTTTTTTGAATGGAACCGAACCTGAAACACGGGGAAGAGGTCAGGATGAGAGATTACGGAGCGATGGCGAAAAGGCGGGGAAGTTTACGACTAGGCAGTTTGAGGAAAGTGAATTTTTGGCTAAACCGGATTTTTACTATGCAAGTCATTCGGGTGTATTGCTGGCCTGGCCATATCTTTCGACCTTGTTCAGGATACTGGGTTTTACAAAGAATTCCGGGTTTAAAAATGAGCGTTCGCAGCATCGGGCCGTTCATTTGCTGGCTTATATGGCAACGGGAAAAGCACAGTCGGAAGAGCCGAAGTTGCTGATTGCCAAGCTCCTCTGCGGAATGCCGCTGCATATGCCTGTTGCGAAAAACCCAAGGCTGAAAAAGAAGGAAAAAAAAGAAGTCAATCTGATGCTTGAAAATCTGATTGCCAACTGGGCGATTCTGAAAAATACGTCGGTGCAAGGTTTGCGGTCGTCTTTTTTTGCACGGGAAGGAAAACTGAACCGTGAAAACGGACTGTGGAAAATCATTGTGGAGCAAAAAAGTTTTGACATGCTGCTCGATCATTTGCCTTATCCGATTTCGATCATCAAGTTGCCGTGGATGGATGAAATGCTGAAAGTGGACTGGATGTAACGTTTTAACTGCCAAGTGATGCAAGCTGCTGCCAAAACTGCTAAAAACCCGGAATCCGGCTCCAGATCTGCCGGAAAACCTTTTTTTGACAAAAACGGAAAAGACAGCTTTTTTTCTTCAAAGTCGCGATCAGAAGAACGTTTTTTCCCGATGCTGCAAACCAGATTGAAAATCGGCGAGCCGGGCGACAAGTATGAAAAAGAGGCGGATGCTGTTGCCAGCAGCGTAGTTCAGAAAATGGCGCAGGAAAAAGCGGAAACTTCTGTCCATGCCGGAAAAAAAGAAATTCAGCGGAAGTGTACCGATTGCGCCACAGAAGAAAAGGTTTCCAGAAAGGAAAAACCCAAAGGCGGACAGGATCAAGATCTGCATCGGAAAGCAGCCGGGATAGCACCGTTTACAGCCATTCACCGTACTTCGGATCTGCCAGAAAAAGCAAAGGCAGACGAAAAAGAAAGTGTTAAGCGAAAACTCGCAAAAGAGGAAAAGCCCGCCATTCACAAGCTGAAAGACCGCAGCCCGGAAGAAAAAGTAGCCAGGAAAGCAGATGCTGAAAAAGAGGTCAAGCGAAGTATAAAATCTGCAGATGAAAAAAGGCAGAAAAAAACTTCGGACAGCACGGCAGCGCCGATGGACGGATTGGAGGAAAAACTGAACGCGGGCAAAGGTTCGGGAAGCGTATTGCCGGCACGGATCCGTTCCGGAATGGAAACTTCAATGGGCGCGGATTTGTCGGGTGTGCGCATACATACCGGAAGCAAAGCGGCGGAAATGAGCGAATCCGTCAACGCGCAGGCTTTTACCTATGGACAAAACATTTATTTCAATCAGGGAAAATACAATCCGGATTCAACAGAAGGCCAGCATTTACTTGCGCATGAACTGACGCATACGTTACAGCAGGAAGGCGGTGTTCAGCGGAAAATAAAACCCGGGGCAAATTCAGGATTTGCCGTGCCGCAAACGCCGTTTCATCCTTCGGGACATTCCGGAATGCCGCATATACAGCGTGATTTACTGAACGATGCATGGAATGCAACGGGCGGACAACTGGTTGACGCAGCCGGAGAAGTGCTGGAATTCAGCGAAACGCTTTTCTGGGAAGTCGTAGAAAAAATCGGCGGAAGCAGTTTAACGGCTACTTTAAGGGAAATACAAAATACAGGCGTTGCGGAATTTTTCAAAAACAAGCTTCTTGGCGCTGTCGACACCATTTTTGACGGACTGCAGAACAATTCCGGCGTTATTGCTTTGGTTTTTCCGAAATTCGGTGAGTTGCTGAACCGCGCGCAAGTGATTATCAATGCCTTGGCGCAGGGCGATTGTCAGCCGCTGTTTGCAGCACTGGAAGAACTGAAAGGAATTGTAACCGAAATGGCGGGAGAAGCATGGGACGCTATAACCGAATTCTTTCAGCCGGCCATCGACTTTTTTACCGAAGTCTGGAATTCGATTGCGTTGCCCGCCATTGAATGGCTGAAAAACAAGGCAGCAGCCATTTGGGAAGGTATAAAACAGCTTGCCGCGTTCATTTGGAAAGGATTTTCACCTATACGAGATGCCGTCAGTGCTGCGTGGGACTGGTTGCAAAGAATGCTCGGACAGAACGCGGACGAAACCGGGGAAGAAGGGCTTATTCAATGGGCGCAGCGCAAAGTGGAGGCGGTTTGGGAAGAAATCAAGGAACTGGTCCGTCCGGTTATAGAACCTGCAAGACAGCTGGTTACAAGAATTGCCTCCTTTATTCCGCTGGGTGCCATCCTGAATCTGCGTCAGACGATACAGGACTGGCTGGCCAAGGTGGTGGCCACTTCGGCGGCCATGGGCGGTGACGCTTCCAACATCGGCAACGAAGCGGCACAGACGAGCCTCAGAAACCAGATTCTGCCGGCTGTTCAGGCATCCATCCAAGATTTAAAGGGCTCGATTTCAGAAGCTTCGGCCTGGGTAAACGGACAGGTCGGTGACATTTACAACGCTGTAACGGCTTTCTTTTCCACTGTCAGGAACATTCCTTTGTTAGGCATGGCCGGAAGTGCAATCGAGTGGCTGGAAACAAAAGCCGCCGAATTCAAGGACTGGTGCCAGACGCAGGTAACCGCACTTTTTGACGTACTTCAAAGCGGTCTGACGTATTTGTCGGGCTTCCTGACGCCGATTTATGATGCGCTTCACAAGATTTTTTCGGCACTCGGCGATCTGCTTGGTAAACTGCCGGAATTCCTGCTTGGACCGGTCTGGGCCATACTTCCGGATTGTATCAAAGAACCGGTCAAAAAGTTTTTCATCGAGCAGATTCTCGGCAGGCTGTCCTTTTTCCAGAAACTCAAACAGGCAGAAAATATCTGGGAACGGATCGAGAATATGGCTATTGTGGCTTTAAAACAGGTTTTTATTGACGGGGATCTTGGAAAGGCAATCTGGACATTTTACAGCACCATGCTGGATATCATCGGAATTCCGCCTCAGCTTGTAACGAGGGTAATTGCCAAAGCTGCGCAGTCGCTTAGTGCTATCATGGCTGATCCGCTGGGTTTTCTCGGACATTTTATAAGTGCATTGAAACTGGGTTTTGAACAATTCTTTAACCGGTTGGGAACACACCTGCTCGGCGGGCTTCAGGCGTGGCTTCTGAGCAAACTGGAAGGAACGGGTATCGAAATGCCCAAGGATTTCAGTTTTATGTCCATGCTGAAACTGGCTTTCCAGATTCTCGGAATTACAGTCGATATGCTTCTGAAACAGCTGGAAGAGGTAACCGGTAAAGAAGGACTGAAACAAAAGATAGAAAATTACATCGGCGTTATTTCCGACGCATGGGAATGGTTCCAGAAACTGATGAATCAAGGCCCGGAAGGCGGCAGTGTCTGGGACAAACTGGAAGCTGCGGTCGGAAGTATTTGGGATATGGTTCTGGACGGCATCATCGGCTGGCTGGAAGAAACAATTGTGGTAAAAGCACTTGCCTGGATTGCACAAAAGCTTGATCCGACAGGTATTATGGCTGTTATCACGACGGTTATAGACGTTTTTGTCGTCTTTCAGGCAGTCGTGGAAAAAGCCCGTGAAATCCTGGAAATGATCGAACGCGTTCTGGACAACATCGGGGCGCTTATTATAGGAATCATCGATCAAGCGGCCGTTGTGCTGGAAACAGCCATTGCATCGGCGATCCCGGTTGCGATGGCCATCATGTCTTCCCTTTTTGGCCTCAACGGCGTGGTGGACAAAGTGAAGGAAGTAATTCAGGAACTGCGCCAGAAAGTGGAGAACGGCGTCCGGAAGGTAATGGAAAAAATCAAAAGCTGGATTGAAAAGCTGTTTGGGAAAGAAGAAAAAGAAGGAGCAGACAGCATCACAAGTGCGTTAAGGGAAATTGAGGAAGAAGGAGAAAAGGAGGAAGATGAAGGAGGGATTACAGAAGACGAGGCAAAAACGATCAAAGATAAAGTTAATCAGGATCATGCTTCGGTCATTGAAATATCTTCTGTTGCTGACGGAGGTGAAACCTGGGATTATGATTATATTCAGAAAAAAAGCAAGAAAATACCCAAAACACCGGTTCCTGAATCTACTGCAGCAGAGTGGAAGGAACCGTATGCCGGTGAATTCGGCACAGCCATGAACATCGAAATCCTTTCCGTCAAGCCAGGCCCGAATAAAGGATCCAAGCCGCCTGCAACCGGCTCGGCATCCGATTTCTGGAAGATACTAGTTATGCGCAGGAATATGGAAAACAGATCTTTTTATGTACAGGGACATTTACTGAATGATAATCTGGGCGGGCCGGGAGCAAATTACAATCTGGCTCCTATAACGCAGGGAGCCAATTCGGAACACCACAGACAAATCGAGAAAAAAATAAAAGCCGGCGTGGCACAGGGTCAAGTATATACTTACACAGTATGGGCTGAGTATGGACGTGCAACAAACACCAAATTGCTCGGACTGATCGATAAAGAAATAAAGGGTCTTTCAGGCCAGGCAAATGATCCTGCAACTGCCGGAGAATTGGCCCGACTGAAGCTGGTCAGGCTGATTGTGGAAAGTGAAAAGTATATTCCCAAAGCTTTGTTTTTTACAGCTTCCAAGCTGAAACTGAAAGATGGCAAATGGGTGAAAGACAGCAGTATAGGTCAGGACGGAATTCATGTTGACATTGATGACAAAAATGTTGAAAATGCGGAAGATCTGAAAGACCGGTATTTATAAAAGTATGACCCGTTACCTTTCCACTTTACTGGATGATTATTTAAGGCCGGTGATCCTTACGCGGCTTGGGATACACTTCGAACAAAAGACTGATTTTAAAAGCATTGAAAAAATTCCATTTCCGGATTTTTCAGGATTTGAAGAACCGCTTGCTTTATTTTTTGAGCATGAGAAATTGTCTTTTGACGAGATCATTTGTCTGTTGATCGCACTTGTACCGCACCTCAAACCGGATTTCTTTGACAATGTAATTCATGCATTTTTTGATCAGCCGACGGATTTTTACCTCATCGGCGGCGTTCGCGGAAAGCAGTTCAGAGGGTTTATACCAACGGCTGAAACGGTTTTGTTTGTACTGGCCGGAGACCAACTTGAAAAGCGTCTTGAAGTGCAGCAACTGTTTGGAGAAGATCATTTCTTTGCGCGAAAACGCATTTTATGGCTGGAAGATGCGCCGGCAGGAGAACCGGCCATGAGCGGAAAAATCATCATGTCGCCGGAATATACCGACAGTCTGACAACCGGGAAAATTTCAAGGCCCCGGTTCGGGATTCATTTTCCGGCCAGATTGATTGAGACCGAAAGGGAATGGAAAGATCTTGTGCTGAACGAGCATACGATGCAGCAGCTCGGCGACCTGCAGAACTGGGTTTTGCACGGCAACACGCTGCTGAAAGACTGGAATATGAAGCACATGATCAAGCCGGGTTACCGGGTGTTGTTCTACGGATCGCCCGGAACGGGTAAAACGCTGGCGGCAACGTTGCTGGGAAAATATACCGAAAGGGATGTGTACAAAATCGATCTTTCCACGGTTGTTTCCAAATTCATCGGAGAAACGGAAAAAAACCTTTCCAATCTGTTCACAACGGCCGAAAGTCACGAATGGATCCTGTTTTTTGACGAGGCCGATGCACTTTTCGGTAAGCGTACGGGCGTTCGCGATGCGCATGACAAATATGCAAATCAGGAAGTTTCGTACTTGCTGCAAAGGGTGGAAACGTATCCGGGCCTTGTCATTCTGGCATCCAATTTCCGCGACAATATGGACGAAGCGTTTATCCGACGGTTCCAGTCAGTCATTTATTTTCCGAAACCGCATAGCGACGAACGTCTGAAAATCTGGCAGAATACGCTTCCATCGCAGCTTACGCTGGACAAATCGGTTACATTAAAAAATATTGCGGCGCAGTACGAACTTACAGGCTCCAATATCATCAATATTGTTCAGCAGGTTTGTCTGAAAGCACTGGCTGCGGAGCAAACGAGTATAAGCCATGCTTTGATTACGGAAAGCATCAGGAAGGAGCTGGCCAAAGAAGGCAAGATGTTGTAAGCGGTTTTTCAATGATCTGAAAAACAAATAAAATTATTCAGCGTAACCGGTCTCGTAGAATTGCAAAACCTTTTTCCGGACTGTGCATTCGTATTTTGTCTGGATCAGGTTGGCTTTTGCACGGTCGAGGCTGCTTTTTGCCATGGTATATTCCAGCGGGCTGCTCACGCCGTTGGCCAGCCTTATTTCGGCTACATGCAAGGCTTTTTCCAGAACAACGACTTGTTCATAAAGTGTTTTGTAGCGTTCCACAGCATTTTCAAACGTTATAAAAGCCTGTTCAATCTGTTGCATCAGGGCCTGACGGACCTGCGACTGCTGATTTGCTGCAATCATTTTCTGGATACGTGCCTCCTGCATTTTGAAAGACGAACGGGTCGCGTTAAATACAGGAATCCGGATCGAAAGATTAATTGAAAAAGCCCTGTTAAGCCCCAGCTGATTAAAGTAGCCGATTGTCTTCTGCTCCACAGACGGACCGAACGATGTCGCCTGATATTTTTTCCCGTCTACATTTACAAAGGCGTTAATGGGTGTTTCCGTATAGTTTTCGCTGATCACTGTTTTCCGGGCAATAGACGAAAACGCCGTTCCGAACGAGCTGCTCAACGAGAAAACCGGATGTTTCAGCCCTCTTGCAATTTCCAGGCTTTTTTCGGCTGATTTTACCCGTATTTCACTTGCTTTTATTTCAGGAAGCAAATTTGAGGAGGCAAGATAAATATCCTTCCAGTTTTCATGTACAAGTATTGTATCGCTGTTTTCAACGGGAGTCAGCTCGAACTCACTTTCCGTTGCAGATCTGTTCAGCTGCTGGTTCAGGTTCATACGGGCGATCCGCAAGTCATTTCCGGCATTGGTGATCTGGATTTTGTCATTGGCAAGCTGCGCCAGAAGACTGTACAAGGCGGACTCGGGTACAACCTGTAACCGGATCTGCTTGTTTGTGCGGTCTATTTGCTGCTGCGTGGATTCGGATTGTGCCAGGGCCATATTGAGCAGTTCCTTCGACATCAGCACTTGCATATAAGCCTGTAATACATGCAGTACAATAGAATTTCTGGACGACTGGACATCAAGCTGGCTGGCCGACAGATTCATGGCAGCTTGTTCCTGCGCATTCTTTCGCTGGTACCCGTTGAAAATGATCCAGTCTGCCTTGATCCACAAGCTGTTTGTCCCAATCTGGTTATTGGTGATCAGATTGGTATAAGGATCAACGCTGCGGCCCAGCGAATAGCCGGGATTAAATA
Source organism: Dyadobacter sediminis (assembly GCF_005860765.1). Taxonomy (GTDB): domain Bacteria; phylum Bacteroidota; class Bacteroidia; order Cytophagales; family Spirosomataceae; genus Dyadobacter; species Dyadobacter sediminis. The sequence goes on along the minus strand of NZ_VCEI01000011.1, from coordinate 959,482 downwards.
CGCCTTCCACACTGGGCAATAGTTCCCGTTTGGTCTGCTGATGTGTATTGATCGTAGACTGCAGGCCCAGATCGGCTTCCTTGATTTCAAGATTCCGGACAAGTGCCAAGTCAATGCATTCGATAAGCGACAGTGTGTCCTGTGCATGTGCCGGAACGGCCAGTGCCGTACAAAGTGAAATCTGAAATAATTTTTTTGTGAAAAAATACATGGCTTGCAGGATTTTAGGAAATATTGGTGTCCATTGCGACCGTTGTACCATTTGCGCAGACATTCACCAGACTGGCATGATCGAGCAGATCTGTTCCGGAACCGATCATATACTGGGAAGCCCATAAACGGTAATAGGCATGTTGGTTGGCCAGAAGCCTGGCATGGCTGCCTTCTTCGATCAGCTTGCCGTCTTCAATCACCATGATTTTATCCGCACCCATTATGGTGCTCAGACGGTGCGCAATGATGATGATCGTTTTGCCGGATTCCCGCAATTTTTCAATCGTATTCTGCACGGCCTTTTCCGATAAGGAATCCAGCGAAGAAGTGGCTTCATCCAGGATGATAATCTGCGGATCGCGGTATAAAGCCCTCGCAATCGCAAGCCGCTGCCTTTGTCCGCCGGACAAGCTGGCGCCGTTTTCGCCCAGATGCGTATGGAATCCGTTGGGAAGCTTTTCAATAAAGTCACTGATGCCAAGCAGCTGGCAGGTTTTTAGAACACGCTGCATATCCGGCTGGAATTCACCCACAGCGATATTGTCAATGACATGGCCATTGAACAAATCGACCTGCTGCGGAACCACGCTGACGATGCGCCGGAGACTTTCGTTGCTGATGTGTTTGATGTCGTAATCGCCGATGTGAATGGACCCGCTCTGTAGCGGATACATATTCTGTAAAAGCGACAGGAGCGTGGATTTGCCGGAACCGCTTTCGCCTACAACTGCCGTTACTTTCCCGTTTGGTATGGTCAGGTCAAGATCCTGAAAAACCTGCACCCTTGATCCGTAACGAAAGGAAAGATGGCGGAACGTAATGTCACCGACCATTTCAGGCTTCAGTTCGATCTTGTTTTCAGCTGATTCACGTTCCAGGTCCATGATTTCAAAGAGCCTGTCGGCCGCAATCAGCGCATCCTGAATAACCGTGTTGGAACTGATGAGGCTGCTGGCCGGGCCTGTAAAATAGCCGATCAATGCATAAAACGAGAGTAATTCGCCCGGCGTTATGGCATTGTCCAGTACAAAACCGGCACCGACCCAAAGTAAAATGATGGTAAACAAGCGCGAAATCAGTTCAGAAGCATTTCCTGCCCAGATGGAAACCGAGGCAGAGGTGAAAATACTTTTCAGCAGCTTCATGAACCCGACTTCCGTTTTCACATTGGCATACGATTCCAGCCCGAACCGTTTGATCGTACCCATGGCATTAAGCGATTCCACAAGCTGCGATTCCAGGTCAGCGGAATTTTCCATCAGCTTGCGCTGGCCTTTCCGGTTGATCCGGTTGATGATGAAAAAAACAGCCGCATAAAACGGGATCACAGCCAGCATGATCAGCGCCAGTTTCCAGTCGTAAGTGAACATCATGCCGAATGAAAACACAACGATAAACAAGTTTACAACCAGCGAAAGCGCCGTGTCATTGATGAACGCCCGGATCTTGACCGCATCATTTACGCGTGAAATGATTTCACCGACGCGCATGGTATCAAAAAATTGCTGCGGCAGTTTTAAAAGGTGCTTGTAATAACCCAGGATAAGCCGCGCATCAATCTGCTGGCCGGTTTTAAGGGCAAACACACTTTTCATCGACCCTATAAACAACTGCAGTCCAAGAATCAGGATCATGCCCGTACTCAGCAGGTTAAGTAAGTTGCGGTTGCCTTCCACAAGTACGTTGTCCACGATTTTCTGTACGTAAATGGAAGTGGACAATCCGAGTACGGTGTACATCACGGCACCGAAAAGGGCCTGTGTCATCACAGAGCGGTGGGGTTTGATCAGGTTCCAGAAACGGCTTGTGACGGACCTTTTGTTATTTCCGGTTTCAAATTGTTCGCCGGGAAGCAGCAGGATCAGTACGCCCGTCCACATTTTTCTGAATGCGTCATGCGTGTATTTTTCCAGTTTTCCGGTTCCGGGGTCCATAACGGTAACAAGCATTCCGGACACCTCGTAAATCACGACAAAATGATGCAGCACTTCTTTTACAATCACATGCGCAATGGCGGGTTTCGGGATTCCGGCGAGATTTTCGAAATGGCCGCGTACGCCTTTTGCCTGAAACCCAAGCTTGTGCGCCGCTTCAATCATGCCAAGCACATTGGTGCCTTTTTTGTCCGTCGATGCGTACTGACGGATGCGTGCAATGGGCATAATGAGTTTGTAAAATGCACAAATGGATGCCAGACAAGCCGCGCCGCAATCCGTTATGTCGTGTTGGCGTACGCAGATTTTTTTTTGATTAAACATGGCAAATAAAGATTAGGATAAAACGGTAAGCTGATCGGAACGGTTGAAGAGCACTTTACATGGCGGCAACTGCATGCGGAACCGAAGGCGTATTTTTCGGATTAAGCCAGTCATCGGCCTTGTCATAAAGCAGATCGTACAAACTCCGCTCGGTGATAATAAAATGTGCCCGCAGTGTCATTCCTTTTTTTAAATACCCTCTTACACCTTGCCTGAGCGTAAGATGATCTTTGTTGAGCCGGCATTTAACCTTGAAAAAAGTCTGCTGATCTGATACCGTAACGTCATTGGAAATACTGATGATAGTCCCTTCCGCCATTCCCCACTGATTGTAATCATAAGCATCCACCTGCATGCGGGATTTCATGCCGTTCCGTAACAGTCCGATGTCTTTCGGAGATATATAACATTCCACGATCAGGTTGGAGTCAGGCGAAATCACGCCCAGTATTTCTCCGGGCTGCACATAACTTCCTGTATACTTTCCGGCCAGCTGGCCCATGGTACCGGCAACAGGCGCGGTGATCGTCAGCAGCTCTTTTTCCTTGACAAGTTGCTGTTCTTGCGACCGCAATTCGTCCAGCGCCATCCTGTATTGAGAAAGTGCATTTTCCCAGTCACTGACTTGTCGTTCAATGAATGAGCGGTATTGCGCCTGCGCCGTGTTGAATGCAAATTCCTTGTCTTCAAGCTCCTGCCGGGCAATTACCTTTTCGGCAAACAGATTTTGGTTAATCTCCAGTTCACGTTTTCTTTTCCGCTCGGTTTGCGCCAGTTCTGCCTGCTGAAAAATGTATTGTTCGTATTGCTGGCGATAAAGTGAAGACTTCAATCCTGCAATTGGGCGATTGGTACCGTGTGACGAAACAAGCAAGGTGAGATCACGGATATATAGTTGCTTTTCAGTCTGTTGTGCATGCAGTAATCGGAGTTTGCTGTCCGGAATGGCCGTTTGCAGTTGAAAAACCGGTTGTCCGGCTTTCACAGTCTGATTTTCGTGCGCCAGTACTTTCGCAATTGTTCCGCCGGTCAGCGACCGCAATTCGTTGCGTTCAGCTTTGGAACGAATTATACCTGAACTCCGAACGGAGACGTCTATACGAATAAACGGGAGTGACAATAGTCCTGTTAAAACTGCAAGTACAACCGAAACATAAATGATTTGTCCCTGCACCGAGACCTGCGGAAGATAAGCTTCCGTTGTATGTTCCATGATTTCAGCGGGGTAAAGCTGCGTTTGCATAACATTGGATTTTAGAGTGTAAAAAGATCCGGAAAATGGCAGGATAGGAAATGGAAAGAGGAGGGAAGTACGGGCAAATAGCCCTTGGTTGTGATGCAATCGGCCGGGTACTGGATTCATTTCCAGATTACGGGAGGATAACAGGGCGGACCGAACGGAATAAACGGAAATTCCTCAATAGGCTTTGACGATCCGATGCAGCCTCCGGTTTTCACACCGCCATGAATGTCATGCTGTTCAGCCGGGTTCAGTTCCGTTTGGCAGCATTCAAATGGTTCCTGATTTTTCATGTTGTTCAACTTTAATAAATGCTTATTGATTTATTTTTTTGCTTTGTTTTATATCCTTATAAAAGATGTTTTGTTACCATGCTATTAAATAAGAGTAGTTACTAATTTGAAATAATAACAGGCAACCCGTCCCGGGTTTAATAATTGTATTTTTAATTTAAGAATGCTATAAACAGGAAACCGCTCCACGGTACATACGCTTCTGAGGAGCAATCTGTTTGTTGCGAAATGTGTTATAGTTAAAGTTAGAAAAGGCCATTTATATGATTAAACTAGTTGGTTTGATGTGGCATTAATAGGGTGTTATAATTAGCCTTCATTACAATTTTTTAATGATATTTATGCTCTGCTTTTTTCGGAAAGCAGAGCATAACCTGTTTACTTGGTTACTGCGGCATAAGCAAGTACGCCGACAATAAAACCTGCTACGAGTACCTGAAGTAATCCGCCTTCAGTTTCGGTTAATTCGGATTGGCTTAAAGATACAAGCCCGTCATTTTCAAATGTCAGATTAGCGTTCATTGTTTTTAATGTTAAAGATTTAAAAATGATAAATAAAAAAATTAGTGCGTAGCAATGTAATGGGCAACCGTTACGCCAATTGCCACTCCCACAAGAAATGCCAGCAAGCCGCCATCCACTTCCGACAGTTCATCGGTAGTCAATGATACAAGTTCTCCGCCTTCGTAATTAGTAAAAAGATCTTCAAGCGATTTCGTTGAAGTTTGTGAATTGTAAGAATACATAACTGTAATGATTAGATTGTGAATAAGAAAAAAATTGGAAGGATTACTTTCTCTGCATGCTGATTTCATGGCTGTTTTACAAAACCGGATGCATCCTACTTTGCTGCATAAAGCAGAAAGTTTTTGATTGTTAATACTGCGTATTCAAGTTGAGCGTCTTCTCGATATTGATGATTATACCCCAGATAAACGGAACACGATATACGGAACTGGTCGCATATATTCCGCCATCAATCTTTTCCTGCGATTCGGGAGAAATCTCGCCGGTTTCCATTTGCGCCAGTTTACGCATAAAATCCTCATTTGACGCAGCCGATGCCTTCAGACCCGCTACGATCCCTTCTTGGTTTGTTTTCATTGGACAGTTGTTAAATTTAATTGTGAATAAAAAATTAAGAATAAAGTTTTCCCGGGCAACGGAACTTTAACCGATGCCAAAATTTGTCTCTGATTTAATTACAGGCTGAGAACGTAAAACTGTATAGCTTATACGTTTAATAAAATTGGTTAATTTGTTGCGCGGAAATTAAGAATGCCGCAGGGCTTTTTAGGTCAGGCAGCAATCGATTGTCTTTCCTTTTCTGCATTCCGGACGATCTCGTCACAGTTTGCACATGCAAGTGCACCTTGTTGTGAAAACCAGCGGCATTTTCTGCGGATTGCACAAGGAACAAGCAATTCTTCTCTTTCAGCCTTTTGGTTCATGGCTTCAATTACTTTACTGACAAGGCTGCAGGATGCATGTTCGTGGCTCCATTGATGGCATCCTCCCTCAATACATTTTCCTGAAAACCGGAATCGTTCTTCGGCGGATTTTCCGGTATTATCCTCGTATTCCCTGGCAGACTCAACAAAAGTCTTATCAATTCTGATCGGTTCCTCGAGGTATTCAACCTTTCCGTCCTTGCCTACAATTCCGAACAGATCAGCGCCGGGCTTGGCAATATAACTGGGGCATTGCAAGGATTCTTTTGGCTTTTCCATAACGAAGTAATTTTATTGATTCACATTGTTTCAGTGATTGAAATACACCCAGTTTGCAGCCGGTATGAATATTAAAACATGTAAAACACTTAACAGTTTTTAATAATGATCGGCGCAATTAACAATGGTATAAGCCACCATATTCCACCTTGTATTTCCTTTAACTCCGTAGCATTTAATTCTTGTGCAGCAAGATTCTCCGAATTTTCCATTTTGTTAATTGTTTAATGGTTTATTTTCATGAACTTAATTTTAAACATGATTTACATTTACCCTTTTTCGGAAAGCATTTGAGCTATTTTATAAGCAATCAGTGGAAGCCACAGAGGTGAAAATCCACCATTGATTTGGTTGATTTCCCGTGCATTTAAATCTTTAAGGAATGGATAGTCCGAGATTTTCATTTGTTCTTAATCGTTTAAGTAAATAGAATAACTATATCGATTCATTATTTCAATGCTGTTGCAATAGCTACGCCTGCTGCAACACCCGCTGCAAATCCTGCTACGAAGACAAAAATAAATCCACCTTCTGTTTCCTGTAATTCGTTTGCATTTAGCAAATCCAGGCCAAGCTGATCAAAATTTTCCATGTTGATAGAATTTAAAGTTTAAATACTAAATCAGTTTAATTTCTTTGTTCGGGTATATATCCGGGCGACTTTCCAGTTGTTACCTCGTATCTGATAAAATAATTAACTTTCAGTAAGTTTTGTTGCGCTTTTAAAGCAACTGGCTATCCATAAGAGTATGCAGATGATTATTATACTTCAGTTAACTAAATAATAAAAACCGTTAAATAAAAACAGCCCTGTAAACAAGTAGATAATGTCTTAAAACAAGCAGAAAATCGGTATACCGTTTATCTTTACATAGTAGAATATCATGTAACTGCAAGTGAATTTTTTTAGCTTGTAAAAAGCATAACTGCAGTTAAGAACAGCAGCCATTCAGGTTATTTAAGGTTGTATTTTAAATTTGATCCAATGCATCATCCCGACCAGAAATACATAGATGCGCTGTTGAATAACGACAGAATATTGCTGGATGAATTGTACAGAAAGTTCTCCGGTAAAATAAAATGGATGGTGCTGAAAAATAACGGAACGGAGGCGGAAGCAGCCGATATTTTTCAGGATGCACTGATTTCGATTTTTCATAAAGCCCGTTTGCATGATTTTGTATTAACCTGTCCGCTGGATGCATTTCTGTATCTGATCTGTAAAAAGAAATGGTTGAACGAGCTGGATAAAAAGAAGTTTAATCAGGTAACAACTTGGGAAGAAGACGGATTTCCAATCAGCGAAGATAGTTTCAAACTGGCTGAGGATTTCACGTTTCATGAGGAAAGATTAAACCTGATTACGGAAAAGCTCGAAGAACTTGGTACGGTTTGCAGGCAACTGCTGCGTCTGAGCTGGGCAGGCAAACCGATGGAAGAAGTAGCGCAGATAACGGGATTGACTTACGGTTATGCCAGGAAAAAGAAGTCGGAATGCATGGCTCAGCTCATTCATCTGGTAAAAACTTCTTCGCGCTTTAATTCTCTAAAATAAAAAATATGGAAACCCGCCGATTTGAGCAGTTTGACTTGTACCTGAATGGAAAAATGAGCAGCGAAGAAAGATCGTACTTCGAAGCTGAATTGTCTTCTGATTCGGATTTATATTCAACATTTGAAATTTACCGCACGATTGAAGTAGCCATGCGGGAAAAGGAAAAGCACCTTATAAACGACCATGCATTATTAACTTCCTTACATACGTTAAACGAGCGTTATTTCAAACCAGAAATGGAGCAACCGGATGCCCGGATCATCCGGTTTGATCCGGGTAAGTTAGCTCGGATATTTTCATGGATAGCAGCAGCAATTGCGGTTATTTTCATTTCCTACTCTGTTTTGTTCCCTTCCAAAAATGATGTCAAAGTGCTGGCAACCAGTTACTACAATGAGAATTTTTTGCAATTGAGCCAGACAATGGGAAATGCAGATGACAGTCTCCAATCCGGAATTGCAGCTTATAACAGGAAAGACTATAACAAGGCATTAATCTATTTTGAAAGTATTTATAACCGGCATCCTGAAAGTAGTGAGGCAAAAAAATATGCAGGTTTGACTTATCTCGCCAAAGGTGATTATACGCATGCGTTAGAAGCATTTGAAGAATTGGCGCAAATGCAAAATCTGTATGGAAATCCGGGACTGTTTTTCAAAGCCATAACCCTTTTAATGCGCGATAAAAGCGGCGACCGGCAATCAGCGAAGCAAATTATGCAAAAACTGGCAATTGAAAATACAGAAGGAAGCAGGGAAAGCAAAGAATGGTTAAAAAACTTTTAGTTGAACACGACGAACAAAAACCGGACTGAAAACAAGAAAATAAAACAACTCTGGACAGTGGTTTGCAAATGAACTGTTGAAGTACATACAGGATTACTAAACCGTGACTGAAATGGAAAAGAAACCATCCGGCGATTTGCCACTCTGGATCAGAAGATCCAAAAAAAATAAGGATCGATATGCTTCCCTGTTTCTTAAAACATACAAGCAAAATCAAATTTGTGTTTTTTTTAAAGAACTGCCGACAACGGAAGATATTGCAAATGTTAAAAATTTCCTGCTCGTAACAGCCAAGGAAATCAATGGCCGGAGAAGAAGCGATTCCAATGAAGTTGAAGTGATCAAATGTGATGATTGCGGGTGCTTGGTTGTTTTGTTTATTGGTGAATTGTTTCATACTGTAATCAATGCGGAAGGAGTTGTTGCCGGTTCTGTTCCAAGTCCTCCGGTTGTTGGTGAATATTCGCATAATTATTTTAATAGTTCCCCTTTTGAGAAAGAAGATTTCAACGTTTTTAGTAATTACTCATTATTTCAAAAACCGAAAGACATTGATAACGGCAAGGAAAAAATCGTAGTTGCCGTACTGGACACAGGCTTCGATGATCAATTGATTGATCCGCAATATTTATGGAAAAGCCAATTAAATGATTCCAGCTGTTATAAAGAAGTGGAATCCGGGTGGAATTTTTCTGAAATGAGTTCAGGCAACACAGGAAATCCGGATTTCAGGGATGACAATCCTTATCGCCATGGCACAGCGGTCAGTATGTTTATCATTAATGAATTTCTTAACTCCCAAAACAATGCAGTTGAAATTATGCCTTTGAAAACGCATAATGCAAACGGCCAAGGGGATTTTTTCGGAATCATTTGCGCGATCCATTTTGCAATGGCCAAGGGCGCCAACATGATCAATGCAAGCTGGGGATTTTACTATTATTACCGTAATCAATTTGCCTATTTTGATCATCTGATCAACAAGACACTCAAAGAAAGCGGGATATTGTTTGTTACAGCTGCTGGAAACAAATTTGCCGATGAAGAACTGATCGCAAAAGAAATTTACCTTGCAGAATATGGATTGAACATAACCGATGAACAGCTTCGGAACCTGGCAATTCATCACTTTTATCCTGCAGATCTCAGCATTTACCCCAACAGTGTTTTGACTGTAACTACAACGGATGGAAAAAGTATAAGTTCGACCCAGAACTTTTCAAGCAGGCACGTTGATCTCGGGGTTTTTGCAGACGAGGGTATGAAATTTTATGTTCCGTTTTACGGCAAATCGTGCAAGGATATGATCAGCGGATCTTCGTTTGCGACGGCAATTGCAACCGGTGTAATCGGAGCTTTCGGGCAAAAAAAACTGCTTCGTCTGGAAAATATGGACAAGACGCAATTGCTGCATACCCTTACCCTTGTAGATGATTCCGAATCGTCGCCGGCTGTCATGTTTGATGTTCCCGAACTTGAATTCAAGCACATCAAAAAGGGTACCTGCACCAGAAAGACATCCTAGCATAATAATATCTATAAGGATATGTATAAGCTGTTTATAATGCTCCTTATGCTTTTACACTTGTGTTTATCCAAACAGCAGGTTAAAGCGCAATGTCCTACGGATTTTGAATTCCGGCAATCGCTTAAAAAGATTGAAGAAAATACGTCAGTTCCGGATTCGGAAAATCTGGAACAACTTCTGAAATTACAGCAATCCTATTTAAAATGCCGTCCATTTAAAGACAGTATTTATGCCCGGATTGTGCATCGGGCAGGAGGTATTTACAGCAAAACAGGAGAAATCGAAAAAGCTATATCTTTTACCCGGGAAGCCATCGCTGTCAACCGAAAAAGCAGGAAAGCAGATGCTTCATTTCTGGCCAACAGCTATTTTAATCTTGGTACTTTTTACAGCCGGATTTACCGTTACGAATATACCCACCGTTCGCTGGACGAATGTGTAGCTACAGGTAAAAAATTTCCTTCCAAATACTTTCTGGTTTTTATGGCCTATGAACAAAAAGCATATCTTTTTTTTCAAACCGGGGATTATGAAAAAGGAATTGAAACGGCGGATGAAGGGATTTTATTTGCAGGAATAGTAAAGGATACGTTGGCAGAAGGCGCATTGTTATGTCAGAAAGCACAGGCGCAAATCGAGCTGAATGATCTTGAAAAAGCGGAGCAAAATATCAAGGATGCAATTTCCATTTTTTACGGCAATCCCCTAAATTCAAACCGCCTGGCCACTGCCTACGCCGTTTACGCGCAATTATTGAAAAAGAACCGGAAATATCATACTGCAGTTCAATATTATCTTCAATCAAACCAGCTGAATGAGACAACGGGAAACTGGGCACAATGTTCAAGAGATATGCTTAACCTGGGCTATTTATACGACAGCCATTTGCACGATACTGCGAAAGCGTTGAATGCATATGAACAAGGATTGCAAATGGCTGATAAATCAAAGGATGATTATCAGAAATCCGGATTGTTTATCAATATAGGTTATCTGTACTGGCGTCAGAAGAATTTTGATCAGGCGCTGCATTTTTATCAAAAAGCCCTCAATGCATTACCGGTTCATTTTACAAATACTTCCATAACAAGCAATCCGGATTTAAAAATGCTGATGCTTGTTTCCAATGATTATTTTGTATCCACTTTACTGTCGAACAAGGCAGAAGCGCTTTTGGATCTTTACAAAATCAAAAAGGATACAACGCTGCTAAAAACGGCATTGAAAACATTCCGGCTGGCAGATAAAACCGTGGATTTGATGCGTTGGAAACAATATGGCGAAAAGTCCAAACTGTACTGGAGAGAGAAAACAAATACAATGTATGAGCATGCGATTGAGGCCTGTTATCTTTCCAATGACGTTCGTCTTGCCTTTTTCTTTATGGAAAAAAGCCGTGCGGTTTTACTGAATGATAAATTAAATGAGCTGGGCGCTTCTGCCAAATTGCCCGTGCAGGAGTCGGTAAATGAAAATAAATACCGGATGGCTGTTATCAATGCGCAGCAGAAATGGATTTCTTCCACATCCGGCAAAACGGAAAAAGAAAAAATTCAGGCTGAAATGCTGGCTGCCAAAACGGATTTTGATCACTATATCAAAAAACTGGAACAGAAATATCCCTCGTATTATCACTATAAATATTCATCTGAAGTGCCTGCTTTAGACAAGCTTCAGCATTATCTTATAAAGGAAAAAGCCAGTTTCGTTCATTATTTCATGAATGATTCGGTTACTTATATGCTGAAAGTTACTGCCCGGAATGCTGAATTGTTCAAACTGAAAAAAGAACAGTTTAATCCTTCCAAAATTAATGATTTTATGCAAATGTGTTCAGAGAAGCAGACCTTGTTGAATCATTATAATGAATTCGCCTTACTATCCAGCGAATTATATAAATCATTGTTCAAACCTCTGAAATTGCCGGCTGGAAAAGTCATTATTTGTGCCGATCATTTTCTGGTTCCTTTTGAAGCATTTACCAGCGATAATCATGGCAAAGAATTTCTTTTAAGAAAATACATTTTCGATTACGTTTACTCCGCAGGCTATTTATTAAAACCATGGGGCAATAAAGCGGCAAACGGGAATTTCGCCGGGTTTGCACCGTCCCGTTATCAGCAGTATCTTAAAGTTGCAGATTTGAATAATGCGGTTTTTTCCTTGGAAAAAGCGGCCGGTTTTTACCAAGGAGCCAGGTTATTTACCAATAAAGAAGCAACGAAAAATAATTTTATCAGCCATATTGAAGATTATAGTATCGTTCATGTTTTTTCGCATGCGAAGGCAGACAAAAATGGAAATGAACCTTTATTATTCATGCAGGATTCCGTTATTCGTCTTACTGAACTCCCATTATGGAATCATCAAATAGCCACCCGGCTGGTGATACTGAGCGCCTGTGAAACAAACGCTGGAAAAAGCGCAGCGGGTGAAGGAATTTACAGTCTGGCAAGAGGTTTTACAGCGGCCGGAATTCCATCTATAGCGGCCACATTATGGAAAGCGGATGAGCAGGCTATTTACGCTGTGTCTGTTTATTTTCACAAATATTTGTCACAAGGTTTGTCCAAAGACAAAGCTTTGCAAAAGGCCAAACTCGACTTTATTTCAGAAAACAGCATGGAAAAGTTTTTGCCGTATTACTGGGCCAATCTGGTTTTGATCGGTAATCCGGAACCAATTCAATTTACAACAAATACAAACTTGTGGTGGCTTATTCTGGCGGTTACCGTAACGATTCTGATTGTTGGTATCGGGTATTACAAAAAATTTAAAAATCCGGAAGGCAAGACTTTCGAAAAAGTAACTGGCCAACCTTGAATAGTTAATTGACAACTTTCAAAACAAAAAAGCCTGTTTGCAAACAGGCTTTTTTGTAAACTTTATTTTCCTTAGTAAGTCAGCTTGTAAAGTTGTCCCAGCGCAAAGCTGATTACGTGAAATTGTCTGTCGCCGGTTCTGCGGATATCAGTCGGCATCATCAGTCCGCCCGCCAGAACCGTTCCGTCTTCGTTGAGTACCGCTCCGCTGAAAGGAACAAATCCGTTTGGCAGGGCAAAGTCTGAAAATTTGGTTACAAGCGGCTTTTTGTTTGCACTCAGTTCGATGTGCGTCAGCATCGTTAAGCCGTCTTTGTAAATAGAGACATTGCCGTTAAGGTCTACGGCAAAAATCTTTGCGTTACCGGGTGCAAAAGGGAAACCGGTGAGTGAACTGACAAGAAATTTGCTGCCGTCAAATACGATTCCGGTTGGAACTGCGTCAATGGTGCCGCCTGCAACAGAAGGGATTTTTGCAAAAAGGGAAATGTTACCGTTGTTTTGATCCCACTTGAAAATGGCATTTGCTCCGGCATCTGCCACATAGTAGTTTCCTGCGCCGTCAAATTCTATATCGAAAATGTTGGAGTTAACCGGGTCCGTGAGGTTGAGGCTTCTGCTGTAAGTACCAATGTCGGTTTTTGTCAGCGATGCCACCGGAATTTGCGGGTTTCCGGCTTTGAAACTGGAAACATCGGCAACATACAGAATACCATCGATGCCATGCAATATGTACAACTTGCCATTCATATATTTGATGTGGCTCAAACCTTCATTGGATTCGGGTCCGGCTGCTGAATGAAAACCGCTGATTACGGTTGTTTTTTGTCCGCCCGGCGTAAGCATTACAATAGCACCGTCATCGTTTCCTGTTCCAATTTCTGCAATCCAGAGATTTCCGTCTCCATCCATATCCAGTCCGATTGGTGCGCGTAATGTAGTATCAACCGTGGTCACTGCAAACCGGGCTGGTTCGGGAATGGGCACTACATGGTCCGTAGTACAGGCAGCAATGCCGATGGCAAGGGTCAGGAATGTAGCAAAAGAAAGTAAAATGGACTTTTTCATTTGGGATAAGGTTTGAAAGTTGGTAGGAAAAATAATAAAGATGCTCACGCAGAAATACTTATGCCGCAAAACTAAGACTTTTGAAAAATTTTGTTTTTGTGAAAGCAAACATCAGAGTACCTTTTTATTAAACGGATCAGAATGGATAAAATCGTGAAATTATTATGGTTTAGTAACAGGACGTGCTCGGAAGGAGCTTCCTGCAGTTGGCGACTGAAAGGAGGCCCCTCCGGGGCCATGAATGTGAAATGACTTTTCCATTGCCAGACACAGGAAGCCGCTCTGCGGCAAATGCAAACATCGGCCCGGAGGGCCATCCTGTTTGTAGCAAGTGATAAACAAACAAGTTAATTAGTGTAGCCCAGGAGGGGCATCCTGAGATTAGCGACTGAAAGGAGGCCCCTCCGGGTCCATGAATGTGAAATGCCTTTTCCATTGCTAGAAACAGGAAGCCGCTCTGCGGCAAATGCAAACATCGGCCCGGAGGGCCATCCTGTTTGTAGCAAGTGATAAACAACGAGTTAATTAGTGTAGCCCCGGAGGGGCATCCTGAGATTAGCGACTGAAAGGAGGCCCCTCCAGGGCTATGAATGTGAAATAATGTGAAATGCCTTTTCCATTGCTAGAAACAGGAAGCCGCTCTGCGGCAAATGCAAACATCGGCCCGGAGGGCCATCCTGTTTGTAGCAAGTGATAAACAAACAAGTTAATTAGTGTAGCCCCGGAGGGGCATCCTGTTTGTAACAAGTGATAATCAATGAGCCATTTTATGTAGCTCCCGAGGAGCTTCCTGTTTGTAGCAAATGACAAAAAAATTGAATTGTTTCCGGTTCCTCAAGAATAAATAATTTCTGGTTGGTTCCAAGACAATTATTACGAATTTTCACTTTTAAAAATGATTGACAGACAGAAAATAGAAAACACGCCGGTATATATAATACGTAAGAAGTATAAATTAATTTGGCAGAAGTAGTTCTGTTATAATTACATAGCAGCCCGGATTTTACATGCTGTTGTTACACATTTCAATCAGATGGAAGCGCGCTCCGGAATGGTACCATTTTCCATGTCATGTACTCCCGAATTTTCATCCAGAAGCATGTTAAGTGCTTCATGCAATAACTCGTACGATTGTTCGGGATGCAACGGAGTATTTAAAATCAATGCACATGGATTGGCATCAAGAATGTTTTCATAACTGCCAAAATCGTTGTTCGAAAACCAGATCATCAGGCGGACACCAAGCTCACCGCACAGATTGGCAAGCGTTGTAAGTCTGTGTTCATGCGATGGGAACCGGGCACCATCGGCCGGACTGTGGAGGACAGCCCATGGATTAAGGCGTTTTATCTCCAGTTCATACAATCCCGGTCCGGCTGCCAGGTTATCGGTATTAACTGAAATCCAGCGGATATTCCTGTCGGAACATACTTTTCCCATCGCATTTGTAAATGTTTCGGATTTACTAAAGATCAATAATGGCTGACAAGTGCTTTCACTTTCCATAAAGTCATCGGACGAATCATTCCTGAACGTGGATAGCAGTCGGATTTTGCGTTGCCACCAGCCATGCATTTCCAGAACCGGATGCTTGAACGGCAGTCCGCCGGCCAAAGCTCTGATCATGGCTGCCAGCGCAGTGGGCCGGACTTGTCCGCCGCTGACATGGAAGATGCCCGCTTCGTACTCGCCCCAGGGTTGCGTTACAAGTCGGTTCCAGCCGAACAGGCCCAGCAAAGCCCATGCGGTTACAGCCCGCACGTCTACTCCTTCGCTTCTTAAAGCCATTGCCGTATTCAGCATCTGGCAAAACCAGCGCATCTGCTCGTCTCTGGTACTGTACAAATGACATTCTGTGATGGCAATCGGAATTCCGAGACGTTCCCAGGCTTCCCGGATAAGCAGTTTCGGGCCACTTTCCGCCAAAAGCGGAACTCTAACAGCTTCAATGTCGCTGTAAAAATGAATGCCGTTTCCGCCATGATACTGCCTGTCGTACTTGTACATGTCTTCATCCAGGTACCGTTCGGAAGTGATATAATAATTAAATCCGGCAATGGCAGGGCGACAGTTATTTTCATGAAAGTAGTACAGTTCTTCCGGCCTGATACCGGACTCAACAAGACGTTTCCACATAAGATGATCCGGCGTAAGTGTACCGCAGATCAGCTCATAAGAAAGCCACCGGCGCTCGTTTTCATAATCGGCCTGATATTTCAGCAGTGGTGTGCTGTAACACTTGCCAAGGTCGTCTGTCTGGATCAGTTCTGCAGATGGGTTTATTTCGCGAATGGCCTGCATGGCCATGATTGTAGCCTTGCATTCACTGAGAAGTATCTTGTAAAAACAGAGTTCATCACTTTGATGCGGATACCAATGACCGTAAAGACCACAAAACCGGGCCGTGGTAAGCGGCTCATTTACGGGAGTATAGTATTGAATCCATGGGAATTTTTGTGCTACAAGCCTTGCATAATCTGCTAAACCCTTTTCAAAGCTGCCATCAAAAAAACTGACATGCCGCGGGCCGCTTCCGTGATGCACAAGCCCGGCAATTACGTCCATATGGTCCTGCCGGATCTGCTGAAGCTTAGCCTCCGTGCAGTGCCAGTCAATAGTTGTATCCGGTTCCGGCTGATGCCTTTCCCATAAAACCGGATACCGCAGGATTTTGATCCCAAGTGAACCAATCATGCCAATATCCTCATCCCGTGTATAATGACCGGCATACTCGAGCTGATCAAAATAACTGTCATTGACCCGGTTAATTGTACATTCTAATCCTCCCCAGATTTCAACAGCGTTAATAGAATTTTTCATAACCGCTTTTTTAAGTACAAAGAACTTTTTATAAGTTCTTTTAAAATTTCACCGCATATAATAAATCCTGTACCAGCGATTAGGTCAGAATGCAAATGCACCGAAGGATTAAAACAAGCGAGTAAAATATTTCTTGTAATTACTAAAAAGCTTCCTGACTAAGGAACATATGCGTTACTAGGTAACTATAATGGCTATGGAATTGAATTTTCTGCTTGCTGACAGGAGGGAAGGTTGAAGAACGGATCAACTTGTAAGTTTCAGTAATAAAACATCAATTTGATTCAATTTGCAATCATATAACTTTGGGAGGAATTGTAAAAACTTTTTAATATCAAGTTTACTGACATTAAGTAAGTACTGTATACATATTATAATTAGAGTTACTCATTTGTAATTAATCATTTAGTTTGGTTTTAGTAAGTAAAAGTAAATTAGGGTTTGTATTTATTATTCAAGCATCATTGGAGCGGCTTTCTGTTTGTAATAATTGCACCGCTGTATTCAGGAGGCTCCTCCGGAGCCACGTAATAACCTTAAATTCTTTTTGCTATAAACAGCAGGCTCCTCCGGAGCCACGTAATAACTTTAAATTCTTTTTGCTATAAACAGTAAGCTCCTCCGGAGCTAAATCGTATGTGTAAATTCCATTTGCTATAAACAGCAGGCTCCTCCGGAGCCACGTAATAACTTTAAATCTTTTTGCTATAAACAAGTAAGCTCCTCCGGAGCTGGCTGTTTTCAAACAAGTGCAAAATACTTCCTCATTCCCTTTACAACTCGCCGCGGAGCGGCTTCCTGTTTATAGCAATTGCATCGCCATATATGACGATGGCCCCGGCGGGGCCTCCTGTTTATAGCAATTGCATCGCCGCATGTGACGATGGCCCCGGCGGGGCCTCCTGTTGACCATGTTCCATTTTTAAATCCCTTTTCAAAAATGCATTTTTTTATTCCCAATTCCTTCCGGTTTTGACCTTTAACATTGTAACAAAAAACGATAAATGCATGAAAAATTTCATAATCAATACCATACTGTTCGCTGTCGCAAGTCTGTCGGTCATGGCGCAGACTGATTCTGTTCAGAAAGAAAAACCCCTTAAAATCCGTCATGCGGAGCCGCTCTATATGGATCTGATCCGTGATCTTGGAGCGAGAAAGGGCGAGAAGGAATGGAACGTCGGATACGGCGTCGAAGGACATAAAGATTACACGATCAATCACTCTTTTGTGGAATATGAATTTTCACCCCTGAACAGACTGGGACTGGAAGTGGAAGTGCCGTTTGCACTTTATAAAACTACACATGTACACGAAGGAAATGATGTGCCCCGCAACCGGATTGAAGGAATGAAACTGGCTGCACAATATACATTTCTGGTTTCTGAAAAAAATCAGATGTCTATGGCAGGCGGGTATATGCATGAATTTCGTGCACATTCTTTCTATTCAATGAGTCATGGCCGGGGCATGTTGAAAGGAAATTCTGTCAGTCCGTTTTTTATTGTGGCCAAAAAGTTCGGGAACAGAATAAATACCATGATCTACACAGGGCCTGAATGGGAATTTACACCCGAAGAATCCAAAAAGGAGTTATATTATCAGATCAATGCTAGTATGCATTATGTGCTTTCTGACGGAAACTTTGTGGGGCTAGAGGTAAATGACGAGTTTTCTTCCATGAGCCGCCGCACGGTGCTGCGTCCACAGATGAAACTGATTCTCGCTTCCAATCTGGCACTTGGACTTGTTACCGGAATTCCGACGAACTTTCATGCCGAAGGAATGAGCTTTATGGCAAGAGTTATATTTGAGCCCAAATCCAGAAGATGATGTATAAAAAACGGCGTTAATATGACTATCAACGCCGTTTTCGTTATAACTTAAGATTAACTCAGCTTCCAGCTTGGTCTTTCAAAATGACAGGTATATCCGCCCGGATTTTTCTGGAGATAATCCTGATGCTCCGTTTCTGCATTCCAGAAATCAGTGGCCGGTACAACCTCGGTAACGATTTTACCCGGCCATATTCCGGAAGCTTCCATTTCTGCAATCAATGTATTGGCAACTTCACGCTGGTTTTCATCCAGATAAAAAATAGCCGAACGGTACGAAGTTCCTATGTCATTGCCCTGCCGGTTTCTTGTAGTCGGATCGTGGATCTGGAAGAAATATTCCAGCAGTTTCCGGTAACTCAATTTTTCCGGGTCAAATGTAATGGCGATGCCTTCAGCATGCGTTCCGTGGTTCCGGTAAGTAGCATGGGGTACATCGCCGCCGGTGTATCCGACAACCGTCGAGATGACGCCCGGATGGTGCCTGAACAATTCCTCTACTCCCCAGAAGCAGCCGCCTGCCAGAATGGCTTTTTCAGTATTCATAAGTCTGATTTTAGATGTAATTAAAACAGCAAAAATTCTGTGCCTTCCTGGTTTTCTGTCATGAAAATGGTTAGATTGAACAATGCATCGTGTCAGTAAAAAGCATGCAGTTTACAGTTCGGGAATCCCGGTCGTATTCCGGTTTCCCGATGTATAATGCCAGCTGGGAGCGTTATTGATAACAAACAGGAACATTTCAAACGAAGTACGTTGTTGTTTTTAACTTCTACAATCTCGCGTCAAGAAGCAGGTTTCAGGATATAAATGATACATTTGCATGCGTTTGCAGACTCCCGATTTAACTTCTGTCCAGCATGATGAAAAGGCTTATACCAATCTGTTTAACTTTTGTAACCATAATCCTGTTAACCAATCCATTAGTTGCACAAACCACATCTCCATCCATGGAAGCGAAAGGAAAACAGTTTATTATTGATTCGGAAATTCCGTGGCAGGACCTTGGCAGCGGGCTGAAACGCAAGATCATGTCTTACGATGAGAAGATGATGATGGTGAAAATCGTATTTGAAAAAGGTGGCATAGGTACGCCGCACAAGCATGTTCATACGCAGATGAGCTACGTGGAAAGTGGTGTTTTTGAAATCACGATCGGAGACAGAAAGCAGACTTTAAAAGCGGGTGACGGTTATTATATTCCATCCAACATCATGCACGGAGCAGTGTGCAAGGAAGCCGGCGTACTGATCGATATGTTTACGCCCATGCGCGAGGATTTTGTAAAATGAGCAGCAAACCGGTTTGATCCTGCTTTCAAGGCTCTTTCTTCATTTCTCTTCGACGCATCGGCATGGCATCGATGAGGCCGAACAGTTTGTCGGTTTTTACAATTTCAGCAGACCGGAGTTTTTCGCCTCCGTCGCGTCCGATCAGGATAAAAGTGAATGCTTCGGAAGTATCGACGTTCCACTTTTTCCATTCGTCTGCATTCCGGGCAGAACCGGAAATGGATCTGATTTCAATGTCTCTTTCCCGGATTTCTTTTTGAGCTGCTTCCAGTTCCTGCAACTGCGCTTTCCATTGTTGCTCGCCTGCGGGTTTATAAAACAGCAGTACCTTGCGGGGCTGATCGGCCATGGTCAGTATCATGAGCATGAGTGCGGTTATCGTTTTCATAAAACCTTTGGATAAAAAAATGCTGCCAGCCACCAATTTGCTGTAACGGATTTTGAAAACATTCTCAATTGTAAGAAACGGTTGGCAATGCCTTTATGCACAGCATATGCCATTTGCCAGGGCCGAATGGTCCGGTAAAATCCAATGGTTGCTAAAAACAGGCCACCATGCAGCAATTGAAATGGAGACAGCCTGAGAGCCTGACCAGCCTTTAACTAAGACTTAAGTATAAATTTGTCCTCAAAACGAAAAGAATTCCATGCAACACCTTGCCTATGCCGTTTTTCTGTATTGAATTAAGTCATTATATAGAACATTTGCGATATTGACAGATAAAAACTTCTGTATTGTGCGTGTACGGCTGGCTGTGAAAAAGACGATCACATGTGCTGTTTTTCTTTGTATGTTTTTCAGAAATTTCCATACAGCAGCCCAGCTCGCCCCGCCACTGAAATTTGAATCTGTAGGCATGACAGAGGGTCTTTCACAGGGGTACGTCAGCGATATTACGCAGGATCACGACGGATTTGTCTGGATTACTACAAGCGACGGGCTCAACCGGTATGACGGAACTAAAATGACAAGCTATCATCACGATCCGGAAGATTCCACCACCATTGGCGGGAATGATCTGTCGTGCATTTTTGAGGATTCAAAAGGGCGGTTATGGATAGGGACCAGAAATCACGGCCTGGATTTGTTTGACCGGGAAACGGAAACGGCAAAGCATTTTCGTCATGGTGAAAAAAACAGCATCCGGTCTGATGGAATCAATAAAATTACTGAAGACCGGACCGGTGCCCTGTGGATCGAAACCAGAGAAGGCCTGGACAGGCTCGTTATTGAAAAAAGTGGAAAATACAACTTTACGCACATCCGGCTGGATACTGAATTTGAGCGGCACAGAGATGAGTTCTGGGCAGAAAAGGTTTTTGTTGACAGCAAAAACAGGATTCTGGTTACCACCCATACGCATGTGTGGGAACTGCAATTCAGTCGAAACGGAAAAACCTATACTTTGATTCCGAGATTCCGGTTTGGCCCCAGGGCTGTGTTTCCCATTCCTGAAATACTGGAAGATACCGTCCGGCGTATTCTGTATGTGAATGACCAGCAATCTTGGCGTTTTCTGAAGTATGACTTTACAGATCCTCAGCCTGCCTTCGAAGCCAACCGCGAAGTACCGTGCTGGACCCTGGATAAGCAGGGCCGGATCTGGGCAAATCATCAGAAACAGGTCAGGCTGATCGATCCGAATTCCTGTATGGAAAGGTACGTATATTCCTCTGATCCGGCACAGATGAAATTACTGGAAATAGCAACGGTTATGTACACCGACCGGAACGGAGTCGTCTGGATTGCTTCGGGCGGGTACGGCTTGCTGAAGTATGATCCGCATACAGAACCGTTTCATCATTTATTACCTGAAAACAGCATTTACCAGATTCTTGAACTCGATCCGGAATCGTTGCTTACGCACCATTTACAAATCGTAAAGCTGGAAAAGAGCAATCTTTACCTCAGCAGAAAAATGACCGGATTGAGGGAAATAAAGAAGCAGTCTTTAACGGCACTTTCGGAATCGCCGCTTGCAAGGGACTCTTCAGGGAATATCTGGATCGGCATGTCTTCATCGGTTTATCTGCATCAGGTAAAAACGGGAAAAGGGAAAAAATACAGCCTTCCTTATAACGATATTGTATCAACGCCGTTTCCGCTGATTACGGACCGTCACAACAAGCTTTGGATGGGTTACCGGAATTATCTTGTCCGGTTTGATCCTGTTACAGAAACGTTTTCGCGCTTTGCATATCCTTCCATTGCATTCCTGCTGGACTTCGATTTCCTGCAGTGCATTTACGAAGATGATCATTTTCTATGGCTTGGAACCGTTGAGGGATTATACCGTTTTGATACAAAGAACGGAAAAATGAGCAGGCCTTTTACCAATGAAGAAGGCAACGGCCAGTCGCTCGGCAATGATTTCGTAATTGCCCTGGCGAAAGACACACACTACCCGGACAGGTATCTGTGGGTTGGAACCAAAGGCGGAGGACTAAACCGGCTGGACAAAAAGACCGGGTTGTTCAAACGGTACAGTACCAAAAACGGACTTCCCAATAATGTGATTTACGGCATTTTACCGGACGATAGCGGAAAACTGTGGCTGAGTTCCAATAACGGCCTGACCCAACTGGATCCTGTTTCGGGAAATATCAAGAACTTCAACGAAGAGGATGGATTGCAGGGAAATGAGTTCAACCGGTACGCTTACCTCAGAACTTCCACAGGAAAATTTGTGTTCGGCGGCCTCAACGGCCTGAACTATTTTGATCCGGAAGAAATAAAACCGTTGCCGCCCCCGAATGTAATGTTCACGGATTTCCGCCTGTTCAACAAGCCGGTCGATTTTACAAAACCGGGATCGCCCATCCGAAAAAATATTTCCTATGTGAAGGCGATAACGCTGCGCTATGTGCAAAATGTGGTTACGTTCGGCTTTGCAGGAATGGATTTCCGGGCAAAAAAGAGGATTGTATACCGGTACAAAATGCAGGGGTTTGACAACGACTGGATTTATGCAGCCGAGGAAAATGAAGCGACTTACACGAATCTGGATCCCGGAAAATATACATTTGTTGTACAGGGCAAGTTCAGGAACGGTTCGTGGGGAACGGATTCGGCATCCATGCTGCTGGTGATCGTTCCTCCGTGGTACCGCACGTACTGGTTTTATACATTCGTCACAATCAGTATCATATCGTCGTGCTATGCGTTTTACAAATACCGGATTAATCAGCTGATGCGCCTGGAAGGATTGCGGAACCGGATTGCCCGCGACCTGCACGATGAAGTCGGTTCTTCGATCAGTACCATTGCTATTTACTCGAAAATCGTTCATGAGCATGTCGGAATCAAAACCTTTAACAATGAACCGCTGCTGAAAAAGATTACGGAGCATGCAACGGAAATTATGGAATCGATGAACGACATTGTCTGGAACATCAATACGAAAAACGATTCATTTGATCATATTATCATCAAAATGCGTGAGCATGCATATCAGCTTTTTGAAGCAAAAGGCTATATGCTGCACTTCCAGTTTGACGAGTCGCTCTCCAGAATGAAACTGCAGATGGAGCGAAGACGTGATTTTTATCTGATCTACAAAGAAGCATTGAACAATATTGCAAAGTATGCAGAAGGTAAAAATGTCTGGATCGCGGTGACTACCGGCAACCAGCAGATAAACCTGATCATCGAAGATGACGGAAAGGGTTTTGATCCGGAGGCGGCAGCAAAAAACGGGAACGGGCTGAGCAACATGCGGTTCCGGGCAAATGCCTTGAAGGGAACGCTGATGATTACTTCGGAAATTGGAAAGGGTACCAAACTCCGCTTTGTATTCTAGTTGGTGTCTGTTAAACCGGCTGAATTGACCGGTTACAGGCTGATTACCTTTAAATAAGTACCTTGCAAATCAGAAGAAATTAGCCTGTTTAGGCTATTTTTTAGTCTGTATTTTGGAATTATTATTGCATCGACTTTGAACCCCTGCAATAATGATGATAAAAGTAGTCGTATACGATGATCACAAGTCTCGACGTGAGGCGTTAGAATTACTTATTAGTCTTCAGCCCGGAATGGAATGCACGGGCAGTTACGAAAACTGCGCCGGGCTGGTTAAAAACCTGGCCAGTGATCCGCCCACGGTCGTGTTGATGGATATCAATATGCCCAAGGTCGGCGGGATAGAAGGGGTCAAGCTGCTGAAACAGCATTATCCCGAAACCAGCATCATCATGCAGACAGTCTTTGAAGAAGACGATACTATTTTCAAATGCATTCAGGCAGGGGCCAATGGCTATATTCTTAAAAAAGCGCCCAACGACAAGCTGATTGAAGCCATTTACGATGTCGTAAACGGCGGTGCCCCGATCACGCCATCCATAGCGGCCAGAATACTGAATTACTTCAGTAAAAAGAAGCCGAGCCCGGAAAAAAGGAACTTCGACCTTTCCAAGCGGGAAACGGATATTCTGACCAAACTCGTTAAAGGGCAAAGCCACAAAATGATTGCTGAAGATCTGTTCATTTCGGTTCATACCGTTCATAATCATGTAAAAAGGCTGTATCAGAAACTTCATGTCCACAGTGTTTCAGAAGCTGTTGTAAAAGCCATTGAAAACCGCATCGTACAACACTAGTTTACGGACCGATTGCATATAACCGCTTTTTATTCTATTTTTTCTAAAAATAATGTGAAAATAGAAATAGGATTCCTTTGTTTTTATACATTTGCATCATTCAGGGAATTTACTTTTATTTTCAACTTGCGCAGGATTATCCCCATATTCCTTTTCGTGCTGCTGCTTTACAATACGGTAGGCTACTCGATAGTTTATCTGTTGGAAGACAGGCAGACGGTCAGTGCCATGGGTAACGATTTTATTCAGCAATCGACAGGTTCTCAGGATATCGTTATCAGAATGCCTGTTGCTGTACCTTATCAGAATAACTGGGAATTTCCGCAACCGGCAGAGGGCCAGATTGTGCATGATGGTAAATTTTACCAGCTTAAAAGCAAACAGCTGATCAACGACACACTTTTGGTAGTCTGCGAATATGACCAGTACGCGCGTGAACGTTTTTACGATCTTGTCTCCAGAATCAATGATCAGGTCGGCGATGGCAACACCGGTTCCGAACAGGGCTCCCGCTCGGTGATCCTGAAAAACTTTCTGAAAGAGTATATGAATCATGGCTGCAAGCATATGTTTTATGTGCTGGAATGGATTGAAAATAACAGGATTGTATTCCCTTCACCGTTTGTGGTTTTACCTGAACTGCCTGCCGCAATCCCGTTCCCGCCTCCGGATCTGTTTTAGTCTGTTTTTCTTTTTCCTCCTACCGGTTTGATTGTTTGCTGTTTGCATGTATGCACGGGATGTGTCCTCACATCACGTATAGCCTGTATTTTTGATGCAGCCATTCTTCCAGAGGAAAGTTCTGCTTCTGATGTGAAGACACATCAAAAGCAGAGCATCAAAGCAAAAAATAACTTGAACAGATTACCCTTTCCAACATGGCACATATTTCATTGCCCGATGAAACACTTCCGGGCATAGTCGGATTATTCAGCTTCAGACCTGAAACTGCCGTTCCGCTGCAGTTACTGGCTGAAACATTACTGAGAGGAGAATCTCCTCTGACCAGCGGAGAACGCGAACTGATCGCAGCTTACGTATCGCACCTGAACGACTGCCATTTTTGCCATACTTCCCATGCATCCGCTGCAATGGCGCACCTGAAATGCGATTTGTCATTGATCGATGACATCAAACACGGTTTTCAGGAAATAGCCCTTTCTCCAAAGCTGCATGCATTGCTCGGCATAGCAGCCAAAGTGCAGAAAAGCGGCAGGCAGGTTACAGAAGAAGATGTAGCTGCTGCACGCACCCATGGCGCAGACGACCGGACCATTCATGATACCGTCCTCATTGCTGCAGCATTCTGTATGTTTAACCGGTATGTGGACGGGCTGGGTACGTGGGCTCCGCTGGATAACGAAGCATACCGTGAAATGGGTCAGCGTATGGCCTTTACAGGATATGTAAGAAACGTGGATGAAACAGCCATTTAACATTTTACCTTTAAAATCAATCCGAATGCCACATATACCGCTGCCCGGACACTTGCCGGGCATAACAGGATTACTCGAGTATAGCCAGGAAAGTGCGCAGCCAATTCGG
The DNA here is from genome assembly GCF_005860765.1 of Dyadobacter sediminis. Lineage (GTDB taxonomy): Bacteria > Bacteroidota > Bacteroidia > Cytophagales > Spirosomataceae > Dyadobacter > Dyadobacter sediminis. Next base: position 933,902 of record NZ_VCEI01000011.1, on the reverse strand, counting down.
GTGCTGACCCAGCTTTTGCTGAGAGGTCCATCCACCTTGACACCCGGCGAACGCGAGCTGATTGCCACGATCGTTTCACACCAAAATGAATGCCGGTTTTGTACCGCCGCACATACTGCAGCTGCGGACCTGCTGCTGGGCGATACGGAAACCTGCCACATCATGAAACAGGATATTGACGCAGCCCCTGTGAGTCATAAAATGAAAGCATTGCTAAAGATAGCCGGCCTGGTTCAGGTGAGCGGCAAAGCAGTGACTTCCGAATCCATTGCAGAAGCGAAGCATCACGGGGCCACCGACCTTGAAATTCATGATACGGTGCTTATTGCAGCCTTGTTTTGCCTGTACAACCGCTATGTGGACGGAATGGCGACCGTTGCACCGACTGATCCGGATTTCTACAAAGGGCTTGGAGAAAGGCTGGTCAGTAACGGCTACAACCGCCTGCCAAACGGTTACGATCATTTGAAATAGAATCAACCTTCTCAAAATTTGAAAACAGGCTATGAATAGATATTTATGCTTTTTGCTGCTTTACGTATGTTGTATACAGTTGGCATGCGCACAGGCCACCGGAATTTCCGGACATATTTATGATCAGGAATCCGGAAAACCCGTTTCAGGTGTTTCCATCTCCATAAAAGGAAGCACCAGAGGCACTGTCAGCGGCCCGGACGGATATTTTGAACTGAGATCGTCAGGTGCCGCAACATTGGTCATTTCGCTGGTCGGCTATGCACGGCTGGAAAAGGAAGTTTCTTCCGGTGAAATCCTGAAAATTTATTTGCAACCCGCTATTGAAGAACTGAATCAGGTCGTCATATCCGCTTCCCGCGTGGAGGAAAACATCATGCGTTCTCCGGTAAGTATTGAAAAAATGGATGCCCGCACGATCCAGCAAACACCTTCCGCCAATTTTTACGACGGACTTGTGAACATGAAGTCGCTGGATATGGTCACAAGCAGCCTTACTTACAAGCAAATCAATACCCGGGGCTTCAACACGACGGGCAACAGCCGCTTTTTACAGTTGGTGGACGGAGTAGACAATCAGCCTTCCGGACTGGGTTTTGCAATGGGCAATCTTTTTGGCCCGCATGACATCGATGTCGAAAGTGCTGAACTGATTCCGGGCGCAGCCTCCGCATTGTATGGACCGATCGCTTTCAACGGAATGCTCAATACGAGTACTAAAAATCCTTTTGAATATCAGGGGCTGAGTGCTCAGACCAAGTTTGGTATGAACCACATCGGAGACGGCACCGACCTGGGTGCAAAGCCGTTGTACGACCTGGCCGTGCGTTATGCCAAAGCTTTTAACGACAGACTGGCATTCAAGTTAAACGCATCCTATCTGAAAGGAACGGACTGGTATGCCAACGATTATACAGACATCGATCCCAATACGCCGGCTGCAAAACGCGGACCTCAGAATCCCGGCAAAAACCAGCTGAACATTTACGGTGACGAAGTGGCGCAGACATTGCCCGATATCGGCCGGGTGGCACGTACGGGGTATGAAGAAAAAGACCTTGCAACCTACGGCGTCTACAGTCTCAAACTGAACGGGGCGCTGCACTACCGCATTACCAGCAAGCTGGAATTGATTTATCAGGGAAATTACAATCAGGGTACGGCGCAGTATACCGGCAGTAACCGTTTTGTGATTAACGATTTCAAATTTGTACAGCAAAGGCTGGAACTCACAGGCAGTAATTTTTATCTGCGTGCGTACACGAATCACGAGTATTCAACCAATTCCTACAACACCCGGGCTTTGGGGCAGCAGATTAACCGAACATGGGTTAAAGATTTGAACGGCAATACGGTAGCACCGGAAAAGGCGGACGCAACATGGTTTGAACGTTACGCAGCCGCATACAAAGGCATCGTTACCGGCGTTACGCCGCAGGATCACAATATGGCACGTTCATTTGCGGACCAAGGGAGGATTTTGCCGGGATCGGAGGCATATGATGCGGCCAGAGAAAGACTGATCCGGACGCGCGGGCTGGCCGGAGCGGGCATACTGAGCCAGTGCAGCCTGCGGCATATTGAAGGCATGTACGATTTTAGTCCGGTATTTAAAATCATCAACTTTCAGGTAGGCGGCAACTACCGCAAATATTTCCTCAATACCGGCGGGACGCTCTTTGATGACAAAGACAAAAAACTGACCAATGAAGAATACGGCGTTTTTGCGCAGGCTTCCCGGTCATTCTGGAAAAATCATCTGAAACTGACGCTATCAGGCAGGTATGACAAAAACGAAAACTTTACCGGACGTTTTACGCCAAGAGCCTCGGCTGTATTTTCACCGTCTGAAGACCACCATTTCCGCGCTTCTTACCAGACAGGCTTTCGAAATCCGACAATCGGCGATCAGTACATCAAGCTGAATGTCGGACCTATCATTATTCTGGGTGGCGCTCCGGTGAACTCGCAGGGACTGAATGCATATGAAAATTCGGTAACAATCGCTTCCTTCTCTGCATTTGCCAATGCATTTGGCTCAGATATGCAGAAAGGAACGCCTTTTCCACAGGCCGTTGCCAACAATAAAGACAAACTGGTCAAATCAAATGTGCCGTATATCAAGTCCGAAAAGGTTAAAAGCTATGAAATCGGCTACAAGGGACTGATCAGCAAAAAGGTATTGTTTGATGTGAATTATTATTTCAGCCGGTATACCGATTTTATGATCAATACCGTGGTGGCAAGGGCAAAATCGAATATTCTGCTTGCAGACGGATCGGTGAATCCCGCTGCCGCTGCCGAGTTGCTGGGTGCAGACCGGCAGTTGTTCCAGTTGTATACCAATGCCGCCGACAAGGTTTCGATCCAGGGTGTAAGTGCTGGGATTACGTATTCCATGCCAGGGAATTACAAGATCAGTAGCAACGCGACTTATATTGATTTCAACATCAGAAATGCTGATCCCAACAACATCCCGGCTTTTAACACACCGAACTGGAAAACGAATGTAGTGTTCGGAAATTCAAGACTGACCGACAAACTGGGTTTCAACGTAGCCTGGCACTGGCAGAGTGCTTTTGACTGGTATGGAACATTCACTGAAATGCTGCCCGGCAAAGTGCAGGCATACAACCTGGTGGATGCGCAGGTCAGCTACCGCATACCCAGCATGAAAACCATTGTAAAACTGGGCGGTTCCAATATCGGCAACCGGTACATCGTGCAGGCATACGGCTCACCGGCAGTAGGCGGCTTGTATTATATAAGCCTCAATTTTGATCAGTTATTCAGGTAACCGAATACGCCTTTAATGGAAACACTGGAAATAAACAATGCTGAAACGATCAGCATGAGCAAAAAATGGTTTGCTTTTGGACTGTGTGCCGTAAGTTACATCCTGAGCGGAACAGTCTCCACGCTGATGTCTGTGTATTTGCCGGTTGCCGTTCCGGAGCTGAAAGGGGCAACTTTATCACCGGCCGAACTCGGGAAAGCAGGCGCTTATGTCAATGCGGTTTATCTGTATGGATGGATGTGCGGCGGATTGCTTTTCGGAGTTGTAAGTGATAACATCGGCCGGGTCCGATCGCTTGCGCTGGTGACAGCGCTGTATGGATTTGGCACTTGTCTGGTTTCCATCGTGCCCGATTTGAATACGTTGCTTGCCATTCGTTTTCTGTCGGGCATGGGCGTAGGCGGCGTACTGCTGATTACGACCGTGTACATCTCGGAGATCTGGGAACAGCGCAGCAGTGCGGTGATGCTGGGCATTCTGGCCGTCTGCTTTCCCGTAGGCATTGTAACAACAGGCAGTCTCAACCTGATTTTTTCAGACTGGCGCACGGCATTTGGCATCGGGATCATTCCGGTTATCGCTGCGCTGATCATCGGGATGGCAGCACCGGAGTCGGACAAATGGAAGCATATGAAAATTATAAAAAATCGTAAAGAAAATGTTTTTCATAAAAGTAACCGGGCTAACCTGGTTTCAGGATCTGTCATTTTCGGGTCCGTACTGATCGGGCTTTGGGGCATATTCTCCTGGCTGCCGACATGGGTGCAGACATTGCTTGCCGACGGACACGAAGGACAAAAGGAACGCGGCCTCATTATGGTGCTGCTTGGAGCAGGAGGGATTACCGGCGGAATATTTTCCGGCATGCTGATCAACAGGTTTGGCAAAAAAGCCACCTTAATGGCGACCTTTGCTGTTTGCCTCATCATGTGCTGCATTCTGTTTCTTACCAACCGTGTATTTTCAGGTATCATTTATGTTGAAACCGCAATGCTGTCTTTCTGCTTCGGGATCAGTCAGGGTGCATTGTCAAGCTATATCCCTGAATTGTTCCCGGTAAATATCCGGGGAACCGCAACGGGATTTTGTTTTAATATCGGTCGTTTTTTTACGGCTACGGCCGTTTTTTTCATTGGTTCGCTGGTCAGTATGCTGGGTGGGTTCGGCAATGCCCTGCTGGTATTTACAGCTCCGTTTCTCGTGGCATTCATCGTAACAGCAAGAGCAAAATAACTTTGAAATGACATGTCAGTAAATCAGGCAGACGGATTTCAGTACAACCAGCAGAAGTAGCTAACCAAAATAAAAACGCCTGAAACAATGATGAACTCTTCATTCTTTCAGGCGTTCTTTTATCAGGCTTTTCCGTTACTTATGTCCGTTCCCATTTGCCGGAACAGGCATTTAGTTTCAAAAAACATCAAACCACAATTTCGTAGTCAACCGGTCTTCGCCCTGATTGGCAACAGCCGCTTTGTAATTGGCGCCGTTCAGTGCCTGTTCGCCGGTCGGGTAAATGAGCCGCGAAGGGATTTTACCGTCCAGCACACCTGCATAAGCCGGTTTCAGCTGGGGAAAATCCAGTCTTCTCCATTCCGTGTAGGCTTCGGGTCCCTGACTGAACAAGGCAAGCCATTTCTGTTCACCGATGGATTTCTTGAAATTGGCCGGATTGTATGCAACGGCAGGCTGCGCGAGGTACGTCGTAATGTCTGCACTGTTTACCTTGAACTGCTGCAGAGAAGCGGTAACCGCCGCATTGTACAATTCCGCCGGCTTATCGGCAATAAAGCCTCTTTGTGCCGCTTCGGCCAGGTTAAACAATACCTCGGAATAGCTCAGAAACACAGCCGGTGAAGTAGGGGCGGTGAAATAATCGCCCAGTCTGGAAGTTCTTGTAAATCCCAGTTTGGCCGAAGAATCCGCCGGCAATCCGTTCGTTACGCCAATGTATCCGGTCGGCGTGGCATCCACGGTTTTGTTTGCGAAAATGGCCAGCCGCGGATCTTTCAATTCCTGAAGCTTGTCAATCACCGATTTGCTCACACGGTAATCATCACGCGTTTCCCGGTCTCTTGAAACCGGGTTCTGGTTCGGAGAAGCCAGATAATTCAATTGAGCAATTTCATCATTGGATGCAATCAGCTGGCTTTTATCCGCAGCAAGTTCTGCAATAACTGTTTTTGAAATTTGAGGTTCACGGTCTGCAATGCGCAGTGCGATACGCAACCGCAGGGAATTTGCAAACTTTTTCCATTTGTTCAGGTTACCGTTGTAAATCACATCACCGCTGATCGGGCTGCCGGCAGGATTGATAAGGTCCGAAGCTTTTTTCAGGTCGCTTAACAAGCCAAGATATACATCTCTTTGTGCATCGTATTTCGGCGTCAGTGTCTGATCGATTTTCCCTGCTTCACTGTAAGGAATGTCGCCGTAGAGATCGGTCAGGATCTGAAACGTCCATGATTTGAGGATCAGTCCAACGGCCTGATAATTTACATTTTCCGTTTGTTCCCCGATTTCAATGATCCGGTTATAATCCGTTAGTCCCTGTGAGTAAAGGTTTGTCCAGATGTTCTGGATATTGGAAATACTGACCGTGTATTTGTCAACGTCCGTATACTGTATTTTGGCCCAGTGCTGTACATATAAGGTGGTCGTTTCCATGGAGGCATCCGATCCCAGAATTACATCCGCGTTGGACTTGATCGAATTGGCCAGCAGGTATTCCGGCTGTGCGCTGATCGCCTCGTTCGGGTTCTCGTTTATTTCTTCCAGTTCGTCCTGGCAGCTTATCAAAAATGCCGACAGTGAAGCAATGGCAATCCCTTTTACTATTATATTTTTAAACATGATGATTTGTCAGTTAGAAGCCAATTAAAATATTAAATCCGTAAGAACTGGTGGTCGGCAATTGCAGGGATTCCAGTCCTTGACCTGTGTTTCCGGTGTTGAAAGCCGTTTCCGGATCAATGTTGTCTGCTTTTTTCTGCAGGAAAGCCAGGTTTCTGCCGTAGACCGAGAAGATCAGGCTTTGCAGTTTGTATTTCGATACAAAGGATTGCGGAACCGTATAACCCAGTTTAACCTCGCGCAGTTTGATAAAGGATGCGTCGAATACACTTGCCTCGTTGATACCTGCACTGTTGCTGTAAACGCCTTTGTAATAGCGCTCCGCAGAAACGATAGTCGTATTTGGCTTGCCGTCTGCTGTAACGCCGGGCGCAATGATGCCGTCCTCGTAAACCACAGCGCCTGTTGGCGCAGCTGCTGCATTGGCAATTTGCACCGCAACGCCTGATTTGTTGTTGCCCGGATAGTAATAGGTAAGCCCTCCATGTTCCGCATCCCTTCCCGGCAGTGTCGAGGCCAGAACGCCTGTGTAACGGCCGGTTGCATTGGTTGCCGAATAGATGGAGCCGCCTTGTTTGGTATCAATCAGAACACTCAGGTTAAATCCTTTGAAAGCGAACGAATTCGTGATTCCGCCGATCCATTTGGGCTGGTAATGTCCCAGTACTTTCTGGTTGGGGTCTCTTGTCGGGATTCCGGTGGAGCCAATGATCATTTCGCCTGCTGCATTGCGGGCAAAAGCCGAGCCGAACAATGCGCCGTAACCCAGTCCTTTGCTGGCATAAACCGTAACACCGTTGGTTCCCAGTTTGTAATCGTTCAGAAATCCTTCGTCGTCGAGTGCAATGACCTTGCTTCTGTTTCTTGAGTAATTGATGCCGACATCCCATCTGAAACCTGCGTTGGTTTCAATGGCTTTTACATTCAGCATGGCCTCAAAGCCCTTGTTGTTGATGTGCCCGGCGTTCAGCAGCTTTTGCTTGTATCCGGTGGAAGGGCTTACGTCTGCTCTTAAAATCTGGTTATAACTGTCCGTATTGTAATAGCTGACATCCAGTCTTACGCGGTTTTTAAACAATGCCACGTCCGCACCGACTTCGGTCGATTTTGTAATTTCCGGTTTAAGGTCGGCATTCAGTAACACATCCGAAACAGTCAGTAACGGATTGCTGCCGAAAGGCTGGTTGAAAGGATAGGTGTTGATCAGCTGATAAGGGTCTGTGTCTTTTCCAACCTGTGCCCAGCCGCCGCGCAGCTTGGCATAAGTCAGCACATTGCTCTTGATATTGAATGCATCCGTAAGGACCAGACTGGCATTAACGGATGGATAGAAATACGAGTTGTTCCCGGTCGGCAGCGTTGAGGACCAGTCATTTCTGGCTGTAAGGTTAAGAAAGGCATAATTCCGGAAACCCAGCTGGGCCGAACTGAATGCACTGTAAACCTTTTGTTTGCGCAGCACATTGCTGGATACCAGCGGATCGCGGGAATTGTTGAGCGTATACAATCCTGAAACGGCCAGCTTCGGAGCCTGCTGATAATTCTGTTCGTTGAAATTGCTGCGCAGGTTACCGCCGACAAGCCAGTCAAGTTCGAAATCCGCGCTTACATTTTTGTGAAAGTTGAAATTGAAGTCTGTATTGTTCTCATTCACAATGTAGCTGTCTTCCGTATAGGAACCGAAAGGCGTACCGTTTGTGCCGTAAGCAACCTTGAATTTACGTTTGTCATTGTAATAATCGTTTCCGGTACGCACCGTTGCCGTAAGCCAGTCCGTAATTTTATAGTTCAGGTTTACGTTGCCGAAAAAGCGGTCACGACGTTGCTGAACGGTATTTTCATATTGAAGCAGGTACGGATTGCTGTAATAACTGTGGTTCCAGTTGTAATCAAAACCACCTTTGTTGTAATCCTTCAGTAGTTCCGTATCCACCTGACGCCCGAACCACAGGAACTGAAGCATGACGCTTGATCCTCTTCCGGATGTCCCCGGCAGGTTATCCGAACTGTTGCGGGAGAAGTTTGCGCTGGTCGTTAGCGTCAGCTTGTCGTTGAGGCGGTAAGTGGTGTTGACACCAAACGCGTTTTTGGAAATATCCGTATTCGGGATGACGCCGGTCTGCTTGCTGTTGTTGAATGAAAAACGGTAATCCAGCTTTTCATTGGAACCCGAAACCGAGACGCCGGTTGTTCTTGTATGCCCGGTTTCAAAAAAGTTTTTGACGTTATCCGGGTGCGCGACGAACGGGGCCGGTTCGCCGTTGGAGAAAAACTGCGGAATCAGCCGGCCGTCCATTTTCGGACCCCAGCTTTCGTCTGTTGCGTCATTGATGCCGCCGCCTTTTCCGTTGACATAAGAGAAAGCGCCGCCTGTTCCCTGACCGTAAACATTCTGGTATTCAGGCAAAACAAGCAGTTTATCAAAAGTGTAGCCGAAATTCACGTTTACGCCGAGCCCTTTTTGCGTGCCTTTTCCTGATTTGGTCTTGATCAGAATGACGCCGTTGGAAGCCCTCGATCCGTACAATGCAGCCGCGTTCGGACCTTTCAGGACGCTGATCGACTCAATGTCGTTGGGGTTGATATCGGAAATTGCATTGGCAAAATCGCGCGAACCAACCGAGCCGGCACCCAGCTGCGAGTTGTCAATCGGAATTCCATCGACTACAAACAACGGCTGGTTATTGCCTGCAATGGAGGTTTCGCCGCGGATCACAATCCGGGAAGAGCCCATTCCGCCCTGACTGTTTGTGATGTTTACACCGGCAATTTTACCCGATAATGCATTCACGAGATTGTTTTCCCGCGCTTCTGCAATATCCTTGGTCTGCAATTCCTGAACGGCATAACCCAGTGATTTTTTCTCTTTTGCAATGCCGAGCGCCGTCACAACAACTTCCTGCAGGATCGTTTCGTCGCTTTCCAGCTGCACATCCAGTTTGCCGTTTTCAGGCACAGTCAGTTCGGTGGATTTCAGGCCGATAAAGGAAAAAATGAGCGTAGCACCTGATGCGGCATCTATAGTATAGCGACCATCAATGTCGGTGGCCGTTCCTTTGGAGCTTCCTTTGATAAGAATGGTTACGCCGGGCAGGGCTTCGTTGTCGTTTCTGGACGTTACCCGGCCGGTAACACTGATATTCTGTGCAAATGACGCATGCACAATACTGAACAGGAGGAAAATGAAGACTAAATTTTTATTCATGATGTAGAGATAATACTTAAACAGATATAGATGAGCGTGTATTGGCTCAGTTGGTTAATTCAAAGTGAAACCGGGATTGATTTTGCTGCGCAGCCTGTCCGGCTCTGTAAATGCCTGCAATGGCCTGCACAATGTGGTCGATCTCGTCAAAAGTGTTGAACTTGCTGAAAGAAAAACGGACATTTTCTCTGTTTTGCCGACATCGGAGTGCGCTGATCACATGCGAGCTGCCCTGGCTGGAACATGCGCTGCCTCCCGAAACAGCAATACCCGATGCATCCAGAATTTTAACCAGACTTCCTTCCGGCAGACATGGAAAGGATACATTCAGGATATTCGAAAGGCTTTTTTCCAGCGAGCGGCTTTCGCCGTTATAGTCCATGTCCTGAACACCGCTGATGGCCAGTCTGGAAAGCATGTACTGTTTCAGTTTGCCGGTTTTTTCCAGATTGGCGTCCAGATCGCGGTAAGCCACTTGCATCGCTTTGGCCAGCCCGATAATGCCGATCACGTTTTCCGTTCCGCCGCGTTGCCCTTTCTCCTGCCCGCCGCCAAAAATCTGCGCCTTGATACGGTGTTTTTTATTGATGTAAATAAATCCTGTACCTTTTGGCCCGTGAAATTTATGCGCAGACCCGACGAGGAAATCGACAGGTATCTGTTCCAGATCGAACCGGTACTTGCCGATGGTCTGCGTGGTGTCCGTGAAGAAAATGGCATTATATTGTTGTGCAAGTTTACTGACAGCCTTGATATCAGTAAGATTTCCTGTTTCATTGTTGCCGTGCATCAGACAGATGAGCGTCCGGGGATTGGCCCTTAGCAGATTTTCAAGATGATCCAGATCGACATTGCCGCGTTCATCCAGTTTTACAAAACTTGTTTCAACGTCTCCTTTCTTTTCAAGCTGGGAAATGGTTTGCAAAACGGCCTTATGTTCGATTTTGCTCGTTATTACATGATTTATCCCGTATGTAAGCACAACACCCGAGATAGCGAGATTAATTCCCTCCGTAGCGCCCGAAGTGAAATATATTTCATCATCCGACGCGTTCAGAATTCCGGCGATAAGCCTGCGAGAATCCGCAATGGCCTCATTTACTTTTCTTCCCGCCCAGTGGGACGAAGAAGGGTTTCCGAAGTTTTGTGTTAAAAAAGGAAGAATGGCTTCGATCACTTCCGGATCAAGGGCTGTTGTTGCGGCATTGTCACAATAAATCTCCATAGTCATTCAAGGTTTTAAATGGAATATTTCAGATTGCTGATAATTAAATTTGATTTTGCAGGCTTATGGCAGCGGTTCGCTGATCAGTTTCGCCAGATCCGTATTCCATTTGTTTACATAATCCTGATAAAACTTCCCCGTTCCTTTACCCGAAAAACCGGTATGGATTTCCTTTACTTTCCCATCGCGGCCAATGATGATTGTGGTTGGAAAAGCCAGGAATTTATCGATGGCCGGAAGTTTTTCGGCTACGGCATTGGCGCCTGTTTTGCCGGCAAACAGGATGTCATACTGCATGTCGTACCGGTTTTTGAGTTTGGTCAGCGCATTTTTTGCAAAAGTCAGATCGTCTTTCGCTTCGAACGCCAGTGCAATGGCTTCCACGCCCTTGCTTTTGTTTTCTTTGTACCACGGCGCCAGGAAAGTAATCTGGTCAATGCAGTTGGGGCACCAGCTTCCCATGATCTCGACGACAACGACTTTGCCTTTGTACTTTTCATCGCTTAGGGAAACCGGTTTTCCGTTCAGGTCTGGAAAGGTGAAGTCCAGCTTTTCATAGCCCGGTTTCAGGAAAGTGAGCGCATAGGCATCGGGCAATGCGGCTTTGTCGTCTTTAATACCTTCAAAAAGAACCGGATGTGCATTGGCACCGATGGCACCGCTGATGGAATGGTCGCTGTTGATTTTGCCTTTTACATAAGCCGGGCCGGAACCCGTTACGCCGGAAAGCTGGAATTCGTCGCCCTGCACATCGCCTTCCAGTTCGCGGCTGTCGCCCGAAACAGTCAGTATGATGCCGTTGAGTTTGCTGCCTTTTTGTTCGAAAACGGCAACGCGGTCGGGCGCGGCTTGATTACCGGCGGATGCGTCCGGCGCAATTTTTATCACCCATTTTCCCGACAAATTGGCCTTCGGGGTAATTTCCTGGCCCGGCTCTGTAAACCGGTATGATTTGCCCGGTTCAGCCCTGAACGGAAGGATTCTGCCGTTGTTTCCCGGAATCAGGCTTTTCTGTACGCCGGATAATGTGCCGTCGTTCTCGATTCTGGCAAACCACGCCGTTTCAAAAGTATTAAGGCTCACCTGAATGGAATCCGGAGAAATAAATCTGGCCTGAAAATCGTCCCGCCTTTCGCCGTTGATCGCTGTGAAAACAGGTTCTTTGCCGGCTCCGTTTTTTACTTCAAAATTAAACGGGACATCGATGTCGCTTATCCGGAACACACCGCGCCAGATGCCGTTTTGCAATGCTTTTTGTTGTGCATGCGCCTTTGTAAAAGAAGAAATCAACGCCAGTGCTGTGACAAAGGAGATCAGTTTTTTCATTTTCATTCCATTATTTTAGTAAAACAGTTTTAAGTTTTCCGGCTATTTGAGCTTTGAACAGATATAAGAATTGTCGTAACGGAACGGCTTCGAACCGTTCCGTTTACACTATTTTACGCTGTTACTCCGGTGGCTGGATTCTCAGATTTATTATTAGAATTAGGTTGGGGCACCTTAAAAAGTGACAGGTTGCCAGAAGATCATAGAGCCTAACCTCTCCCTTGCTTCTTTATAAATCTACTAATTCGATAGACAAAGATTGTATAAAGATTTCAGGATTGCAAATGATTTGAAAATTTCTGTCGGGAGGAAAGGTGAAAAGGGAGGGAAGGAGGAAGGGAAAATGCAGGGAAGTAGGAGGGAAAATGGAAGGAGGAGGAGGGAAGGAGGAAGGAACTTTATAGAGTTAAGTCAGGCGTGAGCGATTTCTTCGTTGAGGTTGCGGGTTGCGTTGATTTGTTCACTGGCTTTGTTCTTTTTCAGGTATCTTACATGCATCGTACCAATTATTAATGCCAGGATTCCTTGTCCCATGACCGTAGCCTGAACGCCGATGTGCTGCGACACATAACTCACAAGGAGGCTCCCGATCGGTACGCCGCCTGAATAGGCCATGACGAAAATACTGATCACGCGTCCGCGCATGGCTGGCGCTACGGTGGTTTGTATCAACGTATTGCTGATCGTTGTCTGCGACATCATCCCAAATGCGCCAACGGCAATGAATACCAGTGCGAGCGGATAGACGCTCGTGTACGAAAAAAGGATCAGCCCGGTACCAAAAACAAACGTATTGATCGCTAAAATCCGGCTGAGGTTGGTCCCGGGCTGCAGCGTGGCAAGAAAAATGGCACCGACAAGTGCGCCGCATCCGATGGCGCTGTCGAGCAGCCCGAATGTGGAAGCGGTTCCTTTAAATATATCTTTTGCATAAATAGGCATCAGACTGGTGAATGGCAGCAACAACAGGCTTACAAGCGCTAGCATCACAATAATGTAACGGATGGAAGGTGTTTGTCTGATGTAAGTCAATCCTTCGGCCAGTTCGCCGAAAATATTTTTGGTATGCTTGACTGCCTGAAACGCCGGCAGTCTGATCATGAGCAGGGAACTGATCACAGCAATGAAACTGAACGCATTGGCTCCAAAGCAGACCACTTCTCCAAACCGTTCAATGGCGATGCCCGCAATGGCCGGCCCGATCAGTTTGGACAAATTGACCATCGAAGAATTGAGCGCGAGCGCATTGGGAAGATTCTTTTTGTCATCCACCAGTTCATATACCAGCGACTGCCGCGCAGGCACATCGAATGCATTGATCAGTCCGAGCACGACACTCAGCGAAATGATTTCCCAGACTGCATAATTTTTGAAATACACCACGAGCGTCAGCGTCAGTGCCTGAAGCATGGATAAAACTTGTGTGACCAGCAAGACACGATACCGGTTGTAACGGTCGGAAACGACACCGCCAAACGGCGTGAGCATGGCAGACGGGAAAAGGTTGGCAAAAATACTGACGCCCAGCATGAACTTGGAGTGTGTCATGGAATAAATAATCCAGCTTACGGCTGTTTTCTGCATCCAGGTGCCCAGAAGTGAAATCGTCTGTCCTGCAAAATATAGTTTGTAATTCCGGCTGTCGAAAGCGCTTAAAGCGGGTATGTTCATGAAAACGGTGAATGGTTAACTGCCTGCCTGCTTATGCAGCACTGCCTTATCAGATGTGCAGGCCGGGCCGGAAAGATATTTGATCCGCAGTTCAGACCCTGCAAAACCTTGTAAGCAAAATTTGTACCTTTCCGTTACCGGAGATGGCCAGCAGCATCTTGTCTTTTTCATAAACATGCTTTATGAAAACTCGGTTTGGCTGTTGTTCATACGGATGAGCAGCAAATGCAGCCTTCGCAGCCGGACATTTGATTCGAATGATCGTATTCAGATTTAAAAACAGGTGTGAAGGCACAGGGGAATTATTTTCCGGTAGCGTATTTGTGCCGATTGTACAAAATTTAATATCTCATCTCATTCTTTTGGATCAACTGCTGAACCAGGTTACAACCAAAAAGGCTTGTCGGGCATCCTGTAAAGAAAAAAAGCTGCCTTATGAAAAAGTTGTTATTTGCTCTGATGATTTCACTTGTCACGGTTGCCTGTAAAAAGGATGAACCGAAACCGGAGCCGGAAATTGCTTCCATTGTGGACAGATGGAAACTGACCGCTTATGAAAATACGGTGAACGGGGAAAAAGTCTGGGTTCCGGTCCAAGGGGAGCCTTATTACATGAGTTTCAGGTTTGATGGAGTCATTCTTGATCCAAAAGGATTGCCAATATGCTGCTCACCAAAGGCATATTATCTGAATGGCGTTCTGTTTGAAATAAAGCCGAAGACAGAAGTGCCGGTGAATGAGCAATGTGCGCTTGTTGATTGCGTCGGATGCGATACATGGAGTATAGAACAAACGGGAAATGAACTTATTGTAACCCTTTGTGAGCCTTTTACTGCGCACAGGTCAAAGTACATCCGTGAGTAAGTTGGTTTAAAAAGCTTTCCTAATGATTGTTTTACAGCAATATCCTTTTTGTGAATCGTCAAATTGGATTGCTGCCGGCTGCTTCTTTCACCCGCCTGAAAATGGTCTCTGTGGCTTTGTCTTCTTTTCCTTCCGGCGAAATGTTGTATGCAGTAACTACAAGCTGATCGGGTTCTATGAGCTGCATCACAGTCTGCCAGCCCCACGGAACCGGGATTTCCGGGCTGCTGTAACTTTCCAGAACAGAAAATCCATGTTCGACAGAGCTGCCTTCGGAATGCATGATGGCTGTTCCCATATGAAAGCTGTCAATCCATGAAACCTGAAACTTTTCATTTTCAAGATCGTAGCCGATTGTAGCTGAACCTTCAAATGCCGACCCGCCCAAGCTGCCCCGATAGTGATATAACAAGAACCTGCCGCCAAGAATGGGACGAATGCTGGCCGTCATTGGCGATTCATCTGCCATGACACCGGGTTCAAACCAGGTTCTGGTGTTTCCTTCCCATATGCCGGCCATGGCCTGAATGTGCTGGTGAATGCCGGATTCCAGTGAAATTTCAAATTTGGATTTACTCATTTCTTTGTAGTTAATAAATCTTTGTTTCTATGATGAATACCGGTTTATGCATTTTGAAATTCAGCTTCTATCAAAAATCAAAATTTAATTTTTCTATTAAAGACAAAAAGATTTCACCGGCCTTGCCTCGCCGGGCATGTGCAGCGGACTGGCCTGCCCATAGCGAAATGTAGTCGCACAGATTATGCTGCTGTCCGTACGTCCGCATGGCGGAAGTCAGGCTGTTCTGATACGTATAATATGGAATTTCAATGCCCGAATGCTCAATCCGTTCCATAAAGCCATTCCTGATTCCGCGTGCCCAGCGCCCTGAAAAAGCTTTTGTCAATGCCGTGGAAGTATCGCCTGAACTGAGTACGGCTTCTTTGTAAACCTCACTGGCCGCACTTTCATCACATGCAATGAACATGCTGCCCAGCTGAACACCCGCGGCGCCCAGCGTAAAAGCAGCCTTTATTGTCTGATCGTTATACAATCCGCCTGCAGCAATAACGGGAACAGAAACGGCAGCGACAAGCTGGGGAAGCAGAGCCATCAGTCCAACCTGCGGCAATGCTTCATCAGTTAAGAAACTGCCCCGATGGCCGCCTGCTTCGAACCCTTGCGCAACAATGGCATCCACTCCCAGCTGATCCAGCATGCTTGCTTCCCGGACACTCGTGGCGGTACCAATCAGTTTGCAGCCCCGGCTTTTCAGAAGTTCCGTTACATCGGGTTCAAGCATGCCAAATGTGAAACTCACTATTCTGATTTTTTCATTCAGCAACACTTCCAGCTGATCCCGGTAGTGGTAAAAGGCAAAGTCTGAAACGGATTTGTACTCAAAAGGAATTCCAAGCTCGTCATGAATTGGCTTCATAAACGCCTGTATGGTATCCAGCTGAGCCTGATCGACAGGACCACGGATAGCGTGCGTAAAAAGATTGACTGCAAAGGGCTTGCTGGTTTTTTCTCTGGTGAGCTGGATCAGCTCGGCGGTTTTCTGTGGTGAAAGGCCGCCAACGGGCAAAGATCCCAGTCCGCCTTCATTGGCAATCGCAGCCACCATCGCCGGCGTGGTTACGCCCAGCATAGGCGCCTGGATAACCGGGTATTTAATGGAAAGCAACTCGGATAACGGTAAGGCAGCAGACATCGGCAGATCGGTATAGAACGAGGTTTATGCAACTTACAGCCAAATGTTGTAAAGCTCAAGAAAAGGGCAGAAGATCGTTCGTAAGGCTTTTGTTTTTATGACCTTTATTACATTGGTTACAAAGAAGAAATAACCGGAAAGTTTATGCTGCTTTAGTTTGCATTTCTTTCTTTGGCGGATTGCATTATTCCGGTTTGATTTTTTAAATGCGGCCACGCTGGCTGGTGAGCCTTTGCTGTTTGAGCAAAGCTTGATGATCGGCAAGCTTTCCAGATTCTGCTCATTGCAACGTGTGGCCGCCCTTCGCAAATCAAAGTAAAAAACACGTAGGGGTTAATGAAAAATCTTTTTTTGTAACTTTTTGAATAATCAATTCACCGGTCCGGAACAACAGTTCACAATGCCAAGTCTTCATTTGGACTTTAATCTGATTCTTCCACGTGCTGTCATCTGCCACCTTTGTGTCAACGGAATGGCAAATGCAGGTTCTTGGCCTGCCGATTCGCCAGATCCGGAATGTACATGTTCCATAAACAATTATTTAGACCATGAAATTTAGTGAAAAATTAGTCGGCTTATGCCTGCTGACAAGCCTGCTTGCCTGCCAGAACAGTAATGAACCTCCTGCATCTTCAACCGAAAAAGGCACGCTGAAAGTTACTTTTGACGGAAAGACCAGAATTTACACAGACGCAAGAATATCCGAAGGCAAGCTGGGGTCCATCGTCAGCCTGAGCATCAACGGCGGATCGACGGAGTCCGATTACCTTACGATAACTGCTTTCGGCGACAGTGCCGGAACATATCCCTACAAACAGGATATCAACAATTACAAGAAAGTAAGTCAGGTGGAATACAAAACTGCCGGGACTTCTTTTAACAACTACTTTGCACAGATCTGCCCTGACAAGTCTGGTTATTACTCTACAAAAGGTGAGGTGAAAATCCTGGAATATGTTCCGGGAAAACATGCAAAAGGTACGTTTTCAGGCGCTTTGCTGGATTCGAACAGTGAAGATGAATGTAATCCGGCCAGTAAATCTTTCAGCGGAGAATTTGATCTGACTTTAAACTGACAACACGCATTTTTAACACAATTTATCATATAAAAAGCCATGAAAAAACAATTGAAATCAATCTCCATCCTGATGCTTTTTGCAGGCGCTCTGCTGATGGCATGCAGTAAATCTTCCGAGTCCATCGATCCGGAGGCATCTTCACCA
Source organism: Dyadobacter sediminis (assembly GCF_005860765.1). Taxonomy (GTDB): domain Bacteria; phylum Bacteroidota; class Bacteroidia; order Cytophagales; family Spirosomataceae; genus Dyadobacter; species Dyadobacter sediminis. The sequence continues at coordinate 916,549 of NZ_VCEI01000011.1, read as the reverse complement.
CCACCTGCAGGTGTCGGCGGCAAATGGTCTTACGGAACGTTCTCGCCCAGCAGTTTCTGGGGAACAGACGGCAGTTACAACGGGTCTGCGTATGAGCAGGCGATGGCTTTCAATTTTTCCTCCAACGGAACTTATGAAATGTATGTCATGAACGTGACCACCTATTATGGCTGTCGTACAGGTGCTTACACGTACTGGAAAGGGCAGGTGAAATTTGATGAAACCAATCATACCCTTACCCTGACACCTTCGCAGGGAACCCAGCGCGGAGAATACAGCTGCGCAACCGGGAAAAATTTTAAGCGCGATGCGACGGCCAGCGAAAAGGAAAATGCGCATAAAACGTACTATTATGCCACGGAAACCGACTCCAAAGGCCAGCCTGCATTGCGGCTTTATTTCAGCGAATCGGACAATCAGGGAGCGCAGTTATCCAAAGGCAACTGGTAGTGGCAGCGTGCAAGTCAGCATGCCTTTTTCTGGAAATGACTGGTGACTATTTACCGGTATCCTGTGATTAAATGCATGTTGTTTTGTTCTAAAAGTACAAGGCTTGTAAATCCACGATTTACAAGCCTTGTACTTTTAGGCCTTATTAAAGATTTGGTCATTCACGTCCACCTTCCCGCATTCTGTACCCGGAACTTAGCACGGAGTTCATGCCCGTTACCATACGCATGGAAACGGTTCGTTTCAGTAATGGTTTAAGGTTATGTGAATCGTAGCTGAGGGGATGGTTGTGTCCTCACAACCGGTGCGGAGGGTTAAAGTTATCAGGAATGCGGACAGACCTGTGATAATCCGAATCGGTGATGAAATGGTTTACGGATTGAGTGGTACAATCGTGTAGTTTCGGAGTTGCACAATCGTGACCGGAACCTCTTCAAATTATTTTCGAGTAAAATTTGAAAACAAGCTGCTTAAATAATGAGGTTACACGAACACTGAATAAAGGCTGAGAAAATTTGCTGCAGAAAGCCACTAAACCAAAACCCGAAATGGAAAAAAAGAGTACAACAAGTGAAAAGTCGACCGCTTCCCGGAGAGACTTTGTCAAAGCAGCGGGCATGACCGCAGCTGGTTTTATGATTGTCCCGAGACATGTACTGGGAGGAAAAGGTTTTGTAGCACCAAGCGACAAGCTTACCGTTGCCGGGGTCGGGGTCGGCGGCAAAGGAACGTCTGACTTGTCCCATTTTTTCCAGAGCGGCAAAGCTGATATCGCTTACCTCTGTGATGTGGACGATCGCCGGGCTGCAACCAGCAGGACCAATTTCCCCAAAGCCCGGTATTACAAGGATTTCAGGGAAATGTTTGAAAAGGAATCCAAAAACTTTGACGCCGTATCGGTTTCCACTCCCGACCACACGCACGCAGTAGTTGCCATGGCGGCCATGCAGCTCGGCAAGCACGTGTATGTTCAGAAACCAATGACGCACGATATTTACGAAGCCAGAAAACTGACCGAAGCAGCAGCAAAATATAAAGTAGTGACCCAGATGGGAAATCAGGGCTCATCCGGCGACGGCGTAAGAACGTTGCACGAATGGTACGATGCCGGCATCATCGGTGATGTCGATACGGTTTATATCTGGACCAACCGTCCCATCTGGCCGCAGGGAATTCCGTGGCCAACTGAAAAACCGCCGGTTCCGAAAGAACTGGATTGGGACTTGTGGCTGGGTACGGCGCCTAAAAAGGATTATGTAGAAAACCTGATCCCGGGAAGCTGGCGGGGATGGTGGGACTATGGAACCGGTGCTCTGGGCGACCTTGGCTGCCATTTGATGGAAGCTCCATTTCGCGTACTCGGGCTGAAATATGCAACAGATATGCAGGCAAGTGTAGGAAGTGTTTTCACCGCTTTTGGCAAAAGAGGCATTTTCCCCGACAGCTGTCCGCCTTCCAGCCATGCAACGCTTACTTTCCCGAAAACACCAAAAACAAAAGGCCCTGTAACCATGCACTGGATGGACGGCGGTATCAAGCCCGAACGTCCGGAAGAACTTGGGGCAAATGAATTATTCGGCGACGGCAACAGCGGTATTTTGTTTGTAGGTTCTAAAGGCAAGATGATGGCCAGTGAGTACGCGGCTAATCCGCGCCTGCTTCCACTTAGCAAAATGCAGGAAGTGAAGGTTAAGCAGAAATTTGCCCGTGTGCCGGGAAGCGCCGATGGCCACTATGCACAATGGGTGGAAGGATGCATTGCAGGGTATGGAAAAATGGAACTCAGCTCGCCGTTTGAACTGGCCGGCCCGCTCACCGAAGCAATCCTGGGCGCCAACCTGGCAATACGCGGTGCAGACATGCCCAAAGCCCGAGAAGACGGCAAGGGATTTACGTATCCCGGAAGCAATATGAAAATGCTATGGGACGCGCAGAATATGAAAGTGACGAACTTCGACGAGGTTAATCAGTATGTCCGGAGAAATTACCGCGACGGCTGGAGTTTGGGAGTTTAGGCGGCCTTTCAGCACAGAACAAAAAGCGATAGGACATTCCTGTGATCATTCTATTGCTTTTTGTTCTGTTTTCTTGTCATTTTGTTGCAAAGCTGCTTTTTGATCTTTCCTTGAATCTATAAATTCTTTGCGATAAGTTCTGCGATGGCTTTCATCCCTTTGTCGGAAGGATGTGAACCCACACTCTCATCCGAAAATTGCTTGAATGCCCTATACGACGGGTCATTACGCAAGCTGCTCAGGTCACAATAGATGTATTCGTCCTTGATGGTTACATCCTTGATGATATTGTCCGCATCCTCAAGTCCTTTCCAGAAACTGTTCGTACAAATCACCTTTGCGGACGATTTGGCGATCAGCGTTTTGATAAATCTGGCATACTGGGCCTGAAAAGAATACAGGTTATCTTTATTTGTATTTTCAGCAATACGCATGATCAGTAAATCAGGTTTGAACTCGGTCAGCGTCTGCAGTGAATTAAAGTTGTACCACCAGTAACTTCTCTCAAATTCGGCATAATTCCGGATAACAATATCGACTTCGGGATTAAGCGCTTTCAGATTGGAAGATAGCAGGTGGACATAATCTTTTGTCGAATCACTGGCTGCCATTCCCCAGTTGCCCATCCATCCTTTTTCGGGAAGTGGCCCGTTAATGGTAATACTGTTTCCAATAATCAAGACCCGTTTGTAATAGACTTTAAATTGCAGTTTTGTGCTTGCAGATTCGGCAGTACTATTTTTGTACCTGGCCTGAACCGCTCCGGTTTTCCTGATTTCCGCACACCTTTTTTCCAACCAGGTTTTTCCGGAATCCAGACTGATTTCAATCGCCGTTTGATGATGCAGGGAGTCATTATAAAAATATACTAGGGTTCCGAATGCAACGTTACCGGAACGCAAAGAGCTGATTGGTGCAGGGCTTGTTTCCTTGTTTACAGCCTGTAAAGAATCGATGTAATTAACGCAGGAATCCCGTTTGATCAATTCTTCTTCCTTTGTAATATCATCATTTTTACAAGACCAGAAAGCGGTGATCAAAATGAAAATGCAGTATTTGTAAAAGGGATTATGCATGGTTATTTAACACTCATTTTGTATTGAAGCGCCGGATTTTCCACCCATCGCCAGGAAAATACGGCAACAGGAACGATGACAAGCAGTGCGATCAGAAACATGATTTCGGAGCTGAAATGATAAGCGCCAAGTTTAAGCTGTAAAAACTGCTGAATGGGAAAAGAGTAGATATATATCCCATACGATAAATCTCCAATTCCATCCATTAATTCATGTGTGTCAAATTGCAGGGCGATATAAAAAATAATATAGGGTAAAAGCATGTAGCGAATCCACACAATGCTGCTAAGTGGAATAAAATTCATCGTGGATGAAAGCCAGTAAACAAACATCAGGATACCCAGTCCGGCCAGCATATAATAGGATTTGAATTTTAATATATTCCTGAAATAAAAAGATGCAGAACCGATAAAGAAATACAATCCGAAATTAATCAGTTCACCTAAATTCAAATGAATGATACGCAGCGGTTGATTCCATGACGTAACCGGGCCATGCCATACAAAAAAGGAAGACCAAAGTAAAATAATCATTACGAGAACAGCCGATTTTGTTCTTTTTCCAAACGCAATGTGCAGGGTCATCAGTATAACGTATAAAGTGACTTCATACGCAAGTGTCCAAAGTGACCCGTTTACCAATTGAACGGGCAATGTTTCGAATACGCCGGGTAAGTAATTGGGATAATCCGGAAATATTTTCAGTGCTTTCAGAAAAGCATACGTCTGCGGAGAAGAAAAATAGGCCGCCGTGCTCAGCACCGTACTGATCGGACCTATGATCAGCATGATAAAAATTAGGCACACCGCCAGGCCCGGCATGATCCTCAGAAACCGTTTCCATAAAAAATTGATGTAGGAGCTGCTTCGTTCGAGGCTTATGGCAATCAGATAGCCGGAAATGGAGAAAAATATAAACACGCCTATTTGTGCACTCGGAAATACACCGCGGCTGATTTCCTGAATTTTATCGATTGTTCCGTTTCCCGAAAGGGGATAAGCGTGGCCATATACCACAAGAATTGCTGCAATATGTCTTAATAAATTAAAGCTGTTACGAGCCATGTTTGAATTCAGAAATCATTTACGAATTCAGGAAAGTAAAGAATGTTATACGAAATGACTAACGCGGGGAATAAAAAGTACTGTTATCAGATCGAAAATTGGTTTTTTAATAACTTTAAATTTTGCATAAAAAGGTAAATTCCGACCTTCCCGGCGTACAATCCTGAAATTCGTTATAGCTTTGCAAAGATGCTTGCTTGCTGATCTCCGAAGTAAGTGACAGGATCAAGAGGACGACCTCTCCCGTAGTGGGTTTTAACTCCGGACGACCGGATCATACTGATTCAATTCATGTCCTGGATTTATCTGGTGATTGCCGGACTGCTGGAAATCGTTTGGGCGTATTTCATGAAGCAATCCGAAGGTTTCACCCGGCTCATGCCAACTGTCATTACCATTGTTGCCATGATTGCCAGCTTTGGGCTGCTGGCTGCCGCCATGCGTACTTTACCGCTCGGTACTTCCTATACCATCTGGACAGGGATCGGGGCGGTGGGTTCATTTATCGTCGGGATTATTTTTCTTGGTGAACAATTCAGCCTGATACGGGTGCTTGCGGTCCTGTTGATTATAGCGGGATTGATTGTGCTGAAGCTTACATCAGATCATTGAACGGGATTTGATTGCGGGATGTATTTGGCTGGAATACAGGCAGTGCTTATAAACAAGGGGGCTCCTATGGAGCCCAGCTTTTGTATTTGTTTTGCTCGGGTTTTCTATAAACAGGGGGCTCCTCCGGAGCCTGGCTTTTGTATTTGTTTTGCTCGGGTTTTCTATAAACAGGGGGCTCCTCCGGAGCTTGGCTTTTGTCTTTGTTTGATTGGGGTTTTCTATAAACAGGTGGCTCCTCTGGAGCCTGGTTTTTGCTTTTGTTTGATTGGGGTTTTCTATAAACAGGGGGCTCCTCCGGAGCCTGGCTTTGGATATGTTCCACTTGGATTTTCAATAAAGGCCGGCTCCTGCGGAGCCTTCTGTTTGTAGAAAATTGTAGGACATTCCAATTCATACGGCTCCGGAGAAGCCCCCTGATGCACGCCTATATCGGGCTGATTTTATGAACATTAACACATTTAAAATCCCCTTGCTTCGATGCGGAACATTCGTTTACATTCTAAACCGGCCATTCCGTTGGCGCTTTTCCGAATTTCTTTTTGAAAGAATGAGAAAAATGTGAAAGACTTTCAAATCCCAGTTCAAGGTAAATGGCGGATGGCTTCTTGTTTTTGGTTTCTATCAGATGCCGTGCTTCGACAAGCCTTTTTTCCTGCAGCCAATGCCGCGGTGCCATTCCGAATGTCTTTTGGAAATCGCGTTTGAAACCCGCCAGACTTCTTCCCGTCAGGTGCGCAAATTTCTCGACCGGTATATTGTAGTGATAATTATGGAGCATGAATTTCTCAAGATCCATTTTGTACGGCTCCGAAAAATCGAACAGCAATTCCTGTAATGATGGCATGGTATGAAGCAGTAGGTGAACGGCTTCTCTTACTTTGAGCATGCCCATCGAATTGGTTAATTTCTCGTCCGGGTTACGGACGTAGGGAAGGATGGACTGAAAAAAGGCCCTGAGAAAATCGTTTCCGGGAATGAGGATATTGGGTGGGCCGGTGTATTTTCTGCCCGTTTCAATTTGCTCTTCCAGTGCAATTTGCCTGAGCATGTTTTCCTGCAGACTGATTACAATCGTCTGGTAATGCTCGTTCTCCAAAGGTGTTTTGGTAATTTCTGCCAACTGGTTTTTCTGGATCAACAGCATTTCACCACTTTTCATGGATATTTTCTCCTCCGCATTTACCATGGAAAACCGGCCGGAAACCAGCATCACCAGCGTATTATGTTTCAGAAATGCCACTTTCTCCTTTTTCATCATGGAGAGATAGGAAAAGAAAATGACGCCGGGAATTAGTTGAGTTGGACTATTCACTTTGAAAAGTTATAAAATGCGGGGCTTACGTAAGGCCCCGCTGTTATTTGACTTGTTATCGCTGCAGATAAGTGCTGCCGAGTATGGCACCCGGTGCAAAATGCGTATGGAGCAAATTTAATTCTTCCGCTGTAAATGCAATGGACATGGCCGCTGTATTTTCCGGCAGCCGTGATCTGCGGCTCATGCTTACCAACGGCATCATTTGTTCACCCTGCGCATTTACCCAGGCTATGGCTAGTTGTGTCGGTGTATATTCTTTTTCCCTGGCCATTTGTTTCAAAAGTTCTACTTTTTCCAGGTTCCTAATCAGATTTTCTCCCTGAAAACGAGAGAAGTGGTTTTGATAGGCGTCGGATGCAAGCGGCGCTTTCATTTCGCCGGAAAGCAGTCCTTCGGCTGTATTGGCAAATGCCACAACCCCGATGCCGAGTTCTTTTGCCGTTGGAAGCAGGTCATTTTCAATCTGTCGGTCGGCCAGCGAGTAGCCGATTTCCAATGCAGTTACGGGATAAATGCTGTTGGCCTTGCGCAGCTGATCTGCAGTAACTTCGGAAACACCCAGATGCCGCACTTTCCCTTCCTGGATAAGGTCTGCAATCGTTCCGATTACATCTTCTGTAGGAACGCTGTTGTCCAGTCGGCAGGGCTGATACAGATCAATGGTTTCCACACCCAGGCGAACCAGCGAATAGTTAATGAAATTTTTGATAGCTATCGGCCTCAGGTCCAGCCCAATCCATTGGTTATTGTAAAAAATAGCCCCGAACTTGACACTCACAAATGCGTCGTCGCGCCGGTCTTTGATGGCTTTGCCTACAAGCAGTTCGTTGTGGCCGCTGCCGTAGAAATCGCCGGTATTCAAAAAATTGATGCCGTTGTCCAGCGCCATCTGAATGGTGGCAATACTTTCATTTTCATCATTCGCCGGGCTTCCCCATACGGGTGACATTCTCATACAGCCTAATCCGATTTTGGAAACGAGCGGGCCGTTGTTGCCGAGGTTTATTGTTGGTATCGTTGTCATTGCGATTGTTTTGATTGAACAATACAAAGGTGCGTGTTGCTATTCATTTCAGATTTCCTCTACGGCTCAAATAACTTGTCTGTACGGATCAGCTTTGAGCGTGTCACGAACACAAAGACTTTCTATGCCGGAAAGTGCCGATTATTGTTAAATGCTGTCGCTTACAATGTTGTAAACTGTTTCCAAAAGGTATTCGATTGGAATGGACATAAAAATAACCAGATACTGTGCCCTGATCCGGACTGTATCTGGTTATGCAACGTTTACAAACGCGCCAATTCAGCTTGAATTTCCCGGCGCGTCCGGGTAAGTACTTTGGGTTAGATCTAAAAAGCTACTGTCCGGCGGTGAGCAGCAGAATGAGTGCCAGGTTGACACCAAAGCCGATGCCCCAGTTTTTCCATACTTTTCCCTGCTTTATTTTTTTAGCCTTGCGCGTATAAGCCGCATGGTAGTTTGCCTGTCTGAACAGCGACTCGTCCGGATAACCCAGATTTTCAATTTTAGGTGTTGTTGATGATGTCGCAATTGCTGGGATCAGTCCGATCAGTGGAGATACGAGGCTCGCAATGAGTGTTCCTGTTGCTGCACCTTTGTACTTGACGTAATGTCTTTCTGCATCAATTTGTCCTTTTACCGTCAGATCTTCATTGGGCACAACGGTGTAAAGCTGCTGTTTCTGAATGGTTACGGTTGAATCCGGAGCAAAATCCTGGGCATTTACAAAGAGGGAAATGAAACATAATGAACAAATCGTAATAAACAATTTCATACTGATAGTTTTGGTGAGGATAATAAATGAATCAATTTTCGAAGCAAATTTATAGAAAATCTACTAAGGTATTTTGTCCATTGAATAACAATACTTGCACTTGCGGTCTATTTTGTAACTGATGGTGAAGCCGGATGTTTAAATTGACGATTTCAGAGAATAAAAAGTGCTGTTCTCAATTTCCGGATTGTTAATTGGATTGGTTTGATGATGCGTAGCCAAGAAATCAGCCGCCTTTGATCCTGTTCAGTTCATCTTCTGAGCCGGTGCGCCTGTTGCGCGCAGCATTGATTTCCTTGCTTCCGAAACGGTAGTTGAAGTTGATCTTCAGCATCTGGCCTTCAAAGCGGAAACGCAGATTGGTTTTGATGCCTGCGTATTCAGATTCGTATCCGCCGCGCGCCGTATGAAAAATATCACTGAATGAAACTTTCAGCGTGGCATTGCTTTTCCAGAACTTTTTCTGGATTCCCGCATCCATCATGCCCATTCCCCGGTTGTAATCAATCCGGCGGTAAGGAGAGTTATACCATCCGGTCAGTTCCAGTGTCCAGTCGTTTTTGAGCTTGAAGGTATTCTGGCCGTTCATGTTGAACGCGGTTGTCGTATTGTTGATGATCAGGCCGTCCGGCAAAGCCGCTTTCCAGCTATTATGGTAGCCGCCGATGTTGAAATAAATGTCCCACCATTTGGTAACGGCCGTTGTAATGCTGACATCCAGATTGAAACTTTCGGAATGATCCAGGTTTTGCGTAATAAAATAAGTGCGGCTGCTGTCATAGGGAATACGCAGGCCTACAACCGGAAACCGCGTTCTCCGGTAACCGAGTGAGGTAGTCAGTTTAGCTTTATAAACATGCGTGAGTTTGAAGCTGTTGGCATATTCCGGTTTCAGAAACGGGTTTCCTTTGGAGTAAACAAGTTCGTCGATCCGGTATTCAAACGGGTTCAGGTTCTGGTAGCTCGGCCGGTTGATCCGGCGGCTGTAATTTAGATTCCAGTTGTGATTTTTGGAAGCCTTGAATGAAATGGCGCCGCTCGGGAAAAAATTAAGGTAAGTCGTATCCACTTTGTCCAAAGCATTCTGTTTGAAGCTGGTCAGATCGCCCAGGGATTTGGTATGTTCTGCGCGGATGCCAGCCTGTAAATCCCACTTTTTGCCAATGGCCACATTGTAATTGGCATAAGCCGCATAGACGCGTTCCGTGTATTTAAACCGGTTGCTGCGGCTGGTATCAATGACTTCCACATGGCTGACCACATTGAAAAAATCAAAAGTATTGTCCGATTTTACATCCGATAACTTGAAACCGTAGCCAAGCTTTCCCTTTTTCAGCGGCTGCTCGTAGTCAGCCTTGAATGACCGGATGGTGATGCCTACGGGTGTTTTGCTTACATAATTTTTTTCAAGCGGTTCCTTTTCGTCCAGACTGAAAAAATATTTGTTGGGCTGGTAACTCACCCCGCGTGACACAAACCTTCCGTAATCAGCGTCTATATTCAGTTCATGGCCTGTGGTGTCGGCATAATGATAATTCAGGTTGATGTTCAGGTTTTTATTCTTTTCCGGGTTGGAAGTCTGTGAATAAAGCATGAGGGAATCGCCTTCCATGTGCAGCCGGCGGCTGATGAATGTTTCACTTTGTCCGCCGCCGTTGTGATTGCTGATCCTGCCGTTGGCACTGAATCCAAGCGTATTTTTTGCATTGATAAAATAATCCGCTCCGATTTTCGCGCTGTGCGTCGTGTCGCGCCAGATGCCATGCCAGATTTTGTTGTAAGCTACACCGTTCAGTACCTGGTCATCGTAAGTCGTATTGTGCCAGGCACCCTGATTGAAGCCATAGGAGCCAAATACATTGATTTTTTTATCCCGGTGATTCAGGTTCAGGGAAGCGTTGTATTTGGGCGTGATGCCGAGCATTGCACCCAGACTTAAATTCCCGTTCGTTCCCAGCTTTACATTTTTTTTCAGACGGATATTGATAATGCCCAGATCGCCGGCAGCATCATATTTGGCGGACGGGTTTGTGATGATTTCAATGGCCTCAATATCCGCGGAGTTCATGCTTTTCAGCGTAGAGGCAAGGTCTTTTCCGCTCATAGGCGATGGCCGTCCGTCAATATAGATCCGAACGCCGGTTTTTCCTTTCACCAGAATGTTTTCATCTTTGTCAACTTGTACTCCCGGCGATTTCTGCAGCAATTCCAGCGCATTGGAACCCGTAGCGTTGATGCTTCCTTCGATATTGAAAACCAGTCTGTCGTTTTTGACCTCAATGAGCGGCCTGGCGGCAGTTACTTTGACTTCGTTCAGCTGCTGCGTGTCTGCAAGTAATTTGAAAACCGGGAAATTTACATCGGAGTCCGTTACTTCAAATGCCGGCGACTGGAACAATTTGCTGCCAACCGATGAAATCCGGATGAAGTATTTTCCTGAACCAATTCCGGAAATTCGGAACAAACCGTGATCGTCGGCAACATCGGCCCTGATCAGTGCGGAATCAGCGGAATTGTTGACCGAAACAGCGGCGTAAGGAACCGGCTCATCCTGCTGGTTTCTGACGTTTCCGCTTACATTATAATCTTGGGCATGCGCGTAAAAGGATGCGAAAAGGATCAGTGCTGCGGGTAAAAGATGCTTCATACAAGTCCATGGCTAAGTTTTCAACCAATGGATCGGAAAAAATGAAAAATGTTGCATCCCGGCCTGTATTTATCCTGCATTCATTTTTATCAAACGCGCATCCGAAAGGCAATAGGCGTGGTTCCGGTATATTTCCGGAACTGTTTGCAAAGGTGACTTTCATCCGTATAGCCAAATTCGTCAGCAATTTCGCTCAGTGTCAGCTGGCTGTAAAGCAACCTCGCCTCGATCAGTTTGATTTTATGTCTGATGATATATTGTTTCAGGGATTCGCCGGTTTGTTTTTTGAAAAACAGGCTGATGTAAGCTGGCGCATAATGAAAATGTTCGGCCAGACGCTCAATGGTCAGGTCCTCTGGCCTGTAAATATGCTGCCGGATATACATCAGGATCGCCTCGATCGAATCCTTCCGGACCGGTCTGCTCTGTGTCTGGCTGAACAGGTTTCGCGCCAGAATAATAAGCATGCTCCGCATCAGACCATCGCGGATTACTTCGAAATACTGCGACTGATCGTCGGATGATTCTGCTTCCAGCACGGCAAGCAGGTGATGCAGTTTTTGCTTTTCCTGTTTATCCGCCACAATGGACCCGCGGCTTTGAGATGAAGTATTCAGCAAAGTGCGGATGATGGGCTGCCACGGACGGTCTTTGTCTCCGGGCAGCTGCTTGTGAATGGATTCGTTGAAACGGACAAAGCTGAACTCGGTCAATTCCTGAATATCAAAATGATGGAAATCCTCTGGCCCAAGCAGAAAGACGTCGCTCTCGGCATACTGGAAAGCATTGCCATTGATCCGGTGAATGCCGCTTCCTTTCAGTATAAAAATAATTTCGAAATAGGTATGCTTATGAACAGAGTGGTCCCAGGTTGCGGCTTCAAAATGGTAAATGCTGAAAGGCGTATGGAGAATGTATCGTTTCATCGGGTTTTAATAAAACCATAAACCTACCAATTTATAATGGATTTTTACCATGCAGCCGGCTATCCGGTTTTTACATTTGTCCTTGTATAAGAATTCAAACGACAGATATAAATACATTTATGAAACTTGCATTTATCTTTTCAGCGGGGTTAGCAGCAGTTTGTACCCTCTTTTCCATGCGGAGTGCGGATGAATGGACGCCGCTTCTCGATAAAAACCTCAGCCAGTGGGAGAATTACCTGAGCTATGCGCATAAAAACGGCTATAATGGAAAAGTACCGAAAGACGTAAACGGCAATCCGGTTGCACCGATTGGTTATAACAAAGATAACGGCAACGTATTTTCGGTTATCAATGAATCCGGCGGCCCGGTGCTGCGGATCAGCGGTGAAACGTACGGATGTCTGTTCACACGCAGTTCATACAAGAATTACCATCTCAGACTTCAGGTAAAATGGGGAGATAAAAAGTATGAACCCCGGCAGGACAAGCTGCGCGACTCCGGAATTTTGTATCATTCCAAAGGCGAGGCGGGTGCCGAATACTGGCGGACATGGATGCTGTCGCAGGAATTTCAGATCATGGAAGGGCATATGGGCGATTTCTGGTGCCAGGCCAATTCGGCCATTGACATTCGTTCATTCCCGTCCGAAGGCGTCATGAACCGGGTAGCAGATCACAAGCAGCCTTTTGGCACCTTCAAAGGCGGCGGGGATTATTTTTGCATGCGTTCGGGAAATTACGAAAGCCCGGCAAACGAATGGACTACGCTCGAACTGATTTGCTATGAAGGAAAAAGTCTGCATATTGTCAACGGCCATGTCGTGATGGTGCTGAACAATTCGCGTTATATTACGCCGGAAGGGAAGGAAGTGCCGATGATCAGTGGTAAAATCCAGCTGCAGAGTGAGGCTGCGGAAGTATTTTATCGTAATATTATGATCAGGGAACTTTCTGCAATGCCGAAAGATTACGCAGGTTTGTTCTAAAAAAATATTCAATTATCCGTTTTAATACAAGAAGTCAATGAAACAGCAATCAAGAAGAAATTTTGTTAAAAGCGGCCTTGCGGCTGGCGTGGGCATGGGCATAGCAACGGAACCGGCCGCCAAAAACGTGTTTGTACACCATGTTTTATTCTATCTGAAAAATCCGGGAAATACGGCCGACAAAGACAAATTGCTGGAAGGATTGAACAAGCTCGCCAAATGTCCGACAATTAAAATGGTCCATATCGGAACGCCTGCAGAAACAAACCGCGATGTGATCGAGCGCACTTATGCCTATTCCTGGCTATGCTTTTTCGACAGCCCTGCAGATGAAGAAGCTTATCAGAAACATCCGATCCATGACGATTTCCGAAACAATTACGCCCAACTATGGGAAAAAGTGGTGATTTATGATGCAGTAGGACCAAAGCGGTAAATCCATATTTAATCCTTTTAAGCCTGATTATGAAGCATATACCAAACTTCCTAATCAGGTTTATTTTATAACAAAGCTCTCCCAATCCCCCAAAAACCTCCTCCTTTTCTCCTTTAATCCTTTCCTCCATTAATCCTCATCCTCCAATCATTCCATCCTGCCTCATACAGGATCCGTAATTCTGGCTACACATTCTGCATGCATGGCTACACCTGGCGAATCATTCCGGCAGAATTTTGTAATTCTAAATTTTGATAAAATATGAAAAACGGAATGGAAGGAAAAGTTGTGGTCATTACCGGCGCCAGCAGCGGAATAGGGGAAGCCACGGCAGCATTGCTGGCCGCACGCGGAGCTAAGGTTGTATTGGGTGCACGTCGGGCCAATTTGCTGAACGAACTTGCTGATCGCATACAACAAAGTGGCGGCGAGGCCGTATGCCTGAAAACAGACGTGACGAACCGGGATGAAGTTGCGCAGCTTGCAGCTTTGGCGGTAAGCCATTTCGGTCGGCTGGATGTGATGATCAATAATGCAGGAATCAGTCAGCTTTACCGGATGGAAGAGCTGGATGTGGAAGGCTGGGAACAAATGATTGACGTAAACCTGAAAGGCGTACTTTACGGCATTGCCGCAGCATTACCGATTTTTGTGTCGCAGGGATCAGGGCATTTTATCACCATTATTTCAACGGCGGGCATCAGCATCGTTCCGGCGATGGGCGTTTATGCAGGCACAAAAAATGCAGTACGTACGATTAGCGAAGCGTTGCGGCAGGAATCAAACGGACGCTGGCGCGTTACCGGAATATCGCCCGGATTTGTTGCCACGCCGTTTGCCGGAAATATTAAAAATGCTAACATGCGGGAAGCCATACAGCAGAAGGCCGATGCAATTGCGATACCGGCCGAAGCCATAGCGCAGGCAGTTGCCTTTGCGATTGCGCAGCCGGACTATGTGGATACTGGAGATATCGTAATTCGCCCGACTGCTCAGGATTAAATCCCTTTTACAGCGTAACTTAGTAAAAAATAAAAGGCTGTGAAGTCAATCGTGAAGCCACTGATTTTCGAAAACATTTCCGGATTGATGCAGCGTCTGGCTTTGCCCCGGCCACTGCATCCGCACATCGCGTTGGTTCATTATGACAGGACTAAGCCGGATCTGTCGGACGCGGGAAGTCTGTATTTACTTCATTTTTATAAGATAGCCTTTAAGTCACGCTTCAGTGGAAAGGCGAAATACGGGCCGGGTTCTTACGATTTTCAGGAAGGAGGACTTGCTTTTGTCGCCAGAAACCAGTTGGTTGAGCTTTCCGGCGATGCTGAAGAGCATGAAGGCTATGCATTGTTTTTTCACCCTGATCTGTTCAACGATTATCCGCTTGCCGGAACGATTCAGCAACATGGTTTTTTTTCCTATTCCGTAAACGAAGCGTTGTTTCTATCTGAAAACGAAAAGAAAGTGATCCAGTCTGTTTTCGAGGCCATTGATACGGAGCTGAAAAATAACATCGACCGTTTCAGTCAGGACGTGCTGGTGTCGCAGCTTGAGTTGCTGCTGAATCATTGCAACCGTTTTTATAACCGCCAGTTCCTGACCCGCAATGTCATGCATCATGATTTGATTGACCGGATGAACGCGTACCTCACGGAGTGGTTTGCGAAAGAGCAGGCCCTCATCAGCGGCTTGCCGACTACACAGGAAATTGCAGATCAGTTAAAAGTTTCGCAGCGTTATCTGTCCGATATGCTCCGGTCTTTAACCGGCAAAACAACCCGGCAGCACATTCACCTCCGGCTGATAGAAAAAGCGAAGGAACTGCTGAGCAGCGATACGCTGACGACAGCAGAAGTGGCTTACCAGCTCGGCTTTGAGCATCCGCAATCATTTAATAAGTTTTTCAGGCAGAAAACCGGATTGTCGCCCGCCGCTTTCCGGAAATTGCTTTATTCAAATCAATGAATTTTCAGCTTTCATGAGCATGGTACCGGATTTCCGGATTATGCCTGGTCCAGACTTTTCAGAATTTTCCTGTCAATATAAAATGTGCCGAAAGGAACCAGGCAGGCCAGCAGTACTTTCCATGTAATTTGCCTGAATTTCCATTGCTGCTCAACGGCTACGCTTAACGTATTGAAAATGAATAGTAAAAAGAATACGCCATGAACAGGCCCGATGGCTTTGACCCACGAAGGATCATGGAAAAAGTATTTTCTGGGAACGGCAGCAAAAAGCAGGATCAGCAGTGAAATCCCTTCCAGAATACCCATGATGCGCAGTCGGAATACAGAAGATTTGAAATTGTTTTTCATTGATACGGTTAGAATAAACGATAATACGGACGGGCAACCAGCGGTGAAAACGGCCAGGGAACAGCCAGAAAAAGAATGACCAGAGCGGCAACAAACCAGCGCAGCATGGTCCGGAACTTCTGCCGGTCCGTTTCCATGCGTTTGGCTTTTGCAGAACCAATTGTAACAACGGTCACCACGACAAGCATCAGGGCTGCATGCATGTACCGGAAAAAGAATGTCTGGTCATGAGCCCATCCATCGCTGAACGCAGTGCCGGCCGCTTTCACAACCGGACTTAAAAAATACAAACCCATTCCCAGCATAAACTGGATATGGGCCATGGTGGCAGTCCAGTGGCGGAATTTGTCGGCAGCTGCCGTGAATTGCCTTTGGCCATAGTAACCGTTTAAAGCAACATAAATGGACGACAGCAAGGACGCCAGCACCATCCACCGGAACAAAGAATGCAGTAAAAGCAGGATCGCGTACATAAGCAGAGAAAATACTGGTTGGTATGTTTATGGTCAAAAAAAATTCAGGCTAGTTTCTGAAGGTAGCGTTTAAGTTCGGCCAGGAAGTCCTTGTAGCAATTTTGTCCGAATACTTTGCCCATGTTCCGCACGCCTCCATAACCAGTAATGACAAACAAGGCAATCTGTCGCGGTGACAGATCAGGCCGAATCGTTCCCGACTGCTGCGCTAGGGTAAGAACGTGTTCAATCGCATGCTGCCATCGGACGACCAGCTGCGTAAGCGCACTTTTAAATGACTGGCTCAAAGGTGACATCTCTTCGATCAGGTTAATGGCCGGACATCCGTACCGTACATCAAAAAAAGGATTATCGAGCAGCAGACCTTCCATCATGCGGTAAATTTTGCCGGGCACATCCGTTCCATCCATTAAAGGCTCGATCATGGCAGCGGCCATGCCCGGATACATCACTTCCTTGATGATCGCCAGCCCCATCTCTTCCTTGGATTTGAAATGATAATAAAAAGCACCTTTGGTTACCTGCGTAGTGGCAATGATCACGTCAATGCTTGTGGCCTGATATCCGTTTCTGTAAATAAGCTCAAATGCTTTCTGCAAAATGATGAGGCGGGTATCCGCAGCTTTTCCCATAAAGATACTATGTGGTATGTTTTTTCAAAAGTAGTATTTTTTCAGATAGGTTCAAGTTTCCGGAAAAAATATTCATTCATAAAGTTGCCCGAAACCGTCATTATATTTTACTACCATGCAGGCTTTATCCGGATAATGAAACATCCTGCCATTTCATGATGCGTTTGCGTAACAAAACGGCTCTGCAATCACGGTTGCGTTATTCATTCCTGTTGGTGTGCATGGCATTGCTTTGTGCCGGCTGTGGAAAGGAGCGGGGTACATTGCGTCAGAAAAAGGTAAAAACAATAGAAACGATTGCAGATCTGGGTGCGCTGCCGCGCTTTGTAACCGATCCGGAAGATAATCCTGCAACTCCTGAAAAGATAGAACTGGGCCGTTTCCTGTTTTTTGATCCGATCCTTTCCGGAAACCGGGATGTGTCCTGCGCAACCTGTCACCAGCCGGAATTCAACTATGCCGAATTTCTGGAAACCTCCATCGGTGTGAATGGAACAGGAACGGGCAGCAAGAGGAGGTTCAATGATTCCAATGACCTGCCGTTTGTCAAAAGAAATTCCCAGAGCATCCTGAATACAGCTTTTAACGGCATAAAAAACGGTGAACCGTACAAGCCTGAGGAAGCCCCCATGTTCTGGGACCTGCGGGCAAAAGGGCTGGAAATGCAGGCGCTCGTGCCCATCCGGACGCTGGAAGAAATGCGCGGTGCTTCTTTTCATGAGGGCCGGATACTGGATGAGATTGTAGAACGCGTTCAAAGAATCCCGGCGTATAAAGGCTTGTTTGCCGCTGCATTTCCCGGAGAAGGAGAGCCGGTAAACCAGATCAATCTGTCAAAAGCCATCGCATCATTTGAACGGACGCTTATTGCACCGAATACACGGTTTGATCAGTACATGCGCGGAGACAGCAATGCTTTATCCAGTGGTGAAAAAGACGGCCTGAATTCCTTTCTGGTTGCCGGCTGTGCCAAATGTCATTCCGGGCCTATGTTTTCCGATTACAAGCTGCATACGTTGGGCGTACCCGATACAGACAACCGGAAAGAAAGCGATGCAGGGATCCATCTGGATTATGCTTTCCGGACGCCCACGTTGCGCAACCTGCGGTATACGGCTCCTTATATGCACAGCGGCAAATTGGCAACGCTGGATCAGGTGCTTATGTTTTACGAAGACATTGCAGGCGGTAAAATACTGAACCCGCATGTAAAGCCGGAGGAAATGGATTCCCTTGCAACGGACATGGATGTCAATTTCAGGGATATTTCAAGGATCGTGGATTTCCTGAATACATTGAATGATGACAATTTCGATAAATCCGTGCCTGCTTCCGTCCCAAGCGGCCTGCCGGTGACAGGACTTTAATATTCATCGCATTCAAGCATCCGTCACCTGCCAAAATCATATCAACCAAACAACTCAACAACCGGGCGCCTTCTAAAAAACAACAAATGACAATCAAATGACAACCAAATGACAACCAAATGACAACCAAATGACAACCAAATGACAATGAACTGACCATCAAATGTCAATAAAATAACAATCAAATGACTTTCTGCTCATACAGCAAAGCCCAACTACATTCCTTTTCACAAAACCAGAAAACCCTATGTCAAACCAACATCCGCACTATTCTGAAGCCATAGCCCTCGACTATTTGGACAGTGTCAAAAAACAGTTTGAATACTATAAATGGCTGGGCGAACAAACCATTCACCAATTGCCGGAAGATGCGCTTTTCGGGCAAATCAATGCCGATAGCAACAGCGTAGCAATCATCGTAAAACATCTTTCCGGCAACATGCTGTCAAGATGGACGGATTTTCTGACGTCAGACGGTGAAAAGGAATGGCGTGACCGGGAGGAGGAGTTTGAAAACAATATCCGGACAAAAGCTGAATTGCTGGAAATATGGAATAAAGGCTGGGCCTGTCTGCAGAAAGCGCTGGAAGAACTTGGTACTGAAGATCTGGGGAAAGAAATATATATCCGTAATCAGGGCCATACCGTAGTGCAGGCCATCAACAGACAACTTGCTCATTATCCTTATCACATCGGACAGATCGTGTTTATCGGCAAAATGGTCCTCGGCGATAAATGGAAGTCACTTTCCATTCCCCGCGGCTCATCGCAAGTGTACAACACGGATAAATTCGCTCAGCCAAAACATACCGAACATTTCACGGATGATCAGCTGAAACAAAAGCAGTAGTCTGGATAGCAAAGCTGCTCAAACCTGCGCATATCATTTCATTATAATGATGCTACAAGCTCAAACCTGACAATAAGCGGCTTTTTAAAACCAAACCTGTACAACGTTGCAAAAAATGCCGGTTGTACAGGTTCATCTATTTAAGCAGCCGTGTAAGGCCTGCTACGATACAAGTCTGGTTTGCAGAATGAACTGACTAACTGCTTCATTCACTTCCTGATGCCTTTCGACAAAGCCCATATGTCCGGCCGGTTGCAGCGTGAGAAGCTTTGCGCCCGGAATTCTTTCCTTCATAATAATGCTCGCTTCCAGTTTCGTCAGGCGGTCTTTGTTTGCGCCTATAATCAGGGTCGGGACGAATAGTTCCGGCAGTACATCCGTAGCGTCATAATCGAACATGGCCAGCAGGCCTCTGCCTGTAACTGCCGGCGGTGCCATGGCGGAAAGATAACTCGTAAAATCCAGCTGCTTGCCGGTCTGGGTGCCGGCAAAGGTCAAAAACCGGGTCATAACCAGCATATTTCCGTTCAGATAGCTCATCCACCTGCTTACCCACAGCAAAGGAGAAAACAGAACCATAAGCCAGCAAATCGGTTTCAGCACCGAGTTCTGAATGGTCACCAGTAAGCTGCTGAGGATAGCAGTTTTGACCGGATTGGTAAAGGTCGTATGTTCGAGAATAATTCCTTTTATGGAGGACAGCTTCTGTTTGTAAACCTTGCAGAAGGTCAGTATGGTCATACCGCCCATACTGTGTCCCCACAGGATGGGATCTTTTGCTTCGGAGAAATCAATAACGGCATCGAGGTCTGCAGCTAACTTTTCCAGGCTGAAATCCTTGTTGCTGGCACGCTTTGATTTCCCCAGTCCGGGATGATCCATAAGCACCAGATGATAATCATTGCCAAAATATTTTTTCTGGTAATACCATTGCATGCTGTTGGAGTTCCAGCCGTGAATAAATACGATCGTCTGTTTTCCCTTTATTCCGCCATATTCAATATGGATAACACTGCCGTCCGGCCTTTGTAACTGCTGCTGATCCGGAAATCGGTTTGCTACAGGTTCATCTTCTCCTGTACGTTTTTTCCCTAAAAGCATTCTGATTATGCTTCTGCCCAACAGCAAATACAAAAGCATGGCGATTGCACCGATCAGGCAATTTCGGGCATAATCATGATCAGCTAGAATATCCTTGTGCAGATACCATTCTCTCCATAAATAAATTTCCAGTCCAAAAAATGCAATGGTGGCCAAGTTGGCCAGCAGCAAAGCGAGTAGGATTAAGGGCATAAAAAAAGCGGGTTAACGTTTATGATTGCTTTTACATGTGCTGTTTCAAGCCGTTATGCAGTATAATTTATCTGTTTTAACAACTTGTCTGGTCACACGACGCGCCTTTGTGTCAAAGATTATGCCAGCTATACGTCTGCTATGCAGGAAGCTGCTGTGGAAAGTTGCGGCTTTCCAAATATTTTTATAGTGGGATAACGTAGCGCCAGGCTACTGATATTTTTTATCGGCAAGGATCGTCCGCAGAGCTGGTGCAGAATTGCAGATGCGCTCCACCAGACCTTCTTTATTGATGACCATGTGCGTCGGGTACCCGCGAATGTTCAGCTTCTGGTTTAAATAGGTTTTCTGATTTCCAATAACCTTGTAATCAAACTTCCGTCTGGCCAGAAATGATTTGAGTTCGGATTCGGAATCAAAGGCGAGGCTCAGGAACAGCATATCGTTCCGGTTGCTCTTGCTGGCCACCAGTTTGTTAAGCTCGGGCATTTCCGCGACACAAGGCTTGCAGCCGATAAACCAGCATTTCAGGATCACAAGTTTCCCTTTTGTATTCTGTGCGGTATACCGGTTTCCGTTTATATCTGTGAAATTAAAGTCCGGAAGTGCTTTTCCAAGCTGCTGATAATCCTGAAAGTCTGAGTAAGCGACACTTTTCAGCGTGTTTCTGATCGTTTCATCTGCGTTCGGTTCCAGCCTTTGCAGTTTGTATTGTGCCTCAGCGTTTTTGCCGACATATTTCAGCAGGATGTACTGGCCGGTGGCATATTGTGCCATAAAGGAATCAAGCGGTATCACATTCGAATGCGTATCAAATGGCGTAAAATCTTCGTAAAATCGGATATTCCTGCCATGGTACTTCCACCAGTTATTGAAACCCGAAGCTGCTTCGGATGTGCCGGATACAGGCTTTCCCAGCCGGTTGCCATCCGGCTCACATGCGTATAGGAAGGCCGTGACAAGAAAGCACAGGATAATCGTACAGCTTTTCATAGGTAATAACCGGTTTCTGTTGAATGTCTTTGGAAGATGTACAATCTGTTTCTTATCCCTTTTGCAAATGTGTTATAGCGGAAATTTGTAAGGAAGGTTGTAAATTGATTTTTGGTTAATTTAAAGAAATTATATGATCCTAAAAAGCAAAGGGTACAATATCCTGATTGCTGCTTTATACTTGCTTTGCAGCCAGGCGCAACTTGTGGCATCTCAGCCGGTCACCGATGAAAGTCATCCCAACGATTATTACTTTTCATCCCGGATTTTCAACTCTGTCAAAAAGGACAATTATTTTTTAACTTCCTGGCAATTCTCTTTCATCGGTGATTACCAAAAAGCGATTCAGTTTGCTGATAGCAGTGCCCGGATGTTTCCGGAACTCGCAAAGAAAGATTCTGATTATTTCAGAACATTCAGACCGGTTGCTGCAAACGGTTATATAGCGGAACGTGCTGCAAATGAGCAGATTGTTATTATCAATGAAGCGCATCACAGCCCTTTGCATCGGGTTTTTACGATGTCGTTGTTAGAGGATTTATACCATTGCGGATACCGGTATTTTGGTGCGGAAACAATAAGCTTCGCCGATTCGCTCCTGAATGAGCGGAAATATCCTTTGCAATCAACCGGCTGGTATAGCGTGGAACCTCAGTACGGTGAACTGATCCGGCAGGCGCTTAAAATCGGTTTTCAGGTATTTGACTATGAAGCGCGAACCATGGAAGCTTTTCAGGATGGCAAGCGCAGGGAAATAAGTCAGGCCCGGCATATCCAGGCTGTTCTTGCAAAAGATCCGCAGGCAAAAATTCTGATTCATGCCGGTTTTGACCACATTCGCGAAGATCAGGTTGGTGGAAGCTGGGGCAAGGCAATGGCCGGAAGGTTAAAGGAATTTACCGGAATCAATCCTTTTACGATAAATCAGGAAATGATGACCGAAAGAAGTTCCGCTGCTTACGAAAATCCGTATTATAAAATGGTTGCTGTTGATACGTCCAGCCTGTTTGTAAATAATAAAAACGAGCTTTTCAACGGACCTCCCGGAGCTGCTGCAAGGTTTGATGCAAGGCTTTTTCATCCCAGAACCAAGATGATCCATGGCCGTCCGGATTGGCTGTATCTGAACGGCAGACGAAAGCCATTCCCGGTCCGGGCAGAAGAGGGCAGGGCCGTGGTGCCGTGCCTGGTTTTTGCATACTACCTTGAAGAAGATCACCTGAGTGCGGTTCCGGCTGATGTCATTGAAATGACGGATCTGAAAGCGGATAACACACTGGTCCTTTTTCCCGGAAAATACCGGATCATCATGAGAAGTGAAAACGGTATCTTTCAGGAACGGATTGAAACCATTGAATAGTTTGCAAGTAGCTTTATCCGGTAAAAACGTTATATAATAAATGATCAGAAGATTATACTTTACGAAAATCAAACTTCATCAGGAATTCCCACGGCCCGTCCAGATAGCGCCATAGCTGAATGCCATGTACCGAAAAGCGGAAGGGTTGAAAATCCGGAATCAGTTCTGCCTGTAACTTCTTGGCTTCATGCGGTTCCACCTTGTTTTGTATGGTGATATGGAAATTTCTTTTCTGCCGGTCCTGATTTGTCAAGGATTCAAACCAGCCCTTCTGAAGCATCTGATGCAGCGCGGGTAGTTCGGGCGAAATAATTTTGAAGGCAGTGCCACCGCCAAGCGAAACGATCGACTGGGCAGTGACTTCAAACGGCTGCTGATTCGCTGCCATGTTTTTGGTATCTTCCACGATCCAGGGTTCATCCGGCAATGCATGAAAAAGGGTCAGATGTGCATCCAGATAATTACGTCTGGACGGAAAGTGCTGCCGGCGCAACTGGTTGAAATAATCCTGTGCCGACGGCGTAATGGCCAGCGTAGCAATCAGCGGCTTCTTTGCAGGCTGCTCAGCCGTAAGGCGCGTTTGTTCCATCTATAAAAATTTAATAAAGTCTTCCGGTATTATGTAGTAAAAGCAATTCAAACTTGTGTTCCAGTTCGCCTGATCAGTTTCTCTGGAGCATATTGCAGCAGGAAAGTCTTCCATGTCCTGGAAAGATTCAGCATAACGGTGAGTACCACCAAAAAATGCGTATATTTGTTACAGTCAGTTTCACCCGAGTCACTTTTCCGTCCGTTTTCCAGGTTGCCCGGTCAAGCCACTCAAATTCAGCAGCTTTTTATGAACAAATTGGATCTGGTAGCAAATGCAATCGCATGCCAGCGATTTTCAACAGATTGTGCTACCATCAAAAAACACATCCATGATCTGCAGATGAAAAACAACCGTCTTTCCATTGTCCTTGACGGGCTGCTGGAAAAACAGCGAATTTCAATCAACAGGATAAAAAACAATCTGAACATCAGCATGGCCGGTTGAAACCTTTGTACAGCACTTTCACAAGGCATTAAAGGCAAATCAACAATCCCAGCCGACGTAACAATCCACCACAATCCGGTTTGCTCCATTTCGGGCAACCGGTAGCAACACCTGTCAGGAAAATGCTCCGTAAGCATCAGAAATTATTCGGAGCCGCGCACTTTTTCCAGTATTCCATCATCACCCGGATCGTTTCCTTGATGTCATCAAATGCCCCGGGCTTCACGAAAAAGCCCTGTGCAGAAGTACTGTAAGCATCGATAACGGCCTGCTGGTTGATGGCTGTTGTGAAATACACGTACGGAATGCACCTTAAACTGAGCTCGGCATCAGTCTGGACTTTCTGCCTCAGTTCGAGGCCGTTCAGTTGCGGCAGATTGATGTCTGAAATAATGATAAAAGGCCGGTCGGGAGTGGAATAAAGGTATTCCAGCGCCAGCATGCCATTAGCAAAGTACATTCTTTTGTTTGGATAACCGAGTTCATTGAAAACTTCTTCCAGTACAAACTGGTCGTCCGCATCATCTTCGATTATGATAATTGTGCCACTCTTATCCATAAAAATTCAAAATCTTTTTGATCAGGTATCTATAAAAAATAATACCATTTGAATGATGTCCGCATACGGTGATGCGCTGGGACGATGCCAGGTCACGAAGTTTGTACGGTTTATCGGCCTTGGATCATTTGGTTCATGTCGCTTCAGCCGTAAAAAATGGTTTTTAGCAAATACGTTCATCCGGTTTTCCGGACACCGTTCAGGACGGTCTGTTGTTTTCATCAGCTTCCATGATTTCCTCAACCGGCCAGCCCATTGCCTTGAAGATATGGATACTGTTAAGGCGTACACCTGCTCCACAACTGACAACCTGCATAAAATAATTCTTAAAATCCATTCTGCGGTACTACGAATTTTTTACGAACAAGAGGTTCGTTCCAAGGTTGGTCGGACGGAAAAGAAGTGTGTAACATTACAGATAATGGTTGCGGTAATCCGGATGCAGTGCGACCTCACCGCAAATTTGGCGTATATCACTCACCGGCATCGCAGACCTTTATCGTTGAATATGCCAGCGCGGAAGTCAGTGCAGCGAACAACGATGTAAGAACGTTCTCGGCTGATGCACGCGTAAGTCAGCGTTTCATCTTTTCATCAGCAGTAAATGCACAAATAACCATGTTCTTGTAACCGGTAAATACATTTTTTACGTGAGAAGACTTTGTATATTGTTAGTAAACAGTAAATAAAGGTACATTTACACTTGTCAACATGATTGTTGGGATTCCATGTACCTAAAATTATAATTGTTAAAACTTTATGCATTCACATGTACTTACGCAACGTTTTCGTTACCCGGAAAAAGTTAATCGCTCCCCGGCTGCTTCCCGGCTTTCGGCAGGCCATTGTCCGGCGCAGCTTTGGCGTTTCCTGATCTTTTCATTAAGCCTGCTGCTTTCCATCACAAGCCTTGTCGCACAACCTGCCGTGGAATGGGACAAAATTGTGGGAAGAGGATTGTATCTGGCCACTCCGACTTCTGATGGCGGTTTGATTGCAGGCGTTTCAAATGAATCGGATTATCTAATTTTCAAGTTCAATGCTTCCGGGGTTAAAGAATGGGAAAAATCCTATGTCGGCAATAAAAGCGATCAGTTGTCGGCCATTATACAGACTTCTGACGGTGGTTATCTGCTTGGAGGGAGCAGCAATTCCGATGCCGGAATTGATAAGTCTCAAGATTCCTATTGGGCGGAGAGCAACGATTTCTGGATCGTAAAAGTTTCTGCCAATGGTACAAAGCAATGGGATAAAACATTCGGAGGAACTGGCAATGATGTTCTTACGACAATGAAACAGGCGACCGACGGTGGCTATATCATTGGCGGCTCGTCCAATTCAGGAATCAGTGATGTGAAATCGGAGGGGTCCAAAGGAGAATACAACGATTACTGGGTAATCAAGATCAGCTCATCCGGAAACAGGCAATGGGACAGAACCATCGGCGGAGCAAAGTCAGATGAATTATACAGCATAGACCTGACAAACAGTGGAGGTTACATTTTGGGAGGTACATCGTATTCCAACATCAGTGGAGATAAAACTGTAGACTCCAAAGGAAATTCGGATTACTGGATTGTACAATTGTCTGCCAATGGTTCAAAGCAATGGGACAGAACCATCGGCGGTATCAGTTATGATAACTTTCTATCTGTACAGCGTACGGCTGACGGCGGTTTTATACTCGGCGGTTTTTCACAATCTCCAACCGGTGCAGACAAGTCAGAAAATTTAATCGGAGTTATAGATTTCTGGATCGTTAAAGTGAATTCAGACGGGATTAAACAGTGGGACAGGACACTTGGAGGAAAAGAATGGGAATTGTTAAGATCGGTTATACAAACCTCTGATGGTGGTTTTATAATTGCAGGTAATTCTGAATCTTTCAAAAGCGGCAGCAAGACTGTGTCACGCAAAGGAAAAAGTGACTACTGGATTGTAAAAATAGGCCCGGACGGGAAAAAAATATGGGACCAGAGTTTTGGTGCGGGTGCCGGTTCAACAAGCCAACTGTTTGGAGCCTTTCCAGCCTATGATGGCGGATATTGGCTATGCGGAAATACGGATGGCTATGATGCTGCAAACGATAAAGCCGATTCCGGATCAGGCACATGGTTTGTAAAACTGCTGGCCGAATCAAATACCAGAAAGCTGTCATTTTCTGCAACATCACTGGAATTTACTAATACCGGAAATACAACAACGCCGCCTCAGACTGTAAACCTGACGGCAAATACGGGAACGACTGCCGTATCCGTTAAAAAGTCGTTTTCCGCCTGGCTTAACCTTCCCACAGCATCTTTGGGTTCCTTGTCATTCAAAGTGGATCCATCAGGAATTTTTCCGGGTAATTTCAAAACTGTTGTGAATGCTACTGCTCCCGGTTATGCACGCGCATTGATGACCGTTAATCTCCGCGTCAACGATGTAACTACGCCGCCGACACTGGAACCCATTGGCAACAAGGAATTGCTTGCCGGGCAAACGCTTTCATTTACTGCCACGGCAACAGCAGCTCTTGGGCAAACCAAGACATTTTCGCTGGTAAATGCGCCGGCAGGTGCTGCAATCGATTCAGCCAGCGGGTTTTTCAAATGGATAGTGCCCCAGGATGCAGGCGTGTATCCAATCACTGTAAGAGTGAGCAGCAATACTTCTCCGGTTTTGTTTGATGAAGAAACGATTGGCGTAAAGGTAAATATACCAATAGATAATACTGCAATCCGGATCAATGCAGGCGGAAGCGGCTATACAACGCCTGATGGCCGTTATTTTGAGGCAGACAGATACTACGGTGGAATGGATCGGGCAAGTTCTGTTAAGGATGTGGATATTCTGAATACAACGGATGATGAAATTTACAGATCAGGACGCTGCTCAGATAAATTTAATTACGCAATTCCTGTCAGGAACGGTACGATGAAGGTTACACTTCATTTTGCTGAAATTTTTTGGGGCGTTTATCCCAATCGTGACGGAAAACCAGGTCAGCGTGTATTCAACGTCAATGCAGAAGGCGTCAATAAGCTTGCCAATTATGATATTATCGCAAGAGCTGGCGGACCGTTAAGAGCAGTAAAAGAGTCTTTTGAAGTTCAGGTAATTGACGGATACCTTAATCTTGATTTCCTGGCATTACGCGACAAACCGAGAGTATCTGCCATTGAAGTTGAATTTCTGAGTCCGCTCACCGAGGTTACTTTATGGCCGGTTGCCGATGCGTATGTTCGCTATGGTACCAATTCGGGAACCAATTATGGTAAAGAAAGTTTGCGTGTTAAGGCAACTTCACCGGCAGATTGGGATTATACTTCTTACATTAAATTTTCACTGGATGATCTGGTAGAAATTAAAAGTGCAAAAATTCGCTTGTTTGGAGGAAATGTTGAAAGTAATAAAAGGGTCCGGATCGGGGTTATTGGTGTTGACAATGATGACTGGACAGAAATGGGAATCAACGGAAACAATGCACCAACCGGCGTTACAGCTACACTGGGATCTTTCGAATCGGAACGCAATCGAAAGCATTTTGAAGTTGATATTACAGAATTTGCTAAGGCACAGCTTGGAAAAGACAAAGTATTAACTCTACAATTGAAAGATATAAGTACTCGTAATAACATTGTGTGGTTTAACAGCAGGGAAGCTTCTCGTGATGCGCCAAAGTTGATTCTTACGGCAAATAGAGCTGTAAGTTCTGCCTCGCGGATGGAAAGTGAAGTTGCACTGGATGAAATTTCCGAACCTGAAACCGAAAGTTCGGTTATTTACCCTAACCCGGTACGCAGCCGGTTTACACTTCAGATCAGCAATCAGCACCGGGAAAATATCGCTCTTGAGATTATCAACGAAGCCGGTCGTGCTTATCCTGTCAAAACAACTGACGCGCTGCATGCGGGAACCAGGGCGGAAGTGAACATTGCCGATCTGGCGCTGGATAAAGGCATGTATCTTTTGAAAGTGCAGTCAGCAGCCAAATCCGAAGTACTTAAATTGATAGTGACGGAGTAAGAAGGATTTTAAACAAATAACTAAAAAAGCACTCGGCATTATACACGGAGTGCTTTTTTAGTTTAATCCTTTGACGGCCCGTTTTTTATTCCGATACAATCATCTGTACAACCTCCTCTTCTTTTTCAGACTTTACCCGTAGCAGATATTTGCCGGCTGGCAGCCTGAAATCGGACACGTCCACTCTCATTGTCTTTTTACCTGCTTTGTAATTCTCCTGTCTGAGCAGCCGGGTCTGGCCATTCAGCTGTGTAAGAAGTAATTGCGCATGTCCTTGGTGCTTATCGGAGATCTTAATGAAAAAATGATCCTTTACCGGATTGGGGTAAATGTAGGAATCGTCAGCAATTCTTTTTTCGGGTTCGGTGAATGCTGCAATCCGCGCTGCAGAGCTGCTCTGATTTTCAATAACCAGTTGCGGAGGATTGGTCTTGCTTTCCCGGCTCATAAAGTAAAGGCGTACATTGTCCTGCTTCGGATTGGTCAGCAGGAAGCTGGCGGTTTTGTCGCCCCCAAGCTGCGCTTTCACAAAATCCGTTACATCCAGTTCATAATACTTCGCCTGATTACTGACCTTTACAGAATCCAGTATTTTGCCGGAAGCTGCCGGTGCGTTCAGCCAGTTGATGCCCGTTTCAGTCCAGCCGTCATTACTGACTCCCGTTGCTGCCAGTGTAATATTCTTGTTGTTTTCAAAGTTGAAGCCGTATATCCTCAATTTGGCCGATGTAATTTTACTGATGCCCTCAAGCGGGAACTTAAGGTACGTTTTCCGCTGGTAGCCGGGCAGGCTTCCTGCTTTTATGCTTAGTTCAGGCTGGGTTCCGAAATTTGTTTTTTCATACGGGACATTGCGCGTATAGGCATCCGCAATCGGGGGCATAACCACGTCCTGACCGGCAGGCGGAAGGTATTTATAAAGTTCAATGCCCGTTTTTCCATCATCTGCGGACAGGAGCAACGTGCGGCCGATGACCAGCATTTCATGGATGATTGCATTGCCGTCCGGGTTCATTTCCACCGTCAGGTGCGTTCCTTCTGCCGTACCGTCTGTTTGCCACAGCTCCGTTCCGGTTTCAGGGTCAAGCATGTCAAAATAGAACAGGTTGCCAAACTTCACTGTCGATCGGATGATAAAATTTTTCGGAGTCTGGACCGTCGTCAGCATTTGGGTGCCTTTTACGGTTCCGTCCGTTACCCAAACCTGATCGCCTGATTGTTTGCCGTAGGTGATAAAGATCAGTTTGCCATTGATCTCGTCTTTTATCTGAACCGGCCTGTTTTCAACCCGGTACGGATCTCCGGCATCGTATACGTCAAAAGCGGCAAGCTGAAAAGTGCCGGCAGCAGTTCCATCCGACCGCCACAGCAATTCCTGCATGGCATTCTGGTTGTAAACGCTGAAATAAACCATTCCCATAGCCGTATATAGCCTGAAACGCTTCATATTTCCACCGGGGAAAAGATTTTTGATCACCGTTGTGCCCGCTGCTGTCCCGTCTGTTTTCACCAGAAGAAAACCGTTGGAAGTATTGGTAATGTAGTACAGGTTATTTCCCCAGCCAGCCATTGCTTCGGGCTGTGCCAGTATATTGCCTCCGCTGGAAATTACTTGTTTGATGATGCCGGTGCCATTTTTTGTCCCGTCACTTTTCCATAGCTCCACGCTGTTGACAAAATCCCACTCCCCAAAGTAGAGTTCCCCTTTGAATGCATACGGAACCGTGTTTCGGAATGATGGACCGAAGCTTTTCAGCAGAATGGTTCCTCCCGGCTCGCCGTTGGTTTTCCACAAGACAACAGATTGCAGCGTATCTTCTGCATACCTTATCTCCTTGAAGTAAATCGTTCCGCCTGCATGGAACAGACTGCTGATTCTTCCTGTTTTCAAGTCGGGATGCTGGATACGGATGGTACCGGCAGTGGTTCCGTCACTTTTCCAGACGTCATTGTTCATCAGGAAAAAGAGGGTTCCGTTAACGGCTGTCAGGTAGTCAATGTTTCTGCTGAAATCCGAACCCATGTTGATCTTTAACCGTATTGTACCCGCTGCGGTGCCATCGCTTTTCCATAGTTCATCATCGTTTTCCACATAATATAATGTTCCGTTCACGTTGGTAAATGATCTTGGCGGCCGGTTGGTATTGACTGAAGTCGAGTTGACTAACTTGACGGTGCCGGCGGCCGTGCCGTTGCTTTTCCAGAGTTCATATTTCGTGTTTACGGAAAGGACGGGGGATGCAATAAAGAATGCTGTTCCGTTTACATCCGTCAGTTGTTGCGGCGTAGAGCCTTCGGACGAAGTCCGGTTTGTAATTGCTACGGTGCCCGCAACCGTGCCGTCTGTTTTGTACAACTGATTGCCATGGCGCGTTATTCCAAGAAAAAAAACCTCATTTTTCACTTTGCCCAGAATTTCGACTTTCACGGAAAGCAGCAACTGCGTTCCGGCCTGTGTACCATCGGACACCCAGAGTTCATCGGAATCGGGACCAGCCGGAAATACGATTTTGCTGCCAATTGCAACCAGATCATTCTGGCCCACAAAAGTATATCTGCTGACCTCTGCATTGCTTACCGGAACCGTTCCTGCTGCGGTGCCGTTGCTTTTCCATAACTTCCATCCGGTTGCATCGTGTGCTTTGAAATAAAGCGTTCCGGCTACATGGACAAAAGCGGTGGGATCGGAGGAGTTGGCACTTCCGGGATTGATATCCTTGACCAGAACGGTTCCCGACGTCGTGCCGTCCGATTTCCATAGTTCCTCGCCCGTAGCCGTATGCCTGGCAGAGAAATACAAGGTTTGTCCGACTACAAGCGGCTCGCGGAGCCACTCAAAACCGTCTTTAACTACGGTGACCGTTTTGCCGTTTATGCGGTAAAGGCTGTTTCCTTCTCCAAAGTAGATGTTGTTCCCCATGAAAACAGGACGGATAAAACCCCTGGGTACAACCGGCCCGGGCACGGTTCCGGCAGTGGTGCCGTCACTTTGCCAGAGTACTGCCGGCAAATCATAATCTTCTTCATTCCGGATTACAAAGTAGAGTTTTTCGTTGAAGCTGAACAGCTGGTCGGGAACGGATTCACCGGAACCTGAAATGCCAAAATCTTTCACCAGCACGGTTCCGGCAACAGTTCCGTTCGTTTTCCAGAGCTGACGGCTTTTGATTTCATCGGAATAGGAAAAATAAATGGTCCCTTTCACATTTTCTAGGATATCGAAATACCCCGAAGCAAATGTGCCAAACCTGCGTAACCGGTAAGTGCCTTCTCTGGTGCCGTCACTGCGGTACAGCCAGTCCTGTCCTTCATATTCCATTACAAAGCAAACGTAATTTCCGCCGCCGGTCAGATAGGAGGGATCACCGCGGTGGATGCTGTTGACATCGGTCAGCCTGATGGTGCCATTGTCGGTGCCGTCGCTTCTCCAGAACTGGATTCCTTCTGTGTTGTTGCCCGCAAGCATAAAGAGCATGTTGTTGGCAACAGCCTGTTCACGGGTAGAAAGACCTAGACCGGTTTGCGTTGTGTTAATATCTTTTACCAGTTCAGTTTGCTGGGCAGTCAGCAAGCGGGGCAGTACCATGGCAATCGTCAAAACAAGTAGTCTGATTTTCATAGCTCGGGCTGTTTAAGGTATGCAGGTATATGACCATATTTTATTTAAATATATCCATTTATTTACTGTGTTGTTCAAGTTAAGTCACTAATTTTCAGTAGAGTATATATATGCTTTTCCAGTGGTTGAAGTGTTGGGTCCGGGCACCTCGGAACACTTCCGAACCAGTCGGGTATGCATGTACGACTGGAAATTGCATATCGTAAATCATTCCGTATTAAACCTCCTGAGTGTTTATCCTTTTGATCAGTATCCGCTTACAGCTAAAAGCTGGTTGCCCATGGCTGCAAATACATGCAAATAGAATTTTATAACTGAATAATGGCACAATTTTTATGCTTGTAAACTGCTTTCTTCATTTTTGCTTCGATAAGGTTACTTATTCGTTAAATCATCAACCAATCAGCTATGCGTTATTCTTGTACTCTGATTCAGATCGTCGTTCTTTTTCTCTTTTGTATTGAAAATTCCCTTGCTCAGGGCAGGGAAGTAAGCGGCATCGTGCAGACATCTACCGGCGAACCGCTTCCCGGAGCTACGGTGCTCGTTGCCGGTACCAACACCGCAACCATTTCGGATGCAGACGGTAAATTTTCACTGACTGCTGCAAACGGACAAACATTGCGGGTTTCATTTATCGGTTTTCTGCCCTCAGAAGTTCCCGTAACGGATCAGACTACTTATACGATCCAGCTTGCGGAGGATGCACAGAACCTGGAAGAGTTTGTCGTAATCGGCTATCAGTCCGTAAGACGGACGGATCTCACCGGCGCAACCGGTATTATTGATGCGCAGAATACCAACAAGCGCATTGCCCGTTCGGTGCCGGAAGCCTTGCAGGGTATGACGCCAGGCGTAGCAGTAAGGAACGGCGGTGCGCCGGGACAGGAAGCAGTTGTAAATATCCGCGGGCTCAGTACCCTGTTTGGTAATGCCAGCCCGCTTTATGTCATCGACGGCATGCTGGCCGATGCCAATACGACGGTGAATCCCAACGATGTGGAAACCATACAAGTTCTGAAGGATGCTTCGGCAGCGGCTATTTACGGCTCCCGTGCAGCGAATGGCGTCATAATCATTACTACCAAAAAAGGAAAAGAAGGTGCACTGAAAGTGGATGCAACTGCCCGAGTAGGAATTTCGTCACTTCCCAAACGGTGGGACATGATGAACGCGCAGGAGTATGTGCAAACAAACACACGCGCTTATCAGGCGGCAAGTTATGCCTTGCAACCGGCTGTTGCTGGCTATAACGGAGCGGTAAATACCAACTGGGCAGACGAGCTGCTGCGGACAGGAAGTATTCAGGACTATAACGTCAGCCTGTCGGGTGGCGGAAAAGACAGCAGGTTCCTGATTTCCGGCTCCTATTTTGCCGACAAAGGCATCCTGAAAGCTCGCGATTTCCAGCGTGCATCCGTACGGATCAATACGGAAGCAACGCGAAACAATTTTACTTTCGGTGAAAACATGATGATTTCCAGCACCGAACGCAATGCGCCGTTTCAGGGCGGATTTGCCGAAGGGAATGCATGGTATGATATCTGGACTAGTCTTCCGATCATCCCGGTTCAAAGTGCTGATCTGGTGAGTACTTCCAATCCCGGCGGATGGGGTTACGGTTCGTTCAATGCGCGTTCTTTTGCAAGAAATCAGGCTGCGATCAATAATATCACGCAATCGACGAGTAATTTTTTCAAGGTTCTGGGAAACGCCTATGTTGATTACAAAATCTTCAAAGGCGTGAGTTACCGTTTTAATGCGGGGCTGGAAACCAGTTTTGACAAGACGAACGATGTCCGGAAAGAAGGTTTCTGGTACTGGAACCAGTCGCCGGAATTCAGCAGCGTAGGGCAGTCGCGTTCACAGTTTCTGAGCTATCTGTTTGAACATACGCTGAACTTTAATTTTACTTTTAATAAACATAACCTCAATGGTGTCGTCGGATATACACAGCAGACCATCCGGAACGATGCCGTTGGCGGACGACGCCTGCAGCTTGGCATTTACGGAGGGGATTATTTTACAACCATCAATTCGGCCAGCGGCGGCATGACTGCTTCAGGAACGCGCTCGCAAACACTGATCAATTCAGCATTGGGACGGCTGAACTACAATTATGCTGAAAAATATTACCTCACCTTTACATTCCGCGCCGACAAGGATTCACGCTTTTCACCTGCACACCGTACGGGTTATTTCCCTTCCGCGGCGGCTTCCTGGAAAATCAGCAACGAAGAGTTTTTCAAATCCGACCTGATCACCGAGCTGAAACTGAGAGGTTCTTACGGCGTTCTCGGTTCTGCCAACCTGAGCAATTATCAGTTTACAGGATTTCTGAACCAGGCACCACGCGCCGTGTTCGGATCGGGTCAAACCGAGTTTCCCGGCGCAACGCAGGCCAGGCTCGTGTATGAGGATATCAAATGGGAACAAAAAGCTACAACCAATCTGGGCGCTGACCTTGTGCTTTTTAATAACAAGCTTGCCATTACAGTGGATGCATTCCGTTCCGTTGCCAAGGACGTTTTGCTCTCGCTTCCGCTGCCGCTTTACATCGGAAATTTACAGGGCGACCCGCTTGTTAATATTGGTTCCATTGAAAACAAAGGTATTGAGCTCGACCTTGCCTACCGCCAGACGTCCGGTCCGTTCACATGGAGCATTGCGCCCAATGTCAGCGTGATCCGGAATAAAGTGCTTGAACTCGGAAATCTGGGTGTAGACGAAGAAACGGGTGAGCCGAGAAATTACATTCAGTCGGGCAATACACGCTCGCAGGTCGGACGTTCCATTGGCGAGTATTATCTGATAAAAACAGACGGGCTGTTTCAGAACAATGAAGAAATACAGTCGCACCGTGCGCAGGCCGCTTACGCAAAACCCGGCGATGTCCGTTATGTAAACCGGATTGATCAGGGTACCAATGATGATATCAATGACCGCGACCGGACGTTCGCAGGCAGTCCGTGGCCGAAACTGACTTCGGGCCTGATCCTGAACGGAACCTGGTCGGGCTTGTCGCTGAACATCCAGTTTTACGGCGCATTCGGCCAGAAACTATACAATGATGTAAGAAGGGAAATTGACGGCATGGGTTATTCCAATTACCGTCGCGGCATCAACCCGTGGACACCCGAAAATACCGGTACCGATTTTCCGCGACTGGGCGTTTCCTATTCAACCGGTGCAGCCGGCGATCCTGCTTCGGCCGACCGGGGAATTGTTTCCAATGTACGTGCCAATACGGACCGCTGGCTGGAAAACGGTTCCTATCTGCGTCTGAGAAATGTGGAGCTGGGTTATTCCATTCCCGAATCTGTCACCGGAAAACTGCACCTGAGCAATGCGAGAGTATATGTAAGTGCGCAGAACCTGCTGACTTTCACCAAGTATACCGGATTGGACCCGGATGTGGTGGGTGCCAACTTCAATCTGGAACCCGGTGTGGATCTGGGAAGTTATCCTTCTTCGCGCATAATTTCTTTCGGCCTGAACCTGGGCTTCTGACAAACGGCCATTTACTTCAAAAGACATCAACATGAAAAAGATATTTCTGCTTGCTTCCTTTATTCTGCTGGTTACCACCGCTTGTGACCGCGATTTTGATGAGCCTAATCCGAACAATCCGACCATTGCATCTTTCTGGAAAAGCGAGAGCGATGCGGTGAAGGGAATCAATGCGGTTTACAGTACCTTTCACCGCACTGCCACGCTTTATTCCCGGTTTCTGTTTTATCACGGTATGCTCCGTTCCGATGAAGGTTACGGCTCAGGCGGCGATATCACGCTGAACAATATCATGAGTTTCAACCAGACCAATTATAACGAAGGTCTGACTGCCGGAACGTGGCAGAATTTGTTTATCGGCGTATTCCGGGCAAATCAGGTTTTGGCCTATGTACCGGAAATTGCTATGGATGAAGCATTGAAAAACCGGATTATAGGCGAGGCTAAATTCCTCCGAGGATTATTTTATTTTAATCTGACGCTGTACTACGGCAGGCCGCCGCTGATCCTGGAACCTTCCGAGCCGACTGACAGGCCATCCAACGCAACCAATGCGGAAGCGTGGGCGCAGGTTGAAAAAGACCTTTCCGAAGCTGCGGCGGCTTTGCCGCTGAGCTATACCGGCGACGATCTGGGCCGGGCTACACGCGGCGCGGCCTTGGGCTTGCTCGGCAAAGCCCATCTGCAGCAAAACAAATATCAGGAAGCAGTCAATACGCTGGCCTGGTTTATTACGGGTGAAGGAAAAAGCCTGTACAGTCTTGTTCCCAATTATCAGGACAATTTTAAAGCATCCACAGAAAACAACAGCGAATCTGTATTTGAAATACAGTTCCGTTTCAATCCCAATGAAAGTACGGATGACGATGTGGACGAAACGCGGATCAATAACACGGGAACGTCCATTGCCCAGTTTTATGCACCGCGCGGCGTCGGGTTTTCCGATGGCGGAGCACGCCGCTGGCTGATCGGGGAATTTGAAAAAGAAAAAACAGCTGCCGGAACAAGGGATCCGAGACTTGCCGCCACCTTGCTGTTCGATTCTACGGATGTCCGCGGTCCGCAATTTACAACGGTTTACGGTCAGACATTCGCAAGCCGTTACGGTACCACCGGAGGCGAAAGCAGCGCAGTATGGTTCCGCAAGCAGCTGAATGATAACGAGCCGGGCAGGACTGAAGAAGGTTTCAGGTCGCCAAACAATCTCCGGCTGATCCGGTATGCCGATATTTTGCTGATGTACGCCGAGGCACTGAACGGAACAGGACAGACGACCCAGGCTTATCCGTATGTGGATATGGTTCGCGCACGCGCCGGATTGCGGCCGTTGACGCAGGCTAAACCGGCTATGACGCAGGCACAGTTTCTGGCACAGATCAAGCATGAACGCATTACCGAACTTACAGGCGAGAGCTGGCGGTTTGCCGACCTGCAGCGTTGGGGTGATCTTGGTCCGGAACTGGCAGCAAGAGATCCTGAATTTACCAATTTCGTAAAAGGCAGAAATGAATGGTATCCGATTCCGCAATCGGATATAGATCTGAATCCGAACCTGACGCAGAATCCCGGGTATTAAGAAACAGGGTTTTTGTATAGTGGTGTACACATTTATCTTACATTTACATGTTTGCCAACCTGATCAAAGTGTGTGTTTTTAGTTTGATTTTGTTATCATTGCTTACTTCCTGTGCATCTGTCCGTGTAAAGGAAATAAAACATGATGAGGCAAAAACAAGCGATTGCCAGCTTCCGGTATTCAGGAATGCAAGTGAGATCGGTGGTGCTTACAACGTATTATGCGATCTGGAAAGCATTACCGGCTCATCCTTGTATGTCAGAAGAACTGCGGAAGCAGCTATCAAAAAGGCCATGCCTGCTGCCTGTCGGTGCGGTGCAGATGCGGTTCTGGTAATCAGTTCGGGAAGAACAAATCTGTCTTTTTTCTCATGGCGTAGAGGCGTCGCTACGCTTCAGGCCGTTCAATTAAATCATAGCGCAATCCGTTAAACCATATGATCATTCGCTCACTTTGTCGCGCTGTTTTAGTCTGGTGTATTCCACTGTTGTTTATCAATGCATCCTGCAAAAAGGAAGCAAAAAACCAACTGCCCGGCGTTACGGAGCAGACAGCCCGATTTACCAATCCGCTGCTTGAATCCGCGCCTGATCCGTGGGTATTCCAGAAAGATTCCGTTTATTATTACCTGCATACGCTAGGCAACCGGATTGAAATTCGGAAAACGGGTAAGATGAGCCGACTGAAGGATGCTGTGCCGGTTACTGTATTTAATGCGCCGGCTTCGGGTGGCAATTCACGGGATATATGGGCGCCCGAGCTGTTTTTTCTGAACGGAAAATGGTATATCTATTATACCGGCTCGGATGGAAATGATCGTGAACACCGCATGTGGGTACTTGAAAATGCAAGCCCGGACCCGACGCAGGGTACATGGATCGATAAGGGCAGACTTGTAACGCAGCCCACCGATTTATGGTCCATTGATGCAACGATTTTCCAGCAGGATACCACGTTATACATGATCTGGTCGGGCAGACCGTTTGCGGGTGGAAACGATGATCTGACACAGAATCTTTACATTTCACGCATGAGCAATCCCTATACGCTCACCGGTCCGACGGTAAAAATGGCTGCTCCCGAGAATGAATGGGAAAAACGCGGATTTCCGGTGAATGAAGGTCCGGAAATTCTAAGAAGTCCTTCCGGAAAAACATTTGTCGTGTATTCGGGCAGTTACTGCGGCGATGACCGTTACGGACTGGGATTAATCAGTCTGAAAGAAGCAGGCGACCCGATGGATGTGAAAAGCTGGACCAAAATGCCAACTCCTGTTTTTACCGGGCTTGCTTCAGCGAATGCTTTCGGAGTCGGGCACAACGGATTTTTCAAATCAAAGGACGGGAAAGAAGACTGGATTATTTACCATGCCAATTCAGCGGCCGGACAGGGTTGCGGCAATGCAAGGAACGTAAGAATACAAAAGTTCAGCTGGAATGCGGATGGTTTGCCGGTTTTCGGAGAGCCGGTTGCGACGGGACTGGCTATTACCGTCCCATCCGGTGAATAGTGATTTGATTATATTTGGAAGTTTGAAAAACATTCACCTTAAAATTTGTTTATGAAGATTCTGAGCATTCATTTGCTGCTGTTGGTTTTGGTTCAATTTGCAAATGCACAAAGGGCGGTTATCCGGGGCGATTTTGCAGACCCGTCCGTTATTAAAGTTGGTAAATCTTATTATGCTGCTGCCACGAGTTCCAACTGGGCGCCTGCATACCCGGTAATGAAATCGAAAGACCTTAAAAACTGGAAACAGACTGGCTCCATTTTTCCGGACCTGACTTCCTGGGCAGATTACTATTACTGGGCACCGGAGCTCAACTATGACAACGGGAAAGTGTATGCCTATTATACGGCTCACAAAAAAGGCGGGAACCTGTGCATAGGCGTGGCCAGTGCTGACAGTCCCGAAGGCCCGTTCAAGGATCACGGCCCGCTTGTGTGCCAGGAAGCCGGATCAATCGACGGATTTCCGATCCGGGATGAAAACAACAAGCTGTATCTGATCTGGAAAGAGGACGGCAACAGCATCGGACAGCCAACACCGATCTGGATTCAGGCGCTTAATGAGGAAAGAACCCAGCTCACCGGTGAAAAAAAAGAATTGTTCAGGAACGATAAGCCATGGGAAGGAAATCTGGTGGAAGGTGTTTCGGTGATCAAGAATAACGGTTATTTTTATGCAATATATGCGGCTGCGGGTTGCTGCGGCGCAGGTTGTACCTATGCAACGGGCATTGCACGGGCCAAAAACCTGATGGGGCCATGGGAAAAGTACGCAGCAAACCCCATCCTCACCGGACAAGGTGACTGGATTTGTCCCGGACACGGAACGGCGATCATGCACAAGGGGAAAAACTATTTCATGTACCATGCCTACGACAAAACTTCAACCCAGTATACCGGCCGTCAGGCGCTGATCCGGGGCTTTGAATTTACGCCTGACAACTGGCTACGCTTTACAGACGAATATCTGTCACCTTCCAACAAGAATTTAGCTTATACATCGACTGACAATTTTGACAAGAAAAGTCTGAACCTGCAATGGAGCTGGTCGGTATTCAACAAGCCTGAATATGAATTGAAAAACGGAAGACTGGCGCTGCAGATCAAAGATGAAAGGGAAATTTTCATTGCCCGCAGGATAGACAGTCCAAATTATCAGGCGACTGTGGAAACCGTTCCGGGAAAAAACCCGTTGGCCGGTGTCGCATTGATCGGGGATGAAAAGAACCTGATTTACGCGGTTGCCAAACAGGATAGTATCCATGTAACCATTGCCAGGGACGGTGCGAGAAGCAGCCTGGGCAAGTTTCCGGTGGCTGCGGCAGACAAGCACCTGTTTTTGAAAATGGATGTAAAAAACAATAAGGAAATCAGTTTCTCGTACAGTCTGAACGGAGATGATTTTACAAAACTGGATATAACCATGCCCGATATTTCGTACCTGCCGCCATGGGACCGTGCCGTACGGGCCGGTATTTTAGCCAAAGGTGTTCAGGGCGATGTGGCAGTTGTGGAAGGGTTTGTGTTTAAAAGTGAATAGCTGGTGCATGTTGAATGGCGGGAGACATTCATGGACGTGCATATCCCGGAAAGTCACAGGCTGGTTTATAATCTGGCATGTCATTTTTACAGGTAAATGAACCGTAAGCCAGTTTGGCAATGGATACCCAATGCCGCATACCAATCATTTTACATCTTCATTTATGCATCTGACCAAAGAAGAAATTCAAAATACAGAACGGATCAAACGTTTAAATATCATCAATTCCATCACCGGCATTAAACCGGCCAATCTGGTTGGAACCGTTTCCGATGACGGCAAAACAAACCTGGCCATTTTCAGTTCAGTTGTACATCTGGGCAGCAACCCTGCATTGATCGGATTTATTATAAGACCCGACCGCGAGGCCGGACAACATACTTTTGACAACATCAAGGAGAATGGTTGTTACACCATAAATCACGTTCATGAATCCTTTATGGAACAGGCGCATTATACTTCGGCGAAGTTTGGAAAAGATGAATCGGAATTTGATACATGTGCTTTGACAGCGGAATACATGGCCGGTTTCAAGGCGCCGTTTGTAAAAGAAAGTCTTGTGAAAATGGGAATGAAACTCGTACAAACTGTCCCGATTGAACTGAATGGAACGGTCCTGATCATCGGCGAAGTAGAACATCTGATTGTTCCTGATGAAGCTGTGAATGCGCAGGGACAGATTGATTTAAGCCAGCTGGATGATGTTGGTATTTCGGGTTTGAATTCTTATTACAAGCTGGAAAAAATCGCGGAATTTCCTTATGCCCGTCCGAACGCATTGCCTGATTTTACTAAGAAAAATGCATAGGCAGCATGACAGAAATATAAATTCAACAGATTGAAATAAACGGGTTTTGCAAATCATCAGCTTGTTACGGTTGCAAGCTGATGATTTTTTTATGCTGTTGTTAACAGACCAAAAGCCTGAAAGTGAGACAAGCAGTGAAACCGTTAAAACTTTATCAACGGATTACTGCTTTTTTGCGGCCGTTCTGGATTCCTTAAAAGGTTGAATGAAACAGATTTCAGCAAGTGCGCCAAATGCAACGCCCATGCTGTAACAAATCAGATCGCTCCATACAAACTGAAAGCCCAGAACAAGCCCGATTAAAGGCATCTTTCTCAGATCGTCAATCCATGGCGCATGATACAGCTGGCTGATTTCAATACTTACTGCAAATCCGAGTGCAATTGCAGCAACGACCAGAGTTGAACGCTTTCGGAACAGGAAAGCAAAGCCGAAAAACACCATCAAAGCCCACAAGGCATCGCCGACATAAAGCTTGATGAATGCGTAATCACCGAATAAACGTCTGGACAAATAGCCCGTAATCAATGTAATGATCGTGAGTAATCCGTAAAGAATCCTGTTTCTGGCAGGGAACAAATCGGGCATTTCGGTTGAATTGGCTTTGATAATTCGGTTCAAATTTATTTTTTAATTTCAATAGCAGCTAAACGTTTTACAAAGTTATAGCCTTATCAAAACAGGAATGTTAAGGTGAATAGAAGTTGTGTTGAGTTTCAGCTTGCGTATTGAAGGAATTTTTAAATTAAGGCAATGATATACAAATTTACACCAAATGATTATTCAAGAAAAGATAAGGCTACGAGAAGTACTTTATAGACATCAGAATCAGTTGGGAAAGTTTCTTTCTGATCCTGAAAGAGACGAATATGATTTACACTATACGATAGCTGGTCTATTAAGGGTTCTCCTTTGCGATGGCGAGGTTCCCATTTTATTATACTATGCAAAAGAGCATAATATTGAGTTAAAAGTTTGGGGTTCTTACCCTGCAAGACATACCTTCAATCCTAATAAAACCGCTTATACAATCGACGCACTAATTGCTTCCTATACCTTAGAGGAAGATGCATACGAAATGAACATAGAAGAATATTTAGATACAGAGATTGGTGCAGTTCCTAAAATTGACAAGCAAACAAACTTAGCAAAAGGAACAATCGGATACACTCCAAAACAATTAATAAAATGGATTTGTAATAAAGATGGAGTAGCGCATTTAGAGCTTAAACCAATGGCTAGCTTAGAAAGTATAAAATCTGCAATAACGGTTTTTGGGACTGCAGAAGGTTTTGGAAAGACAGATGCATTTCATTTACGATTAGCAATAATTCAAATTGGCGAATGGACCTTATCAGCAATTAAGGATATTCTTGCACAAACGCAATAAAAATTCAGGTAGCCGTAGCCAATCTTCATCTTGTGTAAATTTGTATATCATTGCCTAAATTAATAAAATCTTGTGACATAGGGTTGTCACACGGCCACTTTCCTTTGTATTGTAATTTTAATTTGCTGTTGTAAAATCGAAAATGACATTCCTATGACGGAGAAAGAAATTCAGACTTATTGTCCTGCAAGCAAGCAGCAATGGAGAGCATGGCTGATGGAAAACCATGCCCGGGAAAAATCCGTCTGGCTGATTTACCACAAGAAAAAGTCAGGCGTGCCGACCATTACCTGGAGTGAAGCCGTAGATGAAGCATTGTGTTTCGGCTGGATCGATAGTTTATCGAGGCAGATGGATGAAAACCGGTTTATGCAATTTTTTACCCGCAGAAAGCCCAACAGCGTCTGGTCCAAGATCAATAAGGAAAAAGTGAACAGGTTTATTGAAGCAGGTTTGATGACGCAGGCGGGCCTGGAAGTCATAAACATAGCCAAGCAGAACGGTTCCTGGAACATTCTGGACGAAGTGGAAGAACGGATCATTCCGGCTGATCTTCAGGCGGAGTTCAACCGCAGGCCCGATGCGGGAAAATTTTACCAAACGTTGTGCAAATCGGATCAACGCAACCTCCTGCAATGGCTTGTACTCGCCAAAAGGCCCGAAACCCGTCAGAAACGAATCAGCGAGATTGTGGAACTTACAGACCGGAATCAAAAACCTGCCATCATCCAGACAGGCAGAAAATCCTGAATCCGATTAAAGACTTATGTGATTAAACCTGCTGACGCGGAATTAACTTTGCACCATTAATCATCCTAAATGAACAACCAGTGGAATTAAGCATAGCCAGTCCTGAAGATTTGAAAATAGTACAACTTATTGCAAAAGAGACTTTTTTTGAAACGTTTGCAGCCGATAACACAGAAGCAAATATGAATAAGTATCTGGTGGAAAATTTCAGTGATGAAAAAATCAGATCCGAATTAACCAATCCGGAATCGGTATTTTGTATTGCCTGGAATAATGAAACACCGGTTGGCTATCTGAAGGTAAATACCGGAACGTCGCAAACGGAACTTCGGGATGGATCTGCACTTGAAATAGAGCGTATTTATGTAAAAAAGGCTTTTCATGGTGAAAAAGTAGGTCAGATGCTGTATGAAAAAGCATTGGAAATTGCCCGCTCTCTGAATAAATCCTATATCTGGCTTGGTGTCTGGGAAAAGAACCGGAAAGC
The DNA here is from genome assembly GCF_005860765.1 of Dyadobacter sediminis. Taxonomy (GTDB): domain Bacteria; phylum Bacteroidota; class Bacteroidia; order Cytophagales; family Spirosomataceae; genus Dyadobacter; species Dyadobacter sediminis. The sequence continues at coordinate 873,145 of NZ_VCEI01000011.1, read as the reverse complement.
CATCCGATTTTATGAAAAAAATGGTTTTGCAGCGTTTGACAAGCATATTTTCCGGTTCGGTGAAGATGAGCAAACCGATATGATGATGAAAAAAGACCTTTAAACAGCAGTTTCAAAAAATTATACTTAAATAATTCAATAAGAGAAACAGCAACAACAAATGACCAAACGGATTCATCCGAACTGACCTCATGACTAAAATTCACTCCGCCTGGAACAATTCTTTCAATAACAACGGCAAAAACAATTCTTAAAATGAAAAATAGTGCGCTTGTTGTTGGATCGAGTGGGATTACCGGAAGTAACCTTGCTGAAAAGCTCATTGAAAAAGGGTGGGTAACTTACGGACTGGCCAGAAAACCGAATACGGATATTCCGGAATTGATTCCTGTTGCTGCCGATCTGCTGGATGAAGGGAGCCTGGAAGCTGCGCTGAAAGACGTTCAGCCGACACACGTATTCCTGACCAGCTGGATGCGCAACGAAACGGAAGCGGAAAACATCCGTGTGAATAGTCTGATGGTGCGCAATTTGCTTAATGCGCTGTCGCCCCAGAAATCGGTGCAGCATGTTGCGCTTGTAACCGGCCTGAAACATTATCTTGGCCCTTTTGATGCGTATGCCAAAGCCGGAACGTTACCCGAAACGCCTGTACGCGAAGAACATCCCCGACTGGATATTGAAAACTTTTATTATGCACAGGAAGACGAAGTATATGCTGCCGCAGCGCGTGACGGCTTTACATGGAGCATTCACCGGCCGCATACCGTAATCGGCAAAGCAGTCGGCAATATGATGAATATGGGGACAACACTGGCTGTATATGCCACGATTTGTAAAGAAACCGGTCGTCCGTTTGTGTGGCCGGGGTCCGGTGCGCAGTGGAACGGACTTTCGGATGTTACCGATGCCAGAATACTTGCCGAGCATCTGATATGGGCGGCAACAACGCCGCAGGCACACAATGAAGCATTTAACATTACGAACGGCGACGTGTTCCGGTGGAGCTGGCTGTGGCGAAAACTGGCCGAATGGTTTGACATTCAGCCAAAAGGCTTTGACGGTGAGATTCGCCCGATGGAAGCTGAAATCGCAGGAGACCAGCAAGTCTGGAATGAAATGGCAGTCAAGTACAATTTGAAGGAAAACAACCTGAACCGCCTGGTTTCGGCCTGGCATACCGATCTGGATCTGGGCCGTCCAATCGAGGTTATGACAGATATGTCCAAAAGCCGGAAGCTCGGATTTACGAATTTCCAGTCCACCCAGGATTCGTTTTATGACCTGTTTGAAAAATTGCGGAAAGATCGTTTGATACCTTGACCTTTTCTGCATCCAATTATTTTTGGAAGTTTACTTGAACACTTCTTCCGATTTTATAATGCACTGTCGCTGTACAGGGCTGTTTTTTTGGTATATAATGCATATACTATCGACCTGAGAACGGCCTGCAACTTGAACAGCCCATCTTACATCCAATTCATAATTTCCCAGGATTATTCCGGCTTCTGTTGCACGACTGATGAAAATCATCCTTCATGCCCACGGCCGTCATCTACGCAAAAACCGCTAATCAGCACCTTTACCGGGCAGTTAAGCTGCGGGTTCAAAGTTAAGCGGGCGTACTCATGAATTTTTTAAAGGAAGAAAGAAAGCAGGAGACTGCTGCCAAGCATATCTGTTATCATTGCGGAGAAGAATGCCGGGAGGAAATTATCCTTGCAGACGAGCATGCGTTCTGCTGTAAAGGCTGTTTTAATGTTTATGACATTTTAAAAGAAAGTGATTTATGCGCCTACTATTCCGTTGAAGGCGCAACGGGCATCTCGCCTGACAAAGCCTATTTCAACGGCAAATACGATTATCTGGATCTGCCGGAAGTCAGCGAAAAGATCTTGGAATTTACAAATCATCCTTTATCACGGGTCAACTGGCATATTCCCAAAATGCATTGCAGCTCATGCATCTGGCTGCTGGAACAGCTGTATAAATTTAATCCGGCGGTCAGAAGTTCGGTGGTGAACTTTCCTGAAAAAAAGGTCAGAATCACATTCGATACGGAAAAGATCAGACTCAGCGAGCTGGCAGCATTGATCTCGCAAATTGGTTACGAGCCCTATATCAGTTTGAATGACCTCGGAGGCCAGCAGATCAAAAATTGGAACCGTACACGGCTGTATAAAATCGGTATCGCGGGATTTTGTTTCGGTAATATCATGATGCTGAGCTTTCCGGAATATTTTCATCTGGGAAATTCGGGTTCGGACCAAAATCTGCGGGTTACTTTCGGTTTCCTGAATCTGGTCCTGAGCCTTCCGGTGCTGCTTTATTGTGCCGGTGACTTTTTCAGATCGGCCTGGTCTGCACTGAAAGGAAAATACCTGAATATCGACGCGCCGATTGTGCTGGCCTTGCTGAGCATTTTCGGTCTGAGCCTGTATCAGATTCTTTCCGAAACCGGCCCGGGCTATTTGGATTCACTGACCGGCGCTGTTTTCTTTATGCTGACCGGCCGTTTTTTTCAGGACAAAACATACGACAGCATTTCTTTTGACCGGGATTACAAATCCTACTTTCCGGTTGGTGTCTCTGTATTGAAAGGCGGTACGGAAGTGCGCACACCCATAACGGAACTCGCTCCGGGCGATACAGTACTGGTCCGCAATGCAGAACTGATCCCGGCGGACGCCGTGCTGCTCAGTCCGGAGGCGTGGATTGATTACAGCTTTGTTTCCGGCGAAGCGGAACCTGTTTCGCGGAAAAAAGGCGAAATGATTTATGCAGGCGGAAAACAGACCGGAACGGCCATTCAACTGGAAGTGCTGAGGAAAGTTTCTCAAAGTTATCTGACCCAGCTCTGGAACAATGACGCCTTCTCGAGGGAAAAAGAAAATCAGAACAATACTCTTTCTGCCCGGATCAACCGCTCCTTTTCGGTCATTGTCCTGATCATTGCCACGGTTACATTTCTCATCTGGTATTTTGTTAAAAACGATCCTGAAACGGCCTTCCGGGCATTTACAACCTGTCTGCTGGTGGCTTGTCCGTGCGGCCTGCTGTTTTCCTCTACTTTCACGAACGGAAATATTTTAAGTCTTTTTGGAATAAACCGCTGCTATCCGAAGAACGCCGATGCCGTTGAGCGCTTGTCGCACATTGATACGGTTGTTTTTGACAAGACAGGCACCATTACCCGGTCCGAAGAAGCCGACGTGCAGTTTGTCGGCAAGGAATTATCCGATGACGAGCTGATTATCATCAAGACGGTTGCATCACAATCCTCCCATCCGCTCAGCCGGATGATCGTGGGAAATCTTGCACATATCCAGATTAGCAGACGAAGCCTGGAAAATTATTCAGAAGTCCGTGGAGCGGGCATTCAGGTGCTTCGGGGAAAACAGGAAATACGGCTTGGCTCTGCGGAATGGGTCGGTGCATCTTCTGAAAATAATGCAGACTATTCATCTTCAAAGGTGTATGTCGCCATTGATCAAGTGGTGCTCGGGTTTTTCGCAATCCGGATTCAATACCGCAGTAATTTGCCCGAAGCCATTTCAGCACTTCGGAAATACGGATTTCAAACTTTTCTGCTCTCCGGTGACAAGCCTGCCGACCCGCATTTCCTAAGCAAGGTTTTCGGCCATGAAGCAAGCCTTCTTTTTAACCGGAAACCGGATGAAAAACTGGAATTCATCAAAAATCTGCAAAATAGCCATCACAGAAATGTGCTGATGATCGGCGACGGCCTGAACGATGCCGGTGCTTTGCGGCAGAGCAATGTAGGCATGGCAGTTTCTGATGATACCGCTGATTTCTCGCCTTCCTGCGATATGATCATGGAAGGCCGTCAGCTTTCGCGCTTACCCGCATTTATAAAGCTGGCGAAGGCAGGGCAGAAAATCATCAAGGCCAGCTTTGCCATTTCGCTTATCTACAATATTCTGGGTCTTTTCTTTGCAATCGGCGGGAAATTGTCTCCCGTGTTTGCGGCCATTCTGATGCCGGTCAGTCTGATCACGATTGTTGCCTTTACCACTGCGGCCAGCAAGCTGGCAGCCAGACGAATTTTCAGGGACTGACCAAAATCATCGCCTGCAGTATCCGTCATCATCACGCCGACCGGCGCGATCGGGTAGTTTTGAATAACAAAAGACACTTAAACCCTCCTTCCTATGAGCGCATTTTATGTCATGATCATCACCAGCCTTTTTATTGCTGCCGCATTTTTAAGTGCTTTCATCTGGTCGGTCAAAAAAGGACATTATGACGACGACTATACACCTTCGATACGGATTTTACTGGATGATCCGGTCAGCGAAAAATCCAACAGAAAAGACAAGTAAGCCATTCACCAAATTTTACCTGAGTTATGTCAAACGTTCCGCATCCTGAACTCGTTCCTGTTGAACTGGATGATTTTCAATATGATAACCGCATTGTACGGGATTTTGCGATTGCCACCATTTTGTTTGGTCTTATCGGCATGCTGGTCGGGTTGCTTGCTGCCTTTCAGCTGGTTTTCCCCGGCCTGAACATGGATCTTCCCTTTCTGACTTTCAGCCGCATCCGGCCGCTGCATACCAATGCGGTGATTTTTGCCTTTGTAGGAAACGGCTTTTTCACCGGATTATATTATTCGGTTCCCAGGGTTTTGCGGACACCGATATGGAGTCCGGTACTTGCCAGGCTGCATTTCTGGGCATGGCAGTTCATTATCCTTGCCGCAGCAATCACACTTCCAATGGGGCTGACCACTTCCAAGGAATACGCCGAACTGGAATGGCCTATTGATGTGGCCATTGCCGTAGTATGGGTTGCCGCGCTGATCAACATCATCATGACGACGATCAACCGCCGGACCGAGCACATTTATGCGGCAGTTTGGTTTTACATTGCCTCTTTTGTAACCGTTGCCATGCTGCACGTGGTCAACAGCATGGCGTTACCGATCTCCCTTTTCAAAAGTTATTCCGTTTATGCAGGCGTGCAGGATGCACTGGTACAATGGTGGTACGGACACAATGCCGTAGCCTTTTTCCTGACTACGCCTTATCTGGGTCTGATGTATTATTTTCTGCCCAAAGCAGCCAACCGGCCTATTTATTCCTACCGGCTTTCTATTGTTCATTTCTGGGCGCTGATTTTTCTGTACATCTGGGCAGGACCTCACCACTTGCTTTATACGGCGCTTCCGGAATGGGCGCAAACCTTGGGAACCGTCTTTTCCGTCATGCTGATCGCGCCTTCGTGGGGAGGAATGATCAACGGGCTGATGACGCTGCGCGGCGCGTGGGACCGCGTGCGTGAGGATGTAGTCCTGAAATTTATGGTTGTGGCAATTACCGCTTACGGAATGGCAACGTTTGAAGGACCCATGCTTTCTTTCAAGAATGTAAACGCCATTGCACACTATACCGACTGGATCGTGGCGCACGTGCATGTGGGCGCGCTGGGCTGGAACGGCTTTCTGACTTTCGGGATTTTGTACTGGCTTTTCCCGCGCATATATGGACGTCCGTTATACTCGCAGAAGGCTGCCAATTTCCATTTCTGGATCGGTACGCTCGGCATTGTATTCTATACGGTTCCCATGTACTGGGCGGGCTGGGTACAAAGCTCGATGTGGAAGGAGTTTACGCAGGAAGGACTTTTGAAATACCCTAACTTCCTGGAAACCGTGACGCAACTGAAACCCTTGTATTTTCTGCGCGGCGTAGGCGGCACGCTGTACATCATCGGTTTTGTGGTCATGATCTACAACCTCTGGATGACGGCCCTGAAAGGTACATTGATTGCCACTGAAACGGCACGCGCCTTGCCGTTGAAAGCCATCTGGCACACTGAAAAAAGCGAACACTGGCACCGCAGATGGTTTGAACGCAAGCCTTTGACTTTGACCGTATTTGCATTGGTCGCAGTAGCCATCGGCGGCATGGTCGAAATGATCCCGACTTTTATGATTGACTCCAATGTTCCGACGATTACGGCCGTTAAACCCTATACGCCGCTGGAATTGCAAGGACGCGATATTTACGTACGGGAAGGCTGCTATGTGTGCCATACGCAAATGATACGTCCGTTCCGCTCCGAAATCGAACGTTACGGAGAGTATTCCAAATCCGGCGAATTTGTATACGATTACCCGCACCAGTGGGGCTCCAAAAGGACCGGTCCGGATCTGCACCGGGTAGGAGGGAAATACCCCGACTCCTGGCATTACAATCACATGGAAGATCCCGCAAGCATGTCGCCCGGCTCCATTATGCCCCGCTATGGCTGGCTGCTGGAAGACAATCTCGATACCACCACAACTGCTGCGAAGATCCGCGCCATGCAGACGCTGGGCGTGCCATACGAAAAAGATTATGACAAGATTGCCAATGCCGAATTGCATAAACAGTCCAAAGAAATACAGGCGCGGCTCAGACAAAGCGGAATCAAAACAGCCGAAAACAAGGAAATCATTGCTCTGATTGCCTATCTGCAAAGACTGGGAACGGATATTAAAACTGAAAAGTAAATCATGAAATTTCGTAACTACCTCGAAACCATATCCGGAATAAGCATTTATCCGCTCATTTCGCTCATTATCTTTTTTCTCTTCTTTGTGTCGCTGCTTGTTTTTGTTTTACGGATGGACAAAAAGACATTGAAGAAACTGGAAAGCATGCCGCTGAACGATGGAGTCATCAAAAAAGGTATTTTGACCGTTGCTGTCTTACTGATGATCTCCGTTTCTGCTTTTGCACAGGCGCCCATAGCCGAAATACAGAACATCAGCGGTACTGAAATCGTGCTCTATCTGTTGCTGGTTGTGTCGTTTTTCGTTGCCGTACAGCTGGTTATTACGCTGGCAAGTGCTTTAAGTACTTTGAATAAGTTTACTAAAAATAAGAAAGCGGCTCAGAGCAAAACGAGGGAAACGATTTCCTGGTGGAGAAAATTTGCAGGAATGAGCGTCATGCCGGCAGATGAAAAACACCTGATTATTGAAGGCCATGACTACGACGGCATTCATGAACTCGATAACCGTATGCCGCCGTGGCTGCAATCGCTTTTTGCGGGTACGATCGTGATCGCCATTGCTTACTTTGCTTACTACTACAGCGGAATCGGCGATTTTCAACTGGCGGAGCTGGACAAGGAAATGGCGCAGGCGGAGATTGACAAAAAGATCTATATGGAAAAGGTAGGCGCCAGCATGGACGAAAACAACGTTGCACAGCTTACCGATCCGGCAATAGTAAGCGAGGGAAAGAAAACTTTTCAGGAAAAATGCTCGGCCTGCCATGGCATGGACGGCGGCGGAACGGTAGGCCCGAACCTGACAGACAACTACTGGCTGCACGGCACCGGCATTAAGAATATTTTCAAAACGATCAAATACGGCGTGCCTGAAAAAGGAATGATTTCCTGGGAAAAACAGCTTTCGCCAACGGATATCCAGAAAGTGGCGAGTTATGTTATGACGCTGAAAGGATCAACGCCGGCCAATCCGAAAGAGCCGCAGGGAGAACTGATGACGGATGAAAAAATTGCCGCAAATTAAATCCGGCTTAACCAAGTGCAACGCACCAATACAATGAGTTCTCAAACCTTTGCTACTTCCGGCCACGACCCTTCTTTCCGCGATCAGTTCAACGTTGTGAACAAGGACGGGAAGCGGAACTGGATTTATCCTCAAAAGCCAAAAGGCAAATGGCACAACCGGAGGGTCTGGTTTACTGTTTTGATTTTAACCCTGCTTTTTTCAGGGCCTTTTATCCGGGTGAATGATCAGCCGCTGTTGCTTTTCAACGTACTGGCGCGAAAGTTCATTCTGTTCGGCATCTTCATCGGTCCGCAGGATTACTGGATTTTCGGGCTTGCCATGCTTTCCTTTATGGTTTTCATTGTGCTCTTTACAAGCATCCTGGGAAGGTTATGGTGTGGCTGGGCTTGTCCGCAGACGGTGTTCATGGAAATGGTGTTCCGCAAGATCGAATATGCCATCGAAGGGGACGCGACCAAACAGAAATTGCTTGACAAAGCGCCCTGGACAAAAGCCAAAATCCTTAAAAAAGGAACCAAATACGTCCTTTTCCTGCTGATCTCTTTTGCAATCGCCAACCTGTTGCTGGCTTATGTGATCGGAACGGACGAGTTGGTAAAAATCATTCGCGAACCCATAGAAAATCACCTGGTCCTGTTCTCCGGGATCATTGGTTTTACCGCATTGTTTTATTTCAATTTTGCTTGGCTCCGGGATCAGGCCTGTACGGTAGTATGCCCGTACGGCCGCTTGCAGAGTGTATTTATGGATCGCAATACAATCGTGGTCGGCTACGATTACGGGCGTGGCGAGCCGCGTGGAAAAATGCACAAAGGACAGAAAAGAACGGAAGGCGATTGCATTAACTGTCACCAATGCGTGGCGGTATGTCCGGTGGGGATTGATATCCGGAACGGCCTCCAGATGGAATGCGTGAACTGCACAGCCTGCATGGATGCCTGCGACACGATCATGGATAAAGTCGGTCTTGAAACCGGCCTGATCCGCTATACTTCGGAAAATGCAATCGTAAATAAAACCGGCAAGCTCGTCACCGCGCGTGTAATCAGCTATGCGGCTGTGCTTGTATTGCTCTGGTCGGTGCTGGGATTTGCCATTGTGTCGAGGACGGATACGCAGACTTTACTGCTCCGCGCACCGGGAAGCCAGTTTATAGAAAATGGCGACGGCACGGTCAGCAACCTGTATACATTCAAGATTTTCAACAAAACCAATCATGTCGTAAAGCCTGACATCCGGCTGAAAGATGCGGAGGGTAAACTGATCTTTGCAGGCAGTCCGGACCTCACACTGGAAGCGGCGGGAATGTCGGAAGGGACTTTGTTCATCAACGTTCCCAGAGCAGATCTGAAGAAAAGAAAGACGGTTCTGAAGCTTGCCGTGTACGAAGAAAATAAGCTGCTGGAAGAATTTGAAACGCTGTTTTTAGCCGGAGAGTAATTATGAAAATCAATTGGGGAGTCGGAATTGTAACGCTTTATCTGGGATTTGTGGCCATGATCCTGTTATTGGTTACCATGAGCGTCGGGCAGAAAATCGACCTGGCGACCGAACATTACTATGAAGAAGAACTTCAATTCCAGGACAAGATCGATAAGGTAAAACGGGCCAGGGCTTTAAGCGAGCCGCTGGTCTGGAAAGTAGACGGCCATGGAATTACTGTCAATTATCCGGCGAATCTGGAACAGAAATCTTTGTCGGGCCAGATACGACTTTACTGTCCGTCCAATGACAGGAACGACCGGCAATATGCCGTTTCGGCAGCCGGCGGCGTACAGTTTATTTCTGCTGCGGATATTCCGGACGGCACTTACCGTCTGCAAATTGACTGGAAAAGCGGCGATCAGACTTTCTGGAATGAAGATGTTGTAACCATTAGCCATGTAAAATAGCGGATTTGTGAACGGTGCATTACTTTATCTCGCAGTATCGATGGGATTGCTGAGCAGTTTTCATTGCATCGGCATGTGTGGCCCCATTGCGCTGGCCCTGCCGGATCAGGCAGGAAACCGCTGGCGGAAAGTGAATGGGTTACTGCTTTATAACACCGGCCGGGCGCTGTCTTATGCAATGCTCGGGGCTGTCGTCGGCCTTTTAGGAAATGTGGTGGCATGGATGGGTTATCTCAATTATTTGTCGGTCATCGCCGGGATGGGAATGCTGGGTTATGTGCTCTGGCCAAAAAACCTTGGCTTGTGGCTGCATCCGCCTGCAATCTGGTCTGCCGTAATCACCTGTCTGAAAAAAAAGATGTCGGGTGTGTTGCAAAGCCGTAAAATGCGCGGAAGGTTTTTTCTGGGAATTTTGAATGGACTGCTGCCTTGCGGGTTGGTTTACCTTGCGCTGGCAAGTTCCGCCGCCACCGGCAATGTACCCGGTGCCGCAATGTACATGTTTATATTCGGGTTAGGCACATTGCCCATGATGCTGGCGATTGGATTATTCAAAAACAGGTTCACGCCATCGCTTCGATCCCGCTTTCACCGGTTCACGCCGGTAGTCATTGCCATAGCCGGCTGCTGGCTTGTCCTACGCGGTGTTTTGATCCGGTATCCTCAAAATGACCGTTCGCACGCTGCCCAGATTACCATATGTCATGGAAAGTAAAGCATTGACTACCAAGTATACAGAAGTTTGGCTTTCCAGATCGCCGGCTATTTAGATATCAATTATAGTAACAAACAAAATACGATTGCCATGCACAAAGAACTGCTATTCAAATACAATACGCCGGGCCCCCGGTATACCAGCTATCCCACTGTACCATACTGGCAAAAAACGCCTCCTGACCAACGTCAATGGCTGGATCAGGTACAGCATACATACACAGCATCCCGGTTATCCGGGGAAGGCATCAGCCTGTATATACACCTGCCTTTTTGCGAAAGCCTGTGCACGTATTGCGGCTGCAACACCCGGATTACGGTTAACCATGCTGTAGAAAAAAAATACATCGAGGCTTTACTCGCTGAATGGGCCATGTATTTAACCGCTTTCGGCGATACCAGACCGGTGATCAGGGAAATTCATCTTGGCGGAGGCACGCCCACTTTTTTTAGTCCTGAAAACCTGCAGAGACTGATCCTGGGATTGCTGGAAGGTTCCGTCGTGCATGAGAAAGCGCAGTTTGGATTTGAAGCGCATCCCGGGAATACAACCGAAGCACATCTGCAGATTTTGTTTGATCTGGGTTTCAGGAGAATCAGCATCGGCGTGCAGGATTTTAATCCTGTCGTGCTGGCCATCATCAACCGCCAGCAAACGTACGAACAGGTTAAGGCACTTACGCTGAGGGCACGCGAAATCGGTTATACTTCGGTCAATTATGATATTGTGTACGGGCTGCCGCATCAGAAAGTTTGCTATATGATGGAAACCATGCAACGTGTGGTCCGGCTCAAACCCGACCGCATTGCGTTCTACAGCTACGCGCATGTGCCCTGGATCAAACCGGGCCAGCGGAGTTTTACTGAAAAAGACCTGCCCGATCCCGATAAAAAAATGGCGATTTACGAAACCGGCCGGAATGTACTGGAAATGTCAGGTTATCAGGATATCGGCATGGACCACTTTGCGCTTGCAACCGACGAACTGTACAAAGCACAGCAGGAAAAACGGCTGCACCGTAATTTTATGGGTTATACCGACACACGGACGCAGTTACTGATTGGCCTGGGCGCTTCGGCGATCAGTGACAGCTGGCGGGGATATGTGCAGAACGAGAAAAAAGTAGAAGATTACTATGCAAGAATCCATGCAAACGAACTTCCGGTTTTCCGCGGGCACCTGCTTACAAAAGACGATCTGATCCTCCGCAAACATATTTTAAGGCTGATGACGGAATTTGAGACCTCATGGAAAAATCCCGGTGAAGTGTGTGCGGATGTTTACAGGTCCGTGGAGCGGCTTGCTGAAATGGAATTCGATGAGCTGGTTGAGCTGGAACCGTACGGCGTGAAAATTACCGAAAAAGGGAAGCCATTTGTCCGCAATATCTGCATGGCTTTTGATGCCCGCCTTTGGGAAAGTCAGCCCGAGACGCAGTTATTCAGCCAAACGGTATAATCCTGTTCAGCCTGTCACAATGACTGTTGACAAGTAATTCTCATCTGGAAGCAGGAAAAGGAAATGCCTTGTTTGCGCATCTTGCAAACAAGGCATTTCCTTTTTTCAGGTATTTGCGTATCTAAGCCGGCTCGTACTGCAATAAGGCCGCCTTTGCCGCATCAAGCTGCCCGATCATCTGCGGAAACAAATCCATGTAATATTGTATGCCCGCCAGTAACTGTTCGCGGAACCGGGCAAGATACTTCTGCCGTTTTTCACTGAATTGTACCGCCAGTGTTTCCAGCTCTTTCTGATAATACTCAGTATAAAGGTTCAGCTCATTGATAAACATATGGGGACGGTCCACGCCTGAAAGCAGGTTGGTCTTTCCGTAAATATGCTGCACCATTTGATCCAGCGAATAAACAGCTGAGAACCAGGCCAGATTAGGCCCCGGGCAAATCGCTACCGCCCGGTTTTCCCTTGTTTTCATTTCATGGTTCCGGATCAAAGTGGCCGTGCTCAATCCATCGCAAAGGCAGAGTTTTTCAGTAATCGCATGGAATTGCCGCCGGTACTCATCATCCGGAAGATCAAGCGACTGGAGTTGTCCGATTTTCAGCTGCTGATACTGTCTGGAAGCCGTGCAAATCGGCTCTGTGGTGAATTCGGTATTGGAAACGAGGTATTTTTTGTTGCAGGGACTGCCCGGCCTTCCTTTTGCAATTCTTTTAAGCCGCTGCTTTTCAGCACTGCTTTTGCGAAAGTTATTGAACAAAACACCGAGCGGCGACGAATTGCTGACGTAATAATCCAACTGATCCGCATCCACCAGATTACGCAATGTTTCTTCATCCACATTCGTCACTTCAGGTACCAGCAAAAACGGACTTCCCCAGCCTGTGCCATCCACTTCATAATGCTCCATCAGAAAGTGGTGTTCCTCGGCAGTACCGATTCCGCCCTGCACCGTAATGATCTGATCAGGAACGGAATGAATGCATATATTTTTTGAATTCAGCGCCGGATGGTACAGTGCAAACAGATCGGCCAGCATTTCCCTTCTTTTTGTTTTGAATTCCTCCAGTATCGGCCCAAGCAGATAGCCGTCGGTTGCAAAAGCATGTCCGCCACAATTCAGGCCCGATTCGATCCGGAATTCAGAAACCCAGATTCCTTTTTTTGCAAGGTATTTGGCCTGGATAAATGCGGAGCGGAAGTCACTGACTTTCAAAATAACCTTCTTCATAAAACGCCCGTACTGATCCGGATAAAATTCAGTAAAGCTTTCCAGATAATTATACAGACGAGGGTTCATGCCTGCCGAGAGCACAACCGATGACTGCAGGCTGCTTTTTGCAAAACCGCGCAAGGCTGCTGATGCGTCCGAAAACGCGTCGTCAAGCAGTACTCCGTGCACATCCTTGTTGAGCTTGTCAACCTTGGACATGATATTGACATCGATAGGTCCTTTGACCAGCTGGTTCCTGAGTTCCTCCTGGATCCGGACACGTTCTTCCATGGACTCGGTCAGGAGCATTTTGTTGTACTTTTTTTTGAGGGTGGAAGTGTCGGGCAGCAGTTCAAAATAGCGGGTGATGAGTGTGTCTGCGGTAAAAGGCTGTTGTTTCAGGTGCTGAAAATTCCGTTCGACCCTACGCGCCACCAGGTCAAGATAAGCGGTGATCCGGCGGCTTCTGAAATCGGTTTCATTGCTGCGAATGGGTGTGTAAATTTCCCCGTTTTCAAGGGTATGGTGTTTTCTCATCCGCTCGATCATTTCGTCGTCTACAATCGAAGCGACGGAAGATATACCCAGATGGGCAACTTTGATCGGGGTATCTACGGAGTATCCCAATCCTAAAACAGGAATATGAAAAGTATGCATGCAGCGGCTGGTTAAAGTTTGGACGTACTGATCTTGAAATCAAAACTAGGCGGCAAATTTTGCAGAACGGGTGATATTGGTTCGCAGACCTGATGATTAAAGTCATTCCGGTGCAAGCGTGAAAGCTGCTGAGTCCTTATGGATGCAGGTATCTGACGCTCGTCTGCATTTTTATGCAGAAATCAAAGACGGTTGATTAAAATGGATTGGCATGCATGTTAGAACAAACTGGCAGATTATAAATCAGTTACAGGCTGGTATGGGGATGAAGGTACCCGGCAGTACAGGCGAAATCAGAATTATTCCTAACTTTGACTATGTTATCTTCAGTAATAGCCACTATGAATTATGACGTCCGTATCAGCTTTAATACCATCTTTGAAAGCGCTTCCCTAGGTATTATTGTTACCAACGAACAAGGAAAAATCGTACTTGCCAATCCCTTTCTGTTACAGCAGTTCGGCTACTCGGAACATGAACTGATCGGAGAATCGGTGGATAAGCTTATTCCTTCGCGTTTTCATCACCGGCATCACCAGCATATTGCCGGCTATAACGAGCATCCCAAAAAAAGACCTATGGGTTTGGGGCTGGATTTGTTCGGTAACAAAAAAGATGGCAGCGAATTTCCGGTTGAAGTCAGTCTCGGAAATATTGAAGATGAAAATGGCAAGTTTACAATTGCATTTGTCAGTGACATATCCAAGAGAAAAGAGGCCGAAAATGCGCTGATCCAGTTAAATGACGAACTGGAAACAAAAGTGCATCAGCGAACGGAATCGCTGAGCAATACGGTAAAACACCTTGCGAAAGTAGTGGCAGAGACGCAGGCAAAAGATCTGGAGCTCGGCCGGGCCAACAGTTTTCTGAAAAATATATGGCACCACGCCGAGCCGATTATTTTTGTGACAGACGAAAACGGAATCATCAAAATGTTTAATCCTACTGCTGAAAAGCAGCTGGGCTATAAAGCGCAGGAGGTGATTGATCGTGCTTCGCCGCTGCTTTTCTATGATCCGCTGGAAATAGCCAAACGGGCGAAAGAACAAAGTCATCTGCTGAAAAAAGAAGTGAATCCCGACTTTTCTGTTCTGGCTGCCAAGGCGGTACAAGGCCTTTCCAATGAAAGTGAACTTGCTTTTATACGAAAAGATCATTCCTCGTTTCTGGTTTCGTTAACCTTCAATGTCATGCGGGATGTTACCGGACAGATCAACGGTTATCTGGGCATTGCCATTGATATTTCGGAGCGCAAGAAAGCAGAAACGGATCTGAGAATGGCTTTGAAAAGGGAGAGGGAGCTGAGTGAGCTTAAATCCAGATTTGTCTCGATGGCATCGCACGAGTTCAGGACGCCGCTGAGTACGGTACTTACCTCCGCTTTTATCCTTTCACAATACAGCCAGCATGACGACAGTGCCAAAAAAGAAAAGCATGTGCAGCGCATTGTGACAGCTGTTAAGATGCTGAACAGCATCCTGGACGATTTTTTATCGGTCGGTAAAATTGAAGAAGGAAAAATCCAGGTTTGCAACAGTGAATTTGATCTGGAAGAAACGATCCGGAATCAGATGATACAGCTCAGTGACATCCTGAAAAAAGGACAGGAAATTACGTATGCCCATCAGGGAGAAAAGGCAGTGATGCTGGACCCGAAATTGCTGAACCACATTGTGACAAACCTGATTTCCAACGCAATCAAGTTTTCAAACGAAGGTTCAATAATAGAAATCAAAAGCAGCAATCTTGAAAATATTTTAAAAATTTCCATTACCGATCAGGGCATCGGAATTTCCACGAAAGATCAGGCGCACCTGTTCGAGCGTTTTTTCCGGGGAAGCAACGTTAACCATATTCAGGGAACCGGCCTGGGCCTGCACATCATCCGCAACTATGCCGAGCTGATGAACGGAAGCGTCCGTTGCGAAAGTACAATCGGTGAAGGAACCACTTTTGAAGTAGTGTTTCCTTTGCAGCCACAAGAATAACCAATATAATGATTACGATTTTATTAATAGAAGACAATACGGAAATCCGGGAAAACATGGCCGAAATACTTGAAATGGCCAATTATCAGGTTTTTAGTGCAGACAACGGAAAAGAGGGTTTGAATCTCGCGCTTCAGCACAGGCCCGACCTGATCCTTTGCGACATCATGATGCCGGTACTGGACGGTTACGGAGTACTTCATGTGGTTCAGAAAAACAAATTCCTGCAGAATATCCCATTTATATTTCTGACCGCAAAGTCGGAACGAGCAGATGTCAGAAAAGGTATGGATCTGGGAGCGGATGATTACATTACCAAGCCCTTTGAAGGAGCCGAACTGCTGAATGCCATCGACAGAAGGCTTAAAAAAACGGCTCAGCTGAAAAGAGAATTTCAGGGTAATCTGACCGGCTTCAATGATCTGATCAGTATTTCTGCGGGAGAAAGCTATCTGGAAAAGCTGAAAGAAAACAGAAGCATCAATCTTTATAAAAAGAAACAGAAGGTCTACACCGAAGGAAACCATCCCGCGCGGCTTTTCTATGTCAATAAAGGCAAAATAAAGACTTTTCGCAAAAATGAAGAAGGCAAGGAACTCATTACCGGCCTCTACAAGGAAGGAGATTTTCTGGGCTATATGGCATTGCTTGAAAATGTAACGTACCGTGAAACGGCCGAGGCACTGGAAGATTCGGAACTGGCGCTTATACCGGTTGCAGAATTTGAGGAAATGATCGGGTCCAACCCGGTTGTCATGAAGCGTTTTATTACCCTTCTGGCAAACAATGTAAACGAAAAGGAGGACAAGCTGCTGGCCATCGCTTACAATTCCCTCCGGAAAAAGGTAGCCGATACGCTGATTGAATATTACAATAAGTACAACCCGCTGAAAGAAGAAAGTTTCAGCATCGATTTGTCGAGAGACAATCTGGCAGCAATTGCAGGAGTTGCAAAAGAGTCCCTGATCCGTACCCTCAGTGATTTCAAAGATGAGAATCTGATTGCGATTACCGCCGGGCAAATTCAGATTCTTGATTATTCGAGACTGGAAAACATGTATAATTAGACTTGTATTCGATGCATCCGGATTTTAGTCAGCATAAAAAGATTCATACTGCATAGTAAGATTCATACTGCTGTCAAACTGCTTTATTAACGGACACAGATTGTCCGAATTCGCACAGATTACCGGAACAAACAGCCGTTGATGTGCAGCAATCCGGGTTTTGGAATATGGTATGATAATTACACATACAGCATATAAATGCTTGTGCCGGATTATTCCAATCAATCGATATGCTGCATAATTACCTGAAAATCGCCTGGCGTAATTTGCGCAAGAATCAGGCTTACGCTTTGATTAATATCACCGGGTTGGCACTGGGCATGGGTTGCGCCATGCTTGTTTTCGCCCTGGTCCGTTTCCATTACCAAACAGATCGTCATCACCGTCATTACGACCGGATTTATCAATTTACTTCCCGGTTCAATACGTCCGCTGATCCGTTCAACATTCAGGGGATTCCGTACCGGTTTGGACAGGCCGTACGCAACGATTATCCGGAGCTGGAAACCGTCGCCATGCTGGATGAGTGGTATTCGCCGATCCTATCCGTACCGGAGGGGAAAAAAGCGGACAAGAAAATCAAGGACAACAGCAGCAGAGGTGCATTTGTAGAACCGGCCTACTTCCGAATTTTCGACTACACCTGGCTGGCAGGCGGCCCGGAAGATCTCGGCCAGCCTGGCACCGTGGTGATGAGCGCCGGAATGGCACGTAAATGTTTCGGTACAACGGATAACGTCCTGAACCGGATCGTCAAACTCGATGCCCGGGTTCCGGCCCGCGTCGTCGGGGTTTTTGCTGATTACAGGGATGATACGGATCTGGCCTATTCGGTTATGGTCTCGTGGGGTTCACTTCATGATCTGACCGGCATTCGTCCGGAAAATGAAGCTTTTGACAATACCAACGGCAGCACACATTGTTTTGCTTTGTTCAATGACCGCTTTACTCTTACGGACTGGAACCGGCAACTGCCGGCATTTATCCGGAAATACAATGCGGAAAAAATCAAAGAGACCTCGTATCCGGCCATGCCTTTTGGCAAGATGCATCTGTTGCCTGAATATGGAGGCGTCAGTCAGGGTTTGTTGCTTGCCTTGACGTTGATCGGCATGCTGTTGATTGGTACGGCCTGTATCAATTTTGTGAATCTGGCTACTGCCCAGGCGCTCAGCCGGGCAAGGGAAATAGGTGTGCGAAAGGTACTGGGCAGTACAAAAATGCAGCTGTTCTGGCAGTTCATAGGCGAGACGGCATTTATTGTACTGGTGGCCCTTGCTTTGGCAATAAGCTTGTTTCAGTACGGCCAGACAATGGCGCACATTTACCTGCATGGCCCTTTCCGGTTTACATTTTACTTTTCACCTTCGGTTACAGGATGGCTGGCGCTTCTGGTTGCGTTTGTCATTGTTCTGGCAGGAGTATATCCTGCTCTGATCGTATCCGGTTTCCGTCCGGTGGCAGCATTGGCCGGCCGACTTACCACACAGCAGGCCGGCGGCTTTTCCCTGCGTCGCGGGCTGGTCGTCATGCAGTTCGCTATTTCACAAATGCTGGTTATTGGTCTGATCGTAGTTGCTAACCAGTTAAGCTACGTACAGGAAAAAGACCTGGGCTTCCGTAAGGATGCTATTGTGACAGTGAGCCTGCCGAACCTGCCCGTGCAGGACCTTGGTAAAATGAATGCGTTCCGGAACCTCGCAACTGCGCTGCCTGATGTAAGTCAGTTCAGCTATTCCATGGGCGGACCGCCGCAGTCCGGCTGGACAAGCCAGACAACGGTTCGCTTTGACACCAGACCTGAGGACGAACCATACGGAACGCAGCAAACCTGGATCGATGCAAATTACATCAACCTGTATGAGCTGAAACTGCTAGCAGGCCGCAATCTGCATCCTTCGGACACTTTAAGGGAAGTACTGGTTAACGAGACATTCATGCAGCGGCTGGGTTTCAGACAGCCGGCGGAAGTTATTGGCAAGTTCCTGCACAAGCGGGTGCAGGATGGCAGGACTATGCCCTTGGAAATTGTAGGTGTGCTGAAAGATTTCAATCAGCATAATCTAAAAGAACGAATTGGTCCGATGTTTCTAAGTACGCTGGCCGCTGGCTATCATTCGGCCAACATTCAGCTCCGTACCGCCAACTACAGCCGGGCACTGAGCCAGTTGAAAAAGGCTTACGATCAGGTTTACAGCAACAGCTTTTTTGAATCAGCATTTGTGGATGACCAGCTTCAGGAAACTTACCGGGAGGAGCAGACGATGGGCAAGCTGATCAACTTTTTTGCCGGGATTGCGTTGCTTATTGGTTGTATGGGATTGTACGGGCTTGTCTTGTTTATGGTGGTACAACGAATCAAGGAAGTAGGTGTGCGCAAAGTATTGGGTGCCGGCACAGGCAGTATTTTGTGGCTGTTCGGAAAAGAATTCATACAGCTGATCGGAATTGCATTTTTACTTTCCACGCCTGTTGCCTGGTGGGTACTCCGGGACTGGCTGCAGAACTTCGAATACAAAATTGAAATCAGTCCTGCCTTTTTTGTGCTGGCACTTCTGGTGACCATCGTCGTGGCATCGCTGACGGTAGGTTTGCAAAGCATAAAAGCAGCCATGATGAACCCGGTACAATCGCTCCGCAATGAATAGCTTAGGAACAGATCATCTGAATTTTTGTGGTTTGATAAAATTACTGCTGGTTGCAAGCCGAACGGATCCTTATTACAATTTATTTACTGCTGTTTAAAATCCGGGTAAAATGCTGTTAAAGTTATAGTTGCGAAAATAAACACTGGTTTTTTGCAGTGACACTTGCAGATGCAATCAGTGTTTATCCAAATCCGGCAACTGACAAACTCCATATTGTATCTGAAAGTATGAACAGGATCAAAAGTATACAGTTGTTATCTAATGAAGGCAAATCCGTTTACCAATCCACAACATCCGTAAAGCAGGTGGATGTTATCATGTAAATAAAGCAAGGCTGCCATGAAGTGTAGATTCAGGCAGTCTTGCTTGTTACTGCCTCAGTATCCATATATTCTCTAACTATTTTATCCTTCAAAATGGGTTAAGTGCCTGTACTTGCGAGCAATAGCGAATTGATTGATACTTTTATATTCCAATGGAGGTAAGCAAGTCAAAGCTGATGGACGCGTATTCTAATAACATGTTTTATCTCGTTAAACCATTATTGCAGGTAACAAACAGGATTTAATTTAACAATTTGGAAACCCTGCACATCCCGGAAATTCATAGCTTTAAACTGGAAACTAACCAAGATGAACTATGGAATCTGTGAATATTGCACTGACAGAAGGAATGCTGACCATTCCATTAACTATTTCGATAAAAGTAAGTTACTCCTCAGAAGCTGAAAAGACCATAACTGTAAATCAGCTTATGCCTGCTACGGAGGTTACCAGGCCGATTTCCTACTATGAAAATTATACAGGGTACAATGCTGATTTTCTGGACTTTAAGGTACCGTTGCCCACGTTGACAGAGGAGCAAAGAAACAACGCCGCCATGAACAGCTATGCCAAAGATGGCGAAGATCCATCCGTACTGCCATATACCAATTTCAGTATTGTGATGAACCGGCAACGGCAATTGGCATATTATACGGTAGTCAACATTAACGGAGAAAGTGCTGTTGAACTGGCAAGAGGCGGAGACAAGTGGTATCTGGATGCGCGGATTGCAGATTCTGAACAAATCGGGGAGGAGTTATACAAGCGAAATGCGCTGGATCGCGGACACCTTGTCCGACGGCTGGACCCTGTCTGGGGTGCAAATGCAGCCCGGGCCAATGAGGATACTTTTCATTTTACCAATTGTTCACCGCAGCACGAACGGTTTAATCAAAATGAGGAAACCTGGCTGGGTCTGGAAAATTACATTCTTCATTTTGCGAACCGGGAAAGCAAAAAACTGACTGTATTTACCGGCCCGATACTGAACAGCGCAGACCCTTTGTATAAGGGAGTTCGCCTGCCTCTGGCATTCTGGAAAATAGTAGTTTTTACCAGAAAATCCGGGAATCTGGGAGCTGCCGCATTCGTGCTTGAGCAAGGCAAGTTAATCGAAACACTTCCCGCAGTAAAAGCAATGTTCGAACCAGGCACTTACAGGGTAACCATTGACAATTTAATGGAAAGAACCAATCTGGATTTTGCCTATTTGAAAACATACGAAACACCTCTGTCCGAAAATCAATTAAAACGTTCGGCCTCTGAGCAAGTTGCAGTAAAACCTGATTACTCAAATGTGATATTGTAAAAAAGGTTACATACTGTTGGCCACAGCAAAATAGTCATTTCCATCTGTTTACTCATTAAGAAATCTGATCATCAGTTCAGCTACTTCACGAGGTCTTTCTTCCATAAGGAAATGTCCGGTTTCAGGTATGGTATGCCATTGGTAGTGTCCGGCAATGATTTGTAGTCCGGTTTCGAGCATGTTATTTCCTTCACCTGCGATACCCAGGACCGGCATTGATAACTTCTGATAACTTTTACTGTCAATGGCATCTTGCGCAAAGGCTTGGTACCACCCGTTGGCTGCCCGGATGTTACTGTTCTGGTTGTAAGATGCCGCATACACCAAACGGTCGTATTCTGTTATCGTACTCTTGTCAAAGCTGAGAATATCAAACATGTAATCCAGTAGAATACGGCTGCGATTTTCAAGCAGCTTTTCTGGTAAACCCTGAACCTGATTAAATGCAAGCCACCAGGGATAAACCGCGCCCGCCGGGTAACCTGCCGGCGCAAGCATGGGAACACGATGTATGTTCTCGTCGATGGGAATCGTGTCTAAAAATATTGCTTTGGCTGTTATGCCAGGAAATTGAGAAGAAAAACTGTGGACAATGGTGGTACTTATATCATGGCCGGCTATATATACCTTTTCGAATTCGTATTGCTGTACCAATTCATAGATATCAAGGGCCATATTTTTCTTGTCATAACCTGTTTCCGGCTTGGATGAACTGCCCATACCCCGCACATCAACAGCAATAACCTGAAAATACTTCGCCAGGATGGACATGACCTTGCTGTAAGCCCACCAGGTCTGCGGCCAACCTGGAAGTAGCAGCAAAGGGTACCCCGAACCGCCTTCGACAATATGCAAGGTTGTACCATTCACGTCGAAATATTTATTCTCAAAGCCCGGAAGTGCCCGGAGCAGTTCTTGATCACTCATTTAGTTTTTATTTGTTAGAAGACATTATATTTCAGTCAACAGCATTTTTACAAACCAATGCTTTTGCTGAACGAATACCATGCAAAACGTTTGATATCGTTTTGAGCAACATCGCCTGAATGGCTTACATTGATCGTATTGGTGATCATGCTGCCAAATAAGGCAAAGATCCATGCTATTGTGAGCTGCTGGCTGACCAGGCCCATTTGCTGAAGGGAAGCAACCACGTTGAACCATTTGGACTTGATGGTGTCGTATGTGCCGTTTTTCTCATCCTGTGCGATACCGCCATATGCAGTATGCCCGTAAATTTATCCAAAAATGCATATTTGGCACCACACTCAATGCCAGCGTACAGCATCAATTCAAGTTGTTTTACAGGATCAACTGAAGCTTCATAGGCCATTGTCATAGCATGTTGGCAAGTCGTCATCATTTCAGTTTTGCAACATTCAATCAACGCTTGCCGACTACCAAAGTAAATGTGCAGCGTTCGCCGGTGTACACCAGCTTTTTCCGCGACCATATCCAGTGAAGCTGAAAAATCTGTATTAAAAACAATAATGGCAGACTCGACTATCTGTGCCTTTGTATCTTTCATAGCACAAATACAAGATATATTTCACATTTATGTGAAATGCGGATAATTATTAAAAGAAGTAGTTATGGTATGCAGTAAACCACTGATTCGCTTTCCTCAGAGATGTCATTTGATATACAAAATCCAACAGTGCTTCTTTGCAGCAATTTGTTTGGTAATACCGGCATATTCTGATAAAAAAAGAGTAAAAGATTGCTTTATTGCAAAGTCATGGATTGTGTAAATCGTCAGCAGAAAGTGGACAACTTTGGCTAAAAACTTAGAGAGTGTTTTTCCCTTGAGTCCTTCGATATTATTTTCTGCCATACCACCTTTAAAGTAGTGTCACAGACAGGTTTCGACCATTCATAAGGGGGAAGAGGCTTAACATCATAACCATCCCTGCAGCCAATAAAAAATGCTGCAAGGATAATGGGTAGTCCAATTTTTAATTTCATAATAAGACACAATCTTGAAAACACATTTAGGATTGCATACCTATGCTGCCTGTAGCATTTTTTCATTATTTAATATTTCTAAAGGTAATCCTGAGTGTTTGTGTAGATTATGAATTTGCTGAAAAGTAAGGTACCGATTTCGATTGAGTATTTCAGATATTTTTGACTCAGGCCTAATGTATTGCTCCAGATCTTTATTCTTTTACCCGTTGTCTTCCATCAAATGTTTGATGGCATCAACTGGATCTGGATGAGGTATAGCATTGTGCGTTTGTTCCTGAGCGTGCACCTAAGGTACTAATGACGTCTGATTGATCGTCTAATCCGGAATAAGGAGCAGCACTTGG
Source organism: Dyadobacter sediminis (assembly GCF_005860765.1). Classification (GTDB taxonomy): domain Bacteria; phylum Bacteroidota; class Bacteroidia; order Cytophagales; family Spirosomataceae; genus Dyadobacter; species Dyadobacter sediminis. The sequence continues at coordinate 850,011 of NZ_VCEI01000011.1, read as the reverse complement.
AGTAAGCAACTCATAATGCGATTAAGTGCATTTTGATAATTCCGGGACGTTTTTACAGGAGTTTCTGTGCTCCTTGTGAGGCAATTCTGATGTATCTTTTTTTGAACGACAAGGATAATTTTTATGGTATGTGCATCAATTTTGTCGTACTCAGCATGTGTACCGATCCACCTGGTATAAACTATTGGTCGATGCACCAAAACAAAAGTGATGCTTCTATTCTTATTTCCTTTCAAGTTAAGTGATTATTAAGGGAACAAGAGAGCAGCAGCGGTTTTGGCGAAGTTCTTGGTTTCGTACCAATGGATGAAACACCGAAACAAAAACCTGTCACCAATTAAGTCTCATGGCTACTTTTCTGCCAGCATGGCGGCGTACGTTTCAGGGCTTGGCGTTGTAGAAGATCAGGGAACGTCAGCCCAGCGATATGCTAAAGATAAATTGAAAAACTAAACCTGAGCCTTTATACTTCCGTCCTGATGATTTCAAACCCCTTGTTGGTGGCGGGGCTTCTCACTACTGTTTGTTTGCAATGTTCTTGTGTACCCATTTTGCTTCTTCATCTGGCGTTACTTTGTCCAGTGTGCTACTTACTCTGCTAAACGTTGCTTGTGGAAAGTCAAAAGGTTTGCTGTCGTCAAAATATGGACCAACAACACCTAAAATCCAGCCCTCTTTTGCTGCCCAGTGAGGTTCGTTCACTCTATACTTAAAAACTTCATAGTGAACAAAGTTATTCTGTCCGTCAAAGTCAAAAGTCACTCGCTTGATATGTTGAATTTCATCAGGGCAAGCATCCAGTTCAGTTGGGAATTCCAACCAATTAGCAAGATTACTTTCAGCCCCTTTTATTAACGTATTATACTCCTTCGGAAAAAGATATGTTTTGTTGTGGTCAGCTAAAAGTTCAAATGTTGTTTGTCTTGTCAATATGTTTTTTGCAAAAGGGAAGACGTCATTGTCTATCAATTCTTGTCCACTTTCAAGTTTTTCGTAGAGGTCTTTGATTCTATTAAAACGTTCGGCATTGAGTTTGCTGTTTTGTCGTCTAACAGTCACAAGTCTATAAACTGCAAAAATCACAATTGCTAAGATGATCAGTCCGATTATTGTAAAAACTATTTTCATTTTTGTAATACCTGAATTTGTCTGTCCGTAGGTGTGTCGCTTAGCCTTGCCACCAACTCGCCGGTTAACGCACTTGCAATACAAAATACGTATTTTGTATTGTTGTAGAGCAAGTAGGTTGGAAAATTACTTGTGTGGCCTATTTTACAAAATCACAAAACGTCCGTAGCTGTTGCACAACTCGCACAGGATAGTCAAAGCACCAAGCTGAAAATAGTTAAAGCAAATATCTATAAAGTTTTTATCCGAACAGTAGTACCGTCAGGTAGGTCTTTCATTTCGGGAAAAACCTGACTATAACAGGCACCAATCTGGACCTGACAATGGGCGTGCTGTTTACGGGAGTGACTGAGCCAATCACACAGTTCGTGAGCAAAGCGCCTGGTCAGCTGGTTGTTAATATTCCAAAAGCAGCTGCGCGCGGAAAAATAAGTTTGATTGCATACTCCGGAGTGTCAATAGAATCGGTAGATATGCTGAAATTTGTTGGTGAAAAATAGACCGTGATCATCTAGCCTTAACCCAATGAAAAAAATTTATTTAAGCATTGCGCTTTTAGCTGCATTCAACTGCACAGTAGCGCAGCAGAAATCCGCAGTTCCGCAGGAATTACATTACAATGCTGACCTGAAAGCAGCTGGCACCAGCGATGCAAAAACGAAGCGCATTGATTCACTCCTGCAAAGCTTTATCGATCAGAAAAAAGCGAGCAGCATCGTCGGTTTTGTAGCCAAAGGTGGAAATGTGGTTTACAACAAAGCATTTGGATATAAGGACGTTGAAAACAATGTTCCTGCTTCTGTGGACGATTATTACATTCTCTTTTCACAAACCAAAGCCGTAACAACCGTAGCCTTTATGACGCTGGTGGAGAAGGGTTTGGTTTCGGTTGACGATCCGGTTTCCAAATATTTTCCAGAAATATCCGACAAGGTCGCAACGGCTGTGAAAGAAGACGGGACATTTGAAACCAGGCCTGTGAAAACGCCCATGACGTTTGCCCATCTGATGTCGCATTCTTCCGGAATTGGTGCCGGAGTGGTGGGAAAGGCACGGCGTGCTGAAATGGAAAAACGTAATGCTGCGGCAGGAAGTAACGCGCCGGCAGGCCCCGGACAACGAACCGGCGGCGTTGGCACGGCCAAATATCTGAAAGAAGAAATGATCGCGCTTGCAAAGTATCCACTGGGTTTCGATCCGGGCAGTGAGTGGAATTACCACATCAGCACCAACATGCTGGCTTATATGGTGGAGCTGATATCCGGAAAAAGTCTGCGTGAGTATGTCAAAACAACGATTTTGAATCCACTGGGCATGACCGAAACCGACTGGTATTACGAACCATCAAAAATGAACCGGTTTGTCAAAGCGTACAGCGACATCGACGGCAAGCTCGTTCCCCAATCCAACAAATACAGCGAGACGACGATCAGCACGGATCAAACCTACGCCGAGGGCGCGATCGGGCTCAACGGACCGATCGGAGATTATGCAAAATTCTGTCAGATGCTTCTGAATAAAGGCGAGTTCAATGGCAAGCGGATTCTGAAACCGGAAACCATTGAGCTGATGACCAAAGTCAACCGGTTGCCTGCGGAGAATTCGGGCGGCAAGGGTTTTCAGTTTGGACTTGGGTTTGAGCTTTACAATGCGGAGAAGAAACCGGCTCCTGAGGTTTCCAACACGGCTTTTGCCTGGGGAGGATTGTATGGAACAGAATATATCATTGATCCTGAGAATAATATGATCGTCCTGTTCTACCTGAACATGCCGAAGCACGAGCCGCTTTATCCGCGTTTTCTAAGCAAAGCCTATCAGCTTTTTAAATAACCCGTCAGCTGTAAAATTTATAATATTGACTTTTATCTAAACATCATTTGAATGTTAAAATCTTGTGATTTCCGGAAGGGATATAGAATGATAAAATCCGGCTTATTTGTCTCCGCATTATTTGGCTTCTTTACAAATGCGGAAATTTCTTTGGCCCAAACACCTAAAAAGCCCGAAAGCAACCGGTTTACCAAAGTGGTTCTTGCTCAAAGGCTTGAAGAGCCTATGCAGTTTCAGGTTTTGAAAGACGGCAGGGTGCTCTATGCCGAGCGGAAAGGGAAGTTGAAGGTGTACGATCCAAAGTCGCAAGCCATGGAAACGGTGGCGGAGTTTGCCGTCAGCACCAAATACGTTAACAAAGCAGGCGAAGTAACGGAAGGCGAAGATGGCATGCAGGGCGTGATCTTGGATCCTGATTATGATCAAAACCACTGGATTTACATTTACTATTCCCTGGCCGGCGACGAGGCCAAAAACGTGCTTGTGCGTTACGAATGGCATGGAAAAGAGCTGCTGGAAAGCTCGCGCAAAGTGATCCTGGAAGTGCCGGTTCAGCGTGAAGAATGCTGCCATGTAGGCGGAGGAATGCTTTTTGACAAAGACAAAAATCTGTATCTGACTACGGGAGACAACACATTTTCCCGTGCTTCGGATGGTTTTGCCCCTCTTGACGAAAGACCGGGAGAGTCGCCCCGCGACTCTCAGAAATCGTCCCCGAACACCAATGATTTGAGAGGAAAAATCCTGCGTATCCATCCTGAAAATGATGGATCATACACCATTCCAAAAGGCAATCTTTTTCCTCCGGGAACGCCGCAGACCAAACCCGAGATTTACACGATGGGCAACAGAAATCCCTGGCGCCCGACAATCGACTCGAAAACCGGATGGCTTTACTGGGGAGAAGTAGGCCCGGACGGGTCCCGTGACGACCTCGAAAAACGCGGCCCGCAATCCTATGACGAATTCAACCGCGCTAAGGGACCGGGATTTTACGGCTGGCCGTATTTTGTGGCCAATAATAAAGCTTACGTCAAATACGACTTCGCCACCAAAGTTTCCGGAGCGCCTTTTGACCCTGCACATCCCGTTAACAATTCCCCAAACAGCACCGGCTTAAAGGAACTTCCGGCTGCACAGCCTGCATTTATCTGGTATTCCAAAGCGCAGAGCCAGGAATTTCCGCTGATGGAAAGCGGTGGCAACAGCGCAGTAGGCGGGCCGGTATTTCGGAAAGACGATTTCAAAAACGCAGCGCGGTTATTTCCCGGATATTATGAAGGCAAATGGTTCATTACCGACTGGGTACGCGGCTGGATCAATGTGGTGGAAATGGAGGAAAATGGCGATTACAAATCCATGGAGCGCTTTCTTCCTGATCTGAAATTAAAAGGGCCGATCGACATGAAATTTGGGCCGGACGGCGATCTGTATGTACTTGAATATGGAAACGGCTATTTCAAAGATAACCCCGAAGCCGAGCTGATCCGGATCGAGTATAACAGCGGAAACAGAAAACCATCGGTAGAAGCCTCAGCCAGTAAAACGGCGGGAGCACTTCCCTTGCAGGTTACGCTGTCTTCCAAAGGAACCAAGGACTTTGATGAAGACGATGCGCTGCAATATGAATGGGTGATCCGGAAAAACAATGCCGTTTTCAAAACACTCAAAGAGGCCGATCCGTCCATCACGTTTACAACACCGGGCACTTACCAGGCAACGCTGACGGTGACGGACAAAGCCGGCGAAAAAAATACCAAATCAGTTGAAATCAAAGCAGGTAATGAGCCTCCGGTGGTAGAATTTAAGGTTACCAAAGGAAATGCTACCTTCTATTTTCCGGGAAAAAGCATTGATTACGAGGTGCGTGTAAGCGACAAGGAAGATGGCAGCCTTGCAAACAAGAAAATATTGCCTTCTCAGATTTCTGTCAGTACGAACTATCTTTCGGAGGGCTTTAACCTGACGCGGATTGCCCAAAAGCAAATGAGCGTCGATGCTTCGGCGCAATACGCCACTGCCATTTCACTGATCAATAATGGCGATTGCAAGGCTTGTCATGCGATTAAAGAAATGGTGCTCGGCCCCTCATTTACGGCTGTATCGGCAAAATACAAAGGTGATCCAACTGCGGTAACATCCTTGTCCAAGAAGATATTGAATGGCGGATCAGGCGTATGGGGCGATGCATTTATGCCCGCACACCCGACCATGGCGGAAAGCGATGTGAAAGGAATCGTCCGCTACATCATGAGCTTGTCGGACGCGCCCAAGCCTGCCAAAACACTGCCTGTAAAAGGACCTATACCACCGCCGTTCCGAAAGGCGATACAGAAGGCAGCTTCATATTCCGCGCCGCCTACACGGACCACGGCACAAAAACAGCATCCCCGCAATCTTCGGAGGCCAATGTGATTCTCCGGAATCCGGTTGTGCCCATATCGCTTGCAGATCAGGTCAAAGAAATGGGTTTTAACAATGATAGCACAATGGCATTCGTCCGGAATGCCGGCGCATCTTTCAGGCTGAAAGAAATTGACTTAACAGGCATTAAGCAAATTGAAATCATCCGTGCTGGCGGCAGAAATGCAGGCACACCGCCCTCGGGAACCATTGAGATGCATGCTAATGCTCCGGATGGATTTCTTTTGGGGAAATTTTCGGGAGAATACACGGATAAAATGTCTTTTAATATTACTCCGGGTTCAGTAAGCGGTATAAAAGACTTATATCTGGTATTTAACGGAGCGCCCATTCGAATCAAGGCGATTCGGTTCGGCGAGGGGGATTAATCAATGCATAAAAATCATTTAGTAGTGTACAAAAAATTTATCTATTCCATCTTTCTGATCCTTGGCGGAGCAGCTTCCATTGCGCAAAATGCGCCTGTTATTATCCCGATAGAAACCAGGCAAAATGCTTTGGTGCTGCAAACGGACAAAGAAAATCATCTCGGCATCATCTATTTCGGAAAGAAATTAAGCCAGGCAACCGAATACAATCTCATTCCATCGCAAAGCCGTCAACACGATGGCAATGCGGGGATTTATAACTCCGCCTACACGCCAGCCGGAACTTGGAGCGTGTCCGAACCGGCTTTGCAGCTGACGCATGGCGATGGCAATAAGTCACTGGATCTGGTGTATGTGAGCCATAAAACGGCGAAAGAGAATGATAATGTGGCTGTTACCAGCATTGTTTTGAAAGATCCTGTTTATGCTGTGGAGGTAACCCTTTTTTACAAAACATACATTCAGGAGAATGTGGTGGAGCAATGGAGTGTGATCCGGAGTGATGAGAAGAAACCGGTTACGCTTGAAAAATATGCGTCGGCCAATCTGTATTTCATTGCAAAGGATTATTACTTAACACATTACAATGGAACCTGGGCAAAAGAAATGAACCCGGAAGAAGAATTGCTGACCGCCGGGATCCGCGTTCTGGATTCCAAACTGGGAACGCGCGCCAATCTTTTTCAGCCACCCAGTTTTTCGCTGTCTTTCGACAAACCGGCAACGGAAACCGAAGGCAAAGTGCTGTTGGGAACATTGGCGTGGTCGGGCAATTTCAAGATGGAATTTGAAGTCGATTCTTACCATAATTTACGTCTGATTGCCGGGATCAATCCTTTTGCGTCGGAATATCCGCTTGCTGCAAAGCAGGAATTCAAAACGCCTTCTTTTATCTACACTTTTTCAGAAAATGGAAAAGGAGATGCCAGCCGCAACCTGCACAACTGGGCCAGAAAATACAGGATCCTGGATGGGGAAGGCACAAGAATGACGCTTTTGAACAACTGGGAAGCCACTTATTTTGATTTCAACCAGGACAAGCTTGCTGAGCTTTTCAAAGATGGTAAAAAATTAGGGGTCGATCTGTTCCTGCTTGATGACGGCTGGTTTGCCAATAAATATCCGCGCAACAGCGACGGCGCCGGTTTGGGAGACTGGCAGGAAAACGTAAAAAAATTGCCGAACGGAATTGGTTATCTGGTCAAAGAAGCACAAAAGACAGGCATCAAATTCGGGATTTGGGTAGAGCCGGAAATGGTTAACCCGAAGAGCGAATTGTACGAGAAACATCCGAATTGGGTGATCAAACAGCCGCAACGCCCCGAACATTACATGCGGAATCAGCTTCCGCTGGATTTATCTAATCCCGAAGTGCAAGATTTTGTTTACGGGATTCTGGACAAACTTTTTACGGAAAATCCGGATATCGCCTATATCAAATGGGATTGCAATGCAGTCACTTTTAACGCCTATTCCCCTTATCTCGAAAAAACCAAACAAATGCAATCCCGGCTCTATGTGGATTATGTAAAAGGGTTGTATAAAGTTTTGGAAAAGCTGCGGGCCAAATATCCCAAAGTTCCGATGATGCTTTGCTCCGGCGGCGGCGGTCGTGCAGACTATGAAGCACTTAAATATTTCACAGAATTCTGGCCCAGCGATAATACCGATCCGTTGGAAAGGGTGTTTATGCAGTGGGAATATTCCTATTTCTTTCCGGCCATTACGCAGAGTGCGCACGTAACGGATTGGGGAAAACAGCCCTTAAAATTCCGTACGGACGTAGCTATGATGGGGCGTTTGGGTTATGACATTGTGGTGGGACATTTGAATGAAAAGGATTTTAAATTCAGCCAGCAAGCCGTTTCTACCTATAATGCTGTGAAAGACATTATTTTCCAGGGTGACCTTTTCCGGTTGGTGGACCCAAAGAAAAATGATTACGCCGCGCTGATGTTTGCTGCAAAAAACAAATCCAAAGCGATCCTGTTCTCTTACCTCGTAGGAAACAGAAACGGTGACGGCTCCGATACACCGATCCGCCTGCAAGGTCTGGACCCTTCCAAAAATTACAAAGTGAAAGAATTGAACCTCTATCCCGACACCAAATCCGCGATTAAAGAAGACCAGACATACTCAGGAGAATATCTGATGACAGCCGGGTTTAATCCGGTTGTAAATGCGCGGAGAACCAGTGTGGTGATCGAGATTGAAGCCATGTAGCGCGAGACAGTTCATTCAAATGCTGTATTGGTTGAAGGTTCAATTACGACACGATCCAGTCATTTTGCTCAGAAATTTTTTTATATAAAATTCAACGACCACCTGTTATGCACATTACCACGGTTTCCCGGCTATTATTTTTATGGATGGTGCTGGGCTTATGCCTGGCTGGAAAAGCACAGCCTCCGAGAGGCCCGTTCATCGTGTCGCCCCAGGTATTGCCTGACAAAAAAGTGACGTTCCGATATCTGGCGCCAGCGGCAAAAGAGGTAAAGCTGGCAGGAGGATTGTTTGGTGCTTCCAATGCGCCGATGACCAAAGATAGCATTGGGATATGGAGCGTGACCGTGGGGCCGGTCGTGCCCGATGTGTATTCCTACAATTTTGTAGTGGACGGCATCAGTGTCATGGATCCGGCCAATGAAGATTTTTTTCCGAATGAACGCTTCAAGTCGAGCCTGTTCGAGGTTCCTGGCTTTACGCCTACGATACATGCACTTCGTGATGTGCCTCATGGCTCGGTAAATTATGAATATTATCCGTCCGTGGAAGGTACAACAGGCACCGTTGTGGTTTACACACCGCCCGGATATGATCAGAATCCTGGTAAAAGGTATCCCGTTTTCTATCTAATAAGCGGGACAACCGACACGGAGGAAACCTTCTTCAAGGCTGGCCGCACCAACTTCATTCTGGATAACCTCATTGCAGAAGGCAAAGCAAAACCCATGATCGTGGTCATGCCTTACGGGAACATGGAAGCCCGAATAGCCGAGCAGACAGGCAACCCAAAACCAGCTGATCCTGTCCGGGACAGTCCGGACGCAATGGTTAGAATGCGGCGATTTGAGCAGGATCTGATCCAAAATGTGATTCCTTACGTGGATAAAACGTATCGTACCCTTGCAGATAAGGACAACCGGGCGATCGGTGGTTTTTCACGCGGCGGCGGACAAACCTTGCGCACTGCCTTCTGGAACCCGGATACATTTTCGTGGATTTGTGCATACAGCGCCAACTTACCCACCAGCGAGCTGGAAGGCACTTATGCGTCCATTATTTCTAATCCGGAGAAAACCAACAAGCAATGGAAAATGCTGTGGGTAGGAGTGGGCACCGAAGATTTTATGTACAAAGACGTGGCTACATTCCTGAATTACCTCAGCGTAAAAAAGATCAACTATAAAAGTATGATAACCGGCGGAGGTCACACCTGGATCAACGTGAAGACCTATTTGATGGAAACTGCTCAGCTACTCTTCAAATGAACCAACAAACAGCGATGAAATACGTCATTTTTGCTATCATCACATTTCTGCTCGGTCCGGTTGCCTCCATGGCCCAGCGGCCACCATCCCTCAGTTCACCCGAAGTGCATGCCGATAATCGGATAACATTCAAATATTTTTCAAAAAAGGCACAAAAGGTGATGGTAAGCGGGGAGTTCCTGACTGCTCCGCAAGCGATGATCAGAGATACCTCGAGCATCTGGAGCGTTACCGTGGGGCCGGTTAAGCCCGATATTTATCCCTATGCCTTTACCGTAGACAGTGTGCAGCTGGCCGATCCAAGTAACACGCAAATTTTTACAAATGAACGGTTTAAGCGCAGTATTGTAGAGATTCCCGGTAAAACGCCGTTGGTTCATTCGTTACAGAATGTGCCGCATGGAAAAATCAGCTATCGGTATTATCAGTCCAAAACGCTCGGCACAACCCGGCAAATGCTCGTGTATACGCCTCCGGGATTCAAGCCAAACGGGACAAAAAAATATCCGGTACTTTATCTCATTCATGGAGGGTCGGATACGGAAGAAACGTGGACGAAAGTAGGGCGTGCGAATTTTATTGCAGACAACCTGATTTCGCAGGGCAAAGCAATTGAAATGATTATTGTCATGCCTTATGGCAATGTAAGACCGGCTCCGATGGCAGATTTTACCAAAGACGTCGTCAGCGATATTATTCCATTTGTTGAATCGAATTACCCGGTGCTCACTGATAGCAAGCATCGGGCCATTGCCGGATTCTCCGTTGGCGGCGGACAAACGCTGAACATTGGGCTTACGAATACAGACAAGTTTGCTTACATCTGTTCGTACGCACCGTACACTGCAACGGAAGAATTTCAAAAGAACTTTTCGAATTACGCCCCCGATGCGAACAAAATCAACAGCCAGTTGAAGCTGTTCACCATCAGTGTCGGTACGGATGATTTTTTATATGAAAGTGTGAAAAAGAACATTGCGATGTTTGAGGACAAAAAGATCCGTGTCAAAAGTTATATCGTCCTCGGCGGACATACCTGGATGAATTGTAAGCAGTATCTTGCTACGACTTTGCAGGAGATTTTCAAAAATTGAGTTTATTGCAAAAAAACATGGGCAGAAAAACACATTGGCAGACATTTAGTCTGAGTTGATTCAGTATAGAAAATTTATGCTTTCAATAGAGTCTTAAACCAGTTGTTTGATCTCATTTTTTGTCAATCGGTTGTCTTCATGCATGATCTTAAATGCAAGCAAGTAGCCACGGTATTGTATTCGTCATAAATGCTCTTTAACCTGAGACGATTCAAAAGCTAACTGCCAGCAAAGAAATCTGCCGATAACTCATTGGATTTGCCAGGTACAGTAGTATGAATAACTTTTTTCGAGAAATTGAGCGCTTTGATCTTGATTACTTCCTACTTTTCAAGGATTGGACCGGTTCACAAGCTTGTGAAAGTATATACAAATGCTACTATGAAAATTTTCCCTGTATGATAAAATAATTAAAAATTCTGATCATTTAAAGCAGATTCTGTAAAGCTGAAAAGTAATTGCGATATGTTAGGCTAATTGTAGTTTATCAAGTTACAAATCCAATTCTGAGTTTAATTGGTCTTTTCTGGAGAATAGAAGGGTTAATTATTTTAATCGTCAATTATGGGTTTTAAGATTTTTTTCAAGGCTACTTGCAGCCCTTACAGTTGATAACCTTTTTAAAATCTTTTGTAATTCAATGCAAAGGCAACTAAACTGAATTCATTGGTGTCGTTATGAAAAAATTTCTGCCATGAAACTTTTCTTTTTATCAATGTTCTTGTTGACCTCGGCAATAAGTCATGCACAATGGAAAACGAGCGTTGGAATTAACATTCCTCCTTTCATAGCCAGGTCTGCCGAGATCAGTTCAGAATTTAGACGTCATTCAGGATATTCACTGGACCTTAATTTCGGACATACTTTTAAAACGGGTCATACTGGTTTGGTAAATTATAAAGTATATGACGGCATTAGTCAGAGAAGAACATCCGGAACTTTTCTAAAAGCAGGAGCAAGGCTCTATCCGGCATCGATCTCGGGTAAGCAGAAAAAAAACCAACTCTTCATAGGGGCCTTTCTCGTCTTGTCACAGTATCGGCAAACAGCTTTGCAGCAGGAGCTGTCAGCAGATTCGGGGTTTTTGGAAACCTATATGCCTGTCTTAAAAAAGGGAACGGTTCTATTTCCTGCTGCCATCATCGGATTTCAGCATACCATATCCAGATTACTTGTACTGGATTGGGGTGTCCAGAAGTCGTTTGTTATTCGGGAAAACAATTATCTTGGAAGAAGAGAACGTAATTACCAGCCTGGTGCAGGTTCTGCTCAATCAGATCCGTTTATCGGATATTTTCAAGGCATTGTTGCTTTAAAATACCGGTTTGCTAATTAGAGGGCGTATTGACGAGCATTTCAATGCTTTTGTAACATCAAGAAACTTTTATCTCCATTATCTAAAAGATGGAATTTCAGCGTCAACAAAGCCGATGATTTTTTGAGAGTACTTAACATAACGGAAAGATCACAGATTCGGGTTTTAAGCCTTTTAGATTATCCAATATTTACATACCTCTAAGAAGAAAGCAGGAGTATTTCGAGAATATGCATGTAAAGTAATGTCATATAAGGCGTTACAATGAATGCTAGAAACATGGCTGCATCATATAATTTTATTAATTATTTGTTTAGTACAAATAAATTCACTAGTTTATAAAATTATATTTCTCACCTTACCCGAGCTATGAAATATCTTCATTTGAAATGTCTCATCTTATTGGCGAACTTGTTTATTGCTGCTATACTGCCCACATTAGTCCTGGCACAAGGCTATCCATTTATTATTAAGGCTAAGATAAATCCACAGAAAAAACAGAGTAAAGTGATGCTTTGGTATCCTGATCCTGCTAATGTAAGTGGGGTAAAAGATTCGGCAGAAGTTAAAAACGGCGAATTTGAATTCCGTGGTAATATAAAATTTCCTGGAAAAGCCATTTTATATACCATGCCAGATTATAATGACCTTGAGCTTTTTATAGAGTCTGGTACGATCCTGATTCAGAGTTCTGATTCACTAGCCAATGCAGTTGTTACTGCAGGGCCGTTGAACAAGGATTTTGCTAAGTTGCAAAAGATGCTTGCTCCGGTTAATAAGAAACGTACGGAAATTTACACAGATTACAGTAAAGCCTTGAGAGCTTTACCGGAAAATGCAGATAAAAAGGTGTTTGAAGAAAGTTGGGAACAAAAAAAAGAATGGGCAAGGTCAGAAAGAAAAAAGATATATCAGGATTTTATTACCCGAATGCCAAACAGCCTGGTCAGCATTGAAGCAATTCAGTCAAGTGGCGGGTTTACGCCTGATTTCAAAGAACTCACAACTTTATTTGAGAGTTTAACTGAGTCGGTCCGAAATAGTCCTTCGGGTAAAGAATACCAAAAGGTGCTGAGTAAACTTTCTCAAACCAGTATAGGAACTCTCGCTCCGAATTTCACCCAAAAAGACACCACCGGGAAACTTGTATCCTTAACCGACTTTCGGGGTAAATACGTGTTTCTTGATTTCTGGGCAAGCTGGTGCGGACCTTGCCGTGCAGAGCATCCGGCTTTGGTCAAGACCTTCAATGAATTTAGCAATCAAAATTTTACCATCATAGGTGTTTCCCTTGATCAGTTAAAGACCAGAGACGCCTGGTTAAAAGCCATAGTTAAAGACGGATTAACTTGGACACAGCTTTCCGATTTGCAGGGTTGGTCAAATGAAGCATCAACATTATACAATGTTCAATTTATTCCCAAGAATTATCTGATCGGGCCGGATGGAGTTATCATAGCAATAGATTTAAAACCGGAATCTTTGAAAGAAAAGTTAGGTCAATTACTTCCTAAGTAGTACAATTACTTATTACAAATAGAAAATGGACTGGAGATAAGTAAAGCTCTTGCAAAAGACTTAAAAATTGATTCTTCGCAAAAAGCTACTTTTTTGTTAGTCCTCAACTTTTCGGACTGGTCCCCAAAGTACATTGCAACATTGGCAGTAAAAACAAAAAGCACTTAGCAAATAAATGCTAAGTGCTTTCGGAGCGGCGAACCGCATTTTCAAGAGCCCCCAGTCGGGATCGAACCAACGACCTACTGATTACAAGTCAGTTGCTCTACCAGCTGAGCTATGGAGGCCTCTTTTTTGATACCGTTTCTTAATCCGTTATCATGGTGCAAAACTAGTATTAAAGAGTATTCCCTGCAAACCTTTCAGGTAATATTTTTAAACTTTTTTTTACATTTCAGATAGCCTCCTGAATAATAGACAGTTGGTGTTTCAAATCTTCCAGCTGATTTAAAGCATTATTGATCTTACGCTCAAATTCTGCCTTAAGGCGGTCAGAAGTTTTGGACTTGGCAAAAAATTCAATGTTGTTCTGCCACAATGCAATGTCATTTTCCAGTTGCGTAATCTTGCGTTTAAAGTCACTTTCCTTCCGGTAAAGCCCTCTGCTGTTATCTCCATCCCTGACCAGCTCCACTTCACTTTCAAGCACAGCCTGTTCTTTTTCCTTGGAGGATAACTGTCCGATTGCACTTACATACGTATTGATGGCCGCAATGTAACGTTTCTGAATCGACTGCATATCTTTCTTCGGAACGAACCCAATGGAATTCCATTCACTCTTGAACGCACTCAGCAGATTAAGGGACGATTCGTCCTTGCTTTTAGCTGCTGCCTCAATTCTTTCGATCAGATCGATTTTACGTTTCAGGTTGTTTTCAAATTCATCTTCAACTTCCTTGTTCTTCGCACGTTTCTGATTGAAAAATGCGTCGCACGCTTTTTTAAAGCGATCGTAAATGGTGTCTTTGAACTTTTCAGGAACCTGGCCGATGCCTTTCCATTTCTTTTGCAGTTCAATGATTTTCTGAGTGGAACCCGGGCTGTCGTCACCGCTTTCGAGGATGGCTTCTGCTTCTTCGCAAAGCTGGTTTTTCAGTTCCAGGTTTTGTTCGCGCTTAGATTCCAGCTGACGGAAAAATTCACCTTTGTTGTTAAAGAAAGTCTTTAATGCCGCCCAGAATTTTTTGCTGAGTTCCTTTCCTTCCTCACGAGGCATGATGCCTTTCAAAGCAACCCACTGATCCTGAAATGCCATAATTTCCTTTGTTTTGGCATTCCATTCCTTTATACTTCCTGAATTGTAAGTCGTAAAAGGTTCAATGGCTTCATATATTTTCAGCTTCTGATCATAATTTTCCTGCATGGATTTCTTCTGCTCCGCAAACTGTCCGCGTTGTGCGTTGTAAAGTACATCCATGGCTTCTTTAAACCGTTGCCAAAGTTTTTCCTGATCTTCTTTCGGAGCTGGCCCCAAATGCTTGTAATCTTCGAAAATGTGATTGGCTTCGGCCAGGATTTCCTTGGTCATCGGACGGTTTTCCAGTGATTTTCCAAGTTCTTCCACTTTCTCGCAAAGTTCTGCCTTCAGTTCCGCATTGCGGCGTCTGTCAAGCTCCTTTAATTCAAAGTAAATGTTCCTGTTGCTGAAATATCGGTCGATGAGCGCGTTGTATGTAGCCCAGAGCGTTCCGTTATGCGGCGAAGCGATATTGCCGGCCTGCTTCCATTCATCCTGAATTTTCTTGAACTCTTCCCAGCTGGATTTAAGCCCCGAAGCATCTGTTTCGCGGTTGCCTTCATCTTCGAGCAAGGTGCGGAGCCTTTGCAGCAACGAGGTTTTGACATTGAAATTCTTCTCTTTTTCCCGTTCCTGCCCTTGGTAATAAGCGTTTTTAAGGCCTCTTATTTCACGGCTGAGCGAATCTATTTTTTGTGTTTCTGCATCATACTTATATTCAAAGCCTTCTTCACCGCCATTATCGGCAATGAATGCGCTCAATGCAGCTTCTCTGTCTTTCTGTTTGATCTGATCAAGAACAGGGCGTATGTTTCGCACCACTGCTTCCGATTTTTTTAACTGAGCTGGTTTTGAACCTTCACCGTTAATGGATGCCAGTTCATTTTCAAGTAAATTCACCAGCTGCTCCTTAGACAGCTGACTATAATCAACGTCCGGCACCTCTTCCTCATGTTCTTCGGTCAACTCGTTGTTAAGATCAATTTCAAGGGTGTCAATCGTTTTTGGTGTCAGGTCTTCCTGCTCTTCGCTATTGACCCCTTCTTGTTGTTCTTGTGCCATCGTATTTCTGGTTTCGTCTGTACGTATCTTATGGATTACAAATCTAATAATCTTTCCTCTGAAATGGCTACTTTTGGTTTCTTAACATTGAACATATTCCATCCATGGATCATAAAATTGCCAAAATTCGTCATGATTACAATTTAAAAGGATTACTTGAGAGTGATTTGGAGCCTAATCCGCTCAATCAGTTCAGATTGTGGTTTGGTGAAGCGCTTAATGCAGGCATTACAGAGCCAAACGCCATGACGCTGAGTACTGTATTTAACGGCCGACCGTCGGCAAGAATTGTACTGTTAAAAGATCTGGATACGGAGGGTTTTACATTCTTTACAAATTACAACAGCAAAAAAGGCAGGGAAATAGCCTCTGAACCGCAGGTTGCCCTTACCTTTTTCTGGAAAGAATTTGAAAGGCAGGTCCGGATTGAAGGAAAAGCTGAAAAAACGTCCGATCAGGAATCCAGTGAATATTTTGCAGTTCGTCCGCGCGGCAGCCAGATCGGTGCATGGACGTCGTATCAAAGTGAAGTGATTGAGAACCGCGCTTTTCTAGAAAACCGGACCAAGGAGATCGAACAGGAATTTAACGGCAGGGAAGTGCCGAGGCCGCCGCATTGGGGCGGTTACCGCGTTATTCCGGATTATATCGAATTCTGGCAGGGTAGGCCCAGCCGTTTGCACGACAGGCTGAGTTACGTCAGATCGGAGGAAGGTTCGTGGCTGATTGAACGCCTTTCGCCCTGATCATTATTTCTGTCATAAAGCAAATGCCCGGGTTTTGGTCCGGGCATTTGCTTTTCATGTATTTATAAAATCATCCTCGTTCGCTGATCGGTACGAATTCTCTTTTCGGAGCACCGACGTAAATCTGGCGCGGCCGGCCAATCGGCTCCTTGTTTGTACGCATTTCTTTCCATTGCGCGATCCAGCCCGGCAAACGGCCGATTGCAAACATTACAGTAAACATATTGGTTGGTATGCCCAATGCGCGGTAAATGATTCCGGAATAGAAGTCAACGTTCGGGTACAGCTTGCGGGAAACGAAATATTCATCTTCCAGCGCTGCCTTTTCCAGTTTCTGGGCAATTTCCAGAATCGGATCGTTAATGCCCAGTTTGTTCAGTACATCATCTGCCGCCTTTTTGATAATACGTGCACGCGGATCAAAATTCTTGTAAACACGGTGCCCGAAGCCGAACAGACGGAATCCGCTGCTTTTGTCCTTGGCCATATTGATGTACTTCTGCGTATCGCCGCCGTCGTTCTTGATGGCTTCCAGCATTTCGATTACTTCCTGGTTTGCACCACCGTGAAGCGGGCCCCACAGCGCGCTGATGCCCGAAGAAATGGAAGAATAGATGTTCGCCTGAGAAGAACCGACCAGCCTTACGGTGGAAGTAGAGCAGTTTTGCTCATGGTCCGCATGCAGGATCAGCAATTTGTTCAGAGCAGCTGAAACTACAGGGTCCACATTATACTTGGCAACCGGCAAGGAAAACATCATGTTCAGGAAGTTGGAACAGTAATCCAGATCATTCTGCGGATAATTAACCGGATGTCCCTGCGATTTTTTGTAGGACCACGTGGCAATAGTCGGCAATTTGGAAAGCAGCCTGATGATATGCAGCTGCGTAACCTCTTCCGTATTGTCGTCCAGTGTTTCCGGATAAAAGGCGCTCATTGCACTGACAAGCGAGGAAAGCACGCCCATCGGATGGGCATTGACCGGGAACCCTTCAAAAATCTTGCGCATGTCCTCGTTGACGAGCGTATGCGTTCTTATTTCATGTTCAAAATCAGCGAATTGTTTCTCGGTCGGAAGTTCACCGTAAATCAGTAAATAAGCGACTTCCAGAAACGATGATTTTTCTGCCAGATCTTCAATCGAGTAACCTCTGTAATTCAGTATTCCTTCTTCGCCGTCCAGAAACGTGATTGCACTTTTCGTGGCGCCTGTATTTTTGTAACCTGCATCAATCGTTATATACCCTGTCTGGTCGCGTAACTTGGCTATATCTATCGCTTTTTCGTGTTCACTTCCTTCTGTAACGGGAAACTCGTACTTTTTACCATCAAGGGTTAATTCGGCTATTTGGGACATATTATAAGAATAAAATTAAAAAGGTTAATGACAAGATAATGTAAGTCAGGCCATGTCAATGCAAAGATTTTTTTAGTTACTGATTTACTTATCCAATAAATTAATTTTGTGTTAAATGAAATCAGGAGTAACCATTTCCTGATCCGACACAAGCCGCAATATCTTAAAAAACTGCGTACTTTCTATTATAATCCGTGTATTATTTGTGAAAAATGAGAGACAGGGCAATGATATCCTGCCAATGCATGAATCAATGATATAATTCAATCGAATGTAAAAAAAGGTCAAAGTCGCAACGTGCATGGATTCAGACGGATGTGCTTTCCGGATTGCTTTTTTCCGGGCCGGCGTCCGGCACTGTTTTCGGCACCAGCAGTTTCCGGATCAGATAACGCCCGTACATTCCGCCCAGAATTACCGGCAGAAGATGCGCGCCGTAAATAAAGGCCTTGCCCGTAATGCGGTACGCAAAGCTGGAAAACAGGGTGTAAACATAAACCAGCCAGAAAACCGCAAACCCCACAAGCGCTGCGTAAATAACCAGTGCCGTATTTCTTTTTACATAGCGAAAAACAGCTTCGCAGATCAGCAGCGAAATGGAGATTACGATCAGAACGGTAGCCAGTGCGCGTGGAAAGTCCTTGATATAGCTGTGCTTGTAAATCAGGATGCCCAGTTTCCCGACCAGATTGGGATGTGCAAGCAGATACGCGTCGGTAATGCTCAGGATCAGCAAAAGTAAAAGGCTGCTTATTTTTTTGTTCATTGTGGAATCAGTCGTTGATTAATCTGTATTTCCGGTTCAGGAAAGACGGCCTTTGTAAGTATTGTACCCTTCAATAACGGTCTGTATTTTTTCACTCTCGGAATAATCCTCCGGAAGCCAGTGAACCGGAATGCCGTCTTTTTCCATTTTTCGGAAAAAAGTCATTTGTCGTTTGGCAAAGCGGTGTATTTCCGTTTCAAGCCGTTGCTTCATTTCGTTGTAGGTAAGTGTGCCTGTCAGGAATAGCGTAATGTATTTGTATTCCAGACCATAATAAATCAGCTGCTCAGCAGAAAGTCCGTCGCTCAGCAACGATTGCACTTCTTCCACAAGCCCGTTTTGAAGCCTGTTTTCCAGCCGTGTGCTTATTCTTTCCCGTCTTGTTTCCACAGCCGGGTTAAGTCCGTAAACAAGCGGATGGTACTTGTTCTGCGCTTTTTCTTCAAATAGGTCTGCGTTGGAGTTCCTGATCAGAAATTCGGAGATTTCAATAGCGCGGATCAGGCGTTTGCGGGTGGATGTGTCCGCCAGATTCCTGTATGCGGAATCCAGTTGTTCAAAGCGGCTCAGAAGGGCTTCGGTCGACAAAGTTTCCAGTTCCTTCCGCAGCGCTTCATTTACCGGAACCAACGCATACGCATGGCCTTTCAGCAGGGAAAAAATGTAAAAACCGGTTCCGCCGCACAAAACAGGAACATGCCCGTTCGCTATTATTTCATGATAAATTCTTTCAAAATCATGCTGGAAATCGTTGACGTTATATTGCTCGCCTGCGTCACAGATATCGATCAGATGATATGGAATATGCTTTTCGCCAATCCGGTATTCAGCCAGGTCTTTGCCGGTGCCGATGTCCATTTTTCTGTAAACCTGACGGGAATCCGCACTGATGATTTCGCCGTTGATTTCATTTGCAAGCCTTGTTGCCAGCCGGGTTTTACCCGAAGCGGTAGGGCCGATGATGACGAGCAGAGGAACCATACCTTTCAATTAACAACCGTTTTTACGTATTTGATGCTTCCGGCATTGTAAACCGTTATGACTGTACCGGAAGCAGTTTTTTCTTCTTTCAGATCATTCGTTACCGGATTTCGCTGCATGGATTCAGGGTTCAGATAAAACGGGATCGGCGGGATCCTTGAAATTTTCTGAAAGCCGAGCTTTTCATAGTTCGAGCCATCCGACCATTCCAGATCCGCATAAGTCATGATATCATCCGGTTTGCGCTCGCGGATGAATGCGCGCAGTAATTTATCGAGCCCGCCGACAACATTGCTGTGCAACAGACTTGCAAACCGGATCAGTTCATACGACCGGAACGGCTGTTCTTCACGTCTGAAAATGCGCGGACGGCTGAATGTGGCGACAGCTGCAAGCAATTCGTCAGAATCGGAATGATGCGGAAAATCGGTATGTAAGATGCGGAAATAGCGTGCTGGAAGAAAAAGGCCGTAGCGGTATTTGGACGTTACATCGCCGTTCAGATGATTTTTTTCGATAAAATACGCAGCCGTTGCCTTGTCGATCCGACGTACTACGGTAAGTCTTGCCGGGATTTTATGGGAAATGCCCAATGCTGCACCGATTCTTGATTTTACAATTTCCGTTTTGGTCATCCAAAGATCATCCCATAAAATAACCGACCTTAATCCGCTTTCCCGCTGTTCTTCTATTTGCTTTATTTCAGCATGTAATTCTTCCGGCGTACCCGATTTTTGCCATTGTACGGTTTCAGCAAGGATAAGTTTCATCAAAAGATCTTTTCTGCTGAAAACCATTAACCGGCAGAAAAATCCGTCTGTTTTTTCTTCCTCACAATGAAATTGCAAAGATGCAAGCCACGTACAAAGCTGTTGTTTAAAAGTCGGCATCATATCCGAAAAAAGGTTTGGCTTGAAAGCAGGCAAGTTAATGCAGGAATAGATAGCAACAAAAAAACGCGCTGAACAGCGCGTTTTTCATACATTTATATCTTGACGATTGATTACTTTCCGCCGATTCCGAATATTACGCCGACATTGACACCGCCAAAATTTTTGGTAGATTCAAAATCAATGTTGCTGGCGGTACCGGTTGTAGAGCTATGATTTTTATTGCCAAACATGAAGTGATAAATTCCTTCCAGCTGGATTCCAACGTTACCGAATGCAAATAGCAGACCTGCGCGTGGAGCAGCTCCGAAATTACTGTGGCGTGATGATTCCAGAATGGTATTGCCGTTGAACTTGGCATCGTATTTGGAGAAATAAACACCGGCATCAGCACCAACGTACGGACGTATAAAACTTTCCGAAAAGAAATAATCAACTGTTCCTGTAACCGGCATAAGCGTTCCGGTAGAGCTGAGCGTCTGTCCTGCTATGCTGTAATCGCTTCCGTCTGCATAAATTTTTCCGGCCACCCCGAATGCAAGTTTAGGCGATGCGAATACGCGCAAATTGACGCCGCCGCCGGCAACGGTTTTGGAATCTTCCACATCTGACTTGGCAATACCTCCCTGCAAGCCCAGAGAAAACTGAGCAAATCCTGTCAGACTGCTTGTAACGAATAATGCTGCAATGGCTAGCGAACGTAGGATGTTATTTTTCATTTTGTACTGTATAATTGGTTAATAACTGAACTTGTTATTTCCATTTTCAGTCCATAATAAAATAGTTGTATTTAAAATTGAATTAAACCGTTGTTAACAAGCTTTTTAAGTGATTTTAAAATTGCAATTGTTCAATTTAAAATAATTGAATCCTGTGTAAATTATTCCGCATTTCAGGGAAATTCAGGGTTAAGGAACCAGGAAATTTCACAATTCCAGCCGGGCCGCTTCCCATCCGATCAGGGCTTTTTTGCGCAGACTTCCCCAGCGGTACTCGCCCAGAATGCCTTCTTTCCGGATCACGCGGTGACAAGGAATCAGGTAAGCCACAGGATTGTCCCCGACTGCCGTTCCGACTGCCCGAACAGCGCCGGGAACGCCTATGCTCCTGGCAATCTGCTGATAAGTAGTTACCGAGCCGTTTGGTATCTTCAGCAATGCTTCCCAGACTTTTAGCTGAAAGTTGGTGCCATGCACGATCAGCGGCAGCCTGGCGGGTGTTTGTCCGGAAGGGTCAAAAATCCGGTTTATATATTCCTGCGTTACTGAAGGTTTTTCCGATAGGGCTGCATTCGTCCATTTTTTCAGCAGTAAGGTCAACTGCTCATTTCGTGTGACTTCATCCACAAAAGCCATGGCGCAAATGCCGCGTTCGGTGACGGCAATAAAACATTCGCCAAATGGCGTTTCGTGGAACCCGTAAGTGATGAAAACACCGTTTCCTTTACTTCTGAATTCCAGCGGCGTAACAGCTTCCATGGTAATAAAATGATCGTAAACGCGGCTCTGGCTGGAAAGTCCGGCGAATTCCGCCAGTTCTGCAAGATTGGCTGTTTCCCGGATTTTTTCTTTCAGGTACGCAGCCGTAATGTACTGCAGGAATTTTTTCGGACTTACACCGGCCCATTCCGTAAATACGCGCTGAAAATGGAACTGGCTTATACAGACTTCCTCCGCCACGTCGAAAAGGGAAGGCTGTGCTTTTGCATTGGCGACGATAAACTCAATGGCTTTTGCAATTTTATCGTAATTGTAAGTTTCCCGGCTCATGATTTTGATGCTTCTTTCCTGCAAATGTGCCGGTTTAAATTTTGCTGTTCAACCCGAAACTTGCTTTAAATTTGACCAGAAACTAAATTAACTGATTCAGGATAAAGAACACTTCTTTAAATTAGCGGCGTTCAGTAAAATATTGGTCTCAGCAAATCCTTATCTAAAATGAAATCCTTTCTTGTAGCTTCTGTTTTAATGCTTTCCGGTGCTGCTGTCTACGCACAGGATTTTGAGTCGGATCTGAAAAAAATGAATGAACAGATCGAATCCGCTTACAAGGATAAAAAAGTAACAATGGTGGAGTACGGCAAACTGATGCGCGAGCAGGATCTGATCAAGGCAGCTCTGGAGAAGGCAAAAGCGGATGACGTGATGACTTCGGATGAAAAGAACCGCATCAATTCCAGGATCATAAGATCCAAAAAACGGCTGGCAAAATACAAGACGAACCGGGAAGTTTATTGAGTATGGATTCGCTTATAAATGAAGAGGTTATGAATTGTTGTTTGTAGTCATGTTTTGTCATTTGTTGTTATAAATAGTCATTTGTAGATATTTATAACAATAATTTTTGCATTACTGATTTTGAATGGTTGTGTGGAGCGCAGCCGGGATGCCTTTGAACGTTTTCTGGCATTCGGCTGCGCTCGTTTGAACTATTCATGCAACCTTTCGAAAATAGGTCAGTAATCTTTTTTACTGTCCTTTTTAGCCTTCTTTTCGGCACGCTTCTCTTTCAGGTTCTTCTCGGGCTCTTTTTTTGCGCTTCCCTTATCAAGATTTTTACCTTTTGCCATGACTATTGAATTTGGAGTTTATATTGTTCAATTAACTGAATTTCGCAACTTTTTTGTATTGCCTCAACTTAAATAATTATGCAATTTTCCTTAAAGCTGCAATATTAATATTCATTTTCAGATTAATGATTGAATTCAGTTTCGGTTAAAAGTTTTTACAAGCTTTTCTTTACTGATCAATTCCTGTTCAAAAAGCTAAAAGCCAGAAGCCAACGGCTAAAAGCTAAAAGCATTTCATTATTTCGTGCAGATTTCATCCATAATGCGGCTTGCGCGGATGCCGGTGTCACCGTTACTCGGGCTTTTTCCTTCGCCACGCAGTTCTTTTACAATCAGGTCTATAAGAGGCTGCTGCACATGTTCCGGATATGGAATATGCATCACATTTGTACCGGCTTCATTTTCAACGATAATATCGAATTTTTCAAAAAAGGAGAATGTTATTTTTCCTTTTGAACCGGTAATCCGTGCTTCGTCCTGGCGCTGCGCTTTGTCAATCGTAAAACACCAGCTTCCGTTTCCCAGCACGCCGGATTCGAATTCAAAACTGGCCATTACGATATCGTCGGCTTCATACAACCCCGCCTGATTTCTGGAAATTCCCTGCGCCGTTTTCACCGGCCCGAATACAAATTCCAGAAAATCAAACTGGTGCGAGGCAAGGTCATGAAAATGGCCTCCGCCGGAGATTTCCGGAGTAACACGCCAGCGCGGTCTGGCGTTTTCGCCTACTTCTTCTTCGTAAGGCTGCCATTGCAGGCAAATACTTACATAGCGCACATCCCCGATTATCCCGGAGTCCACAAGTTCTTTTACTTTCAGAAAATAATCCAGCGCTCTCCGGTAATAAGCCACAAAGACCGGAACGCCTGCTTTCTTTCCTGCCTCAATGATCCGTTCGCATTCTGCTGCATTTCTGGCCATTGGTTTTTCTATGTAAACCGGTTTTCCTGCACGTATAGCCTTGATCGCGAGCTCTTCATGCGCATCCGGCGGCGTAGCAATGTAAATGGCATTGACTTCCGGATCGTTGATCAGCGCGTCGGCATCGGCATACCATTTTGGAACGTGATGCCGCTGCGCATAATCGGCTGCTTTTTCTGCATCCCTGCGCATCACGGCAGCAAGGCTGGAATTTGCAACTTTGCTGAAAGCGGGCCCGCTTTTTACCTCCGTCACATTTCCGCAGCCAAGAATTCCCCATTTGATCTGATCCATAAACAAGTTTTATAAGTTTGAACTAATCATTCCGCATAATAATTATTCAGGATGATAAATCTACTTTAAACCGTTGCCTAATCTGATAGAAGATATGGAAATACAACCTAATAATCCGCTTCACGGAAAAACGCTGGAAGCCATGCTCAACGAACTCGTCGATTATTACGGATGGGAACAAATGGGATATCATGTGAACATCAACAGCTTCCAGTTTGAGCCAAGTGTAAAATCCAGTCTTAAATTTTTGAGAAAAACACCGTGGGCGCGCAAGAAAGTGGAAGATCTTTATCTGAAAATGCTGGAACGGAAATAGATATATTTACGATTGCCTAAATTGAATATTCTACATTAAAAATTGATTTGCTATGCCCTTTGTAGATTATTATCAAACGCTTGGAGTGGATAAAAAAGCGGACGAAAAAGAGATTAAAAATGCATACCGGAAACTGGCCCGCAAGTATCATCCGGACCTTAATCCCAATGATAAGGAAGCGCAGAAGAAATTTCAGGAGCTCAATGAAGCAAACGAAGTGCTGAGCGATCCGGAAAAAAGAAAAAAATACGATCAGTACGGAAAAGACTGGCAGTACAGCGAGGAATTTGAAAAAGCCAGACAGTCGCGGGCCAATGCCGGCCGGCAGGAAGGCGAATGGTTCTCGGGTGGTGGGGACGGTTTCTCTGATTTTTTTGAATCCATGTTCGGCTCGGGAAGCGGTTTTGGCGGAGGCGGCAGACAGGCAAGGTTCAGAGGTCAGGATTATCAGGCAGAAGTTCGTCTGACCTTAAGGGAAGCCTATGAAACGCACAAACGCACACTGACTGTAAATGGCAGAAATATCAGAATCAATGTGCCTGCAGGAATTGAAAATGGACAAACCATAAAAATCGCCGGTCATGGCGGGCCCGGCTCGAACGGCGGTCCGAACGGTGACTTGTACATCACCTTTGCAATCGAAACGGATGAAAGATTCCGCAGGGCCGGAAACGACCTTCACCTGAAAGCAGATCTTGACCTTTACACGGCCGTTCTGGGCGGAGAACTGGTTACAGACACGATGAACGGAAAAGTGAAGCTCAACATCAAGCCGGAAACGCAAAACGGAAGTGTTGTGAGGTTAAAAGGAAAGGGATTCCCGGTGTACAAGCAGGAAGGACAGTTTGGCGATCTTTACGTAACCCTGAACGTCAAAATTCCGACCAACCTTACTGAACATCAAAAAATGTTGTTTACTGAATTATCCAAATCCTAAACTGCTTTGTTATGGAAAACAGTCAGTTGATAGCAATACAGACATTCTGCAGTTCTTACAACGTGGAGTATTCATTTATAGAATCTTTACAGCGCAACGGAATGATCGAAACGGTTGTAGTAAGTGAAACGCAGTTTCTGCATATTCCGCAGCTCCGGAAAATAGAACGCATGATACGCTTGCATCACGAACTGGATATTAACCTGGAAGGCATTGAGGCGATCCATACGCTTTTGGAACGTATCGATGTTATGGAAAAAGAAATGACTGCGCTTAAAAACAGGCTCCGGTTTTTTGAGCCGGGTTTGTAATATTTCCGGCTGTTACCGGATAACGGGCGTATCTTTACAGAATTTTGAAAATCAGGTAAAAAGATTTGCCTGAATAGATGACAGTTTATGAAATTCGAAGATTACCAGATTGCCCCGGAAATTAAAAGAAGCCTTGAAACAGCCGGTTTCAAGCGCCCGACCGATATTCAGTTCAAGGCTATTCCGGCGATTATAAAAGGAGAAGATGTACTGGCCATAGCGCAGACAGGAACGGGTAAGACGGCCGCTTTCGCCATTCCGGTCATCGACAAGCTGCACAAGCAAAAGGTTTCAAGCAGGTCGGAGGGGATAAAATGTGTTGTTATGGTTCCTACGCGGGAGCTGGCGATCCAGATTAACGAGGTCTTTAATAAAATCGGGCAGCACACGCGCGTCAAGGCATTCAGCGTTTTCGGCGGGGTAGAGCAGGGGCCGCAGATTGCACAGCTGGAAAAAGGGATTGACGTGCTGATTTCCACGCCGGGACGCATGTTTGATCTGGTAAGTCAGGGTTATATCAAACTGAACCGGATCGAAATCCTGATTCTGGACGAAGCGGACCATATGCTGGACCTGGGTTTTATTAAAGATATTCAGGACCTGATCCGTTTTTTGCCAAAAAGCCGGCAAACGCTGTTTTTTTCGGCTACGATCAACGAGAAAATTAAAAAACTCGCTTATTCGCTGGTGAAAAACGCGATCCGCATTCAGATTTCACCAAACAATCCGGTTGCAAAAAACATTTCGCATTCGGTTGCTTTCATCGGCATGGACGACAAACGTTTTTTTCTGGAACGGGTGATCCGGGAAAATCCGGAAAGTAAAATCCTGGTTTTTGTCAGGACCAAAGTCCGTGCGGAAAGGGTTTTTAATGCGCTGGAAAGAATGGGCATCCAAAGCCTGACTATTCACGGCGACAAAGATCAGGCCGACCGGCTTACTGCGCTGAATGATTTTAAAAAAGGAAACGTCAAAGTACTGATTGCAACGGACGTAAGTGCCAGAGGGATCGATATTGCCAATGTGGATTATGTAGTAAACTACGATTTGCCGGAGCAGGCTGAAAACTACGTTCACCGGGTAGGGCGTACGGGCCGGGGCATGCAAAAGGGACTGGCCGTTTCATTCTGTAGTCCGGAAGAAAAGCCTGTTCTGGACGAAATACAGCAATATCTGGACAAACCGATCGACGTGCTCAAAATTACATCTTCCGAGTATTCCCAAACACTGGATTTTACCGAAGATACTTCCGATGATCTCAAATCGCTGATGAAAGAAGTGGAAGATTTTGAAACGGCCAAAAGGAAAAAGAAGAAGAAATAGCCTGTCACAAAAACGGCTTGCAGAAAAATTTCTGCAAGCCGTTTTTGTCAGATCAAAGCAGTGATTAATCTTCTCCGTACGTATCCGGCAAAATTTGTCCACGGATTTCACCATAGATATTTTCCTTGGTAACGATGTTCACGTATAAAGCGCCTGCAACCAGAACCGTCTGTTCAGCTGCATTCAGTTTCTTTGTTCCCTGGAGCTGGTTTCCGGTTGGATTGGTAGCCAGTTCAAACAGGATAGGGCCAGCCTGCCATGCCGGGCCCGGATTGTTAATGGTTATTGCAGTAGGCGTAATGTTTTGATAGTTAATGTTGTATTTAAGCTCCATTGTGTTTTTGTTGTATTCAAAAACACCAGTTCCCTGTGCGGATGAAGTTACTTTGGGAATAGTCGGAGAACTGTTTATAACAGCTGTGAACTTGACAATATCTTCTTTGTGCGGCCCTTCTTCTTTACAGGAAGAAACAAATCCGATCATCAAAACTCCCGCGATCAACAGTAAAAAATGCTTCATTGGCTTTTTCATACATCATTAATTTAAAAAATTTAACCCTTAAATATACATATTAACTTGTCACCTTACAAAAATGATACCAAACTGGCCGTTAAATATCCAGGGCATCACTCTTGCGGATGTAAACAATCTCGTTATCCCAGATCACCCGGTTCCAGTGATCCACAGAACCTAAAATAATCAGTTTATGCCCTTTTCCGATCCTTTCCACAACCGAAGAGGCGGAAGAAGGTTCGTCCCTTAGAAAGGTATTTTCATTGGTAATAATGCATGTCTGATAAAGAGACGGAACGTTCAGCAGGCCCAATAAAACCAGAAGATAAGCAACAATTGAGATCTTGTGGATTTGCAGAACAGGTTCCCTTCGCCGCGACTTTGTCACCATTATTACAACTATATAGGTCCCCAAAGTTAGAAGCAATATTGGAATGTAATCACCATATCTTCGATAAAATATTATAAAATAGTTGTAATCGTCAAATTCATAACCCTTTATATTTTGTTCCTCGGCGAGTTTATCCATTTTTTCAAACAGCCTTCTTGAAGGATTGATGAGCGCCAGTTTGCTCAGGTAAAACAGACAATCCGTATAATTATTTGTCTTTTCTGACAGAAAAGCGAGCTTCAAAAGCAGTGCTTCATTATTTTTTTCCTGCTCACTGAAATTTTTTTTATACAAGATTGCTGACTCCGGATACCTTGCCATAGCAAACAGAGAATCAGCCGTTTTTAACTCTTTATAATTGGCAAAAAGGGCTGTTTCGGGTACCAATATTGATCCCGTTATCAGCCAAAACATCAGGTATTTCTTACTCAGGACTTGCATTTAACTTTTTAGAATTCTACTTTTGCATCGCAATTACGGAAAATGCCTCGGCTAATCCAATGAAATGCAGAATTCCTGAGCTGAGACAACGTTAAGCCAATCACACTCGGAATTACAATAACTGCAAGTTGAACAGTTAGAAATAAAGTCAACAAAGCATGATTCCGTAGCTCAGCTGGTAGAGCAAGATACCGCGCGGCGTCCGGCTTTTAATGTATGGGTCCTGGGCCCTGCATGAAAAGAAAGAGCAAAAAGTGAAACTGAGGATGAACAGTTAAAAAGATATCAACATATGATTCCGTAGCTCAGCTGGTAGAGCAATACACTTTTAATGTATGGGTCCTGGGTTCGAATCCCAGCGGGATCACAAAAAATAAAAAAGCCTTCTAATGGATGGGTCCTGAGGCTCACATAAAAAGAAAGAGCAAAAAATTAAACTGATGATGAACAGTTAAAAAGATATCAACATATGATTCCGTAGCTCAGCTGGTAGAGCAATACACTTTTAATGTATGGGTCCTGGGTTCGAATCCCAGCGGGATCACTTGAAGAAATAACAAAATGCAAAAAAGCCTGCAATCTTTACGATTTGCAGGCTTTTTTTGCAACTTTACTAACTCGTTTATTGCTTCGGCAAATAGTAGGTTAAAAGATCATCCACTTTGGAAACAAGTCGAAAACCATTCTTGTCTAAAATTTTTATTGAAGCAATATTATCGTGAGCAGTTCGAACGATAACCGAATCCACATCTTTCTGCTGGAATGCCCATGCTGACAAGGTTTTCAGTGCTTCCGTAGCATAGCCTTTCCCTTGTTCATTGGCGTCAATCATATAACCGATCTCTGCCTCTTTCTTTTCATTTGGATATCCAACAAAACCAATTCCGCCAATAGAAGTATTGGTGCTTTTCAGTACGATTTCCCAATTGGTATACCAGTAATAAAGCATTGGAAATTCCTGCGTCTTGGGAATCCAAAAATGAAGCAGTGCATCTTCCAGCTCCGTAGCATACAAGGGATCAATTTCCATGCTGGAAGGGTTCAAGCCCAGCAACAATTCCATTTCACGACGATCGGATTGACATAATTGCAACAACTGATTGGTTAAAGGAATTAGTTTTAACCTTTGAGATTCTATAAAAAACATGATGATTTAAGTGAATTTGAATAACAATAAGAAAACTGCTTTCAATTGAATAATTGAAGCACAAGCCATTCTATGTGCAGAAGGCTATTGTTATACAATTCCAGGCATATGAATTTGCCTTTTAGAGATAATCAGTAACAGAGGCGATCAGGTTTAATTTACAATACTAATAATTGATGCACGCGATCATCAAAAGCGTTTACAAAGGTATCATTCGATTTTTAATACAGAACTACCTTAAAGTAATGCATATCATCCGTTCGCTGGTCCGTGCTTGTGCATAAACATCTGATCCGCTTTTTTGCACCCATCAGCATACTTGACGAAAGTTGATAGCTGCAACATGCTACAATTTCATTCCCGTTCATTCCCAAAGGTCTAGTGAAACTCCTTTCTGAAAAGGAAAAAGGAATAGATTGATGCATATTAATTGCGTGAATGCAAGCAGTTCATGGAATTTCAAAAATAACGAAATGAAAACACGCAAACAACCTGAATGGAAATTGCTGCTGGAATCCATTCTAATGGCCATATTCGCGTACGCACTTGTTATTACCTTAATAGAAATGCTAAAATCTAGTTGGCAATAATTGGAAAATTCAGAATGTGATAAGTAGCAGAACTATTTTTCCAAATCCAATTAACTGCATAAAAATTGCCTAAATTATTTGAGATTTAAAATGGAATAAGTTCGTAATTAATTTAATATTCTGCTGTAAAGTAGGTTATTCTTCTACTCTTTATCTAAATTCGGCTGTAAGCAAAACAACATTCCCAGACTGGGTATTATGATTGCTGTTTTACTTTAACTAATTGTAAATCCGCAACTTTTTGATTTTCCCAAATAGCTTTTAATTAATCCATATTTGCAACGGAAGCATGCAATTAAGCAAGTATTTTTAGTTCGTATAACTATCTGAGTAATATTTTACATTATTAAAATAAAAGTTTATTGTTGCTGGTTAGCATACCGGAATTTGAATCTTACAAATAGCAACCTGGTTCTGCTGCAATCATATTAAATATCTGATAAAATGAGGTATTTAAGTCTTTAATGTTGCTTAAATATTCCAAACGCAACAAATAAATCCGTCGGGTCTTTGGGCTGCTTTATGCCGTAATTTGCCTGTTTTAATGAATAATTGTCCATTCCCAGGCTTATTTTAGCAATTTTGGCGTAGGTGTATCAGCGAAAATCAGTATTTAAAGCAGGCTGAACTTTGAAATTTTAATTCATTTAAACTGCTTTGTAATTCATCAATAAATCGGCTTTGTTAATAGGAGACGGGAGTCCTCAATCCTGAAATTCAATCTTAAATATTGTTTCAAATCCACTCAAAAACAGGATATCATTTTCAAAATAACTAAAATCCCGTTGTATGTTCAGCATATAACTGGACCATGCATGTAACGTTTCTGATGGTTAAGGCACCGTATCGTTAAGATTAAAAAAGGATACATCTTTTCATTATCCAAATTCGCATTGCTGATTTTCCTTTACTGATCAGGAAAATCCAAATCTTGCTGTGATTCAAAGCCAAACAATTCATGAATGATAATGCTTTGATTCCAGTTGCCCGCAATTGTAAAAATCTCTTACTAAACAGCTGTATGTGCCAGTTTGTTAAAGTAACCCATTTGAAAAAATACATTCATATGCGCCCTTTTTTCGCTTCCTTTAAAATTAATTACAAGCTCTGTCTCGTTCTGCTGTTAGCATTTAAAATTCCTCACCCCGGCTTTGGTAAACACATCGAGGAAAAACATAAAGCGCTGCTTTTGAAAACAGTTCATCCCGAAACATTGGATATCCTTGCGGACGGCTGCTCGCCGATAAGTACGTTGCCTTGTTCATCTCTCAAAGTTAATTTACCATTCAGTCTGAATTTCAATGCTGCGGTTTCGGGTACGATCAAGGATAAAAATGGCAAAGGAACAGGTTTCAGAACGGTTAATAATTATTCAGGAAAAAGGCTGATCGCAGATGGACGGCCGGCAAGTACCGCCGTTCCGGGCTACAATCCATCCCGGATCACATTGACAAACGGAAGGCTGCAACTGGTCGCTAACAAAGGCATCGATTTCATTTCCAGCAATAACCAGCTTAATGTTCTGGGTGTCAAAACGCCCGATGTCAATAAAATACAGCTGGAAGTAAACCTTATCAAACCGCTCAACGGATTGGGATCGCAGCAGGCCGGATTATGGTTTGGTCTGAACGACAAAAATTATCTTAAACTATACGTTTCGGGTAACAAAGTAGAGTTAAGAAGAGAAGTAAATGATGTTTCCAGCACAACAACTGGCCTGGACAATCCGGATCAGCGGACAACAGCGGTAATCCGGGATCTGAATACAAAAACAGTGCGCCTGAAAATGGTTGTGGATTTTGCAGCCGGTACCGCGGAAGGTTTTTATTCCACGGACGGAACGAATTATACCAGTACAGGAACCTTGTACGACAATCCCAAACTGAAAATTTCTGGCATGGGATTAAACAGCAGCCAGACGCATTCGGGAATATTTGCAAGTTACCGGAATGGCCTTTTTCCCGTTACTTATAATTTCGACGATTTTTCAATAAAAGACCCGACTACATCCAGTTTCCAGCCTGTGAACATCAGTTTCCGTCCAAAAGGAACTTCTGCGCCTTCAGGCTACAAGGCGGATAACGGTTTGTCATATGATGCAACACGGAAGTACGGCTGGCTTTCGTCACTGACCAAAAAGCCTTCGGATTACAGCGCCAATATGCGTTTGCGTACCGGAAGTGCAGCTGCGAATCAGTTACCGCTCGTACAAATGCAGTCTTCAACCAACAATACGGCTGCCGGGATCTGGGAATATGCGCTTGCCAACGGTACTTACCGCGTGACAGTGAGTGCCGGTGACAATGGCGCCTATTACGACAGCAACCATCAGTTAAATATTGAAGGGCTTCCTGCTGTGAGCGATTTCAGGCCATCATCACAAAACAAATTCCGGAAGGCAACGGCTACAGTTCAGGTCAGTGACGGCAAGCTGACGATTGATGCAGCAGGAGGCAGTAATACCAAAATGAATTACGTCACCATCCAGAAAGCGGGATCCATAGCCGATGCAACAGCACCGGTTGTGAGTGCAAGACTGGAAGGCACGCTTGTATCCTCGAAAATGTACGATAAAAAAGTCAGAATATTTCTGACTGCGACGGACGCAGGCGGTTCCGGTCTGAAAACCTTTGAATATGCCATCAATAACGGAACTTACTCCCGATATACGGCTCCTTTTACCATCGAAAAATCCGGAGATTACAGCCTTAAAGTCCGGGCAACGGACGGCAATGGAAACCAGACGGTCAGCAGCCCGTACCTTTTTGGTGTTTCTAATCAGCAGACCAATTACAGCTTCCGACCTGCGTCGGCTGCGGGTAAAGTACCGTCGGGATACACGGCTGAAACCGGTCTGCCTTTTGATGCCGGCCGTGGATACGGATGGCTTTCTTTGTCAACCCAAAAACCTGCCGATTACACCGGAAACATGCGGATCAGGAGCAGTTCCGGTGATGCAAGTCAGTTGTCATTTGTACAAATCCAGTCTGCTACAAACAATACGGCGCCCGGCCGATGGGAGCATGCAGTTGAAAACGGAACCTACACAGTTACTGTAAGCGCAGGAGACAATGATCATTACGACAGCAATCACCAGATTAACGTGGAAGGCCTTGCAGCCATCAGTGATTTCAGGCCAACTTCCAAAAGCAGGTTCCGGGTAGCAGTAGCCACCGTGCAGGTTGGCGACGGCAAACTGAGCATTGATGCGGATGGCGGAAGCAACACCAAGATCAATTATGTACGCTTTGTGCCGGCGGTAAAAGTAAGCGATACTGCCGTTCCTGTTGTTAGTGCAAGGCTGGAAGGTACACTCAAATCCACAGGTGTGTACGATAAACAGGTGAAAATACATATGACCGCTTCCGATGCAGGCGGTTCAGGTTTGTCTGCATTTCAGTATGCAATCAACGGTGGCGCATATATCAGTTATACCGGGCCATTATTGCTGAATAAAGCCGGTGATTACAGTCTTAAAGTCCGCGCCACAGATGCAAACGGCAATCAGGCTGCCGTAAAGACTTACAAATTCAGCATTGCGAGCGGCGTTGTCAAAACTTTTGCTTTTTCTTCGGAGCGGCTGAGCTTTACGGTCCTGAGAGGCAAGCAGGTAAAATCCCAGTCTGTTCAGCTTACTGCAAGTCCTTCGACCACTACTTTGCAGTTGTCAAAAACAGAAGCCGGCTGGCTTACCCTGCCGAAAGCCGCTACGGGCACCGTTCAGTTCGGGACTGCGCAGATCCGGTCCGATATTGAGCCGGGTTACTATCAGGCGCTTGTAACGTGTTCTGCTCAGGGTTACGAGTCCGCTACGCTGCTCATCGACCTTCATGTTGTGGAAACCTTGCAGCCTGCGCCGGTATATGTCAATTTTCAGGACCCGAAAACCATTCCTCCGCTGGGGTATATCCGTGATTCCGGCCAGCCTTTCGGGACACGATCCGGACTGAATCAGGGCGCGGAACTTGAATACGGCTGGAAAAAGCGTTCAGACGGCAGTTTACTCGACATTTCGGCCAATGGACGCAACCGCAATACACCCGAAGACGTGCTGCTGGCAACATTGATGCATATGCAGGCCAACGACCTTCCGAATACCTGGAACGGGGTACGGACCGAAGCATACTGGGAAATGAAACTGCCCGACGGAACGTATGATGTGAGCGTATCCGTAGGCGATGGGGACGTCAGTACCACGCCGGAGGCACATTCCATTATTGTAGAGGGAATTTCGTTTATCAATCAGTTTGTACCCAATGGCAAAAAAGGAACCATCAGTCGATTTAAAACGGTTGCCGCACGCGTCAAAGTAGCAGACGGACTGCTGACGATTCAGGCAGACGGCGGTACCAACACAAAGATATGCTCGGTAAGCATTGTGCCGGTAAGCATAGATCCGTATTTGTTCTGGGCAACTAAAGATGTCAATGTCATCATGAAGCAAGGCAGTACGGAAAGCAATACGTTTTCGGTCGTGCTCGGGAGCTCTGATAATTCCGCAGGCACATACAGTTTGTCCGCTACTTATGGCACGGGTGCCAAAGACTGGATAGCCTTCAGTTCAGCACAAAGTGGTTCGCAGCCGCAGGTCAGATTTGATTATTCGGCAGCCAAAAATCTTACACCGGGTATTTACAAGGCCACGGTTAAAGCCACATCGGGACCACTTACCGCAGCTTCATTTGATGTTCAGCTCAATGTGGTGGATAGTC
This sequence comes from Dyadobacter sediminis, assembly GCF_005860765.1. Lineage (GTDB taxonomy): Bacteria > Bacteroidota > Bacteroidia > Cytophagales > Spirosomataceae > Dyadobacter > Dyadobacter sediminis. The sequence goes on along the minus strand of NZ_VCEI01000011.1, from coordinate 815,335 downwards.
TCAGACCTTATGTGATTTCTTCCAATCCCGTCAATGGCCAGACACACGTCAGCTTGAGTACGGTGAGCGTTGCAGCCAATAACCTTCATGTGCCGGTTGTAGACGGATTTCAGGGCGGTGTCAACAACAAGACCATTGACAGTTCGACTGTTCTACTCTATAAACTGGTGGATGCAAATGCTATTCCCGTCAAAGGAGTGGTGCAGGGCACAGGCGGCGGGGATGTGATCAGCTTTTCGCCATCTGGCGGGCTTGAACCGAATACGGTATACCGGTTTGTGGTTACCTCCGGGGTAAAATCCTATACCGGCGCACGGTTTACGCCTTTTGAATCCACTTTTACTACCGCAGCTGCAAAAGTGGATTCCAGTAACATTCTGGTGGCGCAGTTTGACAAAGTGCCCGTTGCCGGTACGCAGAACAAAAAATATACTTCTGTAGCCATCGGCCCGGACGACCGCTTTTATGCATTAAGGCTTGACGGTGCCATTGAGCGTTACAGTATAAATCACAGCAACGGTACTTTGTCCGGACGTAAAACCATTAATACACTGGTGAACAAATATGGAAGCCGTTCCGCCATAGGGCTGGCTTTTGATCCTGCATCTACTTCCCGAAATCTGACGGTCTGGGTTTCGCACAGCTCGCCCGGACTTACCTCGGCACCGGAATTTGACGGCAACATTTCACGTCTTTCCGGAGATAGTCTGCAGAAAGAGCAGCTTGTCATTACGAAACTTCCTCGTTCCCGCAGAGATCATCTGGTTAACGGACTTGCCTTCGGACCAGACGGGGCACTTTACATGTGCCAGGGCAGCATGAGCTCTGCAGGTTCCTTTGATGCAGACTGGCAAAGGAAAGAAGCATTGCTGTCAGGAACCGTATTAAGGCTTGATCTTGAAAAAATGAAATCGGTGACACTGCCGCTCAATGTACAAACCACCTCAGATCAGAGTCTGATCAACAACGCGCCTGCCATGTCGGCCAAAATGTCCGACGGAACTTACAACCCTTACGGAAGCAGCTCGCCGCTGACTATTTATGCATCCGGCGTCCGCAACGCGTATGATCTGGTATGGCATAGCAACGGCCAGCTTTATCTGCCTACTAACGGCTCCGGCGGCGGAGGGAATTCGCCGGTTTCAGTAGCCGGCACAAGGCGGTCCGACGGCTCATTGTACAACGGCCCGCAAGTGGATTCCACGCGGATGATCAAAGCACAGAATGACTGGCTTTTCCGCGTTAATCCAAACAAAACAGTCGGATTTTACGGACATCCCAATCCACTGCGCGGAGAGTATGTGCTCAATCGCGGTTATCTGGATAATCCGTTGTATCTGCCGTCCGTCAAACCGGATGCCAATTACCGCCCCGGCTATAACTTCGGACTGAACAATTCACCAAACGGCGTCTTGGAATACAAAAGCGGCAATTTTAACAATGCATTAAAAGGCAAGCTGCTGGTTTGCAGGTTTTCCGGAGGCGGTGACATTGCCGTTATGCAGCCGGGAGCTATGACAAAAAGCAAAGATACATCTGCAGATAATATTTATGACATCGTAAGGGTAACGACAGGTTCCGGCAACAATGGCCTCGTAGGCATGTCGGCATTCGGCAACCCGCTGGATATAACCGAAGATGTTACGAATGGCAACCTTTACGTAGTGGAATACAACTGGAACGACAGCCCGAACCTGGTTTCCCAGATTACGCTGCTTCGTGCAAGGGCAACCACTGCGGCGGCACCTGTACTTCGGGTGGCAACTGCACGGCAGCAGGAGCCCGGCGAAGAGGAAAGCTATGCGGTAACCATGAGCAACGATGCCGACAGTACGCTGCTGATCAGGGATATTACCATTACAGGGGAAGATGCTGCAAGGTTCCGGGTCGCGGACCTGCAACTGCCAAACAGCCGTCAGCCTATTGCTTTGCAAAAAAACAGTCCGGTCAGTTTCAGGGTATTGGGAAACCGGTCCGGAACACAACTCAGAAAAGCTACACTAGTGATTACCAGTATGGACCAGACTGTACGCGAAGTGGATATCAGCGATGTTTTCCTGAAAGAGTCGGATGTTGAGAGTCAGCAGGAATCGGCGCGCAGCCTGAGCGTATATCCGAATCCGGCCGGCGCAGGTGAGCCCGTCCATGTGGTTCTTTCAGGATTCAACACGCGTGAACCGGTGAGTATTTACCTTTACGATTTGCAGGGCAACATTATTCGCTCTTTCTCCGGAATAACCGGCAGGGACGGCACGCTGACAACACAGATGCTGCCAGCCAACACAGATATTAAAAGTTTTATTATCAAAGCCGTATTCGCCACAGGAACCAAATCGGCCAAAGTAATCCATTTCAAATAAGGGAAATGTTCCGGATGGAAAAATATAAAACAATAGCCCGGACAAATAGCGGATAGAAATGTTTTAATGCAAAACCTTTCTTACGATCCGGCCACAAAGAAAATGCTTCTTTGAAACCTGTAAACGGTACAGATCAAAGAAGCATTTTTTTAATAAACAGATTTGACCTTTAAGTCAGAAAGCGCGTGCTGAACGATCAGGGTACGATCAGCTTGTTCAGGCAGGAACCCGTCGCAGTTTCAGCCTTGATGATGTACGTGTTTTTTGATAATAAAACATTCGGTACAAACGATACATCGGCAATTCCTTTGTCGTTTGTAACAAAACTTTCCTGCTGAATTATTTTACCAAAGGAATCCATAACCGTAATGTTCACTTTCTCATGGAAGCCAAAATTTTCCAGCTGAAGATTAATGACGTTGTTTGTGGCCGGATTTGGAAAAACGGTCACCTTTTTCACGCTGAACTGTTCGGATGCATTCAGTTCATCCGGAGCAAAGCTGGCCGACATACTTCTTGTATTGGCCATACTTACCGGAATTCCCTTAAAGGTAGAGTTGGTTTTGGAACCGCCGGTATAATACAATACCCCGTTTAAAAGAGCAGCAACGCCCGAGAACCTTGCTTGCGGCAGTGGCGACAGGCTGGTCCACGTATTGGTAGCCGGCGAATAGGCCGAAACCAAATTGGTAGAAACATGATGCACGGCTTCTCCGCCAAGCACAATAATCCTGTTTCCGGCAACGACAACGCTGGAAGAAATGTGTCCGAGCCCGTTGTTGCCTGGTGCCGGCAAGTTTGCCATTTTAGTCCACGTATCCGTCACCGGATCGTATCGGTGAACGTCTTTGGAAGTGACCAGATTGTCATCATGCCCGCGCTGACCACCGATGTAATAAATCTTTCCTTCAAACACAGCCGTTCCGGCATGTTGTCTGGGATTCGGAAGCGGAGCACGCGTTTTCCAGCCAGCCGCAAGATTGTTCAGATCCAGCTCGTAATTGTTTCCAAGATCCTGCGTACGGGCCGCGTTTGTGCCTCCAATATGGTACAGTTTTCCGTTCAGGTATTCAAGTTGCCCGGCCGCTATCCGGATTGGCAGGTCTGGCAATTTGGAATAGGTGTTTGCAGCCACATTGTATTTCCAGACTTGCTGTACGCCAAAGGTCTGACCTGTGCCCGAAGAATGGGAAGTATACCCGCCTGCCAGGTAAATATCCGTTCCGTCGTTTGTAATACCGGCATGTGTAACGCCTCCGAAACCTTCCCCGTTCGGCGTATGCGGCAAATCTGCAATACTTGTCCATCTGTTGGCTACCGGATCGTATTTGTAAGCTCTTTTTGTTGGCGTAAAGATGGTTTTCTGACTGTCAAATCCGCCAAAGCTGTAAAGCCTGTTACTGACCACTTCACCCTGCGCTTCGCTGATTTTGTAGGGCTGAGATGCCGTTGTGCCCCAGCTGATGCCGTTGAAATCGGCCATGGTTTGTCCGGGTGTGATGTTCAGCTTTACAATGCTGGTGTCTTTCAGCTGGCCGGCGGTAGCAAGTACTTTCAGGTTGTAAACAGACTGCGTATGATAATTCAGTTTTTTGCTGACCACGATCTGTCCCGTACCGGAATCAATGCTGAGATTGTTGTTCGAATTTCCGGAAATGATGCTGTAAGAAGCTGTACTTGCATCCGTAGCAGTTGCTTTGATGGAACCCGCAAACGTATTCAAAGCAGCATTGTCAGCCAGTTCAAAGTTGTAGGCTGCGGAATCAAACTGCAGCGATTTTTTTATCTGAAAACGGTCGAAGCTGTAAACAACCGGTGTGGTGCCGTTGCGGTAGGAAGCATAAACACCGGTGTAAACCGACGTATTGGTCAATCCCATGTCAGCAATGCTTAAGGCAGGAACAGGATAGCCGGCACCCACATTCGTATACGTACTTCCTTTGTCAACAGTGTAAAAAGCATTGGCCGTATTGTTGACCGGATCAATAATCAGTTTGATGCCGACATTCTGTGTTTCCAGTCCGCTGATGGTTGCTGTTACACGCTGATCCGGGTTTTTTGATCCTGGCGTTTTGGTAGAAAGATCATTTACCTCTTTTCTCAGTTCAATCCTGTTGGCACTGATATTCAGTTTGATATATGTTTTGTCATTCAGTCCGAACCAGATTCCGGCCTGCTGATCTTCATTGCCGTTAAACGGATTGATAATGTATGCGATAATCTCGATCTTGTTGTATGTATCCACCTTAACACCCAGCGTATTGATCTGATTGTTGCTGTTCAGATAACCGAGACCTTTTCCGGATGTTATATGCAATTTGCCATTGGCCATTCTGAGATTGTACTTGGAATAACCCGGAATGTTGGAAAAAGTCGGCAAGCCGTCCTGAGCCAGTCTTGTGCCGGAGTAATTCTGAATCATTGTAAAGCCGGTTCCAAGGTTGTTGCTGTCCTGAACGGTATTGGCAACAGGATTGTAAAATTCAAGTTCAAACGGCAACCCGACTTTGAGACTGCTGCACGGATAAGGACTTATGGATCCGCAATTCTGAGCCTGAACCAAAGAGAAAGAAAGGCAATGTAGCAAAAGTGCTACCCATGTTTTTGCAATGTGTCTTGAAGAAATGAACTTTAAACGATGTTTTGTAGAATAAGCACTTAAAATAGAGATACTGTTGTAGAAGAAAATTCTCATAACGAAAGATTTTGTGAACAAAAAAGGATTTATAATCAGGCATCTGTTTGAGTAAATAACATGCCAGACTATATGCTAATATAAAGCCATTATTAAGTTAATTCTGATAAAATGCGAATATTTTTACGACTTAATATTACAGATCGGCGTTTTGAATTCTTGTTGCAGTTGGCGTGAAAAGAGGAGGAAAGGTGAGAAGAAGAACGGAAAAAGTGAAAAGTATGAAGGCATCCAGGCTATTTGCCATGCCGACAGGTTACAGAATTCCGGATCAAGCTAAGTACTGCCGGAAAAACATGGATTTTGAAGAAGTCATTAGTCATTTTTTTGGCTGTTTCATAACTCAATGAAACTTGTACAGTGCGGTTGCTCAATAGGGTCTTGTATCAAACCATTTCTTTTTGACAAATGATTAAAAAACAAATCCACTTTAAATCTCCGAATCATTTTTTGAGCTGATTTTATATTCCCTGGAATCCTTGCCGTCAGGCGACCATTTGAATATGACTTTGGTGAATTTCAGATCGTGTACAATTTCATTGATATTTTTCAGAAAAGACTTCTGACTTGCTTTGGGTTCAAACTTTTCACTGGTAAAAACAAGAATTTCATTCCGGTTTCCCGCGTTTGCAATCTGAATATTTTCCTGCTTCAGAATGGATTCCTTAGATTGCACATATGATTTTCTGAGTTCCGGAAACTGCTTTGTCTGTATTTCTATGATTTTGTTTTTCAGAATATTGCCTTGCTCTTTAACCTGCTTGTCTTTGTGGTGAAGGGATTCCTGATACAGTGCTGCATTGGACTGGTGCCATGCAATGCTGGTTGCCAGATCGGGATCCACCTGTCCGGTTTTTAGCTTTTCATCAATGTCGATAATTTTGTTTTGAATAAACAGCACAACGTTATTATTGTCCGCAATGTCGGCTTCTTTCGGTGAAATGTAATAATAGGTAATTCCTGCTGCTGCTACTGCAAGTAAAAAAAATACGATATACTTGAAAATATTCTGTTTTTCAGGAGCACTGCCTTCCATTTAACAATCTGATTAGTTTCCTCAATGATACTCTTTTTCTTTTATACCCAAAATAGGATGCTACTTATATTTGCAAATAAAGAGACGGAAATAAAATAGGGAAAAAGCAATCCTGGCCGTTTGAAAATACAAAAGGCATGGTTATACAAGTAAAATCAAGGCAAATGCACGCACCGATTTCACTGAAATGAATGGCGTCGGAAAAGCTCAATTAAATAGCAGATAAGTTTGTTCGCTGACTGGAAAAAAGTTACTTTTTCTGCATCAGCTTATGATCCTTTTGGATGGATTCTTTGATATCTTCAATATCATGATGCGTCAGCCAGTTTCTGAAATCCGGAACGTTCGCGGGTTTGAAATGCGTCACATTGCCGTCTTTCAGTAAAATGGTAAATAAATTATCGGCTTGCAGGAACCTGGTGAGATAACAGAACGGATAGCGAAAGTCTGGGAAAAAGTAGTCTGAAATTTCGTAATTCATAACTAAGCTGTGGTTAAATTGTTCAGGTAACGGATCGTTATTTACATGTTCTGTTTGTACCTGTTCAGAATTCTGAACCTTTCTTTCACTAACCGGGCGGCGCTTGTTACTGCAATAAATCTGGCTGCAATCCTTTCTTATTCAGGATTACAGCCATCGCATTCTAGAATTCCGCAAATTCTTTTTTCACTTTGTCATGCAGTAAAAAAATTCGGTTGGCAACCGCCAGACATTCCATGGACGTCATCTGATCAATGGTATTGATGGCGGCGTTTCCTATAACCTGGCCTCTTTCATTGAATCTCGGACCCTTCCTGGAAACTGCCTGACATATACTTTCCCATTCGGAATTAAGCTGTGCTGAAAAATAACGGGATGGAATAACCTGAAAGTAGCTGGCCTGCGCTTTCAGATGTTCCTTGCATAATGACAGATTTGTGGTCAGATTCTGCGTGAATTTGGATAATTCAATGTAAACGAAAATGTTTGACTTCTTCATAAATTTAGGTAAGTTCGATAATAAGGATGATGCTGTTACTTTGTTGTCTTTCGGAAATCTACGATGATGGATAGCTTACCAGAAAGCAGGATAATGAATTTGAAAAGATGCTGCGGTTTGTTACCGTATGCTTGTGACTTCGAATTTCAAGTTGAATTTCTTTAAGCATCCTGTTTAAACAAGTAGTTAAAGATGCAATGTAAATGTTTATAATTTCTACAAATATGATTTAATCAGTCTACACAGCGATACCTTAAAATTAGAGTTTAAATCTTGTAAGGCTTTTTTGTTGTTCTGTAAAACGGACAAATTATATTGTCAGACGGACATATGAAGCATTTATACCGATGCGGCAAAATTCAGCCGTATGAATATTTCAAGCAAAAATTGAATCCTGCTGTTAACCGGAACCTCCTAATAATGAGCTTAGTAACTAGCTGGCATTATCAAACCATTTTATCTTATATTCAAAGTAGGTTGCAGCTTCACTTCCTGAAACTGCATAAGATTCCTTGAATGTTAGACAAGTTCAACAAAAGAATTTGAAACCATCTTTTCCAGCAATTATGTACATTGCAGTACGTTGTATTCGCAGCAAAAACGATTAAAATAAATCAGAGAACATGAAAAGTTACATTCTTTTGTTTCTGGCATTTGTCAGTTTCCATAATCTTGCTGCACAGTCTGCAAGCAACAACGGATTTGGTTATCTGGGCTTTAACCACCTTGCACTGCAGGTAAAGGACATGGAAGCCAGCAAGGATTTTTATACAAATGTCGTCGGGCTCAAACCGATCAGCGTTCCGGATAGTCTGAAAGCGATCCGTGGCTGGTTTGATACAGGAAACGGGCAGCAGCTTCATTTGCTTGCCGGCCGCACTACGCCGGTTGTCAATGATAAAAACGGCGGTCATTTTGCAATTTTCGTCAGTTCGATTGAAGCGGCTGAAAAGTTCCTGAGTGCGCGCAAAACCCCGTTCCACAAACAAGTACGGTTTGACGGCGTAACACAGATTTATTTTGCTGATCCAGACGGGTACCTGATCGAAGTAAATCAGAAAAAGTAAGTTTTTGCTGATGGCAGTAAGTCAGGAAATCTAATGTTGATTTTTTAAATCCTAGTGTTCATAATCAGGGATTTATTGCTGCGCCAGGCGTTGTACTTATTATTGGTTTGTACATACATGCCAGTTGTCGGAAAACAAGCAGGAAAGAAAAATCAGTGGCAATGAGCTGTACTGGTATGAAATTTTTTGTTCTGCGTTGAAATTTTTAACGTTTCTAAATGAAGATTAATCAGTTTTATAACAAGGTTTACACCTGGATTCTGAATACCGGCCCGTCTGTTTTACTTGGAATTATTATTCTGATCGTCGGTTTCTGGCTTATTAAAGTTCTTTCAAGATGGATGTCGGGCCATATGAACAGGAAGAACATTGATCCTTCGCTCACACCTTTTTTTCTCAGCCTGACAATCACCGCTTTAAGAGTTCTGCTGATTGTCACCGTCATGCAGATCGTAGGCATACAAATGACGGTGTTTGCCGCATTGATCGGTGCCTTGGGTGTGGCGGCAGGACTTGCGCTTTCCGGCACTTTGCAGAATTTTACAAGCGGCATTCTGATTCTTGTATTGAAACCTTTTGAAGTCGGTGACAATATTCTGGCGCAAGGGCAGGAGGGAACCGTTTCCGCAATCAAAATTTTTTATACGATTGTGACTACCTACGATAACCGGAAAGTTGTGATCCCAAACAGCAAACTTTCGAATGAAGTCATTGTAAATATCAGTGGATCAGGCAGCCGTCGTCTGGATATTGAACTGAAATTCAGCAACAGTATTGAATATGCAGCCGTTAAAGCCAGGATTGAGGAAGTGCTGAACAGTTCGCAGCACGCATTGAAATCGCCGGAAAGAAGAATCGGTATTTCATCCATTGAAACGGACGGTTATAAAGTGCTGGTTAATGTGTGGCTTAATTCACACGGGTTTGTGGATTCCAAACTGCAGATCCAGGAAGAAATTATGGAAGGATTAAAATCATCCGGACTAAAATTGCCGGGCATGTAAGTGGCATCGGTAAACCTGATTAATCTGGAATAAGAAACATTTTATTCTTACGTTCTTCATTATACGTTTGAGGAAGCAGATAATAAGATTTAGCATTTACTTGATCCAGAAGAATAAGCTTTGGATCAAGTAAATTACATTAAAACACAGGCTGCTGTTGCCATTATATTTCTGATTGGTAGTCAGTATATCACATCCATGTAAAGGGGTTTCCAGATGCAATGTGCGTGATTTTGACGGCTGGAAGTTTTGGCTGAAGCCATTCCACAAACCATTCCATTCCCGGTTCTTCACTGACGGCATGTCCCAGAACGATCAATGCCATATTTCCACCGAGCAGGCGCAAATCGCGTACATATTCTGCCGTTTCCCATTCGGAAACTTCCCCGTCAACAAGCACGTCCGGCTTTTCTGAAGAAGCGGCATTGATCTGGAATTGTCCGCCGGCTGCACCGGGCAGCAAAGCAATGCGTTCACACCATTGTTCCGGATCGCCGATTATCCTCAGATTGCTGATTCCCAATGTAGTTTTAAGATGCTGTACAAGTTGCTTCAGGGAAACTTTCGGAATGGTAAGTACCGGACTTTCGGCTTTGTAATAAGGAAGCCATTCTGCCTTTCTGGCTACGCCGTAGCTGATGATGTCCGGGTTGATGGAATGACAATAATCATGGAATCTCCAGATCGCTATTTTATGCTTTTCCAGTAACTGCAGTTTCCTGGCAAGTACCGTGTTGTTTTTAACCAGATTTACGTCGTCGCGGTGATTATAAAAAGACGGTTCATGCGCAATGATAAAATTGGCATTGCGCTTTACAGCTTCCTCGATCACAGTAATGGTGGGAAACATAGTCGTTATAATTCCGGTCACCGGCTGATTTGCATTTCCGGATTTCAGGGTGTCCACCGTATTTTTGATCGGTGCCAGCGCACCTTCTTTCAGAACAAGATTGATTACATCCTGAACCGTAAAGGTTTTATCCAGAATCTGCTCTTCAGCGGCAAATGCGGGTTTCATGCCCGCGAGGGCAATTCCGGCTGCGGCTTTAAAACTGCTGTCTAGAAAGTTTCTTCTGGTGAGGCCGGAAAATCCGGATAAGGCAGGATTTTTCATGAGTATGGAATTTCTTGAAATCAGTTGAAACGATGCGTTGTATTTTTTACTATAAATGTATGAACTGAAAAGTTTAAAGCAGGCAGCTGTAAGCTGACCGTACAAAGACAGCCGCCAAAAGCCCGTTTACAAAGCTTTTCTGTGGCAGCTTTTTTTATTCAACAAGCATTCCATTACGAAATTTTACCTGTTCATCTATTGTTAAATAAATAAATGTCCGGTAAATAAAAGTATCAGAACCAAAGTATGAGCCAGTTGAATCTTTTCGGATCAGATAAAAACCTGGTTTTCCCGCAGAACCTGCTGGAATATTACGCTGCATTTCTGCATGAAGAGCAAGGCAGAAGTCTGATGCACCAGCTTGCCGAGGAGGTTCCTTGGACTCAGCAAACAATCCGCATGTATGGAAAACAGCTTCTTACGCCAAGATTAACAGCCTGGTATGGTGACAAAGGCAAAGCATACCGGTTTTCGGGATCAACATTTGAACCGCTTCCATGGACTGCGGAATTGTCAAATCTCAAAGAAAAAATAGCGGAATTTACCGGATTGAACTTTAACAGCGTCTTACTGAATTATTACCGCAATGGAAATGATTCTGTGGCGTGGCACAGCGATAATGAAGAAGAGCTTGGCAACAATCCGTGCATTGTATCCGTAAGTCTGGGGCAGCCGAGGCAATTTGATTTCCGGCATAAGACAGATCATTCCGGCAAATATTCACTGCGCCTCGAAAACGGTTCGCTGCTGATCATGAAAGGGGATCTTCAGCATCACTGGGAACACCGGATTCCCAAGTCAGCCAAAGATACCGGCGAACGTATCAATTTGACTTTCAGAACAATTATGTAATAACAGAATGTCGCTTATACCGGATTACTTAAACTTGCATTGCCGGAGTTCAGTGCGTGGAAAAAAGAAGTTGCGGACTTGCTAAACAAGAATTTTCATGCCGTCTTCCGCACAGGCATGTACAATCTTGTGCCGGTTTTTAAGCATTTGTTTGTCCAGATGTGTTAGCAGAATCTTCCGGAAGTTCATTTTTGGAAGATGGCTTTTAAGTTCAGCATAATTCAGATGTCCTTTGACTTTTCCTGTAAAAAAGGTGCATTCACAAATAAACAGATCTGCGTTTTCAGCAAGTGAAATCAGCTGATCGGTCCATTCCGTATCGCCGGAATAGGCAATGATCTTGCCGGCTGTATAAATCCGGATGCCATGCGGAAGCGATGCTGAGGAATGAACAACCGGCCTGGCAATCAGTTCCAAATCGTCATTGACAATCATTTGCTCATCTGAAAATTCCATAAACCTCAGATTCAGTTTTTCCATGATATTACTGCCGGGATAAAGCAATGCCAGCAACGGATGCATCTTTTCGCTGCATCCGGGCGGACTTACAATGGTTATCGGCTTTGTTCTCTGTTTTTCAGCGGCTTCGAGCAGGAAAAAAGGCAAACCGCCATAATGATCACCATGAAAATGTGAAATGATAATGGTGCTGATTTCCTCTGGATTGATATTCAATTCTTTAAGCCCCGGATAGGCGCTGGCTCCGCAATCTATCAGAAACTGGTTCGATGCTGTTTTAATGTGAAAACAGGTATTTCTTCTGCCGCCGCTTCCAAATGCGTCTGAACATCCGATTACGGTCAATTCCACTGGTTTCATCCGTCATGAGGATTTTAGTTTACGGCAACGTGCCCATGGTATTGATTTGTTTAAAATACTGTTCCTGAATGTGCAACATACAAATTTCGTATTTCCTCTACTCCTGCAGGAACCCGCTTATTTTACTTTGACAAAGCCTTAAAATAAATCAAACGGATTTTGGAACAGTTCAGGTTTCATAATTACCAGTTCATGAGAAAACTGCTTTTTCTGAAAGCATGAAAGACGGATTTTTGATCAGAAATAACAAGATAACCCGTTCCTGTTAGCCATGAAAATAACCGTACTGTTACTGCTTGCAGTGACTTCCATCAACACCGGCAACACAACACAGCAACTGGCCGAAACATCTGCGGATGATCAGATGAATAAAGAAATAGCCGCTTCCGGAATTACAAAAGATTATGAAAAGCATCCAGCCTTTGCAGTGATCAGAAACTGTAACTGAACAAACATATATAAACCGGAAAGGCACCGGAACTTGCCGGTGCCTTTCTGAAATCCTGCTTAAATCGCACTGCGTTTTATTTTACTGGTTTTTTGAAAATGCTGCTGTCCACCGGTGTGTTGATGGCTATCTTGTTGGTTATAAAGGTAATTGTTCCCATTTGCGCGTTGCTGATATCCATTGCATTCGGAAATTTGATGCCTTCTGTTTCTTTGTAATCCGAGAATTCTATTTCACCTTCCTGACCGTTCATAACCATTTTGACCTTGTTCACCAGAAACGTGTTTCCATCCAGATATTCATCGTAGCTTGTGCCGTCTTTGGTAGTTACCTTGACGTGATAAACATCCTTCTTGTCCAGTTTTTCTTTTCCGACCAGTTCCACTTTGTTCCCTTTTTCCTTGTAATCGACCAGGCCGCCAAACGGATCCAGTGTGCTCATTTGTTGTTTCAGCAAGTCAGCCGGCATATCTTCCGGCTCTCCGGTACCGCCCATCTGCGTAGGACGGATCATCCATCCTTTGGAATCATCCACAACCTGAATCATGGAATTACCCATTACTGTAGATTCATTTCTTAGCGATTTGCCAATAATAACCGTTGTCTTGGTAGGGATTTCCATGCCATTTACCGCAAGCGAACGTTCCGTAACCAGCGTATTGACGGATTTGATTTTGTCCAATCCGCCGAGTGCAGCAACATGCTTGTCCACGATCTCGTCCACGGTTTGTGCGAAAGAGCCGGCATAGATGAACATGGCAGCCAGCGTGTAAAAAAATGAGTTTGTTTTCATTTGGCTTTGGTTTTATTGTTAATTATTTTGGATTACTGAAAATCAGCGCGGTGCATTTCCACCGGAGGGAGCAGGGCCCAATTGCTGGGCACCGCCTTCACTTTTTACATCATCGTTATTAACCGATTTGGCCTTTCTTTTCGGAGCGTCCATGGTCATTTTTCCGATTTTGTAAGTGAATGTCAGCCTTACGCCGCGATTGTAGAGGTAAATGTCATTAACCTGGCTGAAATTCCGTGAATCCAGTTGCGAATGAATATTGAAACGGCGGCTCAGGAAGTTTTCAGCAGCAAGTCCGACGCTTCCTTTCTTGTTGGCAAAATCCTTTTTCACACCAATCGTGTAAAATCCGAAGCCACCCTGCTTTCCTTGAATCTGTACCTGCGTTCCCTGCATGAAACCGAAAGCCTGAGCGCCCCATCCATTCCTGAAAGTAGCCTGTGAAAATATACCGCCGCTTACGTTGAAACCGGAATTTGTAATTTCTTTGCTTATGCCGTTCTCAATCGTTTGTCCGGTGAGTGTGGTGTAAAATGCGTTGGCAAATATCCCGAAATTGATTTTAGTTGTTGCCGCTATGTTGGCGAACAGATTGGTACCGTAAGCATGCTGTTTTCCGATATTCTCATACGTTGTAACAATGGCACCGGCAAGCGTATCCGACGGCTGGCGAACCTGGGAAATGGCATTATTGGTCACGCGGCCGAAGAATGTGGCATTTACAAACGTTTTCTTGATGTTCTTGCTTAATCCGAGCTCGAAATTATTGGTCAGTTCGGGACGCAGTTCCGGATTTCCGATGGTAATGTTCTGCGGGTTCGCCGAATTGAAGTTCGGATTCAGCTGCTGAAGGCCCGGGCGTTGAATCCTGCGGTTGTAACCCAGCTTGATCGTCGTTCCTTTTACCGTTTTGGACGCATTCATACTCGGTACAAGCACACCGTAATTGCCGACTCCGACGGAACCTTCGTTGGTGCTCGCATCAATGAAAGTGTGTTCATACCGCAGCCCGCCTTTCAGGGTATAGCGGCTTTTGGTAGTGTACGTGTAAGATGTATATCCGGCTGCAATGTTCTGGTGATAAAGTAGCTCACCCGATGGCTGGTCTTTTTCAGGAACAAATCCGCCTGTGGGTTCAGCAATAAGAAAACTGTAATCACTGTTCACCTGCCGGAAAATGGCCTTGCCGCCGAATTCAAGCAACTGGTTTTTCTTAACAGGAGTCTGGTAATCGGACTGGAATGTAAATTCCTGATTCAGGTTTTTGTTCAGGTTTCGCTGGCGATTGGTCAGCTGGTCACTGCCGTTCAGCAGGTTTGCATCGAAATTGTTGGTCAGGTCGTTGCGGCTGTAAAGCGTGGAAATGCTCCATTCCTGCTGCGGCTTGAAAGTATGCAGATAATCCAGATTGACGTCCACCGTTCCTGAAAGGTTTTTCGCATCCACATTCCGTTTTGAAATTTCATCCGACGCACTGCTTTTGGTCAGGCGCGTAATCAGGTCCTGTTCACTGATCATATTCCGGACGCCATAACGTACGCCGGCAGTCAGGCTCTGGTTTTTGGCAAGATCGTAATCAAACCCAAGATTATAATTTCCGAAAAGCCCTTTGCTGTTTCCGTCTCCGGTCTGCGTGGTGGTGGTCGCATTTCCGGCTACAATACTGGTTTGCTCAAGACTTGTTTTGGTAATCGTATTGTACATGCCGCGTCCGAACCCGCCGATGGTAAAACCGGCTTTTCCCTTGCGGTAGCCGCCATTGAGTGAAAGCATGGAACCGCGGTTACCAATTCCCGAATCCACATTCAGGTTTAAACCCTGCAGGCTGTTTTTCTTCGTTATGATATTGATGATACCGCCGGAACCTTCGGCATCGTACTTGGAAGAAGGACTTGTTATTACTTCCACTGTTTTAATCTGGTCCGCAGGAATTTGTTTCAAAGCATCGGAAACACTGCTGGCAACGATGGTACTGGGCTTGTTATTGATCAGTACACGGATATTCTGATTGCCTCTTAACGAAACATTGCCGTCCAGGTCCACAGAAAGCAATGGTACTTTGCGCAGTATGTCCGTAGCGTCGCCTCCTTTGGCAGCAATGTCTTTCTCCGCATTATAAACCAGTCTGTCCACTTTTTCCTCGATCAGCGCAGCTTGTCCGGTCACTGTTACCTCATTAAGGGTCTTGATGTTGGAGCCCAGTTTGATAATGCCAAGGTCCAGCTGCTGGCCTTTTTCAAGTTTGATATTGTCGAGTGATTTATTGCTGTAACCGATGAAGGAAATCAATATCTTATACTCGCCGGCAACAAGTTTGTTGAGCTCAAATTTTCCTTTTTCATCTGCCACCGTTCCATCAATGGCCTGTCCGGTACTTTTATTATATAGCGCAATACTTACAAATTCAATGGCATTTGCGGAGACGGAATCTACGATGGAACCACTGATTCTGGAAGTTCCTTTCGGGCTTTGGTCACCGGCAGTTCCCGGCAGGGCTTTGGGCTGCGCTGTTCCGCCGGCACCTGGAAACTGTGCAAAAGTCGGCGTCACAAAAACGGTCAGAAGGATAGAAGTGGCAAGCAAAAATTTGTTCATCATGAAGATTTTTAATTTAACAGATTAAAATTGCCACGTAAATGTGTCTGCGGAAAGAAAAATATGACAAATGCAGGAAATACCCGGATGGACGATTGCCAGAAGCCGACAACCTGTTTCGGTCCGTAGCAGAAAAGAAGATGAAACCGGAATCGGCTGGAATAATCCGTTCTGCCAAAATACCGGATGGACAAACATTAGGCAATCGGCCCGTCCAAACGGCAAAACTGCAGTACATGACTTATTGTGTAAGGTACAAAGCAAGCTGCGGCAATGACCATTCACGAAGTATCTGACCATTGAATCATTTTGGTCTTGTACCAATGGTCACTCCGGCTAAATTTACCGATATGCAATTGTAAATGGGTAAATATGCTGCGGTTTCTTAGTTCACTGTTTTTATTCTGGATGGCTTTTCAGTTCATGAACTGCCGACCGGTACAATCCACCTTGAAAAAAGGGATGGTTGCCAATTATGACAAAGCTGTGAAGGAGCATATCCTGTTTATGGAATTTGATATCAGAACAGGTGCCAAAGGACGACAGGAGAAAGTAAAACTGGTTCGTGCTGTGGCCGGAAACGGCAGAACGAAGGGGCTGAACAGTCCGGTTCATGGGCCATACCGGATTATGATGGTACCGCGTTACAGGTCCAATGCTTTGGAAAAAGAATTTTACTATGAACATCCGCTTTTCAGGTCTGTCGAAGTTGCAAGCCCGGGCGGCACATTAAGTAAAGCTTCCATTGCTGCAAAACAGGGAATGCTTTCCGTGCGGATACAGGAAAATGCCGATCTGGACAGGATTGAGTTATTCAGCCTGACTCCCGACAAAGGAACTACCAAAATTTATACCGTGTATTTTCAGCCATGATCCGAACAGTTTGTTTTCTTTTTGCTTTGTTGATCTTCGATCATTCTTACGCACAGAAATTCCCGGTCGATACCATATACAAAACTGGACCGCTGGAAAAACGCATTAACGTGGTTATTCTGGGAGATGGCTTTACCGAAAGTCAGTTACCGGAATTTAGAGCCGAAGCCAGAAACTTTGCCGATTTTATCCTTGCCTACGAACCATATAACCACTATAAGCATTACTTCAATTTTTTTGCCATCCCGACGCCTTCCAAAGAAAGCGGTGTTACCAATCCGGGTACAGCACCGGACGCGTATCCGGATCAGCCTGTTGAAACAAAGGATACTTTTTACGGCGCCAGTTTTGGCGGAACTATTCACAGGCTGGTTACAGTAGAAAAGTCATCCGTAATTGAAAATGTGCTTGCATTGAACATGCCGCAGGTTGATCTGACGGTTGTACTGGTCAATACGCCTTTTTACGGCGGTTCCGGCGGTTCCTATGCGGTGTACACGCTGCATCCGCTTGCAAATACCATTGGCGTACATGAAATCGGGCATACGTTTTCCAGCCTCAGCGATGAGTACTGGGCAGGCACTGCGTATGGACAAGAAGCGCAAAACATGACTGCAGAAAGCCGGAGGGAAGCGGTAAAATGGAAAAACTGGCTTAATGAAACTAGGATTGGGGTTTTTAGTTATGGGGAGGAAGGGGACGCCGCACGTTGGTTTAAACCTTCCAGTTCGAGTTGTCTGATGGAATTTCTGGATCAGCCATTTTGTGCAGTTTGCCGGGAAGGAACAACGGAACGCATTCTTCAGATTGTAAATCCGGTTGAAAAGGTGCTGCCGGATACTTCGGAAGCCGTGATTTTGTCGGAAAGTGACCAAACGTTTGAACTTGGCTTACTTGATCCAGAACCAAATACACTGAAGGTTGAATGGAAACTGAACGGTAAACCGATCGGAAACAAGCATTCAAAACTGAACTTGTCCGTAAAAGACCTGCCGGCCGACAATGCCGTGCTTACGGCAACGGTGTTTGATTCCACTTTTTTGAGCAGGCAAGAGGAAGCCCGAACTATCCGAACGCATGCTGTGCAATGGCAGCTTGCCAGCAGCAATGCAGCGCAGGTATTCAGGTTAAAAGTAAGTGAAAATCGTATTTGTCTGGGTTCGTACAGCATGATTACTGCTGCGGGGTGCATGGGAACAGTCAGCTGGTCAACCGGTGAAAGTGCTGAAAGCATTACGGTTAAGCCGGTGCATGATGCCACGTACACCGCAACCTGCAGTATGGATGGCCAGCCTTTACAAACGCTGGATGCAACCATCACCGTATTGCCGCTGCCAACTGCAACGGCTGTCAACGGCGGTCCGTACTACGAAGGTTCTGCGATTCAACTGGAGGCAGACGGCGGAACTGCATTCCTGTGGAACGGGCCGGAGCAATTCGGTTCCTTGTTCCAGAATCCGGTTATTGAAAATGCCACAGCCCGCAATGCCGGTATTTACGAGGTGAAAGTTACGGATGCCAATGGCTGCAGTGCAACAGCGCAAACGGAAGTAAAAGTGGATCCCATTCTTGCAACTGGTCAGGATCTGCAAGCATGGGTCCGGATTTCACCCAATCCGGCAAAAGATTTTATTCGTGTAAAAACGGCATTGCATGGCGAATCGCAGCTGGATATTTATGATCTGAACGGAAGAAAAGTAGCTTCCCGTTCTTTCCATTCTGAAACAGAAATTAACCTGAATGTCAGTGCCGGCTTGTATATATATAAATTTACCAACGGTCCGAAAGAGGTTTCAGGCAAACTTCTGCTGCATTAAAATCCCGGCCAGCAGATTTCATGCAGCGGGTTAAAACCAGTCTGAAAAGGTAAGCAGAGGTTTATTCAGTAACAGATTTCGGCTTGCGTCCGACTTTGGTACGGTTGCGGATCTTGTCCGGGCGGGGACGTATTTCCTTGTCCTGGAAATAAAGCTTCAATGATTCCAGGATTATATCTTTTTGTGTCAGACCTTCCCAATAACCGTAATCCTTCATATTTTCCATCAGGATATAGTCGCAGTCGAAGGTAACTTTGGTTGGAGCACCTTCCGGAACCTCGTTGGTTTTGATGATTTCAGGTTCTTCATGTACGTCAGAAACCAGTGGAAGAGGTGCAAAATCAAATTTCCTTTCCTTTGCCATAGTATCAGTTATTGATTCGTTCTAAAATTTCTTTGGTCAGCTTGTAATAATCTTCGGCGCCGTTGCTGTTTGGTGCGTAATCAAAAATGGTTGTTCCGTTTGCCTGCGCTTCTGAAAGGGCAATATTATCACGAATGTACGAATCCATAAATACTTCACCAAGTTGTTCTTTCGTTGCCGATATCAGTTCATGGCTGATTTTCTTCCGGATCTTGGGATTGTAACGTGTTGCAAAAACGCCGCCCAGGTTGGTATTCGGACTGATCTTTTTGATTTCTGCCGAATAGACTAGAAAGTTGCGCAACCCTTCGTAACTCAGAAACTCCGCCTGAAGCGGAACATAATACTGATGGCAGGATACCAGCGCCAGCCTTGTATTTCCGTAAAGCGCAGGCGGGCAGTCAATGATCACAAAGTCATACCGGTCCCTGACTTTCTCGAGTGCAATTTTTAAATTAAAAGGAAATACGGGCGCTGATTTAATCGTGTCTTCACGATGGATCATTTCCGCTGATCCCGGCAATACATCTATGTCGCCAACGCGCTTTACAATTTCATCAAATTCAAATTCACCTGTGATAAACGAACCGCTGTCTTTTTTAAGTCCCGCATGCGTGATGCCGAAACTTTTGGTAAGGCTGGCCTGCGCATCAAGGTCAATGACCAACACTCTTGCATTGGCAAATTTGCTGAGACCGGCAGCAATACTCTGAGCCGAAGTAGTTTTTCCTACACCGCCTTTGTTGTTGACTATACTGATGATTTTCATTAAAAGTATTATATAAATAAAAAGTAAAAGGTTTATCTCCTGTTTGGTATGTAAATAAACGTAAAATATTTTTAACGCTAATATTATAAATGATAAGTGTTAAAAGTTTTTTTATAGTATATTAATATAGAATGTATTAAAAGTTTAAAATGTATTAAATGCTTGTAAATAGTTCTTTTTCTTTATAATGTATAAACGATTAATAATGAGTACGTTTACAGAAACGTGCTGTAAGGCTGAGGAACAAATTTTACCATTTTCAGAAAGGACAATTCGCAGTTCCACAAAAAAAGGAGCCGGTATGCGGCTCCTTGAAATTTCAAATTTGATGTACTTCTTTTTATACCGATGCACTGGCGGCGCTAGCAACTGCTTCCCGGTTCAGCTTGGCCGTCACATATTTGTGAATTCTGTACATCAGTAGAGCAGTGACAAAAATCGCAAAAACGACCACATTACCCAAAGTAGGATAATTTTTAATGTAACCCGTACTTGTTTCCGTAACGATGAATCCCGCGATCAGCGAAGCAATCCCGCCTGCGATTTGCTGGACAGAAGAATTTACACCCATAAAAGCACCGCGATCCTGAGGTTCCGGCACTGCAGTCATCAGTGCAGATGCAGAAATCATCCTTCCCGTAATCCCGACAAAAAGTAAAACATTCAACGTGATAATGATCCATAACGGCGTAATCCCAAGATTGCAATAGATCAGTGTCATGGCGCATGCAATGGCCGAACCGCCCAGAAATACTTTATACTTCCCGATCCTGTCGCTTAACTTCCCGATAAACGGACTGAAAACAAGCATGCAGATTCCGGTAATCATGTATAAAGTCGGAAGCTGGTCTTCCTTGATCCCGAGATTGTTCACACCGAAAGCCGTACCAAAAGGCATCAGCATGAACCCGCCTGTAGCAAGTAATATCGTTGCGGCAAATCCCTGAAGATACTCCGGCCGCGATAAAGTTTTTCCGAGATGACTGAATGCATTGCTCTTCGTCTGCATTTTCAAATGCCCGTTAATTGGTTGCATGTATTTGAAAATCAGCAATCCGACAACGATACTCAATCCGACAATCATCAAAAAAGGAGCATGCCAGCTTGACACTTTAGCAAGGTACAAGCCGATCGGAATGCCGAGAACCTGACTGCTTGCAAATGCCATCTGAACAAAACCCATTACCCTTCCACGCACTTCAATAGCAAACAGGTCCGTAATAATAGCCGAGGTAATGGAACCGATTACGCCGCCGAACAAGCCTGTGAAAATCCGGGCCATGAGAAGAAAATGATAATCCGGAGCAATGCCGCAAAGAAATGTACCGATAACAAAACCGGTATAGAAAAACAGCAGCAGCTTTTTTCTGTCAAACTTATCCGCAAAACCTGCTGTCAGCAATCCGGCCGCTCCGGCACTGAAGGCATAAGCCGAAACAACGAGCCCGAACTGACTTGTACTGATGGAAAGCTCGTCAAGCAATATGTAACCCAACGGGGAAAGGACCATGAAATCAAGTACTACGGTAAACTGCAGTGTGGCGATAATAGCGATAATAAATTTTTCATAACCGGTAAAAACACTGGTTTTTTGGTCTGTCATATAGAAATTCTGTTAAGTTTCAATAATTTAGTTCTTCACACATATAGCCCGCCTGCTTTATTTTTTCTATCACCGACAGACAGTCCGGATGCGTAGACTCGATGCGAAGCACGTTGTCTATATCTGTGATGTCCACATGCCAGTTGATGATTTCCGGACAGGCATTCAGCATTGGCATCAGCAATCGTACATCTTTTTTTCGGTTTATACTCGTTCGGAAAACAAGTATAAATGCTTGATTCAGAAGGTTGTCATTCATAATCAATATAAAGGTCTATAGATGGAGCCAATCTTTATGCCAGTAATCAAAATGGGGGAATCTGTATTTTTGGGAATTGTTCGTGCTCACCCTGAATTAATAATGCCGAACGTTTAATGCTGAGTATCAGGAATGTGTCATGATAAAGTTTTCCAGAATTTTTTTGTTATAACCTTTGTATCCGCCCTGAAAATCCCTTCCGGCAACGGCAATGAAATCCGCCATGCGTTTGGAGTTAAGTTGCGCAAGTAAAAATTCATAATCGCCCTCATATTTTATAAAATACCCGGAGTATACCAGAACTTCAGGATTTTCATACAAAACAAAATTCGGGTAAAGGTTCATGGGCGAAAAGATGATTTTTCTTCCGAAAGATGTGTCCAGTGCCTGCGCTCTTCCAAATGCATACCATGCTACCGCGTTGGGCTTTCCATTATCACGACGATCGAGCGCCGGTTTTACTTTAAGCAGATACGCATATGCATACGGAAAATTTTCAGCTAGTCTGTTTTCGGCAATAATCCGCTGCTTATCCGAATCATCCTTGTAATACGGAAACAGCACATATTCCGTAACGGGTTCATCCGCCGTTTTCAGCCTTGAACCTTTAATAGCAGGTTTCAGCAGATCTTTTTCAAGATGTGTAAAAATGCCGTTTTTACTTTTGGCATAAACAATCCCGTCAAGTTCTTCAATGATGGTAAAAAAATAAAATCCATCCGCAAGGGTTGTAATCCCGACCGAAATACGGCAGATTTCACCAAGCTTCAATCCATCTTCAGGCTGGACAACGTTTACTGACAATTTCCACTGATTTTGGCCACTTAATTCGGAATAGGCAATTTTTCTTTGCTGATAATAAAAATCACGGTCCATGCATTGCTCATATCGGAATTCATGCTGCTTGGCTTTGCCAAAAATCGTAATGGCCGTATAAGTTGATGCATTTTCAAAAACAGGATACGCAGCATAATTCGTAATCCTTATCAATTGCTGACTTTCAACAAAATAGGAGCGCAGCGGTTTTCCGGTTTCCGATGTAAAATAGGAATTGGGTGTAATAAATCCGCATATGCCCTTCTGGGACAACAATGTGACCGCCAGCTGAAAAAATGCAATAAACGTATCAGTCGAACCGGAACTGCAGAAAGAATATTTGTTCTGAATATACTTCCGCTGCTTTTCCGACAAATGCTGGATTCTGATATAAGGCGGATTTCCGAAAATGAAGTCGTACCGCTTTCCGGAATAATATTGTTTGAGTGCATCGCGTCGATGCAGGTTCCATTTTACTTTCAGTTCAAAGGGCTTGATCAGTTCATCCAGATTTTTACGGCAGCTCTCGATGGCATCCGGATCAATATCCCAGCCTTCCAGATTCTGTAATTTTTCAACGACCGTTTCCGGGGATGCCTTTTTCAAAATATACGCTGCCAGCGGAACAAGAAACCGGCCGTCGCCACAAGCCGGGTCGAGAATTTTGCAGGAAGTCAGGTCAGCATCGTAAAATCCCGAATCAAGAAAAATTTTATCTACAATATGAAAAGGAGTGTAAACTTGCCCAAGCAGTTTTTTTTTCTGGTAAGTGCGCGTTTGTGAAGCCATTGACTTGATTCTTTGCCTTGCGAAATGACTGACATCAGTCTGCAGTACGGACTTACATCAAATATACATAATAAATTACTTCAGCATACATATCCGGAAACCTTTAAGCCGTCGGATGAATGACGTAATAACCGGCGGGTCCATTTCATGAAAAAGCACTTCGTAAGTACTTTCGTTAAAAGTAAACGAGCTTCCGTCTGTCCGCACCCGCTTTGTGCCGTATTTATAAAATTGCCCGATGTGTCCGTTTTCCAATGCAAGTTTGTCGACAAAGCCCAGCAGCGATGCAATTGTCCCGTTTGTTTCGCATTGGTGAAATGAAATACAGAAATAATGTGAAGTTCTGGAGCCGTGCTTGTTCAGTTGGGATGCGGGTATGTTCAGGACGTAATCCGGACCAAGTACTCCTGATTTTCGTTTCATGGATTTGATGTCGACAGAAAATGTGTGTTCTTCAGTTTTTATCAAAAAATCCTGTCCCCAATCCTGTCCGTCCGATGCGCCAAACGAGCGGAAAGGGCGGGGTAGGTGATAACAGTCCGCAAACAGGATTTCACCAAGAGTTCCGGTGAAGCGCAACATGCGGGTTTGGGAAAGCTTTTCAGCATGCCGGTCCCAAATGTTGGAAACAGGATGATGTTTCAGCGAATATTCGACGAGTTCGCGCGCCAAAAGCTTTTGCTTTTCAGCAACTGAGATTTGAATGTACGTACCTTTGGTCAGAAGAGTTTGCTCCATGCAAATCTAATCGCTATCAATGTGAGTACAAACCCAATTAAAATGGCAGAAAATGGAACGTAAGTCCATGCTACTAAGTGGATTCTGTCTACAAACCACATGACTCCGATAAGTGCGGCGATCAAGGTCAGAAAACCGGAAATTCTGCCAAAACCGGGTATTAATGAGAACGGAATCTTACTTTTGATCAGCATTAGCGTAAGGGCCATGGAAATAACAGGCAAAAACTGCATGATGATATTGGCCTGCCAGATGCTTTGTCTTTCAAACAGAAAAAGATATGTGTTCAGCGTTACTGCAAAAATTCCCGGAATGCAAACAGCATAAACAAGTACGGCGTACACATAACTCCAGAACTTTACATCAAGGCTTCCATTGGCCAGAATGCCGACGATCCAGGCAAGGAAAGGAAGCAGTAAAAAATAGAATACAAGCGGCCAGGGATTCTCAGATATATACTGAAAAAGCTGAAATAGTGTCATTTAACGTAAAAAGTGAATGCAAATGAAGGAAATTCAAACGATAAAATTCAGTAAATTAAGCGTTATAAAAAAGAGGAAGAGTTTTTTACAATCGTAAATCCTCTTCCTCTTTCCTGAACTTTGTAATCAAAATCGGCTATAAGCCAAGCAGAAAACCGATTGTGAAGTTGGCGTCCCAGTCAAACACAAACTGGTTGCAGCCGGTTGCATCAGCGATTGCCTTGTAAATGTTTACACCGGCTTTTGATTTGGCATTGGATAATTTGGAGTAAGCAAGCGGTGCACTCAAAGTGGTATAACGCTCTTTTCCTTTTCTTACTTCTTTCGCCATTTCAAAGGGAACTCCGCCAATGATAAAACAGGTCTTTGTCAGTTCACTCGGGACCTGTTTGGCTTTATCCGTAACTTCCTGATAAACTTTGCTGTCGTCCAGTCCTTCCTGGAAATACTTGGCACCGTACGATTCCAGCGCTGAAATCCTGCTGCCGTTCATCCATGAAATTTTTGTATTTCCTGAACCGATGTCCACAACAAAAGCCTTGTCCGAATACTCGGCCGGCAACACGGATTTCAGTGCAAGCTGTCCTTCCTGTTCCGGTGTAACCTGATTGACAACATAACCTATGGATTTCAAAACGCGTGTAATCTTCTGGGTAACATCTGCTTTTGCTGCGCCGGAACTCACAACAAAGTGAATGTCCTTGCTGCCTACGCCAAAGTCAAGCATGCCGCCGATGTACTTTTTCAGACCGATGCGTACATCTTCGTCCGTTGCCATATTTTCCGTTACAAGGCTGTTTCCGAACTCCGATTTTTCAAGGCTCCATCTTTTCTGGTCATCTACTTTGATGATGAATGAGTTGAAGCCGCTGGCGCCAAGTTCCACCACGCCCCGCAGCTTTCCGTTAACCGGCGCCGGCGGTGTATAATTGAACGAAGTGGGTGTATTATCCGTGGCTTCCTGATTGCCGGAATTACTTTCTTCAGCATCCGTTTCCGTATTTTCCGAATTGCCCGTATTCTCCGTCTGCGATGTCTGATTTGTATTATTTTCAGCCATCTGGTTTAAAGCTTTCTGGCCGCCAAGGTATTTGTAACCCAGGAATAGGGCCCCTAAGATAATGGCGGTAATTATTAACCGGCCGGCAACTGTAAGTCTTTTCATTGATATTGGGTGTAAAATGAATGGTTTATAGTGTCAGGAGATAAAATCAATCCAGCAGCCCTTTGTAGCTTGAATCTTTCGGGACATCAACGGAACGTCTCGGAGATGGAGGCGAATCCAGCTGGATCAGTTTGAATTGTCCCGAGTTATATGCTTCCAGCATGGCCTGGCCTTTGTCCGAAAGCAGTCCGTTCTGAACATCCACGCCGTTGATGAAATCCAGCGAAAGGTCCATGGCTCTTTTCATTTCACCCAGTTTCTGGCTCATGTCGTCCTGAATGTATTCCATGGATTCGTCAAAATAAAACTTTTTGTCCGGATTTCCTTTGAAAATACTGATCGCAGTACGCAGTGCATTGGAGCTTTCCTTTACAATTCGGTATTCCGCTTCTTTCAGCTTTACCTTGATTTCGGTTTCCTTAATGATGTAATCGGCGCTTTTATTGACCTTTTCCATAAATTCAAGAACCGTTTTCATATTACGCTGTAACGGAAAGAGCTTTTCGTTCATTTCCTGAAGACCGGCTCCTTCAATCGTTGCCAGCGAAGCAGTTTCTTTCATGCCCGGTCTGTCGAGCATCGTACTTGCCTTGTTGGCTTCGGCAAATTTCTGCTTGATCTGCTCGTTGTTCTCATTGATATTCTTGTTGAGTTTTACAAGCTGTCCTGCAAGCGTATTGATCTGACCCTGCATTTTTTCTCTTTTCTCTTTCAGATCGTCAATGTATATTTTCATAATGGCGATCGGGTCCAGCTTGATGACCAGTCCGGTGATATTGCGCATCAACGTTTTGAACAGGAAGAAAACGGCAGTACGGACGTCCTTGCTCGTCAATAGAAAAATGACGAGTGCCAGAATAGCCATCAAAAACCCGAGGTAAAGCGTATTTTGTGTTACTTCAATCAGGAATGCTGCTATCTTGTTCCAGTAATATAAAGCAAAAGCTCCGCCGGCGCCAAGGAAAAGCAGGGATGTAATTCCTTCGGGTTTACTCCAGTAGGACCGCTTTGAGCCGTCTTCCTGAGAACCGCCAATCTGTGAAAAATCTGGTGTTGCCATTGTAGTGGATCGAATGGTTAGGTTATTTCAGGTATTGATTGATCTTGATCAGATCCGATTTGATCTGTTCAACAAAACTCCGGTATGTAATTTCAAAATTATCCTTGTTGGCATTGATTCTGGCGCTTTGCTCTGAAACTTCGCCGGAAATCTGACCGAGCCGGTTTTTATTTTCATCCATTTTCTTTTGTAACTCAGCCATTTGCTGCGCAATGGCACCATTGGAATCTTCGAGCCGTTTCTGTTCTTCCTGCAACGCACCGACACGATCTTTGATTGCTTTTTCAACATCCCTGAGGAAGGATTCGCGGTCTTTGTCGAGAATGGCAAGGTACTGATTAGCCGTCGAGCTGAGGACCGTGGAATCAGAAATCCCGCCCATAGCCTTGAAACTTGCCCATGCTGCCTGAAACTGTTTTTCCTCGCCAAGGCCAAGCCCTTCCATGCTTTTAAGCGCCTGCTTGTATTCGAAATAATCCGGGCCGGGCAAGTTGGCTTTTTCCAGCAGACCAGCAAAATGTTCAACAAATTTACGGTCGATTTCTGCCGTACCCGCTACATTCGGGACTTTGGGGGCCACAGCCGTTTTAGGCATTTCCGGTGCATTACTGGTTATCGCAGCCTGTCTTACAGGTTCTTCATTTTCTTTGATAAAAAAGCTGAGTATTTTTTTTCCTATACTCGGTTCAGAATCTGCCATAAGCTTGTGAAATGTTAAGATTCATTGATTTTATTAAGTCAATATTACTAAAATTAAAAGAATATAGTGTGGTGTGATCGTTACCAGCGGTATCCTGCATTGATAAATCCACATAATGTCTGGATGAATTTGACCATGTTCTTGAATCCTGCCTGATTTTTACGCAAGTTTACAAACACAGAATTATTGTGCCTGTATATTTATTACCAATAAAAGAATACTAAATCCTTATGCTCAAATTAGGTTTTAACAGTGCAATCCTTGCTGATTTCGGCATGGAACATGTTGTGAATTTTGCCGGAAACAACGGTTTCGCCTGTGTGGAAATGATGTGCTGGCCTGCCAATAATGCCGATAGCCGCCGCTATGCAGGTGTTACGCACATTGATGTAAGCAATCTTTCAGATCAGAGCGTTTCTGAAATAAAGCACCGGCTTCATGAAGCAAATATTTTTATCTCCGCATTGGGTTATTATCCCAATCCGCTTGATCCCGATCCGAACCGTTCCGAGTTTTTTATCGAACACATCAAGCAAGTGATCCGCGGAGCTGCAAAGCTGGGCATTCCGGTTGTTACGACTTTTATCGGAAGAGATCAGTCCCGAAATATCAAGGACAATCTGGCGCGGTTTGCAGACGTGTGGCCATCCGTTATCAGGGTTGCGGAAGAAAATAATATTAAAGTTGCCATTGAAAACTGCCCGATGTTTTTCACAGATGATGAATGGCCGGGCGGTAAAAACCTGGCATTCAGCCCGGCAATCTGGGACCGGATGTTTGAAATTATTCCAAGTCCTTTGTTTGGACTAAATTATGATCCGTCGCATATGGTCTGGCAAATGATGGATGAAATCAAGCCGATTTACAATTACAAAGATCGCTTGCACCATATCCATCTGAAAGATGTCAAGGTTTATAAAGACAAGCTGGACCGCGTCGGTATTCTGGCTAATCCGCTGGAATTTCATTCTCCCAAGCTGCCCGGACTGGGTGATGTAAACTGGCGGGGGTTTTTCGCGGCATTAACAGACGTGCGTTACCGCGGGCCTGTGGTCATTGAAGTGGAAGACAAAGCTTATGAAGGAAACATTACGGATGTTCAAAGCGCTATTCTGACAAGCAGAAACTATCTGAAACAATTCCTTGGTTGAAAAAATAGCCGCCACAAAGAACATAACGTGGCGGCTGTTTTACTATAAATTTATTTGGCAAGAAAGTTTTTCAGCGGAACGAAGAACCTGTCGAAATCTTCCGGATGAGGTAATTGGCCGGTTTGGTCAAGTTCAACCGGTTTACCGTTTTTAATTCTGACATTCGTCTGTTTTCCAAATTCTGTGTCATTTTCGAGTTTTTTCTGACTTCTTCGGATGCAAGGATTTTTGAGCTTGAACACAGTCTGCAAAAATCAGCAAGAGTATTGCAAATGCAGATTTTTTCATTGAAAAGCTATTTAAATGCAAAAAGGATAACCATGCAGTTATCCTTTTTTAATGAAGGGAGATAAAGTATCAGAATCTTAACTGATCAGTTTTGCTTTTGTTGACAAATAAGCGGTCAAAGATGCCAGAATTCCGACGATGGCAAATGACCAGCGCAGGTCAGCAAACTGTGCAACGATACCGATCAATGGCGGCCCGATCAGAAATCCGATAAAACTGATGGATGAAACGGCTGCCAGCGCCATGCCTGCCGACATGGTATTGGACTTTCCGGCTGCGCTGTAAACCAGCGGTACAACGGATGAAACGCCAAATCCCACCAGCAGAAATCCCAACGTTGCCGGAATCATAAAAGGAAATAAAACAGCCGTTGCAAGTCCGATGCCCATAAGACAGCCGCTGATCTGAAGCATTTTTTTTCTGCCCAGACGGTTGGCAAGCCAGTCGCCTGCAAAACGGCCGCCAGTCATGGTTCCCATAAAAGCAACATATCCAAGTGTGGTCATGGAAGCCGGAACATGTACGACTTCCTGAAAATAAACGCCGCTCCAGTCGAACATGACGCCTTCACAAACCATGGCACAAAATCCGATCAGGCCCAGTGTCAGTAAATCACGATCCGGTTTTACAAAAAGCGGCTGCGCTTCTCCGTTGTTCCTTTCACTATCCGGCATCGTATGCTTGTAAGCCGTAAAAATGATGACAAAAGCAGCCAGCGCAATGACGCTGAAATGGATGTACGGAGGAATATGGACTGAAATAAAGAACGAACCGATCATGGCACTTACAAATCCGGCAAGGCTCCACAAGCCGTGAAAAGATGCCATAATGGATTTGCCATATTCCTGTTCTACGGCAACTGCCTGTGTATTAACAGCAATGTTCGTAAGATTTCCCCAAAGTCCGAATGCAAAAAGCGCAATGACAAGCTGTTCTGTACGGGTTACAAAGCCGATGAAGGCCAGTGTAATGGCATAAAGGACTGCGCCGATCAGCACCATTTTCTTGCTTCCGTAATGCGTAACCATCCAGCCGGAAATCGGCAGACTGGCCATCAGTCCGATCGGTAAGGCAAGCAGTACGGTGCCCAGACCGCCTTCGGTCAGGTGAAGCATGTTTTTGATATCAGGGATACGGCTGGCCCAGGCTGCAAAGCTCAGGCCCTGGACAAAAAAGAAAGCAGCAACGGCCATGCGCAGGTACTTTCTGGAATCGGAGGGTGCAAAAATTGAATAGTTCATAAGAGTGAAAATAAAGTCCGGCTATTTCCAGACTGTTAATTCATGTGTATATATTATAACTTTTTTAAGTTCTTGATTTTATTTGCTGGTAATATAATTTATATGATACCAGAATAATATGCTTCCAGCTTCAAAATTAACGGATATTATCAATATTTAATTCATGAAAATTGTACTTTTTTAATAATATTAAAAAGTAAGTATTGTATTATTTATAGAAAATGATTTTAGAAATTATTTATTATTCTTGCACTCTATGGAATTCAGGAAAAGTGTCTGGAAAATCGCAGGGAATTGCTATATTCACTTTTCATGCATTCATAAAAAAAGGCCCTTATGAGATCAGGATTTACTTTTTTGCTTGTGCTGCTGTTTTTTTCATCTGGGGCACAGCCTGCGAAAACAGACAGAATCAACAAAATCAAGGCAACTTTGCCCGTCATTGAGAAACTATACCAGGATTATGCGGAAAAAAACCATTTTCCAGGGCTTGCTTTCGGATTGGTTGTTGACGGACAACTGCTGCTTTCCGGCGCTAGCGGCTTTTCCGAAATTGCAACTTCGACAAAGGCTACGCCACAATCGCTGTTCAGAATAGCGTCCATGTCCAAAAGCGTTACCGCCATGGCTGTTCTTGCATTGCGAAAAGAAGGAAAACTGAAACTGGATGATCCGGCGTCCCTGTATATTCCCGAGCTTGAATCCATGCCTCCGCTGACAAAAGATGCACCTGACATAACGATACGGCATCTGCTGACGCATGCCGCAGGTTTCCCTGAAGACAATCCATGGGGCGACCGCCAGCTGGATTCGAAGGACGAAGAACTGATTGCGTTGATCAAAAAAGGAATTTCATTTTCCAACGTGCCGGGTATCACTTACGAATACAGCAATCTTGGTTTTGCGATGCTAGGAAAAATAATCAGCAATGTTTCCGGCAAGCCTTACCAACAATACATCGATGAGGCGATTTTCAAACCATTGGGAATGAACAACACCATCTGGGAATATTCGAAAGCACCTTCAAAACTGCTTGCACATGGTTACCGCTACGAAGATGACATCTGGAAAGAAGAAGAACTGCTGCACGACGGAACGTACGGCGCCATGGGCGGACTGATTACTTCCATTGAAGATTTCAGCAAGTATGTTACATTTCATTTGTCTGCATGGCCTCCAAGTTCAGTGCCGGAAACCGGGCCAGTTGCAAGAAGCGATGTCAGGGAAATGCAGATGCCGTGGAATTTCAATAATCTCAATGCAGGCTACAAATATCCGGGCGGACGCCCGTGTGCAATGGTTTCTGCCTATGGTTATGGATTGAGATGGAGCAAGGATTGTGAAGGAAGAACCGGAATCGGACATACGGGCGGATTGCCGGGATTCGGAAGTCAGTGGCAAATTTTACCTGAATACGGGATCGGGATCATTGCGCATGCAAACCGTACATACGCCGGAATGGCGACGATCAATACGGCTGTGCTGGATACCATTATTGCAATGGCCGGCCTGACACCGCTTCCTGTTAAGGTATCGAATGTTCTGGATCAGAGAAAAAATGCATTGCTCAAATTATTGCCAGATTGGAAAAATGCGGAACAAAGCGGCATCTTTGCTGAAAATTTTTTCCCCGACAAATCAGTCGCACACCGCAAAAAGGAACTGGATCTGTTGCTTGCCCAAACGGGTACCATAACCGGAGTTTCTGAAATTATCGCGGAAAACCAGTTACGGGGTACTTTTCGGATGAACGGTAACAAAGGCAGCATAAAAGTGTATTTTACGTTGTCGCCGGAGAACCCGGCATTGATTCAGCAGCTTGATTTTTCCGAAGCAAAGTAAAAAGCAGCTTTGATTGAGCCATTAACCTTTAATCAAGAAATCAGGACAATACCGGTAAGTCAAAAATCAGCCACTTGCGAACTATTCTTTTTTGGTTCTTCAGAATTTCTTTAAAATGGCGCAGCAACTATATAATGGGTTCATTATCTTAAGAATAGGACAATAGGCACGAAAGTTATACTGTTATATAGATCGCAGCTACTTAAAGCGTAAACTATATACAAATGAGAATTTTAGGTTTGATCGTATTCGGAATGCTGTTTCTTTCAGTTCATGTGGCAATGTCCCAAACAAACGTTTATGATGTCATTGTTGCCGGCAGGACAATAGGTTCATTGAAAGTATTCGATGACAATGGAAAAGACGATACCGAAACACACCGGATTGAATCGGATTTTAAAATCATGTTCTATAAAGGGAAATATTCCACACAGACCAATTACAGTCACGGAAAACTGGTTTCAGCTACTTGCTCGCATCATGTAAACGGTGATCTGAAGGAAAAAACTTTAACCAGAAGTACTGTCAGACCATTATATGAAGTCATGTTTTCCGGAGAAGATGCAGAGGATAAAGCCAAGATCGAGCTGAACACACCGATTCTTTCTACCATTACAAGTTTGTACTATAAAGAACCGGTTAACATTCAGGAAGTCTATTCCGAGCGGTACGGAAAAATGTGCAGCGTCAAAAAACTTTCGGAAGGCAAATACGCTGTTTCTTTACCGGATGGCAAACAGGGAATTTACACATATCAAAACGGTCTTTGCAAGGAAGTCAAAACGGATCTGGCCGGTTTCAAGCTGCGCATTGTACTGAATGCTGAAAAGACTTCTTCCCCGAAAACGGTGCTCAGATAGTAACTGTTTTGGTATTTTTGATTTCTGAATTGTTCCGGATCTCCTCGTTTGCCGATTTGACAATCACATCATCTTCCTTGATTTCACCAAAAATTTCCAGTTTGTCTTGGTTGTTGCTTCCTGTTTTTACGGGAACCCAGACGGCTTTGTGATCCACTATTTTGATGATATAAGTTCCCTGAGGTGAATTGAGCAAAGCCGTCTTCGGAATGACAAATGATTTGGAATTTCCGCCCAGAGGAATGGAAACTTCGGCAATCATACCAGGAAGAAGTTTTCTATCACCGTTAAATATGTCCATTTCTGTCCTTTGAGAGCGTAATCGGGTATCCAGTGCTCCGGAAAGCCTGGTTACCTTTGCAGAAAAATCTTCATTCGGAAGCGACTTGACTTTGAATGTAATGGCACTTTTGTTCTTTAAATAACTGGTATAAGCCTCTGGAACACTCACGACCAAACGTAATTTACGCTGCTCCACCAAGGTAAATAGCGGAAACTCCGAACCTTTTCCGGAAGGACCTACATAGGCACCGGCACTTACATTCCTTGCAGTGATGACACCGCTGAACGGCGCACGGATTTCAAGATAATTACGGGTATCCGTAATCTCACGCGTTGCCGATTTGGCTGCTTCCAGTTGGGCAAAGTCTGACCTTTGTTTTGCCAGAGCAGCATCCAGATCATTCTGAGAAACCGTTCCCGGCGTTTTGCTTGTTTCCAGCAAACGCTCGTAATTAGCTTTACTTGCTTCATAAATAGCTTCCTGCGCTGCCAGTCTGGACTGGCTCCCTGCAAATTGTGCGGTAAGTTCCGGCGCTTCCATCGAAGCAAGCAACTGGCCTTGCTGTACTTCGGTACCAACATCTGCGTGCAGTTTTTTAACAAAGCTGCTCACCTTGGCATAAAGATCCACTTGCTGATAAGCAATCAGTTCACCCGGAATTTTCAGATTAGACGAAAGTTGCTGTTTTTTCAGCGCAAATGTTTCCATCGCGGGCGCTTCAGCCGGTGCTTTGGCATTTTCTTCCTCCTCTTCAGCCTTGGATGAACCGCACCCCTGAAGTCCGGCTGCAATGATTGCAAATACAAAGGCAATCACGATTTTAAGATGATTTTTCATTTGTTTCAATGCTTGATTATTTGGTCATAGGAATATAAAATTTGCTTTCTTCATCTTCAGGATCGAGCGAAACGCTTTGTGTACTTGCATTGCCCTGGCCCCAGGCAAATACAAGCGGCAGAATAAACAGTGCTGCAAAGGTGGAAGCAATCAATCCGCCGATCACTGCACGTCCCAGCGGCGAAGACTGATCCCCGGCTTCGCCCAGGCCACTCGCCATCGGAATCATTCCGACGACCATCGCGACCGCCGTCATCACAATCGGACGTAACCTTAAACTGGCGGATTCCTTTGCAGCTTCAATGGCGTTGCCGCTGTGCTTTCTTAATTGTTCCGCATTGGTAATCAGTAAGACCGCATTGGAAATGGAAACACCCACCGACATGATAATGCCCATATAAGACTGCAGATTAAGCGTGGAACCGGTCATCATCAGCAACGCCAGCGAACCGAGCACTACGGCAGGAACCGTTGCAAGTACAATGGCGGAAACTTTGAATGACTGAAAATTGGCGGCGAGCATCAGGAAAATAACCACAATGGCAACAATCAGGCCATTCTGAAGACTGTCCAGCGTATCGGTCAGTGTCTGGCTCAATCCCACAAGCTCAACCGTAAGCCCGCGCGGTAGTTCACCCAAGGAAGCAAGCGCCGCTTCTACATCCGACTTTGCAATGCCCAGATCGGTATTGTTCAGATTAGCGGTTACGGACAAAACCGGCATGGAGCCCAGATTGTCGTTTTCACCGTATGTTGTATCGGGCGTTATGGTGGCTATATCGTTCAAAACCGGCCGGCTTGCATTTCGGAGTAACGGAATTTCTCCGATTTCATTGATGCTGTTCATTTTGTTTTCAGGGACCTGAACCTGTACCGAATAACTGAAACCGCCTTTTTCGTCCACCCAGATATTTTTGTCCGTATAGCGCGAAGAAGAAGTAGATGCGATCAGCGATTTGGAAACGTCATTCATATCCACGCCAAGTTGTGCGGCACGAACCCGGTCTACTTCAATATTGATAGAAGGATATTTGTTGGATTGTCCCAGCTGGATATCCCGCAAGTAGCTGATTTGCTTCAACTTCTCAATGACAAGCTGCGCATATTTCTCATTCAGTTTTTTATCCCTTCCCGACATTCTGACTTCAATCGGAGTGGGAGAGCCCTGGCTCAGGATTTTATCCGTAAGTTCAATGGGTTCAAACGAAAGCGCCAGGTTCGGAACTGTTTCACTGATCCTTTTACGGATTTTTTCTTTCAGTTCATCCAGATTGGTATGAAAACCTTCTTTCAGTGCGACCTGCAGAACGGCTTCCTGCGGACCGGCCATCCACAGATAAATCGGATTGACCGAAAACAAGGCCGGGTGCTGACCGACATAAGCCGAAGTAACGGAAACATTTTTAGTGCCGACAATATCCTTGATCGCCTGAATGGTAGCCAAGGTTTTCTCTTCGGTTCTTTCGATGCGCGTACCTTCCGGCGCACGCAAACGGACCTGAAACTGTCCGCCATTCACTTTTGGCAAAACGTCTTTTCCGATGTGAGTCAGTAGGAACCCGGCCGTAACCGTAGAAAGAACAAGATATGCAATCACAATCGGTTTCCGGTAAGGAATCATACGGGCAATAAATCTTGAAAAGCGTAATCTGATGCGATCAAAGCGGCTGATTTTACCGTTTTCGGTATGATCCGATTTGTGCAGCAATGCTTCTTTCTGCGCTTCTTTATTTCTGGAAAGGCCCGAAGCTGCAAATTCTTCCGCATCGGTCATATCGACACCGTCTTTATTTTTATGATGTTTTACTTTCATGATCCAGTTGGCCATGACCGGAACAAATGTCTGGGCAAGAAAATAGGATACGATCATACTGAAACCAATGGCCAGCGCAAGCGGCAGAAACAAAGAGCCCGGAATGCCGCCCATCGTAAACGCCGGAGCAAAAACGGCCAGAATACAAAAAAGGATCAGCAATTTCGGAAAAGCTATTTCCTGACAGGCATCCCAGATTGCCAGCGCTTTGGGTTTTCCCATATCAAAATGCTGGTGAATGTTCTCGATCGTAACCGTACTTTCATCCACAAGGATACCGATTGCAAGTGCAAGTCCGCTCAGCGTCATGATGTTGATCGTTTGCCCGAAAAGGTTCAGGAACAAAACACCGGAAATGATGGATGTCGGAATCGTTAAAATGACAATCAGCGCGCCGCGCGGGTCGCCCAGAAAAAGCAAAACCATCAAACCCGTAAGAATGGCACCGATTGCGCCTTCGGTCAAAAGGCTCATAACGGAATTCATTACATACGTAGACTGATCAAATTCGTAACTGATTTTTACGTCTTCAGGCAAGGTGCTCTGGATTCGGGGCATTGCTTTTTTCAGGTTTTGCACCACTTCCCATGTGGAGGCATCAGCACCTTTGGCGATACTCAGATAGACAGAGCGCTTTCCGTTTACCAGTCCGTAACCCGCCGTTATGTCCGCGCCGTCTTCCACGGTCGCCACGTCGCGCAGGTATAAATTCTGGACAGTACCTTTAAAAAGCGGGATATTTTCAAAATCCTTGATATTTCGCACCGTTGTATTGGTGGGC
Organism: Dyadobacter sediminis; assembly: GCF_005860765.1. GTDB lineage: Bacteria > Bacteroidota > Bacteroidia > Cytophagales > Spirosomataceae > Dyadobacter > Dyadobacter sediminis. The sequence continues at coordinate 779,041 of NZ_VCEI01000011.1, read as the reverse complement.
GTAATGTAGTTTTTATCACCGATCCGCACATTGCCGGAAGGTGCCGTCTGGTTATTGATCCGCAACGCTTCCACAAGCTGGTCCGGCGTCAGGTTATGCGAACGCAGCAGATCCGGATCTGCCTTTACGACAATCGTACGGATGTTCCCTCCGAACGGCGGCGCAGACACAAGGCCGGGAATGGATGTAAATGTGGAACGAACGTAAACGTTCGCCATGTCCAGCAATTCGTTATTGGTCCGTTTTTCACTGCTCAGTACCAGTTGTCCGACGGGCAAAGTGGATGCATCAAAACGGATGATGAACGGCGGATTGGAACCCGGCGGAAATATGGCCTGTGCACGGTTGGTAAAAGCACTCAGCTCCGCAGAGGCCTGCGCCATGTTGGTACCGGGATAAAAGTTGATCTTCATCAGCGTCAGTCCCTGAATGTTTTTGGTTTCAATGCTTTTGATACCGTTTACATACAGCAGAATGTTGATGTATTGCTTGGCAAAAAAAGTTTCCATCTGCGTAGGCGTATATCCTCCGAAAGGGTGCGCGATGTACATCACAGGGAGGTCCAGCTTCGGAAAAATATCCACTTTGATGTTCCGCACTGCATTGATACCGAAAAAGAACAAGCCGGCTACCAAAACCATGATGGTGATAGGCTTGCGTAATGCAAAACGTATTAAATCCATATTTTACCGGGAAAAGAATTTGCTCAGGGTTTAAGGAATAATTCAGTAAAGGAGGTGTGTATTACTGGTTCAGGAACAGACCGAAATCCCCGGCTGCGGCTGCTTTCAGCAACAAGGCCTGCCAGAGATTGCTCAATGCAATGTCGCGGTTGGTTTCAGCACGGTTAAGGATATAAAGCGCCTGCGTAAGGTCTACAATATTGCTCAGACCGTTTTTGTACAGAACACTTTTCTGCAGATAAGCATCCGATGCCGATTGTACCTGAATTGGTGCTTCACGGAAATTGGCAACAGCATTTCTGATTTTATTTCCGGAAAGGATAAGCTGGTTTTGAATCTGCTGGTCTATTACCTGATATTCTTCTTTCAGGGCACTCGATATAAATTCCTGCGATAAAACCTGCTGGCGCGTCCGTAGCAAATTGGTCATATTCCATGTTGCTCCGATCCCGAGCAAATAATTGGCTCTTACCGGCTTGATGCCCTCGAAATAATTCTGCGTGTAAGCATGCTGATCCGTAGCGTAAGTAGAAGAAAAGCCGGCGCCGCGGCCCTGGAAAACGCCGAAAAGCGAAAAAACCGGAAGCCCGAGTGTCTGAAAATACCTCGCCTGCTGATTGCTCACGGCCACCCGGTTTGAATAATATTTCAGCAGCGGATGGTTTTTGGAAACCGTAGCGGAATCATCAATGGACTGCGGCATTTTGGTGATAAAAAGTGTATCCAGCGTAAATTGCTGATTGGTAATCCCCATCAAACGGGCCAGTACGCTGGCTTGTTCCTGCTCGAAATCCCTTGCCTGCGTAATGCTGATTTTTGCATTGGAAACCTCCGCATTGGCCAGAGACGAATCCACGCCGGGTATCAGCCCGTTTTTCGCGCGCGTGGCAACCACATTTTTTAATGCAGCAGCTCTTTCAAAATTGTTTTCCCACGATTGCGTAAGCCTTTGTGCAACGAGTAGATTCAGATACGCGCCTGCCACGCGGATGCTATGCTGAAATTTTTCCTGTTCCAGATCGCTCAGATCACGTTCTACAATGGATGCTGAAACATGGATACGCTCTCTGGCGCGTCCAAAAGCAAAAAAGTCCCAGTTTACATTGGTCAGATACAGCGCACCGAATGCAGCATTCCAGTTTTGCTGCGGAAGCGGCAGACCGGAAGAAGCCACTGACAAGCCCATTCCGTAAAGCGGACCGTTCTGGCCGTTGACCGTGCCGTAATCCTGTTGTGCGGATAAATTCAGATTGGGCAAGTATTCCTTTTTGCTTTGCTGTAACGTGGCTTTTGACGCACTCAGGTAATTATTCTTGGCCTTGATGGTTCCGTAATTGACAAGAGCCGTTTCAACCGCTTCATTCAGAGTCAGTACCTGCGCTGACAAGGAAAGGCTTAAAGAAAACAACATTGTAAAAAGGAGCAGGCTGGGTTTAGGTTTATTCCACATATAGATCGTAATTGGAATTTAGAATGGCGGTTTGAATACTGCACATTCTGCATTCGGGCATTCTTTAAATCATTGTACAAAGGTAATCGTGAAAACGGGGCAAAGATTCATTACTTCAAACAATAAACTATAAAATTCAAATATCTACCGTTCGTGTATGCGGTAAGATTTGGGCGTAACCCCGATTTGTTTTTTAAAAAGATTGTTAAAATAGGCCGGATATTCAAAACCCAGGCAAAAGGCAATTTCGGCAATGCTCCAGTTGGAATGGCGCAGCATGATTTTGGATTGTGCCAGAATGCGCTCTATAATATGTTCCGTAGTGGTTTTGCCTGAAATTTCCTTCAGTGTGCGGTTCAGGTGATTTACGTGCACGCCCAGCTTGGCCGCATAATCCTTGGCTGTTTTCAGTTTCAGTTTGTGTTCCGGCGATTCGATGGGAAACTGTCTTTCAAGCAATTCGTAAAAAAGAGAAGATAATCTTTCGGAACCGTTGACATATGCGTTATTGAGTTCCGAAGGCTGCATTTTCATGGCTTCGTGCGCGATTACATTCACGTAATTACGCATGAGATCATATTTGTGAATGTAACTGGATTCATTGTCTTCGTACATTTTCCTGAATATGCCCAGCAGATAATCCTGCTGTTCCTGCGTGACAAAATAAACCGGAATGCTGTCGCTGCGAAGAATAGGGCAGTCGCTGACTGTTTTCGAACGATGGATCGTATTCAGAAAACTGTCTGTAAAAAGGCAGAAATAACCCGTTTGTTCCTCGGAAACTGCCTGCCAGGAATACGGTACATTCCGGTTAAAAAATACAAGTGCATTCTGATTGATTTCGATCTGGTGATTTCCGTAAGAAAGCCTGCCTTTGCCGATAATGAGTGAAATTTTATAAAAATCCCTTCTTGAGTAGGAAGTATACTTGCTGCAGAATACCCTTGAGAAAACATTGAAATGTCCCTCATCCCCAGTCACATTATTCGGACCTGCAGATCCTTTTGCCGCAGGATGTGTCTGATAAAAATGTTCTATGCTTTCGCTCGGTATCATAGGATGAAATTATGAAATTCAAATATCCCCGGCAACAGTATGATGTTAAAATGTCGTTAAGTATTTGCTGTACTTATTATTGTTATACTTTTTCGGATATAAGTGATTAAAGTTGCTTCGCCTGTTTAGAGCGCAGCCACAAAAGAATCTTTTCGTCCGGATTTCAGCAATGCTGAACGGCCGCTTTGCCGGGCTGTTTATAGTTATGCGCTGAAATGCCCCGGTCTGCAGGCCAAATGGTTTGTGCAAGGATTGGACGGTTCAGGAAAAAAGCGAAGTTTAATGATTTTAATGGTAGAAGTGACTTGATTTCTATAACCAAGTTATTCTGTGTATTTTGTACTTGTCTTTCAAAAATTACAAGTCCGATCCGTTACTGGAAATATGGTTTTCAAACATTCAGCTATAATATTCATGCAATTTAAATAGATCCGAAAACTTGTTATCACGATGAAATGAAACATTGAGTTATTTTAAGCAGCAGTATGCTTTGAACGATGCAAAACAAAGATGAAGTTGCAGATTGTCTGAACGGTTATATTCAACCTTATTACTATTATTAGGATTTGATTTTGAGTATACCCAGCTGGTTGAATGTACAATGTAGTTTGTGGATCCAGCTTTCCTGAACTGGGTGGTGCGATCTTACCGATTGTAATATTCAACGCATACCTTGATTTGAAAGTCTGTGAAACAGAAAAGCCGGCACAGGCCGGCTTAGCATAAAAAAAAGTCACAAGATTCAGTCCACGGTCGGGTAAATGGTTTTGTCTGAATTTTTGTGGTAATCTGCGATTTCCGAATTCGCAACTTTGACCTTGCTATGCGGGGTTTTGTAATTTCTCGGAGAATTCAGCGGATTGATTTCAATTCCTTCCACATTATACCTTCGTGTAACTACTAATGCAGCCGGACGAGGCGCATATTTGGGCGTCGTACTGATATGCTGGCGGTGCTGCTGCTTGCTGTATCTTTCAACCGTGCCCATGCTTGGAACCCGGACCGTGTTTCTGTCTGCTTCAAGCGCCTTTGCTTTTGCCGCTTTATTGGGATGTTTATAATTGTGAACCGATACGCCTGGATCAACAATGGATTGCGATTTTGCCTGCATGGAAAACAAACCTGCTGCCAAAATCAACGCTGATAATACAGTTGCTTTTTTCATGGTTGCAATCTTTTACTTTCATTAATGGATTAATCCATATCTGGATACATGAAGTAACAACTTTTTTACAATTGAGTTTAATCGCTGGTTTTTTACTGAAAATGCAAGTTTTCAGAATTCAGGTTTAAAAATCGCAATTTTCCAACTGTAAATTTTCATTTCTTACAATTACAGATTCAGAAACGAACCGACTTTTATACAGAACCTGTTTTTAATCCAAAAACGCGTGTTAAACGCATGCAAGCAGGAAAAATGAAAAAAATAAAAATTTAATGACTTTGTAATTCTTTTCTAACCAATCTCTAATAAATAGGGTCATTTCAGCAGCGCATATACCGAATTGCGTATTCCGAGGCAGATCCTTTCGATCGGCAGATCGTTGCTGTCTTCACCAAACGGATCTTCGATTTCTTCAGCAATTACTTCCAGACTCGCCAGGATATAAAAGACAAACATCACAAACGGAATTACCAGAAAATGCAGGCTGAAAACATAGCCAATCGGCAAGGTAAGGCAGTACGTAAAAATAAATTTTTTGATGAAAGAACTGTAAGACAAAGGAATAGGCGTGTTCTTGATGCGTTCGCAGGCACCTGTGATATTGGTAAAAGATTCCAGTTCGTGGTTTAGCAATATCGTATGTTCCGGAAGTAAAACATTCTTTTTCTGCAGTTCGATGACTTTGCCAAATATAGCCGCGGCAATCTGGTTCGGAATATGTTCCTGAACGTGCAGGTCATTTCTGGTAAAAAGTTCGGTATCGGTCAAGTCTTCCGGTCTGTACCGGTTCAGCAAATGGTTCCTTAGTGAAAATGCGAAATTCGGGATCATGATCCGGAAAAACGCACGTTCTTTTTCATTGTCATTTCCCAGCATTGCATCGACTTTCAAAGCCAGGTTCCGGCTGCTGTTCATCAGAGAACCCCATTGCTTGCGTCCTTCCCACCAGCGGTCGTAAGCAGTGTTTGTCCGGAAAACGAGCAGCATGGAAATGACAAATCCGAGTAGCGAATGCATCAGCGAAATGTTCTTCAGGTCCGTATTTTGGCCCAGATTCCAGTGAATCAGGATCAGATACGCCACTACGGCCGAATACACGCCGATGGTGATGATAAGCGGGCTCAGTTTCCTGACCGTATCCGCTTTTTGAAAGTAGAAAATATAACGGAACCATTCCTTCGGATTGTAATCGATCATACCAGTTTTACATTATCAATCAATTTGAAGAATTCTTTGAAGCATTTGGCCGTTAATCTTGCATCTTCCAGCGCATTATGCGTTTCTTCCTCACGCTCAAAACCGAAATAGGAGGCTACGGAACCCAGGCTCAGCGAACGCGGCACATTTTTGCCGTTCTTTTCCAGAATTTGAAAAAACAGGTAGGAAACCGTATGCAGATCAATCATTTTATTGGAAAAACCCCATTTCATTTTTTCATGGCGGTAAGCAAACCGCAGAAAGTTGATGTCGTTGATAACACTTTGTCCGCAAATGATGACATTTGAAAAGTTGGGTTTGCCGGCGTTCATTTTCTTGATCCAGCGTTCAAATTCCGGCAGAACATCATAAATCATCGGCGCATCTTCCAGATCGTCCAGCGAAAGTCCGTGTACTTCTTCCGATTTGGTCGAAAAAGCTTCTTCATTTTCCGGATAAACATTCTGCAGATAAGTTCCGAGCGAGCGCCATTGCTCGTCGAAGAACTCGGCGCCAATCTGTATGATTTCATTCCAGCCCGGTTCCGGACCGGTCATTTCTATATCTAAAACAAGAAAGGACATAAGGTGAACTGTGTTGTTAATTAAAATTTCATCGTGATTTTAGAAACTCAAACCGGTATTTTTGTGTACAAAATTAGATAAACATTACATTCCAGCTGTTTTATTCATCATTCAATATTAAAATGCCCATCGACTATAGCCAAATACCATCGCCCTGTTTTGTTCTGGAAGAAGCTCTGCTGCGTAAAAACCTTCGCCTGATCGATTCGGTACAGCAAGCAGCCGGCTGTAAAATCATACTGGCATTAAAGGGTTTTTCCATGTTCAGTGCCTTTCCGATTGTAAGGGAATATCTGGAAGGCGCTACGGCAAGTTCGCTCAATGAAGTGAAGCTCATCAATGATTATATGGGTTGTCCGGCGCATACCTACATGCCGGCTTATCCGGAGCAGGAGTTTCAGGAAATCATGGAAAGGAGCAGCCATATTACATTCAATTCGTTAAGCCAGTGGGAAAGGTTCCGGGAACGGGTGGAAAATTTCAGATCGGCTAATCCCGGACACGAACTTTCATGCGGCATTCGCGTCAATCCGCAATACTCGGAAGTGGAAACGGATATGTACAATCCGTGTGTTCCGGGTTCAAGACTGGGCGTAACACGCGACAAGTTGCCCGACCAGCTTCCCGAAGGGATAGACGGAATCCATTTTCATACCTTGTGTGAAAACGGCTCGGATACGCTGGAAAGAACGCTTGCTGCACTGGAATCCAGATTTGGTGATCTGCTGAAACAGGCCAAATGGCTTAATATGGGCGGAGGACATCTGATGACGCGCAAAGGATATGATATCGACAAACTAATAAAGTTAGTTAGCAACATCAAAGCGAAGTATAATCTGGATGTCATCCTGGAACCGGGATCCGCCATTGCATGGCGTACAGGCGTGCTGGTTACAACTGTACTGGACGTTATGGACAGCCAGGGAATTGATGTCGCAATTATGGACAGCTCCTTTGCCGCACACATGCCGGACACACTTGAAATGCCGTACAAGCCCGTTATTTCCGGTGCATACCACGAGCCTGTTCAGGGAAAACCGACTTACAGAATCGGCGGGATGACCTGTCTGGCCGGTGACTTTATAGGTGATTATTCGTTTGACAAACCTTTAAATTCAGGCGATCTGATCATTTTTGAAGATATGATCCATTATACCATGGTAAAAACGACCACTTTTAACGGTGTCAATCTGCCTTCGATAGGGATCTGGAAGGAAAATCAGCAGTTTCAGTTGATCCGTTCCTACGGCTATGAAAGTTTCAAGGACCGGCTTTCGTGAAAAATTAGAATGTTTGTAATATTAAAAGCGCCCGGATAAATAGGTTAACCGGGCGCTTTTTTTGATTTAATAGGTTTATCAGGCTAAAAACTTATGGAATCATGGGAAAGAGCCTCTTGATTTCTTCTGTTGTCGGCTGCTTTCCATATTCACAGATTTCAAAAACTTCCACAAACCGGATCGCAGCCGCTTTGTCCGGGCCGTATAGTTTATCCAGCGAAAGCTTGATTTCAGGCGTTACAGAAGAGCGTTTTTCCGTTGCGGCAAGCAGCCATTTTTTCCTTTCTTCCAAACCTTTCGGTACATTTTCAAGATCCTGATTAGTCCATGGAAGCCATTCGTAAAATTGGGAAACGTGTGCATCAAGCCCTTCTACTTTTTTGGAAATGGCCTGCGTAATATCTACGGCAATGTCCGGGCGGAAAGGGTTCGGTCGCTGGAAACGGTCGCGGAAGTACAGGAAAACAGGATTTTTAGTCAGTGGAGGCGTACTGCTAACAATATTGGGCACAATTACTAAGTAAGCTGCATCCTGAACAATGACGCCGGTATTGCGGTGATCGGGATGATAATCGTTTGTGCGCGGTGCAATAACCAGATCCGCGTTCCATTCCCGTATCAAACGGATGACAGTCATGCGGTTTTCAAGCGTCGGTAGAAGTTCTCCGTCATGGTTGTCCAGCACGTCGTATTCAATTCCCCATCTGCGGGCTGCTTCTTTGGCTTCCTTCAGGCGACGGTTCGCCAGTTCGCCGCCGCCGATTTCCTGATGTCCCTTGTCGCCGTTTGTAAGCGAAACAAATTTTACCTTGTGGCCCATAGAAGAATAAATAGAAGCCACGCCGCCGGCGCCAAGGTCACAGTCATCGGGATGTGCACCGAAAACAATAATTCTTAAAGGATTGCCGGATTGCGGCTTGTTCGTCTGTGCAAAAACCAGGCAATTACACAGCAAGGAAAAGGTGAGGACAAGAATTTTCATCGGAAAGGAATTGAGATTAGGTTTAGAATTTTAATCCAGGCAGTATTTAACGGAAAAGACCGACACGAAGGATTTTTAATGCACCTGCAAAAGCTGTTTATGGCGTGATTGCAAGCTATCAAATACCGCAAAATAAGAATTAAACGGATAAAAGGCATTTTCAGCGCAAAAAATTAAACAGGCAATCTCCCAGAGCAACAACTCCTTAAAGTGCAAATTGTAAATATTTAAAGAAAGCCTGCTGAAGTTCTTCCGGATATCCTGTATCTTTGTATCCCGTAATCATAGAAAAAAAGCAACGTCTTATGGCTTCCAAAGCACGAAAGACCGCGAAGTACATTTTCGTTACGGGCGGTGTAACATCTTCACTTGGCAAGGGAATCATTGCCTCATCATTAGCTAAACTGCTGCAAGCCAGAGGGCTTTCTGTCACGATTCAAAAGTTTGATCCATATTTGAATGTCGATCCCGGCACCATGAATCCATACGAGCATGGCGAATGCTATGTAACGGACGACGGAGCCGAAACAGACCTGGATCTTGGCCACTACGAACGTTTCCTGAACGTTCGCACTTCGCAGGCCAACAACGTTACGACGGGCCGGATTTATCATAATGTCATTACCGCCGAGCGCCGCGGGGATTTTTTGGGAAAAACCGTTCAGATTGTTCCGCACATTACGGACGAACTGAAAAGGAATATGCTTTTGCTCGGCCAAACGGGTGATTACGACATTGTAATCACTGAAATAGGCGGTTGCGTAGGCGATATTGAATCACTGCCTTTTCTTGAAGCAGTTCGTCAGGTAAAATTTGAGATGGAAGAGCACGACACACTCGTGATCCATCTGACGTTGATTCCATATCTGAATTCTGCGGGTGAACTGAAAACCAAGCCGACACAGCATTCGGTGCGGATGCTGCAGGAAGCGGGTATCCAGCCGGATATCCTGGTTTGTCGCACCGAGCATCCTTTGCCTTACGATATCCGCAAGAAAATCGCCTTGTTCTGCAATGTTCAGGTGAATTCGGTGATTGAAGCCATGGACGCGGACACCATTTATGCCGTTCCGTTACTGATGCTGAAAGAAAGGCTGGATCAGCGCGCATTGTATATGCTGGATATTTACAACGACAAAGACGTGGATCTGGATGCATGGAAAATGTTTTTGTCCAGACTGAAAAATCCGATTGATTCAGTTCGCATCGGGCTTGTCGGAAAATATGTGGAATTGCATGACGCTTACAAATCCATTGTGGAATCATTTATTCATGCCGGTGCATCCAATGAATGCAAGGTAAGTATTGAATGGATCCATTCTGAAAACCTGACGGCGGAAAACGCGGTTGAAAAGCTGGAAAACCTGGACGGCGTACTCGTGGCACCCGGATTTGGAGAAAGAGGCATTGAAGGAAAGATTGCGGCTATCCAGTACGTACGTGAAAACAAGATTCCGTTTTTCGGGATATGCCTCGGCATGCAGATGGCCGTTATTGAATATGCACGCAATGTCATCGGCTGGGAAGGAGCGCATTCCATGGAAATGGACACCAATACGGATCATCCGGTTATCCATTTGATGGAAGATCAGAAGGATATTTCCAACAAAGGCGGAACGATGCGTCTGGGTGCTTATCCGTGCAGGATCAAAAAGGATTCGCTGGCAAGCCATATTTACGGTAAAACCAATATCAGCGAACGCCACCGTCACCGCTACGAATTCAACAACAAATACTTGAAGGACTTTGAAGAGAAAGGTTTGCTGGCCACCGGTATCAATCCCGATAACAACCTGGTAGAAATGGTCGAACTGCCGGGACATCCGTTCTATGTCGGCGTTCAGTTTCACCCTGAACTGAAAAGCACTGTGATGAACCCGCATCCGCTTTTTGTACATTTCGTCAGTGCCGCATTGACTTATTCTCAGGAAAAAAGATCCGTAGAGGCTTTAAACACATCAATGCATTAAGCTAAAAAGGGCAATAAGGAAAATCTTATTACCTTTGCCGTCCCGTTCGGGTAAACTGTTTCAACAATTGTAGTAAATAATGGATAAAAATTTTATAATCGGCTTAGTGCTTATTATGCTAATGCTGATAGGCTATCAGATACTGGTTCCGAAACCTGTGGAACCAACACCTGTAGCACAAGTTAAACAAAACAACTCAAAAGCTTCTGTTACTTCATCAACAGTTCCGGACTCCGTCAGATCAGGTTCCAGAATAGCCGATTCAGCCGCTGTGACGCAGGAAACGCCCAAGGATCTGACCATCGAGACGCAGGATACCCGAATCGTTTTTTCCAATAAAGGCGGTATCATGAAAGAGGTGATGTTAAAGAAATACAAAACCTTTGACCACAAACCGCTGTATCTGATCGCCGAAAACCATAACCGGTTCCGTATCGATTTTCCGACACAAACCGGCGATGTAAGGCTTACAGATCGTTTTTTTACAACTGATTCCAAAGATCAGGTGCTGGCTGAAAAAGATTCGGCCATCGTTACGTACCGTATCGATCTGAAAAATAACCAGTATGTGGAACAAACTTATGTTGTGCACGGAAGCGGTTATGTTATTGATTACGGAATAAAAAGCAATGGAATCGGTCTCGGCGACAAATCGGTGCAGTTTGACTGGAACAATGATCTGCTTCAGCTGGAAAACGACATGCACAAAAACCGCGAGGTGGTGACGATCAATTACTTTACGGACGATCTGCAAAGCCTTCCGACCAGCCCGACGGCCAATGAAGAAGCCAAAGCTGCCGAGCCGGTAAAATGGTTTACGATCAAGCACAAGTATTTTCTTGCGGGTCTGATTGCCCAAAAGCATCCGTTCAGCGACGTTGCCATGCGTGCGGACGTGAACCCGAACGATTCGACTATTGTAAAAACAATGAACGTTGCGGCAAACATCCCGATGTCAGCAATCCAGAAAGGGGAGGCGAACTACCAGTTTTTCCTGGGCCCGAACGATTATCATCTTGTCGATAAAGTACAGGCCGAGAATTTTGATCAGAATGTCTATTTGGGCTATGCCTTTCTGAAACCGATCAACAAGTTTTTCCTCGTGCCGCTGTTTAATTTTCTGGAGAAGTTTGTCAGCAATTACGGTATTCTGATCATTCTGCTTGTGTTGTTTGTCAAAACGCTGCTTACACCGCTTACTTACAAGTCGTACATCAGCATGGCCAAAATGAAATTGCTTGCGCCGGAACTGGAACAGATTCGTCAGCAGAACCCGGACGACATGGCCAAGCAGCAGCAGGATCAGATGAAATTGTATCAGCAGGTCGGCGTAAGTCCGCTGAGTGGCTGTATTCCGGTGCTGGCTACGATGCCGATCCTCTTTTCGCTGTTTTTCCTGTTTCCGAATCTGATAGAACTGAGGCAGCAGTCATTCCTTTGGGCAAGTGATTTGTCAACGTATGATTCGTTCATCAAGCTACCGTTTACAGTTCCTTTCGGGGTCGGAAATCACATCAGTCTTTTTACAGTTATGATGACGGCTTCCAGCATCGGTTATGCGTACTATAACAACCAGATTACGCCAACCCAGCCCGGACCGGTCAATATGAAAGTGCTTGGCTACATCATGCCGTTGATGTTCATGTTTGTACTGAATTCATTTCCGGCAGGTCTTACATTTTATTATTTCGTTTCCAATGTTGTTACCATTGCGCAACAGCTGCTTATTAAAAAGTTTGTAAACGAAGACAAGATCCGGAACATTCTGGAAGAGAACCGCAAGAAGAACGCGAACGGAGAAAAGAAACAGACCAAATTTCAGAAGTACCTTGAAAAATCGTTGCAGGCTGCCGAAGAAGCTAAAAAGAAGCAGGCTGAACTCGAGAAACGTACCAAAAAGAAATAATTGTTTTATTACTTCGTAGTATATAAAGGGCAATGTTTCCGCAAGGAAGTATTGCCCGTTTTTTTCTCTTTAAACGGTTTTTGTAATTTGACCGGTCAAAATAATCTTAACCCGCTATATTGATGAGAGTTATATTTTTTTTGATGCTGATAACCGTTTGCAGTTTCTGTCATGTAACGAACGCTCAGAACATTGCACAAACTGAAAGCAGGTATAAGTCGGCAGTAGATGATTATAAGCATGAAAAATATGCCGCTGCGATGGAGAAACTTTCTCCGTTGACAAACCCTAATCTGAAAACACCTTATTCCACTTACTCGCAATATTATTACGCTCTTTCTGCATATCAGCTGAAACAGTATCCGGAAAGCAAGCAAATGCTCCTGCAGCTGCTGAGTTCGTATCCCGGCTGGAACAGGATCAATGACGTGTATTATCTGCTTGGCACGATTGCGTTCGAAAACGGCCGTTACAAGGAAGGTCTGGATTATCTTCTGAAAATCAAGGATTCTGCCTTCAATAAAGATGTTGCAGCTTTAAAGCAGCTTCATCTTGAAAATATCAGTGATATAGCCATTCTGAAAGATCTGCACAGGCAATATGCTTCCGATCGTGAAATTGCACGGGCCCTGAGCATGGCTATTGAAAATAACCCGTCGGCAACGCAGTCGGATAAGCTCCTGGACGAGCAGCTTCAGAAGCAGTTCAAGTTCAGTAAAAAGGAGAAAGTGGCCGTTACAGAAGAAACGGGCAAACGAAGCACGCCCAGGTCTGAAGGCAAGTGGACCAAAGGATATCTGGATGTTTCCGTATTGCTGCCGTTCCGGCTGGATGAATTCAATACGGCCAAACGCCGTTCAAACCAGTTTGCATACGATTATTATCTGGGTATGGAAATGGCCAGAGAGCTGCTTGCTACAGAAGGAATTCAGGTCAATATCTGGGCTTATGATGTTGTGAATGATGCCAGGTCTATGAAAACCATTGTGGATAACAAAAATTTCCAGCTATCCGACCTGGTTGTAGGCCCGCTGTATTCTGAAACGTTTAATGTTACTTCCGAATTTGTCAACCGCTCCGGAATGGTCATGCTGAATCCGCTTTCTACCGACGGCAATCTGATCAAATCCGCAACCGGCATTTACCTTGCACATCCTTCTGTCACATTTCAGACGCAAAAAGCAGTACAATGGATCAAGACACAGTCCTCAGGCTTGTCGGCAGCTGTTTATTACGGAAGTACGGCAAAAGATTCAGCTATGGCATTTTCCTATGTTGCGGAATGGACGGGCAAAGGCGGCAAAGTGCTGGAAATGATTAAAATCCAGCCTGACCGGGAATGGCTGGAAAGCAGTATTCTGATTGCAGAGTCGATGAAACCGGCGCATGTTGCCCTGTTTACTTCGGACGGTGGAACGGGAACAATGGTCATGGAAGTGCTTAAAAGTCGTAAACTTTCCAGTATTCCGGTGCTTGCAACTTCAACCAGTTTTAATCAGCAGGAATCAAGGCTTTCGAAATACGGTTCCAGACTGTTCCTAATCAATGCGGATTATGTGGATCGGGAAAAGGAAAGTATCCGTCAGTTCCAGAAAGATTATTTTGCCAGAAACAACACATTTCCATCCGTATATTCTTATCAGGGCTATGATCAGCTGCTGTATTTTGCCAGAATGCTGCATACTTACAAGGACAAGTTCAGCAGCGGACTGCGCTCCGGCAGAAACAGCGGGCAGGAATACCTGCTTTCCGGCTTCGATTATTCCAGGTCCAATGAAAACCAGATTACGCCTGTAATAAAATTCAACGGTTCCAAATGGGTTCCGATAGACAGGTAAAATTAACTGAATCAACGAAATGAATACTTTAACCAGTCAGCAGCTTTTTGAGAAAGCACAGCATTATATTCCGGGTGGCGTTAATTCGCCTGTACGCGCATTCCGGGCAGTAGGAGGTTCTCCGGTTTTTATCAAATCGGCAAAAGGCCCTTACATTTACGATGAAGACGGCAACGAATACATTGAACTGATCAATTCCTGGGGCCCGATGATTCTCGGCCATGCGCATGAACTGATTCAGAAAGCGGTTCAGGACGCGATTCAGCATTCATTTTCTTTCGGTGCGCCAACGCGCCGCGAAGTGGAAATGGCCGAGCAGATCGTGAGCATGGTTCCTTCCATTGAAAAAGTACGTATGGTGAATTCCGGGACGGAGGCCACGATGTCGGCCATCCGGGTAGCAAGAGGATTTACAGGACGTGACAAAATCATCAAGTTTGAAGGCTGCTATCACGGGCATGGCGACAGCTTTCTGATCGCTGCCGGGAGCGGAGCCGTTACGTTTGGTACGCCGGACAGTCCGGGCGTAACCAGAGGCGTTGCCAATGACACGTTGACCGCACCCTATAATGATCTGAATGCCGTTCAGCAGCTTGTTGACGCGAATAAAAACCATATAGCAGCACTGATCCTGGAACCCGTCGTAGGAAACATGGGCTGCGTACTTCCGGAAGAAGGATTTTTGCAGGGCTTGCGCAAAATCTGTGACGAAGAAGGAATCGTTCTTATTCTGGATGAAGTAATGACCGGCTTTCGATTATCCAAAGGCGGAGCGCAGGAAAGATTCGGAATAACGCCGGACTTGACAACGCTGGGGAAAATAATCGGCGGAGGGATGCCCGTAGGCGCTTATGGCGGCAAAGCCGAAATCATGAACTGGGTTTCCCCGGCAGGACCTGTCTATCAGGCAGGAACGCTTTCCGGAAATCCGATTGCGATGGCCGCCGGTCTGGCCATGCTGAATTACCTGAACGAACATCCGGAAGTTTATACAAGACTGGAAGAAGCCGGAAAAAGACTGGCTTCAGGTTTCAGAACGTCCATGCAAAAACTGGGTCTGAACTATACCCTCAACCAGATCGGCTCCATGTACACGCTGTTTTTCACCGATCAGCCGGTAACCGATTTTTCTGCTGCCAAGTCCTCCGATCTGATCCTCTTCGGGAAATATTTCCATGCCATGCTGAACAAAGGCATTTACATGGGACCGTCGCAGTTTGAAAGCATGTTCCTGTCAACAGCATTGACCGACGGTCATATCGACACCATTGTCAGTGCCAATGAAGAATCCCTTAAAGAAATCCTGAGTATCTAAGCACCAAATCAGCAGTAATCAATGCGCAAATATTCCGTCATCATTCCGGTTTACAATCGTCCCGATGAATTGCAGGAGTTGCTGGAATGTTTGGCATTGCAGACTTACAGGAACTTTGAGGTAATCATCATTGAAGACGGTTCCAGAATAAAGTGTGACGAAGTTGTCAGAAATTTCCAGAACAAGCTTGACATACGGTATTATTACAAAGAAAACGGCGGTCAGGGTTTTGCAAGAAATCACGGTTTTGAAAGAGCTTCCGGCGATTACTTTATTTTGCTGGATTCCGATGCACTGATCGAGCCGGACTATTTGCAAATCGTCGAAAACAAGCTGAACAAAAGTTACGTAGATCTTTACGGCGGTCCGGATACGGATCATCCGTCATTTACGCCTGTACAAAAGGCCATCAGTTATTCCATGACTTCCGTCTTTACAACAGGCGGAATTCGAGGTAAAAAAAACAATATGGGCGGAACTTTTCATCCGAGAAGCTTCAATATGGGGCTTTCCAGAAAAGTCTGGGAACGCACAAACGGTTTTCTGACGAGCAGAATGGGAGAGGATATTCTGTTCAGCATTGGCGCCATACGCATGGGATTTAAATCCGAACTGATTTCGGAAGCGTTCATTTATCACAAAAGAAGAACAAAGTTTATCCCGTTTTTCAAACAGCTGAAATTTTTCGGACGGGCCAGAATCAACATTGCCCGATTTTATCCCGATGAACTGAAACTGGTGCATACATTTCCGTTGCTTTTTACACTCGGCGTATGCAGCCTTCCGCTGTGGCTGCTGATTTTCAAACCTTTTTTTTATGCCGGAATCAGTGCGCTCGGTTTATATGTATTGTTACTGTTTATAGATGCATTGAGAAAAACCGAAAGTACGAAAGTGGCATTGCTGAGCATAGCAGCCGCCTTTGTTCAGCTTTTTGGTTACGGTACCGGCTTTTTGCAGGAAGGCTGGAAAAGAATATGGGAAAAAAAGACGCACCGCGAAACCGGAGCGTCCATCGAATATCCATCCTGAAACAATATCTTACTTCTCACAGAAATAAACAATCTCTTCCGACGGCAAGGCATAGCGTTCCACTTCCTCCCTTGAAAGTTCGTCCATTACAAAACGATCTTCTTTCACACGAAAACCGCCTTTTTCCAGTTCACGGCCATAATTTCTTCCAAACAGCCTTAAATGGTCATTCTGCAGAAAGTGCTTTTCCCTTTCGCGCGGATCCGTAATGGAGGCATCTTCGTAAGTAACCGCATATTTCATATCCTGCGGTGATTGGATCAGCGCCCATCCGCCGGGTTTGAGCACACGATGCAGTTCGCTCATGGCCAGAATGTAATCGTCTACATGTTCCATAACGTGATTACAGAAAGCAACGTCAAACGTATTGTCTGGAAACGGAATCCGGTGAATATCCATTTTCACCTTGGCAAGCGGCGATTCGATGTCGGCCGTGATGTAATCCAGATTTTTCATCTGCTCGAACCGGTCAATAAAGCAGTATTCCGGCGCTACGTGCAGCACTTTCAGCTTTGCAGTAAAGAAGTTGGTTTTCCTTTTCAGGTACAGTCCCATCAGCCGGTGACGTTCGAGGGAAAGGCAGTGCGGGCAGAGGGCATTTTCACGGCTGGATGTATTACGTCCATATGGAAGAAATTTCCGGTATTTGCTCTCGCAGACAGGACATTCCACATTATTTCCCGTGTAAAACAAACCAAGCATACGCGCAACCCAGTGTCCGGTAAGCTGCAGATAAGGACGCGGAATAAATCTTAATACCAAACTTATAATGGACTTCATTCAATCTATTGAGTAAAAATTAATAATTTTAGGATCATAACAAGGAAAAGATGACTAAATGATCCCATCCATTGATCCAAAACCACCCGGAAAAAGGCTGATTAAAAAAATGTCTACACGCACCAAATGGATGATTCTCGCTCCATGCGGTTTGCTGCTGTTCAGTTTTGGCCTTACAGTACTCAGCGAAGCTACGCATCAGCGTCGGATCGGTGAGCCGGCACAGGTTTGGGTTGTGCTGGGATTGTACAGCCTTGTGCTCATCAACGGCGGACTGGTTATGTTCAGCGAAGCACTACGCTTCAGGATTTTGCTGGACGTCCGCCGGGAAGCACGCCGCAGCATGCGTCAGTTATTACGAAAAGTAAACACCAAATCCTCAGGGAAATCCAAGTCCGGTAAAAAGCAAAAAGCCCTACCAAAACAGATTGACAGGGACTAGTTGAATAACATTCCGGAGAGGCTTGCTTATTTTTTATTAGCTTCAAACTGAGCCTTTATTGCCTCAACATCAACGTTGCGTACTTCTGGTTTGCGTAAAAGATCTTTAATTTTCGCTGTGCGATTATTTGCTACTGCCTTGTTTCTGCGACCTTTACGTTTTAATTCCGTAACTCCCATTGTAAAATATTGTTTTGTGAAAGAGCCGCAAAATTAATCATTTCCGCGTAAATAATGCAGATAATAATCACAAATATTGCATTGCCTGCCTAACTTTACGGTTTCTATGGCGTGTTCGCCATTCTTTTCAGGCTGACATACGCCGGCAAAAGCCTGATGTTTTTGTTAGTACATTCAGGCACGCCGCAGCAATGATGCAGCGCATATTTGACAGTATATATAATGAGTAAACCATCCCTTGCCCGCGGAACCCGAGATTTCGGTCCCGAACAGATGGCAAAACGTACTTTTATTTTTGATACGATCCGGCGCGCTTTCCAGCGTTACGGATTTCTCCCGCTGGAAACGCCTGCTTTCGAAAACCTGTCCGTTCTGATGGGCAAATACGGCGAGGAAGGCGATCAGCTTTTGTTTAAAATACTGAACTCGGGCGATTTTAGCGGCAAGTTGACAGACCCCGACTGGAACGAAGGTTATAAGGCATTAACCGGTAAAATCTCGGAAAAAGGGCTTCGGTATGACCTTACGGTTCCCTTTGCACGTTATGTAGTCATGAACCGCGGAACGCTTGCCATGCCTTTCAAAAGATACCAGATCCAGCCTGTATGGCGTGCAGACAGACCGCAGAAAGGACGTTACCGCGAATTTTACCAATGCGATGCAGATGTGGTTGGAACCGATTCGCTGCTTTGTGAAGCGGAAATCGTTATGCTGTTGCACGATATTTTGCCTGCGCTTGGAATTGAAGATTTTACGATAAAAATAAATAATCGTAAAATCCTGACCGGCATTGCCGATATGATCGGTGCGCACGGAATGGAAGGACCGCTTTGTGTTGCTATTGACAAACTGGATAAAATAGGAAAGGAGAAAGTGGAAGAAGAACTGATCCAGCGCGGTTTTACCAGCGAAAGCATTTTAAAACTGGAACCTGTTTTCAGCCTTTCGGACGGCACTGCGCCTTTTAAAGAATTAAAAAACTGGCTTTCCGGTTCTGAAATTGCCATGAAAGGAATTGACGAGCTGGAAACGGTATGGAAGCTGGTGAAAACGCTCGGACTGGAAAATGCAAGAATCCAGTTTGATGTTACGCTTGCACGAGGACTTTCCTATTATACCGGTGCCATATTCGAAGTGAAAGCCAATAACGTTCAGATCGGAAGTATTTCAGGCGGAGGCCGTTACGACAATCTGACGGGTACTTTCGGGGTGCCGGGCATCTCGGGCGTCGGCATTTCCCTGGGCGTTGACCGGATCTATGACGTGATGGAAGAACTGAACCTTTTTCCGGAAAGCCGGAAAACCAGCACGCAGGTGATGATTTCCAATTTTGATGAAGAAGCGTTTTTGTACGGTTTGTCTGTTTTGCCGAAGCTGAGAAATGCCGGGATCAATGCAGAAATTTATCCGGATTCGGTAAAACTGAAAAAGCAGCTGGATTATGCCGACCGCAAGAATATTCCGTTCGTGATCCTGATTGGTTCGGATGAAATTCAATCGGGCCTGCTGACACTGAAAAACATGAAAAGCGGCGAACAGCAAAAACGGAATGCATCCGACATCATTGCGTTGCTGACTGCCGAACGTTCCTGATTTTTTTCCTGACAATTGACCCAAAAGCCGTTTACAGAAGTATAACTATATGAATAATAATACGTTAAGAATTGCCATACAAAAATCGGGAAGATTAAGCGAAGATTCCCTGAAACTGATCAAGGAATGCGGCATCCGTTTCGATAACGGGGCCGGAAAACTGAAAACCGACGCCACCAACTTTCCTGCCGAAATCCTTTTTCTGCGCGATGACGATATACCCGGATACGTTGAAGACGGCGTGGCGCATCTCGGGATTGTCGGTGAAAATGTTTCCGAAGAATCCTCGAGAAATGTGGATACGGTTCATAAACTGGGTTTTTCCAAATGCCGGCTTTCCATCGGCGTGCTTCGGGAGCACGATTATACCGGCGTGCAGGATCTGGAAGGAAAAAGCATTGCAACCACTTATCCGCGGTTACTGGGTCAGTATTTAAAGGCAAACAACGTTTCTGCACAAATCCATGAAATCAGCGGATCGGTGGAAATTGCACCGAGCATCGGGCTTGCGGATGCCGTTTGTGACATTGTGAGTTCGGGCAGCACGCTGCTGAGCAACGGTTTGAAGGAAGTGGAAACCATTTTCCGCTCCGAAGCCGTTATGATTGCAAGCAAGCAGCTTTCGGAGGTTCAGCAAAATCTGCTGGATCAGCTGTTGTTCCGCATCAAATCGGTTCAGGTTGCCAAAAACAATAAATACATTCTGCTGAACTGCCCGACGGAAGCTGTTGAAAATATCATTAAATACCTTCCCGGAATGCGTTCCCCGACTGTTCTGCCGCTGGCAACAGAAGGCTGGTGCTCACTGCATTCGGTAATCAATGAAAATGAATTCTGGGAAAATATTGAAAAGATCCGGCAGGCCGGTGCGGAAGGCATACTGGTGATACCGATTGAGAAAATGATTTTGTAATATGCATGAGGCTGTCCGCCGGATGCATTTGACTGCTATTTTATGAATATAATTTCATTTCCTGAAAAAGAACAATGGCCTGCATTACTGGCAAGGCCTGTTTTTGAAGCAAAGGATATTGAAGAAAAAGTACTTCCCATTCTTGCGCAGGTGAAAGAACAGGGCGACGAGGGAATCAGGATCCTGGCCCGGAAATTTGATCAGACCGAACTTTCGGACCTTGCGTTTTCAGAAGCGGAAATGGCGGCGGCAGAAGAAAAACTGGATCATGAGCTGAAAGAAGCCATTCATCAGGCTTACCGGAATATATATGCATTTCACAAAACACAGCTTCAGCCTTCCGAAAAAATTGAAACCATGCCCGGCGTCACATGCTGGCGGCGCAGTGTGGGAATTGAGAAAGTCGGGATTTACATTCCCGGCGGATCAGCGCCATTGTTCAGTACCGTACTGATGCTCGGCATTCCGGCACAGATTGCCGGCTGCCGGGAAGTTGTGCTTTGTACGCCTTCGGATCATCCTGCGATTCTTTACGCAGCCAAACTGGTCGGTGTTACCAAAGCGTTCCGGATCGGCGGTGCGCAGGCGGTTGCCGCCATGGCTTACGGAACCGAAAGCGTACCGAAAGTGTACAAGATTTTCGGTCCCGGGAACCAGTATGTGACCACGGCCAAAATGCTGATCAGCAAGGAAGGCATTGCCATTGATATGCCAGCCGGCCCGTCGGAAGTAGCCGTTTATGCAGACGATACCGCCGTTCCTGATTTTGTGGCAGCCGATCTGTTGTCACAGGCGGAGCACGGACCGGACAGTCAGGTTATTCTGGTTTCCGAAAGTTTGACTTTGCTTGAGTCTGTCAATACCGCTTTGCAGTCGCAGCTTGAAAAACTGCCAAGAAAAGAACTGGCCGCGCGCTCCATTGCAAACAGCAAAGCCATTCTGGTGCGGTCACAAGAAGAAGCCATTCTGCTTCTGAATCGGTATGCGGCGGAACATTTGATTTTGAGCATACAAAATGCAGAAGCGGTTTCCGAGAAAATCATCAATGCAGGTTCTATTTTTCTGGGCAATTATACGCCCGAATCCTGCGGTGATTATGCTTCCGGAACCAACCATACATTGCCTACAAACGGCTATGCAAAAGCATACAGCGGCGTTTCTGTGGATAGTTTTGTGAAAAAAATCACTGTTCAGAGCATTACGGAACAAGGGATCAGAAACATTGGACCGACCGTGCAGGCCATGGCCGCAGCAGAATCGCTGGACGCACATAAAATGGCCGTAAGTATCAGACTGGAAAGCTTGCTGCAGTAATTTCCAGACCATTAATTAGCATCATCTATTTAAAAGGGTTTTCAGCAAACGCCCGTTTACAGCATGAGTAATACATTTGAATTAAATAAAATTCTTCGTCCGCACATCTTGTCGCTTGCGCCATATTCTTCTGCCAGAGATGAATACACGGGGCATGTCGGTGTTTTTCTGGATGCCAATGAAAATCCGTACGGCTCGGTTACTCTGGAGAATTTCAACCGTTACCCCGATCCGCACCAGCATGACATCAAACAGAAGCTGGCTCCGTTGAAAAACATTGGAACGGAAAGGATCTTTCTCGGAAACGGAAGTGACGAACCCATTGATCTGCTGACGCGCGCAGTCTGCACGCCCGGGAAAGATCACGTGATCATCATGCCGCCTACGTACGGAATGTATGAAGTAAGTGCTTCCATTCATGATGTTGAAGTGGACAAAGTATTACTGACCACTGATTATCAGATTAATGTAAAAGCCGTACTGGACGCTGTTACCCCGGATACCAAGATCATCTGGATATGCTCGCCCAATAACCCGACGGGAAATGTCATGCAGCAGGAAGCCATTGAATCCATTCTCGTAAATTTCAACGGTTTAGTCGTTGTGGATGAAGCTTATATTGATTTTACCGAAACGCCGTCGTGGATTCAGCATCTGGATCAGTACCCGAACCTAGTTGTTCTTCAGACCTTTTCCAAGGCATGGGGACTGGCCGGAATCCGGGTCGGAATGTGCTTTGCATCTGTTGAACTGATCCGTATTCTGAACAAGATCAAACCGCCTTACAATATCAGTCAGCCCGCGCAGCAAGCCTTGCTGGAAGGATTGCAGTCCGTTGATAAAAAAGACCGTATGGTTGCCGACATCCTTAAAGAAAGGACCTCTTTGTGTAACATGTTGGAAAATCTAGCGTTGGTGATAAAAGTATATCCGTCGGACGCCAATTTTCTGCTGGTTCAATTTGAAGATGCAAAGGCCGTAATGGATTATCTGATTCAGGAAACCATCATTGTAAGGGACCGTTCCCGAGTACAACTTTGTGAGGGATGCCTCAGAGTTACAATCGGTACGCAGGAAGAAAACACGACCCTGATTGAATCTTTAAAAAAATACCAGCAGAAGAATGTTGCTGTCTAGTACGGTTTTTATAATAGCTCTAACCAACTAATTTTACCTGTTACTGATATGAAGAAACTAGCCTTGACATTTATTTGTACACTTTATTTTGGATTGGCACAAGCGCAGTATGATAATTGGGCCGTCGGTTTCAAGCTTGGGGAACCGACCGGTATAAATATCCGCAAATACTTCAATAACATTCATGCGCTGGATATTACCGTCGGAACGTACGGCGGAATCTTGTCCAATGACCGCAAGTACAGAGGGGATGAAGGAATTTACAAAAATGCCGGCGTTTCTCTTCAGGTGCATTATTTATGGCATACGCCGCTGTTCAATTCCGAGGCAGTTCATGTTTATTACGGCTTGGGCGGGCAGATCAACAGCCGCAGGTCGTATCCGAAACGCCTGCTCGGGAATTATGAAAAAAATATATCGCTCGGCGGCTCTGCCATCGGCGGGTTTGAATATTATATTCCGGACAACCGCATTTCGGTATTTATCGAGGCCGGAACTTATCTTGAGTTGCTGCCGAGGCCGTTTTATCTGAGTCCTAATTTTTCGGGCGGAATCCGGTTTAATCTGTAATAAGCCCGGATCAGCAGCTTTCAGCATTTGGCATCAGGCTGCGGGAAAGATAAATTTCTAATTATGAGTAATTTGTAAAGCAAATCACCGCAACAGGTTTCAGGTAATTACTTATTTCCATTTACTGATCAGAAAAAAGCAGGTTTGTGCCTGCTTTTTTTATGTAAATTGATCTGTCGTTCGTTTACTATATTTATAGTACTTTCCAATTTTCAGCAAAAGTGTTTAAAGTCTACAGTTCATCAGCGGGGTCGGGGAAGACGTACACGCTTACCAAAGAATATCTAAAGCTCGCATTACATTCCAACTCAGAAACGTATTTCAGGCATATACTGGCTGTGACATTCACCAATGCAGCGGCCAATGAAATGAAAGACCGTATTTTACTGATGCTGCGAACGTTTGCCGGGTCTTTTGATACCGATGTCCCGCCGCATCCCATGCTGAAAGAAGTAGTAACGGAAATGTATCCGGATGCAATCCACGACCCGGCGCTGTTTTCAGGCGCATGCCAGCTCATTGCGGGCCGGGCTCATCAGGTTTTCCGACAGATTCTGCATCGTTATTCCGACTTTTCGGTGATGACGATTGACAAGTTTACGCAGCGGTTGATCAGCAGTTTTACGGACGAACTCGGTATTCCTTTTATTTTTGAAACCCAGCTTGACGGTGAGCTGCTGGATCAGGCGGTGGACCGGTTACTGGCCAGAATAGGGCAGGAAGGCGAAGAAATCCTGACGGGTATCGTTGAAAAATATTACCGTGAAAGCGCAGATGAAGGAAAAAGCTGGGGCGCACTGCCCATGCAGATCCGTGAGACTTCCGGTACGCTGCTGAGCGAGCAAAGCTACATGCATATGAAACGTGTGGCGGATCTCAAAATGGAAGACTGGGTTGCGATCCGGAACCAGATGCGTGCATTCGTGCGCGAAAGAGAAGCTGCGGTTGTCAGCCATTCCAAAGAAGCATTTGGGCTGATTCAGTCCGCTTTTCTGACGGAGAAAGATTTTCATCAGGGCGGAAGAGGCATTTACGGCTATTTCCGTGAACGTTCTGAAGAGAAGAAGATCTGGGCGGAACCGAATTCCTACGTGTACAAAACAATTGGAGAAGGAACCTGGTATGGCGCTAAAACGGCCGTACTGATCAAGGATTCCATTGAGCAGATCCGGACGGAACTTGAAAATCATTTTCATCGGATCGAGAACATCCGGCTCACAGAATCTGAAAAGATCATGCTTTTCAGCCAGCTCGACAGGCACATTTATAATCTTTCGTTGCTGGGTGAAATCCGCAAGGAATTTGACGCACTTCTGAAACAGAATAATCAGGTCCATATTTCTGATTTTAACCGGAAAATCGTGGAAATTGTGTCGCGCGAACCGGTGCCCTTCATTTTTGAAAGGCTTGGAGAACGATATAATCACATTCTGGTTGATGAATTTCAGGATACTTCCAAACTGCAGTTTGCCAATCTGCTTCCGTTAATGGAAAATGCGCTGGGCAGCGGTTACTTCAACCTCATTGTTGGTGATGCCAAACAATCCATTTACCGTTTTCGTGGCGGAGACATGGACCTGATCCTGCACATGGCCCAAAGCCAGGTGATGCAGATTGCCGAGTTGCTTGGAAGCGACAGTTATAATTCTGTAAGATTATGGAGCCTTGACAATTACCTGGAGATCAGTCATTTAAAAGTTAATTACAGAAGCAGCCGGGAAATTACCGATTTTAACAATAAATTCTTTGAGTTTATAGCCAATACGACAGGCAATGAATTTCCGTTGGTTAAAGACGTTTATGACCATAATTTTCAGCAGGAAATTCCGGAACATGCAAAAGGTGGCGGACATGTTGAAGTCGAATTCCTGAACATGCATGAAGAAAGCGACGAAATTTCCGAAGGGGAAATTGCCAAGGATGCCATGATCCTGCGCGCTCTGGAGCTGGTTTCCGGGCTGCGGCAGCAAGGTTACTTCTGGCGCGACATCGCCATTCTCTGCCGCAAGAAAAACGAAGCCGCTGCACTTGCCAATGCCATGAAAGAAGCAGGATTTCCGCTGATTTCGGATGATGCATTGCTGCTGAGCTATTCGCGATCCGTGCATTTCATCATTTCTTTCATGAAAGTCCTGCATACTTCCGACAACCGGCTGGCACGTTACGAAGCGGCTTATCTTTTTCATCATGTAGTCCGCCGTGAAAATCCGGCTGCGTCTGAATACGAGCAGATCCGGATTTTATGTGAAGAACGCGGGCTGGATTCTTTTCTTGGTTATTTCAAAAGGTGGAACATCGTTCTTCCTTCGTTCCGGATGCGGCAGCTTTCGGTATTCGAGCTGAGCGAGCAGCTTATGCAGCGCTTTGGTTTGTTCAAAAACCAGTATGAAAATGAATATTTGTTCCGTTTTCTGGATGTTGTACTGGAATACGGAAACCGGAAAAGCAATCATCTCGGAGATTTTCTGATTCACTGGGAAACGGCGCGGCACAAGCTGTCGATAACCATTCCTGCGGAAACAGATGCCATGCGGATTACAACCATACACAAGTCAAAAGGACTGGAATATCCCGTTGTCATTGTTCCGTACGCACACTGGAAAGTTACACCGAATGCCAGGCTCGATAAAATATGGCTTGATCTGAACGGTATCCGCTATGATGAACTGGTTTTGAAGGATCAGCCGTCCTACTCGGACAAAAGGCTGCGCAGCTCGCTGGTTTCCGTGGTTAAGGATCTTGAAAGTACTTCTGTTTCAGCACAGTATCAGGACGAGCGCACTAGAACGCTGGTAGAAAACCTGAATCTCTTGTACGTTGCATTTACAAGGCCGGTGCAGCGGCTGTATGTGTTGGCCAAAAGTGAAAAGAAGTGGGATGCGGGCCAGCAGGTGAGCAACTGGCTGCATGAGTATGTTCATACGCAGGATTTCAAATCGGAGTGGAGCGTGAACGAAACAAAATACATTGTTTCACAAGGTGACAGCAATCCGCGGCATGCCCATGTTAAAACAGATTCCAAACCTTTCATCGTCAAAGATATCCTGAGCAGCGACCGTACGGAATCGTTGCGCCTGCGCCGCATGGCCGACCGCATTTTCGACGTGCATACCTTTGAGCAGAAGCATGACCGGCTGCAAAAGATCAGACATCTGGTAACCCGTTTGAAGTCCGTTTCCGAGTTGCCGCAGGCTTTGGAAAAGCTGGTCAGCGAAGGAATGTTTACAAAATCGGAAAGCGGACAGATTACAGAACAGGCCTATGCCTTGCTGAGCGATCCATTGCTGCAGGGTTTGTACAGCGACGAGAATAAGATTCAGACAGACACGCAGTTACTCGTACCCGGCGGAAAGTTATTACATATAGACCGGGTCGTTCAACGCCCGGATGGCGAATTTGTTTTTATGACGTTTATCGGAGGAAGCAGTTCGGAAGAGCCGAAAAGGCACTTGAAAAAGCTCATCAAAACCTACGAAAATGCCGGCAAGAAATCCCGGGGCGTATTGATAACCCTCGAAGACGAGTCAATTGAGTGGATTGAAGGATAGCTAACTGCATTATGCATACAATAATATAAAGTAATTTTAGTGTATGTCGAATTAAATTTATTAAACGTGCAACCAAAACTTAAAATTTTTAACAAAGATGTGTCGAATTTAAGCTAGTAATGAAAAATTTTTTGTGATATTCACAATTTAATTTCTGTTATAATCAAATTCATTCAGCTACTTTCGAACCTTTATGCGCCTTACATTTCAGCGACAAGTCCTGTTCGGCATCTCGTTTTCGATCATTCTGGTCTTTATTGTGGGGCTTACTTCCTACAATGCCATCCGGATGCAGCAGGAAAATGCCGGATGGGTCAATCACACCAAACAGGTTATTCTCGTTTCCACTTCGGTCAGAAACCTTTTGCTGAAAGCTGAATCCAATGTGCGTGGTTTTACGATAACGCGCAATCCGACTTTCGAATACAATTATAAGACGGCCTCCGAGCAAATCTGGTCGCAACTGGATATACTGCGCAATCTGGTCAGCGATAACCGCCTGCAGGCCAGCAGAATCGATTCGCTGATGCCGCTGATGCAATCGCGTATTCAGACGATGAATGTTCAGTATGAACTGGTCAAGACGGGCAGTTACTCGGAGGATACGATCAAATCCCTGATCCTGAAAGGCAAAGACTTGTCGTCGCAAATTGATTTTTATTTCAGGCGGGTGGAAAACCTTGAAGAAGGGCTGCTTACCGAACGCGAGCAGAATGCATTGACAAGCTCCAATGAAGCCAAGCAATACATTGTTTTCGGAACGCTGATTTTTTTACTGGTCGTGTTTATGCTGTATTATCTGGTTAAGAAAACCTATAACGCACAGATAATTTCCGAGCAGAATGCACTTAAAGCCAATGAATTACTGGAAGAGCTTGCCTGTGAAGATCAGGAAAAGAACTGGATTCTCAACGCTGCGGTACAACTTTCGGAAGCAATCCGGGGTGAACCCACACCGAATGAACTGTCAAAAAACCTGTTGTCCAAGCTGGTCAGCGTTTCGGATGCCGCTGTGGGTACCATGTACCTGGTGAACCAGACAGGCGAAATTCTCAAACTTTCTGCCAGCTACGGTATAAGTGAGCCTCTTGCTGAAATCATACCTATGGGCAATGGCATGCTCGGGCAGCTTGCTGCGGATAAAACCAGTATAAAAAGGCTGGAAGTTGCACCGGGTTATTTTAAAATCCAGAGCGGTACGGGAAGTACCGAGCCAGGAATTGTATTTGTGAAAACCTTTATTTTCGAGGATTTTGTGACGGCCGTTGTCGAAATCGGGTTTCTGAACAACCCGGGAGCAAAGTTGGCCAAACTGCTCGAAATGATTTCAGACAATGTTGCCGTGGCCATTATGGCCTCCAAAGCGAGGCTCATGACCAATGAACTGCTTGAAAAAACACAGCTTCAGGCCGAAGAACTGGAAAGCCAGCAGGAAGAACTGCGGGTTACGAATGAAGAACTTACCCGTCAGTCGTCTTTGCTTCAGGTTTCGGAAGAGGAACTCCGCATCCAGCAGGAAGAACTGAAACAGACCAATACGGAACTGAAGGAAAAAGCGTTCATGCTTGAAGAACAGAAAAGAACTATTGAGGAAGCACGCGATCAGATTCAGCTGAAGGCGGATGAACTGGAAAAGAGCGGCCGCTTTAAAAGTGAGTTCCTGGCCAATATGAGCCACGAGCTGCGTACGCCGCTGAACAGCATTCTGATTTTATCCCGGATTCTGAGCGAAAACAAAGAGGCGCGACTGAGCAATGATGAACAGCGTTACGCTTCGGTAATTTTCAATTCCGGCAACGATCTTCTTACACTGATCAATGATATTCTGGATCTGGCGAAAGTGGAATCCGGAAAAATCGAGCTGGTTTATGAGCAGATAAAAACCGAACTGCTGCTTTCGGAGGTAAGAAATACATTTCAGAAAGTAGCGGAAAACAAAGGTCTTGTTTTGAAGATAGAGAAAGATGCTTCCTGCCCTGAAACGATTTATGTAGATCAGGTACGGTTACTGCAGATCCTGAGAAACCTGCTTTCCAACGCCATCAAATTTACTTCATCGCCGGGAACCGTTTCCCTGACCATCAGCCGGAAAGAAAATGACCTGTATTTCAAAGTAGCCGACACCGGCATCGGGATTCCTGCCGACAAACAGCAATCGATCTTCGAAGCATTCCAGCAGGCCGATGGTTCCACAAGCCGGAAATACGGCGGTACCGGATTGGGTTTGTCCATCAGCCGCGAACTGACCAACTTGTTTAAAGGCTCCATTTCCCTGGTCAGCGAACCCGAAAAGGGCTCCGAATTTACGCTGAGAATTCCCGTTCAGAATGGATCGGATAACTCGGAAGCTGTTGCAGAACCTGTAAAATCCATGGAATCAGCGCCTGTAAGTATGGCAGCAATAAAACCGTCAAATGGAAAAACAAACCGATTGCTGCTGATCGAGGACGATGAAATTTTTGCCGCCGATATGTCCGCCAAAGCACGCGATTTCGGTTTTGAAGTGCAGGTTGCAAACAACGGAAAAGATGCGCTTGCCATGGCCTCAAGCTTTAAACCGACTGCCATTATTCTGGATATGCACTTGCCGGATATGACCGGTGATGAAGTGCTTCAGAAGTTGAAAGCTGATCCAGATACCAGATCCATTCCGGTACATACCGTTTCTGCCGGCGAATATTTCAATGCGGATATGCTGAAAGGCGGTGCCGTTGGATTCATGCAAAAACCCGTTGATCAGAAGTCAGCAGAAAGTATATTCGGTCTGCTGAAACTGGAAGGGAAAAATACAGACAAGCAACGCATCCTGCTGATTGAAGATGACGCTTACCAGAGCAAATATCTCGGCGATTTTCTTGCCGAAAACAACATTTTTGTGCTTTATGCCTACTCCGGAAAGGAAGCATTGGCGATACTGAACCGCGAACTTGTAGACGGAATCATTCTGGATATCAGGCTTTCGGATATGAACGGGCTGGACCTGCTTGATCAGATCAAGAAAAAAACGGAATGGAACAGCCTGCCCGTGGTTGTCAATACGGCGGAGGACCTGACGCAGACCGATCTGAACCGCGTGCTCAAGTACGCGCATTCGGTGGTGATGAAAACCAAAAAATCGAACGAACGTCTGCTCGATGAAGTAAAGCTGTTTCTCAAAAAAATAAAGCCTGCCGAAGCTGCAGAAGAGACCAGAAAAAAACCGTTCAGCAATCCGGTGGTGCATGCAGAAAATGTATTTGTAGGCAAAAGGATTTTGCTGGCTGATGATGACATGCGGAATATCTTTGCATTGAGTGCGGTTCTGGAAGATTCCGGGTTCAATATTGAAATTGCCACAAATGGCCGGGAAGCCATTCAGAAACTGGAAGAAACAGACAACATCGATCTGGTGCTTATGGATGTGATGATGCCTGAAATGGACGGGATCGAGGCTACCCGGACCATCCGCCAGATGAACCGTTGGCCCGATCTGCCGATTATTGCAGTGACTGCCAAAGCCATGCAGGGCGACCGGGAGCAATGCCTGGCAGCCGGAGCCAATGATTACATTTCCAAACCCGTGGACATTGACAAGCTGTTATCGTTGATTAAAGTATGGTTACATTCTGCCTGACAAATGGTTATAATTGAATATTCCGAGCTTGAAATGCTGATTGTACGCGTCCGGGAAATTTCAGGATTTGATTTCTCCGGGTACGCAAAACCCTCGCTGCTCAGAAGTACAAGCCGTTATCTGACCAAGCATGCCATGAACCTGAAGGAACTTTTCGTGTATATTGAGCAGGGCGGGAGAGCGGTTTACGACCTTATTCAGGAACTGACGGTCAATTATTCTGAAATGTTCCGCGATCCGGATTATTTTAAAAAAGTAAAAACCGAGGTTTTTAACTATCTGGATTCGTATCCTGCGCTGCGGTTCTGGGTGGCGGGCTGTGCGTCGGGAGAAGAAGCTTTTTCCATGGCAATCCTTCTTAAGGAAGCCGGGTTACAGGACAAGTCTCTGATTTATGCCACTGACCTCAGCAACAAAGTACTGACTGCGGCACGTGAAGGAGTTTTTACACTTGGGAACATCCGCACGTTTTCAGAAAATTACTTGCAGGCTGCCGGAACCGGATCGCTTTCGGATTACTATCATGTGGCTTACAATCGCGCGGTGATCGCACCGGAACTGCGGAAGAACATCATTTTTTCGCTGCACGACCTTACCGGCGATGGCGTCTTCAACGAGTTCCAGTTTATCAGCTGCCGCAATGTGATGATCTATTTTTCCCTGGAACTGCGACAGAAAGTATTCCGGCTTTTATACGACAGTCTGAGCTTGCTGGGCTTTTTATGCCTTGGCAAGCGGGAAACGCTGCGGTATTCAGGCATTGAGCAAAATTTCAAAATCATTGACAGTGAACTGAACATATACCAGAAGATAAAATGAAAGCGCAATCGGACGAACCGCTCAGTCTGGTTTTACTTGGCGGCTCCTCGGGAAGTTTTACCATTTTTGAAGAAATACTGAAAATACTGAAAAATCCGGTACCCTATGCGCTGGTTTTTATCATTCACAGGAGAAAAGACAGTACGGCTGTGCTGCCCGAAATTTTCAGGAACAAAACAAATATAGCCATGAAAGAACCCATTCATCTGGAACTGGTGCAACCCAATCATATTTACTTTGGCTATCCGGATTATCATTTGCTCATTGGTCCGGACGGCCGGTTTTACTACGACTGTTCAGAAAAGGATTTTTTTTCAAGGCCGTCGATTGATGCTACTTTCATTTCGGCGTCATTGTCGGGAATTCCGGTAAAAGCGGCTATGCTGTTTTCGGGTTCGAGTGCGGACGGCGCTTTCGGGATCAAACTCATTGCGCAAAAAGGATTTCCGACTTACGTGCAGGACCCGGCATATGCCGACTCGCCGCGAATGCCGGCGGAAGCAATCAGGCAGTACGATAATCATCACGTGCTGTTGGAAAAAGGCTTTTATAAAATGATCAGGGAAGTACTATACTAGTGCCAAAAATTACATATGGAAAATACTAAAATTCTGCTGCTGGATGACCGGGAAGAAAATCTGATTTCCCTGAGAGCTATTCTCAACAGAGGCGACATCGAGATTTTTGAAACAACTTCGGCCAATGAAGCCTTGCGTATGGTTTGGGAAAACGATATTGCTGTGGCTCTGGTGGATGTACAAATGCCGGGAATGGACGGGTTCGAGTTTGCAGAAACGCTTTTTTCAAATCCTAAAACAAGAGAAATTCTGATTGTATTCGTTACGGCGATTTCCAAAGAGACGACCTACGCCGTACGCGGACTGAAAACCGGCGCTATCGATTACCTGTACAAACCCCTCGATCCGTATATAACCAATGCCAAAGTAGATTCCCTGATCCGGCTTGCCCGCAGCCAGAAAGAAATCCGTGACAAGAACAAGATGCTGGAAAATTATGCGACCATCATCCTGAATTCACCCGATATCATTGCCACCGTAGAACCGGAAACCGGGAAAATCATTTCGATTAATCCTTCGGTGGAAAAAATACTGGGCCTGGTACCGTCGGATTTGCTGGGCGTTACCATTCTGGATTCGCTTGTGGATCCGTTCAATTCCGGATTCAGGGAAGTTCTGGTAAAAAAATCCTATCTGAACGGGGAAACGATTGTCGTGGAAGACCGTTTTTTTGGCCGGCTGCGTCAGCCCGTCTGGCTGGAACTCCGCATCATGTACAAGAACAGGCTGCTTTTTATAAATCTGCATGATATTGAAAAGCGGAAGGCACACGAACGCGCACTGATCGATGCGCAGGCACAAGCCGAAAAAGCGCGCAAAGTTAAGGAATCGTTTCTCGCCAATATGAGCCATGAAATCCGTACGCCATTGAACGGCATTATTGGCCTGGGCAACCTGCTGAATGCCACGCAGCTCGACGAATCGCAGCGCGATCTTGTTAGCATGCTCCGGCAGTCATCCGGATCGCTGCTGAACATTCTGAATGACATTCTGGATATTTCCAAAATGGATGAAGGCAAATTCTCGATTGTTCCGACTGCAACGGACCTGCGCCAGCTTGGAAAGGGAATAATCGATCTGATGCAGTTTAAAGCAGAAGAGAAAAAACTGGAACTCAGCCTTCATGTGGAGGAAACGGTTCCTGAAAACGTGATGGCCGACGGCATGCGGATCAATCAGGTTTTGCTGAATCTGGTCGGGAACGCCTTGAAATTCACACAGAAAGGCCATGTCAAACTACGGATTGAACGTATTTCGGAAACAGAGAATGGGCACAAAATAAAATTTACGGTAGAAGATTCCGGCATCGGGATGTCCGAAGAACATATGTCCAACATATTTTCGGAATATGGCCAGGCTTCTGAAAATACATCGTACCAGTACGGCGGAACCGGCCTCGGCCTGACCATATCCCAAAAGCTCATCCGACTGATGAAAAGCGAACTGGAAGTGAACAGCCGTTTCAACGAAGGAAGCCAGTTTTTCTTTACACTTGTATTGAGCAGTACAAAAGAAAAAAGCCTGGACAACACACCGCAGGCGCTGTTTCAGGATCTGCCGCCGTTTGATGGCGAGTCCGTGCTGGTGGCAGAAGACAATCCGATCAATGCATTGCTGCTTAAAAAATACCTAAAAACCTGGGCTTTGAACCCGACGATGGTAGTGAACGGAAAGGAAGCCGTGGATATGCTGAAAAAACATAGCTTTGACCTGATTATTCTGGACACAAGAATGCCGGAAATGGATGGTTTTGAAGCTGCCAGGCATGCCCGTACTTTTCTGGGTGTAAAAACACCGATACTTTCGCTTTCAGCAACTGTATTGCCCGAAGAAGTAGCGCAGGCGTTGCAATCGGGAATGAACGACACGTTAAGCAAGCCGTTTGAGCCCGAAAAACTGTATAGAAAGATCCAGTCGCTCTTGTTTGCAGAAGTAAAATGATGACGGCCTGCTGTCCGGAATGCAACGTTTTATTTTCATTTGCCGTAATGAATAATTGGCGGATTTCGTTAATATTAAAATCCTTATTGTACAAACGACAAAATGAAAAACCTAAGAAACAGTTGGAATTTGCTGCTGTTGATAACCCTCGCCGGATGCAGTTCGTCGAAAACGATGACGTATGAATCCAAATGGAATGCGCCGTTTTCGTATGTTGATGAAGTAAAGCCGGATCAGCAGGATCAGAAATCCAGGTTGAAGTACGGCATTATCAATGACGATCAATATGTTTATCTGACTTTGAAGACCAAAGATCCTTCGACAATCCAGAACATTCTTGCCAGCGGGCTTAAAATTTCGTTCAGTCCGCAGGGCCAGAAAAAAGATGCATACTCGCTGCTATTTCCGGTTGTCATGAAAGAAGACCGCAAGGCACTGAAACGCATTGATACCGATCTTCCAAACAGCCTCGGCCTTGATCTGCTGATGGATTCCTATAATAAGGAAGCAGTATGGAAAGACAGGCAGGGACAGCATTTTATCAATCTCGTAGCGCCGGACGGCAGTATCAAGTCGCACATTTCCATGGACCGTAACGGTGAACTTACAGAGCAGATTGCCATTCCTTTCAGCCTGATGGGTGTCAATGCCAAAGAAACCGAAATGCTTGGCGTGAACATCAAAGTGGACGGACAGTCCTCACAATCCGGTTTTAGCCCAAGAATCGGAATCGGACTTGGCGGCGGAATCGGCATGGGCGGCGGCATGGGCGTTGGCCTTGGAACCGGCGGATACGGACGTAACAGCGGAAACGACCGCAATGTGGATATCCGGCTGGAAGTTCAGCTTGCAAGAGCAAACTAGTTATACCGAAACGTTTTTTCAAAAAGCCCGGTGCAGGTTCATCGGGCTTTTTGTTGTTTGCACCGGTTCGCATTCCGGTATAATATGTAATTACAAATGCAGATTGATAGGATATTACGTAATTCCTGAATTAATTTGAAGCAGCTTTCGGCAGGTATGTCAAAAGACTTTCAGGTTGGTCGGGCAGGCTATAAACGGTGAGTAGTGAATCAAAACAGTATCAGGAAATTTTATAATTATTTAAGGTTCCGCAGGAACCTGCTGAGGTATAGCCTTAAAAAAGTAAAAAGCTACGAGATTGTACTGCTATGGCTGAAAAGCATGCTTACAAGATCTCAGTTCCTGATATTGTCGGGTATTCTGGTCGGTGTCACCTGCGGCTTTGCGGGTGTTGTCCTGAAATCCCTTGTCCATTATATTCATTATGTAATTGCCCATAAGGTCCATTTTGAGGAACAGGTTTTCTTTTACATCCTTTTCCCGTTTCTTGGTATTGTGATCACCACGCTTGTTGTGATTCTCTTTTTCAAAGGGCAGGATAAAAAAGGCATCGCACTGATTCTCTACGAAATTGCGCAGAATTCCAGCGTTGTATCTTCCGTTAAAATGTATTCCCAGATTGTTCAGAGTGCCATTACGGTCGGACTTGGCGGTTCTGCGGGGTTGGAAAGCCCGATTGCTGTGACGGGCGCTGCCATCGGTTCCAACTTTGCGCAGACTTACAAAATGGATTACCGCGAACGAACGTTGCTGCTGGCCGCAGGCGCAACGGCGGGCATTGCTTCTGCCTTCAACGCACCGATCGCGGGAATGATGTTCGCCTTTGAAATATTGCTGACCGGCGTTGTTTTTTCGGATTTCATTCCGCTGGTTGTTTCGGCAGTTTGCGGCAGTCTGATTTCCAAGGTTCTTTTGCAGGAAGAAGTTTTGTTCCAGTTCAAAAGCCGCAATCCCTTCGATTATCATAACATCCCTTTTTACCTTTTTCTGGGTATTTTCTGCGGATTGTATGCACGTTATTTTGTTTTGATCGCCAAGTACATCGACGAGTTTTTTCACGGCCTGAAAATTACGAGAATCCAGCGTGCCATGCTCGGCGGCGCAATATTGTCCATATTATGTGTGCTGTATCCGCCTTTGTTCGGTGAAGGCTACGATACGATCAAGGCCATAACAAATGGACAGATACAGCATGTGATCGAAAACAGTTTTTTCAGGTTTATCGGTTACCGCGAATGGGTTGTCATCGTATTCGTCGCGCTGATCTGTCTGCTGAAAGCTTTTTCTGCTTCCATCACGATTTTCAGCGGCGGCAACGGCGGAAACTTTGCGCCTTCGCTTTTTGCGGGCGGATCGCTTGGTTATGTTTTTGCATTGCTTTGTGTTCAGGCCGGGATTACGAATGTTCCCGTCAATAATCTGGTCATAGTCGGAATGGCAGGGGTCATGAGCGGCGTACTTTATGCTCCGCTTACCGCCATTTTTCTGATTGCAGAATCGACTTCCGGATACGATTTGTTCATTCCGCTGATGATCGTTTCTGTCATATCGTTTCTAATTGCCAAATGGTTTTCGCCTATTTCTCCGGATCTCAGAAATTTGGCCGAGCAAGGGAAAATATTTACAAAAGAACATGACCGGAATCTTTTGTCCCTCCTGCATATTCTGGATCTGATCGACAAAGACGTACAGACCATCAACGTAAATGCAACGCAGGAAGAACTGGCAGAACTGGTGAGAACGGGCAAGCGGAATATGATCGCTGTGATGGACGGAAATAAAAAACTGGTCGGCATTATTTCTCTGGACGACATTCGTCCGTTACTGTTTAATCCTTCTGTATACGATTTGCTTACGGTTCCCAATCTCATGAAAGAACCGTCCGTGGTCATCAGCGATTTTGACAGCGTTGTAAGCGTGGTGAAAAAATTCGATGAAACCGGCGCATGGAACCTGCCCGTCGTTAAAACCACCGGAGAGTTCGTCGGTTTTATTTCCAAATCAGGTATACTGAACAGTTACCGACAATTGCTGCGTGCACATTCCGGCTAGTTAAAAAATCCCTGTCTTGTGAGAAATGAAATGTAAAAAGGAATAGTTAAAAAGCGATTTGACGGAAGTATCATTCGGACGTTAATCTTTACTTTTTTACATTTTTTGTTTCTTACGTTTCATGCTCTGCCTTTTACAATTCTGCATTACACATTCTCCGCATCGCAGTTCTGCATTTCATATTTCAAATAAAACAATTGACTCTTTTCTTTTCCATTTTTGCAACGTGCTTTGAAATCAATGCATTATGTTTTTTAAAAATAAAAAGTGAAAATACTGTGATACAGCTCTTTGTATTATATTTTATTTGTAATATATT
Organism: Dyadobacter sediminis; assembly: GCF_005860765.1. Taxonomy (GTDB): domain Bacteria; phylum Bacteroidota; class Bacteroidia; order Cytophagales; family Spirosomataceae; genus Dyadobacter; species Dyadobacter sediminis. Next base: position 741,921 of record NZ_VCEI01000011.1, on the reverse strand, counting down.
TGAATAGTCAAGTATATATCAATTAGTTATAAAGTAATTATTGTTGTAATGTCTGATTTATCACCATCCTTAAAACTGTTTCTTAATCTTACAATGGTTCAGACCCTGGCAGCCAAACGCTTTGATGCACGTCTGGGAAGTCATGGCATTAACCTCAATGAATTCATGATTTTGTTTCACCTGAGCACTGCGCCGGATGAGAAAATGAGACGGATTGATCTTGCTGAAAAGATAGGATTGACTGCCTCAGGAATTACGCGTATGCTGACGCCGCTGGAAAAATTGGGTATGGTCAAACGTGAGGCCAATAGCCGGGACGCCAGAGTGTCGTATGTAAAGCTTGCGAACGCCGGAAAGCGGGTGCTTGCAGAAGCGGTTAACACGGCGGAATCAACTGCCGATCAGCTGATGAGTGCTGTAAAAACCAAAAAGCTGGATGAAATTTCAAAAATGATTGTGGAACTCGGCGGGAGCATTCAGTAAAAATTTGAGTCATTAGCCAAAAAAAGCCGGGTTAATCCGGCCTTTTTTTAGTTCGTCAAAGGAAATTGGGAAATATCCCTTTGTCTGTCCCTTTCTTTTTTGATCAGCTCGTGAGAAGCCAGAATAGACGTTTGCTGGTTTACGATCATTTGCCGGATATCAGCCGGAAGCTGGTCAGATTGCAAGGCTTCTTCATAGGCTTTTTTTGCTGCATCTTCGCCGGTCTCGGCATTCTCAAGAACGGCTCTTCTGTTATCATTTGTGAAAACGGATCGGATATCCATCCATGCTCTGTAAATTTTTCCTGAAACCATTGTTCCGGATTCCGGCTCACCGCCCAGTTTGGTAACCTCGGCTTTCAGGTCACTTGCAAAATCCCTGCTGTTGGAAGCCAGGCCTTTGAACAATGCACGCAAGTCGGTTTCAATTTCTTTTGTTTCGTCGTATGCTTTTTCATAACCGGCGACGCGGTCATTATTTATAAGTATCAGATCGTTCAAAACGTCTATTACTGCTGAATCATATGCCATGACAATTTCAATTTAGTGATATGCTCAGTACATAAATAATTGTTCCAGTTTGTTCATCAAAGCATTTTACGGGTGTACATAGCAAGCTTTTTCAAGTTTGAATCTGAGGTAACCTTCATTATAAATCCGGAATGGCAAGTGTTAGAAATAGGACACGCTATTATTCCGAGCGCAGTGATTTGACAGGATTCATCATGGCTGCTTTTACGGACTGAAAGGAAACCGTGAATAATGCAACCGCAACGGAAAGCAATCCGGCAAGCGCGAACATCCACCACGAAATAGCGATCTTGTAAGCAAATTCCTGCAGCCATTTGCTCATGATCCAACCGGCTGCCGGCATGGCCAGCATAATGGCAACAGCAACCGGTTTCAGGAAATCCCGTGAAAGCAACGAAACGATTCCGCTGACCGAAGCACCAAGCGCTTTGCGCACGCCGATTTCCTTCTTACGTTGCTCGGCAGTAAACGTGGCAAGTCCGTACAATCCAAGGCAGGCAACAAAAATGGTCAGTGCTGCAAAAATGCCCAGAATCTGGCCGGTTTTTTGTTCGGACTTGTAGATTTCCTTATAACTCTCGTCCAGAAACCGATACGTAAAGGGCAGATCCGGTTTAAAGCTTTCCCAGTTTTTCTGCATGCTTTCGAGCAAACCGGAAACTTCCGCAGTCCGGGTTTTGATAATCATGGAACCCCCGGCGGTATTCAAGGTCATGACAAGCGGTGCAATGCGTTCGTGCATCGACCGGAAATGAAAATCCTTTACAACGCCGATAATCCGGTAGGTTTGCTGTTTTCCTTCATTGTTTCGGTGCCAAACGGATTTATTGAGCGCACCGGTTTTCCAGCCGAAGTTTTTGGCTGCGGTTTCATTGATGATAATCGCCGTAGAATCTGTCCCGTATGCTTTGGAAAAATTCCTGCCGGCTGCCATTTCCATTCCCAGCACGTCAATATAATTGTAATCTACTTCATACCGGAGTGTTTTCAGAAACTGGGCAGGGTTATTTTCCGGTGTGAGCATGAAGTTATTATTGTTGGAAGGACCGGCGGGAACATAGCTCGAAAGACTGATCTTTTGAACATTTGCATTTCGCTCCATTTCATTCCGGAACGCTTCCCCGTTTTTTCCTAATGCCCATGCCGGGATCACCAGAACCTGATTTTTATCGTAACCCAGCTTTTTATGCTGAATGAATTTCAATTGCTGATAAACGACCGTGGTGCCGACTATCAAAGTAATGGAAATGAAGAACTGGAAAACGACAAGTCCGCTTCTTAAACCCGCATTCCGGTTTGAAGAGCCCAGTTTAACCGAAGCGGTTCCGCCTTTCAAAACGGCTATCGGCTTGAACGATGAAAGAAAAAAAGCCGGATAGCTGCCTGCAAGTATGCCTACAAACAAACCGAAAAGCAGCAGGGCAGGAACCAGTTTCAAAATAGATTCCAGATGTAAAGTCAGAATTTTTCCGGATAGCAGATTGAACATTGGCAAGGCTGCCGCACAAATGACCGAGGCCATGATCAAAGCAATGGAAGTCAGCAGGAGGGATTCCATCAGAAATTGCCAGATCAGTTCATATTTGGCGGAGCCCATTACTTTTCTTACACCAACTTCCCGCGCTCGTCTGGAAGAGCCGGCCGTAGAAAGATTCATAAAGTTGATACAGGCAATGAGCAGCATGATCACCGCAATGGCACCGAAAATGTACACATACCGCACTTCACCGTTACTTCCGAGATCGTACTCAAAATCAGAATGCAAGTGAATATCTGTAAGCGGCTGCAAATGCAAGGCAATTTCATTTCCGTTTTTCCGGAATTCTTCCAGACTCACGCCCATTCCCTGTTTAATCTGCGGAGCCATGTATTTCTGAACGGTCTGCGGAAGTTTTGCTTCAAGCTTTTTGTAGTCATAACCCTCAGGCAAAACGAGATAAGTGAAATATTCTGAAACCATCCAGGAAGGTGACCCAGCGTCCTTCAGCGTAGCCATAGAGGCAAGCAGGTCGAAGTGAAAATGGGAATTGGCAGGAATTTCTTTCATTACGCCGGTAATCTTGTAAATGGTCTTCCAGTCTTTCAGATGAAGTTCCTTACCCAGCGCATTCGTATTTCCAAAATATTTTTCAGCCATTGTTTCCGAAATCACAACAGAATTGGGCTCGATTAAAGCGGTTCCGGGATTTCCGTGCAGCAGTGGCAACGTGAAAACGTCAAAGAAATTGGAATCTACAAAGGCCAGCCTGTCGTTCGTAAAAAGTTTTTCTCCCAACTGAATAACCGGTTCGCCGCCCTGGCGTATGCGGGTAGCTTCCAGCACTTCGGGATAATCGGCCCGGAGTGCTGCGGCGGTAGGCGGCATTACATGCGCTTCGTTGATCTTTCCGCCTTGCATAACACCGCTGAAAACGACCCGCACTGTGCGGTCAGCTTTGGTATTGAAACGGTCAAAGCTCAGTTCATCAAGTACATACAGACTGATGAGCATGCAGGAAGCCAGTCCGAGCGCAAATCCAGCAATATTGATAATCGAGAAAGTACGATTCCGTACAAGGTTCCGCCAGGCGATTTTAAAGTAGTTTTTCAGCATAACAATAGAAGTTTATAACTGTACCTTATACCTAATATATACATAGTGATGGCATAAGTACAAGGTATTGCATAGTTCTTTGTATAAAATACATGCCTGAATGCTATTGTGCTGATTTGAAGTTCCTTGTATGTTCAGTAATCTGTCTAGGCGTTCGGATTCGGACAGTTATGTACGAATCTGACCGGAATTTTTCAGTTGAGTGTACGGTGAGAAGTGAAATAGGGAAAGGGTAAATTGCCTGCAGCAGTTTAATTTACCTTTCTGTAAAAAAGAGAGTTTCCGCGTATAAGAGGGTGGCCGCCAAGCAATCCGTTTTCATGCACGGTCAGGCTCATGTCTTTTACAAACAGTTCCATAATCCAGGGTTCCACCTGAAATTCAAAATAATTATCTTCCGGATTGACCTGAAATGCCGAGAATCGTTCCGGTGTGAAGCTGAAAAAAACTTCCAGGTTGCCGGCTTTCACTTTCGGTAATTTAACGTATCCTTTTGCATCGGTTTTACCAAATTGATCGCCATCCGGACTTTTGGCCAGAACTTCAAAATACGGTAAAATCTGCTTGTCAGGATGCCGGATCCGAACAGTCGTATGTTCCCCGGATTTTGCCTTGCTGGTAACCAGTTTCAGGTCTGCTTTCGGCTTCGGACTGCTGTTGAGGATTATTTTTCCGTCATCAACCTGCCATTTTCCGGTTCCCTTCCTGTCAACCGATCCGTAGGAAAAGAATAGTTCAAATGTACTGTCGGGCTTAAGTAAAATTGCCGAGGAAGTTTCCATTACATCCTGCAGATGGTATTCGCCCGCAACCGACCCGGTTGAAATCTGTGAAAACGCATTGGGAGGCAATATGGCTGAAAGCCATAATGCAAGGTACAATCTGATAATAAACCGCATTCAAATAGCAGGGGTGTAGTGTTTGGCGCATACTATGTCTATGCGGCAGGCAATGTAAACAGAATAAGTTGATCCAGCTTATCGGTTTATCCTGAGGTAATCCGAATGATTATCCGGTAAGGTATTAATGGCGCAGGATCAAAACGGACGGCGAATGCGACAGCCATATACTATGCGATTCCACGGCTTTTTTCCAGCTGTTCAGACTGATGATCATCAGGTCCTTTTGATTTAAAAAATCTTTTTCCAGCGCCGTAGTCGTGTGTAAAGTAATTTTTTCAGGATCCATCTGTTGCATGGCTGTAAGCGCGTTCCGTATTTCCGAATCGGAATCAGGCATCTCCGCCGGGTTCATGATTGTCAGCCTGATAGCATTCTTTACAAGTAATCTGGACGCAAATTCCAGTAAAAAAAGATCGTTGGCTGAAAAAACGGGAAGAAAAATCTGCTCTACGTTTTCCAGATTTTTTTCAATAAAAATACCCAGCGGAACCTTCACGGATTTGATCAGGTGCGTCGTACGTTCGTCAAAAATGTCGGCATGGAACAGTTTTTCTTTTCCGGTCAATGTATCAAAAAGCCTGTTGCGGCTGATGATTTTGGAAGTAATCCCAAGGATCCTGCCGAGGAAAGTTCCCTCGAAAACCGTATGTCCGATGCCGATCAGCAGCATGTCGTATTCTCCGTTGTTGGCCGTTTCTATGATGTCGTGAACAATATTCTGCGAAGGTTTGAACAGGGGAACAAACGGCGTACCGAGCGTTCTGGCTTCTTCGGTGACCGGCTGGAATGTCTCGAACTGATATTCTTCGGTATTGACCTGATTCAGGTAACTGCTGGGAGTAAGATGTAAGGCGGTAATCTGTTGCTGAGATGTTTTTTTCTGGATCAGCTTGTTCGCAATCCTCAGCATTTTACGGCCGCTCTGCGGACTTGCAAAGGCAATCAAAACAGAAAACCGGGACGGCAAAGCCGCTTCCTGGAGATCGTCCCATTTTTTCTGCGGTACGAATTTGTCTATGAGGTCAAGCGCAGGCCCGGTCATACAAGTAGTGACCAGTGCCATAATGACCATCATGGCAAAAATTTCCGGCGATAGAACGCCAATGTCATAGCCGATATTAAGCACCACCAGTTCCATCAAACCGCGCGTGTTCATCAGTGAGCCGATGATCAGGCTGTCACGCCAGGATTGCTTTACAAATCTTGCAGCGATGGCACTGCCTGCAAATTTTCCGGTAACGGCCGCAGCAATGATCAGCCCGGTAACCTGCCATAAATACAGGTCGTTCAGCAATCCGATCTGTGTCCGTAATCCTGTAAATACGAAAAACAGCGGCAGCAGAAGCACCATGGAAACGTCTTCCACTTTTTCAATGAAAATAGTTCTGAAACGCTGATTGGAAGGCATGACAACCCCCGCCATAAATGCCCCGAAAAGCGCGTGAATGCCGATTACTTCGGTGCAATAAGATGATAATAACAGGGTAAGAAAGAAAAACGCGACAATAGGCTTCGTCATTCCTTCTTTGTACGAATAATGGTTTCCGACCCGGTGCAGAACGGGTTTAAGGACTTTCAGCATGAAAAGGACGTATGCGGCCGCCAGCAAAATGGTGAAAACCGAGCTGATGATGGAACCTGCCTTGACGATGGCAATCACCGCAGCAAGTATGCACCAGGCCGTAATATCATCCGTAGCCGCACACGTAATGACCATGGTTCCGAGCTTTGTTTTTGACAACCCTCTTTCCTGAACAATGCGTGCCAGTACCGGAAATGCGGTGATGCTCAATGCGATGCCTATAAACAATGCAAAGGACAGAAAGCTGATGCCGTCCGGAGCAAATTGCCTGTAAATGTATAAGGCCAGACCGACACCCAGCGCAAAAGGCAGGATGATGCTGGCATGACTGATGACAATAGCTTCCGATGCCTTGGTTTTAAGCACTTTAAGATCAAGCTCCATGCCAATAATAAACATGAAAAGAATCAACCCGATCTGGCTCAGGAACTGGAGGTTTCCGAGTGACTGTGCCGGAAACATAAAACCGGAAAATTCAGGAAAATACATGCCCAGCAGCGACGGGCCCAGCAAAATGCCGGCTGCAATTTCACCAATCACCGAGGGCTGGCCAATGGATTTGCAAACCCACCCGAGAAAGCGGGCTACAATGATAATCGTGATAATCTGAAGAAGCAGTATGGCAAGCGGATGTGTTACATTGTGCTGAAATGTTTCCGTAAACTGCTTCCAGGCCGACGATTCGCCTGCGCTGTTGTGATTGATCTGGGAAGCATTTTCAAGAGACTGGCCTTGCAGGATAAAGAAATAAAGCAATGCAGAAAAGGCCGCGATAGTAACCGTATAGAAAAAAAGATTGCGAAAGTTCTTCATTATATAGAAGTATTGTTCCGCGCAAAATACCAAAATCCCCAGGATTTGCCAATTCAGAGGCTGTTTTAAAGCATTCAGGGCTGAATGGTAATGTTTTGTTAACAATTAGCCATTCAGCCCTGAAAAGGATGATCGTTTCGAAATCAACTCCAGAGACGGTCGTGCGAACGGATGTCGTTCCAGTCCGGAGTAGGAGCGAAGAAGCTCTTGTCTTTGGCGTTCAGGTGTTTCTTGACTTCCTCTTCGTTGAGTTCGATTCCCAGTCCCGGCGCGTCCAGCGGAACGGTTGCAAATCCTTTATCGATCAGTTTGCGCCCGTCGGTTGTTTTTACCAGGCTTTCCCACCACGGTACGTCCACTGAATGGTGTTCAAGCGCAAGAAAGTTTTGCGTTGCAGCAGCACAATGCACGTTGGCCATAAAGCTTACCGGCGTTCCTGCGAAGTGCATGGCCATGGCAATGCCGTTATCTTCCGCATAATCCCCGATGCGTTTGGTTTCCAGCAATCCGCCGGAAGAAGCAAGGTCCGGATGGATGATATCGATTGCCTTTTTGTCAATCAGTGCTTTGAAACCTTCTTTCAGATAAATATCCTCGCCGGTCAGGGTCGGGGTTTCCAGTGCATCCGAAATCGTTCTCCACTGATCCGTATATTCCCAGGGAACCATATCTTCCAGCCAAGCGAGGCGGTATTTTTCCAGTGCTTTTCCCAATCTTATGCCATTGTTCATATCAAAATGGCCGTAATGGTCCGTAGACAAAGGAATTTCATAACCGACAACACTGCGTACGTCCTCCACGACGCGCGCCATTTCGGCAAGACCTTTTTCCGTGATCTGTATTCCTGTGAACGGATGACGCGTATTGGCGTAGGAATAGTAATCGCCTGTCCATTGTGAAAACCCGCCGCCCCAGAATTTGTTGTTTACCACGCCGTTTTCCAGGTTTTTGAGCATGCCGATGGAAACATCCATTTTCAGCCACGTGTAACCCTGATCCACCGTGCGGTATTTGATCTTTTGTTTAAACTCGTTCAGGTCATCGGATTCCGGCGTATCGGCATAAAGCCTGACCTTGTCGCGGTAACGGCCGCCAAGCAGCTGCCAGCACGGAACACCGTACGCCTTTCCGCACAAGTCCCAAAGTGCCATTTCCACACCGCAGACGCCGCCGGCCTGACGTCCGTGAAACCCGAACTGCTTGATGGATTTGAAAAGCATTTCCACGTTGCAGGGATTATGGCCGAGCAAATGGCTTTTCAGTGACAGCGCGTAGCGTTCGTCTGCGCCGTCCCGCACTTCACCCAATCCGTAAATTCCCTGGTTCGTATCAATCCGGATAATGGGCGTACGGCCTACATTCTGTACAATGCAATAGCGCAGATCCGTGATTTTCAGGTCGGAAGGCTTGGAAGCACGGCTCACTTTGGATGTAGCCTGTGCAATGGTGTCTTCCGTGGACATGCCCATCAGTCCGCCCAGCGCAATGCCGCCCAGCGCCGTTTTTCTAAGAAAATTTCTTCTGCTGTCACTGGTTGCCGGATTGTTGATTTCTGCAATACGCGCTTCCTGATCTGCTTTTTCTATCTGCTTGTTGGAGGCAATAAGTTCTTTTAAAATGCTTTTCATTGGTGATTGGTTATAAGGTTTGAAATGGTTTGAAGCTGTTGGAAATTAGCCCTTAGCCCTTAGCCATTAGCCATTAGCTTTTATTGACGTCTCGAAGCAAAGGGTTGTGATGAATTGTTCATCGATTAAATGCTTTATGATAAACACTAATAGCCAATAGCTAGCAGCCAATAGCCAATAGCTCAATAATTCCTGTCTTTCAGATAGTCGTCTAGTTCTTTTTTCGTCATCGGCAGTTTCCCCGGATAGTTGTTTACCCAGTTCAGGAAATCCTTCTGGATGGCGTCGGACCATTTGGTATCTACTTCGCCGGGCGTATATTTTCCTTCACGCAGGCGAAGATGCCCGAATTCATCGCGTAGTGCAGTTACTTCGGATGTAATCACCAGTTCTTCCACCAGATGTGCCGGAATGAAAATAGTGCCGTATTTCTTGGCAAGCACCACGTCGCCTGGCAGTACGATCGCCCTTCCGATGCGTACCGGCGTATTGATGTTCGTAAGCATCATCTGCTGAATGTAAGAAGGGTCCTGGCCTTTGATCCAGGCATTAAAACCTTTGATCTCGCTCAGTCCTTCCACATCCCGGACAGAACCGTAGAAGATAACGCCGCGTTTGGATTTGGCATAAATGGAGTTTCCGAGATTATCGCCGATCAATGTTCCGTCTGCAATTTTGCCATAGCCGTCCGCAACATACACATCCCCTTCTTTCAGCACGTCGATCGGCCAGGAATTGGTACCGCCGGTTTGGACCCGGCCTTCTTTTTTGCCGGTTTCCTTTACCAGATCCTGCAGGTCCGGGCGAAGCGGAACGTACTGTGCGGTCACTACGCGGCCTGTCATCACGCTGTCATCATGGATGAGCTGCCATTCGCCTTCAAACTGGTTCTGGTATCCTTTGTTTCTCAAAACGCCCCAGGCTTCTTCCACAGATATATTTTTCAATCTTGCCAGAATGGCGTCGGAAACTCTCGGGCGGCCGTCTGCGGAACGTTCTCCTTTCCAGGCGGACGTGTAAGCTTTGATCTGATCGGAGGTAGGAGAAATGGATTGTGCGCTTGAAACCATGGCACAAAGCACAAAAGCTCCTGTAAACAATTTTTGTTTGAGCATAAACTAGAAATTAAGGGTATAAAAAGTAAAAGGATTCTGTTATTTAATAAATTATTTATCCCAGAACACAGGCGTTCCCAACTCGTCAGGGCCCATTCTCGCCACGGCTTCCAGGTAATTGGCTTCATTGACGGATCTTTCCCTTACCGGGTAAACCAGCCTGCGGATGAAGTCTTTTACCGACGGATCTTTGCCCGGATAATTGTTGACAGGCAAAACGGGATAACCGCTCCTGCGGAAATTGGCCCATGCTTCCGAGCCGTTCAGAAAGGAAGAAACCCAGTATTGCGTGTTGATCTGTTCCAGTGCTTTCTGCGGATTATACGGGTTTGCGGCCAGATAGGCCGTTTGCTTTGCCGTACTGATCGTAGCAGAAATGTCGTAAGTCGCCATTTGTTCCATGTGCGCCTTTACACCGGTTTCATAAAGCAGTTTGGCGTCGCCCGTCGCCCAGCCCCGGATCACCGCTTCGGCGAGCAGCAGCGCTGTTTGTGAATAGGTTATAAAGAATTCCGGTGCATCAATTTTGCCAAGCGTCTTCCGGTTGATCTGCGAGTAATTGAAAGCAGAACCCGTTTTTCCCGGAAATCCCGGTGCAGTCAGGATCGTGGATTCGTTATAACCGTAAGGCATTCCGTTCTGGCTGGCGCGCGTGGTATCTTCGGCCCCGGCGGTGGCAATGGGGTTGCCCGGCGTTTCATAACGTACGGAAATTACCTGCAATCTTGGATCGTTCGTCGTTTTCAGATAATCAACAAAAGCTTTGCCGAGATAAACGTTTCCCCTTTCGGTTCCTTGGAAATAGTTGGCCAAAGGATGATTGAATGTACTGTTAAAAGCGATGAAAGCATTATCTGCGTTTGAACTCAAAAGCCCGCCGCCGGAAGGATCTACGGCTTTGGCCACATAGCTCTTAGCCTTTTCTGCGTCCACTTTGGTGAAGCGCATGGCCGCTCTGAGCAGTAATGAATTGCCCAGTTTTTTCCATTGCGCAATATTTCCCTTGTAAAAAAGATCGCCGGGTTCAATGGTTTTGGCCGCATCCAGTCCTTTCGTCCCTTCTTCCAGTTCCTTTAACAGATCGTCGTAAATCACTTTCTGATCATCGTATCTGGGCAGGTTGATTCCTTCCAGAAATGCTTTTCCAGCTTCAAAATAGGGAACGTCTCCGTAAGTGTCCACCAGAACCATGAATACATAGGCTCTCCAGATACGCGCCATGTTGTAAAGATTGCTGCGGGCTGCATTGTCCTTGGTTTGCGCAATCACCGTTGTAAGCAGGTTCACAGGTCCGTTCTGAAGGTACAATGAATTGAAATTGGCGTTGGAATTGGGATCGGATACCGCGTTATGATTTCCGCCTTCCAGCACCCCGGTATAAGGCGTATTGATCTGCTGAACGATCTGAAGCTGATAATTTTGTGTGGCGATGGCCGATCCGAACTGTGCGTTTGAAAAAAGATAGGCGGGATCAATGCTGGTGGCAAGAACGGGATTTTTGTTGACGTCCTCAAAACCTTTATCGCACGAAGCTGCGAATGTCAGTATGCCAAGAAGTGTAAAATATAAAACTGTCTTTTTCATAATAAACGGGAATGGAGGTTTATAATTTAAGGTTCAGATTAAGGCCGTAGCTTCTGGTCGTCGGAAGCGTATGCGTTTCTATGCCCTGTAAATTGTCTGATGCAGATACCTGCGCTTCGGGATCCAGGTTATCGATGTACTTCTTGATCAGCAGCACATTGTTGCACATGGCCGAAATGCTCAGCCCTTTGATGAATGTTTTTTCTCTGAGAAATCGGGAAAGGTCATACCCGATGGAAAGCGTTCTCCAGCGTACAAAGGAACCGTTATAAACAAACGGAGCTGCAAGGTTTGTACTGCGGTAGGACGTGTAAAACTGCTCGGCTTCCACATGCTGCGTATTGGGTAAACCTTCCGCTGTAACGCTTTCGAACAATACACCGCCTTCGCGTCCGACCAGGGATGGTTTGGAAAGTCCTTCGCGGAGAAAGTTGAGGTTGGAATTGGACAGAATCTTGTTGCCGGCCTTGAAATCAATTTGCGTACTGATGCGGATGCCTTTTACATTGATCGTATTGACCCATGCGCCGACCCATTTCGGAATGGCGCTTCCGAACGTAGTCAGGCTGCCTTGCAACGGAAGTCCGCCGGAAGTAATGATCCGCCCCTGCGCATCCCGTTTGTAATCGAAACCGCGCAGCGATGCAAGCGGTTTGCCGACTTCATGCGAAACAATCCCGAAAAATTCACCCGTACCGACGTCAAACCGCTGCTGGCCGGCCGCCAGTTCCAGTACTTTGCTGATGTTGTAGCTTCCGTTAAAGCTTGTTTCCCATGTAAAGTTGTCTGTTCTTACGGGTACAATGGTCAAAAGAAACTCGACGCCCTGATTCCGCAGTTTTCCGACATTCACTTTGGTCTGGCTGAAACCCGATGCATTGGAAATATCGACATTCAGGATTTCGTCAACGGTATTTTTGCGGTATAATGACATGTCCAGATTCAGGCGGCTGTCGAAGGTTTTGAATTCCAGTCCGATTTCGGTTTCCTTCACTTTCAGCGGTCTCAGATTTGCATTCGGGCTGATGGTGGAAGGCAGGTTGCCCAGAGCAGTTCCGTTGAACGGGTTGGCATTGATTCCGTAATAAAGGTTATTGGAATAAGGATCTGTATCACCGCCCACTTCGGCATATGCAGCACGGATCTTGCCGTAGTTCAGCCATTCGGGAACATTCTGAAACGCCTGACTGAATACAAAGCTTCCGCTGACAGACGGATACAGATAGCTGTTTGAGTTCGGGTTCAAGGTAGAAAACCAGTCGTTTCTGCCGGTTATATTGATGAACAGAAATCCTTTGTAGGACAATTCAAGCGCTCCGTAAATGGAATTGACCTTTTTCTTGCTATAACCGTAATTCGGATTTTTGATCTGGCCATTTGCAATAGTATAAAGATCGCGGACATAAAAGTTGGTAACCGCAGTGGAAATGTTATCGCTGATCTGCTGCATCTGGTTTCCGCCCAAGGTAAGATCAAAGCCAAAGTCACCGAAAGTACGGTTCGCACCGATGAGTATGTCGAGGTTACGCTCGCGGAATGTCGCCACGTCCTGGTAATAATAACCGTTAAAACCCGTCGCAACTGCACCGATGGACCGCGTTCCGGTCGGCCGGTTGTAATTGTAAGGACGGGTAAAATAATCCTGACCGATCCGGCCCTGAACAAACAGCCAGTCGGTGAAATCATAGCGCAGCGATGTGTTTCCGAAAATCCGGTCGCGGCGCACATTTTCGAATCGGTCATAGGCAACCCAGTACGGATTGTTCCGGTTTGTAAAGCGGGCAAGCGGCATTTCGTTGCCGTTCGCGTCTTTCCGGTTTTTGAGCCAGTCCGTATCGATGCTTGTAGCCAGGGTATAAATGGTTGTATTCGCATTCATATCCTGAATCCCGATCTGCGGCGGGTTCTTGTTGTACTCGTTGGAGTAGTTAGCATTCAGCTGTGCGGAAAGTTTGTCAGAAAATTTGTAGTTCAGACCCAGGTTAAAGATTTTTTTATGGTAATCCGAATTGGGCATGATCGCGTTGGCGTCCGTATTGGCAAAGGACAGCCGGAAATTGCCTTTCTCGTTTCCGCCGGATAAAGCGACGGAATTGGTAAAACTGGTTCCCGTTCTGTAAAAATTCTTGATACGGTCTTTGTGGGGAGAGTAGGGCTTCATGCTTCCGTCAAACTGCGGCGTGAGCTGTCCGTCCATTTTTTCGCCGAATGCAAATACTCCGGAACTTTGTGCTTCTGCTACCGACGTGGGCCGTTTGCCGAATTCTCCTTGTCCGTATTCGTACTGGAAATCGGTATAATCCAGTGCTTCCTGCGCCTGAAAGTTGGAATTGACTTCCACGCCGATGCCGGTTGTTTTGCTGCCGCTTTTTGTCGTGATGATGATGGCGCCGTCTTTGGCACGAAATCCGTAAAGCGCCGCTGCCGCTGCTCCTTTGAGTACGGTCATGGATTCGATGTCGTCCTGATTGATGCTCTGCAGTCCGTCGCCCGCATCGGATGAACCGCCTGTCGGGTTACCTGTTCCGTTGCCGTTCGATCCGCCTGCAGATACGCTGCTGTTGTTGATCGGAATGCCGTTTACAATAATGAGCGGGGAGTTGTTACCGCCAAATGATGACTGGCCGCGGATACGGATTTTGGTCGAGCCGCCGGGGCCGCTTGCCGGTGGCGTTACGTTCAGCCCGGCTACTTTTCCCTGCAGACTGTTTCCCAGATTCGTAGTCCGGTTTGTGGTCAGTTCTTCGGTATTTACGGTTGCGGTGGAGTAACCGAGTTTTTTGGCATCTCTTTTAATACCCAGCGCCGTCACCACAACCATTTCCAGGTTCCGCACATCCGGCATCATGGTGATGTCGTAAGTAGACTGGTTTCCCAAAGCAACTTCCTGAGGTGTATAGCCGACGTAGGAAAATATCAGCACGCCGCCGGCATCGGGAACGCTCAGCTGGTATGCGCCTTCCGTGTTGGTAGCAGTTCCCGTTTTGGAGCCTTTGACAACGATGCTGACACCCGGCAGCGGAACGCCTTTTTCATCCAGCACTTTTCCGCTGATATTCCGGTCGATGCCTGCCTGCATGCGGATCATGTCCTGAAGATAGCTTTCCGGCTGAGGTGTGCTTTTCAACAGTACAATCTGCTTGCCTTCCATTTTGTAAGTGATGTTGATCGGTCTGAAAAGCTCGTCCAGCACATCGGACAAAGGTTTGTCAATGGCATGCAACGTGACTTTCTTCTGCGAACGGATCAGTGCTGAATTGTATGTAAAGTGAATTTGCGTAAGCTTGTTCAGCTTGCCGAGCACGGTTTTGATTTCCTGATTGTTAACCTGAATCGATATTTTCTGATTCAGAATATCCCGTGCGCCTGTCGGCATTGCACTGGAAATACCGGCTGTAATTAAGATAACTAATAATTGAAATAATGACATTCGAATGACATTACAATGCAGCCTGGTCAGTAGTCGATTTTTTTTCATATAAAATCTGGTTTGGTACGATGGTTGAAAATGAAGCTGAAAATTCGGGTTCCGGGAAGTTCAAAAAGACGTATGCGCTGGTTTGCTGAACGCAGAAATCACCACTTTTGGACAGGCAGACCGGAAAAATTGGTTTTATCAGGCATAGGCAGAAATTTTAAGTATGAATGTTTTGACCGGATCTGATCAACCGGCCATTTTGGAATAGTCTTAGCCTTGCTTATCAGCTGCATCCTTTGCTGCTGATTACAATGCGGTTGTTCTGGATTTCATAACTGGCACTAATAGCCTGGCAAATGGCATTCATACGTTGTTTCAGGCTTTCATCGGTAAACTGTGCGTTGATCATGCAGTTGGAAAGCATGGAAGCGTCATAATCGATTTCGATCTTGTACATTTCTTCCAGCGACCGGAATACTTGTGCCACCGGTTTGTCATCAAATACCATTTCGTTGTGAGCCGAGAGTTCCGTCAGCATTTCCGGATGCGAAACAATGCTTTTCTGGATACGGTTTTCGGAGCGGTCGAATACGGCCTGCTGGTTAGGGTCCAGCACCACGCCGGAAATCTGTCGTTTTCCCTTTCCCGATTCATATTCCTTTTTCGGATACACCAGTACCCGTCCCGTCCTGACCAGCACCATGACCGTATTTTCCTTTTTGAATGCTTTGACCCGAAAGCTTGTGCCCAGCACTCTGGTGACCGTTTCGCTGGTGTAAACCAGAAAAGGTTTTTGCGGATTTCTGGAAACGTCGAAAAATGCTTCACCTTCCAGAAAGACCTTGCGTTCGGTTCCGCTGAATTGTTGGGGATAGGAAATGGAACTTCCCTTCATCAACGTAGCAACAGTGTTGTCACTCAGCAGTACAGTCATTTCCTGAGCCGATTGATTGGTGCGGGTCTGGAGTTCTTCCGAGGTATGTTCAACATCTGTGCCACCGTCCGCAGTGCGGTGCGAGGAAGGTCTTTGCATGTACAGCACCCCGATGATCGAAAACAGAACGAGAACGGCAGCAACCCGCCCGTAAGGAAATCCTGTAAACGGCATTGGCTTGCGCGGAACAGAATGCTTTCCCGATTCAGCTTTGCGGGTAATTTCCTGAATCTCGTTTTCCAGCATCTGGTTCGTCAAGTCGTCGCAAAAGGCTTCATCTATCGCTAAAATCAGTTCTTTGGCCTGACTCGCCAGGATTTGTCTTTCCGCATTCCCGTCCATCCATTTGTGCCAGAGATCGGACGATTCTTGCGTGGGTTCCATGATCCATTGCCGGAACCCTTCGTCCGCAGCAAGTTCTTCAATGGTGTTAAATTGTTGGTTGGCCATAGCATACACTTCACTTCAGGTATGTATGTCACATGGGTGCTGGATTATAACCAGAAAAATGAAAAAAAATTTATTGTGGCAGAAAAAGAGATTCAATTGGCGGCAAGTGACGTCCAGAGCATACTTGAAAGAAGCAGCAGGATGCAGTTAAATGCAGGCGTCCATATTTCCTTGATTTCCTTAAGAGTACGGTACAACAGATTGGAAACGCTCTGACGGCCAAGGCCCATGATCATTGCGATGTCTTCATTACTTAAATTCTGGTAAAAACGGAGGTAAATGATTTCCTGCTGACGTTTGGTCAGGCCGTCAATGATATGCTTCAGTCGGCTGGCTATATAGCAGTTCTGCTCATCTTCAATCATATCCGCTTCAACAGAACCGTTTGCGATTTCAAAATCAGCATAAACCGGGATGGGCTCATGAAAGCGCCTTAAACGAATGCTTTCCTTGATCAGTTTGTGCCGCAATGCTTTCATGAGATAGGATTTTACAAAAGCGGTTTCCGACAGGAAATCCCTGCGTTCCCAGAGGTCAAGGTACAGGTCCTGAATGGAATCGCGGATAAAATCCGGATCGGACGAAAATTTCAGCGCATAATTGTAGAGTGTTCGGTAATGAACTTTGGCCAGCTGGCCAAGCGCTTCCGATTCACCCGCTTTGAAACGCCGCCAAAGCTGGATATTAACGTCAGGATTGTTCACTGTCTGGAGATCGAAGCTCAAATTAGGCGCTTGTTGTAATTATGAAACGTAATCAGAAATGTTAACAGATAAAGCAAACCTGATATTTATTCTCCCTGTAATATCCAGTATTTTCCTGAAATTTTTTTATTGGTATCCGGATTTAACTTGTGTTACCATGAAAAATCCGGTATTTCACCACGATCAAAGTGGGAAATACCGGATTGTAAACGGGTGGAACGGTCAGTAATCTGAACAGCGCATACGGCAGTCAGAAGTTTATTTTACCACGTTCAGCTTGCCCTGCATCAATGTATAATGGCCCGGGAATGTGCATACATACTGATAAGCTCCCGGTTGTTTGGGTGCCACAAAATAAATGGCTTCCGATTTTTCCGGCTCCACGATGTTGCTATGAAAAAGGACATCGTTCGTGCGCGGCACATAGCTCAGTTCCGAACCTTTCAGGCCCAGGTTAAGACCGGCTTCGCCCACGGCATTGGCCGTTCCCGGTTTTGTAATCACCAGATTATGCAGCATGTCATCATTGTTATTGAAGACAATTTTAATTCTGCTTCCCGCCTTTACCTGAATGCTGGAAATGTCAAATTTCAGGCCGGGCACCGTTCCGATCGTGACAACCTGATCGGGACCGTTTGTCCAGTCCTTAGGCATTTCAATTACTCTTTTTGCAGAAGGCGCTGTATTGGCAGCCTCAGCCGGCATGGTATGCATGCTGTGATCCGGCGCGCTTGCTTTTACAGTCGTTGTAAACTGGGCTGCATTCACAGCAGTTCCGGAAGCAATCTCGTTCAAAGTGTAATAACCGGTTGTATGCAGCAGCGGATTTCCGTCAGGAGATTTAACACCTTCGGCTTTTATTTCATGGATATAGCCTTTACGCAGTACAGCCGGGTCTACAACAAGCCGCACGCGCAGTCCGTCTTCTGAAACAACGATGCCCTTCAACGGTACTTCCTGCGTATTGATGATCGGGCTGCCGTATGTCTGATGGTATTTGTAAGTAAAACTGTTCAGCTTGTAAGCATCCTGATCGGCAGCCGATTTCTTGTCAACCGGACTGGTAAATACGATTTCAAACCCGTCAGGCATGGAATGTACGTTTTTCATTTCAAACGGCATTTTTCCGGTCCATACCAATCGCTGGATTCCGAAGTCGGCTTTTCCCGTTGCGGACCAACCGCGGCTGGTCTGGCCTACGAACATGGAGCCGTCCAGTCCCCATACCATACGGATGATTCCGGACATAAATCCTTCACGGAACGGGAAAACGGTTCCCTGCCATACGCCGTTCACTTTTTCAAAATCGACACGCGTAATAATACTGTGTCCCTGATCGCCTACAAAAACCTGTCCGGCAAACGGGCCGAATGCGCCGTTGGTCACGTCTTCCTTAAAATCCGAAGTCGAAATCCCTACAATCGTATGCGGAAACCAAACAGCCGGCGGCTTGATGCCCGGCACTTTTTTGGCCACATCGTACAGCGGTTCGCCTGTGTTCGGCACATCCTGCGGCGTCAGTTTCACGGGCGATCCTTCTTCCTTGCTCCATCGCAAACCGGCAGGGTTTCCTGCAAAATCCCCTTTCTCCAGATGCGTCATCCGGCCGGAACCTACCCAGTCGCCCTGGTTTTCGGTATAGAAAATATCGCCTTTGTACGAGCCGAAACCGGAGGGCGAACGAAGCCCGGTTGCATACGGCGTCAGTTTGCCGTCTTCACCGAGTTTCAGCATCCATCCGCGCCATTTGGACTGGCTTGCTCCGCGTCCGACCCAGTCAAGGTTCAGCGTGACGAGCAATTCCCCATTCGGCATGGCAACCGGTCCGTAGGAATACTGGTGATAATTTCCGGATAGCGGCCATCGTGCAAAGGAATCATAAACATCGGCCACGCCGTCGTTGTTCGTGTCTTCCAGACGTGTTACTTCTCCGCGTTGTGAAATCAGGAAATCCTTGCCGCGGTACAAAAGTCCCAAGGGCTCATGCAGACCGGATGCAAAACGGTGAAAAGAAGGTTTCCCGTCGCCTTTCAGATAAGGGTTCCCGATCATCCATACTTCTCCGCGGCGGGTAGAAGCGGCAAGCCTTCCGTCGGGCAGAACGGCCAGTCCGCCCACTTCCATCTTGATATTTTCCGGAATCGGCATGGTGACGATCCGGTAATAATCATCTTCCTTGCCAGGTTTGGATTGTGCATACGCCGACAAACATCCAGCGGATATCAGGGCGGTTAAAAGAATATTTTTCATTTAATAAAAGAGAATACAATTGAACGAATGGCAGGAACCGTTGGTCTGGTTTGCCTGAAATTTTAGTTTGATTACCAGAACATGGAATAGGTTGTGGTTCCGGAAACGGGCAGGAGCAGCTCTTTGCCTTCGCCGGCCGGCCTTACGATCACTTTCGCTTTTTTATCCACCTGAACATAATAGCGGTCATCAATCTGGTACAAACCTTTTTCGATTTCCACAATGCGGTTTCCGCTGGCAAGCAGCGAATAAATGTTGCCTTTCGGAGTGCCGTCTACGCGGAATGTACGGGAAAGACTGTTTCCGGCAGGTGTAAGCTGATCATTTACCGTAGCAGATCCGATGCCGTAGCGAAATCCGGGCAAGCCCTGCTGATCTATTTTGTAACCCAGAAAGTTGATATCCGAAGAATCCGGCCAGGCTGCATTGGCATTTTCCAGCACGGCAAGACTGCTTTTTCCGGAAACACGCACGTTCAGTCCGGCAGGAAAAAGGATTTGAGGCTCGCCGCGTTCGTACCACATTTCGGTTACGTTGGCAAACTGTCCGCGCCAAGCCTGGATCAAAGCACCGCGGTTCAGGTCCATTGTATAATTCCAGCCTTCAGGACTTCCTACGGAAATACAATGCGTGCGTTTGTATTTTTCGTCATCCAGTTTGATAAACGATCTCACCATTTCCGGGCGCATATCCGGCGTTACACTGATGTACGGCTTTGGCTCGGGTTCAGGAAGTGAGGAAAGTGCATGCAGGTCGTATGGACGAACGCCGGCCTTTTCCACGCGAAGCGCCAGGGCAGGCTGTCTCCATGGAAAACGGGAATAGTAAATTTTAAACTTGTGATTTCCCTGACTCAGTTCCGCTGTTCCTGAATGGCTTTCCTGCGAAGTGCTTTCTCCTCCGGTCATCACGTTTTTGCCGTCAATATCCAGCGTCATAACCGGACCGGAATAAATACTGGTAAAAATATAGGTACCGGCTTCAGTTACGTCCATATCGCCTTCATACACGAGGTGGAACTCGCGCATGCCGTTGGTAACTTCCTGCGTAAGTGCCGGCGATTTGCCTTCGTGATCCAGTTTGCTGTATTCCTTGCTGTCCCATTTGTCGGAATAAACCTTGTAATTCAGGTTATTCAGAGCCAATGGTTTGCGGCTTGCGAGCAGCTGATAACCCAGATTACGGAATGCAATGGTGCCTTTTGTCACTTCAAAGGAAATCGGCTGCGCTTCGGTTACCGTTTTGGAATTGGGAAGATAAACGGTTTCAAGAACCGTCACGCCGTTCAGCGCAAGGAAATTCAGTCTGGCAGAATTGGCAAGCTGAGGAACGGCCGCATCGTAGGCGAGTTCCAGGGTCTGCCATAATCCGGGTGCCTTGGCTGCATTCTGTGTAGGAAACTGACCTGTAAAACCGGACGTCAGCGCACTGGATTCTTTTTGCTTGCTGCTGTCGGAAATGCGTACTCTTTGTCCGCCCGGAAGGATAATGGCGCCTTCGGCTCCGGCAGAAACCATGAATTCCGTAGAAAGGCGCAGGTCGCTGGCCTTTAAGGTTGTTGTGATTGCATTTCCGGGATTGCCAACCAGCACGCCTTGACCCGATGTGGTTTTCAGCTTGACTGTTCCGGATGGATGAATGGAGACATCGCCCTGAACCGTCCAGTTGGAACCGGCATTCTGAAACGAACTCAGATCTTTTAGGGGAAGAGGAGTGTAATTTCCTTTGACTGCCTGGCCAAAAACCATCATCGGGCAAGCCAGCAAAAGGAGAGAGACTTTCTGAATAAAATAATGCATTAGATATTAAGTGTAATGTTTACAATTATAAAACGAAGTTCGCACTTTTTTCTACTAATATACCGCGAAATATTAGGAAATTTTAAACTCGTACAGTTTAAGCACCAGACCCGGCACAAATCCGGAAATGTAAACGAAAAAACGGTCTGGAAAAGGTGTAAGTTTTCTGTCATGAATGCAAATAAAAACAGTCCGGAACGTGCCGGACTGTTTTTATTTTTTTAAATATGTAAATGCCGGATTACAAATCCCACCACACATGCGTATTGTAATTGTCCGGACCTTGCCGGGTCACCGCTTCGTTGAGGCTGTTCGGGTTCAGCGTCTGCTCGCTTCTCGGGTAAGCAAACCGGACGGGTACTTTTCCGCTGTTTACGTTATCTACGCCGGCCTTGATTTCGGGAACTCCGGTCCGTCTCCAGTCAAACCATGCTTCCAGTCCGGAAAAGAAAAGTGAGATCCACTTTTGTGTACCGATCAGCGCCAGTGCACTGGCATCGTTGTAGGCTACGCCGGGATTTTTCAGGTAATTGGCCGGCATGTCCACATCCACGTAATCAAAGGCGGCCTTAATGCCTTCCTCGTAGTGAAACTGCGCCGTTTTGGTTGAGTTGACCAATCCTTTTTTTACGGCCTCCGCCAGTATGAACTGCAATTCGTGGTACGACAGGATATAACCTTTTGCAACATTCAGTCCTCTGTCTGTAATCGAACCTTTGTAAAACAATGCGCCTGCACGGGAAATGTTGTTCGGCCCGCCGTTGTAGTCCAGTGCCGCCACTTCGTTCAGGCCGTTCGGTACGCCGCTGTACTTGGGTGTTCCGGCCGCAACCGACGCATCAGTCGGCTGGGCAAATACAGTAATTCTCGGATCGTTCAGCGCCGTCAGTTTGTCACCCAGATTGGTACTTAACCTGAATTCATCAAAAGAACCCTGACGTGCAGTATACAGCGGAAACTGGTTCGGAGCTGAAGTCAGGTAACGCATGGTGCCGTTATCGTCCGCACTTGTAAATACGGGAAATTCGGTCGGGTTGCTGAGAATGGCCTGCATATCGGCTTTTACGTCTTTTTTGTCCGAAATCCGCAGAAGATATCTTAATCGCAGGCTGTTTGCGAGTTTTTTCCATTTGCTGACGTCGCCGTTATAAATGAGGTCGCCTACTACAACTTCGCCCGGTCCGAGCAGTTCACTGGCTGTTTTCAGATCATTCAGAATACCGTTGCAAATGACTTCCTGCGTTTCATATTTGGGTTGCAAAATGCCGGAAACACCTTTTGTTGCTTCGGAATAAGGAACGTCGCCATAGGCATCCGTCAGAATGGAGTACATCCAGGCACGCATAATCAGGGAAATGCCGCGGTAATTGTTTGCATTGTTTTTCTGGCTCAGTTCCAGCAGCAACTGAACGTCACGCAAGTTGTTGTACATATTTTCCCAAAGTCCGTCGCGGTCGCCCCATGTATAGCGGTCTTCGGAAACAAACTGGATTTTGGCCGTATGCTGGATCACAATGTTGCCGATGGACCAGCTTTGATTCACCATTTCATTGACACCTGTACGGATAATTCCGGGCAGCAGCAGGTCAGGCGTCACGTCGGTAATGGCGTTCGGGTCCGTATTTTTTTCTACAAAATCGTCGGTACAGGCCGGAAGAAGAAACAGTCCGGCTGCCACCATGATGATATATTGTCTGATCTTTTTCATTCTTTTCAAATTTTGGCTGAATTAAAAACTGAATCCCACATTAAAGCCCCAGCTGCGCGTTGTAGGCATTCCGACCGATTCGATACCCGGAATGATCGTGCCGCCGCTCAGGGAAGAAGTTTCCGGATCAATGTGCGGAACTTTGCTCCATACTGCCAGATTTCGTCCGACTACGGAAACGTTCAGACCCTTGATTTTAGCCTTGCTTAAAAACTTGGCGGGCACCATATAACCCAGTCTCACTTCACGCAGTTTGGCATAGGAAGCGTTGAAAATCCCGCCTTCAGGAATATCCCGGTTTCCGGTACGCGACTGGTGATATTCACGGGCCGTCAGTTTGACGTCGTTTACGCGGTAGCTGCCGTCCGGATTCTGGATTACTCCTTTTCCGATTACCCCGTTGCCCGGCTGATTGATGTCATAGCCATTCTCGCGGCCTTCCAGCGTTTCTTCAAGCTGTCCTGCTTCCAGTCCGACCACAAAGGTTTCGGAGAAAATCTGACCGCCGTGACGGATGTCCAAAAGTCCGCTCAGGCTGAAATTCTTGTAAGTAAACGTATTGCGGATTCCGGCCATCCAGTCGGGATTGTAATTTCCTACTTTGATCCGATTGCTCGTACTCAGATAACGTCCGGATTCATTCAGTACTTTCTCCCCGAAATACGGGCTGTTTTTATCTTCCACTCTTTTAAAACCAATTGCATACATGTCGCCCATCCGTTGTCCGACCTGCGCGCGGATGGAAACCCCATGGCGTTCTGCCATTTGATAATCCGTCACTTCTCCGTCAAATTCGATCACTTTACTGCGGTTTGCAGACCAGTTTACATTTACGTCCCACTTGAAATTCTGCGTCTGGACCGGCGAGCCGCTCAGCATGACTTCAAACCCGTAATTCCTTATTTCACCGGCGTTAACAATGCGGTTGCTGTAACCGGAAGTAATGGAAACAGGAACGGACGGCAGGATCTGGTTTCTGGTGTTGATATTGTAAAATGTAAAGTCCAGGCCCGCGCGGTTTTTCAGGAAACGCCATTCCGTTCCGATTTCAAAGGAAGTACTGATTTCCGGTTTCAGATTGTAATTGACGAGTGTTCTGGTAGAAGAATAGACCGGGTAATCGCCCCACGGATCGCTGCGGCCGTATCCGGAAGTAAAACGGTACGGATCGGTATCGTTTCCAACCTGCGCCAGACTGGTCCGGATTTTACCGAATGATACCCATTCCGGCATCGGAAGAATGTCACTGACAACTGCACTCAACGAAGCCGAAGGATAGAAATAGGAATTGATCGTTTGCCCGAGCGAATCGGCTATGGCAGGGAGCGTCAATGCCGTAGACCAGTCATTTCTTGCGGTCACGTCCAGAAACAGGAAATTCTTGTAACCAAACTGCACCGAACCATAAAGGCTGTTGACCACTTTATTGATATCCTGAATCGAGCTTACCAAAGCCACCCGTGTGTTGTTAAAACTGTAAATTCCGGGAATCAGCAGCTGCGGCGCCGTTACTTCAAAATTGTTGGTTGTTGCAATCTGATGGTTACCGCCGATGTTTGCACCGAAAGTAAAGTTTTCATTGAAATCCTTGTTTGCCGTCAGCAGAAAATCAAAGTTGGATTCGCCGTTGCGTACACGTTCTTCGCGGTAACTTCCGAACGGAAAGCGCTGCGTACTGAAAGCCCTTCTTCTTTTGCGCAGGTCATTGTTAAAATCCGTGCCGCCTCTTAATTGAAGGCTCAGCCACTTCGTAAAGTCGTATTTAACCGAAATATTTCCGAAAATCCGGTTTGCATTCTGGCTGTTGGTATTTTCGTAAAGGTTGAAATACGGATTGTCGTGGTAATTGTAATTGAAGTTAAACTGCTGGCGATCTTCCATGCCCGGAATCCAGTAATCTTTCAGACTGTTCAGGTTCACGTGCTGGCCCATCCAGCAATGCAGCAGGTAAATAATGCTTTCCGTTCCGTACGTCAGGTTCGGGCGGTTGGCGCTTGTGCTGTTCACATAATTGGCCGCAATACGTACGGTCAGTTTGGGTGAAAGGTTGTAGCCGGTATTGATTGCAAACGTATTCCTTTTAATGTCGGTGTTCGGGATAATTCCCTTCTGGTCCAGCAGCGTGTAGGAAAGCCTGAAATCGCCCTTCTCGTTTGAACCCGTTACGGATACATTGGTATTGTTGGTGATTCCTGTTTCATAGAATTCTTTCAGATTATTTCCCGGTACAAACGGCGTCGGCGTGATGGTACCGCGGGCTGCCAGGTCGGCTGGCGAGCCAAGCTGCCCGTCATCGATCAGGGAAATATCGCCGCCGCGATAGCCGTTGGAAGTAGGGGAGTCGTGCTGTGCAATGAGCCGGCCATCCATTTTCGGTCCCCAGCTTTCGTCCACGCCGTCCCGGATACCGCCTCCGTTTCCGTCCACAAAACTGAATTCACCGTTGTTTCCCTGTCCGTATACCTTTTGGAAATCAGGAAGCACCAGGGGATTTTCGAAAGTCAGTCCGGCATTGACGGATACACCGAGACCTTTACTGTTCTTGCCCGATTTGGTCGTGATGACAATTACTCCGTTTGCACCGCGCGAGCCATAAAGTGCCGAGGCATTGGCGCCTTTGAGCACAGTCATGGATTCCACATCGTCCGGATTAATGAGCGAAGCGCCGTTTCCGTAATCCAGTTCCTGAAAATCACGCCCGCTCGAACCCGTAAGTGCATTGGTGATCGGAACACCGTCAATGACAAAAAGAGGCTGATTTTTGTTAATATCCAGCGATTTATCTCCTCTTATCGTGATTCTGGCCGAACCGCCGATCCCGCTCGGGCTGCTCATCACCTGAACGCCTGCCACTTTTCCGGCAAGTCCGCTTACAAAGTTGGTTTCACGCGCTTTGTCGAGCTCGCTGCCTTTGATTTCCTGAACTGCATAACCGAGTCTTTTGGATTCCTGTTTGATACCTAATGCCGTAATAACGACCTCGTTCAGGTTTCTGGCGTCCGGCTTCATGACTACATCCACAGCC
The DNA here is from genome assembly GCF_005860765.1 of Dyadobacter sediminis. Taxonomy (GTDB): domain Bacteria; phylum Bacteroidota; class Bacteroidia; order Cytophagales; family Spirosomataceae; genus Dyadobacter; species Dyadobacter sediminis. The sequence continues at coordinate 716,403 of NZ_VCEI01000011.1, read as the reverse complement.
ATCCGGTTTCCGATGGCAATTTCTTCGGAAAGGTAGCCGACATAGGAAAAGATCAGCGTAGTGGCATCGTCCTGAACAGCAAGGGAATATCGTCCTTCCGAATCTGAAATTGTACCGGTTGTCGTGCCTTTTACGATAACACTGACGCCCGGAAGACCGATACTTCCTTCATCGGTGACTTTGCCCGTAATCGTTTTTTCTGCGTTGCTTTTTCTGCTGAACGGCATTGCAGAGCCCGGTTGAAAAGTACAAAATAGCAGGCTAAACAAGGCCAGGTTCCGGATTCTTTTCCGGACTTCATTTGAAAGTAGAAATGGTTTTGGCATAACATGGAAGTTAAGTGAGCTTTGTTTGGTAAAAAGGAATAAAATGCAGTTAAGGGTTAAACGGGAGTAAACAAATTAACGTAATTGTTTATTGCAGAAACGATCAAAACTAATAGTTACTAAAGTACAAAATCCTTTGAATTTTGTATCTACATGGCATGTTTTATTAACATAATATAGCGGATAAAAGACATAAGGCCATATTTCGTATGCTAATTATTGCATTGTCCAGAATAATATATTTATGGTTTCTGATGATTTTACAAGATGACGCTGTTTTGAATATGCAAAATTGAACAATCGTAAATTTGTCTTTGTGAAGTATATGTAAACAAATTGTTAACTTGAATACAGACAATAAAAAAGCCCCGACTTCTAATCAGGGCTTTTACAGTACAAGGGCAGGGCAGTATCAGTGCGCTTCCAGCCAATTGGCTCCGATCCCGATCCCGGTTTCCATTTTCACCTGCATCGGAATGGCCGTACGCATCAGCTCGTCCACTTTTTCCTTTAATAAAGGTATTTCATCGCGGTGGGCATCAAATACCAGTTCGTCATGCACCTGGAGAATCATGCGCGACTTCAGTTTTTCCTTTTCGATAAAATCATGAATATGAATCATCGCCACTTTGATCATGTCGGCCGCCGAGCCTTGTATCGGAGCGTTAATGGCATTTCTTTCTGCAAAGCCGCGGTTGGTCTGGTTCCGGGAATTGATATCGGGCACATAGCGCCTTCTGCCCAGAATGGTTTCTACATATTCCTTTTCACGCGCATTGTTGACAACACGGTCCATATACGCCTTTACTGACGGAAATTCTTCAAAATAGGATTGGATGATTTCGCTGGCTTCGCCGCGCGGAATGGCCAGCCGCTTGCTTAATCCAAAGGCGGAAATACCGTAAATAATCCCGAAATTAACCGTTTTTGACTTGCGTCGCATGTCCGAAGTAACTTCTTCCAGCGGCACTTTAAATACTTTGCTTGCCGTGGTGGCGTGAATATCGCGGCCCTGATTAAAGGCTTCGATCATGCTTTCGTCGCCGCTGAAAGCCGCCATAATGCGCAGTTCAATTTGCGAATAATCGGCAGAAAGGATCTGGAAATCTTCATTGTCGGGTACGAACGCTTTCCGGATTTCCCGCCCGCGAACCGTCCGGATCGGAATATTCTGAAGGTTCGGATTCGTTGAGCTAAGCCGTCCCGTTGCAGCAACGGCCTGATTATACGACGTATGAATGCGGCCCGTTCTTTGGCTGACAAGCAGCGGCAAGGCATCCACATACGTGGATTTCAGTTTCTGAAGCTCGCGGTAATCCAGGATTTTGCGTGCAATAACGTGGTTGTATTCCAGTTCCGTCAGAATGTCTTCGCCCGTTGCATATTGCCCTGTTTTGGTTTTTTTAGGCTTGTCAATGAGTTTCATCTTTTCGAACAGCACTTCACCGAGTTGCTTTGGCGAGCTGATGTTGAAAGACTGGCCGGCAGATTCATAAATTTCAGATTCGGTCTGGCGCAAGTCCCCTTCCAGCACCGCAGACATTTCCTTCAACGCATTGATATCCAGCTTTACGCCCGTACTTTCCATCGAAACCAGCACGTTGAGCAGCGGCATTTCAACCTCTTCAAAAAGTTTGGTGGCGTTGACCTTCGGAAGTTCTCTGATGAAAATATCATTTAACTGCAAGGTAATATCCGCATCTTCGGCAGCATACTGGGTAATTTCCGGAATGGGCACATCGCGCATGGTTCCCTGTTTGACGCCTTTTTTACCAATTAAAGAGGTAATTGAAACCGGATCGTAATGGAGATACGAGTTGGCCAGTAAATCCATGCCGTGGCGTTTATCGGGTTCCAGAAGGTAATGCGCGAGCATGGTATCGCTCAGTTTTCCTTTTACGTCAACGCCGTAGCTTTTCAGCACCAGCATGTCGTATTTGATATTCTGGCCGATTTTGCCAATGGCTTCATTTTCGAAAACCGGCCTGAAATATTCCAGAATTTCCAGCGTCTTTTCCCGGTCTGCAGGAACCGGAACGTAAAATGCTTCACCCGGCAAATAGGAAAATGACAGTCCGACCAGCTCGGCATCAATCGTATCCAGTGAACTTGTCTCCGTATCAAAACAGAATTTCTCCTGAATGCCGAGGTAATCCGCCAGGCTTTTCATCAGTTCCGGCGTATCCACCGTATGATATCTGTGCGGCGTATTGCTGATATCCCGTTTGTTTCCCGGAATAGAAAATTCCTCCTGTAGCGGCTCCTCATAACTGTCACCGGCAAGCATTTCAGTAATTGCAGCGGGCTGGCTGCCCAGTTCCGCGGCAGGGTTTCCGAACAGATCGAGCTGTCCTTTGCTTTCGCGCACGGGCTGCGGTTTGGCAGCAGGCGGTGTTGTCACGATTGGCTGGTTTATAGCAAGTACACGCTGTTTCAGCGTCCGGAATTCAAGTTCGTCGAACAGTTCAATAATCTTGTCCGCATTCACACCGCATACGGTCAGGTCCTCGGCGTCAAACGGAACGGGAACTTGGGTATCAATGGTGGCAAGCTGCTTGCTCAGTACAGCTTTATCAATATTCTCCCGTATTTTATCGCCGAGTTTTCCTTTGATTTCATCGGCATGCGAAATCAGATTTTCCACTGTATCGTATTCGGCAATGAGTTTTTGCGCGGTCTTTTCGCCGACGCCGGGCACGCCGGGAATGTTGTCGACGGCATCGCCCATGAGTCCGAGAATGTCCACAACCTGATCAATCCGGCTGATTTGCCAACGGTCCAGAATTTCTTTCACACCCAGCACTTCGGGGCCTTTTCCCATAAAGGCCGGCTTGTATATATGCACATGCTCTTCCACGAGCTGGCCATAATCTTTATCCGGTGTCATCATAAATACTTCAAATCCGGCGAGGGAAGCTTCTCTGGCAATGGTTCCGATGATGTCATCTGCCTCGTAACCGTCCAGCACAAGAATGGGAATACACATGGCCTGAAGTAATCTTTTTACGATCGGAATGGCAACGGCGATATCTTCCGGCTGCGCCTCGCGCTGTGCTTTGTACGCTTCATACTGAATATGGCGGAAAGTAGGAGCGGAGGTGTCAAAAGCTACGCCGATATGCGTTGGCTTTTCTTTGTAAAGTACTTCGAGCAGCGTATTGGTAAATCCAAATACAGCACTGGTATTTAATCCTTTAGAAGTAATCCTTGGTGTTTTGATGAATGCAAAATGGGCACGGTAAATCAATGCCATTGCGTCAAGAAGGAATAACTTGTGAACGGGTTTATTCATAAAGAATTTTATTTATAGAAATTCAAATATAACGTATGTGCATGGATGAAATGGATTACTGCTGCATTTTTGTAGATTTAGGAGTCTATATAAAAACATAAGATACTTTTAAATCTTTTTTCACATTTAATAAGTTTCAATCATTTTATATTTTTTATACATTCTATTCATGACAAACTTTTATTAAGTAATGTAAGTTGTTTATTTTTTTAATGTTCTTTCTGTTTTAAACTTATTATCCTATTGCTTAACTTTTTATCCTATGCGAATTATTTTATTGTTTTTAGCTGTTCTTATTTTTTCCTGTAACCAGAATAAAGAAGTGAAAGAAGCATATCAATGGCCGGACGCAACGCCGCCCGTAGCAGAAAAGAAGGATCATGAAACCGGCATGCACGGTGACAAGCGCAATGATGAATATTACTGGATGGCCGATTTTTTTCAGAAAGGCCCCGACAGTACAAAAGTGGTAGAATACCTGACCGCCGAAAATGCGTACACGGATACGATGATGGCGGGTACCAAAAAGTTTCAGGAAGATCTGTTCAAGGAAATGAAAGGCCGGATCAAGGAAAAAGACGAGTCTGTTCCGGTTTTCAGCAATGGCTACTGGTATTATACCCGAAGTGAAGAAGGCCAGCAATACTTCAAATACTGCCGTAAAAAGGGTTCACTGAAAGCGCCGGAGGAAATGCTGCTGGATGTAGACAAAATGGCGGAAGGACATGCTTATTACTCCGCAACGGGTTTCAATGTAAGTCCGGATAACAAGTTGCTGGCTTTTGGCGTTGATACCGTTTCGCGCCGCCAGTATACGATTCATGTCAAGAATCTGGAAACGGGTGAAATTTACAAAGACCGGATTTTTCCGACCAGCGGCGGAGCTGAATGGGGAAATGACAACAAAACCTTGTTTTATACGGCTACAAATCCGAAGACACTTTTGAGTGAAAAAATCAAAAGGCATACACTCGGTGCAGATTCGAAAAAAGACGTTGTCGTTTACAACGAAAAAGATAAAAGCAATTACATCGGTGTTGGCAAAACAAAATCGGATAAATACATTGTAATCGCTTCCAGTGCCACGATGTCGTCGGAATACCGGATTCTGGATGCGGACAAGCCCGAAGGTGAATTTACCGTTTTTCAGCCCCGAATGAAAGATGTCAAGTACAGCATCGATCATCAAAATGACAAATTTCTGATCGTTACGAATAAAGATGCGCTCAACTTCAGACTGATGGAGACGCCTTTGAACAAAACAGGTGTTGAAAACTGGAAAGAAGTGATCCCGACCAGAGATGACGTTCTGCTGGAAGATATTGATGTGTTCAAGGATTATCTGGTTATTACGGAACGCAAAAACGGATTGCTTCAGCTTCGCGTCCGGAATGTCAATACCAATTCGGAGCATTATGTTGACTTTGGCGAACCGGCTTACGCTGCTTATCCAAGCTCGAACCCTGAGTACAACAGCATCAGCATGCGCTATGTGTATACCTCATTGACAACGCCGAATTCCGTGTACGATTACAACATGGAAACCAAGGCCAAGGAGCTGAAAAAACGTCAGGAAGTGGTCGGCGGTTATAATCCGGAGGACTATGTTACGGAAAGACTTTATGCCACTTCGCGCGACGGGGTGAAAGTTCCGGTTTCAGTAGTTTATAAAAAGGGAACCCGGAAAAGTGCGGATACGCCGATGCTTCTGTATGCATATGGTTCTTACGGCCATAGCATGGATGCTACTTTCAGCAGTACGCGCCTGAGCTTGCTGGACCGCGGATTTATATACGCCATTGCACACATACGCGGCGGCGAAGAAATGGGCCGGAAATGGTACGAAGACGGCAAGATGTTCAAGAAGAAGAATACATTCAACGACTTTATCGATTGTGCGGAATTCCTCATCAAGGAAAACTATACCTCTCCGGCGCACTTGTTTGCGGAGGGCGGAAGTGCAGGCGGTCTGCTGATGGGAGCCATCTCCAATCTCCGCCCGGAATTATGGCGCGGCATCATTGCCGATGTACCTTTTGTGGATGTGGTTACAACGATGCTGGACGAAAGCATTCCGCTGACAACCAACGAATTTGATGAATGGGGAAATCCTAAAAACAAGGAATCGTATATGTATATGAAATCGTATTCGCCTTACGATAATGTAGAAAAAAAGGATTATCCGAACATGCTGGTTACAACGGGTTTGCATGACAGCCAGGTGCAGTATTTTGAGCCAGCCAAATGGGTAGCAAGATTAAGGACGCATAAGACGGATAAAAATGTGCTTTTGCTGAAGACAAACATGGAAGCTGGTCATGGCGGTGCTTCGGGCAGATTTGAGTATCTTAAGGAAGTGGCGCTTCAGTTTGCATTTATGTTCGCCTTGGAAGGAATTGATAAATAGTGTAGATTAATCTATTGTATTCCAAAAACAAAAGGCTCCGCAGGAGCCTTTTGTTTTTTATGCATACCAGCAGAAGTGTGGCTCCGGAGGAGCCCCCTGTTTGTAGTAATTATGGATTTTGACAACGGATTTTCAATTCAAGCAGAGGTATGGCTCCGGAGGAGCCTGCTGTTTGTAGCAATTATGGATTTTGATAACAGATTTTTCAATGCAAGCAGAGGTATGGCTCCGGAGGAGCCTGCTGTTTATAGAAATAATTATTGGAAGCTCCTTCGGAGCTGTTTTCTTGATCTATGTGCTTTTTTCTACAAACAGGGAGCTCCTCTGGAGCCCTCTGTTAATTTTGTGTGCTATTTCTACAAACAGAGAGCTCCTCCGGAGCTGTATGCGTGAGCAACCGGTTTAGAGCTGATTTTACGCTTGTTCCAGTGTCGCGAAAGAAGACGCTATATCACCGATTATATCATCAATATGTTCAATACCGACGGATATTCGTAATTGGGTCGGGTGAACTCCGGCTCTAATCTGTTCGGAATCGGATAGTTGAGAGTGTGTTGTGGAGGCTGGATGTATGATCAGCGTTTTTGCATCACCCACATTCGCCAGGTTGCTGATCAGTTTAAGATTGTCCACAAATTTTTCTGCTACCGTTTTATCTCCGACTAACGAAAATGAAAGTACGCCGCCAAACCCACGTGTCAGATATTTTTTTGCAAGTTGATGATACTTGTTGCTTTCCAGACCGATGTAATTCACACTTTCCACCTGAGGCTGCTTTTCGAGCCATTGCGCCAGCTTTAATGCATTTTCACCAATGCGTTCTACTCTTAACGATAAGGTTTCCACTCCCTGCAGGAATAAGAAAGAATTGAACGGTGAAAGGGACGGGCCCCAGTCGCGCAGACCCTCTACACGGGCACGGATGATGAACTGGATATTTCCAAAAGGTCCGCCGATCCCGAAAACGTCATTCAGAACCAGGCCGTGATAACTTGGAGAAGGGTCTGTAAACTGCGGATATTTTCCATTGCCCCAGTTATATGTTCCGGCATCCACAATTACGCCGCCGATGGAAGTGCCATGCCCGCCGATCCATTTGGTAGCCGACTGCACCACAACATGTGCTCCGTATTTGATCGGCTGAAAAATGGCGCCGGCAGCGCCGAATGTATTGTCAACGATCAGCGGCAAGTCGTATTTACCGGCGAGTGCAGCAAATGCTTCAAAGTCGGGAACGCTGTAACTTGGATTGCCAATGGTTTCAAGATAGATGCATTTGGTTTTTTCATCGATCAGTTTTTCAAAACTGCTTACATCATCTCCGTCAGCAAACCTTGCCTCCACGCCGATATTCCGGAATGAATTTTTAAACTGATTGTATGAACCGCCGTAAAGGAAGGAAGTAGTAATAAAGTTATCGCCGACGGTTGTAATATTATTGATGGCCAGAAACTGTGCAGAGTGTCCGGATGCGGTGGCCAGTGCTGCCACACCGCCTTCCAGCGCAGCAATCCTTTTTTCAAAAACATCATTGGTCGGATTCATGATCCGGGAATATATATTTCCGAATTCTTTCAATGCAAACAGATTGGCTGCATGCTCGGCATTGTTGAAAACGTAAGATGTAGTTTGATAAAGCGGGACGGCGCGTGAGTTTGTAACCGGGTCCGGCTGCTGACCGGCATGAAGCTGTAAGGTTTCAAATTTCATGATGTATGCGTTTAAGTAAAACGTTCAAATGTATTAAGAAAACAGATACTATATAGAAATTGTAGTCTATAAATATGCCTTTCTGCCTGATGTTTTACTCATACAAAATCTGAATATAATCTTACTTGATATGTAAAGGAATGCAATGCAGCCGGTTATTCTAAGTATGCAGACTGTCTGAAATTTCCGGTATAACGAGGTTGTTCATGCATAGGAGCGATGCCATTGTTAGACTTACAGCTTCTGCGAAATTTCGGTGATCAGTTTTCTCAGTTTTTCCTTCAGTGATTCCGGTTCGAGAATGGTGGCATTGGGTGCGATCATCAGATACCAGCGCGCAAATCCGTCAATAGACGCGGTCAGGAATGACATTTCCACATCATTGCCTTTTACTGTTTCCGAAACAAACCCGTAGTAATATTTTTGATCCTGAAAATACGGTACAACACGCCTTTCAACTTTGATCCTGATCAGCCGGAGATTTTTTGTTTCCCAGTCGTGCGCAAGAAAATCTTTCAAGGGTGCATGCTGGTTTTCAAACGTCTTTTCGGTAAGCTCGATTTCAAGGATCCGGTCTGAACGGAAATTGCGGTAATCATTTCTTAAATGACAATAGCCAATGGTATACCAGTAACTGTTTTCATGATAAATCCCGACCGGTTCGATCACGCGTTCCATCGGCTCATCCGAATTAACTGCCGTATAAGTGATCCGGGCGATTTTCTTCTCTGTAATGCTTTTCAGCAGCACATCCAGCGTATTGCTTTTCTGCGTCGAAAATGGTTTGGAATTAAGCCTGACTGCTATCTGGTTTTCCAGGTTTTCAACCATGGATTTTTCACTGCTCCGCAAAACCGCCTTTATTTTATACATGGCAGACTGATACTGCGATTGCGTAGAAAAGTCTGTAAACTTCTCCATCAGTTTTTCTGCCGTAATAAAAGTACGCGCTTCTTCTTTTGTAAACATGACGGGAGGCAGGCGATAGCCGTCCATAATGGAATAGCCGACGCCTGCCTCGCCCATTATCGGAACGCCTGCTTCGGCAAGCGAATTGATGTCCCTGTAAACGGTTCTCAGGCTGATTTCAAAACGTTCTGCCAGTTCCTGCGCTTTCACAATTTTTCGTGACTGCAGCTGAATCAAAATGGCAGTAATCCGGTCAAAACGGTTCATTATGTTTCAGAATAGTATCTGCGACAAAAATAAACTTAAAGCGCGGGTTCTCTCAATTTAAATGCTTCCGAGATCAGTTCAAAAGATTTTATCCTGGCTTCCACACTGTATGCCATAGTGGAAATAATTATTTCATCTACTTCAAACTCCTTGGCCAACTTTGTAAGCTGCTCTTTTACTGCTTCCTTGGTCCCGGAAATGATGCGGCCGCTGTTGTAACGGATTCTTTCCAGCTCGCCAACAGTAAACCGGTAATTCTTTACGGTTTCCAGATCCGGAAACGGGCCGAATTTTCCTTTTTCAAATTCAACAAGTACAAAATCCATCATTTTGCGCATCCGTTCAGCTTCTTCTTCAGTTTCACCGCAGAGGACAAAAACGGATAGTATGGCATGTGGCTGCGCGTACTGATCCGAAGGACGAAAGTTTCTGCGGTATGTTTCCACGACATCCGGACGGACAAAACCATTGATAAACTTCGCCACCGCAAGTCCCATGCCGAAACGGGCCGCAATTTTGCTGCTTCCGCCGCTGGAACTCAGTATCCATTGCATGGGAATCGTCGGGGATTGCGGCGTCGCATAGATAAACCCGCGTTCGGTTCCGGCCGTATCCCGAAAAAAATGCTGCAGATGTTCCAGCTGTTTCAGATAACTTGATTCACTGAAATCGTTGGAAGGATTCAGAATGGATGACGTAATGCGGTCCGTACCGGGTGCACGCCCCATGCCCAGGTCAATTCTTCCCGGAAACAGCGTTTCCAGCATCCTGAAGTTTTCAGCAACTTTCAAGGCACTGTGATTGGGAAGCATGATCCCGCCGGACCCGATCCGTATATGGTTGGTTGCATCAGCCAGTTTAACCATCAGTACTTCCGGTGTGGAACCTGCAATGAATTCTGAATTATGATGTTCGGAAACCCAGAATCGGTTGTAGCCTAAATCTTCCGCCAGTTGTGCGGTTGCGATGGTTTCGTTGATTGCCTGCTGTACACTGGAACCATGTCTTACAATGGATTGGTCCAGAATTCCAAGTTTTATGTCGCTCATTGTTTCTCCAGATCTTTTTGAAACAACATTGCGTTTTCACTTTCTATTCCCGCATCGGATTAAAATGTACTTTCCAGCAGGAAAGCGAAAGCGCCACATCCGGTAAGTCAGGCCAGATTTTTGTTTTGTGCATGTCATGATGTGAAGACACATCATGCAGGACAAGTAATCAGAAGCCGGATTTCGCCTGTTTGCGGGATGATGTGTCTTCACATCATCCATGTACAGATAAATAGAAGGTGCAGGCAATCAGATGAAATACTCAAAGAGAGCGTTTCCAGTAAGTAGTCTTGCCGAATAACTGAATTCCGACGTAGCTGCGTATTTCCAGCGTTTCATCGCGTATTTTCATGACGCAGTTATAGCTTTTGCCGCTTTTGGGGTCATACATGGTTCCACCGTCCCATACGCCGTCCTCAAACTTGAAATCCTGAAAAAAATTGGAATTGATCAGGAAACGAGACTGCAGTTTTTCATCCGCATTATTGACGTCTTTTTTTGAAGTCTTTCCGTCTGCTTCCAGATAATCGATTCCCCAGATCAGTTTTCCATGATAAACCGCACCGCTTTTATAAATCTCGATCTTTGCATCATTTTCTTCATTGACCCACTCGCCGATAATTGCATCCGACGCCGCATTTTGTGCAATGCATTGAAGAAAAAAAAGGTTTAAAATTATTGTAAAAGTTATTTTCAACATCAAGAGTCAAGATTAGAATGAAGTTTCGATGAGTTATCTGTTCTTAATAATATTCAATTATTGAAAAATGTACGGGTATAAATCAATTCATTCGCTGCGAGAAAGTTCATATAATCCATACCAATAATCCTGATTACTAACGGCGTTATATTTATTGGAACCATTAAATTGTCTGAATTATCTTTATCGGGAGGAAATTAGGGCATTGTTTATCTTAAAAAAATACTATCTGCCAAATCTACAAAAGGTATTTCTAAATTCTGTAAAATTTATTTTAAAACTGAATTATTCCAAGATGCCGGTTTACTGATAAATCCTTTTTTTAACTCTGCGAAAATTCCGGTTGAATAAGATTGACATCGAGATAACTGCTGATTGGGATATGGGTTGGTCTTTACCTAAGCATAAAATACAGATGACTTAAAAACCTTAGAGAGCTTATCGTAATTTCCTATAATTCATATAGAACATTTTCGTATATTTGATAGTTGAAGATAGAAGTACTTCTATTTCGAAAAGTGTTAATGAATAAAGTATCAAATTTAGTGTGAAAGTGACAAACATATTGCCTGTGGTACCTGAAAATGAACTGGAAAGGCTGATGAGCCTCGTGGAACTGGATGTCGATTACTCCGATCATCAGCATAGCTTTAAGGATCTGGCCAAGTTGGCTGCCAAGGTTACGGGAACCAAAATATCGCTTGTAAACCTCATTGATTCCCTGACACAATGGACTATTTCCAATTACGGAATGGATGTGGAGCAAATGCTGAGAGAGGAATCCATATGCCAGTACACGATCATGGAACAGGATCATTTTGAAGTGGATGATCTTTCGGCAGATGAACGTTTCAAGGACAAACAGTATGTAAACGGCGACCCAAACCTGCGCTATTACTACGGTGTTCCGCTCAAAACAATCAACGGTCATCAGATTGGTGCGTTATGCGTCCTGGATTATGAACACAAATCGCTTGATCCGGAAAAGATTGAATTGATGAAAATCATTGCAGATGAGGTTGTCACCCGCCTTCAGACATTGAAGGTCATGGATAATCTGAAATCTAAATTGCTGGAAGCAAAGCAAATGCAAAAAAAGGTGGCCCATGACATCCGCGGGCCGCTCGGCGGCATCGTGGGTCTGGCTCAGATTATCCGTGACCAGGGCTATAACAATCAGATGGACGAAGTACTCGAATTTATATCGCTGATTCATAAAAGCGGCAATTCAATACTGGATCTGGCAGGAGAGATTCTGGAAACAAGTAAAGACAAAGCTTTGCCTGACCGTTCCAAAACTCCGGATACGGGCATTTTCAATCTGAATGTTTTCAAAGACAAACTGATTAAACTGTACAGTCCGCAGGCAAAGCACAAGAATATATTGTTTACGGTTATTACAACACCACTGACCGAAAACATCGCGCTTCCCAAAAACAAACTGTTGCAGATTACCGGCAATCTGATCAGCAATTCAATGAAATTTACGCCTGTTGGCGGACATGTAACAGTTGATCTTCAGTTAACGACCAGTGGCGAACAGGTTGTTTTGTACATAACCGTTTTTGATAACGGAATTGGCATAAGTGAAGAAAGCATCGAGGATATTATGTCTGAAAATGCAGTATCAACAGAAGGAACCAGTGGTGAAAAAGGGTACGGGTTTGGCCTGTCGCTGGTAAAACATCTGGTCAGCAGTCTGAACGGAACCATGCAGATTACTTCCAGAACAGGCGAAGGAACCACCTTCAATATCAGGCTGCCCCAAAATTTCTGATAATCCGGTTTAATCCGGTTTGTCGGAACTGATTAATCCACTGGTCTGGACATTCTTGCTTCCAGTTGCTGCAACAGCGCCGGCCACGCTTCCTGATGCCTGTCTCTTGATGTTTCATCCGGAAATCCGGTATGCGTAAGATGCAGATGTGTTCCGTTTGCATGAACCGAAAGTGTTATGGTCAAAACCGTTTCACTTCCTTTAGTACCGTTTTCTCCTGAGACCCAGGTTAATTCAATTTGGTTGTGCTCCATGCACAGAAAGCGGCCGTAATGCGGATAGCGGATGCCTTCATGCATGGTTTCAAAATAGAACGGTGCATTCACTTCGGGCTTTCCCAGAAATGAAGCAGGAGAAGCCAGCCACAGGTCAAGTTGTATGGTCCAGGCGCTGAACAGTGTTTCCATGGATAGCGCCATTAACCGTTCCGCCTGCAGACTATATGGACGTGTGGACAAATCAGGCGGACAGATGACAACAGGGGTCGTTTCCATATGTATAATCCATTTCGGTTTATTATTTTTTTATTCTTTCGTTCCGGAAACCAAGTCTCCATATCATTCAGCGTATTGGCTCCTCTGTTGCTCACCATTTAAAAACCATGCCTTGATGCCTTTTTGTTGCTTTGTAAAAAAGACATTGCCAACTTTACCGGATCACAGCCGCTGGTTTTCAATGCTGGCAAAACCTGAATTGTTAAAATAAAAAAGAACATACTTTGAAATTATATAAAGGACTTGTTGCTGCGACGGTAGACGCATTGTACAACATTTTTGTTAAAAACCGCCAAGCAGATCGCGTGGTGGAGCAATTACTGAAGTCAAACAAAAAGTGGGGCGCCCGCGACCGTGCATTCATTGCCGAAAACACGTATGAAATGGTTCGCTGGTGGAGACTGATCAAGTATGCAGCTGAAATTGAAAAGGCATTTGAACCGGAAGATTTCTGGAAACTGGCGGGTGCCTGGCTGATCATCAAACCACGGCATCTTGGCAGGGAAGAAGACGGAATTTTACCGCAGTGGCCGGAGTTCGAAGGCATCCATGCAGAAACGGTTCTGGAAAGATATACCCGGGCATTAAGTACAAGAAAATTGGCTCAGTCCGTGCCGGACTGGATGGATGAGACCGCTGCACAGGAGCTGGGCACCAAGTGGGATGAAGAATTGACAGCTCTGAACCAGCAGGCACCGGTTACAATCCGGGTAAATACGCTGAAAGCCGATCTTCAGACGGTCATAAATACCTTCGGACCCGAAAATATTTCGCAGGTTGCCGGAGTTCCGGAAGCATTGATTTTAAAAAAACGCCAGAACGTGACCGGAACGGATGCTTTCAGGCAAGGATTTTTCGAGGTTCAGGATGCGGGTTCCCAGCTGATAGCGCCGTTTCTGGATATTAAGCCGGGAATGAGCGTAATAGATGCCTGCGCAGGTGCCGGCGGCAAAACACTGCATATCGCAGCTCTCCTTGAAAACCAGGGCTCCATGCTGGCTATGGATATTGAGCAGCATAAACTGACCGAACTGGTAAAAAGGGCTGAACGAAATGGCGTCAAAAACCTGGAAACGCTGCTGATTGATGACGAGCTGGCACTTAAGAATCTTGTCGGAACGGCTGACCGGCTTTTGCTGGATGTTCCATGCTCGGGGCTGGGTGTTCTGCGAAGGAATCCGGATACCAAATGGAAGCTGAAACCGCAGTTTCTGAACTCGATCCGTCAGGTTCAATGGCAGATTCTGGATCATTATTCCGAGCTGGTCAAAAAAGGCGGCAAAATGGTGTATGCCACATGCAGCATTCTTCCGTCGGAGTCCGAAGATCAGGTGAAAAAGTTTATGAAGTCCAGAAAAAAGGAGTGGAACTTGATTTCCGAACACAGAACTTCCGTGGCGCAGGACGGCTTTGACGGTTTTTATATGGCCTTGCTGGAACGGAAATAAGGTGCTGTTTCAAAATGGCCAAACTGAAAAATACCACACCCAAAGAATCAGAAAAATTTGAAATGGAACCCGGAACCACAAATAACCGAGGCCCTTTCCATTAAATGAGTTTTTCTGATAATCAACTTTACGAATGGCTGCATGGATATTGGCAGGAAGGATCAGCAGAAAAAAAACAATCAGGAAAATGCCGGTTACATACCTTAAAGAGGGAAACAACAACGCAATGCCGGCAACAATTTCCATCATGCCGGTAATCAAAACCAGTGCTTTCCTGTAAGGAAATATTTTCGGGATCATCAACTGCATACCCTTAGAAAACTTGAAATGGCCGATGGCAGTAAAACACAGCATTACGCACATAGCAATGTTGCCGCAAAGCAAATATTCCCAACTTCCCGAATACATTTTTGTTATACCCAGACTTGCAAAAAAACTAATCAGTAAGACGATAAATACGGGCATATTCCTAAAAAATAAAAGTTTACTTAATCAATGGATTTCTGTCTTGCAAAAATCGGATTGAACATCATTAAATGCAGATTTTTGGTTCAGGGCATGATTTTTTCTGGCTTATGAAAATATTCATCAAACTGAATTTCGGATTTTAAAACCTCAAGTTCAGTTACTAAACGCCAAACGTATGCCTGACAAACAAAAACCGGCGCCAAGCACGCCAGAACCCGGACAAACTGCGCCTTTGAACACAAAACCGAATGTGCAGGGACCAGATGCACCGGAAGTCAATACCGGAACAAGAATGGAGCCGGAAGTCCCGCAACAGGACATTGATCCGGAAGATGTAGGTGCGAAAGATTCTGAACCGGCATAAATAACCAGGCACCCGGCAAATGGATACGCCGGGTGCCGTTTATTTGTTTCCTAACCAGATTAAAGCATTCACTAAAAACTGGTTTTGAATGTCATTATCGAATGTGAATGACAATTCTTTATCTGTCTTGTTCTCATAATCAATATCATTATGGCCCATGTTCAGGTAAATCATTTTATACTTCCGGTTTGTCCAAACCACCGGATAATAACCGCTTTTCCATATTTCATGCTGCTTTGGACCTGTTCCCAGAGGAAAACTGGACGGATCAATGGATAACAGAATCTGAATATCTTTATTTTGAGTCAGGTCGTTTTCCCATCGGTACCATTCATTCGGAGAAGCCTTGAAAGTAGCAGGAATTCCCTTTAAAGCCGGATGATTCCTGTTTTCTGCTCTTAAAACAGCCGAAGTCGGACGCCATGTGTTGCTTTTGTACTGGCCGGAACCCAGAAATTCGTTGTGGTACCATTTCCAGTTTTGCGGGTACGCAGAAGGCGTAAGTGCAAATGCCGCAAAGTGAAAGCCCATCCATGCGCCGCCGTTTTCCATATACTTCCGAAAAGCCTCACGTTGTTCTAGCGATTCCGGCCGCGTATCCAGGAAAATCACAACCTGGTATTTGGCAAGAAATTCAGCATTCAGATTATTCCAGTTACTTGTGGTATCGTATGTAAAATCATTCTTTTCCGCCAGTTTGGGAAAGTTCCGGTTTGCCTCGTTCACAAAACTGACATGTGCCTTGTCGTTTTTCCCGGTAAAAAAGGCAATGACCCGGAACAATGGCTTTTGCTGCGCCTTTGTAATTCCGCAACTCAGGTAAATGGCAGTCATAAACAGCCATGCAATACGCATTTTATGTACAGGCAACAGCATTATGTTTGAAAGTCAGGATGGTTTGATATGGAAAACGCGTGTTAAATATAGGCGGAAATCAGAAGGATGCTTTTGAATGACACGGAAATTATAATAGCTGCAGGTTTGTCCGGATACAGTGTTTGCGGGAACATACGTGATTAATGCAGTAAATTTCTGTTTTATTTGCTGCAATAAATAAATGGCCCGTTCTTAAACAACATTGACAAACCGGCCGTTTGTCCATAGTACAGGAATTGAAATTTTGGTTTAATTGCATGACAAGTATGAATTATCCGCTTATTGCGCAGCACACAGGCATTTCTGAGAAGCAGGTCAGGAATACGGTGCAGCTTTTTGAAGAGGGAGCAACGCTGCCGTTCATATCAAGGTACCGGAAAGAAGCAACAGGCGGTCTGGACGAGGTGCAGATCGGCGCCATTAAAGACGCATGGCAGAAGCAGCAGGAAGTAGAAAAACGCAGGGAATTTATCCTGAAAAATATCGATGAGCAGGGAAAACTTACGCCGGAGCTGAAAAAACGCATTGAAAGCGTATTTTCCATCATTGAACTGGAAGATCTTTATCTGCCATACAAGCAGAAAAGAAAAACCCGTGCGACCCTTGCAATTGAAAAACGGCTTGAACCGCTGGCCCGGCTGATATTTTCAGGAAAAGAAACGAATCCCATACAAAAAGCACGGACTTTTCTGAACGATCAGGTCCTTTCGGCAGAAGATGCCTTGAACGGCGCACGGGACATCATGGCGGAATGGATCAACGAAAATCAGGATGCCAGAAGCCGTGTCCGCATTCTGTTTCAGAAAGAGGCGGTCATTACTGCAAAGGTTAAAAAGAAGAAAGAAGAAGAAGGTGTGAAGTACCGCGATTACTTTGAGTTTTCGGAGCGGCTTTCCCGCATACCGTCGCACCGGCTGCTGGCGATTCGCCGCGGTGAAGAGGAAGGCATACTGAACGTGGATATTTCCGCGGATGAAGATCAGGCACTCACTCTATTGGAAAGGCTTTTTCTGCAAGGTCCGCCGGCTTGCAGGGATCAGATAGTGCTGGCATTGACGGATAGTTACAAACGGCTTCTGAAACCTTCCATTGAAACGGAATTTGCCGGTTTGTCCAAGGAAAAAGCCGATACGGCCGCCATTCAGGTATTTACCGAAAATCTGCGTCAGCTGCTGCTTGCCTCTCCGCTCGGACAAAAAAAGGTGCTGGCTATTGATCCGGGCTTTCGTACCGGCTGCAAAGTCGTGGTGCTCGATAGCCAGGGAAACTTACTGGCCGATCATGTCATTTATCCGTTTGATAAACCTGCGGAAGCACGCAACAAACTGGCTGATGCCATCGCCAAGTTTCAGGTAGAAGCGATTGCGGTTGGAAACGGTACTGCCGGGCGTGAAACGGAGGATTTTGTTAGAAGATTACTGGAGGAAAGTGGTAAAATAGCAGAAATCGGATTGTTTATGGTCAGTGAACAGGGCGCTTCCATTTACTCGGCTTCGGAAGTTGCGCGGGAGGAGTTTCCGGATAAGGATGTAACCGTTCGCGGTTCGGTTTCCATTGGCCGGCGGTTGATGGACCCATTGGCGGAACTGGTTAAGATTGATCCGAAATCCATCGGAGTAGGGCAGTACCAGCACGATGTAGACCAGAATTCATTGCGAAATGCTTTGGATGTAGTCGTGGAAAGCTGCGTAAATTCCGTAGGCGTAAACCTGAACACGGCAAGCAAGCATTTACTTCGCTATGTATCAGGGCTTGGGCCTGCGCTGGCGCAGAATATCGTGGATTTCAGGGCTAAAAACGGGAATTTTAAGACACGTCAGCAATTATTGAAAGTGCCGAGGCTTGGTTCCAAGGCATTTGAGCAGGCAGCAGGTTTTCTTCGAATTCAAAATGCAGATAATCCGTTGGATTCCAGTGCAGTACATCCTGAAAGATACGGTCTGGTGGAACAAATGGCTAAAGATGCGGGTACGACCATCCGGGAACTGATGCAGAAACCTGAACTCAGAAAGCAGATCAGGCCCGAGAAGTATGTATCCGATGCGGTCGGGCTGCCTACTTTAAAGGATATTTTACTGGAACTGGAAAAACCTTCGCGCGATCCGCGAGCCGGGATGAAGCCATTTGAATTTGACAGCAGTGTCAGAAAACCGGAGGATTTGAAAACCGGAATGATCCTGCCGGGTATCGTAACCAACATCACAGCTTTCGGTGCTTTTGTCGATATTGGCGTTAAACAGGACGGCCTGGTGCACGTTTCTCAATTGGCCGACCGGTTTATCAAAGATCCGAATGAAGTTGTACGTCTTCAGCAGATTGTAAATGTGAAAGTGACGGAAGTAGATCTGGCACGCAAACGGATTGCTCTCAGCATGAAGCTGTAAATTAAAAAGTACTTTCCGAAATGCCTGTTTCGGAAAGTACTTTTTTCTATAAAACGTGCTTTGATTTTTCTTCAAGAATATTTTTCAGGTTGTGCATGACGGACATCCAGTTTTCCTCAGCTCTTACAACTTCTTCTTCGGTCTCCAGATTGTCCTGCGTAATGGTCAGCGTAGTTTCGTTGTCAAACGGAGCGATATGATAAGTAACATGCGCGTAATTGTCTTCGTAATCTTCTGAGCCTGCAAGCGGACTCCAGTAGGAATAGCTTAATACCCTCTCCGGTATGATTTCCAGGATCGTTCCTTTATCCACGTAAGTTTTACCGTCCCAGGTCCCCGTAAAAGTTATCGGGCTGCCTACTTCCCAGCCGGAACTAACTTCGGCGCCGTGCATGTATTTCTTAACAGTTTCCGGATCAATCAACGCTCTCCACACTTTCAGAGGGTTTGCATAAATGGATAAAGATGTGGTCGCAATCATTTTTCTGTTCATGGTGCTATGGAGTTAAGTTAAGATACAAAAGTTAAGAAAATCATGCCACCTGACGTTCAGGCTGGCCTGGTTATTTAGCGGGTTATGTTAATCAATCATAAAGCAATGCAAGAGTTGTATTTTACACAAAAGCTGCCCATTTCTCTCGAGGAAGCCTGGACGTTTTTTTCCAACCCGGCTAATCTGAAAGAAATTACTCCCTCGCACATGGGATTTGTGGTAACTTCGTCGCACCACGGTGAAAAAATGTACGCCGGCCAGATCATCCGGTACATTGTCAAGCCTGTTCTGGGCATTCCGTTGAAATGGGTCACAGAAATCACCCATGTTTCCGAAAATCATTATTTTGTGGACGAGCAGCGTTTCGGGCCGTATGCTTTCTGGCACCATCAGCACCGTTTTACAGCCATTGATGAAGGCGTTTTGATGGAAGATATTCTTCATTACAAGGTTCCGCTCGGATTCATCGGCAATTTCGTTGACGCGGTGTTTGTCCGGAACGAGGTCAATAACATTTTCAGGTACCGCAAAAAGGTACTGGAAGAACGCTTCGGAACTAGAAGCTATATTGCACGCGGCATGTAAGTACATCGTCCCGCACGTCTTTTTCAAACCCTTTTAACGCTGACTTTTCATTTCGGACCAAATCGTAATACAAGGTAAATTTCAACGACTCGTTGGCCACGTAAACATAACCCATTCCGACAGTATCGAAACGGAGATCCGCTTTGCTGAAACCGGCCGTATTGGTCAGCGCATTTCCTGAAACCTTTGAATTGGGATCATACCAGTCGTATTTCAAAACAAACAGGTGATTCAGGCTGCCAAGGTGCTGCAGGAAATAAAAATAGGCCCCGTTGAAATTCCTGACATACAACGGATCTTTCACACCATTTGAAACCGGATATACGCCCGGCGTTTCGCTGCTTCCCGAAGTGGCAGTCTGTTTTCCGAACACGTACTCGGCACGGAACTCCGTTTTACCCGTCCGGTTCGGAAAGAAAATCTGGAAATCGGCACCGGCATACTTGCGCGGCAGAACTTTGGCGTAATTACTGTCCGAAGAATCCTTGACAGCCCGAAATGCATTTTCCTTCATCCTGGTTTTATAAACCGTTTCGGACTGGCTGGTGATGCCGCCTGCGTAACCCGAAATGGCTGCCGACAGTGTGGCTCCGCCAAGTGCATGAATGCGCGTTGGTTTCAGACTGATCCTTCCGATCACATCTTTATGGCTGTCATACTCTGAGGTACCGGACATGCCTTGCCCGTTGAATACGCCGACATCCAGTTTGAGTTTCTGCGACCAGCTTAAACTTTTTCGGCTTGTTACGGTTAACATCATTCCAATGTCCCGCTCGGTTCTCATCAAAAGCTGCGACATCCTGCCGCGTTCCGGCGACTCCCGGTTTGCCGAAGACAAGTTTACTTCATGTCCGAACGGACGTGCAAACATGCCCGTTGTCAGTGCAAAAATCCGGAACTTGTTTTCATAAAACCGGCCCCAGAAATCCCGGATGGCGACGCCGCGTTCCGTACCGTCAAACTGAAAAACAAAGTAGGAAGTTGGATCATTGTTTTTATTCAGATGCGCGTAATCCACGCGCAGTCTTCCGCGGCGCAGCGTAAAGCGGTTGTTTGACATGGGTGAAAAATTGCCGCCCGCAAAGGTTTCCGCGCCTTCCTGGAGTGTGTACTGGAACTGAGGCTGTATGTATCCGCTGATCCGGACCCGGTTGTACCGTTCATAAATGGAAAGCATTCCTTTTCCCATCTGGTTTGTTGTATCCACCAGATCCATCAAAAACCGCTGTGCATTTGCCTGTGGTGCAACAAGGAAAGCCAAAAGGAGAACAGCTGCGGTAAAAAGTCGCTTCATCACTTGATATTAAGATAACATTCAAGATGCAAAGAACTTTATCCCGCTTCACATTAGCAGTATAATGAGCCAAATAATTTACAAAATCTTAAAATGGAAATCTTGTAAATAAATCAGAATATGTTAAGTCACTTATGGTTAAACCATTAATTCAATATACTAATAGTACATTTAAAATTTATAAAGCTTTACGTATGTATTGTTCTTTCTAAATGCTACATACATTTTTTAGGTACAAGACATATTGACCTTACAGTATGCCTTGTACTTATTTTCCTTTTTTCAAATACTTTTAGTATGCAGCGGTAAAGCGCTTTTTAACAAAGTTGGATTGTTCAATTTCGTCCGCAATGGCTACGGCAAGGTCTTCTGCCGAAATGATGCTTCTGCCTTTTTCGTTGAAAACAGGATTGTCCTCACCGGTTCTGTAAACACCTTTTCTCACGCCTGACGTTCCCGGATGCATTTCAATCGCAGGGCTCAAAAAAGTCCAGTCCAGCTCGGTTTCCGTTTTGATCAGGTTCAGGTAATCTCTTGCGGCACTTGCGCCGGCCTTGTATTCTGCAGGGAAATCCGGCGTATCAACAAGCTGCACCCCGGGCGCCACTTCGAGGCTGCCAGCCCCGCCAACAACCAGCAACCGCTTGATTCCCGATTGTTTTACACCTTCCTGAATGGATTTGTAACCTTCAATGGAATCCTTGTAAATATTCGGATTGGTCCAGCCGGGATTAAATGCGCTGATTACAGCATCATTGCCGGCCACGGCTTCAGAAACCTCGGACGAGTTCAGAATGTCCGCGGGTTTAAGCGTGATCAGTTCGTTTTCCAGCGTTATTTTTTCCAGATTTCTGGCGATGGCCGTCACTTGATGATCGCGTGAGACCAGTTCTTCCAATACTTTGGAGCCGACAAATCCTGTGGCTCCAATCAATGCAATTTTCATACGTATTTTGTTTTAAGTTTTAAAGATTACTGTTATAATAAATGTTACAGTTTTGTGCAAAGAAATTAACTGAACTGTTTATGAAAATCAGACAAAGATTTCCTTTCCAGACTCAGCAGCAATGCTTTTTCTGCTTCATCGTAAAGACTGTCCAGATGCTTGTTGATTTCCTTTCCGACGTCACATTGCGGGTTGGGCGCGTTAATGCTTTTTCCGAGCAGATCCTTTTGTCTGACGGCTTTGTAAACGTCAGACATGAAAATTTGTTCCGGGTTTCTGGCAAGCCTGTTACCGCCCGATTTTCCTTCTTTACTGATTACCAGTCCGTGTTCCCGAAGATTACTAAGTTCCTTGCGTACCAGTACCGGATTGATATTAATGCTTCCGGCGAGATACTCGGAAGGTACCCATTCAGCTGCCGCATCCGCGAGGAGCGTCAGAATATGTACCGAAATAGCAAAACGTCCGTTGTTCATACTGTAACTATTATAATTACAGTACAAAAGTAGATTTAGTTTTTTGATTTAAAAAATGTGAGAAGCAATATTTTAAAAAGAAACAAAGGGCAAGCATGTAAATGCGATTTTAGCGTTATTTGAAAACTAAATTATTGATTTTCAAAGAATTTTGCTTAAAAATAATATGGTATGATTTTCTATACATTTAAAGCATTATAAACATAAAATATGTTTGAAAAATTTTATATGTGAGTTATTTAAAATACATTTAATAAATAGTAAATGTAAAATACTTATTATAAATAAAATACTTTTTAATTATTCATTAAATATTGTAAGTCTTAAAAGAAAAATACATATAATTAGAACTTGCAATTTGATCCATTTAGCTATCTATAATTTGCCTGGAAAGTACTTTCCTTTTCATTTATATAATACGCAGAAAAAGAATCCCCGGCTACTTACGGAATTTCTGATCCAGTGAAAACTGGTTATACAGGTCTGTATAGCAGAGCAGAACTGCAAAGAATGCGGCATGTAAAAGCTGGGACGGAATAGCACTCCATTCCTCAATCATGGAAGATCCGAATAGGAGAGCGACCATAACCAATCCAGCCGCCATGAGCGCATTGCGTGTAAATAATCCAAGCAGAAGCAAGAGCCCGATTGTGAATTCGGCCACGGGCAGTACGTAACTGAAAGGAATTACGATTGCATCCGGAAGCATGGATTTCTGAAACTGCTCGACCATCCAGTGACTGAATCCGTTTAGTTTTGGCAAGCGTACGAGTCCGTGCCCGAACATACTCATGCCGGCCGCAAGCCTGGCCATCAGAAATCCCCATTGAAAATTGTCAGTCATTGCATGCATTGGTTATAGTTTCCAATGACTAACAATGTCCGTTTTGTTAATGTTTCCCGGAAACCGGGTAAATACGCCCGAATGCATTCTTTGCGTCATCAACATTGCATGCAAGAGGCGCGTTATTTCAGTACCGTGATGCCGCCTTTGTACGTTCGTGCCGTATACTGGATCAGAAAGTAATAGTAGCCGCCGGAAATGTCTGCCGGGCACCAGTTGTTTTCCTTTACTTTGGAATAATAAACCTGTTTTCCCCAGCGGTTATAAACGGTCACGTCCCTGAACTGATCGGAGCAGTTGCCTTCAGGTAAATCCTGAAGAAAAAGACAGTCATTTTTGCCGTCGCCATTGGGCGTAATGACATTCGGGAACTCCGGAAATTCAGTAAAGGAATTGTCCTTGACGGTCACTTTCACCGTGGTCGTATCGTTTGCCGAACTGCAGCTTTTATCCTGCGCTATAAAATCAATTACAAATGTTTGCTCACCTTTTCCGTTCAGCAAAGCGCAGTCCGGGTTCCATCCATAGGGTGAAATGACTTCGCGTGTTCCGGTCTTGTTTGCAAAGTTCATTCCGGCAGCAGGAAGGTCAAAGCCTCGTCCGGCCGCAACCAGACTGATTGTGCTGGTATCCGGATCTGTTGCAAGCACATCAAAAAGGATTTCTGACGAGTTTCCGATCGTATAGGTAATTTCCGGTTCAGGCAATGTTGTACGGACTGCAGGCGGCGTGTTCGGCGATTCGTCGACGATAAAATAAACGGGCCTGGAAACGCCAAGCGGGTTGCCTTCACAGCGCATGTCCTCTACCAGAAAGTCAACGGCCAGCGTATCGCCTTTCCTGGCATTGCAGGGCGGCGTCCACGTAAAATTCTGCTGCACGGGCGCCGTCCCGTTCACGGACTTAAAGTTCATGGCTTGATCGGCCATGTTGAAATCCCTTCCGCGGCCGGAAAGAGCAAGGTTGTCTTTGTCGGGATCCTTTCCATAAACAGTGAAACTGACCGGAACGCCTGCGGTCACATGCATGTATTCGGAAGCGAGGGAAGTAGTAATTTGCGGCGGTGCATTGCCATTGCCTTCCCGGCGGATGTAAATGTTCAAAGTATCGGTTAATGGAACCGGGCAGCTTTCATCCTCCGCTATAAGTTCGATTTTGATCGGCCTGTTGTCGTAAGTAACAAAACATTCATCCAGACAGATCTGAAATTTCAGCGTATCGTTGGCAATGGTAGTACGGAACTCGGCCGGAAGCAGCGTAAAATAATCCTTGGAATTGTTTACAGCCCTTCCGTTTACTTTTACAAGCTGATTTATGGAAGGATCGGTTACAATTACTTCAAAACAGTCAGGATCGTCTTTTTTTATTGTGATGATTTCGTTTTCCGTATAAAACACATTTTTTCCCGCAGGCTTGAACAGCAGTTTGGGCGGATCCATTTTGGGACAATCGACCACTTTAAGCTGAAAATCGCGTGTAAGCGTTCCGATTTTTTGTCCTTTCCTGTATTCATCCACTTGCACTGCAAAGACGTAGAGACCTACAAATCCGGGCGTAACCGAAAGCATTCCCGTTTTACCGTTTACGGTTAAAGGCTTGGGACCGGGAATTACATTGGAAACCGTAATGTTATCAATCCATGTAAGCCGCGGGTAAGCGGACGATCCGCGTGCGGGCTGGCTCGGATTGGCTTTGTCGGCAAAGCCCTGCATGGGCGTTACAAGGGTGTAAACGAGGCTGTCGCCATCCGCATCCGAACCTCCGAAATCAAAGAAAAAGGGTGAATTCACACAGGCATAATCGCCTTTTACCGCTGGAAAAACAGGGGAGGAGTTGCTGAATGACGTGCCGTTTTTAGTGATGGGCGGAAATTCCAGGTAAAACAGGCTTCCTGCATCTCCGGGATTTTTGATATTGGTGATCGTTCCGTTCCTGCAGCACCGGTCCCAGACCATGTAATAGCCTTCAGGATCATTGAATTCACTGGTTTCAAGCTTTACAGTCGAGCTGTAAGTGATCATGTACGTCTCCAGAGAAGATATTCCGCAGAGCGGATTTGCATACGTGACGGATTTTCGTTCTATTTTTGGGGCTTCAAGCCAGCCAATGGCTGCATTGTCCCGTTTTCTGAAAACATAGATGGTCACAAACGGATCTTCGGCGCCGGGATTGCCGTTAAGGGCATCGAAGTACATGGTGAGCCCGATATTATAATTGTAGATGCTGTTTTTGTTTTCAGTTATGAAAAGCTGCCCGCCGACGATATGCGTGGCCTTTGCAACAGTAATGACCAGCAGCATCAGAATGCATAGGATGAACCGAATTTTCATGGCTTGATGTAACAGTAAAAATTTGTCCTATAAGGTTGAATCAGAATTTAAAAACAGGAATATGCTTAAGAATAATCAGTATGAGTACGTTGAAATTACCGATTTTGCGGCAGAAGGCAAATGTATATTTAAATCGGAAGACGGCGTAATTTTTGTAGAAGGCAATGTGGCTCCGGGTGACATAGTCGATCTTCAGGTGGTTAAAACAAAAAAGAAGTTAAAGGAAGCGATTGTAACCAGAATCCACAAGAAATCCGATCTGCGTACCGAACCTTACTGTCTGCACCATGATGTATGCGGCGGTTGCAAATGGCAGCACATTGCGTACGAGCACCAGTTGCATTTCAAGCGGCAACAGGTTATCGATCATTTTGAAAGGCTCGGAAAGATCAGGAATGTTGCTGTCAATCAGATCCTTGCGGCTCCAAAAACGGAATATTACCGGAACAAGCTGGAATTTACCTTTTCAAACTGGCGCTGGCTCACCAAGGAACAGATGGATTCCGGGCAGGTGTATTCCAAACATGCGCTCGGGTTTCATGTGCCCAAAAGATTTGATAAAATTTTTACGGTAAATCACTGCCATCTGCAGCCGGACCCATCCAATACGATCCGCAATTCGCTGCATCATTTCGGCGAACTGCATAACATTCCGTACTACGATGTACGCTTTAATAAAGGCACGTTGCGCAATTTGGTTGTGCGAACGGCCAATACGGGTGATGTAATGGTAATCGTGCAATTTGGCGAGCAGCATGACGAGGCCATTGAATTGGTGATGGAATACCTCAAAAAAACGCATACCGAAATTACGTCGCTGAATTACATCGTAAATCTGAAAGGAAACGATTCGTATCAGGATCAGGAAGTAATCAATTATTCGGGAGAAAAATTCATCCGGGAAACCATGGAAGACCTGACGTTTCTGGTCGGGCCCAAATCTTTTTACCAGACCAATTCGGAACAGGCGTATCAATTGTTCAGTGTGGCACGGGAATATGCCGGACTGACGGGAAATGAATCCGTGTACGACCTTTATACCGGAACCGGGACCATTGCCAATTTCGTGGCAAGAAGAGCAAAAAAAGTAGTCGGCATAGAGTATGTGGAGGCAGCTGTGGAAGATGCACGCCGGAATTCCGAACTGAACGGCATAAGCAATACGTCATTTTTTTCGGGCGATATGCGCTGGATTATGAATGAAAATTTCCTGATGCAGCATGGCAAACCGGACGTCATTATTACCGATCCGCCGCGTGCGGGTATGGATGTACCGGTTGTGGAAACGATCCTGAAAGCAGAACCGCAAAAAATTGTTTATGTCAGCTGCAACACCGCCACACAGGCGCGCGATCTGGCATTGATGTCGGAGCACTATGAAGTAACCAAAGTCCAGCCTGTGGATATGTTCCCGAACACACATCATGTCGAAAACGTGGCATTGCTGGTTCGGAAAAATTAAGGCAAATACAATGAGCAAGCAACAACCCGGAATCACCAGTTCCGGGTTGTTGCATTTGATGCCGCATATTGCTCTGTTTAAAACTGGCTTGGAAGCAACTCATAATACGTCCAAACGGTGTCAGCAGCTGGATTGTAATCACCCGTCATAATTTCACTGGTAACCAGTCGTTGCAAGCCTCTATCTTTAATATGTTCCACTGTGCAGCGAATGGTTCTATGTTCCTTGGTAGTGGCGGAGATGCCTTTAAAGATCTTGATTCCCTTTTTCTTTTTTCCCAGCCAATAATCGTCTTTCAGATAAATGGTATCCATGATTTTATCATTTACCGTCAGAATCATCGTGTCACCTTTAAATTCCAGTGTCTGGTAGTTTACACGATCAAAGAAAATGGAAGTTTTGCTTTTGGTATAATAACGCCGTTCGGCTTCTTGCTTCACATCATATGTTTGTGAAACCATAACAATGTTAAATGGATACTCGCAGGAAGAAATCAGAAGACTTAGAACAAAAAAACGCGTGTATTGATATTTAAATGGCTTCATATAATTGCTCATGGCCGCATGCCAAGGGTTACGTTTAAGGATGTGTCATAATTTACTTTATCACCAATAAAATTTCCCATGGCATACCATCCATTATCTTTGCCTCCCCAGCCCCAGTTGAGGTAATACATGTTATACGTCCACGCCATGCAGGTAGGTGACCCATTTAGATCAACCACGCCGTGTAAAATCGTCTCCCGAATACCCACCATGACCCAAATATGCCAATTGTCAAAGCCTAGAGTGGTGTTTGTACCGTCCATAATGACCGGATGTCCGCTCATTAATTCCGAACGAACCTGGTTTGTTGAATTATTAAAATTAACCCAGCTTCCTGGATTGGAATATCCGGCTGCTTGAAAAGCAGTTTTGATATCTTTCCTCCATGTCATCGTGTTGCAGTTCAGAAAATTATAGTCAGATTCTGCAAACATCCCCGCAACCCGAATCATATTGGCGATCTGCATGTCATTTGGGTTAACAGAAGTGCAGCTAATTGTTGACCTTACATCTTTTAATGGAAAATTATAGTTTAATACAGGTCCGGGCGCAATGGAGTAAGTTTTGGGTTTCTGGTTACACTTTGCATTCCAGACTTGAGCTATTGCAACTGCTCCGCAACCTGCATATGCATAAGAGCATTTACCACAAGATCTTGTTGGACAATACATGTTGTAAACTTCATCCTGCCTCCAAATTGATGTAATCAGCAGTCCGCTGTCATAGTAAGTATCCGGCGGACAGTAATACGGATCGACAGGCGGTTCGTAATCAGGTGTTTCGGATAGCAGACTGGTTTTATTTTCATTCAGTTTTTTCCACATCAGGGCGATGCCTTTTTCCGGAACTTTCATTCTTTTTGTTCCTTCGGAAACTTCTTTTTTGACACGCTCAAACCAGATCCCCGGACCGGGATTTTCTCCTTCCAGACTGAAAGTTCCGCTGTCGCTTTTTGCAAGAACGGGAACAACGCGCTTGTCCGCAGCAAGGATCACAAATCCATGTTCCGCACTTTGATCTGATTCAAAATGAATGACATGCATCAGCGGATTGCCTGCATCATCATACAAAGTTTTAACATTCCAGACCCGTCTGGGTACGGAATGAACCGAACTTTCCTTTAAACGCAGCTTTTCATTTCCAGCCATGTTTTGATTTTCATCTTTTTTCAGGAAGTTACGGGCCAGTTCAGCCGCATCTTTATCGCTGACTGAAAGGGAATTGCTGTGAATAGCCGCAGGATTATTGGGCGTAAGACTTTCATGCCGGCTGCATTGCAGCAGCAAGGCGGACAAGAAATAAAGACAGGTAAAAAGGGTAGTTTTTTTATTCATACAGCATGTGTTCAGGCAACAACACTGCTATATGAAGGAATTATCTCAGAACAGAACCATGAACAGGATGAATACTTACCAAGCGGCAAGTCTCAGTTTTCAAACGGTATTTGTTTTATACAAATTCGCACATCAGAATGGCGGTTCACTGTCCGGGCCTTTGTAATCAAAATTGCTCAGATCGTTGGCGCGGCTTCTCAAAGTTCCGCCTCCGCCCGCCGGTGCCGGCTTGCTCTGACTTTCAAAAGATGCAATCGGATTGGTTGTTTGCAGGGGCCGGTCAACAGAGAAAGGTGCCGGTGTAAACTGTGAATCCAGATCGGCAAATTTGGTATACTTTCCGATAAACCGCAGCTGAATGGTATCGAGTGACCCGGCACGGTTTTTGGCCAGAATTACTTCTCCGATGCCAGCTACCGAATTACCGGATTCGTCTTCCGTAATACCATAGTATTCAGGGCGATAAAGGAAAATAACCATATCGGCATCCTGCTCGATAGAACCCGATTCACGCAAATCGGAAAGTTGAGGACGTTTTTCACCGCCGCGAGTTTCCACGGCACGGCTAAGCTGCGACAACGCAATCACCGGAACATCCAGCTCTTTGGCCAGGTTCTTAAGCGAGCGCGAGATCATGGCAATTTCCTGCTCCCGGTTACCTGCGCCTTTGCCGCCTGTATCACCCGTCATCAGCTGAAGATAATCGATAACAATCATCTGTATATCATGCTGTGCTTTCAGACGGCGGCATTTGGCGCGCAGTTCCAGAATGGAAAGCGCCGGCGTGTCATCAATAAAAATAGGCGCGTTGGTCAGACGGTGAATGCGGTGGTGAAGCTGTTCCCATTCGTGCGGTGCAAGGCTTCCTTTCCTGATTTTTTCACTGTCAATTTCTGCCTCTGCTGAAATAAGCCTGTTTACAAGCTGTACAGACGACATTTCAAGGGAAAATATAGCCACCGGCATATTAAAGTCGACCGCAGCGTTACGGAGAGAAGAAACCACAAAAGCGGTTTTTCCCATACCCGGCCGTGCAGCCAGAATCATGAGTTCCGTTTTCTGCCATCCGGAAGTAAGCCGGTCCAGCGCACTGAAACCGGAAGGAACACCGGTCAGACCGTCTTTATTGTTCTTTTTCTGATCCAGTTCGGCCAGAGCCTGGCGCATCAATGCGCCCATATCGGCGTAATTTTTCTTGATGTTGGATTCCGAAATCGAAAACAGCGCCTGTTCCGTTTTGTCCAGCAGCCTGAACACGTCGGTCGTATCTTCAAAAGCATCACGCTGGATCTCGGAAGCCACCTTGATCAGTTCGCGTTTGATAAAGGCTTGTGAAATAATACGCGCATGGAATTCGATGTTGGCTGCGGAGTTCACTTTGGAAGTAAGCTCCATGATGTAAGCTGCCCCGCCGATCAGTTCCAGCTCGCCGGTGCTGCGCAGCTTGGAAGTAACGGTAAGCATATCAATCGGCTCGGAATCAGCAAAAAGCGTTATGATTGCCGTGTAAATCCGGACGTGTGCTTCTTTGTAAAAGCTGTCCGGACGCAGAATGTCGGCAACGGCTGTCAATGCGTCTTTTTCGATCATTAAAGCACCCAGAACAGCTTCCTCGAGATCAATGGCCTGAGGAGGTAACTTACTGAAAGTCTGTTCGATAGCTGGTGTACGGGTGCCGTAGGGCTTCTTGGCAGCAATACCTTGCTTTGATCCTGCTCTTGAGTAGTTATTGGGTGCTTTTTCGTTTTCCATGTTAAGACAAAGTTAATGATTGCACCGTGTGAACAAAAGAAAGATCAGCTAACTTGAATCAAATAAATATTTTCAAAAAAGGTTGTTTTTTCTGTATATCTGATAATGAAAGAGTTGGTTGGAATATATTCATTTTTCCGGTTGAGTTTTGATATTATAATTGCAAAAACGCGTTTTATGTTTTATAAATGTGGTTATTATTACTAAATTTTAGAACAAATAGACAAACACTAAACTTTAATTCATTTGCTGGAAAAAATCATAACGCTCGAAGACGTTTCCATGGTGGATTTTCTGGGTATTCACAATTCGAATATCAAGGAAGTCGCCGCCGCTTTCCCGGAAAGTAAAATCATTTCACGCGGAAACGAGATCCGCATTCAGGGAACTGCTCCCGAAATAATCAGAATCACAGATGTAATGGATTCATTGCTTGCGCATTATCAGAAGTATGGAAAAGTGACCAACGATAATGTAAAAGGATATTTAAACGGAATTTCCAAAACAAGTACCAAGACCGGTGAGGATGATGACGATGTCATTATTTACGGCAATAAAGGGCTTGTCGTAAAGGCCAAGACGCCGAACCAGAAATTACTCGTTGAACAGGCTGCCAAATATGACCTTGTATTTGCAGTGGGACCGGCGGGAACAGGAAAAACGTACACAGCCGTGGCCATTGCTGTACGGGCATTGAAAAATAAGGAAGTCAAGAAAATTATCATTACACGCCCTGCCGTGGAAGCAGGAGAGAACCTCGGATTTCTGCCAGGCGATCTGAAAGAAAAAATAGATCCCTACCTGAGACCTATCTATGACGCACTGGATGATATGATCGCGCCCGAAAAGCTGAAATTGTATCTGGAAAGCCGTGTGATTGAAATAGCGCCGCTGGCTTACATGCGCGGACGTACGCTGAACAATGCATTTATCCTGCTTGACGAAGCGCAGAACACGACGCCGATGCAGATGAAAATGTTCCTGACGCGGATGGGCCCGAGTTCAAAAGCAATCATTACCGGTGATAAATCGCAGATCGATTTGCCCAAAAATCTAAAATCCGGCCTGATCGATTCACTGAATGTTTTAAAAGGAATCAAGGGCATCAGTTTTGTGGAACTGGACGGTTCTGATGTGGTCAGACACCGCCTTGTCAAGGATATACTAGCAGCATATGAAAAATCGGAGCAGTAAACTTTTTTCAGGGCTATTCCTGATCTTGTATTTTTTCACACAGGCAACGGCCCAGGAAAAAGATTCCGGCGTGCAGCGGTGTGCCACTACACAGCTGGATTCGCTGAAAATGCTCCGAAACCCGGCACTTGCAAAGTCCAGGTCCAGGTCCGAAGATCTGATCCGGGAACGGATTCTTATGAACCGTTCCCGGCTCCGGACTTCTGCAGACGATATAGTGACCATTCCGGTTGTCGTTCA
This sequence comes from Dyadobacter sediminis, assembly GCF_005860765.1. Taxonomy (GTDB): domain Bacteria; phylum Bacteroidota; class Bacteroidia; order Cytophagales; family Spirosomataceae; genus Dyadobacter; species Dyadobacter sediminis. The sequence goes on along the minus strand of NZ_VCEI01000011.1, from coordinate 684,437 downwards.
TGTTGTGCATGATCAGCAAAACAACCGGATCGGCGGTTCCGGAAATGCCAATATCACCGCTGAACAGATCCAGAGCCAGATTGACGTTCTGAATGAAGATTACGGCAATACATCCGGTTACAAAGGCTATTATACCGATTCGCTTGCCGTGGATACCAGAATCCGTTTCAAACTGGTTACAATTGTCCGGACCTATAACGAAAAATCGCAGTTCAGTCCGTTGTCCGATGCCGATGAACTTGCCGAAATCTCTGCTTCCTGGTTTACAAATCGTTACCTGAACATCTGGGTTTGCCGGCTTTCGGACCGGTACCTTGGAACTTCGCAGTTTCCCGTAGTAACGGATATCAACGACAAAACTGCCGGGTTAGGAACAGCGGAGGATGAAACAGACGCGCAGACTGACGGAGTAATCATTGATTTCCGCTATTTCGGCAGAAATTCCGAAGCCATTACGAGTTCCATTTACAATCTCGGCCGTACTACAACGCACGAAGTAGGGCACTGGCTAGGACTGATCCATACGTGGGGCGATACGGCATGCGGTACGGATTACTGTAATGATACACCAACGGCTTTTACAAAGAATGAAACGACCGACCTTTCCTGTTCGCCTGTTTTTTCGGAATGCAACGGCATTACATCCCGGAATATGATCGAAAATTACATGGATTATTCGCCGGATGCATGCATGAGCATATTTACAAACGATCAGAAGGAGCGGATGCACGCGGTTCTGGAGCTGAGTCCGAGAAGGGCAAAGCTGGTTGAATATTCCAGGATTACGACTGATCAGATGATTGTGGAACTGTACCCGAATCCGGTCAGCGATTACCTTACAGCCAATGTTTTTACGCCGGATTACGAACCGTTCACCGTTAGCGTATACAATCAGAAAGGCCAGAAAGTGACAGAAGATCAGGTAAACGGCACGTTTCTGAATGTAACCAATTTTTCCGGCGGTATTTATTTTTTCAAGGTAAAAACGAGCAAGGAAACAATTACCAAAAGGTTTATGGTTAAGTAATTATGTTGTCCCGTGCTCCTTTTGTCAGTATTGTTGCGGTTCTGGTAACAGGTATTTTGCTGAGTGGGTATTTTACAACTATTTTGCCTCCGCAATATGCCGCATATGCAGCAGCAGTCTTACTGATACTTTCCGCCCTGTTTCATTTCAAACACAGAAAAACAGCTTTCTCAGTCAGTTTTTCTGTGTTTTTGCTTTTTACGGGTATTTACGTAAGGATTTTTCAGGATAACAAACTGAATGCAGAACTGAACGCTTTGCAGCTGAACTCCTACTCTGATTACGAGCTGGAAATAAAAACCTTGCCGGAAAAAAGACAGCAATCCGTCCGCATGGAAGCAACCGTTCACCGGATTCTGAGTTGTGGGAAATGGATCCCGGTTTCTGCAAAAGCTTTGGTCAGCATTCCGACCGATGCGGAAAGCATACCGGAAGTTGGTGACCGGCTTGTCGTGCATGGCAACATGAAAGTACCGGAAGCGCCGGCAAACCCGTTTCAATTTGATTACCGCAGGTATCTCAGGAATAAAGGCATTCAGTGGACGGTTTTTCTTCCGGACGGCACTTTTGCCATTTTACCTAAAACAGCAATTCAGGATGGCCCGGGTTTGTGGAGCCTGAAAGTATCGGAATGGGCGGATCATGAATTCCGGAAAAACATGACTGACGATCGTTCATACGGGCTGGTGAAAGCCATGCTGCTCGGACGTCGGGATGACCTTCGTTCGGATCAGGTGGATGATTATACGACCTCCGGAACTGTTCACATCCTTTCCGTTTCGGGCATGCATGTGGCCATTATTTTTCTGACAGTCAGCTTTTTATTGGGCTGGATGAAGCGCTGGAAATACGGGAAAATGCTTTATCTCGTAACCAGTATTTTGATGCTTGGATTTTATGCGCTGGTTACGGGTATGCCGCCGTCTGTACAACGCGCGACGCTGATGTGCATTGTTTTTGTGGTTGCGGAAGTATTCGGCAGAAAGCAGCATGCGGTGAATACGCTGGCTGTTTCCGCATTTCTGATCCTGTTTTTTGATCCGTATGCCTTGTATGACGTTGGCTTTCAGCTTTCCTATCTTGCCATGACGGGTATTTTTCTTTTGTATGAACCCATTTGCAGCATTTTTGCTCCGACCCATCGTGTAATCAGATTTACATGGCAGATTACCGCACTTTCCTTTGCTGCACAACTGGCTACTTTTCCAATCAGCCTCTATTATTTTCACCAGTTTCCAAGCTATTTCTGGCTGGTAAATCCGTTTGTCATTGCGTTCACGAATGTGCTGCTTCCTGCTGCGTTGCTGTTGCTGGTGGTCAGTTTTGTAAATGTATTCTGGTTGCAGACGGCCGTTAACTTTGTGGTGGACATTTCTGCTCGGCTGACCAATATTTCCGTTGCCATACCTAAAAAACTGCCGGGTTTTCTGATTGAAAACTTGAATCTGAATATGCCTGAAGTGCTGATGCTGTACGTTCTGCTGTTTCTGGTCTGGTATGCGTATCAATCGCGTGAATACGTTTACCTCAAATATGCCTACGCACTGGTCTTCATTTTTATAAGCTGCGCAGTTTCCGGCAGCATGATAACTTTTCTTAAAGAAGACACGATTATTTATGCCATTCCCGGTCATTCCGTTATGGGTTTCAAGAAAAATGCAAGACTTTATCTGGTAGCGGACAAAGCTTTCAGGCGTGACACAAATGCATATGATTACTACGTCAGAAATTACGTGGCAAATCAGGAAATTGACAAAACCATCTTCATTTCAGATCAGTAGCCATCCGCTTGAAATTTTACTGAACCGCATAAACGGCCGCAATCTGCTCAGCGATTTTCCGGTCCCAGCTTGCCTGCGCCGCGCCGTTCAGGCCATGACCCGTTTCTCCGTCATACTGCTCCTGATCATCGTTCATTTGCCTGAATGCTTCCAGGAACTGGTACTGGATTTCACTGTCATAATCTTCAATCGTCAGATCTGCCTTGCGCAGCCTTTCCTTGAATTTCTCCACAACCAGTCGTGTGATGTCAAAATGGATCTGTTCGTGGCGCAAAGTACTTGCGTTGCGTGCTTCCGGCCGGCCCCATGACATGCTTTTGACCATGAAGATTTTCAGCCCGATTTCAACAACCAGATCGTCTTCTTTTGGATAGGAGCGGCCTTCATAGCCGAAACTTGTAAAAACAGCCGCTGCATACCGGCTTCCGGGCTTTCCGTTGCGGACTTTGAAATCATCCCAGACGAGCGGCCTTTTCGGAGAATAAAAAACCGTATCCGAGTCGTTGTCCTGTTGGGTAATTTCCTTGAAAACAAGCTGAAGGTTTCTGGTCAGTGCAGGATTTTTGCCGGAATTTGTTGCCATCCATTTCTGAAAATGCGTCAGTGCCTGATCCACAAGCTGCTTGACAAGCCGCTGATATTCATATTCCTTTTCCGGTCTTGTATAACTTGCCGCCGTCTGATAGCCGGTCAGTTCAACCGGCTGCATATTCCGGTACCAGCGGAATTTTACCGAAAGCCTGATCTCGCCCGTTACCTTGTTGGGTGCAACCCTTTTTTCATTGACGGAAAGCTCTTTTACGGTGATGATCAGCGGAAGCCACGTCTGCTCTTTTTTCGGTGCTGCAAACGTCCAGTAATTGTACAGTTCGCGGTCGGTTCTGGCAGGAAATACAACCGGCACCTCCTTGCCAAGTGCAATGACTTTTCCCAATCCTGCGCCAGGTATAATCCGTTGATCTTCTACGTCCTCGATGTAAAATTTGTAATTTTTAAATAACGCCAAAGACTCTTTTGCAAGGTTCAGTACGATTTTGTCCTGCTGGCTGTAAGCACAGGAAAAGGTAAAAACCAGAAGGAAGGCCAGCAGCGTGCCTTTGATCATACTTGGTATTCTGTATGGAATCCCAGCTGCATTTATATAAGTTTGCATGTATATTCTATTGGAAAAACGAATGACTTTACTTACAACGAATTTGCGGCCGGAATTTGATGATATTTACATGGAACTGGCTAAAAATCTTGCCAAACGTTCCCATTGCATCAAAGCGCAGGTAGGAGCCGTTCTGACAAAAGATACGCGCATTATTTCAATCGGGTACAACGGGCCGCCGGCGGGAACACACAACTGCGATGAGGAATTTCCCGAAACGGGCTGTCCGAGGGATGCAAAAGGAAGCTGTTCGCTAGCCTTACATGCCGAACAGAACGCGATTTTGTTTGCTGTAAAAAATGGTTCCAACATTGAAGGTTCCACACTCTTCGTAACGTTGGCCCCGTGCATTGCATGTGCGCGGGTAATCTATACCATGAAAATCAAAAAAGTGATCTTTCTGCATTCCTATGCAGCCTACAAGGGAATTACGGTAGAAGAAGGCGTAGAGTTTCTGAGGCGGTTCGGGGTGGAAGTGGAGCAGTACGGTGCAAAATACAGGGTTAATGGGTAAATCCGTTTTCAGGGGGAATCCGGATTTACTCATTTCTTTTTCTAGTGATGATGCACACCACCGGTTCCGTGAATGTGGCCATGGCTGATTTCTTCCTGCGTGGCATTTCTGATTGAAAGGATTCTGCCTTTAAAGTGCATTTCTTTTCCTGCGAGCGGATGGTTGAAGTTCATAATGACAACCTGATCCTGTACTTCGACAACCTGTCCGTGCATACGCTCGCCGTCTTCGTTGGTCATCGGAATGATGTTACCGATCTGCAGCAACTCGTCCTGGTTTACGTCCTCCATCTGAAAAACGGCTTTGGGCAACTCTACAATCGCTTCTTCATCAAAGTCGCCGTAACCTTCTTCCGGTGAAACGGTGAATTCGAAATGATCGCCTTCTTTCAGTCCTTCGATCTGGTTTTCGAAACCTTCGGGAAGGCCGCTGATTCCTTGTATAAAATACATCGGATCCTCTTCGGTAACTACTTCAACAACATCGGTTTCACCTTCTGAATCGGGAATCCTGAGGCTGTATATCAATGAGATTACGTTATTTTTTTCGACTTTCATTTGCTAGTTTGGTTAAAATAATGGTTGTTGTAAAAAATTGTTCCATCTTAAATACGTCTGAACAAACGTACGGCAATTTTATTAAAATGCCATTTATATGAATTTTTTAGCTCATATTCTGCTGTCAGGAAACCAGGAAGGCGTGATCATGGGAAATTATGTCGGCGATTTCATTAAAGGGCTTTTAACAGAAGAAAAAACCAAGGACTGGAATCCGCAATACGTGCTCGGGCTGAAACTGCACCGCTTTATTGATTCATTTACGGACACACACGAATTGGTCAGAGAAGCGAAAATCAGGGCTGCCAGATCAAACGGAAAACTCGCCGGGATTGTCACGGATATCTATTTTGACTACTTTCTGGCCAGGTACTTTCAGGATTATGCTTCTGAACCGCTGCCTGTTTATGCACATCATTTCTATACGATCGTTGAAAAAAACGAGCATCTGATCCCGCCGGGCATGGTACCGATGGTGCATTCCATGATCCGGCAGGACTGGCTTACGGAATATGCAACGCTGGACGGCATCGATCTTACCTTTCAGCGTTTGTCCAGACGGGCCGGTTTTCTGGCCCCGATCCGGACGGCTGTTTCAGAGCTCCGGGAGCACGAGGATTTTTACCACGAAAAATTTAATCGTTTTTTTCCTGAACTTCAGATGCAATCCGCCCGGTTTATTTCCGGGAATGAGCACTAACTTTGCAACTTTGTTGAATCGAATCACTGCGTAAACAATATATTGGCCGGCTCGCCGGAAACTGACAATGGCCCAGACACCGGAAACAATCCTGAAAGAAATTAGAGGCAAGAAGTTCAAACCGCTGTATTTTATTCACGGCGACGAACCTTATTACATTGATGCAATTGCCGACGAACTTGAAAAACGCGTGGTTCCCGAAGCGGAAAAAGGGTTTAACCAGTTTATCATCTATGGTAAAGACACGGACCTGACCGGCGTGCTGGGGTATGCGCGCAGGTTTCCGTTTATGGCCGAAAGGCAAATCGTCATTGTAAAAGATGCGAACAAGCTCGGCGGAATCGAACAGAAAGAGCAGCAGGCCAGGCTGGAAGATTACGCCCTGAACCCAGCAGCGAGTACCGTGCTGGTGCTTTGCTTTCATGCAAATGCGGATGAAAGAAAGTCTTTTATCAAGGCCATCGGCACGCATGGCGCCGTCGTGCAGTCCAAAAAGATGTACGACAATAAACTGCCGGACTGGGTTGCTGCTTTCTGTCAGCAGGAAGGCGTCAAAATAAGTCCCAAAGCCATTCAGATGCTTGTGGACAACATTGGCAACGACCTGAAAAGGCTTTCCAATGAAGTCCGTAAAATCATGGTGAATCTGCGCGTGGATGAAGGGATCGATGCCGCGGCGGTGGAACGGTTTGTAGGCATAAGCAAGGAATACAATGTTTTCGAATTCCAGAAAGCATTGATGCAGCGCGATGTATTGAAAGCCAATCAGATCGCCTCGTACTTTTCGGCTAATTCCAAAGACAATCCATTGTCGCCCATTCTGATTATCCTGTATAATTTCTTTGCAAAATTGCTGCTGGCACATGCCAGCAAGGACAAATCGGAAAAAGGCCTTGCCGCAGAACTGGGCGTGAACCCGTATTTTGTAAAGGATTATTTGCTTGCCATCCGGAATTATCCGCTGCCCAAAGTGGCGCATGTCATCCATTATCTGCGCGAATGCGACAGCCGGCTCAAAGGACTGGACGGCGTAAGCATTCCGGAAAGTGAACTGCTGAAGGAGCTCGTTTTTAAAATTGTACATTAAGTCGCCTTGCAGCCGTTTAGGAACTGCAGTAAACAGCATTCATGAATTCTGACCAAACGTTTTTAATACCCGTCCCGTCCCTTTTCAGTTTTGACGAATGTCTCTGGTTTCTGGACAGGAATTACGACGACTGCCTGCATGTAATCAAGGGCAAAGTTTTGTATAAAGCCGTTAAAATAGGAGCGGAGCCGGTTTTGTTTTCCATAGAAGCGGAAAGCAGTTTTCTCAAAGTAACGGTGCTGGCGGGAGAAGCTTCCAGAGAAAACAAGGATTTCCTGATTGCATACATCGCGGAATGGTTTGATATGAACCGGAATATCCAGCCATTTTATGACCTTCTGAAAACAGACGGGCAGCTGGCATACATGACCGAGACATACGAGGGTTTTCGGCTGATCGGCATATATAATATTTTTGAAGCCATTTGCTGGTGCATTGTGGGCCAGCAGATCAACCTGAGTTTTGCGTATAAGGTTAAAAGGAGGCTTGTGGAGCGTTATGGTGAAAAAGTGAACTATGAAAACGAATCGTACTACATTTTTCCTGATCCCGAAGTGCTGTTGCAAGCCGATCTGCAGGAACTGAAAAGCATGCAGTTTTCGGAAAGGAAGGCACTTTATGTCATCGGCATTGCCAAAGCATTTCATGAAGGAACGCTGGATAAGGAAGCCATCCGGATGCTGCCGGATTTTGATTCCAAAGTAAAAGTGCTTACCGCGCACAAAGGCATCGGATTATGGACAGCCAACTACGCCCTGATGAAATCCCTGCACGAATCGCAGGCCATTCCACATGGCGACATCGGGCTTTTGCAGGCATTGGCCAACAATGGCATCATCGGTGACAGGAGCGAGACGGACAAAATAGATGCGCTCTTCAGCAGCTTTGCCGGATGGGAAAGTTACCTTGTATTTTATCTGTGGCGCAGTCTTACCGTCCGGATCTAAGCTGGGAGAAATGCATTGTACTTGTCGTATGTTTTCAGGCCGAAAGAACCTGATCGTCTTTGCGTTCACCGATCTGCTGCCGCCACATGGCATAATATAGCCCTTTTTCTTCAATCAGGGAAAGATGGCTGCCGGTTTCCACGATATGGCCTTTTTCAAGCACATAAATCCGGTCTGCATGCATGATCGTGGACAAGCGGTGCGCAATCATGACCGTAATATGCTGGCGCTGATCAGTGATGTTCCGGATCGTGTTTGAAATTTCTTCTTCCGTAAGAGAATCCAGTGCAGAAGTTGCCTCGTCAAATATAATCAGGTGCGGAACGCGGAGCAGCGCACGGGCAATGGACAAACGCTGGCGCTCGCCGCCGGAAAGTTTCAGCCCACCCTCGCCGATTACCGTATCAATCCCGTTTTCGGCTCTGGAAAGCAGGTTGTAGCAGGCCGCTTTCATCAGCACGTCCTGGATCATTTCATCCGTTGCTTCCGGATTAACAAAAAGCAGGTTTTCCTTGATGGTGCCCGAGAACAGCTGCGTATCCTGCGTTACAAAGCCGATTTTATTCCGGATCTCGTCAAAATCGATGTTGTTGCCGTTGTGATTATTATAGAATACAGATCCGGAATTCGGATGATATAAACCCACGAGCAGCTTCACCAACGTTGTTTTGCCGGAGCCGGAAGGACCTACAAATGCGATGGTTTCGCCTCTTTTAACCTGAAAGGAAATATCATCCAGCGCAGGTCTTGTGGCGGACTGATGCTGAAAACGCACCTGCTCAAAACGCAGCGATTCGATGCTTGCAATCCTTTCCGGATTTTCGGGTTTGTGCTCAACGGGTCTTGCAAGCAAAGTCTGCAGGTTGTTCAGTGACGCTTCTGCTTCGCGGTAGGAAAGAATCACATTGCCCAGTTCCTGCAGCGGTCCGAAAATGAAAAAGGAATAGAACTGCATCATCATCATTTGTCCGACCGTAATCTGGTCACGGAAAACAAAAAAGAGCAGCGCAAACATGATACATTGCTGCAGGAAATTCACGAAAGTACCCTGAATAAAGCTGATGGAACGGATGCTTTTTACTTTCCGCAGTTCCAGTTTCAGGATTTTGAACGTGGTTGTATTGAGCCGGGTAATTTCCTGCTGCGTCAGTCCGAGGCTTTTTACAAGCTCTATATTCCGCAAAGATTCCGTAGTGGAACCTGCGAGCGAAGTCGTTTCCTTTACAATATTTTTCTGGATTGCCTTGATTTTACGGCTGAGTACGCTGGTCAGAATGGCCAGGACAACCGCTCCGACCAGGTAAATGACCGGCAGCATCGGGCTTAGCCTGAAAGCCACGATGACCACGAAAACAATTCCGACGAGCGTCGCAAAAAGCACATTGACAAAGCTGGTGATAAACTTTTCACAATCTGCTCTGACTTTCAGCAGGACCGACAAGGTTTCGCCGCTGCGCTGGTCTTCAAAATCCTGAAAAGGAAGTCTGAGCGCATGCCGCAGGCCATCCGTATAAAGATTGGCACCGAATTTCTGAATGACGACATTCAGTACGTAATCCTGAAAAGCTTTTGCGATCCGTGATACCATGGCTACGCCGATAATCATCAGCAAACCAATAAGTACGCCCCGGAAAAAAGCATCGTTCAGCCCGTTATCCCGGAAATACTTCGCCTTGTTGGCATAAGGATCAATCAGGTAATTACCCAGAATGTACGGGTTCAAAAGCGAAAAAATCTGGTTGATTGCTGCCAGGACAAGAGCCAGGAAAATGAGGCCTTTATACCGGCTGAGGTATTGTATCAGTAATTTCATATGCTCGTGAGGATTCGGTGGCTTTGCCTAACACAGTAAACCGAAAGTTCCGAATTTTAATTCTCGGAAAAGCGCAAACTAATGTGCTTTGACGGCGAAAAACCCGGAATATGCAGGCATTAAAACAAAAAAGACATCCCGGAGAGGATGTCTGTATGCAAGTAGCGGGGAGCAGAATCGAACTGCCGACCTTAGGGTTATGAATCCTACGCTCTAACCATCTGAGCTACCCCGCCGTCTTAATTGTGGTGCAAAAGTATGTTAAATAAATTTACAATACAACCTGTTTTTCAATTTTAAAATGATTTCTGCGTTACGTATACCGAAGCAAATGAAGACGGAGCACTTTTATGGTTGAATTATGCTATATTACAACTTTTAAAATTCCGGATGCAATGCATTGGGGTTAAGGATTATCTATTTAATTCAAGTTCCTATGGAAAAATATAAATTTATTACCGAATTCGAATTACGTTCCTCTCCGAAAGTATTATTTCCATATATCTCCACACCATCAGGACTGGAACGCTGGTTTGCTGAAAAAGTGACGGTTCTGCCGGATCACCGGTTTGATTTTCAGTGGGATGGAGACAGTCATATTGCCAGGCAGACCGGAATGCGGATCAATAAAGCGGTACGGTTTGATTTTGAAAATACGAGTGACAATAATCTTGACAATAACCATGTGGAACTAAAACTGGAAGTTAGCGAGTTAACCCAGACAACCTTTCTGCGTGTGATTGATTATTCGTCGAACCCGGACCAGGATGAGCTGGCGTCTTTGTGGGAAGGATTTATTGATAATCTTAGAGAAATAGTAGGCAGTTGATGAAAAAGCTGGACAAGCTTATATTGAAGTCCTTTTGGGGGCCGTTTGTAATTACCATGTCTGTTGTGGTCTTCGTGTTTCTGATGCGGATCATGATTTTTTATATTGATGATTTTGTATCCAAAGACCTGGGCATTACGGACTATGCGCAGCTTTTTTTCTTTTTCAGCCTGATCACCGTACCTACGGCACTTCCCCTGGCCATGCTGCTTTCTTCTCTGATGGCATTCGGAAACCTGGGTGAATTCTTTGAGCTGACTGCCATCAAGAGCGCAGGCATATCGGTTGTCCGTGCCATGGCGCCGCTCTTTATCGTGGCCGTTTTGATCAGTCTTTTTTCTTTTTATTTCAACGACCGCATTTCTCCGTGGGCCAATCTGAAAGGGTACAGTCTGCTGTACGATATCAAAACCACAAAGGCCACACTTAAAATCAAGGAAGGTATTTTTTACAATGATTTGCCGGGATACAGCATTAAAGTAGACGAGAAAGAGGAAAACGGCAAGCTTAAGAAAATGGTTATTTACAAGCACAACAACCGTTCTTATGAATTCGGAAATACCGAAGTGATCCTTGCGGATTCGGGACGGATGTATTCCATCAATGAAAACCGGTATCTGGTTATTGAGCTTTACAATGGGACGCGCTATACGGATGAAGTCAGTTCGGGCAATTCAAGGCCGGCGTATACGACACTGGCAATTGGTCCCGGCAGTATGCCGCGTTATTCCAATTTCAGCCGGAATTCCTTCAAGCATTACCGGCTGACGGAAAGTCTGGCCTCTTTCGGTATGAAAAGGACGGACGAAGGCCAGTTCAAATACCATGAGTTCATGAAAAATATCAGCGATCTGACCTCAACGGCGGATTCCCTTCGCAACTCCTATGACGAAACGAAGAAAAACCTGGTTTCGGGAAGTCAGCAGTATTATTCGTACAATTTCCGTGAGGGAACGGACAAGACGATCAAAAAAGGGCCGTGGATTGATTCTTTGCTGGCCAGACCCGTTTCGGACAGTTTAAAAAAAGAAATCCTGCAGAATACGAGAAGTGCAGCCAACAGCATGCTGGGCTACGCCAAATCGCAGACGGAATACCTGCAGACCAAACTGAAAGATGCCAACAAGTACGAATTGGAAAAACACCATAAATACACACAGGCATTGTCGTGTCTGATCATGTTCCTGATCGGGGCGCCGCTGGGTGCCATTATCAAAAAAGGCGGCTTCGGGGTTCCGGTCCTTGTGTCGATTATCTTTTTCATCCTGCTTTACGTTTTAAGCAACCAGGGCGACAAATGGGTGAAGGAAGGATTGCTGATTGTGCCCGTAGGAGCGTGGATCGCCAATACTTTTCTGTTCCTGACCGGCCTGTATTTCATTGACCGTGCCCGGAGCGATTCAAGGCTTTTTGAGAAAGATGTTTACATCATGCTGGGAAAAAGAATTAAAAGTGCATGGACCAGTAGATTCGGGAAAGCACGGCTTATTGAATCATAGTAAAATTATATTTTTTAATTCAGTTCAAAAATCGTAATTTTGCAACCTTATTTACGGCAGGGTGCTGTAAAATACTTACAAATACTTAATCTGTTGTTACAATCATGTATTTAACCGCGGAAAAGAAGACGGAGATCTTCGAATCGAAAGGTTTTAAAAAAGAAGGCGGAGACACCGGCTCTGCTGAATCACAAATTGCTTTATTTACGTACCGTATCAATTATCTGAACGAGCACCTTAAAACGCACAAGAAAGATAACGACACAAGACTTGGACTTCTTAAAATGGTAGGAAAGCGCAGAAGACTGCTGGATTATCTTTATAAGAAAGACATTAACCGCTACCGTGCAATTATTGCCGAATTGAACATACGTAAGTAATTTAAGATCAGGGAACTTCAGCTAAATGTAAGTTCCCTGATTTTTTGCGGAAAATTAACAAACATCAAGAACGTCAGGACGGCGTTTCGCAGCTACAAAAATCAAATATTCTATGCTCTTTAATATAGTTAACAAGACTATAACCTTACCTGATGGCAGGGAAATCACAATTGAAACAGGAAAATTAGCAAAACAGGCGGATGGATCAGTGGTTGTCAGAATGGGCAATACCATGCTGCTCGCAACGGTTGTTGCTAATAAAGATATAAAAGAGGGTCTGGATTTTTTACCCTTGTCTGTTGATTATCAGGAGAAATTTGCTTCCGCCGGAAGAATTCCCGGAAGCTTTCAGCGTCGTGAAGGAAAATTGTCGGATCATGAAGTACTGATCAGCCGTCTGGTTGACCGTGTACTGCGTCCGTTGTTCCCGGATGATTACCATGCTGAAGTACAGGTTAACCTCCTTTTGATTTCCGCAGACCAGACCGCATTGCCGGACGCGCTGGCTGCACTGGCGGCTTCTGCTGCACTGGCTGCTTCGGATATTCCGTTCAACGGTCCGGTTTCGGAAGTACGTGTTGCCAAAGTGGACGGGGAATACGTGATCAATCCCGGTTCTGCGGAACTGGAACGTGCTACCCTGGAACTGATGGTGGGCGCTACTTACAATGACATCGCCATGGTGGAAGGTGAAATGAGCGAAGTATCAGAAGAAGAAGTAATCGAAGCACTTAAAGTTGCACATGCAGCCATCAAAGACCAGTGCGTTGCATTGAAAGAATTTGAAGCTGCTGTCGGTAAAACAGAAAAAAGAGAATACGTAGGCGACGAGTCTGATGAAGAACTGGAAGCTCGCGTAAGATCTTTTTGCTATGATAAAATATATGTCGTTGCACAAGGCGGCTCTACCAACAAGCAGGTTCGTAAAGACGGCTTCAAAGGAGTTTGGGAAGAATTTGTTGCCTCAATTCCGGAAGAAGAAGAATTTAACAAAGGACTTGCCAAGCGTTATTTCAATGATCTGGTTTGGGAAGGCTCACGCCGCCTGGTGCTGGACGAAAGAAAACGTCTGGACGGACGCAAGCTGGATGAAGTAAGACCAATTGCTTCTGAAGTGGATTTTCTTCCGAACGCACACGGATCGGCACTTTTTACAAGAGGAGAAACGCAGTCGCTGACCACCGTTACGCTCGGAACGAAAAACGATGAGCAGATTGTGGATACGCCGATGAAGTACGGTTACAGCAAATTCCTGCTTCATTATAATTTTCCGGGTTTTTCAACCGGTGAAGTAAAACCAAACCGTGGACCGGGCCGCCGGGAAGTAGGTCATGGAAATCTTGCTTTGCGTGCATTGAAAAAAGTATTGCCGCCACTGGAAGATAATCCGTATACCATCCGTATTGTATCCGATATTCTAGAATCAAACGGTTCGTCTTCCATGGCTACCGTTTGTGCCGGATCGCTTGCATTGATGGATTCAGGCCTTAAAATAAAAGCGCCGGTTTCCGGGATTGCAATGGGTCTGATTTCAGATGAAGCAACGGGCAAATACGCGGTTCTTTCCGATATTCTTGGTGATGAAGATCATCTCGGCGACATGGACTTCAAAGTAACCGGTACTGAAAACGGGATTACGGCTTGTCAGATGGATATGAAAGTGAACGGACTTTCGTTCGAAGTACTGACAGAAGCGCTGATGCAGGCCAAAGCAGGCCGGCTGCATATTCTGGGTGAAATGAACAAGACCATTCAGGAAAGCCGTCCGGATCTGAAACCGCATACGCCTCGTGCCGTGGTTATCAAGATTGACCGCGAAATGATCGGAGCGGTAATCGGGCCTGGCGGAAAAGTAGTTCAGGACATTCAGAAAGAGTCCGGAGCCACCGTTTCCATTGAAGAAAAAGATGGCGCCGGCTTCGTAAGTATATTCTCGGCCGACAAGACTTCCATGGATAAAGCAGTTTCCCGAATCAAAGGAATCATCCTCGTTCCGGAAATCGGCGAAGTATATACCGGAAAGGTAAAATCAATTATGCCATTTGGTGCATTCGTGGAATTTTTACCCGGAAAAGACGGTTTGCTGCATATATCTGAAATAAAATGGGAACGTCTCGAGAAAATGGACGGCGTTCTTGAAGTAGGAGAAGAGATTCAGGTAAAACTGGTTGAAATAGACAAAAAAACCGGGAAATACCGTTTATCACGTAAAGTGTTACTGCCAAAACCGGAGAACAAAAACGAGTAAAATGTTGTTTTCTGTAAGGACAGTAGTTAATGTCGTTGTATATACATATTAATAAAAGAATAGATGAGACAGCTAAAGATCAGTAAGCAAATTACCAACCGGGAAAGTCAGTCACTAGATAAGTATTTGCAAGAGATCGGTAAGGTGGATTTGTTAACGCCGGATGAGGAAGTGACGTTAGCTCAAAAAATAAGGGATGGTGACCAGCTTGCACTGGAAAGACTGACCAAAGCCAATCTTCGTTTCGTGGTTTCTGTTGCCAAACAGTACCAGAATCAGGGTTTGTCCTTGGGTGACCTGATCAACGAAGGAAATCTGGGTCTGATTAAGGCTGCTCAGCGTTTTGATGAAACAAGAGGTTTTAAATTTATTTCATACGCTGTTTGGTGGATTCGCCAGTCCATTCTTCAGGCACTTGCAGAACAATCCAGAATTGTACGTTTACCATTGAACCGTGTAGGTTCTCTGAATAAAATCTCCAAGACTTTTTCAGAACTGGAACAGCGCTTTGAGCGTGAGCCGTCACCTGAAGAACTGGCGGAAGTACTTGAAATTTCATCTTCAGAAGTGGTGGATACTATGAAGATTTCCGGAAGGCATGTTTCGATGGACGCGCCTTTTGTTCAGGGAGAAGAAAACAGTCTGCTGGATGTTCTGGAAAACGACCTGGAAGACAAGCCGGATTCAGGGCTTGTGAATGAATCGTTGCGCAAGGAAGTTCAGAGAGCCCTGTGCACGCTGACCCAACGCGAAGCCGATGTTATTGCCCTTTATTTCGGTCTGAATGGCGAGCATGCAATGACTTTGGAAGAAATTGGCGAGAAGTTTAACCTGACTCGTGAAAGAGTTCGCCAGATCAAGGAAAAAGCCATCAGAAGGCTGCGCCATGTTTCCAGAAGCAAAGCTTTGAAGACTTATCTGGGTTAATTTGCTTAACATATCCGTTTATTTCTGAATATTTCATTTAAATAGCCTCTTTCCGAGGCTATTTTCATTTGCAGTATGGCTATTTTACAACCACTTATTGATCTTGCCGCCGTTTGCTATCGGAAAGGAATCAGGCATGTTGTTATATCTCCGGGATCGCGCAGTGCAGCTTTAACGCTGGCTTTTACGCGTTATAAAGGGTTTTCTTTACACGTATGTATGGATGAACGATCAGCGGGATTTATTGCGCTGGGAATGGCCCAGCAACTGGGTATGCCGGTGGTATTGATCTGTACTTCCGGCAGTGCAGCTTACAATTATGCGCCCGCCGTTTCAGAAGCTTTTTTTCAGCAGGTCCCGTTACTGGTTTTATCCGCCGACAGACCAAAAGAATGGCTGCATCAATATGACGGGCAAACCATTTATCAGACGGAAATCTTCGGCAAGCACGTTAAAAGGTCGTTTGAATTTTCAACCGAGTACGAGCATAAGGATGTAAAATGGGCTATTAACCGCATGGCCAATGAAGCGGTTAACCTTGCGGGAATGGTTCCCATGGGCCCGGTACACATTAATGTTCCGATTCGTGAGCCATTTTACCCGTCCGGCTCGGAATCTTTTCAGGAGTCCGAGTATATCCGGATTATTGAAAGGCCAAATTCTGCTGTCATTTTTCCGGAGTCTGTTTGGCACGGGCTGTTGAACGAATGGGATGAATCGCCTAAAATCCTGATTGCCGGCGGCCAGAACAAGCCTGATCCTGAACTGAAAAAGATGCTCAAAACGATCTCGGAAGAATGGGACATTCCTGTTCTCGGAGATTGTATCACCAATATACGAGATGATGAATTTATAGAAAGCCATGATCTGTTCTTACCGGATGCAGGTCAGGAACTGGTGCCGGATTTACTGGTTACATTCGGACTGTCATTTATTTCAAAAGAATTCAAGCAATTTATCCGTAAAAACCCGCCGCGCCGACACTGGCACATAGGAGAAGATGATTTCCTGACCGATCCGACGCAGTCCCTTACAAAGCAGCTTCCGGTTTCAGCGGACTACTTTTTCAAAAATTTATTTGACCGTATTGACAATCAGTTGTTTATCCAGAATTCAGAACCTGAAACCGAAGCTGCATTCAAACAGAAATGGCTTCAACTGGAATACCGATCCAGATCTGAGAAGGCTGTTTTCCTTCAAAATATAGATGCGTTAAATGATCTAACGTCGTTAGATAGAATTTTAAGGTATTCAGATGCATCTTATCAGTTACATGTGGCAAATAGTATGTCTGTTCGCTACGTTAATGCTATGGGAGTAAACGATGCTGTGTCCGGTGTCTTCTGCAATCGCGGAACAAGCGGCATTGACGGCTGTGTGAGCACTGCCATCGGAGCAGCAATGGTCAACAAACAGAACACGCTGCTGATCGTTGGTGATGTAGCATTTTTGTATGACCGCAACGGATTGCTTGTTGCTCCGTTGCCATCAAATTTAAAAATCGTTGTCATCAACAATGCCGGCGGCAATATTTTCCGGATGATCGAAGGCCCCGGGGCTTTGCCGGAAATGGAGACTTATTTCGAAACCCGGCATGCCTTTACAGCGGAAAGAACCTGTGAGGATTCCGGAATAGCCTATTTCAAGGCAACTGACATGGGTTCGCTGCATGCAATATTACATGCGTTTTGGGAAAACCAGACAATCAGTCTGCTGGAAATCTTTACCGATCCGTATGAAAATGAAAAAGTATGGAAATTACTGAAAGGATTATTGCGGTCCTGAAAATTCATTTACAGTTTTTCGCCGCCTCAGCGATGGAAGCAGAATCTTTCAGGATGATTCCCTGCTTCCATATTCTGCATGCTTCTGACGCGTTCTTTTGCTGCCAGTAAGCACTTCCGGCAAGTCCGTACAGCATGTCTACGGGTTCGGACAAATCAATGGCTTTTTTGTAGGTTTCAACAGCCAAATCAATATTTCCTGTCAGCTGATAATACATGCCCAGGTTTCGCAATGC
The DNA here is from genome assembly GCF_005860765.1 of Dyadobacter sediminis. Lineage (GTDB taxonomy): Bacteria > Bacteroidota > Bacteroidia > Cytophagales > Spirosomataceae > Dyadobacter > Dyadobacter sediminis. Next base: position 666,955 of record NZ_VCEI01000011.1, on the reverse strand, counting down.
GTAACCATTTTCAGGTAGCTTTTCCAGCGAGCGGCTGATGAGTTCCTTTCCCTTTTCGGCTTGTCCGGTCTGAAGCAAAACATACCCTTTGTTGTTCAGTGAATAAGGATCTGACGGATCCGCATCGAGCACTTTATCAAAATAAGCAAGGGCAAGCGGCCAGTTCTTTTCTTTTGTTGCAATAAGCCCCAGATTGTTCAGGGCCTGCGGCAGCAAAGGGCTGATGGAAACAGCGGCGTTGAAATCCGCTTTCGCCTGTTTGTAAGCATGCATGTTGTAATAAATGGCACCGCGGTTTACCAAAGCTTCCACGTTGCTGCTTTTCAGCTGAACGGCTTTGTCATACTCGGGAATGGCCAGCGCGGAATTTCCTTCTGCACTCAGCAAATCTCCTTTAATCAGGTAATAACGGGTAGAATCCCGGTACTGTTTTTCAATGGCCTGCAAATCCTGCCGTACTTCACGTAATCGGCCCAGATGAAGGCTGGTTTCGGCACGGACGAGATTTGCCTGTACAAGCGTTGGGTCAATCCGGATTGCTTCTGACAAAACGTCGAAGGCTTCTTCGGCTTTATTCATTTTCAATAAACTTATACCTTTGTTAAGGTATGCGTCTGAAAAATCTGCATTTTTGGCAATTGCTTCATTGTAAAACCGGACTGCCTCGGCATAGTTCTTTTGATTGAGGGCCTGATTGCCTTTCAAAAAAAAATCGGCAGCGTCTTTTTTGCTCTGACTGGTGCAGCTTAAAATATTTAGCACTAATAAGATTAGTATTACTATTAGTTCTAACCTGATACTCATGATGTTACAAATAATAAATTGAAATGAGATATATTAAGGATTTACCTGGTTCGGAATACAAGATCGGGCTTTACCAATGGAATAATAAATACATTATAAAAATTGAATCCGGCATGTATGAGCAAACTTACAAAATCGATGATTACGAAATCCAGAGTCAGGAAGAAATCGAAGCGTGTATGGATGAAGCTTTTCTTGCGGCAGTTACCGACCGGTTCAATGCCATGCACAACGATTTTTCAGATTCATTAAGAAGAAACAACATCCTGTTTTAACCATTATCCGGGATGATTACGGACGTATACGGTTTTGATTCACATTTCGTTAGTTACAAACCAATTGGAGCAGTATGTGTGCAGTGAAATACGCTATTTAACTGAATATGGTCAAGAATAATTTAAATCAAAATTCCCTCAACTCACTTTCTATGATTTTTAAACATGGCGCCTCCGCAGTTGGAACGCTTATTTTTATGGGTGCAACTTCTGTTTCGGCTCAGAATACGCTGAGTTTTACAGAACCTGAAGCTCATTTCCGCAATGGCCTTGAATATTATGAGAAATCCAACTATGTCGCTGCAAGACAGGAATTTGGAGAGTATCTTAGCAATCAGGACAAGCTGCTGAGCACCAGTGATTATAACAAGGTTACGGCGGAATATTACGTGGCAGTAACCGGATTATACCTGAATTACCCGGAAGCAGAAGTACAGGTGGATCGTTTCGTCAAGAACCATTCCGAACATCCCAAAGCACAGCAGATCTATGGTGATCTGGGACGTTATTATTATGAAGCCGGTTCGTATGAAAAAGCCATTACTTACCTGCAAAAAGCTGTTACGTTGACGGGCAATAATCCGAACAAGCTGGAAAGCACTTACCAGCTGGCCATGTCTTATTATAAAACACAGCAGCTGGATGCCGCACTTCCGCTATTTAACCAGGTAAAAACAGAAACCGGTTTTGCCAATTCTGCCGATGCATCCTTTTACGCCGGCGTCATCAATTACCAGAAGAACAATTTTGAAGAAGCTTACCAGGATTTTCTGAGAATAGAATCGCACGAGTACTATAAAAATGAAGCTCCCAACTGGATCATTTCATCTTTGTACCAGCTGAAAAAATATGATGAGCTTTTAAAATATGGTGAAAGGTTGCTGACGCAGCAAAGAGGAAATACTAAACTGGATGATGTAGCATTATACGTGGCAGAAGTTTACTATGAAAAAGGAGATTATGCTGCGGCTGTTACAGCCTATGAACGTTATAAAAGAATGAAGCCGGGCGCCGTCCCGCCAAGTGTTGCCTTGCATTACGGCCATTCCCAGTTTCGGAGCGGAAATTACAGCGGAGCCATTACTTCGTTGAAGCCGGTTGGTAATGGAAAGGATTCTGTTTCGCAGTACGCTTCATATATATTGGGAATCAGCTACTTAAAGACAAATAGTTTAAGTAACGCTTTAACGTCATTTGATAATGCTGCCAAGCTGGAATTCAATAACGTCGTAAAAGAAGAAGCTGCATATAACCACGCCAAAGTTCAGCTTGACCTTGGAAACAACAACGATGCGGTGAAGGAATTCAATGGTTTTATGGCGACATACCCGCAAAGCAAGCATGTGGAAGAAGCAACGGAGCTGGTGGCAGAAGGTTACTCCAATGCCAGCAACAGTACCGGCGCCATTAAGTACATTGAAGGGCTTTCCAAACGTAATGCTAAAATTAATGGGACATATCAGCGGCTTACTTTCAATCAGGGCGTTACCGAACTCAACCAGCAAAGGTTTGATCCCGCCATTGTTAACTTTGATAAGTCGCTGAAATTCCCGATTGACGAAGAAATAAGCAATGCTGCTGCCTATTATAAAGCAGAATCAACGTATGGATTGAAGAAAGTAGACGAAGCAGCCCAGCTTTATACACAAATCACCAAAAACCCTAAATCGGGCATTTACGCCAGAAAAAGTCTGTATGCACTGGGATACATCTATTATAACCAGAAAAAGTACGGACAGGCGCTGAATTACTTCAAGGAATTCACCAGCAATATAGAGGGAATGGAAAGCGATATGATCGAAGATGCATATGCCCGCCTTGCGGACTGTTACCTTGCCGCCAAGAATTACAATGAAGCCATCCGGACTTACGAGCAAGTTGCCGCCAAAGGGAAGGTCGATAAAGATTATGCGATTTTCCAGAAGGCGCGGGCTTACGTATATATGAACAGGGAACCCGAAGCACGCCAGCAGTTTGAAATGCTGATCAAGCAGTACAAGTCTTCGGATTACCTGGACGATGCCTATTTTCAGCTGGCAGATATTGAATTCCAGAACCAGAGTTATTCGGCTGCGGTAAAAGGCTACACCCGCCTGATCAATGAAAAACCGACGAGCGTTCTGATTCCTGCTGCATTGTTGCGGAGAGCACAATCCTATTACAATCTTCAGGTATACGAACAGGCCATTGTCGATTTCAGAAAGCTGCTGACCGAATATCCGGATTCTCCTTCTGCCAGCAGTGCACTGGAAGGAATTCAGGAAAGTTATACCGCCGTGGGCCGTCCGGAGGAATTTACACAGGTTCTTGGCGTTGTCCGCAAAAACAATCCGGCGAATGAAAAACTGGAAGAAGTCGAGTTCGATAACGTACGCAACTTGTACTACGCTGAAAAATACGAGAATGCTATCAGTTCACTTCAGGAATTTATACGAAGCTATCCGTCCAGCCCGCATCAGTACGACGCCAATTATTTCATCGGTTCATCGTATGACAAAATCGGAAAAGTGAGTGAAGCACTGCAGTATTTTGGAAAGGTCATCCAGGAAAACCGCTCCACGTTCGTTGGTGCGGCGGCGCAAAGATCGGCGGAGCTGGAAATCGGACGTGGCAACTTCAACAATGCGGTAACGAGTTACAGAATGCTGCTGAGAAATTCGGAAAGTAAAAAGGAAAAGGCGCAGGCATGGATCGGGTTAATGGATACGTATTACACGTTAAAAAGTTATGACTCTACGCTCTATTACGCAAGAGAAGTCATCAACGCCGCCGATGTAGTTCCCGCAAGCGCCGGCAAAGCGCAGCTGTATCTTGGCAAGGTTCCGTATGACCGCGGCGATCTGGCCAAATCTGCAGAGGAATTCAAGAAAATCATGGCTGCTTCAAAGGACGAATACGGCGCAGAAGCAAGTTACTGGTCGGCCATGATCCTTTACAGGAACAAGAAATACAAGGATGCCGAGGCGGCCATCATCGAGATGGGCAAAAATTTCGAAGGTTATGATTACTGGCGCGTAAGGTCATTTATTCTGTTGGCTGAAGTATATGTCGGAATGAAAGATATGAAGCAGGCCAAGGCTACTTTAAGCTCGATCATCGAAAATTCGGATGACAAGGAAGCCGTTCAGCTGGCAAAGGAAAAACTGGCCCAGATTGAAAAACTTAAATGATGAATACCGTGAGAAAAAAGACAACATATACATTCATGACGAATACCAGTGCCATGCGTTTTGCCTTATTATTCATTTTAACCGGATTTTCAATTCCGTTTTCCTTTGCGCAAAAAGGCGAGATAGAAAGCCAGACTTACGAGATTGTCAAAGAAAAGAGCATCGAATTTGCTCCGGCAAACCGGGTTTTTGACAACGTGCAGCCCGTACAAACCGATGCTGCAAAGAAAAAGGTTTCATACGAAATCATTGATCCGCAGATCAACATTGCTTCGCCCAAACTAACGCCCGCTGTAGGGGTTTCCTCTGATGAACAGCAAAGGCAGGAACAGCCTGACGTGCTGAACAACTATGTCAAGCTGGGCGGCGGAAATTACGGACGGTTTCTGGGCGAGGCTTTTGTAGGCGCAAGACCGACGGAAGATCTGGTTTTTACAACGCAGCTGAAACATTTGTCTGCCGCAAGCGGACCCGTGGAAGGAAAGAATTCGGCCAATGCTTCCACCAACTTCAAGGTCGGAGGCAAATACATCCGGAACACGTACAAAGTAGAGGCATCGCTGGATTACGACCGTAAAAACTACTATTTCTATGGCTACAAGCCGCAGCCGGAAAGTTACATTGTGAACAGAGATAGTCTGAGACAAACGGTTAACCAGTTCGGGATTAACCTGGGATTTGAAAATACCGATGCTTCCGTTGCGGTGGATTATTCAGTAAAAACAGGCTTGCATACGCTTCGCGACCGTTACAATGCCTCGGAACTGGACTGGGGAACGCAGTTGATGGCTTCTGTACCCATTACAGAAAGTTTTTATGCCTTGCTGGAAGCGGATGCCTTTGTATCGCAGCGTGTAGACCAGTTTACATATAACCGGAATCTTTTTAGGGTAAAGCCTACTTTCAAATACGTTACGGAACTGTACACCGTAACTGCCGGGATCAATGCCGTAAATGAAACCGACAGCGAGCTGGATATCAACAAAACAAAGGCATTTCCGGTGCTGAACATCGATGTTACGCCTTTTACAGGACTGCATGTATTTGCAGGCTGGAACGGCGATATTGTCCGGAATACATTGCGGAGCATGCTGAGCGAGAATCAGTGGCTCGGGCCCAATGTTTTAATTGTAAATACAGAGAAGAATTCAGAAATAAGCGGCGGTGTAAAAGGGGAAACAACTTCGGGTTTTAATTACGAAGGAAAAGTGGCCTATACCCAGTACCGTAATTTTTACAACTTCAACAATTCGCTGGCCGATACCAGCAAATTCTCGATCCTTTATGATAATGCAAAAACAAAGGTGCTGACCATTTCAGGACAGGCCGGCTACAACTTTAACGACCTTTTTAAAACTTCGCTTAAAGTAAACTTCTTTGATTATTCCCTCGGCGCAGTTGAGGAGGCGTGGCATCGTCCGGATCTTACGTTAAACTGGTTTAACGCTTTGTCGATTAGTAAAAAGTTGTTTGTAACCACCGATTTTTATGTTTTAAGAGGTATAAAAGCAAAAAATTTTCAGAGCGGTGCCGTTACGAAACTGCCGGTTATTGCAGACCTGAATCTGAAGATTGATTACCTGTTAACCAGGAACTTCTCTGCTTTTGTGTCCATTAACAACATGTTCGGGAAACAGTATCAGCGGTACCAGTATTATCCGCAGCAAGGGCTTAACTTTATTGGAGGATTATCGTTTTCTTTTTAACTTCGCTCAGTTAATTCAATAGACGCTCCATGATCGCAGTCGAAACCATTATCAGGAAATTAGTTGGGGAATATGAATTTGTAATCATTCCCGGGTTCGGAGCATTGCTTTCGCATCAGATCCCGGCCGCGTATGATACCAGTTCAGGGCTTTTTTCACCACCGGTTAAAAAGCTGGCATTTAACGAGTTTCTTAAACTGGATGACGGTTTCCTGGCCAATTACATTTCCAGAAACCAGCAGCTGACGCATGCAGAAGCGGTTGAATATGTAAGAAAATATACCGATCAGCTCCGTTCCAGGCTTGAAAAAGATGGACGGGCCAGAATTGCCGGCATCGGTGAGTTCAGCAAGAATGTAGAAGGGAAACTGGTATTTGAGCCAAGCACGGAGAAATATTTCAAAGATGAGTGGTATGGATTCCAGAAAATAAAGGTTCAGGAATTCAAGGCCAGGCCGACAGTGGCTCTTCAGAATGAAAAGTATGTTCCGAAGGAAGCAGCAGAAGTTCTGGAAGCAGAGGAAGAAAAAACTACCGTAATCAAGTGGTCCAACTGGGCTGCCGCTGCTGTCATTGCAGGTTTGTTATGCGGACTGAGCTTCTTCCTGGTTAATTCACGTGCCGATATCAAAAGTACGCTGAATCCATTTACAGAGTTGTTTGCCAGCAAGTCGCTGCCTTCAGCACCTGAAAAGGAAGTTAAAACTATTAAAGCAACACGCAAAGCTGCTGAAATGCCGGTTGCTGTTGTTCCGGAAGTTGTCAAAGTAGCAGCGCCGGATTCTGCTGCGGCAGTAACCAATACGGAAGTGGCTGTTAAACCAATCGTTAAAGAAGAAGCGGTTACAGCAAAGCCGGTTTCCGCTATCCCGGCAGATGCCCGTTTCTATGTTATTGCAGGTGCTTTCAAAGGAGCCAGGCAGGCCGGAATCCTGCTGAAAGAATTACAGGCAAAAGGTTTTACAGAAACAATTATCATACCGGCTGATAAGTATAGCAAAAAGGTAAAAGTGGCCGTTAGCGGTTTTGATAATGAAAGTGATGCTTACCGTGCATCCGCCAAACTGAAGACAGTCATTGGGGAAGCCGGCTGGGTTTATAAAAAGAGATAGAAAAACAGCATGATTGCAGAGGAAGCATAACCAGCTTCCTCTTTTTACGTTTATACAAGATATTTTTTGATTGCACGTTGAATAAAAAAATTAATTACTGAAAAAAATGATTGTACAACAGGCAGAAGATCGTCAGAGAATCGCAGTTTCATGGGCTATGTCCTTCGGAATTACAATTGCCATGCTTGGATTGTTCTTCTTCATCCGGCTCAACAGTTCAGTACCCAAAGTGGCGCCTATGGAGCTTTTTGTGGAAGTGAACTACGGTACGGAAAAAGTTGGAAGAGGAAATGTGCAGACCTTCAATAAACCCAATGACAGCAAGGTAGCCGAAAATATGCGTGCAGATGCCGACGAAGTCAAAAAGGTGAAGTCTGTATCCACTCCCAAGCCGACGCCGCCCACACCGCCAAAAATCGAGTCTCCGAAGCCGGTAAAAACCGCAGCCGAAAAGCCGGTTATCTCTTCGAAAGAAGAAAGCCCTGTGGAAGCGCCTGAAAAGACGGATGTGAAGAAATCGGCCGGAAGTGAAAATACTTCGGCGCCGGTCAGCAAACCGGCATCGGAAAAGGCTGTTAACCGGGATGCACTTTTTACAAAATCGTCCGGAAGCAAATCCGGCAGCAATGGCACCAACGGAACCAGGAGCGGGGTTGGCGGGAACAACAACGGAGATGATGCGGAAGGTGTCGGCGACAAAGGTTCCAAAAGCGGCAGTCTGTTTGCCAAGACATACAAGGGTGAAGGCGGCGGTGGCGGAACGGCAGTTGGTCTAAGCCTTTCCGGTTGGAGCTGGTCACGCAAACCGGTTGTGGATGATAATTCCGATGCTACCGGCGATATTACGTTCAAGATTACCGTGGATAAAAACGGGCGTGTCAAGAGCATTATCACGCAAAGTACAACTGTAACCGATTATGCTGTGGTAAACAAATACAAAAGTGCAGTCCGCGATCTGACGTTTGTGCCTAAATCGGATAACGTTCCGGATGAATCCATCGGAACCATCACTTTTAAAATACGTTCACGGTAAGCAGAATGAATTATCAGGAAACGTTGGATTACCTGTACAGCAGATTACCGGTTTTTCATAATATTGGAGCCCGGGCCTTCAAACCCGGCCTTCAGACTACCATGGAGCTTTGCAAGCTGGCGGGAAATCCACAAAATGATTATCCAACCATTCATATTGGCGGTACCAACGGAAAAGGCAGTACTTCGCATATGATTGCTGCTATCCTGCAAAAGGCCGGCTATAAAGTAGGACTTTATACTTCCCCGCACCTGAAAGATTTCCGGGAAAGAATACGGGTAAATGGCATATTTGCAAACGAGGACTTCATAGCGAATTTTATAGCTGATCACAAATCTAACATCGATAGATTGAGTCCTTCTTTTTTTGAAGTAGCTGTTTCTATGGCATTTGCATATTTCAACTATGAAAAAGTGGATGTAGCCGTCATTGAAGTCGGAATGGGAGGCAGGCTGGATTCAACCAATATTATTCATCCGGAGCTATCTTTGATCACAAACATCAGTCTGGATCATACACAATTTCTGGGCGATACGCTGGAAAAGATTGCTGCGGAAAAAGCAGGTATCATCAAGCAAGGCGTTCCCGTAGTCATCAGTGAATATCAGAGCGAAGAGATCAGTACTGTTTTCACACAGGCTGCTACCTCACTTCATGCATCGCTATATTACGGTTCACAACTTTACGACATTACCAAAGTAGGTTTTTCAAACGGCAGGATGAATGTCAAGGTTTTTGAAAAGTCTACGATGGAGCTTGTCTTTCCCAATCTCCAGCTTGATCTTACGGGCGATTATCAGGTAAAAAACCTCGGCGGCGTTCTGACAGCCGTTAAAATATTAAAGTCGAAAGGTTGGCAAATACAGGATGATGATATTGTTTCGGCACTTCAATCAGTTGTTGAACTAAACGGATTACAGGGTCGATGGCAAAAATTACAGGATAATCCCGCCGTTTATTGCGACACTGCGCACAATCCAGCCGGTTTGTCGGAAACCATGAAGCAGTTCACGAGCATTTCAAGCGGCCAGGCAAGGTTTGTCATCGGGTTTGTCGGAGACAAGGACATCAGCAGCATGCTGAAATTGTTTCCGGCTAACGGGAAATTCTATTTTTGTCAGCCTTCCAACATGCGTGCCTTAAAGGCAGAAGATCTTCAGCGCATGGCTTTGCAAGTTGGTTTGCAGGGAAATGTTTACCCGGATGTCAATGAAGCGCTGAAAGAAGCCATCTGGGAAGCGGATCCTGATGATACGATCTACGTTGGCGGAAGTACGTTTGTCGTAGCGGACCTTGAACAGTTGTAAATCAAAAACAGTTAATGAGCAGAAGAAAGTTAGATCATTACCGCTTCAGTGCTGAAGCGCAAAATGTAATTGAAGCAGGAAAACCTTTGTATACGCAGATAAAAGGTAATTGGAACGAGTTTTACTTTAAAAATGATAATCCGCTTGTACTGGAACTGGCTTGTGGAAAAGGAGAATACACCGTTGGTTTGAGCACCCATTTTCCAGACAAGAATTTTATAGGAATGGATCTGAAAGGCGATAGGATTGCAAGGGGAAGCCAGCTTGCATCAGAAAGAAACCTGCATAACGTTGCTTTTCTAAGGGCAGGTATCCAGTATTCGCATGAATTTTTTGCTCCGAATGAAGTAAGTGAAATATGGCTTATTCATCCTGATCCGCAGGTAAGAGCACGTGATGAAGCCAAGCGCCTCACCAATCTTAGATACCTGAACGATTATGCAGCTTTTCTGAAACCGGACGGAAAGTTTTGTTTAAAGACAGACAGTACTTTCTTATATGATTATACGCTGGAGACAATTGAAAAGTCCGGTGCATACCGGATCGTTGAGCATACTGCTGATTTATATAATTCTCATCTGCTTGATGATCATTTCGGTGTAACTACACATTATGAGCGGATTTTTACGGCTAAAGGTTATACCATCAAATACATTAATGCGATTGTTCTATAGAGCATGGACGAATAAAAAAGCCGTTTTAACACATGTTAAAACGGCTTTTTTATTCGTAGGAGATTGATCTTATTTGTTACCGATCAAACCCGCAAAGTAATAAACAGTTCTTACCAGCTGAGAAACGTAAGACATTTCGTTGTCGTACCAGCTAACAGTTCTTACGAGTTGTGTATTGCCTACTTTTTGAACCCTTGTCTGAGTAGCGTCGAACAAGGAGCCGTAGCTGATGCCGATGATGTCGCTGCTTACAATTTCGTCTTCAGTATAGCCATAGCTTTCATTTGCTGCTTCTTTCATGGCAGCATTGATTTCCTCAACAGAGGTTTCCTTGCCAAGAATTACCGTAAGTTCAGTCAATGAACCGGTAAGAGTCGGAACACGCTGAGCAGATCCGTCCAGTTTTCCTTTCAGTGATGGCAATACAAGTCCGATTGCTTTTGCAGCACCCGTACTGTTCGGAACGATATTCTGTGCAGCAGCTCTGGCACGTCTCAAATCACCTTTAGCATGTGGGGCATCCTGTGTATTCTGGTCGTTGGTATAGGCGTGGATCGTTGTCATCAAACCATTTACAATACCAAACTTCTCTTCCAGAACTTGCGCCATTGGTGCAAGACAGTTGGTTGTGCAGGAAGCGCCGCTGATGATGGTTTCAGATCCGTCCAGAATGTCATGATTAACATTGTAAACGATTGTTTTCAGATCGCCGGTTGCAGGAGCAGAAATAACTACTTTCTTGGCACCTGCCTTGATGTGTGCACTTGCTGATTCCTGGCTGGTAAAAAATCCGGTACATTCCAGGACAACATCGACATCATGAGATCCCCATGGAATCTGTGCAGGATCACGCTGTGCATAAATAACGATATTTTCACCATTTACAACAATAGAATTATCAGTTGTTTTAACTTCTGCATCAAAGCGTCCGTGTGCCGTATCGTACTTAAGTAAGTGTGCTAATACTTTTGGGCTGGTCAGATCATTGATGGCAACAATATCAATGCCTTCCATATTATAAATCTGACGATAAACCAGACGGCCGATACGACCAAATCCATTAATTGCAACTTTTACGTTAGACATGTCTTTCTTAATTTGATTTATTTAAAGGGCAATATTAATAAAAATGTATACGGATTTAAAGGAATATCTGAAAATTCATCAATAGTAAGATTATCACTAGATAGCTACACACATTAGCAAATTTGCAATCAAATACTAAATTTAGCATTATTTTTTATTGCTTAATACTAATTTAAATAGTATTCTTTTATGTTTATCTCTGCGTATTTATTTAATTTGCAAATGTTTATTATCGATCTGGAATGTACTTTTAATTTAGTAAATGCAAAACAAATACTGGTTGTGACTTACTTTATTATTGAATGACAAGATGCTTAATGCTCATGACAGTAAAGCTTGTCGGCAAAGCCTATGATTTTCGCATGCGATTTCCGGTTTACCGCTGTTTGCACAGGAGAAACATTAATTATATCCACCATTTGATAACCTGCTTTAATTAAGCTAAATTTAGGGTAGGAGGAAAGGCCATAGATTCTATTTAAGATTACCTGATTTATAAAATATTGTTTTACATAACAGTACAAATTCCTGTATTTCAATACTTTAAATATAGTTTATTAATTAATTAGTTTAACATGAGTTACGAGCAACAAATTGAGTCTTATTGGGAGAACAGAGCGCTTCTTAAACAACCGGAAGCAATCAACTTTATAAAGGATATTATTGAAGAAGTAGATAAAGGTAGAATAAGAGTAGCAGAACCACTGCCAAATGGAGAGTGGAAAGTTAATCAGGCTTTAAAAAAAGCAATCATTCTTTACTTTCCGATTCAACAGATGGAAGTCAGTGAAGTCGGCATTTTTCAATACCATGATAAAATGAAACTGAAAACAGGCTATGATAAACTCGGAATCCGGGTTGTTCCGCCAGCTGTTGCAAGGTATGGTGCATATATTTCCAAAGGTGTTGTACTGATGCCTTCTTATGTAAATATCGGAGCTTATATCGATGAGGGAACAATGGTCGATACGTGGGCCACAGTAGGGAGTTGCGCACAGATCGGAAAGAACGTTCACCTGAGCGGAGGAGTAGGAGTGGGCGGTGTCCTGGAACCCGTACAGGCGTCTCCTGTTATCATTGAAGATGGTGCTTTTATCGGATCAAGATGTATTGTTGTAGAGGGTGCACATATCGGTAAAAGAGCGGTTCTTGGAGCTGGCGTAACCATAACCGGAAGTTCTAAAATCATCGATGTGACTGGTGACTCGCCCATAGAATACAAGGGTTATGTTCCGGAAGATTGTGTAGTTATTCCGGGCAGCTTGCCAAAAGAATTTGCCGCAGGTACTTATCATGTTCCATGTGCTTTAATCATTGGAAAAAGAAAAGCCAGTACGGATTTAAAGACTTCCTTGAATGATGCATTGCGCGAAAATCAGGTAGCAGTTTAGAATATTACATCAGATTATTAAGGCTGCTTATGATTGGCATAGGCAGCCTTTTTTGTTGTTTAAGTATGTAAAGTGTCTTAATGGCATAAATAATGCATAAAGTTAAATTTACATTATTAAATTAATGGCTATTTATACTTGTAAACAATTTACAATTATAAGTTTAACATTATAAATCTTTATTTGTTTACTGATGTGAATTGATTAAGTTTGAGCCATGTTACATTAAATTACAAAATGCAATTATGGATTTGAATGAAAAGATTAAACAAATACTGATTGAAAAGAATATATCACCGTCCTTGTTTGCAGATGAAATCGGCATTCAGCGTTCGAGCATTTCACATATTCTTGCTGGCAGAAACAAGCCTAGCCTGGACATTGTACAGAAGATTATACGCCGGTTTCCAGAGATCGGATTGAACTGGATTATGGATGATGAAAGTCTGCCTCTGGATCAAACCGAATATCAGGAAAGACACACTTCCTACGCTCCGGTTCATGAAAGAAAACCGCAGTACCCGGCGGCATCGGAATCAAGCAGAAAATACAATCATCAAACTGCCCGATCACGCGAGAATGGCATGCTGAATGACGCGGTTTCTAAACAGGATAAAACCGTGGAGCGGATTTTGATTTTCTACAGCAACGGTACTTTCCAGGAATTCAGGCAAGGTGTCTGATAGCGTCAGGTGATTTCTGACACCTTTTATTTTAAGAGTAGAACAGAGCCTTCGACGGGTTGCTGAAGTTGTGCCTTAATAATATACGGATAGCTGCCCGCCGGCAACGGTTTGTTTTGATATGTTCCGTTCCAAGGCTCGGAATATCCTTTTGAATGGAAAATCACCTCGCCCCAGCGATTAAAAATGCTTATTTCTTCAATGCGGTTTTTGCTGTCGATTATTTTGAAAGTATCATTATGGCCGTCATTGTTCGGGCTAAACGTCGTTGGAATATGTATTTTCTCAATCACAAACACGAGCGTGCTGTCCTTTGCAATACATCCGTTTTCCGAGGTGACCGAAAGAGTGTATTGCGTGTCCGTCTGCGGAGCTACAACCGCTTCTTTAACGTTGTCCTTTGAAACCATTCCTTCCGGCGGCGACCAGCTATAAACATAATTCAGATTTGGCGGGGAGATCGTTGGTGCCAGCTTTACACTGGCACCGGTTATTACACCAGTTCTTTCCGGCAGTACCACATCAAAACTATCTTCTGCAATATGGGTTGTATCGGTTCCGGTACAGCCATCCGCAGGATTGGTAATCTTCAGCATATAAGTACCGGCATCACCGATACTCAACACCGGTGCAGAACTGGTCAGAATGACATCGTCTTTTTTCCATTCAATGACAAGATCACTGGCCACGTTGCCGCCGTTCGCAGATAAATTCATCCTTGCATCGGGGCACAGAACATTCTGATCTGAGCTTATGACCGCAGGAATCGGATCCGAGAAACGTGCACGGACCATTTCCGATGCAGTGTCTCTGGAACATTTTCCAACAAAGCTTTTAATGATCGAATACGATCCGCTGTCTTTTACCATGATACTCGGATCGTCCGCACCCGGAATATTCAGTCCGTTCAGCTGCCACTGATAAGCCCAGCCCGGTGCACTTGCCGTACTGAGTTCAATGGTTTTTTCCGGGCAGAATTCCACTTCTGTAACCGGCTTTGCGTCATACATTATGACCGGCTTTTCAGGCGTATCATCATTGCAGTCAATCACAAGCAACTGAAAATCTCTTCTGACCACACCAATTTTTTTACCATTACGAAATTCTTCACACTGAATGGCGAATACGTACAGACCAATTTTATTAGCATTTACGGTTAACATTCCCGTGTTGCCAACGCTTAACGGACTGGAACCCGGGATCACATTGGACAGCGAAATCCCGCGTGCCCACGTAACCAGCGGATAACCGTTGCTGACATTAGCAGTACCATAAGGATCGTCCGGACTCGTGTTTCCACGATAGGGTGTTACCAGCGAATAGCGCAATTCGTCGCCATCCTCGTCAGTGGCGGACATGTTCATGGAAAAAGGACGGTTGCTGCAAATGTACTGCCCGTTCGGCGGAAGGAATTCCGGTGACGAATTGCTTACTGTTACCGGAGGAAATTCCAGATAAAAGACCATTCCGTTATCGCCGGGCCTGACAATATTATTGATATCATCGTTCCGGCAGCAGCGTTCCCATACCATGTAATAACCTTCCGGATCATTGTATTTTTGAGGATCAAGAAAAATATTGCCCTTATATGTACCGATGGATGTGTTGAGCGAGCGGATTATCGCACAGGCTTTGTTCTGGTACTGAATGGATTTTACGGAAACATATGTGGCCAGTATTTCACCCATCATCCGATCGTCCTTTTTCCTGTAGATATAGAGGGTTGCTTCCGGATCCCGGTTTCCGGTGACATTCGGTGTGGAAACAACCACGTTGTTCTGATCCCAGATTTGTATCAGTGTAATTTCGAAGTTGCCGGTTGCCCCGGATGGCTTCATTTGTAACTCCCCGCCCACAATATGGTTTGCTGCGGCATGAAAGCCTGTACACCACGTCAGCAAAAACAGGAGCAACAAACAGGATAAGTTTCTAATCATTTGCCTGCAAGCATTTCATTGTAGAATCCATTGATATTCAGCATTGCCTTTGGAATCGTTGAAAAGGGTTGAAAAACACCTACACCGTAAATTTATAGAAATAACGTCACTAATCCATTTGCTTTTTGTTTTGTTTCTTTGAAGCAGGGACAAAGCAAAGCAAGACCAGCCTTTGCGCCTGCTTCTTTTCTTTGATGTAGAAGTCACACAGAACCTTTACTTAGTGCCTGAGGTATTCAGAATCGTGACACTATTAATGCCTGGCTGAAAGCGCAAGCTTTCTGACTTTACCGGATATATCCAATAAAGTCATGCTTATTAAATATTGATTAAACCAGACAGAGCAGGACAGTCAGTTCTTGCATTCAGTTTACTATTGCAGTAATATTATTATATATATTATAAATTGTGCTTTTACATATAAGAGCATACTTTTTTCTTAAAGGAATCCCATCCACTTAAATCAATGGCACCATTCAAATGCTTTTAACGGCATAAAGGAATAAAAGCACCAGAAATCAAATGAGATTAAAACGGTAAAAAATTAAACTATTATTACCCCTTAGTTATGCAATACTGCCTGTTCCTAAACCTTTAAAAATCCATTAACCCAAACCCCCAAAACACATGATGTAAACAGAAGGAGTCGTAAAGCAGCGGATTCGCCTGCATACCAGTACTGAAATCCATGACTATTTCCAATTCTTAAACTTAATCGTATGAATCAAATTCGACAATCGTTACATTGTACCCGGCTTCACTCCATACTGAAAATATCATTGAGCCAGGTGCTTATTGGTGTTGCCTGCGGCGTAAATGCAATGGCAGATCATCACCCGTTCCCCGGCCATGCTGTAAAAAGCAATTTTACCATCGACCGGACCATTAGCGGCAAAGTCACCGACGAGACCGGTGAAAAGGTTCCCGGTGTCAGCATTGTCCTGAAAGGATCTACAACCGGAACCGTTTCGGATGCAGACGGGGCTTTCAGCATCAATGTCCCGGATCAGGGCGGCACGCTGATCTTTTCTTCAGTCGGATTTCTGTCGCAGGAAGTTCCGCTTGGAAGCGGCTCCACCATTGATGTTATATTGGCTACGGATTCCAAGGCGCTTTCCGAAGTAGTCGTAGTCGGATACGGCAGTCAGTTAAAAAAAGAAATCACGGGTTCTGTCCAGACCGTAAAAAGCGAAGAACTCAAAGACATTCCCGTTTCACAGGTTACACAGAAATTGCAGGGACGGCTTGCCGGTGTGCAGATCAACCAAACGACAGGCAAGCCCGGACAGGGTATGTCGGTACGTATCCGCGGACAGGTTTCGGTTTCGGCGGGTAGCGATCCTTTATATGTAATTGACGGATTTCCGATCACAGGGAATATCGGTACGATAAACCCGGACGAGATCGAGGATATTTCCATTCTGAAAGATGCAGCCTCCACTTCGCTGTACGGTTCCCGCGCTGCCAACGGCGTGGTCCTGATTACAACCAAAAAAGGTAAACCTGGCGAAACAAGCGTAAGCCTGAATTCCTTCTACGGTTTTCAGAAAGTGGCTGAAAAAGGCCGTGTGAAAATGCTTAATGCCGAAGAATTCGCACAGTTTAAAAAAGAATACTACGAAGACCAGAATCAGCCTGTACCGAAAGAATTTGAAAATCCGTCCAGCTTCAGAGGAAAAAACAATGACTGGTATGATGCCCTTTTACGTACAGCGCCGATTCAGAGCTATAACCTGACGGTGACCTCCAACAAGGAAAACCTGAAAACTTCCCTGGTGGCAGGTATTTTCAATCAGCAGGGTGTTGTCCTGAACAATGACTACAAACGTTATTCGCTTCGTATGAACTCGGAGTACGATATTACGAGCAAAGTAAAGATCGGCTTCAATATCGCACCGCAATATGTTTACGACAATACGCCGAGAACGGATGGCGACCGCGGAACGGGAATTCTTTTCAACGCGCTGCATACATGGCCGGTCATGCCGATTTATGATGCAAATGGCCAACTGACGAAATACAACAACTTTCCGGGAAGCACAGGCAACATCTTTGATTATCCGAACTGGGTGCGCGCAGCCGAAGAACTGGTTAACGAAACCAAGACTACAAAACTGCTGGGCAATACATATCTGGTACTGAATCCTGTCAAAGGGCTTACGCTCAGAACGACGCTTAACATTGAATACGAAAACAACAAGTTTTTCTTCTTCAACCCGTCCACAGCCACCAGCAACATCAACGTTCCGGTTCCGACTACGGCCGTTACAACCCGCCAGAGTCTGGAAAACATCAGCTGGCTGAATGAAAACACCGCGGTTTATAACACCAGTTTCGGGAACCACAATTTTGAATTACTGGCCGGTTTTACACAGCAGCGTTATACCCAGGATTTCGCCCGTATTCAGGCGGACACCTATGCCGATGACAGGCTTCCAACCATTCAGGGTGCGCTCAACATCAACCGCGGTGGAACTTTCAGCGGATTCAATGAGTGGTCTCTGACTTCGTATCTGTCCCGTCTTTCCTATAACTATAAAGGAAAATATCTGTTTACGGCAGCGATTCGTGCGGATGGTTCTTCCCGTTTTGGTTCGGATAACCGCTGGGGAACATTTCCTTCTGTTTCGGCCGGCTGGGTGATGTCCGATGAAGAATTTTTCAAAAACATTTCCAAAGTGTCATTTGCTAAAATCCGCGGCAGCTATGGTGTGATCGGTAACAATAACATCGGTAACTATACGCAGTATGCGCTGGTTAATAATACAACCAATGCGGTATTTGGAAATAATGTGGCAACAGGTGCCGTTGTTACTTCTCTGGCGAACAACAACCTCGGCTGGGAAACAACCAAACAAATGGACCTGGGTCTGGATCTGGGTTTGTTCAACGACCGTATCCAGTTCATCTATGACTTTTATACCAAACGGACAACAAATCTGTTGTATGCCGTACAGATTCCGCAGGAAGCAGGTTTTACCAACTTCAATGACAACATCGGAGAAATCAAGTTCTGGGGACATGAATTCTCGTTGACGACACGTAATCTGGAAGGAAGACTGAAATGGACGACCAATGCAAACATTTCCATTAACCGCAACAAAGTACTGGAGTTGGCTCCGGGTATCGACCGCGTTTACGGTTCTTTCCACATTACGCAGGTCGGCAAGCCATTCGGACAATTTTACGGTCTGGTAAAAGAAGGTTTTTACATGAATGCTGAAGACCTGGCCAGTTCCCCGATCATTCCGGGCCGTTCAGCTATCGGTACGATCAAAATGAAAGATGTGAACGGCGACGGTGTCATTACGTATGGCGGTGACGCTGATGACCGAACCATTATCGGAAATCCGTTCCCCAAATTTACTTACGGGATCACCAACAACCTGAGCTATAAAAACTGGGATCTGTCCATTACCGGATCAGGTTCACAAGGAAACCAGCTTTGGATTCGTCACCTTTACAGTACGGCTAACCTCGACGGTGTATTCAACATGGTGGCAGGCGTTAAAGACCGTTTCCGTGTCAAGAATGATGCAAACGGCGTGGCAACACAGGTTATTTCTACCGGAAACGGCATGTTCGGAGCTACCAACAACGGTGGAAACTATACCGGAATCGAACGTGACTGGAACAGCTCGCATTTCGTGGCTGACGCTTCTTACTTCACGATCAAGAACATTACGCTGGGTTACAACATCGGTAAAGTGAACAAAGTATTCAAGTCGGCAAGGTTGTATGCTTCTATCCAGCAGGTTTATGTATTTACCAAATACAAAGGCGGACCTAATCCGGAAACCAGTGCACAGGGAGATGGAAACGGCGATGGCGGCAACCTGAGCCAGGGTGTTGACTTTTCCAGCTATCCGGTTCCGCGTACCTGGACCGTGGGTGTAAACCTGAACTTCTAAGTCAGCATATTTCAATTTATTAATTCTGATCAGAAATGAAAAAAACAAAATACATAGCCAGCTGTCTTCTGGTATTTGCATTGGCCGGCTGCCAGGAAGAATTCCTGACCGTGGTGCCCGAAACGGCTCTGAGCTCTGCCACATTCTTCAAAAACGAGGCTGATTTCCAGCAAGCTGTCAACGGGATTTACGTTCCGCTCCGCCAGATGTTCAACGAAAGAGCGTGGGTACTGGAAGAAATGCATTCGGACAATACCTATTATGCACGAAATACGCTGTATGGTGCGGTGGACCCGACGGAGAATGTCGCCGATTTTGCAGTTCCGACTGCCGGCGGCGTTACGGCCAATGATAACGTACTGGTGCAATACCGTTTGAACTATCAGATCATTGCCCGGGCCAATCAGGTGATTACCTCCATCGATGATATTGAATTTGCTGAAGAGTCGAAAAATAACTTGCGTGGACAGGCATTGTTTCTGCGGGCCTTTGCATACTTTGACCTTGTACGTCTGTTTGGCAAAGTGCCTTTGCACCTGACACCGGTTGCAGGTCGTGAAGATGCCGCCTTGCCTTTATCCGGTACGGAGGAAATTTATGCACAAATTGAAAAAGATGCACAGGCTGCCAGTACGATGCTACGGAACAAGGCCAAACAGGAAGCCGGACGGGCTACTTCGGGAGCCGCCAAAACGCTTCTTGCCAACCTTTACCTGACGCAGAAAAAGTGGGCACAGGTTGAAACCCTCGTAAAGGACGTGATCGCCAATGACGGTTACAGCCTTATGCCGGATTACGCCAATGCGTTCTCGACAACAACTGCCAACAAGAACAATCAGGAATCCATTTTCGAAATCCAGTATATGGAAGGCTCGGCCGGATACAACGGAAATCAGATTTATCGTTTCCTTCCGTCTCCGATTACGGCAGCTGAAATAGCGCCCATTACAGGTACTGCCAATCCGCAGCCTACTTCGCAGGAAAGTAACAACATTCCAACACCGGATCTGATTGCCGCCTATGAAGTGGGTGACAAACGCAAGGATGCATCCATCGGTTATGTGACGCTGAGCCAGGCTCTGACGGAAAACAAAACATTCCCTTATATTAAGAAATATGCCAAAACACATGCGCAGCATAACAATACCGGTCAGAACTGGCCGGTGTACCGTTATGCGGAAGTGCTGCTGTTTGCCGCAGAAGCGATGAACGAGCAGGGGAAAACAACCGAAGCAGCTACTTATCTGAACCAGGTGCGTAAGCGGGCGGGACTTGCCGCAACAACGGCAACATCGCAGGTTGCCATGCGGGAAGCCATTTTCAAAGAAAGACGTGTTGAACTTGCATTTGAAAACAAGCGCTGGTTTGATCTGACAAGAACCGGACGTGTGAAGGAAATCATAGGCGCGTATGGTGCAAAGGTAAAAGCCAATCCGGCCGCTTACTATTTCCCGAAAGGAGCCGTTCCTCCTCCGAATGCATTTACCGTTCTGGACGATTATTACGGATTGCCCGCAGTAGAAGCTGCGTTGACCCCGCATTTCTAGGAACAACATTCATAAAGCTCAATAAACAAAAAGTGTAGCAGATGATTACTGACTACACTTTTTGCATTAAAAACTTAGAATATCCTTAATTAACATCCATTTCCGACACCACAGGATGGAACGTTCAGCCATTCGCTTTATCATTGCATATCAGATTATTCTTAGTTTAAGTTTGTTTTATTTAAGAATAACGCGATATTCAATTAGATGAATAGGCAACACGGAAGGCTTACTTCAACTGATTTTCTTTCCGGAAAACGCATTCAAATCCAGTTTCAATTCCAATTACTTAAACTCTGAGTCGTAAAATGTACACAAAAAAACAATGGTTTAAACTTCCGATGATGCTGGCAGCACTGGTAGCTGTCTGTGTCTTTTGCGGAGTGATGCTGAGCAACCGGACTGCCAAACACCGTCCGCCTGGCTCCAAGGTCGATAAAATTAAATTACCGGAAGGATTTAAAGCTGAACATTTATATAGCCCTTCTGAAGAAAAAAACGGCTCATGGGTTTCCATGACTTTTGACGACAAAGGTCGGATGATTACATCCGATCAGTATGGCGGCCTGTTCCGGCTTGTGCTGCCTGCAATCGGCTCTACGGAAAAACCGAAAGTAGAAACATTGAGAGTGGAAGGCGATACAGCCAAAGTAGCAATGGGTTACGCGCACGGTCTGCTATATGCTTTCAATAGCCTTTATGTCATGATCAACAATCGTGAAAATCCGAAATTTCCGAAAGGGAGCGGCTTGTACCGTTTACAGGATACGGACAACAACGATCAGTATGACAAAATTACGCTGATCAAACCACTGGTTGGAGAAGGCGAGCACGGACCGCACAGCATTGTGCTGTCGCCGGATAAACAGTCTCTTTATGTAGTCGCGGGTAATTTTACCGATTTGCCTAAAATGGATTCGTACCGGCTGATGCCAAACTGGAAAAATGACAACCTGTTCCCATGGATAAAAGATCCGCGCGGTCATGCCGTAGACCGCAACGCGCCGGGTGGCTGGATTGCACATACCGATCCGGAAGGTAAAAAATGGGAGCTTGTAAGCGCGGGTTACAGAAATTCGTACGACATTGCCTTCAACGAAGCAGGAGACCTTTTCATTTATGACTCGGATATGGAATGGGATTTCGGAACGCCCTGGTATCGTCCGACACGCGTTTGTCATGCAACCAGCGGCGGTGATTATGGATGGAGAACGGGTTCCGCCAATACTTCGCCGGCATTTGCCGATTTCCTTTCGCCCATCATGAACATCGGTCAGGGTTCGCCGACAAACCTGATCTATTTAAGTAACGCAAGGTTTCCTGCCAAATACAAAAACACGCTGCTTGCATTTGACTGGAGTTTTGGTATCGTACATGGCCTGCACCTGAAACCGAACGGCTCGACTTACTCTGCTGATCATGAAGAATTCCTTTCCGGTGCACCGCTGCCACTGACGGACGGAGCCATTGGCCCGGACGGCGCATTGTATTTCCTGACCGGCGGCCGTCGCCTGGAGTCGGATCTTTACCGCGTTTATTACGGTGATTATCAGAACATTCCAGCTGGCTCCAATGAAGTAAAACCCCAGCTTACTGCAGAGCACAAGCAACGTACAGAATTGGAAAAATTCCATGCTAGAAAAGATCCGAAAGCAGTGGAAACAGCCTGGCCATACCTGAAAAGCCCGGATCGTTTCCTGCGTTTTGCAGCTCGTTTAGCCATTGAACATCAGCCTGTTGCAGAATGGGAAAATAAAGTTTACGCTGAAAAAGATCCGCAGACATTGATTTATTCATCCATTGCACTGGCTCGCGAAGGCGATTCTTCCAAAGTAGGAGGGCCGATCCTGAAAGGCTTGACAAAAATTGATTATAACAAACTGGACGATCTTCAGAAGCAGGCCCTTTTGCGTGCGGTGGAAGTAACGCTTTACCGGACCGGACAGCCGGACGCAGCCACCAAACAAGCCGTGATTGCTTACCTGAATCCAAAATATCCTTCTCCGAATGCCTTGCAGAATCGCTTTCTAAGTAAAATCCTGATTACATTGGAAGCGCCGAAAGCAGTTGAAAAAACACTTGCATTGATCGAGAAGAACGAGAAATTCGATGATAAGGACAATGAAATGGTTACGGCTTCTGCCGATTTGATCCTGCGCAATCCGCAGTACGGACTGGATCTTGCCGGCTTGCTGGAGAAAATGCCACCACAGCAGCAGACTTTTTATGCCATCATGCTAAGCAGCGCCAAAACCGGCTGGACTCCACAACTGAGCGAACAGTACTTCAAATGGTTCCATAAAGCATTCAGCTATCAGGGCGGGCGCAGCTACATCGGTTTTATTGACAAAGCAAGACAAATGGCTTTGAAAAATGTTCCGAAAGACAAAGTTGCCTATTACAACAAACTGTCCGGGGCTGAATTGCTGACAGGAACTGGTAATGATCTTGCTAAATTGTACACGCCGAAAGGTCCGGGCCGTGGCTGGAAAGTGGAAGAAGCCGTAGCTTTGGTACAGGACAGTCTGGCAAACCGTGATTTTGACCGCGGTAAAATGATTTTCTCTGCTGTACTTTGCAGCCGTTGTCACATGATTCAAGGTGAAGGTTCGGACGTCGGACCGGATCTTACGCAGCTTGGAACCCGTTTTTCAGCCAAGGATGTGCTTGAATCCATTATTCTACCGGACAAAACCGTTTCGGATCAGTATGCTTCTGTGGCTTATACCTTGAAAGACGGACAATCCGTTGTAGGCCGTCAGATCAATGAAGATGCCAATTTTTACCACATTGCGCAGAACCCGTTTGATTCCAAAACCATCCGCAAGATCAGCAAAAAAGATGTAGCTTCAACCAAATTGTCTCCAGTTTCCATCATGCTTCCGGGATTGATCAACGGATTGAACCCGGATGAACTCAGAGATCTTGTGGCTTATCTGATGTCCGGCGGTAACAAACAAAACCCGATCTACACAGAAGGCAGCAAAACGCAGAAAGGCGGGAAATAGATCCTTGCTGTTTTGAGTAGAAATCGGCTATTCAGACTTAAGATAGTGGTGCCATGGTGCTGACGTTGGTGTTTCGAACATCAGGCGTTTCCCAAGGCATCACTATTTTATTTTTAATTTACCATAATGAGAAAAATTTCTGGTTATAAATTATCCGTTATTGCGGTTTTTTCCTTGCTGATACTATCCAGCTTTTTGATTGTGAGCAGGTTAAATCCTGTAAAATCGTATAAAGTGCTGATTATTGATGGTCAGAGCAATCACCGGAATATGAAGGAAGGCTCAGCACTGATGAAAGGTTATCTGGAAGAAACCGGATTGTTCACCGCAGATGTTGTTACTGCTCCGAAAAAAGGAGAAAACATGGCCGATTTCAATCCAAGTTTTGACGGTTATGACGTTATACTTTCCAATTACAACGGCGAATCCTGGAACCAGGCGACCAACGATGCTTTTGAGCAGTTTATACAAAATGGGGGAGGTCTCGTGGTTGTTCATGCCGCAGACAATGCTTTTCCAAACTGGGAAGCGTACAACAAAATGATCGGGATCGGAGGCTGGGAAGGCAGAAACGAAAAGTCGGGCCCATATGTCTATTTTGATGAAAATCAGCAGAAAATCGTTCAGGATTCCAGCGCAGGGAAAGGCGGGAGTCATGGTTTACAGCACGAGTTTGTTGTTAAAACCCGCGTTCCCGAACATCCGATCATGAAAGGGCTTCCGGCCGAATGGCTTCACCAGAAAGATGAACTGTATGACCGGTTAAGAGGTCCGGCGGAAAACATGATTGTGCTCGCAACGGCTTTCAGCCCGCTGGAACAAAAAGGATCGGGAAGAAATGAACCCATCCTGATGACTTTGCAATATGGAAAAGGCCGTATCTTTCATACAACGCTGGGCCATGAGAACTATTCACAGAAATGCATCGGTTTCATTACAACTTTACAACGCGGCACTGAATGGGCTGCAACAGGAAAGGTCACCCAAAAAGTGCCTGACAATTTCCCGACAGCTTCCAAAGGAAGTGCAAGACCTTAAACAATCCAATTAATCATTCACCATTTCAACATGTCAAGTAGACGTTCCGTATTAAAGAATATCGCAGCAGGAGCGGGAGTGTTATCGCTTTCGGAAGTTTTTGCAGCAAATGAAAAAGCATTGGGTACTAAATTGAATGGTAAGATAAATCATTCCGTTTGCAAGTGGTGCTACGGCAGCATTCCGCTGGATACGTTTGCACAGGAATGCAAGAAGATCGGTATCACTTCTATTGAACTGCTTGGACCGGAAGAATGGCCGACATTGAAAAAGTATGGTTTGACCTGCGCTTTGCCGCAAGGCGCAGGCATGGGCATTGAGAAGGGATTTAATGATCTTGCCAATCATGACGAACTTGTAAAAAGTTACGAAGAGATTTTCCCCAAATTACAGGCTGCGGGTTATACAACGGTAATCTGTTTTTCCGGAAACCGCCGTGGCATGTCGGACGTAGACGGCATGCGTAACTGCGCCATCGGACTCAGAAGATTAATGCCATCTGCTGAAAAGTACGGTGTGACCATGATCATGGAATTGCTGAACAGCAAAGTAAATCACAGGGATTACATGTGCGATCACACAGCCTGGGGCGCGGGCTTGTGCGAAATGGTGGGTTCACAAAGATTCAAACTGCTTTATGACATTTACCATATGCAGATCATGGAAGGCGACGTCATTGCAACGATTAAAAAATATCACCAGTATATCGGGCATTACCATACAGGCGGCGTTCCCGGAAGGAATGAAATTGACGAAGAACAAGAGCTGTATTATCCGGCCATCATGAAAGCAATTGTAGAAACCGGCTTCAAAGGCTTCGTTGCGCAGGAATTTATCCCTAAAAGAGAGCCCATTTCATCTTTGAAGAAGTGCGTTGAAATTTGCGACATCAGTTGACATAGGTCTGAAAATCGTTTTAAATAATTCATTTACAACCTTGTAAGTTATAAAAACAGCTTTTTAGTCCTGCTGACGTTTGCACAGATAAGTATGATCTTATACTGAGCCTTATTCATTGGATTCTAAACGCCTGGAAATAGCCAAAATCCAGGCGTTTTTGTTTCTATACCTTTGTTGTATAATTTATATTATGTTAAATAGACTTTTTTGATAAGGATCATCTCCATTTGTATATTCATCCTAACCGCATGATAATTGTATAAATGACATTTCAGTAATATTATCAAATATTACATCTGTATTGATAGTGCTATTATTATACTTTCCGCATATAGCAGGAAGTATAGTTCAAAGGCTAAAAATAATTCAGAATCTATGTTTGCTGATATTTGTAATTTTTGGAATAAAGTACAACACAAACTACGTTCCAAGCCAAGTTACAACCATTACCTCTCGATTTGTTGTATTGTTAAAGATGAAAATGAATATCTGGAAGAATGGATTAATTATCACAGAAAAATCGGCGTACAACATTTCTACATTTATGATAATGAGAGCAAAAAACCCGTAAGACAAACATTGCAAAGAATAGGTTCGATGAAATATGTTACCGTTAACCGCATTTATGGAAAAGTAAGACAACTGCAAGCCTACAATGACTGTTTGAAAAATTACGGCAATTATTCACAATGGATTGGATTTATTGACATTGACGAATTCATTGTTCCTAAAAGTACAGACGGAAACTTGACTAAGTTGTTACAAGATTATGAAGGCTATGGCGGATTGGGTATCAATTGGCTGATTTTCGGTTCAAATGGACATGTAAAAAGAACTAATCGACCTATAATGGAAAGTTACTTTATGCGTGCAAAAATTGATTTTCATGTTCACCGACACATCAAATGTATAGTTCAGCCAAGATATGTAAGGCAGGCTGCTGGGCCACATGCATTTTTTTTCCAGGATGGATATTATTGTGTTAACGAGAATTACACGATCATTAATAGTTCATTTTCTGATGTAAGTGTCGGCAAAATACATATTAACCATTATTACTGTAAGTCTCTTGAAGAGTACTATAATAAGCTGGCAAGAGGTCTCGCAGATACAAGTAGGAGAACAAGGAGTTTAAAGGAATTTTACAATCATGATGCAGAAGCAAATGTCGAGCAGGATGAAACAATTCTTATAATTTTTGATACAAAAACTATAAAATAATTATTTAATAATTTGAAATATACATTGCTCCTTTCACTAACCGGCTTTTATTTTTTCTCTTATTTCTGCAATTCAGTCCTATCCGACCCAATCAAATCAATGCTTATTCGGCATGCAAAATACAACCGTCCACTCCCACTCTAACTTTCATCAGGTTTTGCTACTTCATTTGTCTATCACAAATTAATTCTACAATAAAATACTTACCTGTCATAGTTACTCCGATAGTACATTCATCAGTGCCAAAGAATAACTATTTAGGTAAACAGTCGTCTAAATAACAAATCTTACATGCGAATGTACTTAAGATTTTGATCATGCTTAACAGAATTAAGCATGATCAGAATTTAATTAAATCATAATCGTATGTTTTACAAAACACACTATATCCGGGAAATTATCAAATGCAGTTTAACTTTCAAATTATGGTTTAAGTATAAGCTGACTGTATGTTGTATTGTAAAAGATGAAAATGAATACATAGAGGAATGGATCAATTATCACAGAGGAATTGGAATTCAGCATTTCTATATTTATGATAATGGCAGCAAAAAACCTGTTAAAAAAACATTATCAGAAGTAGGTTTATCTGATTATGTTACAGTAAGTAGTATTTTTGGAGAAGTTAAACAATTGGAAGCGTACAACAAATGCTTAAAGAAATTCGGAAGGTTTTCACAATGGATGGCCTTTATTGATGTAGATGAGTTTATTGTTCCAAAAAGTACCAATGGCAATTTGGTTGAATTACTGAAAGATTACGTACAGTTTGGCGGATTGGGAATAAACTGGTTAGTGTTTGGATCAAGCGGACATCTGAAAAAATCAAGCAAACCGGTCACTGAACGTTTTCAGCTTCGAGCCGAATATGATTTTCATACAAACAGGCATATCAAATGCATTGTACAACCTAAATTTGTAATTCACGCTGTTAGTCCACATGCGTTTTTATTTAAAGAAAATTATTACTGCGTAAATGAATATTACAAGGTTATTTCTGATTCATTTTCCGAGGTAAGTGTCAACAAGGTTCAACTAAATCATTATTTCTGTAAGTCCTTGGAAGAGTATCATTTCAAACTTAAAAGAGGACGTGCCGACACAGACCGGAAAAGAAGTATTGAGGAATTCTATAATCATGATCATGAAGCGAATACCGTCCTCGATGAAACCATTCTCAAAATCCGAAACCCTGATCACATTACAAATTCAAATTCAATCAACTCATAGTGCGGAATAATCTTACCAAATTTACTATCACTACGTTCTCTGTTAGTTTAATCATCCTGATACGTTACCATTTTGTCAATCATTACGCCATGCCGATCCCGTTCTGGGATGAATGGGATTCCGAAGGCGATTTATTACTAAGGCCATGGGTGGACGGTACATTGAAAATTTCAGATTTGTGGAAATTGCATAATGAACACCGCATCTTCCCTACCCGACTGCTTTCCCTTGCTTCGTATATTGTTAACGGTCAATGGAATAATCTGGTTTCTGCACGTATAAATATCATCCTTGCAGCCACAATTCCGGCAAGTTTGCTTGGTTTTCTTATCCGGTTCAATGGTCTGAACAGTTATAAATGGATCATTTTACCCGTTCTGATTGCTCAATTTACGCTTCCTTTCTCTTTCGAAAATATGCTGGTCGGATTTCAAAGCCAGTTTTACTTTCTGATTCTATTTACAGTAATTGCTGTCGGTCTGGCTGTTACCTATCCGCAAAAAGCCGTGGCCAACGTGTTCGTTTTAGTATTGTGTTTGCTCAGTATATTAACGATGGCATCCGGTATTCTGACACCGATGGCCGTTGCAGGCGTTTATTTACTTCACTGGCTTGACAAACAGGAAAAAGCATTGCAGCATTTCTTGTTTATTGCAACCTTGGTAATCGTTGCAGGAACAGCATATATGCAAATACCGCACATTGCAGCTCATCATATATACCGTGCCAGAAGCATATCCGAATGGACACATTCGTTTTTGCGGATATTGAGTTGGCCTGTTGGTCCGCATAACTGGATCGCTGCACCGCTTTGGTCACCGGGCCTGATCGCAGTTTCATTTTTGTTAAGAAATAAAAAACTTTCAAAAAGTGATCTGTTTATGGCAGGATGTTACATGTGGTCTTTTGCACAGGCAATCGCTATTGCATATGGCCGGGGGCAGGAACTCTCGTCGGTGCCTTCCCGGTACACAGAATTACTTAGTATCGGACTGGTTGCCAATGCTTGGTTTGCAATTCGGTTCATGGAGGAGTATAAAAAACGGAAATGGCAGAAATACTTCATTCTTGCTATTTTTCCATTATTTCTTCACGGGCATAAAAAACGGTTCAAGTTTGATATGGAAGATATACATAGGGTTTACAGGCATTCCGTTATTCAAACAGACAACGTTACAAAGTATCTTAAAACTCACAATCCGGTTTACCTTCAGCAGCCAGCCATGCATATTCCTTATCCGGATTCCATACGCCTGAAGCAATTGCTGGACAACCCGACTATTCGCAGGCTGCTTCCACCCGAAATCAGTGGCAGTAAGCATATCTGAACAGACAAAAAAAGAGCAGCAACTTTCGTTGCTGCTCTTTTGTATTCAAAAACAATGGATCTTATTCTTCTACACAAGCAACACCTTTGCCTGCAAATTGTTCAAGAACCGTATTCACTGTATTAAGGTTTTCTTTTGCTTCGGCTTCATCTTTTGACTGAATCGCTTTTTCAAAATAAGGCTTAGCCTTTTTGAACTTTCCGCATACACGGCCTTCTACTTCCTTACCGCGCTGCTGATATTCAGTCATATTCATATTATCCACTTCACCTTTGAGCTGAACCGCCTCGTTGAAGTAAAATACACCCAAATTGTAAAGTGCATCGTAGTTGGCTGCATCAATGGACAATACTTTCTTGTAGTTTTCAACTGCTTTGTTGCTTGCTTCTGCCTGTTTTGCTTTCAAGTCTGCCAGTTCTTTTTCCAAAGAAGCCATATCACTTCCTTTGGCCGCCTCCTGAGATGCTTTTACTTCACCTTCCAGTTTTGCAATGGCTGCCACAGATTCTTTTTTCTTTGCATTTACCTCAGCCAGCTGACGTTTCAGATCCGCATTTTTAGGTTGTTTCTTGATCAATGCACTAATGCGTTTTACCTCACCGTCATAAACCTCGATTTTACCTTTTTCACTTTCAAGATTGGTCGTTGCGCTGTTTGCTTTTCCGCTTCCTGCACCCAGTTTTCCCTGAAGTTCTTTGATCTTCTGGTTCATTTTAGCACTGGTGTTATCGTATAGGATAGCCAGGTTCACAATGTTCTGCGCATTGTTTGGATCGCTGGTGGTCAAAGCAGTCAGTTCACTGATTGCCTGATCTTCTTTACCGGATGCCAGCAAAATGTTAACTACTTCTGCTTTCAGGTCTTTGTTACCCGGAGACATTTCAAGTCCTTTGTTCAATGTTGCAATCGCTTTGTCGAAATCATTGTCAGCGCGGTACAACTGGGCCAGACCATAAAACACACTCGGGTCTTTACCTCCATTCGCAGCATACTTTTCAAACTGCGTTTTTGCAATATCCTTTTTTTCCAACTGCTGAGCTGCAATACCACCGTAAAGCGAAGCAAGTGTATCTTTCTGATTAATTTCCTGTGCAGCGGTAAACATTTCCAGTGCGCCGTTCAGGTTTTTAGCCTGATATTTTTCAGCACCCTGTTTCACAAATGCATTGAAAAGCTGTGATCCTTCACCGCCGCTCAGAATATTCTGGGCTTCCTTGGCAGATTTGCCCGGCTCTCCTTTTTTGGTAAGATCCAGTTCAACCACTTTTTTGTAAGCTTCCAGGGCAGTCTTTGCAGCGCTGGAATCTACTTCTGAACCTTGTAATGCAATGTTTTCATATAATTTGGCCCGGTCCATCCAGAATGATGCTTTCGCACTGTTCTTGGCATCCGACATATCTTTATCACTCTTTTCCTTATCCTTACGAAATTGATCTACCATGGCCTTGTTAACAGCATCCTGCGAAAACGCAGAAAGGCTGAAAAGGCTAAGTGCAGAAACAAAAAACAGTTTTTTCATAAAATATAAACTTTGATTGTGGTTGATTGTTCGCGTGTTACTTTGAAACAAAAATATACAATTTTTTCACAAAAATCATACCTCAGCGTCATCTGAGAGTTCTTCATCGTCTTCCGGCTCATCCAGGATTTCATCTGTTTCGTCCAGATCATCTTCGCTGTCATTTGCCAGAATCATCCCGGTTTCATCCGACCCCTGAATAATTTCGGCTGGTGCTGCAATGATATTTCCGTCTTCATCCAGTTCGGCGGCTTTCTCATCCGGATCTTTCAAGATGCGGGTCACCGATGTAATTTCATCCGAATTGTTCAACCTTATCAGCTTGACGCCCTGAGTATTACGTCCGGCAAGTCGGATATCCAGTACGCTCATGCGGATTGCAATGCCATTTCGGGTAATAATCATCAGGTCATCCTGCTCGGTCACTTCGCGGATGGCAACAAGTTTACCTACTTTTTCAGTAGCATTCATAGTTGAAACGCCTTTTCCGCCACGGTTTGTGATTCGATAACTGTCTATATCCGAACGCTTTCCAAATCCATTTTCCGAAACTACCAGCAGCTGGGCATCTTCCCGGTTGATACAAACCATACCGATTACCTTGTTTTCCGCGTCATTAAGGTTGATACCGCGTACACCGGCGGCAGTTCTTCCCATTGGCCTTACTCCTTTTTCATTGAAGCGGACGGCACGGCCTGCACTGGAAGCAATCACAATGTCGTTATCTCCGTTCGTTAATGCTACGTCAAGCAAACGGTCGCCTTCATTAATGGAAATGGCGATAATTCCGTTGGCTCTCGGACGCGAATAGGCTTCCAGCAAGGTCTTTTTGATAGTGCCCTGCTGTGTACACATAATGAGGTAATTATTGTTGATATAATCCTCATCTGACAAGGTACGTACATTGATGACCGAGCGGATCGAATCCCCGTTTTCCAGACTGATCAAATTCTGTATCGGTCTGCCTTTGGATGTTTTGCTGCCTTCCGGTACTTCATATACTTTCATCCAGAACAGCTTTCCGAGTTCAGTAAAAATCAGCAGATAATTGAGCATGGTTGCAGAAAACAAATGCTCGGTAAAATCCGTGTCCTTGGTTTTTACGCCTCTTGATCCAACGCCGCCGCGGGTCTGCGTACGGTATTCCGACAAAGGCGTTCTTTTGATATAGCCCTCATGCGAAATCGTAATCAGCATTTCGTCATCCGGAATCATGTCCTCATCACTGAATTCCTCGGCAGCAAATTCAATCTGCGTACGGCGTTCGTCCCCGTACCGGTCTTTGATGTCGGTCAGCTCCGTTCTAATGATTTCATACTTCCGGAATTCGTTGGCAAGAATATCTTTCAGATCATTGATTAACAGCATGATCTCTTCATATTCCTTTACAATTTTGTCTCTTTCCAGACCTGTCAGACGTTGTAAACGAAGTTCCAGAATAGCTTTGGACTGAATTTCACTCAGCTGGAACTGCTCCATCAAACCGACTTTTGCCGTTTCCGGATCCCGGGCATTACGGATCAGATTGATCACTGCATCCAGATTATCCAGTGCAATCAGCAAACCTTCCAGAATATGCGCACGCTTTTCAGCTTCCCGCAGTTCGTATTCCGTACGGCGCGTAATGACAACAATCCGGTGATCGACATAATGCCGGATCAGATCTTTCAGATTGAGCGTTACAGGACGGCCTTTTACAAGCGCGACATTATTGACGCCAAAGGAAGATTGTAAAGGTGTGTATTTGAAAAGGTGATTAAGCACAATATTCGGTACCGCATCCTTTTTCAGATCGAATACAATGCGCATGCCGTCCCGGTCGGATTCGTCCCGGATATCGGAAATCCCTTCCAGTTTCTTTTCATTGATCAGCGAAGCAATGCGTTCGATCATTGCCGCCTTGTTGGTCATATAAGGAATTTCCGTGATGATGATCTGCTCACGGCCACTTTTGGTAACATCGAACTGCGCTTTGGAACGCATGATAATACTTCCGCGGCCCGTTTCCATCGCGGAACGCACGCCCTGATAACCGTAAATGATACCACCTGTCGGGAAATCGGGAGCCTTGATGTATTCCATCAGCTGCGGTATGGTAATTTCCGTATTGTCGATATAGGCAAGAACGCCGTCCACCACTTCGGAAAGATTGTGCGGCGCCATGTTGGTTGCCATCCCGACCGCAATACCGGACGAACCATTGACAAGCAAATTCGGAAACTTGGCAGGAAGTACGGTTGGTTCGGATAAAGAATCGTCGAAGTTCGGCTGAAAATCCACCGTGTCTTTCCCCAGATCGTTCAGCAGTTCGTCGGCAAGCCTTTTCAGACGGGCTTCCGTGTAACGCATGGCAGCCGGATTGTCACCATCAACAGAACCGAAGTTTCCCTGGCCATCCACCAATGGATACCGGAGCGACCATGGCTGTGCCATACGCACCATGGTATTGTAAACCGAAGAATCACCATGCGGGTGATACTTACCTAAAACCTCCCCTACTATACGAGCTGATTTTTTATGCGAGCGATTGTAATTTACCCCCAAATCGGACATCCCGTACAACACACGCCTGTGCACCGGTTTCAAACCATCGCGAACGTCGGGTAAAGCGCGGGAAATAATGACGGACATCGAATAATCGATGTATGCTCCACGCATTTCATCCTCAATGTTAATGGGGATAATGTTTTCACCAGAAGATTCTGCCATAAAGAATTAAAAAAGAATCGAAAATTCAACTGCGTGCTGTCCTGGCAGCTACCCAGTCAAAATATGAATATTATAAGTTCCAAGAAGACAAATTTCGCGATTTTTAAGCATTGAAACAAGCTATCTTTCATGCTAATTGTACATTACGGCTGTATATCTCTGATCCTTCCGATTTTATCTCCGGAATAACGCAGGAAAAGTTAATTCGTATAAATCGTTAAATTTTACTTTCTTCCCGCTTATTACCTAAAGCTTATCTTTTCCATAACTTTCACTATGCCTTTACTTCTTACCTTTCTGGCTATTCTGACGCTGATTTTACTGATTGCCTGGCTTCAAATTGACACGTTTATCTCGTTTTTACTCGTTTCCATCGGTCTCGGACTGGCGAGTGGCCTCGATGTGGAGACGGTCAGCAAAGCCATTCAGAAGGGGGTCGGCGGAACGCTTGGAGACCTGGTACTGATCGTGGGTTTCGGGGCCATGCTCGGGAAAATGGTAGCGGACAGCGGCGCGGCACAGCGCATTACCGATGCGCTGATCGAGGTTTTTGGCCGAAAGTATATACAATGGGGCATGGCGCTTGCCGGGTTTGTCATTGGTATTCCGCTTTTCTATAATGCCGGGTTTGTCATTGTGATTCCGCTCATTTTCATGATCAGCGCCACGGCAAGGCTTCCGCTTTTATATATCGGAATTCCGATGCTTTCTGCGTTATCAGTTGCGCACGGTTACCTTCCGCCGCACCCGTCGCCCGCTGCCATAGCCAGCCAGCTGCATGCCGATCTCGGACAAACGCTGTTCTACGGGATCATCGTTTCCATTCCGGCCATTGCGGTAGCCGGCCCGCTTTTCGGAAGTACGTTAAAAAGATTTCAGCCCAAACCGGATGCAGACCTCTTCAATGTAAAACCGCGTCCGCTGGCCGAACTGCCCGGCCTTGGAATCAGCGTGGTTACGGCCTTGCTGCCTGTATTTTTACTCACAACCATGTCAGGAGTTAAAAGACTGAATCCTGACAGCCGGTTGATCGGATTGCTTGCCGAGCCTTACTTCGGCATGCTCGTCTCCGTGTTATTTGCAGCATATGTACTCGGCAGCCGTCGCGGAATGACCATGAGAGGCATCAGTAAATCAATGGAAGAAGCATTCAAAGGTGTTTCGGTTATCCTGCTGATCATCGCCGGAGCGGGTGTGTTCAAAGAAATCATGACAGCCAGCGGAGTAAGTACTTACATAGCCGAAAACCTGAAAAATATTGACATTTCTCCTCTGATCCTGAGCTGGGGGATTGCAGCCGTGATCCGCATTTGCGTCGGATCGGCAACCGTTGCAGGACTGACTACCGTAGGCATTCTCGCACCGCTTCTTGCCAACTCCACCGTGGCTCCCGAACTGCTTGTTTTATCCATCGGATCGGGAAGCCTGATGTTTTCGCACCTCAACGACGGCGGCTTCTGGCTCTTTAAGGAATACTTCAATCTGAGCATCAAAGATACACTGCTCACGTGGTCTATTATGGAAACAATTGTGTCCATAATGGGATTACTGGGCGTATTAGTACTAAATTTGTTCGTTTAGAAATCTGATTTATTTATTTACAACTTCAAAATCATGGATAATACACCTGAATCAAACTTTGCTCAGCTGGGACTTACCTTGCCTCCTGCCCCGAAACCTGTCGGTGTTTACAAACCTTTACTGATCGTCGATAAAAGATGGGTTTATGTTTCCGGACACGGTACCGTTCAGGAAGACGGAACGCTCATCAAAGGTAGAATCGGGAAAGATATGGATGCGGATCAGGGCAAACTGGCTGCGCGTCAGGTCGGCCTGGCGATTCTGGCCACGCTGAAAGCTAATCTAGGAAGCCTGAACCGCGTAAAAAGGGTTATCAAGGTTTTGGGAATGGTTAATTGCACGACGGATTTCGAAAAGCATCCCTTTATCATCAACGGTTGCAGCGAACTGTTTGCAAAAGTATGGGGCGAAGAAAACGGGATCGGCGTGAGAAGTGCCGTGGGAATGGGAACCTTACCCGATAATATTCCTGTAGAAATCGAAGCCCTTTTTGAACTGGAAGAAAAATAACCCGACTATTCACTTCTAACGGACTACATTTCACATTTCACTCCCGAATACATGAACTGGTACCAGCTTCTGAACCCGGAAGAAGTCATTTCTCCTTCCCTGCTGTTCTATAAAGACCGACTAGAAAGCAATATCCGGAATATGGTCAGCATTGCAGAAGATGCCGGACGGCTCATACCGCACGTCAAAACGCACAAATGCAGTGAAATCGTGGCTTTGCAGCTGGAACAAGGCATCAGTAAATTCAAATGCGCTACAATCGCAGAAGCAGAAATGCTTGCAGACGCCGGCGCAAGATGGATTTTACTGGCTTATCAGATGGTGGGCCCGAACATTCAGCGGCTTTTCCGGCTGCGGGAAAAGTTTCCGCATGTGGCGTTTTCTTCGTTGGTTGATAACGAAAAGTCGGCGGATGATCTCAACGGGTTTTCTGCCGAAAATAACTTTACTGCGGAAGTTTTTATCGATGTCAATAACGGCATGAACCGCACGGGACATGCTACGGATGAATCTATTCTTTCCCTGTACAGGCATATTACAAAACTTCCCAACATTACGCTGTCCGGTATTCATGTATACGACGGGCATATCCGGAATCCTGAATTTACAGACAGGAAAGCAGCTGCCGACGAGGCTTTCGAGAAAGTATTGCCACTTTTGGACCGGATCAAAGCGGAAACCGGTCAGGCACCCATGATCATTGCAGGCGGTTCGCCCTCCTTTACCGTACATGCCATGCGGCCCGAAGTATACCTGAGCCCGGGTACCAACGTGCTTTGGGACTGGGGTTACGGCGACCGTTTTGACGGTCAGCCGTTCCAGCATGCCGCTTTGATCCTGACGCGCGTAGTTTCCAAACCCGTCTCCGGAATCATAACCATTGATCTGGGACATAAGGCGGTTTCCGCCGAAAATCCGATCGAAAACCGTTTCCGGTTACTGAACCTGAGCAACTATACAGTATTAAGCCAAAGCGAAGAACATGGCGTTATCCAGGTCGGTGCGGATGCATGGGAATCCATTCAGACCGGCGACGTGCTTTATGCGCTGCCTTATCATATTTGCCCGACTGTTGCCCTGCATGATTTCGCCACCATTATTGAAAATGGAACCGTAACCGGAGAATGGAAAATCACGGCAAGAAGCCGGCGACTGAGTATTTAAGTTTGTATTATTTCCTGTAACAAGGAATGTTGATCGCTTGTACAAAGGATCAACATTCAAATAATTTATTTGTCTAACAGCTGCCTGCTGGATGCTTATTTTAAAAAGCGTAAAGCCAATAGCTACTTAACCATAACAGATTCATGTTCCTTTTTGACGCACATCTTGACCTTTCCATGAATGCCGTGGAATGGAACCGCGATTTGACACAAGATCTGTATGCCATTCGCGAGCGTGAAAAAAACCTCACCGATAAACCGGATCGTGGAAAAGGCGTTGTCAGCTTTCCAGAAATGAGAAAGGGCAACATCGGAATTTGCGTCGCTACCCAGATTGCAAGATTTGTAAAACCGGACAGCAAAATACCAGGCTGGCATTCGCAGGCGCAAGCCTGGGCACAAACGCAGGCGCAGATTGCGTGGTACAAAGCCATGGAAGAAGCCGGTGAAATGGTGCAGATCACCAACCTGAATGAACTGAACAGCCATCTTCAGCTTTGGCAGCAAGCCGAATCCACGGAACATTTACCGATCGGTTATATATTAAGCTTGGAAGGTGCAGACTCATTCATCAGCCTGAAAAACCTGGAAATTGCCTATCATTACGGACTACGTGCTATCGGGCCGGCACATTACGGTCCGGGCGTTTACGCATACGGCACCGATTCGGATCAGCCGCTTTCGCAAAAAGGCAAGGATTTGCTCCGTGAAATGGAAAAGCTGAACATCATTCTCGATGCCACGCATTTGTGCGATACGGCATTCTGGGAAGCACTTTCCATCTTTAACGGTCCGGTCTGGGCAAGTCATAATCTGGTACGTGAAATTACACCGCATAACCGTCAGTTTTCGGATGACATGATCAAGGCACTTTTGGAAAGAAATGCGGTGATCGGAATGGCGTTTGATGCATGGATGATGATTCCCGGCTGGGAAAGGGGAAAATCCACGCCGGAAAGTACGGGGCTGAAAATTGAACACATCGCGCAGCATATCGACCATATCTGTCAGCTTGCCGGAAATGCTCTGCATGTCGGCATCGGTTCCGATCTGGACGGCGCTTATGGAAAAGAGCAGTCGCCCGGTGACTTGGACTCCATTGCCGATCTGCAGACACTGACGGGAATTTTATCAGCAAGAGGCTATTCACCGCAGGACATCGAGCAGATCATGTGGAAAAACTGGGTCGGGTTTCTGGAACGGAGCTGGAAGTAAAATGCTTGAAAAAACCGGCAAAGTAATTCTTGCCGGTTTTTTTATGATGCATGCAAACCGGAAGGTTCAGGCTTTGGTACAAGGTTTCTTTTCGCCTGCTGCATATGCCTTTCATTATGTGTCACCAGAAAACGGAAAACATCGCCGACATTGATCCGCACCAACCTGATAACTGACAGCGGGATTTTAGGACTGTTGATATCCTTGCTTTGTGCTTCACGCAGGTAAAGAAGCATGGTTTCCTGCTGTGTGATGAACGTATCAACAATTTGTAAAGCATTCAGATTTGCAGCGGGAACATGGTTTTTATGCGCTTTGTATTTCTTTTGTGCCGGGCCGGGTTCCATCATTTTGGAAAAATAAGATCCCAGCCAACTTGCTGAGAACGGCGCTTTGCTGTCCTCTTCTGCGCTGCTCAGTTTCTTATTCAGAAGCGGAAGGTAATAATTTCCATAGCTGTTCAGATGATCAAGACATTGCGCAATGCTCCATCCGCCGGTGTCAGATGGTCTGTTCAGTCCTTCTTCAGACTGGTTCTGAAAAAGCATAATGGATTCTGAAATATGCTTTTCTACAATGCTTTCAAGATCTTTCAGGAACTGGTATTTATCAACGGGTTTCATTTCAGGCAGATTTAGTTTCGGTACAAATTTGCAGCAATTGAAATTCATGAAAGTTGGTAAATACCAATATTTATATCTTGACCCTGTTTAAAAGCTTGCTGAAATTGGTCGCGTCCATACCGAGATAATTGGCCAGATACTTGTGCGGAACAAGCTGGAGAATATGCGGACTGCGTTTCAGCAGTTTCCTGAATTTTTCCTCCGATGAAAAACTCTGTACTTCCATCAGCCGCTCCATAATACCCGAAAGGGTTTGTGTGATTCCGGTACGGATCATACGTTCAATATCCGGATAAAGGTGCATCACTTCACGCAGATCAGAACCCGAGGCTCTTAGAAACTGTGACGGGGTGAGTGTTTCATAAATATAAATGGAAGGCTTTTCCAGCAGCAGCGAATCAATAATTCCGCCGAACGACGGTGCATATACAAAAACCAGCGTTGCTTCACGCCCCGAATCATCCGGAAAATAAATGCGCTGAACGCCGCCGGTAACAAAATACAGGTAATTCTCCTGCATGCCGGCACCGGAAATCACTTCCTTGCGCCCGGCATGAAATGGTTTCCATATGCGGGAAAATTCCGTCCAGCTTTCCTCTGAAACGGGCGATACTGCATTCACGGAAACTTTAAGAAGCACAAGCGGTTCCTGCATCATGGGAATTACTCCGTTTTTACCGAAACCATAAAGTTAAGAAAATGAAACACTTCATCCTGACTTTTAATATGGTTTCGGGCCGCTGAAAGATCATCTCCGATTTTGATGGTGTAAGCCGTTTCCGGAAGTGCCTGGAACATGTCCTCGTCCGTAGTATCGTCGCCAATGGCTAATATAAAATCATACATCCCGTTTTCCACAAATGCTTTTGCCGCGGTTCCTTTGTTGAAAGCTGTTTTCTTGACTTCCACAACCTTGCTTCCGTCAATAACCTGCAGGTTCAGCTCCGGCTGAATGTAGCTTTTCAGCTGCCAGAGCAGTTCCTGTGCCCTCCGGGTTGCATATTCCCTGTCTTCGGCCGTGCGGTAATGCCATGCCAGCGCGGTTTCTTTTTCCTCCACAAATGCACCCGGACATCTTTGTGCATACATATCCATGATCGGACGGATGCTTTCTTTCCAGTTTTCTTCATAGTGCTCGTTCAGCATCCACTCGTTGTTTTCCTTGTTTTTGATCAGTGCGCCGTGTTCTGCAATGATATGCACCGGGAGTTCCTGAAAAAGATTGTCCAGAAAGTAACGGTCGCGACCGCTGATGATGATGACTGTATTTTCCCGGGCAATTTCCAGAATGATGTTTTTCATTTCTTCGGAAACAATGGCCTTGGAAGGATCGGAAACGATCGGTGCCAGCGTGCCGTCATAATCAAAAAACAGTATCCGGTTGGAGGACGACTGATAAGCCCTGCGGATGTTGTCGATTCCTTTATTGGTCAGAAAAACCTGTTTCAGTTTTTCATGTTCGTGTTCAAGCATGGTCATTTGGGTAAAAAAGTCATTGGTCCAGGCAAACACATCGTAGTTACGGATGCGTTCGCGCATGGCGTCCATTCGTTTGGTCTGTTCTTCCTCAGGCATATTGAAAGCTTTCTGGATGGCATCGGCAATATCCTGTTTGTCCAGCGGGTTAATGATCAGCGCTTCACCGAGTTCAGCGGCTGCACCGGCCATTTCGCTCAGGATCAGAATGCCTTTGCGGTCTTTGCGGCTGGCTACATATTCCTTGCAGACGAGGTTCATTCCGTCCCGGACCGGTGTAATCAAAGCCACATCGCTGGCCGTGTACATTCCGACCAGTTCATGGTTCGGCATGGAGCGATATTGGTATATAATCGGCTGCCAGTAAATATTTCCATAGTCGGAATTGATTTTGCCGACGGTCTGATCAATATCGGATTTCATCTGCTGATACTGCTCGATGCTGTCACGCGATGGCACCACAACCATCACAAACGAGACTTTTTCATGCCATTCGGAGTATCTTTCCAGAAAGCGTTCAAAGCCTTTCAGACGGTGAATAATGCCTTTGGAATAATCCAGCCGGTCAACTGAAAAAATAATCTTTTCCTTCAAGGAATGACGCGCTTCGTCCCGGGCATTAACCACAGCCGGATCATCGAAAGCATCGTTGAACTTGGCAAAATCAATGCTGATCGGAAACGCGTCCACTTTCACAATCCGGTTACTCATGTTGATATAGTGCAGTTTGTTGCCCAGTCCGGAAACCAGGCGGGCCGATTTCAGGAAATACTCCACATAATCGTTGGTATGAAACCCAAGTACATCCGCACCCAGCATGCCATTCACCAGTGCTTTACGCCATGTTACCGGCAACAACCGGAATATTTCGTAGGATGGAAAAGGAATATGAAAAAAGAAACCGGTTTTGTTGTCAGGATGCTTTTGCCTGATCATATCCGGAAGCAGCATCAATTGATAATCCTGTACCCAAACGACATCGCCGGGCCTGATTACCTCGTCCAGTTTTTCAAAAAACAGCTGATTGGCAATCTGGTACGCTTCGAAATAAGCATCATCAAAGCGGGCGAGTGACGGAAAATAATGGCATAAAGGCCAGATCAGGTTATTACAGAAACCTTCATAGTAATTTTCATTCACTTCATCGGAAATAAAAACCGGATGCGCCTGAAAACTTTCATTCGCCAGCGACTGTCCTTCCAGTTCTTCTCTTGAATTTTCCGAAAACCCGATCCACTGGATTTTTTCAGTAGACTGAAAAACGGGACCGTTTTGGTTTGCTACCAGCGACAATACTGCAGAAACCAGGCCGCCTGAATTCTGAAACAGCTGTATCTGATCATTTTCCCGTATTATCTTGAATGGCAGCCTGTATGCCACAATGATTAGTCTTCCGTTATTTTCTTGTTGGTTTGAATTTTCCATTTGATTCAAAGCATCCGTTTGCTGAATGCATTGGATTGTGATATGTTGGCAACTGTCAAAAGAAGCATATACCGGTTACATAAATAAGATCTTGTTTGCTGAAAGTCAAAAAACCTGTGCCAAGCGGAATGCGGAAATCCCGTGCGGATATTTAACACAGGCTTAATTTGATACTGTACCGATTTGTACTAGCTTAGTACCCGCAACCTATTTCATAATCTTAAACGGAACCGGATTGATCCGAGGCAAGGTGTGTCCGCTTTAAAGTGGCTCCATAACCTTGCAAGCAATTGAATTTGCTGTTTTCCTTAAACCAAGATGAGTACTGAACACAAATACAGGCATCAAAACCTGCCATTAGTCCAGAACTACAATCACGTAATCGCAGCTATCTAACTGCGCCACTTATTGTTGTGGGTTGCGGGCGGTCATCATGACCGCCATTTTTTATGAATTACATATATGTACAAGCAATAAAAAAAATACCTCGGAAAGATTACCTCTGAGGTATTTTTTATCTCCCGTACCTTTTGTTTGAAAAATATTCCAGCCGGACTGTTCATGAATGTGGCCCCGGATTTCAGTACTGCAGTTCCGGGATTCATTCTTCAGTTTCTTTTCTGCTGATAACCGGCGGCAGCTGTTTATACATAACCGGAGTCGCCAGTCTGGAAAGCAATGCAATATGGAACGGATCAGTCCGCCGATGAGCACCCTTGCAATCGGTGAATAAAGCGCGTTGTATTCAATCACCAGCGGCAAACCTCCACTGGCTATTACGGGAAAGCATGGCCAGCCCGCCCACAGATGCTTTTGAAAGCTGTTCTGCAAACAGGTTTACTTTTGCAGCCGATTCCAGTTTCAGCAATTCTTTTCTTTTACCAGCCTACTCCGGATCATTCCGCCGATTTTACTGATCTGTTATTTCAACTTCTAGAACCGTGTCCAGCGGATAGTTTAGCAAAAGGTTGAAATACGCCGCTGCATTGGCAGACTGGAAACTGGCATCGTCAAGCATCGCTTCCATATAGACAAATCCATTTTCGGAACGACTCACAACCGTTCGGATGGCCTGGCGATAAATTCCTGACGATCAATTTGCCAGCACCCGGTTGAAACTAAGGATTTCCCTTGCAAGTACAACCGAATTTTCCAGTACCGCAACCGCTTCCTGCGACTGCATACAAGCATAACGGCTGACTTTGGTTTCCTTCACCAACTCTCTTTTATATACGTCCACTTCGGCCTGTTGAAAATGGATTGGCTCCTTACGATTGCGCCTGTTGTACGTCATTTCAGTATTGTACAGCGGCAGCGAAGTCCGGAATTTGGTATTGTAATCATTGTTCGGTTTAAAGGTCTGGCCGGCATTTCCCACCTGCGGGAAACCCGATGAAATTGTCAGCTTACTCAAGGAAAATTTTTCCCGCTTTTTTTATCCCTGACCATCCTGCATTTTACTTTTTCCTGTAAATAGTATAAACACTTTTCAACAGAAAACTTTTTGCTTTAAAGGACTTAAAAAAACTTTAACCCTGCTGACATACTGCTGTCATAAGTCGCAGTTTATTTTGATCCGTAAACGATTTAAATCCACATAACCTTTGACAAAATGGAAGCTAACCAAATGACAAACAGCATATTGAACAACCCGACAGAAATCTTTACTCCCGAACAGCTGCTCGAACATTGGCAGGGGCACCGCGGACTGACCAGAAGGGTCATTGAAGCTTTTCCCGAAGATAAACTGCTGACTTATTCCATCGGTGGCATGCGTACGTTTGCCGATATGGCTATGGAAATTACCGGCATGACAGCACCGGGAATACGCGGCATCGCTTTCGGTGACTGGAGTATCGATGATCCGGCGATCGGTTTTAACGCACCAACACCGGCGAGTAAAGAGGAATTACTGACGAGATGGGACAAGGTAACGGAATTGCTCTGTTCCATCTGGCCGCAAATACCGCCTCACCGCTTTCAGGAACACGATGTTGCCTTCGGCCAGTATGCAGGTCCGGTTTACGGCACGTTGCTTTACATGATTGACAATGAAATTCATCACCGCGGGCAGGGTTATGTTTATCTGCGATCCTTAGGTATTGAGCCGCCCGCTTTCTGGGACCGGTAAAATCCTGTAAATTACTCCTTATGTCCGGAATCATGCACGTGTATGGCATTGCACTGCCAGTTGCATGGTTCTGGGCGAATGGCACAATCACACCCGTAATTTGTCCTTAATCACATCTGCAGAAAGCAGGCAGAAATTGTAAATTTGTA
This sequence comes from Dyadobacter sediminis, assembly GCF_005860765.1. Classification (GTDB taxonomy): domain Bacteria; phylum Bacteroidota; class Bacteroidia; order Cytophagales; family Spirosomataceae; genus Dyadobacter; species Dyadobacter sediminis. The sequence continues at coordinate 623,093 of NZ_VCEI01000011.1, read as the reverse complement.
TGATTGCGTATTCCATTGGGTTTTCGGATCTGAATTTACCTGAACCCGGCAAGGCAATTGCTGCTTAGAAACGGAAAGATATGAGAACATTTTACGCTATACTGGTCAATTCGCTGGCTGCATCCATGACCAACAATTTTGTCTGGTTTGCCGTTACATTCTGGGTTTACCTGCAAACGCAGTCCGTTGTGGCTACTTCGGTCATGGCAGGCGTGTATCTGGCTACGGTAGCCGCTTCCGGTTTTTTCCTGGGCTCCGTGGTAGATCGCTACCGCAAGAAAACATCCATGATGTTGTCGGGCATCCTGACCCTCATTTTGTATGTAACCGCGCTGATCATTTATATATCCACGCCGGAAAACATGTTCAAAAATCCGGAAAGCATCCGTTTGTGGCTGTTTATCATCTTGACACTGTTCGGGGCAATAACGGGCAACATACGTTCCATTGCCTTATCCACGGTGGTCACGATCCTTATTCCCGAAGAAACGCGGGACAAGGCAAACGGCCTGGTCGGAACGGCAAATGGGGTTTCATTTCTGGTTGCTTCCATTTTCAGCGGACTGGTAATCGGTTTTATGGGTATGCAGTGGATGCTTTTGCTTGCCGTTGCACTGACCGTACTGGTCATTCTGCATTTGCTGACCATCCATATGGAAGAAAAGGAAATCGTTCATACCGAATCTCATCTGGAAAGCATCGATCTTCGCGGAACGATTGCTTCGGTCAGGATTGTACCCGGACTTTTCGGACTGATTTTCTTCAATACGTTCAATAACTTTCTGGGCGGCGTGTTCATGTCTTTAATGGATGCTTACGGCCTTTCATTGGTTTCGGTACAAACCTGGGGAATCTTGTGGGGGCTTCTGAGTCTGGGATTTATCATCGGCGGGCTGATTGTCGCCAGAACCGGTCTGGGCAAAAACCCATTAAAGGTGCTTTTCATCTCGAACATCATCATGTGGAGCATTTGTATTTTCTTTACCATTCAGGCATCGGTCGTCCTTTTGGCCACAGGTATGTTCATTTATCTTTGCCTGATACCGGTTGTGGAAGCTACGGAACAGACCATCCTTCAGAAAGTGATTCCTGCGGAAAGACAGGGCCGGGTTTTTGGTTTTGCACAAAGCATCGAACAGGCCGCTTCGCCACTGACGGCTTTCATGATCGGGCCGATTGCCAAATACATTTTCATCCCGTTTATGACCACCGGTGCCGGCGTCCATCTCATCGGATCCTGGTTCGGTACCGGAACCGCCCGCGGACTGGCCCTTTTGTTTACGGTCACCGGCATCATCGGTTTGATCGTCACTTTGATCGCCATGAAAACGCCGGCTTACAGCGCATTGTCCGGTCAGTATATTCATCCGGAATTAGAAGAAGAAACCGAAAAGCAACCCGTTTAAACCTTCAAGTAAAAGTATAGCATGAAAATATTTCAGCAGCCGTTGCAGTTAAAAGAACGCCGGAGAGGGTTCCATCTGATTACTTCTGAAATCATGCAGGCTATTCCTCAGATAAGTGAAATAAAAACCGGGATGTGTCAGGTTTTCATTCAGCATACATCCGCATCGCTGACGATCAACGAAAATGCGGATCCGACCGTCCGGAAGGATTTTGAAATGTATTTCAGCAAAGCAGTTCCTGAAAATGATCCGGATTACAGGCACGACGACGAAGGTCCGGATGACATGCCCGCGCACCTGAAAGCTTCCTTAATGGGCAGCAGCGTGCAAATTCCCGTCCGGAACGGAAAACTGGCGCTGGGAATCTGGCAGGGAATATACCTGTGCGAACACCGGAACTACGGAGGCGCCAGAAACCTGTTGATTACGGTATTCGGCGAGTAGGATAGAAAATTGGTTTTATCAGGATACAGCGGTTGTAATTGTCACATTCTCCCCCTCTGAATGTCGCAAATTGCATCTTTCGAACTGGCTGGTTTGTGGTTAGTTTGTACCAACAACATTTGCCTTTATACCCGTTTTTAATTTCGCATTTGATCACTCAGAAATGAATTTGGAAGGATATGCAGAATATGGTAGAAATTTTCAAGACCAATGTTGAAAGCAACGATCAGGCTCATTTACTGATCGAACAGATTAACCGCATTTTCACCGGGTACCAAGCCAGTTTTGATCTGGAAGACTGTGACCGGATTCTCCGGATTTCCTTTACAGAAGGTATGGTACAGTCCGAGTGCCTGATCCGCCTGCTGCATGATTTCGGGTTTTATGCAGAAATTCTTGCTGATGAGATCATCAATCCGGAATCCATGATGTATTCCTGACCGATTTTTCAAACAACCAAATAAAACAAAAATGGCAACAATCAATCCGTATCTCAACTTTCAGGGTAATACCGAGGAAGCATTCAACTTTTACAAATCTGTTTTCGGAGGCGAATTTCTGGCCGTACAACGGTTCAAAGATACGCCTGAAGCAGGCAATCTGCCCGAGCAGGATCAGGAGAAACTCATGCATATCGCTTTGCCGATTGGTCATGGAACGATACTGATGGCCACCGATGCACTGGAATCCATGGGCCAGCGGCTGATTGAAGGAAATAATTATAATTTGTCCATTCAAACGGAAAGTGAAGCGGAAGCGGATAAACTTTTCTACGGACTTTCCAAAGGCGGAAAGGTGATTGTACAGCTGGAAAAAGCGTTCTGGGGCGATTATTTCGGCATGTTCACAGACAAGTTCGGCATTAACTGGATGGTGAACTTCACGCCCAACTGAGCAACGCAGCATTTTCCCGACACAAGTTCATGGGATCATTTGCCGTTTTCATGCCCCTGCAAAAAACCGGGCTGAGTATCATTCGTTCAGAATAATTAACAAACATACGTGCTGCAGATCAGGATAAAACAGCAAAAGTGTAATAACTTGCAGAATCTTAAACTTGTATCATTCTGATAGCAATGAGCCGTAAATTAATATTCCTGTTTTTCTTTTTAATCGTTGGAAACCTTGCATTCTCGCAGGCAGTACAAAATAAAATCGCCCCGTTTCAGATCCGTCTGACCAACGGCCAGCAATTTACTTCCTCGCAACTGGCTGCCGGCCCGGTGGTGCTTATCTACTTTTCCCCGGATTGTGAACATTGCCAGAACTTTACCAAAGACATGATCAAGAACTTCAACGTTTTTACCAACAAGCAGGTTGTGATGGTGACTTTTCAGGCCATGGATATGCTGAAGCCGTTTGTATCGCAGTACAATCTGGGAAGTTATTCCAATGTGAAAGTAGGAACCGAGGGCACTTCCTATGCCGTGCAGCGCTACTATCAGATCCGTTCGTTTCCTTACATTGCGATTTACGACAAATCCGGCAAGCTGGTGAAAACCTTTGAAGGCGAACAGCCGCATGCCGAAATCTTCAAAACGCTGAAACAGATCTAGATACAAATTTCGGTTTCATTTCTTTAACCTGCCATTCAACACCCTGATCCGTGTATGATCCTATCGATCTATGCACGGATTTTTTTTGATTTCCAGAAAAGTTGATTTCAAGGAATCGAATTCGGACAGCAACTTACTTTATTCCGGTATTTACAAGTAATCCGGCTGTTGCCCTGACTTTGAAATGGTAGTTATACTTGGTCACCAAAACAAAGAAACATTCAATAAATGAACAAATCAGGTAAATGCTTCCGCATACTCTCAGCCGTTTTATGCTCGGTTGCTCCGTATGCCTATGCGCAGCAAGCCAATGTAAATCTGGACTGGAACCCTCAGAAAAATACGCAGAATCTTTTTCCATACGGCGGCAATGTCGTTTCGCCGGAAGTTCATGATGACCATACCATTACGTTCCGGCTGAAAGCGCCGGATGTACAAAAAGCGGAACTGACCGGCGGGCCCATGCTGCTCGCATTGAAAACCAAACAACCCATTCCGTTTGTAAAAGGTGCTGACGGAATATGGACACTGACCGTCGGACCGGTGAAACCGGACATTTACGTGTACCGTTTTATACTGGATGGCGTTCAGGTCGTTGATCCGAACAATACTTTCACAGGTTCTTCCAATCAGCCCGGTTACAGCAGCGTGATCGTTCCTGACAAAGGTCCGGCGTATTACGATGCACGCAATGTTCCGCACGGTAGCGTGACGCGGCATATTTATCATTCGGATGTACTGGACGGCGAAAGGGAAATGTTTGTGTACACGCCACCGGGTTATAATAAAAACAAAAAATATCCCGTACTGTATCTTTTGGGCGGAAGCGGGGAACTTGCTTCGGGCTGGTCGCAGGATGGGCGTGCCAACTTCATTGCGGATAATCTTTTATCGGAAGGTAAAATGGTTCCGATGATCATTGCGATGCCGAACAACCAGGTTTTACACCGGAATCACCCGCAGCATCTGGAAAAAACATATACCTTGTTCGAAAATGAACTACGGAACCATATCATTCCGTTTGTAGATAAAACGTACAGTACGGTAACCGACCGAAAAGGCCGCGCCATTTCCGGATTGTCAATGGGCGGAAGGCATACCGAAGCGGTAGGATTCAAAGCACTGGACCTGTTCAGTTCATTTGGCGTCATGAGCGCCGGCGACCTGGAACCGGAAAAACTCAACCCCTCTTTTTTCAATGATCCGAAGGTAAAAGAGAAAGTGGATTATCTGCTGGTCGGACTTGGAAGCGGCGAGCTGGATTTTGTGGGTAAAAGGTCTGCTGCGCTGCATGAAGCACTTGAAAAACGGGGAATCAGACATGAGTATTTTATCGGCGGCGAAGGCGCGCATGACTGGGGAACCTGGCGGCTTTTACTGCATGACAAACTGCTCCCCAATTTGTGGAACAAGAAATAAAAACCGATGGATATGCCATACTTTAATATAGATGCTGTAAAAGGACAAACTTACGATGCCATTGTGGTCGGAACGGGAATCAGCGGCGGCTGGGCGGCAAAGGAACTGACCGAAAAAGGCCTGAAAACGCTGATGCTGGAACGCGGAAAGGATGTCAGGCACATTAAAGATTACCCAACGGCCTGGATGCAGCCCTGGGAATTTGAACATCTCGGCCAGCCTTCACTGGAAATCCGGCAGCAAAATCCGATCGCGAGCAAACATTATATTTTCAAGGAAGATGCCATGCATTTCGTGGTGAAAGATGCAGAACACCCGTACGTGCAGGACAAGCCGTTTGACTGGATGCGCGGATATCAGGTTGGCGGAAGATCGCTGCTCTGGGCACGGCAGACGCAACGCTGGTCTGACTATGACTTTGAAGGTCCGGCGCGCGACGGCTTTGCCATTGACTGGCCGATCCGCTATGCCGATATTGCGCCGTGGTACAGTTATGTGGAGAAATTTGCAGGAATTTCAGGTAACAAAGACGGACTCGCGCAGCTTCCGGACGGAGAATTTCTTACGCCGCATGAAATGACTTGCGTGGAAAAGCATTTCAGTGAGCAAACAGCCAAAAATTATCAGAATACCCGACCGATCATCATTGGCCGGGCCGCACATATTACTGATCCGCAGCCGATCCATACGGAACAGGGACGCGCCAAGTGCCAGCACCGCACCATGTGTCAGCGGGGTTGTCCGTACGGCGGCTATTTCAGTTCCAATGCTTCCACCATTCCTTGGGCAGAAAGAACGGGGAATCTGACAATGAAGCCGCATTCGGTTGTTCATTCCATTATTTATGACGAGAAAAAGCAGAAAGCAACCGGCGTGCGGGTTGTAGATGCGCTGACGAAGGAAGTGACAGAGTATTATGCCCGGATTATCTTTGTAAATGCTTCTGCCATAAACTCCAATCTTATTTTACTGAATTCCCGGTCCAGCCGTTTTCCAGACGGACTCGGTAATGACAGCGGCGTACTTGGCAAATACATCGGTTTTCACAATTACCGCGGCCGTGTCAGTGCGGATTACGACGGTTTTCATGAATTTACCGTTGACGGACGCAGGCCTAACGGTGCTTACATTCCGCGTTTCAGGAATGTATTCAAACAGGAAACGGACTTTCTGCGCGGATACGCAGCGTCTTTTTCAGCTTCCAAAATGGGAAATGATACTTCTGAAATCGGAACGGCTTTAAAGGAAAGTTTATTTGGCACAGAAAACGGCGGCTGGAACCTCGGCATTCAGATGATGGGCGAAACGATTCCGAAAGAAAACAATTTTGTAAGTCTTGACTCGCAACTGAAAGATGCATGGGGAATTCCGCAGCTGAGAATGCATGTGGCTTTTGATGACAATGATATGAAAATGGTCCGGGACTTTTATACCGAACTCAGTGAAATGCTGTCAAAAGCAGGATTTACAAACATCAAAACCGCTGATACCAAGCGCAATCCCGGCAGTGAAAACCATGAAATGGGCGGCATACGAATGGGTAACGACCCCAAAACTTCCATGCTGAACAAATGGAACCAGCTGCATCACTGCAAAAATGTGCTGGTGACAGACGGCGGCTGCATGACTTCCACCTCCACGCAAAACCCCTCGTTGACTTACATGGCACTTACGGCACGGGCGGCAAACCATGCAGTGGAAGAAATGAAAAAAGGCAATATTTGAGGATTGTTTAACAAAAAGTAAAAAGATACAATGGCCAGTGTTCAGAAATTCTTCGACGGTACCCGTGTAAAGATCAAAGGAAAACCGGATGTCTGGATTATTCTGAATCATGAATCCATTCAGAAAGGAGCTGTTACAAAGGTGACGGGGAAAATCAAATGCAGAAGCGAAAAGACAGGGGAAATCAAGTTTTATAATGAAAAGAATTGTGAAGCGGTTTGACTTGTGACGTCATGGATTGTCATAGGTTGTCAGGGATTGTCATGGAGTGTAATGAATAGTCATGTGATTGTCATGGATAGTCATGGACTTTTTGGAAAACTGGGATTTTGGTTCGTTTCAGGAATTGTCAAACTGAGCTTTGGGATTATCTGGCTCAGTTTGACAAAGTAGAAAGTTCTACTTATTGGAATGATTTCTTGATAAATTGAGGCTCAGGAAAATCAATTCAGATCATCCAGTGTTTCTTTTAATTCTCTAACTGTTTTGGAAGAATCATTGGAACGGGTAAATACGGTTTTCGCATCTGAAAAGTTATCGTAAAACGCGTTGTTTGCTTTGCTGTCAACGCCCAGTGCGGCTCCGTTCAGGGTAATTCCGGCAAAAAGCCCCTTGCTTCTCGAATAGGAATAAACTTCTGCTTCCAACTTGTAATCCGTGTTTGCCGAAGAGCTTCTGCCCATCGGTCCGGCTGCTACGGAAAGATCGCCGCCCAGTGTAAAACTGCCGTTCCCGATATCCGTAAGCGTTTTGCTGTTCTTAAAGATCAGAACAAGGTCTACCGCCTGCACCCCAATTTGTGCCCCGATACTGCCGCCTGTAATCGTGATAAAAACCGGATCGCTCCACTCTCCATTGCTTTTTTTCACCATGGCAATGCCTTTGCCGTGTTTTCCGCCAATCATAAGCCCGGCATTGATCATTCTCGGTACAATGATAATTCCTTTGGAAATAGCCAGCAGTTGTGCCGGGATATTCTCCTGCATTTCGCTGAAACCGTTCAGTACGTTAATAGCAGCTTCCAGTTTTTCTTCTTCCTTGTCCTGTGCAAAAGCCGGTGTGATTAGTCCGACAGCAAGGAATAATACAATCTGTAATCTGAGCAATCTAAGTTTTTCAATACGCATGTTGTAAATCGGATAATTGTTGAGATACAAACGTTAAAGGATCATGCCGCTGTACAGTCCGAGCCAATAAAATTATGTCTGAATGCCAGTACGAGGCGGTTTTTGAATGTTGACTCTGTGGACGTATATACCTTTTACATCCTAATTCTGGTATGATTTTGGTATGGTCAAAATGGAATTAACATCAACCTAATACATCATATTATGAATGCCGAAACGATCAGCCTGAATGAACAGGAAGTAAAACCTGCTGTAGATCTTCTGAACGACTATCTTGCCAATTACCATATTCATTACCAGAAACTCAGAGGCTGCCACTGGAATATCAAAGGACAGAACTTTTTCACCTTGCATGTGAAGTTTGAAGAATTATATACCAACGCACAGCAAACCATTGACGAAATTGCCGAACGAGTATTGACATTGGGGAAACCGCCGCACAGCCGTTTTCAGGACTATATCAATGAATCCAGCATTCAGGAAATAGACACCATCGGTATGCCGGATCTGCAGATGGTGGATGCATTGCTTGACGATATGGCGAAGCTGATTGAAATGGAACGTGTTCTGCTGATGGCTACGGAAGAAGCCGGCGACGATGGTACCAATGATATGGTAAACCGCTTTATGCAGTATAAAGAAAAAAATACCTGGATGTTACGATCCTTTGCCGGCAAGAAGTGATTTTTTGAGGCTGTTAGCTAATGGCTGTTAGTGAATAGTTACTTACACACTAAAAGCTAACGTCTGACGGCTAATCGCTGAAAGCAATACATCTAATTACCTGAAATTGTCAAACCATCCTGAAATCAGGGTGGTTTTTTGTTTGTCTAATGGCTTACTTGCAATTATTCTCAAACCATTTGTAACGATGCCTCCTGTTCCTGTTTTTAACATCGGAAAAATAAGCCTGTTTGATCCACTTAAATTTGCAAGCGACCCGCTTCGTTACCTTCATCAGGGTTTTGAAACATGCGGCAGCACCTATAAACTCCGGTTGTTCCGGGAATTTGTGATCAGCCGTGATCCTGCTTTTTTCAGGCATATACTGCAGCAGAATAACCGTAATTTCAAAAAAGGGAGTTCTTCCAAAATGCTGTATCCGGTTCTTGGAAACGGACTGGTAACGAGTGACGGCGATTTCTGGCTACGGCAGCGCAGGCTTGTTCAGCCGGCTTTTCACCGTGAACGGTTGCAGGAACTTTTTCTTGCCATGGGCACGCTGACCTCACGGTTTCTGGATGAAATGGAAATTTTCAGAGGCAAGAATTCCATTGACATCGATGCCAGTATGATGGGAATTACCGCCGACATTGCACTGAAAACATTGTTTGGGAACATGACCAACGAGGATAAGGCAAAAATTTACCAGCAGGTCAGCCGGACACAGAGATACCTGGTTACTCGCGTAAGAAGGCCGTACCGTATTCCACTCATGGCACTGAATGGAGAAAACCGCCAGTTCCGCACGGATCTGCGTTATTTTAACAAGCTTGTTTTTGACTTCATTCAGGATCGCAGAATTTCCGGTGAAAAACCCAATGACCTGCTTCAGTTGCTCCTTGACAGTACCGATGAAGAAACCGGCGAACAGATGAACGATCAGCAGATCCGGGATGAGGCAATCACCATGTTTGCCGCGGGACATGAAACCTCTGCAACCGGACTGAGCTGGCTCTTGTGGGAACTTGCCCGGCAGCCCGCCATCGTGGAAAAACTCAGAAAAGAAGCCGAAATCTTTCAGGATGTGCCATCCTTCGAACAGCTGATGGCCATGCCATATTCCCGGCAAGTTGTGGAAGAAGGATTAAGATTGTACCCGCCGGCCTGGACCATGACGCGTGAGGCAGTATCGGATACCGAAATTGAAGGTTACCGGCTGGGAAAAGGCACTTCCATCTTTCTGTCTGTTTTTGAGCTTCATCGCAATCCCGACTTGTGGAACAATCCGCTGACGTTTGACCCGGAAAATTTCAGTCCGGAAAACGTCAGGAACAGACCGAAGTTCAATTATCTTCCATTTGGAGCCGGACCTCGTATTTGCATCGGACAGCAATTTGCCTTGATGGAAATGCAGCTGATTCTGGCGGCGCTTGTCAAACGGTTTACATTTGAAAATGATCCTTCTCATCCGGTTGGCATGCTGCCGCAGATTGTACTCAAATCGACTAGCGGAATCAAACTGTTTGTAAAATAACCAAGTTCGTCATCAGAGTCCTCCTATGCATCATACCATTATCCTTTACCTTTCGCTGATTGTCGTTATACTTTTTCTGGTGATGCTGGCACAGCGGATCAAAATATCCTACCCTATTGTGCTGGTAATCGGGGGCCTGGCGCTGAGTTTTGTTCCCGGGCTGCCGGTGGTTACGGTAGATCCCCAATTGATTTTTCTGATTTTCCTGCCGCCGCTTTTGTACGAAGCGGCATGGCAGACATCCTGGAAAGATTTCTGGAAATGGCGGCGCGTAATCGGCTCGTTTGCATTCGGCATCGTAATTCTGACTTCCTGCGTGATCGCTTACGTCAACCATTTGTTGATTCCGGAATTTACGCTGGCCCTTGGCTTTTTACTGGGCGGAATCATATCGCCACCCGATGCAGTGGCTGCCACTTCCATCCTGAAAGACATAAAGGTAACCAGACGGCTGATTACCATCATAGAAGGTGAAAGTTTGCTCAACGGCGCTTCCAGCCTCATCGTATTCCGGTTTGCAGTCATAGCGATTTCTTCCGGGACTTTTGTTTTTTCCGATGCAGTCGGCAGCTTTTTTATGGTCATTATCATGGGATTTGCCATCGGGCTACTCATTGCACTGGTGTTATATGCCATTCACAGATGGATGCCTACAACGCCCAGTATCGATACGACGCTGACGTTTGTCGCACCTTATGCCATGTACATTACGGCCGAAGAGTTCCATTATTCAGGCGTTATTGCGGTTGTCACCGGCGGATTGTTCCTTTCCAGCCGCAGCCAGATTATTTTCAGTCATTTAAGCCGAATGTATACGAATACGGTATGGTCTACGGTCGGGTTTGTTTTCAACGGAATCATTTTCATGTTAATTGGTTTACAGCTCCCGGTTATTGTCAGGCAACTGGGTGAAACCTCGCTTTCAGAAGCCATCAAATACGGACTGATCATTTCAATGGTTGTTATTGTAACCCGCATGGCAAGCACCATCGGTGCCTCCTACTTTACCGTAATGATCAGCCGATTTATTACGACAGCCGACAGCAGGCCCGGACTCAGAGGGCCGGTCATATTCGGCTGGGCCGGGATGCGCGGTGTGGTTTCGCTGGCTTCGGCATTGTCCATTCCGTTGCTTACCGATTACGGACAGCCTTTTCCCCAGCGTAACCTCATCCTTTTCATCACCTTTGTGGTCATCCTGGTGACGCTGGTTTTTCAGGGTCTTACGTTACCGCTGGTTATCCGGTGGATGAATGTAAAAGAACTGGATTATTCCTTGTCATCACACGAGCAGGATGTCATGATCCGAAGGAAACTGGCGGAGGAATCGCTGAACATGATCAATACCCGCTTTGCAGATCAGATCACGCAGAATGATTTGTTGCAGAGCCTTATATACAAGCTTGAAGGCGATATCGGATTTCTGAACCATATTCAGCAGCCCGAAGAAATCAGTTCCGGCTTTGCGGATATTGCTGCTTACCGGGCGATTGCCAAAGAATTATTAAACCATAAAAGGTCGCTGCTGCATGAATTCAATAAAAAAGCCATGTTTGAAGAGGAAGTGATCCGGCAGCACCTGGCGCAGCTTGATCTGGAAGAAGAAAAAATAAGACAGCAATTTCTGCATATCGACTGACATTTGGCCGCTGCTATACCATGCCGTATTCATTTACCGGGCAAACAGAAGCCACCATTTTTTTCTTTCCTGTTTCTTTATGGAAAAAGTAATCCAGCCGGCCCAGATTTATTCCTGCAAATCCAACCTGATTTACATGAACCGGCTTACCGTCCAGGTTCATGATTTCTTCCGGCACCTTCATAAACGTATGCGTATGGCCTCCGATGATCAGATCAATATTTCTGGTTGAACGTGCCAGAACCTGATCCGACACTTTGTCGTCCTTGTATTTATAGCCAAGATGCGAAAGGCAGATCACCATTTCACAACCCAGTTCGTTTCGCAGCAGTGAAGCCATTTCGTTGGCTTTGGCAATCGGGTCCGTATAAACGATTCCGCCGTAATTTTTCTTGTTTACCAAACCGGCCAGTTCGATGCCCAGCCCGAAAACACCGACTTTTACACTTCCTTTTTTGAATACCTTGTACGGTAACACCTTTCCCTGCAGCTCGGTATTATCAAAATTGTAATTGCTGACGATGAACGGAAAATTCGCATGCGGAAGCTGTTTTACAAAACCGGAAATCCCGTTGTCGAAATCGTGGTTTCCCATGGTAGCCGCATCGTATCCCATTTTGCTCATCAGCGTGAATTCCAGTTCGCCGCCGTACAGATTGAAATAGGGCGTTCCCTGAAAAACATCACCTGCATCCAGCAGAAGTACATGCTTTTGTTCCTGCCGTATTTTCGCTATCAATGCAGCCCTTCTCGCTACGCCTCCAAGGCCCTGATTACGCGATCCGTCCATGGGAAATGGCTCAATACGACTATGTACGTCATTGGTATGCAGAATGGTAAGCTGTACGACGGCATCTTTGCCCAATGCAGCAAACGGTACCGGACCCAATGTCATTAACGCTGCGGCAGCACCTGTCTTCCTGAGAAAATCCCTGCGGCTGTTTTTATTCAATAACAATTCTTCCATCGAGCTGAGCGTTGATTTTTTTTCCTTGCCGGGTTAAGTCCGTGATATTTTCGAGCAGTGCATCCCTTACTTTCTTGTTGATTTCATGCCTTTCCAGCGGATTTCGCAGACATTCCAGATCGTCGCCTCCATCGGCAAGGTAATCATACGTAAGCAGGTTGTAAGTCTTGTTTACATCAAAAGGCTGGCCAGCGATGGTAACGTCATAGGCCTGTTTGTTCCGGATTTTCATGCGCATGCCGGATATGGGTTCACCGTCTTTGTTCACAATGAAATCAATCAGCTTCCGGACATTTTCACCAGTGAGTTTCAGCACCACCATTTCGTTCTCAAATGGCATGAGTTCAAACACATGCGAAACGGTAATGTTGCCTTTCGGAAATGTGGTACGCAAGCCGCCTTTGGTCGAAAGTGTGAACTGAATAGACGGATCTTTCTTTAATCCTTCGGTAAGCAGGGCATCTGCAAAAAAGTTGCCCATCAGCGTTTCCGGCGCTGCAGGTTTGGTAAGTTCCTGTTCGGTCTGGCCGATAACCTTATCCATTTCCGCCTGCATTTTTTCCTTGTACGGCAAATAGTAGTTTATAAAAGCCGAATCTGCACCGGTTTGTGCATCAATCGCATACTGCTTGTAATTGCTTGTGGCAACGGTCAAAGGATGGTGACAGGAAGCAATCAGTAATACAGAACACAGTAGCGCAAACGCTTTATGAAGGTATTTTCCGGGTAAATTCATAGTTGCCGATTTGAATACAAAAGTAGTATGAAATCACTTACCGTTCAGGCCATGCCGGAAAAACCTGAATGATCAGATCAATTACCAGCCGGCATTTTGTACAAGATTCGGATTGGCATCCATCTGCGATTGCGGAATCGGGTAAAGTTCCAGTCTGGGCGTGTAAGGCACCAGGTTATTGTCCACAATCTGATCCGACGACATGGCTGCTATCTCTTCATTCAGCGTTCCCCAGCGGCGGATATCCAATACCGTGTTGAACTCGCCCGTCAGTTCCAGGCGCCGTTCTTTGCGGATGGCTGTTCTCAGTTCTGCCGCTGTCGCCAGCTTCAGCGCAGTTGCCTTGGCGCGCGCGCGAACGCGATTGAGCAGCGGCAGTGCCTGCGTTGTTTTGCCTGTTTCCACCAATGCTTCTGTAAGGCAAAGTAAAACATCCGAGAACCGCATCTCAATAAGATCGGCACTGTAACCCTGAATGGCAGCGCCGGCCGGACGCGGTTCACGGGCCAGTTTTCCGTAAGCCATTCCGTATCTGAAATCGTTATGGCCGAGTGGCGTTTTGGTACGTTTGTTAATGTAATTGCCTGTTCCGGGTTCATAAATAAGGCTGTCGCCCGGTTCTGCGCCGGCTCTTGCAGTGCCCCTGAAGACGTAACGTTCCACAAGCGTAAAATCCCGGCGGGTATCGGTTTTTTCGTATTGTTGGTAAAACGCATACGTCAGCCCGTAATTGGTTTGCTCATCGCCGTTGACTAGTCCGGACGGAAAGAGATTGAAGGGAAGAATATTGCCGTTCGGGTTGGAAGAATTGATGAAATAACCAAAGGAAAGCACAATTTCACGGTTACGTTCATTGCTGAGCGCAAAGACATCCGCAAAGTCCGGCAGTAATTCGAAATCATATTTTTCTTCATTCTCAGGACCGGTCAGTTCACTCAGTTTATCTACGGCTTTCTGGTAATTTTCCGTTCTGGATAACGGCTTGCCCGCCATGGTCAGATAAACTTTTCCAAGCAGCGCTTTGGCGGTTCCTGCCGAGACACGGCCCAGCTCTGCTCCTCCTCTGGAATCCGGCAGATTGTTTTCAGCAAAAGTCAAGTCCGCAATAATCGCCTCATAAACAGCTGCATCGGTTGCTCTCGGCGCAAATATGAGCTCGGTGTCATCCAGTGATTTGATTTCCTTTACTATCAATGGAACACCTCCGAAAAGCCTTACCAGATTAAAATAGGCGTATGCCCGTAAAAATCTTGCTTCTGCAAGGTACGGATCAGCTTCTTCCTCTTCGGCCGGAACTGCCTGTTTTGCATTATCAATGACCGTATTGGCACGAAAAATGATTTTGTAAAATCTGGCCCAAACAGCTTCAAATGCGCCAGATGAAGCCACATGACCAAAACGGTAATAAGGATCGGAACCCGAACCCAAAATTCCCGCAGTGGCATAGCGATGGCCGGATTCAGCCAGAATAAAGCGGCTTGTTATATCGGAAAAATCGGGAGCGGTCCAGGCCTGATAAACCCCGATCGTAGCCTGATTCAGTCCGTCTTCATCTTTGAAGACAACGTCCTTGCTCAGGGAAGAAAACGGGGATTCTTCCAGGTTTTCACGGCAAGCCTGGCAAAGCATGAACAGTACGAAAGCAAAGGCGCTTTTAACAGAAGAATTGATGCTAGTCATAAGAATGCCGTTTCAGAAATTACAGGAAAAACCGATGGTGTAAGAACGCTGCGACGGATAGGCGCCGTAGTCAATACCCTGCTGCAAAAGCGATTGTGCATAGGAACTCACTTCGGGATCAAAACCGGTGTAGCTGGTGAGTGTCCACAAATTGGTTCCTGTTACAAACAGCCGCGGATCTTTAATAGGACCGATTTTCGGGAAAGTATAGGACAAACTCAGCATTTTCAGTCTCGCAAAACTGCCGTCTTCCAGCATGGTGGAATTAATATCGCCTGAAGCAATGCCGCGCTGAATGCCGGGATATCTGGGATTGTTGTGCGGATTGGCTGTCGTATACCGTTTGTAAAACCATTCTTCAGACTGGTTGAAACCCACCCCGCCATAATCCACCACACCGTTATTGATGTAAAAGCTTGTCAGATTAAGCACATCGTTCCCGACTGAACCCGTAATCAGAGCATTGAGCGTAAAATTTTTCCACGTTAGATCATTGCTCCATCCAAAAGTAAAATCAGGCGTGGATTTGCCCAGAACCATGCGGTCGTCAGCGGTAATGATGTTGTCGCCGTTTGTGTCCGCATAAATCCATGCACCGTAAAGCGGAGTTCCGGTACTTCCCGGCGGGCGCGGACCTTCAAAGGTGGGAAAAGTCGGGTTTCCGTTTTCATCGAAATCGGTAAGCTGCGTTAATCCTGCCACTTTATATCCGAAAAACTGTCCGACTTCCTGACCGGGCGTGAGTATTCCGGATACACCGCCCAACAGGTTTCCATTGATGTTCACGTAATCCGACTGCGTTCTTTCTCCCAGATCCACAAGGGTATTCACATTTCGGGAGATATTGAAACGGGATGAGAAAGTTACATTCTTTTTCTGTACCACAAATGCCTGAATGCTCAGTTCCAGCCCGCGATTCCGCATGGTTCCGTAATTATCGGTAATGGTTCCCACACCCGATTGCGTCGGCACCTTCCTTGGCTGCAACAGGTCGGAAGTCAATTTATCGTAATAATCAAAACTGAAAACCAGCCGGTTCCGGGCCATGTTGAAATCTGCGCCGGCGTTGAACTGACGTGTACGCTCCCACGAAAGATTGGGATTTGCAATGGTATTCGGGTAAATGCCGGTATTGACTACACTTCCGCTTCCGGCGGGGCCAATTTCGTAAAATCCGCTGCTGTACTGGGAAAGAGACGAATACGGCCCGATGGCCTGACTGCCCGTCTCGCCATACGACGCCCGCAGCTTGGCATTGGAAATAAAAGTAAGACCTTTCATAAAAGCTTCTTCTTCAAGGTTCCATGCAAGTGCCAGCGATGGGAACAATCCGTATTTCCGGTTGGCTGCAAAAGCAGAAGCGCCGTCCATCCGGATGGACGTATTCAGAACATACTTGCCTTTGAAAGAGTAGTTTGCACGCAGAAATGCGGACTGAAGAATGCGTTTTTCCTTGTATGAGCCTATGGCCTGCGACTGTGCACTGCCAATATTGTCCACGCCAAAATAAGGGACATTGAAGCCGGAATAGCTTGTGTTGACGAATTCAACAGTCTGGTCGTTATATTCCACACCCATGGTGGCGTTCAGATAATGATTCTGGGTGAAGGTTTTTTCAAAAAGGAAGTAGGCATTGACGTTGTAGCTGTATGTATTGGAAGTATTGTTGCTTCCTCTTCCTTTAACCGGGTTTCCTTCTGCAGTGGATGGCGGCAGGAAAACTTTCCGGCGCGTCAGGTTCTGGTTTCCGCCCAGACTGACGACCAGCTGCAAGCCACTGACTATTTTAAAATAATTTTCAATGTTCAGAACGGAGTAATCGTTTTGTGTCAGATCCGTTTTGGCAGTCAGTTCGTTGTACGGATTTGAAAAATAATAGCCTTGGTAATCCGGAATTCCCAGACTGTTGTTACCGAGATAATCCAGACCTAATGTGGGTGCGGCACGCAGGCCGTCCATCAATCCGCCGGAACTTGGCCATGCCCTGGAAGCCGTAACGGCACGGTTGGACTTTTGCCGTGTGAAGGCAAACTGGCCTTTAACGTTATACCAGTCATTCAGTTCATTGTTCAGATTTACGCGCAGACTTGCCCGGTTATTATCCGAATGGATGATGGTACCTTTTTCCTGAAGGTAATTACCCGAAATATAATAAGATGATTTGGGCGAACCGCCTGAAAGGCTCAACGTAATGTCTTCCCGGAAACTGGGTTGCGTGATGGCGTCAACCCAATCGGTACTCGTTATGGCGCTATCCAGATTTTCAAATGGCGGCATACGGCCCGAAATGCTGTAACTTTCATTGATGATTTCGGCATATTGTCTGGAATTCATCATGCGGATCGGATTGGCAATGGAGCCGAACGATGTTTTATTAACCAGCTCAATCCGACCTTCGCCGCGTTTGCCCGATTTTGTCGTAATAAGTACCACGCCATTTGCACCCCTTGATCCGTAAATAGCTGTGGCCGAGGCATCTTTCAGGATTTCCATGCTTTCAATATCATTCGGGTTGATGCCATAAAGCCCGTTCTGCGTGTATGCACCGGTAAAGTTGGCGCCGGCTTCGCGGTAAGGCGGCATCGGAAAGCCGTCGATTACATAAAGCGGCTCGTTGTTTCCGCTCAACGAGTTGTTGCCTCTGATCCGGACTACGGAAGCAGCGCCGGGCTCACCCGAAGTTTCCACAACCTGAACGCCCGTAGTCCGGCCCTGCAAAGCCTGATCCACCGTATTGATCACGGCCGATTTGTACTCCGTAGCAGAAACCCGGGAAGTACTTCCTGCTAGATCACGCTTGCTTTGCGTACCGTAGCCCACAACCACGACTTCGTTCAGCGATTTGGCTTCTGGCAGCAGCTGCACATTCAGCTGGCTTTGATTATTTACTGCAACTTCCCTGGCTTTAAACCCTATATAGCTGAAAACCAAAATAGAACCCGTTTCAGGAACATGAATTTCAAACTGACCGTCCGGATTTGAAACAGCTTGTATTTTGATATCTTTTACTAAAATACTAACGCCGGGAAGACCTGAACCTTTCTCATCCACTATTTTTCCTTTTACAATGCGGGAATTTGCCGGGGTCCTTGAATTACTGTTTTCAGCCTGGCCAAGGCTGTCTGTTCTGTTTTCAGGAGTGCTGCTTGTATCGATCGGAGCGGGTTTTACAAGCGGGTCAAAATTCTGGGGCGGACGGGGCAGAACGGACGGTTTTTTATTTACAGAATCTGGTCGGAAAGTAGTATCGGGTCTGCTCTGTTGTGCCAGTATAATCGGAGGAGGAAAAAGGATCAGCAGCAGCAGGACTATGCCGGATCGTGGAAAAACCAAAGGGCCATAACACTGCCTGAAGAAATTCAACGGTTGAATTTTTTGCATATGTACTTCTTGGCTAGGTGACTGGACGATGTCCAGAATAGGATAAAGCTATTTGTGCCAGAGCAAATATTATACCGTTGTATGTTTTCACTTTTTTCAATCAATTTTCGGGGTGTTCAAATGTGTCGGAAATGAATAAAATGCCGGATGGTGCTAACCTGCTGTTATCTGTGCATACAATGCACCGAAAATACGGACAGGTATGTAATTTGCTAATCTTCAAATAAAGCGGAAACACCGGTCATTATTTTTGGAAACATGACCGATACAATTACATTTGTCAAAATGCCCAAATCTCCTGGGATTGAAAATGAACTGAAAATTAGGAGTATAAGAAACCAGATACGACCATGAGCCAGGAACAACTGCTAACTGCTGATTATATTGATTCTCAAATAGGTAATGTGATTGAATATTATATTCGGTGGGATTTTGAAGAAGATCCTTTTTTCGGAAAAGCCAGGATAAAAGGACTGGTGGATGACGATTATGGCAAGCTGAAAATCATTTGCGATGTCATAGAAGGAAGCGATCTTGAAATGGCTTACGAAGAGGAAGAAGTTTTCATGTATTCGGATAACCGTCCTATTTATGCCGGAACTTTACCGGAAATCTACTCGGCCAACTGGATCAGTACGGATGGCAAAAAGAAAAAACAGATTTTCATTTCACCGCCTAATGAAAACGCAAAGGATTTTGCTATTTCCCAGACCAACAGCAAAGTAGTGGTCAAAAGAATATATTAAAATAATCGCATTCCGGCCGTTTCCCAGTTGTTGTGGAAAAAGCCGGAATGCGCTCCTGCTATCCCGCCTAGTTTTTCACGATTTTCTTGGTAAGTACCCGGTCTTCAAACATGGCTTTCACAATATAGAGCCCTGATGGATTGTTTGTCAGGTCAAATTCATAAACATTCGTGCTGACAATTCCCGCAATGACCTGTTCCGCTATTTTTTGTCCGTTCACATTGTAAATTTCCACTGACTGCAATCCTGCCGGATGCGGATAAAACTGCACGGAAACGACACCGTTTGAAGGATTGGGCGTTACCAGAAATCCGGCTTCTTTCAGATTAGGATTTACTGTAACGGTTCGGATATTGATGTCGTCCAGGAAAATATCGTTTTCATTGCCGTTTGTATTTACAAATGCCACAAGAATTTCGCCGCTGTCTATAAAACGGGTGATGTTGATCTGTTCCTGTCTCCATTCATTGGCATTCGGTACAAATGCGGTCTGTATGGCAGAATTTCTGGTTACAAGTGAAGACCCCCATTTTTTGTAGACACTCGTGTAAGTCTGTCCGCAATCCGTACTGATCATCACCTGCAAAGTATCCCAGACATTTTGAACGGCGGATGCATTCGTATAGGTCGCAGCTGCCACCTGGAACGAAACATAGGCAGAATCGGTGCCTGCAATAGTGACAGCAGGCGATCTCAGAAAATCCCTCTGCCCGATCGCCAGGTTATTGAAATTGGCGATGTGAACGGAAGCATTGCCGGTTTTGGCTGCGGCAGTGGTTTGCTGCCACGTTATACCCCGGTCCGGATTGACAATATCCCAGCCTGCCGGAGGAAAAAGGCTTTCAAAGCTTTCGGTAACTGGCGCATCAAACGCTTCGTAATAAATAAATGCAAACTCGGCTTCATCATTCGTGGCATCTTCGTCCGTTCCGCCGTTAGGATTGGTTGTATAGACACTCAAGACATGGTTTCCTTCGGTAGTCGTTAAGGCCGGAAGTGTAACACTCGTCTCTTCATACGTCTGTAACGAACCGCGCCAGTTATAGTTCTGAACCGTTCCATTGTCAATGACGGCATGAATTATGACGGAAGTTAACGTTTCACGGCCTTTGTTTATAAGCGTAACTTTCGGCGCAAATACATTGGTGCAAAGTCTTTGTTCAGGTTCCGTAATGGCATTAATGGAAGCATCCTTGCTTTTGAGATTCACCGGCACGCAGCCATTGGAAAGACTCAGCAGGGAACGATATGTTTCATATGCGGCTTCCATGCGGGCAACCTGCATTTTGGTAAACATGTAAAGACAGGCATCCGGTGTATAGTCCATGTAATTCTGGTACATGATTCCCGGAGCCGAAGGGGTGCACCTGTCGGTTACGATTCCGGTCCGGCATGTACTTGTACTATTGCTCTGGTTAGGCGTATCTTCCACTTCATCCGTACCCGTGCAGGTTCCGTTGTCATCGCCCCAGATGTGATACAAACTGAAATAATGACCCAATTCATGCGTAAGGGTTTTGCCCTGGTTATAACCCGTTGCACTGCCACCGGGCAAGCTGCTGTAATCAATCGCAACGCCCTGCTCGTCCGGAACGCCGTCGTCCGGGAAAGTTGCATAGCCCAAGGTTGTACTGGATAAATCCGTGATCCAGATATTCAGATAGCGGTCTGTATCCCACGCATCGGCTCCGCCGGATTCCGCATGTTTGAGCTGGTTGGTTGTATAATCAAAGGAAGATTTCAGCGTAGTGTATCTTACAATTCCCGTAGAAGGCACATCATCCGGCGTTCGCTGAGCCAGGCAGAACCGGATGCCGGATTGTCCGAAAAGCGGTTTGAAATACAGCGGGATTTTTTCTGCACCGGCATTCAATCCGGCATAGTCTTTATTAATGGTGTCCAGCTGCGCCAGAATCTGCTCATCCGTTACAAGCGACTGCCGGGTCAGGACAACATGAAAAACGACGGGAATCGTTACTTCTGCCGTTGTTTTCATCGATTTCCCCGCGGCTATGCGCGCATTGATGATTTGTTTGAGCCGCGCTTCCCGCTGATTGAACAAGACTTTTAAATCCGGGCGCTCCTGAAACCTTTTGTTCAGCAGGCTCATGGAACCGCAGCGTTCCTGCGCAAACAAAACAGGCGGCGCAAGGAAAAAGAACAGCAGAATAAATGTGAAAAAATATTTAAAACCGGGTACAGTATATCGCATTATTTTGTTACTATAACTTAAAGCAAAATGGATGATAAAAAAATCGGATGAGCATGATGGTACTACGATAAAACGTGCGTGACTGATGCACTGTTTTTTTATTTTAATGTGTTTTTAACAACGAATCTATCTATATAAAACCGTTCCTGTATGTCAGCTCCGGCACCGGTCAAATTCCGCAAAATCATTCATATCGATATGGATGCATTTTATGCATCGGTGGAACAGCGCGATTTTCCCGAATATCGGGGCAAACCGCTGGCTGTCGGCGGATCTCCTTCGGGCAGAGGCGTAGTGGCGACAGCGAGTTATGAAGCCAGAAAATTCGGGGTACGCTCAGCGATGTCGTCCAGAAAAGCCATGCAACTTTGTCCGGATATTGTGTTTGTTTATCCGAGGTTTGAAGTTTACAAGGCTGTTTCCGCCAAAATCAGGGAAATATTTTATCGTTATACCGATCTGATCGAACCGCTTTCGCTGGATGAAGCTTACCTGGATGTGACTGAAGACAAATTGCAGATAGGTTCTGCACTGGAAATTGCGGCGCAGATAAAAAAAGCAATCAAAGATGAACTGAACCTAACTGCCTCGGCCGGGATTTCCATCAACAAGTTTGTTGCAAAAATCGCTTCAGATATCAATAAACCGGACGGACTGACCTTTATCGGACCTTCCAAAGTAGAGAATTTCATTAACAACCTGCCGGTAGAAAAGTTTTTTGGCGTTGGAAAGGTGACGGCCGAAAAAATGAAAAACATGCAGCTTTTTACCGGCGCTGATCTGAAGAAACTAACCGAAGATGAACTTGTAAAGCATTTCGGAAAAACGGGACATTTCTATTACAAGATCGTACGCGGCATGGATGACCGCGAAGTACAAACGCACCGGGAAACCAAATCGCTGGGTGCGGAAGATACGTTTCAGTACGACCTGGAAAATCTGGAAGAAATGTACAAAGAGCTCGACCGGATCGCAGTAACCGTTCATAACCGGCTTGTCAAAAAGCAGTTGAAAGGCAGGACTGTAACGTTGAAAATTAAATTCAGCGATTTTACCCAGATCACACGAAACCATTCATTCAACAATCCGGTTGGCGATCTTGACACGATTATTGAAACAGTACGGCAATTGCTCGAAAAAGTGAACTTCGAAGAAAAAACCGTCCGTTTGCTGGGCATTTCACTTTCCAACTTCGGTGAACCCGAAATCAGGTCCAGAAAACCCAGAGACCCCGAACAACTGGAACTGTTCACATAAAACCTTTTTCAAATCTTAACAAACACATTTCACTACTCACAGCAACAAAGCATCCACCCGATGCGCCTGTACTTTCCCTTCACATGGTGACCATGAAAAAATGGTAAAACGCCCGTCCTGCGATGCAACCAGCGCAATGGAATCGCGCTGATCAAACACGAACTGTGCCGCGGACAAATGCCGTGTTCCGCCCGTTTGTACCGGATGCACGACAATACCTTTATTTCCGATTACCGGTTCTGTTACAAGCATTTCCTCTACCGGATGACCGCCTGGCGCACGTCCGATTTTTGCTCCGAACGCAAGCAGTTCATAATGATCATTGATGATCGTTGCACCGTCCACAGCCGTCAGTCCGGCCAATCCGTTAATGGCCGAGCTCAGCTGACTTTGCGATTTGCCCGGATGTGGATCGAGAAGATACTCCCGGTAAAGTTCTGACAACTCGGAAAACGCCGGCTGAACCGGATACGTAATCGGATGTATAATGGATTTACGCCATTCTTCCTTGTTGGTCGGCACCACAAGCAAAATGCCTCCGCGTTCGTGACCACGCATGGAAACGGCAAGCTGCACAAGCAAATTGAGCGAATCATTCCATAAATTGGGCGATGTAAAACCGATCATGGAATTGATGATGGACGGACAATCGCGGACACTGCCGCTATCTTCATCCACGATTTTTACCTGGTCCCCTTTCAGCACAGCCACATTCACAAACTTTCCGAATCCGTCCACACGTCTGTGTTTGATCACCAGCATACCGGGCTCAATTACTTCCAGTACAAAGCAAAGCCCGGGAATAACGCGGGTTGTACCCCAGATATACAGCATATTGTCCTCCATCCAGACCCCGAGGTGAATGCCCGAACGTTCGACAGCCGGTGCAAGTTTCGTTAATGTGTTGGATGTAAATGGCAGCTTTTCACCAAAAACAAGCGGGTTAACGGCACATTTCGGAGGAATAAACGCGATCGAGATTTTGGGCGATCTTCCTTCTTCTCTTCTCAGGCTGGCCCAGAAAGTCGTATCGATAATGGCCTCGATGGTTTTTGCATCCGGTTTGGGAGCTAGTTCCTGACCATCATATTTGCTGACCGATCGGTGATGTCGTTCAAAATGACTTTCCACAAGTCCGGCAACCGCACGGGCTGACTTATACGCTGTCACCGGCACAGATTCGCCGTTCGCAATGTTCGATTCTATATTATCCAGTATCATAATCAGCGACTTACAAAATAAAGTTTTTCACTAGACCAGTGAAGGCAAAACAAATGGACAAGATTCAGGGCCAATCTTAAAATAGTAACAAACCGGAACGACAAAAAGTTGGGCAAACAGTTTGAGTATTTTTTTGCTCAAATAGCAAGATTATCACCCAGATTACCAGGCAACTACTTGCAGATTTCAAATAATTTGTCTCCGAAAACTAATTATACCTTCATATTTGTATAAATAATTTACCAGAGCTTCCAACCTTTGCAGATCTGAACGAGTCGTATAAATCAGAAAATGCATATTTGCCAACACCAATAATTAATTGACCAAAATGACACTCAAGGTTACTGATCACGGAAAAAGTATATATTGCCTGCAACGAAGCATTCAAATTTTTAGTAAAAATATACAAACGGTGAAGAACTTCCTGTATGTTTTGACAACCGTTCAGCGAACACTTCTCTGAAATTTTGTTAAAAGGCCCGTCCGGTTCTCCGAACCTGTTCAGCTTACAGATAGTAAAATGTTAATGCAGGAACAGAAAATCCATTTACCATTGATCCGATTCAATTACCGCATACGCGTATATGCATGGTATTTTCCTGCAGAATTGGATTAATTATGGTTCGATAATTTAGAAGAGTTGATGAAAAATCGTAGAAAGGCAATGAAATACGGAACAATGGCGTTTGATTGGCAGTCAGTGCACGCCGTTTCATTAAGTAAAGAGGTGAATCTAAACAAATAACTATCGGGTAAAAATATACTCTACACTTAAATGGGAATATTAATGAAAAGCATCTCGGTAGTCATACCTAATTACAACGGTAAGCATTTGTTCGAAAAATATTTCGAGAGTAATTACAGGATCCTGAAAAATCTTGGTACCAAAGTCCAGATCATAATCGTTGATGATGCTTCGCAAGACGATTCGGTTGATTACCTTGAAAAAAATTACGGAAACGACCTGACCATCATTCGCAAGGAAAAAAATTCGGGGTTTTCCCACACTTGCAACCTGGGCATTCAGAAAGCAACCAACGATCTGATTTTTCTGCTGAATACGGATGTAACGCTGGAAGAAGGCTATTTTGAAAAACTTTACAAGTACTTTGAACTGGAAGACACTTTTGGTGTCATGGGCAGGATCATCGGCATGGACGACGATAACATTCTGGATGCGGCACGTTCCCCGAAGATTCTGGGCAGAAAGATAAAACCCAGCAATTTCTTTTATCTTAAGGATAACGACAGCCTCACGCCTACCTTTTACCTTTCCGGTGCCATCGCGCTGATGGATACACGGAAACTGAAAGCCATCAACGGGTTCAATGAAATGTTCAACCCTTATTACGGCGAAGATCAGGAAATGTCGATCCGCGCATGGAGGCTGGGCTGGAAATGCTATTACGAACACAATGCCGTCTGCCGCCACGAAGTATCTGCCAGCACCAAAGGACACAAGGACAATTATTCAGTAAAAAGAATCTATTTCAGGAACCGCTATTACATGCATCATCTGCATTTGCATGGCATGGACCTGAACTTTTATCATCTGCAGGTGATTCTCAGTGACGTATTGCCGAGCATTCTTACTTTTCAGTTTTACAAGGCTCAGGCCTATCTGGATTTCCTGAAAAATATGAACGAGCTTTCGATGAAAAAAACGGCATTCAAAACACAGATGAAAAATCACAAATCCAACATCGGAATCATTGATGTGATCGAAAATATCAAGATGATGCTTAAATACAAGCAGGTAATTAAATTATAAAGTTAAGCGGCACTTTTAACCGATATGCATTAATTTGCACCCCGAACCGGAAATTTTTCAAAGTTTCCGGCTATTTATATTCCGGCATATGGTCATATGCCCTTCCTAAATAATGAGAACATACTTCAGACTATTATCTTTTGCCCAGCCGATTGCCAAATTCGCATTTCCTTATATCCTATTTACGATTCTGGGTGTCATTTTCAATACGTTAAATCTGGCACTTCTGGTTCCTCTGCTCAGCACGCTGTTTAACAGCAGCAAGGAAGGAGCGCAACTGATGGAAAGACCGGAAAGCTGGGATGTGGCCGGCCTGCTGAGTTATTATGCACAGCAGGCCAATATCCTGTACGGTCCGCACGGTGCTCTGCAGCTTGTTTGCGGCGTGATTGTCGTTTCGGTTCTGCTTTCCAATGTATTCAAGTATTTTTCGCAAAGGGTCATGGAAAACCTGCGTATCCATACGCTGCTGAATTTGCGGAAAACGGTTTTCAATAACGTCATGAATCTGCATGTCGGCTATTTCAGTAACCAGCGTAAAGGTGATATTATTTCCAAAATTGCTTCGGACGTGCAGGTTGTCCAGTTCTCGGTAACGGGAACACTTCAGGTTGTTTTTAAAGAACCGCTGCAACTCATTGCGTATGTTTTCGTATTGTTTGCCACTTCTGTCAAGCTTACGCTGTTTGCCATTCTGGTGATCCCGATTTCTGCGTTTCTTATTTCCAAGATCGTAAAAAGATTGAAGCAGCAGGCTGCACTTGCCCAGCATATGTTCGGTTTGATGATCAGTTATCTGGATGAAGCATTGTCCGGCATCAAGATCATCAAGGCATTTAACGCGACGGAAGATATCAAGGACAAGTTTCATCAGGAAAATATACGTTATTCTGATCTCGGACGCAAAATGGCCAGAAGGCAGCAGCTGAGCGGCCCGGTTTCCGAATTTCTGGGTGTTGCCATGGTTGCACTGATCGTACTTTACGGCGGATCGCTGATTATCGACAATCAGTCGGAGCTTACGGTAGCCAAGTTTGTGGGTTACATTGCCATCTTTTCACAAGTCATGCGCCCGGCGAAAGCACTTACGGATTCGTTCAGCACGATCCATGCCGGCATAGCAGCCGGAGAACGCGTGCTGGACCTGATTGATGAAAAACCGGAAATCTACGATGCGCCGGATGCGATTGAACTCAAAGAATTCAGTCAGCAGATCAAGCTCAGCAATGTATCTTTTTCCTATCAGTCAAAGAACGTCCTGAAATCCATCAACCTGACGATTCCTAAAGGAAAAACGATTGCGCTTGTCGGACCGTCGGGAGGAGGAAAATCAACGTTGATGGATTTGCTGCCACGATTTATTGATGCACAGCAAGGCAGCGTTAGCATTGACGGCATGGATGTGAAACAGGTAAAGCAGGAATCGTTGTGGGCTTTGTTCGGAGTGGTTAATCAGGAATCGATGCTTTTCAACGACACCATTTACAACAACATTGCCTTCGGAAATCACGACGCCACGCCGGAGAAAGTAGAAGCTGCCGCTCGCGTGGCCAACGCGCATTACTTTATCATGGAAACCGATAACGGTTACCAGAGCAATATCGGAGACAGGGGCATGAAACTTTCGGGCGGACAAAAACAGCGCATCTGCATCGCCAGAGCTGTTCTGAAGAACCCGCCGATCATGCTGCTGGATGAAGCCACTTCCGCGCTGGATACCGAATCAGAAAAACTGGTTCAGGAAGCGTTGAACAACCTGATGCAGAACAGGACTTCGCTTGTGATCGCCCACCGCCTGAGCACCATTCAGAAAGCAGATTGCATTGTGGTTCTGGAAGAAGGAAAAATTGTGGAGCAGGGAAATCACACGGAACTGATCGCCCGCGAAGGTCTTTACAAAAGGCTGATCGACATGCAAACGTTCAACGAGTAGCCGGATGGAGAACCCGCCATTGGTATCCATTGCGCTTTGCACGTATAACGGCGCAGCGTTTCTGAAAGAACAGCTGGATTCCATTCTTAAGCAGCAATTTGAAAACTGGGAAATCGTGGCTGTGGACGACTGCTCCATCGATGATACCTGGAAGATCCTGAATGAATATGCTTCGCAGGATCTGCGTTTCAGGCTGTACCGGAACGATCAGAATCTTGGCTACAATAAAAATTTTGAAAGAGCGCTGCAACTTTGCCGCGGCAAGTACATTGCCATTTGCGACCAGGACGATATCTGGCATACGGACAAATTACAGATTCAACTGGAAGCCATTCAGGAAAACGAGTTGATTTACCACGACTCCGAGTTCATTGATCATGCCGGGAATTCCATGCAAACAAAAATATCGGACAAGTTTAACTTTTACCGTGGCAATCGCGCGGAGGCTTTCCTTTACCTGAACTGTGTTTCCGGCCATAGCATTTTCATGCGGCAGTCCGTTCTGCGAAAGGCCCTTCCGTTTCCGCGCGATTTTCATTACGATCAATGGCTAGCATTGGTGGCAACAAAAAACGGTTCCATCGATTTTGTTGATCAGTGCCTTGTTCAATACAGACAGCATCAGAAAAACAATACAGATATGCTCGCCCTGCATGCAACGGCCAGATCCACGAACCAGAAAATTGCAGAGATCGAAAGGGAAAGTAACTGGCTTAAACTCTGTTCAGAAAAGTTCGGACATGAGCCGCAAAGGCTTACTTTGAAATTATATCAGCAAAGCCTTGCCAGAAATGCTTCCTTTGTGTATGTTCCTTATGCCATCACCATATGGAGAAACAGGAAAATCCTGCTTGCGCTGCTTAAAAAGTCAGAAGTAAGCAAGTTTTTTTTTACAATCAGAAAAATATGGGGACCCAAAGCTAAAAGGGTTCTCGGGTAACTATGCAGTTCAATCCGCCAAACGATAAATCGCCTGACCTTCCACTTGTATCCATTGCACTCTGTGTTTATAACGGAGAACGATTCCTGCGTGAACAGCTTGATTCACTCGTAGGTCAAAGTTACCCGAACCTGGAAATCATTGCCGTAGACGATTGCAGCAAGGATTCTTCCAGGGCTATCCTGAAAGAATACCAGCAGCGATTTCCTTTTTTCAAAGTCGTTGAAAACGAATTCAATCTGGGTTATGTCAAGAATTTCGAAAAAGCAATCCGGTTGTGCACCGGTGAATTCATCGCGCTTTCTGATCAGGACGACATCTGGCATTTGGACAAAATCCGGATACAATACGAACACATCGGTACAAACCTGCTGATTTATCATGATTCTGCCTTTATGGAAGATAACGGCAAAATGATCGATATGAAAATGTCGGATATCATTCATTTATATCGCGGAAACCAGCCGGAAGTGTTTTATTTTTTCAACTGTGTTTCGGGCCATACCTGTTTTTTCCGCAAGGAACTCGTCAATGAAATCCTGCCTTTTCATCCTGAACATTTTCATGATCACTGGATTGCCTATATAGCCGTCAATCTGGGAACGATCGACTTTGTACCGCAAGCACTCGTCAGTTACCGCCAGCATCCGACCACGTCAACGGACATTCTGAACAAGCGCAAGAAATTCAGGAGAAATTACCATGAAAACCGCGACATCAAAAAGCTACGGAAAGATCTCAAATGGATCAAGCAATGCGCTACTTTTCAGAAAAACAGAAATCCCGAATTTCTGAATACATTTCTGACCCTTTTCGAAGAACGGCTGGATACCTTTTTTTCCTTCCGGTATGCCCAGTTCATCGACAGGCATTTCGACATTTTATACTTTATTCAGAAATACCGGAAAGCTACCAAAAAAGCGTTTGTTTACCGTCAGATCTGGGGATTGCGCGCCAAACTGCTCTGGGTCCGCATGTTCAGCTTTTGGGTGGAAGAGGAATAATGTTCAGTTTAAGTTGAAGCAAATGCAAATATGCTTTGAAGTAAAGTTTGGTGCGCACTCTGGATTTCGCAGCATTCATAATCATCCGATGGATCTGATAAAATGAATAATCCCAGCGAAGCATCTGTTCTATGGCTTTTTTAAGACACCTTTTTTCGGTAAAATAAAATTCCCTGTCGCTGACGTCCGATGTGGTCAGCGGTAGTACTTTACTCCATTTTCTGTGCAGTTTAAGGATTTCATCAAACCACAATTTATTGAAATTTCCTTCCGAAGCGTGTTTCATCAGAATATCATACGTAACTATCACTTTATATTCCTGAAAAACGCTCAGGCAAAAATCAAGGTCATACCCGTGAAAACCTTGCAATGTCCTTGCGTCAAAAGGATATTTCAAAGCAATCCTTTTCCGTGTACAAAACCATAAACCATCGACGCACACTACATTGCTCAGATGCTCGTTTTTGGGATTATGATACGCATGGATCTCGTCTTTTTCGTCCAGCTTGAAACCCTGAAGCACATTCTGATAAGACCGCTCTTCCGAATGAAATTCGAACTGGTACCAGCCGGAAGGAGCAAGTGATTTGTAGCCGCCGCCGGCCACGCCGAGCACACCTGTGTCGGCATCATCAGAAAATATATTCAGAACCGTTTTTCCCCATTCATGGGTCCTGATCTGCACATCTTCATGCATGAAACAAAGTAGATCGTATGCGGCTTTCTGTGTTCCTTCATTGTAAACCTCGCAAATGCCTTTTCCTGCCTTACGATTGTCAATGGCTACAATTTCATGTGCTACGCCAATGGTTTCAGCAATATTTTTCTTAACGAGCAAAAGGTCTTCAGCATTGGCTGAACAGATGATAACAGAAATCATTCACAAACGATGAGTAAGAATAATGGCTACAGATTCTTCCGGGCAAATGTTTCAGCATCCGGCTGATCAGGCATGCAAAATTAATGTTTTAAGTAGAAATTGCATCTCTGTAGCATTTATAAACAATATTCCCATTTTCTTTTGCCCGATGAACCGCTTTTGTTTTCTGCTTTTTTTCCTTGTTCAATCGACCGTTTTTGGTCAGGTAAAATTTGCCCGGATTTTTTCAGATCATGTTGTACTCCAGCGCCAGAAACCGGTTCCTGTCTGGGGCTGGGCAAAAGCCGGAGAAAAAGTCAAAGTGACCCTTGCCGGACAAACCGCAAGTACCAAAGCCGATCAGTCCGGAAAATGGCAGGTAAAGTTTACCCCGCTGGAAGCCGGTGGCCCCCATACTCTGATTGCTGCGGCAAAGTCCGGAAATGCAACTGTTAATGACGTTCTGATCGGCGAAGTATGGCTTTGTTCGGGGCAATCCAATATCGAATGGCCGGTGTCTTCGGCCAAGGATTATGAAGCAGAAAGGCAAAATGCAGATTTCCCGCAAATCCGGCATTTCAAGGTAGAACATGAAGTGACACTTAAACCCGTAGATGACCTTCAATCGGGTGACTGGAAATTGGCTTCTTCGGAAACGGTCGGCGATTTTACCGCCATCGGATTTTTCTTTGCAAGGGAAATACATCAGAAACTGCATGTGCCTGTCGGCATTCTGCATGCTTCGTGGGGCGGTTCCCAGATTGAAGGCTGGATCAGTAAGGAAGCCATGATGACAGACGAAGAGCTGAAACCGTATGCGCAGAACCTGCCTGAAACCTGGGAAACTGCCGACGCCATGATGGATGCCAAATTGCGGAAGCAGTTGTTTAAAAATGCGTCTTTCAATCCGACGCCGGAAGATGAAAGCAAGTACGTTTCCGGAAACGCCGATTTTTCAAACTGGCAGGAAGCCTCCGATCCCGTCGGACAATGGGACTGGAAAGGTTTGATGGGGTTTCGGTGGAATGGATTTATGGCAAAGGAAGTGACTATTCCTGCAGACCTCGTCTCGAAAGAAACAATTCTGTCGCTTTCGGAAAATGACAGCCCCAATGAAATTTATATCAACGGCAAATTACGGTATCAGGGCGCTCAGAATGGCATCAGGAAAATAACTTTGGCAGCCAATACCTGGCAGGAAGGGAAAAACCAGCTGGTGATCAAACTGGGAAATATGGTGAATACACCCTGGTTCGGGCCCGGCCTTTCAGGTTCTGCAACTGATTTGTATATCGAGTACAACAAGCGTAAAATCAGTCTTTCCACGGACTGGAAACTGATGCCTTCCTTTGCGGAAAAACATGCCTATGCGCATTTGATGAACAATGTCGGCACTACGATTTACAATGCCATGATCGTTCCGCTGATTCCATTTGCTGTCCGCGGAACGCTTTGGTATCAGGGTGAAACCAATGCGGGCCGATCTTTTCAGTACCGCCGAACGTTTCCCTTGCTGATCAATGACTGGCGAGAACGCTGGAAAGACGATTTTTCGTTTTACTGGGTTCAGCTTTCCAGTTTCGGTTCCGATAACGGCAGCAACAAAGGCAGTGGCTGGGCAGAACTCCGCGAAGCACAGAATATGACTTTAAGCCTTCCAAAAACAGGCATGGCTGTCAGTACCGATGTTGGAAACCCGAATAATATCCATCCTGTCAACAAGCAGGACGTTGCGCACAGGCTTGCTGCCAATGCATTGAAACTGGATTATGGCATGGATATACCCTTTGCTTCCCCCGTAATGGATCATGTGGAATTCAGGGACGGGAAAGCAGAAGTTTATTTCAGACATGCGGAAAACGGCTTGATGGTGAAAGACCGTTACGGCTATCTGAAAGGATTTGAAATTGCCGGTGACGATAAGGTTTTTCATTATGCCAAAGCTGAAATAAGCGGTAAAAACGTGGTGGTTTACAATCCGAAAGTTCCTAATCCGGTAGCCGTAAGATATGCATGGTCAGATGCCCCGGCAGAAGTAAACCTGTACAGTACCGATGGGTTTCCGGCAAGCAGTTTCCGGTCGGATTCATGGCCGGGCATCACCGTTGACAAAAAGTTTGAATAGTTAGAATCTGAATTACATCCCTGAATGTTCCGTACAATCCTTCGTCCGCTGACCGTTTGCCTCGCTTTATCTGCACTGACATTGAGTGCATGGAAAACTATTTATTCCGATCAGGAAACTGAAAATACCGAATGGTCCGAATACCTCGGCGGTCCCGACCGCAACCATTATTCTTCCCTGACGCAGATTAATCCGCAAAATGTCAAGAACCTGAAAGTAGCCTGGACGTACGAAATGCCGGATTCCGGTCAGACGCAGGTGAACCCGATCATTGTGGACGGCGTGCTTTACGGCGTTACCGCCACCGTTCAGGCATTCGCACTGGAAGCAGCTACGGGAAAGCAGCTCTGGCTGTTTGGCGACAAATCCAGCAACGGTTCCAATACAAGCCGTGGACTTACTTACTGGAGTGATGGAAACGACAAACGCATCATGCATGCGATGGGTCATTATTTATACGCACTCGATGCCAGAAGCGGAAAACCGATTGACAGTTTCGGTGATCATGGCAAAATAGACCTTCATACAGGACTACCGGAAATTGCGCTGAACAAATACATGGTTTCCAACACGCCCGGAACCGTTTTCGAAGATCTGATCATTATGCCTTTAAGGCTTTCGGAAGAATCCGATGCGGCTCCGGGTGACCTTCGTGCATTCAATGTACGTACCGGAAAGCTGGCATGGACGTTTCATACCATTCCGTATCCGGGCGAATTCGGCTATGAAACGTTTCCGCCGGACGCTTATAAAAACACGTACACCGGTGCTGCCAACAACTGGTCAGGAACAGCCATCGACCGTAAACGAGGCATACTATACGTGCCGACGGGTTCTGCGGGATACGATTTTTATGGCGGCAAGCGAAAAGGCAGTAATCTGTTTTCCAACTGTTTACTTGCATTGGACGCACGTACCGGAAAACGGCTCTGGCATTATCAGACGATGCACCACGACATGTGGGACCGGGATCTTCCGGCTCCGCCAAACCTGATTACCGTTAAGCAAAACGGAAAAAGTATTGATGCCGTGGCACAGGTCAGCAAACAGGGTTACGTTTTTATATTTGACCGGGTTACCGGCAAACCATTGTTTCCGATCAAGGAAGTAGCTGCTCCGAAACAGGCACTGAAAGGAGAATTTCCGTGGGCTACACAGCCGGTGCCTTCCAAACCGGCATCCTTTGCGCGCCATGCTTACACGCTAACCGAAAAAGATATCAGCCTGTACGCTCCCGATCGTGATTCGTTGATCGCGAAGTTTAAAAATTATAAAAAGGAATTGTTTGCTGCGCCAAGCAAGGAAGGAACCATCATCATGCCGGGATTCGACGGAGGCGCGGAATGGGGCGGCGCAGCCGCTGATCCGGACAAAGGCATTTTGTACGTCAACAGCAATGAAATGGCGTGGATTCTGACCATGAAAGATACGCCGAAAGAAAGTGAACTTTCCAGCCTGAGCCCGGGTGAAAAAACATATACTACATACTGTGCAAACTGCCACGGACCGGAACGAAAAGGCAATGCCATCAGCGGCTATCCGTCGCTGGTTGACATCAGTTCACGCCGTGATCGTGCTTACGTAAGTCAGATTATAACAGCCGGCAAAGGCCGGATGCCCGGATTTACAATGCTGTCTGCATCCGAAAAACAGGCCGTCATTTCCTTTCTGTTCGGGGATGAAAAAACAGAAGCCGTTGCCTCCATGCCGGCCTCCGAGAAAACGTATCTTCCATATCAAAGCACCGGATACAACAAATTTCTGGATGCCAGGGGACTTCCGGCCATTGCGCCGCCTTGGGGAACACTGAATGCCATTGACCTGAATACCGGCGAATATCTGTGGAAAATTCCTTTCGGAGAAGTGGAATCGTTGAAATCGAAGGGCGCTGCGGTTACAGGAACGGAAAATTACGGCGGACCCGTCGTAACGGCAAGCGGACTGTTGTTTATAGCCGCAACCAAAGACGGCAAATTCCGCGCTTTTGATAAACGAAACGGCAAGCTGTTATGGGAAACCATACTGCCCGCCGCAGGGTTCGCTACGCCTTCGACCTATGAAGTAAATGGAAAACAGTACGTGGTCATTGCCTGCGGCGGAACAAAGCTGGGCACAAAAAAAGGCAACAAGTATGTCGCCTTTGCACTGAATTAAACTTTGGTAATCAATAACCGGCTGATTGTCCGTCCTTCCGGGATTCGGTGGCACCATGATAAACTTTATGGGCGGCATCAAACATAATAGCCTGATAACCGCCGTAGGCTCCGGCGGCATAGCCTACTTTATGGCCCATTTTCATCAGTTCGCGGATTGTTTCGTAAGAATAGCCGGATTCCATGGTGATGATGCCGCTGTCGGTCATTTTAGTGCCGGTGGGTTCTGATGATCCCTGATGATCAATACGTGGCGCGTCGCCTGCTTCCTGCGGGTTCATGCCGTAATCGATCATATTCATCACAATCTGCGTGTGTCCAAGTGGCTGAAAACTGCCGCCCATGACGCCAAAGCTCATGTAAGGAACGCCGTTTTTGGTAATAAAAGCAGGAATAATGGTGTGAAACGGCCTTTTATGCGGTGCATAGGTATTGTTTTCACCTTCGGTAAGGCTATACATTTCGCCGCGGTTCTGGAACATAAATCCCAGGTTTTCAGCCACCATTCCGGAACCGAATCCACGATAATTGCTCTGGATCAGTGAAACCATATTTCCTTCACTGTCTGCAACGGTCAGGTAAATGGTGTCCCCGTCTTTCAGTGCCGGATTACCTGCTTCCAGACGGGAAGCTGCCCTTTTCGGATTGATCAGCTTTCTTCTTTCTGCTGCATATTCCTTTGATATTAATGCCTTTATAGGAACTTTTGCAAATTCAGGGTCCGCATAATACTTGGCACGATCTTCAAAAACCAGCTTTTTGGCTTCTGTAAACAAGTGAATGCGTTCCGGACTGTCGTAAGCTATTCTGGAAAAATCATAACCTTCCAGAATATTCAGCATTTGCAAGGTTGCTATGCCCTGTCCGTTCGGCGGCAATTCCCAGACGTCGTAACCGCGGTAGTTCGTCGATACCGGCTCGATCCAGGTTGAAGTATGATCGGCCAGATCTTTTTCCGTGATAAAACCGCCGACCTGTTTCATAAAAGCAGCGATCGTTCTGGCTATATCACCTTTGTAAAATACGTCGCGCCCGCCTTTACCTATTTTTTCCAGAGTATTTGCCAATGCCGGATTTTTGAAAATTTCACCGCGGGCCGGCGCATGCCCGTTTGGTGCATACGTTGTTTTTATATTAGGCAGGTCACCGAACGCATTGATCATATTTGCCCATGAACCGGCAGCTTCATCATGAACCGGAAAACCGTTTCGGGCATACTTGATGGCATTGGACAAAATAGCCGTCATCGGCAGTTTACCGAATTTTTTATGCAGTTCAAACCAGCCGTCCACACAGCCCGGAACCGACACCGGCAATGGTCCCTTGGACGGAATGGATGTAAGCCCGCGTTTTTTAAACTCTTCCAGCGTAAGGCTGTAAGGGGAACGGCCCGAAGCATTCAGCCCGTACAGTTTTTTGGTTTTCGCATCCCATACAATGGCAAAAAGATCGCCGCCGATTCCGTTTACATGCGGTTCCACCAGCCCTTCCATGGCATTGGCTGCAATGGCCGCATCGATGGCATTGCCGCCGGATTTCAGGACTTCCACAGCAACCTGCGTTGACAAGGGATGGGAAGTACTTGCCATACCGTTTTGTGCCATCACGACGGATCTTTTGGAAAACGTTTTACCGTAATTGCGATCCTGTGCATGCAGCGCATAAAAGCCGGATAAAAAGATAAGGAATAAACTCAGTTTTTTCATGTGGGCATAAGATGAATTTTCTGAACCGGAAACACGAGTTTAAAGTTTTCCCATCATATTTCCAACGTGGGTACTGTAAATTCCCGAAAAGACGCGTGCTGACAATCAGGCGTTTTTACCTGCATCCTCCGGTTCTTTCTTCAGCAAAAATTTTTCCGGTTTCTCGTTTCCCATCACGAATGCAAGAGACTTTGTTTTTGGAAGATACTCAAATAAGACACGCAGGATTCCCGTAACGGGAATGGCAATGATGGCACCCGGAATGCCCCAGAGAATTCCGAAGGCAATGACTGAAGTAATGGTCATGAACGGGTTCAGATCCACTTCCTTACCGACAACATACGGCTGCGTCACATAATTATCGATCATCTGGGCGGCTGTCATGACAATAGCAACGATCAGAACGCTGGAAGGTCCGCCGGAAACAAGGGCCAGCACCGCAGCCAGTCCGCCGCCGACTACATTGCCGACATAAGGAATGAATGAAAAAACCGCTGCAATCAAGGCAAGAAGAAAAGCATATTTAACGCCTCCGATCAGAAATCCGGCTCCGTACAGAATCGCCAGGATCATCATGGCTTTCAGCATTCCGAAAAAATAGCCGCCCGAAGTTTTCCGGATTTCCTTCATGGCCTTACGCACCCTGAAATGCTCCTGTTCCGGAAAATGGCGCAAAATGAATGCAACAAACCGATCCCGCTGGGAAAGCAGGAGTACGACATAAACAATAACCAGAATGAAATTGGCAAAAACGCTTCCGACGGAACCAAGCGCAGCGGGCCCGGAACTGCCCAGTTTTGAAATGACATTCTTGACTTTATCCAGTTGTTGATCCGGGTTCAGTCCCGATTTTTCCTCAACAAAACGTTGTGCTTTTTCCAGATATTGCCCGGATTGCTTTTCAATTTCCGGCCAGTCTTTGGCTATTACTTTCACCTGAACGAACAACAGCCCGCCCAGAAAAATGAAAAACAGCAACAAAATCAAAGTACTCAGCGCAACAGAAAAACCTTTGCTGATCTTTCTGGAAATAAACCAGTCCATGACAGGAATAAGCATCAAGGCCAGAACGGCACCAATGGCCAAGGGTGCCAGAAAAGTTTTTCCAAGATATAATCCGGCCGGTATCGCAATCAGCAGCAATACCCATTTTAACAGTTTTGATAGTTCTTCCTTCATGAATTTCGTTTTTTGATAACTTCAAAAAACCATTCCACGGATTAAAAAAGGATTAAAATGAATGGAAACAGATCCAGCAAGGGGCTAATGCTTGATGCGGAAATTGCCTGCAAGCAATATACGGGCAGGCGTGAGAAATGTTTTTACCGGAAAAAAAACTTTCGTGTATCCGTATACGTGCAAACAGCTGGTTTCAGAGCGTACTGCAGAATTCGAGTAACGCTTTCAAATCTGTTTCCTGGTCAAAATCAGGATTATGCTGCTTATAATACTGATTGATTGCTTTCTTGTGCGAGGAGTATACTTTAAGCAGATTTTGCCGGTTGGCGATCAGAAACCTTTCATTACGGTCAATAAAAAAGTAGGCAGCGTGTTTTTTCATGACTACTTTATTGTTGCCTTTCAGAAACTGTATCATGCCATCCTGATTGATGAAAGAAGAATAGCTTGAAATGGCAGATGTTGACGAATATTGTCCATAAGCCGCATACCTTTCATTGCCCAGGTTCATAAAAAAAGTTTTCTTGCCCAGCCCAACGCGACCAAAATTGGCGATCTGCTCCATGTGACCATGCCCTTTCAGGTAAAAATACACCCGGTCTGCAAGTGACACGAAGTGGATATAATCCAGATCTGCCAGCAGCAAAGTATCCTTTTTGGGAGCAATGAACATGATTTCCGCATAAACATAACTGTAATTCAGCTTGGCTGCGGATACTTTCCCATTCCGGAAATGTACTTTCCCGTCCTGAAACTGGTCAAACTGGAACCGGTCTTTAAACGGAATGACTTTACTGATTTCGCCCGGATCTTTAATTCTATAAACGGGTTCGGCACTTTGTGCCCATGCAATCGACCGGATGACCGAAAAAAGCAATATCAGCAGCGTGCTTTTCATGTTTGTCTGTATTTAAACTTATGCTATTAAATTTAGACAATTCTGGTATGGTAACCTCTTTATTTGTTTGATCCGGCATGAAAAAACAGGTTACTCTTCATCCCAGTCTGCTGCCAGCGAGCCTTCTTCCGTTTTGACCGAGTTGGCTACGGCATCCTGAATAAACTTCAATTCATCGGCCGTCAGATTCCGCCATTTTCCTGTCGGTAGATTTTGTAAAGTCACGTTCATAATTCGTATACGTTTGAGCTTCTGAACATTGTAGCCCAGAAATTCACACATGCGCCGGATTTGCCGGTTCAGTCCCTGCGTCAGGATAATGGTAAAAACATAGCTGCTATCTTTTCGCACAACACACTTGCGTGTAACGGTTCCCAGGATCGGAACGCCGGCAGACATTCTGGCGACGAACTCCGCCGTAACCGGTTTGTCAACCGTCACGACATATTCCTTTTCATGATTGTTTCCGGCACGCAGGATTTTGTTTACAATATCGCCGTCGCTTGTCAGAAAGATAAGCCCTTCCGAAGGTTTGTCCAGCCGCCCGATGGGAAATATGCGTTCGGGATGCCTGATGAAATCAATGATGTTTCCTTTTACATGCCTTTCCGTCGTACAGGTAATGCCCACCGGTTTGTTGAAGGCAATGTAAACGCCGGCTTTTTTTACCACCAGCGGTTTGCCGTCAATAAAAACCTGATCTTCGGCGGAAGCTTTGTCGCCCAGCACCGCTTTTCGTCCATTAAGTATAACCCGGCCTTGTTCCACGAGCTTGTCTGCTTCTCTTCTTGAACAAAAACCCGTTTCACTGATGTATTTATTGATCCTGATCAAATCCTTTTCATTTTAAAAACTGCGTTCTGAAGATCACGTCGTGCATTGCAAATTACACCAAATCACAAAAAATATCCATTTACGGTAAAGATTCCGGCTGATGTTTTCTTTATCTCAAAGTAGAATCATTGCAAATTATTCCATCCTTACATGAAAACTCGCATTTTACTTTTCAACCTTTTTTTATGGCTGTTCATTTCCGGTCTGTATGCGCAGCCTCCGCGTCGCGCCATTGAAGTTATTGTAACGGCAGATCATGAAAACTGGACTTACAAATCCGGAGAAAAAGTAAAATTCTCGATAGCTGTTTTAAGAAATGGGAATCTGGTTAAAAATGTTCCGGTACGCTATGAAATCGGCCTCGAAAAAATGGAACCGACTGTCAAAGAATCCAAAACATTGGCCGAGGGCAAACTGGACATAGACGGCGGCACTTTGAAAACTCCCGGATTTCTGAGATGCATTGCTTATGCAAGTGTGGACGGCGGCGAATACCGCGGGCTTGCAACAGCAGGTTTTGAACCGGAAAAAATACAACCGACTGTTTCCAATCCGGATGATTTTGATGCTTTTTGGGAAACTGCCAAAAAAGAACTCGCTGCCGTTCCGATGGATGCAAAAATGACACTGATCCCGGAACGCTGCACGGAGAAAACGAATGTTTATCACCTTAATCTACAGAATAACCGGCAGGGAACCCGAGTTTACGGCATTCTGAGCATTCCGAAAAAAGAAGGAAAATATCCTGCGCTGCTGCGAGTTCCCGGCGCCGGCATACGTCCGTACTATGGCGATATGGGAACGGCAGACAAGGAAATCATTACCCTGGAAATAGGCATACACGGCATTTCTGTCATCATGGATCCCTCGGTTTATACGGACCTTGGCAATGGCGCCCTGAATGGCTATCAGTCGTATCATCTGGACGACAAGGACAAGTTTTATTATAAAAGGGTTTACTTGGGCTGCGTTCGCGCGAATGATTTTCTGACCAGCCTTCCACAGTTCGACGGACAAAATCTGGCTGTTACCGGCGGAAGTCAGGGCGGTGCGCTTTCCATTGTTACGGCTGCGCTTGACCCGCGCGTCAAATGGCTCGGCGCTTTTTATCCAGCGCTCAGCGATGTCACGGGTTATCTTCACGGACGCGCCGGCGGCTGGCCGCATTATTTTGATAAAGGAAGCATTCAGGCAAACAATACAAAAGAAAAGCTGGCAACGCTGGGCTATTACGATGTTGTAAATTTTGCAAGAAGGCTGAAAGTTCCGGGATTTTACATCTGGGGCTATAACGATGAAACCTGCCCTCCTACTTCCATGTACGCCGCCTACAATGTGACCACTGCACCAAAAGAGCTGAAACTTTATCAGGATACCGGACACTGGACTTATCAGGAAGAAAAGGACCTGATGAATAACTGGCTGATCGGGAAGTTAAAAGGGGGAAAGATGTGAAAGGAAAAAGGGAAAAAGGTGGAAGGGAGAAGGGGATTGATTGGTAGGGATTGGTTTGACATTGTATGCTTACAATTCATTTCTAACAGCTAAAAGCCGACTGCCAACCGCCAAAAGCCACCTCTGGATCATGACTAAAATTAAAAAATTCATTCAGTAACAGCCATATATGGATCGTCGAACCTTTATTGAAAAATCTTCACTGGCAGGTGCTGCATTTTCTGCACTTCCGCTTTTTACGGCGTTAAAACGCGCAGCGCCATACCGGACCGCATTGATCGGAGCAGGCTGGTGGGGAACAAATATTCTGCGCTGTGCCATACAGGCCGGTGAAAGCAAAGTGGTCGCACTTTGCGATGTAGATGAAAACCAGCTCAAAATCTGTCAGAATGAAGTCGGGAAACTTACTTCGGACAAACCGAAACTGTACCGTGATTTCAGGGAACTGCTTTTGAAAGAGAAGCCCGAAATTGTAATTGTGGCTACGCCGGATCACTGGCACGCGCTGTGCTGCATTGCGGCTGTGGAATCGGGCGCTCACGTTTATGTGGAAAAGCCGGTTTCTCACACGATCAATGAGGGACGCGCCATGGTGAATGCCACGCGTAAACAGGGTAAAATTGTTCAGGTGGGCACGCACCGGCGTGTTTCTCCGCATAATGTCTCCGGAATGGAATTTCTGAAATCAGGAAAAGCCGGAAAAATCGGTATGGCAAGAGCATTTGTACATTATGGCGGCGGCCCCGGACAAAAAGTAGCCGAAGAGGAACCGCCGAAAGGACTGGACTGGGATTTTTACTGCGGCCCCGCCAGCCTGATTCCCTACAACAAAACCATTCATCCGAAAGGGTTCCGGAATTACCTCAACTTTGCCAACGGCACTTTGGGCGACTGGGGAATTCACTGGCTGGATCAGGTACTTTGGTGGTCGGAGCAGAAATATCCAAAGAAAGTGTATTCGACTGGCGGAAGAGCCATTCGTCAGGACAATACGGATGCACCGGATCATCAGGTGGCAGTTTATGATTTTGACGGCTTTACACTGGAATGGGAACACCGGAACTTTGCAGCCAATCATGCCGAAAAAACGCATCCGCAACAAGCAGTCGGCGTTTATTTTTACGGTACGGAAGGAACTTTCCACATGGGCTGGCTGGACGGCTGGACATTTTACCCTGCCAATCCGAACAAACCGGTCATTCATCAGGATGCGCAGCTGAACAAGCCGGACGACCAGAACATACAGCAGCTCTGGGCCAATTTTCTTACTTCCATCAAAACGAACACACCACCGGTATGCGATATAGAAACCGGTCAGCGGTCGACCAATGTGGCACTTTTGGGAATGTTGTCTTACAAACTGGGAAGAAGTATTGTTTGGGACGGAGAAAAGGAACTGATCACCGGCGATGAAGAAGCCAACAAATTACTGAGCAGAGAATACAGAGGTGAATGGAAGTATCCGAAAGCCTGAAAAACGGAATATACAATTTGAAATCGGGTGTTGTTAGGAACGTTTCCTAACAACACCCGAAACCTATATCCAGGCTAACTTCCGGTTTTCAGTCAATTTTAACTACCTCCGCAGGAATGTTATACTGGTCGATCAGCTCGCGTGTGAACCTTACGTGCCCTCTTGGCGCCATCAGGTATAGTTTTGCGCCTTTCATTCCGGCCAGTTCGCTCAGCAGTTTCCATTTGCTGATGCTGCCGCGGAGCTGATCTGTTTTAACCGAAACTTCAAGATAATGACGATTAAACATGTTCACGCCCGTAACATCGGGTGTGAACTTGATATTGTCCGCAGCTCTTTCATATGATTTCGGGATTTCATACCCTTCCATATTTGCCTGAATGTCTTTGAATCCATGAGCCTGGGCCCACTTTACAACAAGTGGAATATATAATTCCTTTTCCATAAATTTTAACGAATAATTTTGCCCTCCATAATGGGGAACTCCACAATATACTTATAACTAACCTGTGCTGAGGAAAAGTGTTAACCGAACCCGGTTGAAATGCAGTAATTCTTACTAATTTTTAAAGGTACGGTTTTTAGCAACAATGACCAAATACA
Source organism: Dyadobacter sediminis (assembly GCF_005860765.1). Lineage (GTDB taxonomy): Bacteria > Bacteroidota > Bacteroidia > Cytophagales > Spirosomataceae > Dyadobacter > Dyadobacter sediminis. The sequence continues at coordinate 580,446 of NZ_VCEI01000011.1, read as the reverse complement.
AATGAAATGACTTAATCATCCATTTCATCCAGAAAATTCCGGTAGGCCCTCACCAATTCCTGATGTGTTTTATTATTCTTTTGTAAAAGAGCCAGTTCAATGCCTTTCCGGTAAATTTCATCAGCCTGTTCCACTTTATCGCGCAATGCAAAAAAAGCTGCTGCATGATAATAAGTCGGCAAATACGCGCTGTGCTCCGTCAGCAACATGTTGTAAAACTGACCGGCTTTGGCCGGATCGCTCTTGGCATATTCCATGGCAAGTGCATACATGTTGAACGGATCATCGGGATCTTCCCTGTAAAAAGCCAGTAAATTTTCGAGCAGAGAATTTGTCATGGTATTATTATGCTTGCATACTATTTAAGTTTTTCCGTAAATTGCATGGACAAAGTTATTCTCAGAAGTATTACAATTCATAACTGCATCACCATGAAAATACTCGTTTGTATAACCAATGTACCGGATACAACCGCTAAAATAGCCTTTACAGACAACGACACCAAGCTAAATAAAAACGGCATACAGTACATCATCGGGCCGTATGATGATTATGCACTCGCACGAGGCGTGGAAATCAAGGAACAGTCCGGAGGAACACTGACTGTGCTGCATGTCGGTGGCGCCGAAGCAGACCCACAGATCCGGAAAGCGCTTGCCATCGGTGCTGATGATGCTATCCGGGTGAATGCGGAACCACTGGATTCCTATTATGCAGCACTCCAGATTGCACAGGTTGCCAAGCAAAATAGTTACGATTTGATCCTGATGGGCCGCGAATCAATTGACTACAACAGCGGAGTTGTTCACGGACTTGTTGGTGAAATGCTCGGAATTCCCTCCTACTCGCCGGTCATGAAGCTGGATCTGGATGGAAACCAGGCAACGATCACCCGAGAAATAGATGGCGGAAATGAAATCCTAAAAGTGTCACTGCCGCTGGTCCTGGGCTGCCAGGAACCGATCGCCGAATGGAAAATCCCGAACATGCGCGGCATCATGACCGCAAGGACCAAACCGCTGAACGTGGTGGAACCCGTTGCATCCGAAATCCTGACAACGCCTGAAAAATATACCTTGCCGGCGCCTAAAGGTGCCTGCAGAATGATTCCGGCCAGTGAAGCAGAAACGCTGATAAGACTTTTGAAAACTGAGGCAAAGGTTCTTTAATCACTGATTTTTTTACCATTAAAATAAAAGAACATGTCAGTCCTGATATATATAGAACTGGAAAACGGTTCAATCAAAAAAACTTCGCTGGAAACCATAGCATACGGCGCCAAAGTTGCGGAAAAGAACGGTGGAAAAGCAATTGTTCTAGCCATCGGAAATGCCGATGCATCCGAACTGGAAAAAGCGGGCAGATACGGAGCTGCAAAAGTGCTTCATGCAACCGATCAAAGGCTGGAACACGAAAACAGCATGGCATATGCCGACATTCTGGTGCAGGCTGTTCAGCAGGAAGAAAGCAAAGTAGTCATTCTTCCCAAATCCGGCCTGGGTGATGCCATGGCGGCACGCGCTGCGGCACGACTGAAAGCGGCGGTTGTTTCCGGCGTTACGCAGCTTCCGGAAACCGACGGCGTTTTCACCGTAACACGCAGCGTATTTTCCGGTAAGGCATTTGCAACAACTCAGATCCATTCGGAAATAAAAATTCTGGTTGTAAAAAAGAATGTCATCGAAGTGGATGAAAATGCAGTTGCAACCGGGAATGCTGAAATTGTGCCATTCTCACCGGCATTCCGCGGAGAGGACTTCAAGGCGACTGTCATTCAGGTTGAAAAAACGAATACCGAACTTTCACTGACCGAAGCCGATATCATTGTTTCCGGCGGACGCGGCATGAAAGGTCCTGAAAACTGGCAGCCACTTGTGGATTTTGCCCATGCACTCGGCGCAGCAACCGGCTGTTCCAAACCGGTATCCGACCTCGACTGGCGTCCGCATCATGAACACATTGGCCAGACCGGGATCAAGGTTGCACCAAACCTGTACATTGCCTGCGGAATTTCCGGCGCGATCCAGCATCTTGCCGGCGTGAACGGCTCTAAATGCATCGTCGTCATCAATAAAGATCCGGAAGCACCCTTTTTCAAAGCTGCGGATTACGGCATCGTCGGCGATATCTTCGAAATTCTGCCCAGACTAACCGAAGCGGCAAAAAAGTTGAAGTGAAGACAAAACGGCTTTATTTTAATAAAACAAGCGGCCAATTGTTTCTTAACATGACAGAAGTACCTTCTTACTCAGTGATTTAACACGGATTGTTAAAATTAAATATTGCAAAACCCGTTTTTAGCCCATACTGCATTTTTTTATGCAGCATGGGTTAATTATTTTTGCACCTTCATTCGTATCCGGGATATGAAATGACAGGAACACTTTCAACCGCTCAGATGTTAATGCATTGACTATCAATTGCAGAATCAGAATTGTGAAAGTCACCTGTCAATAGAAGAAGACATTACAGATCGCAAGCACAGTCCATTGCAATTAAAACAATTCTACTGCATTTAGTTTAACGTGAAAAAAATCAAGTTAGAAATTCTGGGGCTTTCCCCAAGCCAGTCACAGGCGGGTTCCTTCGCCCTGGTTCTTGGAGAAGAATTAGGCAACCGCCGTTTGCCTATTATTATTGGTGTATTTGAAGCCCAGGCTATCGCTGTACAGATTGAAAACATTATTCCCAATCGTCCGATGACGCATGATCTGTTTAAGTCATTTGCGGATGGAATGAATTATACTCTAAAGGAAATTGTCATTTCAGATCTTAAAGAAGGTATTTTTTACGCAAAAATAGTTTGCACCGATACACTTCGGGAAATTGAAATTGACGCACGGCCTTCGGATGCCATTGCAATCGGTCTGCGTTTTGACATACCAATTTATACTTACGAAGCTATTTTGTCTGAAGCCGGAATTGTTTCCAGTTCCTTGTCCGAAGATGAGGATGAAGACGAAGAAGCAGTAAGAGAAACACTTAAAACCGCAGGAGCCGGAAAAAACCAGCTTCGCGACCTTGCCTATGACGAACTTCAGCGTATGCTGGAAGATGCTTTGTCGAAGGAAGATTATGAAAGAGCTGCTAAAATCCGGGATGAAATGGGCCGCAGAAACTAAGGCGCACCGTTTTCCACAGAGTTAAAAATAGTTAAGGATTGCTCCGGTTCGCTCATTTAAGATTTAAATCCTTATTTTTGCCGTTAATCGTTTTAACCTTTCTAACGATAAGCGAAATTTTACGCTGCTATGCCGAAAAAAAAGAAGATCGGAAGTTATCCCAACACCATGATTGTTATTAGCCTGACGGCTGCATTGTTCCTGATCGGTTTTTGCGGGCTTCTGGTAATACAATCCAAGAAACTGGTTTCCATTATCCGTGAAAATATTGAAGTACGTATTTTTGTTGACAAAGAAGTAAACAAGGCCGGCCAGGATTCCATACTGAGCTTAATCCAGGCCAAACCTTACGTTCTTGTTTCTGCCGAAGTACAACCGATTACTTTTGTTTCCAAGGAAGAAGCTGCCAAGGAATTTATTCAGGGTACCAAGGAAGACTTTGTGGCGTTCTTGGGAGAAAATCCGTTACGGGACAGCTATCGTGTAAGAATTCAGGAAGACTATTTTGAAGAAGCCAAATTGCAGCTGATTAAAAAAGATCTTGAAAAAATAAAAGGTGTTTATGAAGTTGTTTATCAGGAAAATCTGGCGGACAACATCAACCGAAATGTGACAAAGATCTATATTGTCCTGGCAAGTTTTGCCCTGATCATGCTGATTATCATTGTGTTGTTAATCAATAATACGATCAAACTGGCCATTTATTCACAGCGTTTTCTGATCCGGAGCATGCAGCTTGTTGGCGCTACCAATGGATTTATCCAGAAGCCGTTTGTCATGCGTGGCGCCATTCAGGGATTGATCGGTGGAATACTTGCGGGTGTTTTACTGATTGTACTGCAACAGGTTGCTGTCCGGAATGTGGAAGGTTTGGCCATGCTTCAGGAATATAACAGGCTTGTCATTCTTGTCGCCATTGTGCTGATTCTCGGCGTATTGATCGGCGTTTCCAGTACGTATCAGTCGCTTTCGCGTTATTTGAGAATGGCGCTGGACGATCTGTATTAATTTTCAGTCGTTAGAATATAAATAGTTCATTACTGCATAAACAGCCTTAAAAATGAATAACAACAAAAACGAACTTCCATTTTCATCGTCCAATTACACCATGATGCTGATCGGGATTGCTGTCATATTAAGCGGTTTTCTGATCATGACGTTTGACGGTGAAGAATTCGGCTTTGGTTTTCTGGGACTTACGCTGGGCCCGTTGATTACCGTTGTCGGCTTCGTCATTGAGTTCTGGGCGATTTTACGTAAACCCACCCATTCATGAGTATCTGGCAGGCCATTATTTTAGCTATTGTTGAAGGAATTACCGAATTTTTGCCCGTTTCTTCTACCGGCCACATGATTATCGCTTCCTCCTTTATGGGGATCAGTCATCTGGAATTTACCAAAATGTTCACCGTCAACATTCAGTTCGGTGCCATTTTATCCGTTCTGGTTCTATACTGGAAACGGTTTTTTCAATCCACCGATTTTTATTTCAAGCTTTTCGTTGCTTTTCTTCCTGCAGCGGTCATCGGTTTTTTACTGAATGATTTCATTGATGCCATGCTCGAAAATGTAGTCGTTGTAGCCATTTCATTGCTTGTCGGCGGGATTATTCTCGTTTTTATCGACCGGATAGCCAATCCGAATACACGCGATAGGGAAATCTCCTACTTCGATGCATTGAAAATCGGTTTTTTTCAATGTATCGCCATGATTCCGGGCGTTTCCCGTTCTGCTTCCACAATCATCGGCGGCATGCTTCAGGGCTTGTCGCGCAAGCAGGCGGCTGAATTTTCCTTTTTTCTTGCCGTTCCGACCATGGCTGCGGCGGGCGGTTACAAACTGCTTAAAACGTACGATACCATACAAGCTTCGGACATTAAGGTGCTGTTGATCGGAAATCTGGTCGCGTTTGTGGTGGCTATGCTTGCCATCAAGTTTTTCATCAGCTTTCTGACCAAATACGGTTTCAAGGTTTTCGGATATTACCGCATTATTCTTGGATTGATCCTGCTTGGATTGCTTGCATCGGGTTACAAGCTGGATATTGTATAAGTTTTCAGCGGAACCTTTAACTTGTTTATTAAGATTTGAACAACGATACCAACCAACCGGACGAAGGGGAAGTCATTTTGATTGACAAACCTTTGACCTGGACTTCATTTGATGTTGCCAACAAGCTTAAAAGGGCCTGTAAATTCAAGAAAATAGGCCATGCCGGAACGCTTGATCCGCTGGCCACCGGCTTGCTGATTTTATGCACCGGCAAAAAAACAAAACAGATCGATACATTTCAGGCCCAGGAAAAGGAGTATACCGGCACGTTGGTTTTAGGGAAAACAACACCTTCCATTGATCTGGAAACCGGATTTGATGCGGAATTTCCAACGGCACATATCACACCGGAAATCCTGGAAAACGCCCGCTTGCAATTCATCGGCCGCATTGAACAGATTCCGCCCATTTATTCTGCGCTGAGGGTTGATGGCGAACGTCTTTATAAAAAAGCAAGACGTGGCGAAGAAGTGGAAATCAAGAAGAGAAATGTGGAAATATCCCTTTTTGAGACAGATGCCACCCGCTTCCCGGAGATCGATTTCAGGATTATTTGTTCCAAAGGTACTTATATTCGCAGTATTGTTCGCGATTTCGGTCTGGCAGCGGGCAGCGGTGCGTATATGAGCGCGCTTTGCAGAACGCGCATCGGTGCTTTTGAATTGAAGAATGCCTGGAATCTGACCGATTTCATTCAGCAGAAAAGATTGGAACTGAAGTTAGAAGTCAACGAATGAATATTTATCACAGCCTCGATTCCTTTCATAAACTGGAATATGGCGTCGTAACAAGCGGCACATTTGACGGTGTTCATCTTGGACATCAAAAAATACTTAACCGCCTGAAAGAAATCAGTGAACAGTCTGGCGGTGAATCGGTTGTACTTACTTTCTGGCCGCACCCGCGTACGGTTGTTTCCGAAGACAGCCAGGGACTGCACCTGCTTTCCACGATAGACGAAAAAATAGAATTGTTTTCCCAGCTGGGCATTCAGCATCTTGCCATCGTGCCGTTCACCCGTGCATTTTCTGAATTGTCGTCAGATGAATTTATCCAGCAGATACTTGTTGAAAAAATTGGGACTAAAAAACTGGTTATTGGCTACGATCACCGTTTTGGAAGGAACCGGGAAGGCAGTTTTGAATTTCTGAAAAACAACAGTCTTCAATACGGCTTTGAAGTGGAAGAAATTTCAAGAGAAGACATTGAGAACCTGGCGATCAGTTCTTCCCGCATCCGCAATTCGCTGCACTCGGGCAATATCAGCGAAGCAAATGACTTGCTGGGAAGAGCCTATACACTTTCCGGAACGGTTGTAAAAGGTAAACAGCTTGGACGGACAATCGGATTTCCCACGGCAAATCTGTTTCTGCATGAATCCTACAAACTCGTTCCGCAAAATGGTGTCTACATTATTCGGGCAACACATCAGGGAAAAAGGTACAATGCCATGCTGAATATCGGCGTAAGACCTACTGTTGACGGCAGCATCAGAACGATTGAAGCTCATTTGTTTGATTTCGACCAGGAAATTTACGGGGAAGACCTGAAACTGGAATTATTGCATTATCTGCGTCCGGAGCAAAAATTTGACAGCCTCGACAAGCTTGTTCAGCAAATTAACTTGGACAAGCAGCATTCGCTGGAATTCTTTTCCTGAGACTTCATTTCTTTCCATATATCTTTCAGGCGTGTCTTTACAGGCACGCTTTTATTGTTGTCGGACATATACCTCATAACATTGCCTGAATGAAAGCCATCTGGAACGATCAAGTCATAGCCGACAGTACTGAAACGATTGTTGTTGAAAACAATCATTATTTCCCGGAATCATCGGTTAATAAAGAGTTGCTAACCAAGTCGGAAACGCATACAACCTGCCCGTGGAAAGGAATTGCATCTTATTACAATGTAAGCGTAAATGGCGACGTCAACAAGGATGCTGCATGGTATTATCCTGAGCCAAAAGACGCAGCCGCAAATATCAGGAACTACGTTGCATTCTGGAAAGGCGTCAAAATTGTGCAGTAATTAATCTCCTCTTTATATGAAACATTATGACGCAATAGTCATTGGCTCCGGCCAGGCAGGAACGCCTTTATCCAAAAAACTTGCAAATGCAGGATTAAAAACGGCCCTGATTGAAAAACGATGGGTTGGCGGCACCTGTGTCAATGACGGCTGCTCTCCTACCAAAGCCATGATTGCATCGGCAAAAGCAGCTTGGTCTGCCTATCACAATAAGAATATCGGCGTTTTTTCAGAAATTGTAAAACTTGATTTTGCGGCCATATTGAAACGTAAAAACGGCATTGTGCAAATGATGCGCGACAATTCTGAACAAGGGATTCTGGAAACAGAAAACTTGGATCTGTACTACGGGTCAGCCGAATTCAATGCGGAGAAGGAGCTGAGCATAACCATGAACGATGGCCATACCGAGATATTTACTGCGGACCAAATCTTTATCAATGTCGGCGAAAAACCGGAAATTCCTGTCATTGAAGGTCTTGAAGAAACCGGATATCTGACTTCCACGACCATTATGGAGCTCAACGAAATTCCCGAACAACTGCTTGTAATCGGTAGCGGATACATAGGTCTGGAATTCGGACAGATGTACAGCCGCTTTGGAAGCAAAGTAACCATTCTGGAACCATCGGAACGTATATTGTCCAGAGAAGACGGGGATATTGCAGAAGAAGTCACTAAAATCCTGTCAGAGGAAAACATCCGATTGCTTACGAATAGCAAGGCCGTTTCTGTTTCTAGAAATGAAAAGCGGATTACGGTCAATCTGGAAAGTAACGGAGAGAAAAACGCTTTGGAATGTACACACATTCTTGTTGCAGCCGGTAGAAAGCCGCAAAGCGCCGCATTAAAAGTAGAAGCTGCCGGTATTACAATCGATAAGAAAGGGTATATCAAGGTAAACGAGAAGCTGGAAACCAACGTAAAAGGCATTTACGCGTTGGGCGATGTAAAAGGCGGGCCGGCATTTACGCATATTGCATTTGACGATTACCGGATCATTGCAGCCAACGTAATCAGACAAGAAAACAAGACTACGGAAGGAAGAATGGTGCCCTACTGCATGTTCATTGATCCGCAACTGGGCAGAATTGGTATCACAGAACAGGAAGCCAGGGATAAAGGACTGAACGTAAAAGTGGCCACACTGAAAAACAGCAGCGTCGCACGCTCCATTGAAACCGGCGACGAAAGGGGCATGATGAAAGCGGTTGTAGACGCGGCGACCGGCCAAATCCTGGGCGCTTCCATTCTGGCCGAACAAGGCGGTGAAATTGTGACCATTCTGCAGATGGCCATGATGGGCGGCGTAACATACGATCGGATTCTGAACGGCGTATTTGCGCATCCGACCTATGCAGAATCGCTTAATAACCTGTTTATGACCTTGGATAAGTAGCCGGTATCATTGCAATTGATGTGATAATGTCTAACTTAAACCCGTAACTACAAACTGCCTGGTTTCTCCGGTTTAAATTGTCATGCATGATCATTGCAGAAAACATCAGTAAGAAGTTCCGTGCTGTTCATGCGGTAAATAACGTTTCCTTCGAGGTTAAGGAAGGGAATACACTGGTTTTGCTGGGAACAAGCGGCTGCGGCAAAACGACGACATTGAAAATGCTGAACCGCCTGATTGAAGCGACTTCGGGTACTATATATATCAATGAAAAAAATATCTTTGATCAGAAACCGGAATTTCTGCGGCGTACAATCGGTTACGTTTCGCAAAATAACGGTTTGTTCCCGCATTATACCGTTGCGGAGAATGTTGCCATTGTTCCAAAATTGCTGAAATGGAGCAAGACAGAAATTATTGAAAAAACAGTTGAATTACTGGATCAGTTAAAGTTGCCGTTTGCGCATTTTGCTAATAAATACCCGAACGAACTCAGCGGCGGACAACAGCAGCGGGTTGCGCTGGCAAGGGCATTGATATCTGATCCGCCGGTTATGCTGATGGACGAGCCTTTCGGTGCGCTTGATCCGGTTACGCGTGCGCAGGTAAGAGCAGAATTCACGGCAATGCCTTTACTGAAAAGAAAAACCATTGTGCTGGTGACGCACGATATTCAGGAAGCTTTTGAACTTGGCGATGCAGTCTGTTTGATGGATAAAGGTAAAATTGTTCAATCCGGAACGGCAAAGGAGCTGATGTTCAAACCTGAAAATGAATTTGTAAAATCGTTTTTTGATCAGCAACGGTTATTTCTGGAACTGAAATCTTTAACCTTCGACGATGTCTGGAATGAATTCGAGACGGCTGATGAAACAACCCAAACGCCTCTGTTTCTGAGTTCAAAGAGTTTATGGGAAGGAATGGAAAAGCTTTCCAACTTGAACAAAAACAGGCTAATTGTTTATCAATCAGCGACAAAATCATTAAAGTACTTTACTTTAACAGCTATTCAAAACGCTGCTGCAAGTTACAAACAGGGTAAATAATGGAAGTGCAGCAAAGCTTATGGGAATTCATGTTTCAGCAATCCGGCAAGCTGTGGAGCCAGACGATCACGCACATCGGCCTGACCTGCATTTCGCTTTTTATGGCTGTCTTCATCGGTCTTCCGCTTGGAATCTGGATAGCAGGCAGAAAAAAGGCAGCATGGGCAGTACTAGGTTTGGCGGGAATCATGCAAACCATTCCAAGTATGGCTTTGCTTGGATTCATGATCCCGTTGCTCGGAATCGGGCCACTTCCTGCCATTACAGCATTGTTCTTATATGCATTGCTGCCGGTTATCCGCAATACGTATACCGGAATTTCTGGCGTGGAGCCGGCCGTTACGGAATCGGCAAAAGGAATGGGGATGAACAAGTGGCAAATATTGATGCAGGTAGAATTGCCGCTTGCCATGCCGGTTATTCTGGCCGGAATACGTACAGCTACTGTAATTAATGTGGGTGTAGCTACTTTGGCAGCCTATATAGCCGCAGGCGGTCTGGGCGAATTCATTTTCGGCGGTATCGCGCTGAACAATACGAATATGATCCTGGCGGGTGCCATCCCGGCTGCATTGCTTTCCATTGGTCTGGATTTCCTGCTTTCACTGCTGCAAAAATCCGGTCTACGGCGCATGAACAAAGTAATGCTTGTATTACCCGTTCTGCTGCTTGTTTTATCGTCGTTTTACCTTGTTCCTTACACCGGCAACCAGTTGCTTGCCGGTTTTACTCCCGAGTTTATGGGCCGCGAAGATGGTTACCTCGGCTTAAAATCCAAGTATAAACTGGATATTCCTACGGTTGTCATCAGCGATGCCGTTATGTACAAAGCAGCATTTGAAAAGAAGCTGGACATAATCAGCGGATACAGTACGGACGGACGCTTAAAAGCTTACAATCTGGTTACACTAAAGGATGACAAAAACATTTTTCCGCCTTATTATGCCTGTCCGTTGGTCAGAACGGAAATTCTTGAAAAATATCCGGAACTTGAGACGGCTCTGAACCTGCTTTCCGGCATCATTCATGATTCCGTTATGACGGAACTCAACTTTAAAGTGGATTACCTGAAGCTTGCTCCTGAAAAAGTGGCGCATGATTTTCTGTTATCCAAAGGACTTTACAAAAAGCCGTTGAAGGGAAGCAAGGGAACAATCAGGCTGGGTTCCAAAATATTTGCGGAACAGTACATTCTTGTAGAAATGTATAAAGAACTTATTGAAGGAAACACGCAGCTAACAGTACAGACACGAACCGGCCTTGGCGGTACAAAAATCTGCTTTGACGCCCTTACCAATGGCGAAATCGACCTTTATCCGGAATATACCGGAACCGGGCTTCTTGTCATTCTTAAACCGGATACAAAAACAATGAGCCGGGTTTCAGGAAGCCGTGAAAAAGTATATGATTTTGTCAGGAGCGAATTTTCCAGGCAATATAAATTGCAATGGCTTAAACCGATCGGGTTCAATAATGCCTATGCCTTGATGATGCGCAAAGAACAGGCACAATCATTGAATATAACGACTATTACAGATTTAAAACAATTTTCCTCGAATGAACATTAACAACATCAGCGCGGCGTATAATACGGTCAGAAAACATTCTGAAAGTATATGCGAGCCACTGGAAACAGAAGATTATGTACCACAGCCCGTACCCTTTGTAAGTCCGCCAAAGTGGCATCTGGCGCATTCCACATGGTTTTTTGAAACATTTATATTAAAGAATTTCAAACCGGGTTACGAGGTTTTTGACAAGGATTTCAGCTTTTTGTTCAATAGTTATTATAACAATGTTGGCGAACGCACGCTTCGTACGGACAGGGGAAATGTTACACGGCCAACAACGGCAAACGTGTATGCCTACCGTCAACATGTGGATCGGTGCATGAACGAGCTTTTGGAAAATCTGGCGGATACCCACGCCCTATCCATGATTCAGCTTGGTTTGCATCATGAACAGCAGCATCAGGAACTGCTTGTAACGGATATCAAGTATATTCTGGGACATAATCCGCTGTTCCCTGTCTACAAAGCAGGTCATAATCTCGTAAATTCTGAAAATACAGAAAGCGGTTTTTTAGCCGTTCATGAAGGCGTTTACAACATCGGGTTTGAAGGAGAAGGGTTTTGCTTCGACAATGAACTGGGCCGTCATAAAGTATACCTTCATGAATTCGAAATCAGCAAGTCGTTGGTTACCAACGGCGAATACATTGCCTTTATGGAAGATGGCGGTTATCAGAACTTCAATTTATGGCTGGATGAAGGCTGGTCCTGGGTTAATGAGCATGCCGTGGAAGCGCCGATGTACTGGCATAAAATAAATGGGGAATGGCATTATTATACGCTTGCCGGACTGCAGAAAGTTAATCCGGATGCCATGTTGAGCCACATCAGCTTTTATGAAGCTGCTGCTTTTGCGCAATGGAAAGAAATGCGGCTTCCATCTGAGGCAGAATGGGAAATTGCCTCCGACCGGCTGGACTGGGGGCAACGCTGGGAATGGACAAACAGCTCTTACCTTCCTTATCCGGGTTTTACAAAAGCCAAAGGTGCTGTTGGTGAGTACAATGGCAAATTTATGATTAACCAGATGGTGCTTCGCGGCGCATCGGTGGCCACTTCGCCGGAACACAGCCGGAAAACGTACCGCAATTTTTTTCACGCCCACGAACGCTGGCAATATACCGGCATCAGACTGGCCAGATAATCAAATGAACATGTCAGACAATACTTTTGCAGAAGATATACACCAAGGATTATCCGCACCTTTAAAACAGATTTCATCCAAATATTTCTATGACGATATTGGCAGCGTCATTTTTCAGGACATCATGAAAATGCCTGAGTACTACCCCACTGCGTGCGAATTTGAGATCCTTTCTTTACAAGGAGAGAAAATCATTGACAAGCTGAGCTTCGCCGAACCTTTCAACATTGTGGAACTCGGTGCCGGCGACGGGATAAAAACTCGTCAGCTTCTGAAACAGTTGATGGAAAAAGGCATTGATTTTTCCTATGTGCCGGTTGATATTTCAGGTAAAGCCATTGATGAGCTGAAAACGAATATGCTGTCGCATTTACCCTCGCTGAAAATTAAACCGCTGATCGGTAATTATTTTTCCATGATCGGCGAACTGTCTTCTTCTTCCACACCCAACCTTTTTCTGTTTCTTGGCGGCAATATCGGAAACTACGAAGCGGAAGAAGTTCGGGCTCTTCTGACCGGATTTCACCGGAATATGAAAGCCGGTGACAAGCTGCTGACCGGATTTGATCTTCAGAAAAATCCGGCAACCATACGCCTGGCTTACGACGATCCGCAAGGTATCACCAGAGATTTCAACCTCAATTTACTGAACAGGATTAACCGCGAACTTGGCGGAAATTTCAACCTGAACCAGTTTGAATTTTACTCTTTTTACAATCCGCTCAACGGCGAAGTCAGAAGCTATCTTGTAAGTCTGAAGGCTCAGCGGGTATCTATTTCTCAAAGTGGCAAAAGTTACCAATTTTCACAAAACGAGCTGATTTGGACCGAATTGTCAAAGAAGTATACGCTTAAAGATATTGAAAGAACCGCCGTTGAAAACGGATTTGAAGTCATGGAGCATTTTCTGGATTGCAAGCACTACTTTACGGACAGTTTGTGGATTAAGCCATAAATCATCTTTCCGGCTGTCACTGTACAAAATTAATTTACAAATATGTCAGCCATTGTTACTGTTGGGATGCAGACAGCATTGCCAGTAATCGTATATAGTCCGGAATTTGCTTTTAAGATCATGAAAATTGTTATCCTTTTTAAAGTATCCCTGAATAGTCATATCGTAAGCAATCTGGATTTCCAACGGATTGTCTGCTGTGCTTAAAAACAGAAAAGGAATGGATTTCTTTCTGAGGTATTCATTCTGTTCAATACGACGGCGGAGTTCAATGCCGTTCATGATGGGCATATTGATATCGCAAAGAATTATAAATGGCTGCTCCTGAGTGGTTTCCAAATAAAGCAATGCATCCAGACCGTTCGGAAAAAAGATAAGCGTATTTGTAATTCCAAGTTCTTTTAAGATTGTTTTGATTAACAGCTGATCGTCTGTGTCGTCTTCAATAGAAATGATTGGTCCTTTTCTTGACATTACTTCGGGAATGATTAATTAAATCGGGTACAAATATCATATTTATTCAAAACTTTAACAATGAGGCGGTATAATGTCGCGTACATGATTTGCAACTTTTGTTCTCATGGCTACTTTGCAGCACGATCCTGTGTTTGGTATTCGTGGTTTCTGCTGCTTTCCGGATGACAGAAGGAAGGTAACATACGATTCAGGATATAAACATTCCGCTATGCTTTGGTTTAGGGAAGCAGGAAATTGCATTACTGATGGAGCTCATGAAAATGCTGAATTTTGCAACTTTCCACAACCAACTTTGTAACAACAACTTGGTTTTGCATTTGTAAAGGGAGAATCTGCATTGTGTAAAAATCAGATAACTAATTAACAAAAAGTAATTTTAATCAGGAAAATAAATTTTAACACTGTTAGAAATTAATTATTATTAAAATTTTTAAAGATAAAATATAAATTTGAAAAGCATTTATATTAGTGATTTGCCTTCTTGGTATCCTTACTTTTTGATGTTCAGATATTTGGCATATATATGTATGCTCTACTTATAACAGCAATAATCATTATATTTCATTCATGCTCATTTTGTAGATACAGGTGTATAACCACAAAGCGTCCAATTCGGGATAAATACCTGATTGTACTTAATCCTGAAATGAACGCTTAATCAAAATTCCAATAAGCACTTATTCGTATGCCGCAAAGGATTCATCTTGGTAACACCAGAGCCACTTTTCTCCCGGCTCGGCGGAGATGACAACCGGATGTCCGGAATGATGAAAATGCCTGGTCATATGTTTGGATGGCGAACTGTCGCAGCATAACGTGGTGCCGCAAGTCTGACAGGTTCGCAGATGTACCCAGGTTCCATTCGTTTTCATGCATTCTTCACAGACAAGTTCCGCGGGCAATTTGATTACTCCAATTTCATTGATATGCTGACAGATTTCTTTCATTATACTTCGCTTAAATATTGATGTACAAAACTGATTGCCATGGAACCTTCGCCAACTGCGGAAGTTACGCGGTTCATAGCTCCGGCCCTTACGTCGCCTGCTGCAAAAATTCCCGGTGAACTTGTTTCCAGTAAATAGGGATCGCGCTCCGCTTTCCAGATCTGCTTGAAATCTTTGTAACTTTTCATTTCTCTGCCGGTCTCAATAAATCCTTTGCTGTTCTTGATGATTTCCAGCCCAACCCAGTCTGTAAACGGTTTGGCTCCGATGAATATGAATAAGGCATCTGCCGGCACTAATTTTTCCTCCGACGTATTCAGGTCTATAAGCCGGAGCGATTCCAGATGTTCGTCGCCCAATGCTTCCAGAATTTCGGTACAGCCCAGTACCGTAATATTTTCCGTACCCCGGATCTGATCAATCAGATAGGATGACATGGAAGAAGTAAGGTCCTGCTTTCTGACCAGCACAAATACGTTGCGGGCAAATTTGGCCAGGTACATGGCCGCCTGGCCCGCAGAATTACCGCCGCCCAGCACATACGCATCTTTGTTGCCGCAAGAACTTGCCTCTGTGCTTGCAGCTCCGTAATAAATACCTTTTCCGGTAAATTCTTCAATCCCTTTGGTTTCCAGCTTCCGGTAATCCACTCCAGTGGTAATTACTACGGCTTTCGCATTGATTTCACTTCCGTCGCCTAATAGCAGCGTTTTGTATTTTCCTTTCAGTTGGATTTCCTTGACGGACTGCGGGGAAAGAAATTCTGTCCCGAACCTTGTTGCCTGCGTAATGGCACGGCGCGTCAGGTCCGCACCGCTTAGTCCGGATGGAAAGCCGAGGTAATTTTCGATTCTTGAACTTGTGCCGGCTTGTCCGCCCGGTGCCTTGCGTTCAATCAGCAACGTACTCAAACCTTCCGAAGCACCATATACGGAAGCGGCCAGTCCGGCCGGCCCTGCTCCGATGATAATGACATCATATATCTGCTGCTTGGTCTTGGCGTTCAGTCCGATGTGCGAGGCCAGATCAATCAAGGTAGGCGTTTTCAGTAAAGTACCGTCTTCGAGGATCACAACTGGAAAATCAATCGGGCAAAGATTATTTGTTCTGGTAATCTGTTTTCCCTGTTCGCTGGAAGCGGCGTCGTGCCAGGAATAAGGAATCAGGTTACCGGCAAGAAAGTCCTTGATATCATGCGATTTGGGCGAAAACTGATAACCGATCACTTTTATTCCCTTGAATTCAGGACGGTAACTTCCCTGCCAGTCGTGCAGCAACTCATCAATAGCGGGATACAGCTTTTCTTCCGGCGGATCCCACGGCTTCATCAGATAATAATCCAGCTGAACGTCGTTAATGGCTTTAATGGCCGCATCGGTATCCGAATATGCAGTCAGCAGAACCCTTTTTGCAAACGGAAACATTACCATGGCTTTTTCGAGAAAATCAACGCCCTGCATTTCCGGCATGCGCTGATCCGAAATAAAAATGGCCACTTCCTCTCCTTTATTCTGAAGATCAAGCAAACTCTCCATGGCTTCACGGACTGAAGTTGTGCTCAAAACCCTGTAATCCTGTCTGTAATGCGATTTCAGATCGCGGCTGATTGCTCTTAAAACCTGCGCGTCATCATCAATAGAAAAAATAATGGGCAAACCCATAGCTTGAAACCTTTATGTTTGAATAAGTAATTACTTAAAATTAGCTGAGAAAATCAGTTTTTACAATCCGCATTGAATAACCAGCTCCTTCTCCGGACAGCCCAAACCTAAGCGCCAACAGCTAACCGCTAAAAGCTAACAACCGCTCATAAATTAACCATTAATCGGAAAACAAACCAGAAATTCCGTTTTTCCCGGACTGGAATGAAGCGTCACGGAGCCACTATGCTGCCTGACAATACGCATGACGACATCCAGTCCGAGTCCCGTTCCTTTCCCGATCGGTTTGGTTGTAAAAAAAGGATCAAAAATCCTGCTGCGGATTTCCGGCGGAATGCCCGGGCCATTGTCACAAATGGTAACACGGATGTATTCCTTATCCAGGCAGGTTGAAATTCTTAATTCCGGATCAGGCTGACCGTCCAGCGCATCAATGGCGTTGTCAATCAGATTTGTCCAGACTTGGTTCAGCTCGCCGACCATTGCTTTTAGTTGCGGAAGATTGTGGTCAAAATCTTCGATCACCTTTACCTTGGCATGTTTGAGCTTGTAGTTCAGCATGATCAGCGTATTGCGGAGTCCGATGTGAATATCTGTAAAGTCCTTTTCACCGCCGCGGTCCATATGCGTAAAAGATTTGACCGAACCGATCAGATCAGCAATTCTTCCGGAAGCTTCCTGAATATCAGCCACCATTCTTTCGGTTGTAAGATTGGTATTGATCCAGGTCAGTACCGGTGAAAGATCTTCCTTTTTGATGCGGCTCTGCATTTCTTCCAGAACGTCCATCGTGATCCCGAACTCGACAAAATTTTCGGCCATATCCATGACATCGTCAATCTGATTGTCATCCAGCCATTCCAGTAGTTCATCTTCCTGTTCCGAACGCTGCATCATTGTAAGCACAGGCCTCGACTTGTTTGCAAGCACTGCAAACAGTTTTTCATTAATCGCGTCAATTTCTTCCGGAGCCATCTGAACGGAAATCAGCTTTTTAAATGCATCCGGCTGAAGCTGAAGATGTTTTTTAAGGGAAAGCGAACCGCGTATAATGGCGGCTGCCGGATTGTTGAGTTCATGCGCAAGCCCGGCAGACAACTTGCCCAGCGCCATGATTTTTTCATTTTGCTGTTCCAGTTCGGTAAACTCCCTTACGCGCGTAGTCATTACAATGACGAGTGCCTGTGTCAGTTCATAATGTGAAACGATCAGCTCTCTCATTTTTTCCAGCGGGAACGACATCAGCTGCGAAGCGTCCACGCACTGGAGATAGGCAAAAGCATTTTTGGCTCTTGAAAAAGGCAGCATACCCGTAATGCTTCCCGGCATCAGTTCCGCGACAAATATCCGAGAGTGATTCTGAAGCCTGTAGATTTCGATTCTTCCGCTGATCAGGATATGCGTGGCATTCAGCAGATCACCGGGCTGCGCCAGAAATGCATTTTCCGCAAGTTCATAATGACTGCTCTGACGGATCATCCATTCCAGCTGATCCTCCGGAACATGGTGAAAAGCTTCGATCTGCTTCAGATCGGCTGCATGAATTTCTTTCATGACGAATGTGATTATGCACGGGTCCGTTCAGATTTGTGCAGTAACGATCCTGTTGTAAATTTTATACTCCGGAAGGCCATGAATGTGTTCCGCAAGGCTGATTTCCACCCAAGCGCGGTTACTCTGATGCACAAATACGCCGTTGCATGCGGGAAAAAGCCGTTGAAGCATGTTCATGGAATCCGTATCCATGTTGATTTCTTCATGGCCCAGTTCGCTGGAATGGTAATACCCCGTACACAAGCCTAACGAAGTTTCAAATTCTATTTTTACAAGACTGCCGGAAACCTCCTGCTGTGCAACTTCCACAACAATTTCTTCCCTCAGGTCTTCTGCGGTTCCCAACGTTTCTTCCTGTTCGCCTAAAATGTCTATAACGCTCATGTGTAAATGCTGTAAAGTGAATTGCTGATCCATATGTCTATTGCCAAAAACCCGTTCCTTCCAAGCCATAAAACCGGAAAAACACAGATCAGCACCGGTACAATTATTTTAGTCAACCGGTTACCAAAATGCATTTCTATCCTTGTTCAGGTTGATCGGAACCGGATTTCAATCAGGCTGTTTTCCTGAAAAACGGTTACAATAAAGGCATTTTAAAGATCAAATAACAGCTTACATGTCCATGCTGAAGATGATTTTTACCTAAATGTTTGCTTTACATAATGAAATGAAAAGATTATGAGTCTGGACAAATACAATGAAAAACGCTCCTTTGCACATACACCCGAACCCAAAGGCGGAAATGCAGCTTCGGATCAACTGCAATTTGTTATTCAGAAGCACGATGCTTCCAGACTGCATTATGATTTCAGGCTGGAAATGGACGGCGTGCTCAAAAGCTGGGCCGTTCCCAAAGGACCTTCCACAGACCCTTCCGTAAAAAGGCTGGCCATGATGGTCGAGGATCACCCGTACGACTACAAGGATTTCGAAGGGATAATACCCGAAGGAAATTACGGTTCGGGAACAGTAATGGTTTGGGACAATGGTACGTATGAACCGTTGGAAACGGCAGATACCAAAGAAGAACAGATCCGGATTCTGCTTCGGGAACTGGAATCGGGTTCGCTGAAATTCCGGCTGAACGGCCAAAAGCTGAAAGGAGAATTTGCACTGGTCAAAACCCGCGGAATGGGTGGAAATGCCTGGCTGCTGATCAAACACCGCGATGCATTTGCTTCCGAATCGGACATTACGGAAAATGACAAATCGGTCATTTCGGATGAAACGATTGAAACCATAAAGAAAGCAAGTAAGAATATATATGGATCGGACTTGCCGGAAAACGCACCGGACGGACCGGAAAGGGCAGTGAGAAAATGGTCGAAGAACAGCAGTGACGAATCAGAGAATCAGGCTGAAAACCGGAATGGCAAAGCCAGAATCCATTCTGATATTTCGGATAAAAGCGGCAAATCAGAACCTTTTCCTGAAACGCTGGACCCGATGCTTGCCACGCTTGTGGACGAGCCTTTTGACGATCCGGGCTGGGAATATGAAGTGAAATGGGACGGTTACCGCGCCGTGGCGTTCCTGAACGAAGGCAAAGTAGAACTTCAGTCCAGAAACCGTATTTCTTACAACCAAAAATTTTACCCAGTTTACCAAAAGCTGGCCGATATGAAGCTGAATGCAGTTCTGGACGGTGAAATCGTGGTGATCAACGACAAGGGCCATTCCGATTTCAACGCATTGCAAAACTGGCACACCGAGGAAAACGGAACATTGGTTTACTATGTTTTTGATATTCTTTGGCTGGATGGAAAAGGGCTTTTAAATCTGCCGCTGTCTGAAAGAAAAGCTATTTTACAAACCATCATACCGCAGGAAGGCGTGGTCAGAACGGGTTACAGCATTGTTGCTGACGGAAAGGAGTTTTTCAAAGCCGCAGCAGAAATGGGGCTTGAAGGGATTATGGCCAAGAAATCGGACAGCAAATATTTTCCGGGGACCCGTACCAATGAATGGCTCAAGATAAAAATCCATAAAAGGCAGGAGGTCATAATCGTGGGTTATACCAGGAATGCCGGAACGCCAAGACTGTTCAGCGCATTGCTGCTCGGCGTTTACGAAAACGGCTTTCTCAAATATGTCGGAAAAGTCGGAACGGGCTTTAATATGGAACAGCAAAGGCAAATGCTGGAAACTTTCAAACCTTATATAACGCAGAAAAATCCGTTCAAAGATTCACCTGAATACAACAAACCTTCCCGGTTGAAAACCAATCCGGCCAAACTGAATGCAACGTGGCTGAAACCTGAACTGATTTGCGAAGTCAGTTTTACAGAAGTCACGGCCGACGGCATTTTCCGGCATCCGTCGTTTGAAGGGATGCGGGAAGATAAAAAAGCAACTGAAGTAGTGAAAGAAGTGGAACTTCCAACGGAAAAAATCCTGAACGAAGCAGCAGAAGAGCATATGGAAAATCAGCCAGCAGAAAAGGCGGATGGGAAAAAAAGCAAATCATTCCTGAATGCCGAAGATGAAACACAGATCAAAAAATTAAATGGCAGCGAGGTGAAATTCACCAATCTCAGCAAGTTTTACTGGGAAAAAGAAAAGATAACGAAACGGGATCTGATCCAGTATTACCATGAAGTTGCGCCTTATATTCTGCCTTATCTGAAAAACAGGCCGCTTTCCCTGTATCGCTTTCCGAATGGCATTACGGAAAAAGGGTTTTACCAGAAAGATGTTACCGGTAAAGTGCCGGACTGGATCAGGACTTTCCCCTACAAAGCAGAAGGTGATGACGAGCAGAAGAATTTCATGCTCTGCAATGATGAAGCCAGCCTGCTTTATGCGGCCAATCTGGGCTGCATTGACATGCACCCCTGGAACAGTCGGACTGAACAGCCGGATTATCCCGACTGGTGCCTGCTGGATCTCGATCCTGACCCATCCAATACTTTTAATCAGGTCATTACAACGGCACAAACCATCAAACAACTGCTGGATTCGCTTCATGTTCCGAGCTTCTGCAAAACTTCCGGTTCTACAGGAATCCATGTTTACATTCCGCTAGATGCAAAATATAATTATGATCAGTGCCAGTTGTTTGCACAATGGATTGCCAGTCGGATGCAGCAGGAACTTCCGGATTTTACCAGCATCGAACGTATGACCAAAGACCGGAAAGGAAAAATATACATTGACTATATGCAGAATCGCCCGCAAGCCACGCTTGCGGCACCCTATTCTGTCCGTCCCAAACCGGGCGCAACCGTTTCCATGCCGTTGCACTGGGATGAAGTAAAAAAAGGTCTGAAGCTTCAGAACTTTACGATCTTCAACGCTATGGAACGGATTAAAAACGAAGGTGACCTGTTTAAACCCGTTCTTGACAAAGGCATTAACCTCGAGCAAATCATCAGCAAAATTGAGCAGCCGGAAAACTGATTGCGAATCCTGACTATGCTGTTTTTGAAAGTGTCCGGATAACGGTTAGATTTTATTTCGTTTACTCAACGCTAAGTTGCTGATTTCAGGCACTGTTCTTTGTAGATTCCAATCAGTTAACTCCATTCAATGTTATGCAAAGAAGAAGTCTGTTGAAAAATATGGGTTTGCTGGCGGGCGGAATTTCACTTCCGGATATAGCAAATGATGTGATTAAAAAAGCACCGGCCAGAGTTTTGCGGATTGCTCACATCACGGACATACACGTTCAGCCTCAGCTTTGGGCAGCCAACGGCATGGCAAAGTGTCTTCATCATATTCAGAATTTGTCCATAAAGCCCGACCTGATTATCAACGGCGGCGACTCTATCATGGGAGCAGGCGGCAGCACGCAATCCAAACTGGCCACGCAATGGAAGCTTTTTCATCAGGTGATGAAAGACGATAATTCACTGCCGTTTTACTCTGTCATCGGAAATCACGATATATGGAGCAACAGGGAACAAGGCGCCGTTTTCGAAGACGGAAAAAAATGGGCTATGGATGAATTTGAATTACAAAAGCCCTATTACAGCTTGGACAAAAACGGCTGGCACCTGATTTTTCTGGACAGCATTCATGTCCGGGACGAAGGATTCACTTATTATGCAAAGCTGGATGAGGAACAAATGGAATGGCTGAAAAAAGATCTGAACCAAACTTCACCGCAAACACCGGTAATGGTTATTTCACATATTCCGATTCTTTGCGCAAGTGTATTTGTGCGGGACAAAAACATGCAAAATGACAGCTGGCTCATTTCCGGAAGCTGGATGCATACCGATGTTTCGGATATTATCGGAATTTTCAACAAACATGATAATGTTAAACTGGCCATCAGCGGACATACGCATGTGTTGGACCGTGTGGATTATAACCAAGTAAGTTACTGCTGCAACGGAGCAGTATGCGGCAACTACTGGTTTGGGAAAGTACAGGAAACAAGAGCGGGTTATGCCGTTATTGATCTTTTTGACGATGGTTCTTTTACAAACCAGTACGTCAATTATCGGGTAAAAAACAGAGACATTTAATATCGAGGTACAAGTTTCGGGTTCGCTTTACCGATCGTTAACTGAATTCTGCCTCTCGATCATCTGCTTTGGTGATGTACTGTTTAAATAGTTTGTTTGCATCCAATCCAAGCTTCCGATCTAATAAAAGCTATACACACATTTATTTACACTATACACACTGCTATTACTGATTACGTTAAAATCCGGATAATCAAATCCGGATTTTTCATTTACTACAACTCCGGAAATTAACACATATATATTTAAAGTATTGTACTTGATATAATATTGATCTTTAAAACCATTCAATATTATAAACTGTAAAATATGTATCTTTCATTTATAACTTATAAAAAGTATTTGCCAACACGAATATATTCGAAATCCTGATTTCCGGAAAACCTTGAGAAACAAAAAAACCGCCATAAAGCGGTTTAGTACAATTTTTAAACATCTTCAGACATTTACTTGGACTTGTTTACAAATTTGTTGAAACGGCTTTCCTTGCCATCGCTGGTTTCTTCCTGGTACAAAAATTCCAGTCCGCTTTCGTCGAACTTCTCAAAAAACTCTTCCCAGCTGATTGGTTCCAGCGAATCGCCGCCACTGTAACCCGGGAAATCAATTCTTAATATTCCGGCATGCTCGTCGCTGTCGCCTGTTCCCTTAACTGTGACCGGCTTTCCTCCTCTTTTCTCCACCCAGGCACGGATTTCATCATGATTCGTTGTACTGTTGCTTTTAGTTGCCATGATTGATGTTTTTGGTTTTTTAACTTAGCTGTTTAAAAAAGTATGCCTTGTAAAAGATCCTCCGCGAAGCACTTGCAGCTACTCTCGGCGGATATGATTTTTAGCAAACATCGGATTTATTATGGTCTTACAGTCAATTTAGACTCATCGCTTGCGATTTTATCACGCAAAGAATTAATGTCTTTTCTGAGTTCATCCAGGTCATCCGACGCTTTCCGGGCTCTTTTTGCATCACGTTGCGCCGAACTGGCACTTTTACTGGCTCTGCGCGCCAGTTTTTTATCCTGCGGATCATCACCCAGTTTTTCGGCCATTCTTTTATTTTCGTCCGCAGATTTCTGAGCGTTATCGGCTGCTTTTTCCGCATCTCTGGTCTTCTTTTCCAGCTCGTTTTCAAGCTTGGCGAGTTCCAGTTTGCGGTCATTCAGTTTTTTGTTGGCTTCAATCTGTTCCTTTTCAGCTTTAAGCGTATTAATGGAATCCTTAGATACGACCTGTGCCGACAGTGACATGGTTATCAGCATCATTCCCAGCGTGCCTAAAATCCTGTTCATTTTCATCATTTTATTAGTTAGTTAAATGCATAATTCCGGGATTGCAATAACCATGCCCGCAAAAACAGGTAGTACAAACCTGGTCAGATTGTGGTATAAAACCGTTTGACGTACAAAATTTACAATTGGGAAGTAAATATTAACATTTGAACAATCTGTAATTTAACGCTATGCAAATGCTTTCCTAATTTTACAAATGCTGGCCGAACTATATGATGAACACCCGGTTTTCCATACTTTTTTTTGTATTTCTCTGGCTCGTTCCGTTAACAGGTTATCTGACCTGGGGGCAAATCTATTTTTCGGACTGGCGGATTTCATTGACCGGAAGCATTTTAAACCTGATTATTTACCTGACAACTTACCGTATCAACCACCTGATAGCCGGCTTCATTGCCAGGCTTTACCCCGATATCGGACAATCCGTTTACCGCGTCTTGCTATGGTTTGTACTTTATTCCGGCGTAACGATTACCATGCTTTACCTGGTGATCACCCTTTATGACCAGTTCGGCCTGTTTGGTTTTTCCCTCAAAAGAGATCATGTATTATGGACCGTTTTTGTTATTCTCGGTGCTTCGCTTGCGGGTGCGGGTTTATCCGAACTTACCTATACCTTCAAGCAATGGAAAACCAACCAGCTCGAACTGCAGCAAATGGAACAAAAGCAGATCCAGACCGAACTGGAAGTTGTAAAACAGCAGGTTAATCCGCATTTCCTGTTCAATTGCCTGAATTCATTGTCTATTCTGATTTCCGAAGCGCCATCCACCGCCGAGAAATTCGTGGATGAAATGTCGAAAGTATACCGGTACCTGCTGAATGTAAATGCCGCTGAACTTGAAACCAATCTCGTGACGCTTGAAAGCGAAATCCGCTTTATTCAATCCTATATTTACCTGCTTAAAACGAGGTATGAAGACGGAATCGATGTCAAAATTGACGTGGCGGACATTTACCTCAGCGGGCAAATGGGGCCGCTGACTTTGCAGACACTGCTGGACAATGCCGTCCGGCACAACATTGTTTCTCCCGGCCAGCCGCTGCACATCGTCATCCGGACGACTGCAACCGGGCAGCTGGAAGTAAAAAACAATCTTCAGAAACGGAAAGTAAGAATGCCATTCAGCACGTCCGGACTGGCAGCGCTAGTAACACGCTATAAAATATTGTTTAATCAGGCAGGCACCATTCAGATAAAAGAAGATGAAACTGGGTTTGCGGTCGTTCTGCCTTTGATCTATACCTAAATGCCGTCAATCGAATTCCATTCCATCGGACGCCTGATCTGGCTGAGCCTGTTTGGCCGCTGGATGTTTGCGCTGCTTGTTCCGTGGTTTGTGCCCACCATTACTTATCTGCTGATCGGAGATCCGTATCTGGCCAGTGTCGGCAACTTTATCAATGGTACCCTGCTGATTCTGCTGCTTACCATTCTTGCATTTATCCCGCATGACTGGGCCGCGCAATATATTGCAGGAAGATATCCTGCACTTCAATCCACATTCAAGCGAGCAACTTTTACGGCGCTCGCATTTTTCCTGCTAACGGGTACTTATATTACGGTTTACGCCTTTGCGATTATCCGGTACAAGCCTTTGAATGCGCAGCTTACGATGGACAAAATGGTCTATGTTTATTCATTCGAATTTGTGGCCGTGCTGCTGCTGACCGGATTGTACGAGGTAAATTACTCGCTGGGCAAATGGAAAGAAATCAAAATGAACAAAGAAGCGATTAAAAAAGCAGGTCTGCAGGGACAATTGCAAAGCCTGAAAAGCCAAGTTAATCCGCACTTTCTTTTCAACAGCCTGAACACGCTTTCCGCCTTGATTATGGATGAACCGCAACGTGCGGAACAATTTGTGGATGAAATGGCGAAAGTTTACCGGTATCTTTTACAAACCAACCAGCATGAACTCACAACCCTGTCAGCGGAAATCAGATTCATACAATCGTATTATCACCTGCTCAGAACCCGATATGATGAAGGACTGGAAATGGTTATTGATGTCGGCGATTCCCAGCTTTCCATGCTCATTCCTCCGCTGACGCTGCAACTGCTGGTGGAAAATGCCGTAAAGCACAACACCATTCTTGAAAAAAACCCTTTGCTGATTGAAATCCGGTCCGTTGGAAATAATTTGCTGGAGGTGCGGAACAACCTGCTGGAAAAATCAACGCCGGTAAAATCCACCAAACTCGGACTGGCCAATATTCAGGCCAAATATCAGCTTCTTTCCGACAGGCAGCCTGTCATTGAAGTCAGCGCTGATTATTTTACCATTCTGTTACCCTTACTGAACGACAAACCTGAAATCCAATGAATATCCTGATTGTTGAAGACGAGAAACTGGCCGTACGAAAGCTGACCAAACTGCTTGAGGAAACTGCGCCTGAATTTGAGATCAAAGGAAATACGCCAAGCATTGAAGCGACTGTGGAGTGGATCCTGGACAACCGCGCAAAAGGAGAAAGCGAACCCGACCTTATTTTCCTCGACATTGAACTGGCCGACGGGCAAAGTTTTGAAATCTTCAACAGAGTCGATCTACGAAGTACAATCATCTTCACGACTTCCTATGATGAATATGCGCTTCAGGCTTTCAAGGTCAACAGCATCGATTACCTTCTGAAACCAGTCCAGAAAGAAGACCTTCAGCGAAGTCTCCGGAAATACTATGACCTTACCGGCCAGCAGCGCAGCAAGAACACGGAATCATTAACTTCCAATCTGGAAAGCATTCTGAAAAATATCCAGCTGCAGCATCAGCCCGCCACAGAGTACAGAAAACGTTTTCTTGTCAAGCAAGGCCAGCGCATGGTTTCGATTGAGGTCGGTGACATTGCCTACTTTTATATCGAAGACGGCATCAGTTTTTTTAAAAATTTTCAAGGCCAGAAATTCGTCGTGGATTACCGCATGGATGATCTCGAATCGTTCCTTGACCCGGAACATTTTTTCCGTATAAACCGCAGTATCATCATTACGCATCAGTCTGTGGTTCAGATTCAACCATACTACAATAACCGGCTTGCCCTTGTGCTCAATCCGGTCTACGACAAGGAAACGGTGATCAGCAGGGAAAAGTCGAATGAGTTCAAACTATGGATGGGGAAATAGGGTAAAAAGGCCCGTACCGGAATTATAGCCCTGATTTAGGCGTTTGCTACTTATTGCAGAGTAAACCGATAAATCATGTTGGATGTTTCCTATCCCAACCATCTGAAAAAAATTTCCGTATACGCCATTCTCGTTACAGCGATAGCTTCCTTTTCCTGCAACGGAATATTTCAGTATAATCCCAATCAGGTTATTTTCCGCGACAACGAAAAAAACCTGACTGCCAAAAATATCGAAAGCATTCGTTCAATTCCTCCGGAAGATACCGTCCGTTTTATTCTGATGGGCGATACACAGCGCTGGTACGATGAAGCGGAATATTTCGTAAAAAGCGCCAACAGCCAGAAGAATATTTCCTTTGTACTTCATGCCGGCGATATTTCCGATTTTGGTTTATCGCAGGAATTCAAATGGGTAAACGAGATCATGTCCGGGCTTAAATATCCTTATTTAACGGTCATCGGCAATCATGATATTGTGGCAAACGGATCGGCTTCCTACCGTAAAATGTTCGGAGCGCTGAACTACTCGTTCGAATACGGCAACAACAAGTTCATTTTTATCAACACCAATTCCCGGGAATATGCCTTTGACGGCAGCATTCCCGACCTCAACTGGCTTCGCGCGGAGCTGCGGAACAATCCGGAAAATAAAAACGCGATCGTTGTTGCACACGTACCGCCATTTGACGGTGATTTTGACCGAAATCTGGAACTTTCATATTCCCGCATGCTGGCTGAAGATCCCAATGTAAAATTTTCCTTGTACGGTCATCAGCATTCATTCCGGAATGAAGAATATTATAAGGACGGCGTGCAGTATATATTGTCAACGGCCATGGTCAAACGGGGTTATTTCGTGATTACAACATGGAACGGCGGCTACAAAGCGGAACAAATAGAATATTGATGAAGATGAAAAACCTGCTTACGGCAACCTTTTTACTGTTTTTTACAACGGCCTTCGCACAAGATGAACAAGCCGGATTGAATAAATGGTACGTACCGGACCACGTAAAATTACAGTTTGCCGGAAACATCGGTTTTCTATCCGCCGGGCCCGGCTATATCTCCCGAAACAAGACCCTGGAAACCGATCTGCTTTTCGGCTTTCTGCCACAGAAATACGGCGGCGACGCGCTGGTGACCATTACTGCAAAAACCACGTATTCACCGTGGCGCATTCCGTTGAAAAATACGCTGAATCTCGTTCCCTTTTCCCTAGGATTTTACCTCAATTATACATTCGGGCCGCAATTTGATACCAAATGGCCGTCGTATTATCCGAAAGGATATTACTGGTGGGCAACCTCATTCCGTCCCGGTGCCTATATCGGCGGAAAGGTAGGCCGGGACATTTACTTCTACAACAAAAAGAAAAAAGCTGAACTGTACTATGAACTCGGAACGTACGATTTGCTGCTGATCAGTTATGTACAAAACCCGAAATACCTGAAACCCCGGGATATTGTTAATCTGGCATTCGGACTGAAAATTGAACTCTAGCCTGACATGGTTTTGTCTGAAATGTTGCGGATGATATCATCCAGCGAGTAAGCGGATTCTAGTAAATAATCCATCAACTCATTCCTTTCCGATTCAGAATTTTCGTAATTCCTGATCAGGTCCACAAGTGCGATCAGCCGGGCCAGTGGCGCCCGGATCACATGCGACTGCATCCAGGCAATTTCCTGAAATTTCTTGTTTTTCTCTTCAATGGCTTCAATATACGATAGCCTTTCCGTGACATCGCGCAAGATCCCGATCATGCGATAGGCAGTGCCATTTGGCTTTCTTAAAATATATCCGTTTTCTTGTATGCAGGCATAGCTGCCATTGGCTTTTCTGAACCGGTAATCGCTGATCCAGTTGCTCTGGCATTTGTCGCCCAGTGTAGTTTCAAGTCCTTCCTTAATTTTTCTCCGGTCTGCGGGATGAATATGCATTGCCCAATCTTCAAGCGAAAACTTTTCATCGTTCATTTCAAAACCAAACATTTTATAATAGCCGTGTCCCCATTCGATATGGTTGGAAATAATATCCCAGTCATAAATGGCATCGTTTGTGGCACGACTGATGAGCTCATACTTTTCATTGCTCTTGGTGAGTGCTTTTACAAGGCTTTTCAGCTTGGTTTTACTGGCAAGAATAATTTCAGAACTCTGCCTGTTTTCCAGAATGACGTTCAGAATGGTTATAGCACGTTCAATTCCCCGGATCTCGTCTTCGTCCGGTACTTTAATGCGATCGTAATAAACAGCGAATGTACCGATTACATGATCTTCGGAATCAATAATCGGAGTGGACCAGCAAGCGAGGAGTTTGTACCTTAATGCCATTTCCCTGTACTCGGCCCAGAGCGGGTCCGTCGAAATATCGCTGACAATAATCCGTTTTTTAAGGTAGGCGGCACTTCCGCAGCTGGCCACGTTCTTTCTGATCGGCAGGTTATTGATCGCACCAATATAATCCGGATGCAGGGAAGGCGATGAAAGGTTCTGAA
Organism: Dyadobacter sediminis; assembly: GCF_005860765.1. GTDB lineage: Bacteria > Bacteroidota > Bacteroidia > Cytophagales > Spirosomataceae > Dyadobacter > Dyadobacter sediminis. The sequence goes on along the minus strand of NZ_VCEI01000011.1, from coordinate 551,098 downwards.
GCATATTATCTTTCAACCGCATGACTGAACATTTCATTTGGGGGAAAATCTGCTCAATCCCGAGAATGTATTCCCGTAGGATCTCCGAAAGCGGATTGTATTTGCGTGAACTCTGCTGCAGGATGTTTCTTTCAAGACGTTCCAGATTTTCAAACCTTTTGGTTTCGACTGAATCCAGATAAATACCCCGCAAAAAGTTGAGGTCAGGCGTATGTTCCGGCGTCGGAACCTGGATTCTTGTAACGTCCGTCAGGGAGCGGATGATGTATTCCACTTCATCGTATTCATTAAAAACGGGCATATTGGACGAAATCAGCAGCCTGGCTTCATAATTGCCCGTTCCATTATTTTGAAACTCGTACTTGCAAACCGGTGTCTGATTCGGTTTATGATCTTCCACCAGTTTTTTCAGCAGGTTTTCGCCGGGTGTTTCGTAATACAGATAGTTGGAAAAAGCCTCGAAAAAACCTTTCCCGATGATCGATTCCCTTGTACATTTTACAATATGAAGGTACGCATCATTCACCTCGACAATGGTGAATTTCGGCGAATCGGTGCGTAATACCAGACTGGGCGTCGGCAAAGCTTTAAATATCTGATTAATGTAATTTGTGTCGGCCATAACCACAACCTTCTAAGCACATGAAGCTGAATTGTCATTCATCCTGATAAAGATATACAGTGTGCAGAATCAAAGTTTCGGGAATATTACAGTTTTAAAATCGAATTATACATGCTTTCGTTCACAACCGGATAGTACTAAGACAACAATACCAGACTTTTATACCGGTTAAAAGCAAGAAATTTTTTAATGAAATACAAGGCTGAGTTTTATGCAGACGGGCATGGCTGATGTCGGCTTGTGTACTTTCCCATTCGCTCGCTGCACTTTTTTCAGTGCGTTAATAACCATGCCGGATCACAGGCGTATCTGAAAAACAATTATTTAACGGTTGGCCGGCAAACCCGCTAAACGCAGCGGCATTCTTCTATTTTCCATTAGAAACCAGATTTCAGATGATCCAGCCAGCCCTTTTGGAGGAATATACGCAATGCAGAAAAACATCTACTTGCCAGCTTGTATTTAGACAACTTTCTATATAGATTTCGCTGCAATATTAACTTATAATCAACCTCTTATATCTGAATCGAAACTATGGAACACCTTTACCTTTCCCGATTTTTCTCTCACTCGACATCCTGTTTCCAAAAGCTTTCCTGTAAAGCTTTTTTACTTCTTTTTTTCATCATCACTACTGTTCATGCGCAATGGATCCGGAAGGCCGACGAGCTAAACAAACGTGCAGAAGGCAATAATGTCATTTACCTGAACAAATTTTATGTATTTGGCGGATTCAGCGATAACCCGGTTATAGAAAATAAAAATGAAGTGTATGACCTTGCCACCAACAAATGGAAAGCACTCGCGCCGTTTCCGGCAGGAAAGGAAATTACGCATCAGGGTGTGGTCCTGGTGGATGACAATGTCTGGCACATCGGCGGCAGGTCCGTTGACGCGCACGGGCCGGTCAGCAGTCAGGTTGTTATATACAATATCACAACAGACACCTGGTCGAACGGCCCGGAACTGATTGATCCGGCAACCGGAGAAAAGTTTCCGATCGGCGGCGGCGGATACGGACTGATCGGGCGGACCATTCACGTATTTGGCGGTTTCGGGCCAACGATCTGCGAAGATCAGTCCAGGCTGCACCTGACGCTGGATGTAGACAAATATTTAGCTGATCCTGTTAACACAACCTGGGAAAACAAATCGGCACCCATGCCAATTCCCAGAAATCACCTCAGCTATGTCGTTCTGGGCGGTAAGATATATGCACTCGGCGGCCAGTTCAAGCATGATTGCCTGGCAGTGGATCAGAAATACTGCCATGTTTACGATCCGGTAACCAATACATGGAAAAGACTATCGGACATTCCGGTTCAGCGATCCCATGCCGAAGCATCCACTTTTGCCATCGACGGTAAAATATTTCTGGTTGCGGGGCAAGGCGCAAGCAATCATACGCAAAATACTACTTACCAGTTTTCTCCGCAGTCGAACAATGGTGCAGGCAGCTGGACCAGTTTGTCCGCTTACCAATTGCCCGGCAGTTTTCTGGGGCTGTCATCCAAAGTTGCAGGAAGTTCATTCATTATCACCAATGGAGCACGGGACAATTATGCCAATGAACGCAAGGAAACCTACTCGATTCAGGTAAAACGGAGCGATGCCAGAACACTTGGTTTCTCCGTTCCATGTACGTCACTAACACGGGCTTCGGGAACATCATCGGTATTCCGTAATCTGCTATACTGTCTCGAAGACACTTCTCCGTATCTGGTTACTTCCAATGTTGGCTGGTTGAAAATAACAAAAAACGCATCCGGCAATGTAAACCTGAATGGTACCAATGTGGAGGTCAGCATCAGCACGCTCGGACTCGCAGCCGGCAACTACACCGGTACCATCAAAGCCACGGTACTTTCCACCGGTTCAACGGCAACATTCTGCGTTAATTTGCAAGTAACTTCCGGATCATCCGGGTCACTGATAACGGATATTCATACCAGTTCTTCCGGCAATTACGAACAATCCATTCTGAAAGTCAATGGTTTGTATTACAGCGACCGTACCTATGTGATCACTTCCGCGCCCGAGTTTCTGCTGAATGCACCTTTTATCAAAACGCCTAACAATGACAAGAAAAACACCGGCTCAACTGTACTCACCTTCAGTCTGACGCAGAGTGCGACCGTTTATGCAGCCTATGATCCGCGTGCAACCTCGCTGCCTGAATGGCTGCAAGACTGGAAACCGGAGACTCAAAAGCTTGGTACCAATGAACCCGGTATCAGCACCTTATCGCTTTACAGCAAGGATTATCCGGCAGGAAGCGTAACCATCGGCGGAAACCTGCAGAGCCCGGCAACCGGAAGTGCATCGAATTACATCATCATCGTAAAACCCAAAGACGCTGCTTCCAGTCTGAGGACAACCGGTTTACATTCGTTTTGGCCTGAAAGCGGATCTGAAAAGATCCCGGCAGAAAAACAGGCCGGAATGAAACCGTTGCTTTTCCCGAACCCTGCTACAGATCATATCCGGATTGAATTTACGGACAAGCGCAAACAAATTTCCGAAATTCAGCTTATGGAACCGAATGGAAGCATCCAAAGCATTTCAAAATCAAACATCCGGTTTTCAGAACAAGGTTGTAAAATACAACTATCCGGGCTTGATTTGTCACCGGGAATTCACTTTATCGTTATGCATCTTACCAACGGAGAAACTGAAATTGCCAGGATCCTGATGCGCTGAAAAGAGATTTGCTCCTGCCCTGCCCGGCTTTCCAATAGGTGCTCCGCACGGCATTGTGCGGATCGGCAGCAAAGGTTCCATTTTGCCTGCAGTCCTTGAAAAATGTTCTGTTCGCACGGCATCGGTGGCAAAAGACAGCAAAACTGCGCCTTCTTCAAAATAGTATGTTCCGTAAACATGATCTTCGTCATGTTCCCGAAAAATCCGATTGTGTAATTTTGTTTTTTACGACATAATGCATAAAGTCGTAAAGACCGGGCGAATTTGAATAAATACATTTTGTAACAATGTCATGTGCTTCATAGAAATGTTGCAAAAGAAGGAATGTTCAAAGATTATAAACAAATTACACGAATACAGTGCCGAACATTAGAATGTATTCTACTTATAATAATACAATATTCTACTTTAATAAAGTTGAAACTTACAACAATGTATTAAACTAAATCAAACTATTTAATATGTAATCGCTTGCGCAGTTAACCTTTGTACAGTAACTTGGTATGTTTGATAAGAAAAAACTAAAATATGCCCTGATGATAACACGTCACATAGAAATGCTAGACGCATTGTTCAAGCATGCGACAGAAGGTATTGTTGTGATTGACAAAACGGGAAATATTGTTAAACTGAATCCAAAAGCAAGTGAAATGTTCGGTTATTCCACCGAAGAGCTGCTCAACAAGAAAATAGAATGGCTTATTCCGGAACGATTCAACGAAAATCATATTGGTTACAGAGACAAATATCTGCTTTTACCACGGGCACGCGGAATGGGCCACTTGCGGGATCTTTTTGCAAGAAGAAAAAACGGCACGGAATTTCCGGTTGAAGTAAGCCTCAGCCCATTTAAAACCACAGATGGCGAATTTGTTGTAAGCTTTGTAGTAGATATTACAGACCGCAAAATCCAACAGAACCGGATTATTGAAGCACATTCGGAAATCCAGAAGCTGAATGCCGAACTGGAAGCGCGGGTTGAGCAACGTACGAAAGAGCTGGCGGCTGCGATCATCAACGTGGAGAAATCGCAGGAAGAAGTAATCCGTGCGCTGCAGAAAGAACGCGAACTCAATAATATGAAAAGCCAGTTTGTAACCATTGCTTCGCATGAGTTCCGCACGCCGCTGGCGACCATTTTGTCTTCCGCTTCCATCATCGGCAAATACACCCGGACCGAAGACGAGGAAAAAAGGCAGAAGCACGTGCAGCGTATCAAGTCTACGGTAACCAATCTGACGCAGATTCTGAATGACTTTCTTTCCATCGGCAAACTGGAAGAAGGCCGAGTACAGAATATTCCCGCCCGGATGGATCTCAAAGAATTTTGTCAGAGCCTGATGGAAGAAATGAAAGGCCTGTGCAAGGAAGATCAGCAGATCATTTTTGATTACAAAGGGAATGAAGAAGTATGGCTGGACAAACAGATGATGCGCAATATCCTTTTCAATCTGCTGTCTAATGCCATCAAATACAGTGACGCCGGCAAGCGGATTTTTCTGAAAGTTGTTTCCAGTGAAAAAACGATTCAGGCTGAAATTGAAGATCAGGGGATCGGAATTCCGAAAAATGATCAGGTGCATATTTTCGAACGCTTTTTCAGAGCTGTCAATGCCGGCAATGCACAAGGTACAGGCCTCGGCCTCAACATTGTACAAAGCTACGTAACGCTGATGGGCGGCACCGTTAAATTTACCAGCAACGTAGGAACAGGCACCACATTCCAGCTTCAGCTTCCCAATCATTTGCCATGAACCCGGAACAGTGCTGCCAGATTAGAAATGTTTTGATAGAAACTGTTTAGACCAGGATAACTAACCTTTTGTGGAAAATAGAAAAATTTTACTGATTGAAGATAATCCCGAAATGAGGGAAAACACGGCCGAAATCCTGGAACTTGCCAACTATCACGTAGTGACGGCAAAAAACGGGAAAGAAGGTCTGCAGCTGGCCACGCAAAACAAACCCGATCTGATCATCTGCGACATCATGATGCCCGAGCTCGACGGTTATGGCGTGTTGCATATGCTCGGAAAAGATGAACGCACTTCCACGATTCCGTTCGTATTCCTGACCGCGAAGGCTGAAAAACAGGACTATCGCAAAGGTATGACCATGGGTGCCGACGATTATCTGACCAAGCCTTATGATGATATCGAGCTGCTGAATGTGGTGGAAATGCGGCTGAAAAAAAGCGAAAGGCTGAAAAAGCAATTTGACCGCTCCCCCGAGGGCTTTGACCAGTTTATAGAAGAAGCACGCTCTTTTGACCTGATTACCAAACTGACCGAGGATAAAAAAGTGAAACTGCTGCGAAAAAAAGATACCATTTATACAGAAGGCAGCTCTCCTTCCAGCGTGTTTTTTTTACGAAAAGGAAAAGTAAAATCCTATAAATCCAATGACAATGGAAAGGAATACATAACTGATCTGTACGGCGAAGGCGATTTCTTCGGTTACCTTGATCTTTTACAGGGAGAATCGTACCGCGATACGGCGATTTCGCTGGAACCATCCGAAGTCGCCATCATTCCGAAGGAAGACTTTTTTAACCTGCTACAGGGAAACCGCGAGGTGTCTTCCAAATTCATTAAAATGCTGTCCAACGAGATCAAGGAACGCGAAGAAAGGTTACTGCAGCTCGCCTACAATTCAGTCCGGAAAAGGGTTTCGCAGGCATTGATTATGCTTGTAAAACATTATCAGGACGACGAGTCCAAGCCCTTTTCCATGTCCATCACCCGGGAAGATATTGCTTCACTCGTGGGCACAGCGACGGAAACAGTGATCCGCACGCTTTCCGATTTCAAGGACGAACGCTTGATCGACATCAAAGGAAGCCTCATCACCATCCTGAATTATGATAAGCTGGTCAAAATGCGCAATTAAACTGCTGTCAACTTTCCGGAACAAAGAGGAGCTGTATCAATATTAAATCTGCTTCACTCCTGATTACAATCCCGTTTTTATAATCATGATGGTTATAAAAAACGGGATTTTTAGTTCCAATTCGCATCGTACCCGTCCCATTTTAATTTTCTTCAATCCTTAAGGAATAATTTTTATCCTGTAAGACATCAGTTCAAACAACTGTATCAGAACGCAGCATCGTGTTGTGGGATATGTAACAGCCGTTTGCTTAAAAGACGGGATTGCAGGAATTTCTGAAAATCTCTGGATTGGGGAATTAGGTCTACGCACTGTACGCATTATTTCAGCAGCCAGAAAAACAGTATTTGGATAAAATAACGACGCTTTAACAATTAAACAGACAAAGAAATGACACAGATCAAAGTTACATCGGCAGAGTACATTGCCGAAGCACTTCCCGATCCGATTGGCAGCGGATCAGCTTATATGAACGTCGGAACTTCAGAACGTATTATTTCGGCGGTTGCCGGCCTTGCACTCATGAGCTTCGGCCTTCGCAGGTTTTCCATTCCGCGGTTACTGGTAGCGGCGGCTGGCGCCGCATTAGTTGAAAGAGGCGCATCGGGATATTGTCCTGTCAATAATATGGTCAAGAGGGATACGTCACAAGCTGCAAAGCCGGAATCCACCGAAATAACCAAGAGTCTGACGATCAACAAGCCCAGAACCGAAGTTTATCAATTCTGGAGAAACCTGGAAAACCTTCCGAAATTCATGCAGCACCTTTCGGAAGTAACGCAGATCGATTCCAAGCGATCGCACTGGATTGCGCCGGTACCGGGCGGAATCGGCAAAATAGAATGGGAAGCGGAGATTATTGAAGAAGTGGAAAATGAGAAAATCATCTGGCGCTCCGTTCCGAATGCCAGTGTGGACAATTCGGGTGAAATCCTGTTCAAAGATGCACCCGCAGGCCAAGGAACTGAAATATACGTGGTGATCAAATATTTGCCGCCTGCCGGAGCCATCGGCGGAACGCTGGCCAAAGTTTTCAATCCGGCCTTCAAGCAGATGGTGAAAGAAGATCTCAGACGATTCAAACGACTCATTGAAACAGGTGAAATCCCGGTGAGTGAATCCAGACCATCCGGCAAAACGCAGACAATTGAAGACAATTCCATGGACCAAATAGAAAAAACATATGAAAGCCCTTTGTTATAACAACGTAAGAGACCTGCGAGTAGAAAACATTCCCGATCCGGCGATTATCAGCCCAAAGGATATGATTATCCGTGTTACGCTTTCATCCGTTTGCGGTTCGGATCTCCATATCATCAACGGTTTTATACCGACTGTAAAGTCCGGTGATGTCCTTGGCCATGAATTCATGGGCGAAGTGGTGGAAACCGGAAGCGAAGTCAGGAAATTTGTAAAAGGCGACCGTGTTGTGGTTTCGTCTGTAATTGCCTGCGGAGAATGTCATTATTGCCAGCACGATTCCTTTTCGTTATGCGACAATACCAACCCGAATGCCTTCATGCCGGAAAAACTGTATGGCGACACCATGGCCGGAATATTCGGTTACACACATGCTTTCGGCGGGTATGCCGGCAGCCATGCGCAGTATATCCGGATTCCGTTTGCTGATATCGGCGCGTTCAAAGTACCCGAAGGGCTGCATGATGATTCCGTTATTTTCTGTTCAGATGCCTTTCCGACGGGTTACATGGCAGCAGACATGGCGGATATCAAACCGGGAAGCGTGGTTGCGATCTGGGGATGCGGCGGTGTCGGGCAAATGGCTATTCAAAGCGCCTGGCTCATGGGTGCAGAAAGAGTCATCGCTATTGACAAAGAACCTTACCGGCTGCGTATGGCACGGGAAAAAGGCAGAGCTGAAACAATCAATTTTGAAGAAGCCGATGTTCTGGAAGCCCTCCGGGATATGACTGCAGGCCGCGGCCCGGATTGCTGCATCGATGCCGTGGGAATGGAAGCTTCCGGTTCCGGATTCGGGTATGCGTATGACAAGGTCAAGCAATGGGCAAAGCTGGAAAATGATCGTCCGCTTGTTTTGAGAGACGCCATCATGGCCTGCCGCAAAGGCGGAAATGTTTCCATCGTGGGTGTATACAGCGGTTTTGTGGATAAAATACCGATGGGAGCCGCCATGAATAAAGGACTTACTTTCAAAATGGGTCAGATGCATGGACAAAAGTATATTCCGCAATTGCTTGAATACGTGCAAAGCGGCCAGGTAGATCCGTCCTTTATGGTTACGCACAAAATGGGGCTGGAACAAGGTCAGGAAGGATACGACATGTTTACGCAGAAAACAGACAATTGCATGCGTGTTGTTTTTGCACCTTAAAAATAAATTACATCATGTAAAAAGCTCCGGTCCTGACGCCGGAGCTTTTTACATATACGCAATCCTGTATACGCATGCCTGCACAACAGGTAATTCACATTGAATACGTCAACTCGAACTTCGCAATAAAGCCAAAAAAAATGGCGCGAACGACGCGCCATTTGTCAGCAGGTTACCAAGAAAACCGTTTCCTCCCGAATGATACCTTAATTCATCCTCATCTCTTCCCACGTTCATTTTCAGGATTGCCGGTTTCATAACCGCCGGAGCATTGATTCAGCCTAGGTCAAAAATCTTTGTTAATCGAAGAACAGGTTACTACTGTTCAGAAGCATAAAGCAAGAGACACGGTAAGTAAACGGGCAGGAACATACTTTATTGCAGACAGTATCTCAGCACGGTAAAAATTTGTTAATGCATTGCTGATTCAGTCTTGTAACGAACATCATGAAGGACAGAAATAATCTGGTATGATTCTTGAACGGCAGATTTAAAAATATATTCACCCGTATCTGTAAAAACACGTATTATGGAATCAACAATGGATAAGGTAAAAGACAAAGCGCATGAAGCCGCGGATACGCTTCATGAAGTACAAAATGTAGGCAATTCCGAACGCATTATCTCTCTGGCGGCAGGTATAATCCTTACGGTTGCAGGACTTTCGAAAAAAGAAACCATGCTGGGAAAAGGAATGTCCTTTATCGGCGGCTTACTGATTACCCGGGGTACAACCGGATTTTGCCCGCTGAACAAAGCCATCGGACGTAACAGCCTGGTTACCGAAGCACTTGCCTGACATCTAAAAAAACTACATTTCAACAGATCGCGCGGTTTACTGGCGAGAATCGCTTGATTTGTAGGCACTGCATCATGATTTCATGCATGGTCGAAGGTCTGTTTAAAAAACGGAACAGTGCCTTTGGCCTCTTTCCAAGAAAATTCCGGACAACGTACCTGTTGCCGGAATTTCGAATTTAAAACATCTGGCGAACTTAATATCATTTCCGCATGATAACTGAAAAACCAAAATCCAGAAAACAAAAAACGTTATGGTTTATACTTGGTCTGGTTACGTTTCTCATCGTTATCCGGATTTTACTTCCGTACATTGTACTTCATTTTGCCAATAAAAGCCTGGCCAGCATGAAAGGATACTATGGTCATATACAGGATGTTGATCTTGCTATTATTCGGGGCGCCTATAAAATTGACAGTATTTATCTGAACAAAACCGATACGGTAACCAGCAAACAGACGCCTTTCTTCGCCTCATCGGCTATCGACTTGTCTGTGGAATGGAAAGCATTGCTGAAAGGGAATATTGTCGGTAATGTAGTACTTACCAAACCAAAACTGATTTTTACCAAAGACCGCGTGGAACCGAAACAGGTTGTCAAGGACTCAGCCGATTTCATGAAGATTTTGGACCACTTTATGCCGCTCAGTATCAACCGGTTCCAGATTAAAGACGGCATTGTGCAGTTTAATGACAATACTACCAAACCGCACGTGGACATTGCCATGACCAATCTGGATCTTCTGGCGCAGAACCTGCGAAACAGTTATGATTCAACGGCAATATTGCCTGCATCCGTTGACGCCTCGGCATCCATTTATGAAGGGAACCTGAACATGCGGGCCAAGCTGAATCCCCTCGCAGTAAGCCCGACATTCGACATGAGCGCCGAGCTGAAAAATACCAATCTCGTCAAGCTCAACGACTTTTTTCAGGCTTATGCCAAAATTGACGTCAATGACGGTCGTTTCGGGTTGTACACTGAAGCTGCTGCCAAAGACAACCAGTTTGCAGGCTACGTCAAGCCATTTATTACCCATCTCGACATTCTCGGAAAAGAAGACAGGAAAGACAATGTTTTCAGAAAATTATGGGAAGCAGTGGCGGGCGGAGTCGGCGAAATATTTGAAAATCAGAAGAAAGATCAGGTGGCGACCAAAATCCCGTTCAAAGGACAGCTGGACGACGTGAACACGAATATCTGGTTTGCGCTAAGCAACATTCTGCAGAATGCATTCATCCATGCCCTGCAACCTTCGATCGACAATGAAATCAGCATCGGCTCCGTAAAAGCGCAAAATGAAGAGAAGAAGACGTTTTTTCAGAAAATATTTTCCTCCGATAAAAATGATAAGAAGAAAGACAAGAAAGAAAAGACAGACAGGAAAGACAAGAAAAATAAAAAAGACAAAAAGGACAAAAAATAATCCCTTCGTATACTCCACAAACTGTTGCTGCTGAAGCATGGCACAGTTTTAACCAAGCGGTTTCATAGTTGAAAAGTAAAAATGCAATGAGTTAAAAGTTGCGTAATCACATCCAATTCTGTATGAGCAAAATCGCCATAGGTTATCATGCATCGCATGAACAGTTTAAACCCAGTGAACTTTTAAAACTTGTTGTTCAGGCACAGCAAGCGGGATTTACAAACGCACTGAGTTCAGATCATTTTTTTCCATGGAGCGAAACGCAGGGCGAAAGCGGCTTTGCATGGAGCTGGCTCGGCGCTGCCATGCACGCAACGTCATTGAATTACGGCATTGTGAATGCGCCCGGCCAGCGGTATCATCCCGCCATTATTGCGCAGGCCGTTGCGACACTCTGCGAAATGTTTCCCAACCGTTTCTGGATTGCAGCCGGCAGCGGACAGTTTCTTAACGAACACATCACAGGCGAACAATGGCCCTACAAGGAAAAAAGAAACCGGCGCCTTAAAGAATGCGTGGACATCATGCGGGCGTTATGGCGTGGAGAAACCGTAACCCATGACGGTCTGGTGAAAGTGGTCGAAGCCAAGCTTTATACGCGGCCCGATTACATTCCGCAAATCATAGGCCCGGCACTGACGGTTGAAACGGCGGCATGGGTCGGAACATGGGCGGATGGCATGATTACCACTTCCCGCGAGCCAGAAGAACTGAAAAAAATGGTGCATGCATTCCGGGAAAATGGCGGAGCCGGAAAGCCTGTTTACCTGAAAGTGCAGCTTTCCTATGATACAACTTATGCCAAGGCGCTGGCGGGTGCACATCATCAATGGAAAAACAATATTTTTTCATCAGCACTGCTTTCCGATATTCGCGGAGCTAAGGGATTTGATGCAGCGGGTTCGGTTGTAAGGCCCGAAGATCTCAAAAGTTCAGTACGCATTTCTGACAGTACCGACCAGCATACCGAATGGCTTTTACAAGACATTGAAGCGGGCGTAACCGAACTGTATCTGCATAATGTAAACACCGGCCAGCAACAATTTATTGAAGTGTTCGGCGAAAAAGTCTTACCCGAATTCCAGTCTAGAAAGGTGTTGTGAACAGTCTTGTCCTTTTATGAAAATACTTACCAAAGCAGGAACAATATTTGTAAGGCATTGTAAGATTTAAACAGAAACATCATGCAAAACGACGATCATAATACACAACAAAACGAGGAAGAAACCACTCCGACGGCGCACGGCAGAAATGCAGTAGACAATTTCAATGATGATACGGTGGATGATTATGGAATCGATTATTCCAAACCGGGCGCAGAGGAAGAACTGGAAGCCAGGCAATCGATAAAAGGCGGAAGAGGCATCAGAGGAGTTGAAAGAAACCGGAACGATGACTTCGAAGACAAGGAAGATGAAAAGTCGGAGGATGAAAACTTCAAAGCCTGAATCTTCACATAATCTCAGAAAACAAATACCTTAGTTCAGGTATTTTTGGCAAGTTGCTGTCAGGCAGAAAGCGAAATAAAATATACCATTCGTTTTCTGCCTTTTATTTTACCAACCCGTCTGTTGGTTTGCTATTTAAATACAGTTTAAATTGCAGAAATATTGCTTATAAATAAAATCTGAGTATGTATTTTAAAAGGTCAAATAGTCAAAAAGCATGGTTTTGATAAATGCATTCAGTACCTTTTTTTTACATACAATTTTAAATAATTGTCCAATTGTCCAGCAGCATTCCGGTGCGTTGGCTGATTTAAAAGAACACCCGTAATAGCCCCATTACTTTTGATAAATGAGTGAAATAAAGAATAACATCAAATCCATTTATATTGTTGATGATGACGATGACGATCGTATGCTCATGAAAGAAGCCATCGAGCATGTAATCGGAGAAATAGATATTTACGAGGTAAGTGACGCCGTACATATGATGGAATTGATCAATACAAAAACCATTTGTGAACAATCGTCACTTATCCTGATGGATATGAATATGCCGCGGATCAGCGGGCTTGAAATACTGACCCATATCAAGGCCAATGATTATTGCAGCCACATACCCGTGGTGATGATTTCCACATCGTCCAGCGCGGATCTGATCAACAATGCGTACGAACTTGGAATCAATGCCTACATCACCAAACCGGTTTCTGCAAGGGAATATATTGAACTTGCCGAAGCTGTCACTATCTGCTTTCTGAATAACAATCCCTTTCCGAAAGACGCTGTAATACCTAAGGATAATGAACAGAAAACAATCCTGATTATTGAGGACAGTCCGGATCAGAGTGTGCTGATGTCACACGCCATCAAAAATACATTGCATAATGTCAGTATTTATGAAATGAACAGTCCGGAAAACACCATGGAATTCTTCAATGATCATTGGAAAACGCTGCAATATCCTCCGCAGCTGATTATTCTGGACTTGTACATGCCTGAACGAAAAGATGGTTTGCAACTGCTGAAAGCAATGCGTGAATTTTTTGTTTCCAATAATATAAACAACATTCCCATAGTTGTATTCAGCTTTTCGGAGGATCGCGAAGATATTGATGAAAGTTACCGGAATCAGGCAAGTGCATACCTTACAAAATCCGTTGATTATGACAATTGGCTCAGCTATTTTCAACATCTGATTCATGCATGGTGGAATGTAATTTCCTTGCCTAAAAAGCCTAATTCTTAACTAATCTTTGCGGCCTCTTACCAGCTTGTATCCTTACTGTATGATATAACTTTGCAGGTATAATTACGAGTACCTGCATTAAAAAATTCTGCAGATAAAGAATTTTGATCATCCGGATTTATTGTCCGCCGGATCAGGATTAAACCGGATTATGTATTTACATTTCTTGCAGGTTTTAAGAGAAACCAAGCGGCATATATCCTGCTGTAATTACCCGAACCATACCATTTCAGCCAGCTTATTCTTAAATAACTACGATATGAATATAAAACTAGGTTAAACTACATTCGTGTTATTTCTACAACGTATATGTAACGGAGTTAAGCTGCATTTATGTTAATCATTTTTTAATTAATTGACCATTATCCAGAAATTCGTTGCACGGTGTATTTTGTTTGCGCATATTTTGGCATTCATTCATTTATCGTGTATATTGAATTATTTTAAGTAAATAATCCTTAAAAGGATAATGTGAAACCCGCTGCTGTCTTCCTTTAATTGAATTAATATTTTATAAATGTTGTATATAGTACCGGATACAATGTGGAATTTATTCAGGCTGATTCAAAACACTATTTAATCATTTTCCCTGATGCATTCATCTGTATTTATTAGCCATTTTCTAATGATGCAAATGATGTAATTCAGAACAATCCAGCTTGATTTTGCTGCTGGATTTTCGTTCTGGATTTTCCGAATGAAACAACTGAGATCATTATAATACTACCGCACATCATGAAAAAGTCAAACATTTTCGTTTACATTGAACTTTCAAAACTTGTAGAAAGTCTCACCACGAACGTACTGCTTTCCAAACAGCATCTTAAAGCGCAAGCCGGTTATTTTCAGCTTATTCCATCACGATATTTTTCAGATAATTTATATCCTGAATGGGAAAGCATCTGCAACATCGTCAAGCATAAAGGTCCGAAAAAAGATGAAAGCGGAAGAATAATCCAGAATGCAGTCGCCAATACCATTGACCAGATGTCACCGCAGGAATGTGTTGCTGTTGCCAACAGAATACTGCTGCTATTTGAAAAGGTGAAAGCAGAAGTGGAATATGCCATGCCGCAGGCAGATTACCACGGATAATTGCAGCATATTCCAATAGCATCATCTTTGGTTGCAATCAGCCGCTGCCAGCAAATCAACAGCAATGGCGCGGCTATTTCAACCGGTATAAAAAAGAACGGAGGGTAAAGAGGAAAACCGGCCAAAATCCATAAACGGACAATTCGAAATGCGAGCGTCTTTTTTCGATTTCCGGAATGATCCTGTAAATGGCAAGGCCAAGTCCGACGGACAAACCATTTAACCGGTGTTGCAAGGTGTGGCAGATTTGCCGCTATATATAATGGATTATTGTAGCCCGACAAACCGGTCAATCCGGTTCCGAGTGGCACCTAAGCCAAAATGGCCTAGACAATCTGAAGGTTTCTGCGATTCCTGTTCATGGACATTTTGCTCTGTTGTGGAGGTAAATAAAAAGTCATTTAGACGGATGCATAAGGGATAAAATGCACGTCAGCAAATCAGTGTCATTTCAAAATTCAGGAAGGCCAATCCGGTACAGTTTATTGTATGGATTGGCTTATTTGTTTCACAGCCCATGAAGTATTCATCGGACTATGCAAATCAGGACCTGTTCATTTCATTCCCTGCAGTTTCTTCGGTACAATTATTATAGTTACAAATTTGGTCTTCTGCTCAGCTGAAAATCAGACTGGGTGCAGATGGAAAAATAAAATATAACAATCATAATGGATACGGATCAAAACGCAAATACGATTCAGATAAGCAAGGAATTTGCAGTGGATGTAAACAGACTTTTCCAGGCCTGGACAGAACCGGATCAACTGAAACAATGGTGGCATCCTAGTGGAAACTCGCTGAAAGATGTTAAAAATGATCTTCGCGAAGGCGGTGAAGTAACTTATGAATTTCAGGAAGCAGGACTAATTATTTCAGGAAATTACAAGCAGGTAAACCCGAATGAAAAGCTGGTTTATTCCTGGAACTGGAATCTTACCGAAAATAATGAAGAAGCTTCCTACACGCTGACCATTTCGTTTGAAGGCAAAGATAATGGCAGTATTCTTCATATTTTACAAGAAGGTTTTTCAGGCCCGGAAGCCATCAAACCGCATCAGGAAGGTTGGAATAATGGTTTGGAAAGTTTAAAACAATTTCTTGAATCCAACGAAAGTGGCCATGATAATCTGCGCAGCGACGAACAGATGAATGACCGATCCGGCGGATATAATGAAGCCCCCGAACAGGTTAAAGTAGGCGGAGCTTAGTTCATTTATGTAATTAATTATTTTGTGTTAATTACGATAAATTATGCCCGAAAAAAACATTTAAATCCGGTAACATATTTCATTTATATGTTACCGGATTTTCATTTGCAATCCATTCTTTACAAGTCTTCGAAAAATTTCAATCTGCAACCGGTAATTCTTTTTAATGTTGAATTAAAGATTTTCAAAGATGTATTTGGCAGGCCAAAAACAAACCATTATCCGGTAAATCCCTCCGCGTTTGATCATGCATTTTGGTACAGGCATAATTCTTTATGAATTGTAAGTATTACTTTACCAAAATTCATTATTATGAAAATGCATACTGTTCTATATACTTATGGAATAATGTTCATGGCAATTTCCGCATCTGCACAAGGTGTTTCCAAAGATTCAATCAATATGCTTAATCAGCAAAAAGAAGCGATTGAAATCAGCAAGAAATTAAATGAAAAAAGAATCGAACTTGCCAAACTCGAAAACGAGCTGACAGAAAAAACCAGCAAAGCCAATCAGGCTGCACAGGAAGCGCAAAACGCTGCAGCTGAAAACGAAGATCTGGCTAACAGATTGCGAAATGATGCCAAGAACAAGGATCTGGCAAACCAGGCAAACAAATCGGCAAAACAGGCAGAGAAAAGTTCCAAAAATGCCAGAAAAGCAGCCGAAGATGTTGAAGATACCAACAAAAAAATAGAATCGCTGCGGAAGGAAATTGCAGAAGAAGAATCGAAATCAGGTATAACTCCGGCAGGTGTAACCTCCACAACACAAGCTTCCGCTTCTTATCCGGCAAATAATTCTGGTCAGGGAAATGCTTCCAGCCAATATAACGGAGGCAACACATCCGGCGGATATATACAAGGAAACGCTTCCAACCAGTCGGCGGGGTACAATCAATCTGGCGGTTCCAATCAGGCACCTTCCTACAACAACCCCGCACCTGCGCAACAATACCAGAACAATCCGCAGGTCATTCAGCGCAACGTTCCGGTGGATGGCGGAAACAATAATGCAAATGCCAACGAAATTGCTCAGAAAGTGCTGGAATCGACTTACAAGAATTATCCGCAGCAAGCCGGTCAGCCTTCAATCATCATCAACAACATTATTGTTCCTTCGGATTATGACAAATCCAGAATGGCAGGCGGTTCCAGTCAGCAAATGCAGCCATATGGCAACAGCAACATGGATGATTATGAAGCCTTTAAAGCATGGCAGAACCAGAGACGCGGCAATGCTTACGCAGGACAAAACAATATGCCGCAAAATACGGAACAAACCCAGTACATTCAATCCAGACCCGGCGAAAGATTAACCTTCAAGGAACGATTCGGCGAAGTGAATGCGCGCAATTCAGGATTATGGGTGATTCCAATGGTGGGTGTACACGCCTCCAATTTCAATGCGGATTTTAAGGAAGGCACAGCTGACGGACGTACAGGCTGGAACGCAGGACTTGATTTCAGAATACATATGAAGCGTTTCTTTATTCAGCCGGGTGCGCATTATTTCAGTTCATCCTTGCGAGTAACCAGCGAAGATAGTATTTCAAGTGCGCCTTTGCTGGACGGCCCGCGAATTCATTCGTTGAAAGTTCCGGTAATGATCGGTCTTTATCTTACCAAAGCAAACAAAGGATTTTTCAAAGCCAACATCAAAGGCGGTATTGTAGGAACGTACGTACTGGATGTAGACGATAATAACCAGGCGCAGTTCTCCAAAAACAACATTGAGGATTACTCCTATGGCCTTAATGCCGGACTTGGCCTTGAATTCGGATTTATAACACTCGATTTCTCGCACGAATGGGGAATGAGTCCGTTGTTCAAGCAGAATGATGTCAAAAACAATGTGCTGCGTGCTACGCTGGGATTCAAGCTATAAGCGAAAAACCAGCTAATTAAACTTCTACAAAAGCCTCTGTGCTGGCATCAGCATGGAGGCTTTTGCTTTATGTACCTGAAAAATCCCGCCTTTTAAATTTCATTTCAGATTTACAGAATTATTTTTATAATTATTTATCAGAAAACCATAACGTTAATAGTTTTATACATTTGCAAAAGCAGCTCTGAAGTTATTTCAACTGCCAATTCTCAGCTTTCCCGATTGTAGAAAGGGTTCCATGAAGCTCCTAAAAACAAATGGTCCTCAGGAAGAAGATGAAATAAACCTCTGGCGTAAAATGCTGGAAGGCAACACTTCCTGTTATGAACAGCTTGTTGGCAGAACCTACGGCCTGCTGTTTCAATACGGATGCCGATTCAGTTCGGATCGTGAAATGCTGAAAGATTGCATTCAGGACGTATTTCTGGAAATCTGGGAGAAACGTAACGTACTGAATCCGCAAATTCCGCCACGTGCCTATCTGCTTGCTTCGGTTCGCCGCCGCATCCATCGTGTCATGCAGCGGAACCGCGTTCAAACTACCGATAACATTGAAAAGTCCCTATCCGATTTCAATGTGGAATTTAGTGCGGAATATCTGTTTATTCAGTCCGAACAGGACCAGCAGCTTGCAAAACGCATTACATGTGTGCTGAATGAACTGCCCAGAAGACAGCAGGAAGCCATATTTCTACGGTTTTTCAACGATCTGGAGCGGGATGAGATTGCGGACATCATGGATATTCATCCACAGTCTGTTTCCAATTTACTTCAATCCGCATTCCGGACTATCAAAATGCAATGGAAAATAATCGTAAGCCTGATTCACATACTTGCGAATTAATTGAATTCTGATCCAAAAATAATTTTAAAAAAAGCTATAAAAATACAGTATCCAGTCCCGCCTGTTGTCTAATGGTATTTGAAAGATACTATTTTCAAATGGATCGGTACAACAACTTCATGCTGGAAGATTTTATATGGGATGCCTATTTTCGAAAATGGGTTCTTCATCCAACCCGGGAAACAGAAACAGTCTGGAATTTGTGGCTGGAAAAAAATCCGGACAAAATGGATCTGGTTCTCCGCGCAGCAGGAATTGTAAAAGCCGTCGGGCCTGCAAATGTCCCGTTCAGTGAATCGGAAAAGCAACTGGCAGTCAAAAGCATTGTCAGCAAGCTCAACAGCAGCGCCGAAAAAAATCCCTCACGTTCCACAGCTTGGTTTCCGAAGTTCTGGCTGCAGACAGCGGCCGTCATTGTACTAATGGCGGGCCTGGGCTGGATCTTCTGGACATGGAACCAACAGAAGCAACTGGATTACCAACGCCTTGTCGCCCATGCGGATGTACCGCTGATTGAGAAAGTCAACACGACCGGAATTGCTCAGACTATACGACTTTCGGATGGCAGTGCAGTGAAACTTAGTCCCGGCGGAAAAATCAGTTTTTCATCAGAAAACAAATTAAAACGGGAAGTTTACCTTTCCGGAGAAGCCTTTTTCGATATTACAGCCGATCCTGAAAGGCCCTTTTTCGTATATGCCAATGAAGTGGTGACCAAAGTACTGGGAACAAGCTTTATTGTCCGCTCCTACCCGGCTGAAAAAGAAATTTCCGTTTTGGTAAAAACGGGGAAAGTAGCCGTCTTCACGCGTAAAGATCCCGCTGCCGTACAAAAACAGCGTTCAAAAGAATTAACCGGCGTCATCATTGAACCCAATCAGCAGATTGTGATCCTGAGGGAATCCGAAAAAATGACCAAAAGCCTTGTACCCAGTCCGCAGATTATTGCAAACGGCACTGCCGGCTACCAATTTGAATTTGATGACGTGCCGGCATCAGAAGTTTTCGCAACACTTCGCAAGGCCTATGGTATCGAGATCCGATATGATTCTGACAGGATGAACGATTGTCCGGTTACGGCACAGTTAACGGATTTGCCTTTGTATGAAAAACTGGATCTTGTCTGCAAGGCGATCAATGCCACTTATGAACGCACGGATGACAGCATCATCATCAAGGGAAATGGTTGCGGACCAACAGCAAAGCCTTGAAATAGAATATTTGAAAATCTTGCCTAAATCTATTTAACTAAACCAAAACGATTCCAGACCATGAATGTACAAGTACCGTTTAAACCTCATTTGTCAATGCTCAGGCGTGTCATGATGATCATGCTCGTCATGGCAGTATGGTTCGCAGTTCCGGCAAATGCTATGCACGTTTTTGCTCAGGAAGTACTGAATAAGAAAATCAGCCTGAATGCACAGGATCAGGAAATTAAAAAAGTACTCGGACAAATCGAAAAGCAGTCGGGCGTACGGTTCGTATTCAGTTCAAAACTGATCGGGTCGGACCGGAAAGTTTCCATTCAGCGTACAAATGAGGAATTGTCCAAAGTACTGAATGATTTTCTTGTGCCGCTCGGTCTTGTTTATGAAGTTTCGGGAAAGAACATTGTGATCAAGCCGTCGCCGCCCGCCGTTCCGGAAGCGCGTGCGGAAGTTTCACTGAAACCTGTGCTTTCGACGTTGACGGAAATCACGATCAAAGGAAAAATCTATGATGCGGAAAGCAAGGAACCGCTGCCCGGCGTTAATATTCTGGTTAAAGGCATTCAGACCGGAACATCAACGGATGCCGGCGGAAATTACTCCATTGCCATTCCGGATGCCAATTCCACATTAGTTTTCAGCTTTGTAGGTTATGAACCCCAGGAAATCAAGGTCGGCAACCGTACCGAAATTGACGTTGCGCTGAAAACAGACCAGAAATCGCTGGAAGAAGTTTTGGTTGTCGGCTACGGTACGGTCAAGAAAAGCGATGTTACCGGTTCGGTCTCTTCTGTAAAAGCCGAAGAACTGACAGCCTATCCTGCACTTGGAACGGTTCAGGCGCTGCAAGGCCGTGCAGCGGGCGTACAGATTCAGGCCAATAACGGAGAACCCGGCTCGGCCTTCAAAGTCAGGATCCGCGGCGGTACTTCCATCAACGCAAGCAGTGACCCGATTTATGTTGTCGATGGTTTTGTGGGCGGCGCTTTACCGCCTCCGGAAGATATTGCATCCATCGAAATCCTAAAAGATGCTTCCGCCACTGCCATTTACGGTTCCAGAGGAGCAAACGGTGTGATTATGGTTACGACCAAAAAGGGCCAGTCCGGGAAACCGAGAATCGAGTTCAACACGTCTTATTCCACGCAAAATGAAATCAACCGGCTTAAACTCCTGAATGCATCGCAGTTTCTGGATTACGTCAAGGAAGTGCGTCCTGAGATCGTTTCGGCAGGCAGTGATACCGACTGGCAGGATGAAGTTTTCCGAAGAGGCGGCATCCAGAATCATCAGCTTTCCGTTGCCGGCGGCAGCGATGCGGTCAAATATTATGTTTCAGGCGCGTATTATGACCAGAAAGGCATCATTCTGAATTCCGGCTACAATCGCTTTTCTGTTACCAGCAACATTGATATCCAGCTGGCCAAAAGACTCAAAATGGGCATGAACCTGTTTGCACAGCGTGTTTCAAGAGAACAGTCCCGAACACAGGAACAATCCGGCGGACTTACGCCGGGCGTTATTTCCTCGGCATTTAAATTCGAGCCCGACCAGCCGATACGCAATGCGCTCGGCCGATTTACAGTAGCAAGGCTCAACGATCCGATTGATAATCCGTATGCCATCGCGACGCAGCTTCAGAACGAATCAGTCAATGACCGGATCCAGGGCAATCTGTATGCCGAGTATGACATTTTCAAAGACCTGAAATTC
Source organism: Dyadobacter sediminis (assembly GCF_005860765.1). GTDB lineage: Bacteria > Bacteroidota > Bacteroidia > Cytophagales > Spirosomataceae > Dyadobacter > Dyadobacter sediminis. Next base: position 529,656 of record NZ_VCEI01000011.1, on the reverse strand, counting down.
AGGATTACACTGGGCGCCACCACCAACAGCGGACGAGCAGGAAGCTTTACTCCCACGACACTCAACGACGGCCGGAACGTGGGAGGAGCTGCATCCGTGAACGGTACCAAAAGCACTTTGCTCCTGAATGAAAATTACCTTACGTATAGCAAGAAGATTGGAGCCATTCATGATCTTTCGGTCATGGCGGGCTATTCCTACCAGACTTCATCCAGCGAAAACTGGGGCGGTTCCGGGCAATCTTTCATTACCGATGCGGTTTCCTACTGGAACCTGGGAGGCTCTTCCGTATGGCAAAGTCCTGCATCCGGCTTAACCGAATGGCAGCTTGCGTCCTATTATGCCAGACTAACCTATTCATTGCTTGACCGGTATCTTTTTACAGCCAACATCCGGCAGGACGGTTCTTCCAATTTCAGCAAGAACAAAAAATGGGCGACATTTCCTTCCGGTGCTTTTGCATGGAAAATGTCCAGTGAACCTTTTATGCAGAACATGTCAGCCATCAGTCAGTGGAAATGGCGTGTCAGTTACGGCCTCACCGGAAATCAGGCCATTGAGCCCTACCAAACCATGTCCCGGTTTTCGAATGTTTACACCATTATCAACGGCGTTCCGGTTAACGCCGTGCGTCCGACGACGGTTGCCAATAATGATCTGACATGGGAAACAACCCGGCAGTTCGACGTGGGAACGGACATAAGTCTGCTGAACAACCGACTGAACCTGATGGTCGATTATTACCGGAGAGTTACCAAAGACCTGCTTTTCAGCGTACAGCTTCCGCAATATTCCGGTTATACCAATCAATTGCAGAACATTGGATCAGTCGAAAACAAAGGTCTGGAAATTACATTGAATACCCGGAATCTGGTAGGTGATTTCAAATGGAACACGGACATCAACTTTGCACTGAACCGCAACAAGGTACTGAAGCTGCCGGGCGGTACGGACATTCTTTACGGCTCTGCTCCGGGCCATATGGTTGGTCTTGGACAAACGCAGGTGCTGCGTGAAGGCTATCCGGTCGGCAGCTTTTACGGCTGGATTTATGACGGCGTTTATCAGGAAGGCGACAGCTTTATTCCCGGCGGAGGCTTTGAAGTGGCAGCCGGCGGAGAAAAATTCAGGGACATCAACGGCAAAAAAGATGCGCAAGGCGTACTTACAGGCGAGCCGGACGGCCTGCTGAACAGCGATGACAGAACCATTATCGGCAATCCGCATCCGAAATTCACGTGGGGAATGAACAACGATTTCAGCTGGAAAGGGCTTGATCTGAGCATCTTTTTCCAGGCGTCGCAGGGAAATGATATGCTGAGTTATACCTTGATGGAACTCAATCTGCTTTCCGGTATCAACAATGCGACTACCGATGCGCTGAACCGCTGGACGCCGGCCAACACGAATACGGATATTCCGAAAGCAATGGCCGGACGCACCAGAAGGGTTTCCACACGCTGGATTCAGGATGGCAGCTATGTACGGCTTAAAAATCTTGCGATCGGATATAATCTGCCAAAAGCGTTTCTGGACAAACTGAAAATCAGCAAGCTTCGCATTTACGCAAGTGCGCAGAATATTCTGACATTTACGAATTACGAGGGGTATGATCCGGAGGTGAATTATTCATCCGACGGCAATACGGACAGCAACAGAAACCTTGGACTGGATTACGGAAGTTATCCAAATGCCAAATCCTATACGATCGGCCTGAATGTCGGATTTTAATCTTATTCCTCAAAAAGTTAGCACAATGAAGATCTTAACCAATAAATTGTTTCTTGTACTCGCACTCGCCGGCATGCTGCCGGGCTGCGCCGATCTGGAAGAAAAACCGGTCGGGCTGCTTGCACCGGAAGCATTGTTCCGGACTACGAAAGATGTGGAAACGGCCATTTTCGGCGCATACGGCTGGATTGCCAGCGAGCGTCTGTACGGACGCCAGTTTGTTTCCGCGCTCATGCTGAGAAGCGATATGGCCGACATCGGCGACCGGGGAACTCCTGCAGAACGGCAGCAGGTAAATGATTTCAACATGGACGACAACAATAACATGGTCAATCAGTTCTGGCCGCAATGGTATCAGGTGATCAGCGCAAGCAATGCGGCCATAGCAGGTGCGGAACAGCTTGGACTTGGGGAAGCGGAAATCAATCCGCTGATGGCAGAAGCAAGGTTTATCCGTGCTTTCAGCTATTTTCATCTGGTGCAGGTTTTCGGGGATGTTCCGTACATCGACTTCTTTATAGATGATCCGGAATCGGTGAAGACGATTTCAAAAACGCCGGCTGCAACGGTTTACACCAAAATCATTGAAGATCTGGAATTTGCAAAACAATGGCTTCCGGAAAAACAGCCTTCGGAAGTACGAAGCCGTGCCAGCAAAGGAAGTGCCGCTTCTTATCTTGCATCCGTTTATCTTACCCTTGCAGATTATCAGAAGGCCTACACCGAAGCCAAATATGTCATCGACAACAAGGATAAATTCGGTTATGCACTTGAAGCCGATTTCCAGACTCTGTTCCGCGCGCCGCAGCCCAATAACATGAAAGAACACATTTTTGACGTTGACTTTCTGGGACTTCAGAGCGGTGCAGGCGGTGCAAACGATGATATCATGGCGCCCATGACAGGCGTGCGCGGCGGCGATGCGCCGAGAAGCGGATGGAGTGTGATCGTTCCTTCCATGAAAGTGTTTGAAACGTGGGATGCAAGGGATTACCGCAAAGAAGTAAGCTTTGACGACTCACTGCTTGTAGGCGGAAAACTTGTTCCGTATACCGAATTTCAGAATACCAAACGTCCGCACATTGCCAAATACGCACGGTATGCAGGAAATTCAAGTTCCGAAGGCCGCTATTCTGATCATAATTACGCCGCAATGCGCTATGCGGAAATCCTGCTTATTGCAGCGGAAGCTTCTGTCGAGATCAGCGGGTCGAACCCGGAAGCGATTTCCTATATCAATCAGATTCGTGCGCGGGCAAGAAACTGGGCCGGAAAACAAACTACTTTCCCCGAAGATGTAAAAGCCGGTTTGAACAAGACGGACATGATCAATCTGATTCTGGAAGAAAGGCGGCTTGAACTTGCATTCGAGTACAAACGCTGGTATGATATCAAACGCAGAAACCTTGGTGAAGCCGTGTTCAGAAGCGCAAACTCGCTGGAACCGCATCCGACTTTTGACCCGCTCCGTGATTACCTGATGCCGCTGCCACGCGTTGAATTGCAGGTTAATCCAAATCTGGGGCCGCAAAATCCGGGGTACTGACGATAGTTTGATTTGTTGAGTAAAAGCCGCTTTCAGTAAAATGGAAAATCTTATGCACAAGGTCTGACATTTTAAACTGAAAGCGGTTTCTAATTGTTTGCTGGCAGCTATCTGGAATGTTTTTGTTAATTTCTCAATTTTCAAGCACAACCCTCTCCAACAGCCAAAAGCTAATAGCTAATAGCTAATGGCTAACGGCTAAAAGCTGCTCACAAGCGTAATGCTGCCTCCTTTTCGGCACTTCAGTTCCACAAATCCATCTTTTAAAGCACTTGTTATGTTCTTGGCTGAACTGATCTTATATGCTTTAAACGGCAGTTTGAGCTTTGTGTTGCCACCGTTTTCAGCAATGATTTTGATTTCCGTAAGCTGGCCGTTTACCTTTCTGGCACTGATCAGAAAGGCGCCTTCGGCACGTAGGTTTTCAAATGCTGCGTCTTTCCAGTCCGACGGAATGGCTGGCATGATTTCGATAAATCCGGCGTAACTCTGCAGCATCATTTCCTGCAGGCCGGCAGCAAATGCAAAATTTCCTTCGAGTGTAAAAGGCCTGTAAGTAAATTTGGACAAACCGGTTCTGGTCTGATCCCCGTTCACATGAAAGCTGTTCGGCAGGCAAAAAGCTCTTGCAAAAGTAGTCAGTGCGCTTCTTGCACCGTTTCCGTCCTTGGCCCGCGCCTTGATACTGGCCAGCCATGCGTACGAATAACCGCACCACCAGTCCGGACCGATTTTATCCAGGAGCCGGATGGTGTTGGTAATAATAGCCTGCGCCTTTGCACCGTCTTCCCACTTGATCAACCCCAGCGGATGAATGGCCATCAGGTGCGAAAAATGACGGTGCGATTCATTGTACGGCAAAGTTGGTGCAAACATTAGTTCGTCGTTTCCGGTAACGGCATATTCCGGAAATTCCTTTGAAATCCGCTGATAATGTTTCGCCTGTTGCTTTTCGCCAGTTTCCAGAGCCAGTTCCGAGCCGGCTTTAAAGGCAAATTTCATCAAGGCAAGATCATAATTGGTCGTTTCCGTAAACCATGCTTCCAGACTGTTGTTCCGGATCTCCGGACTGGAACTGATTGGAAGCTGTCTTTTTCCGGCGGCATTTAGAACGGTTACGTTTTCCAGAAACCGGCAAACTTCCTTGATCCACGGATATGCCTTGTTTTCCAGAAAATTACGGTCCATGCTGTACCGCCACTGCAGATAATAATGATGCGCAAGCCACGCAGAAACCGTCGGAGAAAGGGAGTATTGAATCCAGCCGCCCATTTCGGTTCCATCCAGCGTTGTTACACCCGGAACAGCCAGTCCGTCCACGCCGAAGTACTGCTTGGTATAACGCTTGTAATTTTCTTTGTTCCGGTCAAGATGATCCGTATAGCTGAGCGCTTCTTCCAGATGGTTGCCGCTGTAAGCAGGCCAGTAACTGAGCTGTGTATTCAGGTCATGGTGAAAATCTCCTTTCCAGGGCGGAATCTTTCCGTTGTCTGCCGTCCATACGGCCTGTAACGAAATCGGAGGTGCGCCTCTGCGAGCCGCCGCGCCGAACTTGTACTGTTCCAGATACCATTGTTTTTCAAGCATAGGATCGGGAACATGCATTGCCGACTTTTTCCAGAACCCGTCCCACCATAATCGATGACCCGGCAAGGCGCCTGCAAAACCTTCATCCAGAGCAGCCCCGCAAACAAGGATGGCCGCAGGCTGCATGCCTGCATCCGGAAAATGCGACGATATGCTCCATACCCCTTCCATGCTGTTTTTTCCGATTCTTTTCCATTGAACAGCAATTTCGTAACGGAACCCGCCCCACCCTTCCTGCGAATACGTAATCACATTAGTGCTTCGCCGGATGGAACCCTGTTTGTAACCAAGCCTTGCCAAATCGTCCCCGACAAGAGAATTTACTTCGCCGCTGTCCTGAACCGCGCCCTGATAGTTTGGTGCAACCAGTTCGGGGACAATTTCTTCACGCAAATTTTCAAACCGAAACCAGCCGATCGCCTTTGTTGCATGCACGAAAGTTGTCAGTTTTTGACCATTTGTCCATTCAACGGTACTTGCAGCATCTGCCAGCGAAAGTGTTACGGATTTTACCTTGTTCGATCCCTTTATACTGAATTCCAGAGCGCCGGCCGGAATTTTCGAAGGTGCCGGCTCTTTGTCATAAGGTACATCAAAATATTGCTGAACAGGTTTGTAATCTTTCTTTCGGACTTGTTCCTGAACCCATTTATAACGGAACTCCGGCCGGTGCAAACCTGCCATCGGACGCATGTCCCAGATATCGGCACGATCCAGCGAAAACCGCAGCTTACCGTCTTTTTGCCAGATCAATGCACCGATTGTTGCATTGCCGAGGGGAATGGCTTCATCCCATACCGAGGCAAGATCATCAAAATGCAGGTTATGTATTTCCTTGGGCTGTGCACGAAGCGGGTGGTCATTCATCAGAAACCAAAACAATACAACAAAAAAGCAATACTGAATTTTCATACGGAACAGCGTTTGATTGTACCGTATATACAAAGCAGAAAAACCTTGCAGTCTATTCATATAGAAGTAGATAAAGAATTGCAGGATTGTACAATCTGCTTATTTTTCACTAGCTTTAAACATCACTAAACGCTGCGGACCATGAACAGATTAAAAGGCATTGCACTTGCGCTCTCAGTCATTTCTTTTGCATCTTTTACAGCATTGCATCATGGCTGGGCCGATTATGATCAGGAAAAAGTACTTGACTTCAAAACGGTTATTCAGGAATCCGTTTATGAAAATCCGCATGTACTGGCCAAAGTCAAATACAAAAAAGAGCTCTGGACTGTATATCTGGCACCTACAAGCCGCATGACCGACCGTGGACTGACGGCCGACATGATCCAGAAAGGAGAATCCGTCCGGCTGGTCGCTTATCCGCACAAATCCAAAAAGACTGAAATGCGGGCTGAACGAATTTTTGTGGACGGTACCAAATACGAACTGCGCTGATCGTGTTGTCCGCAACCGAAAATACTCTTCGGTGGCTTGAAAGGTCTTCATGGGCGGTGCACATTCGGCAATCGTTATGGCTGTATCCGGCATTGGAAATCGTGCACATTACGGGTATAGCCCTACTGGTCGGTGCCGCATTCCTATTTGATCTTCGGCTGCTTGGTTTTTCAAAGAATCTTCCAGTCCGTGACCTGGCCAATCATTTGCTTCCATGGTCTCGGAAAGGTTTGTGGCTAATTGTTCCGTCGGGAATTCTGCTGTTTATAACCAATGCCGAAACGCTTGGCAAAGATCCGACTTTCTGGTTAAAAATGCTCCTGCTTGCAGTGGCCGGCCTGAATGCATTGGTATTTCACCAGATTGTTTATCCGCCGAAATTCCGTTTACAACCTGAAAAACAGCTTCCGTTATCGGCAAAAGTTTCTGCTTCCATTTCCATTATGGTCTGGATTGCAGTCATTGCTTGCGGCCGTTTACTGGCGTATTAATTATAGTTCAGTTCTAACCTATTTTACAGGGATTTGATGAACGGAGTGAATCCTTGCCAGAAACAACCAGCCATTTACAAAACCTTTTAACACAAAAAAGAGCTTTGACAAAGCTCTTTTTTGTGTTAAAATTAATTAGCGATTTTTGATGTAACCGCTCCAAGCCAATGGAAACGAAGTGAACTGAACGATACGGACCGTTCTGACATCTCCTTTCTGAAAGCAGACAGTCAATTGCCGAAGGCTGTTATATTTTCAAGATAGACAGATGGTACCGGATGCTTTCACCGCTCACAATGACCTGATAAATTCCCGTTGGCAAACCCTCCAGCTGCAAGGACAGATTACCGTTTTTGCTGCTTGCATTGTCTTTTCGGTACACTTCGTGACCTGCGGTATTGATCACTTTTACGTTTAGCAATTTGTTTCCAGATGCAGGAATTTCGATGTTCAGCATACTCTGAACCGGGTTCGGATAGAATTTCAGACTCAGCAGATTCGCAGCATCAAGGGCAATGATCCGGCTGAAATGATGAGTGCCGTCCACATCAACCTGTTTCAGACGATAATAGCTGATTCCTTTTGAAAAACCGGTGTCGAGGAATTTGTACTGTTTTTCAACGGCTGTGCTGCCATTGCCTATCACGGTTCCGGCATTTACAAAACTTCTTCCGTCCAGGCTTCTTTCCACTACAAAGTAATCGTTATTTACTTCTGAAGTAGTTGTCCAGGTCAGCAGATTCCCTTCAACAGTACGCCGGCCTTCAAACCGTGACAATGTTACAGGTAACGGCCCGGAAGGAGGCGCGTCCGACAAACCAAAGTTGGAGAATCCGGAATTGAACGTGGATGTAAATGCATAATCCAGACCAAAGCCCGTATTTTCCACAGCCACCGCCGTAGAAGACAACGCCTGATTTGCAGCCGTGTTTCCCGGGCTTTTTCCCATCGATTTTATATCCGGTCCGTTGAAGTTCGGCAGTTCGGATGCTTTGTAATACAATGTAATCTCGAATTCACCAGCCGGATTATTATAGGTCGGTGTAACCTTGAAAGTCTTGTTTGTAATGTGATACCCATTTACCCAATCCGTTTCATCCCGGCCTGCACGATCAATCGAAACGGATGTACAACCGTAATCGTGACTGCTCAGGTTTTTAATCCGGGCCATCAGGTTTTTGGAAACAGGATCATAAAAATACACGGTTGCGTTGGGACCCAGATACTGCTCGTCCGGCGATGTTGTTACAGCCGTTTGTACCTGCGTTGGAATCACTCCGCTTATCTTTACGTTGTCAATGGCCCACCAGTAATCGTAATTGGCAATGTAGCGAAAGCGTACTTTCATGTTCGGATTGGCATAAGCTACGGGTATGGACAAAATTCGTACGGCGGGTTCGTTAAAGGAACCGGACGTGCCGGTTGCTTCCGTTTGCGTCAGAATGTTGCGCCAAGCCTTTCCGTCCCAGACATCCACAAGCGCCTGTTCTTCAAAACCGTCGTCATAAACTTCAAAGTATTCAATGAACGAAAGCTGGATACTGGACATATTGGCTGTATTGATTGCCGGCGTCTCTACAATCTTGTCCAGTGCAACATCGCCTGCGACATCGCTGTTGATATACAAGAATGGAGATCCTGCAGGATCCAGTTCAACGGACGGATCGTCTACGACAGCCCAGGTTGCCGGGTATGTTCCGCCGCCAACTACAGTCCAGCCTTTCGGCAAAGTGGCCTGGTTAAAATTCTCGTTAAGAAGTTCCACACTTACATCGCCCGGCACGATATCATCATCTATAATGGTAATGGTATGCTCCTGATTGACCGGAGCTGCGTAGACAGCTTTGTCCGTAGTTTCGAAAGTGTAGGACAAAATAACTGTTTCATCTCTTTCAATATAGGCATCATTGTAAACGCGAATAACGATATCTCTGGACAGATTGTTTGCATCCAGAACCAGTGAATCCGGCGTAATGCTGTAATCCGCCGTTTTGCCCCTTGTTGCCGTTCCGCCGGGTGTATTCAGTTTCACAGTTACCGGTGCAGCAGAAGCTTTGTTCAGTTTTATTGTAATTTTCTTTTCAATATATTTCAGGCATTCATTCGGAGAAACACCCACTTCACTAGCGTCGCTCTCATTGATTACCGAAGAAGTGGTCACAAACTGAAGCGAAGGCTCTGCGCAGGAATATACTCTTACATTATCAATATACCAGCCGTCCAGACCGCCGCATCCGTCGGTGCCCATATCCCAACGGAACTGAATGACATCGCCTTCCACAATGCCCAGCGCCGTAAGATCAATCCGGCTCTGGCCCCAGCTTCCTGTCACCGAACCTTCATCCGTTCCGGTAAAACCCGGCTGTCCCTGCAAAGGATTTTCACTGACGCTCAACGTCGCATTATAGCCGTTGGCAATGAATGCGGAAGCGGGTACCAGCATCCAGCCACCGCCGTTTATTTTGTACTTTACGTTGCCGCCGTCGTAGTTATGTTCAATGGCAATCAACTGATCGAATGCCATGCTGAACGGTCCGGTTGATCCTTTGGGAATGGTAATTTCCGGACTTGCAAAAGAGATGACGCCGTTCTGCAGATTGAAATTGCAGTCCCCTTCGTTGTAATCAATTCCGAAAATCACTTTTCCTGTTCTTCCGCCGGGTGCCGCCACAACTTCCCATTCGCGCGGCGTCCAGGTTCCGTTGCTGCCGCTGTCTGAAGCTACCCAGCCATCGGTTCCGGATTCAAAGTCTTCGTAATAAAAAGCATTTTCCTCAAGACCACCTTTGCAAATGTTATCCACAGGTTTAAGGATCGTCTGAAAATTACAATTGTTTTCAAATCGGAGTTCGACCGCCGCAATCACTTTCGCCAGCTGCGCAGCATCTGCTGCCGTGATGATTTTCCCGGACAATCCTTTTCCGTTACTGGATGTGGATAGGCGCGGCAGGTTGATGCCGATCAGATCCACCAGCGATGCTTCGAGAATATCCGCCTGCGCAGCAAAATCCGTTGTACTCGTCATGTAATTTTCCTGTGCATGCCAGAAAATATGCGCAGCTTTCGTCAGACCAAGTCCTGTAATGACCTGACCGTTGTAAGAACCGCCGTCGGCAAGCAAAGCATAGGCATGGTTAAGAACCCCCGAATTGATATGCACGCCGCCATAATCCGTAGACTCACACCAGTATTGCGGATCAGTTACCTTGCCGGGGTCAGACCGGCATGTAGGGTCCCACATATCACGGATCTGCCCGGTCAGGCTGGTTGCTTTTTCACCGATCTGCCAGCGCTGCGAACTTCCGCAGTTGATGCGCAGCGAATCGCTTTCACCTTCATCCATGTAATTATTCAGCAGGTCGACGGTTTCACCCCAAATATCAGAGTAAGACTCATTGATGGCGCCCGGCTGCCAGCTGTAAATCAGCCCGCTTGTATATTCCGTGTAGGCATGTGCCCATTCATGCGCCACCACGTCATCCGAAGCCGTTCCCGAACAGTAATTGGTTGTAATCCCGTTCCAGCTCGAATTCGGACAGAATATATCCGGATTATTATTGATGATCACCATTGCTCCGTCTTTGTTGTCGTAGGAAACGTAGTTGAACGCGTTCTTCATCAGGTTATAGATATGGCCGGAAGCTATAATTTCCGAATGCTGCCATTTATCCAGTTTATCCAGCGGTCCGTCGCCTTCATCCCATACCAGATTGGCAGGCGACGGCGACGTTTCGTACAGCGTACGGTGAATGTTATGCATACCTGCAAACTGCTCCACAAGTGCTCCGGTATGCGCGTCGATAAACATAAATTCCCTGACATCATTATCGTTCCGGACTTCTACCTGATACACAAGATGCTTCGGCCCTACATAGCCCTGCGCAAGACCTTTTTGAAACACATACAAGGTAGAATTCACAGCCCGCAGCGGCGCTTTGAAATTGCCCTGCTTCTGGGCAGTTACCAGCTTGATTGCCGTTGTTTCGGCCATTTTCATGGTAATGTCCGGCTTGGGGTTCAGCTTGACAACGGGCACAAAGTTACCGTTCAGAGAGGCGAGGTCGTTATTTACATTGAAGTGAAATTTCAGCTTGCCGTCATAAACCGGAACACCTTTGTAAAATTGCTGAAGTACAACATGCTCCATGCCATAGTTGTCTTTCCTGGTTTCTTTTACCACATATGTATCCATATTTTGCTTGACAGCCATCATACCGGAGTTCTGCTGGATAAAGGCCATGGCTTTTTGCTCAGGTTTGCCCCCGGCCAGTTTGTATGCCTTCCCGACCGGAAAACGCAGATAGTTCAGCGATCCGGTTGCCTTGTCAATGGTAGCCGTTGCCCCGGTCCTTGCTGCAAATGCCTGAACTTGATTTTGGACGGCACTTTGCGCAAACGATTGCACTGCACAGAAAAGCAGGGAAAAAAGTAAAACATTAAATTTCATAACTGGGTTGAATTGTTAAGTAACCGAATGGAATTTGGATTCTGGAACAAAAATCCGGACGATTTTGAGTGAAGTGTAAACGGTAATTACGAATGTAGTGGATTAATTAAACAGGCAGTGGCAAGCAGACTTGAATGCATACTTTGGTATTGTATGGTATGTTGAGTTTTCATCTTCCTTAAATTTACATTAACAAATCAGCTGCCAATAAAACTATGCCTCTGTTTTCAAACATAATATAATTAAATCAGCGAACTATTTTTATCTTATTCAACGGCTTTGATCCATGCCGGTCTTCCGATTACTGTGTTCCGGTTAATCAGGCAACGAACGTTTTACAACAATATACAAGCTACTTTGCTGTTCGTTTTAGTTCAGAATCCATGCTGGTCACTTTTCCAATTCCTCACAACAATTTGATCCTGACTTCCAACTGCTAACGGTATATTGATATATTGGTAAAAATAAGATAACCAAATGTACAAACCAAAAACGGATTTTTCCGGAAAGTCAGAATACGAAATGCTCGCAGGCAGATTAGAATTTATTTTACCTCCGGACTTTGTGATCCCAAGCGGAATACTTTACGCATAGGCCTATACGTTACCGATCAGCAAAAAACGTCATTCCTCAAGACAATCCCGGTGCGATTTGTTTGATTCGGCGCAGGTTATCTCTTTATAAACAAGCTGTTTGCAAGCATTTACATCCACGGTAGTTGTTTCCAAACAAAAAAGTCCTCTGCCGCATTCAGCAAAGGACTTTGATTAGAACCGGCCTGCATACCGCAACCGGCATGCAGGTGGTTTTCTGTAATTAATTTTTAACAATCTTGTACGTAACGACATTTCCGTTGTTGCGGGTAATGTGCATGATGTACATGCCCGACGGAAGGTTCTTTACATCAATGGAAGACACAGGCGTGTTGCGGGCTTCATAAACCGCTTTTCCGGTAATGTTATACAATTGTACCGCACTGATCTGGCTCCAGTCTGTAATGTCAAGGTTGAGCTTGTCCGTTACTGGGTTCGGGAAAACCTGTGCACTGGCTACTGTTTCGAAACTGACATTGATCCATTTCGAGAAAGTAGAAGTTCCGTCCAGATCAATCATTTTCAGACGGTAAAGGTTATTGCCGGAAAGCGGCTTGCTGTCCACAAAAGAATAGCTGTAATTTTCACGAGATTCACCCGCTGCATCAACTGATCCCACGATTTCCCAATCCTGACCGGATTTGCTGCGCTGGATTTCAAAATTGCTGCTGTTGGTTTCATACGATGTTTTCCAGGAAAGCAGCGTTGTATTTTCAACCTTGTTTGCGTCGAAACTGACCAGCGTTACAGGAAGCGGATTATCATTGATTCTGAATATTTCCACACCTGCAAGTGCAAGTCTGTTTACAGTCGGTGCAAAACGCATCGTCAGCACACCGTCACTTACCGTCGTATTAAAGTCCTTCACAATAGCCGTTCTGTAACCAACTTCGTTGAATATATCCAGGTTTGTCAGGATCTGCTTGCCTTCCATTGTTCCGCCAAAAACTCTGGCTCCCTGCTCTGCAAAGTAATTTTCAACAAAGTGCATACGAACCATGTAATCACCGTTGGCGACCGGAATGTTATATCCGGTTTGCTGAAGATCTGCTGAGGCAGACAAATACGTCTGGTACAATTCGTCCATATCTGTACCGGCTACTTCTGTTTTCACGACCTGTGCATCATTTCTTACAGAACCCGTACGGTAATTTTTATCCGATTCAAAAACCTGGCCGGCGATGGTTACATTCGAATCCGAGCCGCCTTTGATTCTTTTTACGACTTCAACAACCGAACTGGCCGAATGCGCATTGCCATAAAGCGGAACACGCAACGGAGAATTGGCATTGGTATAATAAACGACCATTACCGCATTTTTGATACCCTGCGTTTTAGGATTGAATTTTACAGTGAACTTAGCAGTAGCCTGCGGTTCCAGGGTTGTGCTCAGCGATGCAACTGAAAATTCACTTGCATTTGGTCCGATAATCCGTGCGCTCTTGATCGTTACAGAAGGATCTTTGGAATTATCTGCATACGTTTTGCCCATATTCTTAAGCGTCACTTCCTTGGTCTGGGTTGTTCCGGTTACCGTCGCGTCATACTGGATTGCAGAACCTGAGACCGAAGCAAGATCAGAATAATGTACTGTTCCCGTTTCCGGCTTGATGTTATCAATGTAGTAGATATTGTCCTGATAGTCAAAATTGGTAGCCGAATTATCAATGTAATCCATGTTCATGATGTATGCATTCGGAATAACATAACCGGCAGCATCGACTGCTTTCAGAATCCTCAGACCGATCAGGTCCTGGAAATTCAGCATTCTGTCTGATCTTGAATTGGAAACTCTGAAACCAAAAGGTTCCGTTGGATTGTCAATAGTTTTGACAGCAAGCGTAGAAGCAGAGTTTCTGAGACGTGGCAACAGGGACTGTGCGTCCAGGACGTGATGCGTAAACAACGTGTTCATCGTGGTTGAACCTTTGGTATAGTACCGGATGGTTTCAACCGATCCGCAGCACCCGTGATAGGCGGCCAGCTGATATACTGTTACCGGCTTGTTCGGATCGGCCCTTACAAAGTAGGAAGCCGCTACTTCATCCGAATTCGGCATAATGGTTTTTCCTTCCACACCGTTGTCAACACGTCCGTATCCCGGATTGGATTTGAAGTCAAAAGCTTTGATGATTTCAGATGCATACGGCTCATTCTGGCCTTCGCCCTGCTTCTGATACAAGCCAAACAACGATACCTCTTTAACCGGCGTCAGATTGTCATTGCTGTTGATCGTCAGCTTGTCCTGCAATATGGTCACCCTTGATGAAGCGCCCTCTGCCACAAACTGAACAACCACTTCAAGGTAATTTCCCGTTGTGATGGTTTTGGGGAACGAAGGCGTTGCATCGCCCCCTACTGATGCAATTTTCCAGCCGGCAGTATTGGATAAAACCAGACTGTTAACGACAAGGCTTTCAGATCCTTTGCTTTGAATACGCAACCTTACTTTATCATGGTTGGCGTTGAACTCTGTCGTATCCGATTTTCTCCAGGGAATTTCGATACGGGAGAATACAAGTTTGTCATGAGCCGGAAAATTATCCATGTTTCTTAGAACCATGTACGCACCGTCCGCAACCGGCGCAGCGAAGTTGCTTGATCCTGTACCAGTTACAGCACCGGCCCCTGACGCAGCAGTTGCAATTTGCCCACAAAATACAGACGAAATGGTCAGCATCAGACCTAATCTGACTGAACGCATTTTCGGAATAGTGAAAGGGAAATTATAGATTTTTATCATTGGATAGAATTAGTCTCAACTTGCTGTGTACAAGTTGGATACGTGAGTAAATAAATGATTGTACATAAATCCGAACCGCTTTTCCAGCATCTCCATTCAACGTTTGAAACCATGATTTCACCTGAAAAAACGGCCTCGTCAACTGTTAAACAAAAATGCTTCAAAATGGCTATTCATAACAGCAATGTATAACAAGGCGGCCAAAATAACAAATAAGCCGGACATAAACATCCAATTTCTAGGCAGATCATTTTCATCAGACTTTCTGTCAGATAACGAAATAGTGCTACAATATCAAACCAGTTTTTTTTATAAAATAGTAAAATTGATTACAAATACTTCTAAGTTCTTGATCCTTTCTCATTCAAATCCATTTAAGATTTTATTAACATTTTAGCTTTATAAATCTGATTACGAAATTTTTAATGATTCAACGGTCTTCGTAACAGCACCGGAAAGTATATACGTTTATCTTGTCATGAGATTCTTTTTGCATTGTTATATTCTGTATTTCGTCTTGCTTATTCAAACAAATGTCTTCCTGTTGTAATCAAAATGCTCCGCCGGGGTTCATTCATTCAATAACCGGCTCGTGTGTAGCCCTCTGGTTATAGCAAGAAAATCTTAAACAAGCATTAAACTGGCTCCGGGAAAGCCGCCTTTAAGCCTGGTTCAGGAAACTACCCGGGAGTTCCATACTTGTTCTTGACCTTATTGCTATAAACAAAAAAGCCCCGCCGGGGCTTTTTGTTTAGGACTGCATGACAACGATTTCCTATTCTCAACTTCACTAAGGTATTTCCGTCAGCGGCGGTACGTTGTTCTGGAAACCATTGTACCCTTTGTTCTGATTAATGATCCCCTGCGTATTTCCTGCAATGGCGGCTTGCGGAATGGGCCATAAAACATGATATGGACTCATGGTATATTCATCACCATGCCGGGTTTTTACACCTTTGTTATAGAAGTCGCTTTTTTCCATAATGCGGTCGTAAAAATAGTTGTTTTCAGAAAAATCGTTCATGTTATACGTTTTGCCGTTCGGCGCAGGCTTTCCGGTCATGGCAAAGATGTAGGCCACGCGCGTAAGTTCTGTTTTACGCGGTTCTTCAAAATAAAGTTCACGCGCACGTTCATCGAGTATGGTACCTATATTGACTTTGGCAGGCGCAACCGGATCGCATTTTGCACGCGTTCTTACTGCATTGATATCCGCAGCAGCTTTCACCAGATCGCCTTTCCATGCGTAAGCTTCGGCTCTCAGCAGATAAGTTTCTGCCAGTCTGAATACATACCAGTCCGTGTTTCCGCCTGAAGGCTGCACCTTTAAGGGATCTTCGATAAACAGTTTGTAATTGGGCCAGTCGAACCAGCAGCGGATCGTATCAATCGTCAGTACGGCTCCGGCAGCGTTGCGCAACTGAAGGTTTTTGCCGTAATAAGGATCTTTGAGCGTCGTATTCAGTGCCGGATTGTTGTAAACCAGATCTTCCATCCGTGTCCAGTTTCCCGGCGCATGGCGCAGATCTTTCTTATCATCCCAGACGCCTTCCTGTGAATAATAGGTTGGACGCACACGGCCCAGTCCCCGGCCTACTTTATTCACCAGATCAATGGCAATGCCGTAAGTATCGATGGTTCCGCGATTTCCGGCAGGTGTATTGATATTATTATGCCAGAACGGAACGGTATTCCGCATCAGCAAAGTACCGCCATCCACGTTTCCTTCAATGCTCACCCGGTCGATTACCAGCATCAGGGCTTCCGTATTGGAATTTAAAGCTTTGTTGGCCGGACGGTGCAAATCCCAGATGACATTACGGTTCTGATCATTCGCATCTACCCCGAAACGGTTGGTCATCAGCTTATGCGTTCCGCCGTCAATTACATTGCTTGCGGATTTGATGGCATCGTCAAAAAGGCCGAGTGAAAGATTGATTTTGGTCAGCAAATGACTTACGGAACCGCGGTTTACGCTTCCTTTGTCTGTAACCACCGGAACCCACTGTTCGGCAAATTCCAGATCTTCCTTCATTTTTTTCAGAATGACTTCTCTTTTTGTGGACTGAAAATCAAGCTTCGGATTGATGACTTCATCCAGAATCAGCGGCACGTCGCCGAATTGCTGCGTAAGTCTGTAATAACGGTAAGCCCTGTGAAAATACGCAGCTCCGAGTATTTCGTTCTTTTCCTGTTCGCTTTTGTAGGAGGTTGGCTGGTCTATTCTGGAAATGGCGACATTGGCGTACTTGATACCTTTGAATCCCTCAGACCAGTACCAGCCGATCTTGTTGTAATCTATGTGGTTAAGCTGGGCATCCGGCGTAATGAGCAGGTTCAGGTTCTGCGCCGGACCTGATTTATCCGTTGTTCCTTCCACCGCAATATCGGAAAAAATGGCTTCGGTCACCATGGGTGCCGCATCGCCGTACCATTCCAGCCGCATGTTCCGCTCACAGGCTACAATGGTGGCGCGAAGGCCCGTTGGATCATTGAAAGTATTATCAGGATTGTAGAAGGAAAGCGGTTCGGGTTTCAGCCAGCTTTTGTCGCAGCCCGTCAGCGTCATACCGGACACCAGCATACCAAGCTGAAGAATACTTTTGGGTTTTAGATATTTGGATTTCATATGCTGCCAAGATGTAAATTAAAGTGTAATGTCAAGACCCATGGTAAAAATGCGAGGACTGGGTACCGAGGTTGCAATGTTTGTGTTGTTGCTGTTATTGGTACCGTTTTCAGGATCCCAGAAACTCCAGCTGGAAAGGTAGCCTATGTTCCGGATGTTGCCGTAAACACGCAGATTCTGAATATTGATCTTTTGCGTCAGGTTTTTCGGGATCGTGTAGGCAACGGCGAGGCTTTCAAAGCGAACAAATGATTTGCTCTGATATACGGAATAGCCTGTTGCCGAACCTTCGCTGGAATACAACCGCGCCCATTCGTTGTTGCGGTTTTCGGCTGTCCAGTATGGAAAAATGTAGGAACTGGAACGGTCCGGAAATCCCTGCCGGTTTTTCATCTGATTAAATTCACCCTTCTGGCCGAGGTAAGAATAAACCATAAACGAAACATCAAAATTCTTTATTACCCTGAATTCGTTGCGGAAAGTAATCCTGGCACGCGGCGAGGTAAAACCCTGAAAAACCTTGTCATCATTCGTATACTTTCCATCATTATTCACGTCCAGTATTTTGTGATCGCCAGGCTTTACGCCGTATTTGGCCGCTGCATCCGCTTCTTCCGTCTGCCATACGCCCAGTACTTTATAATTCCAGATTTCGTCAATGGCATGACCGATAAACCACCGGTTTGTAATGTCGTCGGCTTCTCTTTCACTGACTACATTTCCTGACGCATCTTTGGTTACGGTCTTGTCGCCATACAAATGAACGATTTTGTTTCTGTTCATCTGAAAGTTCAGTGTGGATCGCCAGGTAAAGTTTTCACGCTTCATGTTGTTGGAGTTCAGACTGATTTCCAAACCTTTGTTATCAACCTGACCAAGATTGTCCAGTACGAAATCAAATCCGAGCACATTGGGCAAAGCTCTTTCCACGAGCAGATCGCGTGTTGAAGATTTGTACAGTTCCACACTTCCGTCCACGACATTGTTGAATAGTGAAAAATCAAGTCCGAAGTTCAGGGAATTGGTCCGCTCCCACTTCAGATTGGCATTCTGCATTCTTCCTACATACAACTGGCTTGTCTGATACACCGTTCCGCCCGGATTGATGTGCAGGTACTTTCCGGTGATGAGATTGGAAAGCGCGTCGTATCGGGCAATGTCTCGGTTTCCGTTACTTCCGTATGAAACCCTGAATTTGCCGTAACTCAGCCAGCTGGATTTAAAAAAAGGCTCGTCCGTAAATACCCAGCCCAACGCAGCGGATGAAAAAAGCGCCCTCGGATTCTTTTGTCCGAATGCAGAGTAACCGTCCCGGCGCGTGGACAACGTAACCATATACCGGTCTTTGAAAGAGTAAAACAAACGGCCCATCAAGGCATCTGCCGTACTTTCCTCATCGTTCGTCCACATAATAGGCGCATTGCCTGCGGCCATGTTATGATATCCTAAAACGTCTGTTGGTGCAAAGCCTTTATTGGAAACGCTGTCGTCCCACATTCTGAATTTCTCGGCATTTACAAGAAAGGTGGCATCAATGTTATGCTTTTCTGCTAAGGTTTTATTCCATTTGAAAATGTTATCAATCTGCCAGCTCATGGTTCTGGTATCGCGGCGTGAAGCCCTTCCTCCTTCTGCTGCCCACTCCGCATGCCTGGCCGATTCTGCATTATAGCGGTGATAATACTCATATCTCGGCGTAAAGTTTGCCTGATAACTGATGCCGAACGGTAATGCTATTTTGGCAAAAACAACAGCATTGATCGTTACCGAACCTTTGTCACGGTCGGTAAAACTGGGTGCAAAGTATGGGTGGTTTCCGCCGCTTGCCTCTTCATTGGGCCGCCATTTGTAAGTTCCGTCCGGATTGAACTCCGATCCCCAGGGCGAAAGGTTGGCAGCCAGTTCGTAATTGACAGGAACCTGGCTCTCGTCCCGGTCTGCAAACTGCGTATTGATCCCGACCGAAAGAAACTTGTTTACTTTTCCTTCCAGATTAAGCCTCGCGCGCACAGTACTGTATTTGTCGCCGACAACAATCCCTTCATTGTTCAGGTAACCCAGCGACATATAGTACGAAACCTTGTCCGTCTTTCCGGAAAGGCTTACGGTATGATCCTGGCGAAGAGCTTTCTGAAACATTTTGCTGTACCAGTCCACACTTTTTCCGTTTTTGTAGTTCTGGATTTCAACCGGCTGCATGCCCAGTCTCTGCAGCCATACGGTTGTCGGGTCGCCGGCCGATCCGTCGAATGCCAGCCATTGTTCCAGTGTAACGTCGGAAGGAAGCTGAGCGGGGTTTGTAAACCGGCTGGGCTGCGCTGCGGTATTGATGTTGCGCATGACTTCCTGCCGCCACGTAACAAATCCGTCCGGACTCAGAACAGGCTGGTTTTTGGCTACCTCGGCCACGCCGAAATTGGTATTGACGTTGATGATCGTCTTGCCTTCTTTTCCTTTTTTGGTCGTAACCAGAATAACACCGCTTGCCGCTTTGGCCCCGAAAACCGCCGCCGAACTCGCATCTTTCAGCACGTCCACCGTTTCAATGTCATTCGGGTTAATGTCTTCCAGACCGCCGTAGTAAATGGCTCCGTCCAGTACTACCAGCGGACTTGTTCCGGCTTTCAGCGAGTTGGTACCTCTCACCGAAACATTGCCGCCCCCCTTTGCCGAGGCAGAAAACCCGACGTTCATGCCTGGAATATTGCCTCTCAGTACATCCTGAACGGATTGCGGATTTTCATTTTCCAGTTTAGTGGCGCTGATCTGCGAAACGGCTCCGGTAAGGTCCCTTTTTTTCAGCGTACCATAACCCACCACCACTACTTCTTCCAGCGTTTTCTGATCGGTGGATAAAATAATGTCCATAATGCTTTCATTTCCGACCGGCTTTTCCTGGGTCGCAAATCCTACCGCAGAAAATACAAGAACGGCATTGCTTTCAGGGACATTGATCTGGTATTTGCCGTCTACATCGGTTGTCGTTCCGTTGGTCGTTCCTTTCACAACCACTGTGACGCCCGGAACCGGCGTATTGTCTTCTTTGGATAAAACTTTGCCTGAAACCGGCTTGTCGGCAACAGCGGTCTGTTCGGATCTTGGCTTATGCAAGACCACATTCGGACCGGCATAGGCGAGCGGAAATGCCATGGCCGTCAGCATGCATCCCGCAGTCACCCGGATGAGGGTAATTGTTAAACCTGAGTTCATAGATTAAGGTGAGATTGTAATGATGGAATAGAAATTGTTATTAATATCCCAGGACGGAACATCATCTTTCTCACCCCTACTAGTAATTGTTCAATTAAATTCGAAAAAGATTAAATGTTTATGAAGAAGTATTTGTAAGTAGCATCACACGGATTGAAACCAAAATACGGCGTAGGAACAATAAAAATTAAGTTATACGATCTAACTATTTTTGTCCAGATGCGAATTATATGCTAATCTTTTCAAAAAGCCTTTATAAAGCTGCCCGGATGGAAGGTTGCCACGATACGGGATGTATATACACCGGAACAAAATAAAAATGGAAGCTCTAAAAGTGCTTCCATTTTTTGATTAACCTCATAATAACAGTAATACATTGAACTGCAGCAATTGCTACAATCCGGGGCGAGCCCTATCAATAACTGTGCCTGTAATGGAAGGTTGCCGGTCTTGATTGGTTTTTACTGATGAGCACGCCGCTTATTGGGTGCATATGGCAACTGAATCATTATTGTTCATCCTCTGGATTGCTGAACCGGATTGTTTCATTAAATCAATTTATCCGCAGTGATCGGCAAGGAACGTACACGCTTTCCGGTTGCATGATAAACGGCATTGGCCACAGCAGCAGAAAATCCGACAATTCCGATTTCGCCGAGTCCTTTTGTGCCCATCGGATTGATGACCGGATCGGGTTTATCTATGAAAATAACTTCTATGGAAGGAATATCGGCATTTACAGGCAAATGATAATTAGCCAGATCATTGTTGACATAACGCCCAAAACGATGATCTACAATTCCTTCTTCCAGTAAAGACACGCCAATACCCCAGACAACGGAACCATAAACCTGGCTGGTTGCGGTTTTAGGATTGATAATCCGGCCGGCATCTATCGCTGAGACGACTCTGCGGACTTTCACTGTTCCGGTGAGCGGATGAACAAGGACTTCAACAAAATGGGCACAAAAGGATTTTCCGGAAAACTGTTCCTTTTCATTTCCGCTTCTGGATTCGGCAGTTACTTTCAGTTCAGAAAGTTTGTTCCGGCTTAAAAGTTCAGAAAATGACCATTTTCCTTGCTTTTCCTGATCTGTGACCATGCCATTTTCCACTACCAGATCGTCCGTGTTTTTTCCGGATAAAGGAGCATTATCAGTGTTTGCCGCCAGTTCTTTCAAGCGTTTTTGCAAGGCTTTCACTGCATCGTGAACTGCCGAGCCGACGGATGCGGTCGTATGCGATCCAAACTGGCCGGGAGCTGTGGGGAACATGGAATTTCCCCATTGAAATTCGACTTTCGAAATATGGATGCCGAACGCATCGGCTGCGATCTGTGTCATCACAGTAGCCGAACCGGGGCCAACATCCGCAACGGAACTTTGTACAACCAGACTGCCGTCCGGACGCAATGTCGCGCTGGCAGTTGCCGGTGAACGGTCCGATTTGTAGATGCCGCTGCTCATTCCCATGCCGAGTTGCCAGCCATCAGACGTCATCGAACCGGGAACGGGATTCCGTTTGTCCCAGCCAAAATTTTCACCTGCTTTCTGAAAACACGCTTTTAAATGATTGCTTGACCAGTCCAGGCCGGATTCCGGATCTTTCCCGGCAAAGTTTTTGAGCCGCAGTTGAACCGGGTCCATTTTCAGTACATAGGATAATTCATCCATCGCACATTCCAGTGCAAAAGAACCGCTTGTTTCGCCGGGACCGCGCGTCCAGCATGGCGTTGACATGTCGAGCGCCAGCAGTTTATAAGTCGTATGCAGATTGGGACATGCGTACAAGGATCGAGTCGGATCAGTAATCCGTTCGGTAAATTCCTCATAAGCAGACGTACTTCCGATAACCTCATGCCTGATGGCAGTCAGCGTTCCGTTCTTTTCGGCACCAATGCTGAATTTCTGTACGGAAGCAGGACGGTAACCTACCATATTGAAAACCTGATCGCGCTTTGCCATTACCCTGACGGGCCGGCCGACCTTTCTGGCACCGAGCAGTGCAGCCATTTCCTGCGGCCATACCCTGGAAGATGAACCGAACGCACCGCCTACAAACGGAGCATGTACTTCAATAGCATCTTCCTGAATATCGAAAGCGGTTGCTATTTCCTTTCTGGCCATTTTCACAGCCTGCGTTTTATTGTAATCCGTCAACTGGCCGGAAGCTTTCCATTCCACCGTTGCCGCATGCATTTCCATCGGATTATGTACTTGCAGCGGCGTAGTATACTCCGCCTCTATCTGTACGGCAGCAGCTTGAAAAGCCTGATCTGTTCCCCGGCTGTAATCCTCTGTTCGTTTTGGTTTGTAGGCTTTTTCCCGGTTTACTGTAAAATCGGTTTGATGCGGTTCTTTGTGATAAGTGACCTTAACCAGGCCGGCAGCAAAATCAGCCCTTTCCAGCGTATCGGCAAGAACAAGCGCAACGGGCTGATGATTGTAATAAATCCGGTTATCAAAAAATACACGGAACTCCTTTCCCTCAACACGGGATTGCGCTTTTGGTTCTTTATTCCAGCCGGGTACGTCCGGACGGTTCAAATGCGTAAGAACAGCAACTACACCCGGCGAGGATTCTGCTTTTTCAGAGGCAATATTTTCAATGCTGCCTTTGCTGATGGTGCTGGTGACCAGCACGCCGTAAAGCGTACCTTCCGGTTTGTATTCCGCAGCATAGCGGGCAGCGCCGGTTACTTTTGCCTTTCCTTCTACGCGGCTTACCGTCTTCTCCGGATCGTAATGCAGCTTGTTCTTGTCCATAAAATAAGGAAAGTATGATTCTGATCGGTTATCATTCAAGTTCTTATCTTATAACAATTATACCAATCCGACAGCTTGCCGTCACATCCGTAATCATACTTTGCTTTCTTTCAGGAACAGCAGCGGTTCATTCCTGTACCGTTCTGCTGAATGCTGTTGCTTCGGAATAATAGGTTTCCAGTTCTTTGGCACGGTGAGCCGCCGTATGATACGCGAGTACTTTTTCACGGGCACTGGCTGCAATCTGCTGTCTTTCCTCTTCGCCGATTCCGGTCAGATAGTTTACAGTTTCTTCTGCTGATTTCGAAATCAGGATTTCCTTGCCGGGTTCAAATATACTTTCAATTCCTTCCCAGTAATCGCTGATGATCGGTGTATTGCACGCCGCTGCTTCAAAAAGGCGGACACTGGGCGAATAGCCGGCCCTGATCATATCATCACGCGTTATGTTCATCGTAAAACGCTGGCTGTTATAGAACTTCCGGTGTTCCAAGGGCGGTAAATGCTCAATTCTTTCCACATTGGAAGGCCATTCAATACCTGCCGGGTACTGCGGACCGGCTACTACAAAACGGCCGCCTTGAAATTCTTCTGCTGCCTGGAGCATGAGTTTGGTCAGCGGCGGCTGCCGGTCGGTGCTGTACGTTCCCAAGTAACCCAGATCCCATTGTTTTACCTGTTCTTCCGGAAAGTAAAGTTCAGGGTCAAAGGAGCAGTAAAACGGCCTTGCCATAGGCGATCCGTACTGTTCTTCCAGACGTTTCAGAGTTGGCCCGCCGGTAAAGCTCAGATACATATGGTACATCGGGATCAAATCCGGATGCAGGTACTCAAAGTCGTTTTTTTCCATTTTCGCCAGCGTAACCGGCGTATCAATATCATAAAACGCCGTTATTCCATCAGCTGTTTCCACCACAAAATGGCCGACTGCAACGCCTTCCGGAACATACGATCCGACTATAACCAGATCCGCGAACCGGATGATTTCCGTATGCTTTTGGCGAAGTTCATCCAGGCCGCTGTAAAGAATGGTGTTGCAGTAAGAGAAATCTTTCAGGTCGCGGTTCGATGCATACCACGGAACGTCTCTTTCCAGAAAAGTAACGTCATGCCCGTTCTTATGCAGCTCCCGGATAAGTCCCCGGAAAGTGGTGGCGTGTCCGTTTCCCCACGATGAAGTAATGGACAATCCAAGCACAACGATATTCAGGTTATTTTTCATAAAACGGCTCTGTTATCCACCAATTCGGACTGAAGAATGATATCAAGTTCGGCTGCACGGTGCGTGTAGGTATGCTTTTCCAGTACTTTTTCCAGTGCCGCCTGACCAATATGAAGTGCTTTTTCCGGATCAAGGGCCGATAGGAGCGCTTTTACTTCCTCACCGCTTCGTGCCACCAGAATTTCCCTGCCCGGCTCAAAAAAGAACTCGATGCCTTCCCAGTAATCGGTAATGATGCACGCGCCGGCGCCGGCCGCTTCAAAAACGCGGGTGGCAGGCGAAAAACCATATTTGGCCATGCTGTCACGGCTGATGTTCAGGACGGCTTTCGGTGAGCAGTTCAGCGCATTGTGGTCTTTCGTAAATACGTGTCCGATGTAATTGATATTTTCGGTCATCGGCTTGTCGTGCCAGCCGTTTCCACCCAGTATAAATTTCTGATCCGGCATGTCTGCAGCTACTTTCAGAAAAAAGTCCTCCACTCTTTTTTCACGGTCCGGCAAGCGGTTACCGAGAAAGACAAGATCGACATCAAACCGGCTGTCTTTTTCTACCGGATGGTGCGTGGAAGGATCAAGCGCATTATAGATCGGGTAACATTTTTTTGCGCCAAGATCGGTATAGGCATTGATGACCGGATCACCGCCGCCATACGTAAGCACCAGATCATATTTCGGAATCAGTTCTTTGAAATAATCCCCGTCATTTGTATGCACCCTGTCCAGCGTTGCAGGCGCGTCCACATCCCAGAAAATGACAAATTTGCCTGCATCTTTCAATTTGGCCACTTCCGTTTCCAGCAGTTCATCAAATACCCCGACACCGCTTGTTTTAATAATCACATCGGCGTCCATGGCATCATGAAGTACCCTGAAAACATCCGCTTCGGAAGGGTGATAAACGACAATGCGCGCCCATTCCGGATCGGCCATATCGCGGTTTTTCTGACGGTCATAAGCATCCGGTTCGTAAAACGTTATGGTATGTCCTCTTTCATTCATCGCCCGGATAATGCCTCGGTAATAAGTGGCCGCGCCGTTCCAGTAAGCGGAAACCAGGCTGGATCCAAAGAATGCAAACTTCATGATAAAGTGTTTTGGTTAATGTTGTTTACGCCTAATTCCTCACAGATCCCGTACAGTTCGTCGGTACGGTGCGCGCATGTATGTTTGGCCAAGATCGTTTCCAGTGCATGATCCGTTATTTCTTTTACAAAATGGTCGTCTGTCAGCACCTTTTCAATCCAGTATTTCATTTCCTCCTTGTTTTTGGCAAATACGAAATCCTTGCCCGGCGAAAACAGGTTTTCGGTATCGTTCCAGGGTGCAGAAATCAGCGGAATACCGCATGCCATGGCTTCGAACGGCCGTATGGTCGGGATTCCGGGCAGTGATTTTACATAAGGCCCGCGCGGCACGTGTGCCGTAAAGCGGTACTTTGCAAATACTTCGGGTGCCTTGAAATTCGGCAGCCATCCGGCATATTCGATGCCTGCTTCGGCCAGTGCTTCCCTGGCATGATCGGGATAACGTACGCCGTAGATTTTCGCTTTCAGTCCGAGTTCTTTGACCGGCTCAATGATGAATTCAAAAAGTTCTTTGGTCCTTTCTTCATCGCCCCAGTTTCCCACCCAGACAAAATCGCCGTCATAACCTGAATGTGCAACCGGATGGAAAATAGCGGTATCCGCCGCTTCGTGCCACGTCCATGCTTTGCTCGTCCATTTTTCCTTTAAATATATATCCCGGATCACGCCGCCGAACGCCAGTACACCGTCATACTGACTGATATCGTAAGCGCTCATGCTTTGTTTTTCCGTAACCGCGCGGTGATGTGTATCGTGAAAAAGCAGTTTGAACGCGTATTTCTTCTTCTTCTCCCCGATGGATTTTACCAAGGCATGATCGTTCCATTCATGCACCAGCACAAGGTCCGCATCTTTCAGAACCTCATCCAGATCCAGCGTCGAAGGATCGTAACGGATGCTGCTCAGCAATGGATAATAGGTATAGAGTTCGTTTACTGCTTCCACACCATAATCCGCCATGAGGTTCTGCACACTCCATGCATCTTTGGGTTCGTATATTTTTACGTTGTTGCCTCTTTTGATAAGTTCGGTAGCAACCCCTCGCAGAAAATGCGCATTTCCGTGATTCCAGTCTGACAGCAGGGAATGATAAAAAAGGACTATATTCATTTTAATGTATTTTTTTCCAGAACCGGTTGATTGTATTCCTGTAATAACTGGCGGTATAAATCCATATACTGCGTGGCCATACGGTGTGTGCTGAACTGCTTTGCATGGTTTTGCGCTTTCGATGCCATGCTTTCAAGTTCATGCTGATCATTCATCAGGTGATTAATTGCCCGGGCCAGTTCATCCGCATCATCCGTGTCGACAAAAACGGCATTATCCTGCCAGATTTCTCTCAAAGAAGGAATATTTCCCAGCACCAGCGCACAGCCTGACAAAGCGGCTTCCAGAACAGAGAGTCCAAACGGCTCGTATTTGGCAGGAAGCGCGTAAATACTTGCTGTGGAAAGTTCTCTGGCTATATGCACCGAACTCAGCTTGCCGAGATTACGCACTTTACTTTCGGAAAAATCCAGCATATTGTGCTGAAAATGGTTATCTCCGGCAATTTTAACCGGATGATGCAGGTTTGAAGACGCCTGCATGAGCAACTGTACATTCTTCGCTTCATCCCAGATTCTGCCCATGCACATCACCGTACCGTCTTTTTCAGCCGCATGCAAATGCGATGCATTTCTTGCATTGTAAATGACCGAATGACTTTGCCGTAAGTTGTAGATGTCGTTGATCTCGGATATCATGGCCTGCGACGGCGCTACAATATGGTTTGCATGCAGCAGTCCGTTCCTGACTTTGGCGAAATACGTATTGCATGCTGCCGGCGGGTTCTGCTTTTTTACAGCTCTCCACCATGAATATACGTCACTGTGCGCAACGATCAGAACAGGCGCCTCCCAGTTCAGCGAACCGTACACATAGCCGTTCAAATGAATGATATCCGCCTGAACTGCTTTCTGCAACGCCAGCAGATACGCTTCCGAACTGGAGATATCTTCCCACGGATCTTCCATCCATTCCAGCTGAAAATCCGTTTCGTAAACGATTACATTACTGAGTTCACTGACTTCCTTTTGCTGCCATTCCTGCATCCTTGCGCCAAGTGTCACCAGATGAAAATGGATGTTGTACCCGGATAATGCCTTGCAAAGGTCCATGGTATACGTCCATACTCCACCGACCGTATCGGCAGTCATCAGGATTTTCAGCGGAGAAGGATGGTCAGCTGCGCCCATATATTTTGTCCAGTACAGCGGCAGAAGGCAAGTATTGTTCAGCAGAAGCTACGAATTCGGAACTGACCGATAACTGATCGATCCAGTTCACCAATGCCCTTCCGCCCCATGCGTCCGGCGGACCTGCAAGCGTTTCCGACTTTGTGCCCCAGAACCGGTATGCAGCGAAATCATAAAAAGAGCCATTCAGGTTTTTGAGGCTGACGCCGCCGTTAGTACCGTAGAACGATGCCTCGATAA
Source organism: Dyadobacter sediminis (assembly GCF_005860765.1). Taxonomy (GTDB): domain Bacteria; phylum Bacteroidota; class Bacteroidia; order Cytophagales; family Spirosomataceae; genus Dyadobacter; species Dyadobacter sediminis. Next base: position 501,718 of record NZ_VCEI01000011.1, on the reverse strand, counting down.
CGGCTTCCTGACCGGCCTGAAGATTCCAGCTGCATGCAAGCTGCGCATTTATATCATTCGCAAGTTCGAGTGAAACATTTGCATAATCTTCCACTTCATTCTTTCCTTTTACCGAAATTCCTTTGCTGTACAAGCTGCTGTTCACCTGCGTTACATCCGGAAAATCCAGCGCATAAAGCATCAGATCGATCAGATGAATGCCGAGATCCAGCACGCATCCGCCGCCGGATTGCTTCATATCATAAAACCAGGGTTTATCCGGACCGTATGCGTTATGAAATTTGAGGTCAACCGCAAATATTTTTCCAAGCTCACCGGATTGTACCAAAGGAAGTATTTTCTGAAATGCCGTTGTATAGCGGTACGAGAAATCAGCTCCGAGCAGTTTATTCGCTTTTCTTGCAGCCTCAATCACCGCCGCGACTTCCGCCGCATTTCTGCCCAGCGGTTTCTGGCAAAACACGGCTTTGTTGTTTTCAAATGCCAGAACCGCCTGCTGCATGTGCAGCGCACTTGGCGTAGCAATTACAACCGCGTCTATGTCCGGATCGGCAACCACTTCTTCAAACGACAAAGCAGTTTTGGCGCCCGGTGCCATTTGAAGTGCTTCCGAAATGCACTCGGCCGAAGGATCGGACAGCATGGCCACATCCGCAGTTCCGCTTTCAATGGCTGCCTGCATTCTGTTACGGCCAATCCAGCCTACGCCGGCAAAGGCCAGCGCCGGTTTTGTTTTAGAAAGAATATTCAATACGCTGAAATTATATTTGTACAAGTGCTTTCATGAATCCGTCCGGACGGGCCGAAGTCATTTCGAATCCCCGGGCTAACTGGTCCAGCGGAAGTACGTCGGTATAGAGCCGTGTTGGGTCCATATCGCCGTTCAGTACAGCTTCAACTGCCTTTTGCATGCCAAGCAGATACCGTTCCGGCTTTCGTTCGTGTGCATTGATGACATCAATCCCTTTCCAGTTCCATTTCTGCATATTGACCTGACGAAGGCCGTCCTGATGATATCCTGCAATGATCAGCCTTCCGCCTTCCGCTACAATTTCCGTAGCAATGTCAATGGCTTCCTGCTTTCCGGTTGCTTCAACAACCTGGGTGCAGAATTCACCGCCGGTAATTTCGCTGATTTTATTGGAAACTTCCCATGTACTCGTCAAAGGAATCATTTCATCAGCTCCGAATTGTTTTGCATAGTCCAGTGAAAAGGACCGTTTGGAAACTGCTATTACCTTTGCGCCTTTTTTCTTGGCAAGCTGGCAAAGCAAAATACCCAGAAACCCCATTCCGATAATGGCAACAGTGTCACCTGCCGAAATATCGCTCCTTTCAAAGATATTCATGGCGCAGCCGAGCGGTTCACCGGGAAAAGGCAGGTTGCCGAGCGCGGAAGGAAGTTTTACAACGGAACCTACCGATGCCGTATCGTATTCTGCATAAGCCTTGCCGGAAAGAAATGCAACACGGTCGCCGCTGACCAGATTTGTGACTTTATCACCGACTGCGTCCACAATTCCCCAGCCTTCGTGTCCGGGCGAACCGGCATTGACCGGATAGGAAAACCATTCTCTGCCTTCCCACAACGGCAGACTTGATGCACATATTCCGCAGCCTTCCACCTTGATCCTTACTTCATCTTCACGTATCTCAGGAATTTCCACTTTTTGCAATTCAAAGAATCCTGGCTTTGTCAGTACTGCTGCAATCATTAAAAAACGGGTTTAAAAAACAGGCTGCTTACTTGCAATTTCGGAATGTTCCGTACTTTTCAGTTCGGGAGAAATCGCATTTTCCTGCAGCCATTCAATTAATTTTTCCACACCTTCCAGCGGACTCACATTCGGGTTCCAGCCGGTAACTGCCTGAAATTTGTTAAAGTCGGAAACATAGTATTTCTGATCGCTGGAACGCCATTCTTCCAGCCTTACTTCCGGTCTTTCGCCCGAAACCATGCTGATCATTTCAATCAGTTCCAGCAAGCTTACGGTATTTTCAGGACCGCCACCAATGTTGTAGGCATTTCCGGAAATCGTTTCTATATTTTCTTCGGCAAGCAGAAATGCATTGACCAGATCATCTACAAACAAAATATCCCTTACCTGTTTGCCGTCGCCATACAATGTTATCGGCTTGTCTTTCAATGCCTGAATAAGAAAATGCGCCACCCAGCCCTGATCTTCGGTACCAAACTGGTGCGGGCCGTAAATGCAGCTCATGCGGAACACCACACTTTTGATCCCGAACGTACGTGCATAATCCAGAATATACTGATCCGCAACGCCTTTTGTACAACCGTACGGGCTGTGAAAATCCAGGTTTCTTTCCTCGCTGATGCCGTTCGCCATTACCATCAGGTTGGACGGGTAGTAACGCGTTTCATTCGACAACATGCCAAGATCGTGCAGATCGCCGTATACCTTGTTTGTGGAGGTAAAAATGATTGAAGGCTGATGACTTGTATTCCGGATGGCTTCCAGCAGGTTGAGCGTACCCAGTGCATTGACCTCAAAATCGTGATAAGGATCAGTAAGACTGGAAGTTACGGCAACCTGTGCAGCAAAGTGATATATATGCGAAGCATGCTGAACCGCTTGTCTGACCGCACGTTTATCCCGGATATCCGCAATCATGATGTACAGGTTATCGGCGTATTTTTCACGCAGCCAGAAAAGGTTGTTTTCAACGCCAGCCCTTGACAAGTTATCCAATATCAGAACCGGTTTTCCCTGACTTAAAATTTTATCTGCCAGATTGATCCCTACAAAACCGGCACCGCCTGTAATCAGCGTATACTGCTCAGTAAAACTGTTTTCATCCAGCGGAACCGTCATCCATTCATAATTGCTTATGCCGGATAATCCTTTTGTTGAGAGTAATGTATACAATAGCTTTGGCGAGCCGTTCTGGTTTTTCATTCCAAATGCATATTCCCTTTCGTCCAGATGAAAACGGTCTACGGCAGGCAGTTCAGCCGAGAGATCTTCCAGACTGTACCAGTACATTCTTTCCGCATCGGCTTCCAGCGCTTGGATAAATTCCTTGACCTGCTTTCTTTCGTTTTTCTGCCATGTGGAAAAACCAGCTTCCGTGATCCAGATTTTTGCCAGGGACTGATGTTCATCGAGAACCTTCTGAACCTTGCTGATTTCCGCACTCCATCCTTCCCAATTACTGTCAAAAACATCCGGAAAACCGTGAACGCCCACCACGTCAATATGTTCCATCAGACCTTTCCTGAACATTTCCCGAAGCCAGTTGGCATCAATCGGGCTCATGCCGCCCAGAACGGTTTTCTTTCCTTTCTGCCTGCACCAGTTAGCCGCAGAACCTACCATTTCACAAAATGTATCCCATTGCGGGTCCAGCGTGAAATCGTACTCGGCCATGTTGTTCGGCTCGTTCCAGAGTTCTATATAGTCAAAATACTGACCGTATTCGGTAATGATTGTATCTACAAAATCAGCAAAGTCTTTAGGATTTTGCGGAGGCGCAGACGATTTCGGCTTTACTGCAATGGATGGCGGTGTATAAAGGATACACGGAAGGACTTGCAACTGGTCGCCAAGCGTAGCAAAAAGCCAGTCGTACCATGCTTTTCCTTCAGGTAAATGCCAGTCAGCCCAGGAAACGTTTGTACGAATATGCGTAACACCCAACTTCTGAAAATCTTCCACTACCCTCTCTACTTCCCGGTGCTGATTGATATGAAACCATTGTACGATTCCGACACTATTTGCATGTTCCATATCTTTTCTATTCAAGGAGATATCCTGCACCATATTTACGTTACATGTTTATATGAGAAGATAATACTATACTGTAAGTCCTCTTGTTACTAATTCATTTTTTGCTTCCGCCACCCGGTCCTCTGCCGTCTGGCCTTCCAGCCATGTAGCCAGTTCCACAAGTCCTTCTTCCAGGGAAATTTTAGGCTGATAGCCCAGGATTCTTTTCGCCTTTGAAATATCTGCAAAGCAGTGACGTATATCTCCAACGCGGTATTTACCGGAAATTTCAAAATCTAAATGCTCTTTACCAAGCACTCGTGCCATTTTTTCTGCAATTTCAACGATGGTGTAAGCATTTCCGCTGCCAACGTTGAACGATTCATAATCAGCTGCGGGCGTTTCAAGTGCCAGTCTGGAAGCCTGCGCTATATCCAGCACACTCACAAAGTCACGCTGCTGATTTCCGTCCTCAAAAATCATCGGTGCGTTTCCGTTCAGCATCCGGGATGCGAAAATGGCCAGTACGCCCGTATACGGATTGGATAATGCCTGGCTTGTGCCATATACATTGAAGAAGCGAAGGGCAACGGTAGGAATATTGTATGCTTTGCCGATCAGCAGGCACATTCTTTCCTGATCATACTTGGACAATGCATAAACGGATGCCAGCGAAGGATTCTTCGTTTCGGGAGTCGGATAGGGAGTCAGGACATTTCCGTCTTCACCGTACACTTCCCAGCTCCCGGCTTTCAGCTGATCGAGCTTGCGTTCCATGCCTGCGCTGATCGTACCTTTACTGTCTTTATAAAGACCTTCGCCATAAATACTCATGCTGCTTGCAACAACGAGTTTTTCAACAGGATTTTCGATCAGTGCTTCCAGCAAAACAGCGGTTCCGGTATTGTTTACATCGGTGTACTCCCGTACCTGATACATGCTCTGGCCGACGCCGACCATGGCAGCATAATGATAAACGGCATCCACTCCTTTCAACGCTTGTTTTACCTTGTCAGGATCACGGACATCTCCGACGATCAGTTCCACTTCCGGATTCAGGTATTCCGGACGAACGCAGTCTTTGCCATGAACCTGTGCATTTAAATTATCTAGCGCCTTTACATTGTATCCCTTATCCAGAAGTTCATTTGCCAAATGGGAACCTATGAAGCCAGCGCCTCCTGTTATTAGAACTGTTTTGCCCATATTTTGAGTTTAGTAAAGCGGAAGTTATAAAAAAAACCGTTCCATTCGTATAAGCATCAAAATAAAGCATTATACCGTCACAGATCACTATACGGCAATTTTCAGGTATATACCTGCTTTGTACCTTGTGTATGTGATTTTCCAATTCCGGCCGGTTGCCATTTCTGAAATCCGCACAAATCAAAACCGTTGTCGCGAGCTATGTAGATCAAGAAGATAGGTAAATAGATGCTTGCCGGAATACAATAATTTCCCGGAATGTGAGTTGACGACGAAATCCGTATTTGCAAATCAGCAGAATGGCCGGTATATCCGATGCAGATCAATCATGCTGTTTCAGAATGTAGAGAACATACCTCCATTCTGTTTTATGATGTAGAGAATTTACCACAAGGCAACAAAAGAACCGTTCACTCCGGAAACCGGAATGTATTCTTTTGGGGGAATATGACCGTCCTATATTTTTTGCATTTCCAATTTTAAAGCAGGTGCCACAAACAGCAGAAAATATTTTTATTAAGCTGCCATTATAAATAAAAAGAACATACCAAGATTCTGCTGTTGCTCCCGGTATGTGCTGGCATGAAAGTAGACGAAACAGGCAACTTACATCTGAATATATGAAGGACATCAACAATAAAGAGGCAGCTCCGGGTACTGGGCCGGAAATGGGCGTTGTAGTAAGGAACATCCATGCGCTGATGGAGCGCAGTCTGGAAGAAGAAAGACAGAAAACGTGGAAAGACAGAATTGCAGATACCATAACCAGCTTTACGGGAAGTATGCAATTTGTTTACATTCACCTGGTTATATTTTCCATCTGGATTATCTGGAACCTGGAATGGCTTGGATTAAAGCCTTTTGACCCTTCTTTCGTGGTGCTTGCCATGTTCGCTTCGGTAGAAGCCATTTTTCTGTCAACATTCGTACTCATTAGCCAAAACCGGATGAACGCACAGGCGGACAAACGGGCGGACCTGAACCTTCAGGTCAATCTGCTGGCGGAACATGAAATCACCCGGCTTATCCAGCTGGTTACGGCCATGGCCAAAAAAATGGACATTGCAGAAGCCAATGATGCCGAAATCGATTTTCTTGCCAAGGACGTACAGCCGGAAAAAGTGTTGGATACAATGGAAAGCTATAACCGCAAAACGCTGGATATGAAGGAGTCTGAAAAATAAACGGTACCGGACATTCCGGTACATGGCCTGTCAGATCACCAGCTCACCCGTATAATTGACCAGCCGGATGGCCGCCGTTCCGTATCCGATTTCGATGATACTGACCGAAGCCGGGCTGATTTCCACACGATGAAAAAGATCGAGGTGCGTTCCGGTGTAATAAGCAACGGCAGATTTGATCATATCGGCGTGACTGACAATGGCAACGGTTTCATCGGGATGCCGGCTGCAGAGTTTTTCAATGCCTGCGATCATACGCATCTGTGCTTCGGGCATGGACTCGCCGCCGGGAACGCGCGTAAAGCTCCTGAAAGAATTAAACTGCTTGAATTGAGCAAGTTCATCCAGTTCTTTAAAGGTTTTAAACGTCCATTCACCAAAATTGATTTCCAGGAAATCCTGACAGATAACCGTTTCCATACCCAAGATTTTCGAAATGGGCTCGGCCGTTTCTACGGCACGTTCCAGCGGACTGCTGTAAATGGCATGGATCTTCATTCCTCTCAGTTGGGCGGCCAGCTTCTGCGCTTGGCTCCGGCCTTCTTCATTCAGGTGTACGCCGGCCCTCCGACCGCTCAGGCGAACGCCGACTGTGTCATTCGTTGCATGACGGATCAGCAGAATTTTAGTCATAATAGTAATTATATCGTTTGGAATACCTGTTTTTCAACATTTCATTAAGTAAATGCGGCATTTATCAGGCATTCTATTTTAAGGAAAATTTCAGGAAACAAGGAATTAAGAATATATTGTCAGAACATAATCATGCCTCTTTCAATGGTCTGTTTTGTGCTCAAATGGCCTGATGAACTTATACCGGCTTTCGTGAACTGATTCTATAAAAAACAGCCGGCCAAGTTCCGGCAGAAAATGACCTGTGCAATTTAAATCTGAGAATAAAGGAATGGATGTCTTAAAAGTCGGGGTGCTTACTTTTCACCGCTGCATCAATTATGGAAGTTACTGGCAGGCACGCTGCCTTGCCGAAGGGATTCAGGCGCTCGGGCACCATGCCTCCATTATTGATCATGATTCAAAAAGAATAAACCTGGCAGAATGGAAATGCGCTATGCAACCCGTTCTGCCGACGCATGTTCCGGAAACAGACCATCCGCTTTACCGTGAAAAAATCGAGAAGTTTTTCGCCCTTTTCGAGTCGTTGCCGCTTTCCAAAAGGTTTGACATTGACAAGCCGGAGGACATGGAAAAATACGACGTTGTAGTGGTCGGCAGCGATGAAGTCTGGAATCTGTATCATCCGTGGTTCGGCAGAAATCCGATATTTTACGGCGACGGTCTTCGTACTCAGCAACTTGTGTCCTATGCAGCAAGTTACGGAAATTATCCGGCTTCATACGGTCTGGAAGAAAGCTGGGCTGAACGGCTAAGGAATTTCGACAGCATTTCGGTACGGGATGAAAACTCGTGGACCATCGTGAAAAATGCCATCGGCATGGAACCCGAGATCGTACTGGACCCATGCCTTCAGTTTGCAATTAATCCCGACGAACGTGAAAACAAATATTGGGAAAAGCCATATATTGCCTTGTACGGCCACAATTTTACGGAATCGTTTAGAAGTAAAATCAGGCAGTATGCAGATAGCAGAAAACTTCCGCTTGTAAGCATCGGGTACCGTAACGACTGGGCCGATGAACAATGGATCCAGGCAGACCCGCATGATTTTGCACAGTTCATCGCGCGTTCGGAAGCAGTTGCCACCAATTTTTTCCACGGCTGCGTGTTCGCAATCCGGAATGAAAAGCCGTTTGTCTGCGAATCCTCTTCCTACAGAAGCTTCAAAGTACAGGGCCTTATGTCCAAGCTGGGCGGCGAACAGCACCTGATCAGTGATGAAATTCCGTCAGCAGTCGTTAACAACCTTTTGAGCCAGCCTTTAAGCCCGGTCATTTCCCAGACCATTGACCGGCTTCGCATTTCATCAAACAAATACCTTGATGAAGCACTTAAAATCAAACAATTAAAGAATGAATCAGTTGCTTAGTCCGAAGGATATCGTCAGTTCAGGTTTGTGTATAGGGTGTGGCAGCTGTGCAGCGCAGGAAACTTCGGAGAAAGTAAAAATGCAGTTTGACGGCCTTGGCCAGTTAAAACCGAATGGTCCGGAAGCCTGGTACCAGCGACGTTCCGAAAACTTTACGCGGACGTGCCCGTTTTCCTATGGCGCTGCAAATGAAAATGAAATTGCTGCCGAACGTTATGCGGACACTGCACAAAAAAATGCCGAACTGGGCCGTTTCCAGAATGCGTATGTCGGGCATGTGGCTGAAAATAATTTCCGGACGCTCGGCAGTTCCGGCGGCATGGTGAGCTGGGTTGCGGCGGAGCTGATGCGTAAAGGATTGATCGACGGCGTGGCACACGTAGTGGCCGAAAATGACCCGCAAACCAATAACCGTTACTTTCATTATACCATTTCCAGAAGCGAGACTGAAATCCTTGCCGGTGCAAAGTCAAGGTATTATCCGATAGAACTTTCCGGTGTGCTGGACCTGATCCGCAATACGCCGGGCCGGTATGCGGTAGTCGGAATTCCCTGTTTCATAAAAGCAGTCCATTTGCTGCGGCGCGAAGACCCGCTTTTCCGGGAACGCATCCCTTTTACGCTGGGACTTTTTTGCGGACATATGAAAAGCGCAAGGTTTGTAGAAAGTTTTGCTTGGCAAATGGATGTGCCGTCCGCTGAGATCGAGCGTGTGGATTACCGGTACAAGCATCCGGACCGTCCGGCAAACCTGTACAACGCCATGCTTACCTTGCGTGACGGGCGCGTGGTAAACAAGGATTGGTGGCATCTTGCGGACGGAGACTGGGGCGCGGGATTTTTCATGAATCATGCATGTAATTTCTGTGATGACGTAGTGGCCGAAACCGCTGATATTTCCTTTGGCGACGCTTGGGTGGAACCTTATTCATCCGACGGAAGAGGAACGAATGTTGCCGTTGTACGCTCTTTGCTGATTGAAGAACTCATACAAAAGGCCATTGCTGAAAAACGACTTCATCTGGAATCGGTCAGCGGAGAATTTGTAGCACAGACGCAGGCGGCAGGCTTTCGCCAGCGCCGTGAAGGGCTGGCATACCGGCTTACATGGGCTTCGGGACGTTCCAAAACGAAGAAGCGTGTAGCTCCGGATTCGCAATCCCCTACCCCGCAGCGCAAGCTGATTTACCGGACGCGCTATTATATTTCCTTATGGAGCAACCGGATTTTCAGCTATGCACGCAAGGTTAAAAAACCATCCGTTTACCTGAACTGGGCACGAACGGTTGCAGCTGTATATCACGGTCTTGCATATCATCAGGGCAAGTTCAGCGAAATAAAAAAACGTTATATCCAGCTGAAAGGTTAGCAAAAGCGGAGCAGTGTCCTCATTACAAAAGACTGCTGCTCTGTTTTCCAAGTTCTGCTGCAACACGATCTATAACGGATTTCCACTCGCCTGATTTTTCCTGACGGAACAGACGCATGGTTGGGTACCACACACTTTCATGCGGATGGTTCATCCAGCGCCAGTCCGCGTCGGCATGAAGCAGGTTCCAGACGGGAACGCCCAACGCACCGGCCAGATGTACCGGCATGGAATCAACCGAAATCATCAGATCGAGGTTTTTGATAACACCGGCATATGTACTCACATCAAATTCACCGGGATGAATACCATATCCGGGTTTCCAGCCAGCTGATTCCGCACCTGCCTGAAGAATATAAATATCCGTCTTTTCCGTACTAAACAAGGAAATCAGATCATCAAATGGAACACTTCGCCGCGAATCCCAGTCGCCTGCCCGCCAGACCAGCCCAACTTTAAAATAACCTTCATGACCGGAAAGTGCAACGGGACGGGCATGCAGATACGGTACCTGAGCAGGCAGCGTTTCAAGCGTAGTCCGGAATACATGCGGCAATTCCATAATTTCCACATCCACATCATATTCCGCCTCCGGACTGCTGTCGTGCAAGGGCAGCAGCTGATCAATGCCTTCAACGGTTTTGAGCAGCGGAAGCAACGGCGCCTGCACCCAGACGATTACTTCACCGGCAATTTCTTTTAACAGAGGTATATAGCGTATGAACTGAATGGTGTCGCCCAAGCCATGATAGCAACGAACCAGAACACGCTTGCCTGCCAGCGGTGTTCCGTCCCAAATATATTGCAAATGCCTCGGCCAGTGCCAGCATGGCTTTCCGGCACGTTCTTCCACAGCACGGTCGCTCAGCTTCCATACTTTTTCAAATTCGCCGTTGCGCATATGCTGCATCCACAAATCCGCCGGTTCCTTTTCCGTTGCAGTACCCATTTAAAAAGTGATTATTCAGCAGCAAAACCTGCTGCCGACAAGGAGTAAACGTAAGATTTTAAGCTAAAAAAGAATGGCTCGGATAGTACAATCCAAGCCATGTAAATGCAATGTTTATGCATACCTGCGCATCATTTCAACGCAAAAATCGGCGAACTCTGCAATATTTTGCGGCGGGCTGGTATGATGCGGCTGAACTCCTTTTGCTTCGGGTGTAAAACAGAATGTCACCGTAAGGTCAAATTCTTCAAGCGATTTCATCATATGGTCAAACCACTGGTGCGCATTCGGGCGAAGGTAATCGGCCCAGCTCAAACCCGTACGCAGTTTTTTAACGCCCAGTTTTCTCAGCCATTGAATGGCAGGTTCCAGTCTTTCATCCTCAAAATGGAACCACTGGCAAATCCCGAATTCCGGTGTAAAGTCAGAAAAATGTTTCAGAGCCAGTTTGGGAGATCCGTCTTCGCGCAGTAATCCCATGTAAAAATGCCGGTAATACGATGAGCCTTCAGCCTCCCGGTGACGCGTTGTAGCTTCCCAAGCTTTCGGCAGGTCGTAAAGGCTGTACCAATGTACGCGCTGAACCCTGCCCATCAGCAGCTCAGCAGTACGGCGCAGACCGAATTCCTGGACTTCTTCTGCACCGAAAGTAGAAATTCCGACTTCCGTAACCCAGATCGGCAGGTTGGTAACTGCTTCTATTTCTGCAATTTTATCAGGCCAGTGATTAATCTGCCAATGGTTCCAGTCGAGCGGGAAACCGTGAACGGCAATGGCATCTATATCAGCCAATGCACCCCGGCTCTCCAGCTTGGTAATGAACAGCGGATCAATCGGGGAAATGCCGCCAAGTACCCTGGTAATTCCCGAATTTTCAGCTTTTACAGCCTGAGCCGCCATTTTGACCATTTCAGAAAAAATTACCCAGTCTTTATCAATTTCAAAATCCCAATGGGACTTGTTGTTCGGCTCGTTCCAGAATTTTACTGCTTCTATCATATATTATTTTACTAATTTTTTTTAACTGGATAAACGGCACGAGCCTGATTGTCTGAAAGTTCGCCGCGACGGCAAATGTAAACCTCAGGTTCCGGATGCATCGTGATTTCAAAGCCTGCACTTCGCAGCATGGCTTCGGCTCCGGCCCGGTTGGGTATCCACCAGTTGGTCGGGTCCTGCGAATAGCGGTGCTCGATGAAGTACATCTGCGGAAAATTCGGATTACTGAAAATTCCGGTTTCCTGAAAGTTATAGTCCGGCTTGACGGGTTCTACTTCATTGCTTCCGCGCTGCATGGACTGAAATATCAGCATGTCTTTCACTACATTTTCATACAAGAGATCAAGCGCAAGAAGCGGGTGGCGAAGATGATAAAGCACACCCATGAAAATCACCACGTCAAACTTTTCACCCAGGCTGCCGACTTCATAGACGGACATATTTCTGAACTCAATGTCAAAGCCCAGCGTAGAAGCTGCATAGCGCGCCTGTGCGAGGTATTTTTCGTCCGAATCAATGCCCAGAACCCGTTCAGCCCCGCGCTTTTTCATTTCAATGGAATAGAATCCGGCATTGCACCCGACATCCAGAACGGTTTTTCCTTCCAGGTTTTCAGGAATGGCGTGAGCGAAGTTTCTGTATTTGAAATTGGGATAATCACCGAGAAAATGATCCGGTGCTGTTTTTACACCATTCAGATCGATATTATGAAACCATTTTCCGAGTTTACGGACATCTTCCTGTATTTGTTCTTTCGTCATTCGTATAAATGAAGGTTTGGTTAGTTAACTGAATCCGGTACGTATAATGTAAACTGACGGAATACTTTCAATAAAATACATGCCAGTACGCATTAAAGCAAGGCATTTCAAGGCATTTTTTACCCGATCCGGCAACAATCGGTTCCCGATTCATCCTTCCGACGGGCTGCAAACCGCATGGAAGCAAGAAGAAAACCGGCCTGAACAAGGCTGATATGCGCTTAAATCCGGATCGTTGGTATAAAAGCCGTTCAGGAAGGATGTGGCGCACATTTTGAATCATGCGGCACGAAAAAAACGGATCATTCCATTTGACTATTTCCTGAATTTATATCAAAAAAATGACAACAGACCGATGGATAATTCGCATCGAATCGTTATATTTCACAAGTAAACTCAACGTTATGAACATACATAGCAAATGGCCCGCCAGCCGTGACCTGAAATACCTGTACGCATCAGAAGACAACTCACTTTTCTCTTTTCGGAACCAACTCAGTAATTCATTTACAACAATTCATGCATTTGTTTTAAATCAATTATGCCGCAGCCCAACTGCAGAATCCGGATACTTGCATTACGTACATTCCCTGCATCCCGTATCATTTCTTACCTGATCCGGTGAGCAGCATACGCTTGTAAATGCATTCGTATTCCCGGTTTCAGAATCAGCATATGGCTTTTCAATTAGCATTTAACATAATTTATCAACCTAAAATTTTTAAAGCTATGTTTAAAGAAAACGAAGTGAGGCGTGCTGGCGAAAGAGGTTATATCAAACCGCAGTACGGAAATGTCAGCATGTTTGAAAGAATGAGGCTGGATAAAATCTACGAGGAAGCATCCGCCAGCAGACCGGATTACCATCCCAAAAACCATCCGTCACAAAAATACACGACCAAGTTCTGGGGAACTGTTGCGCTGCTCTGGATCGTGCTGATGGCCTTTGTATGGTACGTATTCCTGTAACAACGATCATATCCCGGCTGGCAAAACAAGGCTGCCACTGCAAAAGCCCGTTAACCAGTGGCGGCCCAAAAACATTTCATTCCTGCAACAAGCTTTCCACGGCCGCAAGCATTTCCGGCAATTTCACGTGCGCATTGTTGCAGAGCAGGATGATGGTTTTGTCTGCATCAATATAACGGACAAAATAGGTAGCGTAGCCCGGATTGTCGCCATCATGCCATACGACCTTACCTTTATTTTTGTCTTCCCTGATTTTCCAGCCAAATCCGTAACTGGAAGCAGAATCATTTTTCAATCGGGCTGGCTTAAAAGCTTCTTCCAGTGTTTTGGGCTTCGCCATTTTTCCGGTGTAAAGCATGCGGTCCCATTTCAGCAGGTCAGCGGAAGTTGAACTTACGCGTCCCGGACCTTTACGGTCTCCAAGCCAGATGGCGTAATTGAACTGCGGAAAAGAATCGACCGCAACGTAACGCTGTTTTTCGCTGACATAAAGGTGCCCTTTTGCCAGATTCGGCAATTGTTTCTTTTCCGCGTTGGCTCGGATCGCCGTCTGTTGCATATCCGCCGGCATAAACAGCCTGGTTTGACAGTACGCAATAAAATCCTGACCGGAAACTTTTTCCGTTATACTCGCAAGCAGCATGTAACCTGTATTGCTGTAAAGGTATCGGGTACCCGGCTCAAAAAGCACCGGCGGATGATACCGGATCAGGTAAGCAATGTTATCCGCATTGCCGGCTATCTTTGATTTATCCCAATGCTGATCCATAATCTCCTGATAATCGGGCAAACCGGACGTATGCGTCAGCAAATGCCGGATTGTAATGCCGGAATAAGGCAAACCGGGAACGTACCGATCGATGGGATCGTCAAAAGACAGCTTGCCGGCATCTTTCAGCTGCATGATCGTCATGGCCGTAAATTGTTTCGAAAGCGAGGCCAGTTCAAAGATATCGGAAGTTTCAAGCGGCTCCCGGGATTCAAAATTCTTAAAGCCTTTTGCCTTGTGGTAAATGATTTTACCTTTTTCGGCCACCAGCAGCACACCGCTGAAATCAGGAACGTCCGCCAGTATTTTATCCAGCCCTGCTTCCGGATCAAGGCGGGCATTCGGCCTGCTGCTTTTACAGGAACCCAGAACAGCGGATGTAAAAATTATCATGGACAGACATTTGATAATGGAAATGCAAAAACGGGATTCAGGCATTTTCAGAATAGGTAACAAGTTCATGTTTACAGGGTGATGGCGGTTTGCTGTTTGACGTCATGAAGCACGATGACGCTGCTTTCGATATTTACGTTTCGGATCTTGGAAATTTCCAGCAGCAGCCGGTCGTATTCCTTGATGTTCTCCACAACGACTTTCAGCTGATAATCGATCGGGCCGGCAAGATGGTAACATTCGAGCACCTGAGGCATTTCCCGGATGTGATCTTCAAACCCGGCGATGTTTTCGGCTGTGTAAACGGGCATGCGGATGTTGACGAAAACAGTTTGTCCGCGCCCTACTTTTTCCTGATCCACCAACGCTACATATCCTTTTATCACGCCTTCCCTTTCCATTCGCTTGATCCGTTCAAAAACGGGCGTTGTACTCATTTCCAGTGTTTCGGCCAGTTCCTTAATCGTGAGCTTGGCATTTTTCTGGAGCAGGTTCAGAATTTTCTTGTCGGGTTCGTCTGTCATATTCCTGTTGAGTAATGTTTAATAGCCATGCATTCCGCTATTTACAACATTTAAGGAATATTATTACATATATGCTGTGATTTGAAGCATATTAATCTAATTTTGGCTTATATAATCAATTTGTAAATGGACAAAGCCATTATACTGACCACCGGCCTGCTGAATACGGCAGATGCCAAAACCGCGCACGGACTGATCCGCGAAAGCGAGCGTTTTGAAATAACCGGCGTCGTTGACACCCAGCATGCCGGCAGCGATGCGGGAACAGTGTTGGACGGAAAGCACCGAAACATTCCTGTGTTTGCCAGCGTTGAGGATGCCTTGCCGACCGGTGCGCAACATTGTATCATCGGCGTAGCTACAACAGGCGGCCGTTTTCCGGATTTCATGCTGCACATTGTCAAAACAGCCATTGAAAACGGATTGTCCATTGTCAACGGACTGCATGACTACCTTTCCGAACGGCCGGACATTTCAGAACTTGCCAGACTTCACCATGTACAGCTGACCGATATCCGTAAACCGAAAAAATTTTCCGATCTGCATTTCTGGACGGGAGAAATCCTGCATCTGAAAACACCCGTAGTGGCCATTATGGGAACCGACTGCGCACTTGGAAAACGTACGACGACCAGATTGCTCATGAAATCCTGTTCGGATGCCGGAATAGATACACAGATGATCTATACCGGCCAGACGGGCTGGCTACAGGGCGGCAGATATGGATTTATCTTTGATTCCACGCTGAACGATTTTGTTTCCGGTGAGCTGGAAAACGCCATTCTGACGTGCCATGCAGAAACTGCTCCTCAGTTCATTTTTCTGGAAGGACAGTCTGCACTCCGCAATCCGAGCGGACCATGCGGGGCGGAATTTATGCTGTCCGGCTGTGCAAGGCATGTCATTCTGGTGCATTCTCCCAAAAGGGAATTTTTTGACAAGGAACCGCATTTTGGCAAAATTCCGTCGCTGGAAACCGAAATGGAACTGATCGGATTATACGGCTCGAAAGTCATTGCGCTTGCGCTGAACACAGAAGACTGTACAGCAGATGAAATGGAAAGTTACCGCGCTGATTATGAAGAAAGATTTGGCATTCCCGTTCTGCTTCCCATTCAGGAAGGCTGCGACCGCATTATTCCGGCTCTGAAATCCCTTCTGAAATGAACATCAAAACGGTACGCGCCTACGCCAAGTTGATCCCATTAAAGAAACCTTATACCATTGCACGCGAAACAATTTACACGGCCGAAATCATTTTTCTGGAAATACATCTTTCCAACGGAATCTGCGGCAGGGGCGCTGCCAATCCTGATCCGGAAGTAATCGGCGAAACCCCTTTGCAGACGCTCCGTAACCTGCATTCGGACGAGGTGCAAAGCGGACTTGCCGAAAAAGATATCCGGGAATTTCATGCGCTCATTGGAAATTTCAGAAAAATATATCAACAGTTTCCGGCAACCATGGCGGCCATTGATATGGCGCTGCACGATGCTTTTGGAAAATGGATCGGCTTGCCCATTGTCGATTTCTACGGCCGCCATCACAGCAAGATGCTTACTTCCGTTACGATCGGCATCAAAGACGTCACGGCCACATTGCAGGAAGCACGGGAATACAAATCGCAGGGTTTTAAGGTATTGAAAGTAAAAACAGGCATTGATACTGAAGAAGATGCGGAGCGGATCATTCGTTTGTACGAGACATTCGGTGATTACTTTACCATCCGGGTGGATGCCAATGAAGGCTATACAACAGAAAACCTTCGCTATTTTCTGAATAAAACGGCATTCCTGCCGCTTGAACTCACCGAACAGCCATTTTCCCCGCGCATGAACATGGAACTGCTGGAATTTCCCGGAGCAATCAGAAATAAACTGGCTGCCGATGAATCATTAAAAGATGCGAAAACGGCGTTGGAACTGGCGCAAGACGGGCTTTTCGGAATTTTCAATATCAAACTCATGAAATGCGGCGGCATAACGGCCGCTTTTGAAATAGCAAACATCGCCCGGCAAGCAGACATCGCGCTTTTCTGGGGCTGCAATGACGAAAGCAGCATTAGTATCTCAGCAGCGCTGCATGCCGCCTTTGCTTGTTCCCACACCCGTTACCTGGATCTGGACGGCAGTTTTGACCTGCTGGAAGACAGCGATCATAGTGGTTTCATCCTTGAAGACGGCTTCCTCTCCATTCTTTCCAGACCGGGCATTTCATGAGCAGCAATTCTTTAAAGCCATCCATTAATCCGGTTTCGGCCATATTTCTGGTTGTCAGCGCCATTGTCGGTTCCGGGATTTACAAAAAAGTAGCGCCGATGACTGCTGAACTGCATTCTCCGGCTCTGGTGCTGCTTTGCTGGGCACTCGCAGGCGCACTGAGCCTGATGGGCGCCATGAGCAATGCCGAACTGGCGTCCATGATGCCGGGTTCCGGAGGCGAATACATTTACTTTCGAAAAATATACGGCAAATTTTTCTCTTTTCTGTACGGCTGGGGAAGTTTTGCAGTCATGAAAACGGCCACGATTGCGGCCCTTGCCTACGTCTTTTCAGAATCCATTCATGAAATCATTCCGGGCCTGCATATGCTTGGCAATGGCAGTATCCAGATCATTGCTTCGCTGCTGATTCTTTCCCTGAGCTATGTAAACCACCGCGGCGTACATTTCGGCGAAAAACTGAGCACCTATTTTATTGCAGCAATTGTGTTGTCCATTCTGGCTTTTGTGGTGCTTGCGTTAACATCCGGAAAAGGAAAATTTGCACATTTCACCGGTACCAACACGCAGGTCCCGACCGGCTGGAAATTGTTTATCGCCCTGTTTGCGGCTTCCTTAAGTGCTTTCTGGGGTTATGAAGGCTGGAACAACATCGGTTTTGCAGGCGAAGAGGTCAAAAATCCGCAGCGCAACCTGCCGCTTGCATTAGGTGCCGGAACGCTCATTGTCATTCTGCTTTATCTGATGATCAATGCCGTTTACCTTTATGTGCTGCCGGCTGGCCGGATTGAAAGCCTGCGTCCGGGCCAGATTGCAGCCGTTGAGGTTGCACGTGTTCTGGGCGGCAGTTACGGCGCCATTTTGTTGTCGGTACTGATTGTAGTCACCACGTTCAACTGCACAAACGGAACCATACTGCTTTCTGCAAGGATATTTTTTGCCATGGCAAGAGACGGTTTGTTTATCCGGAAAGCTGCTGACATTCACCCGGTTTACAACACGCCTTCCTTTTCAATCCTTATTCAGGCCATCTGGTCCATTGTGCTTGTATGGTCCGGAAGCTTTGATGTGCTGACAGATCTGCTGGTGTTTGCTTCCTTTCTGTTTTACGGTGCCGCTTCTTTTGGCGTCATTCTGTTCCGTAAAAACAAAATGCATCGTCCATACAAGGTTCCGCTCTGGATTCCGGCTGTTTTTTCCACGTTCTGTTTTGTACTCGTGATCGTCAGCACCATCAATCAGCCGATGCAAACGTTAACCGGACTTCTACTCATTTGCTCGGGAATACCTGTATATTATTATTACAACCGAAAGCAGAAAAGCGAGTAGCTGTTGGCTGTTGGCTATTAGCTGTTGGCTATTAGCTTCTGGCTATTGGCTTTTGGCCTTTAGCTTCTGGTCTTTAACAACAAACTACTGGCAACATGAAAAAAAATTCCGGAGGCTTAGGACTAAAACCTAACGGCTAACAGCTAACAGCTCCCACCCCTCGCTATATTGTCATTTTATTAAATTCCTGCAGGAACGTTTAACAAACTGCAAATATTCCGCATCATTGCATTTTGGTAACCTTGCAATTTCCGGTTTCCTACTTTGACTAACCGGCCTTTAAACCTGATGCTCTATGAAAAAGAACCTGATCTTTAAACTTGCTTTTGTATTCAATCTGTATTTCACTGGTCTGCTTTCCGCCCGTGCGCAGGATGTGCTGAACGTTCTGAAAATAAACAGTGCCAAAGAACTTCACAACTTTTTTACATTTACGGGTAACGACATCCTCATTATTGCAGGTCATCGCGGCGGAATGGTCAAAGGATTTCCGGAGAATTCGGTGGCCACTTTTGAAAATACGCTGAAACATACGCCGGCTTTTTTTGAGATAGATCCGCGTCTGACCAAAGACAGCGTGATCGTGCTGATGCACGATGCCACGTTGGAACGTACGACAACCGGAACCGGAAAAGTTTCGGATTACACATACGCTGAACTGCTGAAATTCCGCCTTAAAGATGCAGAAGGAAACGTTACCGATTATTCCATTCCCACGTTGTCCGAAGTGATTGAATGGGCACGCGGCAAAACGATCCTGAACCTCGACCATAAAGATGTACCGCTGGAAATGACAGCAGCCATCATTCGCAAGCACCATGCGGATGCTTTTGTCATGCTGACCGTACATCATCCGGAGCAGGCCCTTTTTTATCTGAAAAATGACAAAAGAAGCATGTTTTCGGCATTTATTCGAAACCGGAAAGAATATGATGATTATGTAAAAGCCGGCGTGCCATTTTCACAGCTTATCGCGTACATCGGGCCGCAGGTGAAGCCGGAAAACAAGGAATTATACGATCTGCTTCATCAAAAAGGCGCCATGTGCATGATTTCAGCGGCATCTTCCTACGACAAACTGAAAAGTGCAGACGAGAGAAAAGCCGCATACGTGAACATGGCCAAAGACGGTGCTTCCATCATCGAATCCGATTATCCCATTGAAACGGCAGAAGCTTTAAAAGACCTGATCAACAGAAAAAGCCCGAAATCCAGGTTTTTTGGTAAAAGCGGAAGCAACTGATCCGTTATTTTCAGAACGGAACAGGAAGTAAAAATGTCTCGATCCCAACTTCTTTGCATGGCTGCCTGCCAGTTAAAAGAAGTACTGTTTCCCGTATTCTGAAAATCCGTTATGTCCGATCAGAAATTTGCCCTTTTGACAAAAGCCATAATCTTGTCTTTTGCTCTGGTTTTACCCGGATCAAAAATCCTGCATGCGCAGACGCTGGCTGCGCAGCCCTATTCGGAAGTTCCGTTATCGGCCATCAAGCCCGAAGGCTGGCTTAAAGATCAACTGGTAACCATGCGCAAAGGCACAACCGGGCATCTGGATGAAGTCTACGCAAAAATCAAAAATGACAATGGCTGGCTTGGCGGAAAAGGCGATGGCTGGGAAGAAACGCCTTACTGGCTGGACGGAGCCGTTCCTCTCGCCTACTTGCTGGACGACAAGGAAATGAAAGATAAAGTATTGAAATACATTAACTGGACGATTGATCACCAGCGGCCATCGGGCTATTTCGGCCCGCTCACTAAGGATGAACGCGAAAAGAATATTCAGATTACACCCGAAAACTGTGCTGCCGGAGAAGACTGGTGGCCGAAAATGGTGATGCTGAAAGTGATCAAACAGTATTATCAGGCTACGAACGATCCGCGTGTTGTGCCGTTTATGTCAAAATATTTCCAGTATCAGCTTGCCGCACTGAAAACCTGTCCGCTCGGAAAATGGACCGAATGGGCGCAGTCACGCGGAACCGACAATGCCATGATGGCACAATGGCTTTATGGCATTACCAAAGAACCGGCACTGCTGGAACTGGCTTCCTTGATTGAGCAACAATCCTTTCAATGGAGCGAATGGCTGGGAAACAGGGATTGGGTTATCAACGCCGCCGCACAGCAAAACAAGGACAAATGGATGCAACGGCATGCTGTAAACGTCGGTATGGCACTAAAAGCACCTTCGGTAAATTACCAGCGGACAAAGGATGAAAAACACCTGAAAAACCTGAAAACCGGCTTCGACGACCTGATGCATCTGCACGGCTTGCCGATGGGCATTTTTTCCGGCGATGAAGATCTGCACGGCAATGCACCGACGCAGGGCGTGGAACTTTGCACGATTGCCGAAGCCATGTATTCGCTGGAAGAAATCATTGCCGTTACCGGCGATATCCGGTATATGGATGCGCTGGAAAGAATGACTTTCAACGCACTTCCCGCGCAGACGACCGATGATTACAACCAAAAACAATACTTCCAGATTGCCAATCAGGTGCAGATCAGCCGCGGCGTTTTTGATTTTTCCCTGCCATTTGACCGGCAGATGAACAACGTGCTTGGCATGCGCAGCGGCTACACGTGCTGCCTTGCCAACATGCACCAGAGCTGGACCAAGTTTGCCAGCCATTTATGGTATGCAACGCCCGACAACGGCCTGGCAGCACTGGAATACAGTCCGAATAAAATCAATGCAAAAGTCGGGGCAAGTGCAACTGAAGTGACGATCCATGAAGTTACCAATTATCCGTTTGAAGACCAAATCCGTTTTGATTTTACCATGTCAAAAGAGGTTGCTTTTCCCATGCAGCTCCGTATTCCGAACTGGTGCAGGGAAGCCGTAATATCAGTAAATGGAAAAGAACTAAGAAGAGAAAAAGGCGCTCGGATCGTGACGATTGACCGTACCTGGAAAAGCGGCGACCAACTTACATTGCAGCTTCCCATGGAAGTTACAACTTCCAACTGGGGCAAAAATTCGAGAGCCATAGAAAGAGGTCCGCTCGTGTACGCATTGAAAATCGGTGAAAAGTGGAAAAAGGAAAACGACAAGGTGGAAGGCGATTATTACAGCGTTTTTCCTGAAACCGACTGGAATTACGGTTTGTTACAGGATATTGTGAATAATCCGGCGGCCAACCTGACGGTCAGCAATGGAAAGCCCGTAGCCGGCAACTTTGTCTGGAATCTGGCGCATGTGCCTGTTGAAATCACCGCCTCCGCGAAAAAAATACCGAACTGGAAAGTGGTCGATGGCCTGGCGAGGCAGCCCGTTACGGACAGGGAAGGCATTTACAAAGGTGACGTAAACCCGGAAATCGAGAAAATCACGCTTGTTCCTTACGGCTTTACCAAAGTGCGGATTGTTGCTTTTCCGGTTGTAAAATAAAGTAAAACACCTTTCGTAACTTATTTGATATTCCGTCGGGCCCAGCTGAAAATCGTTTCGTAAACATCGTCGCGTACCGCTTTTCGGGATAAAACGAGATCGTGCATGCCGCCTTGTACCGCCTGAATGCTGTACTGGCCCTGAATGTTTCTGGCCATGCGGGCAATATCGGAAACGTTCAGAACAGCATCAGCAGTAAAGAATGCCTCGCTCCATTTCTTTTCGTCCAGCGATCGGGCGGCATGCAGCACCAGCACAGGTTTGCCGATCTGCAGTCCTGCGGCAACTTTTTGCTGCGCATCATACATGGCTTTTATCCAGCCGTAACTTATCGGCGGCGCTTCATGAGGCTTCCAGCTGAGATTATAGTTCCATTCACCGAACGCATCCTTATGCAGACTTTCTCCGTAAAGCGGGTTCATGCCGGAATTCAGCGTTGTTTCAGGATGCTTTTCTGCGCGGTTCAGTATCAGCGAAGCAGGTTTTTTCTTTAAAACGGAATGCATTTCCGGATCAAAATACGGGCTGTTCAGCAAAACGGCGTCGAACAATTCCTTTCCTGTCCGGGCATCTGCATACAGCGAAGCGACAAGGCCGCCCAGCGAATGACCGCATAACAAAATCGGTCCGGAACCTTCGCTGCGCATGATGTTCAGCACTGTATCAATATCTGCAAAATATTCCGACAGGTCGCGCACATCGTTCAGTTTCTGGTTGGCAAGCCACGAGCGGCCATACTTCCGAAGGTCAACGGCGTAAAAGTTATAACCTTCTTTAATAAAACGGTCGGCCATTTCTTCCTGAAAAAAATAATCATTGAATCCGTGCACGTACAGAACGGATTTCGACTTTTGCCCCGGAGCCAGTTTCCTGACGACCGTACAGGTCACGCTGCCTTCGTAATCAGGCGGAAAAACGATGGTTGCCTGCTTGAAACCGTTGCCGAGAATATCGCCGAAATAAGTAACCTGCGCGTTTGCATACGGTGCAACAAGCCACGCCAAGAACAGTAATAGAATCCCTTTTTTCATGTAATGCAAAACTGAAAACGACTATAAAGATAGAACTGAAAATGCCGTTTTCCAGTGTGGAAGCAAATTTTCATGCAAGCGGCGTTTATGACTTACCGATCTACAAATAGCAAGATATAACGGACAAGTTGGAGTAAAAAAAGGATTCCTTCGGCAAAGTTGATATTTCCGAAAAAAACATTCAATTTAAAACAACTTGTATTTCTTCATTCATTCACCATCTCCTGTTACTTTACATGAAAAAGCTTCTGCTCTTTTTATCGCTGCCCGTATTATCCCTCGCTCAGACCGCGCCGGATGCGTTGTCGCCCAAAGCGGCCAGAATACACGCCAAAGCGCTGACAATCGACACGCATGCCGATGTGCCGATCAACATGATGAAGCCCGGATTTGACATTGCTTTGGAACATGATTACGAAAAAGACCGTTCGCAGATCGACTTCCCGCGCATGATCAAAGGCGGCATGGACGGCATGTTTTTCGCCGTTTATCTCGGACAGGGCAAACGTTCGGACGAGGCAACACTGGAAGCCAAGCAGAAGGCGCTGGCCATTTTTGATAAAATACACGAAGCCGTTAAACGGAACCCGAATGTTGCCGGACTGGCAACGACCTCAAAGGATGCCTACCGTTTGCAGAAAGAAGGTAAAAGAGCTGTATTCATCGGTATGGAAAATGGCTGGCCCATCGGAAAAGACCTGTCCAACCTGAAACAGTACTACGATCTTGGCCTCCGATATGTCACGCTTTCGCATTCTTCCAACAATGACATCTGCGATTCCTCCACGGATGGCGACGGGCCGGAACATAACGGATTGAGCAAACTGGGTGAAGAAGTCGTAAAGGAAATGAACAGACTGGGCATGATGGTCGATATCTCACACGTTTCCGATTCGACATTTTACGACGTGATCAAACTGACCAAAGCGCCTGTCATCGCCTCGCATTCTTCCTGCCGCGCTCTGTGCGACGTGCCACGAAACATGACGGACGACATGATCAAGGTCCTTGCGAAAAACGGAGGCGTCATCCAGATCAATTTTGTTCCGGGCTTCGTAAAAAAACCTTCGCAGCCGCATGAAATGTCGTTGAAAGCGCTTCGCCTGAAAATCCGTCAGACCGACCTTTCGGATGAAGACAAAAAAGCGTTGCGGGATGAAATGAAAGCCATAAATGAAAAATACAAATCGGATATGCCGACGCTGAGTGAGGCCGTAGACCATATCGAACATGTGATCAGACTGACAAGCGTGGATCATGTCGGAATCGGCATGGACCTGGACGGCGGCGGTGAAGTAATCGGCCTTAAGGATGTGAGCCAGATTGGCGGCATAACGGAAGAACTGGTGAAACGCGGATATTCGGCCAAAGACATCGAGAAAATCTGGGGCGGCAATATCATGCGCGTTCTGGATGTTGTGGAGAAAGCGGCGGGCACCCTGTAAGTGCGGGTATTCAGCGGATTATAAAAGGGAGAACTAAAAAAATAGATACATTTTAAGAAATAGTTTAATAAAATTGTAATCTTACATACTCATTACCAACAATTGTACCGTAATAAAATGGCCAGGAAAACCGGGGAGCAAAAAACAGAACCAACAAACAACTCTGCTGCAAACGACAAGAACAACAATCCGTACCTCGGATTGAATGCAGTGGAAACCATCAGCCGTTTTACCGATTTTGACATACATCTCTTTCGTCAGGGAAAACATTTCAAGCTTTATGAAAAACTTGGCTCCCATGTAATGGAATTCAAAGGTGTGACCGGAACGTACTTTGCCGTGTGGGCGCCCAATGCCGCAAGCATATCCGTAACGGGGAATTTCAACGGCTGGAACAAGGACAGTCATATGCTGTCGTCCCGATGGGACAGTTCCGGCATCTGGGAAGGCTGGATTCCCAACATCGGCGTCGGTGAAGTTTACAAGTACCATGTCGTTTCACAGAACGGTCAACAGCAGGAAAAGTCCGATCCCTTCGCATTGTGGTGCGAAGTGGCGCCGCGTACAGCGTCCATCGTTTGGGATACATGGTACGAATGGCAGGATACCGACTGGATGAAAACCCGGCAGGAAAAAAACAAGCTGAATGCACCGATTTCTGTATACGAAGTTCATCTGGGCTCCTGGCAGCGCGATCCATCCGATCCGGAACGGTACCTCACCTACAAGGAAATAGCGCCGCAGCTGGTGGCCTACGTTCAGGAAATGGGCTTTACGCATGTGGAGTTCATGCCTGTGATGGAACATCCTTACCCGCCGTCGTGGGGTTATCAGATCACCGGATACTTTTCCTGTGCCTCGCGGATGGGAACGCCGCAGGAACTGATGTATCTGATCGATCAGCTGCACCAGGCAGGGATCGGCGTGTATATTGACTGGGTTCCCTCCCATTTTCCGGGCGACGCCCACGGACTTTTCCGCTTTGACGGTACTGCGCTTTACGAGCACGAAGACCCGAGAAAAGGGTATCATCCGGACTGGAAAAGCTATATATTCAATTACGGCCGCAACGAAGTAAAATCGTTTCTGATCAGCAATGCCATTTTCTGGCTAGACCGATACCATACCGACGGGTTGCGCGTGGATGCCGTGGCTTCCATGTTATATCTGGACTATTCAAGAAATCACGGTGAATGGATTCCGAACGAATTTGGCGGTCGTGAGAATCTGGAAGCCATTGCGCTGTTCCGGGAAATGAATGTAGCCGCTTATACCGAATTTCCTGACATCCAGATTGTAGCCGAGGAATCCACTTCTTTTCCGGGCGTCTCCAGACCGGTTTATGTGGGCGGACTTGGCTTTGGCATGAAATGGATGATGGGCTGGATGAACGATACGATCAAGTATTTCGAGAAAAGCCCCGCATTTCGCAAATGGCATCAGGATCAGTTGACATTTAGTCTCGTATATGCTTTTTCCGAGAATTTCATGCTGCCGTTTTCCCATGATGAAGTGGTTTACGGCAAAAATTCGCTGATCAACAAAATGCCGGGGGACGAATGGCAGAAATTTGCGAACCTGAGGCTGATGTTTTCCTACATGTTCACCCATCCGGGAACAAAACTCATATTTATGGGCGGTGAATTTGCCCAGACTTCCGAATGGAATTTCCAGCAAAGTCTGGACTGGCATTTACTGGAAAAGAAAATGCATACCGGCATGAAGGAATGCGTAAAGACGTTGAATCATCTTTACAAAACGGAACCGGCCCTGCATGAATATTCTTTTTCTGCCAACGGTTTCGAGTGGATCGATACGCAGGACAGAGAGAATTCCGTGCTGATTTTTGCAAGAAAAGCAATTGATCCGGAACAAACTCTTGTGATCGTTCTGAATATGACGGAAATTCCGCGAAAAGGGTATCGTGTAGGCGTAACTTCAGACGGGGACTGGAAAGAAATCTATAACTCGGACACCGTTGCATACGGCGGAAGCGGAATCATTAATTATCATGCAGTTACTTCCGAAAGCCACCGCTGGCATGGCAGAAGCAATTCCATTCTGCTGGACCTTCCGCCGCTAGGCGCTGTAATTGTAAAAAAGCAACAGCTGTTAAAACTTCATCCGGCAGCCGCCACCAGCATTGAAACTGACAGCTAACTTGTAAAATTGTATAATTCTCAGGGCAGAGACCGGTTCTCTGCCTTTTTTTTTGCACTTTTATTTACCTTTGAAAAACACATTATCTCAACACATATGAAATGTACACGCCTAATAATACTTTTAATACTTACAACAACTATCTCCTGCTTTGCACAAAGTATCTCACGGGTAACTTCCGGCATCGATCTGGGAACGGGTTACAAGGATAATGCCCTGGTTCCGTCCGTCATGTTTCATCAGGAATTGAGCCTTAATAATTTTCCATGGTTCCGGATCGGCTGGGGCGTGCGGACGTGGGGCTATTACGCCAACAAAACCAATCTGTTGCCGCAGAGCAGCCAGTTCTCGGACGACACACTGAAATTCGGCAGAATAACTTCCAATGGGATCAGCTTCCTGGCAGGCGCCAGTATCAGGCTCTGGAAACTGGATATCGGCGCAAATACCGACCTCTTCGGTTTGGCATTCGGCGCCAGGCGGTCGGGCCTGTATACCAAATCCAGTCTTTTTGAAGGAGAAGGCGCTGCGTATTACAATCAATATGTTTCCAGTACGCCTAGCCTGGAAAATGCGCTTCCTTTGGTACTGGACAAACAAAACGGACAGTCCGAACTCTTTGTACGTTTCTGGTTTACCGAACGGATCGGACTGAAAGCAGGCTATGTACACGGCAGAATTACCTATACTTCCAAGGTAAGGTTAGACAACGGACAAAAACGTTTTTCAGCAACCTATGGCGTGCCGTTTGCAGCATTGTCCTTTCCCATCAGTTATTAAACAATCCAAATAATCAATGATCGAAGAAAAGCTGGTTGATTCCCATAAATACAACCTCTGGAAAAACAAGCTGGAAACCAACGGCATGGAAGTACACCGCATTGACGAACTGTATACGAGAAGAAACGGCGGCGGCGAGGTCCTGTTCTCCTTGCTGTATACCGATGCCACTACGCCAGAAGGCAACAAGATTCCTCCGATCTGTTTCCTGAAAGGCGAAGTCGTAAGCGTTCTGATTTGTTTTATAGATGAAGAAACACGGGAGAAATACCTGTTACTTGTGCAGCAGCGACGCATTTGTGACGGTTCCATGACGTATGAACATCCCGCCGGCATGCTGGACAGTGAAAGTGATGCAGTCTCGGTGGCCGCAAGGGAAGTTTTTGAAGAAACCGGAATTGCGATTTCAAAAGAGGCATTGATGAAAGTCAATGAAAACCCGTATTATCCGTCAACAGGAACCAGCGACGAGGCCATGTATATGTTTTACTGCGAACTGGAACGGAGTACGGAGCAGATAAAATCCTATCATAATACGACACAGGGCCTGATTTCAGATCATGAATTTATAAACACCTTTGTGGTGCCGTTTGCAGAAGGCCACCGCCTGATCACGAACGTCAACGGCTTGCTGCTGGACTATTTATACCTGAAAGATGTGGGCGACTGGGATTTGCTGAAGCAGCTCTGAAAAAAACATACACGGAAAATCTGCAAACAAATTTCTTTCTGTATGCTTGAAAATCAAAATTGACGCTATATTTGCACCCCGTTACCGGCATTAAGCCAACCAGCACCCGTAGTTCAATGGATAGAATTTCGGTTTCCGGTACCGACGATATGAGTTCGAATCTCGTCGGGTGCACCATTTGTAATCAGAAACCCTGCAAATCAACTTTTGCAGGGTTTTGTTTTTTCAGACAACACAAAAAACCGGACTGTGGAAAATAGATTTACATTCGGAAGGAAAATGTCAGGCAACGCTAAAAAAATGCCTGCCAAATATGCGGCTTGGCATAGATTGCATTGTTTACATGCAAAGGTTTAGGCGTATATTGTGCGGTGATTCCCTACTAAACCAATACCGGAAAAATGACGTCCGAACTTATCAGCACCCTGCGGAAAGATGTACAGCTTGACGATGCGGAAGCGGAGTACATTCTGTCGTTCTTTGAAAAACGCAACTACAAACGCGGTGCTTCCCTTCTGAAAGGCGGCATGCCGGCTTCCGAAGTATTTTTTGTAGTAGAAGGTGCCTTGCACCAGTTTTACGTCGATGATTCCGGTACAGAGAAATCCTGCAACTTTGCTTTTGAAAATGAATTCATAACGGACCTGGAAAGCTTCTTGAAACAAACAGCTGCTTCGTCCCAGATCAAGGCTTTAACGGAAACGTCCGTACTTTGCCTGCGTTGTAAAGATATGGCTGTACTACTGCGGGAACTGCCGGCGGTTTCATTGTTCTTCCGCATGCTGGTGGAACGCCTTGCAGCCGAAAGCATGGAACGTACCAAATCCCTGTTGGCCTACACGCCTCAGAAGCGTTTTCTGGACCTTGCGTACACACGGCCCGACATTTTACAGCGCGTGCCACAGCGGTATATTGCACAATACCTCGGCATTGCCCCGGAAAGCCTGAGCCGCATCCGGAAAAGATTGTTCACAGAGGCAAAATCTTAACACAGATCAACGATATCTGAGTGTCGCCCGCAATACATTTGTATCAAAAAAAACAACATGCAAACGATACTTGGCGCCGGCGGCGCAACCGGCATAGTGCTGGCCAAAGAACTTAGGGCTTATACACAACAAATCCGGCTTGTTTCCCGCAAACCGGTGCGGGTAAATGCCGATGATGAACTGTTTCCGACTGATCTCCTGAATGCCCGCGAGGTAGAAAATGCAGTGGCGGGTTCCTCCGTGGTTTATCTGACCGCAGGTCTGGAGTACAATAGCAAGGTATGGAAACGTGACTGGCCGATTCTGATACAAAATGTCATCGATGCCTGCCTGAAAGCAAAAGCACGACTGGTTTTTCTGGATAATGTATACATGTATGCAGCAAGTGAAATTCCGTCCATGACAGAGCAATCCGCCGTAAACCCGCCGAGTGAAAAAGGAAAGGTTCGCGCTCAGGTACAGGATAAGTTGCTTGGGGCCATTCAGGAGAACGGTTTACAGGCATTGATTGCCCGCAGTGCCGATTTCTACGGACCCGATGTTCAAAACAGCCCACTCAATATTTCTGTAACGGACGAATTCCGGAAAGGCAAAAAGGCTTTCTGGCAGGTAGATGCTTCCAAAGTACATTCCTTTACATATGTACCCGATATCGGAAAATCGCTTGCTTTACTGGGCAATACTCCCGACGCATTTGGTGAAATCTGGCATTTGCCTACGTCGTCCGAAAAATGGACCGGGAAAGATTTTATTGAAATGATTGCCTCAGAAATGAACCTAAAGCCGCGCTTCTATATTTTTACGCGCTGGATGATGCAGCTGCTTGGTCTTTTTGTCCCGATCCTGAAAGAACTGAAAGAAATGGCGTATCAATATGACCGCGATTATTTCTTTGACAGCAGTAAATTCGAAAAGAGGTTTTCGTACAAGCCCATGTCTTATGCCGAAGGAATCAGGCAGACGTTTAAAAATCAGTGACGCTTCCTTGCGCAACGGTCTTGATTACAATCCTTTAAAGCTTTGGCATACGATTTGATCCATTGTGACTGTTCCATTTTTAAAACCATTCTATGTACACGCGTTGCATCCGGTTTTTTCTTATAACAGGAATCATGACTTTCTTTTCCTGCAATCAGGAAAGGAAATCGGATTCCCATACGACGGACTCCGGTAAAAATCCTGTTGCAACCCTCCCAAAAAGCAGCTATGCCACAGGCGATTCCATCACCGTTGCCTTTACACAACCGGTACGGCATTTTGAGATTTTGTGGAATGGCTTGAAGATTTCAGATTATAGAATTTCGGCTGAAAAGGTGGGTTTCAAAGCTGTTTCGCCTACAACCGGATGGAAGCAGCTTGTGGTAAACGGCACCACGAACGCCAATGAACCTTTTGCTGATACCCTTTCCGTAACGTTGATTTCGGATATTGTTCCCACGGAAATTAGCTACACTTTGCTGGCTTCCTACCCGCATCAAAAGTCCAGTTTCACGGAGGGTCTTGAATTTCATAACCATGAACTTTATGAAAGCACAGGTGAAAACGGAAAATCGCAGCTCCTGAAAGTAGACCTCCAAACGGGTGCCATCCTGAAATCCGTTCCGATTGCAGAACAGTATTTTGGTGAAGGAATGACGGTTTTCAGAAATAAAATCTATCAGCTTACATGGCAATCCGGCATCGGCTTCCGTTACCATCCGGATTTTACACTGGATAAAACGTTTTCTTACTACACGCAAGGCTGGGGAATGACGCATAACGATACATGTATCATCATGGGAGACGGTTCCAACCGGCTTTTCTTCTTTGATGCTGAGTTTGAGAAAACCGGTGAAGTGGAAGTTTATGACAATCAAGGACCAGTGTTAAAAATCAATGAACTGGAATATGTGGACGGCTATGTGTATGCCAACATTTGGGAAACCAACCAGATTGTTCAGATTGACCTGCAAACAGGTAAAGTGACAGGCAAAATGGACATGAAGAAAATAGTACCTGCAGAGGTGGACCGGCCCGGTTCCAGTGTACTGAACGGGATTGCCTATCAGCCATCCGAAAACGCGTTCTACATAACAGGCAAGAACTGGCCTTCACTGTTTAAAATCAGGATTGCAACTCCAAAAAACATGAGTAAAAAGAACGTAGTTCGGATGTAAAACAGCTTCCTTGTTGCCTGTTGCAGGAAAGTCCGAACGTGTTTCAAGCCAACCTATTTTCATCCGGTCTGTGGTCATCGTATGGTGTCCGCCATGAACTACAGTTCGCCAGGTCCGTTTGAAGGAAAAAAAATACTGAACGTTGCTCCTTTTCCGGGCGAGCTGGAAGCTGTGATGGCTCCGCCGTGGCTTACGACAACTTTCTCGCAAATGGCCAAACCGATTCCGGTACCAACATAAGTATTCTTGTTGTGCAGCCGCTGAAAAACCTGGAATATGCGTTCGGCATACATTTCGTTAAAGCCAATGCCGTTGTCGGTCACATCAATCCGGAAATAACTTCTGGAAGTACGTGCCGGTTTGACATGCGCGGGCAGTTCGGTATCATTCACTCGGGAGGCGGTAATTGAAACCACCGGATGTTCCGCCGGCTTATGGAACTTGATGGCATTGGAAAGCAAATTCTGAAAAAGCTGCAACAATTGCGAAGCATCTCCGGACACCGAAGGTAAATGGCTTACACTGATTTCCGCTTTTGTTTCTTCAATGCTGATTTCAAGATTTGCCAGTGCCTGGTCCACGATACTGTCCAGATCAACGGGTCTGAAAATTTTACCCCGGCTTGAAATATTGGAGAAATCAAGCAAATCCTTGATTAAAAAAGACATCCTGCTCGCCGCTGACTCCATACGGTTCAGATAATTAAGTTCATCGCTCTGCGATTCTTCCAGTCTGGTTTTCAGCAGACTGGCAAACTGCTGGATCTTACGAAGCGGTTCCTGCAGGTCATGGCTCGCCACATAGGCAAACTGCTGAAGATTTTCGTTGGACAGGGTTAGCAGGACGTTGGCTTCTTCCAGCTCTTCGTTGATTGCGGCATACTCCATATTGTTGGCCGTCAATTCTTCGTTGATGGTGGCCAGCTCTTCATTCATTGTTGCCAGCTCCTCCGTACGCTGCTGCACCTGTTGTTCCAGATTTAACTGCAGCGTTTTCTGCGTGGTAATGTCCATAACGGAACCGTAAATGCTCTCCGGATTTCCTGCTGAATCCCACCGTACCTGGCCATTGGTCCGAAGGATGCGCTTTTGTCCGGTTAGCGGATTTATAACCGTATATTCTTCCTGAAAAAAGCCATCGGCGCCTTTTTCCAGGGCTCCCATTATCTGCTGATTAACGCGGTCTCTGTCTGTTTCCTGAATTACCTGAAAAGAACGGTCCAGATCGCTGACAGCGGGAATTCCGCACCAGCCGGCAACCCGTGCAGAACTTGATATCTGATTACTGGAAAGATCAATGCTGTATGATCCTAGCTCCGCAAGATCAATAACCGTTTGCAGGAGTGCCCGGTTTTCATCCAGCATTTTACGGGCAGTTTCCTGACCGGTGACATCAATGGCAGCGTGTATCATTCCGATAATCACACCGTTTTCCACCAGTGGCCTGTAAGAAATATCATAATAGTAGTCGTTTAATTCCCCTGCCCGCTTATGTCTGATCAAAACTGCCTTGTGATCGACGCTGGTGCCTTCATAGTATACTTTCTGAGCCTCGTTCCATGCATATTGTCCTTCCAGTTCAGGCAAGATTGCCAGCAAAGGCTTTCCGGTTACATCCTGGTCGCTGCCGATAAGTTCCGACATTGGCTGGTTGATCTGACTGATCCGGAAGTCCTCACCATGAACGACCAGTGTGGCAATCGGGCTTTGCTGCACAATGTTATATATCCGGGCTTCGCTTGCTTCCAGCTTTTGCCGGTCCCGTTCCTGCTCGGTTACATCCTGGGCAATACCGCTGAAACGGATCAATTCGCCGGTCTCAGCAAAGTAGCTTTTTCCCCAGCATCGTACACATCCGGATTGCCCGTTACTGGTTTTTCCTATTGGGAACGTATGATCAAAGTCGCCACCCGACCGGCTGCTTACGGCGTACGAAAATACATCCAGCACGTGGGCAAGATCATCGGAATGCATGCATTCAGCGGTTTGATCCAGCGCAACACTCGTATGACCCGGTATGCCGAAAAGAACCTGGCAATGAGGGTTCAGCAGGATACAGTTGCGCTCAGGGTCTATTTCCCACGCACCCAGTCCGGCCGCTTGCAGGGCTAAGTTTATATCCGGAAAAGAACCTAATTGCTGCGCGAATTCAACTGACGTATGATTACTGTCCATATTTACTTACTACTATTACTTTCTTATTGGATTAAGGACGGTAACTGTTGCCTGTGGACGGAATTTAAAATATTGTTCCACATGATGAAATTTTGTGCTGGCAAGAAGAAGTGAAAAGTAGGGTGCTTGGTAAAAGAAGTTTGTTGCCAGCGCCTTACAGCTTCTGAACCGGGCAAAAACAGGCATGTTTCAATTCGCGTTGTTCCCATGGAACGGATAAAAATCTTAATCCGGTTTTTTCTGTTTCTCAACAAGATCAATCCATAAATTCAGGAATTCATGGGATAAATTAATCAATTCGGACGCGTGGCGCAGCAGCATTTTAGATTTATACTCTTCACTTACATTGTTTTTCTCACTTTCTAAAACTTCTGCTTCGTGCTTCTCTGTCAAGGCATCACTCCTTTTCTGATGCTGCTCGATCAGTTGCATTTCCTCGTCACTGAATTTATTAGGAGTATTACGTATGGTCATATAGAGTCTAGTTTGCACGGACAGTAAAACAATTATTCCTACACCGTGAATTCTAATAATTTTTACAAGTTCTAAATTATGGTTGCAAACGGATGCACAATAGTAATTAAATAACACATTTATACCCCTGTTTTACACACAACCAAGAATTGGATCAAATCTTCTTATGTATCCTTGAAACGGTATCATTTGAAAAGGTACAGAAACCTGAAAGGAGCAAATCCGGATGATTCGGAAGGACTTGTTTTGCTTACAGCTACCTGGCAAATGCAAGAAAAATACGTGAAAGCAGCCATGGAAATATTCCCTGCTTTCATCCGGAAGGTTCCATGTCAAAAAGAATGCAGTGCACAAACCGCTACGATGAACCGTGGAGTTGGTCCTTAATAATCCGGCACCGGATAAACTGAAAAACCGGACGAAAATCGGAAATCGCCCTTTGCATGCTGAGCGTGCCTCCCGGCGAACTGAAGAGAAGAACGATTTGAGGTTGTAAAAAACATTCTGCTTTTTTGATTCCGGAATTAAACCTGATTAAATTTGCGTAATCAGTTACGTAATTACTTACCTATGAAGTTTTTTGAAGAAGCAGGCGTTAAAGCAATCGGAAGCAGGCTGAGAATGCTCACTGATAAAATTACCAGTGACGCAGCCGCCATTTATCAGCTGTACGGTATGGAACTGCAACCCAAATGGTTCCCTGTATTTTACACGCTGTCGCAAAGTGACGAGAAAACCATTACAGGGATTGCAGAGGAAATCGGCCATTCGCATCCTTCAGTGAGCAAAATCATCCGTGAAATGATCAGGCACGGACTCGTTCAGGAGAGAAAAGTAGCTCATGACGGCAGGCGCACGATGGTCAGCCTAACAGAAAAAGGCAGCCATTACAAAGCAAAAATCGGGGATCAGTACACGGATGTAGAGGCCGCCATCCAATCCGTTGCTTCACAGGCAGGCCACGATCTCTGGAGAGCCATTGAAGAATGGGAATTTCTGCTGCAACAAAAGTCGCTGTACCGGAGAGTGTGCGAGCAAAAAAAGCAACGTGAAAGCACAGCAGTCCAGATTGTTGATTACGAATCAAAATATGCTCCGGATTTCAGGTCCTTGAATGAACAATGGATTTCATATTATTTCAAAATGGAAGAAACGGATTACAAATCGCTGGACGATCCCGAAGGCTACATCCTCAAAAAAGGCGGTCACATTTTTGTGGCTTTGTACGAAGGGCAGCCTGCAGGCGTTTGTGCTTTGATCCGGATGAAGGACAGGGAAGATACTTTTGAACTTGCCAAAATGGCCGTAGCACCCGCAGCACAAGGCAAGCATATCGGCTGGTTGCTCGGTCAGTCGGCACTTGACAAGGCCAGAGAACTGGGCGGAAAAAAGGTGTATCTGGAAAGCAATACCATTTTGAAACCGGCCATTAACCTTTATCATAAACTGGGTTTCCAGAAAATTGCGGGACATCCGACACCCTATAAACGATGCAATATCCAAATGGAAGTGGATATCAGTCAGCGCAATATCAGGTATGACCGGTAATGGCAGTTCGTGGAGAACAAAATACGGAGATTCACACCAAATGCAGCTGCCGGATATACTTGCAGTTCTGGTTCCTTCGTTGGAAAACAAATCCTGCACCTGTGTTCCTGAAATATTTTTTCATTCTGCTTTTCTTTTCACAGCTGACTGCTGCCCAGCCTTATTATACGCGCATACGAGGCGCAGTGGGTGCCGAATGGCTCGGCATTACGCCGAAAGGCGCAGTCACAGCCGAAGCGGCGTTTGGTTATCTCAGAAAGTCATTCTGGAATATCCAGGCCGGACTAGGCGCGGTTAATAAAAAAACGTTTCGCAGTCCTTCCCTTTCCGGAGCATTGACGCACTGCTTTGTACTGAATCCCTATAAAAGAAAGTCCTGTGTACCCCAGCCGGGCAATTATTTGATTGAAAGCTACCTTGAGGCAGGACTGGGCGGGTTTGCCGTAGATCGTTATGACAATGACATACGCTCCGGCAACAGCAAACAACGGCTCCTGACGCCTTCCGCACTGGCAGGCCTCCGCTTCCATTTGGTTACAGGAAAATGGATTTATATCCTGAAACTGCGTTATACACCGCCTTTGCTTCCCAACCTTCTCGCTTCACATGCGGGTATCGGTCTGGGTTTGGGCTGGCGCTGATTTCTTTCATGCAGCTGCAATGGAAGCATATATGCTGCTTAGAAAATTCATTACAGATTACATTGCCTGCTTTCTGAACTGGTAAAAAAACCGTCCGTTTCCGCACCATACCGGATGCTGAAACGGACGTAAACAAATCAATTCATGAAGAAATGCCGTTACGGATTCTGAACCAGATTTTTATTCTGGTCAATTTCATTCTGCGGAATAAAGAAAACTACCCGCGGATCAGTCGGCATGACGGTCTGACGGACATCAGTCGTCGGAGTGTTGTTCTGTGAATGCGTGCCCGGATAATTGCGGATCATCGGCCGGCCGTTCCGGAAAAGATCATAAATCCGGTGGCCTTCAAAAGCCAGTTCAAGAAAACGTTCTTCCAGAACCACATCCAGGATCGTTTTGCCTGCTGCCGCCATGTTTCCGGTGGTATATAATGCCGTTCCGCTTAATCCTGCCCGCGTACGGATGCGGTTTACATCTTCCAGTGCGGCAGCCGTGTTGCCGAGTTTTGCATTGGCTTCCGCACGGATGAGGTATATATCAGCCAGACGCAGGTATACAGGCGAGGAAGCATTGATGACGTTATCCTGAAGCGTATATTTGTTAATGTAATACATGGGCGTGGCAGGCGTCAGTTTTTTGTTCGTCTGCAGCTCTCCGTTCAGTACATACGGTGTTATAAACGATTTTCTCAGATCTTCCGGATGCTGGTTCAGAAAGTCGATATACTTCTGGGAAGCATACAACTCGGCCCAGCCGCTTACACCCTGCGCAAGCGGCGTGCCGGAACGATCCGAACTGATGTACATACTGCTTATCTCCGCAATCTGCACGCTGGTGTGCCGCACCGCAAAGATCGTTTCCGAATTGTTCTCCGGTACAATTTTGAAATAGTTGGCATAATTGGAAGACGGCAAAAGCGTATATCTGCCGCTGTCAATAACCAGATCCGCGTATTTCAATGCATTGGCATTATCGTTTTTGAACAGATAAACCTTTGACAGCAAGGCATAAGCGACTTCTTTCGATGCATAAATATTGCTTTTGCTTACCGTCATCAGTTCCGCTGCTGCCAGCAGGTCGCTGATCACAAAATCATATACTTCTTTGACGGAAGACCTGGGCAGGGAAGTTACTTCAGTATCACTCAGCCCGTCGCGCAGGATCGGAATGCCGGGATTGTTTCCGTTATCCTGCGGATATGGCCTTCCGAACATCCGCACCATGTTGAAATGCGCCATCGCACGCAGGTACAGGTTCTCGCCTTTGAGCTGTTTCAGTTCGGCAGAGGCATCATTGGACACAAAGCCGATTACCTTGTTGGCTGCCGCAATTATTTTATAGCACTGGCTCCAGTAACTCGTGGCATGCGAAGAAGTATTGATATGCGTGTACCGGTAAACGCGCGTAAAGTCATTGCCGGATATTTGTCCCTGGGCAATTTCGTCACTCGGGTACTCCATCATGATATGGCCACTGTATACATAGGGCGATTTGTTCAGGAATGCATATGTCCCGATGGTTACGGTCTGCACATCCGACTCGCTTGCCAGAGCAGATGTTTCATTGATATTGGTGGTAGGATCAAAATACTGTTCGCAGGATAGCATCGACACCAGTCCAAGTGCCAAGGCAAGTTTTGATTGTATAAATTTCATATCTGTATAAAATATTACAAGGTAAAGTTGACACCGAAAAGCAGCTTCCGGCTGATCGGGTATTTGATGCTGGAATTACCCGGCGTATCTTCGAAAGAGAATGAAGCTTCCGGGTCCGGTCCGGTGAACTTGGTACCGGTCCAGAGATTATCCACGCTCACAAAAATGTTGGCACGCGCAAACCCGATGCGCCTTACGGCATCCACCGGAATGGTGTAGCCCAGCCGCACGTTGCGCAAACGGATGTAGCTTCCGTCTTCCAGATATCGCGTCGAAGATTGGTTGGAATCCTTGTTACCGCCCACGATCGGTTTCGGGTGCGTTGCCACGTCGCCCTCTTTTTGCCAGCGTGACCAGCCACTGGCCAGTATCATCTGATTGTAGCTTTCATACAAACCATCGTGGCCGTTGCACAACGTACTTGGTAATTTCTAAATTCGAGTGACCTATCTGGTTTTGGAATTTCCTTGAAAGTTGAACCGGAAATATGATAGGAACCCGCACAAGTGCTGGTTTGGTCGGAAAAGGCTTCTAATGCTTTATTTTTTACAAGTTTTCTTTTCGATGTTTTTAGATATTTCTTAAGGTTAAAGCAGGTGGCTGCCATTATCATGACTTTATGTGCGCCTTCTTTTCCTAAAACATTGATTTTGTTTAATCCGTAATATTGAACTAAGCTGCCAAAAACAGGTTCCACTGTACTCTGCCGCAACTGCTTCATTTGCTTTGCTCGCCTGCTTTGCTGCCGAATGTAAGCCCTTTGGTACGCTGGTTCATACGCCGTCTTATAAATCCTTTTACATGCTGCTTTAGGAGTACATGTTGCTTTCGAAGGACAATTCATGCAATCCTTCTTTGACGCCCAATATGCTTTTTTCGGTTTGCCGTCGGCAGTATAGTCTATTGTTTTGAATGGTAGTAGTTTACCCATTGGGCAGGTAAACTGATCAGCCTGGTGGTCATATGCAAAACCTTCAACCACTGGCTTGTACATGCCGAATACCGGTATCCATCCAATGACATCCTGTCGTTCTAGAAGCTGGTAGTTATATCCGTTGGAATACCCCGCATCAGCCAGTAAATCGGTCATTCTAAGTTCATTTAGAATAAGCCTTTTTTGCACTGTGCTGACTAATCCTGGAAGATATTGGCTGTCACGTCCATCAGCAAAATTTGCTTCTATATGGCTGATTACACCCTGAGCTGTATCTACCGCCATACTGCAGTGATAATTAAGTTTTCTTGCCTTGCCAGGCTTTACTGAAATTCGTGCATCCGGATCATGCGGGCTATAATGAGTCTTATTACTAAACAACTGTGCTTTTTCATGGGATGCACCACTTGCGCCAACAGGATTTTCGCGGAGTTTGTCCTGATGTTTTTTTAATTGGGTGAGCTCATGCTCAGAAGCTGTTATAAATTGCCCGGAAGCCCTTTTATTAATGCTTTTCTCCGGCCTATTCTCAGCATCCACTATCTTAAAATGGCTTTCAGTAGATTGAGCGGGCTTTTTTAATTCCAAACTTTCCATGGACGCGTTGGCTTTAACCGGTGCAGAATCCAGTGCTTGGGTATGCCCTGAAACCATCCCTTTTTGAACACACATTGTAAATACTTTTTCAAAAAGGGCCGAGAAGACGGCAGTTGGATATAATTGTCTGGTGCGGCTGATAGTAGAATGCCAGGGCAGTTGTTCATCGATATCATACCCTAAAAAGTAAAGAATGTCCATGCGCATTGCACAGTGCTCTACTAATTTCCGATCCGACGTTATGTTTTCCAGATAGCCTGTGAGCATCAACTTAAAGAAGACGACCGGGTCTATTGAAGGATTTCCAGTGCTCCCATAAAGATCCCTAGTATCGCTATAAATGAAACGTAAATCAATCGCTTCTCTTAAGAGCCGATAGAAATTATCCTTTGGAATCCGGTCCGATAATTGGAAGCTCAAAAACAGTTTTTCGGAATAATTCTTTTTTCCTTGCATTCCTGAAGTTACAAAAAATGAGGCGATCTGCGAAGAATTCAAGCTATTTTTATTCGAGTTGTGCAACACCCACCATCGTTATCAAAGTAGGCGCGGCTTTCGTTGTAAACCCAGTTGCCATACACAAAATTGAAGAATGCCGAGAACGTGAATCCTTTGTAGCCCAGTGTATTGGTCAGACCGCCAGTAAATTTCGGGTTGGTCGATTTTCCGGTAAACTGGCGTGACTGCGCAGTTTGTACAGAGCTATATGAATTGGTCAATTCCTTTGTTACATTTCCATCGGAATCTTTCACGATCTTTTCCCATTGCGGATCTCCGTTTTCCGGATTTACGCCTGCCCAGACCGGCATATTGAACTCGCCCATATCGTGTCCTGCTGCCAACGGCAAACGGTTGCCCGGACGGAAAGTAGCCGCGCCGCCACTCAGTTCCAGGATTTTGTTGCGGTTGAAAGCCATATTGAAGTTCGTTTCCCACGTCAGCTGCTTGCCTGTCAGGTTGTTGGATGTCAGGCTGAACTCAATGCCCCGGTTGCGGACAGAACCTGCGTTTACCCAGACATAGCTGTAACCCGTAGTTGCTGTCAGCGGTTTCTGGTAAAGCAGATCTTCGGATTTCTTGTTATAAAGATCCACTGCCAGATCAATACGGTTCCAGAGGCTGATGTCAAAACCAACGTTTGATGCACGAATTTTTTCCCATGTCAGATCAGGATTTCCCTTTTGGAAAGGCTGTGCGCCGGGCACGCCTGCATAGCTGGCCGATTGTGAAATGGTGTATAATCCCAGTGAAGCAAAGTTTGGAATAGCTGCATTCCCCACGGTTCCGTGACTAAGGCGCAGTTTGGCAAACGAAAGTATTTTGTTGTTTTTAAGAAAACTCTCATTCGACAGTACCCATGAAGCTCCAAGCTGAAAGAAGTTGGCAGTAGAATTGTTTTTCCCAAACAATGAAGAAAATTCATTCACCAGCGAACCGACCAGAAAGTAGCGGTTGTCATAATTGTAATCTGCCTGTCCTAAAAACTTGCGGAAAGCAACCTGCTCATTGTAACTCGTTGGTGAAACCAGAATATCCGTTGCCACCGACAAAACGTCCTGCCCCGCCGGCAAGCCTTTGCCTGAAACAGTATTGAATTCGATAAAAGATGTCTCCGCTTCCGCCACGCCCAGCAAAGTAAGGCTGTGCTTTCCGAAATCCTCCGAATAACGGATGCGGTTAGACGTCAGCAGGCGATAGTTGTTGCTATTGTTATTGTAAAGCTCGCCTCCGTTTGCTCCGCCCTGCTTGGTACGGCGGTCGTAGTAGGTAGCGCCGGAGCCGTTTCCGAAATTGGCCCGGTTGTAGCTGGAAAGTGTGATTTTGTCCGTCAGGTCAAAATCCAGGTTTACATCAAGGCTGGTT
This sequence comes from Dyadobacter sediminis, assembly GCF_005860765.1. Classification (GTDB taxonomy): domain Bacteria; phylum Bacteroidota; class Bacteroidia; order Cytophagales; family Spirosomataceae; genus Dyadobacter; species Dyadobacter sediminis. The sequence goes on along the minus strand of NZ_VCEI01000011.1, from coordinate 460,774 downwards.
CTCAGGCTTTTTGCATTAGCAAAATTGTACTGAATGGAATGGAGGAAATTTTCGCGGTCACGGCCAAGCCAGTTCGGGTACGAGCGGCCGTCTGTGGGTGCGCCGTTCTCATAAGCCGGATCAAAAGGCAGGTTGGTATATGCATCGTATAAAGTGTTGCTGTTCTGGTAATTGTCCCGGGTATACTGCGCATTGAAAAGGACAGCCGCCGTCAGTTTGTTCGTCAGTTGCGATCTCAGGTTTGTACGGAAGTTATAGCCCGTTTTATCATTTTCAATCACCGTTCCCTGCTCTTTGTAATAATTTCCGGAAACATAGAATGTGGTTTTATCGGAACCTCCGGAAACAGAAACGTTATGGTTGTTTACAAATCCCGTGCGAAATGCTTCATTCCACCAGTTGGTATTGTTTTTCAGTACAGAAGGATCACGCGGGTTGAAAGTGCTTTGAAAATCAAACAGTTCCTGCGCATTCATCAGCCGGAAATTTCCGGTTGTTGCCTGTGCCCATCCGAAAGTATTATTGAAATTGATTTCGGTTTTACCGGCCTTACCCATTTTGGTATTGACAATGATCACGCCGTTTGCGGCTCGGGAGCCGTACAGACCCGTGGCGGCAACGTCTTTCAGCACCGTTACATTTTCCACATCCACCGGGTTATAGCTGCCGTCGATGTTGCCGTCGACCACATACAGCGGCGAGCTGCTGGCCGAGATCGTCCCCGAGCCGCGGATTACGATCCTTGCCGGGCTCGTAGGATCGCCCGAATTGGTGGAAACAACAACACCCGGCGCTTTGCCCTGCAAAAGATTGGGCAACTCGTTGGAAGTAACATCGCGCAGTTTCTGACTGCTGATCGTCGAAACCGAGCTGGACAGATAACGCGCCTTTTTGGCCGAATATCCCACGACCACCACTTCGTCCAGCCCTTTGGCATCCGATTCAAGAACGATCTCGAGATTGGTTGCACCGTCTACAACCACTTCTTTGGTTGCGTACCCGATAAAGCTGAAAATGAGCGTAGTACCTGGATTGGCAAGATTGATACTGAAGGCACCGTCAATATCCGTGGTTGTTCCCTTGTTCGTTCCTTTTTCAACAATGCTGACACCGGGCAGCGCTTCCTTTTCTGCGGAAACCACCTTTCCGGTAACGGTATATTCCAGTGGTCTGACCACATTCCGGGTCATCTTTCCGGCATTTATTTCCGGACTTAGTGCCCAGGATGTTTGCAGCACTGCGGACAGCACCGTTGCCGTAAGCAACGACCGCCTGAATAAAAGTTTGTATCGATCTTTCATAACTGAGAAAATGGATCTGTAAGGTTTAAGGATTAGTAAGCGTTCAGAAAACAGAATGAGAACCCTTGGAGGGAACGTGCAGAACTTAACAAAGCAGTTGTAGTTTGGGCTTTGGCATAGGCATATTTTGGACTAAGGTTTAGGAATATTTAACTTTGAGTAATGTAATAAAATTTTATAAAAATCAATTACGAAGAAATAGTATTTCGACTTTTCCCGGTTTAACTTCTAAATTTATTACTACGCAAAATAAAGTAAATACAAAAACGTGCACGTACACGCATCTGCGTTTACTTGCATGAAAAAGCATGTAACCGGATCATTGCAAATACTGGCCGGAACGTCAGGTTTCCATTGTTGAAGTAGAAAACGTTAGCTCAGATACTGATGTTTGCTTATCGGGTAAATGGGTAAAAAGGACAGAGAGCATACCGGGCGTTGTATGGTACATTCCATCTGAAAACCGCTGAATTATATACGTCCCTTAATCCGAAATCTGGACTGACAAATGGCCGGTTTACCTGAAACTACACCAATGCACCGGAACCGCAAGGTTGAAGTATTAACTATCTTGACTGGTCAGCATTTATGCTGTTTAGCAGATCTTTTTTTGATATTACTCCATTCGATTTAAGTTATAGTTTGGCTGCATCCATTCAGGACCGAGGCCGGAAAGGATGCAGCCAAAAACAACATTATGCGCTGAGAACACTTTCGTTCTGCACGCTTTTCAAGACTTCGTAGCTGTGGATTCTTGCAGCGGGATCGTAAATGTGGCTGGTGACCATCAGCTCATCGAGCTGCGTATGTCTTTGAAAGTAGGCCAGCTCACTGCCGATTTTTTTCCGGTCGCCGATAAAAGTGTATTTCATCATTTGCCGTACCGCAGCTTCTTCGTATTCTCCCCAAAGTCCGTCCATACTATCCACAGGCGGTTGCAAAGCCCGGCGTTTTCCTGTAATGATTCCCGTAGCCAACTGGAAGAACGATGTCGCAAGCCGTTCCGCCTCCTGATTGGTGTCTGCAGCGATTACGTTCACACAAGCCATTACATAAGGTTGCGCAAGATAACGCGACGGCCGGAAATTGCGGCGGTACAGTTCTATGGCATTCAGGAAATAGTTGGGAGCAAAGTGGCTTGCAAAAGCATAAGGCAACCCCAGGTGTGCTGCCAGCTGGGCACTGTCGGTGCTCGAACCCAGAATCCAGATCGGTATATCCAGTCCTTCACCGGGAATGGCACGCACGCGGGAGTTGCGGTTCTCTGCCGAAAAGTAGGTTTGCAATGCCAGTACATCGTCCGGAAAATCCTGCGCGGATTCCATGTAGTTGCGCCTGAGCGCACGGGCCGTAACCTGATCCGTTCCCGGCGCACGCCCGAGCCCAAGGTCTATGCGGTCGGGATAAAGGGACGCAAGCGTGCCAAATTGTTCGGCCACAACCAGTGGCGCATGATTGGGCAGCATAATGCCGCCGCTCCCCACACGGATTGTATGCGTACCGCCTGCAATGTAACCGATCAGGACGGAGGTTGCCGAGCTGGCCACGCTCTCCATATTGTGGTGTTCGGCAAGCCAATAACGTTTATAGCCAAGTTCCTCGACACACTGCGCGAGCTGAAGGCTGTTCCTGAATGTGGTGGCTGCATTGTTTCCTTCCGTAATCGGGGCAAGATCAAGAATGGAAAACGGTATATCCTGAATTAATTTATCGGCCATATCTATTATCTGTAAGAATGATGCTAATAAAATGCATTTAATCCCCTTGCAAGTTCCTTCACAATGGTGATTTTGCAGTATGAAGCCGGCGGTTCAGTTATTCTGCCTTTAAAAAAGATCGTTCTGGAACCGCAGCAACTGATTCAGGAGTAAGTAACAGGAGTTTGCCAGCGGATGAATAAAGACCGATTTTTAAAATTGACTGAATTACCGGATAACGGATGTGATTTCTTCACTAAATCTATTTACCTTTCCGGTAGCCAATTAATTGCAATGTTCATTAGAAATAATTTGTTGCAAACGAAGGAAAAACATACTGTTTCAGGAGATTTCCTTTCTTAATTGTCCTTTCCCAAATAGCCCGCGAAAGATCGTTATACATCCATGCGTCATTCCAGTCAGTGACCGTGTAACCTTATTGATTCCAGTTTTCCTGCATTTTACCCGGCCCGGACTTGCCTGGCTGTTCCGTGAATTTTATTTAACAAGTTCATTCGATTTCACATAAAACAATTTCAGCGCTTATGAACAAAATTCAACCAGAAAACCGATGTACAAAGCCGGATCCGGCATGTAAGCTGATTGCGGTTCTATTCAGCCTCGCCTGCATTCTTCTGACAGGAAAGAACGCCTTTGCCCAGCCCGACAACCTTTGGGACAGAACCATTGGCGGCTCGGATACCGACCGGCTTTATACGGCAACGCCTACCCAAGACGGCGGGTATATTCTAGGCGGTCACACCCGGTCGCAGGCAGACGGAAACGTGACCGGGGCAAGCCGGGGCGAGGAAGACTACTGGCTTGTCAAAATAACATCCTTGGGATACAAAGAATGGGACAAGGTAATCGGCGGGCCACAAGCAGATTACCTGCGCTCCGTTGTTCAGACTTCGGACGGCGGTTATATTCTGGCCGGCCACTCTTTCTCGGGTAAGGGCGGTGACAAATCCCAGAACAATCGGGGCGAAAACAGCCCGGACGAACCTTTGACAAGCGATTACTGGATTGTAAAGGTTTCGGCAGACGGCAACAAGGAATGGGACAAAACCATTGGCAGCACCAAAACAGAAGAGTTGAACGCTGTCATTCAAACCGCTGATGGCGGCTATTTGCTTGGCGGCACATCGGATTCGCCAGTGGGAGGAGAAAAAACAGCAAGCAGTTCCGGTCGTGACTTCTGGATTGTCAAACTGGCATCCAACGGTTCCAGACAATGGGATAAAACGTACGGAGGTGCAAAACGCGAGGATCTGGCTGACATCAAACAGACTTCTGACGGAGGTTATATCCTGGGTGGTTCCACTTTCTCGGCTGCCGGCTCCGGTGTCACCACCGGTTCGAAGGGCGGCAGTGATTACTGGCTTGTGAAAACTTCGTCCAACGGCACCAAACAGTGGGACAAGACCTACGGCGGCATGCAGACGGATAAAATGAACCGGCTTCAGGTGACTTCGGACAATGGCTTTATACTGGGCGGCTACTCCAATTCTGCCATAAGCGGCGACAAGTCGGAAAGTGCTGTTAACGGGTTTAACGATTACTGGATTATTAAAGTCCAGGACAATGGTTCCAGACAATGGGATAAGACTTTCGGCGGTCAGAATGGCCATAGTGTCCTGACTTCCCTCATCCAGACCAGCGACGGCGGATATGCTATAGGCGGACATTCTGCTGCCAGTCAGGGTCGAGCCATGTCTTACGGTACGCAGGGCGGCGATGACTTCTGGCTTCTGAAACTTTCGGCAAATGGAAGCAAGACCTGGGACAAGACCTTTGGAGGTACAGGAACGGATCAGCTGCGGGTTATTATGGAAAACTATGGCGCGCTGATGGTGGCCGGAACGTCCAATTCTCCAAATGGCTATTATAAAACCGAAAACCAGAAAGGATCGGACGGAAAAGACGATTTCTGGCTGGTAAGTCTGGACAGCCAGGAAAGAACGGGGTATCTCTCTTGGGCACAATCCAGCCTCAGCTTTCAGGTGGATCCGGCAAGTCCGGCCGCAAGTGAGTCGGCATACCTGATTACCGGTAACGGCGAATTTGTATATGCCACATTGATAAAAACCGATGACACGCCATGGCTGGATCTGCCGCCCGGTACAGTGGGAAGTACTTCGTTCTGGGTGGATGCATCCGGCATGAGCCCCGGCACGTACACGGCCACTGTTACGGCGTTTGCTCCCGGCTATTTCAGTGCAAGACTCGACATAACCTTATATATCGACGGTGACGATCCAGCCAAAAGATTTGTACGGATCAATGCAGGCGGTCCGGATTTCACCTCTACGGATGGCAGAACCTTTATGACCGATCAGTTTTACAGTGGCATTGACCGCGTAAGCTCCATTTCCGGGGGCGAGATCCTGAACACAACGGACGATGCACTTTACCGCACGGGGCGCAGTTCGCCTTCATTCGGTTATCACATTCCCGTATCCAGCGGCACTGTGAATGTAGTGCTTCATTTTGCCGAAATCTGGTATGGTGCGCCGGGAAGAGGCCCCGGAGGTGCAGGCAAACGACAGTTCCATGTAACTATCGAAGGCAGCAGAAAACTGACCAACTTTGACATATTTGCTGCTGCCGGCGGCGCCATGCGAGCCATAACCCGGACTTTCCCGGTTACCGTTACAGACGGTTTTCTGAACATTGATCTGATAAGCGGAGCTGCCGATATGCCCAGATTGTCGGCCATCGAGATTGTGACCACGCAACTCGAGGTTCCCGCCATTGCAGATGCTTATGTCCGAGAAGGATACTATTATGATAACTTCGGCGCCGAACCGGAACTGAATGTCAAGAACACGCCGGAAAATGTCGAACCGAGGCGATCTGCTTACCTTAAATTTGTGGTACCCGAAAGTGTCGCAGCAGGATCTGCAAAGCTGCGCATTTACGGACGCAACCGTGAAAATGCCAAGGGTGTGCTGCTGCATGTGTATGGCGTGGATGACGACAAATGGGCGGAAAATACCATTTCCCAATCGGATGCACCGGTTGCCCGCGAACAGTCAATCGGCTCCGTCAGTGTAAACCAAGTGCAAAAATATTATGAATTCGACGTCACCAGTTTTGTAAAGGCGCAGCAGCAGACAGGTGACGCAATCGTCAGCTTTAAACTGAATGATCCCGCCAACCGCAATCTCAGGTTAGTATTTAACAGCCGGGAAAATGCACTGCATCCGCCACAGCTTGTGATTCAGGCTGCACCGACGTCCAGCCCGGCAGCCCGAACGGGCCGGGAAGGAAGTCTTGCGGAAAATGTTAGCCCGGAAACTTCATCTGTTTACCCCAACCCGGTTTCAGACCACATGACTGTCGGAGTAGCTTTGTCCCATTCAGGTAAAACCGATTTATCGCTTGTATCCGCAAACGGACAAGAAATTCCGGTGTTTTCCTCCTTGGAGCCACAACCCGGCAAGTCGGCTGATATCGATGTATCGCACCTGAACGCCGGCTTGTACATGCTTAGAATCCAGTCTGCAAAGAAAGCGGAAAGCATTAAAGTTATGATTGGCAAACCTTGAATTTCAAGACAAAGGCGTTAAGCGTTCCTTAATGATTTTTCAAGATCAAACTGATATATACGGCCCAGTTGCAACCCGTTTGCGACCGGGCCGTATTGTTTAAGCATTACCTGAAGCTTGTGAGGACACAAGCCCTCATCTTCCAACGGTATCGTTATGCCAAAATCCGGTTTTCCGAACAAGTTCTTTTATCTTCGCATAAAAAAATACAAATGGAATTTTCTGATCTACACCGGCAGATTGAGTTTATCAGGGAAGTGGACAAGCTCAAATATATTCTCCGCAAAACCAAACTTTTCAACAGCAACCGGAACGAAAATGATGCCGAGCATAGCTGGCATTTGTCATTGATGGCTATCGTGCTGGCGGATCATGCCAATTTTGAGATCGATTTGCTGAAAGTCATAAAAATGCTCCTGATCCATGATATTGTGGAGATTGATGCGGGCGATACCTTCATTTATGATACCGAGAAAAACCACGACAATACGGTGGAGGAACGCGAAGCGGCCAGAAGGATTTTCGGGATATTACCTGAACATCAGGCCACGGAACTGATTGCTGTCTGGGAAGAATTTGAGGAGCAGCAAACCAATGAAGCAAAGTTTGCGCGCGCGATGGACAGGCTGGAACCGCTGTTGCAGAACACTTCCAATCAGGGCGGAACATGGAATGAATTTGGTGTGAATTATGATAAAGTATACAGTAAAAAAAAGGTTATCAAAAACGGTTCGGAAACAATCTGGAAATTTGCGGAGCAACTTATCCATGAAAGTGTTGCAAACGGAATTTTGAAGAAATAGGCTTTGATTCAAAACCAGTTATTTACGACAAAATTTCAGAACCCGCCTAAATAAATGATCAGGGTTTTAGTTGCGGATCTTTATTAGCAGCGGATCATGATTCTGCGTTATACAATTTTAATTACAAAAAATCAGGGTCAGGCAATGAAATCTGCCTGACCCTGATAAACTAGTAAAAACACTTCCGGTGTTCCTGCGTCAGAAACATACTTTAATGCGCTACAAACCAAATCCCAGCGCAAGACCTTTGGATGGCGTGTTGAAACCGTATTTTAGTTGAGAAGTACCGGTGGCAAGGTCAATGGAATAAAAGCTTGTTGTACCGTTCACAGTAAAAATCGCGTAACCTACACCTGAAACATTGCCGATATCAAAACCAATTTCCGTTGCCACATCCCTGTTCAGCGGTTTGGGTTCGATCAGAATCCCGTCGTTTGGCGGACTTTGTTTATAAAGAATGTCTGATCCGCTGTCTATATCAAATAGAGTCGTATTGGCCGCAACTACACCCGGATAGCTGTTGGTGTACGCTACTGCCGTTATGGCCGGCGTCACACCCGCAGCGCTGCCGGTTTTCAGTGCGCCGTCCAGAATCGTCACCCCGTCCATGACATTGATCCGCAGGTTCTGGCCCGTGTTGCTGACTACTCTGAGCCGGTCCGCAGCAGGATTAAAATCCACACCGAACATGGTTCCGTTCAATGCTACCGGCGTATTATCGGCCAGTTTTAAAGCGGCCAGTTCTGTTACAGCACCGGAGCCCAGATCGATGCCGTATATTTTGCTGTCACTGCCCAGCGCGTGCAGACGACCGTTGGCAGGCCTGAAGTCAATGCCATGCAGCATGACGTTCGCGGGCAATCCGGTAACAGCTTTAGTACCATAATCACTTCCTGACTCAGGATTGAATATCCGGATATTGTTCGAGGCATCCAGTGAGTAACCCACCGGGAGCGAAGGAATGGCGATACCCACGATGTTGACACCTGCCGGAAAATTGCCCAATTTCTGCAATTTACCTGAAGTAAGGTCCACGTAATCCAGTTCCCATGCACCGCCTACTTTGACGGAAGCAATCGGATACACGTTGGCAGCTTCCACATCCGGTGAAATATCAAATCCGCCAACTTCCTGAATGTTTGTTCCAAACGAACCAACTTCCACCAACGCACCGGGATTCGGTGGATTTTGTATATACAACATGTCTGTAACCGGATCCATATCATACAAGGTCGTACCTGCACCCGCTGGCGCCGCAACAACGCCCGCACGGCTGTTGGTATACGCCACGGCTCCGACCTGCGGACTGGCCGGCCCATTCAGTGCCGCATCACCCGGAACGACTGCTGCCGTTTCAGGATGCAGGCGCAAATTTTGTGCAGTGCTGGTCACCACACGAATCCTGTCGACCGTCGGATTGAAGTCAAAACCAATGTTGCCCGACAGCGTTACGGCCACCGGAGCCGTTCCGATCCGAGTTGCTTTGCCCTGCTGGTCACCCGATTTTACATTGATCTGATACAAATTGCTCTGAACACTGATGGCATAAAGCTGTCCGCTGGCAGGTCTGAAATCAATTCCGGCAAGCCTGTCGCCGCTTTCCAGTCCTGTTACGGCAAAAGACCGGAGTGGCGTACCGGTATTTTTCACATTGATTTCATGCAGCTGGTTATTATCGGAAAGTGCGTAAAAAATCCGGTCGGGCAAGGCCTGCTCTGTTGGAGGTACCCGGTGATCTTCGCACGAAAACAAAGAAAAAGAAGCAGCAATGCCTACGGCAAATGCCGTTCGTTTCAAATGTTGCTTAAAAAAATTCATTAGCAGATTGGTTAAATGAGCAATTGTTTTACCAACCTACGTATGAGACAGCCTTTCAGATTAAAAATGATTTAAAATATTTAATTTCGTTTTAATTTGATTTTAATTCCAGTACTAAAATTTGTTTGTATAGGATTATTGGTGGAGCTGCTTAGATCCTGCGGTAGTGCAAGCCAAAACGATTCTGAGCAATGGCGCTTTGCCATTGTACAAACGCTCCTTAATCCAGGAAATCAGGTGGAAATACTTGCTGGCCATACCGTTCTGCAACCTGCTGCAAATGCTGGATATACGCTTTATCCATGACGGGAAGCGGCAACAACTGGCCGTGTTCAACAGGCTGTCCGACTTCTTCGAAAAACTGTTCCAGACCCGCCGGTACAACCGTGCAGAGCAAACGGGCAGGCTTCTCCGTTTTGTTTTTGAAACTGTGCACCATACCGCCTTTGGGAATATTGACAAAGGCACCTTTTACGGCAACATAACTGCCTGTTTCTGTCTTGAATTCAATTGCTCCATCAATCACATAAAATGATTCTTCAAAACCGGCATGTGCATGCGGGCCCGGGCCGCCGCCGGGCGGAACAAGCATATCAATGGTTGCAAAAGCGCCGTTCGTGTCCTTTCCACCGGCCAGAATCCGGTAGGTGTTGCCAACAACGGAAATGCTGTTCCCTTCTTCAGGGCTACGCAAAATGGGGTTTTTTTTTCGTTCTTCATCGTCTTTATACATTTTGATTGCTGCAAAATTCGGTGTAACAACTTCCTGAAAATACCTGCAAACGACATTAAATCAGCTCCATCGGACAAAGACATTGTACCTATCAAAAGGTGCAATCAGCCAATCACTTGCTTTCCCCTTGTATCCGAGCCGTTTCTAGTGCAGGGATGTCGTTCCGGACTGTTTTTCTGACTGTCTGCGCTATTTGCCGGTTTGAAAACCGTGCAACTTTGTGGGGTTCAAACCTAAAAGACTTTCAATGAAAACGCTGATCCTGCTTTTTTCAAAAGACTTGTTACCCTTTAAAAACAAAACGGCAACAGCCACTATGAGCCTGCTTCCAGCAGCATCAGTTCAGGTCAGTCCTATTTATTTTAACCATTAAAAACATGAGAAAAGTAATTTACAACCGCTTTGGCGACGCCAATGTACTGGAATTAACCGAACAGGCAGTGCCTGTACCTGAACAGAACCAGCTGCTGATCCGGGTAAAAGCTGTTTCGATCAATCCGCTGGACTGGAAAGTGTACGGAGGTGAAATGAAACTGATGTCAGGCTCAAAATTTCCAAAATCCGTGGGCATTGATTTTTCCGGCATTGTGGAAAAAACAGGCAGCCATATCACAGGCTTTAAGACCGGCGATGAAATTATAGGCATGCTGGATGTATTCAAAGGCGGGGCGCTTGCAGACTATGTTGTCGTCAAGGAAACCGATATTGTTTTGAAACCTGCCAATACGTCGTTTGCAGAAGCCGCAGCTTTGCCCGTAACCGGACTGTCCGCTCTTCAGATCATGGATCAGCTGGCAGCGGTACAGCCGAATCAGGAAATCCTGATCAACGGTGCCAGCGGCGGGATCGGAATTTTTGCCGTACAGATTGCCAGGCAGCGCGGAGCGAAAGTGACGGCGGTGGTAAGTACCAAAAGCTTGGACGAAGCAAAGCAATGGGGAGCCGACAAGGTTATTGATTATAAAAAACAGGATATTCAGCAGTTAACGCAAAAGTTCGACGCCGTTATTGACCTTTCGGGACGGCTTACTTTTAAAGCTGCAAAAAAACGCATGAAAGACAAAGCCACCTTTGTTACCACGCTGCCTGAACCGCAGGTGCTTCTGTATTCCTTTTTCAACAATCTCTTTTCCGGGAAAAAACTGAAGATACTGATTGTAAAACCTACGGTGGAAAACCTGAAAAAACTAACCGGGCTTGCCGAACAAAATCTGCAGATCGTGCTGGACAAAACGTATTTCATCAACGAAGTCCGGAAAGCCTACAACGAGGCAAGCAAGGGCAAGATCATCGGGAAATCGGTCATATTATTTGATTGAGCGATGCGGATACCACACCTGAAACAAGAAAATACCTGAACTATCATGGAGTTTTTCCGCCGTTCGAAACTTTTGAAAAATTCAGGAGTATGAATACCTTTTCGGATTTTGGCCGTAATGTTTTTCAAACAGCCTGCTGAAATGACTCAAGTTGGAAAATCCCATTTCATAGCCGACTTCAGCAACGGAACCTTTGCCATGTTTCAGTAGAAATGCAGCTTCTTCCATTCTGGCTTGCTGGTAAAAACTGTATATGGAAGACCCGAAAGTCTGCTTGAAAAGCTGCTTGAGTTTCGATTCGCTCATTGCACTGTTGCCTGCCAGTTCTTTCAGAACAGGCGGTATGCTGAGATCTTTCAATATTTCGTTACGGATCTGAAGTAATTTCGCCGCATCGGTGCTGTTGATTGTATGATGGGCAGCGCTTTCCCGCAGCGACAGCTTGTGAAAATTCAGGTAAAGCAGTTCCTGAACCTTGATCTGCATGTAAAAGTTGCTCAGGGTATCATTCATATCTACTGCCAGCATGTTCTTTAGCAACGTCTTTGTCTCGGCATTCATGCTTTCGAAGAACAGGAACGAATTACCCGTTCCTGTTATGGTCTGGATAACCGAATTGGGTTCGTTGATGTGTATCAGTTCCTTCAGGCGCCCGGGTTTGATGGCCACGACCACATAATGGATTTGCTGATCTGCCGGAAAGCGTACTGTTGAACTGATGTCATTGGACGTGACCTGAACGGCTGAATCATCGCGCTGTGAAAAAGTGACATTCCGGTCGTCGTTGAAAGCAATGCCGAGCGACTGCTCATTGCTGTAAAAAAAGACGGTAATCAGTTCGTTTCCCATGCCGGAAGCATTCCGTTTGATGACCAGATCTTCTATCAGCAGATAATGATGAATGGTGATCTTGAAATCTTGTCCGAACTCCAGTTTACGGATAAAACCCTGACCGAGACTTTCAGGTATCTCCAGAACGCCGTTGTGAATAGTGGCATGAATATGACGTGCAAAGTAAGTCATAAAGTCAAAATCAGGCGTTGCAGAGAAACTGAATATCATAAGAGCGGATCCATTTTGGCCGGAAATCGGCATCCTTAACGGACTGGAAATTATCATTACGCGCTGGAAATTGCAAGAACAGGCGCTCATTTGTCATCAGTGTTTATGGTAATTCCTGCTTCAAAGCCATGTACTTCTCAGGTTCGTATGCATTGATGAACGGCTTTGTACAAATCGAATTCGTGTATCCTTTGCAGCCTGTCCATGCGGATGACTCATGTTCAGTTTGGAAATCCCATGTTCATTAACGGACAATACCGGAAAAGCAAGTTACTGATTAATAGGCAATTAAAATATGGTACATTTTTTAGGCATAGCAGATGGTTACCTGATTATTCCATTTTACAACCTTTCTATAAACACCGGATCATGCTTCAAAATTATTTTAAAGTTGCTGTAAGGAGTTTGTTGAAAAACAAGCTTTTTTCATTCATTAATATCTTTGGACTGGCACTGGGCATGTCTTGCAGCCTTTTGATCTGGCTGTGGGTGCAGGATGAAATTTCCTACAACCGTTTCTATCCCAATTTGAGCCGGATTTACTTCATCCGGTCAGGTTTCGACTGGAAAGGTCAGACCGGCGCCGGTATGGCTACGCCCGGACCGTGGCAGGAAGCCATTCAGAAGCAGGTTCCCGAAGTTGCAGCGATTACAAAAATTACCTGGAACCGCGATCTGCTCATCAAGGCGGGTGAAAAATCCACCAAAGAAAACGGTATTTACGCCACAGACGATTTCTTCAAAGTCTTCGTGACACCTTTTATACACGGCAACGCCGCCAGCGCCATTTCGCAACCTACTTCCATTGCGATCTCGCGCAAGCTGGCAGAAAAGTATTTCGGTTCGGGAAATGCAATCGGCAAAATGATGAAAGTGGACAACAAAGCCAATTTTACAGTAAGTGCTGTTTTTGAAGACATTCCACTGAACGCCACCGAACGATTCGACTGGATTATTAACTTTAAAGTACAGGAGCAGGACTGGATGAAATGGTGGGGCAACTCCAGCTTTAAAACCTACGCGCTGCTCACACAGAATGCCAATGCGGCCCATGCCGAAAAGGTGATGCGTCAGGTTATCAAAAAGAGTGCGCCGCCCGAACTGCTCAGTTTTCCTTTGCTTCAGCGTTTTGAAGATGTTCATTTGTATTCCGACTATAAAGGACTTCAGGCCGCGGGCGGGCGGATCGAGTATGTGCGGGTGTTTTCTGTTGTAGCTATCTTTATCCTGCTTATTGCGTGCGTCAACTTTATGAACCTGGCTACGGCACGTTCTGTAAAAAGGGCAAAAGAAGTAGGCGTTCGCAAAGTAGTCGGTGCAGAAAGGAAATACCTGACCATGCAGTTTCTGGGCGAATCGCTGATCGTGAGCATTCTTGCCTCCATCCTGGCATTGTTTTTTATTATGGCCGTCTTGCCGTTTTTTAATGAAGTGGTTCAAAAACAGTTTACACTTTCCTTTTCCGATCCCTCGTTATGGCTTTCGCTTACGGCCTTGTTGCTGATTACCGGTTTGCTGGCCGGAAGTTACCCCGCATTGTACATGTCCGCGCTGCAGCCCATCCGAATCCTGAAAGGCAGGCTTGCTTTTACGACGCAAGGCGCTTATCTCCGGAAAGGACTGGTTGTGTTTCAGTTTGTCCTTTCCATTTTTCTGATTACAGGCATGCTGGTCATCGGACGCCAGATGAATTACATTCAGACAAAAAGATTAGGGCTGGACAGGGAAAATGTACTGTACATTCCGATCGAGGGTATTCTCATTGACAAACTGGAAGTCGCGCGTCAGGAAATCATTAATTCTCCGTTTGTGATGGCGGCCACATCAACAGGTGCCATTCCCACCAATATCACCAGCAATTCCGGTGACCTGGACTGGACGGGGCGTGACAAGGATCTTGACAATACGGTAAACGCGACTTTCGTCGGATATGATTTTACAAAAACCATGAATATCAAAATGGTTGACGGCCGTGATTTTTCAAAAGATTTTGCAGCAGATACGGCCAACTACATCATCAATGAAGCTGCTGCCCGAATGATGAAAATGAAAGATCCCGTGGGAAAGCAGGTGGGTTTCTGGATGGGCAAGGGAACCATTGTCGGTGTTATGAAAGACTTTCACCTTTCCACATTTCATGAAGCGATAAAGCCTTTGATTCTGGTCAATTACAAAGGGCTTAACACCGAATACCTGATGATCAGAGCACAGTCCGGGAAAACAAAGGAAGCGCTCGACCATGTTGAAAAAGTAACTAAAAGCCTGAATCCTGATTATCCGTTTTCCTATCACTTCCTGGATCAGGATTATGAAAAAATGTACCGTTCCGAAATGATTGTCAACACGCTGATCAAATGTTTCGGATTGCTGGCCATTGTGATTTCCTGTCTCGGCCTGCTCGGACTTGCTGCCTTTACCGCTGAACAGCGCACGAAGGAAATCGGTATCCGGAAAGTGCTGGGAGCCAATGTAGGCAATGTGGTCGCTTTGCTTTCCAGGGATTTCGTCAAACTGGTCCTTCTTGCCATTGTACTTTCCACTCCGCTGGCCTGGTATGCAACCAGCCACTGGCTGCAAGGTTTTGTATACCGCATTGATTTGTCCTGGGAGATTTTCGCAACGGCAGGAGGCATGGCCATTTGCATCGCATTGTTTACGGTAAGTTTCCAGAGCATCAAAGCCGCCATTGTCAATCCGGTAAAATCCCTGAAAGCAGAATAGCAAAGCTGCTTCGATATCGGAAAATCCCAGCCCATCGCCAACGGCTCAAAGCTGTCAGCGATGGGCTTCTTCAAAGCAATCACTTATCCTGAATGAAACGTCCTCTTCCAGCACGCAGCCTGCATGGCTTGAATCACTTTATGCGTAAGGTTATAGGGCCTGCACGCTTCTGCTTTAAACAAGCATGCAAGCCTTATGTTTGTTGCAGCCATTTTATTTGACTCCTGCTTCTCTGTATTCTAGCAGGCGCACCGGCCCGATCAGGCCGGAAGGAAGCAACGACGCATCCGCCTTGTAGAAAGGTATGGTTGTAAAGGTAACCTTGTTCGTTACTCCGGGCTGTGCGTCGCCGATCACTCGGTTTACCCACAGATTAGTCACACTGATTTGCAAAAGGTTTTCACCTGGTTTCAACGCATCTGTAATGGCTATCCGGAAAGGCTTTTTCCATACGGTACCCACCTTTTTTCCGTTTACGGTAACTTCGGCAATGTTTTTTACATCACCCAGATCAAGGATATAGGAGCTGTTCCTGCCGACGGTTTTCAGCGCGATCCTGTTTTCGTAAATGGCGGTACCGGAAAAGTATTTTATTCCAGTATCGGCATTCTCCGAAAGTGATACGAGTGTTTTGAAAACAGCTTGCGGCGGAGCTCCCCTGCCCTGCTGAAAACTGACTTTCCAATTGCCTTTTACAACAGCAACTTCCGATTCTTTAACTGCCGGTTTTGTGAAAGAAGCTGCTGTTCCCTTTCCTTCAAAAAGGACAAAACAGGCTTCCCATGATTCAAACTTTAAAGGTATAACAGTCCGGCCGTCCTGAATTCGATAAGTTACTTTCTCCATTTTGCCTGTTTCCGGATTCCACAATTGCGGTACTTTTCCTGTCACCCGAAAGCTGATTTCTGCTTCACCGGGATTATCGCTTCTGTTATCCAGCCAGTAAATGTCTGCATCCGCAGTCTGGCGGTGTACGTAAAGGATTTTGGGTGCGGCTCCTGAAATATCCACATCTTTTTCAATTTCCAGTTCCTTGAGAACCGCATCTACCGGTTTGCCTGAAACATTCGGGTTACTCCAGATCTCATTGACCAGCGTTGTAAATTCCGCAGCATTGTCACCGAGGCCCGGGCTGTATTCCGGCTTTGTGCCTGCTACTTTCATGCCTGCTTTGACCAGCTCACCCAGTTTTTTCAATACGGGCAAAGTCATTGCCTTTGCCGTGGAATCCAGCACAAGGAGGCGGTATTGCTGGCCGCTTGGCGCCACAATCATTCCATTTTCGATCCGGATTGCCTCTTTGAGAACCGTTGCATTGGCAAAATCATATGCATAGCCCGAAGGCATTGCAGGCAGTTTTTGGGCAAAAGCCTGCGTTATGTTGTTGTTTTCACCGTAGTAATAAAGAATATCCACTACCGGCTTTCCCTGCTGCAACAGAAAACAGCTTCGCGCAAGATAATCCGTCCAGACTTTTGCCTGTTCTGCCCAGGTTTCCTGCCTTGTAAAATACTGTCCGAAAGGTCCGAGCGAAATCCCGGGTTTTTTATCGTCCAGCGGCTGATGTACCGAAGTATGAACCACAAAACGGTTCAGGCCCGAAGCCATTTCCAGATCTGCAGTCCGTTTCAGTTTCTCCGGATGCCAGCTGAAAGCATTGCCGACGGAAGTCATCGATTCGGCGGCTACAAGATTCTGTCCGTAAATATGTGCGACGGATGCAGCTTCGCGTATATCGGCCTCACTGCGTACCTCTTCGTCGGCACCGCCCGCCAGACTGCCCGGCGTCCACATGGCGGACATCGGAATATCGGCTTTTCTTTTTACGTCCATTCCGTCGGCCAGAAAAATGCGCCCGTTTTCGTGCGATTCGGTATAGCGTTTCATTCCGCGGGCGTGCAAAGCGTCGCCGATGACTTCATAGTGATTGGCAACAATCATCTCACCGATGGTTCTGCGGAAATCCCAGAGAAATTTTTCACTTGCCTCGGCACTTTGGATCACACGTCCTGTTAATACAGGAATCCATGGCGTAATGGGATAGCCGCGGCGTTTTCTGAATTCTTCCGGCATCGCCTTCGTCCACGTCATATGGCCGGCTTCGTAGCTGTCCAGAACCATGTGGCTCAATGCCTGAGCGCCAAGTTGTCCGCCGGTTGCATCCTTGTACATGTCCAGATACGTTTCAATGTATTTGCCAACGGCAACTTTGTCCAGCTTGTCCACTTCCAGACCGGTCGCTTCCGGGGAAGCCGGGTGATTTTGTCTGCCTGTAATTGAGTATCCCATACGCAGTACGATCCAGTTTCCGGCGGGTGGTGTCCAGTTGAGTGTTCCATCGGCAGTCATCCGGGAAGTCAGATCCACGATTTCTGTCATTGGAACAGCCTCTGCATCTTTCCTGACCAGCGTAGGCGTATTTTCTTTCCATGGACTGAAACCTGCCTTTTCTTCAAACAAATCCACACGGTCTGTATTGTGAAGTACAATTTCAGCGACCTGCACACCTTCCGGTTTGGGCGTTTCCTGCTTTCCTCCGAACATTTCGGCAAATGGGTTGCCTTGCGGTTGCAGAGTTTGGAATGTAAACCGGAAATATCTGGCTGTAACCGGCACAATGCTCATCGTATTCTGCGGAACGGTGCTGCCTTTGATCGCCACCACCTCCCGGAAATTCACGCCATCATCACTCACTTTCAAGGTCCGGTTATCGGGTGCACCTCTGAATTCCGCCAGCTCTCCTCCGCTGCTGGCGCCGGCAATCGTGAAAGCCTTTACTGTCTGCGGATTGTCAAAGGCATACTGAATCCACATGTCCTGCCCTACTTCCATCGGCGGCAACAACGTCGATTTTGCCAGATCGCCATCCGTCAGTTCGGCCAGGCTGAACGTGCCGCCGCTTGATGAAATTGTCGGATTCAATGCATCCAGCTGTGTTTCCGCTGCCGGCAAGCGATATGCAATTACTGCCGCATCCGCGTAAAAAGCTTTTTTCTCCCCTACTGGCACGTCCAGCATATTGTTTCCCACCGGCACATTCTGAAAGCTTCCCGTTGTATTGGACGGCGATAAAAGTTTTCCTGAAAATGCCTGTCCTCCTGTCAATCTGGTTTCTGTCCACACATATTTTTTCATGGCATTGCTGGCCGTTACCCACGGACCGCCCGTTACGCTCCATCCCGGAGAGGCTGCAATGGTCATTTCAAGGCGGAGTTTTTTGGCAAGATCCGTCGTGTGCCTGAAAGCGTCTTTCCATTCCGGCGTCATGAACACTAGCTTCTCAGGTGTAACCTGCGGTGTAAAAAGACTGGCGTCAAAATTCTGAAAACCGCCGATGCCCACACGGTCCATCCATTCCAGATCTTTGGTTATTCCATCTTTCGTAATGTTTCCGTTCATCCAATGCCACCAAACGCGTGGCCTTGCGGCATTCGGCGGATTTTGAAAACCTTCCTGCAATGCGGATGGCTGCGCAAATGAAAGTGCCGGAAAAAAGATCCAGGCCAGAACAGTCACTTTTTTCATGGAAAACCAATTTGGATGATAAACCTAAGGACAAAACCAGAACTGTATTCAAAAGCAGATTCTAACGCCAACTTACCTGTCGCATTAATGTTTGTTGTTGCTGGCTGTCAGCTGTTGACTGTTGGCTGAATGCTACTGACTTAAAGCAAAGGGCCAGTGTCTACCGGCACCAAATCACCAACTCCGAATTAACAGCCAAACCATACATGACTACGCATGACCACACATGACTACACATGACTACGCATGACCGATTAGCAAACAATTTACAATTGATAAGCGAACAACTTATGACTGCTTGCCAACAGCCAAAAGCCATCCGCATTCAAAAAAGGGTGTTAATGTTAAATAACTAAAAAAATAGTTTTGAAACTAAATAAATAGTCTTACCTTTGATCCTACAATCCAATCCAAGTTTAATACCATTTGTACATCATGGAAATTCGCACATTGACGCGCGCCGAAGAAGAAGTAATGAAGATTCTCTGGCAACTGAAAAAGGCATTTGTTAAAGACATCCTTGCCGAAATGCCTGAACCCAAACCGGCCTACAACACGGTTTCAACCATAATCCGCATTCTTGAGAAAAAAGAAGTCGTCGGGTATACGGCTTACGGAAAAACACATGAGTACTTCCCACTCATCAGTGAAGAGGAATACAAGCGCCACGAGATAAAACAATTGATGGTCAATTATTTTGACAATTCACTGCCGAATCTGGTTTCCTTCTTCGTGAAAGACAATGATCTGAAAACAAAGGATCTGGAAGAAATCATGAAGCTGATCGACCGGCATAAAAACGAACAATAAACCTTGCATGCCATGGAAATGCTATTGTACATCGGCAAAGTGAATCTGTACTGGGTTCTGCTTTTGGCCTGTTACCGGTTGATGCTCCGGAATCATACCTTTTTCCAGTATAACCGCATTTATCTGCTGGGTTCCATTGTTGTCGCTTTTGCACTGCCCTTTGTGATTTATCCGGCCGATGCACCGCCTATTCCGGTTATTTATGAAGTAAATACCACCATAGCTGAAATTTCCTTTGCAAAGCAGGAACAGCAGCTCTTCACCTGGATGGATGCCGTATGGATCCTGTACGCATCCGGACTGGCCGTCGCGGGTTTTTTCCTGCTCCGGAACATTTTTCAGCTGCGCATGTTCATCCGATCCGGCGAACAGATTGAGCTGGACGATTGCACTGTTGTGATGATCCATTCCAATCAAATCGGTTCTTTTTCTTTCCTGAAATGGATTGTCATTAACCGGAACGATTACGAAAGCCATTTTGATGATATTCTGTCTCATGAAATGGTCCATACCCGGCAATGGCACAGCGCAGACATTCTCTTTGTCGAGATCATGAAAGTACTGTTCTGGTTCAACCCGGTTCTGGTTCTTTACAAGCAGGACTTGCAGCAGGTCCACGAATTTCTGGCAGATTCAAAAGCTTCCAATCGTGAAAGTTATGCGCGGTTTCTGGTAAGCTACGCATTGAATGCACCGGCGACTTCATTAACAAACCATTTTTTCAAACCATCTCAAATCAAATCCCGAATTCAAATGATCTACAAAAACAGAAGCTCGAAATGGTTGCTGGGCACTTACCTGGCAGCAGCTACACTGATCGGCGCCACCGCCGTGTTTGTGGCCGGATGTGAACAAAAAGAAGACCAACAGCCGGAAACGGCACAGGCAAGAAAGGAAAAAATGCCTGACAAGGTTTTTACCGAAGTGGACGAAGTGCCAAAATTTCCGGGAGGTGAAACGGCCATGTTCCAGTTTTTGGGAAAAAACATCAAATATCCGACCGCCGCGGCGAAGGCAGGAGTTCAGGGTAAAGTATTTGTTTCCTTTATAGTCAACGAAGCGGGTGCCGTTCAGAATGTAACTGTTGAAAAAGGCATCGGATTCGGATGTGACGAGGAAGCGGCCCGCGTTATCAAAAGCTTTTCGGCCTGGACACCCGGCGAGCAAAACGGAAACAAGGTAAATGTAAAACTCACCTTGCCGATCAACTTTATGCTGGAAGAAAACGCATCGAAAAAGCTTTCTGCAGAAGACAGTCAAAACAATCCGTTGTACCTGGTCGATGGTCAGGAAATGAAAAAAGAAGATGTGGAAAAAATAGTACCGCACAAAATTGCTTCTGTTAATGTGATCAAGGATCAAAAAGCATTGACTGCCTATGGCAGCAAAGGCAGGGACGGTGTCATCGAGATCAGCACCAGACCGTCCAAACCGGACGCATCACAACAGGCCACCATCGTGTATATTTCGGATCAAAAATCAACGGAAAGCAAGGCGCCTTCCAGAACGGACAAGCTAGATCCGGGCATTGCACCAGACGTAAAAATGCAGGTGAAAGGCAACGAACCCCTGCTCCCGGAACCTTTGTATATTATTGACGGCGTAAAACAAAAACGCGGCTTTGGCACGAAAGCTCTGGATCCTGAAAAAATTCAGTCCATTAACGTACTGAAAGATCAGAGCGCCACAGCGCCATACGGAGAAGAAGGCCGGAACGGCGTAATTCTGATCACTACCAAGAAAAACTAGGATATGGAATTGCTGAGTTATCTGGCCAGGACAAACCTTTATCTGATCCTGTTCTGTTCTACTTATTGGCTGTTTCTCAGCAAACATACCTTTTTTCAGTGGAACAGGTTTTATCTGCTTGGTTCGGTTGCGGCGTCTTTTCTGCTTCCCGCCATTGTGTTTTACAGCGATGCCGCTGTGCCCGCAGCTGGTTCCGGGGTCATGGAAACAGCAGAGATGCATCAAGCGCCTGTGCGGGTTGCCGAAGAAACAGACTACATGCCCGTTGTACTGCTTGGATGCTACGCAGCCGGTGCACTTTTCATGCTGATCAATTTACTAAGGTCATTCCGGAGGCTTTTTTTGCTGGTCAGAACCGGCGAACACATTCAACTTGAAGATTATACGCTGGTTTTTACAGAACATTCCGGAAACGGATACAGCGGTTCTTTCTCGTTTTTCAGATGGATGTTCGTCAGTCGCCTGGACTATGAAACGAATCCGGATACCATCATCCGTCACGAGCACGTACACATCCGGCAGCTGCACAGCATGGATATTCTGCTGATTGAATTGCTGAAAGTCGTTTTCTGGATGAACCCGGCAGTGTGGTTTTACAAACGTGCCATGCAGTCGGTGCATGAATACCTGGCCGATCAGGAAGCTGCAAACCGGGAAAGTTACGCGGCGTTTCTGGTTGCCTATGCATTGAAAATGCCTGTACAAATGCTTGTCAATCATTTTTCAAATTCTTCATTACTTAAAGACAGAATCAAAATGATCTATAAAAACCGTACACCCAAGTGGCTGCTCAGCAAGTACCTGCTGATTTTACCGCTGGCCGTGATTACCGTATTGTACACCGCTGCCAGAAAACATATACCTCTCCCCGTTACTTATCCGGCGCATGCGCAGCCAAAAGACATACTGGTTCAGGGAACCGTTTCTGATCCAGGCGGCAAGGGGATTTCGGGTGCCATTGTCATTGTTAAAAATACAAATCAGGGAGTTGCAACAGACGTAAACGGAAAATTTGAACTGACGAACATAGCAGAGAATGCGGTATTGGTAGCCAGTCAAATTCAATATAAAACCAGTGAAATGGCGCTCAGTAAAGCGAAAACCCGCTATGATTTTATCATGGAACGGGATGAAACCGTTTCAAAAAATATAACCATTCCTGTGGAACGGACAGCTTCAAAACCAATACCTGTGAAAACCGCCGATTCCAACAGCAATGCCCTGAAGACAGAGGAGCAAAAGCCCGAATTTCCCGGTGGCTATGCGGCCCTGCTGGAATACCTGCAAAACAGCATTAAATATCCGGCAGCCGCCCTTAAAGCCAATGTAGAAGGTATTGTAATCGTCCGGTTTGTCGTAGACCAGGCAGGTATGTTGAACAGTATTACCATTGTAAAAGGAGTGGGTTTCGGGCTGGATGCGGAATCCATCCGTCTGGTGAAAAACATGCCCAAATGGAAACCGGGAATCCAGAACGGCAAGCCGCTGGAAATGGCTCAGACCATTGAAATCAGATTCGATCTGGCCACTGCAAAGGGTGATATGCGGCAGGGATTTCACCTGCCGAGTCCCACTCCCGCTCTCAATTTCCGGATTGCCAGAGTAAAGATTGAAGAAATTTTCAGTTCATCGCTGGCCTTTTTTGAACCGGAAACTTTTAATCCTTACCAGATTCCGCCGAAGGCCGAATACCGATACACTCCCGATTCAAGCCATTACCGTTTTATGAATTACAATCATGGCTGGCCGAATTACAATGCATCAACAACTGGCCCGGCGCGCTTGTTCAAAAACAAATGATATGAAGATGTAACGCATAGAAACAACGCGATATCATTTTGCCTAAATCCACTTCATGACAATCCCTGACAATTTCTGACAGTTCCTTAATGACTATACAACCTTTTCCAATCCTACCTATTTCTGCATCAATCCTGAAACGATGTTGATACTAAAGGCAACGATGACGGTATTGAATGCAAAAGACAGCAAGCTGTGGACCAGCACCAGTCTTCGGATTTCTTTGGAATTGATGGTAACGTCAGAAACCTGAAAAGTCATTCCCAGTACAAATGAAAAATATGTAAAGTCAAGATAATCGGGCTGATCCTCATCCGGAAAATCCAGCCCGGCGGGCTTTTGATTTTTATTTCTGTCGGTGTTTTTTACATTCTGATAGTAAAGATGCGCATACCGCATGGTAAAAATCGTGTGTACCAGACACCAGGAAGAAATTACACAAGCCAGTGACAGCAGGATATGTCCGTCCAGATCAGCTTGCGAGGAAGTCTGGCTGCTGCTTTGCAAGAGGATCAATATGGCAAAAAGGCTGGCAAATGCGGCTGTAACGGTAAATAGAAAAATCAGGGTTCTGCTGGAATCCTGAGCAAAAACTTCCTTTTTCACCTCTGAAGGATGCGAGCTGAGAATCGTTACCCAGGAAAGAAAAAGGCTTGTCAGACAGTACGAAAGCCATGTAAGCATGACGTGCACAGGAACTGAGCACTTTCCGTACAGGACAAAAAAGGCGAATAAACCGGAAGTTAAAGAAATATATAGCTTGTGATGTGCATCCAGTCTGTTAATAAATTTCATGTAAAATCCGGTTCAATTGGCGTGTTACGGCTATTGGCTACAACCGATCCGCATTATGCTGACCGGGAATGTGAAGGTTTAAAATTAGTGAATTGCAAGGCATAATCAACTTCCCGGTTTCTTTCAGCAGGAATTGAAGCAGACAATTGCATGAAAACGAACATTCCGTTTTCTTCCGGTGGCATAGCTGGCAACATTTTAGTATAAAGGTTGTAAAAAACAACGTAGCTATGCTTCATCAAAAAACCATTGACGACCTTCTGACCATTCATCAAATTTACCTGGAACCTGATGTGCCCAAATACCAGCGCGGGCGCGAGATCCTAACCAAATATCCTCACGCCGAACACATCGAGGTAGAATCACACTGGAAGATACCCGAGCTTTTCGGTTTCGAAGGATCGGTGGACGACTGGCTCTGGAACAAAAAGAACGTGCTCATACTGGGTACGAAGAAAGGTCTGGTTTGCCGGCCGAATACCCGCAGTTCACACTGGATCGCACCTTCGCAATCCAATGGCTGCGCCATGTCCTGCTCGTACTGCTATGTGCCCAGACGCAAAGGGTTTGCCAATCCTATCTCCATTTTTGTCAATATCGAACAGATTATGGGCCATCTCAGCAGACATGCAGCGCGGCAGGGGGTAAAACCCGAACCGGACCAGACTGACCCCGAGTACTGGG
Organism: Dyadobacter sediminis; assembly: GCF_005860765.1. GTDB lineage: Bacteria > Bacteroidota > Bacteroidia > Cytophagales > Spirosomataceae > Dyadobacter > Dyadobacter sediminis. The sequence continues at coordinate 436,406 of NZ_VCEI01000011.1, read as the reverse complement.
TATATGAGATCGGTGAAAATGGCGACTGCTCTGCTGACGCTGCGATCTGCGACAACGTGAAAGACCTGATCGGCCTTTATACAGAGCTGCCAAATGCCAAGCTGACCTTTGCAACCAAATTTGTCAACCGTGAAATGCTCAGTTATGACCCGCAGCGAAAAACGCGCATCCGGTTCAGTCTGATGCCGCATAAGATGTCGCGTCTGGTGGATGTGCGCACCACACCGATCAGTGAACGAATTGCGGTTATGAACGATTTTCATGAGGCCGGTTACGAAGTCAATGTCAGTTTTGCCCCGGTTATTTACTATGATGGCTGGCTGGATGACTGGCATGCGCTTTTTGAAGAGTTGAACGATGTTCTGAATGAACAAACCAAGGCACAGCTCGCCACAGAGATCATTTGTCTGACGCACAATGACCGGCTGCATGAAGTAAACCTGGGCTGGCACCCCAAAGCCGAAGACGTACTCTGGAAACCGGAAATTCAACAGGTGAAGTACAGTCAGACAGGCCAGCGGAATGTCCGTTACAAAAATAACGTCAAAAAAGAAGTGGTTACGGAACTGGTTGAAGCTGTGAAGACACAGCTTCCCTATTGCAAGATCCGCTATGCATTTTAGATCGCTAGCCCGAATGCAAGTCAGGATCCGCATTGTTCAAACAGCAACTTAACGATTTCTATTCTGTGATTTAAAACTATAAACCCATTTCAGGTGTAAGGCATAACCTGTTTTACGTGAAAGCCTTATACCTGAAAATGCCAATCCCTGCTCCTGCTTCGGTATTTTCAGACATTCAATGTTTTTGGATGATGTAAAAAGGTACACTTGGCAATTGGCCAATTGAAATCACAAACCAACTGTAAATCGCCGTACATTCTATCACGTGATTCCTTACGTGGTTTTAACCAGATAAACAATCAGCAGAATGCTTGTCAGAAAAATAACCGCCGTCATGGCTTTGATCAGTAGCGAAGACTGATAATAGTCACCCCGTTCCAGTTGCTTTTTGGTGGCCGAATAACGCACATAGGAAAAGAGCGTCGCCAAAGCACCCAGGCTGACCAGCAAAACACCGATGACCGGAGAAAATCCCGTAGCAGGTACCGGGGCCTTACTTCCGAGCGCAGCGGCAATTTGTCTGATGAACAATGAAAATTTGACCACCACAAAGCCAAACCCCATAATGCCTATACTGGTGCGGATCCAGGCAAGGAATGTTCTTTCATTGGCCAGGTGATCCCCGGCATTCTTTTTATGCGACCTGTCGCTTTCTGTTTCTCTCATCTTCATGCTGAACTTTGAAATGGCTTAATCTGCCGGAAAATGGTTCACAAAAATGCTGCCAACCGGCTCTCGTCTGTTCTTTGCAGATTCCGGTGGCCAGCTACTGTTAGGGCTTTTTACATACTTTTAGCTTACATTTGCCTTACAGAACAGGAAATGGTGTCTTCCTGCAGGAACCGCCCTTTAAAAAGGCTGATGGCGCCTATTGGAATCAAATTATATTTGTTCAACTAATAGGTATGTTTAAAATGTCAGCTTTCCGCTATCGTCTTTCTGAAAAGCCCGAATCGGTCTTCCGGAAATTTCCAATCGTTTTTTATACGGTCAAATGGCTGTTCCTATCTGTTTTAATCGGACTTCTGGTTGGCTCTGCTTCCGCCTTTTTTCTGGTTTCGCTGGATTGGGCTACGCGGTTCAGGGAAAGCAACCCGTGGATCATTGCACTGCTGCCATTGGCCGGCTTTGTGATCGGATGCATGTACCACTATTTTGGAAAGGAAGTAGAAGCAGGAAATAACCTGCTGCTGGAGAATATCAACCGGCCTTCCGGAATCATCTCCATCAAAATGGCGCCATTTGTACTCGTTGGGACCATTGCTACCCACCTGTTCGGAGGCTCTGCGGGCAGAGAAGGCACCGCGCTGCAGATCGGAGGCTCTATCGCCGACCAGTTTACGCGGTTTCTTGGCCTGCGTCCCCGCGACAGAAAACTCATTCTCATTGCGGGAATAGCAGCCGGTTTCGGCTCGGTGTTTGGAACGCCGCTTGCCGGAGGCATTTTCGGCCTTGAAGTATTTTTGATAGGCAGCCTGCGGTACAATGCACTTCTGCCTGCTTTTGCAGCTTCAGTATTTGCGGATATGACGACCAAAGCCTGGCACGTAGGACATACTTCTTATCATATCGATCGCATTCCCGAGCTCTCGCCCCTCAACGTATTTTATGCCGTGGCAGCCGGGGCGGTTTTCGGTGCCGGTTCAGTAGTGTTCAGCCGCCTCACCCATTTCACAAGCAGCCTGTTTAAGCGTAAAATTTTGTTTCCGCCATTCCGGCCCGCAATTGGCGGCACCATAGTGGCGCTGGCAGTATTTGGGTTGGGAACTACCCGTTACATCGGTCTTGGTATTCCGGTCATTCTGGAATCCTTCACCGTGCAACTTCCGCCCTACGATTTTGCACTTAAAATCATATTTACTGCCGTTACACTTGGTGCCGCTTTCAAAGGAGGCGAAGTGACACCCCTGTTTTTCATTGGAGCTACCCTCGGCAATGCCCTTTCCTGCTTTATTCCCCTGCCAACCGGCCTTCTGGCCGGAATGGGCTTCGTTGCAGTGTTTGCCGGAGCTGCCAACACACCGCTGGCATGCATCCTGATGGCCATGGAATTATTTGGAGCTGAATGCGGGGTGTACGTGGCAATAGCCTGCATCATGGCCTATTTCTTTTCAGGACACCGGGGAATTTATGGCGCCCAGCGTGTGGGCCAGCCCAAGCACATCCTGTACAAACAGCATGTAGGCCGCATGCTCTCGGACTTACGTACAGATAAAAAACCAATAGATGAAAAAAGCTGACATTGTGCAGCATCTTTTTTACTGTGAATGACCAGTAACCAACGTCGTTTATTTAAACCCCGTCACTTTTAGGATTGTTTTACCCTGCGCAATCGGGCGATGATTTCAACCGGATTTCCCGGAATATCAACGCTTCCTGCATTTCTTTTTTCCGGAAAGAGGAATGTGTTTTCACCTGATACAGACAAATAAGGCTAAATGTGATGATTTTACCGCTCAATAAGTTTGTATAGGAAATAAAACGGATTTATACTTAGCATTGCGTATGTAACTACATATTACCTAAAATTGGAACAAATGAAGAACATTTTACTTCGTCAACATTTTATCAAATTGCTGCTTTCATTCATTGTCTTTACACAAGGAAGTGTATTGGCGCAGCCGGCCATTCAGTGGGATAAAACGTTCGGTACCACTGCAAACGATCAGTTAGCCAAGGTGCTGCAAACCTCGGACGGCGGTTATCTGCTGGCCGGAACCTCGGATTCCCTTTCCGACGGAAACAAAAGCGAGCCCGGAAAGGGCAAAGTCGATTTCTGGATCGTGAAGGTTTCAGCCAGTGGTACCAAGGAATGGGACAAAACGTTTGGGGGTTCCGGCTGGGACCGGCTGGCGGATGTCCAGCAAACTGCAGACGGAGGTTACATCCTCGGCGGCAGCTCCAATTCAAATGCCGGCGGAGATAAATCGGAAAACAATACCAAATATTTTGACTACTGGATCATCAAGCTGGATAAAAAGGGGACAAAACAATGGGACAAAACATTTGGCCTCACCGGCAGCGAATTCCTGAAAACCGTAAGGCAAACCCCTGACGGAGGCTATATACTGGCAGGAACGGCATACAGTAGATTGGAAGAAGATTTTGGAGAGGAAAAACAATATTTCGCTGATTGGACATCCTGGCTCGTAAAACTTGATGCAAGCGGCACCAAGCAATGGGATAAAATCGATGAGAAACGCACGAATTCCGAGCTAATTAATCTTGTCCTTACTTCTGACGGAGGGTATGTTGTTGGCCTTGCTAATGGTACCGGGGATCAAATACATTGGTATTATACTGTTCTTGAATTAACAGCAACGGGTGATGTAAAGTGGGGGAATGCCTATGGTGAATGGGATGCATATAATCGGTTACAGGTTGTTCAGCAAACCAAAGATGGCGGGTACATGATAGCCGGCTGGTCAAATTCAGATGATGAAGGTATAACAAAGTTGTATATAGTTAAAATTGACAAAACTGGATACAGACAATGGGCCAAAGCTATTGGTAATATACAATCCTTTGCTGATAATGTTACCTCTGTTTCGCAGTCACCCGATGGCGGGTATTTGATCAGCGGGCATTCAGCCGGCAATAAAGGTCTGGACAAAACAGAAAATTCAAGAGGCGGCCAGGATTTCTGGATCATCAAGCTTCAGGCGGATGGAAACATTCTCTGGGACAAAACCATTGGCGGATCGGATCACGATTACCTGAAAAGCAGCATTCAGACAGAAGATGGCGGGTACTTGCTGGGCGGATATTCCAGGTCACCGGTAAGCGGCGAAAAAACAAAAGACTCTAAAGACGGACAGAATGAATATGATTTCTGGGTGGTGAAACTGGCTCCGGAAATACCTGTACAACCGGGAGCAATTACCCGTTTTATTGCTAAAAATGAAACGGGCAAGGCTATACTGGAATGGACCAGTGATGTGGGATCAACGGTTTTTGATCAGTTCGAAGTGCAGCAAAGTGTAGACCGCAAAACCTGGAAGAAAGTGGCTACGGTAAATGCAAAACAGGCATCTGATGACTATACCTATGTGCATGCCAATCCCGTGATCGGAATAGAAGTGCAGTACAGGTTGAAAATCACTGATCTGGATAAGAATGTCACATACAGCAGAATCAGAAGCCTGTCCATTGCCCAAAATGCTCCGAAGGTTGTATGGGATAAGGTCATGCAGGATAACAATTTTCAATCTATGCTGCACACCTCGGATGGCGGGTATATTCTTGCGGGTAGCCAGGGTGATACCTTGGAAGATAGCAGAGGAGGCACGGATTACTGGATTGTCAAACTATCCGCTGATGGTACAAAACAGTGGGATAAAACTTTTGGCGGGACTGATGATGATGTAGTAAGGACAATGATACAGACTGCTGACGGAGGTTACTTGCTGGGCGGCTACTCCTATTCACAAGCCGGAGGCGATAAGACAGAAAAAAGCAGAAGTGTTAAACAGTCGGACGGTTCCCTACCATCCGACTACTGGGTTATAAAAATCACTGCCGACGGGACAAAGCAGTGGGACAAAACCATAGGCGGTGAGAATGTGGACGCATTAAGATCGTTACAACAGACGCCGGACGGGGGCTACATACTGGAAGGCTATTCCAATTCCAAGGCAGGAGGTGACAAGAGTTCCGTTCCTGGTTTTGATTATACTACTTTCCATAACTGGGAAGTAAAGCTGAATGCCCAGGGCAAGAAAATATCGGACAAAATCTTTAATGATTATCCGTACGTCAGGACAACAGATGGAGGTTACATCCAATACTATGGTAACTACAACATTGCAAGTATAGAAAATACATTTGTGAAATATTCACAGAATGGCAGCATGGAATGGACAAAAACCATATCCTTTCCTATTTTATATACCAAATTAGTTGCTATGCAGCAGACAGCAGATCAGGGCTATATGCTGGCTTGGGAATCGCTTTCGGATACAACAGACGTAAAATCTGAAAATTCCAAAGGAGGCTTCGATTACTGGATAGTAAAGCTGGCAGCAGATGGCAGCAAAGAATGGGATAAAACCATTGGAGGCAATCGCAGTGACAGGTTAACTACTGCTAAACAAACGCCGGATGGCGGTTACATTCTTGTAGGTGAATCCATTTCGGAGCAACAGTGGGACAAAACAGAAGATATCAGAGGCGGTGCTGATGTGTGGCTCGTAAAACTGAAAAAAGATGGTACAAAAGAATGGGATAAAACCGTTGGCGGAAGCAGCATAGACAATGTGAACTTTATTGAACCTACAGCGGATGGTGGATATGCATTTGGCGGCATTACGTACTCTCCGCCCGGGTATGACAGAATAAGTCCGTTGGTTGGTTACGCTGGTTTCTGGCTTGTTAAACTTGGATTCGAAACGCCGCCGCTACCGGTTACACTTACAAGCTTTTCCGCTGAAAAAGAAAAGAATACTGCGCTTCTTACTTGGACAACAGGTACTGAAACCCGAAGTGATCATTTTGAACTGCAACACAGCATCAATGGCAAATCCTGGAACACGCTGGCCCAAATCAATGCAAAAGGAGAAAGTCAGAACTCTGTCGATTACAATTACATACATGCAAATCCGGTTTTGGGAGCAGAAAATCTGTACCGGCTTAAAATGGTGGATACCGACGGAAGCTATACGTTCAGCAGGATCAACACGCTGACTTTTGATGCGGATGCCGCATTCACGATTTTCCCAAATCCGGTTTCGGAAACCTTAACCATTCAGCTTTCTGATCCAGAAAATGTTAAAAACATTCAACTGCTGAACAGCAGCTCGGTTCCGATCCATCATTCCGGCAGCAATCCTGCATTCAAGCTTGATGTACGCAACATGCACTCGGGCTTATACTTTGTGAAAATTACCCGGACTGACGGTACCTTACTGATTCAGAAAGTCGTAATCGCAAGATAAAATAACATGCTCCATTTAGTTGTCTGTATCTGCATACAGACAACTAAATTCGGAATTGATTTTTTTTAAGCTTGATAAGTTGTGACACCTCACGAACCCGAATAGGTCTTTTTCCGTCTTGCCAAGTCTTACCCTGTTTTCTTTTGCCTTTCCGTAAAATCAATCCACTGGTTGAAATACTCCTGCGACAACCTGCTCAACTCGGATGCATGACGCAAAAGCATTTTGGATTTGTATTCCTCGCTTGCGTTATTCAATTCACATTCCAGAATTTCTGCCTGATGCTTTGCAGTAAGGGCTGTGCTTCTTAGCTGATTTTGCTCAATCAACCGCTTTTCTTCTTCGCTTTGTTTGTCAGTAGGTTCCATGAGAGTAGGTATATATTGCATACCTGCATAACTATCATTCCAATTTGGCCCGATTTCCAAGCCGGAACGGTAAAGTCCGGACCAGATACCGGACAGAACGAACCGCAAAAATAGTCAGGAATACAGCCTCGCATGGTACAGGAACAGAAATCTGCGGAATACGCATGACAGCAAGGCAAATTCCTCTTCCTTTTATTTTCAAGAGCAGCAAACTATTAACAAATACTATACAAAAATTTTAATAAAATATTAATTATTAACTATTAATCAAGATGTTACAAAAATAGTGGAACAATTTTTATAAAGCTGTACTGAATTACACACATATACCTCATTTCCTCAGTTTGAGAAAAGCGAATGCTGCTTTATAAAGCTACATGCTTAAAAAGGAAGATATTGCCCGCAAAACCGGCATGACTCAGAACATAAAGCGGCAAGGAAAGGTATAAATCAGAAATACCCCAAGTTAAAAGAATACCTGATCAATACTTTTAGGCAACCTGGATTTTCACAATGTCTGCGGGTGTTTTTATTCCGCATCACCATCCGATGGCCAGATATCGGTTATGTTCAGCTGATAAATGATATCCACCAGGTTTTCTACCTGATGGTATGAAAGCCCCTGTTGACTTCTGCATGCTTTTCTGACCAGTTTCGAATCCTCGATTGAAAGCTGTATTGCTTTTACACAAACGACTCCCCTTTTTACAGAAGCATCTGAAATGAAAAGCATAAAGGTCAGCTTTTCCGCTTTAAGCCAGCACGTAGCATTCAACTTGGTTAAAAGCACATGATTCAGGTGGATGAGGGTGTTGCAGTTATTGTTTTCCGGCCTGAATAACAGAACGGGAACAGAGCAGAAAATTTTAAGTTTGTAAGTCCATTTATGCGATGCTGCCAGTTCCGGTGCAGTTTCCCTGAGCTTGACATGTACATCCAGGTGCGTCTGGTTGGGCTGAAAGTAACTTTCCTGCTTGTCAAAGTTTGCAAAATCCCTCATAAGCGTTTCAATCAATATAATTACCGGATATAATGATATACCCTGATGCGGATCAGGACCAAATTTTAAAGCCTGGTTTTAGAACAGCACTTTGGTCTGGGCGGCCTGCCCGGACGTGTTCCTGGCCTGACATGAAGTATATCAGCATCAATTTACCGGTAATTGGGCAATGCACAAAGGTCTTATGCTGCGTATTGACGTAAAATCCCGCTATTAAGGGGTAGCTGCAATCCTTTTTGGGGTGAAGAAAAAGTGTACAAACGCGGAAGACTCACTTTGTTACACGCGCTGATTGCAACGTCTTTGCAGCTGACTTCCACCAGCCTTTCCCTGCTAGCCAGACTGACTGCCTCCGTCGTACTGTTACGTACAACTTGTCACAGCTATTTCGGATAGGATTATTTACCGTGTTGCAAGAAATACCGCATGCCGCCGCAATCCGTTTATAGCTGCAATCCGATACCAAAAAGCCGGGAATGTGCTTTTCCCGTTCCGTGAAATGATAGTCCTTCGATTGTTCACCTCATCCCAATTCATCAGGTGAATGTAAAACACAGAATTAGCACACGAAGCAAACCAGTATCGCTGGCAAAAGATATGAAAAGTGTCGGCACAGCACTATAATTGTGTAAAGTAAGGATTAAGACTTATCCGGATTATTGCTGTTATAATCCGGATAAGTCTTTGCTGGATCTGAAAAAATCAATATGGCTGGCTGATCGATGCAATATAGTTGACCCCGGTCCAACCGGAAGACAAGGCTTTCCACGTGCCGTTGTATGCAACCCGGTACAATACATCTCCTTGCACAACATACAAGTACCCGTTCAGTGAAGTCATGGCGGTGGTTCCTGACCAATCTTCGGTGCCAACCTGTACATAACTGCCCGTAACAGGATTGACGCGCCACAACCTGTTGGATTCCACCAGATAGATGCTGCCATTCAAAACAGCCATGTCCGTCGTTCCCTGGTAAGTTGGCCCCATGGACTGATAGTTTCCATTGGTCGGATTAACCCTGTAAAGGTAATCGCCTTTCACTACAAACAGCTGACCATTATAGGCGGTCATGGCCGTGCTGCCGTTCCAGTTTGCCGTTCCGATCTTGGCATAAGCCCCGGTCAACGGATTTACCTGCCAGAGGCTTCCCAGTTGTATTACATACAAGTAGTTATTCAACACGGTCATTGCCAGCGTACCGCCATAGTCAGGGCCCATGGATACATAGTTACCGTTGAGCCGGTCTGTTTTCCATAAATGCCCTGCCTGAACTCCGTAGAGCGTGTTGTTATAGGATACGAGCGCTTCAGTTCCGGTCCATGACCCGCCCAGGTCCGATCGCTGGCCTGTAGAAGCACTCACTGCATATAACCGGTCGCCTTTTACGGTATACAGATTGGAATACATGGAAACCGAGCAGCCTATATCCCGGCTCGCCAGCGCATTGCGCTGTACCGTATACGTGCTGCCATTCAGCCGGGTAATTGTCGGCTTGCCGTTTTTAGTAAAAGCATAGGAATCATACATCATGATGGAACCCAGATCCATGCTGCTGTAATCGAATCCATCCATGTTCTGCTGTGCATAGGTCTTGAAATTGTGCTCGTAACCCGGTAGAATATTTTCCCACAGTATTTTAACGTACTTGTCCCTGTCAACCCGGCTCTGTTCATGCCACATTCCTATTGCATGGGCAATTTCATGAACAGTATTCCCGGTTGAACAACTGGACGCCAGATTGATATATTGCTGCCCTCCGATCATACCGACGTGGGAAGAACATCCGCTCCCGGGCCGGAAAGTCACATAATTGGCCTGGCTTGTACGCAATACAAAACGCAGTGGCGTATACGTTTCCCACTCTTTGATAGCCGCATAAACACGGGCCTGATTGGGCAGAGCGGGATCGATCTTGTAATATACCGTATTCCCGGGCCAGCGTGCTGCATTGGAAGACCTGCCCGTTCCTTCTGTCCGGCCATTTCGGAAGGTACTGTCCGGTAAACCGGTGGTACTCAGCTGTTCTTTTGACAATATAATATCTCCTTCGAAAACAGCCTGATTTTGTATTTCGGAGTAATAAACAGGAATGCCGTACAGCTTGCCCTGCTTCACGATACCGGTTTGGCCCGGAAAAGCTTCTTCCATAGGAACGGAAACCGAACTGTCTGATTTTGATTCAGCTACATGCACTTCATCGAATGTGTCTTTGCAACCTGAAAGGTAAACGGTGGCACCAAAGGCCAGAATGGTCCTGATGAAAAAATACATTTTTTTCATGATTGTAAGTTTGATCTGTGAATAAATGATTGTTAAATGTACGGATTGGCAGATTGATGAGGTCAGGCCGAACCCTGACTGTATAGCAATTCATTTCCCATGATTTGATAAAGGTTAAATTGATTATCTGACTGTTGGTGCTCCAAACAAAAAAAGGTAAACAGATTCATTAAAATATTTTTTCCAGGCATCTTAATTGCTGAACCTTTCTTTACTTGCAATCCACTTCTTTGGTTTACCTTCTTCATAAAACCGCACTGAGTATATGCAGGATGCACCATTTAGCCTAAGCCAGCAGGATATCAAACTGATGGCAGAAGTAGTGGAGGGGAAGTATGGATTGCTGGATGATTTTTACCGGACAAACCGGACTTCTTTCATCCGGTGGGCACATAACACGTATACATTGGGCGCCCTGGAGGCAGAGGATATCTATCAGGACGCCATGGAAGCACTGTTTCAAAAAATAGTACTGGGGAAACTGGAAAATATAAAAGCCAGCTTGAAAAGCTACTTGTTCAGCATCGGCAAATACATGATTTACCGCAAAATCAGAGGTAAAAACATGTATAGTCTGGAAACTGAAGAACTGGAATCGGAAATGTTCAACAGCGGGCAAATGCAATTTATATCAATAGAGACCGATCAGCAGGAGCAACAGCTGGAACTCGTGGCGCGCTGCAAAAGGAAACTTTCCGGCGCATGCCATTCCATTCTCGATTTGTATTATGCTGAAAAAAAATCAATGAAAGAAATTGCATTTTTACTTGGGTACAAGAATGAAGATGTCGTTAAAAGCCAGAAAGCACGCTGCCTTGCCGAGCTTCGAAAGTGCGTAATGACGGGTATGGATCCGTAAACTTTTGTAAGTATTGGAAAAGCATAATTCCTATTTCAACTATTTCAGTCATGAATGAAGAAGAAAGAATCCAGTTACTGGACGATTACCTGCACAAAAGGCTTACAGCGAAGCAACGCTCCGATTTTCAGCAAAAGCTTGCATCGGATCCCGGGCTGCAAAAAGAACTGGAAATCCATGAACTGCTGATGAACGGCATTACGCTCGAAAGTAAAAAAACCCATTTCAGAAAGCACCTCGCCGACCTGCGGAAGGAAGCACCGGTTGTTCCTTTGCAGGATCCTGTGGTAAAAAAAAGCAGGCGAATGCCGGTTTGGGGCTGGGCAGCCGGTTTGGCAGCCATGCTTCTGACAGGTATTTTTTTCTGGTGGGAACGGCCTTCTTCGGGCGAAAATCTGTTTACCCGGTATTATGAACCTTACCCAAGTACGGTTTTAGCCAGCGTAACCCGCGGAGATACGCTGGCTTCATGGCAACAGCTTGCAGTCCGGTCCTATGAAAACAACGATTATCAAAAAGCGATTCCGCTCCTGAAAAAACTGGCATCCGGGCAAGCGGACAGCACAGGCTGGCTTTTGATTCTGGGAATTTCTTATCTGGAGACAGATCAATACCAACTTGCCGAATCCAGCCTGAAGAAAGTCGTGCATGATCCGGATAGCCTGTTTTACAAGCAAGGACAATGGTATCTGGCACTGACCTATTTGAAACAAAATAAGACTGCTCCGGCCAAGTCAGTCCTGCAGGAGCTTGGAAAACAATCCGGAATTTACGCACGGAAAGCGAACCAGCTTTTGTCTGAACTTTGAAATCTGTGAAATTCATTTTAACTTGAATAAAAAAGATCTGCTCAGATTTTCAACCATTTAACTCTGAAATAACCATGAATGCATCTTTTTATTTTCCAAACTTCATCAAGGGTCAAAAACGTCAAAATACCCCTTTTCATCCGGCGCTTCAACTGAACAGAGATTACCCTAAAACGGACAACCCCATCATTCAGCCGGCTCCAATAAGAAAAGAAACTTCGACGAGAAGTACATCAAAAGACGGTACTGACACGCCCAAGCAACCTGTCAAGCGCAAACCTTCACGCTAAATCAGTCTGCGAGAATCACCTGTATTTATTTTGAACCAGAAACAGCGTGATCAGAAAAACAGCTGTTGTAAACATTGCTAGCCATTGATATGGCCAACCCGTTTCGATGGGAGCCATATTACCGGATGCAATAAAGCCTGCCCAGTAACGCGGGTGGGCCGTTAGCTCATCGTGCGTACGCAAATAGTTGCGCTGTGAAGATTCAAGGGATTCATTGATACTTAATCCGGTCTGAAGTCCTTCATATAAATGTGCCATCAAATCGGCAGTAGCAGAATCATCAACCTTCCATAAACTCATAATCAGGGAAGGGCAGCCTCCAAAGGTGAAACCCCGGGCCATGCTGAACACTCCTTCGCCTGAAAAGAGCCTGCCGAGGGCGGTTTCACATGCACTTAATACAACAAGCCTGGCACCCAGTTGCAGATTGTAGAGTTCGTGTGCGTACAATATTCCATCGCCCGGCCGGTTGCTTTCCGCATTAAAGAGAATTCTGCTTTCATATTTGCTTTTTTCATCCGTTCTTCCATGCACAGCAAGGTGGATGATCTGATATTTCGAAGCATTGTTTAGGAAAGTCTGTTCAGTGGCTTCATTTCCTTTCAGGTACAGACCTTTCATGATACGCGAAATGGCCGCCAGTTCCCTGACTGTTCCCGGAATTTGATCCTGCCTATGTTGTTGTCCGGCAGAACCGGAAGCATCCGCTGAATAGGCCATAGCCAGTACGCCGCTTCGGGCAGAGCCGGATTGCTGTTCCTGATGTGCAAGTAATGTGGCGGAATAAGCATAACTGCTTTGATACCGAAGCAGCAGATAGGAAAGACTTTGGTAATCGGCATGTCCGTGCCGCGGCAGTCTGGTCAGAAGTGTACTGAAAGGCAAATAAGCCAGTGGACCGTCCGGAATGATAACCAGTTTTGCAAGTGGTTTTTCGGATGTTCCGGCGTTGTCACCGGATAGCAGTAAAGCAGGTTTAACGAGGTTTTGGTACAAACCATAGGCTTGACGGGTATAAACCTCAAAAGCACACTCATGATCCATTTTGGTACCCGGCAGCTCATCTTTCCCGGAAAGATTCCGGACGAAGCCTGTAAATGTCTCCATCAAGGTTTTCGTTTTTGAAATCCGGACAAATTTGCTTTTCCGCGCGGTAATTCCCAGCATATAGATGCTGCTGTCCCCCCAAAAGTACATGATGAACTGCCGGGAAGTATCTTTCAGGTTTTGCTGCAAATCGTGAAGTGATATGGATTGTTTGTCTGTTTCCGAAGTTTTTAGAAACGGGTATCTCGTATCCATCCTTTTTTGCAAATTCCGGTACTGCATATTGACTTCCAGTAACTGGCTCCTTATTTTCTGAATTTCTTTTTCATTGTGGTTGCTGTTTACATGCTCTTCCTGTTGCTGTTGCAGCGTGTTTATTCTGAAACTCAATTCCTTTTCCAGGTTCCGGAGCGTATCCGGAATCAGTTTGGTATTCAACTGTTCAGCCCGTCTGATCCCCTGAAGAAGAAGCTGGCTTTTACTTCTTTCCATAAAATAGAATGCATAGGAATTGTAAATCACCTGGTGCGTAGCGTCGCTTAGTAACAAGGTGCAGGCCAGCGCCTGCTCATAAATGGCATGGCTCTCCTGTGCAAGCGATAACCTGGAACTTTCCGAACCATACGATTCTGCATACTTCTGGATCAGGCTGTCGGCCGTCCGAAAGCAGGATAATGAAAGAATCAGATCTGCCTGGTTATGGCTGTTTTTTAGATAATTCTGTATCAAAGCTTTTCCTTTTGAGCCAAGGATATCGATCAGTTCATACCGGGCTCCGATCATTGCAACCGTGGGCACAGCTGAAATTTCAGTCTGGATAAATTCCGGAACAGCAGCAATCAATGCCAGCTGATAATTTGCGAGCGCATGGTCAAACCGACTGGTCTGGTAAGAAATATCAGCCAGATTTTTATACGCCTGAGATGTTTTATAATGTTTGCCGCCATAGTAAGCAAGCCGGCCGGAAAGGCATTTATCAAAATAAAACCTTGCAGAATCAAATTGCTGTTGTTTCAGATACAGATTTCCTAAAGAAGCATAACTGTTGGTAACAGACAATGTGTCCGAAGATAAGGAACTGTCAGGTGCTTTCAGTGCATCATGAAAGGATCGGGCTGCCATCCGGAAATTACCCGTTTGCAAAAATGCATTTCCAAGGTCATTATAGTAATAGGAAATGTTGTTTTGTCCGCTGATCGCCGGTTTGTTCGTACGATTCAATCCGATGGCCTTTCTTAAATGAAGGATCGAATTCCTGTAATCAGCCTGTGAATAGTAAATGCTGCCGGTTGTGCTGTGCGCCAGTTCCAGCAGATTACTGTCGCCAAGTTCCTCCGCCATAACCATATATTTGTTCGCATAAAGCAACGCCCGTTCCAGATCACCTTTCAGGCGGTTGACTGCCATCAGGTCGTAACAGATACTTGCTTCATCCCGTAAATTCCGCTCAGGTGCCTTTCGGGTGATTTGCAGTACAGAGTCCATATAGGCTTCTGCTTTGGCATAATCGAATACGAGATATTGATATACCTGAGCAATTTGCTGGTAACTGTCGGCAACCATATTGCCGTTTTTCCCGAACAGGTATATCCGGCATTTTAACGCCTGCTTATGACAAGCAAGTGATTTGGATGCATTCGAGATCAGGTAATAATATTCTCCTAAAAAATAAAAGGTGTTGCTTACATACCGGTGGTTAACTCCGAGGTGCTGTTTCCCTGCCCGAAGTGCTTTCTGAAGTGCCGCAAGCCCGTTATCATGGTATTTGCCTCTTATCCCGGTACTGCCTGCAGCATTCAACGACCACACATAACCTTTCCAGTTTTTATTTTCCAGGAAACAGGCTGCCGTTGCAAGATAAGCATCATGTGCAAGATCAAAATTTCCTGCATCTCTTAATGAATCCGGACGGGACAGCATGGAGTGCCTGAAGGGCGGTTCCACATAAACCGGAACAGGAGCTGACTTCGCTTTCGGGTATTCAGCATACGACCGCATTTTACGAGCAGCAAGGCCGCCTGCAAATGCTGCAAACAATAGCACCATTACCCACAGCCATACGCGTCTTTTATTTTCCACGCTTGCCCGTTTAGTTTAATAGACGATCCAATTTCCTTCTGACGGCAAGTGCCGTATTCAAAGACTTTCTTCTAAATTAATGATTTCCGGCATCTGGCAGAGTTCCTGTTACGGTTCCCTGATCGAAATGAATATTAATCTTATTTAGTGGCACTTTTTCCAGTTAACCATATTGTATTTCAAAGCTTTCCAGCTTTCATGCCATTCTGAAAGGTTGGCTCGTCTAATCAGTCGGATGGCTTTTAAAGTAGTTGGCAGCAAATACAAACATGGAAAAATTCCGGTAGAGCTGACCTGTATTCTAATTTCTGGGAAAGTTAAATTTAAAGGACTAAAAGCATCTTTCAATGATTCCCCGGCAGTATTTTATGGAATAATGTAAATCGTTGCAAAATCTTACCAAAAGCAGGATTCATACTTCATCCTGACAAAATTCCGGAAAATACAAAGAAGTTGGATGCTTATCTCACAACTATTCCTTGTGCCTGAAATTTAACGTATAGTATTTTCTCCGGTAAATAAATTCCTGAATAAGAACCGGCTTAAATATTTATATATTACAGGTTACAAACAGGTAATTTCATTTATTCAACTTTGTTATCCAACGAACCTCAATGTATTCATTTTTATCCATTTACTTTTGTTCCTGGGCAGACTTTGCCCGTGCGACCTTTTCATGGTCCCGATCCGGTCATGATCATCGGTTTACGGGCCGGCTTAAAGCGGCTGTGTCCGTGCCATTAACCATCCTTGCCTTCTTTTTTCTTTCAGTGCAAAGCCTTTCAGCCCAATCCGACATTCAATGGGACAGAACCATTGGCGGCCGGGGCGGCGATGGTTTGTATCTTGCGCAGCCTACGAAGGACGGCGGCTACATTCTGGGCGGCATGTCAGGTCTCGGCATTAATGGCGATCAAACTCCGCCGGGAAAAGGCAAGGGGGATTACTGGGTTGTCAAAGTTTCGGCAACGGGTGCCGTCGAATGGGACAAGGTTTTCGGCGGCAGTGAGTACGACGAACTTAACGCCGTACAACAAACTCCGGACGGCGGCTACATTCTGGGCGGTAATGCTGTCTCCGATAAAAGCGGTGATAAAAGTGAAGACAATCTCAGTGAGCCCTATCAGGATGGAGGAACACCTTATGATTACTGGATTATCAAGATTTCAGCAAACGGTACCAAAGAATGGGACAAAACTTACGGTGGCCTTAAAGAAGATTTTTTTGTGACCATGAAAGTGGCGCAGGATGGCGGCTACATCATCGGGGGTAGTGCAAATGGTGCATTAAATGTGCTCAAACTTGCAGCAGACGGCTCCAAAGTCTGGGAAAGAAATCACGGGTCTGGCATCCATGCGAATATGTCTGACTTGCTCTTGACACCGGACGGTGGCTATATTGTCGGAGGATCTACACAGTCCGGAATAGGTGGTGATAAAAGTGAACCTTCCAGAGGTGGCAATTCAGACTACTGGATCTTGAAAATAGATGCAAACGGTGCCAAACAATGGGATAAAACATTTGGCAGCAATGGTACTGACACATTCCGTTTTATTAGTGCGACTTCCGATAAAGGTTATCTTTTATTAGGACATACAAGCTATTCGGAAGTGAGCGGAGATATGTCCGAGCCACTAATCGGGGGTACGGATACATGGGTCATAAAAATAAAATCCGATGGCACCAAGTAGTGGGACAAAACCATAGGTGCCAGCAAGTACGTGAATGAGAACAACTATTTTTCCTCCTATACCTTGTTAACCTTCATGCGCGAAAATGCAGATGGAAGCTTTACGCTAGGTGGCAATGCAAACGGCTATGCAAGTAAGTACAAGACAGGAAATGTACTGGGCGCATGGACGATAAAGCTGGCAGCAAACGGTTCCAGGATTTCGGACAGATCATTGGGCGTTCCTATTTCCGAATTCGCTTCTACACCGGATGGTGGCTTTATGTTACTTGGCGCAAGCAGTGACAATGCAGGCCCGATCAAAACAGAGAATTCCAGAGGCTCATCAGACGGCTGGGTAATCAAATATGCACCGACAGTTCCGGCCAAAAAGCTGACGATATCCAGTTCAAACCTTTCATTTACTTACAAACCCGGCAGTGTGACAGCTCCGCAAACGGTTACTTTGACCGCCAGTGCGGGCACGCCGGATCTGACCATCATCAAATCGGATAATGCGCCATGGCTGAAAATCCCGCAGGCAGCTACCGGACCTTTGACTTTCAGTACGGATGCAACCGGCCTTGCTGCCGGAACTTACACGGCTGCTGTAACCTTGTTTGCACCGGGTTATACCAGAGCCGTTGTGCAGGTAAAACTGCTGGTCATCAGCGAAGAGGCCAGCAATACCATTGTGCGGATCAATGCGGGCGGTCCTGAATTCACTACCGCTACCAAAAAGCGGTTCGTTGCCGATCAGTATTATGCCGGCATTGACCGTGTCAGCTCCATTGCAAGCGGCGATATCCTGAATACAAGCAATGACATACTCTATCAGTCGGCACGTTGCTCGCCTTCGTTCAGCTATAATATTCCGGTTGCCAACGGTACCTTTGATGTGTACCTGCACTTCGCTGAAACCTACTTCGGGGCTCCGGGCAAAAAAGGCGGCAAAGGCAGCAGACAGTTTCACGTCAACATGGAAGGCAGCCGCAAGCTGACCAACTATGATATCTTTGCCAAAGCCGGCGGAGCCATGCGGGCTACCGCGGAAACCTTCACCGTCGATGTCACAGACGGCATGCTCAACATCGACTTTCTGACCGGCTCGGCGGATCTGCCAAGAATATCGGCCATTGAAGTACTGACGAAAAATGTCATGCTGAAGCCATTGGCAGATTCTTACATTTATGAATACGGCGTAAATTATGGTTCAGCACCCAACCTGGAAGTAAAGACTATTTCGGAAAATGGTTATAAGCTCCGTTACTCTTATCTTCAATTTCCAATTGGTACGGTTACTAAAGTGGGTTCAGCCAAACTGCGCTTGTATGGTCATAATCATGAAAATAACAAGGACATCTATCTGCATGCTTACGGTGTAGACGATGACAATTGGAAAGAATATGAACTGGGAACGCTCCAAAGTGCGGATCCGCCATTGGCTTCCACGCCATCACTGGGTTCGGTTGCTGTGAACAATGCATACAAATACTATGAAATTGATGTCACCAGCTACGTCAAAGCGCAGCAACAGGCAGGCGATCCATTGGTCAGTTTTATGCTGAGAGATCCTAATAAACGCAATACCAGATTAACATTCAACAGCAGGGAAAACGCCTCCAATCCACCTCAGCTGGTTATCATTCCTGCACCGGAAACCAATGCTGCTGCAAGAACCAATCAGGAAGAAATCAGCCTGAGCCTGGAAGCAGAACCTGAGCCGTCATCGGTTTACCCCAACCCGGTCAGAAAGCAATTTACTGTTCAAATATCCGGCAAGCACAGTGAAGACATTTCCTTGGATCTGTTGAACAATGCTGGTCAGAGCTATCAAGTTGTTACAGCCCAAAAAGCAATTGCCGGCCAGAAAACAGACGTGGATATTTCAGGACTGGCGCTAAGCTCCGGAATTTATATGCTGAAAATCAAGTCCGAAGCTGCAACGGAGGTCATTAAATTGCTGGTAACGCAATAATCAGACTGGAAACATTGTAGACAATCAATAGCGAAGCCGTTCATATTAGATTATGGACGGCTTTGCTAATTGATAACAATGCGAACAGTTGAACTCAATACAAGCTAATGTAAAATCAAGTAATTAATTTATCACGAAATAAATCAGTCCGAAATTAATGATTAAAGATTTTGAGTCGCTTCAAATGTAAATACTGTGACGGCTTTATTTCAATCTGTTCATCGGTTTTCTGTCAAGTATATGAACTAAATCAATGGTTTTTATTCAGGAGAGCATTTCATGTCACATCCTGCAAAGCTTTTTTTAATTGCATGCTTATTTATTACATTAGCGTACTAAGTACTGATTGCAAGGTCCTGAATATTTCTTCATGAAAATCCAAACATTAGCTCGACTTTTCCCCTATTTTCCTGTTGGCCTTGACCCTCATTTAATGAGTTATTACCGCATTTCGATTCAGAACAGCGAAACAAAATATAGAATCTTATTTTACATTTCTGACCTTTTTTGCCAATTTAAACGAGGAAATCACGCTAACAGAAACCCAATATTCAATCATGAAATAAATGTTCTCCATATTTCTTCAAACAAATTTATTTTGCAGGATTATCTCTTTCATGTTTACCATAAAGGATCAAAATCAGAAAAGGAAATCATCGCTAATAAAGAACAGTTTTATTATTTCTGCGTTCAAAATCAACTCCCTGCTCCTCGCTTACTTGGGAAAATAAAAAATGGTACAGTTCAGAGTTTTGTTCAAGGATTTCCCTGGAACTATGCGAAGGATTTTTTTATTAAACCCGTATCAGGCTCACAATCCAAAGGAATACTGGAGATTAGGACAACAAGTGAAAATACTTTTGAAATAGTAAATCAAAACAGACTGATCAAGGCTGAGTATCTGCTGGATTTCATAAATTTTTATTTGAAAACAGGAGAATATGTCATTCAGGAAAAGGCTGGGCTGTTTCATTACTTCGCTGAAAAAGGACAAACAAACGTTCCGGTCGTAAGAATAATCAGCACCAAAATAAAAGGCCAGATAAAAGTCCTTAATCCCGTGCTGATCCTAAACAAAGGAAAACAATTTCTTGATTCCGGATTAGGAAATAAAGATTACTACGCGATCAACGCCAGCGATGGAACGATTATTGGTGAAATTATATTCCAGCACATACCGCCTAAACTGGATGGTTTTGAAATGCCGGATTGGGATGTGATACTTACCATGATTAAAAAAGGTCACAACCTGCTGGGCAAAACGGATATTATCGGATGGGATGTGGCCCTTACCGAAAGTGGTTACAGTCTTTTGGAAGCTAATAAAAGTCCTTGGCTTGAAATTCATCAGAAAAGTCCGTTTGAAAGTACGCTCTTTATTGAAAAACTATTAAATTTGAATTAACCATTAAACTAACCACTAGAAACCGTGCAAAAACAAAAAAAATGGGTGAAACCTACCGTGAAAGTGTATACTAAAAATGATATTTTCGGCAAACAAGAGGCTCAGTTAGGCGAGTCCGAAAACGGGAACTCGAAAACAGGCTCATAGGATTACTGAGTTTTCAGCCATGCAGTTAGTTTTGATAGCCTACTCAATAGTATTTCCTTTACCGGTTTCTGCTGTTTGAGTAATTTATTTTTAAAACCGTACTGTTTCACAAATGCCGGCAATTTATTGTATTGGCTCATGAGTTGCGCATCCAGTTCATTTTCATTCTTGAACAGGGATTCGCCAACTGTAACTGATTCCGCTTTTCGGTAATCAAAATACCATTCCGACTTTATGTATTTCCTGAGGGCGTTTTTATAAAAAAGACGCCCTCTTTGTTTTAAAATAATCTGATTTTCTTTTAAACTTAAAAAATAACAGAGTAATTGAAAGTCTAACAAAGGATACGCCAATGTAACCTGATTGTTGGCGGCCATTTCTTTTTCTTCCTCAATACGATATGCAACACGAGGCAAAGCTAACAAATAGCGTATGTATCCATGTGTGTCATATACACGCCTGAAAGTATCTGTACTCCTGCTTGTTTTCCGAAATTCAAAGTGCGGCTGCATGATTCTTTGAGGAAAAAATATTCTTAATAAACAGATCCGCATATCTGTTTTAACGAGTTGAGATACATAGCGTTTGATGCCATACACCCGGATACTATTTATTATTTTGCTAAGCCGGAAATCTTTCAGCTGATTTGTAAAAAAACGCGGATTCTGATTGAATGTAATACATTCATCGCCTCCAAAGCCAGAGAACAACACCCTCCCAATTTTTTGATTCATATCGGTATAAATAGAATCAAGCACCTGATTGATAATCATCAGCGTATGGTTTTTCCTGCCATAAGCTACTTCGGCGTCAACAGATTCAAAATGCGTTTCGGGTGTATAATGCGGTAGTGGCAAGCCTTCGGTTTGGTGCAGCTTTTTGACAATATGCATCTCATCAAAGCGCTGGTGATCCGGAAAATACTGGTGAATGTACGTATGGAACCTTTCTGTACTTCCCCTCAAAAACCGGCTTACAGCCACTATTCCCGTGCTGTCCAATCCGCCGGTATATTGGAAAAACAAATCTTGATGATTCTTGCTGTAATTGCCAACGGCTCTTTCCAGTTCGCACTGAAACAATTCAATAGCCTCTTCGTCTGTACGATTTTGAATGGCTATTTTTTTAAAATCAAATAGCTGACGTTTCTGTGTTGTTTTTTTATTACTGAATACGTATTTACTATTGGGATTAATACGGAAAATCCCCTCATACATGGTAAGTTCATACGTATTAGGCACCATTTCTTCCAGATATTTCAAGAAAAATTCTTCGCTGTGCGAGGCATTCGGAAGAATTTGTTTGATGGCTTTGAGCGTAGAACTGAACAGATATTTATTGTTTTCAATAGCATAATAAAGCGGCTGGATACCGATCGGATCTCTGTATACTTCAACCGATGCTGTGGTTTTATCCAGCATGATTACACCAAAGTAACCGTCAATTTCAGCTACTGTTTGCTGAGGCTGCTTTATTACGTTTTCAAAAAAATAGTGAGCCGCATTATGATACTTGCCTAGTTCATTGAAAATTTTCCCGATAAAAACCACCTCAATTTCTTCGGTTTGATAAACAGAACAAGAGTCGTCCTGTTGGCCCATATCCATGTAGGGAATTGGATTAGTTTGAATTTTTAACAGCATGATGATTTTTTAGCAGACAGCTGATCATGTATTCGTTGAGTGCAGGCAAAGTGGCTAATAAAGTACGTTCATAGTAATTCTGAACTTCGTCGAATTGTTCATCAAAATTACCAAGACGCTTTATTTCATGGAATTGAACTGCAACGCTACCGTCCAAAGCAAATAAAGGTTCTACCATTATCAGCTGCGTATGAGGTCTTAAAAACCGTAATAAACCCGTTGAAAGCCTGTAATGTAAATTACCGATCCGGCCATACCGGAAGCTGCTTCCCTCCTGCCCGTCAAAAAAATAATTGATTGCATATCCCTCAGTATTATTCAAAACAGAAATGATTTTCCTTAGTTGCTGATTCCGTACCAATTTCGGGTATTTATGAGGGCTGTCCATCACTTCACGAGGCAGATCTTCTTGTCCGTTCAATGCAAGAAAATTTTTGGAATGTGTATTGCCAAGTCCTACAAATTTCATCCTGAGGCCAAAACGAATCAAGCTTAAATGCTGATTGGAAAGCGGCGTATGCTTGTATAAAAAAATAATAACCTGTTGGTTCTGATAATGTCTTTTTACTTTTTCCTTGTTTTCCAACTTCCAATACTTTTGAAAAATCAGAGGTCGTTCATAGTGAAGGCTCTTCCAATGTTGCCATGTATTGGTAAATAAATAGTGATTGATTAGTTCATCGTGCAAATTGTGCGGTACATCCAGAATTTCTAAAAGTGCCTGAAAATTTTCAATTTCCGCTGCCCGGAACTTCCGAAAAGTTTGGAGTTTGATGAGTACGTTTAAAAAATATATACCCAATTTATAAGGAAGAAGGTAGTTGTGAAAAACAGGCCCCTGCCGGAATAACTTTTCTTTTATTCTGACAAATACCCTATGCATATTTTTCCAAAACTACGTACCTGTCTTTTATTGTAAACCCGCACACATCGCCGATATCGGTTTCAAGCCAGGCATGCAATTTCTCGGTTCGTGTCGCTGCTTTCGGATTGAAACCTATATAAAAAACTGACTTCACTTTTAGCACATTGAACACAAACCGGGCTGTCAACGCTCGTTCGTAACATTTAAAAGGCATTGGAATATGGTACGGCATTCCTTCAATAAGTTGAGACACCAAAAATATCAAATAAGGATTCCCTGACTGAAAACCATTTGAATCCGGTTCCAGAATTGTCTTTACAGGCTTTTTATAAACTATATGAATGATGGAAATTACGTTGCCGATTAAAAACAGCGCGGTCCGCATGAATATCTTTCTCAGCATACGTCCAGTAATCCGGCCATGACCAGGTCATCAATGGTTTGTGTGACATCACTTTGGCATTCCGAGGCAGCTACATCATACTCGGCACAGACTGCCGCTAAAATAGAATCGGCCGTTTGATTCTGCTGGCTTAGTAAATCAATAATAAACTGGGCCGACTCATTCAGTTCCACTATATGCCCGTTTTCTTTAATCATCCACAAACTTGTTTCTCCGAAAGTGGAGTGAACCAAATCTTGCTTTTTTAAGCTGTACGTCGTCATAGTCTGTTTTTAATCGTATTCAAATTATCAAAACTTCTTTTCCCGTTTATACTAAAAATTTCGGTTTGCTGAACTGCTGATATAATCAGCTTCATCATATGCGAATATTCCTCTGATTCCGTAATGAATTGCGGCCGGTAGACATGCTCACGCAAATAAAAAATGGCTTCAATGGAAGAAAGCTTTTGAATATCAAAACCATCGTCAACGTCACTCCAGTTCAAAATAAATATTTTTGATATCGGGAAATATCCTTCGGTCAGGCTGTTAGGAAATACATATCTGAATTTTTCAACATCCGTTCTTATTTGTGCTCCTTCATTTTTCACCAGGCCAAATTCATTCAAACTGTCTTCCCATAATTTAACGATACCAACGGAAGAACCAGCCTGTATTTGATTATCATCACAGAGCTTTAAAGGCAAAACATCATCAGCCAGAAAAGAATACCCGTGTTGAATAAAGTAGGTCGTCAGCGTTGATTTTCCCTTTCCTGAATCTCCAATGAACAAACTGACCTTTCCATCCTTGACAATTCCGGCACCATGAAGACTTACTATTTCTCTTTGTAACAATAATGAATTGAAACAAGTACCGTATAGAAAAATCTTGAATTCATCGAGGAAAGAATTATTCAGCGTCTGGATTGTAATGCGGTTTCCATTACAAACTTCATAAAGCGCAATATCTTTTACATGTAAAAGGAAGATATTGTTTTGTTTGATAAAATATACATCCTGAAACAACCGAATTCCTTTGGATAAATCAAAGTGGATCGGACCATTGGAGATTGTAACATCAGGGGCCGTACTTTTGCGTGGAGTCAACTCATCAAGTTCAAATTCCGACCAGATATCAAGTCCGAAAGCACTATACTTATTCATTGATTTATTGAGTATTTGCGGCGCTCCAACGGACCATCATAAAAGATGATTTCCGGTTGGAAGACCCTATTTGTCTCGATACTGTTTATTATAAATAGTTTACTGATCTGTTGCTATCTGAAACCTTTCAGCCATACATATGTTACAACTTTACTGAAAAAATTGGCTATTTTATATTTTTTATTGAAAGTACGCAGCCGGGGTTGTTCCATCGGATTAGGTGTGCTGTAAAACTCCATGTATTTAATCCAATAGTTGAACGGGCTAAACTTTTCATCCTGATGGCTTAATAATATCCGTTTGTGAATCAACTGGGCACTCATACTTTCCCAGAAGCTGACAGAATTTTCCCAGGATTTAAGTATATTCCGAGTGTTTCTCTCTCCGTATGATTTTACTTTGCTTTCCAGTATTGCGGGAAGCGCTACGTTAAGATATTTTTGAACACAGAAACAGCCTAAAAGCAGAGATCGCTTTAATTTTGCTGTATCACATAATGATAGAATACGTTCCCAAAATAAGTTGTCCGGAAATAGTTTTATAAACAGCGATAAATCACAGATATATTTAAGACGCATCCAGGATTCCCTTCCGCCATGGTGCAGTAAGGTCATTAAAAAAATGTGTTCGATGGAGGGAACAATAACCTCTGAATCAACAAGTTTAAATTTTTGCGCCCCTGTAATTATATCATTTTCATTGATCGTATAAGGATAGAAATCTTCACATAACTGCCAATGAAAATCCAGTTGAAATGGTAAACTGTTTTCTTGACTTTTGCTTAATCCAATCTCATGCCAACCATTTTCAAATAGAAGTTTATCAAGGAAATTTGTATCTGAATTGTATGCATGATTTGTTTCTTCCTGCGCAAACTGATACCCGTCATCAAGTAAAGTTTTAAGCGCTGCTTTTGCAAATTTTCTGGGTACAAACAAATCCAGGTCAGACCATTCTCTCAGGTTGCTGGAAGCGTACAAGATTTTAGACAGTATGGCTCCTTTGTAAGGAAATACAGCAATGGATTGCTGTTCCAGAAGAATTAACAAGCGCTCCGTTTCCAGCGCCATTTGCTGTTGTAAAAGTGTTTTACTAACGGCAATTCGATGGAGTTCTTTGACAAAAGCATCTGGTGCCCCGGCGGTGTATTGGATAGTTTGTCCTTTTAATACATGATAAACAGTAGGACGTATGGAATGGTAACCGGCCATTTTTTGCAACTTGATCCAATCTATGGACTCGATGTCCATACTATCCTTTATTTGTCTAAACTCACGTCCTGATATAAAGGCTTTACATGACTCAATCAATAACCTCAGTTCAGGGGAAAGCATAGTTCAAACTTTATTGTATAAAATGGCATTGACGAATATACGGCTACTAGTTCGTACTTATCAAGTAATATAGATTAAAACTTAATTCTGCCTGTGTTGCCTAACTTATTTCGGATGAAAATTTCGAATTAAATTGCATTCTTCCATTTTGATAAAATCAAAAGGCTCTTGCCAACAAACCTGTTTTTCAGCACTCATTTGCTTCTGTTCATTACCTCCGTGTAACTGCCAGTAATTGAATAAATAAATAAGTATCAAACCGGGCTTCCAACAGGACTTAACGTGGTTTCTTGCTACAAACGCCGGTGCTGCAATCATTCAAAAAACGCACCAGGCTAACACTGAAAAGTATGAGCCTTCAAATATTTGTGTATACCGGCTTATTGCATGCCTCACAGGATTTGAAAAAAAGTTTGCTGAACAGGATTTATCAAATTCGTTAAAAGTTGAAAAAAGGCTTTCATTAAAATTCATGTGACTGAAAAGTTTTTTTTCAAAAAATCAAAGTGCATCTGGAACAATAATTGAACAGGATATCCTAATCCTCAGCATACTGATTAAAAAACATCATTCAAAAAGAACCGATCTTATCAGTCCAGCTGTAAATCAACCATCTAATACCAAACTATATGAAAAACGAATCTGGATCAGAACCAATGTTCAAGACCAAAACCTCAGGCAAAGCAGACCCGGCATTAAATGAATTGTTCCTGGATTCCATACGGGACATATACTGGGCAGAAAACCATCTGGTGAAAACCCTTCCCAAAATGATTTCTTCCGCTACTTCCAGTACTTTAAGCAGTGCACTTCAGGAACATCTTACACAGACCAAAACACATGTAAAAAGACTCGAGCAGATTTTCGAAATACTTGGAGAGAAGGCGATTGCCAAGAAATGTGATGCGATGGAAGGTCTGGCCAAAGAAGGAGAAAGCATTGTGGAGAGCACAGAGGCCGGCACTGCTACCAGGGATGTGGGAATCATTCTGGCATCCCAGAAAGTTGAACATTATGAAATTGCAACATACGGCGGACTTACCCAGCTGGCACACACACTCGACCTTGGGAATGTGGCAGAAATACTGGCTCAAACATTGAGCGAGGAAAAAGAAGCAGACAGCATGCTGACCGAAATCGCAGAAAATAAAGTAAACTACAAAGCTTCTCAGGAAGCCTGAATAATATAATTAAAATACCTATCCATGGCGACTAATAAAGACTCCGAAATACCAGTTAATCAATCTGATAATACTAAATTGGCCCATCTCGAACCTTATAAGGAAGAGGCAGCGGGCGAGTTTATGAATACCAACCACGGCGTACGCATCAATGATGATCAGAATTCACTGAAATCCGGTGAACGCGGTTCGTCCTTGCTGGAAGATTTTATATTGAGGGAAAAAATTACGCACTTTGACCATGAACGAATTCCGGAACGTGTTGTACATGCACGCGGTTCGGGTGCACATGGCGTTTTCAAGGTATACGAATCATTGTCTTCCATCACAAAAGCAAATTTCCTTTTAGATCCTTCATTGGAAACACCGGTATTTGTCCGTTTTTCTACTGTTGCCGGATCGCGGGGGTCTACAGATCTTGCCCGCGACGTTCGGGGATTTGCTGTAAAATTTTACACACAGGAAGGCAATTTTGACCTGGTGGGAAACAACATGCCAGTCTTTTTTATCCAGGATGCTATCAAGTTTCCGGACCTTGTCCATGCCGTAAAGCCAGAACCGGATAATGAAATTCCGCAGGCAGCTTCTGCCCACGATACTTTCTGGGACTTTATCTCGCTTATGCCGGAATCGGCACACATGATTATGTGGGTTATGAGTGACCGGGCAATTCCGCGCAGTTACCGTATGATGGAAGGGTTTGGCGTACATACATTCCGGCTGATCAACGCACAAGGTGAGTCCAACTTTGTCAAATTTCACTGGAAACCGCTTCTGGGCGTTCATTCCGTAGCCTGGGACGAAGCGCAAAAAATTTCGGGCAAGGACCCTGACTTTCACCGCAGGGATCTTTGGGATGCTATCGAGAGCGGAAATTTCCCGGAATGGGAATTGGGAATCCAGGTTGTGCCGGAAGCCGATGAACATAAATTCGATTTTGACCTGCTGGATTCCACCAAGATCATCCCCGAAGAACTCGTGCCTGTACAACGCATAGGCAAAATGACGCTGAACCGGAATCCGGATAATTTCTTTGCCGAAACGGAACAGGTTGCATTTCATATCGGACATGTGGTTCCGGGTATCGATTTTACAAATGACCCGTTGTTGCAGGGAAGGCTGTTTTCCTACACGGATACGCAGCTGATCCGTCTGGGTGGTCCCAACTTTCAGGAGATCCCGATCAACAGGCCGGTTGTCAGCGTTCACAACAATCAGCGGGACGGCTATATGCGCCAGACCATCAATCGTGGAAAGGTCAGCTACAGTCCCAATTCGCTGGGAGACGGTGCACCATATCAGGCAAAGGCGCAGGAAGGCGGGTATACCTCTTACCCGGAGAAAATAGAAGCCCGCAAGGTGCGCGCAAGAAGTAAAAGCTTTCTGGATCATTTCAGTCAGGCCAGGTTATTCTTCAACAGCCAGTCCGATCCTGAAAAAAACCACATCATTGACGCACTGAGCTTTGAACTTGGCAAAGTGAAAACGGTCGCAATCCGTGAACGCATGCTTGGAATTTTATCTCT
Source organism: Dyadobacter sediminis (assembly GCF_005860765.1). GTDB lineage: Bacteria > Bacteroidota > Bacteroidia > Cytophagales > Spirosomataceae > Dyadobacter > Dyadobacter sediminis. Next base: position 407,820 of record NZ_VCEI01000011.1, on the reverse strand, counting down.
CATTGATAAATCACTTGCTTCCGGAGTCGGATATGCCTTGGGCCTGACGGTGCCTCAGCAGCCCGAGCAACCTATAAACCACAGCTTTCCTGCCGATGCAGACCCAAATGATTATCAGCCGGTCATGACAGAAGGAAAGCTTACAACATCTGCTGCACTTAGCATGGCCAACACACCAAAGGACAGCATCAAAACCAGGAAAATAGCATTTCTGGCTGCTGACGGTGTAAATGAAAAGTCCTTGAATGCAGTGAAATCTGCCTTGACGGATGCAGGTGCCGTAGTTGAAATAATTGCTCCGCATCAGGGATTTATCATTTCTGAAAACGATACGCAAATTGCTGTTGATTACAGCTTTCTGAATGCTGCGTCCGTCTTATACGATGCGGTGTATGTACCGGGAGGAACAAACAGCGTCGCCAGCATTGAAGCCGAAGCAGATGCTGTACATTTTCTCAATGAAGCATTCAGGCATTGCAAGCCCATAGCAGCAGACAGCTCGGCCATGCAAGTGATTGAAGCCACGTATTTCAGCAGTAAACTGCCGGCAGATTTCTCTGATAAAAACGTGCTCAGAGAAGGCGTTGTCATTAGTGAAAGCGCATCTGAACTGGCTGACAAATTCATATTGGCCATCGCCATGCACCGTTTCTGGGAACGCGAAAAACCAAGAAAGGTACCTTCCTGAGTAGGTAATATCTTGACAAGAAGCCATCCGGTGAATTCCGGATGGCTTTTTTTGTTAGCATGCTGCAAGCTGTTATATTGATTTTGATCTGCACGGTTTACCAATCCTGCCCACGTTCAAGAGAATAGCTTGGGTTTACTTACCGCATCAACGTGGCTACCTGTTTTCTCCTTAAATTCATCCTAAACTGCACGGATATAACCAGTTATTATAAATGTGGAATTGCAAAATTGGATGAATACGTTACCTTTGCGCCCCATCTTTCCAAGGCATCCCATCATGACTGCTACCAATCCATTAGGAGATGCTCCCATCCGGACGCTGTTTTTTCAATATTACGGGCCTGCGGTAATCAGTCTGATGTCGTCCCTTGTTCACCAGCTTGTCAATGGCATTATACTAGGACAGCAAATAGGAAAAGACGGGCTGGCAGCGGTCGGATTGTATGGTCCTGTCGTGATCGTCCTGATCGCATTGAGCCTACCTGTTATGATCGGTGGCGGCGTACTGATCGGCAAGAGTATCGGAGCTGCAGACTTCAAGCAGGTTCAACAAATCTTTCAGTTTGCAACTACCCTGGTTATTTTGGCTGGAGGTGGCGTAGCGATCACTGCACCGTTTTTAGCAGTACCGCTTGCCCGGTTTCTGGCTGGGGAATCCAGCCCGGTCCTGGCTGAAAATACCGCAGATTATGCTTTTTGGCAGTTGTCAAGTCTTCCCTTTTTCTTTCTTGGGATGATCTGGGGAAATTTTGTCCGGGCGGGCAATGCTCCGAAGGTATCACGTAATGCATCGATTTTGGCAGCAGCTGTCAATATTATCCTGGATCTCCTGTTGATTGTCGGATTCGGACTGGGTGTAAAAGGTGCATCAATGGCCACATCCATAGCACTGGCCGCAGGTACAACCTACTTATTTATATACATTTTAAAAGGTAATGCTCCTTTTGGCTTTGCTTCTTTTCGCTTTACATTAAAATTTTCCCAATGGAAGGAGTATTTGAAAATCGGACTTCCCTCCTTTGCAGCCGAAATCGCGTTTTCGTCTGGCCTGCTGTTGATCAACCAGTCGTTGATTCCTTTCGGGACCCTTGCAGTCGCCACATTCGGTTTGGTCAACTACCTTAGTTTTCTGCTGATCCGGCCTTTTACGGCTGCAATGATTGCCGTACTTCCCATTATGTCTTTTAATATGGGTGCAAGACAACCGCAACGTGTGCTGGAATCTTTGCGCTTCTCGCTTGGCTTTACATTTTTGCTGGGAATGCTGGTGACCGGCATCGGCTTATTCCTGTCTGATCCGCTCGTAATGTTATTTTCAGGCGACCAGAACATGGCTTACCGTAAAATGGTGGGTCAGGCTATGGGATTATACTTTCTGCTGTTTTTAGCAGCCGGTCCAAACTATCTGCTCGCTGCTTTTTTTCAAAGTACAGGAAAAACAACCCTTTCGTTGTTAATCAACTTTTTAAAAGGATTTCTGCTGGTTTCGCTTGCGCTTGTGGTACTTCCGGATTACTTTGGTTTGTCGGGAATTTGGCTGTCCCGTTCATTAGCCGAACTGTTGACATTCATCATCATTGCAGCCTATACGCGATATTACAAAGATCAATACTTTGCAGAAAGTGCAATTCTGCCAAAGGTCAAGTCAAAATAAGATAAAAGTTCATGTTCTGAGACAGCTAACCTGGTTACCATGTCCGATGTAAGCAATAAAACGTGTGCCCTCCTTTTAACAACAAACGGATTTTGCCAGAAATCGTTGACTCCAGTGTAAAAAGCGACCTCTGTTTCGGCTGCAAAAAGAAAAGACATTGGGTGAATCTTTCTATGATCGAAAAGTACTTGTCAATTGGATAAAGGTGTTAGAATCCCGATTAAATAGTTGAGAACCTAAAATGATTTTGACTGCTTTCTGGCAGACAGCTGAACAAAAAATGGACTGGCAGCTGGTATTTACTTTGCAGCGTATATGCTAATTTGCATGCTACTTAAACAGATTGGACTCCTGAACTCTCCTATCCTTTTATTTTTTATAACAATTTGATCTTAAAAGATATACGCAGCACTCCGTCGTACACTAGCTACTGAATCAATTAACCTTGGATTAATGACGAACCATGCCAGGTCATATTCATCTGCGCTGAAATAGATTATACCTATCGAATTATAGAATTAATCGATTGTGATTATATAATTTAATCCTATAACTTTAACTGTCTGCATGTAATCCGAGTGCAGGCTGTATCAGTCTACAACATGAACTTCTAAAAATGGAAACCGAATCAAACGACATGAGTAAGTGCCCTTTTCTCAATGGCACTATGGACCAAGATAACGCTGTAAAGCAAAACGTTGGTGGCAATGGAACCCGAAACCGTGACTGGTGGCCCAATCAGCTGAAATTAAACATCCTGCGTCAGCATTCATCCTTGTCAAACCCGATGGGGGAAGATTTCAACTATGCGGAAGCTTTTAAAAGCCTGGATCTGGAAGCAGTGAAGCAGGACCTTCATGCCCTGATGACCGACTCACAGGACTGGTGGCCTGCCGACTTCGGACATTACGGCCCTTTGTTCATCCGTATGGCCTGGCATAGTGCCGGTACGTACCGTGTAGGTGATGGCCGCGGCGGTGCTGGTGCGGGACAACAGCGTTTTGCTCCCTTGAACAGCTGGCCCGATAACGTGAGCCTTGATAAAGCCCGCAGACTGCTCTGGCCTATCAAACAAAAATATGGTCAAAAAATATCATGGGCCGATTTACTGATTCTTACAGGCAATGTTGCCCTGGAATCGATGGGTTTTAAAACATTCGGTTTTGCCGGCGGACGTGCCGACGTTTGGGAGCCGGACGAAGACGTGTACTGGGGATCGGAAACAACCTGGCTGGGCAACAACCATCGCTATGCAGACGGTTCGCCGGGAGTTGCCGGAGATGGCGTCGTTTCATCGGACGAAGATCCGGGGCGCAATATCCATTCACGAAATCTGGAGAAACCCCTCGGTGCTGCACATATGGGTCTTATCTATGTCAATCCGGAAGGCCCTGACGGTAATCCCGACCCGATTGCATCTGCCAGAGATATTCGTGAAACATTCGGCCGCATGGCCATGAACGATGAAGAAACGGTTGCACTGATTGCCGGCGGACACAGCTTTGGCAAAACCCATGGCGCTGCTCCTTCCGAGCATGTGGGCAAAGAGCCGGAAGCTGCCGACCTGGAATCGCAGGGATTTGGCTGGAGCAACAGCTATGGCTCAGGTAAAGGTCCCGACACGATTACAAGCGGGCTTGAAGTAATCTGGACAAAAACCCCGACCCGCTGGAGTAACAATTATTTTGAAAACCTGTTTGCCTTTGAATGGGAACTGACCAAAAGCCCGGGCGGCGCGCACCAATGGGTTGCCAAAAATGCAGACGCGATCATTCCGGATGCATATGACGACAACAAAAAACATGCGCCGACCATGCTGACGACCGACGTAGCTTTAAGGTTTGACCCTGCATACGAAAAAATATCCAGAAGGTTCCTGGAAAATCCCGACGAATTTGCAGATGCCTTTGCCCGCGCATGGTTCAAGCTGACGCATCGCGATATGGGGCCCCGTGAACGCTATCTGGGTCCGGATGTGCCGCAGGAAGAATTGATCTGGCAGGACCCGGTTCCCGTGGTTGACCATGCATTGATCGATGGAAATGATGTGGCTGCCTTGAAGGCCAACATATTGGCCTCCGGTCTGAGCATTTCCGAGCTGGTTTCCACAGCCTGGGCTTCTGCAAGTACCTACCGCGGTTCCGACAAACGTGGCGGCGCAAATGGTGCCCGTGTTCGCCTGGCTCCTCAAAAAGACTGGAAAGTAAATAATCCGGTACAGCTTAAAAAAGTGTTGGATACTCTGGAAAGCATTCAGAAAGAGTTTAACGATACGCAGACTTCCGGTAAAAAAGTTTCACTGGCTGACCTGATCGTGCTCGCAGGAAATGCAGGCATTGAAAAAGCAGCGGGACATACCGTTGTCGTTCCTTTCACACCGGGTCGTACGGATGCTTCGCAGGAGCAAACGGATGTAGTGTCGGTAGCCTTTCTGGAACCTGCAGCGGACGGTTTCCGTAATTATCAAAAAGAGAAATTTACGGTTTCCACAGAAGAATTGCTGATTGACAAGGCTCAGTTGCTCACCCTTACAGGGCCGGAACTAACCGTGTTGCTGGGCGGTATGCGTGTGCTGGATACCAATTTCGACGGTTCCAAGAACGGGGTTTTCACCTCGCGTCCGGGTCAGCTTACCAATGATTTTTTCGTAAACCTGCTCGACATGCGTACGGCCTGGAAAGCAATTTCCGAGCACAAGGACCTGTACCTGGGAACTGACCGTTCAACCGGACAGCCAAAATGGACTGCCACCCGCGCAGACCTGGTGTTCGGCTCCAACGCAGAACTGAGAGCCATTGCAGAGGTGTACGCCAGTGCCGATGCTCAGGACAAATTTGTCAAGGATTTTGTAGCTGCCTGGACCAAGATTACTAATTTAGGCCGGTTTGATTTAGCTTGAATGCAAGCTGATATGGTATGAAGGAAGGGTGTGACTGGATAACCATTCCATTATCAACATTTCCGTAATTAAAACAGCAAACCTTTATGGTTTGCTGTTTTAATTTGATATACAGCATATTATTTAACTAGCAAGAATCAATTGAAGAAGGCTAACCGTAATTTTTAAAAATAAATGATACCAATTGCAGGTGGTCTTTTGAGGCAAACCCATTTTGAATTTCCACTGCATAAAACGGTTTTAAGTTCGATATTTTGTAAGAACTAAAATCTATGGAATATCAGCTTGACAAACACTGCTGATGAAAATTCTTTGTGCATAAATCCACTCCTTTATCAATAAAAGTATTGGAATCTTAATTGAAGTTACAGAACTGAGTCCACCCATTTTACTTGTCATGGATTGTTCAGCTTTCCAGAAGATGGTCAAGCTTTTAAGTCCTGAGGGCTATTCATGCGATGAGTTCCGACTATATGCCATTAAGTAACTTTTACTATGAAAAGTACCGAGCCGGGCTTCCATCAGCTGCTATCAATTAAAATGGTAACGAACTGTATTTTTCTCAAACCACCGTTTTTGCTTCACCGCAACGTCCGTTTTCCCTTACAAAGCTTACCAATTTTGAAGACAATCGATTGGGGATAAAATCCGTATACAAGCTTTTAAATAAGTCCTTGTGCACGTTTTGTTGCTGTTACATAGAGCTATTATTGTTTTACCGTTCCTGATTTATCAAAAAAATATTAGTAACTGTGAATAAATTAGTTGTACACTTAGTTACAAATTAATTGTTATATATTTGGTAAAATCATAGCCCACTTAATTCCATCTTTATTGCTTTATGTACCGAATTATCCTGCTGAGTGCCTGGCTGATGTTCCTGTTTGTCCTGGCCAGCACCTTGTTCTGGTATAATGACTGGGTGTACCGTATGCCTACTCCTGTCCCCGCCTACTACAAGTCCGTGAGTACCGGAACAAAGATTGATCTAAGCACACAGGTCAATGCCCCAAAGGGAAAGCCGCTGTTTATTCACTTTTACAATCCGGCCTGCCCCTGCTCCCGCTTTAACAAAAACCATTTTCAATCCCTGGTACATACCTACGGAAAATCAATTCATTTCGTTGTGGTGGTCCTTTCGGATGAGCAATACACCCGGCAGTACATACAGGAAAAAATAGGCTTGAATATTCCTGTCCTTTTTGACCGGTCCATTGCGGCCCGGTGCGGGGTGTATTCCACGCCGCAGGCAGCACTGATTGACACAAACCAGCAACTTTATTACCGGGGTAACTATAACGCAAGCGGGTATTGCAGCGATAAGAAAACCGCTTATGCAAAAATGGCAATCGACAGCTTGATGCAAAGCAGGGCTATCCTGAAATGGGATCAGCTTGCCTTAAAGGCTTATGGCTGCACCATACCTGTTTGTTATAAATAAACCGCTTTAACATCATGGATCCGTACGGCATATTACCAAACCTTCCTGTTACAGACTATCAGCTGAGGGTCAAGGAAAGATCGGATAGTATTATAAACTACATTCTGACCGGCTATTTTCTGCTGGGGCTGGTTTTTGCAAGTTTGTATGAAACCTGGTTGATTGCACTGGGTATAGGAAGCATATCGCTTCTTGCCTATTACTCCGTAAAATGGGCGCTGCCTCAATCTGATTTATACCAGTATGTGCTCAGCACGGTACTGGGCCTGTTCATGGCACAGTTCATTTACCAGATGCATGGCCTTTTCGAGATGCATTTTTTTGCATTTATAGGAAGTGCCGTTCTGATCACCTACCAGAAGTGGAAGCTGCAGATTCCCATGATGCTTTTTGTACTGGTGCATCATGCCGTTTTCGGGTATTTACAAAATGCTGGTCTGGAGGAAATCTATTTTACCAAACTGGACTATTTTGACATGCTGACCTTTACGATTCATATTCTGTTGGCCGCAGCGATCTTTTGTGTCTGCGGATTGTGGTCCTACCGCTTTGAAAAATACTATGAACTGCAGATTAACCAGAACAGGGTTATGGCCGAATTGCAGCAAGAGGCCCAGCTTTCTACAGAACGTAAAAACAGTGAGCAGATACAGCGCAAGATCAATGAAGAGCTTCGCATGTCCAATGCCCAGCTGGAAGCGGCCCGCCAGCAGGCAGACCAGGCCAACCTCGCCAAAAGTACTTTCCTGGCTACCATGAGCCACGAGATCCGTACACCGATGAACGGGGTCATCGGCATGACGACTTTGCTGCAGCAGACAGCCCTGACCGAAGAACAGCACGAGTTTACAGAAACCATCGCAATCTGCGGCGAGACACTCATTGGCGTAATAAACAATGTACTTGATTTCTCAAAGATTGAATCCGGCCATCTTGAACTGGAACAAGTAGACTTCAACCTGAGGCAAAGCATCGAGGACGTGCTGGATATGTTTGGTGGCAAAGCCGCTTTGATTGGCATTGACCTGGTATATCAAATTGATGAAAGCGTTCCGGTACAGATTGTTCATGATGACTTTCGCTTGCGGCAAATTCTGATCAACCTGGTTGGCAATGCCATCAAGTTTACCCAGCATGGAGAAGTTTGTGTATCGGTGCATGTTGAAAATAAGGCCTTTGATCAAGAGCTGCAATTACGGTTTGATGTCAGGGATACCGGAATCGGTATTCCCCGGGACAAGGTCGACAGGCTGTTCAAAGCTTTTTCTCAGGTTGATTCCTCTACTACGCGGAAGTATGGCGGCAGCGGGCTGGGCCTTGCCATTGTCAAAAAACTGGTTAATCTGATGGGCGGGCAGATCCGTGTGAGCAGTGAGCCTCTGAAAGGGTCCACGTTTTCTTTTACCATTAAAACACATCGCGGCACGGATCAAATCAAGGAGCGTATCAATTATGAAATGGCCGAATACAAAGGGAAAAAGATACTCGTAGTGGACGACAATGCCACAAACCTGTCCATTTTAAAGCATCAGCTTGAAAACTGGCAATTACGACCACTTATCACTACTTCCGGAAAAGAAGCATTGAAGATTTTAGAGGAAAACCAGGATGTTGATCTGGTGATAACCGATATGCAGATGCCGGTGATGGACGGGGTTATGCTGGGCACGAAAATCCGGCATTACGACCAGCATACCCCTTTGATTCTGCTGAGTTCCGTTGGGGAAGAGCTTGAAACATATCAAAAGCAGCTTTTTACATCCATACTGACCAAGCCCTTTCGTCAGCGCATCCTGAGCAGGCACATCATCAATGCCTTGCAGGGAAAAATAAAAACCAACATTGAACCTGAACATTTTTACAAAAACCCGGTTGATTTTTCGCTGCATCATCCCATTGAAATTCTGGTAGTGGACGACAACATGGTCAATCAGCATATGGTTGTCCGTTTGTTGCAGAAAATGGGATACAAACCGGATGTATCCAACAATGGACAACAAGCAGTGAAAGCAGCAAATCTAAAAACCTATGATTTGATCCTGATGGATATTCAGATGCCGGTCATGGACGGCCTGGAAGCTACCCGATTGATCCGTAAAATGCTGGAAAGACAACCTACGATCATCGCTTTGACTGCGAATACACTTGAAGATATCGAGCAGCAATGCCTGGATGCAGGAATGAACGATTACATGGGCAAGCCAATCAGGCTTGACGAACTGACATCCAAAATCAAAAAGTGGAATTTCGTGTAAGTATTCACGAAAACCTTACAAACACGGGTTACAAAATTCATCATCCTCCGTCACAGCTGCAAATGGCGGCACTCCTGTAAGATCACTGATTATATTGATCCACTATCCTTTTTGAAAACCGTCTGAACGCATGAACTAGGGTTATCGATTTGTTATTTCCAAGAAAGTTAATTAATTCGCTTTCCAATAATAGTAATTTGATAGTTTATGAGTCAGTACCGGGAAGCAGAGATTGCTGGGGATCATAATGAAGTAAAAAGGTTAGAAGCAGTTCATGGGTTTTTAGAAATTGATTTTGATAAGCGAAGCGAGTTTCAGGATATTGTGGATCTGGCTTCCAGCCTGTGCAACAAGCCTGTGGCGCTGATCACCCTGCTGGACGAAAATGAAAACTGGATCAAGGTTAGATCAGGGGTGAATTACCAGGTCATGCCCCGCAGGACTTCCTTCTGCCAGTATGCCATTGAAAAAGACGAAATAACCATTATTCCAGATACGGTACAAGACCCCCGGTTCGATGACAATGACCTGGTGCAACAAGATCCGCATGTACGCTTTTATGCCGGAGCGCCGCTGGTACTTGGCAATGGATTAAAACTGGGTACCCTCTGCCTGTTTGATGTCAGGCCGGGTAACCTGGACGAAATTCAGAAAAGTACGCTGGCAGTCCTTGCAAGACAGGTGGTGTTTCTGATGGAGCTGGAACAAAGCACGGCATTGCTCCAAAAACAGATGCAGGATATCAAGGCAAAAAATGATTCTTTGATAAAGATAGCCTACATTCAGTCCCATAATATCCGGCAGCCGCTGACATCGATCATGGCGCTGGTCAATCTGATAAAGGAAGGCTATCAGCAAGTCAATGATGAATGGCTGCACATGATCAGTGAAGCTACCCGTACACTCGACCAGAGAATACATGAGATCGTCAAGGAGTCTCTGGCTGAAAAGGATATCAAGGCCCTTCGTTTCAGCAGGATGGTGGAAGAAATCGAAGATTATGCCATTTTACTGCTGGATAGTGAAGGAAATGTGGAAAACTGGAACAAAGGGGCCGAAATCCTGAAAGGCTATAAGGCCAATGAAATCATCGGCAAGAATTTCAGCGTGTTTTACACACCGCAGGACTTACTTGATAAAGTGCCGGAAAGTCTGATCCGGCAGGCCGTATTGACCGGTGCTGCAAAGAATGAAGGATGGCGATTGCGGAAAGATGGTTCAAGGTTTTGGGGAAGCATCCTGATCACAGCCATCCATAATGATTCCGGCGAAGTTATCGGGTTTACCAAAGTCACAAGGATACTGGCCAAGCAGGACTGATGCTACGGATTTATATAGTACGAGCTACGGGTGCAGCACTGCACAAACCTTGCCGCCATGCCGGCAGAAGATGGCTCGACTGAATGGTCACTGGATCAAAGTCCTTATTTGCCGGTTGGCAGGCTGGTCATGGCTGCTCGGCAGGCTTATAGCCCGGAGCGCAACAAATACCGATTGATGTGCTTCCGTTCAACCCGTTTCCCTGCATGCATGGGCAACTATCATGTGTGCCCGGCGACTTGCCTTTCGAAACATCAAGCCGGTACAGGCACCGGATGAATGCTCAACCAAAAGTAGCACCAACCAGTAATGATGAGCTGCCGGATTAAACAAACAGCCGGTACAAAGAATATACATCAGAAGACAACTGCACCATTTTTCATGGCTCATTTACTGATCAGATCGCGGGTGCAAAAGAAAATAGGTGTAAGTTTACTATCCGATAGCATGTTCAACATCTTCAGACGATCACATTAAGGTATCTTCTTTGCTGTTCCTGCGCTTTATTCTGTAACCAGCAATCTGAATTCATCTTTTTACTGCGCGGGATGTCTTCATTGCAAAACCTACAAATCACCGTATTATCATGCAGGATGTAATGAATGAGGAACAATTCCTGTCAGGCGGAGGGCAAATGGGAGCGCTTATCCGTTCAATGGATTGGTCAAATACAGCCTTGGGTCCAACAAACCAATGGCCTCAAAGTCTAAAAACCAGTGTAAGCCTGTGCCTTTCTTCCACTTTTCCTATTCTGATTGCCTGGGGACCTGAGCTGATTCAGATCTATAATGACAGTTACAGGCCTATCTGCGGCGCCAAACACCCGCAGTCTATGGGTCAGAACTTCAAGATTTGCTGGGAAACTGCTTTGCCTGTTGTAGGCGATGCATTTGACCGCGGACTTGCGGGAACGGGTACATACATCAAAGACCAGCAAATGCTGCTTGACAGAAATGGCTATCTGGAAGAAGCGTTCATGACCTTTTCGTTTGCGCCCATTCGGGATGAATCCGGAAATGTAGGGGGCATTTTTCACCCGATTACCGAAACAACTGATCAGATCCTGAGCTCCCGCCGTACCCAGGTACTCCGTGATCTGGCCATCCAGACCGGCCATGCCAAAACGACGGATGCGATTTACGAGAAACTTAGAGAAGTACAGCCCATGTTTGACTTGGATGTGCCGTTTTTGCAGGTATACGAAGTAGATGATCATACCCGCCTGGCCACTCTGAAAACTTCTTCCGGAATCAACGACAGCATACTTGATTTTTCTGCCATTAAACCGGATGATGAAGGCACAGGCTGGCCGTTCACGGCATCAGGCGGAGAGAACAATGAGCCTGCGGAGGTAAGCGGCCTGGCTGAGCGTTTCGGAGCATTTCAGAGCGGCCCCTTCGAGTTGTCGCCACATACGGCGCTGATCTTTCCTGTTGTCATAACCGGAAGCAGCCGTCCAAACTGCTATCTCGTTGTTGGCGTCAGTTCCGCCCGCTCACTGGACAAAGAATACAGAAATTTCTTTGAACTGTTTGCCAATACGGTTTCTACTGCTTTCTCCAACGTGGATGCTTATCAGCAGCAGCAAAGACGTGCCCAGCAACTTGCTGAGATTGATCAGGCCAAAACAGCTTTTTTCAGTAACATAAGTCATGAATTCCGTACACCGCTGACCCTTATTCTTGGTCCTTTGCAGCAAATGATGGAGCAGCCCGGGCACAGCGGAATACTCAGCCTGGAAAACAGGGACCTGATGTACAGAAATATACAGCGGTTGTTGAAACTGGTCAATAATCTGCTTGATTTCAGCCGTCTGGAAGCAGGCCGGGTAAAGGCTTCGTTCCAGCAAGTGCAGCTGGGTCCGCTGACTGCCGACCTGGCTTCCAACTTCCGTTCCGTTATTGAGAGTGCGGGCATGGAGCTCATCCTTTCTATTGAGCAGGAAGACATCCCGGTGTATGTTGACAGGGACATGTGGGAAAAAATTGTACTTAACCTGCTCTCCAATGCATTCAAATATACGCTGAAAGGAACCATTACAGTAAGGCTTACAAATGAAGCCGGATTTGCTGTCCTGCAAGTGACCGATACGGGCGTAGGCATTCAGCAGGCCGAGCTTCCGCATATGTTCGAGCGGTTTCACCGAATTGAAAACTCGGCAGGCAGAACGCACGAAGGCACAGGAATCGGGCTTTCGCTTGTGGCCGAACTGGTAAACCTGCATCATGGAGCTATCAGCGTTGCCAGTGTTTACGGAAAAGGAAGCACCTTTACAGTACGCATACCGCTTGGCATGGAACATCTGCCGCAGGAGCAGATTATTGTGCCTGCCACCCAGCCGGCCACTTTCTCGCAGCAACAGACTTTCATCCGTGAAGCAATGAGTTTGCTGGACCGGGACCAGGCCGGGCACTTACAGACTGTGTTAAGCCAAAAAGAAAATCCGCAGCAGGATCAAAATGTGAAGATGCAACAGCATTTCCGCGTGCTTATTGCAGATGATAATACAGACATGCGGTTGTACCTGGAAAAACTGCTATCGCCTTATTTCAGTGTAGAACTTGCCGTAAACGGACTGGATGCCCTTGACAAGATCGCGCAGGCAGAGCCTGATCTGATTGTCAGTGATGTGATGATGCCGGGTATGAACGGCCAGCAGCTGCTTTATCAATTGCGGCAACGGCCCGGCAGCCGCATACCTGTCATTCTTCTGTCGGCCAGAGCTGGTGAAGAATCCCGGATGGAAGGATTAAATTGGGGTGCAGATGATTATCTGGTCAAACCGTTTTCAGCCAAGGAACTGCTTTCAAAGATCAATTCGGTAGTCAGGATTAACCAGGTTACCAAGAAAACTGAAACAGAACTGCGGACTATATTTCAGCAGGCACCGGTAGCAATCGGCATATTCAGAGGACCGCAGCTGATCATTGAAGTGGCAAACATGATGATGCTCCGATACTGGGGGAAGTCGGGCAGTCAGGTGATCGGGCTGTCGCTTGCGCAGGCATTTGAAAAAAATGATGACAACGGACTGGAACGGATCGCCACACAGGTATTTGAAATCGGGGAACGGCAGATGCTGAATGACTGGCCTTTGGAAACCCTACGGGAGGGAAAAATAAGCAAGCTGTTTGTCAACCTGGTTGTAGAACCACTTCGCGATATTACAGGTGTTATTACAGGCGTCATGTTGGTGGCTAATGATGTAACCGAACTGATTACAGCTTTGGAACTGGTGCGGGAAAGCGAGCAAAGATTCCGGATTCTGGCCAATACCATGCCTCAGATGATCTGGCGTATTAACAATTCGGATAAGCAAAATTTTTATAATGATTATATTTATAAATACGTCGGACTGACAAAAGAAGAAATTCTTGACAATGGATTTACATTGTTTGTACATCCGGGCGACCAGGAGGAAACCCGCAATGCCTGGCAGCATGCAACCGAATCAAATGAAGATTTTACCCTTGAACACCGTTTCCGCAGATACGACGGAGTGTACCGGTGGCATTTAAGCCGGAGTACCGTACAGCGGGATGCCTCCGGCAACATAGAAGGCTGGATGGGTGCCAGCACCGACATTCATGATCAGAAAATGCTGGAAGAAATCCTTGAGAGCCGGGTAATGGAACGTACTGCTGAGTTGAAAATGATCAATGAGCGGCTGGTGAACAGCAATCAGGAACTTGAACAGTTTGCCTACGTAACCAGTCACGACTTGCAGGAACCGCTTCGCAAGATTCAGATTTTTTCCAAAATGGTGCAGATTAAAATGGCCGATGCGGACGAATCAATCCTTAATTATTTGAACCGGATTACTGCATCGGCGGCAAGAATGTCCCAATTGATTCAGGATTTGCTCAGTTTTGCAGGGATAATCAGTACAGGCGCAACTACGGAAACGGTCGATCTGAATGAAATACTGAAACAGGTTAAAGAAGATTTTGATTACCTGATTGAAGAGAAACAGGCGACCATCCTGTCCGATGTTCTGCCGGTGGTTCAAGCCATTCCGCTTCAAATGAGCCAGCTTTTTAACAATCTGCTGGGTAATGCACTCAAATTCTCGATTGAAAAGCCTGAAATCAAAATCCTTTACAAACTTGTTGAAGCAGATGAACAAACCGATTTACCTCTAAAACCACAGCTACCATACGCCAGGATCACCATTACTGATAATGGAATTGGCTTTGACCAGCAGCTTACTGATCGTATTTTCACTATTTTTCAGCGGCTGCATCCACAAAAAGAGTTTGCGGGTACTGGAATAGGGCTTGCCATATGCAAACGGATTGTTGAAAATCACTCCGGCTTTATATCTGCAAGAAGTCAGAAAGGCATCGGGTCCAGTTTTGAAGTTTTTTTGCCGATTCACCGTTTTTAGATTTTCGTATGCTACTGAAACCAGGTTGACAGCTTCTGACAATGCTCCGTCATTTCACCTTGAAGTATAATACAGGAAGGGTTACATATGTAAGTATGATTTGGAATGCATTTCATAATAATGCCTTCCAAACATTTAATCAGCTATTTTGTTCTGGTAATAAGCATGTTGTTAAACAAGTGTGACAATTTTACTTTGCCTGCTTCCTGAATTACTGTTGTTCCTTACAATTGTATACTGCCCAGCATATCGCTTTTTCCTTACAAAGCTTCTTCAATGCATGTTGAACCGTATGAATAATTGTCCGTTTAAAGGTTTTAACGGCTTACGATTATCGCGCGATATGTTGCTGACCGGAACAATTATATTCAGACCAACCTGAAAATGTCCGGGTGTAAGAAGAACGCCGGTCTTTAAAGCAACAAGTTGTGGATTGATGTTTTTCGATAGTCCGGCCGGTTTGTTCAAACCGGCTATTGCACCGGGAACCAGGATACCTGCATCGCTTTCATATTCCTTTCTTACCAATGCATTTGTGAAAAAACTGTATGATGCACCCGCACTCAGTGCCAAAACCTTTGTAGCCTGATAATGGTAATACAAACTGAAATTCAGCCCGGATACTTTAATAAGCCTCTTGTTGTTGTAAAACTTATTGTAAATCTTCAGAGAATCATCAACAAGCGTCGAATCAGCAGCATGCACTACCATTCTGCCATTTCCGAAGTAAGACTGGTAAGGAGAAAAGGTGAATGATACTTTATGTTGCTGCCAGCTTTTGGCAATAAATATCCCGGGAATAAGCAATAATGCAGGTTTGCTTACGCTGTCTTTTCCTGCAAAAAGATAGTCTGTATTCTTCAATGAACTGTTTAAACCCCACTCCGGCCCGAACTGTATGCTACTGCCTGGTTTATGAGCAGGAGCGCTTACTGAATGCCGGTTAATTTCTGGTATGGTCCTGGAATGCAGGGGTCGATACGACTTCTGGATTTTCGTGATCGGTACCAGAAGAGAAACCGTGGAAATCTTACTTCCAGCACCTGCGTTTTTACCTGATTCAGCCGTTGACGGACCGACAAAGAATTCTTCTGCCCTTCTATATCTGCTTTTGCTTTCAGGGATAACAGATTCCCTGCTTTTATTCCTGTTAACCAATTGCCGGTTATTATCTTGCAACTTGGTACCTTTCAACACACCGGCGCGTTGCATGGATCCGGAACGAGTTGTTGAGGCAGTTGAGTAGGAAGCATCCTGGGTTTTAGAACTTAACCTTCTGGCAGCCGGATCTACTTCTGAAAGGGATGAGTCTTCCTGCCGGCTAGATTTATCTATTATTTTCGACCTTACTCCTGTTGTTCTGCGCTCAACTTTGTCAGATGTACGTACAACCGTTTTCATCCTGTTTTCATTGAAAGAACTGGATTCAGATGTTTTTCGCGGCGTCTCTTCCGGACTGGCTGATTTTATCGGCTTTGCAGCATCATCGATCTTTTCAATATTCTTGTTAGGCTTGATAACCGGGACACTTTTCGTATTCAGATTATTTTTCAAATCCAAGCTTTTTTCTTTTAAAGGCTGATAGATGGTTCTAATAAAAACGATCGTGAAAGTGATTGTCACGGCACTGATGAAGACAAGTATCCATTTGTAAGCAAAAAGGTTCTTAATCATTCCCGGATCTTCAACAGGGGTAACTGAAGGGCCCAGCAATTTTTCCATTTGTGCCCATGCTTCATCAGCCGGAATTTCCGGATCAGAAAGCCGCTCATGCCTGTACTTGTCAATATTTTTGTTCCTTTTTTTCACAATGTCTAACGAAGTGCCTTTTCAATGATGGATTTCAACCTGCTTCTGCTTTCGCTCAAATGCCATTTGACGGTACCGTCACGGATGTCGAGCGCTTCTGAAATTTCTCTTACCGAAAAACCGTCCAGGTAATACAATCCGCATATGCGTCTGGTTGCAACAGGCAATTGCATCAGGTAAACCTGTATGTCGCCGGCATGAAGGACATCCAGAGGGTTTTCACGCGACTCAAATCCCATTGCCTCGTTGATTTCCACATAATCAAATCCCTGCGTTTTACGATCGCGCAGCATGGTTAGCGCAGCATTCCGCACAATGGTATAGGCCCAGTTGAAGAATTCTCCTTTGGACGGATCGAAGTGGCCGATATTCTGAAAAACCCGGAGCATTCCATTGTTGACGGCGGTAAGCACATCATGCTTTTCATCAAAAAAATTCTTGCATAAAGAGAACAGGACCGGATATAATTGCTTGTACAATTTCTCCTGGCTCAGTCGCTCGCCGCGTTTGCAACCGGTTAATATTTGTTCTATGTTTTCCAAATCGTTGAGATGCGGTATCAACCGGTTTTAGTCCGGCCATAACCGTAATGACTCTATTAAGCTGCCGGTACCTTTTTTGTTGTAAAAATCACCTTGCTCCGATAATTCCATTCAAATTTGCAAAGTGCGTCTTTTCGTTTGAATCAATCTTTGTATCGTTTATTCTTAAAAATGGTCGCCATCATCCGGTACAAGCCAGTCCCTTCAAAAACGTATATAAATCAACGATCATGCATCAAGAATTGTTACCGCTGAACTGGCCTTCCATAATACATCCGGATTTACATTTCTGACCGATGTAAACGAATGCCCGGCAGTTTTACCCTTTCAATAAAGTAAACTACAATTCACTTGGTGCAGGTTGGGTCGTAACGAAAAAAAATTTCACTCATTAACTCTGCAAGTCATTTCAATGCACCTTCAGGACAATGCAGAAAATAGTTGCGAACACGCTGATCTGCTCATCATAACATTTTTTTTCTTTCCTGCCCAACCCTGGAACACTATCATGTAGTTTATTTCATTGACAGGCTTTCTGTCTATTAATCAACCTCAAATTCATTTTGTCATGAAAACAGAAAAGTTCGTATCCGTATGCATCATCCTGTTGTTTATGCAGTTGGTAGCATGTGAAAGAACAAGTATTGACACCCGTAATCCTGAAAAATCCGGGATAAACAATTACACCGGCGCCATTGATGATCAGACGCGATACATTACAACGGACACCATCAAAGGTATCAGCCAACGTAGCCCTGCCTTGTTCACGCTTGTCAATGGCATCAGTCCGGATGTTATGTGGCGCGTAACGCCTTTCGCCAACATTCACAATCATGGCAGCAGTGCTGATGTGTATTTTCAGAAAGAAGGTAAGCACCGCGTGTTTGCAATCGACAGCATGAGCCTGGATACCACTTACATTGATGTAGAAGTAGCGCCTTTTCGTGTTGAAGAACCCAAAATCTACGAGCAGTCCTTTTTTAGTGACGATGAACTATTTGTAACCCCTGTTGCCGATGCGGATACGGCCGAGATCCTGCAATTGACGTTTGTTACCAAAAGAGATTATGACTGCACAAACAACCGACTGATCATGAATACCCTGCAAAATGGCAGCAACTACGAATTTGGTTTTGAAAAGGTATTTACCGGCACGTACTGTTCTCCCGGCGAGAAGAAAGCACAAAACAGCACCACTTTTCTAACAAAAGGCAGTAAGGGAAGTATTCAGATTACCTTCAAAGGAAAAACATACAACGGTTCTTTCGAACGAAAAGGAATCAGTTACACCTTCGACTGGCCATACGAATCAGGTGTTCTATTTACCACAAAAAGCCTTTAAGAAGCATTATTGTTTTTGCGGTAAGATATTGAAAAAAGTTTGACGATGCCGGATTATAGATTCTACTTCCAATTTATCAAATGCAAAAACAGGTAAAAGTAAAAATATATTTTATCGTCATACAACCATTGCAGCAGTTCATTGCCTCTTTATCCTGACAGACCTAATAAGTACCTTATGACCACGGAGGCGGAGTTGATTTCAGGTTGCCTGTTACAGGACAGGATCGCGCAGCGGACACTATATGACCGGTACAAAAAAGCAATGTATACCCTGGCTTTCCGGATCACAGGTGATCTTGAGAATGCCAGGGATATGTTGCAGAATGCATTCATGAAAGTGTTCCGCCATCTTCCTGAATGACCAGCTTGCCAGCGTGCAGATCAATACAGAGTTTGGTAAACTGACCATCAAATAACAGACCGGCCTACATGGGAAAATACATTTTGTTCTTTTATCTTTTGCTTGGTTTATCTGCTGCGTATAGTCAGGATAGTACAGAAGTTACATTCAGTGAAGAGCCGGATACCTTAACACGCCAACGCTTTATCGACCGGTATGAAAATGTGTTTATGACCAAGGTACCCACGCGGCATATCGTCAAGCTTGGATTGTCGCAGTACTATCAGGCGGTCCCCTACCCTTTGACCGATGACAAGACCCTGAACAACTTATCGCTTCACCTGGGTTACGAGTTTAAGTTCCTTCCGGCCTTTTCACTGGCATTATCTGGCCATTTCCCCTTGTACGGGGTACAAACCCCGATTAAAGAGTCTTTGCAAAACACAGTGATGGATGCGCAGCTGAGGTGGTTTGTCAACATGCGCAAAAGGATCAAAAACGGGAAAAGCGCCAATAACTTCAGTGGGAACTATGTTGCCCTCTTCTATAACCTTCCCGGAACGTTTGAGGATGACCCTAGGGCGGGACTGAAATTTGGGTTTCAAAGGCGGTTTTTAAACCATGGCTTTATGGATTTTTCATTTGCAGTATTTAAATCCGTAGCTGATTACTCCTACGGGTTCGTACCGGATGGTTTACAGTTTTCAACACAGGCCAGCTTTGGCTTTGCCATCGGAGACTGGAAAAAATCTGCTACTGCCCCTTTTTGTGACGTTTTGCTCTGTGACGAATTTCAGGGACAGCAATGGAAAATCAGGTTGCCCGAGCTTACAGTGGGTTATTACCTCAACAGAATCAGGACCGGGGCAGCCTTCGAGCGAAAGATCAGAACCTCGCCCTGGACGATCAATGTGCAACTGGATGCGGCCATGAACAATGGCTTTAATTACCTCCGGTATGACCATAAGATCCTATATTCTCAATACCCGGATCGAATATTCAAATATGCTCTTGTTTATTCCAGGGAAAAGATCGTGATCTTCTCGGTTCAGCCACGGTATTACTTTTTACAGAAACGTCAGCGGCTCAATGGCAAAGGTGGAAACGGGTTGTCAGGCTGGTATGCCGGGCTGCATACCGAATTTAACTATTACAAAGGCAAGCATAGTGAAATAGAAGGTAAGGACTTGAAAAGTGAAACCAACATTATTCAAACGGGTCCACTTCTGGGATTTCAGCTCCGGGTATTCCGTCGCGGGTATCTGGATCTGAACACGTCTTACAATTTTAAAGATCAGTTAAAAAGCAGGGATACCTCTTTCGGTTTACGGACAAACATCGGAGTAGGACTCGCGCTCTGATACGATCTGTTGAAAGGTACAATTTAAAATTTTATTGAAGCAGTTATGGATCTTGTCACAATGAGAAGGGTAAGGAATGCTATATCTATCTTAATGATTATTACCCTTTTTCTTATGATCTGCCAAAGACAAAACCAACAAAATAAAACGGCTGAACCAGACCGCTGGCAAAGCAGATTTGAAAAAAATCATATTCTGATTCATAAGTATCTGGATCTTGTATATAAACAATACAACCAAAGAAAATACGATGAAGCCCATAATACGTTTCTGGATCTGTTACAGGTCTGGCAGTATCAGGATGTACTAGCCAGGTCCGTTGCTGTTAAAGATTATCTTCCCTCAGACAGCCTGCATAAACTGCATGCAGTTCTTGAACAGCCGGTCAACAATGCAAATCGATATCGGTTCATAAAGGAAATCAGAAGGATCAAATTACGACTCATCAACTACTAGCCATCAACAAACATGAAATTGCTGTTCCACTTTCTGATCTGCCTTACTGGTGGTTTGATAATAAGGTCTCCCCTGTTGATATTCCTTGGCACTGACCAGCTGTGATCATTTTGAATTCCGCCCCAGCCAGGTAACCGACAAGCACTCGCCTTTGAAATTGAATGCGATAAACTTTATGATTATCATGTCTTTTCAGGTTTATTATAAATGATTAATAAAGGGCATACAACGTTTTCAACACATTCCTGCCTCTTTGTCAAAAGAAGAAGCAAAGCAATAAACTCATTAACGATTTTACTTAAACCTGATGTTGAAAATCTTATTCTGTGCTGTGCTTTATCTGTCGCTGTCAATGCCGTTATTCGCCCAGGATACGACATCCGTTGTGTTTTCACAGGAATCTGATACGGTTATAGTACAGCGGTTTATAGACCGTTATGAAAATGTATTCATGACTAAAATCCCGACGAAGAAGATCCTGAAATTAGGTTATACAGCAACTACTTACAAAGGAATGGGTATCAGCACCGTATTTGAATATAAAGTTCTGCCATTTTTATCCTTGGAGGCAGGCATTTATTCGCGTACCGCCCGTGAAGGTGATGGCATTTCTTTCAGCTTAATAGACAGGCAACTAAACGGACAAAATCTGTTTGCAAGTGGTGGCGCACGCTGGTATCCCAATATGAGAAAACGGATCGCGCGTCAGCAAAGTGCAAACAACTTCACTGGAAGCTATCTGTCAATTTCCTATGAAAGCTCACTTGCTGCTATTCAAAACGGAAAAGTCAGGGATCATTTTAGTATGTCCTACGGATTTCAGGGCCGTTTTCTCAATAATGGCTTTCTGGACTTCTCTCTGGGCCTGTACTACCTGAGGCCATTTCCGGAATGGTTTACCTCAGGAATGCAAGTCCCAACTGCCTTTCGTATCGATAACCTGGTTTTTGCATCCCGGTCCTTAATCGGACTGGCCTTTGGAGATTGGAAAAAAAATGACCGAGGCCCATTATGTGACGTTTTATACTGCGATTATCTGGTAAGAAAGCATTTTAAAGTCCGGTTGCCTGAGGTTAATATTGGCATACGCGGTCAATTCATCCGGGGAGAAATCGGATATGAACGAAAATTGGGGCCAAGCCCATTGTCACTTAATTTTAGCTTGTGGAATGAAACCAGAACGTCATTGGGGCGATATTCAGGTATACAAGCAACGACCATGGGCGAAGCACAACTTCGTTTTTATTATTTACAAAAAAAGCAGATTAGCAAAGGCCGGGCTTCGGATAATTTATCTGGCTTATACCTGGGCAGCCGCTTAGCATACATATGGCGTTACAGGGATGCTTCGTTCCTGAACCCGGTTACCAATGCCTACTCAAGCGCAGGAATAATGACAGGATATCAGCAGCGTCTATTTAATAGATTGTACTTTGATGCATTAATCGGTTTTTCCGGTTTAAGCTCGGACAAAAAGCTCATAAAGGTTGAAAGCGGAGAGTTCAACGCCAAAGCAAGCGTTGGTTTTGCATTTTAGATTTTTAATTTTCTTGTTGAAGCGGGTTTAAACCTGAACATTGCAACGAATTTCTGATGCGTTGATACAGGTATTATTGCTTTCCACAATCACCTTCATGTATGGGTTGGCAAAACCCTACATAAGAATTTCAAATTTAATACATCCTTTTATCCTGCAAGTGAGAGCTTGTTTAGTAATGCGAATCAAGAAAGCCTAAAATGCTTTGCAGCTTCTCACGCGGCTATTGATGCGGACAGCACAGGATGGCATTCATTAAATTGTAATAAAAAAAGAAGCTCCGATTTCCAGGTTACACTACTTTGTTGATTTCGTCTAAAGTATGTTGAAAACGCGCAGGGAATAACGGAACAAAGTATTTGCTGAGGCAGGATTGCAGATTTTAATTACAAGAATTGATATGGGCTGTTAAACAGCATTATAAGGAACATTGGCCTTTTTGTAAACCGATGTTCAAGATACTTTGGTCAACGTATTTAGAATTTTAAGACTAACGTCGGGATAGACAAATTCTCATTGTTATGGGATATTTATTTTAAAAGTATACCAACAATGTATATGCATAAATGGAAAGAAATACCATGGTTTTTATATATTGGTGGAACTGGAAGTCACCAGTTCATTTAAACCTGAATATGAAAAATATACTTTTATGGGTTGTTGGCTTTCTTTTACATACTAATGCATTCGGACAAGGCATTCAGGAGTTGCCAAAGCGGCTGCTCAGTACCAACATTGGAGCAGGAAAACACGGCACCGGAGATTTATACGGGTTAATGGTCGGATTCGAATATGAAAAACAATTCCGTCCTAAACTGTCCTGGTCAACCGAGCTTGCAATGACTATTCATGATGGGGAAGATCTATTGTTAGTTCAGCTGGATCATTCCCCACAAGAAGATATGTCTTATCGATTTACAACAGCCGGAATGCAGTTAGCCGGAAAAATTGGTTACCATGCTGTTCGGACAAAAAACGCGGATATCGGAATCAAGCTGGGTGTAGCTGCCCGGTACCAATCCACTTCCCTGGCAGATGACAGAGTGCTACTTTTTCCTGCTCTTACCGGATATCCTTATCCGCTAAGAATTCTCAGGAACACGGAACCCCAACGTACGATTGCAGCTGTTGCAATAACACAATTATTTGCCAGATATACATTTGGAAAAGATATTGTTGTCGGAGCGTTGGCAGGCATGCAGTTGGATACGAACGGGGATGTGATTATTCCTCAATTTTCCATTTCCATAGGAAAACGGTTTTAGTGGCTTGTACACATTGAATTGCATGTCCTGCTGCTGTTCTGCTTCGTTTAGTGCAGTTGGGGAATCACAGAAGCCTTCATGCTGGCAGGTCAGCTTATCAACAGTGAATTGAAAATTGACCGATTGTCTAAAAACGGTTATGACATATGCTGACTAGTATGTTACAACACAAAGTGACAGTTATGTGTCCAAAAGTAAGTTAAACTATACCAATCATATGAACATAACCATTCTGCGAAGGATTCTGCCTCCTTATTTTCTTTTAGGATCAATGCTATGCCTGTTAATCAGTTGCAATACTAACGTGGATTGCCAGTCACCTCCTCCATCATTCCTGTTTCAGGTCGTCAGCAACGATACAATTTATCCATCCCCGGCAGATACATCTGCAACACTAATAATATCCTATTCAGATGGCAGCCGGCAGAAAAGCATTACAGATCTAAGGGTAACTGAAGGTTTATTTGCTTCATCAGAAATGATTGAACGCTCCTGGAATTTCAGTAATCCGGAGTTTACCATAACGTTCAATGGCCAGGAATTAACCAAAGTAAGATTTGATACTTATATGAATAACGAAAAGTGCCAGGGCTGGGCATTCGTGTCAAACGTGTATGAAGACAGTATACTTGTACAAAAAACCGAAAACAGGTTCTATCTTCTGGGGAATAAATAATTTAATAACTCACGGAATCCCGCATGTATACACCTGATTTCTTTTGAAGTAGTTTTATAATAAATGTACATAATATATTAAAATGTCATGTTTAAAAAGCCGGTTGATCCAGCCAGAATGGAAGCCCGGATACAGCGTGTGCTTAAAAAATACAACCGGATGGAAAAAACCGGTACTTTCTGCTGCCGGTCGCCGACATACACCTTTACTCAGCCGATATTGTAAGCAGTAATTTTAATCTCGGCAACATCCGGCACGTTTACATGATTACAAGTGTCGCTGTGCTGATCCTGCTGATCGGCGGGATCAACTACGTCAATCTGACGACTGCCCAGTCCATGCAGCGCATCAAGGAAATCAGGGTCCGAAAAACGCTCGGCAGTTCAAAGAAGCAACTGATCTTTCAGTTTCTGGCAGAATCACTGCTGTTCTTTGGTGTGGCAACGGTGCTGGCTGCTTTGCTGTCTTTACTTGTATGGCCTGTGTTCAGTAATTATCTTCAGGTTGATGTGCCCGTAAACGATCTGCTGAGAATAGAGAACAGCTTGTTTTTTGGGGCGGTCAGTTTGCTGGCCGGATTATTGGCTGGCTCCTACCCTGCTTTTCTGGTCAGCCAAATGCAGCCGGCCGGTCTTCTCAAGGGAAATAAAGGAGGCATCCGGATCAACTTAAACCTGAGAAGTGCTTTGATCGTATTTCAGTTTGCCATTTCTGTCATCCTGATTGTGGCTACCATCGTGATTTACAAGCAACTCGACCTTTTTCATAACCGGCCATTGGGATTTAACAAAAGTCACTTGCTTGTCTTGCCGCAAGCCAGTTTGGGAACCAGTGAAAATGCATTCAAGCGGGCCCTGCTGAATGATCCCAACATTCAGGCCGTTACTTACGTGGACATGAACCTGGGGGAAAATATAGGCAGTACAGCCAGTATACCCGATCCTTCCGATTCAGAGAAGCGGCTTGAATTCGGATTTGTCCATGCGGATGCAGATTTTATTGAAACCATGGGCAGCCACCTGCGGGAAGGAAGAAACTATTCAATCAACAGACCTTCTGATGTATTAAACTATGATTCGCTTTCCAATGTGGTCAATCCGGAAAAAGCCGGTAAAATCGCCAATCAAAAACCCATCATCATTACCCGCAGCTTTGCCAAAGCGCTTGGGCTGAAAAAACCCGTCCATACCGTTCTCGAATTAAGCGTTATTCGGGGGGAAGTGATTGGTGTGGTGGAGGATTTTCAGATTACTTCACTCAAAAAGCGCAGTCCGCTTCTTGTTTATTCCTTTACGCCAAAACAATTCTTTCCAACGACTTATATCCGGATCAACAGCCGAAATATCCCGCAAAGCATTCGCCATATTGAACGCACGTCCAAACAGTTTTTCCCCGGGCAGGTTTTCACTTACTCCTTTGCCGAAGACAACCTGAATCAACTCTACCGGACGGAAGACCGGCTGGCTTCCCTTTTCAGCACACTTGCTTTATTGGCCATTGGTCTGTCTTCGTCATTTTAGAGGCTTATCAAACATAACATATTGTTATACAACCAAATATCATTTGGCAGCAACTTCTGAATAGTGTAAGGCTATTTCAATGTAATACGGATAGAGAATCTGGTTTGAAGTTTGCTTACCCTATTCGGATCTTGCAGTTAGGCCGACTTAAATGCAACCAATGAAGAACAGGACTAATCAAGCAGAGCCCGGCAAGGCAGTATCCGCCTATGCATTCACTTTTTCCGTCTCTTTGAAACAGGTAAATACTTCCCGATAGAAGTCCGGGTGTGATTGCCAGGTCTGTCCGGTTACTATATTCCCGTCACGAATGGCTTGTTGAGTAGAATACGTGCCACCCCCCATTTCAATTTCAGTTCGCACGTGCTCGTAAGCGGTCAGCGTCCGGTTGTTCGCTAATCCAGCTGTAACCAGGATCTGGATCCCATGGCAAATAGCAAAGACCCATTTCTGCTGCCGATCAAACTCGCGCACTACTTCCAGTAACGCCGTATGGTTGCGTAAGTATTCCGGAGCCCGTCCGCCGAGCAGCAAAATAGCATCATAGTCACTAACGACAACCTCCTCAATCACCAGGTCCGAAGCCAGGCAATAACCAGGGCGCTCAACATACGTGTCCCAGCCGATTTCAAAATCGTGCATTACCAGATTAAGTCTGCGTTTACTGGGAGCGGCGATAACGGCAACATCACCTTCTTCCTGAAAGCGGTGAACGGCATAGAGCGTTTCGTAACTTTCACCACCATCTCCGGTAACAATTAATATCTTGCGGTTCATATTAATAAATTATAACATGAATCAAAAGGTAAAATCAGACGTGTTCTACCTGATTGTATAGATGAGAAAAACAATCTTTTAAATTTTAAAATCAATGTTCAGGAGATTGGATTTACATTGCCTGTTAAATATAGAATAGGAAGCTCAATGGCATTCATGTAAATCGCTTAGATTACATCAATAAGAAGGCATTTTGCCCCTATTTATTAATAGGAGGATATCAACAGTAAACTGATCTATTAAAATATGAAGTTACAATTTTGTATTGATCCAATGTAAAGGATTCTGGTTCAAATACTTGTTCCTGCCTCATGCCCTTTCTCCGATCTTGTGTTAGGCGGAAAGTTTTTTCTTCTAATCCCTTAAACACGAAATTTGGATTGGGTTCATCTAGTAACGTACTGCAATAACAATCGCTATTTGCAACATGTTTAAAGACCTTTCAAACTTATTGAAAATCTGCGTTTATCTTTAATAGTCATTTAATTACATTTAAAAATTTATGGGACTGGTAATTTCAGTAATTATTTACTTGCTGGGTCTTACATACATCATTGTAAGGCACCTGATAACACTATTTAACAGCAAGATATCAGTTATAAGAAATATTTCAATAATAGCTGCAGGGCTGTTTTTCGCTTACCAACTTTGGGGATTAATTCCATTCATCAAAAATGAAAATGGGAAATCTTTTACGGTTGGTTGGTTTGCCCTGTTATACTTTTTTGCAGTGTCATTTTCTGTATTTACGATTGTTACTTGGTTCCTTCGTTCAATCGAAAAAAAGTACAATGATAGGACCAATCAAAATGGGACAGAATTTTGAGTTAAATATATAGCAAATGATGATTGTTTTATAAAAAAGCAAAAACGTACATGCGAGAAATAAAGCAGACGTATTTACACTACAAATCCCTGATTTTAAGCTACGGGATAATCCTTACAAAAAATCTTCTGTTTTGTTTTATCCATTGAAACACAAAGCAGTTTGCTACTGCCTATTTTGCAAAAGTTTTCAGTGGAGAACATGTTGTATTCACTTCACTTATTTTGCTAAGAAGAAATAGCATGCTAAACTTACAATAAAAAAAGCTACTACAGACGATCCAACATGGTACCCGTTATTTAGAACTGCTATTGTAAGTGTCCCAAAAAATCAGAAAGTTTGAAAGCTGTTTTTGTCTTAAAATTCGGGCATTTTTTCCATCTCCAATTGGCCAATTTTATAATAAAGCTTGTTGATTTCACAATTACTGGCAACTTTTTTTCCCACTTGGTTCAAACGCGGTCGCCAAATTGGTTGGAAATTCCGATTGCCATAATGATATCTCATTCGCATGCACTTCAAAGCAAACCGCAAGCTCAGAAAGTGCTTCTGGTTTTTTAATTGCTTTAATAGCTACTCACGCCTTATAAGGATGAACCAAATTTTCTACGCAACTTTTTCATCCTTTTATAATTGTTTAAGATACTAAGTTCTAACAAAACAAGTGGTTTGAATTGGTAGAGGTATTATATGCCTCAACGTGTAAAATCGGGAGCAAATCCTTTTACATGGTTGTTAACTTTAACGGATCAGTTTATTATTTTTCTTTGAATTTTTGAATATTGAATAATTATCCTTTAAAAATCTTATAGGACCAATTCAAACAAAAACCTGCCAAATTCAAACTTACATGTTTTCGTCATGGATCATTTGCGCTAATTGCAGTGCAGTTAAATGATCTGAAAAATGAAAAAGTCAATAACATTCCTTCTATTGCTTATGCCGTTTTTGGCAGCAGGACAAGATAGCTCGCCAGTTATGGTAATTAAGAAGATTGTAAACGGAAGAGTTTGTGATTCCTGTCTGGTAACAAGGGCCGGAAATACAAATTTAAACGGCAACACAAGTCAGGTTTCATTCCTTACTTTGAATCACGAAAATCAATTTCTGTACACGGATTCTTTACTGACCAAAAACTTCACCACTGTATCTCTTTCGCGTTTCTTCCTTTCCGTAGCTGAATTTTCGCTTGACTTTTACACGCAGTTACAACAAGGTTTGCGGCCAGAAAAAGGACTTGCATCCAACCTTATTAATTTACAGTTCAGGACGGAGTTGAATGGCAGGCTCCAAAATGATTGGAAGGAAATAGTGAGCTTGCCTGCTGATCCGGACTTTTATGTAGGCTATGCCAGGCTGGGCGACCTGTCTGAACATGCAGACCAGCCGGAAACAATGCCTTTGAAAAATTTCCATGCAGGCAAGTTCCGTCTTGCAGTAGGTGATTCTCTGCGCGTCTTTGTACGCAACAAGCTTGCAGGAGGCGAGTCCTGTTATTTTTCAATTAAACGTGTTAAAAGTGCCCCGAACCACTTTGACTTCGTTCAGTTTTCGTCTGCGAAGCATTTTGAAGAAATTTTAAATACCGAAGTCAATAAAAAGCTGACCACTTACCATGCTAAAAATGACTCGCTCGAAATGGAGGCCGGCAATTCGGCCTTTCTCAGATTCAGCGATGACTTTCAATACCAGTTCTTTGGGCAAACAATCCGAAACAGCGGAATCGAATATGCATTCAGCGACCATCCTGATCTATGGAGAGACCTGGGCGGGAAAAACCTGAAATTTATCAATGAATATTCTTACATCTATATTCATAATCCCAAAGCCGGACAAACGCTGAAGGTGTTTCTGCGCTACAAGCACCAACGGGAAAGCATACACACCGTAACCATTCGGGTCAGGGAAGCAGCGGGTATGGCCAAATGGATGGATTGGACACTTTCAATTGCAGGGCTGGCTGTGCTATTTGGAACCGGATATCTGTTACAAAAGCGCCGGTATAAAAAACAGATCACGGCTTTAAACCGCAAGAAGCTGGAAGTGGAAAATCACCTGCAGCTGCTGAGTGGCCAGCTGAATCCGCATTTTCTTTTCAATTCGCTTAACGCAGTTCAGGGATTAATCCGGCACGGTGATCCTGAAACAGCAAGTGGGTATATACACGATGTCGCTACATTCCTGCGGATCATTATGGACAGCAGTAAAAAAGAATTTGTGTCTCTTCAGGAAGAAATTCAGATTGAAGAACGCTATCTGATGCTTGAAGTTAAAAGAAAGCCTTTTTCTTACTCCATTCAGAATGATTGTGGCCAGGATCTTGCAGAAATTGATTTTCCTCCACTGCTTTTGCAACCCATACTGGAAAACAGCATCCGGCATGGATTTGCAGACAGCTCATCAAATTCTCAACTGACGATACAAGTCAACTGCCATAAGAACGACCTAATTCTTACCGTTTCTGACAATGGAATCGGCTTTGACCCGCAGGTAAATGCAGGCGGTCACGGGCTTTTCCTTATCAGAAAACGAATCGCATTGCTCAATGAAAAACTTACAGATATGCCTATAACCCTGCAAATAACTTCTGGTCAAACCATTGGTCAGGAAGTTAGCGGGCCACAGAGAGGCGGATCTCAAACCAAAATCACGTTTTCAGGATGGCTGAATTAAACCGGATCTCTGCCTTGATCGTAGACGACGAACGGAGCGCCATAAACAACCTGCGACTGGCTTTGCTTGCGCATTGTCCCCAGGTAAATGTGTCAGCACATGCGCAGACCGTACAGCAAGCACTTGCAGTACTGGCATCAGAAAATATTGAAATACTGTTTCTGGATATCAGGCTGCAGAACGAAACCGGCTTTGACCTGTTAAGACAAATGAATTTTCACCGGGTCAGCGTCATTTTTGTGACGGCTCATGACGACTATGGCATTCAGGCAATCAAGTTCTCAGCTACGGACTACCTGCTCAAACCATTGGACGTACAGGAACTTTCACGAGCAGTTGAAAAAGCCGGAATAAAAAAGAAAGGACGTGACAGGGAATTGCAAATGAATATGCTTATCCAATCGTTTGAAAATATGCATAGCCTCAGGCAAAAGAAAATTGCTTTGCCAGAGGCGGCTGAAATCCACTATGTGCTCATAGATGACATTGTTTTCTGTCGTTCAAGTAACAGCTACACCACATTTTATGTCAAAGATTTGGGAGAAATAATAGTCAGCAAACCTATAAATGAATATGAATCCCTTCTGGAACCATATGGTTTCCTTCGGACACATCAGTCATTTCTGGTTAACAAAAACCGGATTGTATCTTACAAGAAAGAAGACGGTGGCTTTCTTTTAATGGAAGGAGGCCAGCAGGTTCTGCTGAGCAGACAAAGAAAGCATTTGTTAAAGGAACTGTTTACCTGATCCAAGTCCTGACGGCTTTTTATATTGTTAACACTTGCAAAGGAGCCAGCTACTATTGATACAAGATTTCTTTCTCAAAAGGAGTCTGAGGCTGACTTGATTTGATCAAAGAAACCATGCTGTTCTCTATCGGCTTAAATTGAACAAACCAGTTATACTTTTTATCCCCAATAAAAAAAATGCCCGTATTTATCTCAATGAGTGCATTTATCACTATTGGCTTGCAATCGTAGACAACATGTTTTGCAGTCGGATGATCGTCATGTACCACAACCATCCAGTAATTGCAATCGGAATCTAATCTATCAATTTCTAAGTTGACCGCTTCCCTAGTAACAGTCCGAATTAAAGTTGGATACTTTAAGGTTTCGGACCAGTTAGAGAAGTGAAAATTCGAGTCAGATTTAATTATGAATCGATCTTCCAGGGTTTTCAGGATTTCAAACCAATCTGTGAAGCGTCTATTAAAATCTGTCACAGCAAACCGTGAAGACATTCGATCAATTTTTTCCTGCCAGTACATTCGGCCATTATTTAAATTTAAGCATGAGTATAGATAGGCATTTAGCTTGTCTCTCGATAAAGACATAAATATATTATTATTAATCAGAAGTCCAGATCTAATTAACACAAGGAGTTGTGCAACAGGAACGGTGATTTTGCTAAACTATTGAAAATCATCACCATATCAAAAAATGTGAATTTTTGAGCATATGCAAACACAATCCAGAACCAAAGACGACTGTTAAATTCCAATAAATAAACCCGGGGCTTGCTCATCCACGTTTGAGCCGGCCCCGGGTTATGTTTTTCTCCTTTTATTAAGATTTACATTTTAAGCATCTTCAAAACCCAGCTTTTGCTTTCTCCCGTAACAATCACCTGATAAATACCTGCGGGTAGCTTTTCAATATCAATGTTTATTTTGCCGTTGCGGTTTTCAGCCTGCTCTTGAACAAACACCTGTTGGCCGGCCGCATTCACAAGTTTGATCTGCACCTTTTCACTGCTTGCATCGGGCAGCTCCAGCGTCAGCGCTTTTTGTACCGGGTTCGGGTAAAGTTTGATTTCACCTTTTGTTGCAGCATCCAGCGCCAGGATGCGGCTGTACACCGATTTGCCGTCCAGATCCACTTGCTTCAACCGGTAATAACTGATGCCTTTTGCAAAGCCGGTATCCAGAAAACGGTAGCTTCTTTCCGTTTGGCTTCCTTTCAGGGCCTCTACCTTTCCTGCTGTTGTGAAAACGCGGCCATCACTGCTTCTTTCCACCAGAAAATACGCGTTGTCTACTTCGGAAGTTGTCGTCCAGCTTAACAGGTTTCCTTCCGCAGTTTTCTTGCCTTCAAACTTTGATAAGGTGACCGGAAGCGGTCCGCCGGCTGGCGCATCCGAAAGCCCGAAGCCTGAAAAACCCGTGTGAAAAGTGGCCGTGTAGGCATAATCCGAACCAAAATTAGTTCTCTGAACAATTTCTGCCGTCGAATTGGAAGTTGTATTGTCACTGCCGATCCTGCCTTCACTTTTACCCATGGACACGATGTCCGGACCGCTGAAATTCGGCAGTTCGGAAGCCTTGTAGTAAAGCGTGATCTCGTAATTGCCTGCCGGATTGTTGTTAGTTGGAGTTACCAGAAAGGTCTTTCTGGTGATGTGATAACCGCCGACCCATGAAGTGGTATCTTTTCCTGCCCGGTCAATTTTTACTGTCGTGCAGCCATAATCATGAGCGGTCAGGTTTTTGATTTTAGCCTGAAGATTTCCTGTTTCGGAATCATAAAAGTAAGCGGTGGCATTCGGGCCGAGGTACTGCGAATCGGAAGTTTTACTCACCGCATTGGCAACGGATGCTTTTTTGCCGGCAGTCACTTTCACATCATCGATAGACCAGAATCCGGATCCTTGTGCAAAGAAATGGAACCTGACTTTCATTTCAGAATTGGCATATTCAGCAGGAATGTCCAGTTCTTGTATACGTGCATTATCTATGTCAATATTGGTTTCTGTTAAATTCGTACGTTTCAACAGATTTTGCCACGTTCCGCCATCCCAGACTTCTACCTCCAGGATCGTTGGATCGGAATAGAAAAAATAGAAATCATCATAAAATGACAGTTTAATGTTTGACAACCCGGAAGTATTGAAAGTCCGGGTTTCCACCGTTTCATCATACGGGCCACGCATATAATCACTTTCAAAATAATTGCTTACTATTAACCGCTGATCTACAACGCCCCATGTATAAGGATAAAAGTAACCGCCGAATATTTTCCAGCCTGCGGGAAATCCATCGCTGAAATCCTCTGACAATATTTCTTTACTGCCCGTAAGCGGTTCTGCATCATTGTCAATGATTTTGAGTAAATGCCGCTGGCTTGTGGTTTCGGCAAATGCATTGCCGCCTGAAAAGGTATAGGAAAAAACGATGTTTTCATTTCCTTCCACATAAGCGTCGTCATAAATGCGAACGGTAATATCCTGCAGCAGATGATCTTCCTTGAGCACGAACGTAGCCGGTGAAAACGTGTAATCCGCTGTTTCGCCCTGGATTGCATTTCCCGCCGGCGTATTCATAGTAACCGTCACAGGCGCTGAGGGTGCAGCATTGAGCTTGACCCGGATGATCTTTTCAACATAGGGCAGACAGGCCTCTGATCCTTTTACTTCCGCATCGGCTTCGCTGACATAAGAGGAATCGTCCAGAAACTGAATGGATGGAACTGTGCAGGAGTAAACCGTTACATTGTCAATATACCAGCCTTCCAGACTGCCGCACCCGATGGTACCCAGATCCCAGCGGAACTGGATCTTCTGACCGGCATCCCGCAAGCCCAGCAATGAAAGGTCAATACGGCTATGTCCCCATTCCGGTCCGATGTCGGCATCCGTAAAGGCAGGCTGGCCTTGCAGCGGATTGGCAATCGAGTCAGTTAATGATCTGAGGACTGCATTGTAAGGATTGGCAGTAAAAGCCGCAGCAGGAACCAGGATCCACGCACCGCCATCGATCCGGTAACGGATGTTGCCGCCATCCAGTACCGAGTCCATGGCTACATAATGGTCGAATGCCAGCATGTAATCTCCTGTTGAACCCGCCGGGACGGTTATGGCCGGGGAAATCAGTGATATAAGGCCGTTCTGATAGTTGGTGTCACCCGTATTGCATCCACCAGATAAAATAGGTCCGAAAGCAACCTTCCCATGTCCTAACCCGGGCGATTTTGCCGGAATAGTCCAGTTACGCGGTGTCCAGGTAGGATTGGTTCCTTTGTTGGATACCGTCCAGTTCTGCAGGCCGGACTCAAAATCATCATAGAAAAGCGCATGCTCTTTGGATGCACCTGCACAAAGAGTATCTACTGCACTGAAAGTTTTAGGCATATAACAATCCGGGGGCATCCGGAGCTCCACTGCCGCAATCGCTTTTGTAAGCTGCTGAACGTCATCTTCGGTAATCATCTGCCCGCTAAGTCCCGGCGAAGTGGCCGATGTGGAAAGTTTCCGGAGACTTATTCCGATCAGTTCAGAAGCGGATAATTCCAGTATATCGGCCATTACGATGAAACCGGTCGTTTTTGTCACATAGTTTTTTTGTGCATGCCAGAAAATATGTGCCGCCTTTGTAAGGCCAATTCCTTTAATGGTCTGTCCGTTGTAGGTTCCGCAATCTACAAGCAAGGCATAAGCATGGCTCAGAACGCTGTAATTTACATTTTTACCAAAATTTTCGTCCCGGGATGCACAAATATATTGCCAGTCTGAAACTTTGCCCGGCGTACCCGTACAGTTCGGGTTCCACATGTCCCTGACAATATCCGGATAAGACATTTTTTCTCCGATCAGCCAACGCGTGGAACTTCCGCATTCGTCGGTTCTTAACGCATTGTTTTCGCCTTCATCCATATAGCCGTTGATCTGATCAAAGGTTTCGCCCCATATATCCGAGTAGGCCTCATTGATGGAACCCGGTTCCCATTCGGAGTACAGACCGGTTGTATATTGTGTATAAGCATGCGCCCATTCATGGGCAATAACATCATCAGCAACGGAGTTATCGTAAAATCCGACCATGGTTCCGGACCAGGAAGCAAATATATCGTCATTCGGATAGTCTGTAATGTGCCGGAATTTCATTTCTGAATCCTTGTTATCAAAAGAGGTATAATCAAATGTACTTTTCATCAGATTATAGAACTGCCCGGTTACTTCCAGTTCAATCTTTTCGTTGGAAGTCAGCGACGTAGTCGGGTCTGCTTCCTTCCATTTGGTAACCACGCCATCCTGATCCAGAATCCTTCTTTTAATATAACTGATACCCTCAATCTGTTCAACGACTGCTTTGGTATGTGCATCCAGATAAACCAGCTCACGCACATCCTGATCATTGCTGACTTCCAATTCATAAACAAGGTGTTTGTTGCCGGCATACCCCTGAACCAATCCTTTCTGGAAAACAAACAGATTACTTGCTTTTACTTTCAACGGCTTTTTGGAAAGATTCTTTTTGCCTGCTTGTACCCGTTTAAGCGCTTCATCGGCAGCTTCTTCGCGAGAAACAGCAGGAACCGCGTTCAAATCTCCGACCGGGATGAAGTTTCCGTTGACGGAAGAAAGTGCATGGCTTTTGTTAAAGTGGAACCGGAGCGTACCGTCGAAAACAGGAATGCCTTTGTAGTACTGCTGAAGCTCAACGTGCGTCAGACCATAATTATCCACGTTGCTTTTTTTGAACAAATAAACGTCCTGACCGGGCCGGATGGCAAACAGCTGCGGGTTTTGTTTCAGAAAAGCGAATGCTTTTTCTTTCGGGTCGGCGCCTTCCAGCTTCAAAGCGTTTGCTGCGGGAAAACGAAGCATGCTTACCGAACCGGTTGCTTTGCTGAAAGCGGGAATGGCCCCCGTTCGGGCACTGAATGTCTGGATTTCCCTGATTCTGTTTTGCTGGGCAAAAGCCATTGAAAAACAGGTGAGAAACAAAAGGGATAGTAAAGGAATTTTCATAAAAGGTTAGCTGAGTCTGTTGAGTTAATTGTTTTTAAACACCTGAATGGCAATTTAGAAATTTAAACTTGATCTATCTTCCGGGATCTACAAATGAAAGGGTTAATTCAGGAGAAACGGAACAATGAACCTCCTACTGAATTGTTTCAGATGTAAGCATTTCGCTGAGTAATGGCGAGCTATGAGGCTGGTTTTGATTTCAGGGCAGCTGCGAGCCATCATCGGCCAGAGTTTCCTTGATATTTGTAATTTTTGATCGAAGCCTGTCAATCTGTTTCAGTGTCATTAGACAATGGTCTTTTTGATGATAACATCATCAGCGGCAATGGTCTGCTGTGCGAATCTGTAACAGAACACACCTTATTGATTATTAGAATCAAGATAACATTATGGGTTTTCTATCGCATCTTGAAACGAATGCTGATTTAGAGTTCTGCAAGAGCCACAGTTGTTATACAACAAATAAAAGGTCCTGAACCAGCTTGATACTCATTTACAACTTTTTGTTTATAAAGGAATTATACTATTTAAGTACTCTAAAACAGCTTAACATTGTTTTATTTAGGAGAAAGCCGGCAATCCGTCAGGACCGTCGGCTTTCTCCTAAATTATACTTTTAGATTTTAACTACTCCGTTACAAGCACTTTAAGCACTTCTGAGAACTCTGTGGACTGTACTTTCAAAAGATACATACCCGCTGGCAACTGGCCGGGCAGACCTATTTTCAGTCTGGATGATTTGTTTTCGATTTCAGGACGCTGCAATTGGAATTGAAGGCCTGTTATATTTGTCAACTCCAGATCCACTTCGCTCTTGTGGCCGGAAGAGACTTCCAGCATGATGTGGTCTTTGGCAGGGTTGGGGTAAATGGCTGAGGCCGGGGCAACAACTGCCTCAGGCGACACTTTCTCCATCGCAATGCGCGCTGCGGCACTTGGCACACCAGTAGTAATAATAAGCTGCGGAGCAAAACCGGATGTATTTTCCTTGCTGTGAATATTGATCAGGTTGTTGTTGTATGCCGTTACGATAGCAAGACTGACCACTTTATCTCCGGCAACCTGTGATCTGACAAAGTCTGTCACATCCATATCATAGTATTTTAACTCTCCCCGAACCGATGTACGTGATTCAAGAGCCGGATTTAAGTGTGACGGGGCGTTGGAAAAAGTGATTCCATTTTCTGTCCATTCGTCATTCAAAACACCGCCAGTCCCAATGGGTGCCCCGGATACAGACTCGTGATTATTGGCAAAGATGCGAAGCGTTGCGCTTTTGACATTGGCAACAGCTGGCATACGGAACCGCAAATAGGTTTTACGGTTGAGATTTCCATTACCGCCTTTGACACCGAGCAGCTGATCGGAACCAAAGTTCTGGTCTTTATAGATTCCGCCACGAACCGTCGCATCCGCCTCAGGCATGAAGGTTAGCGTACGCTGCGGGGAAGGCAGGACTTCGATGGCCGATATTCTTGGCAGGTCCGCAGCTCCGGTCAGAAAGTCAATGTTGAGCATGCCGTCTGTGACGTTGACAGTGAAGGTTTCTGCTGTGGCGAGCATGGCTCCGCCGGCTTTGGCAAAGATATCGAAGTTGGTCAGCTTGCGGCTGCCTTCCATGTTGACGTGAAACTGTCTGCTGCCTTTTCCGCCTTTTTTATCCGGAGCCCCAAAGTACGTTTCAGCGAAGTGCAGGTATACGCTTACCTCACCATTGGGTACCGGAATGTTATAGCTGAACGAAGGAGAACAGCGTGCGGATTGATAAAGTATGTCATTGCTTGTATTCGAAATATCGCCGGTTGCAACGGAGCTGACGCGATCAATGCCGGAGTAATATTTATCAGCTATGAACAGCTTTTTGGTAGCAGTCGTGAATTCCGGTCCGCCCGCATTGATGCGGATCGGGATTGGGGTTTGTGGGTTTTCAGGAGCAAATTTTACAATCCAGTAATCGCGACCTCCTTTTGAATTTTCAGTTTTATTTCCACCTGCATTTGAGCGTGATGTTCCAGCGATTAAGAATCCTCCATCCGCTGTCATTATCAAAGAATTGGTTGTTCCCTGTTCTGCATCTGGGCCTCCTAACGTCTTGTCCCAGATCTTTTGTCCGCTTCCACTCAATTTAACTACCCATAAATCAGACGATTCCCTGCTTGCTTCTGTCTTGTCTCCCCTATGCCTGAATCACTTTGCCCGCCTAAGATGATACTGCCATCCGGATTCTCAAATAAACCGTATACATAATCATTGCCACTTCCACCTATGGTGCGGTCCCAAACAACTGATCCGGCCGGATCCAGTTTGACGATCCACATATCATATCCTCCCTTTGAATTTTCACTTTTATCCCCGCCTGCATTCGTATTGGAATATCCTCCTGCAATGTAGCCGCCATCAGCGGATTGTATAATGCTTTGAACAGTTGGTCCTCCTATGGTTTTGTCCCAAACAACTACTCCATTTGCATTTAGTTTAACGATCCATAGATCGGTTCCCAACTTAGGCGCTTCTGTTTTATCAAAACCGATTCCGGATGAAGACGTGCCGGCAACAATGTATCCGCCATCTGCTGTCTGGCGAATAGTGCTGCAATAATCCTGCCCTGTTCCGCCGATGGTATTATTCCATTGGATTGCGCCAGATGCAGAAAACTTTATAATCAGATAATCGAGGCCGCCAATGGGATTTTCATCCTTTTGTCCAGCCTGTATCCGTCCGTTACTCGTCAGTGCAGCCACAAAACCGCCGTCTGTAGTTGCAGCAATCTCTACCAGATTCGTGTATGTGAAAAATTCATTGTCGGGAGAAAAAGGATAAAACCATTGTACATTCCGTGCAGCATCCAATTTTAAAAGAAAATCCAATACCTCTGATCCACCTGCAATCACGAAACCACCGTCAGTCGTTTGAATCGTTGAAATCACTCGCGTGATGCCGTATTGATCCAGAATATCATCCCAGATTTTTGTACCGGCCGGACCCAGCTTAACCATCCATGCCTCATCGTCACCGGTAGTAGGTTCTGTTCGGTCTCCACCAATGCCGGCTGCCCCGCTGGTACCCGTCAAAATATATCCACCGTCAGTTGATTGCAGTACTGAACTGAGTTGTTCTGAACCTGTACTACCAATTGTTTTGTCCCACTGAATAGCAGGCTGGGCAAGAACATTTGCCTGAGCAATGACCATGAATACAAGCAACGACTTAACAAATTGCTTAAATCGTAAAGTATTTTTCACTTAAATATTTGTTTAGGTAAATTCGTAGTTACAAACTATGAAGTTAAGAAACTCTGGAATTTCTTATATCAAAAATTACTTTACGGTACAAGTTTTTAGAAGGTGCATACTGATCCGTTTTGGTTGGATCCATTTCCAAATAGTTTATACGGATTGTAAAGGCTTACATAATTCATTGCACCTATTAATTTTAATATAAGAAAACGGAGGGATCAGATGGTCAGTCAGTTCAGAGCTGGTGATACGATTGTAGCCTGGAAGCTGGGCTGGCTGGACAGTATTTTCATAACCGTTTTTCTTTGAATTCACCTAGTTGAATGAGAGCTTCAGGTCCAAGGTTTGCTGATGCTGCCGGACTACTGCTATGAATGATTTCAATACCTGTAAGGCATGAGGCATCTGAATGCTAGCTTGAAATGCCTCATCATTAGAACAGAATACATATTATAACGTTCATAACTATACGTTTTTCATTTCGTAAGCTGTTTTTTGTAACTACCAGAATCTGGTATCTTCTCTATTTCACATAGTACATCTAGAACTGCGCACAAGCCATTAAACTGATCTTGCATAATTTCTTCTTTGCTGTGAAAACCATAGTCGACATACTGTATGGTGGTATTGGTTTCAAAGGCATATTCCACCTTTGCCAGCTGGTCTGCATTGTATCCGGTTGCCTGAATGCAGTATTTTATATGCCATTCCTTTTCTTTTTTTAAATCTCTTGCCTGAATTCCATTTGTAGTGGAAAATGCTTCTGCCCACATATCGTTTGTTACCAGGTCATAAATACAGACCGGGTCAAGGTCTTTACGGTTTCTCTCTCCCGCTCCCCAGGCGACCATAGATCCCACTGCACACGCGCTGCAATTACCCTTAGCCAACAAGTCATGAAAAAATGCATACACAAGTGCATCCACTGAATCTTTAAAACGTTTGGTCATTCTATTTGAATTGGTTGCTAAACTTGAAATGGTAAAATCATTTTGAATGCAGGCCTGTTAAGCTAATGGATACCATTGATAGAAGTAACTCCTTATTTGAACAACGTGAATACTCCTATTTAGCTCCATCAAATTACTTAACTCCCCAAATTATTCACGCCCTTGAATATACATATTAAATTATGTTACCTCAATTTACAAACTGTAATTTTTAAAATACTGAGTTAACGGTAATTCAAGAAACATACGAGTATTTGGCGTCATGATCACTAAAATCCAGGATGGTATATTTATCATGAATTACGCTTTGCTCATTATGTTCCAATGCCCGTCATTGAGTTACTTTTGAAATAAAAAGGAAGAAAATTTACTGTTTTTTCCACTTGATATAATCAGCACATCGGCCGGTTTTATGTATAACGTTCCTTAGTTTTTGGTTGTACCTGCTTTTTTGAGAGATTCAGGAGATCAGTATGCAAATGGATAGGTTGTCGAGAATACTACATCAAAGATTCAGATTTTATGCAACTGTCAACATGATATCAGGATTAAGTTTAACCAATTATTTTTCATCCTAAAACTGACAACTTATTTTCAGGATCAGACACTTTGTACTACTCATAATTTAGCTAATCGCAATGCAACAATCATTACAAACTAACTATCACTTTATGGCCGGCAATGTTCAAAGGACATTTGCATGGCTTAAATTTCAAAAATGCTATGGCCGTATTTACAAGCTGCAAACTGCATTGTATGCATTTTTACTGTTAATGGCATTCTTTGTTACCTCGGCACAAAATCTCCTAGCCCAACCCGCTATTCAGCGGGACAAGACCTTTGGTGGCTACGGTTCAGAGCGTTTTTCGTCCATTCAACAAACCGGCGACGGAGGGTATATTCTTGCAGGAGACTCCCAGTCCGATGCGAGCGGTGACAAATCTGAAAATAATCGAGGTGATTATGATTATTGGATTGTTAAGCTCTCAGCAAACGGTACAAAACAATGGGACAAAACTTTTGGAGGTACGGACTACGAACGATTAAAAACTGTCCGGCAGTCACCAGATGGCGGTTATTATCTTGCAGGAGGATCCAAGTCCAGTGCCGGCGGGGATAAATCTCAGGGAGTAGTCGGTTTGTTTGACCTCTGGATTATTAAGCTGGATCCAAACGGAAATCTTGAATGGGAGAAAACAATTGCAATGGCCGAGTCGGAGCAGGTTGAAGACATGGAACTAACTCCGGACGGCGGGATGATAATTGCTTGTGATTATACTCCCGGTCAGGAGCAGGAAAATAACTGGCATACTGCACGGATAGTCAAACTTTCGCGTACAGGTGAACTGGAATGGAGCAAGGATTTTTCAGGAGACATCCTACTGATGAGTCTGGCGCCAACAGCAGATGGAGGCTATATCCTGGGCGCTAATACTTCAGTGTCGGACAGGTACATCGCAATCAAAATATCCTCTAATGCAACAGTGCAATGGACCAAAGAATACGGTGGAGTAGATTACAGCTCATTGCGGGAAATAAAGCAGACCTCAGAAGGTGGTTATATAATTTCCGGAAACTCAACCGCACCGGCAGGAGGCGACAAGACGGAAAGCAGTTATAAATATGATTACTGGGTAATAAAAATCACCTCGGATGGTACCAAAGAATGGGACAAAACCATTCATGCTGCTGGTGATGATAATCAATGGGGAGTAATTCAAACTAGTGATGGCGGATACGTTGTGGCTGGAAGCACTACCTCCGGGAATTCGCTGGATAAAACAGAGCCGAGCCATGGACATGATCTTTGGTTAGTAAAACTTTCCGCCGGTGGAGGCATTGTGTGGGACAAAACAATTGGTGGATCATCCAATGATCTGGCACTTAGTAATGGACTGATTGCTACCCGAGACGGAGGCTTGGCAGTTGCCGGTGAATCAAACTCTGCTGCAAGCGGAGATAAAACAGAAAATTCACGTGGAGATTATGATTTCTGGATTGTGAAACTTGCACCAGAGCAAACACTGCTTCCGACAACCCCGATCCGCATCAACGCAGGTGGACCAGAATTTACTACTGCTACCAAAAAGAAGTTCAGTGCAGATCTTTATTACTCCGGCATAGACCGTGTCAGCTCCATTGTAACGGGAGATATTTCAAATACAAGCAATGATATACTCTATCAATCCGCACGCTGCTCGCCTTCGTTCAGCTACAACATTCCGGTTGCGAATGGCACCTTTGATATATACCTGCACTTCGCTGAAACCTACTTCGGTGCTCCGGGCAAAAAAGGCGGAAAAGGCAGCCGGCAGTTTCACGTCAACATGGAAGGCAGCCGCAAACTGACCAACTATGATATTTTCGTCAAAGCCGGCGGGGCCATGCGTGCCACGGCAGA
The DNA here is from genome assembly GCF_005860765.1 of Dyadobacter sediminis. Classification (GTDB taxonomy): domain Bacteria; phylum Bacteroidota; class Bacteroidia; order Cytophagales; family Spirosomataceae; genus Dyadobacter; species Dyadobacter sediminis. The sequence continues at coordinate 365,711 of NZ_VCEI01000011.1, read as the reverse complement.
AACCTTCACCGTCAACGTCACAGACGGCATGCTCAACATTGATTTTCTGACCGGCGCAGCGGACCTGCCCAGAATCTCGGCCATCGAAGTCATTCCTGTTACAAGTGTAACGCTCAAACCGGTTGCAGATGCCTATGTACGCGATGGAAGCTACAGCGCAGCCAACTACGGCTACTTGCCGGAACTGGATGTCAAGAATGCAACCGGTGATGCATCCGTCAAACGCTCTTCGTATATCCGTTTCCAGCTGCCGCAATCCGTTAAGGCAGGCTCGGCCAAGCTGCGCATTTACGGCCACAACCATGAAAACAGCAAGAGTGTTTCTGTACATGCGTATGGTGTTAACAATGATACCTGGACTGAAAACGGCATTGTCAAAAACAATGCGCCGGCTGCATCCTCAGCTTCCCTGGGCTATGTCGCCGTTAATAATGCTTATAAGTACTACGAAATTGATGTGACCAGCTATGTAAAAGCGCAGCAGGCATCCGGTGAAACCCTGGTGAGCCTGATGCTGACTGATCCGAATAACCGAAATATCAGGCTGGTCTTTAACAGCAAGGAAGCAGGCTCCTACCCTCCTGAGCTAATCATTCAGCCTTCGCCAGTTGTGAATAGCAATACAAGGCTAAGCAATGAAGAAACCAGCTCAAACCTGCAAGCAGAGCCTGAGTCCTCATCGGTTTACCCGAACCCGGTTGGAAAGCAGTTTAGTGTGCTGGTGTCCAGCAAACATGGTGCAGATATCTCTTTTGATCTGTTGAACAATGCTGGTAAAAGCTATTCAATTGCAACTGCAGAAAAGGCAAGAGCCGGCCAGAAAGCAGAAGTGGATATTTCAGGTCTTTCGTTGAACTCAGGAATTTATTTATTAAAAATCAGGTCAGAAGCTGCAACAGAAGTCATCAAAGTTTTGGTAACCGATTAAGCAGATTATAATCAAGTTAAGCTAATTAAATAAAAGCAATCTTTTCATTTCACCTAAATCATCTTATGAAAAAGATATTACAATTTGTTTTTCTGCTGGCCTTTGCAACAATCCCAGCCTGGTCACAGACATGCAGCGTTCCCGTATTGACAACACAAGCTGATGTTGATAATTTCAGTTCTAATTACCCCGGGTGCACGGTCGTTAATGGTGATCTTCAAATTACTTCACCTACCGTTACCAACCTGGACGGCCTGCGTAATGTGACCCGGATCACCGGAACGCTGAAGATCCATCAGAACCCAAACCTGACCAGCATCGCTGGCTTGACTTCATTGAAGCAAATAGATGCCAGGCTTAGCATTGAGGACAATGACAAGCTGCTTACCCTGAACGGACTTGAGCATCTTATAAGTCCGATAAGAGGTGTCACAGTGAGTAACAATGAAAAGCTTACCAGTATTGCTGCGCTGGCAGGTATTACCCGGATTCAGGGCAGTTTGTCCATAGGCGGAAATCCGGCCCTGACCACTTTGAACGGGCTCCACAATGTGACCCGGGTATTCCAGAGCCTTGGTATTGGGTCAAACAATACGCTCAAAGATTTGACAGGCCTGAAAAGGCTAAGACAAGTAGATTGGAGCCTATCTATTGCCAATAACAAAATCTTGAAAAATCTTAATGGACTCGAAAGGCTCGAGTCCTTCAGCGGGCCGCTTTATATTACCGGAAATAGTGCATTGACCAGCATTGCGGAACTTGCTCAAGTGAAAGGACCTGCGACTACCAATTTTTCCATTGATGCAACCATTACCAATAATCCGCTCCTATCGGATTGTGCAATCAAAGTTGTCTGTGAAAGTATTGCGTTTGTGCAGGCTACTATCTCTGGAAACGCTGCCGGATGTGCCACTACGGAGGAAGTCAGGACATCGCAGCTATGTACGCCCCAAACGCTGGTGCGCATCAACGCCGGTGGGCCTGCCTTCACAACTGCTACCCAAAAACTGTTTGTGCCTGACCAATATTACGCCGGCATTGACCGTACCAGCTCCATTGCCTCCGGCGACATCCTGAACACCACCAATGATGTGCTTTACCGCTCGGGCCGAAGCTCACCTTCTTTCAGCTACAACATTCCGGTGGTAAATGATCAGGTGAATGTAATTTTGCATTTTGCAGAAATCTACTTTGGTGCTCCCGGGAAAAAAGGCGGTGCAAAAAGCCGGCAGTTCCATGTCAACATTGAAGGCAGCCGCAAACTGACCAACTATGACATTTTTGCCGAGGCGGGCGGCGCTCTTCGTGCAGTTCAGGCAACCATACCTGTCACGGTCACAGACGGCGTTCTTAACATTGACTTTCTGAGCGGTGCAGCGGATATTCCAAGAGTCTCGGCTATTGAAGTTGTTGCAAGCCCCACTTTGATCCCGGTTGATAATGCCATTGTGAACTTAGGATTATGGAGCTATAATACCTACCTCAAATCCGATAGTCTAATTGTTAGTCAGGTGCCCAGCACAGGCAATCCTAATCTCAACTTTCGTTCTTATCTGAAGTTTCAGTTGCCTGCAGGAAAAGCCGCAATCACTTCGGCCAAACTGCGCATCTACGGACATAACTCTGAAAACAATAAAAGCATTGCCATTCATGCGTATGGCATCAATGATGATAGCTGGGCAGAAGGCACGATCAAAGGGGACAATGCACCGGCCGCATCCACTCCGTCACTGGGGTCCGTGATAGTGAATGATGTATACAAATACTATGAAATTGATGTGACCAGCTATGTCAATGCACAGCGACAATCCGGTGATGGAATCGTAAGCCTGCTTTTGAATAATCCGGATAGCCAAAGTACATGGGTAAGTTTTGCTAGCAGGAGGGCAGGTTCCAATCCGCCGCAGCTCATTTATCAGACTTTACCTGTTGTGATTAGCAATACAAGAGAAGGTCTAAAAGAAATCAGTACCGCTTTGGAAACAGAGCCTGAAATGTCATCGGTTTACCCGAACCCAGTTGGAAAGCAGTTTACGGTGCAGCTATCCGGCAAGCATAGTGAAGATATTACGCTTGATCTGTTAAACAATGCAGGCCAGAGCTATCCGGTAGCAACAGCCCGGAAAGCCATAGCCGGGCAGAAAGCGGAAGTGGATATTTCAGGTTTGTCTTTAAGCTCGGGTATTTACCTATTGAAAATCAAGTCTGAAGCTACTACAGAAGTCATCAAATTGCTGGTGACACAGTAGGTGAATTGCATTGATTTGTACTATTAGGCATAAGCGGGAAGCCGTCCATATTGAATCATGGACGGCTTTTTTGTTAAGAGTCAAGCACATTCCAATCTTATAAAAGTTCAGTATTACTAAATTACATGATTACCGCTTATTCAGCTAAGTTAAGTTATTGGGGGCATTCCTGATTATATCTTAGTAGCCCCAGGTGGAAAAATATTAGGTACTCACCTTAATATCGCTAATATAGCAGCATGGTTAATCAAGCCTTGATGCTGTCATTTGTAAGTGGTAATAATACATTGCTTTTATAAGCAATTCCATAGTCTCAACCGGACAGAAGGTCCGTTGACATAACTGACCTGATTCAGCTGCTGCTTTAAAATAAAACAAAAAAAGCATACTCTCACTGTGCTACTCAAAGAACTTTTATAAAATGCCTCTCCTTGTTCTTTACTTTTTTATAACTTAAAATCCTTTATTATCATAAGATGGACGTTCCAGGAATATGATTTTAAATAATCTTATTACAAAAGCAGGAAAGTCTCTGATTTAGAGATTTTCCTGCTTTTCTTCGAACTAATTGCTATTCTAGTCTGGATAGAAAGAGATATTCTCCTTTATCAGTTAATAACCAGGGTTTTGCGGGAACACTGATTTACCATCCGTCGTTTTTGCGCTTCTGTCAATCTGTGTCTGAGGGATCGGGCGCAATGTATGGAACTCCTGAATGTTGGCTGCCTGAGGATTGTATTTTTTCACACGTTCAACCAGCAGTCCCCAACGTTTCAAATCCAGCCAGCGGGTTTGCTCACCTGCAAGCTCTCTTGCGCGTTCCTCGATCACAGCTTCCATCGTTACGCTTGCAGCAGGAAGCAACATTGCCTCCTTCTTGCCCGGCCAGCCAGCTCTAAAACGCACTACATTCAAGGCAGTTGCAGCATCTGCGGTTTTACCGGTCTGCACCAGCGCCTCTGCAAGCATCAGATACACATCTGCCAAACGGAATGCAAAGTAATCGCGGCTACCAGGCTCGTAAATAAGGTCAGGGCGTTTTGTATCAAAGAATTTCTGCAATGTCGGAAAAAGCGCTTCTGAATAGCGGCTCGGCACCAATACCTGATAGGGCTTTTTGGCACGCTCGGCAGCAGTCATTTCGTATCCCGGAATGAAAATCGCGGTGTCACCGGCAGCAAACGTTACTTTGGCCTTTGAATCATCAAAAGATGCCGCATTGTAAGTTCCGGGATTGTTGGACTTCCAGGTATCGCGGAACGATTTCTTGTAGCGGGAATCGTTTACGCGGTCCTTAAAAATCGTGTTCAGCAAATATTCGGTAGGTCTCAGCCTTTTGAACGGACGTCCGTAAAATACATCCCTCTTCATACCTGGCTGCACATCATATTGCATACCGAAATAAAGGTGAAGGCTGTTCCCCAGTCCGTTGGTCAATGGATCCGCTGTGTACTGGATCGCAAAAACGACCTCGCTGTTTACCTGATTATTTTCATCAAAAACACTGGCGAAATCATCCAGCAGCTTGTACCCATACAAGGTGGTCACGTTTGTGCACAATGCAGCTGCTTTTGTAAAATCGTCGGCAGCTTTTGCCGGTGAATAGGCTTTTGCGAGATAAACTTTTGCAAGCAATGTTTCTGCAGCAGGTTTTGTAGCCCGGCCATAATCGGCAGCCTGCGCTATGGGTTCGAGATCCAGAATCGCTTCATCAAGGTCCTTGATGATCGCCGCGTACATTTCAGCATCGGTTGCTCTTTTTGTTTCTTTTGTCGGGATCAACGTTTCGGTCAGGCGAAGATCCACACCGCCGAACTGCTGGTGCAGGATGTAGTATAAATGCGCACGTACGAATTTGGCTTCCGCGATACGCAGCTTTTTGGTGGCGTCGGCCACACCTGCCACGTTCGGCGCATGTTCAATTACCGCATTGGCCGTGTTGATCCCTTTATAAAGTTCGTCCCAGGTTGTTGCCAGGTAATCTACAGTCGGGTTCAGCTGGCCGTCATAAAAGTGAAAACCTTTGTAACCGCCATCGGCACCAGTTGCGTAAATATCCGTTCCGAACTCGCTCATGGTAAGTCCCTGCTGGGTACCATAATAGAACCTGAGCGATGAGTAAGCGGACTTTACAGCATCCTCAAAACCTTTTGGCGTATCTATATAGGCATTACCGATCCCTGAAATAATCTCCTCATCCAAGGTGTCCTTACAGGATTGTCCTGCCAGCATCAGGGCCATAAAACCCATTGCCACAATTTTTTTATTTATTTTTCCGATCTTCATTTTCATCAATGTTTAAAAGCTTTTGACCAGGCACTTTTTAGAATTTTACATTCAAACCAAATGTGATCACCATTGTCGCAGGCGTGATACCGGTACCACCGGCCGCTAACCCGGTCGACTCCGGATCCACACCATTGTATTTGGTACGGTACTCCGACCAGATAAATGGCTGCTGAATGCTGGAATACAGCCTGAGTGATTCCATTCCCATTTTTTTCGCCATTGCCGGCGTGAAAGTATAGCCTAAGTTGATGTTACGAAGCTTGACAAATGTTCCGTCAAAATAGGTAAGTGTACTTCCGTAAACAGGGAATTCCTGGTTGCTCTTCGGTCTTGGGAATTCATTGGTGGGATTATTAGGTGTCCAGTAATCCACTTTAATCTGCTGGTAACGACCTGCCAAAGCATTGTTATCATTGTGGAAAGTACTGCGGATCAAAGCGCCTACACGTGCATAGAAGAAGAACGACAGGTCAAATCCTTTAAATGCGAAACGGTTGGTAATACCTCCGCTGAAATCAGGAACATCAGAGCCAATGATCTCCCGGTCGTCCGCATTGATGATGCCGTCACCATTAATATCCTTGATCTTGATCTGTCCGACCTCCGACGCATATGATTTTGCAGCATCCGCTTCATTGGTTTGCCAGATACCCACTTTCCGGTAGTTATATACGGTACTCAAAGGACGTCCGATAAACCAGCCGTTTCCTACGTCATCAACCTTGCCATTATATAATGAAAGGATCGCTTCTGTGTTTTTGGTAAATTGAAAATCAGTAGTCCATCTGAAGCTGGATGCCGCATCGATGTTAATGGTCGTAAATCCAAGTTCGACACCGCGGTTACGCGTTTCTCCCACGTTGCGGGTTACCGCATTGAAGCCGGTAGAGCCCGGTAGCTGATCGGAAAGCAGCAGGTCTTTGGTATGTGTCTCATAAAATTCCAGAGAACCCTGAATCTTTCCGCTCAAGAAGCTAAAATCAACACCAATGTTCGACGTCGAGGAAGATTCCCATTTCAAATCCGGATTTCCAATGGTATTGGGCCGGTATCCGTAAGCAGGAGTTGCTCCCCATGCATATGCTGTTCTGCCCAACAATCCCTGCGTTTGGTAAGGAGATACCCCCTGGTTACCCACTTTACCCCATCCGACACGCACTTTCAACAGATCCAGCCAGGTGACCGATTTCATGAATGACTCATTGCTCAGGTTCCAGCCGAGTGCTATCCCAGGAAAATTACCATATTTGCTATTTTCTCCGAACCGGCTTGATCCGTCCCGACGGAGTGTCATAGTCAGCAGGTATTTGTCATTGAAATCGTAATTGACGCGCGCCATGTAAGAGTTGATCGTCCATTCCGTCAAGGTACTTCCTACACCCAGAATGGACGTTGCCGCTCCCAGACCATAGAATGACTGGGTTTCAGCCGGAACGCCTTGTACGTTGGTTAAATACCCTTCAAAATTATCCCGCTGGATGGAGTGAAGCAATGTTACGTTCAGGTTGTGCTTAGCTGAAAAAGTTTTGTTGTAGTTCAGAATGTTTTCCAGCGTATAGTTGAAGCCGAAACCGCTTGCAGTAGATGCTTGTGCATCCCCGAATTTCCGTGCGTTGGTTCTCGCACCGATAAACCGGCCGCCTCGTGTAATGGTAAGGTCAGGCCCGAAGTTGATGCGATATTTCAAACCTTCCAGAATTTTAAATTCTGTAAAAAGACTGTTAAAAACACGGTAGCGTTTGATCTGATCGACCTGGGCGCCCGGTACTATTTCCGCCAGCGGATTGGTCAGCAACGCATCGTTTGTTGGTGAAAAGATCAGATTTCCATTATCGTCGTAAGGTCTGCCCAATGGATTTTGATTGATGGTCATTCCGTACGTATTGAGGCTTTCACCATTCCGGATGCTGTACATCGAATAGGATGACAAACCTACTTTTAACCAGCTATTGACATGGTGATCAATATTGGCACGAAGGGACATTCTTGTGAAATCAAGCCCCTCCACAATGCCTTTATCTTTGAAATAACCTCCGGAAATGTAGAATTGCGTCTTTTCATTGCCACCCTGTACACCCAATGAGTGGTTTGTCATAATTCCATTTTTCAGGATCAGGTCTTGCCAGTCGGTATTTGTGCCTTCTGCAATCCCCTTTGCTACATTGGGGTCACCACCCAGTACCGCTACCTTTGCATCAGCGGCTGCGTCAATAGTACCGGTTGGAACATCCTGGCCGGCAGCGTTTTTGTAGCCACCTGTTGCCCGGTATGCTTCACGAACAAATTCCGCAAACTCAGTGCCATTAAACAATTCGATTTTATCCAATGCCTTTGAGGCCCCTACATACCCATCATAGGTCACTGTGGTTTTCCCTTTGACTGCGCCTCTTTTGGTACTCACAATGATTACCCCGTTTGCACCTCTTGCACCATAGATCGCCGTCGCCGTTGCATCTTTCAAAACTTCCATCGACTGGATATCGTTCGGGTTCATGTCTTCATATCCAGCCGATAATGGAATTCCGTCTACTACATATAACGGATCATTCCCTGCATTAAAAGATCTCCTTCCGCGGACCAGGATCTTGGGCACACTACCCGGTTTTGATCCCGCCTGCGTTACGTCCACCCCGGCGGCGCGGCCTTGCAAAGCCTGACCCAGGTTGGTAATCGGCATTTCATTGATTTCCTTGGCACCTACCGAAGAAATCGCGCCAGTGGTCTGGCTCTTTTTCTGGGTACCATAACCCACAACCACCACTTCTCCCAGGGTTTTCAGATCGCTGGCCAGCACAACTTCGATAACGCTTCTTGCTCCCACGGCTACTTCCTGTGTCATAAAGCCTACCGCGGAAAACACGAGAACCGCACCATTGTCGGGAACATCGATCTTGAAAGTACCGTCAACATCTGTGTTTGTTCCGCTGCTGCTGCCTTTAAGTACAACAGACACCCCGGGTACCGGCATATTGTCTTCGGCGGCGGTGATTTTACCAGTTACTGTTTTGTCAATAATGACCGAAACCGGCAACTCCGGCTTTCCTGTTGCAAAAGCAGGCACCGCGAGAGTTGAGCAAAATACACCTACCATGATCCCGCGCATGAAGCGCAGACCAACCGTTGTAAAGTTTTTTTTCATACGCGTTTAATTGATTTCCATTTATAAGTTCTTGATTGCTAATTGACGATTTAATAAACCGATACCCTTACAGAAAAAACACTATTATTTCATGGAATATTTTCAATGATTTAAAAGGTGCAGTTTTACAACCTGATACCGGCTTCGCGGTAACATGAATGACGGTAGCAGTGGTATTACGTTGGAAATACTTAAAAAGGGGGCACTTAAACTTTGAGTAACGCAGCCGGTTAAGGCTAACTATACAAGCAAAAAGCTGAATTTATCAGCTAAACGCTTCGGGTTATTTCCTGCTATGACCTGATTCTGAAACGCTTTGCAATCCTTATACCCTTTATTGTACTGTGGATATGCCAGCTGCGCTCGCAAAACGCGCTATGACATTGAACACGAATTAAAGCCTGGATTAACTTCTGAGCAGATTTTCCCTATGGATAGCAGACCCGACAATACTAAGTTACCGCTATCAAATTCCTCAATGCAGCGTGTATGTTCAGCTTTATTTGTCACGCAGGAAAAATGACCCACATTATTTGAAAAAAACTTCGGCCTTGATTAATGCATTAACATCATTTAAGACTATGCGCGTATCCTTATCAGAAGATCAGCTATTTTTTTTGTATTATAAAAGACCGTTTCCCCGGCAAAGTAGTCAACACAGTCCTGATCGTAAATGACACGCCCAATAACATCAGCAATCTTTTCGATGTGCTGCCCAAATACCGGCTATCAAATGCTGGTTGCTTCTAATGCAGTCAAATCGTGGCTGGCGTCAGCTACAGAAAACGGAGGTTTTGTAGATGAAGTAATTAGCTTAGTAATTGTCTTATCTTACTTGCAATTTCTTTTGCCTCTTTTTTTGAAATAGATAAATCGTAAATTTTAGAGGAATTATCTTTGAAAGTTATTTCCATTCTGCTTCTACGAATTCTGGGATCAAGCAGTGCATATGTTCCAATTCTTTCAGAATTTCCACCTGCTCCGACCTGTTGTATTTTTGAAATTTGGTATTTTACTGTTTTGTTAAAAAAAGGTACTATCGATTTTTTTTCAAAGTAAAGATGGTCCTTATCCAGAGTAAGTTCATCGATAGGAAGTGTGTAAAATGCAAGTGCCAGCAGAATAGCAAGGGAATAACCAATCCAAAGAAAATCGTTTTCTAATTTCTGCAAGTCAATAACATATAAAATGAGCAAAGCAAGAATAGCCTGTATTGATCGCAAAATCCATATATGAGGCTTATGAAAGTGATTTGTCTTTATAATGAATTTGTTCATAAGAAAGTAATATGATTGAATACAGATTTTTGATCTTTTGATTTAATGTTATTTGATATACTTTGCCCAAAAAAATTGGTATCAAATAATATCACTATTCCTTATAAATATATCAATAAAATTTTACAATCAAATGCCGCATAGAATCCTTTTTTATGCATGCACGAATTGACCGCCTTACTTGTTGCAGCTGCTGTTCCAAAACAAAATGGAATAAGTGTGCCAACGGCCCTCACTAATTTTCTTGCCTTTACTTACATCTAAGGTGATATGATAACCGGAACCTTCAGTGCAAACGGGACTGCCAGGATTGGTTATAAACATGGATTATGTGATCACCCGAAGTTATTTGCTTCATTTGTAGATTCAGAATGAGATAGTAAAGGTCGTTTCTAGTTGAATGATTGCCTGAATACGACCGGTAAACAATGAGTCTTATTCTTGAAAAATTTACTGAATGACTGGGCATGCTCAAACCCCAGCTGATAGGCAATTTCTTTAACGGACAGATCAGTCGTGGATAGTTTTTCTTTCGCCAAATCAATGAGCTTGTCTTGTATAAAATGCCTGGTACTTTTTCCGGTCAGTGTAGTAAGCAGACGGCTCAGGTAGTTGCAGGAAAGATGCAGGGCCTCGGCCACCGACTCGACGGTGGGCACGCCCTGAGCGGCCAGAACATCGTCCTGGAAACGCTGTGCCAAGAAGGACTCCATCCGCTCCAGAATAGTATGATGTGCTTTCCTGCGAGTCAAAAACTGACGTTGGTAAAAACGCCCGGCATACTGGAACAGTAGTTCCAGTTGCGCAACCATGATGAGGTGGCTTGATGCATCCATGTTTGCCTGGTATTCTTGTTCAATCTGCCGTATCAAGTTTACAACCAGCAATTCTTCCTTACTGGAAAGGTGTAGTGCTTCCCATAGATGGTAGGCAAAATATTCATACTCCCTTATTTTGTTGGATAGTGAGGTACCCCAAAGAAAATCAGGATGTATGAGTAAAAGCCATCCGGTATGTTTGTATTCTTCTTCGCAGCCCGGTTCAACCGTAAGTACTTGCCGGGGTGACATGAACACCATAATGCCCTCGTCAAAATCGATCTCTTGCTGGCCGTATTTAAGTTTGGAACTGACATTTTTTTTCAGAGCGACCGAATAGAAATGATGACTGATACTTTTGGGACTCCTGCCTGGCCGGCCTTTGATATCCTCGAATCGCACCACGCTGATGAGCGGATGCTCAGGTTTGGGCAACTCCATCAGATCATGATATTCGGTTATGGTTCGAATGTGTCTGGGCGCTTCCATCAATTTCATAACAAAGCAGATTATTTAGAATCCATATATTAATTTCAGGCCTTCCCTGAGTGACGCAGCAGGACGTCCAAGTTTCCGGGTAAGGTCAGCCGAAACTCCGGATTCCTGCCCGTTTCGAATATCAGCATTAAAATCGATAATTTTTCTTGCCGTTGTAGAGGGAACACCTTTCTGAATCAATAACTTCTCAAAAGAAACACTTTCAACCGGGGTGTATTTCACCTCTCTTCCTGATAATTCGGTCAATGCGCGGGCAACATCGTAAAACGTAAAGGCTTCTTCACCTGTAAACCTGTACACATGGTTTTCAAAAACCTCATCTGACATGACATGAGCAATTGCTTCACCCATTTCCTTTCGCAGTGCAAATGCGATCCTTCCGTCTCCCGCCGATTGAACAATGCCATGCTCGAATACCTGCTTGCCGACGAACAGCGGAATAACGTCCAGATACAATGCATTTCGAAAGATGGTATGACGCAGGCCACTCCGGCGTATATACTCTTCGGTAGCAAAGTGATCAGCCATCAGCGGATTATGTAGACTGGCACTATCCCGAAGCGAGCGGCTAGTATAGGCGATGTCAGAGACGCCTGCCCTTATGGCTGCATCCACAACATTACGGTGTTGCTTTATTCTGTCGCCTTCATCGCCAGCCGAAATCAATAACACCCTGTCCACCTCCTGCATGGACTTATCAAGTGAAGCACTATCTTCGAAACTGCCTGAGTAAGCTTTGAACCCTTTTTCTTGAAACGACAATTGATTTTCCTTGTTCCGGGTTAGAATAACAATGCTGCTGGCAGGGATCTTATTCAACAGCGTTTCGATCACAGCACTTCCCAGGGCACCGGTTGCGCCTGTTACTAATATTCGCATAAGTTTTGTTTTAAGTACAATGCAAAGCTCACCAGAAACTCAAAATGCATGGGTAGCCAAATCCGGCTTTGTTGTAGTTTAATCTGACTTAATCCAGAAGCTTTCGAGATAGATTGCACCATTATTTGCGTTGCCGCAGGATTTACAGGTATTGGACGATGCTATACTCAGTACCACCATTAACAAAATGGTCAAGAACCGGTATTCCCGGCATAACATCATGCAAGGAAATTAAAAGATTTCTACCGTGAGATTATTCCTGGGAAGAAAAATTGTTTATAGCTATTGATTTGAATATTGTGAAATGCCAATTTCTTCATGCATATCCATAAAGGCGTTCGGGAAATCAAAAGAGTAATGTTTTCTTCACAACTATTCCTCGCGTTTGAAGTTCACGATGTGGTATTTTATCCTTTAACTAAATTCCTGTATAATGATGGGCTAAAATCTTTATAAATTATGGGTTACAAACCGGATATTCCGTTTCTGCAACTTACATCGCACATAAGCTGAATGCAATTGATTTTAAAAACTTGTTTTCACCGCACCTCTTGCTTTACGCGAGGGATAGTTTCATGGTTAAAACCTTTAAAAGTTGATGGTTGTATTTTTAAATTGCAGACTTCAATTTGCACATTATTACTGCTGGTGGTTTTCTTTTTACCGGCACAAAGCCTTTTGGGCCAGCTTTCGGTGCAATGGGACAAAACATTGGGCGGACCAGACGATGATTACTTATGGACAGCACAGCAGACTTCTGACGGCGGCTACATTCTGGGAGGACAATCCGAGCATTATTCCGGATTGACTGGTGACAGATCAAAGCCCAGCCAAGGACGCACGGACTATTGGCTCGTAAAACTTGCCAAGGACGGAAGAAAGGAATGGGACAAAAGCTATGGAGGCTCTGAAATCGATATCATAGACTTTGTCAGGCAAAGGACTGGATTACTGGGTTGTAAAATCGGCGCAAACGGCAGCAAAGAATGGGATAAAATCTTTGGCGGAAATGGTGAGGATAACCTTAATTCTATTATTCAGTCGTTGGATGGCGGATATATGCTATGCGGTACATCCAAATCAGAAAAAAGCGGAGATAAATCGCAGGGCACAAAGGGAATATCAGATACATGGATCGTAAAAATAACTGCAAGTGGCACTAAACAATGGGACAAAACACTGGGTGGAAAAAAGTACATGAAGTATGGCAGTTATAATGGAGATAGTGAACTGAAAATCCTTAAACAGGAAGCTAATGGAAACTATATACACCTGTTGAACAGTTCAGGCCAAAGCTATCAGATTGCAGCAGTCCAAAAAGCAATCGCTGGCCAGAAAGCAGAAGTGGATATTTCAGGTTTATCTTTAAGCTCAGGCATTTACATGCTCAAAATAGAGTCAGAAGCTGCAAGCGAAGTCATTAAACTGCTGGTAACACAGTAGCCGGATTGAAATGAACTTAAACTATCAAATATTAAAATATGCTTATTTTCACTTTACAAGTCCAAACTGATCGCAATTTATGAAATCGTATTCCCTTCTCGTTTTATTGGTGGTTTGTCTCCTTTTCAAAGGTTGTAAAAAAGATCCGGAGGTACTGCCGGAGATGATTCCGGTTGGTAATCAGTATATCAGATCCATTCAGGTTATAGGGGCCAAAGAAGCGACCCTTGACACAGTCAATAGCTATATTCAGGTGGTGCTGCCCGCAGATTACACTGAGAATGTTCTTGATCTGGCAATCGAACTGGAAGATGGCATGAAGCTGGGCATTCCCCCCGACAGTGCACTGTTTGTTGAAAACCACGTGCGTTACAACTTCATGGGGATAGCCCCCATCGTATTCGGGGTGAGCCAGATCGGTAACCAAAGCTATGAAAAGCAATATACAGTTTTTGTCAGGCATGAGGGAAAACTCATTGCAAAGCTTACTTCTCCGCTCCGGATCTCTGCTGATAATTCGAGTTTTGCCGACACTTCTGATCTGTATGCCTTTGGCAACTTTCATCCTGTATCCGGTTTGGGAAGCATTCCTGATACACCTGGCGGCACGAAGGCCATTTCATTTGAATTAAAAGATGTGGCAACTGGCCAACGGGCGGGAGGAATTAATTATGAGGTTTTTCCCTTTCAGTTTGAAGTGGCGCCTGTTTCCAAATTTCTTTCTTCTTCGAAGATGCAACTGACTATGCGTTATGGCGAAAAGTCCTTTCAATTTCCTGATATCAGCAAACTTGAAAAAACTGCCCCGTCAGGACGAGTATACTGGTATAATAAAGAATTGAAAAACCTGACTTACAGCAAGTCCGTTACCGTGCTGGGTGGCACATTCCTGCCCGAGTATTCATATCAGGTTACCCTCTCCAACGACCGTATGGTTACGCCTCGGACGATTAATGCCAAAATCAGGAGCTTCAATCAACTGGTCTTCGATATTCCTGCTGATGTTCCGGAGGATCAATATGTTGTTAACGTATATCAGGGAAGTGAACTGGCCGGGATCTCAACCGAAGCTATTTCCAGGGATTCAATGAAACTGAATGTGGCCAAGATCTGGAACGAGTACAGCGATTGCCCATTCAATTCCGTTATTTTCGGAAACGTTGAGAGAACCACGCTCAGGAAAGGGCAGCTGTTGTATGCAATGCCTTTTCCGGCTATTACCAGTTCCAAACTAGGCAGTCCGCCTGATCCCAACAAACCTTTGCCGAGCCTGCAGCTGAAATCGGGGAATACTACTATTTTACTGAAAGGCAAAGTGCAAGCAGATCCGTGCTATGCCGACGCATCGCGGTACCTTTATTATGGCGCTTATACACTGCCCGCAGATCTGGTTTCAGGAAAATATGAAGCCCGCTTCATTTCGGACAAGAATGAAACCTCCCTTCCCTACTGGAGCCTGATCGAAATCCAGTAATGAATGCTTTGAAGGAATTATCGCTAACTATGAATTCGATACCGAATCGATACAAGAAATGTGTGGTGAGTCTGGCGAACTTACATTTTTTGCCAGTCGGTGAAATACTGTTGGGTTTTTCAGGAAGGCACATAGTATCCATCTTTGCCATTTGATGATGATAAAAAGGTACTTAAAAATTGTTTGGAGCAGTTGCATTGTAACGACTTTTGCTTTTGGCAGGATGCTAGCATGTACCTTTTCCTTGATCAATATGCTCCTGTCATTCACCGCTTGGTCACAAGATGCCAAGTACATCACACAAAAAATAGATAGCATCGCGAATTTGTATGATCCGGATAAGCCAGGAGCTCAACTGTCAGTCCTTTTGAACGGGCAGCTGATCTACTCCAAAGCCTGGGGACTTGCCGAACTTGAACATCGTGTCACGCTAACAACCGGAACATTGATCGAGGCAGGCTCTGTCTCCAAGCAATTTACAGCCGCCGCCATTCTGCTCCTTGAAAAACAGGGTAAATTGTCCTTAAACGATCACGTATCGGAATATTTCCCTGCTTTCGGGATGTACAGACATCCTATTCTTATCAGACACCTGATTCATCACACCAGCGGCATACGCGAATGGAGTGATGTTGCCGAGCTGGGTGGGTGGCCCAACACACTTAGGATCATGAGTAATCAAGAGGTTGCAACGATTATTGGCAGGCAGAAAAAGCTGAACAGTATTCCAGGTGAGCGTTTTCAGTACAGCAATTCCAATTATATTCTGTTAGCCTTGATCGTTGAGAAGGTAAGTGGCTTGTCTCTGGCTGCATTTACTGATCAGTTTATCTTCAAGCCCGCTGGGATGCAGCATACGCAATGGAGAACCAACTACCAAAAGGTCGTTTCTGCCAGGAGCCAGGCATACGATGTGAAAAATGGCAATTTCCAGTTAGCCATGCCGGAAAACAACATCCACGGCTCAGGAGGACTACTTACAACAGCTGAGGATCTGACCAAATGGAGCGGCTTTTATCTGAGCGGAAAACTTGGTGGAGAAAGTATGTTTACCCGGCAAACAGGTCTGGATACGCTAAACAATGGAGACTTAAATCAGTATGCGGCCGGAATGTTTGTTAGTGGAGGCAGTACAAAACGCATATTTCAGCACGGTGGAGCAACAGCCGGGTATCGTGCAAAGCTTGTCTCTTTGCCAGATGCAGGAATTTCAGTTGCGTGGCTAAGCAATACATCCATGCTGGACACGACAGGAAAAGACCTGGCAATGGATGTTGCTACCCTTCTTGCAAGCCCGTCCTATTTTGATTCTGCTCCTCATACACAGATAGAAGCAAAACCAGATTTTAAACCAGAAGAACTTACAGCTTATGTTGGCCTGTACAAAAGCAGTCATAGCGGACGAGACGTTCAGATTGAGATGGGAACAAACGGTCTGGAAATGTCCGGTAACGCTCTTAGAAGAATTAAAAAGTCACAATTTGATTATTATGGCATACTGTTTTCGTTTGAGCAAGCTAATCAGCTTACTATTATTCCGCCTTCCTCAGAGCCCATGCATTACCACCTGACTGACTCAGCTGGATCCACTATCCCTCACCAAGTTTATCTGGGGCACTATTATTCTGATGAAGTAAAGGCTTCGATCATCATCAAAAGTGTGAACAAAAAACTCATTGCACAATTTGTATCCGGCGATGAATGCGACCTGACTAACCACTTTAAAGATGGCTTTATTTCGTCATGTGACCTGAAGGCAGACTTCTTCTTTAAACGGGACAAGCATGGCAAAGTAACGAACCTGGACGTGAGTACCCAGCGTGCACTACATATTAATTTTATCAAACAGGCTGGCTCGTATAGACCGCTTGGTGGACAAACGTCAGAGTAAAATGATCATCAAGTATATTCAAGATAAGATTGGTATTAGCAGAAATCATGTTGACTTGCAAATGCGAAAAACAGTTAATTAAGCAATTCTGGTCTTTTCAAAAACAGAAACAAGTAAATTACGATACAGTTTTTCAACCATACTTAATTTACTACTATCAGTTAAATACCCTGTTATTTTTTGACGAAATTTTCTGGCAAAGTCAGTAAAAGATGAGTAGTGATAGATAAAGCGTTGAATTTTTCATCTGAGCCGCTAAACGGTTGAATGATCAAAAACCTTTTCTGACAAGCAAACCTTGGCGGTTAGATAATTTATGTGCAGATCTGCCTTTTTACCTTATAATTATGCATTACTATTCCTTGATCATACCTGCTGCACATGCTGATCCGGAACAAAAAAGAAAAGTCCCTTCTCCTTGTACTGTCCCAAGAACTTTCACAGATCGGCTTTCCCCCTCCTGTTGTGTGTTTTGTAACTTAACTTAAAAGAGTTACCCAAACTTTCTGCCAGGTTCTGAGTTTTGGCCTGGTTAATCACATCGTAAACAAGTATAGCAGATTACATTCTTTAAATATATTGCTATTTAATTATCTTTTTTTAATATATTGCCTGATAAATGGATGGTTATTTTAACAGATTCAACTTGACGTTCAAAGGCAGATGATAAAGTTTCGGCGGTTATACTAATCCCGTTAAAAGAGAAGAGAATGAAATCAATATGTATCACCTCCTTCATTGTGATGGGAATATTACTTTCCTGCTCAACTGTATTCTGCCAGAGTAAATTTTCCTTTTCTGCTACGGTAGCTCCGTTTTATGCACATAATAAAACCACGGTAAAATTACCCATTGATAGTGGCTTCGACCCAAATCTAGGTGGAGTATGGACATCGAAGGCTTCACCAAAGGGTTATTGGGTCGGTTTGAGCGGAGGGTATTCATTTTCAAAGAAATGGTCCGCGTCAACAGGATTATGGTTTAGGCAATTCAGACTTAAAACCTTTAATTCAAACAGCCGGTCACATAATTTTGCCATTCCTGTTATGGTCAATTTTCAAACATCGGAAAGAAAATGGTCACCTTATTTTTCAGCAGGTGCGTTATGGAATTTTGCTAGCACAAGTCGTGCAACTATTAAGGACATTGGCACGGTCGTCATTAAGTTCGGCAAAGGTAATATTTCAAGGCTTTTACCGACAGCAGGGGCTGGTGTAATTTACCATTTTGCTCCGCATTTTTCTCTAATTGGTCAGCCCACTTTCGGCTATGCAATTCCTCCATCCGGCATTGATTCGCACGCCTACCAAATAGGCTTTAATATGCAGCTGATGCTCAGATTGTAAGTTTGGTATTGAAAGCTTGCGTTTTCTTAACAAAATAGCTGTCAATCAGAATTCTATAAAACTGAATATTTTCTGGTACATGACAAAACAATGTTACACTGATTGTTTATAACCGTTTGATCAGGTAAAATGGAAAGGGGATCGCCGTTGATCTGTTTGACCTAGATAATGACCAAGTGCTTATTTGTTACACAATAAACGTCATATAAATGCCAAGGATATTCAGCAAAAAGGTTTGATATTTCATTGCTGTTATTATAAAGTAATAACCTCAATCAGATTTTCATCTAATCGCTCCAAGATGCCCCGAAACAGTACCTATTTACCTGTCTCAAACGCAGCGGCCACCCGCCCTGGATCAAGACCTTGAAAAGAACAAAGCTGACATACTGCATCTGGCCAATGAGAAAAATTCAGGAAAGTGCGGTATGTTCGGGAAAAGGTTTCCGGAAATGTCTACTGGCGTAACCGCAAACATTATTTAACTGGATTAAAAAAGAATGGTGTCAAAAAGTATCAAGATGTGCATCGAGCACCAGATAAAGGCAGTATCCGCCAAGACTCTATGAAGAACCGATACGAGGTACTGGATTCGTTGCCTGCATATGGACCAATGTACCGTATATGCATACCTGCCTTTACACGATCAAGGCAGGATAAATAGGCAAATTGAATGCACGTTAATCCTGAATTTCACAACTAAAAGGGAAGAAAAATCAAAGCGGCTGAGAGTACGTTGGTACCATCGGTTTTTTGCCAATTAAACACTTTAGATTTTGTTTATAGCTTCTGCTTTTAACCTAATCTTTGAACTTCCACTACAATCCCCTTTATTATTGTATAGTATTTAAACAATAACTGTAAAAGCTTCATCCTCGTTGAGTTAGTTAAACTTTTTTAAATCTAGACTCTTCTCCTCTTCACTTTTACAACCTATAGGCAGTTCATTATAAAAATCCCAAGAAGTTGTAAGCTGCTTGCCTAACTATTCCGATAGGTTCAAAACACTTTGTAATAATTACAAGATACATGCAGAATACGAGCTATCCATGCAAGTAAATCGTTGTAAATGAACAGCTTTTACATAAACATCTGTTCTTGCCTTTTCTTTGACTATATAATAGAATCCGATATAGAAAACCAGACAAGCTGCCAGCAGGATCTTTTACCGATTAACACCTTTATTTAACATGAAACAGGAACAATTAACTCAACATCAAACCAACAAACAATGAAAAGATTTGTACTGTATTTAGCCTTATTCCTGATGCGTATGCAGCCGCTGCTGGCGCAGGAAGTTACGCTGCTGAAAGACATCAATGTGGCAGGATCTGTGAACGGGTTCCGGATTTACCAATCGGTTGCGGCAGGAGATATGATCTACATGATTGCTGATGATGGCTTTCAGCAAAAAGGATTATGGAAAAGTGATGGCACAGCAAAAGGTACTGTCCTGATTAAAGAGTTTACAGGATTTGGCGATATTCAGCGCCTGGTCAGCTCAAATGGTTTGGCTTATCTGGTTGCCTTCCCGGATAACGAATCAGCCGCCTATCTCTGGAGAAGCGATGGTACACCCGCAGGGACCTTTTCCATAGGAAAAATAAATTACAAATCCTCCGGCTCATTGCTATCGGTACTTACCAATATTAATGGCACCTTATACTTTCCCGGTGTTTCCGGATTGATGAAAACCGATGGCACAGCACAGGGAACGGTATTGCTCAAACGCTATAATTCGTCTGATGAATGGATTCAACAAATGGTCAATGCCAACGGCCGGTTGTTTTTTATCAGCAGTAACACGAATTCCTCAAAGATTTACAAGTCAAATGGCACGCAAGCAGGTACTATGGCCATTGAGGATAATTTAACCTCTGGCTACGCTTTGCCGCTCATGCCATTGGGCAATGAAGTTTACTTCGCAGGTTCTATTAATGGGAACATTGGATTGTTAAAGGCAAGCGAAACGTCTGCGGCGACTTTGGTCAAAGTACTTCCAGGAGGCTTTGTAAACCCGACCCCTGTGGGAAGCAGCCTGTACTTTCTTACATCCGATGAGCTCACCGGAACTGAGCTTTGGAAAACAGATGGCAGTACAGCCGGCACCGGGCTTGTAAAGGACATCAACCCGGGCGCAGGTTCATCGGATGCTTCCCGTATGAGGCCGGTAAATGGAGAGCTCTACTTTATGGCGGATGACGGCACGCATGGTGAGGAGCTTTGGAAAAGCGGCGGTACGGCCGCAACAACGATGCTGATTAAAGATATCCGGCCGGGCAGCATGGGATCTGACATCCAAGAGCTGGCTGCTGTTGGCAACAAGGCTGCCTTTACTGCCAATGATGGCAACGGTGAAAAGCTGTGGCAGAGTGACGGCAGTCCCAATGGCACCACAATTCTGGCCGACATGCCTGCTTCCCGGCTGATCAATGTCAATGGCACTTTGTACTTTAATGGCAATCCGGAATCGGGCTCCGAGCTTTTCAAAAGCACCATGGTTACCAGCGGTACCAGTGCAGTTACCAACTTTGCCAAATCCGGATCCATGCCGCTTGGCTTCACCCAGATTAACGGTGTTTCCTACTTTTCTGCCGATGACGGCATTAATGGCCGTGAGCTCTGGAAAACCAATGGCAGCACGGCAGGAACGGTGCTGGTCAGTGACATACAAAGCGGGGTAAACGGCTCGAATCCCGAGCAGATCACCCATGTAAACGGAACAGCTTTTTTTGTTACCGGCAGCGGCTCACAGGTGCATGGCTTATGGAAAACGGGTGGAACTGCGGCCACGACCATTAAGTTAAAGGACTTCCCCAAATCCTATGAGCTGCAGGGACTGATCAATGTGAACGGCACATTGTTTTTTGGGGTGCATGACACCAGCGGCAGTATGCAGCTATGGAAAAGTGACGGCAGTTCGGCCGGAACACAGCTGATCAGAACTTTCCCGCTGACAGATACCTTTTCACCTGTTGCCTTCAACGGGCACGTGTACTTTGGCGCATATGACAACATCAACAACATCGGCCTTTGGAAAAGCAACGGTACACCGGAAGGTACCACGCTTGTAAAAGATATGCCAGTTGACGCAGGCTCTTCCGTGTACAAAACACTTACTGTGGCTGGTAATTTCATTTATTACATCGCTACTGGTTATGAAAATCTTCGTAGTCATTTTTATCTGGTTAAAACGAATGGAACTACGCAAGAGACAACGGTCATCAAGGAACTCGACGCTACTTTTTTCTTTACGAAACTTGTAGCAGTGAACGACCTGTTGTTTTTCAGGTCCAGAGACCAGTCTGATCGGGAGGATGTTTTTGAGGAGAATTTATGGAGATCCGACGGTACAGCACAGGGCACTTACTCCGTAGCTACAATCCGATCTTTCACCGGGGAAGAAGAGATTGGTCCCGGTAATATGATCGCGGTCAACGGTGTTTTTTACTTTGCACATGATGGAGAAAGAGAAATATGGAAAAGCAACGGTACCACAGCAGGTACGCAAAAGGTCACCAACTTCGGTTCCATGAGAAGCGAAGGATATTTTGAGCATTTGACTGCCATCGGCAACACCCTGTATTACGTTACCTCCGACGGAACAAGCGGCCGTGAAATCTGGAAAACGGATCTTGCAACCCAGACAACCAGCCTGGCCTACGACTTGACTCCGAACGGCTCGACGGTATTCTATGAACTCGGAGTCCTGAACAACCAGCTGCTGATATCGGCTGACAACGGCTTGTACGGCGCCGAGCTGTTCCAATACCAGGATGCAACAGTGCCTGTGGCCAGTACCATCCGCATTAATGCAGGCGGGCCCGCTTTTACGACTGCCACCAAAAAGCTTTTCATCGCCGATCAGTATTATGCAGGCATTGACCGTACCAGCTCGATTGCAAGTGGCGATATTCTGAATACAACCAACGATGTATTGTACCGTACAGCCCGCTGCTCGCCCTCATTCAGCTACAACATTCCGGTTGCCAACGGGAAGGTAGATGTATATCTTCACTTCGCAGAAACGTACTTCGGCGCTCCGGGCAAAAAAGGCGGGGCAGGCAGCAGACGCTTTCATGTAAACATGGAAGGAAGCCGCATACTTACCAATTATGATATCTTTGTCGCTGCCGGCGGGGCCATGCGTCCGGCTGCGCATATCGTTACGGTTGATGTTACCGACGGTATGCTCAACATCGACTTTCTGACCGGTGCAGCGGACCTGCCCAGGGTTTCAGCCATTGAGGTAATCAGGACAAACTATGCTTTGAAGCCTGTTGCTGATTCTTACGTTCGGGACGGCACTTATAATTATGTAAATTTTGGGGATGTAACCATGCTGGACATCAAGAACAACGCCAGTGATTTGTCAGCAAGACGTTCATCATACCTGCGGTTCCAGCTTCCGGCAGCTGCGGCTGTTACATCTGCCAAGCTACGTATTTATGGGCATAACCATGAAAACAGCAAAAGCATTTCTGTGCATGCATACGGGATAGACAATGACAGCTGGACCGAGAGCGGCATTGTCAAAAATAATGCTCCGGCTGCATCCACGGCTTCACTGGGCTATGCCGCCGTCAATGATGCTTACAAATATTACGAGATTGATGTGACCAGTTATGTAAAAACCCAGCAGCAATCCGGTGAAACCCTGGTGAGTCTGCTGTTGGCTGATCCGAATAACCGGAATACAAGAGTTGTTTTTAACAGCAAGGAGAGCAGCTCCTTCCCTCCTCAGCTGATCGTTCAGACTTCGCCTGTTGTGAATAGCAATACAAGGTTAAGCAATGAAGAAATCAGCCTAAGCTCGGAAGCAGAACCGGAGTCCTCATCGGTTTACCCGAATCCGGTTGGAAAGCAGTTTACAGTTGCAATATCCAGCAAGCATAGCCAAGACATTTCACTTGATCTGTTGAACAATTCAGGACAGAGCTATCAAGTTGTAACAACCCAAAAAGCAATTGCTGGCCAGAAAGCAGAGGTGGATATTTCAGGTCTTTCGTTGAACTCTGGAATTTACCTTTTGAAAATCAAGTCCGAAGCTGCAACTGAGGTGATCAAAGTTCTGGTGACGGAATGACCAGATTGCAATGATTTCAAACTATCAAAAGGAAAGCCGTTCATATGGAATTATGGACGGCTTTCTTATTCTAAGCTGAGCAAATTCAAAAGTTTATGTAATCCCATTACTATCAAATTACACTATAATCTCTTATTCAGCTAAGTTAAAAAACTAAAAACGCCATTATATGCCTGCTAAGCAGCATTTCAATTTCCTTTGGTAATAATAGTTATACGTTGCTTAAACCACCGAATTTTCTGACAGCTCAATGGGGTTACAAAATCAACTTTCTACCGAGCTTGAATCTCAGTAATCTATTGCTTCGTGATCTGGTATTTACTGCATTGGTGTTACAACTATTTGCAAGGTATTAACGTCATGAACCTGAGATATCATGTTTTAAGATCTGACTATGACAAAACGCACCGTAACCTTAGCCATACTGACGTCAATGCTGCTGCTTACAGGCTGCAAAAAGGAACTTGATCCCCAGATTCCAGCCGGTGCGTTTTTCAAAATAACTGCACTAGGCAAACTTCAAACTAATCTGGAATACCGCAACGGACGGGTTTCGCGCGTACTGGCATATAGCAATTGTGAAACGCCTTACTCGGTGGTCGAATATGGCTACACGGGTGAGCAAATCATCTTAATACGATCGGGTACCCGTGGACTTCTCTCGTCATGGAGCGGCGCATTGTGTGATCCGGATCTGCCTTTCGATTTTCAGAATTATACGCTTGAACTGAATAACCAGGACCGGTATAGCAAAGTAACAAGCGAGAACATGATTGCCACTTTTTCGTATGCTGGCTTGAAAGCAGCCATTCATGTGACTGACCATGCAGGAAAGTCAGGCAGGATGATCTATGTGTTATTCGACAGCAACGGCAACATGATTGAACAACGAAATTCAGAGACTGACACCTTGGGACTCGTGCGTTATGAGTACGACAACCATCCGAATCCCATGCGAGGACTCGATTCTTATGGTTTGCCAAATCCATTCACATGCCCAAACAATGTCGTGCGCTCCCTTGACTCACGCGGGCAAATACAATGGGAACGAAAATTTACTTACAACGACGCTGGATGGCCGCTGGCCTGCAATGAAGGCAATGGCATAGAATATCAGTACCATTATCAGGAGTAATTTAATCTGTTGTATGGAAGAGCGAATTGTCCATTTCCTGAAAATAAAATAAATAAACAAGTCTGTAATCAAAGTTCCAACAGCACCGGAATTTCACCAGGTGCTGTTGAAATTAATAAGCTGTTTTATTTGATCACCATCACTTTCAGCATTTCCGACTTTGAAACCGACTGTACTTTCAAATGATAAATTCCTTCGTCCAGTGAAAGATCAGCAATGCTGATTTCGGCCCTGGTTCCGGCATGCAGCATTTCGGGTGTTTGGATCGGATGTGCTCTTCCCGCTTCATCGTAAAGCTTGAGAGATACTTCTTTCTGATGCTGATTCCCTATCTGCAGTATAAACTGCGTATGCACCGGATTCGGGTAAATAACTGAATTTTCAGAACTGGTTTCAACAGTTGTCATGATCACTTCTTCCGCAGCCAGCCTTGCAGCTGACCCTACGGGCCCGGCCGTATTGATGATCAGCTCTGGCTTGTTTACGGCATTTTCCCTGCTGTTGAACAGGATCCTTTTGCCGCCAAATGCTTCATCTATTCGCAAGGTCAGCATTTTGTCACGGGCAAACTGAGCCTTGGCGAATTCAGTAATGCCTATTTCAAAGTATTCGGGCTTTCTGGTCACGCTCAAAGTTCCCAATGTATTTATGACACCGCCTGGTGCATTGTTCGCCGTGATGCCTGCTTCTGTCCAGTTGTCATTATCCAGACCTATCAGGTTCAAACCGACCCTTGTGTCCGCTTGATAATTGTATCCGTATATGCGAAACTTTGCACTGGAAATATCGCTGAAATCCGCCAGCGAGAATTTGAGAAACGATACCCGCCGAAGCTCCGGAACGTTCGTATTTTTCACATTCAGCTCGGTTTCATTTCCATAATTTGTATTGGCATTGGTACCGTAACTTACGTATCCATCCGCTACGGGCGACAAGGTTACCGTTGATACAGATCCAAGGAATTCCACCTCAATAGCCGAGACCCGTGGTTTGTCGCGCATTTCAGCGGTGGGTCTGAAAGCAAGATTCAGAATACCGTCCGTTACTTCCACTTCAAAGGTTTCCTGTACGGCCCTTAAAGCTCCACCTGCACGGTCGATGATACTGTAATTATTCAGCTTTGCCAATCCTTCCGCAGTGACATGGAACAGGCGCCTGTTCTTTTCGTCCGGACGGCCGGGGTATACACCCCAGTATATTTCTGCAAAATGAAGTGTAACCTTGACGACGCCGTTTGTAACCGGAACGTTGTAATCAAAATAATCCGAACTGCGGCCTGAACGGTACAACTCATCATCGTCGGTGTTCAGAATATTCCGATCAGCAATTGCACTGGTGCGATCAACACCATCATAATACTTGTCTGCTTCAAATACACGCCCGTCCGCAGTCGTGTAAGCCCCTCCGCCTGCATTGATCCGGATGGTAGCGATTCCGGAGGGATTCGGTACGTCCACAATAATGGTTTCTTCATCGGACAATTGCGGCAAACCGGCAATACTTACTTTAACCACAAACTGGTAAATGCCGGAAACCTGAGGAGCCCAGCTGAAAACACCGCTGGATGCTCCAATGGTTGCACCTTGCGGAGCGCCAACCAGTGAAAACAGTTTCGTTTGTCCACTTGCAGAAGATGCCTTTGCAGTAAATGCAAGTGTATCGCCCAGTGTCAGTTTACGATTGCCTATCGGCTCCAGAACCGGGGCCGTAGTAATATCATTTACCGTAAAATGGACCATTAACAATGCACGTGCATAACCCGGCGCTGTTGCCGTTACAACGGTTGAATAGCTGTTTGGGGAAAGACCGGCAGGACTTACCGAAAAAGGCAAGGCACCACGTGCAGGCGCGGGAAGTGTCAGCCAGGCGGCTCTGGTTTTTTTAAGGTTTACAACAGGCGTTCCTGAATTGGCCGAAAGGGTTACGGACTGGGCTGGTGTTGTAAAACTTCCGCTGTTCACAAAGTCAAGTGTTCCGGAAGAAAATGCCAGGGCTTTGGAATTGGTTTCAGAAACCAGCTTCACCACCCATAAACCGCCTCCTGACGAGAATGCCGTTTTATCATTGCCAGCATCTACACTCGTGGTATTTCCGCATAGCAGATATCCTCCGTCCCGTTCTGGAATGGCAGCAAGCAGTTTACTGGAAGAATTCGCAGCGCCGCCAATGGTCTTGTTCCAGGCAATGGTTCCCGCCGGATTTAACTTTACAATCCAGTAATCACTTTCTCCTTTCCGGGCTTCTGTCTTGTTGCCACTTTTGCCTGATTGCGAGTCACCACCGATCAGGTAGCCACCGTCAGCGGTTTGTTTGATGGATTTTAAATGATCCTCTTTTTCCCCTCCTATGGTTTTGTCCCATTGCTTTTCACCGTTCGCGTTGATTTTCACTACCCAGAAATCACGAAGGCCTCTGTTGGGTTCGGATTTATCCATGGCGTTTGTGGAACTTGAATTGCCGCCCAGAATGTAGCCGCCGTCGGAAGTGCGGTCCATGGACACCAGGAAATCCTGTGCATTGCCGCCGAAGCTCTTGTCCCACTGCTTCAAACCATCTTTGGACAATTGTACGATCCAGTAGTCAACAAATCCGGGATTGCCTGATGTTTTATCGCCGCTTTTATTAGAATTGGAATATCCGCCCAGAATGTAATTTCCGGCCGCGGTCTGGTCAACATAAACCAGATTTTCACCACCCGATCCGCCAATGGTTTTATCCCATTGCTTCGTTCCGTTTGAAGTAATCTTGACAATCCAGTAATCGTAATTTCCTTTATTAACCTCCGATTTGGTGCCATCCCTGGGTGAAATGGAACTGCCGCCAAGGATATAACCGCCATCTGCAGTCTGCTTCAGTGTACTTAAATTATCAATGTCGCTGCCGCCAAACGTTTTGTCCCATTGCTTGCTGCCATCGGCCGAAATCTTGATAATCCAGTAATCAGCGCCCGAATAACTGTTTTCTGATTTATCCTGGCTTTTATTAGAACCGGAAGTGCCTCCAAGTAAATAACCTCCATCCGTTGTCTGGATTATTGCGCTAAGCACGTCGCGTCTTTCTCCGCCAAAGATTTTATCCCATTCTTTATCTCCGGCTGCATTGTACTTGCCTACGCTGTAATTCGAAGCCGTTGAATTAAGTGAGCGGCCAACAATGATGCCGCCGTCCTGCGTAGAGACTACAACACTGGGCATGAAGTAAGAAACGGGTTCATAGGTTTTGTCCCACTCAATGGCTGGCTGTGCAATCAAACCGGATGCGGCAAGTAAGAACAGCTCAATGGAAAACAGAAGATTGCACTTGTTTATGATATAAAAGCGGTTACTTCCATAATTATTCCGAAAACGTATTTTTTCAGGGAAAGATGATTTCATAAAGCAGACTGAGTTAGATATACAATATATTGTACATAATAACGGTTAAGCTACAATCATTTACTTACAATTGTACCTTTCAGTTTACTAATATGAGGCAAATACTACAAACAAACCTTAAAGATTAGAATGAGTTATTAAAAGGCTTAAAAGAAATTTTATTTTTAAATGCCCTTTTTACAGATAATACGCTTACATAGGGTCTACTGTGTCAAAATGTAGTTGCATGGACCCTGCTCCATCCTCATACCATAAAACAGCCCGAGTTTTTAACAACTGTTTTGGATAAATTGTGTTTATGCTTTTCTGTTCGCTTTCTGCTGCTTAAAGCTGTCTTTGTAATGAGTATTGCATCCATGTAGCATTCATGACAACTGGAATGCTGCTTGTAAGTATCCTGTTCATTTTTTTCTTATCGTTGTATCCGGAAAGCTATATCGATTGATACCATATGAGAAAAAACATTACCTGCATTTTCATTGCTTCTGTATTTTTAGCACAGGCACAGGCACAAACTGATACACTCAAAATAAAATCATTACAGGAAGTTGTAGTCACTGCGTCACGACTTACTGAGAGTATTCTTGTTTCTCCGGTAAGCGTCCAGAAGATAAACCGTCAAGCCATTGCCCTGTCCCCTGCCCTTTCATTTTTTGATGCGCTTGAAAATGCGCAGGGAATCCATATGATTACTCCTTCGCTTGGTTTCAGAGTTTTGAATGCCAGGGGATTTTTCAATACAACGAATGTACGGTTTGCTCAGCTGGTGGACGGAATGGACATGCAGTCTCCGCATATTGGAGGAGCAATTGGAAATGCACTCGGGCCTACTGATCTGGATATAGACAATATTGAGATCCTGCCCGGTACCGCTTCGGCATTGTACGGCATGAACACGGTAAACGGCCTTGCCAATTTTTTCACCAAAAACCCTTTTACATCCGAAGGTCTTTCCATTCAGCAGAAAACAGCCATTAATCACCTTAACGACCCATACAGTAATGTAAAACCCTTTTCAGAAACAACCCTGCGATTTGCCAAAGTGGTTTCTACTCAATGGGCATTTAAGGTAAATGCCGCTTTCACAAAAGGGTACGACTGGATTGCCTCTGACCAAACCGAATTAAACGGAAGCGCAAACCGCAGCACCAATCTGTTCGGTGCTGACAATCCGGCGCAAGATCCGGTAAACGGTTACGGTAATGAAAGTTCGAACCGCAGAACGATATCATTAGCAGGCCGCAATTATGTAGTTGCCCGCACAGGTTATCAGGAAATGGACGTGGTCCAATACAATCTTCAAAATGTAAAGACGGACGCGGCGATTTACTATAAAGTAGCCCAGGATGCCATGCTCACCTACTCCTATCATTTTAGCGAGCTGGACAATGTCTATCAGCGTGCCAACCGTTTCCGGCTGCAGGATTACCGTTTGCAGCAACATGCCCTGCAGTATCATTCAAAATCTGTTCAGGCAAAGCTGTATATAAATTCTGAAAATACAGGCAGATCATACAATCTGCGCTCCATGGCTGAAAACATGGATAGAAGCTATAAGCTTGACAATGTATGGTATACCGATTTTACCAGCGGCTTCAATCAGTCCGTATTGGCAGGAGCCACCGTAGCAGATGCCCTCAGGCAAGCCAGGACGGTTGCCGATGCAGGCCGCTATCAGCCGGGCACTCCGGCATTTAAAGAGCAATTGGCAAAATTACAGGATATAAACAACTGGGACGTGGGTGCCGCACTGCGCGTCAAAGCCAGCCTTGTACATGGTGAGCTGCAAGTAAACCTGACTGAAAACTATCTGCAATCTTTGAAAACCAACTATGACCTTGACTTGCTTACAGGCGCCGACCACCGGACATACATCATCGTTCCCGATGGCAATTATTTCATTAATCCCGAGCCGGGCCAGGAAGGAAAAAATATCAATTACAGCAAGACCGGCGGTTTTATTTCTGTAAGCAAGGGTTTGTTCAAAAGCAAGTTGAAACTGGGCGCCATCCTGCGGGCCGACAAGAATGATTATTTCAGTGCGACATTCAACCCGCGGTTTTCTGCGGTATACAGCCCGGTTCATAACCACAACGTTCGTGCGTCTTTTCAGAGCGGCTACCGCTTTCCAAGCATATTTGAAGCTTACAGCAATGTCAACAGCGGTGGTATAAAAAGGGTTGGAGGACTACCAGTCATGTCAAATGGAATTTTTGAGAATGCCTGGCTGGCTACTTCCATCACCGCATTTCAAACGGCCGTCCTTGCAGACATTAATCAGGCTGGTCTGACACAAGCTGCGGCCATTGAAAAGTATAAAGGCTTACTCCGGAAAAATCCCTATACCTATCTTAAACCCGAACATGCCAGGACCTGGGAAGCTGGCTATAAAGGACTTTTCTTTACTAACAGTCTCTATGTCAATGCTGATGCGTATCTGAGCCGGTTTAGTAATTTCATCGCCCAGGCCAATATGAATGTGCCTAATTCAACCAATGAAGCAACCATTCCAGCCGACTTGTATACCCGTACCACACAATCGCCTTACCGGATGTATACCAATTCGCAATCCATTATCAACAATTTCGGGTTCAGCGCAGGGTTAAACTACAAATCAAAAAAAGACTGGATTGTTTCGGCCAACACCACTTTTTCAAAACTGCGGAACACCGAAAACCAAGATGGGCTGGAAGATGGCTTTAATACGCCAAAATGGATTTACAATATCTCGGTCTCAAAAACGAATCTGGCAAAAAACATGGATGCAACCCTGGGCTACCGTTGGCAATCAAAATACCTGTCCCAAACTTTTCTGGTCAGTGGGCAGGTTCCTTCTTATTGCAGCCTGGATGCGCAATTGAATTACCATGTTCCTGTAACTAAATTAATAATCAAAGTTGGCGCCACCAATGCTCTGAACCATTATTACAACTCCTTTTTAGGCGGGCCGGCAACCGGTGGAATGTATTATGTAAGCATCATTTACGGGATTAAGAACTGAACCGTATAAGCATGAACAAGGGCCATGGAAATGTGCAAGGATTTGGATTTTACCTTGCAGATCGAAATCTGTAATACTCCCCAAAATTGAGACCATCGGCTAAGTTGAATAATTTGATTTTGCCCCCCCCCCGCAAAACTGGACAATTGATAATTAGAGAAAATCAGGCGATTTTGAAAACTTAACCTTCAGAAAAATCGCTTATGAAAACAACAAAATTCACGGAAGCGCAGCCGGGTGGCCGGTGCCATCATTTTTGCGCTTCGGCAGGCGGACACCGGAGTACCTGTTTCAGAGGTCTGCCGTAAAATGGGAGTCAGCGAGGCGACCTACTATAATTGGAACCGCGGCGGCGGACCGCAAAAAGTATGCCGGCTTAGGTGTACCTGAGCTAAGAAAACTCCGGCAACTCGAACCGGGCCGCCGGGCGGAGGAAAACCAAAAATTGAAACAGCTTGTGGCCGAGTGGCCCGCCACCGCGGCTAAGTTTGGACAAGCAAATGTTGCAGGATGTACTCAAAAAAAAGCTCTAACAGGGCCGCCTGGCGGGCCGGCCCAGAAGCGGGTGCTGGCCGCTAGCTTAATGAAGAACTACCGGGTTGCTACCAAGCGTGCATGTTCAGTTGTTTGCTTACAAAGATCTTGTTGCCGGGCGGCCGGTGCCGTATTATAAACCGCACCGACGTGATGATACTGCTATTCGTCGTCGAATCCGGGAAATTGCACAGGTTCGGATTCGATATGGTTACCAAAGAATCCATGTTTTGCTTAGGCGTGAAGGATGGCGTGACAACCATAAACGGGTATACCGCGTGTATTGCGAGGAGGGACGGTCGCCGCGCGATTGAATCTGCGCAGCAAGCGCCCTAAGCGTAGTAGAGTTGCTTCACAGCGGCTTGACAGGCTATGATAACAGTGTCACACTTGATTTTTCCAGGCCTGGAAAGCCTACGGATAACCCGTTCATAGAATCTTTTAACGGCACCTTCAGGGCGGCCGCCGCGCGGATGAGTGTTTGAATGTACACTGGTTTTTATCCTTGGAAGATGCACAGACGAAAATTGAAAATTGGCGACAAGAGTATGACAGCTTCAGGCCACACAGCTCGCTTGGAAATCTAACCGCAGCCGCGGACGGTCCCGGATGAGGTAGGATTGCGGGTAAAAATAAGAAGAAAATAAAAGCCTGATTTTCCAGCTTTGATTGTCCAAAATTTGGGAGACCCTCATGCCCCCTTTACTTTTTGAAATTTACTGTCCCATTTTTTGGGGTCTACTGCTGCGCCCGTCGCAAACTCAGTAGCTTTTTGGCCGTCGATGGTGATTCTACAATTGAGCGGACATACGCCTGCTCAATTGGTTCTTACTTTCCGGATTACGAATCTGATCCGCATTCTGATGGAGTGGTTCACTGAAGAAATAAACATATTTTAACGAGTTAGGTTGTGATTGAGTCAAAAAAGACTACCAGCCTAAACTAGTTACTAATATGGTGGTCTTCAGAAATGGTGAGACTTATTTAACGGTAATGGCCTAAAAAGGCAAAAGCAGAGTAGTTAGCTCTGCTTCAACGCCATAGTACGGGATCTTGTGGAGATGCGGGGAGTCGAACCCCGGTCCAGAACAGGGAAACCCTGCGCCTTCTACATGCTTATCCGTGATTAGATTTTCGAGCCTGACAAGGTACACGGCGGACCCGCGTCATGGCCTTAGATACTGGTGTCTCGTTGAATTTACGCATCAATAGTTCAACCAGCGCTGCATTTCGACACCTCTGGACCCACCCGGCAGCACGTAGGATGGAGAGATGATGGCATTTGGTTAATCCTCCGGATTAAGCAGCCATGGCGTAAGTATTTTCGCCATTTATTGTTTGAGAATATTATTTCCGGGAGGTACTCTCAACTCCCGACATGCTTACACACAGAACCTCAGCCCGCTGTCAATTCCAGTCACCCCCAATTTGATACAATTTCATTTGCAAACAGTAATTTACCTGCGTTGCAAATTCATCTGCATGTAAATTTACAATTTTCGATGAAGTAAAGTTCTCTTTATTCCGAGAAAATCGCCAAAAGGTCGTTTTCTTCAAATTACCTGTTTGAATCTGAGAAACTTACATGATCTAAAATAATCCAACGCATTATACCGGAGTAACTTACTCACGACTTAAAACTTCCAAAAGCAACCTGATCCTAAAATCCATACTAAAATCTTGATGTACATGTCATTTTCGATTTCGGTGCAATCTTGATGATTGAACTTTTAAAAATCTGCTATTTATTTCATCTGAATTTAACATTTGGTTTGGCTTCAGCCAATCGTATTGGATGCCGTTAATTGTCAGCAGCATGGTGCCCCGACCCATACTTCCGTCAATACTTCTCCAATGCCTCAACCCGAAATGCATCGCCTGAACTGGAATTATAGTAAATTTAGGCTTTCACAATTACAGCTAAAATGAAGGTTGAAGATATCGAACTGAAGTTCAGGAATTTACAGGATCAGATTTGCAAGGCCATTGAAACTGAAGACGGAACAGGGCAATTCCGGGAAGATTTATGGGCGCATCATTCCGGCGGCGGCGGCAGGACCCGATTGATTCAGAAAGGAAGCGTTATTGAAAAGGGCGGCGTAAATTTTTCAAGCGTACGCGGGGAAGTGCATCCGAGGCTCAGACAACAAATGAACCTGGGCGAAAAGGATGATTTCCACTTTGCTGCAACCGGTGTTTCCATCGTCATGCATCCGCACAACCCGCGAGTCCCGATTATCCATATGAATGTCCGCTACTTCGAGCTGAATAACGGAATCTGCTGGTTCGGTGGAGGAATCGATCTTACACCGCACTATGTCGTTGAAAATGACGCCCGCTATTTTCACAATCATCTTAGAAATGTTTGCGACAAACATCATCCGGAATTTTACCCCGATTTTAAAAACTGGGCAGACGACTATTTTTACATTCCGCACCGAAATGAAACCCGCGGAATCGGCGGTATATTTTTTGATTATCTCAAACCGGACGTTCCCGGAAAAGGTCAGGGACTTTCGAAAGAAGCACTTTTTGATTTTGTCATGGAAATCGGAAACAGCTTTGCTCCTGTTTATACGCACTTCATGGCACTGCATCGAAATGATGCTTTTACTGAAAAGGAAAAACAATGGCAGTTTCTGAGACGCGGCCGCTATGTAGAATTCAACCTGGTCTGGGACCGCGGCACGAAATTCGGCCTGGAAACCAACGGAAGAACGGAATCGATTTTGATGAGCCTGCCGCCTCAGGCCAACTGGGAATACAGCTTTGAACCGGAAGATGGTTCTGAGGAACAGAAAACGCTGAACTGGCTTCGCAAGGATGTTGACTGGACAAACAGCTGATTTTCAACCCATTCAGCAATTAACCGGACTATTAATTTAATCGAATACAGGCAATTTCCAGTCCATGTTTTTGTCGTAATGTAAATGGCCGCTTCTGACGCTCAGCGGGGATGGGAAATTGTTGGTATAAAGCTGGCCGGTTCCCAAACCCTGCGGAAGTGCGTTCTGGAAAGAAGCGGTAAACTGCGCAATGGCATTCAGGCCGATGTTGGATTCCAGCGCCGATGTTATCCACCAGTCAATTTCCAGCCGGTTGGCAATTTCTATCCATTCCTTCGTTTGCTGAAAACCACCCAACAGCGTTGGTTTCAGAATAATAAAGGGCGGCATCAATTTTTTAAGCAGGGAAAATTTGTCCCGGTAATTGAAAATGCCGATCAGTTCTTCGTCCAGCGCAACCGGCACGGGCGACGTCCGGCATAACTCGCCCATCAGTTCATGCTGGCCGGCTTTTACAGGCTGTTCAATGGAATGCAGGTCAAATCCGGACAAAGTCCGGAGACGATCATTTACATCCCCTTCATCAAAGGCGCCGTTTGCATCTACTCTCAACGTTATACGCTGCTTGTCAAATCTTTTGCGTATGGATTCCAGTATGCGGCATTCCTTTTCAAATTCAATGGCGCCTACTTTCATTTTCAGCGTTGTAAATCCCCGGGCTAGCTTTTCCTCTACTTGTTCAGCCATATAATCGTGTGAACCCATCCAGATCAGTCCGTTCATCAATATGCCGCTTTGTCCGTCTGAAAAAGCGTTTTTAAACAGTTTAAGCTGTCCTTCGTTCATGATATCGAGCAAGGCCATTTCGATTCCGCAACGGACAGAAGGCAAATGCTCCGGGACAAGCTGATCAAGTATAATGTGCAGATTGAATGGATAAACATCAAGATCCAGTTCATTGAACAGGCTGCAAACGGATGCAAGCTGCAACTCGAAATCAGGCAGATCGTCCACGCTTAAACCGGGAAGCGGCCCGCATTCACCATAACCGGCCACGCCGGGTTTTTCCTGATCTGTAATCCTCAGAATCCACGATGTTTTTTGTGTAAGTACACCTCTGGAAGTGCCCGCTTCTCTGCGAAATTGAAGCAAATGCGGCTTATACACTATTTTTAACGACATGGTTTGAGGAATCAGTTTTTTTTCAGGGGCACAATATTAGATAAAAATTACGTAATTATGCATCAGGTATGAAAGAACAAATTTGGATTAAAACTGCCTTAACACCTTTTTCCGGGGTTTACGGATTTATTACCTGGCTGCGGAATATTGGTTATCGCTACACTGTTTTTTCTTCTGAAAAAGCACCTCAGTTCGTTATTTCCGTGGGCAATCTGACTGTGGGCGGTACGGGCAAAACGCCTCTTGTCGAGTACCTTGCAAAAATGCTTTCATCCCAAATCCCGACTGCAATCCTGAGCCGGGGTTACGGCCGCAAAACAAAGGGTTTCAGGTTGGCTTCGGCAAGCAGCAATGCTTCTGAAATCGGCGACGAACCCATGCAGTATTTTACCAAGTTTTATCCTGAAATCGTGGTGGCCGTGTGCGAAGACCGGCTAGTTGGAGCCGCCCGGATCGCGGAACAATTTCCGGAAACCAAATTGCTTTTGCTTGATGACGCCTTTCAGCATCAGCGTATTATCCGCGATGTCAACTTGCTATTGTGTGATTACAACCGGCCTTTTTATGAAGATCTGCCTTTTCCCGCCGGAAGACTCCGGGAAGGAAGAAGCGGCGCAAAAAGGGCCGACGCCATTATTGTGACAAAATGCCCTCCTGCCCTCTCTGAAGATGAAAAAGCATTTATCCGAAGCAAAATCCAAGTTTACGGAAAGCCCGACAATCCCGTTTTCTTTGCCTTTACCGATTATGCAGCGCCGTTGAACTACACCGGCGGGAAAGTGGCGTTAAAGAAAGTTAAAATGGTTGCGGGAATTGCTAATCCCGAACCGTTCCGTGCATATCTTGACAGCCATTTCAACGTTATAGATCAAGTGGTTTTTCCCGACCATTATCATTACGGTTCAAACGATGTGGAAGAGATTATTAAGTACTTAAAAAACGATACTTTTGTGGTTACGACTGAAAAGGATATGGTGAAATTAAAGCCGTTGGCGGAACGGTCTGGACAAGCGTCGCGCTTTGCCTACATTCCTGTTACGGTTAATTTCGGAAATGATACGGCTCTGTTTAACCAATGGATTACACAAAAGACCGCCGGATTAATTGAAACGGCTGAATGATAATGCCTCTATGAGAATTGCTTTATATCTGTTAACCTGTGTTGTATGCAGCTTTTTCCTTTTTACACCTCATGCAAGTGCACAGGTTAGATTACCCGGCGGAATGCAGATGCCCGGTGGCGGTGGCGGCGGTTCCGGTGGTGGCGGCGGACAAGGCGGCGCCATTCTGGACGACAGTACCAAAAATATTTACGGACCTGCGACAACGCTTCATTTCTATGAAAACGACATTCTGAATAACCGGGATTCAGTACGCTACCGCGTGGATACCAGTCTCACCAATTTTCACCGCTGGACACCGCTGGACCGTTCATGGGGAAAACTGGTGGATCTCGGCAATACGGTTACGGCTACACGGAACCTGTTTTTTCAGCCCCGGGAAGACATCGGTACGCAGCTTGGCTTCCGCGCTTATGATGCTTATGCCATCAAACAGGATGAAGTCCAGTACGTGGATACGCGATCGCAGCATACCGAACTGAATTTTATTTCGGGTGGTAAAAAAACTTCACTCGGCAGTTTTGCCTATACGCAGAACGTGCATTCCCGTTTCAATTTCGGCCTGCGTGTACAGCGGCTTACTTCCAATAAACAGTACGGGTTTGTCAATACGCTGAATTCAGGTGCTTTTCTGGGACAGAACTGGACGCTGCTTTTGCATACCAGTTTTTTTTCCAAAGACAAAAAGTACCTTATCCTTGCGCATTACCGCCATATGAATCAAAAAGTGCGCGAACAGGGCGGCGTCATTCCAAATGTCGGTGCAGACGGGATTGTTGAGGATTTTTCCTACGACGGCGCAGCCCGGACGAGCGATGATGCCAATTCCTGGGAAAGACGCCATGTTTTTCACATTTACCAGCAGTACAGGCTTGCAAACGGGTTCCAGCTCTTTCAGCAGGCCGATTATCAAAGTGTGATCAACCGCTTTACGGATCTGGACATTTCACGCGGGGTTGAAAAGCTGGTTTATCCGGTATCAAGGTTTACTTCCGACAGCACAAGGCAGGATATTTATTACAAACTGGTCGATAACAAAGTCGGTATCAAAGGATATTATTCCGGCTTCAATTATCGTGCTTACGTACGGCAGCGGTTGTACGGCATGCGTGCGGCCAGTCAGCTTGCGAATGAAATCGGAAAACCGACTGCGACTTACCGGACAGGATTAAGATTTGATAACATTATCGGTGCATGGGCGGGTTATTATCTGAAAGATTCCCTGCAGTATCTCACGGCAGAAGCAGAGCTCAATCTGGCGAAAAATGTAGAATACCGGCTGAAAGGCGAATTAAACACGCGGTGGGGAAAGGCAGGTTTCCAGAGCATACAAACTGCGCCGGATCTGCTTGTACAGCGTTATTTCGGCAATCATTTTGCGTGGAGAACCAATTTGGACCCGACAAAAGTACAGACGGTTTATGCTTCGCTGCCTCTGAAAACCAGCAAGATCAACTTCGTTCCCGAAATTCAGATTCATCAGGTTAATGATTATATTTACTATGATACTTCGGCGGTGCCGAAGCAGCTGAATTCCGGTTTCAGGTTACTGCGGGTTGGTTTTAATTCCGGCATTCATTTAAAAAGATGGAACTTCACCACCATGGGTTATCTCACGCTGAACGACAACAGCGATGTGCTGCGCATCCCGACTTATTTTGCAAGCGGAGAAGTCACGTTTGATTTTACATATGCCAAAGTACTGTTCATTCAGCTCGGACTTGCTGCACGATACCGTTCTGCCTATTTTGCTGATGCCTACATGCCTGTAACACAGCAATTCCATCTGCAGAACGAAACACGGCTGGAACAGAACGTAGTCATTGACGGTTTTGCCAATGTGCGGATCAAGCGTGTGCGACTGTTTTTCAAAATGTCTTATCTGAATCAGGGCGGTCAGTTCGGGGTGTTTCCGAAAGGATATTACGTTACGCCGAATTATCTCGGACTTGCGCGTGCATTTTCTTTCGGCGTCAACTGGCCGATGTTTGATTAACTGCTTATTTCCAAAGTCATGCAAGTGCCTCTCACCACATTAGGTCTGGAATTGCCTACTGATCCGCGTTGGACCAATATCGCAGCCATGCAGATCGGCGATATACTGATCGATCATGCTTATTGTGAGCAGAAAGCAGCTTCCAGCTGCATAACGCTCATTGTTCATTATCCCGAAAAAGCAAAAATGGTGGAAGTGCTTACACCGATTGTAGCGGAAGAATGGGGCCATTTTCAGCGCGTTTTAAAAGAACTGAAAAAAAGAAATATCCCGCTCGGACGCCAGCGAAAGGATGTATATGTCGGTGAACTGCTGAAACTGGTCCGGAACAAAGGCGATTATGAAGCTGCATTTCTGGACAAGCTACTGATTTGCGGCCTGATCGAAGCCCGAAGCTGCGAACGTTTCAAGCTGCTTTCGGAATCACTGGAAGATGAAGGTCTAAAGAAATTTTACCGCGAACTGATGATTTCAGAAGCGGGCCATTACCGCACGTTTATTGAACTGGCTGAACATTACATACCGGTTGCGGAGGTGAGAAAACGCTGGAAAGAGCTGCTTCATGCCGAAGCAGCCATTATAAAATCCATGACACCGAGAGGTGACCGGATCCATTAACAAACTATCTATTAAAGAATGCAATCCTTTCTTAATCTCGTTGCAAGACGTATTCTGGACAACCATCAATCGCTGGAAAGGGTCAGCATCGTTGTGCCTACGCGCAGAGCAGCGTTTTTTTTAATGCAGGAACTGGCCAAAGAAACCAGTGAAGCCGCCATCAGCCCGCATATCCAGGCGGTTGATGATTTCGTGGAGAGCATCTGTACGCTGGAAATCGAAGATCCTGTCCACCTGCTTTTTGACCTGTACGAAACTTTCAGGGAAATTGATCCCGAGGTGCAGTTCGACCGTTTCATGGGCTGGGCTTCGGTATTGCTGAATGACCTCGACCGAATTGACCAGTATCTTGTCAAAGCCGATTATCTGTTTGATTATTTATCCGAAGCGAATGCTATTGCGCGCTGGCAGGCCACTTTGCCGGAAGGAAAAACCTTGCAGAGCGAAGGCGGTTCCAAACAGTATTTCTCGCTTTTTGAAAATATAAAACTCGTTTATCATTCCTTCCGCAACCGCTTACTGGAAAAAGGAAAAGCCTACCGCGGCATGGCTTACCGTGAACTTGCCGAAGACGTCAACACGCTGCTGCTGGAAAGACCGGAATTTGACAAGCTGTATTTTGCAGGTTTCAATGCATTTACAGAATCGGAAAGAAGCATCGTAAGTTCGCTGGTAAAAGTCGGCAAAGCGGAGGTTTTCTGGGATTCGGATCAGTATTATATGACTGTGAACCCGGGTGTTGAAGCAGGAAAAAGCCTGCGTGACTATCAGAAAAGCCGTTTATTTGGTGAATGGAACTGGACAACGGATCATTTGCTGAGTTCGCAGAAAAACATTACGGTTTACGGCGTTCCGAATGCCACTTTACAGACTAAAGTTGCCGGACAGCTTTACCAGCAGATGAAAGCATGGGACGATCCGGAAAATCCGGTTCCTACGGCAATCGTGCTGGCAGATGAAAACCTGCTGCTTCCAATGCTTTACTCGCTGGATGAAACGGTTGTGGATCTGAATGTGACGATGGGACTTTCCATGCGTAATTCGCTGCTTTATACATTGGTCGACAGTATTTTTGAATTGCAGCAGAATGCCGTTGAGTTCCGCGGAAAAAGCGGCAAGATGATCCGGATACCGAAATTTGGTCACAAATCCATCAACAAGGTTCTGAACCATCCGTTTATCCGGCATTATGAACACGTGATGCTGCTGCCGGCAAGTACCGGGCCTACGATTATCCAGAAGACGCTCTGGGCCATTACCAGGGAAAACCAGGTTTTTCTGAGTTCGGAAGAACTGATGGATCTGAGTGAAAACC
Organism: Dyadobacter sediminis; assembly: GCF_005860765.1. Lineage (GTDB taxonomy): Bacteria > Bacteroidota > Bacteroidia > Cytophagales > Spirosomataceae > Dyadobacter > Dyadobacter sediminis. The sequence goes on along the minus strand of NZ_VCEI01000011.1, from coordinate 325,332 downwards.
ATCCGTTGTTCGAGATTTTATTTACAAACTGGCAGAAAAACAATTCCAGGCAGGTTATCAGCACATTTTATCAGCTGATCGAGTTGCTCCGCGATGTCTATAAAGACTACAAAAATGCGCTGGAAACCGAATATCTGTACCTTTTTTACACTTTGCTGAAACAGTTTGAGCAGACAATTGAGGAAAAAACGGAGCTGATTACATTAAGGACTTTGCGTTCTTTCATGTTTGAACTGATCCGGCAGACGAAAATCCCGTTCAGCGGAGAGCCTGTAAGCAATCTTCAGATTATGGGAATGCTAGAAACCCGGGCTCTTGATTTTGAACGGATTATCATTCTTTCACTGAATGAAGGCATGCTTCCGCAGGCAAAAAGGCAGAATTCGTTAATCCCGTACGATGCAGCACAGACCGTAGGTTTGCCAACGCACCAGCATCAGGAAGCAGTTATGTCCTATCATTTTTACAGACTGCTGCAGCGCGCCAGTGAAGTGCATATTCTTTATACAAGTACCAGCGATGCGCCCGGCGGAGGTGAAAAAAGCCGCTTTATCCAGCAGGTCGAATACGAACTGACGCAGTATAATCCGTTGATACAAATCGAGAACAAAGTGGTTGTACTGGAAAGCAGTCAGCAGCGGGAACTCGAGGAAGTTGTCAGGAAAGACAACGCATTGCTGGCGATCATCCGGGAATATCTTGCGAACAAAGGATTGTACCCGACGCACCTGAATGAATTCATCCGCTGTTCCATGCAATTTTACCTGAAGCATATTGTCGGCGTTCGGGAAAAGGAAGAAGTGGAAGAAGAACTGGGCATGGACAAGATCGGGACGTGGCTGCATGCGTCACTGGAACGGCTGGATCAGGAATTTTTCCTGCTGGAAAAAGATCCGTTGGAAGAAGAAATCAAAGGGGTCATGAAAGATGAATTCGACCGGCTTTTTAAAGGCTATGTGACGGATCTTGGGCTGAACCGGATTTATTTCCAGATCGGTGAACATCAGATCCTTGCGTTTTTAAAAAACCAGATGGCGCAGGTTCCGAGAAGAAAAATCCTGGCAGCCGAACAGCCGCTGAACGTCAACATCAATCTTTTCCTTCAGGGTATCGATACTCCGGTCAGAATCGGCGGGAAAATAGACCGCATCGAGCAAAGTGCAGAAGGTATACTGTACGTGATGGACTATAAGACAGGAAGCGTGGAGCTGACGGGCAGACAGAAACTGACTGACCCGTTGAAGCGCGAAGAAGTGATCCGGAAAGATCCGGACCGCAAAATGGGCTATGTCCGGCAGCTCTGGATGTACGAATATCTGATGTACAGGAAAATGCGCGATGAACAGGGCCTTAGCCTGCGCGAAACAGTCTACAACTTTGGAGATTATGCCGTCAAATCCGGTTTTTATTCGTTCCGAGATCCGAAGAACCTGATTTCCAATCCGCTGGAACTGACAGAAGGGCTGGCACCTCAGCATTTCATTGAGAAGTCTGAAACCATACTGAAAGACATCCTGAACGTCATGCTGGACCCGAATGTACCTTTTCGTAAAACCGACGATCTTGGAACCTGCAAGTTTTGTGACTTTGCGGGCATATGTGGAAGATGATCTAATTTTTCTAAAAATAAGTATACACTTTGCTAGCTAATAAGGAAAAATTGCTATTTTGTAAAAAAAAACTTACAACATGATCATTCTAGCTAAACTAACCCTTTTTACCTTATGGATCGTGACTTTCGTGATAACTTGTCTGGTCATGGGTATTGTTTTTCCTTTCGTTACGCTCTTTGACAATCTTGAAAATGTATTTGCGAGTTCTTCCGTTCAGTAGAATTCCAGCTAATTCATAAAAAAAGCGACTGAAAAATCAGTCGCTTTTTTTATGCTTTCGAGTGGCTGCTGGCTGTCTGTGAAATGCATTTATCACAATCCCCTGTTTCGGTCGGATTAAGGTATTTACTTATTTCTTTTTGAATTCGAGATATTCTTCGGAGGATGCGCCGGTTTCGGAATCAGTCAGTTTCAGCGTGATGTTGATCTGCGGAATGCCGCTGGCATTGATGACTTTGGTACTGACGCCTTCTACTTTCTGCTTTAACGGCTTTCCGTTACTTTGCTCTACATCCACGACTTCGTTGATTGTAAAGGAATCGTATGCAGTCGTTTGCACATTCACTAGGTTGTAATTCTGAACAAGCGTCAGGGTTGTTCCTGCTGCTTTTACCTCAATATTCTTGGAGTAGATAATCCTCAGCTGATTTTTAGCCGGACTCGAAACTTCCCATTCCTGCCGCGTTGAAGCGGGCCCATCAATCGTGTTTGTCCAGTAATTACCTATGAATTCCGACGTATAATCACTTTCTGGTGTCACCTCTTCCTTGTTATCCTTGCAGGAACCCATAAAAACGACTAGACTAAGAAAAATCAGCTTTTTCATATTGAAGCATTAGTAAATGGTAAAATATAATAATAAAATACAATAATAATTATTTCCAATAACGGATATTACTGCCCGTATACCTACAACTTTCACTGAAAAATTGCAACAGACGTTAATCTACTTGCCATTTCCTTATATTTCAAAAAGGAAGTTTGCCAAGGTCCACATTTCCACCCGAAATGATAATCCCGATTTTTTTACCCGCAAACTGTTCTTTATTCCTGATTACCGCTGCCAGCGAAACGGCTCCGGACGGCTCTACAACCAGTTTCATCCTTTCCCACAAGTACTGCATGGCGTTAATAATCTCTACATCAGAAACGGTAAAAATGTCCGTAACATGCTGTTTGATCAGCGGAAAAGTTTTATCGCCCAGATATGTCAGCAATCCGTCCGCAATGGTTTTGACATACGGCGCCTTTTCAATCTTATCGCTTCGGAATGACAAAACTGCATCGGCGGCGCCTTCGGGCTCGCCGGCATACACTTTCGTTTCCGGGGAAAAATAATGCGCGGCAAGTGCCGTTCCGCTCAAAAGTCCGCCGCCACCCACCGGCGCAATAATAACGTCCAGTTTCGCATCAACATCTTCAAACAGTTCCTTCGCGACGGTCGCTTGCCCGGCAATGACTTCGTAGTTGTTGAACGGATGGATGAACGCGGCACCGGTTTCATGAACAATTTGCTGGACGGTCCGCTCGCGTTCTTCAGGTGTATTTTTGCAAAAAGTGATTTCAGCACCGTAACCTTCCACAGCACGGATTTTGACAGTCGGTGAATTGTCGGGCATTACAATGTACGCCTTCGCCCCTACTCGCTTTGCCGCAAATGCAATGGCCTGCGCATGATTGCCAGATGAATGCGTTGCTATGCCGTTTTTGAGTTGTTCGGGCGACAAGGAAAGCACTGCATGGAGCGCACCGCGCGCCTTGAACGCACCGATTTTCTGCATGTTCTCACATTTGAAATAAAGCTCTGCACCGCAAAGCTCATTCAGAAAGCCGGAACTTAAAACCGGAGTGCGATGAACAAATGGTGCGATCAGCTTGTGGGCTGCTTCAATGGTTGATTGGTCTGGAACGGTTTCGGACATATTCAGGGGATTTTCTGCAAAATGCACAAAAGTATCAAAACACAAAAGCCCGCCTTGTTCAGACGGGCTTTTATAAAATATCAGCAGGACTCTTTACTTGCCGGCATTAGGCGTATAAAGATTGAAAAACTGATCCAGTTTCGGTGTAATGATGATTTCAGTACGACGGTTCAGGCTTCGGTTTGCCGGAGAATCGTTCGCCACTTTGGGTAGATATTCACCACGGCCGCCCGCGATCATACGCACCGGCTCAACGCCATATTTTTTCTGTAACGTACGTGCAACAGATGTAGCACGCAATACGCTCAGATCCCAGTTATCCGAGAATTTTTCTGTAGCAATCGGTACATTGTCCGTATGTCCTTCAATCAGGATTTCGATTTCCTTGTAATCGTTCAGGATTTTGGCAACTTTTCCAAGAACGGTTTCAGCCTGCGTATTGATTACAGAACTTCCCGAACGGAAAAGCATTTTGTCGGAAAGCGAAACATACACCACTCCTTTCTTAACTTCGATCTGTACGTCTTCGTCACTGACATCCTGCAATGAACGTTTCAGGTTCAGTACCAAAGCCATGTTCAGGGAATCCTTGCGCTGTATGCTTTGGTTAAGATCGCGGATCTGAACGCCTTGTGCATCCATCATGGCAAGTGATTTCTTGATGCTCTCCGAACCTTCCTTGCTGATTACCGAAAGGTCAGACATACGGTCCAGAAGGTTATTGTTGTTTTTCTTAAGGAACTCAACCTGATCTTCAAGTTCTTTCAATTTGGCATTTTTACTGGCAAGCTCATCATTTTTGGCTTTCAGATCATTGTTCAAACCGGCAGTTCTGCTGTCGCAATCGTTCAGGTCCGCTCTTGCTTTGTCCAGCTGGATCTGGATTTCATTAGCTTGTTTTTGGGCTGTAAGCAACTTCTTTTTACTTGCGCATGAACCGAGTACAAAAAGCATTGCAACCGCTAAAAGCGTTTTTTTCATAGTGAAAGGGTTATTAAAAATTAGACTTAAAAATGGATAATGGTACAATTACACTGATATACTAAAATATCAAGCCCAAACCTGTTCGGGTATGGACTTGTTTGAAGTCGCAAAGGTATAAAAAAAGCAAAGATCGCGGCTGACAATCCTTTTTTTTCGTATAAAATTGCAAATACAGCCTTTATTAATACGGAAGCCCGCCCCAGCCAAACGGATTACGGTGCGCCTTGATGCTGTCCCGGATGTGCATGATCATCATTTCCTCATACTTTGCTGTGTTGATCTTTTTTCCCTTTTGCTTTTTGGGCAGGTTTATGTCCTCGGTAAGGGGTTTGAGCTTGATTTCCTTTGCAGTTGTTACGATGTCACCGTCATTGATGTCCAGTTCCAAAATCACACCCGGCAGTCCTGAATAAAGCTCGGGACCGGCGGAAACCGGAATATCGTCTGCAAACCAGGCCGTTATTTTCTGTTTTTTTATGGTATCTTCTGCAATGGCCATCATGCACATATGCCCGGCCACTTCCTTGATCTTGTTCATGACTTTCCAGTTGATTTCTTGCAGCGTATCTTCCACAATGTAGGTTTTGCCGAGCATTTCAATTACATCGTTACGTTTGCCGTTTTCGAAATCGCGGTAAATTTTGTACTCGCGGTTCCTTCCGGAATAGCCGCCGCTTACATCTTCGGTTTTCGGGTAAGTATAATAACTCTGCTTTTCGTTGAAATACAGCACCATATCGTGCTTGGATTCGTCGTCATTTCCCCAAGTCAGCTTCATTCGGTCCTTTTCTTCCTGACTGATAAAGCTCAATCTGGAATAAACCTGTGTCCAGTGATAAACCTGCTCATAGCTGATTTCTCCTTCCAGTTGCTGTGCAGATACCGGGAAAAAGGAACTAACAGTCAGCAGCAGCATTACAAATAATTTCATAGCGATGGATTGGATTGATTTAAAAATTACTGCGTCTGACCGAGGCCGATATGCCCCGCATGTTATACGTAAAACTCAGCATAAAATATCTTGATAAAGTAGCCACGCGGCGTTCCGTATAGTAATTCTGGTTCACGTTCTGCGTAATGCCCAGGTTTTTCTTGAACACATCGTAGGCAGTCAGCCGTATTTCACCCTTTTTGCTTTTCAGCACCACTTTGTACACGGCAAGATTCAGGATCGGCTGTTTCTGATTGAATCCGAACTGGTCATTTTTATAGGTCATGTAATTGAAGCGTGCATTCAGGTAAATATCTTTTACTGTTTTCCAGTTCATGTCCGCACCGTAATTGGAATTGAAAATTTGCTGGTTCTGGTTGGTATTGATAGAATATTTCGAATAGTTCAGGTTCCAGTTGGCATTCGTATACAGCGTAAATACATCGCTTGGCGTAAGGTCCAGACGTGCCCCGAAATTAAAGTTGTTTGTCCGGGTTTCATTTTCAACATTATTGATATAAGTAATGTTGTTGCTCAGATTGATTCCGGTATTCAGGTTCAGATTGCTTTTCGTTTTCTTGATCGGAAATCCGAATCCGATGTAGCCGCCAACGTTGCTCCCGCCCGTTATGTTCATGGGTTTGGTGGTGGTGATCAGGTTTTCAAGATTGATTGTCCGGTTATAAACCACCTGATTGATGTTATAACTGTAAAACATGTTCACGTATAAATTGGTGAAGCTCGCCGGATTGAACATCTGGTACCCGCCGTAAATATTGTGCATGGAAGCAGGAATCAGGTCCGGGTTTCCTTCCACAATGTATAACGGGTTGCTGTTATCCACGATCGGCTGCAAATCCGTAATCGAAGGTTCGCGTACTTCCAAGCCATAATTCAGGTACAGGTAGCGGTTATTTTTCAGATCATAATTCAGGTTCACATTCGGGACCCAGCTGAAATAAGTGCGGTTCACTCTTGTAAAATCGGCCTCGGCTTCATCCCTTACAAATTTCCCTTTCAGCTTGAATTCCAGACCTGCAAGCCCGACCGATAGATTCAGTCCTTTGCTGGAATAGCGGAATGAAGTACCCAGCCGGTTGTAGGTAAAATCATTGGCGTAATAACGGGTGAGAAACGGATTGGTTTCCTGCAGGTTTCCTTCAATGTCAAATACATTGCGGTCCACTTTATCCCTGCGCATGTTGAAGTTGTAGAACGATTCCCAGAAAATACTTTTGGACAGGGGCTCGACATAAGAAAGGCTCCCTTTGAAATTTCCTCTTGTACTTTCCGTCTCGTTGCGCTGATTGATTTCGCTGTTGAGCGTGGAATCCTGCAGAAAACGGTTAATCGAACTCAGCCTTTTGTCTTCTTCCGAATTATTGATGTTGTAACCCGCACTCACAGCAAAGTTCTTGCCTTTTTTCTTGAATTTATGACGATACATGAACAGGTTCGCCATAGCCAGCGAATTGTACACGCTGCTATTGTTCACGGTGGACTGGTTGGATAAAATGCCTTCGTTCCGGAACGACTGCTGAAAACTTTCATAACTTCCGTCGCCACGGTTGATCCGGGAATTGCTGATCAAAATAATGGTGTTCAGTGAATCAATCGCCTTTTCAAACCGGAAACTTGGTCTATGATTTCCTGTAAAACCAAGCGTTTTGTTATTGTCGAGCGTACTGTAAGAATCATTGGTCAGAAAGTTTTCCGTGCTGGAACGCACATCCATGATGGAATTGGTCTGATTGTAAAAATAGCTTGTGCTTACCTTGGTTTTTTTGGTATCGTAGTTGTAATTGGCCCCGCCCGCCCAGTTTTTGGTAAAACCTTCCGAGCCGCCTCCGCCCCAGCTTGGCTGGATCGTAATGTCATCGCCCCCATAGTAGCGGCCGCTGTTGAACCCGAAATCACCGTCGTCGCCCCAGTTAAAAGACTGGCTTCCTTTAAAGTCCTGGTAATCATTGCGGGCTATTCCCGACTGGTTTGTATTATTGCCAAATCCCAGCAATGAAAACTGCTGCTTGTCGTCAAAACGATTGTAACTGACTTTTCCTTCCAGTCTTGAATCGGTTCCGACGCCTGCAACGGCTTTTCCGAAGCCCCCTTTTTTATGACTGTCTTTCAATTCCAGATTAACTGTTTTTTCCCTTTTCCCATCGTCAACACCCGTTACTTTGGATTGCTCCGACTTGCCGTTGAATACCTGAACTTTATTGATCGCTTCCGCCGGAAGGTTTTTGGTGGCCATTTTGGGATCTTCGCCAAAGAACCTTTTACCGTCAACGGTTACACGTTTGACTTCCTCGCCATGCGCCTTGATGTTTCCGTCCGCATCCACCTGCATGCCGGGAAGCTTGCGAAGCAGATCTTCCACCGTGGAACCCGGCGGCACTTTAAATGCCCTTGCATCGAATTCAACCGTATCACCCCGGATGCTCAGCGGGGCCCGCGCTGTTTTGATCACTACCTCGTACAGTTCTTTCTGAAGTACTTTCATCTTCAGCTTGCCAAGATCAGTTACTTCGCCGTCCGCAGGAACTACTTCGGTCTGAAACGGAACGTACCCGACGTACGAAACTTTCAGCAGATAAGGAATGCGTTTCAGGTTTTTCAGTTCGAAAGCTCCTTCCTTGTTCGATCTTCCAAAATTCGTAAGGGACGAATCTGCGGGCAAAAGCAGCATAATGGTTGCCGCCGGCAAAGCTGCGCCGGTTGTGTCGGTAACGGCACCTTTTATCGTAAAGCGTCCTCCGGTTTGCGCCTGGGCAAACATGACATGAAGGAATAAACTGAGCAGAAGCAGGATTTTTTTCAAAGAAGGCGGATGGTTAGGTGAATAGAAAATGGATTTACTAGACTACTTACACACAACGATACGGGAACTGTTGCACCTTATTGACTTTTTACAAGAAAAAAGTATAATTAAATGTATATATATTTACTTTTCGGTTCCCAAGAAGTGTAACTTGAAAGTGCACTCCAAAGTATATATAAGTTACTTTAATTTTGTAAAAAAGAAATTTAATTTACTTTGCGGTAAACAAACCCGCTAAACCGGCCTGCGACAAACCTGTTATCAGCATATTAATGAAATCCATCGGACTCTTATCAGACACACACGGTTACCTGGATGAACGTATTTTTGAACATTTTGCCAATTGCGATGAAGTATGGCATGCAGGCGATATTGGCTCAATTCGGATTATTGAACAGCTTGAAGCTTTTAAGCCAGCCCGGATTGTTTTTGGAAACATTGATGACAAGGAAGTTCGTACCAGAACAGCCGAAAACCTTCATTTTGAGCTGGAAGGTTTCAGAATCTGGATGACGCACATCGGCGGTGCACCGCCTCGCTACAATCCGCAGGTGATGCCTTCACTGAAAGCGCTTACGCCGGATATTTTTGTGTGCGGGCATTCACATATACTCCGCGTCATCCGGGACAAGCCACTGAACAATATGCTGTATATGAATCCGGGTGCAGCCGGAAGAGAAGGTTTTCACAAGATCCGTACGCTGCTCCGTTTCAATCTGCATGAAGGCATCATCAGTCAGATGGAAGTAATTGAACTGGGCAAGCGCGGTGCCATTCAATAAAGTATTTCAGAAAGTAACCTGCACTTTTCTGGTTTCAGTACCGCGGCGGAGCTCAGCTTCCACCCGGTCGCCGGCTTCATGGCTTCCCAGTACATCCATATAATCGTAAATGTTGCCGATTTCCTTTCCCGCCAGCCTGATGATGATGTCGCCGGTCAGCATACCGGCTTTGTCGGCAGGACGCGCTTTGGTTACGGCGTCAATCCGCAGCCCTTTTCCCGAATAACTGTAATCGGGCATAATGCCGAGTGTAACTTTAAAATCAGTTGATGTACTTCCGGAATGCGGGTTTTCTGCTGTTAGGAATTCTGCTTCTGCCGGTTCGTTATCCAGCTTTTCAACCAGTCCGGCAATCAAGTTTAAAATGGAGGCTTCACCCTGAAAATTGATCTTTGCAACGTCGTCGCTGATTTTGTGGTAATCACTGTGGCCGCCTGTAAAAAACTGGACGACCGGAATATTCTTAAGGTAGAACGAAGTATGGTCCGAAGCACCCACGCCGGAAGAATCGACGGTAAAGCGAAGATGCTGCTTTTTGGCAAGGTCCGGAATCAGTTTGCCCCAAGCCCGACTGGTACCCCAGCCGGAAATAATCAGTCCTTTTTCATCGCTCAACCTCCCGATCATATCCATATTGATCATGCAGGAAATCTGATCCAATGGAATCGTCGGATTTTCGGTAAAGTATTTGGAACCGAGCAGGCCCAGTTCTTCTCCTGAAAAGGCAATGAAAAGGATATTGTGCTTCTCAATAAATTTGTTTCCTGAAAAATGTGCTGCGAGTTCCAGTAAACCAGTCGTTCCCGAAGCATTGTCGTCGGCGCCGTTGTGAATTTTATTTTTGCTGTCCGGCGTAAGTGAACTTCCCTGAAACCCTTTTCCAAGATGATCGTAATGCGCACCAATAACCATGGTCTTCTTTGCGCCATTGTCCAGATACCCAACCACATTTCTGGCTGTCAGCAAATGCGGATTTCCGTCAATCGCAAACGAAACCTGAAAAGGCTGAAAATAGCTTTGATCTGTACCTCCGGGCTTCAGACCGGCATTTTTGAAAATATCGGCAATATAATTGGCCGCCCTGATTTCCCCCATAGTCGCCGTTCCGCGCCCTTCCAGATCGTCGGACGCAAGAAATTCAATATGCTTCCGGATTGCTGCCGGATTAAAGTCCTGTGCTTCCGATGAAATAGAAACCGTCAGCAAACTCAGAAAAAGATAGGTGTATTTCATCAAGAACAAGGTTAGAAATCTGCTTTACGGAAATTGGAATGCATTACAGCCTTTCACGGATATCGACCAGAAAATTACGTACGCGCATAAGCCTTTGGATGAGCAGCTGCGCTTCTTCCTTTTTTCTGAGCTGCTCTCTGGCACCTTTGATCGTGCGTCCCTGTTTATCCTTCTGATGCATGATCTTCCGGATAATCTCAATGTCCCTTTCTGTATAGCGTCTGCGGTTTCTGGCGTCTCTTTTCGGATTCAACTGAGGAAACTTCTTTTCCCAGAACCGAAGTGCGGAGGGTTCGCAGCCCACCATTTCCGCCACTTCATTGGTATCGTAATATAGTTTGGTATTAGGTTCCATAAGGGTCAAAAGTGATTCATACAAATATAATCACCCCGTCACTCAAAGTCTGTTTTCTGACAGATTTTTGATTTTTTGCAATGCTTTCCGGGCAAATTCCTCTGCTTTTTCAAAATAGTTATCACCATCGGATAAAATGCTGAAATCACCGACTTCGATTGTTAGCAAACTGGCATTTTCATTTTCGCCAAGGCTGTATGTATACGCGATGTTGTAGCTGGAAGGCGGCAATTCCCATTTCAGAACGTAAAGGCTCAGCCTGAGCAGTTCATAGGGCTCGCAGTCGGTGACAATTAATCTGGAAGCGCCCGTCCAGTCGATTGTACGGCCTTTTTCCAGGTAAAAGTCCTCAAAATCCTGCGGCAGTTCATCCCATTGACGGATGTATTTCGGTGCAATCAGAACTTCCCAAATTTTTGAAACCGGCGCATTGATTTCAATGCTGTTTTTTACTGTCAGTTGTGAGGCCATTATAGGATAAAAATCGATTGGAAATCTTTTAGTCTTGCTTGCTTTCATCCGGTTAAAAACCATGCCGCTACCTTGTGAACGGCATGTTTCAAAGCGACAAGACAGACCAGTAAAAAACAAAAATGCCGGAAACCCGGCATTTGCACATATAAATTTTATCCTGAGATCAAAACTTGTCAAGATCCACAAAACTGTTGCTTAACAAGTTATTCGGGAAGTGCCTGTGTCTGATGATAAAAATAACCTTCCGTTTCATTTTTGCCGGAATCCGAATTGCGATTTTTCAATCTTCTCAGACTTTTTTCGACTTGTCTGGTGTATGTAGAAAGTGCAAAATAAACCACAACGCCGGACACGATCCCGATTGCAAGTATCTTTTTCATAAAATCATTACGTTAAATTTTGTATCTGGATTTCACATTGATCATCCAATGTTATTTCAGTTCTACAAAAAGAATACCAGTGAGATGACCTCTGCAGCGCGGAAAATAAACAAGCAAACCAGGCTGGTACGATTTTTAACCAGCTAGAAGAAAAACATCAATCCACACTTAAACTTTAACAAAATGGACGTGATCATCTTCTTAAAAGCCGTTGGAAATTTACTGTTTGCCGCTATCCTGTTGATGGCTGTTCTGATAACATCCACTTTTTCGATTCTTGTTTACCTCGTCAAAGGCTTCAAACCGGCACTGATTGGAAAAACACAGCTGTTTTTCAACAGAAACAAACGTTAGCAATTTGCCGGCCCTAACTGATCAGGATAAAAGATTCTGTCTGAGCAGAAATTCGAGCTGTGCATTTGCATCGATCAATTTTTCAATCAGCTCCTTATTCTCTTCTCTCAGGTGAAAAATTTCATAGGCATTCTTGATGATTATCCTTAGCTGCTGCTCGTCCCAGGGTTTGTTCAGATAGTAATATATATGTCCTTTATTTACTGCATCAATTACCGCAGTTATATCCGTATATCCTGTCAAAAGGATTCGCATCGGATCGGAATAAGTTTTTAAAACTTCTATCAAAAAATCGACCCCGGTCATTTCCGGCATTCTTTGATCCGTAATAATTACATGTACTTCATTGTGTTTCAAAAGTTCAAGTCCTTCTCTTCCGGAGGTTGCAATGAGAATATTAAAATCCCGCCTGAATGCGGCTTTAAACGAGTTGAGGTTGTTAATCTCGTCATCTACATAAAGAACACTGATTTTCTGTTTACTTTCCATTCCTCAGATTTCATGAATCCAATTGCTGCAAGTCTAAAAAAGATTTAAAGCAATCATGTTATTTTTATACTATAAATTCGATAATGGTATTATTATTGTAATTACTATTTACATACTTGTAGTGTAAACACCGACAAACGAGTATGAATGACATTAATTTTATGCATATTAATTATTTATTTTGACTACGAAGTAATCAATGATAGTTTTACAGAAATAATTTTACCAATTTGTGTATTAATTAAAACATCGATAAGATATAAAATCTTAAATTTAAAATGCCAATACAAGTAGGATATATTTTGAACGAATATCAATTACATTGATGATTAGTTAAATTTAAGAGAAAATAACTCCTAGAATTGATTCAGAATAATTTAAGCATGTATCATAACCCACAAGTCAGTAGCATATACAAACCGGTTTTTATATCCAGAGAACTTTATGCGGATCAGCGGAAATTCAGGTCTTTGATGGAAGATTACCGCGAAAAAACCATCCTGGACCTGTTCAGCTCCCAGAAAAAAGAGCTAATCAAAATCAGAAATCCCAGAAAACGTTTGTCTGAAACTGAAATTGAAAGCATATATGCGGATTGGTCCGGTGAAAAGGATACCGACCTGGAAGGATGCTGGATCTATTACCCGTGGTCGAACCGGTTGTTGCATATTCTGGACAAAGAGGAATTTATAGAACTGAGAACGACGCGGAATCATTACAAAATTGCCCCGCAGGAACAAACTGAACTAGCCCGGCGCAAAATCGGCATCATCGGTCTTTCTGTCGGGCATGCAGTAGCCATGACCATGGCAACGGAAAGGATTTGCGGATCACTGAGGCTGGCAGATTTTGACACGCTTGAACTGAGTAACCTGAACCGGATCAGAACGGGAATCCATAATATCGGCATCAACAAGTGCATCATCACCGCACGGGAAATTGCTGAAATTGATCCGTTCCTTGAAATTGAATGTTATCCCGAAGGCATCACGCATCAAAATATAATGGGATTTATGACCGATCACGGCAAGCTGGACATTCTGGTGGATGAATGCGATGATCTGGAAATAAAGATTTATGCCCGGGAAATTGCCAAAAGCCTTTCCATTCCCGTCGTAATGGAAACCAGTGACCGCGGAATGCTGGATGTGGAAAGATTTGACCTGCTTGAGGAAAGGCCGATCCTGCACGGATTACTGAACGGCATTCCGCGTGAAAAGCTTAAAAATATAAGCCCCGGCGACCGGGTGCCGCTGGTCATGAAAATAATTGATGCGATGAAAAGTTCGCACCGCGGGCGGGCATCACTTCTGGAAGTAGGCCAAAGTATCAGCACATGGCCTCAGCTTGCAAGTGCTGTAACTCTGGGCGGCGGAGTGGTAACAGACGTGTGCCGGAGAATACTTCTGAGCCAGTTTACAGATTCGGGTAGGTATTATGTAGATCTGGAAGAGATTGTATCCAATAAACTTCCTGCCAGTACATCAGCCGTTTATAGTAATCCGAACAAGAAATTTGATTTGGCGGCCGCCATTGAAACGGCAGATAAGCTGCCTGAGCATCCTCATCAAATAACGCCTTCCGAAGCCGATATCAGGCAGATTGCAGAAGCCGGAACGGGCTTGCAGTCGCTGGGCAATCATTATCCATGGAAATGGCTTTTCCGGAACGGGCGGCTTCACTTGTTTCACGATACGTTCCGCTCCTACTCTTTTGCAAACTATAACAACATGGCGGCTCATCTTGCACTCGGCGCTGCCTATGAGAATGTAATCATGGAATGCATGAAGTTGGGTTACCGAACAGAAACCCGGTTTGCGCCGTTGGCGGACAATCCGGATTTACTTGCCGTTGTCCGCTTTACTGCCAAAAATGACACTCCGCAGATGCCGGAACAGATCCGTGCAAGCACAGAACCGGAGGAATTTGAGATAACGACATTTACGGACTCCGGGCAGGATATGCTTTTCCGGCCGGATAGCAGTGCATACCAGTCGCTGAAGCATGCCGTAGAAAGTGTCAGCGATACAGGATTGCAGTTCATTACAGACAGAGACAAAATGGACAGACTCGGCAGAATAATTGGCGAATGCAACCTCATTATGATGCTGAACGACAATGGCCATTATGATTTTTTTGAAAGGAACACGGATGACGCAGCGGAGCAGGTGACTACTTTTGGCCGGAACAGTTTCATTTCATTTGGAAACAGTCCCGCACAGCTTGCAGCACTGGCCATCATGCGTGACAGGAAAGTAGCCCATGCAGTAAAAACAATCGGAGGTGGCAACATGCTGGTTGAAAGTGTGCAGCATGCCGTCGGCACTGCGCCGTGCATTGCTGTTGTAAGATTACCGAAGGCTGCGGATCAGCCTTTTTTTTCAGGAGGGATTGCGGCGCAGCGGTTGTGGCTCCGCGCCGAAGAACTGGGCCTGACCCTTCAGCCTTTGCTGTCACCTCTGTTCCTCTTTGCAAGAATGGAATCCGGAGATGGCCTCAGCGATGCCGAAAAGAAAAAATTGCGTGAGTTGCAGGACCGGTTTCACGCAGTCATGGAACCCGGTGAGCAGTCAGGCGATCTATTAATCCTGAAAGTTTCAAAAGAAGAAAAACCTTTACTCCAGACAGCCCCACATCCATTAGATGAAATCTTGTTTATGGTAAACAACACAATTTAATGGTAGCCAAAATCCGAGCATATAAGGCACCTGACGATGTTGAAACCAGTAAGAGGTACGTGGATGAACACCGGAAAGTATTGGAAGCATTCGGTGTGAAACAAGTGACGTCTGCCAATCTTGACTGGCTTTACGATCCGAATACGTATGTAATTATCGTAGAATCCGAGGATGGAGAAAAAATTTTTGGCGGCGGCAGAATCCAGATACGCAATGAAACAATGAAATTACCCATGGAAGGCGCAATTGCAAAAAAAGACACAAGGATATATCCGTACATACAGAACATTGAAAATTACAAGCTTGCGGAATTTTGTGGTCTTTTTAACAGCAAGGAAGTCGCGGGATATGGAATCGGAAGCATTTTTCTGGGTAGAATCGGAGTAGCCATCACTTCACAGATTGGTGTAGATTATCTGCTTGCACTCTGTTCGCCTCCTACCTTGCGGCAGTGCCTCCGAATCGGATTCGAAATCATCCGGGATCTGGGCGAGAATGGCGCATTTTATTACCCCAAAGAAGGACTTATTGCAACAGCCATTATTGTGAACGACCTGAAACAACTGCCGTTTGCAAATGCAGAAGAAAAAGAGAGAATACTTGATTTAAGAGAAAATCCTGTTCAGTTTGCGCTGGAAAAAGGTCCGAAAGGCGAAATAGCATTGCATTATGAACTTGATATGAAGATTGGAGTTTTATGAAACTGGCCCGATACCTATTCGTTTTGATGTTCATTTCCAAGGGTTACGCCGTCTTTGGAGATACCGTAAATTTTACTGGCGGTAACATCATAATCGGTAAGTACCTTGAAATATTTGAGGATAAGTCCGGCAAAATGACTTTCAACCAGGTTGTCAAAGAAAAGGATTTCAGGCAAAGCACGGACAACACGCCGAATATGGGACTAAGCCAATCCATTTTCTGGATCAGGTTTACGCTTGCCAACAAAACATCCAATTCGGACCTGTACCTTGAACTGGCTCACCCGATGATCCGCGACTGCGAGCTGCTGGAATTGAACGGGAAGAAAACCCAATCTATCAGATATCATGAGTATGACAATTTCAATGTACGAAAAGTCAAGCATCAGAACCTGATTTTCAGGCTGGAAATCGAACCGGATCATCAAAAATGCTACTATCTGCGCGTTAAAGGTTCCAATCAGGTTATTTTGCCAATGATTCTCCGGAATCAGGAAAATTTTCTGGAATCATCGCAGCTGTCCGAAACCATCAACGGTATTTTTACCGGTATCATCATCGTGATGGTTTTGTACAACCTTTTCATCTATTTCTCCACCAGCGACAAAAGTTACCTGTTCTATGTGCTTTACGTTCTCTCTGTCGGACTAGCGCAAACGGCGCTTTCAGGCTATGCTTTCAAGTACATTTGGCCGAATTCACCTCAGTTCAATGCGGTAGCAACGGTCTGGTTTTCGGGCTTCGCGGGAATATTCGCCATGCTCTTCGTAAAGAATTTTCTCCAGTTAAGGGAAAAATGGCCGTTCGGGATCATCATCATCAATGTAATCATTGCATTGTATTCATCGACAGGATTGCTGAACCTGGCCGGCTTCGAACTGCTCAGTTACAGAGCCGTTGACATTGCCGGCGTGGTCGGTGCCGTTGGATTGTTCATCGTGGGCTTCAAGCTTTCCAAAGAAAATTACCGTCCGGCCAAACTGTTCCTTACTGCATGGACCCTCTTTTTGCTCGGACTGTTTCTGCTGGTGTTGCGGAACATCAATATTCTGCCGTACAATGCGCTGACCACTTACACCATGCAGCTTGGTTCCATTATGGAAGTTGTATTGCTTTCCATTGCACTGGCCGACAAAATCAATATATTTAAAAGGGAACGGGAAGAATCGCAGGCACAGGCACTGCGTGTATCCATGGAAAACGAGAAAATCATCCTGGAACAAAATGCCTTTCTCGAAAAAAGCGTTAACGAGCGGACAGCGGAACTGCAATTTGCCAACAGAGAACTCAATACGGCACTCACACAGCTGAAAGATACACAGACCCAGCTGATCGATTCCGAAAAAATGGCATCGCTCGGTCAGCTGACGGCAGGCATTGCGCACGAGATCAACAATCCGATCAATTTTGTGAGCTCAAATATCAGGCCGTTGCGGCGCGACATTGACGATGTACTGGAAATCCTGGACTCGTACGACGACATCAGACAGGTGGATTCCATAGAAAGCCTGCAAAACAAAATCAACGAAATTGAGCAGCTGAAAGAAGAACTGGATCTGGACTACATCAAAACGGAACTGGGTACGCTTCTGAAAGGAATGGAAGACGGTGCGAGCCGAACGGTCGAAATTGTAAAAGGGCTTAAAATCTTTTCGAGAGTGGACGAAGCGGACCTTAATCTTGCCAACATCAACGAAGGAATTGAATCCACGCTGATTATCCTGAATTACCAGATGGGAAATTCAATTGAGCTGGTCAAAGACCTTGGAAATATCCCGAGCATCGAATGCTATGCAGGTAAGATCAATCAGGTTTTTATGAATATACTGACCAACTCCATATATGCCCTTTTAAAAGAAAAACATGAAAACAGTAAACCGACCATCTGGGTAAAATCGTGGCTGATGGATCCTGAACACATCGCAATTTCCCTGCGTGACAATGGCCCCGGCATGAAACCCGAAGTCCGCGCCAAAATATTCGAACCTTTTTTTACTACCAAACAGGTTGGCGACGGTACAGGTCTGGGCCTTTCAATTGTATTCAAAATTATCGAAGTTCATCAGGGAAACATTCAGGTAAATACCGAAGTTGGAAAAGGGACCGAGTTCCTGATTACACTTCCTGTCAAACGTAAAATGCGCCCAATCCAAGAATTCAATGAGCAATAAATCCATTTCAATACTTTACATTGACGACGAGGAGCACAATCTGCATTCCTTCAAAGCTTCTTTTCGCAAGCAGTATGATATCACCATTACGCCTTCCGTAGTGGAAGCCGAGCAAATTCTGGAAACCAAGGATTTCTGTATCATTCTGGCCGATCAGCGCATGCCGATCATGACAGGCGTACAGTTTTTTGAGAAGATAAGGACGCGCTATCCCAAGCCGATCCGGATTCTGATCACCGGGCATACGGACATAGGCGCAGCCATTGACGCAATTAACAAAGGAGAGGTTTTCAGGTTTATAGACAAGCCGTGGGATTACAAATATGTGGAAAATGCCATCACCCACGCCTATGATATCTACAAAACGCGGGAAGACCTGAAACAACGCAACATGGAGCTTCAGAAGGCCAATGAAGAACTGGACAAATTCGTTTACAGCGCTTCACATGACCTGCGGGCGCCTCTGATGTCCGTACTCGGCATTGTGAACCTCGCGCTGATAGAAGATGACGTAAAATCCCAGAATGAATACCTGGAGCTGATTCGGCAGTCGGTCAAGAAACTGGATACCTTTATTATCAATATCATTGATTATTACAAAAATGCAAGAGGCGTGCCGGTTGTAACGAGCATTAGTTTTGAAGAACTGATTACCGAAGTTCTGGCGACGATCAAATATTTGCCCGAGTACGGAAATCTACATTTTACTACCGAAATAGACCAGTCCGGCGTATTTATGTCGGATGTTATGAAACTGCGGATTATCTTTAACAATCTGATCAACAATGCCATAAAGTTTCAGGATCCGGCCAAGCCACAGCCTTTTGTACGTCTGTCGGTAAAATGCACTACTTCGCATGCCAAGATTGTTATAGAAGACAATGGCTTCGGGATCAAGGAGGCAGACCAGGACAAGATTTTTAAAATGTTTTACCGTGCGGGTGCCACAAACAGCGGCTCGGGAATCGGATTGTACATTGTGCATGAAGCCATCAGCAAACTGGGCGGAGAAATCCATGTACAATCGCAGCCGGGACAAGGGAGCAGATTCGAGATCAATATTCCTTCCATACAAAACAAACCGTCATGAGCGCACTGTTCAACTTTTTATTGATTGATGACAGCGCATTCGATCTGTTGATCTATGAGAAGTTTCTTCTGAAAAGCGGCATTTCAAATGCTGTGCGGACATTCAATTCTGCGCGGGACGCCTTGAAATACCTGCTGGACGAGGCCACTGCTCTGCCGGAAACGGTTATATTGCTGGATCTCCAAATGCCGGATATGAACGGCTTTGAGTTCATAGAAGCATATGATGCGGCACCTGACTTTCTGAAGGAAAAGATCCGGATTTTCATGCTTTCCTCCACAATTGATTCACGCGATATCGAAAAGGCCAGGGCCAGTTCACATATTATTGATCTGCTTCCCAAGCCTTTAGACATCGCAAGCCTTAAAATGAAGCTTTCCATAAATTAAGCCCCATTTAACATAAAATGGCATATGGAAGCGGCCGAAACATGCTTTACAGGCAAATGTAACTTTACGTATATAAATTATAAAACAAGGCCTATTCATTATAATGTATACACAGTTTGCCCTAAAATGTAACAATTTAGAAAAATATTGCAATTATTTAATCTCTAAAAAGGGCAAAAAACCAGTATTTATTAAATTATTTTACTTATATTTATAATTATTATTATAAATTTTCAGGATTTTATTGTTCAGGTATGTCTTTGTTGGTGTCGCAGAATCCCTGTATATACATTAAAATACTCAATGATTGATGAAAACTGATAGCAAGACCCTGTCCGAAATTTTAAAGCTTCACGCAGAATACGTTAAAGAGGTTGAGTTCAGTGGTATTAAACCTTTGTCAATTGAAATTTACAAAACCAATTCTCACAACTTTGTACGCTGGATTCAGGATGATTTCAATCCCGGGAGCAAATTGCGCAGAGATGTAGCTAATTGACTGCTATTTAAACACTATACTCAACGTTACCAATTCATTAAACTACCTTTCCTTTCTGCTGCAGAAAGGAAGGTAGTTTTTTTATGTCCCGATCTTTGTTAAGTTTGATGTATATAACTGATTTATTGAACCTATGCTGTTTACACTTTTTAATTTACTGAAAGGCCGTTTTTCCAAAGATGCGATCAACGAAGCGAAAGCCAGCGAAAAGCGCATGTCGCGTCAGGAAGCCCTTCAGCAAATGCGGAACATCGCCGCCAAGCGGACCGAAAAGAAAAACTAATCAGCAGCTCTGCCCGTAATAGGCATCCTTGCCGTGCTTCCGGAAATAATGCTTGTCTACAAGACTTTGCTTGATAGCCTGTGCGGACGGATTGATCTGTAAAGTAAGGAAAGCCATTTTTGCTATTTCTTCCAGTACTATGGAATTGTAAACAGCTTTACCCGGATCTTTTCCCCACGTAAAAGGCCCGTGACAGGCCACCAGCACCATTTCCACTTCTTCCGGGCTCAGTCCTTTTTTGGTAAACACATCCAGAATCTGGTTTCCGGTTTCCAGCTCGTAATCCCTCCGGATCATTTCATCTGACATTACTTCAGTTACCGGTACCGAAGGCGTCAGATGATCCGCATGCGTGGTGCCCAGGTTCGGGATCGGCATAATGGCCTGCGCCCATGCAACGGCGTACGTGGAATGCGTATGGCAAACGCCGCCGATTGAAGGAAAGTTTTTATAAAGCAAGGTATGCGTTTTGGTATCCGATGAAGGCCGCATTTTCCCTTCCACCACCCGATTATCCAGATCAACAATAACGATGTCCTGAACGGTGAGTTTGCTGTAAGGTATGCCGCTGGGCTTGATGGCTACCACGCCTTGATCCCGGTCAACGCCGCTTACATTGCCGAACGTGACAATGGCCAGTTCTTCTTTGGGGATTTCCATATTGGCCTCGTAAACCAATTCTTTGAGATAAGTATATTTTGACATGTAACCGGAAATTATCTGTAAAAGGCTTCACTCCATCTCAATTCATTTTTGAGCTGTCGCAATGTTGTATTTTTATCAATGACCACCAGTTCCACGCCTGTCATTTCCGCAAATGCTTCTATGTGTTCCGTACGGAGGTTCTGACTGTAAACGGTATGATGTGCACCGCCTGCGTATATCCATGCCGCACAAGCTGTCTGCATGTCCGGCTGAGGTTTCCAGAGAACACGCGCAACAGGCAGTTTCGGAAGTTCTTCGGCTATTTCCACTGCTTCCACTTCATTCACCAGAAGCCTGAAACGGTTGCCCATATCAATGAGGGAAACATTGATGGCCGGACCGGCTTTGGAGTTAAAAACCAGCCGTACAGGATCTTCCTTTCCTCCGATCCCCAACGCATGGATTTCACAAGACGGTTTGCCTGAAGCAATCGTCGGACAGATTTCCAGCATATGCGAGCCCAGTACAAGGTTATTGGCCGGATTGAAATGGTAAGTATAATCTTCCATAAAGGAATTGCCGCCTTCCAGCCCGCTGCCCATTACTTTCAGCGCACGGACCATAGCAGCCGTTTTCCAGTCGCCTTCGCCGGCATAGCCGTAACCGGCCGCCATCATCCGCTGCGAACCGATTCCCGGCAGCTGCTTCATGCCATGCAGGTCTTCAAAAGTATTCGTATAACCCTTGAAATTACCGTCTTCGAGAAAATGTTTCATTCCGAGTTCGATGCGGGCTGCGTCACACAAGGCTTGGTACCTTTCGTTCCCTTTTCTGAGTTCCGGCGCTAGTGCGTACACGGATTCATATTCTTCTGTCAATAAACCGACTTCCTGATCGGAAACTGCATGGATGACCGCAACCAGATCACCAACCGCATGCGTATTGACGGAAAATCCAAAGGTCATTTCCGCAGCTACCTTATCGCCTTCCGTAACAGCAACCTGACGCATGTTATCGCCGAACCGGACAAATCTGGCGCCTTTCATGTCGTGCCTTGCCGCAGCTACACGCGTCCACTGCCCCACGCTGTCCACCACGTGTTGCTGCTGCCAATGCCCCACGATTACCTTACGGTTCAGCCGCATTCTGGTCATGATAAACCCGAATTCCCGGTCTCCATGCGCCGACTGGTTCAGGTTCATAAAATCCATGTCAATGTCTGCCCACGGAATGTCGCTGTTATATTGCGTATGCAGATGCAGCAACGGCTTTTGCAGAATCTGAAGGCCGCGTATCCACATTTTGGATGGTGAAAACGTATGCATCCATGCAATAATGCCAATGCATACGCCCGTGCTGTTTGCTTCCTGCATGATGTTATAGATTTCATCAGGCGTTTTTACAACAGGCTTGAACACCACTTTTACCGGAACTGCCGGAGACTGGTCAAGGTAATTACTGATTTTAAGCGAATGTTCATCGACTTGGCGGAGTGTTTCTTCACCGTATAAATGTTGACTTCCGGTTACAAACCAGACTTCAAATTGTTTCAGATCAAGCATTTAAAAGATATTTCAAGAGTTAGTTAAAGCAGGAGTTATAGGGTTTTCATCTGTAATCTGCGCATTCTTCAGAAATTCGTTTTCTAGGAATGCTCCGGACTGAAGATATTTCTGGTAGAGTAACTGGTAAATTTCCGCCTGTTCCGGCCTTGGATTGTAAACGGTATCAAATCCTGAACTCATGGCTTGCTGCGCTTCGGGCAAAGTTTCATAAATACCCGATGCCACAGCTGCAAACATGGCTGCACCCAGTGCGCACGCCTGTTCCGAAGCAGCGACTTTAATGGGCATATTCAGAACGTCCGCAAGCGTCTGCATCACAAAGGAGGATTTTTTGGCAACCCCACCGATTGCAATCACCTGATGAATCGGGATGCCTTCGCTTCTGAACCTTTCCACAATACTTTTTGAGCCGTATGCAGTTGCTTCCACCAGCGCCTTGAAAATCCGGGCATGATCACTGGCAAGGTTCAGGCCCAGCAAAGCTCCTTTCAAGGTATGCTTGGCATCAGGGGTCCGACGGCCGTTCATCCAGTCCACGGCGACAAGATCTTTTTCAGTTACAGGAAGTTCGGAAGCTTGCTCCGCCAGATATGGAATGAGTTTCTTTGATAATTCATTGGCTTCATGGTCTCCAAGTAAATTCCTGACCGGCTCCACAATAAGCTTTGCAAACCACGCATAGATATCGCCGAATGCCGATTGGCCGGCTTCCATACCCAGCATACCCGGCACAATGGACCCGTCCACCTGCCCGCAAATGCCTTTGATCAGCAAGTGTCCGGCTTCTTCACGGGGCGCAATCAGCATGTCACAAGTAGAAGTTCCGATTACTTTACACAAAGAATATGGTTCAATGGAAGCGCCGACCGCGCCCATGTGGGCGTCAAAAGCCCCTACTCCAATGACTACATCGTCCGGAATGCCCAGCTTTTCAGCCCATTTTGCAGAAATGACACCCAGTTTTTTATCAGATGTTTCGGTATTTGTAAAAAGCCTTTCACGTACTCCGTCGAGCAACGGATCCAGTTCTTTAAAAAATTCATTGGAAGGCAAGCCGTCAAATTCCTGGTGCCATAATGCTTTGTGCCCTGCCGCACAACGGGATCTTTTCAGTTTCAAAGGATCTGTTTCGCCGGTCAGTTCCGCCGAAATCCAGTCGCAATGCTCCATCCACGAGAACGCTTTTTCCCGTACTTCCGGATCAACTCTGAGAATGTGCAGCATTTTGGCCCAGAACCATTCCGATGAGTAAATGCCGCCTACGAATTTTGTATAATCCACCGGCCAGTTATGCGCCAGCAAATTGATTTCTTCTGCCTCGGCATTGGCGGTATGGTCTTTCCAAAGCACAAACATGCCATTCGGATTTTCTTCCATTCCGGCCAGCATGGCCAGAGGCGTGCCGTTCCGGTCAACGGCCACAGGCGTAGAACCGGTGGTATCAACAGAAATACCGCGGATGTTTTCACGGACGCCGGCCGGCGATTTTTCCAGCGCATGCAACACGGCCTGTTCCAGTCCTTCCAGATAATCGAACGGATGCTGGCGGAACTGCGATACGGAAGCATCGCAGTATTTGCCCTGTCTCCATCTTGCATACTCCTGAACGGCTGTTCCGGCGTGTGCGCCGGTGCGTGCATTAACAATCAGTGCCCGTACGGAATCCGTACCAAAATCAATTCCAATTACGTAGTCTTCGGTCATATAAGGTGAGGAATAAGGTCAATGCAAATTTGTATATGTGGCTGTTGAAAATAAATTTTATTAAAAGTCCATGTCACTGATCCGTCATTTGAAATTGTTTCCGGGATCATAAAAATTTTAAGAATTACTTATCAAAT
The DNA here is from genome assembly GCF_005860765.1 of Dyadobacter sediminis. Lineage (GTDB taxonomy): Bacteria > Bacteroidota > Bacteroidia > Cytophagales > Spirosomataceae > Dyadobacter > Dyadobacter sediminis. Next base: position 301,132 of record NZ_VCEI01000011.1, on the reverse strand, counting down.
ATAAATAAATAGGTTTAAAGTGTTTATTTGACACAATTTAAGAAACCAGTTTTGACAGCATCATTTCTGTTCCGTACTGCACACTTTATGACATACTTCCCTGTCTTTACAGACCATTAAAATGTTCTTTACCCTTATACCTGTTTCATGGAATCCGGCATAAAATTCCAGAAAGAATGGAATTTTTCTTTGTATTTCAGGGAATCCAGCTTGTACAAAGTAGCTTTTTTCGTTGCGCTGTTACTGTTTTTGAAGCCGGTATCAATCAGCAAACCGGTAGAAAGCAGCTTCCGGCTAAAATTTCTGCGGTCAATCGGAATGTTGTAAATGGCTTCATACAGTTTCTGAAGCTGCGGAATTGTAAAGAGATCCGGTAAAAGTTCAAACCCGATCGGATGCAAGGCGGCCTTGTATTTGAGATGTTCAATAGCCCTGCAGACCATTTCTTCATGATCAAAAATAAGTTTGGGCCGGTTTTCCAGTGAAATCCAGTAAGCATTGTGATTGCGGACTGCATCCGTATCATGGTAATCAATCCGGATCAGGGCAAAAAATACAACGGAAACAGTGCGCTCCGCGGAATCCCTGCCCACTTTCCCGAATGTTTCAAGCTGTTCGATATAAATATTCTTTAATCCCGTCAGATTATATAAAATCCTTGACGCACCATCCGTGAGATCTTCATCCAGCTTGAGGAAACCGCCCATTAATGACCATTTTCCGCTTTCCGGCTCAAAGTTCCGCTTGACCAGCAATAATTTGATGTCCTTTCCGTCAAAACCGAAGATAATGCAGTCAATAGCAACAAGTATACGCGATGCTTGCGGGTAAATAGTCATGTAAACAGCGTTAAAGCAGTGCAGTCTGATTTTGCAAATGTAACCTCAATTATTACTTTGACGCAGGATTTCCTTAAGGTAACATATTTTCATACCAAGAAAGTAAAAAAAGCAATCAGACTACTTGGCAAGTAGCAGCATAAGTAATAAATAATCTCAATAAATTCATGTATGTACCTAAAATTCTATCTGGATTTTCTAAATTAGTTGCATTCGGGGTGTAGACGAGGCTTTCACAAAAAAATCCCACACGTGCAAAATACTGCATGCACCGGCCTCTCCTGAATGCTTCCATTTCAGAACTAATTGCCGATATTTAAGCTCCCGAACAACAATCTGTTTTCAATAAACTTTTTACAATGAAAAAAATCGTCCTTTGCTTCTCATTACTGCTGATCCTGAGCCGGATTTCCTACGCGCAAAAACCGGTTTCCATGAACATTGCATCTTACAATTTGCGCTACAATACACCAAATGACGGCGTAAATGCCTGGCCAAACCGGAAAGAAAATGTCAAAGGGCTCATCCGGTTCCATGAATTCGAGATTTTCGGTGTGCAGGAAGCATTGGTCGGACAGTTGAAAGATGTAGCTGAAATGACTGATTTTACATACATCGGAAAAGGCCGCGATGACGGCAGGGAAGGCGGCGAACATTCCGCTATATTTTATAAAAAAGACCGGTTCAGACTGCTGAAATCCGGCGATTTCTGGCTGAGCGAAACGCCGGAAAAACCGGGCAAAGGCTGGGATGCAACCTGCTGTAACCGGATTTGTTCGTGGGGAAAATTCCAGGATGTTATTTCCAAAAAGGAATTTTTCTTCTTTAATGTTCATTTTGACCACCAGGGCGTTGAAGCGCGCAAACAATCAGGCATTTTGATGGTAAAGAAAATCAATGAAATTGCAGGAAAGTCAACTGTCATTCTGACCGGCGATTTTAACTCAACTCCGGAAACGGAACAAATCAATTCCATAAAAACCATTTTGAACGATTCGCACGATGTAACCAAACAGGCTCCCTATGGTCCCGAAGGCACATTCAACAGCTTTAAATTTGATGCCTTGATGGATAAAAGAATCGATTACATATTCGTAAGTAAAAATATTGAAGTGCTTAAATACGGCGTTCTGACCGATGCCAAAGAACAGCGTTATCCGTCCGACCATCAACCGGTTCTGATAAAAGCAGTAATTAAATAAGATCCTGAATTCATAATTACATCTCTGCCATTTGAATCGTTAGAAAAGCTGCGCTGAACCTGTCCGGAATGATCAAGAATTTAAAGATTATTTTTGTTTTTCTGTTAATTTTCCCGCCGGCATTTGCACAGCATGTCCGTATTAAAATCGATGGTGCAACGGTAATGAAAGGCAGAAAGGCAATCATCCTTACCCGTGAAAAAGGTTTTGCAGCCGTTGTGCATTCCATTAAGCTCAGCGCCGATAGCATAAACCTGCAAATGGACCCGAATTTGCTGCCTGATTTATATCAATTGCAGGTTTCCGGAATGAAAGGATCTTTGTCTTTTTTCTTTGAATCGGGAATGCGTATTCTGCTGGATACCAACGATATTTCCAGATCCGTTACTTCCGGCTCCGAAAGCAATATGGAATGGGAATATTTTCATAAAAACATCCTGCTTCCTTCCGAACAAAAAGTGAATGATTTTGTAAAAATGGAATCGCTTGCACGCAAAAGTAATTTGCCGGACAGTATCAATTACTGGAGAAATCTACAGGAAATTGAAAAAGAGAATTTAAATATAAAAACCCTGCTGTTTATTCAGGAGCATCCCCGCTCCTATGTTAGCCTGTATTTACTGAAAACAAACTGGTATGCATTACGGAATAATGAAGTTTTTGGAAAGCTGGACAGCTCGCTTTTCCATCACCGTACTTACCGCTATCTTAAACAGAGAAACAAGGCCTTTGCAGGAAGTAAATAATTGAACATCAATTTTATAAGCCAAATTGTAAACGGGTTTATAACTGCTGATCATTACAGATCTGCAATGTATTTTTGTCCGCCGAGTGCCCGCATTTGCCGTACAATCTGTCCTGTTCGTTTGTTCACGTAAGAGGACGGATTTTTAATAGAAAAACGGATTGGATTTGGTAAAACCGCAGCGATTCTTGCCGCTTCATATCTGGACAATTTCTTAGCTGATTTTTTATAGTAACGCAATGAAGCTGCTTCCACTCCGAAAGTCATTTTACCCATTTCAGCCACATTCAGGTATACTTCCAGAATGCGTTCCTTATCCCAGATAACTTCGATCAGAATCGTAAAATATGCTTCAAGTCCTTTTCTGATCAGGCTTCTTCCGTGCCATAAAAATACATTTTTTGCTACTTGCTGCGATATCGTACTGGCTCCGCGTGCCCGTTTTCTTTTTTCGGTAACGGCGTTATAGATCTGGTCAAAATCAAAGCCCCAGTGTTTTGGAAAATTCTGGTCTTCCGACGCTACAACTGCCAGCGCAACTTCTTTGGAAATGTTTTCGTACGGTTCCCAGTCCTGATGAATTTCCGTGTCTTCATCCTCTTTGAACGCATTGAATTTACAGGACAACATATACGGTGTAATCCATACCGGCAAGAATTTAAGAATCAATACCCAAACAATTGAAATACCAAAAAAAAGAATGAGAATTCTAAGCGCAATAAATTGCAAACGGAAGAGCATAAAACTTTTTTACTTCTAATTCAGAAACCAAACGATAAAACCTGCGTACAAATAACAGAAACTAATCAGGTTTAGACAAAGAAAACAAAGAGCATTGTTGGTAAATATTTCTACAAATTACATTTTCTAAATTTATGAATGAAGATATCCTGAGTTTTATATGGCGATTCCAATATTTCCATTCGGCAGGTCTTGAAACGGATGAAAAGATGCGGCTTTCTGTTATTCGTACCGGTAATAAAAACAGGAATGCGGGACCGGATTTTTCAGAAGCATGCGTCCTGATTGACGGTATCCAGTGGATCGGGAATATTGAGATTCATGTGCGTTCGTCGGACTGGTACAAGCATTCTCATGAAAAAAATGCGGCTTACGAAAGTGTTGTGCTGCATGTAGTCTGGGAAAATGACGAGCCTGTTATCCGTCAGGATGGCACTTTGCTTCCTACTTTAAAACTGAATGGTCTTGTCCGACCATCTGTTCTGGAAAGATACATGCGTCTTCAGCAGGATGCCGATCCGATTCCATGCGCAAGCCTGTTTCCGGATGTAAGTGCCATTATCAAAACGGCCATGCTCGACAGTGTTCTGGCAGAACGGCTACATAAAAAGTCCGAAGAGGTTTATGAATTGCTTGCAGAAAACCGGCAAGACTGGGAAGAAACAGCTTACCAATGGATTGCCCGGCATTTTGGCTTCAAGCTCAATGATGCCGCTTTTTCAGGTTTGATTAAAAAAATAACCTGTAAAATTATCCGGAAATCAAACATGGATATTCTGCACACCGAAGCGTTGCTTTTCGGATGCGCGGGGTTGCTTCCTGAAAATTCCGAAAATCAGTATGTAAAAGAATTAAAGACAGAATTCCGGTTTTTAAGCGCCAAATACAATCTGTCGGATAAAATAATGCCTCCTCATGAATGGAAGTTCGCAAAGCTGCGGCCTGCTGGATTTCCGACCGTACGACTGGCTCAGTTTGCGCAGTTATTTACAAGAAAAGGCAGTTTGTTTTCGCAACTGATTTCAGCAAAAACGTATACCGAATTGCAATCCGTGTTTCGGCTTGAACAATCCGCATACTGGCGGGAGCACTATATATTTGATAAAAAAGCGGCTTCCAAAGTGCCGTTTATGGGAAAAGATGCGATTAATTTACTGATCATGAATGCCGCTGTTCCGCTGCTTGCCGCCTATTCCCGGCAACGGCAAAAACCGGAACTGATGGAAAGGATCGTGCACCTTCTGACTGAAATGCCTGCTGAAAACAATCGCATAACGCGTGAATGGAACAAAGTCGGAATGTGCGTGACTTCCGCCGCCGACTCACAGGCGCTGGTCGAATGGTACAATCATTATTGTACAAACCGCAAATGCCTGGCGTGTTCAGTCGGGGCGGCACTGGTACGCGGTGTTTAACTTCTGCTTACGAGGTTAACGCCAGTCAGCAGAAATACGGTGCCTACCAGAAACGGAACGACGGATTCCCATTTGGAAACGGTAAGTCCGAGTACGGGTTTGTCCGATAAAAAGGCCACGCATGCAAACAGCAATACGGAAATGCCGAGTAAGGTAAGAAGTGAGCCGAAAAAGCGTTTGAATTGGGTATTATTTTCCATTTAATTCAATTTGAGGAGTATTTTTTATCTGCTGGATGATCGGTTTGGTACAGCTGTTATGTTGTTGCCAGACTATTCAAAAGTCGTACCTGTGGATTGTACGGAAAGGCCCAGTTTCTCGCCTTCATGCACCATGTAAGCAAATGCGGGTTCATATTCATTCGGAATGATGCCTTCCAGTATGGCTTCGCGTACGATTTCCTTGATGATGCCTACTTCCTTGGCAGGCTTCAGTCCGAATGTTTCCATGATGATTTCGCCGGTTATTACCGGCTGGAAATTACGCAGTTTGTCACGCTCTTCCAGATCTTTCAGTTTTTGTTCGACCAGATCAAAATTGTGCAGAAAACGTTTGACCTTATCGGGATTCTTGGAAGTAATATCGGCCCGGCACAGTTTCATCAAAGCTTCGATGTCTTCGCCCGCTTCCACAAGCAGACGCCGCATGGCCGAATCGGTAATTTCTTCCTTTGACAACACAATCGGGCGCAGATGCAGGCGAACGAGTTTTTTGACAAACCGCATTTTTTCGTTCAAAGGCAGTTTCATGCGCCGGAAAATGACCGGTACCATTCTTGCACCTACTTCTTCGTGATTGTGAAATGACCAGCCCACTTTTTTATCAAACTTTTTGGTAGCGGGCTTGGCAATATCATGCAGAATAGCGGCCCAGCGAAGCCAGAGATCGTCCGTATGCTGTGCTACATTGTCAAGCACCTGCAGCGTATGGTAAAAATTGTCTTTATGCCCTTTCCCGTCAATCGTTTCCACGCCCAGCAACTCAATCATTTCAGGAAACATAATGGCCAGAATCCCGGCATGATAAAGCAGTTTGAAACCGTACGAAGGTGTTGGCGAAAGAATGATCTTGTTCAGCTCGTCCGATATGCGTTCCGCAGAAACAATACCGATCCGTTCCTTCATTTTGATAATGGCGTCGAATGTATCCGGTTCAATGTCGAAGTTAAGCTGGCTTGCAAAACGGATCGCGCGCATCATTCGCAACGGATCGTCGGAAAATGTAATTTCCGGTTCCAGCGGTGTACGGATGATCTTGCGTTTCAGATCACGGACGCCTTCAAACGGATCGACAAGTTCACCGAATGTGTCTTTATTCAGACTGATGCCCATGGCATTGATCGTAAAATCACGCCGGTTCTGATCGTCGCTCAGCGTTCCGTCTTCCACTGCTGGCTTGCGGGAATCGGTGCGGTAAGATTCTTTTCTTGCGCCCACAAACTCAATTTCCAGATCGCACTGCCTGATTTGCGCCGTTCCGAAATTTTTGTAGATACTCACAAAAACATCCGGTCCAAGCCGGGCTGCGACCCGCTCCGCAAGCTCGATTCCGTTTCCGACCGACACAACGTCAATGTCCTTGCTGGCACGGCTAAGTATAAGGTCCCGTACAAATCCGCCGATGATATATGCTTCCACGCCAAGTTCAGCCGCAGCTTTGGCAACGGTTTCAAGGATCGGAAATCGGGTTAACTGCTCTTTGAAATTCATGCGGCAAAGGTAAATAATTCTCGCTGTCCGGAAATCCCGTACTCTAAAATCTTGCTTGTTTTGAACTATGAATGTGGACTGCTGATCTGTATTTTTATGTTCGAATTGGCCGTTCAGGTGTTGACCATAAAAAAAGCGGTTCTCGGAAAGCGGTCAAACAATTCGTCTTTCAGTTCATTGCTGATCGGCAATTGTCCGACGGCCTCCGACATGCATTGCAGCCACGCAACTGCATCGTCTTCGGTTATGGTGTGCGGCATATGACGCGCGCGCATCATCGGATGTCCGTAAACATCGGAGTAAAGCTGCGGTCCGCCCAGAAACTGCGTCAGAAACAGGCGCTGTTTTTCCTTGATCAGTTCCTTATCGCTCCTGAAAAGCCTGGAAATAAGTTCATGGGCAAAAACCAGATCATAAAATTTATCCGTCAGTTGCCGCAAGGCTGCATCGCCCCCGATGCGTTCATATAAGGTAAGTTCATTCATTTTTCCAATCAGTTTTCAAACCGCAGGTGTTTGACCGACGCGCCCGAGCGGGCCAGTTCAGTCAATGCCTCAATACCAATTTCCAGATGCATCTTGACATAGTTTGTCGTTACTTTCTTGTCGCTTTCTTCCGTTTTCACACCTTCCGGAACCAGCGGATTGTCAGAAACCAGCAGCAAGGCGCCATGCGGAATGGAATTTGCAAAACCGACAATAAAAATAGTTGCCGTTTCCATATCAATGGCCATTGCGCGGATTTCTCTCAGATATTCCTTGAAACTGTCGTCATGTTCCCAGATTCTTCTGTTGGTGGTGTAAACCGTTCCGGTCCAGTAATCCATTTTATGCTTGGCAATGCTGGCGGAAACCGTGCTCTGAAGACGGAATGAAGGCAATGCAGGAATTTCTGCCGGCATATAGTCGTCGCTGGTTCCTTCGCCGCGGATAGCTGCAATGGGTAGAATCAGGTCACCAACCTGCGTCTTTTTCAAGCCGCCGCATTTACCCAGAAACAATACCGCTTTCGGGTTGATGGCAGATAAAAGATCCATAACCGTAGCCGCCATCGGGCTGCCCATTCCGAAGTTGATAATCGTAATATCCTTTGCAGTAGCCGTTTGCATCGCTCTGCCCTGCCCTTTCACCTCCACGCCGAACTTTTCTGCAAACATCGTTACATAGTTGACAAAATTGGTCAGCAGGATATAACTTCCAAAATCTTCCACAGCTGTTCCAGTATAACGCGGAAGCCAGTTTTCTACAATTTGCTCTTTGGTAGTCATCATTCGTTCTTGTTAATTGGCGGCCTTTGCCGGGATGCGTATCTTCGCGTATGGAACCTTTAAATCTTCCCTCCTTTGCTTACAAAGTTAAGCAGGTTAACGGGAAACCATCTATTTTCGATATCATACGCCGGAAATTCGTTTCGCTTACACCGGAAGAATGGGTAAGGCAGCATTTTATTCATTTACTGATCACACATTACGGTTACCCGAAATCGCTTTTTGCCGTAGAAACCGGACTGAAGTATAACGCTCTTGCCAAACGCACGGATATTGTCATCTTGTCGGGCGACTCCCTTCCTTTTCTGCTCGTGGAATGCAAAGCTCCGTTTGTTCCGATCAATGAAACCGTTCTTGCGCAGATCGGCCGGTACAATTTTACGCTGAAGCCCCGCTTTCTTGCCGTTACAAACGGACTAAATCATTATTGTTTCCATATAGTAAACGGAGAAATTCATTACTTGGACGATTTTCCCCGCTACCGCGAACACAACCCCTGAAAACAAGAATGCCTGCCTGAAAAACAGGCAGGCATTGACTTTAACCAAAACTGATCCGGTCAGCCGTTTCAAATAAATGCATGTTATTTGGACGCAACCAGCTTTACGTCAATTGTAAAATCATCATGGATCATTTTGTCACCAAGGTTTTCAAAAAACGACTTGGAATTGTATTTAATGTCATATTTGGAACGGTCCACAACCAGTTTGCCTGTTGCTTCCGCACCTGAAGGCGTATTCTTAACAGTGACCGGGAAAGAAACCGGTTTGGTAATTCCCTTGATCGTCAGATCGCCCGTTACGTCGTAAACGCCCGTTGCTTTCGGAGTCGCCTTCGTTACTACAAATGTTGCAGTCGGGTGTTTTTCAACCGAGAAAAAATCGTCCGATTTCAGGTGACCAATCAATTTACCATTGTATTCCTTATCTGTAAGGTCCGTACATGTTATGCTTGTCAGATCCGCCGTGAACTTTCCGCCGGTCAGTTTGGCGCCGTCCAGCACGATGGTTCCATCTTTCAGGGCAATTGTACCCGTATGTTCGCCGGTTACTTTTTTACCAGTCCACGTCAGTTCGCTTTTGGAAGGATTTACTTTCAGATTGGTTACTTTTTTGCCGTTGTCTTCCGCTGAAACAGAACCGGATACAAACAATGCAACTGCTAAAGAGGCTACGAAAAACTTAACTGATTTCATTGTACTTTTCATTTTTAAATGGACTTGATTATTAATTGTATAATTGAGTTTACTGATTGTCTGATTCTCTGAGCTTGTCCAGCAATGCACTGAAGCGCTCGGCATCATCCGGGGAAATGATGCTGAACCGGTTTTCCCATTCTTCCACAAACGGATCGAGTTTTTCCAGCAGATCCAGGCCTTCTTTCGTAATCACCACATCCACCGCACGACGGTCATTCGGGCAGGATTTTCGTTCTGCAAGGTTTTTAACAAGCAGTTTGTCCACGAGCCTGGAAGTATTGGAATTTTTATCCAGCATCCGTTCGGTTATTTCACTTACTTTGATCGGAACGGATTTCTGGCCACGCAGAATTCGGAGCACATTATATTGCTGCGACGTAATATCGTAATCCTTAAAAATTTCAAGCTGCTTGTATCCCAGCCAGTTGCTTGTATAAACAAGGTTCAGCGCCAGCCGTTGGTACGGGCTCCGAAATTTTTTTTGCTTTATATCGGTTTCAATGGACATAATCATTTGTCAAATGTATTAAATATGTAGATACATTTAATGTATAAACATCTATTTATTTGTTAATAGTTCCGGTAATGCCAAAAAAATGTTGAATGATCCGTAAAATCCTTGTTTGCAGAAGTGGTTTGCCTTTAAATTTCGACTCTTAACTATCCCGACTTCCTTTGCCATCATGATTGCTTTACAAAAACCGCTTGTTCTTGCCTCGAATTCACCGCGAAGGAAACAGTTGCTTGCAGACGCCGGTTTTCACTTTTCAGTAGAAGTACTGCCGACCGATGAATGTTTTCCGGCAGATTTGCCTGCAGCAGAAGTGGCAGCCCATATTTCGCATGAAAAATCGAAAATGTTCCGGGGGTTACGGTCTGAATCCATTGTACTTACGGCAGATACCGTTGTAATTGCTGACAATCAGATCCTTGGAAAACCTTCCGATGCAGTTGACGCCGGGCGGATGCTCCGGCTGCTCTCCGGCAGAAGTCATACCGTAGTGACGGCAATCAGTATGCTTACGGATGGTGAGATTCAGACAGTATCGGATGCTGCAAAGGTTTATTTCAGAAAGCTGGACGATTCCGAAATAAGTTATTATATTGAAAATTACAAGCCGTTTGACAAAGCCGGCGCATATGGCATTCAGGAATGGATCGGTATGACGGGTATTGAAAAGATTGAAGGTTCTTTTTACACGATTATGGGGCTTCCGGTCCATGTTGTTTACCGGTTGCTGAAACCTTATTTCCAGTAGCACACTTGTACGCTTATACATATTCCCACACTACTCATGAATGCAGATCATTCCAAATACATCCCCAGGATCTGTTATGAAATCTTTGTTCGTTCCTTTTGCGATTCCAACGGCGATGGCATCGGCGACCTGAACGGGATTACTTCCAAACTGGATTATCTGGCCGGACTGGGCATTGAAGCCCTGTGGCTTACACCGATTCACCCATCGCCGACTTACCACAAGTACGACGTCGTTGATTACTACGGCATTGAGCCGGAATTTGGTACCATGGACGATTTCAGGAGGCTGCTCGCCGAAGCCCATGCAAGAGGCATGCACATTTACCTCGATTTGATCGTAAACCATACCAGTACATTGCATCCCTGGTTTACAGAAGCACGCAAAAGTCCGGAAAATGCCTTTCGCCCGTTTTACTGGTGGATGACGCCCGCGCAAATTGAAGCACTCGGCATTTCCGAAAGGGAAACATCGGACGATTCGCAGGTTGTTTATCCATGGCATGAAAATCCGCAGGACCCTGAAAAGTATTATGGGTTGTTCTTTAAAGGCATGCCTGATCTCAATTATCATTCGGAACAACTGCGCTGCGAAATCGAAAAAATTGTACGCTTCTGGCTGATGGAAATCGGTGTGGACGGTTTCAGGCTGGATGCAGCGCGGCATATTTATCCGGAATGGGAAAAGGAACAGACTCTTGATTTCTGGAAATTTTTCTCCGGCATCGTTCGGAACGCGAAGGCCGATGCTTTTACCGTAGCCGAGGTCTGGGCTGAAAATGAAGAAGTTGCTCCTTACTATAAATATCTGGACGCTACTTTTCATTTCGATTTGAGTTTTATGCTGCAGCGGATCGTAATTCAGGAAAGGGACGAGCTGCTGATCGAACAACTTCTGGAAAGCTATGCACTTTTTGCCAAATACAATCCACTGTTCATCGATGCCATTATGCTGACCAATCACGATCAGGACCGTATCGGCAGCGTTGTCGGCAACAATAAAAACAAGATAAAACTGGCAGCCAGTATCCTGCTTACGCTGCCCGGGCAGCCTTACATTTATTATGGGGAAGAAATCGGGATGCTGGGCACCAAGCCGGACCCGTATATCCGCGAGCCTTTTCTGTGGACCGACGATGATGCAGAAAATGAAAACACAAAATGGATTGATGCCACATTTACAACTTCCCGCACCGTGGCTCCGCTTTCCGTCCAGTCCGTTGATCCCGAATCGGTTTTCAGCCATTATCGTGAACTGATCCGACTGCGGAAAACGGAACCTGCACTCGCCCAGATCCTGGCTCCAAACCTGCATCGCGTATGCCTGCACGATGATCAGCTGCTGGCGTATTTCCGCCCGCATGCTGACAAGTCACTTCTGATTATTCATAACTTGTGCAGTTCGGCTAAAAAACTCATGCTTCCCAATGAAAAAGCGGCTTTTCTGAATGTGGTGTTTTCAACGGATCCTGTTCATTCCGGAAAGCTCAGCACCATGCAGCTGGCTCCTTTTTCAAGTCTGGTTCTTTCCTTGTTTCCGAAAACACAAGGATAGTACGGCTGTCGGCAGTAAGTTATAGAGTCTTTGCGGCTTTAATCAAAAATTCCTTCTTAACCTTTACAAACCGATGAAATCAGCAATTTCTTTAATCTGCCTTACTTTCACGCTTGTGTTTTCGGTTTCTGCCCAGAAATCCTATCCGACTATGGGCAAGATTATTTATGAAGATCCGGCATTTAAAAAACTGCTTCCGAAAGATTCGAACGTGGAAGTAATTGCCTCGGGTTTTCAATGGTGCGAAGGGCCGGTCTGGGTGAAAGACAGCAGTTTTCTGCTTTTTTCGGACGTACCCGAAAACAAGGTATTCAAATGGGATGAAAAAAAGGGACTTTCCGTTTTTCTTGAACCTTCAGGCTATACCGGACGCGGCTATTACAGCGATGAACCCGGCAGCAACGGTCTGATCATTGATAACAAAGGGCGTCTTGTTTCCTGCGAACACGGTGACCGCAGAATTTCGGCCATGCCGCTGAACGCAGGCGGAAAAGTGACGCTTGCTGATCATTTTCAGGGTAAGAGATTCAACAGTCCGAACGATATTGTACAACATGCCAATGGCAGTTTTTACTTCACCGATCCGCCTTATGGCATGAATAAAAAACAGGACGATCCTACGCGTGAAATTCCGCAGTTTGGTGTTTACCGCATGGATCCCGACGGAAATATTACGCAGCAGATTTCCGATCTGAGCAGGCCAAACGGCATTGCATTTTCGCCCGATGGCAAAACGTTGTATATCGCACAGTCCGACCCGGAAAAAGCAATATGGATGGCGTATCCGGTTGATGAAAAAGGGAATGCGGGCAAAGGGAAAATTCTGTATGACGCCACATCTTTGAGCAAGTCGGGGGTAGCCGGTTTGCCGGACGGTTTCAAAGTGGATAAGGACGGAAATCTCTGGTCGTCCGGACCGGGCGGATTGTTTGTGATCAGCCCGGCCGGAAAACTGCTCGGGCGCATTGTGATGGGTGAACTTACTTCCAACTGCGCGTGGGGAAATGACGGATCTACGCTCTATATGACCGTGGATAGTTACTTGTGCCGCATTAAAACCGGCACCAAAGGTGCCGGCTGGTAAATATTCCTGTCTTATTTATCCGCTACTTTTCTGACGGTTCGCAATGTATTTTCCACCTCCCTTTTAACAATCGGCCAGTTTGTTTTACCCTCGCGGTAAATGCGGGTATATGCTCTGTAAAGCGTGAGTTGATCTGCACTGATTTGATCGAGTTCGGTAGAAATGGTTTCTTTCTGCGTTTGATCTGCGGTTTTGTACTCGTTCAGCAGCACATTCCAGCGCCTTTCCAGTACGTCGAGTTCGTAAATGATCACTTCGCCGACTTTGTCCATATCTTCGTACTGAAGGAGAAGCTGGGCGTTGCTGCCGGTGTCTCCACCGGAACCTGCACGGATGCTTAAATCATCTGAAGTAACTCTTTCGTAATCTCTTCTGTAAGCATTGCGGCTTGCAGCATCTTCTCTCCGGTTGATTCTATCTCTTTCGGCCCGGCTGTACCGATCGCCTGAATAATTTCCGTGTCTCCGGTCGTAGTTCCGCTGCAAAGTTTCAGAACAGGAAACTCCCGTTACAAAAAGGATAATACAATAGACTAGATTTTTCAAGATTTCAAGTGTTAAAAGTTATGTCTGAGGCCTACGCTCAGGTTTGGATTAAAGTAAAATATTTTCGGGATCAGTTCTGCATAGCCGCCGCCTTCCACAAAGAAAGAAGCCGGTCTGGCTCCGAAAAAGAATTCAATCCCGACGGTTCCTGATGGTCCTGTTGAAATGTTGGTGGTATGAACCGACTTCACATCCCGGTTCGGATAATAGCGGCGCGAATTGACCTGAATTCCGACACCCGCATAAGTCGTAATTCTATCGTTCAGCAATGGCACATACCATAAATAAGTGCCATTGAACATCACACCTACGCCGCCCAGCAAATCATTGCTGACTTTGTAATTATCCTTACCCTTGAAAAGACCGATATAAGTACCGACACTTAAATCCAGAGCGTTGCGGTCGCCGTATTTTCGTACACTGACTGCAATAGGCTCGCCTACTTCAAAGCCGACTGCCCACCGCTGGACTTGCGCATTTGCTGAAATTACAGAAAGGAAGAACGAAGCGCTGAGAATAAATTTTTTCATAACAGAGTAGTATGGCCGGAGAAATTCTGTTTTGGCCGTGAAAGAAATAACTAATCCGGGTACAACAAAAATAGTGCCATCGTATCTTCATCCGGGAAATACGCCCTGTTGATCAAACTCATGCGACTTTATTGTTTCAGGAGCATTTTCTTTCTAATATTGGGGCCAGTTAAAGTCCGATTTTTTACTAAATATCACACCGGTGGCCCCAATAAAGAAGAAAAGTATTTTCAATGCCAAAGATCTAATAGCGTATTTTCTTGTTGCAGGCACAGGTGCAGTGATTCAATTGATTTCCAGCAGTTTAATTCAGGACTGGTTCGATATTTCGTGGAGTGCGTCCATTGTTCCGTCTTATATGGTCGGGTTTGTAGTTGGTTTTATCCTCACCAAACTGTTTGCTTTCGATGCCAGAAAAAGCAATCAGACACGCCGGGAAATGATCAAATTTTTTATGGTTGCGCTGATTTCACTGGCTGTGACACAGTTGTTTACGGTAGGCTCCTTTACACTCGCAACCAAAGTACTGGGATTCGAGATTTACAAGTTAAAACTGCCGTTTTCCAGAAAGGAAGTCAATGTAACGGAAATGGGTTCATACCTCACCGGGATGGGTTTCAGCTTTGTCAGCAATTACATTCTTCACAAAACATTCACCTTCAAAAGCACAGGATTTTACAACCGGCTCAAAGTGCTTATCCGCTGATTTTATACAGTTTTTCAATAATGACTGCGGAAGCGCCGCCCCCGCCGTTGCAAATGGTTGCCAGTCCGTATCTGCCATCATTATGTTCCAGAACGGAAAGCAAGGTTGTTAGAATCCGGGCGCCGGAAGCGCCCAGCGGATGTCCCAGTGAAACGGCCCCGCCAAATACATTTACCTTGTTTATATCCAGGCCAAGTATTTTGACATACGCCAGTGCAACGGCCGAAAAGGCTTCATTTACTTCAAAATAATCAATATTTTCCAGAGACAAACCGGCCTTCTTAAGTACTTTCCGCGTAGCCAGAACCGGCGTAGTTGTAAACCAAGCAGGATCCTGTTCTGCATCTGCGTAAGCTACAATGCGGGCAACCGGCTTGATGCCGGATTCCTTTACCGTTGCTTCTCCACTCAGTACAAGGGCCGCCGCGCCGTCGTTGATGGTGGAAGCATTGGCCGCTGTAACGGTTCCGTCTTTTGAAAATGCCGGTTTTAACGAGGTTATTTTTTCAAATTTTACACGTTTGAATTCTTCATCTTCGGATACCATTGCCGGCTCGCCGCCTTTTGGGGAGGGTACTTCAACAGCAACAATCTCTTTGGAAAAGTATCCTTTTTCGGTGGATTCCGCACTTAGTTTATAGGAACGTATGGCGTATTCGTCCTGTTCCTCGCGTGAAAGTGAATATTCGGAAGCAGTTCGGTCGCCGCAGATGCCCATTCCGATCTGGTCATAAACGTCTGTAAGGCCGTCTTTCAAAAGCCCGTCAATAATTTCTCCGTTCCCGTATCCGTACCCGTTTCTGGCTTTTGGCAAATAATACGGAATCTGCGACATGCTTTCCATTCCGCCGGCAACGATCAGTTC
Organism: Dyadobacter sediminis; assembly: GCF_005860765.1. GTDB lineage: Bacteria > Bacteroidota > Bacteroidia > Cytophagales > Spirosomataceae > Dyadobacter > Dyadobacter sediminis. The sequence continues at coordinate 285,473 of NZ_VCEI01000011.1, read as the reverse complement.
CGCATCGCCGAGCTGAATGGCCTGTGCGCCCATCATCACCGCTTTCATTCCCGAGGCACACACTTTATTGACCGTTGTACAGATAACGGATGTCGGCAACCCGGCATAAACTGCCGCCTGCCTTGCAGGTGCCTGGCCCATATTAGCCGAAATCACATTGCCCATCAAAACTTCCTGAACACGTTCCGGATCTGCGCCCGATTTTGCAAGGGCTTGCTGAATGGCGGTCGCACCAAGCTTTGCCGCATGAACTGATGCCAGACTTCCGCCAAAGCTGCCGATCGGGGTACGTGCTGCGGATAAGATAAAAACTTCTTCTTTCATGATTGTTTCTTGGTCAGATGGCAGGGATGATGCATACAATACCTATAACTTACAACGGACAAAACATCATTTACGGTAAAGAAGTTTTTTTATTCCGGCATGGAGACTTTTTTACCGGAACAGCCGGATCAATGATCCGGCTGTTCCTTTTCTGGTGATCGTACGGATGCTGTTGCCAACTGTTCTTAAATGGAAAACCAATTCCGGCACAAGGCATACTTATAAATCAGACGAACTTTCCGGCAAATGCTCGTACTCGCCTTTCCACGCATAATAACCGAAAATGACAAGACCTGCACAGATTGGTATAAAAATCAGGATGATAATAAACCATTGCAAAGTCGTATTTGTCCGCGCAACACCTTCTGCGGAAGCGGCGATTTTATCTATTGCCTGCATGAATAAAAAGGCAATAATCACAGGACCCAGCAGCATCCACACTATTCCGAGCAACTTTTTCAAACCATTCATTTTTTCAGTATTTTAACTTTAATTTCAGAATTCCGCAAGGTTTGCTTTTCACTTAATCCATTACATTTTTGTCGCCTTTGTTATCAATATAAACCGCACCGATCACAAAGGAAAGCGCTGCAATTCCGATCGGGTACCAAAGTCCGGAAAGTGGCGTAGAGCCGCTGAATGAAGCAACGAGCGTCGCAATAAAGGGCACAAGTCCGCCAAAAACGCCGTTTCCGATATGATATGGCAACGACATGGAAGTATAGCGGATCTGCGTCGGGAACAATTCGACCAGAAAGGCAGCAATGGGGCCATAAACCATCGTAACAAGCAGAACCTGGAAGAAAACAAGCATGATGATAGTTATATAGGTACTTCGCGGAAGCGTTACGTCTTTGATAATCGTTTGCGGTTCCGGCATAGGCGCGAGTACGTCGTCCGGAATAATGATTACATTGGATTCCTTGAATGTCATTCCGCTTTGAAGTGTTTTGAAGGAAGTCGTGGTGATAATGGAATCCTTTGTGTCTTTTACAAGGCCTCTTTCCACAATCGGCGAGGTTGCACTTTTCAGTTCGGTTTTTTCAAATTCCTTTACATTCGTGGCATCTATAAAGTACTGGTATATAGGCCTGTAAAACACGACGCCCAGCAGCATACCCGCCAGCATGATCCATTTTCTCCCGACCTTGTCGCTCCATGTTCCGAATACGACAAAGAACGGAGTTGCAAAAAGAATCGCCCAAAGCAGGATGTAACGCGATTCATTGAAATCCAGCTTGCAGGTATTTTCCAGAAACGATTGCGCATAAAACTGGCCTGTATACCAGATGACGCCCTGCCCCATTGTCGCGCCGAACAAAGCCAAAAGCACCATTTTAAAGTTGGCCTTTTTCTGAAAACTCTCTTTTAACGGATTCGAGGAAATTTTTCCTTCTGCTTTCAGTTTGGAAAAAACCGGCGACTCATGCATTTTCATCCGGATGTAAACCGAAACGCCGACAAGCAGAATGGACAGCAGAAACGGAATCCGCCAGCCCCAGTCAGCAAACTTGTCTGCGCCGATGATGTTTTTGGTGAGCACAATAACACCCAGCGACAGGAACAATCCGAGTGTGGCCGTGGTTTGTATCCAGCTTGTAAAAAAGCCTCTTCTCCCCACAGGTGCATGTTCGGCAACGTATGTAGCAGCACCGCCGTATTCACCTCCCAGCGCAAGTCCCTGCACAAGTCGCAGGATCAATACCAGAATGGGCGCCGCATAGCCGATGCTTGAATAAGACGGGATCAGCCCGATCAGGAAAGTAGAGCCGCCCATCAAAACCAGCGTCAGCAGAAAAGTATATTTTCTGCCGATCAGGTCGCCAAGCCGTCCGAAAACCAGCGCGCCGAAAGGCCGTACGATAAACCCTGCCGCAAAAATCGCCAGTGTGTTGATCAATGCGGAAGCGCCGGCATCACTTGGAAAAAGCTGCTGCCCGATGATGACCGCAAGACTGCCGAAAATATAGAAGTCATACCATTCTATTAATGTACCGAGTGAAGAGGCAGCAATTACCTGCGTAATGCTTTGTGTAACATTTTTGTCTGTCGAATGCATTGGTTTAGGAATGGTAAGAAACGAAACATTTAGCTCAATAAGGCGCAAGTCCGGTTTCATTACTCATTTCAAACAAAAAAGCTCCCGTTCGTAAACGGAAGCTTTCTGAGTATCAGTTATATTTTATCGGCTGACCGGCTTACAACAAATCATCATCTTCGTCGTCGTCATCCAGGTCGATAATTTCATCTCCGTCAACAATGACTGGTTCCTCATCGATGAAATCGTCGTCTTCATCATCAACCGTCGTATCATCAATGTCTACATCATCTTCATCGTCGTCATCGTCTCCAACCAGGTCCGGATCTTCTGCTACCGGACGTTGTGTCTGCGTGTTGGACGGATAATCAGGAAATACAGGTGCTTCTAATATCGGCTTGCTGGTATCTAGTATCGCAGGCTCTCCTCTTTCGCGTATCATGACATTTACAGTTAAATGGTTATAGAATATCAATTTGTCTTACTTTCTTAAATAATCATTCCACAACATGCATGAATACCCGCAAAAAACGCCTAATACATATCATGAAGGCACATTGTCATTTGGTTATGTGTAAAAACCTGATGAAATTGCTTTAAAATCATTGCTTCACTTTCCGGAGAAATTGCCTGAATAACGGCTCAGCAGAATACAATGCGTAATTCCATCTACACCTTTAAACCCACAAACCCGGCTGTCCGCGCAGGACAGTGTTAAATAATCTTTACCTTTTCTATTTTCCTAAACCTATTTCTAACCGATGCAGCAAAAGTTTGTACTACTGTTTATGTTAATGTCCCTTGTGACGGCGCTAAGCCATTCTCATGCCCGCACTGCAGATTCTTCTCTCGTAATTAAAAAGACTTCCGACTTCAAAGTAAACGGAGAAGGAAATGCTCCGAACTGGGCCGCAGCACAGTGGTTTGATATCACCGTCCAGAAAGGCCCCAGACAGCCGGCACCCGGAAAGCAGTTTTCCACACAGGTCAAAGTTCTGTATTCTGAAAAGGGAATGTACTTCCTCTTCAATTGTACGGACCGGAAACTGACGGCGACCATTACCGAAGATTTTGGTGCATTGTATGAAGAAGACGTCGTGGAAGTTTTTCTGTGGCCGGACACTTCGGTACCTGTTTATCTCGAGTACGAACTTTCTCCGCTGGATTACGAACTTCCGATCCTTGTTCCCAATATCAATGGAAGGGCGCAGGGATGGAAACCCTGGAACTACAACGAACGCAACAAAGTACAGCATGCAACCAGTACGGAAGGCGGCCAGAAAAAAAGCATGGCTTCCGTGGAAGGCTGGAAAGCAGAATTCTTCATTCCCTTCGCACTCATGAACCCGATTGCGCCGCCCACTGCCCCGAAATCCGGTACCAGATGGAAAGGCAACTTTTACCGCATTGATTACGACAATGAAACCACTTATTATTCATGGCAAAAAACAGGCGGCAGTTTCCACGAGTTTAAAAAATTCGGTACGCTCATCTTTGAATAAATCCCACATACTTTTCACAAACAGCATTTTACATCTAACAAAACCCAATATGAAGAAAACCATTTTAACGCTCATTTGCCTAATTTCAGCAGCCATGACTTTCGCACAAAAAAACGGATCAAAAGAAATTCTTTATGTGGGCACTTACACGCAAAAAGGCGAAGGCATTTATGTTTACGAGTTTGACCGAAAAGATCTTTCCTACAAAGAATTACAAGTACTGACCAACAAAAACAGTCCTTCGTTCCTGGAATTTCACCCGAACAGAAAATATCTTTATTCAGCCAATGAAGGCAACAATACGGTATCGTCTTACGCCATTGATGCGGCAAGCGGAAAGCTCAAAAGCCTGAACGCCATGCCATCGCTCGGCAAAGGTCCGTGCCACGTCAGCGTTGACCCGAAAGGCAGGTTTTTATATATTTCCAATTACGGAAGCGGTCAGCTTGGCGTTTATCTGCTCAACAAGGACGGCAGCATCGGCGCAGCAGCCGACTCCATCCAGGATAAAGGCGGACCGTCCCAGAAACCGCATATGCATTCGGTAATTCCTTCTTCCGACGGCAGATACATTTATGCGTCCGACCTGGGAATCGACAGGATCATGGTTTATTCCGTGCATCCCGAAACCGGAAAACTTACGCCGGCTGCGGTTCCGTATGCTGAGGTAAAATCCGGAGACGGGCCTCGTCATTTCGCTATTCACCCGAACGGAAATTTTGGTTACTCGGCGTGTGAACTGGCGTCGGTTGTCAATTCCTTCCAGATCGTTAAAAATTCCGGCGCTCTCGTTCCGATGGAAAGGGTAAGCATGCTGCCCTCCGACTTCACAGGTAAAAGCTACGCTGCCGATATTCATTTTTCTCCAGACGGGAAGTTTCTGTATGCGTCCAATCGCGGCGATGAAAGTCTGGCGGTGTATGCAGTGGATGCTGCAACAGGCAAACTGACCGTAGCAGGCCATGTGTCCACACATGGGAAGCACCCGCGCAATTTCCTGGTCGATCAGAAAGGAGAATTCGTTATTGTCACCAACCGGGATAACGACAATGCCGTTTTTTTTACAAGAAATGCTGCGGACGGAAAACTTACTTATTCAGGCAAGGAAATCAGCATTCCGACGCCGGTTTGTGTAAAACAGCTTTTTCTGGATTGATGAACTGATTATTACAGGTAAAGGACTGAAATAAAGTACATATGCAGTCGGCAGAGTAAATTTTACAGGAATTTGCATTTAACAAGAGTAACATCAGAATAAAAAAGCATCAGGATTCATGCATGCCAAACATTATTCTCATCTTTATACTAAATAAAAAAATTTATTATACAAAGGAGAGTATTCTTGCATATAATCTGCATCCTTATGCTGTAAAACAATTGTTGTTAATCCCGAAAACCTTTGTCACCTTATTTCGTCCTTTACCATTATGATAAACCGCAGAGATTTAATCAAGCATTTATCCACATTTCCGCTGATCGGCGGATTTCTGGGACAAAGCAGTTTTGATACTGCCGGCCTGATCGCCAGAGGGCCTGCCAGAAACATTGCAAAAGAACTCGGCATCCGTACTTTTATTAATGCAGCGGGTACCTACACGTTCATGACCGGCTCGCTGATGCAGGACGAAGTCGTGGAAACCATTCAGGGTGCATCGAAGGATTTTATGATTCTGGATGAAGTACAGACCAAGGTAGGCGAAAAAATTGCTTCCATTTGTCACTCGGAAGCAGCCGTAGTCACAGCGGGCTGTTTTTCAGCATTAACGCTCGGACTTGCAGGCGTGCTGACCGGAATGGACCAGAAAAAAGTGGAAGCGCTGCCGCATCTGGAAGGAACCGGAATGAAATCGGAAGTAATTATCCAGAAAGGCCATAACATCGGTTACTCCCATGCACTTACCAATACAGGTTGCAAAATCGTTCAGGTGGAAACGCTGGAAGAACTGGAAAAGGCAATTAATGAAAAAACGGCCATGCTCTGGTTCCTGAACATTCAGGCCGACCTTGGCCAGATCAAGCATGAAAAATTTGTCGAGATCGGCAAAAAGAATGGCATCCCGACCATGATTGATATGGCTGCCGACGTTCCGCCTGTTGAAAATCTCTGGAAATTCAACGACATGGGCTTTGATCTGGTTTGCGTTTCGGGTGGAAAAGCCATGCGCGGCCCGCAAAGCGCAGGCATCCTGATGGGTAAAAAACACTTGATCGAAGCAGCAAGACTGAGCATGCCGCCGCGCGGATCGACAATCGGCCGCGGCATGAAAGTAAACAAGGAAGAAATCCTCGGCATGTACGTTGCGCTGGACAACTTTGTGAAAATGGATCATAAAAAGGAATGGAAAATGTGGGAAGACCGCATTTCGCACATCAGCAATGCGGCCAAAAGCGTAGCCGGCGTAAGCACGGAAGTGACCGTTCCCGAACTCGGAAATCATACGCCTACCCTGAAAGTTTCATGGGACTCGGCAAAAGTTAGCCTTCCGGTAAAAGTTCTTCAGGAAAACCTGCGCAAGGGAAATCCGTCGATTGAAATCATGCCTGCTGAAAACAATTCACTGACCATTACCGCCTGGATGCTGAAATCAGGCGAGGAAAAAATCGTGGCATCCCGGCTGAAAGAAGAACTGTCCAAAGCCGTTGTCTGACATTCCATAATACCTTAATGCTATTCCTAAGCCCTTATCAAATGAAGTACAGATTTCTGATTGTTTTTTACATGCTGTGCCTGCAAAGCGCGGCTACATTTGCCCAGACTTACAGCATCCTCATCAAAGGCGGAACTGTCATAGACCCGAAAAATAATCTTAACCAGATTATGGATGTAGGGATTTCCGAAGGAAAAATCAGGAAAATTGCCAAAGACATCAATCCGTCTGAAGCCCGGCAGGTTGTGGATGCGAAAGGCATGTACGTTACACCGGGATTGATTGATATTCACGGCCATGTGTTTTTTGGCACGGAGCCGAACCATTATCTCAGTAACGGTCTGGTTGCAGTGCCGCCGGACGGATTTACGTTCCGGGTAGGCGTTACAACGATTGTGGATGCGGGCGGGGCCGGCTGGGAATCATTTTCGGAATTTAAAAACAATGTCATTTTCAATTCCAAAACACGTGTATTATCTTTTCTGAATATTGTCGGGGAAGGCATGCGAGGCGGAAATTACGAGCAGGACACCAGCGATATGGACCCGAACCTTGCCGCTGCGGTTGCGATCAAAAACAGAAATGATATTGTCGGTTTCAAAGTGGCGCATTTTATCGGGAACGACTGGAAACCTGTTGACAACGCCGTTAAAGCCGGAACGCTGGCCAACATGCCGGTCATGATCGATTTTGGCGGAAGCACGCCTCCGCTGCCGCTGGAAGACCTGTTTATGAAGCACCTCCGCAAAGGTGATATTTTCACGCATGCCTATACTTTGCTGGAAGGAAATGTGAGAGAAACTATCGTGGACGAGGCCACGCAGAAAGTGAAACCCTTTGTGCTGGAAGCGCGCAAGAAAGGCATTGTATTTGATGTGGGTTACGGTGGCGCCAGCTTTAATTATTCGCAGGCGATACCGGCTGTCAAAGCTGGTTTTTACCCTGAAACCATCAGTACGGACCTGCATACGGGAAGCATGAACGGCTCCATGAAAGATATGCTCAGCATCATGTCCAAGTTTTATGCAATGGGTATGGACCTTCCTTCGGTCATCAAGGCAAGTACATGGGCGCCCGCCAAAGTGATCAAACGTGATAACCTTGGCCACATTTCAGAAAATGCCATTGCCGATGTTGCTGTTTTTTCAATGCGAAAAGGTAACTTCGGATTCTATGACAAGACCGGCTATAAAATGGAAGCCAAGGAAAAACTTGAATGTGAAATGACCATCATGGGCGGCAAAATCGTATACGACCTGAACGGCATTGCAAAACCGATCTATCTGAAGTAAGTGTAAAGTTGCGGTAATTAGCTCAAAGCGATTAGCCCGCAGTTTTCAGCGACTGTCGGTAAGATGATAACTTTTATAAAAACAAAATTAAATCCAAGAACCGGAAGCTGTTAGCTAACAGCCCATAGCAAAAAAAGCTTTTTTCCTAAACCCTTAAAATTTACTCATGTTCACCAAACGTTTAAAGCTGTCCGCCTCGCTGCTGCTGTTGTTTGCATTGGGGTTTACGCAGCATTCCGATCAGGAAAACCCGCCTGTTAATACCAAAAACGGCGGGTTGTTTTTGCCGGAAGGTTTTGAAGCAACTGTTGTTGTGGACAGCCTGCCCGGAAGAGCCAGACATCTGGCCATCAACGATAACGGCGACATCTATGTAAAAGCACGCTTTGCCGACAAAAGCGAATCAGTGATTGCATTGCGTGACACCAATCAGGACGGACGTGCCGATATCATCAAAAGGTTTGGCGGCGCTGCAAAGGAACGAGCTTACGGAACCGCTATGAGGATTTACAAAGGCTACCTTTATTTCAGCTCCGAACTGGTCGTTTACCGTTACAAACTGACACCCGGAAAGCTGGTTCCCGAAAGTGAGGAAGAAGTAATCCTGACGGATGATCATCCGCACGGCATGCACGAGCACATTGCAAAGCCGCTTACATTCGATGACAAGGGTTTTATGTACGTGCCTTTCGGAGCCAACTCCAATGCATGCCAGGAAGAAAACCGTACGCCCGGCTCGGTCGGGATGGATCCCTGCCCGATCCTGGAAGATCACGGCGGAATCTGGCGCTTTGATGCAAATAAAACCGGTCAGCACCAGAAAGACGGGCTCAAATTTGCAACCGGACTGAGAAGCGTTGTAGCCCTCGACTGGAATTTTGCAGACAACAACCTGTATGCCGTTCAGCATGGCCGTGATGATTTGCTTCGACTCTGGCCCCAGCTTTTTTCGGGCTGGCAAAGTGCGCTGCTGCCGTCGGAAGAGTTTTTGAGGATTAAGGAAGGCACGCATGCAGGCTGGCCTTATTGCTATTATGATCAGATGCAGGGCAAAAAAGTGCTTAACCCGGAATACGGCGGCGACGGAAAAGAAGTGGGCCGTTGCGATCAGTACGAAAAGCCGCTGATCGGATTTCCGGGTCACTGGGCTCCAAATGACATTTTGTTTTATCAGGGAAACCAGTTTCCCGAACATTACAAAAACGGTTCTTTCATTGCCTTTCACGGATCGACAAACCGCGCTCCGTATCCGCAATCCAGCTATTTTATCGGCTTTGTACCGTTCAAAAGCGGTCAGCCTTCGGGTGAATACGAGGTTTTTGCAGATGGCTTTGCCGGCGTTGACCCGATTGTCAACACAAGCGATGCCGTTTACAGGCCAATGGGAATCGCCATGGGGCCGGACGGTGCCATTTACATTGCCGAAACCGAAAAGGGTAAAATCTGGAAAGTAACGTATAAAGGCAGCAAGAAGAAATTTACGAAAGCTTCCCTTGCCAAAATGGAAAAAAGGAAATCCATGTCCCATATCCGCACACCGGATATTGTAAACGATGATCTTGACAAAGACAAACCGGTTGCAGGCGGAAAAGTGTACAGTGTATATTGCACGGCATGCCATCAGCGAAACGGAATGGGCGACTCACAGCGCTTCCCTCCGCTTGGCGGCTCGGAATGGGTTACGGGTGACAAGGAACGGCTGATCAAAGTGCTGCTGAATGGCCTTGAAGGTCCGATTGAAGTAAAAGGGCAATCGTACAACAACGTCATGCCGCAGCACAGCTTTTTAAAGGACGAAGAAATTGCAGAAGTTTTAACGCATATCAGAACCAACTTCGGTAACAATGCCGGTGAAGTAAGTACGGAGGATGTATCGAAAGTAAGAGCCTCGGTTGACAACCTGAAATAAAGTTGTTCTCCTTCCTTCCCCGTTAAGTTGGATATTACTCTCCGGCAAATTGAGTGTTCCTTTAAGGGGATGGAGGGAGAATGGCAAAAGTAGCAAAAAACAATTTTTTAAAACATTAATGCAAAAAAATAAATATACAGCCGCCAGCCTGTTTTTATTTTCCGGCATAATCCTCGCCGGATTTTCACCGGAAAACGTTAAAAATTACAGTCATTCAAACCAGGATCGCTGGGTTGCGCCCGCATGGGCAGACACGCTTAAAAGCCCGTATCACGAAGAACCGCTGACGCTGGCGCAGGGTGAAGAACTGTTTACTTTATACTGTGCTTCCTGTCATGGCGATGAAGGTTACGGCGACGGTGCCGCTGGTGGTGCGCTTGGCCAGAAGCCGGCAAATTTTCACGACACGCTGGTTAAAAAGCAAAGTGACGGCGCCCTTTTCTGGAAACTGTCCAACGGAAGAGGCAACATGCCGCCTTTTAAAGATGTATTTACTGCCGAACAAAGATGGCAGCTTGTAGCATACATCCGCCATTTAGGTAAAAATGAGTAAATCCTGAACCTTATTATAGACCATGCTCACACTCAGCCGCATTTTCAAACCCGGTTTAGCCGCCTTGCTTGTTGCCGGCATCGCATTTCAGGCTTCCGCACAAACCAAGGAACAGGGCACGGCAACGCCGAAGTCGCTTCGTGACGATATTACAATCGAGCACTACATGAAAGTAGAACCCGAAGCGGTACGGATTATTCGCCATCCGGTTACAGGTGAAATTTATTATACCACATTTTTCGGTGATGTACTCAAAGTCGTCCTTGTGAATGGCCAGCCTGAAAGTAAAAAACTGCTTTCTGCCGAAGATCATGGCATAATCCGTCTGCAAGGCGCTGCTTTCAAGGGAAACACGCTTTTTCTTGCGGGTAATATCAACGTCAACAACAATAAAGGCAACAAAGGCCGCATGGTCCGCTATGAAATGAAAAGCGGTGTGGAAAAGCCCGAAATGACCGTTGTTTTCAATACGGTTGAATACGGTGCCAATAAAACCACTTTTGACCATGGCTGGAACGCACTGGAAATCAGTCCGGACGGAAAATACATTTATGTAAATACCGGCGCACGCACGGATCACGGCGAAGTTCAGGATAACGGCGGCGAATACCCGAATGCAAGAGACAATGCCCTCACAGCCAAAATATTCCGTTTCTCGATTGATTCCAAGGATCTCTTGCTTTCAGCAGATGAAGCCGAACTGAAAGCCGACGGATACATTTACGCAGAAGGAATCCGCAACGCCTATGATATGGCGTTTGATCCGAAGGGAAATTTGTTTGCCGTTTCAAATTCAGGAGATTACGATCATCCTGAAGATATGTTCTGGGTAAGACAGGGACATCATTACGGTTTCCCTTGGATCATGGGCGGCATCGAAAATCCGCAGCAATATCCCGACTTCCAGCCCGATCCTGAAAAAGATCCTTTTCTGAGCAAATTTGCTTTTGCATGGCTGATGAAGTACTTTCACAACGACCCGGAATTTCCTAAAAGACCGGCAAACGTTCAGTTTACACCTGCTGTACAGAATCTGGGCCCGGATGCAAACGAGTACCGCGACAGAAAGACAGGCGTTGTCATGGACGGCGATACAACCGGCGCAACAGTCGGAACTTTCAATGCACATTCCTCGCCGCTTGCGCTGTTCTTTGACAATGAAAATGCACTCGGGAAAGACCTGGCCGGCGACGGATTTGTAATCCGCTACACCGGCGGGCCAAGAAACGGCGTCACCAACCCGAGTCCGCTGAGAAGGCAGGGCCGGGATTTGCTGGATCTGGATCTTGTTTATGACAAGGCAACTGATAATTACAAGGTAAAAACGACACGCCTGATAGAAGGATTTACCGCTCCTACTGACGCGCTTCTGGTTGGAAACATTCTGTACATCATTGAATATGGCGGAAAACAAGGCGGTAACAAGGCCGGCGGCAGCATCTGGAAAGTAACCTTGCCGGCGAATGACAAGCTGGCAAAAAGAAGCAGGAAGAAAAGATCATAATTATATTGCATTAAACAACCTTATTAATAGTATCCATTATGAAGTCTGAAAGAAGATCCATTCTAAAAAAATTATTCGCTTCTGTTGCAGGTGTGGCAGGACTTGGCGTTGCTTCAAAAGCGAAAGCGGATGTTGCTCCTGAAAAGGAAGTAGGCGATGTGGTCATGTATCAGGACGTTCCACTGTTTTCCGGTCACACCAAGTTCAACAACATGGTTTTTATAGCCGGAAAAGGTGCACATTTTGAAGGCGACATTACGGCACATACCAAACACGTACTGGACGAACTGGAAAAGGAATTGATCAAAGCAGGTTCTTCAATGGAAAAAGTACTGAAATGCAGTGTTTTTCTTCACGACCTGAACGATTACAAAGCCATGAACGAAGCCTACAAAGGCCGTTTCGGAAACAAACCGCCATGCCGTACAACCGTTGCCGTTTATGGCGGCGTTCCGGGCGATTCACTTGTTGAAATCGACTGCATTGCTTATATCTAGAAAATTCAGCAAGTATTCTTAAATATAAAAAGCCATTCAGTTCTAACAGACTGAATGGCTTTTTATTAATAAAATTTTGCAGGAAATACCTTGTAATGGTAACGGGTTCGACGAAGGTCCCCGGATGCTCATTATGTGCCCAAGAACACCTAAGACAGGGTTTATTTTAAACTTTGTTCTGACATCATTAATTGTCACAAAGCCCCCCTTTCCTTGTCGCAATCTCACCCGCACGATTTAGCCGCCGGCATTTACCTTTGTCCTATTCAGATTATTTCAAAATCACTTGTTTTTAAATCTTGAACCATGGAAAAAATGGATTTGAATCCTTATCTCATGTTTGACGGAAATTGCCGCGAAGCGCTGAACTTCTATCATACCGTTTTCGGTGGTGAACTCAACATAATGACTTACGGCGACCTGGACGGAAGTTGTCCGGATGGCATGCGTGATCATGTCATGCACGGAACGCTTATGGGCGGCGAGATCGAGTTTATGGCTGGCGATGCACCCGAAGGAATGCCGTTGGGCACAGGCAAAATCAACCTTTCGCTCAGCGGGTTTGATGAGGCTTCCCTGTGCAGCAAATATGAGGCTTTAAGTGAAAATGGCACCATTGTCGTACCGCTCGACCGTCAGATGTGGGGCGATCTGTTCGGTGCTTTTCAGGATAAATTCGGAATTGACTGGATGGTTAATATCCGAACCTCCTAGTAAAGAGCAGAATCATTGTCGGACGGAGAGAAACAGGTGATCCAAAACGTAAAATGGATTAGTTGTTTTACAATTTCGATGCATGCAGCTTTCTTTCGGTTTGACAGTACCTTACTGATTTTCAAACGGTATGTTTACCGCTACGGCTATCGCCTGCATTGCTGAAAACGTGCCAGTCTAAGACTTATGTCATTTTCCAATTTATATTTGGCTCAAATGATTTTAATCAGGATATTATTTCCTCATAAAAATAAAAGTTGTCTTTAAATTTCTTTCTTCGGCAATTTTGAAGTTACTTTGTTGCCTGACCCAATTTGATTTGAACAAGAGACAACGCATCGCTGAAGAGAACGAACTTCTTTTAAATCTCTGGCACCAATCCCAGGCCGGCGACAGTCTTGCATTTTGTCAGTTGGCCGACAAGCAATACCGCACTTTGTTCAATTACGCCACCAGTTTTACATCAGACCGGGAATTTATCAAAGATTCCATTCAGGAACTGATGATCCACATCTGGGAAAGAAGGCAGAATATACACATTCAGTATGTCTCGATTTATTTTCTGAAAGCCCTGCGAAATCAGCTTTTTCAGGAACTCCGCCGTCATCATCCTGCCGTTGCGCAACTTGACGCAGACGAAGTCAATCAGATTTCCGATTTTCAAACTGTAGAAACCGAGATCGAAAGAAATGAGCTGTTCAATGAAAACAAGGCGAAAGTAAGAACTGCACTGGAAGAACTTCCCCGTCGCCAGAAAGAAGCCATATTCCTGAAATATTACGAAGGAATGGATAACGAGCAAATTGCCGATCTCATGCAGGTTAACCGACAATCTGTTGCCAATCTGCTGTTTAAAGGAATTGCCTGCCTGAAATCACAGATCAAAAGCGTTGGTACGGCAATTTCGATTCTGGTTTTATTTCTGCGTTAATTTAACATCAACCTGATACAAGACTGATCCTTTGGACCAGTCTTGTAGGCACATCAATAAAACCGCCGTTTATGCTTTTACCATTTCTCTACAAGTTTGAAATCCATGCGCGTTTTCTCGCCAATCCGGGCATAGCCTGATCCTATATTCGCAGATGAAGGATCATCAATCGGCTTTCCAAAAACCTTTTCTTTCGATCCTTCTATTTCTGTAAAAGGAACAGATACCTCAATAATTTCAAACTTTCCGGGTACATCCACGGTGACATCATAGTTGCCCAGCTTATTGGTAAATGCATTCTGCAACAGCACGCGCGGTTCATTACCAGCTTTCCCGTAAATCTGAACTTCTATATTCTCGACACCTTTGCCGTCTTTATCGACGATAGCACCGTAAATTCCCGATATACTGTTTCGATCTTCATCGTGCTTGCAGGCAGTGAACTGAAACAAAACAAATAGCAAGAACAGGCTGCATAAAAAGGATTTAAACAAACCACTGGTAACCTGCAAGTTTTCTACATTTTTCATAATGAATCGATGTTTAATTGTTAATGAAACCATTTGTTTACTTGCTCCGAAGTAAACTGAACGGATCCAATTAAGCGAAGACGATGAGCAATCGGCTACAGTTCAGTGAGCAAAAGGTAAAAAACTGCTTTTTCCAAGTTTATCAAACCGTTGCTTATTCAGACATCAATTATGCTGGGTACTCAGCAAGACGTCTGTTCTTCTGGAATTCTGTAATGGATCAAGGAATGATAAAAAGCAGTAAACGGCTTTTAAAAATATCATCAGGCTGCAATCACTGTTTTTTTTAGAAAATAATTCTCAGAAAAAGAGTATTAGCCCAAGAAACCTGCATCCTTCATAAAATCAGCCATACTATTATTTGCCTTATATGCAAGATTACCGAAATTTTCTTCCGGAAGAACTGGCCGCTGATCCGTCATTCAGACGGTGGGTTTTGTTCAGTGACGCGGAAGAAGCTGTGTTCTGGACGGAATGGCTGGAAAACAATCCGGACAGGCACGAACTGGTTGCCAGTGCAAATAACCTGCTTGCGCAAACCGAAGCAGCATTCAACAACATTTCAGAGGACGAAATTGCCAATGAAATTTACAGGCTTTCGCATGCCATTGGTGAGAAAACAGCTAAAAGGCCATTTTTACATATCCGTTTCAGGCCGCACTGGTACCAGATGGCCGCCTCCGTTCTGGTTTTGATATTTGCAGGCTGGTGGTTTAACAAACAGACGGCTTCGCAGCAGCAGTCAGATCAATACAAAGTCATTCTGGGCCAGATTTCGGAACCGCTTGTACAGGAAGAAAACAATTCCGAAAAGGCACGGCTGGTTTTGCTGGAAGACGGAAGTTCGGTACTGTTACAGCCCAAAAGCCGCATTACGTACCCGATAAAATTTGAACACGGCAAAAGGGAAGTATTCCTGATCGGCGAGGCTTTTTTTGAAGTGGCCAAAAACCCGAATAAACCTTTTTTCGTATATGCCCATACGCTGGCTACAAAAGTACTGGGAACCAGCTTCAAAGTAAGTGCATTTGACGACAGTGAAGTAAAAGTGGTTGTAAAAACCGGAAAGGTTTCGGTTTTCCCGATGACAAAAGAAGCCTTGTCAAAGCAGCAGTCGAATGACCGGCTTGGCGGAATGGTTCTTACGCCCAATCAGCAGATTGTTTTTGCTGCGAAAGAACTCCGGCTCACCAGAAGCCTGATCCCCAACCCTACCCTGCTGGAAATGCCGATTCAGCGACAGTCGTTTGAATTCAAGGGTACTCCGATCTCGGAAGTTTTCGCGGCGCTGGAAAGGTCTTACGGTGTGAAAATCGTGTTTGATGCGGAAGTCATGCGCAACTGTTATCTGACCGCATCCCTGTCCGACGAACCGCTTTTTGAAAAGATTAACCTGATATGCAAAACCCTTGGCGCTGAATATGAGCAGCTTGATGCAAGCATTATCATCAACAGTAAAGGTTGCTGATCTTAATCCTCAGTTAAAACAACAAACCCGTTAACGCCTATGACAACAGTTTTTTCTTTCCATTACCTGTAAAAGAGCCGATGATGCTGCAACATCACCGACTCGCCTAATCCCCGGTTTATTTACGCTTACGATGTCCGTATGACGGCTATCACGGGAATTTAATGCCGAATTTCAAACCCGACAAAACCAAAATTATGTCAAAACAAGTACAATTTCAAAATGCTTTACAGCGAATCATGCGCATTTCACTGTATCAAGCCTTGCTCTCTATTGCCTTCGGCACGCTGGTGCATGCTTACGACGTGCGCGGCCAGAAAGTTCTGGATCAAAAAGTAACGTTACGACTGGCCAATGCCGAAATGGATCAGGCGCTGGAAAGGATCGAGCATGTGACAAAGGTCAAGTTTATGTACAATCCGGTGATTTTCAATAATCAGAAGTATTCTTTCAAATTCCAGGATGAAACCCTTTCGCAGGTTTTGGTAAAAATACTGGCTCCGCACAAAGTGACGTATGAAGTGGTGCAGGACCGTATTATCCTGAAAAGAGAATCGGCCGCTTCGGAAATTGCTCCGGCTGCCAAAGATGCGCCCAAACGCAATGTTTCGGGTGTGGTTACGGACGAAACCGGTTCCGGTCTGCCGGGCGTAAGCGTACTGATAAAAGGCTCGCAGCGCGGAACTTCCACGGATTCTGACGGCAAATACTTTATTGATATTCCGGATCAGGAAGCAGCAAGTGCCGTGTTGATTTTCAGCTTTGTAGGCTACACCTCTCAGGAAGCTCCTGTCGGAAACCAGACGATGGTTTCGGTTCAGCTTGCACCCGAAGCAAAAGCGCTTAATGAAGTCGTTGTAACTGCATTGGGTATTTCAAAGGAGAAAAAAGCACTTGCATATGCTGTTACCGAAGTAAAAGGCAGCGAGTTCACACAAGCACGTGAAAACAACGTGGCCAATGCTTTGACCGGTAAAATTGCCGGTGTGAATGCAACGGGTATGTCAACAGGCCCCGGCGGTTCAAGCCGTATCATCATCCGCGGTAACGGTTCTCTGAGCGGAAATAACCAGCCTTTGTATGTCATCAACGGTATGCCGATGGACAACAGCGTTCCTGGAGGCGGCAACGCATCGGATGGAAACGGCAACAACACCGACCGTGGTGACGGGATCGGCGGTATTAACCCGGACGACATCGAATCCATCAGCGTTTTGAAAGGCGGACCGGCAGCAGCTTTGTACGGTGCGCGTGCAGGAAATGGCGTTATTCTGATTACAACAAAAAAAGGACGTGCTCAGAAAGGCATCGGTGTGGAGTTCAACAGCAACTTCACAACGGAAAACCTGGCGATTATTCCAGACTGGCAATATGAATACGGGCAAGGTGTGGACGGCGTAAAACCCATGACGCAAACGCAGGCAAAAAGCTCAGGCCGCTTGTCGTACGGTGCCAAGATGGACGGCACGCCTGTTATCCAGTTTGACGGACAGATGCGCCCCTATTCTCCTCAGAAAGACAACCTTAAAAACTTTTACAGAACGGGAACAAACTACATCAATTCCATTGCATTTACCGGCGGAAATGAGACAATTAACTTCCGTTTTGGTTTGAACAATACCAAATCAAACAGCATTGTTCCCAATTCCGATTTTACAAGAAGAATTGCCAACCTGAATGTGAATGCATTTTTGGGCAAGAAACTGAGCATCGAAACAGTTGTGCAGTATAACATTGAAGGCGGCCACAACCGTCCGAAAGTAGGCTATGCCGATTACAATCCACACTGGGCAACGCATTTGATCGCCAACACGGTGGATATCCGTAACCTGGCACCCGGCTATGATGCGGTTACAGGCAGAGAAGTAGAATGGAACCCGGTTCCTGCTGCGCCGAACCCTTATTTTGTCATTAACAAATTCAAAAACGACGACCGCAAGAACCGGTTTTTAGGCCAGGCAAGTGTGCGTTACGATCTGCTTGAAAACCTGTTCATCAAAGGAAGCGTGAGCCAGGATTACTACAATTTCAAATACGAATTTGTGGTGCCTACCAACAATGCTTACGAACCGCTGGGACGCTACGAATCCAACAATACGTCTTCTTCGGAAACCAACGGAATGCTGACGTTGAATTACAACAAGGAATTCGAAAATTTCAGCTTCTCCGCATTGCTTGGCGGTAACACGCAGCGCAGCATTTATGATGAAATGTTATACCGCGGTGCTGAATTCACGATTCCGGGCTTTTACAGCTTTACCAACCTTGCGACTTCCACCACGACACCCAATTACCGGAAAAGCGGAATTAACTCCATTTTCGGATCGATTGATTTGGGTTACAAAGGATTGGCTTACCTGACCATGTCGGGACGTCAGGACTGGTTTTCGGTTCTGAACAAATCCAACAACAGCATTTTTTACCCGGCTATAGGCGGAACAGTGATTCTTTCGGAAGCCATCGACATGCCGGCAGCCATCAGCTTTGCCAAGGTGCGTGCATCATGGGCACAAGTGGGTGCCGTAAACGTAGATCCCTACAGAATTTACCAAAGCTATCAAATGGCGCAAGGCGGTCACAATGGTCGTCCGGTGCAGCAGCTGGCTTCGGCGCTGGTGCCTAACCCTGATTTGCGTCCGCTTACCTCGACGACTTACGAGGCTGGTGTGGAAGCCCGATTCCTTAACAACCGTTTCGGCCTTGACCTTACTTTTTACAACCGTAAGACAACCAATGACATTGTTCAAAGCTCCATCGCCGCTTCTTCGGGTTACACGTCCGCACTGCTGAACGTAGGTGAGCTGAGCAACAAAGGGATCGAGCTTTTGCTGACTGCGACGCCGCTTCGTAAAACCAATTTCACGTGGGATATCAGCTACAACATGGCTTACAACCAAAGCAAAATCGTGAAACTGGCGGATAACCTGCCAAGCCTTAGCATCGGAACCGGTGTAGGCGGTGGCTTGATCAATAACTATGTAGGCGGTACTTACGGTGAAGTATGGGGTTACAACAAGAAAACTGACGGCAATGGAAATGTGGTTTTTAACACAGCCAGCGGCTACGCAGTAAGAGGCGATCTTGAAAAACTGGGCAATGGTATTCCTCCGCTGACCATGGGTATCACCAACAATTTCAAGTACAAAAACTTCTCGCTGAACATTCTTGTGGACGGTAAATTCGGAAGCGTGGTTTACTCGAACATGTATCAGTATGCGTATCGTTTCGGCTTGCCAAAAGAAACACTTCCGGGTCGTGAAACCGGTGTAACGGTAACAGGTGTAACGCCTGAGGGCGCTCCTTTTACAAAAACATGGGAGAAAAAGGACGTAGATACGTATTATGACAATGATAAAAACTACACGGGCATTTTCACGTTCAACAACGACTTTGTGAAGCTGCGCCAGGTTATCCTGAGCTACAACCTGAATGTCAGCAAGCTTTCATTCCTGAAACTGCAGGCTGCTTCGGTTTCATTGGTCGGCCGTAACCTGCTGCTGCTTTACAAAGACAAACGCAACAACTACTTCGATCCGGAGTCCAGCTATACCAATGGCAATGCGCAGGGGCTGGAAGCATTTGGTGTGCCGAGAACGAGAAGCCTGGGCGTGAACCTGACAGTGAAATTTTAATCATTAAAAGATTTTAGTGAATATGAGAAATTTAGTGAAAGTATTATATCTGGCTCCGGCCCTGTTCATCGCTTCCTGCGATAAAGGTTTTGAAGAAATGAATGTAAATCCGAATGCTTCCACGGAGGTTGTTCCGGGCTTTCTTTTCACACGGGCGCAGCTGGTAACCGTGAGCAACAACTTCACAGGCGCGGCTTACCTTACAATCGGCGGTTCCATGCAGCATTTTGCAACTTACAAGGAAGTTCCTGCGGCGGGAGACAAATATTTCAATTTTGGTTACAGCCAGGGAAGCTGGAACTTGTATGGAGGTGATCCGGTAAGTCAGGGTGCGGTAATTGACATTGCGCAGGTGATCGACGCGGTTTCAGAAAATCCGGCAGACGTTAACAGGCTGTCCGTTGCCCGCATCTGGAAAGCATACCTGTTTCACCGCCTGACCGATTTGTACGGTGATATTCCCTATTTTGAAGCGGGAGAAGCGCTTTCGAGCCAGAACTTTACGCCGAAATACGATACGCAGCAAGCGATTTATGCGGATTTGCTGAAAGAACTGGAAGAATCGATCAATGCATTTGACGCATCGCAGCAGACATTCGGTAACGCGGACCTGATTTATGGCGGCAACATTGACAAGTGGAAAAAATTCGGCTACTCGCTGATGCTTCGTCTGGGCATGCGTTTGACAGAAGTGGATGCAGCCACGGCTGAAACCTGGGTAAAGAAAGCCATTGCCGGCGGCGTGATCACAGCAGATGAAGATATGGCAACGATTGCCTATGTGGATGGTTCCATCACGGCCAGCCGCAACTTTATCGCGGCAGGTTTGATGTCCACAGATTATGTAACGCCCGGCGGCGACAATGTGGAAGGCGGAAAATTGGCGAAAACATTGATCGACCATTTGAAAACGACCAAAGACCCGCGTCTGAATGTCATTTCGGTTGTCTGGACAAAGGCTTCTGCTACTGCTCCTTATGTTGCGGATACGGCAACGGCTTTGCAAAAAGGGATGCCGAATGCAGCTTTCAACTCGCTACCTGCAGATTTCGATACTTATTCCGAGCCAAATCCGAACACGATCCTGAAATACAATGCACCGTTACTGGTTTTCACACCAGCAGAAGTGCACCTTTTGCTGGCAGAAGCAGGACTGAGAGGCTGGTACTCGGCCACAACGCCTGCTGCTGAATACAACGCCGCAGTAACTTCGGGCATGAAACAATGGGCGGCTTTCGGAGCAGGCGGCATTATTTCCGACGCAAAAATTGCTGCTTACCTGAAACAAAATCCATACAAGGAAACCGGAACACTGGCAGATAAAATGGAGCAGATCGCGACACAGAAATGGGTTGCGCTTTTCCTGGAAGATGAATATGAAATCTGGTCCAACTGGAGACGCACCGGTTACCCAAGGCTGACACCAACTAATTATCCCGGCAACCTGACAGGCGGACAGATCCCGACCCGCTTTGTAATTCCTGATTCGGAAGAACTTTATAATAAAGTTAACTTCTACGAAGCAAGAACAAGACAGGGCGGCACCAACACGCTTTCCAGCAAAGTTTGGTGGGATAAATAAAATATGGATTCAACAAGTGAAATCAGACTTTCCGGAATTGACCGGGAAGTCTGATTTATGCTTCAAAAGCCAGTTGAAGCAGCATTTGAAAGCGAGAAATTCCAGAACAAACACCCGTTTACCAACTATTCCTGAACCTTAATCATGAACAAGAAATCGCTATTGGCCGGTCTGGCCTTCTTTTTTTCCCTGCATGCCGCCAGTGCCCAGAAGTACAGCATTGTAATCAAGGGCGGAACAGTTATCGACCCGAAAAACAATATCAATACCGTCATGGACGTGGCGCTGAAAGGCGATACCGTCATGCTCGTCGCCAAAAACATTGATCCGAAAGAAGGAATGCAGGTTGTCAATGCCAAAGGGTTGTACGTAACGCCCGGACTGATCGACATGCATTCGCATAACTTTTACGGAACCAATATGGACCAGACTTACAGCAACGGACCCAATGCGCTTCAGCCGGACGGTTTTACTTTCCGTACGGGCGTAACGACCGTTGTGGATGCCGGCTGCTCCGGATGGAAATCGTTTCCTGCCTTTAAAAAACAAACCATTGATGCATCGAGAACACGCGTACTTGCATTTCTCAACATCGTGGGTGAAGGGATGCGCGGCGGAACGTATGAGCAGAACATCGAAGACATGAACGCTGCTGAAACTGCCCGTGTTGCCAAAGAAAACCCTGAAGACGTAGTCGGCATCAAACTGGCGCATTACAATGGCTACAACTGGACGCCGACGGATCGTGCTGTGGAAGCCGGAAAACTGGCCAATGTTCCCGTCATGATCGATTTTGGCGGAAGCAAGCCCGTGCTTTCCATCGAAGAACTGTTTATGAAACATCTGCGTCCCGGCGATATTTTCACGCACTGCTTCGGACAGCTCAGCAGCAGAGAACCGATTCTGGACGTTGCAACCGGAAAAGTAAAGCCGTTCGTTTACGAAGCGCGTAAGAAAGGCATTTTGTTCGACGTAGGTTACGGCGGGATCAGTTTTGCCTTTTCACAGGCTATTCCGGCTGTAAAAAGCGGTTTTTACCCGAATACGATCAGTACGGATATTCATACGGGCAGCATGAACAATGCGATGAAAGATATGCTGAACGTCATGTCCAAATTCCTCGCCATGGGCATGGATCTGCCAGCCGTGATCAAGGCAAGCACCTGGGCTCCGGCGCAGGCCATTCACCGCGAACAGCTTGGGAACCTTTCGGTCGGCTCACGTGCAGATGTAACCGTTCTGCGGATGCTCGACGGCAAATTCCAGCTTAACGACACCGGCACATTTGGCTTCTTTGATTATACCGGAACAAAAATTCACGGAAAACATAAACTGGAAGCGGAACTGACGATCCGCGCAGGAAAAGTGGTATACGATCTCAACGGCATTACCAATCCTCTGGTACTTTCCAGCAATTAACCCGCTCCGAACAGGACGTCTGAAATATTTCTTACAAAGCATTCAGACGTCTTTTTTCAAGCCGGATTTCAGCAGGATATTCGCTCCGGCTTGAAAATTTAAATTTAAGCCATGATATTCGGCGTTCCTTCTGCTTTTATACAGATATACGTTACCGGAAATTATTTCATCCTTTATTGATCCTGACAAAAGTCCCAGCGCTTAATTCATTTTTTTATGAGAGTACCTTTCATTGGTTTTATGACAATCCTGGCGTTGAGCCTGAGTTTTCCCAAAGTTGTAAATGCACAGACCATATCCAAAGAAGAACTGATTTTCCTGACCTCGGAATGGAAAGGAGAACGATTTCCGGACGGACGGCCCAAAGTTTCCGACGATCTGATCCGCAGGGTAAAAGAAATTGCCATTGAAGAAGCCTGGGTTGTACTGCAGAATGAAGGTTACAACTGCCAGTTTGACGGGAACTGGAAAATGATTCATCAGGATGTGCCCATTGCCGGACGTGCCCTGACGGCCCAGTTTATGCCTTCCCGGCCGGATGTTGAAAAAAATATCAAAGACCGTGGTGCCAAAAACGGCCGTATCGGCAATACCAATTCCTGGCCGATTGATCAGCTGAGCAAAGGCGACGTGTATGTTGCGGACGGTTTCGGGAAAATAGCGCAGGGAACTTTGATCGGCGATAATCTCGGCAACTCCATATTTGCAAAATCCGGAAACGGTGTCATTTTTGACGCATCTTCACGCGACCTGGAAGGGCTTTCCAAAATTGAAGGTTTCAATGCATTCGTAAGAGACTGGGACCCGTCTTACCTTAAAGATGTATTTCTTTCCGGACTGAATACGCCGATCCGTATCGGGCGTGCCATCGTGCTGCCCGGCGATCTTGTGCTTGCCAAAAGAGAAGGCGTTATTTTTATTCCTGCCCACCTGGCCGAAAAAGTAGTGGTTACCGCCGAGTTCATTGCATTGCGCGACAAGTTCGGAATCCAGATGCTGAAAGAAGGAAAATATACGCCTGGGCAAATCGACAGCCAATGGTCGGATAAACTAAAAGGCGATTTCCTGAAATGGCTGGACAATAATCCGAATGAAATTCCGATGAAACGTTCGGAACTGGATGAATATATGAAGAAAAGAACCTGGTAATTAGCCGTTTCCAGTCTTTACAATACATTGCTTCCGAAATTTCCATTCACCTTTTTTTATTGCAAAACAACCGTATGAATATTTACAAGCTCCTGTCCGGCATTGCTGCTTTATGCCTGCTCGTGGCACTTTATCTTGCGCTTTCAGGCAATTTACCGCAGGCGGGGCCATTCTTTATAGCATTTTTTCTGTCGCTGGCCATCAGTTTCAGAGGGTATGAAAAGCTGAAAGGGTTTACTTACACCACCATTATTTTTGCAGCGGTCACAACGGCCCTGTATTACCCGCAGCATTTCCAGAGTGTAAACGGCTTCAAACTGGCCACGCTGATTACACCGCTGATCCAGATCATTATGTTCGGAATGGGAACGTCCATGAGTTTCGGTGATTTTGTAGGCGTTGTAAAAATGCCTAAAGGCGTGCTGATCGGCGTTGTAAGCCATTTTATCATCATGCCGACCATCGGTTACACGCTGGCGAGCATCAGCGGTTTTCCGCCCGAAATTGCAGCGGGCATAATCCTCATCGGTTGCTCGCCGAATGGCATGGCATCCAATGTGATTTCCTATCTTGCAAAAGCAAACCTGGCGCTTTCCATTACAATCACTGCGATTTCAACCATGCTTGCCCCGATTGTCACGCCGGTGCTGATGAGTATGCTGGCCGGTGCTTTCGTTCAGATCGATACGCTGCATATGATGTGGGATATTATCAAAATGGTGATTATCCCGATCGGTGCCGGACTTCTTTTCAACAGACTGTTCAGTGGAAAGGTAAAATGGCTGGATGCCGCCATGCCGCTTGTTTCCATGGCGGGCATTGCATTCATCATCGTGATTATCACGGCTGCCGGCCGCGACAGTCTGCTTACCATCGGACCTGCTTTGCTCCTGCTTGTACTGATTCATAACCTTTCCGGTTATACGCTTGGTTACTGGTCCGGAAGGCTGTTCAAGATGAGCGAAAGAGATTGCCGCACCATTGCCATTGAAGTCGGCATGCAAAACGGCGGACTGGCGTCGGGAATTGCCAAGGAAATGGGTAAAATGGCCACGGTCGGGCTGGCTCCGGCTATTTTTGGCCCTTTAATGAACATCACGGGTTCTATTCTGGCATCGTGGTGGCAAAGCAAACCGACCGGTGACGAAGCAACGTACGTGGAAACCGGCCGCGCACATTAACTCTTGTTGGTTTAAAAGCGGTCTTGGAATCCGGAATTGTAATTCATTTTACATCCGCTGATTCCGAGACCGTTTTTTTATGTTCAATCGTCATCTTCAAGTTGCAGCTGCATAAATACAAGGTCCAGCCACTGATCGAATTTGAAACCTACTTCCTTAAGGTACCCTTTTTCGACAAAACCGTATTTTTTGTGAAATTCGATGCTTCCGCGGTTTGCTGCATCAATTCCGGCAATCATTGTATGCAGTCCCGATTCCCTGGCACGCTGAATGAGACTGCCCAGCAGCTTTCCCCCTACTCCCATTCCACGGGATTTTTCATCCAGGTAAATGGAATGTTCAACGCTGAATTTGTAACCGATTTTCGGACGAAAAATATTATAGGAACCGTAACCGATCACTTCACCGTCCGATTCGGCAACAATCACAGGCATTCCGTCGATGAACATCTGTTCCAGCCATGCCTTTTGCTGTTCCAGTGTACGGGGTTCATAATCGTAAATTGCGGTAGTATTCAGAATGGCGTGGTTTATAATTTCAAGCAGTGAAGGCAAATCCTTCGGAGCAGCACTTCTGATAATAAGATCCATCAAAATAACGTAAGTTCAATAACAGGTTGATTTAACGGTCTCAAAGTTACCCCATAAAATTCAGAATTTCGTATGCTCCGCACATGCAAATCGCCAAAGCATCTGCGGTTTATTTGCAAATCGCAGTTCTCATTACCCTGAATTGACCATGCCGTTCCGAAAGTACATACCGGCGCAGTTTTAGTTTATCCGGGAATTTAATAGCTTCGTTAAACTGAAATCATGAACAAATGCTCGAAATTCAGGAACGCAAACGTTACAGCAGGCAAATTCTTTTACCTGAAGTCGGACTGGCCGGACAGGAAAAACTCAAGGCATCAAAAATCCTTGTAGTCGGTGCGGGCGGGCTGGGCTGCCCGGTGCTGCTTTATCTGGCGGCGGCCGGCGCTGGCAGCCTGGGAATTGTCGATGATGATACCGTTGACGTCACCAACCTGCACCGCCAGATCTTATATTCCAGTGACGATGTGGGCAAAAACAAATCGGCAACGGCTGCAAATAAATTATCAGCAATCAATCCTTTTGTTCAAATACACTCTTATCCGGTGCGGCTTGCGGAAGAAAATGCTGCTGAAATCGTTTCCGAATATGATCTGGTTATTGATGCATCGGACAATTTCCCTACGCGGTATCTTGTCAATGATGTTTGTGTTAAACTGGACAAACCCTTTGTCTTCGGTTCCATCCTGCGTTTTGAAGGCCAGGTTTCCGTATTCAATTACCATAACGGCCCAACTTACCGCTGCCTTTTTCCCGATGCAGAGGATGGCGACAACTGCGAAGAAGCCGGCGTAATCGGAATTCTGCCGGGCATCATCGGTACTTACATGACGAATGAAGCCATTAAGATAATCTGCGGAATAGGTGATGTCTTGTCCGGCAAACTGATGTTGATCAATGCGCTTAACGGTTCCGTGCAGTTGTTTGAATTTGCAAGATCGGCTGCTGCCGGCGACATCAAACCTTCCGAACCAAGAACGGCTGAAAAACCGGAACCGGCTATCGGCGAACTTACTTATGAAGAATTTGAAAGTCTGCAGATGGAAGATCCGGAACAAGTTCATTTGGTGGATGTGAGGGAATACAACGAATTTGAAGCAGATAACTTTGGCGGAATCAATATTCCGTTATCCGAAATCCCGGAAAGCATTGCGTCATTTCCACAGGATAAAAAGATCATCTTCTACTGCCAGAGCGGAAAACGGAGCAGTCAGGCTGCGCGTCTGCTTTTACAGAGCGGTTTCAAAGGACAAAGTTTCTGGGCGAAGCAATGGTGAATTACAGATAGTAAAGGAAAATAATGCGATGGGCAAAACATGGAAAATTTAAAAATTGCTACGGCACAGTTTGAGAATAAAAGCGGTGACAAGGATTACAATCTGGAGGTGATCAGCCGGCTTTCAAAGGAAGCGGCTGAAAAAGGCGCAAAAGTGATTGCGTTTCACGAATGTTCGATTACCGGCTACACTTTTGCCCGGAATCTGTCGCGCGAACAGATGCTCGAAATTTCAGAGTTCATTCCCGACGGTCCGAGCATTCAAAAACTTCAGCGCATTGCGGCAGAAAACAGGATTGCCGTTCTGGCCGGACTTTTTGAAAAAGATGCGGATGACAAAATGTACAAAGCGTATGTTTGCGTGGATGAAAACGGGCTGGTCGCCAAATACCGAAAACTGCATCCGTTTATAAATCTGCATCTGACACCCGGCGACGCATACGTTGTTTTTGAGCTTTACGGCTGGAAATGCGGCATCCTGATCTGTTATGATAACAATATCGTGGAAAACGTAAGAGCAACCAAATTGCTCGGAGCGGACATTATCTTTATGCCGCACGTAACCATGTGTACACCTTCTACCCGTCCCGGCGCCGGCTTTGTGGATCCCGCATTGTGGGAAAACAGGGAAGCAGATCCTACTTCGCTCAGACAGGAATTTGATGGTTTGAAAGGCCGGAGCTGGCTGATGAAATGGCTGCCGGCACGTGCTTATGACAATGCGGTTTATGCCGTTTTCAGCAATCCCGTCGGTATGGATGATGACCAGCTTAAAAACGGCTGTTCCATGATCCTTGATCCTTTCGGCGACGTCATTGCCGAGTGCCGTGAACTGGGCAACGATATTGCCGTTGCTACACTGACGCCCGAAAAGCTGGAACAGGCGGGTGGTTTCAGATATCTGAAAGCACGCCGTCCGGATTTGTACCGCCACGTCATCGGCCAGGAACACAAGTCCGAACAAAAAGTAGTCTGGCTGCAGGAACCCGGAAAATGAAAACAAACCTGAACATTTTAGGCCATTGTACCCGGTGCCGGAACAATGGCTTTTTCATTTTTAGACGACAAACTTTACTGCTTGCCCAAAATCAGTAGCTTTGCACAAACATCCGGGTAATCATGCTTTCCGATTTCGGCTATATCTTTTTATTTATCATTGCCGCACTGACGCTGCTCGGCGTCATGCTGACCATTGCCCGCTTTCTGCGTCCGGCCAAACCGAACGAAGAAAAACTGACAACTTATGAATCCGGCGAAGATCCGGTTGGAAATGCGAATATTCAGTTCAATGTACGGTTTTATGTTGTTGCGCTCATATTCGTGCTGTTTGAAGTAGAGCTTCTGTTTCTGTTTCCATGGTCTGTTGTTTTTGGAAATGAAGAGCTGATCAGGCAGACAAACGGCGCGTGGGGCTGGTTTGCAATGGCCGAAATGAGCGTTTTTATCGGAATCCTTATTTTAGGTCTGGCATATGCATGGGCAAAAGGTTATCTGGACTGGGTAAGGCCAAACCCGAAGGTTCCGGAGGTAAAATCGCCCGTACCAATGGACATGTATAAAAGGGTTAATGAAAAATATCGCAGGAGTTAAGGCTGGATGTTTTGATTTGGCTTTTTAGTGACGTTTGCTGCTTTTTGTCATTTTTTGTTTTGAGGTGCGTGTTTCGGGAAATTGGTGGGGGTTTGGTCAATTGTTGTTTTTTGGCTTTTTAGTGACGTTTGCTGCTTTTTATCATTTTTTGTTTTGATGTCTATGTTTCGGAAAGTTGGTGGGGGTTTGGTCAATTGTTGTTTTTTGGCTTTTTAGTGACGTTTGCTGCTTTTTGTCATTTTTTGTTTTGAGGTGCGTGTTTTGGGAAGTTGGCGGGGTTTGGTCATTTGTTGTTTGTAAGATTTACGAATAAGGAATTAAAAGCCAGTTGCTAAAAGCCAAAATCTATTCGCTAAAAGCTAATAGCTAACAGCTAAAAATCATGACTTTATCCTGCGTTTGGGGAAAAATACAAGCCCGATCTGGAAAAAGATCTGGTTTAGTTTCAGTGATGGCAAATCGCTTACCGTTACACTTTCCGATTTCCATTTCCTTTTTGCCAGAAGCGGCTGCTGATATGTTAATTTGCCGCTTAAAAATACCTTCTCATTAAACTTTGGCAAGAAATCCATCTTGTAATCCGCGCCGATTCCTGCATGCAGGTTAATGTTGGCATTCAGTAATCTTACCGGCTTGTAAGCAGACGGATTCTGCAGTAACGGTCCGATTGCAACCTGACCGTCGCTTTTGATACTCAGCCGGTAGAGCATTACGTCAGCTCCGAAAGGAATGGTGAGGTTCCAGCGCGGGTTGTTCATCAGTTTGGGTCCGCCGTCCGTTCCGATTCCGATGCCGGCAAGATCTGCTTTCAAGCCGTTTTTTCCGGTTGTATAATTGGTGCTGTTCATGGCTATGATGCGGCCTTCTGAAAACCAGCGCGGCGATTCCCTCCGTCTTGTGAGCACTACGGAGCCCATAAAAGCCGTAAAAGGTTTGATGTTCATTTTGGCAAGCTCGTTTCTTATGGCTTTGTTTGCAGGAAGCATTCCCAGTTCGGCGTAAATGCCAAAACCGCTGTCAAAAATCCGCAGTGTAGAATCGGTTTGCGCCTGAACGGACGTAAAAGTGGCTGTTGTAAGAAGTAAGTACAGAAGTATCCTGTTTTTCATATGATGGAACAACGGAATTGCTTTGTGCGTGAAAACCGGAAACATATTACAGCTAATTATGGTTACTTTTATGTTCAATGGATGATGCACATACGGCAGTATCCATTGCGTTGAAAATTTTCAAAGATAAATACGAATGATGAGTGATAAAATAAAAACAGGCAACGGCGGCATTATTCTCACCAATGCCGAAGACCTGATGAACTGGGCAAGGTTATCGTCCTTGTGGCCGATGGGATTCGGGATTGCATGCTGTGCAATAGAAATGATGGCGGCTTATGCATCCAATTATGATCTGGAACGTTTCGGAATTTTGCCACGGCCTTCTCCGAGACAGTCTGATGTCATGATCGTTGCCGGAACAGTGACTTTCCGGATGGCCGACCGTATCCGCAGGCTTTACGAACAAATGCCCGAACCGCGCTATGTCATTTCGATGGGAAGCTGTTCCAACTGCGGCGGCCCATATTGGGAACACGGCTATCATGTCGTAAAAGGTGTTGACAGGATCATACCTGTGGATGTATACGTTCCGGGTTGCCCGCCGCGTCCGGAAGCATTGATCGGCGGTTTTTTGAAACTGCAGGAAAAAATAAGAGGCGAACACCCCATTGCTCCGGAACTGTTCCTGGAAATGGAATCCGAAAATGCAGCATTGCCCGTAGCATAAACCCAAAATCATGACTTTTCAGGAAATTACCGCTTTGATCGCTGCCCGGTTTACCGAATCCGGACTGGATATAGATACCAAAGGCACGCAGCCTATTCTGATCGTTCCGTTGGAAGATGTCGCTGAAATATGCCGCTTTCTGCATGAAGATGAACAATTGTATTTTGACTTTCTGGAATGCATCACCGCGATGGATAACGGGCCGGGAATAGCAACAATGGAAGTAATTTACAACATGACATCCATTCCTTACGGTCATAATCTGGCGCTCAAAACGGTTTTCCCCAGAAATACACCGGATCAAACTTTGCCTTCGGTTCCATCTGTAAGCCACATCTGGCGCACTGCCGACTGGCATGAAAGAGAAGCCTTTGACCTGATGGGCATATACTTTGAGGGACATCCTGACCTCCGGCGTATTTTACTGCCTGAAGACTGGGAAGGCCATCCACTCAGAAAAGATTATACTGTTCAGGAACGTTATCACGGCATTTATGTGCGCTATGAAGACGGCAATTCGGAACAGCTTCCCGAAAATGAAGACAGGGCATAACCAATCAAAAACTTACAGCCGGACGAATAGCTGCCAATTATGAACGGAATAAAAATAACAAATTTGGCAGCACGAAAAAGCCTCACTATTTTTCGTTATCAATTCCTAACAAATACGTTCATGCGCCTCATCGTTCTCACTATTATATTCACAGGATTTTTATCCGTTTCATGGGCAGCTACCGATTCGCTGATTATCAAAGGAAAAATTTTAAATCTGAATGGCCGGTTATACCGTCAGGCTCCTTCCATTACATTTTCCAGAAACAACATACTGCAGCCGCAATCTGAACTCAGCAAACAAGCGCCGCTTCAGGCAGACGGAAGTTTCAGGGTTTCCTTGCCCATTCTTTTTCCAAAAGAGGAATTTTATCTGGATTACGGCGGAAAAGCATTTACTACGTTTCTTGGCTCGGCTGGAACCGTTGAAATTGTCTTCAACGGCGATTCATTGCGAAACGCAAAAAAACTGTTTTACTTCTCAGGCGTAAATGCAGATGCCAATAATCAGTATGCACAATTCCTGACTGAAGAAACCCGGCTTCTGAATTCCAGCAAACAACTTGGAACTGACTTTTTCAAGTCATTCTGGGAAAGAAGTCCGGAAGATGCCAAACGTCTGGCGCAAAGCCGTGCACAGCTTCGTTTGTCTGCAGTCCGTTCTGCCACGCAAAATACAGTAGCTTCGCCTGCATTGTATCAATGGGCAAAATCCATTTCGGATGAGGAACAACTGCAGGTTTTATACGAATATGCATTAAGCAACCAGGTGCAGGTTCCCAAGGAACTGCTGGACAGTCTGCAACGGCTTTCCAGTCCGCCGCTTACGGCGCAGCGCGTCATCTGGGCAAACCGCTTCGGCAATTATGCAGATCTTCTGGTTGAGGAAAAGAAATACACCAATCCGTCACGTACCAACACGCTTCCGGTAAGATTGATGTCTTCCCTGATCCGGAACAATGCAGCCAATCTGACACAGGAAGAAAAGCAACGGCTGGATGCCATAACCGGCAGCGGTTTGAGAGACAAAGGCGAGCTTGATTTTATGAACAAAATTTTTGCGCGTAACGAAATGGTTCTGAACCTGCTTTTCAATTATGAAAGAGAAAACAAACTTTACAGCGAGCTTTTTGACAGCACCGCTACTGAATTCCTGAGAGTGCGTTATCTGGCAAAGAATCTGTACAAATTTTCCTATAAACAACAGCTTGTTCTAAGCAAATACATTCAGTCGAATATAGGCATTCCGCAGTTCAGGCAGTCGCTGGACGAAATCGTAAACCTGGAAGTCAAAGACAGCGCCAACATCAGAACGGCAGTTGAATTCAAGAATGTTACAGCTGATCCCGTTGAAGTTCTGCCCGGCTACTTTTTCACGGCTTCCAATGACAACGGCACTTCCTGGCTGAACCGCATAACAGAACGTTACAAGGGAAAAACCATTTACATTACAAAGTGGAACCTGGACGATCCGCGGAGCAGAGAAGAACTTGACTACATTCCGGCATTGCAGGCCAATGTGCCTGATGATGTTGTCTTCGTTTATCTTCATTTGCCCGGCGATGAGAGTATTTCCCAGGAAGCACGTTTACGGCAGTATGTTGTACGCCATCAGCTTAAAGGCGTCCATTTGTTCCTCGACAGCAACCAGATGATGGATCTTCTTTTCAGGCTCAATCCGCTGGATGCGGCCACGTTTGCTGTGATGCGGCCCAACGGTAAATTCGCTCAGAAGAAAGCGCCTGCTCCGAGTACACTGGAAAAAGCGGCACAGGCGATTCTGGAAGCCGATAAAAAGTAACTTTACCCCTTTCAAATTCCGGTTTTTAAATCCATTTGCTGGATCTCACTATATCTGTCGTTGGTACGTTTACGTTAAATCTGTTGATTTGGAATAAAATTGTACATGTATAGATATATCCTGCTGTTTTTCTTGCTTTCCACACTGGCGTCGGCGCAAAATCCGGACAGCCTGGAAATATACAGCAGAGACAGTACGCGCTATACAAACCTGAAAACGCGGATGTCGAAGACCAAATTTTCGCGCGCCGTTTACAGGCTTCTTTTCAGGGATGTTTACAATCAGGGAAAAGTAACTGAGGTAAAAGAAATCGAGACCAATCCTTTTACACCATACGAAGGAATGGTGATCAGGAAAATATACATTCGGCAGCTCAATATCTTAGGTGAATCCGTGTACGACACCACGCGGAAAGGGAATCAGCTGGAAAGATTTGTGAGTAAAAGCCTGCATACCAATACGCGCGAAGGCATTATCCGGAAATCATTTCTGCTCTTTTCGGAAGGCGACGACATTCGAGCGCAGGTGCTGAAAGACAACGAACGTCTGCTGAGAACCAACCGGACGATTGTGGATGCGCGTATACTGGTGGTGCCCAGAAAGGATGTAACGTGGATGGCTGATGTCATTGTACTGATACAGGATGCGTGGTCGCTGAATTTTTCAGGCGGGTTCAATTCATTTAACAAATTCAACATCGGGCTGGAAAACATCAATGTGCGCGGAACGACGCATTCGCAGCGGACAGCTTTTCGCTGGGATGCCAGAGATACGCTTCAGAAGTTTCAGTTCAGGACCATTTACACGATTCCTTATATCGGAAAAACCTTTATTACCGGACAGGCAAACCTGATTTTTGAACGCGACCGTCAGGAACAATCCATTCATTTTTTCAGGCGGTTTTTAACGAATGAAACCAAATATGCAGGCGCAGTAGATGTCGGGCATACCCGGCTCCGGCAATACAAACGGCTTCTGGACGACACCGAAGTGCAGATCCGTTATCCCACGGAATTCAATTACTATGATATCTGGCTCGGAAGGGCTTTCAAATTTCCTTTTCCGGAAAGCCGGCTGAGCAAGGATTCAAGGCTTGTGACTGCCATCCGGCACAACAAATACAGCTTTCGGGACCGCCCGCAAGTAGCGCCGGACCTCAACCGCATTTACTGGAACCGAAGTGCGACCCTGATCAGTCTGGGTTATTCCAACCGTAATTACAAACGCGACGTACTGATTTACGGTTTCGGCCGTACCGAAGACGTTCCAGTCGGAAATCTTTTTGCGCTGACAATCGGACAGGAAAATACAGAGTTCGGGGCAAGAGGTTATGGCGGGCTGCAATATGCTACGGGAAAATATCTTCCATACAATCTGGGTTATATGTACGGATTGGTGAATATCGGCACTTATTCCAAGGAAGGCAATGCACAGCAAGGCGTACTGCATGGCCAGCTCAATTACATCAGCAACCTGATTCCGTTTCGATACAGCTTTTTCCGGCAGTTTCTGGCATTCCGTTATACGCACGGCGTTAACAGAGATCCGCTGGACTACCTGAATATCAGCGGAGAACAGGGTATCAGAGGCATCAACAGCGAGCAGCTTATCGGTACCAAAAGGCTGACACTCGGAACCGAAACAGTGTTTTTTTCTGACAAAAGTTTGCTCGGATTCCGAATTGCCTACTTTGTCTTTGCCGATCTGGGGCTTGTCAACGGCGTACAGTCGCTTTGGAGCGGGCCGCTTTATCAGGGTTATGGGTTTGGCCTGCGGCTCAGAAATGAAAGTCTTACGTTTAATACACTTCAGTTACGGATCGGGTATTACCCGAATATTCCGGGAAACTCCTCTTCCATCCGATTTGCGATTGACGGCAATGTTCCGCTCCGTTTAAGGGATTTCGACATTTCAGCACCTTCCATTGTGCCGCTGCAATAAACTGTATCTGAGTTTATTATTGCTGTCAGCCTAAAAAATAACAGTAATTTCCGCCAACCTGATCTTCTTTTTCAGATATGTGAATTAACTTTGTGGAATTTTTGGACGTACCCCTGCTCATAAATCCCAGGCAAAGCCAAAAGTTGTTGATATTTAATTTCTTTTATTCTACAAATTATCATTAACTGTGCCCAAAAACACCAATATTAAATCCGTTCTGATTATCGGTTCAGGTCCAATTGTCATCGGTCAGGCGTGCGAATTCGATTACGCCGGCTCACAGGCAGCCCGCTCCCTTCGCGAAGAAGGAATTGAGGTTGTACTGATCAATTCGAATCCGGCAACCATCATGACGGACCCGATCAGTGCAGATCATGTATATCTTTTGCCGCTTGAAAAGAAATATATTGTTGAGATTCTGGAAAAGCACAAGGCACTTGGTAAGCCCATTGACGCCGTTCTTCCAACCATGGGAGGCCAGACTGCATTAAACCTTGCTATCGACTGCGATAAGGCAGGAATCTGGAAAAAATACGGCATCGAAATTATCGGTGTGGATATAAAAGCCATTGAGACAACGGAAGACAGAGAAAAATTCCGTTTGAAAATGCTTGAACTGAATGTAAATGTATGCCGCGGACGCACTGCAAGATCCTTTCTGGAAGGCAAGGAAATTGCGCAGGAAATTGGTTTCCCGCTTGTAATCCGTCCTTCCTATACGCTTGGCGGAACAGGCGGCGGCTTTGTAGAGCGGGAAGAGGATTTTGACAGAGCACTTAACAACGGCCTGCATGCTTCTCCGGTTCACGAAGTACTTGTTGAACAAAGTGCCATGGGCTGGAAAGAATATGAGCTTGAATTGCTGCGTGACAGTAACGGCAACTTCATCATTATCTGCTCCATTGAAAATTTTGACCCGATGGGCGTTCATACCGGCGACAGCATTACCGTTGCACCGGCCATGACTTTGCCGGATACGCTGTATCAGCAAATGCGCGATCTTGCCATTAAAATGATGGACGGAATCGGAAAATTTGCCGGCGGCTGTAACGTTCAGTTTTCTGTAAATCCGGCTGATGACCAGATTATTGCGATTGAAATCAACCCGCGTGTTTCCCGTTCTTCGGCACTTGCATCGAAAGCAACGGGTTACCCGATTGCCAAAATTGCTGCCAAAATGGCGATTGGTTACAATCTGGATGAACTGATCAACCCGATTACCGGAAGTACTTCTGCTTTTTTTGAACCTTCCATTGATTACGTTATTGTAAAAGTTCCGCGCTGGAATTTCGACAAATTCAAAGGTGCCGACCGGTCGCTTGGTCTTCAGATGAAATCCGTCGGTGAAGCCATGGGAATCGGACGCAATTTTCAGGAAGCGCTGCAGAAAGCTTGTCAGTCACTGGAAATCAGAAGAAACGGACTGGGTGCGGACGGCCGTGAACTACGCGACCAGGAAGCGATCAAACGCAGTCTTCAGCATCCGAGCTGGGACCGGCTGTTCCATATATACGATGCCTTTAAAATAGGCTTGTCTTTCAAAACAATCCAGAATCTGACCAAAATAGATTCCTGGTTCCTGCGCCAGATTGAAGAACTGATCGAATTGGAACATGAGATTGAAAAATTCGACCTGGAAGATCTGCCGAAAGAGCTGCTGCTGAATGCCAAACAGAAAGGTTATGCAGACCGTCAGATCGCCCATTTGCTGAACACAAAAGAAAGCAAGGTTTACGACAAGCGGAAGGCACTGGGAATCAACCGTGTTTACAAATGCGTTGATACGTGTGCGGCGGAATTTGAAGCCCGCACGCCTTATTACTATTCCACTTTCAATTCGTCGCAAGAACATCCCGATAATGAATCGATTGTCAGTGACCGCAAAAAAGTAGTGGTGCTGGGTTCGGGACCAAACCGGATCGGGCAGGGAATCGAGTTTGATTATTCCTGCGTGCACGGTGTACTGGCGGCCAAAGAAGAAGGGTATGAAACCATCATGATCAACTGCAACCCGGAAACGGTTTCCACCGATCCGGATATATCGGACAAGCTTTATTTCGAACCGGTATTCTGGGAACATGTTTTTGACATCATCGAACATGAAAAACCGGAAGGCGTCATTGTGCAGCTTGGCGGGCAAACGGCACTTAAAATGGCCGAAAAACTTGAAAAATATGGTGTCAAGATCATCGGCACCAGTTACCATTCGCTGGACTGGGCAGAAGACCGCGGACGTTTTTCATCCCTGCTCGAAGATCTTGAAATTCCGTTTCCTCAGTTTGGGACCGTAAGAACTTCGGATGCTGCAGTGGAATTGTCGCGCTCGCTGGGCTTTCCGCTTCTGGTTCGTCCAAGTTACGTGCTCGGCGGCCAGAGTATGAAAATCGTTATCAACGAAAAAGAACTGGAACAGCATGTGGTAAAAATCCTGCACGATATTCCGGATAACAATATTCTTCTGGATCATTTTCTCGAAGGTGCGCTGGAAGCGGAAGCGGATGCAATCTGTGACGGTGAAGATGCCTATATTATCGGTGTGATGGAACATATCGAACCGGCAGGAATCCACTCCGGTGACTCGCATGCGACTTTGCCGCCATTTCACCTGACGGATGATGAAATCCGTCAGATTGAAGAACATACACGGAAAATTGCGCTGGCCATGAACGTGATCGGTCTTATCAATGTGCAGTTCGCCATCAAAAACGGCGTGGTGTACGTTATTGAAGCCAATCCCCGTGCATCAAGAACCGTCCCTTTCATTTGCAAGGCCTACCAGGAACCGTATGTAAATTATGCAACGAAACTGATGCTTGGAACCAAAAAGCTGAAAGATTTTACTTTCAATCCGGTTAAAAAAGGCTGGGCTATCAAAATTCCGGTTTTTTCTTTCAACAAATTCCCGAATGTAAACAAGGAGCTCGGACCTGAAATGAAATCCACTGGTGAAGCGATTTATTTCATTGATGATTTACAGGATGATTTTTTCCAGAAAGTTTACGGCGAACGCAATCTGTTCCTGAGCAGATAAAAAGTCTCTTTATATAAAAAAGCAGCCCGGATCGGTTGATCCGGGCTGCTTTTTTATGCAGTAATTTTATTTTATTTCTTCATAATCCACGTATTCTCCACCCTGAAAACGTGAAGACTGGCCGTTGTCCGGCGGTATGTTGTCAACTTTTACGCCCGTTCTTGCTCTTTGCTGCTGTTGTGCCTTGTATTGCCTTTCCTGTTCTTTAATCAGCTGGCGTCCTACAAGCAAGTGGAAAATAAATCTTCTGAAAAACGGAACAAAGGCGATCAGAAGCAGGAATATGAGAATAATATTGAATACTAATTTCATCTTTCAATTGTTTATTACCTTAATGTATAACGCAAATCTGGCACAAAATAGCACACGAATGTAACGAAAACCTGTAAATGATGCAATCCGTCGGTTGAAAGGTTATCAGAAAGTACGGGCGGGACAGCATGCTTGTCAGCTCAGTACTTCTTCATTTTTCTCGTTTTTATCTGCAATCTGCGCAATGGTTTTCGGCCGCAGGATCAATCGTAACGACTGGTCATTAGTGATGTAATTCCAGAGCCAGTTGATCAGGATCAGTACACGGTTTTTCACACCGACAATGGAAATCAGGTGAACAAACATCCACGTAAGCCACGCAAGAAAACCCTGAAATTTAACGAACGGAAGATCTGCTACTGCCTTATTTCTTCCGACTGTCGCCATGGAACCCAGATCCTTGTACTTGAACGGCACTGCTTTTTTGCCATCCATAACGCGCCAGATGTTTTTAGCAAGTGTTTCGCCCTGCTGAATGGCCGGCTGCGCAAGCTGCGGATGCCCGTTTTCCCATTTGCCTTCATTCATTGCCGCAACGTCGCCCAATGCAAAAATATAGTCATACCCTTCCACACGGTTGTATTGATCTACTTTGATGCGTCCGCCGCGCACAATTACTTCTGCCGGAAGGCCGTTTAGCGGATTTGCTTTGATTCCCGCAGCCCACACCAGATTATCTGCACGGATCGTCGTTCCCTGTTTGGTTGTAACATATTTTCCGTCAAAACTGGTGACAACCTGATCTGTCAGGACGTTAACACCCATATCTTCCAAGTATTTGCGTGATTTCGCAGACGATTCCTCCGACATGGCGCCCAGCAACTTGCCGGAACCTTCGAGTAAATAAATCTGCATGGATTTAAAATCCATTTCCGGATAATCTTTGGGAAGAATAAAATGCTTCATTTCCGCCAAGGTTCCCGACAACTCCACGCCTGTCGGGCCGCCGCCTACGACTACAACGCTCAGTAACCCTGCCCTGTCGTCTTCGGAATCTACGGATAACGCGTCTTCAAAATTCTGCAGAAGGCGGTTTCTCAATGCAAGCGCTTCGGAAACTGTTTTCATCGGAATGGCGCGTTCCTCGATTTCCTTCATCCCAAAATAATTGGTAACTGCTCCGGTTGCTATAACGAGGTAGTCAAAAGTGATTTCTCCAAGATCGGTATCGATCGATTTTCTATGCGGATTGATCTTGTGGACTTCAGTAATGCGTATGTGTACGTTTTTCTTGGACTGGAAAACTTTCCGGAGCGGGAAAGAAATGGAGCTGGGTTCCAGTCCGGCCATGGCAACCTGATAAAACAGCGGCTGAAACTGATGGTAATTATTCCGGTCGATCAGCACGACCTGAAGATCTTCTCTTTTGGCAATTTCACGGGCTAATGCAAGCCCGCCAAAACCGGCACCAACAATGACAACTCTTTTATAATTTGTATACGGAATGTTGGGTAACATAGTCTGATCGTTTATTTTCAATAAACAACCAGACCTAAAAATACCGTACCTATATTTCTATAGCTTTGCTGTTTTCAACAACACGCTCGTAGTAAGCTTCATAATGAGGCAGAATTTTGGAAATCTCGAAGTCTTTGGCACGCGCCAGCGCATTGATCTTGAAAGTCGGCAGATTATCGTCATTCAGAATATACGCCGCGTTTTTAACCATATCATCCACATCTCCGACATCACTCAGGAATCCGGTAATGCCATGCAGGTTCAGTTCGGGCAATCCGCCGGCGTTCGAGGTAATCAAAGGAACTTCGCAGGCAAGTGCTTCCAGTGCAGCAAGTCCGAAACTTTCCGATTCCGAAGGCATCAAAAACAGATCAGCTACGGAAAGAACTTCTTCAATTGCATCCAGCTTGCCAAGAAAACGTACGTCCGACAGCATGTCCAGTTCTTTGCACTGGCGCTCGATACGCGCGCGGTCCGGACCATCGCCTACCAGCAACAGTTTGCACGGAAGCAGTTTACGCAGTTTTTCGAAAATCAGGATCACATCATCAATCCTTTTCACCTTACGGAAATTGGATGTATGCACGATCAGCTTTTCATTGTTGGGGCAGATAGCCAGTTTGAAATGATCTTTCTTCTGGCGGTTAAAACGGTCAAGATCAATGAAATTGGGAATGACCTCGATTTCTTTGGTGATATTGAAATGCGTATAAGTATCTTTCCTCAATGATTCGGACACCGCTGTGATGCCGTCTGACTGATTGATACTGAAAGTGACAACCGGCTCATAAGAAGCATCCTTGCCGACCAGCGTAATGTCGGTACCATGCAAAGTTGTGATGACCGGTATATGAATGCCTTGCTGCGCCAGAATCTGTTTGGCAAGAAAAGCGGACGAAGCATGCGGGATCGCGTAATGAACATGCAGCAGATCCAGACCTGCATTTTCCACCACGTGCACCATTTCACTGGACAAGGCGGATTCGTATGGGGCATATTGAAACAGCGGATATGCAGGAATATTTACTTCGTGGTAATAAAGGTTTTCATTAAAGAAGTCTAATCTTTGCGGCTGCGAGTAAGTTATAAAATGAACCTGGTGGCCAGCTTTGGCAAGTGCCTTCCCCAGTTCAGTAGCTACCACGCCACTTCCACCGAAGGTTGGATAGCATACGATACCGATTTTCATAATTTCATTAAAAAAAGTTGTAAGCTGGAACAATAAAGCCGTTCAAATGACAGACTTCAGAATGCTAACAACAATTGAACCTTTTTTATCCCCGAAATGGATAAAGATGTGAAGAATTGTCGTTAATGGTATAAAATGAATAATTTTAATGCCCGAATCTACTTTTTTCTGAAATAACCTCCATGAATGTGTCTGCAAGGCCAAAAATCGGATTGTGGGAATATGTTGCCGGAAGTGCCCGCCTGGTCCGTATGACCAATCTGGTCATTGTGGTTCTTACCCAATATCTCACACGCATTCTTCTGATCGGCCCGAGGCAGAACTGGCGCAAGATCATTGCCGATTCTGACCTGTTTTTATTATCGCTGTCAACGGTGTGCATAGCCGCCGCCGGATATATCATCAATGATTATTTCGATATTAAAATAGACATTGTCAACAAACCGCAGCGGGTTGTGGTCGGACGATACTTGAAACGGCGCTGGGCCATGGGCGCGCATCAGCTTCTGAATATTTTAGGGGCTGCACTCGGGCTTGTGGTGAGTCCGTATATATTTGTGATCAATGTCTGTTCCATTACGCTGCTCTGGTTTTACTCCGCGCGCTATAAACGGATGCCTTTTATCGGCAACTTTATCGTTTCCATGCTGACGGGCCTTACATTGCTGATACTGACTTTGCATTATCCGGAAAACCGGCACCTGGTTTTTATATACGCTGTATTTTCGTTTTTTATTTCGCTGATCCGGGAAGTTGTAAAGGATATGGAAGACATCAAAGGCGACGAAGCGCACGGCTGCCGTACGCTGCCCATTATCTGGGGCATACGTCGTACCAAAAGTTTCCTGTATGCCGTTATTTCCGTATTTGTCGTAACGCTGTTTGTCCTTGCGCAGGCTTTGAACAATTACTTGCTCACTATCCTTTTCATTCTTCTTCTGATTCCGCTATCCTGGCTTTTGCTGAAACTCTCTCGTGCAGACACGAGACGTGATTTCAAGCAAATCAGCGGTATTTGTAAAATCATTATGCTGCTGGGACTCCTTACCATGATCTGGGCCTGAATCCGGATTACCGTCGGATCATTCACACTTGCCGCTGGCTAAAAACTTGCTGTATGTGTTTTTTAAACTGGGTTACTTGAGGGGGCAAATGTTCTTGTAATCATGAATTGTCATTTATTGTCATGAATTGAAATTAGTTGTTTTTACAAACATTTGTTGTCATATTAGATTTTGGCAGTTTGTTCTTTTTTGATATTTACTTTTTTGAAAGCTTTCAGCTGAATGCGAACAACTAAAAGCGAATAGCTGATTTATACTTTACGGCCATGAAAAAAAACCTGATCTGGTGTATTTTGTTCATCTGTATTTCTGCCTTGTATGCCAGGGCGCAGGAATGTGCAGGTGTTATCTTAAAAGAAGGCAGCGGTTTTGAAGCCAGCAACTTCGACAGCAAAGGCAAGCCGGCCGGAAAGTTCATTTACAAGCTTGCTAAAATCATGAAAGAAGGCTCGAGTACTGTTTTTACCGTGGATATGGAGTTTTTCAACACAAAAGGCAAATCAGAACTAAAGAATTCCTATAAAATGAAATGTGACGGCAATGTTCTGCAGATGGATGTGCGTTCGCTCATTAACCACGAACAGCTCAAAACATTTCAAAGCATGGAAATGGAATTTACGTACGACAACATCGAATTTCCCGGAGAACTGTCAGTCGGTGAAAAGCTGAAAGATGCTTCTGTGGAAGGAACCGGCAAATCGGGACCGGTACCCGTAACTTTCAACCTGATGATAAATAACCGGAATGTAACCGCTCAGGAAAAACTGAACGTGCCCGCCGGAACTTTCAACGCTTACAAGATCACTTCGGACATGAACATGGAAATGGCCATGGGCATCCCCGTCAAAATAGCCATGCAAAGTATTTCCTACCGGGCACCCGGCGTTATCTGGGATATTAAAACGGAAAATTACAGAAAAGGGAAATTAATCAGTTACAGTGAGCTGAGCAGAATATACTGATTTCATTGTGGATAAACGAAAGAACGGCTGCGATAGGATCGTAAGCCGTTCTTTTTTATAGATTTGCCAAAGTTTCAGAATCCGTTTTCCGCTGAACTGCACTATAAACCTTTTTACCGAATGAAACGTATTGCCATTTTTGCCTCCGGTTCCGGATCCAATGCCGAAAAAATATGCCAGTATTTTCAGGACAGAACCGATGTCGAAGTTTCGCTGATCTTTACAAATAATCCACAGGCCGGTGTAATCAAGCGCGCCTGTCTTCTTCAGATCCCGATTGTTTTTTTTGACAAAAAGACCTTTTATCAGACTGAAAAAATTCTTCGCATTCTTCAGAATGAACGAATAGACCTTGTGGTACTGGCCGGATTCATGATGCTTGTACCGCCATCGCTTGTGAACGCTTTCCATAAAAGAATGATCAATATTCATCCGGCATTATTGCCCAAATTCGGTGGAAAAGGCATGTACGGACGGTTTGTTCATGAAGCTGTCGTCGAAGCAAAAGAGCAACAGACGGGCATCACGATCCATTATGTAAATGAACATTATGACGAAGGAGATGTAATTTTTCAGGCCACATGCAACGTTGATCCGGATGATTCGGTGGAAGCTATCGAAAATAAAATCCACTTGCTGGAACATGAAAATTACCCGCGCGTCATTGATGAACTTCTGGCAAAAATGCCTTAATTCCTTCCTATGCTTTATTTTCTGCTGGCCGTTCTGTTTACAGTTGCTCTTTACCTGATCATGCGGGCGTACCCCCGTTTTCAGATAAATTCTTTTCATGCCATTGTGTTTAATTATTATGCCTGTGTCTTCACAGGCTTGCTGCTCACGCCCGATCTTGCAGCATTCGGTAAGGTTCAGTGGAGTTCGCCGGGCACATTGCTTACGCTTGCTTTGGGAACGTTGTTCGTAACGGCTTTTATGCTCATCGGACTCACCGCACAGAAAGTCAGCGTAACTTCCGCTTCGCTGGCCGGCAATATGTCACTGGTCATTCCGGTTATTTTCGGACTTTTTGTATTCAAAAACAATAACAAGGATTTTACAGCAATCAATTATGCAGGACTGATTACAGCAGTTATCGCACTGGCGCTAGGAGCCATTCAGAATGCTGAAAAGAAAACAGATTCCGAATTCAACGCCGCCTCTTTCTCCTCTCCTCCTTCCTCCTTTTATCCTTCCCTTTGGATTTTGCCCGTACTGACGTTCCTCGCCAGTGGAACCAATAATACGCTGATCAATTTCCTTTCTGCAAAATATTATACACCCGGTAACACCACCGTATTCATGATCATAGCCTGTTCCGGCGCTATTATTATCGGTACTGTTCTATTGCTGTTCAAATTA
The DNA here is from genome assembly GCF_005860765.1 of Dyadobacter sediminis. Classification (GTDB taxonomy): domain Bacteria; phylum Bacteroidota; class Bacteroidia; order Cytophagales; family Spirosomataceae; genus Dyadobacter; species Dyadobacter sediminis. The sequence continues at coordinate 241,696 of NZ_VCEI01000011.1, read as the reverse complement.
ACATTCGGAAAGGAAAAACTAGCGTTACGAAGCGTAATCGGCGGACTGATTCTGGGCGTTCCCAATTTTCTTTCCCTGTATTTTCTGTTGCTGGCTTTATCGTCATTCGGAAACAGCGCGGCATTTGTTTTTCCTATTTACAACATTCTCAGTATGCTGGCTTCTTCGTTCGCAGCATGGCTTATGTACAACGAACGTTTGAACAAACTCAATAAACTGGGACTTGTACTCGCCGTAATAGCCATTATTCTGATATCTTATCAGGAACTCGGACTGCATTTTTAAAAATTCCAACCTGAATTTCCGCATGATGAACAATACTTCCATTTTACATATAAAAGAACAAAAAACAGGCTTGAACAAGCGTCAGAAGGAATTTAACCTTTTGTTGCAAAATATTGAAGAATTGAACCGGCTGATTCCTGAACTGGAAAGCGCCTATGAGGAAATGCTGCAAAGGATTCCGACAGATCTGAATCCGCTCATCCGGGAATATCAGGGTTTTCGGGCAGAAATCGTGCATTTGATGGATCGTACTTACACCAATGATCTTTTCAGAAATGCGTATCAGACCAAACTGGCTTACCTGATTACCGAAAGTGCTTTCGACCTGATTGTAAATTACGGGTTTGAAGATTTAAAGCCGGTTTACAATAAATACAGTGATATAGATATTGAAACGGCCATTCAGCTGCAACAGGAGCAGTTTAAAATTACAGATCCGGCTTTTTTACTTGAAAGTGAAAACAAAACGGAAGTACCCGAAGAAGACGAGTTTCACCAGTTACCCGAAGAAGAACAGCAGAAAATAAAAGCAGAACAGCGTGCAGATCGCATTGCAGCGCAGATCAGGGCAGCAAAACTACATGCTGAGCAGCAGAAAACATCCAAAACGGTGCGAGCTGTTTACATGGATCTTGTCAAATCTTTTCATCCGGACCTGGAAACGGATGATACTGAAAAGGTGCGCAGAACCGATATCATGCAGCAGATTACGCAGGCATATCAGGAAAATAACCTACTGAAACTGCTTAAACTTCAGATTGAACTGGAAAGGACTGATCAGGACAAGCTTGAAAACCTGACTAAAAACCAGCTCAATTATTATAACAAGATGCTGAAACAGCAAGTGGAAGAACTGGAAGCGGAAAAGGAAGCGGTTCAGAAAAAGATTGCTGCCGTTTGCGGACTTCCCTATCAGCATGCAAATTCCAGAACAACGGTCATTGTCAAATTCAATACGAATGTAAATGAGCTTAAAACGGAGATCAAAAACATTAAGATCGTGCTGAAAAACTGGAAAGTGCCTTCTCAGCTGAAAGCGTATTTAAAAACCTATCAGATTCCGAATGAAAAATTTCCGGACGATGATGATGAATTATAGTTCCGTATGTAACTTACCATAATAACTTTCACTGCTCAATCCCGGTGTAATGCCTGAACTTTCCGATAAAATCCGTCCCCAGATCGGCCTGTTTGACCTGAGTATGATCGTAATCAGTCTTGTAATCGGTATCGGCATTTTCCGCACGCCCGCCATTGTCGCCAGACAGGCCGGAAGTCCCGGAATTTTCTTCACTGCATGGATTGCAGGAGGCATTGTCAGCCTCATCGGTGCATTTGTTTTTGCCGAGATCGGTTCACGCCACCATTTTCCGGGCGGATTTTACAAGCTGATATCCACGGCTTTTCATCCGTTATATGCGTTCATGATCAACTGGGTCATCGTCCTGACTTACGGCGCCGGAATGGCCGGTGTTGCGTTGATCGGTTCGGAATACATTAACCCGCTCCTGCCGGAATTTGCACGCAGCTCAACCGGCATTCGCACGACAGCCATTATAACGCTGGCATTTTTTTATCTCATCAACATGCTTGGTATAAAATCCGGTTCACGTACCCAAAATGTCCTGAGCAGTTTGAAAATCCTGATGATGCTTGTTCTTTGTACTGGTATTTTTTACACCAATGCAGACAGGAATGTAAGCGAATCTGTTCCTTCAGCTGCTTTTTCCGGAAACTGGTTTTCTGCATTCGGCGCAAGCCTTATCGCGGTTTTCTACACATTTGGCGGTTATCAGCAAACGCTTAATTTTGGAGCAGATATTAAAGATCCGGTGCGAAACACACCGCGCGGTATCTTCCTGGGCATGTTCCTGATTTTAGGTCTGTACCTTGCATTGAATTACACATATTACAACGTTCTGGGATTTGAGGCACTAAGCAAATCCAGCCTGATTGCTGCAGACACGGCCCGGGTATTATTTGGGCCTTGGGGTGAAAATTTCTTTTCGCTGGCGATTTTTCTTTCTGTTCTGGGATTTATAAATGCAACCATGCTTTCTTTGCCAAGGGTGTATTATGCACTTGCGGAAGATCGCATTTTACCCGGTATTTTCAAGAAAGTGAATCCCAGAACACAGGTTCAGGAATTTGCTCTCACATTTCTGATCGTTACTACCCTTCTTTCCCTTTGGGTTTTGGATACCTTTGAACAAATTGTCAATTATGTCATGTCTGTGGACAGTATTGCGCTGGCAAGTGCCGCTGCAACGTTGTTTGTTTTCCGGAAAAAGGCAGGCGTTCATGATCCGCATAAAGGCTTCACCATTGGAGGTTATCCGTATTTGCCCGGTTTTTTTGTACTTTTCCTGCTAGCCATAGCAGCAAACGTCATCCTTACAGACCCTTCTTCGGCTGTAATCGGCTGGGTACTTTTTCTCGCAGGAGCACCACTGTTCTGGATTCTTCAGAAAATCGGTACATAGCAGCACATATTATGGAGAAAGTCAGAACTTCACAAACAACAACTTTGTAGATGTATTTCCCCGTTTTTTCATTTTTAGCTTCATGCCGGGCAGAATAAATGTCACCCAAAAACTCTGACAATTAGGATTTTAATATTCTGTCCATTTCAGGCTCGATATTGTTAAATGCCGTACAAATCAAACTAACGTTATTAAAACATACCTAAATGAAAAATTGTATTATTCTGGTATTTGCGGTGATGCTATGTACCGTTCATGCACAAGCGCAGGAAAATGTATCCATTGGACCTGTTGTCGGAATTTCCATTGCCAATTTCAGAGGCGATGTGGCTAATACTTTCACGGACTGGAAACCGGGAATTACGGTCGGAGGCTTTTATAATTACAGCTCCAAAACCGGCTTTGGTTTCAGCGGCTCCGTGTTGTTTACCCAACTGGGTGCCCAAACATTCAACAAGGCAAACGAAGTGAATCTGAACTACATTCAGGTTCCGCTACTGGCCACGTTTTACTTTGGACAATACGGAAACAGACTTCGGCCCAAAGTGTTCGCCGGACCCAACGTCAACTTTCTCGTAGGTGCAAAAGACAAGAACGGCGATAACATCAACGGCACAAAGGATAACCGGATTTTCAGCCCGATTGATCTCGGACTAACTTTCGGTGCAGGTCTGAACTATCAGATTCTGAATAAAATCTGGCTGAACTTCGACGCGCGTTACGGTTTGGGATTGTTTAACGTTCTTAGGAATGACAACACCAAACTGAAAAACAGCAACTGGGGCGTAAATCTTGGCCTGAGCTTTCCGTTGGGAACTTATAACAAGGAAACCGGCAAGTTCAAGACGCGCTAGGTTAAAGCATCACTTTAACAAAAAAGGGCAATTCTTGACTGGAAATGCCCTTTTTTGTTGTTAAACCTACTTATAACGTCTAAACACGCATGTGATCCGGCTGCCAGTTTTTTATCGACCTCTTTATTTCATTCGGAGCAAGGTTTTCTTTGAGGGTCCGTTCGGTCAGTGCAACAAGTTCCTCGTCGGAGGCAAACCGCAATGCCGATAGCTGCCCGAATGAGAGTTGATTTTCCAGTAAATCCAGCCGTTGGTTAGTCAGTAAATAATACCGGAAACGCATTTCCAACCGTACAATCCGGTTCTGGTTATTAAGAGCATAGTGCTGCCGCAGCATAAACGAGAGCCAGCCGGTCATAAACAGGCCGATGGCAATAAAGGTCCATATAAGCGTATATTCATCACTTTTAACAGCGTAATAAATGCTGGCGCCGGTCAGGATCATCAGTACCGGATAAAAAACAAAATGATGCGCAGGGTAATAACGGACGTGATTTTGATAATTTTGCTTGGCCATTGGAGGAACTTTGGTATAAATAAATGGAGATGAAAAATAGTGCCCTTTACATCATGGCTTTGTTGTACATCGGAGCGGGCATCATGCACTTTCTCCGTACGGATACATTCCTGAAAATCATGCCACCTTTCCTGCCGTTTCCATTACAGCTCGTTTATATCAGCGGTGTATTTGAAATCGTACTGGGCTTGATGCTCTTTTTTCCGGCAGTTTGTCCAGTTGCTGCATGGCTGATTATACTGTTGCTGATTGCCGTTTTTCCGGCCAATATCTACATGGCAATTGATTATTATCACACGCACAATCCGTTTTTATGGCTTGCGTTGCTGAGGCTTCCGTTACAGTTTCTGCTGATCTGGTGGGCATGGCTTTATACCGCAAAGTGAGTGTTTAGCCAGATATAAAGTATCTTTGTACTTTATTTGAAAAATGGTTATGACTTTTGAAGAATTAAATTTATCCAGACCGCTGCTTCAGGCATTGGCAGATCTGGAATATACCGTTCCGACCACAATCCAGCAGAAGGTATTTTCAGTTATGATGTCCGGAAAGGACGTGTGTGGAATTGCACAAACCGGAACCGGAAAGACCTTCGCCTATTTGCTTCCTTCTCTTCGCCAGATCGAATATTCCAAGGACCGTCTTCCGCAGTTGCTGATTCTGGTCCCTACGCGTGAACTTGTTGTGCAGGTTGTGGAGGAAGTAAGGAAACTGAGTGCCTACATGACTCTGCAGACCGTAGGCGTTTATGGCGGAGGCAATATAAAAGTCCAGATGGCGGAACTGAAAGAAGGCGCCGATATTGTAGTCGCAACGCCGGGCAGGTTATTCGACCTTGCGCTGAACGGTTCCCTGAAAACCAAGGCAATAAAAAAACTGGTGATTGACGAAGTGGATGAAATGCTGAATCTGGGATTCCGGACGCAGCTTAAAAACATTCTGGATTTACTTCCGCAAAAACGCCAGAACCTGCTTTTTTCCGCAACGATTACGCAGGAAGTGGAAAATCTCATGCAGACGTATTTCAACAATCCGGTTCGCATTGAAGCCGCGCCCGTCGGAACGCCGCTCGAAAATATAGAGCAGCTTGCTTACGAAGTACCTAATTTTTACACAAAAGTAAATCTGCTCGATTTGCTGCTGGACAATGATCCGGAAATGAACAAGGTCCTGATTTTTGTGGCAACTAAAAAACTGGCCGATCAGCTTTACGGACAACTGGAACTCGGTTATCTGAACAAAATCGGCGTTATCCATTCCAACAAGGAACAGAATCACCGGTTTAACTCGGTGAAGCAGTTTCATGAAGGAACTTACAGGATTCTAATTGCTACGGACATCATTGCACGCGGACTGGACGTTGCCGGAGTTTCGCATGTGATCAATTTCGATATGCCCGAAGTACCGGAAAATTACATTCACCGGATCGGCCGAACGGGACGGGCCGATAAAAAGGGCATTGCCATTTCCTTAATAACCGAAAAAGAAAAGGAATTTCAGGAAAATGTTGAGGAACTGATGAATTTCAGAATTCCTATCATGCCGCTTCCGGAAAATCTTAAAATTTCAGAAATACTGACGCCAGATGAAGAGACAAAAATTTACATGAAAAATATCGAGTTCAAGCTTCCGAAAAGGGAATCGACCGGCTTGGCTTTTCATGAAAAACTGGACAAAAACAAAAAAGTAAACGTCAGAAGAAACCACGCGCAGGAAAAAATGCAAAAATACGGAAGGCCGATCAAACGTTCAGGCAAGAAGTAAGGCACGGATATTGGGACCTATTTCTGGCAACATAATTTTCCTGAATCCGATATGAGCATCTGGCAAATATTCCAGCGTCTGCAGCCTTTTGTCAAACCTTATTACAAGCAAATCACATTTGCGCTTTTTCTCACTTTGCTGGGTGCGGTTACGGCTCAGGTGAACCCGTGGGTTCTGCGTTATACGGTGGATACGGTTCAGTCCATGCTGGATAAAAACTGGGGAATTTTGCAAGGAAGAGATTTGCTGCTGCGCATTTCCATCATTTTGTTTGTCAAGGAAATTGTCAATACGTTCATTGTTTTCGGGCAGCGTTACTTTGGTGAAAAGATACGGATCAAGGTTTCCAGCGATCTGGCGCAGGAAGCCGTCAGCCGCATTCTGACTTACAATCTTTCATTTTACAGTGACAACGACAACCAGAAGGGAAAGCTTCAGACCCGGATTGATCGGGGCGTGGAAAGTCTTACCAAACTGATCCAGAACTTCTTCATTGATATTCTGCCGCTGTTCGCTAATTCGATTGTGGCGCTTGCAATCATGTTTTCTGCCAATTTCTATGTGGGAGCCATTGCGCTGGCCATTTTGCCGGTATATTTCTGGGTAAGTTTCAAACAGGCGGGTGAACTTCAGGGTGTACGCAGAAAACTGAAAACACAGCGCGAGAACAAAAGCAGCGGCCTGATCAATCTGATTGAATCCATCATTGTTATCAAATCCTTTGTACGTGAAAAATTCGAGGGCCGGAAGCAGTACAAAACGCAGATGGAACTCATGGAATCGCAGCTTAAAACACGTCGTACCAACTTTACATATGATGGCATAAAAAGTTTTGTGGAGCAAATCGGCGTCGTGCTGATCATCATTCTGACCGCCTATCTTGTGCTGGATCATCAGATGTCCATTGGTGCCATTATGTTCCATATTCTGCTTTTCAATAACGTTTCGGCCCCAATCCGGCAACTGCACAGGATTTATGACGAGATGAACGATGCACTGACTTATTCAGAAGGATTTTTCGATATTCTGGATGCGGATCATGCTGTGGAACGCAGCGGAGATTTTACACCGGAAAGCATCAAAGGCGATTATGTTCTTCAAAATGTTTCATTTGCTTATCCCAACGGCACCAAAGCACTGTTTAGTATTGATATAACTATCAAATCCGGACAGACAACGGCGCTGGTCGGGCTTTCGGGCGCAGGAAAAAGTACGCTGATCAATTTGCTGATCGGTTTTTATGCGCCGGATTCGGGAACGCTGCTGCTGGACGGACTACCTTTAAGCGCTTACAATCTGCCTGCGCTTCGAAATGAAATCGGAATGGTGCTTCAAAAAAACCATATTTTCAAAGGTTCCATTGCTGAAAACATCCGTTACGGGCAAATGGATGCGTCCATGGAAGAATTGATTGCAGCAGCCCAAAAAGCATATCTGCATGATCAGATCATGGAACTTCCGGCCAAGTACGAAACCGATGCACAAATGCTTTCCGGCGGGCAGCAGCAGCGGATTGCCATTGCCCGTTTGTTTCTTAAAAATCCGCCGGTAATTTTCCTGGATGAGCCAACGGCAAGTCTGGACGCCATTGCCACGGAGCAGATCAAAAACAGTCTGGATGCGATCAAAAAAGGCCGAACGGTTGTCATTATTTCGCACAGCCTTTCACAAATACTGGATTCCGATCAGATTTATGTCATGAAGAAAGGGCATATGGAAGAAAGCGGCACGCATGCGGAACTGTACGAAAAAGAAGGCTTATACAGGGAAATCTTCGATGCTTCCGCAAGAAGCCTTAATCTGGATAAAATGATCGAGTTGATTGCCAAGGAATAAATCATGTTTTTCGTTAAAGTACTTTAACGACGTACTTCCTAAAACCCGGATCATTAACGATTATTTACCCGCATTGATATCAGCTTTTTCAGTACAACTTATCGACTGTTCGTTTTTGAAAAAAAATTTCAATTTTTTTTAACCTCTTTGAATCCATCAGGACTTTTTTTACGTAAGTCTTTTTTGAAGGCTTATGCTTTGGATTTTGTTGGTTAAAATGGAGTAATAAAATCTACTGCTGTTCAATTGATTGATTTACAAGCCGAATCATTGATTGGATAAAGCCTTCAACAACAAGTTAATTATTGTGGAGGGTAAGGTAATACATAGAACGGAGGGCAATGCCCTCCGTTCTTTTTTAAACAACAGACATAACTAAAAATAAAAATCCCGGAATCTTTTTAGAATCCCGGGACAAGCCATAGTAATCAAATGTAATATCAGGAATTTTCTTTTTCCTTTTCGAGGTTAAACAGATCGTTCAACACATCTATTAAAGTTTCGGCCTCACCTCTTTTACAAGCTGCTTTCAACTGCAATACCGGTAATTTGAGTATTTTTTGCATCATGCTCGTCGTTATGCGGTCTACTTTTTCCATTTCGGACTCACTCAGGTTTTTAGTAAACCTTGTCAGTTCTTCCTTGCGGATCTGCTCCAAAGCACCTTTCAACTTCTGGATGGTTGGAGAAACGATCATTTCTCTTGACCAGTCATTGAATTCCAGCATGGCTTCATGGATGATTTCACGAACATGCGGAACAGCTTCCAGACGGCGGTGCAGGGCAGCATCTGCTTTGGAACGGACGGAATCAATTGTATAAAGCATGACACCCGGAATTTCTTCCACTTCCGGCGAAACGCTTCTAGGTACCGACAAATCAATGAAATACTTGAACGACATTCCACGTAAACGGACCATCATTTCCTTTGAAAAGAAAGGCTCGTCCCTTACGATGGAAGAAACAATAATATCGGCGCGGGAAATTTCTGCTTCAACATCCGAAAACTCCGCCACTCTGAAGCCCAACTCGGCACCAAGCTGTTCGGCTTTGCTTTTGGTCCGGTTTATGATGGAAACTTCCATTCCCTGCTTTTGTGCGAGGTTCCGGCACACGTCTGTTCCGACTTCACCCAAACCGACAATCAGAACTTTCGGGTTCGGCATAAGTCCTTCCAGCAATTCTACTGCCGCATACGAAACGGAAGCAGCGCCGTCACGGAAAAAAGTCTCCTGGGCAACGCGTTTGTTAGCAAAAAATATTGTGTGCAGAAGTCTGTGCAGGAACGGTCCGGCCATGTTGAGATCTGCAGACCACTGATAGGCATGCTTGATCTGGTTCGGTATCTGCATGTCACCGACAACCTGGGATTGAAGTCCGGTTGCAACCTGAAACAAATGCCTTACCGCGCTGTCCCCGTCGGAAAATTTCTCGAAATATTGGTTAAAAGTATCAATATCAGCAATTCCTTTTTCAATCAGGAGCAATTTGATGATATCATTATTCAGGTCAGCAGCAGAGGAGTAGTAAATTTCGGTCCGGTTACAGGTAGAAACCGCAAGAACGTCGGAGACATCAAAGAAATCTTTCAGACGTAGCATAATGCCCTTTGCCTCCGCCTCATTCAATGCAAGCTGTTCCCTAACGGCCAGAGGAGCATTCCGATGTGATAAACTTATTGATTTGAACTGATTATACATCACTATTTCTAATTCGATTTACAAAAATACGGCACAAAATTTACAATAGGAAAGTGATTGGAAAATGGTTGGTTTATTTAGAAATTTTATAAATAAATGGTTCAAAAACGGTGAATTTACGGGAACCGTCACAGATCAGAAAGCACTTTGATGTATTGAATAAAGGGGTGATTTCAACCAAACTTAAATCGGGCAGAACCCACTAAGCATGATAATTTTACGTTATTTGTACAACATAACATCAAATTCCGGCATATTGTGCCCGAACCTGTAAATGATTAGCAAAGCCCCCAAATTCAAGCCTCGTTTCCGGCTGCACCCGGTCGCTATATTAAACAGTCAGCGGTTACGCCGTTCACTGGCGGATACCTACGATCAGAAAAGCTTTTATAAATATGCGATCGGACTGATCCTGCTGCTGCTGAGTATCGGGTCATTGTATTACACCGACAAGCTGGTAGAAGAACTGGAACAGCGTGAGGAAAGAGAAGTCCAGCTGTACGCGGAAGGCTTGCGCTACGTTTTTAACAGTCCGTTTGATGAAAACTTCAATGTTGTTTATCAGGTTATTCAGGATGCCGTAAATTTTTACCAGATCCCGGCGATTTATGTGAATGAAAATAACCTTGCAAACCAGTATATCAACATCAGCTTTCCCAAAAAAATCAGTCCGCAGGAAAAAGAGCGCATCATACAGGAAAAGCTAGCGGATATGAAGCTGGAACATCCGCCGATTCCCGTAGAACTCGGAAAAAACAGGACCGGATATATTTATTACAGCAATTCTTTTTTGCTTACACAGCTAAGGTATTATCCTTTTCTGCAGCTTTCGGTCATGCTCTTTATCGGCTATCTGGCCTATCTGGCTTTCAGTTCGGAACGCAAGGCGGAACAAAACAGGGTTTGGGTCGGACTTGCCAAAGAAACCGCTCATCAGCTGGGAACGCCGCTGTCGTCCTTGATGGCCTGGGTGGAATATTTCCGCAGTGATCCGGCCATCGATCCGTCTATTGCAGAAGAAATTGAGAAAGATGTGATCCGGCTTGAAATGATCACGACGCGCTTTTCCAATATTGGTTCGGTGCCGACTCTGAAGGAAGAGCCGGTTTCTGAAATCGTGGCCAATTTTATAGATTACCTTGAAAAGCGGGTATCTTCCAAAGTAAAGTTCTCGGTATACAACCAGCTCGCCAAAGAGCAAACGGTGCTTTTAAACAAGAACCTCTTTGAATGGGTCATTGAAAATATCTGTAAAAATGCAGTAGATGCCATGGGCGGAATCGGCGAGATTCATGTAACGCTACAAGCCCCGCCGCTGATGAAGGAAGTCTGGATTGATATCCGGGATACGGGAAAAGGCATGAGCAAGGCCAATATGAACAAGATTTTCAATCCTGGTTTCAGCACGAAAAAAAGAGGCTGGGGACTTGGCCTTACACTTGCGAAGAGAATTATCGAAAATTATCATTTGGGAAAGCTTTACGTAAAAAGCTCCGAAATCGGCAAAGGAACAACATTCAGGATTTCCCTGCGTGCAACCATTATAGAATAAGCCACTATTCCACAATAGGAACCAGAATGCTGTCGGTTTCAATCTGGTTGCTGACATGCAAATCCCTGTCACGGATGCGGACCTTGAATTTCACATACCGCATGACGAAGCTGCCGAAATATGGGAAGTTGGCATTGAAATCCAGCTTTCCTTTAATCGGGCCCGGCTTGCCATCCGATTTTAACGGAGGCATCCATTTGTATTTATCACCTTCCAGAGATTGCTCCTGCCATGTTCCGTTTGCTCCTTTTAGATAGGTAATCAGCTCGTAATTCCCCCATTCTCCATACGGATCTGCAAAAGCAGGGTTAGCTATTTCCTCGGTAGTGGCGCCCAGGTCACCATTACCATCTTCAAAATCAATGGTTACCGTTACGTATTCACGTTCATTTTTACCTGTTTTTTCATTCACCGCTGTATACTGACTGATTCCGTTATAATAAATTTTCGGCGTATCGTCAAAATCAGGAATATCCACACAGCCCAATGCTGCTCCGGCCAAAACAACGAACAGGGAAAATTTCATTTTCATTTTACTGATATTTATATGTACAGCTTTTTATCTTAACGACTTCGAACAGTTTTTCATTACACTGTTCGCATTTGGAATTTCAGTCTTTTAACTTTGTACTTAATTTATACGAAAGTAACAGTATTGGAACTTCAAAACAACAATTCTCAGACCGAAATAAGGGAAGAACTCAGGAATCAGATTTTAAAACTTAAAGCTTCTGATTTCGAGCAGCTTGCCTTGAAAATATTCCGTTATCAGGCGAATTACAATCTTGTATACAATCAATATCTGCATTACCTGCATGTGAATCCCGATGCTATTCATAAGTTAACTGAAATCCCATTCCTGCCCATCCCATTTTTCAAGAACCATACGGTTCAGACCGGCATGCCGCCTGCTGCATCCGCAGTGTTTCACAGCAGCGGCACTACGGGCCAGCAAACAAGCAGCCACCATTTGTTTGACGCTCCGCTTTACAAAGACGTTTCCACACGCATTTTTCAGGAACATTATGGCGACCTGAAGCACTTTCACATTCTTGCATTGCTGCCGTCCTACCTTGAACGAAACAACTCTTCCCTGGTGTATATGATGCAACATTTTATTGAGTCGTCGCAATCGGAATATTCCGGTTTTTACCTCGATGATGTAAATGAAATGCTGAATAAACTAAGATTTCTGGCCGACAAACCCGATGGAAAAAACATCTTGCTGCTCGGGGTGACATTTGCGTTGTTGAACCTGGCGGAAAGCAACGAAGACCTGTCTTTCATGAAGCACATGAATAACCTTACGATCATGGATACAGGCGGAATGAAAGGCCGCAGGCAGGAACTGCTGCGCGAGGAAGTGCACGACCTACTTACCCGTTCGTTTTACACTGATCAGATCCATTCGGAATACGGCATGACCGAACTGCTTTCCCAAGGTTATTCGCATGGCTCCGGACTGTTTGTTCCGGGTTTTTCCATGCGTATTTTGCTGAGGGACATCAACGATCCTTTTGCCATTTCAGATCATCATTTCGGCAGTTCCAAAACCGGCGGGATCAATGTCATTGACCTTGCCAACCTGGATAGCTGTTCGTTTATAGAGACGCAGGATCTCGGCCGTTTCGGGAATGATCCGGGCACATTCTATGTCATGGGCCGTTTTGACAATTCGGATATACGCGGCTGCAATTTAATGGTACTATAAAACGTTTTTACATCATTTCAGAGGAATAATAAATAAACGTGACCTTCACATTAATGCAAATTTAATTTCTTTCCAGTTTGCTGAACGACAGGAAAATAGATCTGTAATTCATTATATAGAATCATTCTAACAGGATTAAAACAGAGAAATTTTCCTAAATTAGCCGGATTATTAAAAATTGCATTAATCGAATGTATTTTTACACTCAGGATTGTTAACCTATATTTAATTACATATAATGAAAAGACGCGAAGCCATCAGTCGTGTGGCGCTCTTAATGGGCGGAGCCCTCTCCGCTCCTACTATGCTTGCTTTTCTGGAAGGCTGTAAATCGGCAAATGAAACTTCAACCGGTATTTCGTTTCCCTTTTCACAGGACAGACAGGCCTTGGTTTCGGAAGTTGCCGAAATAATCATTCCAAAAACGGATACACCCGGTGCAAAAGACGCAAAAGTGGGCGAATTCATTGAAAAAATGCTGAAAGACTGCTATGCGGAAAAAGATCAGTCGAGCTTTAACGAGGGTATGAAAGAATTGGAAAAAAGGGATTTCATGAAAGCATCTCCTGCCGAACAGACTAAGATTCTTAAGGAAATGGAAACTGCCGCCCGAACGGAATCTGCAAAGGCAGGCGAAGAAAAGAAAAAGTATACGGAAGCAGGTAAGGAATATACAGATGCCGGCGTTCCGTTTTTCCAGCTGGTAAAAGAACTGACCCTTCTGGGATATTTTACCTCAGAAGCCGGTGCTACGCAGGCACTGGAATACGTGGCCGTTCCGGGCCGCTACGACGGATGCATCGACTTGAAACCGGGACAAAAAGCCTGGGCAATGTAATTGACGCATAAACGCAAAGAAATTCGGTGCAGCTGGTACAATGGCTGTCTGTGTGAATTTCGGGTACGTTTAGGCATAACTCCTTAAAATTGAAATATATTCAATATGAATTTAAATTTGAAAGCTGCAAAACAGGCAACTTATGATGCCATTGTTGTCGGCTCCGGAATAAGCGGCGGCTGGGCTGCCAAAGAATTGACAGAGAAAGGCCTTAAAGTAGTCATGCTGGAAAGAGGGCGCGATATCAAGCATATAACGGATTATAAAACCGCTACGCTTGCGCCATGGGAATTCGAACACCGGGGACGTGTCACCACCGTGGCAAAAGAGGAATACTGGGCCAATATCCGAACCGGTTATACTGCGAATGAGGAACACCGTTACCTTTTTGAAAATGACAAGGAAAACCCTTATGATGAAACCCGCAAGTTCGACTGGATCCGGGCCTATCATGTGGGTGGCCGTTCTCTTCTGTGGGGACGTCAGAGTTACCGCCTCAATCCGGCGGATTTTGAAGCAAATGCAAAAGACGGCATCGCCATCGACTGGCCGATCCGGTACAACGACATTGCTCCTTGGTACGATTACGTTGAAAAATTCGCAGGGATCAGCGGAGCAAGGGACGGCCTTGATGTGCTTCCCGACGGACAATATCTGCCGCCGATGCAGATGAACTGTGTGGAAAAACATGTTAAAGGTGAAGTGGAAAAGAAATTTGCCGGACGCCATGTCATTATGGGACGGGCTGCCCATTTGACCCAGCCCAAGGATTTCCATACCGAACTCGGACGTGCTGCGTGCCAGTTTCGTAACATGTGTATGCGCGGATGTCCGTATGGTGCTTATTTCAGCACGCAGTCGGCTACGCTTCCGGCAGCACAGAAAACCGGAAACCTGACGCTGATTCCGGATTCCATTGTCTCCGAAGTTATTTACGATGACAAAGCCGGTAAAGCTACTGGCGTTCGTGTTATCAATCAGAATACACTGGAAACCAAGGAGTACTACGCAAAAATCATATTCCTGAATGCATCTGCAATTGCAACGGCATCGCTGATGATGAATTCCACATCCAAACGTTTTCCTAACGGCCTCGGCAATGAAAGCGATCAGCTTGGACGTAACATTATGGATCATCACCTTGCCGTTGGTGCACGGGGCGATATAGAAGGGTACGAGGACAAGTACTATTTCGGAAGACGTGCCAATGGCATTTACATTCCGCGATACCGCAACTGGGGAACCGACAAACGCGATTACATCCGCGGATTCGGTTATCAGGGCGGAGCCAGCCGTGACAGCTGGTCCGGTGGAGCCGGCATAGAAGGCTTCGGTGCTGAATTCAAGAAGAAAATTTCCGAACCCGGCGCATGGAGCATGAACATTGGCGGATTCGGGGAAATGATTGCGGACGAGAAAAACCGTTTTACACTACACCCGACCAAAAAAGACAAATGGGGATTGCCGCTTGTAGTTTTTGATGCTGCTTACGGCGACAATGAAAAGAAAATGCGCGTGGACATGATGAACGACGCCGCCGAAATGCTGGAAGCGGCAGGTTTGAAAAATGTTACACCTTACAACGACGAGTCGAAGCATCCGGGGATCGGTATCCATGAAATGGGTACTGCACGTATGGGAAATGATGCAAAAACTTCAGTATTGAACAAACACAATCAGGTTTGGGGTGCTGAAAACGTGTACGTAACGGACGGTTCTTTCATGACTTCCGCTTCCTGCGTCAATCCGTCATTGACTTATATGGCCATGACCGCCCGCGCTGCTGACCATGCTGTAAAGGAACTAAAGAAAATGAATGTTTAACGATCCGGTGAAGCAGTTAAAGCCGTTTTGTGAACTTCTGAACATATTTTCAACAAACAAAAACCCCGCCGGGTAAATCCGGCGGGGTTTTTTCTTTATATCCATAATAACCCTTAATGGCTGTGCAAAACTGGTTCTATCCGCACGGCAGCATACTGTATTTAACCCTGCAACCATTTTGAAAGATTTCCTGTCGCCTGCGCCACAACGCATTACGTCCATCGATGCCTATCGTGGATTTGTCATGTTTTTAATGATGGCAGAAGTTTTACGGTTCAGTCAGGTCGCCGAATCATTTCCGGAAAGTTGGTTCTGGGCGTTCCTGGATTTTCAGCAAAGCCATGTTCCCTGGGTCGGATGTTCCCTTCATGATCTGATCCAGCCGTCATTTTCCTTTCTGGTCGGAGTTGCGCTGCCTTATTCCATGGCTGGCCGGGTAAGCCGGAATGAAAGCAATAGCGTTATGTGGCTGCAGACGTTGCGCCGTTCGCTCATTCTTGTTCTGCTGGGCATATTTCTGCGGTCCATGCATGCATCACAAACGAATTTTACCTTTGAAGACACGCTTACACAGATCGGACTGGGTTACCCGATTCTTTTTGCACTGGGCTTCAGTACACAGCGTATACAATGGAGCGCATTGGCCGTTATCCTGTTTTTATACGGACTGGCATTTGCACTGTATCCTTTGCCCGGCCCCTACTTCGACTGGTCGGAAACAGGTATTACGGCAGACTGGGAACATAACCTGAAAGGATTTGCAGCGCACTGGAACAATAATACCAACCTGGCCTGGGCATTTGACCGATGGTTTCTGAACCTTTTCCCGCGCGAGAAGCCGTTCCATTTCAATGGAGGCGGTTACAGCACATTAAGCTTCATTCCGACATTAGGAACTATGATTCTGGGACTTATTGCAGGAAAATGGCTGAAATCCGCGCCTTCTTCCCAATGGCTGATCAAACGGCTTGTCATTACTTCCGCCGTTCTTTTTGTTGTGTCCGTAGCGCTTAATCTTTCAGGTATCAATCCGATTGTTAAAAGAATCTGGACCCCTGCGTGGACGTTATTCAGCGGCGGATGGTGCTTTTTACTGCTTGCAGTTTTTTATTTTCTGGTGGATATCAAACAAAACAAATCCGTATTCTTTCCACTGATTGTCATTGGAACCAATTCGATAGCAGCCTATATTCTTGCCCATACGATTGACAGTTTTATTGATCAGTCTTTCCGGATTCACATCAGCCAGCATTATGACCTGATTTTCGGAGAAGGCCTGCGTTCACTGGTCAGCGGCGCCATCATTTTACTGATCGAATGGTGGATTTTATACTGGATGTACAAGAAAAAGTTATTTATCCGGATCTGACCGCAACGCTACGGAATTACAAAAAGCCACTTACTGAAACTTATGCAATTTTTAAAATCGGTTCATCATATTGCCATTATCTGCTCCGACTATAAAAAGTCGAAGCACTTTTACACCCAAATTCTGGGTTTTGAAATAGACCGGGAAGTATACCGCGAAGCACGGGATTCGTACAAGCTGGACTTGTCGCTGAACGGACAATATTGTATTGAATTGTTCTCTTTTCCAGAACCTCCGAAACGTACTTCACGGCCGGAGGCATGCGGATTGAGGCATATTGCTTTTCAGGTGGAAGATATTGAAGCTGCAATTACCTATTTCAAATTTAAAGGAATTATTTTGGAGGACGTCCGGATTGATGAGTTTACAGGAAAAAAATTCACCTTTTTTGCTGATCCGGACGATTTACCCATTGAACTGTATCAAATCTGATTCATGGCAGAACTACGCCGCGACCGTATAACTGATCATTTTCCGATTGCCTATTTCAAGTTTACGCAATGTTTCGTAAAACTCGGAAATTCGTGCAAGGTGTTCATCCAGCACTTTTCTGGCTTCTGAATCCTTGTCCATATAACCGCGTAATGATTTGTAGAGCTGTAACGTGGTCGCCTCGTTTTTTTTCAGGCATCTTGCTATATCTTCCTGATGTTCTGCCTCTTCAAGAATCCTGACAGCCTGCCGGGATGATCCGGAAATTTTTTCATCAAGTTCCTTATCATTTAGAAAACATTTGAAATAATCATAGATCCAGCCTATTTCACGCTGGAACAAAACGGCACTGACATGACCCTGGCTTAAAACCCTGCGGAACGATCCGTTAACATCTTTTCTGAGTGCTTCAAGGTAAAGGATTTCACGATTTTTCTGTTCATTCCACAATGCCTTGATCATCATAATCAATTCTTCTCCCTTAACATTTTCCATGATTCTGAAGGTTTTAAGCTTAATACGAGCTTCGCATTTCAGTATAAAAATTATGCCCCAAACTTGTATTATTGTCATATTTCACGAATTAAAATAGTATTTCCCCACTAAGTACAATTCCTGGATTGAAGATATACTTTGTAGCAGAACAGTCACACTATGTGGGGTACAAATACCATAGTAGTTTTACAAAAGTGGGGAATTTGGACTGGATACATACATACCTGCCTGTTTAATTTTTAACTGATGCGAAAGCGCCTAACTTTGCTGCCATACAATATATCGGAGCATTTTATGTTAAACTAGGTCAGCTCCGGAAGCTTTTTTGTTTTGAATTATACAGATATGTCTCAATACGCTTTAAATATTTCTTTGCTTGCCATACTTACAGTCAGTTCCTGCAAAACT
Organism: Dyadobacter sediminis; assembly: GCF_005860765.1. GTDB lineage: Bacteria > Bacteroidota > Bacteroidia > Cytophagales > Spirosomataceae > Dyadobacter > Dyadobacter sediminis. The sequence goes on along the minus strand of NZ_VCEI01000011.1, from coordinate 223,628 downwards.
TCTGCACCGCCACCGCCGGTAATTACAGAAACGCCAGCATTGATTGAGATCGGGAATCAGAAATTCTCACTGGAAGAATATCAGGAATCATATGACAAGAACAAATTTGCATCGGATTCTTCCCGTGAACTTACACCGCAGGAATACGCAGCACTATATACGGATCAGAAAATTAAAGTTTTACAGGCAATACAGGAAGGCAGAGACACCACGCTGGATTACCGCGAGGAAGTGAATTCCTATAGAGAACAGCTGGCCAAAAACCACCTTGTTGATAAGGAACTTGTTGAAAAACTGGTGAATGAGGCGTATAACCGGCTTAAACAGGAAGTAAGAGCTTCGCACATTCTGATTCCGGTTACAGAAGACGCTTCTCCGGAAGATACGCTGGAAGCATACCGTGCAGCCGTTACCTTGCGGGGAAGACTGGAAGAAGGTTCGGATTTCGGAGACATGGCGGCCAGGTTTTCCAAAGATCCTGCTGCGCCGAGAACCAAGGGAGACCTTGGCTATTTTACGGCCTTCCAGATCGTATACCCGCTGGAGACAGCTGCTTATAATGTACAGACGGGTAAAATCTCCCAGCCCGTACGCACAAAGGCCGGGTATCATATCATCAAGGTCACGGACAAGCGCACAAGCCGCGGCACGGTACAGGTTGCACACCTGATGGTGCAGCTGGATACCGCCGGAACACAGGCTCAGAAAGAATCCGCAAAAGCCCGTATCGATGAGGCCTATACGCAGCTTCAGAACGGTGCAGACTGGGATTTGGTGGTGGAAAATTACTCGGACGATCGGCAATCCAGAAGAAACGGCGGCTTGCTGCCGCTGTTCGGAACCGGCCAGATGGCTCCCGAAATTGAAGAGGCTGCGTTCGGACTCAATAAAGTCAATGCATATTCAAAGCCTGTCTTGACCATGTATGGCTGGCATATTCTCAGATTGATCGAGAAAAAGAACCTTGAGCCGCTGAGTGAAATGGCTCCAACACTGAGAAAAAAGGTTATCACGGATTCGCGCGGTAAAGTGCTTGAACTCGCCAATGTTAAAAGGTTGAAGGACAAGTATGCAGTGGAAGAATTTGCCGACCAATGGAATGCAGTTTCGGTTTTGGGCGACAGCACAATCCTGACCGGAAAATGGGATTACATCAGACCTGTTTCAACGGATTGGTCCCAAAGCATCATTTTCAGAATTGAACAGAATACGTATCATGCACTTTCATTTCTGGATTACGTAAAAAGAAAACAGCAGCCAAAGCCGAAAGATGCGTCGCCAGCTGTCGTATTCCGCCGTTATTATAACGAGTATCTTGCAGAAAGCCTTGTTGATTACGAGAAAGATCATCTGGAAGAATCCAATCCAGAATTCCGAAGCCTGATGACCGAAATCCGTGAAGGTGTGTTGCTTTCGCAGATAATGGAAGAAAATGTATGGCAGCGTTCCCTTTCCGATTCTGCTGGACAGGTAAATTATTATGAACGCTTTAAGGATAAATACAAGTTTCCGGAACGTGCTGTGGGTACCATCATTTCTGCAAAAGACACTCAGACTGTCAATTCAATACGAAGAACATTGGCCCAAAGTCCTTACAAGCTGGAAAGAAAGTCAAGGGAAATACTGTTTCCGGTGAATGGAACCGAGATCAGCAATGAACAGCTGGAAGCACTGACGGACGTTTATATTATCATGGAAAAAAATCCGGACTACATTGTGGAAATTGCCGGTTACCGGTCTGCGGAAGAAACCGAAATGGCCTCGGCGGCCAGAATCAGGAATGTAATCGGTTACCTTAATGGCAGAAATATTCCCATTCTGCGGATTATTGAAAAAGATTACGGCTCTTTTCGTCAAAGTGCCGAACCGGAGCGTAATAGAAGAGTGAGCTTTCAGTTCTACAGCCAGTCGCGGAAAGATGTGGAGAAAGTTTATAATTCGGAAACGCCGGATGCCGTTATGATTCGTGACGGGTATTTCACGCAGGACAATCCGCTTTTAAGTAAAATGAAATGGCAGGCCGGAGAACAAACTTTCAAGGACAACAATATGTTTTTCTGGGCTGATATCAAGAAAATAGAACCTGCGCGTCCAAAGACCTTTATGGAAGCAAGAGGAAGTGTAATCAATGATTATCAGAAAGAACTGGAAAAACAATGGGTTTCACGACTTCAGGAAAAATTTCCGGTAAAAGTCAATGCGGCAGAATTAGAAAAAATAAAGCGTTAAGTGTATTTTAGCCTTTCAAAACAAACAACTATCAACGTTCTTATAACCCGGATGCAAAATCCTGAACTTGAAGAGGAACAAAACAATTCTATGAAAATAAACAATTTTATGACGGCACAGCTGACAACAGTATTTCTACTGCTTTTCGGCTTGATCAGCTATGGACAGGGGCAGCAAGGTGTAAGCATTGACAAGATCATCGCACGCGTTGACAATCACTACATTCTGAACTCGGAGCTTGAAGATATGTATGCGCAGTACAAGGCCGAAGGCAGAACGGCTCCTGAAAAATGCCAGCTGCTTGAATCTTTGATTATCAATAAAATGCTTCTTGCAAAAGCGGAAATTGACTCGGTAATTGTGGAAGACAAGGAAGTAGACGGAGAACTGGATGCAAAGATGGGTTATATGATCCAGCGCTTTGGCTCGGAAAAAAACATTGTGGAGGCTTACGGCAAAAGCATTGACAACCTGAAAAGCGAACTCCGCCAGCAGGTAAAGGAACAGAAAGTCGTTGAAAAAATGCAGCGCACGATTTCGGGTAACGTAAAGATCACACCGAATGAAGTGCGTAAATTCTACAATTCAATTCCAAAAGACAGCCTTCCATATATTCCTTCCGAAGTGGAAATCGGGCATATTGTGAAACTGGGAACGGTAACGCGGGAACAAAAGGACAAACTCAGGCAGCAGCTTCTTGACCTGAAACAGCGTGCAGAAAAAGGCGAGGATTTTGCTACGCTGGCACAGATCTATTCCGAAGACCTGGGTTCCGCAAAGAACGGCGGTGACCTTAACTTTGCAAAACGCGGTGCGATGGTTCCGGAATTTGAAGGCGCCGCACTTGCTTTGAAACCGGGCGAAATGTCGGATATTGTAGAATCACAATTCGGTTTTCACCTGATCAAACTAATTGAAACCAGAGGCGCGGAATATCACGCAAGACATATTCTTCTACGTCCTGATTATAACAAAGGAACAGATATGACCGAGGCAATCCGTTCGCTGGACAGCCTCCGCAAGCTGATTTCTGTAGATACGCTGAAATTTGCGAAAGCTGCACTGGACAATTCAGAAGACAAGGAAACGGCGGAAGCAGGCGGCTTGATTCAGGACAGAAATACAGGACTTGCACGTCTTACGCTGGATGCTTCGATGGACCCGGCTTTGTATTTTGCCATTGACACCATGAAAGTGGGCGATCTGAGCCAGCCGGTATCTTACCGTACCGAAGACGGCAGAAGTGCGATGCGTATCATCTGGTACAAAAGCAAATCGGAACCGCATACGGCTAACCTGCATGATGATTATGAAAAACTGGCGCAGATCGTTCTAAGCAACAAGCGGAACAATGCGCTGGAAGAATGGTTTAAAAAGGCACAAGGCGATGTTTTTATCAGTATTGAGCCCGAATACCGGAATTGTAAAGTCCTCGGGCTCGCCCAGGCAGATGATATGTAGGAAGTACAACTGTCATTTAATGCGTTTGAAATATTCTTAAATCTAATCTGGCATATTGTGAAGTATTCATCGGACGTAGAAGCAGCAGAAGCTATGAAAATAGCTTACGAAAAAATCCGTAGTGAAATCGGGAATGTAATCATCGGGCAGGATGAGGTTGTTAAAAGATTGCTTACCGCTATATTCTGTCAGGGACATTGCCTGCTTGTAGGCGTTCCGGGACTTGCAAAAACACTTCTGATCCAAACCATTGCTTCTTCGCTGGATCTTGATTTTAACAGAATACAGTTTACACCCGATCTGATGCCGTCGGATATTCTCGGCTCTGAAACCTTGGATCAGAACCGTAACTTCAAATTCATCAAAGGGCCGGTATTTGCCAACATTATCCTGGCTGATGAAATCAACCGTACACCGCCAAAAACACAATCGGCACTGCTGGAAGCCATGCAGGAATATTCGGTGACCATTGCCGGTGTAAAACATTCCCTGCAGCGGCCTTTCTTTGTACTGGCTACGCAAAACCCGATTGAACAGGAAGGAACTTATCCGCTTCCGGAAGCACAGCTCGACCGTTTTATGTTTATGATTCAGCTGGATTATCCTTCCTATGCGGAAGAAGTGAGTATTGTCAAAAACACGACCAACGATAACCGCCATCAGGTTTCCAAAGTAATTACCGCAGAAGAGATAACCGATTTCCAGCACTTGGTGCGGCGCGTTCCGGTTACAGATCACGTCATTGAATATGCTGTAAAACTGGTGCATAAAACCCGTCCATCTGCCGGTCTGGCCATTAAAGATACAAGCGATTATCTGGACTGGGGCGCCGGACCGCGGGCGTCACAGGCGCTTATTCTGGCTGCCAAATGCAATGCGTTGCTTTCGGGCAAGTACTCACCGGATATTGAAGATGTAAAAGCGGTGGCATTGCCCGTACTCCGGCACAGAATTATTCGAAACTTCAAGGCAGAAGCGGAAGGCATTTCTGTGGATGATATTATTGGCCGTCTTGTGTAGCAGCAAATGAATGTTTGAAGTAGTTGATAAAACAATTTGGAATTAAACTTTAACCGGCTTTTGTTTACAAATCACATATTCAACTAACAGCTTGCAGCTAATTGCTAACAGCTACTTAAAGAACAGTATGAAAAGTTTGTACCGATTCACGGATCAGTACAAACTTTTATTTTTAAGACCATTTCATTTAATTAACAAAAAACAAAAATGGAAATACTTGGTAAAAATATAATCGGCTATACACTTTTTGCCGAAAACGAACATACCTTTCAGTCTTACGTCCCTGATTCAGGTTCCTATTTGCCGGAGACGTTTCATACGGCAACACAGCAGGAGGTCAGCCGCACGATGGAACTGGCGGAAAAAGCTTTTGCAGATTATGCTGCTTTGCCTGCTGCCAGACGTGCTGATTTTCTGGTTGCAATTACAGAGGAAATCATGAATCTCGGCGATGCGTTGCTGGAAAGGGCAAGCCTGGAAACCGGACTTCCGGTTGCGCGGCTTACAGGCGAAAGAGCGCGCACGATTACACAGCTTATGCAGTTCGCAGAACTTGTACGCGAAGGTTCCTGGGTAAATCCATCCATTGATACGGCCCTTCCCGACCGAAGTCCGCTTCCAAAGCCGGATCTCCGGAAAATGCTTGTTCCGATCGGGCCAGTTATCGTTTTTGGATCGAGTAATTTTCCTTATGCATATTCCATCGCCGGTGTAGACACCGGCCCGGCACTTGCAGCAGGAAATCCGGTGATTGTAAAAGCACATCCGGCGCATCCGGGCGTCAGTGACATGACAGCACAGGCCATCGTAAAAGCCGCACAAAGGACCGGAATGCCCGACGGCGTTTTTTCCATGCTTTATGACGACGGCTATGAAGTAGGAACGGCATTGGTCAAACACCCGGCAAGCAAGGCAGTGGGATTTACAGGCTCATTTACAGGCGGCATGGCGCTTTACAGGCTCGCACAGGAACGGGAAGAACCCATTCCGGTCTATGCTGAAATGGGCAGTGTAAACCCGATCGTTATCCTGCCCGATTATTTGAAACAAAATGCACTGCAGCTTGGCAAAACGGTCGCATCTTCGGTTACGTTGGGAGCCGGACAGTTTTGTACCAATCCGGGACTTGTATTTATAACGAATTCGGAAGGTTCGCAGGAATTTACAGCATCTTACAAAACTGAAATTGAAAAAACCGCTTCGGCCACGATGCTGACGGCCGGGATCTGCAAAAGTTATTACAGCCGCCGATCACACTTGTTTGAACAGGAAAATGTTAAGCAACTTGCACTTTCCGATCTGTATTCGGAAGGAGAAAATCAGGCGCAGGCTTCTGTGGCGCAGGTTGCGGGAAAGGCTTTTATTGCCAATCCGAAGTTGCACGAAGAAATATTCGGACCATTTTCACTGCTTATTGTATGCGAAAATACGGAGGAATTACTCGAAGCGGTTTCGCATCTGAAAGGCCAGCTGACAACGACACTGATGGCAGAAACGGATGAAGCGGCCTCCTACCCAGCTATTTTGCGAAAACTGGCGGCTATTTCCGGCAGATTTATCATGAACGGCGTTCCTACCGGTGTGGAAGTTTGTGCTTCCATGCACCACGGCGGACCGTTTCCTGCCACTGCGGATGCCAAATTTACATCCGTCGGAACAGATTCCATTTTACGGTTTGTGCGTCCGCAATCCTTTCAAAACTGGCCGGACGCACTGTTGCCCGACGAACTTAAAAACAGCAATCCACTGGGAATTTCAAGACGGGTTGACAACCAAATGACCAAAGACGCCATTTGAATTAGGAAAAGATAAGCGTTTCGGGATAACCGACTTTTACCAGAAAAAGCCCTTCGGCCGGAGCCTGTGCACCGGCCGTTTTTCTGTTCCTGGATAAAATCACCTTCTCAAAATCCGCAACTGTTTTCTTTCCTTTTCCTACTTCCAGCATCGTACCGACCAGCGCTCGGACCATGCCCCGGAGAAAGCGATTGGCCTGTACATGGAAAACCAGCATTTCTCCGGCATCGATCCATTCGGCCTGCGTGATGGTGCACAGAAAGTTGTTTACGCTTGTATGCACCTTGCTGAAACTTTCAAAATTTCTGTGGATAAGTAGCAAACTTGCGGCTTCGTTCATGGCGGCAACGTCCAGTTCCGCTTTCAGAAAAAATACCTGATCGATCAGAAACGGGTTTTTCTTCCGGCTGATCCGGTATTCATATTTCCGGAATGTCGCTGCAAATCTGGAATTCACTTCATCCGGAACAATCATGATTTTACGTATTGCCAAGTCTCTCGGAATAATGCCGTTAAGCTTGTAAACCAGTTCATCCGGATCTTCCAGCGGATTAATCAAATCAAAATGCGCAAATTGTTGTTCTGCATGTACGCCTGTATCCGTGCGGCTGCTTCCGGTAAGTTCAACGGCTGTTCTCAAAATTTTAGCCAGCGCCTCTTCCAGAACCTGCTGTATGCCGAGGGCATTTTTCTGTTTTTGCCAGCCATTGTAGGCCGTTCCTTTATAACTGAATTCAATAAAATAACGCATGCTCCAAAAATAAGGTAAACGGCACAGATTTGCGATTTAAAAGGCTTGATTGCTGTAATTGTTGCGAAGAAGGTTAACTTTGAAAATCGAATAATATTTCCAGTATCGTATGTTTGCGGAAGACAAAAAAGAAGAAAAAAGCCTCAATTTTATTGAAGAAATCATTGAAGCCGACTTGCAATCGGGGAAATATACCCAGATTATAACCCGTTTCCCGCCGGAACCGAACGGTTATCTGCATATCGGCCATGCTTCCAGTATTTGCCTTAATTTCGGCCTTACAAAAAAATTTCCGGGGTATACCAATTTAAGATTTGATGATACCAATCCGGTTACGGAAGATACAGAATACGTGGAAAGTATCAAGAACGATATCCGCTGGATGGGCTTTGAATGGAAACATGAACTCTACGCCTCGGATTATTTTGATACGTTGTACGGATATGCTGTAAAGCTGATTTCCAAAGGATTGGCTTATGTAGACGATTCGACGTCAGAAGAAATAGCCGCTCAGAAAGGAACTCCGACCGAGCCCGGAACCGACAGTCCGTTCCGTAGCCGTTCGGCGGATGAAAACCTGGAACTTTTTGAGCAGATGAAGAACGGCGCCTTTCCGGACGGAAGCCGGACGCTTCGTGCCAAAATAGACATGCAGCATATCAATATGCTGATGCGCGATCCGATTTTGTACCGGATCAAACATGCGCATCATCACCGTACCGGAAATAAATGGTGCATTTATCCCATGTATGATTTCGCACACGGACAAAGCGATAGCATTGAAACCGTAACGCATTCGATCTGTACACTGGAATTTGTACCGCACCGTGAGCTTTATGACTGGATTATTGAAAAACTGGAAATATATCCTTCGCATCAGTACGAATTTGCACGCCGCAATTTGAATTACACCGTTACAAGTAAAAGAAAGTTGCTTCAGCTTGTTCAGGAAGGGCATGTGCATGGCTGGGACGATCCGAGAATGCCAACCATAAGCGGCCTGAGAAGAAGAGGTTATACACCGGAAAGCATCCGGGATTTCTGTGACCGTATCGGCGTTGCCCGTCGTGAAAATATGATTGACGTTGGCTTGCTGGAATTCTGCGTACGGGAAGACCTGAATAAAAAGGCACTCAGAAGAATGGCTGTGCTGGACCCGCTGAAAGTCGTTATCACGAACTTCCCGGAAGGCGTTACCGAAATGTGCCAGCTTGAAAACAATCCCGAAGACGATGCCGCCGGCATGCGTGAGGTTCCGTTTACACGTGAGGTTTATATTGAGAAAGAAGACTTTATGGAAACGCCTTCCAAGAAATACTTCCGGCTTGCTCCCGGCAAAATAGTCAGGTTGAAAGGTGCCTACATTGTTCAGTGTGAGGATTTTGTAAAGAATGAAAACGGCGAAGTAACCGAAGTCCGCTGTACTTATATTGAAAACAGCAAAAGCGGGCATGATACAACGGGAATCAATGTAAAAGGGACTTTGCACTGGGTGTCGGTTGCAGATGCAGTTCCGGTTGAAGTACGGCTTTATGACCGCCTGTTTGTCGTGGAAGATGTTGCTTCTGAAGAAGGTGACTTTAAGGATTACATCAATCCGGATTCACTGCACGTCATTACCGGCTATGCCGAACCAGCCCTGGCAGATGCCAAGCCCGGCGATTCATTCCAGTTTCTGCGTAAAGGATATTTTGCCGCCGACACGGAAAGTACGAACGAAAAACCCGTATTCAACCGAACCGTTACCTTGCGCGACAACTGGGCCAAAGCAGCGGTTAGCTGATTTTCCGGAGGAGGAAGAGAAAAGGAGTAAGGAAAAAAGGGTAAGAGGGAGGAAGGAGAAAAAGGAGAATGGAGGAAAGGAAGGGATTCGGAATTTACAATAATCGTAACTTCCGACTCCCTTTTCTTTTTTTCCCATTCACTTCCCTCCTCCTTACTTCCTTCCTCCTTTCTTCCCTTCTGCTCAGCCTAGGATTTAATTAGATTGCTTTTAAATAAACTTGTTTGGAAAAGTGTTTGCAGTTATCTTTGTGCAACAATTTCCACGATTCAACCGCATTGTTCAGTGAATACCCTAAACGAGTTGTTCAGTACTGCCAAAGGTCACAGCTTGCAATGTGATTTAACATCAAAAGTTATTCTTCATTTTGGTGAAATACAAGCTTCTTTCCGGATACAGGATTTTCTGAATTTCCGCAGGCTGATTAATGCCATTGATATTCACAGCAGAATTTTTGATCTTTCGGATGAGTCTGATTATGAATTTGTTGAAGCGCCGAAGCTGAATATTTATCACAAGCTGACCTTGTGTGAGCTTATTCAGCTGAGAGAACTTGTAAACGGCACTTTCTTTGCAATTGAACTCAATTCCATGCTGCACCAGATTTTGTACAAAGATTCAGAATTAGTCTAAATAGCTCATTCAGATCATATTAGACCAATTCCAAATTTCGCCTTCGCCTTGTATTGATGAACTTTCGTATGATATTTGCAATTAGTTAGATATAATAAAAAGCAAGTAACCATGAAAGACTTATTGAGACAAAGAACTTCCCTGAAAGAGGAAATAGAAATATTATTGAATAACCAGGTTAAAATGGAAGCCGAAGCTTCGGCCAAATACCTTGCAATGGCTTCCTGGTGCGATCGCAACGGTTTCAAAAACAGTGCGGCCTATTTTCTGAAACAATCAGACGAAGAGCGCACGCATATGCTGAAAATCTTCAATTACATCATGACAGTTGGCGGAACTGCCGTTTCACCGGAAATTACTGCGGTAAGGCAGGAATTCACGTCTTTCAGAAGTGTTTTCGAAGCAGCATTGCAAAGCGAGATCGCCGTCACGCAGTCCATTAACCGGATTGTTACCCAAAGTCGCAGAGAAGAAGATTATGCAACCGAATCATTCCTGCAATGGTTTGTAAACGAGCAGATCGAAGAAGAGGACAATGCACGCCGTGCCATCGAGCTTTTTGATGTCATTGGTGAAGAAGGTACAGGCCAGTACTTTATTGACAAAGCCATCCTGAAAATCGGTTCGGATAACTAGAATATAAAAGAGAAACAAGATACAAAGGACTGCGTAACTGCAGTCCTTTTTTATTTTCGATCAAACCAGTTTAAGGATTTGATGGCTGACCGTTACTTTCTCAATAGTGAATATACTTCTGTATCCAGATACTTCCGGTTCTCATAATAGCTTTCCCTGAAATAACCTTCTTTTATGAAATTCTGTTTCAACAGGATTTTTCTTGAAAGTTCATTATCCGGATTTATTCTTGCTTCAATACTGTGCAGATACATTACTTGGAAACCATAATCCAGCACTTTGACAATGGCTTCGCTCATCAATCCTTTGTTCCAGTGATGCGGATGCAGCATATAGCCGATTTCAGCCCGGTGATTGAAAATATCCAGCTTATGAAAACCGATGGAACCAATCAAATCCGACGAAGACTTCAATGAAATTCCCCAGGTTATACCAATACATTCTCTCAGGTTGCGGTTGTATAAGTCAATGATTTCTCGTGCTTCCGCAACGGAACCCAGCAGCGGCTTGCCGATATATTTCATGGCTTCCGTGTTGCTGCGAAGCAAATACATTCCTTCCGCATGTGCTGTTGCAGACAAGGCATGCAGCCGCATACGGCTGGTTTCGAGAACCGGAAACGGATTAAAATTCAGAATCAACATATCAGAACATACATCAACTTTGGAAAATGCCTTATTAAAACAAAATACATTGCCTGAACAATCTCCGCAAATTTTCAGGAATTACAAAACACCGCGCACTTTCCGGTTTGCAGCACGTTTTGAACCGGTTATAAATTGGTATGGCTTTTGCAGCTTGTGAAATTAAAATAGTAGTATTGCACCAGCTACTGTCGGTTTGTTTTCATGAATTACCTCGACGAATTTAAGAAGTTCATTTCCAGTCATTACCTTTCCACGGGCGTCAGATTAACGCTGGGCGCAGTTATTCCCAGTCTGATTTTTCAGCATTACGGAATTTTGAGCGACATGATCGCATTTCCGCTCGGAACGTTACTGATTGGCGGAACGGATAACCCCGGTCCTTATCACCGGCGCCGCAATTCACTGCTCATTGCGATTCTGACTTGCTTTGCCGTAGCACTCACCACCGGACTGTTAAGGCATATTCATTTTATCATTTTTGCCGAAATCATCCTTTTCGGCATGTTTTTCTCGCTTGTGGGCGTATATGGCAACCGGGTCAACAGCATTGGTCTTATTGCGCTGCTTGTGTTTGTTTTCAATATCGACGATCATCTCAGCGGCGACATGGTGCTGAAAACGGCACTGATTTTCTCGGCTGGCGGAATCTGGTATTTCATCCTGTTTATGGTTCTTCAGACGCTGATGCCGTACAAACTAATCCAGCAGTTGCTGGGCGAAAATTTTGTGGAACTCGGTAAGCTGCTTTCCATTAAAGCGGATTATTATCTGGCCAAACCGGATTATGATGAACTGTTCAGCCGCATGATCCATCAGCAGGTTATACTCCGTGAAAATCATGAGAACCTGCGCGAAATTCTTTTTAAAACACGGGAAATCGTAACCGAATCGACCAACAAAAGCAGAGTCCTGATGCTGATGTTCCTCGATAGCATTGATCTGTTTGAAAGGATTCTGAATTCCCAGCAAAACTATATCAACCTGCACCGGGCATTTGATCATTCCAAAATACTAAGGCTGTTCGGAACGTACATACAATGGCTATCGGCAGAGATACAGCAGATTGGCATTGCCGTGCAAAGTGGTTTTCCCTCGCATCCCAAACATGATCTGGATGAAGCATTCAACAAATGCCAGCAGGCTTTTCAACGTATGCGCCAGGATACCATGACGCATGATAATCTGGAAGACTTCATGATGCTGCGCCAGATTCTGAACAGTCTGCAGGACGTAACCGAACGCATCAAAAAGCTGCACCGCGCCACCACTTACGATACCGAAGTAAGCCAGGGTTACAGCCTGAATGTGGCAACCGAAAACTTTATACCAAAACAGGAATATCATCCGCGTATCCTGCTCGATAATCTGTCGCTGAAATCCAGCCACTTTCGTCATGCCGTACGTATTACGCTCGGTTTGCTGGTCGGTTACACGGTTTCGCTGTTTTTTGAGCTTGGGCATGGATACTGGATACTTTTAACGATTGTCGTCATTCTGAAACCTGCATTCAGTATTACCAAACAGCGTAATCTGCACCGGATCGGGGGAACAATGGCAGGCGTCATTTCGGGTTTTCTGTTTTTATACCTGATTCATGACGGTACCGCACTGTTCATGATTATGATGTTTGCGATGATTATGGCTTACAGTTTCCTGAAGATCAATTATTTCATTGCTTCCACGTGCATTACACTTTATGTAATTATTTCTTTCAACTTCCTGAATCCCCAGCATATAACGCCGCTGCTGAAAGAACGAGTCCTGGATACGATCATTGGATCCGTTATCGCCTATCTGATTTCATCTTATGTACTGCCGGTCTGGGAACATTCGCAGATTAATCAGTACATCCGAACAGCTCTGAATGCCAATCGCAGGTATTTCGACATCGTTGCCGCCAAGTTTACAGGAAAACAACTGGACATCAATGAATTTAAACTGCTCCGCAAAGATGCCATCATTGCGATGGCCAATTTGTCGGACAATTTTCAGAAAATGCTGTCGGAACCCAAGCGTCGGCAGTTGCATATGGAAGAGTATCATCAGTTTGTTGCAACAAGCTATATGCTGACTTCCTACATTGCCTCTTTGTCCACTTACGCTCAGACGCTGGAATATGGCGAGTTTAAGGCTGAATTTGAAATGATGATCCAGCAGATTGACCGACAACTTCAGACTGCAATCGATTTGCTGGACGGCCATGTTCCGGGCCATATCGAAATTGCGCGTGAGTCTTTGCCGCAAAACCAGAAACTGATCGAGCTGCTTGCCATGCGTAAAAAGGAAATCAAGGAAATGGGTATCCAGAAAGCAGATCAGTCGCCGGCACGGAAAATGCTGTCCGACCTGAAAACCATCAACGGCTTGTTTGAACTCATCAGCACGATTACGATTGATGAAATCAAAATTCTGCAGAAAATCAGTTCGGCAAAGGCAAAACCCGTCACAAACATTGATTTGGAAAATCAGGAAAAAGCAATATGACAGCATTAACAGGTACAGAACGTAAAAATATTTCCGTGGGTGCAGCGGTTTCCATTGTATTGAAACAGGATCAGCGCAGCGGAAAACTGACGCATGGCATTGTGAAAGACATTCTGACGAAGTCCGCGGTGCATACGCACGGCATTAAAGTAAGGCTGGAAACAGGTGAAGTCGGACGGGTCAAGCATATTGAGACGGATTAAAGCCGATTGTTTCATTGCAGTCCCTCCAATTGACCAACCTGCGGAATTGTTTGAGGAATCAGTTCGTTATGTTGAACAACAATGAAATTTTCAGTAACAATAATTTTCAATTTTCATGTCTTCGCAATTATTCACGCCTCTTACTATTAAAAATATAAGTTTCAAAAACCGCATTGTCGTATCGCCGATGTGTCAGTACTCATCCGTCGACGGCTTTGCCAATGACTGGCATCTGGTGCATCTCGGCAGCCGGGCGGTTGGCGGTGCCGCTCTGCTCATTGCCGAGGCAACGGCCGTTTCTCCCGAAGGCAGGATTTCGCCGGAGGATCTCGGTATCTGGAAAGATGAGCATATAGAAAAACTGAAACAGATCACGGACTTTATTGCTGCGCAGGGTTCCGTAGCCGGGATTCAGCTCGGACATGCAGGTCGTAAGGCAAGTACTTTTCCGGCCTGGAAAGGCCGCGGGCAGGTTCCGGCAGATCAGGGTGGTTGGAAAACGGTCGGCGCTTCCGCGATTCCGTTTCATGAGACTGAAAATGCTCCGGAGGAACTGGGTATCGAGGGAATCCGGAAAGTAATCGGAGATTTTGCCGCTGCTGCCGGAAGATCATTGAAAGCGGGTTTTAAGGTGATTGAAATACATGCCGCGCACGGTTATCTGATCCATCAGTTCTTATCGCCGCTCAGCAATATACGCAGTGATGAGTACGGCGGCAGCTTTGAAAACCGCATCCGCATCCTGCTTGAAGTTATCGAATCCGTTCAGCAGGTTTGGCCGGCAGATTTCCCTCTTTTTGTACGCATATCCGCTACGGACTGGGCTGAAAATGGCTGGAATGAAAATGAGTCCGTTGAACTTGCTAAAATCTTGAAAAACACGGGTGTTGACCTAATTGATGTATCTACCGGCGGGCTGGTTCCTTCTGTAAAAATTCCGGTCGGGCCCTCCTATCAGGTTCCTTTTTCTGCCAAAATCAAAAAAGAAGCGGAAATGATGACCGGGGCTGTAGGCATGATTACCGAAACACAGCAGGCTGAAGATATCCTGCAGCATCATGAAGCGGATCTGATCGTAATGGCGCGTGAATTCCTTCGTGATCCGTATTTCCCGCTTCATGCAGCGCATCAGCTCGGCGAGGATATCGTATGGCCAGTTCAGTACGACCGTGCCAAACCGGCTTTGAAATAGTTTCCCTTATAAAATATAGTCAGTCTATTTTCTTCTATTATTGATCTGCTGGTTTATCTGATTCAGTAAACCGGCAGATAAATAATGAACGTAGCGCCGGTTCCGGGCTTTCCAATGGCATCGATCAGGCCGTTGTGATTATCCACAATTTTCTTGCAGATAGCGAGTCCGATTCCGGTACCTTCGTACGTGCTCCGGTTGTGCAGTCGCTGAAATACCTGAAAAATCCGGTCTTTAAATTGCGGGTCAAATCCGATGCCATTATCGGAAAAAGAAATATATTGATACTGAACAGCAGAATCAATGCCGGGCAACGCGATCATTTCACCGGACAACTGTCCTGCCCGGATGTTGATGACGGGGTTTGTATCGGGCTTTACAAATTTAAGTGCATTGGCAATCAGGTTTGTAAAAAGTTGTTCAAACTGGAATACAATCACGCTCCGAGTAGGCAAAACCTCACTTGTAATTACGGCCTGCTGCTGCTGAATCAAATCGCTGAGCTGTTCCTTTACATTCCGCAGAATAATGTTGAGATCGGTATTTTCGTAGTGTTTTTCCATTGCGTTGGCACGTGAGAAAGCCAGAAGATCTATAATCAGCTGCTGCATCCGCGTGGAAGAAGCCTGCATTCTGGCCAAATAATCTTTGCCCCGGTCCGACAGATTCTGATTTTCAGTTTCCAGCACTCTCGTTGCAAACGTCTGGATTTTCCGGAGCGGCTCCTGAAGATCGTGGCTGGCGACGTACGCAAACTGTGCAAGTTCCATGTTGGTTTTAACCAGCTCATTGTTGGCAATTGTAAGTTCTTTGGTACGCAGTGCCACCTTGGATTCGAGCTGGTCAATAAAAATCTTGCTGTCATGAATATCGGTGCTGGTCCCGACCCACATTTCAATTTCTCCATCCGCATTTCGCTGCGGAATGGCGCGGCTGAGCTGCCACCTGTAAACGCCGTCTTTTCTGAGAAACCGGTGTTCATACAAGAAATCAATCCCGGTTTCCACGGAATGCCGCCAAAGCCGGATATTTTCCGGACGATCATCCGGATGTATGATCTGCAACCAGCCGTCGGTATCAAGCTGTTCAACAGAAAGTCCGGAATATTCGTAAACCGATTTGTTGAAGTAATATACCATACCTGCGGCATCACTGGTCCAGACAAGCTGCGGCATGGAATCAGCAAGCGTCCTGAATTTGCTTTCACTTGTTTTCAATGCAAGTTCTGCTTCTTTCCTTTCCGTAATATCAATCAGGACGTTCACTGCGCCGGTCACTTCACCGTTGCTGTCATAAATAGGTTGCGGCGTGGATATGATATGCCTTAATGAAAGATCGGGTTTCCGGATAAATGCTTCCAATGTCATGCATTGCTGGTTTTTCAAAGCAATCGCAATGGGGCTTTTTTCGGGTGGAAGGTATTCGCCGTCGACAGTATACATTTCGAAAGAACCGCACCACTGATCTGCTCCGATTTTTGGTTTACGCCCCCAAAGGCTGACAGCTGCTTTGTTGTAAAGGGTTACATAACCGTTTTTATCAATGGTATAAACAGCGACAGGCATCGTTTCGATCAGATCTTTATATCGTTTTTCGCTGTCTTTTATAATCTGTTCGGTCCTCTTCTGTTCCGTAATGTCCATCATGGTTCCAAGCATCCGGTGCGGAATACGATTTTCATTGTACAGTAATTTGCCCTGCGTACGGACCCAGTGAACGCTTTTATCCGGATGAATAATCCGGGCTTCGTAGCTGTACGAACCGGTTTTAAGCGCTTTTGCAAATGCTTTTTCTACTATTTGTTTTCTGTCTTCATGATGAACGTGACTGCGCATTTCGTCATGAGTAAGCAATTTTGATTCGTCGTAACCAAAAATGGAAGCAAGCCTTCCGGAATAGATAATTTCCTTAGTCTGAATATTCAGGTCCCAGGTTGCCAGCCTGGTGCCTTCCGTTGCCAGTGAAAGCCGGTCCGCAGCTTCCGAAATCTGCTGACGAAAACGGACCATTTCGGTTACGTCATTAACCGATACCATAATACTTGAAACGCTGTTATCCATTTCCAGGATGGGCGCATACTGAATATCAAGATAAAATTTACGAAGCCCGCCCGGGCCGTTCAGGAATGCAACGGCTTCATTTTCCCGGTACAAAGTGCCATTTTCGTAAACATCGTTGAGCAGTTCGGTAAATTTCTGATCCGCAAGTTCCGGAAAAACATCCAGCAGTTTTTTTCCCTGCACTTCATGCAGGTCTCTGCGCCAGATATTTCTGAGCATACTTTCATTCGCCAGGTCTATAACAAAATCTTTTCCCTTAAGCACGGCTTTGGCAAACTGCGACTGTGTAACCAGATTCCGAAACTGATTTTCACTTCTTTCCAGTCTGAGCCTGGCAAGAACCTGCTGCGTCACTTCCGTCGCTACGACAATAATTCCGGAAATTTCACCGGACTCCTCCGTAAGAGGCTGATATATAAAGTTGAAATAGCATTGTTCCTGCCTGCCGTAACGATGAATGGTTATTCCGAATTCGTTACCATGGAATGCGGTTCCGGAATGGAGTACATTGACCAAGATGGGCTCTACATATTCCCGTATTTCCGGAAGCGAATCAAATACAAGCCGGCCTACAAACTCGTCTTCTTTACGGTCGACAATGCTGAGATAAGTTTCATTGGCCATTTCTACCATAAAATCGTAACCGTTCAGAATCGCAATCCCGACCGGGGCCTGTTTCATGGTATTCCGGAACTTGCTTTCTCCGGCTTTTATTTTTCTTCCGGCCGAGACCGCCTTTTCTGTTTGCTCCTTGATACGCAGATCCAGTTCCTGAAGAACTTGATTCAGTTGTAACAATTCGTTGTAATTAATTAGCAGTTCATCCGGAATATTCAGGTCTGATCGTAAATTTTCTTCGACTTTGACCTTGTTTTCGACAATGGAAAGCAGCGAAGCCAGCTTTTCGGCAACAAGCTCCATTTCCGGCAGACCTTCCCGCGCTTCCTCGGCTAACCCGTTTTTGTACAGATTAATCAGAACGTTGGCGGTCTCGTGTATTTGAAGGTGGACTCGCTCCAATTCCTGCATTTCCGGCAAATGCCCGTAGGCATGCAGCGCGTGATTGTAAATCCATTGTCCGAGCGAACAATCAAGATGAGAAGTTACAGGCTGTTCGTCAATTTCAGCGCCGTAAAGAATTGATCTTAATCTTGTTTTAAATAAAATGTGCCGGGCTCTTGCCCTTTCAAAATCAAGTTCAATGACATTCATGCCCATAAAAATTTGTTCACTCATCATTCTTGTCACCGTTTCCGGGTATTCAAGTAACAACAAGTGAACAAGAATCGGGTTTAATATTGGTAATTAAGGTTCTCAGCTACTGGTTTCCAGCTGTGGTTACTCCAGTCAATGTCAAGAATTTGCTGGATGGCCTGTTTCAGTTTCGGAAATGACCCCGGTTTTCTGATAAAAAAGCTGGCGCCTTGCTCATGTACTTTTTTGACCATTTCCTCCTGCCCCGTTGTAGAAAAAATAACGACCGGGATGGAAGCCCATTTTTTGGTTTTTCTGATCTGTTCCAGACATTCAAAGCCGTTTTTTCTAGGCATGTTAAGATCCAGAAAAATCACGTCAGGCGGCGGCGGAACATTGGTTTCCATTAAATTAATAAGTTCCACGCCGTCATTAGCCGTTGTTAGCTCCGTTGAAGTACTCACCTCCCTTAAAGCATCCTCGAACAGCATGCAGTCGTCCGCATCGTCGTCAGCCAGGAAAATAAACTTATTTGGTTTAGTGCTCATAATCCAAAATTAAGTAATTCGTTCGATAAAACATAATCCACCAACCGCTTAAACAGACTTAACGCAGGATTTTTGTGCAATTCGGCACTAAGTTATACAAATAAAAGTTTCCAATAAAATATTTGAATATTAAAATTCTCCTTCCAGCCCTTCCTTCGGTTTCTTCTTGACCTGATGCAGGCGATAGTTCAACGTCAGGTTGATCTGGCGAAGCCGGCCCTGCGAATTGTTTAATGTATAAAAATTGTTTCCTTCCGTTATAGAGCGGTAACGACGCGAGTTAAATACATCTATAACGCTGAGTGTCAGCGTACCGTTATTCCTGAAAACATCCCGGCTTGCCGCCAGGTCCAGCGTGGCCAGTGCTTTCCGTCTTCCCTGCGGTGTCTGCTGCGGTGCTTCGTAATTTCCCCGAAGCTGTACGTCGGTTGTTTTCCACAACGTAAAACGTGACATGGTACGCACAAACCAGCTGTACGTATCGCTCTGAAAATCCTCGTCCAGGCTGGTACCGTCCGTAATCGCTCTGAAGAAGTTCACGCTTCCGTCCAGTTTCCACCACGGATACGGCGTAAATGATCCTGTAACTTCGGCGCCATAAGCATCTTCCGTACCCAGGTTTTCCGGACGCGTGTAGGAACTTCCGTCTTCCTGTACACGCCGGATGCTTGTGATTTTTCCATTGGTATGTCGGTAATAAAGCGATGAAGTCAGCGAGCCTTTTGCAAGGTATTTGATATGACCGAGTTCAAAGGCATTCGTGAATTCCGGATTCAGGTCCGGATTGCCGCTCCAGTAATTCCGGTTGTCGGAATAGGTTGCAAACGGGCTCAGATCATTGTATTGCGGCCTGCGTACTCTCCGGCTGAAACTGATCTGAAAAGCATTCTGCTTGGCGAAATCATACGTGACATGCACGCTGGGAAACAGATTAAAGTAATTTCTTTCATTTACTTCTCTGGTTTGCCTGAGTTCCGTGGTTACGCCCGTCCACTCCGCACGAAGGCCTGCCTGGTACGAAAACTTGCCGGTTTTGTTACCCAGAATTCCATACGCGGCATTGATGTTTTCCTCATACAGAAAGTCATTGGTCAGATTTTCCAGAGGCATCCAGCCGCCGTCGCTGGACTGCTGCGTAACGGCATAGTCATTGGTCATATCCCGCGAGCTGCTTCTTGCCCCGGCTTCCAGCTTGCCGTCTTTCCCGAAAGGCTGAATGTAATCCACCTGAAAAAGAAGCTGTTTCTCGGTTTCATCGTTCAGCGCGCGCTGAAGAAGATGCGGAATGCCGGAAGGACTGCCGTCCGGCCTGAAAACGTCTTCATTGTAAAACTGATCGGATTTTTCCCAGTTGTCAAGATAACGAACATCTGCGGTAAACTCCTGCCCTTTCCGGTTGAATGTCTTCTTGTACGTTACCGAGTATTCCGAATTGGGTTCTGTCTCGGTTTCGTCCTGCGTACGGTTTGTGATGCCTGTCGGATTACTGATGCTGTTTAGATAATCCCTGTAAATCAGGGTGGAAAAACGTTTGCCTTTGCTTGTCCGCCATGTGTAGGAACCGGTAAGAATGTTTTTCGGGTTAAAGTAAAAATCAATGCCGCCTCTTGCGCTGTTGTTCATGCCTTTGAGGTTGCTCTTCATATCCCTTTCCATGATAATGGTGGAATCATTGCGGTACAATTCCTGATACAGATAATTGCGCGAAGGCATGTTACGGTACGAAAGGGTGTAATTGAAAAAGAAGTTAAGGTTCTTACGTCGGTAATTAACATTGGCCGCTGCGCCGTAATTGGTCGGATGTCCTGTAATGATGTCAAATGAGCCGTTAATGCCTTCTTTTCTTTCTTTTTTCAGGACAATGTTGATGACGCCGCCCATCCCCTCGGCTTCGTAGCGTGCGGAAGGATTGGTGATGATTTCCACCCGCTCGATCATACTTCCCTGAAGCTGCTGCAAACCGCTCGCCCCTTTGATACTGACCAGCCCGGAAGGTTTACCGTCTATCAATATACGTACGTTTCCGCTTCCTCTCAGGCTCACATTTCCTTCTACGTCCACCGCTACGGAAGGAACATTGGTCAGAATGTCAACGGCAGTTCCGCCGGCATTGGCAAGATCTTTCCCTACATTGAATATCTTTTTATCCAGCGACAGCTCCATCGAACTTTTCTCTGCCTGAACCGTTACTTCATCCAGCGTTCTCGCAGAGGCGACCACTTTCAGTGATCCCAGGTCCAGCGGCGAATTGGCAGCCGTAAGTTTTATCCCGGACGTAAACTGCGGCTTGTAACCGATGAATTCCGAAAGGGCATAATAGGAACCCGCTGCAATGTCGACAATAAATCCGCCCGTTTCATCGGTAATGGCACCGGATACAAACGTACTGTCCGCTGACCTGAAAAGCCGGATACTTGCATACCCGAGCGGCGCACTGCTTTGTCCATCCATGATTTTACCTGTAATCTTTAATTTTCCCGTGCTCTGCGAAAAGGCATCCGGCAGCGTACAAACCATCAGAATCAGGAACCCGGCCCCGCCCAGTTTCTTCCTTAACCTCTTTCCTGACTTCCATGCTGCTGTTAACCTGTTTTCAATGTTCATTCTGAATCGCGGTAATTGTTTTGTCAATAAACTGAATCTATGGATTGAATATAGCAAAGACCGTTTGCACATTTGTTTTACTCTATCTTTCCTGTATTCAGATCAAAGATTGCTACACTTGCCTGTATTTGGCTAACTTTGCAGCCTTTTTGAAAATATCAG
The DNA here is from genome assembly GCF_005860765.1 of Dyadobacter sediminis. Lineage (GTDB taxonomy): Bacteria > Bacteroidota > Bacteroidia > Cytophagales > Spirosomataceae > Dyadobacter > Dyadobacter sediminis. The sequence goes on along the minus strand of NZ_VCEI01000011.1, from coordinate 202,224 downwards.
GCAGACCATGAAAGAAGAAGCATCACAGACTTTAAAATTAGCCATACCCATCATTATCGGAGAACTTGCCCAGATGGCCCTGCACTTGATCGACAGCGCCATGGTGGGAGCCATCAGTTACAAACAGCTCGCAGCGGCAGCACTTGTCATCAATGCCATGAACATTCCGTTTGTAATCGGGATCGGCATGACGATTTCCGTTTCCCAGATGGTTTCCATGGCCAACGGCCGCAATGACACCAAATTGGTTTCACATTATCTTTTCAATGGCTTCTGCCTTTGTACGCTTACCGCGCTGGCTATTTCCTTTACGCTGGTTTTCGGCAAAGACATGCTTCATCATCTAGGCCAGGATCCTGAGGTCGTTACACTGGCCATACCGTTTATGCAGTTGATGGGATTGTCCATTATTCCGATGCTGCTGTTTATGACGCTGAAACAATTTGCAGACGGGCTGGAACATACGCGCACGGCCATGTTCTTATCACTGGCAGGGATGCCGGTCAATATTCTGCTGAACTGGCTGCTGATTTATGGCAACTGGGGATTTCCGCGGCTGGAACTGGAAGGTGCAGGCTGGGCAACGCTGATCACCCGAAGCGGTATGTTCCTGGCGCTGGCCGTCGTGATCCTTAAACACAAAACATTTCAGAAATACATGGCTGTGCGCGGCACGCAGTGGTTTCTGAATGCGAAAACATGGCGGGAACTGCTGCATATCGGTGTTCCAAGCAGCCTGCAGATCGGAATGGAAGCAGGCGCATTTGCCATTTCCGGCATTATAATCGGAACGCTCGGTGCCGTTTCGCAGGCTGCACACCAGATTGCGCTGAGCAGTGCGTCGTTTACTTTTATGGTTTCCATGGGACTGGCACAGGCGGGCTCCATCCGGGTCAGCAATGCATTTGCACGCGCAAACTGGGCCAAAATTTTTGTGATCGGTAAAAGTACGGTCTTCACGGCGCTGATTTACGGTACTTTCTGCGCCATAACCTTTGCCACTTTCCGGAATATCATTCCCAATGCATTCAACAAGAACAACGAAGTTGTACAGCTTGCCGCATTGCTCCTGCTTTTCGCTGCCGTGTTCCAGATTTCCGACAGTACGCAGGCCATCGGAGCCGGTCTTCTGCGCGGGATCAAAGATGTGAAAACGCCGACGGTTCTGATCGGGATTGCCTACTGGGTAATCGGAATTCCGGTCGGTTATGTGCTGGCTTTCCAATTTGGTATGGGCGCATCCGGCATGTGGCTCGGGCTGATCCTGGGTCTGACGATGGCATCGATTTTTTTGCTGACCCGTTTTTTCAAGATGACAAAAAGGAACAGGACCGTTTAAAAAAACCAACTCCCCTTTTGAATTGTTTTAAGGATATAATGATTAAACTTCGTCATGATACAAACACCTGTCAATTTATCCTTTGTCCACAAAAACAATTACGCAATGGATTTCGATTCCACTTTAAAAAACATCTTTGTTAATGAAAATGAAATTCCGGACGAGTTCCGGCTTCCTGCTCTGATTCACCAGCGCGAATACCTCAGCAACGGCGAAATGAAAATATGGACCGGACCCGTTCATGAAGTATATTCACCCGTATGCGTTCAGACAGCGGATGGGCCGCAGCGACTGCTTATCGGAAGTTATCCTGTTTGCACCGCAGCAGAAGCCGGCGAATCGCTCGATGCGGCCGTGGCCGCTTATAACAATGGTCGTGGTGAATGGCCGACGATGAGCGTTGCGGAAAGAATTCAGTGCGTGGAAAAGTTTACGGGTAAAATGATCGAGCAGAAAGATATTATTGTCAAGCTGATCATGTGGGAAATCGGAAAATCCATCGCGGATTCTGCCAAAGAATTTGACCGTACGATTGAATATATTTATGCAACCATTGATTCGCTTAAAAACCTGGACCGGGATTCTTCCCGCTTTGAAATCGTAGACGGCATAGCGGCTCAGGTGCGCCGTTCGCCGCTGGGCGTTGTGCTTTGCATGGGGCCGTTCAACTATCCGCTGAACGAAACTTTTACAACGCTGATCCCCGCGCTGATCATGGGGAACACGATTCTTTTCAAACCTCCGAAATTTGGTACTTTACTGCATTATCCATTGCAGGAAGCATTCCGGGACAGTTTTCCAAAAGGAGTTGTTAATGTGATTTACGGACGCGGAAACGCCATTGTTCCTGGCCTGATGCAATCCGGAAAAATCAATGTACTAACCCTGATCGGTTCCAGCAAAGTAGCCAACGAGCTGAAAAAATCGCATCCGAAAGTGAACCGGCTGCGTGCGGTCCTTGGCCTAGATGCAAAGAACGCAGCCATTGTCACGCCGAATGCAGACATCAGTCTGGCCGTTAAGGAAATCATTACGGGTTCGCTGTCATTTAATGGCCAGCGTTGTACGGCCCTGAAAATCGTTCTGGTGCACAGCAGCATTGCGGATGAACTGCTTGCACAGCTCAGCGCGGAAATTGCAAAACTGAAATTCGGCATGCCGTGGGAAAAAGGCGTTGCGCTTACCCCGCTGCCTGAAACCAATAAAATAGAGTACCTTAACGAGTGCATTTCGGATGCGATCGCAAACGGTGCCGAAATAGTGAATGAAAACGGCGGCAAATCCGAAGGCTCCTTCTTTTATCCGGCGGTTGTATATCCGGTCAATGATAAAATGAAGCTTTATTATGAAGAGCAGTTCGGGCCCATCGTTCCCGTGGTACCGTTTGACGATCTGGAAGAAACCATTGAATACCTGATTGAATCCACCCACGGGCAGCAGGTCAGTATTTTCAGCAACGATGCCGACGAAGTAGCTTCTTTGATCGATCCGCTGGTTAATCAGGTCAGTCGCGTCAACATCAACAGCCAGTGCCAGCGCGGGCCGGATGTTTTCCCGTTTACCGGACGCAAAGACAGCGCCGAAGGAACATTGTCCGTACCGGATGCCATACGTGCTTTCTCGATCCGTTCACTGGTTGCCTTTAAGATGAACGATGCCAATAAACAACTGATTAACGAGATCGTGCATGAAGACAGCTCCAATTTCCTGAGTACCAAATTTATATTTTAAAAATGCTCAACGGCTGTTCCGGATTCGGAATGGCCGTTTGAAAATTCCTATATCTTCGTAACAAAGCGAAACATTCTTTGCTTTTTCAACAGAACTGCTTTGCCGGAAACCGGTCGGGTGGTTACGCATCCATTTCTACCGGCAAATACACGCTGAACGTGGAACCTTCTCCTGGCATACCTTTCGCCGACATAAAACCGTGGTGGTTCTGCGCAATTTTTTTACAGATTGCCAATCCAATTCCTGTTCCTTCGAATTCACTTTTGCCGTGCAAGCGCTGAAAAAGATCGAAAATCCGGCTTTCGTAACGCTGATCAAAGCCGATTCCGTTATCCGAAACGCTGATTTTCCAGTAACTGCTGCCTTTTTCCAGTTCATGCGTCATTTCTGCCCGGATTTTAATAAACGGCGGAACATGCGGTTTACTGTATTTAATGGAATTACTGATCAGGTTCTGAAGCAATTGCTGAAACTGGAGCGGAATAACCCGAAGTACGGGCAGCCTGGAAACCTCTATGGTGACATTTTTTTCTTCGATCAGATCTTCCAGATCCGTTTGGACATCTTCGAGTATTTTGTTCAGGTCGGTATCTACAAAACTCACTTCGGAGTTGCCTGTATTGGAGTAACTCAGCAAAGCTTCGATCAGCTTTTGCATACGCGTTGCCGCGGAAACGATCCGGTTGAAATAATCCTTTGTACTATCCGAAAAGTGCGGCTGCTTTTCAAGAATCCTGCTGCTGAACGCCCGGATCTTGCGAAGCGGTTCCTGAAGATCATGCGAAGCCACATAACTGAACGATGCCAGCTCTTCGTTGTTCCGTTTCAGTTCCATATTTTTCAGCCGGAGCGCTTCGTTCAACTGGATGTCTTTCGTAACATCCTGCATGGCACCAATCATGATCTGCCTGCCGCCTTCATTGATAAATTTGCCGCTTAACCGCAGGTATTTCAGACTGCCGTCCTTTGTAATTACACGATAATCATTCTGTACAAGATTTTTGGTTTCCAGCGCCCGCATGCCGTCTCGGATAGCCCTTTGCCTGTCACCGGGATGAAGAAAAGAAATAAACTGGTCGAACGAAGGCGTAAATTCCTGCGGCAAATGCCCGACAAGACGATATAGATTATCCGAACATTCCAGTTTGTTGGTGGCCAGCGTGAGCGCAAAACTCCCGAAATTGGCGTTTTCTTCCGAATGGTTGAAAATGGAGTTCTGTATTTTCAGTTTTTCATTTAGTTCATTAAGCTGAAGATCCGCTTTGAGTTCTTCGGTGATATTTCTGGCGGTAACGGTTACGCGGTTGCCATTGCTCTCAATGGATGCGTCAAACCAGAAGGTGCCGTTGCTGTTTTGGTAATCCGTAACATAGGCATCCGGCTTTCCTGTTTTAACACATTTTACCAGTTTTTCAAATACGCCTTTTTTAAAAATCTCAGGATAAACTTCACTGCACATTCTGCCCGTTATAGACTCAAAGCGCATAGCATATTGGGAATACGTTTCTTCATTGCTGTACAGGATCCGGAAATCGTAGATTTCACCGGCATCATCATAAACCGCTTCATAGGAAGCTATGCTGTTACTCGTTGTATTCAGAATGGATTGCAGGAATTCTTCCGATTTTTTCAGCTGTAATGTCCTGTTTTGTACCTCTTTTTCCAGACTTTCCGCAAAGTTCATCTGATCATGGATATCCATGCAGCCGCCTACATACCCGAGAAAAACACCGCTTTCCGTATACTGCGGAACGCCTCTGTCTGAAATCCAGCGGTATTCGCCGTCAAACCGGCGCAGCCTGTAATTCATGCTGAATTCCTGACGTGCGTCAAATTTGGTGTTGTATATCTGCAGGCATCGTTCATAATCCTCTGCGTGAACACCTTCGGCCCAGCCGTTGCCGTTTTCCTGCTCCATCGTACGTCCGGTAAAATCCAGCCAGCCTTTGTTGAAGAAGTAACAGAGCTTGTCCGGCCCTGCCAGCCAGATCAGTACCGGCGCAATGTTTGCGATTACCTTAAACCTTTCCTCACTTTCCCGGATTCTTGCCTGCGTTTCATTCCAATTCCGGTCCTCATTTTTTACATTACCCTGAGGATCAACACCAAAACCTGCTATTTCATGAGGTTGCGTATGATTTTCATTATCCCGTACGGCTGCACGAATACTTGCAAGTTCGTTTTCCAGTTCTGCGATCCGGTTTTGCAATGTCTGATAACTTGCATTCATATTGGAAATATTGATTCGTCAATGAATATACATTTTATCGGCTAAAGTAACAATCCTGAATCCATTTCAGAACAGCTGATCACATTCATTAAAAATTTCTCTTCCGTTTAAAAAGTAAACTTACGTTTTGTAAAATAAATTTTATATATATGTAGTACAAACAGGCGGATTTATTTAACTTATGAGATAAACCGTAACAAATCCATATTAACTACTACAAATACTTTTACAAAAATAAAATGAAATCCAGGTTTACGATCGAATCTTTGGAAATGGCAATATCCGGCATCCACGCCGGATTATGGAGTTGGGATCTGGAAACCGATCAACAGTTCTGGTCCGATTACTTCATTAAGATGCTGGAATACGATGCAGATGAAGTGGAGCCGGGTTACAGGTTTTTTACCGAAGTGCTTGTGCATCCGGATGACGTAAACACAGTCAGTGAGGCAATAAAAGCGCAGTTTGAAAGCAGAATTCCATACAAGGTTGAAGTCAGACTGAAGACAAAGAACAGCGGTTACAAGTATTTTGAATGCAGCGGAACGGCAAAATTCCGGAATGACAAACCGGTGCATATGGTTGGTGTTGTCACGGACATCCATGAGCGGAGAACGCTGAAAGAAAAATTCATTAAAAACGATGCCTTGCTGAAAGAGGCGGGCCGGCTTGCAAAAATAGGCGTCTGGGAGCTGGACATTGCCGGAATGAAACTTTCCTGGTCTTCCGAGATTTATGCGTTTCGCGAAATCAGTGAAACCGAAATGCCGAATGTACAATCCGTATTGAACTTGTATAAGCCATGGTCCAGGCCGATTATGGAAGAAGCACTGGACAAAGCCTGCAGATACGGTACTCCTTTTGATCTGGAACTGGGAATGGAATCCGCAAAGGGCAAGGATATTTGGGTACGTACCATTGGAAACGCTATTTTCAAGGATGAAAAACCCGTCAAGTTGTACGGTGTAATGCAGGACGTAACGGAGCACAAGCAAGCCGAAGAAAAGCTCAGGGTCATTTTTCAATATTCTACGGATGCACATTTGCTGCTGGATGAAAACGGTATTCTGGACTGTAACCAGGCCGCCGTCAATATGCTCCGGTGCAAAGACAAAAGTGAACTGCTGTCACTGCATCCGGCTACATTTTCTCCTGAATATCAACCGGACGGAAAAAGATCTGCAGATAAGTCCCGAGAAATGGACAAGCTGGCGTATGAAAGCGGATTTGCCCGCTTCGAATGGATTCATAAAAAACGGGATGGTGAAGACTTTCCGGTTGAGGTTACTTTGAGTCCGGTGCACATCAACAGCAAAAAGGTTCTTCTGGTAGTATGGCACGACATCACGCACCGTAAACGTGCCGAAGAAGTTATCCGCCGCAACGAGGCCATGCTTGCTGAATCGCAGCAACTTACTCATAGCGGAAGCTGGGAATCGGATCTTGTTACTGGCCAGAACTACTGGTCAGACGAAGCATTCCGAATTTTCGGACTGGAACCGCAAAGCACAGGACCCGAAACGGAGTTGTTCTATCATATGATCCATCCGGAAGACCTGCCGCTTTATAAGATGCATATCAAAAATGCCATTAATCACCTCAGCCCTGCCAGTTTCGACCTGCGGATTGTTATGCAGGATGGCAGTACCAAGTTTATTCATGCGATCGGAAAGCCGTTTTGTGACAATGCCGGACAAGTAGTCAAACTTTATGGCGCAATCATGGACATTGATGCACAGAAGAAAACGGAACAGGAACTGATCAAAGCCAAAGAAGCAGCAGAAATGGCAGCCGTGGCCAAATCACAGTTCTTGTCCACCATGAGCCATGAAATACGCACACCGATGAATGCCGTCATCGGCTTTATTCATCTGCTTTTGCAGCAGGATCCGAAACCGGAACAGATGCAGTATCTGAACATCATTAAATTCTCGGCTGAAAATCTCCTGGTGCTGCTAAACGACATCCTGGATTTCAGCAAGATAGAAGCCGGTAAAGTGGAGTTTGAAGAAGTTGATTTCAACATGCTTTCCATCCTTGAAAATATCCGGTCAGGAAGTCTGCAGCGCGCTCAGGAAAAAGGAATCCAGCTGAAACTGATGGTGGACAGTGACCTGAATATCAACCTGATCGGTGATCCTGTGAGGTTAGGACAAATTCTGACAAACCTGGTGAGTAATGCCATCAAGTTCACGGATTCCGGAAAAGTGATCATATCGGCGTCCATTGCCAAACAACAGAAAAATACCTGCACCATTGATTTCAAAGTGGAAGATACCGGAATCGGGATTGCACCGGATAAACTGGAATCTATTTTCGAAAGCTTTACTCAAGGCTCCTCGGATACAACACGGAAATACGGCGGTTCCGGGCTTGGTTTGACCATCACCAAAAGGCTGCTTGAACTTCAGAACAGCACCATAAACGTGCGCAGCGAAATTGCAAAAGGTTCGGAATTCTATTTTAGTCTTAATTTTCTGATCAGCCACAAGCAGCAAAAGGTTCAAACCGAAAAATTGCTCACCAGTACCAATGACCTGAAAGGAACCAAGCTGCTCATCGTGGAGGACAATATGATCAACATTTTTCTGATGAAAAATTTCATGAAGCAATGGCAAATTGACTTTCAGGTAGCCGAAAACGGTCTTATTGCTTACGAAATGGTCCAAAAAGAAGATTTTGACATTGTGTTAATGGACCTCCAGATGCCGGAAATGGACGGTTATGAAGCCACGGCCAAAATCCGCCAGCTTCCGGACAAGAAATATGCAGAACTTCCTATCATTGCACTTACAGCCTCAGCCATGCTGGACATCAAGGATGTCGCCTTTCAGGTCGGAATGAACGATTTTGTAAGCAAACCCTTCAGTCCGAATGAACTCTATACCAAAATTGCTACTAACAGGAAGAAGAGCAAAGTCCACTGAACGAAGCCGTATGGTTAAAAGAAAATGCATGCTGTAGATAAACCTGCAGCTGGCCCTTGGCTGATTGCTGCTAGATGTTTAGCGGCCATTTCTGTACATGTAATACATGACGATCTGCTCAGACAATTTTAGGAAATAACAGCAAGTAACTTCTCGCAACCATTCAGGTAGCAGGTTCCGTATGCAGGAAAATGACCCGCTTGTAATAATCCGGATCGTACTTTACAACTACCTGGCTTCCGTTGCGCAAGGAATCGTATTTGGGATACGGGAATGCTTCGGTAACTTCTGCTATAAAGTCCGCTCCGTTTTCCGGTTGAATCTGTACCTGTACCTGAAACTCGGGAAGATTGTTAAGGTACTCACCGGTGGGTTGTATCTGCAGCACTTTGGCCCTGGCCTGAACACCTTCCTTTAGGATTTTCCTTTTTCGTTCATCCCGGATTCTGATGCGGATGGATGAAACGATCCAGAACGCCACCATGCATACCAATATAATAGTTGCTCCAATTTCCCTGTTGTTTTCCACGGCTGTATAATTATTGGTTGTTACTGTCCAAATTAAACAGGTAACATCCAGTTTATACAAAGTCAATTATCTTTCGGCAAAGCAATTATTAAAAGGAATGCAATTCTTTTTCTATACATAAAAATGTTACAACCGATGTTTGAAAAAGGATATGAAACGATTTCAGTGTAACCAGAAAAAACGTTTGGATCTGCTCGGATTGAAAATTGTAAAAATGAAAATGCAGAATGCAATTCCGAAAAGAAATGACATTCTGCATGAAAAAAATTTATATTGATAAACCTGATTTAAATGAATTAGGACGTTACGTTCAGTTCGGTATTTACCGTTGGAAGACGGTTATAATCCAGCCAGTAATGGCAAATCGTTTCCAGCAGAAAACGAAGTTCTTCAAATTCCATCGGTTTAACAATAAAGGAATTGGCGCCGGCTGAATAGCACTTGTCTATATCGGATTCGGTTCCGCTGCTGGTGAGAATAATTACCGGAAGTGTACGCCATTGGGTAACATCGTTGTCCGGCGTCTGACGCAGCAATTTCAGAAGTTCGTAGCCATCAATAGCCGGCATTTTTAAGTCCAGAATAATAAGGCCCGGCCTCCTGCCCTTGTATTCCGGTGAAGACTGCAGAATCAGAAATTCATATAATTCTTTTCCTCCCTGAAAGAAACGTACGTGATAATTGGGCAAAAATTTATTAAAGATAGTTCGGATCAAAAGCCTGTGATCAGCTGAATCATCTACAACATAAACTTCTCTATTCTCCATAAGGGGTTGATGTTTAGGGTATTTTAATTATCAGGTATTCTTTATTTCATACTTTCCAAACCATAAATATTGTACCAATGTAACCTTGTTTTTCATTCGTTTTTATGGATGGCATGGTTTTGGCTGGATCGGCCAATGTTATTAAACAAATCAACTCAAATCAACATGAAAAATCTGCATTATTATTTCCTGATTGCCGGAACCTGCCTTTTAACTGCCTTTACAACTTTGGATAAAAACGCTGTTTCTTTTCAGGATGAAGACAAAACATTTGTAAAAGCCGCAGCGGAAGGCGGTCTACTCGAAGTAAAACTGGGTGAACTTGCCATGAAAAACGGCAGCTCCAAAGCCGTTAAGGATTATGGAAAGATGATGGTTAACGATCACACCAAGGTAAACAAGGAACTGATGAATCTTGCCAAGAAAAAGAATATGGAAGTTCCTACGACCCTTGGCCCTGAAAAACAACAGAAATACGACAGCCTTGCTTCTGTAAAGGACAATACTTTTGATATGGTTTATATGAATATGATGATTCTTTCTCATGAACAAACCATCGGAATTTTTCAGAATGAATCGAGTGCCGGAACCGATGCGGATCTGAAAAAATGGGCGGAATCCAAAGTTCCTGCTTTAAAGCACCATCTGGAAATGGCTGAATCATTATTTCAGACTGCCAACAAAAAATAAACTAAAACCTCATAATAAATAAGCAGCCGTATGGATTTCAAATCAAATCAATCCACAGAAAACCGCCCGGACGGAGACAGGATTCTGGATGCACCTTATGTTTTCACAGACATTCCCATGTATCTGGATCAACTGAAGACGGAAAGATCATGGTCGAAAAATGACCGTAATGCCATTACCGTTTACAAATCCGACAATGTGACTATGGTCCTTTCCGCACTGAAAGCGGATGCGGTTGTCAGCAATCATTCCATCGATGAAGGATTGAACGTTCAGGTTATTTCGGGCGAATTGAAAATTGAGACTGAAGGAAGGACATTCTATGCAACTCCCGGTCAGATGATGACTTTTCATGCCGGAATTTCGCATGCTCTCACCGCTGTTTCGGATTCTGAAATTATGATCACTACCTATAAGGAATAAGAATGTGCGACTTCATAAAAAAGCGTTCATCCGAAATTTCGGATGAACGCTTTTTTATTGCTGGACGAACACCTGTGTTCAGCTTCTGTAATACTTTGATCTGGAATAAACGGCCCATCCCAAAGCGGTCAGTGCTGCCGCAGCACTCAGTGCAAATATCACTTTATACGGTTCCGACTCCGGCTTAGGCACCGCAACAACACCTCTGCTGTCTGCAAATGCAGGCGACTGTACGTAACGGCCATGTTTCGGAACTGCAACATCCTGAAAATGATATGCAAGTTCCATCAGTTGTTCCTGCATTTCTTTTCCTGACATTGGTTTGCCATGGCCCGTTGCCACCACATCCGGCAAAAGCGATGCAAGCCTTTGAACCGAATCTTCTGCCTTGTACCAGTCGTAGGTAAAGTACTTTGGCGGTCCCGAAATTACTTTTGTCTGCAGCATGACGCTGATAGCAGATTCCTGCTTCGTCGTTACAAAAGCATCGCCAGCAATCAGTACCTTATCCTTTTCCCGCCAGAAACTGACATGTCCCGGAGCGTGGCCGGGTGTATGCAGGTATTTCCATTCCGGCAAAAAGGGAACGTCCGGTGTAATACCCGGAAATGCTTCTACCCTGTTCTGCAAATCCAGACCGGTTTTCGGGTATAGATCGGCCATGTAAGACATCAGACCGCCGCCTACAGTCGGATCTGGTGGCGGGTAAGCCGATTTTCCGGTTAGATAAGGAAGTTCCAGGTAATGCGCATAAACCGGCACACTCCATTCTTCTGCCAGTTTTTTTAAAGAACCGGTATGATCAAAATGGCCATGCGTAAGAATAATTGCCGAAGGCTTTGCATTTTCTCCGAACAGTTCATTAACCATCAGCTTGATTTTGGGATAAGCCGTCTTTAATCCTGCATCGACAAGCACCCAGGTATTATCGGGTTTGTTCTGGATTACATATACATTGGTAAATATATCAGTAAGTCCCCAAACCCCTTCTGCAACTTCAAAATAGGATTTGTTTTCCTGCGTCGGTACTTTTTCCATAGAATTTGGTTTAAGGTTGTTGGAAAATTATTCCTTTCTCAGATAAAACTGTGCCAGTTCCGATACGATGTATTTACAAACCATGTAAATGATCAGTTAATGAACATTGAAATCTAAATTACCAGATTTATCTGTTTGTATAAAATTACTTTGAAGGCTTTACCATTAACCATAAATTACAATACATAACCAAACACACCCTACCGAATCACATGATCCACCCGGAACCATTTGTATCCGTACCCTTCCATCGAAAGGCTGAACTTTCCGTTTGCGGCATTTACATCGCCTTTTTCAGACATCAGATCGTATAATCTGGATGACTTGTCGGCAGAAAGAACTGCTTTTTGTGGCTGGGAACTGAAATTATGCAGTATAATCAGCGACTTGCCTTCATATTCATAACGAATCGCCAGAACGGATTCAGAACCGCTTTCTACCAGTGAATAGGAACCCAGACCGATTTCAGGACATTCTTTCCGAAGTTTGATAATACGGGAAGTCCAGTTCAGCAAGGATTCCGGGTCTCGCGATTGCTGGGCAACATTGACTTTCTCGTAACTGTATTCGCCTTGATTGATCACCGGCCTGAACGCAGTGTCCGCAGATGTAAAGCCGGCATTCTTTTCATTCGTCCATTGCATCGGCGTTCTTACTGAAAACCGCTCTTTGAGCGAAAGATCATCTCCCATTCCGATTTCTTCCCCGTAACGGATCACAGGCGCGCCGGGAAGGGAAAACAACAGACTGTTTGCAAGTTCGAGCTGCTTGCGGTTACCAAGCATCGGGGCTAGCCGGCGTCGTATGCCGCGGTCATAAAGCTGCATACTGGTATCGGGGCCCATTCTTTTGTAAACCTGCTCGCGTTGCTTATCCGTCAGTCTGCCCAGATCTATTTCATCATGGTTACGTAGAAAATTAGCCCATTGCGAAGCTTTCGGAATATCCTGTGTTTCCCTGATGGCCGTTGCAAATGGTTTAAGGTCGCCGGTGGCCAATGCGTAAAAAAGATGCTGATTGGAAAAGAAATTGAACATCATATGGATTCCGTCCGCATTCTCTCCAAAGTAAAACTTGCTTTCCTTCGGCTCCACATTGGCTTCTCCGAGAATGACAATGTCCGATTTCCGCCATTGGGCAAACGTGCGCATATCTTTCAGCAACTTGAAATCAAGTTCCGGCTCGTCACTACCGATTTTGCCGACTTCGATGATAAATGGCACTGCATCCAGCCGAAAGCCGTCAATTCCCTGATTGATCCAGTAACCAATTACACGCTGCGATTCCTTTCTGACATCCGGATTGTTGTAGTTCAGATCGGGCTGGAAATCGTAGAAACGGTGATAATAATACTCCTTTGCCGTAGAATCAAACGTCCAGACGCCTTTTTGCACACCCGGGAAAACCATTCCCTTGTTCCAGTCTTTGGGAAGTTCTTTTGACCAGATATACCATGAACGGTATTTCGAGTTCTTGTCCTTTCTGGCACTTTGAAACCACGGATGCGTGTCGGAAGTATGATTGATGACAAGGTCCATAATCACACGTATGCCCCTTTTTTTGGCCTGAAACATAAATTCCGTAAAGTTGCCGGCATTTCCGAATTTCCTGTCAATACCGTAATAATCTGCAATGTCGTACCCGTCGTCTTCTCCCGGTGAAGGCTGGAACGGTGCAAGCCAGATGGCATCTACGCCCAGTGTTTTAAGATAATCCAGTTTTTGAACAAGGCCGTCAAAATCTCCTCTTCCGTCTCCGTCACTGTCTTTGAAAACACCTACTTCAAGATTGTAAATGACACTGTTTTTAAACCAGAGGTTATCTTTTACGATATCAGCCGAACCGGTTTTCTGTGCCTTGCATAATGGAATTGTAATGATCAGACAGAACAGGGTTTTTAATGCGGATTTGAGCATTGCGGAATCAGGTTTGTGTTTGGATGAATTAAGAAATCTGTAATACTTCGCTCTTTTACAGTCGCTACGGATTACTAAAATAACGTGCCATGTACATACGTTGGTTTGCAACTTAGCGGGTGGGAATCAATGATTGGGTTGTCATGGGTGGTTACGGATGGTCATGGGTGGTCATGGATTGTTAGGGATGTTTGGAGGTTGGTTTTTGCGTTGATTTAGGGTTAACTTTTAGTTTGCTGATTTGCTGGATTTGTTGATTATTCTGTAAATTATTGTAGGATGAGTTGTTACATTTTGCTTTGCTGATGCCCAGGATTTTGCATTACACGATTTACTTAAAGTCGGCGATAAGTTTATAAAATGCTAATAATGAGTTACATAAAAGCAATCTAATTCCAGGCTCGATTTTTATCCTTATTTTGAGATTTATAATAAACCCGAATTATGGAGCAGGTAACCACACAAATACCGACACCTTCAGAATACCTGTGGTGGCAGCAGGGAGTAATCTATCAGATTTATCCGCGTTCTTATCAGGATTCCAACGGCGACGGGATCGGCGATCTTAAAGGAATTATCAGCAGGCTTGATTATCTGCAATGGCTCGGAATTGACTGCGTATGGCTGTCACCCGTGTTCCTTTCTCCAATGGCCGATTTCGGCTACGATATTTCAGACTACTGTGCCATTCATCCGCTTTTCGGCAGCATGGACGACTTTGATGAACTGCTGCAGCAAGTGCATGACAGAGGGATGAAATTGTTGCTGGACCTGGTTCCAAATCATACTTCCGATCAGCATCCGTGGTTTCTGGAAAGCAAATCGTCACGCGATAGTCCGAAACGGAACTGGTATCTATGGCAGGATGCACGCGAAGACGGCTCCGTACCCAACAACTGGCTGAGCGTATTCGGCGGGCGGGCCTGGGAATGGGACGAAAATACAGGACAATACTATTACCACGCATTCCTGAAAGAACAACCCGACCTGAACTGGCGAAACCCGGAAGTCCAGAAAGCCATGCTGGATGTCATGCGGTTCTGGCTGGACAAAGGCGTGGACGGTTTTCGCGTGGATGTCATGTGGCACATGATCAAAGACCTGGCGTTACGGGATAATCCGCCATCACCTGAATCAAAATTTGAAGAAAAGGATCTGATCTACGACCATTATATACCTGTTTACTCCACAGATCAGCCGGAAGTTCATGAAATTGTAAGCATGATGCGAAAGCTGACGGACGAATATGAAAACCGTGTGCTTGTCGGGGAAATCTATTTGCCAATTCACAAACTGGTAACTTATTATGGAACAGACAACAAGGGTGCGCACTTGCCTTTTAATTTCCAGTTGCTGAACCTTCCGTGGGATGCCGCGCAGATTGCCACGGCGATTGACGAATACGAAGGAGCTTTACCTGCAGGCGGATGGCCGAACTGGGTACTGGGCAATCATGACAAACCACGGATTTCCAGCCGTGTTGGACGCTCGCAGGCCAAAATTGCAGCATTGATGTTGCTGACCTTGCGCGGAACACCGACTATTTACTACGGAGATGAAATCGGGATGCGGGACGTACCCATTCCGATCAATGAGATTGTAGACCCGCAGGGCCTGAACATGCCGGAACTTAACGTAAGCCGTGACCCGGCGCGTACGCCCATGCAATGGAGCGGCGAGATCAATGCAGGCTTTTCCATGCACAAACCCTGGCTGCGTTTACCATATAATTCAGCGCGTGTGAATGTGGTTACACAAAAAGCCAATCCGTATTCCATTCTATCGTTTTATCGTAAACTGCTGACTTTAAGAAAAGAAAACCCGGCTTTGAACGTCGGAAAGTACACACCTGTCTATTCTGACCAGCAGCTTATTTCCTACATCCGGGAAGACGAAAACAGCAGGTTCCTGATTATCCTGAATCTTACGCACAGGCCGGCTTACTTCAAGCCGCGTCGTGAATCTTACCGGGGACTTGTACTGCTGGGAACCGAAATTGAACGTACAGGCATGCAGGTCGGCGATATCATAACACTGAGCGGCGACGAAGGTTTGCTGATCCGGCTGGCTGATTAGTTGCTGTTAGCTGTTGGCTATTAGCTGTTAGCCTTTAGCTGTTGGTTTTGAAAGAATTTGAAAGTCTAGTATCCTTATTGGCGTATTGTTCATTTTATTTGTTACTGATCATGAACTAAAAAACATTGCTGTATTTCATTAGCCTTAACGCTTTTGAAATACAGCAATGTTTTAATAAACGACGTTGGATTTGGTGAAATCTGTATTTTATTTAAATCAGAAAATGATCAGTCAACAGTGATTTTTTCAAGGTTTTTTCTGGCCGGGCCCGTCAGTACATTTCCGTCTATGTCGAACCTTGCACCATGACAAGGACAGTCCCAGCTTTTTTCCGAATTGTTCCAGTCTACAATGCATTTGGCATGCGTACAAACCGGATTTAAAGCATGTACGGAACCCGCATCGTCTTTGTAAATAGCTACTTTTTTATCCTTGTATTCCACCACGGCCCCGCTCCCGTTTTCAATTTCGTTCAGCGACTTGATATCGTCAATGGAGAGCCGGTCGGCAATAAACTTATAAGCTACGTCAGCATTTTCTTTTACAATTTCATTGAACCCGGCAAGAGGTTTTACACGCGCCGGATCAAAAAGATCCGCATAAATACTCTCTTTTCCCAGAATCGTGTCACTGATTACTTTGGCCGAGATCGTGCCCAGGATCATTCCGTTGCCATTAAAGCCCGTTGCCGCGTAAATTCCTTTGGCAGCCAGCGGCAGCTCGCCAATATAAGGCAGTCCGTCCGCAGGGACATAATATTGTGCCGACCATTTATAACCTACCGATTCCACGTGATAATGTGTACGGACATAATTTTCCAGATCTTCAAATGACTTTTCCGGATCGCTGTGACCGGATTTGTGATCATGGCCGCCTACGATCAGGTACTTCTGCCCGTCAATGACATGTGTCCGGAAATAATGATACGGTTCCTGCATATCGTAAATCAACGCATCCGGGTATTTTTCATCTCTCAGCCTGACGGCCATTACATAACTTCTGTACGGCGCATTAAGAAAATGCTGCGGATTGATTCCGCCAATCGGAAGATGCGTGGCATATACAACGTTTTTGGCCGCTATGTCTTTCACATTTGTAATAGCATAGTGAATTTCTTCCCGGGTTTCCACATCTTCAACACGCGTATTTTCAAGCACAGTACCACCGAGTGCAACAAATTCCTTTTGCAAGCCGGTTATGTATTTCAGCGGATGAAATTGTGCCTGGTTATCGAAAACAATCGCTTTTTGATACGAAAGCGGAGTCGGAACTTCCTGTGTTTCCTTTACTTTGACACCTACTTTAAGCGCACTCTGATACAAACTGTCCAATTCCCTGGCCTGCTTGCTGTCTTCGGCATAAACATAGCCCGGTTTCCATTCAAAGTCGCAGTCGATCTGATACACCTGCACATGCTCATTGATGATCGCAACAGCTTCGTTGATAGCCGTTGCAAAAAGCTTTGCAGATTCGGCATTGAATGCTTTTTCCGTTTCGTCGTAAGTGGTATCAGCAAAAGTGTTGATATGCGCAGTGGTTCCGCCGGTCGTACCAAAACCCACATTATGCGCTTCGACCACGATGCAGTTTAATCCTTGCTTCTGAAGGAGCAATGCCGTTGTAAGTCCGGTGATGCCTGCGCCGATAATGAGGGCATCATATATTTTTGCGGAAGAAAGATCCGGATTCTGGCTGCCCAAGCCAGCGTTAAATGATTGCCAGATGCTTTCATTTGCCCCGTCTCGGCTTGGTTTGAAATAATTCGGGTTTGTATTACTGTTCTGATCCGGATGAATCGGATTGCCGGTATTTAAACTTTGGTCATTATTCTCCATGTGCTTTAATTTTCTTGTTTTCCTGCCATTATGAATTAAAATCATACCAAGGATCTGTCAGTAAAACAAAAGCACAGACAATCTCTAAGTTCTGGTTTGTAGAAAAAGCTCCCCGATAAAGACGCTTTCTGCTTCCGGAAGTGTTTGACAACGATTATTCCTGTTTGGTCTGACCGTTCAGCAGCAGATTTAAGCTGGCAAAGTTTTTTAGCATCCGGCAGACAATATTTTTAGAATAAAAACCTTTTACATATGCCTTCACAGATTGTAACGGATTGCAGCAAGTCTCTTGCAGAGAAAAAATTGACAGTTGCTTTTGCCGAAAGTGCAACAGCCGGAAGGCTCGCCTCTGAATTTGCATTGTGCGAAGATTCCGGAAAGATTTTAAAAGGTGGCCTGGTGTGCTACGATGCCGAGCTGAAAAAAAGCATTCTGCACGTGCCGCAAGAAATTCTGGACCAATTCACGCCGGAGAGCGCAGAGGTGACCAAGGAAATCGCTGAACGGCTCCAACCGCTTATTCCTGCTGAAATCCATGTTGGAGTAACCGGACTGACTACGCCGGGCGGCAGCGAAACACCGGAAAAACCGGTCGGAACCATATTTCTCCATGCTTTCATCCAAGACAGATCCATTGCTGTACGTGAAGTATTCAAGGGAGAACCCGAAGAAATCGTTCTGCAGGCCATTGACCGAGTAGCGGAACTGATCATGCAGGAAAT
The DNA here is from genome assembly GCF_005860765.1 of Dyadobacter sediminis. Taxonomy (GTDB): domain Bacteria; phylum Bacteroidota; class Bacteroidia; order Cytophagales; family Spirosomataceae; genus Dyadobacter; species Dyadobacter sediminis. Next base: position 184,001 of record NZ_VCEI01000011.1, on the reverse strand, counting down.
AGCCTACGACCAGCAGGTGCCGGAGCAGAAAGTCGAAAAGTGAAAATCTTACAGTAACGTTTTGGAGATGAAGATAGGTGATAAATTGTTGAAAGAACTCAGTAAAAAGTACGAACCGGACCGGATGGTGAGTAAGAAATTCGGCCGTTATGATATTGCATTCAAAACAGACGATGGAGGTAATCCGGTCCTGCTTTTTATCGGCAATGAAAACCCGGAGGGAAAAATCATCGGGCAGCGTTTCGGAAGAGTTCTGATCAAAGACAAGGAAGGAAAAATCATCAAAGACCATTGGGATAACCGGGGAAAAACCTGATATGAACAGGCCAGCCTCAAAAATAGCCCTACTGGTATTATTTTTTCCTGCATATGACATTGATAAGCATTTATCACGAATTGAATTAGAAAACAGCACAAATTATGAAACAGCTAAAAACAACATTTGCCATATTAGGTTTTACAAGCATGCTCCTGTTCTCTTCCTGCTCTACCGATAACAGCGGAAATGAAGGAAGTGAAGGTTCGGGAAGCAAAACAGAATCCACGCCTAATGACAGCAGCGGCGCAGAAAGCACGAAAGCAATGGGCGTTGGTGAAGGCAACCAGGATGACAGTCTGGGTTATCCGTCCAATCAGGCAAACCTGAATCCGGATTCCACCAGAAGCAAGCATGACGACAGTGCTTCCACGGGCAATGTAAAAAGACTTGGAGATAAGAAGTAAATCAAAAAGAAGTTGAAGCAGCTGCGGTTAATATTCGGTAACCAGCCTTACTTTCAATTTTAATGTTCTACAAGTTACAGATTATAACAAAGAGAAACCGGCGTTGAACATTCAACGCCGGTTTCTCTTTGTTAACCGTTACCTATATATCTTATAAAGACTATTTGCTGACCCGGTATATGACGCCGTTGGTATCATCCGAAAATAACAGGGAACCATCCGTATGCGTAGCCACGCCGACCAGACGGGCAAAATGTGCTTTGTTGTTGTTAACCAGAAATCCCGTAACGAAATCTTCGAAACGAACCGGTTTACCATTTTCAAAGTGCATACGTACAATTTTATAACCTACCGGATTACTTCGGTTCCAGGAACCTCTCATGGCTACGAACGCGTCGTTTTTGTACTCCGCAGGAAACATGGCTCCATTATAAAATGCCATTTGCATAGGTGCTGAATGTGCCTGATAGGTCAGCGAAGGAAGCGTTGTTTTCTGAAGATACTGCTGATAAGTAGTATCGCCTTGTGGTCTGTCGGCAGGATTGTATTTTCCTTCTCCATAGATGTACGGCCAGCCATAATCTGCACCCATTTTAAGTTGATTCACCTCTTCTTTTTGCTCATCATCGCCGAGCCAGTCAATGCCATGATCCATTCCCCACATTTCGCCTGTTTCCGGATGCCATCCGAAACCAATGGTGTTCCGTAATCCTTTTGCAAAAACCTTGCGGCCGGAACCATCTTCATTGGCAATCAGAATAGTTGCATTTTCGCCATTTGGCTCCGGGCAAGCATTACACGTGCTGCCAACAGTCAGGTACATTTTGCCGTCCGGCCCGAATGCAATGGTGCGGTTCGGATGCTGTCCGCCATCAGGAAGGTCGTCGATCAGTAACTTGGGCTGACTGAGCGTTCCGTTGGCATTCATATCGGCAACATACACTTCATTTACTGCTGCTATGTACATTTTGTTTTTGTAAATAGTCAGTCCGTGAGCCTGTTTGATGTTTGCTACTGTTTTTTTGTCATCCGCAACGCCGTCTTTGTTGGTGTCTGTCAGCAGCATTACAATTCCGGCATCCCGGTCTGAGGCGTACACAAGTCCGGTGCTGCTTACAGCCAGAATCCTTGGTTTACCAAGTCCTTCTGCAAATTTGGCAACTTTAAAGCCGGATGTGACTTTAAGCTGATTAACATTAGCTACGTCCGCTGGAACCAGGGCAGGCCGGAATACATACCCTTCTACTTGCGTAGTTGTTGGCTCTTTATCTGTCTCGGGAATGAAAGCGTCCCAAAAGTCATCGTCATCGTCACAGCTTACGATGGCAAAGCTGAACGCAGATAACAGAACGGCACTTTTCAGGATGGTTTTTAGATGTCTGTAGTTAAATTTCATGAGTATTGTTTGAGTATTAAACTGTTATTAAATCTTTGGCTAACCATTAAAATGTTGTGCCACTTCTGCATACATCCGCATACCTGCTTGTATCGGAGAACCAGTAAAACAAAAAAGGGCTGGCAACTGCCAACCCCGTCCTAGCTTATCGATGAAATATTAATGTGCTACTTTTTCAGAATCACGAAGTCGTTTTATCGTATCGTGACCGCTTTTCAAAGTTGCTTTTTGTTTTGTAATAAGCGCTCTCAGTTCAGGTGTCAATACCTCTGACCGGAGTGCGGTCTCATATGCTTTCTGAGCAACGTCTTCTCCGAATTCCGAATTTTCAAGCGATGTTTTTCTGTCGTCACTGCTGAAAGCTGCCTTGACATCCATCCATGCACGATATATTTTACCTGAAAGCATTGTACCGCTTGCCGGCTCACCGCCCAGTGCACTTACTTCACTGTTTAATTCAGAAACATTTTGTCTGCTGTGTTCAGCCAGATTGCCATACAATGTTTTCAGATCATAATCCGATTCGTCTGTTTCATCATATGCTTTTTTATAACCTTCAATACGGTCGTTATTTATCAGGATCAAATCGTTTAATACTTCGATTACTTCTGTTTTATCTAACATGACAATACTTGTTTAGTTATGCTGGAGACCGTCAAACAACTGTTCCATGATGGAAAAAGCCACTTCCGGAACTGAAAGCGGCTTTATTTGTAGAGCTTTTTGCTCGTGTTTATGAAAAGATGCCGGAAACTACTCCTGAGAATTATCTGGCGCTGAGCTTTTTTCTTACTTTACTGAGAAATTCGGGTGAAAATCCGAGATAAGAAGCAATGTAGTGCTGGGCAACACGTTGGGGAATGGCCGGATAACGGTTCAGGAAATCGAGGTACTTTTCAACGGCGGAAGTGGATATGGTCCGGAAAAGCCGTTCCTGCAACTGGGCCAGGTTCCGCTGTACCATAAGCCGGAACATGCGCTCAAAACCCGGAACACGCGCCAGCAGGTTTTCCTTGTTTTCCGGCGTCAGCATGAGCAATTCACAATCTTCCAGGGTTTCTATATACATCAGACTGGGCGTCTGGTTCTGAAAACTGGTAATGTCGCTCACCCACCAGTCTTCAACGGCAAACTGCAATGTTACTTCCGCACCGGACGAATCAATATGATATGTACGGATGCAACCTTTCAGAATATAGGCTTCAAACTGGCAGACTTCACCTTCCTGAAGTAAAAAGCTTTTTTTAGGAATTGTTTTAAACTGAAGCAATGAATTGAAATAAGAAAGATCCTGAGACTCAAACCGCATACATCTTAATGCATACTCATTGATTTTTTCAAACATAAGCTCCGTTTTAAACAATTATCAAGTTTGTAATGCGTGTTGGATTTCGGAATACAGCAATCCGCTTCCGCCGCCATAATGCCGGATGCATCTCATTTTCGGGTCAGCCTTGCGGCAATATTCCATGATCTGCCTTCCGGTTTCCTCATCCACGCCTACGCCCAAAAGTACTAAATCAAACTTGTTTTTTTCCATGGCTGAAAAAGCCTGTTCAGCGGAACCTGCCCCAATGCCCTTCCAGCTAGCATTGTTACCGATCAGCCGGAGTATCGTTTCAAGAATCTCCGCATGATTTGCCAGGACCAGAATATTGATTTCTTTCATGATTGAAAGTTTCGGTTTGATAAATATTGTAAAAGCTTTTTCCCGAAAGACATCACCATTTTTCGGGCACTTCCATGATCAGCAGGCTAGTGTCTGTAACTGCACGGAAGGAAACCCGCGATTCCGGCCATATTCCGTAACCATCGCGTGTGTTCAGCATCTGGCCATTTACTTCCGCCTCGCCGCTGATCACAAATATATACAAACCGTTTCCGGCCACTTTGAGATCGTATTCTGCAGCGGTTCCTTCATCAAAATCCCCCAGGTGAAACCATGCATTCTGATTGATCCAGACGCCTTCATCGTCCGGCTCCGGCGAAAGGATCTGAAGAAATCGGTTATGCCTGTCGCCATGGCTGTAACTTTGCTGATCGTATCTCGGGACTACATTCAGTTTGTCCGGATAAAGCCATATCTGCAGAAAAGTTACAGGTTCATTTTCATTTTTGTTGAATTCCGTATGGTAAATCCCCGTTCCCGCACTCATGGCCTGGATTTCTCCCGGCCGGATCACGGCAACATTTCCCATACTGTCCTGATGTTCAAGCGTTCCTTCCAGCGGAATGGAAATGATTTCCATGTTGTCATGCGGATGACGGCCAAAACCTTTTCCGCCGTTAACCGTATCGTCGTTCAGCACGCGCAATGCACCGAACTGGATTCTGTCCGGATCATAATTCCCGTGAAAACTGAAAGTCTGGGCACTTTTAAGCCAGCCGTGATCCGCCGAAAAGCGCGAGGCGGATCGATGCAGAATACTGTTTTTCATACCTTTAAAATCTGCTTGTTGACGAATTCTATTTCTTCTGCCGAAATGGTATGCGGACGGCCGGGATAAATGGCGTAAGTTACAAATGCATTCAGCCTTTCCAGCGTTGCAATACTTTCCTTGACTCTTGAAACCGGAACGTGCGGATCGGGATCACCCGTTGAAATAAAAACCGGTGTTCCTGCGAAATCGCCTGTGTAATTTTCTTCTGCAAGCTGCTGTCCCACCAAGCCGCCGGTAAGTGCAATAATGCCGCCATAACGTCTGGCGTTTCTTGCGGTATATTCCAGTGTAAGACATGCGCCTTGTGAAAAACCGGCAAAGTAAATATTTTCGGATTCAATGCCCGAAGCTTCAATTTCTGCCACAACTTCACCGATGACGGCAAGTGCCGAATCCAGCGCGGGCTGATTTTGTGAAACCGGCGCCATGAAACTATACGGATACCAGCTGTGACTGGAAGCATTCGGCGCAAAAATGGCCATGTTTTCCAGATCCAGATGTCTTTTCAGAGAAATAATATCCTCCGCAGAAGCGCCCCGGCCATGCAGCATGACAATGGCTTTTTTTGCTTCACTCACGGGTTTTCCTGCGGTTACTGTATTTTTATGATGCGTGTACATAAAGTCTTGATTTAATATGTTCAATGAACCGGAAGTCAGAAACTGTACATTTCCGACTTCCGGATTCCGTTAATTTTGATTCCCTTAAACCAGTCTGGGAAGTACTTTTTCTATCTGTGACCGGCGTGGCTCATACTGTGGCGGAAGCATCAGGCCGGAACCCAGTTCTTCGACCGTTTCATCCGTTGCAAATCCGGGATTGTCGCTGGCAATTTCGAACAACACACCGCCGGGTTCCCGGAAATACAGCGAATAAAAATAATTCCTGTCAATTTTATCTGTAATCTGATGTCCGGCTTCCACTACTTTTTTACGGAACTGCATCAGAATATCATCATTGGCAACGCGGAATGCAACGTGGTGAACGGAACCGCCCGCAACGTGTCCGGCTCTTTCTCCCGGTGCTTCCACCAAGTCTACAATGGCGGCAGTTTCAACGGCATCCGTAACAAACCGGAAGCGGTTTACATGCTGTTCCACCAGACGGTACCCGAAAATGTCCGTCAGGATTTTGGCCGTTTCTTCTATTTTGTTGCTGGTGATCGTAATGTGGTGAAATCCGCGTGTTGCGTTTTCAGCCGTTACTTCTTTCGTTTCATATGGCGTACGTTTATCGGCTGTTTTCGAAACTGTCAGTTCAAATTTCAGTCCGTCCGGATCCAGGAAAGTAAGGTACTGTTCACCGAACTTTTCTGAGACTTTATTATATGTTACATGATTGTCATCGAATCTTTTCAGCCAGAAGTCAAGACTTCCTTCAGGAACGGAATACCCGATTTCTGTCACCTGCCGGGTTCCTCTCCTGCCCGCAGGAATCTGGTTTCCCCATGGAAAAAAGGTCAGGATTGTTCCGGGCGTGCCTTCTTTGTCGCCATAGTAAAAGTGATACGTGTTCGGGTCGTCAAAATTGACCGTTTTTTTCACCATCCTTAATCCTAATATACGGGTATAGAAATCGAAGTTTCTTTTGGCATCGCCGGCAATGGCTGTGATGTGATGTATTCCGTTGATTGTGCTTTCCATGATCTTAAAAGTTAAGTTGTTTGCTTGAACTGATACAAATGTACAGCCGCTGCCATGCCCGAAGCATTGAACTAGGACAAGAAAGAAAGCAGGAAGAAAATATTCCAAATTTACCTTTTGCTCACGGACAGAAGCCGGAGAATAGTTGGATGTTGAACGAATGCAGAAAGAACCGTATGCTTGCAGAACGGTTATCGACATTTTCAAATAAGGAGAAAATAGCTGATTTCAGTTCTGCTTGTATCATTTACAATCACTCGGTTGAGTATATGTTCGAAAAAATTGCAAAAGCCGTCCATGCCTATAATCAGGTTTCTATCGATGCAGGCGAACCTTATTCCAGTATTTGTGTGCTAGATATTGAGGAAAAAAGCACTGAAAAAGAAATTCTTTTGCTTGAAGACAGGATCGGTATAAAGTTGCCAGAGGCGCTTAAAAAGCTTTATACCGGATTCGGAACCATTAAAAACCGTGACTTGAACGAGAACAACTGCATGGATATCTATTCTGTCAGTTATTTAATGGAAAGGCTTGATGATCCCGACAAGTGGACCCGAACGGAAAGTCTGGGTATTATAGATATGATCAGGCTAAGCTGGGGAAATGACCGATACGAACTGGATGAAGAATTAAGTCCGGCGATGAAATCATATTTGAACAAGCACTACATCTGCTTCGGTTTGTACCGTACTAATGATAATCTGGAATCCGCCAATTACCTGTATTTTGATACGGAAGGTCGGTTTGGTTCTGTGTTTTATCATCAGGATGACTTTGAAGATCTGCTGCAGAACCATCTACATCCTATGTTCAAAGAAAGTCCTGCCACACACGTGCTGGAAGAACTGTTACTGGAAGCATTTGAAATCATTACGGAGCTGAAATTGGAAGAAGTAAGTGATGAACCGCTGGATAATTACTCCGGCAACGGATAATCCGATTGTCACGTGACAAAAACAAATGTTAGGATTCAGCCTTTATGACAATGAACACGGAATGAAGAAACTGCTTTCGGCCATTACGCTGGCGCTATACTTTTGCATGATCAAATCACACGCACAGGTTTCGGGCAACAACGATTACAATGCCGGATCGCGTTCACGGGCCAATAATCAGTACAATAGCCAGCAGATACTGACGTATGCTGCGACTAACCCGCTTGACAGGCCATTGGTGCTGAATGAGGAGGAAATTGTCATAACAGTTAACGGACTTTTCAATGTAGTACCGGAAAATTTTGTGGCGACCTTCCATATTGTACAAACTTCGGAGACAGCCGAAACTGCAGATCAGCTGCTTCATGAGCGAATTAAAAAGTTCAGGCAGAAATTTCTGGAAGCCGGAGGCGACGCAAGGGATTTTCATGTAGACATGATTTCGTTCGTTCCGAAATATGAAGTGGAAGCTGAAAACAAGCTTTTCAGCAAAACGTACAATGAAATTCCGGCAGGATTTGAACTGCAGAAAAATATCAGTATTCATTACAGGCATTCCGCTGCTTTGGACGAACTGATAACGGCTGCGGCAAGTGCAGAAATTTACGATCTAGTCAAAGTAGATTGCTCCGTTCAACAAACACGAAATCTGATCGACAGTCTGCGGCGACAATGCCTGCGCGAAATTACGATCCGATCACGATCTTTTGAAATAACCGGCTTAAAGATGGACACACTCAAGAAAACCGTATCGGAAAACCTGAACACCATTTACCCGCAAACCCGGTATTTTACATATCAGGCTTTTTCCCGGCCTTCCCGGAGTTTTGAGAGAAAAAAAGCTTCTGCACCCGCTTATAACGAAATTGTCAAAACAACTTCCAGCTATTACAGCCAGCTTGATTATGACCGTTATGATCTGATCATAAACCCGCTGGTACTGGAACCTGTTATTCAGTTTTCGTGCAGCATGGCCGTCAAATATTTCCTGCATGCGGAAACAAAGCCGGCTAATCATTACTATTTGCTGACTCCTGCCGGAGAATTAAAAAAGTTCAACCTGAAATGAAGCGACGGATGAAATTCAACTACATGAAAGACAACTTATTGACTGGACTTTAGTCTGGATTCGGCATTTTTTAGCAATGCTTCATCTTCGGTGATCCTTTTATGGAACTTGGCAGCTTCGAGATAAACACTCATCTGATATTTGCCCTCAAAGGAAAGATCTGCCTCGACCATAGGGACTTTCAGTTTTGCATGTTTAATACTTTCCAGATCAGACAATGAAACATAACTCAGCTCAGGTTTGCCCTGACCCAGATCACAAAGACCAAATGCAATGTTGTTGGCGGGATCCAGTTCTGATAAAAGCCAGATTGCCTTTCCGTATTTGGAGTGAAGTTTAACAACGGGAGCATGATCTTTCCCAAGGTCATTCTGAACTTCGAGGGCATTGTGGATCATGATTTCTGCCAGATTTTGCGGTACTATTTTCAACATGGTCCAAAGATAAAGATTACAGGTTTGAATAAAATACCTGCTTGCGGTTTAATATACTTATCAACGTCAGCTTACAACGATAGCGGGCGGTTTTGTAAACAAATATTCACGATATGTCAGAGCCGAGTTCATTCTATGCAAAAATTACCATCAAGCCGGAAAGTTACGAGCAATTCTTACGTGCTGAACCGGCTGTTGCCAAGTCACAATCAGGCTGGAATGAATGGTTCCATTCCAAAACAATGTATGGTAAACCTGAACTAACTGAAAATCATCTTAACACGTATAAACATTCAAGTAACCGGGAAATTATTGATCACTGGCTGAAAGCCGGGCAGTCTTACAGCTTTTCGGAATATGACCGGGAAAATGAAACCTGGCATTTTGGTATTATATGGTTTACTAAAAATTATCTTGAAATGATTCCTATGTTAAGTACAATCCGTGGGATTGCTGGTTTCAGGGAAGGAAATGAGCTTGATTTTATAATTGTTTATTCCTACTTCTGGGAGCCGAACCAAATTAATGCCTACCTGAAATTTAGTTCAGGAAATTCAGAGTTTGTTGAAAAAGTTGAGCCTGAAGATCTGAAATGCGCTGATTTGTACCTTACCAAAAAGTGGCACCAGTTTGCAGAAAACATATTGCTTGACTAATCGGGTATTGAAAGCAGCTGCAAATGAGAGTAATGTAAAGCATTGGTAAATTTAAATGTGCCCTTTTGGCGCAATAGCATCTGTAACACGCCAGATTGACGTGAAAATCCGGACTGGATGTATTTTTGATCACGAAAATTGTAATCAATATCACAGTTATGGATACATTTTCAAGCATGATTATCGGCGCAGTTGATCAGATCAAAAATGCCGTTGTAAAAATAGATATATACAAATCGGCAAATGGAAAATTTCGTCCTGCCGGTTCAGGTTCGGGCTTTATATTTTCCTCAGACGGGCTGATTTTCACAAACAGTCACGTTGTGGAAGGAGCTGATAAAATCATGGTGAGTCTGTTGAACGAAAATGAAATCGAGGCAACACTAATCGGAAAAGACCCGGATACTGACCTTGCCATACTTAAAATTTACGCCGGAGGCTACTCTGTGGCCAGATTGGGAGATGCCAGTCAGCTGCAGATCGGACAGTTTGTGATTGCAATCGGAAATCCGTATGGCTATCAGCACACCGTAACGACCGGCGTTGTAAGCGCCCTGGGCAGAACCCTTCAGACGCAGTCGGGAAGAATGGTCGATAACGTCATTCAGTCGGATACAGCGTTGAACCCGGGAAATTCCGGCGGTCCCATGATTAATACGGATGGGGAAGTCATTGGTGTAAATACAGCTGTCATTCAGGGCGCTCAGGGACTCAGCTTTTCGGTCAGTATCAACACAGCCAAAGAAATTGCCCGCCAGCTGATTCAGGACGGAAAGGTTTTCAAAGCATATCTTGGTCTTCAGTTGCAGGATGTACTTATGAACGAGAAAGTCCGGCAGCATTACAAATTACCGAACCGCAATGGAATTTTCGTTACCCGCATAGAACCGGATTCTCCCGCTTCCCGGTCGCAGTTGCTGGAAGGCGATATCATTATTTCGTTCAACAACAAACCTGTCAGCAATTCCAATGAACTATTTAAAGCACTTACTGACCGTCACATTCTTTCAGTTACCAACATTTCCGTCATCAGACATGCGGAACTGCTGAATTTTATTATTGTCCCCGCTGAAAAGAAATGATTGCCGGCCTGAAAGAAGCTTGGGATGCTTTGGCATAATTTATTTTTAACCGTTTAAATTTCCGGCTAATGCAGGTTTGAAATTGTTTTAGTCACCGCAATGGAATGAAAACCGGTAAAAGGATTGTTATCATGATTATTGCCAAAATTTTTGTTAAGCTTTTATTGAAATTATTATGAACTGGATTACAATCAATAATGAAGAAGAAGTGCAGAATATCTATAAATCAGATAATTATGCAATTATATATAAACATAGCCCGCGTTGCATGACCAGCCTGATGGCATACCGGCAACTGAAAACAGATGTGAGTACCGTACCCGATGTGGAAATACCGCTGTATATTGTTGATGTGATTAAAAATAGAAAAGAATCCATGGCCATAGCCAGTAACTTCAATGTTGAGCATGAATCCCCGCAGATTCTGGTTGTGAAAAACGGAAAATGCTTGTACGATGCATCTCACGAGGCTGTTTCATTGAAAGCTACATTGGAACATGTACACGAAGTATAAAAGATTTATACTGCAAAATTAGCATGGATATATTCCATAATAATGGATTTGTTCCATATATTTGAAGAAACTCAACTATTTGGAATATGGAAATTCTTCACTTCACAATTGTTTCGGAGGAAATGGTCTGGATATGGTATTATGATTCACTCGGAAGCAAACATTTAAAAGAACTGCTTGCCAAAGAAGCACGGGACTTTGTAACAGCACTGGGTGATCATGAAAAGAATGTGATACAGCAGATTCCGTTAACTGCTGTATCTGCTTGAATTGCGTATGACCGTTGTATGATAAAAGAGCAGAATTTCTGCTCTTTTATCATGATTAAACTAGGTTGCTAGCGGCGGTCCGGAAGGGATCATGATCTTTTCCCTTTTCGACTTGAATTTGTATTTCTTGGCTGTAAACTTGGCTGTCATATATTCTCCCATATAAATGGAACCGGTCATGACGTCATCTTTAACAGTTCCGGAAAACATAAAAGTAATGGAATCGCCCAGCTGACGGTCCGTACTTTTGATCTTGAATTCATTGCCTTCCACTGTTCCCTGCAGATCCCGAACGCTGAATTCACCTTCATGCGAACCTTCCAGCCAATTGCCGTCCTGTTCAATAATCAGTTTGTGTTTGCTTGTACTTGAAAAAAATTCAATATCGGCATCCCAATGGCCTTTCAGCGAAACACCCGCTGCTGCCATTTCCGATTTTACCGGTGCGCGTTTTTGCGAGAGAACCTCAAATAAACGGTCCGAAACTACTTTTTCATCGCCCGGCTGCATTTGTCCGGTTGTAATGGAAACAAAAGTTTCCCCTTCACGGCTGCCTCCGCCCAGTGCAATGCGGGGTTTTGTACGACCGAAAAGTTCCGCAATTTCTTCACCCGTGATATTCAGTTTGGATGCATCCCAGCTGATGCGAAGCTGAGGTGTACGATTGGAAAGCTGCTTGGGTTCGACAACCGTTGTTTTTACAGACTCAATTCCGGATACCTTTTTGGAAATTACATCCAGCCATGAAAGCCATCTTTTCCATTCACCGGCATGATCCCTTTTTGTCCACGCTTCTACAGCGGCAACCATTCCCATCGTTTCTTCTCTTCCGACCTTGTTGTCACGGCCCGGGCCATGATGCGGGGCGCTTGCCTGCCATGCCGACATCAGCAAATCCTTTCTTCCGAGCACAAGTCCGGCGCATTGAGGCCCGCATAATGCTTTTCCACCGCTGTATACCACTACGTCGGCACCCATTTTCAAATGCACGTTGGGAATCGTAAGATCTTCCGCCGCTGCATCCACCATGACAGGAATTTTCTTTTGCTTTGCAATTTTGGAAATTACTTCCAGGGACATCGGGCCACTCATGGAAGGTTCGCCGGCCATCAGATAAATCATAGCCGTACGTGAACTGATGGCATTACTGAGTTCTTCAATGGAACTTACCGTAATCAACTTTACACCTACATTCCGAAGGGCATGATCATAAACGTTGCGTGAATAATCCGGAACGATCACTTCTGTTTTTTCAAATCCGGAGAGATCCGGTATACGGATCAGCTTTTCCGGGTTTCCGCCTGTTACGCAAGCAACGGTAACGTGCTTCATGCCAGCGGCACAACCGGCAGAAACAAGCCCCCACTCCGCTCCTGTCAGTTCGGCAAGACGTTTTCCGGCACCCAATGCAAGTTCATCATATTGTACAAAAACCTGAGCTGCCGCATCCATGGCCGCACGTACTTCCGGCCTTTCGATAGAGCCGCCGATGATGGTAAAAGTTCCTCTGCAGTTGATAATCGGTTCAACGCCGATGGCCTGATAAATTTCCTTGCTTGCAGCAATTTCAGCACTTCTTGTTTCCGGGACAGATTTTTTGGGAAGAATTACGCTTCCGGCCAGCGGCAAAAGCGATAAATCTTTAATGGCATCTCTACGTTTCATTATTGGATTAAGAGTTTAAGGAATTGGACTTGAATTCAATTAGTACATCAGAAAAGCATGCATGCAAGGCAATCATCAGCGGAATACCAAAACGGAGGATTTTCAAACTAAGTAGAAAGTTGATATTAAAATTTTGGATTATCCCAAAAATGCAGCTCATTATGCTGTAATCTGGCAATTAATAGGACGAGTTTAATACTAATTGATCTCTTAACCAAATTTAAACCTATATTACGACTGTTTCCGGACACCTTTAAGTTCCATATCCAGTTGTTTCAGACAGGACTTCAGCGTGTAGCAGCAATCAATCAGCAGGTTGATGTTTCCCTGGCGCATCTGATTCAGTATGTCGATCTTTTCCCGTAGGTAAATCCTTGCAAAACCGGGATCTCCGGCTACTATGGACGTTGCATTATCCGTCAGATCCGCATATTTAACTGATTGCGCCAGTTTACCGATCTGTCCGAGCCGTATGGCCTCTTTGTGCTTTCTTTCTTTTCTGTTGAGTTCCGGATACTTTTCCTTGACGTAAACATCGGTTAATTCAGTAACCCCGAGGATAATCGTTTCCGTCATGGAAGGGCCATACCCTATTTCTCTCAATCGGGCTGTTAACACCTTCTCGTTACAAAATGTATCTTCAAAAAGGTCATGGCAAAGCGCAATTTCGACAACGCCGGCATCTTTTACATAGAACGACGCAATGTCTGCCACTGAATAAACATGCGTCCAGTACGGCGCCATCGAATACTTGCGCTTTTGTTCACCGTGACATTCCTTCACAAATTCAAGCAAATTCTTTTGTTCTCCGCTGAGTGTCATTTCTTTTCATTTTACAGATTGCTAACGTACAATATTATCCTGTTCCTTCCTGATATTAAAGTACGGCCGGAATTCCAGGCAATGCAAAAAGAAAAGATTTTATCCGAAAGAGCAACAGCTCAGGCACATCCGGGAACTTCGGAAAGATTGAAAAATATAGGCAGCCCCCGTTCCTTTGCGATGCGCACATCCTCGTCAGCACCTTTGGATTCACCATTCATCCGAAAAACGGCATCACACTTCTGAAGAAGCCGTTCGGCCACCGGATACAGAATTTCATTATAAGGCGCATCGCCCGGTCGCTTGGAACCCGCAAGATGCAGCAGCGGCAATGCGAGCCACTCCCCGATTACCGGAAGATGGCCGGCACGGAAAAGATCCAGCGTAACGGATTCCAGCCGGGACAGGTTTTTTTGCATTAATTCCGGATCATCATTTGTGCCGGAGCGGTATGGCCCGGCTACCAGTATCATCAAACCTTGCATGTTGTTGGTTGTTTAAATTGTTAAAATGGATTGAAACGATCTATTTGGCCACAGATTTATTGCCGTACAGCTGTAAAAAACAATCATCTGATCATCATTATTGATCATATTTGATTATTTTTGATCAAATTTAGAAAAATGTTATGAGTTTTCAAGAACGAAAAAAGAAAATTGTATCAGCGGTAAATGAAGCGGGCAGCTTATCCGTATTTCAACTTTCCGAAAAGCTGTCCATGTCACCGGCCACAATCCGCCGCGATCTGGGTGACATTTCGGATGAAGGCTTGCTGATCCGGACACATGGCGGCGCAATGAAAGTTGACGATCCGGTGCTGACCAGCTTTACGGGCAAGTCCGGATCAAATGAAAACAACAAGGAAGCGATCGGGAAATTGGCCGCGGCATTCGTTCAGGATGGTGACATCATCTTTCTCGATTGCGGCAGTACGGTGTTTAAGATGTGCCGGCACCTCAAAAACAGGAACCGGTTAAAGGTAATTACCAATTCATTGCCCGTTCTGGCCGAATTGTTTGATGCTCCGGGCATCAGTATAAACCTGATCGGCGGCGAATTTGACAAACAGCGCCAGGCTGTACATGGTGAAAGAGCCGTTCAGCACATCGATCAGTACCATGCGCAGAAGGCATTCATTGGCGTAGACGGCCTTTCGGCAGAAAAAGGACTGACAGCACACAGTGAACTGGAAGCAACAATCACGTCTGCTTTTGTCAGGAACGCCAATGAAATATTTCTACTCTGTGATTCGTCCAAAATCGGAAAAGACAGCTATATCCGTTTTGGAAGCCTGGCTATGATCCATAAACTCATTACTGATAAAGACCTCGACAACCAGATCAATGCAGCATTCAGGGAAAAAGGTCTGGAAGTTGTAAAAGGTTGAATTTTCACCTCTTTGAAGCGTAAGCAAGGCATTGGTGAAATTTATTTTAAAAAATAGGCAGTTGTCATTTTAATATTTAGCCTCAGATTGTACTTTTACAAAATAATAGAATTGTTTCTACAAAATTGATACTTAATACCTTTTCAGGGGTATGAAACATTTCTTTAACGAATCAAAATAATACAATTTATTTTATACAATTTATTTTCCGGCATGTTTCTTGCATGTTCGTAGTGTATTTTTGTTACACTCGAATACATTCTAGCAATTAGCCCAAAAATAACAGACTCAGAAATGGCAACTAACTATTACTTCCCGGGATTCGAATTCTGTGTAGACCAACTGAAAAAATTTATCCAGGCTTTCGAAGTATTTACAATCATGCTAACAAATGGCCATATTGTGCATTATCTGCCCCATAATGTGTCTGATTTCCGCAATTGGTTATTACAGCACGAGGTAGAAGATTTAAGGCTGTCTTATATAAATACCGATTCCAACTGATTTTCCTGTTTTATTATTTAACGGCCGGATCGTGTAGTACATTCATTGTTTGTCTACATGATCCGGCGTTAATACAATTCATGCTGCAAACTTCACTGCTCTTCCGGACAGGTAATATAACACCATGCGTTTTCCGGTATGGATCAGCATAGCGGTTCCTGCTCTACACTCCTATCGCATTTGTACGCTTTTACGCCGTTGATTTATTCCATTCCGACTACACCTGCAATCCGTTCCGGATATTTTCACAGACATTTATCATATCGCCTTTTAGATTTTCTATTACCTTTATTGCCAACTGCCATTACGCTCCGGCATGTAGCGGTACAATGGTAGGTAACCTATACCAATAAAACCAAGTTGTGATTGAGCAACAGCAAATGAAAAAAACCAATATTGTATATCTTGCAGACGATGATGAAGATGACCGGTTTTTTATAAGAGAAGCACTGGAATCCGCGGGTCAGCAGATCGAGATTTTTGAAGCTGAAAACGGGATCGAACTGTTAAGCCTTATTCAGCAAAAATCGCAGTCGCCGGCCTCACTCATATTAATGGATATGAACATGCCTAAAATGAACGGGCTGGAAACCATTGCAGCCATCCGGTCCGACCCCAGCCTTTCTGCGGTTCCGGTTGTAATGATCTCGACTTCCTCCAATGTTTCATTGATTGAAAAGGCCTATGAAGCAGGCGTAAACCTTTTTATTGCCAAGCCAAGCACATTTGAGGAATTCAACAGCATGGGTTCCGAGCTGGCTGCACAGTTCCTCGATACTCCCAATTAAATCAGGCAGTATACTTTACAGAACAGTAATTTCAGCCACATCAAACGACTTCGATGCACGGACTTTGCAGGAACGCTATTTGTCCGGAATTCTGAACAAACACTTCAAATTATAACTTCCGAAACAACATTTTAATGATTATTGAACCCTCTGAATCAAAGCCTTTGCTACCGTCTTTACCCAAGGCATGCACCGGTATAAAAGGACTTGACGAAATCACGGGCGGCGGCTTGCCGCAAGGAAGACCCACGCTTGTATGCGGATCTGCGGGATGCGGAAAAACAGTTTTTTCAATGGAATTCCTGGTTCATGGCGCGCTTATGTACAACGAGCCCGGCGTATTCATGGCCTTTGAGGAAAAAACAGAAGAACTTACAATTAATGTGGCATCACTAGGCTTTGATCTGGAAAAACTGCAGCAGGAAAGGATGATTCGGCTGGACCATGTGCATCTGGAACGCAGCGAGATCGAAGAAACAGGCGAATACGATCTGGACGGCCTTTTTATCCGGCTTGGACATGCCATTGACAGCATAGGCGCCAAGCGCGTTGTGCTGGATACCATAGAAAGTCTGTTTTCCGGACTGACCAATCAGGCTATCATACGGGCTGAACTCAGAAGGCTATTCGAATGGCTGAAAGATAAAAAAGTGACCACTATTATTACCGGTGAAAAAGGAGAAGGCACGCTGACAAGGCATGGCCTGGAAGAATATGTCTCCGACTGCGTTATTCTGCTGGATCATCGTGTGGAAAATAAAATTTCCACAAGGCTTTTACGGATTGTCAAATACCGCGGCTCTGTACACGGAACAAACGAGTATCCTTTTCTTATTGACGAAGACGGGATCTCCGTGGTTCCGGTTACTTCGCTCGGTTTATCGCATGATGTTTCGTCCGAACGCATCAGTTCGGGTGTTTCGGGACTGGACAGTATGCTGGGCGGTAAAGGCTTTTTTCGGGGAAGCAGTGTACTTGTATCCGGAACAGCAGGAACAGGAAAAACAAGCCTGGCAGGCAGTTTTGCAAATCAGACCTGTGTCAGTGGCGAGCGCTGCATTTATTTTGCCTTTGAAGAATCGCCCAAACAGATTATCCGCAACATGCATTCCATCGGCATTGACCTGCAAGCCCATGTAGATAACCATATGCTCCGGCTGCTTGCCTCCCGGCCTACGATCAATGGACTGGAAATGCATCTGCTATCGATAACCAAACAAGTTCTGGATTTTGATCCAAGTGTCGTTATCCTGGACCCGATTACCAATCTGGTATCCGTCGGATCTGTAAGTGAAGTAAAAAGTGTCCTCATACGGCTTATTGATTTTTTACAAGGTGCGGATATTACGGTTATGTTCACTGCGCTTTCCCTGAACGACAACATTTCTGAACAGACAGACGAAAGCATTTCCTCCCTTGTGGATGCATGGCTGCTTGTGCGGGACATTGAATTTAACGGAGAACGCAACCGCGGGCTGTATGTCATGAAATCGCGCGGCATGAAGCACTCGAATCAAGTCCGCGAGTTTGTGATTTCCGATTCCGGGCTGGATCTTGTGGATGTGTATATGGGCCGGGACGGCATTCTGACCGGATCAGCGAGAGAAGAACAGCAGCTTGCCGAAAAAACGGAAAATGTAATACGCACTCATGCAGTCTCAAGAAAGGATAAAGAAATTGAAAGAAAGAGAACGGTTCTTGAGTCCAAAATAGCCAGTCTCCGGGAAGAGTTCGATTCCATGCAGGACGAGCTGAACAAAACATACGTTGAAGAAGAACTGACCAGAAAAGTAATGGAGCAGAACCGGCAGGAAATTCTTCAGAAACGGGGAGGAATACAATAGAATTAAAATTTAAGTGAGCCAATAACAAGCTGAATGGAAGACACCGGAGAAATATGGGAATTGAGGTTATACATTGCGGGCAAAACGGCCAAATCGGTTGCTGCACTGGAAAATCTGAAAAAATATTGTGAAGAATACCTGAAAGACAAGTATGTGATTGAAGTCATCGATTTGCTTGTGCATCCACAGCTTGCCGAAGGCGACCAGATTCTGGCCATTCCGACCCTTGTCAAAAAAGTCCCGGAGCCAATCCGTAAAATCATCGGTGACCTTTCCAACAAGGAAAAGGTGCTGGTTGGATTGAATATTCGTCCTGCAAAGAAACCGGAATGAGCAAGCACCCAGAACTTTCACAGGATGAGGACTATCCGGAAGACAGCGACTTTTATGTCCTCCGCCTGTATGTAACCGGCGCATCCATCAATTCACTGCGCGCCATTGTTAATATAAAAGAAATCTGCGACAAGTACATTCCGGACAGCTATTCACTGGAAATCATTGACGTTTACCAGCAAAAATCCATTGCAGAACAAGAGCAGATCATTGCTTTACCTTTGCTGATCAAACGTTTGCCGCTTCCGGAAAAACGCTTGATCGGAGACATGTCTGACACATTAAAGGTGCTTAACGGCCTTGGAATTGCGATATAATCATGAACACTTCAAAGACCTACGAGCAGCTTTTAAAAGAAAACGAAGAACTTCTCTGGCAACTGGAAGAAGCAACGGATACCATTAACGCAATCCGCTCGGGACAAGTGGATGCGCTGGTAGTTAAAGACCCTGACGGCGAACACCAGCTTTTTACGTTGAAGACAGCGGACCAGTCTTACCGCGTGTTTATAGAGAAGATGAATGAAGGTGCCGTAACACTTAACCGGGACGGTATTATTCTGTACTGCAATTCCATGTTTGCGTCCATGATCAATTTGCCGCTATCGAAAGTAGTCGGCATGTATTTCGAGACTTTTATACACGGAGATTACAGGAAAGCTTATGCAGACCTGTTTGAAAAAGGCTGGCTTGAAGATAATAAATCGGAACTTTGCCTTGACCGCGATGGACAGGAAGTTCCATGCCAGCTTTCTGTAACAACGCTTCAACTGGACGAAGGTCCCTCGCTCAGCATTATTGTAACCGATCTGAGTTTTCAGAAGGAAATCCAGCAGCTTCTTAGACAGAATAATCAGAGGCTGGAAGAAATCAACCGTGAACTGGAAACCAGCAATCACGATCTTCAGCAATTTGCATCCGTTGCTTCGCACGATCTTCAGGAACCTTTACGCAAAATCCTGATTTTTTCAACCATGCTGCGAAACCGGCATATCCATGAACTTACCGGTGACAGCCTGAATTACCTCGACAAGATTATTTCGTCTTCACAACGGATGCGATCCATGATTAATGACATTCTGAGTTACTCACGGCTATCTACCCATGTGAACCATTTTTCCATGACCAGCCTGCGGGAAATTGTCAACGAAGTTATTGAAGATTACGAAATCCTGATCAATGAAAGAAACGCTACGGTAATCGTCAACGAACTTCCGGAAATAGAGGTAAACAGAGGCCAGATCAAGCAGGTTTTTCAAAATCTGATCAGCAACTCCATCAAGTTTTCCAAAGCCGGTCAGCCGCCTGTTATCCGGATTTCCGGTACGATTGTACCAAATCCCGACGATATGCCGGTAACAGCGCAAAACAACGGCAAAGTATGCACAGTAACGATTTCCGACAATGGAATCGGCTTTGACGATGTTTATAACGAAAGGATTTTTTTCCTGTTTGAACGACTGAATACCAAGGATAAATACGAAGGTTCCGGGATCGGGCTTTCCATTACCAAAAAGATTATAGACAAGCATAACGGCACGATTTCAGCAAAAAGCCGGGAAGGCGAAGGCGCAAGCTTTACCATAACTTTGCCGGTTTTCCAGCAGTGACTGGGTTATGGCATACGGTTTTGAATAATTCCTGACAACTTATCGTTGCAGCAGAAATGAAAGCGGCAGAATCCTTTTAAAAGAATTCTGCCGCTTTTGCGTATGCTACACCGGAAATCGAATCAATTCCGTTCAATCAGCTGGCGTAACTGAAGTTCATCCCAGGGTTTGTTAAGATAACTGTGAAAGTATCCTTTAACGGCAGCAACCTTGAATTCATCGGTATAAGCGTTGCCGGTAAGCAGAACGCGCCTGCTTTCAGGAAACTGGCTGGAAACCAGTTTAAGGAATTCCAGACCGGTCATTTCGGGCATATGATGATCCGTGAAGATGATATCGATTTTGTTGTTGTTCAGAATCCGGAATCCTTCATCCGTAGTACTTGCCACGTAGACGTTTACGTCTCTTCTGAAAGTTGCTTTAAAGGAATTCAGATTGTTAATTTCATGATCAATGTAGAGTACGTTCATTTTAATTGTTAAATCAAGTAGGTTATATGTAGTTAATCAGTCGCAAAGTACAGTAAAGTTCATCCAAGTATACTAAATGTGTGACAAGATGGTTTAATTATGGTGCCAAGTAGGTTTTTTCAGGTGTTAAAACTTGTATGAACTATCCTTGGCATATACGAAATCCCCATCCTACCAGATTGTTACCAAAAAAAATTTAATTAATCCTATTAAAACCCTGCCATAACTTAGAAGTAGCTGGAATCATATGCGTCCGGTTCCACCCTGTTTTGCATGATGTATTCCCTTTTCAACTTCATTTTATGGACTGGAACGACATTAAATTGAACCGGTTTGTCAATGGACCGGATCTTAGGAAAGTAGACTTGCCATTGATAAGTAACCGATATTAAAAAAAGTTTAACTAATTGAAATACAACTATTTACCTTATTTATATAAACGATTTGTGAAGAAAAAAGTTCTTTGTGAACCTAAATTGACCTTGTCGTTGATTTTTCTCTTGTATGCCGCAGAACCTGAAATAATTCTAGGAAGAATGGATAATTTGCCGTAAACCTTAGAAAACAAAAAAGGAGCCCTGAAACAAGGCCCCCTTTATCACTGTAACAATTAACCCTACAATTTAACAGCTCAGATGGAAATGATACTTGATAGCTTCACAATCCACATCTAAATCCCTGACAATAAAGCTACAAAATATATCTTATTAGTTTGCAACTATCCACAAACTTTTTCTACAATTTTTTTTTATCTAAATAAATCTGAAAAGATTTAAATGGAATATGGTGAAGAAAATCTGGATAAGAGAACATCAATAATGACTCCATTGCTTACAGATTATAAGAATTTGGAAAACACTTATAAAGTGATAATAAAAGCAGTTTGTGGTTGATAATGCCATGGCCAAAAAAATCAAGCACTCAGCAAATAATTGCCAAGTGCTTGATTTTTTTGGTGATCCGGATGCGATTCGAACCGCGCCGGCGGACCGGCATGACCTACTGCTTGGAAGCAGCTTATTACTTAACAATTGTACTGTCAAAAACAAAAAAAGCGCTCAGTAAATCATTGCCAAGTGCCTGATTTCCTAGTGATCCGGATGTGATTCGAACCGCGCCGGCAGACCGGCATGACCTGCTGCTTGGAAGCGGTTGCTCTATCCAGCTGAGCTACCAGACTATACTGTCAAAAACAAAAAAAGCACTCAGCAAATAATTGCCAAGTGCCAGATTTTATAGTGATCCGGATGCGATTCGAACCGCGCCGGCGGACCGGCATGACCTGCTGCTTGGAAGCAGTTGCTCTATCCAGCTGAGCTACCAGACCGTACTGTCAAAAACAAAAAAGCACTCAGCAAATAATTGCCAAGTGCCTGATTTTATAGTGATCCGGATGCGATTCGAACGCATGACCTACTGCTTAGAAGGCAGTTGCTCTATCCAGCTGAGCTACCAGACCGTTCACTTTAAAAAAAATTAGGCAGTCAGCAGTTCGCAGTCAATCTGCATACGGCCTACTGCCTAAACTTTTTGTCGGGGAGACAGGATTCGAACCTGCGACCCTCTGGTCCCAAACCAGATGCGCTACCGGGCTGCGCCACTCCCCGAAATTATTTTACTTTAACAGGCCTTCTGTATTTTCACTTCTTGCCTGTTGCTTTTCCTTTATTGAATCGGTGTAGAGGAAGCGGGATTCGAACCCGCGGTACCCTTGCGAGTACGGCAGTTTAGCAAACTACTGGTTTCAGCCACTCACCCATCCCTCCTTCTTTCCGTTCTGGGTTGCAAATATAGAAGGTTGCCGTTCAGAAAAACAAACATTTTCTGAAAAAACTTTATCAGAACCTTAATTTGCCCTATTTTTGAAAAAGTTTAAAATACACAATACGTTCATTATGAACTGGAATTACCCGTTTGATACCACTGAAATTTTATTTATATTTTTTTTCATACTTGTCTACACCGCCTACATTATCCGCACTGTCCGCATTGCGCGGCAGTTACAAACTACTGCAAGAACACTGATCATAAAACTTTTTTTAAGAAGCATTACTTTTACTTTACTTATCATCAGCCTGCTCGGCCCGTCGTTCGGAGAAACGGACCGTGACATTCAGGCCAAGGGCAAAGACATCTTTCTGGTTGTGGATCTGTCCAAATCCATGGATGCCGCGGATGTGACACCTTCGAGACTTGAAAAAGTGAAATTCGAGCTGAACCGGTTTGTCCGGAATGAAAAGACCAACCGCATCGGAATCATCATCTTTTCCAATGAAGCTTTTATTCATACCCCGCTAACCTACGACAGCGGCGCGCTTGAACTTTTTATACAATCCCTTCAGACCGACCTGCTGCCAAAAAGCGGGACCAACATCTGCGCTGCGACGGAACTGGCATACAACAAACTGATGAACGCCGCCGATCCTGCAGGACGCTCCAAACTCATGGTCCTGTTTACCGATGGCGAAAACAAGGCCAGCTGCAGCGGCATGCTCTATAATAACCTGCGAAGATTCGGGATTGGCGTTTACACCGTTGCAGTAGGCACCAAGATCGGGATCAGTATTCAGCAGAACGGAAAACCGTTGATGGATGAAAATGACCGGCTTGTAATCAGTAAAATGGATGAAACTTTTCTCAAAAATATGGCGGCGGCTGCCAGAGGAAATTATTACGACCTCAATAATGTCAAAAATGAT
Organism: Dyadobacter sediminis; assembly: GCF_005860765.1. Taxonomy (GTDB): domain Bacteria; phylum Bacteroidota; class Bacteroidia; order Cytophagales; family Spirosomataceae; genus Dyadobacter; species Dyadobacter sediminis. The sequence goes on along the minus strand of NZ_VCEI01000011.1, from coordinate 160,718 downwards.
ATTCCGCTGCTGATCAACGACATTGACAAAGCAGAAGGAACCCTTGTGGATTCCAGAACCATCACTATTGTCAGTAACAAGTATTACTATTTTCTGGGTGCCGCACTGATTTTGCTCATGCTTGACGTCTTAATTACGATCGGAACTTTCCGACTGTAAGGATCAATTCTTATTTTTACGCCTCAAAGTGAATCTTTATGACCGTTTTTATTCTTTATGTCCTGCTCTGGCTTTGGGATAACCGTACATTTGATTCCATTACGAAGGCTAATCAGCGAAAGCTGGACGCAGAGCAGGCATACAACCATGCCCGGTTTTCACAATCGGCAGAATTGTATAATCAGATTACTTACGGATCACTTTTTTCGGAACCGGCTGCAAGATTAAACCTGGCGCATTCGTACTTTAAGCTTGGAAATCACAAGCTTGCCCTGAAACATTACAATCTCCTGCGCGATGTAGGAAACAACACCATTGCATCCATTGCGAACAGCCAGATTGCACTCATAAAAGTAGGTCAGAAAGATACTGCAAGTGCCTTGACAAGTTTGAAAACGGCATTGCTGCTGGAACCGGGGAACAATCTGGCAAGATCCAATTACATTATCCTGAAAAAGCATTTTTCAGGTATCCGGCCAGCTCCCCAAACTGCTAAAAACAAGCAGAAGGCAGTACAGCAAAATACAGCACAGCCTGATTTGCAGACGCCGCCCGAGCCAAAACCTGAAAGCCGGGAAGTAGCCGAAGATGCAAAAAAGGAAGAATTGCTGAAAAGCCTGCGCGCAATGAATATGTCGGAAGAACAGGCAAGAGCCATACTGGATGCAATGAAATCGAACGAATCGCAATATATTTACCAGCTCCGAAGAAAGCAGTACAACAAGAAAAACAGGCAACAGCAAGAAATAGAATGGTAATTTTACTTTAAACCAATGAATAGCATACCAGAAACCAATTTTCAATTTCCAGGTCAGACCGGATTTTACAAGGGAAAAGTGCGCGATGTTTACTCCTTTGAAAAGCGCCTTGTAATGGTTGCAACCGACCGCATTTCTGCATTCGATGTTATTCTTCCAAGAGCCATTCCGTATAAGGGACAGGTTCTGAACCAGATAGCAGCTCACTTTTTAAATGCAACGGCTGACATCGTTCCAAACTGGCTGCTGGAAGTTCCGGACCCCAATGTGAGCATTGGCCTGAAATGCCAGGCTTATCCGGTAGAAATGGTGGTGAGAGGTTATCTGGCCGGCCATGCATGGCGCGAGTACGCCGCCGGAAAACGTTCGGTATGCGGTGTCTCACTCCCGGATGGCCTGAAAGAAAATGACCGGTTGCCGCAGCCCATCATCACGCCGACAACCAAAGCGCATGAAGGGCATGATGAAGATATTTCCCGCGAACAGATTCTGGAACAAGGACTTGTGAGTGAAGATGAATACGAGCAACTTGAAAAATACACGCTTGCACTGTTTGCAAGAGGAACAGAAATGGCGGCGGATCAGGGATTGATACTGGTGGATACCAAATACGAATTCGGGCAGCTTGACAATGTGGTTTACCTGATCGACGAAATCCATACACCGGATTCCTCACGCTACTTTTACAAGGACATTTATGGGGAAAATCAGCAGAAAGGACTTCCACAAAAACAGCTTAGCAAGGAATTTGTAAGGGAATGGCTGATTGAAAACGGTTTTCAGGGAAAAGATGGACAGACTGTTCCCGAAATGACCGACGAACGCATCCAGCTTATTTCAGACCGGTATATCGAGCTTTTCGAGAAAGTTACAGGAAACAGGTTTCAGAAAAATAACTTGGACAATCCGGTGAAGCGTATCGAGAATGCTATTCTGAAAACGATAAGCAGCAATCAGGGATAGTAAATTAGACCGATTTTCATCAATTACAATAACCAGACAAACTGTTCCTATTTTTTAAAACAATTGTTTTGACTAAACGACAACGGCAATGAATTATAAACTGGAAAAAAAAGAACAATACGTTTATATAGATTTGGAAGAAGCTGCATTTGCCAAAGAAGTTCCGGCAGCTTTTGAAGAAACGGCCCGATCCATTTTCCGGGAAGGATACCATAGTCTGATTATCAACATGCAGACGGTAAAATCAGTGGATGCGGCAGGAACTGCGGTATTGAAAAAAGTGAACCGTCTTTGTACCAATGACCTGGGATTGCTTGTAATTGTTACCCGTGACGATGACTTTATTGATCTGCTGGAAGGTCTTAAAATTCCTGACCTCAATATCATGACAACCAAAGAAGAGGCAATCGATGCCGTTTTTATGAATAATCTTGAAAATGAATTCGGCGCGGGGGATGACGATTACGACGACGAAGATTACCAAAGCGTCAGCGAATCCAAGGAACCGTAAAAATAACCTTGCAAATGCATTTTTTCCGAATGCCTCATGCCTTGCTGCGTGAGGCATTTTGTTTTGGCACTCAGGAATTCTGCAAGTATTCCCTGTGTTACTAGATAGTTGGCCGGGGCTGTACAACTATCTGTTCAATCCAGCTCGTGGTTTGCTTGTAGGCTTATTACTATTTCCATATAAAATGTGACAAAAGGAAAGCAAAATGGGATTCAAGAAAATTTTGCGTTTTCATTATTTCACCAAATATTTTTTATGATTATATTGCGTGGCTTTACCCTATTCATAACATAAAACGGGTTTTGCATTTTTTTTTAATCTCTTATTTATATAGATTCTATAAACGGATTTATCAATTACGCTACAATCTTCGATAAATGTCGCAAATGTCAGAACCAATGGTAGAAAATCAGGGAATGTACCGCCCGGAATTCGAGCATGATGCATGTGGAATAGGTTTCCGGGCCAACATCAAGGGCCGTAAGTCACACCAGATCGTGGCAGATGCCATTCACATGTTAGAACGCATGGAACACCGCGGTGCTACCGGATTTGATCCCAATACCGGTGATGGTGCCGGAATTTTAATACAGATTCCTCACGAATATTTTGTTGAAGAATGTTCAAAGCTGGGATTTCAGCTGCCTCCTGCCGGAGAATACGGCGTGGGAATGATATTCTTTCCTGCCAATGAAACAATCAGGGAAGAATGCCGGGATATACTGAACCGGAAAATCAAAAAACTTGGTTTGCCGCTGCTCGGATATAGAAAAGTGCCTACTTTGAACAACACGCTTGGCGAAGGTTCATTATCCGTTGAACCGCATGTTGAACAGGTTTTTATCAAACGTCCTGATGACATTACGGATGACCTCGGATTTGAAAGAAAACTGTATATACTTCGTCAGGTTTCCGCCAGACTTATCAGAGATACCGTGAAAGGCGGTGCAAAGAACTTTTATTATTCTTCGCTTTCCTGCCGTACGATCTCCTATAAAGGACAGCTTACAACTGCCCAGTTAAAATACTATTTCCCCGATCTTGAAAACGAATCGGTTGTTTCCGCGCTTGCCGTTGTACACTCGCGTTTTTCAACCAATACGTTTCCTTCGTGGGAACTTGCACAGCCGTTCCGATACATTGCGCATAATGGCGAGATAAACACCGTAAAAGGAAACGTAAACTGGATCCGTGCTGGCGAAAAGGCATTCTCTTCCGAGTTTTTCAGCAAAGAGGAAATGGACATGATCCTTCCGATCTGCGACAGAAACCAGTCCGACTCTGCCAATCTTGATAATGCCATTGAACTGCTGCATCTTTCAGGCCGTTCGCTGCCGCATGTAATGATGATGCTGATCCCCGAAGCATGGGACGGCAATGATCAGATGGAACCGCAGCGCAAGGCTTTCTACGAATACCATGCTTCCATTATGGAACCGTGGGACGGACCGGCTTCCATTTCTTTTACAGATGGAAAAATGGTAGGCGCCACACTGGACCGCAACGGACTGCGCCCTTCGCGTTACTGGGTGCTGGATGATGATACCATTATCATGGCTTCTGAAGCGGGTGTCCTGGAAGTTGATCAGTCCCGAGTGGTTACAAAAGGCCGTCTGCAGCCCGGACGCATGTTTATCGTGGATCTGGAACAGGGCCGCATTATTCCGGATGAAGAAGTCAAAGCATCCGTTTGTTCAGCGCAGCCTTATCAGCAGTGGCTGGACGAGAACAAACTGCACGTGGATCAGCTTGATCATCCGATCCGTACCTACCGGGCTTATGACGAAGCGGCGCTGCTGAAACGTCAGGTTGCATTTGGTTATACTTCCGAAGATCTGAGAATGATTCTGGGGCCTATGGCGCAAACCGGAACAGAAGCAATCGGTTCGATGGGAATCGATGTGCCTCTGGCCGTATTGTCTGAACAAAGCCAGCATTTGTCTGCATATTTCAAACAGCTTTTTGCACAGGTTACCAATCCGCCGATTGATTCCATTCGCGAACGGGCGATTATGTCGCTGATCTCGTTTGTGGGCAGTACGGAAAATATACTGACAGAAACACCAAAACACTGCCGGCAAATCGCATTACCTCATCCCGTACTTACGGTTCAGGAATTTGATAAACTGCGTTTTGTTGACAAGGATGGTTTTCAGGCCAAAACAATCAACACGTATTTCCGTGCCGATCAGGGCGGAAAAGCATTGGAAAGAGCACTGGAAAGAATCTGCAGATATGCAACGGATGCGATTGAAGACGGATTTGAAATCCTGATCCTTTCCGATCGTGCCATCGATTCAGACCATGCGCCGATTCCGTCGCTGCTTGCAACGGCCACCATTCATCATCACCTGATCCGCGAAGGATTGAGGGGAAAAGTGGGATTGCTTGTTGAAGCCGGTGATGTTTGGGAAACGCATCATTTTGCGACATTGATCGGTTACGGTGCCGCGGCGGTTTGTCCGTACATGGCTTTTGAAACGATTGCGTATATGAAGCGCAAAAACATGATCGAAGGCGAGTTCACGGATGAAAAACTGCATTACAATTATGTAAAAGCCGTTAATAAGGAATTGCTTAAGATCTTCTCCAAAATGGGAATTTCTACACTGCAGTCTTACCAGGGCGCCCAGATATTTGAATGTGTCGGACTGAACAAAGAGGTTGTTGACCGTTACTTTACGGGTACAATCTCGCGTATCAGCGGTATGGGAATTTCTGAAATTGCCAGAGAAATCCTTGTCCGTCACAAAGTTGCCTATCATTTGACAACGGATGAAAAGCCAAAGCTTGAAGTAGGCGGTTTTTATCAGTGGAAACAACGCGGAGAAGCACACATTTTCAACCCGCAGTCGGTTCACCTTTTACAACAATCGACCAAAACAAACAGCTACGAGCTTTTTAAAAAATATTCCAAACTGATTGACGATCAAAGCCACAAGGCGCTTACCCTGCGCGGCTTGCTTCGTTTCAAAAAAGGTGCTCCGGTCCCTATTGAAGAAGTGGAACCGGTTGAAAGCATTTTCAAACGCTTTGCTACGGGTGCGATGTCCTTCGGGTCTATTTCGTGGGAAGCGCATACTACGCTCGCCATTGCCATGAACCGGATCGGGGGTAAATCCAACTCGGGAGAAGGCGGTGAAGACGAGCTGCGTTACAAACTGCTCGAAAACGGTGACAGCATGAACTCGCAGATCAAGCAGGTTGCTTCCGGACGATTTGGCGTAACAAGCCATTATCTGAGCAATGCAAGCGAACTGCAGATCAAAACGGCACAAGGCGCCAAGCCGGGTGAAGGCGGTCAGCTGCCCGGATTCAAAGTGGACGACTGGATCGGACGTACGCGCCATTCCACACCGGGCGTGGGCCTGATTTCTCCCCCGCCCCACCACGATATTTATTCCATCGAGGATTTGGCCCAATTGATTTTTGATCTTAAAAATGCCAATCGTCAGGCGCGTATCAGTGTGAAACTGGTTTCGGAAGCCGGTGTGGGTACAGTTGCTTCAGGTGTGGCCAAAGCACACGCGGATCATATCCTGATCTCCGGTTATGACGGCGGAACGGGCGCATCACCTTTAAGCTCTATCCGTCATGCCGGTTTGCCTTGGGAACTTGGCCTGGCTGAAACGCATCAGACGCTTGTAAAAAACAAGTTGCGTGGACGTGTTACCGTACAGGCCGACGGACAGCTGAGAACCGGACGCGACCTTGCGATTGCTGCGCTTCTGGGTGCAGAGGAATGGGGCGTTGCCACTGCGGCGCTTGTTGCCGCTGGTTGTATCATGATGCGCAAATGCCATTTGAATACCTGTCCGGTGGGTGTTGCAACGCAGCTAAAAGAATTGCGTGCACTGTTCTCCGGAAAGCCTGAGCATGTGGTGAACATGTTCACCTTTATGGCAGAAGAACTGCGCGAGATCATGGCGCAACTCGGATTCCGTACGGTAAATGAAATGGTGGGACAGGCACAATACCTTGAACTACGCAATGACATCAAACACTGGAAATACAAGAATCTCAACTTTGATGCGATTCTTTATAAAGAAGGCGATCTTTCAGTAGCTCAGTTCAAACAGGAAGAACAAAATCACGGAATCGACAGCATTATAGATCTGGATCTGATCAGAGTTGCTAAACCGGCGCTTGAAAATCAGGAAGAAGTGTATAGTGAATTTCCGCTGAACAATCTGAACCGCTCGGTCGGTACGATGCTTTCCAACGAGATTTCCAAAATTTACGGCGGAGAAGGACTTCCGAAAGGAAAGATCCATTTCAAATTCAGAGGTACAGCCGGACAGAGCTTTGGCGCATTCAATACCGCGGGGCTTCGACTGGAACTCGAAGGCGATGCCAATGATTATTTCGGAAAAGGTCTTTGCGGAGCGGAACTGATCGTGTATCCGGACCGGGATTCAAAATTCAAACCGGAAGAAAATATCATTATTGGAAACGTGGCTTTCTATGGTGCTACTTCCGGCGACGCATACATACGCGGAACAGCCGGTGAACGTTTCTGCGTTCGTAATTCCGGTGCAAAAGTAGTTGTGGAAGGTGTCGGCGATCATGGTCTGGAATATATGACCGGTGGACTTGCCATTATTCTTGGAGAAACCGGACGCAATTTTGCAGCGGGAATGTCGGGCGGCGTGGCGTATGTGCTGGACAAAGCCAATACTTTCCGTGAAAAAGTGAACATGGAAATGATTACGCTTGAACCTCTGAATGAAGAAGACAAAGGAATTCTGCGCGAATACCTTGACAAGCATTTCCAGTATACAACGAGTAACATTGCATTTCAGCTGATCCAGAACTGGGAACAATCGGTCAAGCAGTTTGTAAAAGTGCTTCCTTCCGATTTCAAAAAGGCCCTGGAAGGACGCGGCGTTACGCTTGCCCAGCAGATTGCAGACAAGAATGTTGTTTACAAAGACATCGTCGTGGATGTTGTGCATCAGTAGTCACAGTCTGGATTTTGAACATTATTAACAAAGAATAACGATTTAACAAGCATATAAAGAATGGGAAAACCGACCGGATTTTTAGAGTTTGAAAGGGAGTTGCCGAAGAAAAGAAGCGTTGAAGAACGCCTTCACGATTACAGTGAAATTGAAAACGCACCCGACGACTCTAGTTCCAAACAGCAGGCAGCCCGTTGTATGGACTGCGGAATTCCTTTTTGCCATAACGGTTGTCCGTTGGGAAATATAATCCCGGAATTCAACGACGCCGTTTATGATGAAAACTGGGCTCTTGCTTACGAAATTTTATCGTCTACGAATAACTTTCCGGAATTTACCGGACGCATTTGCCCGGCTCCGTGCGAGTCGTCGTGTGTACTGGGCATCAACAAACCGCCGGTTGCCATTGAATACATTGAAAAGGCAATCATCGAAAAGGCATTTGAACTGAATCTTGTCAAGCCGAAAATGCCTAAAACACGTACCGGTAAAAAGATTGCAGTCGTTGGTTCCGGCCCGGCCGGACTGGCAGCAGCCTATCAGCTTAATCAGGCGGGACATACGGTTGTTCTGATGGAAAGAGCTGATAAAATCGGCGGACTGGTCCGTTACGGCATTCCTGATTTCAAACTGGACAAGCATGTAATTGACCGAAGGCTGGCAGTGATGCAGGAAGAAGGCGTTCAGTTTCGGACCAACGTGAATGTGGGCGTGGATGTAAAAGCGGATGAGCTGCTGGATGAATTTGATGCTGTACTGCTTACCATGGGATCTACGGTTCCGAGGGATGTCAAAATTGACGGCCGTCATCTGAAAGGCGTTCATTTTGCGATGGAATTCCTGAGCCAGCAAAACAAGCGCGTGGCAGGAATTAATCCGGAATATGACCATCGTGGCGCACCTTATGCAAACGGACAGATTATCGCCAAAGGCAAGCATGTAGTAGTGATTGGCGGAGGCGATACAGGCTCTGACTGTGTAGGAACTTCGAGCCGTCATGGTGCTGCTTCTGTTACACAGATTGAACTGATGCCGATTCCGCCGAAAGAACGCGATGCAAGTACGCCGTGGCCAAACTGGCCGATGATGCTGCGCACGTCCACTTCGCATGAAGAAGGTTGCGACAGACACTGGTCTATCAATACAAAAGAATTTGTCGGTGACGAAAACGGCAACCTTAAAGAACTGAAAATTGTGGATCTTGACTGGCAGAAAGATCCTGCAACAGGCCGGATGCAAATGAAGGAAGTGCCCGGAAGCGAAAGAAGTATTCCTTGTGACCTTGCGTTCCTTGCAGCAGGTTTCCTGCATCCGCAACAGGAAGGACTGCTTTCGGATCTTGAACTTGAGTTCGACGAGCGCGGAAATATCAAGACAAACGGGTATCAATCCAGCAGCAATGAAAAAGTTTTTGCTGCGGGCGATTGCCGCCGCGGACAATCCCTGGTTGTCTGGGCCATTAGTGAAGGTCGTGAGGCAGCGCGGGCAATCGATGAGTATCTGATGGGGCAATCTTTTCTGGAAGCCAAGTCAGTGTCCATTTTCAATCCTACATTTGCCCATGCTTAACGAATAAACATTAAGCCAGCCTCTATATTATTAGTAAAAAAGGAGCTGCTCTGAATGGGCAGCTCCTTTCGTTTTATTCCTGTTTATGCTGAACTTGGCACCGGATCTAATTTTTTACTGAATGTTTTTACATTATTCCCCTTTCTGGCTGAAAGCATTCTTTCCCGGTTTTATCTGGCATGTACCGGTAAAGGAAAAAAAAATTTTCCTCACTTTTGATGACGGTCCGATCCCGGGCATTACCGAATTTGTACTGGAAACACTCGATGCGTATTCTGCCAAGGCTACTTTTTTCTGCATCGGCGACAATGTCCGCAAGTACCCGGAAATATTTCAGAAAGTACGCACAAACGGACACGCAGTCGGAAATCATACCTTTCATCATCTGAACGGCTGGAAGACCGAAGATGAACTTTATCTGCAGAACATAGCGCAATGCGAACAGCAGCTTGCGGTTGACACGGTTCTGTTCAGGCCGCCATACGGCCGTATCCGCAGAAGTCAGTCGCGACAGGTACGGAAAACACGTAAAATCATTATGTGGGATGTACTGAGCGGTGATTTTTCCGCAGAACTTTCTCCTGAAATTTGTTTAAAAAAAACCATTGAGTATACACGGCCTGGCTCAATTGTTTTGTTCCACGACAGCATCAAAGCTTCGACCAACATGCAGTATGCACTTCCCGCTTTTCTGGAACATTTCAGCACACTGGGATATAGCTTTGAAGCATTGCCGATGCATTAACGGCATTTGCAGGAAGAAGAATCCATCTCAACAGAACCAAATGTTAAATGCCGAATACAGATCATATTGTTCAAATAAGTGTTTTAGTTGCTGCCCGTAATGAAGAGAAAAATATAGAAAGGTGCCTGAGATCGCTCCACGAGCTTGAGTTCAGTAAAAATAAGATCGAATTTATTATTGGAGATGATGACTCAGACGATCAGACTGCGGAAATTATCAAGCGTTACATTGCCGACAAACCCCATTTTATATACCGGAAAATTACTGAAACGCTGCCCGGCCTGAAAGGAAAAGCCAACGTACTTGAACAGCTTGCGCATTTGGCAAAAGGCCAGTATTTTTTCTTTTGCGATGCCGACATTGCCGTTCAGCCCACCTGGATTACAGCGATGCTCTTGCATTTCAGAAAAAAGACCGGCGTTGTGGTTGGTGTGACACGCATGAAAAAAAGCCATTTTCTGGCCGATTTTATTTCCATGGAATGGCTTTATGTGCTGAGTACAATTCGGTTGGCTGCCATCAACAAGATTCCGATTACGGGAATGGGAAACAATATGGCCGTCACCAGAGAAGCCTACTTTGCAATCGGCGGCTATGCATCCATTGGCTTTTCCGTTGTGGAAGACTATACGCTCTTCATGGCAATCGTCAGAAAAGGATACGATTTCGACGTGGCATTTAACCGTAAAATCCTCAATTTTTCGGAGCCGGTCAATACATGGAGCGAACTTTTGAGACAGCGCAAAAGATGGATACACGGAGTCATGCAGTCATTCTGGGCAACGAGGCTCACCGTTATTGTTTCAGCATGCCTGGTTCCGGCATTGCTGATCCTGATGTTCTGGAATCCGGATTTGTCGCATAAACTGCTTTGGATTCATTACCTGGCAATTACAGGTGCAGCCTTTACAACCATCAGCATTCTAAAGCAGAAGGATCTGGCTCTGATTGCTGTTTTTTTCTGGTTTTATATGGTTAGTATCAGCGTTCTGATGCTGATTATTTACCTTCTTCCCGGCAAAACAGTATGGAAAGGAAGGGAATACGAATGACAGCACTACGGTTATATTTAAAAAGTAAAATTGACTTCGTAACATCAGATTACATGAATTTTTCCAATCGTATGCCGAAGAATTCTATTATGATGATCTGCTTATACAAATAAAAAATGATTGAAACGCACGCGCATATTTACAGCGATGATTATGCAGATGACCGGGAAGAAATGCTCGAACGGGCCTGGAATGCAGGAATTCAGCAGATCTGGATGCCAAATTGTGATCATGCAACCATTGACAGCATGATGGCACTCGCAGAAAGATTTCCGGGCAAATGCCTGCCGATGATCGGCCTCCACCCTACTTACGTCAAAGACGATTTTGAAAAAGAACTGCAGATTGTGGAGGATTGGTTAAGCAAAGCCCAGTTCATTGCCATCGGCGAAATCGGGATGGATCTTTTCTGGGACAAAACTTTTCGGGAGCAGCAGGAAAAAGCTTTTTTGTATCAATGCGAACTGGCCGTCAGGCACAATCTCTGGATCGACATTCACAGCAGAAATGCCTTTTGGGAAACGGTGAAGCTGATCGAAGATTTTGGAAACAGTGCGTTAAAGGGGATTTTTCACTGTTTTACCGGAACACTGGAAGAAGCGAACAAAGCCATTGAACTTGGTTTTAAAATCGGGATCGGCGGCGTAGCCACATTCAAGAACGGCGGACTGGATAAAGTAATTCCTTTTATTGACCTGGAACATATCGTACTTGAAACCGACAGCCCGTATCTGGCCCCGACGCCGTTGCGGGGTAAAAGAAACGAAGTCGCGTATATCGACCTTGTTGCACAGCGGGTTGCAGATCTGAAACAGATTCCAAAATCCGAACTGATCATGGCAACGGACCATACGGCTATGAATTTACTAAAAAAATAATGACCTGTTTTTCTTGAATGTACTGCCGGAATGACTTATAACAAAATCCATATTGCAACTGCATCGCCGGAACTTACAGTGGGTTCGGTACTGGTTATTTATACGGGTGGCACACTCGGAATGGTGTACGAAGTAAAGGAAAAACAGCTTGTACCCTTTCATTTCGACCAGATCATTGAAAGAGTTCCTGAAATAAGCAGGCTGAATTTCGACATTACCTTTCTATCATTGAACGAGCCGATTGATTCGTCCAACATGAACCCCGACATCTGGATCGAACTCGCCACCATTATTGCCGATGAATACACGCATTATGACAGCTTTGTAATTCTGCACGGAACCGATACCATGGCGTATACCGCTTCGGCGCTGAGTTATTTGCTGGAAGACCTGAACAAGCCCGTCATCCTGACCGGCGCGCAGCTTCCCATCGGGGTCGCCAGATCGGATGCGAGAGAAAATGTGATAACGGCACTTGAACTTGCTTCGGCCCGTAACAGCGAGGGTTTGCCGGTTATTTCGGAAGTATGTGTTTATTTTAACTCCATGCTGCTTCGCGGAAACCGTTCCAAAAAACAGGAAAGTTCCAATTTCAATGCCTTTCACTCCGAAAATTATCCTTATCTCGCCAATGCCGGCGTACGCATCGAATACAACTGGCCTTATATAAAGCCTTTTGAGCCGGGAAAAACATTGCAAGTTCAAAAACGTCTGGATACAAATGTGGCTTTTCTTAAGATGTTTCCAGGTATCAATGCCCGTGTTGTACATTCCATTCTGCAAATGGAAGGTCTGAAAGGCGTGGTTCTGGAAACTTACGGGGCGGGTAATGCAACGACGGACCAATGGTTTCTGGATGCCGTTGCACAAGCTATTTCCCGAGGAATGGTTCTGTTCAATGTGTCTCAGTGCGACGGCGGACGTGTTGCACAAGGCCACTATGAGACAAGCAGGTTTTTAAAGCAGGTCGGCGTTGTCAGCGGCTCCGATATAACAGCAGAAGCGGCCATTACCAAGATGATGTATGTTTTCGGCCGGGAAAATGACCCCGCAAAGTGTGCCCGAATGCTGGCAACACCACTGCGCGGAGAAATGAGTATTTAATTAAATCTTTGATTTCTATGCGTCCATAATTTGCATGTAAATCTAAAAAAGCTATATTTGCACCCTTGAAACCACACAGAGAGGTGTCCGAGTGGTTGAAGGAGCTACCCTGGAAAGGTAGTATGTGGGTAACTGCATCGAGAGTTCGAATCTCTTCCTCTCTGCAAAATGCCGTTCCTGATTTCAGGAGCGGCATTTTTAGTTTGGGGGACAAATGTATTGAACGGTACGATTAAGAATCACAATACTTGTGTCTGACAAGAAAGCGTCCTCTTCTTCCCGAAAATAAGTACCCGCAGCATTGTACGAGATTTTTTAAAACAACCGGTACTGCGTCCAAATTTCTAGTGGATAAATAGATAGCACAATCCCCTCTTTCCTTTGTGCCGGAAATTGCAAGGAAAGAAAGCAGCATCAAGTAAGCCAAAGCATTTATATAACGGCGATTTCCTGAACAGATGCTTTATAGTATGTGTGCATTGTGACTAAACATCCGCAATCCTTGCTAAAATCAAGTTAAAGAACAGAAGGCTTTTAGGATCCTAAATAAAAAATGCTCCGGAAAATTTTCCGGAGCATTCAGGTTTTCCGCTTTGAACTTGCGGTATGTTAACGAACTGATTATTTTACTTAAACAACTTCCAGAGTTTCAGTTTCAACGGTCTTTTTTCTGGTAAAACGTGCTTTTAAGCGGTCAATGACAAGGTACGTGGAAGGCACCACAAGCAATGTCAGTAACATGGAGGAAGTAAGTCCGCCAATGATTACCCAAGCCATGCCGTTTTTGGTTTCCGCACCGGCACCGCTGGCCAAAGCAATCGGGAGCATACCCAGAATCATCGCAAGGGTTGTCATAAGGATCGGGCGTAAACGCTCTTTTCCGGCTTCGATCAAGGCATGCACCACATCTTTTCCTTCCGCCTTCAGCTGATTGGTAAAGTCCACGATCAGGATCGCATTCTTGGCCACCAGACCCAGCAACATGATCATACCCACAATCGAGAATACCGTAAGGCTTTCCATGGTCAGCGCCAGCGCCAGGAACGCACCGATAAGCGCCACCGGAATCGAAAACAATACTACAAACGGATAAATGATACTTTCGTAAAGCGCCACCATAATGAAATACACCAGTACAATGGCAATCAGCAGGGCAAGGCCAAGGCTTCCGAATGCGTCGGATTGTTGCTGCAACTGGCCAAGATACTGGATACTTACGCCAGTTGGAAGCTTTTGCTGCCCCATTTTTGTCTGAATATCGGCACCTACCGTTCCGACCGGACGGCCTACAACCTGTGCATTAACCGTAACCGAGGACAACCGGTCCACACGTTCCAGAACGCTCTCGCCGATCTGTTCCTGTATACTGGCAAACTGCGATAGCTCAAAAGTCCTGCCCTGACTGTTTACGAATGTCAAACGGCTGATATCGTTTGCGCTTGTGCGGTCAAACTGATCGAGGCTGATCAGAATATCGTATTCGTTTCCGTTCTGTTTAAATTTGGACTGGTCATTTCCACGGAAGGCATTTTGCAAGGCACCGCCTACTTCCGCCGCATTGATTCCTAGCTGAGCCATTTTTTCACGGTCCAGATTTACGGAAACTTCCGGCTTCGGATCTTTTACAGAATATTTAACATCCTGTGTTCCCGGAACGGATTTGACAACGTTCATAACTGTTTCAGCTGTTTTACGAATGTCTTTCAGATTTGTACCTTTTACGGCAATCTGGATCGGCGCCTGCGAGTTACCGACCAGCCCGACAGGACTCACCGTCACTTTTACACCCGGAATCTGCCCTACTTCTTTTTTCAGCATCTGACCAAAATCATCAGTTGAAATCGTCCGTTCTTTCTTGTCTATAATCTTTACATTGATGTCAGCAACGTTGGCATTGGAGGACGTAGCGATACCACTGCTTGTGTAACCGACATTGGAAAACACATTCACCACTTCCGGATGCTTCATAATAATCTCTTCCGCGCGCTGGGCTACTGCATTGGTCTGGTAAATAGAGGCAGTCGGAGCCAGTTCCACATTGATTGCCATTTCGCCCTGATCCGCCTGCGGCATAAATGCAGCACCGATAAAACCGGCCGGAACCAGTGCAATGGCACCGAACAACATCGCAAGCACGGCAATAAAAACCCATCTTTTATGATGCAATGAGGATTCGAGCACGCGGCCGTACCAGTTGGTAATTCGCGTGATGATATTTTCAAAACCAAGGTTCAGACGGCCCCACAGCGAATTGCGGCTCAGAATTTCAACCTTTCCAAAACGGGAAGCCAGAAGCGGTGTCAAAGTAAAGGAAACGATCAAACTCATCAATGTCGAGAATACAACCACCAGCGCAAACTCACGCAGGATGTTCCCGATCAGACCGCCTGTCATCGCCAGCGGCACAAACACCACAACGTCCACAAGGGTAATCGCAAGCGCAGTAAAGCCGATTTCACTCCGGCCTTCCAGTGCAGCTCTCCGCTTGTCCTTACCCATTTCAAGGTGACGGTTGATGTTTTCCAGAACCACAATGGAGTCATCGACCAGAATACCGACTACCAGCGAAAGGGCCATCAAGGTCATCAGGTTCAATGAAAATCCCATCAGGTACATCAACGCAAAAGTCGGGATCATGGAAGATGGCAGCGCCACAAGCACAAACATCGCTGAACGGAAACTGTGCAAAAACAGCAGCATCACGATCGATACGATTACAATCGCAAGCATCATGTCAAAAACCACTGCATCGGCAGAAGCCAGTGTATACACCGACTGATCGTTGGCAATGTTGAATTTCAGGTTGATGTTGCTGTACTGTTTTTCAAGTTCTGCAATCCGGGTACGCGTCAGTTCACTGACCGACACCGCATTGGCATCGGATTGTTTCTGGATCTGCATACCGATGGAGGGCTGCGCGTTGATGTGGTTGATAGCCGTCGGCTTTACCGTGGCATCCACCACTTCGGCCACATCTTTCAGCTGCACTTCACTGCCATTGGTTTTACGCGCAACAATCAGGTTCCGCAAACGCGCCATGGTTTCTACAGAAGCATCAAAACGGATCGAGAACTGCTGTTCACGCGTTTCCACCGATCCGGCCGGGTAGCTGGTGTTTGCTGCTGCAATCGCCTGCGATACCTGCGTGATCGAAATGCCGTATGCACGCAACTTGTCCTGATTTACATTCACCTGAATCTCACGCTCGCTGCCGCCGATCACATTCACTTGCCCTACGCCGGACACGTTGGAAAGCTGCGGCTTGATGTTGTCATCTATCAGGTCATAAAGTGCTGTCGGGGCAAGGTTCGCGGTTACACCCATACGGAGTACCGGAATTTCATCCGTTGAAAATTTATTGATAATCGGACGCTCGGCTTCGTCCGGCAGGTCGTTCAGGATCTGCTCTACTTTACGCTGTGCATCCTGTTGTGCAAGGGTAGTATTCACCCCGTTTTTAAGCTGGATAACAATGATGGAAGCACTTTCCTGAGAAGTGGAAGTCATGCGGTCCAGACCTTCCAGGGATGAAAGTGCATCTTCAACACGTTTTGTTACATTGGTTTCCACTTCATCCGCGGATGCGCCGGGATAAGTGGTTGCCACACTGATGACATTGGCTTCAAACTTTGGCAACAAATTGTATGATAGCTCTTTGTAACTCAATGCACCAAACAGAATCAGTACAATGAAGACCGTGAGGATCAACAACGGCCGTTTAACGGCTACTTCGGTAACTGACATAGTTTATCTGATTTATTTTGTGATTTGTACGGTCTTCCCGTTTGTCAAGTTCAGCTGGCCGGTAGTTACTACCTGATCACCGGCTGAAAGGCCTTCTAATACTTCAACCGTATCTCCCATATCGCGGCCTACTTTGATTTTCCGCTGATTGGCTACATTCCCTTCCAAAACATATACATAAGGATTTTTGATACTTTCAACCAGCGCCGAGCGCGGGATCTGTAACACTTTCTGGTTGGAAGTCCGTGAAAAATCCACATTCACAAACGTTCCGGCTTTAAGCCCGGCATTGTTGGCAAGCGTAATTTCGACCGGATAGTTGTGCTCGTCAGTGCCTTGCGGCGAAATAAACGAAATACGTCCGCTAAACTTTTTACCCGGAAAAACATCCGCAGAAAGGTTAATTGTTTGTCCGACTTTCAGACTGTAAACATCGCTTTCGTTCACCAGTACATTTACTTTCAAACGGTTCACATCCAGCACTGTTCCAAGAACCGTTCCGGGCGACACGTACTCGCCGGGCTCAATATTCTTGGCAACAATCTGTCCGCTGATCGGCGCTTTTACATTCGCATCCTGAATCTGCTTCCTGATCTGGTCTGCCTGGTTTACTGCATTCTCGTAATTGTATTTTGTTTCGTTCACCTGGATTTCGGTCGTCGCATTGCCGGCCAATAGGGTGTTATAACGTTTCACATCCTTGTCCAGTTTGTCAATGCTCAGTTTGGTAGCTTCCAGGGAAAGCTCTTTCAAACGATTGTCAAGCTGCACGAGCACGGCACCTTCTTTTACAAAAGAACCAAGTTCATAATTCACTTTGACAACCTGACCGCCTGTGGTTGCGGTAATACTTGCCTGTTTGAACGGGATCAGATTTCCAGTTTTAACAAGCTGCTGGGTAACGGTACCTTCTTCAACCCTGGCAACGGTTACCGGAATGGCAACGTTGGTATTGGTCGGGACCTGTTTTTTTTCATCTATCTTCTTTTTATTAGAAGACAGCCGGAAGCCGATTAGCGCAGTAATCGCCAAAATAGCTACAACGACGAAAATGGTTGACTTTTTCATGATGTTCGTTCGAATACTCAGAGTTGATTGTAAAATGATAATAATGTGCCCTGTGACTGTTCAAGATCGAGGCGGGCCTGATAAAAATCGATCAGTGAATTGATATAGTTGGACTGCGCCTGACGGTAAGAATTATCCGCATTGATCAGGTCGCTCAGTGCTTTTACACCTTGTTTATACTGCAGCGTGGTAATATTGTAGACTTCCTGTGCCTGCTGAACGGTACGCTGGTCATTCTGAACCGTAGTCTGCGCACGCTGCAGCTGCGACTGGGAGTTGTTGAACTGGAGCTGATAAGCTGAAGCATTTAGCCGCTGCTGTTCCTCCTGCGTCATGACAGTCAGTTTTTGCTGGTTGATCTGCGCATCGCGCTGCAATCCGTCAAAAATGGGTACCCTCAAAGAAAGCCCTACACTTCCGAACCCGTTGAAGTTTCTGAATGCGGCACCGAAATCATTGGCAAAAGCCAGCGTACCGTAACTGGCCGATGCGCTCAGCGTAGGCTGATAACCGGCACGAATGCGCTCGAGCTGCAGGCGCTGCAATGCAATATTGGTTTCTCCCTGCTGGTAGCCGGCCAGATTATTCACATCAAACTGCATATTCCCAGCTGCCGGAACCTGGTCCTGAGGCAGAGAATCCGGCAGCATGATCTGCTGGTCCTGGGCTAGTCCCATCTGATATTTAAGACGGTTCAGCGCAAGGTTGAGATCGTTTTCCGCAACCGAAAGCTGCGAACGAGTGTTGTTGTAAGTAACTTCCGTGTTCGTATAATCTACCGGCTGGATCACGCCATTGTCACGCTGCAGTTTCAGGACATCGAGTACCTGCTGTGTACGTTCCAGGTTGTCGCGCAGAAGCCCGATCTGCTGTTTGGCAACAAATACCTGGTAATAGTTGCTGGTGATATTATAAATGACGTCTTCCTTGGTCTGACGGCTGTTCAGTTCGGCGAGCTGCTGATTAGGTTTGTTGGCCTTTATACCAAGAAGCAGTGCTTTGTCATAAATAACCTGTGTGGCCGTGGCGCTTACGTTGGTCTGGTATTTCTGACCAAATGCGATGCGCGTTGGTTCCGGACCGAAAATCCCGGCAGGGATCACCGAAGTCTGCAGTTTGATATTGTCCGTAAAATTTCCTGTTCCGCTGACCTGTGGCAAATACAGTCCTAACGCCTGACGTGCCTGCTGATCGGCTGTTTGCTTCTGATAATCCGCAAGCCGCACTGTTCCGTAATGTTCCAGGCCGTAATCAATGCATTGTTTCAATGACAAGCTTGACTGAGCTTTTCCCGACACTGTTCCCAACAGGAACAAGGAAGACAGTAAAACAAAAACTCTTTTCATAATGGTAAGAATCAAAGAAAAAATAATACTGTTGACAGCTCTATGGTAGAGGTATCAACGATATGCATAAATGTTAACTTTTTAGTATAACTGTTACTTTATTAAGCAATCGTGTCAAGGTTTCCACTTCTCCGGGTTCCAGCTGATCGGTTACCAGCTTATCCATGTTACGGGCGGTTTCGGAAACTTGCTCAATTATTTTCTTACCTGCGGGGGTCATTTCAATCAGGTTTTTCCGGCGATCCGTAACATCCGATGTTACCCGCAGGTATCCGTCACGCACCAGCGTCTGAATAGAGCGCTGAATGCCTGCCTTGTCTTTCTGCATCGCATTGGCAATATCCTGCTGCGAATAAAGCTCATCAGCTGCATGCACGATAAACAGTACCGGAAGCTGCTCCATCAGCAAGGAAAAGCCGGTTTTTGCCAGCTCACGGTTTCCCTTTTTAGCAAATAAATGCGCAATCCGATTGATATTGAACATCACCAGAGCACCCATTTGCTGCTCAATCTTCTCCTCAAATTGTTTTTCTCTGTCCGTCATTGCATTTGAATTATATGCAAATATATAATAGGTTGAGTTATCAACCAAATAGTTGCAAAATAAATTTTTCAGGAATAAAGGAGCCTGAGGCAGCAATCATTAACACCTAAACGGCATTCACGTTCCATTAGCGGCCTTGACAAATTTGCCGGATATTCAACATACTTTCAAAAAGACGCGTATACGGTTTCATACAGATTTAAGTCATCACCAATAACGTCGTCCTGACGAACCGAGATGAAATCAATCCTTTGCTTTGTGCTGTCGGGCTTGCTTTTTACATCCTGCAAAAAGGCAGAAAAACCTGTGAAGTACGGTTCCAACAACGGAAAGTATTTAACCATACACGGCACAAGAATCTATTACGAGGAATACGGACAGGGCGTTCCGTTGCTCCTTCTTCACCCCGGACTGGGCTCTATCGAAAATCTGGCTGGCATCATACCCGAACTATCCCGGCATTTCCGGGTAATTACTCCCGACGCACCCGGCCACGGCCGTTCCGAACATGCCGATAGCCTGAGCGGAGAACTGCTGGCCGATTACTGCTCTCAGCTTATCGACCAGTTGAAACTTGACAGTGCCTATGCAATGGGTTGGAGCATGGGCGGAAACACGTCGTTGCTCCTGGCAGCAAACAGGCCGGATAAAATCAAAAAAGTGGTAAGTGGCGCTTCCAATTCCAGATCAAGCGGACTAACCCGGGAAGCACGTGAACTTCTGAAGGAATATACCGTTGAAGCCGTAAAAGATGACCAGGAGTGGCTGGGTAATTATCAGAAGATAAACCCTGAACCGGACAAGTGGATCAAGTTTTGGCAGGAAAACCAGAAAATGTGGGAAAGGGAAATTAAAATACCGGATGAAAAATTGGCCCGGATCCATATTCCCGTACTCATCATACGCGGAGACAGGGACATGATCAAACTGGAACACAGCATTGCACTCTACAAGGCACTCCGGCTTGGACAATTGTGTGTGTATCCCAATACCGGCCATGAAATGCCTGACGAAAAAGGAAAAATACTGTCCGGAATTGCGGTTGATTTCTTTAAGGAAAAAGCGCGCCCGAAATGATGCAGGCATACGTAGCTGAACGCAAATAAGCTTCTATCTGCAAGATTTTTACTTTCGATTTATTACTTATTCATATGAATCACACCTTTATCTCTATATTTATCTGATTTACTTTTATTTTTTCTTCGTTTATTTATTGTTTTCTTATTAATTGCAGTTGCGGTTTTATCATTATGAACGATGATGTATGCTATCGGAAGCAAAGCCGGAAAAGTCAGGCATTATATTTTTTTTATTCCTGCCTGAATTGTTGAAGAATACAGTTCCTAAACCAAATAATTAACCTCTAAAAACGCTGCCTTGTACACCATTACCATTCTTCAAAAAAAATTTGTGATCAACTCACCTTTTCCGGTCACCATTGAAAGAGCAAGTATCCTGAAACGGGTGCCGCAAAGGATGAGATCTGCAAATCGGCTTTTGCTTCTGATTTGCTGTTGCCTGCTTATTCAGTTCAGGAGCAATGCGCAGGTAAAAAGTACTCAGCCAACTTCCACTGCAAAAACGGAATCAAGTACGGGTTTGCTGCCGCTTCCACAGCAAATAGAATTAACCGGAAAAATGGTTGCAATCGATAAAAGCTGGACCCTTGCTTTTGACCCGGCTTCGGTAAAAGGACAGCCGGTAACAAGTTTGCAGCAGGGCCTGAAGGAAGCAGGTCTTGCTCTTAAAATGACTCAAGGCAAAGAGCAGACAGAAAAATACACTATCCGGCTAGTTGTCCGTGAAGGAGCTGTTGCAATCGGAGCCAGTGTGGATACAAACCGGACTGCGCTTGCACGACAGGCTTATCAGCTCAGTATGAAACCTGAACGGATCACCATTACAGCCAATACTTCACAGGGTTTGTATTACGGCATTCAGACATTTTTACAATTGCTCCGGCAGCAAGCTCCCAGAATACAGCTTCCGCAAGGCGAAATTACGGACTGGCCCAACGTGGAAGTCAGGATGATTTACTGGGATGATGCCCATCACCTCGAGAAAATGAGTGCCCTGAAGCGCATTATCAGGCAGGCTTCCACTTACAAGATCAATGCATTTTCCATAAAACTGGAAGGCCACTTTCAATACAAATCCGCACCCGCCATTGTAGAACCCTACGCCCTGACTGCCGCGGAATACCAGGAGCTGGCCGACTTTGCCCAAGCACATTTCGTTGACCTCGTGCCTTTTCTCGACGCTCCGGCTCACGTTTCCTTTATCCTGAAACATCCCGAATACCGGAAGCTGCGGCTGATCGACGACATCAATTACCAGTTCTCGGTTACCAATCCCGCCACATTCAAATTACTGGATGCCATGTTCAGCGAACTGATCCAGGCAAGCAAAGGAAGCAAGTTTATCATTCTTTCCAATGACGAGGCTTACTATACAGGAAAAGCGCCATCTGAAAAAGCAATGGCAGACAGCCTGGGCGGAAACGGAAAACTGCTGGCCTGGTTTATCAAGAAAATGGCTGACAGACTGCATGAACAAGGCCGTACGGTGCTGTTCTGGGGTGAATTTCCATTAAGAAAAGAAGATATCACCGCATTGCCATCGCATCTTGTCAATGGCGTTTACAACAAAGCCATTGCATCGGATTATAAAAATCACGGCATCAGGCAATTTGTTTATACGGCTACGCAGGGCGCAGAACCCCTATTTCCCAATTATTACCCGCTGCATACCAAAACGGCTGTGATGGCCGATGGAAGCGACCGCTCGTCGGGCCGGGTAGCGGACATGATGAAAGAAATCAACACTGCCTTTTCCGAAAACCTGTCCTCTTTCATGGGTGTGGTAATTGCCGGCTGGGCCGATGCAGGGCTGCATCCTGAAACTTTCTGGCTGGGATACGCAACCGGTACGGCTGCGGGCTGGAACAGTAAAAACTTGTCCCCTGCGGATGCCTCTGCCCGGTTTATGAATGCGTTTTACGGGCCAGTACAAAAGGACATGGACAGTGTTTACCGCGTTCTGAGTGTGCAGGCGGAGTTTCATACCGACAGCTGGGACTGGATTGAATCACCGTGGCGGGCACCGATCAAAGGCAATTCCGACAGCTTGTTCGTTCACCCTGAACGAGACCAGACTCTGCCGCTGTTGCCGGTGCCTGAACCGGGTACGCTTGCCATCGATAAAAAAATCCAACCTGTTAATGCACAACGCTTTTCAGTCGCAAAGTCGCTGGTACCGCGCAATGAATACGCACTTCAACTGATCCGGGAAAACAAATCGCGTGCCGGAGCGCAGCTGTATAACCTGGAAGTACTGGAATCCGTAGCTGCGCTGTGCGGACAGAACCTGCGAATGCTGCTTACTTTAAACCGTGTAACCGATATACTTGAGAAAGTTTCATCAGCAGCAGGCACCAATCCGTCTGTAGCAATCAGACAACTGGATGCGGCCATGGATTTGGTGAGCAAACTGAAAGAACAGCGCGACAGTACGCTCCATCTGGTTACGGATATTTGGTATAAGGAATGGCAACCGCTTGTGGAACAAGCCAACGGCCGGAAGTTTCTGCAACAGCTGGACGACATCAAGGATCACCAGCCCGTACGTACAACCGATTTAAGTTATCTGATTTACAGGGAGCTGCACTATCCGCTGGATCAATGGTGGAACGATGTGAAGAAAGTCAGGAACGATTACGCACAGCAGCACCAGTTGCCATTCATGAACAAGCCGTTAAACTGGCAGCAATACAAGTAGCAAGCTGCTGGCCCCTGCCCGTAACCACATTATCCAACTGCTAAGACCTGATGCTTCCAGACAAATTTGTCTGGAAGCATTTTCTTTTTTTAGCGTTACATAGAAAGAAAATTTTACTAAAACCTCCGTTATCTTTCTTTTTAGCTTGACAATATTATTTTTTTCTTATGAAAAGATGTAATATTTAATAAAAACATTATATTTGTTTCGATACCTTTCGATTTGCTCATTTCTAGACCACTAACCTTCCATGAACTATGGGAAAAAAATTGTTTACTGAATGTTTTAATTATTTCCGCAATGCATGCGGAGTGCCGCCGGGAACACTCATGAAAGTGCTGTTCCTGTTTTTTTGTTGTACTGCAGGCTGGGCACAAACTTCCGGCAGGGCTAATCTGGTTACAGTGAGCGGTCAGGTGACTGAAAAAGCAACCGGTCAGCCGCTGGTCGGCGTGTCCATCCGGGTGAAGCAAAGCACGGACGGGGTCGTTTCGGATGCCAGTGGAAATTACAAGATCCAGGTGCCCGCAAACAGCACCCTTCTGTTTACGTATATCGGTTACAGTGATTTGGAAGAGCCGGTTGGAAACCGTTCCACTATTTCACCGCAACTGGAATCCGGCGACAAGGCGCTGAATGAAGTGGTTGTTGTAGGTTACGGAAGCCAGTCCAAGCGGGACCTGACGGGTTCGGTTGCTTCGGTCAGTTCCCGGCAATTGCAGGACCGTGCAGTGGTTTCGTTTGGAGAAGCCCTGGCCGGCCAAATGGCAGGTGTACAAGTGCAGCAGACTTCTGCTGCGCCGGGCGGCGGTATTTCTCTGAAGATCAGGGGTACAGGTTCCATTACTGCAGGCAATCAGCCGCTGTATGTCGTGGATGGCGTGCCGCTTGACAACTCCGTCAGCAATGCATCGGCCCAGGGCGGTGATATCGGCGATCAGTCTCCGGTAAACCCGCTGGCAAGTATCAATCCTGGTGATATCCAGTCCATTGATGTATTGAAAGATGCGTCCGCAACTTCCATTTACGGTTCGCGCGGCTCTAATGGTGTTGTACTCATCACAACCAAGCAAGGCGCTGCCGGAAAGGCGCAGATCAGCCTCAATGCGAGCTACGGTTTTCAGGAGATTGCAAAAAAGGTCGGGATCATGACGAACGCACAATACGCGCAACGGCAGATTGACCAGCGAAATACGGATTGGGTGCGTGCAGGCGGAAACGTGACCGACCCCAACGCGGTAAGAAGCGGTCCGCAGTACAAAATCCCTGACGAATTCAAAAATGCGGCTTCACTCCCGTTCACCGACTGGCAAGACCTGCTTTATCGCCGGGCACCCATGCAAAATTACCAGTTGTCTGCCTCAGGCGGAACGGAGAATGCACGTTATTATCTCTCGGGCAATTATCAGAATCAGGAAGGTATTGTCATTAACTCCGGCTTCAAAAAATATGCATTCCGTCTGAACGTGGATGCAAAAGCTTCTGAAAGGGTGAAAGTCGGCTTCCGTATTGCCCCGTCTTACACCAACAACCGGATCGCAACAACCGGCGGAATTCAGGATTACGGCGCCGTAGCCACAACGGTCATGTCCGTGCCGGGTATCTACCCTGCCCTGAAACCCGACGGCACCTATTCTACATCGTATACGCTGCATTATGACGATGGTACCGAGCAGAATATTATTTACAACAACGCCCTGGCTTTTGGTGAAGGCATCAAAAACACGATGAACCAGTTCAGCACGGTCGGCAGCTTGTTTACAACCATTGATATCTTGAAAAACCTGCAGTTCAAAACTAGTATCAATGGTGATGTCAATACGTTCAACAATAACAAGTTTTCACCGTCATTCATCAGTGTAAACCCTTCGTACGGTCGTTCTTATGCGGCTACTAACATCAGCTGGATCAATGAAAATACGCTGACTTACAACAATACATTCGCCAACCGGCATAATGTGAATGTTCTGGTCGGGTTGACAGAACAGAAATCCTCTTTCAACTCCACGGCTGTCAATGCAAATTCATTCCCGAACGATCTGGTGCCTACACTGAATGCGGGCATCGTAACCGGCGGAAGCTCGCTGCGCTCCCAATGGACGCTGCTTTCACTCCTCAGCCGGGCGACTTACAACTTTGAAGAGAAGTATTTTCTGACTGCTACTTTCCGACGTGATGGTTCGTCCCGCTTCGGTTCGGACAATAAATGGGGCAACTTCCCTTCTGCTTCGGTTGGATGGAGAATCGGCCAGGAAAAATTCATGGCGGATGTAGCGGCCGTAAGCGAGCTGAAGCTGCGTGCCAGTTATGGTCTGATCGGAAACAACCAGATCCCTGACTATGCCTCTGTCGGATTGATCTACGGCAGCAATTACATTCTAGGATCAGGCGATGGCTCCATCGCCAGCGGCCTGGCACAAGGTTCGCTGGGCAATGCAAACCTCGGATGGGAAAAGGCCAAGGAAGTGGATCTGGGACTTGATCTTGGACTTTTCCAGAACCGGATTTACCTGAACTTCGACTATTACAACAAACTGACTTCGGACCTGCTGCTGAATGTTCCTGTGCCGCTTTCAACAGGTTATGAAACTGCATTGCGCAATTTGGGAAGTCTTCGCAACAAAGGCATTGAAATCGCACTGGAAACCAGAAATTTCAAGACGGATAAATTCACCTGGACTACCAACGCCAACATTTCCATCAACCGAAACAAGGTGGAATCACTTGGAGCGGGCGGTACACCGATTATCGTAGCCAACCGTGCGCAGGAAAACTCCCTGACGCACATTACCCAGATCGGCAGCCCGCTCGGAAGCTATTACGGTTATATCTATGATGGGGTTTACAACACACAGGACGAAGTAAATGCCTCGGCACATCTGCCGAATACCTATGCCGGCGATGCCAGATTCAGGGATCTGAACGGCGACGGAACGATCAACGATCTTGACAAGACCATAATCGGCAATAACCTTCCGAAATTCACATACGGAATGACAAACAGCTTCACATACGGAAACTTTGATTTCGGGTTTTCCCTGCAGGGCGTCCAGGACGTGGAAGTAATGAACCTTACCAAACGCAGCGCTTACCGCAACAACGGAACAATCTCTGTCAATTACTGGAGATCGCCGGAAGAGCCGGGCGATGGCAGAACGTTTGGCGCCGGCAGTTCGGCTAACAACCGCACGATTTCATCGTACCTTGTGGACGACGCTTCATTCCTGCGCATCCGGAACGTTACCATCGGCTACCGGTTTGGCAAAATTCTCAACGGCACGATTCTTAAAAATGCGAGAGCCTACGTGAACATTCAGAACCTGCATACTTTCACCAAATACGCCGGCTACAATCCGGAAGTGAATACCACCGAAGGAGATCCCTGGATTTCTTCTGCGCTCACACCCGGTATTGATTATGGTACCTACCCGATGGCAAGAACAATTGTATTTGGCCTTAACCTCGGATTCTGATCCCACTAAACCCAGATCAACCTTTAACATTGATTGACATGATCTCAAAGAATATAAAAATAGCTGTCGCACTCGTTATCCTGGCATTTTCCGGAACGTCCTGTGAAGAATTTCTGGAATCAAAACCCATTTCACAGATTGGCGAAACGGACTTTTTCAAAACCGAATCCGACTTCACCCAGGCGGTGGTAGGCGCTTATGCGGCTTTATCGCAGGTGTATTCGGGCAACGGATACTACCCTTTGCTGGTGGACCTACGCTCCGACAATACCAGCGAACTAGTCGCCGGTGCATCCGGTAACGATGCAAAAAGAAACATCGACGAATTCCGGGAAACAACCGACAACGAGCACCTTACTGCATTCTGGCAAACCAGCTACAACCTGATCGCAAGGACCAACAGCATCCTGGCCCGCATCGAGGATTCCCCCGTATCGGGTAATCTGAAAAAACAGTATACCGGTGAATCGCTGACCATGAGGGCACTCGCCTATTTCAACCTCGTGCGGTTATTCGGCGGCGTTCCCCTGGTGACCGAGCCGGTGACGGATATCGATGCCAGCTACAAAGTAGGCCGCGCTTCGGTTCAGGAAGTGTACGCGCTCATAGAAGCCGACCTTGCAAAGGCACAGGAACTTGTTCCGGCTACGTATGACGACACCAATGTAGGCAGGGCTACAAAAGGCGCAGCGCAAAGCCTGCTCGGTCAGGTTTACCTGACACAGAAAAAATACGCTGAGGCCGCTGCCGAATTTAAGAAGGTGGTTACCTCAGGCACGTACAGCCTGCTCCCTGTTTACGCGGACCTGTACAAAGCCGGACAGCAGGGAAATGCCGAAGCAATCTGGCAGGCTCAATACAAAGGTGCTGCAAACGGCCTTGGCTCCAATCTTCCCAATCATTTTGCGCCTACCGGCTCCGAAGGAGTGACTATTCCGTCAGGAGGTGCTTATGGCTTTAACCAACCGACCGACGATATTGCTGCTGCGTACTCCAAAGGCGATGTACGCCGGAACAATATTGCTGACGGCTATACGCTCGGCGGAGCATTCATTGCTGCCAAATATGTCCGTGGCTATGTAGAGCGTGAAACAGGCGGTGGCTATGCGGATTCGGGCACTGACTGGTACATTATCCGGTACGCCGATATACTGCTGATGTATGCAGAGGCTTTGAATGAAGCCAACAAAGGTCCTGTTGCCGATGCTTATGCAGCAGTCAATCTGGTCCGGAAACGTGCAGGGCTCAGCGATCTGGCCGGTTTGACTTATGAAACGTTCAAGGCAGCCGTTTACAATGAGGAACGACTCGAATCGCCGTTTGAAGGACATCGCTGGTTTGATCTGCTTCGTACGGACCGTGCGATGACGGTTATGAATGCAAAGGTCTCCGGACCCGGCAAAAGTACTGTGGGCATTTCGACGCCCATACAGGCATACCAGCTTCTTTACCCGATCCCCGCACTGGCGGTGATTACCAGCAGCCCTGCAATTGTACAAAATGAGGGGTACTGATATGCCTTCCTGTTCATAAAAGGCATTTTGTTGTAATATTTTAGTATAAGCTCAGGCTGGCGGTAGCAAACACCGCCAGCCATTTTTATTTACTGGTTAAAAAATGTTGGCACAGTAATTTACCATTATAAACAATTCGGCAGATCAAAGTCATTTGCCTGCATTTTATTGAATAATTGCCAATATGAAGATTAACGAAGACATGCCTGAACAAAAAACAACCTTGAAACCCGAGGAAATTGACCGTGTCATTGAAATGGCCTGGGAAGACAGGACGCCTTTTGATGTGATCAAAGCACAATTTGGATTAAGTGAACAGCAGACAATCACCCTGATGCGCGAAAAAATGAAATCCAGCAGTTTCAGGATGTGGCGAAAGCGTGTGCATGGCCGCATAACAAAGCACCTGAAATTATCAGACATGCACGATTTCCGCTTCAAGTCCAATTTGCAAAGACAGATAACCGCCAACAAAATCAGCAAACGCACTTAGGCTAAAATCAAAGGCTATTATCCTATATGAGGAAAAGAAACTAAAAAATTATCAAATTCCGCATTTACTATTTGTCAGTTGCAAACCCAAATGGTGCGAGCGATCAACATTTGATAAAAGAGCCAGAGCAGTCTTCTGTATTCAAGTCGTACCAAGCATTTGCGGTTTGTTTGAAATCCTGCGATAAAGTCAGCAAAACTGGAAGCCGCGTTCATCAGGCCTATTTCTGAAATTCAATTTCAATGGTGAGATCACCTGAAACCGGTTTATTGTATGGCTGGTATTGCAAGAAAAGGGAGTCGCCAGAAAGGCCGGAAATGTACATTAAAGGCGGGTTTGTTATCGGAAGCAAAAAGACGGAACCATGTTGTAAGAATGCCATGTCCGGCGAAATTCGGACGATTGCTGTATCGGACAAGGTTTCTGTAAATGCAATTCTGGCCGTAGCAGCTGACTTTTCATTCGGAACGGCGACTATCGTATCGCGATCCACATGGACGACTTTCACGTATTTTATTACGGGCGGTTCTGCCGGCCTGTAATCTTCACAGGAAAACAGCACCCAGGCGGAAGATGCCACAAACCCTGTTTTCAGAGCTCTGCGGCAAATTTTAAATAAACGGACAGTTTGCAACTCAAGCAAAGTAAAACCGGGTAAAACAGACATAACCTGCACGTTTAAAGTTTGTAACCGCCCATTTCAGAATGCAAATATCAATAAAATTCTGACACGTTCATGAATGTGTTTTATGACCAAAGTACTGATTTTAGTAATGGATGTAAACAATGGATTTTGTTAACAACCGACCATCCATTTAACCAAAACTGCTTTTCCGGTACAAATCCGGATGATCATAAAAAAGAATGGTAAAAAATCCGTAACAGAAAATTTATATAAGTACTCTAAATACAGTTGTTTGAAAAGTGTAACGGTAACCACGGATGTTCCGTTGGCGACACCAAAACCCTGAAATTTTTGTACAAGCTTTGATATTCCTGCACTTACCCAGATCATTACAGGTTCAATAAGGAACGTTTATAGCGGTTCAACCGGATCTTCGGGATCATCAATCAGGTTTACTCCGATTTCAAAGTCTTTGCAGGGTTCGTCAATGCGGCTTTGATGGCCTGTGAACTGACTGTGACAAAGGCCAGCAGGATTGCAACGATGCCGGCCATTGCAAACATCCACCACTCCATATCGATCTTGTAGGCAAAATCATTCAGCCACTGCCGGGTTACATACCAGGCAACCGGTGAGCCAATGACAATGGCAATCAGCACCAGTTTGATAAAATCCTGAGACAGCATGGCAACAATACTTCCTACCGTGGCGCCCAGTACCTTGCGCACACCGATTTCCTTGGTGCGCTGCGCAATGGTGTAGGACGACAAACCAAATATGCCCAGTGAAGCAATCATGACAGCCAGCATCGAAAAGAAGGTAGAAACCTTGCCAAAAACCCGGTCATCTTCATATTGCTCGTTGAACTTCTGATCCATGAAAAAGTAGTTGAAATGATTGCCCGGAAAAAAGGAATCGTATTTCTTTCTGACTTGTTGAATGGTTGCATTAGCCTGAGGCGCATTTATTTTCATGGAAAAGAAACCGCCCATGGAGTAAAACGGAGCAAATAAAATCGGCTCAATGACATGCTTCAGCGATTGCTGGTGAAAGTCACTTACTACACCCACAATTTCCCATTCTCTGCCGTTTACAACATACTTCTGGTTTACAGCCTCGTCTGCATTCCGGAATCCGAGCAGCCTGACAGCAGCCAGATTCAGGATGGTATGCTTCACTTTACTCCCATCGACATTCGAATCCGTAGGCAGAAAGTTGCGGCCTGCCAGTTTTTTTATTTTATAGGTTTCAAAAAAATCAAGGTCAACGGCCATCGTACTGAACGTCACGTCTTGTTTTTCACCGGAACCCACACGTTTGATGTTAAAGCTGCGCCCAAGCCGGTTGCCAAAGATATTGCCGGATGCGCTCGCCAGCTGCACGGACGGAATGCGTTCCAGTTCCGTTTTGAATGCATTGATGCGGTCTATGGCCGTTGAATCCCAGCGCGTAAGCTCTGGCCCGCGCACCACCAGAACCTGATCCATATTGAAGCCGAGCTTTTCTTCTCGCATGAATTTCAGTTGCCGGAACACAATGAACGTCCCGACGATCAGGATAATGGATGCCGTATACTGAAACACCACAAGCGATTGCCGCACCCAAATTCCTTGTGATGATCTTTTAAATGTTCCTTTCAAAACCTGGATCGCCCTGAAACCCGATAATGCAAAGGCTGGATAAAAGCCGGAAAGCAAAATGCCCGCAACGAAAATGGCTCCCAGGATGGCCGGCAGATCATATCCGCCAAATCCCGATCCTGCAAGCAAGGACAAGGACAAAGGTTTGCCGATAAGCTGATTAAGTGTTGGCTGCAGGAGGATTGTCAGCACCACGGCCAGTACCGCAGCAATCAGGTTAAGCACAATGGATTCAGACATAAACTGCCAGATAAGCTGCGAAGAAGTAGCGCCGGCCACTTTCCGCACTCCTACTTCCCGTGCACGTTCAAGCGAACGCGCCGTGGACAGATTGATGTAATTGATCCATGCAATAATGAGAATGAAAGCGGCAATGACAAGCATTGTCCATACGGCCTTGCCATTATTAACCTTGCCGATTTCATATTCAAAATCCGAAAAAAGATGCGCACGGTGCAGCGGCTGCAGGCTGAACTTCTCGACACTTCCCGAAACCTTGTCGCCTTTGAAGTGACGCTGGCTGAAAGCCGGCAGTTTCTCTTCCAGAGCCGCCACATCTGCGCCGGGCCGGAGCTTGACATAATGCCACATATCCGAATTGTCAAAGCTGGTTTTTACCCATTCGCCCCAGGTTTTCGTCAGCGTTTCATAAGACATCAAAGCGCCAAATTCCAGATGCGAAGCTGCCGGAAAATCCTTCATCACGGCCGTAATCTGATACGGCTCGTTATCAGTATCCACTTTTATGGT
Organism: Dyadobacter sediminis; assembly: GCF_005860765.1. Classification (GTDB taxonomy): domain Bacteria; phylum Bacteroidota; class Bacteroidia; order Cytophagales; family Spirosomataceae; genus Dyadobacter; species Dyadobacter sediminis. The sequence continues at coordinate 129,044 of NZ_VCEI01000011.1, read as the reverse complement.
TTTGCCTAGCAAACCTGCATAATCTGCAGAAGATATCCTGAAAAACTTTTTGGCAATGCTTTCGGAAATGACAATGGACCGGGGCGCTCTGAGCGCCGTTCTTGTGTCGCCGGCAAGCAAAGGAAACGTAAACATGGACAGAAACTGATTATCTGCATAAATTGCCTTTTCCTGTAAAATCCGGTTATCTTTCTGCAGATTGAAAGTGCCCACGTAGCCCAGCGTCGTTACGCTTTCCACTTCACTGAAGTCGCGCAGCATGGCCGGGCCAACTGCCGGATAGGTAATGGTGCCATGCTGTACCCGTTTGCCCTGCTGAAAGCGGTCGTTTGCTATGCGGTAAATGCGTGATCCGTCCTTGTGAAACTGATCAAAACTTAACTCGAAGCTCACATATTGCAGAATTAGCAGACAGGCAGTAATGCCGGTTACCAGGCCGGTCAGATTCACAAGCGAAAAAGTCCTGCTTTTCCACATATTGCGCATGGCTATTTTTAAGTAGTTCCGGATCATATCAGTTTTGTAAAGGTTGGCTTTGTCCCGTCATGTAGGGTTTATGTAAAACGAAGTGCCAGTTTTCAAAACCAGCTTTACACGGCGTAAAGCTGCTTTATTCATATGGACGATGTCCGAAAATGAACAGCAATACTTCCTTGCGGACAATTTATCAGGCGCATCGCCGTCCGGTTCCCGGAATACTTTCTGGCTGTAAACAGCATGGAAAATGCGCGCGGGAACGGGCAGCAACCGGCCCGCCTGCACCTGCAGCAAGCAATCGGAAAGTACATGGCATTAACAATTCGCAGAAATTATCAATTAATAAAGGAAACCGGATCGCTTATCTATGCCAAAACATGGATATTTGCTGAAATGCCATTTTATACCGATGATCCACAGCACGTATGCAGACAAAAGACTTTGATATTATTTTTGCCGGAAGCGGAATGGCCGGGCTCAGTCTGGCTTATCGCGGGCTTCGTGAAGGCATATGGCAAAATGAAAGCATACTCATTGTCGATAAGGATATCAAAAATAAAAATGACCGGACATGGTGCTTCTGGCAGCATGCAAATGAGAAATCCCCTTTTCAGGAAGTTTTTTATCATTCCTGGAAAAACCTGTTTTTCTTTACCAATGAAGGAAGGCAAATTCCGCTGAACAATGGAAACTATGCTTACCATATGATCCGGAGCATTGATTTTTATCAGTTTGTACTTTCCTTTCTTCGTCAAAGCCCGCAGGTAACGTTTGTCCAGGCCGAAATCCTGTCCATAGAAAACGCACCCCATGCCGGGACCGTTCAGACCCGGGATGCTGCTTACAAGGCGAAATATGTCTTTAATTCAACGTTCAGCAAGCCGCAACTGAAGCCATGGGATCAGTACTTTTTACAGCATTTCAAAGGAATAATGATCCAAACGAAGCAGTTCAGCGGCAATCCTTCGGAAATGCACCTGATGGATTTCAGGACCACGCAGGAAAACGGCACCACGTTTTTTTATGTGCTGCCTGTCGCGCAGGATCAGCTTTTTATCGAATATACCGTTTTTTCCAAGAAACTGCTGGAAGACGGCACATACGACCTCAAAATCAAGCAGTACCTGAACGAAGTGCTTGAGATTACGGAATACGAGATTCTTGAACATGAATTCGGAATTATTCCCATGACGGATTTCAGGTTCAGCAGAAAAAACGGTCCTGTCATGAACATCGGTACGGCCGGCGGCGATACAAGGGGCTCGTCGGGATACACTTTCACGAATACTCAAAAAACAGTTTCAAAAATACTGGCTTCATTCCGGGAAAAAGGCCATCCCTTTTTCAAAAAGGAAAATATCAGTGAAAAGCACCAATTGCTCGATAGTACGATCCTGAAGGTTCTGGATCAGCATGTGTATCCGGGCCACCAGATATTCAGCGATCTGTTTACGCATGTAGACGCCAACAGTATCTTTGCATTTCTGGATTCCGAAAGTACCGCCCGGGACGATCTGAAAATCATGCTCAGTCTGAAAGCAAAACATTTTATTGCTCCGTTTGTCAAAAGCCTGTTTAAAATAAGTTCCTGACACAGTTGCGGGTAAGCAGTCGTTTGATGCTTTTAAGATGCCTTCGTAAAAAGAAAACATCCGAAAATTTCATGCAACGTTGTTGCAAAGTACATTTTGTTTTGTTATTTGCAACATTATTGCATTTACATATCAAACGTGAGTGACCGCTTCCGAACCTGGTCAGCCGATGATTCATGGTATTCTGACGATCGTCACAACGAAAAGCAAGACAAACCTACATACAGGATGCATTTCAATTTTATCACCATCATTGCCCGGCAGGAATGGACTTCCATCTTCAGAAGTAAAATCCCGCTGGCACTTTTTACTGTTTTACTGCTCGTAAGCCTGCTGGCGACCTTTACCGGCTGGCAGTATGTCCGAAAATTCAATCATCAGCAAAAAACGGCTCATCAGGAGGTACTTGACCAATGGATGAACCAGCCCAACCGGCATCCGCACCGGGTAGCGCATTACGGCTATATGGTTTTCAGAGAGAAATCGCCGCTCAGCTTTTTTGATTTCGGGCTGGACAGCTACGTGGGCAATGCGGTGTTTCTGGAAGCACACAGACAAAATACGATAAACATGAGCGAGGCGGGCTTTTCCAACGGTATGCTGCGGTTTGGCGAACTGAGTATGGCCATGGTGTTGCAGCTGCTCGTGCCGCTTTTTATCATTTTCATCGGTTTTCAGACCGTGGCCGGGCTCAAACAGAATGGCGTGCTGAAAATAATGCTTTGCCAGCGGGCATCCTTTCTGGACATCCTTCTGGGTAAAACTGCCGGGATCACTGGCGTTGTCTGGATTTTGTTCTTACCCCTGCTGCTTTTATGCCTGATGGCAGGAAACCTGCTCATTGCGGGCGGAATCAACGCGGATGCTTTGACGCGCATCGTACTGCTGACCATTTTATATGCCCTTTACTTCCTGATCATTACCATGCTGGTTGTAACCGTATCGGCCCTAAGCAAATCTTCCAAAAACGCTTTGATGACGCTTGTCCTCATCTGGATGCTGTTTTTTATTGTGATTCCGAAAACCGCCCAGACGCTCGGCAGCAGCCTGCATACGGCTCCAGACAAGATTGCTTTTGAACAGGCCATTGAAGCAGATGTCAGCAAACAGGGCGACTCGCATGATCCGGACGATCCGCATTTTTCACAGTTGAAAGCTGCAACATTAAGGAAGTACGGCGTGGACTCCATCGCTGCGCTCCCGGTCAATTACGGTGCGCTTGTGATGCAGGAAGGGGAAACGATTTCATCCGGGATTTTCAACAAACATTTTGATAATCTGATCGGCATTTACAAATCTCAGAACACCGTATCGTCGATTCATGCATTGATTGATCCGTACCTGGCAATCCGCAATCTTTCGATGAACCTTTCGGGTACCGACTTCGACAGTTTTACCGCATTTCAAAAGCAGACAGAAAAATACAGGTTTGAGAGAACAAAAAAACTCAACGAAATCCATCTGACCCGGATCAAATACCAGAACGACAGCAAGCAGAAAGTCAGCGCGGAAAACTGGCAGAAACAACCCGATTTTACTTTCCAGCCGGTACCTGTCAGCAGAAACCTTTCTGATGCCAGCCTCAGTCTGGCTGCGCTCCTGCTTTGGGTAGCAGCAGGTTTTGGCGCATTGACCTATGTTTCTTCCAAACGTGCGTATCAATTATGAACATCCACCTGAAAGTGTTACTACTGGAAATCAAGAATTTCCTGCTGGGAAATACCGTGCTGACCGGAGCTGCCAGCTTGCTGCTCATCGGCATTTACAGCTTTTACCATGGCCATCATGTAATCAACCGTCAGCGGCAGACCATTGCTTCGGTACCGGCCGTCCAGAAAATCCATCTGCAGCAGATCGTTGAACACGGAACAGGGAAAGCCGCCGGAACCACGGCCTATTATCCGTTTTTTTACACCACCCATCCTGCTTCGCCCTGGGCTGAATTCTCGATCGGACAACGGGATGTAAATCCTTTTACGCTGAAAGTCAAGATGCTGGCCATTGAAGGGCAGCTTTACGACTCCGAACTGACCAACCCGCTTACCTTGCTGGCCGGAAACCTGGATGCATCCTTTGTCTTTTTATTCCTTTTCCCGCTGCTGATTATTGCATTCACTTACAACGCGTTTTCGGAAGAACAGGAAAACGGCGTATGGAAAATGGTCCGGACTACGACCAGAAGCATCCGTGCAGCCATTGCGGGCAAACTGCTGGTCCGACTGATTACCATTCTGGTCATTACGCTGCTGGTATTTGCAATGGCTGCGATTACATTGCAGCTTCCTGTTTCCCTGCAGACCTTTAAGCTGCTGAGCGTGCTGATGCTTTATGTACTGTTCTGGTTTATGATTTCCATGATGGTCGTTGCCCTTGGGAAAAGCTCGGCGTTTAACGCCACTGCGCTGGTCTGCATCTGGATTTTCCTGGCCATCCTTTTTCCGGGAGCAGCAAACATTTGGGTCAACAACAGCATACCCGTGCCGGAAGCGACAGAAACAGCCATCCGGCAACGGGAAGGTTATCATGCCAAATGGGATGAACCTAAAAAACCGACCATGGAAAAGTTTTATGCCGTGTATCCGCAGTACCGCAAGTACCCGGTACCGGATGACAGCTATTCGCCGGGCTGGTACTATGCCATGCAGTTTTCGGGAGACATGGAGTCTGCCCGTTCCTCTGAAAAGCTTTTTGACAAATTACGGCAAAGACAAACGCTTTCTGAACGCATGGGCGGTTTCAACCCGGTCATTGCGGCACAGCAGTCCCTGAACAAGATTGCCAATACAGACCTCACCAGCCATATCCGCTACCTGCAATCCGTAAAAGTGCATCACCGGCAGATCCGTGAATATTTTTATCCGTTCATCTTTGAAGAAACGCCAACGGAAAGCATTGACTGGGCGGGCTATCCGGCTTATGAGCCAGTCCGGTATACCGATGAATCCGTACGCAGCGGCCTGTTGGCAATCCTGTGCTGGGCAGCGGGTACACTGGTGATTGCCCTGATTTTATTTCAAAGAAACTTTATCCAGATCAAAGACATTCCAAATGCTTGAAGCCATAAACCTTACCAAAAGATACGGAAGCCACACGGCCCTGAACAGCCTGAACCTGAAAATACAACCCGGAGAAATCTTTGCATTGCTCGGCCAGAACGGAGCCGGAAAAACCACAACGATCAATTTGTTTCTGGGATTTACAGAGCCAACCGAAGGTACAGCATTGATTAACGGCATATCCGTTGCCGGACACCCCCAGGAAATCAAAAAGTACCTGGCCTACATTCCGGAAACAGTCATGCTTTACCCGAACCTGACCGGACTTGAAAACCTGAAATATTTTTCATCACTGGCAGGTTTTGATTATTCAGAAAAGGAACTGGGCGAACTGCTTGCAACTGCAGGCCTGCAATCGAAGGCATTCGGTCAAAGGCTGGCGGGTTACTCCAAAGGCATGCGGCAGAAAGTAGGCATTGCCATTGCCGTGGCTAAAAAAGCCAAAGTACTGCTGCTTGATGAACCCACCAGCGGCCTTGACCCGAAAGCGTCCAATGAATTTTCCCGGATCATCCGGTCTCTTGCCGGAAACGGTACGGCGATCCTGATGGCGACCCATGATATTTTCAGGGCCAAAGAAGTCGCCAGCCGGATCGGGATCATGAAGGAAGGCAACCTGCAGTCGGTGATTGAGGCTGCTTCCATCTCTGCCAATGAACTTGAAAGCCTGTACCTGAAGACCGTTTGATTTCCGGTGCTGTTCACTCCAAAACAGGAAGCTGTAACCAGAACCTTTATTTTCTCTCTTTTTGATTTTTCACCTTCAGGCCGCTGCCCTGAAAATTTCGGGCTCGGTTGCCGACGGTACAACGGGCGTGAAAATCGCGGGCGCTAGCAATCATACTATCCAGCTCAGGGAAATAGCACCGTTACATACTTGCCTTTATCTTGTCAAAGAAATCAAGCATAATCTGGAAACTGTTCTCCGAAAGCATGGATTGTATGAGCTGTGAAGCATCTTCCGTCGTTACCGAAGTTCTGCTGAGCATTTCTTTTTCATACGAGGCAAGTGCTTCCTGCACGGATGTAAAATCCTGCAGGCAAAGTACTTGGTATAATTCCAGCGCATCAAGCATCGCCTGATTGACGCCGTCCCCGGAAGGCGGCGTTTGATGTGCCGCATCGCCGATGACAGTCAGGTTCGGAACCGTTTGCCACGACTGATCTTTGGGAAAGTAATATTGCGGACGGGCAACAAAGTAGGAATCACTGGAAGAGAATACTTCGTGCCAGTCCCCGCTCCAGTCGGCGAAGCGCTGCCGGAACCAGCTGAAAACCTGCGTGCGGTCGGTAAAATCAATGCCGGATGTTTTTAGCAGATCTTCCGGCTCTTCCGTAATCGTATAAAAGGAAAGCGAACCTTCGCCTTTTGCACTCAGGACAATCGTTTTGCCGTTCCAGTGTGCAAAAACTTTTCCTCCATTCGTAAGTTCCCACAAATGCGGCGCATGGACGGCAGCATTGTAAAGATTGCCTTCGATAATGGTAACACCGGAATAGATACGCGCTATATCGGTTATGTACTTTCTGACTCTGGAATTGGCTCCGTCGGACGCAACGACGAGGTCCGCGTAAACCGTAGTCCCGTTTTCAAAAATTATATCCCAGCCCTTTCCATTCGCCTGGAGTGCTTCAAATCTTGAATTCCACACCACGGTATTTTCTTTCAGGGATGCAATGAGCAAGTCACGGAGCGGGCCACGGTCAATTTCCGGTCGTGCCTGTTCATTTTCTAAATCCTGAACAGGCGCTTCGTTGCGCTCGGTATAGTGAATTACTGCATGGTTATCCGTGATGGTAACCCTTTCTGCACCGGGTCTGAAATTTTTCCTGAATGCTTCCATCAGTCCGGCTTCGGCCAATGCTCTTAACCCGGATTCGTAATGCAGGTCCAGCGTAGCACCTTGCTGGCGCACATACGGTCCGCTATCGCGTTCATACACATTCACCATGCAGCCTTGCTGCTGTAAAAGTCTGGCGAGCGTCAGACCGCCCGGGCCGCCGCCTATTATGGCCACTTGTTTATTTTCCAGTAACATATGCTTCTCTGTTCTGTTGTTTTTATAACTCTGACAAAATTCTGCATACTTTTGAGTATAAAATAGCCACAACTGTTACAAAAAAAAGTCGTAAATGAAAATAGCTATTACAGACAAAGGAACCGGAATCACGCAGGAATTTGCGATGGCTATAGGCGCCACCGTAAACGGACGGTTTATCCATATTCCCGAAAGTAAAGGAGCGGGTTATCTGACAGGATTTTCATGGGGAAGCGACCTCCGCATGATGATCCGGAACTATCATCTCAAAGAGGCTATTTTTATTGAGCGGACCAATGAACTGGCCGAAGGTCAGGAAGACGTTATTTTCATGCTGGGCGGAATTTTTCCTTCGCCGGTACTTCCGGAAGAACCGTTACGGGCCGAACAAGCCCATATGCTGATCTGCAGGCATGCTGTTTCCACCATTATGGCCATGCCTTCCCATACTGCATTCGGAAGTGTGACAATTGCCGCATCCAGAAAATACCTCAACCAGTTGTTCGGGCATATTGATCATCCGGTTGTAGCAAGCGTTCTGGAAGCCCGGGAAAACTTTGTATTGGAATCAGGCATTTCCCCGGAAATCATCAATGCCGCCAGCGACTTCCTTCATCAGCCGGTTCCGGAAAGCATGGAAAGGCAATATTACAGGCTGAAATGCGAGGAACTGCTTTGTTATATCTTTGCGATACTGATGCAGCGCGAGGCCGTTCCCGCCAGCGCCATGCACATCCAAGACATTAAAGCCTTGTATGCCGTAAAGGCTCATTTGCAAATGCATTCGGATCAGCCGCCCCATATTGCAGCACTGGCGCGAGAAGCAGGCATGAGCGAACCCAAACTGCGGAAGCTTTTTAAACAGACATTCGGTAAAGGCGTTTTTGAGTATTACCAGTGGAGCAGAATGCAAAAAGCAGCACAATTACTCAGAGAAAAACGGCTGACGGTCTCGGAAGTTGGCTATCAGCTTGGATTTACCAACCTCAGTCATTTTGCAAGAGTGTTCGAGCAGTATACCGGTTTAAAGCCCAAGAAATATTCAGCTATGTAATATTACTCCTGCTGGCTGAACCGGTAATGGAATAATATTTATATAATTAATATCCAGCCATCTAAACATAAAAACAATGATGAAACTCAGCAAAATATTATTTCTCTTGGTGGGCGCAGGTTTGCTTTTAGGTCAGGCTTCATGCAACAGCAGCAAGCATGATGATGGCATCAGTGAAAGCATGGATTCAAGCAGTCTTGATAAAACGCAGACCCAAATAGAACCTGACTCCATCGTGGCGGACTCAGTAAACAGGCCATAATAAATTTATGATATTTTTTGATTATTACAGACTGGAAGCTATTTAATTGCCAGACAGGGTTAAAGGATTTTTACGGAATAGCTGGGTAATTTTCATGCATAATTCCGTAAAAACTGGGCGCAATTCGAACTGCATCTAAAAGTCGATTACCTTGTCAAATGCCGGTTTGGATTGGTAGTCCTGATCAAACAACAACGGATAATCCTTGCGTCCGGGCACCGGAAAGTTGTCCAGCCAAGTGGTTTTGTCGGACACATTCCAGAACGTAACGCCGGTGAGCGTGCCTTTGTATTTTCTGAAAACATCAAAAAGCATTTTGTACTGGGCGGTTTGTTTGGTGACCATTTCGGGCGTCAGTACACCATTGTCCGATGCTTTTTTTTCACGCCGCTCATGTTCTTTCGGATGCACGGAAACATCCAGTTCCGTAATCTGCACTTCCAGTCCCAGACTGGCAAACTGCGAAATGGATTTTTCCAGTTCCGCCGCAGTAGGTTCATTAATAGACCAGTGCCCCTGCAGCCCCACGCCGTGAACCGGAACATTTTTAGACTTGAGTTTTTTCAGAAGCTGAAATATCTTCTCCCTTTTTTCGGCGTTTTCGGTATTGTAATCATTGTAAAACAGCCTGGCATCCGGGTCAGCGGCATGGGCATATTCAAATGCTTTTTCAATGTAATCTTCCCCGATGATTTCATAAAATTTCGACTTCCGGTAAATGCTTGTGCTGGTGTCCGGCACAGCCTCGTTTACGACATCCCACGCATATACTTTGCCTTTGTACCGGCCGGCTACTTCATCAATATGCTTTTTCAGACGTTCCAGCAGCTGTTCTCGGCTTACCTGTTTTCCTTCCGTGTCTGTAAAAAACCATTTGGGCGCTTGGTTATGCCAGCATAAGGTATGGCCTCGTACTTTCATGCCGTTCTTTTGCGCAAAAGCCACAATTGCATCCGCATCCTGCCAGTTGTAACGGTTTTCTTCGGGATGGATGGGGCCCATTTTCATGGCATTCTCCGGCGTCACGCTGCTGAATTGCCGGGTAATCAGTTCAGCGTCAGGGCCGGTCAGGCTTCTTGGAGACACCGCCACACCGATCGGAAAATAATCTTTGTAAGCCTCTTTTAGAGTCTTTTTAGCTTGTCCGTTTACAGCATGCGGCAGCATAACCGGCAGGCCAAAACCAAAGATCAGCATACTCAGTACAGTTGATTTTTTCATTGTTTTTTGATAGAAGTAATACCTTTAAGCTATATTTATTTAAAAAGCAACTGCGAAAATTCAAACAGATCGTGCCGCCAGACCGGCCAGGTATGGCCGCCCGGATATTCGCTGTATTTGTACTTGATCCCCATTTCATCATATCTGGAGAGCATGATTTTGCAGTTTTTGTAGGCTATATCTTCCTCGCCGCCCATGGATATCCAGAACTGCCTGAGATTGGAATTGATCGTTGCCGCATTTGTTTTTGCATAGTCGTAATGTGATGCCGACAGGGTTGCATTGTTGCCAAACCAGCCGGAACTGAACACGCCCAGATAGGCGAATAGATCGTTGTTTTTAACACCTGCATACAACGTCTGCAGCCCGCCCATTGAAAGTCCGGCCAATGCCCGGTTTTGCGGACCGGTTTCTGCACGGAAGTTACTTTCCACAAAAGGAACCGCACCGGCTTTCAGCTCATTTTCAAACATTTTCAAAGCGTTCTCGTTAAAACCCGCAATGCCTCCGGCCATTCCGATGTTCCCGTCCAGCATGGCGATCAGCATGGGTTTTGCTTTGCCTGCGGCAATCAGGTTATCGAGGATCAGGCCGGTTTTTCCTTGTGTAGCCCAGCCACGCTGATCTTCGCCTCCGCCGTGTAAAAGGTACAATACCGGATATTTTTCTGCTGCAGCGTCGTAGCCCGGCGGTGTGTAGACATACATTTCCCGCCAAGAGTTGGTAGCTTTGGAAAAATACGGCCGGATCCTGATTTCGCCGTGCGGCACGTCGCGCAGTGCATAGTAGCCGCCTTTCCGGTAAGGTATTTCAATGCCGCTGGCCATTCGTCCCATTCCGTAGAACGTCTCGCTTGCGGGATCTGCAACCGCTACGCCGTCGATCAGCAGTGAGTAGTAATGAAAGCCCTTTCCGACCGAATCCGTTGTCACTGTCCAGAAACCGGCCGTATCTTTCACCATATCGTATTTCTTGCCGAGATCGACCTGCACTTTCTGCGCATTCGGGGCTTTGGTACGGAACACAACGCGGTTATCGGGCAGGATCTGCGGGTATTGTGCCGACCGGATATTTGTTGAAGCCGGCGTTCCTAATATAGTGTACCCGGGCAAGGAAGCCACATCCACCGGTTTGAACAAAAACTGCGAAAACATGTACAGACCATTTTTCCATACCTTGAAATCATGTCCGCCGGGTTCCACATAATACACATGCGGAACCTCATGCTCAAACAGATAATCGTGCGTGCGCTTGCTGAACGTGATCAGCCGGTCGCTGTCACCGCAGGACAGCCAGAGCAGTTTCAGCTTCTTTTTTGCATCTTCCGGATCGGGCATCAATTCTTCGGGCTTTCTGGTATTGGGGGCAGAGGAAAACCCTCCTACCCACGCAAACCGGTCCGGATTTCCCAATCCAAAGTTCAGCGACTGACCGCCGCCCATGGACAATCCCGCGATCGCGCGGTGTTCGCGGTCGGTGAGTGCCGGATATTTCTTCTCGATAAAAGGGATCAGGTCTGTCAGCAGATCTTTTTCGAACGTGGCAAAAGCTTCGACCTTGTCGGCTGCCATGATATTGCCCGTAGCCCGGTCATCTTTCATGGCGCGGCCATTGGGCATCACCACGATCATCGGTTCAATCTTCTTTTCGGCATACAGGTTATCCAGAATCAACTTCGGGTTTCCGCCTTTCAGCCATTCCTTTTCATCGCCGCCAATGCCATGCAACAAATACAGCACCGGATACTTTTTCTTCCTGGAAAAACCGGGAGGCGTGTAAACCAACGCTTTCCGCGCATTGCCGACCGTTTTCGACGGGTAACTTACCGTATCGATCTTACCGGCGGCAGCGCCTTCCCGCAAGGTGTCATACCCTTCCGGCATTTCCATTGGCGTTTTTTGCGCCAAAGCGGTGACAGCAAACAGCAGCATACTGATGGCGGGCAGGAAAAATCTTTGCATGGTTTCAGCGAAAAAAGGGTGAATTGATTTTCAGACAAAAGTCATTCAGCTACAAAACGATATACTTTCCCGGCCTGCGTAGGCAGATCATAAAGCAGTGTCTCCTTAAGTGCCGGCTGTACTTTGGTTGCTTTGGGTGAAACAACCGGTTCGGCGGTTACTTCCGTTTTGTAAAATGCATTCGGATTTTCACCGGAGGCTTTTTGCAGCGTTCCGCCGTTCGCCAGCTTCAATGCATTGGGTACGCGCAATCGAAGGTTCCCTCCGAGCTTGGACCGTATTTCTGCTTTCGTCAGTCTGGACCCGCTCCACTGCATATTCACCAGCTCGAAGCCGCCTTGCGCCAGCAGTCCGCCGATGCTTCCGCCCGGCCATACATCGGGCAGCGCAGGCAGCAGATGCAGTGCGCCGTCGGCACTTTGCATGAGCATTTCGGTAATGCCGGACGTGCATCCAAAATTGCCATCGATCTGAAAAGGCGGATGCGCATCAAAAAGGTTGTTGTAAGTACCGCCGCCCCGCTTGCTTGGCGGGCTCAGTTGATCCTGAATCAGTTTGTAAGCATGGTTTCCATCCTGCAACCGTGCCCACCAGTTTACTTTCCAGCCCATGCTCCAACCTGTGGACACATCGCCGCGGTGCGTCAGCGTAGTGCGGGCTGCTGCAAACAGTTCGGGTGTGCGGTATGGAGAAATCTGTACCGCCGGGAACAATCCGTACAAATGGGAAACGTGGCGGTGCTGGTCTTCCGGATCGTCCACATCGTCGAGCCACTCCTGCAACTGCCCGTATTGTCCGACATGCATGGGCGGCAGCCGCTTGCGCATCTGCCGGAGCGTGTCCGTAAAAGCAGCATCTTTTTTCAGGATTTCCGCTGCCCGTATCGCCGAACTGAAAACATCAAAGGCAATCTGGTTATCCATGGTCGTACCGGCATCCAGCGACGAGCCTTCGTGCGCGGCGGGTGCATTTTCGGGTGAACTGCCCGGATTGGTCACAAGCCAGTGATACTTGGGATGCTCTACGAGATAATCTGCGTAAAATGTGGCCGAACCTTTCAGTACCGGATATATTCTGGCAAGAAAATTTTTGTCGCCGGTATACAGGTAATGCTCCCACAAATGCTGGCTTGTCCAGCCGCCGCCTGCGATCCACATGCCCCAGAACGCCCCGTCGATCGCGCCGGTTGCCCGCCAGATGTCGGTATTGTGATGCGCCATCCAGCCTCTTGCGCCGTACATTACTTTCGCCGTTTCCCGTCCGGTTTCGGAAAGCTCGGTAACCATTTTCAGAAAAGGCTCGTGCAGTTCCGAAAGATTGGTTTTTTCAGCCGGCCAGTAATTCATCTGCGCATTGATGTTGATCGTGTATTTGCTGTCCCACGGCGGCTGCATCTTGTTGTTCCAGATTCCCTGCAGATTGGCCGGCTGCCCGCCGGGCTGCGAACTGGAAATCAGCAGATAACGGCCATACTGATAGTACAATGCAACCAGCGCAGGGTCATTTGCCTGACGGAAATTCTTGATGCGTTCATCAACAGGAAAGTTCGCCGCATCGGTTGTGCCAAGGTCCAGCCTGACGCGGCTGAAATAGTTCTGGTAGGCAGCAACATGCGTTTTCAGCATAGAGGCATAGGATTTGGCAGCGGCCTTTTTCAGATACCCACCGGCCAATGCATGCTCATCGCCGCTGACATCCTGATAATTTTTAAAACTGGTCGCAACAGAAATGTAGATAGTCGCAGCATCCGCTTCCTTCACAACAAGCGAGCTGTCATTCGCCGAAACGCTGCCGCCATCCGTTTGGATGCGCGTAATGGCCTTGAATTTCACCATTCCCTTAACGCCTTCATGATCCGCTGCCGTGGCGGCAAGCGTCAGTTCTCCGTCAGGCGCTATTTCAATTTTCGGCTGTTTATGGAGCGTGGAATAGAATGCTGAAAAAGTCAGTTTTCCCGGCTTGCCGGCAGTCAGCCGCACAACAATGACCTGATCCGGAAATGAAGAAAAGACTTCACGGGTAAATGTCACGCCGTCCACTTCGTAAGTCGTTCTGGCGACCGCCCGTTCAATGTCCAGCTCGCGGTAATATTTCTGATAAGGATCATGTCCGGGAAATTCCAGATGCAGCTCGCCGACCGGCTGGAACATTTGTCCATGCGATTTTTTGGTAATGATGGCCTGATTGGCGAGCTTCTCGGCTTCTTTCTGTTTTCCGTCAAAAATCAGTTTCCGGATTTCAGGCAATGCGGCCAGTGCAGCGGGATTATCGTTCCGGTTTGGACCGCCCGACCACAAGGTAGCTTCATTGAGCTGGATGGTCTCGTCGGAAACATTGCCGTACACCATTGCGCCCAGCCGGCCGTTTCCAACCGGCAGTGCATTTTCCCACGTCTTGCCGGAAGGTGTATTGTACCAGAGTTTCAAAGGCTGCTGCGAAAAGCCGGCTATGGAAAAAATCAACGAGAAGAATAAAAATAAACTGAACTTCATAAATGGAAAAATACGCGTTTATATCCTGACACTTTTGCCTGAGGCCACCGATTTGTAAATTGCTTCCACTACCCGGATGTCACGCAAACCTTCTTCGCCCGGCGCAATCAGATCGGTATTGTTCAGGATCGCCAGGCAATCCTCATCCATTTGCTTCGCCTGCTGGCTTTTGATCGGGAAATTGATGATGGTACCGTCCGACATGCTGCCTTTGTTGCCACTGTACCCCGACTGTGGTTCCAGTTTCAGCCAGCCTTTTTCGTAACTCACCTGCAGGTAATTCATATTGATTCCAAAGCTTGTCTGGCATGCAGCGCGGGCGCCGCTGGGAAAGTCAAGCATAAACATCATGGTTTCTTCCACTTCCTTGTAAATCTCCGGCCTTGTCGTGGAAGCCTGTGCAATCACGCTGATGGGTTCTTCGCCCGTTGCCAGTCTGGCGCCCTGCAAGGCATACACGCCCATATCGCCCATCACGCCGCCGCCAAGCGATTTTTTCTGTTTCCAGTGGTCCGTACGCGCATCAAAGTATCCTGCTGCGCTGTTCACCATTTTGACTTTACCGAATTTCTGATCCTTGGCCACTTTCATATAAGCCTGGATATTCGGATCGTGCTGGCAGCGGTAACCGATAGCGAGCTTCACTTTACTGGCCTTGCATGCGGCGATCATCGCTTCACAGTCCGCCACGGAAGGTGCCATCGGTTTTTCACAAAACACATGCTTTCCGGCTTTGGCAGCACGTACTACAAATTCGCGGTGCATGGAAGGCGGCAGTACGACATACACGATATCGATGTCCGGGTTATCAGCGATCTTGTCGAAATTCTGGTAATTGTAAATGTTCTTGTCCGGAATGTTGTACTTGGTTTTCCAGGCTTCCGCTTTGGACGGCGTGCCTGTTACAATGCCGGCAAGGTGACATTTTTCGGTCATCTGAAGCGCCGGAGCCAACAGGTCGGTGCTGTAATAGCCGAGGCCCACGAGCGCAATGCCCAGTTTTTCTTTTTTCGGATTTGTAGAGGCCAGCAGTGAATGACCGGAAAATAATGTGGCCGCTCCGGCCAATGATAATGTGGACAAAAAATCGCGTCTTTCGATTTGCATAGGGTAACAGGATTGAAGCTTTTTATAATGTTCTGACGAGAATACAAGCAAGTACTTTTACAAAAGCCTGCTGATCCGCCAATCTTGCCTGAAAAGATGATTTTTTTTACGGTTCAATGGTCCGGATCGATCCGTCCTTCTCTCTGACAAGTTCCCGCACCTTGATGTTCCGCAGATGTGTTTTGCCGGACAAGGCAGCATCGTGATAGAAAATGTACCATTTGCCCTGGAACTCGACAATGGAATGATGCGTAGTCCAGCCCTCCACCGGTTTCATGATCACACCTTTATAGGTAAAAGGCCCGTATGGCGAGTTGCCTTCGGCATAACACAGCAAATGCGTGTCGCCGGTGGAATAGGAAAAATAGTATTTGCCATTGTACTTGTGCATCCAGGCACCTTCGAAAAAGCGGCGGTCGGTATCGCCGGCAAGAAGGGGCTTTCCGTTCTCATCCAGAATTTGTGCATCGCGCAGCGGCTCGTCAAACGAAAGCATATCCTTGCTCATTCGCACTACTTGGGCGTTCAGCGCAGGTTCGTTTTCATGACCTTTGCCCAGGTCGGTCGATAAACTTTTATCATACTTGCCCGTGTGCCAGCGTTGCAGCTGCCCGCCCCAGATTCCGCCCAAATACATATACGAAGTTCCGTCGGTGTCCGTAAACACGGCCGGATCAATGCTGTAACTGCCCGGAATCGGTTCAGGCTGCGCCTTGAAAGGTCCTGTTGGGGATTTGCTCGTAGCAACGCCGATCCGGAAGACGTCCGCTTTATCCTTAGCCGGGAAATACAGGTAATAAGTACCGTTTCTGAACGCCGCATCCGGGGCCCACAACTGCCGGCCTGCCCACGGAATGTCTTTCAGGTCAAGCGCTACGCCGTGGTCCGTTACTTTCCCGTTTATACGGTCCATCGAATACACATGGTAATCACGCATGTTGAAATGCCCGCCTTCATCGTCCTGAGCTACATTTGCCTCAATGTCGTGGGATGGATAAATGTAGATTTTTCCATTGAACACATGCGCAGAAGGATCAGCCGTGAACAAATCGGAAACCAGCGGCCTGATCGTGGAAGAAGCGTTCTGACCGATGGCTGGATAAACGCATGCGCTGGAAAGCATGGCGAGTGCCAGTGCATTTTTAACTGTTTTATTTGTCGAATTGAAAATATATTTCCGGAACAAACTGCTTCTTATTAAAGAGCGGCAACGACTCATCATTTTTTTGATATTATATTTAATTAATTAATGAGCAAATGTAGGCGACGCCGGATGTTCCGGGTGAGCATATTTGTTGAAAATAATACAACATATGTTCAAAAAACAGCGCTCCATTGAATTAGGGTATAAAAATCCGGATTGTATGATGCTAAAATACCAGCAATATCTGTTTGTTATTTCTGTAAACTTTCTGCTTATGCTGTGCTCCTTCTGCATAGCCGGCACCAGCCATCCGCAACTGAACTTTACCGCAATCACATCCATGGACGGGCTTTCGTCCAACACCGTGCATGCTATTCTGAAGGACCGCTATGGCTTGCTCTGGTTCGGAACAGATGACGGGCTGAACAAATATGACGGAACCGATTTTACCGTTTACCGGCACGACCGGACAAACGCCTCCAGTCTGGCTTCGAGTGACATTTCATCGTTGTATGAAGACCAGGCAGGCCATGTCTGGATCGGGACCATTCAGGGTTCCTTGCATTTGTATGATCGTAAAAAAGACCACTTTGTGCGCATCAACGTCAACGAAAGCGTCTCGGCAATTACAAGCGACCACTCCGGTAAATTATGGGTTGCTACCACAACGGGGCTGGTTTTTGTTGATCCGGCTACAAGGAAGGTAACTCGGCTGAACCGGCGCGCTGACGTTCCCGCGCAAATCCGGAACGAACTGATTTTAAGTTTATTTGAAGACAAGGCCGGGCATATGTGGATCGGTACGGAATCCGGTTTGTTCCGGTATGAATTCAAAACCGGCCATTACCGGAAGATCAGCTATGAGCCGGATACGATGCCGGATCACGCCGGGCAGGTAAAAACCATTGCCGGCGACCAGACCGGCCACATCTGGATCGGGACTTTTAATGGTTTGTTTAAGTTGAATACCGACGGCGCACTGCTCCGGAGTTTCAGATACCACGCTAGTGACAGGCATACGATCAGCAGCAACATGATTTATGCCATTGCTTCCGAAAACAGGGAAACGCTCTGGATCTGTACGGATGGCGGACTGAACCTGATGCATACCGAAACCGGAAAAGTAACGCGCTATGCCCCGGACATGCGCACACCTTTCAGCCTTACAAACAAATCGGTCCGCAGCATTCTCATCGACAAACAAGGGATTTTCTGGATAGGAACTTACAAGGGCGGCGTAAATAAATTTGATAAAAACCTGACTATTTTCGGACTCAAACGTTCGGACCCGTACGATCCCTACGGGCTGAGTGCGCCGTTTGTAACTTCCTTTGCCGAGAAAGAAAACGGTGATCTTTTTGTAGGTACGGACGGCGGCGGGTTAAACCTTTTTCACCGCAAAACCAATCTGTTTACCAAAATCCCGATTGTGCCCGGCAACAAGCTTACCACTTCGGGACTGGCCATTATGTCGCTGGAAATCTCGGCCGGTAAACTCTGGATCGGTACTTTTCAGGACGGACTTTTCGCACTGGACCTTACTTCGGGCCAATACCGCCAGTTTACACAGGACCAAAATCCCACTTCGCTGGGCAACAATGACGTTTTCAGTTTGACCACAGACAAAAGCGGAAAACTGTGGATCGGCACGAACGGCGGCGGCGTGAATGTTCTGGACCCGGAAACACAAAAATTTGAAAGGTATTTTGATGTGAACGTTCCGCTCGCAAACCGCATGATTCCGCTGAACGGCTACATCAGGGACATTCTGCAGGATAAAAACGGAAACATGTGGATCGCTTCTCATGGAACAGGTCTGGTCCTATTTGATCCGCGAAGCAAAAAATCCATTCACTTTGACAGGCAAAACAGCACACTGCCGAGCAACAATGTGCTGACGGTTCACGAGGATCGCAATGGTGAAATCTGGATCGGGACCGGCGGTGGCGGACTGGCAAAATTCCATGCAAAAACACACAGCTTTACGATTTTTGATCAAAAGGCCGGACTCATCAGCGGCGTGGTCAACAAAATACTCGAAGATGCACAAGGCCGCATCTGGATAAGTACGGATCAAGGTGTGAGTTACCTCGACGAAAAAACAAAAAGGTTCATCAATTTCACACAAAACAATGGGCTGCAGAACAATACCTTCATTCTGGGAGCCGGCATCCGGTCCCGTGACAATCTGCTGTTTTTCGGCGGGATTCAGGGTTTCAACTATCTCGACACACGCGCACTGAGCCAAAACAGCGCCCGCATTCCGGTAATACTGAAAGAACTCAGAGTAGGCAATAAAACGATAACGCCCGCCGATTCGTCGGTAACGGACGAGCATATTTCCGTTGCAGAATCCATCCATCTGGACTACAAACAGAATTTTACCCTCACTTACGCGGCGCTCAATTATTCGGACGCTTCGCAGACGGTTTACCGGTACAGGCTCAATGGTTTTGATGCGGAATGGCATGATGCAGGCTCTTCCAGAACCGCAGGTTACACGAATCTCAATCCGGGCACTTATCAGTTTGAATTACAGGCCAGAAATCAGAATGGTCGCTGGGACAGTCCGGTCAAATCGATTGAGATCGTGGTGGAGCCACCGTTTTACATGACTGTTTACGCTTACCTGTTTTATGTACTGGCCCTGCTCGGCACATTGTTTCTGATCAGGCACAGAGGTATTCAAAAGCTTAAAAACAGGTTCCGGCAGGAACAACTTGAAAAAGGAACGGAACGAAAAAGAGAGCTGGACAACATGAAGATCAAGTTTCTGACCAATCTGAGCCACGAGTTTCGGACACCCATTTCCCTTATTCTTGCACCGCTGGACCAGCTGCTGACGCATAAGGGGTCAGCTGAAAACACACCGCATCTGCAGGGCATCAAACGCAATGCCAGGCGGCTGCTGAATCTGGTCGATCAGCTGCTCGATTTCAAAAATCTGCAGCAACACGAATCGCAACTTGAAACGGCACAGGGCGAAATCATTTCTTTTATCAGGGAAACAGCCGAATCGTTTCATTATTTATCACAGACAAAAGAAATCGAGTATGCAATAGAAAGTGAAACGGACAGCCTGCTGATGGATTTTGATGCAAACAAAATTGAACGCATTGTCCTGAACCTGCTGTCCAATGCATTCAAGCACACGCCAAGAGGCGGTAAAATCATGCTGTCGCTTTCGCACTCCATGAAAGCAGAAAGCTCGCAAAGGCTGTATATCAAAGTGTCGGATACCGGCGTGGGCATTCCGGCCGATATGCAGGAAAAAATTTTTGAACGCTTTTTTCAAAACGATTCCTTGTCCACCATCCTGAATCAGGGAAGCGGCATCGGCCTTTCTATTGTCAGGGAATTTGTGCAGATGCATCACGGATTGATCCGGGTCGAAAGCATACCGGGCGCAGGCAGTACATTTACGGTAGAGCTGCCTGTTGAAACATCCGGTGAAATGGTTGCTGAAAAAGCGGTCGTGTTAACCGCTGCGCAGGATCAGAACGTGCGCGCGATCCAGGAATTTCAGACCATACCGGAGCCAAAACCCGCTGCGGAGTTATCGCCTGACATCCTCATCATCGAAGACAACGACGAGTTCCGGCTTTATCTGAAAAGCAGTATGGAACGTTATTACAAAGTCATTGAAGCTTCCAACGGGCTCGAAGGCTGGCAAAAGGCACTTGCCATGCATCCGCAGATCATCATCAGTGACGTTTCCATGCCCGAAATGGACGGAATCCAGCTGAGCCGGAAGATCAAGGCGGACAAGCGCACGGCCCACATTCCCATTATTTTACTCACGGCCTCGACCGGCGAGGAGCACGAGTTGCGCGGGCTGAGCTCGGGCGCGAGCGATTATCTCACAAAGCCTTTCAACTTTGATATCCTGAATGCCAAAATCAACAATCTGCTGTTGCTGAACAGCCTTCTGAAAAACACTTACTCCAAACAGATTGCCATTTCGCGTCCGGAGCCGCAAATCGTGTCGGGCAATGAGAAGCTGCTGAAAAATATTCTGGACTACATTGATGAACATCTGGCCAACAGCGCTCAGCTGAGTGTGGAGAAAATGAGTAAACAGCTGGGTATGAGCCGGGGCACGCTATACAGCCGGCTGCTTGAGATCACCGGACAAACGCCGATAGAATTTATCAAAACGATTAAGCTGGAAAAGGCAGCGCTGCTGCTGGAAAAAAGCGACCTGAATGTATCACAGATTTCCTATGCCGCCGGATTTGCCACTCCCAATTACTTTACCAAATCGTTCAAGGCAAAATTCCATATGCTTCCTTCGGAATACATCCAGGCCCGGCGGCAGCTCAAACCGGTCAGCAGTCAGCCGGTTTGATTGATATAACCTGGCCGCAATTTATGTTCTCCGGAACTGCTCGCTCGGGAAGTAGCTGTAACGGGAGTAAAAATGTATGAATTGCTGGAACAAATGTTCAATTTTCTCTGTGTAAAGTTATATGCGCAAAGTGAGATGTTGACATTGAACGCAAAAAATCCAACCTTTGACTAATACAAGTTTTTGTTCTTTTAGTCCATCTTCATAATCCTATGAGAAACACTTTACAAAGGTATCATTTCATGAGAACGACGTGGTGGCTATGGCTGCTTCTGCTGGTTACAGCTTCTACAAATCAGGCATTTGCAAACGGCGCCGACAAGCAGGTAAACGGCCGGGTAACTTCCGAAGACGGCGAGGCGCTGCCGGGCGTAAACGTAACGGTAAAAGGATCCAACATCGGAACAAGCACGGATGCCAAAGGTGATTTTTCCATCAATGTGCCCTCCGAAAGCAGCACACTGGTATTCAGCTTTATCGGATATTCCAGACAGGAAGTTCAGATAGGCACGCAAACACGCGTGGATGTGAAGCTTGCAGCCGAAAATCAGGTACTGGAAGAAATGGTCGTGATCGGATATGGCTCGCAGAAGAAATCGTCGCTGACTGGCGCGGTATCCTCGGTTTCGCCCAAAGAACTGACTGCCCTTCCGGTAGTAAGTGCGGAGCAGGCGCTGCAGGGCCGTGTGCCGGGAGTACGTGTGGTCAACAACGGCAGCCCGGGCCAGACGCCCATTGTACGCATCCGAGGGATCGGCTCGATCAACTATGCGTCGGGGCCGCTTTATGTGATCGACGGAATCCCTTCGGGCGACCTTAACAACCTCGACCCGAAAGACATAGAATCACTTGAAGTATTGAAAGATGCCAGCTCGGCGGCCATTTACGGGTCAAGAGCTTCCAACGGCGTGATCATTATCACCACTAAAAAAGGATCGCAGGACGGTAAACTGCACGTTAATCTGGACACTTACTTTGGTACTCAATCCGCCTGGAAAAAGCTTGACCTGCTGAACACCGACCAGTACATCCAGTATGCTACGGCTTTACTCGGCAATGCAGGCATTGCCATGCCGGGCAGGCTTTCGGACCTGAACAAGCCCGTTTACGAAGGAGCGACGCAGACTTTTGCACAAACACATACCGACTGGCAGGATGTACTTTTCCGGAATGCACCCATTCAGCAGCACCAGTTTTCGGTGAGTGGCGGAAACAGCGTCTCGCGCTTCTTTACTTCTGCAGGCTATTTTGATCAGGAAGGTATTCTGGTGGGTACCAACTACAAACGTGCCAATTTCCGCGTCAATTCGGACCATCAGGTGACCAAATTTCTGAAAATCGGGCAGACGCTTACTTTTTCCTATGATAAAACGCGCGGCGAACAGGGTTTTGGCGGCGGACGGACGCTGGTGATGCAGGCCATCCGCAATCTTCCTTACTGGCCCGTTACCGACCCGACCAAACCGGGCGGTTACAGCTCGCCTACTGCGGCGGACGGAAGTGATCCTGACAATCCGTTGCGGATCACTGAAATGGACGTAACCCGCAACCAGCGTATCAAGCTGCTCGGATCTCTGTTTGCAGAACTGAACCTGACCAGTTTCCTGAAATACCGGTTCAGCTTTGGAGCGGATGTAGTAAGTGCTTTGTCCAACGAACAATTCCCGATTTATAATGACGGCTACAAGTCGCGTACGCAATATGAAATCCGCAACGGTCGTACCAGTTACTTCTCCCCGGTAATTACCAATCAGCTGACTTTCAACAAAACGTTTGGCAAACACCTGCTGAATATCACCGCAATCGTAGACAAGCAGACTTTCAGGACGAACACGCTCAACGGCTCGGGTTACAGGCCCAACAACGATATTGACCAGATGCAGGGCGTTTCCAATCCAAGCGCCAACAGTTCGCTGGACGAAAGCGCGCTCATTTCCTACGTAGGCCGTCTGAACTATGAGTACAATGGCAAATACCTGCTCAGCGGTTCGGTACGCCGTGACGGTTCTTCCCGGTTTGCACCCGGCAACAAATGGGGTACTTTCCCCTCCTTGTCGCTGGGCTGGCGCATCAGCGAGGAAGAATTCCTGAAAAGCGTTCCCGCGATTTCGGAACTTAAAATCCGCGCAAGTTACGGACAAACCGGTTTCAACGGCATTGGAAGCTATGCATGGCAGTCGCTGGTGCAGGCCGACAATTCCAACTATGTTTTCGGCGGAAACAAATTACTGGGATCTTATTTCAGCTCCCTCGGCAACACGGAACTGAAATGGGAAAGCACCGAAATGACCAACCTCGGCATTGACGTGGCTTTGTTCAACAACAGTATAACGTTCACAGCCGAACGCTATAACCGCAACACGGACGGACTGTTGCTGGAAGTGCCCATTCCCAATTCGCTCGGTTACTCCTCTTCGCCGTTGTCCAACATCGGAAAAATGAAGAACTGGGGATATGAATTCCAGTTGGGGTACAATAAGAATGACGGCGACTTTACATGGAATGCTTCTGTAAATCTTGATATGACAAGAAACAAGGTGACAAGTCTTGCCACCGAGAGCGCCACGATTTTTTCCGGAAAAAATGATGATTTCGGCGGTTTTGACATCACCAAAACCGAGGCCGGACATCCGATCCAGTCGTTTTTCGGATGGAAAGTGGATGGTATTTTCCAGAGCCAGGCCGAGATTGATCAGGCCAATGCCATCGACGGTAACGATCAGACCAAATACCAGCCTGCCGCTGCGCCCGGCGATATCCGGTTCAAGGACCTGAACGGCGACGGAATGATAGACGGAAACGACCGCCAGTATCTCGGCAGTTTTATTCCGAAATTCAGTTACGGCGGTAATTTCGGGGCGAGTTACAAAGGCTTTGATGTGACGCTGTATCTGCAGGGTGTTCAGGGCAACAAAATCTACAACGGTACCAAAGTGATCGAACAGGGCATGCTGCGGTTATTCAACGCAGGAACGGACGTACTGAATGCATGGACGCCCGCCAACACCAACACCGACGTACCCCGCGCCGTAAGCGGCGATCCGAACAACAACAGCAAAACCAGCGACCGGTTTATCGAAGACGGTTCTTACATGCGTGTCAAGAATTTCAGCATCGGATACACGATCCCTTCCAAAGGCCTGGCGGCATTGACGCGCAATACCATTACAAGGGCAAGAGTATATGTGTCGGCAACCAACCTGCTTACGTTGACCAAGTATTCGGGCCTGGATCCGGAAATCGGTGTGAACGGATCGTCTACGGCCACGGGCACACAGCTGATCAACGGCATCGACTACGGCATGTACCCGCAGCCAAGAACGCTGCAGGCAGGTTTGAGTTTTGGTTTTTAACATCATCTGAAAAACATTGAAATGAAAAAGAATATCATACTGTCGTCTCTGCTTTTTCTGGGCATTGCTTTTTCCTGTAACGAGGATGTGCTGGAACAAAGCAACCCCAACGGCGTAACGGTCGATAATTATTACAAGAATGGCGCCGAACTGACGAGCGGAGTTACAAGTGTGTACTCCATGCTGAAATCGAACAACCTCGTGGCGCGTGAATGGTTTTTCCTTCATGACATGCGCAGCGATGATGTGAGCGCGGGCGGCGGACAGCTGGAAACACCGCGCAACCAGTTGCTGCTCGGCACGCACGACAGCGGAAACTCGGTTCTGGGAACTGTATGGCTGGCCTATTACCGGCTGATCCACCGGGCGAATTCCGTCGTTGACAACTCTTCCGAAGTGGCGGACATCGTTGCTGCGGACAAGGCGCGCCTGCTTGCGGAAGCACGTTTTCTGCGTGCCTATGCCTATTATGAGCTGGTGAGCATGTGGGGCGGCGTACCGCTGTACAAAAATTACGTATTGACGCTGGACGGCAACCTTCCGAGATCGACAGACGCGGAAGTATATGCCTACATCATTGCAGAACTGAAGGAAATTCAGGAACAGCTTCCGGCTGCTTACGATGCGGGAAATCAGGGAAGAGTTACCAAAGGTGCCGCACAAATGCTGCTGGCGCGGGTTTTCCTGCAGCAAGGCAATTATGCGGACGCAAAAACAGAATTGCTGAAAGTGTATAATTCGAATGTATATGCGCTGGTCGACAACTACAACGACAATTTTCTGGAAGAAACCGAATTCAACAAGGAATCGATTTTCGAGGTCAATTTCTATCCTTCCGGCGGCGTATACAACTGGGACGGCGATGGAAACGGTGCCACTGCCGGAACCGAAACTGTGCGTACGCAGGAATATTCAGCCATTGGCTGGCGCAACGCAATTCCTTCCAACAGTTTGCTGAACGATTTTGAAAAAACCACCAAAGGCGATACCAAGACCGATCCGCGCTATGATGATTCCTTTTATTTCACAGGCGAAAAATACAACAAAGGTGCCTCCACGCTTACGGACGGACAACAGAACGGCAATGCGTCGGTTGTGGACGGAGTAACGCAGAAGGTAAGCTGGCAGAAATATTCGCTGATGTACAAAATGAACGAATCGTTCCTGACCGGCGGGATCAATCAGCGGATCATGCGGTTTGCTGAAACAATTCTGTCGCTGGCCGAAGCGGAAAATGAACTCGGAAACATTCCTCAGGCGGTCAAATACCTGAATATGGTCCGGGCGCGGAAAAGCGTTTCCATGCCGCCTTATCCTACCGCGAAGTATCCCGTAACGACCAAAGACCAGGTTTTTGCCGCGATCATGCATGAGCGCCGGGTGGAGCACAGCGGTGAACAGATCCGCAACCGTGACCTATTGAGATGGCGCAAAAACGGCAAACTGAAAGCCGAGCCGCTTGCCTATTTTCAGGCCAACAGACATGAACTCCTGCCGATTCCGCAACAGGAAGTAGACAACAATGCGAAAATTGAAGCCACAGACCAGAACCCGGGTTATTAATCCTGACGACAATAGGGGAAATGCGAAATGGCACCGGGCAGTTACCGGTGTCATTTCTTTCGTTATATTCTTGTTGTTCAATGCACTGATCTCCTGCAGAGACGAAACCGACACCTTGTTTCTGAGCCATACGGCGGATGAAACGAATGTGCGTTTTGTCAATAAACTTACGCCTAACGACTCCATCAATCCCTTTACCTTCACCAACTTCTACAACGGCGGAGGCGTCGGGATCGGGGATGTGAATGGCGACGGGAAACCGGACATTTTCTTTGGAGGCAATCAGGTCAGCAGCAAACTTTATCTGAGTAAAATCGATACGGTTTCTCGAAAATGGGCATTTGAGGATATTACCGAGAAAGCCGGCGTAATGACAAACCGTTGGTGCAGCGGCATTTCGATGGTAGATATCAATCAGGACGGCTTGCTGGATATTTACATCAGTGTGGCCCGGCACGTGAAAATGCCCGGTTCCGAAAATCTGCTTTTTGTCAATCAGGGAAATGGCGCGGACGGCGTGCCTGTATTCAAGGAACTTGCAAAAGCGTACGGGCTGAACGACCCTGCATTTACTACCCAGACTGCATTCTTTGATGCGGACCTGGACGGCGACCTCGATGCGTTCCTGATGAACACCGCTCCTGACCTGCAAAACCCCAATTTTATCCGGAAAACCTATCACGACGGTTCCTATCCGAGCACGGGCCGGTTTTATATCAACGAAGGTTTTGGTAAAAACGGCCTTCCCAAATACACGGACATTTCAAAAGAAGCCGGTGTTAGATACGAAGGGCTGGGCCTCGGCCTCGCCGTGAGCGACCTGAACAAGGATGGCTACCCGGACATTTACTGTTCCAACGACTTCATCAGCAGCGATATGCTGTACCTGAATGCAGGTGCCGGCGCAAAACCCTTTTTTAACAATGTGATCAAAGAAGCCGCCGCGCATACCAGCTTGTTCGGAATGGGCGTGGACATTGCCGATATAAACAATGACACTTACCCGGACATTTTCCAGCTGGATATGCTGCCGGAAGATAATCTGAGACAAAAGAAAATGCTGGCCGGACAGGATTTCGACCGCAAGGAAATGAGCATTTCGGAACCATATGGCTATCAGCTGCAGTACATGCGGAACATGCTGCAACTCAACCTCGGCACCATGAACAAGACAAATCCCGGCACGCCGCTTTTCTCTGAAGTCGGATTGCTGGCGGGCATATCCAAGACGGACTGGAGCTGGGCGCCGCTTATTGCCGATTACGACAACGACGGCCTGAAAGATATCTTTATCACAAACGGCTACCGCCGCGATGTGACCGATCGTGATTTTATCCAGTTCAAGGAAGATTTTTCAAGTTTTGGCACCAACCATTTCAAGCAGCAGAATGCACTGGAACTGATCGGAAAAGTACCGGAAGTAAAAATCCCGAATTACGCATATAAAAACACCGGAAACCTTGCCTTTGAAAACACGTCCAAAATCTGGGGACTGGATGAATTATCGTATTCAAACGGGGCAGCCTATGCGGACCTGGACGGTGACGGCGATCTGGATCTGGCGGTAAACAACATTGATTCAGAACCTTTTATCTATCAGAACCAGAGCCGGGAAAAATCAAAGACCGGTTTTCTTTCCATTGCATTGAAAGGCGATTATGGAAACCTTTCAGGCATTGGCAGCAGCGTTACGATCTGGCAGGGAAAACAGATGCAATACGCTGAAATGTACATCACCCGCGGTTTTTTATCGTCGATGAATACAGGATTGCATTTTGGTCTGGGCAATTCCGGAATGATCGACAGTCTGCTTGTCACGTGGCCGGGCGGGAAATCACAAAAACTATATAAAATAGCTGCCAATCAGCATTTACAGCTGGCTCAGAGAGATGCCGTGCATGTTCCCCAAATACCGGAAACTGTTTCGGAACCATTTTTTACAGATGTTACAAAAGATTTAAAAATCGACTATACGCATGAGAAATCCACTTTTATAGACTTCAAACAAACCGCTGCGTTGCACAAGATGCTTTCCAAAAGCGGATTTGCATTGGCAGTCGGCGATGCAAACGGGGACTGTCTTGACGATTTTTTTGCCGGGGCAAGTTACCTGAAGGGGAAACCCTGCATTTACTTTCAGCAGCCCTCAGGAACATTTATCAAAAAAACCATTGCGCCGGATTCGCTCCATGAAAATATATCCGCAACCTTCTTTGATGCCGATGGCGACAAGGATCAGGATCTGATTGTCGTGAATGGCGGGAACGAGCGGCCTGAAAACGACAAGGCTTTTTACGAAGTTCAGCTGTATCTGAATGACGGCCACGGAAATTTCAAGCTTGCGCCAGCCGGAACATTTCCTGCTGTTTCGGTCAGCGGTTCCTGCGTGGCTGCCCGTGATTTTGATCAGGACGGTGATGATGATCTGTTTATAGGCGGCCGCATGGTTCCGGGCAAATACCCGCTTCCGGCGCATAGTTATCTGCTCCGGAACGATTCCGAAGCAGGTAAAATTGCATTTGCGGATGTGACCGGAACCTTTTGCCCGGAGCTGCTCTCGGCCGGAATGGTGTGCGCAGCTTTATGGGCCGACACGGATCGCGACGGCCTGGACGACCTGGTGATTGCCGGCGAATGGATGCCGGTGCGTGTTTTTAAAAATCAGAAGACCCGGTTTCAGGAAACGGAATCTGTGAAAAATGGACTGGCACCTTATTCCGGCTGGTGGAACAGTCTGGCGGCGGGCGACTTTGACCACGACGGAGACATGGATTTTATTGCCGGAAATGAAGGCATCAACACATTTTACCATGCATCGGAAAAGGAGCCGATTACGATGTTGGCAAAGGATTTTAACCATGACGGCACATTTGATCCGCTGATGGGCTATTTTATTCAGGGCGTCTCCTACCCGAGCGTCCCGCGCGATGCGCTGAACCAGCAGGTGATCCAGTTCCGCAGAAAATTCCCGCATTACATTGATTATGCCAAAGTTACATTTGATAATTTGCTGGACGATGAAGAGAAGAAAGATGCCTGCAAAGTGCAGGCAACCTTTTTACAAACTGCTTTTATAGAAAACAAAGGCAACGGGAAATTTGCCGTCAAGGCCCTGCCGGTGGAAGCGCAGGTTGCGCCCGTATACGGAATTGTGGTGACCGACGTGAATGCAGACCAAAATCAGGATGTAATCCTGACCGGCAATTTCTTCCCGAACGAAGTCAACATGGGCAGGCAGGACGCATCGACCGGACTGTTGCTGCTCGGGAACGGAAAAGGCGGGTTTTCACCGCAGCATCCTGCAAAAAGCGGATTGCTGCTGCAAGGCGACGCACGTTCCAGCGTATTGCTTAGCGGCCCTCGGAACCGGCAAGTGTTACTGACGGCGATGCATTCCAAGGGCATTACTGCAAACCGGATCAATCCATAGAAAAGCTGCTTTTACCCGTCGTATCGCAGGTAACCAATCCTAATTCAGCCATAGCCTAAGCAAACCGGCGAGGTTGTGTCCGTTTCCGCTGCCCGGAAGAATTTCGGGTGCGTCGCCACCAGAGTAAAAAACCGGTGACCGCCAGCAAACCGGGAGCAAGTCCGGTGATTACATAAAGGATCTTTACGATTATGCCTCCGTAATTACCCACATGCAAGGGATGAAAAGTAGCTTCTATCCGTTCGCCCAAGGATTTATCCGCCAGCCTGACAACTTCCTGAACTTCGCCGGTCTGCTGATTGATCTTTACAGAATTTCCGGCACCCCAAAGCTTCCACTGTCCTGCCGGATAGCCCCGTACTTCAAATTTACGTTCCGGCTGTGTGGGCAAATAGACATACACCGGTTCCAGTTCCGGCATGGCTTTCAGTGCCTGCTCAAACATCTGATCGGCCGGTACCTGCATTTGCGAATTGGGCCTGGTGGGAACCAGCTCGTTCTGCCAGGTTTTGGATTTGAAGGCAAAAAGATTCATCCAGAAGCCCGTAAAAAAAATGGCCGCATTAAGAAGCAATGACCATACGCCTATGATCCGGTGCAGATCGGAACTTATGGTCCGCCAGTTTTTCCGGTTGATCTTTACCCGGAAGCACAACACATTCCATAGCATTTTCTGATACACGATAGCGCCTGTAAGCAGGGACAGCAGCATGGCAATACCAAAAACCGCCGTCAGTGCTGCTCCCGGAATGCCCAGCTGAAAACTGAAGTGGAACTGAAAAAGCCATTCGAGCAAACTGGGCATGAAATCACTCGCCGGGCCTTCGCGCAGCACAGCACCGGTATAAGGATTGAAAGTGATCAATGCCAGATCATACGTCAGCAGGCGGGTATCATTGAAATAGATCCTGAAATTGTAGGCATCCTCCGGGCCGGCGTCCGGATTAAGCCAGGCAATGCCGTCCAGATTCGGATATTTTTCTGTAACAGTATGATAACAACGTGACAGCGCGTGTTCCGGTTGGCTGGCTGCGGCCGGTGAAACATGCAGCAAGTCCCGATTGAAAAAACGATCCAGTTCCGGTCGGAACACAAGCACGGAACCACTCAGCCCCAGTAAAATCAGGAATGCACCCGTAACCAGCCCCAGCCAGCTGTGAAGCCTTAACAAGCTTCGTTTAAAAGTTGATCTCCTCATACAAATGCCTGATGATCTTTGTTTTCCTGCTCATTTGATTAAAGAATTGGTTTAGAAGATTTGAGGACAACAGCGGCCTCGGAACCCGGCTTACCAAAGCTGATAACTAACGCCGATCCGGACATTGAATGGATCGCCTAATCCCGCCGTCGTCACACCTGAACGGCTTCCGGTAAAATAATGCCTGTCCGTGAGGTTATAGGCATTCAGCTGAAACTGATATTTGTTCCGCTGATAGGAGACCGCTGCATCCAGCACCGTATAGGAAGGAAAAATAAAATTCTGATTGCTTAAAAGACCGACCTGATTGCTTACATAGCGCACACCTGCCGCAAAAGCAAGCCCTTTCAGTACCGGGAACGGAAGTGAATATTTACCCCAGAAGTTGAGCTGATGCCTGGGTGCATTGGCAAAGCGGTCGCCTTTTTTTCCGTAAGTGCTCGTGCTGACGAGTACGTGCTCGTTGAAGGCGTAACCGGCAACGAGGCTTAGCCTGTTCAGATTACCCGTGATGGAGAATTCACCGCCCCGGCTGCGCGTACCATCAATGGCAGCCTGACGGTGCGAGTTCTGCTCAGTGGGTGCAGCTGTGAGAATGTTGGTATAATTGATCTGATACAATGACAAGGTAGCCGAAAGCCGGTTCTTCAGCAGATCCGCTTTGGAACCTACTTCGTACTGCGATGCCTGCCGGGTCGGGAACGGGCCTCCGGCCAGAACATTATTGGAAGTTTGCGGATTGAATGATTTTAGATAAGTACCGTAAACGGACACATTTTTTACGGGTAAATAAACCAGCCCGATCCTCGGAATCCAGCCAGCTGCCTGCAGTTCATCGCCCTGCTTGTTGTCGCGCTCCGACAATGGGGTTTCCTTGCCATTGTAATGATCGTACCGAAGCGAAAGCAGAACTTTCAAATGGTCGCCGACACTGAGCTGATCCTGTATATAGCCGCCGAACAGGTTGGTGATGCGCTTGTTGTCATCCGATTCATCAGCAGGAACGGATGCATCCGGGATACTGCCGGAATAGTCGGGATTAAAGATTGAAATACGGGTGGATGCCTTATACTGATAATCATTTTTGGTCCAGCCGTAACGGTTGTAGTCCATACCGGCAACGAGCTGATGCTTCAGAAATCCTGTTTTTGCGGTATAAGCAGCATATGCGGTCGTTTGCAAACTGAACCGGTCTGTTTCCCAGTCCTGAAATCCTCTGCTGATGGAATCATTGCGGATTCTTCCAGCGGGAATGTGATCCGTAAAATCCAGCACATTCCGAACCATCCGCTCCACAACCGTGAATTTCAGGTTTTGATTAACCTGATGATGAAAACTCAGCGTGGCCGATGCATTGCGGGTTCTTCCGTAATCGGTCGGACTTTGTATGGTCAGATGAACGGGATAATGGTTGAAATCAAAGCTGCCGTCAGCCCCGGAATAAATGTAGCTTCCGTTGTCGTATTGCTGAACCGCTTTCTGATAGGCGTAGTTAAGTTCGAGATTCAGGGAAGTGCGGCTGTTCAGCAGGTAAGTCAAGGAAGGAGCAATGAACAGATTTTGTTTTTCCTGATCGTCGCGAAAGCTTTTGGAACGATCATAACCGATAATGGCTCTGTACAGCAGTTTCTTGTTGTTTGAAACCGGTCCGGTAAAATCGGCCGAAGCCCGCAAGAATTGCCAGCTGCCCAATGAGAGATCCACGCCAGCTCCTTTTTCGGACACAGGTTTTTTGGTCACAAAATTGACCACGCCGCCGGGAGCACCTTCGCTGAAAAGTGCACCGGAAGGGCCTCTGAGCAACTCAACGGATTCGATGTTATAAAGCAAGGGCTGCTGGCTCCACAAGAAAAGATTTCCCCGGATACCATTGTACAGTAAAAAACTGGCATCGTTGGGCGAGTATGCAGTGAAGCCCCGCATTTGAAAGGAGCCGTTCCCATTGTTGGCCTTCATTCCCGTAAACGTCCCGGCAATTTCGTTCAGCGTGAATGCCTGGCGGTCCCGCAACAATTGTGAAGACACAATTTGTACCGACTGCGGCGTGGAAAGCAAAGGTACATCCATCCGGGTTGACGTATTTGACCGGGATACCAGATAATTGTTTCTGGCCGTGCTGACCACCACCTCTTTCAGTTCCTGCATGCTTTCCGAAAGCTGAAGATCAAGAAAGGGATTTTTTCCGTCAGTAACAGGAAGACTTTGCGTATAGGCCGTGTAACCGACGTTGGATACAACTAAAATATAAGATCCCGGAGGAATGCCGGAAAGGCTAAACCGGCCATCGGCATCGGTGGTTGTACCCAGACCGGTGTTTTGAAACGTAACGGAAGCACCGGCAACCGGCTCCTGACGGATGTTCAAGATCCGTCCGTTCAGCATTCCAGAGCCGGATTGCGCGCTGGAACGGATGCAGTTACCGGTGAACAGTAACAACAGAAATAAATAGTTGATTTTCATTCGACAATACATTTATAGATCCACGCAGCGAAATGGCTGCATGGACATGATTCAAGTAAGCTGGACTGGATAGAATAATCGCTGGGCTGCCGGCCAGATTCATAAGCGGGCAGCATCAGAAAATGAGAAAACCGTACAGGAAATCCAAAGTGGCATGAAGGATAAGCCATGGCTAATCCCTAATCAAAAGGCCGGATAACCGGAATGTACGATCAGGCGCAGGGCGGATGAACCGGAAGGGAAAGCGGAGCGTGGTAAGTGGCCAGCTGATAAAAGAAAGCGAGCCGCGGAGATCGGGAAATATGAGTCGGCAAAAACTCGAAACGGGCCAATGGCGAAGCAAAAAGGTGCAGTGCCGGTAAATTCTGGACCAGATCACTCGTCTGCTGATCCTGCTTTTCCTGCTGCGCTTTCAGCTTTTTAGCCAGATAGCAATGTCCGTCACAATGCAACTGCGGTTTGTCGCGGTTTTCACAAAGCACACGCGTAATGTAATCCTTGTTGATCTGGTAATACGCAATGGTCCCCCACTGACTGAAAGTCGGCAGGATGGTTACAATCAGCCATATGTAAAGCAGAGTAGTACGCATCGGATTACCGGGCAAATATAGCGACGGATTGTTTTTGTCCAAGACACGAATGCCGATGTTTCAGGTTTTTGCAAATTCATTCAGCGGATCAGATTTCAGGTCGGGGTTGTCATACAGCAGGTTGCATTTGCATGCGCCGGCAAATTCTTAGCAGAAAATAAAATCAAAGACAGCTTCTCAAGGAAATGTTACAACATCTCAAGCTTTGCTGACGCGCACTTGCAACGTCCTGAATTAGTTTTGAAAATCAAATCTGAACTGCGAACTTTTACAAATATGGATTATCAGAAATTGCTGAATCAGCTTTATCAGGATTTTAATGACCGGAAAGTCGATGCGGTTCTGGCACATATTCATGCGGACGTCACCTGGCCCAACGGATGGGAAGGCGGCTTTGTTCACGGAAAGGACGAAGTACGGGTGTACTGGCTGCGGCAGTGGCAGGAAATCAACCCGAAAGTCAAGCCGGTTTCTATGCAGCCGGGAGCGGACGGAGCCATTGTCGTGGACGTTCACCAGATTATAAAAGATCTGGACGGCCAGGTGCTGAGCGACAGCCATGTAAACCATGTATACTGCTTTGAGGAAGGAAAAGTAAGATCCATGATTATTGAACACAAATAGAAACAACTTTATTTACAGAGGCTTACACATCCGGCAAGATGTCGATTCCGCTTTTTTTCATCAGGGCGCTTGCATTGAAATCCGTGCAGAAACCTTCCGTCAGCTTGTAATTGAAAATGATCTTTTCGTCTTTTAATGTGCTGTTAAAACTGTAATGGCGAATAGACAGACGCTGACTTGCCACTTTGGCCAGATTGAGATCGTGGGTTGAAATAATGCCGGACGCATTCAGCATACTGAGTTGCCGGATGAGGGAAACGCCGCCTTTATACCGGTCTTCGGAGTTGGTTCCTTTAAACATTTCATCCAGCAGAAAGAAAACAGGCTGGCCGCCGGCGATCAGTTGCAAAAGATGTTCGACACGTTTCAGTTCGGCATAAAAGGAAGAAATGCCTTCCTGAAGATTGTCCTGTGTACGCATACTCGTAAAAAGCGCCACGGGTGAAATCCGCGCCGATCCGGCGCAGCATGGCGCGCCCGCCATGGCAAGAACCAGGTTGCAGCCGACCGTTCTCAGAAAAGTGCTTTTGCCGGCCATGTTGGAACCGGTCACAATAACGACCGATCCTTTCTGCATCAGTTCAAAATCGTTACAGACCCGCTGCTGCGCTTTGAGTAAAGGATGCCCGCTATTTTCAAAGCTGATTTGATAGCCGGATTCCCGGATTTCCGGAAATACAAAGTCGGGGTTTGCACAGGCGTAAGCTGCGAGACTGCTGATGGATTCAAAGTTGCCGATTGCCGTACTCCATTCTTTAAGGTTGGTTCCGTTTGCAGCTTTCCATTGTTCGGTGACCAGCACAAGGTAAATGTCCAGCAGCCATATGGCGTTAAAAATTCCGTAAAAATCGTTTTTGCCAATCATCTGCCGGGAACCACGCTGCTGGAAAATTTCCATGGTTTGTCGGAGACGACCGATTTCTTTTACAGCCGAATACCCGTTTGTACGGAAAACGGACTGCCATTCAATCAGCAACTCGCTGCGAAAACCGGCCATTTCAATCCGGCTGATCAGTGATTCACTTGCTGCAAGCAGATCCACATTATACTGAAGATCATGGAGCGTACACTCCGTAACAGGCCTCAGCTTTTTAATAACCTGTTTATTGATAATCAAACTGACGAACATGAGCAGCAGATACATCACCGGAAAAGGCCGGTTGTCAAGAAGAAAAAGCAAGAGGTGACGAATGCCTGCTGGTATGGCCAGCGTAGCAGTTAATCCAAGCGCAAGGGCAGCTGTTAAATACCTGGTGCGCTGCGGCAGCAGCTTGGCCGGCGTTTCTATCCATTTAACCAGTTGAACATAACTGCTTTTTGGATTGGCAAACGGCATTCCCGCAGCCTGAAACTGTTGCCGCCAGTCTATTTCCGGAGCAAGTTCAGCAACGGCCTTTTGTCTTTCCAGAACCATGCCTCGTTCAGCCGGTTGCATCAGCCATTCTGCCAGCCGGATTTTGCCTGCTTCCGTAGTAGTGCGGTTCAGGAGCTGAAAAAGAGAATACGGGCCAAAAATATCCAGATCTGGCGCGTAGGCATGGTCCGGGTTCAGAAATTCCGCTCCGGTCTCCATATCTTTCAGATTGCGCTGCCCGATCCGAATTTCCTGTTCATTGATCTTTTTAAGATCGGACAGATTGCCTCTGGTGCGCACAAGCCGGTTATACTGCCTGATAACCAAGGCAAATGCAAGGATTCCAACCGGCAGCAGGATGGACACCAGCACCGTGAACCCGGCATTGGCCAGCATCAGTATAATCACCATAAAACCTGTGAAGACAGCCAGTCTCAGCAATGAAACACGTTTGAGTTTTTTGTCCATTTCAGCAATCTGTACCCGATATTGCTGAATCCTGCTTTCAAAATCCGGCGGCATGGTTCCAATGAATTTTATCTCTTGCAATATAAAAGTAAATTTTACATAAGAAGCTATTTTCAGCAAACGAATATTTCACATCAACAGCTTGCGAAGCCTGGTAAGTTATGAAGTAAAATTTATCATATGCGAAGGAAAAAGCTTACTTTGGTCCCGGTTGCACAAACTTTGCACGTTGACAAAGCCAATTTGTTGCTCTATTTTTGTGACCGATTAGTATATTTTTTTAACATAACCTTTGATCAAATGGACATTAAGCGAATATTTGAAAACAATCAGGAGTGGGTTCAGAAGAAGCTAGACATAGATTCCAACTATTTCAGTGATCTTTCCAAAGGGCAAACGCCGGATATTCTTTACATCGGCTGCTCCGACAGCCGTGTAACCGCCGAGGAACTGATGGGCATAGCGCCCGGCGAAGCATTTGTGCTCAGAAACATTGCGAACATGGTACCCAACACGGATCTCAGTGTCATGTCGGTTATCAATTACGCCGTGGAACAACTTAAGGTAAAGCATATTGTAATCTGCGGTCATTACTACTGCGGTGGCGTTCAGGCGGCCATGAAATCGGCGGACCTGGGAATCCTAAATCCGTGGCTTCGAAATATCCGTGACGTATACCGGACGCACAAGGACGAACTGGCAGCGATTGACAATGAAGAACAGCGTTACAAAAGACTGGTAGAACTGAATGTGGAAGAACAATGCATTAATGTCATCAAAACGGCAGAAGTGCAAAAAGCGCAGCGCGACCGCAATCTGACGGTTCACGGCTGGGTTTTTGACGTACATTCCGGCAAACTGATCGATCTAAACATCGACTTTATAAAACTGCTGGAAAACATAATGGAAATTTACCGCCTGGATCTGACCGAACCCGAAACGGAAACATTGAACGCATAAAAGCTGCGTATCTTGTATTTAATGCGAATCGCTTTTATTTGGCAGCATCAGCAGGCGCAAAGCAGAATTTTCAATCTTCGTATGCATATTCATGCCCAGAAATAGTCAGATTACCGGATCTGACTATTTCTGTTTTTAAACAAACAAGCAAAACCGGACCGCTTTTTACGCCGCATCGAAAAAGTGGTTGCACCTCTCGTTTCAGACAACCTGAACGGCTACTTCGTAATAATCGATTGTTGGCTGGCTGGCAAAATAAGGCTTCATTGCGGTCATGACATTTTGTAAAAATCCGTTCGTTTCAGCGCCTGTACGGGCTTCTTCCGTTTCCCAGAGTGTTACCATGAGGCATTGGTTAGTCGCCTGACTTACAAGAAAGCGGCTGTTTTTGAAACCGGGAAGCTTTTTCAGAGCCGGCCCTGCCGAATCCCGGAAATAATCAGTAGCATCTGCAATATGACCCTCTTTTAAAAGCACCTGAACAACTCTTGCGTACATAAAAGTGAAGATTTTAAGTGGAACATGATTACAATTGCCCGGCAAGTGTTTCCTGCCTGCCTGCCTATTTTCAGGCCCTTACCCGGACTGGCGACAACTTATAATGACTGCAACGTGGCTACAACAGCCGCAACAAGGCTTTTATTGACCTTTTCCGAATCGCCGGACATGCTGATGACCCGGTACTCGCCCGCATCGTCCTTTTCCAGAATCAGCGTCCTGCCCTCGATGTCTACATGTAACTGGTAAGTATATCCCTGCGGGACAATGGTCAGCGGCAATTCATGGATTTCGCCCATAAATTCCACCGGTAGCATAATCGTTTCATTCATCTACGAAGATAATCAGAATGTCAGCGCGATGAAAGCGGACAATATAATTTGCTTTCCTGCCAGCTACTCTTTTCTCGAAGGGCCTCACTTCTCTTTGACCAGGTTCGGAAATTTAAATTATACCCGTGCAAGTAGGAACAAACTGACTTTTGTTTTATATATAAAATAACTGTATATAAAACATTGCTTAACTTATTATTCCTGTCATGCTTGTACATTATACAATACTTTCCCTGCGCCGCATCTGGAGGCAGCGCCAGGTCAACCTGATCCGGGTATCAAGCCTGGCGCTGGGGCTGGCCAGCGGTCTGGTCATTTTTCTGGTGGTCAATTACATGTTCAGTTTCGACCGCCATCATCCGCACATGGAACGTTCCTACTGGGTAGTAACGGATGTTGTCCGGGAAAACACGATGCAGACAGACGCCGCTCCCCGTCCACTGGCCGAAGTGCTTCGCCGTGACTATCCTTTTGTCGAAAGTGCAACCAGGCTTGAAACCGTTTTCGGGCGCACCATCGGCGTTCCGGACGGGAAGAACGGCTGGGCCAAAAAGTTTAATGAAGCCCGGAATGTCTGTTTTGCAGAGCCGCAGTATTTCAGTCATTTTCTGGTCAGGTGGATTTCAGGAAACCCGAAAACGGCGCTCAGCCTGCCGAATACGATTGTACTCAGCAAACGTTATGCCCGCAAGTACTTTGATCATGCCGATCCCGTTGGCCGCACCTTGAGGCTGGATAACCGCGTGGACCTTACCGTAACCGGGATTATTGAAAATCCGCCCGCCAACACGCAGCTTCGTTACGACGCATTGATATCTTATGCAACCATCCCGGGCCTGGAACAAGGCGGTACCATGCAAGACTGGGAAGGTCTTCAGAGCATGTGTTTTGTGTTGCTGCGCGAAGGCAGCAGTTCCGGACAGCTGGCCGGCACACTGGATGAGATCCGCAAGAAAAACCTGTCTGCCGAAAAAGCAGCCCAGTTTGCATATCATATGCTGCCTCTTCAGGAACTGAACCATGAACGCAGCGGTATGGCTCCGCGCCCGGTATTGTATGCACTGATTGCAGTCGGACTGCTGCTCGTTCTGGCTGCGTGTATCAATTACATCAATCTTGCTACTGCGCAGGCTTTACAGCGTGCCAGGGAAGTCGGCGTGCGCAAGGTGGTCGGCAGCAATCAATTTCAATTAATCCGGCAATTCCTTTTTGAAACCGCCATACTGACCTTTTTTGCATGTGTGATGAGCCTGCTATTGACCCAGCTGGCAATGCCGCTTGTCAACCGGACACTGGCGGAGCAAGTCGATATGCTGCA
Source organism: Dyadobacter sediminis (assembly GCF_005860765.1). Taxonomy (GTDB): domain Bacteria; phylum Bacteroidota; class Bacteroidia; order Cytophagales; family Spirosomataceae; genus Dyadobacter; species Dyadobacter sediminis. The sequence continues at coordinate 90,143 of NZ_VCEI01000011.1, read as the reverse complement.
CCCGGCCATTTCGATCCTAGATTTGCTTCACCCCGAAAGCCTGAAATGGTTTCTGGTTCTGATTGCCGGAATCGTCATCCTCGCCGGCTTATATCCTGCCTGGGTGCTTTCCCGGTTTAATCCGGCCAAAGCCCTTGCCGGCCAGCTTACTACGCAGACCGTTGGCGGTTTCAACGTTCGCAGAACCCTGATTACCGGACAGTTTGTTCTTTCACAACTATTCCTGATGATTGTCCTGGTCATAACGGCACAACTCCGGCACATGCAGAAAGCAGATTGGGGTTTCAGACATGAACGGAAGCTTACCGTATGGCTTTCACCACCCAATCCGGTTCCTTACGACCAGTTGCGGCAGAGCTGGTTACAGTTACCGGGTGTAGAAAGTGTGACATACGGCAGCGATCCTCCCGCTTCTCCCTACAACCGCCCTGCTCCTTTCAGCTATCATATGGCCTCCAGACCCGAACCTTTTGAAACACGGCTTCGGGCTGCTGACGAGCATTATATTGCTGCATTCGGGTTGTCAGTAATGGCAGGGCGCAACTTCCGGGCGGCGGATACCACTGCGCAGGAGGTACTGGTCAATGAAACCCTTGTACGCCAACTCGGCGTTTCACCTGCAGGCAGTATTGTTGGCAAACGAATGCGCATCATGGACAAAGACCGCATTATTGTGGGTGTTGTAAAGGATTTCCGAAGCGGCGATCTGCATCAGTCCGTCTTGCCGGTTACCCTTGTGAATGACCTGGGCCATACCACGATGGCCATACTTACCTTATCACCCAATTCTCCGAAGACAACTTGGAAGGCCATAGAGCAGGTATGGAATGAAACACTGCCGGACCGCGTTTATAAAGCGGATCAGCTCGACGATCTGCTGGGATCATTTCTGGATATGGAGCGCTTGCTGGCCGGTTTTGTACAGGCATTTGCCTTGATTGCCATGGCCATGAGCTGCATCGGACTTTACGGACTGGTCACCTTTATGGCAGAAGGCCGGGCCAAGGAAATCGGGGTACGCCGGGTATTGGGCGCTCGCACGCAGCAGCTGCTATGGATTTTTGGAAGGGAATTCGGCCGCCTGATTCTGATCGGGTTTCTGGTGGCTGCGCCGCTGGGCTGGTGGCTCACCGGAAGCTGGCTGCAGCAGTATGTTCACCGCATTACGTCAAGTGCCTGGTTAATCGCTGCAACACTTGGCCTGACTGTCCTCATTACACTTCTGACCGTATTGGGACACGCCTTAAAAGCATCAGCTGAAAACCCCGTGAAGTACCTGCGCGCGCAGTAATATGAGGAAGGGAGAAGGGAGGAAGGAAGGAAAGGAGGAAGGAGAAGGGTGAAGAGGAAGGAAAAGGAAGGAAGGTTGGAAGGAGAAAGGACAAAGCTTTTCTCCCTCTAACCTTTCCTCCTTCTCACCTTTCCTTCCTTCTCACCTTTCCTCCTTCTTCACGATCCGCTCTGTTTTTGTAAAATTCACATAGCTGTACTTGCCCAGAACGGATAGTTCGAGACTTAACTTGTATGTTCCCCACGGATACTGCACCTGTGTTTCCACAACTTCTTTTTTGGAATTGCCGGTTTTTGCCGGTTTGTTTTCAAAGTATTCTGCCAGTACGCGGCCATCCATTTGCGGCGGAACGGGCAGTCCATAAAGTGCCAGAACCGTAGGCACAATGTCAACGTTTGAAGTAGGCAGTTCACTTATCCATGCATTTTTAAAATCAGGCCCGTCGGCAAGCAGGGCGATGTTGATTTCGTAAGGGCTTGATCCGCCATGACCGGCGACGCCTCCTGAAAAGTCTGTTCCTGCGTAACCTTTGTCATTTTTGTCATCATTCCAGTTAGGCGCCACGAGGATATCACCACTCCGGGCCGGATGATTGTAGTGAATGGCATCAAACGACAAGGTGCCTTTTACCCAGCCCTTCATGCTTCCTTCCTTTTCAGGCTTTGTAAAAACAGCGCCGATCCATTCGGTCTGATGCAGCCTGGCAACGATCTTTTTAATTAATGCTTTGTCATGGTTTTTGACATAAACAGCACCTTCCGAAATCACTACATCGTCCGATTCCTTATCTTTTTTCAAACCTTTTTCAATCAGCAAATCGCTGAGATTCTGCTTGCCGATATGCGTTACAAAGCCGTGGTCGGTAGAAATAAGAATGTTGTATTTTCCCCTCAATCCGCGGCTTTCAAGCGAATCCAAAATTCTGCCAAACTGCGCATCGACATAGCGGATTGCAGCAACGGCCTGCTCCGAACCAATGCCGTAACGGTGCGCAGCGCCATCCGGGTCTGAAAACCAGACGGCGCTCACCAGCGGTCCTTCCTTTTTCAAACCATAATGCAGCAAGGCATCCGCAACCCATTTATGCTTGATATACACGTCGCCGGTACCTTTCGGCATGGGCCCGATTTCGGATAAAACCTGTTCTCTGAATGTATCCGGCAGGATCAGTTCCTGATTGACAATCGCGCCTTTCCCGACTTTGTGATTTTGCAAAAAGGCCTGCCCCGTCGTTCCCGAGCTGAAAACCATCATTTTTTCGCCAGCCGCTTCAAGCACCTCGCCGAGCGACACGGCCGTCAGCAAATTCCCGGATTCGGATTCCCGGACTTTCACCAGTTCTTCATAAGTGGTTCCGATGGCCTTGTTCGCGCTTACTTTCGGAAAATAGATGGAATTGCCCAGCAGCCCGTGCGTTCCCGGGTAAGAGCCCGTTGCGTAGGAAGCCGAATTTACGCGCGTTACGGTCGGGAATACGCTGTGATGATTTTTTCCCTGGGATGCCTTCTGCCGGAATGCATACAGATTGGGCATTTGCTCTTGGGTGATGTAATCCGGACGAAGTCCGTCAAAAAAGACAATGAGCGTCTTGTTTTTATCCGTTGCCGGCTTTTCCGGAGCAGATTTCTGCTCCGGCTGCTTTCCGCCGGCATAATGTGGAACAATGCGCTGAATACCGGCCTTTTCAGCTGCCGGCATGAAATCCCCTACATTATTGACCAGTACAAAATCAACGCCTTCTGCATAAAGCGCACCAAGTTCGTCCGGCGATTGGGCATAAAAGTAATTGACTTTTACGTTTTTGTCCTTCAAAGATTTCATTGATCCTTTTCTGTCCTCGCCCGGTTCATGCCGCAGCAACTGGATAAAATCGGCTTTCATGTCAACGGTTGCCTGTACGTATCGGGGTGTATCCTTCCGGTAGCTGTTATCGCCATTGCAGATCAGGATGCCGGGGACCATTTTGCGTGCTGCTCCGGCAGCTTTTTCCGAGCAGGTCAGAAATGCCTGATGCAGCCGGCCTGATTTTGCAAGTGCGGCAGCCGCTCTGGAACCCACGGCTTCGTCGCCTTTCAGGTGGCAGTTGAGCCATACATTTGCAGGCATCATGCCAAGTGTTTCCTCAAAAGTCGGGACTTGTGTTCCTTTAAACTTCTCTCCTTTCCGGATGCCTGCATCCAGTGCCCGGACTTGTGCAAATGTCAGATCCGAAACATTCCCGGTTCCGTTGGTCGTACGGTTTACGGCATCGTCGTGCATGATCACCATCATGCTGTCCTTGGTAAGCTGAATGTCAAACTCGATCATCTGCGCCCCCAGTCTTATGGCTTCACGGAAAGCGGGCAATGTGTTCTCCGGATGCGTGTCCATGCAGCCGCGGTGTGCGCACAAGCCGCGTTCCGGCATTTTGATATTGGTCATCTTTTGTGCCAGTGCAACATTTGCAGTCTGGAAAGCCCACAGCATAATGGCCATCCAAACCACTCTTTTATTTTTAAATATCATCTTGAAACAGAATCTGAAATGAACTGAAAAAACTATTTATCCCACCATACTTTAATGTCGCTGTCGTCACCGCCCATAGAAGCTACGGCTCCTGCCAGTGCTTCTGGGTTGAGGGACTGCAGGTAAGTAGGATACGGAACGCGGGATGGAAACGTATTTTCGGAAGGAATTCCTGTCCCCCGCGGCAGTACCGGATAACCCGTTCTCCGCTTTTCAAACCAGGATTGGTAATCTACAAAAAAGTAGGCATAATACTTCTGCAGCATGATCTGTTCCAGCTGTTTATCTGCAGTTGCCGAAGCATTGTATGCTATTCCGGGCTGTTCCAGAAATCCTGCGGGCATGGTTACGCCCCACTGCGTCATGGAAGCTGCAATGCCTGATTCGTAATGCTTTTCTGCAGTGGAACCGGTGTTGTATCCTTTCACGGCCAGTTCGGCTTTAATGAACTCCACTTCGGCCCAGGTCATCATGACGCCCAGCTGCGGCAGCGTCTTTAATGCATCCGAATAGCTGGAATTGCTGCCTACTGCATATTCCGTTGTAGTCGGGTAACCGCTTTCAATTCCCTGAAATACTTCCGAAGTTCCTGATTTCACCTGCGTTGCCCAGGCCGCACGGCGTGGATCGTTCAGTTGATTCATACGGCCCATAAAAAATTTGGTATAGTAATTTCCGTCGCGCCAGTCTACTTGTCTTGCATTGTAAAACGGGTTAAAAAACGGAAAGGTACCCGGATACCTGAAAATGGCCTCATCTGCATTGGATGTAAAAACGGGGTTTGCAGCCGGATCGGCAAGAATGACATTTATTTGCTCTTTTACATTGACTTCCCCTTCCCTTTTCGATATTCTCAACAGCAAACGCAACCGCAGCGAGTTGCAGAATTTCTTCCATTTCAGAATTCCCGGATTTTTACCGCCCGACAAGGCATTGGCACTGTAAAGCATGTCGCCTCCGTAAGTCAGCGCCCTGGTATCATCCAGCAATCCGTTTGCCGTTTCCAGGTTTTTCAGAAGCTCGATGTATATATCCTTCTGTTTGTCAAAAGCCGGCTTGAAATTTCCTTCAATGGCTTTCGTCGCCTGCGAATAAGGTACGTCGCCGTAAAGGTCTGTAAGGATGGAATAGGCCCACGTTTTGTAGATCAGCGAAATGGCTTTGTAGTTGTTTTCATTGAGCCGGTCGGCAATGAGGTAAATGTCTTCAATGTCGTTCAGATACGAATAGAAATTGTTCCATACGCCGCTGCCGGGATTTACAATATAGCGGTGCAGACCACCGCCGCCTGCACTCGCCCGCGGCGCGTCCACCTGCATGAGTTCGTGTGTAAAATTGCGGCTTGCATTGACCGTACTGTTCACGATCTGATATTGCAGCTGCCCGAGCATTACACCCGGCGTGATTTCTTTCGGACGGTTAGGATCGGTGTTCAGTTCTTCGAAACCGCTGGTGCAGGACGCCAGAACGGCCAGCAGGAACAAAAATGGAATATATGCTTTCTTTAACATGCTCTTTTTGATTTAAAATTTCAGGGTAAGGTTCATGCCCATGGTTCGGGTCGAAGGAAATTGCGCCAGTTCCACGCCGGGCGTAAGCGTACCGTTGTTAAGGTTTCCGCCTTCGGGGTCAAAACCCGGGAATTTCGTAAAGTTGAAAAGGTCTCTTCCGAACAGTGCCAGGCTCGTCTGGCGTACGCCGATCTTGGTAAGCAGCGCCTGAGGCAAATTGAATTCCACTCTTAACTCACGGATTTTCAGAAAAGAGGCGTCAAAGATATTGGTTTCGGCATTGGCAATCTGGTAATAGTTGTCGTAATAAGAGCTTGCAGGCACTTTCACTGTATTTGGTGTAAAGCTTCCGTCCGGCTGTTTCACGACGCCCTGCCCGATGATGCCATCTTCCCGGCCCGGCAACGTGACTTTTGTTTTGCCCAATGTGTTGTTCTTGTGGTTGGTCTGGGAAAACATGCTGCCGCCTTTCTGACCGTCGAGCAACAGACTGACACGCACGTTCCGGATCGTGAACTCATTGGAAATACTTGCTTTCCAGTCGGCAAATGCATTGCCCCATTTTTTGGCAACCGGGTCGAGTGCAGCGGGAAGCCCCACCGAAGAATAAATGATCTGGCCATCCGGCGAGCGCTGGAAACCGCGGCCGTACATATCGCCCATCAGCCCGCCTACGCGTGCTTCAATGCTTACGTTGGTGTTGTGCGCATAAATCACCTGGTTTGTAATGCCGGAGGCAAGTTCTCTTACATAACTCCGGTTTCTGGACCAGAGCAAAGTCGTGTTCCATCTGAAATTTTTGGTTGTGACCGGTTTGCCCGTCAGCTTGATCTCCACACCGCGGCTGTTGATGAGTCCTGCGTTGATCAGCGCATTGGAATAACCGGTAACGGGGTCCAGCGGAATGGCGAGAATCTGGTTGCGGCTGTTGTTATTGTAATAGGTAAAATCCAGACCCACAAGGTTTTTGAGCAAACGTACATCCAGACCGAATTCGTAGCTTGCCGTGATCTCCGGTTTCAGGCCGGCATTGAAAAGCGTGGAGGAATTGGTAAAGCTGTTTCCGTAAATTCGGTCATAATAACGAGCTGTTTGGTACGGCCTCGTATCGTTTCCGACCTGCGCCCAGGAAGCACGCAGCTTGGCAAATGAAACAGCCTGCGGAAGTGTAAACAATTCGTTCAGCAGAAAACTCGAACTGACCGATGGATAAAAGAAGGAGTTGTTTCCATAAGGCAGCGTGCTCGACCAGTCGTTCCTGCCGGTTACGTCCACAAATATCTTTTCATCGTAGGAAAACTGCGCGGCGGCGTACATGCTGTTAATCGCCTTTTTGGTTTTCAAAGGATCAGCAACGGCCTGATCCAGACTGTTGGAAATCTGGTAAATGCCCGGCTGCGCAAGCTGGTCTGCGTACAGGCCCGCAAAATCATATGACTGGCGCATGGCATTGGCTCCGGCAGAAGCAGTAACGTCAATAATGCCCAGTTTATCTTTATAAGTAAGTAAAAAGTCGGTATTGGACTCGTAAGTAAACACATTCTGCTCCCGGTACATGCCGCGCGGATAGCGTGTCATGCTGAACGGACGCTGTTGCGAGCGGAACTCGAAAGCCATATCCAGTCCGGTACGAACGAGCAGATCAAGCTTTTTGGAAATTTCATAACTGGCCGAAACGTTGCCGATGAATCCGTGCTTGTTCATCTTGTTAAGCATTTCGTACATGCCCAGATATGGATTGTCCGGCGTCGGGTTGAACGGACTTCTTTGCTTCACATTTTCCAGCCCCGGCTCCCAGTAAGGTTTGAACCATCCGGGTTTGATGTTCGGCGCCGTTCCCAGAATCAGGAAATACATCAGCGACTGGTTGTTGTATCCCGCCATGGGCAGGTTGTCGCTTTTCTTGTTGGTATAATTGGCTTTCCCGTTTATTTTCAATCTTTTCGATACATTCTGACTGACGGAAAGTGCTGCATTGATCCGCTCAAAACCTGTATTCGGAATGATCCATTTGTTTTTCATATGCGTCAGCGACAGGCGCGCCGATCCGTTTTCGCCTCCGCCTTCTACTGAAACGCTGTTGGAAAATGTAGTTCCTGTCTGGAAAAAACCGGAAATGTAATCTTTGTTGGCCACCCACGGCGTGCGTACCGTCGGACGGCCGTCCGGTGCATCCGGATTATATTGAAAATACGACTGTCCGTTAAACTTGGGTCCCCATGCCCTTCCCGCCGCCACGGTTGTAGCTGTATTGGGGCCGTCCTCGCTGTCGAGATAGGAAAAATAGGCACTGCTCCGCCCTTCGCCGTATTCAAACTGATAATCCGGATAACGGTTGATCTGCTCGAAGCTGAAATTGGAGTTGACTGTAACGCCGATGCCTTTATCCTGGCGCACACCGGATTTCGTCGTAATGATAATGGCTCCGCCGGCTGCCCGGCTGCCGTATAATGCCGTAGCTCCCGGGCCTTTCAGTACCGTAACTTTCTCGATGTCGTCCGGATTGATGTCCGACAAGCTGGAACCGTAATCCACGGGGCTGTCTGCAGAAAGGTGCGAATTGAAGCCCGTCCCCGTAATCCGGCTGCTTACCGGAACCCCGTCCACAACGATCAACGCCTGATTGTTGTCGAGGTTCAACGAAGATTCGCCGCGCAGCGTGATGCGCGAAGAACCCATCGGCCCGGCACCGGCGCCCTGAATATTAAGCCCGGCGACTTTGCCGGAAAGCGTATTGACCCAATTGTTGGATTTGGCATCTTTCACCGCATTTTCATTAATGGTCTGTGCGGCAAACCCAAGTGATTTTTCTTCCCTTTTAATGCCCAGTGCCGTTACAACCACTTCGTTAAGGATTTTGGTGTCTTCGTTCAGGATAACGTTGATCACGCTTTTGTTGCCCATAGTCTTTTCCTGCGAGAGAAACCCGATGGCTGAATAAATAAGGACTGATTCTCCGGAAGGCACCGTCAGGCTGTACATGCCGTTTGCGTCCGTGGTTGTTCCTGAACTGCTTCCTTTGAGAAGGATGCTTACACCGGGAAGCGCATTGCCGTTGGCAGCGGTAACCTTACCGGTTATGGCAATGGATTGGGCAGACAATTGCAATGCCATGCAAAGTCCGGCCAGCAAGAACACGAATGTTGGCAGTAAACGTATTTTCATTTCTGTTAAAAGGTTAGGTGAGCACGTCAGGACCGCATGTGACCTGACATTTTTCAGAACTTCAAAGTTATCCGGCTGTCCGGAACCGGATGTTAAGCCTGCATTATTCAATTGTTATGAAATTGCCGACGGATTTTTCGCAACATCCGGATGAGGAAATTCTGAAGTATGAAAGAAAAAAGAGCGGATCGGCGGAAACGGCATCGCTCCGGAAGGGCACTCAAATCCGGACGGAAAAAATGATCTAAAGCTTGAACATGATTGAAAATCAGCCATGCAGCCGAAGATTAAAAAATAGTTGTTTTAACCGGATTGCCCAGTATTGTTGTTTGCAAGCATGATTGTTTTAAGCCTGACGGTAACTTAATGTCAACAAACGAACAGTATTAACTACCATCCTTAAATGAGTTTAAACCATATTACAATCATTGGCGGCGGAGCATGCGGCATTTCAGCATTTATCGAGCTTTTTCTTCAGTTCCGCATTGCCGGACTTCATCAGCAAGTAAGTATAACCATCATCGAAGAAAATCAGGAAGTCGGAAAAGGACTTGCCTTCGGGACCAAACAACCGGGTCATATCCTCAACACGCAGGCCGATCTGATGGGAATTCATTATACAGAACCCCAGCATTTCAGCGAATGGCTGATCGAAAATGCTGAAAGTGTGGAAGACGAAGTCGTGGACAACCAGGGCCGCAACGAGGCATTTACAACCCGGCGGCTTTACGGCGATTACCTGAAAGCACAGTTTGACCATTATTTCGAGCTGGCGCAAAAAGAAGGAATGCAGGTGGAAATCATCCATGCCAGTGCATTGGAAGTGGAGAAAACCAGGGACGGATTTACTGTTCACCTGTCAGGAGAAAAAACCCATTCATGCCACTATCTGATCCTGGCGCCGGGTACGCCCGTAGCCAACAATTATCCGGATCTTGAAAATAAGAAGAATTACTTTCCTTCGCCATGGCCATCAAGCCTCATCATTGAAAATGTCCCCAAAACGGCGAATGTAGGCGTACTCGGGTCCAGCCTGAGCGCCATTGACGCGCTGATGACACTGGCTGATAACGGGCATGAAGGAAAAATCACTTTTTATTCACTCGACGGATTGCTGCCGCGGGTGCAGCCCGAAAATCCGGAACCTTATGAATGTAAGTTTCTCACTCTTAAAAACCTGCATCAGATCCAGCGCAGCAAACTGCGCAATCCCAAGGTAAAGGAACTGTTCCGTCTATTCATGCAGGAAGCCGAGGATTACGCGGGCAAGAAAATCGACTGGAAAGCAACCGAACGTGTCGGAAAACCTGCAAGCGAGTTGCTGAAACAGGATATCAGAATTGCGCAGGAAGGCGGCGATGCGCTTATTGTCATTCCATACGCATTGCGCTACACCAGCTCGGAAATGTGGAAAAATCTGGACGAATCCGAAAGGATCAGGTTCAAAAAATGGCTGGGCGGCTACTGGGGTATCAACCGGCATTGTATGCCACTGGTAAATGCAGAACGGATCAACAGGCTGTTTGACAATCAGCAGCTGAAAATCATTCCGGAACTGAAAGAGGTAACGCACGATCCTGAAAAAGGATTTGTACTGACCTACGGCGACGGACAGACCACGACAGAAGAATTCCTGATCAATGCAACGGGTCCGGCATCTTCGGTAAAAATGATGAAGTCCGAACTTATGGCGGCACTGGCGGAAAGCGGCCTTGTAGAGCCGGAACCGGTGGGCGGAATCAAAATCCATGCACAAACCATGCAGATTGTAAAAGACAGCAAGCCGTACCCGAATTTTTATGCCCTCGGCCACATCACAAACGGTACATTACTGGATGTGAACGCCGTGTGGTTCAATGTGAAAACAATCGGCAATTTATGCCAGCACCTTACCAGCCAGATCTTTGAAAAAGCTTCTTGAACTCTACAGCGAACTGCTGCCTGTCATGGCTTTTATCCCAATCGGATATTTCATCAGCAAAAAAACCAGCTTCAAGTCCGAATACATCAGCAAGCCATTGATTAATGCGTTGCTTCCTTTACTGGTTTTCACAAATATGCTGGATGCCGAAGCCTCCAAACTGATGATCCTGCCGGCATTGACATTCCTGCTGGCACTTGGAATGAACTTTGCCGCAATGGCAGCACATAAGAAATTTGCTCCGGACACCGATCCGCTTTTGCTCAGAAGTTCGTTTTCCTTCTTTAACATCGCTTTTTTTGGCATTCCGACGATTACTGCGCTTTTCGGCGAGGAAAAGGTCAGTGTGCTGATCTGTATTTATCTGGGTTCGGCGCTGTACGGTGACACCATTGGTTATTATCAGGTGGCAAAAACCAAGCATTCGCCGGGCAAGGCATTCAAGGAAATGCTGAGTATTCCGTTTCTATATGTGTTCGCAGCAGGCGTCATCTGCAAGATTCTGGATGTTGAAACGCCTGAATTTATCAAGCCTGCTTTGGGTGTTGTGAGTTTTGCGGTTTCTGCCGCGGGAATGATGATTGTAGGGTTTCAGCTTGCCGATGTTGATTTCCGGAATATCAAATTCGGCTATTTTTCCAGGTTACTGACTTTCCGGACTGTCGCCGCGGCCGCCCTTATGGCTGCCATTGCTTTTGCCGCTTCCCTGATCTTTAAAAATCTGGAAGAGGAAGATTACAAAATGCTCGGACTGGTGCCGCTATTTCCCATCGCAGCCAATGTCACCATTTTTGCCGCCGTTCTGAAAGCAGATGAAGAGCAATCGTCCATGCTTGTATTTCTTTCCATGATGCTCTCTGTCGTGCTGGTTTCCATAGCTACTCTGGTACTTATGTAAATTGCTAAATGTAGATCTGACGATGGTTTTCAGGCATTTAAGAAGTTCATCAGATCCAGATTTTTACTGAACGCCTTTGTGTGAGAGTCATTCTGAAACCTGCAGACAAGCATAACCCGATCATTTTTACTGAAAACCAAAAAGAAAAGCTGCCTTTTTCAAAGCAGCTTTTCTTTTGTATGCATTTTCGGATCAGGCTTTTGCAATATCTCTCAAAGCCTTGATTTTATCATGCGCCGAGTTGATCTCATGCGCCTGTTTGCTTACCGTACTGGTAACATCCGGCAGCAGTTCGCCGCTGGACAAAGCTTCCTGATAAGCCTTTTTGATGGCATCTTCTCCACGCTCTGCTTCGGACAAGATGCTGGCACGGTCGCTGCCGCCAAATAACGATTTCACATCGATCCATGCACGGTGCAATGCGCCGCTTACGCTGTTGCCGGTTTCCAGTTCTTCAACTGATCCTACAATGGCTGACAATTCCTGGCTGTTTTTCCGGCTTTGCTGAGCAAATTCCTGAAACAGGCTTTTCAGGTCAATATTTTCATCATCGATATCTGCGATCACTTTTTCAAAACCGGCTACGCGGTCATTGTTAATCTCAATCAGATTGTTAATTATGCTTGTGTTGTTTCCTACTGTTGACATGATATTTGTTTTAGGTATAGTATACGTTCTAAGAAAGTCGTGCCACAACAGACCATTTTACCATGCCGGCAAAAAAATATTTGTATGACCTTTTTAAAGTTGTCTTTACAGAAAGTATTTATTTGGCATAATTTGTTTACTGACCTGCGTATACTCATCTAAACGTTACGGTCCGCTTGATTTTACAAAAACTGCTTCCGGTTCTGTTTATTTGCTTTTCAGCAGTCACCGCTCCGCTTCTGGCGCAGGAAAGCTGGATCAGGCGAACAATACAAAAAGCCATTACGGATACCACTGCACCCGGAAAACCCAGTTTCCGGATCTATCCGACCCTCGCCTACTCCCCCGAAACCAGTGTGGAATTCGGCTTTTCGTCATTGCTACTGTTTCAGGCAAAAAACGACACACTGAACCGGCTCAGTGAAGTGCAGGCTTTCAGTTTTGTGACTTTGGAGGGACAATACGGAATCTGGCTGGACAACGCGATTTACGGAAATCAGGACAACTGGTTTTTTCTGGGCAGGACAAGGTTTCAGAGATTTCCGCTTTTGTATTACGGCATCGGTCCCGAAACACCCGGCAAAGACCCGGCGCTGATTGATGCCAATTATCTTCTGTTCAGGCAAAGGGTTTTGAAAAAGATCGTTCCGGATTTTTTCTTCGGTCCCGAAATTGATTATCAGCAATTATATAATACAAACTTTGAACAGCCAAAAGATCATTTTTACGAAAAACCGACGGGCAGTGACGGAACGCTCAACGTAGGCCTCGGTGCCGCGCTGGTTTTTGACAACAGGCATAATGTACTGAATGTCCGGAAAGGTTTCTTTGGTGAAATTTCTTTTCTGAAATATCATCCCGGCCTGGGAAGTGACTATACTTTTCACGGTATCAATCTGGACCTTCGTTCCTATCATCCTTCCGGCAAACGTAACGTACTGGCTTGGCAGGTCTACGGAAATTTTTTTCGGGGCAACATTCCCTTTAACCAACTTGCGCTGATGGGCGGCGAAATGATTATGCGCGGTTATTATTCCGGGCGTTACCGGGATAAAAGCATGCTCGCAGCGCAGGTGGAGCATCGCTGGCTGCCGTTTGGCTTCAGCAAGCGTTTTGGCGCGGTTGCATTTGCGGGAGCTGCCGTGGTTGCGCCCAAAATCGCTGATTTTACGACCCGGCACCTACGCACTTCCGGCGGTATCGGGCTGCGGTATCTGCTATTTCCGAAAAAAGATATTTATCTGCGTCTGGATGTCGGGTTTACAGAAGATGGCCCGGGATTTTACTTATTTACCGGAGAGGCATTCTGAGGTAGTTTTTAGCTGTTAGCGGTTGCTGCTGACTCCTGGCAAAACTGTTTTGGAGATGACTATGTTTGGAAACCAGCAGAAAGAAAAAACAGGTGTTCTTTCATTGGATTGCGAATGCATGTTGCCGGGATTTTGCCGGACGCATCTATTTTGACATGCTGCCTAACAAAATCCCGTTCATAATGTAGCCTTCTAAAATCAATGGATTGTCACTGAAATCCCATCCTGTTTTCAGGGTTTTTCCAGTGTGGAAAGGGATTGCCGTTCGGTTTTCGGAGTACCTTTTAACCCGATTTTCAATTTCTTCTTCTTTTTTGTTTTTGCTGCTTTTCCCACAGGCTTTTCCGGATGCTTGGCCGTTCCGGTTTCTTTTTCCTGCCTGACCGAAATTCTGATCAGCTTTTTTGCAAGCTTTTTTGCCGTTTTCCTGATGGCTTTTTTCAATTGCTCGGCGCCGTTTAAGGTATCCGTCAGTGTATCCTGGATCGTTTCCGTAATAGCGGCTGCCAGCTCCTTCTTTTGTCGTTTCATAGGTTTTTATAAATGTTATTTTGATGCGTCCGGTGCAGATCCGAAAAGTCAGTATCTGATTTCCTGTCTTGAAATGTACAGTGTGCCGCGTGCGTTTTCCTTGTCACACAGCTGCATATACCCGTCAGTATGGCATAGCGGTGCCGAGCCGGAAATATACAATCGTGACTTTTTATCAAAATAGATACTTTTCAACACATGCTGCCGAGGCAGACCGATTCTGCGGCCATTCTCTGACTTGATGCCTTTATCCTCTACATGGCCGTTGCTGTCGATGAACCGGTCAATACTGAACCGGATGCCGTTTGCCGAATAGCTGTAATTCAGCGGGGTTTTCATTTCGGGCATGCTCCATTGCTGATCCAGTTTTTTCCACGAAATTCCGCCGTCAACACTAAATTGATAAGGGTGTTTTGCGTAAACGTTGCCCGAATCGCTGCTGCTTACGGTTTCGGTATCAAGCACAAACAGCGTGTCGTTCGTCATGGCAAAGCCACTCAGACCGATGCTGGAATCATAGCTGGCCTGTTTCCAGGTTTTTCCCTTGTCTTTGGTATAATGAATATGACGCCGGTCCGTCAGCAGCAGCGTGCCGTCGATATCACCGTAAACAGCCTGTATCCCGTGTTCGTCCGGAGCATGCAGAATGTACCAGTCAGGATGCTGCGCTTCTTTTTCAGGAGTAGGAACTTCACTATCCTTCCGGCATGCAAAAAGAAACAGCAAGGAAAGCAAAACGGTCACTGAATGTTTCATCATAATACTGGGCATTTTATATGATATACGGATCAAGATTCAGGTTCATTTCTGGTATTATACGGATCGTTACTGTTACTAAATTGTAAGGTATAGCTTGTCGACGCGTTACTTTTTTAAAACAAGAAAATCGGAAGCAGACGCCTCCGATTTTTCTAAATTCTGACACCAATTATATACTCTTTCAATAGTTTATTTATAGATCGTATTCTGCGGATCCCAGTTGGTCCATCCTTTGGTCCAGTCTGTTGTTCCGAATGCACCTCTGAACGTTTCCTTTGTAAAGTAAGCATCAGCACCTTTTCCATCCCATACGGCTCCGGTCAGAAGCGGTGATGTAGCCTGCGGCAACAAGCCGGGAGCGGTCAATGTGAAGTTTGCCGTGTTCAGCAAAAGGGAAGCAAGGTCTTTCACTTCGTTCTTGCGGGCAGCCGTGTTGAAGTATGCAGTGGCCTGTGCTTCTGTAATTTCACCTTTTCCGGTTACAGGAAGTGTATTGTTGGCCAGAACGATTCCTCTCAGATCCAGTGTTCCCTTGGTTGCATTGGTATACGTTCCGGTGGCCGTGCCGTCCAGACGAAGGCCTTCTGGATAACCTACAAAAAGGGAGTTCAAAATGCTGATGGAAGTGTTTCTGCGCAAATGCATGGCTGCCTGGTACCCGCCGCTTCCTTTGATCGTTGCATTGGAAGGCGCTCCTGAAGTAACGAGGTTACTCACATTGGCGAAGACCGGTGCGGTTAAAGGAAGACCTGCATTCGGGCCTGTTGCCGGCTCGCCTGAGTTGAAGTTATCGGATTCAAAACCGTTGGATGCAGACTGATCGGCAAATTCAGGATCACGTAATGACAAAGCGTACTGTACTTTTCCGGTAAAGCCCCAGTCGGTATCCCAGTCGTCATCATAGCCACGGTATGCAACCAGATATTTGGAATTAACCGTACCTCCGAACCATTCGTATGAATCGTCACCGCTGTACGAAACCTGCACGTGGTCAATCGTTGTGCCGGAGCCTACTGCATACAGCGTCAGACCGTTGATCTCGCTGTTTGCCGTATTGCTGAGTGCGATACCTGCAAATTCAATGCGTACGTATTGCAAAGTTCCTGAGTTGTCATCGGCAATGTTATCGGTCCCCAGTCCGGCGTTTGTGGTTCCGCCACGGATTCCGCCTTCAGGCCCCTTTGAACCCGCCTGGTTATGAGGTGCTTTACCAATCAGAACAACACCGCCCCAGTCTCCGTAGTTACGCTGTCCGGGCTCTTTGGAAGAAGTAAAAACGATCGGTTGCTCAGCCGTACCGATGGCGACGATTTTGGCGCCTGCTTCAATGATCAGCGATCCGCCCTGACCTTGTGCTTTCGGGTCAGCCTCTTTTCCGGCGCCTTTGATGATCGTCCCTTTTTCAATGGTCAGCGTATTGCCGGCAGTTACATAAACAAAGCCTTTCAGGACATAAACATTATTGGCAGTCCAGTTTGTATTTGTCTTGATCTCGCCCGAAACGTCTATTGTGGCACGATCCGAAACCGTAAACGGCGTTGCGCTTTTAACCGTTGTTCCGCCTGTTGTCACCGTAATGAGACCGGTCGTTGCACCAACCGGAACCGTTGTTTCAATGGTTGTAGCCGTTGCTGCGGTTACCATGGCAGGTGTTGTATTGAACAATACGACGTTATTTGCCGGGGTAGGATCAAATTTTGTTCCTGTGATTACAACTTTGGTCCCTGCGAGACCGGAAGCAGGCGCCATGGATTTAACTGCAAGTACTTCGGTAACAGGAGCCGGCTTGTCGTCATTTTCGCAGGCAGTAAGCGCTGCAAAAAGACTCATTGACATGAAAAACAGTTTAAATTTTGTTCTTGACATAATCATAATGAACATGAATTGTTTACTTGGGTTGTTTTAATTGACTTGGCTCAGGGTTTGAATTGTTTTTACGGGATTACCGTCCGCTTTCCAAAGGTGTAGGCAGCCGTGATGGTGAAGTAACTTCCTCTTCTGAACCTTCTGATATCCTGATCGGCAGACGCGCTTTTCGACGTTACATCTCTGCCGATTTTTCCGTCTCTGTTGAAATCCTGCGAGAAACGTACAGGCTGGTTCAGAATGTCCTGAATTCCAAGGCGGAGTTCAAGCTGGTTTTTGAATTTCTTGCTGATATTCAGGTCAACGACATTGCGGGGCATTTCATAAACGGTCGGGTTTTCCAGGTTACCCACTGCAAAGATCCGTTGTCCGAAGATGTTGTAAAGCACGTTCCACTGAAAACCGGATGGCGCTGCATAGTAAATCCCGGTATTGATCAGGTATGGCGACTGATTGGCCATCGGACGTTTTTTGTCCGTAATCCCTGTCAGGTCATACTTCACATTTGCGCCGCTCAGGTCCGGGCCTTCTACAAACTGCCCAAGGTTTACCGTGCTTTTTATAAGGGATGCATTTCCAACCAGCGTCAGGTTCTGCAGGAACGGGATTGTGGATTCCTGAAATCCTTTGCGTATCTCGAGTTCAACACCATAGTTTGTGGAATTGTTGGCATTGATGAAAGTGTAAGCCAGTCCGTTTCCTGTCGGCAGCAGAAAGGTCTCGATCGGATTTTTAAAATATTTATAGAAACCGGTCACGGAAATCAGCTCGTTGGTACTTGGATAAAATTCCCATTTTGCGTCAATGTTCTGGATTTTAGCCGTTTTAAGCGCCGTATTTCCTCTGATGTCGGCCTGCAGATTGAAGTCAAAATACGTAAAAGGAGCAAGCTCGCGGAATTCGGCCCGGTTCAGCGTGGACGAGAAGGCAAGTCTCAGATTCTGTTTTTCGGATACTTTGTAAGTAAAGTTCAGCGAAGGCAGCGGAATGAAAAGCTTGTTGTTCACCAGTTCCTTTCTCTCGTTTACAATGTAGGAATGAAGTTGCTGGTTGTTGTATTCCCCTCTGAAACCCACGGTCAGTATCGCTTTGGAACCAAAGTTCATGTCGCCGCTGAGGTATGCAGCATAGTAATTATTAATTCCCGAGTAAGAATCAAGGTCTTTGGTACCGTCCTTGATCGTCAGCCCGCCTTCCTGGCCTGCTACATTTTGTGGCGTAAAAATGGTCCCGATGTCGCCGCGCAGAATTCCCGAAGCATTGCCAATGGTGTTGTATCCATAGAAACGGGCTGAATAATCGCGGTCTTTACGTTCTCCGTACACTCCGAACCGGATCCTGTTTGGCTCGCGGTCGGTCGGGTTGCCCAGCGTATGCTCTCCGTTAACGGAAAGCGTCAGGACGCGCTCATTTAATTTGGAATAAAAACGGCCCAGATCAATCGGGTTTGGTTCAATCGGCGCTACAACCTGATAAGGAGCAAGCTGGCCGTCCGATCCCGTGGCGCCGGTTACGCGCTGAAAACGGACACGTTTCCAGTCCGGCTCCCAGCGGCCGGTATAGCCAAATCCTGTAATCCAGTTCAGCTTGGTCAGATCGCCGAATTTATGGTCACCGGAAACCTGCGTCGTTACAATGCTGCGGTTTTCAAAACGCTGCGAGTAGTTGCGCACATCGTATCCGTCCACAACTCTTTGTCCTTCACGAACGACGGTTTCTGTATTGCCCAACTGGTTAAACAATGTTTTCCATTCCAGATTGAATACCGGTGAAAAACGGAAAGTCCAGTTGTGAAGCACACCGATACGCGACTGACGTGCATAGCTCTGATCCGTGTAGCTTTCAAATACATCGTTGGCCGTCAAGCCATTCTGATACAATTTAAGGCCCACTTCCGCAAATTGATTCGTAAGCGAGTAGTTAATGTTGGTCAGGTTACTTACATCCACATTCCCGATTTCAAAACGTCTTCCCATATTCAGCGCAAAGCGCATGTCAGGGTTAACCGTCTGGCTTTTCAGTGCCCACGTATTGGGAAGTAACTGTCCGTAAGTTGCTCTTTCCGGAGCGCTGAGCGAGTTGAAATCAGCTGATCTTTTCGGAAAAGCAGTGGAAAGCTGCTGATCTGCGTTCCACAGCCCAAGCCAGTTGGCACCGCTGCGGGAATGCGTCTGTACGTTCTGAAAAGTAGTATTGGCTCGGTAACCGATCGTAGCTGCACCTTCTGTAAAGTTCTGGTCAGGACGGCGTTTGGTATAAATCTTGATGATACCGCCGGCAAAGTCACCGGGCGACTCGGCGGAACCGGATTTGTAAACAATCATCCGGTCGATAATGTTGCTTGGTACGAGGTCGAAAGAGAATGAACGCGTATCCACTTCGCTGGAAGGTGTGATTACATCGTTAATCAAAACAGAATTATATCGTGAACCCAGACCGCGGATCATCACAAAACGGTTATCAACGATGCTGACGCCCGGCACGCGGCGGATGGCCGAGGCGGCGTCTCTGTCCTGCGATTTCTGGATCTGCTGTGCGGATATTCCCACCGCAATCGGTTTAAGCTGCTTGATTTCGCTGATGACCGCCACTTCCGTGTTGGTGGCACGGGCACCGCGCACTACCACTTCCTGCAAGGCAGTTCCTTCTTCGCTCAGTTCCGTATCAATTACCGTGGTGTTGCCGGATTCCACTCTTACGTTCGGGATTTCCTTGGTCTGGTAAGAAACGAAAGTGACAATTATCTTGTAGGCGCCTGCGGGAACATTGGCCAGTTCAAAATTTCCGTCCACATCGGCGGCCGCTCCGATCTGCGTGCCTTCGATCAGTACGGATGCACCGATCAGCGGTTCTTTGGATTTGGCGTCTTTGATGGAACCCCGGATGGAACCCGGATCGGCAAAGGCCGTGAAGGCCAAAAGGGAAAGCAGCAGTGTAAGTAAATTCTTTTTCATCTTGTTTGGTGTCATTTTTACGACACAAAAGTAGATTCGTCAGGTTACTCCGATATTTCCCGAATGTTATCTTATTGTTAACTTCAGCCTTCAATCCCTACAGTTTATTTTATTGAATTCCGTACTGTAATTTTCCAAAAATACCGCGCATGCATGGTGACTTTATACCTTATACGACTGCATTCAGGCCTGGATCAGATGCTGTTAGGAGGCAACGGTGATTATTTCGTGCGGTTATGCCGGTTTGTTTTGCAGGAGGCAGATAAAGTTTGGGCAGGATGCCGCTTTATAACATTTGCTTAATATAGGATGGCTTATTTTTGAACAAAAAGCCGGAATGGATATTTTCTTAATGGTACTGGGAGGGCTGGGCCTTTTCCTGTTCGCGGTCAATAACCTGTCTGATACGTTAGAGGAACTGATTGGCAACAAAGCCAACAAATGGCTTGACCTTTTTACCAAAAACCTGATCACTTCCGTTCTTACAGGCACTGCTGCCACGGTTCTGCTGGATTCTTCCTCCGCCGTGATCATTATGACCATCGTGCTGGTGAATGCAGGCGCGCTGACTTTCCGGCAATCGCTGGGGATCGTTATGGGTGCCAATATCGGAACTACCTTTTCGAGCCAGCTTATTGCGCTGGATATCGGCCAGTACTCACCTGTTCCAATCTTTCTGGGACTTGTTTTCAGCTTTTTTGCAAAAAGTGAGAAAGTTTCCAATGCTGGCCGGGTTGTCCTTTATTTTGGCATTCTGTTCTTTGGGCTTTATACCATGGAAAGAGCCGTGGAACCGCTGAAAGACCATGAAAAATTTCTTTCCTGGATGGAACGGCTGGAAAGTCCGTTGCGGGGAACGTTCATCGGCGCACTTGTCACGCTGCTTATCCAGTCCTCTTCTGCAACCGTCGGCATGGTGATTACACTGGCAAAAAAACAGCTTATCAATTTGCCCGGCGCCATGGCGGTTATGCTGGGTGCGGAACTGGGTACGTGCTCCGACACACTGATGGCGACCATCCGTGCAGACCGGCAGGCCGTAAAGACGGGCTTGTTCCATCTGGCCTTCAATGTGCTTTGTATCGTAATCGGTCTGGCTGTGTTTCCGCAGTTCTATACATTTATTGAATGGATTTCTGCCGGAGCCGGCATGCAGCAGAAAATTGCCAATGCGCATATGGTCTTCAACACAGCGGGTGTGCTGCTGTTTCTGCCTTTTATTCCTTTGATTGAAAAGCTGCTTGACCGGATACTTCCGCCAAAACCTGTAATGGCCGAAGCAGAAAGCCCTCTGATTAAAAGTGAGGCTGATCGCTCGCATCTGTAAATCAAAAGAGATAATCTGTATTTATCCCGTCATATTTTCAGGAAACGGTTTGTATTGAACACTGGCGTAGCGGAGAATGTAACCAGAAAATGCATTGTAAAGTAACGGTGTCGTTTTATATTTGATGACAGAGCGGCCTATTCATTCCTAAACACCGCAACTTTAAACAGCATGATAAAGCAACACAATGAACTGACCCGGCGTGAAATGCTGGGACTTACCGCTATGGCCGGAGTCACAGCATTAACCGGAACCGCAGCCGCTGTGCTTCCACAGATTCCACCGAAACGGCCCCGGATCGCCTGTCTTGTAAGCTATTGGGGCGCCACAAGATCCCATGCAGACTGGATCATTGCCAAACTGATGGACGGCTACTGGTGGGAAGGCGCCCACACTCCTTCACGCGTGGACGTGGTGTCCGTTTACATTCATCAGCTTGAAACAAGCAAACTCGGCCAGAAAATATGCAAATCGAAGAACATCCCGATCTTTAAAACAGTAGGCGAAGCTGTGACGCTGGGCGGAAAAGAGCTGGCAGTGGATGGCGTCGTTATCGTCGGCGAACACGGCGAATACCCGACCAACCTGAAAGGACAATGGCTGCTGCCGCGCTGGTGGATTTACCAGCAGGTTATCCGGGTTTTCGAGCAGAGCAAACGCTCGGTTCCCGTTTTCAATGACAAGCACCTTTCATACAGCTGGGACGAAGCCAAATGGATGTTCGATAAATCCCGGGAATTGAAATTCCCTCTGACCGGAGGCTCTTCCATACCGACATACTTCCGCAAGCCCGAAATCGAACTGGACATCGATACGCCAATTAAAAATTCCGTCGTCGTTGGCGGCGCACCGGATGAAGGTGCCCTGTTCCATTGTGTCGACGTACTTCAGGCGTTTGTTGAACGCCGCAAAGGCGGTGAAACGGGCGTCAAATCCGTACAGTGCATTCGTGGTTCCGAAACCTGGAAATGGACTGAACGCAACCCCTGGGCCGGCAAGCTGCTGGAATCGGTACGGACAAGTTTCGATTTAAAATCAGGGCATTTTCAGGAAATTGAAAAACCAAACGTCTGTATTGTAGAATATAATGACGGTACAAAAGCAGCCGTATATTCCGGGCAAGGCGTAGGCTGGACTTATGCCGCCGAAATCGAAGGGCGCAAAGACCCGGCGGTTATATCCATGCTGGGCTGGCCGGGCCCGTTTTCGCAGTACCATGCTTCCAACTCGCAACCGCACTGGATTACGGAAATGATGGTGACCGGAAAGGAACCGTTCAACGCGGAGCGGCTGCTCCTTTCCACAGGAATTACGAACTGCAACATGGATTCGAACTGGGAAAACGGCCGTTACTCCGACGTGGGCCGGCGCATCGAAACGCCGTTCATGAACATGACTTACCGCTCTGCACGCGGACCGCAGTTCAGCAAAGGCGAACGGCCGCCGAACGTGCCGTACATGCGGGGCTTTGACGAATAGCAAATTCAGCACCATTCCGAGCGCACTGCAAACCAGCCTTCCAGGACAAAAACAAATATGCCCCGCCTTGCTTCTGCTTTTAAAAATAGCTTTAAATTTGTGTACCAAATCATGTACACAATGGCAATTATAGAAACTACAAGCAGGCAATTCAGGGAAAGGCAAAAAGATTTCTTTGATATGGCCGACAAAGGTGAAAAAGTGGTGATCAGAAGAGGCCGCAAGCAATCCTATGTGCTTACTCCAGTTTCAGAAGAGGACTTGTACTTCACTCCTGAAATGATCCAGCGTATCCAGGATGCACAGCAGGAAATCAAGGAAGGCAAATCTACGGTTATCAAAAGTAAAGATGATCTGGACGCATTTTTTGACAACCTGTGAAATACATTCTTGTTTTTTCGGATAAAGCAAAAGAAGATCTGAAGTTTCTGAAGCTGTATGAACCTCAGGCATATAAGAAAGCAAGGTTATTAATTGAAGAGCTTACGGAGCATCCCAAAACAGGACGGGGAAAACCGCAGCTTAAAAAACATAACCTTGCAGGATTATACGCCAGAAAGATTACTGACAAGCACAGACTTCTGTATTCAATAAATGAACAAACCATAACTGTAGATATTATTTCCTCCAAAGGTCATTACAACGACAAATAGTACATGGTGCTTTTGTACTTTTTGTCAGATTAACCCCGCGAAGACGAAAACAAAAAACGAATGAAACGCAGAGACGTTATTAAAAGCCTGACACTCCTTCCGGTTTCCGGAAAAATGCTTCCGGCACAATCCATTCTATCCGGCCCGGTTGCCGAAAATATTTTCCCTGTATCCATTCCGGACAAGCCCATGCCAGACCTGCACCGGGAAGCATTTGTCATGGACGGCCACACGCATGTAATGAGCCGGGAAATGGTGCTGAAAACCGACATCGGCCAGCGCTATCCGGACGGAACCGTCGATCTACCGAGGGCAAAAGAAGGCGGACTGGATGCCATGTTCTTTTCGGTTTATACGCCTGAAAACTATTATCCCGGAAGGTTTGAAATCAAGAATACTTTCCGTGTGGTCAACCTTGCACTGGACCAGATCAAAAAAAACAATGCGGTCATCGAACTGGCATTGACGGCTTCCGACATTGAACGGATCAGTAAAAAAGGAAAAATAGCCGCTTTCCTCGATCTGGAGGGCGGTTATGACCTTTATGGCGACCTCGATCTGCTGCGGGCGCTTTACAAACTTGGCCTGCGCTCCATGCAACTGACCGCTCACGGTACCACCAATGCTTTTATCGACGCCTGCAACGATGTATACACATGGGGCGGAATCAACGATCACGGAAAAGCGGTAATCCGGGAAATGAACGAGCTGGGTATGGTCATCAACGTGGCCCATGCTTCCAACGACGCCATTATCCAGTCGGCAGCTGCCAGTCGGCATCCGGTCATTTACAGTCATGGCGGTTTTTACAAAATTGTGGATCATCCCCGCTGCATTTCGGACGAAGCTGCAAAGGCAATCGCTGCAAAAGGTGGCGTAATCGGGGTTCATTTCGGAAGCCTTTTCAACAATCCGAAATACTGGACGTGGCAGAAGCCGAACAATCCCGTCCGGAAGCAGCCCGATCCGCAGCCCAAAACGCCCCGGATCTTCAACGAACAGGATACTTCAAAAACCATTGAAGATGTAGACAAGGAGTTTGCCCGCGAGCTTCCGTTTACTTTCAAAGGAACCATTCCTGACGAATACTGGATGCATGTGGATCAGCTGGCCAAAGTAATTGATTACGGCGTAAATCTGGTTGGCGAAGATCATATCGCTCTGGGCTCCGATCTGGACGGCGGCCCGGAACTGCCGCGTGAAATCAAAGACATCAGCGACTACCCGCAGATCACCGTAGCCATGCAGAAACTGGGTTATACCGATCAGCGTATCAAAAAAATTCTGGGCCTGAACTGGTTGCGTGTGATCCGGAAGGTGACGGAGGGGAAGTGAAGGACGAAGTAGGAAAGGATGGAAGGGAGAAAAGGATGGAAGGGAGAAAAGGATAAGGGAGAAAAGGATTGAAGGGAGGAGGCTGTATTTTTTGAAAAGGTGTACGGTTTGAAGTGTATTGTTCATTTA
Source organism: Dyadobacter sediminis (assembly GCF_005860765.1). Lineage (GTDB taxonomy): Bacteria > Bacteroidota > Bacteroidia > Cytophagales > Spirosomataceae > Dyadobacter > Dyadobacter sediminis. The sequence continues at coordinate 65,861 of NZ_VCEI01000011.1, read as the reverse complement.
TGGACAGCCTGAATGTTACGTAATATGTTGTTTTACACAAACTTATATAACAGGCATGAATATTTGGGATGGCTTTGGCAAATACAGTCTTTTTGTTTGATAACTTTTTGGAAATCCTGAAAGGTATGGCAGAAAGATTGTGTTTGTCAATCTTTTACCAGACGGATCATGATCGGCAGCTACTTCAAAACTTCAGGGCGCAGCCTGATGCGCAACAAACTGTTTTCGTCCATCAATATGGCTGGCCTTGCGATCAGTATGTCTGTCGGGCTGCTGCTGATTGCATTTGTGCTTGACCTGCATTCATACGACAGGTTCCACATGAACGGCAATCGGATCTACCGCATTACCAGCGTGGCCACTTTCAAAGGTGAACAAGGCAGCGGCAGATACGCTTCCACATCTGTAAAAACCGGAAAGCTTATCCGGGAAAAAGTTTCCGGTATTGAAGAAGTGACGATCCTGCGCAATGATTTCCGGCAGGATGCAAAAGTCGGAGGCAATGTTCTTCCTGTTAAGGGCTTCTGGGCGGAACCGTCGTTTTTTCGGATATTTACATTTCCCATGCTGGAAGGCAATCCGGAAACGGCATTGCGCGACCCCTACTCCATCGTTCTGACGGAAACGGCGGCAAAAAAGCTGTTTGGCAACCAGTCAGCATTGGGCAAAGCCGTGCAAATGGATACACTGGATTATCAGGTAACCGGTGTCATGCAGGACGTTCCTTTCTTCTCGCATATCCATTTCGAAGCACTCGTATCATTTGCTACGGCTGAACAAACAGGCAAAAACGATAGCCATTTCGGAGACTGGACAAATATGTTTTCAAATGCTGTGTACGTGCTGCTGCCGGAAAACGCAGACCTGGCGTCCAGCCAAGCATCCATTCAGTCACAGCTTGATGCCATTGCCAGAGCAGAAAATCTTGCGGACGAAAATACCAGAATCCGGCTTGAACTGCTTCCTTTATACCAGATCGTGGTCGGAGAAAGTCTCCGTTCCGGCTCCATGAGCGGCTCCGCTGGACCGCATATGCCCCCGGTCGTACTCTGGATACTGGGCGGACTTGCATTCATCGTTATCCTTTCGGCATGTTTCAATTATACCAATCTTTCCATTGCGCGTGCCATGCGACGCTTCAAGGAAATCGGTCTGCGCAAGGCTGTAGGTGCCCAAAAAGGACAGATTTGGCAGCAGTTCCTGACCGAAGCGATCCTGATTTCCGTAACGTCACTGCTTCTTTCCTGTTTTATATTCCTTGTACTGCGGCCGCAGTTGATAAACATGGCTCCTGAAATACAGCGTACGGTGAAGCTTGATCTTACGCCGTTAACGGTCGCTGCGTTTATCGTTTTTTCAATTGCCGTAGGTGTTATTGCGGGATTGATACCCGCCCTGTTCTTTTCAAAAGTAAGTCCGATCCATGCGCTTGGAAACGCTTCTTCGGTGAAAGTGTTCAAGCATGTTACGCTCCGGCGAGCACTTGTGGTAATTCAATACACCGTCACGCTCATTTTTATAACCACCACGGCCATCGGCTATGTACAATACAGAAATATCCTTGCGTTCGATCTGGGATTCAGCACAGAAAACATCCTGAATATCAACATGCAGGGCAACAAGCCGGATGCACTTTTCAAGGAGCTGAGCGAAATGCCCGAAGTAACCGGACTGTCGCGGTCGCTGATTACCACCGGTGTCGGAAATGCATGGGGCGGCCACATGAAATACAAAGATTCGCAGGACTCCGCCCTGGTCATGACCAACAATATTGATGAAAACTACTTGCCGCTGCATGGGTACAAACTCATTGCCGGAGGAAATTTCTCGGCACGGCCAGCCACTGCGGAGGCGGTAAGTGAAGTGATTGTCAACGAGCAGGTTTTGAAACGTTTTAACATGAATGGCAACGATCCTCAGAAAGCAATTGGCGAAGAAATTACATTCAGCAGTTTTAAAATAAAAGGACGCAAGATGAAGATTGTGGGCGTCATGCAGGATTTTCATTACGGAAAAGTGGAAAATCTCATCGGACCGGTCGCGTTTATGCCGTGGACCCCTGATGACGGAGCAATCGTCAATGCCAAAATCCAAAGTACCGATCTGCCCGCAACATTGGCCAAAATCAGGTCTGCATGGAAGAAAACGGACCGTGTACATCCCTTTGTAGCTGAATTTTATGACGAAGCCATTGAAGATGCTTACAGCGAATTTTCCACTATGATCAAGATCATTGGCTTTCTTTCGTTCCTTGCTGTTTCCATTGCTTCCATGGGGCTGTTCGGAATGGTGGTATTCACAACCGAAACGAGGCTGAAAGAAATCGGCATACGAAAAGTGATGGGTGCCAGTTCAGGCAGCCTTGTTTATTTACTGAGCCACGGTTTTTTATTGCTGCTGTCCGTATCGGCACTGATTGCACTGCCCGTGACTTATCTTTTCTTTGAAAACATGGTGCTTGTCCGTTTTCCCTATCATACACCGGTTCAGATCTTCGAGCTATTCGCCGGCCTGCTCGCGGTATTACTGATCGCATTCGTCATGATCGGTACGCAGACGATGAAGGCAGCGAGCAGTAATCCGGTGAAGGTTCTCAGGAATGAATAAAAACGGATTTACAGCGGGTTATTTACAATTTTAAAATGCTTTGTAAAAAAGGAACGGGCATTCATTGTCCCTGATTTTTGTTTTTCAGAGTAAGGGATTTAAACTGCCGCGTCAGGTCCGTAAGGGATTTTTCAACACCCATTCTTTCGAGGGATGATGCCCCGACGAAGCCCTGCGCATCCGTTCCGTCCAGTACGATGCGCACATCTTCCGGCGTATTGACCGGGCCTCCGTGCGTCAGAAAAAAGATGTCCGGATTGATTTGGCGTGCGGCTTCTATGATCTGCTGGGTACGTTCCATGGCGTCGTCCATGGTGCAGGAAGCACCTGTAACACCGATGGAACCGCCGACAGTCGTTCCGACGTGGGCAATGATGGCATCCGCGCCGGCTTCCGCCATTTTAACAGCTTCTTCGGGTTTGGCAACATAAACGATTGTAAACAGATCCATTTTGGAAGCAATGCGGATCATTTCCACTTCTTTGTCAAAGCCCATGCCTGTTTCTTCCAGCACTTGCCGGAACTGGCCGTCCACAATCGAATGCGTAGGAAAATTATTCACACCTGAAAAACCCATTTCTTTTACTTTCAGCAAATGGTGCCACATTCTTCTGCGCGGATCAGAACCGTGAACGCCGCATATCACCGGAATTTCCTCTACAACCGGCAATACTTCAAATTCACCGATACTCATGGCTTCCGCATTGGCATCACCATAGGCCATCAGTCCTGCAGTGGAACCATGACCGGCCATTCTGAACCTTCCGGAATTATATATAATGATGAGGTCCGCACCTCCTTTTTCAATGAATTTCGCACTGATGCCCGTTCCGGCACCCGCAGCGATAATGGCTTTGCCCTGATCCAGAGTGGTTTGCAAACGGTCTCTGACTTCCTGTTTCGTGTAAGGGTTTCCTTTGTTGGTCCAAGGATTAGGCATGATGTAAAAATGGTGATTGGTATGTTGTTAGGATTTGTAAATTTTCTGCTGACTTGTTAATTTAACCGGCATCGAAGCCAGCAGCCTTGCTACCAGCTCCATTGCAAAAACCGTATCGTTGATGTTAGCGTCCACTTCCACAATTTCCGCTTTCTCGTTGAGATTGTCTTTTATGGAATCAAATAAAATACGGTCTGCACCGGGATTGTAAAATATACCGTCTTCCGAACCGATCTGGGACAAACCCTTTAAGGGCAACACAACGGTAACCGGTGCTGACGAACGATTCAGTTTTTGAGCCAGCGTCTTGCCCAAAATCCGGTTTTCCTCTTCATTCGTACGCATCAAAGTTACATCCGGCGCCCAGCTATACAAATGCCGGCCCATAAACTTCTTCGGAACGGTATCCCGATGCGCAAAATTCACCATGTCCAGACAACCCGGAACGACAACCTGCGGCAATCCTGTTTCCGTTGCTGCTTCCAGCCGTTGCGGTCCGGCACTGCAGATTCCGTCGCATAGCTCATCGGCCAGTTCCGTTGTGGTAATGTCCAGCACTGCGCTGAAAACACCTTCCCGGATGAGTGCTTCCATGGCTTTTCCTCCTACCCCATTTGCGTGAAAGGCCAGCACTTCATATCCGTGCATTTGCAGGAGTTCCGTGCATTTATCCACGCAGGCCGTTGTGTTCCCGAACATACTGACGGCGATGGTCCCGGCGGAAACCACTTTTTCACTCACCACGACATTGGACATGGCGCAAATCGCTTCCGCTGCCTGCCCAACCAGCACCTGAATGACGCTGTTGAGCCCGGCCACATCCACAACGGACGGAATAAGCGTAATGTCTTTATGGCCGATCTGGCGGGCAAGGTCCTTGCTGGCAATGGTAGAAAGGCATATTTTAGGAATGCCGAAAGGGATTTCCTGCATGGAAGCAAGTGCTATGTAAGTACCGCCGCCACCGCCCATTCCGATGGCTCCTTTTACACGCTTTTGCGCAACCAGTCCGGAGACAATCCTTGCGGCGCCTTTTCCCATTACGTCCATGGCATATCCGCGGTCGCGTTTGTTACGCAGTTCCATGATGCTTTCGCCTCCTTCCAGCGCCACCGCATCGCATTCGAAATCCACAGGAAACAAACCGGTACTTCCCATAACGCCTGTATTGATGGTCAGGACTTTTTCACCACGCGCCACTATACAGCCATACAAGTAAGCAAATACCGCTGCCTTTGTATCAAAACAGCCAATGATCAGAATGGACTTTGTGGATGACGACATAAGTTAATGGTTGAAGCAGGCAATCGGGTTGAAATTAATCAATGAATCTGTGAAAATGACTTTTAAAACCGGGTTAAAACAACACTATCGAGCAGACCGGTCATTTCAAAGTTTGAATATAAGCCAGCAAATCCGCCACCTGCTTGTCTGAATAGCCATCCATAAGCCCTTTGACCATAAAGGAACGTCCGCCCAGAAAGCCCTGACTTCTTATATTAGCAGCTTCCACAAACACTTTACTTCCTCCCATAAAAGCGATTGTTGTACCCCGTTCATCCCTGTTCACCAGATAACCTTCCACTGTACTGCCGTCCTTTCTGGTTACCCTGAAAACCGCATAGCCCGATTCTACAGCCGCATCCGGGTCCAGAATGGCTGTCAGAAGTGCCTCATGCCCCCGGGATGCAGAACCGTCCAGTGCAGGCGCAATGCCCTGCCCGCTTTTTCCCACCTGATGACACATAAGGCAGGTCTGGAAAAGGACTTTTCCCCTTTCGGCATCGCCATCATTTCTTTTTGCGACGGCCATGTACCGTGCAAGCTTTCCATTGAATTCCTTCTTTTTTACTTCCTCGCGTTTTTTCACACTTTCCATAATAACCAGTCCACGGCGGTCCTTTTTATCAGCATTGACGATTCGTTCAGCTGTGGACAGATCAAATGCCGACAAATCCATCAGTTTTTTCTCATGAACCTGCACCAGCAAAGCTGCGCCATCACCGGATGACGACAACATACTGGCCAGCTCTTTTTTTTCGTCCGCATCCAGTTCGGGAATCCATTGCAAAGAAGCTTGCCGGCCGGCTTCGCGATCTGCTTTCAAGAGACTACTCAATGCAGCTGCGCGTACATCAAAGCTCATTTTCCTGTTACCGACCATCTTTAAAAAAGTTTCCTGGTTTTCCTTCGGATCCGTGTCCAGTGCTTTCATCACCAATTGCAACGTATGATCCGGTTTCTGATCGTCGATCAAGGCAATGACGGCATCGCCTGTATTTTTTATTTTAAAGCGGCCAATGGCATCCAGCCCTATTTCGGCATCCTTTTGAGAGGCACTTTTCAATAAAGTTCTGACCGGAGTATAAAGCAGTCCGGCCAGTTCCGGTGACTGTATTTCGGCCTGATTCTGCAATGCGAAGGATACGTATGCTTTTGCATGCGCGGTGTCTTCAACAACCGGTTTGACTATGTTGTAAATTTCCCTGTTATGCAGCATTTTTGAGATACTTACAAATGTAGATTCATTAAGCGTACGCATATCCGCTTCCGGCCAGAACCTCAAAAATGCCGCTTCCTTTTGCTCCGTGGGCAGGGCTTGTACGGCCCACAGCAAGTTGACGGCCGGAATGTCAGCTGCGATGGGCATGTCAATAAAAGTTTGGAGTTCACCGGCATATTGTTCCAATGCTTTCCGGGCCAGAAAACGTTCGAATTTCCGCTCATACGAACCGCCCATCTTGTTACCGGGAATTTCTGGCTTGCAGGCTCTTACCAGCAAACCGATCGTCGACTGATCTGCTGTGCCGGCATCATGGAGCGTTCGGAGCACCTGCGAACGTACCGCCGGATTGCTGTCATTCATCAACCTTTCAACCTCCGCCGCGATCTGCGCGGAAGTCAGTGAAAAACTGTTCAGCGAACGAACTGCTTCGCGCCGCAGATCATGTAAAGGCGAATTCAGAAGTGACGCCATCCATTTTTCGTCAAAATGTTTTATCCCTTCCAGCGACCAGAGCGCATGAATCCGGGTTATTTCATCCAGACTTTCGTCAGCGGCAAGGGCTGCCAGCTGCGGCGCGAGGGCCCTGGTTTCGGAAGCAGGCCGGTCGGTGATCTGATGCCAGGCAGCCCGTTTCTCCCAGACAGAAGGAGATTTCAGATGGCTTGCAAGTTCTTCTGTTTTAATTTTATACAGATCGGGAATCGTTCTTGGCTTCTGGCTTATAGGACGAATCCGCCAGATGCGTCCGTGCGTTTTGTCGCGGTCGGGATGCGTGGTGGGGAGTTCGTTGTGCGAGACAATTTTATTGTACCAGTCGGCAATGTACAAACACCCGTCCGGCCCGAACTCCATGTTGACAGGCCGGAACCAGTCGTCTTCCGAAGTAAGCAAATCGGGCAAATGTCTGGATGAAACCGTACCGTCTGCATTTCTGATCACATGCACGGCGTTGATCGAGCTTGTAATCGGATTTGCCAGGAACGCAACATTTTTATATTCATCCGGAAACGAACCCGAAATATCATCGGCAAATGCCACGCCTGAAATGCCCGTTCCGCCAACCCGAAAATCATGCAGCTCAGGCATAAACGGCTGATAGAACCGGATGCGCTCGTTTCCGATTCCGGGGTAGGCCGTTCCGGGTTCCATCGGTACTATGGAATAACCAAGATCGTTTGCCTCGGAGCCATACCATTGCCCGTTGCCGCGGAGCTGAAATCCCCAGATGTTGTTCAATCCCGCACTCACAATTTCCATCTTCCGGCCATCCAGCGAAAAGCGGGCGATTTTACTGTAATCGATTTTCAGTTTTGAATCGTTTTTATAAGAAGACACTTCTCCCTTGTTCAGCGCGCCATGACTGAAATGGATCCAGTCGCCTGGTGCCCTGACCAGAACATGCGCCATGGTATGTGTGTCTGTGTAACCAAAGCCGGTAAATAGCGGAACGCGCTGGTCCGCTTTGTCGTCCTGATTGGTGTCGTTCAGCAGGAAAAGTTCGGAACCCTGTACAACATAGGCTCCGTTTTTATAAGGAAGTATGCTCATCGGGATCGTCAGGCCATCCGCCCATATTTTTGTTCTCGCAGGCATTTTTCTATACAGGTCCGAGATCACAATTACTTTGTCAAGCCCTTTTGTTTTTCCCTGATACAGGTCCAGAACGCGCTTGAAAGCAGGATGGTTTTTCTGTGCTTCCTGATCATCCATCAATTTCAGCAGATCGTCCCACTGAATGTCTGCCACCGGATCGAGCGGGTACATTCTTGCTGTTTGCGTCCATAACCGGCCGGCATCGTCAAAAGTGAGGTCAATGGGATGAATAACGCTGTCACGTTCGCTGGCAACCAGTTCGATGACAAAACCTTCGGCTACTTTGAACCCTGCAAGCTCTTCTTCCGGCGTGTAAGCTTTCGTCCGCACGGACTGTGTCTTGTCTTTATTCTGGGCAAATGCAACCCGGCTAAAAGGCAATCCGGCAGCAATCAGGATGGCAATACATACGGAAATGACGTTCCTCTTTTCATTTGCTTTCATATTTTCGGCTTTGCAGGAATTTGTGCGGCGTTACCGTTCAATAAAACAAGCTGGATGTGGTAATCTACTGACTGCGTTGTGTTTGGAAAAAAGGAGAAAGGATGTAAAGGAGCATATTTCTTGTTGAATTTATGGCTTGTTTTTCAGGACCTGAATTTCTGCTTCCAGCTTTTGGATGTATTCATTTTGGGATTGAAGTAAATGCGCTGTTTCCTGTTCGGTGAATCTTGGTGTAATGTGTTGCGGACAGTTCCAGTCGTAGGCTTTGATGTGAAAAACCAGCATTCGTTCGGGCCGGAATTTATAATCTTCGGGCTTCAACAAATCGTAGAGATCAGGATTGTCGCTGATCTCTGCGATTGCTGCTTCTGCATATATTTTCAGCCGGGCCCGCATCGGGTATGAAACAAGAATCAGCGAAACCCTGGGATTTTTTACGATGTTCCCGACCGATATGTACTGCCGGTTCCCACTGAAATCGACGACTCCAAGCGTTTGATCATCGATTATTTTGATAAAGCCTTTTGGTCCGCCGCGATGCTGTATGTAAGGAAATTCATTTTCGCCGTGCGATGCCATGTAAAAGCTGTCCATCTGATGGATAAAACGGGTCTCCACGGCGGTCAGGCCATCTCTGAAACTCAATTTCTCCACCCGTTCGTAAGTACTGCGGCTGCCGAGTCTTTGCTGGATGGCTTTGATTTCGTCCGTAAATGCAAGCTCTGAGTAGTTCATGACATTTTTGTTTGTAACAGGCCCGGTTTTGTTTATAGCGACTGAATTTGTCGGATCATCTGGTTCGTAAATCCCCATTCGTTGTCATACCATGCCATTACTTTAACCAGGTCGCCATCCACAACCCTGGTCATTTCCAGATCAACGACCGCTGCAAACGGGCTTTTGACAATGTCGGTCGAAACGAGCGGCTCGTCGGTTACGGCAACTACTTTCCGGTACCGTTCCGTCGCTGCTTCTTCGGTCAGGATCTGATTGATTTCTTCTACGGTGGTGGCACGCTCGGCAATGAACGTAATGTCGGAAATGGAACCCACCGGAACCGGCACGCGAACGGCAATGCCATCAAACTTGCCTGCATATTGCGGCAATGCTTTGGTGGTGGCTATGGCAGCTCCCGTTGCAGCAGGTGCCAGGTTCATGCCCGCAGCGCGGCCCATGCGCGGCTCTCTTCTGGAAGGCGCATCCACAAGCGTTTGTGATGCCGTATACGCATGCGTGGTGTTCAGAATGGCTTTTTTGATGCCGAGCCTGCGGCCAAGAATTTCAATTACCGGACTGATGCTGTTGGTTGTACAGCTTGCACAGGAAAAAATGGAAACCTTGCCTTCTTCAGTATTGACACCGTGCACGACGGTGGGTGTATCTTTGGTCGGACCGGAAATGACTACGAATGCGGCACCGGAGCGGATGTGTTTCTCGGCATCGGCGCGGTTGGTAAAAAAGCCGGTACTTTCGATCACTACTTCTGCACCCAGTGCTTTCCAAGGCAGATTTTCAATTTCGCGTATGCTGTGGTATTTCACAGGTTTGCCGTCGATGAGGAGGGTGTCGCCTTCGACTTTTATATCTTTCCCGTATTTGCCGTAGTTGCTGTCGTATTTTAGAAGATAAGCGGCATTTTCAATGCTCATCAGATCATTGACGCCCACCAGTTCGAGGTCATTGCTTTCCAAGATGATTTTCAGTGCAGCACGTCCGATACGGCCAAAACCATTAATTGCTACTTTTTTCATGATGTTGTTTTTTGAGTTAAAAATCGCGTTGATTTCATGGCTCAAAATTGCATCATCCGTACATGCTTTTGTTAGGCAACAATTCCCGTCCTGTTGGCAATATTTCCCTGTTGCAGCACGGGCTGTTCCTGTTGCTCGCGGTAATGGCCCGGCGAAACGCCTTCTTTGCTTTTAAAGAAACGGCTGAAAGTCTGAACGTCGTCATAGCCCAGCTCATATGCAATTTCCTTGATCGATAGGTTACTGTAATTGATCTGCCGGCGTGCATGCGTCATAATGCGGTCGTGGATAATGTTCAGCGGCGTGCGTGTTGAAAGGAGTGAAAAAAGGTTGGAAAGTGTTTTCGGGGACTTGTTGAGCTGCGATGCATAAAATGCCACGTTATGATGGGCAGTAAAATGCTTGTCCACCAGATAATTGAATTCCCGTACGATTTCACCCTGCGTCCTGTCGAGTTTATGAAAATTGCTGGATTGCCGTAATTTCCTGACCGAAAGGATCAGCATTCGTTTAAGAAGGGCCTGCAGCATGTCCTGTTTCAGAATGTCGCTTTTCTGCATTTCGGTTTTGAAAAGTTCCCACGTCAGTTCAAAGTCGCGGATTTCAGCTTCTCCTATGGAAATAACCGGTATGCCGGTTGCGCCGAAAAACAGCAGTCCTTTGCTGCCAACTTCGTTGTCGTGGTTTACGACGCAGTAAAAAGGCTGGTTAAACCGGATCATCCTTGCGGACTCAATTTCAAGATGATCGATCCGGTGAAATTCAGTCAGAAAAATGATCTGGTTTTTGCCAAGCTGAAAAGGGATTTTATCCACGGTTATATCCATGCGTCCGCCAACGTTCCAGATGAGTGTCATATCCGTTTCGCGCACGTTGCAGGCTTGTTGCCTATTGTGCGGACCAAGCTCGTAAAGACTCAGGATTTCGTTCGAATTCTCAAAAACCATCTTTTTATTTTTTTATCAAAAATAGGTTACAGATTCGAAATGTCAAGATGAAAACAGGCCGCGTGCCAGTCTCTTTCAGCTACAATCCCGGCCGGTACCCGTGGCCGGGATTGTGTTTTTTTAACCTTTTATCAAAGCCTTTTGCATTATTCTGCTTCTGCCGGATCGTTTTTGCGGTATGCCCAGTAAAAAATCTGCGGCAAGACGGTGAATGACAAAATCATACAGATCAGCAGTCCGCCTACGATCATAATGGCGAGCGGTTTCTGGATTTCGGAACCCATGCCGTTGGAAAGTGCGGCAGGCAGCAGTCCGAGCGACCCCATCAAGGCAATCATGATAACCGGCCTGATCCTTCCGTAAATTCCGTCGGAAATGGCCTGTTTGAGCGGCAGCTTATGCAACAGATTGTCCTTCATGACATGCACCAGAATGATCCCGTCAATCGTACAAACCCCGAACAGAATGATGAAGCCGATTCCTGCCGAAATACCGAAAATGGTATGCGTAACCCACAAGGAAATAAAGCCGCCGATGAATGCAAACGGAATGGTAACGAGCGAAATGAGCGTATCCTTTGCATTTCCGAAATTCATGTACAGCAAAAAGACAATCATCACCACCGCCGCCGGAATAATCAGCGTCAGCTGCTGCGTGGCGCGTTCCTTGCTTTCAAATTCACCCGCCCATTCCACTTTGGTGTTTTTGGGAAATTTCACGTTGTCCTTTACTACTTTTTGTGCCTCGGTAATCGTACTGCCCAGATCACGTCCTTCGATACTGAAACCGACACCGATGTAGCGGCTGCTGCCTTCTCTGTAAATAAATGCCGGTCCGGTTCGCGTTCCGATCGTGGCAATTTCCTTCAACGGCACCTGATGGTCATCGAGCGACGGGATCAGAATGTTTCCGATTTCTTCTTCCGTATTCCTGTATTTTTCCTGGTACCGAACGGTAATGTCAAACATCCGGTCATTCTCATAAAATACCGAAGCCGCTTTCCCGCCGATCGTCATTTCAATTACGGCCTGCGCATCGGCCATGGCCACGCCGTGCCGCGCCATACGGCCCTCGTCCAGTTTGATGTTGAGCTCCGGCAAGCCTATGTTTCTGTAAACCAGAATGTCGGCAATGCCTTCCACGTTCTTGAGATTGGCCGCCACTTCATCGGCCTGTGCTTCCATATCCACAAGATTATCTCCGAATATTTTAACCACCAGCGAACTTTTCACCCCGGCCACATATTCTTCCACATTATCCTGAATAGGCTGGCTGAACCCGAGCGTAATGCCCGGAAACGAAGCAAGTACCTGCTTCATTTCAGCCAGCAGCTGTTCTTTTGTGACTTTGCGCTTCCATTCGTTTTCGGGTTTGAGCTGCAAGTGGAATTCATTGTTGAAGAAACCGGTCGGATCGGTACCGTCATTGGGGCGGCCTGTCTGGCTCATGACAAAACTTACCTCGTCGAACGAGCGCAACGTATCCCTCAGCGCATGGCCGGTTTTGACGGATTGTTCCAGATTGATGCTGTTGGGCAAAGTAGCGCGGACGTAAATGGCGCCTTCATTGAGCTTTGGGATAAATTCGGTTCCGTAACGCATAAATTTTCCTGCGCAAACGGCGAACAACACGATAAAACCGATCATGACCAGTCGCTTGTTCCGCTCGCTCCACAGGTAAAGCTTGAAAATGTTGTTCCGGAAAAAATTCACGACGGGATTATTGATCTCGCGCACATTGCTTTTAAGCAGCACCTTGCACATGGCAGGTACAAAGGTAAGGCTGAGAATCAGCGAGCCGACCAGCGCATAACCCAATGTAAATGCCAGCGGTGTGAACATTTTCCCCTCTACTTTCTGGAATGAAAAAATCGGAAGCAATGCGACGATCAGAATAATCTGTGCGAAGAAAATGTGCGGCGCCACGTGCTTGACACTGCGTTTCATCAGGCCGAGCTTGGACATTTTATTAAACCGGTCTACGCCCAGTTTCAGGGAAGTGCGTTCCAGATCGACATAAATCTTTTCCACAATCACCATCGTTCCTTCCAGCAGCAGCCCGAAGTCAATGGCACCGAGCGAAATCAGGTTGGCCGGTAAACCCTGAATGCGCAGCATGGTAATGGCAAACAAAAATGAAAGCGGGATCACCAGTGCCACGGTTACAGTCGTGCGCCAGTTAAACAGGAATACAAACACAATCAACGATACCAGCACGATTCCTTCGGCAAGGTTGTGCGTGACCGTATTGACGGTCGCATCCACCAGCTCGGTCCGGTCAATTACCGGAACGATTTTGACGTCGGCAGGAAGAATGCGGTTGTTCAGATCGTCCATCGTACCTTCCAGCCGGGCAATGACTTCGCTCGGGTTTTCACCGCGCAGCATCACCACCACGCCTTCCACCAGATCCTTGTCTTCGTCCAGTCCCACTTGTCCAAGCCTCGGCCTGGCGGTAATTTCCACGTCGGCCACCTGCTTCACCAGCACCGGCGTATTGCCTTTGACCTGGATCAGAATGTTTTCAATATCCTTGACACTTTCCAGAAGCCCCATTCCGCGTACTACATAAGCCTGATCGCCTTTCTGGATCACGTCTCCGCCGACATTGACATTGCTTTTTCCGACTGCTTCAAAAACATCCAGCGGCGTAAGGTTATACTGGGCCAGCAACGCCGGATTAACCCTGACTTCATAAATTTTTTCCTCGCCGCCAAAGCTGGCGACGGTTGCCACGCCGGGCACCGCAACGAGCTCACGCTCAATGACCCATTCCTGCAATGCGGTCAGCTCCTTAATTGGACGCTCGCTTTTAAGCACATAACGGAAAATTTCACCCGTTGCACCGTAAGGCGGTTCTATTTCGGCTTCGGCTCCTGCCGGCATTTCGATGTTCCGCAGCCGCGTGGATGCGTATTGCTGCGCATAGAAATCTTCCACACCATCTTCAAAAAGGACTGTCACTACTGACAATCCGAAAAGCGAAATGGAACGGACCTGTGATTTTTTCGGGATCGTGTTCATCTCCTTCATGACCGGCAGCGTAATGAACTTTTCGATTTCCTCCGCACTCCGTCCCGGCCATTGTGTAATGATTCTGGCGCGTGTGTTGGTTACATCCGGAAATGCTTCGATCGGCGTTTGGATGTAACTGATTACGCCCACAACGGCCAGAACAGCCGTCATGAAAAATACGATCATTGTATTCTTCAAGGAGAAGGCTACAACGCTTTGTGTCAGTTTTTGCATGAAATTTCTTTATTTATCCTGTCCGAGGACTTCGGAAAACAGCAGGAGCTGATTATTGATGACGATCTTCTCTCCTGCCGCAATGCCGTTTTTGAAAAAAAGCCGGTCGTTGTCTTTTACGTCGGCCTGCACTTTACGGGGTTCCAGGGTATTGTCCGGTTTCTGGATCAGGACATAGTTTTCATTGTTGTGCAGGATCAGTGCATGTGCCGGAATGCCTACGGCCAGTTCTTTGGACCGGCGCGTTACGACGGCTTCAATCGTAAGCCCGGGTTTGAGTTTCAAATCTTTGTTTGCCATCCGGATTCTTGCTTTCAGAACCCGTTCCTGCGGATCAAAAACCTGGGAAATGTCGGAAATAGTACCTTCGAAAAAATCGTCCGGATAAGCCTTGGACTTGATGACCGCCTTCATACCTTTTTGTACAAATGAGAGATCAACGGCATATACATTGGCAGTCACCCATACCTCCGACAAGTCCGAAATCGTGAACAGGCTGACGTCACCGCTGCTCACCTGCGTACCTTCAGAAATATTGTATTCGACCACATAGCCGCTTACCGGCGCTTTGATCTGGAATACGCCTTTTTCAGAACTTGCGTTGTATAGCGACAAATTGGCCTGTATCTTTTCTATTTCCGACTTCAGGATTTCCGTTTCACTCTCGGCTTCCACCAGATCCTTGTCGGACGCAATGCGGTCCTCAAACATGGATTTCACCGACGACAGTTTTCGTTTTGCCACGGCAAGCTGCGCTTCAAGTACCCGGCTCTGCGCATTCAGTTCGGAAAGTTCGCTGCTGCGCATTTCGGCCAGCACCTGCCCTTTGGCAACGCGGTCGCCGAGGGAAACGGACGATCTGGTTATGGTTCCCGTTACAAGGCTTGCATACCGGACCACCTGATTCGGATTGTACTCGATCTGGCCGGTAAGCCGGATCGACTCGGTGACCGGCTCAATGACGGCGGGATACGTAACAACCCTGGAAGGCTGGTACGATTGATGAGGAACTTCTGCTTCGGACGTCTCTTTAGGCTCATAACAGGATGTCATCAGCAATACAACGGCCATAACAGGGATCAGAGAAAGGTTTGATTTTAACATGTTTGTTTCAGGCTTTTAGTCTTAAATCTCGGCCCCGGTGGTATAAATGAGCGTTTCGCGGCTTTGACGCAGTTGTTTGATGGTGTTGAAAATCGTTCGCTTGTTGGAGATATATGCTTCGAAGAAATCCAGATATTCGATCAGGTTTACGTTGCGTTGTGTGAAATACCGCGTGTAGGCTTCGAGGACACTGTCCAGCTCGCTGCTGTATGCCGGGTCCAGACTGCGGTACGCGGCAAAGCTGTTCTGCAAATCGCGGAATGCGGCCGTAACCTCGGTTTCGATCTGCTGCACTTTCTGCTGCGACTGCACGTCCGATTGCTCCATGCCGATCCTGCTTTCAAGGATATTTCCCTGATTCCGGTTAAAAACGGGCACATCAAACTTCAATCCGAATCCGAAAAAATTGAGCAGGAAGTTACCGCCGCGGTCGTAGTTGATACCCGCATGTACATCCGGCTTTCGCTGGGCATATTCGTAGTCGTACTTTTTCCTTGCCCAATCCTGTTGCATGAGGCTGATCCGGCTATCCGGGCGATTAGCAAGTGCGGTGGCCGTCAGATTATTGAGCGCAAGGGTGGACAATGCTTCAGTATCAGGCAGTTCGGGTGTTTCAAATACCAGATAACTGCCTGCGGGGGTGTGCAGCAAAATGGCAAGGTCTTTCTGCAGGCTGTTAATCTGCATCTGCGATTCTACCATTTCCTGACTTAGTTCCAGTTTGAGCGCACGCAGCCGGAACAGCTCGGGCTTGCTTACATTCCCTTGTTGGTACTGACTTTCAAAAGAAGTCAGCAGACGCGTTACGGCCGTTTGCTGATTGGTCAGTACGGTTTGATGCGATTGCTGAAAAGCCAGTTCAAACAGGTTTTCACGAAGCCGCAGCTTCATTTCGCGGATCAGCTCGGAAAAATATTCCGTAGCCATATCGCGCGATACTGATTCGAGTGCCATGCGTTTGCGACGTTTTCCGCCTGTCTCGATCAGTTGCGAAAGCTCGGCCGTGAATTCCCGGTTCCTGCCGAAATTTCCGAACAATGGCGGGATTGTTTCCCCGGAAGACAGCTGATTGCGCGTTGTCCATAAGTTGACTTCGTCCAGACTGAACTCGGGATTGGGCCAGAGTTTTGCCTGAATAATGGAAGCTTCCGCCTGGCGGATGCTCAGTTTTTGCGCGATCAGATCCAGGTTGTTGCCCAGAAATAATGCTTCTGCTTCTTTTTGACGGATTCTTAAAGTGTCCTGTGCAGACACCGTTAACGAAATGATAGAGGAAGCCAGCGCGAAGAATGCTATGATGTAAACCTTCACACAATGTCTGATTATTGAAGGCACAAAACTAGCCGCGCAACATTAAAGCGTTCTTTGAGCTACATTAAAAGTACATGAGAAATCAGAACAGAATGCTGATGGTGGTGCCTTTGCCGGCCGCGGAGCTGATCTGCATACGGATGTGATGGTTTTCCAGAATTTTGCCCGAAATAGTCATTCCCAAACCATTACCTTTTCTTCTGGACACATTGCTGCCCCGGTAAAAAGGTTCAAAAATATGTTTCAGATCTTCTTCACGGATCCCAATTCCCTGATCCTGTATCTTTATCAGCAGCCGTTCTTCCACTTGTTCCAGCGAAATAGCAATGGGCTTGCCTTCCGAAAACTTGGCTGCGTTTTCAACCAGATTGTAAAGTGCGATGTAGATCTGGGTCGGATTGCAGACATAGGTAAGCACATCCGTCCGGCCTTCGGGCAGTTTCCAGAGCAGATTTGTTTTGGTGTCAGGATATTCCGAACTCAGCTGGTCGAGCACTTCCCAGAGCAATTCGTCCAGCCGCTGTTCGGTCATGATTTCCGGGGTATGTTTTTCAAGATCAGCCAGAATCAGCAGGTTTTCAAGGATTTTTTCAAGTCGCTCGGCATCGTGCAGGACATCGCGGCTTACCGCCTGGTATTCATGAACGGACCTTTCTTTGTTGAGTAAAACTTCCAGATCGCCCACAATGGCAGCGAGCGGACTTTTCAGTTCATGCGAAGCGTGGCTGATGAAATTTTTCTGTATCTGAATGTTTTGGTAAGACTTGTCCAGCATGGCATTGAACTCTTTGAAAAGATCTTCCAGCTCGTCACGGGTTTCGGGATACGTAAGCTGCTGCCGCTGCCGGGTAACATCCAGCGATTTCACCTGTTCAATGATATGCCGGATCGGCGAGTAAGCGATTTTGGACAAAGTATAGCTCAGCGCCACGATCACCATAATCCCGATTACGAGTGCAGTCAGCAGAATTTTCAGGAATTCGTTTTCCTGCGCATTGAGCGTGGGATTATTGGCTTTGATAATGACGCTGAACGAACCCTGATTGTCGCGGTAATAAATTGCATAATAGTACAGGCTGTCTACTTTGAAACTGTAACTTTCACGGTCGCGGATCGTTTTAAGAATCTTGCTCGTAATGTTCGTGTCCGGATCGGCTTCCCCAAAATGGATATTACCCGTTTTGTCGTACAAACGGATTTCCTGATTTGCCGTAGCATTCAGGAACTTTTCCTCAATTCTTTTGTACTCCCGGGACGTTACTTCATCTTCTTCCAGGTAAAAAAGCGCCGTAAGCGAAGCCTTCCGCGCCAGTTCCTCAAAAAAGATATTTTCCGCGGATTTGGTAAAATTCAAATAGATCAATGCCGATGAAACGGTGAATACCAAACTGAAAATCAGAGAAGAAACGAGCGTAAGCCTGTGCTGAACTTTCATTTTTGTGCCGATATCATGTAACCGCGCCCTTTTACCGTTTTGATGCATTTTTCAGGAAAATCCGCATCAATTTTGTTGCGCAGATAAGAAATATATACATCGACCACATTGGTGTACGTATCGGACCCGGCACCCCAGACGACTTGCAGGATCTGGCTTCTGGATACAATTTTATTTTGATTCTCAATAAGATAAACCAAAAAACGGAATTCTTTTACAGATAAAACGATTTCCTTTCCGGCCCGCAGTACGGCATTGGTATCCAGGTTCACTGTCAGATCGCCGCAGGAAAGTGTATTGTCTTTGGAATAATGCAGCTCATAACGCCGCCGCAGTGCATTGATACGCGAAAGCAGCTCGGGAAAATGAATCGGCTTGGTCAGATAATCGTCTGCGCCGAGGTCTAGCGCTTTGATCTTGTCTTCCGATTCGCCCAACGCACTCAGTATCAGGATCGGCGTATCCATTTTCCTGTACCGGATCAGTTGCGTGAGCTGAAAACCGTCCATGTCGGGCAGCATAATGTCGAGGATAAACAAATCCCAGGTTTCATCCTGAATCAGGCGCCTTGCTTCCACCCCATCGCGTGCGACCTGGACAAAATAGCCGGATTCCTGCAAACCTTTGTCCAGAAAACTGCCGATCCGCTCATCATCTTCGACTATCAGAATTCTCATATATGCAACTTTAAAAAAGAATTTACCGGACCAATCATGCAAAGTGTCTGCTTTATTCGACACAGTTGCTTTCCGGTACGGACCGGCTGCCGGTTAAGCTTCTGTCCGGCACACAAACCTAAAAGGATTTGTCGGGCTTAGCAAAATGAACAGACTGTGATTTTTGTACCTATAAGTTCGGACAAGCTCTTCGGGTCGGAAAATGCCGGTAACCGGCTTCAAGAATTCACTTTTTTCACCGGCCGGATAAATCCGCACTTTGAATTTTTTTATCATTAACATGAACTAAAAACCGGTTTAAAAGAATTTTCAGTTTCGGGTCAATAAATGTTTTGCAAAATGGCTTTTCCGGATCATTGTAGTAATAATCGAGGTATTTTTCACTGTTCAGTCTGAAACTATAAAACGGGATGACCTTTGTGATGACCGGGTTATCGAAATCATTACGGCATTGTTCAACAGCTCGTCTTGCATGAATTGCCTGATCTTCTGAAAAAGTATAAACCGCAGACCGGTACTTGGAACGCATGGAATGTTCAGCGGTGCAACTGTGCGTATGCAGATGAATTTCAACAAGGGTTTCCAACGGGATCAGATCAGGATTGTATTCCACAACGACTGCCTCCGAAAATTCAGCCGAATGCTCATCAGAACGGATCCAGCCCTGACTTACGCTGATTACTCCCTTCAATGACTGGAATATGGCTTCGGTGCACCAGTGACAACTTCCTCCCAACCCGATTTTACCTGTGGCGGACATACGCTTTTATTTGCTTTGCAGCATCAATATACGCAAAATGCTGATTATTTGGATTGAAACAGGTATTAATATAAACGAGGTGCAGTCAAATTGAAGGCAAGCCTTCTGGAATAAGCAATCAACAAGGGGGCCTCGCCGGGGCCACATTCGCAAAACGCATTATTCTTGCTACAAACAGGGTGCCGCTCTGCGGCTGATTGAACGTAACATGTAATGCAATTGCTCCGGAGGAGCAACCTATTTGTAGAAAGTTCAAAAACATGAAATATTTTTCGGCTCCGGAGGAGCCTTCTGGAATAAGCAATCAACAAGGGGACCCCGCCGGGGCCACATTCGCAAAACGCATTATTCCTGCTACAAACATGGAGCCGCTCTGCGGCTGATTGAATGTAACATATAATGCTATTGCTCCGGAGGAGCAAAATATTTGTAGTAGAATGTTCGGAACCGTGCAAATGTCCGGCTCCGGAGGAGCCTTCTGGAATAAGCAATCAACAAGGAGGCCCCGCCGGGGCCACATTCGCAAAACGCATTATTCTTGCTACAAACAGGGAGCCGCTCTGCGGCTGGTTCAAAATTCAAACAACTTCAAAATACATAGACCTGAATGTTACGATATTTCAGCTGCTGCACGTCTTCATTACGGCGGCACAATAATTTTATAAAAACAATACTTGACAATCATAAAAAACACTCCTACCTTTGCTAACGCCGTTAGGTAAAAATGAGATCAAGATGGGTATTCTGGAAAGAAGAATCAGACAGAAAGAGAATATGCGGACCACCATCCTGTCTGTTGCATTGCAGCAGGTCAAGGATGAAGGCTGGCAGTCGCTGTCCATCCGGAAAATAGCGGATGCCATCGAGTACAGCGTTCCCGTTATTTATGACCATTTCGAAAATAAAGAAGCTATTTTATTTGAACTTTCCCTGGATGGTTTCCGGTTACTGGAACGGACGCTTGAAAAAAACAAGAAGAAATACCCGGACCCGGCTGAACTTCTGAAAGCCCATGCCGAGACGTACTGGAACTTTGCCTTCAAAAATCCGGAGTATTATCAACTGATGTACGGCTTGGGTATGCCTTGTTGTGGTGCCGGAAAAATTAAACCCGAATTTAATACTTTCCGCAAGCATATTGGAGAAGCCATTAATGGAATTGTTCAGAACAAGAAATCGAACGAAGATGAAACCTGCTTTAAAATTTATGCTTTCTGGTCTGTTTTACACGGGCTGATCTCCATTGTTATGATGCGCTGTTCCGATATCGACGACTCTACTATGAACAAAAAAATAATGGACGATACCGTAGAAGCATTCATTAAAAATTTATAATTTTTTTACATATAAGCTAACACTGTTAGCATTAATAACCCCGCTACCTCTTCTTAGTTAAGTATTTATCACCATAATTGACCTTCAGTATCCATGAAAAGGATCTATTTAAAATCAAACCAAAGGCTTATTGCATTACTTTTACTTGTAACCGTTTCCGCTGTTATTTATAGTTGCGGCACTTCCAACGCCGATGCGCCTGCTACTGCTCCTCCCGCGCAATCTCTTCCGGTCCTTACTGTGAGCGACCATCAGGTTACAGCGCACAGAGAATTTACTGCTTCCATTGAGGGCAGCCGTGATCTTGAAATCCGGCCGCAGGTTGATGGCTACCTTGACAGGATTTCAGTTGATGAAGGTGCGTACGTGCACAAAGGACAGGTTCTGTTCCATATTGATCCCCGCCCCTATGCCGAGCAGCTGAATAATGCCACTGCAATCCTGCAATCGGCGAAGGCTGCGCTGGAAAGTGCGGCAATCAATGTCGATAAACTTGCTCCGCTGGTATCCAATCATGTTGTTTCTGATGTACAGCTAAAATCCGCAAAAGCCGCTCAGGACGCTGCAAAGGCAAATGTAGCTCAGGCTCAGGCTGCTGTGGACGCCGCCAAAATCAACTTGGGTTATACTTCAATCAAAGCTCCGGCGGATGGCTATATCGGAACCATTCCTTTCAAAACCGGTAGTCTGGTTGGAAAAGGCACCATGCAGCCGCTTACGATTCTTTCTGAAACCAAAGAAATCCATGTCTATTTTTCCATGAGCGAGCTGGATTTTCTTGAATTTAAAAACCAGTTTCCCGGCAACACGATTGAACAGAAAATCAGGCAAATTCCTCCGGTGGAGCTTCTGCTGGCCGATAACAGTGTGTATCCGCAGAAAGGCAAAGTGGAAATCGTGGAAGGTCAGTTTGACAAAACAATGGGTGCTATCAACTTCCGTGCTACTTTTCCGAATGTGAACGGACTCTTGCGTTCAGGCAACACCGGTAGAATCCGCATACCGCGCGAACTGGTAAAATCCGTCCTCATTCCGCAGGAAGCTACTTTTGAATTGCAGGATAAAGTATTTGTTTACACCGTTCTGGACAGCAATAAGGTAGAAGGCCGTCCGGTTACGGTTTCAGACAGAAGCGGTCGGTATTATCTGATCTCCAATGGATTGAAACCCGGCGAAAAGATCGTTTACAACGGCCTCGACAGGCTCAGGGACGGAATGGCAATTGCGCCGCAGAACATGTCGATGGATAGTTTGCTGCATGCGAATCCGATCTGATTTACAGGTTGAATAAAAGAATTGCACCGTCATCCTGAGCGCAGCTTTCACCGTTACCGTACTGACGCATCCCATGTCCTACGGAATGGAACCGGATTGCACACAGCACTTAGCAAAATGCATCGTGCACGGCAAGTAGCGTCCTGCAAACGCCCTCTGCATCCGGTTTGACATTCATTTCCGGACACAGCCTGACATGCGCTGTTAACACCACAAAATAACACAATAACTACCTTCGAGACAGGGTAAAACAAGACCTCTATGTTCCAGAAATTTATTGAAAGGCCCGTCCTTTCGACCGTTATCTCGATCCTGATATTACTGCTCGGGATCATTTCGCTCACCACTCTGCCCATTACCAAATTCCCCGACATTGCCCCTCCTACCGTTCAGGTAACGGCCGTATACCCGGGAGCGAACGCCGAAGTTGTGGCGCGTGCCGTAGCCACGCCGATTGAAGAAGCCGTAAACGGTGTGGAAAACATGACTTACATGACTTCCTCGTCCAATAACGACGGCACCATGGCTTTAAACGTCTATTTCAAACAGGGTACCGATCCGGATATTGCGGCCGTGAACGTTCAGAACCGCGTTTCCAAAGCCGTCAGCCAGATTCCGCAGGAAGTTGTACAGGCGGGTATTTCCACGCAAAAGCAGCAGAACAGCATCATCATGTTCGTGGCGTTGTCGAGTGAGGACAGTACGTATGATGAAACCTTTTTGCTGAACTATATCAAGATCAACCTCGTGCCGCAACTGCAGCGTATACCCGGGGTCGGACAAGCGCAGCCTTTCGGGACTCGTGACTACTCCATGCGGATCTGGCTGAAGCCGGATCGCCTCGCAGCATACGGTTTGTCACCTCAGGAAGTAACGGCTGCAATCCGCGAGCAAAGCCTTGAAACCGCACCGGGCCGCCTGGGTGAAAACAGCAAGGAAGTTTTTGAATATGTATTGAAATACAAAGGAAAACTGACGCAGAACAAAGAGTATGAAGATATCATTATCAAAGCCAACAGCGACGGTTCCGTCATCCGTCTGAAAGATCTGGCGCGGGTTGAATTCGGTTCCTATACCTATTCCTCCAACGGCAAGCTGAACGGTGACGCTTCATCCGGTGTCGCTGTTTTCCAGACGGCCGGTACCAATGCCAACGAAATCCTGATTCAGGCAGAAGCCTTGCTTGACGACTTTTCAAAATCGTTGCCCAAAGGAGTGAAAACGACCATTATGTATAACTCAAAAGATTTTCTGGATGATTCCATCGGTCAGGTTCGCAGCACGTTGCTGGAAGCTTTTGTTCTCGTGTTTATTGTCGTGTTCATTTTTTTGCAGGATTTCCGCTCTACGCTTATTCCGGCCATTGCCGTACCTGTGGCCATTGTCGGTACGTTTTTCTTCATGCAGCTGTTTGGTTTTACAATCAACTTCCTTACGCTTTTTGCTTTGGTACTTGCCATCGGGATTGTCGTCGATGATGCGATTGTCGTCGTCGAGGCTGTGCACTCCAAAATGGAGCTCACGCACTTGCCTGCGCGGCCTGCCACCATGGAATCCATGAATGAAATATCCGGCGCCATTATTTCCATTACGCTCGTTATGGCCGCAGTATTTATTCCGGTCGGATTTATGCAGGGCCCGGCGGGGGTATTTTACCGGCAGTTTGCATTTACGCTCGCCATCGCTATATTGATTTCGGCACTGAACGCCTTGACGCTCAGCCCCGCACTTTGTGCATTGTTCCTGAAAAACCCGCATGCCGATGAAAACGGTCCTCATGAACGCAAAAGTTTTTCAGCCAGGTTCTTCGCAGCATTCAATACCGGTTTTCAGGCAATGACCGACAAGTATGTCAAAAGTCTCCAGTTTCTGATCCGTCGTAAATGGGTTACTGTTTTCGGTTTGTTGATTATTACGGGTACTACAGTGTGGCTGACCTTGAAAACGCCGACCGGTTTTATCCCGACAGAAGATCAGGGCTTTCTGCTGTATGCGCTCAACACGCCTCCGGGCAGCTCACTCGACCGTACGCACAAGGCCATGGCACAAGTAGACAGCATTGTAAAAAATTCGCCGATTGCCGAGCAGCGCTATGTTGTGGAAGGAATGAACATCATTTCCAATTCCAATGCGTCGCCTTACGGTGTCGGTTTTATCCGGATGAAGCCCAAGGCTGAACGCGGGGATGTTCAGGATTTTGATCAGATCGTGGGGATGATGTCACAGAAAGTACGGGCAGTCAACGACGCCAATGCATTCTTTTTTACCTTTCCGACCGTGGATGGTTTCGGTAACGTCAGCGGATTTGAATTCATGCTTCAGGACCGCGGAAACGGTTCGCTGGAAAAGCTGAGCGCCACGACCAACCAGTTCCTGGGCGCCTTGATGAAGAAAAAGGAAATCGCCTATGCTTTCACAACCTTTGCGACAGGCAATCCGCAATACATGCTGGAAGTTGACAATGCCAAGGCAAAACAGCTCAACGTGCCGGTCAACGAACTGCTTCAGACTCTGCAGATTTATTACGGCAGCAGCTTTGTTTCGGATTTCAACCGTTTTGGTAAATATTACCGGGTAATGGCGCAGGCCGATGCTTCCTACCGTGCAGACCCGTCGTCGCTGAACAATATTTATGTCAAAAATACGCAAGGTGAAATGGTTCCGGCCAATTCGCTTGTGACGCTCAAAAGGGTATTTGGGCCCGAAACCGTTACGAGAAACAACCTTTACAATGCCGTCGTGATCAACGGAACGCCGAAACCGGGTTATAGTACGGGCGACGCGATCCGGGCCGTGAAAGAAACCGCTGCCGAGGTACTGCCGAATAATTACCGCACCGAATGGACCGGCATGACACGTGAAGAAATCAACGCAGGTTCGCAGATTCTCTTGATTTTTGTACTCAGCCTGGTGTTTGTGTATTTCCTTCTGGCGGCGCAGTATGAAAGCTACATTCTGCCTTTTGCCGTCATCCTGACTATTCCGCTGGGTGTTTTCGGCGTAATGCTGTTCATCAATCTCGCTGGAATTGAAAACAATATTTATGTACAGGTCGGGCTGATCATGCTCATCGGACTGCTGGCCAAAAATGCGATCCTGATTATTGAATACGCCGTACAGCGCCGTCATGCAGGAATGTCCATCGTGGCATCTGCGCTGGAAGCATCGCGGCTGCGTCTCCGGCCAATTTTGATGACTTCATTCGCCTTCATCGTGGGTCTGATTCCGCTGATGCGTGCAACCGGCGGCTCCGCTTTGGGAAACCGCTCGATTGGTACGGGTGCGGTCGGCGGAATGCTGACGGGTGTGATCTTTGGCATATTCGTGATTCCTGTACTGTATGCTATTTTCCAGTATTTACAGGAAAAAGTAGCCGGCAAGCCAAAGGAACTGGCTAAGGAAGAACTTGTGAATTAAACCTTCACTCATCCAGACAACGATTTATAATATCAAGAAACCGATTCATGAAAAACAAAACAGATATTCCGTATTTGCTGAGTTTTGTGCTGCTGACGATAAGTATTGCGTCCTGCAGAGTAACCCGGGATTACAAGCAACCGGAGCTCAGCCTGCCTGCGCAGTACCGCAACGCTACTTTTGCAGACACCGCAACGCTGGCCGATATTGAATGGAAAAACTTCTTTCCGGATACCACTTTACAAAAACTTATCGAACGCGGGATTACGTACAATTATGATCTGCTGCTCGCTTTGAAACGCATTGATATTGCGCAGCAACAGGTGAAACAGGCGAAATTCCTGCAATTTCCACGACTGGACTTACAGGTAACCGGACAATACAACCGCCCGTCGAGCAACAGTCTGAACGGAATCAGCGCAAGCAATTTTCTGGGTTCCAAACACATTGAAAACTACATTGCAGGCGTAACCCTGAGCTGGGAAGCCGACATCTGGGGCAAAATCCGCAGCCAGAAGCAGGCTACGCTGGGCCAGTACCTGCAAACCTACGAAGCAAGCAAGGCACTGAAGACCAGGATTGTGGCCGACATAGCAAAAGGTTTTTTCAATTTGCTGATGCTCGACAAGCAACTGCAGATTGCCAGAAACAACCTTGAACTGAGCGACAATACGCTGAAAATTACCCGGCTGCTGAAAGATGCCGGTGAAGTCACTTCCCTTTCCATTCAACAATCCGAAGCACAGCGGGAATCCATCGCCTTGCTCATTCCTCAACTGGAACAGGATATTATCATTCAGGAAAATGCACTTCAGATACTGACCGGCCAGATGCCCGACAGCATTGCAAGAAAGGTCAGCCTGTCGGATTTTGAATCGGGCGACAGTCTGGCCACGGGCGTACCCGCTGCCTTGGTAAGCCGCCGTCCGGATGTACGGGAAGCCGAAATGGCTGTCCTGATCGCCAATGCACAACTGGGTGTTGCCCAGGCAAGCATGTATCCTTCGCTGGTTATTTCGGCAAGCGGCGGTGTGGAATCGTTCAGGTCGAGCAACTGGTTCAATATTCCGGGTTCTTTGTTCGGGATCGCAGCGGGTACAATTGCCAGGCCGGTTTTTGCAAGAAGACAACTGAAAACCAACCTGGAAGTGGCCAAAATCCAGCGGGAACAATCGGTACTGGGATTCCGCCAGTCCGTACTGAATGCGATTGGTGAAGTCTCCAATACGCTGGTACAAACCCAGAAATTGAAAGAACAGGAAACGATTGCGAGTAATCAGGTAGCGATTCTACAGCAGGCCATTTCCAATGCGCAACTGCTTTATCAAAGCGATATGGCCAATTATCTGGAAGTGATCACCGCACAGGGAAATGCATTGCAGGCCGAACTGAACCTTGCATTTATCCGCAGCCAGTCACTGGTGGCAAGAGTGGATTTATACCGGAGCCTGGGCGGTGGCTGGAAGTAGGAAAATACAAATTATTTTCAGGTATTTTTGCCTACAATACGATTTTTCGAACGTCTGAAAATACGTAAAAAACGCATCAAAGCAGAAGCCCGGAGATGAAGATACCGGGCTTCTGCTTTTAATTTACAGGATCGTCAAGTACATAAGATTACAGAATCATTTTAGATCCATTTTCTGTCATACTTAATAAAAGAAGTCATAAAACCGCATTTAACAAATCCGGATTTCTGATCTGAAGCTCACCAGAATGACGGCCTTTTGGTAGTTCCGCCGTTTGTCCTGCAATCGGTACATTCGGTTGAGGCAACCAGTACGGAATCTGCGCGGGGTCCCCAGTAAGTAAGCAGCAACTGGGTTGTGTTCAATGCACATTCCTCATCACGACCGCCGCACCGGATCGGAAGGGTGTCGGGTTCGGTACACCTCGGAAATACGCCCAGATGCGGCGTAATCGTTAACCGCCGGGTTTCTTCCGTAGCAGCGCTGAAATAGCCGAAAACGGGTTCTTTGGAATCTGCAGTATTTTTTATGTTTCCGGTAACCTGCGAAGGCTGCGGATCAAAAAGACTTCCGGTTCCCTGCGTCGTTTTTGCCAGGTCTGTCCAGTATTCAAATGCCTTTTGCGACAAACCGTATTGCCTGACCAGCAGGCTGTATTTAATGTACAGTTTATTGGTCGAAACCGGCACCGTGTTCAGTGGAAGATTTTTGATGATATCATCGCTTAACCTGACCGTACTGCCCAGCAAAATACTGCCCGACTTTTTATGGCTCCAGCAGGAATTGATGTTATCTTTCCGGAGCACTACTGCATTGTTCACCACTTCCAGTGCAGAATAGTACGTTGCTTCATATTCCCAAGTTTCCTCAAATTTCCAGCGGTAAAACTGCGTATGGTTCTGCGCATCATGCGTATTGACATAGAATACCATGGCGTTCTGAAAGGCATCCAGTTTATAGGTAATGCTGTCGATGGCGGGAGTCTGGCTCACGGAGACGTATTCGGAAAGGTATTCCTGTCCGTTTCGGGTTTTAATGCGGATCCGGTATTGCAAAGCCGTGTTATAATTTCGGGGCGGCAGCACATACATCCCGTTCCCGGATTCGGCGAATGGGTATACCCCGCCCTCTTTCTGCTCAACGGCAACCGTAGCGCCGGTTTCAATTGCCGGCTGCGTGTTCTGATTTATATTCTGCGTCCTCCGCAGTTCGATCCGGCTGGTATCCGTTCCGCTGACATTGAAAAACCCGTCAACGACCAAATGATTTTCATCTGAATTTACTTCCGGCGGCGAAAAAGGTTCTATACAGCCGGCCATAAAAATCAGCAGCACGAACCATGCGGATGCTATGTAAAATTTCATTTTCAGAATGATAAAGAGTTTAACTCAATCAAACCGCCGTAAAGGGAACATCAATTAAAATCCTGGCCCTGCTTTTCATCTTCATACTTTTCAAAGGGCACAGATAACCATACGCCAGACTTCCATATATGGAGTCAAGGAATGAAAACGGCTTTTCTACTTATAACACTGCGCTATTGACCATTCCGCTTGTCCTGCCAGCAGCTGCATGCATTCTGTTCAGCTTAAAAGCCATTTCTGAAAAACTATGAAAGCGGCAAACTGGTAGAAAGCCATGCAGATTTCCTTTTCATAGCACGTACCGGAAACATCATGTTTTACTTGTGCGGATGCGGATATCCAGTAACCATTTTGCTATGAACAAAAACTTTTTCCTGCTTTGCCTGCTTCTTTGTGCTTTCATTTCAAAGTTGGCCTGCGCACAGACGAGTGCCGATCATTTCCAGCCG
Organism: Dyadobacter sediminis; assembly: GCF_005860765.1. Taxonomy (GTDB): domain Bacteria; phylum Bacteroidota; class Bacteroidia; order Cytophagales; family Spirosomataceae; genus Dyadobacter; species Dyadobacter sediminis. Next base: position 37,229 of record NZ_VCEI01000011.1, on the reverse strand, counting down.
GCAGCGTCCAACCTGTCCGGTGTGGCGTATCCGAAAATCTCCGGCGACAATCGTGTGATGGTCCGCCTGAAAGCTCCGGATGCAGCAAAAGTGCAGGTGCAGGGCGGCGACGGCCTGCAGAAAGATCCGCTGGATCTGGTGAAAGATGCAGAAGGGAACTGGAACGGTACGATTCCGTCTGCTGGGCCGGGTTTTCATTATTACTGGTTTGTCGTGGATGGCGTGCGCGTGAACGATCCGGGCAGCGATGCCTATCTTGGCTACGGACGTCCTACCAGCGGTATAGAAATTCCGGCTGCAAACGAAGATTTTCATCTGCTTCAAAATGTGCCGCACGGCGTTGTGCGCGAGCAATGGTACCATTCGGAAATTACAGGCAAATGGCGACGGGCTTTTGTGTATACCCCGCCGGGCTACGATGCTTCACCAAACAAAAAATATCCGGTACTGTATCTGCTGCACGGTGCCGGTGAAAATGAACGCGGCTGGTCCATGCAGGGACATATGAACGCCATTCTGGATAATCTGATTGCCGGGAAAAAAGCCACGCCCATGCTTGTTGTGATGGATAACGGATATGCAGTTGCCAAGGGCGATACGACTCCGACCACAAACACGCGGGCAGAAATGGTGCGCAGGGCGGCTACGCTTGAAGAGGTTTATCTCAAAGAAATTATCCCGGTGATGGAAAAAACCTATCGCATGCTGCCGGGCCGTGAAAACCGGGCAATGGCCGGTCTTTCCATGGGCGGACTGCAGACGATGCTCATCGGCGTCAAGCATACTGACCTCTTTTCACATTACGGATTTTTCAGCGGGGCCGTTTTTGACGAAATCCTGGCTGATCCGAAAACAGCCCTGAACGGTGCACTTTCGGATGCAAATGCGTTCAGCAAACGGGTTAAAGTTTTATGGTTTGGTGCCGGGAGTGAGGAAAAACCATTTACCAAAATGGCAACAGATACCCGTAAAAAGCTGGAAGGACTTGGCATAAAGTCCAGCTACTACGAATCGCCGGGTACTTTTCACGAATGGCATACCTGGCGCCGGTGCCTGCACGAGTTTGCGCCGCTTCTGTTTAAATAACGGCTGATTTATCATTATAAATGCCTTGCCTTTCTTTTGGTACGGAACACAGGCGAGTCAAGATCGGCACTGTAACGCCATGAAAAATGATTGGTACCCGGTTGTTTGTACGCATATTTGATAATACCGCTTTGCCTGAGCACACGCATTGCCTTGTTGTCGTAAAGCCGGTATAATTTCCCGCTGCGGTTCTGAAATCCCCACAGGCTGCTTTTCAGGATTTTTCTTTTTTGTCCGTTTTTATAAACCACTTTCAGATTTTTCCCGTACGGTGAAACAATCTTTTTGATGGTACCGACCGAATCTTCATAAACCGCCTGTTTGCTGTCGTACATCAAGGCAGGAAATTGCCCGAAACAACGTCCCGACAACAAGCCCAATAAAACAATCAACAATCCACCCTTCATAGCCCTTTCATTTATAACCCATTACAAACAACCAAAAATGCACCACAAATGACAACCCATGACCCCGAATCCCCATTTCCCTGAATGTACAAAAAACCCTTCATCTACAACAACTGCCTGGCTACACGGAAAGTATTGGCATGCGCATCCAAAATGGTCCTGAGCTGGGCCGAGTAGCCGCCGCCCATGCTGCATTGCAGCGGAATATTGTTTTCAACGGCCGTTTGAAGCACCATTTCGTCTCGCTGCCGGCAACCTTGAAGCGTGCAGGCCATGCGGCCGATCTTATCGGTATGAAGAATGTCTACTCCGGCCTGGTAAAAGATAAAATCCGGACGGACCTGCTGTATGAGTTTCGGCAAGGTTTCTTTCAGAATGCCCAGATAAGTATGATCGTTTGTTTTGTCTTCGAGCGGAATGTCCAGGTCACTTTGTTCTTTTCTGAAAGGATAATTGTTCTTGCCGTGCATGGAAAAGGTAAATACCCGCGGCTCACCGGCAAAGATTTCCGCCGTTCCGTTACCCTGATGCACATCCAGATCAACGATAAGCACCTGCCTGGCTTGGTGATGATCCAGCAGATATTGTGCCGCTGCAGCCTGATCGTTAATCATGCAGAATCCTTCGCCCTGATTGCGGCCGGCGTGATGCGTACCGCCGGCTATATTGAAGGCCATACCGGTTTTCAGCGCTTTTAATGCACCTTGCACGGTACCGTTTGTGATCCTAAATTCACGTTCGGCCAGCAACGGCGACTGTTCAAAGCCGATGCGGCGCATTTCCTTCCGGCTCAGGGTACCGTTTATCAAACGGTTTGTATAATCCTTTCCGTGCACTGCATAAACAGCATTCAGAGCAACGGGTTCCGGGCTGAAAAAATCCGTTTCTTCGGCTATACCTTCCCGCAGTAATTGCAAAGGCAGCAGCTCGTATTTGTCCATCGGAAAGCGGTGGCCTTCCGGAACAGGATATTTATAGATGGAATGAAAAGCAATCGGGAACATACCAGGTTTAATCGCCGCTTCCGGCAGATTCCATTCTTTAAAAGTATGTTTTAACCAAAGGCTTCATTTTATGAATGCTGTCGGTATTTATCCTGCAGTATTTTCCTATTGAATCAAAAATGATTGCAGGATTGCCAATGTCAAAAATCCGGTACATTTCAGCTCTCCTGTTTTCTTCTACATTCCATGAAGCGGCATAGGAACTGATGACAGTACCTTTCATTGCTTCATTCAGTTCAGACCATTGATAAGTTTGATAAGTCATGTTACTAGTTAATTCATTATATCTCAAGTTAAGAAAAAGCATTTACCGTTTTACAGAAAATGACACCCAACCTCATATGATAACATTCCGATCATATTCCCTGTTTTGTTCCGGCAATTGCGGATGCCTGAAATTTCATTGCTGTTCATGCTCACGACATTTTAAAAACGGAATGATCAGTAAACGGGTCACTGCCCTCAACATTGCAGATCCATTGTCAATATATTTCAAAAACGTTTTTGGTACGGATTCCGGCATAAATGTCCACTTGCACGTAACTCCTTCCATGCTGCCGTTAACAACGCTACACCAGGGACATATGCCGCAATTACACACCATATAGTTGTACAATTACAACAGATTATTAAACATCACAAGTTGACAATAAAGTTTGGATTAAAACAAATTTAATTTTTGCTTAACATGGAGCACCTGCTATACGTTTGGATTTCATCTATCTTTACAGAATATTCAGGTACTAAAAGGATATAACCCGAAATTGCCGTTTTATACCATTCATGCAACGATAAATTTTTAATCCTAGTCGAACTTATCTAAAAATAGCGGGTTTTACCTGCTATTTTTTTGTGCATGCCAGGCGATCATACGCATGCATTTACATGAGTGATGCAGTCTTGTTTCTGCAGTGAATGTATCATACGAAGAAATAAACAACAGGTTTTTCCGGATCAAACCGGGAAAAATTTCGGTCAGCTGGCTGCGATCTGCATTAACATAATGTTAAGATTGTTGTGGATAGCACAGATTTTGATGGCGGTATCAGGAACTTTGTAAATATTGTTGCAGCACAAGCTTTTACCAGAAAATGAATCCGCGCCTGAAACGAATACATGAAAGAAAACTGATCAAGCTTTCCATTGCAACGGGCTCGGTTTTAACGATCTGGGCTATTGTGGTCGGGATTTTAGGCGATTCCAAGTCCATTATTTTTGATGCTCTTTTTTCAATGGTCGGCATCAGCCTTTCCGGGGTTTCATTGCTTGTCAATAACTTTATCCGTAAGCCGGACGATGATAATCTTCCTTTCGGGCGTTCCCAGTTTGAGCCGTTCGTGATCACGGTCCAGTCTTCCGTCATTATATTTTTGTGTCTTTATTCCCTCGCCACTTCGGTCATGGATATCATGAACGGCGGCAAGGCTGTGGAGCTTGGCATTGCACTTCCCTATCTTATTTTCTCCATCATTGGCTGCTTTGTTTTATGGCTTTATTTCCGTAAAAAAGCCTTGCAGCTCAACTCGGAATATGTCCGGATTGAATCAACGGAATGGCAGCTGGATGCACTTCTGAGTTTTGGCGTACTGCTTGTTCTATCTTTGGGTTACTTTCTTAAAAATACGTCCTATGCTTACCTGATTCCTTATCTGGACCCATCCATGGTCTTGTTTATTTCCGTTTTGTTTCTCCGGATCCCGGCCAGGACTTTTATAAAAAACATAAGAGAACTTCTGCAATTTGCGCCGGATGATGAAGTGGAAGAGAAAATACACGAGCAGGCCGCTTTTATTTCAAGAAAATATCACTTCAAGGATGAGTACGTGCGGGTAGCTAAAACCGGCAGCAGCTATACGATTGAAATTGATTTTTTACTGCCAAAAGAACAGGCAGAAACACAGGTAAAAGAACTGGACAGGATCCGGCAGGAATTATATGATTTGATTAAAGGCGATTATAAGATGTGGCTGACGATTTCCTTTACAACCGAACTGAAATGGATGATCTGATACATCCATTTAACGATTTATAAATTTTAGAATAACCCGGTGAATAATCTGAACATGAATCAAAAAAATGAGTTTGCAATTAGCCAGAAAAGACTTTGGAAATGATTTCCGCTGGGGAACAGCCACGGCATCCTTTCAGATTGAAGGCGCCGTAAAAGAAGACGGACGCGGACCATCCATCTGGGATACTTTTTCCAGAGTACCGGGTAAAATCAAAAATAACGACCATGCGGATATTGCCTGCAATTTTTATCATTCTTATGAAAATGACCTTGCACTTGCTGCGCAATTAGGCTTTGAGGAATTCCGTTTTTCCATTTCGTGGTCACGAATTTTACCGGCCGGAACAGGTAGCATGAACCGCAAAGGAATTCATTTTTACAACCGGCTTATCGATAAATGTCTGCAGCTGAACCTTACGCCATGGATTACTTTATACCACTGGGATCTGCCGCAGGCGCTGGAAGACAGAGGCGGCTGGAAAAACCGGGAAATAGTAAACTGGTTTCAGGAATATACCGAACTCTGCACAACCGAGTTCGGCGATCGTGTCCGTAACTGGATCATCCTGAACGAACCCATGGCCGTAGCCGGACTGGGTTATACCACGGGCTTGCACGCGCCGGGAAAAAAAGGGCTTTTTAATTTTCTGCCGGTTGTACATCATCTTGCTTTGTGTCAGGCGGAAGGCGGGCGGGTTGTGCGGCGGAATGTGCCGGGCGCCTACATCGGTACGGCTGTTTCCTGCTCGTTTGTAAAGCCGTATACGGGATCACTGAGAGATACGATGGCTGCCAAAAGAGCGGATGCGTTACTGAACCGGCTTTTCATTGAACCTGCGCTGGGCCTCGGCTACCCTGCCGATGCTTTTTCCTATCTGAACAACATGAAAAAATACATGCAGCCGGACGATCATGAAAAACTCCGGTTTGATTTTGACTTCATCGGCATTCAGAACTATTTCAGTGTAGTGGTAAAACATTCATGGCTCAAACCGGTTCTGTGGCTGGCAGAAGTTCCGGCATCCAGGCGGAATGCGCCGGCAACTGCCATGGGTTGGGAAATTGACCCGGAAGGAATGTATCAGATCCTGCAGCAGTTCGCAAAATACAAGGGATTAAAAGATATCATCGTTTCCGAAAACGGTGCGGCTTTCAAAGATGTGCTTTCCAACGGGGAAATTGACGATTCGGAAAGAACAGCCTTTTTCCAGCAATACCTTTACAACATACTCAAAGCCAAACAGGACGGCGTAAATGTTAAAGGTTATCTGGCATGGTCGCTGACAGACAATTTTGAATGGGCGGAAGGTTATGCAGCCAGGTTCGGGCTTGTCCATGTCGATTTTGCCACGCAGGAACGGACGGTTAAAAATTCCGGAAAGTGGTTTGCTGATTTCCTCAAAACGAAAAAATGATCGGTCTGAACAATTCCGGACATTCCAAATTGTTCTAGGTAATTGCAATATCCTTGTAGAAATCATTAACATATTGATAATTTCTCCGTAATACCCGGTTAATATGAAAAGATCATATTTGTATTATGAGAGATACAACACACTTCCGGACCATCATTATATCGGACCTGCATCTGGGCGCAAGCGGTTCCAAAGCAGAAGAAGTAACCAGTTTTCTGAAAAACTATTCCTGCAAAAAGCTGATCCTGAACGGGGATATCATTGATGCCTGGCAACTGAAAAAGTATGGTGTCTGGAAACGGAAACATACGATGTTTTTCAGAAGAGTGTTAAAAATGATTGAGGAAAACAATACCAAAGTCATTTACATCCGCGGCAACCACGACGATTTTCTTGACCAGATCATACCGTTCCGGCTGGGAAAGCATTTCCAGTTCAGGAAAGATTACATTCTGAATTCGGGTTCGAAGAGCTTCTACATAACCCACGGCGATGTTTTTGATTCCATCACAACCCGTATGAAATGGCTTGCGTACCTCGGCGACATGGGTTATACGTTTCTGCTCTGGATCAACAAACTTTATAATAAATACCGCGAATGGAAAGGTCTGCCTTACTATTCACTTTCGCAGCGCATCAAGCAATCGGTGAAAATGGCGGTAAACTACATGTCTGATTTTGAGGAAAAACTGACGGAGCTTGCAAAGGCGAAAAGCTGCGACGGCGTCATCTGCGGGCACATCCATCATCCGGCAATCCGCGAAATAGACGGCATTCAATATATGAATTCAGGCGATTGGGTGGAAACGCTGAGTGCGTTGGTGGAGGATTCCGACGGGAACTGGAGCCTGCTTTATTATAATCAGCAACATGCCGGAAATAAACCGGAAAACAGAAAACCGCACAGTACGACAGTCGTCGGGAACTTTCCCGGAACTGAAAAACAGGTTGCATTTACCGGCATTGCCCCCGACAAAGATCATTGCATTTTATAATTATGAAAATTCTGTTTCTTGTTCAGGGTGAAGGCCGCGGGCATCTGACACAGGCCATTGCGCTCGGACAAATTCTCAGAAAGGCTCAACACGAAATAGTGGGTGCCATGACCGGCAAGTCAGCCGGACGCATGATCCCCACTTTTTTTAAAGATCAGATCCAAGCGTCTGTTTACGAGTTTGACGCGCCGTGCATCGCCTACAATCCCAACGGCAAAGGCATGAATCTGGGACGTACAATCGGCACGATTCTATCCAACATGCCGAAGTACCTGCGTGCCGTTCAGTTTATCCACAAAATCGTCAGCAAAACGAAACCGGACGCCATCATTTGTTTTTATGAAACGTATGGCGGAATTTACAACTTCTTGTACGGTCAGAAAGTACCGATGATCTGTATTGCGCACCAGTATCTGCTGCTGCACCCCAAATTTGTTTTTCCTGAAAACAGCCGCTTCAACAAATCCGTCATCAACTTCAATTCCCGGCTTACTTCCTGGCTTGCCGCAAAACGGCTTGCATTGTCTTTCCGTGAAATGGAATCCAGAAATGATCTGAAAATAACCGTAGTTCCGCCGCTGATCCGCGAAGAAGTCCTGAACCTGAAACCGACGTGCGGCGATTTTTTGCTGGTGTACATGACGCATCACAGCATGAGTAAAAAAATCGTGGACTGGCATCAGGAGCATCCGGAGGTTCATCTGCACTGTTTCTGGGACAATGCCGAAGCGGATGAGGTTTTACGGCTGGATGAAACGCTGACTTTCCACCGCATCAACAGCGAAAAGTATCTGAACATGCTGGCATCGTGCAAGGCGCTTGTAACCACGGCAGGCTTTGAGTCGGTATGCGAAGCGATCTATCTTGGGAAGCCTGTGATGATGATTCCGGTCCCGAATCATTTCGAACAGGAATGCAATGCACTGGACGGCGTGATTTCAGGAGCGGGCGTCCGGAGCAAAACGTTTGATCTTTCCGTTATACTGGAATATCTGCCCAGACATCAGGACCAGTCAGAGAAATTCAGGAACTGGTACAAAAGCGGGGCAAGCCGGTTTGTGCAGGAAATTGAAATCATTGCCGGTGATTTCACGCCGGTAAACCATTGACCGGAAAGTACCTTTAAGCTTTTCTTCTTTGAGACACCGGCTTCACTCCGATGATTACAGTATCCGGCAACAGGTTGATCCTGCGAATGGCTGTGTTCAGGATCAATTGCTGATTTCCGGTTTTTCGGAAACAATCTGTCTCCAAATTCCCGGTTCCTGTATTCCGGATGGCACCGTTATGACATTACGCCGGCATTTCCGGTAAGAATTTACCGGGGACTACTTTTAAAGATAACAGCTCCTTAACATTCGGCATCCGTATGCCGGATATCTTTGGGCGAAAAACGAGCACTTTTTAACATGAATTCAAGAAGAGACTTTCTTAAACAGGCTGCGCTGCTGTCGGGCACGGGCGCCATGATGAACATGCTCCCGCCGGTTATACAAAAGGCGCTGGCAGTAAATCCTGAACTCGGAAGCACTTTCTACGACGCTGAACATATTGTTTTCCTGATGCAGGAAAACCGTTCCTTTGACCATCAGCTTGGCACTTTGCAGGGCGTACGCGGCTATAACGATCCGCGGGCGGTTGAGTTGCCCGATAAAAACAAGGTATGGCTGCAGACCAACAAGGAAGGACATACTTTTATGCCTTTTCACCTGAAAGTCAAAGATACCAAAGTGGCCTGGATGGGCTCCATTCCGCACGGCTGGACGGACCAGACCGACGCCATGAACAACGGGAAATACGACAAATGGCTGGATGTAAAAAAGACCGGCAAAAAGGATTATGCCCATATTCCGCTGACGATGGGCTATTGCGACCGGTCGGATTTTCCGTTCTATTACTCTCTTGCCGACGCATTTACCGTTTGTGATCATAACTTCTGTTCCAGCATAACGGGTACGCACCCCAACCGGTATTACTGGATGACGGGCACAGTGCGTGAGAAAAATGAAACGGAATCCATCGCGCATTTGTGGAACAACAGCAACTACGAATTCCCCGAACTGGACTGGACTACTTACCCGGAACGCCTTCAGGAAAACGGCATTTCATGGAAAGTGTATCAGAACGAACTTACCATGGGTTACGGATTGAAAGGCGAGGAAAGCTCCTGGCTCAGCAACTTCGGTACCAATGTGCTGGAATATTTCAAACAGTACAATGTCCGCCTGCATGAGGGCGGGATAACCAATCTTCAGTCCAAAAAGGAAAATGTACAGGAACTGATCGCCCAGCTTGAAAAAGATCCGGCCGACGAAAAATCCGCGCAAAAGCTGGCAGCGGCCAAAAGGCTGCTTTCCAATATCCAGACTGCTCAGACCAAATTCACCAAAGACGGGTATCAGAATCTTTCCCCCCATCACAAGGAACTTAACGACAGGGCATTTACAACAAACAGCAAAGACCCGCACTTCCACGACCTCACCGCCATGCAATACCATGACCATGGCGAAGAAAGAACGCTGAACGTGCCCAAAGGCGATGTATTTCACCAGTTCCGGGAAGATGTCCGGAACGGCACCTTGCCGACGGTTTCCTGGCTCATGCCGCCCGCCCATTTTTCCGACCATCCCGGTCAGCCCTGGTTTGGGCCGTGGTACGTAAGCGAAGCCATGGAAATCCTGCTGCAAAATCCGGATGTGTGGAAAAAGACGATTTTTATCCTTACTTACGACGAAAATGACGGCTACTTCGATCATGTGCCGCCTTTTACGGTTCCTAATCCGTACAAGAAGAATACCGGAAAGGTTTCCGCTGGAATTGATCCGAAACTGGATTTTGCCACGCGAACCCAGCAGACCAATCCATCGACTATGGAAAAAAACATCCGCGAAAGTTCAATCGGGCTTGGCTATCGTGTTCCGATGATCATTGCATCGCCCTGGACACGCGGCGGGTTTGTCAATTCAGAGGTCTTTGATCATACGTCTTCCCTGCAATTTCTGGAAACGTTTCTGGAAAAGAAATTCAACAAAAAGATCCAGGAAGAGAACATTACGCAATGGCGCAGAACGGTTTGCGGCGACCTTACTTCTGTTTTCAGGCCCTACAACGGCGAAAAAATCACAAGGCCGGAATTTCTTGAAAGGATGCCTTTTATCGAAGGGATCCATCAGGCTCAGTTTAAAGAGGCTCCCGCCAATTTCAGACAGCTCACAGCAGAGGAAATCAGGCAGATCAATGCTGATCCTTTGCAGTCGCCCTATTTTCCAAAACAGGAAAAAGGCATCCGACCGGCTTGCGCTTTGCCTTATGAAGTTTACGTAAATGGCCGTTTTGATCCGGCTAAAAACAGTTTCGGCCTGGAATTCAAAGCGGGCAACAAGGTATTTGGCAGCAAGTCCAGCGGTTCACCGTTCCGGGTTTATGCGGTCAGTCCTTTCCAGAATGAAATCCTCCGCTCATGGGATTACAGCGTGGCAGCCGGCGATATACTGCACGATGAATGGAGTCTGTCTGATTTTGAAAATAACCGTTATCACCTCCGGGTATATGGCCCGAATGGTTTTTACAGGGAATTTTCAGGCGGCGCGAACAACCCGGCGCTGGCAGTTTCCTGTGAGTACGAACCGGCCGGTTCGTCCCGTCTGAGCGGAAATATTCTGGTCTCCATCCGGAACATCGACAATAAACCGCATGAAATCGTTATTGCCGATAACAGTTATAAAACCGGTTCCCGCACGAAATCCATTGCAGCCGGAAGTCAGGCTTCTGTCGTGTTAAATCTTTCCAAATCGCATCAATGGTATGATTTCAGCGTCAGGATTAAAGGTTCGGAATCGTTTGAACAGCGTTTTGCCGGACATGTGGAAACCGGTGCCGTGACCAAAACGGACCCGCTGATGGGTGGCGTTGTATAAATGAAATGACTTTTTTATTCGTGTAAATTGGTGTATTTGTGGCTGCCGGCATTTCTGAATAAATTGTTTCTTCCGGAATGCCGGCCATTTTCGATTGTGGCTGTCCATAGTTGAAGAAGTAAGAATTCTCCTGAACATCATACCATTGCCGTTAAACCCGATTACGATGATGAAATGGAATGGATTACATCCGGCCAGTTGATTACTGATCTTGCTTTCTGAAGTTTTTCAAACGGGCTTCCTGTTTACAACGTTTAACTATAAACGCAAATAAAAACGGCAATCCGCCGGGCAATGGAAATGCATGCCCGGCGGATTGCCGTCTGTAGAACTTCTGTTTGTTAGACCAGCTGGCTCAGTGCTTCCACGCTGAAACCTTTCAGTTCGCTTGTACGCTGTTCGTGAATTTTCTGAACCCAGAAAGGATCTGCAAGCAATGGCCTTCCCACAGCAACAAGATCGAAGTCGCCGCGGTCCATGCGTCTTACCAGTTCGTCCAGGGAACTTGGCTGGGAACTTTCTCCGGCGAATGCCGCCATAAACTCGCCTGTCAGTCCGATAGATCCCACCGTAATGGTTGCTTTTCCGGTCAGCTTTTTGGCCCAGCCTGCAAAGTTCAGGTCCGAACCTTCAAACTCGGGTTCCCAGAAACGGCGCTGCGAGCAATGAAAAATATCAATCCCGGCTTCTGCCAGCGGGTTTAGCCATGCTTCCATTTCCTGCGGCGTCTTGGCCAGTTTGTTGGTGTATGCCGATGGCTTGAACTGCGATAAACGGATGATCAATGCAAAATCGTCACCAACCTGCCTGCGTATTTCCCTGATTACCTCTACAGCAAACCGGGTACGTTCAGCCAGCGTTTTGCCGCCATAAATATCCGAACGCAGGTTGGTTGCATCCCAGAAAAACTGATCGATGAGATAACCGTGTGCGCCGTGGATTTCAACGGTTTCAAAACCCAGCCTTTTGGCATCGGCTGCGGCACGGCCAAATGCGGCAATGGTATCTGCAATATCAGCGTCGGTCATGGTATTGCCATTGTTGAACCCGGGCCTGTTCAGGCCGGACGGACCTTCAAACGGCGCTGAAGGCACCCAGCCCGAATGGTGATTGTCCATAATGCCCATATGCCAGATCTGAGGACCCATGGCACCGCCTGCATCGTGCACTTTGTTGATTACGTTCTGCCAGCCGGCCAGGGCCTTCTCACCATAAAAATGCGGAACATTCTGGTCATTGGAAGAAGATACGCGATCAATGACCGTACCTTCCGATAAAATCAGGCCGACTTCACCTTGTGCACGCTTGCCGTAATAATTGGCCACGTCATCGGTAGGAACGCCATTCGGAGAAAAAGAACGCGTCATGGGTGCCATCACCACCCGGTTTTTCATATTTAAAGATTTCAGGCGGAATGGCCTGAACAGAATTTCTGAATTCATTGGTAAAATATATTGATTAAATCTTTGATTGCACAAGTTCGCTCAGGGCTTTAAATGCTTCTTCATTGCGCTGGTAATAAGTCCATTGCCCGACGCGGGTCGATTTTACAAGCCCGGCACGCTGCAGAATGGACAAATATTCCGATACGGTGGATTGCGTAAGACCCGCTTTTTGCTGAATCTGGCCGACGCATACGCCGTGTTTGAAGCCAAAAGCTTCCTGACCGGGAAAACTGGTTTCCGGCTCTTTAAGCCAGTTCAGAATATCCAGCCTGGTTTTATTTGAAAGTGCCTTGAATATTTCCAGTTGATCCATAAATCGGCATATCGAATTATTCCGATATATCGTTTAACCAAATGAAGATGATGTTAGTTCGGATTTTTTAAGAATTTTAAGAAAACTGCATAAACGGCATGGAAATGCCCCCTTAACGCCTTGGATAAACAAGGCATGAAAAATACGGCACATAAACCGAAAGGCGCAACCGCCACAACCAACGTCCAGGCTGCTCCGCCCAGATCTCAGGATGTAATCGTAGCCATATAAGTCATTAAACCCTTGCAAATGCATGGATAGCACTTCTGCAGAGCAGCATCGTGGTTACATGTTCTTCACCGTTAAATCCGGACAATCGATGGACCAGAAAAGTCGTAAATGCCGCGTCGGCAAAGGCAGCAAGTGTGACAACGCGTTAACTAGTGCACGAAAAAATCTTCGGAGCTGAATGGGAACGGGAAAATACAGGAATTATGAAGCGAGCTGATTGCAAAGCCGTTATAGACAGTTTTTGTCGGAGAAGTTACTTTTTAAGTACGGCGGATTACGGTTTCTGCAAGGCGGATCGGAATGGGTACGGGGAAGTTTCTGTAAAAAAGATCAGGTGGCTGCGAAAAAACTTTGAACCTGCACTTTCATCCCACATAATCTTCCTGCATGACGGCGTACAGGATTTCGCTGAACTTGCCGTTTTCAAAAACATGTGTTTTGCCGATTACCTTGAAAATCACGGAAGTATTTCCGCGGTTAATCAGAATATGATCTCCGGTGACGGGCAAATTCCATTTGGGAAAAGCGGCATTGAAAATCCTTTGATCCTCCGATCCGTTATGCAGCGCAAATTTCAGGTTGCAATATTCATCCATCTTATTAACTGTTTTAGAAGTATCGTTCAGCAACTGCTCCGGACGGATTCCGGATCCGGGAAAGTGAACCGGTAGACAATAAAACGGAATATGCACAGAAGTTGATATGTACTATTTTACCTGTCTATGAGGCAGACTGCATATAATGGAACGGTTTTTCAGGATGAATTCAGGAGAGTTGCGGCAAAAGATATAATTTGCAGAACTTCCCGTTTTTGTCAAAATCCAGTTTTTCATGTTCAGACATTTTCTTTTTCTTGGCTTCGTATGGCTGTTTTCAGGTTGCCAAACAGTAAAGGTTTCAGATAAAAGTTACACTTCACCAAGTATCACCGTTCAGAAAGTGAAGGAAAACGTATACCGGCATACTACTTTTCTTCAGACGGAAAGCTTCGGGAAAGTTTCCTGCAACGGCATGATCGTTTTCGACCGGAACGAGGCTGTAATTTTTGATACGCCCGCTGATGATACAACGTCCGTCGAGCTGATCAAATGGGTTGGCGACAGTCTGAAATGCAAGATTGTTGCCATCATTCCAACGCATTTTCATGCAGATTGTCTGGGCGGACTGAATGCATTCCATGAGCGAGGCATTCCCTCCTATGCTTCCAACCTGACGATCAAAGCGGCCAGACTGAAAAACTACGCCGTTCCGCAAAACGGCTTCGACGAGGTTCGTACGTTTAAAGCGGGCCGTAAAAAAGTACTTGCCGCATTCCACGGCGAAGGCCATACCCGCGATAACATCATCGGCTATTTTCCTGAACAAAAAGTAATGTTCGGAGGCTGTCTGATTAAAGAAATGGATGCCACAAAAGGCAATCTGGAAGATGCCAATGTACATGACTGGTCCGAAACGGTAATGAAGCTGAAAACAAAATACCCGGACACGGAAGTTGTTATTCCCGGGCACGGCGAGTCGGGCAGTACCGCGCTGCTGGATTACACCATCCGGCTTTTTCAGCAGCACTGACGGGTATGTTCCGTGTATTCCTGAAAACCCGAACTCCGCTACGGCTGAACGCTTTGAAAACAGGGTTTAAAAACGAGCGTTATTTGAAATTCGCAAATAACGGATTGATAATTACAAATCACTGGCGCGTATTTTAATCACCTTTGCCAAATCAAAAAACGTTTGAAACAATGGAAAAGAAAATAGCACTTGTAACCGGCGGAAGCCGTGGGTTGGGAAAAAACATGGCACTCAAACTGGCCGAAAAAGGGTTTGATGTCATCCTTACTTATTTCAGCAAGGAAGAGGAAGCAATGCATGTCGTTGCGCAGATTGAACAGGCCGGGCAAAAGGCAGCCGCTTTGCAGCTGAATGCGGCCGATGTAAAAAGCTTTGATGCTTTTTTCGACAGACTGAAAGAAGTGCTCAAAAATACATTCAATACAGAACGCTTTGACTTTCTGATTAATAACGGCGGAATCGGCGGCAATGCGCTGATCGAAAATGTTAGTGAAGAAATGTTTGATGAATTGCTGAATGTGCATTTCAAAGGTGTCTACTTCCTGACGCAAAAAGCACTTCCCATCCTGAACTACGGCGGCGGAATTATCAATGTATCGTCTGGTCTGGCGCGCTTCAGCATGCCGGGCTCTTCTGCTTATGCTTCCATGAAAGGTGCTGTGGAGGTATTCACAAGGTATCTGGCCGCGGAACTCGGATCCAGGAAAATCAGGGCCAATATCATTGCGCCGGGTGCGATTGAAACGGATTTTTCGGGTGGCCGGGTGCGGGACAATGCGGAAATAAACAAACATATCAGCAATATCACTGCGCTTGGACGTGTTGGCCTGCCGGATGATATCGGCGGTGTGGTTGCATTTTTGTGTACCGAGGATGCCCGCTGGATCAATGCGCAGCGTATAGAAATATCGGGCGGAATGAATCTTTGAAACCACCGGATTTTGAATGGCCGTACAAAGCGACTAAATTTGATTTTTGCAAAAAAATGATCGGCAATTCATCCATCGAAGACTTTTACCAGAAAGCCACCGCCAAACTTCCCGAAGGAATCACAAGGGAAATCGGACACTTCAATATTTTTGAAACAGAAAAGCTTTTTGAACAGAACAGCGGTGCGCGCATCATGCCGTACAGCCGGAGGGCCTATTACAAAATCAGTCTGATCAAGGGAAAAAACCGGGCAGAATATGCCGATAAGGTCATTGACATTCAGGAAAGTGCATTGCTTTTTGCCACGCCCAGGATTCCTTATCACTGGCTGCCTCAGGACGATAACCAGTCCGGTTTTTTCTGCATTTTTACTGCGGATTTTCTGGCAAAAAACAAAGCCGGGATTGTACTCGACGATCTGCCGATTTTTCAGCCCGGAGAATTGCCGATTTTTCAGCTAACGCAGGAAGAAACGGCGGAACTTGAATATATTTTCCGGAAGATGTACAAAGAAATGAGCACGGATTATGTTTACAAATATGACCTGATCCGAAACCTGGTCATGGAACTGATCCATTACGGCCAGAAGCTTCAGCCAGCTTCGGCATTGCACATGGCCCAAAGTGCTTCTGAACGGATTTCTTCGCTGTTCATTGAACTTCTGGAACGTCAGTTTCCGCTGGAATCCCCGCAGCAAAGATTAAACCTTCGTACGGCTAAGGATTACGCCGATGTCCTGGCCGTTCATGTAAATCATCTGAACAAGGTTTTAAAAGAAACATTTGGCCGTACGACAACAGAAATCATCCGTACAAGAGTAATTCAGGAGGCTAAGATTTTACTCAAACAGACTGACTGGAACATTTCGGAAATTTCTTTTACACTGGGATTTGATGATCTGGCTCATTTTTCCAACTTTTTCAAAAAACAGACTTCTTTGACGCCGCTCGCTTTCCGTACATAAATTTTTACCTGTTAACCAGAAAGGACCGCCATTCGAGCGATCCTTTCTGGTTTGTCCTGAAATATGCAGTCATTAATGTGCAGTCATTACGGATTCAGGTCAGCGCCCGGTTTATCATGGTCAATATCTTCAATATCGACTTCGGTTTTGCGCACGGTATCCTTGATGACCTCTTTACGTTCGCCTACTTCCTTCCGAATCGAAACTTCTTCCACAACCGTTGCGATCTTATTCACAACCGGAACTTCCCTGGTCTCGATCAGCTCCGTTTTTCCTTCCTTGAAAGTCTCAAAATCATCCAGAGTTGCCGGACGGTCCACTGCTTCGCGCGTGACATGCACCTGTTCTTCGCGGAGCGTAATACTTTCATGAACCGGGGTTTCAATGATTTTGCTGGTTACGGCTATTCCGCCGGTTTCCACTTCAGTTTTGCCTACATGCAATTCTTCCTCAATGATCGGTATATTCACAGGATTGGCATCATTGCGGCCCGCATAGAATTGTGTATCGTCAAAATGCTGGTGATCGTAAAAACCCTCGGGATGACGGTCGTAAAGAGCAGATCCGGTGGCAGCAATGCCCAGTCCGGTTAAGGTATTCCGTATTTCAGACTCCATTACAGGTGTGATTTTTCCCTTTTCGTATTCAGGAAGCGCATAAAGATGCTTTGCCTCGAATGAAGGTAAAATCACTTCATGGTCATTTTCCTGCAACGTCACCAAACCAATCGGGACAAGCACTTTCCCTGAATCCGGCTTCAGTTCATTTTCATCCAGATCCACAACCAGATAACGGACCTTGCGGCTGGTTACATCAAAGATAAGTTCGTCTACTTCACCCAGATCAGTACCGGCTGAATCTTTTACTTCCCAGCCTTTGATATCCGGTTGTCCGTCTGCAATCTCGAAATCGCTTCCGCCCAGTTCCTGCAGGCGGTTATCGTTATCATCATTTTCGTTCAGAGCCATTGTCAAATTCATTTAGAGTTTAAAACCAAAACCAAAATCTTATTTCTGTGCTCTTGCCACAATATCCACTCTTCGGTTCATTTGTCTTCCTTCCGGCGTGGCATTGGAAGCCACCGGATCGGATTGTCCTTTGGAATAAACCGTGATGTTGTCCGCATTGATGCTGGCGTTTTCAACCAGCCATTGTTTTACAGCTTCTGCCCGCAATTTACCCAGCTCTTTGTTCAGGCCGGCCGTGCCGGTGGAATCCGTTCTTCCGTAAACGGCCAGAGAAGCTTCTTTGTAACGCTTGTTCACAGAAGCGGCAATCTGTTTCAGCTGATATTGTGCACTTGCCTGCAACGCTGTATCGCCCACGTTGAAAAGAATGTTTTCGCCGAGTCCGTAGATCGTATAATCCTTGTTTCCCCGAACAGAAATCGTGGTATCCGTAATTTCTTCGTAAGAAGTTTCTGAGGCATTCCAGTCAACATTGTCCCAGGCTGCCAATGCCGATGTATCCTTTGAAGTACTGTCGCTGCCGATGGATACACTTTTGTTACTGCTATTGCTCCGAAAGTAAAAGATCAGGGCCACCACAAGCACCGCAAGGATGAGCCAGATCAGCCATGGATTGTTCTTTTTGGGTTGGACGTTTAATTCAGCCATTTTTCTATCTTTTTTAATTGAAACAGTCATGCAGTTTCTCTGCCTGCAGGATAAGACTTTAAAATTATGCCAGGACGGCTCAGCAAAATCCGGGAATTGAGATCAATAGTGAAGATTCGTCCGTAAGCCTGCTTTATGCCATTGCCTGGAAAAAGGCTGCGGATCTAAGGGACGCGCTTGATTTAAAAATCGAATTTCACCTCCCTTCTTTTTCCAGAAACATTTCACCGGATTACGCACAAAGCAGTTTGTTGATTGCTGCATCGTCCAACAGGCACAAACCGGATTGCAGAACATTTACTATATCTATTTATAGTATAATTATTGTAATCGATAAAATTAATACTCTGTATTTGACAAAATAATTAATGTTAGTTTTAAACATGATGCAGGTCATGTTTTCAGGATGGCGATCCGTATAATTTTGTTTTATCAAATTACAAAGGAATAACACACTGATTCAGAATTGACTTCAACACACAGCAGTTTGATCCGGGTTAAATAGTTCATGCTTTCAGAAACGTTTTCCGGATTGAACTGCACAGTCAACTGAATCACCTTTTCCAACAAACCGACTTAATTCAACCTATTACAAATATTCAGGAAAATGCTAGCACCAGTTCAAGCTTTCGATTTCAGAGAAGAGTCTTCAGCGCTCAACAACAACATCTCCTTTATCAGAGAAAGTGAAGCTTCCTACTACGGCTCGGACGGATACCTGCACTTTGCACAACCGGGCAGAAACTGGTTGTCGCAGAGCCAGAAATTAGCTGTGAGCCCATGGATTCAGGTGATGGCCTTTGCTGCTACGACGGGCGACATTCTGGCACCGGACGGTACCAGCACTGCCTGCAAAATTTCTGAAGAAATCAAAACCGGCGAACACAGGATTTCACGCATTGTTCCCGTTCCGCAAGGCCAGCCGGTTACAGTAAGTATGTACCTTAAGGCAGGGACGCGCAGTAAAATACAGTTCAGCTTTTCGGATTCCACCTCTTTTACGGGAGGCAACCCCACCGTAAAACTCGATCTTGCCACGGGTACTTTCATTGCGGCAAGTTCCAATCTGATCAGTTACAAGGCGGTCAACAGCGGCAATGGCTGGTGGAGACTTCAGCTGACGGCTGTTCCTGACCTTGGATCCACTTCCGGCTTTCACGTATACATCCTGAATGATACCAGTACCGCAAGTTATGCGGGTGTTACCGGGAAATGCATCTATGCCTGGGGTGCCCAGATGGAGCCGGGCATCAACATGACGGCCTACACGCCTACTGCCGAAAATGCCTATATGGGCCTGCGTTACAATTACAGGCTTTCAGACACTGCGCCGTTACTGGCAGGAGCACTGATAGAACCGGAAAGTACCAACCTGGTTCTGTATTCCCAGAAACTGGAAGGTACGCCGTGGCGCAAACAGGCTGCAAGCACACCGCTTTCTACGATAAAATCGCCGGACGGTGAAACATTCGGATATAAAATAAAAGAAAACACGGCATCCAGCACCGCACACTATATTGTACCCAACCCTACGATCACCACAGAGGCCGGAAATACCTATACGGTCAGCGCCTTTTTTAAAGCTGCCGAAAGGACCTGGGTTTATTTCAATGTGAGCGGATTGACCATCCATTTTGATATTGCAAACGGAATAGTCGGGAACAAAAGCAGCATTTTCATCGGGTCTGCGGTAGAGAATGCAGGAAACGGCTGGTTCCGCTGCGCTGCCACTTTCATCGCATCTTCATCCAATACTTCCACGGTAATCGGCTGTGAAATCAGCAACGGCAAGCAATCCTATACCGGCGACGGCACAAGCGGTGTGCTGATCTGGGGAATCCAGCTGGAAAAAGCAACTGCAATGACCAGTTACATCCGCACCAATGCCACTCCGGTTACTCGAAAAGCAGATATTGTAACATTGAACAGACCATCTGCAAGCAACACATCCGATGTATTTACCCAAAGGATTGACGGCGGGACCTGGATCAAACAAACGAGTTCCAATTATCAGATTGAACAATCAGAAAACGAGATCCAGCTGATCAATTTTTATGACTCGAATGTAATCAGCTCAGAGCATGAAGATATTGCAGTCAACCTGTTCCCCGAGAAGTTTGTTTCGGTTGGTAATGCAGGCACCATGGTGAGCATGTTCGACAAATCGTATATGACCCAGACTCCGAACAAGGAATGGTCTCTGCAGAAAGCAACGAACAAAACGTCTCCGCTGTACCGCGCGGTAGTAAATGCAGGTGAAGTCTGGTCAGGAGATTATACCAATAAATACCGCGAACGTTCCGAGTTTTACATGAAAGGTGCCCAGATGCCTTACGATCAGGATGTATGGCTTTCATTTGCCATCAAAATCGAACCCGGGGAAGCACTTACGCTGGAACCGTCCGACTTCTGTTACCTCGGCCAGTTTCATGCCAGCGAAGACGAAGGCGATATCAGTTCGCCGCCGGTGCTGGGTTTCAGACTGGAAGGACTTGATACTTTCAAAGCTTTTACCTGCTCCACAACGGTAACACCGCATACGATCAGTCCGAAATCGTTTCTGAGAGGCACCAGCCAGTTTACACGCGGAATCTGGCACAAAAATGTCATGCGCATCCGTTTCTCGCCAACCAACGGTCAGTTTCAATGGTGGAAAGACGGCGTGGAGCTGGTCAATATTTCCAACATCGGAATCGGGTATCCGGATGAAACCGGACCTTACTGGAAGTTTGGCATATACCGCTCACCCATGCCTCAGACGGTTGCCGTGGAATATGCAAACATGGAAGTACAGTACAATACTTCGCTCGAATCCAGAATTACCGAACCTTTACTGATTGTATAACCACATTGATTTTCAATACAGCTGCTGTCAGTCGGCTTTAAGCATTCCGTAAAACAGTGCATTGACAAAAAACCCATTTCAAAACAGTTATTCCAAACCAGTTCACGACATTTACTTCTTATAAAATGGACATCAAACGCAGAAATTTTCTTCAGGTTGTTTCACTGGGCCTGAGTACCATTGCAACCGGATTCAAAATGCCTGAAAGCGAGACAGCAGGCTCTTATACAAAATCATTGTCTATTGAAATGCCGAGCAAAAACGGCAGCTACGAATTTCACGTCGACGGTGTCAGGCAAATTGTCAATCTCGTCAACAAGCAGGGAAAACTTAAAACGCCCGCCCATTCCTGCGAGATCCGGTACATGGCCGAAGACGGCTTTACACCACTGATTGTACATATTGAACAGGATGCTTCGCAACTGCGGCTTTTCCCGGGTTCACGCGGAAACGCCTCCCCGCAGCCCCTGGCATAGCAGCAACATAAGGCTTTCATTATCTTACTATTTTACTCCACGTTATGGCTCATGGCTGTTTGTTCCATCAAACGGCTGTGGGCTTTTTAATTTCTGAACGGATCAAATTCCGGTGCAGCCCGAAGCTAAATCTGCAATCCGGGTTTTTAAAAGGAAGAATAAGTGTTTATTTTACAGGATTGAAGCCCGTATTCAGACCTTATGAAATCCTTGAACAAAAACAACAGTTTATTCCATTCCATCCATCCGCAGACGATCCTATTTTTCTTTCATAACTTTTTTATCAACGTCGGCACAACGCTCGTTTACGTTTCTGCCAATGTCCTCTTGCTTGAAAACCATCCTGAATATTCCCTTCCGATTGCTTACATAGCTGCTGCGCTTGCTGTAATGGCTGCCGGGAAAGTCTACGAACATTTCGAACACAGGCTTTTGCTCAAAAGGCTGAGCCTGGGCACTATGCTTTCGTCCTTACTGATGGTGGTTACCGTAATGGCGCTGCTGCTGGTCGGGCACGGCGTTGCCACGGCCATTGCCATTATGGTCGGTTACCGCATTATTTATCTACTTATTAATCTGGAATTCTGGGGATTATCCGCGCTGGTTTTTGACGTGAGGCAAAGCAAGCGTTTGTTCAGCGTGATCGGTTCGGGCGATATGCCGGCCAAGGCACTCGGCGCCGTGCTTGCCGTACTGATTCATTCCCCGTCGGTGCTCATGATTTTACTGCTCATTTCACTGGTCTTTTTTGCCCTGGCATTTTACACGCAGGTGCTTACGTTCCGGTTTACCGAAATCCCGAATCCGCATCATGCCCGTCCGCGACAGACAGCCGCATCGGATTCCAGGATTATCCGTAAATACTTCGGCGGCAACAAGCTGATTACATCCTTATGTCTGGGCATGGCAGCCATGGCGGCGACGGCAACGTGGATCGAGTACCATTTTTTTGTCAATGTCAAATACAAATTTCACAGCCAGCATGACGTCATTGTGTTCGTAGGTTCTTTACTTACCGCCACTTATGTAATCGCAACCTTGGTAAAAATGCTGTTTTCAGGAAAAACGGTCGAACGTTTCGGGGTGCGGCTAACCCTTTTTTTACTGCCGCTCACGACCATTGCTATTTCGCTCGGGCTACTGGTTTCATCGTATTTCCGGAAAGACGAGCCGTCCCTGCTGGTGTATTACTGCATTGCCTATTTATTATTTGAGCTCGTCAGAAGGACTATTTTCGATCCGGTTTTCCTGGTCCTTTTTCAGCCGTTGTCTACCAAAACCCGCCTGAAAGGACATACGCTGGCAAAAGGGTTGTTTGAGCCGCTCGGAATGCTCATCGCCGGCTTGCTCCTCTGGATTGTCTATACACAACAGCTCAGTGATATCAGCCTTACTTTTGACCTGTCCTTGTTTTTTGCCGTTGTGGCGCTGTTTATTTTCCGCAAGGCCTACCGCCATTATATGCTCGAACTGAAAAGCGCGATCAGCAAGCGGTTTATCAGGAGCGGTGAAATGGCTTCCTCGGCAGAGGCGCTGCCATTTATAACTGAAAACCTGGCAAGTCAGCGTAAGGAAGAAGTAATCAATGCGATCGAATGGCTGACAGCAAACAAGGTTTCCGTATTCAGTAAAAATGTTGATTCTTTGCTCGAAAATCCCAATCCGGAAGTCAGGCTGAAAACCTTGCAGTCACTGGCAACCATCAAGAAACCGGAGCTTTCAAAAGCATTTCTGGCATATATTGAAAGCGAACCGGAGTCTGCTTGCCAGACACTTGCCGTTCGCATCGCATGCTCGGCGTCGCGGCTTTCTGATGAAAAACTGGCTTATTTTCTTTCGCACGAAGACCTGGATATTGTAAAAGGTGCTATTCTGGGATGCTGGGAAGCAGGACAGGCATTGCCTTTGATTCATGGCACGCTGCGCAGGCTTTTTGTTTCCGCAAATGAAAAAGCACAGCTTACCGCGCTGGACTGCATACAGACAACCGGCCTGGATTCTTATGAAAACAGCATCAGAGACTGTCTGGATCAAGGTTCGGAAAAAGTGAAAAATGCCGCCATGGCAGTGGCCGCCACGTATGGTTCTGCAAGATTGATACAGGAGCTGAAACCGCTCCTTGCCGAAAACCTGAACAAACCGACTTTAACTGCCCTGATCAGATCCGGCGATTCCGGCATCAGCATTGTTCAGGACTGGCTGCGCCGGGATGTTACCGGAAAGCGGATGGAAACATTTGTAAAAGCAGCCGAAAAAAACAAAAATGACTTCGTTTTCCGGACGCTTTTTGAACTTGTTACAACCATTTACGACAGCAAACCGGCAATTAATTCCGGG
Source organism: Dyadobacter sediminis (assembly GCF_005860765.1). Lineage (GTDB taxonomy): Bacteria > Bacteroidota > Bacteroidia > Cytophagales > Spirosomataceae > Dyadobacter > Dyadobacter sediminis. Next base: position 13,668 of record NZ_VCEI01000011.1, on the reverse strand, counting down.
CATGTTGTTAACGTAAAAGCAGCTGACACCTTTATTCATCTGTCTGCACTGAAAGCACTTACGGGTTACAAGACAAACGAAGAATACAGGCCGCTGCTCGCTGAATTCGTAGAAAAAGAACTGATCCATGCTTCCGTTTTACTGAACGGAATGGACGAAAGCGGCGAAAACAAAGTCTGGAACGATGCGCTGGATTATGAACTTGAAAAAACGGGCCAGCGGCTGTTCTATCTGTTTATGATGCAGTATGACAAGGATGCCGTACAAAATGCGTGGAACGGGATCAGGCATGCGTCCCGCGAGAAACGGGCCAATTCGCTCGAAATGATCGAAAGCCTTATTCCGCGTATGCTTTATCCTTCGCTGCATGCCTTGTTTGAAGATATTTCCATCCTGAAAAAGCGGGAAGCTTTGCGGCAGTATACGGCCAGTACGAATGCCGGAATTCCTGTTGTTCCTTACATTTTGATACGCAGGGAAAAGCTCTTTACCCCCTGGACCATTGCACTCGCCATCCAGAACTGCATTCCGGATGATGAAAACAGCAGGCTTCTGCAGGCATTGTCCAATCACCCTTCCCGGCTTGTACGGGATGCAGCCAGACAAAGAATCATACAACTGTCACCAACTGAAAATCCGGTTTTTACAATTCCTGAAAGCATGAAACACGAAGAAGCAGCCCGGCAAATATCCGAAATGGAAAGGGTTATAGTCCTGAAAAACACACGCATTTTTTCCCAGACCCCGGAAAACGTGCTTGGTTCCATTGCTCCGATCATGAAAGAAGTAACGTACAGCGAAGGCCAGGCAATTTTCGCAAAAGGAGATCTCGGCGACTCCATGTACGTGATTTATACCGGACAAATCGGCGTTTACGACGGCAGCAGACAGCTTGCCTTGTTTGACAAAGGTGAAATTTTCGGTGAACTTTCATTGCTGGATGCCGAACCGCGCTCGGCCACAATCGTTGCCGAGACGGACGCATTGGTTTTCCGGATTGATCAGGAAGATTTTTTTGAACTGATGGAAGAACGGGATGAAATACTGCGCAATGTGCTGCGGATACTTTGTCAGCGGATCCGCGTTCAGAATGAAAAAATGCGTGTGCAGTGATTTTTTGTGAAATGCTGTTTGTGAAAAGTAAGATATCAGATTTGAATTGATCAGATTAATTTGATCAGGTTTTCCAGATGAACTGCTTTTTTCGGGGCGCGTTGTCTGGTTGCCGATTGGGTCCAGTAATGGTGTGCTGTCAGGAATTTTACCTGAATCTGATTCCAGCTTTCACGATCGGCAACGATTTGGCGGACTTTCAGTTCCTGGAACAACGTTTCGGCAATGGGTTCAAAATCGTCCCGCCCGAGATAATCCAGATCGGCATCACAAATAATCTCTTCAAGATGGTTTTGAGGGTTCTGCGGAATTTTGGTGGCCATGATCATGCCGCAGACGGAAGCAATTTCCACTTTTGAAAACCCGAAATCCGGCAATATTTCCCTTGCAATCCGGCAACCTTCCTCTTCATGGTTCTGATAGGTATTCATAAAGCCGCAGTCATGATACAACGCAGCGATCCGGAGCAGTTTGACGGATTGCTCGTCTGTGATTCCTTCCTGCACAGCTAAATTCAGGACGGCATGCGTTACGTCTTCCACATGATGCAGGCCGTGATAATAAAGCGTTTCCGACAGCCTTAACCCAAGCTGGCGGATGATATATTCCTCTGCTTTTTCAACATTCATAACTATTCCAGCACTTCATAGATTTTTACAGGATTTGCCTTGTTTTTCAGATTGACTTCACCGATCAGATTGCAATTAAACGCCTCTTTAATCAGCAGATAGGCAGATTCCGGCACTACGACCTGCCCGGGCGCTGCTATCGATTGCAGCCGCTGAGCTACATTGACTGCGTCACCGATTACCGTATAATCCAGCCTTTTCAGCGCAGCCGAACCGATGTTGCCGGAAACCATTTCACCCGAATTGATGCCGATGGAAACTTTGGGATAATAACCGGACTGATCGGAAAGTTCTTCTTTAAAGCCATTGATGTGATTTCTGACGGCCAGTGAAGATTCTATGGCGCGGTCAAGATGATAATCGCCGCGAAACACGGCCATCACTGCATCACCCATAAACTTGTCCACCAGTCCGCCCTGCGCAATGATTTCCTTCACCATCACATCAAAATACTTGTTGATCATTTTGACCACACGGTCCGCAGGCTCATTTTCGGAAATGGAAGTAAAGCCGCACAAATCCATGAATACGACCGTGGCTTCAATGTTCTCGCTTGTCATGAGCGATTGCTCGAAAGCATCCTGCGTCATAAACTGCAGTACCGAAGCATCCACATACATGCGCAGTATATCGTTTTCACGTACGGCCTTAATGGTTTCTTTCAGTTGCGCCACGTATTTCAAGGTCTTTTCCATGGTCACTTCCAGGTCTTTGAAATCAATGGGTTTGGTCACAAAATCAAATGCGCCCCGGTTCATGGCGGTGCGGATGTTATCCATATCGCCGTAAGCCGATACAATGACCGATTTCAGGATCGGGCTGATTTCACCCAGCCGGATCAGCAGCGTAAGTCCGTCCATTTCCGGCATGTTGATATCACTGAGCACCATGTCCACGTCCGGATTTTCGTTCAGCACCTGCAATGCTTTCAAGCCGTTTTCCGCAAACACAAACTCGTATTCCTGTTCCCGGATCTGTCTCCGGAATTTCTGCTTGATCAGTAACTGCAGATCGGTCTCATCGTCCACAACCAGAATTTTCGCTTTCATAGGGTATTAAGCAATTTGACCTTCAATTCATTAAAATCCACCGGTTTGGACAGGAAATCATCCGCACCGAAATGCATAGCCTGATCGTGATTGTCGTTGTCGCCGTAGGCCGTGATCATCATCACTTTCGGAGGCGCGGCGGGGTAATCCTTGCGGATGGATTTCAGCAATTCGATACCGCTCATGCCCGGCATGTTGATATCGGACAAAATCATGACCACGCCGGAAGGATTGTTCCCGAGAAACCGTAAAGCCTCTTCTCCCGAAAAGACAAAAGAAAATTCAAACTGACCGCTGTGGATTTCCTTTCTGAACTTTTGCTCAAAAAGCGATTTCACATCTTCTTCATCATCAACTACAAGTATTCTCATATCAAACGTTAGTGCTTTTCTCAGCTGTTAAGACCCTTTTTTCAGCTGATCGGAAGCGTTATTCTGAATTCTGTTTTTTCGCCCTCCACCGTATCCACATCCAAGACACCGCCATGACCGACCGTAATGATATCGTAACTCATGGAAAGCCCCAAGCCCGTTCCCTGCCCGGTTGGTTTTGTGGTAAAAAACGGCTGAAAGATTTTGGATCTTATATGTTCAGGCATTCCTGTTCCATTATCCGCGATGCGGATGTAGATTTTACCGTCAAATTTTTTGGTACTGATTTTCACTTCGGGTTTGTAATCCTGCCGGTTTCCGGATGCTGCCAGCAACCGCTTTTTTTCTGCAACGGCATAAAACGCGTTGGTAAAAAGATTAAGGAAAACCCGGCCCAGATCCTGCGGCATCACATTCGCTTTGCCGATGGCCGCATCAAAATCCGTAACCAGTGCGGCGTTGAATTCCTTATCCTTTGCACGCAGTCCGTGATAAGCGAGCCGCATATACTCGTCGGCAAGCGCGTTGATGTCCACCGGTTCCTTCTCGCCGGACGATGCCCTGGAATGCTGAAGCATTCCTTTCACAATGGAATCCGCCCGTTTGCCGTGATGCGTAATTTTCTGCTGGTTCTGGCTGAGGTCCGAAATGATTCCTTTTATATAATCCCTGTCAGCATCAGGCATCGTGATCTTGTCCATTTCCTCTTCCAGTTCCTGACAAAGTTCAACCGATACTTCTGAAAAGTTATTGACAAAGTTCAGCGGATTCTGAATTTCGTGTGCAATCCCGGCGGTAAGCTCGCCCAAAGACGCCATTTTCTCACTTTGTATAAGCTGGTTCTGAGTCGATTTCAATTCCTGAATTGTCTTTTGCAGTTCCTCTTTCTGCATGGTCAGTTCGATCGTCCGTTCGTTCACGAGGTATTCAAGCGACTGTTTCTGTGCTTTGCTTGCCTCTTCTTCCCGCAGCCGCTCTTCCCGCTCCTTGGCCAGGATACGCTGCTGTTTTCTTGCATAAAACCAGATGACAAAACAAAGGATAAAGGCAGCCGAAATAGCTACTTCGAATATGTAATCAATCCGGTCATACGTAACCGGAAAAAGCACTTTCACCAGGTCCCGCATTACCGAAATGGCAATGAACGGGATAAATGACTGGATAACGGATCGCAGCGACTGAAATGCCTCATTCTTGTACAGATAAAGCAGCAGGGAAACGGTATAGATATGCCAGAACCAGTCAAACCAGGACCTTTCATTAAATACATAATATAAACCTATAAGCGCAATGGACATTCCCCGCGCATAAATCAGGATCTGATCCTGTGCCGGGAAACGGGTTTTGGTTTGTAACGAAGAACGAACGTACTGGATCAGGAAAATGGAAACTAGAAAATACTCCATGCAGGTTTTAGGATGCTTTTTTGTTCTTTTATAACGCAGTGTCAAATTGAAAGCAAAGTAATTATTTTCGCTGACATGCGCTTTGCAACACTTTCAAATAACCAAAGTAATCGATAAATATAAAGGTAAAACAAGGGCCACAAGCCTGTCCGTTTCATTATCGGTCCTGTATTTCTACAAATGCCTTTCAAATCATTACATGCAAAATTTTAATCATATTCTAACAAATTAAAAACGGGCTGCAATAACACACGCAAGTAAGTTAAATAGTCTTTTCAACGGTTACATTCTGATCGTAGCATACACAATTACTTCTTCAAATTACAAAGCGTTCAATGGAATTTGGAATACAGTTAACTTCTAGCCTGTTCAAACTATTTCATCCGCGTTGACCCCAAATATTATGGCACTCACCACAGTGATTTCAGCCGTTTACGGGAATGTGGTACCTTTCGGAAAAATCAGAAATAAAAGTTGATGGCTATTCTGATCGGATTAAAGAGTTCAAATCGGACCCATAGAACATTCAGAAGGCTTTTCAACCGGTAAACATTCTGAAACCAGTTGACAAATTTAAAGTAACAGGGCATTTGCCTGAACAACTCCTCTATCTTAAATGAAAAAGCTTTTTAATACGTTTATGTATGCCGCAGCAGCAGGATTGATTTTCGCCTTTATTCTGAAAATAAGCATTCGTATAGGCCATATCGGTATGACGTCACAGCGTAAGGGATTCGTCATTATGCTTTGTCTGGATGTCTTTGTCCTGGCGCTCATCATGATTTACAGCGATTACCATAAAATTGTCGGTGACCGTGATCTTATTGAAGAATTCAAAAAATTAAGAAACAGAAAGTTTCAGAAAAGTGCTGTAAACGAAATAGAAGAACCAGCATTTGAAAGCTGCAATTAAGCGTATCCGCAGATGTTCCGATCAGGCTGTTATGCCGGCTTATTCAGCTTTGACGGTTCATCTGCACCTTTTTTTACCTGCCGAATGACATGCTGCACTGCTGTCATTTTAAAGATTGTTTCCGTTTTGCCATACACGATTCCAAACAGTATTTCTGTCTTCCGCATGATCGTCCGGCCTTTTATATTATCCTGAATTCTGCTCCGGTTAACCCCAAAATTAGGCTTCCTTACCACAGTAATTTGATGAATAGGAAACATGCCGAATATCTTTGTACAAGTCAATTTTATAGTTGATTAATAATATAAAATCGTCCTTTAACCGGATTCAAATTATTTTATTGATCCCCTGTTATTCTGATTTCAAAACCCAACTCTATCATTTTAATTAAACCAAAATCGAGTATGATGACCTATGAAGCTGCATTGCAAATAGTATGTGAACGTACTTACGGCAAATACGATCCGGGTAAAAATTATGACATTCAGTTTCACATTGAAGCTGCCCGATTATTTAACAGGGAAGTCGTTAATGCCGATCGCAAAAGGATCATTGAAATGTATTCAAAAAGCGTAACCGTACTGGACGGATTTTCATTTAATTCCCAGCCAGATCCGGAATCCATCATCAATTTACCATTACCCGCATGACACTGGAAGAGAATAAAGCATTGTACGAAGTCAGCTTTCCGATTTGCGGTTTAGGTAAAAGAATGTCGGAGCAACTGGAAAGGCCGCTCAGCCATTCGGGTTACGGATTGCCTTCACTTATATTTCTGTTTAAACTTTGGTATCAAACCCATGAAGGCTGTGGTTTCTGGACGAGTATATACGATTTGTACCTCAACAATCACACGATTTCAGAAGAACAGGTCCTGAAAGTTTTCATCGAATATAACATTGTCCCGTTCCGGTTTTCCATGGTGTGAAATGCACCGTTTGCTTTGCTGATCCGGAAGAATTTTGAATCTGTTTTTTAAAGATTTAACCGCAATTGTATTGTATAAAAACAAAACAGTTGCGGTTTTTTATATTACAATGGATCGGGTTTGCATATAAAAATTTCAGCCCGGACAAGCCCGGGCTGAAATCAGGGAATCAAATCGATAATGTAAGCGAATTACCGCAAGTTTTTTATGACTTGCTTTTCTGGTCTTCGATCGCTTTCAGCAACTTTTCATAAGGCGCATTGAACTTGTCAATTCCTTCCTGTTCCAGTTGCCGGGCAATTGCTTCCAGATCAATACCCGCATTTTTAACCTTTTCCAGCAATTCAGTGGCTTGTTCAAGACCCGGTTCAAGGTTGTTTGCCGCCACGCCGTGATCGCGGAAAGCTTCGATGGTTTCCAAAGGAGCTGTGTCTACTGTATTGGGTCCGATCAGCGCCTCCAGATATTTGGTATCCTTGAATGCCGGGTTCTTGCTGCTGGTGCTGGCCCACAACAAACGCTGCGGTTTGGCTCCTTTTTCCGCCAGTTTGTTCCAGCGCTCGCTGCTGAAAACGCGTTGGTAAATCTCGTAAGCCTTCTTGGCCAGCGCAATGGCCACTTCTCCTTTCAGATCGCCCAGTCCTTTTTCATCCAGCACAGGATCAACAAGCACGTCGATACGGCTCATGAAAAAACTGGCAACGGACGAAATCTGGCTGATGTCACCGCCGGCATGAAGCCTGTCTTCCAGCCCGGAAATGTACGCTTCTGTAACCGCTTCGTAGCGTTCGAGCCCGAAAAGCAGTGTCACGTTAATGTTCAGACCTTCTGCAATAGCCCGGCGGATGGCCGGCAATCCGGGCAGCGTTCCGGGAATCTTGATCATGACATTTTTGCGGTCCACTTTTTCCCAGAGATCCAGTGCCTGATCGATCGTCCCTTGCGTATCCAGTGCCAGAAACGGAGAAACTTCCAGACTTACATAACCGTCTGCACCGACGACTTCTTCATTATAAACCTTGTCAAAAAAATCGGCAGCCTGCTGTATATCGTCGATTGCAAGCGCAAAAAATATTTCTTCATTTGTTTTATCGCCGGTTGCCAGCTGCGCAATATCGTTGTCATAATCGGAGCTGCTGGAAATGGCCTTTTCAAATATGGCCGGATTAGAAGTGATACCGCGGATTCCATCCTCATCAATCAGTTTTTGCAGTTTTCCGGACCGCATCAGTTCACGGTCAATGAAATCAAGCCAGATACTCTGACCGTGCTCATGGATTTGTTTAACCTTGTTAGTTGTCATACTTCAATTGAATTAAATTTTAAACTCGGTTTTTTAATGTTTTTGTAAACAAGTCTGAATATAGCCAGTAATATGCTGAAATAGCAGGATTACCTTTTCTTCAGGTATTTTAATAACAAAAAATAGCTCATAGACGGTCCAGCTGTTTGTCAATTTCGAGTGCCGCGCTGATGAGTGCCAGATGTGTGAATGCCTGCGGAAAGTTCCCCAGATGCTCCGCTTTGTAGCTGATCTGCTCGCTGAAAAGGCCCAGATGATTGGCGTATCCGTTCATTTTTTCAAAACTGTCCAGTGCTTTGCTCACTTCACCGCTTTTTGCAAGCGACTCGATCAGCCAGAAGGAACACATGTTAAATGTGCCTTCTTCCCCTTCAAGCCCGTCAAAAGAATCGGAGCCGTTCCGGTAACGGTACAGCAATACGTCCAGTCCCAGTTCCTTTTCCACCACTTTCATCGTTGAAAGCCAGCGCGGTTCATGCGGGGAAATAAAGTGCATGAGCGACATCAGCAACACGCTCGCATCCACATGCTCGGCGCCTTTGTACTGCACAAACGCCCCTACTTTTTCATTCCAGAAATTATGGTAAATGTCCAGGTAAATTTTGTCCCTGATCTCGCTCCATTGCTGTTTCGGATACGGAAACGACCGGAATTCTGCAATTTTGATGGCGCGGTCCATGGCAACCCAGCACATCAGCCGGCTGTGCAGAAACTCCTTTTCCACATTCCTGATTTCCCAGATTCCGTGATCCGCTTTCTGCCAGCTTTCGATCACAATCTCGATCTGTTCCGCAATTGTTTCCCAGAACTCGTAAGTAATGGCCGAATACTGTTTATTGTATATATAAATGGTATCAATCAGTTCACCATAAATATCCAGCTGAAGCTGGTTCTGCGCCGCATTGCCGATCCGGACGGGCCTGGAATCTTTGTAACCGGAAAAATGGCTCAGCTCCTCTTCTTCCAGCTCGTGCGTGCCGTCTATGGAATACATCAGGTATAGTTTGTCATCGATGCAGCGGGCATGGATCCATTTGAGAAATGCCGTGGCTTCACTAGTATAGCCCAGGCGCAGAAAGGCATACATGGTAAATGCCGCGTCCCGGATCCAGGTATAGCGGTAATCCCAGTTGCGCTCCCCGCCCAGCGTCTCCGGCAAGCCGAAAGTTGCGGCTGCCACCGTCGAACCGTGTTCTGAAGAAGTCAGTAATTTCAGCGTAATGGCCGAGCGGTTTACGGCTTCGTTCCAGCGGCCTTTGTAAGTGGATTGGGATGACCATTTCCGCCAGTAGCCGATTGTTTCGAAGTATGTTTTATTCTTGTAAAACGCGATCGGATTCGTTTCCTCAATCTTTTGATGACCGCATTCCAGCACCAGATAAACCGTTTCAGACTGGTGAAGCGTAAACTCTGCGTAACCGCTATTGTCCACTACCTGCAAAGGCACGTCGGCAAGCAGCCGCATGACTGTTTCCTGGCTGTTTTGTACTTTGAAGTAGATTTCGTTTTCACCTGCCTCGCAGGTATGACTGGAACGGGCGTAATCAAATGCAGGTTCGCATTTCACCTTGTACGTAATGCTTCCGCGCACCGTTTTAACCTGCCTCACAATGGCATTGGACTTGATCGCATGTCCTTTTTGCACCGGCATGTAATCGGTAAGTTCTGCAATTCCTTCTTCGGAAAAGAACCGTGTAAGCAGTACTGCAGTGCCGGGAAGATAAAGTTGCTTGGTGTTATAATCCTGCAGATGCGGCGTGACAGAAAAGCTGCCGCCTTTACGGGAATCAAGTAATTTGGCAAAGACGGTCGGAGAATCAAAGGTCGGGTAAGACATGAAATCGAGGGAACCGTTCATTGAAATCAGCGCGACGGTTTTCATATTTCCAATTAATCCATAATCTTCAATCCGGTTGTACTCATTATTAATATGATCCTGCATTATATCCTGGTTTGATTCTGGTTTCTGACTGATGCGTATGTTACAGGATTCAGAAAATAACCAGGCCAGCCTGAAATCAAGCCGACGTTCGGCACCGTTTTTTATTCAAATTCCCGTATTCGCCGCCTTTCAGACTTGAATCCTTCGCCTTGCTGATGTTTCTGAAAACTGCCTTTTTTCATACATTTCAAAAAACCGCCTCATCCGGATAGTACGGTCAGACACAAAACTATTTCTGCAAATAATCCTGTCAGCTATTTCTATTTCTTACTGGCTACAAATAACAGTACTTGTATAATTCAATTTCAAGTTAAATGTATCAAGGGTATTTTCACCGGAACAGCTATTTCGCTGTACAGCAAGAATTACATTGTGGCGCTTCCGGGAGTTTTTCGGAAATCCGTAACGATGCACCTCTGATTTTACCTCACTTTTCCGGATTTCAAACCCTGCTAATTGATCATTTTACCCCGTAGTTACAGGGTGTCATCCCAAGAATATGTACCGATTACTATTCTGGTTTTATCTTTCACCCATCAATAAGTAATACGAGTAGCACCCATATTCCTCTATCAATAATTCAGTTAAAAATCAGTATGTATCAGCATTACCAAATTTCCTCTTTTTTCCTTCTTCATCCTCTCTGTTTCGATGTCACCAGCCCGAGCTGTGATGGCTTCGGAATTGATGCGAATTTATCTTTTTCAATATAATACACCCTCTATTCTATCCATTATGAAAGAAGATTTCTTCTTTACTGACAAGCTCGCACGCTTTTATGCACGAGTCTGGCCATTGATTTTGTTGATAGGCCTCATCGTCAGTGTTCAGTCGTACGCACTGAACTTTGTACGGGACCTGGATTTCCTTTCCAGGCCTTTCAAGCACTTTGTAGACAGCCAGTTGGCTGCTGCACGATCTTCGGAAAAATTGAATTCCGAACATGGGCTTACACGCAATCAGGTAAGATCCAGAGGGATCCATGCGCGGTTACTGGCCGTGGCGGATCCAGCCCCGGAATTCAAGGTGAATTTCCAGGAGGCAGCCACGGTAACGCCTGATGGCTGGCTGAAAGATTACGGACAGCCTTTCGGCCCGAGAACCGGCACAAGCCAGGGAAGCGGTCTGGAATACGGCTGGCGCAAAGTGGCCGACGGCACGCCGGTTGACCTGTCAGTAGGCGGAACGTCGAATCTTGGAAACGGACGCAAACGCACGAAGCCTGCAGACAACATTTTGCTGGCTACGCTGATGCACATGCAGGCCAACACCATTCCGAGCACTACTTCTTTCAACGGTACGAGAGTCGAGGGCTATTGGGAAATGAAAGTTCCAAACGGTACTTACGACGTTACTGTTTCTGCCGGCGACGGCGATGTGGGCACGGTTCCTGAAAGCCATACTCTTAACGTAGAAGGCGTTAATGCATTTTCCAACTTCATCCCAAGCGGAGTTGCAGGTGCATCCACCCGCTTCAAATCCACTAAGGTACGGGCAACGGTTAATGACGGTTTCCTGACAATCAATGCCACAGGCGGAACAAATACAAAAATCAATACGGCGATCATTACGCCGGTTCCGGTCAATAACGCACCGGTTGCTGCTGCTGCTGTTTCAAATCAAACGGCCAAAGCGGATTCTGCTTTTTCTTTCACAGTTCCTGCCGGCACTTTCACCGATGCGGACGGAGATAAACTGACACTTTCAGCCACGTTGAGCGACGGCACTTCGCTTCCTGAATGGCTTACATTTAATCCGACAAGCAACACGCTTGCCGGTATGCCCGTTACGGCCGGTACGTACAGCATCAGGCTTACTGCTACGGATGGACAGGCTTCTGCCAGTTCGGAATTTACGCTGACTGTAAATGCGGCTTCCACTCCAACTAATGCGACACCCGTTGCTGCTGCAATAGGCAACCAGACAGCCAAGCTGGATTCTGCATTTTCTTTCGCGGTTCCTGCCGGTACGTTTACGGACGCGGACGGCGATGTGCTGACCATTTCAGCTTCTTTGAGCGATGGCACTGCACTTCCCCAATGGCTGACATTTGATCAGGCAAACAACACGTTCAGCGGTACGCCGGCAGCTGAGGCAAGTTACAGCATCAGACTTGCTGCTACGGACGGAAAAGCTTCGGCTGCCACGGAGTTTCAATTAAATGTAATTTCCGGAACAACAGCTCCGGTCAATACGGCACCGGTTGCTTCTGCTGCTATCGGCGATCAGTCGGCTACAACCGGCACTGCATTTTCTTTAACCGTTCCTGCGGGTACTTTTACGGATAAGGAAGGAGATAAACTGACGCTTTCCGCTGCATTGAGCGGCGGCGCTGCCTTGCCTCAATGGCTTTCCTTTGATAACACGAGCAATACTTTCAGCGGAACGCCGGAAACAGCAGCTGCTTATAGGATTATCCTGACAGCAACCGACGGCAACTTGTCTGCAAGTACAGAATTCAACCTGACGGTAACAGCGGCTGTTCCACCGATCGTAGTGGCTTGCCCGCCGATCAGTACTTTGCCCTGCGACAAGATTGCCGTGGCTTTGCCGTTTACGCTTAACTTTGACGGTACCGAAGGCGGACTTGCTGATCAAAACAAAAACGGAACCGGTTTCACCATGGTGGATGCTTACTCAGGCGCCCGTCAGGCTACCGATAATGAGGCTACTTTCTCGAACATCCTTGGTTACGAACCTTCCAGACTGACTGTGGCAAATGGTATCCTGAGTATTTTGACCAACAAAGGAATTGCACATTTAACCAATAACAATCAGATCAATGCGCTGGGAGCTGGCATTACTGCAAGCGGCAAGATTACGCTGGAAACAACGCTGATCAATCCTTACAACGGGGTTAATTCCGAACAGGCCGGTATATGGCTTGGCCTGAATGATAAAACGTATGTGAAACTGGTTGCTGTCGGCAACAAAATTGAATTGCGCAGGGAACTGAACGACGTCAGTGCGGATGTTTCCGACCGCAAGATTACTGCTGCCATTTCCGGACTTAATACAAAGACGGTACGTCTTCGTATGATTGTAGATTTGATCAACAACAAACTGGAAGGCTTCTACTCCACCAACGGCACAACCTATGTGAATGTGGGCGGTACTTCAACAGCTGCCGGCCTCAATATTGCGGATCTGGCACTTTCAGGTAAAACAGCTTACGCAGGAATTTTTGCCACACATCGCAATGGCACCGAACCTGTCACTTTCAATTTCGATAACTTCTCTGTTTCAAAAGAAGAACCTGCTGTTAACCAGGCACCTGTTTTTGCCAATGCATCCTACTCATTCACTCATGGGGAAGACATTGCGGTGGGCACAGGCATCGGACAAGTTTCCGCAACGGATGCTGCTGGCCAGACGGTTAGTTATAGCATTACAGCCGGTAACCAGGCATCCAGATTCGCAATTGATCCGCAGAGTGGCGCCATTACCCTGGCTGCTGCGCTGAACTATGCTACGGATTCCGTTTATGTATTGACTGTTCAGGCCATGGACAATGCCACTCCGGCACTGGCGACTATGGCACAGGTTACGGTGAAGGTAAATAAATTTACACCCGCCAACCAGGCACCTGCTTTTGCCAGCGCATCTTACTCGTTTACACACGGGGAAGACATTGCGGTGGGAACAGGTATCGGTCAGGTGTCCGCTACGGATGCTGCTGAACAAACGGTTCGTTACAGCATTACAGCCGGTAACCAGGCATCCAGATTTACGATTGATTCGGTAAGCGGCGCCATCACACTGGCTGCTGCGCTGAACTATGCTACAGATTCGGTTTATGTACTGACTGTTCAGGCCATAGACAATGCAACTCCGGCACTGGCGGCTACGGCGCAGGTTACGGTACATATCAATAAATTGGTTCCTGCCAATCACGCTCCGGTTGCGGCTTTGCCACTTTCGGACCAGGTTGCTGTCACAGGGACTGCCTTTACCTACAATGTGGCAGCGGGCAGTTTCACCGACGAAGATTCCGACGCTCTGACGTATACGGCG